>NZ_JABSUY020000003.1:0-19434 GCF_013284355.2 Brevibacillus sp. M2.1A
TCAACGCCATATGGCCAGCGATATACAAGGCGATCTACGCGCTATTGGGGTGGAGCGTATTTTCCGCACGCCTACAGAAAGAAACCTGATTTATTTTGAACCAAGTCAGGTCTATGACTTCCAGACCTTCATTGATTGGCGTGAGATTAATCATCCCCTCGTTTGGAATCGGACAAGCCTTCAGTTTGAGCAGTACGACATTATGAATCATCCAGCGATCGTTCGCTTGTACAACCAGGATGCCGAGAACGGGAAGCGTGAAGCGTCTTGCCTGACGCTTATTTTGGCCATGAAATTATCAGGCTGGCCAATAGAACGGACGATGGCTGAAATGGAAAAATGGTGGCATGAGTGCTGCGAGAAAGGCGGCAAAAATCCATTCACGCTGAAGGACGTTGTCTATCGCGTGAAACGGACATATCGCCGCGCAGACTTGCAGGGCCCTGGTGCTGAAGAAGTACGTAAACTTACCGGTATGGACTTCACGTACAACGTGATTCGCTTTTACACGCCTGCTAAGAGCCGTGAGGAACGCAAATACAGCCACAAGTACGAATGGAAGGCTGATCTACTGGATTTGCTACAAAAAGAAAATGGGACGCTTTCTGGCTCCCTGGCGACTATCGCAGGGAAGTTAGGGTGTGCTGTGTCTAGTTTGAAGAACGTCCTCGCTGAGATGCAAAACGAGGGCGCTATTGCTGTGGAATCAAAGCGTGGACGTAACGGATCCACGGCTATTGCGTTGGTTGAGCAAGCGCAGGAGGCGTTTATTTTGGAAGCTGCTGCTGCTAAAAATACAACCCCAGAAAAGAGCCAAATTGATAATACAATAGGTGAGGTGGTGGGTGGGGCTGCGTCTGTGGGCATTTCTGTGCCTGGTTCTGCTGCGGATTTAATCGCGCTTCTCCGGCATTTGAACGCGCCTTATCCGGCTTCCTTGCCTCTATACCTCGGCGATCTCTACCGCGATACTGTGGCTACTTGGGCTTCTTCTGCTTTTGATCCCGATTCTGCTCTCTCTGCTGCTACTCATACCTGGCTTATACTCAAGCGGACTCTTATGTCTTGTCTTCGTGCGACTAAGCGCGAGTCTATCGCTCATCTTACTGCCTATGTTCGTCTGTCTATGTCTTCTGCCCTGCTTGAACTTGTCGAGCGCGGCTACAGTGTCGATCGTTTACCTGCGTCTGTTCAGCGACAACTGGCTGATTTCGATGATTGATAGCTTTCTTTTCCCTTTATGGGCTAGATAATCATGTTTTGATTTTCCTTGATTTCATTACTTTCCTAGTTGTTTTGGTAGAGTCTACTCACAATGAACATGACCCTACAAAACACACTCTACTTTGTGGGCTGTGACTGCTATGCTGGTATTGTTAACGTGGTAAATCCGCTGCTGGTACCTCAAATCGGTGACATACAAGGGAGAGGATCGAATGCGTAATCCAGGGAATGAACAAATGGTTTACTTGTGTAACTTACTCTATGACGCAGGTTTCGCTCTTACAAAAGACAAAGTGACGATGGAGCAGTATATTGCTCTTGTAGACTTTATTTGGGACGATAAGTCCTTACCTAAGAAATGGGAAACGTTGATTGAATTCGATACAGAGAGCACAGAAGAGGATTTTCACGAAGAAGATTTAGCATTGACTGAGGAAAATGGCGAAGAACAAGGATTAACTATTTTAGAAAAGTGTATCGAGGCTGCTGAAGCCTCTTACGATGGCCATTTAACCATTCTTCGATTTACATCTAATTGGCGATGCTGTTTTGGGACGTTGATGGATGTGAATCCGTATACTACAGCATATATGGCTGAAGGAAAAACCATCGAAGAAGCATTAGAAAAAACCCTGAAGTACCACTATAATGCATACGATATCCAAGATGCAGTTGACGAAGAACAAGAATCCCTGGTCTAGTATGGGGGCTACGTAACAAACTAATGGGCATCTGTTGAATAGAGTAGTAGTGATAAGTAAATCGGCTACTCTATTCATGTCTGCATTTGCGTAAATGCAGTTTTATGTATTTTCTTATATTCATAAAAAACGTATAAGCGATTATATGCATTAGGAAAGGATGAGAGATCTATGCAAAAAGTATTTGCTGGTACGCTTTGTAGGGATCAGGAGGGCTGGCTGTATCTCGAAACGTCCATTGGTGATCGTTACCGGTTGGTTGAGCCACAGACGCTTACCCTCGCTGAGACGCGGGAGAAGGTCAAGACGGATGAGCTGCAGGACTATCACTACGGCATAGTTGTAGTGGCCACTTGCCAGTTGGACTGAGCAGCTGATTGTTTTCTCGCTGCTACTCTCCTCATTTCTTCATTTCTGCATTTAAGAAAATGCAGTTTTTCTCGTTTGCTCATATTCTCAAACCTGCATAAATGAATTTCTGTATTTAAGAAGGGGTTACGCGTATCTCCCCGAATGGTACATTAAGAGAAAATCTGGCTGGGGGGATCGAGTTTGGGAGTTACAATCGCTGTAGGGGTGCAAAAAGGCGGTGTAGGTAAAAGTACGACGTCTGCAATCACAAGTTATCTATTGAGTCGAGAAGGAAAAAAAGTTCTTGCTGTAGACTTTGACTCGCAGGGCAATCTGACACAGTTTTTGTCTATGCGCAACATTTATGACTTCACGAATCAGACGGTTTTGCAGGCGGTGAAAGAACAAGATGCTCGGCCATATATCCATCACATCACGGAGAATCTTCACTTGCTTCCAGCAGAGGATTTCTTGTCAGGCTTCCCTGCCTGGTTGCACAAGACCTACGGTGGAAAAGGAAATCTTATCAACACCGTTTTACGTGAGACGCTTGCTGTTGTCAAAGATCAGTATGATTACATCATCATCGATATGCCTCCGAACTTAGGAGATCATACGATCAATGGGCTGACAGCTGCCGACTATGCTGTAGTCATGTTACAGTCTGAAAAGTTTTGTTACGATGCGTTGGATCGCTATTTGGAGTTTCTAATTGATGGGATCAAAGCGAAGACCAATCCGGACATTGTTCTTGCTGGTATTCTGGCCACTATGAACGACTCACGGGCGGCCTTGGATAATTCCATCTTAGAACAGGCTCGCGAAGAATATCAGGATTTAATGTTTCAGACAGTTATCAAACGTAGAAGCCGGATCAAAGAGTATACCGTCATTGGTCTCCAGGATCATACGAAAGCAGATAAAGAAGCTCTCGAACAATATTATGAGTTTATACAGGAGTTGAAAGAACGTGTCCAAAGCAGATAGATTACGAGAAAGACTAGGCGCTACTCAGCAACGAACAGCGGATCAAGATCAATCGAGAAAGCAGGCTCATGAAACTGCAATTCCAGGATTGCAGGAAGGAGAAAATGCAGTTTTTCATAAAAACGAAAATGAGAAAATAAGCAAAAATGCAAATAAGAAAATGAAGAGAGCAACTTTTGAGTTTGAAGAGGACTTTCACGCTGAGCTGAAGATTTTTGCAGCTCGTAACAAAAAGAAGATGGTCGATGTCGTTGTCCAGGCGATCAGAGAGCATATGAGTAAGAATTAAAAGGAAGCACGTTCAGTTAGCGGGGAGGAATTGTAATGAATGATTTGGTGATTGATCCGTACCGTTTTGAACATGTAAAAAAGGTGATTAACGACTGGGATCCAATGGATCTGCTGGAAATTGGCGCCCCTACAGATGAATACGAGTCCGAAGTGGAAGAGATTGTGAAAGTACTCCAAGATACGATTGATGCAAATGAGCTGGCAGAGGAAATAAAGCAAGTCTTCGTGAGATATTTCAGCCAAAGCCTTGGTTTATCGGAGTGCAAAAAAGCAGCTAGAGCTATCCTTGACGAAATTCAGTGAAAAGTAGCTGGTGCTACTCTTTCTAAAGTTGATGAGTCTAGGGGGAGTGTGATCTTATGAGAATGAAACAAATCAATTTGGAAAAGCGGAAACAGTTCATTGAAGAGCTACGCGAAGAAATTATAGAGCAGGAGAGAATCATCAAATTAATCGAGTCCTATAAGCCTACTTCTCTGGAAGAGAGAATCATTCATGAGTATGCAATTGAAGGGAACGTTTCTTTGGTTGCGGACAAATTAAACAAAGAAGGGCTCAGAATAGGAAATCGAAAATACATCAGCAATGATATTTCCGCAGTGCTAAAACAAAAGCCTATGGATGATCTCCATCAAATCGTGAAAAAGTCCTTTGAACATAATAAGGCTGGATTAAGGTATTTTTGAGGTTCTTATCCAAAAAACTCGGGAGACGAAAAGCTAAGAAAAACGGAGCTAGAGCGAGATCGTGTTTTTTGGCCCAAAAGTGCCGTTTGTCCACAATGGGAGGACATTTCGAAGGGTTTTTCTCCAGCCCCCAAAATGATAATCGCGGATAAAGGCCAAAAACGCCCGAATTTGAGGATTCGGACGTTAGTTAACATAATACCTATTATCGGGACCCAAATTGAATTGTAAATATTGGATAGAAACCAAATGCTTTTACACATAATAAGTAAAATGTAATTGACTCTTAACATTCAAATAAGTTACATTTGAGTCGTATAATTCTCTACGTACGCTGTGCAGATCCGATCCGTGCAGATCATGTTAGGGAATCTCTGATTCGTGAATTATTACTTCCGGAAAAAGAACCCTGCCGACCAAATAAGGGTTCTTTTTCTTTTTGTTTTTTGATTTTTTTTGATTATAAAAAGAAAACTTGTCCCATATTGATAATTAAAAGAAGGCAGCTTTGCCACCTACCCCAACGCGTCTCTAGGAAACGTGTAATCATGCGAACCGTTAGGCCGACCAAAGCTTCGGGCTGCATGTGTTGTGGGAATTGGGAGTGACTAGCTACCTTCTTTTTCTCGTTATACGGGCAGTCCGATAAGTAGGAACCACAGTCGAGCTACCCAGAAGCCTAAGCCTACCAGTGCACCAACGACCGAAATCGCTGCTGCTAAAAACCCTAAAACTGTAGTTGCTTTCTTTAATCTCCGATACATTATTACTTCCTTTTGCTTACCAGAGGACGCGCCTTCCCGACAAGCTAACTGTAAAGCATTTCCTGAAAGTCAGCAATACGATAATGTCTAATCATATGATATTTACCCCAAAAATTTTCGCCACCAAGGTCGTTTCTCTTGCGCTCGAATTGATTTATAATCAGAGCTATAGTGTATGGGGCCTTCGGGCTTTACAAATGAATTGTCGCCTTCGGGTTAACAACCTCCCATTTTTATGGGGGGTTGTTTTACTTTTTTCTTGCGGATCTTCACGGAGCTGCTGAAAGGACGAGAGGACTTTTGAAGGGTCTTACAAGGAGTCTTTCAATAAGCCCTTACGATTCTTGAAACCAGAGCGCAACGTCTTCAGCTCCGCTTGCCGAACGTGGAAACACGATTTTCCGCACAACGATCCAATAGCCAAAAGAGGCCGGTAAATTTTTTACGGGCCGGACGGGCGCGTAAATCTGCATTATGTTGGTGGTCTCCCTAATTGGACTGGGGAATTGGAAAAATAAGGAGAAACATATTGCAGAAAAATGCGTCTAATATATAAAGTGAGCAGCACGTTAGGGGGGATTTTTATGCCAATGTGGGCATTCTTATTAATCATTGTTGGTGGCTTGATCGTATTCGGTGTAATTTATGATCAGATCAACAAAAGAAAAAAGAGAAAGACTCCCAAGAACTTGAGCAGCTCTCAAATGGTGTACACAGAGAACTATCTAAACGAAGTACGTAACGATATTAACGGACCACAATAAAAAAATGCAGCCCGTTCTCCCCTTATTAGGGGAGGCTGGCTGCATTTTTTCATCAACGTAACCATCCACTTCGCATTTCGGGGGGTACTAACGAAACGGAAAAAACCGAAGTATTACCAGCCGGGGTCAGGGTAGTAATTTGGTTTGACTGGTTTTAGCTCCATTGACTGTTCAGTCGCCAATGGTACTACAAATAATGCAGATAAGACGCATAATGACAGAATCAATTTTTTCATGAGTACCCACCTTTCATGATCGGATATTAGATCCATTATACACTTTTACCAAATTTTGGAGAAGCTCAGGAGATAAGTTCTTTCTGTTTGTTATGTGGAATTCGAAAAGTGTAGTGAGGCCCTGATTCACTTCTTCTAGCGCACCGATTTTCCTATAAAAGGTTAGGCTTTCTATAAGACTGTTCACACCCAACTCTACCAAGTCTTGTTGAAGATAAAAAACACCTTTAGTCCGGTAATATAAGCCCAATTGTTCATATTTGCTTGGAGTGTTTGGAGCTGCCGGTAGGAACGTAGACTCTGTTAAGAAAATATTTTGCATTCTGTCTTTGTCGTCTGTTTCTAGATAGATGGCCAGTAAGTCATTTGCGATAGGAAGTCGATCATTTTGATCTTGGCACTCTAGGCACTCCTGGAGAGCAGGTATCGCTTTAGTGAACTCTTCAGTCTTTACATATAGTTTCGCTCGAAGATATTGCACATTTTTACGCACTTGAGGGAAATCGAACTCATCGTATTTGTCTAAGTACACGGTTGCGAGGATATAGTCCCCCAATTCCATATACGAAGTGATAATTGTTAGGATAGCCGCGGCTTTTTTCTCACTTTGACTCGGGTCTTGATCTATTCCTTGTTTGCAGAGTTGGATACATTCTTCGTACAGTTTACGACACCATGCATGTACTCCTAATTTGTAATAAGCAAGAATACGCTCTTCCCTATGTAAGTAGCTCATGTAGTGCAGTAATTCTTTACCCTCTATGTAGGCTTGATCTAGTTCTTTGAAATTTTCACGTCTTATCATGTACTTCTGGAACAAAGACCGAGCTAAATATACAGGAATTCCATGTTCACGGCAGTAATGAGAAATGATATCGTAGATGGCCATTCGCAATTCTACCTTTTTCGTGTTACCGGCTAATTGGTACAGATAATCCAGTGACAAAAACGTATTATTTTTAGGGCACTCAAGCAGTCGTAGTGCTACTTTTTGTATAAGGATGGTATTCTCCTGTTCTAGTGATACTTCTAGTAGAAATTCAAGAGTTTCTATACGCTTGATCTTATCTAAATACGGCGTAACTGCCTGATATAAAGGTATCTTCAGTTCCTTTGCTAGTTCAATCACATTACGCATGTTTGGACGTGTGAGAGAATCTGTTTCGATCTTACTAATTGTAGCAGTCGAAATTTCTGTCTTGCTTGATAGTTCAGCTAAAGTCAGATTAGCTTTTTCTCTATATGCTTTTAGCACGTTACCAAATGTTCTAACCTCTAACACAGCTACATATCCCCCCCTAGTAAAATTCTTTTTACAGATAACTATATCATGTAA
Organism: Brevibacillus sp. M2.1A; assembly: GCF_013284355.2. Lineage (NCBI taxonomy): Bacteria > Bacillati > Bacillota > Bacilli > Caryophanales > Paenibacillaceae > Brevibacillus > Brevibacillus sp. M2.1A. Next base: position 7,341 of record NZ_JABSUY020000003.1, read on the forward strand.
TTTCATCCATAAATTGAATATTTAACCACTTTTCTACTCTGACTTCATTTTCCAGAAAATAAGAAGTAAGGTTAATATTGGAAATTGTGATATAGTTGTTGCTGGGGAACCGCCAACCAAATGACGTAAATCTCATGTTAAGAGATTTGGCTACTTTGCTGGTCGCGTCCTATAGACTATGGAAAGTGGGGATATTGTGAAAAAGAAGATTCTTATTGCCGGTCTTGTTTTTGGAGCTTTTTCTTTAGTAGCATCTAGTGCATTTGCTGAGTTACAGGGTCAATTTAATTTGAGTGCAAAGACAACTAAGTATACTGCTAGCGCCGAGGGTACAAACTTCGAAGAAAATTTGGATTATAGTTATGTCCATTCAAATGAGATTACAGGCAATAAAGATAAAGCAACCAAGGCTACTTTTACAGAAATTGAAGTTAGACGTGGTAAATCAAAACCATCAGGTGCACAATTTGGTCAATATAAAATAGTCAATGCTAGTGGAGAAAAAAGGTATCATTATTTTTTCAGCGATCCAATCACGGATGACCAATCGCAGAGTATAAATTACAAAGCTGATGTTGAAGACTTATATGCAGAGATGATTGTATACGCAGATAAAAAAGGCGTTGATGGCATCCAAGGTAACATTATGTATGACAGATTTGCCTATACTCCATAAGGTTTTTCACAATAAATTGAATAGGAGGATGAAAAATGAAAAAAGGTGTAATTATAACGGGTGCATTAGCTTTAATGACAATAATTCCATCTGCTTACGCTATGTCTAGTGGGGGACAACACACTGAAATTTCAGATCATCATATTGTTTCGAAGCCAGTAGTTATTCCACTAGAAAAGTTAAGTAAACATGGTTTCGCAGCCAGTTTAGATGCTGATGCCCCCATTGAGCTTCCAGATGGCTATAAATTAAGTGAAGCCATTTATAATGAACCACCCAAAAAGTTTGGCAATGGTGTAGCTCCAAATGTTGAGGAGCAAAAAGAAATTGTTTTGAAATATGTAAATGAAAACAATAACGAGGACTGGTTTGAACATACGGTTAAAAAAGGTCGGATATCTCTTGGTGACGAAGGGGTAAAACCTATTGAGATCCAAGGCGTTGAAGGCGAAATTTTAGAAATGCCGGACCAAAAAATAATTGTTTTGAGTTGGCATAAGGATGGAGTAAGTCATTACATTTTGTCCAAAGGCGATTTAGGGAAAGATGATTTGATTAAAGTAGCAGAATCGGTAAGGGACTAGGTTGGGTAAAGGCCTTCCCTTCCGGAAAAAGCCCCTCAAAAAGGAGGGGCTTTTTCCATTCTTGGGCCTAGCTAAAACATGGTGTAGAAAATGGTTTGTTTAAAAAGCCAGATGACTACCTTGAAAACAGCTAACAAAATCAGGATTTTCAAGACTTTTTTTATCATTTCTCCGTCCTCCTTCCTCCACTTAATAAGGAGGACGGGAGAAAGAACAGCGGCTAATCCCAACACGAATAGCCCGATCAACGTCTTGATCAGGCTAAATCCCTTTGCTACCGGTTATGTACAAACGAAGGAACAACGCCGCGCGGCATTTTCGTGTTGGGCGTATTAAAGAAAGATGGCCAGAGCTTTCACGCTTGTTATTAGCATGGCCCAATTCCGAATTTTTTAAACACATCACCAAACGAGCTACAAAGGCCCTTTTACGCGTTTTTATTCTAGGCGTAGGGGAAAGGTTGGCTATCCGTTGAAAAATCGAAATTTACCCCATTAGAGCCGTTCAGATGATTGGCCACTCCACCAAAAAAGAACCCGATCACGCCCTAATTTATAAACAAGAGCCTCAACTAAAAAGTTGAGGCTCTTGTTTATAAAAGCAGTAACCGAAGTTTTACATAAAACCTATTATCGGGACCCAATTAGCCAGGAAAAATTAATATTTTTGAAGGGCAAGCAGGGGAAATGTTTCCAATGGATAATACTCCTGTATCTTAAATGTAGTCAGGAGTGTTTGAATTTGTTGACTGTTGAGGCTGATAAACTTAGAAAGCTAGCAATAATATCGTTATTTTCTGATGACGAACTGATGGATATTTTAGTATTAAAGGGTGGGAATGCGTTAAACATTGCCTACAAAATAAATGATAGAGCCTCAATGGACATTGATTTGTCTATGGGTTCAGACTTTGAAGAGGATCTAGAATCAATTAAGGCTAGAATTGTACGTGCCCTTGTTACTACGTATGGAGATGAGGGCTATCAGGCTTTTGACATTGATTTGGTTCCAAGACCAATTAAAATGTCTGAGGCGAAAAAGGAATTTTGGGGTGGCTATGCATTAGAATTTAAAGTTGTTAAAAAAGAGGTTTATGAGACTTTTAAAGATGACCATGCTCGATTGCAGAATCATGCTATGATTGTAGGGGCAAATAATCGAAAGAAGATTGAGGTAGAAATAAGCAGATTCGAAGTTACAAGAGCTAAAAGGCCGGTTGAACTGGATGGCTACATCGTATATGTTTATACGCCGTTAATGATAGCATTAGAAAAACTACGAGCTATTTGCCAACAGATGGATGTGTATGTCACAGCAATCTCAACACATAAAAAGCCAAGAGCAAGGGACTTCTTTGATATTTATTCTGTCATAGAGGCGTTTCCTGGTATAAAAGAAGAGATCTTACAAAGTGAGAATTTAGAATTACTCGAAGAGATCTTCAACATAAAAAAAGTCCCTATCGAGCTCCTTAACCAAATCGAGAATGAAAGAGAATATCATCGAGATAACTTTCAGGCGGTAAAGAATACTGTCTCTGCAAAGAATATAGAGGATTACGATTTTTATTTTGATTATGTAGTGGCTTTAGCAGCAGCTTTGAATAAAGCTAGAAAAGGACAAGTTGCATTAACACAAGAATAAAAAAAGACCACTAGATGGTCTTTTTTTATATGCCTTTTGGGTAATAAATCTTCCATCTTTCCGAAAAAGATTTTTGTTTCATCCCATATGTTAAATAAAAATTATATTTAAGGCCCATGTTTTCCACCAATTTTAATATTTCCTCTTTGTATCCGGCTTTTTCCAAGTAAAATCCAATAGCCTGATGGTAAGGATATTTATATTTCATCTTTTTAAGCAACGCTAGTAAACGGTTAACAGAAATCTGACCTTTAGCTATCGAAAAGGCATTTAAAACCTCGTCTACGCCACCAACATAATTAGGTCTTACAACAGCATCAATAAGGGTTCTCTCCATACTTGTGATTGGGATGGTGAATCCGTCTAGATCATAGAGAATTACACCTAACCGATCTAAATTTTTACCGTTTAATAAATAAACTTTAGTTATGTTGTTACCGTTTATTAACTCAGCAATTTGATTGGTTTGCCTCATAGGACGAGAGAACGCATAATCTATATTTTTTTGCTCCATTTCCTCGTCATCATTATATTCAAATTTTTTACGTTGTTCTAGATTTGTATATATATGCTTAGGGACGTTATTAGTCAATCCATGTAAATACAAAGCTGAATAATGACTTATGTAAGAATTTCTATTTATAGATAAGGCTAACTCATATGGCGTAGCATTTCCAAATAATGAATATCGATCTATTGTATTGTATCGGTTAGGCAGCTCTAATTTAAGTTCTTCAAGAATATTGTTTTTAACTAAAAACTTTAAAAAATCGTTTGTGGTTGTTACAGCTGCCAATAACCACTGTCTTCTATTTTCCTCTAATATTGCTGTAAGCTTGGAAGTGGTTAACACGCGGCTATTTAAATTTCTAAAGTATTGCGTTATTAAAGGTCTCGCATGTTGCAATAGCTGAAATCGACTCAACCTCGGCACTAAAAACCACACCTTTTAATTAAAATCAATTACGTACTACTGTAAGTATATATACTTACAGTAGAGCATGTTTGTTTTGATCTAATTTTAAATGAAAATCATTATATTATCAATGGTTTGAGTCACTTCGGATAAGTTAATTTGAGTAAAACAAACAGCTCTTGCAGATAGTATATATACTATCTGCAAATGATTATTGTTTTTACATTTTTTTAAGTCATTATTTCTTAATTAACGGAGACTAAATTAAAGGCCTCATTTTAAGGTTTTGTGAGCGTGTAAGTATCTTCCTTGCCTGTTGGTTTTAAAACGCAAAATAACCCCTTTCTGACGTTCTGCGCGCGTGTTAATGGATCATGTCGGCACGTTCGATTTTAATGTACACTTTTTTCCTCAGCCCCAGGGAAGGGCCTGCCTTTCCCGGACCGGCCGATAGTTTGTATACGGGACCAAAGCTGGTCGACTGCGTTAGATCGTCTCATTTCCTCAAATGGAGGCATCCCTGGAACAAAAAAGTACACAGTGGAATCCATTTAAGACCACGCTCTGCCGGCTGTGTGTTGGCGCTATACACTCCGCCCTAGATTCCAATTCGGTACCTTAAAATCAATTACATGCTACTGTAAGTATATATACTTACAGTAGAGCGTGTTTGTTTTGATCTAATTTCAAATGAAAATTATTGTATTATCAATGCTTTGAACCTTTTTAGACAAGCTAAATTGAGTAAAACAAACAGTGCTTGCAGATAGTATATATACTATCTGCAAATTGATATTGTTTTTTTATTTTTTTCGGTCATCATTTCTGTTTTGATGCGAAGGAGATCATGCACGACAAGGCTTCTACAAACCTCAGACCGTGCTTTTTGACATTGGACATCCCTTAGCGTTGTGAAAGGGCTATTTTTCTAAACACATCATCTTAACGTTGTAAATTTGCCAGCAAAACGTGGATTTTGTACGCTAAGGGAACCTAACTTTAGAAACTCTTGTTCCGGTAAATTGGGAGTGGTAAAATAAATCTATCTTTTTTTGCCTTTGCATGTTGATGCTCTCACGATCCCCTGGGATCACCCGCTGATCCAGAGCAGGATGAATTGGGCTTACGTGTAGTTTTCTCTCCACTAAGTCTTGGCATGGACGGAGGGAACGGCAAGACACGTCACCACTCAGGGAGTGGCCGTTATCCGTTGTAGGGACAATACAACGTATTAAGATCCAGAAGTCCCCGTGACCCCGTTAGTATCACGAGCAGGATAGGTTGGACAGTCCGTCACCGAAAGGTCGGCTATGACTAGCGAAAGCGAAGTTTTTAAGTTCCCTTGAAATCCCCACAAAAGTGAGCAGGATATGCTGGGACACCGTAGCGGAGACGCCGGTAATTGAGGAGCGAAAGTGACTCTATTTGACCTAATCTCTTTGGATGCCAACAAAGAGGATGGTAAGAGGAATCGAAAGACCTCTCAAAAATGGAAGGACGAAGTGTGCCTTCCCGAAAAGATGGGCGAACCCCAGGACAAAAACGCGACACTTTTCTTATGAGAGGTGTTTTTTTAATGCCCGTTTAAGTGCTATTGGCACATCATAGGAGTCTGGCCGATCAGGGCTGGACATTTAACAAGACGTTTTGATTCCAAAAGGAGTCGATGCGTCTTTTTTATTTATAGATTCGATTGGCCATTCAATTGGCCAACCGGCAAGGAGCTATCTGGCGGCTCAAAGTGAAGTCAGGCGGTTTAAGGGTGCTGATGTAAACCCGATCAAGCATATGCCCCACGGAACGCTAGCGTTGCCGTGTGCTGAGAGAAGGGGGATAGGTGTTGAACAGCGACCGGATCAACACTGAAGCAGCGACAGCCGAGCGAACGTAGCGAGTGTGTGCGCAAGCGCGTAGCGCGAGAGCACGAAACGAGCAAGTGAGCGAAGGATGGAGCGGTCGGGTGAGCGTAGCGGAGCTGCGCGAACGACAATGCGAGCGCAAAGCGCCCGTTTCGTGCGAAGCACGGAACAACGAGTGCGATGATACCAACCTATCATGTACTCGTCAGATACGCGGTCCCTTTGGGGATCAGCGAAGGTTGAAGCCATCATTTCATTTTTTGCTACGAAATCGGGCGTGTTAGGGGGAGCGCAATGCAGCGAAGCGCATTACGCGGGGGCAGCGCCCCCTAACACGCCACGAAGATCCATTCGTTTTTCCGGTTGGTTGCCCTGGCGTGATCCGGAACGGTCGCGCGATGACAACCAACCGGTGGGATTCAAACGAGCTTTTGTGAAAGGGGGCTGGAATGGATTGGGGCGCAATCGATCTAGTGTGAAGAATCAAGTTGTACAGGCGCTGCGGACCATCGACAAAATTGGAACTTCTAAGCGTCAAGCAAGGAAAGCTGGTGATAAAACAGGCATACATGGAACGACCTACAAAGACGATGTGCAGGGATCTGCCATCCGATTCGTGCAGTACGCCAAAGAGAATCATGGTATCAAAAACATCTTTCAACTGCGTCCAGAGCATCACAAAAGTTATATGGCACATCTGGATTCAAAAGGTCTTTCAAAGGGCTACATGATCAACGTAGAAAGCCACCTGCAGAAGTTCCAGACTGGCATGGCCAAGATGTCAGAAAGTCTTGGAAAGCAGACGGTAATGTTTTTTGAGGGCAGAACAGTGAGCCCAGGAGAGAAAGAAGGGCCGCGAGATCGGAGCTACACGAGAGAAGCGATCGAGGCCATGATGAAGCACATGTCGAAAAGGGTAGCAATAGCGTCCAGGCTGGGACACAATCTCGGACTGCGCAATCGGGAAGTGTGCAATCTGCGAGTGGAACACGTTCAGCGGTGCGAAGATGGACGGCTGGAGATCCGAATCGAAAACGGGAAAGGTGTCACCAAAGGTGGTCGTTTCCGGAATATCCCTGTCCCGCAACGCTACGAGAACGAACTGAAGGGGCTTATAACCGGCAAAGAGCCAGGGGATAGGATTATCCCTATTTCCGAAAAAACGATGCGTAACGGCGTTGCAGAAGCGTGTAAGAAGGCAGGGATACAGTCGCAAGGTACTCATGGGTTCCGACACACATATGCCCGTGAGCGGGTTCAGGAGCTGATTCAAGAGCGTATTCCTGATCGGGAATCTGAAGCTCATTGGGCATTGGATCGGCTCGTCGAGAATTACCATGGGAACCAGCGTATGGACTCAGGGATGGAGCGCGATCTGTACGATGACATCAAGGGTATCGTTGATACAGTCCACTCAGATCTGGGGCATGGTGAGGGGAGATGGGATCTTTTTGCGGTGTACATGGGATAATTACCAAAAAATGCTTGCCATTAATTACGGTACCATGGTACTGTGGTACCACAGAGGAAAGGAGGCATCAAAATCATCCGATGGACGAAGAGAAAAGCCAGTTAAAGGCGGTTAAAACATACCTCACTGAAGAACAGCATGAAGCACTACGAAAACTGGCTTTTGAATCTAAGCAGAGCATCGCTGAACACGTCAGGAAAGCCGTCGAGTTGTACCTTACTCAACAACAAAAATAAAGAGCGTTCCCATCGCCTACCAAGCCCAGGGAACGCTCACAAAAAGGAGGATCTTACATGACCCCCAGTGCAATTATAGCCGATTTTTTCGATCCACTACCTGACGATCAAAGATTTCCTGTCATTAATCGTTTTTTGTCTGATATCGTGAATCGAAATATTCAGATACTCCCCCAGGAGATCATGAAGCAACTCCTAACCACTATCCAACCGATTGATGAGCATGCTACCAAAGCCATAGCGCTGCTTGAGAAAAAACTGATTGAAATCCTTGATAGGGCGTAAGCACATGGAGGGACCAGCTTTGGGAACAGGTGACAAGAAGGTAATAGACCTATATTCTTCTCCAAGACCATATCGACCGGAAACAATCCAACAACGCATGGAAAAGGAAAAGAAGCGTATCGAGAAGGCAAATAACGAACTGATAGAAAGACTTAAAGATGCAAGGAACAAAGTAAGCAATAAAAAAGACAAGGAATAAAACTGAAAATACGCTTGATTTTGGCAAAAACCTTTGACAAAATTGAAGTGGGAAAAGTATACCCACATCAGGAAAACAAGGTCTTGTTTGCCAATAAAGGCAAGCAAGGCCTATTTGTTTTTCAAAAAAGGAGGATGAAAAGAGATGGTTAAAACACTGGCTTTATTGTTAGGCAGTTCTTTGGCTTCATTGATGGGGGATATGGAGGAAACATACATAACTCCTAATATCGCTATAACATCAGTTAGTCTTGTAGATAGATCGCACGATCAAGTAACAGCAGAAATAACCGTTCTAAGCGCTACAGGCTCAAAAGAAGTTAGTCCCACCCTTAGTTATACATTGGACGGCAAAACGTACGAAACCATTGTTCCAAACCTAAAGGGGGGAGAAGAAAGACGAATTACTGTCACAGGGCAAATCAATGCTCAAGATCATCATGTTTTCGAGGCGAAGATCAATTCAGACCATGTGATTGACGAACTCTTTTTTCTCGATAATGAATCCACAATTTCTTTTAACACAAGGGGGATAAAATGATGAAAAAACTACTGGCCTCTACGCTTTTGGTAATGTCTCTTGGTACGTCACTTCCTGCATTGGCAAACGACAACGTGAACGTCAAAGTTAATGGGAGTATGGTCAACTTTCCAGATGCAAAACCTTACATTGATGAGAGCAATGATCGCACAATGGTTCCAGCACGTTTTATCTCTGAAGCTCTCGGTTATCAAGTTTTCTGGAATGAAGCTAACCGCAAGGTGATCATCCAAAAGACCGTCAATGGCAAGGGATTCATCGTGACGCTCAAAGAAGGAGAGAACAAAGCAGAAGTTGATGGGAAACAAGTAACCTTTGATGCCAAGGCAGTTATTAAAGATAAGCGCACCTTTGTACCACTCCGTTTCGTATCTGAATCCTTTGGGGCTGACGTAGATTGGGTGGAGAAAGAAAATTTGGTAGTCATTACAACAGGGGATGGGGCTGGAACGGGGAATATTCCGGGCAATAGCGCAGGAACTACGACTCCTCCAACTGGTGGAACTGGTACAACGCCAGGGACAAGCCCATCCAATGGTACTGGCATGAGTCCATCTGCTGGAACAGGTGAAAAAGTGGGAGTTGATAAACAGTTTACGGTTGTAGCTCCCTCCGATCCGAATATGTTACTCCCGAAAGATGCTGTTACAGAGCCAGCAATTGACGCCTTTTTAGCAAGCTTAAAATATGAAAACGGAGTAGTTAGTGGAAAAGTTCCAAAACTTCCAACAGGACATACGATCAATTTCCATTATGTTGATACCAGTGATGGAAAGTGGGGTGTAAGGGAAAATGACCGCGAATTCAATGGACTAAAGGCAGGAGATACGTTTTCTGCAAAAGTGGCTGGTAAAGGTGGTTTTCTCTCCTTCTCAATTTTCAAAGGTGCTGAAGGAAAGAACGGACTAGCTGTTAAGCTACCTGATATGACAGTCGAGTTCGGTGCAAAACGATGAAAAAAGGACTATTGTTGCTTTTTACAATAGTCGCACTTAGTTTACCTGTTATTGCTTTAGCAGCAGTGACTTATCCATACGGTGCATTTAAGTACGGAACTAAAAACGTTGAACTGAAAGGAGATTTCTCTAAAAGCGGATTAAATGGTGTTCAGGTGAGAAAATCGACTGTTAACCGTCACGACATAAGGTTCCACAATCAACTCAGTGGTCAAATTGGTAGTTACATTCAAACGGTTCAGCATGACATTCAAGAAATGTTACCAACTGACAACTTTAAAGATCGTCGAGGGTATCACCTTATCCCACTGGACGAAGAGTTAGTGAAAGACTTAGCAACAAAAGCAAATGGGAACGCAGAATGGGTATGGCAACAGGTTAGCAAAAGTCCCCCACACTCGTATGTAGAACGGTATACAGTAAAAAATACACTAAGTTACATCAACATTGGTGCAATCGCCTACCTGAGTGGTGGGGGGGCTCCAGACATGCAGCCAGCTGGTGGCGATGGTACCAACTCACCTCTGTTCGGATCAACCTACAAAACAACACCTTGGCCGTCCATACCGATCTTAACCCAAACGTCAAATGGCAGCCTACAAATCAAGGCTCTTGCCCATTCGATCTATGATACTGCAATTACTGGCACGATTAGCGTAAATGGTTCAGCACCCAAACAGATATTTACCAAGAACACAGGTATTAGTAACTACACTGTGACTTACGAAAATAATGTCCCACTGTCATCCTTACCAGGAATTAAAGAAAGTGGGACAAATACCGTTACGTTGACCGTTACAGACAACTTTGGGAGAACAGCTCAAAAAAGCATTGCAATTACTGTCAAGACGCCTTCTGGATGCACGCCTTCCAATATTCTTTTAAGCTTGCATAACAAGGGTGATGGTAGTGTCGGTGGTGTGTTACCAGATACTTCGATTAGTAGGAATGTAGTGAGCGTTGGGTATAACGAAACGTGGTCTGCCACTATGGTTGGATGCTCCGAAGTAGTTATTCAAACATCAGCTGGGAATAACCAAAACTACCAAATTGGGAAAGTATCCAAAACCCAAGTAGGATCTGTTCCCGTTTATACGATCATTCTCGATAAATGGTCGTATAAATACAAACATTCTTCAAAAGGTGTCAATCTAATGAATACGTCAGATTCATCCTCACCTCTTGTCATTGACCTTATGGATAGTAAAAACGGTGACAAAAAGATTAAGCGTTACAGTGTCTCTAAGGGAGGACAGGTAGAAATAGTAATGCCTGTGAAGGACTATCAGAACAGATATTGGCTTAAACACATTGATCCTGTTGAACAAAGCGGATTTTGGGAACGTGCAACGGAAAAGAGTAGATATAACGCACCAGCAACACGCGAAATCCCTCCACAGTTAGCTGGAGCCATCAATAAACTGATCGAAGCATATAACGTCGATCACTAAAAAAGTCGCCTTGGCTAATGCCAGGGCGACTTATCTATTCATGTGTTTAACGTTTTCGTACTAGTGCTATCAAGGGTTTAACCATTTTTTGAATCGAAACATTGAATACGACACGGCCAAAGCATTAAATGCATGTAGAGCTTGATAGAACTGGCTTTGTTACACTTTTGGTTTCAGTTATTTAACACGAAAATTTAAGCTTGATAATGGCATTAAATGAATCACTGTTTGTAACGTGTCAAAGTATTGGTATTACTGACTCCATTCGTGTTTAACATCGATTTGTAAAACTCAAAGTCTGTGTTGGGAAAAGAAATCTGAGAACTGCTAGACAAGGTTAATCTCCACTAATTTTTTCGTCCCTTGATATGACTGGCTTTCTGTCAGTTTTATAAGTAAAAACAAGGAAGGTTGTTCTCTGAATTCTATTGTAGCAATTGGGGACTTTTGCTAGAATTGTTGTAACGACATACGAACGGAATAGCAAAAAGCCAACGGGTCATTGGAGAGTTGGCGCTCTCCAATGATCTGTCCGAACCGTCTTCGACACGGTGAACAGGCAAATTGCTCCGTTGGCTTTCTTGCTTTGCATTTGCTTTTATTGTACCCAAAAATTGAGGACAATACAACGGCAAAGGATGGCGAAAAAAGTCCAATGAGCAAAAAAACTACGACAAAAGCGTAGCCCTGTCACCTTTAATTTTTGCGGTGCAGGGCTTTTTCTATTCCCCCTAGAGAGAAATGAGAGGGGAAATAGATATGGAAGTAGTAGCAGTTCAGCCAGAGAATAGACCGGTCACGAAAGTAGAATCCTTTTTTCGTTTGCTTTATGGAGAGCATATGCGAGATTTTCCGCGACAACGTGTCCGGAAGGCTAGAAACACCTCGCATAGCCACGATAAGAACCGCCCTTGGGTTTATATTGGTCAATCTCACAAAATGCGTCCTATGGCCACTCTAGCCACTCTGTTTGGCTACTTGTGGGATGACAGTAAGGACACAACCTATTTTACGCCTAACTCATTTTACCGCTCAGATAGTAGACAGGAAGCAAATGCTCGGTGGATTCATGCTTTTGCCCTGGATATTGATGTGAAAAGTGAATTTGCTTACCAAGCTGGAATCGCGCTACCGGACGTCATCGATCGTATCGAGGTGGCTGGCTTGCCTATGCCTACAGCCGTGATCCAGACTCCTTCGGGCGGCTTTCAAGTGTTCTGGATGCTCTCGCGAGCGGTACGTGCTATGCCAAAAGTACGCGTGCTGTTTGCGGCGAT
>NZ_JABSUY020000001.1:0-580000 GCF_013284355.2 Brevibacillus sp. M2.1A
TAGCACTTACAGATTCAACTTTCAGGTCACCTGGAGTTGTGCCATCTACTTTGTCTCTAGCATTTTCAGTTGCAGTAGAAGAACCATCTTTGTTCACTACTTTGTAGAGATCAGCGAAGTCTTCTTTTTTCAGAGGCTCGCCCAGAGCAACTTTACCGCCCTTGTCGAACATTTCTTGCAAAGAAGCACCGTTTCCTTTGTAGTCAACGAATACTACGTTGTTCAGGTTAGTAGCCATAGTTTTCAGCTCATTGTTATAAGCTGTTTTAGCTGCTGGCGTCATTTCGAACAGAACGTCAGTAGAGTAGAATTTTTTGATGTCTCCACCAATGTAAATACCATCTTTTGGTGCTGCGAAAGCAGAAGCTGCCAAGCTAGCTACAAGTGTAGTTGAAAGAACAGAAAGAACCACTTTTTTATTCACGTACTACCCCTCCGTATGTTTGATAGGAAGTTCTCTATAGTCGGGTAATATGAGTTAGAGGGGATATGTCCCCTCTAACTCTTTGGTAACCCAAATCCTGCTTCAGACTAGCTAACTGAAATTCTTACGCTTCTACGAATTTCACGTTTGCTTTGTCGGAATCTTTACCATTTTTGTTAGTAACTTTGAGTTCGCTAGAAGTTACTTTGTCTTCAGTTTGGTACTGGATGGAGATCTTGCCATCTTTGAAGTCCAGAACGTCAGGCGTTACTTCTTTACCGTTGATGGAGAAAATGATGTCATCAACGTCATCAGCCTTGATGTCTTTGTTCAGTTCTACAGAAGCACGGTAAATTTTCATTGTACCAGCAGATACATATTTACCTTCTACAGTAGTTGGAAGAGCATCCCAAACTGGTTTTTCGCCTTCAGCTGGCTCTTGTTTCAAGAATGCTTCTGCTTCATCTTCCAGGTCTTCTTTACGAACTGTCTTCTCGTCGGAAACGATCAGAACGAAGTCGTATTTAGTACCGGAGATGTCACCGCTGTCGATCATTACAACGTAGTCGCCTTCGTTAACGCCATCTGCTTCACCGAGGTCATCGAACAGATCGAAGTAAACTGTAGCAGATTTGATGCTAGCTTTCTTCTTGTTGCCGTCAGCATCTTTGTAAGTGATGGTGTCTTTGCTTACATCATCAACCAAACCAACAGTCAATTTGTCGATGTTTGCATCGCTCAGGCCTTTTTCGTCAGTTACTTCTGCGAGCATGCCTTTAGCGTTTTTGTTAACTACTTCAACTACATCGTCAACGATAACTTCGTCGTTGGAATCAACTGTGAATGCGATGAAGTCGTTACGACGGATGTCGTCATCTTTCAGATCGTCTTGATCGCCATCCAGTTTGTATTCTTTCTCAACGATTTTGTTGCTATCTTTCTCTTTAACCCATACTTTGATGGTGTCTTTACCGCCAGCGCGACCGAAGTCGATAACTTGACCGTAGATAGCGTCACCAGACAAACCGTCACCTTCAACAACGAAGATTGCTTCTACTTCGTCTTTGTCGTTTACAGTGTAGATTACGGACAGGTCGTTTTCATCAGCAACGTCTTTGAATTTCGCAGTTTTAGCGTTTTTCAGTTCAGCACGTTTGCCGTTTGTTTCCAACTCACCAGTCATGTTGAAGACAGCTGTTTTGTCAGTAACTTCGTAGTCGCCAACCATATCGTCGTCTTCATCTGCGAGGTCATCCCAAGCTTTGCCGGATTCTTCTTCAACCTTAACAGGTTTCAAGAATTCAACTTTGTCTGGTTTGCCATCTGCATCAAGAGTTACTTCTACGAGCAGAGTGTCTTTGTCTTTGCTAGGTACCAGAATGTTTTCCAGATCCCACTCGGACTTGCCATCTCTGGAGAAGTTTTTGCCATCGAAGTCATAGATGTCTTTAGCTTCGAGGGAAACAGTTACTTTTTTACCTTTTTGAGTCAACACAGTGAAATCCCAAGTGTCTTTGCTTGTGTTGAAAGTAGCTGCACGAGTGATGATTGCTTTTTGTTTGCGATCGTCGATAGCATCCTTAGTTTCGATGTGACGAACACGACCAGAAGCATCCAGGTACAGTTTTACTGTTTCGTCGTCCAAGCTGTCAACCAGATCCCAGTGGTCTTTGTCGATGTCTTGAACATCTTTGTTACCGTCATCGGAGAAAGTAGCACCTTCGTAAACGCGGTATGTTTTGTCGCCGATAGTCAGGCGGTAGTCGTTGTTGTTACGGCTAACAACTTTGTCTACTTTACCTTCTACTACTGTGTCAGTAGCGAATACCAGCAATTTGTCTTCGTCGCCATCAGCGTAGTATACGCTGTAAACCATGCCTTCTTTCAGATCGCTGAATTTAGCTGGTTTACCGTTAAGGAATACCAAGAAGTCTTTACCTTCTTCTTTGTCTTCCAGGTCGTTGAACTTGTCGTTATCACGGTTCGTGATTTTCTTTTTATCAGCATCGATTTTGGAGATAACTTCGGAACCGTATTTAACGCCTTCGTCTTCTTTGTTCATGGATTGGTCGTCAATAACGTGGATGTAAGCAATCTCGTTATTGTTGTCCAGAACAACTTTTGCACCGAAAGTGAATCCGCCATCAGCGTTGTCCTTGATGATTTCTTTCAAACCATCAACTGGATCGTTGAAGCGAGTGAAGTTGTAAGTTACTTTAGTGTTTTTGTTGAAGCGGTAGCTCTTTTCGCTAGCATCCAGCTCCAATTTCAGATCAGCCAGATCAGAGTTGCTCAGATCTTTTGGATCTTCCAAAAGTTTGCCTTTCAGCGTGAACTCGCCAACGCGGTCCATGATAACTTCTTGGTCTGTGGAACCTTCCATCCAAACGATTACGTCTTCACGGTCGTCTTTGATCCACACTTGTACGTGTTGACCATCGAAATCGTTAGCGTTGATACCGTCAGCTACTTTGTAAGTAGTGTTGCCGATTCCAGCGTCTTTACCGTTCAAAGTAACTTCGTTAGCTTTGATTTTGCCCAGACCGATAGCTGGTACGTTAGTTACCAATGGCAGGTCTTCGCTGTCGTTGCCAGCTTCTTGAGCCCATTCCATGTCACGAACAGTAACTTTCAGGTATTTAGTCAGGAGAGTTTCTTTCGTGATTTCATGACGGATGTCAGTACCGAATTCAACTTGCTCCATCAGGTCTACGCGAAGAGCGTTGTCGAGCATTTTGAAGATGTCGCCACGAGTTGCTGCATTGTTAGGAGAAGTGATGCTTCTAGCAATGTTCAGCTCGGAAGCTTTGGAGATCATGCTGTTAGGCCATACACCCTTAACGGATGGCTCATAACCCAGTGCACGAACGATCATAGTTACAGCTTCAGCATAAGTAACTTGGTTTTGTGGTTTAAAAGATTTGTCCGGGAAACCTTTTACGATTTCTTCGCCGGAAGCTACGTTTACGAAACCAGCAAACCAATCAGTAGATTTTACATCTGTGTAAGTATTGCTGAATTGTGCCAATTTCGCACCTTGCTCCAGTCCGCGAGCGCGAACAACCAGAGTAGCGAACTCTGCACGAGTGATAGTTTTGTCTACACCGTATTCGCCGTTGCCATAACCTGCTACCAGGCCAAGAGCTTCCAGACGTTTTACGGTTTTTTCCATATCAGCATCCATTTTAGGAGCTGTAGTTGCTGCTTCTTCTGCTGCGAAAGCCATTGGAGCAACAGTAAGTGCGAGTGCACTAGCCAATACACTGTTAACGACCTTTTTCATAACCTTGTGTTCTCCTCCTCTAGTATAAACAAATTGTTCTTGGGGAATATTTGTTGTTAATCTATCTTTCTTTTTAAAGCCCGAATCCTGCAAGCGCGTGTCACCTCCTTTCGCAGGAAAGCCTCGCTTTTTGTGTTAAAAATCTCTAGTATATTCAGTATTGTGTAAAATGCAACAATCACTAGTGTAACACAACTGCTAGAATTCGTGAATCTTTTTTACACAATTCCCCGTTTTTCGTGTGACATCCTATTAAACGCCTGAGCGAATCAAAAGTTGCGGCGCCTTCGAAAAAAATTTAAAGTTTTTTTCGTGGTTCGTTATTCACCTGTCCATTATGTACGAAGTGACATCCGCCACAATCCGTATTATAGGGGACATATGGCGGGCTGTCACGACTGAACCTTTTTCCAATTTGGGTCAAAACCTCATAATCTTGCTTGAATTAGGTTAATTTCCTAATGCATTTTCAAAGTTTACGACAGCCAAGTTGTAAGACAGGACAGCTTTTTGGTACTCGTTCTCACGAGTAGACAGCGCTTCTTCCGATTGGATTACTTCCAAAGTCGTCGCGAGTCCATTTTCAAAACGCAAATTTTTCAAACGATAGCTCTCAGCAGCAGAATCTTTTGCCGCTTTTTGGAAATCAATCGCCTCACGAGCTGCGTTTAGGTTGAGGTATGCCTGTGCAACATCTTTCGAAACGGTACGTTTTGCCTCATCAATGGCAAGCTTCGATTTCTCGACGTTGTTGCGAGCTTGTTGACCAGAAAGAGTTGACGCCGCTGTATACTCGGCGATCAGCTTCACATTCAATTCTGCCAGCTTGAGCTCTTCTTCTGCTTTGGTAATTTCCAAACGTTTAGAGAGGGCCTGCTTCTCGGCATCTTCCATGGTAATCGAGATTGGAGCCATTTTCTTATTGGCTGAGACGATTTTCCATTCTTTTTGCAGATCAACGCCAAGGAAATCGTTCAAATTCATCACGGCAATTTCCAAGTTGTTTTCCGCAGTCGTCAACTGAGCTTTTGCACCAGCTACGCCCATTTCTGCTTCAAGAACATCAGTCTTCGCGTTCGTTCCAACATCAAATGCAGCCTTGGCTACTTTCAGTTGTGCTTCTGCACGAGCCAAGCTTTGTTTTTTCAAATTCACGTCATCTTGAGCAAAAATCAGTTTGTAATAGGCATCTTGTGCACCTAACTTGATTTTTCCTTCTGTAGACTTAACAGCGAGCGCATTCAGCTTCTTAGTCATTTCACTTTGGGCGCTTCTTACATACTTTGCTTGCGCTGCATCCAAGGATTCCAGCATGTCTGCTGTCATTTGTGCCGTGCTTCTGTAAGTAATCGAGTTGTTAATATCTGCATTTTTCGCATCCAGAATAGCATTTTGTAATGTGACGTTGGTTTTCAAAGCTTGTTCAATCGCTTTATCCAACGTCAACTCTTCTGTTGCGGCAGTATCAGGCGTTGTCGTATTCTCTTTGCCTGCCTCAGCTGCTACTTTATCGTTTGATGCTTGTACAGTCGTAGGTGCCTTTGCTTGATCGGAGCCTGTATTCGCAGATGCCGTCAAGGTTCCTGCGCCAAGGGCTGTTGTTAATAATGCCGCCAAACTGATAGACATCCATTTCTTTTTCGAATATGGAAAATTCACTGACTTCCACTCCTTTATTTTATATTGAGCATAAAATTATTAACCACATTAAATATGTGGTTTGTCCCAAGATCACTATATCACAGAGTTATCCTTCTCACACGCAAAATTATGCCATACCAGCATTTTCATAAGGGAATCATAAGGAACTCCTCCCTTTCCTTTTTTATTCCACAAGCACCACATAGAGTACTACGATTATGTGTCAAAAACATTTCACTGTTCGCCAACATTTCTTTGGCATGCTATCCTTTTCTTGAGGTGATTGTACGATGCTAACCCAATACAAAACCATCGCTGGCTACGGTGAGGACTATATCGTTATTGAGCGCTCCCGTTTTATCGGATATGCCCAGCGGGTTACCACTGAGGAAGAAGCGACAGCATTTATCGCGATGATCAAAAAGAAGCACTGGGACGCTACTCATAACTGTTCTGCTTTTGTCATCGGCGAAAACGATCAGATTCAGCGCTCGAGTGATGACGGGGAGCCTAGCGGTACGGCAGGCAAGCCGATCCTGGAATGCATCAAGAAAAACGGCGTGAAGGATACGGTCGTGGTCGTCACTCGCTATTTCGGCGGAATCAAGCTTGGGGCTGGTGGACTTGTTCGGGCTTATACAGCTGGAACGGTCACTGCATTGAAGGCTGCGAAGATCGTGGTGCACACGCTGCATCAGACGGTCTCTGTCAGCGTGGACTATACGTGGTGGGGCAAAGTCGAGAACGAGCTGCGTCTAGGCGAACATCGCGTGAGTGGTACGGATTTTACAGACAAGGTGACTGCGCATGTGCTGATCCCTGAGGGGGAACAGGATGAGTTTGTCTCACGGATGGTTGATTTGACGAATGGACAAGCTCAGATCGTGCTGGGGGAGAAGGAATATGTGGAGGTTCCTGTAGACGCGGTTGGCGATGTGGAAGAAGAGTAATTTCTCCATGAAAAAAGCTGAAGAGTCGATGACCTCTTCAGCTTTTCTTCTATTATATATGGCGAAATATCTCGGCTTACTGCTTAGGCAGTTTTTTGAGTTGGACCATCACACGAATAGTGATGACAGCCATTTCAGCACG
The DNA here is from genome assembly GCF_013284355.2 of Brevibacillus sp. M2.1A. Taxonomy (NCBI): domain Bacteria; kingdom Bacillati; phylum Bacillota; class Bacilli; order Caryophanales; family Paenibacillaceae; genus Brevibacillus; species Brevibacillus sp. M2.1A. The sequence continues at coordinate 6,441 of NZ_JABSUY020000001.1, forward strand.
AGTCAGGTTGTTTGTTGGTTTGAAGCTGTAGGTTGACTTTTTCTCACCTGGATTATCTATTTCGCCGTTCATCAGTTTCGCCTTGCTGACAGCAAGTACGGATGGAGCTGCATAGTAACTAACATCCTTGGCATCTGAGAACATTTTGTTCAAAGCCAGTTTGGAAGCATCGAGTGTACCCAATTTGAGATTAAGCGCACGCGAGATCATGATTGCTGCTTCTTCGCGTGTAAGATTTTCATCTGGACGGAAGTACCCTGGTTGTTTTCCACGAATAATTCCAGCCCGAGCAGCCGTCTCAATGTATTTGTACTCATAATCCCACGAATCGCGATTCGGACGAACATCCGTAAAGGTCGGTTCTAACGGATCACGCTCGTTGCTATCCCGATATGGCCCAGCGTTAATTGGCAAATCCATCGCTTTAACCAGCATCGTCGCAAATTCGCCGCGTGTCATGTCACGGTTTGCCCCAAAGCTGCTTCCACTGTATGCTGGCATGATGCCTTTGGCGTACAGCGTCTCAATTGCATCACGAGCGAAATCATGTCCAATGACATCATCGTATGTTTCTCTCGTTTTCATGACCATGTAATAACCAAAACCAGCAAACGGTACGGTAACAGTCTTTTTGCTTGTACTCACTACGCCACTAATATTTTTCCATTCATCCCCATTGTGATAGAAAACGGTCAGGATGTTATTCGCTGCGTTTACAATGGATGGATCGTATTTGATGGTAATTGTACCGCGAAGGCTAGGAACCAGATTGTCTTGCCAACGACTCTTGAAGTCTTCCGCATCGCCTTCATCGAAGTATGGATCACGACCACCCGGGGCTTCTGTATCACCTGCATCTACATAGTACAGAGGACTTGCATAGTTAAAGTTAGCTTCCAGAACCAGTCGTTCTTCCAGATTATCCTCGTCGATGTTTATTTGTCCTGTTGTCCTGTCTGCCATACCGAAGTATAGAGGTACATCGACAAAAATATCTCCGTTAGGATTCTTCACTTCTTGACCAGCACGGCTGTCATCTGGTGACAGCAATACGGTACCTTTCGGGAACTTCAACTCAAATTGCTTATCAAATACGCTGAAAGTAGTTTTCTTCCCTAATACATCACGATATTCTGCACCATTTACAGTCGAACTCGCATTGTAAATCTTGATTTCGTCTTTATAGGTGCTATCGCCTACCACAACCGAGAATTTAATTGTGTTTAGACCTTTTTTAAGTGGAACTGTAGATGTAAATACATAGTAAGTCTCAGGGATTGTTTTCCCTTGATCGTCATCGTAATAGAAGTCAGGGTTGCTTGTATTGGATACTTTTGCCTCTGTTTTGCCAAACAATACTTTGTCCGCATTTTCCGCAAACACTTTCACAACTGCACTGTTGCTATTTACGATAACGTATGGATCGTTTTCTTTTGCTTTTACTGGGGACAAAACTTCCCAGCTGGAATATTTCTGATCGATGTTGATGTCATAGCGAATGACAGTGCCATTGTCATCTTCAGCTACGATGGTGTAGACCGTTGTTCCACCCTTTTTCAAAGTCAGAGGGAAAAGGGCCAGTTTCTGTTCTTGTTCTTTGGCATCAGTCACAGCATCTTGCACTTCTTCAACAAGATCGCCGTATTTCTTCGTGGTCATCTTCCCTTCAAATCGGGAACGGGACTGCGAATCAATGTTGTGCTCATCAAACAAGTCTTCCAAATCATTATTCAACGATGCTTCCAGGCGCGCTTTTACGTATTCCTGGTTTGTCGTATCTTGTTCCCAATCTCCACTCTTGTAGCGGAAATCGTTGATACGTTTTCCGTTCTTTTCAATGTAGACATGTGTTGCATCATTTACAGTAAAGCTCAAGTTGGTCAAGAAGTTGGCACCTGTCTTATAAGATGCATCTCCAGCTTTCTTGGTCAACTCTTCAGTATCACCATTGGAGATGATCTCCAGCTTCACATCCTCTACAGATGGCGTCTTGGATGAGTTGTAAGAAACATTATAGGTGAATACTGTTTGTGGATCGTCTTTCAAGGTAATTTTCAGGACGTTGTTACCTTTTTTGTAACCGAGCAGATTTTTAGGGATAAGGAACGTACCCTTGGTTGTATCGATACCAGCACTAATATCGATTTTCGAACCATTTAAGGTTGCCTCAATGTTACTTGACTTCAAAACATAGTTGTACACTTTCCCGTCGAGATTTCGGATATCATTCTCACTTTTTACTTGATATCCATCTTCAAAGCTACGCACCTGTCCTGTTGCATCTACATAGGTGATTTGAGCAAATGGAGTAATGCGAATATCCAGGGTGTAAGTAGCTGAACCTGTTCCACCAGGATATCCAATTACTAATTTACCCTGACCCTGTGGCAGCTTTTTCAAAGTAAGTGTAAATTCATCAGTAGCTGACGTAATTACATAGTCAACTCCAGAAGTCAACTTCTGCCCGTTATACGTAATGGTTGAATTATCAGGAGTTGGAATATTTTGCGTGACCGCCTTCAACTCCAACGGTGAAGTCACAATGATATTTGTAGCCGTCGGAGACAATACTTGTGCGTTTGCCAAATTTATCACTTGTGAAATGTTTGGCTTGGAGTTATCCAAGTATTTGAATTCATACTCGTAGTTCGCGACATTTATAAAGCCCGATGGAGACGATACGGTATTATCTGAAGCCTTTGACAGGTATTGATAGCTCAAGGATAACTTATACGTTTTACCGTCCTTAAAGATTCCTGCAGGTACCTTCGCCATATCTACCGCATATTCCGTAAATCCGCTTTGCGGGTTGCCGATCTCCTTGAAGCCTACCCCCTCAGCAGACTTGTACTCATATTTGTTACTGCCATCAGAAATCGTAATCTTGAATTCTTGGAACTTCTGCTCATTTGTAATATCTACAAACTTCAACAGCGCCGAGCCATTCAACGCCATCTCTGGGGATGAAGCTGGACCTGATATCGTCGATTGCTGGTTAGGCAGAAGTGCTACTCCCCCTAACGTTACTTTGTAAAACTGATCAGAGCTTCCGGATGATGTTGTCGTTACCAAGAGCTTTCGGACAAAAGTCCCTACCTCTTTATTTTGGTTAAAGACCCTGATCTCCAAGGTATTTTCGCCAAGTTGGGATGGAACACTCAATCCAAAAGATCCCGTGCGGTTTACCTGCGTTTTGACCACATCGCCTGTACGCATATTTTTCACTTCAACAGTATCCGCATTGAGCGCTTTCCCGTCCATATTCAAATTCAGACGGTTGAGTGATGGAACCGTGATATAAGTTGGACTAGTGTTGACATTCGGATCGTTCAGCGGTGTGTCATTTACTTTCAAGTCACTGACAAGTGGTGTGTTGTTGTATTGAACATAGAACTGGTAGTGCTCTTTTGTTACGTTTCCTACTTTTTCATAGAAAGCGATCTGATTCAGACCTGGTTTCAAGCCGATGTTGCTAAATGTAAAGTTGCTGCCATTAATCGCTGGCGCAGTATTGGCCAAGTCTTGAATGGAAGTGCCGTTGTTCGTGATCAGCTTCAGTCGCAAGCTGCTTCCAGTTACTCCACTGCCATACGTCCCAACCAAGGTTATCGTAGAGTCTCCATAAATCACTGGGGTATAGGCTGTCGTTCCTCCAGAGAAGTTAGTAATGGAGATTGGGCTGTTCTGCGAGTTGTACTCGTAATAAACAATAGCACGCTCTCCTGTATTCGACGCAAACAACTGAATTGCATTCAGTCCAGGAGATAGATCGATATCTGGCAAGATACCTCCAGAAGAACCAGTTACAGTTCTAACGGTTATGCCGTTTACTTGAACCTCTACAGCCCGTGTTTTATCCAATTTATCTGAAACAGTATATTCGTATTTCAAATTCGTTACTGTTCGATTTGTTACCTTTATAGGGGTACTTTGATGCTTACCCGCTCCGCCGTTATCAAATTTTAGCGGACCTTCTCCTGGAGCAGAAGGTTTTGGTGTGTACTGAAAGAAAATCTCTGCTGTATCATTCGTTGTATTGGCCGTTACTTTTGGCCTCACTGTAACTTTGGTCACTGCTCCACTGCTGTTCAAATAAAAATCTGGCAGTGTAATTTTGTTGCCTACGAACAATTGATTATTCGGAAACACGACATTATCAATTAAAACGTCTACACCTTGACCATTTTTGGTGCTATCGGTGTAAGTAAGCTCGACTCCATGGACCAGTTTGCTTAGGGTCTTGATCGGCGTGCTATAACTTTTACCATCGCCATTAGGTGGTGTCGGTGTCACAACATAGTCAGGTAGTGTCTGGAAACCTACCCAGTTGGAACCCAGCGCCGCAGAAGCTGGCACTGCTGGCAACATACCTGTAACAATCAGCATCATTGTCAGGCACATGACCAGCCAACGACGGAATTGTTGATAGGACTTGTTCATATTTTCACCTCTCCGTTTGTTTTTGAAGCCTCTTATGTGTCCCACACTTGTAATGGGACAATGTAATTCTCCCTATCTTTATCGGACAATTCCATTCTTCACTTAAGTGTTTCCCCCTAAATTTTGGCGAAAAAAAGCCCTAGCACCATTAAATGCTAGGGTTCTTTGTATTTCTAATTCGTCCGACGCTGTTGCTCGGTCTGTTTAATTTTGATACGTCTGTAAGCATTAATCAGTGGGCGGTGACGGCGGCTTACGAGTCCAACGATCTCCGTTCCGAGATGAATGGCAATCAGCAGCGCGACCATGACGATAATCGTAGTCCACTTCGTCGTTTTCGTCAGAAGGATCGCCATCGTCCCGAAGAAAATGCTGATCGAGTAAATCGTGAGTACAGTCGAGCGGTGCGACAGACCCATGTTTAGCAAGCAGTGATGCAAATGCCCTTTGTCTGGGCTCGAAATCGGCTTTTTGTTTACGATCCTGCGCACGATGGCGAAGAACGTATCCCAGAGCGGTACACCCAGCACGACGATTGGAATGATAAAGGAAACGAACAACGCTTCTTTAAAGCCCATGATCGATAGTGCAGCCAGGTTGAAGCCCAAGAAAAGCGAACCGGTGTCGCCCATAAACAGACGAGCCGGATGAAAGTTAAAGTAGAGAAAGCCCAGGATCGCTCCAAGGAGCACGAAACAGTAGGTCGCTACCTTGTAATCATCCATCAACAAGGCCATGACACCCATTGTCCCTGCAGCAATTGCTGATACACCTGCCGACAGTCCATCTAGACCGTCAATCAGGTTCACCGCATTCGTTACCCCGACAATCCAAAACATTGTGATCGGAATCGCCAGCCAGAAAAGCCAGCCACTGCTGAAATCAATGCTCCCGCTATACGGTAGATTCACGACGCCAATCTTCAAGCCAAAAGGAATGACGACAATCGCTGTTGCGACTAGCTGGCCAAGCAACTTCCATTTTGGCGAGAGTTGGTATTTGTCATCGAGCATGCCTACGACCATAACAATCGTACTTCCGATGAAAATTCCCAGCATTTCTGACATGGTTGTATGTGGGACAAATAGGAAGAACGCAACCAGATAACCGATATAAATCGCCAAGCCACCCATACGTGGCATGATTCGCGTGTGTACTTTGCGCTGGTTCGGAGCATCCACAGCCCCTACTTTTACAGCCAAGTTTTTTACATACGGTGTAGCAATAAACGATATGATCAGCGAAGTCAGAAATCCGAGGATTAGTGTAGACATCGACTGTTCTCCTCTCTACGGATGCATCTAGGAACGGCTACTCCATTTTTCTTTCAGTACGGTTAGAACAAACCGAGGAATAGCCAGTTGACGCTTCCAGCGTGAAGGCTCAGAAGCAAGTCGATAAAACCATTCCAAATGCAGTTTTTGCCAAATCTCGGGAGCGCGCTTTACTTTCCCGGAAATGACGTCAAAGCTGCCGCCTACCCCCATCATTAAGGAGGCATTTAACTGATCGCGATACTTCGCCATCCATTCATCTTGTCTGGGCGCACCCAGTGCGACGAACAGGAGCTGTGGTTTCGCTTCGGCAATTTCTTGTACAATTTGAGTTTCTTCCTCTGGGCGAAAATAGCCATCCCGACATCCGACGATTCGGGCGTTCGGATAACGAGCACTCAGTTTGTCTTTTGCCAAATGAATGACATCCGGCTTGGCGCCGAGTAAATACACGCCCCACTGATGTTGATCGGCTTTCGCCATGAGCGCTTCCAGAAGCTCCACACCGGTAACGCGCTCATAAATTGGCTGATTCGTCCATTTGGCAGCGTACACGATTCCAATTCCATCTGGAACGACATAGGCTTGTTCTACAATAGAACGGAAAGCGCGGTTCTCTCTCGCTACCATGACGATTTCCGGATTGGCTGTCACCACGTGGGTCTTTTGACCGCTTTGTATGCGCTCTGTTATATGATCGACAGTCTCACGAAAACCGCGAGTCGTAAATGGCACATCTAATATGGTTGCGACCTGTTTGGTCATTTCTTCACCTTCAAGTGCTTGTTAGTAAATGAATGTTTAAAAAGACGGCTTTTTAAACTACCTTCTCATGGATGGAGTTGCCCATTAGCCATTCTACCCGAAAAGAAAGGCACATTCAAGATGATCATGAATGTGCCTTATTTCCTGCCGTCAGGGCAAACATTAATCCGCCCTCTGCTACTACTTTTCCATTTACCAGTGCTCTGCCATGTCCTTTGCCGACGGTTCCACGTACACGAGTAAGCTCAACCTCTAGTACCAGCGTGTCTCCCGGCTTCACCTGATCTTTGAAACGGAATTCATCAATGCCTGCAAACAGTCCGATTTTTCCTTGATGTTCCTCCATGCTGAGCATCGCTACTGCCCCAACCTGTGCCAACGCTTCCACAATAAGGACGCCAGGCATGACTGGATAACCAGGAAAATGGCCTTGGAAAAACGGTTCATTTACCGTAACATTTTTAATTCCAACTGCTCTTTTTCCTAACTCCAGCTCTTCAATTTTGTCTATCAACAAAAACGGGTAACGGTGTGGAATGATTTCCTGAATTTGCATAATATCCAAAGGCGCTTTGATTTCCATTATGTATCGCTCCATTTCCATACTTAACTAGACTTGTCTATGCATGAATACCCTTTAACCAACGAAACAATATACATAATTCCCGCCCCAGTAAAACGGACAAGCGGGGTTAAGATAAAAGGGGCACTTCCTCCCCAAAGCGGAAGTGCTCTTTTTCAACTTGCTGGAACCCTTACATGCGGTTCAATAGTCGAGCCTTTGCCAGATAAATCGCACTCGCAATAAATGAGAACGCTATAACCGACCAAAGTATCGCTTCACTGTACTCGTAACGGTACATAACGAGCGGAATGACCAGATACAAAAGAACGGTTGTCAGCTTGCCATAGGCATTAGCCGGGACAGTTTTTTTGCCACGGAAATGATAAACAGCTCCTGTTACTATCATGGCCAGATCGCGCACAAAGAAAAACAGGGCAGCCCATACACTGATTCGATCCGTCAAAAATAATGAGGCGATGACCGCCAGCATCATTAATTTATCTGCCAGAGGATCTAACATCATTCCGATGGTGGTCACAAGCTTATGCTTCCGCGCGATGTACCCGTCCGCAATATCGGTCACTCCCGCCAAAATCAAAATGCCTAAAGCGATTTCAACATGATACGGAAACTCCGAAAAAAAGACATACAGGTACAAAGGGATGAGCACGATGCGAAAGATCGTAAGCAAATTAGGAAGATTCACGGACATCCCTCCGTATTCAAATCGTCACTTCCTTTTTCAACCACTCGACCTATTATACTCTGTGGACAAACACCACAACAAGTCCCCGAAAAAATAGGAGCCCCAACCAAAGGTTCGGGCTTGTCCAGCTTCATTTTTACGTATCCTCAAACATTAAATCCCACATATGTTTGTAGGTTCCTGGATCGAATACTTCAGACATTGGCTTCTTGCCAACTCCACCGTATCCGATCATCAGACCAACGACCAGAGAGAAAAACAGCAGGAGTGGGACCAGCACCATCTTGGCAACTCTCAGCCGCCAATTTTTGCCGCTCCGTTCCCGCTCTCTTGCTTTTGACTTAACCTCTTCGGTCTGACGCGGGAAACGTTTGCTCTTCCCTTGTTCCATGCTCCTCTCCTCCGTCATGTTGAATTTATATGGCTTTATCTGCTTCTCAATTGGTTCGCAATACCCATCATTTGATCACTGATACCAATTGCGCGTGAGTTCAATTGATACGCACGCTGAATGTTCACCAGTTGGGACATTTCTTCTGTCATGCTGACGTTTGATGACTCGAGAGCACCTTGGCGCAATGTTACACCATCATCATATGCACTGGTGTATTTACTTTGCGGTCCTGCCCCGAAAGCCAATTCGGCATCAAACAGATTCTCACCGACTTGCTTTAGCTGATCAGGGTTCTCTACATTCCATACACCAATTTTTACAGGTGCCGGCATTCCGTCCGCACTGAAAGTACCATCAGGGGAAATCGAGATATTTTTTACTGGCTCCGGGAATACGATATTCGCACCATTTTCGTCTGTCAAAATATGGCCAGACGTGGTGTGCAGTACGTATCCCTTGTCATCATCATCATAAGACAGCTTAAAAGAACCATTACGCGTAAAGCGACTTTCTTCATCCACGGTGATCTTACTCGCATCTTTGATTTTACGAGTGACCAAAAAATAGCCATCTCCTTCAATCAAAACATCTGTTGGCACATCTGTCTGCTTGAGACTGCCTTGACCGAGATCCAGCTTGGTCATGGCAAGATGCGCTCCACTACCGATTCTTATCCCCACTGGTGTATTGCGATTTTGGTTATCCGCTGCCGGCTGCTCATTCATTGAGTCTGTGAGAAGCTCGGAAAACGATGCTACCCTGCGCTTGTACCCAATCGTATCAATGTTCGACAGGTTGTTGGCTGTATTGTCCAACGCTTGCTGAATACCGCGCATAGCTGATGTGGAAATATTAAGCGACTGCATCCTTCCTACCTCCTATTATCCATTAACCCGACCAATTTCATTAGCAGCCTTGTCCAGCGTACCGTCAATCGTGGTAATTACCCGTTGGTTCGCTTCATAGGCGCGAAGCACACTCATCATACTCGTCATGGTTTGTGCTGGGTCTACATTCGACCGTTCACGCCAGCCCTGTTGTGTACCGAAACGTCCCGCGACCATAGGGGTATTGTACGTACCAGCTGCTATAGCAGCCTGATCGTTGGCTTCTGCCAAATCGATCCCTTCCACTGGTATATCGCCTTCAAATCGGAAAACATTCGTTCCTTCACGTACAAGCTTTAGCGGATCGGTTACCACTGCAAGTCCCAATCTAGCATGAGTAGGAAGCGCCGTATACTGTTCTGCTTTGGTGATTGGATCAATGGTAACTTGCATCAATTCGCCACGCTCGGAAATTTTCAGGTTTTGACCGACATTGGTTCCGAGTGCGGGATCATGGTTGATTCGAATCGCCTGATTAGAGCTATCCAGCACATAATATCCTTCCGCTGTCACCAGGTACCCGTCCGAATTCACGCTCCAGTTACCATTTCTCGTATAGCGGATATCCTCTTGCTGTACTGGCTGAGCCAAATCCGCTTGTTCAATCCGTGCCACACCGTAAAACAACCGCCGCTCATTGCCATCCTGATCTGGCTGAATATTGTCCATCAACGCAATATCATATGGATTGCGTGTCTCTTCAATATCCCCCTGCGCAAAATTCGGCAGCGCCTCCGCCATGTATACCCCTGTGTTCAGACGCCCGATAATGGCAGGCTGCCCAGGCATAGTAGGGATGCCCGGAACATCCAGTCCCTCATGATCATTCATGCGCGAGAGCAATTGCTCCGGAAATGCACGCATGACACCCACGTCCTGTTTGAACCCGGGTGTATTGATATTTGCTAAATTGTTCGCCAGCGATTCTTGCCTGTTCTGCAAAGCCAGCATGCCAGATGCAGACGTATACAAGCCTCTGATCACTTAAATCTTACCCCCTGAATAATCGCTTATTCGAGTTAGCTGGCATCTTGTCCAAATAGTCCAGCATCATTCCTGTTCCTTTTGCAACGCACATCATTGGCTCGTCCGCTACCAGCACAGGAACCTTCAGCTCCTCTGCCAGAATCTCGTCAATACCGTGCAATAATGCGCCGCCACCGGTCAGGAAAACACCCTTATCAATTATATCGGCAGAAAGCTCCGGAGGTGTTCGTTCTAAAACAGATTTTGAGGCTTGTACAATCGCACTCACCGACTCAGCCAGGGCTTCCTGGACTTCATTGGAGCGAATGGTAATCGTTTGCGGCAAGCCGCTTACCATGTCTCGACCTCGAATGTCCATTTCGTCCTGGCGTCCGCCGGATACGGTTCCAATCTGAACCTTGATATCTTCAGCCGTACGCTCTCCAATCAGCAATTTGTATTTATTTTTTATGTAACGCATAATAGCCACATCGAATGTATCGCCTGCTATTTTAATGGAGGAAGACGTGACAATATCGCCCATCGACAATACCGCTACATCGGTCGTTCCCCCACCGATGTCCACTACCATATTTCCGGACGGCTGAAAAATGTCCATACCTGCCCCAACTGCGGCAACTTTCGGCTCTTCTTCGATAAATACTTCTCTTGCTCCACCGCTGCGCTCAGCTGCTTCGCGAATGGCCTTTTGCTCAACAGAGGTGATGTTGGTTGGGCAGCAAATCAAAATTCGCGGTCGGGCAAACATGCTCTTCCCACCAATTTTGTTTAAGAAGTGCTTCAGCATGGCCTCTGTGATTTCAAAATCCGCGATAACCCCTTCTCGCAAAGGTCGGATCGCTACGATATTCCCTGGGGTGCGACCTACCATGCGATAGGCTTCATTTCCCACGGCCAAAACTTTTCTGGTTTTACTATCTATTGCCACGACAGATGGTTCGTCTAGGACAATTCCCTTGCCTTTTACAAAAACCAAGACATTGGCCGTGCCCAAGTCGATTCCGATATCTTTGCCAAACATGAAAGGTCCTCCCTGATTACCAGTTACATTTCTACCTAATATCATAGGCTCTTCTACGTGAGAGGACAAGGAAATTCTTTCTTACACACTCTCCTCCTGTTCTACTCGTACTTTTTTACTACGCCGTTTGTACTTGATTTTGGTCGCTTCGCCCCCCCGAAGATGTCTGATGGCTTTGTGATATTCCAAAATTTCCTTAACCTGGTTCGCCAACTCTGGATTTATCTCAGGCAGCCGCTCAGTCAAGTCCTTGTGCACAGTACTTTTCGAAACACCGAACTCTTTGGCGATCATCCGAACCGTATTTCTTGTCTCTACAATATATCGGCCGATTTTGATGGTCCGCTCTTTGATGTAGTCGTGCACATTACTCGCCTCCTTGTATCTACATTGTCTGATACAATATATGGGTGCGTAGGGACACATATTCTACGTTTCCAAGCCTGACAAGCCAGCACGGCCTCATCTTTTTTCAACAGTTTGTACAACACGCAAAAAAACACCCGCAATTGTTGTATTTTGCAGGTGTTTTTCTACATTCATTGGTTATTGATTTTTTACTTCCGTATCAGCCTGAATCAAGTATTGTTCTGGATTGACAGGCTTTTTATCGATGCGAACTTCGAAGTGAAGATGTGCGCCAGCGTCTTTTTCAAAGGTGTTGCGTCCAGCAGACCCGATTACTTGACCTTGTGTCACTTCATCGCCTGGTTTGACTGTTACGCTTTCCAGACTTTGATAGACCGTAATCATTTTGTCTGCGTGCTCAATCTCAATCTCGTTGCCGACAAGTGGATCGTTCACCACTTTTACCACTTTGCCCGCAAGAGCTGCGACGACATCAAAGCCCTTGCCATCCGTGGATACGAGGTCAATACCTGTGTGTGGATAGAAGGAGTTGTCAAAGCTCACCAATGCTTTTTGCTGACTCTCCTTAGAGGCTTTCTCATCGTAGTAGTTCATGCCCACATTGTACTGTACGCCTTTTCCTACTGGCCAAGCGAGTGGTTGTACGCCACTTGTAGCAGGTACTGCTTCTTCGTTTTGCGGTGTAGTCGTCTCAGGAGCTGCAGGAGTTGTCACTGCCACGCCATCTGTGCCATTCGTCATTTTGGATACCGTGTCCATGACATTGCCCTGATACCACATCACAAAAGCGAGAATGATTGCTGCGGTGCCGATGTAGATTGCAGGAAACGCCCATTTCTTGCCCAAAACTTTTTTCCAAGAACTTGCCTTCTTGAATGGAATCGGTTGATTTTGATTTTTTTGATCTTCCATTTTATTCATCACCTCATCCCTCAGTATCGCCAGAATTTTGGCGTATAAACCTGAGAGAGTAGGGAAAAGTAAAAATTTGCATCGCTTTTAAGCTGGGATGACCCTTTTATACTCTTGCAGACTAATTCCTTGATAGAAGTGTTTGACGATTTGCTCCGCGCTTTTGCCGCTTTTGGCCATTCCATTTGCTCCCCACTGGCTCATCCCGACACCATGACCGTACCCTTTGGTCGTAATGAATACCTGATTGCCGCGCAAGTCCAACGTAAAGGAAGAAGAATTCAAATTGAGCTTTTCACGAAACTCTCTTCCTGTAAATTCCTTGCCGCCAATGCTGATGGTTCCTACGCGATTTCCGGTTGTACGCGATTCGATCCGATACCAGGAACCATTGGTAGAGGCCTCCTGCGTGAGCTTGACGCCCAAATTCTTTTCTAGCTCCACCGTGGACATGACGACCGTTTCCTCATAGCGAGGAGATTGAATATCCCAAGGACTCGCAACGCTCTTCAAATAAGGAATGGGCTTTTCCCAGTATTCATCCGAGTTCTCTGTAAAACCATTACTGGTGGAAAAAAACGTCGCGTCAATGGGCTCGTTCTGGTAGGTCAGGATAATCCCTGCTGTTGCCATCACTGCTTGCTGGATGCGTTTGTTTTTCCATTCGTACTGGTCTCCCCAACGCTCACGCCGTTGCACTTCATCCATATAGACTTGATGCTGCACCGTATCCAAGACCTGCCCGCCTGAGGGCACATCATCAAACTTGCCCTCTTTTAATCGGCGCACGATATAGGTTCTGGCCGCCAACGCCTGTGCTTTTAAAGCCTCCAGCTCAAACTCGGCTGGCATTTCTGCCGCTACGACTCCCGTAATATACGTTTCTAGCGGCAATGTTTCCACGGTCTTTTTTTCTGTACGGTACACCTTTACCGGCAGAGAGGAAGCGGATTCCTTCATCGCTGGTATGGCAGGCTCCGAGACGGCCACAGTTGGCTGACTGACAGGGCTGATTGCTGGTGAAAACCAAAAGACCAGAGCAGCAGGCATCAGGACGAGCAAGATCGGCAAAGCGATAAACCACATGAGTAGATAGCGTTTCATGCAAGAGATCCTCCCCGTTACGTACTAGACACGAAAAGTCTTAAATAACCTACTAAAGTCTATGTTCAGTAACAGAGCGGTAGAACGAGAGAATGAGAGAGTCGAGAGAACGAAAAAAAGACCCCCTGCATCCGCAGAGAATCTTTCGTTTTGCCATATGGTTGACGCATTTATCAAGCAAAATTAGGAGAGAAGCTTACTTTGATGGTTTCGGAAACGGCTTTTTCACGAGCCTTTTCTTCTGGGACCACGCGTTCTACATCTGCTCCCAAAGCCAGCAGCTTTTCCGTAAAGTTCACGTAGCCACGGTCAATATGGTGCAGAGCAGAGACCTCAGTCTCTCCTTCCGATACGAGCCCAGCCAGTACAAGTGCTGCACCAGCACGCAAGTCAGTTGCTGCTACCTTGCTGCCTGTCAGCTTGGAACCGCCTTCGACGATGGCACTGCGGCCTTCGATCTTGATGTTCGCATTCATGCGGCGGAACTCTTCCACGTGCATGAAGCGGTTCTCAAATACTGTTTCGGTCACAATGCTCGTTCCTTCTGAAACAAGCAAAAGCGCCATCATTTGCGACTGCATATCTGTCGGGAAGCCAGGGTATGGCAGCGTTTTGAGGTCAACTGCTTTCAGTGGGCCAGTGCGGCGTACACGAATGCCGTTTTCTTGCTCCTCAATGTCCACGCCCATTTCACGAAGCTTGGCGGTCACGGATTTGAGATGATCGCAAATCGCACCTTCCACAAAGACGTCCCCACCGGTAATCGCTGCAGCCACCATGAAAGTTCCTGCTTCGATACGGTCAGGAATGACACAATGTGTGCAGCCCTTCATCTTTTCCACGCCTTCGATGCGGATCGAACCTGTACCCGCACCGCGGATTTTTGCTCCCATTCTGTTCAGGAAGTTCGCCAAATCAACGATTTCCGGCTCTTCTGCCGCATTTTCGATCAATGTGGTTCCCTCTGCCAAAGCAGCGGCCATCATAATATTTTCTGTTGCACCGACGCTAGCAATATCCAGGTAGATTTTCGCACCCTTCAATCGTCCTTCTACCGTCGCTTCAATAAACCCTTGTCCGATTTCGATTTTGGCTCCCATAGCCTCAAACCCTTTTAGGTGCTGGTCGATCGGGCGTGTACCAATGGCACATCCACCCGGAAGAGCGACACGAGCTTGTCCTTTTCTGGCTAAAAGCGGCCCCATCACGAGGAAAGATGCGCGCATTTTGCGGACCAGTTCATAGGACGCTTCTACACTCGTAAGCTTGGAAGCATCGATCGTCAGCACTTCATGATCATATGTAAGGGAGATTCCCATCGATTTCAAAAGGTCGCATATCGTCCGGACATCGTCGAGGCCTGGTACGTCTGAGATGACGCAAGTCCCTTCTTCTGCCAAGATAGATGCTGCAATAATAGGGAGTACGGCATTTTTGGCGCCAGATACTTTTACATTTCCAGCCAATGCCTTACCACCACGGACAATAATTTTATCCAATGTGTACCCCTCCGCGTGCTAATATTCCACAGTGATGATTGGTGTACCTACCGTAATCCATGTTCCAGAATGGCTGTCACGATGCGTAGCCACCTGTAGATTCATCTTTTGACCGTTTAACGCGATGAATGATTCCCACATAGGGGTATACCCTGAAATGCTGACAACCGTCTCATCTTGCAAACGTTCTAATTCTGTTGCCTGGAGAGTACCAAAAATCGACAATATTTTACCCTCCTGTTGGTCAACACCCATCTTAACATTGTACAATCCGCGAATACAAGTGCTAATTTGCGGAATAAAGTCGGCGCTTTGCAGGGCATTCGTGAAGGTTTCCTGTACTTGTCCAATATATAGTAGCGAATCACGGCTTCCAGATAACTGAAGTACTAGATATACAGAAAATGCTCCATTTTTAGGCACTCCTGTCACCTCGTAGCTCAGATCCACGCCGTTTTGTGTGTATGTAGTCCCATATGCGAGTATGTTGTGTTTACGCGATTGTTCGCTTGGGGAAAACGGAATCTCAAGTTGTTGTGCCCATTTCATCGCCAACTCTTTTACTTGTTCAGCACGCAGGCCTTCTCCCATCGCCGTACGCATACGTACCTGAACCGATACACCCGTTGCGCCTGTTTCTTCTAGTACTTTCATCATTTCTGTCACAACCGGCTTTTCTTCCTTTGCTTGTACAGGCATCCAATACACGGCCCCCATCACGAGCAATAGAGCCAGCACACACCAACCAGACCATTTCCCCATTGATATCCTCTCCCTATGCTTACATGTATCTCTTTGTACTTCTCATTTTGTACATGTAGCTGGGTGGATATACCAGCGAATCGTCGTCTTTGGGTATTTAGTTGAACAAATTCCCGAATGTCAGGGACCAGCCCAAGTAATCAAGGAAAAAGCGGGACAGTTCATATCCAATCACAATGGAAAGAAAAATTTGCAACAGCTTCGCCTGAGCACCATTTGGTTTTTTCAAAATTTTATCAAAGCGAAAGGATTGCAACGCCCACCAAGCGAGCCCAATAAACGCAATCGATAAAATGATGCTCAACAAGCCATATACTTCTTGTGACATGCTAGTTACCTCCTCATTGCCCAACCGAGAATCATAGAAAAAGGGACGGCCCGATCACGAGCCATCCCTTCTATTGTACCTGAAGTGCTATTCAGTTACGAGTATCACTGAGAGCTGGGAGAGAGCATGTTGCCAAAATCAAAGGACGGATTGAAATGAATCTGGATATAGTCGGTGACCAGACCCGGGAAAGCCCCGAAGAATACGGTAGCGATTGCCATGATGAGAATAAACGTCCAAATGCCTTTTGGCACAACCATCGGTGCTTCGGTTGTCCCAGGACGCATGTACATCTGACGAATAATCCCAAAGTAGTAGTAGTAGGAAATGACGCTGGTGATGATCATAATTGCCGCCAGCCAGTAGTTTTCTACCACTAATGTACCCATGAACAGATAGAACTTCCCGAAGAAGCCAACCGTAATCGGGATACCTGCCAAGGACAAGAGGAAGATGCTCATCGCGATTGCCATCACAGGCGAGCGATGGTACAATCCGGCGAATCCTTTCAAATCCTCTGTCTCTTGCTCACGAGATACAACCATAATCACAGCGAAAGCACCAAAGCTGACCAGCAGGTAACCGAACAGATAGAAGATCACTTCGCTGAAAAAGAGAGAGGTCGGCGGTACAAACGGCACGAGCAAATAACCCGCTTGCGCAATACCGGAGTAAGCCATCATACGTTTGACGTTTGTCTGCCTGAGCGCCATCGTGTTTCCGATAATCATCGAGGCCGCTGCCATCAGCCCCAGGTAGAGGCTTCCCTCTTCGAAAAAGAACCGTCCTGATCCCGTTCCATCGGAAACGTTGAAAAACGAGATCATCATTACTCGAAAGATCAGCGCGAACCCTGCTGCTTTTGACACAACTGCCAGAAAAGCAGTGACTGGGGTAGGAGCACCCTGATAGACATCTGGCGCCCACATGTGGTTAGGCGCTGCAGATATTTTGAAGGCAAGACCTACTGCGAGAAACGCAAACGCCGTATAGACAAGGAACTGATAGCCCGCCATTCCCGCTTCTGCCAACCGGAATGAGATTTCATAAATATGTGTGGTTCCCGTGAGTCCGTACACGTACGACATCCCAAACAGGAGCACAGCCGTGGCAATACTTCCCGAAACGACGTATTTGAACGCCGACTCGTTGGAAAGCCGCGATTTTTTTCGCAATCCGACCAGTACATAGGACGAGAGAGACAATAGCTCCAGTCCCACGAACAAGGTAATCAAGTCAGCCGAAGAAGCCATGACCATAGCCCCGAGAAGCCCGGTCAGCAGCAAATAGTAATACTCGCCTCTGTGCTGGACTTCCCCCGATTTCAGATAGGACAGCGAGATGAGAATGGCAAAAGCTGTCCCTGCCAAGAAAATCAGCTTGAACGCATTGCCGTAATCATCGATCCGGATCATGTCGATCATGTAGCTATATGGCTTATCGAGAGCATTCATATTGATGATCACAAAGATCGCCGCAATGACCGTGCCCAGGAAGGATAGCCAACCGATGACCTGCTTGCCAAGACGCTTGCCCGCAAAAAGGTCCAGCAGTGATAAAAAGGTAGCAAAGCCAAGAATGATAAACTCGGGCAGAAGGTAGCTCCAGTCATATGAGAAAATATCTTTAACCTCCATGGATTACCCTCCTATTCCCGTTACGATAGGTACGATCGTTTTCAGCGCCTGCTGCATCGGATTCCCCAGAACTGCCGGATAAACCCCGATGAGAATAATACATCCCAACAGAACTACCATCGGAATAACTTCCATCGGCTGTGCATCAGCAAGTCCTGTACATCTGCCTGGAGTAGGGCCAAAAGTTGTTTTCAAGATCGCTCTGAGTAAATACACCGCGGTGAGGACAATCCCGATCGCTCCCACTGCTGCCATTACTGGCAAACGACCAAACAGACCGAGGAAGGCAAAGAACTCACTAATGAATCCGGACATGCCCGGAAGTCCGAGTGAAGCCATCCCGCCTGCCAACAACACGCCGCTGACAAACGGCATGGATTTGGCTAAACCGCCCAAATCGTCGAGCAACGATGTCTGTGTCCGATCCCAAATGACACCGATCAAGAAGAAGAGCAGTGCTGAGATAAAACCGTGAGATATCACCTGGAACATCGCTCCCTGAAACCCGATCGTGTTCATCGAAGCGAAACCGAGCAAGACGATACCCATATGGCTGATACTGGAGTAAGCCAGCACCATTTTTAAATCCTTTTGTACGAAGGCCAGCACAGCCCCATACAAAATGTTGATAATCCCCAAAACTGCCATCCACGTAGAGAAATCGTAGGCCTGCTCCGGGAAGAAGCCGATTCCCATCCGCAAAAGGCCGTACGCCCCCATCTTCAGCAAAATACCGGAGTGAATCATGACGATTGAAGGTGGAGCCTGTACGTGAACGCGTAGCATCCACGTGTGGAACGGAAATACGGGCAGCTTGATCGCAAAAGCGATGAACAGCGCTAGGAAGATGCCAAAACGCATTTCCGGCGTAAGGATTTCGGTTATCGGATGCCCTGGTGTCGTCAGGATCGCCGTGATTTCATCGATATTGAGCGTCCGCATGATGACAAAGATCACGATGAAAGCCAGCAGCATGATCCCTGAACCGATTCCGTTATACAACAGGAATTTGTTTGCTGCTTGTTCGCGCTCCCCATATCCCCAAATCCCGATGAGGAAGTACATCGGTACGAGTGTCAGCTCGAAGAAAATGAAGAACAGAAACAGATTGTCTGCAGCAAAGACTCCCAACATGCCGATCAGCAGCAGGTGAAACAGGATAAAATACTCCTTCTGCCTCTTCTTGATCTGCCATGAAGCAATTGCTGCAAGGGTACCGATAATCGCCGTCAGCAAAATCAATGGCATCGAAATACCATCTACACCGAGTTCATAGTTGATCTCAAAAGCAAAGACCGTGCCTGCCTGAGCCATTCCAATCGGAATCGAAATCCAACTGTGCTTTTCTACGAACTGCAGATTGGCTGTCTCGTAATCAAACATGCCGAACATCCAACCTGCCAAGATAAGTGCCGGCAACGTTCCAAAAATCCCGACCTGCTTGATCACACCTGCATGTCGACTGGGGATAAAAGCCATGACGAGAATCGCCAGCAGCGGAGAGAACACCAGTGATGACAAAAGGATATTACCCAAAGAGTCCACCTCCCTTGGCCGTCAAACTGATGGCGATGATCAAGAGTAACAGACCGAATATGACCATTGCTCCATAGGATTGAATCTGCCCACTTTGTACTCTTGCGTGCAAAGATCCGATTCCCTGGGTGATTTTTGCTGTCAATCCAACCAAACCGTCCACAATGTACTTATCAAATACATCTAGGACAAATCCAAGCCAGCCTAATGGACGAACAATGACGTTGTGATACAGCTCATCGATGTAGTACTTCTTGTATGAGAGCTGATAGAGCCACGGCATTGTTTCTGGAATCGTGTCCGAGGAGATGGATTTCTTGCCGTATATCAGGTAAGCCAGCACGACTCCAAGAATAGAGATCAACAGTGCCACAATCTGCAACCAAGCGGCCGCGTGCTCACTGCCTTCCACAAAAATGCTCGTGATTGCCGTACCTGTTTTCGTTGACAGCAACCAATCAGAGAGTAATGGCGCGTACGGTGTATTCACAAAGCCCGCGACAACCGCAAGCAATGCCAAGACCAAGAGCGGACCAGTCATGACTCCTGGAGATTCGTGAGCTTCGTGCTTGCCACGTGCCTTCCCTGCGAATGTCAGGAAGAACAGACGGAACATATAGAATGCCGTAAAGAATGCTGCTAAGAGCGCGATGAACAGCAAATCGTAGCGATGTGCTCCGTAAACAGCCCCCAGAATCGCTTCTTTCGACCAGAAACCAGCGAACGGAAAGATTCCCGCAATCGCCAAGCAACCGATCAAGAAAGTCAAAGCGGTGATCGGCATCTTTTTCCACAAGCCACCCATTTCGAATACATTCTGCGTATGTACGGCATGGATGACACTACCTGCTCCCAGGAAGAGCAGTGCTTTGAAAAAGGCGTGAGTCATCAAATGGAAGGACCCTGCTACATAACCAGCAGCACCAGCTACACCCAATGCCAGCATCATGTACCCGAGCTGACTGACTGTGGAATATGCCAAGACACGCTTGATATCCCGTTGGGTCAAGCCGATCGAAGCTGCAAATATGGCGGTGAATCCTCCTACATACGCCACAACTGTCAAAGCCGTATCGGATGCGATAAACAGCGGATAGGTAGCAGCGACCAAATAAACACCAGCCGCAACCATCGTTGCCGCGTGAATTAATGCCGACACAGGTGTTGGACCTTCCATGGCATCAGGCAACCACGTATGAAGCGGAAATTGACCTGATTTTCCCATGGCCCCAACGAAAATGAGAATCGCCGCGAGCGTAATCATCCATGGTTCCAGTCGTCCGAGTGCGATACTCTCAAAAATTGCTCCGTACTCAAAGCTTCCGGTCCACCAGAACAACAGACATATCCCGATGAACAAACCAAGGTCCCCGATGCGTGTAACGATAAAAGCCTTTTTGGCGGCTGCTTTTGCCTCTCTCTTGAAGTAGTAGTAGCCAACGAGCAGGAAGGAGCATACCCCTACCAGCTCCCAGAAAATATATACTTGCAACAAATTAGGCGAGATGACTAATCCCAGCATGGAGAATGTGAACAGCGCCAGGTATTGATAGAACACCGGAAAGCGTTCATCCCCTTGCATGTAGCCTTTGGAGTAGATTTGGACCAACAGACTGACTAATGTCACAATGACGAGCATCATGGCATTCAGCGGATTCACTTCGAAGCCCATGTTGATCACGATATCGCCAATATGCAGCCAATCTATCACATAATTGTAATCGGTTCCCCCACCCTGGAATCTCTCCCAGAAGATGAGCACTGCAATTCCAAAAGAAACAGCCGTCAGGGTAATGCCCACTATGGCCGCTCCTTCTTTCAATTGGCGACCAAATGAGACGATCACGATGAAAGCAAGAAGCGGAAACAGAGGGATCAGCCAGGCGTAGTGCATTAGAGTATCCATCTTTGTCCTCCTTTTCAGGTTTCCCTCTTATCGTTTCATTTGGTCCATTTCATCTACATTCACAGTCTCCTTGTTGCGGTACAGCGCAATCAGAATCGCTAACCCTACGGCAACCTCGGCAGCTGCAACCGTCATCGTGAACAAGGTAAAGATTTGTCCCGTCACGGATGGATACAGACCGAACTTGGAAAAGGCGACCAGGTTAATATTTACAGCATTCAGCATCAGCTCGATTGATAACAAGACGACGACCGCATTTCGTTTCGTCAATGCGCCATACAGGCCTACACAAAAGAGAATCAGAGCGACCATTAAGTAGGAGGAAATACTTACTGTCATTCGTTATCCCCCTCCTTTTTCGCCATGATGATCGCACCGACCAATGCGACCAGCAACAGAACAGACAACAGCTCAAATGGTATGACGAATTTGGTGAATACTTCGATACCGATTTCTTTGGCATTGTCTACAGGAGCATCTGCAGGTGGCGGTGGCGCAGGCCATGGTGTATTTTGCACACCCCAGAACAATAATCCGAACAGAACGATTACGAAGAGCAGGATAAAACGGTTTTTCCATGTCCGGCCTGTTCCCTCATCGTTCGCATCGTGCTTGGTCAGCATGATTCCAAAGAGCATCAAAATGGAGATAGCCCCTGAATAAACCAGAATTTGTGCGACCCCGACGAAATCCGCTCCCAACAAAACAAACAGACCTGCAATGCTGATAAACGTAACGCCCAATGAGATGACCATGTGGACGACGCGCGTAAAGCTGATCATAAACACCGCGCCACCGATCGTCAGAAGGGACAGGATAAAAAAGGCAACGAATTCACCTGTCATACTAATTCTCCTCCCTGACGTTCGTATTGTTGTCGTCGAGCCATTTCAAGTTTTTGTACAATTCGTCCCGGCTATAGGCAGCCAGTTCGAAGTTGTTTGTCATCACAATTGCTTCCGTAGGACAAACCTCTGTACACAGATCGCATAAAATGCATAACTCAAAATTGATATCGTACGTATCGATAATCTTTCCCTTTTTCTCCGGATCAGGATGGGGCTTCCCTGTCAGTTGAATACACTCCGTCGGACAAATGCGTGCGCATTGGTTGCAGACGATGCATTTTTCAGGAGAAAAGTGCTGAATACCGCGAAAGCGAGGCGGCATTGGAAAGGGCACATCCGGATAGAAGTGGGTTACTTTTTTCTCCGTGAGCTTTTTAAATGTATACCCCAGGCCTTTGGCCAGTCCTAGCATGTGTGTCACCCCTCAGAATTTGAGAACTTGGCTGCACCACGTTTTTGACGAAAGCAAGCTTTTGACGAAGCAAGCCTATGGCGAAGCCTGCGCTATGAAAACAGTGGGACGTAGTCGTTTTCGATCAAGTCGCTACTAGAACATGCCATTTTGGTAAGAAACCACTACGGCTGTGAGCAGGATGTTGAACAATGCCACGGGCAACAGCACTTTCCAAGCAAACGACATCAGTTGATCGACACGTAAGCGCGGCATCGTGGCGCGAATCCAAAACTGGAGGAAGACGTAAACAGAAAATTTAAGGATAAACCAAACGATTCCCGGAATGAAGTCCAATGATGGATGAATCGGCAACCAACCACCAAAAAAGAGAATCGTGATCAAGGCACCCATCCCGAACATGTACACATACTCCGCCAGCATGAACATCGCAAAACGGAAACCCGAATACTCGACGTGGTAACCGCCAACGAGCTCCGACTCTGCTTCCGGCAAGTCAAATGGCGTACGATTCAGCTCAGCCTGGGCAGCAATGATAAATACAACAAATCCGATAAACTGCGGAACAATATTCCAGACATCCTGCTGCGCATAGACAATATCCTCGAGATTCATGCTGCCCGTCAATAGAACGATCCCCACCACGGACATGACCAGCGGTACTTCATAGCTGATCATCTGCGCAGCGGAGCGGAGACCCCCGATCAGCGAGTACTTGTTATTCGAGGCCCAGCCTGCCGTGATTACGCCTAATACGGTGATCCCAGACAAGGCAATATAATACAACAGCCCTATTCCCAGATCAGCGAACTGAATGCTTTCCGAAAAAGGCATGACCGCCAATACGGCAAAAGCAGGGGCATAGGCTAATATTGGTGCCAGAGTGAACAATGCTTTGTCAGCATGTTGCGGTCGAACATCTTCCTTTAATAGCAGCTTGGCAACATCCGCAACCGTCTGGAGAAGTCCCAATGGACCTACTCGATTCGGCCCGATGCGCAGCTGCATCCACCCAATCACTTTTCGCTCAAAGTAAATAGCGTACGTAACGAACCCCAACACGACAGCAAGTAGTAAAACTGCCGCTATGATAAACCAAAGCGTGGTCCCCCATGAGGGGGCTTGCTGCAAGAGAGTATTCATTAACAGTCAACCTCCCCGAGCACGATGTCGATACTGCCCAGGATGGCAACCATGTTCGCGAGGTTTTCCCCCTGCAACAGCTTAGGCAGAATTTGCAGATTGGTAAACGAAGGCCGTCTGAACTTCAATCTCCACGGTTTATCCTTGCCTTGACTGGCAATGTAGCAGCCAATTTCTCCCCGCGGTGACTCGATGCGCACATATGTCTCCCCAGCAGGCGGGCGAATCACACGTGGCACTTTGCCCATGACTTCGCCTTCACTCGGAAATTGCTCCAATGCCTGCTCGAGAATTCGCAGAGATTGTTCAATTTCTGCCATGCGCAGATGATAGCGCGCCATGCAATCTCCCTCAGTCGCTGTTGGCACGTCAAATTCAAAACGATCGTAAATACAATACGGTTCGTCTTTGCGCAGGTCCCACTTGACACCAGTCGAGCGGAGCATGACACCAGATAGCGAGTAATCCAATGCCGTTTTTGTATCGAACTTGCCAATCCCTATAAGACGGTTGATAAAAATCTCATTCCCTGTCACCAGCTGGTGGTAGTTATTCAATTCTTTCTTCATGTACTGGACAAATTCTTTGGCTTTGTCGATCCAGCCTGGAGGTGCATCCCATTTCACTCCACCTACGCGCATGTAGTTAAAGGTCATCCGCGCCCCGCACAGTTCATTAAACAAATCGAGGATCGTCTCCCGATCACGGAATGCATATAGGAAGGGCCCCATCGCACCAATGTCCAGGAGATACGTTCCCCACCAAACCAAATGGCTCGCTACCCGGTTCAGTTCCATCGCAATCAATCGCAAAAACTGAGCTCGCTCTGGAATCTCCAACCCCATCATCGTTTCGACTGCGTGACAGAGAACGTAGTTGTTCGTCATGGCGGACACGTAGTCCATACGGTCTGTATACGGAATAATTTGCGTGTAGGTCAAGTTTTCTGCCAGCTTCTCTGTACCTCGATGCAGGTAGCCCATCACCGGAATCGCTTCTTTAATGGTTTCCCCATCGATTTTTACTACCAAACGAAATACTCCGTGTGTACTCGGATGCTGTGGACCTACGTTTAATAACATCTCTTCCGTACGAAGTCCTGTTTCAGAAGAGGTATCAACATGAGTCGTGAGGATGTTATGGTTCATCTGCTAAACCTCCTCGTCGTATTGCACATAATCTTTGCGCAGCGGATACCCTACCCAATCATCCGGCAACAGGATTCGACGCAAATCCTTATGTCCCGGGAAATGAATACCCAAAAGGTCAAAAGTCTCTCTTTCATTCCAATTTGCGCCATGCCAGAGGTCCATTACAGAAGCAACTTTTGACTCTTCTCTGCTCGTTTTGACCTTTACTGCCAAGCTTTGACGATTTTTGTAGGAATAAAAGTGGTAGTATACCTCCAGGCGATCCTCGTAATCGACACCGTGAAGATCGGACAGGTACTCAAAACTCAATTGCTCATCATCTCTTAAAAATTGGGCAACTTGATGCCAACGTTCATTTTGAATGGTGAGAGTTGGAACTTCCTTACCTAGCTCGTTAATATACGAAGCCTCGATAACTTCCTGTCCAAACGCTTCGGAAATTCGTGAAACGTATTTATCAAGATAGGGCTGGTTTTTGGAAGGCACTTTCAGCGCTTCCTCTGCCGGGGTCTCATCCCCAGTTGCTTGCGTTGCTTTTGCCTTCGCTGCTGCTGCGGCGGCTGCTTTGGCTTTTGCGGCAGCAGCGGCCTTCGCCTTGGCATCGTCATCACCGGATTCATCGCCGCCTGCTTCACGAGCGGCTTTTGCCTTAGCAGCAGCTGCGGCGGCAGCCTTGGCTTTTGCGGCAGCGGCGGCCTTCGCCTTGGCATCCGCATCTGGAGCTGATTCTGCCGTATCGGCTCCGTTTTCCGCAGCTTCTTTTGCTTCCTTCGCTGCTTTTGCCTTGGCTAGTGCTTCTGCGGCAGCCGCTTTCTTGGCTGCGGCTTTTTCCTCAGGCGTCATTTCCGACACTGGCTTTGCTGGCGGTGGAGTAGCTTCCGCCTGTTCCTTCGCTGCTTTTGCCTTGGCAATCGCTTTTGCCTTGGCAATCGCTTCAGCCGCTGCCGCTTTCTTAGCTGCGGCTTTTTCCTCAGGTGTCATTTCTGACACAGGCTTTGCTGGCGGTGGCGCAGCTTCCGCCTGTTCCTTCGCTGCTTTTGCCTTGGCAATTGCTTCAGCCGCTGCTGCTTTCTTCGCTGCGGCTTTTTCTTCAGGTGTCATTTCCGACACAGGTTTTGCTGGGGGTGGTGCAGCTTCTGCCTGTTCCTTCGCCGCTTTTGCCTTGGCAATCGCTTCAGCCGCTGCTGCTTTCTTCGCTGCGGCTTTTTCTTCAGGTGTCATTTCCGACACAGGTTTTGCTTCCGGAGCAGAGATTTCCTCTTGTGGCTCTTGAGATGCCTCCATTGGGCTCGCCTCTTGGGAAGCTTGTGCTTCCTGTTCTCTTAATTTTCGCAAAGCTTCGGCCTTGGCACGGGCTTCAGCCGCTGCCGCTGCCTTTTCCTCCGGCGTCGGCTTGCGCTTCTCGTCGCTCATAGATTGGTCACCTGCTTCCCAGTCTTCGCTTCGTAACGGATTTTTTCTTGGAGCTTATTGATTCCGTAGATCAAAGCGGCAGGGTTAGGCGGACAACCCGGAATATATACGTCGACAGGCACAATCTGGTCTACACCTTTTACCACGCTGTACGAGCGCACGTACGGACCTCCCGCTGTCGCACAGGAGCCCATGGCAATCACCCACTTTGGTTCAGGCATTTGATCATACAGCCTGCGAAGCAGTGGTGCCATCTTTTTCGTGACGGTCCCGGCTACGATCATGACATCAGATTGTCTTGGGGATGCTCGAAAAATAACACCAAACCGGTCGAGGTCATAACGCGCCCCACCCGTTCCCATCATCTCGATTGCGCAACAGGCCAAGCCAAAAGTTAATGGCCACAACGAGTTGCTGCGAACCCATCCCTTCACTGTTTCCAATGTCGTGAACATGACGTTGCGATTCAATTCCTCTTGCAATTCAGGCGCAATGCTTGTCAGGTCTAGTTCCATTCCAGCACCTTCTTTCTCCACGCGTAAATCAATCCTACGACGAGCAAGGATATAAAGATGACCATCTCGACTAAGGCAAAGAGCCCCAGTTCTTTGTAAGCGACGGCCCACGGATACAGAAAGAGTGTTTCTACATCAAAGATGACAAACATGAGGGCAAAGATGTAATACTTCACGTTGAAACGCACCCAACTGTCACCAACAGGAATGTTACCGCTTTCATAAGTAGTTTGCTTCTCCCGTGTCGGTTTCTTTGGACGAAGTAATGGACCAACAAAACTGACTGTAGCCACGGGCAACAACACACCAAGAATCAAAAAGATCGCGACAATCACATAATTGTTGGTATAGATGTCACTCACCCACGTTCCCTCCGCTCTTGAGAAAGGTATGAATCGTCTTGCGCTGTCCTCCAGAAGAAGTCGAGACTCCCTCAAAAGGGTACTGCTCGCAGCGTCAAAGGTGTAGGTATGAACGCTGTCGCTGCTAGAAAAAAATACCTTTATCATTATAGCAAATTGCCAATAGGGTGTCTAACGAAAGCCTTCCTTTTGTGCCATATAAAGGGAAAAAACTCAGAGATTTCCCCCTGAGTTTTTCCAGCATAGTATGATGACCAAACGAATATGCCCGTCTGGCTCTCTTATTCTCTTAATTATTGAACGTTGTTTGAAAATTGCTGTCCAAGGAAGTCCTCGTAAATACGTTCCCATACAATCGTGAAGTTCATCTTCTCGTCTTCTGGGATTTCCAGCATATTTTCAATCGCATCTTCCATATATGGAGTCAGCTTGATCAGAACCTCTGCCAGCATCTGGTCATTTGTGTTCAGCAATTGCTTCATTTCTGCTTTGGACATGCTGAACGTATTTTCTTCTTGCTCGTGCAGCTTCATTACGAGGCGGCTAAACATCGGATGCACCAATGCTTCCAGTTTAATATGAGCCAACGCAAGAGATTCTGCTTCACTCAGCTTGAACAATTCAGATGCATCTGGGAATGGATAAACCGGTACATCCCAGGCATCTTCATTATCGATTACCAGTCCCCACTTCACGAAAAGTTCAATTGCTTCGTCAAGAGATGTCGGATATGCATATTCGGAACGACTCATGAATGCTTTGAATCTGTTCAACAGGTTTACATAGCCTTTAAAATCCTCTTCAGACTTAAAGCCTTCTTGAACAGGCTCAGTGAATGTGCCTTTCAATGCATCGAACTCGTCCAGAGCTTTTCTCATCTCTTCTTTAGACTCATGCTTCGTTACCACATAGCACATTGCTTGGAAAAGAACATTCATTTCATGAGATAGCACGCTTGTCCAGCCATTTGCCGCAAAGCTGCTAGGAATCACTACGCCATCTTGATTGTGGCGGATATCGCGAACGGTTTGCATCAATTACACTCTCCTTTAATCCCAATAGCCAATGCCGCTTTTTCCCGCTGTTTATCATGATAACGTAGCTCGTCGGCAGGGCATTAGGTCTATTATACACAGAAACATTAGGCAATTACCAACTGGAAATATCATGCCCGATTACCATGGTTCATCATTCATCGCCTATAACCGAAAAATCCCCGCAGCCACATGGGCGCGGGGATATCAAGCTTACGCTTTACTTCGATACGTCGAGACGTGCCATCGCACGTTGCAGCGCGCGTTCTGCACGCTTGACGTCGAGCTCGGCATATTTCTCAGCTAAACGCTTTTCAGCACGCTCTTTCGCAGCCTTCGCGCGTTCAACATCGATGTCTCCCGGCAATTCAGCCGTTTCAGCAAGGATGGTCACTTTATCGCCGCGCACTTCCATGAAGCCGCCGCTTACAGCCATCTTTACTTCTTTATCGCCTTCTGTCTTAATCCGAACTGGCGCTGTTTTCAGCGGGGTTACCAACGGCATGTGGTTTGGCATAATACCAATTTCCCCTTGCAAGCCGCGAGCAATCACCATTTCAGCCTGACCGCTGTAGACAACCCGTTCAGGAGTTACGACTTCAACTGTCATCTTACTCACTTACTCGTCTCCCCTTTCCAGGGTGTCTTACGCCATTTTCTTCGCTTTTTCTACCGCTTCTTCAATTGTACCTACGTACAGGAACGCGCCCTCTGGCAAGTGGTCATGCTTACCTTCGAGGATTTCCTTGAAGCTGCGAACAGTTTCCTTCAATGGCACGTATTGGCCTGGGTTACCAGTGAACTGCTCGGCAACGTGGAAGGACTGGGACAAGAAACGTTGAATGCGGCGTGCGCGTCCAACTACTTGCTTGTCGTCGTCGCTCAACTCGTCCATACCGAGAATCGCGATGATATCTTGCAGTTCTTTGTAACGTTGCAGGATTTTTTGAACGCTACGAGCCACATCATAGTGTTCTTGTCCTACAATATCAGGAGCCAGAGCACGGGAAGTGGATGCGAGTGGGTCTACCGCAGGGAAGATACCCAACTCAGCGATGGAACGCTCCAAGTTCGTTGTAGCGTCCAAGTGAGCAAACGTAGTAGCAGGAGCCGGGTCAGTGTAGTCATCCGCTGGTACGTAGATCGCTTGAATGGACGTTACGGAACCTTTTTTCGTGGAAGTAATACGCTCTTGCAGCTGACCCATTTCGGTAGCCAATGTTGGTTGGTAACCTACCGCAGATGGCATACGGCCCAAGAGAGCGGAAACTTCGGAACCCGCTTGAGTAAAGCGGAAAATGTTATCAACAAAGAGAAGAACGTCGCGGCCTTCTTCATCACGGAAGTATTCCGCCATAGTCAGACCAGTCAACGCTACACGAAGACGTGCACCAGGCGGTTCGTTCATCTGACCGAATACCATCGCGGTTTTCGGCAGTACGCCTGCGTCTTTCATCTCGTGGTACAGGTCGTTACCTTCACGGGTACGCTCACCTACACCAGCGAATACGGAAATACCACCGTGCTCTTGCGCGATGTTGTTGATCAGCTCTTGAATAGTAACGGTTTTACCTACACCCGCACCACCAAACAGACCGATCTTACCACCCTTGATGTACGGAGCCAAGAGGTCAATAACTTTGATACCTGTTTCCAGGATCTCAACAGTCGTTGCTTGGTCTACGAACTCAGGAGCTTTACGGTGAATTGGGTCACGACGATCTACTTGACCAAGTTCTTGCAGGTCGATCGGCTCACCCAATACGTTAAATACGCGTCCGAGGGTAATTGCACCCACTGGAACGGAGATAGCTGCACCGGTATCAACTGCTTCCATACCACGAACCAAACCGTCAGTGGAAGACATTGCAACGGTACGAACCAAGTTATCGCCCAAATGAGTAGCAACCTCAACAGTCAAGTCGATGTCGCGCTCACCGGCACTTTGTGCTTTATGTTGAATCTTGATCGCATTGTAAATGGCAGGCAGGTGTCCGCGGTCGAACTCGACGTCAACAACCGGACCCATTACCTGAACCACACGTCCATTCGCCATCTTACTTCTTCCCTCCTGTAAAGCTAAATTGGGAGCTATTCGCTGCCACTAAGCCTGTGCGTTTGCACCTGCAACGATCTCGGAAATCTCTTGTGTAATGGCTGCCTGACGAGCACGGTTGTAGCTCAACGTTAAACGGTTGATCATATCCGTAGCATTGTCTGTCGCGTTGCCCATTGCAGTCATACGGGAACCTTCTTCAGAAGCTTTTGCTTCGAGAAGTGCACTGTAAACCAGTGTTTCCGCATATTTCGGCAACAGGTCCGCCAATACTTCTTCCGAGGACGGCTCATACTCGTAATTGATTGCGCGCGCATTGTTGCTCTCGGGAGCTTCCAATGGCAGCAATTGTTTTACGGTAGGTATTTGCGAAATTGCACTTTGGAACTTGTTGTAGCACAGGTACAGTTCGTCAATCTGCTCATTCTCGAACATTTGGACTGCTGCACCGGCAATTTTCTTGATATCAGCAAAGGCTGGGCTGGTTGGCAGACCTGTCACTTCCTCCAAAAGCGGGTAGTTCCGTTTGCTGAAGAAGTCACGACCTTTGCGGCCAATCACAAAAATACCGTATTCATCCTTGGACTTGTGCTTCTCGTTAATGGTATTTACCACTTTACGGAGAATGTTGGCATTGTAACCCCCAGCAAGTCCACGGTCGGAAGTGATGACAATATAACCAGTCTTTTTCACCGGACGATTTTGCAACATTGGATGCTTGGAACCAGAGGTCCCACTCGCGATGCTTGCGATCACTTCCTGGATCTTGTCAGCATACGGGCGTGCCGCCTCAGCTTTATCCTGGTTACGGCGAAGCTTCGCAGCCGCCACCATTTTCATCGCTTTCGTGATTTGGCGCATATCTTTTTTACTTTTGATACTGCGTCGAATCTCACGTATTCCTTTAGCCACTCGTTTTCACCACCTTGAGGACGCATGCACGGGCAAATCGCCCGGCATGCATCTGATGTCTATCAGGTTAACGATTAGCGAGTTACCGAAAAGCCTTTTTTGAACTCTTCGATCGCTGCGTTGAATTCTTTTTCATCTGGAAGGTCTTTCGTTGTGCGGATGTGCTCCAACAGTTGCGGTTTGTTGGAATCCAAGAAAGACAACATCTCTTTCTCAAAACGGCGCACTTCTGCTACTGGAATATCATCCAGGTAACCTCTTGTAGCGCTATAGATAGAAGCAACTTGCTTCTCAACAGGCATTGGATCGAACTGACCTTGTTTCATGATTTCCATCAAGCGCTCACCACGGGTCAGACGAGCTTGGGTCGCTTTGTCCAGATCGGAACCGAACTGAGCAAACGCAGCCAACTCACGGTATTGAGCCAACTCGAGCTTGAGTGGACCTGCTACCTTTTTCATCGCCTTGATTTGCGCGGAACCACCTACACGGGATACGGAAAGACCGGTGTTAACCGCTGGACGTTGACCTGCGTTGAACAAGTCTGTCTCCAGGAAGATCTGACCGTCCGTGATGGAGATCACGTTCGTTGGAATGTATGCGGAAATGTCACCCGCTTGGGTTTCGATGAATGGCAGAGCTGTAATGGAACCAGCACCCAGATCATCAGACAGTTTCGCAGCGCGCTCCAGCAAGCGGGAGTGCAAGTAGAATACGTCACCAGGATATGCTTCGCGACCTGGAGGACGACGGAGCAAGAGGGACATTTCGCGGTATGCAGCAGCCTGTTTGGACAGGTCATCGTATACGCACAGAACGTGTCCGCCTTTGTACATGAAGTACTCAGCCATTGTTACACCTGTATATGGAGCCAGGTACAACATTGGAGCTGGGTCAGACGCAGTAGCAGAAACGATGATTGTGTATTCCAGAGCCCCTGCTTTACGCAGAGTTTCTACGATGTTTGCAACGGTAGATTGCTTTTGACCGATTGCAACGTAGATACAAATCATGTCTTTACCTTTTTGGTTGATGATCGTGTCGAGCGCCACTGCTGTTTTACCAGTTTGGCGGTCACCAATGATCAACTCACGCTGTCCACGACCAACTGGGATCATCGCGTCAATCGCTTTGATACCTGTTTGGAGTGGTTCGTGTACGGATTTACGTGCCATAACACCAGGAGCTGGGCTCTCGATTGGACGGAAACCGTTATTTGCGATAGGGCCTTGACCATCGATTGGTTGACCCAGTGGGTTTACAACGCGGCCGAGCAGCGCTTCCCCTACTGGAACTTCCATAACGCGGCCGGTACGTTTTACAGTATCGCCTTCCTTAATGTCGCGGAAAGGTCCCATAATAACGACACCCACGTTATCTTCTTCCAAGTTGAGTACCATACCCATTACGCCATTTTGGAACTCGAGAAGCTCCCCTTGCATGGCCTTTTCCAAACCGTGAACACGAGCAATACCGTCACCTACTTGGATGACTGTGCCTACATCCACAACTTCGATTTCAGATTTAAAGTTAGCGATCCGCTCTTTAATGAGGGAGCTAATCTCTTCTGGTCTGATTGCACTCACTTAATTCACCCCATTCATCCAACTTCTTAAAAGCCATCGAACTTTACGCTTTTTGCGCAAAGGTTTCCAACTTCGTTTTCAAGCTGCCATCGTACAGACGGTCGCCAATTTTGATAATAATGCCACCGAGAATCGCTGGATCTACGACTGCTGTCATACGCAGCTTTTTATTCAGCGTTTGTCCGAACTTCTCAGCCAGCTCATTTTGCTCTTCAGTAGAAAGCGGCTTTGCACTTGTCACAATCGCATCTGCAAATCCACGAGCTTCGTTCGCCAATTGTACAAAAGAACGGTAGATATCAACCAGATCAACTTCGCGTCCGTTCTCAATCAGGACGTTCAGAAAATTAAAGGCTTCTTCCCCTACATGGCTTTTGAACAATTCGTCAGCGAGCGTAGCTTTCGCATCTGCTGCGATGTGAGGGTGCAGCATGATCTTTTTCAGATCTTCATTGCCTTCAACCGCTTCCACGATTGCACCCAGGTCTGCTTCTACCTGATCAATCTTGCTACGTTCACTCGCTACTTCAAAGAGCGCACGAGCATAGCGTTTTCCTACTGCGCTACTCATAGGCGATCTCCCACTTGTGCGAGAAATTTATCAACAGTAGACTTTTGAGCTGCTTCGTCCAGTTCTTTCTCGATGATCTTGGAAGCCAAGAGCACGGACAGGCTGGTCATCTGCTCACGCAGTTCGAGTTTTGCTTTTTCCACTTCACGCGCCAGTTCAGCACTTGCTTCCGCTTTCATACGCTCGGATGCAGCTTGTGCTTCTGTCACGATTTTGGTTGCTTCATCAGACGCTTGCTTTGCAGCGCGGTCAATGATTGCTTTCGATTCTGCACGCGCTTCATCCAGCACGCGACGTTGCTCAGCTAGAAGAGCTTCCGCTTCAGTGCGGTTCTTCTCAGCTGAGGAGATTTGACTTTCGATATGCTGACGACGTTTTTCCATGATCCCTACGATCGGGCCCATAGCCAATTTACGAACAAGCAGCAACAACAACAAGAACACAATTGCCTGGGTTAACAGCGTTCCCCATTCCAGGGATACCGCTCCAAAGTCGAGCATTCGTTTCACTCCTTCCTGCGAAAAGAAAGATGTATCATCAAGGTTATTAGTTGTCTTTGTCAAAAATATAGGCGGGTATCAAGTGCCCGCCTATTGTTACTAAATGCTCGCTGATTACAGGCGACCGAAGAGAATGAAACCGATCGCTACAGCGATGATCGGAACTGCCTCTACCAGACCAAGACCCAGGAACATGAGACCCATCAGGCTACCACGTGCTTCTGGTTGACGAGCTACGCCTTCAATTGTACGAGAGATTACCAGAGAGTTACCAATCGCTGCGCCAAGAGCAGCCAGACCAAATACGATACCAATTGCAAGAGCCAAACCTTCCATTGTTTAAAAACCTCCTTAGTGTTTAAAAAACGAAAATAAAATCGGGTAAGCGAAATTAGTGTTCTTCATTCACTTGCTGTGACAGGTAAACCATCGCCAGCGTTGTGAAAATGAATGCCTGTACGGAACCAACGAACACTGAGTAGCCCAACCACAGGAACAGCGGAATGCTTCCGAAGATCCCTACACCCAGCAGGAAGGCGATCAAAACCTCACCCGCAAAGATGTTACCGAATAGACGCAAAGGCAGCGTCAACGGCTTGATGATGAACTCCTCCAGAATGTGAATCGGGTTCAGGAATGTATGTTTCAACCATCCGCCGAAGCTCTTCTTGATGCCCAGATAGTGAGCGTAGAGAAGAACGATGAACGCCAGAGCGAAAGTTACGCTTGGAGTCGCTGTTGGTGATTTCCACCAGCCAATGACAACGCCATGCGAGGACGGATCGGTAGAGTTCAACTCTTCTTCAAGCTTGGCCATCTTTTGTTGCTTCATTTGTTCATTCGTGGAAGCCGTCAACATGTCTTTAACCTTTTCACTTACTTGATGGTCAGGACCGTTGTGGTGAGCCGTGTTTACGTTAAATACGAGACCCAGTTGGTTTCCAAGGAAAATGTAAAGGAACAAAGTGAGTGCCAGCGAGACAAAGCCCGCAGCCTTCTTCGGTGTGATGTAGCTTTTTGTAATGCCGGTAACGAAGTCCACAATCCATTCCATCACGTTTTGCGCGCCGCTTGGAGTTGCGGAGGTCAGGTTGCGGGTCATCCCGATACACAGCAAAAGCACCACCAGAGAGGTAACCAAAATCATGAGAATAGTGGAGATGTCAAATACCATGCCCAACCATTCAAACCGCAGAGAATAATGCATGTATTTCACCCCTTTCTTCCGCGCGAGTCTATTGCTTACGTACGTGTAAAGAAAAAATATCTACTATCTATTTAAAGGAGCGATACACAAATAGGAAACTGAGAATCTGAAAGAGGAATAAACCTATCAACACGCCACCGATTCCAAACAAATGAGGAAAACGCATTGTCAAAAAGACTGCAAAGCCTGCCACAGCCAGTCGCTGCAACATACCAGTCCCTTTTGGCCGGACATTTGAATCAACAGCCATCTGACCTATGCGCCAGGTTTTGCTGAAGAGGACCGTGCCATTCACCAAACTGCAAACCATCCCAAGCAGGAGGCTTTGCAAAAAGAAACGATACGATGGCAACACCGCCCAGAGTATCGAGGCAATTGCCATACAGAAAAAGGCATAGCGAAACGTGGATCGCATTGCCGAAGAAAACGTTTGCATGTTCCATCTCCCTAGAGGTAACCGCGAACGATGCGGTAGACGCTATACACGCCTATTCCTAATCCCGCGAGCAGCCCAACCATCAAAAAAAGCGGATTGGTAGAGAAAAGACCATCCAAGTATTTTCCCAGAAGGACTCCCGAAATCACGCAAACGGCCATATCGACACCGATCAGGGTGACCAACGTGATCGCTCGCCACGGATTATCCAATTTCGACACAGAGTAACATTCTCCTTTCATACATAAGGAGAGGGCTGGTGTCAAGTGCCCCTTTGCCCTCATTCATATTAACGAAGAATTATTCCCTTTGTCAACGTTCGGCTCAGTCTGTACACAAAGCGTTCACAATTTAAAATTTAAATTTTCTCGACAATTGTAGAGACCCCTTGTCCACCGCCGATGCAAAGAGTCGCTAACCCATATTTTACCCCTTCGCGTTTTTGCAATTCATGCACGAGTGTGACCAGGATTCTCGCGCCACTCGCACCAATTGGATGCCCCAAAGCAATGGCTCCGCCGTTGACATTCAGCTTCTCACGATCAAAGCCTAGTGCTTTGCCTACAGACAGCGATTGGACGGCAAAAGCTTCATTTGCTTCGATCAAGTCGATGTCAGCAATCGACAGACCCGCTTTTTCCAGTACGCGTTTGGTCGCAGGAACTGGACCGTACCCCATGATACTTGGATCAACACCTGCACTCGCATTGGCTACAATACGGGCGAGAGGCTTCACGCCCAGCTCTTCTGCTTTTTCGCGTGTCATAATCAAGAGAGCTGCTGCTCCATCGTTGATGCCAGATGCATTCCCGGCTGTCACGGTTCCATCCTTTTTAAATGCAGGCTTTAATTTGCCTAGCGCTTCGGCCGTCACGCCAACGCGCGGGAATTCGTCTACGGCAAACAGCACCGGATCACCCTTGCGTTGCGGGATTGGAACCGGCACGATTTCTTCCTGAAAACGACCACTAGCGAGCGCTTGCTGAGCCTTTTCCTGGCTCCACGCTGAAAACTCATCCTGCTCTTCGCGTCCGATTTCGTATTTGGTGCAGAGGTTCTCTGCTGTAATGCCCATGTGGTAGTCGTTGAAAGCACACCACAGTCCGTCACGAATCATGGAGTCTACTACTTTCTGGTCTCCCATGCGGTAGCCTGAGCGCGCACCTTCCATTAAATAAGGTGCCTGACTCATATTCTCCATCCCGCCAGCCAAGACAACTTCTGCCTCACCTGCAAGGATTGACTGCACAGCCAGATGAACGGCTTTTAGACCTGAACCACAAACCTTGTTGATTGTCAGGGAGGGAACTTCATGAGCAAGGCCCGCGTGAATAGAAGCCTGGCGCGCCGGGTTTTGACCCAAGCCTGCTGACAATACGTTCCCCATAATCACTTCATCGACCGCATCCTTGGAAACACCTGCACGCTCTAGCGCTGCTTCCAGTACAATCCCGCCCAGCTTTGTCGCGCTGACACCTGCAAGCGTTCCTTGAAAGCTACCTATAGCAGTGCGCACAGCACTCGCAATGACGATTTCTCTTTGACTCATCTTCCACACACCCCTCGAATAAACAGGATAGGCAACCTTCTTAAGATTCCATCTTTTTGTGATAATTCCTGCCAGGAAATCGCTTTCTTTTCCAATTCATAAAAAAACGTCACAGCTCTTAGGAGAGAGTGACGGTCTGTATGATTTATAGAAGCGCCTCTGCAATTTCATCGACGATATTGTTGATGGCAATCGGGCCATAATAGGCAATCCACACAGTTGTGTTTACCTCGTACACCTTATTTTCCTTGGCTGCTTTTAGCCCTTTCCAAATGGAGCTATTTTTGAATTCGTCCGTTAATGCTTGGTTCGCTTTGTCCGTTACGACAAATATGTGATCGGCATTTACCTCTGGCAGCACTTCCAGAGAAATCATCGTAGCTGTATCAGATTTATCCATCGCTGGCTTGGGAGGAGTCAGTCCCAAATCGGAATACAAGATAGCAGCCGTACGGTGTTCAACTGTGTGCAGTCGAATGGCATTATCACGCGGACGAATAAGTGCGACGGACTCACCCTTGAGCTTGGTTGCGAGTTCTGCTTTCAGTTTGTTCGTTTTCTCTTTGTAGTCTTTTACGATTTGCTCAGCTTCTTGTTCTTTTTCGAGAATTTTCCCGAATGTAAGCAGTGTATCCCGCCAGTCTTCGTTTCGGCCAAACATGATGGTTGGTGCGATTTTGGACAGGTTATCATAGATTTTGTCCTGGAACTCCGTGCAAATAATCAAGTCAGGCTCCATGGCCACGACCGCTTCCGAATTGGGCTCGTCCTTTGTCCCGAGTACATGTACATCTTTTAGCTTGTCCATGAGATACTCAGGAAACTTTGTACCGTCCCCCGTTGTAATTACACTGCCTGCAGGCAGTTCGCCCAAGGCCAGCATTTGATCTGCGTACTGCGTATCCAGCACAGCGATTCTGACTGGTTTAAAATCAAGCGTCAGCTCGCCTTTTATGTGTTTGATAGTACGTGTCTCGCTTTTCTTCACTTCTTGATTCGCGCTAGGTTGCGTGGTATTCGATTGCGTCGCTACCTGCTTCGAGGCGCCTGTTGCTGTACTCCCCGAATTGCTAGAATTCATGCCGCCAGCCGAGCAAGCTCCCAGCAGCAAGGTAAGGCTCAGCATCAGATTCAGCGCCAGCATCGCTTTTGTACTCTTATACATCGGTACGGCTCCTCCATCTCTTGAATGCGGGTGATTTTGATTTTCATTTTCAATGTGATCATTATATTTCCACAGCTTTTGACCAGCAATGGAATATCGCGACAAGAGTGATGGACTTTGGCGACGTTGTTCCGGTGTCAGAGAATATTCTTTGTAGGAAGACGGAGATATACCTGTGTATTTTTTGAAGATACGACTGAAATAATAGCTGTCGGCATAACCTACTGATTCCGCTACTTCTTTTAGTCCCAAATTCGTTTGACGCAGCAGTTCCTGCGCTTTTTGAATGCGCACTTGGATCAGATAGTCGATAGGGCCGACCGCTAGCTGGGCTTTAAAGGTGCGTTGCAGGGATCGGGAGCTGCAGTTTAAGAGCGCAGATAGATCATCGAGTGTGAAAGTCTCTGCGTAGTGCTCCTCGATATGCCTGATGGCCTGTTCGACCAAGTTCGGTACTGTTACTCCGATTCCTTGTGACTGCATCTGTGCCATTAGCTCACATACGAGTTGATAAAGCAGAACCTTGGCTCGCAGCTTGTCCAGATTGCCGTTCTGATTCCATGCTTGCTGCATACGTGATATTGCGACAAATACATTTGCCTGATGCATGGGAGTAAAGCCGTATTGGATGTGAAAAGGTTGTGTTTTCTCCAGTAAACGCAGCAGCTCCTGCCGGCAAGGCAACGGCAAATGAGCTTTGTACAAAATCAGATAGTATTCCAGCTCATCCTTTATTTCCTCGATATCCACGTAAGTACCTTTGCCAGCATGGGCAATATAGCAATTCTTGATCGCATGCACATTCCCGTCAAGACGAATCAGACCACTGCCTCTCACCGAAAATAGAAAGGCACTAGCCGGCAATTGATAGGACCGCAGCTGTTCTCCGGCTCGCATGACGATATGCCGTACATCATGTAATCGTACACTTGCCTGATTCCATAAAAAAATATGATCATCTACGTGCATTGTCCCACATTCAACTCCTTGATAGCCCTCCCATCGTTCCTCTATTCATTCTATTTGATAACCATTCTCATTTCCATAACAAAGATCATTGATAACACACTACACCGATGAAATCGCGCGAACGTAAATAACTTCGTAGGTGACAGGGATGCCTGTTTCTCTTTTATACGTCTGCTCATAGTATTGAATCATTTCTGCAAGGAGTTTTCTGCGGCCGAGACCGCTCCCTTGCTCCATACTTGCACTGGCGCCTACAGCTTTCACGGCATGCAAAAAATCCCGTACACCCGGGTACGTTAGCCGCTCATATTTCCTAATGATCTCTATATCCGTAAACCCTGCTTGCTTCAATTTCTCACGCCAATCACGTGCAGAGAGAAACTCCAAGCCATGGCGCACTCCCTTCTCCCCCAAAATCGCATGAGCATTCGCAAACGAATCATGCAGCTCCCAAAAAGTATCGGGTCCAAATGTTGAAAAAACCAAAGGTGCTCCGGGCTTCAGGATTCTTGCCAATCCTTTTAGCGTATGCGTAGGCTTGGCAAACCACTGAAAGCATGCTCCTGAAACGATCAAATCCTTTGACTCCGCCTGTTGTTCCCAAACCCATTCTTCGGCATCAGCTTGAAAATAGGAGCAAATCAGGCGTTGCTGCTCCAGATTGTTCTTCGCCTGCTCCAACATGCCTGACGCAATCTCTACCGCCTCGTAATGGGCAGCAGAAAAATAGCTGCGAATGACGCGGGTTAACCCCCCTGTCCCACAGCCAATCTCTACGATGTTTCGCACATCATTCTCATTCGCTATCTCTATAATCATTTGACTCAAATGATCGACCATCTTCTTTTGCACGAGTGCGTATTTTTCGTATGAGACAGCCTTCTCACTAAATCGGCTGCTGATTGCCCTCTTCTGCAAGCTGCTCCACCATCCTCTTTAGCGAATCTCCTACAACCTCTGGAACAAATACATGCGGGGCATGACCACAGTCAGGAATTTGCACGAAATGGGCACTCGAAAGGCTACTCGCCAGCTCTTCTCCCGCTGAGAACGAACAGATAGCATCCTCCATTCCATGAATGACGAGAGCAGGAGTAGTCAGCGAAGACAGAAACGGGCGGCAATCCTCTTCTTCTAAATAGGTCAAGCCCGCAACCAACGCCGCCGTACTCCAATTCTGGCTGTCCAGTCCCACTTGCAGACCTGTTTGTTCTCGCTCTCCTGGTGTTAGCATTTGTTTGACAAAAGTGTCCATCACACGCTCGCGTGCAACAGAAAGCTGCCTTTTCATCCTTTGCAAAACAACGGGATGCCACCCTTTACGAAGATCATGCTGTTCGCTCGTAAAGCGTGCTGTCGTGCCGATCAAAACAAGTCCTGAGACCGGGTACTGGGCAGCGAGGCGTAATCCGAGCATTC
Organism: Brevibacillus sp. M2.1A; assembly: GCF_013284355.2. NCBI lineage: Bacteria > Bacillati > Bacillota > Bacilli > Caryophanales > Paenibacillaceae > Brevibacillus > Brevibacillus sp. M2.1A. The sequence continues at coordinate 46,781 of NZ_JABSUY020000001.1, forward strand.
CTCCCATTGACCATCCCACTACAATCAGCTCCTGAGCCGATTGGGAGCGGACTTCCTCTTCTACTCTCTCGTAAAATTGTGAGGGGTCCGTGACGTCCGAATAAGTAGGAATGATATGCTGATAGGAAGGAAACTGTGAGCGAACTGCATCCCAGCTGCAATCTGGCATTCCCCACCCGTTTAGCCACAGCATCACTTTTCTCACGATATCGCCCCTCCTTTGTGAAGCTCGTCTCTGATTTCGCTCACTTGCTCACAAGCCCACTCCAGCTCTTCGCGCGTATGGTCAGCCATCACCGTAAAACGGATACGCGCGGTTCCTGCTGGCACAGTAGGAGGTCGAATCGCCACTGCTGCAATCCCTCGCTGCCGAAGCCTTTTGCTGAATTGCAAAGTCCACTCATTCTCTCCTAACGTGAGCGGGATAATTGGCGTATCTTCTTCGTCTACGGTAAACCCGTATGAGCGAAGCAACTGGCGAAACATGAGCGCATTCTGCCTCACTGCTTTTCTTCGCCAAGAGTCTGTTTGTACCAAAGACAACGCCGCCAGATTCGAACCAATCACAGCAGGAGGCAGAGCTGTGGAATAGACTAGCGAGCGTGCTTTTGTCATCAAATAACGAATGATGATCTCATCTGCGCATACGTATGCGCCATAAACACCAAATGCCTTGCTGAAGGTTCCCATCAAAACATCGACTTGTCCGGCGATGCCTAGCTCGTGGCACAAGCCCTGCCCTTCCTCACCACGCACTCCCCCTGCATGGGCTTCGTCAACCATAAGGATGGCATCGTAACGATCTCGCAGTTGTACCAATTCAAGAAGAGGGGCTTTATCACCGTCCATGGAGAATATGCTGTCCGTGACGATCCACTTCCGTCTTGTATCCTGGTGCTTTTTCAGCAAAAATTCCAGGTGCTCCATGTCGTTATGTCTATACCGAAAATGCTCCGCCCGACTGAGCACGATCCCATCTACGATGCTGGCGTGATTCAACCGATCACTAAAAACAGCGTCGCCTCTTCCAGCAAGCGCTGCAAGTACCCCTGTATTTGCCTGATAGCCATTTGCAAAAACAAGCGCCCCTTCTCTCTCTTTCCACGCCGCCAATTGTTGTTCCAGCTCGTCGTATAACGCGTAGTTACCATGGACGAGGCGAGAGGCAGTTCCTCCTGCCCCCCACTCCTCTGCCGCTATCTTGCCAGCTTCCACGATTCGTCGATCATGAGCCAAGCCCAAATAGTTGTTCGATGACAGGTTTAATAATGGTCTCCCTTCGACTTGAATCCACGTGCCAGCGCGATCAATGGCTGACTCTACAGTGTTCCATTCTCTTGCCAACGATTGTTTGCACAATGAATCGTATTCTTCTTCCAGCCATGTGTAGCGTTTCTTCATCACTGACCTACTTGTCCTACAACGCACACAGCTCGATTTCAAACCCGAGGTCTTCAATCATCTGATGGTCTGTCGTGATTTCTTGCCCGGGTGTCGTCAAATAATCACCTACAAACAATGAGTTGGCTGCATACAAGGAAAGCGGCTGCAAGGTGCGCAGATTCACTTCGCGACCACCCGCAACACGAATTTCTTTATCCGGGCAAATAAATCGGAACAAGGCGAGAACACGAAGAGCCTTCATTGCCGGGGTGCGTCCTTTATCCTCCAACGGGGTTCCTGGAATCGCATTTAAAAAATTGATCGGGATGGAATCTGCGTCGAGATTGCGCAGGGCAAATGCCATTTCAACGATCTCCTCATCGCTCTCCCCCATGCCGATGATCACGCCTGCGCAGGGCGACATCCCTGCTCTTTTTACGGTATCGACTGTCTGTACACGCTGATCGTACGTGTGCGTTGTCGTAATCGCTTCGTAATGGTTGCGACTCGTGTTGAGATTATGGTTGTAGCGGTGAACACCTGAATCTTTTAGTCGCGTTGCTTGTTCGTCGCTTAGTATCCCTAAGCACGCGCAAATTTTCAGTGGCATTGTCTCGCGGATTTCTTTGACTGCCTCGATGACCTGCCCCAGCTCTTTTTCCGTGGGACCACGTCCTGAGGCGACAATACAGTATGTACCTGCTTTTCGATTCATGGCTTCTCGCGCACCTGCGAGCAATGTCTCCTTATCCAGCATCGTGTACTTGGATACGGGAGCATTCGAAACAATCGACTGCGAGCAGTAACCGCAATCCTCCGGGCATAGGCCGCTCTTGGCGTTGATGATCATGTTCAGTTTGACCTTTTTTCCGAAAAAGTGCTTTCTGACGCGAAAAGCTTCGTTCATGACCAGCAGCAGCTCATCATCTGGCGCTTGCAACACCTTCATAGCCTCTTCCTGCGTAAACTCTTCTTTGGCAATCGCTTTATGGGCGTATTCCTTCCAATCCAGACAGGTGCTTTGCTTCATTTTCTCGTCTCCCCTTCATTTTATTTATGGCTCCACTGGTACAGCTGTCCGATGTCTACACATTCGTGGATTAACTGTGTCAACTGCTGACGCCCTAACGGTTGGTCTATCCATGGAAGTACGCCCCATACAGGAACTCCCCCATAGCTCTCAATCATGCTCGCGTTTGTTTTGACACTCTCATCAATGACACCAGCTGAGTTGTTTTGATTCAGGATGACACCTACAACCTCGATCCCGAGTTCCCGTGCATACCAAACGGACAACAGCGTATGGTTAATCGTGCCGAGCCCAGCCCGAGCCACGATGAGCATTGGCAGGTTCAGTCGAACAGCAAGATCCGCCATCGTTTCGGTTGGAGTCAATGGCACAATCAGACCACCGGCTCCTTCGACGAGGAGTGCCGGATAACGTTCCATCAGGGGGCGTCCTCCAGCAATTACTTGCTCCATAGTCAAGCTTTTCCCCTCTGCTTCCGCAGCCAGATAAGGGGTAAGCGGTGCCGCAAAACAGAGCGGAGCTATCTCCTCACACGCGTCATGCACTCCACTCCACGATCTCAAGCGCATTGCGTCACTGCCCTCATCCTGTGCTCGTGCTCCTGACTGGACCGGCTTCCAAACCCCGATGTCCACTCCTGTCTCACGCAACACGGATGCGATTCCGGCAGTCACAATCGTTTTGCCTACCCCAGTATCTGTCCCTGTGATGAACAATCCGGATAAGGGGCGATCAGCCATATCAATCACTCCTCGTATCGCCTGTCGTTACGTCCTGAATCGATTCCGCCAAAATCCGAACCATGTCAGCCAATTCTTCGGTTGTAGATACAAGCGGTGGGATAAAAACGATGACGTTGCCCAACGGTCGTGTCAAAAGCCCTTTTTCTCTTGCTGCCTGACAGACACGTACACCGATCCGCTCATTCCAGTGATAAGGCTCCTTGGTCTCTTTATCCCGAACCAGCTCGATTCCCGCCATCAGGCCTTTTTGCCGAATTTCTCCTACATGAGGCAGGTCGTATAACGGCCCTAGCAATTGATCCAGATCGATTGCCTTTTTTGCTACTTGTTGAACGACTCCGCGCTCCTCCATCAGCCGCAGGTTGGCGAGAGCAACTGCACAGCCGAGTGGATTTCCTGTGAACGAATGTCCGTGAAAGAAGGTTTTCTGTTCCTCATAGTCGGCGAAAAAAGCATCATAAATCTGCTCGGTTACTAAGGTAGCCGCTACTGGTAAATACCCGCCCGTGAGCCCTTTCGCAACCGCCATGATGTCCGGCACGACCCCATCATGCTCACAAGCGAACATTTTGCCTGTGCGTCCAAATCCTGTTGCTACCTCGTCTGCGATCAGCAATACATCATGGGCGCGCAACAGCTCCGCGATTTTTTTCAAGCAACCGTCTGGCATGATAATCATGCCACTTGCTCCCTGCACGACAGGCTCTACGATCATCGCCGCAATCTCATGAGCTCTTTCCCGAAGCAAGCTTTCCAGACTGCTCAACGTGGCCTGAACGGCTGCTTCTTCTCCTCCCTGCCGGTATGGATAAGGGTATGGAATGACGTGTGGAGAAAAGAGCAGTGGTTTGTAAACTTGATGGTAGAGAGGAATGGCTCCCACGCTGGTAGCTCCAATCGTATCCCCGTGATAGGCATTGTTCATCGTGATAAACGAATGCTTGCCGGTCTGCCCGCGATTTTGCCAGTATTGGAACGCCATTTTCAGTGAGATTTCGACCGCCGTTGCCCCGTTGTCAGAGTAAAAGACCTTGCTCAATCCTTTTGGAGCGAGCTGGATCAGTTTTTCCGCTAATAAAATGGATGGGACGTTTGCCATGCCGAGCAAGGTAGAGTGGGCAATCTGGTCGAGCTGGTCTGTGATTGCCTGATTTAGCTCGGGAACGTTGTGACCATGGACGTTCAACCACACGGAGGAAAAGCCGTCGTAATAAGCCTTGCCGTTCACATCGAACAGCTTGATCCCTTCTCCTCTCGCAATAATCAATGGCTCCTGTGCGACGTAGTCTTTCATTTGGGTGAAGGGATGCCACACGTATCGCTTGTTTTTGGCAGAGAGCTCTGCATAACTTTTTAACAACCAAATCACAACCTTGGTTAACATATATTTGTTAACTGTTATTTTAAAATGGTTAACTCATTTTGACAAAGCTTTTTTTGATCTTGAAAAATAAAAGGACTTTCTGGTTTGAGTCAACATAGGGGAGGAGAAGAAAAAGCGCAGTTCTCTTCGACTCTGACACGCCCGCAAAGGGGATTTACTGTCCGTCTCCACTTCCAAAAGGGGACCGTCGAGCCAAAGCCACCCTACGGGCGGAAGCTTCTCAAGGAAGAAGTGTTCGACAAGCGTGGTCCCCTTTTGGAAGCTCCGACTGGGAAGGCGTTGTCAAGGTCTACGAGCCCTGCGCTTTTTCTTCTCACCAGCTTTGTCAGTTTATCGATACCTTCTAAAACTCAGGAAGGCAACAAAAAAGGTCAAGCTTCTCTTCGTTAGAGAAGCTTGACCTTTTATATTCCGATTCTATTTATCTTGATGCAGGATGCGATACAGCGCTACGACACACACTGCTCTCGTCGTCGGTTTATTTGGTTGGTAATTTGATCCAACTGGATCAATCAGACCGAGTCCGACCATGTTGTTGATAGATGTAGTTGCCCAGGATGGCCAGGTCCCTTTATCGGAGAGCTTTTTCGCCGCTCCCTTTTTATTCACGAGACGATCGAGAATGACTGCGGCCTCTGCGCGAGTCACCGGCTGATCCGGACGGAAAGTATTATCGTTATACCCCTTCACCAGACCTTTGGAAACGGCAACCTGTACGGCACCTTGCGCATAGGAAGGCACCTTATCCTTGAATTTCAGCTTTGGTGAGGAAGGGAGCTCCCACCCAAAAGAGCGCGAGAGCAGGGTGACGAACTGTGCTCTTGTCAGAGAAACCTCTGGGCCAAACGTCGTCTCCGTCAAACCCTTCACGTAGCCCTTTTCCGCCATGTAGGTTATTTCTGCCTTGGCTGGATGCTTCGTGATATCTGTAAATCCAGCGCTGCTCGTGCCTGCATTGTCCAGGTAGTACGGAATGTACTTGCCGTAGCTATTGACTTCATATACCCACTGACCTTGAGCATTCATGGTTCCCAGAAGCGGATCCAACGTATTGTTCACTTGGTTTACGTACAAGAGTCCAACACCTTTTCCAGCGAGCCATTGCTTCGGTGCCAAGGTCAACTGAATAGACGAAGTGGAAATTGCGTCCTCTTGCCCTGCTTTTAGTTCGCCCGGTTTAATCGTAAACGAATAATCAGCAGGTACATATCCTGGCATCGGCTGGGTCACGATCGACTCCACATCAATCAGCGCACTATCCAGGTAAGATGCGGTATTTTCAAAGGAATAGTGGAGATCGAGCTCTGCTCCGAGTGACATGCTGCCTGGCAGTTCAGGGACAACCGCCGCATCGCTTGGCTGACCTGTCTGGTTGCCCAAGAGGAGCGAGAATTCGTCGAAGTACAGTGTTCCTTTGTCGTGTGTAATGCCATCATTGGCTTGGTCAACGACATACACACTCTTCAATTGCAATGGATAGGCAACATTGCTCGGGAAGTAGCCTTTCACTTGCTTCCAGCCTGTCCAATTGATCTCTTTAGCCAGATCGACGTAGACCGGCTTCCCGTTTGCATCGACTGCTTCAGCACGGAGCCAATGTCCGCTGTTGTCACCATTGACCCACAAGCCCAATCCGAGCGGCTTGCCAGGAATGGTCACAGGTTTTGCCCCCAGAACGCCGTACGAAATCCGCATGTTGTTCGCTGGTGCTCCAGAGAAGTTGTACACCAGCTTCGCTGCCTTTTTCGTGCGGAATGTCTGATCGGAAACGAGCGCAAACGAACCAGCCGAACTGATGCTGGATGGATTCGCTGCATGGTACATGCCGGCCTGATTATCGAAGGTCAGCCATGGCTGCTCAAATTGTCCAACGGCAAATGGTACGGTTGTCGCCACGCCATCATACGTAATCGTCAGGTTTCCGTTGCCCGGCTCATTGCCTGCTACCAGTTGCAGATTGTCGTTGATCGTCGCTACAGAAGAATCGACACTCGCTTTTACGCTAAGTGGTGTCGCTTGTACGGTTGAGCCCTTTTTCGTTTTGATTTTGACATCGAGAGTAAGGGATTGTCCCGGTGCAATCGTGATCGGATTCGGGGAAACGATGATTTGCTGAACATCGTTGCCGGAAATGACTTGAATGTCTTTATTTTGCGTCACATTGCCCAATCGCGCAGTCAATGTGATCTTGCCAGAGCGAGCTGGTGTGAAGTGCTTGCCATTTACGGAGCCCGCTTCGGACTGACTAGCATCCCAGCTCACATCGCCTGCATTGATCGCATACGGCTGGTAATGCACGTCATAACCTTTGGATGCGCTGAGCGGGATAGATTGTCCGATAAGCACATCTGCCGGTACATCGATTTGGAAGCCTCTCAATTCTCCCGCAGGTGCCGTGTTGTATACGGCCAGTCCAGTAGGCACTCGGCGCTCAGCACCGCCGCTCGGCTTATTCGCCAAATTTGCGTGTGTCTCACCCAGCATGCGAGCTGCCATGGTCGTAGAGCCACCACCGTCAAAGTTTACAGCCCGATAAGAGCCGAGCTCCGCCATGATTTTTGCCAGCTCGTCCAAATAAACGCCTTGGCTCGCATCGATCGTGACCATGTACAAGGTCTTCCCGTCCTGGGAAACTCCGACCGATGTGCGTGCCGTCTTGTTGATGATGGACTTGTCCGCTTGAAAGGAAGTGAGGGCTTTCCCTTGATCAACCAAAATCACATTGCCGCCTACCGCTTGCTTTAGGTTGAGTGTCTGTGGTGTCGTTTGGTACTCAACCGCTGCAGTAGCGCCTACAGGGAAGTTTTGCTTGAGGAATGCTCCTGCTGCTCCATGTCCCCAAAGGACATAGCCGTTGTAAGGTATGTATACGCCAGGTTGATTCACACGAACTTCTTTGGCTACGTTGTCTACAAACAAAATCTCGACGACATCTTTGTAGCCCGGTATCGTCCCCAAGCTGGTTTTGCCAAAGGAAGGGGTATAGACGTTCAGTTGGTTCTGGTGACTTTTTCGTGAATCACTCGGGTTGTACTCTTCCTTGTTGACACCCTGAATCGAATAGGTAGCGCCATTAGGAGCCGTAACCTTGCCGCCAAACCCAAACTTGTCGACGATGGCCATCTTGTCGCCAGTCAAGCCCAGCGCGTACCAGTAGGAGACCAAACCCATGGACGAAATGAGTTCATCGTCTTTCATGACGATACCAAACGGCGCTCCCCGTTTGGACATGTTAAAAAAGTCGGCATTGATCGCTGCTATAGCTCCAGTTTCACGCGCCATTTGTGTAACCGTCTGCCTGTCTGTCAGCTTGCCTTTCGTTCCGTATACCGGTTTGACCTCAACGTAAGGATTATTCAGATCAACCTTGGTTACCATGATCGTGACTACTTGATTGGCAAATGATTTCGTATATTTCTGTAAAGTGGTCCCCTCACCAATTGGGGTTTGCCACATCATATTCAATGCACTTGTCTCCGCTCTGGCGTGTGCGACATTGGTCGCAAACGGCACAAACGGAACAAAAGCTCCCCAGGCCATGGTCGTAGCCGTGAGCAGCGTCACTATCCTTTGCGCTCTCATGTTGGTAACTCCTCTCCGTATTCCAAACTCTGTCTTTCTACCATCTAAGCCAAGCAACTAAATATTAGACGCAAAAGGTCATGGATAGTTTCGCCAATTCTCTCGATTCCCTATTAGAAAAACATACCAAATCATCAGTCATCGAAACCCCAAAAATCGCTCTACAACAAGAAACCCGCCCGGTTTTGACGAACGGTACCTGGCGGGTTTTCCTAGCTGTATGTTACTGACCTGGTTGGAAAGGCTCTGGTTGTTCAGCCCGCAAACCAAAATGATAGAGGATTGCTTCTACGATACGACGGGAAGCCTCGCCATCCCCATATGGGTTGACAGCATGCGCCATTGCATCGTAAGCCGCTTGGTTGGTCAGCAATTCTTTTGCCATTGCATACACTTGCTCTTCGTCGGTTCCCACGAGTTTCAACGTGCCTGCTTCAATTCCCTCAGGACGTTCTGTCGTATCGCGCAGAACCAGGACTGGCACGCCAAGAGACGGCGCTTCCTCCTGCACCCCGCCGGAATCGGTCAGGATGAGATGGGAGCGACGAGCGAAGTTGTGGAAATCAAGGGCATCCAATGGTTCGATCAACGAAATGCGATCGTGATTCCCGAGAATCTCCTGCGCCACTTCTTGTACAGCAGGATTCAAGTGAACCGGATACACAACAGCAATCTCAGGATGCTCATCCACCAGTCTTCGAACTGCACGGAAAATACGACGCATCGGCTCGCCCAAATTTTCGCGGCGGTGTGCCGTCATCAACACCAGCTTCTGACCAGCTACGCGATCAAGCACCGGATGCGTGTAATCCTCGCGAACGGTCGTTTTCAACGCGTCAATTGCAGTGTTTCCTGTCACGTAGATGCTCTTTTCCGGCTTTGCTTCGCGACGAAGGTTGTCAGCCGATCCATTAGTCGGGGAGAAGTGAAGGTCAGCCATGACACCTGTCAGCTGACGATTCATCTCTTCCGGGAACGGCGAGTACTTGTCCCATGTGCGCAAGCCCGCTTCCACGTGACCAATTGCTACCTGGTTGTAAAAAGCAGCCAGACTCGCCACAAAAGTGGTTGTCGTATCCCCGTGTACGAGGACGATGTCCGGTTTTACTTCCTTCATTGTTTCATCCAGGCTCTCCAATGCGCGAGTGGTCACACCCACCAGCGTTTGGCGATCCTTCATGATGTTCAAGTCAATGTCTGGTTGAATATCAAAAATGTCCAAAACCTGATCGAGCATTTGACGATGTTGGGCCGTCACGCAAACGACAGATTCGATCTGTTCGCTGTACTTGTTCAATTCATGGACAAGCGGTGCCATTTTGATCGCTTCCGGACGTGTGCCGAATACCGTCATTACTTTTACAGTTTTCATCCGTTTTTCCCTCTCCGACTACTTCGTGCCGTACAAGCGGTCACCCGCATCGCCCAAGCCTGGCACGATGTATCCATGGTCGTTTAAATATTCATCAACAGCTGCTACATAGATATCTACATCAGGATGCTCGTCCTGAACCAGCTTGATGCCTTCTGGAGCAGCGATGAGGCACATCAGTTTCAAGTTTTTCGCTCCACGTTTTTTCAAAGCAGTAAGAGCGGCAACAGCAGAGCCACCAGTCGCCAGCATTGGGTCAGTTACGATCAACTCACGCTCAGCAACATCGGATGGCAGCTTCACATAATACTCAACAGGCTGCAGGGTTTCCGGATCACGGTAAAGACCTACGTGTCCTACTTTGGCAGCAGGGATCAGCCTCATCAGGCCATCCACCATACCAAGACCAGCACGAAGAATCGGTACCAACCCTACTTTTTTACCAGCAATTACATTCGACTGACAGGTAGCCACTGGCGTTTCGATAGTAGTTTCCTCCAACGGCATATCACGGGTAATTTCATAGCCCATCAGAGTAGTCACTTCATCTACCAGTTCGCGAAATTCCTTGGTCCCTGTATTCTTGTCACGAATATACGTAACTTTATGCTGAATCAGCGGATGGTCAAACACATATACACGGCTCATGTCATTTCCTCCGTTTCCCTATCAATACATCCTTTCTATAATAGCTGGTGAGAGTGGTGCCGTCAATTTGCCTAATCTTCGTACTTTTTCACATCCTTGATCCCTAACGACAGCCGCGAAGTGGAAAAAAAGCAGACCCGTATGGGGAATTTTCCACCGGGTCTGCTTCACGTTGCCTTGCTTAGATATTCAAGCCTTCGTACATCGGGAAGCGTTGGCACAAAGCTGCCACACGTTGGCGTGCTTCCTCGTGCTTCGCAGCATCCTCTGGATTTTTCAATGTCAGAGCGATAATCGCTGCTACTTCTTTCATTGCTTCCTCATCAAAACCGCGGCTTGTAACTGCTGGCGTACCCATGCGGACACCGCTTGTAACAAACGGGCTTTGTGTATCGTAAGGAATCGTATTTTTGTTCGTAGTAATGCTTACTTCGTCCAGCAGATGCTCAGCCACTTTACCTGTCAGGCCGATTTTGCTTACATCAACCAATACGAGGTGGTTATCCGTTCCGCCGGAAACTAGCGTCAGACCTTCAGCAGTCAGTGCCTCAGCAAACGCACGCGCATTCTTGATGATGCGATTTGCATAATCCTTGAATTCTGGTTGCAGGTTTTCACCGAAGGCAACCGCTTTTGCTGCGATCACATGCATCAACGGACCACCTTGAACGCCTGGGAATACGGATTTGTCGATGCCTTTCGCGAATTCTTCCTTGCACAAAATCAAACCGCCACGCGGTCCACGCAGAGTCTTGTGCGTCGTAGAAGTAACGAAATGTGCATGCGGTACTGGGTTTGGATGCAGACCTGCCGCAACCAGACCAGCGATGTGCGCCATATCCACCATGAAGTACGCGCCCACCTCATCCGCGATCTCACGGAACTTGGCAAAATCAATCGTACGCGGATAGGCACTCGCCCCACAAACGATCAGTTTTGGCTTGTGCTCCAATGCTTTTGCACGAACAACTTCATAGTTGATCAGGTGCGTATCTTCGTCTACACCGTAATCAACGAAATTGTACAGAGTACCGGAGAAGTTTACTGCGCTACCATGCGTCAAGTGACCACCGTGGGACAGGTTCATTCCCAATACGGTGTCTCCTGGCTGAAGAATCGTGAAGTATACAGCCATGTTCGCCTGAGCGCCGGAGTGTGGTTGTACGTTTGCATGCTCAGCGCCAAAAATTTCTTTTACGCGGTCACGCGCGATGTTTTCCACGATATCCACATACTCGCAACCACCGTAATAGCGACGGCCTGGGTATCCTTCTGCGTATTTGTTCGTCAAAACGGTTCCCATTGCTTCCATGACTGCGCGGCTTACGAAGTTTTCAGAAGCGATCAGCTCAATCTTGTCGCGTTGTCTTCCGAGCTCCAGTTGAATGGCTTCCAATACTTGCGGGTCTTGTTTACGCAAAAAATCTAGCATAGTAGTTTCTCCTCCTCTTTTATGTGCAGCTTTCATTTGGTGGTGTCTTCTCATAAACGGCGCGCGGTCCGCCAATCAGCTTGGGACGTGTGCGCGCTGCTGTAACATGTGCTTGTCCAACAAGACGCTGCTTCGGACGTACCGGTACTGCCACATGCTTCAGATGCATACCGATCAGGGTATGACCGATATCTATGCCTGCATGCGCGCGAATTTGCTCCACAACGGCTGCATCCGTGAACTGTGTAAACGCATGCGCAGCCATAGAGCCTCCAGCAGTCGGAACAGGAACAACCGAGACCTCTTCCAGTCCATATCGCAATGCAACCTCGCGCTCGACGACCAGGGCCCTGTTCAAATGTTCACAACATTGAAAGGCCACAGCAAAGCCGCGCTTCTCTACAACAGACTGGATCCCGCGATACAGAGCCTTCGCTACATCTTGGCTTCCAGCTTTTCCAATATGCTCCCCGAGCACCTCGCTGGTACTGCACCCAATCACCATGAGTTGTCCTGCTGCAAGCTCTGCCAAATCGGCTACTTCCTCGACAATTCCACTGATTTGTTTTTCGATAGCGGATAAATCCACTTACTTCACTCCCGCATGCTTCGCTTCAATTTGCGAAATCTTTTCCACACGGCGCTCGTGGCGACCACCTTGAAACTCTGTTTCCAACCAAATTTTCACGATATCAAGCGCCAGACCCGGCCCAATAACTCGCTCACCCATCGCCAACACATTGGTGTTGTTATGCTCACGAGTAGCGCGTGCGGAAAACGTATCATGCACAAGTGCACAACGGATGCCTGGAACCTTGTTGGCTGCGATCGACATGCCGATACCTGTTCCGCAAACGAGAATGCCTCGATCAAATTCCCCCGCTGCCACCTTTTCCGCTACTGGCAAAGCATAATCGGGATAATCAACCGATTCCTCGCAGGTGCAGCCGAAGTCTTCCGTTTGGATGTTCATGGAGGCCAGCAGAGTCTTGATCTCCTCTTTTAGCTTGTATCCACCGTGATCAGCAGCAAGTGCTACTTTCATCTGTCATCCCTCGCTTGTCTCATAATCTTCGTCTAGTATACATCAAAAAACAATAAGTAAAAAGTGAACATTTTTATCAAGTCACTAAAAAATCGTTCGTACTCTCACAAAAAACAAGGTCCTGGCTATACACCAGCACCCTATTCATCCACTGATTTACGAAGACCTGGGTCCTTGAGCATCAATGAAAGCCTTTCCAGTGACTCTTCGATTTCTTCGGCACACCTGCGATAATCCATCAGTGATCCCCCATACGGATCAGCAATATCACTAAAGCCTTCTATCCCCACGAACTCTTGTAGGGTATGCACTTTTTCAGCGGCTGAGGGGAAATACGTCAAGATCGCGCGCTTGTGACCGTGCGTCATCGTCAAAATGACATCAGACCATTCAATCAACCCATCATCTACCTTGCTGGCCTTATGATCGTGGGCAATTCCTCGCTCTTCTAATACTTGTTTGGCGTGCAAGGAGGCATCCTGACCAGCAAATGCCGCCACTCCGGCTGAGCGTATTTCAAGCCCCTGTCCGTCTGTCTTCGCACGGAACATCGCTTCTGCCATTGGGCTTCGGCACGTATTTCCCGTACAGACGAAAAGTATCCGTTTCACGTATGGTTCCTCCTCTCCTGTTAATAAGCCCGGTTATATCATAAATTTTAACCCAAAACCAAACAAAATAAGTCCACCTATTAATTCGCTGTAATCCCCAAGCCACCCTCCCACACTCCTGCCTAACATTAAACCGAAGTAAGACATCGTGGCACCCATTACTCCAAACAGGGCGATGGCCAAAATTCTATTGACCTCGATCAAGCCGAACGAGAAACCGACGGTGAAAGCATCCAGGCTGACACTAAATGCGAAGAGCATAAGTCCGAACCCTTTTGTCTTCAACACACTTTTTTGATCCCCTTGAACGAAGCCATTCCATAGCATATGCAAGCCGATGATCATCAGGACCCCGCCGCCAATAAACACGGCTATATCTCCAATCAAATCGGACAAATACGCTCCAACGACAATCCCGATGATCGGCATCATAATGTGAAACAGTCCGATGGTGATACTTACTTTGATAATCTCTCGTAACCGAATCCCAACCATCCCTACGCCAATTCCCAACGAAAAGGCATCCATACTTAAGGCGAAAGCAATAATGAGCAACGTCAAAAATTGCCCCCATTGGAATAACACCTGATCCAAGCAGCTCCCCTCCCGTCTCTTCACCTTATGCGGACAAGGGGGAGTTTAGGACAGGTTTACACGGACAAGACGCGGCCTCCAGCAGCCTTTTCCAAGCGATTCATCACGGCCATACCCAACCCGTTTCGCGGGAAAGTCTCGCCGACAATATACTGTACTTCTTGATCGTCGAATTCTCGCAGCACTGCATATAGCTGTTGGGCAACCGCTTCGAGATCCGCTTGTGATCCAACCACAAGAACGACATCTGCCGCCGCGTGGCTTTTCCAAAAGGGCGCTGTTTCTTCCGTTGCCAGCACACCCGTTTTTTGACCGTGCTGCTTCGCCTGTTGCAGCATGTCTTCCATTTTTGCCCGAACTTTTTCACTCTCTCCTGATACTAGCCACATTTCCCCTTCCGGAGCGTAATGCGTATATTTCATCCCCGGAGAGCGCGGTGCCTCGGCTGCTCCCACTTGAAAAGAAGGGTCGAGCTCCACATAGCCAATCACTGGTTCCATTTGCTCCCGTGTAATGCCGCCTGGACGCAGAATCATCGGGGGGTCCTGCGTCACATCAATAACAGTAGACTCTACCCCAACACCTGTTGCCCCACCATCGACCACTCCTGCTACGCGTCCATTCAAGTCAGCCAATACATGAGCCGCAGTCGTTGGACTCGGACGTCCGGAGCGATTGGCGCTCGGAGCTGCAATCGGTACCCCCGCTTCCTTGATCAAAGCCAAGGCAATCGGATGATCAGGCATGCGAACCCCGACTGAATCCAGCCCTGCCGTTACCAGCGACGCTACCTGATCGGTTTTTGGCAAAATGACCGTCAAGGGTCCAGGCCAAAACGCCTCCATCAGCTTTTTCCCTTTCTCTGGAACCTCACTTGCTACTGTGGACAACTGGTCCCACGCTCCAATATGTACAATCAGCGGATTATCGCTGGGTCTGCCTTTTGCTGTAAATATTTTTTCCACTGCTTCGTTTGATAATGCATTCGCTCCCAAACCGTAAACCGTCTCCGTGGGAAACGCCACAACTGCCCCTTCTCGAAGAAAACGGGCTGCATCCACAATCTGTGCACAACTATGCTGATTTTCCACATCGTTATCCACAGACCAGACTTTTGTCACAAAATTCATTTCCATCGTTAAAAAATCCTTTCTCTAGCTCGTTTCTTTGTAAGGAGTGCCTTAAGTATAGATGTGCACCAAAAAGTTTTCAACAGGCTGTGGGTAACCTGTGAATAACTTTTCTGAACAGCGTGGAAAAAAGAGCATTGTTACCTTTTTTTAACTTTATCCGTCATAGCCTTGTAGTAGAATGAACACGAAAACAAAACAATAACTTTCCCTTTATCGAAAGGACCGTGAATGAAATGTCATCTTTTAAATCTTTAGCTTCCAGCCTGCTTGGCACAGCTGTATTGTTAACAGCCGTTGCTGCTCCAGTATTTGCAGCACCCGCTTCACCCGCAACCTCCACAAAGCCTGCTGTGCAAGCACCAGAGCCACAAGCTAACGGTGTCGTGTTCACACCAAAAACCATTACGGTCGATACGAAAGAATTTCAAGGTAAAGTATCCATCCCAGTCATTAGCGGGATGAAGGATAAAGCTTTTGAAGCAAAACTGAACGCTACGCTACTGAAAGAAGCACAAACAGGCCTGGCAGAAGGACAAAAAGCCGGCAAAGAAGATGCAGCAGACGCGAAAAAGAACGGCTGGGAGCTACGCCCTCATGCACTCGACATCTCCTATGAGGTACACAATGCTGGCAAGCTCGTTTCTTTCTCCGTACAGACATACATTTATACAGGCGGAGCACATGGCATGACGGATGTTACGTATTACACCATCGATAATCAGGCCAAGGCAAAACAACTGAAGCTGGCTGACCTGTTCCAGCCTGGCTATGACTACCGTACTATTCTCAATCAAATCATTACACAACAAATCAAAGCAGAGACTCAGGCGGATGGCTTTAACCCTTATGATGCATTCGAGGGCATCAGAGAGGATCAAGGCTTCTCCTTTAAAGACGGCAACCTGGTTATCCATTTTGGTCAATATGAAATTGCCGCTTATGCAGCAGGAATGCCAGAGTTCACGATCCCTGCTCATCGTTACCAAAGTCTGTTGAAGCCTGAGATCCGTGAGGCTTTGTTCAAAAAGTAATAGTGGCAATTCAAAACGACACCTGCACATGCGGCGGGTGTCGTTTTTATGTCCGGCTAGGAGAGCCAGCCCTCGATTTTTTCCCATAAGTAAAATCGCACTTCTACTTCAGGAGCAGAGGCCGTTACTTCTTCTTCTTTTTCTACCTCTTCGGTTTCTTCTACCTCTACCTTCATTTGCTCGGCATCCACTTTATTTGTTTCGGATTTCAACCCTACTTCGTTCTCTTCCAAGGGGAAGACCGCTACTTCCTTTTCCTCGGATACAGCTACTGTCGTTTGCTCAGATTGTTCCGGCTCCGGAGTTGGCTTGGCTTGTACAGCGTCGCCATTGGACATGTCAATAAAGCAGAGCGGCGGGAACAGGACACACCACCAGTTTTGACCTTTTGCCTCTCCAATTTGTACACGGACTGCTCGGTAATTACCCGCAGGATACACATAGGAGCCGTACAGCTTCGTTGGAAAAGGAACTTCGCCGAAATCGACTACTGCTTTGTATGAAAAACCGCGTTCCTCGATCGTCTTGTCTACCACTTGTTGAAGGACAGGCAATTGTGATTGAATCACTTGCTCTGCTTCCGCCAAAGTCTCGATATCGTCCGCCCACGTATTCATTTGAGCGATAATCGCATCTCTGACTTCGCGCTTTAACCATTGATCTTGGACCGAATCGCTGTTCGCAATAATGCGCAAACGAACGGATTCTTGAGGGATCGGCCCATTATCCAACACATTGGCCGAAGTAAGCTGCCCCTCCCAGCTCATCATAAGCATAAACAGGCTAAATGCCATTAACAACATCCGTTTCATCGTTATCCGTCTCCCTCTCTACTGATCTTCTCTCTTTAGCAATCAGTATGGACGGATTCACACGATTTCAAACATTCATTCCTATGTAAAAAAGGCGAGACGAGCCAGTGCTATCGTCTCACTCCGATAACAACCCGCTCGATCCCCGCCAAGTCTGGAACAATCTCTACCTCATTCATGACGCCAGATGCCCTCATCAATGCCGCTACATCCCCAGCCTGATAAATGCCTACCTCAAACGCTACGACCGCTCTTTCTTTCAATAGATTCGGCAGCGCGTCACACAAGCGACGATAGCAATCCAGACCATCTTCGCCGCCATCCAAAGCCAAGCGAGGCTCATGTACGCGCACCTCATCGTCCAGCTCCTCGACATCGCGACTCGGGATATAAGGTGGATTGGATACGAGTATGTCTACCTTTTCGCCAGCTTCCAAAAGCGGCTGCACCAAATCCCCTTGTAGAAAGCGGACATCCGCACCAAGATGACTTGCATTTTCCCGAGCAATTGCCGTTGCCTCAGGAGACAGGTCCACCGTAGTTACACGCCATTGCGGTTTTTCTAGCGCTAGCGTAATACAGATGGCTCCACTCCCTGTGCCGATATCCACCACCGCTAGCTCTTCGCTCTCAGGCCAGAGCTTTGTAGCGGCAGCCAGCACTTGCTCCACCAGTATTTCCGTTTCTGGTCTTGGGATCAGCACCCCTGGTCGCACCGTAAAAGGACGCCCGTAAAACTCCTGTTCGCCAAACATGTATTGCAATGGCTCGTTATTCGCCCTGCGCACGCACAGTCCGTCCAGCTTCACTAATGTTTCTGCATCGATTGAATCCGTCATCGCCATTAAAAAGCGCGTCCGATCCCAGTCGAGACAATGACGAATCATTAGCTCCGCTTCGAACAAAGGATCCTTTGTCCCTTTTTCCCGCAAAAAGGAAGAAGCCCGTAATAGGGCTTCTCGAATCGTCGTGACATCAGACCAATCAAGCTGAGTGTGCATGGCTTTTCAAAAGCTCCGTTTGTTCATGCAGGATCAGGTTGTCGATCACTTCATCCAATTCGCCTTCCAATACCGATTCCAATCGGTGCAGGGTCAGACCGATGCGGTGGTCAGTCACGCGGCTTTGTGGATAGTTGTACGTGCGGATGCGCTCGCTTCGGTCACCAGTACCCACCAAGCTTTTGCGCGTAGCATCTGCTTCCGCATTTTGTTGTTGCATATAGAAATCATACAGACGAGCGCGTAATACACGCAGCGCTTTGTCTTTGTTGGAATGCTGGGATTTCTCGTCCTGACAAGAAACCATGATCCCTGTAGGAAT
The DNA here is from genome assembly GCF_013284355.2 of Brevibacillus sp. M2.1A. Taxonomy (NCBI): domain Bacteria; kingdom Bacillati; phylum Bacillota; class Bacilli; order Caryophanales; family Paenibacillaceae; genus Brevibacillus; species Brevibacillus sp. M2.1A. The sequence continues at coordinate 64,904 of NZ_JABSUY020000001.1, forward strand.
ATGCGTTACGCGCACCGCAGACTTGGTCGTGTTAACGCTCTGACCGCCCGCACCACTGGAGCAGAACGTATCGATGCGGATATCTTTTTCGTGTACTTCCACTTCCACGTCTTCTGCTTCTGGCAGAACCAGTACGGTCGCAGTAGAAGTATGGATGCGTCCGCCGGACTCAGTAGCCGGGATACGTTGCACACGATGGGCGCCGCTTTCGAATTTCATTTTGCTGTAGGCACCACGACCAGACAGCGAGAAAACAATTTCCTTGTATCCGCCGATATCGGTTGGACTTGCCTCCAGCACTTCAATTTTAAAAGCGTTGCGCTCCGCAAAACGTGTGTACATACGGAACAGTACCGCTGCAAATAGTGCAGCTTCATCGCCACCCGCAGCACCGCGGATTTCTACAATCACGTTTTTCTCATCGTTCGGGTCTTTTGGAAGCAACAGGATCTTCAAGCGATCTTCCAGTTGTTCCTTGCGTGCTGACAATTCGTTGAGTTCGAGCTTGACCATCTCACGCATCTCGTCATCCAGCTTCTCTTCCAGCATCGCTTTGGCGTCATCGATTTGACTCACCACTGATTTATATTCACGGTATGTCGTTACCGTCTCTTCCAACGAAGATTGTTCCTTGGACAGTTCACGCAAGCGTTTTGTATCACTAATGACGTCGGGGTCACATAGGAGGTTGGTTACTTCTTCAAAACGCTCTTCGACTGCAGATAAGCGTGTAAACATTTTTATTTCACCCCATCGCAAAGAATAATAGCCTTTTGGCGCAGGCGAAGCCTTGGTAGCATGTATGTTAGATATGAATTGCGATAAAATGCTATCTACCATAAAAACGGTTATAACAGATAAATTATAGGAGGAATGGCGCAAGAAGTCAAAGTGCATTATAACTGGAAATGTTTTACCGATGCCAAACAGGCCCGGCAATGCCGAGCCTTGCTACATACGTCCTGCTCACCTGTCAGCGATGGTAACCGTCATGCGAGGTTAAGTGAAAATCGTAACGCGGGAGTCTTTCCTGAAGAAGCGAAATCACCTGCTGTTCGATGGTTCGCGCTTGATTCGCAGTGATGTTATGCACAAGGTCAAGAGTAACATATGCATTGGCATCGCTGAGTGTGATGCGAGCGTTTTCCACACCTTTTACCGACATGGCCATTCTTTCCATATTGGTCACGTCGACTTGGGTATTACGTGAGTTCCAGTGGCCGATAACCATATTCGGATTCTGATTGCGCCCCATTAACGGGTCACGATCCGCAGGAACAGGCGCACGGCCTTGAAGTGTATTGCCGCTTTGATCCCCTCTGATCTTCATATTGTGCTGGGTATTCCTCGTATCCGTACTATAGCCCTGTTGCTTAGCCGTATTTCCCCCGCATCCGACAGTGAGGACAGTCGTAAGTACAACCAAGCCCAGAACGACACGCGGGCTGCGCAAAAGCCAATTTGGCTGTGTCCACATGAAAAAGCCACCTCCTGTTTTGCTTAGTCTGTGCATCGCCTTTTGGGCTCATGCACGGGACAAACAGGGGGTGGCTTATGCTTTCTTTATTCGGCAACTGGAGGGGTATAGTAATGCTTGCGACAGACGCTGCTGTATGTATCATTTCCAGCAATTTCAATCGTCTCCCCAGAGTAGACGGGTTGTCCATTTTTGAACTTGAGAATATGTGTCGCCTTTTTATTGCAGTACACACAAACTGTTTTAATTTCTTCTACTTTGTCTGCCTCGCATAAAAGGGCGGCGCTGCCAGGGAAGAGCTCATTCTTGAAGTTTTTCAACAAGCCATAGACGATTACAGGGATTCCCAGCTTGTCTACGATCCTGACGAGCTGATCTACATGGTGGCGGCTGATGAACTGAGCCTCGTCAACCAACACGCAATGCGGCTTGACTGATTCTGCCTCTACGATTTGGTACAAATCGGTCTCTTCGCTAATCGGAATCGCTTCTCGGCTAATCCCAACACGCGAAGCCACTTTTCCCACGCCATAGCGATCATCAACTGCTGGAGTAAACACTACTACTTTTTTCCCCGATTGCTCGTAGTTGTGGGCAACGGTCAATAATTGAATGGATTTGGAAGCATTCATCGCTCCATACCGAAAATATAGTTGTGCCACGTCTCTGTCTCCCTTTGCCTAAAAGTCGTTACTCAGTCTTTGCATGGCGGTCTTTTGCCTCCTGAAACAAGGCCATGACCAGCTTTCTTCTTTGTGCATGGTCCACACAAGGAAGCGGGTAGTCGAAGCCAATCCTGCAGCCTGCTTGCTCTTGGATATGCTCCGGCATGTCCCATGGTTTATGAATATATTGTAGAGGTACTTCACGCAATACGGGAAGATATTTTTTGACGAAAACACCGTCTGGATCAAACTTTTCCCCTTGCGTGACAGGATTAAAAATCCGAAAATACGGTTGCGCGTCGGTACCAGTCGAAGCACTCCACTGCCAGCCCCCGATGTTTGCCGCTTCATCGAAATCGATCAACTGCTGTGCGAAATAGGCCATTCCCCACCGCCAATCCACAAGCAAATCCTTTGTCAAAAAAGAAGCCGTAATCATCCGCAGCCGATTGTGCATCCATCCCGTTTCATTCAACTGCTTCATGGCAGCATCCACAATCGGGTAACCCGTTTCCCCTTGACACCAGCGGGCAAACAAATCCTTCCTGTTTTCCCAAGCGACCTCTTCAAATTGCGGCAGGTAAGCATGGGCAGTCGTGTGCGGATGGAAAAAAAGCACCTGCTGATAAAATTCTCTCCAAATAAGTTCCGTCAGAAAAGCTTCGATCGAGGTAACCTGCTCACCCCGCGCATCGGAAAGCACTTCCTGTACGCAATGATACACCGTCCGTATAGACAAAGTACCTGCATTTAGGGCAAAAGACAGCCGGGAGGTCGCATTCACTCCTGGCATGTCACGTTGTTCTTTATACGTATAAATGTCACCATCTAAAAATTGCTGCAATCGTTGACGTGCGGCTCGCTCCCCGAACTGCTTCATTTCCCACTCAGTGCCAAACGGTCGATTGCGTCCGAAATCTTCCACAGTAGGAACAGGCTCACTCGGCAACTCCTTCAACCGATCAAATAGATTCCAGCTCGTCGGTTGAGGGAATGGACGGTCTTTGGGCAACGTCTGCCAAACGCGGCGATAAGGCGTAAAAACCGCATATGGTGTACGCTGCTTTGTCATAATTTCCCCCGGCTCATGCAAAACCAAATCCTTGCATGCATGCACAAATACGCCCTGACTGCTCAACACTTCTGACACGAGCTCGTCTCGCTTGCGAGCGTCTGGCGTATAATCCCGATTGAAAAACAGCTTATTGGCACTCGTCTCTTCGGCTAATTGGCAAAGCACTTGGTGTGGTTCGCCGTGGCGAATCAAGAGACGACCTCCCAGTTGAACCAAAGCGTCGTCGAGTGCAGCTATCGCGGAAAAATGCGCATGAAGTCGCTTTTCCCCTACAGCCGCAGAAAGACAAAGTGAATCATCCACTATATAAACAGGAATAATCGGATCACCTGTGAGGATGGCTGCGTGCAGAGCAGCATGGTCGTGCAAGCGCAGATCCCGACGGAACCAGACTATGGCAGTCATCACTTGTCCTCCCCCAAAAAATCAGTGCCAGAAAAAGACAAAACCAGGCAGATTGCTCTACCTGGTTGCTCCCATACATTCTGATTATTACAGATTGTATTTGCGTTTGAAACGGTCTACACGGCCGCCTGCATCAACGAATTTTTGTTTTCCTGTGAAGAAAGGATGGCAGTTGGAGCAGATCTCCACTTTCAACGCTTGTTTCACGGAACCGGATTCAAATTCGTTACCACATGCGCAGCTAACTGTTACTACGTTGTACTTAGGATGAATGTCTTGTTTCATCTCTTCTACACCTCTTTCCGCCCTGAATCGTTTGCCGAAACAGAGTTATATAAACACATATCAGATAGTAGCATGAAACACTGTTGAAATGCAACTGGTTGGCCGATTACGCCATGTTTTTCCTGCGCTGGAGTTGATCCGGAGGAATATGTGTAAACGAACCGATAACGACATCTGGCAGCTCCTGCTGATAAATTTCGATAGCTTGCTTCATGCCGAACACTTCGCCTTGCGCTTTTGGAATCATCGCCAAGTAGCTCTCTGGATCGATATTCAGATTTCGCAACTGGATCAGCTTAATGCCTGTTCTGCGGATGAACTCGATCATCGCTTCCATTTCCTCTTCGCGGTCAAACACACCAGGGAAGCACAAGTAGTTAATGGACGTATACACACCCTTGGATGCCGCGTACTCAGCAGAACGTGCTACATTTTCCAATGTGTAGTTGCGCGGGCGGTAGTATGCATGATAGTGTTCGTCAATCGCACTTATAATACTTACGCGCATCAGATCAAGTCCGGCGTCGACAATGCCTTTGATATGATCCGTCAAGCCTGCATTCGTATTGATGTTGATAAAGCCCATATCTGTCGTTTCCCGTACGCGACGCATAGCAGGCACAATGATCGAAGCCATCGTAGAAGGCTCACCCTCACAGCCTTGTCCAAAGCTGATGATGCTCTCCGGTGTCTTCAAGTGGTGTAGCATGACTTCCACCAGCTCGTCCTCTGTCGGTTTGAAGTTCATCCGCGTCTGTGGAGAAGGGAACCCACTGTCATCTGGTTGCTCGGAAATACAGCCGTAACAACCCGCATTACAGGTATAGGAAACAGGCAAGCTGCCTTCCCAGCGGTTGAAAAAGTTATTGGAGGCCGTCAAGCATTCGTACTCCAACGCACAGTGGGACAAGTGGTTCAAAATGCGGTTTTGCGGAAACGTCTCCAACGTCTTTGCCACTCGCTGGCGCAGTTCATCCATCGGGAAGTTCAACGGGTCCCATTTGTAAATATCGTCACTCGCGCGCCCCGTTACCCAAAAACGGTTATCCTTCCAGACGACTGCGGAGTAGCCAAACAGAGGCAGCTTGCTTTCCTTGTTCGTTTTCACGTAGCCTGGCAGCAAGAGCCTTGTAATGCCTTGTGGCACAAGTGCACCTACTGCTGTACAGCCATCCAACTTGACCATTTCACCTGTGTCGGGGTCCATTCCGATCGGCTCGGTGTCTGGCAAACTGACCAACGTCGATCCTTCCGGGAGCGGGATCAGTTCTTCTTCCAGAATTTCTGTCAATATATCTCCGTTACGAGCCACTGCAAAAAGACCTGGGTGGTCGTATACATTGCCTTTTTCATCTGCGTAAACTAAATACATGGGAAAATCGCCTCGCTTCTTTGCTTTGCCCATTGTATCGCATTGAAAAAGCAATGTAAATTGTATAGGGTTACCTGCCAAGATAGGGAAGTGGATTGATCGGCACATCATCCTGCCGCACTTCAAAGTGCAAATGGTAGCCCGTAGAGTTACCCGTTTGCCCCATGTATCCCAATATCTCACCTGCTTCTACGGTTTGACCAGGTGACACCAGCAACAGACGCATATGGGCATAAAAGGTTTGCAAGCCATCTCCGTGATCAATCACGACCATCCGCCCATACCCTGACCGATTGGCGCCAGCCTCCACAACCACTCCTGCTCTCGCTGCCAAAATCGGGGTCTTTGATTCATGTTCATTCCACAAATCCACACCCTTGTGTGTTTTTCCCCAACGTTCTCCAAATCCGCTTGTAATCGTTGCTTCTCTGACAGGCCAACTTAGACCGCCGCGAATCCTCGTGATGACTTGCCGACTTGCTGCATGAACGGCACTTCGCTTCTGCTCCGGGTCGTTGCCCAACATCGGATTGCCTTTTGCGATAGGGACATACACGACCTGTCCTACATACAGGTTGTCCGACAGCCATTTTAGCAGCGGGTTTCGTTCGATTAACGATTCCCGACTCACACCGTACCGCCTTGCTATGTAATCCAGTGTTTCTCCTTTTTTCACCATATGTCCGACTTCATCACGCTTGATGATCAGCTTCATGCCCACGCTTACCAGATGGGGATTCGTAATACTATTCGCTTCTACCAGGTTTTTTAGAGAAAGGCCGTATCGCTGGGCAATACCAGATAGCGTATCTCCTTGCCGAACAGCGTACACCACTGAATTTCCTTTCGTTGCTGGTGCAGGTGAAGTCAGACTGGCATAGGGATTAAACGCTTGAAATAGCGCTTGCTCCACGACTGCTTGTTTCGCTTCCATCTGTGACTCCACCGGAGCGCTAACTTGCACGTACTCCACTAAGCATCTCCTCCTTCTTTTCCAGCTCCCTTCCTAACGGTATGCCAACGCCACAAAAAAAATGACGGTGAGTCATCATGAACTCACCGTCGTGCTAGCTGCTTTCCCTCTTCCCTGTTGCTTAGACTCAAGGGTTTGCAAAAATTCTTCGTTTGTTTTTGTATCTGCCAACTTTTTAATAAAGGAGTCGACAAACTCATTTGTTTCATTCATGTTTTTCCGGATCATCCACAGCTTATCCAGCTCTTCTTTGGTGAGCAGAAGCTCTTCGCGGCGCGTACCCGAACGGCGGATATCGATCGCCGGGAAAATCCTGCGCTCCGCCAGCTTGCGATCCAAATGAAGCTCCATGTTTCCGGTTCCTTTAAACTCCTCATAAATCACATCGTCCATACGGGAGCCGGTCTCAACCAAAGCAGTCGCCAAAATGGTCAAGCTGCCGCCTTCTTCAATATTGCGCGCTGAACCAAAAAAGCGCTTCGGACGATGGAAGGCTGCCGGATCAATACCACCGGACAACGTTCGACCACTTGGAGGAATAACCAAGTTGTAAGCACGAGCGAGACGTGTAATGGAATCCAGCAGGATCACCACGTCTTTTTTGTGCTCAACCAGTCGCTTTGCACGCTCCAAGACAAGCTCAGCAACTTTGATGTGATTCTCAGGCAACTCGTCAAAAGTCGAGGCAACTACCTCTCCTTTGACAGATCGCTGCATATCCGTCACCTCTTCCGGGCGCTCATCAATGAGCAAGACAAACAAGTGGATATCCGGGCGGCTTTCGGTAATGCTGTTGGCAATTTCTTTGATCAGCATGGTTTTCCCCGCTTTTGGCGGAGCCACAATCAATCCACGCTGACCCAGTCCAACAGGAGAGAGAAGATCCATCAGGCGAGTGGAAACACGTGTAGGGGCTGTCTCCAGTACGAGCTTGGTTTGAGGATACAACGGTGTCAAAGCGGGGAAATGAAGACGCTCTGCGGCTATCTCAGGGTCTTCTCCGTTCACAGCCTCTACTTGAAGGAGCCCAAAATAACGTTCATTCTCCTTCGGTGGTCTTGCTTTTCCTGATACCACATCCCCCATCCGCAGATCAAAACGGCGAATCTGCGACTGGGAAATGTAGATATCTTCTGAGCTGGGGAGATAGTTAATGGGGCGGAGGAAGCCGTATCCCTCCGGCAAAATTTCGAGAACCCCCTCCATAAACATGAGACCATCCCGCTCCGCTCGTGCCCGAAGAATCGCGAAAATCAATTCCTTCTTCTTCAGCTGGGAGTAGTACGGAATATGGTATTCCTTGGCCAACTTATAGAGGTCGGTCAGCTTCTTTTCTTCTAGTTCAGAAAGTAACATACATCCACCACTCTTTATTTACTCTTGAAAAAACCTAGCTCAACAAATAGATGCGAAAATGATTTTCTTACAAACCTTTCATCGGCTTGCGTTCCAAGCGGTGGTTCCCTTCAATGAAGCGTACCGTTCCGGTTTTTGCACGCATAACAACGGAATTGGTCGTCGCACGAGTTCCCTGGAAGCGAACCCCTTTGAGCAACTCGCCATCCGTTACACCTGTCGCTGCAAAAATAGCGTCATCACCTTTGACCAAATCATCCATGAACAGTACTTGATGAGGGTTCGTCAATCCCATTTTGACACAGCGTTTAATCTCATCTTCATTTTGTGGCAAGAGCTTGCCCTGAATTTCTCCCCCGAGGCATTTCAAGGCAACTGCTGCCAGAACACCTTCAGGAGCTCCTCCAGAACCGAACAAAATGTCTACACCTGTATCCGGGAAAGCGGTATTGATCGCAGCCGCTACGTCTCCGTCAGAGATGAGGCGAATACGCGCGCCTGCCTCACGAATCTCGTGGATCACCTTGGAGTGGCGATCACGGTCAAGTACAATAGCGACCAAATCGCTGATATCTTTCCCTTGTGCCTGTGCTACCGCCTTCAGGTTATCGCGAACCGGTGCGTTGATATCGACCTTACCGACTGCTTTAGGCCCTACTGCCATTTTCTCCATATACATGTCAGGAGCATGCAACAAATTTCCGCGGTCTGCGATAGCAATGACCGAAATCGCTCCCCACGTACCTTTTGCAAGGATATTTGTTCCCTCCAAAGGGTCTACAGCCACATCGACTGCTGGAGCCACTCCCTGGCCCAAACGCTCACCGATGTAAAGCATTGGCGCTTCGTCCATTTCGCCCTCGCCAATTACTACGACGCCATCCATCGGCACTTTCATAAATTCATTGCGCATTGCGGTCGTTGCCGCATCATCAGCCTCATCTTTTTTTCCGAGACCCATCCAACTGGCAGAAGCCAAAGCAGCGGCTTCAGTCACACGTACCAATTCAAGTGTTAAACTGCGTTCCATTCTGGAAGACTCCTCTCCTGGTGATTGGTTAACGCTGGTGGTTTTCCATGCTTTGCAGGCCCACACGAGTAATGTCGGCCCCCAAGGCTTGCAACTTGCCCACCAGGTTTTCGTAGCCACGATCTATATGTTCGAGTCCTTCTAATTCTGTCGTGCCGTTCGTTGCCAGGCCGGCAATGAACAAAGCTGCTCCCGCACGCAAATCTGAAGCCACCACCTTGGCACCATTCAGTTTGCTTCCGCCTTCGATGACAGCCGATCTTCCTTCAATCTTCAAGGAAGCTCCCATACGGCGCAGTTCATCTACATGTCGAAAACGCGAGCTGTAAATATTGTCCGTCACGATGCTTGAGCCTTTGGCAAGAGTCAGCAAGGTCGTGATCGGCTGCTGGAGATCCGTTGGAAAACCCGGATACGGACTCGTTTTCACATCGATTGATCGATAAGAATCATGTCCGATGACTTGAATACTGTCATCCTGCTCTACCACGTGCACACCAATTTCGCGCAGCTTGGCCGTTACAGACTCCAAATGTTTCGGAATAACATTCTCCACCATCACATTGCCGTTGGTAGCCGCTGCCGCAATCATGTACGTCCCCGCTTCGATTCGATCGGGGATAATCGTATGACGGCATCCGCGCAAGCGTTCGACGCCTTGAATGCGGATCATGTCCGTTCCTGCCCCTTTGATGTTTGCTCCCATATTGTTGAGCAAGGTTGCTACATCGACGATCTCAGGCTCACGGGCGGCGTTTTCAATAATGGTCACACCGTCTGCTTTGGCAGCAGCCAGCATGATGTTAATGGTCGCACCAACACTGACCAGATCGAGATAAATTCGCGCACCCTGCAAACGTCCATTTTGGGCACGGATAGTCATGACGCCGTTTTTGTTCTCCACTTCGGCGCCCATCGCTTCAAAGCCTTTGATATGCAAATCTACTGGACGCGGGCCCAAATCACAGCCACCTGGCAAGCCTACCTGGGCTTCACCGAACTTGGCGAGCAAAGCTCCCCACAAATAGTACGAGGCACGAAGCTTTTTGATGCGACCATTTGGCATGAGCATCAGCCTCATACTGCGTCCGTCTACTTCCATCCAATCTTCTTCGAACAGCACGTCAGCTCCCATTTCCTGCAAGAGCTCGTGATAAATACCTACATCCTGAATACGGGGGAGATTCTCAATAACAACGGGTCCATCTGCCAGCAACGCTGCTGGAATGAGTGCGACCGCGCTGTTTTTTGCTCCGCTGATGGTCACCGTCCCCGCGAGCGGTTTTCCACCGTTGATGATCAGCTTATCCATGCTTTGCTCTCCTCAGGCGTAATCGGGAAAGAAGCACCTTCCCCAATGGAAAAGGTGCTTGGACTTTCAACACGTGTCCTTATTTTTGCATGCTTGCCCAGTCAGCGAGGAATTTCTCCAAGCCACTGTCTGTCAGTGGGTGGGCAATGAGTTGTTTGAAGACTTTCGCTGGAATGGTAGCGAAGTGAGAACCACGGCGGGCTGCCTCCGTTACGTGAACAGGGTGGCGCACAGATGCCGCAATGATTTCGGTGTCGATACCGTGAACAGAAAAGATTTCTGCAATATCTTCGATCAATTGCATACCATCTTGACCAATATCATCCAAGCGTCCCAGGAACGGAGACACGAAGCTCGCACCTGCGCGCGCAGCCAAAAGTGCCTGGTTCGCGGAGAACACCAGTGTTACGTTTGTTCTGATTTTGCGCTTGGCAAAATACTTGGTTGCCTTCAAACCTTCTGCGGTCATTGGCAGCTTGATGACGATGTTTTTCGAGAGAGCAGCGAGCTTCTCTCCCTCTTCGATCATGCCTTTTGCATCGGTACTGATGACTTCGGCACTGATCGGACCGTCAACAATATCGAGAATTTCTTTCAGGGTTTCAACAAAATCGCGTCCTTCTTTGGCAACCAGAGACGGATTTGTCGTTACGCCCGCCAGAACTCCCCATTCGTGAATCTCGCGAATTTCTTCAACGTTTGCTGTATCGATCAAAAAACGCATGATTATCCTCCCAGTTACGCGCGGTTGCTGCTTCCGAACAGGCGCATTTTTCCTTTGACTACTTCCTTGATCGCATCGCGAGCAGGGCCCAGGTATTTGCGTGGGTCGATCTCATTCGGCTTGGCAGCCAGCACTTTGCGAACTGTTTCCGTGCATGCGACTTGGCTTTCTGTATTTACATTGATTTTTCCTACGCCCAAACGGATGGATTCGATAATCGCTTCGTCTGGTACGCCGGAACCACCGTGAAGAACGATCGGCGCTCCAATATTGCTCGCTACTTTTTCGATAATGTCGTAGCGGATTTTTGGAACTCCTTTGTACATACCGTGTGCTGTACCTACAGCAATCGCTACGTAGTCTACTTTTGTTTCTTCCCAGAAGCGGATTGCTTCCTCAGGATTTGCCAGAGTGGCATCTTCCTCGTCAACAGACAAGTCGTCTTCCACCCCGCCGATGGTACCGAGTTCACCTTCTACCGATACGCCAACAGCGTGAGCAGCCTCTACAACCTGTTTGGTCAGGCGAAGGTTATCTTCAAACGAATGATGGGAACCATCGAACATAACAGAAGAGAACCCAGCACGAATGCACTTCATTACCATGTCAAAATTGCTACCATGGTCAAGATGCAAAGCAACAGGAACTCCTGCTCGTTCAGCAGCCACTTTTGCAATCGCTACTGTATAATCGATCCCCATGTATTTCAATGCACCCTCAGAAACACCAAAGATCACAGGCGATTTTTCTTCCATCGCAGCTTCCGTAATCGCTTGAGTAAACTCCAGATTGTTCAGGTTAAATTGTCCGACGGCGTATTTATGCTTTTTGACGTCTTCGGTAAAAGCGGTCATAGGTACCAGTGGCATTTTGTAAATCCTCCTCTAGCAGACTTCAGTCATGTGGCTTATTATACCACAGACAAGCATTTGTTAACAGGGACGCTTGTACCCTGACCTTTGCAGTCTGTTTCTAACAAGCTAATTGCTGATGTACTGCCATTCGTAGTTCATCGATATCAAAAGGCTTTGTAAAATGAGTCAATGCTCCCAGTTGTGTTGCTTCTTTGATCATGTCCAGCTCTCCGTAAGCTGTCATCATGATGACTTTGATTTCCTGATTGATCTTCTTGATGTGTTTCAAGATCTCAATACCATCCATCCCAGGGATCTTCATGTCGAGGATAACCAAATCTGGTGATTCTTTTTCCACGATTTCCAATGCCATTTTCCCGTTTGCTGCCTGAAAGGTCTTGTACCCTTCTTTTCCCAGCACCTCATACAGTAAAATGCGAATCCCATACTGGTCATCCACAACCAGTACCTTTTTATCTTGTTTGTCGAACAATCTGATTCCCCCCTGACGAATGCGTTTTCTTAATTATTATGGGTTCGCCTAAAATCAGGAAACTCCTTCACCTTTTTTGCTAAACGTCAACTTAAAATTTCCCATGGGCCTCATTTCGAGTATAATGGAAAAACCAATTTCCCCTACACACAAGGAGCCAGATACTTACTATGGATGCTCTGTGGCTGATTTGCTTGTTAACATTTATTATCCATACGACAGAGACACTTACCTACGGAATCCGTTTTGCAGGGGTACAAACGGGCAGGATTGCTGTAGCGATGTCTTTGGTCGGGATCGTATTGCTCCTCTCCCGTACTTCCAACCTGATTCAAGGACCCTTTACTGGGGGATTGATGGATCAAGCTGCAATGGAACACTTTGATCCTAGCACGCATTTGCACGTAATTATTGCTGCGTCCTCGCTCGGAACCTTGGCGGCTATTGTACTGTTTCCCACTTTTGTCCAAATATCGAAACGAATGATCTCGCACTTGGAGATAGCTGGCTCGATTCCGCAAATGATTCGCACGGCAGTTAGTGTCGATACCATCCGACGTGTCCACCACCATGTTCGGATTCCTAGCTGGCAAGCCATCTCTCGGTTTCGAATCAAAGGCGTTCCCAAACGATTACTGTTATTAAATGCATTTGGGACAGCCATCTACACAAGCAGCGTACTGTCCGTGTTGTACGCGACATTGCTAGCCCCCGATTACAAAGCAACCGTTTTGATGTCTTCCGGATTAATCAACGGTTTTGCCACGATTTTCATGACGATTCTGGTAGACCCGCAAATTGCCCTTTTGACCGAAAAAGCAATGCAAGGGAAAACCACGCAGCAATCGATTCGTGATATGTACCTGTGGCTGATGATCTCACGTTTCATCGGAACGATTTTGGCTCAATTTCTACTCATTCCCGCCGCCTACTGGGTAGCCTGGCTATCGCCCTTGTTCCATTGATCTGCTTCTAAAAGCACAAGACGCACCTGCGAATACATCGCGGGTGCGTCTTTTCTATTTATCGATCTATGTTATTTGTTCAGGGAAGCCTTCACGAAGTCACGGAACAGTGGCTGTGGACGGTTCGGACGGGATGTGAACTCTGGATGGAACTGTGTCGCTACATACCATGGATGTTCGGGAACTTCCACGATTTCAACCAGACGACCATCTGGAGTTGTACCCGCAAAACGCAAGCCCATTTGCGCCAATTGATCACGGTATTCGTTGTTCACTTCATAGCGATGACGATGACGTTCATAAACCAGAGTGCTTCCGTATGCAGCCTCAGTCAGCGTGCCTTCTTCCACTTTGGTTGGACCGAGGCCCAGACGCATTGTACCGCCCTTGTCCTCGATATCTTTTTGCTCTGGCAAAAGGTCAATCACCGGATACGCTGTATTCGGGTTGATCTCGGAGCTGTTTGCTCCATCCATACCCGCTACGTGGCGAGCGAACTCGATCACAGCGATTTGCATACCCAGGCAAATTCCGAGGAATGGCACTTTATTTTCACGAGCATAGCGCGTAGCGATGATTTTACCTTCGATACCACGATCGCCAAAGCCGCCTGGTACGAGGATACCATTTACATCACCGAGCAATTCGCCAACATTTTCTGGCGTAACTTCTTCCGCGTGCACCCATTTGATTTCTACCTTGGAGTCGTTCGCATAGCCACCATGGTACAGCGCTTCTGCTACGGACAAGTAAGCATCATGCAATTCTACATATTTACCAACAATTGCAATGGTAGTCGTTTTCGACAGGTTTTTGATTTTCGATACGAGCGATTTCCACTCTGTCATATCCGCATCCTGGCAAGTCAGCCCCAGGTGGCGGCATACGTAATCGTCCAATCCTTGTGCTTGCAATTGCAGTGGCACATCGTAAAGGCTATCAGCGTCTACACATTCCACTACCGCGTTTTTATCGATATCACAGAACAGAGCCAACTTGTCTTTCATTTCTTGCGTCATCGGTTGCTCCGTACGTGTCACGATCACATTTGGTTGAATACCCAAGCTGCGCAGTTCTTTCACGCTGTGTTGCGTAGGTTTGGTTTTCATTTCACCTGCTGCCTTGATATATGGTACCAGGGTTACGTGGATGTACATGACGTTTTCACGACCGATGTCACTTTTGATCTGGCGAATGGATTCAAGGAATGGCAAGCTCTCGATATCCCCAACAGTTCCACCGATCTCGGTAATCACTACATCTGCCCCGGTTTCGCGACCTGCACGGAAAATGCGATCTTTGATTTCGTTCGTGATGTGAGGAATTACTTGAACGGTTCCTCCCAAATAGTCGCCACGGCGTTCTTTGGCGATGACAGTCGAGTAAATTCTACCCGTCGTCATATTGGAGTTAGCGCTCAGGTTGATATCGATAAAGCGCTCATAGTGGCCCAAGTCCAGGTCTGTTTCCGCACCATCGTCCGTTACGAAAACTTCCCCGTGTTGATATGGACTCATCGTTCCCGGGTCAACGTTGATGTATGGGTCACACTTCTGAATGGTTACCTTCAGACCCCTATTTTTCAAGAGTCGGCCCAGAGAAGCCGCTGTAATTCCTTTTCCCAACGAGGATACAACCCCGCCTGTCACAAAAATATACTTCGTCATCGTTAACGTCCCCTCTTTCCCTCACCCTTAAGTTGTTATAAAAATCGAATGAAGACGGCTCCAAAAAAAAAGAAAAACAAAAGCGAGTCCTATCCCGTAAAGAAATGGGGTAGGGGCACTTTTGTTTTATAGTTTCCCATATTTGATCCTTCTTCATGTGAAGCCCAAGGAGTATTTTATCTGTCCCTTAAGCGGAAGTCAAGGATCTATTTCTCGTCTTCGTCGTCGAGCTCTTCGTCGGATTCCTCTTCCTCAAGCTCTTCGTCCTCTTCGAACATCTCATCTTCTTCGTCTTCGAGTTCTTCCTCGTCGATTTCTCCATCGATTTCTTCTTCTTCGATATCAGAATCTTCGTCGACGAATTCCTCTTCGTCCTCAAAGATGACAACATCGTCGTCTTCGTATTCTTCGACACCTTCGTCTTCGGTATCGTAATCGTCGAAGTCGTCTTCCGTGACGATTTTCTTCTTCTTCGTTCCGCCACCCTCTTGAGTTTCCTCTACGGTGTCAGTTGGGTACCAACGTTTCAATCCCCATACATTGTCACCAAGGCACACGAAACGGCCATCAATGTTAATTTCTGTGTATACTTGCGCGATGATTGCCATGAGTTGTTCATCAGTTAGCTTGCGCACTGCAACCAGTTCATTCATCAGCTCGCGGAAGTTGTAAGTGCGGTTAGTTTCACGCAAAATTTCATACGCGATGTCAACTAACGCCATCTCACTCAGTTTCTCGGAATCAATATGAGCAAACAATTGACTCACTCAGGGCACGTCCTTTCCATATGAAAACGATTGATTTGAATACTGACCCGGTGCCCTGTTCGGGGGACGCAGGCCTGTATAAGTCATTCATAAATGATATCGATTTCTTCGATTGTACAACGTACAACATAAGAAGGCTATCATACAGTATTCCTTATTTTAGACGAAAATGCAAGGCTTTCAAACAGGGGCTGACTAATTCTTGTCGACACCAAAACCAAAGACATCCCTCGGCAATCGTTACCGAGGGATTTGTCTTACATATTTCTGCGGTATTGGCCACCCACTTCATACAGGGCAGCACTGATTTGTCCAAGCGATGCTACTTTTACCGTCTCCATCAGCTCGGCAAAGATGTTCTCTCCCGCCATAGCCACTTCCTGCAGGCGCCGGAGTGCAGCCGCAGAAACATCCTTGTGGCGCTCCTGGAACGCACGGAGATTTATGATTTGCTGTTCTTTTTCCTCTTCGGTCGCGCGAGCCAATTCAATCTCGTAATCGTCCTCGGATGCATTCGGGTTAATGAACGTGTTCACCCCAATAATTGGCAGTTCACCCGTATGCTTTTTCATTTCGTAATACATGGACTCGTCTTGAATTTTGCCGCGCTGGTATTGAGTCTCCATTGCCCCCAGCACGCCTCCGCGAGAACTGATCCGCTCGAACTCTTGCATAACTGCCTCTTCTACCAGATCTGTCAGCTCATCGATGATGAATGCCCCTTGAAGCGGGTTCTCGTTTTTGGCGAGTCCCATTTCCTTGTTGATGATCATCTGAATCGCCATCGCCCGTCGCACAGAGTTCTCAGTCGGGGTTGTAATCGCTTCGTCGTATGCATTCGTATGAAGAGAATTACAGTTGTCGTATATCGCAATCAAGGCCTGCAAGGTCGTTCTGATGTCGTTGAAATCCATCTCCTGCGCGTGCAAGGAACGGCCGGACGTCTGAATGTGGTACTTCAGCTTTTGACTGCGGTCATTTGCACCATAACGATTTTTCATCACAGTTGCCCAAATCCGGCGAGCCACACGTCCAATCACAGTGTATTCCGGATCGAGACCATTGGAGAAGAAGAAGGACAGGTTCGGCGCAAAGTCATCGATGTTCATCCCGCGGCTCAAATAGTACTCGACATAGGTAAATCCGTTAGAGAGCGTAAACGCAAGCTGCGTAATCGGATTCGCCCCCGCCTCCGCAATATGATAGCCGGAAATGGACACGGAGTAGTAGTTCCGCACTTTATGGTCGATAAAATACTGCTGGATATCCCCCATCATCCGCAAGGCAAATTCTGTCGAGAAGATACACGTGTTTTGCCCTTGATCCTCTTTCAAAATATCTGCCTGAACGGTTCCGCGAACAGTCGACAGCGTGTACGCTCTGATTTGCTTCGCTTCCTCTTCGGTAGGCTGACGCCCTTCTTTTTGAACAAAGGCATCCAACTGCTGCTCAATCGCTGTATTCATGAACATGGCCAAAATCATAGGAGCAGGACCGTTG
The DNA here is from genome assembly GCF_013284355.2 of Brevibacillus sp. M2.1A. Taxonomy (NCBI): domain Bacteria; kingdom Bacillati; phylum Bacillota; class Bacilli; order Caryophanales; family Paenibacillaceae; genus Brevibacillus; species Brevibacillus sp. M2.1A. The sequence goes on from NZ_JABSUY020000001.1 coordinate 81,824, forward strand.
ATTGTCATGGACACAGAGGTGCTAGGTGCACAAAGGTCAAAGCCGGCGTACAGCTTTTTCATGTCATCCAAAGTACAAATGCTAACCCCACTCGTACCGATTTTCCCGTAAATATCCGGGCGGTAGTCAGGGTCCTCTCCATACAGCGTAACCGAGTCAAAAGCAGTACTGAGTCGCTTCGCTTCATCATTTTGAGACAGGAAGTGAAAGCGTCTGTTCGTCCGCTCTGGAGTACCTTCGCCTGCAAATTGTCGCTTGGGATCTTCTCCCTCGCGTTTAAACGGAAATACTCCTGCAGTATACGGGAATTCCCCCGGGACATTTTCTTTTAACGACCACTTTAAAATTTCGCCCCAATCCTCGTAATCAGGGACGGCTACTTTTGAAATGCGTGTACCCGACAAAGATACGCTGAACAGCTTGGTAACCAATTCCTTGTCGCGAATTTTCGTGACGAATTGATCCTTCCGATAGGCCTCCTTGAGCTTGGGCCAATTTTCCAGGATACGTCGGCACTCCGGATGCAGCTTTTCTTCAAAGAGAACGATTTGTTTATCAAGTACCGCCACCAGCTCGGAAGCCGCAGAATCTCTCGAGGCCAGAATTGTTTCCTTCGCACCCTGCAACTGAAAAAGCTTGCGTGCAATCGCTGACTGTTCTTCTGTATAGGCACGATATTGACGAACGGTGTTGGCAATGTCTTGCAAATAATTGATTCTCTCTGTCGGAATCAACGAAGTTTTATGAATCTTTACGGGAGTCGTATCCAAATGCTCTACAGACCAGTCAACGCCAGTCTTTTCTACAATCCGATGCATCAGGGCAGCAAACAACACATTTGTTCCCGGGTCGTTAAACTGGCTCGCAATCGTACCATACACAGGAACCTTCTCATCCGGCAGCTCAAAAAGCTGATGATTGCGTCGATATTGCTTGCGAACCTCGCGAAGAGCGTCCTCTGAGCCTTTGCGCTCAAATTTATTGATCGCGATCACATCAGCGAAGTCGAGCATATCAATCTTTTCCAGCTGAGATGGCGCCCCGAATTCACTGGTCATGACGTACATGGAGACGTCGCACACTTCTGTGACCTGCGCATCCCCCTGACCAATCCCGCTCGTTTCCACAATGATCAGATCAAAATGGGCAGAGCGCGTTACTTGAATCGCGTCTTTTAATGCAGCAGACAGCTCCATGCCTGATTTGCGAGTAGCGAGACTGCGCATATAAACGCGGGGTGTAGAGTTGGCATTCATGCGGATGCGGTCACCAAGTAACGCTCCACCTGATTTTTGCTTGGATGGATCGACAGACAAGATTGCAACCGTCTTCTCGGGATAAACGCGAATAAACCGACGAACAAGCTCATCGGTTAATGAGCTTTTTCCTGCTCCACCCGTACCTGTAATCCCTAATACCGGTATGGTTGAATCGGCTTCCACTAAACTTTCACGGAGAGGCTCTGTCCATTCGGGCTGGTCCACTGCATACTCCGCAACGGAAATAAGCCGGGCAATCGCCTGATGGTTTTGCTCGCGCAAGCCTGCTACTTCTTCCTCCAGCTGCTTGACGGTTGGGAAGTCGCTGCGTCTGATCATGTCGTTGATCATGCCCTGCAAGCCCAATCGTCTGCCGTCATCTGGCGAGTAAATCTTACAGACTCCGTACTCTTCCAATTCCCGAATCTCGCGTGGAACGATAACGCCACCACCGCCGCCAAAAACACGGATATGCTCTGCTCCCCGCTCGCGTAATAGATCAATTACGTATTTGAAATACTCCACATGACCGCCTTGGTACGAACTGATGGCAATCCCTTGCACATCCTCCTGGACAGCGGCTGTTACAATATCGTCAACAGAGCGGTTATGTCCGAGATGGATAACCTCTACTCCCGACGATTGTAAAATACGGCGCATGATATTAATCGAGGCGTCGTGACCATCATACAGACTGGCTGCGGTCACAAAGCGAACCTTGTTTTGCGGACGATACACTTCCGTTTCCATCGTTCCACTCTCCTTTTTATACGTTTAAAAAGGCGGAAAAACAGGGCCAAGCAGATCAAGGCGCGGTAGACGCGAAGTATGCTTGGCACCCTATGTTTCCCAGACTTTTTAAACTCTTTTCTTAATCGGAGACACTAATTTCGCGAAGCAACAGGGCAATTTGCTTCTCTGTGTACTCCTCAATGGTATAGTGCTTTTTCAATGCCCAGCGGCGGAAGACCCACATTTCGCCCAAAACCATGATATTGTCCGCCATTAGCTTGACGTTCTTTTCGTCAATGCGCAACGAACCATCGGCAATCCCTTTTTCCAGGATTTCGACGAAAATATGCGAAATGGCTTCTTCACGGCCCAATACGTAGCGGAGTGTTTCTTTTGGCAATGATTTGGCTTCCTGATAAATAAGCAACACGCGGTCGCTCATCTGATCCATCACGCGGATCAGACTTTTTAGTGCTACCTTTAATGTTTTCAAGCCAGTTCCGTTGAAGTTGATCGCTTCACGCAAGCGCGTCTCCATCTCCGCATGAATGGCATCGCAAACAAGATAAAGCACGTCTTCTTTTGACTCGATATACTCGTACAACGTACCAATACTAAATCCAGACGCCCGGGCAATCTCCCTTGTCGTCGTTTTATGAAAACCTTTATTAATGAAGAGATGAACGGCAGCCTCAATAATCTGCTCTCGTCTTCTCTCGATCAGTTTTGGGTCCTTTACCAGGGACGGTATCGTTTTTCTCTTGTCAGACACTCCAAAATCCACCTTTCCAACCGACTGAGCGTTTGGTCAGACGCCTCATAGAAAAGAAGGCGCAAACACTCTACTTTTGTATCATCGCAGATCATTATACGCGAGTAAGAGCACAAAGCCAAACTTTTCTTTTCTATGTGTGTAATCGTGTTGGAAGATGGGACAGCTTCCTACTCTTTTAGCAGGAAATTGCTGATCACGACACGTTGGATTTCATTTGTTCCTTCATAGATTTGTGTAATTTTGGCATCACGCATGAAGCGCTCCACAGGATACTCCCGCGTGTAGCCGTAACCTCCGAAAACTTGAACAGCCTCGGTTGTCACTTCCATCGCTGTATCCCCTGCAAATACTTTGGACATCGCAGATGCTTTGCCATATGGTAGACCTTGATCCTCCAGCCACGCTGCTTGATAAGTGAGCAAACGGGATGCCTCGATCTTGGTTGCCATGTCTGCCAGTTTGAACTGGATTGCCTGCAAGGAAGCGATTGGTTTGCCGAACTGACTGCGTTCTTTGGCATAATTCCGTGCATGCTCGTACGCACCTTGTGCAATTCCCAATGCTTGAGCAGCGATACCGTTTCTTCCACCGTCCAACGTCATCATTGCGATCTTGAAGCCTTGACCTTCTTCACCCAGTCTATTTTCTACCGGCACGCGCACATCTTCAAAATTGACCGCAAGTGTTGGCGAGGAACGGATGCCCAGCTTTTTCTCCTTTTTCCCCATCGTGAAGCCATCCACGCCTTTTTCAACGATGAAAGCCGTGATGCCCTTATGCTTCAACTCTGGTTGAGTGACCGCGAATACGATGTAGATTTCGGCTTCGCCTGCATTGGTAATGAAGATTTTGGTGCCATTTAAAATGTAGTGATCGCCATCGCGTACAGCTGTCGTGCGCATTCCAGCAGAATCGGAGCCAGATCCCGCCTCGGTCAAACAGTACGCGCCCATCTTCTTACCTTCTGCCAATGGACGCAAAAACTTTTGCTTTTGCTCCTCTGTCCCGAATTTGTAAATCGGCCAGCTCGCCAAGGAGACATGGGCAGACAGTGTCACCCCAATAGAGGCATCCACACGGGAGAGTTCTTCCACTGCAATAACGTAGCTCAGGTAATCTGCACCTGCTCCGCCGTATTGTTCGGGCCAAGGAATGCCTGTCAGTCCAAGCTCAGCCATTTGTTCAAAAATGGAACGATCAAAGCACTCTTCTTCGTCGCGCTCGGCTGCTGTCGGAGCTACTTGATTCTCTGCAAAGTCGCGAATCATCTTGCGCATCATGTCATGTTCTTCCGTCAGTTGGAAATTCATATGGCTCACTCCCCCATGTGCTTTTCATTTTTCTATCAATCAGCAAGCAAATGCTTGGCGATAACAATTCGCTGAATTTCGTTGGTGCCCTCATAGATTTGCGTTACTTTCGCATCCCGGAATAGTCGCTCAACCGGATATTCTCTGGTGTAGCCATAGCCGCCAAAGATTTGTACTGCTTCTGTGGCGAGCTCCATCGCAGAGTCTGTGGCAAAGCGTTTTGCCATCGAGGCTTCCATTCCACAAGCAATTCCTTGACTGCGCAGCCACGCCGCTCGGTATACCAGCAATCGGGCTACTTCTGCTTTTGTCGCCATGTCAGCCAGCTTGAAAGCGATGGCTTGCTGCTTGGCAATCGATTGTCCGAACTGCTTGCGTTCCCGCGCGTACTCTGTCGCGTATTGGACTGCGGCCTCGCAAATACCAAGGGCTTGTGCAGCAATCCCGATTCTACCAGAATCCAGATTCGCCATCGCGATACAGAAGCCTTCCCCTTCCTGTCCAAGCAGGTTGGCAGCCGGTACACGGGCATTGTCGAATATGAGCTCTGTCGTATAGGAACCGTGAAGTCCCATCTTCTTTTCCTTTTTCCCAACCGTGAAGCCCGGGGTATCCTTGTCTACGATAAAGGCCGATATTCCCTTGGGTCCTTTTGTCGAGTCAGTAACGGCAAAGGCGATATACGTATCAGCCTCCCCGCCGTTTGTGATGAACACCTTGTTTCCGTTCAGGATGTATTCATCGCCTTTTTTCACGGCTGTGGTTCGGATACTGCTCGCATCAGAACCTGCATGCGGCTCAGTCAAGGCAAAAGCTCCGAGGTATTCCCCACTCGCAAGCTTGGTCACGTATTTGCGTTTTTGCTCCTCGGTACCGAAGTAGAGAATCGGATTCGTCCCGACGGAGGTATGCACGGACAAAATGACACCTACTGTCGCACTCACCTTGGAAATCTCGTGAATGGCCAAAATGTAGGAAATAAAGTCCGCTCCCGCTCCTCCCCACTCTTCGGCGATTGGAATGCCCATGAGCCCCATTTCGCCCATCTTTTTGAGGATCTGACGTGGAAACTGGTCCGTCTCCTCCATCACCGGGACGAATGGTGCGATCTCTTTCTGGGCAAAGTCTCGCACCATGCGGCGCATCATCTCTTGCTCTTCGTTCAATCGGAAATCCATGTCCGTCCTACCTTTCTGCGAAATCTTCGGCTAGCTGTACACGTAGAAACCACGACCGGATTTTTTGCCTAGCCATCCTGCTTTTACGTACTTGCGCAGCAATGGGCATGGGCGGTATTTCGAATCACCGAACCCTTCGTGCAGTACTTCCATAATGTAGAGGCAAGTATCCAGCCCGATGAAATCAGCCAGTTGAAGCGGTCCCATCGGATGGTTCATGCCCAGCTTCATCACTTCATCGATCGCTTCCGGTGTTGCAACTCCTTCGTACACGCAATAAATCGCTTCATTCAACATTGGCATCAGTACCCGATTGGACACAAAACCTGGGAAATCGTTGACGCTCACGGGTACCTTGCTCATTTGTTTGGACAAATCTTCTGTCAGCTGATAGACCTCATCGGACGTTTGCAGCCCACGGATGATCTCAACCAGCTTCATCACTGGAACGGGGTTCATAAAATGCATCCCGATTACTCTTTCCGGCCGCTTTGTAACTGCCGCAATCTCAGTAATCGGCAGCGAGGATGTATTGCTCGCGAGCACCGTATGCGGCGGACATACTTCATCCAGCTTGGAAAAGATTTGCGTTTTGACCGCCATGTTTTCTGTCACCGCTTCTACCACAAAATCTGCTTCAGACGCATCTGCCAGATCAGTAGACAGTGTCAAACGGCCGAGAATCGCTTCCTTATCTGCTTCGCTGAGCTTGCCTTTTTCCACGTTGCGCGACAAGTTTTTCGTAATCGTGGCCAGACCGCGCTCTACAAATGCTTGCTGGACATCGTTCAGAAAAACGCGAAAGCCAGCCTGCGCCGCTACTTGGGCAATCCCGCTGCCCATTTGTCCTGCCCCGATGACCATAATCGTTTGTACGTTCATGTAAAAAGGCCTCCCTTACTCTACTTTAATCAAGATGGCGTCACCCTGTGCGGCACCACTGCAAATGGCCGCGATCCCTAAGCCGCCGCCTCGTCTTTTTAATTCATAAGCAAGGTGCATAATGATCCGAGCCCCACTCGCGCCAATCGGGTGTCCGAACGCAATCGCTCCCCCGTTTACATTCACTTTCTCTGCGTCCCAGCCAACGATTTTGCCACTTGTCAAAATCACCGCGGCAAACGCTTCGTTTACCTCAAATAGATCGATCTCCGAAAGCGAGACACCTGTCTTTTCCAAGAGCTTGTTGATCGCAAGCCCCGGAGTTGTCGCGATATAAGGAGCTTCTGCGCCGACTGCGGCGTGCCCCAGTATCGTCGCAAGCGGCTTGATGCCCAGCTGTTGTGCTTTCGCGTCTGACATCAGCACCATTGCTGCCGCCCCGTCGTTGATTCCTGGTGCATTGCCTGCCGTGATTGTTCCGTCCTTTTTGTACACGGGTGGCAGCTTCGCCAATCCTTCCTCGGTGGTATCCGGACGTGGTCCTTCATCGACGGTTACTTGCAGCGGATCCCCTTTTCTTTGCGGAATGGAAACCGAGACAAGCTCGTCGGCAAAAAGTCCTTTTTCCATCGCTTGTGCGGCTCTCTGCTGGCTGCGCAGCGCCCACGCATCCTGCTCTTCTCGCGTAATCCCGTTCTCTTCCGCCACATTGCTGCCGTGAACAGCCATCGCCACTTGATGAAACGGGCAAGTGAGGCCGTCGTACATCATGAGATCGCGAACGGTCGAATCTCCCATCCGCATTCCGTTACGTGCATCTGGCAGTGCATACGGTGCGTTGCTCATGCTCTCCATGCCGCCAGCGACGATGATTTCTCCGTCTCCGGCCCGAATGATCTGGTCCCCCATCGTCACTGCACGCATCCCGGACGCGCATACTTTGTTGATCGTCTCACTCGCTACATTCCACGGCAAACCAGCTTTGCGAGCTGCCTGGCGTGAGGGCACCTGACCCGCACCTGCCTGCAAGACCATACCCATGATCACTTCGTCCACCTGATCGCCGGAAATACCAGCGCGCTCTACCGCTTCCTTGATCACAATGGAGCCGAGCTCTACTGCCGATAGCGCTTTCAAAGAGCCACCAAACTTACCAAAAGGGGTACGCGCTGCCCCTGCAATGACCGTTTTCATCGAATGCCCTCCATTCGGATGATGTTTCACATCAATAAAAACTAAATTGATCGAGCGTTCGTTCATTTTGCATACTTTTATTTTGCCGTCTTCCGTACGAATAGTCAATCTATAATGAAAAAAAGAACAGCCTGACTTTTGTGAAAGCCAGGCTGTTGTTGCTATTGTCGTGCCATCCAGCTTAGTTTCCAGATGCCCTGTTTGTTTTTCTGCATTTTATATCCAACCTTATCCCTGTTGTCCTTGAAAGTCACCCATACAACCGCTTCCTTGTCAGACGTTTGTTCAAGCGTTAAGTCATTTGCCAATTCTCGCATCATTTTCAACTGCTTCCAGCTATTTCGTGCTCCAACCGGATCTTTTTTCATATCTTCCAAATATTGCTCCAGTGTTGGCTTCTCGAATCCATCGTCCTCGATATGCAAAGCGTACTGCATTTCGAGCTGACCCTCTTGCTGTGCTTGCACATACAGCTTCCATACATCGATTGGAGATAATCCACGCAAAAGCTCATCTTTTTTCTCATACATGTAATTGTAATAACGATCCTGTTCCTCTGTCTTTAAATCGAATATGGACGGAGGAGCAGGTGTCTCGGCACCATCTTGAACGATTTCTTCTTGGACAGTTCCGTTGCTATTCAGCTTGAAAAAATAGACGTCTTTGCCTTGGACATAGCTCACGGAATACCAATGAAGCTTTTTATCCTTCCATCCAACTAACATCTCCAAGCCCACGTCTCTTTTTAGTAGAGCCTCTGTCTCGATCATTGTCCAGTCTTTTCGCTGATATCCTTCTTTTGCGAGAATCGAATAGCCCCAGTACTCTTCTGTGCCATCGTCCCCGCTTCCGCCATAATCGTCTACAACTTTGTAAGGGATCGAAATCTTTTCTTTCATTTGTTCTTGTGTCATCCCAACACGCAAGACATCGATGATCTCATCTACCGTTTCCATAATCACCTGATCATCAGAGGCCGGGTGAGCTTTTGGATCGGACTTTTGATGGGTACCTGGCTCGGCAGACGTTTCCTTCGGCGTATGTGTACTCGTCGTGCTTTCCTTCTGCAGTAGATAAGGGGTAAGCACGATGACAATCGCGACCGCAACAAGCGCTGCGCTTACGGGGTAGATGAAACGAAACCTTTTCTTGCCTTTCTTCTCGATATTCATGCGAATCCTCTCCTCCAAGCCAGTCGTATCGTCCATTCCGCGCAACAGTGTCCGGTCAGCCGTTTCCTTGAATTCCGCCAGCAATTTATCCAGATTCATTCGATCCCCTCCTTTTCCAGGAGCGCTTTGAGCTTCTGGCGTGCGCGGTGCATTTTCGTATAAATGGCTCCTGCCGACGTGTCCAAAATGACCGCGATCTCCTCTACGGACAACTCCTCGTAGTAGTGAAGGACAATCAATTGACGATAGCTATGCGGCAGCTTCATAACGAGATGGGCAAAACGGGCGCGAAGGTCATTTTGCAAAACAGCCGACTCTGCTCCCTCGACTACCTCTATGTCCACTTCCGGCTTGAAAAACAGGTGACGAAACGACCACGAGCGCAGATGTTTTTTCGCTTCGTTGACGGCGATTCGGTACACCCATGTTTGCATCGAGCTCTCTTGGCGGAATTTCCCCAAGTTTTTGTAAGCTAACAGGAACACTTCCTGGGTAATATCCTCAGCAAGACTACGGTCCTTGACCATCAAATACACGAGTCGCAGCACCTTTTTTAAATAGTGCCGGATTAATTGATCAAATAATGCTTCTTTTGTTTTTGTTAAACTTTTCTCTGCAAGCTCCAGCTTCCTCACTCCCTTCCCACTCCTTTAGATTCAGCTGGCTCCTTTATCTTACAGTTTTTTGCAAAAAAATAATGCGCAAGCCTCGTCGCTTTGATTAGCACCGAGACTTGCGCATGGTATGAACCTAGATGGCGTCTGCGAGAATTTCCGCGACGTCGCGTGTTTTAACGTGGTCTTCCTGCTCTTTGGTCTTGATTCCGTCGTTCATCATCGTCAGGCAGTATGGGCATGCACTCGCGATTTCCGTCGGGTTGACCTCCAGAGCTTGCTCCGTACGTGTGACGTTGACACGAGAGCCCTCATGTTCCTCCATCCACATCAAGCCGCCGCCTGCTCCGCAGCACATGCTGTCGCAGCCGCTGCGCTTCATTTCGACTACCTCTACGCCAGGAATGGCTTCGAGGATCACTCGTGGCTTGTCGTAAATTTCGTTGTAGCGACCCAAGTAGCAGGAATCGTGGTAGGTGATGCGCTCTTTGACTTCCTTGGTTGGCTTCAATTTGCCTTCCTTCACCCACTCCGCCAACAGCTCAGAGTGGTGGTACACCTCTGCCTTCAACCCAAACTCCGGATATTCGTTCTTGAACGTATTGAACGCATGCGGATCGCAGGTGACGATTTTTTTGACTTCATAGGCTTCAAACAAGGCGATATTTTCTTGAGCGAGCTGCTGGAACAAGAATTCATTACCAATGCGGCGGGCCGTATCGCCAGAGTTCTTTTCCTCGTTGCCCAGAATGGCGAACTTCACGCCTGCTTCATGCATGAGCTTCACAAATGCCTGCGAAATTTTTTGGCTGCGCAAGTCAAACGATCCCATCGAGCCTACCCAGAACAAGTACTCGAATTCCTCGACCTGCTTCACAGTTGGCACCTCGTACTCACCATTCAGACCTTCAATCCATTTCGTCCGGTCTTTGCGGTTGATTCCCCACGGGTTGCCCTGACGCTCGATATTGTTCAAGGCGCGCTGCGCTTCTGCTGGCATGCTTCCTTCTGTCATAACCAAATAGCGGCGCATATCGATGATTTTATCGACATGCTCGTTCATTACCGGGCATTGGTCTTCACAGTTGCGACAGGTCGTACACGCCCATAGCTCCTGCTCGGTAATGACATCGCCGATCAAGCTTTTCTCATAGACCGCGGTTGCTCCTTCCGCTGTCGCCGCTACTTCAGATGCTTGGAACGCAATCTGATTGGCAGTCGTCTGCGAAAAAGCGAAGCTCGGCATCCATGGCGTACGCGACGTCACCGACGCACCTTTTTCCGTCAAATGGTCGCGCATTTTCGTAATCAGATCCATCGGGGAGAGCATTTTTCCCGTTCCAGAGGCCGGGCACATATTCGTGCAGCGACCGCACTCCACACAAGCGTACAGGTCGATGAGCTGCGTTTGTGTAAAATCCTCGATTTTGCCGACACCGAATTCTTCCTGCGTCTCGTCCTCGAAATTAATGCTCGTCAGCTTGCCTGGCGGGTCCAGCTTCTTGAACCACACGTTGACTGGCGCAAACAGCAGATGCGCGTGCTTGGACTGCGGCACATACACCGCGAAGCCGAGCAAGATGATCAGATGCAGCCACCAGAAAACGTAAAAGCCTACCACTGCACCCGTTGTCCCTACCCCAATCGCAGAGAGAGCCATCGCGAAAACAGAAGAGATCGGAGCGAACGCCGATGGCTCATGTCCGAGCCAAATTTGTTCAAAAGCGAGCGAGAGCAATACAGTCGCCATCAGGGAGGAAATCAGCAAGAGAACAATCCCTGACTTGAAGCCGCGCTTCAGACGCTTGAGCTTTTCGATATAGCGGCGGTAAAAAGCGTAGCCGACTGCAGCCAAAATGAGAAACGTGGTGATCTCCTGCATGACAGAGAAATATTTGTGAGCGCTGCCAAAAGGAAGCTCGTAGCCTTTCGAAAGCCCTTTGATAATCAGCTCGATGGCCCCGAATTGCAAGGTGATAAAACCGTAAAACATCACAACGTGCATCACGCCGCTCTTTTTGTCCTTTAGCAGCTTCTTGTGGAAAATGACGTTGTCGAGCATCAGATTGATGCGTGCCCCAAAGTCATTTTTCACATCCGGCTTTTTCCCCAGCTTGATAAACAAGTATCTGCTGTACACGACATGCCCAGCTAAATACAGCCCGTAAGCAAGAACCAGGAAAAAGGCGATCAAATTAATGAGTGCCAGCATGTTTTCTACTCCCCTCTATTGCGAGTTTGTCTTTGGACGTGGAAATCGTTTTTTCTATCTTATCAGAATCATGGAAATAAATGAATGAGTATTCAGTCAGTCTGTTTATTTTTTTCGAAAAATGAAACGATACTGAGCGACCGCTCATAATGGGTACAACTCGATCTTAACACACAAGTTGCGAATCATCCATCCTCTTCGAAGAGTTGGAAATATTCTTACGAAAAAAGAAACAGCTACCATCATACGGGTAGCTGTTCAACATGCTTATTTTCCTGAAGCTTCTTTGGTCTCAGCAGTGGTCTGTTCTTTCTTGGCCTTTTGCTCCGTGCGAACATCTGCGAGTGATTTGACCTTGGTTGCTTTGATACGCTTGTTGCGGGGCAGATCAGTCGGCTCCAGATTGTCTACCTCGTCTTGCATGAGTGCTGCAATACCAACTGCTTTGCCTTTTGCAGCCTTGCAGTATTCGCAGTTTTCTTCATCATGCTCATGGTATTGCTTCGGCTCTGGGTAGGACGTGATAACGCCTTCAAAATTACGCAGGACAACTTTATCGGACGCTTGCGAAATGATGTAATTCGGACTGACTGGAATTTTACCGCCGCCGTGTGGAGCGTCTACTACAAAGGTCGGAACTGCATAGCCGGAAGTATGGCCGCGCAGGTGCTCAATGATTTCGATCCCTTTGCTGACGGGCGCGCGGAAGTGTCCGATTCCCTCAGACAGGTCGCATTGATAGATGTAATACGGGCGAACGCGGATTTTCACCAGGTCCTGCACCAGCTTTTTCATCGTATTCGCGCAATCGTTGATACCGGCCAAAATAACTGCCTGGTTGCCGAGCGGAACACCAGCATTGGCGAGCATTTCGCAAGCCAGCTTCGCTTCCGGTGTAATCTCTTTTGGATGGTTGAAGTGTGTATTGAGCCAAACCGGATGGTATTTTTTCAAGATATTGCACAGGTTTTCAGTAATGCGCTGCGGGAATACAACGGGTGCGCGCGTACCGATCCGAATAATTTCAACATGCGGGATGTCGCGCAGGCTGCTGATGATGTACTCCAGTACGCGGTCATTGATCAACAGACCGTCTCCACCGGAGAGCAGTACATCGCGGACTTCTGGTCTTGAGCGAATGTAATCGATACAGGCATCCAGTTGTTTCTTTGGCACGCCCATGCCGATCTGGCCGGAAAAGCGACGGCGCGTACAGTAACGGCAATACATGGAGCATTGGTTCGTCACCAGGAAAAGCACGCGATCTGGATAACGATGTGTCAGACCGGGTACAGGAGAATCGGTATCCTCGTGGAGTGGGTCTTCCATGTCGTATTTGGTACGAACCATCTCAGAGGACAAAGGTACAGACTGCATGCGAACGGGATCGCTTGGATCGTCTGGATCCATCAGATTAGCATAGTACGGTGTGATGTTGAGTGGAATCGTTTGCGTAGAAATACGTACGCCCTCTTCCTCTTCCGGTGTCAGGTTGATCACCTGCTTCAAATCATCGACCGTCTTGATCGTGTGCGTAAGCTGCCACATCCAGTCATTCCATTGCTCGTCCGTGACATCCTTCCAAAGTTCTATCGAACGCCAATCGCGTTTTGTCGCTACTGTCATGTGCATCCCGTCTCCTCTCGTCTTATGGTGAACCTCTTCGTTTCACTCAATCAACAAGAGATGCAAGTGCCATGCCAACAAATCAAAAGATTTAGAAAATAAGGAATAGAGCGTTTTGTGAGCGCTTCTATTCCCTGTAATCCTTCGCGAGTCTGCCGAATTTTCGGCAATCAACAGGGAGGGATCATCCGCTGCGAGAGCTTGTATTGCAGCGTCTGTCTTGGGATGCCCAAGAGCTTGGCGGCGCGAAGTACATTGCCATCCGTTTGCTGCATCGCATCTTTGATCACTTTTTCCTCTACTTCACGCAAAATTTCGGGCAGCGTACAGCCTTCCTTTGGTAGGAGTTGAGCCGAAATTGACGCTTCTTTTTTCTCGGACTGCGAGCGTTCCAGTAAATGAGCCGGAAGATGATCCAGCAAAATAATGTCTGACTCCACCATATTCATGGCTGCTTCTATGACATGTTCCAGTTCACGGACATTCCCCGGCCACTCATACGCAGCAAACAATTGAGCCACTTCCCTGCTGATTCCACGCACATTCATACCGAAAATCCGGTTAAACTTTTGCAAGAAATGATCGATCAGCATCTCCACATCTTCTCTGCGCTCGCGCAATGGCGGCAGTTCAAAAGAGACGACGTTGATCCGGTAGTACAGGTCGGCACGCATGACTCCTCGCTCCACGAGTGACTGCGGTGCTTCGTTGACTGCGGCGATTACCCGCACGTCTACTTTGGTCGAATGGCTCCCACCGATCCGTCTGATCTGACCGTCCTGGAGGACTCGTAGCAGCTTTGCCTGCAGGTCGAGCGGCATGCTGTTCAGTTCATCCAAAAATAGAGTACCGCCATCCGCCAGCTCGAATAATCCTGGGCGATCATCGGCTCCCGTGAAGCTTCCTTTTGTCGTGCCAAACAGCAAGCTTTCGAGCAGCGCGGCAGGCAGCGCGGCACAATTTTGCGCGATGAATGGCTTACTGCTGCGGACAGACGCGTGGTGAATGGATTGAACAAACAGTTCTTTTCCCGTCCCGGTTTCGCCGTATATCAATACAGGAGAAGTTGTCCGGGCAGCCTTTCGAGCGCGCTCTTTGAGGCGCTTCATTTTTTCACTCATCGTTAAAATGTCTTCGAAATGAAAAGTCGTTTCATCTACCGTGCGTTTTGTCCGTTTCGGCTTGCTAATTTTGGCCTGAAGATCGACCAAGCGTTCCGACAGTTCTTTTAGCTTGCCGATATCCTTCGCTACCTCGACTGCGCCGACTAACCTTTTGCCTACTCTTACCGGGAGTGTCGTGTTGATTGTCTCTACACGCATTCCCTTCCAGTTCTTATATGTCTGTGTCTGGTTGTAAATTGATTCGCCACTATCGATAACACGCAGCAGGGTACTCGACTGTCGATCAAGCGAAGGAAAAACCTCCAACAATGGCTTTCCCAACACCTCTTCTGGGGTCAACCCATCGAGCTTGGCTGCGACGTGATTGTAGAAAATCGTAATGCCATTTGCATCCACAACGTGAATTCCTTCATCGATAGCACCCAAGATCGCCTGCAACATTTCTACCGTATCTGACAACGGCATCCCGGCTTTCACTCCTTCCTTTCATCCATACTGCCAAAAAATCATCACTTCGCCGAATATTCGGCACTTTTATGCATTTATCGATTACGCCCTACCTGAATGGCAAGCATTGCGGTATACAGTAAATGTCCCAATATCCAGATGAGGAACGCTGTCATACTCATAGGGGATTGACTCAGCACACTAAATGGGAAAAACGCAACAGAAAAACTGAGCATCCAGTACAGCAAATATCGTACCGACCGGGCTTTTCGTTCCCGCGGGTAAAAGTGCATGAGAAAAAAGGCGACGATCACACTAATCAGCAGATGAATCAATAGTTCTACAATAGAGGGCAGGTTTTCCATACCCGGTACATAGCTGACATCAATTAAAACGGGAAAGGTATTGGTATCAAACAAACCATCCCCGAGCGCTAAAAAAGCAGCAAGACCCAGACCGGCTATTAGTCCATTTGCGAGTACAAACATGCTGTATCCCCCTCCCACTTCAGCCGCAAGTACTCCTATTGTACGTGCAAAAAACCGCCCTTGCAAAGGGCGGCTTATTTTCCTAGCTCTATTTTCAGCTCATGCTCACCAGCGTACTGCTCATTCATCCATAGCTGGTACGCGATTTCTACCTGTACAGGAACCTCTGCTTCGTAGCGGATTCGCAGCTTGTTCGTATGCGTCTCCATTGCAAACGGACCATAGGGACTTTGATAGGTAGAATGAGTGCTGGCACCTTTTTCGAATTGCTGCCTGGTTGAAACTCCGCCCTGACGAACCAACGTTATGGACGTATCTGTCAGCTTCAGTGTCGTGCTTACTTCGCCTACGCCCTCCATCTGCTCTTTGTAGGTCAAGTACCACGCGGATGCTTTTTGTACGCGCCTGCCCTCATAGCTGTGGGTCGTTTCTTCCCAGTTGCCTTCGACATGATGCCGTGCCGTCAATTTCACTTGTATGTCTTGCATGCTGCTTCCACACTCCACTTTCTTTCGCTTCCCATTTATCCCTACATTCTACCCTTCATCGCTCTTCTGTGGCAACCGCAGCCTCTGCTTTGGCATCAGCCAGCAGGTATCTCATGGTAGCAGCAATCCCGATTGCCGCCAGCAGCAGTAGACCCGCCAACACCAAGTACCCGACTCCTGCCCCCGTATAATCAATCATAGCCGTAAACAAACCGATCAGGACCAGACGCATCATCATGCCGATTGAGTTGAAAAAGCTCATCACCCGCCCCATCTGATGCTTCGGCACAACTGTCATATAGAGCGATTGCCGAATCAAGCGCACAGAAGCGTTACTCCACCCGTAAAACGTGTACGCCGCAATCAGCGCCCAGCCATACGGCAAAGCAATCATGACGACAATGGCAATCGCGAACAACAACGTATTGCCGATCATGGCTGCCAGCTGTCCCATCTTGCGAACGACGATCGCAACGAGTAAACCTGCCGCCACAGCCCCCAGTGCATATGTGACCTCTCCCAGCGAATAAACCGAGACACCCTCCTGCAGCGTTTGGCTTATGTAAACAGGCTTCAATAAGTTCGTCGCCATAACAGCGATGAAGGGCATGAGTGCGGATATGCCAAACAGCAGGAATCCTTTCTTTTGCTGAATGTACCGCCAGCTTTCCATCAGCTGCCCCGTCCACGCGACACCCTGGTTTTGCTTCGCTTCTTTTTCCAGCGTGAAGGTATACGTCATGGTAGACAGCAAGGTAAAGGCGAACAAGTACGTAATCGCATTGAAAATAATCACCACATGCAGCCCATAGGAGCTAAGCAGAATCCCCGCAAATGCGCCAGCAAGAACGGATGCCGTCTGTCCTTCGATCTCGAGCAGACTGTTGATGCTGTTGTAGTGTTTGGGCTCAAACGTCTCCTGTACCAGCGCGGACTGCGTCGGGTAATGAATTTGGTACATAAAAGTCGTCGTCAAATAGATGACAATCAGCATCCACTCGGTGTACTCTCCGAAAAAGCCCCAGATTGCAAGCATGCCAAGCACGCTAAATCCGATCAAGTTTTCTATCAGCAGCATCTTCTTGCGGGAGTAACGATCGATGAGCGTCCCGATATACGGCCCAATGAAAAACATCAGTACCGCAGAAGTAAACATGGTCGAGCCCAAAAGTTGAGCAGAACCTGTCGTTTCCACGAGGAACCAGGCAATCCCGATCATCGTCATCCCTTGCCCAAAACCGGAGAACAAATTGGAAAAGAACAGCTTTCGAAATGGTGCGTAGGCAAATACCTCTTTCATGCAGACAACTCCTTTGTAGGAAACCCTCCGTCGACTTTTCAATCATCTTACTATTATGATTGTACTGATAATTTTATACTTTGTAAACTAAAATGTTTATTAATTGAAATTAACGTCCCAATTAATAGGAAAAGCCCCCGGTTCTTTTGCAAACCGAAGGCTTATTTAAAGCGGATATCTTATTTTACAAAGCTCAAGAGCAGCTCGCGAACGATTTTGGATGCCGCGATTTGCGTCATTTCACTGTGGTCATACACAGGAGCAACCTCCACCAGGTCACAACCGATGACATTCGCACCGTTGTTTGCCATGAAGTGAATGGTATCGAGCAGCTCACGAGACGTGATGCCGCCTGCTTCTGTTGTACCTGTTCCTGGAGCGTGCGCAGGGTCCAATACATCGATATCAATCGACAGGTAGATCGGACGGTTGCCGATGGTAGGCAGCACTTGCTTCACTGGCTCCAGTACATCGTATTTGTACAGGTGCATGTTTCCTTTTGCCCACTCAAACTCGTCCTTCATCCCGCTGCGGATTCCGAAAGAGTATACATTTTTACCGCCGATCAGGTTGCATACCTTTTTGATCGGGGTGGAGTGGGAGTATTCGTATCCCTCGTAGTTGTCGCGCAGGTCAGTATGCGCGTCAAAGTGGAATACGACCATGTCCTTGTACTTTTCATAAACCGCTTGGAATACTGGCCAGGAAACCAAGTGCTCTCCGCCCAGACCCAATGGGAATTTGCCATCTGCCAATACTTTTGCCACGAATGTACGGATCGCGTCCAGGCTACCTTCCACGTTTCCAAAAGGAAGAGGAATATCGCCAGCATCAAAGTATTTGATGTCTTCCAACAGCCTGTCCAAGTACGGGCTGTACTCTTCCAGTCCGATGGAAACCTCACGAATACGGGCAGGGCCAAAACGAGAGCCCGGACGGAAGCTCACTGTCCAGTCCATCGGCATACCGTAAATAACCGCTTGGCTTTCTTCGTAATTCCCGTGACTACGGATAAAGACATTTCCAGAGTATGCTTCGTCAAAACGCATAGGTGTAGTTCTCCCCCGATTAGTCGCGGGTCAGCTCAGCCACAAAGTTAGGCAGTTTGAAAGCAGCGTGGTGAACTTCCGCATTGTAGTATTTGGTGCCCAAATCTTTGATTTTCGCTGGATCTACTTCCAACGGATCATGTTGCTTGGAAGCGATGGTGAAGCTCCACAGTCCGGATGGATAAGTAGGGATGCTGCAAGTGTAGAGACGAGTAACCGGGAAGATCGATTTCAGGTCTTTGAACACACGCTTGATCAGATCACGGTTGAACCAAGGAGATTCTGTTTGAGCAACCATGATACCGTCTGGTTTCAAAGCATCGTGAATGCCTTGGTAGAAACCTTTTTCAAACAGACCTACGGCTGGTCCTACTGGCTCTGTAGAGTCAACCATGATCACATCGTACTCACCTTTGTGGTCGTGAATATGTTTAATGCCATCGATTACTTGTACATCTACACGTGGATTGCCTGTCAATGCACTCGCAATCTCAGGGAAGTATTTTTTGCAAGACTCAATGACGCCACCGTCGATTTCAGCCAGAACTGCTTTTTCTACAGACGCGTGCTTTACGATTTCACGAATAGCACCGCCATCGCCGCCGCCTACAACCAGAACCTTTTTCGGGTTCGGATGCGTGTTCAACGCGATATGAGAAATCATTTCATGGTAGACAAACTCATCGACATCGGTAGTCATAACCATGCCGTCGAGCACTAACATGCGACCAAACTGCTTCGTATTAATTACGTCGATTTGTTGAAACTCGGATTTCTCACTGTATAGGGTTTCTGTAATTTTCGTTGTTATCCCGTGATTTTCCGTCTGTTTTTCGGTGTACCACAATTCCATGTTCATGGCTATGTAACCTCCTTCAATTAACCGCATGAAAATACAATATAACAAGAAAATTATAGTAGCTGTCTTCCAAATTGCAAGATATTTTTCTAGCAAGGAAAGTTTAACCAGCTTGCAAGCGACACATACTACTAGTAACGTAGTATGTCCTATTTTATTGATTCAACCGCAGAAAGGAGGAGAGGCACACATGGAAATCATTCGCGAAGCCCCATTACTGCGCTATTTGCGTTGGGCTAAGAAATTTGTAAAATTTACCATTCTCAGTCTATTATGTTTCTCTTTTGCCATCTTGCTACTCATTTTGTACTTACGCTCACAACCACTCCCGGAAACGTTTGTGAAGCAAACCACGACGATTTACGCTTCCAATGGAGAGGTTTTGGATACGATGCACCGTGGCGAAAACCGGATTTCTGTGCCACTTGCAGAGATTTCACCAGCATTGCTTGATGCGACCATCGCTATCGAAGATCGTTCGTTCCGCGAGCATTTTGGTTTTGATTGGAAACGGTTAGCCATGGCTGCTTATGTCGATGTCGTTAACATGGACATGCGTCAAGGTGCCAGTACCATCACCCAACAATTGGCGAGAAATCTGTACCTCAGCTTGGACAAGACCTGGGAGCGAAAAATCAAAGAAGCCCTTCTTGCGATTCAGCTTGAACTGAATTACAGCAAGGATGAAATATTAGAAATGTACGTGAATCAGATTTATTACGGTCATTCAGCCTATGGCGTACAAGCTGCTGCCCAAACCTATTTCGGCAAGGACGCCAAAGATTTGACGGTAGCAGAGAGCGCCATGCTCGCAGGCATCCCGAAGGGTCCTACTTATTATTCACCGTTTGTCGATTTGGAACGTGCCAAAGCCAGACAAAAGCTCATTTTGAATGCCATGGAGCGCGACAATCTACTGACATCGAAGGAAGCAGAGCAAGCCTACGCGGAGCCAATCAAGCTGAAACAGCGAGCAAACGAGAATGTAACCGAGCCAGCTCCTTATTTCCGCGATTACATCGCGAATTTGGTAAAAAACAAATATGGCATTGACGAAGAAAAATTTATTCATGGCGGTCTGAAAATCCACACGACCCTTGATCCAGTTGTACAAAAAAAGGCCGAGGATATTGTTGCTTCTGTCTTACCAAAAAATAATTCGAATTTGCAGGTAGCCCTCGTCGCCATGGACCCTGCTACCGGCTATATCAAAGCGATGGTAGGTGGACGTGACTACAAGGTGAGTCAGTTCAATCGCGTGCTTGGCAAGCGTCAGCCCGGTTCCTCCTTCAAGCCGATCATGTATTTGTCAGCCTTGCAAAACGGCTATACACCGCTCACGTTGATGAAAAGCGAACCGACCGTTTTTACCTACGATAACAATAAGCAGTACATCCCCGGCAATTTTGGTGGAAAATATGCAAACGCACTGATCAACATGCGTGAAGCAATCAAAACCTCCGACAATATTTATGCCGTCAAGACTATTGATTTTCTCGGGCCACAAAAAGTGGTTGATCAGGCAAAGCAATTAGGTATCACCAGCTCGATGCAAGCAGTTCCCTCTCTCGCACTAGGAACTTCACCTGTCTCTCCCTTGGAGTTAAACGCAGCTTATGCAGCAATCGTCAACAAGGGACAAGCCGTTAAGCCCATTGCCATCACCTCCATCGAGGACAGCGAGGGCAACATTTTGGTTGAAGAAAAACCTGAGAAAACACAGGTAGCTGATCCGGTCGCCTCTGCTCTCTTAGTGAATATGATGCAAAGTGTATTTGAACAAGGCGGTACGGGATATCGCGTAGCTGGCGAAATGAACCGACCGGTAGCAGGGAAAACAGGATCCACGGATTATGATGCTTGGCTGAGCGGATTCACTCCGCAGCTGGTTTCGACCGTATGGGTAGGTTACGACAAAAATCAAAAGGTCGATGATGTAAAGGAAGGCTATCTGTCCAAAAAAATCTGGGCTCAGTTCATGGAAAGTGCGCTCAAAGGTCAGCCCCCTGCGCTCTTTGACATGCCAGCTGGTGTTGTTTCTGTCTATATTGATCCCGCTTCTGGAAAACTGGCGACCGAGCATTGTCCGAATCCACAGCTCTTTTATTTCGCCAGCGGAACAGAGCCTCAAGATTACTGCACGGATCACATCCCGACAAATGAGACACCGACACCTTTAAAGCCGCCAGATTCTTCGACCTTTTGGCAGCGCATGGGCAGTTGGTGGAAACCGAATCAATAAAGAAAAAAAGGACGTTTCTCTTGATCGAGTACGTCCTTTTTGATATGCCTATTAACCTAGCGTGCTCTGATTGTCCCCGCCGCCCACGACTCCGTCTCCATCGGCAAAAACATGGTCGTTGACGATCGTAATCAGGCCGGCATGATCAAGCTGTTCCAATACTTCGAACAAGCTGTCCCTTTTTCCAGCAGGGAGCTTGCGTACAAAGTTGTTTATCTCGGTCGGAGTCACGTGTGTGCGGAAATGGACACCACCGTGCCTCACAAAATGATCATGCGATTGTTCATTACCACGGAGATCTTCTTCCAATGGGTACCGCCCCTTCCGTCAAACAGTTTGGTTCAATCCCCATTAGTGTTCCGCGATTTCCCAAAAACTATGATCAGCAATGATAATTATATATAAGACAAACAGGGAAAGAGTGACGGCTCTCTCCCTGTTTGCTGACCAAGTGTACATGTACACAATATGGAAATAAGTTTACCTGACTTCAATTGTGTGAACAATTGATTTCACGATTTGTTCACAGACCGTTCACGATTTCCAACTTTAGGACAAATTTTGCTTTAATTCCTCTGTGGAATTCTCATACATCGCTGCGTTATTTTCAATCAAAAGCTTTTTCAAAGCGGCCTTTTCCTTATCGGATAGATCGGACAGCATAATACGTCTCTTCATGGAGTAATCCATACGATTCACGTGATCTGCCAAAATTTTGTAGCCCCGACGCGCTTCCCGATCAATTTCCATGTAGCACGCAGTTGCCCCTGCATAGTAAGGACCAGCTTCATTGCGATCGACTGTTACCCAAACGAGCCAATAAGGCTTTCCATTTGGTACTTCTTCTTTATTTGTCGTCCATTTGATGCCCTTTTCTACAGAACTTTTGGCATGCAAGGCACCCATGTCAATGTACGCTTCGTCCCCATCGATTATGACCGAGGATACAGCATTCAGGTCGAGTACACCTTGACCAAAACCGCCATGTACATCGGTTTTTCCACTCATGATGGTAAAGCCGCCTTTTTTATTATCAAAAATATCCATTTGAATAACCTCCAGACAATCATTCTCCTTCCTTTATTCTACTCGAAAAGCGTGCGATGACGCAATTTGCCTATGTGCCCAGTTATTTATCCATGGGCTATTGGGTGTTTCGTTTTTTGTTTACGAGCTGGATCATTTTTTCGATGCCCCACATGATCAGGATTGTTACGACGGCTGTATGGACCGCCATGGCAACCTTCATGACTAACAGTTCACCTAGCATCGTGTCAGAGGGAACAATAAACAGGTAGTACACAAAGCTGATAAAAAGAACACTTAGAAAGATCAACCAGCCTCGAAAGCCTAGCATGAAGCGAATGGAAGCGGCGATGAACAAACCGATCAAAGGCCCCGCAAACATCAATGAAAATACGAAAGGACCGAGTATGAACCAGATTATCCAATTATCATCCATTGTCTTACACCCTTTGTTTTTGATGACTACACATCATTGGAATCTGTAGATTCTTCTACCTCTGTCAGTCCACGCACATCAAGCACGTAACGTCTTCCTGTTTCTTTGTAACGCTCCGAATCATCTGAAGAAAAGCGTTTGATCAGAAAGCGCGCTGGCTCCTCTCCCTCTACAGCTACAGTCGGCTGGAATTCCAAGTTTTCACCATCTCGAACATGGATAACAACGATGCGATCGTGATATTCAATTGACAGGTCTTCCCGTACTTCTTTTTTATTGGCGTCGAGCGTAAAGGTCTGACCGGATTTGTTTATCGTCACTTCAGGAAAGCTTTTGTCATCTTGTGCAATGATGTAATACAGGTAGTCAGCATTTTGGTCCGGAGCATTGCGCAATCCTGATTGTAATTCCTCATCTCCCTGTAGCAATCGCGTTACTTGGTCGATGACTTCTGGTATGGTCGGCAGTTTGGCGTGTTCGCCTTTCACGTAGTATCGTTTTTTCATATCCTTCTGGGCGTAATTGGCACTCATATACGGAACGGTGCCATCCCCAACGCCAGGATCGAGAATCGGGGACCATTCGTTATAAAAAGAATCGTAAAAGTAACCAAGCAGTGTTACTTGACCTGTACCCACGATGGAATACTGGGGAACATTGATCGTTTTGTTATCCCACTTTTCATGCATTTTGCCGCCATGTTTGACGAGCGGCGCATAGTCGAGGCGAATATTTTTGTCCTTTAAAAATTCATCATAGGTGTAGTACTGAATGTTACTCCTTTTCAGGAAGCCAACCGTTTCAAAGTATTTTTTAGAGGGTAACAGCTCGTAAACGGCAGGTGCATAAGAGGAAATCACTTTCCCTGTTTCCTCATCCAGCCAAGGGATCGAAAAATTGTATCCGTGCTTAAGAGCCTGATATGCCCGTGGAGAGCCAAGGAAGGGTGTGCCCATGTATACGACACGATTCACTTTGCGCTGGTAGGACACATTGGATAGAAGTGTTTCTTTTACCAAGAGCCCACCCATGCTATGTGCCACCAAATGCACCTGATTTGCCCCACTTGCCTTCAGTGCAGCGTCGATTTTCTCTTTTAGAAGTTTGGCATTTTTGGTGCTGCTGTAACGCCAATCGTACGGCAGTGCAAATAAGGTGCGATGCTTTTTGTATCCTGCATTCTCCAGTTCCTTTACCATGCTGTAATACTGTTCGGTAAGTTCTTTTAAAAACGGTGCATAGGAAAGATACTCGATGGCATAAAAATCATCTTTTTCCGGGTGGATCGTCGCATCACGGACGACTGGCTGCACATCTACACTATTTGGCTTGATCGGCTCCAACGAGAGTAGCCGACGGTGTTTAGGATCATTAATACCAATGAGACTATCGCCAAGTCCCAACCATATTTCCGATCTCTTTCCATTCTGCTCTACTTCCAGGCGCGATCCACCCACTCCCGGAATTAAGATAACCGGAATTGTTCTGTCTCCTATATAAAGACTGTACGAGTTAGCAGTAAATCCCGAGCGTTGGCTGGCCATAACCTTGACTTTGTAGGTTCCAGGATAGGCATTGAAGATAATATGTTCATCCGAATTTTTCGCTTTCTCGGATCTAGCGACGACTTTTCCGGCCTCGTCGAGGAGAAATACGTCCATATCCATTCCAGTAGGGATATCCTTGAGGGAGACCTCCACAGTAGAGGAGAGCTTAATGGATAAGCTGTAAAAATCCACATCCGTCTTTGAATGAAGATTCCCTACGATATTTCGGTTATACGCATCCAGCTCGTAGGCCTCTTCCATTGTGTCGTTTGGCTCGTATCCATCTGCCTTGCCCCCTCCTTGATCTGCGGAGAAATCAGCTCGCAAGCGGTAGTAGTAATCTTTCGAAAACGAGCCCTGTTTTCCAACGACCTTGATGTAGTACCATTTGTCTTTTTCAAGTGCCAGTCCCTCGATGAGCTCAGGCTCATTTCCATGCTGCTCTGAACGGGCAAGCTCCCGTTCCTCCTCATCATACACATACAAATCGTAGTCTTCGTTTGCCCGAATATCTGTGAGGGATATATTCATCTGTCCATTTGTTGTTCCTCTGATTTTCCAAAAATCAACATCATCCTTGCTGCTAATCTTTCCATGGCTGTCCTTTCCATCAAATAGCCAATCCGATTTGCTGCCCAAGGTATCATTCGGTTCTACCTCAAAGCGAGCTTCTCGACTGCGCAGTTCCGCTTCTCCTGGCTTATTCTCACCTGAAAATTCCGCATAAAATTCCTCTGCCAGCCGCGAAAGCTCTTCATCAGTGGCATCCTGCTCCTGTTTTTGTTCTGACTCTTCCGGCGGAGCTGCGTTTTGGTCTTCAATCTCTAGTTCAACCAACACTAACGGCTCTCCCTGATCGGCAGCCATTTCATCCCAAGGCGCCTTTTGGATTTTTATTTTTTCTACGGTAGGGTCTATGTGTTCAGGTAACGATAGCTCCCAGCTACGTAACGGCTCCTCTGAATCATCTATGAACATCGTTATTTGGACAGGGCTATCATCCGTAGGCATTACAGCGAGGGAAATCTGAGACTCCTCGTGAAAAGAACGAGTTTTGCTGTCGCTGCCCTGATTGACAGACAGCTCTACTTTATCCGGAGTACCCGATAATTGTGCCTGAAACCGCACCTCTCCCTCGTCGATCCATGCCCACGCCTCTTCTACGAATATCTCCGGTTCTTTTGCCCAGCCCTGTTCTACTATATTTCCCAAGCATAAAGCGAATAGGAGAAGTACACATAGCAAGCGCCGCGTGATTATTCCCACAAAAATCCCCCTCATCCTTTTTCTAACTTTACTGTAGAAAAAGACAGAGCGGGGGTGCAAATATTTTTACTGAGTCGTATGGTTGCGGATTCCTTGTCGTTCCCATGCATTTGCAATGATTCGGAAGGGTAGTTGATAATCTTTTAGCTCGTTCCCTTGCCCGGAGGCTTTATTTTGATAGGGGAAGCCTTTGTTCACGTCAAAACGAAAGGAAACAGAGTAATAGACTGCGTAGCTCGCATCCTTTTGGAAGCCATGCTGTTTATCCCCCATCAAAGGCGTATCTACGCCCACTTCACGAGCCCCTAGCTTGGATGCGGAATAGGAGGGGCCTCTCCAGAGCCGAGGAGTCGCTTGGTGCAAGGCTAACAACGACTGTAACGGCGTTTGGCGTATGCCAGTTTCTGAAATCCACGCCTGCGCAGATGTCACGACGGGAAACTGGTTACTCACAGGATGACGGTGTCGATCCTGCAGCTCCACTTGTGTCAAAATGCGCTCACCCGCGTAATAATCGTTAGGCTGGCTGTTTGGATACCTGTCTCTGGCATGATACGCTTCCCATTCGGCTGTATGGCGAATCGAGCCTGTTGCATTAGGCTCAAAGACCTCAAAGGAGCGCTCTCCCCCTTTTACCGTAATCGTATAGCGTCCTGCCATCGTTTTGGATAGGTTCTGTGGTTCACACACCTCTTCATCTTCGTCGTTCATAGCACAGCTCTCGTAGGACAGCTCAAAATCGACCTGATAATCCATCACGATGACAAAGCCGTTGATTTCTGCTTTGTACTTTTGCGATTGGAGTACTTGGCGCCAAGTCGTCTGTGTTGGGACCGTAGTTCCTGTGTACACGACCTCAGTGCCTGTAGATGCACTGCTTACCTGCCATTGCATCGGCACTCCGGGGCCCGTCAGCTTCAGATCGAGCTGTGTTGGTGTATAGACAGCCATACTCTTGGCATCTGAAATCCACCCCGGATTCGCAGTGACAGTTACGTTTTTAATATTGTCCCCGCTGACTGCACTCTCCAATTGTGCTTTAAATTGCGTAATTTTCTGATTGATCTCCTGCTCTGTTTTTTGGAAGCCTTCGTTTATTTTCGTCTGATCTATGACCACGCGAATCGTAGCAGGCTCACGTTCCCACACGCCGTCTGCATGTAATGGCAGTTTTTGTAGCTGTCGACCGTCACTGTCATAAATCTCCAAGCCAATTTCACCACCATCAAAATCGCCCCCACCGCCAGGCGGCTCCGGAACTTCTCCACCGACAATCTTCACTGGCCAAGCCGCACGATTGTCTGTCCAGATCGTCTCGTTTTCCGGCATGGATTTCGCAGGATTGATATGGGCGATAAAATCCTCGGATTTTTGCGGATACTTCGTCGGAACCGTGATCTTGCGCACCTCACCCGGCTTGAATTCATTCACGTCCAAGCGAGTTTCCTTTTCTGAGCTAGCCCAGCGAACAGCCAATTTCGTATCATGTGTTAATTTCCCGGCATTCTTCACGTTAAATGTAATCGTCGCATCGGTTCCTGCAGCTCGAGGGCTCTTCGGATCAATTTGAAAGCTCGATTTCACAATGAGTAAATTCTCTCCATCCGGTTTTGGATCACCTTTGCCGATTTGCACAAAAAAATGACCGTCGCAGCCGTCACTCTGGGTTGAATAAAATTGCACCTTGTACAGCCCTTCTAAAAGAAGACCATTTTCGTCTCTCGGGAAATACACCCAGTGGCTATTTGTGGAGCTGTTTGAGCTATCGAGTGCCTTTCCGTCTCGCTTTCTTTCCCAAGAGCCAGACGCAGGATCAAACCATCTCATCGAAAAGTGACTATCATCCGACAAAAACATCCGAAACCGATACTTGTCTCGAATCTCATCTGCTGCTATTTCAATGGTTTCCCCACGTTGGATATCCTTGCTCCACTTCTGATTGTTTCGATCGATTTCTACTGACGCTAGAATATCCCAGCATTTTTGGTCAGACTCAATGGTGAATCGCACCTCACCTGTACAGCCCGTCTCGGACTCGAACAGCAGTACAATTTCATCGCCAACATCTACGTTTGCCGGCAACATGAGCCTGAATGGCTCGCCCGCTGCAAGCTTGTCGGTTAACGCTGTTTTTCCACCGGGGCTCTTCCAATACCAAGTACCAGATACCTTCGAAGAAAACGATAGATTGGTATCGTATTGATCTCCAACCTCTGTAAAGTACTTGATGTATACGGGGTCTTTCAGTGTAAAACCTGAGCTGACTGATCCGTTCATGCTTTCCCCTTCGGGAGAAAATGGCAGAGGTGGTTCACTATGCACCAAAAACGCAACCTTTTTTTGATCAGCGATTGAGCAGGAAGCATCTTTTACCACAATCGTTATTTCCCAATTGCATTCAGGTCGCTCCCCCCATTTTGTTCCATCGAAGTTTAGCTTCAGTTTGTACGTTTTTCCTCGCTCGAATGGAAAATAGTACGGGTTATGAACATTTCCGTCCGGAAGCTTTAAACTGGAGGAATCATAAGGTCCCCATCTGCCATTGTCATTTTCTTTGACTGGCAAGGTATAGATTTTTCCGTTTGGAAGCGATACATCCCACTTGAGAGATGCCTCCGAGCTATCTCCGTATTTGGTTGTGTATTTGGCTCGGAACGCAAGTGTATCGAACGGCATAATCTCAATCGTTTCACCGTTTCTTACTGCAGATGCCGATAGCGTAACGATAGGGCATGAGTCTTCGCCATCTGGCGACTCGACTCTCAAATATTTCTCCCAGCACTCCGTTCCATCATCACTGATGTAGACGACTTTTACCCGTCCAGAGCTACCCACCCTACCTGTCGCGACCTTCCGATTCCCATTCGCTCCAGGCTTCATGTCATAACCATTCATCGTGTATTTTCCTGGTTTATTGGCAGAGAGAGTGATATCGGCATTTTTTTCGACAGCAATATCTGAGCCGCCGCTTGCAACAGCATTGTGGTCTTTTATATCCTTGTCACCAACGACTTGAATGTTCAGTTTGGTTTTTGTTGATCCGATCGAACAAGCTGGGCCCGGGTCAGGCTTTTCGGGATCAGGCTTCTCCGGCGGGATTACATCTCCTACTGTGAATTGTGCTGTGTAAGGTGTGGAAACCCTTATGCTGCTTGATCCATGGCGGCTTCTTTGGTGCAGGTCAGTGATTGTTAACGATACTTCATACACGCCTGGCTCGCTAGGCTTATATTCGGTATTTTTATAGGTCCACTTGTAGCCCGGGGGATTGCTTGTCTCGTTTACTGTGGGGATAGCCGTGCTTGGATCGTTGAATTTTTGATTAGACAAGAGGCTCTTGTATCCACGTCCTGTTGTCTTGTTGATCACATTTAA
Source organism: Brevibacillus sp. M2.1A (assembly GCF_013284355.2). Classification (NCBI taxonomy): domain Bacteria; kingdom Bacillati; phylum Bacillota; class Bacilli; order Caryophanales; family Paenibacillaceae; genus Brevibacillus; species Brevibacillus sp. M2.1A. The sequence continues at coordinate 110,425 of NZ_JABSUY020000001.1, forward strand.
AGACCATACAAAAATGCCGCGGTCATAGTAAGAAAAGTCCGTGGCATTTGCATGGATCTCAACGGTTTCGTTGAGGTTGTATTTGGTTTTGTTGGTGGTTATGCTGCCGCTGGGTTGTGGGGTTGTTCGGAAGTGGCCTACTGAGATGTATCCGCCTTTGCCGTCTGGGACGAGGTTGTCTCCTTTGGTGTAGCCTGCGCCGCCTGAGGCGGAGGCTAGTTCTGCGAGGTTGTAGGCTTGGTACTCTACGAAATCTCTTATAGTACTACTAGAAACAGTTTTACTATAAACATTAGCAGCTCCCCCCAAGATATAATTGGGATTTCCGCCAAACTGTTTGATCCAGTAGCTTGTTTCACTTTCGTCTACGAAGTACCATCCTCTGTCTGCCTTTTTGTTGATATCAGCGAATCCTAGTACTCTATTTCCATCAATGACCCTATCTACTTCAATCTGTGATACTGTTGCACCAAGTTCTCCATCTATTCCTGAGATCGCAAGAATGTCAAACTGATTTTTTGGTGCAAGCTCTTTCTGTGAATCTACAGTAGCAACACCGATGCCGTGGTAGTTTGGTGTTGCACCTGCAAAATTTGAATAAATAGTAAGTAGCCCGCTTAAGAGACAAAAGGAGAGCACAGAAAAAATTAATTTCCTGTGCCTTATTATAAGTCGTATCATTGTTTTGTACCCTTCGCTTTATAAAATTTCCGTGTGTTATCAACTCTCTCAAAAGTAGGTAATTTGGGATACATAAAAGCACCAGCATCCGTTGAGTCGTTATTATTTATTATTACTAAAGACATATAGTCTGCACCATTTATTGAAATACTGAAGGATTCATTATTTAAAAAACCTTCTTTAACGTTTTGTTTTGAGACAAACATCGCCCTTATCATAAAATCACTATCACCCTTAGGCACCTTCCCACTAATCTTCCCATTCACAACCTTCAAGCTCTTATGAAACTCATCCGCAAATTTAGCCCCTTGCTCAAGCTGCCACTTATCCTTCCACAAATAACGCAAAATCTCCGCCGCTTCCCCTCGTGTCACAGGCAAATCCTCACGAAATTTGGGCTGTCCACTAGGCGCAGGCTTCATCCATCCCCACGTGATCAGCGCCCCGGTATTAGTTAAATTCGGATTCTTTTCACCCCGAATCGGCTTCCATGCAGCATACACCAGCGCTGCTGTTTCTTCCTTCGTCATCAGTCTGTTCGGCTCGACTTTCACTCCCGCCAAAATCCCCGCCTTCTGCGCCTTCTCATAGCTCATCTTAGCCCAGTGCCCCGCTGGGAGCTGCGGTACGGGCGCTACCTCCTTCAATCCGCGAATCGCTACTAAACTCGCAATAAACTGCCCCTGCGTGATTTGACTATTCGGATAAAAGTTTCCCTTGCTATCCAGCCATAAGTATTTCTTCTGTACACCGAAATCAATGGCTGCCTTTGCTGTATGTGAAGCGTAATCCTTCGCTGGCGCAGCAGCCTGTACGCTAGAACTGTCAGCTACTCCAGTAAGCCCTGCCATTGCGAGAAAAGCTGCTAGTAGGCATGACATCATTGCACGTTTGTTCATGGAATGACCCCCTCTTTACCGGATATTTTACCTATATTATCCATTTTTAGAAAGAGTCTGATTTAGGTGCCTTTGCAAAAAGCTTCGCAACGTATTCTCGGGTACCGCCCCTTCCAGCTTGTCGACCACTTTACCTTGTTCGACGACAAAAACAGTGGGGGTTGCCTCTGCCCCGAGGCGCGACGCTTCATCCAGCTCTTTCTGCTCATGGATATCCAGTCGTTGAATCATTTCCGGTGGATATTCCTTCACGACTCTCTCAAATGTCGGCCCAAACTCCGTACAATACACGCAACTATCACTATAGACATACACCACTCTCACTTCATGCGCACTGGCTGTCCCCCACGCGCTTATACCGGCGACAAGTATCACAACACCGAGCGCGATCCACAGCCACCATTGCTTGCTTCTGCTCACGACCATCTCCCTTTCGCTAAGCAAAATGTTTCATACCTATGCACTTGTCAAAGAACGATGCCCGTATTATGCAGCTCCGAACTGAGACAAAAAAAGCCAGCCCCATTGGACTGGCTGACATATATAAAAAAAAGACGTACCACAACTCTTGCAAGTTCGTACGCCGTGCTTGTCCTTGTATGGTGTTCCCTATTGCTTACGTGCAGTGCCGCCGTCTTCCTTCATCAGCGCACGCAGTTCTTCGATAAACGCTTGCCCTTTTTGAATCTCTTCCTCGGTGTAGCGCTGCTTGCTCTTAAACGTAAAGATTTTGCCCTTCATTTCCTCATAAGGCAGGTGGTTGAAATACAGAATCGTAGAAACCAGCTCGAGAAAACGGGAATTCTCCTCGTTCATGCGCAAAATCGCACGTTCTCCACTCCCGAAGTCAACCTCATGAAACTTGAGAAAATCATGACCGGTTTCGTTCAAAGAGTAACGATACATATGAATGGCACCTTTACTCTCCATTTGCTCATCCAGAAGCCCCATGTTGCACAGCTCATCTACTCTAAGCGTCAGTTCCTCCGAATATGGACCGTACATGTGAAACTCGTAGCGCTCATCGAAATCCATCTCCAGATGTTTTCCTATGTACACCATCTTTTGCAATTTTTTTCGCCCGCTCACTTCGCCGACTATCTCAATCAGGCGTATGATCTTGGCGTGACGATTAAGCATCCTCCATCACTCCCAGACGTTCTCGAATCTTACGGGAGAGATCCCCCGGCAAAGCCATGACTTTATCCAATGGAAAGTACAGCTTGTAATCAAAGCGCCGCTTTCCGCTAATGGCCTGTACAATTTCTGACTTCTGTGACAGCTCGACCAGCTCGCCTGAAGGCATTTGAAGCATAATCGGAATGCGCTCCTCTTCTTCTCCGGCACGGTAAAAATCATACGGAAGATCGGAGGTCGTGTCTACCTCCAAATAATACATCGGATCAATTCCGGCAGATTGAAATAGTTCTTTTAGTTCAGACAGCAAGCGAAAATCCCTCGGATTATATTCGACGTATTTAAAGAGATTCCTGTCCAAAAAACGGGCGCACAAATCTTTCAACACAGGGTCTTGCTCTCTGCGCCAGAGTTGCATATAGAAAAGAATAATGGATTCATCAAGCGCCAAATAATCAGCAAGCTCTACCTTTTCCTGCAAAAAAGGCAGCAGCATGACAGGTTCCTGCATGAACGGATAGCCTTGGGAGAACAAGAGCTTCGCCCGTTGAAAAATTTTGCACAAGATGACTTCCGCACTTCGTGTAACGGGATGGAAATAGACCTGCCAGTACATTTGATAGCGAGACATGATGTAGTCTTCGACAGCATGCATCCCGCTGAATTTAAAGACAATGCCATCCTCCTGCGGCCGCATGACACGCAAGATACGCTCAATCTCGAAATTGCCATAATTAACGCCCGTATAGTAGGCATCACGCAGCAAGTAATCCATCCGATCGGCATCGAGCTGGCTGGAGATGAGGCTTACGATCAGTTTATTGTCATATGTCTTATTAATCACTTCTGCCAATTTCTTCGGGAAGCTATCATCAAACCGACGAAGAATGCGGTTGATTTGCGTATCTCCAAGCAAAATGGCGCGCGTCCAATCCTCGTGATGGTACTTGAACACCTTTTCAAACGAATGGGAAAACGGACCGTGGCCCACATCGTGGAGCAAAGCCGCACATAGACACAGCAGCTTTTCCTCGTACGTCAACTGAATCCGACCTTCGAACGTCTCCAAAATTCTGCGCATCAGTTCATACACGCCAAGCGAGTGGTTAAAGCGGCTATGCTCTCCACCGTGAAACGTAAAAAAGCTGGTGCCCAGTTGCTTGACTCTGCGCAAACGTTGGAATTCTGCGGAGTTGATCAAATCCCAAATGAATTTGTCCCGCACGTGGACGTAGCGGTGAACAGGGTCTTTGAATACCTTTTCTTCATGAAGAAGCTGGGGCTGTTGCATCCTGGACACTCCCTTCCTGTACTGCTCTCTATCTATTACTGACAGTGAATTTTGATTCTATCATATCATACGTCTGATACCATTTCTTGCTTAATCAAACTCTTACAAAAATCTGAAGAATGCCATTTTCGCCTAGACCGAGTAAAAGGCATATAGGATTATATGGAAAAATGGTTGGAATGAGAGGTTTTCGCAAATGTGGACAAATACATTTCGATACGTAACCAAAAGCCCACTTTTCCTTCTTCTATTGATGATGATGCTCTTTCTGCCCCTGCTCGCCTCCTGGGGACAATTTCTCTCCTCAGGTTTTTTGGGACAAACGGTTTACGTATCTCTCCTATTCTGGCCGAAAACCGATTGGAAGGTCGCTGTCCCTCTTCCTGGCTGGCTTATTTTTGGTGTGATCTCGCTGCTTTACGCTGGCGGCATCTTATGGCTTGTAGGGAGGAAAAAATTGGGGCAGGCATTTCTGTTCATCCTTGTCGGTCTCTTATTGGCAAAAGCGGCTGGAGCTGCTTTTCAGGCGATTAGCGGATGGTCTAGCACGCAGCCAATCGGTGCACAGTCACTCGCTGGCAAAGCAAATCTGCTTGTGTTTGCCATCTGGCATAATCCTTTGTGGGAGGAGCTTGTCTTTCGCGGCATCCCTTTTCTCATGCTAACACTCCTCTATCGGAGGAACACAGATCTGCCCACTGGTGCAAGATGGATGTATCTACTCATTCCTTCGATAATTTTCGCCTACTATCACGTACCTGGGCATGGTCTGGGAGCTATTTTTGAATCGTTTCTCATTGGTGTTTTGTGGGCATGGGCAGCACTTCGCTGGGGACTGCTAGCTCCAATCGTCCTGCACATTTATGCAGACGCGATGATCATTCCTTCACTCCCCAAAATGAAAAACATGCCTCTGGAGGAGATTCCCTGGCTAGTCAACCAAAGCATGCTGCTACAGTCAATCTGGGCTTTATGTGTACTTGTTTTTCTCATACTGATCCTTGCTCTTTTGATAATCGGCTGGCGAAAAGCAAGAAAAGCTTACTAAAAAAACAGCGACAAACTCCCGAAAGAAATAAATCGGAGAGTTTGCCGCTGTTGCATGTATTACAGTGTCTCCGCCTCAGGCCCATACAAGTCCGGGCGCTTCGCGGCTTTTTTCGCCAGCTTTTTGATCTTGTGCTGCGTCAGAACCATATAGAAGGACGGCACGACGATCAAGGTCAAAAGGGTCGAAAACGCCAATCCGGAAATAATGGTTACCGCTAGCGGTTTGAACAAAACGTCACCTGAAATAGCGAGCGGCATCATACCCGCAATCGCAGTAAGCGAGGTCAAAAGAATAGGCCGCAGTCGTGCCTCACACGCAGAAATAACCGCCTGCTTCAGCTCCATTCCTGTATGGCGTGCCTCCTCGATGAACTCGATCAAAACGATTCCGTTACGCACCACGATGCCCGCCAACGCAATAATCCCCATCATTGTCATAAAGCCAAGCGGTGTCTGGGTCACGAACAAGCCGATCAAGCTCCCTGATACAGCGAGATAAATCGTACTTGTAACCAGTACCGGAATGGTCAAGGAATAGAATTGCATCGCGATCAAAATCAGGATCAGGAAAACGACCAGAATCGAGAGTTTGCCCATGTCGATGAAAATATCAGTCTGCTCGGAAGTCTCGCCGCCAATCTCATAGCGGTATCCTTCAGGCAAGGACATATTATCGAGCATCGGCTTGATCTCTGCCATTACTTCTGTCGCGGTTCTGCCTTTCAGATCACTGGTAACTGTCACGCTCCGCGACAAATCACGATGCGGGATCGTCTGTGTACTGAAAGTCGGTTTTACCTCCGCGAGCTGTGACAACGGGATCAGCTCTCCTCGCGCATTGGCGATGCTGAGTCGCTGGAACAGCAAGGCAGGGTCTTCCTGGCCTTTTTGCAAGAACAGCTTCATATCTATCAAGTCTGAGCCCGTATCAAACTCGCTGACGGTAATGCCTTCGCTCACCAGACGCAATGTCGTGGACAAGTCCGTGTAGTTGACGAGCTTTTGCTCCATCAGCTCTTTGTTGACGACAAATTCCAAGGTGTAGCGTTCTACCCCGAAATCGTCTTGGACATTGTACGTTCCCTCTAATCCGGCAACCTTTTCTTTTGTTTGTGCAGAAAGAGAGCGCAGCGTCTCAATATCCTCTCCATACAAACGAATCACAACTGGTTTTCCAACCGGGGGACCTGCCTCCAACTGCTTCATCAAGATACTCGCTTCTGGATACAGCTTTTTGAATTCCTCCGTCCACGGCTCCAGCATGTTCTCGAGATGGGTCTCTTTTTCATTATAACGAACCACCAGCTGTCCGACGGTAATGCCGCTTCCGGCAGCCGTATCTCCGCCGAACATTTTCGGTGCACTGCCTCCAGCGTAGGCAGATACTGCCTCGATGCCGGGCTGCTTCAACACCCAGTCTGCCGTCCCACGCACCACCCGGTCTGTTTCTTCCAGACTGTTGCCCACGGGAAGACGGATATCGATGAGAAACTGCGGGCGATCATCGTTCGGGAACAATTCCACGGGAGTGAACGGTATCAATCCATATGCTGCCGTTCCAATCAATACGCCAATCATTCCTGCCAAAAGCGGTCGCTTCAAAATTTTCGGCATGAACTTGCTCGCATACCACTTGGTCAGCTGCAACAATTGTTTCCCCAAAAGTCCGGCAGGCTTGCGATACCCTTCTACGCCAGCCTTTCTACGTTGCTCATACCATTGGCGAAAGATCGGGATGATCGTCAGCGACATGAGCATTGATGCCAGCATCGTCATCGAAATAATGACCGGAACCGGGCGAATGAACTGCCCGACGTTGCCGCTCAAAAACATCAAGGGCGCAAACGACGCAATCGTAGCCAGCGTAGCGGTCGTGATCGAAATTGATACTTCCTTGGCACCATTAACCGCCGCAGCCATCGGTTTTTCGCCCAGGACAGACAGTCGCCGCTCGATATTGTCATTGACCACCACGGCGTCATCGACCAAGATCCCGAGCACAATAATCAAGGAAACGATCGAGATCATGTTGAGTGAAATACCCAGAGATGGCAGGAACATAAGCCCCACAGCCAAAGAAATCGGAATCGCCATCGCGACTACCAACGATGTGATCAGGTTCAATCCGAGCGCACACACCACCAAAACAGCGATGATGGCAATCATCATTTCCCGGGTCAGGTCGCTAAAAAGCTCATCTACGCGTTCATTTTGACTATAAATCGAGTGTCTTTCGGCCCCTGCCGGAAGTGTTTTATCCAGCGTCACCATCATCTCGTCTACGCGCTTCTGCAAGGACGGCACATCACTTCCCGTCTCTGCATTGACGCTGATCGTGATCGAAGGCTTCCCATTGAAATACGAGGTTGTTTTCACCGTCTCCGTCGTCATTTTGATCGATCCGATGTCCTTCAGATAGATCGGGAAGCCCTCTTTTGAACGGGAGATAATGACTTTGTTCAGTTCTTCGACATCTGTATTTTCCGCCAGCTTGAGCTGGTAGGTCCGTTTTTCTGTGGTCAGGTCGCCAAGCGGGATTTTTTCATTTTCCTTTTTGACAGCCATCATCACCTGACTCCACGTGATCCCGTACTGGCTCAGCTTTTGCGTATCAACCTCGATGTGGACTTCCTGCTCCGGTAGACCTTCCACCAGTACATCCGCTACGTTTGGAATGGTGCGCAGCTGTTCTTTCCACGATTTCAGCATGGTACGCATGCTGTACAATTCCTCACGCGTGTCTGCAGTGACCGCAAACGATTGGACAAACGTACGGTTCAAATCATCATTGATGATCGGTTGTTTCGCATCGGCTGGCAGATCAGCCTCTGCGTCTTTTACCTTCTTCCGCAATTCATCCCATTTTTGCTTCGGGTCTACGTCACTCTTTGCTTCCACCATGATAAATGAGACGCCGAGGGAAGATGAGGATGATATATAGTTAAGTCCCTGCAATTCATTGATTTTTTCTTCCAGCTTTTTCGTAACAGCCTGCTCGACCTTTTCCGGCGAAGCTCCCGGGTACACCGTCGTGATCGTCGCCATGTTCACGATAATATCCGGCATCTCTTGCTTGGGCAGTTGAAAAAAGCTGAGGGAGCCCACAAGTACGATCATGCTGAAAAACAGGAGCGTAATTTTGCGCTTTTGTACGATGTACTTGATCACGGTTGTGTACCTCCTGCCGCCTCGATTGGGTCACCGTCAAACAAACGGTCCACCCCTTTGACGATCAGTTGGTCTCCTTCTTTTAGTCCGTTCTTGATCTCGAGCTTGTCACTTACAATCTGCCCGATAGCTACGCTAGTTTTGACAGCCTTGCCGCCTGCATTGACGAAGACATGCGCATCATCTTGTCCTCTACTGATGACTGCTTCTACTGGTACGTAGACACCTTCCTGCCCCGTTACCGTTTTGGTTGCTTTCACCACCTGACCAGCAAACCAGTCTCGAGCTTGGTTGGCGATTTGGACCTCTACGCCAATCGTTCCGGTATTTTGGTTCGTGGCAGGAAATATTTTTGTCACTTTGCCATCCCGTTTTTGTCCATACAGGTCTAAGGAGATCGTCTCGCCTACTTTCCATGCAGAAATCTCACGGTCAGGAACGGGCAGTACGACTTTTAATGTGTCGATGTTGCCGACCTGATAGACGGGGGTACCTGAACCGACCAAATTGCCCGCAGACGAGAGCTTGGCGATGATCGTCCCATTAATCGGCGAACGAAGCTGCGTTTTGGCAAGTGTATTGGCTGCCACTTCTTTGGCGATAATCGTCTGATTGTATACAGCCTGCGTCAACTGTTTGTCTTCCGCACGAGCCCCTTGAGTAACCAGTGAATAAGACTGCTGTGCGTTTTGCAAATCCTTTTGAGCAATCGTCAGTCCATTTTGTGCACTTTCATACTCGCTTTTGGAAATGGCATTTTGCTGGTAGAGCTTTTCAATCCGATTGAAATCATCCTGCATTTTTTGGAGTCCAACTGTTGCCTTCTCCACAAGCAAACGCGCCTGTGTCACTTCTTGCTCTCTCGCCCCATTGTTTACCTTGCTAAGATTCGCCGCACTCTGCTGCACGGCAGCGCTGGACGAAGCAACCTGGAGTGAATAATCTGTGGCGTTTACACGGGCAAGCACATCTCCCGCTTTAACCGTGTCCCCTTCTTTTCGGTTCATCTCCACAATACGACCGCCTACTTCAAAAGAAACGAGTGCTTCCTCCAAAGGAGCCAGCGTACCAGACAACTCCGTAACGGTGACAGCCTCCTCCTTCTTCACTGGCGCAACAACGACATGTTTCACTTCCTTCTGGGGTGCCGAAGCGGGCTGTTGCTCGCTGCAAGCCGTCGTTGCCAGTAGTCCGATCATCATTACAGATACAAGCCATCTTCTCTTCATGACTTCCTCCGCCCCTATGTAGCTATGCTGTTTATTTGAGTCCTCTGATGCCTTGTAGCAAGATTTCAGAAGCATTTTCAAAAAGCTCTTCTTCTACCATTTGGATATCGAGATTGACCCGATACTTCGCCATGAAGGCGTAGAAAAAAGTGGAGACGAACATAAGAGCTGCCGTGAACGGATCTGCCTTTGGCAAATGCCCTTGCTCCTGAAACGCAAGGAGCTTTTTGGACAATACCTCGACTGCGGTCATCGGCAAACTGCTGAACATCTGCACGACTTCCGGGTGGTTATCCGCTTCAATCATGCAGATCATGAAAATTTCTTTGCGCTCGACCAATAAGCCGTAATACGTACGTGCGTAGCTGACCAGCATTTCCTTGATATCAGAAAACTCGCCTTGCAACCCTTGCTCCAGCTGCTCCCGGACATCCATGATTTCTTTCAGGAGCTCTGTCAAGATGCCTACCTTGTTCTTGAAGTGACGAAATACCGTTACCTCATTAACCCCCGCAAGCTCAGAAATCTTGCGTGTAGTCGCTCCCTTGTATCCCTTTTGTGCCATTAGCTGACGTGCGGCCGATAAAATTCGCTCACGGGTTTCCTGTTCCTCTTCGCCTCTCCCCCCCAGCTTCTGTTCTATATCTGGGTGATCCATAGCGCACCTCCATGCCAAGCAAGCAATTACTTGCATTTTCATTTTTTTCCAAGCTCATTATATAAAAAGACTGCATGCATGTAAATACTTGCATACAGTTTGGAATGTTCATTTTTCCTTGTCAGTCTTACCGTTGTGTCAGCGTCTTAATCTGTGAGCTCGGGTCTTGCTTGCATTCTGTGCTGTATTCGACCAGATCAATTTCGCAGTCGGGACCTATCTCGATCTTGTTGCCGCGAACGACCTTGGCCTTTGTGTTTTCCAAATAGATTTCGTCACCTTCAATCGTCTCTACGGACAAGGTATTATTGAGAAAATGCTTCAACAGCTTGCCCAAAGTGCTATTGCCTGTTCGGCGCACCTCGATGTGCTCTCCGCCCATTTCTTTTGCCTCACAGCTGCCATGCAGAATGACCTCGATTCGCCCCGCATTCAGCAGTCCTCCGATATTAAACGCACCGTTTGCCCGGAACACTTCGGCTTCACAATCCCCTGCGGTCTTCAATGATCCGTGAACCTTTACATCCTCTCCAGCCATATTGCCCTGTACTTTGACATTGCCACCGACTTTTAGACTCGTAAAATTCAAATCGTCCGCAACATCAAGCTGACCATATACAGACAATGTATCCATTTTCACTTTGCCTTTAATCGACGCGTTGCCCTCTACTTTTGCCGAAGAGCCAATGAGATTTCCCGTGATACTGACATGTCCGGCACAATGAAGCGACTCGCACTCTACATCGCCATTGATCTTGCCATAACCTTGCACATCTACTTTGTTGTATACGCCACCCGTAGCATTCACTGCCCCATGAAAGATCAAATCTAGCTTGTTCTTATTCTCGTTCTGCATGGTATGGTCTCCCCCTACAAATATTTTCCTTTTAATTCCTCGATGCAATTGGCTAGATCGAGCCGTTTCACTACCTTTACACCGCTATCAAAATACATTTCGGTAGAGCCAGACACCAACACGAACGTGGAAATCCCCATCTTGCGCATAAAGATCAGCTCACAAGGCTTCCCTTCGAATTTGGGATAGTGGCTAGCCAGTACCTGCAGCAATCCGCCGCCTTCATCTACACTTAAGTCTCCTGCGGCCAAAAGCTTTTCTAACACATAGGCGTATAGTGCTTGCTGGAAGGTAAAGGTCCGCAGACTCCCGAGAAAAACGTTAAACACTTCTAAAGAAGTTGTCGAAACAATGTTTCGTGCCAACAATTCCTCTGCGGTCAACGACGTGTCACTCATACTTGGTGAAAACATGTCCGCCAATTCATCCAGCGACAGGTCGTCTTTCATGTTCAGGATCTTGTCGATTCGAGCCAAAATCTGTTCCCGCGGGAAAAAGGTTTCTTGCCCTGTAAAAGTTGCTCGACGAATGAACCACTCCTCTGGAATCAAGTTCTTTCGTTTCCAACGGTACAATTGTCCATACGAAATGCCAGTAAGCTCCAGCAGGTCCTTCTTCGAAATTACATTTGTGTCCAAGTGAAGCACCTCCAAAGACAATGTAACATAACACTGTTACGTTATTCAACTGCAGATTGTTTGACACTCGAATGATTGTCACAAAATCTCATGAGCTGGATCAAATAAATGATTGGAATGTAGAAAGGAAGAAGGACATATGAAAAAACAAACACTAGCTGTGACAAGTATGATTGCCTTGCTGTTAACCGTAGCATCTCCGTTTACAAACACACAGACACCAGCATACGCAGCTGGTCAGGCGCCAGCATTAAAGCCAGAAATGAAGACCCTCGCCCAGCTTGACAAAAATGTCGTAGAAGCCGCTAGACAAGCGATGCAAAAGCAGGCGGGCGATGTGCCGATCGAACTGGACGAGATCAGGGGAGAAACGGCAAATTCCTGGGTGATTACGGCAAAAAACAACAGAGGTGAGGTGCTCGTTACCAAGCAGGAGGGAAAGGTTGTATCTGTAAACGTAAAATTAAAACTTAGCGAAGTGGCAGCTGATTTGCAGAATACTGTTACGAGCACGTTAAAAGGAATGGATAATCAGCATGCCTTTACGATTGATAGGGTAGAACGGATCAACTGGGAAAAACAAAACATTTGGCTGTTCAAAGGGCAACATGCATCGGTCAGCATTGACGCTGCCACCGGGAAGGTCAATGCTGCGAAATTGCATTATACAAACGAGCAAATAAACCCCAAAGTGACCGATACAGCGCAAAAGGCGCTGAAGTCTCTTTCCAACGGTAAAGCATCGGCGCTGCTCCCTGAGGTAACACTGGTGAAAGAATCGAAAGAACGCTTGGATCAAGTATGGGCTTTCATGGATACCGAAGGGAAATACAGTATCGTCATAGGGGCGAAAACAGGGAAAGTGGTGGCAGCTACCCTGATCAGCGAGTTCATAAATGAGAACTATACCGCAGACGAAGATATTCCCAAGGTGTTTGCCAAACCATTCTTTACAAAAGAAAAGGCGATTGCTGCTGCCAACCCGATGATGAAAAAAGTTTTCAACCTCGATCTGACCGGATACAATGTTTCGTCCAAATATAACGTATATACGTTTACGAAAAAGGGGAAACCGACTGTTACGGCATCGATCAACCACAAAGGAGTCTTCCATGATTTTGTCGTTTCGCCGGAAAACGGCTTGATCAACTAGGGATGCTCTAAAATATTGGGGGCACAATCCACCTTTACCAAATACACCAATGAAACCACCTTTCTATTAAAGGTGGTTTCATCTTCTTGGCCGTTCTTATGTAAACTCTGCTTGCATCAAGCGTTTCATATCCGATGGTATCGGTGCCTCGACTACAATCTCTTTTTCGAGAAGCGGATGCAAAAAGGACAATTTCGAAGCATGCAGAGCCTGTCGGCGTAACAAACCTCTCGCTCCCCCGTACATCGTATCGCCAGCAAGCGGGTGTCCAATGTGGGCAAAGTGAACGCGAATTTGATGGGTACGACCCGTTTCCAGCCAGACGCGAGCAAGCGTCATTCCCTCAGAGGTCTGCTGTACCTCGTAATGCGTGATGGCAGGATCGCCACTCTCCACGACACGGCGCTTCGTAGGATGACGCGCATCTCGGCCGATTGGCGCCTCAATCGTTCCAGCTCTCTCTGACAGCACCCCACTGGCAACCGCAAGATACTCGCGATGAATGCCCCCTTCGCGCAACAGCCTGTCAGCCAATTGATGACCATAGCTGCTTTTGGCTACCAGAATAGCTCCTGATGTATCCTTATCCAGCCGATGCACAGGATGTACGCTCGTCTGCTCACCACGTGCCGCCAGTACGGCAACGAGTGCATGTACCAATGTGTCGGTCTCCTGTTTAATCGGGTGCACCATCATGCCTGCCGGTTTGTTTGCAATCAAGAGATGATCGTCTTCGTACAAAATGTCGATGGACGGCATTGGTGTGATCGGTCCCTCTGGCTTTGTATCATGCTGGGGCTGCCTTGGCGCTTGCTCTTGTCTCTCGATGACACGAACAGCGATTGTATCTCCTGTTTTTACTTGTCTTTGCAGGAAGGGCTGCTTGCGATTGAGCAAAATCCCCTTGCTTCTCGTCAGCCGCTGCATCATACGACCCGATACGTTGAGCTTTTGCCGGACGATTTGTTCCACGTTCATTCCCGTGTCTTGTTCACTGACGATGTATTCGATCCACTCTTTGCGGCTCACGTCTAATCCCTCTGTTCCATGCTTTTTTCTTATTGTAGCAAAAGGATGCCAGAGATGCTCGTTTGTAGTCGTCCAACGTTTGTGGTTGGGGAAGCACTGCCACATGTCTTCCAGTCGCCTGTATCCTCTCTTCGTTCGGGCGGTCTCCTTCCAGACATGTGACAGTGCTTGCGTACAGCTTGTGATTACTTCGTGCTTTTAGAGCGTTTTGATTGTGATACAAGGGAGGTTTAGAACTTTCATCAACATGAATCAACTTACAAGAAGTTAAACAACAGCCACGTAGAAGAAGCGCATTTCCAGTCCAAGCGCCTCTGGAGCCCAACTCAGCGTAGGAAAAAATGGCGGGGGTTTTCAGCTTCACTCATGGAATACTTCCTGGAACTTCTACGTTTGAAGCGCTCCCGCCATTTATTCCGGAGCGAACAGTCAATCCCCTTTGCGGGGCGTAGGCCGAAGCGTAGACTGGAAATGCGCTTCTTCCCTCACCGATAGCTACGTTAAAAAACAAAAAAGCCACCATGCTCAGCATGATGACTCTGTTGTACCAATTACCCTTTTAGGTTTTCCGGATTGAGTCCTTGCAGCTCTGGCAATACGAACAAACCGTCTTTACGAATCAGCACATCATCAAACCAGATTTCGCCGCCGCCGTACTCAGAACGCTGGATGTTTACCATATCCCAGTGAATTTGGCTGCGGTTGCCGTTATCTGCGGTGTCGTATGCACGGCCTGGTGTGAAGTGGAAGCTACCAGCAATTTTCTCATCGAACAAAATATCATTCATTGGATGCAGGATGTACGGATGTACGCCTATCGCGAATTCCCCAATGTAGCGCGCCCCTTCGTCCGTATCGAAAATTTGGTTGAGTCTTTCTGTATTGTTAGAAGTCGCTTCGACGATTTTTCCGTCTACAAACTTCAGACATACATTTTCGAATTTCGTGCCCATGTAGCTTGTTGCGGTGTTGTACGTAATGGTTCCATTCACAGAGTCGCGCACAGGAGCTGTAAAAATCTCGCCGTCTGGAATGTTGCGAAGTCCGGAGCAGATGACACTAGGGATGTCCTTGATCGAGAATTGAAGATCCGTTCCCGGTCCAACCAGACGCACTTTGTCCGCACGATCCATCAATTGCTGCAAAGGCAAAAAGGCTTCGTGCATCTTTTTATAGTCAACGGAACATACGTCAAAATAAAAATCTTCAAAAGCAACGGTAGACATGTTGGCATTTTGCGCCAAAGCCGTTGTCGGGTAGTTGAGCAGTGTCCAGCGTACATTGTTGGTCAGGTAGTCATGCAATTCTTGCATCACGCTTTGATGCGCACGACGACACTCTACCGGCACATCTGCCATCTCACTGTCGTTGGATGGACCATTGATGACGATATAGGTATCCAAATCTTTGTACATTGGCTCTTCCCATTTCGCCAAATGAGTCGCACGCTCTGCACTTGCACCGAGCATCAGCTCACGTTGGATAGACGGGTCAATAATCCGTACGAACGGATAGGCCCCCAAATCGTACGCCTGCCTAACCAATTCCTTCGCCAAATCGTGACCCTCGCCACGAACTTCAATCAGCAAGCTTTCTTTTTCCTTCAGGCGTACAGAATGGCTCAGCAAATTTGTAGCCAACTTGACGATGCGTGCATCCCGCATGCGATATCCCCCACATTCCTAGCATGATTTGGTTGTTGTTAAAAAATATTTTACCGAATAGAAGCCCCTTTTTCAATTCTATATGTTCTTGGTACTATTCGAAAAAAACTAAAAAAATTATCTTGCATAAATTCGACGATTTCGAGTATTCTAATCAACAAGAGTTTACCTATGTAAAAAATTTGAAAGACGGGAGTGCTGAGTTCATGGTGTTATCTGTAGTTATCTTCGCTTAGGTGGGGCCTCTCTTAAGGGGCACTGCCTCTTATAACCCTATCAAAAGCTAGAAGCTGCAGGATGCCTGAACCGCTTCCGTCTTTTTCCCGATATGAATTGCGGGCCATGTTCTCGGGTGAACAGTCGGTTTACTGTACCTAAAACCATAGGTAGGTGACCGTCTCTCTTTTGTCCCCCGTTGAATTGGTTATTTCCCGCCACCTTTGTATCGTTTGATGAAGCGCAAGCGGAAGAGCAGTGTCTCTACCCCGTTTGCGCTTTTTTACGTGGAATTTTTCCAAAAAGAGAACCGAGGTCAAGGCACCTGCCGAAATGAATGGAGGAATTCGTGTCATGATTTGGCGTTCGTGGGATCTAAATTTGAAAGTACGTCTCTTTGGTGAATTGATTACGCACACATTCTTTTGGATGTACTTTCCGTTTATGGCGATTTATTTTAGCGATACGTTCGGGAAGGATGTAGCGGGTCTTCTATTGATGGTGCCACCGCTGCTCGGGATGCTGTCCAATCTGTTTGGCGGATATTTGGCCGACCGGGTAGGGCGCAGATTCACCATGCTGCTCTCGCTCTGTACATCCACGGTGATGTTCGCACTTTTTGCGTTCTCTCCGTCACCTTGGATCGACTATCTTGCCTTCATCGGGATCGGGATCGCTGGGGCTCTCTACTGGCCTGCCAGCTCTGCCATGGTAGCTGATTTGACCACAGAAGAGGATCGAAGAATTGTCTTTGCTACCTTTTACACAGCGATGAACATCGGGGTGGTTGCAGGTCCCGTATTGGGTTCTGTCTTTTTTGTCCATTATCGCCCGCAGCTGTTGATGTTCTGTACCATCGTTGAATTGCTTTTTGCGATCACCGTCTTTTTCCTGATCAAGGAAACGCTGCCTGAACACGTCCGTCAGGAGAAAGCAAAGGAGCGTTTTTCCCTGATTGAGCAGTTCAGGAGTTACGCCATTATTTTCCGAGACAAAGCGTTTGCCCTGTACATTGGCGCAGGGATTTTGATCGCCATTGGATTCATGCAATTGGATATTTACATGGCTTTGTATGTCAAAGAGCATGTCATGCAGCAAGTATTATTCTCATGGGGCAATTGGACTTATACAGTCGGGGGAACCAGCGCATTCGGCTGGCTCATGGCGTTGAATGGCTTTTTGGTGGTTTTGTTTACACTGCCAGTCACACGCTGGTTCGAAAACTGGAGTGATCGCAACAGCCTCGTCATCTCCTCCATCTTATTCGGTGTCGGTCTGTTCTTGATGGCCTTTACGACGAATATTTGGCTTCTGTTTGGCTGTATGGCGATTTTGACATTCGGCGAGCTGATGCGGACACCAGTCGCCCAGAGCTTCATCAGTAAATACTCGCCGGAGGATGCACGCGGTCAGTACATGGGAGCCTCTTCGCTTCAGTTCTCGATTGGTCGCTTCATCGCTCCCCTGACGATCGGTCTATCCCAATGGCTTGCTCCTGTTGGCGTATTCGGTGTCGTCCTGGGCTTAACCCTAGTCAGTGCTTATCTGTATATCATTTTGTTCCGCATGATCGGTACCAAAGAGGTTAGCAAAAATAGCTAGAATAGAGGTATGTCCGTTCTACCAAATCCCCTCCTCTCATATAAATGGATCATAGATAGCTTGACCAGGAGGGGATCGTCATGAACCAGCCGAATGCCTTTGCTACCTTTAAGGAGCATCGAGGAGTCGTCTATCGAATTTCTACCTATCTTCAATGGGGACCGAATTCAGAGGGCCATCGCTCTCTTGGGAGCTGTCTCTTACTGAACCCTGGTAGTGCCAAGCTTTTTCGTGAAAGACCTGCATCCGGTCATAGCATCATGGGTCAGACCACACTCGATCCCACCATGCGACAATTGATCCGACTGGTGGAAGCAATCTACGGAAAACAGGCATTGGTAGGCAGATTTCATATGTACAACCTGTTTTCTGTGCAAAATGCTGCTGCCGTGAGTGCTATATCTCATTTTGAGCAACTTATTCAGGAGAAAGAGACGACGCTTGAGGCTCAGCTCGTATCTACGCGGGAACTGCAAAAACACCCGTGGCTCCTACTTGGTTGGGGGCTTTCCCACCACCATTCGTGGCAGCAGTTTTCTTCCCTCAAGAAACGGTGGAAACAACGGATCGCAGCAGCAGGGGTACCGACTTTTGGCAAGCCCTGCCCAAAAGGAATCGATTACTACCATCCGAGTCCCCCTCTACATGCGACGAAAGAAAAGATCGTGCAGGAGCTGGTGGGGATCTATAGGAAAACGATTGGGGGAGAGTCTGTCCATCTGCTTTAGATAAAAAAGAGTCTGTCTCCCCTTAATGCGGGAAACAGACTCTTTTCCATTCACTACGGCATCTCGCTGCCCTCGAAAAATTCTGTTCTGTCAAAACGACCACGCATCCATTTGTACGTATCATCATAGATGGCGCGTTTGACAGGGTCCGTGCTCTTGACAGACTCTAGCAATGTCTTGGAGCCGAAGTAGTAGGCGTGTACGTTGTTTTTATCCATCCCCAGCTTGTGGGTGGCAACTAACTGATTGTAGTAGGTCTGATAGAACTTCGGATCATTGTACATCTTCCAGTCGCCTTCGATCTCGATGTCCATGTCGTACTTGTTGACGACATCCAGTACCCCTTGAATACGGTCAATTCCTACCGGCTTGTCGCTGTAATAGCTCGGCTGCAGGAATGCCTTATCGAAATAAAGAGATTTCCACTCGGACACTCCCGGTGATCCGAAATACGGAATCCAGTAGTAGCGCAACGCCTCGTCATGCACCATGCTACCCATGTCACGAATCAACTGACGCTCTTTCGGTGCGCTATCCTCCACCAGCTCATGGAACCAATAGATTCCTTCCAGCTTCAGATAAGCGTATCCTTCCTTGTTCCAGCGCTTCATGAGCTCCTGGAAGTACCATTCCAACGCAGCTTTGCGATTCAAATACGCTTGCTCTTCCCCAATTCCCGCAGGGTTGAAGGAGAGGGATGGTTTCTTTTCATCCAGCTGACCAAAATTGGTCTGACTGGCATTCGGATACGGCAGTGCCAGCACGACATTTTCCTGCGTCGGTGTCGTATACAGCGTTCCACGCAAGCGGTTATACTCCCGCATAGCCTGGTTGAGAGCGTCGAGCTGCTTGTTCGAGCCGAACAAATCATTCATGTACTTTGTCCAGCTTTCTTTCGTAGCAGGAATGGTCTGATATGGTAGGAACAGAATCGTATCAAACATCTGGTCACGCATATAACCATCTACAGTGCGGTAGCCAACCATCGGGAGGAAATCCTCTTTGGTCCATGTCCCGAGTTCGCCATGCTCTCCTGAATAAGCGAGCAGCATATTTTCCACACGACGCCCTGCTTGTTTGGCTTCTTCCAGCTTCGCCGGATTTGGTGGCGGCAGCAAGACAGCGCCATTGTTCCAGTCGCTATCCGTTTTTGCCCATACCTCCAGCTGGCGAGCGAACGTAAATACTTTCACCGGGAAGGATACCCGGACATAGCGGGTGTTCACGTCAGGCAAGGTCACGCTCAATGTGCGTGTAACCAGCTTGTCCTCTTTGGCGGAAACATCGTGAACAGCTCTTCCCGCATACGACCACACTTTCCCGTCGCGAGATACCTCGACTTCCATGTATTCTGGCATCGTGATACCCGAAGTCTTCTGCTGCTTAAACGTTAGCGCAACTCTCTCCAATGGCTTCGCCTCGTCGAGCTCAACGGTCACCTTGCGTCCAAACTGACGGTGGTATCCCGTCCAGTCTTCTGTAGGCGTTACAAGTCCCCCTACTGGACCAGGATATTGCTTCTCCAGCTCTTGGAAATACGAGTCTGGCGTTCCAAAAGTAGTAACCGATGTATAACTGCCTGGTGCGATATTGACCAGTTCGTCCTTCTCTGCTGGCTCCTTCGCCTCTTCTTTTGGATCAGCAGGCTTGGTTGCATCCGTTTCTGTTGTTCCTTTGTCTGCGTCTGGTTTTTCTCCCTCTACTGCCGTCTTGCTTTCATCGACTTTCGTTGCCGAGTCATTGGAGGAAGTCACAGTTGCAGTCTTTGGCGTGTCCTCCACCTTTTCGACAGCTGGCTTATCAGCGTCCTTGATCTCAACCGGAATTGTCGTCGTTTGGTAGCCGACTGTCACCGTGAGATTTCCTTTTCCTGCTGTAGAACCAGCAACAAAGGTTCCGTCAGCCGAAATGGTTCCCAACTCAGGACGATCAAAAGCGAAAATCGGTGTAAAAGGCAGCTCATCTCCACTGATACTGCTTACCTTCAAGCGTTGGCTCGTGCCAGCAGCCAGACTCAGCCGCTCTACATCTACCTTGTATTTCACCTGCTCTGCTTGCTGGTAGCGTGCATCCAAGACGCGCTCAGCGATCACAGCTGCCTCCGCACGTGTGACGGTTCCTGTCGGATTAAACTTGCCGCCTGCCCCTTGCATCCAGCGCTGATTCGTCACTTCTTCCACAGCCGTTTTGGCGTAGTCGGCGATTTCTTCTTCATCGCTGTATGTAACAGGAGTCTGACCTGCCACTTTGGTCACAGAGCCCTCTTTCATCAAACGAGACAGCATGACAGCCAGCTCTTGTCGTGTAAGCGGGTCTAAAGCACCCATGGCATGCTCACTTCTGCCGTTCATCACACCCAATTCGGAGAGTCCATAAACGTACGGTGCATAAGGACTTTCCAACGGAACATCTTCAAAAGCGGCATTCTCAATTTCCGTTGGTTGAAGACCGATTACTTTTGTCAAAAGCACCGCAATATCCTGTCGAGAAATCGTGTTTTGCGGGTTAAAGCGGTTTTCTCCCTGACCACTGATCATATGAAGCGCTGCAAGTCTGTTTACGGCTTTACTAGCGTAACTGTTTCCCAAATCGGTAAACTCCGTGTGGGCTTCTTCTTGTTTTTTGAATTGATCTTCCAGCTTCTTGGTGTCTGCTGCCGGTGTCTCTGGCTCTGTTGCAGCATGAGTCAACGGCGTACTTTGGACCAGTAATGTAGTCGCTGCCAATAAAGCAGCCAGCATTCTGCTCCCAAATCGTTTCTTGCTCATTACATTTTCTCCTCCAATTATGCCCCTTCTTTCTGTTTATTCGGTCGGGGTAACCATTGGTCCGCGCGGCGGTCTAGGTCCGAAAAACTGATAGTAATCTACCTTGATATTTCCGTTGTAGAGCTTGCGCTTTTTGCTTGCTGTACGACCAAAATGCTCCTCGAACTGTTCGTCGGAAGTAATAATGTAGAAAGACCACGTATCCATGGCAGCAAAGGTTTTCCCCATTTCGCCATACATCTTGGCAACCTGCTTCCATTCTCCCAAGCGCTCCCCATAAGGTGGGTTGCAAATCAAGTAGCCGTACTTGCGCTTGGTTCGCACATCCCGTACATCCATGCGCTGAAAATGAATCAGGTCATCTACACCAGCCTCCGTCGCGTTGCGGCGGGCAATTTTCAGGATTTCGTCATCCATATCTGTCCCGATAATCTCCAGCTTTTGATCATAGCGCGCCAAATCATGCGTTTCTGCGCGAGCTTCACGCCAAGCTGTTTTCGGAATGATAGGCCATGTCTCGGAAACGAATTCCCGGTTCATTCCCGGAGCGATGTTTTGTCCAATCAACGCCGCCTCAATCGGAATTGTACCCGATCCACAGAATGGGTCCATAAATACCCGATCAGGCTTCCAGCGAGACAGCATAATCATCGCCGCAGCCATGGTTTCCTTCAATGGTGCTTGTCCGATCAATTCCCGGTAGCCGCGCTTGTGCAGGCCCGGACCTGACGTATCAATCGTCAGCGTCGCCACATCCTTGAGAAGTGCCACCTCGATCTTGTACAGCGGTCCTTGCTCATCGAACCACTCGCGCTTGTAGGTCTTTTTCAGACTTTCTACGACTGCTTTTTTCACGATGGCTTGGCAATCCGGCACACTGAACAAGGTAGATTTGACCGATTTTCCTTCCACAGGAAACGTCCCATCCTCTGTGATCCAATCGGCCCACGGCAGTGCTTTTGTCTTTTCAAACAGCTCGTCAAACGTAGTTGCTTTGAACTCCCCTATCTTTAGACGCACGCGGTCGGCAGTTCGTAACCACAAATTTGTGCGGGGAATCGCAGAAATATCTGCGGTGAACGTTACCTTGCCGTTTTCCACCTGTACCGGACCGTATCCGAGCGCCTTCACTTCTTCTGCTACTACTGATTCCAAACCAAAAGTCGCCGTAGCGATCAATTCTACTTTTTGCATATGTAATCTCCTGTCCATCCAATAATCCTTCGGGTCATGCCCTCATCCTACTTACCTTACATATTATATTACCCCATTTCCTAATAGCGTTGGTAAACTTGTCTAAATTCAAAAGACCCATCACCAAAAAACAGTGACGGGTACGGCATGTGGATCATCCATATGGGAAATCCTACGAAAAACTTTGTGTAACGGGAGGGAGTCAGCGTGCCAGAATTACCTGAGATGGAGACCTATCGCCGACTGCTACAGGAGAAAATCGGTGGAGGAACGATAACAGCCACACACGTTCAGCGGGAAAAAACGATTAATCTGCCGCCTGCGGAATTTGCTCGTCTTTTGCAAAGCAATCGTCTGACACTTGTCGACCGGCGTGGCAAGCATCTTCTTTTCCATCTGGAAAGTGGACATGTTTTGCTGCTTCATCTGATGCTCGGCGGCTTTCTTTACCTGGGTTCTGCGGATGACAAGCTAAAGAGAACCGCCCAAGTGACTCTTGCTTTTGGAGAACGCATCTTATATTTTCACGGCCTCCGTTTAGGTTATCTGCATTTACTCACCAACGTTCAGATCGACGAAAGGCTGGCTCCTCTTGGGCCAGAGCCATTGGACATGCTGTTTACCTTTACCCGATTTACGGAGCTGCTCGCTGATAAACGCAGTGTCCTCAAAACAGCATTAGTCAATCAGCATTGGCTTGCGGGCATCGGCAACTGCTATGCGGACGAAATCTGCTTTCATGCCGCCATCCTGCCTACCAGGACGATCCCGACACTTTCTCTCGAGGAACAAAAACGACTGTATCATTCCATGCAAACCGTGCTTAAAGAAGCAATTCGATTCGGCGGTTACATGCAGCCGCTTTTTCAAGGCGATTCCCTGACAGGGGGCTTCGATGAGCGCTGTCAGGTGTACGATCGCGGTGGAGAGCCTTGCCCGCGCTGTGGACAGCCTATTGAAAAGAGCGAGCTCTCCTCCCGCAAAGTATTTGCCTGCACGAACTGCCAGCATTGACAGACTTCTTTACTCCCTTAAACAACAGGGGTCTGTGCAGGTTCCATCTGCTTGATCATAAACACCTGCTCTGTCTCGGAAGGACTGAATCCCGTCGCTTGCAGTATTTCGACAAGCAAGGTATCAGCCGCACGCAAATTAAACGTAGACCGGCGGCAATCGTGTGCAAGCGGCCCATACACATGCACGAGTGCGGTTTTCAAAATGTCTGGTGCATCAGGATGCTCTGGCTGTGCTACACATTGACGCAGCACGATCCCACTCACTTTGCCTTCTTCGTTTACCGCACACTTGTACATCGCATAGCCGACCGCCTGACCCTCTCTGTCTTCTACGAGCACGGCCTGCGCGTCTCGCAAGTTCACCCAGTAGTTTTGCCAAGGGACATCGGTCACGTAAAACGGCAGCGTCGCGGCTTCCTGGGCCAAAATGCGCCGAACCCGATAATCAGCCTGTTCATTTGTCTGAAAGGCATTCTCTGCCAGCGATCCACTCTGCTGCAAAAACAACAGACGATCCACGACGTCATAGCCTTTTTGCTCATACAAAGCAATCGCTTTGGTATTTTGGCTCAACGCCTCCAAGGTAGCTACTTCCACCCCAGCTTCCCTGTACAGATCCAATGTCGCCTCGATCAGTTGCTTCCCTACTCCTTGGCGACGATATTCCGTGGCGACACCCGTTCCACCATTCCACGCGACTTTTTTCCCTGCAACGGTCCTCATCCCGCTGGCCACTAAGCCAATTGGCTCTGTGCCGTCAAAAGCAACCACCGACAGGGACAGTACGTATCCCTCGCCCCCCAGTCGCTGGACAAGCATTTCTTCTGTCATCGTAAACTCGATAAAATAGCCTTCAAAGCCTCTGTTCCACGCTTTGGTCACTTCTGCAAAGGTACAGTCGCTCATCCGCTTGATGGTAATCATGGTATCACCTTCCTGGTTTTGATAAAATTATTTTAATCGATAAAATCTAAAAATTCAATCATCTTTAAACACTTTCTCCAGCTTTGTCACCCACACGCCTGACATGGTAATATGAAAAAAATCACTTACTCGGGAGGTTCCTATGCGCAAACAGCTTACGGTCGGCTCGCTCATTCCTGGACGATCTGACGTACAGATGTCGAGTCCAGCTCCCGTTCCCATGCATACGCATACGTCGTTGAAAAAAACAGACCCGGCTCGCCCACAATCAGAGCAAAAGCTCGTACAGGTGAAGCAACGCTCACAAACGATGCCAGTCCGGTACACTCCCTCCGAGACATTATTACAAGCTGCGCTCACGCAAGATCAACCCATCGCTTACAAATGCCAACAAGGGCATTGCGGCAAGTGCAGTGTACAAATCGTAGCTGGTGCATCATTACTCGACACCCCGACTGGACAGGAAAAAGCAAAGTTGGGAGAAAAACTCGCTACAGGCTATCGTCTCGCTTGTCAGAGCACATTTCGCTCTTCGATTCCTACATAGAGGATATTTCCAATAGAAAAAGGTGGCCGTAGCATGAATCCTACACGCATCCTACTATTCGCAGGAGGCAATCTGGGCAACTGGGCGATCCAGGAGATACGCGAAAATGATTGGCTCGTCGGTGTTGACAGAGGTGCCTTGTTCCTCGTTCGCAACGGTCTTGTGCCAAAATTGTCGATCGGTGACTTTGATTCTGTCAGCTCCGAGGAAATGGCAGAAATTGAACGCCACAGTATGCACGTCTCCTCCTGCGATCCCGTTATGAAAGATTTAACCGATACAGAGATGGCCCTTACTTGGGCAATCGAGCAACAGCCCGAGGAAATTGTGTTGCTCGGTGTGCTCGGCTCTCGTTTTGACCATATGCTGGCAAACGTACAGTTGCTGAACAAAGCGTTACAGACGGGCACCAACTGCCGAATCCTCGATGAGACCAATGAAATCCGTCTAATTGACCGTCAAAGTACGATAGAACAGAATCATTTTGATCATATCTCCCTGCTGCCTTTTACACCGGAAGTCACAGGGATTACCTTAACCGGATTCCTCTATCCATTGGAGGACGCAACCCTGCGGATTGGTGACACTCTTGGTATCAGCAATCTGCTAACGGAACAGACTGGAACGATCACGATTCAAACGGGCATGCTGCTCGTTGTCAAAAGCAAAGACTAATCACATCAATAAAGAAAGGATCTCCCTTGCATGCTGAAAAACAATGGAGATCCTTTTCCTTTTACCTTCACAAATGCAAGCTACTCTTCCTCTACATGCATTGGCAACTGCCAATCAATCTCTTGAAGCCCGCGCGAACGCAAAAACTCATTGGTCCGCGAAAAAGGACGACTGCCAAAAAAGCCGCGATTCGCCGAAAATGGGCTCGGATGCGGGGAGGCGATGACGAAATGCTTGTTTCGATCAATGAATGCCGCCTTCTCCTGCGCATGCTTACCCCACAGGATGAAAACAAGTGGAGTCTCCCGGTCGTTCAACAAATGGATAATACGATCCGTAAACGTCTCCCACCCAATGTCCTTGTGCGAATTCGGAGTGCCCTGACGAACTGTCAGAACGGTGTTCAGCATCATGACGCCTTGCTTCGCCCAATGGTTCAGGTAACCATGCTGGGGAATTTCAAAACCGACATCGCTTTTCAACTCTTTGTAAATGTTGACCAGAGACGGCGGCGGCTTGATTCCCGGCCTGACCGAAAAGCTCAATCCATGTGCTTGTCCGGGTCCGTGGTACGGGTCCTGCCCCAAAATCACAACCTTTGCATTCTGATATTCAGTCAGGTGCAGCGCTGTGAATATATGATACATATCCGGGTAGATTGTCTGCGTCTGATACTCTTCCTTCAACGTTTGACGAAGCTTTACATAATAGGGCTTCTCGAATTCATCGGCCAACACGGGGGCCCAGTCATTTTGCAATATGGTAGCCATGTTCCTCACCTTGTCCGCTGTTTTTTTCTACCTTACCACAAACTTTCCAATCACTGAACCACTGATTCGAGAACTAGGACTATTCTGATTTAGTCCTAGTTTTCCCATGATTCCTAGTCTTTGTTTCCTAGTACCCTCGTTTGATAGCTTTTCTCCTATGATCTTTGACATAATGATGGCTGGGAAGATTTAGAGAAAAGAGAAAGGGAGAGGGTTTCACATCATGAAATGGGACATCAAGTCATTTTTGGGGGGCATTGTTGTAGGTTCGGTGCTCTTCTCCGGAATTGCCATTGCAGCACCCGCTTTTCCAGACGCGGAAGAAGGAATGAAAACACCGTTCACCTACTACTTTGACGGGTTGCCAAAATCACCAAACAGCGACGTACAAGGCATCATGTACAAAAACTCCGTCTATGTTCCAATCCGCTTCGTAGCTGAGAACCTGAACAAACCGGTCATTTACGACGCGAGAACCAAATCGATTTTCATCGGTAAAATTCCATCAGCAAAAATGTACTCCAAAATGGAAGCGATCGAGCTGGTGAAAAAGAAATTCGCTGGCAAACTCTCGCCGACACATGTAGTCGAGTACGCTCATGACGACGAAAAAGGTCACTATGTCATCCAAGTGTACCAAACGGTCGTTAACAACTTCCAATCTGGCGACAGCTACACCAGTACGTATGGCTGGTTCGTGGTGAACCCGAATACCGGGGAAATTAAGTCGTTGTTATAATTTCTTCTGCACTTATTTATTCGTACGAAAAAGACAGCGGACTAGGGACCCGCTAGCACCGGAGGATATCCTTCCGGTGCCTTTTTGTTTTCTGGGAAAATTTAGGTTGAATACCACTTGTCCCTTGTGATACGATCTCCTTACCGACACTTTACAAACATTTTCATTTATTAATTATTTTATGTAAGGAGTGAACTTGTTTATGTCTGACTTACCGAACTGGGCGAGTGTATACCTACAACAATTACAGCTAGACCGCAAGTCCCCTAGCCTCTCTTATCTCAGTCAGCTCTGTCGTGCGCATCTGCAGACCTTCCCTTATGAAAATGTAAGCAAGCTGCTCTTCTTTCGTGACGGAAAACATGATATACCTTCCCCGGAAGAATATGTACAAAACGCAATCAGTCATCACTTCGGCGGCACGTGCATGACAAATAATCACAGTTTTCTCGCACTGCTTCGTGCACTTGGATTTTCTGGTAATCTGGTCTTGCCAGGCGGAGGGCATGCTGCCATCCTGATCGATGGTCCCAATACGGGAGAAACACCTGTCTATGTAGATACAGGCGCTACTGCTCCTATCTTTGAGCCGATTCATTTTCTGGAAAGCGGGAACCACGCCAGAAGTTTTGGCACTGTCTCGATGGATTTGACCAAAAGTCCCGATCATCCTGAACACTATCGCTTTACGCGGTATGAAAACGGAAAAGTGGCAATTCCTCCGTGGGATTTTCATCCGAATGAACGAAAAGAACTGTCCGACTTGTCCGAAGTCATCCGCTCCTCTTTTTTACCAGACGCCTTCTTTTTGAATC
This sequence comes from Brevibacillus sp. M2.1A, assembly GCF_013284355.2. NCBI lineage: Bacteria > Bacillati > Bacillota > Bacilli > Caryophanales > Paenibacillaceae > Brevibacillus > Brevibacillus sp. M2.1A. The sequence continues at coordinate 137,872 of NZ_JABSUY020000001.1, forward strand.
GACTTCACATCCATCGTTTTCAGCTGGAGCAAGATCGCTTCGTGGTCCTTAAAAACAACACTCTCCACATCAGTTATTCAGATGGCACAGACCAGATAACACCCCTCCACACTATCTCTGATATAGAAGCTGCCGTAGCCGATGAAATGCAACTGCCACTTCTCCCTGTTCGCGAGGCGGTAGAAATCCTGCTTGAGCGTGGTATTGATATTTTTACTGCTCCCAAAAAGGACACATGAGTTTTTATATTGCTATCGAATCAAACATCTTTGTCTTTGATATTATTGGTACTCAGTTATTAAATAGTAATGCTAAATGAATAGCCGCAAGGATTCCCATTGGATAAATAATTGTTCTTGAAAATGTATTTTTAAATCCATTACGGGGGTGCTTTTCAAAAAATAGGTGCAGAATTGTATGTATGATTAAAAATAAATCTAGGACCCAAAAAGTAACTGTCTGATATTTACTAAAAAGTAAACAGAGTATGATTGTGTAAAGAGGAAGGTGAATAAATGTGAATACTTGATAAGCTTTAGAATCTTCCATATCCTTAAGCACGATAAACAATCTCCACTCAGAACGTCTTATCGCATCCATTTCGTGCAAAAGAAATAAAGATAAGTTTACCAAGAATATCACAAGCAAGAGATCAGGCATTTAAAGCCCCCCTACAATTTTATTACTTTATGTTACTACACCCTAATAAATAAAGAGGTCAAAATACAAATCGAACACAACATTATCACAATTTGGAAAACCATGGCCTGTTCGTCCTGCCATTTCCCAATATCTGGTTGACAATGATAATATTTCTCAATAATATGGGAAAGTAGGGAAATGGGATATAAGGAGTGTCGCACTTCATGATGATGGAAATAAAAACTTACGTCGTCCAGGAAGGTCATTCAGACAAAATCGTACAAGGCTTTAGCGAGCCTGGTGCTGTTGAGAAGGCTCCTGGCTTTGTAGATTTGAGCGTGCTGGTACAGAAGCCACGCAAAGGTGAAGAAGAAGTGGTCGTCATGATCCGTTGGGAATCAAAAGAGGCGTGGAAGCAGTGGGAGCTGAGTGATGTTCATCTGGCAGGTCACCGCCAAGCACGTGAAGAAGAAACTCCTGAGTGGTACATTAGCGGCAAAACCGGCCATTACGAGCTGAAAGCGAAAAAAGAACCGCAGCCTTCGTAAATACAAGCAAACCAGCCCAGACCTCGGAAAACTCCGCGATCAATTCTGGCTGGTTTTTTTATTTCCTCTATCCTTTTTCCAATCCGTACTTCTCCATCTTCCGATACAAGGTCGACAAGCTGATTTGCAGCTCATTGGCAATCGCGGCTTTGTCCTGTCCATACTTGCCTGCATTCAAATAGCGCTGGAGAATGGAGCGTTCGTATTCTGCCACCAGCTTTTCCAGTCCCAAATCGCTGCCTGCTGTCGGCGGCCCATCCTCGAACAGCAAATACTCAGGAAGCTCCTCGTTGCCGATGACTTGTCCCTCCGCCATGTTGACCATATACTCGACGGCATTTTCCAGCTGACGTATATTCCCCGGCCATTCGTATGCTTGTAGTCGTTGGACGAGTTGGGCTTCGAGCTCCAGTCTGCCTTTTTGCAGCAACGTCCCGTACCGATACAGGAAGTGCTGCAAGTAAAGCGTGATATCCTCCGTACGTTCACGCAACGGCTTTAACCGCAGCGGGATGACATTGAGTCGATAATACAAATCCTCGCGAAACGTCCCTTCCCTGACCATGCTCTCCAAATCTCTGTGTGTAGCCGCAATGACACGTACATCCACCTCTAACGTCTTCACGCCGCCTACCCGATCTACTGTCTTCTCCTGAAGGACGCGCAGTAGCTTGGGCTGGAGGGACAACGGAATATCGCCGACTTCATCCAGAAAAATCGTTCCCTTGTGGGCCAATTCAAATTTCCCCGGCTTGCCTTCGCGTCTGGAGCCTGTGAATGCGCCGCCTTCGTACCCGAACAATTCGCTTTCTAGCAGAGTCTCGGGAATCGCTGCGCAATTGACTGCCACAAACGGCTGTCTGCTGCGCACGCTCTCGCAGTGAATGGCTTTGGCCAACAGCTCCTTACCCGTTCCGCTCTCTCCCCGGATCAAAACAGTGGATATGCTGTTCGTCACTTTTTTCGCTTTGGCAATCACATCGCGCAAGCCTGTTTCCGCCCCAATCAACTGGGCGAAATACACCGGATGAACCGAGGCCTGCGGCATTTCCTCCTGAATATTGCAGCTCTTCTCCCGCTCCGCATCCAGCTCTAACAGCTTGTGCTCTATCAAGGAACTCGTATGCTGCAAAAACGGCATCCATTTTTCCGAGTGGTGCAGCATTTTTTCCTTTTGTTCAAGGGAAAAGCCGATAATTCCGATGACTCCTACCGTCTTCTCCCGTTTGTGCACAGGAAATCCAATCGTCGCCAGCTCCTGGCATTGCTGCAAAAACTTGCAATTGCCACACTCCGACTCGTTTTTTTTCATGTCAAAAATCATTCCCGGCTGTCCGGTTTGCAGGATCATTCGGAAAAACGATCCCTCCGGCGCAGGCAATCCAATCAACTCCTGATAGTAGCCGGTTCCGCTTACACGTATCCCTTGTTCATCCAGGATGGTGACATCGAGTCCCAGTACCTTGGAAATATTGTCGGCGTACGATTGAATGAATTCCTCGATCCGGGAAAACTCTGTCATGCCAAATCCTCCAGTTTCACGTTCCTTTATCCCCTGGTCGCTGCCGCCATTGGCAGACTAGCCAGTGCCTGCTCCAAATCTGCGATGATATCCTCCACATCCTCCAAGCCAGTCGATAAGCGAATCAGACCGTCCGTGATGTTGAACTTGATCCGCTCAGAGGCAGGGATCGAGGAATGGGTCATCGAGGCAGGATGCTGTACCAGTGTCTCGGGATCTCCTAAACTAAACGATATCATAGCCAAGCGCAGAGCGTTAATGAAAGATTTGGCTGCCTCGTAGCCGCCCTTTACTTCAAAGGAAACGATCCCGCCCATTCCAGCCATTTGCCGTTTAGCCAGCTCATGCTGTGGATGCGAAGGCAGACCAGGGTAGTAGACGTGCGAGATCGCAGGGTGCTGTGCCAAAAACTCCGCCACTGCCTGTGCGTTTTGTCCATGCTGTCTGACGCGCAAGCCGAGTGTCTTTAGCCCACGCAGGATTAAAAAAGCATCCCAAGCATTCAAATTTTGTCCCAAGTCACCCATGACATTTTTGCGCATGAATTGGATATGCTCCTGCTTCCCGACGATGAAGCCCGCGATGACATCGCCATGTCCGTTTAAATATTTGGTGGCGCTATGGACGACGACATCCGCCCCCAGCTCAAGCGGTCGCTGCAAATACGGCGTTAAGAAGGTGTTGTCGACGATTACCACAATGCCATGTGCGTGCGCCAATCGCGACAGCGCCGAGATATCTAACACAGTCAGGCACGGGTTCGAGGGTGTTTCGATGTACAAGACTTTTGTGTTTGGCAAAAAGGCACTCTCGACTGCGTGCAAATCGGTGCAATCGACGAAGTCCGTCGCAATGCCATAACGCGGGGCCATGGTCGTAAGAAACTTGTAGCTCCCCCCGTACACATCTCGCGTACACACCACATGATCACCCTGCTTCAAAAAGGCGAGCAAAGCCCCCGAAATGGCTGCCATCCCACTGCTTACACCCAAGGCAGCTTCGCCATTTTCCAATGCGGCGATCTTTTGTTCCAAAGTGGTAATGGTAGGGTTGCCATATCTTCCGTAGTACGTTCCTTCCCGCTCGCCAGCCACGCACGCTGCGGCGGAGTCTGCATCTGGAAACGCGTAGGCCACGGCAGGCACCACTGCGGATACGACGGCTCCTGTTTTTTGGCAAGGCGTTTGTGCGGTATGAATAATGGAGGTGTCCATCTTCCACTTGTTTGTCGTCATTGATTGTCTCTCCCTTTGGTTTGTGCTGTTACCAAAGGGTATAGCAAGGAGCATGCCAACATGAGAAACCGCATTATACCAGTACTTTTCGCTTTTGGTGCTTGTAGACATTCGCAATCATGCAAATGAACTTTTTCAAATGCACGCAAAAAAGCCGTTAGTTGCCCCAACGACTTTTCTCATAGTTGCAATTACGTTTTGCATGACTAGAAAAACAGCTTATACGAGCATGCCACCCGCGCTTTTCCTGTACTTCAAAATACCCTCTGCCGCTCGATAGGAGAGAGCACCCATCGTTCCAGTCGGATTGTAGCCGCTATTGTGTGCAAAGGCAGAAGCTCCGACGACAAATACGTTTTCTGCATCCCACATCTGCAAATAGTTGTTGACTGCCGAAGTGTCAGGTGATGCGCCCATGATGACGCCGCCTGTATTATGCGTCGATTGGTATGGTGTGATATCGTAGGGCCCGAGCTTACGGTTGATTTCGAGCTTATCGCTCGCACCCATTTCTTTGACAATTTCCGCGCACTTATCTGCACAAAAAGCCGCCAGCTCTCTGTCCTGGTCGACGAAATCATACGTTATGCGGATTAACGGATCACCAAATGCATCCTTGTACGTCGGGTCCAGATCAAGGAAGTGCTGTTGAAATGGCATCGAAGCTCCTTGGGCGCCTACGGATATGAACCGATTCGCGTATTTGATCGAGGCAGCCTTGAAATCCTTGCCCCAGCTAGGCGTTCCCGGCGGTACCTTATTCGTGCCGATTGGTCGAAAGCCGGTTTGTGTGACAGAGATATTCGCGCCATGGATAAATTTTAAATCGGAGTGATCGAAGTTATCACCGTTGTAGTCATCCAGACACATTCCCAACGATCCCGCGCCTGCATAATTGTTAAACTCCTTGTCGTCGAAGAAGCCCACCGCGCCTCCTCTTATGACCTGATAGGCGTAGTTTTTACCGATCACGCCTTTTCCCGTTGCTGGATCATATGGTTTTCCCAGCTTGGACATGAGCAAAATTCGCGTATTATTGAATACATAGCTGGTCATCACCACTATATCGGCGGGCTGTTCGAATTCCTCCCCTGTCGTGACATCTGTATACAAGACGCCTGTCGCCTTGTTCCCTGTATGTAAAATTCTGCGGACATGGGAATGCGTGCGAATCTCAAACTTTCCTGTCTTCTTGGCGACCGGGATCACAGTCACTACGGGATCGGCTTTTGCTCCGTACTCACAACCAAACCTTTCACAGAAGCCGCAGTACTGACAAGCTGCCCGTGCCACCCCGTCTGGATTCGTATAGGCTTGCGAGAGATTTGCCGATGGAAGGATGTATGGATGCAGGTTTTTCTTTTTCGCGGCATCCGCAAACATTTTCATGCTCGGTGTAGTACGCATCGGAGGTATCGGATAAGGACTTGAGCGTTTCCCCCCCAACGGATTCTCCTCGCCAGCGATTCCCGCCATCTTTTCAAACTTATCGAAGTACGGCTCCAGTTGATCGTAGGTAATGCCCCAATCCTGGATCGTCATTCCCTCTGGAATTTTCTTTGCCCCATACCGTTCAATCGTCTTAGAGCGGATCTCGAAATCATACGGCAGGAAGCGGAAGGTCTGTCCGTTCCAGTGGACACCAGATCCCCCGAGTCCTGTCCCGAGCAAAAAGGAACCGTAGGACCGCATGGGAAGCGCACGAACGTTCATTCTACTGCGGAACGTAATCGTTTCCTTGGACAAATCTTGCATCAACTCGTAGCGAAGAGCGTAACGCAATTCGTCGTGTACCATGAAGTAGTCTTCCGTTTTGCGCTCCTTGCCTCGCTCTAGTCCCACTACGGTCAGACCTTGCTTGGTTAGCTCAGAAGCGATAATGCCTCCTCCCCAGCCCACCCCTACGATCACGACGTCAACCTTAGGCAACTTTTTGGCCATATGTACTGTCCTCCCTTAATGTTGATGATCCCGCAAGCTTAAGGGAGCCATCTTCACAAACTCAGGCTTGTCAATCACCTGTGTATACGCCATCTGATTGCCTGGGAAATTCTTCATTTTCCAGCCGTCCATATTTTTATTGCCTCCGTATAGAGGGTCTGCATAAACGCCTTCGATCGTACTGGCCCGCAGCATGTTGAAAAAAGTGCTCGCCGAAATGGTCGTCAATTTTACTTCATCGGTTTCAAAAGCCTTTAAAACAGCGTCTTGCTGTTCCGGCGGGAGCTCATAAAACCGTTTTCCGTGGGTACTGTTACTGTAGTTGTTCATCTCTTGAAGGCCGATATCGAATATTTCCCTTCGTTTCAACCTGCCTTGATAGCCCTGTGTAATCTCACCTGGATAAAAGGGAGCTTGCATGTATTCTCGAGCATTAAAGCCCCAATCACCCGCTAGCTGGTGGTCAATGAAATAAGCTGCACCGAGTGCCTTCGCGCCCGGCCCCAGCTCATCCTCAGGAAAGATGCGCTCACAAGCAGCATCCGCCACCTTGAATTGTTCAGGCGTAAAAAACATGAGCGCCTGATTGTAATCGGCCGCGGGGGGCGGTGCTGCTGGCTGCGCCGGGGGTTCCGGTTTGCGGAGCAAGCTCCCTGCCACGCCACCCACGACCAAGCTACCAAGCACCAAGCCAGAGTTTTTCAAGAAGTTCCTTCGGGATACTGGCTGCTCCTTCACGTTGTTTGAATCTGCCAAGTCTACCACCTCCAGTGATTTCCTTCCTTTGGTTTGTGCATTTTTTACCCAAGATAATCGTGGTCGCAGAAATTTTTCCAACAAGCTCCACTCATAACTTCAGGCAGCGAACAAAAGATAACTTTACATAGGTAGGAAGACTTGGAGGGATCGTGATGAAGCACTTCCACAAATGGGTTGGAACCGCAGGATTAGGAACTGTACTTTTACTGACAGCTTGTATGAATCAAGCCGCTCCGCCTACGAAGTCACAGCCACACACGCCAGCACGAACACAGTCCGTTGCGCAAGCTCCAAAAGGCGCTACGGTTATTCCAAGTGTGGATCGCGATAAGAAACTCACGACAAACGCACACGGTCATACGTATAGCGGTATGGGCAATGCTCTCTATAGCTCCATGGGCAGCTCACACCTGCACACGGGTGGTCCTTCTACTAAGCTGGAAGCCCAACTGAAAGCAGCGGGCGTTCACGGCGTCCAGGCGTTGATTGTAAATGATGCGATCTATTTGGCACCTTCTACTGCCAATGCACAATCGATCAATCAAATGGACCCGATGCAGTCCCATCTCATCAGCAATTACTCTGGAAGCTCCAGTCGCGGGCACGATGATGCCCGGACAAAATCAGGGAGCGGAACCTCAGGGACATTGGGTACGAGCGATCATCGGAACACATTTGCACAAGCTCGCACCCAAATTGAGCGTATTTACGGAACGGATACACCCGTGAAGTTCGTGAGCTCAAAAAAAGGCATCAAAGCGCTAGAAACGGTGAAAAAGCACATAAGAGATCAAAAGAATCAGCAAGCCATGGCAGAACAGTTGACCGTGCTCATTCGTGAAGCGAAGCGGTAAAACAAAGAAAAAGGGACAAGCACACTCGCTTGTCCCTTCCTTATTTCGATAAAAAATCATGGATTTCGTTCACGGTCTCTTGCGGATGCGTCACCATCAGCAAGTGTTGTGCTTTCGGTATCATTTTCACCTTGGCCTGCTTCACAATCCGTTGATAATGGACGACTGCCTGACGATGAAACTGCTGCTCTTCTTTTGACATTAGGCTGTCGTCAGCCAGTAGTAAAAGCACAGGGCATGTCAGCAGTTGGAACAATTCCGGCTGGCTGTGGACGCTGTACTCCTGGAAGTAAGCAGAGAACGCTTCCCTCGGCAAACGGTAACCGTAGCTGCCGTCTTCCCTTTTTAAAAGCTCGTCTCGCATCCAGCCCTTTGGCATCACTCTCGTACCATACCGCTCTGCGAATTGCCTTTCTGCTTCCTCTACCGAAGAAAACCGCGTGGTAGTCAGCCGGTCGACAACCTTCTCCCTATTGAATCCGGGCACTTCACCCAAGGAATAATAGCCTCCATCCAGCAAAACGAGCGAAGCTACGCGCTTGGGCTCGCGAATCGCAAGCATCTGGGCAGGCACAGCAGAAAAGGATGCTGCGACAATCGTGACTTGTTCGAGCTGTTCTTTCTCCAAAAGTTGAATCAAATCCGTGACGATCCGCTCAAATGAAAAGGAACCATGGCTCACAGAATTCCCGTGACCACGGATATCTACCGCAATCACCCGATATCGCTCTGCCAATGCTGGCAAGATGGGCGCAAACAGTAGCTTGGTGTTGCGAATGCCATGCAAAAGCAGCAGGGCAGGTGCATCTGGCTTTCCCGTGACGCCGTACTCCAGCGTGCCCTCTTCTACCTGCAAACGATTGACTTGCGAGAACAATTCTTCGTTCATTTTGCGTGCCTCCTTACTAAATACGCCCCGGAATTAGTACGCCAATATGATCGGGATGCAACCTGGCGATGTAAAATAGTGCGGCGACGATGCATACACCGGCTACTAGTGTGATTACTTCCGTTTTTCTCCACCGTTTACTGCGGTAAAAACGATGCTGACTGTTACACATGCGAAAGCCTTTGGCATCCAATGCATTGGCGATCAATTGCACACGCTTGAGAGAATTGAAGATGAGCGGTACGAGCAAATAGCTGTACTTCCTGATGCGTTCTGGAACACTTCCTTCGCTCGTCGACATCCCTCGTACCATCTGCGCTTCCCGAATGATCGCCAAATCATTTTTGACGAGGGGGATAAAGCGAAAAATGAGCGAGAGCAAATAGCTGATCGGAAATGGAACGCCAATCCCGCGAAGTCCCATTGCGATTTCTCTGGGCGTTGTCGTAAACATATAATACATGGACAATAGTGCTACATTTGCCAATCGTAGTCCCATTCCCAATGCCCATAAGACACCGACATCCGTAATTTGCACGGGATAGTGGATCACCGGAATCGTGCTGCTCCAGTACGGAGTGCCTGCATTGGTAAACGGCAACCACGTAATCACAGCAAAGCACGAACCGATTCCACCAACCAATACATACGCCTTGATCATGGAGCGCTCCCAGCCCAGCTTGGCAATCAGTGCCATGTTTATCGCCAACAGAATGATAAGCGCGCGCGGGTCCTGGAATAAAAAAGGGAGCAAGCCCAGCAGCATAAATACAAGCAGCGCGTAGCTCGGATGGGCATTCTTCATCTTAGCTCCCCTCTCCCAGCAGCTGTTTTTTCATCGCTGTCAGCGTGAGTGGAATCGGGTCAAGGACACCCACCGCTTTCCCGAAACGATACATGGCAGGCGCTTCTACTTGGGCAGCAGCTAATACTTGCGGCTGCGAAAATACGTGCTGTGGGTCCCCGTCGCATAGCAGCTTTCCTTTATGCATAACGATCACTCGCTGGGCGTACTCCGCTACCAGACGCATATCATGCGTGATGACGATAATGGTATGGCCTTCCGCGTGTAAATGCCGTACCAACTCCATCATTTCCTGCATCCCTCGGTAATCGAGACCGGTCGTAGGCTCGTCCAGTACGATCACTTGCGGCTTCATCGCCAAGATCGAAGCCACCGCAATTTTTTGCCGCGTGCCTTTGCTCGAAAAATGAGGCTCTTTTTCGCCTTTGTCGGATAACCCCACTGCTGCCAACGCCTCCGCGACAGCTTGCTCAATCTTTTCAGACGGCCAGCCCATGTTTTTGGGCCCAAATGCTACCTCCGCCTTGATGGTCGAATGAAAGATTTGATGATCAGGATTTTGATAGCAATACGCCACGACTCTTGATAGTTGGGCAACATTCATCGTCTTGGTATCAAGACCATTCACTTTGACGGTACCCTGTGTCGGTTTGTATAAACCGTTACAATGCTTGGCCAACGTCGTTTTACCGGAACCATTTCCCCCGATGATCGCGACGAATTCTCCCTGTTTTAGTTGGAGCGAAACGCCATGCAGCACCGGCTTTTCTTTTTCATAGCCATACCAGACCTCATCGAATTCAATGACGGTAGTCACAGGCTTCCCTCCCGAACGAGCTTTCCTTCCTTGTAGTGGAGTGCCAGCTCCTCAACAGTCAGAGGCACACCAGCAGAGGAGGCCGACATGACGCCTCCCTGACATAGCTGGTGGTAGAGTCGGATGACGTCCGGGACCAATATACCATGCTCGTCCAACATGTCCACTTGGGCAAAAAATTGGCGAGTCGGCTGGTCCAATACGATTTTCCCCCCGGCAATCAGAATCATTCGGTCGCAAAAGGCCGCGAGCTCTTCCGTTGCATGGGACGATACCACAATCGTCATTTCTTTTTCCTGCTTCAGCCGTGAAAGGAGCGAGAAGACCTCCCGCGCTCCCACCGGGTCCAGCTCGGAAGTAGGCTCATCCAAAATGAGCACCTGCGGACTGTGGGAAAGAGCGGATGCAATTGCGACCCGCTGCTTTTCTCCCCCCGACAGCTCAAGAGGCGAACGATTAGCAAAGCCGTGCAAGCCGATCAGATCGAGTACTTCTTCCATTCTTTTTTCCATTCGCTCGTCCGACCAACCGGCATTCTCAAGCGAGAAAGCAAGCTCCTCTTCGACGGTCAGCCCGATGAACTGGGTTTCCGGATCTTGAAAGACGATGCCTTGCTCGCTTTTGGACTCGACACTCCCCACGAAGTGTCCGCCGTAGTTAGACGGAATCAGACCCGACATCGTCAATAGCAGCGTCGTTTTCCCTGCGGCAGCAGGCCCGACGATGCCAACCACTTCCCCTGGATAGAGCGCCAGATGAATGTCCGCTAACGCAGGCATTGCTCCCTCTTCATAGTGCCAATAGACTCCGTTTACTCGCAGCAATGGTTCTGTTTTCACCTTGCGATCCTGCTTTCATTTCCAAGATAGTTGAATTCCTGCAAGGGACGGCCTCGGTATAGTCCAGAGCGTTTCACAAATGGGTACAACAGCTTCAAGAGGATTGGCCCCAGAATCGCCGTTGAAATGGCTTGGTTCAAGAACACGGTTGGGATGTACCAGACCGCCACTTCTTTTGGTGTCAGACCCAGTGCCACGTTAATCAAAATCGCGCACGCTACCACAATCGAGCTGATAATGACAACAAACACGATGTATTGAAGGATGCTCCGCTTTGTTTTCAGTGCAGGGTGACTCACAGCGAGCAACCCGATAAAGCCTCCCATAAAATTAGAAAAGAAACCGACCGCGATCGCATGAGGCGGGGCGCTTCCGGTTAACAAATCACTGACCATATTTCCAAAGGCAAGGCCAATGCATCCCGGCAGGCCGAATAACATGCCAAATACGGGCTGAAGGGCATTGGCTGGACGGATCGGAACGGAAGGAATGAGCTTGATATTGGCAAGCATAATAATGGCAACAGCGTAGAGCGCGGCAGTGACGACAATCAGAACGTAATCTACTGTCGTCCATTTCCGCCGGAATAGAGTCGAAAACATCAGAATAAACCCTCCTCGTGTCAAGCGTTAATGTTTGGAATATTCCTGTAGCCAGTTTACTCTCTCTTTACTTGATCGTCTAGAAGAACGCCTTTGTTCTGGCTGTAGTGGTGGGGAGGAAACAGGAGAAAACGCTCAGATTCTAGGTCCACCCCCTGGGGGATTGACTGCCCGACTCCATGCAAAAAGCGAAACCGCGTCCAAAGTGGTCCAATCAGGATGTGTTTCAGAGGTGGACGCTTAAGGGCGTGTTTCGCTTTTTGCATTCCGTCTCGGTCGGTGTCCCTAAGATCTTCGCTTATTTCTCCTGTTTCCTCTGCGAGCTGTTTGGAGTCCCCTTGCATTAATTAGGGAGAATAAAAAAGAGAGAGAATCATTGTTCTCTCCCTCCTGAATCCACTTTCAAATATGATTTAAATCCCACGTTAGAAGAAGTGCATTTCCAGTCCAAGCGCCTCTGGAGCCCAGCGCTCCCGCCATTTATTCAGGAGCGGACAGTCAATCCCTCTTGCGGGGCGTAGGCCGAAGCGTAGACTGGAAATTCACTTCTTCCCCACTACAGCTACTCTCCTCTACTCCTCAAACCTCACCATTTCCAAGTTGGTTTTCTTGACCTTCACCAAATACAACAAATAGATCAGGCCGACAAAGGTCCAGAGCAAGCCGAGCATCATGGACGTTGCTTCCAGGTTGACCCACAAAAAGGCGATGAACGTTGTCCCGATGAGTGGAGACAGCACGAAGCCCCACCAATCTTTGATAGGCTTGTTCTTTTGTTTGCGGAAATAGTACGCCATTACGCTGATGTTCACAAAGCTAAAGGCGATCAGTGCACCGAAGTTAATAAAGGAAGTTGCCGTTAATAAATCCAAATACAGAGCGAACAGCATCAGTGCTCCGACCAGCAAGACGTTAAACAAAGGCGTTCTCAGCTTCGGATGTACATAACCGAACCAGCGTTTCGGCAAAAATCCATCTCGTCCCATTGCGTACAACAAACGCGTGACACTCGTGACGGATACAAGCCCGGAAGCGAGTGTAGAGGACAACGCCGCCGCCAAAAACACCAATTGAAAGATCGTCCCACCGATAAACAAAGCAATCTCCGCAGAAGCCGCTTCTGGATCAGACAATACCGAAACATCCGGAAATAATGATTGCATGAAATAAGATGCCGTAATAAACAACGCTCCTCCTGCGAGTGCCACAAGCATAATCCCGCGAGGAATCGTCTTTTCAGCATCGACGGTTTCCTCTGTGAGTGTGGTTACTGCATCAAAGCCCAGGAAGGAAAAGCAAAGAATCGACGCACCGGAAAGCAGTGCAATGACAGACATATCCGGTGACACAAATGGTCGCAGATTGAATACTTGCCCAAGACCGTCACCATGCATAAGACCACGGATTGCCAATCCTGCAAACAACAAGACGACCACGACTTGAAACAGCACCAAAATCGAGTTGACGGATGCAGTTACGGTTACGCGAAATACGTTTAGTCCCGTCACCAAAACAATGAAGCCAATAATCCACCACGCTGTCGATACATCAGGAAACACGGATGATAGGTATACCCCCGTCAACAAGGCGTTAATCATCGGTAAAAACAAATAGTCCAGCAAGGATGCCCAGCCTACCAAAAATCCTGCGTAGGGATGGATCGTTTGCTGCGTATACGTATACGCGGTCCCTGCTGAAGGGAATAGCCGTACCATCTTACCGTAGCTTGCCGCCGTAAACAGGATCGCAAGAAGTGTGACTGCATAAGCAGCAGGAACGTGCCCCCCCGTTTCTCCAGAAACAATGCCAAAGGTGTCAAAAACGGCCATCGGGGCCATGTAGCCCAGTCCAATTACGACAATATGCCGCAACTTCAAACTACGTGTTAGTTCTGCTCTCCCGTTCACTGCCTGTCCCCCTTTTTGTAACAGAATAATTATACACGCCGATTTATAATCACGAAAGAAAAAAGCGCTGCTGCACACGGGATCTCCATGCACAGCAGCGCTTGATTTATATGAGTATTTCCTATGCTTTTGGCAGTTCAAAGGAACTCTTCAACGATACAATCCGGTTGAATACGAGCTTATCATCAGTCGTATGCTTCGGATCGACATTGAAATAGCCATGACGGAAAAATTGATACTTGTCTTGTGGCTTGGTTTCTTTCATATTTGGCTCCACATAGCCTTGCAGCACTTCCAATGAATTCGGGTTAACGTTGTCGAGGAATGTACCCTCTGCGTCCTCATCATCCATAATCAATGGCTCGTACAAACGGAATTCAGCAGGAACTGCATTGGTCGCATCCACCCAGTGAATCGTCCCTTTTACCTTGCGACCAGTAAAACCACTGCCGCTCTTCGTCTCAGGGTCATAGGTGCAATGGATCTCGATCACGTTGCCGTCTGCATCCTTCACGACGTCATTGCATTTAATAAAGTACGCGTGCTTCAGACGCACTTCATTTCCCGGGAACAGGCGGAAATACTTGCTCGGCGGGTTTTCCATGAAATCGTCCTGCTCAATGTAGATTTCGCGGGAGAACGGAATTTGACGATTTCCCATCTCTGGGTTCTCTGGATTGATCTCCGCTTCGAGCATCTCGACTTGTCCTTCCGGATAGTTCGTGATGACGACCTTCAATGGATTCAATACAGCCATCGTACGTGGTGCCTTCAGCTTCAAGTCCTCGCGGATGAAGTACTCCAGCATTTTCTCGTCAACGGTGCTGTTCGCGCGCGCTACCCCTACTTCACGGGCGAATGTACGAATTGCTTCCGGTGTATAGCCGCGACGACGGAAGCCTGCGATGGTTGGCATGCGCGGGTCATCCCAGCCGTCTACTACATTCTCATCGACAAGCTGTTTCAGCTTGCGTTTACTCATAACGGTGTTCGTCAGGTTCAAGCGGGCAAATTCGTACTGGTGAGGCACATTCTCCATTTCGCACTCGCGGACTACCCAATCGTACAACGGGCGATGATCTTCGAATTCCAGTGAGCACAGAGAATGTGTCACGCCCTCAATGGCATCCTCCAACGGATGAGCGAAGTCGTACATCGGGTAGATGCACCATTTGTCACCTGTGTTGTGATGCGTTGCATGGGAGATCCGATACAGAACCGGATCACGCATGTTGAAGTTTTGAGAAGCCATGTCGATTTTCGCACGAAGCACCTTTTCTCCGTCCCTGAATTCCCCTTGGCGCATACGTGCAAACAGATCCAGGTTTTCCTCCACTGACCGGCTGCGGAACGGACTATCTGTGCCTGGCTCTGTCCATGTTCCGCGCATTTTCCGCATATCTTCTGGAGAAAGATCGTCTACGTAAGCCAGACCTTTTTTAATCAACAGCACCGCACGGTTGTACATCTCTTCAAAGTAATCAGATGCAAAAAACAACCCGTCCCATTCGAAGCCAAGCCATTGAACGTCCCTTTTGATGGCCTCTACGTATTCGATGTCTTCCTTCACCGGGTTCGTATCGTCAAAACGCAGGTTGGCCTTGCCGGAGAATTCTCGAGCCAACTCAAAGTTGAGGCAGATCGCTTTTGCATGTCCAATATGGAGATACCCGTTCGGTTCTGGGGGAAAGCGGGTAATGATTTCCTTTACTTTGCCCTCTTGCAAGTCATCAATCATGATATTGCGGATAAAATTGGATGCCGCTACCTTGTTTTCCAATGAAATCAACCTTTCACTTCACCTTTACATTCCATAATACTGATTCTCTACCCAGAGTTCAACAAAATCGGGTCGTTGACCGACCCGCTCACGTCTCCCATTGCTGCCTCGTTTGCCATTGTGACCTGCAATACAGGTGAACGACAGAATCAATGGCTAAGCGCTGCTCCGTGATTCCACGAATCGTTTCGAGATGCTTCGGGGAAATGAGATGTAGCAAAGGCTGTTCAACATGATTGAAACGTTGGAATGCTTCCGCTGCAATCCGATCCCACTGCGGGTAATACCGAAGCAAATCATCAGGCATTACGCGGGAGCGTTCCGTGTCAGACTCGGGCAAACAATCAAAAGGTTCATCCAAATTTAACGTTCCGTAATCATCGGTCAGCTCTTCGCCCGGTAAAATATCCCGTGCTGCCAATTCCATATCATACATGGTCGGCACACAATTCGCATGAAAGCTGTGGTTCACGTACCTTGCCTTATCCCAGCAAAGAATGTACTTTCCGAACTGGTTCTTAAACGAATATTTTTGTACGTCCTGTTTTCGTAATGAGTCAAGTCTTTCCACAAATGCAGGGTCCAATACCTGATCCAAATCATCCTGTGCCCATACAATCGTTCCTTTTGGGATAAACCTTGTCGCAAACACACCGTACCCGATCTCATCGTTGATATAGCGCAATTCTGTATCGGGATGCATCATGGTCTTTGTTTCACTCCTTGGCGAATGTGCCTTTTTATCATCATAAGCAGTTCTGCCCCAGGAGGTGTGTGAATGTATGCGAAAAACAACCTTTCCTATAGCATTCCTGACTATTTTTCTGGATTAAAATATTTTTTCTTATTTACCACAAATGGTAAATAGTCTATATTATTGGCAAACGGACTTTTAGGAACATTTTCCCACAACGATCGAATCACTATTTGTGTCATGTCATTTTATGTTTCACCCATTGATATCGAAACGGCATACCCGGGGAAATCCGGCGACGCAAAGCTACAGGGGCTACCTCCGCAACAGCGGACACGCTTGCCAGCTACCGAAGTATTGATGTAGGACGAGACCAATGATCCTATATCATTGGTCTTTTTTTGCGCGCGCAATGTCTATTTTTGTCTATTTTTGTATGTTTGTGTATTTTTAACTTTTAAAGGAGGTGAGGCAACAGCGGATAGCCGGTTTAATGAAATCATTATTCTATTCATCATGAAGGAGGTTTCATAGGAATGTCATTCTTGAAGAAACTCTCGACCGTCGCGCTGACTGCTGTCATCGGGCTATCAACATTCTCTGGGGCACAAGCTGCTAACCGTCCAACATCGATGTCACCGAACGCTATGGTGACGACTCCTCACTATCTGGCTACGGCTGCGGCCCTGAAGACATTGGAAGACGGTGGAAACGCAGTAGATGCTGCTATTACAGCCGCTTCCACCTTA
This sequence comes from Brevibacillus sp. M2.1A, assembly GCF_013284355.2. Classification (NCBI taxonomy): domain Bacteria; kingdom Bacillati; phylum Bacillota; class Bacilli; order Caryophanales; family Paenibacillaceae; genus Brevibacillus; species Brevibacillus sp. M2.1A. The sequence continues at coordinate 154,455 of NZ_JABSUY020000001.1, forward strand.
GCTGTTGTCTACCCTCATTACACAACCATTGGCGGAGATAACTTCTGGCTCATCTACAATGCCAAAACAAAAGAGCTGAAGGCACTGAACGGCAGTGGTCGTGCAGGCGAAAAGGCAACCATCGACTATTACAAAGGCAAAGGCTACGAAAAAATCCCGTCCCGCGGTTATGAATCGGCAAACACTGTCCCTGGAGTTGTCTCCGGCTGGTGGGAGGCGTACAACTACGCCCATAAAAAAATGGGCAACAGCAAGCTTCAATGGAACAGACTGCTGGAGCCTGCCATTGGATACGCCGAAAACGGATATCCAGTCTCCCCCAACCAAGTGTATTGGACAAAATACGCGACAGATCCAACTGACAATGACTTGAAGAATCTTCAACGTTTTGATGGATTCCGTAAAACATTCCTGAAGCCCAACGGCGATCCTTATGCAGCAGGCGAAATTCTCAAACAAAAGGACCTTGCCAATACTTTGCGAATCATTGCGAAAAAAGGCGCTGACGGTTTTTATAAAGGAGAAGTTGCTAAAAAAATCGTAGCAGACATGCAAGCCAACGGCGGATTGCTCACGTTGAAAGATTTTGAGAAGCATACCTCCACTTGGGCAGATCCTATTACGGTAGACTACCGCGGATACAAAGCATACAACGTTCCGCCTAACTCCCAAGGCATGGCATCACTCTCCATTCTTAATGTTTTGAATAACTTTGACCTTAAGAGCATGGGTGAAGGAACACCCGATTACTATCACACGATTGTGGAAGCTACCAAACAGGCTTTTGCTGACCGCGACAAATGGCTGACTGACCCAGCCTTTGCGGATATCCCTGTAGATGAGCTGTTGTCCAAGCAGCATGGGAAAGATTTAGCTGCGCGTATTGATATGAAGCAAGCAGCCAAATCCGTAGAACCGCTTGATCCAAAAGGCGATACAACCTGGTTCGGGATCGTCGACAAAGATGGAAATGCCGTGTCCATCATTCAGAGTCACTATTTTGACTGGGGTTCCGGCATCGTAGCGAAAGATACGGGTGTCCTTTTGCAAAACCGCGGAAGTTATTTCTCTTTGGATTCCAAACACATCAATCACTTGGAACCAGGCAAACGCACCTTCCACACAATTAACCCAGCGATGCTCTTCAAAGGGGACAAGCCTTATCTCCTTTACGGAACACAAGGGGGAGAAGGACAGCCGCAAACGCAAGCCGCTCTCGTCACACGTATTGTCGACTTTGGTTTCAGCGTGCAAGACGCAATTGAAGCGCCAAGATGGCTGCATGGACGCAACTGGGGATCTGCTTCCAACAATCTCAAGGTGGAAAGCCGCATCCCTCAAGAAGTCCTGGACGAGCTCATTAAACGTGGGCATCCAGTCGAAAAGCTGGAAGCAGCTTATACCGACGCGATGGGACAGTCCGGCGCAATCCTGATTGACCCGCAAACCAATGTAAAATTTGGCGGTGCTGACCCTCGCGGTGAAGGCGCTGCAATGGGCTATTAATATTTTGTCAGACTGCTGAGTAAATCTCAGCAGTCTACCTGTTTCTATTTTGCATTCACGGATTAGGAGTGGAAAAACCTATGTTTTTGTTCAACAAGCTCAGGAACAAAATGATCCTTTGGTTTCTCATCGTGGCTGTCATTCCACTTACTGCCGTTTCTTTGTTTATCACGAACAGCTTTTCATCCATTTTGATTGATAAACAAAAATCATCCTATGTTGACCTTACTTCCAGTACAGCCATAGCTATGGATCAATATCTGGACCGGCGTATGACAGAAATTCAAATTTTAGCCCGCACCTCGGATATTCAATCCGATGATTCCGCGGCAAAAAACGAATTCATCCGCAAGTTTACCGAGGAAATGAAACTGTATGACGGGAATACGTTTATCGCAAGCGATGGAAAAGTAACGGCTGATACGTTCCCCAAAAGCGTTGGAATCAATCTTGGCGAGCGCCAATTCTTCAAAGACGGTATGCAGGACAAGCCTAGCTTCTCCGATGTTCTTGTTGCAAAGACAACCGGCAATCGCTCTATCATCGTCGCTTCCCCTGTAAAAACGAAAAACAATGAGAAGCTCGGTGTCTTGACCGGGCTCGTCAATGTAGATGACTTCACAGCTACCTTTCTCAAAGATTTGAAAGTAGGCAACGATGGTTATCCGATTCTCGTTGATAACAAGGATCAAATTCAGTACCATCCTACCCAGGATCTGATCGGAAAACCCCTTGAGGAATCCGCTCTGCCGCAACCATTAATGGAAATCCTTAAATCAGGAAAAACGGAAAAGGGCTCATACAGCTACTCGGACAACGGCAAGGAATACGTTGTCACCTACTCCCCCATTCCCAAGACCAACTTTGGTTTGTATCTGCATATCCCTGTCGAGTCCATAACGTCTGCGGTTTCATCCGTTACTACCATGGTTAGGATCATTGTCATCGTTGTTGTCGCTGTCGTGACCGCAATCGCATACGCTGTTTCCCGACAAATCTCACGCCCTATTGCGGCAGTTGCCTCCGTGGCTAACCGCATTTCCGAGGGTGAATTGACTGTACAACCCCTGCAAATTCGAACCAAGGATGAGGTTGGACAGCTATCCCAATCAGTAAACACAATGGTGCTCAACCTGCGAACGATTATTCAACAAGTAAATGATACAGCTTCAGATCTGGCTTCTTCCGCAGAGGAATTGTCGGTCAACGCCGACCATACGAGCAAGGCTACCGAGCAAATCGCCATAACGATTCAGGAAGTAGCTTACGGTGCGGAAAAACAAGTGAAGAGTGTAGAGGAAAGTGTCACCGCAATTCAAGGCGTATCGACAGGGGCTCAGCAAGTTGCCACGAATGCACAGCAAGCTGCCGAATCAGCTTTGGGGGCTTCCCAAATTGCAGTGGAAGGCAATCAGGCCCTTCAGGTCGTTATCAGCCAAATGCAATCGATTGAGAACACGGTCGGCAACATTGCCGATATCGTCAAACGATTAGGAAACAGCTCACAGGAAATCGGACAAATCGTACAAGTCATCACCGCCATAGCTGAACAAACAAATCTGTTAGCGCTAAACGCAGCGATTGAAGCGGCGAGAGCTGGTGAACAGGGACGGGGATTCGCCGTTGTGGCAGACGAAGTGCGCAAATTGGCTGAGCAGTCCGCACAATCCGCGCAACAGATCAAACTGTTGATTACGACGATTCAGCTCGAATCAAACCAGGCTGTCCTTTCGATGGAACAGGGCACCAAAGAGGTCGCCACCGGACTTACGGTCGTTAACAATGCAGGCAAGTCCTTCGAACAGATCCAGGATGCTGTCACGCAGGTGGCAAGCCAAATTCAAGAAGTAAAAGCTTATTCCGAGCAAATGTCTTTTGGCACCAAACAGGTGGTAGAATTGGTCACTGTCATTGAAGAAGTAGCGGAGAATTCTGCTGACGGAACACAAAGCGTGTCGGCCGCCACAGAAGAACAGCTGGCAGCTATGGAAGAAGTCAGTTCGTCAGCTACTTCTTTGGCAAGAATAGCCGAAGAACTGCAATCTCATGTAAGCAAATTCAAGATATAGTCCAAACAAGAAAAAAGGAAAGCCGCCTTGCATGTCGCTCGGCGGCTTTTTCCTGCTTGTGCTTATACAAACTCCCACATCCGGTCAGGATGGTTCGTGCAAATTTGAACCTGAGGATGCCACGAAATAACTTCGCGGATATGCTTCGGATCATCCAGCGTCCACGCGATGACTTTGAAACCTTTTTCAATAGCAGCTACTGCTAGCTCTCTATTCAGGAACGGATAACCCATGGAGAGGATCGTAGCACCTGCTGCCTCCATCTGTTCCAGCATGAGTACAGGGCGACCATATACAATCAGGCCTGTCTGCACTTCTTGATCGAGCGTGCGAACGTGACGAATCAAATCGTGGTCAAATGAAGTCAGGCACACCTCTTGCTTCATTCCATGCTTTTCTACAAGCGCGAGCACCTTTTCCGCGATACCCGGGTACATGTCACTTGTTGCTTTCAACTCGATATTTAACATGCAGCGACCTTTTACTGCGATCAGCACTTCCTCTAGTGTAGGGATTCGCTCGCCCGCAAACTTGTCGCCAAACCAGCTCCCTGCATCCAGCTCACGCAGCTCTGCCAAGGTATGATCCATGACCAGACCGCGGCCATTGGTCGTGCGTTCCAGCGTAAAGTCATGAATCAGCACCGGAACACCGTCACGCGTCAGTTGAACATCAATTTCCATTGCTTTGATAGCTGGCTCTGCCAAAGCCAGTCGAATCGCTGTCATTGTATTCTCCGGGGCTTTACCTGACCACCCGCGATGTGCCATACAAATGTTCATTTCGCCAGCTCCTCTATCATTTCGTTTCTGTTATTTTTTCAAAAGCTTGCTGCCTTTTTCCGTCGCCGCCTGCATCGCTTCATCTACAGTCGCTTGGCCAAGCATCGCACGCTGCAGTTCTTTTTGAATCACATCCTGCAATTCCTTGTAGCCTGGAGCCATCGGACGAGGATAGCCGTATTGCAACTGATCTACCGCGACCTTGAAGTTTGGCTCTTTTTCATAGAATGCCTTCATTTCAGCCGAATCGATAGCTTCTGTCGTAACAGGCATATAACCGGAAGCGATGGACCACGGAACTGTCTGCTCAGTATCGGTCATCCACTTCATGAACTCCCACGCTGCTTTTTTCTCTGCATCGGTCGACTTCGCCAGCATCACGAGATTCGCACCGCCCGTTGGCGTACCAAACGTTTTATTGGCTGGCAAGAAAGCTGCACCCATGTCAAATTTGGCATTTTTCTTCAATTCCGTCAAGGAACCTGTCGAGGTAAAAATCATGCCCACTTTTTGATTCAGGAAGTCTTGCTCCGCTACATCCCACGCATTGTAGTTCTCTCCTGGAGGGTTTTTCATGATGCCTTCCTTCACCATTTTGAACCAGAGCTCAAGTGGTGCTTTTCCTGCTTCGTTGTTGATCGTCAGCTCCTTGCCGTTCTCGCTCAGGATGTTGCCCCCGCCTTGGAAAACAAGCGCTTCGTAGAACCAGATATCAACAGGTGTTGAGAAGCCGTACCGGGTAATTTTGTCTCCTTCTTTTTTGCTCAGCTTTTGCGAGAAGCTGACCAGCTCATCCCATGTTTTCGGACCGTTTGAATCAAGTCCTGCTTCTTTTAGCATATCGCGGTTGATGTACAGCAATGGAGTGGAGCGGTTAAATGGTACTGCGTACAGTTTGTCATTCCAATAAGAGTTTTTCATGAGACCTGGAATGTACTTCTTCTCATCCCCTTGGGAGTAGGGCGTCAAATCTTCCAAAACTTTTGCATCCGCAAATGCCGCGATCGAAGCGATCTCGACCATCGTGACATCTGGATTGTTGCCTGCTGCCACAGATGCCAGTACTTTGGAGTGGTTCTCTTGATACGCACCTTGGTAGGCCGGTTTGACGATAATATCTTTATGTGTTTCATTGAATTTTTTGACCATATCCTCAATTGTTTTCCCACGAACGCCACCCAACGCATACCAGAAATCAATTTGGACAGGGCCGCTGGATGCTGTAGACGCTGCTGGCTGGGAAGTGCTTCCTGCACTTGCAGACTGATCTTTACTAGATGATCCGCAACCAGCCAAAACTCCTGACAAACCGATAGTCAATGCACATAGAATCGTTCCAGTCTTTTTCAATGAAAACATGTTTTGATTTCCTCCCTAAGAGCTCTCTTTTATTATTTGGATTGATAGATGAACGCTTTGATAATATGCCGTTGTGCCACGAAGAAAATCACGAGAATCGGTAGAATGAGAATCATGTTGCCCGCCATCATGACGTTCCACAAGGTTCCGCCGTCGGACATGTGCAAGCTGGATATTCCGATCGGCAAGGTGCGCACCTCGTCGCTGTTGGTCATAATCAGCGGCCAGAAATAGTCGTTCCAGTGGTAAATAAAGCTGAATAGTCCGAAAGTGACCAGCACTGGCTTCGCCATCGGCACCATGATCGTCCACATGATTTTCCATTCGGACGCGTTATCCAGACGTGCTGCCTCGATCACTTCATCGGGCACCTGCATGAATGCTTGCCTGAGCAGGAAGATTCCGAAAGCACTGGCTGCGTACGGCAGGATCAGCGACCACAGCGTGTTGACGAGTCCCCAGCCGCTCAATTGCACGTAGATCGGCAAAAAGATGACTTGTCCCGGAATCATCAAAACAATCAAGACAAGACCAAACAACAGATTGCGACCGGGAAACTTGTAGCGTGCAAAAGCGTAAGCCGCAGGCACCGCCGTCAAAAATTGCAGGATCAAAATCCCTACTGCAACCAGAATGCTGTTCCACGTAAACATAAGGAACGGACCTGATTCCCACGCTTGAGCGAAGTTGCTCCACTCCCACGTCTCAGGCAAAAGCGTCGGGGGAAATTGCCGGACCTCCGGCATCGTTTTGAAAGCCGTCGATGCCATCCACAGAAACGGGAACACAAACAGGAAAGCCACAACCAAAAGCCCAATCCATTCCACGGTCTTGCGTGAAGCCAAAACCACTCGATACATGCTCCTCCTCCTTTCTCATGAGTTCATCAGCGATAATGCACGCGCTTGGACATCACCAGGAAATGCAAAGCTGTTAAAATCCCTACCAGTATCAGCAAAATGACAGAGGCGGCCGAAGCAATCCCGCCATTGTAGAAGTCCATTCCTTGCTCGTAAATGTAGTAGACAAGCATGTTCGTACTATTGATTGGACCACCCTGTGTCATAATGGCAATCGTGTCGAACGCTTGGAAGGATGAGATCGTATTGATAATGAGCAAAAAGAAAATCGTCGGTGACAGCATCGGTATCGTAATCCGTCTCAGCGTCCGCCACCACGGCGATTGATCGAGCGCTGCTGCCTCGTATATATCGCCCGGAATGCTTTGCAAGCCTGCAATGAAAATGAGCGTGTTATAGCCGACACCTTTCCAAATGCTGACGATAATCAGTGACAGCAAGGAGCTTTTCGGATCAGTCAGCCATGTATACGCAGGCAGTCCGACCGCTTCCAGTCCTGCGTTCAAGAGGCCAAACTGCGGGTCCATCAGCCACATCCACAGCATCGAGACGGATACCAGCGAAATGATGTGAGGACTGAAAACAGTCGCCTGAATAATGCCGTACACCTTTGCCTTTTTGTTCAGCCATAGGGCAAGCAAGAAAGATAGCGTCAAGCCGACCCCCACTGTCGCAATGGTAAAGACCGCGGTATTTCCCAATACTTGATGAAAATCTCCGTCCTTCATCAAGTCCTGATAGTTTTGCAAGCCTACCCATTCCATTTGCTCCAGATTGATCAATGACCAGTCCTGAAAGCTCAAATAAATGATCGAGCCAATCGGGTAAAAGAAGAACAGGGCAAAGCAAATCAATGCGGGTGCCAGATACAAGTACGGACGCAGCCGGGATGCGAGGTCAGACCATGCAAATGCCTGTGAACGCACTTCTTTTTTCGACTGGCTTACACCCGGCAACTCCTGTACAGTTGCCGCTTTTCGCATCAGCTATCCCCTCCTGCGCGTGTCGATACAGGCACTCGTCCACTCATGCGACCCACTCGTTTTCCGCTCCCTTTTTCAAACACATAGATGTATTCCCACGGTACAGTAACCGTGACCGAGGAGCCGACCTGCATCGCTACCTCCGAGTCCGCTTTGACGATGACCCTGCCTTTTTCCGTCTCCACGTGAAGGAGCGTGTCTGAGCCGAGAATTTCCCTGGATACGACCTGACCGCGTGTGTTCCACATCTCTTCGCTCGTGATGGCTGGGACAGCAGCAGGCAACAGCACTGCTTTTTCCGGGCGGAATCCCCATACGTGTTCACTCTTGCCCTCCGCAGAAACAATGTTCATCGGCGGAGAACCGATAAATTGGGCAACAAACAGATTTTCCGGCTCCTGATACAAATCCATCGGGCTCGCTACTTGCATAATGTGTCCGTCATTCATGACGACGATCTGATCGCCCATAGTCATCGCCTCTACCTGATCATGTGTCACGTAGATGAAGGTGCTGCCGAGCTGCTTGTGCAGGCTCGTCAACTCCACACGCATCTGATTTCGCAGCTTCGCATCGAGATTGGAGAGGGGTTCGTCCATCAGGAAGACCTTTGGCTTTTTCACCATGGCCCGCGCGAGTGCGACACGTTGCCTTTGACCTCCGGAGAGCTGAGATGGCTTGCGCTTGAGATAATCGGATAGCCCGACGATTTCCGCGATCTCCTCTACCAGCACCTGACATTCCTTTTTCGACGTTCCTCGGTTTCTCAATCCATAGGCGATATTGTCGTACACATTCATCGTTGGGTAGAGGGCGTAATTTTGAAAAACCATCGCAATATCACGCTTGCCAGGTGGCAATTGGTTCACCGTTTGATCACCGATTATGATTTTGCCGTCCGTCACTGTTTCCAAGCCAGCGATCATCCTGAGTGTGGTTGATTTCCCACAGCCGGACGGACCTACCAGAACCGTAAAGGAGCCGTCTGGAATGACCAAATCCAATCCTTTGACCACGCTTTGATTCTGAAAGGCTTTCGTTACCTGCTCCAACACCACACGTGCCATCTGTTTTCATTTCCCTCCTTGTGCTTTTGCGGCCAGCATTTCCATAACAAATGTCTCAAAATCGGCGTAGCGGTAATCCGGAGAAGCGTAGGGCCATTTCTCTTGTCCGTACCACTCCAGCACGACAGATTGCACACCCGCTCCTACCGCAGCCAGTACGTCATAACGACTGTCGCCGATCATCATGGCTTGCTCGGGACGTTTACCAAGTGCCCCCAGCGCTTTTTGTACAGGCTCAGCCGACGGCTTGCCTCGTGATACATCATCGACGGTGACGATGGCCTCAAACAGATGCTCAATCCCCGCCATCTCCAGACCAGCCAATGTAAACTCCCGTTGCTTGTTCGTGACGATCGCCATCGCAAAGCCCGCCGCCTTTAGCTTTTCCAACCCTTCGCGAACAAACGGAAACAGTTTGACGTGTTCTTCATGATGCTCCCGTACATAGGCGAAGTATCTTTGTAGCACTTCCTTTTTGTCAGGGACGCCTGCTGCTGTAGCAACTGCCGCCAAAAAATCATCAAACGATTCACCAAAACGCGCGAGAAGCTCTTCTCTGCTAAAATGTCCCGGTGCATACTGCTCAGCCGTAAAAGCAACGGCATCCACGACCGCATCCCGACTGTCCAGCAAGGTCCCGTCCAAATCAAATAACAACGCTTGAATCAAGGTTCTTACACTCCTTCCACAGCAGCGGATTTCCGACTGAAACAGCTGTCGCTCCATGCTTTAATACTTCCTCCATCTGTTCTTGCTTGCGAATCAGCCCACCAGAAATGATCGGGGTATCGATCACACTTCGAAATTCTTCGATAAACTCCGGCAGCAAACCAGGCATCAGCTCAACAGCGTCAGGCTGTGTATCTTGCAGGGAGGTTAAGCCTGATTTAATCGAGTCGCTATCCACCAAAAACAAACGCTGAATCGTCAGCAGGCCTTGCTTTTTCGCCAGCTTGACCAGGGTGTTGCGCGTAGTGACGATCCCGTCTGGCTTGACGTAATGCGCGAGAAATGCGATGCCTTCCCGGTCATGACTGATTCCGCCAATCCGCTCCAAATGAAGAAATACAGGGATATTTTTCGACTTGAAATAATCCACGTAGCCTTTGATCACACCAATGTTGCCAATCGAGAGTACCGCAGCACTCAAATTTGCCTCTGCCGCTTTTTCCAGGTGCTTCGCTTCTTTTACGGAAGCGATTAGCTTGTACTTTGCCAGTCTTGCACGAAACTGTTCCTGGTTCACTCGCTTACGCCTCCTTATGCCCAAGACAAAAAACCCTACGACATGACAATGCCAAAGAACTCTCGATGAAAGTGCTTGGAAAGGCTGTCGGGGGTTTCTCCATGGCTCCAACCGAAGGGATGTGTTCACTTGTTACTTTGAATGGTACTGTACGAGCGTTAAGGAATCTTGAAGCAATTATTAATAAACGGAAAAGTTCATGTAAGGATTGGAATTGACGGAATGGAAGAGCGGATGTATGATCCATCTATATTCAAATAATCAAATATTCGAAAATACGAAAAGAAGGGTTGCAATCATGAAGTGGGCACCAAGATTCGAAGGCTACAATCTTGTTTCCTTTCGAAAAGACTGTGTATCAGGAGTAATCGTCGGTATTATCGCGATACCATTGGGGATGGCATTTGCTATCGCCTCCGGAGTAAAGCCTGAGTACGGAATTTACACGACCATTATCGCCGGGATTTTGATTTCTCTATTTGGCGGTTCCCGCTATCAAATCGGTGGACCTACTGGTGCTTTTATCCCGATATTATTTGCAATCGTCATGCAATACGGTTATGCAGACTTGCTCCTCGCTGGATTCATGGCAGGGATTCTCCTTGTTCTCATGGGGGTTCTACGGCTGGGAGGGCTGATCAAATTCATTCCGCGCCCCGTCATCATCGGATTTACTTCGGGGATTGCCGTTATCATTTTCTCCGGTCAAATTGCCAACTTTCTCGGCCTGGAGCAGTTGCAGAGACATGAAGATTTTCTGTCCAATATGAGGGAAATCGTCCTTCATCTGAACACGATTAATCTATACAGCGTAGCCATTGCTATTTTGAGTCTCGCCCTTATTTTGGTGACTCCCCGATTCATCCGTAGCATACCGGCCTCTCTCGTTGGTCTCGTAGTCTCCAGTGTCGTTTCCGTCCTCTTTTTGGAAGGGAAGGTAGCGACGATTGGCTCCACCTTTGGAGAGATACCAAGTGCATTACCCGGCTTTCATTTTCCTGAAATCACATGGGAACGTGTCCAAAAGTTACTGAGTCCAGCCCTGATCATTGCTATACTAGGAGCGATAGAGTCTTTATTATCTGCCGTCGTCGCCGATGGGATGACACGCAGTCGCCACAACAGCAACCGTGAATTAATCGGCCAAGGGATTGCCAATATCGTGACTCCGTTATTCGGGGGAATTCCTGCTACTGGCGCGATTGCGAGAACAGCCACCAACATTCGAACCGGAGCAACCTCCCCCATGTCTGGCATCATTCATGGTCTGGTCGTTTTGCTCATCCTCGTGCTGTTCGCCCCTTATGCTTCGCATATTCCGTTGGCGAGTATGGCGCCGATCTTGATGCTGGTTGCCTGGAATATGAGTGAGCGCAAGGAATTTGCCCACATGTTCAAAGTAAAGACGAGCGATTCTCTTGTACTGGTGCTCACCTTCCTTTTGACCGTTTTCACCAATTTAACCGTTGCTATTGAAGTGGGATTGGTGCTATCTATCCTGTTGTTTGTCAAACGAACGCGCGATAGCTTGCGGGTAGCTCAGGTACTGCCTGATCCCTCGTCCAACCACGACAAAGTCATGCCGCATATGGTGACCGAGGAGCATGATTGCCCGCAAATCAGCATTTTCACGATTGAGGGCCCACTCTTTTTCGGGGATGCCGACTTGTTTGAAAGCTCCCTCACGCAAACCCTTCAGCGACAACCAAAGGTGTTGCTGCTGCGGATGGGAAAAGTCCCTCTGATGGACATGACTGGGGAAGCGAATTTGTCCAGGATTGTGAAACAATGTATGGACCAAGGAACAACAGTCCTTATTTCAGGAATCCAATCTGGCCCCAAGAAAATCTTGCAGCGTACGGGACTATATGGCCTCGTAGGCGAAGCTCACTTTTTTACTCATACTGGGGACGCGATAGCGTATGCCCTTAGTCTACTTGACACTGGGAAGTGCCTCGGATGCAAGCATTTTGCCTTTCGCGAATGCACGCGCCTGTCCGCTCCTACTGAAACTTCCACATGATGTTACGATCGGAGGAACCTATCATTGAATTTGGAACTACAGCAATTTAAAGCGAATTTTTTCAAGGCGTTGGGTCATCCCCTGCGGATTCGGATTCTGGAGTTGCTGGTGGAAGGAGATAAGAATGTAAACGAGCTTCAGACACTCATCGGGAGTGAAGGCTCCGCTGTTTCCCAACAGCTCGCCATTTTGCGGAACAACAATATCGTGTACGGAACAAAGGACGGAAACAAAGTCACTTACTCGCTGCGTGATCCGATGATTATTGAGCTGTTGAGTGTGGCGAGACAGATTTTTAACAATCATTTGATTGATACGATCTCGATGCTGGATCGGTTTAACGAGGAATAGTCGCTTTGGTTTGAGTCAACATTGTGGAGGAGAAGAAAAAGCACAGTTCTCTTCGACTCTGACACGCCAGCAGGGGGGATTCACTGGCCGTCTCCACTGCAAAAAGGGGACCGTCGAGCCAAAGCCACCCTACGGGCGGAAGTTTCTCGAGGAAGAAGTGTTCGACAAGCGGGTCCCCTTTTTGCAGTTCCGACTGGGTTGGCGTTGTCAAGGTCTACGAGCTCTGTGCTTTTTCTTCCCGCTAGCTTTGTTGGTTTATCGATGCCTTTTAAAACCTTTTAAAACTTAACCGCTATTACAAAAAAGCCCAGGATCTCTGAAAAGTCCTGGGCTTACCTATTGTTACCGGGAAACAGCAAGGACTGCATCCAATGCGATCAATGCTTCTGCTTCAATGGCTTGTGCCATCACATCGGTGTGCGGGTTATACGATTCGAGCAAGTCTGCATCTGCATATCCGTCGATTGCTAAAATAGAGCCTGCCTTCATACCGCGGAGAGCCGCAATCACGAAGAGCGCGGTGTTTTCCATTTCGACTGCCAAAACGCCAGCTTTTTGGTACAGCTTGTGGGGGAATTCCAGCACGCCACTGTAGAAGACATCGAGTGTCAGTGTGATTCCTTCGAATACCTTCAAGTCTGATGCGTTTGCTCCCGCTGCTTGTACGAGCGCGTCCACGACATGGCGATTGGCAACAGCCGGGAAGCCCGCCGGAACCAACTGACTGGTCAAGCCGTCTTGGCGAACCGCCGCGGAGCTGATAACGAGGCTGCCTGTCTCGATTTCTTTTTGGTATGACCCGGCAGTTCCTACACGAATGATGACCTGCACGCCGCCCTTCGCCAGCTCCTCGAAGCATACGGCTGCTCCCGGTGCGCCTACCCCATGGCTCACTACCGCTACCTCGACGCCTTTCCACGTACCCGCATAGCTGTGATATTCGCGGTTTTCCCCGATTTGATGCTGATTGTCGAGTTTCGATGCAATCAAGGCTGCACGTTTTGGATCACCGCATACGATGACGCGCTTTGGCAGTTGTTCTGGATCTACCTTTAGATTCGTCAACATCTCAATCGAACTCCTTTTTCTCCCACTCATCCTCTGGGATCGGCAACGCTTCACCAGAGAACCGCTCTTCGCGGAACGGGTCTGCGATCAAGTGAAAACCATTTTGCTCCCAGAAGCCGGGCTTGTTTTCCGTCATAAATTCAATTCCTCTGATCCACTTCACGCTTTTCCAGAAATACAGATGAGGAACAACCAGGCGAAGCGGCCAGCCGTGCTTGTCCGTTAGTCGCTCTCCATCAAAGGAGTGAGCCAGCAGCACATCATCACGCTCCAGATCAGCGAGCGGCACATTGGCGGTATAGTCGTGATCACCATGCAGCATGACGAAGTTCGCCTGCGGAGTCACGCCAATCGCCTGTAGAAAATCACGAAAACGCACACCTGTAAACGAATTGTCAAAACGGGACCAGCGCGTCACGCAGTGAATGTCGCTCGTCACTGTCACCTGCGGCATCGCCATGATCTCTTCGTAGGTAAGCGTCACTTCCCGGTCTACCTCTCCGAAAACGCGCAGCGTCCATTCGTTCATGTCATACACTGGCACGTCTCCCTCATGCAAAATGGGAAAGCGCTCTGTCAGGATTTGTCCTGGCGGAAGTCGTCTGGCGAGTCCCGGTCCCACCGGAGCTGGTACTTTCATTCTTTTGATCCGATCTGCCTTGTTCATATCGCATTTCCCCCTGTCTTTGCTGTCTATATAGCCTGTGTTTAACGGGTGCTCTGCTGATTGTCGTTGCCGATCTGACTCTTGTTCTTCAAGAAGAACATCGCCGCAATTGTCAGCACGTATGGCAGCATCGCCGTAAATTGCGTCGGAAGCGAAAAGCCCTGCAAACGAATACTGAGGGCATCCATCAACCCGAACAAAAGACTCGAAGCCAAAATACCGAGTGGATGCGACTGCCCCATCATCATCGCTACCAATGCGATAAAGCCTCGACCAGCCGTCATACCTTCTGTAAACATCGTGACTTGCCCCAGTGAGAGCTGTGCCCCTGCAATCCCGCACAATGCGCCACTCATTACAATCGCCAGCACTTGAAGCGCCGTCACTTTCAGGCCGAGACTACGTGCCGCAACGGGATTCAGACCAACTGCGAGGACGCGGAAGCCTGTAACCGTCCGATAAAAGAACACATACAACAGAATCGCAGCCAAAAACGCAAAGTACACGAGCGGCGAATGACCAGAGACAATGCCTCCGATGACCGGAATATCGTGAATGAAAGGAATCTCGACGGTGGGCAAGCCAGCCATATCCTTATCGTAAAACGCGCCTTTGACACCGAAGATCGCCCGCAGTGCAAATGTCGTCAACCCGAGCGCCAGAAAGTTAATCGCCACACCGACAACGATTTCATTCGCCCTAAGCTTGATCGTCATGTATGCGAATAAGAGTGAAAAGACAATGCTGACCAGTGCTGCAATCAAGACGGCCAGAAAGAGATTCCCGGTAAAATGATTGCCGACAATCGCAGAAAAGGCACCGACCAGTACCAATCCCTCCAAGCCAACATTAAAGATTCCAACACGTGCGCAGAGCGCTCCACCCAAAGCTGCCAACAAGATCGGCGTGACCATCCGAATGGTAGAACTGAGGAGGGACCAATCAAAGAGCTCCATGCGATTCCCCTCCTTTTGCCTTCCGCTTTTTCCACCAGTCGTAGCTGAACTTGGCGGAGATGAACAATATCAATACGGCTTGTATCACACTTGCCAGCTCCAGCGGCACATCCGTATTGCGCTCTACACCCATGGCTCCTGTCTGAAAAGCAGCAAGCAGGATCGAAGTCACAATGATGCCAAGCGGGTGCGAGTTCGCAAGCAGAGCTGCCATCAGGCCCGTCCAGGCGAAGCCCGGTACAGTCAGCGCTCCGTCCACAAAACGATAGTGCGCCCCCATTACCTCGACGGTTCCCGCCAAGCCAGCCAATCCACCACTGGCAAACATACCTGTCAGCATGACTCGAATTCGATTAATGCCTCCGTATTGAGCAAACAGCGAGTTTTGACCCAGCATCTTCACTTCATAGCCAAAAGGCGTAAAACGAAGGACCCAGAACAAGAGCAGCGCTGCAACGATCGCAAACAAAAAACCTGCATGTACGCTCATCCCGGCAAACAGCTTCGGAAGCCACGCGCTTTTCTCCAGCATGACAGTCTGTGCAAGTGCCGCAGAGCCCGTGCGATCCCGGAATGGCTCTGTCACGAGATAGCTCGCAAACAATACCGCGATGTAGTTGAAAAGCAACGTAGAGATGAGCAATGGAATGCGAAAGCGCGCTTCCATAAAACCTGGCAACAACGCCCAGAACCCGCCAACCGCCATTCCCGCGAAAATACCCGCCAAAATTTTGACCATTCCCGGTGCTGGCAAATAGATCGCGACTAGCGCAGCACTGACGGCACCCAGCACCATTTGCCCTTCCGCCCCCAGGTTGAATACCCCTGCCCGAAATGCAAGGGAAAGACCCAAGGCAATCAGCATGATAGGCGTGGCTCTCGCTAATGTAGACGTAAAGAAATAAAAACTGCCAAAGGCCCCTTTCCACATTTCCTGGTAGGTGCCCAAGATCGATTCGCCAACCGCAGCAATGACCAGCGCCCCGGTCAACAAACCGATAACGACAGCCAAGATCGGCTGCACCAATGACTTAGATAGCTCTTTGATTGCTGCCATGAATGCTTCCTCCCGCCATGATCACGCTGATTTTTTCTTCGGTTGCCTCCAGGCGTGAAAGCTCTCCAGCGATTCGCCCTTTATACATGACCAAAATCCTGTCAGACAAGGCGAGAATTTCGGACAGCTCGGAGGAGACGAGCAAGATCGCGTCTCCCTGATTGCGTTTTTCGATCAGCGCCTGATGGATGTACTCCATGGCACCGATATCCACCCCTCGTGTAGGCTCAGCCGCAATCAAAAACGGGGTTTCATGTCCCAACTCCCTTGCTACGATCAGCTTTTGCAAGTTTCCACCTGACAGATTTCCTGCCAGCTCCTGCAATTGTCGGGAGCCCGTCTTGATGGAAAACTTCTCAACCCAGCCTTTTACGACTTGGCGAAATTTCTCCCGCAAAACGACACCGCGGCGGTTGTAAGCAGGCTTTCGCTGATAGCCCATCAACGCATTTTCCTCGACGCTTGAGAGTTTGGCCGCTCCCCACAGGTAGCGATCCTCCGGAATATGCGCCAAGCCGACATCCCGAATGGTGGCTACTGATTTGTTCGTCACGTCCTTGCCACCTAATCGCACCGTGCCCTCCTGTGCCGCTCGCAAGCCACTGATCGCTTGCAGCAGCTCGGATTGGCCATTCCCGGAAACACCAGCGATTCCTACGATTTCTCCGTGATGTACGGTAAAGCTGACTTGATCGAGCAGTGTCTGCTTTTCTCGAACGGTGAGATTCTCCACCTGCAACAAGGGACCTTTATCCAGAGGAACTCGCTCAGCTAGCTCCTGCAATTCACGTCCAACCATCAATCTGGCTAAATCGTCCGCATTTGTCTCATTCCGCGAAACCGTTCCCGTCACTTTGCCCCCGCGCAATACCGTAATACGATCGGCTACCTCCATGACTTCCTGCAACTTATGTGTAATTAAAATGACGCTCTTGCCGCTCTCTGCCAGGTTTCGAATCGTTTGCAGCAGGTCGCGTACCTCCAGCGGGGTAAGGACAGCGGTCGGCTCGTCCAACACGATAATATCCGCTCCCTGATACAGGACCTTCAGAATTTCGACCCGTTGCTGTTCCCCAATCGAGCAATTCGCTACCTTGGTCTGCGGTTGAATCGGAATGCGATACTGCTCACTCAGCGCCCGCACCTTGTCCTCCGCATCCTTTCTTTTGAAAAAACCCGCTTGCCTCGGCTCATATCCGATCACGATATTTTCAGCCACACTGAATTCTCCGAAGAGCATAAAGTGCTGGTGAACCATCCCGATTCCATTTCGAATCGCGTCCTCTGGTCCGCGAAAAACAACTGGCTTGCCGTTTAACACGATCTCTCCCGACGTCGGCTGCTCCATCCCGTACAGCATCCGCATCAGTGTCGTTTTGCCCGCCCCGTTTTCCCCGACAATCGCGTGGACTTCTCCTGCTGCCAGTGAGAACGACACCTTGTCGTTGGCGGTAAAATCTCCGTACTTCTTGGTCATGGCCCTCATTTCCAAGCGATCGGTCATTCCCACTCCCTCATTTCTGTACGTCCTTTTATGAAAATGGAAGACCGACTACACAGCCGTAGTCGGTCACATCCATCACTGTGCACAAGCATTTTGACGTGCGTGTTTAGAATTTATCTGGTACTTGGCGAGTTCCCGCTACGATCTCATCGCTGATCGCTTTCACTTTATCCACGACTTCTTGTCCAATAAAAGCGTTCAGCGGCGTTTTACTTTCGTGCGTGACATAGGTTACGCCAACACCTTTTTCCTTCAAGCCGTACGCCACAACACCTGGTTTGAACGTTCCTTCTACAAAGGTCTTCACGGTTTCATAAGCTGCCGCGTCAGTCCCTTTCAATTGGGACAGAACAATATGCTCTGGGTCAATCGTGGTACGGTCAACGTCCTGACCTGCTGTGAAGAAGCCTTTTTCCTTCGCTGCTTCGAAAACGCCGAGATCGCCTACTGCTGCTGCACCGTTAATGAAGTCAGCGCCTTTGGAAGCTTGGAGCAAAGCCAATTCCTTCGCTTTTGCCGGGTCAGTGAAGCTTCCTACATAGTTGACCATCAGCTCTGCTTTTGGATTCGTCGCTTTCAAGCCCTCTCCGAAGCCAACTGTCCATTTTTTCAACTGCGGAATATCAAGAGCGACAACCATACCTACTTTGTTCGTTTTCGTTGCCAAGCCTGCTGCTGCTCCCACCAGGTAAGCCGCTTCCTGCTCGCGGAAAGTAACACTGCGTACGTTTGGCAAATCTACTACGGTATCAATAATCGCAAAATTACGGTCAGGATTTTCGGTAGCTACTTTTTTCAATGCATCCTCTGATGTAAAGGAAGAAGTGATGATCAAATCATAATTTTCTGCAACAGCTACACGCAGATTTTCTTCAATCGCTCCATGGTCCGTAGATTCGATCGTTTTCACTTCTGCGCCCAGCTCTTGTGCGGCTTTCTTCGCCCCTTCATCCATTTGTTGGAAGAACGGATTCACACCGATTTTCTCGGGCAAAATCAAGGCAATTCGCTTTTTGGCCGCGCCCTCTTGTCCTGCTGCTTGTCCTCCTGGCTGATCTGCAGGTGCGCTGGTTCCAGTCGAGCACCCTGTTGCCAATACTGCGAATGTCGTTAATGCCAGCAATAACTTCTTCATGATGTATCTCTCCCTATCCGAACTTTACGTTTTTCTTTATCCTATTAGGTAATGTACGGCTTTTTACCTATTTTTTCAATACTATTTACGAATATTATCTTATAAAATTAATTTATCGTTCGTTTATTCCTCCTCCCCATTTACAAATACACAAAAAAACTCTTCCCGGAGGAAGAGTTTGCGTACGTAGCCGTTCTCTTCCTCATCTGTCAAAACCATGGTACAGGTTTTGCAGGAATTGGCACCTTTCTGTTCATGCATAGACATGATCAGTGGTTGCCGGGCATCATCGGGCCAGTCCCTCCGCCGCTCTTGATAAGGTAGGTGAATATATTTAGTTACAATGGAATTCATTCTAGCAGAACGGTTCGAAAATGCAATTCTTTTTTCTCAATTCCAAACACTTCTAAAAGTAAATCGAAGTTTAAAAAGTCGTCTTTTCAGCACCGTTTAACTTGGCGAGAAGCACAGCCTCTAATTTACGTGAAAGGTTTGCTGGAGGCGATGCGACAACGTATTCAACTCGCCCAGCTCTTCCGTAATCTCACGCACTTTTTGATGCTGGTTTTCTGCTGTCGCAAACAGCTCTTCTAGGTTGGCTACCGATTCCTCGGTTACCGCTGTAATGGTCGACATCTCGATGGCAACTTCGCCGGAACGCACTTTTACCCGGTCCATGCTGGAGCTTACTTGATCAGCAGCTTCCAGGAAAGCCATCATCCCGGCACGCACTGCTTCGATGGAGGCCACTGTTTTTACGGCCAGCTCTTGGCCTTTTGCAACAGACACTTCCCCATTGCTCATATGCTGCACCGCATTCTCACTTTCCTGGTGGAGTGACTTGAGAATGTCGGTAATTTCCTGCGTAGCTGTCGCGCTTTGTTCTGCCAGCTTGCGTACCTCATCCGCTACAACAGCAAATCCCCGACCATGCTCGCCTGCACGCGCCGATTCAATCGCTGCATTCAGTGCCAAGAGATTCGTTTGTGTCGCGATCTGATTAATAGCGCCGACAATTTCCTCTACGCGATTCGCCTGCCGATTGAGCTGGTGAATCGTTGAGGCTGCCACATTGACTGCCTGTACAATTTGCTCCATCTGCGAGGACAGCTCGTTCATCATCTGAACACTTTCTGTCAGGCGACGGTTATTTTGTTGCGATTCTGTTTTCATTGCGTTGGTCTGTGTTGTGACCGCCTCGATTTCCTGATCGATAGATTGAACCTCTTCTTCGATCTTCACCGTAGAATTCGCCTGCGATTCCATACCGACGGCGACTTCCTTGAAGGCTACCATCATTTCATCTGTATTGCGCTTTGTACCTTCCGCATGCTCATGCACATGATCGCTGGTACGATCCAGCTGCTCGGTCATTTGCTGGATGTTCAAAAGCATTTCTCCCAAACGGCGCTCCTTCTCTTCCGCTTCCTGCCTTGCGTCGTGCGCTTTTTGCAGGGAGGCTTGTCCGGCGAGACACAGATACGTGACGGCTCCCATCATCATGAGAAGCGTGACAATACGCATAAGCAAATTGAGCTCCGAAAAATCACCATCGAAGATCTGGTAGGTTCCTGTGTAGAACCCGATAACCGTGACAATGATTTGGGTAATTCCCGCTGTTACGACCAGCTTCCAATCCAAATAGGCTGCCAAAAAGCCCATGACGATAAAAGCGAGGAAGGTGATCTCCTGGTAATCGGTAAAGTGATCGAATGAAATCGCATAGAACATGAGTCCAATTGCTACCAGATAACGAATCACAAGACTATCTTTGCGAATGAAATAATACGGCGAAACAATTAAAGTGACCAGCAATCCCAAGGACGTCACTTTCCAGAAGTTCACATCCACTTGGTAGGCAATGAGTCCCGCCATCCACAAATGATTCCATAGGATGAAAATCATAAAGCCTTCTTTGTCAGTCAAGGTATTGCGAATCAATTGAATCATAATTGCCCCCCTTTTCCTTATTACTTATGTATCGGATTCTTTCCCCATTATATAGCCAAACCTTTGCCAAATTTGTGAAAAAAGTGAGAACAGCCAAAAACAATTTCGAATAGGCTATTACACAACTCACACGTACAGGAGGAAACGGAAAAAAGTGGAACTCAATCAATTGCCAGCTACTGTGCTGACACGTACGATCAGCCGTCCGAACACCACGATTTACTATCCCCAATTGGCAGGCCTAGCCAACCAGCAAGCGGAAAAAGATATCAACCGGGCGATTTATCAAACGGTTCAAGGCTTAATTCATGAGCAACAACGGGTCCAGGTACCGGGAAATACAGAAATGCAAGGAAGCTACGAAATCAAGACAAACGAACGCGGTATTTTCAGCGTCGTGTTGAGCAACTACGCCTACACACCGCAAATGGCACACGGCATGACCTTCCTCGGGTCGATCACCGCAGATATCCAAACAGGCAAGCTGTATACGCTGCGTGAATTATTCAAGCCAGGAAGCGATTACGTCAAGGTAATTTCCGAAAACATCAAGCGTCAAATCAAAGAAAGAAACATCCCCACTCTTAATGGCTTTACTTCGATTAAGCCCGATCAAGATTATTATCTCGCCGATAAAGCACTGGTCATTTACTTCCAGTTGTACGAAATTACTCCTTACTACGTCGGTTTCCCCATGTTCCCCATTTCGGTCTATGAACTGGAGCCGATCATCAATGAAAAAGGGCCACTGAGTATCTTGTCCGCAGATTAATGCACTGTACCGCCGTATTTTCCACCCAGGCGAGCGTCTTCTTCCATGACACTCGCCTGATTCTATTTGTGTCAGAAAATCCATTATTTCGCCATCGAATAAACGTTTACTTATATGTCCGAAACTGCTAGTATGTTATTGTACATATTTACTTAAGCAATAAAGCTTACGATATATCGGACCAGCTTTCCTGGAGGTATATACTCATGCATTATTATGGTCATCGAATTAGCCAAACCGCAAGAATATTCAGTAAATCACTTAATGGGTCTTTGGCTCCCATGGGATTATACAGCTCGCAATGGGGTATTATCCTTTGCTTGCATTATCGTGAATCGCTCACCCAGGTTCAATTGAGCAATTACCTGAATGTGGAAGCGCCGACGATTACCCGGACTCTCACTCGATTGGAAGAGATGGGCTGGATCATTCGCTCAGAGGGTGATGACAAGCGCGAGCGCTATGTGTCCTTGTCTCCACAAGCAATCGAACGGTTCCCGGAATGGCTGGAGGCTGCCAAAGAACAAGAGGAACTGGCACTCCGCGGCCTTGACGAAGCAGAACTTGCTATTTTTAACCGCGTATTGAAAAAAATGAACGATAATTTGCAGCCGTCGTAACAAGTAAAAAATGACTTCGCCCAAAAGCAGTTTGGTGAAGTCATTTTTTGTTAGCCATTTTTCCTTGTGCTATCGATGATGGTGTTGAGCTCTTGCTCCAATTGAATCAGTTCAAGCTGTATCTGTTGCTTTTGTAATTGTTTTTTCTGTTGCAGCATTTGTTTTTTCAAATCATTTGATTCTTTGTCATTTGCCTCTTTCCCTGTAGAAGAAGTATCCTGGTCCGGTTCTACCTGTCCAGTCGAGCCTATAGCAGCGAGGAAGGCACCCAGAACTGCGATCCACCCGCCTACCGCTACCAGCTCATTCGCCAGATTTTTGTCGATCATCCTTCTTCCCTCCGTTTTTGCATGGCTTCTCCTGTAAATTCTTCTTTATATCTTGAACACTGTCGCGTAATTGGGCAATTTGCTCTTCAATTCGTTTGAATTGCTTATCTTCATCGTCGTCATTGCCATTCTTGTTCTTCCCATTGACTTGCTTGTTTAATTGAATGAGGGGCTGTATCAACTTTTCATTGTCGCAGGCAGGCTTTTGACTTAATCTGGTTGTTTTATCAATGGCGAGTATGACAAAACCAATGGAAATTATCCAAAGTGCAATTACAGCGGTATCGTCATCATCACAAAAAAACATAGATACCTCCCTGCCAACAAAAGGTCGTGGTTTGATTATTGGCCCTTCTATACAATACGCTTCTGCCTAATTCCTCGTGACATATCGAGATCATTACTTTCCCGATACTGCTTCCTCATGAAAAAAGGCTCCCACCAAGCACAAGCGTGCCCGGCAAGAAGCCTATTTGATAAGATCGTATTCGTTATTGCATGCGCTTCGCGATATTGCGAGCCATCCAGACCCCAGCAGCTCCGGCCTGAGCCAGACCACGCGTAATTCCTGCACCATCCCCGCCACAGAACAATCCCTTGATTTCTGTTTCGAATTCCTCAGTCAGTTTTGGACGAGCTGAGTAGAATTTCGCTTCCACTCCGTAGAACAACGTGTGTTCGGAGGCGATCCCCGGTGTTACCTTGTCCAGTGCCTCTACCATCTCGATCAAACTTTTCATCGTGTTGTAAGGCAACACGAGTCCCAGGTCACCCGGTACCGCTTCCTTCAAAGTAGGCTCCAGGAAGCCTTCCTTAATACGCGACTCAGTAGAACGGCGACCACGCAAAATATCGCCGTACTTTTGTACGATGACCCCACCGTTTGACAGATCATTTGCTCGCTTGCAAATTTCTCTTGCGTACTCATTCGGCTTGTCAAACGGCTCTGTAAACGTATGTGATACCAAGAGCGCAAAGTTCGTATTCATCGAGCCCAGCGCTGGGTCTTTGTAAGAGTGCCCGTTTGCCGCCATCACTCCACTGTGGTTTTCCACGACCACGTGGCCTGATGGATTACTGCAGAACGTCCGTACACGCGTTCCAACAGATGTATTGAAAATGAATTTTCCTTCGTACAGGTGCTCATTGATTTCGCGCATGACGACATCGGACGTCTCCACACGTACGCCTACGTCGACTTGATTGTTGTACATTTTCAGGCGGCGCTTTTTCAGAATATCCGTCAACCATGCGGAGCCGTCCCGGCCTGGTCCGATTACCACGTAATCAGCTTCATACTCTTGTCCGTTTTTCAAGACGACACCTCTTACCTGATGTCCGTCTGCTTCTTTCACCGTAATGATGTCCGCGACCTCTGTCTTGAACATCATGTCGATATGCTTTTTCAAATGCTCGAAGATCGACTGGAGAATCTCCAGGTTTTGCTCCGTTCCCAAGTGACGCACCTGCGCTCGCAACAGCTTGAGTCCTGCTGCATAGCCGCGCTGCTCGATGCTCTTGATCGTCTCTGTGGTCGGGTCCGTAATCGATTGCGTTGCCCCATGCTCCAAATTGATTTCATCTACGTATTTAATCAGCCCAAGTACAGTGGAAGGGCTGAGATAGTCTGTCATCCAACCGCCAAATTCGGTGGTGATGTTAAATTTCCCATCGCTATAGGCGCCTGCTCCACCAAAACCACTGGTAATCGAACAGGCCGGCAAACAGCCTGCGAAATCTTTTTTTCCTGCTGGCGGCGGGCAGAGCTTGATCTTTTCTTCCAAGATCGGACAGCGTCTGCTATAGATGTCATGCCCTTTATCAATCAACAGCACCTTGGCATTCGGTGCTTTGCGCATTACCTCGTAGCATGTAAAAATCCCTGCTGGTCCTGCTCCTACAACGATTACATCATACTTATTCATGTCGTTCCCTCCCCGAAAAAATGCAAAAAATTCCCGGCCGACGAATAGGGTATACCAAAACTGCCCTATTCGTAGCCGGGAATTTACGGTTCCCTGTAGAGACCCTCAAACCATATTTCTGAGGATATACGAATACAAATCACTATTTCATTCGTCAAGCCTGTGTTGTTCTTCACAACAATATGTATAGTAGCTTATAAGGTGAATCAAGTCAACCGAAGACAGCCCATTTATTCGTCTTTTAAAGTTATTTTTATCGTAAACATGCCTTTACAATCTGTAAACACATCAAAACACGAATATTTAAAAGCGAACATTCGTTATTTCCGTTCATGACCCTCTTTGTCAGGAAGGAATCAAACAGAAATGGATAGAATAGATAGAATTTTAAGAAATATCTACAGTTCTTCTTTTCATTCAAATCCAGTCCAAAAAAGGATGGGGCCTGTACATGCGGGATTATCGCTATTATCAGTCTGCCTTTGCCGGTGTTCCCAAGCCGTTCGCTTTCGTCGACCTAGATCTGCTGGAGGAAAATGCGGAGCAAATCAGTCTGCAAAGCAATGGAAAACCCGTTCGAATCGCGAGCAAATCGATCCGAAGCGTTGCCATTCTCAAACATGTATTGCAGTTGGACGATGGCTTTCGTGGTCTCATGTGCTATTCCGCTCCTGAGGTGCTTCACCTGTGCGAGGCAGGCTTAGATGACCTGCTGCTTGGCTATCCGCTCTGGGAAAAAAGCTGGCTTTTGTCAATCGCCTCCGAGATTAAGAACGGACGCTCCATTACTTTGATGATCGACTCTCTCCCTCATGTCGAACAGCTCGAACAAATCGCCCGGGAAACGGGAACCAGACTGCCGGTCTGTCTCGATATCGACATGTCGTCTGATGTGTTGGGGCTGCATTTTGGCGTCTGGCGCTCGCCACTTCGCTCTCTCGAGGCGTCCCTCTCCCTTGCCCAGCGCGTTGTTTCCTCCGATCATCTCTACCTGGATGGTGTCATGGGGTACGAGGCTCAAATTGCTGGCGTAGGCGATCGATACCCTCGTCAATTCCTGAAAAACAGCATTATTCGTCTCCTCAAGCAATATTCCGTAAAAGAAGTAGCTACTCGACGTGCCACACTGGTGCATGCCATTCACGAGCTAGGCATTTCTCTCCGCTTCGTAAACGGTGGAGGAACGGGCAGCTTACATTTGACCGGGAAAGAAGACGCCGTTACAGAGGTTACAGCAGGCTCCGGATTTTTTTCGCCCGGGCTTTTTGACTACTTTCAAGATTTTCGATTTCATCCTGCTGCCGGATTTGCCCTCGAGATTATCCGCAAGCCCGCAGCGCATATCTACACATGTGCCGGCGGGGGCTACATCGCCTCTGGTTCTGCTGGGCGTGACAGACTCCCCAAGCCTTACTTGCCAGCGGGAGCAAAGCTGTTTCTCAACGAAGGAGCAGGGGAAGTACAGACACCCATCCACTATCAAGGCATGGAAACGCTGGAGCTGGGAGACCCGATCTTTTTTCGCCATGCCAAAGCTGGCGAGCTCTGCGAACGTTTTACCCGGCTGTATTGCATCTCTGGCGGGAAAATCATCGAGGAAGTGACCACCTATCGGGGGGATGGATTATGCTCACTGTAAAGAAGCACGCGAATCACTGGAGCAATTGGACTGGAAATGTACAAAGCCAGCCGAAGCAAGTCGCAATGCCAGAGTCCGTAGATGAGGTCGTGCAGCTTGTCCTTGCTTGCAAGAAGGCAGGTACACGGATTCGAGTCGTCGGCTCCGGTCATTCCTTCACTCGTCTCGTCCAGACAGAAGACTGCTTGCTATCCCTGGATCATCTCCAAGGAATCGTCAGTGTAGACCCTGCCTCTGATACCGTTGAAGTCTGGGCAGGCACCAAGCTCAAGACACTCGGACAACTCCTGCATCAAGCGGGCTACTCACAAGAAAACCTCGGAGACATTAACGCCCAGTCCATTGCAGGGGCTGTCAGCACCGGAACACATGGCACAGGCATTCATTTTGGCAGCATCTCCACGCAAGTCGTCGGGCTGACAGTCGTGACCGCATCCGGGGAGGTTTTGGAAGTATCCGAGCAGGCCCGGCCCCAGCTGTTCAAAGCCATGCAAGTCTCTCTTGGTCTCTTGGGCATCATCGTGCGCGTTAAGCTGCGTGTCCTCCCAGCCTATCGCCTGCGCTACCAAAGCCGTCGCATGCCTCTCGAGGAGTGCCTGTCCTCTCTGGAGACGTTCAAAACCGAGCATCGGCATTTCGAATTTTTTATCTTCCCGTATTCGGACACCGTTCAGGTGAAATTTATGAACGAGACCAGCGATCCCCCTAGCGGCAATCAGCGATGGAGCTATTTGAAAAAAATGGTGGTGGAAAATGGGCTGTTTTGGCTCTTGTCCGAGAGCTGCCGATTGCGTCCTTCTCTCACCAAAAGCGTCAGCAGGCTGTCCGCCCAAAGCGTTCCCTCTGTCCATGAAAGCGGCTACAGCCATCAGCTTTTCGCCACCCCTCGCCTTGTGCGTTTTTACGAAATGGAATACTGCTTTCCTGCCGAGCATATGGGTGATGCCATACGGGAGCTCCGTCAGGCGATTGAGCAAGAGCGCTTTGCCGTTCATTTTCCGCTTGAATGCCGGTACGTGAAAAAGGACGACATCTGGCTCAGTCCCGCCTATGAGCGTGATAGTGCCTTCATTGCCGTCCACATGTACAAGGGAATGCCGTACGAAGCGTATTTTGCCCGGATGGAGGAAATTTTCGCCCGATATGGCGGACGTCCACACTGGGGGAAAATGCACAGCATGACCGCCGAGAGGCTTCATCAAGTCTACCCGCGCTTGCCCGATTTCCTCGCCATTCGCTCTGAGCTCGACCCTGACGGCTTGTTCGTGAACCCGTATTTAGCCGAGTTATTCGGCATTTCTTGAAAACAAACCTCCCACTACAAAAATGCCCCGACCATATCATCATGGCAGGGGCATTTTTCTATGGTGCAGCACGTCTTAACCTTGCGTTGGGAGATTCGGTTTATGCGCCTTTTTGCGTCCATAGCGCACATAATAGAAGGTATAGAACAGCACGAGCGCACCAATTCCGTAGAAGAGGCCAATTCGCTGTGTCGGGTCAAACGCCGGGAAGATAAGAATGAATGTGCAAATAGCCAGACACAGGAGCGGCATCACTGGGTAAAACGGTGCTACAAACTGTAAATCTTCTATTTTTCCACCCTCACGCAAGTATTGACGGCGGAAGTTGAATTGAGAGAGAGCAATCCCCATCCACGTGAAGGTGACCGCGATACCGGATACAGACATGAGCAGCACGTATACCGTATCCGCTGCAACCACGCTGGTTAACAAGGACAGAAGCGAGAACGCCAGCGTTGCCAAGAGTGCGTTCAAGGGCACTTTACGCTTGGTCAATTTGCCAAAAACGGGATGCGCCATATTGCTATGGGAAAGGGACCACAACAAGCGAGTGGCTGCGTACAAGCATGAGTTCCCGACAGACAACAAAGCCGTCAAGATGACGAAGTTCATGATATCCGCTGCAAAAGGAATCCCCACTGCATCAAATACCGTCACAAACGGGCTTTCCAAGAGCCCCAGCTCACTTGATGGAAAGAGGGCGGACAAGATCGTGACCGACGCCACATAGAACACGAGAATACGAAACACAACGTTGCGAATCGCCCGCGGAATGGTCTTTTGCGGGTCTTCTGCTTCCCCGGCCGCGATTCCGATCAACTCAGAGCCTTGATAAGAGAATACGACGTTCATCATCGTCACAAAGACAATCGCAATGCCAAACGGGAATAGTCCCCCATCTGCTGAAAAGTTGGAGAGAAACGGAGCGGGTCTTCCTTCCATACTGACAATACCGAATATAGCACCTAGTCCGACAATAATAAACATAAGGACAGCCAACACTTTAATTCCGGCAAACCAGTACTCCGTTTCGGCAAACCCTTTTGTCGTCAACGCATTGAAGGCAAAGAGCAAAACGATAAAGAGCGCGCACCAAATCCAAATCGGCGTATCCGGGAACCACCGTTGCATGACCATGCCCGCGGCAGTAAACTCTACCCCGGCCGTTGTAGCAGACCCTAGCCAATACATCCATCCCAGTGTAAACCCGCTCGCCGGACCAATATACTGGCTGGCGTAGGCTTGGAAAGAGCCTGTTACTGGCATTTTTACAGAAAGCTCACCCAGGCATGTCATGACCAAGTACAACAAAATCCCGCCGATGATATAGGCGACAAGTGCTCCGCCAGGTCCAGCCTGATTGATCGTGAAACCAGCGTTGAGGAAGAGCCCTGTCCCGATGACACCGCCTAACGACAGCATAAACAAGTGGCGACTTTTCATGGAGCGTTGTAGCTGTGTGTCTCTTTCATTCCCAGTGTTCATAAGATTCCTCTCTTTCACCTGCTTTTTAAGAGGTCTATCAGGGGGCTATAAAAGAAGAGAGAACTGCCTGCGCTAGAAACGCAGGGACAGGCAGCTCAATCCTCCGTCTTGTTTTTGGAATTCAGACATTTCCAGCTCAATCACATTGTAACCAGCGTCAGTGATTTGCTTTTTCGTGCTCTCAAAGCCCTTTGGAATAATCACGTAGTCGTTGATATGGATGCAGTTCGCTGAGTACTCGACTTCTTTTTCCACGACCAGATGCTTGTACTGGCTAAACACTTCAGAATCGATGAACTCGCCAGCCAGAACCAGCAAGTCATTGCCAAGGTAGGCGATACCTGTTTTCAGGTGGAAAAACTCTTTCAACGGGACAATGGTGACTTCATATCCGTATTTAGAGAGAATCTCGCGGAACTGGATGGCTCCTTCTTCATTGGTGCGTGTCGACAGACCGACATAGAAATGGTTGTCTACCTGCATGACATCTCCACCATCGAGGAAGCCAGGGGCCTGAATATATTCAATCGTGTCATAAAAACGAGGAAGCACCAATTTCATATCCTCAATTTCACCATTGCGGCTTTCTGCACCGGGATTGGTGATGACGGCGCACTTTTCCGTGAGGACAGCTGTATCTTCCACAAACGTAGAATCCGGGAAACGCTCGTCCGCTTCCAGAACAGTTACATCCAGACCTGTCTGTTTCAGCGCTTCTACATAAGCGGCATGCTGTTTAAGAGCAAGTTCAAAATCAGGTGTACCCAAATCAGAAGTCGTCAAACCATTTACATAACTCTTTCCCGGTTTTCTTACAATCGCACGTGAAAATTTCATGATGATAGATCTCCCTTCTGTTTTCGAATCTTGCTTTTGTCTAACAGTGGGCGACGGAGAAACGAGCATGTAAACGCTTCCTCATCTGCTGCTTTTTGCTTGTTCATCGCCACCATATTGCATTCATTTTCTCTAAGCAATCACCCAGAAATATTCCGCATTGTGGAATTGCTTCTGCAATACAAAATTACACTCTTAATGTAAAATAGTTTCAAATTTTTTGTCAATAAATTTTTATCTCGTCTAAATTATATTGATTCGGCTGAAAAATTCTGATAGATTGAGGTCATATTAAGCTGGCGTGACATGCAATGAGCAGTCACTATGCAACAAAGCCAGGAGGTAACCCACGTTGGTACAATCGATTGACCGGGCGATGAGCATCATCTCCGTCCTGGTATCAGATCCTAACAAGCAGCATTGGTCCATCTCGGAAATTGCTGAACAAACGGACCTGCCGCTGAGTACGGTACATCGTTTAATTAGCAGCCTCATCAAGCATGGACTCATCCTCCAGGTTCCTGAGAGCAAGCAGTACAAGGTCGGCTATACGTGGATGGAAATCGGGCTGCGCATCCTGGACAAGATGGATATGCGCGCTGTCGCCCGAACTGTCATGGAGCAACTGGCAGCAGACGTACGAGAAACTGTCTATCTGAACATTCCACAGGGCTCACATGCCATCGTACTCGAACGAGTGGAAGGTCCCATGTCTGTCAGAAGCATGGATAATCTGGGCGAGCGTATTCCGCTGCATATCGGTGCGGCAAACAAAACGATTCTCGCCAATATGAATCCAACCGAAGCAGAGCAAATCGTGACCGATTTAGTCCCGGATGCAGAAAAACGTCGCGAGCTGTTAGAACGACTGCCAGAAATCAGACAAAACGGCTATGCAGTCAGCTACGGTGAGAAAACCGAGGGTACCGCATCCATTGCCGCTCCTATCTTCGGCGTTAACCAAAAGGTCGTAGGTGCTTTGAGTATCGGCGTTCCGAGCTATCGAATCAACGAGCAGCTCTTGTCCTCACTCATTGAACAAGCCCAACAAAGTGCCAAAGAAATTTCCCACAAGATCGGTGCCTTACCTTAATTTTTTTGCCCACTAACCGGAAACAGTTTTCACTATACGGAAAACGGAGGCGTTTTTTATGCAAAAATGGCAAACAAAAGAGCAGCTCATCGATCTCTTGTGCAATTTGGTAAGCATCCCAAGCATTACAGGATCATCTGCCGAGAAGGACTTGCCTGGCTACGTCGTCGATCAGCTTCGTACCCTGCCTTATTATCAAGCCAATCCCGATCATGTGCGTGCGAATCCGACTGAAGATGGGCGCCATTTTGTCACTGCTTTGGTCAAAAAAGAAGGCGTACGGGACACCGTCATTCTCGTCAGCCATTTTGATGTCGTCGACGTCGAGGATTACGGCGCCTGGATGAAGCATGCTTTTGATCCGAAGACCCTCACTCCTCTCTTCCAACAAAACCAAGCCGATATGCCAGCAGACGTTCAACAGGATATTCGAACCGGCAACTGGCTGTTTGGCCGTGGCACCATGGATATGAAATGCGGACTGACACTGCACATGTCGATGATTGAGCAAGCGATTGCTGGAGAGTTCGAGGGCAACATTTTGCTTCTGACCGTCCCTGACGAAGAGGTGAATTCTGTCGGGATGCGGGCAGCAGTCCCAGAGCTTTTGAAAATCGCCGAAGAGTTCGACCTGAGCTATACCACAGTGCTCAACTCGGAGCCGATGTTTACCCGCTATCCAGGGGATACGAATACGTACTTGTACACAGGCTCCATCGGAAAAGTGCTCCCAGGCTTCCTCTGCTACGGCAAAGAAACACATGTCGGCGAGCCTTTTGCCGGGTTGAACGGCAATTACATGGCCTCCCAATTGACATGTGAGCTCGAGCTGAACACATCCTTTTGCGAGGTCGTTGAGGGGGAAGCATCTCCTCCACCGACGAACCTGATTCAAAAGGATTTGAAAAAAGAGTACTCTGTGCAAATTCCGCACCGTGCCGTGACGCTGTTCAACCTGTTCCTGCTGGAAAAACAAATGGAAGATGTCGTAGAGCCGCTGCTGGAATCGGCAAGAAATGTTGCAGAGCGCATGAAGCAAAATTATCTCAAGCACGCGAGCCAGTTTGCCAACTTCGCGCCGTTTAGCCCGCGTGATCTGTCCATTTCTGTCATGACTTACGAAGAACTGTATGCCTATGCGAAGAAAACGTACGGGGAAGAAAAACTGCGCCAGTTGGAAGCAGACGTGATCGCCAACCGCGGCGACAAGGACGACCGTGACGCCACGATCGAGCTGGTGGATCAGTTAGCGATTCTGTGCAAAGAATTGTCGCCGATGATGATCTTGTTCTTCGCTCCACCGTTTTACCCGGCAGTCAGCTCGCGCAATCATCCTCTGATCCAACAAACGACGGAAGAGATGAAAGCATACGCGAGAGATCTGCACCAGGTCAATTTGGTCAAACAAAACTACTTTGGCGGAATTTCTGACTTAAGCTACGTCGGACTCCAATATCCGGCGGCATCCATGAAGCCATTAGTAGCGAACATGCCTTTGTGGGACAACGGCTACTCCATTCCGCTTCAGGAGCTCGAAGCTTTTGATGTACCTGTCATGAACCTCGGTCCAGTCGGACGTGACGCCCATCAGTGGACAGAACGCCTGGACATCGACTATGCATTCGATACGTTAAAAGACATGCTTCCTCGTTGCATCCAGTCTCTCTTGCAAAATGGGAAAGCTTTGAAGGAATAGCAAAAGGGAAAAGGTTCCGGTACCGATAGATTACTGTCGCACGGGAGCCTTTTTTTCTTATAATGAAGAAAAACCATTTCAAGGGAGGGTTACGCATGGAATTTCAAGCGAAAGAAAATGGTTTTGTCACTCAACTGTCCTACGGTGAGCTGCACGTATCGGGTGATGAACAGTATGGCTTTCGCCCCTACCAGCTCTTGGTATCTTCCATCGCTGTTTGCAGTGGCGGTGTTTTGCGAAAAGTATTGGACAAGATGAGAATGCCGTGCACGGACATGAAGGTAACCGCAGATGTTCAGCGGAATGAGGCAGAGGCAAATCGGGTTGAAAAAATTCACCTCCACTTCATCATTACAGGTGAAAATATGAAAGAAGAAAAAGTGCAAAAGGCCATTGAAGCCGCAAGCAAAAACTGCCCGATGGTCCAATCTGTCAAGGGAAGCATCGTCATAACCGAGTCCTTCGAATTGGTATCATGACAGGAAATACAGTGCTAACGCCCAGTCCTTTGTTTCTGCTTCAAGACATACAGCAGGTCACCTTGTCACCGACTGAAGAATGGGCGTTTTCCGGCGAATCAACCCATGCTGTGCTGATCGTGACAAAAGGAACGGGCCAGATGCTGAACGAGTCGGATCAACAGGCTCTACTAGATGGAAGTGTACTCGTCCTCTCTCGAGAATCTGCGAGGCAAGTACGCCCTGATACAGAAGAGCCACTCCGTCTCCTCGTACTCTATTTTGACACCCTGCAACAGCAAGAGCAGGTCACCAACGCCTACAGTCCGAGTCTTTCCTGGAATCTTGACCACAGCTCGTGTTTATTTCACCAAGTCGATCACAGTACGGAGCTTGCCCTCACGCTGTATACTCATCGACAAGTCAGTGATCCGTTGGAAGCTTTTCAAAATCAAATTCGCTTTCAGCAATTGCTGCACCTGATTTGGAGCCATGCAGAACGGCAGGCTGCCGTAGAAACATCAAGCGTTGTCGATCAGACTATTTCTTACATGCATACGAAATATGCCGAGCCAATCACCTTGGATGATTTGGCGAATCGAGCTGGCCTTACCCCTCGATATTACACCGAAGTCTTCAAGAAAAAGGTCGGAAAAAGCCCGATCGAATATTTGACGAGCTGCCGGATGGAGCATGCCAAGACGCTTCTGCGCGAATCGAATAAACGATTGCGTGAGGTAGCACGTCTGGTCGGGTATGCCGATGAGTTTTACTTCAGCAGACGCTTTAAGCAGCAGGTCGGCGTGTCCCCGACTGGTTTTGTTCGCATGAATCAGAAGCAAATGGCACCCGTCACCTTTCACTATGCGGAGTATTTATTGGCACTCGGAATCAGACCGATTGGCGCTCCGGAAGAGCAGGTCACTTATTTACGTGAGCAATTACGGATGAAAGAGGCAGATGAGATTGTCAGCCTGCCCGAGAACACACCAGACTTAATCAAACCATTGCAACCGACATTTATTTTGACCGAATCGACAGGGGATAGCGCTGCTTTCTCCAAGATTGCACCTACTCTTGCCCTTCCGTGGCTGGATCGTGATGTATTTGGTCATCTGAAAACGTTGGCCGATGTGCTTGGCATGAAAGACCAGGCACACAGGTGGCTCAAGCAGCATGAACAGAAGGTTTTGAAGGCGAAGCGATGCATCGACGCGCATATTCAAAAGGAAGATACATTCTTGATCCTCAATGTGCGTCCACAGAGCCTATTGGCATACGGCGCCAGAAATATCGGGCATGTTCTGTACAAATCGTTGAAGCTGACACCACCCAAAATGATTCAAGAAGAGTTGACACGCAACCCCAATTTCTGGGCGACCACAATCAACGAGCATCAATTAAGCCAGTATGCAGCAGATTGGCTCTTCGTTCATATTTTTGATGATGATCTCTCACGGGCACACTTCCTAGAGTTGATGAAACAGGATGTCTGGCAACGAATTCCTGCGGTACAAAAAGGACAAGTGGTCATTCTTAATCCGATATGGTTTTCGTATGATCCCCTCTCCCTCGACATTCAGCTGGAAGAGGCTGTCCAAATTTTGACCCATGCAAACACCACCACATTGTCCAAAGAAAAACGGAACATTCTCCATGGATGAAAAGAGGGCATTCAGGGTAAGATGAACTCTATTAATGAGAATCATTTTCACTCACGGAGGATATAACGATGAAACGATCATGCATACAAGCTTGGCTGTCAGGATTGATGATTCTTTCCTTGTTCTTGCTCACGGCATGCGGCCAGACAGCCAGCCCCACTCCATCAGCACCTGCGCAAGAAAGTAAAAGCAGCGATACTCGTGTCCTGAAGCACGCAAAGGGCGAATCTACCATTCCTGTGAAGCCTCAGCGCGTCGTAGTTCTGCAATATTTGGGCCCCATGCTTGCCCTTGGGGTGAAGCCAATCGGTGCGTTGAAGGGACATATGGAAGGTCCAGACATGGAGCCACTGGTTAGTGGAATCGAAGTCGTGGGAGATTATGATGCCTATAATCTGGAGAAAATCCTCGAGTTGCAGCCTGACTTGATCCTCACCGGTACCGAAGTCGAGCAACAGGTATATGAAAAACTGACAAAAATTGCGCCTGTCGTGGCGATCGCCTTCGATCAGTATGATGTCTACGGGCATGTACAAAAGGTAGCGGAAGTTCTAGGTCGCGAGGAAGAAGGAAAGGCTTGGGAGCAGAAGTACAAAGCAAAGGTGGAAGAAGCACGTAAGTTGGTCCATGCTAAGGTCGGGAAAGACGAGACTGTTGCAGCACTAAACGTCCGTGCGAAAACGATTAAAATGTACGGTGCTCGCAATATGGGCCATGTTTTGTATAACGATCTTCAGTTGACTCCACCGTCACTCATAAAGAGCGAGATCGAAAAAGACCCGCTGTTTTGGTCAAAAGACGTATCCATGGAGCTTCTACCGGAATATGCAGCCGACCATATTTTCCTGATGCTGTTCCCTGGAGAGGATGCCGCTCAGTATTTGAAAGAAATCGAGCAAAGCAGTCTGTGGAAAAACTTGCCCGCTGTCAAAAAGAATCAGGTTTATGTAGTCAATGTGGATAGATGGCTTGGCTACGACCCTATTCTGATTGAAAAGCAGTTGGATGAAGCTGTGCAGGATTTGACTGGAACGAAGAAATAATAAGATAGGGCATTTTGGTTTGAGTCAACATAGAGGTGGAGAAGAAAAAGCACAGTTCTCTTCGACTCTGACACGCCCGCAAGGGGGATTGACTGTCCGTCTCCACTTCCAAAAGGGGACCGTCGAGCCAAAGCCACCCTACGGGCGGAAGTTTCTCAAGGAAGAAGTGTTCGACAAGCGGGCCCCCTTTTGGAAGTTCCAACTGGGTAGGCGTTGTCAAGGTCTACGAGCTCTGTGCTTTTTCTTCTCACCAGCTTTATTGGTTCGTCGATACCTTTTAAAACTTAGGATGATCATAACTGCCGCATAAATTGTGAATAGGAAAGGACCTGCCAGCCCGTGTTTGTTCACATAGGCTAACAGGTCCTCTCTTGCTTTCCAGTCCAGCTATTATAAAAGCGGAGACAACAGCCGCGTCAACGATTCCAGCAAGCGCAAACGCAGTGGTCGGTTCACATACTCTCCCAATGTCATTTCCCGGCAATCAGCCAGATCGGAGACGAACAGTTCCTCCAGCTCCTTTGCCATCTGCGAATCGTACATAAACGCATTCGTCTCGAAATTCAGCTTGAAGCTGCGAATATCGACGTTGGCCGTTCCTACAGACGACAACTGGGTATCGACCACAATGGCTTTGGCATGCATGAAGCCTTTTTCGTAGAGGAAGCAGCGCACACCGCTCTTTAACAAATCGCCGAGATAAGAGTGGGTCGCCCAGAATACCAACAAATGATCCGGCCTTCCCGGGACCATCACCCGCACATCTACCCCAGACATTGCCGCCATTTTTAGTGCGGTCAGCATACTTTCATCGGGAACGAAATAAGGCGTCTGCAAGTAAATCTTCTTTCGTGCCTTGTAAATCATCTTCAAAAAAGCATGCTTGATTTGCTCTTTTTCCGAGTTTGGCCCGCTCGATACGATCTGAACGCCAATCGTTCCCTCAGCCTCTTGAATCTCAGGAAAATACGCGAGTGACTCATGCATTCTTTTCGGTGCAGACAAATTCCAGTCCAGGAAAAAGCGTGCTTGCAGCATGTACACCGCTCTTCCCTCTATCAGCAAATGGGTGTCACGCCAATACCCCAGCTTCTTATCCTTGCCCAAGTATTCATCCCCGATGTTGAAGCCTCCGATATAGCCAATCTTGCCATCAATAATCGTCAGCTTGCGATGATTCCTGAAGTTGACCCGAAAATTCAGGAACGGAATCTTCGCCGGGAAAAAAGAGGCGACTTCTCCCCCTGCTTCTACCAATGGGCGCAGAAACTTGGATGAGATACCAGAAGAACCTACCGCATCATAGAGCAGTCGAACCTCGACGCCCTCCTTTGCCTTCTTCGTCAACAGTTGAATGAGCTGTTTCCCTAATTCATCGTCATTCAAAATATAGTAGAGCAAATGTATATGCTCGCGTGCTTCTTCCATCTGTTTGAACATGAGGTTAAACAGACTATGGCCTTCCTTAAAAACCTGAATGGTATTATCCTGCGTATAATACGCTCCATCACTTACCACGTTCATGAAAATCATGTCGCGGTGTCTCTCCATCTCAGGGTCGTTGACCTGCAGTTCACCATGGGCAAGCAACTGCTTTTGCCTATCGACCGCAGCTCGAAAATGGGAAAACTCCCCTTCCTTGAGCCGATACAGCTTTTTCTTGCTCAGCTTATGTCCAAAAATCAGGTAAATAATAAAACCGATGCCCGGCAAAAACAGCAAAACCATCAACCAGGCCCAGGTTGCCGCAATGTTACGCCTCTCCATGAAAATAAGAACGGCACCCAAAATCAGGTTACCTATTGTTACTATCGCAATTATCTTTTCAGACAACGCCATCACACCACATCCAGCTCTAGGATTCCTCCCATATTACAACATTTACTATCGGGATTCATCCTTCCTATCCATCTAGTTTATCCTATGTTGCCAATAGTTTTCCGTTCTTCATGATACATTTGTCGTCCAAATACACATCCGGCTCTTTGACAACCAGATCAATATGTACCCCTGCGACAATCGTCCCGCCAAACGTATTGTTGCTACCAAAGGCTACGTGAATCGTTCCGTATACCTTCTCGTCCTCCAGCACAACTCCCGTAATACGCGCCTTGTCATTCGTTCCGATTCCGAATTCACCCAGCATCCGCCCGTCTTGGTCTCCAAGCATTTGCAGGAGGCGTTCAGCCGATGTTCCTTCTGCTTCTGTGATCCGACCATTTTGGACCGTCAGCAACAGTGGCGAATCAATTTTTCCGATACCCGCGATGGAGCCATCGACGAGGATTTGTCCCTCTGCTGTTCCTTCCAATGGGGCAATATACGCTTCTCCGGAAGGCAAATTGCCCGATTCTCCAGGATTGACGTACATGCCAGTACTCGGCACCCCATTGCGGTCTGCGATGGAAAACGTCAGTGACTTGCCCGCTTTTTCGATTCGCACGGTACTTGCTCGCGTTAGCATCTCGGTCACGCGCTCGGTGAGTGCCTTTACTTGTGTATAGTCAGCGGAAATCGCTCCTGCAAGGAACATGTCTTCCGTAATAGCTGGCATGGTAGCCAGTCTTGTACCATTTGCTGCTGCTTCTTTTCGTGCTTTTGTATGCGTCAAAGAGTGCTGGGTCACACATACCACCACATCTGCGCTCTTCATCGCCGCTGCAACAGCTGCAGGAGGCTCTTGACCGGACTTTTCCCGCTCCTGCATGACCATCAGCATTGCTTCTGCCCCTAGCTGTTTACCGGCTTCCCAGATCGCTTCACCGATGTCCCGCTTCCGCTCGTCGGCCACCACCAAAAATGTCTCATTTGCTTGCAATGCAAGGCAATTCATCAAAATGGCTTTGCTGGATTCTATCAATGTCATGTAAGAATCATCCTTTTCGTCTATCTTATGGTTAGGTTATATCCACTTTTTTCTTGCAAACTCTTCTGTCTTCGCTAGATTGGATCGTTAGTCCTGC
Source organism: Brevibacillus sp. M2.1A (assembly GCF_013284355.2). Taxonomy (NCBI): domain Bacteria; kingdom Bacillati; phylum Bacillota; class Bacilli; order Caryophanales; family Paenibacillaceae; genus Brevibacillus; species Brevibacillus sp. M2.1A. The sequence goes on from NZ_JABSUY020000001.1 coordinate 192,866, forward strand.
CCTTACCCTGTTTATCGGAATCTTCTTGCTTTTGCTGTTAAATTTAGTATGATTAGAATACAAATGAAAACGCTTAAGACAATGAGGTCTTCTACCCGCGCTTTATCAATAGGCGTGGGGAAGGCCTTTTTCTTTTGAAAAAATGATAGCGTTTTCATTTGGGGGATCGAGAAAAAGAAGAAGGGGATGACAACCATGTCACACAGAAAAGCACAACCCAAAACGTGGTGGCTGACCATGCTGATGATCGTCGCTCTGCTCGCGATGCAGATGCCAGCTTTGGCCAAGGACACCAACGTGCAGATGCTCGACAAGGGGAAATGGGCACCTGCGACTTATCAAGCCGTCCACGAATTGATTGAGAAAAACGGCATCAAGAGTGCCTCCTACAATGCCAAAAAGAAGCCGTATGCCGTTTTTGACTGGGACAATACGAGCATCATGCATGACACTGAGGAAGCGCTGTTTGTTTACCAGATCAACCATTTGGCTTACAAGCTCACTCCAGAAGAATTCGGGAAGGTCATCCGTACGAATGTACCAGAGGGACCGTTTTCCGATTCGTATAAAAATGTCGACGGCAAGCCTGTCACACTCGATGCCATCGCGACTGATCTCGTAGCCGACTACACGTACTTATATCAAAATTATCAAGGTTTTAAAGGAACGAAGTCGCTGGAGGAAGTGACAGCAACAGAGCAATTCGCAGATTTCAAAGCCAAACTGTTTTTCTTGTATGAAGCGATCAACGATACGCACAGCACCTCGATTGGCTATCCATGGATCCTCTACCTCTTCACGAACATGACAGTGGAAGAAGTGCAACAATTGGCGGAAGCATCCAATGATCACAGCCTGGGCATGGCGATTGAAAAAGTAAGCTGGACGAGCCCGAAATCGTTGGCAGGCAAAGCAGGTGTGGTGAAAGCCTCCCATACAACAGGACTGCGCCTCACTCCCGAAGTAGCAAACCTGATGAACACGTTGCGTGCCAATGGCATCGACGTATATGTCGTGAGTGCCTCCCTGGAGGATGTCGTTCGTGTTTTTGCCACTCTCCCGAAATATGGCTACAATCTCCCAGCGGAGAACATCATCGGCATGCGTCTGAAAACAGAAAACGGACGGATTACGAACGTGTACCAGCCTGACTACCCGATCACGGTAGCCCACGGCAAGACGGAAGTGATCCAGAATGTATTGGTGAAAAAATATGGTCATGGCCCTATCTTCATCGCGGGCGATAGCAACGGTGATTTCGAGATGATGACAGAGCTGGACAGCGTGCAGCTCTCGCTCGTCGTAAACCGCGTCAAAGGCGGCAAAATTGGGCAGCAAATTACCAAAGGTGCTGAGCAGATGGGCAAAGCAAACCCGACGGTAGTCCTGCAAGGACGTGATGAGAACACAGGCATGTGGATTCCGAGCGAAGCGACGATCCGACTCGGGCAAAAAGAGCCGCAGTTGGTCGCGAAATAAACAGGAAAAACCGCCCTTTGTACGGGGCGGTTTTCTCTTTATGGATGAGTAACGGGAATTCTCCACTCGAGTGGATATTTTTTTTGAACAGCATCCAGTCGTAGGGTGAGCTTCTCCGGGAGCTTGGTTATTTCGTCTTCTTCCGAGTTCCTGCTGTCCTCCAGTAAAAATTTGTATGTTACTCTCTCGCGTCCAGACTGGTCAACGGGTCCCGTGGATTGAGTACTCCTTCTAGCACGGTAAGTGGTTCCCTTCCCGTCTTGCGCTACCCACCAAGGCAAATAAATATCGGAAATATCTTTGGATAGTACCTCGACTTCCATTTCTATTTGCTGTTTTTCCGAATATTTATCTTTTGCCAGCTGGACGCCTTTCACCGTGAAGATATCTTCTCCCACTTGTTTCATTACGGGCTTCTTGTTCAACTCATCTGGCCGGAAGGTGACACTCATATCATACGGTATTGCCTTGTGGAAGCTGTTTATGACAAGCGTCTTTGATTTGCCTTTTGGCAACGGATCGTCGTCCATAATCCAGTGGAAATGTCCATAGCGATCAATGGGATGGGATCTTTCTTTGCGCCTTTCCTTCCCCTTGCTGCCATCTGCCTCCTCGTAATAATATCCCAGCATATATTGCTGATACGGAAGAAATGGAGCATAATCAGGGTTCGTCGTCTTTCCGGTTAGCTTTTTCGCTTCTTGTTCCAATTGTTTTTTGGCCGCCTCTGTCCATTGTGTTTCCAACTCAATTCGGGTGGTCGTTGGCGTGTTGACGATCTGATGTAAGGTCATCCTCAATCCATGCTTCGTCACTTGCGTTTGATTGACAGGCAACACAGTCGTTGCGGCCGTTGTTTTTGCCATCGTAATCGGAACTTGCAGCTTCCAGTTTCCTTTTATATCTCCAATTTCATCAAAGTGCATCGACAACGTTTTCGGAAGGGGCTCTTGTCCTTTTTCCCCAAGGATAAACCGGATGAATCCGACATTATCTTCAAAGGCTGTTCCCCACTTGTCAGAAATGACCGTCCCTTTGGCATCCAACAATTCAACTCCATTGAATTGAGAGTTACTTGCTGTCTTCCATTCAGGCCCGAGCTGCTGGCCATCCGACTGTTTTATCATTAAAGCTACTATTACCTGCGCCGGATCAGCAATGATTTCCTTTACCTCCAAGGTAATCCCCTGATCCGTAACAGAAAGATTCGATGTTTCGGAGAAGCCTTGTCTCGCCGCCTGTTGCAGTCCTTCGTCGTTGAACACACCTTGTGCAAAGATCGATTTGACATAGGCCGCAAACGTTGGGGACACTTGCATGGTTCCGAGCAGCCCGAGTACGACAGCGGAAGCGATGCCGATGGAAGCCCATCTTTTGCTTCGGTAAAACGGACGCCTTCCCACCTGCAACGCGTTATTCTGGCTTGGCATTTGAAAACTCGGCGTCTCGACAGCTCCCGCTACTTTCCTAAGCGTCTCTTGAATTTGCCGCTCCTCGTTAGTCATGCGTCATTGCCCCTTCCCGCAAAAAATCAGATGGAATGCATTCCTTGTCCAATTGCTGCGCAATCAGCTTCCTGGCCTTGTGCATCCGTGATTTGACCGTCCCCTCAAAGGAACCCGTAATTTTGGCGATCTCCGACACGCTGAAGCCCTCGTAATAGTAAAGAATAATAACCGCGCGATGCTCCGCCTTCATGCTGCGAATCGCCTGCCATATTTGATGCTGCTCCTCTCGCTGGATCACGTTGTCCAGCGGCGTTAACGCTTCATCCGGGATCATCTCCTCATATTCCACCACAGGCTTCTGCTTGCGTACCAGATTCAGAGCCCGAAACGTAATAATCCGGTATAGCCAATTGCGAAAGGCCATTCCCCGTTTTTTATCGAGTCGGTCTATGTGCTGATACGCTTCGATGAGCCCTTCCTGAACCGCGTCCTGTGCCAGATGCTTGTCATGAATGATCAAGTACGCTGTCCGATATGCCATCGCCAGATAGGGCTTGACCAATTGTTCAAAGGCCTCAGGCTCGTTCTCTTGGCATTTGGCAATCAACTCCCACTCATCCACAGCGTTCCCTCCCCTCGTTTTTCTCTACTGTATATTCACGAGAACGCGGAGTTTGGTTCACGTTACTTAGGCGAAAAAATATGAAACATGGAAAAACCCGTCCCCTGAACAGAAACGGGTGAATACTATTACAAGCACTTTCCACCTAAAGGCTAAGTTTCATTTTTTCCTCGATGTTTATTACGTCCCACTTATAAAACGAAGATCTCTGTAAGGTGAAAAGGAGATTTCCTGCATACACTTTTCGAATTCTATTATTTTCATCGTAATCTATTATTAGAAACTCTGCGATTAACTTAATATGATCTCCGGTTCCTTCGACTTGTCTAACTGAAACTTCTGGTGACTTTAGATTATTCTTAGCGGCAAATTCAAAATAGGAACGAATTAATTCAATTTGATCTTGTTTCATTTGCACGTGGCTTTGTGTGCCATTTGCTATATTGTCTATGACGGTCCTTACTGTATTTTCAGGAGAGTATAGAGTTTTTAGGATAACCCCCCCTGCAATAGATATTATGAAAATCGCGATGACTATTTTTTTCACTTCCATTCCTCCTCTATAACAGGTCGAGAGAGTAGGGAATACAGTAAGAAACTAAAATAAAAAATACAAAATCAATGCGACCACATACAATTGCCATACTTTCATTTTGAATTTGATACATACCATTTCCAATACGCCCGATAAGTATTCACAACATTTAAGTAATAGCCAAAAAACTCCCATACCAACGACTATGGCGAAATCGAACGGGCTGAGTCTGCTCTCGATGAAGTTATACACTTTCGTGATATGAAGGAAAATCACAAAGACGAGGAATGAATAGTATTGCATGGAAAACAACCTCCCCCATGTAATTACAACCAAGCAGATGGCCTTTTTTTCATTGCCACTATCGGGATTAATTTCGCAATTGGAGGTCATATGTAACCAAAAAGACGCGAGAAATCGCATCCTTAACGCAGGCTTCTTGTTACCTTGTTGAATATGCCCCCTGTTAAACCATTGGATACATGACGAAAACGGTACTGAAATATTGATTCCTTAGACTATCCTCCTGTATTACTGGGTCCAAATTTTTAAATTCTTCTGTTTCTAAATCTTCTTCATTTAAGACAACATCTCGCCAAAAACCTAAACCTATCTCAGGAAAAGCGTATCTGTCGCCCCACTTTGCACCTTCATCCCGCGTATAATTTGATATCTTATCGATTTTTTCCGCTAATTGTGTCGCCTTTGTATGAACCACATCGATACCGTAAACAAAACAACTGAATCCTCCGCTGAAATTGTATGTATCTATGGGAACTTCGATAAAACTCACTTTGTTCTCCTCATACTGTATCAGAAATGTCACATATTTCAGCGGCCATTCTTGCTCATAAGCCTTTACTTCTTCCCTAGTCATTCCTAACTTTATGGGGCCAACCCCTATTCCCGGCTCTACGATAATGTCCTCCATCGCAATCCCTCTCCATCCTTTTATTTCGAACTTGATACAAAACTTTTCCAACACGCCAGATAACCATTCACAACCTTTTAGTAATAGCAAAAAAACTCCCATACCAATCCGTTATCTTCTTTTTCTATCTACTTCGTAATAATCTTGCGGTTGAGAGAGACTTTGGGGTGCTAATTGGGAGAGGAAGCAATGAGTTGTTCAACTTCGTTTCTAAGTTCTGAAATATTCTGCCCTGAATAACTTTCCTGGAGGAAATAAAGTGAGACTGTATATACATCTAGTCTTTCATAATTAGGGTTATTTTCTTGAGAAATAACTTCAGCTTCGGCTATGATATCTGCATTTTCAGCTAGACCCTCCACGTCAGTGAATGTCTCGGTAAACATTGCTTCACCAGAAACTATTCTATAATCTGAATCACTGGAATAAAGGAAATTTTGATTTCTTAAGTCACCTATATAGTAAACAGCAAGTCCTGCAATTGTTATAAAACCAATAGTAGCCAATGCTATTTTTTTTGTGGATTTTAAATTCTTAATGCTAATCATTAGCAATCTCCTTCCTACAAAAAGATAGATAGAATAGTTTGAACCCATCTAAGTTACTAAAGCGATTGATCAGTTTCACGATGCAAAAAAATAAAATATAAACCGAACCTTTTTCCGCTAAAGAGGCAATATAGTGTGTAAGCTGCTTATTCAAAGAACAAATAGAACAATCCGATTCACATTATTTACAACAAAAAAGGAGCGAAGTAATTATGAAAAAACGATTAATTGGTGGAATCGTTGCCACTGCGATTTTGATTCCAGCTGCAGCATTTGCAGCTTCTGGCGTGATTGACATGCCTACAAGAACACCGATGACTGCTGAACAAGTCAAGGTGGATGAGGTTGGCAAATCAACACTTGAGAAGCTGTATCTCGCATATCCTGAAACAAAATCGTTTGAGATTATCGATGCAAGCAACGTTCAAGGTGATGTATCCAAAGGGAAAAATGTAATCAACGTGAAGCAAACAAGTATCGTACTACAGGAAAAAGGAGGAACCGGCAAAAAGATTACCCTCCATACAAACGGTAGTACGGGTGAGATTGAACACGTGATTCAAGAGAATTGGGAGCCTAAGGAGAAGTCACTCATTACTTTAAGCGATCAGGAAATCAAGGCGAAGGTAACTGATCTTATTGATAAAATGTATGGCAACGTCGAACAATACAAGGTTGCTATCGAGCAAATGGAGAATCCAAACCAAAAAACATGGATGTTGAATTACACCAATGAGATGTTCGATAAACCGGTCTTCCAGGTTTTTGTTCAGGACAATACCATTAGTCTTACTAAGATCGTAGGTATTCCTACAGCTGATACACCTTCTGATACACCTTCAAACATTAAAGTGGAAGGCCTATTCTCTTTAAATGGTAAGCCTGATTATACTGCTGATAACTTTTTAAACGATGAAAAACTGTTTGCTTTACTAAAAATGAGCCCGACAGAATTAAAACAAGAATTAGCAAAAGGTAAAACTGTTGTGGAGATTGCAGCATCTAAAAATATCACGAAACAACAAGTAACTGATGTGATTGCAGAAACACAGGCTAGAGGACAACTTCAAGGTGATGGAGTAGCGATCACCGAGAAAGCACTGAAAGAAATGATGGAAGCAGTTGAACCAAAAGTATGGCAAATTATTGAACACAAAACGGAAACGGAATGGTAGAAAAACAGAGTCAACTGGGGTACACAAGTAAAAGAGAAGAGGCGGGAGAACCGCCTCTTTTTTTATGCAGTAATTTTTCAGAATTCAGGCCACAATAAGCCAGGTAGTCTAGCTTATTGGACTCGAAGGGTAACATACTTTACTGGGCTTTCTTTTGAATCAAACGTAAATCTCAGTAGGTTTCCATTGTTTTCATATTCCAATATAAACGTATGATCACCCGAGTCATCCATAAACTCTCTAGAGGGTTCTCCTAAGGTTTTTTTGATTTCCTCAGGTTTTCCAGTCATTCCAACAGTCTTTGGTTCGGCATTCATTAGGAGCTTGTTGGCAAGGCGATGTCCAGCATACGCTCTATTTGCCGAAGTCCAAAAAAACAGGTAAGAAAAAGATGGCATACTTCGTCGTGTCCATCGACGACTATTCTCGCTACATCGTACATGGGCAGTTTTACCTTGAAGAGCGTGTCCCAAGATTAGAAGACTGCTTAAAGAAAGCGATCCTCAAATGATTTATGTCGACAATGGAGCAATCTATTCCTCCATCCATTTTGCACGCATTTGTGCTCGCCTTGGTACTTTTGTTGACCAGAGTTTTGTTCCAGAAACCTAAGACCTTATCGAACAGGGAAAAATTCAGACCTTGTAGGATTTGAACCGTTTTTTTACTGCATGGTTGGAAGTCGCTTACCATCAAAAAGTGCATAACAGTTTCAAACAGCGTCCGGCAGATCGTTACCATAACGCAACGGATGAACGTCCGTTTTCACTTGAGTGGATTAGAAGTTCAGGAAACAAGAGACTATATTGAGCACCAGTTGGCCCTGGTAGGCAGCGAGCATCCCGTGTTCACCACAGAAGCAATGGACAATATCCATGCCCATATAGCTTGTTTGCTCGATGCCGTCTTGCGACATTGGTGGATGCCATGCACGTGTCTCAGATTTTAACGGAGTTTAAAGACTAAGGTATGGTTGAAGTACGGTACAATTCCACCAAAGAACGTTAGGTGGCAAATAAGACACCCTATTTCTTGCTTAAAATAAAAGGGGGACATAAAAACATTTCTTTCTTAAATCATTCTAAAAACCTTTCAGTCTGATTACCTTGATCGCCTTATTATTCTGCTTTTGCCATTACACTGGTAGTATAAACTGATTTGTTATAGCCAACATGATCACGAATTAATGAGCACTTTCCTTAAATGCTTTTATTCAAGATTTATAAATCAATAGGGCGCTCTTTCAACTTTGTACCACTCTGTTTTGCCCAATAAGGATATTAATTTGTCTCCATCTTCTTGTTTGTAGGAATCAAGATTAAAATGAGGAGTTATGTTGAATGGTTTGATGTAGTAACCCCCCTCTTTGGTTGCGGCGTACATTATATATTTGGCCTCTGCCGCACCTTCCTTCGTTCCATATTCAAACTGCAATATAGACAGGGAAGCAATGGTTCCTTCAAAGTCGCTTATTACCCCTTCATGTATCCAATTCAGGATTTTGTTTAAGTCTGGATCTTCGAAGTACTCAGCAATTAGTTCTGGTTGAGCTTTTATCGAGTCTTCACGATAGAGTTGTACCCATATTTCTTTTGGAAAAATAGATTTCAAATTTGTTTCGCTCACCGGGGTACCAGTACGTTCGGAGCACCCCATGATCAACACAAAAAAAGAGATCAACCCAAAAAATAAGGTTATATATCGAGCATGAATCATATCTTATCCTCCTCTATGTGCGGAAGCAACCTTCACTCTTTAATGAAGGTTGCTTCCCAATCTTGTTATGTCCAATCTGTTCCCCAATATCCCTTAAATATTTGATAGAACAAATAGTTACCTCCACCGATTGTTGGGAGCAGATTAATGTCCAAAGCATGAGGTGTATATTTGTACAACGCCCAAGTTCCCCAGTTCTTTGTCCAGATGTAGTTTTTGTAGGTTACACCGTTTGAAGTAACAGTTTTGTTATAATTGATACCACTAAACAGGGCGGGTTGAGTAACAGGTGCTTGCGCCCAGAGGTCCTTGAACAGTTTTGTACCTTTGTCGATTTGAACATCAAAGCCGCTTGTCAAACACAGGCTAGGAAGCTATCAAAAGGTTCCTAGCCATTGTTGCTTTTATTATTGAGCCACATATTTTAGGTAAATAGTTTCGGTGTGATCTATACCTTCCTCATCAGTCCAATCAATTTTGAAAACAGGATAGTCACCAAAAAAAGATTTTACTTCTTCGTCCGTTACTCCATTCTTAAAATCATTTTTGGTGCTATCCGTGTTAGGTACATCTTGAAAGATGATGATATAACCCTCTTTAAAATTGGGGGTTTGAACACTACCTGTTTGTTGACTTGTTTGGGTTAATTCAGAAATAAATTTAAGCTTCTTAACATCACCATTTCCTAAATACTTAATTTTACCTACAAAGCGTGCACCATTTTCTTTATCGTGAAAAATTTCAGTAACTCCATTCCAATTGTCAGTAGCTCCTTCGTACTTGTAGGACCATTCCTTTTCGGAACAAGCACCGAGTAAAAGAAGTGGGAGAATAAGAAATACTAGTATCGTTTTTTTCAAAGGTAAACCTCCTATCTCAAAGTATGATTAAGTCTATGCTACAGCAAGTATTATATTCATCGTAATCCATTCTATTAGTTTTCAAGTTTAAAGATATGAAATCAAATGAACGGCCTATCAAAGACCGTTCACTTTCATGTTGGAATCTTACCAAGCTATACTCCCTACAGAAACCGTGCTATAGATGGTACCCGTTGACGTTCGTGCGGTATAAGAAGTTTTTAGACGGGCTCCAAATCCTCCAAGCTGATTATCAATGCGGACATAATCCCATGATGGTGACTTAACATAACTTTGGCCCCAGGAAGGAGGAAAGTACGTTTTTGGATCGCTATAGTTCATGTATTTTCCAGTAGATTTACTATTTCCAGTAGCTTTTGCAGTGAATTCTCCAGACTTTATTGTTAAACCATTCTTGTCTAGTAAATCCCATCTAGCCTCATAACGTGTAGCTTTACCCCACACATCAATATTATTTTCCTTAATAATGCTTGTCCACATCCAAACTGTTTGTTGAAAGTTTAGAGCTGGGTTAGAATCTTGGTCCCGATTGTCATATCCTGAAGGATCTGAGACTGCATAAAGTACGTAATCACTAATTACCTGGTGACCTACTTGTCTTTCCATCAATTTTTGAATTGTATAGTGGCTATATTTAGTAAGGTCTTTAACTACATTCCCTTTCTCATCTTTTAACTCGAATTTCACGTTTTTAAAGTCATAGTCTTTTTTTCCTATCAAAGCATCTTTACGAAGTTCTTTCTCTGATTTTATCTCAGTTTTATACAGCAACTTTTCTTGCTTTTCAGCTGCATATCCATGACCAAATGAAAGTGTTGAAGCAGCTAAGACTAATGCACAAATCATACTTGCAATAACCTTTTTCATTGTACAACCTCCTTGAATGAAAATGAGTAGAGTTAACTCATGGTGTTTACCATGAAATGCTGCCGCTACCAACAATAACAGTGCTGTACAGTGTACCGGTGGATGTACGAGCAGTGTAGGAGGTTTTCAATCTAGCACCGAAAACACCATATGAATCGTCAATCCGAACGTAATCCCATGTCGGCTTCTTGACATAATTTGTCCCCCAAGCTGGTGGGGTGTACGTTTTTGGATCACTGTAATTTAAGGTTGTACCATTAGATTTACTTCTACCATATGCTTTCGCTGTAAATTCTCCTGATTTTATTGTTAAACCGTTTCTATCTAGTAGATCCCATCTTGCTTCATAACGAGTAGCTTTTCCCCAAACATCTATATTATTTTCCTTAATGATGCTCGTCCACATCCAAACAGTTTGTTGAAAGTTTAGAGCTGGGTTAGAATCCTGATCGCGGTTATCATAATCAGACGGATCTGAAACTGCATAAAGTACATAATCGCTAATTACCTGCTGACCTACTTGTGTTTCCTTTAATTTTTGAACGGTATAGTGACTATATTTAGTTAGGTCTTTAACTACATTCCCTTTCTCATCATGTAACTGGAATCTAATGTCCTTAAAGTCATAATCTTTTTTTCCTGCCAACGCATCTTTACGAAGTTCTTTCTCTGATTTCATTTCAGTTTTATACATCACCTTTTCCTGCTTTTCAGCTGCATATCCGTGACCAAATGAAAACGTTGAAACAACTAAGGTCAATGCGCATACAATACTTGAAATAACTTTTCGCATACCTCAACCCCCCGACCAGAATTTTACTCAAGGTAATAGCATTTAGATTGAATTACCAGAATGTACTGATCCAATTGCTGGCTTAATGCTACGACTTCATCATTCAAGAAATCATTCTTCTCTAAATACATTTGCACCAATTGTTCTCGCAATTGTTCCACAATGTTTTTCAAATGATCAATATCGTGATAGGTTACTCCTTCCCGATCTAGAGGTAGCGTGATACATTTACTTATAGGAGCTTTAACTGCTCCTCCTGCGGGCGTTCCTTTAACCTGTCGAAGGGGTGGAACGCCCTTTTTAAATGCAATTGCTGCTATAAGACTCACCCTACTTCCTTTACCACCAGATTATTCGTGGCTCCTCTTTTTAGAGATGTTCTTAGATTTCTATTGCTTCATAGATTATCACCCCCAACTCCTTATTTTGAGATTTGTTACATAATTAACCATAAAATGATATGCGAGTTTTTACCAACTGCAAAAAACGGAATAAAAAAACATCCTGACAGAGGATGTTTCATCAACCTACGATATATTCACAATGACCTAACAGTATACTAGTCACCTAATTTGTTTTGGTTACCTATTCGCTTATTCATATTCCCTAACCATCCAAACAGTGCTATGTATGTAAGGGTCTCGTCGTGTCGATTCGTCAAATCCGCTAGTGAAAGGCAATATATCGTTTCTTCAATTCCTCTCTCTATCCTTCCCTTACCAAACTCATAAATAGCCATCTGATATCGAAACCGAAGATGTCGATCCAATCCTATTGCTTCTGTAAATTGATCGAAACTAGAAATTTGGGAGGCAAAGCGCTCTAAAATCTCATCCACGCAAAAATGGTAGGTGTTAGCGGATTTCATAATGGCATTTAAACCAGCAAGAACTTCATTGGTGGGAAGACTATCGAGATAGTCAGCGTACTCTTCAATGATGCTACTATTGCCAGACAACACCTCCAATGTGTAGGAGTTCGCCTTTGCCCATACCTTGAATCTTTCTACCTCTTTACGTCCGTCTTCATCAAGTAATTCAAACCATCCTAAATCAGCGTAAACTTGCACATACTTCTTCGCCTCTTCATACAGTCCTTGCATTTCCAGTGAAACGCTCTTATATAAATGGCCCAATCCGTAATAATAGACAAGATGGCGCTCCGTTTTCAGAGATTCGCCTTTTTTGTTTCTTTTCATCCTGTCCAATTCATGCCTGTAAACAGTGTCTGCCAGAAGCCTTAATTCGTCTGCGTACTGCTCTGATCTTTCCCACTTTTGCAAAGCGAAACAGATCTTCGCCAATTGGTATAAGGCGTCGAGTTGATAGTTTTCAGGAAGCCGGTTTCGGTAAGGAGAAAACCGAATGACATTCTCCCAATTTTCTTCTGCATTTGTCCCAAGTACAACACGAAATAACCGATACTGACTCATTACAAAGTGGTCAGAGTAGCTATCTTTTTCATTCTCAATCACATATTTATAAAAGGGCACCGACTCTTTCAGTTGCCCTTTCTCATATAGCTGTTCTGCAAGGGCAAAAAGAATCATGACGTTTTTCGGATCCTCCATCATTTGGGGGACAGTAGCTTCTATGCAATCCTTTCGCCCAACCTCCACGCATCGAATCAAGTATGGTATTAATCGGGGGCGCGATATTCTCCCCTCTAATATGCATTCTTCCGTGTATAATTCATACAACCAACCCGGATCGTGACCAAACACCTTGGCTAGCGCGTCTAACTGACCAATGGTGATTGCACGCGGCGGATTACCATTGAGAATCTCGCTCAAACTCCCGGGGTTAATGCCCGTTAATTCACCCAGCTTGCTTAATGTGTAGCCATGCTTTTTCCGATTTTGTTCGATTTCTGACCGCAGCGACCGATACAATGTCCCTTGCGCCCCCCATATAGCATAATTCCCTTGTTTTTTATTTTATGAATTTTAAAGGAACTAGCAGTTTCTAATATCCAAATAGAAAAATATCCTCTAATTCGGATATTTTTAGCCTAACATATATCACCCTGCCTACTTTGTTGCTTATCCACTAACGACTTTGATACCCACACCCATAATTTGAACAAACTGCTATAATTGTTATAGTTTTTAGTAATATCCGATAAAGAGAGACACTGAAACGTTTCATTAAGCCCCTCTGCATACTTCTCTTTTTCTAGTAAGTATTTCGCCATTTCATTCCGAAACTGGATATGTTCACTCATGCCGATAGCGTCTATGCGTCCTATGAAACTATCTATATTTTCTGCAAACTTATCAAATATTGAATCGATGGAAAAACCATGTTCATTGGCCGCTTTCACAATTGTTACTAAACCGGAAAGTATTTCTTTTGGATGATCATCCAGGAATTGAATATACTCAGGGATGACGTCACCATCCCCCATCAGGATATTCAATGTGTACAAATTGGCTGTTGCCCATGTTCGAAATTTCTGCACCTCGATTTGTCCAACTTCATCCAAGAGTTCAAACCAGCTTAAATCAGCATATCCTTCAACATATCGCTTCGCTTCTACATACAACTCCTGTTTTTCTAATGCTATACTTTTAATGAGAAATGATTGTCCATAGTACACAACCAGATGACGTTCTGTTGCTAACATTTCACTCGGTATGTTGTTTTTTCGCCTCCGCAACTCATCCTCATAGACAATTGTAGACAATTCTCTTAATTCATCTGCATAATGCTCCATTTGCCTCCACTTATGCAACGTATAACAAACATTGGCCAATTGCAGAAGAGCATCCAACTGGATATTTTCCGGTAAGCGCCTTCGATACGGATCAAATCGAATAACTGCTTTCAAATTTTCTTCAAAATTCGTTCCTTGTACGACTATTCGAAAGAGCCTGTACTGACTCATCACAAAGTGGTCAGAAAAGCTATCTTTCTCATTCTCAATGACATATTCATAAAAGGACACCGATTCTTTCCGTTGCCCTTTCTCATATAGCTGTTCTGCAAGTGCAAACAAAATTGAGATATTTTTCGGATTCTCCAGCAATATGGGAACGGCAGCCTCTATGCAATCCTTTCTCCCAACCTCCACGCATCGAGTCAAATAAGGAATTAATCGTGGGCGCGATATTCTCTGCTCCGATAAACATTCTTCTGTATACAATTCATATAACCAACCCTGCTCACGTCCAAATACCTCAGCGAACGCATCTAATTGCCCTATGGTCATAGCCCTCGGGGGATTTCCATTTAATATCTCACTCAAGCTACCGGGGTTAATGCCCGTTAATTCACCCAGTTTGCTTAATGTATAACCGTGCTTTCTCCGACATTGTTCAATTTCTGACCGCAGTGACTGATACAATGTCCCTTGCAGCCCTACCATAAAGGTTCATCCCTTCGTTTTTACTTTATTTTACATTTTTTCGAAATACACTACTTTACCTTCCTAGCATTTCGTCATCTAGTTCATAACATTTTGACCTAGGAGTCAGCAGATACCCGGACAATGGGGTAACGGAAGGGTTTTTGGGGCCTTGAGGTGTGAGAAGAAGTAACCTTATCCTTACTTTTCCGTTTTCAATCTGTTTTGTGCAATGACAATATATTTATCCAATTGTTGGCTTACAGCCAAAACTTTATCATGTGAAAGACCATACCTTCCTGCCAATTCCATCATTTCCTGTCGTAGCTGTTCAATTCTATTATCCAACTCTAAGTGGCAACCGATTTCCTTTACCATGCCCCGGATCGTACACTTACTTTTAGGGGCTGATGCTGCTCCTCTTTTGGGGGAGTTTCCACTGTGAAAAGAAACATCCCTATCTAAAATATTTGCGATAGCAGTAATGTCCAACGCCCCCTCTCTTTTACATTTTATTACATATATTTACTATACAGGGATGTGCAGAAATTCACCGATTAAGAAAAATTGAATAGAAAAAACATCCCATCGGAGGGATGTTTTGGGGGGAGAACACTCTATTTAACAACCAGAATCCCAGTAAAATTCCTAAGCATCAGTTCCATGCTGATTTGCCTTGGCTGTATACATGTTGGAATGGCTTGAATCAAAATCAATCGGGATACCTGCGAGAAGTCCAAACGTAATAAAAAATGCGAGAATAAGTCCCTTCATCTTTTTAATCCCCCTCTTTCTACTTTATAACATTTTACATGCAACAATCTGGGTAATGCTAAATCCTAAGCATCAGCGCTATTCTCTAACATAACTATAACTGTTGCAGTGCATCTTTGAGAATGTAATACTAGGTACCCCTATGTAGCTTTGGATAATCAGATCGCTCTTTTACCCGTTACAATTGTTCGATACTGTTCCACTTGTGTTGTGGATGCATACTGCCGATATTCTTCAAATAATGCTACGCATTTAAGAGTATCGTCATATCGATTCATCAAATCTGCTAGGGAAAGGCAACGTAAAGTTTCTTCGATTCCTCTTTCTATCCGTCCTTTATCAAACTCATAAATGGATGTCTGATATCGAAACTGGAGATGTCTGTCCAATCCAATAGCCTCTTTAAATTGACCGAAACTAGCAATATGCGAAGAAAAACGTTCTAATATCTCATCCACACAAAATTGGTACGTATTAGCTGATTTCATAATAGAAATTAAACCAGCAAGTATTTCATTCGTAGGAAGACTTTCAAGATAGTCTGCATACTCCTCAATAATGCTTGTATTGCCAGCTAGTACCTCTAATGTGTATAAGTTTGCCTTTGCCCAAACACGGAACTTTTCTACCTCTTGGTGCCCGACTTCATCCAGTAATTCAAACCATCCCAAATCAGCGTAACCTTGTACATATGTTTTTGCCTGTGCATACAGGCCTTGCATTTCCAATGCCGCGCCCTTGAATAGGTGTCCTATTGCATAATAAAAGACCAAGTGCCTGTCTGTCTCAGGTAACTCACTCTTTTTGTTTCTTTTCAACCTATCCAACTCATGTATGTAAATCGTTTCTGCAAGAAACCGCAACTCATCTGCATACTGCTCTGATTTCTTCCATTTCTGTAAAGCGAAACAAACCCGCGCTAATTGAAATAAAGCATCCAACTGATAGTTCTCAGGAAGCCTATTCCGATAGGGAGCAAACCGAATAACTGCCTCCCCATTTTCTTCAGAATTGGTCCCGAGTGCAGCCCGAAACAATCGATATTGACTCATTACGAATTGGTCAGAATGTCCATCCTTCTCGCTATCAACGACAGCCTGATAAAAAGGTACGGACTCTTTTTGTTTCCCACTTTCATATAGCTGTTCCGCCACTAAAAAGAGAGTCGAAATATTTTTAGGGTTGTCCAACAATTTAGGAACAACCTCTTCGATGCAATCTTTCCGCCCAACCTCCGCGCATCGAACTAAATAAGGTATCAACCGAGGGCGCGATATTCGCCCCTCTGTTATGCATTCTTCCGTATACAATTCGTACAACCAACCTGGCTCGCGACCAAACACCGCCGCTAGCGCATCCAATTGACCAATGGTCATAGCCCGCGGTGGATTTCCGTTCAAGATTTCGCTTAAACTCCCATGGTTGATTCCCGTTAATTCACCTAATTTACTCAAGGTATAGCCGCACTCTCTACGGTGTCTTTCAATTTCTGACCGCAGCGACCAGTGCATCGTCCCTTGCAGCCCCCCCATAAAGAATCAACCCCTACTTTTTTCCTTAATTTTACAACAAAATATATTTTTTTGATAGATTTTTCTTTACAATCCTTAACATTTCTGTAATCTAGTTCGTCACTCTTCGCACAATTCCTCCAATGTCTTACAGGTGTTTGCACTTCGTGACAATTACACTCAGTTGAATCAGCTTTCATGCGAATACAGCCTCGAAACTCTACTTTTGAAGCGCTCCCGCTATTTATTTCGGAGCGAACAGTACACGCCCTCAGCAGGGCGTAGGCCGAAGCGTAGACTGGAAATCCGCTTCTTCCCCACCACTACAGTTACTTATAGCCACATTGTAAAAAAAGCTCCGCCAAGATATCTGGCGAAGCTTTCATTTTCATACTGTGCTTATGGCATAGCTACTTTCATAACCGCACGAACGGAATCTGCGGATTTATCCAAAGCCGCTTTCTCAGCAGCAGTCAGATCCAGCTCGATGACTTGCTCGATACCATTTCCACCCAAGAGAGTTGGTACGCCCAGGTAGATATCGTTGTAGCCATACTCGCCTTGGAGCAAAGCGATGGATGGCAGGATGCGCTTCTGGTCTTTCAAGATCGCTTCTGCCATTTCTACCAGAGCTGCCGCAGGTGCATAGTAAGCGGAACCGTTGCCCAAGAGAGCTACGATTTCGCCGCCGCCTTTGCGTGTACGCTCGACGATAGCGTCCAGACGATCTTGTGGGATCAATTTTTCCAGTGGGATGCCGCCAGCGTAGGAGTAACGCAGGAGTGGTACCATGTCGTCACCGTGACCGCCCAATACGAAGCCTGTTACGTCATTCACGGATACATTCAGTTCCATCGCTACGAACGTACGGAAGCGAGCTGTATCGAGTACACCGGATTGACCGATTACTCGGTGTTTCGGGAAGCCGGACGTTTTGTAGAATGTATAGGTCATCGCATCTACCGGGTTGGACAGGATGAGTACGATGGAGTTTGGTGCATATGTTTTCACTTGCTCAGCAACCGAGCGCATGATGGCTGCATTCGTTGCTACCAAGTCGTCGCGGGACATACCTGGCTTGCGTGCAATCCCTGCTGTGATGATTACGATATCGGAGCCTTCGATGTCTTTGTAGTCAGAAGTACCTGTGATGCTAGCATCGAAGCCGAGAACTGGAGAAGCTTCCATCATGTCGAGTGCTTTCCCCTTCGTTGGGTTTTCCAATTGAGGGATATCGACCAATACGATGTCAGCCAGCTCTTTTTGCGCCATGATGAACGCAGTTGTCGCTCCAGTAAAACCACTACCGATTACGGCTACTTTTTTTCTGCGAAATGTCATGCTGAATCCTCCTCGTCATGTTACAAGACTAGTTTTACACCACTTGCTTTTTGCTCCAGCATTTTGGAGAGAATAGTCCCGATGTGGGCACCCGCCTCAACCGGAGATGTACCTTGACGATGAATATTCGAGATCACTGTACGCTCTGATTCTACCATACCTTTGCGTGGACGGTAGCACATGTACGCACTCATGGAATGTGCCGTAACCAATCCTGGACGTTCTCCGATCAAGAGCACCAATACTTCTGGCTCCAAAATCTCGCCGACGTGATCCATACTGGCTACGCGTCCGCCCTTGATAAAAAACGGAGTGCCGCAGGTCAGTCCGTAGCTTTTCAGAGAGTCCATCAGGGATGGAAGCACGTCTTTCAGGTTCGCATCCACCGCAGCAGCACTCAAGCCGTCCGAAACCACGATTTGTACCTGCGGTTTCTTTTGGCAGCGCTCTTGGAGCATGCGTACGCCTTCCTCAGTGAGGATACGTCCCATGTCTGGGCGCTTCAAATAGTTTTCCGTGTTGTCATACTGTGTTTCCACTGTGAACAAAGAGAACTGGTCGAGCACCGCTTGACTGACTTCGCCATATACAGCATCTACAGCCGCAGCATGGTCACGACGCAATTCGAGCATAGTTTTGGTCAGAGGTCTCACACCTGTACGCCAAACCCCGATGCGCGCTGGCGTGCTGGACAGCAATTCATCCAAGCCTTCCTTGTACTTCGGATTCGGTACATGTGTGGTTCTCTCTGGTTCTGTCGATGGAGCAGGCTGCTCATTCACTACAGGAGCAGGTGTCGGTGCGGCTGTCGCATTTGCTACTGGCTCTGCCTTTGGCTCCGCTCTCAGTTGGATCAAGCCTGTCTCTGCTTTTGGTGACGGAGCTTGTTCTGTAGCCTCACCCAGCTTCTTTTGCAGCTCTGCTACTACTTTATCTACCAAGAAATCTAATTGTTGTTCCATCCGTCTTTCACCTCCTGATCTTACATGAAGATTGTCGGATCGCCTGCTTTTGCAGTCAGCCTACCGTTTTCCATGATGCCCATTTTCTCCAGCCATTTTTCAAAATCAGGAGCAGGTCGCAGTCCCATCACTTCACGGAATGCCGCAATATCATGGAAGCTTGTCGATTGATAGTTGAGCATGACATCGTCTGCCATCGCTACGCCGATTACGAAGTTAACCCCTGCCGACGAGAGCAAAATGCCGAGATTGTCCATGTCGTTTTGATCGACCTTCATGTGGTTCGTGTAGCATACGTCACAGCCCATCGGCAAACCGTGCATTTTGCCCATATAGTGGTCTTCCAGTCCAGCACGGATCACTTGACGGCTGTCGTACAAATACTCAGGTCCAATGAAGCCAACTACTGTGTTCACGATAAACGGATTGTACTTGCGAGCAAGTCCGTAGCAACGCGCTTCCATTGTTACCTGGTCCATGCCGTGATGCGCCTCGGCAGACAGCTCTGAGCCTTGGCCTGTCTCGAAGTACCAGAAGTTCGGCCCGTAGGAGGTGCCTTCTTTGCGCATCAGCTCATCTGCTTCATCCAACAGTGCTACATCAATACCAAATGCCTTGTTTCCTTTTTCACTGCCCGCCAAACTTTGGAAGATCAAGTCTGCTGGTGCCCCATTACGGATGGCACGCATTTGTGTGGATACGTGAGCCAATACGCAGTTTTGCGTCGGGATATCAAACTTGGCCATCACGTCTTTGGTCATGTTCAAAATATCCTTGACGCTGTCCGCTGTATCGATAACCGGGTTGATCCCGATAACCGCATCGCCGATTCCGTAGCTCAGTCCTTCGTACAGAGACGCTTTGATGCCTTGTACGTTATCAGATGGATGGTTCGGCTGTACACGAGAAGCCAGTACGCCCTTCTGACCGATTGCTGTGTTGGCATGCGTCACAACTTTGATCTTGGACGCAGCCGTAATCAAGTCGAGATTGCTCATGAGCTTGGCAGTCGCTGCGATCATCTCGCTGGACAAGCCGCGGCTGATTCGCTTGAGTTCATTATCGCCTGCTTGATGGCTCAAGATGTACTCGCGCAGCTCAGCTACGCTCCAGTTTTTGATTTCGTTGTAAATCTTTTCGTTGATCCCTTCTTCGATCACACGCGATACTTCGTCTTCTTCTGCCGGAACCATCGGATTGTTGCGGATATCCGCCAATGTCAGGTCAGCCAAAACTTGCTTGGCAGCTACACGTTCCCGGGAATCAGCAGCGGCGATACCAGCCAGCTGGTCGCCTGATTTATCTTCATTAGCTTTCGCGAAAACTTCTTTCAAATCGCGAAATTGATAGGTCTGTCCAAGCACAGTCGTTTTCGTGTTCATCACGTCCACCCCTTCTTACGTTACGGCCTCTCATCAAATGCAAGTGTTTTGACGACGACGGGAATAATCGTTCCCGAGATCGGCTCACCGAGATCGATGTAATCGCCGTATTCCACACGCACCTGATCGATGCAAATGATTTCCGGTGCCCCTTTGCAACGCAGCGCCAAGGCCTGCCCGAGCGCTTTCGCCATATCTGTTTCACAGATCACAACCATGGTTTGACTCTCGGGGAAAGTCGCCCGGTATTGCTCCGACAGCTCCTGAGACAGCGTCTGCAGCAGAGCGTACGAGCAGTACCCGATGCCGGAGATCGCAAGTGCGAAAGGAATCCCTGTCGTTTTTTCAAACAGACGCTCACCCAATTGGTAGATCGAAGCCACTTCCTGTCGCAGTCGTGTGGCATCTGCCAATTGTTCCTCGGTAAGCTCCAGCTTGAGAATCGGAATATTTTTAATCGGTAACAGCTCCGGCTTGATATGCACGGTTGAACCACTAATCTCCGTACTCTGCATCCCCGCGCCAATTACCGTTGCCCGTACCGTTTGATCCGGGTCTAGCCACTGTACCGGATACGTTCCTTTTTCGCGCTCCTGCTGGAGGACATAACCGAGCAGTGGGCCGAAATCGCCGTATCGGCTCGCATCCGAAATATTTTGGACGGGAGGTCCGCTCATGAGTAGACCCACACCGCCTGAGACAGTCAGTTCGTTAACAGGGATGGTATCGCGCAAATGCGGTCCCACTACGAGCAAGCCTGACACTTGGCGCTCTTTCCCCGTCAAATAATCGAGCATACTGCGTCCCAGCTGTTCGGCAACCTCTGTGAGCTGCGCGAATCCGATTTCCTGTCCGACTTGAATACGCAGTCCTTTTGCCGTCAGCCATTGTTGAATGTTCGGCGACACGTATTGAACGACACCTTGCGGACTGAGACGGATCAGTCTTCCTCCGACGTGGAACGTTACCGTCGCAATCGCCCGGCCACGTTGGAAGTAGGCTGCATTCGCTGTTCCTCCGCCAATATCGACATTGACGATCACACCTTGCATGGCTTGCGAGCGTTTTTCTGCGCCAGCGCCCTTGCCCGCCAGCACGCCTTCGAGGTCAGCACCTGCTGTCGCTACCACGAAATCCCCGGAGCGTTCTGCCAGCAGATGAACGATATGCTGTGCGTTCTTTTTGCTGGCTGTTTCTCCGGTAATGATGACCGCCCCGGACTTGATTTGGGACAAGCTGATTTGTGCCTTGTCGTACTCAGCTGCAAGAATCGCTCCGATTCCGTCAGCGTCGATTTCATCAAATCCGATGAGCGGTGTGGAATGCACTTCACTCGCATACAGCAATTGTCGCTCCACGATCTGATAACGCGGCAGCGAAAACGTACTGGACATGCGACCCAATCGCAATCGGCTTACGATCATTTTGGTCGTGCTTGTTCCCACATCGATCCCGACGCTTTGGATCCATTGTTCGTCCATATGAACCTCCTTGAACCATTGGCGTGTCAGACGGGCCCTACGAAAAAACGCTTGAACAGCCGGTTCCTTGCTCCCGGTCTGATTCAAGCGCCTTTGCTCTCTTCGTATCTACTTGTCACTGCTTTTTATGATAACGTCAGTTCTAGCTTTGCGAAAAAATGGCCTGCTCGCCCGACAAGATTTCCTCTGCCAGCTTCACAAGCGGCATGCGCCGTTGCATGCTTACTTGCTGCATCCATTTGTAAGCCGCATCCTCTTCCAAGGATAGGGCACTCATCAGCTTTCCTTTTGCCTTTTCCACTGCCTTGCGATCCTCGATCTTTTGCTTCAGATCATTTATATCCTTCTTCAGGGAAACGACTTTTTCCTTTTGACTGAGCGCGATTTCTACTGCGGGAATCAAGTCATCCTCCGACACCGGCTTCACCAAGTAAGCCGTCACACCCGCTTTTCTGGCATCCTGGACGAGTTCCTTTTGGCTATAAGCCGTCAAAAGGAGAATGGAACTGTCTGAAAAGGAACGAATGATACTGCTTGCCTTGATACCATTCAAGACAGGCATTTTCACATCCATGATGATCAGATCGGGCTTGTGACGATGGGCCTGTTCGACTGCCTCTTCTCCGTTTTTCGCCTCGGCAACCACTAAATACCCTTCATTTTCGAGCATCTCGCGCAAATCCATGCGAATAATCGGCTCGTCATCAACCACCATAATCTTCGGCTGTGTCATCTTCATCCTCCTTTTGGATCGGATAGAGTATGGTAACCTCTGTTCCGTTCCCAGTGTTGCGGAAATGCATCGTGCCTTCGAGGTCTTCCCTGACCAGTGTATCGACAATTTTCAGGCCCAGATGGCCCTTTTTGTGGATTTGCTCCATGTCCTCGATGCCTACCCCGTCATCTGTCACAGACAGACTAACGAAGTCCTCCTTGGCAACCAGTGCAATAGAGATTTTCCCTTCTTGCTGCTCATGAAAACCATGAATCATGCAATTTTGAATCAGCTCGGTGACGATCAAGGCAAACGATGTTGCTTTGTTGGACGGCAGATACACCGATTCGCCCGTCACCACGACGTGTATAGCTTGCTCAGAACGTCTCATCGAAGAGACGATTATTTTCGATATTTTGGTTAAAATCTCTTTGAAGTCAATCTGCTCCAGACCATCCTGTGCCAAGTATTCGTGAATAATGGCGATGCTGTTGATGCGATTGATGCTTTCCCGGTATACCTTTTCAATCTCGTTTGACTGCGAACGCCGCATTTGCAGGCGCAACAGGCTAGAGATGGTTTGCAAATTGTTTTTGACCCGGTGGTGAATCTCTTTGATCACCGCGGATTTGATCATCAATTGCTTTTCTTTTTCCCGAATGTCCGATATGTCTCGCAGGAGAATAAATCCCCCAATGATGTCTTGTTTGCGAACGGACGAAACCGCTTTCATCATAATAAAATGTTTGCCTTTTGACAGCTCCTCCTGAATATAACCCCCGTTGCGTACAAAATTCTCCGGGGTAACTCTCCAGGAAAAAATACGTTCAATGCTCTCTCCCTTTTCCGGCCGTTCAAAGCCAATCAAGGAGAGCAGCTTGTGGGCACGGCCATTGGCGTACGTGATAATCCCACTCTGATCAAACAAAATCATGCCCTCATGCAACAGCGACGAAATGGGCAGATCAGGCACAGCGAACTGGATGAGCGTCTCGCTTAAATGCTCTGTTGTTTCCTTGAGCATTTCGACGTTCTTTTCCTGTTCCACCTGTTTGGATATATCTTGTTCAGTTATCAAGGTCCCGATTGTTTTTCCAGCCGCATTCGTAATGGGTACGACACTTTGTCGCATCACGACCTGCTCCTGTGAAACCCCACGTGAACCGATGACGGGCTTGCCTGTAGTCAGGCAATACATAACGGCCGGCTCATTAATCGCCGTCGCCAAATGCCCTACGACCGATCCACTGTACATGGAGCGTGCCGTACTCGGTGCAGCTTGTGCGACTACCATCGCCGCGCTCCGATCTACCGTCGGACAATCGATAAACATGTCCGCTTGAGACAGATCAGCAAAAATCTGAAGCTTGGAAGCCAGATCCTCCACAATCCGAATGTCGTCATCACTCAACGTCGTGGACGCTTTGCACACTTCTCGTATTGATTGCATGTGAACCTCTTTTCACCTGCTAGGAGTTGATATGACCTCATTTTCTCACAGACACGCTACGGCGGAAAGGGGTGTAATACTGGTTAATCACGCTACTCGTTTACAATTTCTTGCAAATACGCTCGCAATTCTGGCACTCCCTCATTCGTGAGCGAGGAGGTCCGGAAAATTTTCGCATTGCCTAGCGATTGACGCAGGAATTGTTCTGCCCTCTCCACGTTGGCATCAGGATGATCCATTTTGGTAATGACCCCGATGCACGATTGCGGAAACCCTTGCGAAAAACCAGGAGGGAAATAATTGCGCTCCCGCGTAGCATCCTGTACCATCACAATGACCTTCGCCTCAAGAGAGGTAGCCATAAGCGTGCGGTAAAACATCGGGTTTTCGCTGTACTCACCCGGAGTGTCAATTGCCCAGTCCCGATATTCGAGCGCTTGGGTCTTCCTGGCAGGCTGTTCGTCATTGAACAGCGCCCGCACCAGAGAAGACTTTCCTGCTTCAATTGCACCGATAATCATTACACGGCCGGTCATGATTTCGTCACCAACGCCGGTGTAAACCGCAGTTTTTCGCTCAGCACCTGATTGACCGCTTCGACTGCCATCTCAACAGCGGATACATCTCCTACGACAATCAGTGAACCTGTAAAACGATCGAGAAACCCAAGCTCGACGCCAGCAGCCTTTGTCGCAATATCCGCGGCAATAATGGCTGTTTCGGTAGGCGTCAAAGTCAAGATGCCGATCGCACCGGCCTCATTGATACCTAGCTTGGTATAGAGCATTGGGTCAGGGTTTGCGATCACATGAGCCAACGTGACCTGTTTCCCTGGTACGAATTCCTGGATGACTCGTGAACGTTCCTGTTCCATTCCTATTCCTCTCTTCCTGCGGCACCCGGCACCTCAAACGAATCCACGATGCCTACGATGATCGCATCGATCGGCACACTGGTGCCGGAGAAAAGGATTCGGGCAGGCGTCCCACGAGAGACGATAACCTGCTCCCCGATTCCCGCACCGATCCTGTCCGCTGCGATTACGGTTTGTCCGCCTTCTTCGCCACGCCAATCAATCGGCTGAACCACCATGAGCTTGAGATTTTCCATACCTGCTTCTTTTTGCGTGGCCCAGACGCTGCCGATCACTTTTCCCAAAAACATGCGATCACCCTTTTCCTAAATAGCTGACCGTAATGCCGCGTTCTCTCATGCTGTCATAAGCAAGCGGAGAAACAATTGCACCTTTTTTCACGATCAAAGTCGTATCGCGAAGCTCAGGCTGAGATCTGATCCAATCCGCTGTCAACAGCTTCCCGGAAAAGACAGCTTCTTGCTCATCCAAAGGAGTCAATGTCGGTTGCTCTGTCTTGCTAGTAGTCTCCACTTTTTGCAGTTGAGACTTCAGCTTGGAAACCACGCGATCAGCCAGACGGCGTTGCTCTGCAAACTCTACACCCAGCTCTTTCATGCTCTCAACGTGACGGTTGAACAGCTTTTCATAAGCAGGTGTCAGTGTCAATGTTTGCAGGGTACGACGGTCTGCGCGCTTGATCCCTGGCACATCGGAACCAGCGATGACGAATTTGCCCGTCACCAACGCGGAAAAGACGATTTCCGCTTTAATTGTTCCTTTTAGACCGGAAGCAATTCTCGCTGCATTATCCAAATCGATTTCTGGAATCACGATACCGACATAATCTTTCGGCACTTCCAACGGGGCAGGAGCGTACTCATCTGCTGTAAGAATTTTGCCTGCTCCCCCACATTCAATCTTATGCATTCCCAACCAGGAAGAGGTTTCTCCGTCCAGGAAGAGAATGTCATGGCAGATCCCGTGGTTTTTCAGTTGGATAAAATGATCTTGAAACGCCTCATGAGCCTGGCTGTCGCAAAAAACGTACAGGACACGAGGCGCTGTGCTGCTTTGTTTTTCTGTATTCATCGATTGCAAAATTTCTTTCGTAATCGACGCCACCATTTCTCTGATGTCCATCAAGCTCAACCTCCGTTAGCCGGAGTAAAATTGCCCGTTCTTGCCGATCACTTTTACCCGGTCGCCCGTTTTCAAATTAGCGGCATTTCCTTCATCCGTATCAACGTGGAAATCAAGTGCAAACTGCGGATGTACACGAACGACTACATCTGGATAGATAATAGGACGATCGCTTTGCGTCGCCAGAATCAGCGTATCGCCATCCTTCACTTGATATTGCTCAGCATCTGCTGGAGACATATGAACATGGCTCTTCGCTACGATTACGCCTTTGTCCATCACAACAGTCCCTTTTGCCGTTACAAGCACCATACCTGGTGTACCTTCAATATCTCCAGACATACGCACAGGGGCATGAACACCCACTGCGAAGCCATCTGTTCTGGAAATTTCCACTTGTGTCGCGCCACGAGCTGGTCCCAAGATGCGAACCCCGTGAATGCTGCCTTTTGGTCCTACGATGGTGACTGTTTCCTGGCAAGCAAACTGACCCGGCTGCGACAAATCACGCATTGGCGTCAATTGATGGCCTGCTCCGAAAAGCTTTTCCACATCTTCTTGCGACAAGTGAACGTGACGATTCGATACGCCCAAAGGAATTTCACGCACTGCCTCGGCAGCTTGATTGGTGGAAGGCTGCTGGTTCTGATCAACTTGTTTCACTTGAATCCCTCTTCCTTTCAAGAAATCTGCCGCTGCTGGTGTTATTTTATCCCCTTTCTCAACGAGAAAGGGGTTTGGGATACCTGACTTATGCATTGCTCTCAAGGATGCTTCTGTAATGACTGCCATAGGGATTTATTACCCTTCGAGTTTAGGCAGGATCAGTTCAATGTCTCCATGAGGGCGTGGGATTACGTGTACAGATACGAGCTCTCCTACTTTTTCAGCAGCAGCGGCACCTGCGTCTGTGGAAGCTTTTACTGCACCTACGTCACCACGTACCATAACAGTTACGAGACCGCCACCTACGTGTACTTTACCAATCAGTTTTACGTTTGCTGCTTTTACCATTGCGTCAGCAGCTTCAACTGCTCCGATCAAACCTTTTGTTTCTACCATTCCCAATGCGGACATTTCTCCAGCCATTTTTGTATCCTCCTTAATTATATCTCCAAGATTTTAGTGTTTTACGACATTAAGACGTCATTTCTGTTAACACGGATTTGATAATGTTCTTGATCTCATCACGGCTCAAGCCAACGTTCATGGAAGAGACAGCCTGTAGAACAGCTTCTTCCGCTTGTGTCGCAGGAGCTTGTGGTGCTGGCGTTGATTGTGGCATTTCTTTGATGCCAAATGCAACACGCTTGATGTTGAACATGTGCTTCGCACCGATGTTATCGGAAGTGATGTTGCCCCCTAAAGAACCGCATCCAAGTGTAAACGCTGGTTGTACGCCAGTCGTTGCACCAATTCCCCCGAAAGTCGTACCGGTATTTACCGGAATTCTGGATGCTGGCATTGCTTGACCATACGCTGCGATGACATTGTCATCCTGGGCGTGAATACCCGCTGTATGTCCAAGACCACCATGCTCCAGCAATTCGCGGCAACGGGCAAACGCTTCGCTGTCGCCTTGAACAGTGTAGAGGGCAAGGACCGGAGCCAGCTTTTCAACGGACATCGGATATGCTTTACCTACATTGTTCTCCTCCGCAACCAGGACACGCGTATCAGCAGGGATGGTAATACCTGCCATTTGAGCGATCACATGCGGAGAGCGGCCAACGATTTTCGCGTTCAGCGAGCCGTTAATCGTAACGATGGCAGCTACCTTTTCCTTTTCTTGCTCGTTCAGGAAGTAGGCGCCTTCACGCTTAAGGGCAGCAATCAATTGGTGTTTGGTGGATTCCTCCACTACCAATGCTTGCTCAGAAGCGCAGATTGTACCATAGTCAAACGTTTTGCTCTGCACGATGCGCTTGGCAGCAGCAGCAAAGTCAGCACTGTGGTGGATGTAGACCGGAACGTTACCAGGTCCCACACCGTAAGCAGGCTTGCCGGAGCTGTATGCCGCGCGTACCATCGGCGTTCCGCCAGTCGCGAGAATCAAATTGGTCAGCTTGTGCTTCATCAATTCGTTTGTCGCTGGAAGCGTAGGCTTGGTAACGCAATGGATCAAGCCTTCTGGTGCTCCAGCCGCTACTGCCGCCTGTGCCATCAGTCGCGCTGCTTCCAGCGTGCACTTGGCTGCAGACGGATGCGGGCTGAAGACAATCGCATTTCTCGCCTTGAGGGAGACCATCGATTTATAGATAACCGTGGACGTCGGATTGGTGGAAGGCACGATACCAGCTACGATACCGAATGGCTGCGCCACTTCCCATACCTTGTTCTCTTCGTCCTTACGGATGATGCCAACCGTTTTTACATCTTTCACAGATGCGTACACATCTTGAGCAGCAAACAGGTTTTTCATCCGTTTGTCCGGGATGTTACCAAAGCCTGTTTCTTCTACAGCCATAGCTGCGAGTCGATCAGCATGCTCCACGCCCGCTTTGGACATGGCTTCGATGATTCTGTCGACTTGTTCTTGGCTGTAAGTAGCGAACTTGGCCTGTGCTTCCTTCGCTTGTGCGAGGTAGGTACGCACTTCCTGTATGGAATACAGATCAGCGTCGAGTGTCATTAGGCTTTGTCACCTCCGCCTTGTTTCTCTTCCAACAGACGAATGAGATCTTCTTTTTTCGCCATGTTGATTTCGTTCGTTGTCAGCGGGAAATCCGCATACGAACGCGCCATTTTGCGCAGATCATTGATAGACTGATCTTGCAATTTGGTCGCTGGCACTTGGGCCGGCTCTGCCTTAACCTCTTCTTTTGCTTCCGGTTTCAGCAGGTTTTTAAGCATTTTGGGTACATTTTCGTCAGGACGTGGAATAACGTGTGAGTGCAGCAATGTTCCGACACGTCTCGCAGCTTCAGCACCAGCATCTACTGCTGACTGTACGGAGGAGACATCTCCGATTACATACACGGTAACGATCCCTGCGTCCGCGCCCTCATAAGAGACGACTTTGACGTCAGCCGCTTTGGCAGCAGCGTCTGCGGCAGCGATGAGAGCAGGCAAGCCCAATGTCTCGATCATGCCGAGTGAATATGTCGTAGCGCGCATTTACATTACCTCCCCTTCAAGAGGGAAAATCCCTATTATCGTTTGACAGGCTGTTGGGCGACACTTCTTACGGCATCGGCAAAAGCATCAGCGGCTGCCGTGCATGCCGACTGGCTGCCAGTGAGTAGCGCTCCCCCAAAGTTCGTTTCTGTTGGTGGACCAAAAAATTGAACCATTTCTACATCTGCAGCCTTGAGGGCGGCATCAATACCATACATGGCCTCCAGCGGTGGTGCGATCAAGTAGGCAAGCGGTTCACCTTCTCTGATTCCCGCCAGTTGGGACAAATAGCTGCCCGTCCGCGACACAACATGGGCGTAATACGCATGCGTCCCTTCAGCATTCAAAGAGTAAAAGCATGCTCCGCTTTCCATAAATGCAACGGCTGCATCCAGTCCGCTCTGCACCTCCGATGGCGTCGCGCCTCCGATCATCCCGATGAACTCGCCGGACAACGGTCCAGACGCATGGCCTGAGCCTGCATAAAACGACTTGGCATACACAACTTCTACCGCTGCCTTTTTGGTCGCTTCATCAATGGCCGTATACCCCACATCGTCAATCGTGGAGGTCAAAAGCCCCAGACTTCGGATATGAGAAGGCAGGTTCAGCTTCTCCGCAAATTGAGGATCGACATTGGGAATCAGTCGGATCGCAAGCGGCGTCGCTCGAATTGGTTTTTCCATGCGTGTCACTCCTTTCAAGACAACATCCCTGATCAAAAGCAAAAAAAGGTGCCTAAACACGAAAAAATAAGATCCGTGTTCAAGGGCACCTTTGCCTTTTGATTATTCACTTGTGGGTAGAAGATAACACGCGATTTACGTGCTCTTTTACCTGTCTCTAATGTAGAACAAGGCAGGGAAAAATGCAAGCGTTTTCGGCATTCCGTCACTTTTCCATATTCCGGTCATATTACGGACACACGCCCCCGTTAAATTTGTGTTGTAGCCGAGACGGGCAAGCCCGCAAACAAGGCTCACTACAGTCTAAAGACCCCCCAAGGAGGAATTTCACAATGAAAAAGAAAATGGCAATGACAGTTATGGCTTTGGCAGTATCCGCAATGGCAGGTTCCGCGTTTGCGGCAAGTGAACCCGCGAAAACGTCTGGTTCTTCTGCTCCACTGAAAATGGTGACCACAGATGGTACAAATGCTCTTTTCAAACCGATTATTAGCCTGGAGGAAATGGCGAAAGAAAAAGGGATCACTGTGGAAGAGTTGATCAAGCAGCTTGAAAAAGAAGGAAAACTGACGAAAGGAGTAGCTATTAACACGAAAGACGGCGATCTGACAACTAGCTTCTCCTTCATGAAATTCGATGCCATCAGCGATAACAGTAAGACAATCGACCTGGTTGAAATGGCGAAAGAAAAAGGCATCTCCGTAGAAGAGTTGATCGAGCAGCTTAAAGAAGAAGGCACGCTGGCAATAATTTCTTCCACGACAACTATCAATCTGGAAGAAGTAGCAAAAGAAAAAGGCATCTCTGTGGAAGAGTTGATCAAACAGCTCGAAAAAGAAGGCAAGATCACAAAAAGTACAACAGTCTCAGTACCTGCCATCAAAAAATAAGCGTTGCCTTTCAAGCACACAAAAAAACCTCTAGCAGGAAACTGCCAGAGGTTTAGTCATGCCGTTCGCCATTCAACGGACACATGATGTCAGTCAAAATGATTTCTATCATTGCTATGATAAGTACAAATTGACTTGAGATAGATAGGAGGTGTTTCTTCGTGAAACGAATTCTACTCATCGAGGATGAAATGCCGATTGCCCGACTTGTCCAGGTCTACCTGGAACGGGCGGGCTATGAGGTAAAATGGAATGTGGGTGATCACGAGGCAATTCCGACTTTTCTCTCCTGGAAACCAGATCTTGTCCTGCTTGACCTGATGCTGCCCGATCATGACGGCTTGAATATACTCGATCAGATTCGCCAATACGGCAGCTGCCCTGTCATTATCATCACGGCGCGCGGTACCGTGCCAGACAAGCTCAAAGGTCTGGCACAAGGGGCAGATGATTACATCGCCAAGCCATTTGATCCAGAAGAAGTGCTCGCCCGTGTACAAGCTGTGCTCCGCCGTTCCTCTTATATCGCCGAAGCAGATACGATCAGACTCGGGACACTTTCCATAGATGTTACGGCCCAAAATGCCTTAATCGGGAAAGCACCCCTTTCCTTAATGCCAAGGGATTGGCAACTACTTGTTTTCCTGGCGCGACATCCGAACCAATGCTTCAGCCGAGATCAGTTGCTGGATCAGGTGTGGGGAATGGATTTTGAAGGGGGCGATCGCTCTGTGGATACCGCAGTGAAGCGCTTGCGCAAAAGCTTACTGCCGTGGCCGACTTCTGAAGGGGAAATCAGCACAATCAGAGGAATGGGGTATAGCCTGCGTGTTTACTAATCGATCTACTTCTACCAGAGCTGCTGTACCGCTCTTGCGTTACTGGACGTGGCGCTATGCCCTGATTTTATCGGTCATTCTTTTTGGCATTGGGTTTTTTGGCATCTATTGGATTAACAAAGCAACTACAGAACAACAGTTTCAAGTATTGGAAGCAAGAACAGAGTTGCTCGCTGATTCGTATACCAAGGTGTTGCTTGCCAAGGACACCTCGACTTCTTCTGTAAAGATAGAGGATTTGGCACAAACAACCGTTGGTATCTCCAATCAGGCTGTCACTGCTGTGACTGGCCCTGGGTCTCCGGCTATTCCTGGCACCGCAACACCTGCAGCCAATACTGCCACGATCGCATTTCGAGTCATGCCGACTGTCCCAATCGATCACGTGGTACAGATTTACGATGATGCGGGCAAGACGTTCAAGAAGGATATGCTGAATCAGACGACGACCGCTACCATTGCGCAGTTGCCGACTCCTGCCCAGCCTGTGGACAAAACAAAGGAAATACGGGAGGTCGTTGCCACAAAGGGTGCTACCTGGCTGCGTGTAGGTGTCCCTTACTATGAACACAATGCAGTCGCAGGCACTTATTACGTCAGTACCCCGCTTAACAATGATTTGGTCCACACCTATATCACGATCATGGTTTCCATCGGGATCATCACCTTGTGCGGTTGGGCCATCGTCTATGTGCTGTCTCGCTCGTTAACACAACCCCTGCGGCAGTTGGCAATAGCGGCAGAGCAAATATCCAGCGGGAATTATACGCCTCCCTTGCCCAATTCTTCCAAAATCAAAGAAGCGGAAATCAGTCAGCTGGTTCATTCTTTTGACGAAATGGCGAAACGGCTTGGACAACTGGAGCGGATGCGCACCGACCTTTTGGCTGGTGTCTCCCATGAACTGCGTACCCCTGTCACCTCGATCCGCGGGATGATTCAAGCGGTCAAAGACGGCGTTGTAAAAGGTACAGATGCCGATGAATTCATGCAAATCAGCATGGACGAAGCCAAGCGACTCCAGACAATGGTCAATGACCTGCTCGATTTTTCGTCGATGGAAGCAGGCGAAGTATTCGTCGAGAAGCAATCCATTCAGATCAACAGCACATTGGATCAGATAGTCGCACAGGTGCAAGCCTTACCGTCATTTGCAGACGTAACTGTGACAGTAAACCCGACTGGATCAGAAATCGTTTGGGTCGGCGATGAATCACATGTTAAACAAATTTTGCTCAATTTATTGGGAAACAGCGCAGCCGCAAATGCAACGCAAATCGAGATCAGCGTCCATAATCAAAGGGATTTTCTCTCCATCGACGTGACTGACAATGGAAAAGGGATTTCTGAGTCAGAGGTTCCATTCATTTTCGAACGGTACTATCGCGGCGACAGCAAACGTAAAAAGAAACATGGATTGGGACTGGGCCTGACGATTTCGCGACTATTGGCAAAAGCACACGGGGGAAATGTCGAATTGATTCGGACTTCTCCAGAAGGAACAACCTTTCGTCTGACACTGGCCCATCCAGATACATCCGCATGAAAATGAACAGAGGAAGCAGCACCGATGAATCGTGCCGCTTCCTCTTTTACGTATGGGCCCCCTCCGGCACATGCGTGCGGATAAGATCCATGAAGATGTCCAATGCTTTGGTATGAAACTCGTCGGATTTCGTGACGAGCGAAAAATCACGGGTAACAGGTGTCCCCGTCACCTTCAATGTACAGAGCGTGCCGAGCTTTCGTTCTTTACGGATGGCCCAATAAGACAGCAGGCTGATTCCCAAGCCAGCCTCCACTGACTCCTTGATCACCTGCGTACTGCCGAACTCCATTCGCTTGTGCGGTGTGAATTGCAGTTGGCGAAACATTTTTTCAGCCGCTTCCCTCGTGCCCGACCCTTCTTCCCGTACTATCCACGTTTCCTTCATCAGTTCGTCAATGCTGACCTCAGACTGCCCCGCCAATCGATGCTCTGGAGAAGCAATCAAATACATACGATCATCAGCAAACGGCTCCACGCACATTTTTTCGTCCACATACTCCCCCTCCACAATCCCGACATCGAGTTGTCGCTTCGCTACCAGCTCAGCAATGACTGTGGAATTGTGGATCGTAATCGTAGGGGTAATCATTGGGTAATACTGACGAAGACGCGCAATGACGTGAGGCAGTACATACTCTCCATATGTGTAGCTGGCGCCAATCGTCAAATGCCCGCTCGGTGTGTTCATCAAATCATCCACGAGACTCTGCATCCGCGTGTACAAGCCCAGGATCTCCCGAGCGTGATGATAGACAATCTCCCCCGCTTTATTTAAGCGAACATATTTGTTGCTTCGCTCCAGGAGCTTTGTCCCTATCGTGCGCTCGAGCGCATGAATATACTGACTAACGGCAGGCTGCGTCATGTGGAGCTCTTCTGCAGCTCGGGAAAAGTTCTGTCTGTCTGCAACGGTCACGAACACTAGCAAATGCTGATCCAACTGCCTTCACTCTCCTTTCCACCACTAACCATTCATTTCACTTATGATCACTATCGCAATGATTTATTTTTCTTATTATAACAGTTGCCGTATGCTGAGTTTGTAAAACTTTTCGAGGAGTGATGGCAATGGCAACTCCCATCAAAAGCAGCGTGCCATTGAATGAAAGCAATGCCAGCGTACAGCCCGCAAAAAACAACGAAAGCAAACCTGCATCCTTCTCGCTGTGGATAGCTGGAATCGCTTTTACTTTTTTTATCGCCCTGACAGGCTACGTCTTAGCAAAAATACCTGGGTTTCAACAGGTTGGCCCCCTCGCCTGTTCGATCCTGATCGCGGTCGCTTACCGGCATTTTCGTGGATATCCGGAAGCATTGCGATCAGGGATTCAATTTTCCGCCAAGCGTTTACTGCGTCTGGCTATTATTTTGTACGGGCTCAAGCTCAATATCGATGTCGTCTTGAATCAAGGCCTCGGGCTTCTCGTCTATGACGCTGGTGTCATTATTTTTGCTATCGCGGTTACGATGCTGATAGCCAAGTGGTTGAAAGCAGACTCTTCCCTCTCCCTCATGCTCGGAGTCGGTACAGGCGTCTGTGGAGCAGCGGCGATTGCAGCCGTCTCCCCTATCGTTGCTGCCAAGGATGAAGATACCGCCATTGGGGTAGGAATGATTGCCCTCGTCGGAACCTTATTTGCTATTGCCTACACGATCCTGCGTCCATTCCTTCCCCTGTCCGCAGTTGAATACGGCATGTGGTCAGGAATTAGTCTGCACGAGATTGCTCATGTCGCATTGGCTGCTGCACCAGCGGGTCAAGATGGGCTAGCGATTGCCCTGCTGGCAAAATTGGGGCGTGTGCTCCTGTTGGTTCCGCTTTGTTTTATCCTGATGATTTGGATGAAACGCTCCGGGAAATTACAAAGTGGCACCAAGATTGAATTCCCATGGTTCCTGATCGGCTTCCTCGCTATGAGTGTTTTTGGAAGCTACGTTCTCGGCACATCCATTCCTGTCACAGAAGCATTCCATAACGGAATCGCCAATGTCACAACCTTCGTTCTCACTATGGCGATGGTCGGGCTTGGCCTCAATGTCAATCTGCGTGCACTGCGGACAAAAGCGGCGCGTCCACTGATTGCCATGAGTATTACCTCAATTCTTTTGTCGGTGCTCTCCTTTGCATTGGTATAAAAAACTGTGGATAACCAAACACCCGAATTCGAATTCGCCGATTTCTTGATGATCGGCGAGTTTTTTTGTGGATAAGGACAAAGATTATCCCCATATGTTGATAAAGATGTGTACATCTTTGCCGAGGGGGATCTATATGTCGAGAAAATGGTTGAGGAGACGACCGAATATCTTATTCATCATTGTGGATCAGGAACGATTTCCCCCTGTTTATGAAGAGCCTGCAATACGTGAATGGAAGGAGGATACACTCCACGCTCATACTTTTTTGCGAGAGCATGGGTTGGAATTCATTCGTCATTACGTTGGCTCCACTGCCTGTTGCCCTAGCAGAGCTACCTTGTTCACCGGTCAGTACCCCTCTTTGCACGGCGTCAGCCAGACCAGCGGCGCAGCTAAACGATCTGCTGACAGCGACATGTTCTGGCTGGATCGCAACACTGTTCCGACGATGGGAAATTATTTTCGTCAAGCGGGCTATCGGTGTTTCTATAAAGGCAAGTGGCATATTTCCGATGCCGACATCTGGGTACCGGGTACCCATTTTCCTATCCCCAGCTATACCCTTGGAACAGGGGTCCCCGATCCCGATAAGGAAAGCTTATACTTGCTTGCTGATCGGCTGGACGGCTACGGCTTCTCCAGTTGGATAGGGCCTGAACCGCATGGAATAGCGCCGCATAACTCTGGTTCGTCCGCAGCCATCGGAGTAAATGGTCGTGATGTAGTGTACAGCAGCGAAGTCATCGAGCTGCTCCATGCCCTGGATCAGGAGAAAAGCTCCGTTGAAAGCTACCATCCTTGGCTGATCGTGGCGTCTTTCGTCAATCCACATGATATCGCCATCTATGGGGATATCTCAGCGAGCTCACCGTTTTTTCGCTTCCATGTGGATAAGTCAGTTCCCACAGTTGCCCCGCCCCCTACTCAGTATGAATCACTTGCGACAAAACCGCGCTGCCAAGCGAGTTATCGGGAGGTATATCCACAGGCGTTCCAGCCCATTTCGGACCAAGCCCATTATCGAAGACTGTACTATCAGCTCCAAAAAAACGCCGATCGGGAAGTGATGCGTGTTCTTGAAGCACTCGTCGCCAGCTCGTTTTATCCCGAGACACTGGTCGTGTTCACATCCGACCACGGCGAATTATTGGGGGCTCACGGCAAACTGTATCAAAAATGGTACTGTGCCTACGAAGAAGCGATTCATGTTCCCCTCATTATCCACAACCCGCTTCTTTTTCCATGCGCGACCTCCACAGAGCTGTTAACCAGTCATGTGGATATTCTTCCGACTCTACTCGGGATGGCCGGAGCAGACACAGACAGACTTGGTGAGGAGCTGACCTATACACATAGCGAGGTGCGCCCTCTTGTCGGTCGTGATCTTACTCCCATCATCTTGTCCCACGATATGGACTCTATCTCCAGCGAGCCGATCTACTTCATGACGGACGATGATGTGACAAAAGGACAGCATCAAGTAAACGTGCAACACCAACCCTATGACTCTGTCATTCCTCCAAATCAGATAGAAACGGTCATCGCCTGCATGAATTCTGCCGGGCACAGCGCTTTATGGAAATACTCCCGCTACTTTACCGGGGATGTATTCAACCCCACGATGACTGAATACGAATTGTATAATCTCACGGCCGACCCTTTGGAAACACGGAATTTGGTAATCCCCCTCTACAAAACCACACACTCAGAGCGCGTCCGCCTGAAAATGGAGCTGCTTTTAGAAGAACAACGAGCCCAAAAGCGACTGACACCCTTCTCGCCCCCTTTCGCACAACTACTGTCTACGTGAACTTTCCCGGAACACAGAAAAAACCCCTCAAATCGAGGGGCTTTTCGTCTTTCCTTTTCTCATCCCTATTCCTGTTCGGTCAATGCTTTTTCCAATGCTGCCATCGCTTCTTGTTCATCGACACCATCGGTGATCAGGGTAATTTCTTCCCCTTTTCCAATCG
This sequence comes from Brevibacillus sp. M2.1A, assembly GCF_013284355.2. NCBI lineage: Bacteria > Bacillati > Bacillota > Bacilli > Caryophanales > Paenibacillaceae > Brevibacillus > Brevibacillus sp. M2.1A. The sequence continues at coordinate 230,011 of NZ_JABSUY020000001.1, forward strand.
CTGCTGCCATAATGCCCATGATGCTCTTGCCATTTACATTTTTCTCATTTTTGATGATTTTAATTTCGCTGGAAAAAGACGTGGCTACCTTCACAAAGTTCGCAGCAGGACGTGCATGCAGGCCGTGCGCCAATTGAACCACTATTTTTTTCTCTACCATTCTGATCTGCCTCCTTCCTTATACTCTCTCAAGCCATTCCTTCACGAACGCCTCTACTTGCGCAGAAGTGCTCATCTGTAAAATCGTATCCATCTGTTTCGCTGCGTCCTCTACGCTCAAACGACTCAGCTGTTGGCGCGCAGGCAAAATGCTCCCTGCACTCATACTAAATTCATCCAGACCCATTCCCAACAGAATCGGGATCGCGATTGGATCGCCCGCCATCTCCCCGCACATACCGACCCATTTGTTCTGCGCATGCCCTGCTTTAATGACATTGTGCAGCAAGCGCAAAACAGCAGGGTGATATGGCTGGTAGAGATAAGCGACCTTCTCGTTCATACGGTCGGCTGCCATTGTGTATTGAATTAAATCATTGGTTCCAATGCTGAAAAAGTCAACCTCACGTGCAAATTGATCGGCCATCAGTGCCGCAGCAGGGATCTCAATCATGATACCCACTTCGTACTGATCGGATACTACAATTCCGCGATCGACCAAGGATTTTTTCTCTTCCTCCAAAATCGCTTTCGCCTGGCGAAACTCCTCCAGTGTCGCAATCATCGGAAACATGATTTTCAGATTGCCGTGTACACTTGCGCGCAAAAGAGCACGCAGTTGCGTACGAAACAGTTCTTGGTTGTCGAGACACAGCCGGATGGCGCGATGCCCAAGAAACGGGTTCATTTCTTCCGGTAAAGCCAAGTAAGAGAGATGCTTGTCCCCGCCAATGTCCAATGTGCGAATAACTACCGGGCGGTCGCCCATATGCTCCAGCACATGCTTGTACGCGAGGTATTGCTCCTCTTCCGTCGGGAAATCATTGCGTCCCATGTACAGAAACTCCGTGCGGAACAGCCCGACACCTTCCGCTCCATTGGCGATCGCCCCAACGACATCTTCGGGGCTTCCGATATTGGCGGCAAGCTCGACATGATGATTGTCCACCGTGACCGTTTTATTGTTCACAAGCTTCGCCAGTTCGGCTTTTTGCGCTTCGTAATCAGCCTGCTTGCGTTTGTAGACAGCGATCTCTTCTTCACTCGGGTCGATAATCGCGATTCCTTCATGCCCGTCGAGAATGATGAGCGTCGCGGGCTGAACCGCACGAGTAATCCCTTGTGTTCCGACAACAGCAGGGATCTCCAGAGAACGTGCCATAATCGCAGAATGCGAGGTTCGTCCACCAATGTCCGTAACAAAGCCTTTGACATAGCGACGGTCTAATTGGGCTGTATCGGAAGGCGTCAAATCATCTGCTACAATAATCACTTCTTCTGTCAGCTCACCAAGTCCTGCAAACGGTACCCCCAGCAAGTAAGAAAGGACACGTTTGGTCACGTCTCGAATATCTGCCGCTCTCTCCCGCATGTATTCGTTGTCCATTTGCTCGAAAAGTCCAATGAATGCTTGTGCGACATCATTCAAGGCGCTTTCGGCGTTTGTCTTTTCGTTTGAGATTTTATCTTTGACGGTATCGACCAGTTCCGGGTCTTCCAAGACGAACAGGTGAGCTTTGAAAATATCTGCATGATCCGTCCCCATCTCCTGCTCCACGCGCAGAACGATGCCCTCCAAATCATTTTTCGCTCGAGCCAACGCCTCTTGAAAGCGGTGGATTTCACTCGCCGGATCTTCAATCGCTACGGTATTGATCTGTAAATCGGGCGTTGTCAGTAAAAACGCCTTGCCAAAGGCTATACCTGCTGAAGCTTTTACACCTGTGATCTTTTGGGACATCGTAACATCAGCCTTTCTCAATGGCTACCTGACCATTCCTTCAATCTGCGTGCCTGTTCGCGCACGATCTCCTCAAGCGGATGACCTGCCGGAATGCCGGTACAATTGTGTAATGTATTTTCCCATCCAAACTCTTTCAGGCTTACTTGTATCCGTGCGGACTCTGCGTCCTCGGGATAGTCGAATGCCAGTGCCGCTGCAATTGCCAGACTCAAATACTCTGGATTCATTCCTTTTTCCATGCATTGCAGCGCCGGGCCGACCAAACGATCATGCTGCGACAGCTTGCGGATCGGCGAACGCGCCACCCTGACAATATCGTCAGACAGCAGTGGATTGGTGTATCTACCGAGGATTTTTTCCACGTACTGCCCATGAACCTGCGGGTCAAATCCGTACTTGGCAGCAAGCAGTGCACCTGTCTCCTGAAGAGCCCCGCGTGTCGCCTGAACAATCCGGTCGTCTCGCATCGCTTCATCAATCGTTTTCATCCCCAACTGATACCCCAGGTATGCAATGACCGCATGACCTGTGTTGACGGTAAACAGCTTTCTTTCGATGTATGGCGCCAGATCCTCCACATAGGTAACGCCCTCAATGGACGGGACTTCTCCAACCATCTGGGACGAATCTACCACCCATTCGAAAAACGGTTCAACCATAACCAGGAGCTTGTCATCATGCTGCTGCAAAGGAACAATCCGATCTACGGCTGCATTGGGGAATCCGATCCATTGTGCTGCCCCGGCTTGAACCGATTCCGTCAGATGCTCATACACATGCTCCTTCAGCTTCTCGCTGCCACCAATCATGTTTTCACATGCAATCACATTGAGTGGCTTGGCATGAACAGAAAGTCTCCGGGTAATGCCGGCTGCGATGGCCCCTGCAATGTGCGGAAGAATGTTCGGACCAACTGCCGTCGTAACCAAATCGGCAGTGGCGATCGCTTCAGCTACCGCCGCTACATCCTGACCATTTATCGCTCGAACTCCTTCCACGACCGACTCTGGTTTTCCTGTTGTTGCTAGTTGCACGCGATACATTTTTCGCTCATTCAACTCATCGACCAAAGCGGCATTGACATCCACAAACACAATTTCATAGCCAGCCTTTTGCAACAGTTGTCCGATAAAGCCTCGCCCAATATTTCCCGCTCCAAAATGTACAGCTAGCATAGTGGATTACACCTCCTCGGAGAACATCGTGATAATCTCTTCCGCCGAAGCCGCGTTTACAATCCGCTTGACGTTTTCCTCCTCGGAGCAAAGAATGGCGATGTTCGAGAGCACCTCCAGATGCTCATCTCCAACAGCAGCAATGCCCACCAGCAAATAAGCTGTATTGCCTTCTCCAAAATCGACGCCCTCGGGAACCTGAATGATGGAGATCCCGGTGGATTGAATCTCTGCCTTGGATTCGTTCGTTCCATGCGGGATGGCTACGCCGCTTCCGATGTATGTTGTCGCCAACTGCTCGCGCTCTTGCATTTTCTCTATATACGCCTCCGTTACGTGGCCTGCACGCACAAGCAATTGTCCTGCCAGTCTGATCGCTTCTTCTTTATTGGCTACCTTTGCACTCAACATGATTTTTTCTGCTGTCAGTATGTTTTTCATTTCGTTCTCTCCAATCCTATCTTTTTGAGGCAAAACGCATACATTTTGCCCGCTATATAATCAGCAATTTGCTGTGTTTCTCCTGTTTTCAAAACCGCTTGCATTTCTTCTTCAATCAAAAGGGAGCTGATCTCGCTGAGTACTTCCAGCCCTTCCTTCGGTACTTCTTTCGGCCCCAAAAGTAGCAGAAGCATGTCAATGGAGATGACTTCTTCATCCATCGAGCGAAGAAGCACAGGCTCTCGTAATTGGTGAAACGTAAAAGACGCCTTGTTCACCGCTTCATTTCTTCCGTGAAAAAGGGCCAGGGAAGTTCCCGGAATCCCCAAACCGCCGAGCTTTTCCCGCTCGATCAACTGCTTGACGACCGGATCGACCTCTTCAATCGTTCCACGCTCTTTCAGCCCCTTGCTGATTTGGCTCAAAAGCTGGGCGATGTCCTGATCACGGTTATCCCATCTCATTCCCCATAGCCCATCGTATAGCTCATTGGCATACGCAGTGTAGTATTGCATGGCCCTTAGTTGTTCGATGGATTGCTGTCCTGCGGGAACCAGCTGACTTTTCTCCTGAAGAGATTGCTTCTGACTCGTCGTATGCAATTGATATTTAATTTTTTGGATGTCGTCTGGCGGAAGCAACGGGCTGACCACGACATATTCCCCTGGATCGAGCGGCAATGGAAGGGTGGAAATAATCAAGTCATAATCCGCTGCCGGAACCTCTTCCAGATCAAACATCGACAGATTTTTCAAGCTGACGATCTCCGGTATTTCTTTTTTGATGCGCGTAGCCAAAATCTTGGAGGAGCCGATCCCGCTGGAGCATACTACCAATGCCCGGTACCACTGCTGCTCCTGGCGCGTTCTCTCTAATGCCGCACCAAGATGCATCACCAGGTACCCGATCTCTTCATCTGGAACCTGCAGCTCTGGTAAAACTGTATGAACCGCTTCACTTGTTACGGTAAACAGCTCTGGATAGTTTTGCTTGATCTGCTCGAGAATCGGATTGCGAATCTCCATCTTCCGCTGCAATCGGTATAAGGCTGGCTCCAAATGCGTCAACAGACCATGGAACAGCGAGGCGTCATTGCCAAGCGGAATGTTCAGGCGTTCTTCGCAGGCTTGAATGAAGCGTTTCGTAATGACCATGAGCTCCGTATTTTCCGTCCATACCTGGTCATCCGGAGAATGCCGCAGCTTGGCACCCCGCAAGTGCATCGTAATATAGCCGATCTCATCCGCTGGGATTTCCATTTGGAAGATTTGCTTCAGGCGCTCCATGATGTTGCTGGCTATTTCGTACTCGGGTGTTCCAAGCAATTCACTGAGGGTTTTCTCGTCAAAATGAATGCCTTCCCCTTTTTCAATCCGTTCCATGGCCAATGCCAGATGTGTGACTAATCCGAGATAAGCGCTGTCTGCCAAAGGATAGGGAAGCTCCTCGTCCAGATGGCTCAGTGCATTCTCGACCTTGATCAGCTTTTCCCGGTCAATCAAACCAAGCAGCCGTTCCGATATCGAGTCGATGTCTCGGAGTGCCTTGTTTTGAATATTTTCTTTGATAATCCCAATTAGCTCGTGATCGTCCAGATGCTCGGCAATCAGTCTGCTTATAGCCCGCCGCTTGGACGATTCTGTACCTTGCAGCTCTACGCCGTACCCTCTTTTTCGCAAGAGTGACAGATCGTAACGAGCAAGCATGGTCTCTAAATCATCCAAATCATGACTGATGGTCGCTGTCGTCACTTTCAAATCGATCGCCAGCGAAATCAGCTTGACTGGCTCCGATGCCTCCAGGAGCGCGCACAGGATGATGGCCTTACGTTCCTGCGCGGTGTATTCCTTCGTCATGTGATGCAGGACAGACATTCTGAGTGCAAGCTTTTGGTCGTCGGTCCCCACCACTTCAAGCCCTGATCCAGTTTTTCTGACTAACTCCAGTTCAAATTCATCGAACAAGGAATCCAGCGCATCCAATTCCCTGTGAACGGTACGTCCGCTTACACCGATCTGTTCGGCAATCGAACCAACGGTAACTCCTTTTTGTTCCCTCAATAAAATCTCGATAATGGATCGCTGTCGAGAGGATACAAGCATGTCTTCGTTCCCTCCTTAACGCCAAAGAGGGAAGACGCTAGCTCTCACTAGCGTTGATTCCCTTTACCCCAGGCGTTTGACCAACTTGTCATACTCGGGACTATTCAAGAAATTGTCAATGGAGATATGCTCCGCAGAAGGAGCTTTGACTTGCGCTCTCTCTGTTAAAGACTTGTGTGTAATGACGATATCAGCGTCACTTGGAATGTCGTTGATCGCTGTATTGATGACCGTAATCTCGGTCAGGCCCGCATCCTTGAACTTTTTGCGCAAGGACGCCGCGCCCATCGCACTGGAGCCCATACCCGCATCGCAAGAGAAGACAACTTTTTTCACGTCAGCAGCAGCTACCTCATGCTTCACTCGAGCTTCAACCGCTTCTTGTTCCTGTGCTTTTTTGCCTTTCATCTCCTGCATTTTTTCTGTCGCTTTTTCCAGTTCATCTTCGTCTGTCTTCGCGCTCATTTTCAAGAGAGCAGACGCGATGAGGAAGGACACGACAGTCGCTGCCAACACACCAGCCAGTACCGGTAGTAGCCCACCACGCGGTGCCATTGCAATCAAGGCGAAAATACTACCCGGAGATGGTGGCGCCACCAATCCTGCGCCAAGCAGCGTGAAGGTAAACACACCAGCCATCCCGCCGCCAATGGCAGCCAGAATCAAACGCGGATTCATCAGCACATACGGGAAGTAAATTTCGTGGATACCCCCAAAGAAGTGAATGATGACAGCACCCGGAGCCGATTGCTTTGCACTGCCCCTGCCAGCAAGCCAGTACGCCAACAAAATTCCCAAACCTGGCCCCGGATTGGATTCAAGCAGAAAGAAAACCGATTGACCCAGCTTCGCGGCTTCATCCAAACCGATCGGGCTCAAAATACCGTGGTTAATCGCATTATTCAGGAACAGGATCTTCGCTGGCTCGATGAAAATGCTGGCAAGCGGCAGCAATCCTGCACCTACAATGACTTCCACACCCGCTGCAAGCGCCTTGCTCAAGCCCACAACGACAGGCCCAATTGCCTGGAATGCCAAAAGTGTCAGTAACCCGCCAACAATACCAGCGGAAAAGTTGTTTACTAGCATTTCAAAGCCGGAACGAATTTTTCCTTCGAACAACTGGTCCACTTTTTTCATGACCCAGCCGCCCAAAGGACCCATGATCATAGCTCCCAGGAACATCGGGATGTCTGCACCTACGACAACCCCCATCGTAGCGACGGCACCTACGACCCCTCCTCGAACATCATGGACCATTTTCCCGCCGGTATAACCGATCAGCAGTGGCAGTAAATACGTAATCATCGGTCCAACCAGTTTGGCCAAATTTTCGTTAGGCAACCAACCTGTCGGGATAAATAAAGCGGTAATCAATCCCCAAGCGATGAAAGCACCGATATTTGGCATAACCATCGCACTCAAAAATCGTCCAAACTTTTGTACCGAGACTCGGATTCCACCCGAAGCGTTTTTGGTTTCCACGCTCTCCATACTGCACCCTCCTTTACCCCTATTTATGAGATATTGACATGATTAAAAAGGTAATGTGTACACCTCAAATATAAAGCGTTTTCATAAGGGCTAACAACAAAATCAAAGCGCAAATTTGTCTGACTCATTGTTGCCAAAACTTAATTGCCCACAGGAAAAAGACCTCTGCCCTGCTGCAGAAGCCTTTTCCTTACACCTGCATGTACCCATATCCGCCTCCCAATCCCTGCGCGAAAATTCGTGCCAAAACACCCCTAGTTTGTCACGGATTCTCCTAAATATTCGCGGGCAGTCAACACGAAAAAAGACCGATGCGCACATGTATGTGCACACCAGTCTTTGCTTGCAATACCGTTCGATTCCTAGCTGCGTGGTGGACGAGATTCGCCACGTGGACGGGAGTCACCGCTGCGTGGACGGGAGTCGCCACTGCGTGGACGAGATTCGCCGCCGCGAGGACGATATTCGCCATTGCGTGGGCGAGATGGACGCTTTCCACCAAAACCGGAACCCGAACCGAAGCCACCTTTTCCTTTTGGAGGCAGCTTTTTCTTCCCTACGCGAAGAGGAGCTTCTTCTGTCAGGCGAACAGGTGTTGTATCCGGCTCTTTGGTCAACAGCTTGAGTGCTGCAGATACCAGCGTTACAGAATCAACATCCTCCAGCAATTGTTCTGCCAATGTTTTGTAAGCAGACAGATCATCTCTTCCAGACGCTTCCAAGATTTTGTCTACTGTCATTTTTTGTTGACCTTCCAGAGCTTCTGCCATCGAAGGAACAGCACGACGCTCCATGCGACGCTTGGTTGTACGCTCAATCAGACGCAAATGGTCGATTTCACGGGAAGTAACAAATGTGATCGCGAGACCCGTTTTACCAGCACGTCCCGTTCTACCGATACGGTGAACGTAGCTTTCGGAGTCTTGTGGAATGTCAAAGTTGAAGACGTGTGTAACACCGCTGATATCCAGACCGCGGGCTGCTACGTCGGTCGCCACCAATACCTCGATTGTACCTTCCTTGAACTTGCGCAGTACGCTGTCGCGTTTTGCTTGGTTCAGGTCTCCGTGGATACCTTCTGCTCCATAACCGCGCTTGGTCAGAGCTTCGGACAGCTCATCTACTCTGCGCTTGGTTCTACCGAATACGATAGCCAGCTCAGGCGAATGAATATCCAGCAAACGGCACAGAACATCGAACTTTTGTCTTTCTGCCATTTCCATATATTGCTGTTCGATGTTTGGTACGGTTACTTCTTTTGCTTTCACTTGAATGATGGTTGGTTCGTTCATGAACTGCTGGGCGATTTCCTGAATCGCTCTCGGCATCGTTGCGGAGAACAGCAGGGTTTGTCGACTTTCTGGAACCTCTTTCAAGATTTCCTTAATGTCGTCGATGAAACCCATGTTCAGCATTTCATCCGCTTCGTCCAAAACAACTACCTCGATGGCATCCAGACGAATCGTTCTTCTTCTCATGTGGTCCATGAAACGACCAGGTGTTGCTACGATGATTTGCGGGCGTTTTTTCAACGCCTTGATTTGACGCGTGATGTCTTGACCACCGTAGATTGGCAGGGCAGAGATGTTTTTAAATTGGGCAATTTTATTAATCTCTTCTGCAACCTGAACAGCCAGCTCACGAGTTGGGGTCAATACAACCCCTTGAATATTTCCGCTTGTTTCATCCATGCGTTCAATCAGCGGAATACCAAATGCAGCCGTTTTACCTGTACCAGTTTGTGCTTGACCAATCAGGTCACGACCTTGCAGTGCTACAGGAACCGTTTGATCCTGAATAGCTGTAGCCTCTTCGAAGCCCATGTTGCTCAACGCTCTAACAATGGAGTGGTGTAAGCCAAAATCATTAAAAGTCGCCAATGAATGTCAGTCTCCTTTATCAATACCTTCATCTATAAAATTCTCAAAAAAAAGGGCACTATTCCTTACGATCCGGAACATGCCCTTTTATCCCGATTGTACGTAGCGCCCTAAAGAACATAGCTGTAATCGTACCATGCAATGACTGAAAAAGCAAACAGCTTATAGACCCAAATTGTTTGATTTTTTGGTAATGAATCTTGTAAAAATAACAAAGCAGCCCAGAATCAGGCTGCTCGTCTGTTATCGAATTATTTTACCCATTTGTTGTAAAGCTCATCAAACTTCCCTTGCAGTTTCATTTCGTCCATCCAAAGATCCAAGTAGTTAGCGAAGATTGTGTCTCCGCGGTGAATCATGTACGCTTTTTCACTCTTGGTGAATGGGTTGTCAGTCAGAGCGGCATACAGGCGGGAGTCTGCTTTGGAATATACAAGCGCTTCCAGCGTATCTGTGATCATCACATCGTACTTACCGCTTGCTACCAGACCAGGAATGTCGAGGTTGTTTTGTTCAACAGTCACAGTTGCTTTTGTCAGGTGCTCACGAACGAATTTTTCGTTGGTGCCTCCTGGATTCACACCAATGCGCACCTCTGGTTTATTGATGTCTGCTACACTCTTGTACTTGTCCTTGTCTTCTGCACGGATGAGCGGAGCTTTACCGAACATAATATAAGGATCGCTCATGTGTGCTTTTTTCTGGCGGTCTGTGTTGCGGGTAACGCCTCCGACAGCAATATCGAATTTATTTGCCAACAGATCGTCCATCAGTGTCGGCCAGGATGTTTGAACAAAACGCGCCTCTACTCCCAGGCTTTTTGCGAATTCTTTCATCGCATCGATATCGTAACCTTCGAATTGGTTTGTTTTCGGATTCAAATATGTAAACGGTTTGTAGTCACCTGGAGTACCTACGAGGATATAGCCTCTCGCAATGATTTCGTCCAAACGAGACTCAAACTTTTTCGCTTGCGGTTTTTTAGCAGCTTCAGCAGCTACGGTTTGGACAGGCTTAACCGCTGTTGCGGCAAAAGCACCTGTTCCTGATGTCATGAGCATAGTTGCAGCGAGTGTGCTCGCCAAGATTGTTTTTGTGAATTTTTTCATCTGGGTTCTCCTCCTGTTAAACGGTAATGAATTTAGTTAGTAGAAACAAACTCCATCATCCCCTAATGGCATCCCCCCTTTCAAAGAAGAGGACTTACAACCTGTAGAGCTGCTTCTTATACAGTAAACCTGCCGATTCCTTGTTGTAATTCTTCTGCCACTGCATTCAAATGCTCGACAGACTGGCCAATTTCCTGGATGGCTTGAAGCTGCTCTTCGGTTGCCTTTGCCACTGTTTGCGCGTCGAGTGAAGCATGTTTTGCAATGTTATGCATTTCATCTACAGAAGCACTCACCTGTTGGGAGCCTGCTGACATTTGTTCAGATGCGGCGGATACTTCCAAAATGTGCGCAGCAACGTTCCGGGAAGATTCCAAAATATGCCCAAAGATTTCGCGAACCTCTTCGACCAATTGGATACCTTGCTGTGCGTTTTGGTTGCCCGCTGTCATGACCTCTACTGCGTGACGAGTATCCTGTTGGATTTCCCCGATCAGCATCGCGATTTTGGATGCGGATTCCTCGGATTGGTTCGCCAGTTTTTTTACTTCACCGGCAACTACAGCAAATCCACGTCCATGCTCGCCTGCACGTGCCGCCTCAATCGAAGCGTTCAAGGCAAGCAAATTAATTTGTGAGGTCAATTGACTGATCGTATCAAGAATGCCTTCGATTTCTTTGGAGCGATTGTTGAGCTGTTCAATGGCTACTGTCGCCTTCGATGTTCCCTCGCCAATGCTTCCCATCTGGAGAACTGCCTGCTCTACCACAGCAGTTCCTTGTTCTGCCTGCTCTGTTGCTATCTGGGCAGCCTCAGAAACATGTGCAGACGTCTCCGCGATTTTCACTATGCCTGCTGCCATGTCAGTCATCGACAATGCGACTTCCTGCGAGCTGGCTGCCTGCGCCTCTGCTCCCTCAGAAATCTGTGCGATAGACAAGCCGATTTGGTTGATGTTTTCTGTCGCCTGCTTAATACCTTCAGATACTTCCTGACTAAAACGCTGTACTTGATCAGACGACAGTGATACGTCTTCAATCAAATTTTTCAAGTGCGATACCGTCTGGTTAAAGTCACGGGACAGAACCGCAATCTCGTCTTTTCCGTCAACCGTTACGGTCTCTTTCAAGTTGCCCTGCGCCACTACATTTACGGCGTGATTCAGACGCTCAATTGGTTTCACCATGCGTACAGCCAAGAAATAAACGAGGACAACCCCAATTGCCAATACGATGAGGGAAATAACCATCAATCGAACTGACAGTTGATCGACAGGGGCATGCAGCTCTGCTACAGGTGCAGTGATGTATATACCCCAGTTCAAATTGGTAGGAGCATACGAAGCAAATCGCTCTGTATTCTCGTAATTATATTGGGCAATTCCATGCTTCCCTTGCTTGATGTCTTCAAAGCCAGTCTGAAGTTCAAGAATACCCATATTGAGAATCGATTCCTTCAGAATGAACTCGCTGTTCGGATGATAAATAAATGTTCCTGTTTTGCTTACTAAAAAGGCGTAGCCTGATTGACCAAATTTCTCTTCGGACACCTTTTTTTGGATCTCATTGATAGGAATCGTAGAACCGATATAACCGTATTGACGATTGTCCTTCATCAATGGAACGACAAGGGTCACGATGTTATTCCCTGTGCGCTTCGAAACAACTGGCTCTGAGACAACAACCTTTCCTTCCCCTTTGCTGGCTTCCTTAATGTGCGGACGATCCGAGATATCAGTCACTTCACCCTTGAAATTGATCACATTCTTTCCGCTTAAATCATGCGAAAAGAAGAACGTCTCAAACTCGGGGTTTTTCTTTTGGGCCTCTTGAATGAGTTTCAGGTCATACTCGGCATTTTGATCAGCCGACATCAACCCTCCCACTGCTCTTACAATTTCAATTTTTTCTTTAAAGAAACCATCGATACGAATCGAGAGATTGTTAGCTGACAACTCAGCTTCTTTGTCCAGACTGTCTGCCAAAAGATTGGAAGCACTCCAATAGCTTGCACCGCAAACCGTACCCAAACTTATCAACAACAGCAGGCACAAAACGATAATTAGCTTATTCTTCAAACTATTTTTCATACCGAATCCCTTCTCCCTTCTCTTTTTTCAACAAAAAAAAGACTGCCCACCGACAGCCCATCATGACTACGGTATGGCAACCCGGCTGTCCTAGCTGCGAAAGTCACTTGACTCTCGACCTTAGACCCGTGGCTTTGCGTCCCTGCCTTTCAGCAAGTTTGCCTTTGTCATTCCTTGTTGTTTTTCAATTAAGTTCACATTTTTCAATCTCACCTTTCTTTTCCCATAACTTTCCGATAATAAACCTCAAAAATACAAAAAAAGCTGACAACCTTTTACAGTTGTCAGCTTTTTGTCAAACTTTTTGACTAGCTTAATCCGATCACTTGGCCATCCTCGTCTACATATAACGATTCAGCAGCCGGCTTTTTCGGGAGGCCTGGCATGGTAACCAAGCTACCGGTCAGTGCCACAATAAAACCAGCTCCTGCTGATATGCGCACTTCACTCACTTGGATCGTGAAGTCAACAGGTGCTCCCAACAGATCAGCGCGGTCCGTAAAGGAGTAAGGTGTTTTCGCCATGCACACAGGCAGATGGGACATGCCCATTTCTTCTACCTTTTGGATCGTTTTTAATGCCAGCGGCGAAAAGACAACCCCTGATCCACCGTATACTTCTTTTACGACTGTCTCAATCTTGTCTTTTATGCTGAGGTTATCTTCATACAAGAATCGGAAGGATGAAGGCCGCTCTGCTGCACGAGTCACTTTTTCAGCAAGCTCGACACCACCTGCTCCGCCTTCTGCCCATACTTTGGACAGCGCCGCTTCGGCTCCGGCCGCTTGGCACAGCGCAATGACTGCATCCACCTCTGCCTGGGTATCTGTCGCAAAATGATTGATCGCCACCACTGCTGGCACACCGAACTTTTGCAGGTTTTCCAGATGGCGCTTGACGTTTTCGAAGCCTTTCTCCAGAGCAGACAAGTTCTCCTCTGCCAGATCAGGTACTTTTACCCCGCCGTTGTATTTCAACGAGCGAACTGTAATGACCACGACAGCAGCCGATGGAGTCAGACCTGCTTTTCTGCACTTGATGTCAAAAAACTTTTCGGCCCCCAGGTCGGCACCAAAGCCAGCCTCTGTTACGACGTAATCTGCCAGCTTCAAAGCCATCTTGGTTCCGATCACGCTGCTGCACCCATGCGCGATATTGGCAAAAGGTCCTCCGTGAATGATGACCGGAGTTCCTTCGATTGTCTGTACGAGATTGGGCTTGATGGCTTCCTTCAAGAGAACACACATCGCATCGACCGCGTTGATTTCCTCTGCCCGTACAGGCTGATCATCGAAATCGTAGCCAATAATGATCTGGTTCAATCGCTCGCGCAAGTCCGCCAGATTCTCACTCAGGCATAAGATCGCCATGATTTCCGAAGCGGTTGTAATCATGAAGCCATCTTCACGCGTCATCCCGTTGCCGTCACCCAGACCAACCACGATGTTACGCAGTGCACGGTCGTTCATGTCCATGGCTCGTTTCCAGACGATTTTCTTTGGATTGAGCCCACGCGGATTGCCGTGGAAAATATGATTGTCGATCATCGCTGCCAACAAGTTATGTGCAGCTGTAATCGCATGAATGTCCCCTGTAAAATGCAGGTTAATTTCGTCAGCCGGGAGAATTTGTGCTTGGCCGCTTCCGGTTGCGCCTCCTTTGATCCCCATGCAAGGACCCAAGGACGGCTCGCGAAGCGCTGCCATTGTTTTCTTCCCGAGATAATTTAATGCTTGTGACAAACCAATCGTCGTGAGTGTCTTACCTGCTCCCGCCGGGTTAGGGTTCATCGCTGTAACAAGAATCAGTTTGCCATCAGGGCGATCCTTCACTTGCTCCCATAGCTCATCTGATAATTTGGCTTTATATTTTCCGTATAGCTCCAAATACTGTTCTTCGATACCTGCAATCTTGGCAATTTCAACAATAGACTTCATTTTTGCCTCCCTGCCACACCAGAATGTAATGCACCAGTTACCAATCTTCTACATTCTGCATAATCATCCTTTCTCCTCTCCTCTTCGACACATTACGCAAAAGAAAAAGCCCACATTCCGACAAACGTTCAGAATGCAGGCCCTCTGTTATTTCCCGAAAATTTTCCCCGGATTCAAAATACCGTTTGGGTCCAGCACTTGCTTCATGGCTTGCATGACGTCGAGTGCTTCTCCGTGTTCCTTGCGCTGGTATTTGATTTTCCCCACACCCACACCATGTTCGCCTGTGCAGGTTCCTCCCCGACTCAATGCGTACTCCACCAGATGGGCATTTACTTCCTCGGCACGCGCCACTTCTTCGGGGTCATTCAGGTCGATCATCAGGATAGCGTGATAGTTCCCATCCCCGACATGCCCTGCAATCGCTCCATCCAGCCCAGCGCGATCAATGGCTTGCCGGGCGTCCACAACAGCTCCTGCCAGCTCGGAAATCGGCAAGCAAACATCTGTTACCATCAGCTTTTTCCCGGGGGATTTGTGCAGGAAGGCATACGCCAGGTTATGACGAGCGTCCCAGAGCTGCGTCCGCGCCTTCGAATCTGTTTCAAAAAGAAACTGCGTGCAGCCATGTCCATCGGCGATGCTCTTCGCAAAGTCGATATCATACGCGAGCCCTTGTTCACTGCCATGGAACTCGATAAACAGCGTCGGTGCTTCCGGGTAGCTCGTTTCCTTGTACAGATTCACTTGTTGGATGGAACGTTCATCAACCAACTCGATTCGCGCCACTTGAATACCCGCACCGAGAATATCTACGACGGTATCGACAGCATCCTGAACAGAAGGGAAGCTGGCACGCGCTGCCGTTGTCGCCTCAGGGATGCCGTAAACACGCAAGGTCAGCTCTGTGAATACACCAAGCGTTCCCTCCGACCCGACAAACAGCCCCGTAAGATGGTAGCCTGAGGAGGATTTGGCTGTCATGCTCCCTGTACGGATGATACGTCCGTCCGCCGTCACCACTTCCAGATCGCGCACCTGATCACGCATCACACCATAGCGAACAGAGGTTGTTCCACTGGCGTTTGTGGCAGCCATCCCACCCAAAGTCGCGTCTGCGCCAGGATCGACGGAGAAAAACAATCCGTGCTTTTTCAATTCTTTATTGAGCTGAGTGCGCGTGACACCGGGCTGGACTCTCACGAGAAAATCCTTCGGTCGCACCTCCCGCACTTGGTTCATCAAGGAAAAATCCATGCTGATTCCGCCCGCATATGGAATCGCGTGGCCTTCCAGACTGCTCCCCATGCCAAACGGCGTTACCGCAATGCGCTTTTCATTGGCCAGCTTCATGATTTGACTGACTTCCTCGGCCGTCTGCGGAAACACGACTACATCCGGAAGATGCGGGGTATGATACGATTCATCATGGCTGTGGTGCTCCAGTACAGTGGGGTTGGTCGATACTCGTTCTTCCCCCAGTAATCCCACTAACGCTTGCTTGTAATCCACGTTGGTTCCCCCTCCGTTACTTGCTCAAGTTAACAAGGAATAAGCTAATTTCAGGAATATAGGTGATGAGCATCAAATCGACGATCATGATGACCAAAAACGGGATCACCGCTCGCTCAATCTCCGTATTCTGGAGTTTCGCAATATTTCCTGCTACCAACAAATTGATCCCAACCGGCGGCGTCAGCATACCGATGGCGGAGTTGACGACCATGATCACCCCAAATAGCACCGGATCAATGCCCAAAGAATTCGTGATCGGCAAAAGGATCGGGGTCAGGAGAATGATCGTAACCGCCGTTTCCATAAACGTCCCCAAAATGAGCAGCAAGATGTTAATTATGAGCAACGTAATGATCGTGCTGTCGGTAATCCCCAGCATGAATTGCGCAATTTCCTGCGGGATGTTTTCCCTCGTCATCAGATAGCCAAACGCATTGGCGGTCGCGATAATAAGCATGATGACCGCTGTCATGCTGGCAGAGCCCGCGAATATTTCCCCCAAGTCCCTCCACTTGATCTCCCGGTAGACGAAAAGCCCGACAACCAGACCGTATATCACGGCTACCACTGCCGCTTCTGTCGGAGTAAAAATGGCTCCGTATATACCACCAAGAATAATAATCGGCATGAGAATCGCCAAAATGGCGTCCTTGAATGCCTCCCATATCTCTTTGGGTGTATGCTTCTCTCCGCCACCCCAGCCATTTTTCTTACTGATCCAATACGAGTACAGAATTAGTGAGATCGCTACGAGAATACCTGGCCCGATCCCTGCAATAAATAAGTCGCTAATCGAGGCACTCGCTGCTACCCCGTATAAAACCATCGGCACGCTCGGAGGAATCATGACACCGATTGTTCCCCCTGTTGCATGCAAGGCCGCAGAAAACCGGATATTATACCCTTTTTTGACCATGTGCGGGATCAAAATTCCCCCTACGGCTGCCGTTGTTGCGGCAGAAGAACCCGATATCGCTGCAAAAAAAGTACACCCCATCACCGCCACGATTGCCAATCCTCCAGGCAGGTTCCCGACAATCGTATTCGCAAAACGGATCAGCCTTGCCGAGATTCCGCCTGTTTCCATCAGCTTTCCTGCCAAGAGAAAGAACGGAATCGCCATCAATGGGAAGGAATCTGTCCCGTTGAACATTTTTTGAATGACAACCAGAAGAGGAATGTTCCCCTCCAGCATAAACACCACAACGACAGATAACCCCAGTGCCACCCCAATTGGTACATTCAGGATCAGGAGCACCAACAGTGTTACAAACAAAATCGTACCCACAATCTGGTCACTCCTTCCCGGTAATGTCTTTCCATGTCACATGGATCACGTTCATGATGAGTAAGGCACCGCTGATCGGAATCACCATGTATACATAGCCCATGGGAACGAGCAGAGTGGGTGAGGTTTGTGTCATGCTTCTCGCAGATAACAAGTAGCCTTGCTGAACCGTGACAAGAAAGAAGACCAGACTACACAAAGCGGCAATAACCAGCACCACCTTGTTCATCCGAGGCGACAAGTACTTTTGAATGTATTCCGTACCGATGTGTGCTTTGATCGACATCGCGTACGCTGATCCCAGAAACGTGATCCAAATCAGCAAATACCGAGCCAATTCCTCCGTCCAGGCCAAGGGCTGGTCGAGCAAAAAACGGAAAAGCACCTGCAGAAAGACAGCGATCACCATAATAGCCAGCAGGGCAATAATGAAAAAACGAAGGATGCTGTTTATTTTGAAAACAAGGTTGCCCACACACAATCTCCTTTCGCAGGAAAAAGGGGAGAAAAGCCAGAGTGGCTCGTCTCCCTTCTGCCGTTTATTTTGTATTTACAATTTGATCCACCAGCTCTTTGCCGAACTGCCCGGAAAACTTGTCATAGACAGGCTTCATTGCATCGCGGAAAGCTTGCTTATCCACATCCTCGGTAATGACTACACCTTTTCCTTTAATAGTGGAAATGGCCTCTTCTTCCATCTTGATCATCAACTCACGCTCGTACTGTCCCGCTTTTTTGGCTTCCTCGGCAAGAAGTTGCTGGACATCTGCCGGGAGCTTATCCCATACAGGCTTGCTGAACAAGATCATTGCCGCTGAGTAAACATGCCCGGTCAAGGCCATTTGCGTTTGCTTGGATTCATACAACTTGTAGGTCTGCGCGACAATCGCCGGATTTTCCTGGGCATCGACGACTCCTTGTTGCAGCGCTGTCAGCGCCTCTGTCCAAGCCATCGGAGTCGGCTTCGCTCCCAATGCTTCGAATGCAGCCAGATGAATCGGGTTTTCCTGCGTGCGTATCTTCAACCCTGCCACGTCCTCCGGCTTCTTGATCACCTTCGAGCCGTTAGTAATATGGCGGAAGCCGTTTTCAGCCCATGCCAGCCCGACCAGATTGGCGTTTTCCAAATCCTTGAGCAGGTCTTGTCCGACTTGTCCGTCGAGTACCTTGTAAGCCTGCTCACGGCTCTCAAACAAGAACGGAAGATCCAGTACGCCCAGCTTTGGATGGAAGTTCATCACAGGCGCAGTCGAGGTAATCGACATATCCGCCGTTCCAAAGGTCAGCGCCTCTGTCAATTCACGCTCCGCTCCTAGCTGGCTCAGCGGATACACCTCGATTTTCACTTTTCCGTTCGAGCGCTTGTCGACATCCTCGGCCATTTTTTTCAATGCCAAATGGTATGGATGATCCTCCGTAAGTGAATGCCCTGCTTTGAATACATAGCTTTGGCCGTCACTTTTCGGTGCTTCTGTCCCCCCGGCTTGTCCCGCAGGTGGAGCAGTCTGTTGACCGCCGCCTCCTCCACACGCCGCCAGAAATAAAGACACAGACATGATGCTCGCTAGCACGAAGCTCCCCTTCTTCCGAAACATGCGATAGTACCCCCTGTTAATTCTTTTGTTTAGATCCCTCTTCCACCGTCTACATTCATGACCTCGCCCGTGACAATTTTGGATAGATCAGAAGCCAAATAGAGAGCCGCCTGCGCGATATCCTCCGGCTGAATCAACATGCCTAACGGAACACTGCTGATGAAAATATCTTTTTTCCCGGCTTCTACTTCC
Organism: Brevibacillus sp. M2.1A; assembly: GCF_013284355.2. Lineage (NCBI taxonomy): Bacteria > Bacillati > Bacillota > Bacilli > Caryophanales > Paenibacillaceae > Brevibacillus > Brevibacillus sp. M2.1A. The sequence continues at coordinate 248,732 of NZ_JABSUY020000001.1, forward strand.
GCTTCATCTCCATTGATAAACTTACCCAGCATTGGCGTCTCTGCCGGCCCTGGATTGATGACATTGACCCGGATTTGAAAAGGAGCAAGCTCAATCGCCAGTGCCTTGCTCAACATGATAGCGGCCCCCTTGGACGCGCAGTACGCATTCAGTCCCGGACGGGCGCGAATTCCGGCAATCGAAGCGATGTTGATGATGCTGCCTTTCCCCTTCTCCTTCATGTGAGGAACTGCATGTCTTGTCGTCAAAAAGATCGACTTGGTGTTCACAGACATGATGCGATCCCACTGTTCCAAGGTCAGCTCCTCAATGGGGGTAAACGCTTGGGGGACACCCGCGCAGTTGACCAGGACATCAATCGAGCCGTACACTTCGAGCGTTTCCTTCACGAGAGCAACGACACTCGTATCGTCTGCCACATCCGTTTGCACCGCATGACCTTTCCCTTGTGGCAGCTCTTGAGCGACTGCTATTGCCGCTTCTTTGTTCAAATCAGCCAGGATGACGTTAGCTCCCTCGGCCGCAAAAAGCATCGCAATGGCCTTGCCCATTCCTGACGCGGCCCCTGTTACAATCGCCGTTTTTCCCTGCAAAAGGTGACCGCTCATAGGTTGATCACCACCATCCGCTCTTCCGTCATCTCTTCGACTGCGTAACGCGGACCTTCTTTGCCCAGTCCGCTGTTTTTGACTCCGCCGTACGGCATGACGTCATTGCGGTAGGTCGATACGTCGTTGATCACCACGCCACCGTACTCCAGCACGCGTGCCGCTTTCATCGCGACGTTCAAATCACGGGTAAAAATCCCCGCCTGCAAGCCGTACTCCGAATCGTTGGCTTGTGTAAAAGCATCTTCAAGATCACTGTACGGAATGATCGTGACGACGGGCGCGAACACTTCCCGGCAAACCACCTTCATCTCTGGCCTTGTATCCACCAACACAGCCGGATAGAAGAGAGCTCCCTCCCGTTTGACAGGCAAGAGCGATCTGGCCCCTTGGCTAATCGCTTCCTGTACCCATTCCTCTGTACGGCTCGCCTCTTTTTCACTGATCATCGGTCCGACATCCGTCTCCGGGTCTTCCGGGTTCCCTACCTTCAACTGATGAACATGCGAGATATACAAGTCGCTGAACGCCTGCATAACCGATTCATGCACGTAAATGCGCTGAACAGCAATGCACGCCTGGCCAGCATTGTGAAAGCTGCGGGCGGCTGTTTGACGGGCTGCCAGCTCCAAATCTGCATCGAGGTGCACGATATTGGGAGAGTTGTTGCCGAGCTCCAGCGCAACGGGACGCATGCCACTTCGCTCCTTGATGCGGCGACCGACTTCTCCTGACCCGGTAAAGGTGTACATGGCGATGCGCTCTTCATCCAGCAGCCATTCCCCTACCTGACTGCCTGCCCCTGTCACGATATTCACATAGCCTTTTGGCAGGCCCGCTTCCTCCAGGATCTCCACCAACAAAAAGGTTGCGATAGGCGTGACTGTAGCTGGCTTAACGACCAGCGTATTTCCTGCGGCTAGCGCTGGCGCGATCTTGTGCGTGCTGAGCAGCAAGGGATAGTTAAACGGCGTAATAGCACCGATTACTCCCTTTGGCACCCGAATGGTAAAGCCCAGCCGGTTTTCCGAGCCTTCCGTTGCTTGCAGCGGAATCATTTCCCCGTGAATCTTCTTGGCTTCCTCTGCTGACAAGCGCAGTGTATTGATCGTCCGATCCAGCTCATTCATCGCGTCCTTGCGTGTTTTGCCCACTTCGCGAATCAAGGATCGCTCCATCTCGTCCCGGCGTTCCTCCATGAGCTCAGAGGCTTTCAGCAAGATTTTGTATCGTTGAAAAGGAGTCAATTTGTCCGTCTTAAACGTCTCCCACGCCGCTTCCACCGCTTCTGTTACATGCTGCCGACAAGCCTTGGCAATACGCGCGATGCACTCGCCCGTGTATTTGTGAAGGACGGGAATGTAGCTCTCGGTTTTCACCCATTCTCCACCGATGTACAAATCATACGATCTCGCTTCCATGTCCTCTTCCTCCCTTTTATTTATCTTGTTGTTTGATAGATGTGGCGAACGATTTCGTCTCCCAATTCTTTTGTGGTCGCCGTCCCCCCAAGATCAGGAGTGAGCACTTTGCCATCTTGCAACACGTCTTCGATAGCGTTCATGATGACAGCACTGAGCTCTGGCAGATCGAGATGATCCATCATCATAGCGAGGCTCCATACTTGTGCGATCGGATTGGCGATTCCTCTCCCCGCGATATCTGGCGCAGAGCCGTGAATGGGCTCAAACATGGATGGATATTTACGCTCCGGATTGATGTTCGCAGAAGGAGCCAAGCCCAAACCTCCAACGATTGCCGCCCCGAGATCAGTCAAAATGTCACCAAACAAGTTGCTCGCGACTACGACGTCAAACGTTTCTGGTCGCGTGATGAAATAGGCAGCGAGTGCGTCGATATGATACAGATTGGTCTGGATGCCTGGGTATTCCTGACTGACTTCCTTGACGATCTCATCCCAAAACGGCATGGAATGGTTGATCCCATTGGACTTCGTTGCCGCAGTCACGCTCTTTTTCGAACGTTTCTCCGCCAGTGCGTAAGCGTACTTGAGGATGCGCTCTGTGCCATACCGGGTAAATACGTTGTTTTGCACCGCCATTTCGTACGGTGTACCCTGATGCATCCGCCCGCCCATATTGGAGTACTCACCCTCTGTGTTCTCCCGCACCACGACGAAATCGAGATCGGCATGCCCCTTATAGCGAAGGGGGCTTTCCAGACCTTTGAGCAGCTTGACCGGGCGAAGGTTCACATACTGCTGGAATGCCCGGCGAATCGGCAAGATCAGCTCCCACACAGAGACGTGATCAGGAACCTCGGGGGCACCTATTGCACCAAGCAGAATCAAATCATAGTCTTTTAAAAGATGGAGTCCATTCTCCGGCATCATTTTGCCGTGTTGGAGATAGTAGCTACAGTTCCAATCCATGACATCACGAGCAAACCGAATGCCACCGTGACTTTCTTCTATAGCTCCCAACACCTTCAGGCCTTCTTCCATGACTTCGGGACCGATTCCGTCTCCTGGAATTACTGCAATGGAATAGTGTAGCAACGGTCTCCCTCCTAAAAATCTAAATTTTTCGACTTTATACAACGCTATCTCCTTGCATGATTAATGCCAAGCTCCGTATCATACCCCTGAGCGGATAAAAGTCTATCATCCGTTCCTCTCCATGCATCACTCGTCTGGTGACATTGCAAAACGAGCGCAACAAAATGTTGCAACACGCATTGCAACATCTGTTCACGCCAAGCTATACCGTTTCATCCCTTATGACTATTCCTGATTAATCGGTGCCCCAATCTGGTATTCTTCTATTTTGCGATACAAGGTATTGCGTCCGATTTGCAGCATTTTGGCCGCTTTGCTTACATTACCGCCACTTTTCTCGAGCGCCTTTTTGATCGCTTTTCTCTCTGTTTCTCGCAACGAAGGAATGTCATGATCCGCAGACTCAGACGTATCGGCTTCCATCAATCCCTCCAACTGGATGTGATCGCAATCAATGGTGTTCCCCTCTGCCAAAAACACCGCTTGAATCAGCACGCCTTGCAGTTCCCGGATATTGCCCGGCCACGAATAAGCACACAGCTTGTCCTTTGCCTCCGTGGTCAGTATGTACGCTTGTTCTGTGTCGATCTGCTGCAATAGATGCTCCGCCACCTGGATGATATCACTGCGCTTTTTCAGTGACGGCAAATGAATGGTGACCCCTTTGAGCCGGTAGTACAAATCAGCCCGAAAACGTCCCGCCTTGATCTCCTCTGACAGGTTTCGATGCGTAGCGGCAATGATCCGCGCATAAATCGGGCGGGATTGATTGCTCCCCACCGGAGTGACGACCTTTTCCTGCAAAACGCGCAGCAGTGCCGCTTGCGCACGCAAAGACATATCCCCGATCTCATCCAAAAAGATCGTGCCTTTTTTCGCCGCTTCAAACTTTCCGATTCTTCCTTCTCGATGTGCCCCTGTGAATGACCCGCTTTCATATCCAAACAATTCACTCTCGACCAAATTTTCTGGAATTGAACTGCAGTTCACTGCGATAAAAGGCTCAAGCGCACGCGGCCCTGTCTCATGGACCATTTTAGCGAACAGCTCTTTTCCCGTACCGCTTTCCCCTAAAATGATCACAGGAAAATCTACCTGAGCCGCCTTTTGTCCGAGCATCTTTGCCTGCAAGAAGAGCGGGCATGAACCAGCTAGACGCGGAAACGGCTTTAGCTGGACTTTGGGTGCCGCAGACCAAAAACGCGGGCGATGATCTTTTACATGACGGCCAGCACGCTCTTGCTCGGCACTTACCCCAGTTCCCAAGGCTTCCTTTCCGAGCTGCTGCTGCGCGGCCCCATTTAAGCCCACGATACGCTCGTCCCGATCCAAGCCGACGAGTGCCAGCTTCCCTCGACCATCTCCTGAGCTTGATGACGTTGGTAAGGCAATCACGTGCTCCGCATCTGCTAACAAAAAGCGGTTTTGCAGAGCCTCTGCGATCATGCAAGCAATAGTTAGGGCAAACGGGTGGGAATATTCTTTACGCGTACTAATGTCAATGATGCCCAATAGCTCACCTGCAGGTGAAAAAATAGGTGCCGCTGAGCATGCAAGAAAGCGATTTTCCAAAAAGTAATGCTGCTCTCCCTGTATCTGAATCGGCTGTTGCGCGATCAGTGCTGTCCCAATCGCGTTGGTTCCTTTGTAGTCTTCTGTCCAGTTCGCTCCGATTTGCAGCTGTACTTTTTGTGCCTGATTGGCGAAGACCGGGTCCCCGATCGTTTGAATAATATTTCCTTCCCGGTCAGACAGGAGTGCGATGTGCTCTGTCGATAACAAAAAGGGAGCGAGCTTGTTAAAAAGCGGGAGACTTTCACGAATCAGAGGGTGATTATCTTGAATGATTTCTTTGATTCGTCGGGCAGAAATGATTTGATCATTGGCCTTCTCCGTAACCTTGAGGTTCGATTCCTGACAGCGCTTCCAAGATTGCTGAACAATCGTCGACAACACGATTCCCTCCCCCAAAAATCATTCCCCCTCAGTATAACATGAGAGTCTTTGCTGTAGAAAAAACCAGTCGAACCACGAGCACATTTGTCCGACTGGCTGCTATTTATCTGAACTTCCGCGAATAGAAAAATTCCGTAATTGGCGCCACAATGAACGTCAAACCGACGACGACTGCCAAAGGAATATTTTGAATGTCATTAAGTGCAGTAACCCCTTCCGACAGGAACAGGACCGCAGCAGACAGCACCATAAGCGCATAGTATCCGATTCTCGCACTTTGCGTCTTGATATGCTTGTCCAATTCGTCACTTTCACTGTATTTCCCGCCCTCGTAGTCTCCCCAGGTGATCGAGTTCAACAAGTACGACAGTGCAATGCAACCGAAAATGATTGTGCTTACATCCAGCATCTCATAACGAACCCACCGATAGCCTCCGTGCCCTGCAATCGCCAACAATAGGATGGATGAAACAATCACGTTGAACTTTTTCATAGCTTCTCTCACTCCTCACTGTATGGTTGAAACAGCTCGTCAATGGTTACCCCTAAATTGCCCGCCAAATCAAAAGCCAATTGCAGGCTCGGGTCGTATTTGTTGTTCTCGATCGCATTGATCGTCTGTCTGCTAACCTTGCACAGCTCAGCCAGCCTGCCTTGCGAGATGTTCCCTTTTTCTCGAAATTCCTTTATTCGATTTTTCACGGAGTTGTTCACCTTCCATTTACAGGTGGGTGTAAAAAACCTTTTACACCCAAACTATAGAGCAAGACAACGAGACATGTCAAACATGTTTTACACCCCTAGCCGTCATCGGTCATTTTCCGACAGATATCCACTCCTTTGTCCCAATACGGAACACAACATGATCCATTATGGAACAATTTCTATCCTCATCTACTCAAGAAAACGCTGTCATTTCGAGCTTTTTCACGTTGGTACGAGACTTGCTTTTAGAGAGGACTGTAAAGAAATATGTGATAAATGAGGAGGCGCTCGCAATGATCTATGCTCAGCCCGGCCAAGCCGGCTCCAAGGTGACTTTCAAAAATCGTTATGAAAACTACATCGGGGGTAATTGGGTTCCGCCAGTAAAAGGTGAGTATTTCGAAAACGTATCACCTGTAACAGGCAAGGTTTTTTGCGAGGTAGCCCGCTCGACAGCCGAAGATATTGAGCTGGCACTGGACGCTGCCCATGAAGCAAAAGACGCGTGGGGCCGTACCTCTGTTGCACAACGCGCGAATATTTTGTTAAAAATCGCGGATCGGATGGAAGCAAATCTGGAGATGCTGGCAAACGCAGAGACGTGGGAAAACGGCAAGCCCGTTCGTGAAACACTCGCGGCCGACATCCCGCTGGCGATTGACCATTTCCGTTACTTCGCCGGAGCAATCCGCGCTCAAGAAAGTACACTCGCCGAAATCGATAACGATACGGTCGCTTATCATTTCCATGAGCCACTCGGTGTCGTTGGTCAAATTATTCCTTGGAATTTCCCGCTCCTCATGGCTACTTGGAAGCTGGCTCCAGCCTTGGCAGCGGGCAACTGCGTCGTCCTCAAGCCAGCGGAGCAAACACCTGCTTCCATCTTGGTGCTGATGGAGCTGGTCGGCGACCTGCTCCCTCCTGGTGTCGTCAACGTCGTGAACGGCTTCGGTCTGGAAGCGGGTAAACCTCTCGCTTCAAGCAATCGCATCGCAAAAATCGCCTTTACGGGTGAAACGACGACAGGTCGCTTGATCATGCAATACGCTTCCCAAAATATTATTCCGGTGACGCTGGAGCTGGGCGGAAAATCGCCAAACATCTTCTTCCCGGATGTGGCTGCAAAAGACGATGCCTTCTTTAACAAAGCCATTGAAGGATTCGTACTGTTTGCGCTCAACCAGGGCGAGGTTTGCACATGCCCATCCCGCGCGCTCATCCACGAAAGCATCTACGACCAATTTATGGAGCGTGCCCTGCAACGCGTAGCCAATATCAAGCAAGGAAATCCGCTCGATACAGATACGATGATCGGCGCGCAAGCTTCTTTGGAGCAGGTAGAAAAAATCCTCTCCTACCTGGATATCGGCAAACAAGAAGGAGCCGAATGCCTGATTGGAGGATCTCGTGCACAGCTTGCAGGTGAACTCGAGGGCGGCTACTACATCCAGCCAACTGTCTTTAAAGGCCACAACAAGATGCGTATCTTCCAGGAAGAAATCTTCGGTCCGGTCGTCTCCGTAACGACCTTCAAGGATACAGAAGAAGCGCTCGCCATGGCAAATGATACGCTGTATGGCTTGGGTGCTGGTGTATGGACACGCGACACGAACACAGCCTACCGCATGGGCCGCGAAATTCAGGCTGGTCGCGTTTGGACCAACTGCTACCACGCTTACCCGGCTCACGCAGCGTTTGGCGGCTACAAAATGTCCGGTATCGGCCGCGAGACACACAAAATGATGCTGTCTCACTACCAACAAACGAAAAACCTGCTTGTCAGCTACAGCGATCAAGCTCTGGGCTTCTTTTGATCAATGAGCCAGCCAGAAAAAGTGCTCGCGACAGATGCTGCACTGGCATTGATTGAACGGCTTCGCACCAAACACGGTGACCTGATGTTTCACCAATCAGGGGGCTGCTGCGATGGCAGCTCTCCCATGTGTTATCCGCTCGGAGAATTTCTCGTGGGTGAGCAGGACATCCTGTTAGGCGAGATCGGTGGCTGCCCGTTCTACATGGGCAAAGCGCAGTATGAGTATTGGAAGCACACGCAGCTCATCATTGACGTCGTGAATGGGCGTGGCGGAATGTTTTCGCTGGAAGGGCCGGAGGGAGTACGCTTCCTCACTCGATCACGGGTATTTCCAGACACGGAACCGGAATAAAAGGAAGACCGCTCCTGCCTTTATACGGCGGGAACGGTCTTTTTTTGCTTGGATTGCTATCTGGATTTTTTGCGAGAAGTACGATTTGCAGGAGCAGCGCTTGTCCTTTTGCCTGGTTTTGCATTTGGACGGGCGGAACTGCGTTGTGCAGATACTGGCTTCTTGCCAGAGCCGCTAGACTTGCGATCAAATCCACTTGTTGCACGGTTTCCTTCCTTCGGCTTACGTCCAGTACCACCTGCTGCTCGGTTACCGTCCTTCGGTTTGCGCTCGAATCCTCCTGCTGCACGGTTACCGTCCTTCGGCTTGCGATCAGAACCGCCTGCTGCACGGTCACGTTCCTTTGGCTTACGATCAAAACCGCCTGCCGCACGGTCACGTTCCTTCGGCTTGCGATCAAAACCGCCGCTCTTTTGTTGACGCCCTTCCCCATCTCTTCGGCGTTCCCCAGAGCCTTGCTGTCTTCGCTCAGCTGGCTTCCCTTTGTCTTTGCCTCTACCTTGCTTGTCCCCGCGACGCTCTTCCTTCCCGGATCGATCAGACTCAGGCCTTTGCTGTCGTGTCTGTTTCTTTTGATCACCCGATTCCCCGCGATCCATTTCACGCCGCTCCAGAGACAGATTGATCCCTTCTTCAATCTCCCTGAGCTGCCCCCAATCCTTCGCCGCTACCAAGGTAAAAGCGGTCCCCTTTTCCTTGGCTCGCCCCGTTCTGCCAATCCGGTGGATATAGCTGTCAACATCTTCCGGAATGTCATAATTGAAAACATGTGTGACACCCTCTACATCCAGCCCTCGCGCTGCCACATCCGTTGCAACCAAGTACTGAATCCTGGCCTCGCGGAATCGCTTCATGACATCTTCGCGCTTCGCCTGTGACAAGTCGCCGTGCAACTCATCAGACATATAATCGAGACCTTGCAGCGCAGCATTCAACTTACTCGCTCTACGCTTCGTTCGACAAAAGATCACCGCCAGAAACGGTCGTTGTTCATCTAACAGTCTGCACAGAGTATCTTGCTTCGCACGGTCTGTCGTTTCTACTACAATTTGACGAATATCCTCCAACGTAATACGCTTGCCCTGCACCTGGATATTTTCCGGCTTTTTCATCAAGCGCTTCGCAAGAGATTGCACCTGTTCCGACATCGTTGCTGAAAACAGCATCGTCTGCTTATCGAAAGGCGTCTTCGCCATAATATCTTCTACCTCTGGCAAAAAGCCCATGTGGAGCATTTGATCCGCCTCATCCAGGACAAACATCGACACCTGTGATAAATCGATTGTCCCTCTCCGCAGATGATCCAGTAAACGCCCTGGCGTAGCGATGACCACTTGTATTTTTCCTGCCAGCTTTCTCAGCTGTTGATTGACATCTTGTCCACCATACACAGCAAGCACATGGATATCATCCAGCATCGCTACGAGCTTCTTCACCTCTGCCGTGATTTGCAGAGCAAGCTCCCGCGTAGGCGTCAAAATCAATGCCTGTACATGCGTTGCTTCCGGATCAACCTTTTCCAAGATCGGCAAAATAAAGGCAAGCGTCTTTCCCGTTCCCGTCTGTGCTTGCGCGATTACATCTTTTCCTTCCAGCACAACAGGAATTGCTTTTTCCTGAATCGATGTAGGCTCAGTAATCCCGTTTGCTTGCAGAGCATCTATCAGTTCCTTATGTATTCCTAATCTCCAAAAATCAGCCAGTTTCGCCATCTCCATTCATAAATCAATCCGTTATTATTTCGTACATACTGCCATGCCGATAAAGTACCGTACGCCATCGCGGGGTGTTTTTTCAAACGTAACGCCTCTCTGATAGTACATATCCACGTCAGAATAGTGTACAAACAGCTCGGCGAACTCTTCCGGCGTCAACTGATGAACATGAAAGGGCTCACTCGTCTCTTTGCCCCGCCCTCTGCCAAATGGACTGGACAGCACGAGCGTGCCACCTGGTTTCAGCATCCGATACAAGTTATCCATAAACAGCAAATCGTCTGCGACATGCTCAATGGTCTCAAAGCTCAAAATCGTATCAAACAACCCTAATTGCTCGGGAAGAGCCGGATCAAGAGCGTCACCCTGCTGATACGTAATCTTTTGATGGTTGTATTCCCGATTGGCATAAAATATCGTCGCCTCATCATTGTCGACAGCGATCAGTTCTGTCAGCTCTCGTTTTCGATCCTTTGCGATCATATGACATCCGTAGCCGGTACCGCAAGCGATATCCAGCACTCGACCTTTAACATAAGGCGCGGCAAAATAATATCTGGCTATATGCTCCAGCAGCATGCCATTCGTAGGTTTTAACAGCTTGGGGATGATTCTCTCCCCTGTCCATTCCAGCAAAGCAATCACCAATTTTCTCGTATTCTTCCTCACATCTTACCTTATTTATCGGCTTGATCCTATTAGCTAGCATTTCCTGAACGCTGTTTATTAAGAAATTTGTAAGACATTTCATTACTGTTTTGTTAGAGCTGGGCGTTAAGATAATACCATGAATGCATTCATAAGGTGGGACGAATCATGACCAAATATCAAGTCCTCGTAGTCGACGACGAGGCTGAAATCCGCGACGCAATCGAAATCTATCTCAAAAATGAATCCATGACCGTATTCAAGGCTAGCAATGGACTGGAAGCGTTGGAAATACTGGAGAATGAAGAAATCCAACTCATCCTGATGGACATCATGATGCCAAAAATGGACGGAATGACCGCCACCTTTCAAATTCGCCAGAAAAAAAACATCCCGATCATCATGCTGTCTGCCAAGTCAGAGGATACCGATAAAATTCTCGGGCTCAACATCGGTGCCGATGACTATGTGACGAAGCCTTTTAATCCCTTGGAGCTCATCGCCAGGGTCAAATCTCAGTTAAGACGTTTTACCAATCTGGGAAGCGCTCAAATGACAGAGGATGAGATTCAGGTACGCGGCTTGACCTTGAACAAAAGCACAAAAAATGTAGCCATTGATGGCAACGAGGTCCGGCTGACTGCTACTGAGTACAAAATCTTGGAGCTGTTAATGGAAAACAAAGGCCGGGTGTTTTCAATCGAAGAAATTTATGAACGGGTCTGGAGAGAGCCTTATATGAACGCGGAAAACACAGTGGCTGTCCACGTGAGACGCATTCGGGAAAAAATAGAGATCAACCCGAAGGAACCTAAATATTTGAAGGTGGTATGGGGAATTGGATACAAAATCGAAAAATAAACGCTTTGCGGTACCCGTGCTACTTGTTTTGATCGTGAGTATTTCGCTCGCGCTCCTGACGATGGCCGACCTGTATCATAACGCGAGAATCTCCAAGAGGATAATTACTTTCAAAGCTCAGGCTTCAATCGTGAATTAGAGACATTTGCCGAGCTGGTGAAAAAGGTTCATGTAGATTATGCAGACTTCACGCCAGGAAAGCTGGACGAGAAGACAGCGAATCAGCTCAAAAAAGAGCATGAGGAAACCCTCCGGTCGATTAAGGAAGATAACCATCTCTTAGATTCGATAAAACAGGCAAAAAGTGAGGGTGACAACGAGAGAGTCGCCCAATTAACCGAAGAATATTCACAACGCTTGCAAGAAGACATTGCAAAAGCAACGTCGTATTATCAGGAGCAGGTGAACAACAGAATCGCCGAAAGAGATACCGAGTACGAGGAACAAAAAAACAGCCTCACCTTGCGAAGCGGCTCCTTCAAATACTACGTCACCGATAAAAAGAACAACAAAGTTTACACCAATCTCGCGCAAGAACCTACAGATTGGGAACTGGCCCGATATGCGCGCTATACAATCAACCTCCCTAATACGAACGGGGATTTGGAAAGCATCAATCGCACTTATCAATTGAGTCAACTAAGCGGTATCTTTTATGTCCCAAAAGAACCAGACGGATATAGTCAGGTCCACGCAGATGCCCTTTACTATGATTCCATTCGGGAGCGGCTTATTGGCGAGTTTGTCTTGCTTACGGTTACTCTCCTTATCATTGCTTTTAGCTTTTTATACTTGCGAACAGGCAAACCGGCGGAAGTGCCGATTGTCACAAAAAGCATGGCTCTGTTCCGCCTTATCCCGCTGGATATTCGGATGGGTATGTTGTTCGTACTTGGAATTGCGTACTTCATTATGTTGGTGAACCTGCGCTTTTTCTTCTTGCCGATTGATGGTGAGCATATCTTTACCCTTGCGTTCGTATCCTTGTTCACCGCTTACCTGCTTTTACAATTGCTGGAGGCGCGGCTTATGTACAAAGAACCTGAGAGATTCTTGCAACAGTGGCAAAAGAGTATCTTCGCCAGACAACGTGTCCTTCTGAAAGAAAGCTACGCCAATCGTGGCATGTTCTTCAAAGTATCCACGTTGTTCATCCTGACTGTTATGTTTGGAATGAGTATCGGTTTCGGATTCGTCGCCCTAATCGAAAGGTCTGGTGGCTTACTGTTTTTCAGCTTTTTGTATGGCATGTTTTACATGATCGTGGTTTTCCCATACTCGCTTAGACGCTTGGGACTGATGAACCGCATCATGCAAGGTGCCTCCGAAATGGCTGGAGGCAATCTGAACACTACGATCCAGAAGGTAAAGAAAGGGAAGTTATCTGATCTCGCGCACTCTCTCAACAACATCACAAAGGGACTCAAGCACGCGATGGAAGAGCAGATGAAGAGCGAGCGCATGAAATCCGAATTGATCACCAATGTTTCTCATGATTTAAAAACACCGCTGACGTCAATTATCAACTACGTTACCCTGCTCAAGCAGGAAGATTTGACACCTGAGGAACGCAAGAGCTACGTCGATATCTTGGATCGCAAAGCAGATCGACTGCGCGTCCTCATCGATGACCTGTTTGACGCAGCTAAAATGTCCAGCGGTGCGGTGGAACTGAATATCGAGCCAGTGAATGTAGCCTCCCTGCTCAACCAATCCATCGCAGAATTCAGTGATAAAATCGAGCAATCGACGCTCACTTTCCGCGTAACGACGGAACAGCCGAAGATCATCGCACCTCTGGATGGCAAGAAAACATGGCGTGTATTCGAGAATCTGATCGGCAACGCCCTGAAGTATTCCATGCCGAATACACGTGTCCTGATCCATTTGGCAGAGACACAGGACGAGGTTATCCTGACGTTCAAAAATGTCTCCGCCTACGAAATCGACTTTGACGCACAGGAACTGTTTGAACGGTTCAAGCGCGCTGATCAATCCCGTCATACCGAAGGCTCTGGTCTCGGCTTAGCTATCGCAAAAAGTATCGTAGAGTTGCAAGGCGGCAGGCTGTCTATCGATATTGATGGCGATTACTTCAAAGTCACGGTCGTATTCCGCAAGCACGCGTAAAGATTCAATAGAAAAGCCAGTGCCCGATCGTCAGGCACTGGCTTTATTACGTGGTTTTCTCCCTGTTAGATGGCAAAGTTCCTTTCAAATAGGGACTCAATACTGGCAGCCACTTCTTGCTCATCGGCCCCCTCCACCTCAAACATAATTTCATCTCCGGTCTTTACCCCCAGAGCCATTACGCTGAGGATGCTTTTGCCATTTGCCTGCTTGTCATTGTAGATCATCTTGACCGACGAGCTGTATTGATTGAGCAGGTTCACCAAGACAGAAGCAGGGCGAGCATGGAGACCTCCACTCACGGCTACTTCCAGATTCATTCGGATCAATTTCACGCCTCCCTTCCTGTCTGAATGCTCACAGAAAAAACTTCCTGATGACTTCTGCCACCCCATCCTGATCGTTCGTTTCCGTGACATGCCGAGCCAGCTGTTTCAGATCATCAGGAGCATTGCCCATCGCCACACCCATTCCGGCGAATTGGAGCATCTCTGCATCATTGTAATTGTCGCCTACAGCAACGATCTCGTCAGGCTGAATCGCAAGCCTCTCACTCACTACCGCAAGACCACTTGCCTTGGAGATGCCCACAGGCAATATTTCTAAATTATTGGCACCCGATGCCGTCACGCGAACCCCCGAAAGCTCGGCTTTCTCCAGCTCTTGTCTTGCTGCCAACAGACGCTTCTCGTCGCCCGTGACGAATATTTTCGGAGCACACACTTCATGTTTTCGAACGTATCCGGCTATCAACCGCGAAGCCTGGATTTTGAGCGGGTATTGATTTTTCCACAGCTGGCGCAGTGTCCAGGCATTTAACAGCGGAAACAAGTCCGTCCACTTCCACGTGCGATTCGTGACAGCATAAGCCTCGTGCAGCAACATGACATCCAAGCCGTGCGATACGAGTATTTCTGTAATCCTCGCCGCCATCTCATACGGAATGCGCTGTACATACAGCACCTGATCTGTCTTGGGATCTGCGACGTATGCGCCATCATGAGAAACAAGTGGTGCGCTGATCTGGAACTGCTCCGCCAACGATTTTGCCGATGGGTATGCCCTGCCGGTTGCCAGTGTGACGTAGACGCCTTGCTTCACTAACTGGGTAATGGCCCGCTCTGTTACTTTGGATAAGCTGTGGTTCGACATCAAAATCGTTCCGTCCACATCCAGGGCGAGGAGTTTGTATTTCACGCGAGTCCCATCCTTATGTGACGGGCTTGAAAAACTGGGGCAGGTGCTCCTTGTGCGCCTCCAGCATCTCATCGAGTATTTTTTTGGCGATCACATCAGACGGCACCAGCGGGTTAATATTCATCGCCAATAGCGCCTTATGGTAATCACCCGTTACAGCTGCCTCAGCTGCCACTCGCTCAAACGATTTGATTTGCTGTACGAGTCCACGCACGGGAACAGGCAAATCACCTACCGCCAAAGGAATCGGTCCTTCTCTTGTAATGACGCAGTTCACCTCGACTGCCGAATCATCCGGAATGCTGGCAATCGCTCCATTGTTGCGAACATTTACCGTCTGGATATCGCGCTTGTCGTTGTAAATGGAGTAAATCAGATTGCAAGCTGCCTCGCTGTAATAGGCCCCGCCGCGTTTCTCCAACTGCGGAGGCTTGATATCCAAGTCTGGATCTTCGTAGAGCGCAAACAGCTCCGCTTCCACCTGCTTGACCACTTCAGCCCGCGTCCCCTTCTGCTCCGCTTCTTCCAACTCATGCTCAAGCATCGTGCGCGTCTGGTAGTAGTAACGATGATACGGGCACGGGAGAATCCCCAGTGCTTTGATGAAATCCTTATCCCAACCAAGGTCCAAAATATTTTGCATTGTAATACCCGATTGGTCGCCCGTGATTTTATCGATTACCTGGGAAATGACGTTTTCCCCATCCAAGTACACACCCAGTCCGAAGATCATATGGTTCAAACCGGCAAAATCAATATGAACCCGTGATTGCTCGACGCCTAAAACAGTGGCAACACCCATTTTCATCCCGATGGGAACATTACACAGTCCAATGACCTTTTTGCGGTTGGTATACCGCAGCACTGCCTCTGTGACCATACCAGCCGGATTCGTGAAGTTAATCAGCCAAGCATCTGGACATAGCTCTTCCATGTCACGACAAATGTCCATAATGACCGGAATGGTACGCAGGCCTTTGAACAAGCCGCCAGGTCCATTCGTTTCCTGACCGATCACCCCGTATTTCAAAGGAATCCGCTCATCCTTGATTCGCGCATCCAAGAGACCCACGCGCATTTGCGTCGTAACAAAATCTGCACCCGCGAGTGCTTTTCGCCGATCCATCGTCAAATGGATCTCGATAGGCACCCCTGCCTTCTCTACCATCCTTTTTGCCAGGGCGCCTACTGTTTGCAGCTTTTTCTCGCCCTCTGGAATATCCACCAGCCACAGCTCTCGGACAGGCAACTCATCGTAGCGCTTGATGAAGCCTTCCACCAGCTCAGGTGTATAGCTAGACCCTCCACCGATCGTCACAATTTTGATTCCGCTCATACTCCTGCCTCCTTGCCTGCATGGATTTGGCTGTACAGCTCGACAAACTCCGTCGCCAAATCTTTGACTGTAATTGCGTTCATCAAATGATCCTGGGCGTGAATCAAGAGCATGCTAATCTCAGTCTTTTCGCCCGCTATCTCCTTCTGGATAAGTGCCGTTTGATTTTGGTGTGCACGCCCGAGCTCTTCTCCTGCACGCTTCAATGCGTCCTCCGCACCTGACAAGTCTCTATTTTTAGCCAGAGCGATCGCTTCCATTGCCAGACTCCGCGCATTTCCTCCGTGAAGTATTAGTTGAAAAATAACGTCTGTATGGTCCATCCTATCTCCACCTATCCAAGTTCGCTAAAAGTCACGAGCTGTATTTTTTGATCACGAATGTATTGCTTTAACTCTGCTGCTGTTAAGATTTTTAATTCTGTGGTTCGTTGCTTTGCGTATGAACTGCCTGTCAGTACCGCTTCGTCCAAATAAGCAGGGTGCGTCATGATCTCCACTACAGGATAATCTGACATATCCTCTATGATCTTGACAAAGGTTTGTACGGTTAGGTCGTCTCCATAAAAATGATGAGAAAAGCCTTCTGTCGTCAAAACACCCGACTGGTCTCGCTGCTCCTGTGACCCGGACATCCACGGATAGCGAACTGGCACTCGATATTCCTCTGCCAGCTTCAGAACAATCGGCAAAACGGCTGGATGTGCATGTACATGGTGGTGGCTGTCGATATGGGTCAGCTTGAGCCCCGACGCCATGAACCTCTCCAATTGAGTCCGCAGCTCCCGCTCGATCTCATCCGGTGCAGCAGAAATCAAATGATCTTGCCCGCGTCGAAAACGCCCCTCTCCATCCGTTAGCGATGGTACATCCTGACTGACTGGCGATCCGCATGTGAGCACCAGATGAATGCCTACTCCGAGCGTTGGATGTTCTTTGGCCAGCCCTACAGCGTGCTCGAACCCCTCCATATTGACCATCAAGGTCGCAGAAGTAACGACTCCATCCCGATGCGCTTCGACGATGCCCAGATTGACGCCTTTGGAATACCCAAAATCGTCTGCATTCACAATCAATTTCATAGATAGCCTCTCCTCTAGCGATTACATAGTCACAGCTGTATCGGAAGCAGTACCAGCTTTTTCTTCAACTACCTTTTGTTTATCCCACAAACGGAAGAACGGATAGTAGATCGCGAGCGAGATGAGGAAGTTCACCGCTTGAAGAACCATCCCCGATACTTTTCCGCCTGTAGCCAAATATCCGCTGACAAATAATGGTGTCGTCCACGGAACAGATACCCCGCTTGGCTTTGCTACCCATCCCAGCGACATCGCAAAATAGCTGATAATGACCAATATGACAGGGGTAATCACAAATGGAATAATCAAGAGCGGGTTCATGACAATCGGCATCCCGAAGATGACCGGTTCATTGATGTTAAACAAACCAGGCCCAATCGAGAGTCTGCCGATGTTTTTCATCTGCTTGCTTCGCGCCATAAATACCATCAGGACAACGAGAGCCAAAGTAGCACCTGATCCCCCTGCATAGATCCACATGTCAAAAAATTGCGTGGTGACCACGTTCGGCAATTCACCGTTCGGATTTGCCTGAAACGCCGCTCTGTTCTGGTCCATCAGTGTTAGCCAGATGGGACTCATAATGCCACCGACTATCGCCGCACCATGCAAACCAACAGCCCAGAGAATATGAATGAGCAACACACAGATGATGGCGCCAATCAAGCTGCTGCCGACCACACTCAATGGTCCGACAAGAAGATCTTTTACAATATTATGAATACTCTCAAAAGAGGTGTTTTCTAGCAGAATCCGAATCAGCCAGACAACGATAAGCACAGCACCCGCAGGGATCAATGCCACAAAAGAGCGGGAAACAGCAGGGGGAACGCCGGGTGGCATGGAGATGACGATTTTCATTTGGATGATTTTGCGATAAATCTCGGTTCCTAAAATCGCCAATATCATGGCTACAAACAATCCCTGACTACCCATCAGCGTAACGGGAATGACTCCGCCTACCTCTTGGGCTGCACTCACTCCCTCAGGGGTGAACATTACTTTATACGGAGTAGCGAGCAAGAAGGAAGCAACAGAGATCGCTCCAGCCGACAGCGGATCGACCTTGTATTTCTCTGCTAGTCGGTAGGCGACGCCAAAACTCACAATTAACCCCATGATGTCAAAAGTAGCGCCTACTGGATACAGTAGCTTCGTCCGCCATTTTTCGCCGAAAATACCGCCCATGAATTCGTCATAACCAGGTATCGGTATGAAGCCAATGATGAGGAACAGTGAACCAATGATCAACAAAGGCAAAGTAAGGATAATTCCGTCACGAATGGCCTGCAGATGCTTTTGTTCCGCCATTTTTCCTGCGATCGGCATCATGCGGTTTTCCATAAATGAAACAAATCCGCCCACACGCATCCCCCTCCTACTGTTTTAGACGAAGTGCAAACTCAAGCACGTTTTTCCCGTTCAACGTTCCGTAATCGACCGTGCTGATTACGTCTACAGGAATTCCTCTGGATGCCCCTTCTTTTTTCATCTCTGTCAGCTTGTAACGAACTTGTGGCCCCAACAAGAGTACTGCTGCTTGATCGATATGATTCTTCACTTCATCTGCAGAAACTGCCCATATTTTAGCGTCCAACCCTTTTTCTCTGGCAGCCTCCTCCATTTTTTGAACCAGCAAGCTTGTCGACATACCCGCTGCGCAACACAATAAAATATTCATTGTACCCCCTCCTCTCAACGAGTGATGCCTTACTGTAACAGCAAGTTGCGTGCCAAAACACCAAAAAATGTATGCGCTTACTGAGAAAACCGCATGGTTAGTCATATTTCGCGACCTCATCGCCTGCCATCCCCATTAGTGTTTTTATGTAAGCGCTGTAGTGTTTGATTTTGAATAAGGAATAGTCAAAAAATAAAACACTGGTTAGGCCAGTGTTTTATTGTGTATGAAGAAATTCATGATAAAACAAACGTCGTCTTCGCTGATCACTACCTCATATTTGTCTTCCAGCGGCAATAATTCATGGCGGATTAAGCTGTACAGCTTGCGATTCTCCTGCAAAAAACTTTCTTTTTGAATATACGCCACGGATTGCGCACCTGCTTTCAGACGATCTACCAAGCAGCAGATATGCAAGTAGGCCCCAATTCGCGTGTCAAAAACCAAATAATTGTTCAATCGCTCCTCCATACGGCCGACACACATCCTCACGTCTGCGAGAATATCTTGACCGTCTACCATTTGCAGATGCTCCCCCAGCGACTCTTGCATCTTCAGGTAGGCCTCTTCCAGATCGATCACTTGCTGGATATCAGACATCGCTTCTCCGTTCAAAACATCGTCCATGCTATGGTGGCGCAATTCGCGGTCGAGAATGTAATTGCTCACCACGAACAGAATTTTTCTCTCTTCCTTGATTTTTCGAAGCTGACTGCGTGCCTGTGCCTTATCGATCAGTTGCAGCGGCACAAATTCCAGAAGGCTATCATCGTACCTGAGCCTCGATTCCAGCAGCTTTTTCAAAAACAAGGCACTGCCTTCCCCAGACAGGCAGGCAGCGACAATCGTTAGCGCTGGAACATGCTTTTGCACCTGTTCTTTCGGCTGCTCCTCCCGTTGGTAGAGCGACATGCCCACGACATCTCGGTAAACATCCTCCAGCGAATGACCGAGCATGGCCTTTCGAGTGGCTTCAATCACATGCGGCGTACTGACCATCGGAATGACCTTGACCGGAATGCCGATCTCCCGCTCGATAATTTCGCCAAAGCCGAGCAGCGATCCCATATCCACGAGCAACAGCAGTCCAGCCTTGCTCCCGATCTCTCTGGCTACTTTCATTGCTTTTTCCAAAACACTCATGGAATCTTCTTCAAGCGGCAGGTCAATGGCTCTCGCATATTGTGTGACTAGCAATCGGTTCGTCACATCGACCATCGCTGTCGCACCGCCGCTTCCGTGCGTAATCACAAGCACTCCGATTGTTTCCCGTTCTTCCTCCATGCTGACATCGTCGAGCACGAAAAACATGGTCAAATATCCAGCCTCACCAATCGGCAGATCCATGAGTATCGCTTCTTCTATCATGCGAACGCACTCTAGCGCCACTGCAAACTCTTTCTTGTATTTGATTCGCACATGGTTGATTTGCGGATTCACGATTTGCTTGCCTTGCGCGAGCCGCTCCTTCGATGTCTGAATATGCAGCGCGAGACCAAAGATTACCTTCTGGCTCAAAATCTTCTCCAGCTTGGCCTCTGCGAAGCGAACGATCTCTTCCACGAGGTGAATGATGAACGGGTCGATAATTCGGGCCATGTCGCCCTTATTTACGCGTTGATGGACGCCTTTGATAAAGGTCGTAAAATAATTCTCGATGTCAAACTCCAATTCTTCTTCACTCACACCGAGGTTTTGCAGCTCATATATTTTTTGCTCGATTTTTTCATAGACACTGTCCGTTGTATCCTCTGTTTCTCGTCCGATCCAGATGCCCTCTTTTGATGGCTGCACGACAAAGCAATTGTGCTCCGTCCCAATGATTTCATCGAGCTCCTGCTTGTAATCCTTCACCAAAAGCAGCCCTTGCTTGACATGATGCGGCAGGTCCTGAACCGACACGTGTAGCTGATTCTTTTTTAACGAAATGAATTCGGCATAGGCGCTGGCGCAGGTGAGTTGAATATCCGTTTTTAACTGTCCAATGTTATTCGGGCAGTGATAGCACAAGAATGCCTGCACAGCATTGGCCGATATCTGAATCTCTCTCCCCAACCGAAAGGCCTCTTCTTGAAAAATTTCCATCGTAATACTGAAGCGCTCTTCCAAGCCACGCTCAACCAAAGATGGCAGCTTGATGACCATGGGAATGCGCCTCATGAACGTTTTTAAGAGACTCGACTCCGGATTTTCTGTCGTGGCCATGACAATCTGGACGTGAGCCGTCCGCTCCATCTCTGTTTCCCCTACGCGGCGGTATATACCCTTATCCATAAAGGTAAAAAAGATTTCCTGTCCTTCCGCCGGCAGCCGATGCACCTCATCGAGAAAGAGAATGCCGCCGTCTGCCTTTTCCACGAGTCCTTTGCGGTCCATCTCCGCTCCGGTGTACGCCCCTTTTTTGACTCCGAACAATTGACTGATTAAGAGCTGCGGGTTGTTGGCATAATCGGCACAGTTAAAAATCACGAAAGGAGCATGCTTATCCAGGCGTCCAATATCCACGGCAAACTCGTGAATCATCCCAGCAAACCACGATTTTCCTACACCTGTTTCCCCCAAAATCAAGCAATGCATCCCTCGC
This sequence comes from Brevibacillus sp. M2.1A, assembly GCF_013284355.2. Taxonomy (NCBI): domain Bacteria; kingdom Bacillati; phylum Bacillota; class Bacilli; order Caryophanales; family Paenibacillaceae; genus Brevibacillus; species Brevibacillus sp. M2.1A. The sequence continues at coordinate 269,920 of NZ_JABSUY020000001.1, forward strand.
GGCGGATACAAAACGGCCGCCTTTGCCTGCTCAATACGCGTGATCAGGCTCTTGTTGGTCTTCGCCAGCCTGTCCAGCGACGTCTCCGCCAAATAGAGCGAATCGTTTCCTTGCTTGGCAAAAAACAGCGTCGGACGCCCTTCTTCCTTCCCGATTCGACCTTCCTTCCACAAACGGTTCAAATCGCTGCTCACATTCGCTCGACTCAAACCAAGCCTCTCAGCCAAATCTGAAGCGCTTACTTTTTTATCGGGACCAGCGTCTACTAACGTCTGGAATATTACATCTACTCGTTTCACTCTATCACCCGCCGTTGAATAGATAGAAAGTCACGAAATGCACAACCAATCCTTTTCATTTCCACGAATATTTGGAAAAACCTGCTTGCTGCTTTTCCCCCTTCCCCCGTTTTTGTCCCGATGATTTATTTTTCCGTCTCCTTTCCCTGGTGTACGATATAATAGATAAATAATGATTGACAGGAGATAGCAAATCCATGATGGTTTTCATCGTGTTTACCATATGGGCATTAGGTCTGTTTGTGCTGTTCACAGACCCGAAACGAACGTCGATCCGCTGGGCTTGTGCAACTGCCTTTGTTGGGGCTGGGGGCTTTATCTCAGGCGCGATTGACGAGACGATCATGCCCTATTTTGCAGATTACCTGGCCGCAAAGCCCGGGACCACGAACACCCTGATATTAGTAAGCCGCATCTCTTCTTTTGTTTGCCAAGCGGGCTTGCCCTATACGTTTCTCATGTTTTCCGTGCACTCAACTGAATTCTTGTCTCGCAGAATAAAGCTGACGATACAATATGCTGCTCTCATCCTGCCGCTTGGGATGCTTTGGATTACACCCGTTTATCCCGAACTGCTTTTTAACTACTGGATTATGGTGGCATGGGTGATTCCGTTTTTTCTGTTCTCCTGTACGTTGCTTGTCGTACAGTACATGCGAGAAAAAGATCCACTCGTGAAAAAGAACAGCTTTTTCACGAACGTACTCATCATCGTTCCGTTGTTTTTCGTCTTTATTTTCATCTATATCATGCGCACTCAGAACGATTACGAAGCTTGGCGCTACAACATTGGCGTGGTCACGATCCAGTTTATCCTGATCGTTGCCATCAGTTTGAAATACGGCTTTCTGGGCGTCCGTCTCCGCGTGGAGAAAAGACGTCTGGACAGTACCTTGCGTGCCTTGACTTCCGGTGCGCAAATCATTAACCATACGATCAAAAATGAAGCAGGCAAAATCTCGCTGTATGCCGACCGTATCGAGACATATGCGGATGAAACCAACCAACCGTCGCTAAAAGAAGATGCGCTTGTCCTGATGCAATCCTCGCAGCATATGCTGGACATGATGAATCGGATTCAAAACCAACTGCGAGACGTCGAGTTGCGAGAAGAACCATGTGACCCTGGCCAAATCATCGGGCAAGTCACACAAAATCTGACGCCCTATATCCTGAAACAACAGGTAGAAGTCGTTAGTGAATTGGACGAAGCCCTTCGCTTGTATGGTGATGGCGTACAACTGCGCGAAGTCATCACCAACTTGTGCATGAATGCGCTGGAAGCCATGAAGTCGGGCGGCAAGCTTCATCTTCAGCTATTTTTGTCCCACAAGCATCTCATCATCACTGTCGCAGACACAGGCACAGGCATCACAAAAGAGAACCTGCCTCATGTACTCGATCCTTTTTTCTCGACAAAAAGGACAGGGCAAAACTTTGGTCTCGGGCTCTCCTACTGCTACAATGTCATGCAAAAGCATCAGGGCCAACTGGAAATCTACAGTGAGCAAGGCAAAGGAACCACCGTTTTCCTGTTCTTCCCGAAAAAGCGCGTCATCACAACCGACTCTGAATAGCGAAAGGACGCAAACACACATGAATCCAATCAGGGTATTTTTAGTAGAGGACGATCCCGTCTGGCGCAAAGGCCTCATTGACTTCCTGAACAAAGAACCGGATCTCACTGTAGTAGGGGAAGCAGGGTTCAAAGCAGAAGCAATCGAGCGCTTTTTGCCTGCCAAAGCGGATGTCGTCTTAATGGACATTAACTTGACCGAGAACAATTTGGACGGGATCGAGACGGCAATCGAATTCATGGCACTTCAAGCTGACAGCAAAATCATCATGCTCACCTCTCTGACAGACGAGGCAGTGATCGTGGAATCATTTTCCGCAGGTGCCGTCAACTACATCAGCAAATCGAGCTTCAAGGAAATTCCCGACGCCATCCGTGCTGCTCACAACAGCCAATCTGCCATTCACCCTACGGCGGCTGCGGCACTGCGCAACGAATTTTTGCGTTTGAAAAACGATGAAAACCAAAAGCTGTTATCTCCCGCAGAAAGAGACATCCTACAACTCATCCACCAAGGTCATACGCAGACGCAGATCGAACAATCTCTCCACATCACGAAGCGTACGATCAAAAATCACATCAACCGAATCCTTAAAAAAATGGGCGTCAAAACAAGCAAGGAAGCGGCCGCAAAAGCCAGCCAAAAAAAGCTATTCTAGGTCTTATTACCAGGTACCAATGAATGTTGGTACTTTTTTTACATGCTCCACTCTTTACAATGAAAGCTATAGAGCAACTCTCAATTATCCCTTGTAAAGGTGTGGTCCACATGGCCCTTATTTATTCTTTCTTAAAAACGATCCTGATGCTGTGGTTTCGTCCTCGTGTGCTTGGACTCTCCAAAATCGACTTGTCGAAACCATCTCTTATCACTCCCAATCACGTCTCCTTGCTAGATGCGGTACTCCTATCCTTTTGCTTACCAAAAGAAGCGACCTTTGTCGTCAACACGGAGATTGCCAAGCGGTTTGCGTTTTTCCTCCGCTTCCGCAAGCATATCGCAATCGATCCGCTCAACCCGTACTCCATCCGCCACATGCTCCGCGTCCTTCGAAACGGGCAGACGCTGGTGATTTTTCCAGAAGGTCGGATTACGACGACGGGCGGCATCATGAAAATCTACAGCGGTGTCGGCTATCTCGCGCTCCGAACTGGTGTAACGGTTTACCCAATCATTATTAATGGCCTGGAACGTTCGATCTTCTCATATTTGAAAGGAAAGCTGAAGCTCTCCTGGTTCCCTGATGTGACCATGACAGTAGGCACTCCGTTCACCATCGAGCGCGATCCAAACCTGTCGATGCGCCAACAAAAAGCCACGGCCAATGATCGCATCCTGCGTACTCTCCAAGAAGGCTTGTTCGAAAGCAGAATGAAGCAAAACGTGAATCTGTTTGATGAAGTTCTCGAAGCAGCTCGCCTGAATGGTGCAAAAATGGAAATCGCCAAGGACCTGACGTCCGCGATCAACTACAAGACCTTGTTAATCGGCAGCTACTTACTCGGCAACAAATTGCAGCCGATGCTCTTGGGAAAACCGGTTGTCGGTGTTTTCCTTCCCAATTCAGTGGGTCATCTCGTAACGTTACTCTCGTTGTTCCGCATCGGCGCCACTCCAGCCATCCTGAACTTTTCACTCGGGATTCGTTCCCTGCTGGATTGCTGCGAGACTGCTCATATCGATACGATCCTGACATCGCGTGTATTCATTGAAAAAGGAAAGCTGGAGCACATCATCGCAGGTCTTTCACCGAGCATGAAAATTATTTATCTCGAGGATTTGAAAGCATCCGCGACTGCTTTTGATAAAGTGTCTGCACTCTTCTCTTATTTTCGGAAGAAAAAGGCTTCTGCGGCTAGCAACGAGCTGATCCTCTTTACCTCCGGCAGCGAGAGCAAGCCAAAAGGTGTCATCCTGACGCATACGAATCTATACGCGAATATTCAACAAGTGACCAGTGTGATTGACATTACGAGTCGCGACAAGTTTTTCAATGCCCTGCCTATGTTCCACAGCTTCGGCCTTACTGCGGGAACACTCTTACCGGTAGTGAAAGGCATCCCGGTCTATCTGTATCCAAGTCCGTTGCATTACAAAGCGATTTCCGAATTAGTCTACGACCAAAACGCAACGATTCTCTTTGGAACCTCGACCTTTATGGCTGGTTACGGACGTATGGCCCATCCTTACAACTTCTACACCTTGCGCTACGTATTTGCAGGAGCGGAAAAGCTAAAGGATGATGTGCGCAAGCTGTGGATGGAAAAGTTCGGTGTGCGGATTTTTGAAGGCTATGGGGCAACGGAAACAGCTCCGATCCTGGCGCTCAACACCCCGCTGGCTAACAAACCGGGAACCGTCGGGCGCTTGATGCCAGGGATGTCCGCCAAGCTGGAACCAGTAGAAGGAATCGGTGCTGGCGGAGAGCTTTTGGTGAAGGGTCCGAACGTCATGAAAGGTTATATGATTCACGGAAAAGGCTTTGTTCCCGCTGAGGAATGGTATCACACAGGTGATTTGGTTACTGCTGACAAGGACGGCTTTCTCAGCATCCAATCCCGCTTAAAGCGCTTCGCCAAAATCGGTGGCGAGATGGTTTCGCTCAATCTGGTTGAAGAACTGGCTATGCAATGCTTTGGACACTCCGGTTTTGCTGCGATCACAGTGAATGATGCGCGAAAAGGTGAGCGTGTCCTGCTATTTACCACAGATGAAACGGTTCAACTGAGTCAATTGCGCGCGTATTTGACGGAAAAGCAATTCTCGCCACTGCTCATTCCAGGTACGATGCAAGTCATCAAGGCTCTACCACTTCTCGGTAGTGGAAAAACGGATTACGTCAGCCTGAAACAACTGGCCGAAACGGGAGGAAAATGATGTGAACATACGATTAAAACCACTACAAGCCCTGTACTTCACTCAATTTCTATCGGCCTTTGCCGACAACATGATTTTGTTTGTCATCGCGAATCTGCTGCGGGAGAACGGTTTTTCTCCCGCGATGCTTGCACTCGTATCGATTTCATTCTTTCTCCCTTACGTTTTTCTCGCTCCACTGGTTGGGCCTTTTGCCGACAAGCACGCCAAGTCTATCGTGCTGGTGATCGGCAACCTGATTAAAGCACTTGGTGTCGTCTTGCTGTTTTTCATTGACCAGTCGAGCATCATCATGCTGATGTTGTGTTACTTCACAGTAGGAGTCGGAGCGGTCGTGTATTCTCCAGCCAAGTACGGCATTTTGCCGGAGCTGACTCGAAATGAAGATGAACTGTTTCATGCGAATGCACGTATCGAAGCCTATACGATCTTTGCGATTTTGACAGGAATCGGTGGTGGTGGAGCCATCGCAAACATGACGGCACCGCTTATCTCGTCTGGAATTTGTCTGCTGATCTATCTGCTGTCGCTCGGTATGACTTTCTTCGTTCCACGCATGAGAGGGAATGCATCCATTCGCTATGGGGCAGAAGCACGACGCTTTTTCATCGACTTCCAGCACCTGATGAATCGTCCGGAAACGAGCTTTGCCCTGATTGGAACCGGAGCATTCTGGATGTCCTCCGCTGTCCTGCGCGTGGCCGTTCTGGCTTGGATTCCCCTCGCGCTTGGGATTAACCCGGAGAGCTTCTCTGTGTCACTGATTCTCGCAACGACATCCATCGGAATTATCGCGGGAGCTTTTCTCGCTCCCAAACTCATTCCTTTGACTCATTTCACTCGATCGCTGACATACGGATTCGGAATGTTTCTCATCATCGTGCTATTTCCCTGGACGAATATCACCTTTGTTGCCATCAGTCTATTGCTTCTCGTCGGGTTTATGGGCGGCGTGTTCATTATCCCGATGAATACCGTTTTGCAGGATGAAGGCAAACGGATGGTCGGTTCCGGGAAAACGATTGCGATTCAGAATTTCATCGAGAATCTGCTGATGGCCGTAGGCTCCGGCATTTACTACCTGATCACCTATATCGGTATCTCCATCTCCGGTGCGATTGTTGGTCAAGGGCTGCTGTTGCTTGGGTTCCTGTTGTACCTGGTGAAGTACCGCCGACGTATCTTGCGTTGAAAGATTGGCATCGTCGAAAAAGAAAAAGCCGTGACTACTAGCGTCACGGCTTTTTTGCGTCTATCTATGCTATTTCTTTTGCTGCGTATTGGTTGTCGGTGTACCCGATTTCTCCGCAGCCTTTCTCGCTTCGTTCAGTTGATGATAAAATTCACCTTTTGTTTTGACTGTCGCGAACTTCGCTGCATTGATTTTTGCTTTTGCAGTCAGCTCGGTGATTTCTTCTTTGGTTATCGCGTCCTTGATGTTGATGGAAGCGATATTGGTGTATTTGCCATCTGCCGTTTTCGGAACGCTCAGAATGCCTGCATTGATTAGCTCTACTACATCCTTGCGTTCAGGTGCAGCGGTGTCCACGCCTGTAATCTTCCAGTTGTTTTGTACTTTTGGCTCGTAAACGCCTTTTTTCACTTCTTTTAGGTACGCAATAGCACGGTTGCGGATCGTACCACCTGTTTCACCGAACGCAGTATTGTCTTTGGAAGACCACAGTTGTTCGAACTTGCGTCCTTCCAACGCGCCACCTTTTGCCTGCAAAGCTTCCATCCGGTATGAGTTCATCCCGAGCTTCAAGGTATCTGTAGCCTTGATCGGTGTCTCATCGAGCTTGCGCAGGTTCGTGATGCGGCTGCCGTATGGCTTGGTCAGGTCGATCTCGTATTTCACGCCACCGAAGAAATCGTTGGTGCTGTATTTGGAAGCGCGGCGTTTTGGATCAAAGCTTACGGTCACGTCACCAGGACGCGTGGAATTGAAGTAGCCCACAGCCCATTCCATATAGTCCTTCAAGTCTTTTCCGGTTACTTTGTATACAGTAATTTCGCCACCCGCGTATTGGTAGTTGTAGGCGATATCCTTTTTCTTGATCGGACCGATATCCAGCTTGGCTTTGTCGTTGTCGATCTGGTGAGCAACCACGTCTGCTTTGCTATAGTAGAGCATCACTTCGTGGAAAAAGTCGGATAGTGGCGTCTCCTGAATTTGGACCGTCGGGATGCCCTCTATCTCGTTTTTCGCTACAAGGTTCATGCCTTTGAGCTCTGCTACGACGATGTTGGCATCTGCACGCGCGAACTCATGGAAAGGCTTGAGCTTGGTTTCCAGCGCTGCATCGGATACTGCTGGTGTGCCATCTGCGCCTTTTACAGGGACCGCAGTCGCTTCCTTGTCAGTCAGCACGAGCTTGCCGTCTTTCTTCTCGAAAGTCAGGTCAATGCGAGAGAGATGCGTACCGTATTTGTCCGGCTCTGTAATCAGGACGCCGTTGATCTCTTCCTTTTTCACGAGCTTGTGCATATGACCTGCAAAAATCGCAGTCAGTTCTGGAACAGCGTTCGCGATATCTGCTACGCCCGTACCCGGAATTCCGTTTTCATTCTCGATGCCCATGTGCATGAGACCGATCATGACGTCTACTTTGCCTTCCAGCTCTTTTACAGCTTTCTTGGTTTCTTCTACCGGATTTTTGATCACGAGGCCATCCAGATGATCGGTTCCTTTTTCGAAATCAGTAATCATCGGGGTGTTCATCCCAATGACGCCGATTTTTACACCGCCACGCTCAATGATCGTGTACGCAGGCAAGAAACGCTCGCCATTTTCCTTGTAAATGTTCCCTGCCAACACAGAGCCTTTGTATTGGCTGCTTACCTTGTCCAATACATCGAGTCCAAAATTAAATTCATGATTGCCGAAAGCCCATGCGTCATAGTTCATTTCGTTCATCGCGACCATGACAGGAGATTGCGGTTGGTCGTTGAAAAGCTCTGCCGAGTTGTCTTGGATCGAATCGCCTGCATCCAGCAACACGGTGTTTGGATTTTCTTTGCGAATCTCTTTAATCATCGTGAACAATTGCGTCATACTGCCATTTGGATTCGGGCCATCCAGCGCATAATCCCACGGCATGAATCGTCCGTGAATGTCAGATGTACCCAGCAACGTAATTTTGGTAGGTGTTTCTGCGGCCTTTACCGGTGCGGCGATCCCCATCATCGCACTGCCCAGCACCATGGATGTAAGTGCTACACTGAATAAGCCCTTCGCTAGTTTTTTCATGTTTTCCCCTCTGTCTCTCTTAATCTGTCAATGCCCTCGATGGTGTTGCTCTAATTGTCCTCCTGTTCTATTTTGTATGAAAATTCTGGGTTGCTATTTAACTATAGCAGGCATATGAAAGGAAAAATAGCAAAAAAGCCGTGACGTACATGTCACGACTTGATCGCTGCATAGTTCTGCAAACACTCCAGAAAGAGTTCTCCGTACTTCTCAAATTTCGCCTCGCCAACTCCTTTGATCTGGAGCATGGCTTGTTTGTCAGTCGGGCAAACACTGCTCATTTCTTTCAAGGTACTGTCTGGGAAAATCACGTACGGCGGTACTTTTTGTCGCGTCGAGATTTCCTTGCGCAATGCTCGCAGGTGCTCGAACAACTCGTCATCCTCTGTCAGCTGCACAGGGCGAATCGAGATTTTTTGCACAACGCGCTCTTCACCCCGCAGAACAGGCAATGCCCGCTCCCCTAGCTTTACGATTGGATATTGGCTCTCCGTGACTTGTAAATAGCCTTCAGCAATGAGGAGCTGGATCAAATCTGCGATTTCTTTTTCCTTGTATTCCTTCATCAATCCGTACGTAGGCAACTGGTCGAAGGAAAACTGGGTGACCTTTTTATTCTTGGAGCCTTTCAGTACCTGCGCGACGAGTGCGGCACCGAAGCGCTCTCTCATACGTTTGACGCAGGAGAAAATCTTCTGTGCTTCGAGCGTGATATCGGACAGCTCGGTCTCATCGGTGCAGTTCCCGCAACGTCCGCACGCGGCAGCATCAGTTTCACCGAAGTATTGCACGATGTTTTGCTGCAAGCAGCGCGGCGTCCGGCAATAGTCGATCATCGCGTACAGCTTTTTGTACTCCAGCTCCTTGCGCTCGTCCAGCAGTTGATTTTGCTCGATGAAAAACGTTTGGGTCTGGATATCCTGCGGCTGAAACAACAGAATACACTCACTTGGTTCCCCATCGCGTCCAGCACGGCCCGCTTCCTGGTAATACGCCTCCAGGTTTTTCGGCATGTTGTAATGAATAACGTAGCGCACATTGGACTTGTCGATGCCCATGCCAAAAGCGTTGGTTGCGATCATCGTCCGGACATCATCGAACAGGAATGCTTCCTGGTTGGCCGCACGTTCCTCTTCCGTCAGTCCTGCATGGTATTTGGTCACAGCAAAGCCACGCTTGTCCAAATCTGCATGCAAAGCGTCCACGTCTTTTCTCGTTGCCGCATAAATAATACCCGCCTGCTGCTTATTCGCCCGCAAGTACGCCTGGATGAATTCTCGACGGTTCTCCCCTTTGCGTACAGACAAGATGAGATTGTCTCTGCCAAACCCTGTGATAAAAAGGCGCTCGTCCTGTAATTCTAGCTGTCGCTTGATGTCCTCGGTTACCTCCGGTGTCGCTGTTGCCGTCAAGGCTGCGACGAGCGGACGCTGTGGCAAGGATTGAAGAAAACGGGCAATTGCCAAATAGCTCGGACGGAAATCATGGCCCCACTGCGAGACGCAATGCGCTTCGTCTACTGCCACAAACGAGATCGGAACATCCTGAATCAGATTTTGGAACGTTTCGGATTCCAAACGCTCTGGGGCGATATACAACAGCTTGTACTCTCCCCGCGCCGCCATACGGAGTCGATCGCGAACCTCGCTATAATCCAGTGAGCTGTTAATTTGGGTGGCGGGAATGCCCATGCTGACCAGTACGTCGACCTGATCCTTCATCAGCGAGATGAGTGGGGAGATCACGATGGTTACTCCTTCTTGGAGCATCGCGGGGACTTGATAGCAGATGGATTTCCCGCCGCCTGTTGGCATGATGCCTACTGTGTCATGTCCGGCCAACAGGCTCGTGATGATTTTCTTCTGGCCTTCTCGGAATGATTCGTAGCCAAAGTACTTTCGTAGAATCTCTTGCGCTTTATTTAACAAAGAGAATCACCTTCTCTTTCGACGGATTTTCAATGGGTTTCTACTAGTGTAAACATAGGGATTGGGACAAAACAAGGGGGGACTGCTGCGTTTGGGTCAACATGGTGGAGGGGAAGAAAAAGCACAGTTCTCTTCGACTCTGACACGCCAGCATGGGGGATTGACTGGTCGTCTCCACTTCAAAAAGGGGACCGTCGATCCAAAGCCACCCTACGGGCGGACGTTTCTCAGGGAAGAAGTGTTCGACAAGCGTGGTCCCCTTTTTGAAGTTCCGACTGGGTAGGCGTTGTCAAGGTCTGCGAGCCCTGTGCTTTTTCTTCTCGCCAGCTTTCTTTGCTCACCCACACCTTTTTTAATAATAAAGAAATAAGCACCACAGGGGTGCCTAATAAGTAGCCTAGGAAGAGACGGACAAGATGAATCGTTTTTTCTGTAGAAGCCAAATGAACAAGTACACGATATACCCGATTATCCCGCCCGCTGTATTTAGGAGCAAATCATCGACATCGAACGTTCCGACGTTCATTACGAGTTGTGTCAGTTCCACACCGAGGCTTAGCATCAGAGATAGCTGGATGACTCTGAATAGGGAGCCGGCTTTTTTCGGGAACAAGAGTGGCAGAAGGAAGCCAAATGGCATGAAGGCGATCACGTTGCCTACGAAGTTCACTGCACTGTGCCAGCTTTGGTTATTTCGTATCAATTTGATATAGTTCTCGATTTCGTGAAAGGGCACCAAATTACTCTGATAGCGTAAGCGCTCCACAATCACAGAGGGATCTTTCCAAATGATTTTACACTGATCCACTAGCAAGCTGCTGTCCAAACTGCCGAATTTAAACAGCAGTACCTTCACGACGAGAAACAAGTAAAGGGCAAACACTGCATAACCTGCAATTACAAGCAGTTCTGTCGGTCTCTCCACTTTTTGCACGTTATCCATTGTCAAACCCTCTCTCCCCATCAGTTTTTTTGTCACTGTAAAACGATTGACATCTTCTTTTGCGCCCGTCACGACGGAAATGAGCCGCTTGTCATAACCTCATGCAGTCAGGATAGACTTTTCGTTTAAAATTAACGGAAACGAAAGGTAAAGAAAAAGTAAAGCTTTCTCAAATGCTTGAGATTGTACGTGGTAGCCAAACGGTAAAGGTCGTCCATTCATTTGTGCTTTCAACGGAAATGGTGCCTTGGTGCAGATCGATGATGCTTTTGGCGATAGCAAGACCAAGACCCGAGCCCCCTGTCTCTTTCGAACGTGAGCCCTCCACTCGAAAAAAGCGTTCAAACAAGCTCGATACATATTCAGCCGGGATCGGCGCTCCGTTATTGGCAACGGAAATCGCGACACCTTCTTCTTGCTGAAAAACGCGAATGATAATTTCTGTACCATCGTGTCCGTATTTCACTGCGTTTGAAATGAGGTTTTCCAAAACGCGAACGAGCTTGTCAGTATCTCCCGCCATTTCAATTTTTTGATCGGGCGTATCTACGATTAAACGAAGCCCCGCCTCATTCGCCACGAGCCGAAAGCCGACTGATACTTGCTCAACCAGCTCTACCAAGTCAAACTGCGTTCGCTTCAAATACGCTCCGCGATTGCGGACCTTCGTGTACTCAAACAAATCATTGACGAGCACGTTCATCTGTTTGGCCTTTTCGTAGGCGATATGAGCGTAGTGCTTGAGCTTCTCCTCGTCCTTTTGTTTGTTCTGTTCAATCAGCCCAAGGTAGCCAATGATGGAGGTCAACGGCGTTCGCAAATCGTGAGAAACGTTGGTGATCAGCTCATCCTTCGATTGTTCCAGCCGCCGCTCCTCCTCCATCGCATCCAAGGCGCTTTTGACCAGAGCATGGATGCTATCTACGACTTGGCCCAAGCTGCCGTTTGGACGAATAGAAATCTGGTGATGATAGTTGCCTTTTGCAATGAAATGCAGCTCGCTTATGATTTGTTCCATCTGCTTTTGTTCTAGGTACTTGCGGATACGAACGACCGACCACGCTGCAAACATACCGGTTGCCAACAAAATAATGGGGATTTTAAAAGAGTTGATATCGAAATTGACCCGCATCTTCCAGATGAACTCTCTGATTTCCGGGATGGTGTATAAATAGTTGTTGGCAAAAAAATCGGCCATTTGAAAAACAGCGTAGATGATCATGAGGCCGAGCAGCAAATCGAAAAGGATGCGAATAAAATCCTTGGCTCTAAGCTTCAATTTTATAGCCGACCCCCCAGACCGTCTGTATCACCTTCTCGCCATTGGTCGCCTTCTCCAGTTTTTCCCGCAAGTTGCTGATGTGAACCATTACCGTTTTGTAGGAAACGAAATTCTCCATTTTCCAGCAGCGGTCAAAAATTTCTTCCGAGCTGAATACCCGATTTGGATGACTTGCCAGAAGATGCAGGACAGAAAATTCCAATGCCGTCAGCTTGATCGGGGTGCCTTCTTTTGTCTGAACGAAGTGGCTTTGCTTGTCGATAATCAATGGCCCCGCCTCAATCACATGATCCTGTTTGCTTGCCTGCGTGTAGTTCGACCGTCGCAGGAGAGACTTGACCCGCGCAATTACTTCCAGCGGATTAAAAGGCTTCGCCACGTAATCGTCTGCACCCGTCATCAAGCCCAGGATTTTGTCCATATCATTCGTTTTGGCACTCGCCATCAGGATGGGGATAGTCGAGTTTTTTCGTATGCGCTTGGTAACTTCCAGCCCATCCAGATTGGGCATCATGACATCCAGAATGACGAGATCGATGGGCTTCTGCTCCAGCTTCTCCATCGCTTCCAAACCGTCAAAAGCCTTTTCGATCTCATACCCTTCATTGCTCAAATATATCGCCATCAGTTCTACAATCTCTTTGTCGTCATCTACAATCAAAATTCTCACGGACAAACACCTCCGAACTCATGCGTAGTAGATATAGATAGCATCACTATAACAAGAATTGTTAAAGAAAAGGTAAAGCAAGTAAGACTAACCGCCGAATGAGAGAGCAATATTTCAAACCTCCCCTTGTGTTATAACTAACTTGAATTTGAATCAAGGGAGATGAAACCATGAGTAATTTGAAAGGAAAAATTGCGTTGGTAACCGGAGCAAGCCGCGGGATTGGTCGTGGCATCGCATTACGTCTGGCACAGGACGGAGCATTCGTCGTCGTACACTATGGAAGAAGACAAGAAGAAGCAGAAGCAGTCGTACGTGAGATTGAACGCGCTGGAGGCCAGGCATTCGCAATCGGCACAGACTTGCGTACCCTTGACGGCATTCGTAATTTTTATGCGACATTGGACGAAGCACTGCAGAAGCGTACAGGAGATCATCGTTTTGACATTCTCGTCAATAACGCTGGGATCGGACAAATCTTAACGTTGGAAGAAGCTACCGAAGAATCGTTTGACGAGGTCATGAACATCAATGTCAAAGCACCATTTTTTATGATCCAACAAGCTTTGCCCCGTCTAAGAGAGGAAGGCCGTATCATCAATCTCTCATCCTTTGTGACTCGTGCAGCTTCCCCAAGTGTGTTCACTTACAGTATATCGAAAGGGGCTGTAAACACACTGACGCTAGCCTTGGCAAAGCAACTGGGGAGCCGTCAGATTACGGTAAACGCGATCCTTCCTGGCATTATTAACACCGAGATGAATGCTGGTACGTTGCAAAATAATCCGGATGGGCAGAAGTATGCCGCCGGACTTTCTACCTTCAACAGATGGGGAGAGCCTGATGATGTAGCGGATATTGCCGCTTTTCTGGCTTCCTCGGACAGCCGTTGGGTAACCGGGCAATTGATTGATGCAAGTGGCGGATCGCATCTGTAATTGTCTTCAAAAAAATAACCGATGGCCACTACACGGAACCATCGGTTTTGTTTATGAAGCCCCTTATTCTTTTGGATGAATCATTTGTTCAGGGCGCACAACTTGATCGAATTGCTCTTCGGTCAGCAGATTGCTCTTGATCGCCGCTTCCTTGAGTGTAATGCCTTCTTTGTGAGCCAGCTTCGCTACGGCTGCTGCATTTTCATAGCCGATATGCGGGTTCAGCGCCGTCACCAGCATCAGCGAGTTGTTCAGATTTTCTTTGATCACTGTCAGATCAGGCTCGATACCTACTGCGCAATTGTCGTTGAAGGACTTCATCACGTCTGCCAACAATCTTGCGGATTGCAGGAAATTGTAGATGATGACTGGCTTAAACACGTTCAGCTCGAAGTTCCCCTGACTTGCAGCAAAGCCAATCGCAGCATCGTTGCCCATCACTTGGCATACGACCATCGTCATCGCTTCGCTTTGGGTCGGATTCACCTTGCCTGGCATGATCGAGCTGCCTGGTTCGTTCGCCGGAATGATAAGTTCACCGATTCCGCAACGCGGGCCGCTCGCCAGCCATCTTACGTCATTGGCGATTTTCATCAGATCCGCTGCCAGTGCTTTGAGGGCACCATGTACATGAACGAGCTCGTCATGGCTGGTCAGCGCGTGGAACTTGTTTTCTGCGGTCACGAATTGGTGCTTGGTTTCCGCGCTGATTTCTGCAGCGACCATTTCACCAAAACGAGGATGAGCATTGATTCCTGTTCCTACCGCCGTACCGCCAATCGCCAGCTCACGCAGGTACTCGTTGCTCTCCTTGATCATTTTTTCGGATTTTTCCAGCATGCGTACCCAACCGCTGAATTCTTGGCCCAGTGTCAGTGGAGTCGCGTCCTGCAAATGCGTGCGACCGATTTTGATGATATCCATATAGGCTTCGCTTTTTTCTTTCAACGTTGCCTTTAACAGCTGGAGTGCAGGCAGTACTTGCTCCTCGATAGCGACCAGTCCAGCCATGTGCATCGCTGTCGGGAACGTATCATTAGAGCTTTGCGATTTATTCACATCATCGTTGGCATGGATGCGAGCCGAGCTGCCTTTCGCTTCGAGCAATTGGTTCGCGCGATGAGCAATGACTTCGTTGACGTTCATGTTGGATTGCGTGCCGCTGCCAGTTTGCCAGACAACGAGAGGAAAATGCTCATCCCATTTTCCTTGGATCACTTCATCTGCTGCCGCCACAATCGCTTCTGCCTTTTCATTGTCGAGCTTGCCCAGCTTTTGATTTGCCAGCGCAGCGCTTTTTTTCAGGATGGCAAACATGCGAATCAGTGGAAGTGGCATTTTTTCTTCGCCGATTTCAAAGTTTTGGAAGCTGCGTTGTGTTTGGGCCCCCCACAGCTTATCCGCCGGAACCTTGATTTCTCCAATCGTGTCCTTTTCAATTCTGAATTCCATCTCGCATCCTCCTCGTTATCAAGCGTTTCCTTATGTAAAAAAGGATAAGGCAGTTCTTCTTCACTAAAATGATAATGATTTTCATTCTTGTTAGCAAGGGATGAAGTGCTTTTTGGGGGAAAACTAAAAATATTGCTGTCCTCAAACGGTTGGGGTCGGGGGAAGCCCTGCCACATGTCTTCCAGTCGCCTATATCCTCTCTTCGTTCGGGCGGTCTCCTTCCAGACATGTGACAGTGCTTTCGTACAGCTTATGTGTAGTAGGAGCTTTTACAACGTTTGGTAAGTATTTCAGGAAGACTTTATGAGTTCACTCTCAAGAGTGGAAACAAAAGCTACGTAGAAGAAGCGCATTTCCAATCCAAGCGCCTCTGGAGCCCGACCTAGCGTTGGAAAAAATGGCGGAGGCCGAAGCGTAGACTGGAAATGCGCTTCTTCCTTCACGACAGCAACTAAAAAAGACGAAAGCCAAATCTCGATAGCCTCCGTCTTCTAGTATTCCTTTTTATCTGCTTTCTACTTCTACCGACATGACATGATCGACAGCCTTCAACAAGCTGTAAATATCCGTCGTATACGTATTTTCCGACGCTGTAATCATCATTTCCAGCTTTTGCAGATTATTGTCCAAGTCTTTGACCTTCACCCGCTTCACTTGCAGTTCGAGGTGCTTAATCTGCTTGAACACCAAATCCAAATCGCCCCCACCTTCGACCACAATCTTGATCGACAAATCTCTTTGTCTGAGTGATTCTGGACCAACCAAGCGAAGAATGACTGGGAACAAATTAATCGCCAAAATAATGAGGATCGTCGCGGTCACTGCCTCAAAATAAAATCCTGCACCTACTGCAATCCCAAGTCCAGAAGCCGCCCAGACCATCGATGCTGTGGTCAAACCTGATATGACATCATTACTCCGGCGTAGAATAACACCAGCCCCAAGGAAACCTACACCGCTCACAATTTGAGCAGCCAAGCGCAGCGGGTCCATATTCGTGTGTCCGGGCAAGGAGAACCGATGCACGGATTCAATCGAGACAATCGTAATGAGACAACTCGCAACCGAAATAACCATGCTGGTTTTTACACCCAGCGGCTTGTGCTTGAGCTGCCGATCCATACCAATCATCAAGCCTAGAAATAGTGCAACTCCTAGTTTTAGCAAAAAATCATACGTTGTGAATACCGAGAGTGACATGAGTCTCTCCCCCCCTCTGCTTTGATGTCAGGTTATCTTCCATCATCTATGATAAGAAGTATATCTGGTCTTTCACCTAGTGTAAACGAGGCTTTCATTCTTCATGCAAAAAGCGGAAAACCCCCACATCAGGGATTTTCCGCTTATCTGTTTCCTTATGAATGGCTGCGAATCATGCGTTTCTGTAACGACAGCAGACGTCCAAAAAGGAAGATGGCACCGGCAGCCAATCCCGTAATCAGACCAATCCAATATCCGAATGCGGCAAGCGAAGTGAATTTCGCCAGAATGTATCCCAAAGGCAAGCCAATCACCCAATAAGATATCAGCGCAACGATAAAGGTAACGGTCACATCCTTGTACCCGCGCAGTACCCCTTGTATAGGTGCTGCGACGGCATCAGAGATCAGGAAGAGGATCGAGTACATCAAGAAATGCTGGGCAAGCTCCAACACCTCGATGTCGGTCGTGTAAAAACCAGCCACCTGCTTGCTAAACATCAGCAAGCTGATTCCGAACAAAAGGGCAATACCAAGAGCGATACCTATACCCAAATAACTGTACTGCTTCGCGTCCCGGAACCTTTTGGCTCCCACCTCAAAGCCGACGACAATCGTCAACGCCATGGATATGCTCAATGGAACCATGTACAGGAATGATGCGAAGTTCATCGCTGCCTGATGCGCAGCAATCGTAATCGTGCTGTATTCACTCATGAACAAAGTGACGGCCGCAAAAATGCTAACCTCGCAAAAGATCGAAAATCCGATAGGAAGCCCCAGTTTCAGCAGCTCTTTCCATGCCTTCATCGAGATCCGATGAAATTTGGAGAACAAACCGAACTCAATGAATGGGTGCACGCGATTCACGACAAACAGAGTAATCAGCAAAATACACCAGTATGTGATGCCAGATGCAAGCCCGGCACCGATTCCACCCAGTCGAGGCAAACCAAAGTTACCAAAGATAAGAGCGTAGTTCAACAAGACATTAATCGGCAACGAAAGCAGGGTAATGAACATTGTTACCCGTGTCTGTCCTAATGCGTCGATAAAGCAACGGAGCACCGTATAAAGAAACATCGGAATAATTCCAATAGCGATTGCATGCAGGAAGCCGCGAGCAATCGTACGCACCTCAGGCTCCAATTGCATCCAGTTCAGGATCGGATCAAGCACCAAACCACCGACGATGATGACACCGACCGCAATCCCTACACTCAAATACAAAGCTTGCATAACCGTGTAAGACACCTGATCTTGTTTCCCTGCCCCAACCATCTGTGCAACCATCGGCATGACAGCCATCAGAATCCCCGTCAAGCCTGCTTGAACAGGTGTCCATAAACTAGCCCCAATCGCTACCCCTGCCAAATCTGTCGGACTTGCATGTCCAGACATGATGGTATCGGCGAACGTCATCGAAAACAGCGCAAGTTGTGAGATCAAGATCGGAAGCAAAACAGCCAAAAACTGTCGCCATTTTTCTTTTAGCGAATAGGTTTCATTCATTTTTCATTTCCTTCTAACTTATAAGATGGGCTTATCTTTCAAATTATAAGTATAGCAAAACAAGCAGGAATCAGCAAAATACTGGCTGCACTTTGACGAACAAAAGCCCAGGCAGATCACCCGGGCTTTGCTCCATTATTCAACAAGCTTCCATACATCGGCTTTCCCTGGCTCTTCGCCCTTGGTCCACCATTTTGCCTCATAAACCTTGTCTTCGTAGTTCACTTGCGCTCCGCCATCATACGCTTTGCCGGAATCCCACGACAGTGCGACATCGCTTACCAGCTTCCACGCATCGGAACGGTCTGGCTGTTCACCAGTTACCCACCATTTTGCTACGAATTCCAGTCCATCATACAAGACGCGGTCGCCCTGTACATACACAGCAGAGGAATCCCATTCAGCGATTTCACCCGGTACTTCAGGCTTTTTCTCCTTTGTGCTTGCAGCAAGAGGTGCGCTCTCTTCGGAAATATTTCCTGCTGCATCAACTGCCTTGATCGTATACGTATAAGATGTTCCTGCCGTTAATCCTTTATCGACAAAGGAAGGCTTATCAACTGTTCCTACATGGGAGCCATCACGGTAAATCTCGTATTTCACCACACCCACATTGTCTCGAGAAGGGCTCCACATGAGGTCGATTTCTGACTCTGTTGGATGGTGAGTCATGATACCTGCTGGTGCCGTCGGTGCTTCTGTATCCACGATATCTTCTGCTTTTGTGCGAACGGTCAGTGCTTTGCTAGCCTCAGACTCTTTCCCTTTGCCATCAACAGCCACAACGGTGTAGCTGTAAGCCGTAGCAGGCGTCAAATCTTTGTCCGTGTAAGCTGTTTCTTTCGTAGATGCGATGAATTTTCCATCACGATACACATCGTATTGCTTGATTCCCTCAGATGCCACGGATTTTGTCCAGCTAAGGTCAATGCTTGTAGCTGTTTGCGATACGGAAGTCACATTGCCTGGAACGGTAGGCTTTTCTACGATACCTGTTCCCGTGTTAATCAAATTCACGTCAATTGCCTGGTAAAAAGCCATGCCCGTATCAGCAATTTCCCAAACAGCCAAAATAATGTGGTAACCGCTACGATCTGTCGGTACATTGCACGATTGCGTTACCGTGAATGGCGGTCTTTTCCCTCCGTCCTGAAACGAGCAGAACAGTTCCAAATCCGCTCGGGCAAGCGGCTTGTTAGGATTCCAATCTTTTTTCGTGATGTAATATTTCCACTCCGCTGTACTATGCGGGGCTGTCAAATTCCAAGTAAACGCATTTTGTCCACCCTGCAAGGTAACCTTTGTCCAGCGATCTGCTGTTTGTGTGTAAAGCTCAGGATAGCGGCCTGCACCGGTAAATTCACCATCGGCGGGACCAGATTGCGGGAACCCCCCAATCCCCTCCACACTTTGCGGTTCCCACTGGATTTGACCGCAGCCTGTGTTTTGCCCCGTCTTACACAAGTAAGAACGACTCGCTGGGGATTCGATGTACCCGTGAGCCGAAACTTTCTCAGCGAACACGAGCGTAGCTGCGCCTGCTACCAGCATCATTGCCAGCATGAACAAAAGCGACAGCCCTTTACTGAACAGTTTGTTTCTCAACCCTACGTTATCCATTTATTTATCTCCTCTTTTCTGGATTAGGATCGAATTCCATGTTACAGAAATTTTTTCCAGTATTACAGATTCTGAATACCTAAACCAAAACCTACCAAATACCCGAATTCCAGTCAGAAAATAGGGAGATGAATCAGGAGTGTATGCCTATGCATGAAAATTTATATGCTTCTTTCGGGACTTTTTGATCAAAAAAAATTGCCTGCCGAAAATAATATTCTCAGCAGACAACTTTTATCACATCAAGAGCAACGGAACTATTTTCCCGTCATTTACATCGATCAACCCCAGATCCGTCAGCTTCAAGGCTGGACTGACCGGTAAGGAATGCGTGCTGATCGACATGATCGGGTTGTAATGATTGTAACCGAGCGACTCCATGGCACGGCGAAGTTGCTCGACTTCCTTTGCAGTCTTTTCCAATGGTTCCTCTGTCAAAATGCCTCCGACCGGCAAATGAAGGCTCGCGATCACCTTGCCGTCCTCTACCACGTAAAAGCCGCCCTGATTACGGATGACTTCATTGGCTGCGACCATCATATCGTGCGGGTTGTGTCCGACAACCAAGAGATTGTGGTTGTCATGCGAATAGCTGGTGGCTACCGCACCTCGCTTGATCGTATCGCCGCTAATCAAGCCGTAACCGCGATTCCCGTTTATGCCATAACGTTCAAAGACGGCGATCAAGCCGTACGGACTCTCCTCCCACAAGAGTTGCCCTTCCCGTACCTCAGCGATTCCACGGTGATCCTCTGTGAAAGTAGAACCGTTTTGAACGAGCATGACCCGACATGGATAGCGATTATCCGGCACATCTACCGTGACGCGGAAGTCTTTCTCTGTCAGTGGCGATAGCTTGATGCTCTCATAAAAATGCGCAGGAAACTGCTTTTCTTTAACTACTTGTCGGTACTCTTCCTTGGCGTCGTAAGCCTTCTTCCCCTTTTTGTAGACGCGTTCGATCTTGAATTCATGCAAATCAGACAGCAACAGGAAATCCGCTATTTTGCCGGGAGCAACCGCCCCTCTATCCGTCATGTTCATACGTCTGGCTGGGGTAAATGTACTTGCGTAGATCGCACGCTCTGGCTTCATGCCCATTTGAATGGCTTTTTTCACGATATGGTTCAAATGTCCACGATTGACCAAGGAATCGGTCATCACATCATCCGTCACAAAGCAAAAATGCTCGGAAACATCCTCTTTGATCAAATAGTCCATGACTTCATCCGTCATCGATTTTTCTTGAATCTCCAGAAACATGCCCGCTGCGATTCTCGCTTCCATGCCCTCACGCGTCTGGTGCGTATGATCAGAGTCCACTCCCGCATAAATGACGCGATGCAGGTCCAAATCAAGCAATTTCGGAACATGTCCCTCGATGACGAGCTTTGAATACGTCTTGCGGATATGCTCCAGGATGCGATTCGTCTTGCAGTCAGGGTCCTTGATGATGTCTACGTAGTTCATGATTTCGCCGAGGCAAATGATCTCTTCGGATCGCAATAGCTCGTCCATATCTGCAATCTCGACAGACCCACCCGTCGTTTCCATTGAGGTAGCTGGTACGGAGCTCGGGATCGCGTACAGCATATCAACGACACAATCACGGCTCGCGCGAATCATCTCTTTGATCCCTTCGATTCCGAACACATTGGCCATCTCATGCGGCTCCGGTACGATCGTCGTCACTCCGTTTTGAATCAGGCCAAAGGAAAACGTCTCCGGCGTCACCATCGTGCTCTCAATATGCAAGTGTATATCGACCAGACCTGGAATCATGTAGCGGCCTTGTCCATCCACGATCTCGGCAGCTTCAAATGTTTCCGTACTCCGCTCACCGATATAGAAGAATCGTTCATCCAAAACAGCGACGTTTCCTTTGATGAACTTTTTAAAATAGCTGTTAAATACTTGGACGTCTTGAATCAACAAATCGACCTTCACGAAAATAACCTCCTGTCTTTAGTCCACGAGTACCACTTTGTCTTTTGGAAACAGCAGATTGACGTTTAGGCCAGTCTTGTACGGAGTCTCCATCTCTTGATTGACCGTGAAGTCGCCCAACTCTGTTTCCACGACATATTGATAGCTGCGTCCCAAAAACGTGCTTACCTTTACCGTCCCGCGCAGACGGTTCATTCCCGGCTCGGTGTTCTCTTCTGTCGTGACGAGAAGGTCATCTGGTCGCATTGCGCATTTTTTGCCGGATGGATTCGCAGTGCCCGGATTTTTGGACGCGGTAAAATGATGATCACCGACTCGCAGGCCGATTTCTCCGTTCTGCTCGGTGCGCTCCGTGAAGTCGATGAAGTTGGTAAAACCAATAAAGCGAGCGATAAACTCAGTCTTTGGATATTTGAAAATGGTGGCTGGATCGTCGAGCTGTTCGATCACACCCTTGTTCATGATCGCCACCTGGTCAGAAATGGAGAAGCACTCCTCCTGGTCATGCGATACGTACACAGTCGTAATTCCCAGCTCCTGCTGAATACGACGGATTTCTACGCGCATGTTGATCCGCAGGTTGGCATCGAGGTTACTGAGCGGCTCATCGAACAGCAGCAGGTCAGGCTGAATCACCAGTGCTCGCGCAATCGCCACGCGCTGTCTTTGACCACCGGATAGCTCCTTCGGGAAACGCTTTTCGTAGCCGCCGAGACTCACGACTTCGAGAATTTGCTGCACCCTGGTCTTTACCTCTGTTTCATTGACCTTGCGCAGGCGCAAACCGAACGCCACGTTATCGAAAACAGAAAGGTGCGGAAACAGCGCATAGCTCTGGAACACAAACCCGAAGTTGCGTTTGTTTACCGGAACGCGCGTATAATCTTTTCCTTCAAACATGAATCGTCCATCTTTTGCTTCCAGAAAACCCGCAATCAAACGCAGCGTCGTCGTCTTTCCGCAACCGCTCGGACCAAGCAAAGAGATGAGCTGTCCTTTTTCGATATTGAGATTGAAGTTTTGCAATATATATTGATTGTCATAGGCAACCGATACGTTTTCCAGCGTGAGCAATGCCATGAGTTGATGCCTCCGTTATCGTTTTGTAAAGTAGGAAAGCCCCATCAGACGTTCAATGATGAACATGAGAATAGCCGTAAAAATCATGAGCAGCACGGAAATCGCGGCGATCGTCGGATCGAAGTTGTTTTCTACGTACGTCAGCATCTGGATCGGCAGCGTGCTTACCCCTGGTCCCGTCATGAAAACAGAGATATCTACGTTGTTGAACGACTCCAGAAAAGCGATCAGAATCGCAGCAATAATCCCGGAGCGAATATTCGGCAAGACGACTTTGAAAAAGGTTTCGAGACGACCTGCCCCAAGGCTTAACGCCGCTTCTTCAATAGCGAAGTCAAAGTTGGACAAGGAAGATGCAATGACGCGAATGATAAACGGAAGCATCAGCACCGTATGACCGATGAGAAGTCCCGCATAGATCGGCAAATGGTATACGACAATGACGTATTTCAGCATGGCAAAACCCATCACGATACCCGGAATCAGGACAGGTGAGATGAAAATGCCATTCAAAATGCCCTTGCCGCGAAAATCAAAGCGACTGAGTGCATAAGCTGCCGGAATCCCCAACAAGAGCGCCAAGAGATTTCCCAGCAAAGAAACGAACATCGACGTCTTGAACGTCGTCATGAACATCTCTACCTCAAAAATGTTTTCGTACCACCGCCAGGAAAAACCCTCCGGCGGAAACTTCAAGACGCTCCCCGGCTCAAACGACGTAAAAGAAATGATAATGAGTGGCCCTAGCAAAAACAGAAAGACGAGAGAGGTAAACAGGGCCAACCCGCGATTTTTCTCCTGCATAGCTTCTACCCCTTCGGATTTAATTTCGTCGCCAGCTTGTTCATAAAATAGATGACGACAAATGTTATGACAATCATGATCGTGGCAATGACAGATGCCAAATGCCAGTCATTGAGCGTAATCGCATTTTGATACAGGAACGTGGAGATGACCCGCTGTTTTCCACCCAGCAAGGCCGGCGTGGTGTAGGCGGTCAGGCTTCCGACAAACACGAGAATGCTACCGATGATGAGTCCTGGCACACTAAGTGGCACAATGACCTTCCAGAAGGCCGTCAACTTGGAAGCACCCAAGCTTTCCGCCGCCTTCAGCAAATCTGGGTCGATGTTTTCCATCACCCCTACCAGCGTAATAATGATCAGCGGCAGGAACAGATGAATCAAACCAATCATCATCGCAGTCGGCGTATACAATATTTCCAACGGCTTATCGATGAGCCCGATGGCAAGCAGCGAGCTGTTCAATAAGCCCTTTTTTCCGAGAATAATCATCCAAGAGAACGACCGCACGACAGAGCTGGTCAGCAAAGGAAAAATCGCCAATGCCAGCAGGATGCCTTTTTTGCGTGGGCCAAGCTTGGAAATGTAGTACGCGGCAGGAAAACCGATCAGAACACACGCAATCGTCGTGACCAGACTGACCTGCAACGTTGTCAGCATAATTTTCAGGAAGTACGCGTCGGTAAGAAATTGGAGATAGCCTTGGATCGTAAAGCTACCATCCTGATAAAAGGTGGACGCAATCGTCATCACGATCGGAATGACCATGAACAGCGTCAAAAACAGCACACCCGGCAACAGCAATAAATAAAGACCCGTTTTTCTCATCTGATTAACTCCTGTTCACGGTATCGTCAGGCTTTCAATGCGCCGAGAAAACGCGCAAAGAACGCATCTGCATCTACGTCCAGACAGACGTTTATGTTCGGTTCTTTTTTCAGGCGGTTTTGAAAGTCGCAAACCGTTTGCCCATCACACAGCTCACTTCTCGTTTCGATATCTACATATAACTTCTGCGTCTTCACCAGCTTCGGATCGAGTGCGACTGCGACAGCCAATGGATCATGCATGGCGCACGCATAAATGCCATTTCGTTGAAAATAACGATGGAGGTAATCAGACGTACTCTGTCTCACGTACTCGCCCATCGGTGTATCTCCCAGCTCACGAATGTGCTCCTCGTTCAGCAGCACTCTTCGCGTCACATCCAGTCCAACCATCGTCAATTGCGGGAATCCGGCATGAAATACGACCTTCGCTGCCTCTGGATCGACGTACATGTTGTACTCCGCAACTGGCGTCACATTGCCATGCTCGCGGACAACCCCACCCATGAAAATGACTTCCTTGACGTGTTGAACAAGCTCCGGGCATTTTTTCACCGCCAAAGCCAAATTGGTCAGCGGCCCCGTCATGATGAGCGTAATCTCGCCGGATTGAGCAAGTACGTTTTCCACGATGAAATCAGGGCCAAAGCCAGCTGTCGGTTCCTTGTAAATCGGAACTCCGGCAAGGGCTCCTCCCAAACCATCCTCACCATGTACGGCATGCTCGAAAAACAACGGTCGCAGCAGCGGTTCAGATGCTCCACAGACAACAGGGATTTGCTCGCCGACTTGCAAGAAATCGAGAATTTTGCACGTGTTTTCTGTTGCTTTTCGCAACGACACGTTGCCATTCACCGTAGTAATGCCAATCAGATCGAATTGCTCGCTCTTCACAGCGAGAATAATGCCAAGCGCATCATCAATGCCCGTATCCACGTCAAGAATGATCTTTTGCACGAATGGTCCTCCTCACGTTCATTCCTCATAAGAAAACTTCTATCTAAGCCAATTCAACGTGGAGCGACCGCGTTTTAGCGGAATGTTTACATGCGCTCCAGAATTTATTTTATAAATTCCTATACGTTGAAAAACGAGGGTATATCCGATATTGTCTATACCCTCGCCCTTTGTTTTTCTATCGTTCGTTATTGCGTGATTTCACGATTCCAACGGTCAATCCATGCTTTGGAGTGCTCGTTCACGAATTTCATATCCAGCATTTTCAGCTTGCTTACGGTTGCTTCCCCGTACGTTACGCCTTTTGCTTCTTCTTCTGTCAGTTGAACCGTTTTGTTTACAGGAGAATCGATTTTTGCCTTTGCTGTTTTCTCCTGAACTTCCTTGCTCAGCTGGTAGTTGATGAAGTCTTCTGCGAGTGCTTTGTTTTTCGAGCCTTTTACGATGTTAACCGTATTCATGACTGCATATCCGCCGCTTGCAGGTTGTACGAAAACAGCTTCTGGAACAGCGGCTTTGATGTCTTTGAAGTACATTTCCATAATAGGTCCTACGCCGATTTCTTCTTGTCCAAACATGTTCACGTATTCGGAAGTCTTATCGTAGAACTTCACGACACTTTTGTTGACTTCTTTCATTTTCGCGAAGGCTTGATCCTCGTTGAATTCCTTGCTGCCCGCGACCGCAGAAGCACTGTCGAGAACCATCGGGCCTGTCGTGGAAGTAATGCTTGGCAGTGTCAGCTTGCCTGTCAGCTCAGGGTTCCACAGATCTTTCCAATCTTTGATTTCGGTTTTTACGAGCTTTGGATTGTAGGCAATCCCGAATTGGCCAATCGTGTAAGCTGGACCGTATTCCTCGCCCAGTGGTGCTTTGGCGATGTCGTAGATTTGATCCAGGTTCGGGATTCGGCTGCGGTCGATTTTTTCAAATGCGCCACTCTCAATCCCTTGCTGTGCATAGTAGTCAGAGAGGTAGATCAAGTCTACATCGGAGCTTCCTTGGCGAATTTTGTTCAGACGCTCTGCGTTGTTCCCGATTTCCAGTACGATTTTCACGTTATGTTCTTTTTCAAACGGCTCATATACTTCTTTGCGGAAAAAGTCTTCGGAGAAGCCCCATGTGGAGATGACCAGCTTTTGTGGCTCGCCCTTGGCTTCACCGCCAGCTCCTCCCGCTTGTGGTTGATCATTGCTGCCACAGCCAGCGAGAGCCAGTGACATCATAGAGAAAGACAGGATTCCAGCAAGTAATTTTTTCATCGTAATTCTCCTCCAGTTGGGTTCAATTGATGACAAAATATGGTGATACAATAAAAAGAAAAGTACCCTTGATTAGAACGTATCATTCTAAACAAGAGCACTTTTCTTCGTAAACAAAGAGAAGTGACACCCGTTTTACGCAAAGTCTACGGTCTCCCCTTAAGATAGATCAAAAGAGAAAATCCGAACGATTGCGTCAGGTATTCAGTTCTGATTCAGCTAAAATAACATTCGTGATCGCCCACTGCGTAGGCGCATCATAGTCCCTCAGCACGGCTTCCAACGGCAACCCCATCTCTTCTTCCAGTCGTTCTCTCAGTTTCTTCTTATAAAGAAGGGACATGCGAAAATCGACTTCGAGCTTGAGGGCCGGCGCTTCTCCTTCCAACGCTTGTGAGCGCGGAGAGCGACGATGCTTGGCTTGGAACGTAATCATCTGGTTTTCAATCGTGACTCGGAGCAAAGTCGTTCCAAATCCGAACAACTCTTTTGCTATCTCATTATAGATGGCAGACAGCTTTTTTCTGGTTTCATTGGAGTCCACGAGAGTCATGTCATCACCTGCGATAGCTGGCATAGAGTTCATTCGCTCTCATTATACAAATGATTTTTCGATTCTTCAATAGAATATTCGTATTTAGATCAATTTCATATAATTGCGTGAATTGCTCTGCCGCGATTTACCGGACAGGGGACTATGCGATACCTTCTGCCCCTCCCCCCTTTCAGGGTGGGCAGTTCTCTCGTGGTCTGTCAGAAAATTAAATTTCAGATTTTTCTATCCCCACTTGGAGGCGAGTACAACGCCAAAAAACATCTCGATTCACCATAAACAGTGAACCGAGATGTTTTTTCGTTTTTGGTATTTTGTTATGTGTTACAGCTCATTCTGGTGTTGTGCTATTTTTACTGCAACTTTACCTTCCATGTTCTCATCTGACGAAAGCGAAACTGTATGCGAACCAGTTCCCCATGGCGAGCTACTTATTTCAATTTTTTGATTACCATAAGGTGGTACTCTAAAGAACATTTTCTGACTACCGGATGAATCAGTAACGGACACTTTGATCTCGTAGGTTCCACTATTATATACCCACACTTTAACCCAACCATAGCCCTCTGGAATATTAAAATTTTTGGAATCCGTTTTGGCATTCTTAATTGGCACGTCATCAATCGGTCTTTCAGATCCCATAGGTTCCAATAACTTCAAATAAGATTTTGCGGAATTATCCTGATATTTAACCTGATTAACCTTAACGTTACTCTCCGGATATTTTTCTTTTACAACTGCATCATGTGATGATGCCATAGCACTAGATCCAATAGATAGACTGCTAAGTAAAAGAGCTGCTGCAATTGTACCTTTAACAGATCTTTTCATAATAATCCTCCATTACTAGTAATTTGGAATTATCTTCCTATTAAGTATGTTACATGGTAATAAATGGAAAATCAAGAATTTATATGGAAAATATTTGAAAAACAATAGACTCTCATCCCGCCCGATTGGTGGTTGTACAGGAGTAATGCGAAAGGAAGGTAGAATCACCACATTTTTCGCAAATATCGCATTCATTTGAAAAAAACTTTGACATCCATGTTGGTGCAAGATATAATCCAACTATTCGAATAAGGATTAGCGATTTTATCTTTCGTTAAAATTTCATAGCACATTCTCTTATGAAGAGAGGTTGAGGGACTGGCCCTATGACACCTCGGCAACCTATCGCAAACGATATGGTGCCAAATCCAGCGGAATTTATTCCGACAGATAAGAGAGGTATTGTTGCAGTGTGTTTACATACTCGCAGTTTTCGCCTCTTCTGTCGGAAGAGGCTTTTTTCGTTTCCATCTTACATCCAGAGAAAAGGGGTATTTTCATGAAAAAGACTGGTCTACTGCTCACTACACTGCTGCTCGCTGCATCGCTCGTAACGGCTTGCGGTGGTAAACAAGAAGCTGCGCCTGCTAACGGTGGCACTGCTGCTGAACAAACCTCACTCAAGGTCGGCGTCACTGGCGGCCCGCACGAAGAGATTCTCAACAAAGTAAAAGAAGTCGCCAAAGGCAAAGGACTCGACGTCGAAGTCGTCGTTTTCAACGATTACGTACAGCCGAACCAAGCTCTCGATAAAGGAAATCTCGATGTAAACAGCTTCCAAACCATTCCGTTCTTGGCGAAGTTCAATCAGGATCACAAAACAAAGATCGTCGAGGTCGGAAAAACCGTGACGTATCCAATGGGTCTTTACTCCACCAAGCATAAAAAAGTCGAGGATATCCCGGCAGGCGGTGTTGTCGGCATTCAAAACGACCCGACCAACCGAGCACGCGCCTTGCTGCTCTATCAGGCAGCTGGCTTGATTAAGCTCAAGGATGGCGTGGGTGACAACGCAACACCATTGGACATCGTGGAAAATCCGAAAAATTTGCAATTCAAAGAGCTGGAGGCTGCTTTCCTGGCACGCTCGCTGAGCAACGTAGAGGTTGCTTCGATTAATACGAATTTCGCAATGGAAGCTGGCTACTCTCCGAAAAAAGACGCGATCTTCGCTGAGAAGGCTGACTCTCCGTACGTGAACATCTTGGCAGTCAACGAAACCAACAAAGACAACCCTGCCGTCAAAAAGCTGGTGGACATCTACCGCTCGGAAGAAGTGAAAAAATTCATCGACGAGCGTTTTGAAGGAGCTGTACTGCCGTCCTGGTAAGATCGACGCCAGGAACATCAAGAACCCACAAGGAGAACTCGTTATGATACAGCTAACCGATATTCATAAGTCGTATCAAGTAGGAAACAAGCAGGTAAAAGCATTGAAGGGCGTATCCCTGCAGGTGGAAAAAGGGCAAATCTACGGGGTGATCGGCTTTAGCGGAGCGGGGAAAAGCACCCTGCTCCGTACCATCAACCTGTTGGAGAAGCCAACTAGCGGTTCTGTGATCGTCAATGGCCAGAACATGCTGACCCTCAAGGAAAAAGAGCTGCGGCAAGCTCGCAAAAAGATCGGGATTATTTTTCAACACTTCAACCTGCTCTCTTCCTATAATGTCTTTGACAATGTGGCGGAAATCTTGCGGATGAATCGCGTCCCCAAAGATGTCATTAAGCGCAAGGTAGAAGACCTTCTCGGCTTGGTTGGCTTGTCTGATAAAGCAAACGCTTATCCTTCTCAGCTATCCGGTGGACAAAAGCAACGGGTGGGCATCGCTCGTGCGCTTGCGACTGATCCGGAAATCCTGCTCTGCGACGAAGCGACTTCCGCTCTCGACCCGCAGACGACCGAATCGATTCTCGAGCTGTTGCTCGACATCAATCGAAAGTTTAACCTGACTATCGTGCTGATTACACATGAAATGCAGGTCATCAAAAAAATCTGCGACCAGGTAGCTATCATGGAAAACGGTGTCGTCATCGAGCAAGGCTCTGTTCTGGATGTGTTCAGCAATCCGCAAGAGCAAACGACCCGCAATTTTATCAAAACGGTTTTTGACGATCAGGTACCACAGGAGATTTTGTCCAAGATAAAAGAAACCGGACCTGTTTCCAAAATTGTTCGCGTTGCCTTTCGCGGAGATGCCGCTCTCGATCCAGTTCTAGGCACCTTGTCCGCACGCTTTCCGATTAGCACCAATCTGTTGTACGGCTCGATTACGACCATTAAGGGAACGGCGCTCGGCATTTTGCTATTGCACATTTCTGGTGAAGACCAGCCCATTCAAGACGGCATTCGCTTCTTGCGGGAATCCGTCTACCGCGTAGATATTGTGTCACCAGAGGAGGTGCGGAGCTAATGGAGCGTCTGATTGAAATGATTCCGGTATTCGGGCAATCCCTGCAAGAGACTGTTATCATGGTCGGGTTTTCGTTGTTCATTGCGACATTGATCGGGATTCCGCTCGGGATTTTGTTGGTCATCACACAGGCGAATCACCTTTTCCCGAACAAGATCATCTATCACACCCTGAATACGCTCATCAACATTGTGCGTTCACTGCCTTTTATTATTCTTATGGTTGCGATCATTCCTTTTACAGAGTTGATCGTGGGCACCTCGATTGGGATTGAGGGAGCCATTGTGCCGCTCATCGTCTATACGACACCTTACATCTCACGCCTGATGGAAACGGCCCTGCATGACGTAGATCGCGGCGTGATCGAAGCGTACCAAGCGATGGGTGCATCCCGGACGCAGATTATTTTTCGCATCATGCTGCGTGAAGCACGACCTGGCATCGTCCTCTGCCTGACGATTGCGACCATCGGTTTGATCGGTGCCACTGCTATGGCGGGCGCAGTGGGTGCCGGTGGATTGGGCGATCTCGCCTTGCGATACGGCTATCAGCAATGGGATATCGAAGTCATGATCATTACCGTCATTATCCTCGTCGTTTTGGTCCAGCTCATTCAATCGTTGGGTAACTGGGCAGCCCGAAAACTGAAAAAGAGCGCGTAAATCGAAGAACCCCTGACGAAATCGCTTGTCAGGGGCTTTTTTGTAGGTATTTAGACTGATCGTCACTGAAAGTTCGTTGGTATTTCGCTCGATATTCATGTAGACTTATATATACAAGTCATTTTAATGAGAGGGGCTACTCAAATAACATGAAAAAACTCATCATGATGTTGGTTGCCGTAATGCTCGTACTCGCTCCGGCCGGAGGATTCATTGATCATGCCGATGCGAAAGGTTATAAGTCCGGGAAAAAATCTTTTAACTCTAACACGGCTCCTACCAATACACAAACAACCAACAAAGCCGATTCAAATGTAAACGCAACAACCAATAAAGGTACCACAACAACTCCTGCTGCTACCGCAAGCAAAAGCGGCGGGTTCATGAAAGGTCTCCTGATTGGCGGTCTGGCTGGTTTGCTGTTTGGAAGCCTGTTCGCTGATATGGGTATTCTCGGCTCCATCCTTGGCTTCATGATCAACCTGATGGCGATCCTCGCTGTGATTATCCTGATCCGCAAAGCGTTCGTCTACTTCAAAACCAAGCGCGCGAAAGAACAGGAACTGAACGCATGGAAAAGATAACTTTTTCTGAACAAGATATCATTAATGCAATCTGCATTCATGCAGCTAACAAAAAGCAGTTGAAGCCACAAGACATCTCCGTCGAGCTGATGTGGGACGAGGAGTATGGCTTCTCTGCTGAAATACACTGGATGGATCGCCAACAAATCTTGGTCGAGATTAATATGATTGAAGCGATTCGCTACTACCTGGAGACCCAGATGCAGCGCAACCCTTATTCCGCCGGTATCGAGCTGGTATTGGACGACGAAGAAGGTATTATCGCTCATATCACCTACTAAAGCTTGACCATCGTAAGTTAACCCAAGGCCAATTTGTTCACACATGTGAGCAGGTTGGCTTTTTCATATTGAATTTGGCCTCATTCCGTTATATACTTTACCTTAGTGAAAATGATTATCATTGTCTGCGTTTACTCATACATGTACATACTTTCCTAAAAAGGAGTTGGCCCATTGTGGAGCGCTTATACACGCAAAAGCTGGACATCGGATACGGTGAGCTTTCCATTGTCAAAGACTTGAACATCAGCATTCCTTCTGGAAAAATCACCGCCCTAGTCGGTGCAAACGGTTCTGGTAAATCGACGATCCTCAAAACTCTCGCCCGGATTATGAAGCCAACCGGCGGACAAGTATTTTTGGACGGAAAGTCGATCCATCAGCAATCGACCAAGGAAGTCGCCAAGCAACTTGCGATTTTGCCGCAAAACCCAACCGCACCCGATGGCTTGACCGTGTCTGAGCTCGTTACCTATGGCCGCTTCCCTCATCAAAAAGGCTTCGGTTCTTTGACCAAGGAAGACAAGGAAATCGTAAACTGGGCTATTTCCATGACCGGCATGGCAGATTTCCATGATCGTCCGGTTGACCAGCTATCCGGCGGTCAGCGTCAGCGCGCCTGGATTGCGATGGCCCTGGCGCAAGGAACGGACATCCTGTTCCTGGATGAGCCTACAACTTTCCTGGATATGGCTCATCAGCTGGAGGTTCTCAAGCTCCTGCAAAAGCTGAATGACGAAGAAAATCGTACGATCGTCATGGTCGTCCATGATTTGAACCACGCAACCCGTTATGCACAGCACATGGTTGCCATCTCTCGCGGTACCGTCGTCGCTGAGGGAAGCCCTGCTGAAGTCATGACGCCTGAGATGCTGCGTAAGGTATTTAACATCGAAGCAGACATCCTGACTGACCCTCGCACGGGTGTGCCGCTCTGCCTCCCATATGAGCTATGTCATGCTGTGGATCTAAAGCAACCTAACGAAAACACTACCCAACCTGTTTACACGCAAGAGCGCAAGCTGGTTGGAGCCAGATAACGGTTAGATTCCGCTAGCAAAAAGCCGGTTTTCACCACGTTTTACGGTGTAACCGGCTTTTTGCTATACCAACCGTTTATCTCTCCTCGTTACGTGGCTTAGAAAACCTTGCAGTTAGTCACAACTCAGACATACATATACCCCCTATATGTATGGTAGTATTTGTTTGCAAGAAAAATATCCCATTTCAAAGGAGAGATCAGCATGAAGGTTGCCATCTTGCTTTTCGACGGCATCACCGCATTAGATGCAATTGGTCCATACGATGTATTCGCTGCTACGTTGAAATGTGAAGTAAAATTTGTCGCTAAGAAAAAAGGGTTAATCAAACTTGATTCCAATATGGGCTATTTACATGCCGATTACAGTTTTTCAGAAGTTACTTCCGCTGATATTCTTGTTGTTCCCGGTTGCAGTCCGCCCAATTATAAAACCCCTATGAATGACGAAGAAACTCTACAGTGGATTCGCCACATACATGAGACGACGAAATGGACTACGTCTGTTTGCAACGGCTCTCTGATTTTGAGTGCCGCAGGCTTGTTACATGGAGCCGTAGCCACTACTCATTGGGGGTCCTTCGAACTGCTCCAATCTCTTGGTACCATTCCAACAGAGGAGAGAGTCGTTCGTCAGGGCAAAATCGTTACAGCAGCCGGCGTTTCCTCTGGTATCGACATGGCACTCCAATTGGTTGCATGGGAATTGGGAGAGGATATGGGCAAAGGAGTCCAGTTGATTTTGGAATACGATCCCCAGCCACCGTTTGACTCGGGTTCACCAAAGAAGGCACCTGCTTTATTGGTTGAACAAATAAGAGGGATGTTACAAGAGTTTGCCAAGCGGGAGCCCCGAGTATAAATGAATCAGCACGTTCTAAAAAATGAAAAGGCGACAGCCCAGGGAATGCCTTACTCCCATGGGCTGCCGCCACTTTCTTTTCTAGCCTCTTACCATTTAACTTCTTTCAGAACTTCTTCTGCCATGCCAGCGGTGGATACCAATCCGCCACCAGACAAGTACCAGTTGCTAGAATCCAAGTAAATGATGTTGCCAGTTTTGAATGCTTTCGTGTTCTTAATCAGGTCGTTTTCTACCGTTTGCTGTGTAGAAGTAGACACTTCTTTATTCTTGGAAATCGCGTTTCCACGATCAATTACGAACAGGTAGTCTGGATCTTTTTCTGCGATATATTCAAAGGAAACGCTTTGGCCATGATTTTCTACAGAAATGTTTTTGTCTACAGGCGTAAATCCGAATTCACCGTGCAGGATACCAAAACGGGAACCGGCGCCGTAAGCGTTCAGCTTGCCTTCGTTAACCATCACGATCAGAGCAGTCTTGCCGCTTGCCGTTGCTTTTGCATTCAATTCTTTGATTGATGCATCGATTTTGCCCAGCTCTTCTTCTACTTGTGTTTCTTTACCGAAGATAGTACCCAATGTTTTCATGTTCTCTTTGAAAGATTCCATGTACTTCGCATTGTCTACACCCATGAAGATGGTTGGAGCAATTTTGTTCAGCTCTTCGTAAGCATCTTGTTGACGACCGGAAATGAAGATCACATCCGGTTTCATTGCATTGATTTTTTCAAAGTCTGGCTCTTTCAAACCGCCAACGTTTGTGTATTTCGCGTCTTTGAACTTTTCCAGGTACGCAGGAATGTTGGTAGACTGTGCAACACCTGCTACTTCGATACCCAATTTGTCCAAGGAATCCAGAACACCGAAGTCAAATGCTACAACTGTTTTTGGATTCTTTTTCAGTTTTGCTTCACCCAATTTATGCTTGATCGTAACTTCCTCGGATGTTTGTACAGCTTCCGGTGCTTTGGTTGCGTCCCCCGCAGTTGTTGCAGGAGCAGCGTTATTGGAGCCGCATGCAGCTGTGAATACAGCCAACAGTACTGCCATAAACAGCATGAGTAATTTTTTGTTCACTTCTCTCACCTCTATATAGAATGTAAAAGTATATAAAATTATTGATAGCTTGCTGATGAAACCCCCGGCAGGCCATCAAAATTTTAACGATAGGAAGATAGAGCTTACGCGAAATAAACGCATATTTTGTTCTGTTCAATGTCTTCAATATGGATATCCATGTCATAGACATCTTTCAAGATAGGTTGGGTGATGATTTCGTCTGTAGTGCCTTCCTTTACGACCTTGCCATCCTTGAGAGCGACGATATAATCCGAATAGACGGAAGCAAAGTTGATATCGTGAATGACAATGACAACCGTTTTGCCCCTTTCGTCTACCAAACGTCGCAGCACTTTCATGATCTGGACAGAATGCTTCATATCCAAATTGTTGAGTGGCTCATCCAAGAGGACGTATTCCGTATTTTGAGCAACAACCATTGCGATGTAAGCGCGTTGACGCTGACCGCCACTCAACTGGTCGAGGTACTTGTGTTGAATATCCGTAAGCTCCAAATACTGGATAGCCTCATCTACATACTTCCAATCCTCTTTTGTCAAATTGCCTTGTGAATACGGGAAGCGACCAAAGCTGACCAGCTCACGAATCGTCAACCGCACCGTAATGTGGTTCGATTGCTTGAGAATCGAGATTTTCTTTGCCAGCTCACTGCTCTTTGTCTGCCCAATCTCCCGACCCTCAATGAAAACCTCACCTTGATCCTTGGTCAACAGGCGACTAATCATCGACAGCAACGTACTCTTTCCGGCCCCATTGGGTCCGATGAAGGACGTGATTTTCCCCTTGGCAATTTTCACAGAGACATCTTCCACGACATATTTGCTACCATATAGTTTTGAGACATTCCGGACTTCGATCACGCTTTATTCTCCTTTAACAGAAGATAGATGAAGTAAACTCCACCAATAAAGTTGACAATGACACTAAGCGTCGTGGAGAACGCAAGTACACGCTCCACGATCAACAAACCGCCAACCAGTGCAATCACACTGATTAAAGCCGAGCCCACCAGCAAGTATTTATGCTGATAGGTTTTCATAAACTGATGGGCGAGATTCGCTACCAGCAGTCCGAGGAAGGTAATCGGTCCAACGAGCGCTGTCGCGATTGATACGAGAATGGCAATGACGACGAGGAACCGTTTGATGACAAAATCGTACGGAATCCCCAAATTAATCGCCTGATCCCGACCGAGTGATAACACATCCAAGTACTTGATGTATCGCCAGAAGTAAATCATGATACCGATGACCAGAACAAAGCTCGTGATCAACAGGTCTGTTTTTACATTGTTGAAGCTGGCGAACATTCGGTCTTGCACAACCAGAAACTCATTCGGATCAATCAACACTTGCATGAACGTGGACAAACTGCTAAACAATGTGCCCAAGATCAATCCGATAAGGAGCAGGAAATAAATGTTTTGCCCTTCCCTCTTAAACAGGAATTTGTAGAGCAAGCCTGCGAAAAGCACCATCCCACCTGTCGAGATCAGAAAGTTGACGTTGTTGTTCATCAAGGTGAAATGGGTGGAGCCAAAAACAAAGATCACAAATGTTTGGATGAACATATAGAGCGAATCGAGGCCGATGATGCTAGGCGTCAAGATTCGGTTGTTCGTGATTGTCTGGAAGATCATCGTAGAAAAGGCGATGATGCAACCGGTTAAAATGATGGCAAGAATTTTCTTAGCCCGCCGAGGAAGGACGTAATCCCAGTTGCCACCGGCGTCAATCATCATAAAAATGGCTATCAAAGCAATCGCCACTATCGACAGGGCAGCTATCTTCGCTTTCATTGTTCATATGCCTTTCTTCTCATGAGTAAGTACACGAATATCCCGCTGCCAATGACCCCAACCATCATGCCGATGGAAATCTCGTATGGGAAGATGATGAGGCGTCCCAGGATATCACAAGCAAGTACAAACACCGCGCCAAGCAAAGCGGTATGAGATAAGCTTTTTTTCAGGTTATCTCCCAGGTAGATCGTAACCAGGTTGGGAATGATCAGCCCCAAAAACGGGATTGTCCCTACTGTGAGAATAACTACCGAGGTCACACAAGCGACAATGACCAGTCCAATGTTGACGACATGCTTGTAGTTCAACCCGAGGTTGATGGCGAACTCTTCACCCATTCCGGCAATGGTAAACTTGTTCGCATACAAGTAAGCGATAATCACCAGCGGAATGCTTATGTACAAAAGCTCATAGCTGCCTTTCATAATGGTGGAGAAATCTCCATGCAACCAAGCAGACATGTTTTGCATCAGGTCATGCTTATAAGCGAAAAACGTCGTGATGGACCCGACGATGTTTCCAAACATCAGTCCCACTAACGGGATGAAAATGGAGTCTTTAAATTTGATTCTTTCGAGAATCTTCATAAAGACAAAGGTTCCAAAGAGAGCAAATGCAAAAGCAACGAGTAGCTTCACCCAGGAGCTCGCATCGGCGAATACCAAGAGTGAAACCAATATTCCGAATCGAACGGAGTCCTCTGTCCCTGCTGTCGTCGGAGAAACGAACTTGTTTCGGGTTAGCTGTTGCATGATCAATCCGGCGATACTCATGCTGACCCCTGCGATGATAATACTGATCACACGCGGAATCCTGCTAATCCATAGCACTTGCACTTTGTCATCTGTGAGATTGAACAGATCCCACGGAGATATATCTTTCACGCCAATAAAAAGTGAAACGAACGATAGCAAAATCAGTGCTACAACCAAATATCTCTTTTTCATCGCGTCCCTACTCTTCTTACTTTTTCATGGAGTAATGTCCCGTATTGACTCGAATATTTACCAAAGAGAATAATTCTCATGATCATTAATAAAGAGATTCATTCTCAATTAGAACTACCTTTGTTATATTAGCACTTCTTTATCGGAAGGGAAAGCTTTTTTTCATTAGTCGGCTAATTTTTTCCTCAGCCTGTCAAAATACCGCCACGAACAAGAAAACCGCCAGGGCAAAAACCCTGACGGTCCTGATTTATTTGGATGTGTACGAGCCTGTTACGTTTTGAACGAATCGATCTCCGCTCCCGTCATTCTCAATCAGCACATTTCCTTCGACTGTATCAATGACAATATCGCCGCTTTGGTCAGATATCGTAATATCACCCTTATGCTTCCTAATATACATATCACCGGATTGATCGTGAATCGCTACGTTTCCACCCGTATTTTCCATGACGATCTCACCTGAATCGTCTTCGATCAGTTTGAGGGCTGACGCGTCCTTGATCTTAATATCACCGGACTGGTCACGAATCTCTACCTCTCCGTTCGTATTCGTTAATTGAATATCACCAGAGTCATCCTCAATCGTGAGCTTTCCTGTTAGATTCGTCATGTCAATATCTCCTGATCCATCGGTAAGGGCTATCGGCAGCTTAGCTGGAACGATTACCGTTATCGTCATATCCACAAAGTTAAAACCGATATCTGTGTTCACTTCGGATCGTAGTGTTGCGTTATTCCCATCCTTCTCGAGTGTAAGGATGATTTCTTCGGGTTTGACATTTTTCGATTTGATTTCAGCCTCTACATGAATCGCGGTTGCTTTCTCATCACCTTTGACGATCAAATCGCCTGAATCGGTCACAATATTCAACACCTCGATGGACTCCGCAGGTAATTCAAGCTGTCTTTTTTCTTCTTCAACCTTGATCACGTTATTGTTGATCGTGCATCCGGCCAAGCCAATTCCCACAGCAATTAGACCTACTCCTATCCACTGTTTCATCTGTTTCATCTGTTTCCCCTCGATACTGGTTATTTTTACAAGATAAGTTCTATAACATCATAGCAAAACAGCATAGAAGGGAAATCAGGCTGCAGGGTTGTTCTCTCGTCAGTCCGCAGACGGATATTCCATTGTAGAGATCCCGTCTTTTCCCTACACTACAAGTAAGCATATTTCTCTAATTGAGTTGTCGCGGAGGGTAAAACAATGGACTTGAATCGAATCCAACTTGTGACGGATGCTTTTCCGTGCTTTTCCCTTGTTCCGGAAGCCGCATGGCGCCATCCTGACATAACAGTGGAACGCTTTTCTCCCCAGCTTACGATGCAGCAGGGTCATCTGTTTGCCCATGCCGCTTTTGTATTGTCAGGCAAGGTCCGCATCTATATCATCAGCGAGTCAGGACGTGAGGTTACGTTATATCGGGTACAACGCGGGGGAGTCTGCGTCCTCATGATGGCCAGTATTTTAGGTGAGACGGGCTATGAAGCATCCGCACAGCTAGAAGAGGAAACCGAGCTGCTGCTTTTGCCTGTAGATGTTTTCAAAGACTGGATGGATCACTATAAGGACTTGCGTCAGTTTATTTACCGGAACATGATCAACCGAATGGTCTCCGTCACATCTCTGGTCGAGGATATCGCGTTTAAACCGATCAACGCCCGCATCGCCGAATTATTGCTCCGTCGTACCACAGATTCTCACAATCATCTTTCCATCACCCATGAAGCGATTGCCATAGAACTCGGAACTGCCCGAGAGGTAATCAGTCGGTCACTCAAGGAGTTTGAAAAAGCCGGGTGGCTTCAGTTAGGCCGAGGCCGAATCACAGCTATTCGCCGTGATGCCCTCCAGGAAAAACTTTTTCCTAGTGATTGGTGAGATTGGTGAGTAAGTTACAGAAGCAACCATTTTCTCTCTCTACAATAAAGTCGTAGTGACTACCCATGAAAAGGGAGAGGATGTTTCATGTCAAAAGCACGTTCGTATTATGAATCAGCAAATTTGTCGCATATCCCAGAATTGATGAAATTGGCGCCTGACGCTGCCGCTTCTTATTTTTCTTTCGAGCGGCAAATCTACCAGCAATCCCACCAGCTTCCGGTCAAAACGAAAGAGTTGATTGCCATTGTGGTCGCTCACGTGACTGGCTGCCCTTATTGCATCGATGTTCACGTCAAAAAGTATAAAGAACTGGGCGGCACCATGGAGGAAATTATGGAGGCTCTACTGGTTGCCGCAGTGACACGTTCCGGTGCTATCTTAAGTCATGGGGTCAATGCCTTGCTCGCCTATCATGATGCTCCTGGCAAGCCAGATTGCTTTTGCTAACCGAATACATGACCCATCTGGAAAAGCTAAACAAACGAATCCAGTTTCATCAAAAGCTGGAATTCGTTTGTTTTTTTGTATGTTTGCACACTTTTGATGATCAAATGATTGCGACATTTTTCCTATCAGTGTTATGGTAAAAGCAGGATGATCACTTACCAAGAATTACTAACCGTTTCGAAACAGGAGGATTTATGGCTCGTATACTGATAGCAGACGACTCCCTTGTAGTACGAGATTACATGAAAATCATTTTGGAACGGGCGGGCCATCAAGTCATTGCAGAAGCGACGAATGGGTTGGACGCCTATCAAAAGTATACGGCCCACCTTCCCGACGTGGTGACGATGGATATCAATATGCCAGGAATGAATGGCATAGAGACCGTCAAAAAAATCATCGGCACCTTCCCCGACGCCAACATCATTATGGTCAGCACCAACGGATTAAAGCCGCTCGTTTTTGAAGCAATCAACGCTGGAGCGCGCCATTACATTCTAAAACCGATCGATGAAGAACGACTTTTGGCTTCCATTACGAATTCGCTTTAGTCGATCAACCAAAAAAACTGAGGCACTGGCGCCTCAGTTTTTTTCTATGTTTCTAGCGGGATTCGGAAGGTAAAGCGGGTGCCTTCTCCGTTTTGGGTATGAACCTGAAGGGTTCCTCCCAACTGCTCAACCTCTTTTTTGACAATGGACAGGCCAATTCCTCTGCCCGATACGAGACTTGCATGTTCTTGTACCGTAACATGCTCAGCCAATGCCAGCCTTAGCTTCTCCATATCTCCCCCACGCCCATCATCACGAATCATGACGCACAGGGAAGTATCCTCTTGCCAAATGCGGCATTGAATCTTGCCGCTGCGTTCTTTTCCGCATGCCAATCGTTCTTGCTCTTCTTCCATTCCATGATCGATCGCATTGTTGAAAATGTGAACCAGGCTCCTCGCAAAATTCTCGAATCGCTCCGGATCGACCAATACTTCTTCCGCATCCCATTCGACCCGATCGATCGTCTTATTCAGTCGGATGGCAAGCTCACTTACATAGTCTTCGTACCGGGACAACAGGTCCTTCATGGGACGATAGCGCAGCTTGCGGATGCGGTGGAGCAGCTCCTGCTGAGCTTTCCCCTGTACCAAACTAGTGATCTCCTGCTCGAAGCTTTCCCATTGCTCTTTTGCAATGGTGTACACATGCTCGTTATGATCCAGGAATCCGATCCCGAGCTTGTGCTGCATGATCGACAAATCCTGTTGCATCGCAGCTTGAACCTCTGCGAATGACTGCTGGGCGCGCGCATCCTTGTCGGACAGGTGTTGTTCGGACTTTGCCCATTGAATCAACCATGACTCCAAGTCATGCAGCTTTTGCGGTGTATGAATCAAGTGTAATTGGCTGAAGTCACCCTTAAACTGATGAATCTGAGCGACCAATTTGAATAGTTTCTCGGATTCCGCTATGTCTTCTCCGAGGACCCGCTTCCACCCTTCCTCAAAGAAAGCGTCAAAAGCTCGCAGTACCTTTTGGAAGAGCGGGAGGCTAATCGCTACCGTTACGACCATATTCAACCTTTGCCATTCTCGCTCCATCTTTGATTTGAGCGCCCGCTGCTCACTCATATCTGTCAGGATCAGCATCAAGCCCTCTGGCGAATCCCGCCGATCTTCATAAATCGGCTTGCATGCCAGCTTCAACGGCATTTGATTGATCTGGATTTCTGTAGGAAACAGACTGAGATACAGCTCTTTTTGCCCTTGGTCCTTGGCTTCAAAGTACTTTTCCAAAAGAGATTCAATAAATACGCTGTCCTCTGGACGATCCGGGTAAAGCAGCTCTGCGACCGATACCCCAGCCAGTTCTCTGCCAAAGATCCGTAGACATTCCCGACTGTACTCAGAATGGACCAGCAGATTTCTGGAAAAAGAAAGGAAGCCTTGTCCCGCATTGTTCAAAAGATTTTTATTCGCCTGCAAAAGTGCCTGAATCTCATTGGTACGCTCTGTCACGATCTTTTCCAAGGATTGATTCCATTGCTCCAATTGATGATACAGTCTCGCATTTTCAATAAAGATCGCAATTTGCGAGAAGATCAGTCTGAGCGGCTCTGAGCGTTTTTCGTTGAACACATGTGTCGTCTCATTGTTCTCCAAATAAATGACACCGATCATTTTTCCTTGCTGCCATAGCGGGGAGCATAGAATCGATTTCGGCTTGTGCTTCGCAATGTACGTATCGCGGAAAAAGACACCTTCAACCGAAGCATTGTGGAGCACCAGCATCTCTTCTGTACGAATCGTGTAATTCACGACAGCCACAGAAAGCATTCCGCTATGCTCATATGGGACAGACTGCATGATCTCCACGTCCAAATCGACAGAGCCTGCCGCTTCGATGAGCCAGTCACCATCTTTTTTCAGCAAGAGGATTCCTTTCTCCGCACCTGCATTGCTCATCACCGTGCGCAGCATCGTCGCCAACAGCATTTCCAATCGGAGCTCGCTAGCAATCGTTTGCGACGCCTTGATGACACTCATTAAATCGACGAGGTCTGCTGTCTGGTCAGTCGTGGCAATTTCGGCGGAAGCTCCCAGGCTTTTAACCCGTTGCAAAAGATAAGGGTACCGTTCCCCAATCTCCCGTGCCTTGGCGACCGCTCCCCATAGCATGTAAACCTCGTGCGCCTCCGTCATGTACGCCTTCGCAATCGTTT
Organism: Brevibacillus sp. M2.1A; assembly: GCF_013284355.2. Lineage (NCBI taxonomy): Bacteria > Bacillati > Bacillota > Bacilli > Caryophanales > Paenibacillaceae > Brevibacillus > Brevibacillus sp. M2.1A. The sequence goes on from NZ_JABSUY020000001.1 coordinate 312,449, forward strand.
CGAGTCCAAGTGCCAAGTAATGCTGGGCGGCCAATTCATTTGCCATTGCCTCGTTTTGCAAGAAAGCATCCTTTTTGGCGAGTTGAACCGCCTGTTCGTAAAAAGGACCCGCTTCTTGTTTTTTCTCAGTGACACGCAGCCACTCAGCATACATCAGCGACCACTTGTGCTGAAAATTTTCCGGGCATTCGTTTGCCCACGTCTTCATCTTTTTGAGATTTGCTTTGATTTTTTTCCCGTACTTCGATTTTTCCTGTCCGTTGGCGTTCTCATAGAGCCCCGTCAATGCCAGTGTTTGCATAAAAACTTGCTGGCTGACAAGTACTTGTCCGCTGACTGAATCCATCCATTGCTCCGCTTCAGCCAGCAGCTGGGCTGCCTCCAGATGGTTCCCGTACATGAGGTGAACCATCGATTTATAGTAGTGGTACATGTACCGCTTGTAGCTGTTTCCTTCTTTTTTCAGGTTGCTTACATAGGCAACTTCGTCAAAGCCATCATGGCAAAACGCCGTTCGTTCATTGTCCGTCCACCTTGTAAAAGCATGCAGCGCCTGGCGCAATAACAGGAGCCGGTCATCGTGATCAACGACCTTGATTTGTTGAATCATATCGCTGTATTCCTCGATTTGCTGCTCCAATTCTTCCACTGGCACACCACAATAGAGCATGGCCTCCAAAAGACCATGGGCATTGTAGGCAGCATAAATGTTGCCTCCGCCGTCCAAGCCGAGCTGAATCGCTTTTTTCAGGAGAGGGATGTTCGTCCGCGCATGCTCGCACCAGTGGTTGATGAGTAGGGCAAACGCGCCATACGCCTTCGTCATGGCAATCGGATCGGCGAAGCTGTCTGCCACACGGCAAGCCAATTGTCCAAATTCGTACGCCTCTCGATAATTTCCGAATTGAGCAGCTTGTACGATCCCGTAACCGGTATAACCGTTTGCCGAAGCGACCGCGTTTCCGTGCACGAGCGACAGATGAAGGGCACGCAAAATCGTTAAAGCAAACCAATTGAGATTGACAAAGTAAGCAGATGGCCCGGCGTAGCTGATGATGCTCATCGCCATCTGATAATTTTCATCGGGAACATCCGGCAAATACAGCAACTCATCTATTTTCCGGCCCTTGAGGCGGCGCTTGATGTGAAACATTTCCTTAATGATATCGAGCTTGCCAGGCTTTTTCGGAATCGGTACGCCCAATAACCCCAAGGCTTCGCTTGCGATCTCCATGACACGCGGAAATTCAGCCAGTCGCGTATACATGCGAATTTCCATTTCCAAAATGCGTACTCGTTCCAGGTCAGTCTTGGCATGCTGCATCCCGCGTTCAAACAATTGTTTGGCCTCATCCAATTGGTTACAGAGGTACGTCGTCTCCGCAGACAACGCACACAACTCCATGGTCAGATCATGATTGCGCTGCCAGCCCTCTTCCCCCACCAGCTCGAGACCGCGTTGGAAATACTGCAAAGCCGACTCAAATGCCGCAGAGGATTTCGCTTTTTGTCCAGCGATCAAATGACAGTGCGCTACATGCATGCGCTCGGCCTGATCCTCCAGCATATCTTTGCCCCGATACATATGATCGCAAATTTCGAACAGGAAGCCGGATTCGCTTCCTTGGGACATTTCCCACATCATTCTGCCCAGCTTGACGTGAATCTGTCCGCGCTCTGCCTCTGCTAACAACGAATAGGCGGCCTGTTGAATGCGATCATGCACAAAGCGGAAACGAATCCTCATCTGAGACGCCACTTCTTCTTCCACGAGCGCCGCGTAGGTCAGATATTCCGCTCCTTCAATCGGATAGATGAGACCTTCCTCAATCGCAGGCGATATATGCTGGATGGCTTCTGACTCCGTTTGATTCCGTGACTTGGCTATCAAATGAAGCAAAAACGAATTGCCCAGACAAGCAGCATAAGCGAGCTGTTGCTGAGTAGAATCAGGCAATCTTCTCATTTTTTCTACGAGAAGATCGGCCACATTTTCCGTTGTACCCAGCTTCTCGATTTCGGCCAAATCCCATTGCCAGCTCCGCTCTTCTCTCCCATACCACAACAAGTTCCGATCATACAGCGTCTTAATGAATTCTCTTACATAAAACGGATTTCCGGCTGTTTTTTGCATGATAATCGTAACCAGCGGCTCCGTCATGTCTGGATCACTATGCAAGGTATCCGCTACTAACGAATTGAACTCATGTTCTCGAAGCGGCAATAACGTAAATTGGCGCAAAATGCGGCTCTTAATGCCTGTCTCTGTCAAAATGGCAATCAACGGATTCATCACACTGCCATCATGCTCACGATAAGCGCAAATCAATAGAAAATGACTGATCTGCATATCTGCAACCAACTCTCGGATCAGGAACAGCGAAGAAGAATCCGCCCATTGCAAATCATCCAGGAACAAGACGAGTGGATGCTCCGGTCGCGCCCAAATCCGAATAAAGCGTTGCATCACCCATTGAAAGCGATTTTTTGCTTCCGCTGCAGGCAACTCAGGTACGGCAGGCTGTTTGCCGATCACTGTTTCAAGCTGCGGAATGACATCCACGATCACTTGACCAAGTCCTTGCATGGCGTCGAGTATCATCTCTCGCCAAGCGAGCAGCTCACGTTCGTGGCCTGCCAATAACTGCTTGATCAAATCCTGAAAGATTTGAATGACAGCGGAATAAGGTACCGCTTGATTATATTGATCGAACTTTCCTGAAACAAAACGTCCTCGGCCTCTCAAAAACGCTTTTTGGGCTTCCAGCACGAGAGCAGACTTACCCACACCTGCCGAGCCACTGAGGAGAACCATCCTCGTAGCGCCGTTCGTGACTTGCTCAAATGCATCGATGAGCATCTGGATTTCTTGCTCACGTCCATAAAGCTTCTCTGGAATCCGCAAGTGATCAGCACGGTCTTCCAAAGCAAGCGGAAAAGGCGTAATCAAACCGTTTTGTTCAAGCTGGTCATAGCAGCGCTGCAGGTCTGCCAGTAAGCCAGACATACTAAAGTAGCGATCCTCTGTATTTTTTGACAGACACTTCATCACAATGTCCGATAGAATCTCTGGAACGGATGGTTTTACACTGGAGGGAGCGAGCGGCTTTCTCGCCATATGAGCATGTATGAGTTCAAGCATGTCCGAAGTTAAAAAGGGCAGCTTTCCAGTCAATAACTCGTAGAGCGTGACACCAAAAGAATAAATATCAGAGCGGTAATCGACGGTGCGATTCATTCGCCCCGTCTGCTCCGGCGAGACGTAGCGAAGATTTCCCTTCCATTCTTTTGGATTCATCACACTTTGGTATTCCTGGTGGCATTTCGTCGCCAAACCAAAGCTACCAAGCTTCACCTCATAGGTATCAGGATGAACCAGGATATGATCGGGATTTACATCCTTATGAATGATTCCGTGCTGATGGATTTCTCTCAAGCAGGAAGCCATGCGAACCGCAAGGAAGAGCATCTCCTTTAGCGACAGTCCTTTCATTTTCATAAGCAAGGAGAGCGGCACTCCCCCGAAATCTTCCGTAATCATTACCGTCTCACGGTTGTGATTAACGAGTTCGATGATCGTTTCCACTGCATGGGATTCCAATGATTGAAGAATGCGATATTCATGCTTCAGTTTCCACAGAGATTCTTTATGGGAAGGTCCTTCCATCGGTACCTTGAATAAGACAGGGAGATTGTCGTTATTTCTGTACCCCCGATAAATTCCCAATTTTGAATGAGTGGAAAGAAACTCTGCCACCCTATAACCTGGAACCACGATCATGCCGCTCATACTATCCACTCCATCTTTAGGTAGAACATCCTATCTTTTTAATTGTTGCCCCGGAACAAATAATCTATATTTAATCTATATTCTGTCTTAATATAATCTCTTTTTACTATTTTTCAAGGAGGTATAGTTTTGTCAAATCTCAGCCGCAGTGTAAGTAACCCGCACAATAATGAAGTGGTCACCTTTTTAAAGACAACGGAAGAAACGAATGGCGAATATTTATTATTCCGTACCGATCTTCCACCGGATAACGGGATTTTTCTACACTATCATACAAAACTTGTCGAAACCTTTGAAGGTGTAATTGGAAATTTAGAGGTAACCATTGACGGAAAAAAAGTAATCCTGAAGCCGGGAGAGAAGCTGAATATACCAACAGACAAGGTTCATGGGTTCCACAATCCCTCTAACGAATTCGTCAGCTTCCATGTCGAAATCCGGCCAGCCGGTACTTTTGAAGCGTTTGTCCGCTGTGGATACGGGCTCGACACAGACGGGCGCAGCTTTTATTTGCCGTTTATCAAGCAATATATCCCGAAAAATATTCTCCTATTGGGAACGATATTTCAGATGGGGCAGTTTTACCTCCCAATCATTCCGCGCTTCCTGCAAAAAGGCATGTTTGCTGTGCTCGCTGCATTGGCTCGTTGGACAGGCTCAGATAAGTCTTTGGAAAAATACTACAAAACCTCTTCGGCTGCATCAGTCTCCTATTCCGAAGTCGAGCAAACAACGCAAGAAACGTTGCAAGGATAAAATGAGAAAGACACCATTGGGAATACTCCAGCTTGGTGTCCTCCACGCTTCTTATATCTACATATTCCAACCTGGATTCGTTGTTTTAATGTGCAAGACCATGTAACTCCTTCACCGTATCAGAGCAGAAAGCTGCTCTTGTACGTTGTTTTGACACATGCCTCCATGATAACAAATGATACTATTAATTTCCAAGTTCTCGAATTTTTTTAAAGAGTTTACTGCTATTTCCATATCGAGAGTGTTTTGCGGAATCGGCCCTTGTAGTGCTTCGTTCATGTACACCATAGCATCTCCTGCTATCAAGGTCTTGCTGTCTTGTACATAAAGGCTGATATGCCCCGGCGTATGTCCGGGAGTGTGAATGATGCGAATTCCCCCACAATACGGCAGAATCTCTGCGTCTGCCAGTGTCTTGTGCACCATTGCCTTTGGCGGATTTTCACAAAGCCTTTGCAAGTACTCGCGTTCCTTTTCAGGCAACATCGCAAGTAAAGGAGCCATGACTATTGGGTTTGCTTTGAGGAGAGGGCGTGTGCCTTCGATGTACGGCCGATCTAGCTCATGCGCGTATATTTCAACCTGTCCGCCAAGCTCACGAACGATTTCTGGAAGACTTCCGATATGATCAAGGTCCTGATGTGTCAAAATGATAGTCTGTAAACGCTCAAGTGGTATGCCAGCACGGCTCATTTCCTGACGAATGGTCTCCCATGAACCAGGCATACCTGTATCTACTAATACCGCTCGTTCATCATCCCAAAGCAAGGTGGGATTGATCACCATCGGCTTGCCAAATGCCTCTCCTTGTAACGGAATCATTTTCACACCTGTGTTCGCTTTCATACCCTATTCCTCCTCACACCTTTTTATCGCACAACTACTTTTTATCACGGAGCGAGGAGCGTTGTCGATAACAAAATATTTTATTATATCACAAATAAAAATATTTGTCAATAATTGTTTTTCAGTCTCTTTAACAGCAACTACACCCGAATTACGCGGTCGCTCTTACTAGAGAAGACCGCGTTGGCGTTATTTTTACCTTAGGGTGTTGGTGTTTGAACAGGCTGCCCACCCGTAGATGCATCTTGGCTTCGCTTCCCAAGAACATCACGGACAGGTTGGATGTCAGGCTCGTCCATCATCAACCGATGAACCGGTACGAACACAGCCGGTGGGCGGGTCGGTTCAGGCTGTGTTTCAGGTGGCTGCACATGCGTACCTGTACCTCCCCAAACCATATAGCCTCCCCACGCTCCGGCACCTAGCAAGACAACTGCGCTGGATATCACCGTAGCTTTGTGCCGAAACAGCTTCACGAGCGGATTGGCTGTTTCGTTTCGTACCTCGTCCAAAAGCTTGCGGAAATCAGCGTTTCGGATCGCATACCACCGTTTTCGCCATTCTTTGTCCCGCAATCTCTTACCTTTCTCCTCAAGGAAAAAGACCTTCAATGCTTGTCTGTAAGCAGGCAGCAAATACTTTCCTTCGAAAAACATCCGCTGGCTCATCGTCCATTGGATAAAGGACAGGGTAACGGCTTCCCCACCATTTTGCTGAACATACTCCAGCAATTCTGCAAACTGGAATCCTTCCTTACCAAAATGATCTTCCCGGTAAAAGACCAGCGGCACCTGCGGGAACTCGTCAGCATGGAGCGGTTTGCTCAACATATTCTGGATCATTCTTTGTTGTACGGAAATCGCATCCCGATCCCATTTTTGGAAAAATTCTGCCGGGTGCGGCGTGCTTCTCTCTTCATGCAGCTTCGCCAGATTCATGAGCATTTCTTGCTTGTGGCGGCTCTCCATATCCAGCGTTCCGAAAAAGCTCTGTGGCTTCTCCTCCAAAAGGGCAATGAGAACCTGAAAATCATCCTTGGATAGCGTGTCTAGTGCGACGAGCTTCATCAAGGACTTGTCCAGCTCATCCAACAGCTCATCGGCATAGCTGCGTGCTCCATCGATGTTTTCAAAGAACTGGTGGATGGTAATGGCGGCAGCGAGCTTTTGACGTTCCCGTGCAAATAGACGCAGAACTTTTTCCATTGTCGTAGCTACGAAGACGGCATTGCGCATCGCTTGTGGTTCCGTTTCCATCCAAAACCGGATTTCCTTTAGCATCTGGTCCAAGCTGGTCACAGCGGCTACCCGCTCGGTCATATAATCCTCAAAGAGTGGCTTCACCAACTGTGGATAGCCAAAAATCGTCCGCATCATGAAGCCAAACAGCTCGCGGTTGCTGGACAAATGCTTGTACACCTCTGCCACGTAGTTGCTCTGTCTTGCTGTTTTGGCCTTCATCAACACGTCCATCAAGAAGCGGATCAAATCCATTTGCAGGCGTTCCTGCCTGGTGACACGGTAGGATTCAATCATTTGCTTGACCGTCTCGCTGTCAGGAAGCTGTTTGGACGAAAGCGCCTCTACTTCGATTCGCATCAGCATTTCCTGAAGCTCGATCAGCCGTTTCTTGCGGGTCAAGCTGCTGTGCCCCAAATAGCTGTTCAACGCCTGCCAAACGCCCGCCCGCTTGCTCTCATACACGGAGGTTCGTCCCTTTTCAATCAAATACAGTGCACATAGCTCATAGTACGTGCGAATGTTCAAGGCCAGTGCATGATCTGCTCCAGCGAGCACTTCCTCACAAAATTCGTGGAACGCATCCACAATCCGCGGCTCATTCACATACTCCCAGGCAAAGTCGAGATATTCGTGTCCTCCGCCCTGCAAATCGACGTTCTGAACGCGGCCAAGGGAGAAGTCGAACAAAAAGTCTTTGTCGCTATGCCCACCGCCTGGGCGAATGCTCCCTTTTTCCACAAACGTGACGTGGATATGCTTCTTGCTCTGCGGCTCGTTGCTAAACGTGAGAAAACCAAAATGTCTGCGCATCTCAAAAGGCAGACAACTGTACAAAATCTCCAATAATTGAGCAGCACTCTTGGATGAGGCACTGATATCCACATCCAGGCTGATGAATACCTTCTTTTTCGCCGCGAGCGAGGACATGACAGCAAAGAGGAGCTGTTTGAATAAACGCTCATCGATGCCCAATTGCCCAAGCAGCAGTTTTCGATCTTGCGGCAAACCTTTTTCGGAAGGGATGTCATCCACGATAGGAAGCTCCTTGCCCGCTGCATCATCGTGGCGATCTGCAAAAGTGCGCACTCCGAAGATCTTGCCCGGATTCTTGATAAACTCGTCCCGCCGCTCTACCGGAATGACATAGTTGTGACTGAAAAACGTATTGCGCTGCCCCGTAAAATCCGCTCCGACAAAGACACTTCTACCGAGAACCATCTCTCCTGACTCGGCTTGAAAGCTGACAAGCGCCTCTGGAAAGAGTGCCAGATTGCTTTCCGCCCGCTCTTGAAGCTGTCGCGGCGCGTCGTACACACAAAACGGATGAAGAGTCTTCTTGATGAATTGGTTATCCAGCCCTGGCGTTTTGGCGACAGTATCGTATCCTTCGTTCGAACGGAAAACCCCTTGTCGCCCGCGGGTGTAGTACTGCTGCAAAATGGGCTGACGGTTGCTCACTACCGCTCCCTCCCTTCGATGTAATCAAGCTGGTGCATCAACCAAATAAATGGTTCATCGACGCGAATCGGCGTCACGACTCCACTCACCCTTTGATTGACGGGATTGCTCCCCAGCGCAGATACAGCGAAATAGGCCGTATTCGTAAAGTAAACATCCAACGCATCTTTAAACGGTCTATCCACCTTTTCGATGAACCGGCGGATTTCCCCATCGATGTTCTCGAATTCAGTCGTATTTAAATATTGTTCATGGACGAAATTGCGGAAAACGTTGCTGTTGGACTTGATGTATTCGCCGTCGTCTTCTTTGATCAGATGCAGCATGTCGCTCTTCGTCAACACGACAGCAGTTGGAATATGTGTCTTGCTCTGCTCTTGGTAGCCGATGAAGTTCTCAAACAGCGTAATGACGACCTCACGCGGCTCATCGTACCTTGCTGTGAATTCCCCTGGCTCATCCCCTGCTTGCAGCATGACCCGATCACGAATCGTCTTGATTTGCAGTGGGTCGACCAGGAACAAGATCCCAGACGAGTTTTTCACATGCGCCGCATACAGCTCCAAATACTCGCGGTCAACCATTCCCTCGCCTGCTACGTCGAAAAACACCAGGATCAGCGGTGCCTTATCGCTATCCTTAAAAATGAACTGGAAGATGAACGGCTCCTGACGCTTTTCTTTTTGCGTGGAATCCAGCAGCTGTCCGCGTTCAAACAAGGGTGCCTCGTAGTTCTCCCGGAACTTGCGGCTAATCTGCGCATTGAGCGGCATACACGCGGCATCGAAGTGATTCGCGGTTGTGTTCTGCAAGGTATGAATCAGAGAGGTCATGTAAACCGACTTACCAACCTGGGAAGCCCCGACAATCGAAATAATATTGCTCGGCGCTTTACCCGCCGTAATCGGCAGCTCGTTGTGGCATTTCGGACACAGTCTGCGCTTGGAAACCATGCCATACCGGTCGGTCACACCTGCGAGAACGTTATCGACGTACAAATGGTTTTCCGACGGGATGGATTCCGGATCGATTACCGCTTCCAGTTCGTCGATGGCATCCAGTCCGAATTTATCCCGATACGCATTGAGAATCTCATCCTCCTGCAACGCGTAGTCTTCGTCGTCCTGGCGATGATGCGTGGCACGAAAGACAACTTGGTCCGGTCCGTATTTGGCGAAACAGTACGGGCAGACAATATCGTAAAAAGGAAGCCGTTCCTTGACCTGCGGCTTCTTCTCAAACATGTTTTTCAAAAACGACAGCATGGCGCATCCCCTCCTATTCAGGAATCAGTTCGTACATTTCTCCGTATTTTTTCCCGTCCGTAAAAAACAGGCGGACGACGTCTTTTTTCCTGACCTCGATCTCCGGCATCAGATTGACACCGGGCTCGAGATCACGAATGAAATTGTATCGGGTACCATCATCCTTGTGGGCGGGAGGAGAGCCTTCTTTTTTTACGTAGCAGAGTACGTCCCGCGCGATTGGAATCTCTGAAAAAATGCGAATCTGCAACGATTGATGCTTGCTGAACCAGCTTCCGCCCCGTTTAAACGAGTAGTAGATTTTGGCCTTTCCTGTGCTGACGTGGATCACATGGGCATCCCCGTCTGGCATGAGCAGAATTGGCTTGCCATTTTCCAATCGACAAGGAAAGATGCGGTATGTGTACCTGCCGATGCCGTCTGTTTTTTCCCGCAGCCCTTTGTGGACTTTGTATTCCTCTCGGGTATACAGCTTGAACTGACGATCATCCAGCTCGTTCACGTCAAAAGGGGCGCCAAACTGTGACTTGTGAACGTACACGCACGGAATATCCTGCGCCCAATGCCAATTGAGCACGTATTCGCTCCCTTGATGCTGGCAGGTGACGTCCTTGATGAGAGTTTCTGTTGTTGCCTCCCGATTAATCATGATTCATCATGCTCCCTTTACAGATCAAACCGTTTGCTGCTCTGGTTCCCGGGGTCCAAGGCACGGGGATTTTGTCTGGTGTTCAGTCTGCGCTTTGCAAAAGACGATCCGCCACTCGTGGAAGCTGGCACAAAGAGAGTGAACAATGTCAGGATGACGGCGAGCAAGGAACACGCCAGCAAACGTACCACCATATCGAGCAAGTCGATCGACGACAGACCCATTTCCAAAACAAGTCCAGCTAACAGTCCTGATACCGCCCCGCCAATCGTGAAGCTTTTGGCCAGATGGCGATTATCAAAAATCAGACCCAACGCCAAACCGAGCAAAGCACCGATGATCAGAACACTGACCACACGGGTAATGGCGTAAAACATGCTATCTTCTGTTGCGCCTGTCCGCTCGGAAACAATATTGCGGTCTGTTCGGCTCATATCGTAAATCTGACCAAAGATTCCTGTCATTTGGTCCGCGTGTTCAACATTGAAGTAGCTGCCTCCAGTCTCAGCAGCGATCTTTTGAAGCAGTGCCGTTCCGTCTGCATCGATTTGGCTCATGCCTACCGTATGGACAATTACTTGGTTTTGCTTGTAGGGCGCAAGTGCGGCAGGGACATCCAGATCACTATAGCCGTCTGACATCAACACGACCGTACTGTTCGCCATTTGATTGGCTTGCAGCTGGTCCAGCCCCGCTTGCAGTGCCAGATCGATCCGGGTGCCTCCATCCGTGCGCGGATATTGGAGCAGCTTCTTCACAACCTCATCCTTCACGGACTGGCTACTCAGCTCGGTAAGGGGTTGCAGCACGTTCGTTTGATCGTGGAATGTAACCACTGCTATGTTCATGTCACTGTCCATGCGCTGCACCATGTCGGCTGCTGCTTTGAACAATTGGTTATCCGGGTCAGACGACTGCATACTGCCTGACGTATCCAGAACCATGATAATATTATTGGCTCCGCTGGCCTGTTGAAATGATGAACCGTACAGCAGCTGAAGCAAGAGCGCCACTACGCCCACCATCAAAAACGTGCTGGGCACGAGCATTTTCCACGAAAAGCCCAGATAGCGCTGCTTCCAGCCGACTCCATTCAGTCGTGGCGAGATCATTTCCGCAATGAGGCACATCAATCCTACGAAAAAGGCATATTGACCAAAATAAAGTCCCATTAACAACCATTGCGGTATTTCTCCGGAAAGCTTGCCGAGCATGACTTCCCCGACCAAAAAACCGATCACGCCACCTACCAGACTACACACTAGCATGAGTAAGCTTACCCTTCTCTGACTCATGACGACTCATCTCCTCCCACGCGGCGAAAGACAAACCCGCTGTCCTCATAGGAAGCATGGTATTTCTTGTTATTGCGGTAAAACATCAACTCTTCCATGCCGAATCCACCCATCAGGTTCATTTTTTCTATCCCGCTTTTTTGTTCCTCGTGGATGCAGCCCAGCTTGTAGGTTCGTGTGCTCTCATCCTTGTGCAGCGCATACTGGACGAAGTCGTTGTGAATATCGGCAAACAAGTACTTCTCCTCATAGCGGTGCTTTTGCAAGAAATGGAACACTTCGATGTGAACCGCTGCCCGCTCTTCCAGCACCAATGCCAGATCGAGGAACAAATCCTCCTTCGTCAGCACGGTTCGGTTATCGTAAGCAGCCCCGACGTTGGCACGCGCAAGTAGCTCCGCCTCAAAAGATAAAGCAAATGGCGCACGGGTGAGAATCTCGTTCCGACAAAATTGACACAGCCTCTCCACGAGTCCGGCGAGTCTATTCCCGCTAAGTAGAGCGCCGCTGCCAATATACCGTTGTTCCATGTAAAAATCACTGCCGCGTGAAGCTTCCAATGACCGGATCGTTTCATGGACGACCGATTCGTAATATTCGTCCACGTTTTTGCCCAAGTAATCAGTCGCTTCCCGAACGCTTGTCTGGGCGATTTCCCGCAGTTGCTTATGCAAGGCTTCCAACTGCTCGACTTGCTCACCTAACTGCCGGTGAATCTGCTCTGCCTGTTTCTCATAGCTCACAAGGATGGAGAGCATCATCTCCCAATCCAGCAGCTCCAGCTTTTTGCCATAAATAGTGTCCAGCAAATGGCGAATAAAGGTCCGCACACGCTCCTTATCCCGTGTAAAAAACCCTCCTATGCGAATGTCCTGCCGATCCACCCGCTCTTGGTAGAGATCGACCAGCTCGGCTTTCACCTGTTCAACCTGTCGCGATGTCTCGCGAATGCCTGTGCGCAGCTCATCCAGCAGGTTTGCTCCATTGGCGTGTTCGGCTGTGAGATAGTAAGCCGCATACAGCCCAAGCCGCTCATCCTCGATGACTGCTTTCTGAATCAAATCAGCCAAGGACTCCTGAGACAGCATGTGCTCCAGACGTTTACGCGCCCCGGAAACGACATTCGCCTCAAAAAAGGCTTGGCTGCTGCCGTCAAACAAAGCCAGCTCCGCTTCGCGCATATTCATATTGCAAAGCTCGCTGTAGCTGATGCCAGAGGTCATGAGCCCCGTCATTTCCTCCAAGATGTGATCCTCTGGAAGAATACCAGCCAGTTTTCGTTGCAAATCATGTGCCGTCAATCCGAGCTTTTCTCTCGCTTTAGTTTTCGGCAACACCTCGCCGTCCTGGAGTCGCTCCCAATAGCGGTCAAATACTGCGGACAGCACCGTCAATGCAATCGCATGAGTCGGTCGCTTTACTTTGGATAGACCAGCAGACGCAAACTTGGTCTGCCCGTGTTCAACCGAGATGCTGCGCATAAATTGCAGCTTGTTATAGCCGTCATTGCTTTCATGGAACTCCGGCTCTGCCTTTTTGTTGTTCAATAGCACCAGCTTGCTGATCAGCTCGTAATTTTCCTGCATGCCGCCTTCGATAAACAAGCCATGCTCTGTCTTGTCACTCAATAGATACGCCAGCGAAAACAACGGTGCGTTCACATGCTCCACAGGCAGTTTCACGAGATCCTCTGTTACCAAAAGGTTCGCTCGATAGCTGTAGTCACTTCGTTGATAGCGATTGACCTCTTCCAAAAAGCTGACCGAGAGCGCTGTCGAGAACCCGAATGCTTCCCCGTTGTTCTTTTCCTGAAGCAGGACGTACAGATCGACTGATACGTTTTTAAACAGCTCATTGAGGTAGCCCTTGAGTAGCAGCGTCAGCTCTGGCAAAAGAATCGTGGCAGGGTCATCTGCCCTTGCCACGACGGCAATATTGACTTGCTGAAAAGCAGTGAACAACTTGCCCATTTCCGCTACACGCACGCTTGCCAGCTTCATTACCTTGTTCAGTTCCATGGTGACAGCTTCATCGAGCAAAAAACGCTCGTGGATTGAAGTACGCATCTTTTTCTTGTCCTCATCAGCCTGCGGCAAGCGGCAGCCGATTACTTGCGGATGCTCCCACGTTTTGTCCTGATACGCATGGACATAAAGCACACCGTGACCATTTTGCCAATTGCGCTCGTTGTGGGCACGAACAGCTTGCAATGCCTCTACGCTCTTATCCCCGAGAAAAAGGAAGAGCACGGGGTTTTGAATGCTTCGCTGTCCGTTTCCGCTATCCAGTTGTCTTTCCAATTCCGTAACGTATTGGGTCGCGAACTCTCCAATCAAATCCCTCATGCTTCCTCCTCGATTATCAAACGATCCTAATTGTTTATTGCAGCGTCTTGCGCATATCGTTTACTTTTGACCAGACCTTTTTGTAGAACTGGAACAACTCTTCACCGTTTACGTATTCGTCGCGATCGTATTCCAGATCGTTTTTCGTTTCCTGGAAAGCAGTTGCGATTTCTTCGAGTTTTGCCAGCAATTGCTGCGTATCCTCTGCTGAAGTCATCGCGTCACTGCGTTTTGCAGCCTTGCGCTGGATGGTTGCCATGCTCTTGTGATCCAATGCGCGGAATTTTTCATAGATAGCGAATTCAACGTGCTTGTTGACCTTCATCAGGTTGATGAATGGCTCCCACGCATCTTCTTCCTCATCCTTGTCGTAGACGTACAGCGCACCGCGCTTGCAAATCGTCCCTGTATAAAGGGCTTCGATGAATCGGGTCACCAGCTCTTCTTCGTCCTTGATGGCACCTACGATCTGCTCCAGTTCCTGGATTTTGGCCTCGATTTCTTCGTATTTGCTCACTTCTTGTTCGATCAGGCGAATCTGCTCCGGATAGCGAATCAGGTTTTCTTTTGCCATCTCTTCATTGATACTGCCGAACACATCACGTGTAAATTCTTGCTCCAGACCATCTCTCATGAAGCCTTTGAGCTCAACCAATACACGCTTGATCTCGCCAGGGCTCAGCTTGGTTGCGTCTCCTTGCGCTTGATGCTTAGCCAGGAAAGTGGCCAGCGAGAACGGCTTCGTCACGATGGATTCATAGCGGTTGCTGGTCTTGCTGTCGCTGCCTTTTTCGCGGATGACTCCGTAGCGCACTGCACGGTCAAACAGTTCGCGTACTTTGGCGTTGTACGCTTTGATCCGCCCGTTTTGGTACGTGTCTCCCCACGATTTTTCCGGAATAGGGGATGGTAGATACGCCCAGTTGTTCTTTTCCGTTTGAACGAGGTGGCGTCCAATACCCTCTCTGTCCAGAATTGTACGTTCGTAGCTTTCCTCGTAGACCTTCAACGGTGTGTAAGCGAACAGTGGAACACCGTTTTTTGTATTCAGCCAGAAGATGCGGTTTTTGACTTCGCTTTCTTTGACGGTAAAACGAGAACCGCTAATCGCTGTATTTTGATAGTTTTTAATCCCCTTCAAGATCGATGGTGCTTTCAGCGGCACGGATACAAAGCCCCAGGAAGGGAAGTGCATATTGCCGAGATTGTTGCTCAGGTGGAAGACTGGAATCGCCTCTTCATCCAGCTTGCTCGCAATCTTGCGCTCTACGATGCGGTCGAGTGTCTCGTCCTGGCCGTATTTGATCACGAGGAATTCTTCCATCGACTTGGTAATCACCTCACCGAACTTCTCCGAGAGGAATTCGGAAATCGAGCTGACGATATCCAGCTCCTGCTCTTTAACCCACTGATCGGAGTGTCGCAGCAGCTCGCTGGTGAAATCGCGGATCAGGTCATCCGCATCCTTTTGCTCCAGGATGTTGCTGACGACTTTGGAGATATCCGGCACACTGACGATGTTCCAGTAGTACGTTTTGTTGCCAGTGCGGTCACTCTCTTCGCCGCCGTTGATCAGGATGTCGCCGTTTTGCTCGAAAATCTGGTTGAGTGCGTTCAAAATCTCAGTAAATACGTTATAAATGCGGTTGTTTTCTGCATTCAACAAACGGTGCAGCTCTTCGTAGAATTCGATCATTTGTTCCAGCTTTTCCTGATCAGCCAGGAGCTGGTATTCGTTGATCTTCGCTTCGATGTAGCTGTTTTTCTTCTTCTCCTTGGAGATGAAAGCACTGCGGGCATCGCCCAGCTTTTCATTCGCGTTCTCTCGTGCGCCCTCGATCTCAGGCGGGAAGCTCTCCAAATTCGCCTTGAGGCTCTCGATGTAGGAAAGGATCATTTTCATCAGGCAGTAGCCTTTGTCCGAATGAATCAGACGGGATGCATAGAATGGTCCTTGCTGCGGGTGCAGGAATACACGCGTGATCATTTCGCCAAAAACAGAGATCATGTCGCCTGGCATCTGTTTTTTGGACTTGATGTACGCTTCGCGCGCTTTGGCGAGATAGCCTTGCTCCAGCTCGTGGTCGATGCTCACGACTTGCTGGGTGATCACGTTGCTGTAGTTTAAACGCTCGCTGTTTTCATAGCCTGGCAAAGGCTCAGGAACGCGCTCCTCGAACTTGCGGGAAATCGAGTCGATGTCGATTCCGAGCTTGCGGGCGAATTTCTCTGCATCTTCTTGCGTTGGGGCTACCGTGAACATTTTTTCCATCTTTTTAAACAAACGATATGCCAGGTACGTTGTCATCTCTTCGATTGGCAAGACAGCAGAGGAAGCTCCGATGACGTTGTACTGGTAGTTGGCTGCGTACGCTTTTGGCATCTGGTTGATGTTCGTACGGATGTTGCTGATATAGTCGTGGATGGCAAACTCTTCACCAGAGCGCTTTTCTTCGCTCGCCATGAAGTTCGTGATGTTCTCCGCGGTTACGTTCATGCAGTAATCGTAGGCATTTTCCAATGCTTTGCCTTCCAGATTAGTCGCAGAGATCAAATGGCACAGGTTGAATGGCGGCATTGGCGACTGCACGGTGAGCACGTTGCCGTATTGCTGACGGAAACGCTCATTGCGCTCATCCGCATTCATCCAGTAGTCCAGCTCTTTTAAGGCCGCATAACCGTTTTTCATGATGTAGTCGCGTGTGTGCGAGCTGAGACTCTTGTTCGACAGGTTGACGTCAGGCGTGAACAGGTAGCCCAGCGTATTCACCTTGTCTACCCCCGCACTGCCGAAGTCGCGCTCCAAAATGCCTCGTACGATATAGGCGATGTCGAGGAAGCAACCGCTCCCTGTTCCCCCGGACAAACCGCTCAAGAGGAATACAGTCAGCTTTTTGTTCGTGCCCTCGCACAGCATCTTGATCTTTTTCTCAATCGTTTGGACAACTTGCGTAATTTTCGTAAAGAGAAGAAGTCGACCTGCCTGGCGTACACCTGACGCCCCGCTGATTCCGTCTGTAATCGTCAGCTCCGGCGAGAGCCAGTCCGTGATGTACGGCTCCAGAATGCTGCGATTCTGCAACACACCGCCGATCTCAGGATTGGACAGGAGTACGAACTCCGTCACTGGATCGAGTCCGATGCCCTTGTACTTTTTGTTGCGGTCATGCTCATTCGTTTCAAACGCGATGAATTCAATATTGTCAGGCTTTTCCTTGCGCTTTTTGGAAAGCTGGTCTACCGGCAGCTTGAAGCGTCTGTTCACTTGGTATTTCAGGCGCAAAAGCGCATCAATTCCTGTACCGCCAAGACCGATGACGAGCATCGGGTTATCGATTGTATCTACGCGAATCTTGTCACTGACGATTCCTCCGCCGAGGGATACGTCCAATTGTTGAATGTGTTCTCTCACAACTGCTTTCATAATCGACTCACTCCTAGACGATGTAATCTACATATAAGGACTTGTTCACATTCGTTAACGAAATTTTGATGCGATCGTTTTTCTTCAACTCTTTGCCTTTGCTTGCATCGAGTACACGCCCTGCCTTTTCGATTCGGCAGCTCGAACGGTTTTCGATGATCAGCGTATCGTTTTTCCCTGGTAAAAAGATGACCTTCTCTGTCTCCGCAAACTCAGGAGCGAGCTGCAAGAGCTGGTGGAGCTTCACTTTTCCTTTGAATGCGTTCAGTTTCTTGTACTGCGGATTAGACTTTTCGCCTGTGTCCTCATCCACGATCTCGATGGCGATTTGGCCAGCGAAGCCCTTGTTCGCCTTGCGATAGATCGACAGTGCGTACAAACCTGCACCGATCAACAGGAGGAGAAACACGGTACCTCCTACTACGGTCATCCATGGAAATGGTTTCGATTCTGCATCAGGATTAGTGGTTGTGTTCGGCTTGTTCGCTCCAGAGCCTGCCGTTTTGGCAGCATCGACAAGGAGTGGCTTCGTCTCCCGGTAAAAGCTGGTGTCTTCTGCCTTGATTTTTATCTCGTACGTATGGTCAACCGGGATTGTGAAGCTGCCTTCGAACCCGCTGCCCGTATTGTTCAGGACGACCTCATTTGTCTTATTATCCGTCTTGTCATTGACGATCAGTGTCGCCTTCATTTGCTTGTACAGATCAGGACTCGCTACCTTCTGTCCGTTTGAAACAAGTGCTGCCTTGATCGGTACGACATCGCCAGCCTTGAAGCTCTTGGATGTGACTGGCTCCATCTCCAATTGCAGATCGTAGTTGAAGATGAGGTTAATATCGATTTTTTCCTTTGGGACACCTTTTACCTGTAGCTTCCAATCTCCCTGCTGTGGCTTGACCAGCTTGATCATCGTGTACGCATTGGATTTCGACAGTCTCACCTGGTTGGAAGGGATTTGTACTTCCTTGCCCGCTGGGTCATACAGCTTCACTTCCACTGCTTTTTGCGACATGATCGAGATGTTGGCTTCCATGACACTGCCATTCGGGATTGGGATCGGAATCTCCTGAGCTTGACCGTTTGCGACGAAGCTTTTAACCGGGACAACCTTTAGCTTCAGGTGATTTGCAAAGATTTCGCTCAAAATTTGCGGGAGCTTGTCCGCTGTACTCGTTTCGAAAAATTTACCATTTGTCTCCGCAGCTATCTGCTGTAGTGTCGTGCGGTTAAGCTGACCGTCTGCATTCAAGCCAATCGTGTAAATCGGATAGCCCTTGTCTTTGGCCTCTTTCACAGCTTGCTGCAGCTCTTGATCAGACTGTGTTTGGGTACGGCTTGATGCTTTGTTCAGATAGTTGTTTCCGTCTGCCAGCAGCACGATGATCGGCGCATTGTTTGGATTGCGTCCCGCATCAAGGATTTTTACTGCTTCGGTTACGCCTACTGCAATATCGGTGTAGGCCCCTTTTTGCAGGCTGTCGATGAAGGCTTTGATATCGTTCTTGTCTTCTTCGGAATTAATCTCAAGCAGTGCTTTTTCCCGCTCGATCTTGTCGGTATAGGCGACGACACCAACCTTGTTCGCTTGGATCGACGTCATGTCGACGAACATTTTCATCGCTTCATTGCTGACTTTGTTCTTATCGCTTTGGGTCATGGAGTTGCTGACGTCCACGACCAGGACAGCGTCCATATTGTTTCCGCTTGTTTGCGCAAAGCCCGGATGAGTGACGGAGAGGACACTGACCAAGAGTAGGGCAAGACATGCTACGTATCGACATAACATTCGGAATCGTATTATTTTCATAAGTGCTCCTTTTCTTGTTCGTTACAAAGAATTTGTGAAGTGTTGCAAAGAAAGTAAGACTATGACACTATTACCACTAGATTCAAGAAGTAGTAGACAGATGATAAAAAAGTACTAGAATGATTGCCCCTTACTCGTAATACGATACGACATGATTCTTTGTTACAGATTTCGACAACTTCGTTAGGAGAAATTTTATGTTAACTTACTTTCTGTTGTTTGCGGCTTTTTTGCTGCTAGCGGTCCGATTCCTCAAGCTGCTGCGACTAAAACGGCGCAATCTCTCCAACGCCGAAATCGATCAGCATCTTCATGCCTTACTGAATGAGAAGAGGGATTCACCATGAGAAAACGAATCGGCGTACAATTTCGCAAAACCCGTAAAACCACTCATACGTATGAAAGAATTCAAGCGTGCACGCGATGCCATACGTATCATGTCCTGTGGGAGACACATTGTGAGACCTGCGGGAGAGCCTACACACCGATCCGCCAGGTTTCCCACGCTGTGACGCGCCGCTATGTGCAGACGCGCTTTTTGCTCTTGGGCTTGTTCGTCTGTCTTGCTGTCCTTTCTGCGGATACCCTTTTGCAATTAGCTCTCGCAGGAGGTATTGGTTGTGTGTTGTTCGTCTTGTTTTTCATGATGCAGAAAAAATACGGCAGCTATGAAAGAGACGTACAATTTCAACACTTTTTAACGAGAGAAATGGAGACGATCAAGAAGTCACTTCTCCATCATTTAGAGGAAGTGGGCAACGACGTCAAAGAAGGACACCTCAAGGAAGCCTATGAAAAAACGAGAGAGATCGGGCACTTCATCGATTCCGATACGATCAAGATACGCAAGATCATGTTCCTCAATCATTACGTCCTGCGCAAAGACATGGAACTGGAGCTCGAAACGCTCATCCCGTCTATGTACGACAAGGACTTCATGGAGTATGTGCGGGAAGTCATCAAGGTCCAGCCTTCGCTCGTCAAAAAGTCCGTGCTTACCTATGTCAGACGTTATAAAAAGCAAATATTGTTGCTGGAAAACGGGGATCAACTCATCGGTCAGGTGGCAGGTGCAGCGCTCCGCATGAAGTCGTATGTGGATGAATATCAGGATCTGATTATCGAATTTATCGATTTTTTGCCTCGCGAGCGCCTTCTGCGATTGGCAAAAATGGTACAAACCCATAAGAATGAAGGTTGGGAACAACTATATCATTCTACCAAAAACAGGGTGGATACGCATTACGCCTTTGACCCGGATTTCAAAGGCATACTGTGAAGGAGGAGCCTTTTATGCTGCCTATCTCTCCCTATCATAGGTCCCTTTGGGTACGTAATATTTTTCTCGGACTCTTTGCCTTGGGTTTGATCGCCGTTCTGTTCAAGCTCGGATTCGGATACAAGCAGATTACGTTGTATAAACAAGCAAAGGCGTTTTACGAACAAAAGAACTTGCTGCAAGCCGAGGAAACCTTTTCTCGTGCGCACGATATGGCTGTCCTGTCCTACGGGGATGACGAATGGAATTCTATCATGTTCCTACTGACTTCGATCCGTACTGAGCTGGAGGGGCTTCAACAGCAATCGCTCGCGGCCATTTCGGAAAAGAAGGTCGCAGAAATCGGCGCGGTCTACGAACAATACCAGGCAGTCAAACAGAAATATCAGAATCAAAAGGACGTACCGGGGATGTTTTTCCAGCAATTGTCCGCTCAGATGGGGATGGATAAGAGCTTTTCCGATTATTACTTGAATGCCTTGCAAACAGCGAAGGCTCAG
This sequence comes from Brevibacillus sp. M2.1A, assembly GCF_013284355.2. NCBI lineage: Bacteria > Bacillati > Bacillota > Bacilli > Caryophanales > Paenibacillaceae > Brevibacillus > Brevibacillus sp. M2.1A. Next base: position 333,104 of record NZ_JABSUY020000001.1, read on the forward strand.
GCACAAGCGAATCTCGAAAAGGAAAAATATCAGGACGAATCTTTCATTGAAATACTCCTTGCCATTCCAGATGAATACTACGGCGGCAAAAAGAAGAAGCAGGCAGAGCTCACGGCCTTGTTCCAGGACTATGAAAAGACGAAGCTACGGAAATTGATCACTTCTGCTCCTTTTGAAGAAGTCATCACCAAAACGGCTACAAGCATACGTCATTACGAAAAACTGGGTATTGAAACAGATTGGTTAGTGGGTCAGTTGGAAAAGTATGCGCTAGCTGAAATCAAGGAGGTCATTCGTTCAAAGGATTTGAGTGCCTTCGTTGACATGGCAGCCGCCTATCGCAAAATCGAGGATGTGCTGTCCAGTGATTCACCTGTCCTCGATTCGATCACCCGCTATCTGGAAGGCAAGCTCAAGCAGGCAGAACAATACATCAAGTCGTTCGAGTTCACCAAAGCACGTGAATTGTACGAACAGTTGAATCCGCTCCAGGATACAGCTACACTCCTGTCCGATCTGGAAAAGCTCTGGTTGGAATACGATCCAGCACGCTTATTGCAATTGAGATATCCAGACAGAACGTTCACCGACATGCTCTCTGGCACAGATCGCTGGGGAGCAAAGCTTTACGCATTTGGACTCTCTGAGGCAGATCAACGTCTTTATTTCGCAGCGAAAATGCCAAATGACTCGATCCTCTATTTGGATCAGTCGCTCGATGCAGACATGAAATCGGCAAAGGCTAAGATCGACGATACTCTCGGAACTAAAGAAAAGCCTGTGATTATCGTGAGTGCATCCGGCAAGGAGCGTGCTAACGCCTACACGGCACTCTCTCCGAATTTGACAAAAGAGTCACTTGATAAGCGCTTTTCGGTTGAGGCTGATGAACTCAGCGTAGAGGACTCCGAGCATGTGATCATGAAAAATGCGGTAGGCAAAGGGGAAAACGAAATCGCTTTGTTCAAGCTCGAGGACAATGGCTTGGCTTATATGGAAAAGCTGGCTGACTTGGAGGAGGGTTCCGAAGAAACGACCGAGGGAACCGGGTCAGAAGAAGCGCCTTCCCCTGCTGACGGCACAACAGAAGCGACGGATAAAACTCCCCCTGCCACTCAAAAAATCGATGTTTTTGCAGGACCCGGTGAAGAATATGAGAAGATCGGTCAGGTAGCAGCAGATGGTTCCTTCCAAGTCATCGCAGATCTGAATGGCTGGTATCAGATTGTGTTTGATGGAAAAGAAGGCTGGATACGCACTGCCGAATCAACGCCGTAATCTGTTTGCTGAATTAGGAGCTCCCCCTCGCGATCATGGCATACCTTCCTTGATCTGCGTCGGGAGCTTTTCCTCATTTTTCCGCGTTGCGTTAGGTATCAGATTATTCTATAATTTGTTTTTATTTTATAGACAGATAGGAGTGAGAAGAGATGTTTGGAATCATTCATTATGAAGCATTTCTGATGACCGCGATCATGTTGAACCTGATACCCGGCTCAGACACGATGTACATCATCACCCGCAGCATTTCGCAAGGAAAACAGGCAGGTATTCTTTCGGTTCTCGGCATTTTGACAGGCTCACTCATTCACACGCTCTTGGCTGCTTTCGGCTTGTCGCTCATTTTGGCGCAGTCCATCGTGCTTTTTAACATCGTCAAAATATTGGGCGTCGCCTATCTCGTCTATTTGGGCATTCGGATGCTCATGACGAAGGAATCACCAGTTTTTGACGCAGCCGATTCCAAGAAGGTGAAGGGTGAAAAGGTCTATCTGCAAGCGATCCTGACAAGTGTCATGAATCCAAAGGTCGCCCTGTTTTTCATCGCCTTCCTCCCGCAATTTGTTAGCGCGACGGAAGCCGGACCACTCCCTTTCCTTATTCTTGGTCTTACTTTTACCGTTACGGGTGGCATCTGGTGTAGTCTCCTCGCCCTGTTTGCTTCCTTCGCTACACAAAAATTGCGCAATAACCAGAAGTTCTCTGTCATTCTCAACAAGCTGACGGGGATTGTTTTTATCGGGATGGGGTTGAATTTGTTGCGGGCGAAAGCGAATCCTTAGGAGGTTTGTCTATGAAAAAGATTATTTCAGTACTCGCACTCATTCTTTGCTTTGCTTTTTTACCTGTTCAAATGATTGAAGCACATCCAGGCAGAACGGATGCGAATGGTGGGCACACCTGTAGAACAAACTGCGAAAAATGGGGATTACAGTATGGAGAATATCACTATCACAACGGTGGCGGCGGCTCTTCCAACAGCCAAGTGAAAAAATCGGCCCCTCCAAAGCCAGCGGCGCCCCGTACACAACCTAAAATACTACCTTCAAAAACAATTGTTGCTGTAGACAATGCTAACGTTTATTCTGCTCCATCCCTTGACTCTGTCGTTACTGCAACCCTATGGTATGGTTTTGAAATCAAAGCATCCGGTACACAGCCAGAATTTATCGCCATGGATCAAGGTTACGTTTCCAAAACAGTGGTCACCTCTTATACACCAATTACTCCCAAGACCGTTAAAATTCAAGGAGAGAAAGGCTACTTCTTCTCGACCCCTTCCACAGAAAGTCCAGGCAGGGGCTACGCTGTCAGAGATGCACTTGTTCAAGTAGTCGGTGAACGTGGAGATTGGTATTACGGCTCCACCATCGATGGAAATGGGAAGATTTTAGTTGGATTTGTTTCGAAGAGCGTCGCCTATTAACTATAGAAAAAAGACCGAAAAAGCCAGGCAGGAGATTCTTTCTCCTCTGGCTTTTTTCATGTTCAGAAATTGTTTAGGTCGAAAGATTATGATACTTCTAGGCATTTTTTCAAAATTGGAACAGCGGTGAATCTGTTGTTCCCGACTAGCAAGATTTATACAACGAAGAATGACTGGCTGAAAAAAGTTTAGTGTAACTAAAAATTAAGGCAAGGGGGGAAAGATGAATTGAGTTAACGGTGCGAAAAGGGAGTTGAAGAATGTGCGAGTGCTGTTAAGTGCTGGGTTTATCCTGGCAGGCTTATTCCTCCTTTTCTATCCTCAATGGGAAACGGCGGTCTCTGCACAAAAGCAAGAACAGCTCATCGAAGCGTTCGAACAACTGAGCAACGTCAGCGAGCAAATAGAAACGGCTGCATCCGAGGACCCACCAGCTCCTCAGATACAAAAGCCGCTCGCTATGTTGGAAGGTGCCAGAGGCGTGATTCGGATTCCCAAAATTGATCTGGAAATGATGATTTATGAAGGCGCGGACAAGCATGCCTTGAGTAAAGGTGTTGGCCTGATCGAGCCAGAGAAGGAATTCGGTGTGAACAATGTTGGACTGGCAGGTCATCGCGGGATTACTCATGGTAAGCAATTCAATCGTTTGGACGAACTAGCACCTTATGATGAGATTGAGATCAGGACGAAAACGGCAACCTACCAATTCGTTGTCGTGAAAGCCTTTATCGTAGATCGTACACAAATAGAAGTTCTTGAGGATCAAAAGAAGCCATTGATCACCTTGGTCACATGCACCCCTGTTGGAGCAAAAGATCCGAAGGACAGACTGATCGTTCAAGCTGAATGGAAACAAACGACTTCATCTCAGCCCTAACACTTCTTACTGAAAGAAAGAATGAGCTAGTTTGATTACGTACAGGAGGAGCATATGCAAAGGAAATCTTGGGTCGTTGTGGTGGCACTTTTGCTCATCATCCAAAACTTTTTCGGTTTCACGACAACCACGTATGCCCAAACACAAGATGAGGTTGTCGTTGGCAATAGTGGGGAGCCGGGCACGGGCAACCCTACTGATCCGGGCACAGGAACTCCTACCGATCCGGGTACAGGAACTCCTACCGATCCGGGCACGGGCAACCCTACCGATCCGGGTACAGGAACTCCTACCGATCCGGGCACGGGCAACCCTACCGATCCGGGTACAGGAACTCCTACCGATCCGGGCACAGGAACTCCTACCGATCCAGGCACAGGAACTCCTACCGATCCAGGCACAGGAACTCCTACCGATCCAGGCACAGGAACTCCTACCGATCCAGGCACAGGAACTCCTACCGATCCAGGCACAGGAACTCCTACCGATCCGGGCACAGGGACTCCTACCGATCCGGGTACAGGAACTCCTACCGATCCGGGCACGGGAACTCCGACTACGCCACCTGTTGAACCACCAGTTCCTCTACCAGAGGTACCGGTACCAGTTCCAGACCCTGAAGACAACATCATCAAAGACAACATCATCACCAGCGTAGTCATGAAGGACAAAGACGGAAACAACATTGAAGACATCCGCCCTGATCAAGGCTCGCGTGTTCAAGTTGATTTCACTTGGAAAATCCCTGCTGGACATCCTTACTCAGAAGGTGCCACCTTTACCTTCCCTCTCCCAGATAAGTTTCGGACCGATCGCGTTTTGACCGGAGATCTGAACGGAGGATACGGCACCTATGAAGTAACAACAGATGGCACCGTCACTTTCATTTTTAGTGATAGCATCAATGACGGCGCAGAGATCAATGACGGAACGTTCTATGTATGGCGGGAATTTGATGAGAAAAAATTTGAGGGCGGCACGAGACAGGAAATCGATTTTAAATTCGATGGCATCGCCCCGATCTCTGTCCATTTCAAAGGCAAAAACAACAATGAAATCGACAAGAACGGAAAAGCAAACAAGGGCATGAATCCTAGCCACCTCGACTGGACCGTCGATTTTAACATGAGTGAAAATCCGATTAAAGGCGCTGTCTTTACGGATGAGATTCCAAGCGGTCTGGACATCGACATGAGCTCGATTAAGGTTTTTCCATTAGAAGTTCAGTTGAATGGCTCTGTTAATCCAATGGCTGAGGTAACTACCTTCACTCCTGAGAAATTGACAGAAGGAAATGGGTTCAAAATTAACTTTGGCGACATCGACGGTGCTTATCGGGTCACGTACAAAACCAACGTCACTGGTACGACAGATACAACCTACACGAATAAAGCCACTGTCACAGGAACGAACCTTCCAAAGGATTTAATCGATTCCGCCAATGTCCCTGTTCGATTCAGCCAGCCTTTGAACAAAAAAGCGATTGGCTATGATTACAACACGCAAACAATCACCTGGGCTATTCAGTACAACTACAATGAAAAACTGATCAAGCAAAGCGATGCATGGCTCGAGGATCGCTTCGATACCAGTCATCAAGAGCTCGTGAATGGTTCTTTTACCGTTCATAAAATGACCATCGGCGACAACGGAAACGGAACAAAAGACGGGGCTGCCATCAAAGGGTACAACGTAACCCCATCGGATACCGGCTTCCGCTTGGAGTTTGACCATGACGTGTCAGCAGCTTACGAAATCACCTACCAAACCAAAGCCAAAAATCGGATCCACCAAGACAGCTACCTCGTGAAAAATGAAGTAGAGATCTATGATGGAACCAAAAAAGATGCATCCAGAGAGATCACCCAAGCAATCTTCTGGAAAAACGCCAAAAAGGAAAAAGTCGATTACCTGAATAAAACGATCGAATGGACGCTTAGTCTAAACGAGGACAATCAGGTGATGGATGAAGTCGTCATTACCGACAGTTATGCGGGACAAGGGCTGACTCTTCTTCCTGACAAAGTAAAAATCAACGATTGGACAAAGGATTTGGAAGAAGGCCCTGACAAAGACTACACCATCTCTCCGAATCCAAAGTACGAGGAAGGATTCAAGATCACCTTCCACAAACCAGTCACAAAAGCCCTTGTGATTACGTACCTGACGAAGTTCGATCCTACTTCCAAGGACCGTCCATCCGCGTACAAAAACAAGGCTGAACTGAACTGGAAGGAAAACGGGAAAGCACAAGACCCCATCACGAAATCCGCTACTGTTAAACCAGACAGCTACACCAGCAATAACGGCAACAAAACAGGCGCATACGACGCCCGCACAAAAGAAATCACATGGACAATCGATGTGAACTATAACCTTCACAAGATTAACAACGCGATTATTCGGGATTTTTATACCGGAGAACAAACTTTTGTGAAAGACTCGTTACGAGTGCATAAATTGTTGCTTACAGGTGGAGCAGACGGCGTGAAAGTGGTCGAAGGACCAGTTGTTCCTATCAAATTCGACCCATTAACCAACGGTTTTGAACTGCATCTTGGAGAGATCGACTCGGCCTATCGCATCACGTACACAACCAGTTTGGCTGATCTCCCTGTCGGAGAAGTGTACGAAAACAATGCCACTATGCATGATAGTGACATAACAGGCACTCCACTCTATAAAGGCAAGACGACCGTGAGACCGGCATACGGTGGGGAGTACGTCCTCAAAACAGGCGTACAGGGTACAGGAGCAGATTCAGAGTATGCAACATGGACAGTAAAAATCAATCCGAGCCAGTCTTACATTTCGGCAGGTGCTGTATTGACCGATACGCTGTCCAGCAATCAAATTCTGATGAAAGATTCCTTCAAGCTCTTTACGACAACCGTCTCTGAATCCGGTGCCTTGGCTATCGGAAAAGAAGTGGCAGTCGAGGACTACACGTTAGAAGTGGTCGGCAACACCTTTAAACTGACTTTCAAAAACGACCTGCACACTGCCTACATCCTGGAGTACCGCTCCTTTATCAATGCTGATCATGGAGAAATCATCAAAAACGAAGCCTCTTTTGCAGGGAAAAAAGTTGTAGGTAAAGGTAAAGACGGACAAGATGGTGTCAAAGTCAGCTTGTCGGGCGCTGGTGGCGGAGCCGGCACACCTGGTAAAGGCGACTTGAAAATCGTCAAAACAGACGCAGATTCGAAAAAAGCATTGGCAGGAGCCACGTTTGGTCTGTACGACAAGACAGGAAATACCTTGCTGGAAACAGTCGTGACCGACGAAAATGGCATTGCCACCTTCAAAGGCTACAAATTTAAAGCGTACAAGCTAAAAGAACTATCCGCTCCTGTTGGCTACGTCATCGCAGACGAGTACAGAAACGGAAAAGACATTACGTTAAAAGCTCCTGAAGGTGCTGACCCTGCCGCTCCAGTTACAATCGAAATGACCATCGGGAACAAGCTGCTCCGTCAAGGATTTGAGTTAACCAAAGTTGACGCGGAGAATACTGGCAAAACGCTGGAAGGCGCTGTCTTCAATCTGCAGGTTGAAAAGGGCGGAGCGTTCGAAACGATCGCTGAGCTGACAACCGGCTCTGACGGAAAAGTTTCCAAAGGCGATCTGGCAGAAGGAAACTATCAGCTAGTCGAAACGAAAGCTCCGAAGGGTTACAAGCTGGATGCGACTCCTATTTCATTCAAAATCGCCTCCAATCAGACAGAAATTGTGACCCTTACGAAAAAGAACGCCAAAAATATCGGGTCTGTTCAATTGCTGAAAGTGGACCACTACACCAAAGAACCACTTCCTGGCGTAACCTTTGAGCTTCAAGATGCCGACGGGAAAGTACTGCAAAGTGGACTCACAACGAATAAGGACGGTATCCTTCTCCTCGAAAACCTGAAAGCAGGATTCTACCAGCTCGTGGAAACAAAAGCCCTTGCTGATTATGAGCTTGCTGAACCACTGAAATTCGAAGTGACAGAGGAAGGAACTGCCTCTCTCACGTTGACCAACAGATTGAACCCAGGATCTGTGAAACTGACCAAAGTAAGAACAGGATACCCAAATCATAAACTCAAAGGAGCTGAATTTACGCTCCGGGATGAACATGGTCAGGTAGCCAAAGATATGAACGGTCAGGAGCTTACCAAGCTGACTACGGATGGCAACGGAGAGCTGATTGTTGAAGGCCTGAATCCGGGCAAGTATGAGTTTATCGAGACAAAAGCACCTGCTGGTTATGTAAAAAGCAGCAAGCCGATCGAGTTCGAGATTAAAAGAAACCAAGTAGCTGGCGACCATGTGCTCGTCACTGTCGAAAATGACGTGACCTCCGGTGGTGGCGGCGGTGGCGGTGGCGGAAATCCTGATCCAAAACCGGAACCAGAGCCTGAAAAGCCAGAACCAAAGCCAGAGCCTGAGCCAGAACCTAAACCAGAGCCCGAACCGGAAAAGCCAGACAAACCGGAGAAGCCAGACAAACCAGACAAACCCGATAAACCTGACAAACCAGATAAACCTGGCAAACCGGATCAACCTGGCAAACCGGATCAACCTGGAAACCCAGACCAACCTGGAAACCCAGACCAACCTGGCAGCCCAGACCAACCTGGCAACTCGAATCAACCGGGCACTCCTGATGCAAACAACAACACCACGAACCCCAACACTTCAGAAGAGCTGAATCAAACAGAAAATACGACCAAACCAAACGATTCGGGAGCTGCCAATAACTCCAACGTCTTGGAAACCAGCAACGAATCTCCATCAACAGGCAAAGTATTGCCGCAGACTGGAGAACAGGCTAACCCACTCCCTATCGTTGCGGGTATCGTTTCGATCTTGATCGGTATTTCGATCATGTATCGCAGAAGCAAAAAAGCGTAGCTCATCTAAAGGACCAAGTCCAGAGATCTCCCTGGCTTGGTCCTCTTTTTTCTCCCTACTCTAGCAATTGCCGGAGAAGCGGTTCACTTTTATATAAAATCTCCAGATGTGTCGCCTCTACGTAATAACGCTCACCTTCCAGCGCGAATACGCTGCTTGCCATGACATTCCCATCCCCAGCGTCACTATTGATCGAGCCCACTACTCTTCCATCGACCCATTTATCGGGAGACAGCGAAGGGACCGTTCGCAGGTAATGAATCGTTTCATGTCCGATGCCAGCTACCAGCGTGACGCGAATATTGCGGGCTGCGATAATCCCCATCGTTGCGTTCAAGTAGTCCATGTATTGATTTTTCACGACCATTTGCCCATAAGGTACGAAGGCTTCTACCCCCTGGTTTTTCTCCAGCAAATAATCACCGTATGCTGCTGACGGGGTAAGGTCAAGGAGACTGGGGAAGTGTCTGTGAATAGCTTGTATACGATGAAAAGGGATGCTTTGCTCCATATAGGCCAGATATACATTCATGTATAGTTCCACGACATTTCTTTTGGCAGAAACAGAGCGGGGCAGCTTCCCTCCTGCCCAATAGCTGTAGGCGACAGGCGATCCTGCGTTGGGAGTCGCAAAAATGAGCAACTGATCCACATCGTTTTGATAAAATTCGCTCTGGACATACGCTCTAGCAACAAGGCCCCCCATGCTATGGCAAATGAGATTAACACAAGGGGAGCCTGTCGTTTGCTTCGCTCGCTCGATAACAGGCAGCAAAAAGCGCTCGGCGGAAATATCGATCTGCCTTCGCCAATCATAAAAGGCTACAAACAATTGTTCATTGAGGGGGTAACCCATTTTTCCAAGCAAACGGATAAATGGCTCATAAGCCGTTCGGGCAAATCCGAAGCCCCAGTCACCAGTACCCGGAATAATTCGATCACTCATCGACCCAAACAGCCCCGGAACAAAAACAATCGGTGCCTTCTGCGCAAGAAATGAACTCATGCTTGCACTCCTCTCCCTCACTTTTGTCCCATGACTCGAAGGAAAACAACATATGCTTTTGCCTATGTCAGATAAGCTTGGGAGGTTCCCTTTCTTCATGAGTTTCGTCATTTTTTTCCAAATCGGAGCGAATCGTTACAATAATCTTCCCACTTGAGCGTAACAAAGCGATATAATTAAGCGTCTAACGAATTGGCTAATGTATTAAGCAAATCTATACTTGTCGGAGGATTGGCAAAAATGAAGGTACGCAAGTGGTTTATGCTTTTGCTAATGTTCGTACTATGTATTCCAACGATGGGGATATCCGTGCAGGCCGCGCAGACATCCTCTGGCATCAGCATCTATTTGGACGGGCAACAAATCAAAAGTGACGTCGCTCCGTACATTGTTCCAAAAGCAGACGTAACGATGGTCCCAATGCGGGTGATCGGTGAAAATCTGGGAGCCGAAGTAAATTGGGAGCCAAAGTCTCAAACCGCAACGATCAGTAAGCAAGATACCTTGTTGTCCTTGACGGTTAATCAAAAGAACGCTCTCGTGAACAACAATAGCGTCCCACTCGATGCTTCTGTTCAGAACAAACAAGGAAGAATTATGGTTCCGCTGCGTTTTGTCTCTGAGCAGTTGGGCCTTACGGTAAAATGGGAAGACAAAACAAGAACCATTCGCCTGCAAAGCGGAAACGTCGCTACCATGACGCCGCCGCCACAGGATGTATTGAGTGAGACTGGCGGTATGGAACCAGGCACACCTGTGGTGACAAACGGAGATTTGCGCGGGGTATGGATATCTACGGTCTACAACTTGGACTGGCCTTCTTCTGGTTCTTACGGAAACCCAGCAAAGCAACAACAAGAATACATACAGCTGCTCGATGAGCTACAAGCGATGGGAATGAACGCTGCTTTCGTGCAAGTTCGCCCATCTGGAGATGCTTTGTATCCTTCTACGCTCACACCATGGTCGAGATTTTTGACGGGAACTCCAGGGAAAGATCCTGGATACGACCCCCTTGCTTTTATGGTAGAAGAAACGCATAGACGCGGGATGCAATTCCATGCTTGGTTCAACCCGTTCCGTGCCACTACAGATGCAAAAACAGACCAATTGCCAGCAAATCACGTGATCAAGCAGCACCCTGACTGGATTGTGAATGCCAACAAAAAGCTGTACATCAACCCGGGTGTTCCGGCGGCACGTCAGCAAATTATCAATGAAGTAATGGAAGTCGTGCAGCGCTACGACATCGATGGTGTCCATCTGGATGATTATTTCTATCCTTCCAATGTCGCCTTTGCAGACGATGCAGCATTCAAGGCTTTTAACAGCAAAAAGATCGTGTCCAAAGCAGACTGGCGCCGCGATAATATCAATCAGTTTGTTCAACAATTGAATCAATCCATCAAGAGCGTCAAGCCTCACATTCAGTTCGGGGTCAGTCCATTCGGTGTATGGCGTAACAGCAACGTCGATCCGACTGGCTCCGATACAAAAGCTGGCGTTACTGCTTATGACCACATGTTTGCCGATGTGCGCACATGGATTCAACAAGGATGGATTGATTATGTAACTCCACAAATTTATTGGAGCTTTTCCTTCGCCCCTGCCCAATACGACAAGCTCGTCACTTGGTGGGCAAACGAAGTACAAGGCACGAACGTCAAGCTCTACATCGGTCACTCCCCTTACAAGCTGGGAACGGCTGAGGCTGGCTGGCAAAGTGCCCAAGAGATTATCAACCAGTTGAATTACAACGCGATGGTTCCTCAGGTTCAAGGCAGCATTTTCTTTAGTGCCAAGGACTTGCGAAAAAATCCATTAGGTCTGCTCCCAGCTCTTAGCAGTTATTACAACCGCTAAATAAATTACCCCCGAATACTTGTAGCAGAGCATACTTGCTACATGTGTTTCGGGGGTTTTTCTTCTACGTTGTTATTTTTTACTGCCGACAAGCCTTTCCAAACGTCCGTACTGTATACAGCCTCCGGATTGGCATCATCTCCAGACCATGCACTGGTAAAAATGTAGTCTCCCGCAAAGTCCGGTAGTGTATCAAGCGAGACCTCCGCCCAGCCTGTATTGCTATCAATGGTTTCTTTTTGTACGGCATTCGGAGCCTTTAACTGGAATTCGCCGTAAAGGATGTCTCCACCCCTTCCAAAGTTGTGCCCAAACGCATCAGATCCCCTTGGCGTATGGAATCACTACCGTTGGAGCTATTTTAGTAAAGTACTTTTTCTAGCGATGTTCCGTCGCCCACGCTTTCGATACCATCCAGCTTCCCTTTAAAATACGGGTTTCCCATAGCATGGTCCGTGATACCATTTATAACCCGGCATAAAAAAATGCCGCGAAGCATGTTCGCGACATTGGTAGCTTTATTTTTTCGGCATCATGGCATTTACAAACTCGCTGATGTTTCCTTTGGTCAATACATCCCCAGTCGCGACTACTTCGTACTGCATTTTCCTGCCAGCGTACTCCATCACCCAGACGATGCTCTTGTCAGTCCGGTCTTTTTTGACTTCCTCTGAATAGAGCACCTCGATTTGTCCTACTTTGACTACCTCTTTTTTCTGTTGATCCAGATTGGCTACATAGGTTGTACTTCCTTCTACTCCCTCATAATTTGTGATGTTCAAATTAACATAGCTTTCTCCAGATTGATATGTCGTGTACAGATACTCCAATTCATTTGTCCACGCCAACGGCTGCATGACGTATTCTTTGTTCTCTTTTTCCGCCTGCTGATACAAAGAGGTTTTGTTATATTCGTTCTTGATGCCAAACTCGAGTCGGGCATCCAAAAAAGCATGGCGTCCCGGTAAAGTTTCTGGCAAGAATATCTGATCTCCCACTTTCTGTTTAACATCAGCCAAAGTCTTATAATCAAATGGAGCCGTCATCGTCACGATTTGTTTTTGAGGATTGTGAGGAACGATGTAGACAGCTGCGGCAGTTCCTGGCTCCATATTATCCTCGATTTCCCAACGTTTATTTAAGAAGGCATCCATTTCTTGATCTGGCTCTTTTACTGTTTTGGCGCCTGATTCTTTTACATCTTTCTCTTGATACAGCACCTCACCTTGCGGGCTCTTCAACTGATAGAATTGAACAGCAGCATACCCCGACGAAATACTTGCGATTAATCCGATCGCAACCAAAATGCTCACCTTGTACTTCACAAAAAATCTCTCCTTCTCTCGTTTGATTTTTGCCATTACTTGATGGCTAATATCAATCTCCCGCGGGATACGCGGGTCGTTGAACAGGTCCTTAATACTCTCGTGCGATTTGTTTCGACTCATCGTGAGCTGACCCTCCCTTCCCTAAAGGAGAATAAGCGGATCGGAACTTCGATGCCGTACGCTCGAATTTTTTGCGCAGACTCGCAGCGTTTTTGTTCATGATCAAGGAAATTTCCTCGTACGTCTTTTCTTCCACGCCTCGCAGCAAGAGAAGCGTTCTTTCCTCTACCGAGAGTGTCTGCATGGCAAGAAATACATCCTCACTAAAATAAACATTTTCAATATGCAGCTCGATGTCTGATTGAGACTCTTTGTCCTGCATCAAAAATGGCAACAACTTTGTCCATTTCCTTTTTCTGATGAGATCGATGCAGTGGTGATAGGCAATTTTATAAAGCCAAGCTGCGAACGGCATAATTGGACTGTATTTTTTCAAATTGCGATAAGCCTTGAAGAAGACCTCCTGTGCGGCATCTTCCGCTTCGCATCGATTCCCCAAGATGTGATAGCAGTAGTGAAATATCGGGGTTTGGTAGCTTTTCATAATGATAGCGTAGCGGTCATCCGCTCCCTGAATGATCTCATCCACGAGTTCTTCTATCTGTTTCGTGTCCACTCTCTCCCTCCTTTCAACTGGTATAACGCACCATAACACCCTGTATGTGACATCGCACGCAAAAAAATGCCGCGAAGCATGTTCGCGACATTGGAAGACCTTATTTTTTGCCGAGCTCCGGCTTGTCTTGGTAAAAGAAATTCGGCGTATGGACTGTGTTGTCGTACAGACTGTGAAAAATGTGTGTAGCTGTTCCGGAGATCGGTGGAACCAGCCATGTCCAGTCACCAGTAACGGCTCGACCACATTTCTCTTCTCTTTCCTCAAATCGCTTGAATTGCTGGCTCGCTGTATGGTGATCGACAATCGATACTCCTTTTTCCTTGAAGGAATGCAGGACGGCTACGTTCAGCTCGATAAGCGCTTTGTCTCTCCACAGCGTCACTTCCCTACTCGTATCAAGCCCCATGACCTCTGCGACCTTTGGCAGCATGTTATATCGCTCTTGATCGGCAAAATTGCGCGCACCGATCTCCGTACCCATGTACCAGCCGTTAAAAGGCGCGGCCAAATAGTCGATACCGCCAATCTCCATGCGCATATTCGAAACAATAGGAACCCCGTACCATTGCAATTCCAAGTCAGCAAAGCCCGGCAAATCGGGATGCACGATCGGCACCTCCAAGACCAGCTCCTGAGGAATCTCAAAAAACTGCGGCGTCCGATCTCCAATTTGCACGACAAGCGGCAAAACGTCGTAGTTTGTGCCTTTCCCTTGCCATCCCAAGCTCTCACATAGCTTCGTCAGCGAAAGCGAAACTGGATCACCCAATACGCCGTACTCTGTCTCGTATCCCGCGTAGCGAATCAGTTGGTCATTCCAGATGCGCATGGGGAGTCTGCCTGCTACAGCAGGTGCAAATACCGTAATGGTCGGGCGAATTTTCCCTCCATTGGTGGCAAAGTCGATGTGGCGGAGCATGGCCTGCGCCATCTCTTCTTCTGTTTCGACATGCCGCTCATCTATCACCACTAACGATTCCCAAAAGAATCGCCCAATACATCGATTGCTATTGCGCCAGGCCATTTTTGCTCCATGACGAAGCTCCTCGGCCGTATGCTCATAGTATCCCTGCTGATGAATCAGCTGTCGTACTTCTTGCAGTCGTTGCTCGGTTTCGTCCGTTGTCTTGTCCAGTTCACGATAGCATGTCCGGATAAATTGCTCTGCCGCTTCCATCAATTGAATTGGTTCCATATTACCCTCTTTTCACGCTGAAGGGTGTCACTTCGCTGTTATTTTCTTCATCGTAGAATTTTGTTACCTACATTATAAAATTACTCATGCTTGATTACCAATCATGTAGGCATATGGACACATATCTGTAAGAAACACTTACGGAAAAGCTCTCCTAGTTCAAAAGTTGTAACGTCACGGTCTTTTCGCCGATGAATAAATAAAGATTACCCAAAGTAGGTAAAGAAAGGCAGGAAGGGATATGAAACGCCTCATCCTCTTATTAGCACTTATTATTGGACTAACGACCTTTCAGCAACCTGCAGCACTGGCTGCACCAGCATTTAAAGATGTCGATCCCAAGCAATATGGCTGGGCAATGGACGCTATCTCCTTCATGGTAGACAAGGGGGTCGTCAGCGGCTATCCCGATGGAAGCTTTCAGCCGGGAAGATGGGTGGACAAAGCTGAAATGACGGTGATGATCTATCGCCTGTTTGATCGCTACAGACCTTTCGATCCGAATGGTAACTACTATGTCCCACATTACCAAATTGATCACTTTGCCGATGTGCCGAAAAACCACTGGGCCTATAAGGAGATCAGCTCAATCGTGACAATGGAAATGTGGAATGCAGTTTTTCCTTCTCCAAACGGCTACAACTTCTATCCAGATTCCAAGTTAAATCGCATCGGTACAGT
The DNA here is from genome assembly GCF_013284355.2 of Brevibacillus sp. M2.1A. NCBI lineage: Bacteria > Bacillati > Bacillota > Bacilli > Caryophanales > Paenibacillaceae > Brevibacillus > Brevibacillus sp. M2.1A. The sequence goes on from NZ_JABSUY020000001.1 coordinate 348,339, forward strand.
CAACGTCCTCCCTGTTTGGTTGCTAGAAGGCGAACTCGATGACCCTGCCGTGGTTCAGACGATTATGTCTATGCGTGATATCCCCATTATCATTGCTCCTGATACAGATTTACCGTCTAAAGTCGATTTACTCTCAGATGGACGCTTTGGCCTTGATGATGACGGAAAAAACCGGACGAACACACTTTTTCCTTTCATCGTCAAGAAAAATGGGGACTTATATCGCTTCCATGATACCTACAGCGTAAATACTTCGTACAACATCGCTCTCTTGCAAGAAAAAGGGATCATGACCGCTTGGAATGGCGAGTTCGAGCCTAACGAAATGTTAACCCGCGCAGAAGCAGTAACCATTTTGTACAGAATGTATCTGGATATGAAGGAATTAGGCAACCTGCACTTACACTCGAGCAAATAGAAGATCAAACTCGTTACTCAATAAAAACACCTCCACTTCCTCAACCCGGCATGGAGGTGTTTTTATGTAGATGAAAAAAAGACAGGTGCTTCCACACCTGCCCATTCTCCTAAACATTCATATGATTCCACATCTCCGACTTACTCAATGAAACAGCATCTGCTCCACCCTTCAACGCTTCATTGACCTGCTCCATATTCCAAATCAGCCCGCCCAAAATAATCGGCTGCGACAAATGCTCCTTGATATACGAAATAATAGACGGCGCTATCCCCGGCATGATTTCAATCGCATCCGGCTGGTTTTCCAAGACGTTTTTGATCGTCGTCGTGAGAGAGGTCGAATCGATCAAAAAGACTCGCTGGATCGTCAGCATCCCTTCCTTTTTGGCCGCGCGAATCATCGGTCCTTTGGTAGTGACAATGCCTGTTGGTTGGATATAGGTGGACAAGAAACGAAAAGCCTCTTTGTCATTGGACAAGCCATTCATGAGGTCTGTGTGCAAAAAAATCGGCTTGCTCGACTGACGGATGGTTTCAGCTTCCTCCATCAGCTTGGTCAGCTTTCCGTACATCAACAGGATCGCACAAGCTCTGGACGCCATCGCCTCTCCCAAGCGATCCTGTTCGGTTGCCGCAATAACCGGATTCGTTTTCAAAATCGTTTGCATGTCCATGTTATTTGCCTCCTGCCCTCAGTAGCCGTTCCACACTTGCCTCAGCGCAGGCAAGCTGCTTGGTCTCTACAACCCAATGACCCGCAAATCCGTTGTCTTTTAAAAGTGACAGGATAGGCTCGAACGGGATCGTTCCTTCCCCCACTGCCAAATGATCGTCGAGCTTGCCAAAGTTATCACTCAGGTGCAGAGCGGATAAATAAGGGAGCACCTTTTGCAATGCATCGATCGCATATCCCGGACGAATCAAATGGGCATGGCCTACGTCATACACGATCCGCACACGAGACGAATCGACATGCTGGCATATACGCACGAGATCCTCAACGTTCCACCCCAGCACTTTTGGGTAAGGGGGAACATTCTCGACCGTCAGTATGGTTCTGCTCTCTGCGGACAGCTCAGAGGTCAACACGTGGATTGCCTGACTCACATTTTCCACACCTCTAGCACGCTCTGATTCCGCGAGTCGATCTTCTACTTCCCCCGCATGCATCACGACGTGGGTGCAGTCGAGAAAGCTGGCAATCTCCAGGCAGCGCTTCATCGTGTTCAGCGTTTGATCCCGGGTTGATCCTGCATCCGCCGCCAGATTGCAGCCACTAATCGGCGCATGAATAGACCAAGCAATCTCTCCCTCGTTTCCCTGCTGCTTCAACTCTTTCAGCCGCTCCCAGGACCAGTCCAATAGGTCGGCATGATTCTCTTCACACATAATCTCGATGCCCTTCCAGTCTTTTTGCAAAAGCTGAACAATCGCATCACGCAAGGATAGATCAAATAAGGCATAGGTGGATACGGAAAACGAGCCCTTGTCTCTCATGATTCATGACCCTCCCTCTTATTTCACGCCGGAGTGGATGAAGCTGTTGATAAACTGCCGCTGGAACAACAAAAATGCCAGCAACAACGGAAAAATCACCATGACCGTCGCTGCACTTACCTCGGCCCATTGCGCCCCCGTCTCAAACGATTGGGCAAAAATCGCCAGACCGACCGTCAACGGACGATTTTCCACGGAATTCGTAATTATCAGCGGCCACATGAAGTTGTTCCAATGGTAGCTGACCGAGACCAAACCAAACGCAATGTAGGTCGGCTTCGCTAGCGGAACATACACCCGCCACAAAATCTGGAACCAGGAGCAGCCTTCCATCCGTGCCGCCTCCTCCAGCTCGTGCGGGATTGTCTTGAAGGTCTGTCGCAACAGAAAGACCCCGAAGGCCGAAGCGAAATACGGCAGCATAATGCCGATTTTGGTATCCAGCAAAGACAAGTCACGCAGGACGTTGTAGTTGGGGAAAATCAAAATATCCGCCGGGACCATCAGTTGGACCAGGAACAGGACAAACAACACATCCTTTCCCCAAAATTGCAGCTTCGCAAAGGCATAGGCCGCCAGTGTAGCCGTGATCATTTGCGCCACCAAAATACCGGTCACGATCAAAAAGGTATTGATGTAGTACTGGTCAAAGGGTGCTGCGTCCCACACCTTCGCAAAGTTATCGAGTGTAAAATCTGCACTGAGCGACCACGAAGTCGCCAGCTCCCTCGGGCGAAAGGAAGTCCAGACCGCCCAGAGCAAAGGAAACAACCAGAGAACGGCCAAGCCGTACATTCCAACCGTTGTGATTTTGCGAAGCATCTGCCATCCCCCTTAGTTGTAGTGAATCTTTTTATCCATACCAAAAAACTGAAAAGCAGCAACTAACAAGAGCAGCACGACCATGACAATCGTCAATGCCGAGGCCATTCCTTGATCCCAGAAGGAAAACGCCGTCTCGTATATGTAGTAAAGCAAGAGATTGCTGGCATTATCCGGCCCGCCTTTGGTCATGATCACCAGATGGTCTACCAGCTTGAAAGAGTTGGTGAAGGCGATAATACTGACAAACATCGTCGTTGGCATAAGCAACGGAAAGGTGATGCGGCGAAAAACCGTCCACGATGATGCCCCTTCCATGGAGGCGGATTCGTATAGCTCCTGTGAAATGTTTTGCAGCCCTGCCAAATAGAAGATCATGAAATAGCCCGCTTCCTTCCAAATGACCATGAAGATCATCGCCCACATCACATTTTTCTGATCGCCGAGCCAGTTCATGTCGCCTTTTCCGAACCACTCCATCACATGACTAAGCGCACCGTACTCCGGTGTGTAAATAAACAGCCAGATGTTCGCCACGGCAATCATTGGAACAACTGTCGGGTAAAAATAAGCCGTGCGGATAAAGCTCTTCCCTCGTAATGCCTTGTTGGCGAACAGAGCCATACCCAGCGCGAGAGCCACACTCGTCGGCACCGTTCCGATAGCAAACCAGATATTATTGGTCAGCACCTTCCAAAACACTTCATCTTCCACCATTTGTTTATAATTATCTATCCCGTTAAAAAACGGCTCTGGAGAACCCAGATCCGCTTGATGAAAACTGAGTATGAACGTTTGTATAACCGGATAGAAGGTAAACAACAGCAGGAAGATGAGGGAGGGAAGGAGCAAGAGCCAGGCGTACATGTTCACTTTCCATTTTGCGCGTAGTTCCCCCATTGTCGCTCCCCCATTGCCTTGCTTGATTTATTTGTTGAACGGCGCCAGCATCTTGTCCGCTTCTTCCTGCGCTTTTTTCAATGCTTCCGCAGGCTCGGATTGACCCGTGATCACGGATTGCAGCGTGTCGTTCAAGAGCTTTGTCACTTTGCCGTTATTGTGTGTAGACAGCTCAGCATGTCCGTATTCCAGCTGGTCGCGAGCCACTGCTGCTGCAGGGAAGTCTTTGACGTATTGCTTCATCGTCTCTTCCTCGTAAGCAGATTTGCGTGTCGCAACATAACCCGTATCGACACTCCACTGAGCAGCGCGCTTAGGCTCGGTCATAAAGCGAATAAACTTCCATGCTGCTTCCTGTTTCTTTTCATCGGTTCCTTTGAACATGTAGAAGTTACCGCCACCTGTCGGGCTGCCGTAGTTCTTTTTTGCTGGCAAAAACGCTACGCCAAAATCAAACTTCGCGCTTTTCTTCACGTTCGTCAGGTTCCCTGTCGTATGGAACATCATCGCCGTTTTGCCTTCTAGGAAATCAGAAGGCACAGTCGCCCACTCGTTAACGCCTTCAGGCATGACTTGATGCTTTTTGGACAAATCTACCCAAAATTGCAGAGCTTCTACATTTTCTGGCGTATCCAAGAACACTTTTTTCCCATCTTCGGACATCAAGTTCTTGCCGTTTTGCAGGGCCAGCGCTTGGAACATCCAATACGTGAAGCTCGAGGAAGGAATCTCTACGCCGTAGCGTCCGTCCTTTTTCAATTTGGTAGCGTACGAAACCAGCTCATCCCAGGATGTTGGCGGTTTTTCTGGATCGAGGCCGACTTCCTTGAACGCGTCCTTGTTGTAATAGAGCACGATGGTGCTGCGTTGGAATGGAATGCTGTAAGTCTTGCCGTCTACCTGGGAATTCGCCAAGAAGCCCGGGAAGAAATCATTTACGTATTCGCTACCGCCATCCTTGGCAATGAAGTCGTCCAACGGCAGAATTGCGTCCATGTCCATCATCGTATGTAGCTCAGTGGAGAGCATCACCGCTACGTCGGGAGGAGTTTTGCCTTGTACAGCCGCCTGTACTTTTGTCGTTGTATCCTGATAGCTCCCCGTATAGACTGGCTTGACTGTGATATCCGGGTTTTCTTTGTTAAATTCCTCTGCCATGCCGTCCACGATCTTGGTCAAAGGACCGCCAACCGCAACCGGATAATAGAAGGACAGCTCTGTTTTGCCTGACGAATTGGCTCCTTGCGCCGCGTTGTTCGTGGACGAAGAATTGCCACTGGAGCAACCCGTGATCAGACTCATACTCATGACGACCGCAAACAAGCTTTTGACAACTTTACGCATCGCAGTACCTCTCCCTTTTCTTTTCTCAATTGGTCGTAACCGCTAGATTTTTTCCGGTTTCTGCATCAAACACGTTCATCTGGGCTGGATCAAAACGAACATGCATGGTTTCGCCTCTTTTGCAGTGCCATTGCCCGTTCCATTTGGCCTTCCACAGCTTGTCTCCCACGGTGAATTCCACAATGGTCTCAGAACCGAGTATCTCTACTCCCTGTACAGTGACAGGGAACTGGCAGGAAACATCGACAGATTGCCCTTCAAGGGCGGGCTGCAATGACTCTGGACGCAGACCGAGAACGACCGGGGTCTGGTCCTTGATACCGTGAAACATTGGAAGCGGCAAAAAATGCTGACCTTCCAACTCAATCCCTGCCTGATCTCCTGCCCGCCAAATGGTAGGTACCGTATTCATCGGGGGTGCCCCCGTAAACTCCGCCACGAATAAATTCGCTGGATGGTTGTACACGTCGAGCGGTTTTCCAACTTGCTGAACCTCTCCGTCGCGCAGGACCATCATGCGGTCTGCCATCGTCATCGCTTCCACCTGATCGTGTGTAACGTAAATCATCGTGATACCCAGCTCTTGCTGCAAGCGACGGATTTCCGTACGCATGTGCCCGCGCAGCTTGGCATCCAGATTGGATAACGGCTCGTCCATCAGGCAGATAGGGTGCTGACTGACGATAGCCCGTCCGAGTGCAACGCGCTGTCGTTGTCCCCCGGATAATTCCTTCGGCTTGCGTTGCAAAAGATGCGCGATGCCCAGCATCTCTGCTACACACTCCAACCGCTTGCTCTGCTCCGCTTTGTCTACCTTTCGAACCTGCAAACCAAACAAAATATTATCCTTTACCGTCAAATGCGGATAAAGTGCGTAATTTTGAAACACCATGGAGATGTTTCGCCCGCTCGGAGGGACTTGGTTCATCGGCTTGCCGCCAATCAACAGCTCTCCCGTGCTGATCTCCTCCAGCCCGGCAATCATGCGCAGTGTGGTTGATTTCCCACAACCAGAAGGTCCTACCAGCACGAAAAATTCTCCTGGCAGAATACGAGCGCTCACTTCATTGACTACCTTCTGGCCCCCATACATCTTGGAAATGCGCCGCAATTCCACTTCAGCCACGACTTTCCCCCCTGAAATTTCTCGCTGTTTTTTCACGTATCCCTCGACTATACCAATTGCTTACTGAGGTAATATTTGGCTATTGTAAAGTTTTTGTGCGTAGTCGGTAATAATCCCGCCGACTCCCGCCTCGGTTGCCCGCTTCATATCTGCTTCCTCGTTAACGGTATACACGGTCAGAATGATTCCCCGATGCTTGGCGAAACGGATCAGCTCTGGCGTGACAATCTGATGGTTGATAAAGTATTGAGCATTCAGTTGTACCGCGTCTGTTATCTGCTTTTCGGCATACTGTTCCAGCTGTTCCTTTGGCTTGGTCCCGCTCAAGGTAAAGCCCAGTCCCAATTCTGGATTGAGCTTGGCGAGACGCTCCAACACTTCTGAGCTAAAGCTGCTGACAATCACATCTTCCACCATGTCGTGCTCCTTGATGACCTTCGCCATTTCCTTTTCGTACCCGATCCCCTTTGCTTCCAAAATGACCACCGCTTTGCCCTTGGCCGCTTCCAACAATTCATCCATGGTAGGAATGACAGCATCGGTAATCTCAGGCTGATACCAGGAAGGATTTGCCGGGTCGAGCTTGTTCGCGTTCAATTCGCGCAGTTCCTTTAGCGTGAAATCCTTTACCTTCCCTGTCCCGTTAGTGGTACGCTCCAGATCAAAATCGTGGATCAGGACAAGGTGGCCATCCTTTGTTTTGTGGACGTCTGTCTCAATGATTTCTACACCCAGCTCCATTGCTTCTTCAAAGGCGTACATCGTGTTTTCCGGCTTTAAGGAAGGGATACCTCGATGCGCCATGACCATCGGAGGCTGCGTGATGCTTTTCTCTGGGTACGCAGCGAGCAGCTCATGTACCTCTTTTGGATCGTGTGAGACAACTCCCGCCACCCCCATCTCGATCATTTCGCTCGCTTGGCTCTTGTTCGCCCGATCAATTCCCCACACGGACAACCCGCGATTGCGGAAGTAGCGAATGACCTCCTCCGTCATCGCAGTTTGCGAGAGAACGATCACATTGGAACGACTGCTTCTGGCCGAGCGTACGAGCTCTTTTTGTTTCTTTTCGTTCAGCTTGCCGTCGACATACACGAGGGCACCACGGTATTCATTGTTTTTTTCTCGCATCTCTTGAACGATTTCCGGTCGGGAAGACACAATGTGCACATCAGTGAGGTTCTCTTCCTGGAGCAGGCGATCGACCTCCGCTACCAGTTTCTTGTCCTCGATATGAATCACCGGAATCGCTTTGCCCTTGATCTCGTTCAGCACCTCGTCCAGAGGAGTGCCGTCTTGTGTGACGACTCCGTTCTTCCCGGATTTTTTCACCGGAATAAAAACGGAAGACACCTCTGCTTCCAGAATCGCATCGATCTCGGACTTCTTGTCGTACATGGCAATCACCGTCGGCGGAAGCACAATTCCCGTCTTAGGCTCAGGGACAATCAGTACGTCGTCTTTCAGATCAGAGACCGGAATCTTGTCTTTTTGTGCATTCGGACCAAACAACAGCTCACCAGGGGTCGGCTTGGGCTGATCGACAAAATCTTTGGATGCATCATTTGTATCCTTTTCCGTCAGGCGTTCCATTGAATGCCCCCCAGCGACTCCCGGATGAGAGGTGACTCCCGGAACCTTCGCATCCATATAAGCCATTGAATCCACCACATTGTACTCAGTGTCCATCAGAATGACGTGGTCGCCGCCATTGGCTAAATAAATGCTGCCTGTCGCCCAATCTGTCGGCAACAGTTCAGGGACGTCCTCCATGGAATCGAACAATTCAAAATCGGGCGTGACGCCATGGCGTTCCACGATCCCGTCGGCATAGCGGGAAATAACAATCGTCTGGTAAGGCTCAATCATGGTGCCTTCCGGAAACGCATGCATCCCTTCATTTCCTCCACGCTTTTCCTCATCGCCGATCATATATCCACTCAAATCAATCGGGTCGTTGGAGATATTGGTGATTTCGATAAATTCGCCTGTGCTTTCATCAAAAAGGGGATCATTGACAACTTCGGTGATGAGCAAGGTTTTGCTCACCGCGCTTTGCGCCATCACAGGCGCAATACTGCCTGTCACCAGACTTGCTGCCATTAGTGACCACAACCACTTTTTGCTGCTCTTTCCCAACTCCATCTCCCATGCCTCCTCGTTTTCCTACTCGACTTGCACCATGGCTTCCATCGTCGGAAGGATGTAATCTGGCTGAATCTCTGTGGCTTCCAGCTCGCGACTGGTCGTCACACCTGTCATGACCAGCGCCGTTTTCATGCCGCTGTTTTTCCCCAATAAAATGTCTGTTTCCAAACGGTCACCCACCATGACGCATTTTTCGGGCTGTACTTGAAGCTGTTGAAAAACCTGCTCGGCGTAGTACCGGGACGGCTTGCCAGTCATCGCCCAGACAGAGGCCCCACCAGCCGTTTCAATCGCTCTCGCCAACGCCCACGTATCAGGAATGGCACCCCCTGGCACCGGACACACCGGATCGGGGTTCGCTACGATCAGGTGCGCTCCCTTTCGCACAGCGTCAGCAGCCTGTTGCAGCTTTTCATACGTAAATCCACGGTCCATTCCAACCAATACATGCGTAGCTTCCTCCGCATCTTGCACCTGCTTTATATGAAAGCTCGCAATCTCTTCCTCCAAGGCGGGCTCCCCAACGATCAGGACACGCGCTTGCTCCGCATATTCTTGAAGATACAATCCCGCTGCATAGGCAGCCGTCATGATTTCTTCCCGCCGGGCAGTCAATCCGAGATTCTGGAGGCGAGTTTGACAAGCTGTTCTTGTCTGTACCGTCGTATTGGTCAAAAACATGATTTTCTTCTGCTTCTCCCGCAGCTCGGCAAGTGTCTTTTCCACTCCAGGAAGCAGTTCATTCCCGAGAAAAATCGTTCCATCCAAATCAAAAAAATACGCATCGTACCTATCTGTATCTAGCAAATCCCTTACTCGCTCCTTTCATTCGAAAACACAAAAAGCCCTCATACACGGCAATAGCACAAAGAAACAAACCGATCGAACGGTCTTCTTCAAATCTATTGCTGTATGAGGGCTTTCTCCACGTCTCGACCCACTTACAGACGTTATTCATTTGGGTGATAGCTCGATCATAACAGGTCATTGTTAAGGGATTGTTGAGCTACTTTTGGTTTTATGTGAACAACTCCAAAACTAACCAAGTGATTGTTGCCAAAAAAAGATTGCAAACTGTCTAAGAAAGAGTAAAATTCTTTGTGGATGATAATGATATTCATTATCGAAATATAATCATATAATTATACACTCATATCATATGAAGGGATGTCTTTTCATGATTCAAAAATGGAGTTATCCACTCGCCGCAGTTGTTCTCGGCTCATCCTTACTCGCTGCTTGCGGAAACGCACAAACACAAACTGAAGAGAAAAAACCGGAAGCTACGCAGCCTGACAAGCCTGCCGCTGCTGATCAGTCCGCGACAGCGAGCACTGCTCCTGCTACTTCTCCTGAGCTGCAAGCCTCTATTGATCAATACCGAAAATGGGTCGTTGACCAAACTGACCAATTCGTAAAGGCAACAGAAGGCTTCACCACCGCTGTCAAAGCAGGCGATATGGAGAAAGCGAAAAAGGAATATGCTCCAGCCCGTGCTTACTTTGAGAAAATCGAGCCTATCGCTGAATCTCTCGGAGACTTTGATCCGTGGATCGATGCCCGCGAAGGCGATGTGCCTGATAACGAATGGCGCGGCTATCACAAATTGGAGAAAGCACTCTGGGAAACCAAATCGGTTGCTGACCAAGGAAAAGTGGCAGATCAACTGCTGCAAGATGTGAAGCAGCTCCGCGTGAAGGTTGAGAGCGTCGAAATTGATGTACCTATGCTAGTAACGGGTGCGGTTGAACTCTTGAACGAGGTATCGACGAGCAAGGTGACTGGTGAGGAAGAACGCTATTCCCACACGGATTTGTATGACTTTGCTGCAAACGTGGAAGGCGCTCACGAAATTTATAAAGTATTGAAGCCTGCTGTTACGGCAAAAGACTCTGCTCTTGCAAGTGAAATTGAAACTCGCTTTGCTGATTTGGACAAAGCCCTCGCACCGTACCGCAAAGGCGACGGCTATGTGCTGTACACCGAATTGAAAGAAGACCAAGTGAAAAAGCTGAGTCAGTCCCTCGATGCATTGGCTGAGCCATTGTCCAAAATGGGTAAGATCGTAGGAGGCTAACAAGATGAATGACAAGCATCTCGCAAACACCACAGCGAACAAAATCACACGTCGAGAGGCTCTGAAGTTGGCTGGGGTCGGAGGGATTGGACTGCTGTTGGGGGCGACTGGGGTCAATACCCTTTTACCCTCCTCTCCCAAAAATGAACAGACAAGTACCACTCCGACCCGTGCAGATGAGGTCATTCCCTTTTATGGCAAGCATCAGTCCGGGATCATTACACCTATGCAGGATTTTATCTGCATGGGTGCTTTTGATTTGACGACGACCTCGCTAGGGGATGTCCGCAGCTTGTTTCAAAGCTGGACGCAGGCAGCAGCACGCATGACTGCCGGCAAAAACGTCGATGAGGAGAGCGATCACGCCCTTCTTCCTCCTGTCGACACGGGAGAAGCCATGGGCCTGCGCCCAATGAAATTGACGATCACATTTGGGCTTGGCGCTTCTTTCTTCGATGAGCGCTTTGGTCTTGCATCCAAACGCCCAGCTCCATTGGTCGATTTACCTCGCTTCAACAGCGATGAAATGCGAAAGGAATGGTCGGGTGGCGATATTGTCGTGCAGGTCTGTGCCAACGATCCACAGGTCGCCTTCCATGCCCTCCGGAACTTGGCTCGGATCGCTCGAGGAAAAGCTGTCCTCCACTGGCTGCAGGAAGGCTTCCAGCGTACCAGTGCATCCGACCCGACTGGCTCCACGCCACGGAATCTGATGGGCTTCAAGGATGGCACGAACAATCCGCAGGTGAACGATCCCGCTATTGCAAATGAAGTCGTCTGGGCTAACACTGCTGAAAGTCCCGCGTGGATGGCAGGCGGAAGCTACATGGTCATGCGTCGAATCCGCATGCGGATCGAGGTCTGGGATCGCTCCTCCCTCACCGATCAGGAGAATACATTTGGTCGTCACCGTTTAACCGGGGCTCCTCTTGGCAAAGCAAATGAGTTTGACGAGCTGGAGCTGGATCGAAAGGATGCCAAGGGCAAACCCGTTATTCCTGTCGATTCCCATGTCGCCCTGGCCCATATGGACGGCAAGGTGAAAATTTTGCGTCGCGGTTACTCTTATTCGAGTGGAATGGATCTCAAGACTGGTCAGCTCGATGCTGGGCTGTTGTTCATTTGCTTCAATCGTGATCCGCGCAAGCAATTCATACCGATGCAACAAAAGCTCGCATCTGTCGACCTGCTCAATGAATATATCACCCATGTTGGCAGTGGTTTGTACGCCTGTCTACCTGGTGCAAGTGAGGGCGGATACATCGGGGACACGCTATTTTAACCAACTACCTGGGATGGAGTGAACACCTTGAAACGCTATCTGTTTATCCTTTGTACATGCATGCTGCTATGGACATCTGCTCTGTCTGCCGCTGTAGCCGCGCCGTTGGTGCCAGAGCAGCTCAAGCAAATGATCGCCCTCTCCAGCGATGCCTTGATTAGCAGTGGAGATAACAACTGGGAAGAAGCAGCTAAAGCACTCAGCAGCATGAAGAGCATCTGGGAGGGCAATTCGGAAGAAACCTCTGCAGATGCCCAAGCGCTGACGCAAGCAATCGCGGAAGCAGAGCAAGCCCTTGCCCAAGCGAAGGCGAATCCTGACACCGCAAAAGCAGCTATCTCCAGTCTGGCAAAAGCGACGGATCGTTACGTCTCGTCCAAAGAAGAAGGCGGTCAGCCAAAAGAACGGGCACACAAGCAAATTGCGGCATTGCTACCGCTCTTGCAAAACAGCATGACAGCCATCACGGAAGGCGATCTGCCGAAAGCCAAGCAGTCGTACAACAGCTTCGTCACCGGCTGGTACAAGGCAGAGGGTCTTGTTCGAGCGGAAAATGCCGCCGTCTACGGTGATATGGAAATCAAAATCAGCGGTGCGCGCATTGCCCTAAACACAGAACCACCCGATCCTAAAAAGAGCGCAGAGAAGGTACAGGCACTCATTACTGCGGTAAACAATTATTTGTCAGGAAAGGCAGTCCAACAGGCCGCTGCGAATCCTTCTTCCGAGCAGCCCACGATCTCGTCTCTACTGGTACTCCTTGCATCGGTAGAAACAGATATCGCCAATCAGGATGCAACTGCTGCTTCGGACAAAATGGAGACCTTTATCATCTCTTGGCCCTCTGTAGAAGGCGTAGTCATGACCAAATCGCCTGCTACCTACAGCAGCATTGAAGCCAAGATGGTCGCCATCCCGACACTCATCCTGTCCAATCCCCCGCAATGGGAAAAGGCAGCGGCTCATCTTGCAGAAATGAAGACAGAGCTTTCGCCATTTGCGACGGCATCCTCGTACACCGCCTGGGATGCGGGACTCATCTTGTTCCGTGAAGGACTGGAGGCTATCTTGATCATCGTCTCCTTGCTTACTGTCCTGAACAAGTCAGGCAATGCCGACAAGCGCAAATGGATCTGGTCTGGGTCATTTGCCGGGATCGTGGTTTCCGCTATTCTTGCCGTCATCCTCAGTGTCGTTTTCTCCAACCTCTCCACAGGCAACTCGCGAGAAACGATTGAGGGAGTAACCGGACTGATTGCCGTCTTCTTTATGGTGACGATCGGTGCGTGGTTGCATAAGAAGTCCAATTTGCAGGCATGGAATCAGTTTGTCGAGAAATCTATCGGCTCTTCTTTGGCAAAAGGAGCTCTGTGGTCACTCTCATTCACCGCCTTTCTCGCTGTCGCCCGCGAAGGGGCAGAAACGATTATCTTTTATATGGGGATGGCCGCTACGATCTCCATGTCAGACCTGGCGATCGGCATTTTGAGCGCGCTTGTCGTCTTGGCCGTAATTGGCTTTGTCATCATCAAGCTCAGTGCACGCATACCCGTGCGTCCGTTCTTTTTTGTAGCCAGTCTATTGCTCTACTACATGGCATTTAAATTCGTCGGCGTCAGCATCCACGCTTTGCAGGTAACGGGAAGCTTATCTGCACACAGCAGCGATTACTTGTTGTACGCACCGACGCTTGGCATTTACGCGAGCTGGGAAACAACGATCCCGCAATTGATCATACTCGTGATCGTACTCTTCAATTTGTTCCTGTATTCTCGAAAAAAAGCTGCCACTCCGATTCCGCGGGTGAACTAAATAAAGAGATACCCTGAAAAACGCAGCTCCATCACGAGGGCTGCGTTTTCTTGTAACCCCCGATATTATTCTTGGCAATCATTCTTTCTCGCAAGTTCACATTTTTTCTGTTATCGTTAAATTTTTATGGGGGAAGTTGTGTTACCATATTACAGGTGTAACCTTCTTTTTACATTTTCCGTCATTAGAAGGTACGATTCGATAATAGGATAGGAGTTAGATATGGGGGCAACATCAAATTCTGTTAAAGTTGACGTCAAAACAACGCCACGCGTTCGACAAAATATGGTCTACCTATTAGTGAAGCAGCTTCGTCCACATCAATGGACGAAAAACTTGCTCGTCTTTGCTGCCTTGCTATTTTCCTTGCACAAAGTAAGTCCGGATGTCATTGGAAAGTCAGTGCTGGCCTTCCTGCTGTTTTGTTTTGTATCCGGCTGCGTCTACATCCTCAATGATTTTGTCGATATCAAAAATGACCGAAATCACCCGGAAAAACAGTTCCGGCCCATGGCTTCTGGGGCATTGCCACCAGCGCTCGCATTAGCATTTGGTGTGTTTTTGCTTCTGGGTTCCCTGTTTAGTGCTTATTACTTTGACCGATTATTCGCGCTCGTGCTGCTGGTCTACTTTGTACTCAACGTCGCTTACTCGCTGAAGCTGAAGCATGTGGTCATTCTGGACGTCATGATTATCTCAGCCGGCTTTGTTTTGCGTGCCATCGGCGGAAGTCTGATGATCCAAACGCCGTTCACGCCGTGGTTTTTACTCTGTACGATGCTGCTCGCGCTGTTTTTGGCCATCAGCAAACGTCGCCACGAGCTGATTTTGTTACAGCAGGATAAAGGAACGCATCGCAAAGTGCTCGACAGTTATTCGTCCGAGTTATTGAATCAGTTGAATACGATTGTGACGACCATGACAATCATCAGCTATTCCTTGTTCACTTTTACCTCAGGACGCACGATTCACTTGATGTGGACCATTCCGCTCGTGATCTTTGGTATTTTCCGTTACCTGTATTTGATCACTGTCGCAGGCCAGGGCGGCAGTCCGGAAAAAGTTTTGTTGCAGGACAAGCCGATTCTCATTACGGTGTCCCTGTATGTCGTCATGGTAGCCGGGATTATTTACATGTTTGAATTTAAATAAGGAAGTTACTTGCACAGATAGGTTGTGGATCAGACTATGCCATCAATTGTTCTCATCATCGTTTCCGTGATCCTCAGTGCGTGTGGACAAGTCGCGATGAAGATGGGCGCATCCTCGCTCACCAGCAACAATGACATGCTGCTACTGAAGTTCCTGCACTATTTCACGAACCTGCCGATTATGGTGGGACTTGCGCTTTACGGACTTTCTGCGTTTATCTGGATTGCTGCGCTGGAAAAGGTGCAGCTTTCCTATGCTTATCCCATGGCAGCACTTGGATACGTGTTGGTAGCTGTGCTATCCTTCTTGATCTTCAACGAACCGTTGTCCCTTACACGCATTGCCGGTCTGGCGATTATCGTCGTGGGCGTCGTCGTCATATCTCAGTCGTAATCATCACGTAGAGGAGTTTTCTCATGTTATATGCAGCAGCGCCGTTTATCGGCTGGCTCGTGTCTGGAATAACCAAATTTTTGATCAATTACCTCCGTTTTGGGTCTCGTGCCAAAGAAATGGTCGGGAACGGCGGGTTTCCCAGCACGCACACAACCGTTATGGTGACCACTGTGTTTCTGATTGGTTTGCAGGAGGGCTTTACTCATCCGGCATTCGGGCTGGGCGTGGCTGTGACGTTTATTGTGATCATCGATGCGACTGGATTGCGCAGAGCGGTAGGAAAACATGCAGAGGCACTCAACAAGCTCGCAAAGGAACATCCGGACGTGTTTCCCACCAAGCCTTTGCGCGAAAGCATGGGACATACCAGATGGGAAATTGCCGGGGGTCTGGTACTCGGGGTACTGCTTGCTACCGTATTGCATCTGCTGGCAGCGAACCTCCCTAACCTCATTGGCTAGTAGATTCGTAGACAGGAGATTATGTTCATGAATAACCGTACAGCTACGTACTCGTTCCTGCTCGGGACGGCTTTGCTATTGTTTATGGCTACGATTGTGCTTAGCACATCGGTTTTATTTTTGTTCGGCGTATCCGTGACGGCCGCCAGCTTTTGGATTGGCCTCGTTGCCGCTTTGGCTGCATTGGGAGGAATGGTGTCGGTCTTCGTAAGTTCACGTCGCCGGGCCTGGTTTTTCTCCCTGTTGGCTGGACTGGTGATTGTTTCAGGCATCGGCTACTTCATCAGCGCCAATACGTTTGATCTCTCTTTTGACGGACAAACGTATCATCAAGAAGCAATCGTGAAGATAACCAACGGCTGGAACCCAGTTCATGACCAGCCCATCCTCAAGCCTCCTGGTTCAAAAGAAGTGGAGGAGATGGACAATAAAGAGATTCTCTCGGCCTTTCACCTGTGGATCAATCATTACGCCAAAGGTCCTTGGATGCTTGATGCGGTCATGTATAAACTTACTGGTCAGATTGAGGTTAGCAAAATATTTAACCTGTTGTTGATTGCATCGTCCTTTTTCCTGACCCTCGCTGCCATCCGAACCGCCTTCCCGAAGAGAAAAGGGGCGGCGATTGCCTTCGCGCTGCTCGCAGCGTTCAATCCTACTGTGATTACGCAATCGACTTCCTTCTATATTGACGGACAGCTTGGTTCACTCGTGCTTATCATCTGCGCTCTTGGCTATCTGCTGTATAAGCGATACCATGCCTGGACGCTACTGGCACTATGCGCAGCGCTCATGCTGCTGGCCCAGATCAAATTCACGGCATTGGGGTATGCCGGACTGCTCGGCTTGGCTATTCTCGTGCTCTTCTTTTTCTACGATCGCCGTCAGCACTTCAAAAGCATGCTCGTGTGGCTTTCAATTAGTCTGGTTATCACCGTAGGGGTTGTCGGGTACAATCCGTATGTCACCAACACGCTAACGAAGGGACATCCGTTTTATCCGTTGGCGGGCAAAGGCGCCGTTGATATCATGACCTCGAATAGCCCGCATGGCTTCAAAGACAATTCCAGCATAGAAAATCTGGCTATCTCCTTATTTTCCAAATCGGAGAACATCGCAACACCCCATAGCCCTACATGGAAAGTGCCATTTACAGTCACATGGAAAGAGCTCGCCGTGTTCTACTCTCCTGACGTGCGTGTAGCCGGATTCGGACCGCTTTTCGGAGGAGCTGTGATTGTCACATGCCTGATTCTCGTCGCCTTGCTTTTGGGGACTCATCGTAAAAAGGCGGCACCTTTCTTGTGGATCAGTCTGGTGCTCTTCGTGACCGTGCTGATTAATCCGGAAAGCTGGTGGGCGCGCTATGTTCCGCAACTTTGGCTGATTCCACTCTTGATTGCGCTGGCAGTCTGGGATATTCAGAAGGGCTTTTTCCGCTATGCGGGCAGGGTTCTGGTCGTCATTTTACTCGCCAATATGGTAATGGTAAATGCTTCTCATATCATTGGACAGTCTGGCGCCAATGCATTAGTGAAAAAGCAGCTAGAAGAAATCAAAGCAAGCAACAAAACGCTGGTCGTAGACTTCCACCATTTCAATGCGGTGAAAGTACGTCTGCAAGAAGCTGGCATTCCTTTCGTCGAGCAAAAGCTGGATAAAGGCGAAAAGGTCAAAGGCTTTGTTGGTGCAAGAGCTGTTTACCTGATGAAGTAATCATAAAAAACGAGCGAACTCCTGTGAGTTGCGCTCGTTTTTTATAGGTGGATTAGTTTTGGATCTTGTCAGTCAGGTCGTCGATGTGGGACAACGGCTGATTTACTTGTTGCAGAGCCTGAATGACTTGAGTTTGGGTGTTATTTATTTGTTGCTGGAGCATTTGGAGTTGCATCGCTGCAGATGGATCGGGGTTTTGCAGCATTTGTGTGAATCGCGCCAACTGTTGCTCACAGAAGTCGAATTGCTAAGCGACAGTGTTTTGAAGCAGTTCGGAAAAATTGGTTCATGCTTTGCATCTAATTAACACCCAACCAAGAAAATGGTTTGGGCTGAAAAATTATCGTACTTGGGTTGACAATTCATCACGTGATTTAGTAACTAGGCGAGTAATTTTTATAGATTCAAGAACAAATTCGTAGTAAAATTCCCCGAATTCCTCCAAGTGTTGTTCAACAGCAACGAATTTATTTAAGAAGAAAAAAGAGTTGATCATGGCAAGATAAGCACTAACCTTTAACTCTGTGTCAACTGTTTCGAGTGCAAGTCCAGACTCACATAATTCAATGCACTGATTATACTTCAGGGTGTTATAAGCATGGAGCGTATTCTGAAAAAATAGGTAGTTTTTTTCCTGAGGTCCAAAAAGTCAGTATAGTGAAAAATCTCTTCGCCCGTTCGAAATGTTTCTTCTAGCCTTTTGAGATCATTTCGTTCGATTCTAATAAAGCTTTGGCAATGTATTTGGGCTCTCCACCCTGTCGAGCGTAGTTTTTTGCGATGGCCTTGTAGAGTGGTAGCAATATTTCGTTTTTTGTTACAGTCATAGCAGTGTAATTACTGAATTGATAGAGTTATTCCAACACTCTATCAATTCAGTAATTCCGAAATTGAAGAATTTTCAAGGATACTTTGTACAGTAATGAATAATACTTACGCTGAATGATCTCTTGAAGAATCTCAAATAAAGTGTGGCTTCTATGTTCACGGTCTATATATTTGGATAATTACTTCAAACGTATACCCCAAAACCGATTCTAATGCTTTCACTGTTTTAAATGCAGCGTGTTCTGTGTTCCCACTCTCTAATTTTTGGAGTACACCCCTACTGACACCAGTTCTGGCCTCCAACTTAGCGAAAGAGAGGTTGCTATTTCTTCGGCATTCACACACAGCATATCTCCAATTGATTTTTTCTGTACGTGTATCCTTCCGATTACATAAAACCCAAATTTTGAATTTAATCGAGTAGGAATATAACAAATGATTCAACACTGTTCAACAATAACAAACAAGTTTCGATCTTGTTTGTAAAGTTATGTAGAAATTTGCAAGATATATAAAGTTAAATTTTTCCTAATTGTTTGATATATTAAAAACAGAGAGGATGATACTATTCAGGATAGGGAGAGTGGATGAATGGGTAGAAGTTAGCAATAAATTCTTTTTATAATTTCCCAAAATTCCCGTAACAACTCCATGAGGTTTTCACGCAGGAACCTTACCAATAACAGTTTGAAATCATCATTAGTGATAAAGGGGTATCATGACATTACTATCAGGATAAAGAAGCATGGAAGCAGATTTCGGGTTTGCTTTGAAAAATTTTAAAATAAGGGGACAATACAAAATGAATAAAAAATTATTCAGTTTATTGGCTACGCTATTTATGTTATCTATGCTCTCTAATGTTGCATATGCGGAAACTGACTTTAACTTAACCAGTGGTTCAGAGGGCTCAATGAAAAAATACTATGCTAACAATACTCCTTTTATCTCCGATCTTAGTGTGGACCACGAGATATATGAATATGAAGTTAGAAACACCAGCAATCTCAACTCTCGTGAGTTAGTAAATGTGTTGTACAGAGGAAACGGTGGGGCCGATGTACATGCTAGGGTTTTACATATGTTCGATAGAAATTACCTTCGATACCATGGCTTTACTTGCTATTATGGTAATAGTAATTCATGTCAACCTGATTATATACAACCAACAAATGTTGTTATATCACCGGGGAATCAATATGATGTAGTTGAACATTGGTTTGGGGCATTCAATTCCTCAGAGTCAATTAGGTACAATGATTACGGAGGCGGTATGCATTATGAATACTTAAAACCAAGATCCAGTTATAATTGGAATGAATTCCCAGGTAAAACTCATACAAAAGTTATTGCTGGTGGTAATGAAGAAAGATCGCTAAGAAGTATTTTTTGGTCAAGGGGCACAGTAACGCTTAATCCTTGAGTGCTGATTTTTCCTAATAGATAATGCATGAGTTAATTTTCATCAGTTCCAAACACCAAAGTTTCAAGATACGAGAAAAGGAGTACTTCCCCAAATCTAAAACTTAAAAGATTGGCTGACTACTATGCCCATTATATAACAAGTTGATATACAAAATTTATTTGAGTTGGAACCTCCCCAACGTTTCGAAGCGATTTTTCTCACTCTTGATATCGAGCCTATTTTTTACTCCATTTCCAATCTAGCTAGAATGTAATTTTCTCGTTTTGCATATATAAACTTTTAAGGAGGAGTACGCAGTGAAGAAAAATGTTTTTTTAGGATTAGCAGTTGTTGTCTTAATAGGGGGACTAATTTCTGGGGGCAGTAATACAAAAGCCGAAAATGAATCACAAACTTTGGCTATTCAAGAACCAGAAATTATTGTAGGTATTCCTGTAACGGTAGTCGATAAAAACAGACAAGGGGTTTATGTTGGTTTGACAGGACTTACTGTTCCACTATCTGATGAAGTTTATGAGATTCTGGAAGAAATAAATAAGTTCGGTGGTCTTCAAGAATCAACGAAGATAATTGATATTAAAGATGATGCCGGTAATGTAGTATTAAAAATACCCGCAGAATTAGAAAGTGAACTAAAAGATAAGGGATCAGAATTAATATTAAAGCATAACACGAGTGTGCAGGAATATATGGGGGCAAAAAATATTTCTGGAAAATTCCATCTTAACCTTAATCAAGAGTGGCCGTTACAAGAAAATAGTATAGATAAATTTTAACAAAGAAAAGAAGGCGAAAAATCGCCTTCTTTTCTTTCAGAGGGGGATTTCTATAATGAAAACCGGCTTAATTTCAAGTCTGGTTACGTCGGCTTTGATCCTATTGTATGCATTCTATCAAAATAGCATATTAAAAACGTTCGTATTTTATGAGTTTCTTGTTGGTGTGATAGGATTCGTGTTGTCCGGGGTTATTTTTAGTTCGTATTTAGGGCTCGACCGTAAGCGCATGTCTAATGCTGATTCTCCAAAAGTTTTTGGAGAAAATCATATTAATAAAGAAGCATTGAGAAATGAAAATGATAAAGTAAAAAATATGTCTATCGTGTTTTTCTTTTTTAGCCTGATTTGCTTTTTTATTTCATTGGTGACTTATCTCATATCGACGTTGTTTTTATAGATAATCAGATGTCTCTTTGAGAAGATATGTAAATGTCAATCGAAATGTTGACTGCGTGCTCATCAAAAAATTGACCACCAGGACAAAATGAATTCACCAGTTAGGTGGGTAACTTTTCAATTATTTAGCTCAAGAATAACGTTGACGTGCTAATTTCCCGTTTCACTATATTACTGGGGCATTGACGGTCGTCTTGCCGCGAAGAGCTAACGCCTTTAAAGTATTATTCGCGCTTCCGTCCCCTAGGGAAACGGGGCTGTCCCAAACGTCATTAAAATGACTGTGGGATAGTCCTCTTTTTTCAAGAAAAACAATAAAGTAATAGCCTCTTTTTAATAAAATGGAAATACCACCCACCATTTTCGAAAAGGTCGATTGCTCTGTATATTCAATATAACATGGATCAGCTTTGGTTGCCGATGAACCTTGAAGCGTGGATTCCACCTCATCATACCCTAAGGATTATCAATGATGTCGTAGAACGTTTGGACGATGCCATCTTCAATGTTGCGTATGCTTATCCAGGAGACAGGGACAGCTATCATCCGAAGATGATGACAAAAGTACCCATCTACGCCTACTCGCAAAAAATATATCCGTCTTGTCAAATCGCTAAGGCCCTATCCGACAACATCTGGCTTGCTGCTCGGCAACAACCTGTTTTCGTACGATCAATCGGTTTCATTCCGAACGAATGAAAAATGTGCTGGACGCGTACGGTTTACCTTTTGAAATAAAACATATATGGGGCGTCTCTAAGTCAGGAAATCGACTTTTGAGACAGCCCTTTTTTATTTCTAGGTGTGTAGTGGACGAGACACCAGCTTGCACAAATGTAAAAATTTTCATAATGATCATTGGAAAACCATGGTAAAATTTACTTGTACTGATTATCCAGAAGGGAGTGTGCATCATGCCTGTTGAAACATTCAAAGCAACTGCACATCTACAGAAGGGAATGGTTGTGAAGGCCAGTTCGAGAGATTTCGAAATAACCATCGATGAACCGAAAAGCTTGGGAGGTACGGATACCGGCATGAACCCGGTTGAACTGGTACTCTCCGCATTAGGCGCCTGCCAATCTATCGTTGCCAAAGTATATGCCAGGAAGTTTAACGTTCAGCTCGACGATTTTTGGGTGGAAGTTGAAGGCGATCTCGATACAGATGGCTTCATGAACAAATCTGATGTCCGACGCGGGTATTCCGAGATTCGATACACCTTTCATATCAAAACCGATGCTCCTAGAGAGCAAGTAGAGTCTTTCGTGGAATTTTTGGAACAGACATGCCCCGTAGGAGATACGATTGCCAATCCTGTTACGCTTAAGCTAAACGGAATAGTTATTGAAAAACCGAGTGAGATAAAGGCGAATGATTAAAATAAGGCTCCCATCTGGGAGCCTTTGTCGTCTTTTTGATATTTACATAAACACAAAGTAAATAACCGCTGCCAGCACCAAACGATAAATCGCAAAAGGTGTCAGCTTGATGCGGTTAATCAGCTTCAAGAAGAAACGGATCGACAGAAGCGCAAACACAAACGCACTAATAAAACCAACGACGAAAAATGGAATGCTGTCCATTGTAATCGCATCCCAACGTTTCAACAGCGACAAAAAGCTAGCGCCCGCCATGATCGGCACAGCCATAATAAACGTGAAGTCTGCCGCCGCCCGATGGCTCATGCCCAACAGTACGCCCCCGGAGATTGTGGAACCCGAACGGGAAAAGCCAGGCCACAGGGAGAAACATTGAATAAGTCCGACCAGAAATGCCTGCTTGTACGTAATTTGGTCAACCGACTCAATCTTGGGACGTCTTGGTCGGAACCAATCCGCAGCCAACATGAGCAAAGCGCCCAGCACCAGACCGATTACCACGGTCTTCGTCGAGAACAAATACTCATCGATGTAGTCGTCAAACAGAACACCCAGAATCCCCGCAGGAATCAAACCGACAATGACCGTAGCCAAATTCAGTCGAGGTCCTGCCTGAACCTCACGCTTACCCGCCAGTCTGTTGAGGCCGAGCAAGCTCATGAACCGATCCCACATCAAAACCACGACAGCCAAAATCGAGCCGAGCTGAATGACAATTTTGAAGGTGTTGGCCACTTCAGGTGAAAACAAATCTTTCGTTTGGAACAAAAAGTCATCCACGATGATCATGTGACCCGTAGAGGAAACCGGAGCAAACTCAGTCAAACCTTCTACTAGCCCCAGCACAATCGCAACAAAAGCTTCCCAGAGACCCAAAAATTCCACGCTCCTATGAATGAAGTCCAAAATCAATATGTAGCAGCCGCCCTGTAAAAGAGCAGACTACCGCTTCTAGCATTATAACGTTCATCTCCGGTACAAAGTTACATCGTGATCGAAAAACATTCTAGTAAATTCCGGATGGATGGGATGTCCCCACAGTGATAGCCATCTTGCTTTTCTTGATTTATATCAACTCTGCAAGATGTGAATCAAGAGCTGCGTAGGCCGAAGCGTAGACTGGAAATTCGCTTCTTCCCTCCACCACAGCCCCTCATCGATTCACATATTGCAACGTCCCTTCCCCCATGTCACCGAGTCGCCAAAGCGCGATTCTCTCAATACCCGCTTTCTTTGCGACCGCAACCCATTGAGACAGTGTCTCTTCATCCGCATACCAAACCGTGTGCTTTTGACCGTCCTCACCCATATAGTTGAAGTACAAACTGCCGCTCGCTTCATCTCGCTTGGGTGGCTCGATACTTGACACAGCAAGGTCATCTGCCTGCTTTTCTGTCACTGCCGTCACTTTTCCATCACTAGCCCAGTCAAACCCGCCTACAGATAGGGCCATGACCTTGTCACCCGGCACTTTTTGCATGCGATGGGCAAGCTCCTCGATAAATGCATGATCAGCTTTGGGACCTGGCTCTGTATTCGTACCGTACAAATTATAAGCCATCATGACGTAAGTAGGGCCCTTTGGCAATGCCAACTCTTCAATCGGCGCGCGCGGCTCCAATACGATGCGAAGCGACTTTCCCTCCTTCTCCATATGCTGATACAAGGTATGGATAAAAGTAAGGAAGTTGTCCCAGTCTTTCTCGTCAATTCTCTCATAATCGATTTCTAAACCATGAAAGCCATTCTGGATCACGGCATTCTTGATCTCCATAATATGCTTGGTACGGCTTGCATCTGTCGCCATGAGACGGCTGACAATCGACGGGTCCTTTTGAACCTGCGTACCATCACTGTTAAGGCGATCATTCACAATGGTCAAATCTAGGTCGACATAGCTACCCTGCTTCGATGCTTCCTTGATCTCAGGCATCGCCTTGATCATGCGGTCAGTAAAATGCAGCTTGTCATTTTCATCAAAATACGCCGCGAAAACCTGCAAACTGGACAAGCCATCCGTCATCCTGCGGAAATCCTCCAAACCGGATTCCCACTGCCAGTCTACCACCCAAGCGGACAATTCCGTCGTGTTGTTAGCCGCATCTACACTCTCCAAGCTTTCGGTATCGTTCCATTTCATCATGTACCATACGAGGATGACACACACTACTATCAGAAGAGCAGTCAAAATGATCGATCGTTTCTTGATGTTTGACACCTTGCACGGAGCCCCCTTGTTTCGGATTTAAAAGGTGTCGATGACCCAGTCCATTGCGACAGAAATAGCTTTCTTGATCGAACTGACGACTCCTGCAAGTCCTGTCTGCACATTGCTGAACAGCATCTGCTGCTCATCATTTGGTTGCTCTAAGGACGCAATCTGTACGTCCGCAAACACCCCGTCATAAATGTCATCCTTTTTGTTCACTTCACTATAGGCCGCTTCCAATGCAACTCCACCGTTGCTAACGCTTGGGTCGATCTGTTGCTTGTCCAAGAGCGTTGTCTTATCCACGGAAACACTGAGACGGTCCCCTTGAACAGTCATTTCGAATGAACGCGTATTTTTAATGTTGATCGGGTATTTTTCCAGCTCGGGAGCACCAGACTCACCTTGTTCTCTCGTATAAACAGAGGCACGGTCGAAGGTCAAATCCTCAGGATTCCAAATCACTTGGCTCAATTCCGTCTTGAAAAGCTCCTGTACCTCGCCTTTTTCCTTCTTCTGCTCGACGCGCAGCTCATTATCATGCAGGACGACCCGTACATAGCTGTCTTTTTCCCGATCATAGCGCAAATAAATAGATTGCTTACCGATTACATTCCCTTCCAGCTTGGCAGAAAGCTTGATATCCTTCTGGCTGTCGCTGTTTTTTAAATATAACATGCCAGAGCCAGCAGCTGGAGAGGTCAAGACGATCTGATCCTCCATAAATTGCGCAGCGCCACCGAGACGATCCCACTCTTTCGCTTGCTCTTCATCACCGCGAACGAAGCGAATCTTTTCGTCAGTGTCTTTTTGGATGCGCATCAACAAATGATTCGTGTACCAATAAGGCTCTGGCTGCACGCGAGTCAGGTTGTACAGATTGCTCTTGTTGTCGTTGTAGGCGGTTCCTTCCCGGTTAAAGTGCATCGTAAAATACTTTTTGATATTCGCGTCGTTCGCATCCGCTACCAAGCGATTCATCCCGCCATACAGGGTGTTCGCATGCATGATCATATAGGCACCCGGGACAAAGCCCAATTGATCCATATATGTATCATTCATCAGCTTGTAGTCTTCGTTGATTCTCGCTTCCATCCTGCTTCTGTCTTCCATCGGGATCATATTGCTGTCACGAATAAAGTCCATCAAGTAATGATTATAGTAGCCTACCTTTGTTTTATTCGATAATTCACTCTCATCCTTCACCCCGATGAAATTGCCCTGATCATCAAATACATTGATATACGTCAGTCGATAACCGTTGGAACCGAGCTCCCAGTAGCCGTTTTCCATCATTTTTTTCATGTCTTCCGGCTGCAGGAATTTGTTCTCGCTGTTTCCCATCTTATTGCCGTATGACAATGCCGTCGCTTTGAAGTTGTACTTCTCCAAAAGCGGCTGGGCAAACAAGCTCGAATCGTTGCGGCCATCTTCAAAGGCTAGGAACAGGGCCTTGTCAGGAAGTGGCTTCTTTTTCTTGTAAAAATCCAAGATATCTTGTTGCGAGATCGTTTGATACCCCTGGTCATACAACGCCTGCAGCTGCTCGTCCAATTGCTTCTTGGCTACTAATTTCGGTGTCCCCGTACGACCCACGCCAAAATAGGAGATGGCGATAAAGCCTTTGTCATTCGTCCAGCTCGCTTTATTCGGCTCCTCGTACTTCTTCCAATCAAAGGCGGCATTATATAACATGACACCCAGGACGACCAAGATAGCGACCTGGATCAGCGTCTTGATGAATTTATTGCGATCTTTTTTCCGATAGTCCAAGACATCGCTCGTCGTTTTCCCCATAGCTCCTGACACCTTCACTCCCTTTGGCTTTCCCTCTTAAAATGGCAGGCCAAAGCCTTTTTTGTTCTTTTTTCGGGCTTCTTTTTTCAATCTCGCTTCGACGTCCTGCGGTGTTTCTCGCGTACCCCAAGTAGATTTCCAGAATGTCACCCAAGCCACAGGCATCTGCCACAACAGCACCAGCTCATAAAACACACAAAAGACAATCCCGAAAACCCATAGCTTGCTTCTACGGAAAAACAGATGGGCCAAACTCATTAAGAGCGCCATCAACAGCAAGCCCATTAAAAACGTGCCCGGGAAAATGTGATGAACGAGCGGGACGTATACGAGGTTGTACAGGACGATGACAGGAGCAGCGATAGGAACAATCAGACCAATGTAAAAGAAGATCGCCATAAAAGGCTCCTTGCGCCAAATAAAGCCGCTGGCACGCAAAGATTCCCTCAACCACGAACGCTTCCAGCGCATCTGCTGCTTCAAAAATACGTTCATATCTGACGGCACAATCGTCGAGCAAATCGCAGAATCCTGATAGCCCGTCCGATGTGTTCGCAAAATAAAGTTGGTCATGCTTCGGTCATCGCCAAAAGTGGCTGGCTGCCCGAGAAACTTCTGATTCAGCCATGCCTCAGAATGCTGCAAAATCAATTCCTTACGATAGCAAGACAACGGCCCAGACAAGCAAGTGACACTGTCAAACCAGGACTCAGCCGCTTTCATGATGCGAAAGGCAATGTAGTAACGAACGGTTTGCAGCTTGGTGATTGAGTTGGTGAACTTATTTTCCACATCCGTACGCCCTGCGACACCACCCATTTTCGGGTCTTGGAAAGGCTGTACGAGGTTGCGAATCGCAGTCGGTTCCAAAAAGCTGTCTGAATCAACGAAGACAACCAAATCGTGCTTGGCCATTTCCACACCTTTTACCAAAGCGACCCGTTTCCCGCCGTTTTCCGGAAGAATGTGCATCCTCACGCGCTCGCGGGTCATATAGCGCTCGGCCTCGTTATGAATCATATCGATGACCTTTTGAATCTCTTCTGCGGATCGGTCTGTCGAGCGGTCGTCTACCACGATGACCTCCAGCTTATCAATCGGGTAGTTCTGATTGACACAACTCAAAATCGTCCGGTGAATCCACTGCTCTTCATTAAAACACGGGATAATAATGCTCACGCCCGGTGTATAGTCCGGATTGACGGGAACCCCCCGATAAAGAGCACCGAATAAATACCGTGTCAGCAAAAAGGCCGCGGCAATCAAGCTGTACAAATACAAGTACATGTTGTATTTGAAATAAATCACACTCTCCGCGCGCATGAGCACGATAAACGCCGCAGCGAAAAACAAGAAAGTACTTGCAATATAAATGGCGTATCCCCAGCGTTTTTTGCGTAAATAGTCAGTCAGCGGTTTGGAAAACTCGAAGGCGAGCATGAACTTCTGACGCCCGTCCTCCTCCTGGGTAAACGAGCGAACAACCGTTGCATCCAGCTTCACCGTTGACTCATAGCCTTCTGGCATTGTACCTGGCGGGATTGTGCAATGGATCATAAACACTTGTCCCACCTGGATGTCTACCATCTCCGAATCTAGTTCCACTAATAGACCAGTCGAAGAAATATCGACGGCTCTGGCCTTGATTCCATCCTTGATCCGCTGTTTCTTGGTCAACAGCGTCACCGGGAAATCCGCCATATAGCGCAGACTCAGCATCCGAATGCGATTCAGGTATTCCGGGTCCTCCAGCTTTCCTGGCTCATTCGTATCTTTAGCACCGCGGCGATCCACTTGGACACGAATTTTCTCCGGGTCTGGCACATTCGATAACACGCGCCTCTCTGTTTTGGAAACCGTCAGTACTTCTTCGATTTTCTCTTTCTTTTTCGGCTTTATTTTCTCTATCAACCGTTTCATCACTGCCGCTCTCTCCCCTCCACTGCCTACAAGCTCCAGTAATGAAATCCACTGTTTACAAAGTCAGCTTTGGAATAAATCTCTTTTATATCGATCATGATTTTTGCTTCATTCTTACCGTACATTGCGGCAAAATCAGCGACTTCCATCTGGGCAAAGGGAGCATGCGGTACCGCTACAACCACTATGTCCAAGTCGTGGAGAGCCCCCATCTCTGACATCTCGATGCCGTATTCCTCGTATGCCTCCCGAGGATTCACCATCGGGTCTACGACCAACGGATTTATGCCGTATTCTTTCAATTCCTCAATAATATCCGTCACCTTGGTATTTCTGATATCTGCGCAGTCTTCTTTGTATGACAGACCTAATATACCGATCCGTACATTTTGAAGATCGAGCTTTGAGCGAACAGCCATCTTAATGATTTGTTGGGCGACATATTTCCCCATGCCATCATTGATGTGTCTAGCTGCCAAAATAATGCGGGAGCGATAGCCGCTGTCTTCTGCTTTGTACGTTAAATAGTACGGGTCGATACCGATGCAATGCCCGCCAACCAAGCCCGGTGAAAAAGGGAGGAAGTTCCACTTAGTTCCTGCCGCTTTCAATACTGCTTTCGTCGGAATATCCATCTGGTTGAACAGCATCGCCAGCTCATTCATAAACGCAATATTGACATCCCGCTGAGCATTTTCAATGACTTTTGCCGCTTCCGCTACCTTGATGCTTTCTGCTCGATAAACGCCTGCCTTGATCACGAGCTCGTAGACGCTTGCTACGATTCCCAGTGTTTCTTCATCCATCCCCGATACGATCTTGACGATGTTTTCCAGACGATTTACCTTGTCTCCCGGGTTGATGCGTTCAGGTGAATAGCCGATCTTGAAGTCTATACCACAACGCAAGCCCGATTCCGCCTCCAGAATCGGCAAGCAAACATCTTCGGTTGCCCCAGGATAAACAGTCGATTCAAATACGACGATTGCCCCTTTTCTCAACTGTCTGCCCACCATGCGGGACGCGCTTTCTACATATTTCAGGTCTGGAACATTGCCGCTTTTGACCGGAGTAGGCACGGCCACGATAAAAAATCGCGCTTCCTGCAATCTATTTTCATCTGAAGTGAATTCAATAGCAGCGTCACTCGTCAGCCCCTGTTCCACGTCCACATCATGAAAGTTTCCCTTTTGATAGGCTGCTACTTTCTCTTCGTTTACATCGAATCCAATCACAGAAGAACGTTTTGACAGTGCCATCGCAATCGGCAAGCCTACGTACCCAAGACCGACGACAGCAATTTTTTCCTTCCTCTCCACAATCCCTTCGTACAAATTCATAAGCTGGTCCCTCTCCCTGTTCTGTTTTGGGCTTTATTGGCCAAACATCTCTGTCATGGGTACAAGCGTGTATCCTTTGCTTCTAAGCTGGTCAATTACGATTGGTAGCGCCTCTACTGTGTGAATATCATCGAGCATGTGCAGCAGGATCACGCTTCCGCTCCGCGTCTGCTCCATAATGGTTTTGACGATATCGTCCGCACTCCGTTTCTTGTCGTAATCGGACGGCGTCACATCATAAATCGTAATATCCTCGTAGCCCGTTGCTGCAATCGCCTTGAGTGTCTGATCGTCGAACGCCCCAGTTGGCGGTCTGAAATACATCGTCGGCTTCTGCTGAATCGCTTCCGTAATGATCTGATGGGCTTTAACAATCTCTTTTTGTAACTCTTCCGGCGCAATTTTGGTATTCACCGGGTGAGAATAAGTGTGATTGGCTACGTCGTGTCCCGCTTCCGCAATTGCTCTCGCCAAGTTTGGATTTCGCTCTACACCATCTGCACGAAGGAAAAACGAAGCCTTTACTCCTTTTTTGTCCAGGATATCGAGAATCTTCGTAACTGTTTGATCCGTACCCCAATCATCGAAAGACAAGGCGACCATCTTCTTGTCCGTTTCTTTTCGATAGATGAGATTTGGCTTGGACTCGTAATACGCCGCATTCATTTTTGCTGCATCAAAACCCGGAATATCTTGCAGCGGCTTTCGCTCCCCTCCTTGTGCAATCAACTCGTGCAAGGGGACGAATCTGTAACCGACATGAGTAGCTGCCTCTGCCAGTAGCCGGATGTTTTCTACGACAGACTTGTTCTCCTCTGTATCCATCGCGATGATGCCGCCGCGATTCATATATTTTCTTAGGTAATGAATTTTTTGCTCCTCCGTCTCTTTTTGCCAATTGTGCAGAAACAGACTGGCGGACACGACGGCTTCTTGTCCATTGTGAGCAGCTACCAATCGGAGATCGTCGTTGTATTCACCCGACTTTGTTCTGATATACCGCGGTGTTTTGTCCGTTTCTCTATGAATGACCTCATTGGTCAACTCGATGTCTTTGTACATTTTCTCGTAAGGTTGGTTCTGCAAATCAGAATTGTTCAACGTATTGTTTTCGATCTCGTGACCTCTGGCGACAATTTCTCGCGCAATGTCAGGCTCTTCAGCTACTCTCATTCCTGGCATGAAAAAAGCTGCCTTGATGTGGTACTTGTCCAACTCATCCAGCAATCTTTTCATCTTGTCTTTATCTGCCATCCCATTAAAAGTAAGAGCAAGCTGTCTTTGCGTCGTGTAGACCATCGACACTGCCTTGCTCTTTTCCCCCTTGTAACGCTCGATTTTTTCAGGTTTGACTGACGCAGGTCCGTTATCTGCACCGTTTTCATTCCCCTGAAACGGTGAACAGCCTGCCAATAATGCCACGATCCCTACAAGGGAGATCCATTGAAATACTCGGAACCCACTGGCCCCTTTCCAATGACTAATCATGATTGTCCCCTTTTCATGTAAGAAATGCCCTTTTCGCATAAAAAAACGACTATTTCATCTGCGCAACAAGTCAAGTGTAATCAAACACTCTTCCGCAAAAATGAACATAGTCTGCCTCCACACGCTAGACTAACATAACCATCTAAATCAAACAACTTTATGAAGCGGTTTCATATGTGACAATTTATGGAAATGGGTAAAATCGCCATCAAGACGCTATTATCAAAAAAAGACGAGCCTCATCGGGCCCGTCATTCGCTGTTACAGTTTGATCGCGATTAATTTTAGTTCCGTTAATTCCTCGACCGCATACTTGATACCTTCGCGGCCAAAACCACTGTCTTTCACACCGCCATACGGCATGTTGTCCACGCGGAACGTCGGAATGTCGTTGATCATCACGCCTCCGACCTCCAGCTCTTCCGCTGCGCGCATAGCCGCGTGAATGTCACTCGTATAGATGCCTGCTTGCAAGCCGAATCGGGAGTCATTTACCGCTTCAATCGCTTCGTCCATCGTCTCAAACGGTGTAACGACTACGATTGGACCGAATACCTCCTGGCAGGAGACGGCAACATGAGCGCCGACATTGGTCAGAATCGTAGGGGCAAAGAGGTTGTCACTGACAGGCTTCCCGCCAGTAACTACGTGTGCCCCTGCTTCTACTGCTTCCTGTACCCATGCTCCCATGCGTTCATGATCCTTGGCGGAGATCACGGAGGACATGTCTGTCGCTTCGTTCAGCGGATCACCCAGCACGAGCTTTTCTGTGCCAGCCTTAAACTTTTCCAGGAACTCTTCGTACTTGCTCTGGTGAATATAGACGCGTTGCAGCGAGATGCACACTTGACCGCTAAAGGAGAAGGCACCCGTCACGCAACGATCAATCAATGCTTGCGTAATTTCCACGTTGTGGTCAATGATCACTGCGGAGTTGGAGCCAAGCTCCAAGGTCACGCGTTTGAGTCCCGCTTTGTTTTTCATCGCGATTCCAACCGCAGGACTTCCGGTAAACGTGATCGCGGCAATTCGGCTGTCAGTGACCAGCTTTTCGCCTACGACTGCGCCTTTTCCAGGCAAAATATTGAGCGCTCCGGCAGGCAATCCCGCCTCTGCGAAAATATCGGCCAGGATCAGCGAGCTGAGCGGCGTCTGACTCGCTGGCTTCAGCACGACAGTATTTCCTGCGGCAATGGCAGGCCCGACCTTGTGCGCCACGAGATTGAATGGAAAGTTAAAAGGCGTGATCGCGCCAACTACGCCAATCGGCTTGCGTACGGTAAAAGCAAGACGTCCTTCACCGCCCGGTGCTGCATCGAGCGGCACCGTCTCTCCGTGGATACGCTTCGCTTCTTCTGCTGCAAACTTGTAGGTCTGGATCGTCCGAGCAATTTCTACACGACCCGTGCGAAGTGGCTTGGCGGCTTCCTGTGCGAGGATGATCGCCAGTTCTTCCTTGCGTGCCTCCATAATCGCAACGGCCTTCTCTAGTATCAAAGCTCGCTGACTAGCTGGCATTTTCGCCATGACTTTGGCAGCAGCTTTTGCCGCCTTGATTGCCTCGTCGACGTCATGATCGTCTGCCTGAGCGATTTCAGCCAGCAGCTCCCCAGAATACGGGGAGTGGAGCGGCGCGTATTCTTTTGCTTCTTTCCATTGTCCGTTGATGTAGAGATGCTTTTTCATGAGTATGGAGAACCCCCTCGGGCGTTTTTAGTTTGTCACGTATTGGCTTTTCAGAACATCCGTCATAATGTCCAGCGCTTCTTCCAGTTGCTCGTCTGTAATGACCAGCGGAGACAGGAAGCGCAGTACGTTGCTGTGGACGCCAGCAGAAAGCACGATGACACCAGACTCGTAGCAGCCTTTGGTCAAGCCAGCAACGAGCTCCTTCGCTGGTTGTTTGGTTGTTGGATCGATAAATTCTACGGCGCACATCGCACCTAGTCCGCGCACCTCCGCGATCACAGGGAACTCTTTTTGCAACGCGTGGAAATGCGCTTTGATCTTGTCCCCGATCGCCTGCGCGCGGCCAGCTAGGTCTTCGCGCTCCATTTTCTCAATGACTGCCAACGCCGCTACACAACCAAGCGGGCTTCCTCCATAGGTACCGCCGATCTCGCCCGGGTTTGGCGCGTCCATGATTTCTGCGCGTCCCGTAACCGCAGAGATGGGCAAGCCTGCCGCTATGGATTTGGACATGGTGATGATATCTGGCTCGATTCCGAAATGGGTGGAGGCAAACATGGCGCCCGTACGACCGAAGCCTGTTTGAATCTCATCGGAAATAAATAGGATTTGATGCTTTTTACAAATGTTATAGACGCCTTGAACGAAAGACACAGGCGGAACGATAAAGCCGCCTTCTCCTTGAATCGGTTCCATAATCACGGCAGCCACTTCTTCCGGTGCAACCTCAGTCAAAAGGAAGTCCTCGAACTGACGCACGCAGAATTGCGCGTACTCATCATCTGTCATGGATTCCGGCTTGTTCAGTGGATACGGGAACTGCGCTTTATACGTAGCTGGAGCAAATGGACCCATCTGGAATTTGTACGGCTTCACTTTGGAAGTCAGTGACATGCCCAAAAGCGTACGACCGTGGAAGCCGCGGCTAAAGGAAATGATGCCTGGGCGTCCTGTGTATTTGCGGGCGATTTTCACCGCGTTCTCTACCGCTTCTGCCCCGCTGTTTGCGAGCATCGTCTTCTTTTCAAAGCTGCCTGGCGTGATTTGCGTCAGTTTCTCAGCCAAGGCCACATATGGCTCATACATCCCTACATGGAAGCAAGGATGAATGTATTTGTCCAGCTGCGCTTTTAGTGCCTCAACAACTTCCGGCGGGCAGTGTCCGGCATTCAGTGTACCGATTGCTCCGGCAAAATCGATATACGTATTGCCATCTACATCCGTTACCAATGCGCCTGAAGCTGACTCTACAAAAACAGGGGTATTGTTGCCGACACCTTTTGGCACGAACTGCTTTCTTTTTTCAATCAGGGCTGCTCCCTTGGGACCTGGCACACCAGCAGCTACGTTTACAAATTGACGTTGTTTGGACATATCGTTTCCTCTCCTCGTTCGAGATGGTATTGGTTGGATTGCTTGCTTGTAAACTCAACTACTATATGTAGCAATACCTATGCCAAACGCCAGAGTTTGATGAAATCGCGTTTTCCGTACTACGTTTACATCAAATTATTCAAAAGTGAATCAAAACACCCGAATGTTCGATTCGTTTTTGAATAAACGATTCATTTTTGAATCACCTGGAACGAATCCGATATTTTTGCAGCTTCCGCACGACAGATGGCTGGCTAATGCCGAGAAACTCCGCGATTTCTCCCGTGGTCCGGCAGTGCTCGGATGCGTAGCGCAGCCATTTTTCCTCTACCTGCTCCAGTGCTTCCCTTAGCGACATCTTGGAAGTTGCCAGACTCGGCTCCATGGCTGTCTGCTCTTCCCCTGCCAATCTGATTTCCACGGGCAGGTGCGAAGAAGTGATCACGTCTTCGTCCGCTGTGACCACCATTCTCTCCAAAACGTTCTCCAGCTCGCGCACATTGCCGGGCCATTCGTACTGCATCAAGGCATGTGTTACGGCAGGGTCCAGTCGCTTGTCCATTCCATATCGTTCATTGAGCGAGCGCACGGCGCGTTTCAGGAGAGCCGCGATATCCTCGGGCCGATTTCGTAACGGCGGGACGTGGATGGGGACAACATTCAGGCGAAAATACAGGTCCTGCCGAAACTTCCCTTCCTTCACCATCTTCTCCAAATCGCGATTGGTGGCGGCAATCAAACGAAAATCCACGTCGCGGTACTGTGTGCTCCCAACGCGTTGCAACCGTTTTTCTTGAATCACCTTCAACAGCTTGGCCTGCAAGGTAAGTGGCAGTTCCCCCAGCTCGTCCAAGAGGAGAGTCCCTTGGTTCGCCATCTCGATAATCCCTTGCTTGCCCTGCTTGGCGGCACCTGTAAACGAACCCGCCTCATAGCCAAACAGCTCGGATTCCAGCAAGCCCTCCGGGATCGAGCCACAGTTGATCTCCACGAATTGCCCACCCGCACGGCGGCTATTGCGATGAATTTCTTTTGCGATCACATTTTTCCCGACACCCGATTCCCCGAGGATCAGGACAGTCGAATCGACAGCCGCGACTTTTTTGATGAGACGTTCAATGGCTTGCATCGGTTGGCTCACTGCCACGAAGCCCTCCTGATGCTTTTCTCGCAGCTCCTCAATCTCGGTTTCAAACTGCTTGAGCTGCTCTGTCAGACCTTCGTAGCGCCGTTTCAATTCCATAATTTCAGTCAGGTCATGCGAATAGCTGATAATCGAATGCATGCTGCCATCTTCGTTCCAGACGGGAAACGCCGTCACCATCAGCTTTCGGCCCCCGGGTATTTCCTGCATGATCGTCTGTGGCGTCTTGGCATCCATGACTTTTCGCGTGACAGATGGAGAAAAGACCTTCCTTTTTTCCAGCTCGATGACGTTCTTGCCCAAGAGCTCTTCCTTTCCGATGCCATACACTTCATAGGACGAATCGCCAACCAGCCGGATGTAGCCCTCAGGGTCCGTGATTAACAAATGATCACGCGACGTTTCAACAATGGCCTCCAATACGCGGCTCATCCACTTTTCCGTACTCTCTTCTCTCTTCATCTCTTCGCCGCCTTCCACACGCCGTAATGTCCGATCCATGTTTATTTTTTCATTATAGAAAACAGCAAGAACAACGACAACACATGAAAAATATGTAAAAATAGCCATAATAACAAGCCTTGCGAGATGGAAAGGATGGTAGGAATGACGCCCACAGTCGGAGACATCTACTGTGTTTTTGTCGAGAAGCTGCAAAAGTACGCAGCTTGCCAGGTCACATCGATCAAAGAGCCTGGCACGAGTAAATCTAACCTCATCAGTATCCTCGAGCTGGACTGGAGCAGCGATACACTGCCTGATGAATCAGAGCTGTACCAGATGAAGCCCTTATATTGTGACTACTTCTTCTGGAACAATGTGCTCGAGCACAGCTATGTCGATAATGTGGTGCCTAAAGGCTACATAAAAGTAGGGAATATACCCCCTCTCGTGACAGAAGAAACAAGAAGCTACGGCAGTTGGGATGTCGGAGGGAGCCTCTATCGTCAGCATAAATGGAATCAAATTCCCGAGGAGCGTCGCCAGCTATTTAAACAAGCGGCAAAAGATGACACGATGATTTCGTTAGGCGGGGTGAACCTGCGCCGATCAATCAACGTCCTTCATGCCGACATCCTGCAACGCCTGACGGACATCTCTGAATTGGAAAAGCTCCCTTGCCTGACAAGAATCTATGCAGAGGAGCCCACCGATTCCTTGCTTGCCTTTGTCAAAAGCAATCCGTTTTTACTGGAGCTTCACTTGGAAAAAGCCAATGGCTCCTCTCTTGATCTGACAGGAAGCCATCTCAGTAAATTCTCTCTCCAAAACGCGGACGGCCTGGAGTCACTGCATCTGAACGATTGTCTTAGGGAACTCATACTGGACAAGGGCATTTCATCCAACCTGTTCATAGAAGCCGAAGAGGATGGGTATTGGCTGACCGCCTCGTTCTCGGATTCGCTGCCGTTACACCGCGGACTTGACCTTTTAGGAGCACTTCGTCTGCGTAATGTGACGGAGCTGGACTTACAGCCACTCGTCCAGCGGTATCCCTCGCTCCGGGACATCCGTCTATGGGGCAAGCCTGGTACCCTCAGCAATCTGGGTAGTATCAAGTACTTGAAGGAGCTACTGACGTTTACGACCTACGATCTGTTTGGCTTCTCCGGGGACGAGTTCCCTTCGCCTGATCAATGTCCCAAGCTCTCCACGCTCTGGATGACGAGCCTCCCAGCAGAAGCGGCCAAGACCATTAAAGCCGCCTATAAAAAAGAAGTGAAAAATGGGCTGGATTTGTCCATCACCAAGCCGCGCAAACCCGAATGGCTGGCCAATAATTTAACCAATCCATTTCGCGATTGGGATGGCAGGGAGCACATCTCAAAGGCTCACGCCAACAAAGCCGCCAGTCTCTATAAAAAAATGAACACTGCGATTAGTGCGCTCGAAAAGCAAGGCAGCGAAGACGCGACAAATGCGGGAGAAATACAAACTGCTTTGCGTGCCTTGGTCAAAGAGTACACAGAGACTTTCAACAAGATGGATCGACGAACAGGCTTTATCGAAACGGTTGAGCGGGAAGAAATTTTCGTTGTGCTCGATGAGCTGCTTCAGTCGGCAAAACGGAATTTGGCTGCTGCAGGTGTGGAAGTAGATGTAGATGAGCTTTTTGCTACTTTTGATCAGACGCGTGATTTTTGAGTGAGAAAAAGACGCCGCCTCTCCAACTGGAAGGCGGCGTCTTGTGCTTAATCATTCTTTTTGATTACCCACGTGCTCATGCAACGCTGTCCGGCTACGTTCACTGTTTTGATTGGCTCCAGGAACACACCTTGCAGTTTTTCCGTCATGCCCACCATCGTCCGTTCGTTTACGAGAAAACGGGTGCTTCCGTCCGGCAACAAATAACGTTCGTTCCCCAGTGGCTGTACAGCATCCTCAATCCCGATCGAGGATGCAAGACGCATAAATAGAATGCCTCCTGGCTTCAGTACCCGCCACAGCTCCTCTAGCATCTGGCGAAAATGCTCTTCGTTTTCAGCAAAATGTAGAACGGCATTACTGATGATGAAATCAAAGCTTTCGTTTTCAAAGCCCATGCTCTCAATCGGTTCCACACGAGCGCGCTCCGCTGACCAGTTCGGTGCCAGTTGCGATGCCATTCGCTGTACAGCTTCAATGGCTTTTGCCGATTGGTCAACCGCATACACCGAATAGCCATTTCGCAAAAAGTAGACCAGATTCCGGCCCGAACCGCAACCGGCATCGAGTAGTTGCATTTCCTTCGTTACCCGCCCCTTTAACAACTGATCAAACAAGTAAATATCCATCTCGCCAAACTGCTCGGCCAGATTCATATCTATCACAGCCTTTATCCGATTTTTCTTCAGTGTACCAATTCGCTCGTCATCTTCCAACGACAGTCACATGGAACAGATTGACAAGAATGATAGTTGACACCTGATGACTACAAGTGTAATCTTTAAAACAGAATCAACGACTACAAATGTAGTCGAGGGAGGTTTCGTACTTGGACGAGCAACCGCGAATCTCGGATGCCGAGTGGGAGATTATGAAGGTCATCTGGGCAAAGTCACCCGCAACAGCAGCCGATGTCATCCACGCTCTGCGAGACAACAAGACGTGGAAAGACAACACAATCAAAACCTTGCTCAGCCGCCTGTTGCAAAAGGGCATTCTCACCTACGAGCAGGTCAATCGCGTCTACTATTACTCCCCTGTGCTCACAGAGGAAGATTGCAAGCGCCAAGAGCGCCAATCCTTTTTGCAGCGCGTGTACGGCGGGGCCTTAAAGCCCATGCTAGTTCACTTTTTAAAAGAAGAAAAGCTCTCCTCCCAAGAGATTGACGAGCTGAAAAAAATCCTTTCCGAAAAGGAGAAATAAGCTGGTGGATTGGCAATGGCTCACACTCACCCTCAACCAAGCATTTACGTGGACACTGTATAACTCCATCGAGGCCAGTCTTCTTGTGCTCCTGATCCTGCTCTGCCAGCAGCTCGGCAAAAAGCATTTCCCCATCCGCTGGCACCACGCCGTATGGTTCCTGCTTCTCTGGAAGCTCGCGGTTCCCTGGTCGATAGACAGCACGATCAGTTTGTATAACTGGCTGCCTACTTCGTCCTGGACATCCGTGCAGGAAGCGTACCCGCCTACGGAACCGATCGTTCTCGCTACTGAGGCTTTGCAACCGCATGAATCTGCCCTCCAATCAGATGCCTCTCTAGCAAACGAAGCGAGCTTTTCCTGGATCAGCCTGCTTTCCCTCATCTGGTTCGGCGGCATCGCTATTTTCGCTATCACCATGACTCGCAGTACATACCGATTGCTCTCTCAGCTAAAAAAGGAAGTGTTCGTACAGGATGAAGTTGTTTTGCGCGTCTTTTTCCAATGCCAAAAACTGATGGGCATCACCAAATCCATTCCCCTGCGCATGAGTCATCAGATGACAAGTCCTGCCTTGATGGGAATCTGGCGACCGCAAATCTGGCTGCCAGCAAATCTGTTGGACAAACTCAACGAGCACGAGCTGCGCCACATCTTTTTGCATGAGCTGGCGCATTGGAAAAGACGAGATATTCCTGTGAACAGCATCATGAGCGTGCTGCTGATCCTCAACTGGTTCAACCCGCTGTTATGGTACGCCGCTTCCCGCATGCGTCAGGACCAGGAAATGGCTTGTGATGCCTTGGCTTTGACCTATTTGCAGGAGACGGAGGTACCTCGCTACGGATACACCATGATCAAAATGCTCGAGCTGTATCCCCAGCCCAAACAAATCCACTTCACTGCCGGGTTCTCCAGCTCCAAAAAACAGGTGAAAAGGAGAATAGAAATGATTCGTCACTTTCAAAAACGGGCGTATACGTGGACCCTATCTGGTATCGTGGTCGTCTTGGCTTTAGGCGTCTTCACTTTGACCGATGCAACAAAAGCACTTGGGAACGAGCATGCCTTCGTCGTCCCCGCAGAAGGTACACTCAAAAGTCCTGTTGACCAAACAATGGGCTTGAGAATCG
Organism: Brevibacillus sp. M2.1A; assembly: GCF_013284355.2. NCBI lineage: Bacteria > Bacillati > Bacillota > Bacilli > Caryophanales > Paenibacillaceae > Brevibacillus > Brevibacillus sp. M2.1A. Next base: position 387,746 of record NZ_JABSUY020000001.1, read on the forward strand.
TAAACGACCTGAATACGCCCGTTCAGGCAGCCGCCGCAGGTAAGGTACTCAAAGCTGAGTACGATACAAAAACAGGGAAAGGCAACCAGGTCATTCTGGAGCATGAAGGAGGTTATCAAACCGTTTACTCTCATTTGGAAAAGCTGGAGGTCACCGCTGGCGCTACTGTGACCCAAGGCCAGCTCATTGGGCTGTTGGGAAGTACGGGACGCAGCACAGGACCGCATCTTGCTTTCCAGGTTCTCGAAAATGGTATACCCGTTGATCCGATGAAGCTGCTTTTGAATGCGAATACACAGTAGTAGCCCCATTATAAAACCCATCAGGTTAAGAACATCTGATGGGTTTTCATCGTTTTTAATCGCTTCTGCTTTTTTCTTATAACCCAAAATGCTGCTTCGCCAGCTTTTTAGATCGTTCCTCATCAATCGTCTCTTTCGTCATAACACCGTCCACCCATTGCGTAAAAGAACTATTAGTCAACGTGACATTGCCTCTCTCTGTAAGCTGCGTAAGCAATGGGCTTTTGTTGAAGGGAGACTGTTCATGATCAGCGATGATCGTCTGAATCTCGTTTAATTCCGTTTCATCCGTCACCAGCTTCTGCGAATCAAACGTATAGCCGGTTCTCCAGTCCGTATCCTTGTGCCGCAGCTTCATTTCGAGTACATAATCGCCATACTCCGTCTGCTCTTTCTTGATCCGAAATTCACCATTGCGCGAAGAGATGGTCTCCCCTGTTAACGGAACAGGCTTTAACGGCAGGTTCGAGCCGAAGCCCGTGTCGAGCAAATACGTTTGCCCCTCATGTGTAAGCAAAATCGTGGCATGCGTTCGGCCAATCGTGTAATACTCGCCAACGTCATGCCTGTAAACAACTCCACGAATCAGATGAGCGTCAAAGCCATTTTCCAACAAGAAGTAATACAGTATGGGATTGAGCTCGTAGCAAAGACCGCCTTCATTTTTGACCAATATCTTCTCCATGATGGACTGTCTGGAGATTACGCTCGTTCGCTCTTCCACAATGCACAGGTTTTCAAAAGGAATCGCCAATGCTGTCAGATCAAGGAGGCGATCCAATGTATCGAAGGTAATCGTTTCATTTTCAGGCATACCGATTCTTTTCCGAAATAAAACATTCAGCTCACTCATGCTTCTTCCTCCCCTATCGTTTCTCCCACAAGTTTACACCAAGCTCCTGCCGAATTCTTAAATTCCGAGCAGCTTTAGCTTCCGATACAAGGTGCGGAGCCCGATCCCGAGTTCTTCTGCCACTCGCTGCTTCCCTTTCAAATCACTGCCGTGCTTTTGCAACGAAGCGCGAATGGCGTCCGCTTGTGCATCGGCGACTCTCGCTTTGATAGCTGGACCTGAATGCGAAGGAGCCACTGAAGTACGTGCACGAAGGCGCGGAGGCAAGCTGTCAGCAGTCAAAACCGTGTCTTGCTCCATGTTCATGGCGTACTCGATGGCGTTCTCCAGCTCCCGCACATTGCCCGGCCAGTGATAGTTCTTGAGCAGGTTGATCGCCTCTCGTGCTATTCCGAAGAAGGTGCGTCCAGCTTGCTCTCCGTGCTTTTCCATAAATGAAACGGCCAGGAGCTCGATATCTTCCTTGCGCTCTGCGAGTGACGGGACGTGTATCGGAATGACGTTCAACCGATAGTACAGATCGGCACGAAACACTTTTTTCTCCACGAGCTCCTCCAGGTTCTGGTTCGTCGCCGCGATGATTCGTACATTGATGGGAAATGATCGCGTGCCGCCGATGCGTTCCACGACCTTTTCCTGCAAGACACGCAGTAGCTTTGCCTGTAACGATAGCGGCATATCGCCTATTTCATCGAGAAAAAGCGTACCTCCCTCTGCCATTTCGAACCGTCCTGGCTTTCCTCCCTTTTTAGCTCCAGTAAACGCGCCGTCCTCATAACCGAACAATTCGCTTTCGAACAGATTTTCCGGAATGCTGGCGCAATTGATGGCGACAAACGGGTAGTAAGCGCGCGTGCTTGCCTCGTGAATCGCTTTTGCCAGATGCCCTTTGCCTGTCCCTGTTTCGCCGGTAATCAGTACCGTGGAGCTGCTGTTACCGATTTTCATCGCCATTTCTTTGACCTGCTTGATGGCTGGGCTGTTTCCTACGATTTGAGCAAGGCTATCCGCTTTGCCGGGCTTACCGCTCCCTTGATGATCCATCAGACGCGGAACGGTTAGCGATCCCCTCTGCACGCGAAGCACGCCGCCGATGAGCTGATTGTTAACGATGATCGGCGTGGCCTCGGTCGGAGCATCCAGCTTGTCAACGAGACAATTAGCGATCGGCAAGGAATGCGCGGTCATCCCGGATAATGACGGTAGCAGCATCCGTGAAACCTCCGCTGGCAGCAGCTCATGCTGGGACAGCAGTCTGCGCGCGCTGGCATTCGTGTGAATGACATTGCCACTTCGGTCAAAGGTGAAATACGCATCGGCGACGGTATCCAGTGCCCCCTCCAATAGCCGAATGGTGTCATTAGACGATTCGATCTGTCGCGTCTCATGGGACTGTACTATCGCCGTAATCATCTCGCTGACTTCTGTCAGGATTTGCTGGTATCTCTCTGTATGCCTGGAGAGCCGATTTTGTCCCTCTTTCGTAAAGGATGTGAGAGAAACGACCCCGATTGCATGGTTGGCTACCTTAATGGAAGAGAGCAGCTCGACTTTGGCAGGGCAGCTGTCGAGAAAACGGCATCCTTTGCACATTTCCATGGAGCCGGGTTTGTCTACCACATACTGTCCTTTTGCCAACACGAATTCAATCGAGGGCACATGCACATTTTCGCCTTTTTGTTTCAAGTAGCGCTCCGTACTCACGACCAAGAGGCCGCGCTCGTTAATCACCGCTGCATCCACGTTCAATATATCTGAAATGCTAGTAATGACCTTTTCGATGGCTGGTTTGCACAGATCCAACGAAACCATGGATATCCTCCCTGCTTATTGTCCTTGCTCTCCATTTTACGAAATATTTAGATAGTTCACAAACGTTTTGCCACTGATGTTTGCCAATCATGACAACTCATTGCCACTTTTGTCACTGTCATAACGGTACGAAACACAGTCGGAGCCTCGTTTTTTGCGGTCCAGTAAGGAGCATGTTACCCAGCGGGATTCACTTCTCACTTGGCACAGCGTTTGCATTATAAACTTTTCATCTAGGGGGAGTGATCAACCATGGTAAACACGAACGAGGTATTCAATCTGCAAGGAAAGGTAGCCTTGGTGACAGGTGCTGCTTCCGGTATCGGACTTGCAACAGCGAAACGACTGGCCCAATTCGGAGTAAACGTTATGCTGCTTGATATCAACGAGGAGCTAGGGGAAAAGGCGGCACAAGAAATCGTAGCAGAGGGCGGATCAGCCCGTTATTTTACATGCAATGTAGTTTCCCAACAGGATTGTCGTGAAGTAACGCAAGCGATCGAGGAAGCGTACGGTCGCATCGATATTTTGTTCAACAACGCAGGCGTGATCAGAAGAAAGACGGTCGTCGAGCTGGAAGAAGACGATTGGGATCTGGTCGTCGATGTCTCCTTGAAGGGCGCTTACAACCTATCCAAATTCGTCATTCCGGTCATGGCGAAAACAGGCGGAGGCAGCATCATTAACACAGGCTCTGGCTGGGGAATCAAGGGCGGTGACAAGGCTGCGGCCTACTGCGCGGCAAAAGCAGGCGTCGTCAACCTGACGCGGGCAATGGCGATTGACCACGGTCCGGAAAACATCCGTGTGAATTGCGTGTCACCTGGCGATACCGACACACCTCTGTTGCGTGAAGAAGCGCGCCAGCTGGAAAAGGAAGAAGGAGCATTCCTCGTCTCCTCCGCCCAAGGGCGTCCGCTGGAGCGTCTCGGTTCTCCGCAAGATATTGCCAATGCTGTCCTGTTCTTTGCCAGCGATCTGTCATCCTGGGTGACGGGTTCTGTACTGGTCGTCGATGGCGGCGGTTTGGCTTAATTTTTCATTATTCCGACTGAATATTCCAACGAAGAGATGGAGGAACCTGAGATGAGCGTACAGCGTTATGCCCACCCGTATATTCCGAATTCTGCACCTGCAGTCAAAGAGAAAATGCTTGCCGAAATCGGCTTTTCCAGCATCGAGGATATCTATGCGGACATTCCCGAGGAGCTGCGCCTAAAAGAAAAAATGAACATCCCGAAAGCTTTGACCGAATACGAACTGGAACGCCACGTCAACCAGCTCATGAACAAAAACAAAACCACGAAAGAAAATATCAGCTTCCTCGGCGCAGGCTGCTGGCCCCATTTTGTTCCGGCTGTCTGTGATGAAATCAACTCCCGCGCGGAGTTTGTAACGGCGTATGCTGGTGAGCCTTATGAAGACAAAGGGCGCTTTCAGGCGTTGTTCGAGTACCAAAGCCTCGTAGCTGAGCTTGTCGATATGGATGTTGTGAACGTTCCGACCTTTGACTGGGCACAGGCTGCTTCTACTGCTCTGCGCATGGCAGCACGTATCACCAAACGCACAGAGCTACTCGTCTCGAAAAATATCCATCCCGACAAGCTTTTGATCATCAAAAACTATACGTCTCCTGATCTTACCGTCACCTTGATCGACTTTGAGAACGAAACAGGCAGACTCGCCCTCAATGATCTAAAAGGAAAGCTCAGTGTAGATACAGCAGCGGTTTATTTCGAAAACCCGACCTTCCTCGGCTCCGTGGAAGTAAACGGACAGTCGATCGCAGACTTGGCCCATGCAGCGGGTGCCATTTGCGTAGTCGGCGTCGATCCCATCTCTCTCGGCGTGATGGAAGCTCCGGCGAATTACGGCGCGGACATCGTGTGCGGAGATTTGCAGCCGCTTGGCGTACACATGCATTACGGCGGCGGACAATCCGGCTTTATCGCGACGCATGACGACCCGACCTACGTCATGGAATATCCGTCCCGCCTGTTCGGAATCGCTCCGACAGAGGTCGAAGGCGAATACGGCTTCGGAGATGTCGCGTACGACCGCACCTCTTTTGCCAAACGTGAAAAAGGCAAGGAGTCCGTCGGAACGCAAACCGCGCTATGGGGCATCACCGCAGGCGTGTACTTGGCGACGATGGGACCAGTGGGCATGGAAGAAGTCGGGCAAGGCATCATGCAGCGCTCCCAATACGCCGCCAAGCAGCTCTCTTCCATTCCCGGGGTCGAGGCCAAATTCGCCGCTCCTTTCTTCAAGGAGTTCGTGATCGACTTCTCGCAAACAGGCAAAACCGTCAAAGACATCAACGCTGCGCTTCTCGCCAAAGGCATTTTCGGCGGAGTTGATTTGACTGAACACTACCCGGATTTGGGTCAATGTGCACTCTACTGCGTCACGGAGGTTCATACCCAGGAGGATATTGATACGCTCGTTACTGCCATGAAAAGCATTTTGTAAAAACGAAAAAGGAGGAAACCGCCCATGAAAACATCCGAAGGAACCATCGACAAAATGAAACGGATTCCGAGAGACCATAAGGTACGCCGCTTCCACCAAGCAAAGTGGGATGAGCCTGTCATTTTCGAGCTGAGCCAGCCCGGTGAGCGTGGCGTCGAGGTACCACCCGTCGAGCCACAAATCGTAGAGACAGTAGGCGATGGCATCTCTCAGTTGCCAGACAGCCTGCGCCGGAAAAAACGGCCGAATCTTCCCGAGATCAGTCAGTATCGCGTGATCCGTCACTACTCCCGCATCTCTCAGGAGGTTCTGGGGTCGGATTTCAACGTAGAGATCGGGCAAGGCACCTGCACGATGAAATACTCCCCGAAAATCAATGAACGCTTCGTGCGCTCGCCGAAAATGGCGGAGCTGCATCCGCTGCAAGACGAGTCCACTGTCCAAGGGATGCTGGAGATGACGTACCAGCTCGATTTATATCTTCGCGAGATTTCGGGAATGGACAAATTTTCGTTCCAACCGGGCAGCGGCACACAGGCGTTGTTTACCCAAGCCTCTATCGTGCGCAAATACCACGAATCTCGCGGCGAAGGAGAGCAGCGCAACGAGTTTATTACCACCCATTTTTCCCATCCGTCCCAAGCCGCGACGGCCGCAGTCAAAGGCTTCAAAATCATTTATGTACCTGCCGATGAAAACGGCTACCCTGATCTGGAAGCGCTAAAGGGCCTCGTCTCGGAGCGAACCGCTGCCTTTGCCGTAGCGAATCCAGAGGATACTGGCATTTACAACTCCCGCATCAAGGAGTTCACAGACGTCGTCCACGCCGCAGGGGGACTGTGCTGCTACGATCAGGCAAACGCCAATGGTTTGCTCGGCATTACCCGCGCACTGGAAGCAGGCTTCGACATGTGCTTCTTCAACCTGCACAAAACCTTTTCCGTGCCACACGCTTGCGGCGGACCTGCAACAGGCGCTATCGGGGTCACTGCCGAGCTTGCGCCATTCCTGCCGGGACCGATCGTAGACTTCGACGGAGAGCGTTACTTTTATAAGCGTGACTTGAAAAACAGCATCGGAAAAGTCCGCAGCTTTTATGGGGTACCACCTGCTGTCCTGCGCTCCTACGCTTGGGTCCGTGCACTTGGAGCTGACGGCTTGAGGGAAGTCGCCGAAATTGCTTGCCTCAACAACAACTATCTCTATCACAAAATCCTGCAAATCCGCGGTGCGAGCGCTCCGTATATACAAGGCAGACGTCTGGAGCAGGTTCGCTATAGCTGGCAGCAGCTAAAAGAAGACACAGGCGTCACGACATACGATGTTCAGCGCCGCATGGTCGACTTTGCCCACCATTACTGGACCAGTCACCACCCGTACGTCGTGCCGGAGCCGTTTACACTGGAACCGACGGAGTCCTACTCCATGGCAGAGCTGGACGAATACATCGCGGCACTGACCCATATTTCACAGGAAGCCTATGAGAATCCGGAAATTGTCAAAACAGCGCCGCACAATAGTACAGGTCACCGTGTATTAGAGTCCGTGCTCGATGATCCTGATCAATGGTGCATCACATGGAGAGCTTATTTGAAAAAGACGGCACAGGGATAAAAAGAAAGAAACGCCAGCACGGATTACGATAAGTGCTGGCGTTCATTTCGTTAGAGAAGTTTCTTTTAGAACTGATTCGGGAACTGCTTAATGATGCCTGCTGTCAGTACATCCGCCAAAGAAATGATGTGATCCTCACCTTGATCAAACGCAGCAATATCCGCTTCCCAGTCTTTTCTCAATCTCGCCTGGAGATTATCAGTGAGCAGCTTCAGATGCACGTACATCATCTCTTTTAGTTCTTTCTCGTTCCAATTGGGGTTGGCACTACTCAAGAACTTGGCGATCTCATCCGCATTCCGGTGCCAGTCCTTATCCAGCTTTGCCACAGTAGCCTGATCGCCTTTTTTGGCTGCGTCAATGATTTTGCCGCCAATGGTAATATGAGCCGTCAGCAATTCGGTAAGCTTTTTACCTGCTTCTTCTCCGTAATACGGCTTGATTGCGTTCCCGATATCCACCTGGTTTTTCAAGAGTCGTGCCTGTACGGCGTCTTTGTCTTCCAGCCCTGCCAAGGCGCTTACCATATAGGTGTGATCCCACAGCAAATGATCAATCCAGAGCCTGCGCATATCGCCCTGTAGTTTTACTTCTTTCGGCTTTATACATTCTGCCTGCTTTACATTTCCTTGCGATTCCTTGGCTGCTGCCATACCCGGCACACCAAGCAATGCCACGCAAATCATCAACAATGTTACTTTCTTGAGCATTGGAGTCATCTATTCCTTCTCCTTTTTGATAAGTATTAAATCCCGCTGTTATTTTGAGCAAATTTGGCTTTTTCATGCGTCCAACATATCATCCCTGCAAATTGACACTTTTCGGAAGCATCCTTATAGTTGTCTTATCAACAGTTGCCCTGACTGCCTAACCGAGGAGGTTTCGCAATGAAATTGGATGAGTATATTGGCGTCATCGTGAAACGAACGGATTTAAAACTGAACAACTATTATCAAAAAGTATGCAATCCGTATAACATCACCATCGATCAGTGGATGATTTTTGTCGTGTTATGGGAAGAAGAAGGTCTGACCCAGAACGAATTGGCAGATCGTACCTACAAGGACAAAACAAATATCGCACGGATGCTCTTTCTCATGGAAGAAAGAGGATTCATTCATCGCGAAACAGATAAAAAGGATCGTCGCTCCCTACGTGTCTATCTGACGGAAAAAGGGCGACTTTTAAAAGACGAGGTCCTTCCTCCCTCCATTGAAGCGTACGAGAAAACCATTGCAGGATTGACCGAAGAAGAAGTGAACCAATTTCGAAGAACACTCAATATCATTTATGAGAACGTAAAAAACTTGTAAAAACAAAAACCATTGCAGGCTGTCATTTTTTGTATATAATTAGTTGTTGTAGCAACAGTATTTATAACAACTTTCAAGGCGAAATATATACAAAAAAGGAGTGAAAATGATGAGCACAGAAGGGATCTGGAGCACGCATTACCGGGCGTTGACGATTGGTATTATTATTGTGGTGACTGCTACAGCATTTGAAGGCTTGGCTGTCACGACAATCGCCCCCGGTCTTTCCCGAGAGCTACAGGGTGAGGATCTTTATGGATGGGTATTCAGCGCTTATTTGTTGGCTCAGCTGATTGGAACTGTAGTCACAGGTCAATTCGTCGATAGAAAAGGGCCTGCCCAGCCTTTTATTGTCACGATCGTGCTCTTTGCCCTTGGCATTGTAGTTGCTGCAATTGCGCCTGATATGCTTACTTTACTGCTTGGGCGAGTGATGCAGGGATTCGGAGCCGGTGCCTTGGTCAATTGTGTGTATACCATGATTACTTTGCGCTACCCTGATTCTCTTCGCCCTCAGATTCTTGCTGTCTTCTCCAGCGCTTATATCCTTCCAGGACTGTTCGGACCGTATGTCGCCGGGATTATTGCTGAACAGTTGTCATGGAGATATGTCTTCTGGTTGATCCTTCCCTTTATCTTTCTGTCTGCACTCTTAACCACCCCCTCTTTCCGAGGCTTACAACCGCCTAAAGCAAGCGCTGCAAACAATCGTAGTCTTCTCCTGCCCTTTTTCTTGGCCATTGGGACTGGTGCCTTGCTATTTGGACTCGGCAAAATTCCCTCGATCTACGGTTTCCTGCTATCCATCGCGGGTTTGCTCGCCCTCAGTGTGCCCTTATACAAGCTGATGCCTAAAGGAACGCTCCTCGCACGCTCAGGCTTACCTGCTGTCATCGCGTCTCGGGGTCTATTTGTCGCTGCCTATTACGGCACACAAACGTTTCTCGTCCTTGGACTCACTTCGATTTTAGGATTAACCGCCGACAAAGCTGGTTTAGCTGTTGCCTCCGCAGCAATTAGTTGGTCGCTGGCAGCCAATGTACAGGCAAAGCTGGACAAAAGAGATCAGGGGGCTGGTCGCAAAAAGCGAATTATCATCGGTCTCGTCATTATGCTCATCGGAGTCGCTTGCACCGTACCGCTGACGTTGATTCAACAAGACCTTTTGGGTATCGTGACCGCGATTGTTAGCCAGATCATTATGGGCTTCGGAATCGGTTTGGCTCACCCGACAAGCGGTGCTATTGCGTTTTCTCTGGCAAAATCCGGTGAAGAAGGAAAAGTATCTGCTGAACTATCTATCGCTGATACATTTACGCCTGCGATTGTTATTGGGGTGGGAGGCGCCATCCTATCTGTGATGACTGCCTTTGCGTTTTCACTTTCTGTTGGAATTACGGTTTCCCTGCTCCTTCAGACGTTCATCGTCATACTGGGACTGGTATCTGCTGCCCGACTGGCGACACGATCCGTACCTGTTCAAGAAAAAAGGACACCTTGAAAAAAGGTATCCAATACTTTTTTAGCTATGCCTCCGATGCCTATTTTTCAGGAGGCATAGCTTTCTTTTTTTGTCTGGAAATATACTGCTCGCCGACTTCAATCATCTGCTCCAAGATGGGCGCTACGCTCTTACCAAAGTCTGTAAGTGAGTATTCCACTTTTGGTGGCACAGTCGGGTACACTTGTCGTACTACGATTTCGCTGTTCTCCAGTTCTCGCAGCTGCACAGTTAGCACATGTCGAGATACTTCCGGGATCAGCCGTTGTAATTCTCCAAATCTTCTCGTGTCTTTGAGCAATTCATAAATGATTCGAGGCTTCCATTTTCCACTGATCAGCTGGAGCCCCACCTCGACAGGACATCCAAACTCGCCATCTTGATACGGCATCTCAGCCTCCCAACAGTCAGCTTTTTATGACTTAGTCATTATAATGTGCGTACTTTTCGCTTACATCGTCTCGAGCTATGCTTAACACGCAACTCAACGATACCAAAAAGGAGAGTTCCCATGCCATTCTCTCATCGCAATCAACCTGTCAAAAACCCGGAAGATATGAACCCCGCCTTCGCAGAAGCATTCAACACTGGCGACATCAACAATCTTCTTGCTCTTTATGAACCGCAGGCTATCCTCATAACCCAAGACAACGAGCAGAGCCACGGAGTTGAATCCATCCGCGCAACACTGGAGCAATTACTCCAAGTGCAAGGTACGATGGTTTCCGAGAATGTATTTTGTATTCCGTTTGAAAATATCGCTTTATTGCGGGCTCACTTTATCATTCATACCACAGATGACGCAGGCAACGCCATGAAAATAGAAGGCCATACATCTGAAATCGTGCGGAAGCAGCCAGATGGCAGTTGGCTGTATGTCATAGATCATCCATTTGGCGCGAATCCGCCTGTCATTCATTCTCCTGCTTAGACACGCAGTCCTTGAAAAAAGGGTGCCCCTCCCGTAGTGATACCTACGTGGGGACACCCTGCTCTATTCTATCGTGTAACCCTTACCCAATAATCTTGGTCTTCTTCGCATTCTCCATCGACTTTTCAATGATTCCGCTCAACGGACGCTTCAGCGCGAGTGCCACAAACAGGCTGATACCGATAAAGCCAAATAGTACGAATATATCCCGAATCGCCGTTTCCCAGAGAATGCCACCCACCCCTTCACGCAACAGGCTGATCGCATACGTGAAAGGCATGTATGGGTTCAGCGCTTGGAAAAACGGCGCGGTCATGCTGATCGGGAACGTACCGCCCGAGCTGGAGAATTGGAATACCATGAAAATAATCGCTATGCCTTTGCCCACGTTGCCGAAGACGGACACCAGCGTGTACGTAATCGTGACGAACACCAGGCTGACCAGCATACCGAATAACACAAACGGAGCTTTATCCGCTACATAGGCCCCGAGGATGTAAATATCACCAAGTGTGACGAACAACGCTTGAAATAACCCGATTGTCACAAATGTCCCCAAGCGACCGAGGTACAACTGATACGGCTTGTATACGCCGCCTGGATTTTCCGCATTCGGCTTCAGCAGGGAAATCAACAAGGTCGCGCCTACCCAGAGAGACAGCACACCGTAAAACGGCGACATGGCCGAACCATAATTCGGAATCGGGTATAGGCGGTTTTCCTTGATCTGCACGGGACTTGAGAGGAATTCGCTCTCTTTTTTAATGTCGCCGCGCAATAGCTTGGCAAGATCGGCGAAGTTGTTGTTCGCCTCGACTTCTCTCAGCTTGTCAGCCGCATGCCCAATGGCACTCTCCAGCTTAGGCAGATCGTCTCTAACCAATGCAGCAACTCTATGGACTCCTGTCTCCACTTCCGGGAGCTTGTAGCGCACAAAATCAGCCAGCTTGGTCAAATCTGCCTCCGCTTTGGGCAAATCGTTCTGGACAAATGCCGCTGCCTCGTTGAGCTTTTTCCCGATGGCAGGAAGATTGCTCTTCAGGAATGGCGCTGCTACGCGAATCGCATTTGCAAAAGCATCCGACTTGCTTCTGAGCGTTTGTGCTAGCTCGTGGACGTGCGCCCGTATTTGCGGCATCTCCTGTTGGATTCGCTTCAACTCTGCCAATCCCAGCTCCAAGCCCGTCTTTGTCTCTTGGAGAATCGCTTCGATATCCGGAAGTTTTTCTTGAGCCTTATGCAGTAGATCTGCAGATTCTCCTGTGATCACCTTTAGCCTGTCAATGCCCTCGGATATTTTCGGGACGATTTCGCTATCGTAACGGGACAGGATGTCTCCCAATTCCGCGCTAGTGTTTTTCGAGAGCTGATTCAGGCTCTCTACCAAATCTTTCGCAGGCTGTTTGCCGTTTTCCAGCGCGCTTGCAATCATGCCGAGAATCTCGATTTGCCGGTTCATTCTGTTCTCAATCGTACGCAGCCGCTCTGCGAAATGACTCAGTGGCTGTCCTGGAATATAACTGTTTACTTTCTCTACAATCGATGCGGTATGCCCCAAAACATTCGCAGCCCTGGATAACCTGTCTTTCACGGCATTTACCTCACTGGCAGTAGGCAGGCGATCCGGATTGATTTGCAGCAGCCTGTCCGTAAGCTGTGTGAGGGCATCCGCGGCTTGCTGGGCTAAGATGAGATTTTGCTTGATCAGCGGTGCAATCGTTTCAAAGGCACCGTCATGCTTCGCAAAAAAGTCATTGAGCTGATCGGCAACAGACGCGCCCTTATCAGTCAGATCAGCGATACGCGGCAACGCATCTTGAGCAGCCGAAACGATCTCAATGGCCTGACTCGCTTTTTCTGTGGCTGTAGTCACTGCGTTTGCCACTTTATCAAAATTTCGATCCAGCTCTTCAATTCGTCCAACGGCTTGCTCAATCACCGGCAGCTTGTCTTCCATCCCGATAATGACAGACGCGGCCTCATTGATTTTCGGCCAGTTTTGCTGAATTTTGAGGACGGCCTGCCCTGCTTGATTGATCTCGGGGATTCTTTTTTCCACTTCCAGAATGATCTGCGCTTTCTCGTGAATCTCGGGAAGTTTCTTCTCAATCTCCAGTACTTTTTGCCCTGCGGCATGAATCTCAGGCAGGCTTTTTTCCAATTGGAAAACGCCACTCTCGATTTTGCGGATGGTCGGCAATTGCTCTTCAATTTTAATGCCGATCTCTGTAAGCTTCGTGAGCAAGGCTTCACTGACGCTTTCCGTAAAACTCTCGTTGATCTGCTTGGCAATCGCCGAAACACCTGATGAGGTGATTTTGGGTGCGACGGCGTTCACTTTTTCATTGACCGTATAGATCACTTCGGGCTTGGTCAGGTTGCCATGAACAATTCCCGTGATTCTTGTGGAAAAGTCAGCTGGGATCAGGATGCTGGCATAATAATCGCCCCGCTCCACGCCTCGTCTGGCCTCTTCTTTGTCCACGAAGGTCCATCCTAGTTTCTGGTTGTTATGCAAGCTCTTTATGAGCTCGTCTCCGATGTTGACCTTTTTATCGTCAACCATAGCTCCCTGATCCTCGCTCGTCACTGCCACCTTGACCCCTTGCGTATTGGCGTAAGGGTCCCATACTGATTTGATGTTGATCCAATCGTATAAACAAGGAATGAGAATGATGGCGATGATCAGAAAAATCCCGGTCGGGACCTTGAAAATGTTAATCCAGTCCGTTTTGTAAATCTTCCATATAGACCGCATGTATGTACCACCTAGTAGGAAAGAATGAGTGAAGCATGACACTTACATGACAGTTTACCATGAAAGGAAATGGTCGGGAATGAGTCTGCCACTAGTAGCATGAGCCGCTGTACGCTAAATTATGATGAAAAAAGCCCAACCATCACTGGTCAGACTCTTCCTAGTAAATCGGTCTTTCTATTTTCTCACTTTCAATGTGTACTCGCTTGTATGACCATCGTTTTCGGCGACAATCGTCACTTCAGTTTTGTCCGGTGTATCTTCATGGACGGTTACCAAGCCATCCTCGCTGATCTCAGCATATTCGGCTTCCACGACAGTGTAAGTGGTTCCTGTGCTTTCTTTGGTCATGTCTCGTTTGCTGCGGTCCGTCATGGTAGCCGATACGCTCATTTGAACCGTACTACCAGGCTTTACTGTACTCTTTTTGGCGGACAGGCTGATACTCTTGACCTCTGCAATCGTGAACGTCACTTTGGTCGATTTTTCTCCGTTGCTCACCTTGATGGTAACTTTTTTGCCAGTTCGCGCATCCTCGGAAACCTCGATCAAGCCGTTTTCATCAACCGTGACGCCACTGTTGTCAGATTCATAGACGGTACCGCTCTCTCCATCAGTCAAATCCTGCTCGGTGCGGTTCGAAAACCATCCGGTTACCTCGAGCTGGAGACTCTCACCCGGCAACAGGGATGCCCGGCTTGGTGTCACGTTCACTCTTTGCAGACCCGTATTTGCTACCATATAGATACCCGGCTTCTCGATTTCGAAGCTTGCCCGGTCACCCGTTTTGATCACATCTACTGTTTTGCCTTTGGAGGTCTTGAGGACGTTCCATACTCGCTTCGATTCATCATAGTACTGAGGCATCAAATATTTTTCCTTGTGCTCGTACGGCAGAATCATGCGGACAGTCTCGCTGTCAAAGCGCTTGAATTCCTTGTTGTCTGCTTCCAGACGAACCTCGTACATATCGCTGGCATTGCCTGATTTCGAAGGCTTTTTGATGTTTTCCGGCTTCGAGAGCTCGACGCGGATATCCGCACCGTCATTCTCTTTAAGAAGCTCTGTGGACAGCCACACACCTGCGTCTTCCTTGTTCACTAGGGCCACATTGATTTGCTTTTGTCCCAAAGCATCTACCAGATCACCACTTAGTGTCATGGAGGATTTTTCTTCTTCCTCCGATTTTTTCGCTGCACGAACTTCATGGCGAGCGCGATCCATGCGAATCTCGATTGTCTTCTCCAAGCCAAACAGCGATGCTTGCTTGTCCAATGCTGTCTCGATGTCCTCTACCGCTTGGGCAAAACGTTCGATCTGAGCGACTATCTCCTCTGTGTTTTCGGTATCGTCTGCTTCAATTGTGCTGACCTGTGCCAAAAGTTCAGTGATGGGTTCTTTCAGCTTTTTCACCCATTTTTCAGAGAGATCGTCTTTATCCAGCTTGGCAAGCGTCGTCTCTGCTACATGAGCCATGACTTTGACTGCTTGCTCCCATTGTTCTTGATCGTTTTTCTCGATCTCATCTACAACTGGCAAGAAAGCGTCCTTCAACAGCGAGTAGGTCTGTTCTAACACTTGATCCTCATCGACGATATCCTCTTTCCACTTGGAAACCATCGCTGCCAAAACGGTATCTGTTGAATCGGAAACCAATGCAAGATGCGTAGAATCACTGAGCTGGTCGTCCTTGATCAGCTTGGACAATTGCTTGATCGCATTCTCTGCTTGCTCCTCTACTACATCCTCATCTGTCGCGTTCTTCATCACCTCTGCAGCAGCACGATTCGCTTGGCGCAACTGCTCATCTGGCGTGAGTACAGGCGGATCTACCGGTGGTGTGACTGGTGGTACTTCGGTAAACGCATCCTTCAATGCTGTTTGGGCAAAGTCCGCTGACTCTGTGTCCTTTTGCTTGGAAAAAGCGAGAATTTTCGTCGCGCCATTCGGGATCGCCGTACCATTCGGGATCACATAGATGACCTTTTCGCCTGTCTTGGCTACAGATGCGATTGCAGATTGCCCGGACAGCTTGCCTTCTTCGTTCCCCCAGTAAAGTACATACTCGTCAATGTTCGCTTCATTTGCCGCCGGAGTGATCGTGACGTCCCCGCCAATCACACCTTTATTCTTGTCCGCATCGGTAAAGGATACTGCCTGTGGTCCTTGCGCCTGCGTCTCATCGACAATCGTAAAGGTAACTCGACCGAGTTCAATATTGTCGTTATCTGAGCGATATTCAGCTTCCCCGACATAAATCGCATCGTATTTGCCCGGAGCGAGCTTCAAATCCTTGAATGAGACCGTTCCATTCGGTTGCTTCACGCCGCTCGTCTTTTGCTGCGCGATTGCTTTTATATTTTTGCCCAACTTCGTGCCTGTAGGGAAAATTCCAATCCAGTCTTCTCTTACCGAGTTCGTGTAACCCACCTCAATCGCTTCTGACGACAGGTACTTCTCTTTCGCCATCTGAACCGTAGGATTACTCAGGGTCAAATCTGGATCGGAAGAAGGGTCTACCACTGGAATTTTCTCGAATAGATCGATTTCATATTGGGCGTTGGCGATCCATGTGTCGTTTTTAAAATCTCTGCCTTTTACCCGGACTTTATCTCCGTAAACTTCCACGAAAAAGCCTTGGCTTCCGTCCTTGCCTGTATTGGCGTCTGTCCACAAATAAGAGGTAGCGCCCGCATTAAACATCGTGGCGTATTTGGCGTTGTACATCGTATCCTTCGCACCCAACTCCCAGTGTGTATGTCCACTGAACAGGAAAGCGCCAGGATGCTTCGCCAGGATCGTTTTCAATTCCGTATCTTGTCTGACACCGTACCAGTAATTGCTTTTGAGATAGCCATCATTGGCACCGGCTACCGTGTTCTTCAACGGCTGGTGATGGAAAATGAACGTGGGCTTGCCTTGGGAATCAGCCAGCTTCTCGTCGAGCCATTTCAACTGCGTTTCCGACAGGTAGGAGAAGTCCTTCAGCCCTTTTTCTGTCCCAAGGAAAATGAATTGGTAGCCGTTAATCCACACATTGTAGTAGCTAGACTTCATGTTGGTGTACTTGTGGAACAGCTCCGAAAATTGTGTCCAGTCCCCCCAGCGAACATCGTGGTTCCCTTGGACAAAATACGTTTCTGGGAGTTGGTCCTTGTACATGTTAAAAATCCGGGCCAGCTCCATATATTGCGCTTCGGTTCCGTTCTCGGTATTGTCCCCGATGGTCATGAGTCCGTCACTGTCCGGATTCAGCGCAATCATATCTTTGAAGGCATCTTCGAGGTTTTTATTATGAACGTGATCCTTGCTGGTTTGCACATGCATGTCTGTGATGACTTCAAAACTGACCAATGGCTTCTCTTTCACCATTCCAGGGATTGTAATCTCAGCGCTCGCAGTCGTTTCACCCGCAGTTGAATCCGAGTAAGCAAGGAGCTTCGTCGCGCCCTTCGGAATGACCGTGTTCGCTGGGATTGTATAGGTCGCATACGTTTCACCTGGTGTAGTTGGAGGCTCCACTTGTGCGATGATTGGCTCTCCTGGCAGCTTTCCTACATCATTTCCCCAGTAAAGATTGTAGTGAGTCACATTCGCAGGATCGGCAGGAATTTTGATTTTCACATCGCCCGCGATCTGGTCTGTATCGTCATCTGTATCGACAAAAGTAATGCCCGCAGGAGGATTCAAGGTAATGATCGAAAAAGGAGCACGCTGAAAAATGTTGTAGCCATCATTTTGCATATACAACGCTTCGTACTTACCTGCTGGCAATGACTTCGTAAAGTTCATCGTACCGTTTGGCTGACCGGCTGCACTCGTGTATTGCCAAGTAAGAGAGGGGTTGCTGCCCTGTGGAATGGCACCTGCATTATACAGTCCAATCCAATCCTTTAGAGAAGCTCCTGTATACGACAAGGAAATCGGTTGACCATACAAATAGGTTTGCTTGTCCATCGTGACGGTTTGCTCTCCTGCTGCCTGAACGCCCTGGATCATAAAAGGTTGAGTCATTCCCATAAAGGCAACCGTAACACCCAGTACCATCGACATCGTTTTGTTTATCACTTTCATAATAAACGCGCACCTCATTTCGATCAGATTGATAGAGTCCGACTGATGATTTTTACACGACCTTGCTGCTGACTTTCAGACCATTGACACCAATCACAATGAGTGACTTCCCTCATTCATGCCGTGATGCCTCTACCTTCAGCTGCGCGTAGGAGGAAATCACCGCTTCTGCTTCCTCCAGGATTTGTATCCGGTCAGAAGAGTCTTCCTTGCTTACAATGCCAATGGTCACAAAGACCCCTGCACTTTTCCCCATGCGTATGTCGCCGCTCGTATCACCGATGACAGCGACTTCTCTCGGCTTCAAGCCCAGTTGAGTACAGGCTTTTACCACCATGTCCGGATAAGGCTTGCCACGCTCTACCTGATCATTCCCGATAATGACCGGAAAATAAGAGCGAATGCCCATCCATTCCATGTGCTTGATCGCTTCCTCTGTTTCATCTGCGGTTACAATCCCCATAAACATTCCGTGGCTGCGACATTGTTCGAGAAACGGGATCAGCCCCGGAATCGGATAGGCAGGACGAATCTGGTCCATATCCTGATAGGCTCGTTCCTTGCACTTTCGGGCAAGTTGTATTGATTCTCCCCACGATAGTCCCTGGCGATATCCCTGCCATGCCAGGATCGCAAGCAAATCACCTGTCGAGCCCATCGCTAACGGACCATTGATGCTGTAGTCGCATACGTGCCCATCTTCGTCGTTTACAGTCCCCCACAGTTCTGCAAGAGGGGCGATCTCGGTCGGCCGTGGAAGCTGGTTGGCAAAATGACGATAGACGGATTCACTCCAGTACCCCCAGAGCCTCACAAACTCCAGCAAAGTACCATCCTTATCGAACAAAATCGCTTTGACCGTATATCTCTTGTTGTTAACAAGCAAGTCGGGCATCTTATCCACCTGCATTCCATTTATCATCGGATATGGCTTTACTCTTTCGTCCTGACGAGAAGCGCATCCGTTCTTTTCTGAATCTTGCCTGAAACCCACATGATCGCGGTACGTACCAACAGATTCGCCACGATGATTAACGTAGACATCGCAGCAGCTTGCGCGATATCGCCCGAGTCCTCCTTGTTCACTATCGCAACCGCAGCCGGTTTCAGGTCCGGTGCATACAAGAAAATAATGGCCGAGACCGTCACCATGCTGTTGATGAAATAGTAGAGGAACACTTCAAAAATCGTCGGCAATGACAGCGGAACTGTGACCCGCAGCAATGTCCGATACCAAGGCACATTCATTGATTCCGATGCAGCCTCGAACTCACTATCCAGCTTCTTGAGACCGGACGTCATCGTCAGGAAGGAAACCGAGTAAAAGTGAACGATGTTGCACAAAATGACGATCCAAATCGTGCCGTAAATCCCGTGCAGCGGTTGATTCGGATTGTTGAAATAGAATACGTAGATCAAACCGAGCACGAGTCCTGGCAATGCGAGCGGCAGCATAGACAGAAAATACGCTGACTGACGCAGCAAACGATGCCCGCGTGACTTCTCGATAAGATACGCGAACAAAAAAGTAGCGACTGTGCCGATCAAAGCCGTAGCCGAGGCAATAAGCAAGCTCGTCACAAACGGTCCTTCTCCATCCAAAAAGTCTTCATAGTGCGCAAAGGAAATGGATAGATTGTACGGCCACACTTTTACAAGAGAGCCGTAAACAGCAACCAGGATGATTCCGATGATCACAGCGGAAACGGCGGAGCAAAGCGTGTAGAACAACCCATCCCGCAGTTTGTTGCGTTCAATTCGGTACGGGGTAGACTTCGCACTCAACCAGCCGCTCTGTTTGCGCTGGGAGATGCGATCGATCACAAATGAAATGACGGCTGGTATCAGCAGCAGCACCCCAACGGCCGCACCCATTTGCATGTTCTGTTGCCCGATCACCTGCTTGTACAAATCTGTCGCTAGCACGTTGTACTGCCCTCCGACCACTTTGGGAGCCCCGAAGTCGGTAAAGGTCAAAACGAAGCAGACAAAAATGGCACTGATCAGCGCAAACCTCGTACCCGGTACCGTGACCGTCCAAAATCTGCGCCACTTGGACGCTCCAAGCGTCTCTGCTGCTTCATACATCCGGTAATCTGCACTTGCGAGTGCCACTGACAGCATCAGAAACGCCTGTGGAAACGTATAGAGCACTTCCGCCATTACAATCCCGATAGGCCCGTAGAGCTCAATGCGGAATTCCGGCAAGAGCCCAAAAAATCCGGTAGAAATCAGCCCTTGATTGCCAAACAGGTAGGTCAGCGCCAAGCCGTGCAGCATAGAGGGCGCGAATAGCGGCAAGAGCCCAACAGATCGATAAAACCATTTGCCGCGGATCGCACTTCTCTCCAGTGCGTAAGCAAATCCGAAGCCTAACGTAACGGAGATGATCGTCGTGACCGTCGACACCTTGATGGAATTCCACAATGACATCACGAGGGCCGGCGTCGAGAAGTAATTCGCAAAGTGCATGAACCCGATGAAGTTTCCGTTTTGATCGGTAACTGCCTTGATCACCAGCTCACCAAGCGGCAACAGGATGGCGAACAACAGCGCAATGGTCATACAGATGATAATTGCGTTTTGGCTCCATTGGTTGGCGTCCGGTCGTATTCGTTTTAACCAGGTGTCCATATTCTGTGCGCTCCTTAGCCAACAGCCAGGTCTGCCGTATCATCAAAACGGATGACATGCTCTGGCGGCAGGGTGAAGGCAATTTTTTGATCAGGCCAAACATGATGAGACACCATTGCATGTGCCGGGACATCAATCGTGACAAACTGTTGCAACAAAGTACCTTGTGGGCCGATCAACTCTGCCACAATGCGGTAATGCGTACCGCGATATTCCAGCTCGCGCACGATTCCTTGTCTGCCTTTTTCATGACCGTCACGCAGCAGCTGAACATGCTCCGGACGGATGGCGAGCATAGCCTGATCCGAGTGCTTATCCGACTGGATAAAACTAATGACTCCGATAAAATCAGCGACAAATGGTGTTTTGGGACGCTCGTACACTTCTTTTGGCGTACCGACCTGAATGATGCGCGACTGGTTCATAACCACGATGCGATCCGCCATCGTCAACGCTTCCTCCTGATCGTGCGTCACCATGATCGTCGTCATCCCGAATTGATGATGGAGTCGACGAATTTCGTTTCGGAGTTTGGCACGAACCTTGGCGTCCAGCGCAGATAATGGCTCGTCCAAGAGCAAGCAGTCCGGCGAAAAGGCCAAGGCCCTCGCCAGTGCTACCCGCTGCTGCTGCCCTCCTGATAATTGAGCCGGGACTTTGTTGCGGTGTTCTCCCAGCTCCACCAGATGAAGCATTTCCTCTACCCGATCAGCAATTTGTGCCTTGGAGAAGCGATTACGCAATCCGTAAGCAATGTTTTCACTGACCGTCAAATTCGGAAACAAAGCGTATGATTGAAACATCATGCCAAAATTCCGTTTCCCTGCTGGCAACGAGGTAATGTCTTTCCCGGCAATGACGACGCTCCCTTGATCCGTTTTTTCCAGTCCTGCAAGGATGCGCAACAACGTTGTTTTACCGCAGCCGCTCGGTCCGAGCAGACAGATGAATTCATTCTTGGCAATGTCCAGTTGAATGTCCTGAAGCGCCGTGTGCTTTCCAAATCGCTTAGCGAGATTGCGTAATGACAAATAGCCTTGCTCCATCACAAATGCCCCTTTATTCTTTACTTTTTCGGTTCAGCCTTGGAGCCGTACTTCTGCTCCCACTCTCTCAAAATGCCTTCGCGGTCTCTTGCTGCTTGGTACAAGTCCAGCTTGGTCAGCTGCGATACAGGATCTTGTTTGTAGCCTTCCGGAATTTGACTTCCTTCTTGCTTGATGCTCAAAATCGCGTAGTTTTTGTTGTATTCCTTCATCGGCTCATCACTGATCGCCCAGTCGAGGAACAATTTTGCTTCCGGCTTGATGTCTTTTTTATTTACGAGCGCGCTTGCTTCCATATCCCAGCCCGAGCCTTCTTTCGGGAACACGACTTCGACTGGCGCTCCTTTTTTCTGTTCGTTAATGCCGCTGTATCCATAAGAGATACCGATTGGGGCTTCACCAGAGGACGCCATCTTCGCCGGCTTGGAGCCAGAGTGCGTGTATACCATCATGTTTTCATGCAGCTTGTCCATGTATGCCCAAGCCTTGTCCTTGCCGTACAACTGATGCAGGGCGTTGACGGTCAAGTAGCCCGTTCCAGAAGAAGCAGGGTGAGGCATGGCGATCAAGCCTTTGTATTCTGGTTTGACCAAATCTTCGTACGACTGTGGGATCGCCAGATTGCGTTTTTCCATCTCTGCTTTGTTGACAATAATGGCTGTCTCCCAAATATCCATGCCTACCCATTTTGGCGGGTTGGCCTTGTCTTTGAATTCAGGCAGTACACGATCTACGCCTTTGGGAGCATATGGCGCAAGCATTTGCCTATCATCCATCACCAAGAGACTCGTGGCAGCCAGTCCCCAGATCACATCAGCCTGCGGGTTGTCCTTCTCGGCAATCAGCTTGGCTGTCATAATGCCAGTGGAGTCACGAACGATGTTTACTTTGATATCCGGATACTGCTCTTTAAAAGAAGTCAGGTACGTCTTGATCTGTTCATCTTCAATTGCCGTGTACACATTGATTTCTCCAGATGCGTTAGACACAGCAGCCTCCGAACCGGTTTGCCCACTGCTCGATGCTGTTCCCTCTGTCTTCGGTGCTCCGCAGCCTGCCAACAAACTCGTAACGACCAACGTTGCTGCCATCACATTCCACTTGATTTTCACGATGATTCTCCTCTTCTGAAAGAAAGTATCGGATAAAAACATCCTGCGTTCAAAAATTATTGTACATTCGCATTGTGTTCCGCCCATGAAACCACTGTTAATTGAGCATTAAGATTACGTAAATACTCCTAACAATAGCTTTATCACTGTGTAGGAAAACTTTTTGCTATAATAGAAGCAACATACAAAAAGAATTGAACGAAAATGATGATGACGGTGGCACGAGAGGGAAGTGAATATTGCATGTCTTTGAACGAGGAAAATGTACTTGAAGAAAAACGCCTTCATATTCGTAAACAAATGATCGAAGCCATTGCAGAAACAATGGACTTGTATGGGGCTACTCATTCTTCGGGTCAGCTTTACGGTGTCATGTTCTTCGAGAATCGTCCGATGACGCTCGACGAGATGAAAACACAGATGAACATGAGCAAAAGCAATATGAGTTATGCGGTGAGATCCTTAATGGAATCCCGTATGGTCAAAAAGCTCGAGGAAAAGCAGGAACGAAAAGAGCTGTATGCGGCGGAGACCAATTTCTTCACAGCGTTCCAAAACTTTTTCACATATAAGCTGCAACGAGAAGTCGATGTGATGACCGGTGCCATCGATCAGGCACTACCTGAATTAACCGAGCTGATCCTTCAGGAAAGTATCTCTGATGAGGAACGAAAGCTCGCTCTCCAAGATTTGCATAAGCTCAGACATGCAAAAAAGTATTACGAGTGGTTGCAAAATTTTGTGTATGCCTTGGAACAAGGTGCTTTTTTCGAAGAGGAGCCCGAATAAAAAAATGCCATCTTTCTCTCCAAAAGCTAGAGGAAAAGATGGCTTTTCTTTTTACTTTCTCTTCTCTTGACGCACCAAATACAAGAAGTACGGAACACCGATGACCGCAGTCACGATACCCGCGGGAATCTCGATCGGAGGATTCAGTCCCCTCCCCAATGCATCTGCAATGACGAGAATCAACGCGCCCAAAACCGCCGCACCCGGCAATAGATAACGATGCTGATGACCGAACAGCTTTCTCGCCATATGTGGCGCAATTAATCCCACAAAGCCAATCGAGCCAATTGCCGCTACACATGCGCCTGCCAAAGCAACCGCGAGTAACAAGAGCATATAGCGTGTTCGCACGACATTCAATCCGAGCCCCGTAGAGCTTCCTTCATCCAGACTGATAATGTCCAGCTTACGATGCAGGGCAAAGCTAATAGGAATGAATACGAGCAGCCACGGCAGCAAAGCGTAAATTTCATCCCAGCCTTTCCCCCACAAGCTCCCTGCCAGCCAGACAAGAGAATCATTGGCTTGCATCGGATACTTCACCATAATGAATTCCGTCAACGCTTGGCAGATTGCCCCTACTCCCATGCCGACCAAGGCAAACGTAGTTGGCTGTGCACCGCTTTTCCGAGCGAAATAGATGAGGGCAATTGCTACCGCTAATGCTCCCAAAAACGCGACAATCGGGAGAAGAAGTGGTGAAGCCAGCGGAAACAAAATGATGACCACAACCGCGAACAAGCCCGCCCCTTTGGTTACCCCTACGACATCCGGAGATGCCAACGGATTGCGGATCATTCCTTGCAAAATCACACCAGCGATCGCGAAGCCCGCTCCGGCAAGAATCGCGAGCAGCGCCCGCGGCAATCGATAGTTTTCAATCATAAATGTAAGCGACGAAGGTTCGCCCATGATCACTCGGATCATTTGATCAGGGCCGATAAAGATCGGGCCGATCCCCATGCTAAGCAACGCTGCCACTATGACCAGGGCCCCGAGGCCAACCAGGAGCAGGGTGTTTTTTCGCGAACTCATATCATTTTTCCCTCCCCTTTTTTCTCGCCAAGTAAAGGAAGAACGGGGTTCCCAGGAGAGCCGTTACAATTCCTACAGGAGACTCAAACGGATAGGAAATCAATCGAGCCAGTACATCGGAGATTGTCACCAGGACAGCACCACCAAGCGCAGACACAGGGATAACGACCCGATAGTCCGAACCCACGAGCCTCCTTGCGATATGCGGAACCATCAGTCCGACGAAACCAACAGCTCCGGCGACAGCAACAGAGGCGCCTGCCAAAATAACGACCACAACATAAGACAGCAGTCGGACGCGGGCGATTTTTTGTCCCAACCCCATCGCGACTTCCTCCCCCAGTCGAAACACTGACAATGAGCCGGACAGCCAGATCGCCAGCAGGAGTCCCGCTATCGACCATGGCAAAATCAATTGCACATCCGTCCAAGCCACTCCGCTAATAGAGCCAGACAACCAGTACAATACATTCGAGATGTGTTCGTTAAAAATGATAATTCCCTTCGTAATGGAGGTGAGCAGCAGGTGGATCGCCATTCCTACCAAAGCAATCTTGAGATTGGTCATCCCGCTGGAAGCTGCGAATCCAAAGACAACAAGTCCCCCGACTATCGCTCCAGCAAAGGCAAAATAGATGAGATTGGCTTTCCCGATATCCGGTAAAAACACAATCGCGAGTACAACCACCAAACAAGCCCCCGCATTCACGCCAAATACTTGCGGGGATGCCAGTGGATTGCGGGTAACGGCCTGCATCACGGCTCCTGCCACAGCCAAATTCGCCCCAATGATAGCTCCCAGCACAGCTCTCGGAACGCGGATGGTCTGGAAAATCAAGAGCTCTTTGGAGTATTCACCCGATAACCAATGCGTCACTAATGATCGAATTTGCAGCGAAGCTACTCCGGTAAACAAGCTCAGCAACAAACCAATGAACAAGAGGATTGCCAAGCCGATCGCAATGAGGACGAAAGTACTTTTTCGTTGTCGTGTCGTTGTTTTCTGCAATACAAGCCACCTCGATCAACTACGACGTGCAGGAACACGGAAAAGACCAGATCAGCGATCGGTCTCTTCCAGGATTTGCATCGTATGTTATTTTTCTTTGCTATATAAGAGATTCACTGCCTCTTCTACAATGCGTTCCGCAGATTTCAGCCCACGATAGCGCGTCCAGAGGTCACGATTTACTTTGTGTACTTCTTGATTTTTGACAGCGGTGATATTGTTCCAGAGCGGATTTTGCTTCCATTCGTTCAACAGCGCGTCGTCGGCTTCCGCCAGGAAAATCACATCTGGATCCCACTGCACCATTTGCTCCAGGCTGATTTTTACTGTTGGTTCTGGCGCATCTTGAATGGCATTTTTGATTCCAATCATTTCGAGCAACTCACCATCAAACGATTTCGCCCCATGTGCAGACAGCGAATCTGCGCGGAATACTCCCAGCATGACTTTGCGTGAATCCTCAGCGGGTACCTTCTTTTTAAACTCTGCGATGATCTCCTTGTGCTTGATCAGGCGCTGTTCTGCTTCTTTTTGCTTGTTCAGCGCTTCCCCAATCGTGGCAAACGAGCTCAAGTTTTCCTGATACGTCGAGTTGCGGCTTTTCAAAATGATCGTCGGTGCGATTTTTTGCAAGTCCTTGTAAATGTCCTTGTGGCGATTCAAATCACCGATAATCAAATCAGGCTGCAACGAGCTGATGACTTCCAGACTCGGCTGCTGGCGTGTCCCCACAGGGGTATACTCGATTTTTTTGCCGATCAATCCTTCTACGTCCTTATCCTTCTCCTGCGCGATTCCTACAGGCGTCACTCCCAGCTCCCATAACCCGTCTACAAAGGAGTACTCCAACGCGACGACTCTTTTCGGGTCTCCGGTAATTTCTGTTTCGCCCAGTTCGTGTTTCACGATGCGCTTTTGTGCGGTTTGCGCACTATCTTGACCTGCTGCTGGCTGTTTTTGCTCTGCGCTGCCACACCCGGTCAGTAATACTGTACCTGCCAGTGCAAGCGTCCAAAACATATAGCCGAGACGCTTCATTCCGTTTGTTTGCTTCATTTTTTGTCCCTCACTTGATGTTATTGATAATGATTATTATTACCGATAAAATGCGTTTTTTATTGTAACAATCCGCTGCCGCAAATGAAACATTATGCTTATTAAACCTTTTACCGCAATAAAAATGATTAACGTCATTTTGTTCATGCTCTGCCATTACGAAAAAAAGCCGTTACGCCTGAACCATCGACGTAAACGGCTTTTCGCCACGATGCTATTTGTTGTTTAGCGTATGACTTACTTCCGTCTTCAAGCTCAGCTTCTCTAATGCGTCCTTGGCAGGCGCATGATTCTCCGCCATCGCCACCGTCGTCTGATAAGCTGCCATAGCCTCTTCCACTTGACCCAATCCTTCGTAGCAAAGCCCTTTGTAATACCAGGCGTGAAAACTTCCTGATCCCTTCAAGGTCAGATGCCGAATGTTGCTCTCACCTAGCTCCAGGCAGTGATCGAACGTCATCAATGCTCGTTTGTAGTCCTTTTTCAAATATTGAATGATCCCTTTGTACAAATGTAAATCAACGTAGTCAGGATAAATCTCGATTGCCTTTTCAATTCCTGGCCACGCTCCCTCAGCACTGCCCATCGAGATCAATGTAGAGTATTTGAGCTTATAAAGGAGCGAAGGAGGCATCATATGGTTTTCGAGAAACCCGATAATAGACAGATTCACGAACTTGAACGTCTTCTCATGCTCCTGGATACGTGAGAATTCACTGGCAAGATGATACTCAATCCATGGAGAGTGGCCTTCTTTTTCCAATTCCTTCATGAGTAGTTGAATATTGCGCTCGAATTTGTTCTTTCTGCCAGTACATTCATTCAGGTAGCCGTAATGGTATATCCGTACAGGCAAGATTGGAATGTGGAAATCCTCGGTCAGATTGGGAAGAACCTCTTCTACGTTGAGCGTTTCGTGGATCGGAAAATGGAAGCGAAAACCGATGCCATTGCGAAACAAACGTGAGTGAGCGATATGAAAAGCATCGTCTTCATTTATTTCATCTCCAATGTAATTGATTAGATGGATATAAAAAAGAGAATCTTCTTGACCGCGAAGCAGCTCCTTTAAGTTCTTGCTGTCTTCCTGATTCATTTCCTCATCGGCATCCATCCACAAAATCCAGTCGCCCGTTGCTTTTTCCAGTCCAAAGTTTCGCGCTTCTGCGAAGTTATCCTGCCACTCATACAAGTGCACGACCGCTCCGAATGACTTGCCTATCTCTACCGTTTTGTCGGTACTCCCCGTGTCTACGATAATCATTTCATCCACAAGATCTTTCACGCTTTCCAAGCACTTGTGAAGGCACTTTTCTTCGTTTTTTACCATCATACATAAGGAAATTTTGGGCGCCTCAGACATGATGCTCATCTCCTTTTACACACATCACTGAGATCGTAGTCTATCCCCCCTTTACTCTATGAGTGGACTGCTTTTTTCAGAACGGTGCCATTTCCTTGGCTTTCGAACCTTTTCCTGGAGCAGCGCATAGGTAGTTGTAGGCAGATATCACAAAGAAAGCAGGGATCGTATCCATGCATGACTCATGTCCTTTGTGCAACAGTACTCAGGTGGCGCTTTTCCACCAGTACTCTACCTTCTCACTCCTAACGTGCAAAGATTGTGATCTCGTTTTTCAACCTCACCTCGACCAAGTCAACGTGACACAGCTGGTTGCAGACATTTATGACGCGAGTTGGGTCTCCATGCGGGATCAATACGCCAAGAATACATTTACGGAACACGCGATCTTCCATACATTGCTGCTCGATATGTGGTTTGCGGAAAAAGGGAAGTTGCTCGAAATTGGTCCAGGAACAGGAGAGTTGTTATTCCTTGCTCGTGAGGCTGGGTGGGAGGTTGTTGGGGTAGAACCGTCACAACAATCATGCGCATACGCCCAAGACAGGTATGGGTTACAACTGGTTCATTCGTTGTGGAACTCCGCCGTGCTCGCCCCCGAACACATTGGTACATTTGATGCCATCGTTTTTTGTCACGTCTTTGAGCATATTTCGCATCCGAAGCAATACCTTGAAGAATTGAAAGGGTTTCTTAAACCAGGAGGAAAAATCATTTTTAGCGTGCCGAACAAAAACTCGTTCACCAATAAATTGTTTGGAGTGTATTCCCCGCTGTATACCGAGAACGACCACCTCTTTCATTACTCCCGTGACAATCTAATCTCACTCCTTCATCAGGGTGGCTGGGAGGTTCTCTCCATCTTTTCTCGAGAAGAAACGAACCGATTGGAAAACCATCTGCGCAAGACCACGCAAACAACTTTGCCGATTCAGGACATCATGAAGCTAGCCGTGAATCTTCAGTCGAACTTCCAGGGCCATGAAATCTTCTGCATTGCAACACGACAAGCGCAGGAGGTGCAGCACATAGATGACCAGAGCCAAACTAACTCTTTCCATGATTGTGAAAAATGAAGGCAATCGCTATTTGAGACGAGCACTGGAAGCACATAAAGACTTTATTGACGCAGCCGTCATCATCGACGATGGTAGTATGGATCATACCGTGGATCTCTGTAGAGAGGTTCTCAAGGGCATTCCTCTTCATCTGGTTCAAAACGCTACCTCTCAGTTTTCCAACGAGGTCGCCTTGCGCAAACAACAATGGCAAGAAACGATTCAGACTGATCCGGGATGGATCTTGAATCTGGACGCCGATGAACTCATGGATAGCTCCTTCCCCTCGAAAGTCTCCGAGATTTTGGAACAGCAGACATACGAGGTGATCTACTTTCGTTTGTACGATATGTGGAGTGACACGCATTATCGCGAAGATGAGTATTGGAAAGCCCATCATTACTATCGTCCTTTTATGGTCAAGTACCGCCCTGACTTCCCATATTTATGGAGGGAAACCCCTCAGCATTGCGGCAGATTCCCTCTCTCGATCCACCAGTTCCCTTACCTGTGCCATCCGTCACGCGTGAAACATTTTGGCTGGGCCCGACTCGAAGACAGACAAAGCAAATACAACCGTTATCAACTCCTCGACCCCGACGCCAGATATGGCTGGAAGGAACAGTATGAATCCATCTTGGATCAACATCCCAATCTGCTGGAATGGGTGGAATGAAGATGATGATTCGCGAGATCGAAAAGGCTTTGCAGCAGTCCAATTGTAATCAATGGCGATACAACTCTCTCTCGTTGAGCAAACAGGCCCTCGTACATGTATGCCGTCATATCAACAAAGAACGTGAGGAGTGTCAGGTGCTTCAGTTGGGTGGAGGTGACTCCGCTCTGTTTTGGAAATCACTTGGCGATCTTGAACTGCTCCGGGTCCAAGCAACCATTGTGGAACATCATCCGATTCGTGCAAAGGAAATCAAGGAGAGTCTAGGGGATGTACCGCATGTCGATTTGGTGACCAGCTCTTTGAAGCAACTATCCGAAGAGGAATGGAACAAGGTCTTCGACAATCCAGCAGAGAGTAAGAGCTTGTGGCCTGCCATCGGACAGAATGTTCCCGAGAATCAATTTGATCATTTTTCTATACAAAATACCTTTTACGCCGATTTGGACCAACTACTGCTTTCGCTATCCGGCCATTCGGTAGATGTCATGGTTGTGGACGGTCCGCATGGCAACGGTCGCTCTCTTGCCTACCCACTATTTGTTGACACACTCAAACCCGATGCACTTATTCTCGTAGATGATTTTGATCACTATCCCTTTCTGGCATATCTCGGAAAAATCTATCACTACGAAGAGCTTTTTCGAGATATAGCCGGAAATCGTCGCTGGGTCTTGGTAAGGCTCCAGGGAACCAAAAATTAAGTCCATGAGGTGATGAGTATGTCTCAAGCAACCATTCCAAATATTACACTGTTAGCATTATCCCGAGCACCTCTACCTCGTTATCCAATCAATACGATTAAGTTGTCATATTAAGATCGCGGATACATAACATGTACTGCGAGGAAGTTTCCATTTCTTCACTATCAATCACGCGATCCTATGACGATCCTATCGTTTTTGTTGCAAGAAACTTGGCCGAAGGCGTTCTGTGCAAATAAAGGGAAGCAGATCGCCTTCTTCATTGGGCCAGTCTTATTTTGTAGGTATACAAAGCCATACAAACAAAGGATGTGGATAACGATGTCAATGCCCACGGTCCCCAATATAACACCGGAAATCATATTGAAACGAAACGAAGTATTAAATCTGCTTCTCACCTCCATTGCGCTGGAGGAAATCGGACTTTCTCACATTATTAATACAGAGGGGGAAAAGATTCAAAGGATCGTGAAGGAGCAATCGCTCTCGCTCAATGATGCGCTTGCCTTAAACAACAGCGTAGAACGAATGCTGCGCAATGTCATCAAGACCGAGATGCTCCTACAATTCAGGCTGGAGGATATTATCAAGCTGGAGCAGATGCATAATCATGAGCATCATCACGATGACTTGCCTGACGCCCCTAACATCCCCGACCTTTCTTGCTTCAAAGAATAACCCTTACTACTTACACTGCTTTTCATGGGATCCTAATTTTACTGAAGAGGGATGATGATGACCTTACAAGATAAAGTTCCTTCATATGATGTGCCTACGCGCGAAGAAGCTCTGAGTCATTTGCTGCAATCGATTGCCCTAGAGGAAGAAGCCTTGTCCAGATTGCTAAACGCCGAAGCTGACAAAGCCCTTGCTTTCGTTGGCAAAAATCTGGACTTCCCTAACAACCCCTCCAATGATGAAATCATCACCTTTAATCGTACAGTCATTTCGATTCTGGATTCGGTGCTGATGGCTGAGTGGCTTTTGTTAAAAAAGCTGGATGCAGCCATTCACATGTACCCTGTGGCGCTTAAATCAAATTTTGAGATGGAAGCATCCAATTTCGGGGATGAATCGGATGACGACTTCACCATCGACTATTAACGACTGATCATTTCAGGAATTCGAGGTCAATTGCCATGAAGAACAAAGGTATCGATGACCAAACCGTTCTAAAGCTGACCTATTCCATCGTCCAGTTGATCAAAGGATTGGAATCTCGCTTTCATCATGCCAAAGATTACGAGCTCATGCTGTTTGGCTACCAAATATCGACGATGATCAATCTGCTCGTCAGACTGCATACCCACATACATCATAAGCAGATTGCTCACAGCTTCCTTTTTGAATCGCATCCCACTAGTGAAATGCACACTCCTGTCCTTGCTGCGATAGCTCAGTTATCGGAATTGGTAAAGACATGGAGGTTTCCACATAAGCAAACCACCACCTTGATAGAAAATCATCTCCGGCAATTACAAGCTTTCTACTCGATAGAAATAGAACCAGAAGAGGATTCCCCCTGCGACGAACCGATGCAATTGGAGCTGGAAGGAGATATTCCAGATCACGAACCTGTACAGCTAGATCCAGGTGAGCAACCGAAAACCACTGACGTCCCACCTATGCCTGCCCCAACCCCTCCATTGCTCGCAAACAACGCACGCATCGATACAGCCAACAACCGGAAATCAGTACGTCCAAAACCCCCATTATTAGCACAGGCTGCCTCCGTCCCTACTCCCGATAAAAACAAACGCAAATCCAAGCGTCCCAAGCCTGTAACAAACATGGTAAAAGTGCGTGGCCAGAAAAAAATGCTCGCAAAGCAAGAGTCTGCACCTAAAAAGCCTCCCTTTGTACCCAACTCCGTAAAGGTACGTATCGGCAATGTCACCAAGGTCATCCACATATGAACCTGAATTTAATGAAGGAGTAAGGGATATGGATCGTTTGGAATTGATCGAAGTGGCCGGCAACAGTTATGTGGTCTCCGGTAAATACGGGATCGGAGTATATTTGGATAGATCCAGCAAAACTGCTGTTTTCATGGATAGCGGACCGAATGCCACGGTCATCGAGAAAGTATGCACGAGGATCAGCGAACGAGGGTATCAAATCCTTGCCGTTGTTCATACACATGGTCACGCTGTTAACCACGGTGGCAATCCCTATTTGAAAAAAAGGTTCCCCAACCTCCGCATCTATGCGACACATCTGGCATCCTATCTCATTGAAAATCCACATCTCGAGCCTTTGGCTTTCGACGCAGGTGGAGATTCTGATACGAAGCCTGATGAAAACAATGAGAATATACGTGCACTCGTAACGGATTATCTGCCATCCACCGATGGTATCTTTCACGTCCATACCATTCCATTTAAAATCGTCTCCTTGCCTGGGCATTCGCCAGGAATGGTCGGCATTCTTACCCCTGATCATGTCCTGTACTGCGGCGATGCCTTGTTTGGCGCCAAAACATTGAACAAGCAGGAGCTCCTTTTTTTTAACGATCTGAGGGCTGCCAGAAGAAGCTTCAAGAAGCTCTCGATGATGAAATTGAACGCTTATGTGCTGTACCATGGCGGGCCCTATAAGACAGTCACGGGGTTAATTAACAAGCATCTCACCCTACTAAAAGACACCTCTGCTTTTCTTGAAGCATGGATTCATGAGCAGCCAAGCACTCTCGAACAAGTAGTCCAAAAGGTCATGCAAAAGTATGGGTTTGAAGATGACTTGCACCGCTACGGTTTGACTACCTCGATCATCCGCTCTTATTTAAAAGAACTACAGCAAGAGAAGCGAATTGTCGCAAAAGTGGACAATGGTTTACTGCTATTCAGCAAACCTGCGGCAACCACTTGAACACAGGCTATGTATGGGGGTGTACCATGGGTAAAAAACGTATTTTAATCGGTAGTCCCATCCAGCAATTCCCGATCATTTTGGAGGAATTCCTTCTATCCCTCACGGAGCTGACTACCAAAAACGAACTGGTTCATTACATGTTCATTGACGATAACAAAGACCCACTATCCAGTACACTCTTGGTCGATTTCGAGAAAGAGAACAAACGAACCGTCATCCTCAAAAACACAGACGATGATACGTATGTCCGTAATGAAATGACTCATTATTGGACGGAACGAAATATTTGGAAAGTAGCGCAAATGAAAGATACGATTATCTCCTATGCGCTCAAAGAGGGTTTCGATTACCTGTTTTTGATCGATTCCGATCTCGTTTTACACCCTCACACCCTGCAACAATTGCTGCAAGCCAATAAAGATATTATCTCCAACATTTACTGGACACGCTGGCAGCCTGATTCGATTGAGCTTCCTCAAGTTTGGCTGATGGATCAATACACGCTGACACGCGAAGGCGCGTCCGAATCAGCGGAGAACCAAAACTTTTTAGAGATGCTGCGTAAGCCGGGGGTGTATGAGGTAGGAGGCCTCGGTGCATGCACGTTAATCCATCGAAAGGTCTTGGAGGCAGGCGTCAATTTTAAACGAATAGGGAACTTGTCGTTCTGGGGAGAAGATCGGCATTTTTGTGTTCGGGCAGTAGCTATGGGCTTTTCTTTGCATGTGGATACACACCTTCCTGGGTACCACATCTACCGTCAGTCGGATCTGGCAGGAGTGAGCGCGTATCGCAAAAAAAATGGCATGACAGCGGGGAAAGCGAATCAGATTTCTATCAGCTTATGCATGATCGTTAAAAATGAAGAAGACGCTCTGGAGCGTTGCCTCTCCACCGTTGTGGATCTCGTCGATGAAATCATTATCGTCGACACGGGTTCAACCGACCGCACGAAAGAAATCGCGTCTAACTATGGCTGCACCATTTATGATTTCGAGTGGATTGATGATTTTTCAGCTGCACGCAACTATGCATTCAGCAAGGCAACATGCCCTTATATTTTGTGGCTGGATGCAGACGATATCCTTCTGGAAAAAGACCGCCAGCTCTTCCTCGAGTTGAAGTTTACATTGAATTACAGCATCGACAGTGTCACGATGAACTACAACCTTTCTGTAGACAGCAATGGGAATGTGGCATACAGCATTCGCCGCAATCGCCTCGTAAAACGCGACCGCGGTTTTCGCTGGATCGGACCCGTCCATGAGTATTTGGAAGTGAGCGGAAACATCATCAACAGTGACATATCCATCACGCATAACAAGCAAAAGGAATACACGGACCGCAATCTGCAAATCTATCGACGCAGGGATGCCAAAGGGGAAGAATTCTCTCCACGGGACTTGTACTATTATGCGAATGAATTACGCGACAATCAGTATTATGAAGAGGCCATTACTTTTTATACGAAGTTCCTAAACACCCAACAAGGCTGGGTAGAGGACAACATTAACGCTTGCTTGAAGTTGGCGAGTTGCTATTCCCACCTCTACGAGAGACAAAATGTTCTGTCGTCGCTATATCGTACGTTCAACTACGATCGCCCACGGGCGGAAGCGTGCTGCCAGATTGGAGCCATTCATGTCGAAGATAAAAATTGGCTACTGGCCATTTTTTGGTATGATCTTGCAACGAAAGTAGAGCGACCTGCTGAAAAGCTCGCACACATCGATCACGTTGCCTGGACCTGGCTACCTCATCTGCAACTCTGCTTATGCTATTCTCAAATCGGGGAAAACGAGAAATCACGTCACCACAATGATATTGCCTACTCCTACAACCCCACTCACCCTAGCATTCTCTACAACAAAAGGTATTTTGAGTCTCTGACCTGATTCCCCTCGTGATCATGAAAAAGTTACCCACCCTGTGGGTGAATGTATACATGCCAGAAGCAATGGTGGTCTATTTTTTGATGAGCACGGTGCTTACCAGTAAACACAAAGGTCAATCTGGAAATCAGATTGGCTTTTTTCTGTTTCCATACAGCCAGGCACGCGCACAGATAAAGCCTCATAGCATAGTAATAAGTTTTTGAATGTAACAGGAAGGATGAATGCCATGTCTCAAGCCAATATTCCTAATATTACTCCCACCATTACTGTAACGAGAGACGATGCTATCAATCTCCTCCTTACTTCCATCGCCATCGAAGAGCTCAGCCTCGGGCATATACTGAATGCAGAAGCAGAAAAATTGGAATATGCCATTGGTACACTACCAGGCTTGACTGTTCCTGCTTCGGTAAGCGATCTCCTTCTGGTGAATGCAAGCGTTCGCCAAACCTTGCAAGACGTTGCAAAAAAAGAAATGCTCTTGCAATCGAAACTGGAAAACATCCTGTCTGTTCCATCCAGCAGCACAGGTGGCATAACGGGCGCTACGGGCGTCACAGGAGCTACGGGCGTTGGTACTACTGGAGCTACAGGGGCGACAGGTACGACGGGGAATACTGGACCTACGGGTGCTACGGGTGCCACTGGAGAAACGGGCGCGACTGGGGCCACGGGCGCGACTGGACCTGCTTTCACCACTGAAAACTTCTCAGCCTTCTTATCAACGGTGACCCTTAACGAATCTTCTCAATTAGTTGACTGGTCAACAGCCAGCCCCTATTATGGCAGTCCAAGTTTCAATCCGCTAACTGGCACTTATACAGTACCAGCGACTGGAACTTACGCCATAAAAGCAACCATTAATTATGAAACGACCGCGACCATTACCGATAATTTAGGCCCAGAAATCACCCCTGCATTTGAAGTACAGAGAATCACCCCTACTGCAACAAGTCTCATTATCGGTGACTTCCCAATTCTCAACGTAAACATTGCTCTCGTACTCACATTGAGAGCTATTCTGGGTGCTGGAACCATCACACTCGCAGGTGACGTTCAACTCAATGCAGGTGATACACTCGGTTTGTTCTATGTTGCCAATGGATTGACCATCGACCTCAACTTAGGTGGAGGCGGCGAGGGCATCGTCTGGTCCATTCATCGTCTCACCTAACAAGACCTTGCCTTTATGCAAAAAGCTGACTGCAATCTACCATGCAGTCAGCTTTTTCCTATCCGTTACATTCTCGGCTTACACCTTTTTCACAAATTCCGATTTCAATTTCATTGGACCAAAACCATCGATTTTGCAGTCGATATCATGGTCTCCCTCAACCAAACGAATATTTTTAACTTTTGTCCCGATCTTCACGACCAATGAAGTCCCTTTTACCTTGAGGTCTTTAATGACGGTTACGGTGTCGCCATCGTTCAAGACGTTCCCATTCGCATCCTTGATAACCTTGTTATCTTCACCGTTGTCGCTATCTGCTTGCAAAGTCCACTCATGGCTGCATTCCGGGCATACCAAGGAGCTTCCATCCTCGTACGTGTATTCTGACTGGCATTTTGGGCAATTTGGCAATTGACTCATCTTTGATATAACCTCCATTCGATACTGTCCATTCTACCATAACTAGCCTGAAAATCTGGCCATCTAACCAGTAAGCCCTTCGTCCCGTGCTTTTTTAACGGCCTCTTCGCGATTTTTTACACCCAGTTTTGCATAAATCACTGTGGTGCAATTGCGTACCGTTCCTTCAGAAAGAAAGATTTTCTCCGCGATTGTTTTCATGCGAAGCCCCTCTACTAACGAGGCCAGTATGCCCCTTTCCCGTTCGGTCAACCCATAGGGACACTCGCGTCCTTGCTTTTGGCGAAGTCCAATCAGCTCTTCTTGCTGCAAGCGCATTTCTTTGAAAAGGACATCCGCAATCTTATGGTTAATCAACGCTTCACCCTGATGAACAACTCGTATCGCCTCTACGAGCTCGACCGGACTAACCGATTTTAACAAGTAGCCATTCGCGCCTCTCCCTAGCGTTTCTGCTGCAAGGGCTGTTTCTTCGAAGGTCGTCAACATAATGACACGCATATCCGGCCACCGTTCACGTATCGCTTGTAGTGTCTTCGCCCCGTCCATAACAGGCATTTGAACGTCCAAAAGGACGACGTCGGGCTTTTCCTTTGGAATAATGTCCAGTGCCATCAAGCCGTTTTCTGCGATCCCGACCACCTGCAAATCTTGCTGATTCTGTAAAACGAGCTGCAAGCTTTCCCTCACAATGGGCTGATCATCGACGATCAGGATACGTATGCCTACACTTTGTACAGCCTGCTTAGCTGGCAGACTACAAATGACCGTCACACCTCCTTCGTCCATACAATGGATCGATAATCGTCCCTGAAGAGCTTCCAGCCTTTCCTTCATCGATTGCAAACCAAATCCGAATTCGATCGCCCCATTTCCTTCTCCATTATCTTCGACCTGCAATCGGATCTGGGCTTCTTCAAAGTAAAGTCCCACTTGAATTTGTGATGCTTTTCCGTGTCGCACAGCATTGGTCAGCGTCTCTTGCAAGCAGCGGTACAAAGTCAGCTTCATGGACCGGCTCAATGCATACTCAGCGCCGTACATACGCAGCTTGACGGACACCCCTGTAGCCACTTGAAATTGCTCGATCAGTTCAACGAAGGCGGACTCCATGGTCGTAGTAGATTCATAGCCATTCTGAGCCCACTTGTGGAAAATCCCTCTGGACTCGTCCAAACCTTGTCGGGCCATCTGCAAAAGCATATCCAGCCGACTAGCCTCCGTATCTGGTATTTTAGACCGAAGCATCTCCATCCCCATAATGAGTGATGTCATCGTGTGTCCGATCGTATCATGCAGCTCTCTGGACATTTTGTTCCGTTCTTCCAGCAGCGTGATTTCCTCCACTTGGGAGGTGTATTGCTCCAAGATTTGGTTCTGGTGTTGAATAATCAGGCCTTGCTTGTGCATACGGCTAAGCAATTGAAAGGCAAAGCCAAGTGCATATGCCGCGAAATGATACACAATTAGATCGCTTACGGCTATAGGCTCGAAATCAAACCCAATTGCCTCGCCCACAAGAAACGGAATCGCCAAAATCGCCAATGGTCCCGTCCAGCGATAAGATCGTTCCACACTGTGATATCCGATGAGAAAAGCGATGGGGATGAACTGCCATCTTACTCCTTCAAAAAAGAAGTTCAAGGCAATACACAAGCTTCCACTCACTATAATCTCAGCGAACAAATATAGGTTACGAGAGTATCGACGCAAACAACTGGGGACGACAAGCACGAAGAACAAAACGATCCATGTCATCACTATCGGATAGGGCAATTGATCGTGATGGCGGACAAAGCCGAGAATAATCGTCAATCCCCACATAAAGTGGATGATGAAGATCATCCAGTCGACCCATAACCATCGTTTAACAAATGCAAGCAATTGGCACACCTCATCTACACCCAAACTTTCTCTCCATTATATTCTCAGATGACGCCCAGCTACTATCACGATAAACAATGACATTCCGTTACTTCTCACCGTGACACTCATCCCCCTATACTCATCCCTGTCGCTGGCTTACAACAATTGACGGACGCAAAACGCGAAAGGTGATGAACATGACATTATTAGCTCTACGAAATTGGT
This sequence comes from Brevibacillus sp. M2.1A, assembly GCF_013284355.2. Lineage (NCBI taxonomy): Bacteria > Bacillati > Bacillota > Bacilli > Caryophanales > Paenibacillaceae > Brevibacillus > Brevibacillus sp. M2.1A. The sequence goes on from NZ_JABSUY020000001.1 coordinate 426,309, forward strand.
TTGCCGTTCTGCTCGTATCCTGCCTCATGCTGATACAGCCCCTATCTGTGGTCAATGCTCGCTCCCCTCTTACCGCTCTTTCCATCGAACAAGTAGTTGATCCCGTCATGAAAAATGAAATGAACAACTTGCATATCCCGGGCGCAGCCATTGTCATTACCCAGGGAGATCGCATCATTTTTGAAAAAGGCTATGGTTTTGCCGACGTCGAACAGCAAATCCCCGTTGATCCTGAGCGTACGGTGTTTCGAATCGGTTCCGTGACCAAGTCGTTTACTGCTACTGCAGCGATGCAGCTCGTGGAAAAAGGCAAGCTTTCCTTACGTGAAGATTTGAATACCGTCCTAAAAGACTACAAAATTACCAATAATCGTTACGGCCCGATCACACTCCACCACCTGCTCACACATACAGCTGGCATAGATGAAAAGATTTATAAAAGAGATAACCGCCAGAGTGTGATACCGGAATTCTCGACCGAAACCGTAAATGAAACGCTTCAGATGCAAGAGACGATTTTCACGCCAGGCAGCAAATTTCAATACAGCAATGCGGGCACCGGATTGTTAGGAAGTGTAGTCGAACAAGCTTCCGGTCAATCTTTGCATGACTATATGCGGGAGAATATCTTCCGCCCGCTAGGTATGGATTCCGCCGAATTGTATCTCCCAGAGGACAGGAGCAAGCTGGCTAAAAGCTATTATTACGACGGAAACGGCTATCAAACGATTCCTTACTCGGGGATTATTTTCCCAGGGAGTGGTGCCGCTAATATGACACCAGTCGACTTCGCCCCCTATATGATCTCCCATCTTTCTGGCGGCAGCTATAACGGCACATCTCTGCTCAAACCAGAAACTGTCCAGCTTATGCATGCCCAGCAATTCGCGGCTCATAAGCGCATGTATGGGATCGGCTACGGCTTTTTTAAAGGAGAGACGAAAAACGGCATTCCTACCCTATGGGCAAACGGTGGGATTGATGGCTTTATCTCGAAAATGGTGCTGCTTCCCTCAGAATCAATCGGCATCTTCGTTACGGTGAACGCCACGCATCCGGGCTTGGAGCTGCACAGCAATGTCGTGAACGCGTTTACCGACAAGCTACTGACAGAGCAAGTCCGAAAGCCCCTAACTCCTGTTGATGGCACCATAGACGAAATGAAAAAGCTGGAGGGTCAGTATCTACTTACCCTGACGCCCGAGAATGGCTGGGGCAAAGGGCTTCGTCTGCTCAGTAGCTACCCTTACACAGTGAAGGCATTGGATGGGCAGACAATATCCGTAACTGGTTTATTCCAGAATGAAGGACAGCAATCCCTTGAGAAAAAGTTTGTGCAAGTAGACGAGCATTTCTTTCAAGAGATCGACGGTGAGGAACAGCTATATTTTCACGAGGAACAAGGGAAATTTTATATGACAGGACCGATGAACTTTTCGCTCCCTCGTATCTCCTTCATCGAAAGTCCACCTGTTCTCTTGGCTCTGTATGTGATTCCTGGAACCATGTTCATCCTTCTTTCGCTCGTCTGGATCGCTCGTTTCGGGCTACGCAAATGGCGCAAACAATCGCACGCTATTTCGAAGATCGTTCCGATTATGGCTCTGCTTCATAGCTTGTTTTTTATCATCCAATTCACCTATGCAAACGCAGAGCTTGTCTATGGCTACCCGGCCTTCTACCAAGTCGTTGTCGCATCCCTGCCGATTGTTTCGTTGGCCGCCGCTGCTTATTTGCTCCTGCGAATTGGAACAGCCAAGGAACGGGATCGCTGGAAGGTAGCGAATAGCGCAGCAGCGTTACTCTCCATCCTGTATACTGGCTATTTATTTTACTGGAACTTTCTTTCGATTCATTACTCATAGGACTCCGAGGCCGCAACTGAGTTTTACAGTTGGGGCCTTTTTTGAAGCATAATGTTTGATCCAAAGAACTACCATTAAACAAAGCCGCATAAGGAGGAACGAACCATGAGTACTTCAAGCTTAAAAATCGGGATTATTCTGGGCAGCTCTCGCCCAGGCCGAGTCAGTCCCCAAGTAGGTGCGTGGCTCAAAGGAGTTGCCGATCAACGAGGAGATGCAGCGTATGAAATCGTTGATATTGCGGACTTTCACTTACCGTTCTTTGGCGATCCAAGTGGTGAGCAACAAGTAGCCGCATGGGCGGCAAAGCTATCCAGCCTAGATGGATTTGTATTCGTTACCGCCGAATACAACCACAGCATCACAGGGGTATTAAAAAACGCACTCGACCTCGCCCGCAAGGAATGGTACAACAAGGCGGCTGGTATCGTCAGCTACGGTTCATCAGGCGGAACTCGTGCAGCTGAGCACTTACGGGGAATCCTGGGAGAATTGCAGGTTGCCGACGTCCGTACACAACCTGCCTTCAATCTTTTTACGGATTTTGAAAATTACACTGTTTTTAAACCATCCGAATTGCACACCCCACATGTAAACGACATGTTAAATCAAGTGATTAGTTGGTCAACAGCATTAAAATCGGTTCGGGACTAATAAGAAAACCTCTATCGAGGCCTTTTCAAGGAGGAGCGACCGCGTTTTAGCGGAAAGTTTCCATGCGCTCCAGAATTTATTTTATAAATTCCTATACGACAGAAAAATGACTAGCAGCGATTTCTGCTAGTCATTTCTTTTTCGTTCCTCACTCATATCGCAACGCGTCAATCGGATTGAGCCTCGCCGCCTTATGAGCCGGATAGAGCCCAAAGAAAATACCGATGGCACTGGAAAACCCAAAAGCGATTACGATACTTTCCCACGATAATAACGGCGGCACATCGACATATTGCGAGGCAAACATGGCTGTCCCGATGCCGAGCAGCACGCCAATCGTTCCACCAATCAGGCAGACGATCATCGACTCGATCAAAAACTGCAGCATAATATCTCCGTAACGCGCCCCTAACGCTTTGCGAATGCCGATTTCCCGCGTCCGCTCCGTGACGGATACGAGCATGATGTTCATGACGCCAATCCCACCGACAAACAGCGCAATCCCGGCTGCAACACTAAAAATCGTGGTGAGCGTACCGGAAAAGGAATCCATCTCCCCCAGTGCGTTCTCGATACTATCGATTTGGTAATAGTTTTCGCGATCGTGCCTGCGGTTTAAGTATTTCTCTGTCTGCCTCTTGGCTGCTTCCATTGTTTCCTTCGACTTGGCTTTTACGGTTATCGTTTGAACGTATTTGAGCCCGTCCATATTGTGCAGAAAGGTAATCGGCACATAGGCACCCTCGGATCGACCAGCGTCAATCATCAGCTTGGCTTCCCTTACCACGCCAATAACGATGACTGATGCTGTTTGGTAAGTCAAACGCTTGCCAATCGGGTCTTCATGTCCGAAAAGCCCTGCCGCTAGCTTTTCGGTTAAAACGATAACCGGCTTCCCCTCTCTTACTTCCTTCGCAGTAAAATATCTGCCTGCAACAATTTTCAAGTTGGGTTGAACCTTTAACAGATCCTCATTTGTTCCTTGTATATATGCGTCCTTCCCCTTTTTCGGGCCTCGAATCGTTCCAAAAAGATCTAAGAACGGCACGGCCGCTTCAATGTAGGGCGATTGTTGGGGAAGTGCATAAGCATCCTCCACTGTCAAATCAGTAATCTTGCTTCCTTGGCCCCACCAAATAGTAACGTTGAAATTAGTAGCACCCAGCTTCTCCAACTGATCGGTATAGGCCTGCTGACTGCCGTTTCCTAGTGTAAATACAGCAATAACAGACATGATTCCGATGATGATCCCAGACATCGTCAAGGTAGCTCGGAGCTTATTTGTCCCAATCCCTTCCAGAGCCGTACGAAAGCTTTCGAGTAAATTCACGTGAGGATCACCTCCTCGGACGGAGTAGCAAACAAACGATTCTCCACTCGCTCATCTCGGATGATATGACCATCTCGAAACGTAATGACGCGCTCGGCATGCTGAGCGATATCCGCCTCGTGCGTGACGAGCAGAATCGTTACCCCTTGCGCATGCAACTCCTGAAAAATCGCCATGATCTCAATGCTGGAGTGACTGTCCAGATTCCCTGTCGGCTCGTCAGCAAGTAAAATCGCAGGCTGGTTGACCAAAGCTCTGGCAATGGCTACCCGCTGTCTTTGACCACCGGACAGCTGCGTTGGTTTATGATCCATCCGCTGGGCAAGTCCGACACGCTGCAACGCCGCTTTCGCTCTTTTTTTGCGCTCTGTCATGCCGACGCCCGCATACATCATCGGCAACTCTACGTTTCGCAGCGAAGTAGCACGTGGCAACAGATGAAACGATTGAAAGACAAAACCGATTTTTTGATTGCGTACCTGCGCCAGCCCACTATCCTTCAACTTCGTAACATCAATCCCATCCAAGACATACGTGCCCGTGGTTGGCCGATCCAGACAACCCAGCATGTTCATAAACGTCGATTTTCCGGAACCAGAAGGTCCCACGATCGCCACGAATTCACCTTGAGCCACGTGGATATTGATATTTTGCAAAGCGAACAGCTCCAGCTCATCCGTCTTGTACCGTTTGGTTAACCCCTCAATGTTCAGCATATGTATCCTCCTTTACTCCGCAAACTCTTCGGGAGATGCTTGGAAGATCACTTCATTTTCTTGCAAGGTTTCCGGTGGATTCGCTACCAATTCTTCACTGCCATCCAATCCGCTTTCAATTTGGATAAACAATTCACTTTCAATTCCAGTCGTCACTTTTTTCTTCTTGGCCTTGCCATTTTCCGCTACCCAGACAAAAGAAGATCCATCTTGATCCGTCACGACTGCCTCAATGGGGACTTGCATGGCGTTTGCTGCTTTTTGCAGGACGATGTTCACATCGACGTGAAAACCTGGCTTCAAATACTCCCTCGTCTCATTTAGATGGACAGCGACCGGCACTCCCGTACTCTCTCCACCCGGCTCTTTGCTGGTTACAGCCATAGGGGATATGCGCGACACCTTACCTTGCAACTGTTCTCCGCCTAAGGAAATGCCTGAGACCACCGCATCCTGTCCGATTTTGATTTTACGCAAGTCAGTTTCTCCGACTGCTGCTTCGACCATAACATCATTGGTATCTCCAACCGTGAGAATTTCCTCGCCTTTACTTAGGTACTTCCCTTGTTTCACCTTCATGGAGAGCACCGTCCCGTCAATCGGAGACACGATACTGCTTTGCACACGTTGCTTTTCATATTTTGCTTTTTCCAAATTCAGCTTTTGAATTTGTGCCTCGTAGGAGCGAATCTCTGCCTTGTCTGGCCCTTTTTGCTTCAAAAGTAAGTCTTGCTTCGCGACCTTTACTCTTGATTCCGCGGTCTGTAGCTTTTGCTTCGCCTCCTCTACAGCCTGTTGGGTAGACACGCCTGCGGTAAACAGCGATTGCGTTCGCTGGTAATCTTTTAATGCCGTTTGGTATTCCCGTTCATGCTGGGAAAGCTGCTCCTGCATTTTCGTGACTTCCTCGGGTTCCACACCTTTGGAGAGCCTTGCGATATTCGCTTCCTGAATGGTGATTTGCGCCTCGATATCCATGATTTCATTGCTGACATCGGACATGTCGATATTGCCGATCACCTGTCCTTTCGTTACTTTGTCTCCCTCCTTGATGGAGAAATTCCGCAGTTCGCCTGCATAGTTGGCGAACAATGTATGTTCATTTCGTACTTTGACCATTCCCGACGTCAAAATCGTACTTTCCAAGTCGGCCGTTACCACCGTTGATAACGTGACAGGAACGCCACTCTTCTTTTCGCCCGAAGAAGCCGCATAGCCGCCAAGCCCAGCGGCAAGTACGCCTACCCCCAGCCAGATCCACAAACGTTTTTTCATATTCCTTACCTCCCCAAAAACTTTAAACCCCGACCATTCTTAGCCAATCAAAAAACCCCACTTTTTCTATTAGGTTCCACCCTGGCTCGTCACCCGATCAGGATAAGGAAAACTTTTAAAAGAAAAAGTGGGGTAATCCTTAAATTTTTTTAAAGTGAGGGAGTCTGTTCGTAAGGTAAGCGTATTTCAAAAACGGTGCGGATCAAATTGCTCTGCGCAGAAATCGTCCCTTCGTGGCGCTCGACGATATTTTTGGCGATAAATAGCCCGAGACCTGTACTTCCGTTTTGATGGCTTCGGGCCTTGTCACCTGTATAAAACACCTCGAAAAGATGCGGCAGATCTTCCGGGGGAATCTCGTGACCATAATTGATAATCTGCACAACGACCTCGTCACCCGCAAGAAAACCGTTGATATCAACAAATTGACCATCGTGCCCGTAACGGATGGCATTCGTCATGATGTTCTCGAAAACGCGTGCCAAGAGCTCGCCATCCCCGCAAACCGTCAATCGTGAGGCCACATTCATTCTCGTTTCCAACTGATTTTTCTCCAAGGAAGGATATAGCTCTTCGTTTAACTGCATGAGCAGTTCACTCAGGTCTATCAGGTTCTGTTGGATGGTGAGCATGCCGTAGTTCATTCTCGTAATTTCGAAGAGCTCATCAATCAGCTTTTCCAAACGCTGCGACTTGGTAAAAGCAATATTCGTGTAATGTCGGGCTTGTTCCACCGTTAACTGCTCGTTCCGCAAAATGATGTCCAAATACCCTAAAACAGAAGTCAGTGGCGTCCGCAGGTCATGCGCCAGGTTTAAAACCAACTGATCCTTGCTGCTTTCGGCAAAATCTCCTCTTTGTACTGCTTCCTGCAATTTTTCACCCGCCAGATTGATGTCCTTGGCAATATCTCCAAATTCATCGTTTGACGGTATTTGAACATGATGGGTAAAGTCGCCGTTTGCAAGATGATGAATTCCTCTTGAAATCTCCTGAAAGTAGACGGCATAGCGTTTGGTTAGCAAGAAGAAAAACAGTATGGCGAGTGGAACAAAAATAATCAGAAAGAAGTAAATGTCCCCTATTTCTCGCATAAAATGACGAATCGGCGCTAAAATACTTTCCATTTTCACCTGTGATCGATAGTAAAATTGTAGCGCTTTAAAGATCACATAGGTAACCGAACCAGATAGAAGCAGACTTAGGCCCAATAGCTTGACCATTTGGAACCGAAAGCTTCGTATCATGTTATCCATGGAATGAATACCCGACGCCCCAGACCGTTTTGATCCACTTGTTTTTGGTTTTTTCTTCTCCCAGCTTCTTTCGCAAGGTGCGAATGTGCACCATGACTGTATTGCAGCCTTCATAGTACGCTTCGCCCCACACCTGCTGGAAAATATTGTCCGCGCTAAACACCTTCTTTGGATAGCTGGCCAGCAGGTAGAGAATATCAAACTCTTTTGGCGTTAACTCAATCGTTTCTCCGTACAGGCTCACGGTTCGCTGCTCTGGATAAATGATAAGTCCACCTGCCTCTACCACCTTGTTACTCGCTACTGCTACTGCCGGTTGGTTCAGCTGCTTAAAGCGTCGCAGCTGGGCATTCACACGAGCGACCAATTCCATTGGGTTGAATGGCTTGGTCATATAATCATCTGCGCCCATCACCAATCCCGAAATTTTATCCAGATCAGACGTCTTGGCACTCAAAAAGATAATCGGCATATTGTGTTGTTCGCGAATGAGACGGGTGACCTCATAGCCATCCAGCCCAGGCATCATAATATCGAGAATCGCCAAATCAATCGAATGCGTCTGCACAGCTTGGAGGGCTTCCTTTCCATCCGCTGCAATAATTGTGTGGTAACCTTCTTTTTTCACATGCAAGGCAACGAGCTCCGCAATCTCCGCTTCATCGTCGGCGATCAATATGGTGACATGCTTCATCGTTTTTCCCATCCCTTGTATACATTTCCTACCATTATAGCAGGTATAAAAAGTCTTTTCTGTTATCTAACCATGATATCATTCATACAATTATGGATAATAATTACTTTCGGTTTGTTTTGACTTTGCAGACTTTTCTATATTAATATATTCATGTCCATATCATATCTAATATAAATATACTTGGGGGTAATTTATGAGAAAACTAATGCTTGCTGTGGTTTCTGGTTTGTTGGCACTTACGGTAAGTGCGTGTGGCACTGGCACAGATCAGGCTGCCTCAACATCTGGGCAATCCGGTGCAAAAAAGTACGTGTTTGGTACAGATGCAACATACCCTCCCTTTGAATTTGAAAAAGACGGAAAATACGTGGGAATTGACATCGATCTGATCAATGCGATCGCTAAAGAAGAAGGCTTTGAGGTAGAAATTAAGCCGATGGACTTCAAAGGAATCATTCCAGCTGTTCAAGCGAAGCAATTGGACGGTGCCATTGCGGGGATCAGCATCAATGATAAGCGCAAAGAAATTTTGGATTTCTCTGAACCTTACTATCAAGCAGGTCTTTCCCTGGTCGTACGTGAGGACAACACAACGATCAATGGAGAGGCAGATTTGGCTGGCAAAACGATTGCGATCAAAAAAGGCACGACTGGCGCGACCTTTGCTGATGAGCTCGGTAAAAAGTACGGAGCGACTGTCAAATACTTCGACGATAGCCCTTCCATGTTCCAAGAGGTTCAAAACGGCAACGCAGATGTAACCATCGAGGACTATCCGGTCATCTCTTATAAAATTACGGTAGACCCTGCTTCCAAGCTGAAAATTGTAGGTGATCGTCTCAATGGTGACCACTACGGCATCGCGGTTTTAAAAGGGAACAAAGAGCTGCAGGACAAACTCAACTCCGGTCTGAAGAAGCTGAAAGAGAACGGGAAATACGACGAAATCATCAACACATACTTGAGCACGAAAAAGTAAAAGGCGCAAGACGCGCCTTTTTTTCAACTTAGAAAGAATGGAGTTGTCCAAATGAGCAGTAGTTGGGATGTCATTGTCGATGCTCTTCCTGTCTTGGCCCAAGGCTCTGTGGTCACGTTAAAAATAACGGTCATTTCCCTGTTTTTCGCTCTCTTAATCGGATTGCTTTTTGGGTTAATGAGCACCAGCCGCTCCAAAATACTCCGCGGTATTGCAACCGCTTACGTTGACTTTCTTCGCGGCACACCGCTGTTGGTTCAAATCTTCTTTATTTATTTTGGTTTGCCGCCTGTCCTTGATATTAAAATTCCAGAGACAACCGCAGGTATTCTTGCGCTCAGCCTCAATGCCGGAGCGTACCTGGCTGAAATTTTTCGTGGGGGGATTCTCTCCATTGATAAAGGACAGATGGAAGCTGCTCGCTCCCTGGGACTCTCGCACGGAAAAGCCATGCGCCTGGTTATCTTGCCACAGGCTGTTCGCCGTATGATTCCTGCTTTCGTCAACCAATTCATCGTGACGCTAAAAGACACCTCGCTCTTAACGGTCATCGGTATCCGAGAGCTGATGAACAGTGGTGAGATTATCATTTCTAGCAACTTTCGCTCATTCGAAATTTGGGCTGTAGTAGCGGTCTTCTATTTCCTGATGATTTACATCCTCAGTCTGCTGTCCCGTTCCCTTGAGAGGAGGTACGCGAAATGATTCATGTAGAGAATTTGAAAAAGAGCTTTGGCTCGTTGGAGGTCTTAAAAGACATCTCAACTACTATTCAAGAGCGTGAAGTTGTCTGTGTCATTGGTCCCTCCGGCTCGGGAAAAAGTACGTTTCTGCGCTGTCTGAACCAGTTGGAAGAAGTAACGTCTGGCAAAATCACCATTGAGGGCATGGAGGTTACTTCCCCCAAAGTGGACATTAACAAGCTGCGGGAGCGTGTCGGCATGGTGTTTCAGCGGTTCAATCTCTTCCCGCATCTCACTGTTTTGGAAAACATCATGCTAGCGCCCAAGCATGTCAAAAATTCAGAGCGCCAGCAAAATGAACAAAAGGCGCTGCAACTCCTCAAAAAAGTAGATTTGGCGGACAAGCGAGACGTGTACCCCGATCGGTTGTCTGGTGGTCAACAGCAACGCGTAGCCATTACTCGTGCGCTCGCCATGGACCCCCACATCATGCTGTTCGACGAGCCTACCTCTGCACTCGACCCGGAAATGGTCGGAGAGGTTCTTCAGGTGATGAAGGATTTGGCCAAAGAAGGAATGACGATGGTCGTGGTTACGCATGAGATGGGCTTTGCCCGTGAAGTAGCTGATCGCGTGATTTTCATGGATGGCGGATATATCGTCGAAGAAGGCACACCAGCCGAGCTTTTTGACAATCCCCAGCATGAGAGAACCAAGGCATTTCTCAGTAAAGTGCTGTAGACAAGCAACGGGCATGATGCGATTTTTCATCCATCATGCCCGCTTGTTTTTTCCTATGAAACTACTTTACACATACTCATGCGCCAACATCAAAAACACACTGGACGTCCACGTAAAGGCTCGGTCCCTCAAACCATCACCTGTCCGCGCATCGAAGTTTTCCGCCATGCCACTGCGTGCTGCCATTCGGCAAAAACGTCTGGCAATCTCCTGAGAAAATTCTACTTCACCTGCTCGCCGCAATCCATCGACCAAAAGCATCGTCACTGGCGCCCAGATCGGGCCTAGCCAGTAGCCATCAGCGCGGTAGAAAGAGCTGGTTGGACTCTCCGTAGCCAGTCCATTCTCGGTCAAAAACCGCTCCTGCAAATCGGCAATCAGCTTGGCCCGGATGTCCTGCGGCAGCTTTTCGCCAAGCACGAGAGGCATATAGCGAATCAAGCTGTCCCCTCGGGTAGGCTGGTCGCTGCCGGAGTGGGTCGCGAAGAAGTTTTCGCCATTCCAGTGCTTCTCCAGCAGTCGTTGCAGTGTCATTTCGGCCTTTTCCTGCCACTTCGCCGCCTCTTCCGAACGCCCCATCCTCTTCGCCAAATCCGCCAGCAAATCCGTTTGCAGAATCAAATACGCAGGCAAATCCGGGCTTTCAATCGGCGCCCCATCGAGGAAAATCGTGCTGTTGTCCCAACCGCAGTCATAACCGTGATTGTACTGCGGAATCCCGTCCTGATCATCATCGCGGTAACGGAACCACCAATCGGTCCATCGACAAAGCGGCTCGTACACCTCTTCCAGCATCTCGTTTGTAATTGCGTCGTTCCGATTCAGCATCCAGCGCAGCGTCCAGCCGTGAATCGGAGGCTTGCAGCAATTCCACAACGCATACCGATCATTGATAAAATCGGGGAAAACACCACTCTCATCCTGCCTGTCGATAAATATCATGAGCTGATCCCACGCCAGCGGCAAGTTTGCTCGCGTCAGTGCCATCGCATTGAAGCAATGATCCCAGCTCCAGATATTCGTCATCCAGTTTTTGGACATGTACATCGCGGACCGTGGCAGATAGCCTTCAGGTCTCACCACACAAGACCAGGTGATGTAGGCCGCGAGTTCTCTTGCTTCGTTCAAGCCTTCGCCATGCTCCCGAGCTACAGAGAGTGTCCGTTCCAGCCACTCGTCGTACTCTTTTTTTACCTGCTCCCATCCATCGGCAAAGGCAGGATAGCTGCGCTCCTTCCATACCGTATGGAACTCCTCCCATACGCCTTCCAATACACCCGTTTCCTCGTCGGGAAGAAAGGTTACGACGACTTGCTGTTCCCGCGATGCCTTCGTAGGGCTTACCACGAGCGCTCCAGCAAGCGGAGTCAATCGCAAGCGAATTTCTGTGGAAAAGTGATTGATTTCCCAGCATCCGGCTCCAGCTTGAATCGCATAATCTGCCGCTGTCGATTCGAGCACCAGGCGCAAACCAACGCCTTGACCACGTACCTGCACCAGCCGCGGCTCGCTCATGCACAGCTTCACTTCGCCTTTATCCCCGTAAAGACGCAGCAAGGTTGGCGTAGCCTCCGTCTCAAATGGAATCGCCACGCTATCGGCTACCATTTCGATTCGAAAAATCGCGCCATCGTGGTTGTCTCCTCCACGAATATTGCGCAAATATAGTCCTTCTTTTCGCTTGGCGTTACCCAGACGCGAGAGTACGAGATACGACCCGTATCGGCTAAAAGGAACCATTCCCAAATCAAACTGCATATGTCTCACCTCGAGATTGCTTCGTCGATCGTGTACGATCGCGCTTTTCCAGCAGACGACTCATTCTGGCGTTCATCCACCAGACGGGCAGGCTCGCTCCCAACAAGATCGGCAAAACGGGAACCGCCAGCAAAAGAATCAAGAGAAGGAGCAAGCCTCCCATCGTGACGAGCGAATGCAACGGAAAGGCCGCGACTAGCCAAAACGATTGCTTGAGCGTCCGCTTCACGTCTGCATTCTCCCGAACAAGCAGGGAAAAAGCATGGCAAGAAGTAGCCGCATGCAAGAATCCAATCCCCGCAAAAACGGCCGCAATCGAGAGCCCCCACAGGGTGCCCATTCGAAGGAAAAACACCACATCGACCCACAGGATTGCCCCCGATAGCACCGTCCCTACGCCAAGCCATTGGCTCCTCCAGAAGTAGTGGCGAAAAGCATGCCAGAAAGCGGACAAAAGCCCACGGTCATTCCACTTGCCGCTAAGTACGTCGTGTAGAGCAGCTGTCGCTGGGAAGATTCCAAAGACGATGCCTCCCAAGAGCGTGCACACCACCCACATGAGATGCGCTGCCGCCATCCGCAACAATCGCTCACCAAATTGATGAAATGACCATGCCCAGCCTTCCCATTTCGCCCGATTCCCCACTGTAGCTCCCTCCTTACCTGATAACTTCTTACTTAATGGCAACGCCAGCTGAATTGTCTACGATATATCGTTGTGCGAGGAAAAAGAGGAGTAACGGCGGAAGCGAAATCAGGAACGTTACCGCCATCAGCCCGGTAGCCTCTACTTCATACATCCCTTTAAATTGCGCCAGTCCCAGCGTCAGCGTGTACTGACTTTGGTCATTCAAGAAAATGAGTGGACCCAAATAGTCGTTCCATGTGCCCAAGATGTTGAATACACTCACCAAAATCAGAGCAGGCATCATTAACGGCATAATAATCCGGGCGTAAATCTGAAACGAACCAGCACCATCAATACGCGCCGCTTCATCCAGCTCACGCGGAATGGTCAAAATAAACTGCCGCATGAGGAAAATATAAAACGCTGACCCAAAGAACGAAGGCACAATCAACGGCTTGAGCGTGTTGATCCAGCCCAGATAGTTGAACTCCATGTACAGTGGGATCATCGTCACTTCCCACGGAATCATCATCGTCGCCAGAACGACCATGAACAGGAAGTCCCTTCCTTTAAACGTAAACCGGGCAAAGCCGTACGCGACCAGCGAAGACGAAATCAACTGGCCAATCGTGGTCAGGATCGTCACCGTCAATGAGTTTTCCAAATACAGATGAAACGGCTGCGACATCCACGCATTCCCGAAGTTCTCCCAATGCAGCACATCCGGAATCCATTTGGGTGGATACTGCAAAATCTCATCATCCGACTTGAGCGCAGTAGAGATCATCCAGTAAAACGGTGCGAGAAACAGGAAAGAGAAAAAGATCAAGCTCGCATAAGCGACCGTTTTGCGTATCAAGCTTCTTCCCCTCCTCTGCGGTTGTCGCCCTCGTAGTACACCCATCTGCCTGACGTTTTAAATACGAGGAAGGTCAATACCAGAATGATCACAAACATAAACCAGGAGTTCGCCGAAGCATACCCCATCTTGAAGTATTTGAAGGCGTTGTCATACGCGTACATGGCATAGAAATACGTAGACTGCAACGGTCCGCCTCCTGTGAGCAAGAGTGCTAGACTCAGCTGCTGGAACGCACTAATGATCGTCATAATCAGGTTGAACAAAATCGTTGGGCTGACCATCGGCAGTGTAATGCGGAAAAACTTTTGCACCGCCCCTGCCCCATCAATCGAAGCCGCTTCATACAAGCTCTCCGGGATACTTTTGAGCCCCGCCAGGAAAATCAATACCATGGAGCCCTGCCCCCACAGACTCGCAATCACCATGGCAACGAGCGCCCACGACGTATCGTTTAGCCAATCTGGACCTGTAATTCCAACCAGACTGAGCAAATAGTTGAAAATGCCGTATTCCCCGTCGTATACCCACGCCCAAATCATCGCCAGCGCCACACCGGAAATCACGCTCGGCAAGTAAAACACTGTGCGGAAAAAGCCGCTGCCTTTTACCTTCTGATTCAGCATCATGGCCAAAAACAACGCGATGAACAAATTCAACGGGACAAACAACAGCGCAAATTTAATCGTGACCCAGAGCGATTGCCAAAACAATGGATCATCCGTAAACATATTGACGTAGTTGTCCACGCCGACAAACGTAACCTCACCAACGACAGGCCAATCAAAAAAGCTCATGACGAGTGAAAACAGCATCGGTCCCAGTGTAAAAGCGAGAAAGCCGAGAATCCAAGGCAAGATAAAAAGATAGGGCGTAAGAAACGCCCTTCCCTTGAGTTTTTTCGGTTGAACGGTCATGGCAGGCTGTTTATGTGTCACAACACTCTCTGTATTCAATTTCCTGACCCCTTCCCGTTATTTCAAGAATTTCTGGGAGTCTTTGACTGCCTTGTTCAGTAATTCCTCGGCGTTTTGTCCCATCATGATCGCATTGACCGCTGCGGAAAGGTTCCGGTTGATTTCGTTCCAATGCGGATTCAACAGGAAGGCAGGCGTGTCAGTCGATTGCTCCAATGTCTTGTAGAACGGCGCGTAGAGCGGGTCCTGATCGAGCTTCTTCTCTTGTACGACACTAATACGGACAGGCAAATCAGATGTACGCATCTTGATCGCATCGCTGGAAACGAAGAACTTCAAAAACTCCCAAGCAAGCTCTTTGTTTTTGGAATCCTTGGCGATCGATACAGAGGAGGTTGCAATGACACCCTTACCAGGCTTGCCAGGGAATTGCGGCATCACGACCGTACCAAAGTCGACATTCGCCTTCTTGTACGACTCGAGCGACCATACGCCGTTGTCATACATCGCGAGCTTGCCCGCTTTGAACAAGTCATTCCCGCTCTGCTGGTTTTTGCCACCAACGAGCAAAGCGCTCTTGTCTTTCGTCAAATCACTGAAAATTTGCAGGGCTTCTGCCGTTTCCTTGCTGTTCATGTAGCCTTCGATTGTTTTTCCATCAGGACTGATGAAGCTGCTGCCGTTACTCCACACGAACTGCTGCAAATCGTACGTATCCGGCTCTGAACGAACCGCGAAGCCGTACTGCTTCTTGTCGCGAACGGTTAGCTGTTTGGCTGCCGATTTGAAATCCTCCCACGTCCAGTCGTCTGTCGGAAGTGGTACATTTGCTTCGTTAAACAGCTTTTTGTTGTAGAAGACGACCCGCGTCGAGAAGCCCGCCGGGAGACCGAACAATTTTCCATCGAAGCGATTATAGTTTAGGAGGCCTTGGTAAAAGTCGTCGATTGCCACGGATGGGTCCTTCTTTACGTACTCATCCAATGGCTCGAGTGAGGCGTGGTACGTGGGGAAATCCCACATGTACATGACATCGGGCGGGTTTTTGGCTCCGAATGCCGCTACCAGCTTCTGATCAAAACCATCTGCATATGCCTCTACTTGTACCTTCACACCCGGATTTTTCTGTTCGAATTGTTTCGCGATATCTTGTTGGATCTTCAGCATTTGGTCCGTGTCCCATGTCGCGAAACGCAATGTAACCGTTTCCTTTTTATCAGACGACGCTGGCGTTGTCGTACCTGTGTTGCTAGACGTGCCGTCTGATCCTGCTGGCTGGGCTTGTGAACAACCAGCTACGACGGCCAATAGAAGTGCCATGCCAGCTGCCATCCATTTTGACGCAACCTTTTTCATCTGTGATCCCCCCTAGATTTGCCCCTCATTTTTCTTTATTTTAATGAAGGGAAAAAAACGGTGAAACCGCCAACTGTTCGCAATAGTGTGTGAATTTGTTTCCTTTTTTTCGCTTCGTTCAGGTTTGCGCGGTGGAGTGGACGATTGTTCGACTGGACTCCTCCTTTTGTTTGAAACGGTAGTGGCTCGGGGTCATCCCTGTATATTTTTTGAACCACTTGCTGAAGTATTTCGCGTCAGGAAGACCGACTCGCTCTGCTACCTCCTGAATGGACAGAGCTGTTTCATCCAGCATCGCTCGGGCCATTTTTACCCGGCGTTTGTCGAGGAACTCCCCAAAGCTCTCGCCCACTCCCTTTTTAAACATCACGCTAAAATGACTGCGGCTCAGTCCCACCTGTGAAGCTACCTCACTGACCGTCAATGGGGTATCGAGACGATCGAGTGCGTAATGAACAGCCTGCTTGATCGGTTCCTGCCACGGGTCTTGAATAACGCCGTACTTGCGCGCCCGCTCCTTGCGCTGGTAGAGCATCCGTACTGTCTGCATCCACGGTTCGAGTCCAGCAAACGGGCTTGTTGTCTCCCAACTCGTCACCCTTCCAGCCAGCTTCCACTCCACGAGCAAGGATTCTACCTGCCTGCCAGTACCTGCGGGGGTCAGCAAAAACCGGATATCGCCACATGCAATCCATTCCCATTCGCCTTCCAGCTCACTTGCTACCCATGCGCGCTCCTGCTCCTCCCGGTTCGCACTGCCCATCCCTTCCAAGAGCCATACACGCATGGAATCGTTCATCCACGACCAGTGTGATTGCAGGAGGGAGGCCAAGCTTTGCTCGAAATCCCGGCTCAAGCCAGTCAACCACGCACCGAATTCCCGCTTCCATTCATCAGGGCGTTCACGAATCTGCTCGGGTCGCGCACTCTCGCCTGCCAGCTCATTCCGCAGCTTTTCCAACAACGTACCCCATTCCTCATCCTGGAATTCGGTCTTCAACAAATATCCCGACACCCCGAGAGAGATTCCCTGCTGGGCAAAAGAAAAATCGCGGTGACAACTGAGCAGAAGCACCTTTGTTTGTGGTGCGTGCTCCTTCACCCGCCTGCACAGCTCCAATCCATCCATTTCCGGCATAACGATGTCCGTAATCACCAACTCGGGCTGTACTTGCAAGAAAGCCTCCCAGCCTTTCCGACCATTCGGTGCATCCGCCACCACTTCCATCCCATAGCGACTCCATGGCACCATTGCCTTCAGTCCTCTTCGCACCAGCACTTCGTCATCCACAATCATTACCTTGATGCTCATCAGGAAGTTCCTCCCTTTTCGGCCATGTGATTTGAATTGTGGTTCCTTCTCCTCTGACAGATGAAATTTTCATGCCGTGCTCCATACGGAAATGAAGCTTGAACTTCTGATCGACGTTGTACACGCCGAGTCCCCGTTTGCTAGAACGCTCCAGATCAGGATCGAGAAGTTTGGCCAATCGCTCCGGTACAATTCCTGCGCCGTCATCTTGCAACAGCAGCGTCACAAGCCCTTCTTTTTCACTGACACTGATCCGAATCGTTCCCTGCCCGTCTTCGAATGCGTGGAAAAAGATATTTTCCAAAAGCGGCTGAAGAGTCATTCGCGGGATCAAATAGCGACGGCAAGCCTCTACTCCAGTCTGTTCAAATTGAAAAACAGGCCCGTACCGCAGCTCTTGGATTTGCAGAAAATGCTCGACGGTTTGCAGTTCCTTTTCCAATGGGACGAGCTCCTGCGTGATGTCGAGATTGCCCTCCAGCACCTTGATGAGATGATAGAGCATATTGCCGATTTCATTGGCACCAGATAATCTTGCTTTCCACTGGATGGAATTGAGTGTATTGAACAACAGATGCGGATTGATTTGGTAGTGAACAGCTCGCAGCTCTGCTTCCTTTTTCAACTGCTCGGTGCGACTCACCTCGGCGATTAGCGTCTGAATCCGCCTCACCATTTGGTTAAAGCTCACCCCTAACCGCCCCAGCTCGTCTTCCGTGTCTACTTCTGCTCGCGTCTGCAGCTCGCCTGTTCCTACCAGCCGCATCGTTTCTTGAAGCCGTTTGATTTTTCCTGTAATCCGTCTGGAAAATAAATACGCCAAAAGGAGTGCCAGCACTGCCGAAAGTATCAGCGCCGCGATAAAGAAGGATTGAATCACCTCCGCAGAGCGGTTCATTTGCTCGTAAGGCAAACGCACTTGAATCATCCAGTTGTTGGACTCCAGCGGTTTGTTCCAGACGATATCGCTCTCTTGCTGGACGAACGTACCCGCAGTCTGGTAAATCAGCTCGCCACTTTTGGCTGTAATCGTCACATGCGCACTCATGTCCTTTTCCAGCTGGGAAAACAATTGAAACAGCTTGCCCGCTTTCATCTCGATCAAAATCCGGCTGTCCTTCAACACGCCATAACCGCTGAGAACAGGAACGACCAGACCAAGCACCTTCTCCTGATTGCGCAGCTCCGCCTCATCCTGAAACCCGACATAATGCCGTGGTGTGTAAAAGCCGATCCATCGCTCCTCATCCAGCTTGGCGGGCAGTGCCTTCCACCACGATTCCCGCATCAGATCCTGTCCATTGATGACATTTTCCCCGAAAAAATAGCCCGAGGGCGTCACGATAAAAATGCCTTTTGTATCAAGGTTGCGGTGCGCCCCCAGGTATCGCTCGAAGTTTTTTTGTTCCAGGAAGCCCGTGTAGGTCTTCGGCTGTTCCTCCCGCATGACGACCAATGTCGGGTCTGACACGTACGTATTGATGTCATAGGCCATGTATCTCATTTGACTCAGGTAGTTATCGATCTGAATTTGCAGCTGTGTGGCAATATACTCGCCTGACTTGCTAAATTGCTCGCGAACGACCATCGACGATTTCCAATACGCCATACTCCCCAGAGTAATCAGCGGAATAATGGCTGCAATCAGCATAAAAGCGAGCAACTTGGCATGAATGCTTCTGCGCGGGAAGAGCGACCATGACTTCATGTGACAAACCACCACCGTATTTCGATTAGTTGCACTATTCAATCTTTAACTAGATTGTACAACGTTTCGGCGATGCCTTCGAGAGCAACATCGTTAGTCACACAAATTCCGCTTATACAGCTGAACCGGAGAAATCGTATCCTTCGAAAAAGGCGTCAACCTCATCTGGAACTGGAACTCCTCTGGACGCAGGGCATGCTGCTCGGATTGCTTGGGTCCGCAGCTATTGCTACCCAGCCCGTTTTGTCGATAATCGAGATGCAGTGTGACATACTCCCGTTTTACGAGATCTGTCGTGTGCTTTGCTTGCTCCAGATCGTCCGTATCATAGCGAAGTGCGCTAAATTCCAGTGTCGGTTGACCCATCGCGAAAAGTCCAATGCCTCGCTGATCCGTGATCGACATCCATTTGACGTCCGTGCGATTGCCATTTTCCTGTGGAAATACATATGGCGTGTACAACTCATCCACTCTCGCGTTATACACCCCGATACGATTGGCTTCCTTGCTGTCGATATACGCCTCTCCCGGACCACGACCATACCACGAGACGCGCTCCATATCTTTGGCGACCAATAGCTTCAAGCCGATTCGCGGCAGCATCGCTGGCGAGGTGCCTTTGGGTGTGCCTTGAACATTTACTTGCACTTCGCCATTTCCGAACACGGTATAGGTATAGCGGCACGCAAATCCCCAGTCGTATACAGGCGGAGCAATCCGCACATCGCAGGTAATGACCACACGATCTTCTCGATCCTGCTGGATGCTTACATGCTCCACCCGGTTTTGCAAACGATCAAGGTACACCTTGCGCCACTCTTCCACTACGTACATGTCATTGTCAATCGGAGCACGCCAAAACGTGAGTCGAGGTCCTGCCACCAACAGCTCCTTGCCTGCAAACACCCAGCTCGTCGGCACACCGCTCACTTTGTCAAAAACGAACTGAAAATCTGCTCCGGTAAGGGTCACGTCTGTTTTCGTTTCTTTTCCATCCACTCTGCCTAACACAGATTGGTACGGAGCGACCGTAACCTGTTGCGCAGCAGTCATTGGCAAGGCAAATTGCGCCCAAGCCAGCTCATGTCCAGCCTGTACCCAGCTCTCATCTTGATCCAGCACAAAGGAGAGCGTCAGCCAGTAGTCGGTTCGAGCCGGCACCTGTGCAGGCAAGGTATACGGAACAGCTACAATCGTGCGACTTCCTGCTTCTGTATGCGGCAGCGACAGCGTTCCGCTCTGCATCACTTGTTCGTCTGCTGTCACACTCCAGACCATTTTCACGTGCGCAAGCGTGCGGAAATCATAACGATTCGTAATGGTGACGAGCCCGCTTTCCAAATCAGTCGCTTCTACGACGATCGGCTCAATCACTTTTTTGTATTCGAGCAGCCCTGGAGATGGCGTGCGATCTGGACGAATCAGTCCATCGATGACGAAGTTGCCATTCGTCGGGTAGTCCCCGAAGTCTCCCCCGTAGGCATAATACTCTCGCCCATCCGGTGTAAATTGGCGCAAGCCGTGATCAATCCATTCCCACACAAAACCGCCCTGCAAGCGTTGATATTTGTCAAACACATTGGCGTAGTCGCGCAAGCCACCGGGTCCATTTCCCATGGCATGAGCATATTCGCACATGATATGCGGCTTTTGCAGATGTTCATTTTCACCATGCTGAATCATTTTTTCAACCGAGGAGTACATGGTGGAAAATACGTCGCACACTTCTGCTTCGCGATCCTCCTCGTAGTGGATGAGACGAGTCGGGTCCGCTTGTCGGCACCAAGCGGCCATTGCCCGGAAGTTGCAGCCGAAGCCGGATTCGTTGCCAAGCGACCACATGATGATCGACGGATGGTTTTTGTCGCGCTCCACCATGCGCTCCATACGCTCCACGTACGTCTGCTCCCACTCTGGATCATCGCTCAGTTGACTAATGTTGCCCGTCAACTGGAAGCCATGTGTCTCCAAATCGGTTTCGTCCATGACATACAATCCGTATTGGTC
The DNA here is from genome assembly GCF_013284355.2 of Brevibacillus sp. M2.1A. Classification (NCBI taxonomy): domain Bacteria; kingdom Bacillati; phylum Bacillota; class Bacilli; order Caryophanales; family Paenibacillaceae; genus Brevibacillus; species Brevibacillus sp. M2.1A. The sequence goes on from NZ_JABSUY020000001.1 coordinate 447,050, forward strand.
GCACAAATCGTAAAAACGCGGATCGTTCGGATAATGGGCGGTACGAACAGCGTTGATGTTGTGACGCTTCATCATGAGCACATCTTCGCGCATCGTTTCATACGGGACTGCTCGCCCAAGATCGGGATGATGATCATGGCGGTTCACACCGTTTAGACGAATCGCTACACCGTTTACGAAGAAGTTGTTTCCTTTTACTTCGATCCGTCGGAAGCCCACGCGGATCGGGATGACTTCTGTCTTTTCGCCCGACCCCTGCTCAATCCCAAGCAGCAGGTGATACAGATTCGGCTCCTCCGCCGACCATTTTTTCGGCTCCTGCACCGGAAGCTCCAAGGTCACGACCTTTTCCTGTCCGGCTGCCAGTTCGCCTGCTTCGGTGTCGGTTAGCGAAGCGATAGGCGTGTAGGATTGATCCAGCAGCTTTGCGGTCACGCTCACCCCGTCATAGGCAGCAGCGGAACTGTTTTCTACATGGACACGTACGCGAAGCACACCATGGCGAAATTCATCATCCAGATCAGCCACGACTGCCAGATCTCGTACATGCAACTTCGGTCTGGCAATCAGGGAAACATCCCGAAAAATCCCGCTCAAGTACCACATATCCTGATCCTCAACATACGTGCCGTCCGACCATTGGTACACTTGAACTGCCAAGCGGTTCCTGCCTTCCTGCACCAGCTCCGTCACATCAAACTCAGATGGCAAGCGGCTTCCTTGGCTATAGCCGACTTCCTTTCCGTTCAGCCACACATGAAAAGCGCTGTCGACCCCTTCAAACCGCAGGATCACCTGCTGATCTTTCCACCCAGACGCAACCGTAAACTCTCGCAAATAGCAGCCTGTCGGGTTATCTGACGGGACATGCGGCGGATCGACCGGAAACGGATAGTACAAGTCCGTGTAATGCGGTTTCCCGTACCCTTGCAGCTGCCAATGCCCCGGCACCTGAATTCGCGCCCACTCCTTCGCATCGTAATCGGCGGCAAAAAAGTTTTCCGGCACACGCAGTGGTGATTCTGCGTAAGCAAACTGCCAATGCCCATTCAACAATTGAAACCACGGTGTCGCGCCTCTTTCATACGTTAGTGCTCCCGATTCTTCCGGGTAAGACAAAAAGTAAGCCCGCGCCGCCAAGCGGTTTCGCTCTAGCAGCTGATGATTTGCCCAGTCATACCGTTGCTGCATCGATGTACACTCCTCTTTTTACATTTTCACGGTTCCTTGTTCCCTGTTCATGCCTTGCAGGGCCAAGGCGCCAGCACCGAGCATGCCTGCATCCGCACCGAGCTCGGCCAAAACGATTTTTGTCTGTTGATGAACGACTTCCATGGCGTACCGTTGTACACTTGCTTGTACGGGGGCCAGCAATAGCTCTCCAGCCCGGCAGACGCCACCGCCGATCACTACGAGTTGCGGGTTGCACACGTTCACCAACACAGACAAGGCCCAGCCAGTTACTTCACACGCTTCGTTCCATGCGCAGGTCGCCACCGCATCACCTTGTTCCACTGCCGTAGCCACCTGCTCAGCCGTAATCCGCTCGATCTGTCCATCGCATAGAGTAAACAGAGGAGAGGCTTTTGCTTGCTGCGGATTTGCATCGAGCTCCTGGTCCAAGCGCTCACGAGCCAATCTGGCAATACCTGTGGCAGATGCGACCGTCTCCACACAACCGAGCTTGCCGCAATTGCATGGAGCGGTAAGCCCTGGATAACGCACATGACCAATCTCTCCCGCGAATCCGTGACTGCCCCGAACGAGCTTGCCTTCGTTTACAATCCCTGCCCCCACCCCTGTACCAAGCGGCACAAAAATGAGGTGGCTTACCTTCCTGCCCGCACCGAATATGGCTTCTCCGAGCGCAGCCGTCCGTAAATCGTTTTCAAAAAAAAGCGGCAGCTCCACCAGCTTCGCGAGTGGTGTCCGCAAGTCTGCCTGATGCAATTGAAAGTTGGGCGAGTGAACCGATATCCCATTTTCCGCATCAAAAGGACCAGGAAATCCGATCCCTACTGCCTCTATTGGAACGGGTGATTGAACCCGCAGCTCTTTAATCAAGGCAGCCATTCGCTCAATCAAGATGGGCAAGTTGTTATGGACTTTTGTCTCCTTGGCAGCCCGGAGGAGAATTTGCCCATTCTCGTCTATGACCGCCCCTTTCATTGTCGTACCACCGACATCGAGGCCAATTACATGACGCATGCTACTCCTCCCTTCTGAACCAGCTATTCTACTCGACTCGCTCCACATGCATCGGCTGACTCCTCAACTGCTGCACATCATCGAGCTCGATCATGCCTGCTCCAAACGACCGTGTATTCGCCGCGCCGCATGCCATCCCCAACCAAATCGCATCTGGCCAAGCCAAGCCCCGCAGCTTTCCGACAAGGACACCCGCAAGCATGGAATCACCGCAGCCCACTGTATTTTTCACTTCGGCATCCGCCAACGGGATCGCGGAAATACGCCACGTCTCCTGGCCATCACCAAACCACGCGCCCTCCTCCCCTAACGAGAGAAGGACTCGCTGCGCACCGCGCTCACGCAGCTCGCGTATCGCTCTGCAACGTGCCTCGTCGCTATCCAGCGAAAATCCAAGAATCGCTTCCGCTTCCGGTCGATTGGGCTTGATGAGCGTGGGCGTTGCCTTTATTCCTTCTAACAGTGCCTGACCGCTCGTATCCAGCACGCATGCGGTTCCTTTCCTGGCGACACCTCGAATGAGTGCAGCGTATGTTTCGGCTGGAACGCCACCTGGCAAGCTTCCGGAAAAAACCATGTACTGTGCCTGATCCGCCAGCTCGATCAAACGCATTTGCAAGCGACTGATCTCTTCTTCACTGGGCAAGGGACCCTGCTCTAGCACTTCTGTCACCGTTTTTTCCTGTTCGTCGAGAAAAGCGAGACACAGTCGGGATTCTCCGCGCGTTTCGATAAACGAGGACGTGATCCCCTCACGTTCGCAGCCTTCCGCGATGAACCTCCCGTTATGACCGGCGACAAAACCGCTTGCGACTACATCCTGCCCCAATGCTTTCGCTACACGCGCTACATTTATCCCTTTTCCGCCGGGCAAGCTCAGTACATCCCCCGTGCGGTGTAGCTCTCCAGAACGAAAATGCGAGAGGCGATACGTCTTATCGATGGCCGCGTTCAGCGTTACCGTTACCAGCATGCTATCTCACCTGCACAGTAACGAGCGGCTGCCCCATTTTTTGTTTGAACAAATTGATCACTTCTACCGGGGTTGGATCGACGCCGCGAATCAGGGCAGCGTACAGCGACACGAAGTCAGCCAAGTACACGATAGAAAACAAACGAGCCATTCGGGACACGCCGTGGGAATGAACCACGCTTACCCCACCAGCGCGCTCACGCAAAATGTCAGCGCTGATCTCTACACGTTGGATCGTCTTCTCGCTGTCCTCCAGATCGCGAATGAGTGTAAAATGAACACCCTTCAGCAGAGCAGACGGCGAATCCCAACCCACAGCCTCGTCGTGGTGCAGGCTCGGTATGGCGTTCCAAAATGCCATCAGTTTGCTGTTTTCCCCTAGCTGGTTTTTCCAACGCCACGCAGGGGCATCGAAAAACGGAAGCGTTCCATACACGACAGGTATCAGCCCATCCATCTCGATAGCGATTTGTTTGGCTTCATTTTTCGCGATCGGAGAATCCGTTCCGTAGATGTGCTTCCACTCCTCGAACAGGGCAATCGTCTCCTCGACCTCCGCACGCTTGTCGGAAATCAGCCCGAGCTTCGTCAGGATGGCGAGAATCGGCAAGAAAATATAGCCGAGTACGATCCGCGGCATCATTCCGCCTGGCACGAGCAAGCACGCATGATTGTGTTCACGGGCCATCTCCAATACTTTTCCGCCCGCCGTAATGACAGCGATTTGTGCTCCTTTGGCGATAGCTGCTTCGTAGCCGCTGACGACTTCTTCTGTATTGCCGGAATGGCTAACGACGATGACGAGCGTCTTCGCATCCACAAAAGCCGGGATGGTATACCCTTGATTTAACTGAAGCGGCACTTGCAGCTCGTCAAACAAATACGACTTGATCAAATTGACGCTCGCAGCCGAACCGCCCCCAGTGCCAAGCACCACAATATTTTCAATTTTAACAGAAATATTAGACACATCTAAACTATCAGATAATTTTAAACCTGTTTTAAACTGTTCATCGTAGCTTTCCGTATCTTGCAGGGCAGAAATCGTGTCCAGTTCGCGCAACGCTTTCGCATCATCGAGGTTTATACGCATGTAAAATCGTCCCTTCCTGTCTTTTTGGATTAACGTACATTCGCTTTTCCGATACAACCGCACATCTCCATTTTGGCGAGTGCGACTTCTTTAACCGCCTGCTTGGCCTGCTTCATATAGGTGCGCGGGTCGTTTTCCTGCGGGTTGTTGTCAAAAACGCCCTTGATCGCTTGCGAAAACGCGATACGCAGCTCTGTCGCTACGTTCATCTTTGCCATGCCGAGCTGAACCGCCCGCTTCACCTGCTCCTCGGGAATTCCCGAGCCGCCGTGCAACACAAGTGGTACAGAAACACGACGGGCAATCTCCTCGATGCGAGGAAAATCAATGCGCGGCTCCCCCTTGTAAATCCCGTGAGCCGTACCAATCGCCGGTGCCAACGTATCCACGCCAGTCAACTCGATAAACCTCTCGCACTCAATCGGGTCAGCCAGTGCAGCATCTGCATCATCGACGACAAGATCGTCCTCCACGCCCCCGACCTTGCCGAGCTCTGCCTCCACATTGACACCGCGCTCCCGAGCCAGCTCCACTACACGCCGCGTCATCTCCGCATTTTCTGCAAAAGGATGCATCGACGCGTCGATCATGACTGATGTATAACCCGCTTCGATACATCGCATGATCAGTTCCTCTTCATGACAGTGATCCAAATGCAGGGCAATCGGCACCCGGGCCTCTTCTGAGGCTACCCGGGCGATTGCTGCTACATACTCCGGTCCAAGATGCCGGACCGTTCCGACTGTGGTCTGTAAAATGAGCGGTGCGTTTGCTTCGCAAGCCGCCTCCACTACTGCTTGGAGCATTTCCATCGTGTGTACGTTGAAGGCGCCTACACAATATCCTTGCTCCCTTGCTGTGCGCAGCATCTGTGTCGATGATACCAACGCCATATCGATCCCTCCGTTTCCTTTCTGATCTCGTAGTTTACCTGGTCACGCCCTGCAAGCTGGCCAGCTCCAGGTTGATGCCCAGCTCCGCATACTTACTGACAAGATGCCGTGCCGCCGCATCTGTAATAATCCGATCGACATCGGACACCCCGGCGAACTTCGCCAAATGCGTCTCGCCGAACTTGCTATGGTCGGCGAGCACATAGACTTTTCTGGCGCGTTCCATCATGACTTGGTTAATTTGCGCTTCGGCCAGATTGAGCGTCGTCAGTCCATTTTCCGGATGAACCCCATCTGCCCCGATAAAGCATTTGAAAACAGAAAGTCCTCGCAAATTGTCCGATGCGACAGAACCAACGAGCGCAAATGACTTGTGGCGCATCTCTCCCCCGATCAAGATGACGTGATGCTTGCCTTGACTGTTCAGCTCCATCGCGATATTGACCGCATTCGTCACGACCGTCAGATCATTCAAGCCGCGCAGCAGCTTGGCGAGCTCCATCATCGTGGTCCCTGCCCCGAGAATAACCGTGTCCCCCGGCTGTATGTGCGACAGCGCTTGATGAGCAATCGCTTGCTTCTCTTCGCTTCTCTCTTCCAGCTTCTCTGTGAAACTGCGCTCCAATGGCAAGAAATTCGTAATCGTCGCGCCCCCGTGAATGCGCGTCAGCAGACCATCATTTTCGAGTTTGATCAAATCTTTTCGGATCGTTACTTCAGACACATCCAGCGCCAGACTTAATTGGCTGACGGTTACGCTCTGTTCTGCCTTCAATTGTTCGAGGATCTTGCTATGCCGTTCGGCTGCCAGCATATTGCTTCACTTCCTTACGATCATAAATTGTATGGTTTCGTTTTGTTTCTTTTTATCTTTCGTTTACTTTCACTTCGATCTTAGCATTGTAGAAAAACGAATGTCAAACAAGTTATGAAATTTTCCGAAAATAAAACCAGCCTGCTCTGGTTCTCGACCAAAACAGACTGGCTGTTTACCTCTTTACCCGATATCCCGACTTTCCAGCATGAAATCAATAAACTTCTTATGCGCCCGTGAAAGCCATTTGTTTTTATGGTAGGCAATTTGCGCATAGAACAACAGCTCTTCCTCGCACGCTATCATTTTCACTTTTTGCTCATTCAACAAGGCTTCGACACTAATATACGGCATCAAGCTCACGCCTAGCCCGTTTGCCACGCTCTGCTTGATCGCTTCCATACTGGAGAACTCCAGGTGATGCTTCGGCTTGATCTCCCTTTTTTCCAGGAAGCGTAGGAAAAACCGCCGCAGAGCACAATGCTCTCCACTGAAAATCATACATTCCTCGCCAGCATCCTCTATTTTTTCAAACGAATGATCCCGCCCACCGATAAAAACCAGTCGCTCGGTAGAGAACGGCTCCACGACCAGATTCGGATCATCGAGCTTTGGCTCCAGCGTGATCACGATATCCAATAGACCATCATGCAGCTTTTCCCGCAAGCGAATGCAGTCGTCCATTACAAACGAAATATTCACGCCCGAATAGCACGCTCTGTACCTGGACAAAATGTCACCCAGCCGATAGATCGTAATTGTCTCCGAGGCCCCGATGCGTAACTCGCCTTGCAGTGATTGCTCATTTGCCGATATATCCTTGATCTTCGCATACGAAACCAGCAGCTCCTCGACGTACGTATACAGCTCACGGCCATAGGCGGTTAACTGAATTTTCTTTCCCAGTCGATCAAACAGCGGGACACCCATTCCTTCTTCCAGCTGCTGAATATGGGATGTAATCGTCGCCTGTGAATATTGCAGTGCCTGTGCGGCCTTCGTAAAGCTGTTGAAATCGACGACTGCCTTAAAGGTTTGAAACTGGCGAATCTCCATCCCGGCTCCCCCCTGCTCGCATGTTTATTATTAGAAATCCTGAAGATCATCTTCAGAACTTTCATTTTTACTAATAATTAATGATAGCATATGATTCTTGATAAGTACCGGTACGGCTTGAACGATTCGAACAGAGGAGCTGATTTTCTATGAAAAAAGTGTGCTTGTTATTACCGAATGGCTTTGAGGCAGTAGAGGCTAGCGTATTTACAGACGTAATCGGCTGGAACAAGGAAGAGGGCGACGGAACAACGGAGCTCGTGACGGTGGGCACGCGCAAGGAGCTGAAATGCACGTGGAATTTTACTGTGATCCCCGAGATGGTGATCGACGATGCGGATGTAAATGACTTCGATGCACTGGCACTGCCTGGCGGTTTTGAGCAGGCGGGCTTTTATGAAGATGCTTATCGCGAGGACGTTCTCGCTTTCATACGTGAATTTGAAAAGCAAGGCAAAATGATTGCCTCCATCTGCGTGGGTGCTCTGCCCCTCGGGAAAAGCGGGATTTTGCAAGGACGAAACGCAACGACCTACAACCTGAACAACCAACTGAGACAAAAGCAGCTGGCAGCGATGGGTGCCACTGTCATCCCTGACCAATCCATCGTCATCGACAACAATATCATCACCTCGTACAACCCTTCGACCGCTTTTGATGTGGCATTCACCTTGCTGGAGTCGCTGACATCCCGCGAAAACACCGACAATGTGAAGCGCTTGATGGGGTTTCTGGTATAATAAAACCGGCATTTTTCCCAATGCTCTTGGGTAAATGCCGGTTTCTTTCTGCTATTTAACGAACAAGCTCGCCAGCGCTCACTGTGTCTAAATGAATGAGAATATCAAATGCTTGCCCAAGCGAAGTTGTTATAGAGTTTGGTTTGCTTGGATCAGCAGAACCGAATCCGATCAAAAACGGCCGTTCTTCCTCTAACCATTTTTGGGTGAGACCTGTAGCATTCCGTAAATCAACAAAGTATTGATCCTTTGAGACTTGATCCAGAGTATGATTGAATGTTTTTGGATCATTCGATTCAATGGTAGCTGGAACAATTTTATTTTCAATGTTAAACGCGTTATAATCGCCTTTCCCGAATGAAGTTCCAATCGTTACATATTCCTTTCCATAATGCTCCAGTAAATACTGACCGGCGAGCTTCGGGTATACCTCTTGCAACATATTGTTCTTTGCGATGTGCCCATTGTGACCCCATACGATTGTTTTTCCCAGCTGTTCATGAGCCCACTTCGCATTCTCAAACATCGCGATATCATGCTTCAAAAATAAATCAGATGGATTCTCCGAGAAGTTGAAATACATGCCAGTAAATTGCTCAATGACCTTGGCGTGTTGCTTAATCCTTGCGAACTCCTTGGATTGGCCGTTCAGACTGCTTTTGTTTTGTTCCAATATTTCCGTGATTTCTTTCGCTTGCTCCTGATGTTTTTTCTGAATGGCCTGTGGCAAAGCTGAATAGGTTTCCAGGTCCTTCGTAACTTCGGCAAGTTCCTTCATTTTATTATTCACACGGGGCAGCAGGTCAGGCTTATATTTTTTTATATACTGTCTGATCTCATCGTATACATTTTCGCTGACATTTTGTACATCCATTCCGACCACCCGCAGTTTCGTTTCGTTCTCGGGATCGACATTGTACTCACGCATCCATTCCAGCATGTCTACGATTTCTTTTGTTTGAAATATAGGCATTAGGAATTTACTCGGATTCCCTTCTCCTGTGAGAACGTAATGATCAAGTTTCAATGCGTTGCCCCAGTTTTCTTCTAATACAAGGGTGGTAAAGCCCATTTCCATGACGAGAAATTCAACAAACCGGTGTTTCATCGTATAAATTTCACGACTTCCATGATTTGCCTCACCTAAACCTACGATTGAAGCAGAACCGATCATTTGGCGCAGCGGTTCAATATCTTTAAGATCAGTCCCAGGCTCAGCGCTATTCAATTGAAAAGAGTTCAGCTCTAACCATTCTTTTGGACTTAGATTTTCTGCCTTCTTCCCTTGTTGTTGTTCGCTGTCCGTCTCGGTTAATGGAGCTGTATTCGTGCATCCTGTTATGAGTAAACCACAAATCGATACCGCGACGATGCTACTTCTGTAAAAGTTCATTTCTATTTCCCCCTAAAAGCTTCGTTGGCGCAAAGTATCGCATGGGCACTGCCTGTACAACAAGTAGCGTTTTGTCATAAGTTTGAGACGCCCTGTTACCAACGGTTTCTCCCTACCCCATATGACAATTTGTCATCAAAAAAAGCACCGGATCTTGAAGATCGGTACTTTTGAAATAGCATTTCCTATGTCATATGCTGCAATCGGGGATAAGAATAAGCCATCCATCACACCCTACTGGCAAAAGGAGTGGTGAATCATGGAGAAAAAGCGAGGTTCTGCCGAGCACGAGCCCACAGTAGCGCCAAGCATGTACGGTCATGATCCTTTGGAAGAAAAGGCGACGGAAAAAGAAGTGGAAAAAGGGGATTACACAAAGGTAACGCGGCTGTTCCTCGACCGAACGCCGGAAGAGTAAAGACGGGATTTCTCCCGTCTTTTTGTCATCTATAGGATACTCTCGGTTCGTGCCAGTTCAATTGCTTCTTCCCGGTTGCTGACACCGAGCTTCGAGTAAAGAGTGGAACAGTAATTCCGTACCGTTCCCTCCGATAAATATAGTTTGGTGGCAATCGACTTGTAACGAAGCCCATCCGATAAAAGCTGTAAAATCTCCCTTTCCCGTTTCGTCAATCCATATGGATCATTCGGGCTATACTTCTCTAATTGCTCACGTTGGCGCTTCATCTCTTCAAATACGCGTGTAGCGATCGACTGATCAAGCCACGTCCCCCCGCTATAGATGAGCTTCAGCGCTTCCATCATCTCTTTTGGACGAGTAGACTTCAGCATATATCCTTCCGCCCCGTGCTCCAACGCTGATGCTGCCTGTACCGAATCCTCAAACGTTGTCATGACCACAATCTTCATGTTCGGCCAGCGTTCTTTCATTTGAAGGAAGGTCTCCAGTCCGTTCATCCCTTGCATGTGCACGTCCATTAACACGATATCCGGCTGGTGTCGCTCACACTGTTCTAAAGCTTCTTGCCCATCACTCGCTGTACCCACAACAATAAAGTTGTCCTGCTGGCTTAAGATTTGCTGTAAGCTGTCGGCAATCATCACCTGATCATCAACAATAAGCAGACGGATACTTCCCTGTCCAGCTTCTGCCTGTATGGGAACATTACAAATGACAACGGTCCCTTGCCCTGATTGTGAATGAACGGACAGCGTACCTTGCTGTTGCTCAAGCCGTTCTTTTATTCCCTTTAGTTCTAAGCCGAATTCGCTGGATTCTAGTCCGTTGCCATTATCTTCGATTTGTAAACGGAGTTGCTGACTTTCGAAATACAGATCAACAGCTATCACACTTGCTTGGCCGTGACGAACCGCATTTGTAAGCAATTCTTGCAGGCAACGATATAAAGAAATGCTCATTTTTTGCATAACGAGCGTCTCACTGCCGATCACACGGAAGTTGACCGTTACACCTGTTGACTTCATAAATTCTTCCGTCAGTTCCAGGAGTGACTCACTTAACGACTGGTTGAACCGAGCATGAGCATGAGAGAGCTGATGCAAATGCTTTCTGATATCATCCAGGCTGCCCTGTGCTATGGAGACAAGTTTATCAACTCGTTCGACCTGTGAATCAGGAACCGAGGATCGGAGCGACTCAACGCCAACAATCAGAGAGGTTAGCGAATGGCCAATCGTGTCATGTAACTCATGTGACAACCGATTACGTTCCTCGATCAGTGTCAGCTCCTCGATTTGCTTAATATGCTGCTCCAATAATTGCTTCTGTTCTTGAATGATGCGACCTTGCTTATGTGACTCAATTAATATGCTAAATGCCATCCCCATCGCAAAACCAAAGCTGCAACTAAACATAAACTCGTACGGGAGACGATTGGTAATCAACCCGTTTAAAGCCGGAAAAATAATCCCACTAGAGATTCCCGTCCACATATACGTTCTGCGACTACTGGCCACACCAATAATGATTACTAGTAAAACGAAAGGCCAAGTCCATCCTGGTGCTACAAAGGCCACAAATAGATAAAAAAAGCCTGTCATTACGACTTCGACTGCCAGATACCAATCTTTTTTTCTATATTGAACGATCAATGGAATGGCATAAACCAAAAGGGCAATTAGGATGATGACTCCGAACGGAACGGCTATCATTGCCGGATACATCATATCTGCGATGACGATGATACCTAGCCAAATCGTTCGCAAGGCAAAAATCACCCAATTGTACCAGAACCATTTTTTTATCATAGATAACATTTGTCATGTACTCCTGCTCGTTTGAATGGTAAGGAATTTCCCGAATGTTTCTGACTCATCATGCCTCACCAATTCCCGATTCGTCAAGCAAAATGCGCCGTGTCATATAGCCTTTATGACATTCTATCATGCCGTAAATATGATCGGTTAGCACGATGTCATGCATAGATAGAACGGTATTGTCACTATGTGATTTTACAGCCCTGAGAATAAGGTGGATGTGTAAAGACAACACAAATCAACTTACAGGAGCGATGAGAAATGAAACCATTCCCTATGCAAAAAGGAGCGTCCCTTACGTTATCTGCACTATTAATAGGGACACTGATACTTCCTACTTACGGTTGTGCGGAAGCAAGTGTGGACCAAGCAATCACGCAACAAAAGAAAACGGATCATGCCAAAATAAAAGAAGCGATTGATAAAGCTGCTGCCAGCGAAAACATTCCAGGTGTCCTCTTTGCAGTAAAGAAGGGAAATGATTTCTGGTCGTATGCTTCCGGCGAAGCGAATATAGAAAGTAAGAAACCGATGGAAGCTGACTTTTCATTTCGAATCGGGAGTATAACGAAATCGTTCGTCGGTGTAGTGACTCTGCAATTAGCTGAGGAAAAGAAGCTAAGCCTCGATGACTCGGTAGAAAAATGGCTGCCAGGTGTCGTTCAAGGAAACGGATATGACGGTAACAAAATTACGATTCGTCAGTTATTAAATCATTCGAGTGGAGTGGCAGACTACTTAGATGATGAACTCAAGGAAAGTATAATCCAGAACTCCACTCAAACGTTTACAGCAGAACAACTCATTTCTCGCGCATTAAAGCAAACACCGACCACAGGTGGCTATTCGAATACGAATACAGTGCTGATGAAACTCGTTATCCAAAAGGTCACAGGAGAAACGGTTGCCGAACAAATCAAGAAACGAGTGATTGAGCCGCTTCAACTAACAGAAACGTTTTTCCCGGAAAACTCTCGATCCATTCCGAAAAACAGTCCGAATGGATACTTTAACAATGCCGGTACATTAATGGATATAACTGACCTTAACCCTTCGTTTGCAGACGCAGCAGGGGCTATGATCTCGACTACGAAAGATTTAACAACGTTCTTTAGCGCTTTATTGGGCGGAAAATTGTTAACACCTGAGATGCAGAAAGAAATGTTAACCACTGTTTCTAATCCATACGGGAAATTCGGACTCGGTATTCAGGAAGTAACATTGCCGGATGGCACTACCATATGGGGGCATCAAGGCGGCATTCCTGGATTCACCAACTTCGCAGGTGGAACAAAAGACGGCAAGCACGTGATCGCGATGAGTATCAATGCATTAGGAGATACTGTTTCTCATATGGAGAACATCCAGATGACTGAATTCTCGGGACAAGCCAAGCAACCATCCACCCCGGATCAAGCAGCTCAAAAACATGGGCAAGAAATGAAGGACTTCATTGATCAGAAAGCAAAAGTCGAGGGAGTCCCTGGAATAATTGCCGCTGGGTTAAGAAACGGAGAATACTGGTCTTATGCAGCGGGTGTAGCCAACCTCGATCATAAAAATCCGATGGAACCAGACTTTACTTTCCGTATTGGCAGTGTCACAAAGGCGTTTGTTGCTACCCTTGTCTTACAGTTGGCTCAGGAGAAAAAGCTGAATCTGGAAGACTCGGTAGAAAAATGGCTCCCAGGTGTGGTAAAGGGTAATGGGTATGACGGCAACAAAATCACGATTCGTATGTTATTGAACCAAACGAGCGGGATTGCAAGCTATACGAATACAGACATGCGGTACGCTACCTCATTCCCTCAATATACCGTTGATGACCTTGTACGTATGGGACTGGCTAAGCCGCCAGTATTTCAACCAGGGGCTGGCTTTGACTATTCGAATACAAATACCGTACTGGCTGGTCTTGTTATTCAAAAGGTGACAGGAGAAACGTACGATGTGCAGATGAAGAAACGGATCCTCGACCCGCTTCAGATGACAAATACATCTTTTAGTGGTAGTAATCCAAAAATCCCGGGCCAGCATGCCACAGGCTATAGCTTGAATCGGGCAGGGAAACTGTTTGATTTCACAGAGTATAATCCTTCATTCGCGAATGCTGCGGGGGAAATGATTTCGACAGGGAAAGATTTGACCACTTTTTTTAGTGCGCTTTTGGGTGGGAAATTATTAAATGACGAGATGATGAAGCAGATGACAACAGGTGTGGAATCGCCTTTTGGCAAATATGGGCTGGGAATTTACGGGGTGACACTGCCGAGCGGAAAGACCTATTGGGTTCATGGAGGCGGCATTCATGGGTTTGAAACGTTAGCGGGTGGTACCTTAGGCGGGAAGGATATTTTGGTGACGAACATCAATGCGGTCGGTCCAGAACCTGTCGTCACTAACCAAGCCATGTTCGAAAAGGAATTTAACCGTTAAGTTAAAAAGGAAAATTGATAGAAGGCTTTTGCCTTGGGAACTCCAAGAGCAATAAGCCTTTTTCCTTTTCAATTATATCGATAAATTTATTTATGTATACGCTATTAAAACATAATTTGTTTTATCGATAACTCGACCTTAGAATAGCAACTGTATCCCAATCAAAAAATACAGGAGGCAATATAGTATGACCCCATCAATTAAATCAAGTCCCGTAAAATCAGGGTGATATCTATAACATTCTGAAAGATGACTGCATTCGCTACAAGATCGTTGTACTTGATGCGTTTTTCCTGTTCTTCTGGATCATTCTCAGCGATCACGCCATCTCCCCCGTCTGATTTGTTCTTTAGTAGGCCATCTATTATGTAGGCAGCTTCCCATACTCCGCAGGGAATGAAATGACTAAATAAAGCAATGTAGGTATCTGAAATATGATGATAAGTAATTCCGCCATACCCACCATAACGAATATGATATTCAGATAACAAATTTTCTTCGTACAAATCGAACTTCGTTCCGTCTTTAGCAGCTGTCTTCCCGTCTCCCCATAGTTTAGGCAGGCTTAGTGTATTGTATTGATTCAGAATGTCACGTATGGCTGCATCGATCTTCTGGGCAGTTACATGTCGGCGGTTTACAAATGAGAGCATATGGGGTGTAACTAAACTTCGCATATGTTTGGGATGTTTGGGCTCCGAGATGGCAGCAAGCTGGCACCGGAATAGGAAATTTCCAGTGCCAGCTTGCTGGTGTTCTTAATGTGATGAAGAGCCAATGAGTTGCTCGGCAATGCTTTTGGAAAGAGTCAACGTATTAATTTCAGAAGGCATCGCATTGATATTAAGGGTTTGTACATAATCCCCGCCGCGAGTTCCACCTGTGAACGTTGCGAATCCTGGACAGTTGCCGCCATGCCCCCAAATCGTAATACCATTCGTCAGCTTTGTTCCAAGGATCCCCAAGCCGTATTCACCTACTGGAGTTTCAACCCCAGTTAACATCTGATCTAAAGTAGCTGGTTTTAATAGCTTGCCACTAAGTATAGCACTGAAGAATGTATTCATATCATCCGCTGTGGAGATCATAGATCCCGCAGCATCTGCCCAAGAGGGATTCATTTCGGTTCTGTCTATGAATTGACCGTCGAGTACGAAGTATCCTCGTGCATGTTCACCTGGAATAAACGAGTAGTCGTCGGGTACATAAGTACTCGTTAGGTTAAGGGGAGCTATGAAACGTTTCCTAATATGTTCCCCGTATGTTTCTCCAGTAGCCTTCTTAATAATCATCCCTGCCAGTACCGTATTCGTATTGGAATAAACCCATTTCTCTCCAGGCTTAGAGGTCGCCTTCATGTTCAGTCCAGTACGAACTAATTCGTCAGCAGTAAAGGAATGTAACGGGTTTGGGAGTAATTTATCGAGAATATCCTTGTGTTCTGAATAGTCAGGAATACCGCTTGTTTGGTTTAATAGTTGCCGAATCGTGATATGATCCCCTTCATATTCAGTACCCTTAACAACATCAGGCAGCCATTTTTCTATCGTGTCATCCAGGCTCAGTTTTTGTTCATCAACAAGCTGAAGAACGACCATTGCAGTAAACGTCTTTGTTAGACTACCGATCCGGAAAGTAAAGTTCGTCTTAACCGGATCAGTACCGTAAATGCTTGCTTCACCGGAAGCATATGCCCATTTTGATCCTTTGTTTGAGGAAGCTACAATTATGCCCGGTATATTTTGATGGTTAGCAGCTTCATCGATAAGTTGCTTGGCTTTGGTCTGCGAATCTTGACTGTAAGTAGTAACGAGGGGATCCGCCTGCTTTGCAAAACCAGTTCCTTGTAATGGCAGTAATAGAGTCGCGGTAATCATTGTCGATACAGTGAGCATAGAAATTTTGTTCATTTCGTTTCTCCTTTTGATTAAAGAATCGTATTATTCATTCATTCGTTGCGAAGCGATTTGTCTCCCCGAGTATTGCAAAGTAATTGTCATACTGCCAAGATGCCATTATGTCACCATGATGCGTTTTTACTGTCATATGACAGCTTATCGCCCGATTAGGACGGGATTATGATCGTATCAATAGAGAATGGAAGAAAATCACAGAAAGTTAATGGAGAATCAATTTTTAAGCCTTCTTTCCTACGTAGCTGAACAGGAACGAAAAAAAAAATAAGCAACGGCAGGCGGAAGGAATAGAAGTTGCCAAAAATAACGGAGTGAAATTCGGACGACGTAAGCACGAGATTAATGCAGAGTTCATTCAGTTGTATGGGGAATGGAAGTCCGGTTCAATCACAGCCACCGAATGTATGAAGCGCCTTAACCTAAAATCCAATACCTTTTATCGACGTGTAAAGGAATATGAAAATCAGATAGATCCTATGAGGAGAGGAACACATAGCATCTATTGAACGTACTGCCTACCCGCGATTTAAAAGAAACCCTACTTCAAAAGAGCTCCATGAAGTATATACACCCTCATCGGAAGAAATGCAGTTCGCTCATTCAGTAGCCTGTGGATCAGCCCCGGTTATGAGCCTACTGGTCATGATGAAGCGCAGTTATGCTCCCAGCCATGGATCAACTATGATTTGGATTTGCCGATCATCCGCCGTTTTTGGCGCGAGCATTTCCAAAAGCGCTCACAAACGCATCCGACACACGTCGTACCGGATTTGCACAGTGTGCTGATGGCAATCGAGCATGGCGCTGGCATCAGCCTGTTGCCCACGTTCATGCTGGATGACCATTTGTCCAGAAACAAAGTAAAGATCATGTACCCGTCCTACACGGTTCATAACG
This sequence comes from Brevibacillus sp. M2.1A, assembly GCF_013284355.2. Lineage (NCBI taxonomy): Bacteria > Bacillati > Bacillota > Bacilli > Caryophanales > Paenibacillaceae > Brevibacillus > Brevibacillus sp. M2.1A. The sequence goes on from NZ_JABSUY020000001.1 coordinate 463,707, forward strand.
ATTTGTATCTGCCCTACCAGGTGAAAAATCGGAATCTTCCTCACCTGAAAACATTGATTGAAACGTTGAAAAAGACGGTTTAGTCTACACTTTCGTTCCAGCTAGAAAACAGGGCTGTCATCCTTTCCTGGATAACAGCCTACTTTTTATCTCTTTTTTTCAGACAAACGAGATTGCTTGCTTTTTTATCACTTGAGTAGTAAAGTGATAATAAGCTCAGCGAAGGGAGGCAAACTAACATGCGTAATAACACCATAGGTTCATTAATCTGGTTACGCTTGATGCGGTTTACCACCCAGAGCAACCAGCTATCAAATGAGTTTCTCAAACGCTTCGACTTAACAACAGCACAATTCGATGTCCTGATGCAAATTAGCGTCTACCAGCCTCTCACCCAGTCGGAGTTAGCTGAGAAGGTAACCGTTACACAGGGTGGTATTTCTCGGATGCTCGTCAGACTTGAAAAAGAGGGCTACATTGTACGCAAGCAGGATTGGAAAACAAAAACGATCAGCCTTACCGAAAAAGGGCAAGCTGTTCTGGAACAAGCCTTTCCTGAACAACTAGCGTTTCAGTCGTCATTCTTCGATGAGGTACTAAGTGAAGAAGAACAAAAAACACTTTACGCCTTGATGACACGTGTTCATAAGAATAGCCAAAAAAAAGAATTACCACCTGTGTAATTTTTTTTGCACACTCACTTGATTAGTCAAGTTAAACAAGGAGGAAACTGCCATGTACACCATTCCAGGCCATCACCATGTATCTATGTTAACCAAGCATGCTCCAACGAATAATCACTTTTACCAAAACGTATTGGGACTGCGCAGAGTGAAAAAAACCGTCAACCAGGACGACCCGTCGATGTATCACCTGTTTTACGGAGATTTGACAGGCAGCGCCGGAACAGAGTTGTCGTTTTTTGAAATGCCGATGGTAGGAAAAACCGTACGCGGCACGAACGCGATCACTCGAATCGGACTGCTCGTTCCGTCACTGGAGAGCTTGACCTTTTGGAAAAAACGTTTTGAGCAACTGAATGTTCACCATGGCGAGATTACCAAGTACGCAGGCCGTGATGCCTTGCATTTTGAAGACCCGGAAGGGCTGCGACTGATCCTGATCAATAACAACGGCGAAGGAGTTCCAGCGAATTGGGCTCCATGGGACGAATCCGTGATCGAAGAAAAGCATCGCATCTTGGGAATCGGCACGGTCGAGATTACCGTCCGCTCCTTGGACAAATTAGCCAATCTGTTGACAGACACATTCGGTTATACCGAAGTATCACGCTCGGAACAAGAAGCCATTTATCAATCCGTCCCAGGAAAATCTTTCGGTGAAATTGTCATCAAGCAAGAAGAGGGGGCCCCTGAAAAACCGGGTCGAGGAAGTGTTCATCACTTGGCAATTCGCGTGAAAAACGATGAAGAGCTGCAATACTGGGATGACGCCGTACGAAAACGCGGTTTCCGCTCAACAGGGATCGTGGATCGATTCTACTTCAAAAGCTTGTATTTCCGTGAGTCAAACGGCATTTTGTTCGAAATCGCAACAGACGGTCCTGGCTTCACAGTAGATTCCACCGTCGAGGAGCTCGGAAAAGCTTTGGACTTACCTCCATTCCTCGAAGAACGCCGTGCAGAAATTGAAGCGAAATTGACACCTATAGACTAAAAGGAGTGAATCAACATGGAACAATATCGTATCGATACCAAAAAGGGGCTTGAATTCGGTTTGTATTCGATTGGCGACCATGTCCCGAATCCACACACCGGCTCCAAGATTTCTCCTGAACAGCGCATCAAGGAATTAATTGAGGCAAGTAAGCTGGCAGATGAAGCAGGGCTTGATGTATTCGCTGTCGGCGAAAGCCACCAGACGTATTTTACGACACAAGCACATACCGTCATTCTGGGAGCGATCGCACAAGCTACGAAAAACATTAAAATCGCTAGCTCCGCCACTGTATTGAGTACATCCGATCCGGTCCGCGTGTATGAGGATTTCGCTACCTTGGATCTGATCTCCAATGGCCGGGCAGAAATTGTTGCCGGACGCGGTTCCCGAGTAGGAGCATATAGCCTCCTCGGCTACGATGTGCGCGACTATGAGGAATTGTTTGAAGAGAAGATGGACCTTCTTCTCAAACTAAATAACGAGGATCGCGTGACCTGGGAAGGGCAGTTCCGTGCACCGCTACAAAACGCTACGATCCTGCCGCAGCCTTTACAAGGACGTCTTCCTATCTGGCGTGCAGTAGGTGGGCCACCTGCCAGCGCGATTAAAGCCGGCCAAGCTGGCGTGCCTATGATGCTGACCACACTCGGAGGTCCAGCCATCAACTTCAAAGGTTCCGTCGATGCTTACCGGGAGGCTGCGAAGCAAAATGGTTTTGACCCAGCGACTCTGCCGGTAGCGACAACGAGTTTGTTTTATACAGCCGACAAAACTTCGGATGCGCTTCGCGAGTTCTATCCGCATCTAAATGGTGGGTTTATCGCATTGCGTGGCGGTGGCTATCCGAAGCAACAGTTTGCACAGTCTGTCGATTATCGTGATGCATTAATGATTGGCAGCCCTGACGTCATCATCGAAAAAATGCTTTACCAATACGAAATGTACGGACAACAACGCTTCATGGCGCAAATCGATTTTGGCGGCGTGCCTTTTGATAAAATTGCGAAAAACATTGAACTGATCGCAACGAAAATCTTGCCAGAGGTGAAAAAGCATACGATCAAATCGTAATAAAAAGCCTATGAAAATCGTCGTCTTCAATGACGGTTATCTCAAATTAGAGATACTAGACACAATGCAGTTCTGTTGTTGACACAGCCTGCTGACTGAAAGCTTCCGAGACGCGGATCTTCTTCTCATAAGGAAAGAAGGTCTGCGTCTTTTTTATTTTTCCTTGATAGTTAAAATTATCCGCAGTGGATTATAATCATGAAACAACAGATGAATCACACGTAAAAGGTGGCGTGACGACTTGTGAATATTTGGAGGATACTGGACATTGATCCTACCGAAGATATTTCGACGATTAAAAAAGCCTATGCGAAAAAGCTAAAGCTGCATCACCCGGAAGATGATCCGGGGGGCTACCAACAACTGCGAGAAGCATACGATCTTGCTATTAAAATGGCAAAGCAGGGCCAGGGAAAACTGCGGATGGAGCCAATTCCGGTCGATCCTTCTACACCAGAGGAAGAGGAAGTAGACGAAGAGGTTCCCACGCTGACTGTTCAGCGCGTGTTGCACATAGACGACGTTCACGAGCAAATTGACAGTGATGATCAGGTGGACTCAATCGACGCTTTTATAGAGCAGGTACAAGCTTTGTACGACGACTTTCCCTCCAGAATCAATCCCGAAAACTGGACGAGGCTGCTCCATTCTGACCTGGTTTGGGATATCCAACAGAGCCGACTGCCAAAAAGCGTGTGGGTGAAGCTGGAGGAATGCTTTCATTGGCGAGAACTCATTGAAAAACCTTACTATATGGACGACCACTCAGAAGAATTTTGTACTTATTATCGAAAACAGCTAGACGAGCCCGGATTGCGTTTTGACACTTTGCTCCAAGCAACCGATATCGATCGTGATTTGTTTTTGTCTTATCGCGATGCAGCTTATCAAGCATTGAAAGAAAATCAATTGGAGCTGGCCGACCGTTCACTCCACGCGGCTATTGCTTTATTTGCCGATGATCCTGATTTGCTTCGACTGCTGGGGGAGTATTGCCAGCGCATCGGCGACATGGATGGCGCGATTGACGCTTTTTCCCGCATCATCAGCCTTCAGCCTGACGCTATCGACAACTACGTGGCCCGGGCCTATATCTGGTACAATCATCAGCACTTCACCGAGGCTCGGAATGAATGTGAATACATTCTATCTCAGGTCCCGAGTCACGCAGAAGCACTCAGCCTGCTTGGAAAATGTCAATTGGAGCTGGGTGACGCCGCTTTGGCCAAAGCCACCTTTCAGCAGTTATTGGCAGCTAATCCAGAAGATTATCAGGCGCTAATCATGCTCACGCAGCTTCGTGCAGACATGGTGAAGCAGGCGAAGACTCTGCCAGCAAAAGATCGGGAGCTGGCCTTGCAACCGCTGATTGCTGAGCTGGGAGAACGAAAAGGCTTGCACACGCAAACGAAGCAAGCTCTTCGTTTTCAAGTAATCTTTACAACGGTGATCCTTGCTCTCATCGTGCTTTTCCATTTTCTTTTCTCAGAGGCGTTTGAGGATCATACGGGATTGGGACCCATCTCCTACGTTAAGCATGTTGTGAATGGACCTATCCACATCACATCTGCATACGAATTCGACCGAATGGAGCCCAACCAATTCATCACTACCAAGATAACGGATGCTCATCCTCTCGGGATTTTTCAGTATCAACAAACGGATGCAGACGGAAACAGCACCATTACGTATGAATCGTACATGTCGGTCGCCAAAAAAGGCCCTAATATTGCCCCCTCAGCCTGGGTGTACATTGGCCACTTGGACGGGGCACCGGTCATACTCTTGGCTACAGCAGAACAAGCGGTAAAGATGAATGAAACCAAAACGCTTGAGATCGAGCTTGGAAACATACAAGAAATGCCAAAAAAAGTACTGGATGACGCAGAGGAGATTCTACAGCAGCCAGGCCTTACGTCTACATACGATGCCAACTATCTCGTAACAGATCATCTGATCGATGCGAAGCAGCATAAGCTCTCGTGGCCACCGTTTTCTGCTGTTTTCTATGGGATCATTCTGCTGCTCTTGTATCGCGTCTTCTTTCGTTCCCTGTACAAGATATACCTCCTCACTCGATTCTGAAAAACAAGGAGTGAACTTTCGCACATGTTCATCTTTACCAGTAAGAAGGAAAAGCAATTTACTTTATTTACTTACAGCATGCATGCAGCCATTACAATCGGATCAGGCACTCGTTTAATCGATGTAAAGGATAACTACACCAAATGGGGCATGAAGGACGCAGCAAGCCAGAGAGCTAGATTAACGTGGATGCTGCAAGAAGGGGAGCGCAAAGAGTTTGCCCGGCTTCACCATTTCATGACTGCCTTGTCGGAATCAGGGCGAAAGGAATATATCGACTCCTTGGAATCAGATCAGGAACGCATCGCCAAGGCGAAGGTTGTTCAATTCTATATGCGTAGGCTCCCGGCGGAAGGGATCGCCGCCTATGATTATACCTGGGCTTCCTTTTTAAGTCGTGGGAAAGGGGACTACGGCTATATCAGCAAAGAAGAAGCGAGACAGTTTCAGCTACAAGCAGTCCGACAAACACAACAAGCCTATAACAATTGGGGCGAGTTTTTTACGGGATATATCGCCGGCTATCAATTTATGACTGCACAGACATCGCTGGATTACCTGCGCGAAAATGAGTGGGAATTTACACGCTACTTTGTTTCTAAGCACAGCACAATTGTAAAAACGGATTGGCATACAGACTTTTACGATCTCTGATGAAAGAAGAAGCTCTCCCCAATTTTTGGGTAAGAGCTTTTTTACTTTCGTCCTACTTCTGCTTCTGTCCAACCAAACCAAAGAAAAACATATCCACCCATTGCTCCATACTCAGCGTTACTCGATCACGATTCGACGCTTCCCAATGGCGTCCCAGCTCATTTTTGTACATCGTGAAGTACATCATCATCATTTCTTCTGTCAAATCACGCTGAATATAACCTTCCTGCTTCCCAAGCGCGACAAACCTCGTAAAAAAATGCCTGATTTTTTGCTCGTATTCGCTTTCAATTCGTTGCAGCAAACCACTGAGTTCAGAAAAGGGGGCGTTCTGAAGCTCGTCCGTGAGGGTATGCAAATTCTTGGCTTCCAACAGCATGATGTCCTTTGTCTTTTCAGGAAAAGAACTCCCCGAATCGAGAATTCTCTCGTACTGCTCTAACTGCTTGTCCATCCAATTCATTAGCATGTCCGCGTAGAGCTGTTCTTTTGTCCCAAAGTAGTTATAAATGGTCGCCGGAGAAACCTTCGCGTTCTGCGCAATTTCATTTACGCTGACTTTTTGAAAGCCATGCTTAGAGAACAATTGAAAAGCGGCGCTGTATATTTGATCGATTTTGTTCTGTTTTCGTCGTTCGAATCCGTTCATCTTCTCCACCTCTTTTTGTAGTGTAGCTCAGGATTTAGAGCAATTCAACGAATTCACTACAAAACGATTGAAATGAACTGACTTCGATAGTTATAATGATTTTGTAGTAAATGAATATATTTACTACATATTTTAAGGGATAGGAGTGAATTTATCATGAAACAAATACGGATTCCATCTTTTTTGCATGACGTCTTCGGTGAAAAGCAGAGCATTGGCTCGATCGCAGCTATCCTGCTGTTCGGCGGAGTCCTGACCACTGCTCTCTATTTGCGATTCCCTGAACTCACAAAGAGCTTGCCCATTTGGCGTAGCACGCTTGCATTGTTGCTTGTATTCGATATATTTTCTGGCTGCCTAGCGAATTTTACGATCTCAACCAGCAATTTTTATGCCGCACGTAAAAAAAATCGCCTCGTCTTCATCGCCATTCACGTCCATATCATCCTGGTTGCCCTTCTCTTACAGCAAAACCTCGCGTATTCCATAGGGGTATGGGCTTATACGATTGTAGGAGCTTTTGTTGTGAATGCACTTTTTAGGCATCGTTCGCAGCTGTTTGTCGCAGGCATTCTCCTGTCTGTTGGTCTTGGCTGGATACCATTGCTGCCGGGCATGCATCCGTTTCTGTTGATCACCTGCTTATTCTTTATGGTAAAAGTGTTATTTAGCTTTGCTGTCAATCATTATGGGAAAGTAATCGACGACACAGGTAAAGAAAAATGAAGACATCCTACCGCCTTTCCAAACTCACAAAGTCAGATAAACCCGCATTCGTATCCCTTATGAGTAGGGCATTTTCGCGTGATCCTTTCTTTCTGCATGTATTTGGGGATTCAGAGCTCGATCATACAGCAAGAAAAAGCATTACAGCTTTTCTGTCTTTTCTGTTTGATAAAAGCTTTCTATTTCACGAGGAAGTGTGGGGCATTTTTGACGAAGACAGCTTGCTCGGCACTTACGTCGTCGAGAAGCCACAAACAAACAAGCATTCGAATATAAAAGGGGGATTCCTGTTAATCGGTAGATTGATCCCGTTAGTATTTCGACTTTCTGGAAAAACGCTGATACTCCTTAATTCCTATATGCGCATCACACGTTCTGCCGCTCCTCCCTGGAAGCATCACTACCTCATTATGATTGGCGTAAAACCAGAGGCTCAGGGCAAGGGAGTCGGCAAAACCCTAATGCAACACCTGTTTCAAACAATAAAGGCTGACCACGAATCGCAGGGAGTCGCGCTAGATACGGAAAAGGAAGAGAATGTGGGTTTGTATCAAAAGCTCGGATTTACGTTACAAGAACAAACCAAAATCGATGATGTCCCTGTGTATTGTATGGTCTATCAAAAAAATCGATAGAATGACGGATACATGCTGCCGCCACTTCGCATTATGTTACAATTATTGTAAGAAATATGTACATCGATGGAAGCGAGTTGAGCTTATGAAAAAGAAAGTGATCCTGGCCGGCGGCACTGGCTTTATCGGCAAGTATCTGGCAGACAAATTCAATCAACTTGGCTACGAAGTCTTGATCATCGCAAGAACTTCCCCTCATATAACATGGGACAATCACGCAAAAATCGTGGAAGCTTTGGAAGATTCCGAGCTGCTCATCAACCTGGCGGGCAAATCCGTCAACTGTCGTTATCATGAGAAGAACAAGGCTGAAATCCTGAAATCCCGGACAGAGACCACTCACATACTTGGCAATGCTGTTTTGGCTTGTAAAAACCCGCCTTCGCTCTGGCTCAATTCCAGCACAGCCACCATTTATAGGCATGCGGAGGATCGTCCCATGACGGAAGAGAGCGGGGAGATTGGGACAGGCTTTTCCGTTGATGTCGCCAAGCAATGGGAAGCTGCCTTCTTTTCCTTTGATTTGCCGCATACGAGACAAGTAGCCTTACGTATGGCGATCGTGCTGGGGGAAAACGGCGGGGTTATCGATCCATACAAAAATCTCGTTCGCTTTGGACTCGGGGGTGTACAAGGGTCTGGGAACCAGCGTTTTAGCTGGATTCATGTTGAAGATATCTTCCAGATCATTCTCTTTTTGAAAGAGCGAACGGACCTAAGCGGCGTATTCAATTGTTCTTCTCCTCATCCCGTCACAAACCGTGAATTCATGCAGCATTTTCGCAGCGTGATGAATCGGAGCTTCGGGCTGCCTTCTCCCAAATGGATGCTGGAAATGGGGGCCATGATGATCGGGACGGAAACAGAGCTGGTGCTGAAAAGCCGCTGGGTCATTCCGGAAAGGCTGGAGCGTGAAGGGTACCAGTTTCGTTTTGCCCATATCGATAAGACGTTGCAGGATATCTTGAAATGACCGACAAGCCTTCTAGGAACTATGTTCTCGAGGCAAAAAATAGGAGCGTTACCTTTATCGACGAGCTACATCTTGTAGCCAAAATGGGGCAAACGCATGTCTTCGTGGTGAAGAACTAGGAGAGACCGTTTAATTCTGAACGGTCTCTTTTTTATTCCTAACAAGAAGAAAAGCCTCCGAATGCTCGGAGGTTCTTATCTAGCCTTTCACCGTAGCAATCGGCGCCACCTCAGCCACAATCTCAGCCATCCCATGATCCACATGCGACTGAATCACCGGAGTAATATCTTTATAGGCATACGGCGCCTCTTTTTTCAGCTCTTCTTCCCATTTCTTCAAAATATCGCTCCGTCCACGCAAATCCGCCCGCTTCGGGTCAATCGGATTGATCACGCGGAAGTTGGCAAGAAACTCGCGAAATCGGTCATCGTCCACTTTCACAGCATCGCCGCGAGAAAGCGCTCGACCTGCTCCATGGCTTGCGCTAAACAGGCTATTCCGATTGCCTAGCCCCGCCAAAATAAAGCTGTGCGAGCCCATGGAACCAGGGATAAACACAGGTTCGCCCGTATACTGAAACGGCGTGCCCATCATTTGCTCGGCCGATTTTGCCGTACACGACCCTTTTCGATGCAAAAATCCACCCACCTGCTCGAGCTGTTCCTCCCACAAATAATTATGAGGCGCATCGTACAACAGCTTGTGTTCAAAATCGCCCAACACATCGGAAATCGATTTGTACATCATCAGCCCCAGCATCAATCGATTGGCAAATGCAAAGTTCGCCGCATTGTGCAGGAGACTCCAAAACATTTTCCACTGTGGTTCGAAACGCTCCGAAAGTGGCAGCGGATACATGCCGTTATCCGGATGCTTCAAGGAAGTCGGGTACATCTTTTTCAGCATTTCTTTGATCCATGCACCGCTGTTATAACCAATGGAAACAGAGCCGGTATGAATCATAAGGACAACTTGCCCTTCCTTCAGCCCCCACTGACTGGCGATAGAACCCTGGTGGACTTTTTTGACCACCTGAATCTCAAAAAAATGATTCCCACCGCCAAGGGAGCCAATTTGTGCATCCCGGGAAAGCTCGGCAGGACCGAGAAAATCATCGAGGCCAATCGTCGATTCCGCGATAAAAGACCCCATTTTATTGACATGGTTCAAATCCAGTTCCTGCTGCTTTTCGTTGTAATAACGCCAAATTCCCTCGCCATTCGCTTCCTTGTGGCTGTCCAGTATGCCAATTAGGCCTTCCTTGAACATTTTTTCGCGCATATGCCGCGTCATTGGAATATTGCGGCCCCCTTCAAAAAAAACATGGCGCACATTCCGCTCAATCGCATCCAGATTTGTGCGAATCTGCTCCTCGGACAAATCCGTGACATACAGACGCATCCCGCAGTTAATGTCGTTGCCAATCGCTTGCGGCAGCACAAAACCACGCGTAAACAGCGTCGTGCCTACAGGAATGCCGCTTCCTTTGTGAAAGTCGGGAGTAATGGCTACTTCCAAAACCCCGGAATCGGGATCGTCAAAATAATCGGGTGAATGCTTTTGCAGTGTTGCAATGGTTTCATTTACCTCTAAAAGTCGATGAAGCTCCTCTACCGCATTGTTTTCTACTTTTACTTCCGGATTGATGAAATACTTAATCGGAGTGTTGCTCAAAAGAAGACCACCTTTAATTGTTTTACAGGAACATATGTTCTTTATTTATGAATAGAAAAAAGCCGCTTTCATGCTCATTTCTTCCTTCCTGGATGAAAAAATGCAGCATGGAATTGCAGCCTTTACGCTTGGGGCTATTGGATTATCACAAGGGCGTTATCCGCAGTCTATAGGAAACGGAGTTGGCTCACCCTTAAACAGCGCAATTGCGTAAAAGGCATACCTATGGAGTTGGATTTTATCGCTACATGGCTTTGTTTCATGCTTGGTTACGTATGCGAACATGTTGGAATCCTCCTCCTTTCGTTTCTTGCTCACGATCTTATCATTGGATAAAATTTACTGTCAAGCCCCCAAATGATCGAGGGCCCGTGTGATTTTTCCCTTTTACATCGAATCTAATTCGCCTTCCATAAACTTGATCAGGTACACCTCCGGCTGCGCGAGGAACTCCGTAAAGCTGCACAAGTCCGCATACTCCTTATGCTCCTCATCATAGCAGCCTATGCTTCCTTTTTTCTTCGGATTCCACACAAGATGAAGATGGGAGTAGTTGTCGATTTCGGCAGACAAGCGCAGTAGCTTTTGCCGACCGATTTTCATTTCAATCGTATCGGTCAATGTGAAAAAGTCGATATACGCGATGTCATACTCGTTTTCTGCCAGCTCAAGACGCAGCTCTTCTCCGGTAAGGAAGCCAATCAGTTCTTCGGTCAGTTTAAATTTTTGCAGCTCGTACTTTTTGTTCTCCACATCATGCAGCTCGGCAGGTTCCAGCGATTTCAAATACGCAGCCAACTCCGTATCTTTATTGCTGACCGCGATGGTATAAGGTCGCTCCCCACCCCTTTCTGCTACCATAACGTCCGCACCACGTTCAACCAAATACTTGACCATGGCGGCATTCCCCATGCGCGTGGCAACTGTTAATGGGGTCGCTTGGTACGGATACACCATATTCGGTTTGTTATAATTGATGTCCACTCCATGATCGAGAAAATAGGCCGTGGTTGTAAGATCATGATCCGACACGGCTTTACGCAATACATCGCCGCCATGCAGTCTTATATCCAGTCCCAGCTCTTGAATGAGCGGGATGTTCTTTTTGTTGCCGTAGTAGGCCTCCGAATAAGCGTTTGAGCGCACCTGATTGACCATCTCCAGCTTGGCGCCTTGCGCTACCACATAACGAACGAGCTCTTCCTTGCCATAACGTACGGCCATCAAAAAAGCTGGATTATTTTTGACATTCAGATTAACGCCATGCTCTACCAGCAGCTTAACAACTCCTAGCTTCTCTGATAAAATCGCCAGATCCAACGGACTTAGCGTCGTATATTTGCTAAGCACGATGCCCTTTTCTATATCCCAGCCAGCCGCAATCGCATCTTGCAAAGCCGGAACATTTCCTTGATAAATATGCATCGCGATTTCTGGCAGCTCTTCGAAACTCCCGATATCTTTCAACTTGATCATCCATTACCCTCTCCTGCCCTATGTCTTATGAAAAATATAGAAAATAAAATGGCAGGAAACAACAAATATTTACTTGATTCCCTTTTATTCGATTGAAAATACAGTCAACTTTGTCTATTTTTGACGAATCTGCTCGATAAAAAGTTTTTTCCCAATAAAAGGAGTAATTTTACGAGAAGAGAAATACTTATGCAAATCGTCTTATACATATTTTTTAAGGAGAGTGGTCTGATGAAGAAGATGCGTACTCTCGCTTCTCTTACGCTTGCAGCAACACTCATACTGAGTGGCCTTCCTTACAATGCCTTGGCAGCTGCGGAGTTTAGCGAACGGGATTGGGAAAAAGTAAACGAGTATACCAACGCGGAAGTAGAGCTTGGCTCCGAAGTCTCGAAAATCTCCCCCCTGCTGAACACCAGTTCCAGCAAAAACGTCAGTGTCATTATTGAGCTGCAAAGTGAACCTTCGATCACAGCTAAACATAGTGAAGGTTCAGAATCTTCCGTTAGATCATTGCGAGCGAAAGTAGAGGACGAGCAGGCCTCCTTCCTCGACGAGGCAAAAGACAACAAGGTCAAACTGAAGGTAAAGCGCAAGTTTGAGCATGTATTCAACGGGATGGAAGTAACGGTGTCAGCAGACGAGTTGGAAGAGCTGGCTGAACTGCCACAGGTGAAACGCATTTATCAAAATACGTATTATGAGCTTCCCGAAATTGATGCCGTCAGCGAGAAAGCATCGTCTACCAAATGGGATCAAGCCCCTCTCCAACAAATCGGTGTTCTCGATATGTGGAAAGCAGGTCTGACAGGGAAAGGATTGAAGGTCGGCGTCATCGATACCGGTGTCGATTACAAGCACCCTGATCTCAAGGATGCTTATAAAGGCGGATATGACTCCTTCGACAATGATAAAGACCCTTATGAAGAAGCACCAATCCCTGTGGAGGATGACCGCGATGGAAAAGGATATGAAGGCTCCAGCCATGGAACTCACGTCTCCGGTACCATCGTAGGACGCGCCAAAAACAAGACCTCGGACGTGCAGGTAAAAGGGGTAGCCTACGGTGCAGACCTCTACGTCTACCGCGTATTGGGCCGGGGAGGCGGTAGCTCCGCTCAGGTCATCGACGGTATCGAAAAAGCGGTGAAAGACGGCATGGATGTCATTAACCTGTCGCTTGGCTCCGCTATGGAGAAGAACTCTGACTCCCCAGATGCCATCGCTGTGAATAACGCAGTGCTGTCTGGTGTGATTACGGTTGTATCGGGTGGAAATTCAGCCGACGATGAGCGCGGCAGACATTTCTATACGGCTGGCTCCCCTTCTGGCGCGAGGCTGCCGATCACAGTTGCAGCGGTAGACTCTCCTACCGTGCAATATGACGGATCCGCAACCTCGTCCTTTGGAGCCAATTACGAATTCCCTGTGATGGCGTGGCAGGTGAGAAAGGATAACTTCGCCTCTATCATCGGAACCAAACCACTGCCAGTCGTCTATGCTAACCTTGGCTCGCGCAGCGATTTTGAAAAGGCAAATGTAAAAGGCAAAGTCGCGCTCGTTTCCCGTGGTACTCTCGGCTTCACGGAAAAAATCGAAAATGCCCGAAAAGCTGGCGCTGTCGCTATCGTGGTCTTTAACGGTAACGACGCCGACGGGGATGGCGTAGCTGACCTGGATATCCGTGATCGCGAGGGCTATGTCAACACGATCCTGGGTGACCAAATCGAAGCGATCCCTACCTTTGACATGAAAGGTCTGGAAGGCCGGACACTGGCAAAAGAGCTGCTGGCTGACCCTGAAAAAGCGAAAACACTGACGTTTACGTTCTCAGGAAACTACCCAAGCACAAATGATCCGGGCGACCGCATCGCCGGATTTAGCTCACGCGGCCCGATCATGGGCGACGATTACAGCATCAAGCCGAATCTGGCTGCGCCAGGTGTAGCTGTTCTGTCCAGCTATCCATCTTGGAGCAAGCTGATCCCTGACGCCAAGTACGACAAGGCATACGCCCGTCTAAACGGTACAAGCATGGCGGCTCCGCACGTTTCCGGTCTTGCCCTGCTGTTGAAACAGGCACATCCGGACTGGACACCTGCCGATATCAAGGCAGCGCTCGCGAACACCTCCAAGCCGCTCTATAGCCCAGACGGCACACTGTACGATGTATACTCCCAAGGTGCTGGCCGCGTAAACGGCTACGCCGCATCGAAAACACCTGCTGTTCTGACAACGGTAGAGCAGCTCACCATTTTGGGCGAAGATTTTGAGCCGAAAACCATTCCGTACTATGCGGATAATGTTTCCTTTGGCTTGCTGAAGGCTGGCAGCAATACCGTCACGAAAACGCTCCAGCTGAAAAACCTGTCCAAAAAGGAAGTTTCTTACGATGCAAAAGTGATCATGCATCCATCCGTCACGACAGATCCGTACAAGCCAGGCTCCAAAACGCCAGATGTCGATGACATCAATGTGGAAATCTCCGATGATTCCATCTCCGCTAAAAAAGGCGATGCGACCACATTTGAGCTCAACCTGTCCGTTGACTCCGATGCAAAAGACGGCGTGTATGAAGGGGAAGTCCTGCTGACAGCGAAAGGCAACCCTGACCTGCGCCTGCCGTTTGCTGTACACGTGGGAGACAAGCGTGAGGATACTAACTTTGGTTTCGACAACCTGAAGCTGTCCGATACGACAATCACGCCTGATGGTGATGGCAATGAGGATTCGTTCACACTCGAAGCCGAGCTGCAAGCCAAAGACGTGAACCAGATCTCCGTTGAGGCATGGGACATGGACGATAAATACGTCGGTACGCTCGCATCTGTATTCAACAATTACGCGCTGATTGCGCCAGGCCCTATCACCTTCTCTAATCTTGATGGTACTTACTACGATGGTACCCAAGTAGCGAAAAAGCTTGATCCAGGCAAATACAAGCTGAAGCTCGTCGGTCGAGTCGTTGACCAAAACAAGCCGAAGGGTGAACAGATTGTAAAAGAATACGAGGCTTGGAAATCCTTCATGATTAAGACATCTGATAAAAACGCAGTCTTGTCCAAGGTAGTGGAAGAAGCCGAGGAGCAATTTGAATTTGAGGTTGCGAACACCACAGAGCTCGATCAACCAGTGCTTTCCCTGCCGGAAGAAAGCGATGATGTGACTTATCAGGTGACGAAGAGCTCTGATGAGACGTTTATCGACGATGAAGGGATTTTAAAGGAGCTGCCTGCCGAAGGTGAAGAGACAGTTACGCTGTATGTGACGATTACTTCCAAGGAAGATGAGTCGGTTACGCGGACTGTGAAGGTGGATGTGACATTAGAGGCGGTAGTAGAGTAGTGTTGGTTTAACGTTTTTAGATGGATGAATGAAGGCTCCGCCACACATCATGGCGGAGCCTTATCATTTTGCCAACTATACCGGCCATTACAGCTTGTTCAAAATTTCCTCTTTGATAAAGGCTCTGATCTCTTCGCCGCTCTCCAGGGTGAGGACGTGTTGAGCTGTTTCCTGTAGCGACTTGTAATCCAGCTTTCTCAGTAAATCGCGGGCCCGGAGAACGGAAGTGGCACTCATGCTGAATTCATCCAGTCCCAGCCCGAGTAGAATCGGGATCGCCAATTCCTCCCCGGCCATTTCTCCGCACATGCCGACCCATTTGCCTTCCTGATGGGCCGCCTTGATTACCTGATTCACCAGCCGTAAAATGGCGGGATGGTACGGATCGTACAAGTAGGCGACCTGCTCGTTCATCCTGTCCGCTGCCATCACATACTGAATCAAATCATTGGTCCCGATGCTGAAGAAATCGGCTTCCTTGGCGAGCTGGTCTGCGATCATCGCGGCAGCTGGCACCTCGATCATGATTCCTACTTCCAAATGATCGTTAAACAAAATGCTTTGGTTGCGCAGCTCTACCTTCACTTCGTCCAGGATCTGGTTCGCTCGACGCAGCTCGGCTATAGTGGCGATCATTGGATACATGATCTTGATGTTTCCGTATACACTTGCCCGGAGCAAGGCGCGTAACTGCGTCTTAAACAGTTCCACGCGGTCCAGGCAAAGCCGGATGGCTCGATAGCCTAGAAACGGATTCAATTCTTTCGGCAGATCGAGGTAGGAAAGCTCCTTGTCCCCGCCGATGTCCAATGTTCGAATGACAACTGGTCGATCCTTGCCCATGGTTTCTGCTACTGCTTTGTAAGCCGCAAACTGCTCTTCTTCCGTGGGGAACTGCTCCCGCCCCATATAGAGAAATTCAGTACGAAACAGTCCGATCCCCTCGGCGCCGTTTTCAACGGCCTGCACGGCGTCTTGCGGATTCCCGATGTTGGCTGCCAATTCCACGCGGTGCCCATCGGCGGTAACACTTTCTTCATGAACCAGACGAGCCCAGTCCTCTTTTTGTTTCCAGTAGGCCTGCTGCTTGGCTTCATAGGCTGCGACGACAGCTTCGTCCGGTCGAATGTGTACCTCGCCCTCAAGGCCGTCGACGATGACCAGATCCCCGGTTTGCAGCTGCTCTGTAATGTCCGACATGCCTACCACCGCCGGGATTTCCATGGTGCGTGCCATGATGGCGGAGTGAGACGTGCGGCCGCCTATATTCGTTGCAAATCCTTTTACTTTTTCCCTGTCCAACTGTGCCGTATCAGATGGCGTCAGATCATGTACAACCAGCACCACCGGCTCAGTGAAATCCGCTTGTAACTGATCGTGTATGCCGAGCAGATTCTTCAGCAGACGCTGGCTGACATCGCGCAAATCCGCCGCCCGCTCCCGCATATACTCGTCGTCCATGCTTTCAAAAATGGCGACAAAGCTGTCACGAACCTCCTCCAAAGCTGCTTCCGCATTCACTCTTTCGCGTTCCAGCTTCTCCTCAATGGCACCAATAAACTCCGGGTCCTGCAAAAAAAGCTGGTGGGCTTCAAAGATTCTCGCTTCTTCTTCGCCCATCTCGTGGCGGACCTTCTTTTTGACTTGCTCGAGCTCCAGATCTGCCGCTCTCACACTTTCCCGAAATCGCGCAAGTTCTGCGGCCACCTCATCTTGGTCAAGAATGCGTCGTTCATACCGAACCATCTCTTCCTTTTGTACAACAGCTCGTCCAATCACGATTCCGGGAGCTGCAGCGATCCCTTTTTGCAGCATTACAATCGCTCCTTATCGAAGCCGCACCCCCTGGTGTCCAGAGGGGGCTTCCTGTCATGTTACCCGTGAACTGACATAAGCAATTGGCCAAGCTCCTCCATTGCTTGCTCTGCCTGTTCTCCAGTGATTTCAAGGGTGATTTGCTCCCCCATCTTTGCACCCAGTGTCATCAAGCCCATGATGCTTTTGCCATTGATCTTTTTCGTGCCCTTGATCACGTTTACCTCACAAGGAAACGAAGTAGCCTTTTGTACAAATAACGTTGCCGGACGGGCATGCAGTCCAGTCGGATTTTGAATGGTGAAAGTTTTGGTTAACATCTGGTTCCAGCTCCTTTTACTCTACCGCATCTTTTTTCAGAACTTTTAGCATGAGTGCCGTAACCATTGTTCCGGCAAGAATGGAAACAAGGTAAAGCGGCCAGTTGCCGATTACCGGCAAAACGAATATTCCGCCATGAGGGGCTGGCAATGTGCACCCAAACAGCATCGATAACCCGCCAGCTACGGCAGAGCCAACTACGAGCGAAGGAATGACGCGTGTCGGATCAGCCGCCGCAAACGGGATCGCCCCCTCCGTAATGAAGGATGCTCCCAGGACGTAAGCGGTTTTACCCGCCTGCCGCTCTTCCGTGGTAAATTTCTTCTTGAACAACGTCGTCGCCAAAGCGATTCCGAGCGGTGGAGTCATCCCTGCCGCCATAATGGCTGCGTGAGGGGTATAGTTTCCATCAGCAATCATCGCAATCCCAAACGTAAATGCTGCTTTGTTGACAGGGCCACCCATGTCAAAGGCCATCATTGCACCCAAAATCACACCAAGGATGACGGCGTTACCAGTGCCCATGTTTTTCAGCCAGTCACTCAGCGCCGTATTGGCGGCAGCGATCGGGTCAGATACTACGTACACCATGACAAAGCCTGTAAGCAAAATTCCAAGCAGCGGATACAACAGCATCGGCTTGATACCTTCTAACGATTCGGGTAGTCCAGCCAACACTTTTTTCAATCCGACCACAATATATCCGGCCAGGAACCCTGCGATGATTCCTCCGAGGAAGCCCGAGCCGGAAGTAGCCGCCAACAAGCCTCCTACCATACCGGGAGCAAAACCAGGGCGGTCAGCGATGCTCTTAGCGATAAACCCGGCCAATACCGGGATCATTAGCTTAAATGCAGTTCCTCCACCGATATCCATCAGGACTTTAGCCAGCGGATGGAAAGACGGATCGTTTGGATCAAACGCCTTGATCCCAAACATAAAGCTTAGCGCAATGATAATCCCGCCACCCACGACAAACGGAAGCATGTTGGATACACCGTTCATCAGGTGCTTGTAAAAAGCAGGCTGCTTCGCTTTTTTCTCCGCCTTTGCTTCTTGGATATCGTCCTGATAGCTGGTCCCGCCTCCGCGGTAAATGCTTCCCTTTTGCTCTACTGCGCGCTGAAGCAGTTCTTCGGTATTGCGTATCCCTTCCGCAACCGGCACTTCAATCACGATCTTGCCAGCAAAGCGTTCAATCTCTACTTGCTTGTCAGCAGCTACAATCACCGCTGTCGCTTCCTCAATATCCTGCAAAGAAAGCTTGTTTTTCACACCCCCGGAACCGTTCGTCTCTACCTTGATGGCAATCCCCAGCTCTGCTGCTTTTTTCTTCAGCGCATCGGCGGCCATGTACGTATGGGCGATCCCGGTCGGGCAAGCGGTTACCGCAACTACTTTTATCGGCTGTTTCTTTGAGGTCTCTTGTCTTTCCTGTTGCTCTTCTAGCTCCTTGCTCTCTACAACGCTTTCATTTTCGCCCTGGATTTCTTTTTCTTTGCGCGTGATAATCTCGAGAACCTGTTCCTTGGTTTCTGCGCGCGTCAGCTCCTGACGAAATGCTTCATCCATGAGCATCTGAGAAAGCAATGCCAACGTTTCGAGATGGGCCTGGTTGGCGTTCTCGGTAGCCGCAATCATGAAGAAAAGATGTGCTTTTTGGTTATCCAACGAGTCAAAATCAACACCCTCTTTGGAAAAACCGTACGCAATGCTAGGAGTTTTGACCGCTGCTGTCTTGGCATGCGGGATGGCGATTCCTTCTCCAATTCCGGTGGAGCCTTGTGCCTCGCGGGCGAGAATGGCCTGCTTCATTTCTTCCTTGCTGTTGAGCCGTCCAGCTTCGTCCAATTTTTCAATCAACTCATCTAAGACCGCTTCCTTGGAGGAAGCAGACAGAGGGAAAAGAATCGTTTCAGCTTTTAGCAAATCGGCAATGCGAATCTCGTTATTCATCGTTGAACCCCCTTTATCAAATGGCGGTTATTGTGATTTCCGGAAGAAATGCTTTTATCTTTTCATGTGTACAGAAGCCTTCCGACAGGGCAGTCGTGCTCCCAGCGGCGACAGCAAAACGAAACGCCGCTTCCGTATCCATTCCCTGCCTATAGCCATAAAGGAAACCGGCAACCATCGAGTCTCCGGCACCGATTGAATTGACTGGTTTGCGCTGCGGAATCTGGGCGACATAGGCCGCTTGCCGATTGACAAATACAGCACCCTGACCAGCCATCGACACGATGACGTTCTGTGCGCCCATTTGCAAAGACTTACGCGCCATGTCGATCGCCTCTGCTGGTGTGGCAATCGTCACCCCAAACAGTTCCCCCAACTCATGATGATTGGGCTTGATGAGAAACGGCTCTTCCGACAAACCGGTTTCAAGCGCTTTCCCCTTTGCATCGAGGAAGATACGTACGCCCTTGCCACGCAGCCGGTTCATGATCGTCTGGTACATATCAGTCGGCAAGCTTTTCGGCACGCTTCCCGCGAGTACCAGATAATCGCCGCTTTGCAAGCTGTCGATCTGTTGCATCAGCTTTTGGAGCGCTTCTTCCGGGATGTCCGGCGAGACTCCGCTGATATCCGTTTCGGTCTGCGCCTTTATTTTTAAATTGATTCTGGAATCCTGTCCGATTTGGATCAAGTCATGAGAGATGTCGGCTTGCTCGATCTGCTGTTGAATAAACGCTCCCGTAAACCCACCGACAAACCCCAGCGCCGTGCTGTTTTCCCCGAGTATGCGGAGAACCTTTGATACATTTATGCCTTTTCCGCCAGCGACCTTCCACTCTTTTTGCGCCTGATGAATGGTTCCTTGCGACAGAGCAGTGATCCACAAGTGGTAGTCAATCGATGGGTTCAGGGTTACTGTGTAAATCATGCTTTCACCACTTTAAGAGTTGATAGTCTGCCGTAAACTTGTTGTTCCTCTTCGCTCAAACCGTCATCCGTGATTACCGTGATGCCTTGCAGGTCTCCCACTTTGGCAAAGGTGACCCTGGAAAACTTGTCAGAGTCGGTCAAGACAAATCGCTCGTCAGAAAACTGCAAGGCCAGTTGCTTGACGTATGCCTCATCTGGGTCAGGTGTGGTCAGACCGTGATGCTGGTCAATGCCGTTGGTTCCGAGAAAGCATTTGTCGAATCGGTATTGACTGAGCGCAGTGATCGCATCACGCCCCACCATCGACAGTGTAGCCGCTTTCAATTCTCCGCCCAGCAGGATCGTTCTGATGTTTCGTTTGATAAGCTGAAGGGCAATGTCCACCCCGTTGGTAACGACCATGATATTTTCGTAAGGTAAATAGGGCAGCATCTGATACGTCGTAGTTCCCGCATCGATGAAAATAGAGTCGTGTGGTTTTATCAAACTGGCTGCATATTTGGCAATCGCCAGTTTCTCCCGCTCATGTTTGACCGATTTTTCCAGAATCGTCGGCTCTTCGATTTTGCTCTGTAGCACAGACGCCCCTCCGTGCACGCGTTTAAGCAAGCGCTGTTCTTCCAATTCGCTTAAATCTCGCCGGATCGTCGATTCCGATGCCCCAGTCGCTTCCACAAGCTCATGAATGCGCACAATATCTTTTTCTTTCACTAAAGCTACTATCAGTTGATGACGTTCAGGGGTTAGCATCGTATCCTCCCTTCTCCTAGTTGCACCAGGATTGATTTTGATTATACATCCAAATTCAATCAAAAACAATCATTAATAGTCATAATCAGTCAGGGATCGTTCACTCCTTCGGATAATAGACAAAGCCACCCCAAATCATCGGAGTGGCTTCCATATGAATCTATGCATAAACTTAGCTTGCCGAATGAACGCCGTCCTGACTTACTCTGCTTTCATTTTTTCAAGGACAAGCTCTATCGATTTCTCCTTGATGTGGGGGAAATCACTGATGATCCAGTGAGGAACGACATATACATGATTGTTTTTGACTGCTTTTAACTGCTGCCATAAAGCGCTGTTAGTCAACTCTTGGAATCTCTTATCGGATTCTTTGTCTGGACCTTTGGCTGAATTTCCGACCTGAATGAAAATATGATCTGGATTCAGCTCCGGCAATTTTTCCATAGAAATAACTTCAAACTTTTTCATAGCTTCCACTTGCGGCAGCGGCTTCAATCCCAAATCGCTGGCAAGCGTCGCGCCAAACAGTTGATTCGGTCCGTAAACCCGATATTCTTTTGCCATGACCCGCATGTAGAGCACAGTTTCATCTTTGCCAACTTTTTTCGCCAGCTTTTTCTTGGCTTCCTCGGCTTTTTGATCATAGCGTGCCAACCATGTGTCAGCTTCCTTTTCCTTGCCAAGCATGCTCGCTAATTCACGGAAAGCAAGTCGCCAATCATCCTGGTCTGGTAAAATGATTGTGGGAGCTATTTTTGATGCTTCGTCATAAATTTTAGCATGGACTTCCCTGCCTATGATCAAATCAGGTTCTGCCTCCAGAATCGCTTCCAGATTCGGGTCATCTCCCAGATTTTTCACTCCTTCAAACGGGTTCCCCTCCATGTATTCCAAGTTCGTTTCTCCCTGGTAGGATGCCATGGCATAGGGCTTGATGCCAAGAGCGTAAAGAGAGTCAGCCAGCCGATAATCAAGCACTGCAATTTTCTTTGGCTCCCCTTTTATCGTCGTTTTTCCGGAATAGTGTTCAATGACCCGCTGTGCAGATGATTGATTGTTACCGGCTGTAGACATTTGTTCCTGGCTAGCACCGCAGCCGGTGAGGAACAAGCAGATTGCCAGAATGAAAGAAAGTGCTGCGAACAAATTAGTGCTATTCTTTTTCATAAATCAGTGTCTCCCATTCCTATTCTCTTTTTGGTAATGATAATCATTTTCGTTATATCGTAGCACAGTATAGTATATTTATTTCTTTTTATTTTTTCAAGCTTTTCATCCTTGCTCTGCTTTCCTCTTGAATTTTGTCCTTTAGCCTCCTATGAAAAAAAGAACCTCCAATCCAAAAACGGATCGAAGGTTCACTGTAAGATTGCTATTAACTAATTAACTATAAGCCAGTTCCTTTTTGCTTAGACCCAGCGCCTCGTCTGTCGAACGTTGAATCTCGTGGAGAAGCTCTTGGTTTTGCATGAGTGACACGCCATAAGAAGGAATCATTTCTTTGATTTTCGGTTCCCACTCTGCCATACGTTGCGGGAAGCATTTTTCTAATACCTCAAGCATAACCTGAACAGCTGTAGAAGCACCCGGAGATGCGCCGAGCAATGCAGCTACGGAGCCATCAGCGGCACTAACCACTTCTGTACCAAATTGAAGAGTACCTTTACCCGCTGGTGTATCCTTGATAACTTGCACGCGTTGGCCCGCTACCACGATATCCCAATCCTCGCTTTTCGCATTTGGAATGAACTCTCGTAGTTCTTCCATGCGCTTTTCATGCGATAACATTACTTGCTCGATCAGGTATTTGGTCAATGCCATTTCTTTTACGCCTGCCGCCAACATCGTCATAACGTTGTTCGGCTTTACGGAAGTGATCAAATCCATATTGGAACCTGTTTTTAAGAACTTTGGCGAGAATCCCGCAAAAGGTCCAAACAGCAAGGATTTTTTGTTGTCGATGTATCTGGTATCCAGATGCGGTACCGACATTGGAGGAGCGCCGACCTTTGCTTTACCGTACACTTTTGCATGGTGCTGCTCTACCACTTCCTGATTTTTACAAACCATAAACAATCCGCTTACCGGGAAACCGCCGATATGCTTGGACTCTGGAATACCGGTTTTTTGGAGCAGGTGCAAGCTTCCGCCGCCACCGCCGATAAAGACGAATTTGGCAATATGCTCTTCGATGTTACCAGTGCCCATATTGTACACTTTCAATTTCCACATGCCGTCGCTCGTACGTTTGATATCCTCAACAGCATGGTTGTAGTTAATCGAGACGTCTTTCGTCTTCAAGTATTCAAACAACATACGTGTCAAAGCACCAAAATTGACATCCGTACCAGAGTCGATTTTGGTTGCAGCTATTGGTTCATTCGATGCGCGGCCTTCCATGATGAGCGGAATCCATTCCTTCAGTTTTTCAGGGTCATCGGAGTATTCCATCCCTTGAAAGAGAGGATTGTTTGCCAGCGCTTCAAAACGCTTTTTCAAAAAGCTTACATTCTTTTCGCCTTGCACCATACTCATATGAGGTATTGGCATAATAAAGTCTTGCGGATTTTGGATGAGATTGTTTTTTACTAGGTAAGCCCAGAATTGTCTGGACAGCTGAAAATGTTCATTGATTTTAATGGCTTTGCTAATATCTATAGACCCGTCAGCTTTCTCGGATGTATAGTTCAGCTCACAGAGTGCCGCGTGGCCAGTACCCGCATTATTCCATTCGTTCGAGCTTTCTTCGCCTGCTTTTGCGAGTTTCTCAAAAACTTTGATTTCCAACTCCGGTGCCAATTCTTTCAGTAATGCTCCCAGAGTTGCGCTCATGACACCTGCACCAATCAAAATAACGTCTGTTTTTTGCTGTATGGAGCTCATAATACCCTTCCTTATCTACTGTTTTTGTAAAAAAGAAGTAGTAGCTCCTTGCCCCGTTGCAAGACGCTACGAAAACATCTTACCTTTCACAACTATAACTATATCATAGAAATTATTTATTGATTCAATTATCTATTATAATTAGAGGATTAATAACTATTTAATGTTGGTAAAAAAGGGAGGATTCCGCAAACAGTGCCTGATAAACCCGTAAAAATCATGGTCTTGCCTCAGTTTCTTGCAGGGAGTTAGAATTTGGTTTGTTCTTACCAGTGAGGAGCTTACCATATAAATTTCCCGTTACCAGTGGTAAAACATGGCAAAACAGATGCCTTAATCTCATATCTAAGGAGAGCTGGAGATGAACTCTTTGACCCACCTAACAGACAACATTCCGTGGCCGCGTTTGACGACAGCCTATGGCAGAGGTACGGACATTCCTCGGCTTATAGAGACCGGGCAATATGAGGAGTTGGCCAATCTAATCGAGCACCAAAGCACCTTGTGGCAGACGACGCCGTGGGTGCTGCTAATACTCTTGCAGGAGCTTGCCAAACAGCAACCAGAGCAGGTTTCTTCGCAGGAAATTCAGTTGTACTTGGCTGTAGCTTCTGCTATAAACGTGGACGAAATGGATTCGCAAAATGCGATTAAGACCATGAACGAGCTATTGGACGAAAAGTACTTGTGGCCAGAGGACGAGGAAGACGATGAATTATGGTGGGAAGAAGAGGAGCCGCGGGGTTATGAGCAGGAAGCATTTTTCAGCTATTATTCCTTCAGTTATTTGCTGCTAAAAGATGCCATTCCCGTTTTTACCGCGATTATGAAAGGGAATGATAAGCTCGCTCCCGCTATTCAAGAGCTGCTGCTTATGCTCCAGTCAAAGGATGTTAGTACTGTCGAATAGGTATCGGAGTCTCTTTGATAGTACCCACCCCCGTCACCTTATGATGGGGTGGGTATTCCTAGCTGCTGTACATAATATCGATGGGCAACCTCTGCAATGCGATCCTGGTCTTCCCAGAAGCTCTGATCAAGCTGATCCAGCCGTTCTTCCTCTTCCTCTGTAAGGAACCGTGGAATATCCCAGAGTTGGGTGAGGCGGTTGTCCTCCGATAGATGCTCGATGCAGGCATATCCCGACTGGACGATTTCGAGTGCATGGACTGCCCCGATGGCTTGTAAGGCCCGTACCGCGTAGATATATGCCTCTTCTCCCCAGTTGCAAAAAAACTGCAAAAACCCGCCGTTATATACATCAGCTTCCAACAGCCATAAGGCGGCAATCTCTTGTTCCTGTGAGGTCAGTGTGTTCCAACCCGAAGCATTCTTTTTCTGCACAAAGGCAGCGGCAAAATCGAACCATACGTCATGGATATCCAACTTGCTCAAAATGTACGCCCCCTAAATGTTTAATCCCTTCAAGATTAGATGTGCACAAATCACACGAAATAAATTAATCTTATATGAATACATAATGATTTGGTAGATGGTGGTAGATTCGCGTGGCTGGGATCTAAGAAAAAGAATCGTTTAGGAGGTTTGCAATGGATCAGGTACTTATCGAACAATTGAATTGCTGGCATGAAGAAGACGAACACCAGCAAATTGTGGACTTGCTGCTAACCGTTCCTGAGGAGGAGCGAGAGTATGAGGCGGTCAGCCGACTGGGAAGAGCTTATAACAACTTGGGTCTATATGAAGAAGCTCTCAACCAATTAAAGAAAATTGCTGAAGCAGGTCAACAAGACCCAGTCTGGCACTTTCGGGTAGGCTATGCCCTCTATCATTTGAAACGATTTGAAGAGGCGGCACAGTCATTCCGTACCTCAGACAAGTTAGAAACCGGTAATCAGAATACTGAATCATGGTTAAGGTGGAGCTTGCAAAAAGCGGAGAAGCAGCAAAGACAAGAGCTTCGGATGGCTGCTAAAAGGGCAGCGGCTGTTGAAGGTTCAGCATCGGAGGAAGTTCCTTTTTCAAACATGTCACTTGAAGACTTTTGGGATGACAGCGAGTACGCGAAAAAGGCATATCAATCCGCGCCACCCACGGATGAACTGATCGCATCGATTGAGGAAGAGCTGGGATACAAACTCCCTGCCTCCTATCTTGCACTAATGAAGCAACAAAATGGCGGCGTTCCGAAGAACACGTGCTTTCCAACAGAAGACCCTACCTCCTGGGCTGAGGATCACATTGCCATTACGGGTATTCTGGGCATTGGTCGAGAGAAAAGCTATTCGCTCTGTGGGGATCTTGGCAGTCGATTTATGATTGAGGAATGGGGATATCCCGACATTGGAGTTGTCATCTGCGATTGTCCTTCAGCAGGTCATGACGTAGTGATGCTGGATTACCGGGCATGCGGTAGAGATGGTGAACCCGAAGTCATCCACGTCGATCAGGAAAGCGATTATGAAATTACGTTCTTGGCTGAAAATTTCGAGGCGTTTATCAGAGGCTTGGTGAACGAAGAAGAATACGATACCTCCGAGGAGGACAAGGAAGCGGCTCTTTACAAAGTAGCCCACGGGAAATTCTCTTCTTTGCTGGAGGAGCTGTGCACTCCCGTATCGGAAGTGGAACAAATTGAACAGAAAATACGCAGCATTTGTACACGGATTGTAGAGGAAAAAGGCTTTTTTTCTTTTCATGCAGATGAACTTTCGTATCTGATGTACGATGTGCAGTTTTGGCTATACACAAAGTCATACCCCGATACCACTCGTGAACAGTACCTCGCTGTCTATGAGAAAATGATTGCCTTTGGCGGGGAATTCGGTCAAGGCGGCTATGCTCCGGGCTGGATTAGCGAATGGCTGGATCGTCGCAAGGAGGAAGGCCGGATCGTACAGGAAAATGGACACATCCGTTTTACAGATCAGTTCGCTGCGGAAGTGATTCAGCAGATACGGGAAGCCTAAAATACTTGGGAAGCAACAAAGAGCCCACATGGTCGCGGGCTCTTCTTTTTTTTTCCACTGATTGCGAGCAAATCCCTGATTGCTATGCCGTACTACTCATGAAAATCGAGCCCTGATCTGACCTCTTTCACATACCCTGCCCGAATGACGAAATCTCCGAAATGTTCGCCTTCCTCACGTTCTTTCGCATACCGATTTAAGATCGGCCGCAGTTCATTCAGTATTTCTGCTTCTCCGATGTTTTCACGATACAGCTTGTTCAATCGATTCCCGGAGAAACCACCGCCCAAATACATGTTGTATTTACCGACAGCCTTCCCAATAAAAGAGATTTCCGCGAGTGCAGGTCTTGCGCATCCATTTGGGCATCCTGTCATGCGAATGACGATCTCCTCATCGCGCAAACCCGCCTCATCCAAGATCAGCTCGATCTCATCCAGCAATGTAGGCAAATAACGCTCTGCCTCAGCCATCGCGAGTCCGCAAGTCGGCAACGAAACACAAGCCATGGAGTTTCTCCGCAGTGCAGAATAGGCAGCTCCATCCGTGAGCCCGTATGCTTGAATGATCTGTTCAATTTCCGGCTTCTTTTCACTGGTGACATTTCCAATGAGGAGATTCTGATTCGGCGTCAGGCGGAAATCCCCTGTATGCACCTTGGCAATTTCCCGCAGTCCGGACTTCAGGAGGTAGTTGTCCTCGTCTTTTACACGGCCATTCTGAATGAAAAGGGTAAAATGCCAGTTATCGTCGCTCCCTTTTACCCAACCGTAGCGATCGCCATTATGCTCGAAGCGATAGGGGCGTGCCTGCTCCAGCTCCCAGCCCAGTCGCTGCTCCAGTTCATGGATAAACCATTCAATACCGCGGTCGTCGATCGTATATTTGAACCGAGCGTGCTTTCGTACCGCGCGATCCCCGTAGTCTCTCTGGATCATGACCGTTTTCTCGGCGACCTCCAATACTTGTTCCGGTGTAACGAAGCCGATTACCCGCGCCACCTGCGGATACGTTTTGGGATCGCCGTGGGTCATTCCCATTCCGCCTCCGACCGCAACGTTGAAGCCTAACAATCGACCTTCCTCATGAATGGCGATAAAGCCCAAATCCTGTGAAAAAACGTCAACATCATTGGCAGGCGGTACGGCGATGCCGATCTTAAACTTGCGCGGCAGATAGACAGGGCCGTAGATCGGTTCTTGCTCTACCCCATCCCGACTGTCGACAACCTTTTCCTCATCCAGCCAGATTTCATGATAGGCGCGGGTTCGGGGGTCCAGATGATTGCTTATTTTTTTGGCCCACTCGTAAACCTCTTGATGAACTTCCGACTCGTACGGATTTGGATTGCACATGACATTGCGGTTGACGTCCCCACAAGCAGCCAATGTACTTAACAAGGCCTCGTTTACTTCTTGAATCACCTGCTTCATATTCCACTTAATCACGCCATGCAGTTGAAAAGACTGACGAGTCGTCAGGCGAATCGTCCCATTCGCAAACTGCTGGGCGATATCGTCCATCATGAGCCATTGCTCTGGCGTGACAACGCCACCAGCGGCACGCACACGCACCATGAATTGATAGGCCGGCTCCAGCTTCTGTTTGCTCCGTTCGTTGCGAAGATCCCGGTCATCCTGCATGTAGCTGCCATGAAATTTCATCAAGCGATTATCATCCTCAGGAATCGACCCAGAAATCCTGTCTTCCAGCGTTTCCGCCAGACTTCCCCGCAAGTAATCGCTTCGGCGTTTAATGTCCTCTACATCGCTGTGAGGAGCACTGTTTGGCGAAAGCAAATGATTTTCTGACATGGTTACATCTCCCCTCTCATTCTTTCTCAACACTCAGTAGACATCTCGCTGATAGCGTTTTTCCTGCTGCATCCGTTTCAAATACGCAACAGCTTCCTCTGAATCAAGTCCGCCCTCTTGTTGAAGAATGCTGACCAGGGCAGCGTGAACGTCGTGCGCCATCTTTTTCTCGTCTCCGCATACGTAAACGTGCGCCCCATCCCGCAGCCATTGGTAAAGCTCTTTGCTCTTTTCAAGCATCCGGTGCTGAACATACACTTTTTCGCTCGTATCTCGAGAGAACGCGACATCCATATGCGTCAGTACGCCCTGTTTGAGCCAACGCTGCCATTCGAGCTGATAAAGAAAATCTGTGGAGAAATGCTGGTCGCCAAAGAAAAGCCATGTCTTGCCCGTCGCTCCAAGCTCCTCCCGTTCCCCCAGAAAAGCGCGGAATGGAGCGACACCCGTTCCGGGACCAATCATGATCAGCGGAATGTCCGGGTTAGCCGGTAGCTTAAAGTTGGGGTTATGCTGAACAAATACTGGCAGCGTATCACCCGTCTCCAAACGATCCGCGATATAGCTGGAGCAAACGCCGTAGCGATCTCGGCCATTAGCCTGATAGTGAACATTGCGAATTGTCAGATGGACTTCGTCCGGGTAGGACTTTAAGCTGCTTGAGATCGAATAGAGACGCGGCGGTAGCTTTCTCAGGATGGAGACAAATTCTTTGGCAGGCACGCCCTTCAAATCGTAGTCCTCCACCAGATCTAGCAAATCGCGATTTCGAACATAATCACGAAGCTTTTGCTCCTGTCCTTCCGCAAGCAGTTCCTGTAACCCGGTTCCTGATGATAGCTTTCCCGCTTGTTCCAAGAGAGGCTTGGTGAGAACCGTGATTTCAAAATGACTGGACAAGGCCTCTTCCAACGGGAGCTCTTCCCCGTTTTTGTTTATCGTAACAAGCTCTTCCGGCTTCCAACCCATTGCGTCAATCAGCTCACGGACAAGGCCAGGATGATTTTTAGGATAGATCCCCAAACAATCACCCGGTTCATACTCGAGATTGGAACCCTCAAGGGAGATTTCCAAGTGACGGGTTTCCTTATCTGATCCCCGTCCGTTCAGATTCAAGTTCTCCAAGACCACAGCCTGAAATGGATTGGATCGTGAATATTCGGTCTGTGACCCTGACCCCACTGCACCGCTCACGATTGCGCTTGCAGCAGCAACTTGGGTCGCCGTAGTTTCGCTCAGAGAGGCCAGGACCTGATTCATCCATTCAGAGGCTTGTTCATCGTAATCCACATCGCAATCGACCCGTGGAGTTAGACGCTTGCCGCCTAGCTCTTCCAACCGCTTGTCGAACTCTTTGCCAGTTTGGCAGAACAATTCATAGGAGGTATCGCCCAATGCCAGCACGGAAAAACGCAGGCCCTCCAATTTAGGCGCTCTTTTGCTGTGCAGGAACTCATGGAAGGAGATGGCGTTATCGGGTGGTTCACCATCCCCGTGTGTGCTTACCACGACAAGCAGGTTTTCAACCTTTTTCAACGCATTCGTCTTGAAGTCGCTCATAGAGGAAAGAGTTACGTGGAAGCCGTGCTCCTGAAGCTTTCCAGTCAGCACCTTGGCCAGCTTTTGGCTGTTCCCGGACTGAGACCCGAAAAGCACTGTCACCTCTTTGGAAATGACTTGCCCATTCGTAGCTGAAGTGGCTTGAAACCCAGCGGACATCGGTGCTTCCACTTTGTGAAGAGCTGCAAGATACCCGCTCAGCCAAACCTTTTGCACCTCCGAAAGCGTAGGCAACAACCGATTTAGGAGCTCTACTTGTTCCTGACTGAAAGGACTGTCTGTCACCTTAAGTACCAACGATATGCACCTCACACGAGAAAAAATTAATTCCGAGTAATCTTATATGATTATTTACTTTAAGCTACCACAGCGAGTAGAATCCGAGCAATTGGAATTCGTTATTGTCATCATAAGTTTTACTAATCGTTGGAAAACAGCATAAAAAGGTCCGGTCCACAGAGTAGGAACCGGGGTGGTACCATAGAAAAAGCTACGGTTATCTGAAAGACACCGTAGCTAATCAAATAGAGTTATATGCAGTTTTCTATCCCCTACCAAAATAAGTCTCGACTCTATGTAGTGGCGATCAGGAATTCTTCTCCGTTTGGCAGTGAAAGACCATCGGTGCGGCCAGTAAAGTAACGCTGGTTAAGTTCTGCGGAGGAAACATGCCGGACTTCTCGAAAACCTGCTTCGCGGGCCAGCGCCAGCATCTCCGGCGGTGTGAAAAAGCTAATGAAAGGCGTGCCGCTTGACCGCGCTCCCTTTTCTGCCTCTTCAACTTCGGGCCGCTCCTTAGTTTCTGTAAAGTTGAAGGGGAGCAAAAACGTCATAGCCAGCGTGGAGCCCGGAGCAAGCGTCGCTACTTGACGCAGCGAAGCCACAATCGCATCCTGGGTAAGGTACTGAGTGACACCAGTGGATGCTACCACAGCTGGTCGGCTAGCATCAAAGCCGGAGTTCTTGAGTTGCTCCCACCAGGACCAGCCTGCCTCAAAGTCAACAGGCACAAATCGTAACCACTCGGGGATGCCAAAGCCCAGCTCGCTCAAGCGTTGCTTCTTCCAACCCTGCGTGTCTGGCTGATCGACCTCGAAGATCCGCATCTGAGAGGCGATTTTCGGTCGGCGCTGAGCAAAGGTGTCGAGGCCAGCGCCGAGGATGACGTACTGGGTGACGCCTTGCCCGAGCTGTTCGGTGACCAAATCCTCAATAAAACGAGCACGGGCCACAATAGATGCTCGAAATCCGCTAGTGCTCCCCTTATAATCAAGGGGAATTTGCCATGTCCCAGATCGCGGCAACGAGTACGTAAAAGAAGCCGGATACCCATGAATGATCCTGTTGAGGTTTGCAAAAACTGAGTCACATCCCATTGTGCTACAAAGCGATCCCCATTAGTATATTATGGAAGGGGGTAGAATTCCGTTGAAAACAGCGAGTGAGATACTTTCGATCATCAGTCATGACCGTTTTTTAGAGAATGTCTTCCATAAAGATGTTGATTGGGACGCTGAATTAGACGCTAGGGATGCTGTTGAATTTGATACGGCATGGAGTTCTGGTTACAAAAAAGTTGATGAAATTGACCCCTCTGAAAATACTGTGATCAGAGAAATTAGGGAATTTGTATTCAAGCAAACTTTTCGGATAACCCAGAATTCAGAGCTGGCAGGGTATGCGTCAGATGACTTTGGTCTTATTTCCAAGGCGTTTGAAAACAAGATCAATATTGAATTTATCAATAACCTATGGGATTCCTACCTGCAAGGGAATTTCCCGAATTGCAGTATATGTGAATGAATCTTCATACATAGCGATTATGAGAGTAGTCAAAAAAGACCGGAGAAGCATATAAAATATGCACTCCGGTCTTCTTGGATTAGGAAAGAGAGTTCTTTTTACTTTTTGGTTGCTGCTTCAATATCTTTGTACGCCCAATGAGTTGGAGGTACATCCGGCCAGCTTTGTCCTATTACTGAACTTAATTGCGAATGGTTCAGCAAACGATTGATGATGGTGACCGTTTCTGCTCGAGTCAATGTCTTTTGGGGTTGGAATGTACCATCAGGATAGCCGGCCAAGTAGCCTTCTTTACTTACTGCCGCAATAATCTGAGTTGCCCAGTGATCTGCTGGCACATCGTAGAAGTTGTTCGGCATGCCGTCTCCATTTAATCCCAGATATTTGTATACGATGGTCGCCATTTCCTTGCGTGATTCCGCCTCCCGGATTGAACGTGCCATTCGAAAAATCGTTCATCAGCCCTGCTTCATTCGCTCTTCTAATCGCATCTGCCGCCCAAGGATTGTTTTTAAGAGGTGTCCTGAATATCTTGTCGAAAACTATTCTTTATGAGAATAATGAAACTGTCCCAAACATAGACAAGTATTGTTTATTGCCAACCTGTTCTTCAACTTGCTAATAACCGAACCTAGAGGGGGGCATGACTTACATCCATAATTGGGGGATTAAGAGGTTGCTACTATTACGAATTGAGGGTACAAAATGATATGAAAACAGTCGCCTGGAAATGGACGAAAATGATCGTTGTTGCTCTACTAATGGTGACAGCCATTCGCTTACTCTGGATGAGTTTTCTCACCACCTTTGACTACGCTGAAAAACCAGTCGCTGTACAAGGGGTGCTTGATTTACGCGGGTGGGAATTCTCGGGATACCAAACATTACGGTTGGATGGGGAGTGGGAGTTCTTCCCTTCTCAGTTCATAGAGGGAAACGATCTGAAGAAACCTGAGGAAAAGACATACCTCCAAGTGCCCAATCGATGGGATGAAGCATTTGTTGAGAAGGAAGGTATACCAGACTCGTTCCACTTCGGTACATATCGACTACGCATCTTGCTTGATCCGGAACAGGAACAGACACTTGGGATCAGGATCAATGAGCTTCGAACTGCCTCGGCCATCTATGCCAATGGGAAATTAGTCTCTCAGGTGGGACACCCGGCAACCAGCTTCATAGAGCATCAATCACGCAATATTCCCTATACTGTCAAACTGACACCAGAACAAGGCCAAATAGAGTTGGTTATCCATGCTTCCAATGATGCCGGGGCAGGAGGAATCACAAAACCTATTCGCTTCGGTACGATAGAAGCTGTACAGATGCGGACGATCCTCTCCATCAGTTTGCAACTATTATTACTCGTCGTGTTTCTGATCCATAGTTTATATGCCTTGCTCCTGTACTTCTTGGGTGCCAGAAATAAAGGCTTGGTATATTTCTCTTTGGTCATGATTTGTGGAATATTGACTGTGGTGACAGCCGATGACAAGTTGTTATTTGTCTGGTTGCAACTCGATTATGATTGGACAGTTAAGTTGACGTATCTCGTCTATGTTGGTGCAGTCGCCTTCATACCTGCCTTGTTTCATCATCTACTTCCTGCCTATCTGAACAGAAGGATTTTACAAGGTTTCGGTGGCTTGTGCAGCTTATACGCCATGTTCATCCTCTTCGTACCTGCTGGAACTATCTTAGCGGTGAGAATGCTCTCTATCGTCATGCTTCTATCCGTCATTCTTTCTGCCTACATACTCTGGAAAGCCATTCGGGACAAGGAAGACATTATATTTCTCCTGCTAGCTTGCTTGTTTGTAGGGGTGAATGTGATCTGGACAATTGCTTATGGCATATTAGGCTTAGAATTTATTCACTACCCCTTCAACCTGATCTTTGCCGTACTTGCTTTTGCGGCATATTGGTTTAGACGATTTTTCCGGGCAACGACTGAGACGAAACATCTTGCTGAGAAATTACAGCAAGAGGATAAGCGCAAGGACGAATTTTTGGTGAATACTTCTCATGAACTGAGAAACCCATTACACGGCATCATCAATATCACACAAGCGATTATCGAGGATAAAAACAATCCCCTTCATGAAGAACACAAAAAGCGTCTGGATATTCTCCTGCATGTCAGTAGACGTCTGACGCTCATGCTAGATGATCTGCTGGATGTAACCCGATTAAAAGAGAACACCATTCGCCTGCATGAGAAAAAATTAAACCTGCAGTCTATCTTCGCTGGTGTTTTCGATATGGCGAAACTGATGCTGGACGGAAAGCCGATTGCTTTAAAAGTGGAAATAGACGATTCGTTTCCTTCTGTTCGGGGAGATGAAAACCGGCTGATTCAAATTCTTTTCAATTTGGTGCATAACGCCATTAAATTTACAGATGAAGGAACCATCACAATTCGCGCGACAACGTCTAACGGATTTGCGCATATCCAAGTAGAGGATACTGGGGTTGGTATCGAGGAAAAAGCTTTGCAAACCATTTTTCAACCTTATGAACAAGCGGAACTGAATTCAATCAGAGCAAGTGGCGGATTCGGGCTTGGCTTACATATTTCCAAACAGTTGGTCGAGCTGCACGGCGGTACGCTATCGGTTCAGTCCACCCTGGGAAAAGGCTCTGCCTTTACCTTTACACTCCCACTAGCTACAGATTCCGTTCCAATAGAAGAAAACAGCGCTCAGACATGGATGCAGACTTCCCTAGAAATGGTCGCTGCAACGACGGATCGAATCACGACACCGATAGAAACGGTTTCTTCTATGAATAGAAAAGCAAAAATTATCGTTGTGGATGACGACAGTATTAACCTGAACATCCTCCGCAAAATGCTTGAATCAGATCAATATGAAGTAAGTACGGCAACCAGCGCTCAGCAAGCCCTGTCCATACTGGAACGCAAACCGGTGGATCTGGTCATCTCAGACGTCATGATGCCTCACGTATCCGGCTATGAACTAACACGCATCATCCGGGAACGATTCTCTGTTTTAGAACTGCCTGTCCTGCTCTTGACCGCGCGCAATCGCTCCGAGGATATTGTAGCCGGCTTTCAAGCAGGGGCGAACGACTATGTTAAGAAACCCGTCGATGCTTGGGAATTAAAGGCGAGAGTAAAAGCCTTAACAGAGTTTAAAATATCCTTCGATGAACGTTTGCGTATGGAAGGAGCATGGTTACAATCACAAATCGAACCTCATTTTTTATTTAACGCATTGAATTCAATTGCCGCCTTGGGACTCCAGGACTTCACGAAAATGCAGGCACTGCTTGATGAGTTTAGCAACTATTTGCGTTTGAGCTTCGACTTTCATAATTCTGAACCCATTATTTCGCTTCACGATGAACTTGATCTCGTTCGATCTTATTTGTATATCGAGAAGCAACGATTTGGCGATCGATTGCAAGTGGAATGGGATCTGGACCCTGATCTTGATTTTGGCTTACCGCCCTTATCCATACAACCACTAGTCGAAAATGCAATCAAACACGGCTTAATGCAACGCACAAGTGGAGGAACACTCTCGATTCACATCAAAGACAAAGAGGAGTATTTCGAAGTTTCAATCCAAGACGATGGGGAAGGGATAACAGAGGAAGATCTGAATCAACTTTTCAGCCAAACAAGGCATGGCAAAAAAAGAGCAAGCGTAGGTCTGCGAAATATTGAACGGCGTCTAAAACAACTATATAACCAGGGATTAATGATTGATAGTTCACCTGAACAAGGTACGAACGTCACTTTTAGAATCCCGAAATAAGGAATAAGCCACTTGGTTTATTCCTTATTTTTCTGCTTCCAAAGTTCATACCATTCTGTAATAGCCGGATTAGGCTGTTCTTGCAATTCGTTCCATAACACACTCGTTAATTGATCATATTGCTTGTGAACGGAAGAGTGCCTTCCCATGTCAGCAAATATTTTCATAAGGAAAAAATAAGCTTCTTCCTCGAGCGGATAACGCTGACAAATGTCCAAACATAGCGTGATGGCTTTGTCCCATTCATCATTGGCGTAATACCAATCCACCATTTTCACGGCGGTTTGCACCCATTGCAGTTGTAATCTTTGACGCTCGCTTTCTGCCCATATGTAATGATGCTCTTGCAAATAATCTCCTTTGCACAAAGCTATGGCTTGTTCATACTCGCCAATCGTCTCCGCAGATAAGGATAAATCTGAGCGAAAAAAACGCTCAAACTGATCCACATCCAAGATGGTTTGATCTAGTCTTACCTTATACCCTTCTGATGTATTGCTGATTTGGAAGTATTTACTAAATGGCGCCAACGTTTTGCGAATATGATAGATAGCCGTATACAATTGATGATAGGCTTTTTCCGGTTCAAGCTCTGGCCAAAGCAACTCAATGATCGCCGTTTTATTAACCGCTGTTCCCCTGTGTTGAACCAAATATAAAAACAACTGCTGCACCTTGGCAGTTCGCCAACGAAGTGGGATTTCCTGGCCTCCATCTACAATCGTTACTTGTTGAAACAGAGTCATTTGTAAATTCTCCGATTTCTGAAGGGAGAAGGTCGCCTGTTCCTCCATCATCGATTGAATTCGTTTCATTGTATTTTGCAGACGTTGCTTGCCTACTGGCTTTAAGACATAGTCAAGGGCGTTCAGCTCAAATGCTTTAATCGCATATCGCTCATATGCGGAGACGAAGACAATTTGTAATTGAGGTTTCACTTCCAAAAGCTGTTCGGCCAACTCGATACCGTTTAGCTTTGGTATTTGAATATCCAAAAAGACAATATCAATCTCATTTTTTTCAATCTCACGTTTACCAATCATCGGATCTGTAAACTTGCCAACAATTTCAAAATCGCCGATATTTAATAACTGATGCTCTAAATAATTTAGTGCCAACTCTTCATCGTCGATTAAGATCGCTTTCATCATGTTCCCCACTTTAATATTCTACCTATTTTCTAAACTATTCCCTCCCTGAACTTTTACTCAAACATTCCCGCTCTTCGGTTACTGCTCAACTTGCCTTTCACTCTCTTCCTCTTGTATCGCTGGATTTTCATTAAGCCGGACTTTATAGGACTCGCCCCATACTTTCATTGACATAATGACTGGTTCCAGAGTCCTTCCGAAATCAGTAAGGGAGTATTCCACTCTTGGAGGAACCTCTTTATATATTTCGCGATGGATAATGCCATCCCGTTCAAGCTCTCTTAACTGCAATGTGAGCATAAACTGCGTGATTCCCGGATTGAGGCGCCTGAATTCATTGAATCTTTTCGTTCCGTTCAGGAGCTGATAGAGAATGATCCCCTTCCACTTCCCACCAATAACATCCAGCGTTGTTTCAACCGGACATGCTTGCATATCTGGACTTGCTCCATATTTCTTTCTTCGGTCTCCCATCAGCTTATCCCCCAATGGTTTGATTTTTAATACTATACCATAAAAATATGCGTACTTACTTAAAGTAATTGAATCGATTTACAATGCAACTATACAACATTTCCTATTTGAGAGGATGAATACACATGAATACTCACCAAAAGATGAAAGCTGTCGGTGCTTACCAGTACCTCCCTATATCCAATCCGGAAAGCCTTGTTGATCTGCACTTGGATAAACCGGAACCTACAGGCCGCGATTTGCTTGTACGGGTAAAAGCAATCTCCGTCAACCCAGCAGACGTAGGCGTCCGCGAAAGTCATAACTACGAAGCCGATTCACCGAAAATTCTTGGTTGGGATGCCGCTGGAATCGTAGAACAAGTCGGTCCTGACTGCCAATTGTTTAAACCTGGGGACAAAATCTATTATGCGGGCAGTGTGTCTCGACCAGGCAGCAACAGTGAATTCCACTTAGTTGATGAACGAATTGTGGGAAATATGCCGCGAAGCTTGGATTTCGCTGCCGCCGCCGCATTACCACTTACTTCGATAACTGCATGGGAGGGCCTTTTTGATCGCTTAGGAATTAGCCTAAATAATGCAGGTGAAAACAAAAGCATACTGATTATCGGTGCAGCTGGAGGAGTAGGATCGATTGCTATTCAACTTGCAAAATTAGCAGGTTTGACCGTCATCGGTACTGCTTCACGTCCAGAGTCAATTCAATGGGCTAAAGGTCTCGGCGCAGATTTTATCATAAACCACAACAACCCTTTTCTCCCTCAACTCAAAGAAGTTGGTATTGACGCCGTCGATTATATCTTTTGCTTGAATGATACTGTTCAACATCTTGAAAATATGGCGGAAGTCATTGTCCCCCAAGGTAAAATTTGCTCTATTGTTCCTACAAATAAGGCTACCTGGGCAGGGAGCTTGAAAATGGACTTGCTGTTTTCTAAAAGTGTAACGTTTGTATGGGAGTTCATGTTTACACGGTCCTTGCTTCAAACCAATGACATGATCAAACAACACGACTTGTTGAATGAACTGGCAGACTTCATCGATGATGGAAAAATAAAAACTACGCTGACTGAACGACTGGAGCCTATCAATGCAGCAAACCTGCGTCTCGCGCATGAGAAGTTGGAATCTGGACGGGCTATTGGAAAAATTGTATTAGAGAACTTCTGATACTATGAAGGCGAAGTAGGTATGTTTGGTTCCAAAAAGCAGTAATGTGAATAAACAACGCTAAGGCCCCTTGCTACTATGGGGCCTTTTTGAATACAACGGTAAAAACTTTCCTTTACTTATGATACGGCAATTCGTCAACTATATCCTGCCGTGTTGAATTTCCTTCTCGATCCTCCCGTGCTCCGGGATTATCCAGAATCATCATAAGTGGAGCCTTCGGATTTCCTTCACCACAGATGACACGATTCCGCTGCTTGGATAGTTCGCAAATCTCACAATGCTCTATACCATTGGGCGCTTGTTCTTCAGGTAAGATTACATAGGGATGATCCATTCTCTTGTGGTGCAGCTCCTTTCTAATCCAGGAACTTCAAATCTCTATTTTTGTCTCCAGAAACTCAAGGTACTTTGGGTCATCTTCCATAAAGATCGCAATCCCGGCACCCATGTAAGCCCGGGTCAGTTCATCTGCTGCTTTTTCAAGGTTTTCCTGCTCGTAATATAATTGCCCTAGCCGAAGATGAATGTAGGGATTGCCCAACCCCTCCGGACACTGTACAGCATTAAAGAAACACTTGAATGCCTTATCGTAATTCTTCATTTGAAAATGGACATCCCCAATAGCCACATATATCCACGTTGCGGCCTTCCATTCTCGATGATTTTCCGGCAATAATCTGAGGGCCGCGACGTACTTATTCTTGCCCTCCTCAAGATTGCCTGCTCTCACCAAATCATCGCCTTGTTTGCACAACACGGTAATTTCGTCATGGGTGGAATCTGAAAGTTGCACCGTAATTCTCTCCTATCCTGTGCGATTTGAAGCCGCTGTATCAAAAATTTTGCCGTTACTTGTGGTATGGTTCAGCTTAACGGTGCCAGCTCATCTGCGATCATTTTTGCCTTTTCCGCAAGCTCTCTCATTTCATCGGCCGGAACAAGCTCGGCTAATTCGTAAGCCAGCGGGTCACGGGAAAACTTGTACAATTCATCCCGAAGCAGGTTCCTTTTTTCTTCGGAGGCATCTATATAAAGTTTGCGCGGCTGCCTATCCTCATCCAAATCATGCAAATCGACATAGCCTGATTTTTGAGACTCCAACACAATGGCTGAAAGATCGATTAGAGCTGAGCAGGCAATATCAATTTCTGCTCGAAACGTGCCGTTAGCATTTTTTATATCAAATCCAATACTTCCGCCGTTTTTCAAGTCTCCCTCGGAAAGCAGAACATCCAGACCCAAGTCCTTTAAAATCTGATTGAGCGTCACATGGGTTGAGTCCAGTTGTTCCAAAGAACAAATGCGGATCAAGCAGATGACGCGCCAAAAAGAAGGTTTCCAGCCTGTTTGTCGGGTTAGAGCCCTTCTCCAGTTTTTCCTCGATATAGGACTGAATTCGCTCCAGAAGCTGCCGCTTTTTCTCTTCATATACAGTTTCCAGCACCGTTAATTCCACCAGCCCGTCCGTCGTTGCGAAAGTTCCTTGCAAGGTAAAACGGTAGTTGATCAACGGCAACGTTTCCAGCTTGTCCAGCCTCTCCCTTACGATTTCCACCAGCAGGGGATGAACTTCATGCAATATCTGCTCCCGCGTAAAGGGTGAAGCTTTCATCGACTTTTTGCCTGCGGCACTCCCCACAGATTTCGAACTCTCAACCCTAGTCCTGCCCGGCCGATAATCCAGCTGGATAAAGTTAAAGATGCCTACTTGCAGCGTGGTGCGTAAGACCAGTTCTTCTGCGTTCTTTCGATTCTCTTGTTCATCAAACCATTTATGAATCGCCGTTTTCATCTCTTCCAGCGCTTCTTTTTGTAATTCGTTCATTGTCTCCCGCCCTTTTGCGTGTTCGATCTTAGCTCAATATAATCATACTATGAGAATGGAAAACTTTGTTGGAATTGTATACCTCTGCCTTGGGTTGGCTAAAGCTCAATAGCAAAAGGGAGAAGGCCATATGGTCGTTCTCCCTTTAGTTTATCTGACATATGATAAGGCTCACCTTAACGGATCTATCGGCGAAAAGTAAGAAGGAGCTGCCACAGAGCTTCTCATTCCAGCAAAAGTAGTTTTAGCTGTGTGTCTATGAATAGCGTTTTCGCATTGGCTGCTGTTCATTCGGACTCAGTACCGCCAGTATTTATTACGCCTCTAGGCTCCACCAGCATGATATGGCATTCCTTTTCGGCGAAAGGCTTATGATCGGCTCCCCCCGGGACAATAAACATCTCACCCTTGGAAATTTTTACTTGGCCATCACGAAAAGCAATGAACATCTCACCTTCGAGCACAATAAATACCTTATCCGTCCCTTGATGCCCGTGCCACATAAAATCCCCAGCAATCTTAATGAGCTTAAATTGATAGTCATTTATTTCAGCAACGACTTTCGGAGACCAGAGATCGTTGAATGTAGATAGCTTCTCATTCAGATTAATAGCTTGGTAATGCATGTGAATCCCTCCTCATTTTTCTCGACTTTTTAGAGCTTACGCAAGGCACTTGTTATATTTTGTAAAGCGTATTCGATAGCTAATGGGCCACCAGTAATAGCGGACGTATCCATTAAATGAACATTTCCTTTCTTAACGGCATTGAGATTATTCCACACATTGCTTTGTTTTAAGTCATTCATTAATTTTTCCTTTTTGGTAATGTCACCGATAAGGAAAATATGGTCTGCTTCAACCGTTGATATTCCTTCAAACGTAGTAAATTTATTAGTCGTACCTTTAAATATATGGTCTGGTGTAAGTCCCAGTCCCTTCTCTTTATCAAACGCAAGTATATAGACCGGATTTCCTTCACCCAGGACATTAAACGTTTTTCCATCCCACGACAATATAAGGGCTACTGACTCTCCTTCAATCGATTTTAATGCTTCGCGCCCAGTTATGATTTCTTTCATCATTTTATCAATGACTTTTTCCGCTTCATCTTCTTTTCCAATAATCTCGGCTACTGTTCGGAGTCCATATTGCCAATCGTCATAGATGTCCTTGGATTTTAACGTAATGACTGGCGCAATCTTTCCTAGTGAATCATACATTTTTTCATGATTCTCAGTTGCTAAAATAATGTCAGGCTCTATCGATAGGATTTTTTCAATATTAGGTGATAATTTTTCTCCTAATTCATCAGCAGAATCCAGCTTTCCTTTTAAATAGGTTAAAGAAGATAGATACTCTTTTTCAGTAGAAGCAGCAGGCGACTCACCTAATGCAACTAGTATTTCAGGATAAAAATACCATAATGAAGCAATATTTTCTGGTTTTTTCTCAATAACAATTTCTTTACCTAAGGCATCCTTAAATGTTCTTGGCCATTCAGTTGTATCTACCTTACCTGCTGTTGTAGATGCGCCTTCTGTCGTTGATCCTTTATTTTCAGCAGGTGTTTCATTACAACCTGCCAGTATGCCTGCTACTAATAACATGGAGATTAGCAGGCCTTTCATCTTTTGCATACGAAAATTCCTCCAACATCATGTTATCTTTCGTTTGCCATTAGTATAGAAAAGGAATTTTTAGATGAGAATGGATGCCTGTTGAAATTAGCATGGATTATTGATGAACTTCTCTCGATATTCAGTAGGAGAGATACCAAGTTGTTTCTTGAACACTCTACTAAAATAAAACGGGTCAGCAATTCCAACCGTTTGTGCAATTTGTTGTACAGACGCTTCACTTGTAAATAGCATTTCTTGCGCCATGTTTATACGATGTTTTAATATGTATTCCGCTGGTCCCATACCTGCATGTCTTCTAAATACATAAGACAGTCGATTTCGATTCACGTTATATTGTTCTGCAAGCGATGCTATTGTAAGGCTTTGATCATAGTATTCATGAATATAATGAGATACCCGTTCGAACAAAGTTTGTGATTCACAGCTATTCTGCCTATTCACAACACATAATAAGGTTTCATTCAGTACATCACGAAACAGCATTTCGGTCTGAAACATCGAAATGCCACCAGGCTGATTATACACATGCCAAAGACGCATAATTAATTCAATCAGACGAGGAGATTGACCCGTTGATAATTCAAAATGCTGATGGGAAAAGCTTGTCTCTTCTAGTTCTGAGTTATATATCCGGTATAAAACAAGGATATATTCCCAGTTTGTGTTACCGAACATTTTTTGAGCTAGTTTCATTCTTGCACCGCCATGCACAACTTTTCCTGGCGAAAAGATATAAGGCGTTCCATTAAATTGAAATTGTACCTTCCCTGTAAGTGGAAACACAAACCCCGGAAAAGAATCTGTATATTCAGCGTAAGGTACACCTAGATTTTTCGCATATCGATATACTCCTTCTACTTGAAAAGGAATGTGTGCCAAATGCTCCGCTAACTGATTAACGTCGATTTTCACGTTGCATACCTCATTTCAATAGTCGTTTGCCAGTAATACGTAAGATCGATCGTTGTACATCCTGTGCAGCTTCTTGATCAGAAGCAGATGAGGGCTCTTGTTTATTTTAGCATTATTGATAACGATTATCATTATTAATCTGTGCAGACAATAAAAACGCCGCACCCACTAATGTTCAAACAGCGGGTAACGGCAAGTGTAAAGATAACTTTTCTGCTCACGGAACTTTGGACCAAAAAAGACATCCTATTGGACGCTTTGGCTAGTTTTTTTCCTCCGACAAATATTGTTCAAGCTGATCAAAAGTTCCTCCGAAGCCCTGCTTCATGGAATCGAACATCCCCTCAAAGAAGTTGCGCTCTTCTTCAGTAGCATTTATCGGTCTGCTGCAAAGGGTTATTTGGGTTGTACCATTATTATCGCTCATTGTTACCTCATTGCGAATTTCGAGCGGGATCCAATCACTGAATGGAGACCTGACAATGTTTCCTGCCTCATCTGAAAAGCAGTTGATCCAGACAATCTTCTCGGGAGCCTTGATCTCCTGGTACACAAATTTACCCCACATTTGACTGCCATCAGGAGCTTGCATACTGTAGTGGAAAAATCCGCCCTCACGAAAATCGAGATGCTTTACACTTATTTCAAACCCTTTCGGCCCCCACCAGTGCTTCAGGTGCTCTGCTTCAGTCCATACTTGAAATACAAGTTCGCGTGGCGCATGAATCTCACGCGTTATTACTAACTCTTTGCTTTCCGAGTTGGGCGTCATATCGATTCCTCCATCAATCAGTATTCACTTTTAATTTATATAAGTGCTTGGACGAGATGCCGTGCCCAACCGCGATTACTAACACCGCCAATATTATTAAACAAAGTTAATACCTTTAAACATACCCACCCAGTTAAATATATAGATCTAATCATTACGAACTTTATTTCAAAGCAACTACTTTGTTAATGCTTGTAAATACTTGCCGTTACTTATGATAAGGCTCACCGCATAGCATGTAACAGTAAGACCAAATAGATTTTTGATGACTGCAATATCAATATAATGCTTCTGCATTGAACCACCTCATGAAACTGTTTCCGATCAAATCCGGGAGGGTGTTTCAAAGACTTTCAAGGACTTTCATACAATCTGCTCGTCAGTCATACGACAATCGTATTTTCCAGATTTACATTCTGCTCGCATAGCTGCATCGACAAAGCATCTACCACCGTACACTCGGAGGGTTGTTTTATTTGCTTTACGATGAAGTTAGCGCCTTAGATTGGGTGGTAGCCTTGCAATAACTTCTGAATTGATCAATGAAGTAACCAAGGCTATCAAGAAGCTTACAAAACTGATCCAAAGTCAACTTCAACAATGGATTGCCGGCTTGTCAAGTTATCTCAAGGCTTATCTGCCTATTTCAAGCTGCGAAGTTTGAGTTACTGAGAAATGGTTGCATGATAGCTGGCTGCAACAAGAAAATTATGATTACATAAGCGAGAATTAACGCGTATGGCGGCAATTTTGATGCTAGCGGCAGCTTCTACCACATTGACCGGGCTTTCGATCTTAGATTCCGTAAGCAAGCATTTGTGGAAGCCAGCGATACTAGACGACGCAACTCAACTATTGAAAACGAAATAGAGATGTGCTAACGTAAAAAGAGACCGATCGGTATCTTTTTACGTTAGCACAGAAGCACACATTTTTCTAACACAAAGGAGAGTAACACATGACTTCACTGTTTATTATTCCAGAAAGCAAGCTGTCGGTTGATGCCACTCATTATGTGCGAGAACTTTCAACCCAAACACTATTCAATCATTTGATGAGAACATATGCTTTTGGATATATGATCGCTCAGAAGAATGATCTGAACATTGACATGGAATTGCTATATCTCGGTGCCATCATGCATGACTTGGGCTTGACCGAACCATTTGCAGACAGAGAGCGTACTTTTGAAATCGAGGGCGGAGAGGCGGCTTGCCATTTCTTGGTTCAACATGGTTATCCAATCGAAAAAGCGGAAATCGTACAAAAAGCGGTCGAACTGCACGCCACGGTCGAAGCAGAAAAAAACCAAC
The DNA here is from genome assembly GCF_013284355.2 of Brevibacillus sp. M2.1A. NCBI lineage: Bacteria > Bacillati > Bacillota > Bacilli > Caryophanales > Paenibacillaceae > Brevibacillus > Brevibacillus sp. M2.1A. The sequence goes on from NZ_JABSUY020000001.1 coordinate 508,483, forward strand.
CAGAGATTGCTCTGGTACATTTAGGAGTTATGGTTGATGCAGGTTTTCGGGTCGATCTTTTTCCAAAGGATCTTCTCCAGCAGATCATCGAAGACTATCCACGACTCGGGATTAATCAAAAAATGATCGAGCATTTTACTTACCAACTTCAGAAAAAAAACGATACGAAATTGATTCCGATTATCGAAGCAGCGAAACATCACTCCCATTTCAGTGAATGATGCAAACTGGAGGTGAAGGATATGAAAAAAGGTGAGCAAACCCGAAGACACATCATTTGCAAATCAGCCGAGCTTTTTAACCTTCAAGGATATGCTGGTGTCTCTCTCAACGAAATCATAAATGCTACGGGAATTCAGAAAGGGGGCATCTATAAACATTTCGTCAATAAGGATGAAATTGCGATGGAAGCCTTTGAATATGCCGCCGACACTGTATTCGAGCAATTTGTAGCAGCTGTCAGTTCTCGGCAATCTGCTATGGAAAAACTGATCAGTATGTTTGAACTGTACAGCAATGTGGTTGACTCTCCTCCATTTGTGGGAGGCTGCCCCGTGATGAACGCGGCCATTGAGTACGATGATGGGCATCCATTGCTGCGCGAGAAAACCCAGAATCACATGCGAGACTTTATATCATTTATCAAGAACATCTTGCATGAGGGCATAACGAATGGGGAATTCAAATCGAGCATCGATCAAGATGGCGCAGCCTCTTTTCTTATGGCCGCGCTTGAAGGCGGGATTATGTTGAGCAAACTGGAAGCTGATAATCGGCATATTCATTACATTAAAGATCATGTATCTGTTTTTTTGAAGACATTGGAAGCCTAAGCCTCTGCATTTAGTTGACAAGAGCGCTGACCCCGGGAAGAACAGCATCTTGTCAAAAATTGAAACAGAAGGTTACGATCCATTGCATAACACCAAATCACGTTACCGACTATTGGTCGGAATCAGTATGTTATTGGTCCTTTACGTCATTGTAAAAAACTATATTATCGATCCTGGAGCCAAGGGATTTTTAACTCAAACTTCGCTAGTGACAACTAATACTTAAAGCTAATCCTTTGGAGTAACGGAAAGCGCTAGTTCAACAAAAACAGCGGCGATCTTATTGAGGAAAGACACACCGCTGTTGAAGCCGTACTTCAAGCCGGTCATATCCCTGCCGGAACCGAGCAGTTTTTCAAGGAAAGTCCAATGAAAATGAGGAAGAGATGGATCGACGAGTCGGATGTATATATCCTGATTCTCGGAGGATTCTATGGTTTAACGCTTCCTAATGAATCCATGAGTTATACGCATTGGGAATATGAGTATGCCGGAGAAGCAGGCAAACCTAGATTTGCTTTTGTTGTCACAGATGAAGCATTGAGACAAAAGCCATACGACTTCACAGCAATTGAATACTATCAGAAGTTTCAAGAGTTTAAGCTATCGGTCATGGAACAAGTTCCCACCTTTTATGTTAAAGATGTACGGCACATTAAAATGGTACTTCGTGATCAATTGCCGGAGTATGCAGCAAGAGACGATTTGTATGGCTGGTTTTCCGGCAAGGATGTCCCGGACGTTCAAAAGCTGTTGGAAGAGAATGCAAGATTAAAGGCGGAGTTGGAGAAAAAGAAATGAAAGAGGGGCTGGCATAACCAACCCCTTTCTTCCGTCTTCCAGTAATATTCTCCTTGAATGACAATATTGCGGGTTTTTGGGGTAGTGGATATAATTACCAATCAACCTGCTAATGAGACGATACGGTACACCATGAATAGGGACTTAGATTAGATTTCAAGCAATTCCGCTATCGTTTCACCGAGCACTCTTCTCTCGACCTCTTTGCTCGGTGCACAACGTTGAACTGCGATTTTTGCCAAGTAAGGATCGCCGTATGGATGGTCCGAACTAAACAACGTTCTGTCAGGAAGCTCTTTCATCGCAAGGCTCAAGGCAAAAACCGTATATACCGCTGAGGTATCCAAATAAGCATTGTCTATGTCCTTCGTTAAGTTGATTGTATCCAACCAGTTCAAACCACCCAAATGTCCGAAAATGACTGGCACATTCGGATTCTTTTGAACAAGATAGGCAAGGTCCCGAATATCTACCATTTTTAATGGTTCGAACGTATGAACCCAAATCGGAAGGCCACGCCACTCGTTCGCAGCCTTGAATACGGGGTCGAGCAATCCGATCTGGCCTGACCCCAACGTAAATTCACCAAACCCTCTCAACCCGTTGTTGACGATTTTGGTTTCCACCCATTCCATCGTTTCCGTCTCGGAAAAACCGAGCGGTACGCTTCCAAAACCGATAAAGCGATCGGGATATTGCCGCACCGTCCGAATCAATTCGTCCATTGCCTTTATACGTGCCTCTGAGCTATTTATCCGATTGGCCAATATGTTTGACAATTTTCCCATCTCTTCAACAAACTCAGAATACGACTCGCTTTTTTCCGGATGAACAAGCGTCGAGAACAAAACTGTTTTATCGATGTTCGATTCGTCCATGATATTCAAGTGAGATTCTACCGACGAATGAACGTGTGAGTGGCTGTCAATAATCATTCGGAGCCCCCCTTATTTGATTTTGTTTTTCGTTCTGCAAACACTTCTGCAGCAACGGTCAGAATCGAATTTAAAGCTACAGGAAAACCAGCGTAAATTAACATTTGCATCATGCACTCCACAATCTCTTCTTCCGTCCATCCAAGGTTTAATGCTCCGTTAATATAAAACCTCAACTGCTGCGTATTTCCCATCGCCGTCAGACCTGCCACTGTAGCGAGAAGCCTAGATTTCAAGTCCAGACCTGGACGGGAAAATATTTGGCCGTAATTGAATTCTACAGCGAGCTGTCCCAAATCTGGGGCCACTGTGTCTTTAAAACTATCAACAATGCTCTGGTAATGCACGCTATCTATTTTTTTCAAAATTTCCATTCCTTTATTATAGGTATCATCATGAATTTGCATTTTTATTTTTCATCCTTCCAATTTTCGTATCGTTTACATTTTTTATGCCCGCCGATGTACTCATTCCGACAAAGACCATGATCAATCCAACCACGCAAACACCGGACCACTGCCAGTTGCTCCATGCCCACACTCCCACATAGGACCCAATTGCACCCCCTATAAAGGTGAAAACCATATACAACCCGTTCAATCTGCTTCTAGCAGCAGCAGAAAGTTCGAATATTTTCGCTTGACAGGCAACCTGATTTGCTTGTGTGGAAACCGTTAGCAACAATGCGCTGCCAATCAATCCCGGCAGCCAATAAGCTGCAACCGCGGAGATCAGGAACGAAGCCATAGCTGCAAGCATGCAAATTTTATTGGCGAGTGCTGCCCCTTTCCTGTCAATGATCAGTCCAATCAATGGAGTGGCGACAGCCCCTCCGATTCCGACCAACCCCACCAATCCAACAATGGCACTGCCGTATTCGTACGGGGGTGATTGAAGCAAGAATCCTATAGTAGTAAAAAAGACACTAAACGATCCAAACACCATACCTTGACTCAAACAGGCACTCTGGAGTGCTTTTTGCTTCACGAACAGAGGCCCCAACGAAAGCAACAACTGGCGGTATGGTAATGCTGTCTCACCTTGGCTTTGGGGAAGCCGAAACCGAATTAGGAGAGTAAGCAACAACATGAAGCCAAAGGAAATCCAATACATCACTCTCCAGCCCCATATGCTATCAACAATGCCGCTAACTATCCTCGCCCCCAATATTCCGCAGACAAGACCGATCGCCACTGTCCCTAGTAGCTTCCCCCGATTGCGATCATTTGCCATACTGGCAGCTAATGGAACGACAAGCTGCGGTATAATCGTCGTTATGCCTATCGCAAAATGACTCACGATTAACCATGTTAAAGAACTAGATAGTGCGGCCGATAATAGCGACAATGAAACCGCCAACAACAAGAAGACAATCATTCGACGTCTTTCAAACATGTCTCCCAATGGCACTAACAGGAGGTTCCCGATTGCATAGCCTACCTGGGTAAGAGTCGTCACACCTCCTATCTCTGCTACGGTTGAGTCGAATGTTTTCGCCATATCGACTAGTAAGGTCTGGTTTAAATAAACGTTTGCCACGGTAAACCCGCAGGTTATCACCATAAGAGCGATCAGACCTTTCGATGGACCAGATCTGATTAAGTCTTCCAGAACGATCAGCTCCTTGTCTTTATTCGTAAACCTTACAGTTGTAAGATTAAAGTACGAACAAACCTACAAATAGAAGCCTATTAATCATAGTATTAAAAGTAACAGGATTAGGCGGAGGGATTAGATGAACAGCGATAAGGACAAACGAAAAGAATTGGGGTTGTTTTTAAAATCGCGGCGTTCCCGGCTTTCTCCAGAGCAATTTGGCTTGTCCAAAGGTCCAAGAAGGAAGGTTCCAGGCTTACGGAGAGAAGAATTAGCGCAGATTGCTGGGATCGGGCTTACATGGTATACGTGGCTGGAGCAGGGAAAAGACATTCAAGTGTCGACCCAGGTGCTTGATAGTCTTGTGACGGTAATGAAGCTCGATACTGAGGAGCGAAATCATTTGTTTATGCTCGCCCACGGGCAACTGCCTGTTGAACAAACAACCTCATTTGAAGCAGGAATTACAAAGATCATGCAAAACTTCATGAACGATTTCGAAATGTGTCCGGCTTATGCAACGGATCAGCGGTGGGACATATTGATGTGGAATAAAGCTGCACAGTTGGTGTTCGGGGATTTTGAAAAAATGAATAAGAAAGAACGTAACGCAGTTTGGCGATGTTTCGCGTCAACCGACTATCGAAAACTTATGGGCGATTGGGAAAGCCACGCCAAACGTCTTCTAGGGCAATTTCGTTCTACCAGTACACCGTTCGTCGGGGAGGACTGGTTTAAAGAGCTCGTCGGCGAACTGATGGAACTCAGTCCTGAATTCAGAGAATGGTGGCCGCGTTACGATATACAGGGTACTCCCATCGGGACAAAACAGATCAATCATCCGACTGCGGGTACGATGACGATGGAGCATATGACATTTCGGGTGTACGATGCCCCCGAGTTGAAATTAACCATTTATCGCCCTTTGAAAGAGAACGATTCAATAAAAAAATTGAACCTCTTGATGAATGGTGGGTAAAGTCTGTGCCTTCCTTCCTCATAGAAGAGATAAAGGAAAATGAGAATTTTACATAAGGTAGCTTCCCACACCTTAGACCCTCACCAAAAGATCGGTGAGGACATCCAATTTGGTACATTGTAACAATTCATTCAAATTTCATACAAAAAAGTCTAATTTTTGTAAACTTTTATACCGATACACTGAAATATAAAGATAAATAAACAAATCTGGATGGAGAGAATTCATTATGGCTGGAGTGGACATTAAAAAAGGGTTTCAGTGGAAAATTGGCCAAAAATTATTTGCGGTTTTTCTCATTTTAGTTTTGGTCCCAAGTATTCTGATTGGCTACTTCTCGTATCGTTCAGCTACTCAAACATTAGATGTTCAACTACTCAATTCAGCTAATAAACAGGTCGAAAACCTCAGCACGATTATTGATCGTGTAGTTGTGCCCATCATGAAAGACACAGATGTTCTAGCAAGATCACTGCCTCAAAGCGTTTATCAAGACATGATAAAGGATGAAAAGACGAATTTGGCGTCAAATCAACAGGTGCAATCAACCCTTAAGCAGTTTAAAGCTGTGCATACCGATGATACCGAAGTGATTGGAATTGCCACCGAAGATGGACGCTTTGCGATGGAGCCGCAAAGTCCATTATCAAAAGAGTATGATGCTCGCACGCGAGAATGGTACACAAAAGCGATGGAACAGAAGGGTCAAGTGATTATTTCCAAACCCTATGTATCAGCCGCCTCTAAAAATATTGTCGTATCGGTAGCAAAAACTACGGACGATGGCCATGGAGTTGCCGTAGTAAATTTATCGTTGAAAAAGTATGTGACTGATACCGTTAATGCGGCAAAAGTAGGGACGCAAGGTTTCGCGTTTATCCTGGATGAGAGTCAGAAGGTTATTACCCATCCAACCATTGCTGCTGGAGAAGTGCCCCAAGATGACAGCTACAAATCATTTTATGAGCAGCAATCGGGAGTACTGTCATCTCAAATCGACGGAAAACCTTCCCGGATCGTCTTTACCACGAACAAGATAACCGGCTGGAAAATCGCCGGCGTGCTTTATGACAGCGAACTTGACGAGCTGAAGAAGCCAATTATTACACAAACAGTTGGGATGATTATCATCTCCGTTTTATTGTCGCTTGTCATTTTGTACGTGATCAACCGGATTTTTGTACACCCGTTAAAACAAATGACGCGTTTATCCAAGCAATTGGCAGCAGGGAACCTTGCAGAGACCCACATTACTGTGAAAAACAGAGATGAGTTGGGAGATTTGGCGCAAGCCTTCAACTCTCTTGCCCTCCAATTGCACCAACTCATCGAAGACCTGCTGAAAAATGCGCAAAATCTTAATCAAGTTACGGACGTGTTAAATTCGGAAGTGACTGAGGTTGCCAATGCCTCCTCAAAAATCGCTGAAATGAACAGCCGGGTTACCAAGGGTTCGATGGATCAGGCCCAGGGAATTTCGGAGATATCCCGGACGATGCAAGAAAGCGTGCTTGCTGTGAGCAATTTTGCCGAAGTAGCTTCAGAAATCGGGGAGATTACGGAACAAACGCATCAGAGAGCAAAAGAAGGAACTTCGATTGTTTCAGATTCACTGAATCAAATGAGGACAATCAATTCCGCTGTTTTGCACTCTTCCAATCTCGTGGAAACACTCATGCAAAAAACAATGGAAATCGATAATTTTGCCACTGTCATTAATGAAATCGCCAATCAAACCAATCTCTTGTCTCTCAACGCCAGCATAGAAGCAGCGCGTGCGGGAGAACATGGCAGAGGTTTTGCCGTTGTTGCTGAAGAAGTGAAAAAGCTTGCCGTACAATCCGCTGATTCTGCTACACAAATTACCAATCTGATTTTGGAGATCAATAAAGAAACCAGAAAATCTGTGGAATCGTTGACGATGGTGCAGCAGGAAGTTGAAGACGGATTGACCCTAAGCTCCAAAGTGGAAACCCTGCTTTCCGATATCATTGAAGATATGGCTAAAATCAATGATGAAATACAAAATCTCAGCAGCATTTCGGAAGAGGTTGCAGCGGGTTCCGAGGAAGTGAGCGCATCGGTTGAAGATCTTTCGAATATTGCCAATTCCAACTCCAGAGATTCCAGCGATACTCTGTCCAATATTGAAAAACAACAAGAATCTTTGCATGAATTAATGGAACAAGTGAAAATTGTCCTGGATACCGCACAACAAATCAGGAATAATGTGCAAAACTACAAACTTCGTTAGCAACAAATTTTATATATAAAGGTGGAGTGAAAAACATGAAAAAAAATATCATCACTTCTATCACATCTCTGGCTCTGGTTGCCGGGCTGTCTTTGACTGCTTTTGCAGCTACAACGGCTACTGTACCAGCACCACCTGCCAAGCAGGAATCCAAACCTGCGGTTGCCGCTAATCCGGCACCAAAAAATGTACTGTTTCAATACTCAACGATCAATGCACTCATGCTTGGACAGTTTGAAGGGGACTTGACTTTGAAAGACCTGAAGCTGCGAGGCGATATGGGGCTTGGTACCATCAATGATCTCGATGGAGAGATGATTCAGATGGGTACAAAATTCTACCAGATCGACAGCACCGGAAAATTATCGGAGCTGCCAGAAAGTGTGAAAACTCCATTTGCGGTTACTACACATTTCGAGCCGAAAGAAAAAACTACATTAACCAATGTGCAAGATTACAATCAATTAACAAAAATGCTTGAGGAGAAATTTGAAAACAAGAACGTCTTTTATGCCGTAAAGCTGACCGGTACCTTTAAGATGGTAAAGGCTAGAACAGTTCCAAAACAAACCAGACCTTATCCGCAGCTGACTGAAGTAACCAAAAAACAATCCGAGTTTGAATTTAAAAATGTTAAGGGAACCCTGATTGGCTTCTATACGCCAAATTATGCAGCAGCCCTGAATGTTCCCGGATTCCATCTCCACTTCATCACAGAGGATAAAACAGGTGGCGGACACGTATTAAATCTGCAATTTGACAACGCGAATCTGGAAATTTCTCCGATCCATGAGTTTGATGTACAATTGCCGCACACAGATGATTTTGCCCACTCTGATCTGACACAAGTTACTACTAGCCAAGTACACCAAGCTGAGTCAGAAAGAAAATAAAGCAGCCTCATGCGAGAAATTTAGCGAGGACATGAAAAAGCTGGCCTATTATAAGTGCCAGCTTTTTCATATCTAGGAGTCCCCTCAGCTTGGACTTCTGCCTGGTAATTGGTGCTCTTTCCTGTATCAATAGTGTTTTTCTAATCCTGAAACTTCAAATCTCTATTTTTGTCTCCAAAAACTCAAGGTATTTTGGGTCATCTTCCATAAAGATCGCAATCCCTGCACCCATGTAAGCCCGGGTCAGCTCGTCTGCCGCTTTTTCAAGGTTTTCCTGTTCGTAATACAATTGCCCTAACCGAAGATGAATGTAGGGATTCCCCAACCCCTCCGGACACTGTGCAGCGTTAAAGAAACACTTGAATGCCTTATCGTAATTTCTCATTTGAAAATGGACATCCCCAATAGCCACATATATCCACGTTGCGGCCTCCCATTCTCGATGATTTTCCGGGAGTAATCGGAGGGCCGCGACGTACTTATTCTTGCCCTCCTCAAGATTGCCTGCTTTCACCAAATCATCGCCTTGTTTACACAGCGAGGTAATTTCGATATGGGTAGAATCTGAAAGTTGCACTGTCGTCTCTCCTATCCTGTGGGATTTGAAGCCGCTGTAGGTATTCGCCTCTTTACCAGCAACTCACTATTGTTTTTTGACTTTCATCAAAAATGATTGCGCTTGGTATTTCCGCCAAATAGTCTATCGCCCAAATGATATGATTCGTGAATTCCCGTCCTTCATCAGGCGAGAATACGAAACGAATGCGTTCTGCACAGTCTTTGATTTCAGGCGGACAATCCTTGGTGACGCTCACAATGTAATTTACATCTTCAGCTACACTACGGCCAGTTTCAAAATGAGCTGTAAAATTCCATCCCGGCCAACGGAGAATCAAGTATTTCTCTCTCGTAAACGGATTTGCTGATACTCCAATTTCCAGTCCGTTCTTTCTTTCAAAATCAAAATAGTCGCTTAACTCAGAAGCAAGACGCTCATGGGAGTAAGGATTGGAAGACTTCGCAAGGTAGGCATGTATTACGGACATAATATCTCCCCAATCATACTGGATATTCTCAACTGCCAATCCAATTCTGAAATTCTTGAGCAAGTTCATTTCGGTTCAATCGGGCAATCCAATCACATTCCAGTGCATTTGTGTCATCCGATACAGTAAAGACCAATACTCCCGATTCGCTCATATCGGAGAAAAAACCTTCCTTTTTCAGTACTTCAAGTGCAGCCACGCAACACTCATAAACCTTCTCTTTAAAGTCCCTGTGTCTTTCCGCCGACTGCATACTCATCACTTCGTTATACAATTGATTGGATATATTTAAAGCACTCAGCACCTTCAAATTCATGATCCCATTCACCTGGACTCCAGCGATAATAAATCGCATCATCAGGGTCTTCAGCAATCATTTTGTTCAAGTGATCGGTTGAGTTTACCGCCGGACATACGGTGATTGCATCCGAGTCGGAATACAAGGCGTAACCGCAAAAGCTTTGTCCTGCATATTTGTTTCTTACTTGCTCGAATGCAGCCTTCGCAGCCGCCTCGATTTTTAATTGCAGCACTTGAAAATCCATGTTCTCTCCTTTGTCCTACTTTAGTCGAGCCTGTAACGACAGGATTGGAGGAGACTTCCCCCCTCCGGCTTCTTCCTTGCGAATAACGATTGTGAAGAGGGAAAAAACATCGTTAGCCTTGCATTCGACCAATTCATGGCGCAAATGAACGTCTTCTTGCGAGAAGCTATCGCTGCCATCCTTTAGCATACGCGCGGCTTTACCGCTGCCAAGCTGCTTCGCCAGCTCCAGAAAAGTCTGACCCTTGTTTTTGTTGAAGTCCGGCTCGTAACGAATAATCATTACCGCTCCGTACAACAAAAGGTCGATAGGCTGATTCGGCTCATCCTTGTCCTCAAAAACAGCATCTGACTTGATTACATACTCATTGGTCCTGTATTCGGAACGGGTGAAATCATAGTATCGCGGCAAAAATACATTCTCGACCCAGTCGGTCAAAGCCCTAATGATATCTCTTCGATGCTCCGCGAGAGTCTCAACCTGTTCTTTATTCAACTCCTGAATCCGGTCAAATAAAGCTATCGTCTTTGCGGCTTCCGGTTCGGGGAACAAATACGGATCCAGCAGATGACGCGCCAAAAAGAAGGTTTCCAGCCTGTTTGTCGGGTTAGAGCCCTTCTCCAGTTTTTCCTCCATATAGGACTGAATTCGCTCCAGAATCTGCCGCTTTTTCTCTTCATAGACAGTTTCCAGCACCGTTAATTCCACAAGCCCGTCCGTCGTTGCGAAGGTTCCTTGGAAGGTAAAACGGTAGTTGATCAACGGCGACGTTTCCAGCTTGTCCAGCCTCTCCCTTACGATTTCCACCAGCAGGGGCTGAACCTCATGCAATATCTGCTCCCGCGTAAAGGGTGAAGCTTTCATCGACTTTTTGCCTGCGGCACTCCCTACAGATTTCGAAGTTTCAACCCTAGTCCTGCCCGACCGATAATCCAGCGTGACAAAGTTAAAGATGCCTACTTGCAGGTTGGTGCGTAAGATCACTTCCTCTGCGTTCTTTCGATTCTCTTGTTCGTCAAACCATTTATGTATCGCCGTTTTCATCTCTTTCAGCGCTTCTTTTTGTAATTCGTTCATTGTCTCCCGCCTTTTTGCTGTTCCATCTTAGCTCAATATAATCATACTATGAAAATGGGAAAGGTTGTTGGAATTGTATGCCTCTTCCTGGGATTGGCTAAAGCTTAATCCTTAGTCTGTTCCTTTATTTTCAGTGGTTATACGGTTTACGGGATAGAGGAGATTTGCCTGTGTGATACCGCACGGGAGAATGCTATAACGACTATTTTCCTTGAGTTCATACCCGAAGACAGATACGTATTGGAAAAGATGCAGGAAGTAGAGAGGGAGTATTATAAGTCAATTAGCTTGCGTGAGGCTTATGCACAAATGGAAGATTAGGGAGGTTAAATATGAGTAGAATCGGGCTCAAAAAAAAACATATTATCATCCCGCAGAGCAAAAGGGAGAACGCCATAGAGGCCGTTCTCCCTTTTGTTTATCTGAGATATGCAACATATGGATCAAAATATATTAGCCATGGTTAATTCCCTTTTATGATTTTTCGCCATCACTTATGATTCGCTTGACCAAGTTTAGAGAAACAGCAACGAAAGAGAACCACGCAATAATACTTGTCGTAATATGGAAAATCTTGAAACCATATTGCCATAACCTCGTATTACTATACTAAGAAAGAACCCAAAAGGAATGATTATCATGCAATTGTCTGATAGGAATAGTCGTTTGGTACTTGTGGGTACTGGGATAGGTTTATTTGGGTATATTCTACCAAAAATTGTTGAAGGGATAAAAACTTCATTCTCTGGTATATACATAGATTCATTTCCCATTGGAGTAGGACATGTATTTTCATCAACTCTCTTCGCAAATGCTCTTCTAATCTTGGGGGTAGGGATATGTTACTGCTATCACGAACTCCATAATTACGGGAATTACGATAGTAATGAAAGTGCTAAATACATTGAAAAGTCAGATAAATATTATCGTATGCTTTTGAACATAAGCTATACTAGCTTTTTTATGATCTTATTCTTAAACTTTATCCTTCTTTTTATAGTACCCTTGGTATTTTCAAACCCTTTAATTACTAGCATCATTACTGCAATAATTATAGCTTTGGCTTTAACAATTACTATTAGAAAATGGAAGCAAAATTGGTTTAAAGAGATTTTTAAATGGTTTCAAGGACTTAAGAAATATTCATTACATGGTGGAATTATTGCTGTTTGGCTACTCGTTCTCCCAACAACTATGATTTTGGGTTTGAATGATAACCTTGATACCAAATTCAAGATTAAATTTAATACTGACAAAAATCCACAAGTTGAATTTGAATTTAGTGATCATGTTCCAGATAAAATGCCAAAAGAAATTTCGATAAAAATTGGAACTACTTCTAAGCAAGAAGAAATACTACTGAGGCGTGATGATTTTAATGCATCCTTTACTGAAGTAACTGAAACCGAAGACAATAATACCCCATTGGGTAAGTATATCAATAATCATGATATGTTCTTAATTAACAAAAGTATGTATACCTTTAAGAAAACGCTTGTACTTACACAACTAACAGGTAAAGAACCCGGATTTGTAGAAATCAAATTCAAGAACGACAGTACTGGTACTACAAAGAGTAATCGCACATATCGAATCGTAAATCAATTTACAACAGAGAAAGACAAAATCATATTTAGCCAATTCGAATACTTAGTAGATTTAAAGTAGAGTTGTATTAGTTCAACTCTCTGCTTTCATATATTCTTGGAATTCACCCTGTATGTCTTGCTTCTCTAATAGTTGAATTACTTTACTTCCCACTCCCCTATTGAAAAAATGCCAAAAAAGCGGGACTGCGCCGCTTTATAAGCAAAAAGGGATGATTTGTAATGAGCAATCAATATGCTTCCGAACGCTACGAGTATCTTATTGACGAAGGAGATTGGTAGCACGAATTAAGACTTACAACCAAATGGTCGAATCCACGCTCACTTACGTCTACACGAATGCCTGCAATCTACATCTTGAAACGCTCAAAAACGTACTCACTGACACATTCACCACAAGAACCAACAACCCAGCTCCAACTCCTTCATGTGAAACTGGAGAAGAGTATCTTAGCCTATAGGCTAAAGTACACCAATAACTTCAATGCCCCATCCTCTACTTGAGGAATGGGGCTTAATCGCGTTTGTTCTAAGACCTTCCCACCGTTCCACTTACCCTGTTTGGCACGTTGTTTCATTCCCATTTTTACATCGTCAACAATTGTATTCCTCTCCAGTTCTGCTACTGTACCATCATTTGAAGAGCAAATCTAACCATTGGTGTCTCTATTTCAAATTTATTGGTATGAATCTGCAGAAGTGGAAGGCAGTACATTCCGTAAGCGTAAGGAGACCCGACGAGAGATTATTGGGTCAGATGCAATGAAAACTTCCCAAGGAACAAGTTTGTCGGATGTTACCTTGAGAAGAAATGTATTTCAACGTTTGCATTTTCAAGTATACTTACTGTTGTTTTGACAAATACCATTATATTTGCTTTGATTCTACATTAATAGTAGTCACTAATACCTTGTGGCTTATTTTTACGCTCACACAATCTGGATCAAATAAACAGTAATTAATTCCACCTGGATTGACCGCACTCGCATATCTTACCCCATCATATCCATTCCTTTTCACAAACTCGGCAATACATTGGGTTGGCAAATACTCAATGTCAGAAATATCAGGTCGGACGGGTCTGGAAAATAGTTCACCAATTATGCGCTTAAAGCTACTTTCATTGTCCGTATCCTTCGGTACAAAATCAATGACCTTTAAGTTCCTTTTTGCCTTTACGTCAGCAACTGTTATTACAGCATTGATCCAAGGTCTGAGTTCAGCAACTGCAGTTTTTGCAATATCCGCTACATATAGATAACGTATTCCCCTCTGGTTTAATCGACCAGTGCCTACTAAGTGTTCTGGCGGCGCTGCAAGTTCCTTGTTCTTTGAAAAGTCCTTGCCTTCATTGTTAATTCTTGCTCTCACAAATTTCTTGCCTTTGCTGATTGCATGTAAATTATCATGAATAATTTGACTAACATGATTCTTTAAGAGGGTTTCATCTTCGCTAATAAAAAACCTTTGAGTTTTAAATCCATTTACGAATTCATCCCACTGTTTTTTAGTATCGTCTGCCGTAGCAACATAAATAGCCCCACCTACATCTGATGAGCCAGCACTACCGATTTCTGTATTATGATTTTTCCAGACAATTAAGCCATTAGAGTTCCCTTCTGCTTCCATATAAACAGCTCCTGGTAACCAAAAAATATAAAACGACATCTCTGCCATTTACGTTGAAGTATTAGTGGAACGTGGGGCATTTCTATTCCAACATATCCGCAACTACTTCTCGAAAATCATTATTGAAAGGATGCTTTTCTGCAAGAATATCGGAATGAGTTGATTCAATCTTTTCCTATTCGTCACTTAACTTCATCCAAGTGTCAATTGCATCATCTAAAAACTTTAAGAAGTTATCCACCAATCACCTGTATTTAAGCAAATTGTATATGACTTTCCAGCTGTTTTTGTTGCTCTTGAGCATAGTATTGTTTTAAGAAGTCATACATTGGTTTTGCAACTGCTTTGGCAAGAAGGCAGGGTACTGCATTTCCAATCTGCTTATGAATAGAACCGAGGCTTCCTTTCCAAATATAATCAGCAGGAAATGTTTGAATCAGAGCACATTCAACTGCGGATAGTCTGCGATGCTCCGACGTTTTTGGAAGAATCCACTCGTCTGTACCTAGTTTAATCATAGGCTCACCACTTGGGTGTAATGGAGCATGACGACCACTGGCTTGAATAGTGAAACTCACTTCGTCCCAAGCCCGTTTACGGTTTCGGCTTAAATAACGTGAAGAAAAAGTACTGTCGTAAATTTCGCCAACTTCGCTTGGCTTCAAGTGCCCTATTGCATCCTTTAACGTCACATACGGTTTAAGTCCAAATAGTCCATCACCATGCGTTGGATTTGGAAACTCATACTTGAAGTCAACATCTTCACGTACTCCTATAATCAATACACGCTCACGGTCTTGCGGAACACCATAATCTTTAGCGTTTACTAAATGGTGATTTACAATATAACCTTCATTCCGAAAATCCTGAATCATTGCCTCAATAATTTGACCGCCCGCCATTGTTAGTAATCCTTTAACATTTTCTGCGATGAAGAATTTCGGATTTGCTTGACGTAAGCAACGGACAAATTCACGGTATAAATAATTGCGTTCGTCCGTCATAAGTCTATTCCCTGCTAACGAAAAGCCTTGGCACGGGTAACCCCCAACAACCAAATCTGCCTTTGGAAATGATTTAACGTTACGAACATCTCCACGTTCCACATATGTTTCTGGGTGATTCGCAACATAGGTTTCACAAGCGTCTTTATCAATTTCATTTGCCCAAATGACGTTGAACCCTGCCATTTTCAAACCAGTATCAAGACCACCTGCACCTGCAAACAGGGATACGACGGAATAAGGAATCGAGTCTTCGATGGAACGGTTTATGTACTCACTATATCCAATTCCTAATAAGTGCATAATAGTATCCGAAAGCGACCTATTTTCCTTACTAGCTAAGTCTTCTAATTTGTTAATCAGTTCCCTGTGTTCAGATTTAGACAGAGAAATTAACTGCGTTGTCTTCATTTTGTATCCCCTCGCATGGTACACTAAATTTATATACTTAGACTGTACCAAATGATAAAGGGGGTTGTCCAATATTTTTGAGCTTATGGCAACAAATTGTGTCGATAGACATAGAAGGTGAATGTTTCGCCAAGGGTATTTATGCGATCAACTTGTCTATCAAAAACTAATGTCTGGTATAGTTCATGAACGTTACTAACCTTTGAAATAAGAGAAATACCTTGAGCTGTTCTTAACGGACTAGGGAATGAATACATTTTGCGATGACGAATTACGCCATCTCCATAATCACCAAAGCCTGGTTCCTGTTCGTTATGGTGGGCAAAAGCTCTTTCACGATTATGATTGAAAAAGTCACCGTCACAAATGGTGAAGTCTTCAAGATAACCGTAATTCCGTTCAGTGGTGTATCGTGCAACTGCGTAATAACATTCGCCTGCAACTTCACCATGTCGGAAACCACCACAAGGAATCGTTGAATTGAACTGGATTTGACTGTTTGCACGCAACGACTTTAATTCAAAGCCAACTCCGTTAATAATCAAGTCTGGATGTGCGTTTGCACCAAGTTTATGAATACTATAATCGTCCAATCCGTCTTCGAACCAATCACTGAAAAGTTCTGCATTTGATTTAAGATAAATATTCGGTCTTCTGTGTCTTACAAGTTTTTGACATTTCTTTTCAAAGACTTCTACCGCTATCTTTAATCCCTGTTCTTCACTTGGTGTCATTCGTATTCCCCCTTAAATTCACTGTAGCTTCAACAATTTATTATAAACTGTTTTCCAGATAGTGGGTGGGTAATATTAGTAAGTGAATAAAGATGCTTTACTCTACAGTAGTACAAAAAAAGAGGGGTTCTCCGCCCTTCTTTGCTAAATCCGTCAATACATTTTATATTTATTTGTCCTTCCCCACTAACAATGAACAGCACTCCACAAGCTTCGAATACGGTAACATAAATAAAAATGGAAAAACGGCATCTCTGCAGCTTTGATGGTTAAGTATGTTGGAGACAAGGGGCGATCATATCCCTGACCTCTCAGCACACTCCCACCTTGGCTAGTTTCACTGCACAAAAGAAGCCCTTGAAAGCAAACTCAATAGTTTATTTTAAGAAGAAATAATACGTTATTTAACCCAAGCATAATTGGGTTGATTAGTGCTGATCGAACTCTCTATTTAATGTTTTAATTAAATCCAAATCGTTCTTATCAAAAATAATTGATATTTGATTTTGATCCTACGTACCTTCATAGTTCTCAAGATATTTACTTAAATATTCAGTTTAAGGAAAGTTCAACTCCAAGTCGTTAGAAAAAGATATCTTTAAGGTAGAATTATCAGTAACATTCAGATGCACAAATGTTGCGTGCTCATTTACATCGTGACTGTAATCACTAAGTTGAAATGGATAATCCTCTTCAATTTTTTCTTTCTTTTGTCACTGAACCCACCAAGTTCATTGTAAAAAAACCTTCGTAGCTCATGAGCCATAGATATAAACCTCCATCACAAGGACATGGGGACCCTAGATTAAGTATCGCAACCACATTCATTTAAAATCTCTCGTCAATACACCAAAAACTCGACATTCTTTTTGGAGACTCCTTTATATAATTTCTCATATCTCGTAACTTGTTATGTCAAACACTAATAAAAGAAATGTAGAACCCAAGCCGCCAAAGCTTGAGCATAGTGGCATCGACTTTCAATTAAATTCTCCGCTTTACCACTATTTATGATAAGGCTCCCCCCGACTAATCCGAAACGCCCGATAAACCTGCTCCAGCAGCACCAACCGCACCAACTGATGCGGAAACGTCATCTTCGAAAACGACAGCAACGCATCCGCCCGCTTCAACACCTGATCAGCCAACCCCAACGACCCGCCAATCACAAACGCCACCTGACTGCGCCCATGCAAAGCCAGCTTGTCCATCTCCGCAGACAGCTTCTCCGACGACCACATTTGCCCATCAATCGCCAGCGCAATCACATACTGATCCTGCTTGATCTGCGCCAGGATGCGCTCGCCTTCCTTGCGCTTCACCTGCTCCATCTCCGCCGCGCTCATCTCTTCTGGCGCCTTTTCATCATTGACCTCGATCACTTGCAGCTTGCAGTAAGCAGACAGACGCTTGCTGTATTCATCAATGCCCTCACGCAAATATTTCTCCTTCAGCTTCCCTACCGTAATAATCGAAATTTGCATGGTCCTACATTCCCTTCTCTTTCAAAAGCGCAATCTGCCCAGGCTCTCCACATTCCCGGCAACGCTTGTCTACTCCATCGCCCTCAATCGCCTGTGCCGCATACGTATCCGGCGCCGCCTCAAAATCATTAACGTAATCATCCAACTCCTGCTCCAAATGCTCCATACAAGCAAACCGCACCGGATATTCCGCCAACAGCTCAACTTCTTTTCCTTCTATTTGCAAGCTTTTCATCTTCATGTCCATATCAAATGCCTCTTTTCCGTACAAATAATGTCGCTTCCTATTCTACCCCAGAACCGCAACAAAACAAATGAATCCACCAAAAAGACCTCGATGAGTTTACAATCTGATATGCTCCCCTTCAGGTAGACAGTTGCAATAATAAAACTGTCTACCTGTAAGGAGGAGCATTTTTTATGTCCCATAAAGCAAAAATAGCTGGACCAGAAAAGGTTGCAGTTATCGAAAGATATCTTCGCGGGGAAGATTCTCTAAATCATTTAGCAAGTTCTCTAAATGTTACCTTTCCGTCCATGAAACAATGGCTTCAAACCTATCAATCATTAGGTCCAATTGGACTGCTCAGTACTTCTAAGAATAGAACATATTCCACAGAACTAAAGAAATCTGCTGTCCAAGATTATCTAGCTGGCGGTCTTTCTCATATGGAGATATGTAAGCGATATGGCATTAAATCAACCCGCCAACTGCGTAATTGGATTCTAAAGTATAATGGTCATGAAAAGTTGAAATCTTCCGAAACAGGAGGAACACCAATCATGACAAAAGGACGAGCGACTACTTTCGAAGAAAGAATCGAAATTGTGAAATTCTGCTTAGAACATCAGCATAATTATGCCCAAGCAGCAAAGGAATTTCAGGTGTCTTATCAGCAGGTTTACTCATGGACAAATAAATACATCAAATTTGGCGTAGATGCACTTCAGGACAAACGTGGGAAACGAAAATTTGAAAACGAGAGGTCTGAGCTTGAGAACCTACGAGCCCAAAATACACTACTTCAAGCTGAGAATAAAAGAAAGCAAATGGAGATCGATTTTCTAAAAAAGCTAGACGAAATTCAAAGGAGGCGACAATAAACCAAGTCCGCAATGAACCCATTTATCTTGCCATTCGTGATCTGTACGACAGTAAATCATATTCTATCAGCCAACTTTGTGAAATCGCAGGAATTCCGCGTTCCTCGTATTATAAGTGGCGAAATAGAAAAGAAAGTGAAAATGAGAAATTCAACAAAGTGTTGCTACCTATGATTAAGCGTGCCTACGAAGAAAAAAACGGTATTCTTGGTTATCGCCAGATGACCATGAAACTGAATCGAGAGTTCCATCTTTCTATCAACCATAAACGTGTATACAGACTCATGGGTATTTTAGAATTGAAATCCGTATGCCGCAAAAAGAAAAAGAATTACGTTCCGACAACGCCTGAAATCACGGCAGAAAATGTCTTGAACAGGGATTTCAAATCCGTGGAATTGGGTACAAAGTGGCTCACAGACGTAACGGAAATGAAGTACGGCCTTCAAAGCAAGGCTTATTTGAGCGCAATTCTGGACTTGTCGGATAAAAGTATTGTTTCTTTTGTGGTCGGGCACTCCAATAACAACGAGCTTGTGTTTAGAACGTTTGATATTGCCCATCGGGCATATCCTAATGCGAAACCCATCTTTCACAGTGATCGAGGATTTCAATACACGAACAAAATGTTCAAGAAGAAATTAGATGATACAGGAATGACTCAGAGCATGTCGAGGGTAGCGAGGTGCATCGACAATGGTCCAATGGAATCATTCTGGGGAATGTTAAAATCGGAGATGTACTATCTCCATAAATTCAATACATACGAAGAGCTAGAAGGAGCCATTACGGAATACATAAATTACTATAATAATCATCGGTACCAGAAAAGGCTAAACCGTATGACGCCTCTAGAATATAGGCAATATCTAAAAAGTTCTGTGGCATAAAGAAGACACCAACCTAAGTTCAGATTGGTGTCTAAGCTTTTTGTTTTTTCACTGTCTACTTGACAGGGGGCACTTCAATCATAAGCCTTTGTATTTTATTGCTTTTATTTTTTTACTTCCGACGGACATGTAAAGCTGTAGAGAGAAAAAAGAAGAAAACGGCGAAAGTCTTTGGGATACCAACCGAAGCGCAATGGAAAAAAAGAAACCTGCCTTTAGCGTCCACCTCTGAGACACTACGTAGCTGCCCGACTTTGGACGCGGGTTTCTTTTTTTACATGGAGCTGGGCAGAACCGCCTCACGGCAGGTAGCCCAAGAACTTGAGCGTTTTCTTCTTTTTTCTCTCCTCCACCGAAAGCCCGTCTAACAAAAAAAGAGAGCGCCGTATCAGCTCGGCGCTCTTAAGAAGGGATCTATTTAAAAATAGATAGAGGGGGGAACTTAGGATACTGCATATATGCAAACGGGACAAAATGCATCCCGGAATTGCCCATCAAAGTTTGTTTCCTTCACATGCCTGCCCACAAAATAGATTGGTCAGTGCTCCTTACTGCTGTGGCGGAGCGGTCAGCTTCACTTTGGCAGTCTTCTGGATACCGTCACGATAGAACGTAACGTCCATCGTATCGCCCGGCTTTTTGTTCATCGTCAGATACTTACGCAGCTGAGCGCTGGTGGAAATGTTCTTGTCATCCAGCTTGACGATGACGTCGAATTGTCTCAAGCCTGCTTGACCCGCAGGAGAGAATTTGCCTACCTCTGTTTGCACGACGACGCCAGTATTCACATTGTCAGGCAGATTCAAGGTTTCTTTCCATTCGTAGCGCGGCACATTGGCCAAGTCGAGTGGCTGCACACCGAGGTAAGAACGTTGCAGCGTGCCTTTTTCCATCAGTTGGTCCACGATTACTTTGACATCATTGATCGGGAGGGCAAAACCTAACCCTTCGACACCTGCTTTGGAAATTTTCAAGGTGTTAATTCCGATGACCTGACCCTCGATATTTACGAGGGCTCCACCGCTGTTACCAGGGTTGATCGCTGCGTCTGTTTGAATGACATCCAGCTCCCAGTCGTCCTGACCATCTTCGTTAAAGTCCATGGGCATGGAGCGTTCCTTGGAACTGATGATACCTTGTGTAACCGTCCGGGAGAACTGCATGCCCAATGGGTTCCCGATAGCAATGGCCGGCTCGCCCACCTGTAAGGTAGAGGAATCACCAAACTCGGCAACGTCCGTAACCTTGGAGGCGTCGATTTCCAGTACAGCCAGATCGGCGTAACCATCGGCGCCGACCACTTTTGCCGACACTTTTTCACCAGTTGGCAGGGCGACCTCCAGTTTTTGCGCCTTATCGATTACGTGATAGTTCGTAACGATGTAGGCCTTTCCGCCTTTTTTCTGAAAGATGACACCAGAGCCTTGGCCCTGCTCTACATCCATCGAGTTCTGCATCCAACTGTTTCTGCGCTGACCGATGTTGATTACACCAACGATTGCATTTTCTACTTGTTTCACCGCATCTACTGTACCCGATCCCACACTAACAGATACTGGCTTGGCAAACAGGTTAGAAGCAGAAGCGGAGGCATTGCTGCTTATCGCATTTTCTGTTCCAGGCTTAACCATATTAATATATCCCGCATTGGAGAGAGTCGGCAGCGTGAGCAGGACGACCATCCCCCCAATTACCGCGGACGTCACCGACGTCACAACCATACGCCCAATGTTAGAACCGCGTTGTTTTTTTCGCTCCACGTGAGTGAAATCATCATAAAAACCCATGATTCATACCTCTCCTTTCTATCTTCTACCATTACTAGCTTTGCAGGTTTTTCATGCTCGTATACACAATGACATGCGCCATAGTTGGTTTGCATGATTGATTTGGTTGATGTCTGTTTCCTTTTGACACCCTTAGTATACGACCCGCTTTCGGCAAAATGGCGTGAGAATTATGGAAAGGTTGTGGAATAGAAAAAAGCTCCCGGAATATTTCTCCGAGAGCACGGATATGATAGATTAAAAGCTTTTCCTGCCAGACCAAATAGAAAGGATTGATAGACTTGAAAGAAGTCCACCTCATCGCCAAGCTGGCTGACCTTCAGGAAGTAGACTACCACAATACGCTTGTCCTGCATGCCTTGATCGAGTTGCTCGTAGCCAAAGGACTGCTAACTCACGACGAGCTGACTGCCAAAGTGAATGAGCTCGATACACAATTAACTTTCCATATCGATACGTATGCGAAGCTCACAGAGCGTCTCGCCAGTCGTCAGGCAGGGATCAAACCGATCTTATAGCTTTATAACTCTTCCAGCTTGGTAGGTCGATCCGGGTACGTATCGCGCAGATGCACATCGTCACCAACAGACATGCCCCGCTCCTCCAAGATGTTTTTGACCGTCAGTCTGGCCAAATCAATCATGTTGTTTTCCTTACTCAAATGGGCGAGGTACACGCGTTCTGCCCCACCTGTTAGACAATCGAGCAAAGCATCGCCCGCCGCTTCATTGGACAAGTGCCCGACATCACTCAAGATACGTCTCTTGATGCTCCAAGGGTACTGAGACATGCGCAACAGCTCGACATCATGATTGGACTCGAACACATACGCATCTGCTCCACGAATCGTCTCTTTAATACGATCACTCACATACCCCAAGTCAGTCGCGACACTGAGCTTTTTCTTGCCATGATAAAAACAGAAGCCCATCGGCTCGGCGGCATCGTGCGAGATTCCGAATGACTCGATGCCCAAATCCTCCAACTCTTTCTTTTCCCCCACAGAAAAGAAGCGTCGCTGATCTTCCTTGATCGTCCCGATTTGCCCATCCAGCTCCGACCACGTCTTTTCATTGGCGTAAATCGGCAATCCATATCGCCGCGCCATGACGCCGACCCCTTTAATATGGTCGACGTGCTCATGGGTGACGAGAATGGCGCTGAGATCCCCTGGATTGACACCAATGGTCTCCAGTGCCGCTTCTGCCTGCTTTCCTGTAATGCCTACATCGATTAATACGGAAATACGGTCTGTTGCCACATAAATGGCGTTGCCCGTACTCCCGCTTGCCAACACACTAAATCTCACCGAACATCCCTCTTCCCGTATCTTTCCCAGGCTGTCTATCTTTTTAGAGCAGCGTAACCATCGGACGCTCCAGAGCTCCTGTAATCGCGTTGACAAAATGCCATTTGCCATCGTGAACCACACGCCATACAGGCACCAGCGTCTGAATATCCGCATCGTAAGAACCGTAATAACCCAAGCTCACATTCTCAATCCGTTCCCCTGGTGAAATGATTTGCTTGTCCACCAGAGAGCGTAGTGCCGCATAACCAGAGATCACCTGTCGTTCCCCCTGCTGCTTGCGAAGGTGGAAAAAGGTCTGCCTGTAGCCAAGTATCGCTCCGTTGTCCAAATACATTTCCAACGGCGCGACGAATACTGGCATTTTATCATAGACCTGCCAATACAAAAGCCGCGCTTGATTCGATTGATACGGATCGGCTACGTATTGATCGGAATAAATCAGCCTTGGACCAATTTGACGCAAGAACTCCTGAGGATTCAGTTGACCTCGAATCTGCATCGGTGGATCCAGCTTGGCAGCCAGCGCCATCTTTTCTACCGTCGCCTGAAGCCCCGATATCTCATGCAAGGAAATCGGATTAATTCCGATATACTCCGCATCCAAATTGGACATTTCCGGTGTATCCTGCGGCACTTCTGTATCCAATGTGATATTTTGCTGATTCAAGTACAGCTCTGTATTCCATTTCTCGCTCTGCGCGACTTCCTTGTCATTCCACAGGCTAATGCGCGTCACATACACCTGATACAGGAGAAACAAATCGAGGAGAAGAAAGGCCCAGATCAGAATCGTCTTGGTCCTACTCCAATCCATGCGCCTTCCCTCCTCCCTGTTTGGTGTGCGCAGAAATATACAGGTTCGCCTGATTCGCCAATTCCACTACCCAGATTGGCATCAGGTCCACGTATCCTTCGCCTACTTTGGTATGGTAAGCCAAATAAGCGTTCGTGATTTTTTCTGTGTCCGCCAGCTTTTTGTCGCGGATATATTGATACAGCTCAGGACCAGACATGATCGTCCACTCTTTATTGTCGATATACTTGTCCAAATCCAGCAGCGAACGACTCATCGTCACAACCTGGCCTGCTTCTGAGGTAATTTGGATCGTATCGATTTGCTTGGCTTCCCCATCACTGATCAAAGGATACGCCCCCAAGTACTGGCGGAATGTGATCAAGTCTTTTTCATTGTAGCTCTTCTTGATTCGTTCAAAATGGTACTCATCGAGCCAGCCCAAGTGCTTATTCATGAAGGTAACGGCACTCTGCACTTTTTCTTCATCTGACAGCACCTGATCCCGCTGTTGGTACGCCGGGTCGGTAAACGTGAACGCCTGCTGCTCTGATCTCAATTGAATCGATCTGCTGCCATCTGTAAAAATAACCGTTTTGTCCCGCTCCATGATTTGTCTGACGAGCGATTGATCGATAAAGTAGGACTCGATTAGTCTTTCATTCGTAACAGGTACGTAGCTGTAGCGGAATTGCTGCATGCGCAACTGATTCTTGGGCAAATAGTAAGTGCTCCACATCAGCGCAGGTCCTTCCAAATCTACGAAGCTTCGCTCTGGTTTGACGATTTTCATGATTTGCTCAGGCATTAAATCACCAGAAGCCAAATACGATTCTCGCAAATCCTTTGGGCTGATAGACGTTCGAGAACGCATCATTCGACCTTCCTCAGTCGACAGAAACAACGCGTAGACGACATCCTCGTCCTTCTCGTAGTACACCCACAATCGGTCAATCCCTTTCAATCGGTTGTCAAACTCATCCCGAAAGGTTACCAGCCGACCTACAATTGACAAGGGAACCGTGCTCCGAAAGCGCACTTCCAACCCCATCTTTTCCCGGGCAATATCTTCCCATTTCTCGTTGGAGATGGTGAGCGGAGAAAAATCGAGGAAGATCCATTTCGACATTTCTCGCACGATCAAACTGTAAGGAGCATCGGTTGCGGATGCTTTCGTATGGCGATCTTCCCCATAGTGAAAAACAACGGATTCCGGCGTAACGAGCTGTTCGAGTTGTTTTTCCTGAACTGGCTTTGACTGCGTGTATTCTGCCGGTTCAATAAATTGAAGGTTAGGTTGATTCGACCACAACATCGCTGTCAAAACAAAGCTGGCTAGCACTAGCAGATTGAGTAAGACGGTCTTGGCAGGCTCTAGCATCCGCTTCATCCCGTTTTTCCTCCTTGGGCAAATGGCACCCAGAACGTGACTGTCGTTCCAGCGTTCCATTCGCTCGTAATCTCGATATCTGCACCGTGTGCCTGTACTAATTCGCGGGCAATCGCCAATCCCAGACCTGTTCCACCCTGGCCGCGCGAACGCGCCTTGTCTACGCGGTAGAAACGCTCAAAGATTCGCTTCAAATCGCGGCTGGGAATACCGATTCCTGTGTCGGTGATGGAGATTTGGACCCGCTTTTGCTTGTGGTTCTCTCTTGCCATGAGAACCACAGTGCCCCCTTGAGGCGTATACTTGATCGCATTGGACAAAAGATTATCCAATACTTGATTGATCGCATCCAGATCAATGTAAACCGGCGGAAGCTTGCTCGGCATATCCAGACTGAGCTGGACCTCCTGTTGCTCACTGAACATGGAAAAACGATCAGCAGCATAGTGAAGCAATCGATTGAGGTCCGCTTCCTTGCAATGCAGACGAACCCCTTGCGAATCAAAACGCGATAGCTGCAATAAATCGTTTACCAAGCGAATCATGCGCTCTGTCTCGGACGACGTAACCTTCAAGAAACGTTGGGACAGCTCTGGATCCTCCACTGCGCCATCCAGCAGCGCTTCCACGTAGCTTTTAATAGTCGTCAGTGGTGTCCGCAGCTCATGCGACACATTCGCTACGAATTCGCGGCGCTGCTGCTCCAGTCGCTGCTGCTCCGTCACATCGGCTACGACAGCTATGATCCCGCCCATTTTTTTGCTATCGTGCTGCAAAGGCGTAAACGTCACACGCAGGATTACCTCTTCCTTATTCGGCAACGTCATCTCAATAATAAGCGGTTCTTCCTGCGCATAAAGCGACATCTCATCTTCTGGCGGCAGGCCCAACAAATCATACAAGGTGCGTCTCTTGAGAAGGACGTAAGCCATCGTCACCTGCAACATATCTTCTGCGGCCCGATTAAACAGGATGATCTGTCCATTCCGGTTAGCGGCAATAACACCGTCCGTCATGTTGCTCAAAATTCCCGCGAGCTTCTCACGCTCTTCCTCTTGCTGCAAGATCGCTTCCTGCAAACGCAAGGTCATATGATTAAAGGCCATACCGAGTTGGCCAATTTCATCATCGCTATAGACTCTTACACTACTATTAAAATCCCCATCTGCCACCAATCGTGCCTGACGGGTCATCTCCTTCACTGGCTTGGTGATGGTGCGGGCCAATACGACCCCGAGTACCGCCGTAATGGCCATAGCGATCATCGTACCCGTCCCCAGGATGCCGTTCATTTTCCCAATCGTCGCATAAGTACCTTCCATCGAAGCAATCATGTAGACCGCACCGTATACAATCTGATCGCCCTTAACAGGTAACGCCAATACTTTCACCCGCGCCCCCGTCTTCGGGTCGATCCGCATTGATTCACTACGCGTCCCGAGTAAGGCAACCGTCACTTCAGGCTGCGAGGTCCGCTGTCCAATTGTACTTTTGTCCTCTGTCGTCGCAACCACCGTTCTTGTCTGATCGATGACCTGCACATTGGCTCCATTGATTTTAACTAGGTTATTGATCAGGTTGTCGATGTCCTGGCGGTTTTGTTCGGCGTTGGATTCCTTCCCGTCATGCGGACGCAAATCGCTTTCCAGCAAACTCGCTAACAAACTAGCTTGTCCATTCAAAGCCTCGGAAAAGTTGTTGATGTAGTAGCTCTCGACTTCCCGGGCAAAGTAGGCGCTAATAAATTGCATCGCAAGCAAAATCAACAGCATGTAAATGATGACCATTTTCCACTGAACGGTTTTGAACAGCCGCCTCATCCAGGCTGGCCTCCCATGCCGGGATTGCGTAATGTATAGCCCAAACCACGCCGCGTAATAATGTACCTCGGCTGGCTTGGATCATCCTCGATTTTTTCCCGCAAACGACGAATGGTCACATCTACCGTCCGCACATCTCCAAAATAGTCAAATCCCCAGACCGATTGCAAGAGATGCTCTCGCGTCAGTACTTGTCCCTGATGGCGAGCGAGGTACACCAGCAGCTCAAACTCACGGTGCGTCAGCTCTAATGCTTCTCCCACCTTTTCGACGGTATACGAGTTCAAATCAATTTCCAGCTCATGTACGCGCAGTACATGCTGGCTATCCTTCTCTTCCACTTTCGAGCGGTTACGGCGCAAATGGGCCTTTACACGAGCTACCAGCTCACGCGTACTAAATGGCTTCGTCACGTAATCGTCTGCGCCCAATTCCAGCCCGAGTACCTTATCCAATTCAGAGTCTTTGGCAGTCAGCATGATGATCGGCACATCATACGTTTGGCGAACGGTTCGGCATACGTCCATTCCGTCTCTGCCTGGGAGCATAACATCCAGTAAAATCAAATCCGGTCGTTCATCCTTGACCACGACAAGTGCCTCATCACCATCGTAGGCGCATACGACCTGATATCCTTCTTTTTCAAACGTGAATTTCAAAATATCTGCAATCGGTTTTTCATCATCAACTACGAGGAGTTTTGCCATCCTGCGCCCTCCTTTTTCTGTAAGTACGTGTTCAACAGTCTTCTGTTTCCTCTTAAACTACTTCTTCAAGGATTCCACTTCGACCGCCACTATTCCTCTACAATACACCATGTACGCCATGTAAAGAAGGACTTGGCATTCAATCCCTGCCAGCAAAAAAAGGGCCCCTCCTAAGAGTTGCCCTTTCTTATCCAGAAATTACTAGTCTATTTTAAGTAACGAATCGGGTTTTGATTTCGTCCATTTTGTAGAACCTCAAAATGCAGGTGGACGCCGGTTGACTGCCCAGTAGAACCCTTTACGCCGATTTTCTTTCCTTGGCTAACAACATCGCCGGCTTTCACATTAATGATACTCATGTGACCGTACAATGTCTTCATTCCATTGCCGTGGTCGATGATAACCGATTTTCCGTAGTCACCATTCCAACCAGCGAATGTGACACGTCCATTGTCTGCCGCCATGACAGAACCAGCACCGGCAATATCAATTCCTTTGTGCATGCTGCCCCAGCGTTTGCCGAAGCCACTGCTAATATACCCGCTAGCAGGCCAGCTCAAACGACCTGTACCGCGCGATGGGATAACTTTTGTACCGCGCTCCATAATTTGGGTTACAGGCTGCACAGTTACATCTTGTTTGATGACTTTGCGATTAACGACTTGTCCATTTTCTTTTACAATTTCGTACTTCACTGTTTTACTGCCGTTTTTACCTTCTTGTACGACCTTCGTTTCGCCTTTAGGAACCTTGTCATTATTTTTAATTTGGGTATTAAAAGCAATAACCTCTTGCTGATCTACTTCTTCTTTGACTTGTACAGTAACCAGTGGACGCACTGCGGTTACATTGATTTCTTGCCCCAATTGAAGGACGGTATTTTCCGTAACACCTGGGTTGTTTGCATAAATATCTTTTGAGGTAATGCCGTATTTCTTCGCGATACAACCGATGCAATCGCCTTCCACGACCGTGTGCTTCATATCCTTGAAGGTGCCTTTTACCAGCAACTCCTCGAGTTTATCGGCAGACAAAATTTGAGATGCATCGACTGTTTCGGTTTGCATCTCTACGTTTTCTTTAAATGCGACTTCTTTTACCGGATTTGGTTTGACTGGGACCGTGGATGCTGCTGCTACAACAGCCTTTTTCCCTGTCGTTGCGGGAACTCCGGAATATTTTTGCTTCACTTCAGCCAGTACTTGATCAGCCGATTGCTGGTCTGGCAGGTAACCTACCACTTTGCCGTCAATCATTAGCTTAACGCCCTGAACCTTGATATCCGCTACGGATGCCAGAGCTTGTACAGCGGCATCGTTATTGAACGATGCCTTGAATTCACGCTCTTCTTCGAATGTGATATAGTCAGCCATTTGCAAGTTGAGGCCTGTTTTTGCCTTTTCCTCTTCCAGCTTTGCTGCTGTCCAGTTATGTATCACATTTGGATCATTTACCACGCCAATCTCTTTGCCGTTCACACTGACATGGTAGACAGAATTGACATTGCTTGTGTAGTAGTATTGTGCAGATGCCCCAGCAGCAATCGTCAAAACTAGACCTGCCGCAATTGAAAGCGATTGTTTTTTATGCGACTGGATATAAGAGCTTGTACGTTTCATTGTACGTTTCGCCAGATCACTGCAATCCCGAACGATTCGTGATGACCGTTCCTGCAGCTTGGCCTTCCATTCTGACCAATGCATAACTTGTCCCTCCTGAAAACAGATACAACTTGCTCGTTCCATTTCCTGAAAATTTTTAATTTATTGACTAGGTCGTAAATCCCATAATTTAGTTTCCATTTATCTGCCAAATTGCCTAAAGAAACCAACTATGTCGACTTTACCATAAGATTAACGACAACATCAAGTGTAAATTGCTGTCGAATAAAAAAATAGACACAGAGTCACTATATGTACAAACAATTGGTAGCATTTATCATATCTGGAGGCTGATAGACGTGAAGGAACGTAACATTCTTGCTGGATTTCACACCGAAGATGATGCCCAAAAGGCAGAAAAAGCGCTTCGACAAGCTGGTTTTTCCATCATTCAGATCGACAGAATCGGACAATTCCCTGGTGACGGGAATGAACAAATCCTGAATCCCATAACCGGAGATTTTCCCAGCTTGGGCAACCTTACACTGGCAGGTGACTTCCCAAGCGGCAGGGATGCAAGCGTCATGGCCGCAGTAGATCCAGACGCCAGCGGCATGGCCGACCGGGGTGATGACAATATGAATCGCAGTGTCTTGTTAACGGCAGTCGTACCAGAGGAACAAGGTGATCTTGCGACAGAGATCATCCGATCGTATGGGGGCATGATCTAAAATAAATATAGCCATCTTCCTAAATATCTAGGAAAGATGGCTTATTTCGTTATGAGCATCTGTGACTCACACCTCTTGCATCGAGGTAACGTCTTTTAACGCAAGTCTGCGTATTTTCGTTTTCTCGGCGTCATTTGGTTGTTTGTATGTGGTGATAAAGCATAAGTATCCATTGTTGAAATGTGTCATGGTTCCCTTGATGACGACGCCATTGATCATTTTTACCTGTACATTTTTGCCCAGCAGCTTCATGGCCTTTTGGTCAAATCCAAAACCCATCATCACCATCACCTCTCCATTTCTCCCTATGTCTAACCATATGCCCAGAGGGTGTCGTTTCGTGTCTGTCCCTTGCAAAAAAAGAAAAGCTGCCGAATACTCGACAGCTTTCTTCTATTATATAGTCGATAGCTTATCCGTAAATGCCACGGACAACGACAGTTTGTTCACGATCTGGTCCTACGGAGAAGATCGACATTGGAATACCAGTCAGTTGCGTGATGCGCTCAATGTAGTGACGAGCGTTTTCTGGCAAGTCGTTCAGATTGCGAACGCCTGTAATATCCTCTGTCCAACCTGGCAGTTCCTCATAAACTGGCTCGCATTTCGCCAGCAGGTTGAGGTTCGCCGGGAACGACTCGATGATTTCACCATTGTATTTGTACGCTGTGCAAATACGCAGTGTCTCAATGCCAGACAAGGTATCCAGCTTGGTGATCGCCAAACCAGTGATACCGCTGACGCGACGAGCATGACGAACAACTACACTATCAAACCAGCCTACGCGGCGTGGACGACCTGTTGTTGTACCATATTCGAAGCCAACCTCACGAATATGATCGCCAGTAGCATCATTCAGCTCAGTCAGGAAAGGACCGTCACCTACACGCGTCGTGTAAGCTTTTGCCACCCCGATTACTTGGTGAATCTTGGTTGGTCCTACACCAGAACCAATAGTCACACCACCCGCGATTGGGTTGGAGGACGTTACGTAAGGATACGTACCTTGGTCAATATCGAGCAATACGCCTTGTGCGCCTTCAAACAATACGCGGTTGCCGTTATCAATGGAGTCATTGAGGACAACAGATGTATCAGCTACGTAAGGACGAATGATTTCTGCCAGAGCCAAGTATTCATCCAGAATTTCTTGAAGCTCAAAGCCAGTTGTGTTGTACAGCTTCTCTAGCAGCAAGTTCTTCTCTGCCAGGTTGCGCTCGAGCTTGCGAGCAAACTCATCGCGATCCAACAAATCAGCGATACGAATACCGATACGTGCTGCTTTATCCATGTATGCAGGTCCGATACCTTTACGGGTCGTACCGATTTTGTTAGCACCGCGGCTATCTTCCTCTACGCCATCCAGCTTGATGTGGTACGGCAGAATCACATGTGCGCGATCACTGATTTTCAAATTGCTTGTAGAAAAACCGAAGCTGTGAATGTACTCCAGTTCTTTTACCAATGCTTTCGGATCGATTACCATACCGTTTCCGATTACGCAGGTCTTGTCACTATAAAAAATTCCGGATGGAATCAAATGCAGCTTATACTTGTTACCATCAAAAATAATGGTATGGCCTGCGTTGTTACCGCCTTGATAACGAGCCACTACCTCTGCACTTTCAGCTAGATAGTCTGTAATTTTACCTTTACCTTCATCGCCCCACTGGGTTCCGACGACAACGACTGTTGACATCGAAAAACACCTCCTGATATTATCATGTCTTTTCGGGCCTGAAACAATCTAAGTTTACTAAACGAGACTCCCCATGTCAACGCTAAATACGAACATTCATATTGTTAGTTCTTAATATGTTCGGCAATTCAATATAGAAAAAAAAGCCGGAATATCTCCGGCTTCAGACTGAAGAGAAACCCCCTTTTTGGGGGATTTCTTTTTGGTATTGTTCCAGCACGAAGTGCTGAAAAAGAGGTAGCCTGCACCTAACTTGCCTTCGCTAGGTGTAGTGCTATCTTTTTAATGTTTTGAACTGTTGCTGTCATCAATGCCTGCTCTTGGACATTTTCTCGTCCGCGTAACCTGCAATAGCGAAGCCCATGCAGTTCTTTAGCATCTGCAAAGCTTCGCTCTATGGTTTGGTATCTTAATCTATACAAATATTTCCCTGATTTACTTAAACGGTTCTGTCGAACCCATTCCTTACTCTCTTCCCAAACGTGCCTGCTTATCACCTTTTGGTGATTTTTAGATCGGGTACACTCAGCAAGCCTCGGACAAGTTTTACATGTTTCTTTATCGGACTTATATATCCTGTATCCGTTTCGATCGGTAGTCGAATAAGTAAGCTTATGTTTTTGAGGGCATACGTACACGTCAAGCTCAAGATCATATTTAAAGCGCCATTTAGAAAAAAGACCTTTAACAGGTGTAAAGGCACGATGACCGATGACAGCAAATACATTTATATCGTGAAGTGCCTTGCAGATTGGAGTAGTTAGATAACCTGCATCTAATGCAACAGCTTCAATTGAATCCTTAAAACCAAACTTCTCGATTTGGAGATTCAGCCTATCTATGTAAGGAACGGAATCATGGACATTGCCAGCAGTCACATGTACATCGGTAATAATATTGTACTTATGATCGACGGTTCGGTGATCAAGATAGAAAAAGCCTTCGGGCTTGCCGTCTCGAACCATGTAGCCACTTTCTGGATCAGTGGTGCTCACCTTGATTTCCTTTTCTTCCTTCACACCCTCTCTAGGCTTTAATCCTTTTTTCCATGTACTTCACGGTCTTCATTAATTGCTGCCTCTAAATCTTTGAGGTAGGCACGACTCGTTTTCTCGATGACATGCTTCTTAAATTTTCGTTTATTCGCATTTGCTTTAAGATGCGTGGAATCACTTATCAAGACACGTCCACCGATCATTCGATTCTGAATAGCCAAGCGCACAATTTCATCAAAAATCTCCTGAAAAACATTTGTATTTCTAAAACGAGTTCGACGATTCCAACTGATTGTTGTATGATCTGGAACTCGATCTGTTAAAGAAAGGCCAAGAAACCAACGATAGGCAATGTTGGTCTGAATTTCTTTTTCGAGCTGCCTCTCTGAGCGGATACCGTAAAGGTATCCAATGAAAATCATTTTAAATAACACAATAGGATCAATGGAAGGTCTACCGTTATCTTCGCAATAATATTGACGTACTTTTTCTCGGATGAAGGAGAAATCTATATGCTTTTGAATTACCCTTAATAAATGGTCCTCCGGGACCAATTCATCGAGGCATACAAATTCGTAATGCATTTGTGGATTTTTATCATTGGAGGAAAGCACAATTATCACCTACTGTTAAATGATATTATAAAAATAATAACACATTAACGCGGTGTCGCTTTAAAATTAAGTGAAATAAAAATGGCTGTCGACTTTCTCGACAGCCTGAAGCCGGAATATCTCCGGCTTTTCTTCCATTCCAACTATTAACCTGCTTGATTTCGAAAGCGATGATCCAAGTTAACGAATTTGTTGAATTCTTTCAGGAACGCCAACTCCACCGTTCCGGTTGGGCCGTTACGCTGTTTGGCGATAATGACTTCGATGACATTCTTGTTCTCTGTTTCCTTGTCATAGTAGTCATCACGGTACAAGAAGGCAACGATATCGGCGTCCTGCTCAATCGAACCCGATTCACGGATATCAGACATCATCGGTCGCTTGTCCTGCCGTTGCTCTACACCACGGCTCAACTGCGACAGGGCGATAACCGGCACGTTCAGCTCACGCGCGATCCCTTTTAGCGTACGAGAGATCTCAGATACTTCCTGCTGACGGTTATCTCCTTTGCCTCGTCCATGAATCAGCTGAAGGTAATCGATCAGGATCAAGCCCAAGCCCTTCTCTGTCTGAAGGCGACGGCATTTCGCCCGGATGTCCTGTACAGTAACCCCCGGTGAATCATCGATGTAAATCGGCGCTTTCGCCAGCGTACCGATTGCCATCGTCAACTTTTGCCAATCGTCTTCCTCCAATGTACCGGAACGCATCCGGGACGCATCCAGATTGCCCTCCGCACAAATCATACGCTGAACCAGCTGAGAAGCACCCATCTCCAAGGAGAAGATGGCTACGGTCTCTCCTGCACGGGCTGCTACGTTTTGCGCGAGATTCAAGGCAAAAGCCGTCTTCCCTACAGAAGGACGGGCTGCCAAGATAATCAGGTCACTGCGCTGCAATCCTGCTGTCATCTTGTCCAAATCCGTATATCCCGTAGAAATCCCCGTAATATCACCGCGTCGCTGACTCAAAAACTCAATCCGCTCATACGTTTCCAGAAGGGCATCACGAATCGGTGTAAAACCGCCACTGTTGCGATTTTGACCGATCTCCATGATGTACTTCTCCGCATCCGCGATGATCTGCGTGACATCATCCTCACGGGAGTATCCGTCATTGGCAATCTTCGTAGCTGTATGAATCAATCGCCGAAGCAGCGATTTTTCTTCTACGATTTTTGCGTAGTATTCGATGTTGGCTGCCGTTGGAACAGAGCTGGCGATTTCCGTGAGATACGTAACCCCACCGACTTCATCCAGCAGCTTGTGATCCTGTAAATCCGCTGTAACAGTAACCAGATCGACAGGTTCGCCTTTTTCATACAGGTCCACCATCGTTTGAAAGATGCGCTGATGCGCTGTCTTGTAAAAATCCTCCGGACGGAGAATTTCAATGGCCGTGATTAAAGCTTCCTTAGACAAGAACACGGCACCCAGTACCGATTGTTCCGCTTCCTTGTTCTGTGGCGGCACACGATCCAAAAACAGGTCGCTCACGTCACACCCCCCACAATTGAGACATTATTCTTCCACAACGTGTACTTTCAGAGTAACCGTTACTTCGTTGTGCAGTTTTACTTTGATTTGCGTCACGCCCAAAGCACGGATTGCATCCATTTCGAGCTTACGCTTGTCTACTTTGATTTTAAACTGATCTTCCAGCGCTTGCGCTACTTGTTTGCTGGAAATTGCACCGAACAAGCGTCCGCCTTCGCCTGCTTTTCCTGTTACTTTCACTGTCAGCTCTTCCAGCTTTTTGCCGAGCTCCTGAGCATCCAGCTTTTCTTGCTCCTTGCGCTTATCTTCGCTGCGCTTTTGAGCGTCGAGCGTTTTCACGTTACTATCTGTCGCTTCTTTTACCAGCTTCTTTGGCAACAAGAAGTTGCGTACATAGCCCTCTGACAAATCCTTAACTTCGCCTTTTTTCCCTTGGCCTTTTACATCTTGAAGAAAAATGACTTTCATCATCGTTTCCCCCTTTATATTTTGGCCTATACGACCGAGTCAATCGCTTCTTTCAAACGACGTGTTGCTTCTTTAATTGATATGCCTTGAATTTGTGTTGCAGCACCAGTGAGGTGACCGCCTCCACCCAGCAGTTCCATGATGGACTGAACATTGATGTCGCCCAGAGAACGTCCGCTGATCAAGATCGTATCGTCGGATCGCTCTGCAACAACAAACGAAGCCTGGATACCTGACAAAGTGAGTAGCTGCTCAGCAGCTTGCGCCACCTGTACCTGCGTGTAATCCTCGGACGGGTCGCCTATGGCAATCGCCATGTTGTCGCGGTACGTTTCCGTGTTCATGATAATTTTTGCTCGCTTCACATACTGTCCCAGATCTTCCTTCAACAGACGCTGGACGGCCGCGGTATCGGCCCCGTTACGACGAAGGAAAGATGCCGCTTCAAAGGTCCGTGAACCTGTGCGGAAGGCAAAGCTTTTGGTATCCACCACAATTCCGGCTAACAGTGCCGTTGCAATCAGATTGTCGATATTCAATCGCTCGCTCTGATATTGCAAGAGCTCCGTAACAAGCTCGGCAGTCGAAGAAGCATACGGTTCCAGATACAAGAGTACTGGCTCAATAAACTCCTCCGAACGTCGATGGTGGTCGATCA
The DNA here is from genome assembly GCF_013284355.2 of Brevibacillus sp. M2.1A. NCBI lineage: Bacteria > Bacillati > Bacillota > Bacilli > Caryophanales > Paenibacillaceae > Brevibacillus > Brevibacillus sp. M2.1A. Next base: position 544,376 of record NZ_JABSUY020000001.1, read on the forward strand.
CTACAATTCGGCTCGTTTCCGTCAACAGCTTCGGCTCAATCACCAGCGATGGTCGATGCGTATCGACGACTACCAGCAATGTGCGACCGGAAATGAGTCGGATCGCCTGTTCTGGCGTGATAAAGGTCTCAGCCAACTCTTCATTGGCATAAATCTCCTTCATCAGACGCTCGACAGAATGATTGCCTTCGTCCATGACAATATAAGCCGTTTTGTTGTGCAGCTGCACAGCCTTCAATACACCAAGTGATGCCCCGATCGAATCCATGTCAGGCTGTTTATGCCCCATGACGATGACGTGCTCCGCCTCATGAATGAGATCACGCAAAGCATGTGCAATAACACGAGCCCGGACACGTGTCCGCTTTTCTACCGCATTCGATTTCCCACCGTAGAAAGTGAGCTTGTTGCCAATCTTGACAGCGCACTGATCGCCACCGCGTCCCAATGCGATATCCAAGCTTGATTGCGCCATTTGTCCCAGCTCAATGTAAGTGGTAGCGGCCGCTCCAACCCCGATACTGAGCGTAATCGGAATTTTATTGTCCGCTGTCATCTCCCGTACCACATCGAGAATGTCAAATCGCGTCTCTTCCAATTTATCAAGTGCTTCCCGTTCCATCAGAGCCAAAAACTTGTCGGCCGTGATTCGGCGAAGATATATGCCATGTTTGTTGGCCCACTCTGTAATCACACCAGCCACGCTTGTAGAGAGCAGCGTACGGCTCTGATCATCCATGACTTGTCCGACCTCGTCCAAATTGTCGAGGTGAATGATGGCAAGTGCAGCCTTTTCTCGATGGTAACGAGTCGTCAATTCTTTGAAGTCCGTAATGTCCTTGAAATACAAAAGGCGCTCATCGGATCGCACAATGACCTCGTATACCCGCTCGTTATAAGTAAACTCCAGCCGTTTTTGCTCCGGCTTCCAAACCAGTTGGGGGAATACCTCTTGGAGGCTTTTCCCGATCATGGATTCATCCCCGGACATATGCGTCATATACGGGTTTACCCACTCAATTGCCTTTTCCTCGTTGTATAAAAGAATTCCGATCGGCAGTTCCTGGATAACGCCTTCTCCCGCCTTCTTCACGCGATGGGTTACCGTCGCCAAATACAGGCGCAAGTCTCGTTGGAACCCCTTTTCTGCTTGAAGAGCGTAAAGAACCAAGCCAATCAAGCAAATTATGCCGATCGCCCCGTACATCCAATGAAACAAGGTCAAAATCCCCAACAACAGCAAGCTAAAGCTGAGTGCCAGGACCATGTGCATCCCGTACCAACGCTTTAACAGGAACTTGGGCATTTCCTCAGCCCCTCTTCACTCTTGTTTCCAGTTTTTCACGCAAACGAATTCCTAGGTCAAATATCCCTACTAGACTAAGTATAGTACTTAGGGGTGGAAAAATAAATAGACAGACAATAAGCACAGGAGTCAGTCTCTTCCAGCCGTACAAATAGGCTGCAAATAGACAAAAACTCAAGCCCTGCAAGGTAAAAATAGCATCCAGCATGACTTTCAGGTTCATCAGAGCGATTTCCCAGAACGTGCCCTGCATGCTTTCGGCAAACAATAAAAGACTGATCATCGCAATGAAGTAATAATAAAGCAATGATCTCGGGAAGTTCCATTCCCGAATTGGCTTCAATGCTGGAATCGGTCTGTGCAGACGCCTTCCAATCAGACTCGCCAATCCATGAATAATGGCGCTCCATATAAAACCGCCTATGACAATCATTGTAGGTAAGACCATTTTAAACAGCTGGATGAGTTGATCATACTGCTCTTTTGGCACCATCGGCGGACGCAGCTTTGAAACCTCTTGCAAAATTACATTGAAATCAATGTTCATTCCGAATGCCATTATTCCAAGTAAGGAAGCCGCACCTAGAAAAAAAACACCCGCACCCGCCGTAATTGCTGGCAAGGCGTCCCTTTTTTTCGAGTAAACAATCCCCATTGTAGATCCCCAAGCTACACTAAAAAAAGCAAGTGTAGCTGCAACTGGCCCGGTAATGATCCAGCTTAGGAATGTAAAGGCCAAGGCGATCCAAATCATGTTAGGTACTGTTCGATTTACAGCCAAAAGAATAAACGGCAGAGGTATCAAGAAGGTGATGAACATTCCCAGTACCGTATATGTACTGAGAAACAGCAGCACCAGTGCGATACCCAGCATAAGGGCATTTTCAGCCAAGTGTTTCGTTTTGGACGGCATGTCAGCACCTCATTATTCATGTCTCATGTACACTTTCCATAGAAAACTATGGAAAAAAGAGGGCCACGCAATTGTGCCCCCCTTTTTATAGCTTTTGCAACTTATTCAGCAGTGTAAGGCAACAGTGCTACTTGACGGGATCGCTTGATTGCGATTGTCAGTGCACGTTGATACTTCGCAGAAGTACCAGTTACACGACGTGGCAAGATTTTGCCGCGCTCGCTGATGAACTTTTTCAGCAAGTCAACATCTTTATAATCGATGTGCTTGATTTTGTTCACTTTAAAGAAGCATACTTTACGACGCTTATTAGGACGTCCTTTGCGTGCCATGATAGTCCCTCCCTCTTAGGAATGTGAAAGTTATACGATACTAGAACGGCAAGTCATCATCTGAAATGTTGATCGGCTTGCCTGCACTCGCGAAAGGATCACCAAACGGATCGTAGTCATTGTTTCTTTGACCGGATGGTTTGTTACCGCCACCCATGCCAGGGCCTGGATCGTATCCTGAATTATCTCCGCCAGCTTCATTGCCTCGACCGCCCAAAAATTGAACGTTCTCCGCAACAACTTCCGTCACATATACTCTTTTACCTTCTTTATTATCGTAGGAGCGTGTTTGCATACGTCCTTCAATAGCTGCTTGTCTACCTTTACGCAAGTAGCTTGCGCACAGATCGGCAAGTTTTTGCCAAGCGACAATATTAATGAAGTCCGTTTCTCTCTCACCCGCTTGATTGGTGCGGGGACGATTCACGGCCACAGTAAAAGTAGCAACGGCAACGCCATTTGGCGTGTAGCGAAGTTCTGGATCTTTCGTCAGGTTGCCGATGAGAATGACTTTATTCATCTTGGTTCCCCCTCTGAACGCGACAATGATTACTTCTCATCACGAACAAACATAAAGCGGATTACGTCGTCATTGATTTTCATCAGACGCTCAGCTTCCGCAACAGCATCGGAGTTCGCTTTGAAGTTCATCAAAACGTAGTAACCTTCACGGAACTTGTTGATTTCGTACGCAAGACGACGTTTACCCATTTCTTGAAGCTTGGAGATTTCTCCACCATAGTTAGTTACAACTTCGCTGTAACGAGCTACATTGGATTTTACTTTCTCTTCTTCAAGGTCTGGACGCAATACATACATTACTTCGTATTGACGCATACCTTTTCACCTCCTTATGGACTTTGCGGCCCTAAACGGGCAAGGAGCGAGTGCTAAAAACGAAACGCACAATACATGCACTCCATAAATACTCGCATTATCGTATTATAGCAAAACGCCTATGCCGAATCAAGAATTTCGTACTAAACGTTGAAGCGGAAATGCATAACATCTCCATCTGCCACTACGTACTCTTTCCCTTCAAGACGGTACTTCCCGCGATCTCTGGCTGCTGCCACAGAACCAGCATCTACCAGATCATCATACGCAATCACTTCCGCTCGAATGAAGCCGCGCTCAAAATCGGTATGAATCACGCCTGCCGCTCCTGGAGCCTTTGTACCCTGACGGATGGTCCAAGCGCGTACTTCTTGTACACCCGCTGTGAAGTACGTTACCAATCCCAGCAGCTTGTAAGCAGCACGAATCAATCGGTCGAGACCAGACTCAGAAAGTCCCAATTCTTCCAAAAACATTTCTTTGTCTTCGCCCTCGAGCTCAGCAATTTCTGCTTCTACTTTCGCGCTGATAACAACCACTTCTGCGCCTTCACTCGCTGCATGCTGGCGAACTGTTTGCACATGCGGGTTGCTGTCTGCATCGTTAATGCCATCTTCCGCTACGTTGCACACATACAGCATTGGCTTGATTGTCAGCAGATGCAAATCGCGAATCCATTTGCGCTCTTCGTCATCGAGTTCTACACTGCGAGCAGATTGCCCCTCTTCAAATGCTGCTTTCAATTTCTCCAGCACGTCCAGCTCTTGTTTGGATTCCTTATCGCCGGACTTCACTTTGCGTGCAATGCGGTCAATACGACGATCAACAGAGTCCAGATCAGCAAAAATCAGCTCCAGGTTGATTGTCTCGATATCGCTCAAAGGATCGACACGACCTGCTACGTGAGTAATGTTCTCATCTTCAAAGCAACGGACAACATGGGCAATCGCGTCCACTTCACGGATGTGTCCAAGGAATTGATTGCCAAGTCCTTCGCCTCTGCTCGCGCCTTTTACCAAGCCTGCAATGTCTACGAATTCAAACGCAGTTGGAACTACCTTGTTTGGTACAACGATCTGTGTCAGCTTTTCCAGACGCGGATCTGGTACCTCTACGATCCCTACGTTCGGGTCAATCGTACAGAACGGGTAGTTAGCCGATTCAGCGCCCGCTTGTGTAATAGCATTAAACAATGTCGATTTTCCTACGTTAGGAAGACCTACAATCCCGCATGATGCACCCATCTATATACACTCCCTCATCATCATCCTGACATCCTTTTAAGTATATAGATTTGGTTTTCAGATTACAATTGTCTCCTTGTGGAAGCTTTTTTACTTGTCTCTTCCTGTGCTCATCATAGCTCCAGGTGGTGGGACAAAAAAAGAAATGCTAGACTAGACAAACAGAATCTGTTTGCTACGGTAAAATAAATGGTACGAGGTGACTACAAAAATGAAGCTCTTACTCCTTGGTGCCACTGGTCGCGTAGGAAGCCATATCCTCGACTATGCATTAAAAGATGGGCATGAAATAACCATTCTCGTTCGCTCGGCAGACAAGCTCCCTTATCTGGCTGCTGAAAATCTTCGTGTCCTGACCGGAAATGTTCTCGATCAAAAGGATGTTGCATCAGCCATGCGTGGTGTTGACGCGGTCATTAGCGCGCTCGGGACAGATAAAGCGACGACGTTATCTGAAGGAACTCCCTATATTATTGAAGCAATGAAACGTGAAGGCGTGTCACGCATTATTACAGTGGGCACCGCCGGCATATTGCAAAGCAGAGTTTCTCCTGACCTGCTCCGCTATCAATCCAGTGAGTCCAGACAAAAATTGACGCGTGCTGCCGAGGAACATCACAAGGCATTCTCGCTCTTGGAACAGTCTGAGCTCGATTGGACCATTGTTTGCCCGACTTATTTGCCAGATGGCGAGTATACAGGCACTTACCGGGTCGAGGCTCACCAGCTGCCTGTAGATGGGATGCAAATTTCCGTGCCGGATACGGCGGAGTTTACGTATCAGCAGCTTTCTACTTCCGAGTACGTGCGAGCGAGAGTCGGCATTGCCTACTGATACATACAAAAAACAGGCTCCTATCCGTAATGGAAGGGAGCCTGTTTTGCTTCTATTGCTTCTTTACTTCTCGTTTACCAGCTTTTCCAGCTCATTCAATGTCTCTTCAAAGATTTCCATCGCTTGCTCGATTGGCTGGGACGTGGACATGTCCACCCCTGCTGCTTTCAGCACCTCGATAGGCGGAGCAGAGTTACCCGCTTCGAGGAAGTTTTTGCGAACTCGATCCACTGCTGGCTGACCTTCATCCATGATTTGCTTCGCTAATGCTTGTGCAGCGGCAAAGCTCGTCGAGTATTGATAGACGTAGTATTTATAGTTGTAGAAATGGCTCACACGCGCCCATTCCATACCGATTTCTTCATCGGAAACCATGTCTTTTCCGTAGTACTTTTTGTTGATGTCGAGGTAGATCTTCTTGATCGCTTCCGCATTCAAAGATTCCCCGGCTTGTTCCTTCTCGTGAATCGCTCTCTCAAACTCCGCAAACTGCGTCTGACGGAACAGCGTAGAACGGAAGTTTTCCAGATAGTGATTCAAGAGATACATCTTCTCTTCCTTCGTCTTCGCCTTCGCGTACATGCTCTTGAACAGCAGAGTTTCATTCATGGTCGAAGCCACTTCTGCCGTAAAGATTGGGTAGTTGGACGAAATGTACGGCTGGTTTTTGTTCGTGTAATAGGACTGCATCGCATGTCCCATCTCATGGGCGATCGTATACACATCGTCGAGCGTACCTTGGTGGTTCAACAGTACGTATGGATGTGTGTCATAAGCACCCCATTGGTAAGCACCCGTGCGCTTGTCATCAGTGGAATAGACATCTACCCAGCCTCCATCGAGACCTTCAGACATTGCCTTGACATAGTCGTCACCCATTACCTGCAAACCATCAACGACAATTTTCTTTCCTTCGTCGAAGGAAATATATTTGTCATCAGATGGAACGATCGGCACGTAAATGTCGTACATGTGCAATTCCTTCACGCCAAGCATTTTCTTTTTCAAGGAAATGTAGCGATGCAGCAATGGCAGATTGTCATTTACCGTGTCAATCAGCTCATCATACACCTTCGTGGGTACGTTGTTCGGTGTCAGGCTTGCCTCCAGCGCAGAATCGTAATTGCGTACCGCTGCGTAAAAATTATCTCCTTTTACTTTGGCAGCCAATGTTGATGCAAACGAGTCTTGGAAATCGATCAGAGCCCCATAATACGCTTTGAACGCTTCTCTGCGCACATTTTGATCCTTGCTTTCCATATAGGAAATGAAATTGGCACGAGTCAACTGAACTTCCTTGCCTGTCTCATCTTTGATTTTAGGGAACCTCACGTCTTTGGACAGCATGCTGTAAATATTAGTAGGCGCACCGCCCAATGGCGATGATTTCGCCAAGAGCTGCTCCATATCCGCAGAGAGTGAGTACGGCTTGGTTCTTAACATGTCTTCGATAAACAGCTTGTAAGGCTCAAGCTCCTTTTCTGACAGTAAGCTCTTTATTTTGTCATCGGGAATCGCAACGATTTCAGGCTGTACCCATGAAGTTTTTTCTGTGACAAGCGTGTACATTTTCTCAGCGCGGTCTCCCAGCTTTTGCAGATCAGGATTCGCGGAGTTTACATCGAGAGACATGTTTGCATACACGTATGCTTTGTCATTTAAGCGCATCAATTCAACATAGTCATCGAATGCCGCTTGCATCGTAGCAGAAGATGTACCCAGCTTGCCTTGGTGCTCCGTGAAAGCGTTTGCTAAAGATTCAACCTTAGCAACATCCTTTTCCCATTCCTTAACAGTCGGATAAATATGATCCAGCTTCCACTTGTACGCATCTGGGATCTCAGTGCGAGTTTGATAAGAAGGCTTCTCAGCAGCAAGAGCTACCGCCTGCGTGCTGTAAGGAATGAATGGTACGGATACTGTCGACAATGCAATGGCCAAAGCCGTAACTGATGCAAATACTTGCTTCTTCAAATCTCAATCGCCCCTTTTCTTCTATCTATTTTTGCCAAATTATAAGTGTGTAATTATATTTTCACCTGCCAAATTCCTTCTTACTAATAAAAATTTTTCAAATATTCAATAACAACCGTCAATTTATCCAGAGAAAATTCACTTTTGTGGATAAGTCTGTGGATAAATATTTACTAACAACTTTTTATCCCCCTCAGCATTTGCAGACACTCCTTTTTTCCGCAAAAAGTTGTCCACATTTTCTGTGGATATGCTGTGAATAACTTATTTTCCTTGGAACTGGGGCATCCGCCTATACCTCGTTGTGGGTTCCTACATAGCATGAGTATTGAAACTACGGTAGGAGGTGTTAGCAAGTGGGTATCTTTAACGGCTTCGACGATTTCGCGCTGATCTTGGTTCTGTTCATCCTTCTCGTTATCGTAGGTTGCGACTGCGACTAACCTACTCCGCTGCCATCCAGCCTATCTGAAGGTAAGCTTGCATCCTCAGCAGCCTTACCTTCTCCAATTCCACATAGATCATAGCCAAGGCAATGCAGCCTAGGGATAATGATCAGTCATAACCTACGTACTATCACCGGGAGATACATTTGATCGTACAAAAGGAAAAAGGATGCGCCTCTATTGGCTGCATCCTTTTTTTTATCCACATGCTTGATCCAGGACTATTTCGACCCGGTCTGAAAAGTTATCCACTGCGCTTGATTTACATTACCTGCTGTGTCCTTTACCAAACCGGCGATAAGACTTACCTGATATCTCGTATGTGGCTGCCATTTTCCTTTTGGCCTCACAGACAACATCCGCTTGCTTTTGTTCCACGTAATGGTATGCGGAACAATAATCCCTTTTTCATCTGTCACACGAACTAATGGCCCGGCCGTTTTGCTGGATAGGACTCCACCACTAACCAAAGCAATCTCTTCTGCAAACTGGAGTGTCACTTTATCCTGAAGCGATACATTTTTAGCCCCGTGTCCGGGCAACATGACTGCTTGCGGAGCGATACTATCCACAGGTTTTCTCGTTTGAAACGTGCTGGCCAGCTCTGGATTCAAATTGCCTCGCTGATCCTTCAATTTTTTGGCCAGAAGGCTTACTCGATAAGACGCCCCTGCTTCCAGATTGCCTACCGGATCAATCATCATGCTTCGATCTGTTTTGTTCCATTTCGCCGTAAAACGAACCTTCTTTTTTTTCGCATCCGTGAGCGAAATGATCGAGAGACCAGACTTGTCGGTGAGCTCTTGCCCATTTTTTAACGAAACCGGTCCCGAAAACGTCAGTGTAATGATTTGATCCGGGTTAATTTCCGCCGATTTGTCAGCTGGGGATATTTTCAATCCCCATTCGTTTGCCGACTTTGCCCACACTCCCTGTGATGGAACCAGGAAAAGCGCAAGCACTACTACCCATTGCAACCACCGAACACTCATCTTTTTCATCGAACCCCTCCCGTCTAAAACGATGAAGCCGCTCCCTGAAGAATATAAGCGCGTCGATTCATCGTTTACAGGCATTGTAGAAAAAGACAGATGGGTTGATCAAAGAAATATGGTCTATGATTGCGGTTCTTCCTCCGCGCGAATCAGTATCTTTTTCAGCTTGCGTTCAAATTCTAGTCGTCCAATCATTACACTATGATCGCAACCCGTACATTTGATTCGCACATCCATGCCCATGCGTATGACTTTCCACGCATTCGTGCCACATGGATGCGGCTTTTTCATCTGTACGACATCCCCCAGTCCAAATTGCTTGCGTTCCATTTCTCTTTCTCCTCTCTACACTGTTCCCTTTCCAGACACCGCGACGATTTTTGGATACGGAATTTGAATCCCTCGGTTGGTTAATTCCGTTCTGATCTTCGCACGTAAATTTCGATTGACTCCGTGATGGGTGTTCGGCTTGCACTCAGCCGTAACACGGATGATGACTTCGGAAGGTCCCAGTGCATGTACCCCTAAAATCTGTGGCTCAGCTACGATATCCGTCAATTCTGTTTGAGCCGATGCCAATACTTCTTTGAGCACAGACTCCACTTGGTTCAGATCCTCTTCATACGCTACAGATACGTCGACAACCGCTAACGTATTTTGCAAAGAAAAGTTGGTCACTTGATTAATCGTGCCGTTTGGAAAGATGTGTACCTCCCCCGTCCAGCTTCGCACCTTTGTAATGCGCAGACCAATCTCCTGCACCGTTCCTGTCAAATTGTTGATCGTTACGACGTCTCCGACAGCAAATTGATCCTCAAAAATAATGAAGAATCCAGTAATGATATCACGCACGAGACTTTGCGCCCCGAAACCGACTGCCAATCCCAGTACCCCTGCGCTTACCAAAACAGGGCGCAAATCAATGCCCAACAGCTGCAAGATCATGAGAATCGCCAAAAAGTAAATGCCGTACTGAACGATATTGTTGACGAGCACCCGCATCGTGTCCACCCGGCGTTGATCCATTTGTATCTTGCTTCCGTGGCGGTGCTGGAACACTTTATTTACTCCTGATTGCACAACGGAAACGACGATTCGCGATAACAGGATGATCGCGGCTATTTTCAGTACAGCCATCCCTATATTTACCCACATATCCGCATCTGTCACATACGCATATACCTGAGCATAAATTCTTTCAAAGAAACTAGCTTGATTCATTCCTCCCGCTCCTTCTGCTCCCCGTTTTCGTCGACCTCGCTATACTGGCCAAAAAACTGACGGAAGTATCCTCGTATTACCACTTGTTGTTCCATCATGATCGCTTTCGCTCGTGAGTAATCCGACAGTGGGAACTCAATGGAAAGGGCACAGCCTGCCGTTATTTCTTTTGGCGTTGGTCTTGTATCAATTTCAATATCTTCGTACTCCAGCAGCATTTCTGCCCGCAAGGCTTGTTGCGTGGAATCAAACGCGATCAGCACTGTCTCTCCTCCCATTTCACTCCCCCTTATCTCTTTCACGCAAACTGCCATAGGCTCCTCTTATTTTACCTGTTCGTTTTCATGCATGCCAGCCTGCTGAGTTTTCAAAACCTACGTAACTTTCCCATTAGCAGGTATAAAAATGTCATATCGGTACGATACTGTGAATACTTTTATATAACCTTTTACAGGTTGGTTTAAGCCAAGTCGGCAAGAGTGGGGGTTTCCATGAGTACATCTGATAATCGCAAGGATTATTCTTTGCCACCTTTTAAAGTGGAATACCGCAGTGAAAACGCAGACGAGCATCTCGCCGGTCACCTTGCCCAGCGCTTTCGCTTAAATCGGTTCGATGACGACCTTGTCATTGTATGTATTGGGACAGACCGTTCTACTGGTGATGCTCTAGGCCCATTAGTAGGAACCAAGCTCATCGCACAGTCACCTCGTTTTTTGCAAGTGTACGGAACGCTTGAGGACCCTGTACACGCCATGAATCTTAAGGAAAAATTAGAGCTCATCCACACGAATCATCCGACAGCTACACTTATTGCGGTCGATGCCTGTTTAGGTCAATTTAGCCACGTCGGAAACATCAATGTGATTAATGGTCCACTAAAACCAGGGGCTGGTGTAAAAAAAGAGCTTCCTCCTGTTGGTTCCTTCCACATTACGGGGATTGTAAACGTAGGAGGATTCATGGAGTATTTTGTCCTTCAAAATACCCGGCTCTCCATCGTCATGAACATGGCAGATATCATAGCTTCCGGACTGGCCAAAGCCGTAACACTGGCTTCTACGCCTAGTCGATTCGATAGTGTCTTATATGATTGACCGTTTCTTTCTGCAAAAGGTTCCACCCCTCTTTAGAAAACTTGCTTTTTGATCTGTTCTCTCCCTCAACGGATGACAGGTCTATTTTTTTTATACATAAATCGTCAGGTACTTTTCGATTACTTGGGCGCTGATCGGCGTTGGCGCTACACTTTCTCCATCTGCATGGACAGGCAGCTGTCCCGCTGCTTGTATCGTTATCTGCTTGCCCCTATAAAACCGGACAGCCGGATGATGACGATGAGCTCCTGTGAATATTTTCGGAAAAGCAGCTAACAATCCGAGTCGGCTCACACCACTTACTACGCAAATGTCTGCGATGCCATCGTCCGGTATAGCATCGGGACAAATCAGCATTCCTCCTCCGTAATTCGGAATATTGGCAGCGACAACTAGCCAGACAGCCTCTAAACCAGCCTCATGACCATCAACGTTCAGTACGATGTCACATGGCTGATACGTACATACGACGCGAATCACCGATATAATGTAGGCGAGTGCTCCGAGCTTATACCGATTTAGCCAAGCTTTGTACACAGCTTGATCTGTTATCTTTGCTACCTGTGCATCGAATCCAGCCCCGATTGAATTCACAGCTACTTCTCCATTCAATAAAAGCAGATCGATTCGCTTTTCCCCTTTTTCCGACAGAATTCGCTCTAATGCCTGTAACGGTTTCATCGGAATTCCATGTCCGCGAGCGAAATCATTCCCGGAACCAGCCGGCACCAATCCAAATCGACAATCTTGTTTCGATTCGTATATCCCGTTTATCACGCCTCGGACAGTACCATCCCCTCCGACAGCAATGATTTTATTTACTCCCTCTTTTTCAATCAGCTCTTTTGATAATTTTTCGGCGTCCCCCTCTCCTGATGTCAACCTGACATGAAAAGGCGCTCCCAGACGTCGTAGCGTCGCCTCAATTTGCCTCCATACTTTCAACCCTGTGCCATTACCTGATACAGGATTGACGATAACACCCAACATACCATTCTCTCCCCAAACATGCTGTCGTACTGTATTGTCCCGTCCCGCTTATCCATCCTTGCTCGCAAATCGAGTTTTTGTATCATATTATCGCATGCTATTTTTATCGATGATAGTTGATTTTTCATAAAAAAAGACTCCTCCCGAAGGAAGAGCCTCTCTGCGGACTATGAAAACAGCTTTGAAATCCAATCGATAAAGGGAACTCCGACTGCTGCGATCACTAATGCTGGCATCATGTTGGCTACTCTTAACTGTTTGATCTCCAAAACGTTTAATCCAATGGCAATAATCATCAAGCCACCTACCGCCGTTACTTCTACCAGGATCGCATTCAGCATCGTTTCGCTCACCACACTGTAAATGCTCGTAGATAATAGCGCGATCATGCCTTGATATAAAAACACGGGCACTGCCGAAAAGATGACACCGATTCCTAGCGTTGATGCGAAAATGATCGCAGAGAATCCGTCTAGCATTGCTTTCATAAACAGTACTTCGTGGTTGTTACGCAAACCACTGTCCAATGAACCTAGTACAGCCATGGCTCCAATACAGTACACCAGCGTCCCCGTGATAAAGCCAGTGGCGATACTGCCTTGGCTCCCCCCAACTTTCCTTTCCAGCCAGTGACCCAGATTGTTTAAGCCTTTTTCAATCCCAATCCATTCACCTATTACTGTTCCTAGCACAATACTGATAATCACGAGTAAAAAATTATCCGAACCCAGGCACATTTTAATGCCCAACACGAATACGGCCAGAGCAATTCCTTGCATGACGGTTTGTCGCATCGACTCCGGAATTCGCTTCAACATTCTGCCTAACAATGCCCCTAAGATGATTGCTCCGGCGTTGACCAATGTTCCCAGCAAGATCACTTGCGCTGTCCCCCTACAGATGCCTTACCCTTACACAAACGCTGCTGCTATTTCCCGAACAGCGTTATGAAGCGCTTCTACATCTTTCTCTGAGTTAAAAATTCCAAAGCTGGCTCGAACCGCTCCACGTTGCTCGGTACCGGCAGTCTGGTGACCCAGTGGCGTGCAATGAAAACCCGATCTCGTCGCAATCCCGTATTGTTGATCCAGGATAAACGACACCTCTGCTGCATCCACCTCTCCGATATTAAAAGCAACCACACCTACACGTTCGATCTCAATCCCCGGTCCGTAGACATGTACACCGTCGATTGTCTGCAATCCAAGGATCGTTTGCTTCACCAATCCCCATTCGTGCTGACGAATGTTGTCCACACCTTTTTCCAAGACAAAATCAACACCTGCTTGCAGCCCTGCCAAACCAACCGTATTGAGTGTCCCGCTTTCGTATCGGTCTGGACGAGTTGTCGGTTGATCAATCGCTTCAGACTGACTGCCTGTCCCCCCATGAATCAAAGGTTCGAGATCAATGTCACTCCTCACGTACAAACCACCTGTACCTTGTGGACCATACAGCCCTTTGTGCCCAGGAAAAGCAAGCATATCAATATTCATTGCCTCTACATCGATAGGCAAAACACCAGCAGACTGAGAAGCATCCACCAAAAACGTAATTCCGTGCTCTTTTGCCAGTTTCCCCAGTTCTGCTACAGGCAGGATAACACCCGTCAGATTGGAGGCATGACTCACAACGATTAATCGTGTTGCGGGTGTAATTGCCTTGGCAAAATCCTCTACATAGAATTGATGGTCTTCTCTCGGCTCGACAAAAGTAGCTGCTACTTGGTTGTTTTTGCGCATGTACTCAATGGGACGTCTTACCGAATTATGCTCGACAGACGAAGAAACAACATGATCGCCTGCTTGTAAGAAGCCTTTTATCGCTTGATTAAGCGCTTGAGTGGCATTGAGATAAAAAAAGAGGTTATTCGGGTTTTGAATCCCAAACAACCGTGACACTTGCACTCGTGTCCGAAACACAGCTTTACTCGCTTTCATCGCCAGTGCATGTCCACCTCGGCCAGGATTTGCAGCAAAATCCTCGATGACCTCGGCCATCATTTCTTTGACTGCTGGTGGCTTCGGCCATGTAGAAGCTGCGTTATCCAAATAGATGATCGCCATGACTACCTTACCTCCTGGACTTACTTCTCTATATTCAGCATTTCGATGATTCGCTCCAAGTCTTCCTGTGAATAGAAGTCGATTTCGATCTTGCCGCGCTTTGTTCCTTTTTTAATCTTGACCGATGTTCCAAAACGACTGCGTAGTCGTTCCTCCATCTCGATCAATACTGGCTCGTTTTTCGCTGGCTTTTTCTTTTTTGTTTCACGTGAAACATTGAGCTGCTTCACAAGCTCTTCCAGCTGACGAACACTCAATCCTTTTTCCACCACGTCATTTGCAAGCTGTTGTTGTACTTTCTTATCCGTTACCCCAAGCAAAGCACGCGAATGTCCCATGGATAGTTCGGCTGCCGAAACCATTTTTCGGATCTTCTCTGGCAGTTGCAGCAAACGAAGCATGTTGGCTACATGCGGTCGACTCTTCCCAATCTTTTGCGCAAGCTGTTCTTGTGTATAATCATGGTGGGAAATCAGCTTGTCATAAGCCTCTGCCTCTTCGAGTGGATTCAGATTTTCCCGCTGCAAGTTCTCAATCAGGGCAATCTCCATTAATTGCTGATCTGTGTACGCCTTTACTACTACCGGAACCTCTTTTAACCCCGCTACCTTTGCAGCACGCAGTCGTCTTTCCCCAGCTACTAGCTCGTAACCTTTGATACTTTTCCGAACAATCAGCGGTTGGATGATTCCATGCTCTTTGATCGACTGTGCCAGTTCCTCGATAGCTGATTGCTCGAATTCTTTGCGGGGCTGATAAGGGTTAGGACGAATCTCATTGATGGAAACCTCTTTTACCTGTTCCCCTTCTTCGATGAGATTGGAAGTAATAAGTGCATTCAGCCCTTTTCCCAATCCTCTACTCATACCCCTACCACTTCCTTCGCCAAATCAGTATAGACTTCCGCTCCTCGTGAGCGTGGATCGTACGTAATGATGGCTTGTCCGTGTGACGGTGCTTCACTCAAGCGTACATTTCGAGGAATAATTGTCTTGTATACTTTGTCCTGAAAATACTTTTTCACTTCTTCAATCACTTGCAGACCGAGATTCGTACGTGCATCGAGCATCGTCAGCACAACACCTTCGATAGCAAGCTGTGAATTCAAATGTTTTTGGACCAAACGAATGGTGTTCAACAGTTGGCTTAAGCCCTCAAGCGCATAGTATTCACATTGGATTGGAATTAAGACCGAATCAGATGCTGTCAAAGAATTAACGGTCAAAATCCCCAAGGATGGCGGGCAATCGATAATGACGTAATCGTACTTGTCTTTGACTACTTCCAGTGCCTTTTTCAGACGAACCTCACGAGAAATCGTAGGAACCAGCTCGATTTCCGCACCTGCCAATTGAATGGTGGCAGGGATGATCATTAATCCGTCAATTTCAGTCGGCAAAGTCGCATCGACGGGGTTGATATCATTGATCAGGACATCATAAATGCAGTACTTTACATCTGCCTTATTTACCCCGATCCCACTGGTGGCATTTCCTTGCGGATCAATATCAACCAGCAGCACCTTTTTCCCCAATGCGGCCAAACAAGCACTTAGATTGACGGACGTAGTCGTTTTCCCGACGCCGCCTTTCTGGTTCGCAACCGCAATGATTTTTCCCAACTTCTCCACCTCTTTTTTGTCGTGTAGGAAAGCTTGTGGCTTGACCAGTACACTCTCCAATACGTCTTTCAAAGTCATCTTCTGTATCCTCATCTAGTTAGTCATTCGAGTCTATTTACGATTTGCTCGTATTCTAGTAAAACGATAATCTTTTTTACAATTTTCTTCGTTCGTTGCCATTCAGTTACCTTTACATGGCCTGTACACAATAAGACGAAAAAAGCCTCTGAAAGTTATCCTCATTGATTATCGAGCAAACCAGCAGTATGCACAGGTTGGTACTCTCCATGTTATCAGATTTGCAGCTTGGTCGTACGCTGTTTTTTTTAGATAGTGAGACAAAAAAGCCTGATTTTTGTCCCAAAAATGCAGATTTCCCTAGCTTTTTTATGAAAAATGCTTATTTCTGGAAATTTGATCGTGCAGAAAGCATCATTTTCTATAAATAATCAGCATTTGCCCAAAAAGAAAGGCGACAATGTCGCCTTTTTGGTTACCATCTACATTTATTTCCCTGTTTCCTTGTTTTTCGGAATACGAATGGTGAATTGATAGAATTCATCATGGTCTTCTTCCGCTGTCTCTACAGGCAGGCCCGTCTGGATCACCATATCGATCGATTGCCGAACGGTATTAATCGCAATTCGCGTATCCCTTGAGAATGCTTTCCAGCGAGGCTTCGCATCTTTTTCCGATTTTGGGTTCTCAGCCAATTCTAGCAGCTGCTTCACACGTACTTCCGTCTGTTTCACATTCCATTCCCGCTCCAAAATCTCCAGCAGGACTTTATTTTGTAATTCTGGATCTTTTAACGGTATCAGAGCCCTTGCATGACGCTCTGTAACTTGTCTGGACAACAAGGCATCTTGAATTTCTTGCGGTAAATGGAGCAAGCGCAGTTTGTTTGCGATTGTCGATTGTCCTTTGCCCAAACGCTGAGCAAGACTCTCTTGCGTCAAATTGTGCAAATCAATCAGCTTTTGATATGCGACTGCCTCTTCAATGGCTGTCAAACCTTCTCGTTGCAAATTCTCAATTAATGCGATAGAGGCTGTTTGCGAGTCATTAAACTCTTTGACAATCGCAGGAATCCTCTCCATGCCCAATTTTCTAGTTGCGCGCAAACGTCGTTCCCCGGCAATCAATTCATAACGACCATCGCGAACCCGCACGACAATCGGTTGAATGAGCCCATGAGTTCGTATCGTTTGACACAACTCATCAATTTTCTCGTCATCAAATACAGTTCGAGGCTGATATGGATTCGGTACGATCTCCTCAACTGGTATTTGTTTGATTTCTTCGTTCTCTGTCTTGTCAGTCAAGCCAAAAATCCGAGAAAATGAATCTTTAACTGCCATAGAAAAATCCCCCACTTCTACCCGTTCCATCCGTGCTATTTTTAAGTCTTTGAAGAGGTGTTCAAAAAGTCATTTTTGATCACGAAGAAATCCTGAAAAATTGCGCAACAACGAAACAAGCGTTACCTTCGAAATCCAGGTGCTCATGTAGCTCCCCTACATTCCGCTCCTCCTTCTTCAGCTTCTCGCCGCCTTGTTGGTGCTGATAAGACAACTTTTTGAATACGTCCTTGAAACTGAAAAAGGTCCTGTCCAATCAACGACAGAATCTCCCTCGAAACATTTTGTATTCCTCGCCCATCCATTGTCCGGATATGACAGATTGAATATGTTCTTTGATTGTTGCTGCTAAGGAAAAATGGCATATTAGCGTCGTAAGTGAGTCCAGTCCTACTCTTTTAACATAGGTCCTCCTCTTACATCGTTAGAGACAGCATGCAGCTACTTTTAAAAAAGCTTCACAAGCCCTATAGTACATACTGATTAACAGACTCTTCTTGCCCATCCGGTCGGTTTGTAAAATTGCCTTTGACCTAATCTTCTTTCCCTACACGCTTTCTTCAGGTTCATTTATATATATGTAATTCTGCAAGATTCGCCCAATTCCTGCTAACAAAAAACGTTTCACGTGAAACATCAATTGTGATTTTCGTAAAATAACCTCTATCGAGGACCTTCTCATGGACGAGCGACCGCATTTTTGCGGAAAGTTATTATGCGCTCCGGAATTCTTGAGTGTACTGCTTATAAAATTCCTATACGTTCATAAAAATCGTGATGATCACGGTGCTTTGTCGTCTCTTCACTTCCCATACTCTCATCGGTAGGATGTGAAATCTTGGTGACGGTAAAACAAGCGAGGAAAATGTCTATGAAGGTCTAACGTCAGGTACGATAAAATCGCAACCCACATCCCTGCTGCCGTCGTCAAGCCTTTCACTCTACCATTGGCTCCAGCTCCCAAAAACCCCATGCCTGTGACGACTTGTGCAGCTATCCTCCCCCGATCATGATTTACGCCACTCGAAGAAATACCATAAATGGAAGCTAGCCCAAAAAGACACGAACCAAAGCATACGAGACTATACGTTGGAAAACCAGCACCTCTTTGCCTACTCACATCTTTTTGAATCTCTCTCGCTCCCATCCCATGATGGCACCTGCTAGAAAAGCTAGAAAGAGCCGAAGCAATATGGGTAGAAATTCTGGCGAAAAAAAGGAGGAAAGTACTGTTTTTTCGAAGGAGCTAGTACTATGCATATGCCGAGTTGTAGACTCCATGATACAAGACGCAAATCTGAGAAAATTCATCAGGAACAGGCCGTTTCATTTAAACTTTCAACACGAAAAAAAGGGCCGCAGCACGTGGCTACGACCCTCTCTTATCATTGACTCCTACACTAACGGCTTTTTCGCAGGAACGCCTGCCTTGCGCGGATAGCTTTTCGGCGTCGCTTCTATTTTTTCCATGATGACGATATTACGCTCTCCCGCTTCCTCTAGAAGCTGGAATGTCTCGACCTTTCTCGTTTTTCCACCGAGGGTCTTGATTGCCTTCTTCGCTTCAGCAAGCTCTGGAGTAATCTCCGCTCCCTTGAGAGCGACGAAGTGTCCTCCGACTTTGGCAAAAGGAAGGCAGAACTCCGACAACAAATTGAGTCTCGCAACAGCACGTGCCACTACGAGATCAAATTTCTCCCGATAAATCGCTTCTTGCCCACGATCCTCTGCACGCCCATGTACAGGATTCACGTTCTCCAGACCCAGTTCCTGTGCTACATGCTGCAAAAAGCTCATACGCTTGTTCAAGGAATCAATGATTGTCATTTTCAGATGTGGGAAGCAAATTTTCAAAGGAATGCTCGGAAAGCCTGCGCCCCCACCGATATCAACAACTGATTGCACCTGGTCAAATGGAAAGTAAAAAGCCGGCGTAATCGAATCATAAAAATGCTTGTTGTACACTTGCCCTTCTTCAGTAATCCCGGTCAGGTTCATCTTCTCATTCCATTCCACCAGTAGGCGGAAAAAATGATCAAACTGCTCCTTCTGACGATCCGTCAAAGAAATCCCCTGGGCTGCAAGTACCTCGGCAAACTGTTCTTTCGTCATAGCTTTTCTCCTTACTCGGCTACTCCCACGCGTTTGTACTCCAGATATACCATCAACACGGAAATGTCTGCTGGAGTAACCCCTGCGATACGAGCCGCCTGCCCGATGTTCAACGGACGAATTTTGGTCATATTGTCACGGGATTCCTTGGACAAACCGGAGATTTGGTGGTAGTCAATATCTGTTGGGATGCGGCGCTCCTCCATTTTTTTCATCCGCTCTACTTGTTGCAATGACTTTTTGATGTAGCCATCGTATTTAATCTGGATTTCAACCTGTTCCGTTACATCCTCTGGCAGTGCTTCGGGTGCAGGGACCATTTTAGCAATGTGGCTGTAGTTGATTTCCGGACGACGCAGCAATTGAGCAAGCTCGATGACATCTGTCAGTTCAGGGGAGCCTGCGTTGCGCAAAACCTCTTGAACATGTGCCATTTCAGGACGTACACGCGTGTTTGCCACACGTTCTTTTTCTTGCTCAATCAGCGCGCGTTTTTGGTTAAATCGCTGGTAGCGCTCATCGCTAATCAGACCAATTTCATGGCCGATATCCGTCAGGCGCAAGTCCGCATTGTCATGACGAAGCAGCAAGCGATATTCGGCACGAGAAGTAAGCAAACGATAAGGTTCATGCGTTCCTTTCGTAACCAGGTCGTCAATCAAAACACCGATGTACGCCTCTTCTCGTCCCAAAATGACGGGTGGTTTTCCTTGAACGCGGCGTGCTGCGTTAATCCCTGCCATGAGACCTTGACCCGCTGCTTCTTCATAACCAGAGGTACCATTGATTTGTCCTGCTGTGAACAAGCCAGGCAAGATTTTGGCTTCCAAAGAAGGCCAGAGCTGCGTCGGCACGATTGAATCATACTCAATCGCATAGCCAGGACGCATCATTTTGACTTCTTCCATTCCAGCCATGGAGCGCAGCATAGACAGCTGAACATCCTCCGGCAAGCTGGTCGACAAGCCTTGTACATACATTTCTTCGGTATTGCGTCCTTCTGGCTCCAAGAAAATTTGGTGACGCGGCTTATCATTAAAACGAACTACCTTATCTTCAATCGAAGGGCAATAACGCGGGCCCGTTCCTTCAATCATTCCCGAATACATAGGGGCACGATGCAGATTGCTATTAATGAGTCCATGCGTTTCTTCATTTGTATATGTCAGCCAGCAAGGCAGCTGATCCATAATAAATTCCGTTGTTTCATAAGAAAAGGCGCGCGGTACCGGATCACCAGGCTGAATCTCCATTTTGGAGAAATCCACACTGCTGCTATGAACACGCGGTGGCGTCCCCGTCTTGAAACGTGTCATTTCAAAACCGAGTTCCTTCAAATGATGTGCCAGACGAATGGACGGACGCATGTTGTTCGGTCCACTTTCGTATTGAAGATCCCCGAGGATGATCTTTCCGCGCAAATAGGTTCCGGTCGTCAATACAACGGATTTGGCCATGTATCGCGCTCCAGTTTGTGTGATAACCCCTTCACAAACTCCATCGTTTACGATCAGCTCTTCCACCATCGCTTGACGCAGGATCAGATTCGGAGTATTTTCAATCGTTTTCTTCATTTCATGCTGATACGCAAATTTGTCTGCTTGCGCGCGCAAGGCATGCACTGCAGGTCCTTTCCCTGTATTCAGCATCCGCATTTGGATATGGGTTTTGTCGGTATTGCGTCCCATTTCTCCACCAAGCGCGTCCAATTCGCGTACGACGTGGCCTTTTGCCGGACCACCTACGGAAGGATTACATGGCATGTACGCCACAGCGTCCAGGTTGATCGTCAACAGCAATGTACTGCAGCCCATACGTGCAGCCGCCAATGCCGCTTCCGCACCGGCATGACCCGCACCAATGACAATGACGTCAAAAGAGCCCGCTTCATATGCAGGTACAACGTTCATTTTTTATCCTCCTAATCACTTACCCAGACAGAACTGGGAGAAAATCTGGTCAATCAAATCCTCGCCGACGCTTTCTCCAATGACTTCACCAAGTAGCTCCCACGACTTTTTAATGTCGATCTGAATCATGTCTACTGGCATCAAATCATCGATTCCACCCAGCGCTTCATCTATGGCTCGTTCTGCCTGACGAAGCAGTTGAATATGTCTAGCGTTGCTCACATAGGTCAAGTCATCCTGCTGCACACGACCACTGAAGAAAATCTCCCCAATCGCCTGCTCCAGAAGATCGATCCCCGTTTCCTCACGCGCAGACGTCATAATCAACGGCTGCTGAGGGAAATGACGCTTGATCTCTTCCAAATCCACTTTTTGTGGCAGATCGAATTTATTAACAATCACAATCACATGGAACCCTTTAGCCGCTTCAAAAATCGCGTAATCATCAGCAGAGAGAGGCTCGTTGTAGTTGATCACGAGCAACACAAGGTCAGCCTTTTGCAGCAGCTGTCTGGACTTCTCTACTCCGATTTTCTCCACGATGTCCTCTGTATCGCGAATTCCTGCGGTATCGATGAGTCGCAAAGGAACTCCGCGCACATTGACATACTCTTCGATGACATCGCG
Source organism: Brevibacillus sp. M2.1A (assembly GCF_013284355.2). NCBI lineage: Bacteria > Bacillati > Bacillota > Bacilli > Caryophanales > Paenibacillaceae > Brevibacillus > Brevibacillus sp. M2.1A. The sequence continues at coordinate 566,263 of NZ_JABSUY020000001.1, forward strand.
TGTCGTTCCCGCAACGTCAGTCACAATCGCCTTTTCCTCTTGGACCAGACTATTTAATAGAGAGGATTTCCCTACATTCGGACGTCCAATAATCGCGGTCGACAAGCCCTCACGCAAAATTTTTCCTTGCTGTGCGGTCTGCAACAGTCGCTGGATTTCACCTTTAACCTCCAGGCACTTTCCTCGCAAGAAATTTTGTGTAAACTCCTCGACATCATGCTCTGGATAGTCCAATGTTACTTCTATATGGGCCATAGCTTCAATCAAGTTTTGACGGAGCTGCCGAATGAGCCTGGACAGCTTCCCTTCGACTTGATTCAATGCGACCTTCATCGCTCTGTCTGTCTTCGCCCGGATCAAATCAATGACGGCCTCAGCCTGAGACAAATCGACACGTCCATTTAAGAACGCACGCTTCGTGAACTCACCAGGCTCCGCCAATCTTGCCCCATTATCCAAGATTAACTCCAGAACCTTTTCAACGGAAACAATTCCTCCGTGACAGTTGACCTCCACTACATCCTCCCTCGTAAATGTACGGGGAGCCTTCATTACGGAAACCAGTACCTCTTCCACTCGTTCACCTGTGTTTGGCTCATACAAGTGCCCATAATGGATCGTATGGCTGTCCACAGTGGACAACCGCTGCTTTCCTTTATATATCTTATCCACAACTTCGATCGCTTCCGTACCGCTTACCCGGATCACGGCAATACCGCCTTCACCCATCGGTGTTGCGACCGCCGCTATTGTATCGAATTTCATGCTGTTCACCTCAAGCTTTCCACTCTTACAAGTCAGCCACTAACTTACTAGCATAACAGATCGTCTGGAAAAATTCCAAAAGAAAGTGCAGCCAATCCATCTATATGCCCAAACACCCAATAGGAAAAAGCAACCCTCTCTCCAAGGTTGCCGTCCATTTTGGTTATCCACAGTATAATCATTTTCGCAAATCCTCAACCATTTGGTCAATTATCCACAGTGGACAACTTTTTGAGAGAGATTATTCAAAATGTCGTCGCTTGCTTCCTTACATTCAGGCAAAAAAAAGAAGCCTAGCGAGAGGCTTCTTTCGGTGCAATCACGATATAACGATTTGGCTCGTCTCCTTCACTGAAGGTAACCACATCCGCTCTCTTTTGCAAGAAGGCGTGGATTACTTTCCGTTCAGCAGCAGACATTGGTTCCAGACGTACATCCCGTTTGGTCGATAACGCTTTTTTCGCCACACGATCTGCTAGCTGCTCCAATGTTTCCTTGCGACGCAGCCTGTAATTTTCGGCATCCAGAGTGATACGTACATGTTTGTCCGCATGACGGTTCGCTACGACGTTTACGAGATACTGTAATGAATCAAGAGTTTGTCCCCTGCGGCCAATAATGATTCCCAGATTGGTTCCCTGGATGTCAAACAGCATGCCTTCTTCATTTGTACGCGTCTCCACTTTGGCATTCACCTTCATGTTCGACAAAACGTCTTGAAGAAAGTCACGTCCCTGTGCAACCGGATCAAAGTGAAATTCTACTTGCACTTTAGCGTCCTTTGCCCCAATCAGTCCAAACAACCCTCTGCTTGGTTCCTCCAGAACTTGGATCGTTGCCCGCTCACGCGGCACTCCCAATTCCAGTAAAGCTTTTTGCACAGCATCGTCGATCGTTTTTGCCGTAGCTACCACCTTTTTCACTTGGAGGCTCCCCCCTTAGGAGTTGGCATATTTCCTTTATCACGATACAGGAAGTAGGTTTGTACAATGGTAAACAGGTTACCGTATACCCAGTACAGAGACAGCGCTGATGGCAATGTGACAGCAATCGCCAAAATCATCAGCGGCATCATGACGATCATCATTTGCATTTGTGGATTCCCTTGTGTTGCCTGACCCATCATCTTGGACTGCAGGTACGTCGTAATCGCCGCAATGATTGGCAAGATGTAGTACGGGTCCTTTTGTCCCAGCGTCAGCCACATGAACGTTTGCGAATTAATCTCGGTTGTACGGATAATCGCATGGTAGAACGCAATCAAAATCGGCATTTGTACCAACATTGGCAAGCATCCAGCCAACGGGTTGACACCGCTCTTCTGGAACAAAGCCATGGTTTCCGCTTGCGCTTTTTGAGGATCATTTTTGTACTTGTCACGGATTTTTTGCATCTCCGGTTGAATCTCTTGCATTTTCTTGGAGCTCTTGATTTGCTTGACCATCAATGGAAGCACAATGATTCGAATGATGATCGTTGCAACCAGGATACCCAGACCGTAGTTGTTTCCGAGTATCAATGCGCTCTCTTTAATTAGCCAGGACAGTGGATAGACAAAATACTTGTCCCAAATGCCGGTTGCGTCAGGGCCAATTGGTGCTGCAGCTTGGGGGTTACAGCCCGACAAAACTAGAACCAGCATAGTCAGCATAAGAATGCTGAGTGTACGTCTACTCAAGGGTGATCCTCCTTTTCCCCGCTTCAATTGAGGTAATCTTATTTGTGCTGATCCGGGACTGGATCATACCCGCCCGGGTGGAACGGATGGCATTTCAAGATGCGACGAAGGGCCAACCAGCCTCCCCTCCACGCTCCAAATCGGCGAATCGACTCGATTGCGTAGTGAGAACAGGTGGGCGCGAATCTGCATGAAGGTGGTTTATACGGAGAAATCATCAGTTGGTATCCCCGAATCAACCAAACCATGATCTTCACCATCATCGTTTCACCCTCTTTTTCCATCTCTTTTTCCATTATGTACGGGTGCCTGTTTGATCACTTTGGCTCGCTTCATCACATGTAACAGAGATTGCTCAATGGCTTCAAGTGTCATCGCTTCCACACCCGGACGGGCGATGATGACGAGATCGAGACCGACTGGAATATCAGACTCCATTCGAGCTACTGCTTCGCGTATAAGCCGCTTGACTCTATTGCGGACAACAGCATTGCCAATTTTTTTACTGACGGAAATTCCAGCACGAAAAGCCGCTTGTCCCTCTTGCTTTGCTGAATACAAGACAAACTGCTTATTAGCAGCAGAACTTCCTCGTTGAAACACAGCTTGGAATTGCTCATTTTTTTTGAGCCGGTGTGAACGATGCAAGGTAAACAACCCCTAACATCACAATTATAGTAGAAAACGTAAACAGCATCTACCAGTATATCCTTGTTTCGTCCACTTTTTTCCCCTAACAGTCAATTTCCGCGATGATTTCTGCACTGGCATGACGTAAATGAGCGAGCAATGGCCCATCCGCTTGGAAAAAGCCCAATTTTTGAAGGGACAAGGAAAGCTCGGCAGGCAGATCCGCCCAATGATTTTCCAGCCATTCATCAGAATCCACACTTTGATATAACCAGATCGCCTCTGAAAATAATAAAAACCCGGCCATATCAAGCTGATTTCTCTCCTGCAATCTCTGAACCTTCCTCTTTACTAACCAATCATTTTCAGTCGCCAGTACAAACTCGATCCCCTCATTTATTGACCGTAGATGAGCCCGATAGTCCGCCAATACCATGAGTGCATCCTGTACATCCTGAATACTCTGGTATGTCTCCTGAAAAAAGCCATCCATACCGTCCGACCGTCCTGCTTTCTGAACCAACTGATACAACTGTGCATCACTCAACGAATGCCCCTGGAAGACGGCACTCATTTGCAGCGCCCCTATCCATCCTGCCCATGCAGCCAAATAAGCGGAGTAAGGAAAGCCTTCCCTTAAGGCAGCCTGCGCCTCTTCATGGAACGAATCTACCTCCGCTTTTGCCTGTGCAAACATTTTCTCTTTTCCAGCCGGGGAATCCATATAGGCACACATGTCATTCATCCAGGAAGTGAAACGATCCTCCGGGTCTAGAATCACCTTTGCTTCCTTTAAGTAACGCCATGCCCACGGATTCTCGTATACTTCTTCATCTGTAGGAGCAGATTGAACCTGCAGCTGTATCACATGCCCTCTAAACAAACGATTTTCACAGGAAGGATCATCTTCTCCCTCCACAAAGATGTGTAAATCAAGGTCGCTGTATGCGTCCGCTTCTCTCCTCCCGACAGATCCACCAGCATAGGCACATACCAAGCTGGCTAGAGGCCATTCATCAAGAAACTCTCGCGCCAACGATACAAAAAAGTCGGTTACATCCTTACTTTGCTCCATCGGCCTCCTCCTGTCTCTTCAATAAATAGTAGGATTTTCGGTAGCTAGGTAACGATTATCCCTCAAAAGGTTTCCACATCGGAGAGAGCCTTCCTCTTTTTATAAGAACAAAGAATTTTCAGACATATGTAGGCAAACAAAAAGGCCACTGAAAGTGTGGCCTAAGCGGAAAGAACTTTTCTACCTCTTTGACGACGAGCAGCCAAAATTTTACGGCCATTTTTTGTGCTCATGCGCTTACGGAATCCATGATCCTTTTTGCGCTTGCGGTTGTTAGGATTGAAAGATGGTTTCATTACGTATACACCTCCGTCTTGCAAAGACATTCTTTTGCATTATAAGAACATATGCCTAAAAAGTCAAGCAACAGTGGAATTTCATTACCAAGGCAAATATCCCCATAAAACTATTTCCCGGGTCTGTGGATATCATTTTATCCACAAAAACAGCTTTCGACAAGTTTATCTACAGCTTGTACACAAAATATAGGGATGTGAATATGTGGCGAGTACCAGAAGTTGTGTTTGTGGATAAGTATGAAAAAACCATTGATACCACGCTTTATATCTGTTATTATGTTTTTGTTTTGAAGCGTGAATAACTCCGATACGTGAATCGGTTTTTCCACAGGGTGTGGATAAGTTTGTGGACAGATTCTTTCCTATGTGTATGTCGTTACTCACAGGATTGAGGATAACCGTCTGCTTTTTTTCACTTCTACGAGCGGAATCCCTATATTTCGACTTTTTTTATCCACAGTCGTTACATACGGCTGTGTTGACAATTAAGTCACAACATAGCAGGTTTTTGCACTTTTTCTCGATCATGATGGATCGGTCTTCATCAATTTTTCGGATGGCCCAAAGGGAGGGATTCTGGTTGGATGCAGCGATTAGCGAACTATGGCGCAAAGTACTCGCCAAGATAGAAAAATCGCTAAGCAAACCCAGTTTTGATACCTGGCTGAAGGCGACAAAGGCAACTACATTAGAAGAAGATGCACTGATCGTCGTCGCACCAAACGACTTTGCTCGTGATTGGCTAGAAACCAGGTACGCACAACTGATTACCGATACACTATATGAAGTGACGGGTATCAATATGAAAGTAAAGTTCGTCGCGATGCAAAATCCTGATGCGGCTTTTGCCGACGAACAACCTGCCCCACGGGTGAAAATGAGCGAACCGCCAACAGTCGCGGATGACCAGCCACCCAGTATCTTAAATCCCAAATACACCTTTGACACGTTTGTCATCGGCTCAGGGAATCGATTCGCTCACGCCGCATCTCTTGCGGTTGCTGAAGCTCCTGCGAAAGCTTACAATCCCCTCTTCATTTACGGAGGAGTCGGACTTGGCAAAACCCACTTAATGCATGCAATTGGCCATTATGTCATTCAGCACAACCCATCGGCGAAAGTGGTCTATTTGTCGTCTGAGAAATTCACCAATGAATTCATCAACTCGATTCGTGATAACAAAGCCGTCGAATTCCGCAATAAATACCGGAGTGTTGACGTTCTTTTAATTGATGACATTCAGTTTTTGGCAGGCAAAGAGTCGACACAAGAAGAGTTTTTCCATACGTTCAATGCCTTGCATGAAGAAAGCAAACAAATCATCATCTCCTCCGATCGACCTCCTAAGGAGATCCCGACGCTGGAGGATCGCCTCCGCTCACGCTTCGAATGGGGGCTGATTACTGATATTCAGCCGCCAGACCTCGAAACGCGGATTGCGATTTTGCGCAAAAAGGCGAAAGCAGAAAATCTCGATATCCCTAATGAGGTAATGGCGTACATTGCCAACCAGATCGACAGCAACATCCGCGAGCTGGAAGGCGCACTGATTCGTGTCGTTGCCTACTCCTCCTTGATTAATCGAGATATCGACACGCAGCTGGCGGCGGAAGCACTGAAAGACATTATTCCTTCCTCCCGTCCACGCGTGATTACCATTATGGACATCCAACGAACGGTCGGAGAAGCGTTCAGCCTGAAACTAGAAGATTTCAAGGCGAAAAAACGGACAAAAACTGTCGCTTTCCCCCGTCAGATTGCGATGTATCTCTCCAGAGAGCTGACGGATGCCTCCTTGCCGAAAATCGGTGATGAATTTGGCGGCCGTGACCATACGACAGTCATCCATGCCCATGAGAAAATCTCTCGTGCACTGGCAAATGACCCTCATATGCAAACAACCATTCAGTCGCTCATTGAAAAGTTAAAAGCAAACCATTAAACCTGTGCATAACGCAAAAAGCCTATACACAACTTACCCACATGTGTATAGGCTCTCTTTTACGTAATGGACCCACATATCCACAAATCCACAGGCCCTATTACTACTTCTGTTAAAAAGATTTATCCTAATAAGTTATGATAAAGGCGCAGCCATTATGCAGATTCCAACCAAAATAATGGCGCCGGAGAGGGAGGCTCACGTCGATGCATATTACCGTTCAGCGTGAAAAGCTATCGAACGCCGTATCGCATGTTAGCAAAGCAGTTTCTAGCAGAACTACGATTCCAATTTTGACCGGGATTAAAATCAAAACGGATGATGAAGGTTTGACACTGACAGCAAGCGATTCTGATGTGTCTATTGAAGTTCAGATCCCGATGGAAGAAGCCGGAGAATGGGGAGTTACCGTACATCAACCTGGTAGCATTGTGTTGACTGCACGTATTTTCAGCGAAATCGTGCGCAAACTGCCAAGCAATGAAATCGATATTCAAGTGGATGATCGTCTCGTAACCAAAATTCGTTCCGGACAAGCTGAGTTCACCATTAACGGAATGGATGCCAACGAATATCCACAGCTGCCGCATCTGGAAGAAGATAAAGTCTTCAGTGTTCCCTGTGATTTACTGAAGGCAATGATTCGTCAGACTGTTTTTGGTGTTTCCACTTCCGAGATGCGTCCGATCTTGACCGGTTTAATGTGGTCGCTTGATCAAGGCAAATTGCGTTTTGTGGCAACAGACAGCCATCGCTTGGCTAGTCGTACCGCAATGGTCGAATGCCCAGAGGATCTTTCTTTCCACAACGTGGTTGTTCCGGGTAAAAGCTGCAATGAATTGGTAAAAATATTAGATGACGACCAAAATCTCGCAGATATCGTTGTTGCGGACAATCAAATCCTGGTGAAGTCCAAGCATATCCTGTTCTATTCCCGTCTCTTGGAAGGAACCTATCCGGACACGACCAGAATTATTCCACAAGGAAGCAAAACGGAGATCACCGTTAGCACCAAGGAGTTTTTGCAATCCATCGAGCGCGCTTCCTTGCTGAGCCGCGAAGGCAAATCGAACGTAGTCAAGCTCGTTACGATGCCTGATGGAACCGTCGAAATTACGTCCAATGCACCTGAGATCGGGAAAGTAACGGACATTTTGATGCCAAAAGCAATGAATGGCGAAGAATTGAAAATTTCCTTCAACGCCAAATACATGATCGATGCGCTGCGTGCAATCGATAGCGCAGAAATCAAAGCGAGCTTTAGCGGCCCGATGAGTCCATTTGTGATTCGTCCGACCGATCATGACTGGATGCTCCATTTGATTTTGCCGGTTCGTACGTACTAAAATGTTTTTACGTAAAAGAAAGGAGCCAAGCCATGCGTGAGGTTTCCATAAGCACAGACTATATTGCTCTCGGCCAATTTTTGAAGCTGGCTGAAATCATTGACACGGGGGGAATGGCCAAAGCTTTTTTGGCTGAGGTTCCGATCCAGATTAATGGAGAGCTGGACAACAGACGTGGACGCAAGCTATATCCTGGCGATGAAGTGGCGATTGAAGGCTATGGTCGCTATCAAGTGGTACGCCCCTGAGAGGAGAGCGTGATTCTTGTTTCTCAAGAACCTGTCGCTAACCAATTATCGCAACTACGAAACGATGTCCCTGTCGTTTGACGGTCCCATCCAGTTGTTTATTGGCAACAACGCTCAAGGGAAAACGAATGCTCTCGAATCGATCTATGTTTTGGCACTCGCCAAATCCCACCGAACGCCCCGCGACAAGGAGCTAATTTCCTGGGATGCCGATTATGCCACGATCCGTAGCGATGTTCTTCGTCGCTACGGTTCTGTTCGTTTAGAGCTGCAGTTGACAACCAAGGGAAAGCGGGCCAAAATCAACGGAATGGAACAGCAGAAGCTGAGCGCCTATGTGGGGGCATTGAATGTCGTCATGTTTGCACCCGAGGATCTTTCCATTGTCAAAGGCGCACCTGCCCAGCGCAGACGCTTCATCGATATGGAAATCGGTCAAGTTTCACCTACGTATCTTTATTATTTGAGCAATTACAACAAAGTGCTGGCCCAGCGAAATCAGCTTTTAAAGGATTTGGCCATGAAAAAAAGTAACTCGCTGGAAATGCTGGCAATTTGGAATACCCAATTAGCCGATTTAGCGGTAAAATTGTTACGGAAGCGTTTTGAGTTCATTCGGAAGTTGGAGACGTGGGCACAGGAAATCCACACTGGCATTACCGATGGCAGGGAAAGACTTTCTTTGCATTACGTTAACTCATCGCCCGTTACAGAAGAGATGACGATAGATCAAGCTGTAGATAAAATGCTTGCTGCCTACGAAGAGGTTCGCGACCGGGAAATCATGCGGGGGAACACCCTTATTGGGCCACACCGTGATGATTTTTCACTTAAAGTGAACAACATGGATGTGCAAACGTATGGTTCCCAGGGACAGCAACGCACCAGTGCGCTGTCCATTAAATTGGCCGAAATTGAGCTGATTAAAGAAGAAGTGGGAGAATACCCCGTTCTGTTGTTGGATGATGTCTTGTCAGAGTTGGATGAACATCGGCAAACATTGCTGCTCGAAACCATTCAGGATCGAGTACAGACGTTTGTAAGTACCACAGGTGTGGAAGGCTTAAAGCATCAGGTTCTCCAGCAAGCCTCTCGTTTTTACGTGAGGGAAGGGAAAATCTCCGGAGAAAGGTAGGGGGTACAGGGATGTTTATTCACATTGGTGGAGATACTGTGGTGAGCACGAAGGAAGTTATTTCCATCCTCGATCATCAGACTGTGAAATCCTCAAAAATCAATAAAGCGTTCTTACTTGAAAAAAGTAAAACAGTTGTTGACCATAGTGAGGAAGAAACGAAGTCTTATGTAATCACCCAGAGCGCCATTTACTGTTCACCTATTTCTTCTCTGACGCTGAAGCGACGCGCTCAGTTCGTGGACAGCTTGGATCAGTTTCCCTTTGTACAAGCTGAAGTGGAGGAGTTGACAGAGTAGTGGATCAAGTGACGACGAAAGATACAAACTACGATGCGAGTCAGATTCAGGTACTGGAAGGGTTAGAGGCAGTTCGGAAACGTCCCGGCATGTACATCGGGTCGACCAGCAGCCGAGGTTTGCATCACCTGGTATGGGAGATTGTCGACAATGCCATTGACGAGGCGCTGGCCGGTTATTGCGACGAGATCTTGGTGGTCATTCATCCAGACAACTCCGTATCTGTAACCGATAACGGTCGAGGAATCCCGACTGGCATTCATGAAAAGACCGGGAAATCCACTGTTGAAACCGTTTTGACTGTATTGCACGCCGGTGGTAAATTCGGCGGTGGCGGATACAAAGTGTCCGGTGGTCTTCACGGGGTCGGTAGCTCGGTAGTGAACGCGCTATCCGAATGGATGGAAGTCGAGGTTAAACAAAATAACCAGATATACTACATGCGCTTTACAGTAGGTGCACCGGATGCCGATCTTGCTGTCGTAGGCGAGACCGATGAAACGGGAACAAAAGTAACCTTCAAGCCCGACCCGACTATTTTTACCGAAACAACTGTATTTGAGTACGAGATTTTGCAAAAACGTATTCGCGAGCTGGCGTTCCTGAACAAAGGATTGCGCATTACGCTGAAGGATACACGCCCAGATCAGCAGAAGGAAGAGTCCTTCCACTACGAGGGCGGTATCATCCAGTTCGTAGAATACTTGAATAAAAACCGGGAAGCCCTGCATGATGATGTGATTTATTGCGAAGGGGAAAAAGAAGGTCTTGTCGTGGAGGTTGCCCTTCAGTACAACGACAGCTATGTGAGCAACATCTACTCTTTTGCCAATAACATCAATACGCATGAGGGTGGTACTCACGAAACCGGATTTAAAACGGCTCTTACGCGTGTTATCAACGACTACAGCCGCAAGTTTAACTTCCTGAAGGAAAAGGATCCGAATCTTTCCGGGGACGATGTGCGTGAAGGTATTACCGCGATTATCTCCGTAAAAATTCAAGAGCCTCAGTTTGAAGGACAAACAAAAACGAAGCTGGGCAACTCGGAAGCGCGCAGCATTACCGAGTCTGTCTTTGGTGACCGTTTTAACACCTTTATGGAAGAAAATCCGGGTGTAGCCAAAAAAGTTGTGGAAAAAGCGCTCATGGCATCTCGTGCCCGTGAGGCAGCTCGAAAAGCACGTGAAATGACTCGTCGCAAGAGTGCCCTGGAAGTAAGTGCTTTGCCGGGTAAACTGGCGGACTGCTCTTCCAAGGACGCATCCGAATCTGAACTGTTCATTGTAGAGGGTGACTCTGCGGGCGGTTCTGCAAAGATGGGACGCGATCGTCATTTCCAAGCCATTCTTCCTCTTCGCGGGAAGGTATTGAACGTAGAAAAAGCACGTTTGGACAAAATTCTCGGCAACAACGAGATCCGTGCTATTATTACGGCTTTGGGAACAGGTGTCGGTGAAGACTTTGATATTTCAAAGGCACGTTACCATAAAGTCGTCATTATGACGGACGCCGACGTCGACGGATCGCATATCCGTACGCTTCTGCTGACGTTCTTCTTCCGTTACATGAAACAGTTGATCGAAGCGGGGTATATTTATATTGCGCAGCCGCCTCTTTACAGCATCAAGCAAGGGAAGACGCTGCACTATGCTTATACCGACAAGCAGCGTGATGAGGTTCTCGCTACCTTAAAGGCACAACCGAAGCCAAACGTCCAACGCTATAAAGGACTAGGTGAGATGAACGCGGATCAATTGTGGGAGACTACAATGGACCCAGAAGTTCGTACGTTGCTTCAGGTAGATCTCCAGGATGCTATGGATGCCGATATGGTGTTTGAGACACTGATGGGTGACGAAGTAGAGCCTCGCAGGGAGTTTATTGAACAATACGCAGCAAATGTACGCGATCTTGATATTTAATTGCGACGAAGAAAAGCTTGTCCTTTACCGGGCAAGCTTTTTTCTTAATGAAAATTTAAAAACACATTTGAAATATATGATGAACTGACTTATAATAGATTGTGCTTTTGTTAAACTCGTCTTTCACAAAAAAGTTCACCCACGCAATAAAAAAATATCAAATTTTCTATTGCAATGAACTTAAAAGTGTGATAGATTAAAGTTCCGGAAGTAATTACGGGCCTATAGCTCAGTTGGTTAGAGCGCACGCCTGATAAGCGTGAGGTCGGCTGTTCGAGTCAGCCTAGGCCCACCACTACTTACATAGCTGACATGGCAACTGTGTCACGAAAGCATTAGAATGGGGCTGTAGCTCAGTTGGGAGAGCGCCTGCCTTGCAAGCAGGAGGTCATCGGTTCGATCCCGTTCAGCTCCACCATTCTAAAACATCATCATTCCTCGGTAGCTCAGTTGGTAGAGCAATCGGCTGTTAACCGATCGGTCGGCGGTTCGAGTCCGTCCCGAGGAGCCATTCAAATGGCCCGTTGGTGAAGCGGTTTAACACAGCAGCCTTTCACGCTGTCATTCAGGGGTTCGAATCCCCTACGGGTCACCTAGCAAAACGCCCTGATAATAAGGGGTCCCAACAAAGTACTCGGAATATGCTTCAAAGCATTAACGTCACTTTGTTGGGAATAGCGGAGGCTTAGCTCAGCTGGGAGAGCATCTGCCTTACAAGCAGAGGGTCGGCGGTTCGATCCCGTCAGCCTCCACCACTTTTAATAACTGAATGTTTTACATGGAGCTGTGGTGAAGTTGGAGTTCACGCCGGTCTGTCACACCGGAGGTCGCGGGTTCGAGTCCCGTCAGCTCCGCCATTTTTCTCAAGCGATGGCGAAACAATTACGCTTGAGGCTCGGTAGCTCAGTCGGTAGAGCAGAGGACTGAAAATCCTCGTGTCGGCGGTTCGATTCCGTCCCGAGCCACCATTTATACCAAACACGCCGGTATAGCTCAATTGGTAGAGCACCTGACTTGTAATCAGGGGGTTGTGGGTTCAAGTCCTATTGCCGGCACCACTTTTTCTTTGAAAGCTGAATAAGGTTTACTTTTGAAGGACAAGCTTGGGGAGATAGTGAAGTGGCTAAACACGGCAGACTGTAAATCTGCTCCCTCCGGGTTCGGCGGTTCGAATCCGTCTCTCCCCACCATCTTTACTTCATGGCTATTGGGGTATAGCCAAGCGGTAAGGCAACGGACTTTGACTCCGTCATTCCTAGGTTCAAATCCTAGTACCCCAGCCATTTTTCGAGAGCCATTAGCTCAGTTGGTAGAGCATCTGACTTTTAATCAGAGGGTCGAAGGTTCGAGTCCTTCATGGCTCACCAGTTTTTAAAAAGCGAGAGATTGAATTTTATATGCGGTCGTGGCGGAATTGGCAGACGCGCTAGATTCAGGTTCTAGTGGTGGCAACACCGTGGAGGTTCAAGTCCTCTCGACCGCACCAATAAATATGCGGACGTAGCTCAATTGGTAGAGCGTCGCCTTGCCAAGGCGAAGGTCGAGGGTTCGAGACCCTTCGTCCGCTCCATAACATGTGCCCTTAGCTCAGCTGGATAGAGCGTTTGACTACGAATCAAAAGGTCGGGAGTTCGAATCTCTCAGGGCACGCATCTTCATTTTAAAAAGTGAAGAACGATATTCGGGAAGTAGCTCAGCTTGGTAGAGTACTTGGCTTGGGACCAAGGGGTCGCAGGTTCGAATCCTGTCTTCCCGACCATGTTTCAAATGAATATGCCGGTGTGGCGGAATGGCAGACGCGCGCGACTCAAAATCGTGAGGGAAACCGTGGGGGTTCAAGTCCCTTCACCGGCACCATATTCAAGCGGGTGTAGTTCAATGGTAGAACTCCAGCCTTCCAAGCTGGTCGCGTGGGTTCGATTCCCATCACCCGCTCCATATTTTGCGGAGGGATACCGAAGTGGTCATAACGGGGCGGTCTTGAAAACCGTTAGAGTGCAAGCTCACGGGGGTTCGAATCCCTCTCCCTCCGCCACTTCTTTTTATTACGAGATAATCATGGCGGCGTAGCTCAGATGGCTAGAGCGTTCGGTTCATACCCGAAAGGTCGGGGGTTCGATCCCCTCCACCGCTACCATAGGGGCATAGTTTAACGGTAGAACGAAGGTCTCCAAAACCTTTGGTGTGGGTTCGATTCCTACTGCCCCTGCCAAGGAACATTTTTAAAACGCGTACATTATGGCGGTCGTGGCGAAGGGGTTAACGCACCGGATTGTGGCTCCGGCACTCGTGGGTTCAAGTCCCATCGATCGCCCCATTTTTTTTATAACTACAATATGTCTCAGTAGCTCAGCTGGATAGAGCATCCGCCTTCTAAGCGGACGGTCGGGAGTTCG
>NZ_JABSUY020000001.1:585000-592500 GCF_013284355.2 Brevibacillus sp. M2.1A
TGAGACTTCCCACAGCGCAAGCTGGTAAGACCCCTCATAGACGATGAGGTTGATAGGTTCGGTGTGGAAGCGCGGTAACGCGTGGAGCTGACGAATACTAATCGGTCGAGGACTTATCCACACACTTAGCAATCATGCAGATCCAGTTTTCAGGGAATAAAAGAAGCCATCCAGCTTGGATGGTTTTTTTGTACTTCTTTAAAACTGAAATTTCTGACGTCTATCATTTCGAAAAAGGAGTCATACCATTATGGAACAAGCTTCTTCGAGTCGGCTCCACTATGCCTGGATCATTGCAGGTGTCACCTTTTTTATCCTCTTGGTTGGCGCTGGAATTCGCTCAGCTCCTGGTGTTTTTATGGTTCCTGTTGAACAAGAATTTGGTTGGAGTCGCTCTTCTATCTCCATAGCGCTGTCGATTAATCTATTGCTATACGGATTAGTGGGCCCATTTGCAGCAGCAGTCATGGATCGATTCGGCATAAGGCGTATTACGATCATTGCTCTTATCTTGTTAGCATTGGGTTCCTCCCTCACGACTTGGATGCAGGCCTCCTGGCAATTGACGATACTATGGGGAGTGGTTGTTGGGCTCGGATCAGGATGCACGGCCTCCGTATTGGGAGCGATGATTGCAAATCGCTGGTTTGTGAAGCAACGAGGATTGGTTATGGGGATATTAACAGCGAGTGGTGCAACAGGACAGCTGGTATTTCTCCCTCTTCTTGCAAGCTTGGCTGAATCAGATGGCTGGCGTACGCCATCGTGGGTGATTGCAATAGCGGCTCTGATTTTGGTTCCGATTGTGGCTATCTTGATGCGTGACCGACCAAGTGATAAGGGACTTCAGGCATTTGGTGCGACGGAAGTTGATCAAGAAATAGAGGATACCAAGCAAAACCCTTTTCGTGCAGCAATTGATGGTTTAGTAAAAGGGTCTCGTTCCTTTGATTTCTGGTTGTTGGCTGGCAGCTTTTTTATTTGCGGTCTCTCTACAAATGGTTTAATCGGTACTCATTTTATAGCTGCTTGTATGGAGTACGGCATTCCAGCGGTAACGGCTGCAAGTTTACTCGCCCTCATAGGTATCTTTGATATTATTGGAACAACATTGTCTGGTTGGCTATCGGACCGTTTTAACAATCGTTGGCTCTTGTTTTGGTATTACGGTTTACGGGGATTTTCGTTAATGCTGCTTCCTGCAGCGCTATCCTCTTCTACGTTTACTTTGGGCTTATTCATTGTCTTCTATGGCTTAGATTGGGTAGCCACGGTTCCTCCAACACTTAAGTTGACAACCGATATTTTTGGAAAACAACAATCAGGAATTTTGTTTGGGTGGATATTGGCCGCACATCAATTAGGTGCTGCTGTGGCTGCCTACGGTGGAGGAGTCATTTATTCCATGTTGAATAGTTACTTCATCATGTTTATCATTGCTGGAATATTTTGCTTGATAGCTTCTGTCATGGTTATGCGGATTGGAAGGAACGCGCTCGCGGCGAAAATTTCCGGGAACATGTAGCGGTAAAATTATAGATGGAAAGAAAAACACCCGAGTAGACACTAGATCACTCGGGTGTTCGTTAGTTTTCAGGCTGCGGATACAAGGGGAGGTTGATGCGGAAAACGGCGCCGTGGAGTGGACCATTTTCTGCTTGGAGATAGCCGTGCGAACGTTCGATAATTGCTCGAGAAATAGCTAGCCCCAGTCCGACATCACCGTTTTTTCCTTTCACAAAACGATGAAATAAATGAGGGAGAAGTTCTTCCGCGATGCCCTCTCCATCATCTTGTACTTCTATTTGGAGTTGACGTTTGCCTGATTTGATTTCAATCGTGATCTGATTCTTGGCATGGCGTAAAGCATTTCCAATGATATTCAACAAGGCTTGAAGAAACTTTCCTTCATCGACGTACACGACGTCATTGGTTTTAGTCGGAAGTACTGAAATCGTTACATTGTGCTGGAGCTGCAAAGGGTGTAAGCGCTCAATGGCCCGAGTCACCAGGTCAGTAGCGGAATGCCATGAGGGATCGAACAAATTCTCTTCGCCCTCAAGTTTGGCCAACAATATAATTTCAGTCACAATATGCTTTAATCGATTGGTTTCCTCTACGATGACATCAAAACCTTTTTCAGCAGCAGCATCAACAAAAACACCATCGCGAATTCCCTCAGCATATCCTTGAATAGACATGAGAGGGGTTTTTAGCTCGTGGGAAGCATTCTGTAAAAATTGCCGCTGGATTTCATGAAAACGATCGAGTTCCTGTGCCATGGAGTAAACACTATTCGAGACCTCAGCAATTTCACCGCGTGCAGGAATGAGTTGGACCTCGGAAAAACGTCGTGCTTGAACCTTCTTTATTTCTCTCGTCAATTTATGGAGTGGCTTCACCATACTACGTGTAATAAAAAAGCTTAGCAAAATGGTAGATACAGCTCCAATCAAGACGATCAGTAATATGTTATTCGTCATCTCCATACGAATGTCTTTTAGTCCACGTACAGGAGAGGCTAGAATCAGTCTTTGCTTTTCGTCGTTTTTAAAAGGCAAGTTAACGACCACGTAATCATCGCTTCCGACCATCCATATGTTTCGATTTTGCCTTTTCTCCGCTTTACGCTCAAGAGCATCCATCCACTCATTCAAATTGGAAGAAGGCAGGGATGTGTAGAGCACTTTTTTCTTTTTGCCCAAGACTAAAACTTCTACCTTGCGATTGGAGACGAGAAGCTTTTCGAGTTCTGCGACTCCCTCTGTTTCAATCTTTACATTCGATTCGTTCATTTTTTCAATCCAGAATCGACCTTTTAGGTTTAATTCATTCTTTTGCTGCTCAATTAAATTATCCAGTAAAAACGAATTAATCAGAACAGCGGATACCCCCATGACAAGACAGAGAAGAAGGGCGAACATCAACGTAATGCGAAATTGGATACTCATTCATCCTTCGTTCCTTCCGAAGTTCGCAGGCGATACCCAAAGCCCCAAACCGTTTCGAGAGGGAGCTTGTCCAGCTTTTTTCGGATACGACGAATGAGATCATCAACCACTCGATCACTTCCAAAATAATCATAACCCCATATAAGAGAGAGCAGTTCATCACGGGAAAAAGCCCGATTCGGATGCTCCGATAAAAGGCTGAGCACCTGAAACTCTTTCGAGGTCACCTCAACTTCCTCCCCAAAAGAATATACGAGACGTTTTTCCTTATCTAATACCAGAGTGCTGTTAGCGGTTTCTTCCGTATGGGATTTCATCTGTTTCCAACGCTGGAGTGCCCGATTCACACGTGCCACTAATTCACGAGGGCTAAAAGGTTTGGTGAGATAATCGTCGCTTCCTAGCTCTAGTCCAAGAATTTTGTCTACTTCTTCGTCGCGAGCAGAAACCATGATAATAGGCGTTTCTGAGCCAGCTCGAATACGTCGGCAAAACTCATAGCCATTCATACCTGGCAACATAATGTCCAATACCCATAGATCGGGGGGATTCTCTTGCTCTAATGTAATAGCCTCTTCGGCTGATTCAACGGCAGTTGTAACATAGCCTTCCTTTTGCAGATAGGCTGCGATGATCTGACGAATATTGAGGTCATCGTCTACGATAGCAATGTGAAAGGTCTTCATAGGTTTCCTCCGCGAACCTGTAGATTCTCACTATATTGTACATCTTCAAACGGACTTAAGTAGTTGTTGTAGGCATTTCCCATACTTTTCCCATACTTGCCTACGATCCTTACAATAGTGTAAGGAAGTTGAAACCCAAATCGATAGGACTACATGTCTATTCCCTGTAAAATCAAAGTACATTCAATAAACGGAGGGATACACCATGAGAAAACTAGTACAGATGATCGCGATTACGTTCGGGTTGTTAATCGATACAAAGACAATGATTCGCTCCTCTGAATTGGAAATGGTCGTGAAGCTGTAAAGATGATGATAAATACATGTAAAAAAACATGAACTTCTAGGCGCCAGAATAAAGGGGCCTTTTTTTGTTTTGTGTAATGACCCAGCGTGAAACAAAGCTGGAATATTTAGGGGTAATATGAAATGCGTGAGTGTACGACCAAATTCCGAGGGAAATATTGGGGAAATAGATTGATTCAACTGGTTTTTTTGGACGTCTCCTCTCTCTGTATGGTATAATGAAGTATTGTGATAACCAGTTGGAGGTTTACCCTTTATGGCAGAAGAAACTGCTCGGTTTCCAAAAGTCGATATTAGCCACGAAATGAGAGAATCGTTCATTAGCTATGCGATGAGCGTTATCGTCAGTCGGGCTTTGCCTGACGTTCGCGATGGTTTGAAGCCTGTACACAGGCGTATTTTGTATGCCATGCACGATATGGGCCTTACTCCTGACAAGCCGTTCCGTAAATCGGCAAACGTTGTCGGGGAAGTAATGGCGAACTACCATCCGCATGGTGACTCTTCCATCTATGAAGCGATGGTACGTATGGCCCAAGATTTTAACATGCGCTACATGCTGGTTGAAGGGCAAGGGAACTTCGGTTCTGTAGACGGCGACCCGGCAGCGGCGATGCGTTATACGGAGTCGCGTTTTTCCAAGCTCGCGCTGGAGCTCTTGCGCGATATTGATAAAGAAACGGTCGATTTCATTCCTAACTACGACGGACGCAAAGAAGAGCCGGTTGTATTGCCTTCTCGTTTCCCGAACCTGCTTTTAAATGGTGCATCAGGGATTGCTGTAGGTATGGCTACCAATATTCCGCCGCATAACTTGACGGAAGTTATTGATGGTGTCATTGCCATGATCGACAATCCGGATATTACGATTCAAGATTTGATGAAGATTATCAAGGGACCTGACTTCCCTACAGCAGGGGAGATTCTCGGTTACAGTGGTATTCGCCGTGCCTATGAAACAGGTCGTGGTTCCATTATTATGCGCGCCAAAACCCAGATTGAAGAGGATGGAAAAGGCAAACCGCGCATCATCGTAACAGAGATCCCTTATCAGGTGAACAAGGCTAGACTCGTGGAAAAAATCGCGGAGCTAGTGCGTGAGAAAAAAATCGAAGGCATTACCGACCTTCGTGACGAGTCTGACCGCAAAGGAATGCGTATCGTCATGGAATTGCGCCGTGACGTCATTCCAAAGGTTGTATTGAACAATCTGTTTAAGCATACCCAAATGCAGTCTACATTTGGTGTGAATATGCTGGCACTCGTTGACAGTCGTCCGCGTGTATTGAATCTGCGTGACATGCTCTATTACTATTTGGAGCACCAACGTGTCATTATCCGCAGAAGGACCGAATACGATCTCAAGCAAGCAGAAGCCCGTGCTCATATCTTGGAAGGCTTGCGCATTGCATTGGATCATATTGACGAGATTATCAGCTTGATTCGTTCTTCTCAAACCACGGAAGAAGCTCGCACAGGACTCATGGAAAATTACTCCTTGTCCTACGAGCAGGCACAGGCCATTCTTGATATGCGTCTGCAACGCCTGACTGGTTTGGAACGAGAAAAAATCGAGAACGAATACCAAGAGCTCATGGTAAAAATCGCAGAACTGCGTGCTATTCTTGCGGACGAAGGCAAAATCTACGCGATCATCCGGGAAGAGCTGGGTGAGATCAAAGAGAAGTTTGGCGATGCAAGACGCACGGAAATTACATTCGATGAGAATCATATCGAAGATGCAGATTTGATCCCAGAGGAAGATGTGGTCATCACCCTGACGCATGACGGATATATCAAGCGTCTGCCTGTTTCCACCTATCGTTCGCAAAAACGTGGTGGACGTGGCGTGCAGGGGTTGGGAACCAAGGATGACGATTTTGTCGAGCATCTGTACATTACCAACTCGCATGATTACATCATGTTCTTCACGAGCAAAGGGAAGGTGTATCGCCTAAAAGGATTCGAGATTCCTGACCTGAGCCGGACAGCGAAAGGTACCCCAATCATCAATCTCATTCAGATTGAAAAAGGGGAACGGGTGAGTGCGGTAATCCCTGTGAAGGAGTTTGATCAAGAACATTACCTGTTCTTTGCGACCAAGAAGGGGATTATTAAGAAAACCACGCTTGAGTCCTATGAAAATATTCGCAAAGGCGGACTAATTGCGGTTAACCTGCGCGACGATGATGAGTTGATTGGTGTTCGTCTGACGGATGGCCAACAAGAAATCATTATGGGTACTCACAAAGGCATGTCCGTCCGTTTCAATGAGGGAGACGTACGCACGATGGGACGTAACGCCACCGGTGTGAAGGGGATTACCCTTGACGACGATGATGATGTCATCGATATGGACGTTATCAAACCAAATGCAGAAGTGCTCATTGTAACGGCGAATGGTTACGGAAAACGGACTCCTGTCGATGAATACCGCATTCAATCTCGTGGCGGTAAAGGAATTAAGACTCACAATGTTACGGATCGAAGCGGTCCGGTCGTCGGGCTGAAAGTCGTTGAACCTGAAGAAGATCTGATGATTATTACCACTTCCGGCATCATCATTCGTACAGAAATGAAAGGTATTTCTGTGATGGGGCGTTACACGCAAGGTGTGAAACTGATCCGTTTGTCTGAAAATGAGCAAGTGGGATCAGTCGCCAAATGTCCTCCGACTGAGGAAGAGGACATGTCAGATGAAGATGTGGAAGAGGGAATCGAAGATCTGCAAGACGGAGAGACTGTCGAAGCAACCGAGCCTACCGAACCTACCGAGTCTACCGAACCGACAGAGGAATAAAGAAAATCGCGACGAAAGCGTCCCGCATAATGTGGGGCGTTTTTTCGTGTAAGTGCAGAAAGTTTGTCCTGGCCAGTGCTTTTTTCCTGCAAATGGTTTGGGTTTGAAGTAAAATTGGGAAATGGATACTATATCATTAACAAGTTGGATCGGGTGGTGAGCAGGTTGCCCAATGTGGAAGTGAAACAACTGACTCTTGGAGCGAAATTGGCTGAAGACGTATTTACAGCATTGGGAGGCATTCTTTTTGCAAAAGGAACCCCTCTCTATGAAAGAGAAGTGCAATTCTTAGAAGCGTTCATGATCAAGCAGGTACAAGTAGAAGATTCGGGAGGGGCTTCGACTGACCAAGGGGAATCTCCTACAACTAAGGTAGAGGCGCCAGAAGCTTCTGATAAGTTTACTCAAGCTAAACCTGTGTTTCAGGAGTCATTTGATAGAGCAGTGTCTACACTAAAAAATTTGATGACCCGCGTACAAGGTGGCAATAACATACCCGTTATGGAAGTCAGAGAAGTTGTTACGCCGATCATTACGGAGTTTCAGCAGCAACCCCAAGTTCTCCTCTCCCTTCGGCGCTTTGCAAAGATGGATAGCTATGCTTATGAGCATGCCGTAGCGGTTGGGATGATTTCTTATATGATTGCAAAATGGGTCAAGGTACCAGAAAAAGAATGGATGCAGGTCGCATTGGCGGGTACATTGCTCGATATAGGAAAAACGAAAATTGATCGGCGGATATTGCAAAAACCAGGGA
>NZ_JABSUY020000001.1:600000-722500 GCF_013284355.2 Brevibacillus sp. M2.1A
CGATTAAAGATATTGAAAAAGCAATCCAATACCCAAATGCAGCAAAAGATAACCAAGGCCGCTTGCTGTGTGGTGCTGCTGTTGGGGTATCAGCAGACACGTTTGAGCGTGCCGCAGCACTTGTACAAGCTGGCGTAGACGTTTTGGTAATCGATACGGCTCATGGGCATTCCAAAGGCGTAATTGAAACGGTAAAAGCAGTTCGCAAAGAATACCCAACGCTCACCATCGTCGCAGGAAACGTTGCAACTGGACAAGCTACTCGCGATCTGATCGAAGCTGGCGCATCTGTGGTGAAGGTTGGTATCGGTCCTGGATCCATTTGTACAACTCGTGTTGTAGCAGGTATCGGTGTTCCGCAAATTACAGCGATCCATGATTGTGCACAGGTAGCACGAGAGTACAATATTCCAATTATTGCCGACGGCGGCATTAAATACTCCGGTGATTTGCCAAAAGCAATTGGTGCAGGTGCTTCAGTGATCATGATCGGAAGCCTGTTCGCTGGTACAGAAGAAAGCCCGGGCGAATTCGAGATTTTCCAAGGGCGTCGTTTCAAGGTATATCGCGGAATGGGATCGATTGGCGCGATGAAAGCCGGCAGTAAGGACCGTTACTTCCAAGAGAACGCACAAAAGCTCGTTCCGGAAGGGATCGAAGGCCGTGTTCCTTACAAAGGCCCATTGGCGGATGTCACGTATCAGTTGATTGGTGGACTGCGTGCAGGTATGGGATACTGCGGAGCGAAGACTATCGAAGATTTGATTCAAAACTCCCAGTTCGTTCGCATTACCGGCGCTGGCTTGCGTGAGAGCCACCCACACGATGTACAAATTACAAAAGAATCACCTAACTACTCGATTTCTTAAGCGAAAAAGTGGTAAAGAAGACCTACGTCCCCTTTCTTTTATAAAGAGAGGGGATTTTTACTAGCCACTAACATGTGGAAATAGGAGGAATCTCGCTTCAAGCCACCCTGCAACCTATGGTACACTTACAATTGTGTGCTTGTTTCATGAAAAAAGAAATCGACAGAAATAGGAGAGTGAGAGATTACATGAAGCGAAAGACATGGACAAAGCGATTGACAGGTCTGTTCCTTTCTGTCGCTGTTTTTGCTACAGCAATGGGAGGATCGGTTTCAAAGGTGGAAGCTGCCCCTGTAGCATCTCAAGCGAATTTACAATTGGAAGCGAAGTCTGCCATTCTTGTTGAGGCATCGACGGGAAAGGTTCTCTATAGTAAAGATCCTGATGTAGCACTTCCGCCTGCGAGTATGAGTAAAATGATGAGCGAATATCTGGTTCATGATGCCATCAAGCAAAAGAAAATGAAATGGGATGATGTCGTCCCTGTAAGTGAATATGCGTTTTATATTGCTAAAATTTCTGATTCGTCTGGTGTGTATTTGAATTTAGGCGAATCCTTTACAGTTAAACAATTGTATGAAGCGATGGCAATCGTATCAGCCAATGACGCTACTGTACTTTTGGCTGAGAAGATCGCAGGCAGTGAGGCAGCCTTTGTTGAATTGATGAACAAAAAGGCAGCAGAGCTTGGTATGAAAAATACTTCGTTCGTCACTTCAACTGGATTACCAGCCAATGAGTTGGGTCCATACTCTGTTCAGACCGATCAAACAGAAAACCTGATGTCTGCTCGTGATGCAGCGATCCTTGCCCGTGCGCTGATTCACGATTTCCCGGATGCGTTGGAGACCTCCAAAAAACCAATCTTCACCTTCCGTACAGGTACACCAAAAGAGTGGAGCAAGAAAAACTATAACTGGATGCTGCCTAGCCTGATTAGCTATTACCCAGGTGTAGACGGATTAAAAACGGGGCATACAAATGCAGCAGGTTATTGTTTTACAGGTACGGCTGTTCGCGACAACATGCGTTTGATTAGCGTCGTGATGAAAACTAGCTCCGAGTCAAAGCGTTTTGCTGAGACGAGAAAACTGTTTGACTACGGTTTTGCCAATTTCAAGCTCACAAAACAAATGGACAAGAATGTACCAGTCAAAGGATTTGAAACAGCTCCTGTGAAAAACGGTGTAGAGGTAACTGTGCCAGTTGTTACAGGCAGTGAAGTAAACATGATCACCAAAACCGGTACGGAAGCAAAATACACGCCAACAGTTACCTTCCAGGAGCTAACCGCACCGATCCAGCAAGGACAAGTTGTCGGTAAGATTGTTTTGAAAGAAGAAGGTATGAAGGAATCGGATTACTTGCAGCCTGAAGACGCAGCAAAAGCAGGCGTGGATATCGTAGCAGGACAGGCAGTAGAGGAAGCCAGCTGGATTCGTCTGTTCTTCCGCAGCATCATTGAGTTTTTCAGCAATTTGTTTAGCAGTGGAACAGGAAATTAAATAACTATTGTTTTCCCCTACATCTATCGTTTACAATGACGGTAACAGGAACCATAACACCGCATAACAGTTTCGGTTCTGACTCATGATGTAGGGGGTATTTTTAATGGTACAAGTAGGAACATCCCGCGTTAAAAGAGGTATGGCTGAAATGCAAAAAGGCGGCGTCATTATGGACGTCGTGAATGCTGAACAAGCGAAAATTGCAGAAGCAGCGGGTGCTGTTGCTGTAATGGCTTTGGAGCGTGTCCCGTCTGACATTCGTGCAGCAGGTGGAGTTGCTCGCATGGCGGACCTTAGCATTGTAGAGGAAGTACTGAATGCTGTTTCGATCCCTGTTATGGCAAAAGCTCGTATCGGTCATTTTGTTGAAGCGCGTGTTCTCGAGTCTCTGGGTGTAGATTATCTCGATGAGAGTGAAGTGCTCACTCCGGCAGATGACTTGTACCATATCAATAAAAAAGAGTTCACTGTACCGTTTGTATGTGGCGCCCGTGATCTGGGTGAAGCTCTCCGCCGTATCGGGGAAGGTGCATCCATGATCCGCACAAAAGGTGAGCCAGGAACCGGAAACATTGTAGAGGCTGTTCGTCACATGCGCACGATGATGTCCCAAATCCGCAAAGTGCAAGCTATGTCCTACGATGAACTGATGGCAGAAGCCAAAAACCTGGGTGCTCCATACGAACTGCTTGAAGAGGTACACAAAACAGGTAAGCTGCCAGTCGTAAACTTCGCAGCAGGCGGAGTAGCAACACCAGCGGATGCTGCCCTGATGATGCAACTCGGCTCGGATGGCGTGTTTGTTGGCTCTGGTATCTTTAAATCAGAGAATCCAGAGAAGTTTGCTCGCGCGATTGTGGAAGCGACCACTCACTACACAGATTACGAACTGATTGCTCGCGTATCTAAAGGCTTGGGAACGGCAATGCCAGGAATCGAAATCTCCAAAATTCGTGAAGCTGATCGCATGCAAGAGCGCGGCTGGTAAGGTGAGTAGCATGATAATCGGCGTACTCGCTCTACAAGGAGCTGTATCAGAACATCTGCGAATGCTAGAAGAGGTTGGTGCGACAGCTGTCCCGGTCAAAAAAGTAGAAGAACTGGATGCCCTAGATGGACTGGTCATTCCCGGCGGAGAAAGCACCACGATTAGCAAGCTGATGCACAAGTACGGATTCATGGAGGCTATTCAAGAATTCGGTAAGGCGAACAAGCCGATCTTCGGAACTTGCGCAGGAGCGATTCTTCTGGCGAAACGGATTCAAGGACAAGACGATTACCATTTAGGCTTGATGGATACCAAAGTCGAGCGGAATGCTTTTGGTCGCCAAAAGGAGAGCTTTGAAGTCTTGATGCCTGTTGCGGGTGTAGCGGCAGATTACCCGGCAGTGTTCATCCGGGCTCCGTATATTATGGAAGTGGGAGAGAATGGTCAAGTCTTGGCCAAGCATGAAGACAAGATTGTTGTCGCCCGAAGCGGTCATTATTTGGCAGCAGCCTTTCACCCAGAATTGACCGAAGATACAAGACTGCACAAATACTTCCTCGACATGGTCAAGGAATACAGAAGCTAGCTGTCATACCGGAAGATCGGCCGTAAAAAGGTGCCGATCTTCTTTTTTCTGTACAGATCAGGATGGGCTGCTCTTTACATACGTATAGAACCTGTAGTACAGTTAACAATAATAGTATTCATGAATGAGAATGCGATGATGAGAACAAGTACTTCACAAGAGCCAGGCCTAGAGAGTCGGTGGTAGGTGCAAACCGATCCGGTTATGTGAGGGAATCCATCTCGGAGTGGCAAAGGAACAACAACTTTGCCCGGAACCGTCCCGTTATGACGGAAGAGTGGGCATATGCATGAAGGATTGCTGCATATGTCAACGAGGGTGGCAACGCGGGTATACAACACTCGTCCCTTACCAGGGGACGGGTGTTTTTTGTTTTTTTTTTCAATACGATTCGGAGGGATTTACACATGTTGGACGTAAAAGTATTACGCCAGGATTTAGAAGAAGTAAAACGCCGTTTGGCTCACCGCAATGAAGATATTTCTGCGTTGGATCAATTCGTAGAAGTAGATGAAAAGCGTCGCGAAGTCATCCAAGAGGCAGAAGCGCTGAAAAATAAGCGTAACACGGTATCCGAGCAAGTAGCTGTCATGAAACGCAATAAGGAAAATGCAGACCATCTGATCGCTGAAATGAAAGAAGTAAATGAGCGCATCAAGGCTTTGGATGAAGAGCTGCGCCAACTGGATGAACAGCTGGAGTTCATTTTGCTGAGCCTGCCAAACCTTCCGCATGAAAGCACGCCGATCGGTACGACTGAAGACGATAACGTGATCGCCTGGACATGGGGAGAGCCACGTGCGTTTGACTTCGAGATTAAGCCTCACTGGGAGCTGGCTAGCCAAGCAGGCATCCTCGATTTTGAAACCGCGGCAAAAGTAACAGGAAGCCGTTTTGTTTTCTATAAAGGCTTGGGCGCACGTCTGGAGCGCGCATTGATGAACTTCATGATGGATTTGCACTCGAATGAGCATGGCTATGAAGAAGTGATCCCACCGTATATCGTCAACCGTACGAGCATGACGGGAACGGGGCAATTGCCTAAGTTTGAAGAGGATGCATTCAAAATCGAGGGACCAGATTACTTCCTGATTCCAACAGCAGAGGTGCCCGTCACCAATATGCATCGTGATGAGATCATGGATGGAGCGGATCTCCCTCGCTACTACACTGCTTTCAGCGCATGTTTCCGTTCGGAAGCGGGCTCTGCTGGCCGTGATACGCGTGGGTTGATTCGTCAGCATCAATTCAACAAAGTTGAGCTGGTGAAATTCGTGAAACCAGAAGAGTCTTATGACGAACTCGACAAACTGGTGAAAAACGCTGAAAAGGTGCTTCAACTGCTTGGATTGCCATACCGTGTCCTGAGCATGTGCACAGGCGATCTTGGTTTTACGGCTGCGAAGAAATTCGACCTGGAAGTTTGGATTCCAAGCGGCGGCACATACCGTGAAATCTCGTCTTGCTCGAACTTTGAAGACTTCCAAGCACGCCGTGCCAATATCCGTTTCCGTCGCGATACGAAATCAAAGCCAGAATTTGTGCATACATTGAATGGTTCCGGTTTGGCGATTGGACGTACAGTAGCAGCAATCTTGGAAAACTACCAAGAGGCAGACGGAACAATCGTAATTCCAGAAGCTCTTCGTCCGTACATGGGCGGAGTAGATAAGATCGCACCGAAGTAATAAGCGAGAGATTTGGAAAACAGCTCTTGATCCATAACGGGTCAAGGGCTGTTTTATATTGTGTACTAATACAGATATATTTTTAAAAAAACGTGTTGCACTGTACTAATCTCTGTTATATAATAAAAACAAATTTTAAGAAAATTGTTTTAATACAGAAATGGAGGAATGGAGAATGGACTGCTATCGGTGTGAAGGTAACGGAGAACAAAATTGCCCAAGATGTGGAGGCGTTGGTCGTGATGCCAACGGAGCGGCTTGCCACAATTGCTTGGGAGACGGTCATGTATGCTGCAGCCATTGCAGTGGCAGCGGGTATCAGGAGTAAGGACATTTTTTTTGCTATCGCTGTTATATAATAAAAAACATTTTATCGATCTGTACCATAATAACTTTCAAGTGAGGGAGGAGGAGCTGTTTTGACTACTGTACCAACGAATCCATATCCGCTGGAGGTGCAGATTTCCGGTGAGATGCACCCTGGTTATCAAGATATCCTGACACCAGAAGCGATTCAATTCGTGATGAAGCTGGAGCAAAGGTTTGGCGACAGACGCCAACAATTGTTGGCGAAGCGCGTGGAGCGCCAATTGCAGATTGATGCAGGTCAACTACCCGATTTTTTAGAGGAAACAGCGGACATTCGCAAAGGAGATTGGACTGTTGCTCCATTGCCCAAAGATTTGCAGGACAGACGGGTGGAGATTACAGGACCTTCGGGTGACCGGAAAATGGTCATCAATGCACTGAACTCGGGTGCTCGGCTTTTCATGGCTGACTTTGAGGACGCGAACTCACCGACCTGGGAGAACACCATCCAAGGCCAAATCAACATGAAGGATGCGGTACGCCGCAATATCTCTTACATCAGTCCGGAGGGCAAATCATACACCCTCAATGAAAAAACAGCGGTTTTGATCGTGCGTCCTCGTGGCTGGCATCTTGAAGAAAAGCACATCCTCCTCGATCAAAAACCGATCTCCGGCAGCCTGCTTGACTTCGGACTTTATTTTTACCACAACGTAGATGCTCTTGTCGCGAATCAAACAGCACCGTATTTCTACTTACCGAAACTGGAGAGCCATTTGGAAGCTCGACTCTGGAACGACGTCTTCCTTTTCGCGCAGGATGAATTGAATATTCCACGCGGCACGATTCGCGCGACAGTATTGATCGAAACGATTCTCGCAGCTTTTGAGATGGATGAGATTTTGTATGAGCTGCGCGAGCATAGTGCAGGACTGAATTGCGGACGTTGGGATTACATTTTCAGCTATATCAAAAAGCTGCGGAATCAGCCTGATGTGATTACACCGGATCGTGCGCAAGTAACCATGACAGTTCCGTTCATGAAAGCTTACACAACGCTGGCCGTGAAGACTTGCCATAAACGGATGGCGCCTTGCATTGGCGGAATGGCTGCACAAATTCCGGTGAAAAATGACCCGGTACAAAACGCAGAAGCCATTGCCAAAGTGCGCGCTGACAAAGAGCGGGAAGCGTATGATGGACATGATGGGACTTGGGTTGCTCACCCTGGGCTAGTGCCGGTAGCCATGGAAGTGTTCGATCGCCTGATGAGAGAGCCGAACCAAATTTGGTACAAACGTGAAGACGTAGACGTATCTGCTAGTCAACTGCTGGCAGTCCCAGAGGGCACGATTACAGAAGCGGGTGTCCGTACGAACATAAGCGTAGGTTTGCAGTACATCGAGGCTTGGTTGCGAGGCTCTGGGGCTGTGCCGATCAACAATCTGATGGAGGATGCGGCTACAGCAGAAATTTCGCGGGCACAAGTCTGGCAATGGATGCGTCATCGTCACGGAGTCTTGCAGGATGGTAGAAAGGTGACGGAAGGCTTGGTGAAGCAGTGGCTGAGTGAGGAGTTGCAAGCGATCAAGCAAGCAATTGGCCAGGAGAGATACGACAAAAGCAAGTATCCGACTGCTGGAGATCTGTTCTTGCAATTGGTAACGACAGAAGATTTTGAAGACTTCCTAACGGTACCGGGTTATCGCTATTTGTAAAAATAAAAATGAGTGGGGGAAATGAAAATGAAAAAAGTAAACAAACAGGAAGCGATTCAACAGGTGGAGCAAAGCTGGCAGGGTGAGCGTTTTAAAGGAATTACACGTCCGTATACGGCAGAAGATGTCGTTCGTCTGCGCGGTTCCGTACAAATCGAACATACACTGGCTCGTCTGGGAGCAGAGCGTCTATGGAATTTGTTGCATACCGAGCACCATATTAAAGCGTTGGGGGCTTTGACCGGGAATCAAGCGATTCAGCAGGTAAAGGCAGGATTAAAAGCGATTTATTTGAGTGGCTGGCAGGTAGCGGCCGATGCCAATCTGTCTGGTCAGATGTATCCTGATCAAAGCCTCTACCCGGCAAACAGTGTTCCTCAAGTCGTAAAAAGAATTAATCAGGCATTGCAACGCGCTGACCAGATCGATCAATCAGAAGGTGGTACCGATACGAATTGGTTTGCTCCGATCGTGGCTGACGCAGAAGCGGGCTTTGGTGGGCCATTGAACGTCTTTGAATTGATGAAGGGCATGATTGAAGCGGGCGCAGCAGGTGTGCATTTTGAAGACCAGCTGGCTTCCGAGAAAAAATGCGGCCATATGGGCGGAAAGGTACTGATTCCGACGCAGGCGGCTGTACGTAATCTGATTTCCGCTCGATTTGCGGCAGATGTGATGGGAGTCCCAACAATTATCGTGGCACGTACCGATGCCAATGGCGCTTTCCTGATCACCAGCGACATCGACGAGCAGGATAAACCATTCCTGACGGGTGAACGAACAGCAGAAGGGTTCTTCCGTCTACGCGGCGGATTGGATGCAGCGATTGCCCGTGGCCTTGCGTACGCTCCTTATGCAGATTTGATCTGGTGCGAGACTTCTGAGCCGAATTTGGAGGAAGCACGCCGTTTTGCCGAAGCGATCCATGCCAAATACCCGGGCAAGCTGTTAGCGTACAATTGCTCTCCTTCTTTCAACTGGAAAAAGAAGCTGGATGAACAGACTATCGCTCGCTTCCAGGAAGAGATCGGCGAGATGGGCTACAAGTTCCAATTTGTCACGCTCGCTGGCTTCCACTCCCTGAATTACAGCATGTTTGAATTGGCGCGGGGATATCGTGACCGCGGAATGGCTGCCTATTCTGAATTGCAGCAGGCTGAGTTTGCTAGCGAAGTACATGGCTATACCGCCACTCGTCATCAGCGTGAAGTGGGTACCGGGTATTTCGATGAGGTTGCGCAGGTCATCTCTGGCGGCAATTCCTCTACGACTGCACTCAGCGGATCGACGGAAGAGGAGCAATTCGCGCATAATTAAACAGGAAAAACGAAGGACTAGGTGGTTCTCTGGTATTCAGAGGACCACTTTTTGCGTTCACTTCTATTTTTCATAGAGTCTTAATAGCTTTTTAACAACGCATTTATATCAGTTTCATTTTGATTGTTTACGATTGGGTTAGAAAAAAGCAAGAGATCAAACACAAATAAAAACGAAAAGGGGCCTTAAAGATGAGAGGGAACCAGTTAAGCTGGAAACGAACCGTTGTTGTCATGACTTCCGTTTTTCTGCTTGCGGGATGTGCCACCGAGACGAAATCAGGCACTTCTCTGGATACGTCGCAATTGACCCTGGATCAAATCGTGGAAAAAGCGAAGCAGGAGGGAGAAGTCAACTCCGTGGGAATGCCGGACACGTGGGCAAACTGGGGGGAGACCTGGAGCAATCTTGCAAAGGAATATGGCTTGAAGCATACGGACACCGACATGTCGAGCGCAGAAGAATTGGCTAAGTTTGAAGCGGAAAAAGAAGACGCCACAGCAGACATCGGTGACGTAGGCATCGCTTTTGGACCGTTAGCCAAGCAAAAAGGGCTGACGCTGCCTTACAAAACCTCTTACTGGAACGACATTCCCGACTGGGCAAAAGATGATGAAGGACATTGGCTGCTGGGCTATACGGGAACACTGGCTTTTATCACTGACAAGACAAAGGTGCAAAATCCTCCCAAGTCCTGGGCAGATTTGAAAAACGGAAGCTACAAGGTCGCGATTGGCGATGTCATGAAAGCGAATCAGGCGCAATTTGCCGTTCTGGCCGCCGCCTATGCTAATGGGGGAGATGAGAAAAATATTCAGCCCGGTATTGACTTTTTCGCTGAGCTGGCAAAGAACAAGCGGCTCAGTACGAGCGATCCGAGTCTTGCCAATCTAGAAAA
Organism: Brevibacillus sp. M2.1A; assembly: GCF_013284355.2. Lineage (NCBI taxonomy): Bacteria > Bacillati > Bacillota > Bacilli > Caryophanales > Paenibacillaceae > Brevibacillus > Brevibacillus sp. M2.1A. The sequence continues at coordinate 609,882 of NZ_JABSUY020000001.1, forward strand.
GGGTGAGGTCGAAGTTGCTATCTTGTGGGATTTCAACGCGCTCGGGTATCGGGACAAAATCGACAAAAACCGCTTTGATGTCCTCATCCCGGAAGAAGCATCAGTCAGCAGCGGATACGCTACGGTTATCAACAAGTACACCAAGCACCCACACGCTGCCATGCTGGCTCGTGAATACATTCTCTCCGACGCTGGACAGTCCAATTTGGCTCGCGGCTATGCACGACCGATTCGCGCTAACGCCAAGCTGGATGAATCCGCTAAAGCCATGCTGCTCCCGGATGACATGTATAAAAACGCACGTCCGGTGGGCGATTTGACTGCTTGGGAAGAGACGGCTAAAAAGTTGCCGCAGTTATGGCAGGAGAAGGTGTTAATCCATGTGCGCTAGCAAGCTCGCGATGATTGTGCTCGACGGATTGAGATTTGATACAGCCGTCTCGCACATGGGGTACCTGCATCACCTGGTTGAGTACGGCATTGCGGCCCGCTTTCAGGTGCGATCAGAACTACCCAGTCTCTCTCGTCCTTTGTACGAGGTTCTTTTAACGGGAACCCCTGTGTGGAAGAACGGTATTTCCAGCAATCAGACGGTTCGGCTTTCGCACCAGGAGAGTCTCTTTCACCTGACGCAGAAAAACGGACTGTCCAACGCTGCTGCGGCTTATTGCTGGGTAAGTGAGCTTTATAACAAGGCTCCGTTCAATCCGTTTTACGACCGAATCCAATTGAACACCGACAAGCCGATACAAAACGGAATGTTCTACTGGGAAGATCACTATCCAGATACACACTTGTTTGCTGACGCCAACTTTTTGCTGAATGGATACAATCCGGATTTTCTTTACGTCCACTCCATGAATATCGATGATGACGGACATAAGCATACGGCCGATTCCGCGCGATATCGAAATCGCGTTCTGGCGGCAGATTCGATACTGGCAAATGTGCTTCCTACGTGGATCGATGCTGGTTATCAAATCATCGTAACAGCCGATCACGGGATGACAGCCGATGGAAATCATGGTGGTACTTCTAGCGCTGACCGGGACGTTCCCTTGTTTGTCATCAGCGACCTGATATCTCCCGGTATTCGCGAGGAGGAAATTCCGCAATTGCAGGTGGCTCCGCTTGCCTGCCATTTGCTCGGCATCTCCCCCTCGAAAGAGATGCAGTCATTGAACGTAGGAGGGCTGAGTAAGACGTCTCCCTAAGGGGGCGTCTTTTCCTCTAAGAAAGGAGTTTTTGCGATGAAACGATTTGTCAGTATGCTTTGGGTCACGACGATTCCGTTCTTTGCAATGATCGCTCTGTTTCTCCTCGTCCCATTGCTTTCTATGATTGGAGGGAGCTTTCAGGCCGAGGGGGGCGGCGGTTTTACCGTTAGTCATTATCGTGAGATTTTTTCAAATCCGTATTACTTGCAGGCTTTTGAGAACAGCGTGCTCATCTCGTTCCTGTCTGCTCTCATTGGAATCGTCGTTGCTGTTTTCGCCACTTATGCGATTACCCGTTTCCCGCAATCTCTGCAACAGCGAGTGCTTGTCATTACCAATCTAACCTCCAATTTTGCGGGAATTCCGCTCGCATTTGCCTTTATTGTCCTGTTGGGAAACAGTGGATTGTTTGTTTTGCTCGCGAAGCAAATGGGGATTGATTTTGGTGAGTCCTTTACTCTGTATTCGTGGAGCGGCTTGACGCTTGTTTATATTTATTTTCAACTGCCCCTGGCGGTAATGCTTTTGTATCCCCTGTACAATGCCATTCAGAAACAATGGATGGAAGCGGCCGAGCTGCTTGGGGCAAGTCCATGGAAGTTTTGGCTGAGAATCGGTTTTCCGGTACTGCTTCCAGGCATCGTCGGCACATTCAGCATTCTGTTTGCCAATGCAATGGGTGCCTATGCTTCTGCCTATGCGCTCACTGGGAGCAACTACAATCTGGTACCCATTCGGATTGGCGCGCTAGTATCTGGCGACATTTTTGCCAGACCCGAGCTGGGTAGCGCTCTCGCTGTACTGCTCGGCCTTACGCTTGCAGGAGCCTTACTCGTGAACGAGTGGCTGACGCGGAAGATTCGGAGGGATTTGTCTTGAAGCGGATCAGTTTGCCATCCTTGTCGTTTGCGTTGGTCATGTTGTATTTGTTTTTGCCAGTAGCGGCTACCATCCTTTACTCACTGGCAACCGAGTGGAACAGTACGATTTTGCCGGAAGGACTCACAGGAAAATGGTTCGCAGAGCTGTATTCTGATCCTCGATTCTTGCAAGCATTCGGGCGTTCTTTTCTGCTCAGCTTTCTGACGACTGTCGTTGCCGTGGTCATTATTGTTCCTGCTGTATTCTCCATTATCGTCTACGCTCCCCGGATGGAGAGGCTGGTTCAGATTTTGGTGATGCTGACCTATGCTGTTCCGGGTGTTATTATGGCCGTCGGATTGATCCGTACTTATTCAGGAAACGGAATTCCAATGGTCATCATCACCGCCGGGGCGTATTTGGTCGGTTTGCTTCCGTATCTTTATCAGGGAACGCGCAATAGTCTGCTTGCGATGCAGGCACGTTCGTTGATGGAGGCAGCCGAGCTATTGGGTGCGAGCCACTGGCAGGCGTTCGTACGGATTATCGTTCCGAATATCATGTCTGGAATTTTCGTGTCCTCGCTCTTGTCGTTCTCCATTTTGTTTGGTGAATTCGTTCTGATTAACATCCTGGTGGGAGGAAGATACGAAACTCTGCAGATGTATCTGTACGCCAAGCTATCGTCAAGCGGACATGTCGCCAGCGCGATTACTGTCACTTATTTTGTCCTGATGGCTATCATCACTGGCCTGGTTGTAAAATTCACGCGCCGAAGCTTCGCACGCAAGGAGGTCCCCTAATGAGCTACGTCAAAATCGAACACTTGTCCAAAACCTTTCACGGTCAACACGTGTTGCAGCAACTCGATCTTGCGATTGAAAAAGGCGAGCTAGTCACTTTACTTGGCCCTAGCGGGTGTGGAAAAAGTACGCTATTACGCATCCTCAGTGGTTTGACGGCTCCGGATACAGGCATGATCTACATCGACGGCAAAGACGTGACGGACGTGTCGCCGAAAAATAGGCAAATCGGCATGGTGTTCCAATCGTACGCACTCTTTCCCAATCTTACGGTCAGTCAAAACATTGCCTTCGGTCTGGAAATGAACAAAATCTCGAAAACGGAGATTCGGCTGCGTGTCCAAGAAATGATTGAGCTGGTGGGATTGGTGGGAAAGGAGCAGGCTTACCCGCGTGAATTGTCTGGCGGCCAGCAGCAGCGTGTGGCACTCGCCCGTTCTCTCGTTACTCGGCCAAAAGTGCTTCTGCTGGATGAGCCGCTTAGTGCACTCGATGCCCAGATTCGCAAAAATTTGCAAAAGCAGCTACGCACAATCCAACGTGAGTTAAACATGACGACTGTGCTGGTTACTCACGATCAGGAAGAAGCCATGGCTGTCAGTGACCGCATCTACATCATGAATGGTGGACGAATCGTTCAGCACGGCAGTCCCCAAGAGATTTACACGCGACCTCGCTCTGAATTTGTTGCTCGCTTCATCGGCAATTACAACGTGCTGACTGCCGAGCAGCTTAACCGAATCGCGCCTAATCTGTCTCATCCAGCAGTTGAACGATTCGCAATCCGTCCTGAGACGTTTCGCGAACAGCGGTTGGCTGGGGAGGACATCTGTTTGACCGGGAATATCGCTCAGGTAACCATGCTCGGCAACATTACCCGTTACGAGCTGAACATGCGGGATGTTCCTGTACTGGTGGACACACTTCACCTGTCCTTCGAGCAGGAGCAGATCGGCACAACAAAAACATTGTATGTAAGTCCCAAGGATGTGATTCCGCTTTATGACACTATTGCCTGAAGAACGACAGCAAGTGATTCTGGACGAATTGAACCGCCACGGTAAAATTCAGGTGATGAGCCTGGCAAAAAACCTGGCAGTAACACCGGAGACAATCCGACGTGATCTTGACCATTTGGAACAGCAACGTTTGTTAAAGCGAGTGTACGGAGGAGCAATCCCTTTTCATTTGGCGAAACGTGAGCCGCACTTTGAAAAGAAACAGGCGATCCAACAGACGGCAAAAACGAAAATCGGGCAAATCGCGGCAGAACTTTTGTCTGACGGGGATACTATCGCGCTCGATGTCGGGACGACAACACTGGAATTGGCACGTGCGATAAAGGGCCTCAATCAATTAACGATTGTCACGAATTCGCTCCCCGCCGCTTCTTTACTAAACGAGCTGTTGGAAGCCAATCAATTCAACGGTCAGGTCATTATGCTGGGGGGGGTGACCCATCCGGCCCAAAAATCGGTTGCTGGGGCGTTTACCTGCGAGCTGCTCTCCCGCTTTCATTTTGATAAAGCTTTTATTTCCTGTGGAGGAATGACGGCTGATGGCTTCACCGATTATGACATGGAAGAAACGCTGTGCTCGACCATGATGGTACAGCGGTCGGAGCAAGTCTATGTATTAGGAGATACATCCAAGATTGATCAAACGCAATTTTTTCGTATTTGCGGCTGGCAGGATGTCAGCGCGGTTGTTTGTGACCAGCCGATGCCGGATGAATGGCTATCGTCTGGCATACAAACTACCTGGATATGCGAACATCCGGGAAGGAGAGACTTCACATGCTGATCGACTATCATCTTCATCTGGAAGAAGGGCCTTTTTCATTGCGTTGGCTCAACCGTACCAATATAGCCCTCGACCACTTTTATCCGTTAACTGAACCTCGACATACCCGCGCCTGGCTGCTGGACAGTCTTGCGCGATTAAATAACCGGATGTCTTTGGGAGCATACGACCCGTCTTGGATCGATCTGTATTTGCGTGAAGCGTTAAACAAAGGCTTGAAGGAAGTGGGGATTGTCGATCATTTATACCGCTTTCGTGAAGCCCGTCCCTACTTTGAACGGTATATGGACCTGGGTGACACCGATTTGGGTCGCTTGCAGCGAACGTGGCTTGATCAAGTATGCACCGAGAGCCTCAGTGACTTTTGTGTCGCCATTGAAGCAGCAAAGCAGCGTTGGTCCGCAAGCGGTGTGGAGTTGCGGCTGGGGATCGAAGCGGATTACTTTATCGGCGGGGAAGCAGAATTGGAAAGCTTGCTCGAAGGCGCTTCGTGGGATTATGTGATCGGTTCTGTTCATTTTTTACAAGGATGGGGCTTTGACAATCCCGAGACTCGCCATCTGTTTGAGCAGCACGACTTGAAACAGTTATACGGGGACTTTTTCCATACAGTTGAATCTATGATTAGGAGCAACTTGTTTGATTTTGTTGCTCATCTGGACAATCTGAAAGTGTTCTCCCATCGCCCAGAGGAATCGGAGCTTGTTCCCTATTACCATCGAATCGCAACTGCTTTGAAAGAAACGGATACAGCGACCGAAATCAATGCGGGCCTGTACTACCGCTATCCCGTTCAGGAAATGTGCCCCAGTCCTGCTTTCCTCGACGTTTTGGTGGCGCATGGCGTTCCACTGACACTCTCGTCCGACGCGCACTTTCCCGACGATATTGGGAGATACGTGGCGGAGAACCTGGAAGTCCTTCGTTCAAAAGAGGTAGCGGAGATTGCTACTTTTTCCGGTCGTCAACGGATCATGAAGCCAATCCGTTATGCTTGACTGTGAAAAACAGCATGTCTTGAGCAAAATATGATTTGAGATGCAAAAAACCTTGGATTGCCAAGGTTTTTTTAGTTCTGTTTGCTTGACAGGGGGAAGACCACTGTAACAGGGTTTTTATGTTTTTTCTGGAAAGCGTAACCTTTTGTTCGTTTCTACGAATAAGTCAATGTACACAAATAGCAAGCAGCATCCAAGTAACCAATACAAAGGAGAGAACCTATGAGGAAAACAATTTCGCAAGCTGTATGTCTGATGGGAGCCATGTGTGTCCTGGCCTCCACACCTGTAGCTTTAGCCACCCAAGGAGAGTATCAGCAAGCAACGTTATCAGCAGGAAATCAAGCAAGTGTAGCGGATGATGTCATGAAAACAGTAGACGAAGCTCTGGTCAAAGCGGGGAAACTATTGCCGTATCTCAAGGAGTTTACGTTCAAGACGGTAACGCTTGATAAAAAGAGACCGAACATTATCTTTGTTCAGCTAAGAAAAGAAAAAGACCAAAATGAGCCGAGAGTAGACATCGAATTTGAAGCGAAAACTGGGAAATTAATAAGTTTCAGGTTAGCGACAGAGGAAGTAGAAGATGAAAAGAAACCAACCTGGCAGGAGTCCAAAGAAAAGGCAACCGCTTTTCTAAAAGAGTGGTACGGTCCAGATATGGATGGTTATCAGCTTAATCAGCTCTTCACTGAAGAGGGTGGGCACGGTATTGTGTTTTCCAAATCCGTAAATGGTTTACTCTATCCGAATTTGAGTACACGCCTAGAGTTGAATGCCAAAGGTGAGGTTGTCTCCGGTGGACCAAATGGGGGCTTTCCCTATGAGATCCCTTCAATCGAAAAGACCTCTTTCCCCGATCCCAAAGAAGCAATGGCAAAGGAACAAATGACAAAAACAGTAGCTTCCCACATGAAATTGTCCTATTGGGCCGATCGGAAGCTGCTTGCGTATGAGCCCATGTTTTCCGGATATCTGGATGCAACGACAGGGAAGTCCTTGTACGTGTCGGAACAGAAGTACTACCTGCCCGGAGAAATCGTGAAAGTTGCGCCGAAAACGAATAAACTGACAGCCAAAACGAAAGAGGAAGTTTCCTCATATGTGAAACAGGAATTTAACGTAGACCTAAAAGCAGAGGAATGGAAGGAAGAGAGTTTTCCGAAAACGGGGATCAAGGTATTTACATGGAGAGAAGAAACTGACGATGAAACGGTAGTAACTGTTGTGGAGAAAACAGGAGAGATTCTGTCTTTTTCTAAAGAAGTGACAATCATAAAGAAAGATAGTAAGACGAGGGAAGAAGCACGCGCGCTAGCAATCAAGGAAATGGAAAAATACCTACCCATTGATACGAAAGAAATGATGGAAATCGGTAATTCAAAGCATATCAAAGGCGAAGAAGATGGGAGCTTCGAATTTGAGTTCGTCAAGGTGCATCAGGGGATACCCGTACGGGACAGAAGCTTCTATGTCTACATCGTTAACGGAAAGGTCATGAGATTAGACACGGCTAGCAAAGCGAAATTCACCGAACAGTTACCTGATTTGAAGGCTGGGATAACGGCGGAACAGGCTGCGCAGGAATTCCTCAAGCAATTTCAACTGGAGTATTTTTATCCTGAAAATAACGGGAATAAGGCACTTTTGGTATACAAACTGGCCACAGTTTATCAAACGGTAAATGAACAAATTGATGCGTTAACGGGAAAGATTGTTCAGGAGGATGAGGACCAATAAGCCGATTGATCCTGACCAAGGGATAGAAGACACACGGAGAAAGGAGGGCGCGCATGTATGACGACCTCAATGAGAAAATGGGGAGCATCTATGAACAGCACTACATGGCTGTTTACTGCTTCTTGCTGCATTTCACGGGCAATCAGAATGAAACCGAAGATTTGACACAAGAGGTGTTTACCCGTGTCGTGAAAGCATTGCCGACTTACGACGGACGAGTAGCAGTAAAGACTTGGCTATTCTCCATCGCAAAGCATATTGCTATCGACCATTATCGCAAGCAGAAGCTGTATGAGCTGGTTTCTGAAAACTGGCTAATGCGGCTAACAGCAAAGCAAGGGATACCAGAAGTAGAGCTGGATAACAAGGAAGAAATGCGGGAGATCAAGGATGCGTTGCAAAGACTGAAACCATCTTATCGTATGGTCGTCATCTTGCGCAGTGTGGAAGGGTACAGCATCAGGGAGACGGCGGAACTTCTGGCTATTTCGGAGGCCAAGGTCAAGGTGGTTTATCATCGGGCGCTGAAAAAGCTTCAGCACTTCCTGAAGGATTCGGTGAAAGGGGGGATTCCACATGAGCTGGCATGAAGAAGAGCTGGAAAAACAACTGAGACGGCTAAAGGAAACGGAATCGCCACCTCGCCCGGAATACGTCAGGGAGACTCAACGGCGTTTACAATTACGTACAAATCAACTGAAGCGTCGTTTGCATTTTCAACGTGTGGCAAATCGGGTGGCTGGCGTTGCAGCAATCGTTTTGTTGGGAGGATGGGCGTCCACAGAGAGTGGGCAGCAGAGTCTTCAAACTCTTTGGGAGCATACAATGAAGCACGAGCAACCATCTGCAACCATTGTTCCTGCACCCACTCCGGAATCCATAAAGCCGCCGCCGCTTCCTCCTCCAGCAAACACGACCAAAGAGAATAAAGTCTTGAATCGTCCTCCCGAAATGAATCGGTCAGAGACGACTACTGTACGTATTGAGCACAAAAAACAGCCAGAAAAGGCTTTACCACCAGTAGCTACCTCCTCGCTCAAGCAGACTGATGCCGTGACCGATCCAATCTCAATCCCTCCCTTGGTGAAAAAAGCACAAACATACATGCTGGAGTTGTTGGGAGAACAAGGAGAGCATTACCAATATAATCCTTCCCAGTCTGATCTAAAACGAGGAACCATTGGGTTTAGTCGGGTTGTTCATGGCATACCTTTTTATGAAGCAAGCTACACTGTTAAAATGAATGACGATCAGGTATCCAATTTTCAAATCCTTCAGGACTCCGATCAACTTCAGTCTCTTGCGCAGATTCCCAAACCAACGGCCGTACTATCCAAAGAAAAGGCGGAAGAAGCGCTTGCTTCGACATTGCGGTTGGTTTACCGGGAAAAGGAAGGGGAAGTAGCTTCCTTACACTACGAGACTGACATTTCCGGGTTCATTGATGCCAATACAGGAGCTTTGGTCAATAGCAAAGGCGTTCCCATACAGAGATATGAGGGAAAACGCATCGTACAAATATCGGCTGAGGGGAGAACGTTAAAAGCCGGTTCAAGTGAAGAGATGCTTTCCTTGCTCGCAAAGGAATTCGGTTTGCCAGTTGCTGTGGACAATTGGCAAGGGACGACATCTGTAGGGAGAGACGGGATACGGGAGTACCAGTGGGAAGAGAAAGAAAAAGAACTGACGGCTCGGGTACATGAAAATGGGCAATTGCTATCTTATCGGTTGAATAGCAAACAAGAGGCAAGGTCCTCTTTTAGCAAAAATCGGGAACCTTCGCCGGAAGCCTTGTTGCAGCCTGCGATTGAGCATTTGCAGCGTTACTTGGACAAGACAATCGAAGAGATGGAGCTGACAGGCATCAGCAGAGAAGCAGCAGAGGTTCGCTTTCGATTTACCAAGCTGTATCAGGGCATTCCCGTAGTGGATCGCTCCTATGAAGTGATTGTGGATACGAACACAGGAGAAGTTGTCGGCATGTCAGGTGCATTTGGACAGGGGGCCACGAGCTTTCCCGATCCTGCAAAGGTGATTTCCAAGCAAGCTGCTGAGGCAACACTAAGAAGAAATCACCCTCTGGAGCTTACGTATATTTTGACGGGTAAAAAGGATACATTTGACAAGCAAGCGCTTCTTGTCTACCGTGTGTACAAAGAAAAAGGAATCGAAACATCCATTGATGCGATCACCGGAGCTGTACTGGAACGGGCACAGGAAGAATCATGATCAAATGACAAATAAATAAAGGAGGACCGGGCATGGTCACCCTGGTCCTCAATTGCCAAAATCGAGCGATTTCACTATAATGGAAGTGAATGTAAAATGTCCCCGTAGCTCAGCAGGATAGAGCGTCAGTTTCCTAAACTGTAGGTCGGAGGTTCGAATCCTCTCGGGGACGCCATTGTAGGAAAAACCTTGGAGTATCAAGGTTTTTCACTTTTTTCATAGGCGCTTTAATGAACAACAGTTTATCTTTTGAAACTAGGTAGACTATACGTGAAAGACGTTTCCACTTCATTGATTCGGTCTTACATCAATTACTTAGCCTCTGAGCTATTAGGACTCGTTCTTTATTCGTCTTCGAGTAGGGGAGATAGATTCCCTATTCTTGTAGTTGAAACGGCATATATGGCAGTGAAATTGAACGTTTAATACTGCGTATCAAAATCAAGCAATAAGTGCAGTAAGTATATTAGCCACCCTTCCTAAAATTTCAGGATGGGTGCTTTTTTCATGCGATGTTCTGTCGTTACTTCTGTTAAGAACTGTATATGTGAGCTAGAACCGACTAAGACCGTGTAAGTATTTACGTGGGAATATACGTTTGGTAAAGTGAACTCAAAAATTAAAACAAAGAAAGGTGATGCTGACTTGGAAATCAAGTGTTATGTAGCAATTACAGTAGTTCTCATCATTCTTGGAGGTATACTCTGGAAGACGATGAAAAGTTTAAGATGGGATTCAAAGTTCTATCGGGAAATGAATGAAAGATTACATGAAGTGAACCAAGGCTTGCGTGGCAAAATTAATGAGGATGAAAAGGCAATTGAAGAATTGGAATTGTCGGTATCAAATCTACAAAATGCTTTGAATTATAAACAACAGGATGAGTTTAAAAGACATCTCTTTATTTGTAATCTTGATGAAGGGCAAAAAATCGTTATCTTATTCGATGAAGAGTTGGAGCATAACCAAGAACTCCAGCAAAAACTTAATGAAAGAAACATTAGCCCGTTGAAATATTCTAGGAAGCTAGAATGCGTTGTGTTTGTTGATGGAAAGAAAGAAATGCCACTATTAATGGATAGTATTTTTGCAGGGCAGGTAAAAGCCACAATAGGAGATATTAATTGTGGGAATTTTAAGAATCGTGGGATTGGCTCTTTTGTTGTGCAGAATCTCTGCATTATCTTAAAAGGAATGGGAATAGAGAGTGTAAATGCTTCCCTTTCTACAGTCGATTATCATAAAAAAGATAAGTTGTACAATTTTTACCTGGGTAAAAACGGATTTCATTTGGTAAGAGAATTAACAGAAGACAAATGGGGACTTGTGTCTAAGAAGTTAGTAGGCTGAATAAATTCCAAATATTTAAGGAGAGCGAACAGAATCAATTCTGATAGGTTCTCCCGTTTTTATTACTATTTATGAATTAACTTGTATTAGTTTTTTGATTTTTCTTATCAGTTCAGTAGTATCGCTATCTAATACTCTTCGCCATAATTACAGAGCCTTGGCTCGGTGCAGGCTGACGCGGACAACGCTTCGCTTTTCCGACTCGTCTGGAAGCGAGATTTGCAGGGATAGAATCTTATTAACTTAAGTTGACCCTCATAAATTGAACGGTAAGTAATACAACTGTTTTCCTGAATGGATATTTAAAGTTTTAGCCGAAAAGTTTGAAGCCCTCCATCGGAACAATCCGGGGGAGGGCATTAACTTGTGAGTCAAATTGTAAAATATGAACTACAATAACAAAGTAATTAAGGCATATTAGTAATTGTAACTAATAGAAATAGATTGGTCTGCATCTGTTTCAACGTCAATACCTGCATAAAAATTAACTTTATGGCTGATATCCAGTTTAGTGTAGCTACCTGTAGCAGCCCATGCAGTTACGAATTCATAGTCATCTGATGATTCTAATTGACTTCCAGTAACATTCCATTTTGCATAATCATTTGATTTATTCAATGTGAGATCCATGTCTGGTTCTGTGTCAATTTCATATTCGAAACCAATGCTATAAGGGTAACCTAAACTTACTTTATACGGGTTACTGGAGGTATCATTTGGTTCAGCATCATCTAATTCGTCACTATCAAATACCAGATCGTGTCTAATAGTAAACTCTTCCGCATCCCAAAGCCATTCATATGTTTCAATAGTGCTTGTATCTTTTACATAGAAATAGTCATATTCTTTATCGTCTTCATCGGTAACTTTGTACAGTTTCCATTGTGAATTAATTTGTCCGGCTTTTTTTGTTATATAGTAAGCGGAGGCAATAATATCATATTCACTATCTACAATTCGGCTTGATCTAGTAGAAATCTCAGAGTTACTCTTTTCAATAATTTTATTTTCGTGCTGCAAGATTTCTGCGAGATAAATTTCATCTTCAATTTCAATTTTACCCTCGTCATCATAGCTATTTATATCTGAAATAAAGACTTTATAAGGGGCATCTTCATCTAATGTGTAACCTATGATTTCGTGTTTCTCGGAATCCTTATTCTTATCAGTGCCATCTTTCTTCTTCTTTTCTTTTTTCTCATCCTTTTCATTAAAGAAAGAAAGCTCGATTGATTCTTGAGTTTCTCCACTTTCTATTTTTGTTTGAGTATACAAGTTGTCAATACCTAGCAGATCACAGTATTCTTTTATAGTAAGCCCGCCAAATAAATACACTTTCTTACCATTTTGCAGTTCTTCTTGTAATTCCTTCTGTAGCTTTTTGTTTTTTTCTACATCTTTATAATTATATGCAATAGAATTGTACTCTGATAAATCCACTTTATCATCTGGATTTATCAATTTTACTTGGATTTTTTTATCCTCCAGAGTTTTTTTGACACTTTTCAGAGATTCGTGTTTGAAATCCAATTGTTCTTCCGTATTTTCAGAATCCATTCCGGATGAAAACAGTAACTCTTTAGATGTTTTTGCAAATGCAGTCTGAACTGAAAAATTTGGTAACATTACAGTAGATACTAAAACACCAGCCAAAACGAGGCTAGTAATAGATGATTTAATATTTTTTTTGGACATTTTAATATACCTCCCTTTTTATGGTATAATTTACCATGAAGAATAAGTATCTACAACCAAAAAATGGATAATCAACAAAAAAGTAAAGGCGTGATTCATTATGTCGTTTAATAATGTGCAGTCTTGGATAATTACTGTTTGTTTCGTTGTAATAGCGTTCAGTTCAGCTTATATAGCAATTAGAATAGATAAGATCATTGAGCGCTTGGCAACTATTGCTGAATTTATTAGTATTACAGGAGGTAGTTAAGTTGACGGAAGAATTAAACTTTGACTATAAGGATAGTCAGTGGATTGACCGGAATTACCTTTTTTAACTTGAAACAATATAGATTACAGCCGCCACTTTACTTATAGAAAGGCGGGGCTTATTTGCAGTTCTGTTTGGGGCATTTGTTGGAGGAACATAAGATGTTGGGACAAAGACCAAAAAACAATAGGTATTGTTTATGATCTTGATTAGATTTCGGTAGACGGTAATGAACAAAATGCAATTTTTGTGGTTGAGAGTTCGATAGATAAATCGAGTACACAGCTATCTGTGGGAAAACTCGCAAAATTTCAAACCTGATATCATAAGGTTTTTCAGGGGCGGATAGTTGGCCACGGAGAGGGTAAGGCGCATTTCGTATAATTCCTAAACTGCAGGTCGGAGGTTGGAATCCTCTCGGGGACGCCATCGAAGAAAAAGCCCTGGTGCATCAAGGTCAGAGTGTAGAGAAAGTCCCCTTTCGTAAAAAAGGGGACTTTTAGTGCCATTTTAGGGGGCAAATATGTCTCCCCGCCATCGTAAAACGCCTTGGAAGCGATTCTAGAAGGTCAAATTTTTTCTGCCCAATCGGCGAAATTCAGGAAGGGGGTTTCTCGAAACCTTGGCCTTGGTGTATCAGGGTGTTTTTTTGTTGAGACGTGTAGCATGCTTGAAATGAATAACGTATATCAAATGATGAACGAAATAAGGGGGGATTTCTTTTGAAAAAAGTGATTGTAGGATGTATGGCTATGGTATTGGCTGTTTTCATCAGCGGCTGTAGCTCAGACGCGGTCGTACAAAATCCGACTGCTACGCCACCTCCAAAAGAGGTAACGAACACTGGCACAGACCAGAAACAATCCGTAGACAGCTCTTCAAGCTTTGACAAAATTGCGGGCTATTTGCAAGAAGAGAGCAACAAAGCTTTCTCCTCCCACTATGAGCTGCTCGAGTTTACCCTGTCAGATTATGAAGAGAAAACCGTTGACGGAAAAGTAGAAGCGACATTCGGATATCAAGTGAAATACAAAAACTTTGAGAAAGACCCTGACACCGTGGACTACATCAAAGCGGCAAAAGAAAAGAACGATCCCAACTACCAACAGCTGTATGATGAATATTTGCAGCCCAAGGACATGAATTTTCATTTGAAAGCGGTAATTGAAGATTCGGACTCCATATCGCTTTACACCAATGTGAGTCCAAAAGGAGTTCAATGGGAAAAGGCAGTTATGTCTGATTTCATCCTGAAGAAGTAAAATAGCGACTTGATTGTAGGCCGCGTACTCACGCGGTCTTATTCATTTTTCTCGCACCAGTACTCGTACTCATTGTCGATCCAATTTTTGATATGATCATAATTCTCCCAAGTATCTTCCACGTGATACACACTTGGCTCGCAATCAAACGCTTCTAGATAATGATACCGATACTCCCCCGTATCGAAATCGAAGTAAAACATCGCGAACTGGTTTCCTTCTTCATTCAACATGTCTTTTGCAAATACCCCACCCGTCTTCTCATAAACTTCAGGACCAGTAATCTGCCTTTGTTTAAAATCAGCGATTAGGTTTTCGAAACTCTTTTTAAAATCCTCGCTAACCATATCCTTTTCAATCAACCAGCCAATGAAAAAGCCTGTATGTACGTATGCCTGTTTTTGAGGAAGGTCCTCCTCAAAGTTTTCGTAATGATATTTCGCTTTATCGTATACCGTTGTCATTAGCAAAACCTCTCTTTCTATTTCCCTATTTCCCAAAAATTATACAGGATAGATTTTTTGGTAAAAAGCAATAAGAGGGTGAAGAAGGAAGGGTAGGAATTTTGTAGCATTTTCATGATACGAGGTGGTAGTATTTAACTGTTAGAAAGAGAGAACCATTGATTGGTTCATAGAGGGGTCATATTTCATGCGGAACTTGCTTGCCTATTTTCTTAGCGCTGTAATGATTAGTCTAGTTATCCTTCCAGTAGAACCTGCGTCATCTAGAGGCTCAAGTTCATCTAGCTCCAGTAGTTCAGGCAGAAGCTCGGGGTCGTCTAGTACCAGCTCCTATTCGTCCGGCAAAAGTTCAGGGTCATCTAGTACCAGCTCCTATTCATCGGGCAGAAGCTCGGGATCATCTAGTACAGGCTCATCCTCCTCAAGCAAAAGCTCATATTCTTCAGGAAAAAGCTCAGCCTCAACCAGTAAAAGCTCAAGCTCCACGATAAAAAGGGCCAAACCGTCAAGCGGTTTCCAATCATCCAAGCCGGTTAAAATCAAGAAGCATGACGATGACGACGATGATGAAGAGCAATTCGAGGAAGAAGAGGCTAGTCAAGAAGAGGAGACGAGCGAAGAAGCCGCTGCGGAAGAGGAAAGAATCAAACGGGAAGAAATCTTATTTCAAATTGATGGAGGTATTGGACCATACCATTTACGACCCAATCAATTTTATCAAACGACGATATGGGGGGAATCCACTCATGACGGTTCCCTATACTTTACCGTACATAATAACGGACAGATAGAAGAGGTGGATGAGAGTGAGATAAATGGGTCAACAGTATTTAACATCCCATACAATTTCGATCCAACACCATTTGAAAAAGAGTTTTATCTTCATAACCTACCAACGGATCAAATCTATGTGACATCCTTTCAATATCAGGATATTTACTTGTTTTTGCGCTCGGATGGTACCATTCAATGGCTTCCCAAATATGAAGCCATTGAGACAAACCTTCCCATCATAGAAGCAGAAGAGGTACTGCTGTCAGAGAAGACACTTGAAATGCATAGCAACGAAATGGCCTTGCATCATTTCCCGAAAAACAAAGTCTATCGGAAGAATATCAAAAAGATTCCGAGGTATTTTCTGTTTAACAATGAAGAAAATGTTCAGTTAATAGGAAAAAAAGAAAGTAAGAACTATGAAGTTTTGGAATATGACCAAATGATTGATCCGACTTCTGCTGATCTTCTGGATGAGATAGAAGAAAAAATCCAAAATTCAGGGGTCCCCACAGGATTCATATACCAGCTCACAGTAAATAACGTTCCGCGAAATTTTATTTACGATGGAAGCCGTTCCGTTGGGTTTGTGAAGGATCTGTCGTCTGTTAAAGAAGACTATAAGGTTCTCGATTTCGAACAGGTTGTCCAAAAGATACGGAAAGAAAAACAGGAGGAAGAGAAAAGGCAATCGATCTGGAAGCTGTATTTGATTACAGCCGGTGCGATTATGCTCGGTATTTTCCCTTTATCCTATTGGTATATGACCAGAAAAAGAAAGAAGAAGAAGCAAACCCCTAACAAGATCATTACGAAAAACACGAAAAGTACGAGAAAGAAAAAGAATGTAGAGCCCATAAAGCCTGTAAAGCCAGAAAGAACACCAATTCAACAACCCCTACCCAAAAAGAAAGAAATAAGAGTAGAAGAAAAAAAGAAGAATGACGGCGGACTTTTTCAGCAATTTGAAGCCACAAACAAAAAAGAACAGCCAAGAAGCTCTGGAAGCGGACTATTTAATCAATTTAATTCCTCCAATAGAAATCAGTAAAAAAGCAAGGAGCGTGTCGTGATGCAAAATGATAAGCGAATCAAATTCATTAACCCTGAAACAATGCCACCTACGTTTGGCTATACCCATGCGGTAGAGGTTCGGAACGCCCGGACGATTTACGTATCGGGTCAGGTGGCTCTCAACAAAGAAGGCCAGGTGGTTGGCACAGGTGATTTAGCGGCACAGACCAAGCAAGTTTTCGAAAATATCCAATTCGCGTTAGAAGCGGCAGGAGTCAGCTTTGATCATGTAGTGAAATTGACTTTTTTCGTGACCGACATCTCCAAGATTCACATTGTCCGAGAGATTCGAGATCAGTACGTGAATACAAAAACCCCGCCAGCGAGCTCTGCCGTTGAAGTGAGCAGACTAATCAGGGACGAGCTGCTAATTGAGATTGAGGCCATCGCCGTGGCAGATGCTTAGTTGTTCCATCCCCCTTCTGTTCGATTATTCATCGTTCAGGAGGGTTTTTTTGTGCTCTTTTGGGAAGATTATGGAGCGAGACAAGCAGATCGGTAATAGTACGTGTCGGCTCTAAATCTTTTGCTATTGGAGTTGGTTGCATGAATTATATCATCGCAGGAATAGGTTTGATTACCGTATTTTTGCTTGCTTGGCTGGCAAGTAGTGATAAAAAGCACATTCGGTATCGTCCTATCCTTATCATGATTCTGATTCAGATCGTGTTTGGCTTGCTGCTGTTGCGAACCAGTATTGGACTTATTTTCATATCAGGCATTGCCAGCAGTTTTTCCATACTCCTGAAGTATGCCTACGAGGGGATTAATTTTGTTTTCGGTGGCATTGCGAATCCGGGTGCGACGCCGTTTTTCTTGCAAGTTTTGCTACCGATTGTTTTCATATCTGCACTGATTGGCATTTTGCAGTACACGAGGATCCTCCCATTATTCATTCAGTATGTAGGGCTCGTATTGAGCAAAGTGAATGGCATGGGAAGATTGGAGTCGTATAATGCGATTGCCTCGGCGATTGTCGGGCAATCCGAAGTGTTTATTACGGTGAAAAAACAGCTCGGTGCCATTCCGGAAAACAGGTTGTACACGCTGTGCGCCTCTGCAATGTCCACCGTGTCTATGTCGATCGTGGGCTCCTTCATGACCATGCTCAAACCGGAGTATGTGGTAGCTGCATTGGTACTCAACTTATTTGGTGGTTTTATCATTGCTTCCATTATTACGCCGTATGAAGTAAAGCCGGAAGATGATTTGCTCGATCAAGAAAAAGAAGAGAAACAGGCCTTCTTTGAAATGCTCGGAGAGTACATTCTGGATGGGTTTAAAGTAGCCGTGGTCGTTGCCGCGATGTTGCTCGGATTTATTGCACTCATTGCGATGGTGAACGGGTTATTCAGTGCAGTATTCGGTATTTCGTTCCAAGCGTTATTAGGGTACGTTTTTGCCCCGCTCGCCTTTCTTATGGGGGTTCCCTGGCACGAAGCTGTACAAGCAGGAAGTATCATGGCCACCAAAATAGTAGCGAACGAGTTTGTAGCCATTCTCGACTTTACGAAGATTCAAGGTCAGTTGAGCGAAAGAACAATTGCCATCGTGTCTGTGTTTTTGATCTCGTTCGCGAACTTTGGCTCGATCGGGACGATTGTTGGCGCGGTAAAAGGTTTGAATGAAAGACAAGGAAATGTCGTCGCCCGGTTTGGATTGAGGCTGTTATATGGGGCAACACTTGTCAGCATTTTGTCAGGAATTATCATCAGCATTGTGGTGTGAAGGGGGACCCTTTTTGGGGTCTTTTTTTGTTAGGTTCGGTCTGGTAACCAAATGATGGTAATCTGCGTCTATCAATTGAGATATTCGTCTTTGTTTCTCGGATCGTATCCTTCATTAAAGGAATGGGAATCACGATTGTTACGCTCTATGAGGATTCTCTGCTTCCGGCGCTTGGCAATCCAATCGATGATGGCTCCAATCAGCAAGAGACCTCCGAAAATAAATACGACGAGTAACCAGAGTGGCATCATACAACACCTCACTTTTTACTAAAAGATACGTCATACCCGTGATGAAGTTGCGATGAAACCATTCAAGAGGAAGAAAAGGAGCGAATTCGGATGAGAAAATGGGTGTGTATGACCGTAATGGCAGGCTTGATTGCAGGAGGCTGTTCACCTGACACGAACGTATCAACAGATACAAAACCACAGCCTGTAACCGAGCAGAAGCAAGAGGCGGGAAACAGCGGTGGCGACCAAAAGCAAGAGAAGCAAACCGCTACCGCACGTCAAATGATTCTCAATGAGCAATTTTTGCAGCTGCTCGCCAAAAACGAAATCAGTGGATTCGATATCCACATCGGGATGAAGCGGGATGAAGTTTCTGCGCTATACGGCAAGGTAACGAAACAGGATTATTGGGATGGCGGGCGCTATGAAGTCTTTGAGAAGCTAGAGACGGCACTCATTTATTTTGATGGGCAAGATCGCGTATATGGAATTGATTTGGCCGGCCTTCATCTTAATGAAACGAATCTGGACACAATCCGTAAAAATCTGGGAGCGCCTGTCAGTGAAGAGAAGAGTATGGCCGATCAGGATTATGTCATGTTTTTTGAAGCGGGAGATAACTCCGTATTTATTAGTGCAAAGGACGAGAAATCACCAGCAGATAAAATAAGGATCATCAATAAAAAAATGATCGAGGAATCACCGCAAAAAGAATAAAAAAAGCCAAGTCAGAAGGGGCTCAAATGTGACCTTCAGGCTTGGCTTTTATATGTGAAACAATGGATTATTCAACCGATCTTTTTCCAAACAGGATAGTGTCCAGTGCGAACTTGGTGCTGCCACTAATTCCAAGAGAAACCAACATCGCAAGCAAGGCCAGATCCAATTCATAACCAGCCCCACCTTCACCGCCCAGGAAGCCGACAGCGAGCTTGGCTGTAAAGATTGCACCAATCATGACAACAGACAACGCACCTGCGAACACGCGAGTACCCAGACCAAGAATCAAGGCAATACCGCCTACTACCTCCAAGAAGGTTACGAGGTAAGCAATGAATGCAGGGAGTCCCATGGTCCCGAAGAAACCAGCGACATTCTCCAGCCCCATTTGGAATTTGGCCACTCCGTGAATGGCAAAAGTAAGTCCAGCTATCACACGTAGAATAAGTGCGCTCCATTCAAAACGATTAGACATGTATGAATCCCTCCGAAATTTAAATGCGTAACAAAGTTACTTTTCGTTAGTAAGTATACAATAATAAATTCCTAAGTCAAGTGATTCAATAAAATCCCAACAGTTGGCAAGTGTATTTTTCAAGGGTGATTCGCATCATTGGTTTTGATGGATTGAACAAAGAGCGGTATACTGGAAGGAGAATGAGGTGATACCTATGAAACAGTCTACCCTCTGTCCCAAGTTCGAAAAAGGTATGCAGTTGTTGGGGAAGCGATGGACAGGTCTAATCCTATACCAGTTGTTGTCGGGACCACAGCGATTTTGTGCATTGGAAGAGGCCCTGCCAGTAAGCGGAAGGCTACTTTCTGAGCGTTTGAAGGATTTGGAGAAGGAAGGACTCGTGCATCGGCAGGTGTTTACTGATTCTGCTCCTGTCCGCGTAGAGTATTCCTTAACGGAGATGGGGAAAGCTCTGACTCCAGTGCTCAAGGGAATTGAGTCTTGGTCGCAGAGCTGGATCGAGTTGAATGCAGACGAAATGGCTAACGACAGCGAAGAATAACACAGCCTATATAAAAAAAGCATCAGGAGAGTACGCCTGACGCTTGCCACGATGAAAACCCCTGGAGACAGGGGTTTTTCTGTTATTCGTTAATGAATCTTCAAGAAGGGTCTTCGTTCTTTTCCTGCAAAGCCTTCCATTTTAAAAATTCAATATGGCGCTTGACCTCAATCAGATCTTTCTCTGTCAGGCCATCGACATCCAAAAAGGTCGCTGGTGTTTCCCGGACAGAACCGCGTTTCCAAGATGGTTCTTCCGTGCGACCGTGGAGAAAATCGGTGGATACTTCAAATAAATCTGCGACTTTGGAAATCAGATGAAAATCGACGCCCTTCTTTTCGCCTGACTCGATCCTCGAAAGTACCGTATTATGTATGCCCAGCTTTTCAGCTAATTGAAGTTGTGACCATTGTTTTTGTTCGCGCAGCCATTTTATGCGTTGACCAACTATGGACATCGTGAGACCACCTTTATCGTTTTGGCAATTCCATTCTAACAATTTTCCATTACGGAAAAAACAAGATTGCTAATATGACAAAATCTGTATTGACTTTGCTAAAATTGAAAGGATATGATGTAACTATAAATATTTGCCATTTTTGCAAATCAGGAGGGGATAACTGGTGGAACGGCTCAACCTCCCGTTTATCGCGCAACGACGTAATGAGTGCAAGCTGACCTTGCAAGAAATGGCGGAAGCACTCGGGTTTCGAAATGCTTCGACATACTTGAAGTACGAGAAGGGAGAATATGACTTCAAGGCCAATCATTTGCCAGTGTTGGCTAAAAAACTACGATGCAGCATGCTTGATCTTTTTATCAGAATCGTTTGCTGATTTAGCAAAAAGGGGTGGGATGGGTTGAACGCTAGGGAGGCAAATAGAAGGCAGCTGGAAATATGGAGAAAGACCGTCGCTTACGAAATTGAAATGATGGCGCCACAGAGTATGCCGGCTTGCGAGGGATTTCTTGAGCGCTTGGTCATGTTTGAAAAGGAGTTGGAAAACAACGCGCGATGCCCATATAGTACGACACATGATGGGAATGATGCCGGGTCGCGTCCGTTACCCATTCAGGAAACAGAAAAAAGCCCGGTACGGATTTCACCGTGACCGGGCTTTCGTTTTCCTTTATAGCTTGGTTATCTCTTCTTTTAGCAGCTCTGAATGGGTTCCGAAGACGACTTGCACGCTTCCTTGACCCAGTCGCATAACACCGGCTGCACCGAGGTCCTTTAAGGCTTTGTCATTGACCTTCTTGTCGTCCTTCAAGACGAGACGCAAACGAGTGATGCAGGCGTCTACGCTAACGACGTTTTCTTTTCCACCAATGTGAGTGAGCACTTGGATCGCTTTATCCTGCATCGAATTGTTCCTTCCCGTAGCTGTAGTTGTCATTTCTTCATCATCCTCACGTCCCGGTGTCTTGAGGTTCAGCTTCACAATCAGGAAACGGAACAGGACGTAGTAGACCACGGCGAATGCCAGACCAATCGGGATGATCATCCAGGCATTCGTAGAGAGGTGGTAGTTGATACCGTAGTCGATCAGACCCGCTGAAAATCCAAAGCCGTGCTTGATGCCGAGAGAGGTCACGATATACCCGGACACACCCGTCAATATCGCGTGGACAAAATACAGGAGTGGGGCAGCGAACATAAACGCAAATTCCACTACCTCAGTAATCCCGGTCAGGAACGAAGCGAGAGCTGCACCAATAAACATAGAAGCAACTACTTTGCGTTTTTCAGGACGCGCTGAGTGAATAATAGCGAATGCCGCTCCAGGAAGTGCGAACATCATGATCGGATAGAAACCAGTCATAAACATTCCTGCTGACGGGTCTCCCGCAAAGAAACGATGCAGGTCGCCGTGTACCACTTTTCCTGTCGCATCGGTAAAGTCACCGATTTGGAACCAGGCAATCGCATTGAGTACGTGGTGCAGACCAAATGGAACGAGCAATCGGTTGAAGAATCCGAACAAGAAAGAACCTGTTGCGCCGAGACCTACGATCCAAGAGCCCAATGAGTCAAGGGCAATCTGGATCGGTCCCCAAATAATCCCAAAAATCAAGCCGATGACAACCATGGAGAGAGAAGTGACAATTGGGACGAAGCGTTTTCCACCGAAGAAGCCCAGCCATTCTGGCAGCTTGATCGAATGGTAGCGGTTGTAGAAAAATGCTGCAATACCACCCGCCATAATACCGCCGATGACACCCATGTTCAGTTTTAAATCATCTGCGATGAAAGGCATGGCAGCAGGAACAGCAGCAAGTACTTTCGTCAATACGACGTAGGCAATGACAGCGGCTAAAGCAGCAACAGCATCTCCAGCCAAGCCAATGGCAACACCGACAGCAAAGATTAATGCCAGGTTGTCAAAAATAGCTGCACCGCCAGCAGCCAAAAGCGGAGCGATGTACGAGTCCATGAAGGCACCAAAGGCACCGAGATTGAGGTCCTTCTCGAATTTGAGAAGACCAAAGCTTTGCAAAATCGCTGCGGCTGGCAACGTTGCGACTGGGAGCATCAGGGCTCTCCCAATCTTTTGCAGAAAAGCGAGCATAGGATAAAACCTCCTTGGAATGGGATGAATTTATCAGGGAAGCCGCTCTCCGGATAAATGCAAAATGATGAGGGCACAAGGAATAAACCGGAGAGAGACCATTCTGATCGATATATTGGAAGCGCTTACACTACTCGGGCGACAAAACCTTTCTATAAGGCTTTGTCTTTCAGATACTGAACGACCTCGTCTACAGTAGAGCGTGTAAGGACGTGTTCAGCCAATCTTTTCGCTTCCTCTAAGCTGGTGGAGCGGATGCGTTCTTTGACTTTTGGCATGACCGAAGCGGCACCGCTGAACTCATCGAGCCCCAATCCGAGCAAGAGCTTGGTTGCCAACGGATCTCCCGCCATTTCCCCACACAGCCCGGTCCAAATACCTGCCCGATGGGAAGCTTCGATAACTTGGGAAATCAGTCGTAATACGGCTGGATGGTAGTAGCTGTACAGCTCGGCGATATTGGCATTCATCCGGTCTACTGCCAGCGTGTATTGAACGAGATCATTGGTGCCGATGCTGAAAAAGTCTACCTCTTTCGAAAACGCATCTGCTTGCAGGCAAGCGCCTGGAATCTCCATCATCATGCCTACGGCGATTTTCTCGTCAAAAGCGACCCCTTCTGCTCGCAGCTCTGCTTTTGCTTGCTCCAGCAATCGTTTAGCTTCACGCAGTTGCTCCATATGGGAAATCATCGGGAACATAATCAGCAGGCGACCGAATGCACTGGCACGCAAGAGCGCGCGTAATTGCACCAGGAACAATTCCGGTCTGGCTAAGGAGATACGCATGGCGCGGAAGCCAAGGAACGGGTTTTCCTCCTGCGGAAGCGCGAGTGCTGGCAAATGCTTGTCGCCGCCAACATCCAAGGTACGAATGATGACCGGCTTGTCGCCAAAAGCAACGGCTACATGCTTGTATGCAGCAAATTGTTCGGCCTCATCGGGAAGGGTGGTGCGATCCATGAACAAAAACTCGGAGCGGAATAACCCGATTCCTGCTACACCAGATGCGATCAGTGCATCAGATTCTTCTGGCACAGCCATGTTTGCCATCAGGTGAACACGATGTCCATCGGTGGTTTCGGCAGGCAGTTCCTTTATGGCTTCGTACAATTGGCGCTCCTTTTCTTCCTGCGCGGCTTTTTCCTGATAGGCAGCCAGTGTATCCGCATCAGGCGAAACAATCAGCTGTCCAGAGGTTCCATCGATAATCAGCAAACTTCCGGAGTCTACTTTTTCCATCAAGGTATCGCCTGCACCCATGACAGCGGGAATTCCGAGAGAGCGTGCCAATATGGCTGCATGAGAGGTAGCGCCACCTTTTGCCGTAACAATTCCTCGTACATGCTGGAGTGGAAGCTGAAGCGTCTCGGATGGGGTGACGTCCCATGCAACCAGGATAAAAGGCTCTTCCGGGTAGGAGATGACGGTGTCACCACCTGAAATATTTCGAATCAGACGGCGGCTCACATCACGAATATCATCTGCGCGCTCTTTCATGTAGGCATCGTCCATACTCTCAAAGAGGGCAATGAATTGATCGGCTACTTGCGAGACGGCGGTTGATGCCGCCAGTTGTTGATTTTCAATGAGCGCACTCATCTCCCCGACAAATGCCGGGTCATCCAGAAAGGCAATATGAGCAGAGAGGATCGCCGCTTTTTCCGAACCTAATTGTTCCTCTGTCTGTTCCTTTAGCTTTTCCAGTTGTTCGCGTGCTTGCTCTACGCTTTTGCTAAGTAGTCCTAGCTCCTGAGCTGCATCCACTGGAGTGGTGGACTCTGCCTGCGTGATGGCAGTTTCGTGTGTGAGGCGTAAAACAGGGGCAATCGAAATGCCAGCGGAAACCGGGATTCCTTTTAACATACGTCCTTCACCTTCCTGTCCGTCGTTTACACGGTATGATTTACGAGGATTGCTCCAATAGCTGCTGAATCGCAGTGGCTACGTTTTGTTCATCCGCTCCATCGATCTGAACGGTCAGGGTGTCACCTTGGGAAACACCCAGTGTCATGATGCCGAGAATGCTTTTGCCATCTGCGTGTTTTGTCCCTTTGCTCAGCGTAATCTTTGACTGAGATTGCGACGAACAATTCACGAGTAGAGCTGCTGGCCTCGCGTGGAGCCCGCCCTCTACATTGACGGTTACTTCAAATTGAACCATGTTGTACCTCTACCTCCCTCAACCATGCGCTTCGCTTTATTTTAAGACGACAGTCATCAGTGGCTCTTGACCTGCTTGCACAGTTGCTTTTGCCACTACGTTTTTTTCAGCAACCATTTCACCGTTTGTAATAACGATCGGTGTTACGATCGGACAACCCGCATCCTCCAGTACACTCTTGTCGAATTGGATGAGCTTGTCGCCAGCTTTTACTTGATCGCCAACAGAGACAAATGGGGTAAAGCCTTTCCCGTTTAATTTCACGGTGTCGATTCCAATATGCATCAATATCTCAAGACCACTTTCAGACGACAGCCCGATAGCATGGTGAGTAGGGAAAAGATGCGTTACCTTTCCATCGACAGGGGAGACGAGAGTGTCTGCGCTTGGCAGAATCGCTACACCATCACCGACGACTTTACCTGCGAACACAGGATCAGGAACCTCGGACAGAGGGAGTACGGTACCTGTTAATGGTGCAAGAAAGGTTACCTCTTGTTGTTGTTTTTTCCGGGAAAAAAGACTGCGTAGCATAGTATCCTCCTTTTGCGTCTGAACCAAAAAAGGCATGAGACGGTTGAATTCATACGACGACATACTTACTATGTCCGTATGATCTCACCGCTCATGCCTAGTCGAGCTAGTAACACGCAGGATTATGATTTAATTTTGTTGTAATAAGCGATAAAGGTGCAGAGCCATGTAACCAACCTCGTCTTCCGGTACAGCAATCTCGAGACGGGTGGAGATGTATTGAGCCAGCTCTGTTGCCAATTGGTAGGCTTCTGGCATGGTCGTTTTGACTCGGTCCAGAAGCGGGTTCTTGATGAATTTTTGTTGACGGATGCGCTCAACGGCAAAGCGCAAATGGGTGATGAGACGAACGTAATCAATGGTACTGCGTTCAATCGTAATGGCTGTTCGCTCTTCAATCAGGCTTACCAACTCGGTGATGATGTTGGTGAATTGGACTGCCTTTTTTACTGGGACGTAGCTAATCGCGGAATGAATGTGCAAGGCCAGAAATCCGATTTCACTATCGGGAATGTCCAGGTCGAATGCGTTTTTGATCATATCCGCTGCCCGGTTCGCCAGTGCGTACTCCTTCGTGTACAGCGTCTGGATTTCGAACAAGAACGGATTCACGATCTCCATCCCGTTATTGAGCCGATAGATGGCAAACTGGATATGGTCAGGCAAGGCAACGTGGACGTGTTCGTTCAATTCTGGCGTGATCTCACTCGCAATGAGAGCGATGATTTCTTCCGCAATTCCTACGACAGCAGGATCTACTTGGCTCAGGATGTTCTGATACTGCTTCTGATGATTTTCATTTTCGAGCCTGAAGCGCTTTTCCACTCGCAAATCATGGGCGGGGATGGTATTCCCTGTTTTTGCACCAAATCCGATTCCTTTTCCGAACAGGACAATTTCTTGTCCAGATCCGGGTTCTTCCACGAGTACGACGTTATGGTTCAACACACGCGTAATAGCGTACGTTTTTTCCTTTTCACGGGACAATCCATTCCACCACCTTTAGATAGACAAAAACGGTCCATGACCGTTTTTGCTTACCGCAAGCGGTCACATCCAATTTAATGAAAAACGCCGATGAACCATGACGTTAATCAGAAAAAAGAGCCGAAAAAACCTTTTTAACAAGAAAAAGATCTTCTCGGCTCATGCCTGCATTACCAGTAACACGCCTTGTGAAAACGCTTCAATTAAAGCTTATAATAGCTCACGTCTCGTACATTGTCAATCACTCTGTGAACGGGAAAAACACGGCGGGCAGGAGAACCAGCAGCCTGTCCCGAATTGTTTGAACCGACAGGATAAGGGCAAAACAAAGCCAAGCGGACGCCTCATTAGCAATCCGCTCGCTTTGTCACTTGGTGTACTTGTCGGCAATCGTAGATGCACAGAAGGAGTTCGGTTTGATCTCGGCACGAAAGTGATTGGTTTCTGCTAAGCTCAACAAAGACTGGATAAACTTACGGGTAGGACCATTCGTGCCGATATCAAAATGCAGGCGGATGGGAGTATCTAAGTGGTGGTCCCGCAAATATTTGCGTACTTCTGTGGCAAGTCCGACTGCGTACATCGCTTCCTGAAATATACGCTGTTGCAAGGATGAGTACCGGCGTTCCTGAAATTTGTGATAAAAGAAGGTACCCCCATGCCCGGGACGGATCACTGTGATAACAAGGGCAAAAAAAGTCCCGCGGCTTTTTAATTGAGAGTCGGCCCCCACAATAATTTCAAATGGACCACCTATTGATGAGATGGTATGTTCGATGTGGGAAAACACTTCTTCTTTTGCCAGTAGACCTCTAGTCGGACTGTGAAAGCGATCAAATAACGTATTTGCAGAGGTTAAGCCCACTCACATCCCTCCAGAAAGAGGCTAACAATGATTTGCATACTTCTTCCTTACATCATTAATGTATGTAATCTCTCAGATAGTATGTGAACGGGTAGGGACAAAAACTTCTTGAATCCACTTTTTTGAGTAAAAGGGTCCGTTTGTTCGGGACGAAAGACTGTTTTTGAAGGAGCTTTAGGGAAACGTGATACAAGCAAATGAACATGATTATTATATGAAACAAGCCATGGAAGAGGCCCGGAAAGCGGCTGCGATTGGCGAGGTTCCGATCGGTGCGGTCATCGTGCGCGAAGGGGAAATCGTCGGTCGCGGCTACAACTTGCGGGAAACACAAAAAGACCCTACCTTGCACGCGGAATTGATCGCGATACGGGAGGCAAGTGAACGTTTGGGTGGATGGCGCTTGATTGGGTGTACGCTGTACGTGACGTTGGAGCCGTGTCCAATGTGTGCGGGTGCAATCGTTCAAAGCCGCATCGAACAGGTCGTGTATGGCGCTCGCGATCCGAAGGCGGGCTGTGCCGGGACATTAATGAACCTGCTTGAAGAACCGCGCTTCAACCATCAGGTGCCAGTCATAGAGGGCGTTCTTGCAGAGGAATGCGGGCAGATGCTCAAGGACTTCTTTCGTGGATTGCGCAAAAAAAGACAGCCGGTACAGGAATGACCGGGCTGTCTGGACAAACCGTCTACATGCAGGCGGTTTTTATTTGTTTACATTTTGCAGCATGTGCAGCTCTTCCTCGGTCAGTTCGCGATACTCACCAGGGGCGAGTGACGGGTCAAGATGAAGGGGGCCCATACGAATCCGTTGCAGATAGGTGACCTGCAGGTCGAAGGCAGCAAACATCCGCTTTACCTGATGGAACTTTCCTTCCATGATGGTGACGCGAATCTCTGATGTTTCTCCCGAAGAGATAATTTCCAGCTTGGCCGGCAGGGTAGTGAAGTCCTCTAATTCCACGCCTTTGGCAAACTCCTGTACATGGTGCTCAGTGACCCGGCCATCGATGCGGGCAAAGTACTCCTTGTCCACTTTCTTTTTCGGGGACAAGAGGCTATGGGAGAGCTGACCGTCATTGGTCAAGAGCAAGAGACCCTCTGTGTCAATATCCAGTCGGCCCACCGGGTGCACCTTGATTGCCCACTCGTACGGGAGCAAGTCCACTACGGTTTCATGGACATTGTCCTCTGTAGCAGAAACGACTCCAGGCGGTTTGTTCAGCAAAACGTATACCCAGCGCTTAAAGTTTAGCGGTTCTCCATCCACAAGAATTTCTTGTTCCTCGGCAATGACATGCATCCCCGGGTCTGTTGCGACAACGCCGTCTACGACGATCAGTCGCTGTTTCACTAATGCTTTCACTTCCTTGCGCGTGCCGATTGCCATATTGGCCAGCACCTTGTCCAAACGTTCACGTTTCATATATGTTCCTCGCTTTTCTTCTGATCGGATACCAATCGTGTGTGCTGTTATTAGTTTGGCCTAATGAGCCGCGCAAATCAAGGGGCATGCAAAGGAATGACTCTTGCATTTTTGACTGTATTTTGCTATAGTAAGTAATGTTTCTGACAAACCAAATATGGAGAGATACCCAAGTGGTCATAAGGGGACGCACTCGAAATGCGTTAGGCGTCGTGAGGCGTGCGTGGGTTCGAATCCCACTCTCTCCGCTTAGATTCTTCGATAGAAGAGAATGAAGCATATTTTTGCCGATGAGGCGGAGATATGCTTCCATTTTTTTTTGGCAAGAATATACTTCAACATCAGCTCTGCCTGTATATAATGTTTCACAGAAAAAGGGGGTGTCTCTAAGTCGGAAAATCGACTTTTGAGATACCCTCTTTTTCATTCCAAAACCCTTGATCAATTCTTGAGTATACTGGTCTACATGGCTGAGCAGGAGGGTTTAACAATAATTACCCCTTACAGCCGTGTTGCAAAAGCATGAAGCAATTTTTAGTCGTACTTAAAGCCGTAGATTTTGTTAATGTATAAACAATAAAATTCGGTTTTCACTCTATACTTCATTGTGTTATATGACGATATATTAATTAGATATATTATATATTTTATTTATTTGTAGCTGGGGGAGTGGGGATTATGAGCGGCAAGTTGGGAAATGCAACAGGAAAAACAGGGCTTACACTTCGCACCAAATTACTGGCGGGGTTTCTTACAGTTGTTGCGCTCCTAGCATTTGTGAGTACATTTGCATTAAGCCAGATCAGAGATTTGACCATGATATCCGGGGATATCGATAAGTCATGGATGCCAGCGGTAACCCTGCTTGGCACGGTGAATGGAGACATTTCCGACGTGGAGCGTCTTGCGCTCAACATTATCGTTGAACAGAACGAGGAGGAGCTCACGAAGCAGAAGGAGGCTCTGGATCAACTGCTTGCCAAGATTGAGGATGAACGGAAACAACTGAAGACGCTTGTGTATGCCAGCAATGCGGAAGGCAGTGAGATTGTCAATCTGTTTGAAGAGTTTAACACCAAATACGATGCTTATTTGGAAAAAATGCCTGTGTTCGTGAAGTTGGGCAGAGAAAACAAATATGATGAGGCAAGTAAGTTACATAGCGCGGCCTACCCTTTGTGGTACACGGCCAATGATAATATTGTCAAATTAATCGATATATACAATGAGGGGGCCGGAAAGGTTAGTCAAAGCGCTTCGGAGCTTTCCCAGCAAGCGTTTGTCATCATTCTTGTGACTACTTTCGTAGCGGCGGCCATTGCGCTGCTTATCGCCTTCTTCATGGCACATATCATCTCAAAGCCAATCCAGCAAATAAATCAGGCCGCTGTCCGGATTGCGAGTGGCGATCTAACGGGCGAGACGATTGTGCTGCGTAACAAGGACGAGCTGGGCACCTTGGCGGCATCCTTCAACACGATGACGGCGAATCTGCGCGCTATGATTGAATCAGTAGCTACGACTTCTGAGCAAGTAGCAGCTTCGTCGGAAGAACTGTTAGCCAGCGCAGAGCAAAATGCGAAGGCATCCGAGCAAATTACCCTAACAGTGGAGGAATTGGCTACGGGTACCTCCGAGCAGGTGGATATTGTCAAGCGTTCCTCTCAGGCCATGGGCGAAATGGCTTTGGGTTCGGAACAGATCGCACAGTTGGCACAGAGCGTATCGATATCGGCCGTTGACGCAGCCAACCAGTCTGCGGAAGGAAATATGATCATCAAGTCAGCGGTCGAACAGATGAATACTGTCCGTAATTCTATCACATCCCTATCGGAGCTGGTTACGGGACTGGGAGAACGTTCGGCAGAGATCGGAACGATCACCGAGGTCATTAATAATTTGGCGAGTCAGACGAACCTGCTAGCACTGAATGCGGCGATTGAGGCCGCAAGAGCTGGAGAGCATGGCCGCGGCTTCGCTGTCGTTGCCGAAGAGGTTCGGAAACTGGCCGAGGAATCCTCATTGTCTGCGCAGCGCATTACTGACCTGGTGCAGCTGATCCAGAATGATACAAGGCAGGCGGTTGAGGCAGTCAAAATGAACAGCGACGAAACGCAAAGCGGCATGGAGATTGTCACAGCAGCTGGACAGGCATTTGAGAACATCTCGAATGCGGTCAACAAGGTCGCGGGCGAGATTCAGGAAGTATCCGCAGGCGCGGAACAGATGGCGGCAAGCACGGACGAGGTCGTCCATTACGTGGAGAAGATTTCAGCGATTGCGGAAGAAGCATCGGGCGGCGTGAATAACGTCTCTGCCGCTACGGAGCAGCAGCTGGCTTCCACGGAGGAGATCGCTTCGTCTGCGGGTTCCCTCTCCAAGATGGCTGAGGAGCTTCAGGAGCAGATTAACAAGTTCAAAGTATAGATTAAAACATTAGACTGCTTCTTCTGCTGCCCTGGGCGGCAGGAGAAGCGTTTTTTCATTAGCTTAGAACTTTTTTATAAAATTTTTCTGATCCTTTGTAAATCGATAGCCACGTCGTTCATAGAACCTGTGAGCATGTATGCGACTCGGGTGGGACAACAGTTTCATCCCAGAAAATCCATTCTTCTTTCCCCACTGTTCAAGATGTTCAATCAACATGCTACCTACACCTTGATTCCTATCCTTTTCTTTCACAACAAACCCTAGGACGTTTACGAAAGAGTCGGAAAAAAGCAATTCATAGGGACTTCCATGGATATATCCGATTACTTCGTTGTTTTGCTCACACACAAAGATGATGTCGTTTGTTTTCTTTGTGATGATTTCAATCTTCTCTTTTACTTTTTCTTCAGTAAATAGATGCAGATTCGGGTTAAAGTCTAGGTTTAACAAATAAATACCATGATAATCCGTGACCCTAATTTCTCGAATACTCTTTTCTTCCATTTTTGAACGCCTCCACTTGTTTGATAGCCAATTTCTATCGCCAAAAGGTGCTGTCCCCCGAGATAATAGCTCAAGTGGGCCGGCATTTTCTTTTTTATATCACAAAAACTGTAAGCAAATTTTAATTTTGCGTCTAATAAGATACAAACTTCATAAAGGAGCGTACGAATGGATTCCGATGACCGAATAGAGCGATGGTTCCAGCAATACGGAAATGATATTTACAATTACCTCGCGTATTTTACCGGACGTAGAGATGTCGAGGATTTAGTCCAGGAGGTTTTTACAAAGGCGCTTAAAGCCTTATCTGGCTATGAAGGAAGGGCACAGCCCAAGACATGGCTTCTGACTATCGCACGCCATGCAGCGATTGATTATAGGCGAAAGCAAAAAATGATGGACTGGTTCCCCGAAAACGTCCTCCGACTCCTCACTTCCAAAGAACGCACACCTGAGAAGGCATTGGTGTTAAAGGAACAATTGCAAGAAGTATATGAAGCGATGAATCATTTGAAAAACTCGTATCGAGAAGTTCTCATCCTGCGGTTGATCGAGGGAGTATCTACAGCAGAGACAGCAGAAATCTTGGGCTGGAGTGAAGCAAAAGTCAGCACGACGCTCCATCGAGCTATCAAGGAATTGCAAAAACAAATGGGCAATAGCGGCAGGGAGGTCAATCTACATGACGCCATCTTTTGAAGAAAAAGAGATAAGCATAGTGCTTCAATCATTTCCGTCGCTTCAGCTGGACGAGGACAAACGACGTGATATCGCGAGTCATATCCGTCGAGAAAGGGAGCTACTCGTACAAATGAAAAAGCGCAAAAAATATGCCAAGGTAATTGGAGGCGCATTTGCTTCCTTTGCTTTATTGTTTATCGCGTATCAGTGGATGCCCTCGGAGGCCGTGCCGAGCGCACAGCAGATGAATATAGAGGAGGATCAAAAGGCACAAGCCGCAGGACCGACATCCCAAACAGATAAGGTTCTGACCCTCGATTCACAAATTCAGGAGTATATAGAAGAAGCGATACATAAGACCAACAAAGCTTATCAGCCCGAAAATATGACGGTAATCGTTACCGATCCAAATACCGGAGAAATTCTTGGGATGAATCTGAAAAAACAGGATGCCAATGACCGGGTTCCAGACATAGTAAAAGCGAAACCAGATCCTGTGGCCGCATTTCCGATCGTGACGTTGGCGGCTGCTATTGAAGAGGGGAAGTATGAGGACAACGAGACTTACGAGTCTGGCACCTACGAGATTACCCCGGGCAAGTTTATAAAAGACCACAATAATGGTGCAGGGTGGGGGCAGATTACGTATTTAGAAGGTATCCAACGTTCTTCCAATGTTGCTTTTGCCAAGCTCAGTGAACAGATATCCAATCATTCGTTGCAGCAATATTATGAACGGTTCGGTTTTGGAGCGAAAACCGGCATCGAACAAATCAATGAACAGCCTGGAAAGATACCTAACATGGATACTCCCTATGATAAGGCAATGGCAGCTTATGGACTTGGGGGCTCTGCCTCTGCCATTCAACAAGTAGCTGCTGTCGGGGCCATCGCCAACGGGGGTGAATTGATGAAACCCCATGTCACGAGGGAGGAGCGGAATCACATTGACAAAGGGCGTCGAGTCATATCAGAAGAAACAGCCAAACAGGTTCGAGAAGTTTTAGAAGTGATAGTAAAAAACAAACCAGGCTCAGATACAGCCTTTTCCATAAAAGATTATGCAGTCGCTGGGCGCACAGGAATAGCAGAGAAACGCGACCAGCAAGGAAACATTATCGAAGGAAAATATACGTATTCGTTTATCGGATTTGCACCAAGCGATGATCCAAAGCTATTGGTTTACATAGCTGTTGATAACCCGAATACAGACCTCTGGGTAAAATTATGGGGACAAGAAATTGTTGCTCCCCCTTTCAAAGAGATCATGGTAAACAGTTTGCAGTATCTCCAACAACGATAATCAGCTCATCCATCCAAAAAGGAAGCATAACGCATACCCCTAAAGGTATCCGAATGCTTCCTCTCTTTGTTTCCCTCATCCTATTTCCTACAAAAATAAGGCCCACACCACTTGGTTTCATGGGTCTTCACATACGTCCACGTAAAGTCCTTATCCACGACGTACACATCGTATTCCTTTTCCAAGTCCGCGACAGAAAACCTCGCAGCATTTTCCAAGATCAGCACTTCGTTAGCAAGCTGGTAAAACACATAGTACGACTCATGGGCTACCTGCTGAAAGGCCTCATCCGCTTCCTCTCGTTCAAGACAATCCCTCAGCTTATTGCTGAATAAATGCCACAGATACCCCTGGTAGCCGTCTTTATTTTTGAGAAAAATCCTCTCTTTATCCTCTTCGGTCAGATGGCTCGCAAAATGCTTTTCCCATTCTTCCCGTAAGTATGGTCCCCAAATTGACAGCTCTGTTGTCTTCGTGTTCTTTTCCTTCATCCGGTCAGCTAGTTTCATTGGGCGCCTCCATGTTGGTACAAGTTCGTTTGTAAGAAGATACGTATGAAAGAGTGGGTCGGTCACGTTTCGACTATTGACAAAGAGAAACGAGGGGCATATTATAATACCCATAGGGGTATACGTATAAAATTGATCGATCACATTTCCATTCAAAAACGTAGGAGGTAGACAGCATGTCTGTACAATCGAATTTTTCTGCTGATAAAACAGTAGATTGCAAAGGGTTGGCATGTCCAATGCCTGTCGTACGCACAAAAAAAGCGATGGAAGAGATGTTACCGGGTCAAGTGATGGAGGTACAGGCGACGGATAAAGGGTCATTGGTTGACCTGAAGAGCTGGGCAACTAATACCGGGCATGAATTTTTGGGTACGGTTCAGGAAGGGAAAGTGTGGAAGCATTTCCTGCGAAAAGCGAGTACCCATGAGGTGAAAGAGGAGACGAATTTCTTGCGAACCATTTCTAATGAAGAACTGCAAAAAAAGCTGGAAGCCAACGAGAAGCTGACGCTCATTGATGTGCGAGAACCGGCGGAGTACGCTTTTCACCGCATTCCTATAGCCATTTCAATACCCCTGGGAGTATTAGAGCAGCGCTTGGATGAATTACAGCCCGATGACGACATTTACATCATCTGCCGATCTGGCAAGCGCAGCGACATGGCTTGTCAGTTGCTGGCCGAAAAAGGTTTTACCAAAATCACCAATGTAGTACCGGGTATGTCTGGCTGGAATGGCCCGGCAGAAAAACAATAAGGGGGAGAGAAAGATGATGGAACAACAAACAGGTGTGAAGGCGATGACGGCAAACGAGCTAACGCAGCTTCTCTTTGCGCAGGAGGAATTGTTTATTCTCGACGTTCGCAATACGAGCGATTACGAGAATTGGAGAATCGAAGGGCATCGAGTAGTGAGCATGAACATCCCTTACTTTGATTTGCTGGATGGGGTGGAGAGTGTTCTGGAGAAAATCCCTGTGAATCAAAAAGTGTTGGTCGTCTGTGCAAAAGAGGGCTCGTCCATTTTTGTCGCAGAGATGCTAGCAGAAGCGGGCATTGCAGACGTTTCTTACCTGCAAGGTGGAATGAAAGCGTGGAGTGAGCATCTGGAGCCAGTGAAGGTGGGAGACCTCCGTGAAGGCGGTGCGATTTATCAGTTTGTCCGCATTGGAAAAGGCTGCTTGTCTTACATGATCGTATCAGGAGGAGAAGCGGCTGTCGTCGATACATTGCGAATGACGGATGTGTACGAAGCATTTGCAGCCAAGCATCAATGGACGATCAAGCACACCATCGATACCCATCTGCATGCCGACCATATTTCCGGTGGAAAGAGGCTGGCAGATCAGCTCGATGCGTCGTATTGGCTTCCAGAAAAAGATGCGGAAGAAGTTACGTATTCCTATCGTAAGCTAGAGGAAGGGCAGGAAATCCAAGTGGGGGCAACCAAAATTGCGATCTTGCCGATCTATTCCCCCGGACATACCATCGGGAGTACGTCACTGATTGTCGATGATACGTTTTTTCTCACGGGAGACAGTTTGTTTGTCGCTTCGATCGGGCGCCCGGATTTGGCCGGGAAAGCAGAAGATTGGGTGGGAGACCTGCACAACACCTTGTATAATCGATATAAAGAGCTTCCCGAGCATTTAGTCGTGTTGCCTGCTCATTTTGGCAGCTACACGGAGATTGGTTCGATGGGTGTCGTATCCGCCCGTTTGGGTGATTTGTATCGCAATAATCCAGGGCTAACGATTGCGGATGAAAGTGAATTCCGGCATATCGTTACGCATCATTTGCCGCCGCAGCCGAATGCGTATCAAGAGATTCGTCAAGTGAACATGGGGAAATTAAAACCGAGCGAAGAGGAACAACAAGAGATGGAAGTAGGGCCAAATCGCTGCGCCATTCACGATAAATAACCAAGAGGTAGTTCAAAAAATCGTCTTTTGATCACGCGCTTATATAACAGGAGGAATGAAAAATGGCGGATCTTGTGGTAGATACAAAAGGTCTGGCTTGCCCGATGCCAATCGTCAAAGCCAAAAAAGCAATGGACGGAATGCAATCCGGTCAAACCATGGAAGTACTCTCGACAGACAAAGGCTCTTTGAACGACTTCACCGCTTGGGTCAAGCAAACCGGGAATGAGCTGGTTTCCCATGAGGTTGAGAACGGTGTGTACAAATTTTTGGTGAAAAAGCTGTAGGGAGACAGAAGCGAGCACTTTTGGACCAAGCCGCTAACGTTCGTGTAGTGCTCGCTTACTCCTGATTTTCATAAACGATACGTACGCCAAGGTGCGTGTAGATTTCTTCCTTGTAGTGGCCATTTGGGCATTGCTTTTCACTGAACAAGGCATTTTTGTGTGAGCGCAAAGGTTCTTGGCAGGTGGGGCACCGATGCTGAAAAATGGATTTGAAAAAGCGGACCATTTAAATCACCTTATTCACAGTTATTTACTTGGGATTAATTTTACTTGATGCTGACTCATTTGAAAAGAGGTTTGAGCATTCCGATGTGTTAGGTAGGAATGCAAGGAGGATATATGGACGTTTTGCTGCTTCTGCTCATGGTCTGTCTCGGTTTTGTCGGCTCCTTTTTTTCCGGATTGCTCGGGATTGGCGGAGCGATCATCAGCTATCCTATGCTTCTGTTTATCCCACCGGCACTAGGGGTGGCGCAGTTTTCCGCCCAGGAAGTTTCGGTGATATCGATGTTTCAAGTGTTTTTCGCGTCGCTGTCTGGCGTACTGGCTTTCCGCAAAAGAAACGGGAAAAACTCGCCCCTGATTCATAGAGGACTCGTCAGAGATATGGGGGGAAGCATCTTGGGGGGCAGCCTGATTGGTGCAGCTCTCTCCCAATACTTGTCGAATGAAAGCATCAATGTGGTGTACGGGATACTGGCGATCATCGCCGTGATTTTGATGCTCGTGAAAAATAGAGGGACAGAAGAGGCAGCAGGGGAAGTTGCGTATAACCGCTTCATTGCTGCTGGTGCAGCGTTTGCCGTAGGAATCGTATCTGGGATTGTCGGTGCAGGGGGAGCGTTCATCCTCATTCCGATCATGCTGACCGTGCTGAAAATACCTACGCGGGTGACGATTGCCTCATCTTTGGCTATTGTATTCATCTCCGCAATAGGTGGTGTGATCGGGAAGCTGTCGGGTGGGCAAATTCCGCTCTTGCCCGTTTTGTATACGGTCATCGGAAGTGTTTTGGGGGCGCCGGTGGGCAGTATGGTCAGCGCCAAGAGCGATGTGAGATATTTGCGTTATGGCCTGATTGTGCTGATCTGTGGAACGGCGATCAAGATTTGGAGTGACATTCTATAAGGAAAGATGCTTTTCTTGGCAAAAGCTTCTTTCGCTTATTTTTATACCTATACAAGTATAAGTATTTCTAAGGAGTGTTCTTACATGGAAAAACAAAAAGAAAAAACGACAATTGTGTTGTTTAGCGGTGACTTGGATAAAGCGATTGCGGCCTTTATTATTGCGAATGGAGCTGCGGCTTACGATCATGATGTCACGATCTTTTTCACCTTCTGGGGACTAAATACCATGCGCAAAGACGAGATCGTGAAGGTAGAAAAGGGTTGGCTTGAAAAAGCATTCGGTTGGATGATGCCAAGAGGCGCCAAGAAGCTCGGACTGTCTAAAATGAACATGATGGGCATGGGGCCAGAGATGATCAAGCATGTCATGAAAAAGCACAATGCCCTGACGCTTCCGCAACTCATCGAGCTGGCTCAGGAGCAGGGGGTGAAGCTGGTCGCTTGTACGATGACGATGGACTTGCTCGGCCTTAAGCAGGAAGAACTGCTCGACGGAATGGAGTATGCAGGTGTAGCTGCTTATTTGGGGGATGCGACACAGGCAAAAGTAAACCTGTTTATTTAAAACAGCTCACGTAGGCGCTTCGCTTGACATTGCCTGTATTTCGCATAAGATACCTGTATGTAAAGTAGTTCCAAGCAGGAGGAATTCATATGGATTACAACTACAGTGACGATATCAAAAGACGATTAAAACGAATCGAAGGACAAGTCCGAGGTGTACTGAAAATGATGGACGACCAGAAAAACTGCAAAGACGTAGTAGCACAGCTCTCTGCCGTTCGCAACGCTTCAGACAAGGCGATTGCCCAGATTGTAGCGGAAAACCTGCAACGCTGTTTGCTAGAGGAGCAGGCTACTGGGGGAGACACGAGCAAGCTGGTGAAAGAAGCCGTAGAGCTTTTGGTCAAGAGTCGCTAAACCGATTTTGGAGAGGAGCTTCCTATGAGTTTCACTACGATTCTTTTGCTGATCGCCTATGCGGTCATTATTTGGTATATCATCTCTCGCTTCGTTCCTGTGAAGGGATTGGAAAATCTCAAGTCAGATCAGTTCAAGGAACGGGTCAACCAAAAAAGCAGGGTACTCCTCATCGACGTACGTGAGCCGCACGAATACAAAGCGGGTCACATTCCATCAGCGGTGAACATCCCTTTGTCTCAGCTCAACCAACGTGCAAAAGAAATTTCCAGCAAAAACGATATATTGCTGTACTGCAGGAGCGGGATGCGTAGCAAGCAGGCAGCAAAAATTTTAAAGAAACACGGCATTCCGCAGATGGCCCATCTGCAAGGCGGGTTCATTACCTGGAATGGTCCGACGAAAAAGAAGTAACAGCTAGCACCTGGTGTAGGTTTGAATACCCGGGTGCTTTTTTACTGCGATGAAAAAACAGGGTTGACATTTCTTTTTGTTGTAACTAAAATGATTACAACAGGGCGATGCGACAAACGCCTATTCTTTTTGAGAGTGTTGTAACTAATTTAGTTACATCAACAACATACAAAACGGAGGGAATATTATCATGAAAATTGCAATTGTAGCAGCAAGCGGTAAAGCAGGTAAGGTGATTATGAAAGAGGCGTTGGATCGTGGTCATCAAGTGACAGCGATTGTGCGTGATGCATCCAAAATCGAGCAAAAAGATGTAGCTGTGATTCAGAAAGATGTGTTTGACCTGACAGCCGCAGATTTGAACGGCTTTGACGTAGTCGTGAACGCTTTTGGCGCACCAGCAGGTCAAGAGCATCTGCACGTCGAGTCAGGGAAGGCACTGATTGAAGCGTTGAAGGGTGCTCCTTCTACACGTTTGCTCGTTGTAGGTGGTGCAGGCAGTTTGTTTGTTGATGAAGCCAAAACACTGCGCCTTGTAGAAACTCCTGATTTCCCTAAGGCTTACTTGGCAACTGCACAAAAGCATGGTGAGTACTTGCGTGTATTGGAAGAGTCAAACGGCATTCAATGGACGTATATCAGTCCATCTGCCTTTTTTGACCCAGCAGGGGAGAGAACAGGCGCGTACAGACTCGGAAAAGACTATCTGTTAGTGAACGCTAGCGGACAGAGCTATGTGAGCTATGCTGACTACGCAGTGGCGATGCTCGATGAAATCGAAAATCCGAAGCATCAAAATGAGCGCTTCACAGTAGGCTCCTAATCTCAATTGGAATTAGGCTCTACCTGAATACAAAGACCAGCTTCCTACAAAAGGATAGCTGGTCTTTGTTGTGTATCGAGATTATCGGCCAATCCCACCGACGAATGGGTAGGAAAACGGGCGTCCATTTAAGGAATAAATGATACCTTTAACCGGGTAGTAGATCGCCATCAGTCCAAACACAATCAGGAACGGAATCCCAATCAACAAGAAGGCGAAGAACCAGGAAATAGCGATAAGCACCGTCATAATGATGTGGAACAACAAAGCTTGCAGAGCCATATTTTTGGCGTCACGATTTTGTACGAGTAGCCAGACAAGAATGGGCACAAGGATCGGTGCAAAAAATGTGCTAGCGTGCGTGATGACTTTTACACCTCTATAATCCATAAATAAGTCCTCCTTGATTAGATGTAAAACTTGATCTACTGTCATTGTAACGTATAGAAATCACTCAAAAAACCATCATGAGCGTGATTATATACTCCGACTATAGACGGAGGAATTTTTATTTCCATTCGTTTACTGTTATAGTAGTAAGAAAATCTTTCGTTTTTGGTAGATAATTCGTAATGTTTTTTGGATATGATAATTGGATAAGTAAGAACTGAGAAGGGAGTATATAGACATGATGATCGATTGCCATCATCCATCCAGCATGAAGGATCGGATGATGTTCTTCTATAATTTTTTGCGGTCACCTGGCCAAGTAGGGAGTATTACTCCTAGCTCCCGTGCGCTTTGTAAACAAATGGTTGCACCCATCGACTGGGAGCAAGCACATACAATTGTGGAATTAGGAGCGGGAACGGGGATTTTTACGAAGTGGATCGAGCAAAAGAAAAAACCGGAAGCCGTACTGGTATCCTTTGAAAAGGAGACCAAGATGCGCAAAAGGTTGGAACCACTATTTCCCGATGTACGATTCCACGAAGATGCGGTAGATTTGAATCGGGTTCTTACGGAAGCGGGGTTAGGTAAAGCCGACTGTATTTTGTCGGGATTGCCGTTTGCCAACTTCCCACAAGAGCTGCGCGATCAAATCATGGATCAGGTATATCATGCGCTAAAACCAGGCGGAGTATTTGTCGCCTTTCAATATTCGCTGCAAATGAAAAAGCAGCTTTCCTCTGTATTTGAGCAAGTATCGGTGAAAATGGTTCCATTGAATCTGCCACCTGC
Organism: Brevibacillus sp. M2.1A; assembly: GCF_013284355.2. Lineage (NCBI taxonomy): Bacteria > Bacillati > Bacillota > Bacilli > Caryophanales > Paenibacillaceae > Brevibacillus > Brevibacillus sp. M2.1A. The sequence goes on from NZ_JABSUY020000001.1 coordinate 650,754, forward strand.
CTTTGTCTACATTTGCCGGAAGGATGATGGCAAGGGTGTCGGCTAGGAGGATTTTTAAATGATTGTCGATATGCTGTCCGAGTCTGTGGGTCAGTTTGGCTATTTTGCTCTTTTCTTTATGTTATGGCTAGGGATTGTTGGTATGCCGATTCCAGACGAGGTAATCGTGCTGTCTGCGGGAGTGCTGACCTCGATGGGGATTCTGCATGTTTTTCCTGCATTTATTGCGACCTATTTGGGGGTTGTGTCTGGGTTGTCATTGGGGTATGTGCTCGGGAGATGGCTAGGTGCACCTGCATTGAACTGGATTAGTCGCAAAAAAGGAATGAACAAGTACGTAGATCAAGCGCAGTCGCTGCTCGATCGTTACGGAAGCTACGCTCTCTGTATCAGCTATTTCTTTCCTGTCGTCAGGCATGTGGTTCCTTACTTGGTCGGGATCGGGAAAATGACGTTTCCACGGTACGCCCTGTTTTCGTACACAACCGGCTTTGTATGGACATTGATCTTGTTTTTGCTCGGTCATTTTATGGGAAACAAAGTGGAGATGCTTACTTCCTATGTGGCCTTATTGAATAATCGAACCGTCATTTTTTCTGTCTTAGGCGTACTGGTTCTCATTGCTGCTGCTTATTATGGATTTACTGTTTGGAGAAAACAAAAAAGCATGGCAACTGCGCCACAGCCTCTGATGATCGAGCGTGATCGAAAAGAGTAACCCGAATGGAATAATGATTGAAGTTAACAACCCTCTGCGTGGAGCAGAGGTTTTTTGCTTTTTATCATAAAAAGCCCGTCCATATGTGCGGCAGAGGCACAATGGATGGGCTTTGGACAACAATTATGAGGTAACCTTGTTTCTTCGAATGTTTCGCTGGCGGAGCCATTCCGGGAAGATGATTCCGAGTAAAATGATCACGACACCGCTCACTTGGAGTATAGAGACAGATTCATTCAGAATGATATAAGAGGAGAGCACAGCCATAGGTAGCTCAGCTGCTCCTAATATAGCTCCCATCCCCGGTCCGATGTGCGGCATACCATAATTGAAAAAAACCGTCGGGATGAAAATACCGAAGAAGGCGAGCAAAAATACGTATGGAAACAACCCGTCCAACAATGCTCCGTTGAATAGAAAAACGGGTGGGTAAATCAGGCTGGCCAACAAAACAGAGCCAGTCGCCATGCTGGAACTACGAATCCACGGATTAACAGCAATGGCGGTTTTCCCGCTGAACAAAATAAACAACGTAAAAGAGACGGCAGAGAGAAGACCGAATATGACACCCATGATATGAAATTGGGCCAATCCACCACTCTCAAAAATTCCCCCTGCAAGAAGGGTTCCTGTCAACAGCAAGAGGAGGGAAAAAATCGTCTCCTTTCCAGGCATCCTGTGAGTCATCACAGCTTCAACCAGTACGCCCATCCATGTGAACTGAAACAAAAGGACAATGGCGATCGAGGCTGGGATATATTGCAGGGCATTGTAGTACATAATTCCCGTCGAACCGACTGTCAGACCTACGACGACCAATAGTAGCAACTGGCGAAGGGGAGGCTTGGTCCGCAGGAAGAAAAGCGCGGGTATCCAGGTCAGCACAAAGCCCAAAAACATTTGCCCACCAATTACTTCTGCGGGGGAATAGCCTTGCTTGTAGGCAAGCTTTACGATGGTTGATAGTATGCCGTAACTACATGCTCCGAGAAAAACCAGGAGGATGTATCTCATCTGATGCATCTCCTCACATACGATAATAATTCTTAGCTAGAATATTACGACAGCGTCCGTTTGTCTATGGATGAAAAAGATTCCATTTTTGGTTCGAACAAAGGTTTACGATTGATCCCAGCGGGAAATAGTGAAGTGACACTATATAATCGTACCAACTACAAATGGTGTAGCTATAGGTTTGGTGAACAGCTTAGAAAAAGGGGGAGGCTTGTGTACCTAAAGTGGAGGGATCGATTGTTTTCCACATTTTTACTATTGATTCTGGGGCCTACTATTTTTATTTGCTTCCTTTTTTATGATCAAGCCAAAGAGGCAGTATTTGAGCTGTACAAGACGAATATGGATGCGAATATAGGGCTCGTCGATGAACGACTTCTGTCTCTTTTTCAGTCTATCCAAAAGGATACCGATGAATTGGCGATTAGGCTGACTGTGCGTGTAACAGATGGACCATCTTTTGTCGAAGGAAATAAAAATGGTATCCGGCGTGAATGGCCATCGCAGGAACAAGCCGTCCAAAATCTATTTGAGCGTTTCTCCCGCAATCAAAACGTGGTAGGCAATATTGTTTTTCTCGGTGAGGATGGAAGAGTTTTCTCCTTACACGAAGATAAGAGCTGGAGTGCGGATAATCAATTTATGGAACGAGAGCAATGGGGAACCGGAGAAAGCAGGGTAGATTTTCTTACCAAAAGGGAGCAAGAAAAGTATCCAAGATCATTTTTTCTCGAGAAGCGCCTGGAGAGTTCGAATCCAGAAGCTACGGGACTTTTATTGGTGGAAATCGATCTGGATAAACTGACTGACTGGATCCGTACCTACGTCGTTCCAAAAGAGTATGGCATGATGGTCCTTTCCCCCTCCCGAACCATTATGGTTCACACCGATAAAGCTATGATTGGAAATCATGTTTCGGGGCTTCCTCATTATGAAATGGTACGCAATCAGTGGGAACAATCCAATGAAAAAGGACTCTTTTCTTTGCTCATCGAAGGAAAAGACATTTACGTATACCGTCAAGTATCTGAAAAAAGCGGTGCTGCTTATTTTGAGTGGTTGCCGAGAGAGGGGATTAATGAACGATTACAACGATTGAACCTCATCTTTTTTTTCACCATTTTTATCGTTGTTTTATTTGCCTGTTATGTGGCTCATCGTTTATCAAAATGGATTGGTGAGCCGATCTATAGCTTGGTATCCGCTACTGACTCCTTGTTGAAAGGTGATTTTTCCATACGCGTCCCGATACAGGGGATGAAAGAAATAACGCTACTGGAGAATAAGTTCAACACGATGGCAGAACAAATGCATTCGTTAATTACCCGGGAGCGGGAGTATTCGCAACAGAGCCTGGATCAAATCGTTCGCAGCTTTTACTTAGCCGTAGAGATGAAGGACCCTTATACAGCAGGACATTCAGAACGAGTTACACACTATGCCCTTATCATTTACGATTATTTACAGCAACAGGAGCAGCTTGCCGTTTCACGAGATGATTTACGTTATGCTGGATTAATGCATGATATCGGTAAAGTAGCCATTCCTGATCACGTCCTTTTAAAAACAGGAAAGCTATCGCCTGACGAGTATGAATGCATGAAAACTCATTCCATCATCAGTGGAAAAATTGTGGAGCAGATAGAAAACCTGTCTCATATCAGTTCAGGAGTAAGGCATCATCATGAGCGATGGGATGGAAAAGGTTACCCGGATCAGCTCAAAGGAGAAGAAATCCCGCTGATCGGGCGTATTCTTGCCGTTGCAGATACGTTTGATGCGATGACATCTACACGTTCCTATCGCAAAGCCATATCAGCAAATGACGCATACGAAGAAATTCTGCGATGCCAAGAAACACAGTTCGACCCATCTATTGTTTCGATTTTTAAGAAGGCTTTTGAGGATGGAGCTATTCAGATAACACAATCGGCGGATTGCAAGGGAAGAGTTAGTAAGGATAGAGAGATTTCCTAGCACTGGATAGGTTTACTCCTTGCTATCGGCTACTAACTTTGGTATTCTAGTTCTACCGTGCTAGACGGGGAGGTTGCGGTGCCCTGTAACCTGCAATCCGCAATAGCAGGGTTGAATTCCTATCCTAGGTTTTCTTATGTGAGGCTGCCTTATGGCGGCGGTGTTGAGGAGCGGGTCCTGTGCAACGCGAACCCATGAATCTGGTCAGGTCCGGAAGGAAGCAGCCATAAGTGGATCATCGCGTGTGCCGCAGGGTAGCCTGCTCTGAGCTGCTACCATAAGTAACGCTCGGATAAGGATTATCGAAGATAGGTGCACGGTACTTATCACGAATGATAGGTAGCATGTTTCCGAAGGGAAGCATGCTATTTTTATTTATGTTTATTTTACGATCCAATTATTTTTTGTTGGAATTTGACGATAACTAGCGAAACATTTCCATGCTTTTCGGGTAGATAGAATGAAGGTTTTACGGGTATTTTCACGAATTTTCATAATAGGCGGAAAGGATTTCTTTCTTTCCTTTCAAAATACGTCATAGGCCAGGAGGGACAAGCTATGGGTGCACTTTCTTCGTTACATCTCGTTGGCTCGTCCGGTCGATTGCAGCGGTTCATGCATCAACTGCCTACTGCCGTTTTATTGGTGAATCAAGCGGGTAGTATCGTGGAGGTCAACGAACAACTGCTTCGTGTAACCGGATATTCACGCGATCAACTTGTCAATCAGCCTATCAGCTCTCTTCTTCCCCATCGAGGCTCCATAGAGCTCATGTATGAGGAATATTTGCGAAAGGAAGAAGAAGTGGGAACCAAAGGCGAGGTTGAACTGGAATGGTGTGATAAACAGGGAAGATGCAGGAGCACACCTGTCATGATCATGGCACAGCAAGCAGAAGAACTTCTGTACATGATTCATTTTCCCCAACTCCTAAAAGAAAGCGATCAGCTTTTGTCGCAGCGACTGCTGACCAAACTGACCTATGATACAAGCATGGGCTTGTTTATCCTCGACGAGAAATCGATCATTATCGAAGCCAGTCAAACTGCGTGCAAGCTGTTGGGTATGGAGAGACTGGACGTCATCAATAAGCACGTCGATCAAGTATTTAGCGGCATTCCCGAACCGCATCGGTTCATTAAAAAAGAACTGCTGGAAGGCGTAAAGCTGCAAAATGTCGCGACTTCCTGGACCAATGACAACCAACGCTATGAGCTGATTGTCGACGCCAATACACTCCAAGACGAGTCAGGGAAAACAGTGGGGGCGTTTATTCTTTTCAAAGACATAACAAACCTGCGATCCTTCGCCCAAAAGCTCGAGCGGAATGAACGCTTGGCGATGATCGGGCAAATTGCTGCTGGTACAGCACATGAGATTCGTAATCCACTCACCTCGATCAAAGGATTTCTGCAAATGTTCCTCAAGTCATTCGCTGACAGCGGCATGGAGCGGGAGAAAACGTACACCGAAATCATGCTCACCGAAATCAATCGCATCAATTCTTTAGTCAGTGAATTCCTACTATTGAGCAAGCCACGTAATATTCAATATTCCATGGTCGATTTAAATACCGTTTTTGAGGAAATTTTGCCGATCGTCGTGTCACAGGCGAATCTGTATGGAATTGATGTTCAGTTTGCCTCTTGCGGTAAGCTTCCAATGGTCGTCGGGGATAACGAGCTATTGAAGCAAGTGTTTATTAATATCTGCAAAAACGGAATAGAAGCAATGGGAGAGCAAGGATCGCTTCGGATTTCCCATCATTTCGATCAGGATGGCGACAAAGTCAGTATCGATATTCACGATTCAGGTCCGGGCATCCCGCTTTACATTATTGATAAAATTTTTGATCCGTTCTTTACGACAAAAGAGGAAGGGACTGGGCTCGGATTGTCTGTCTGCCAAAAAATCATTCACGATATTGGCGGTCAAATCCGTGTCTCCTCCAAAGGGTTTGGGACGACCTTCCATATCATGCTGCCGTATTAGGAGTAGAATGCGTCCCGCACAATTGTGAACGGGGCGTTTTTTAAGTGAGACTTGCCCGTTCACTTTGTACGAACGGTGGCAATCGTGTATACTGAATAGGATATAGAAGAGGACTGTGCAGATGGGGAGTGTCACACGAACATGGCTTATACCGCGCTATACCGCGTATACCGACCGCAGACTTTTCAAGACGTAGTCGGACAAGAGCATGTTACGACAACCTTGCGTAATGCTTTACGCGAAAATAGGCTGTCCCATGCCTATTTATTCAACGGTCCCCGAGGTACGGGAAAAACAAGTGCAGCCAAAATTATGGCGAAAGCAGTGAACTGCGAGCAGCCCATAGATGGTGAGCCATGCAATCAATGCGATACGTGTAGAGCCATATCCAACGGTTCTGTAACGGATGTGCTGGAAATCGACGCGGCATCCAACCGTGGTGTTGAAGAGATCCGCGACATTCGCGACAAAGTGAAATTTGCCCCGAGTGACGTCAGGTATAAAGTGTACATCATCGATGAAGTGCATATGCTGACGACAGAGGCATTTAACGCTTTGTTAAAAACCCTCGAAGAGCCGCCGTCCCACGTCATTTTTATTTTGGCGACGACAGAGCCACACAAGCTGCCAGCTACAATTATCTCTCGTTGCCAGCGCTTTGATTTTCACCGAATTCCTCTGAGAGTGATGGTCGATCTTTTGCAAAGGATTTGCCAATCACAAGGGGTGCAGGTGGAGGAGCAGGCTCTGCAGCTCGTAGCGAAGATGGCTGAAGGTGGAGCCCGTGACGCTCTTAGCTTGTTGGACCAAGCGATTAGCTATAGCAAGGACGAGGTTCGTGCTAGTGATATTATGCAGATTACGGGCACAGTTGCCCAATCTTACTTTTCTGTGCTTGCGCGACATATTGCCGAAAATGATATTGCGCAGGTCATGGAGCAATTTGATAAAGTCATGGTGCAAGGGAAAGACCCGGAGCAGTTCCTGCACGATTTCCTCTATTATTACCGCGATATGCTGTTATTGAAGACAGCGCCGCAGTTGGAAGAGATTGTCGAGCGGACCATGATTGATGATCAGTTTGCAGAGGTTGCAAAGCTGTACTCGTTTCCGGTGCTTTATGCAGCGATTGAGACCTGCAATCAGGCTTTGTCGCAATTAAAATGGTCGACCTATGCAAGGGTGCTGGTTGAACTGACGCTTGTCAAAATGTGCCAGCCTAATGCGAATGCGACGGAATCTATGGGAGCCTCACCCGTTAACAGCGAGGAACTGACCGCGATGTCCAATCGTATCCGCGTTTTGGAAGAGCGTTTGGTTCAAGTGATGCAAGGTCAGGTGAGCATTCCCGGCCAGCAAAAGGCCGAAGAAACGCGCAAGAACGAGCCAAGGCGCATAGCTGCGGCTTCTGGTGGTTCGCGAACCCCGATGAATAGAGTCAGGGAAGTCGCGAAGGCCATGGATGAGAATTTGACGAGACAGGTGCGCGGGCAGTGGAGTCAAATTTTGACCGAACTGAAAAAGATCAAGATTCAGTACCAGGCTTGGCTAGTCAATGGTCAACCGGTAGCTGCCGGCAATGAAGCTGTTGTCGTAACCTTCAACAGTGCCATCCATTGCGATAAGACGATGGAGGCAGAGCTTCGGAGCGTGATCGAGCGCGTTATGTCTACGGTGCTGGGCAGGCCCTTGCAGCTCTTGTCTGTCATGGAGGAAGAGTGGCAAAGTGTAGACCAGCAGGTTGGTCAAAAGGACGCTTCTGATGAGCCGGAAGAGGACCCATTTTTGGCGGAAGCCATCAAGCTCGTCGGAGAAGATCTTGTTGAAGTCAAAGACTAAATCATACAACCATAACCATTTAGGGAGGATACCTCAATGAAAAACATGCAGCAAATGCAACAAATGATGAAGCAAGTGAAAAAAATGCAGGAAGAAATGCAAAAAGCGCAAGAAGGCTTGAAAGAGAGAATCGTGGAAGGCTCTGCTGGTGGCGGTGCTATCACTGTGAAAATCGATGGACATAAACAAATCAAAGACATCGTGATCAAGCCGGAAGTAGTAGACCCTGAGGATGTAGAAATGCTGCAAGATCTAGTGCTCACTGCTGTGAACGATGCACTGCGCAAAGCCGATGAAATGGTAGGCAAGGAAATGGGCAAGTTTACCGGAGGCATGAACATCCCAGGCCTGTTCTAAAAATTGGGCAGGAAAAGAGGAGTAGGCGATGTTTTATCCAGAACCGGTCTCAAAGCTCATTGATGGTTTTATGAAATTGCCCGGCATCGGTCCCAAAACGGCTGGGCGGCTTGCCTTTTTTGTGCTCAATATGAAAGAGGACGACGTGCTTGATCTGGCAAAAGCATTGGTCAATGCCAAGCGTCAGCTTCATTATTGCTCGGTCTGCAACAATATTACCGATCTCGATCCATGTCATATTTGTCGAGACAAACGCCGTGACGGTTCAGTCATCTGTGTGGTGCAAGAGCCGCGTGACGTGGTAGCGATGGAGAAGACGAGAGAGTTTGAAGGGTATTATCACGTTTTGCACGGGGCAATTTCTCCTATGGATGGGATCGGTCCGGAAGATATTCGCATTCCTGACCTGTTGAAGCGCCTCGGTGATGAGCAGGTGAAGGAAGTCATTTTGGCGACCAATCCAAATATCGAAGGGGAAGCGACAGCGATGTACATTTCCCGGCTGATTAAACCTTTTGGCATTCGCGTGACGCGTATCGCCCATGGCTTGCCAGTCGGTGGAGATTTGGAGTACGCCGATGAAGTGACGCTGACCAAAGCATTGGAAGGCAGACGCGACCTGTAAAGGAATTTTTAAAAATACCATCCTAGAGTACGATATAGAGAGAAGAAGACGGGGGCTGCCTGTCTTTTTTTCGTTTCAAGAGGAGGATGCAGGATGCCAGTTATTCGTATGGAGTTTTTGATAGATGCTCCGCGACAGGTCTGCTTCGATGCTGCCAGAAGCATAGATTTGCATATGGAATCGACCGCCAGCACGAAGGAGAGAGCGATCGGAGGAGTAACGAGCGGACTGATATACCAGGGGGAGACGGTTACCTGGGAAGCCGTTCACTTCGGTATCAAGCAGAATTTGACGGTGAAAATCACAGAGATGGAGGAACCGCGCTATTTTGTGGATGAGATGGTTTCCGGCGCATTCAAACGTTTTCATCATACGCATGAGTTTATTCCAATAACGGACAATCAGACGAGGATGATTGATATTTTTGATTACACATCTCCGCTGGGTATTTTGGGAAAGCTCGCGGATTGGTTGTTCCTGAAGGCGTATATGACGCGGTTTTTGCGGACGCGAAATGAATATCTCAAGCAAGTAGCAGAAGATCAGATCAAAGCTTTGCGATCTTGATAGAAATGCCGGACTTTTTTGAATGGACGAGACATACAGTGAAATAGGAGCGTGAGGAGATGCTGACAGGACCAGGACTGTCGCTTGCGAGTGGGATACGGCGACAGAAGTCCACTCCATGGGCGATCATGCTGTTTATTGGGTATTGGCTCATGTTTGCTGCGGAGTTATCCATGATTCGTTTTCACAAGGGGGCAGACGGAAAGTGGATCGCTACCACCGTCGGGCAACCGGAGGTATGGCTAGGATTACTTGCATTTGCAGTGACGGTATTTAGCTTCATTGCGACCGTTGGTTTCATTGTGAGTCTGCTAAGGGAAAGACGGCAGCCGACGTCATGGCTATGGCAATATGACGAGTTTACAGGGAATGATGTACTGCATATTGTAGCTTGGCTGCATGTTTTTCAAACAGGCGTACTACTGTTGTATGGGTTTTTGCTGGAAGGTACCTTCTTTTCCACTGGTACGATCGGAGGGATATTGGAATCAGCTATTTTTCAACTGTTCCTGTTGATTTTGATTCCGTTTTGGTTTCGTGGGCGACTGGGGGAAATCGGCGTTCGCCGACCTGTACGACTAGGCCGGATGCTGCTGATGCTAGCTGCTCTGTTTCTTTTGATTGCACTGGTGTTGGATACGGTGGTGACTAACCCGATTGCGGACTGGTTTGGACTGTCTCTGTCCTCAGAGAGAGAGCAGCAGATCGAAAAAGAGATCGTGCAGGCGAAAGAAACGGATATTTTGGCGGCGCTCACCTCACTTCTGGTCATTGGCATATTGGTTCCGATTGCGGAGGAGATTTTGTTTCGAGGCGTGATTCAGACTTATCTGGTTCAGAGAATCGGGCCCGTTTTGGGTATCTTGCTGAGCAGTCTCTGGTTTGGGCTCTTGCATATGGATATCGCTCTGTTCGCTCCACTTTTTGTCATCGGACTTATACTCGGATTCGTTCGACATCGGTACCAATCAATCTGGGGAGCCGTTTTGCTGCATGCGTTGAACAACATGACAGGAGTACTTTACTACTTTCATTGAGGGGGAAGCTTGCAGGTGAGTAGGTGGAGAAAAAAAGCGAGGTTCGTGGTGGAATGGAATGAAGCGAGCTTGGATGTGGCAGTCAATCAGGCGCGAATGGACTGGCAGCATGCCCGCCATCTTGTGGAGATCAGTGAACCGGATGGCGGTTTGGATGATGTCATTTACTATTTGCACGTGACCGAAAAGCGGTATATGTATTTGCTCGCGCAAGCAAAGCGCGAGAGGAATCGCCAACAGGCATAGGAGGAAAAGCCGATGACTACAGGGTGGGTTATAGCACTGATTGTAGTTGGAATTTTGCTGGTGATAGCCGCCAGCAAATCTGTCACGGGCCCGATCAGGTGGATTGGATTTGGGATCATGCAAGTCGTGATTGGCGCATTATTGCTGTTTTTCACCAATCTGGTTGGAGAGTTGGCTAACTTTCACATCCCGATCAACCCGGTGACGGCTCTGCTCGTCGGACTTCTCCGTTTGCCTGGATTGGCGGCGTTGATTGTCATCAAGCTATGGGTTATGTAAAGGTGTATCGATTCGGTTATCCATCGGTAAGCAAAAAAGCAACGCCGCGATCCTCGTATTTCACACGGCTACGACTTGGCTGGCGAAAGGAAGCAAGGAGGGCGAGAAGGCGTGGCAGCGCGACGATCAACGTTCCGGTGATCAAGGTGAGCCCGTATCCTTCCGAAAGCCACACATAAGCCCCGGCTGCTATCGCCATACTTCCCACGATTACCGTCAGCTCACTTCCCCGATAGACAGAGAGCGGGATGGGAAGAGGATAGCCTGCCCCCCACCACGGAGAGACGAGCATATCGGCAGTTGTCTTTGGCTTATGGCTGCGCAGAAGGGCATACAGTCGAAATAAGACCAAATGACAGATCGGTATCACGGGTAGAATCGCTAACGTCACAATCAGCGTATAAGCGGGGACTTGTAGCATGAATGAGTGCCAAATAAGGGACAAGCCTATTAACAAGAGTTGAAAAAGGTAGCCGACGAATCGCCAGCGAAAACGATAGAGCAGCTTGTAGCTATAGATCGTATGGGCGGCGGTTTCCTTCATGAGAAGTCACTTCCTTTTACAGCGGTCTGGATGATTGAAAGTCTGCGTTTCCATTATCGCACAGTCGCAAATCTTGAGAAAGCTCATACAACGAATGAAATAAGCCGTTTGTCTAGCCTGATTAGACTGACGGTTTTTTGTTATGGGCAGGATAAAAGGAATGATAGGGGATCTGATTGGTTAGGGCGTGAGGAGGAGGGAAGAGAGCGTGAAGCTATGGGTCATTTCAGAGGAGGTCGTAGCCAGATTCGGAAATGAGCTAGGAGCGTGTGGAATAGAGATGATTGTTTGCAGCGGAGATGCCGTACAAGAAGATGAAGGCGCCAATGGATTTCTGCTGACAAAAGAGAGTGATGGCAAGCTTTTGCAGGAAAGGATGCAACAGCTGGGAACGGGGCCATGGCTCGCACTTGTTTACGGAAGCGACGTGCCATACGACTGGGCGAATACCCTGCATACCCAATACGAGCACACCGGGGAGTACGAGGTCATTCGCATGGCGTTATTTACCCACGAGCGTGCTTTGCTTGGAGGGGAACCTACTGGGAGATGGATGCGGTTCCTCTGTAAGCAACTCGCTCGCTACTCACTGGTGACGATGGTATGCGGGATGCGCGAGGTGGACGAAGCACTTCGGCAATTCCCTCGCTATTTGGCGTGGAAGGAGCAGTTTTACATCGAACTTGGTACAAGCTGCGATGAGAAAGGAATTTCTCTGCTCCAAGTCAGTCGCGCGCTCGGTATGGACAAACGAATCGGTCACGGCTGGCTCTACCCCTCCCGCCAAGACTCTTCCCTCATCGTTCAATGGCTTGAAAAAGAATGCAGGCTCATTCTACAAAAAGCCAATATACAGCGGATCGTACTTTGGGGAGAGGATTCACTATGGGAGCATATGCCTTCTGAATGGTTGGCTGAAAAAGACGTTGCGGTGTACACGGGAGAGGACAAGCCAATTCCGAACAAAAGGAGGACGGGTTGGACGCTATACGATTCGTGGCAGGAAGCTGTAAAGGATGCGGATTTGCTCGTGATCGGGAATGCCGCAGGAACGACCATTGCAGAGCTGCCGTTATCAGAGCTAGTTGACAGAATGAGGCATTCCTATGCCATTGATGCTGCAGCTTGCTTCCCTGTGCAGGAAGCCCGGTCCTACTTCCAAGCCTACCGAGCTATCGGCGAAAACACGAACATTTGGGAATGATGCTGATTATAATGGGGTATAATGGTTGGTATATTGAGGAAAAGGGCAGGCGTTTTCACTATGGAAAAAGTTGCTCAGCGATGTATCGTCTGTGAACAGGAGCAGAATGACGGAATCGCCATTTGTGAGCAGTTTATCTGTCAACGGTGCGAACAGGAAATGGTCAATACCGATGTACAGGATGAAAAGTACCCGTTTTTTATTCATCAGATGAGACGCATTTGGTTGCGAAAAGATGCGTGAAGAAAGAAGGCATCGGTGCATTCCGGTGTCTTTTTTTTGCTGGATTCATGCGTGTCCAAATCATGCTAAAATAGGGGAATAAAAATAAAGGACGTGAGTCGCGCGTGTTGGAGAGAGATGCTGAATTTCGGGAGCGACAAAAGCGTGCGCCCCTTTATGAACAGCTTGAACGGCACGCCAAGCATCGGCCGCATCCGTTTCATGTGCCAGGACATAAAATGGGCCACAGCTTTGACAACCATGCGAAAAATCGCTTTCAAGACATCTTGGAGCTGGACGTAACGGAGATTAGCGGGACAGATGACCTGCATCAGCCACAGGGTGTCATTGCAGAAGCGCAGGATTTGGCGGCGCAAGCCTTCCATGCGGAACAGACCAAGTTTTTGATCGGAGGAAGTACAGTAGGAAATATCGCCCTCATCATGACGGTATGCAGACCGGGTGACAAGATACTCGTACAACGCAATTGCCATAAGTCTGTATTCAACGGCATTATGATGGCCAGAGCAACCCCGATCTTTTTAGTACCTGCCGTCGATCTGGCAACAGGAGTCGCTGCGGGTGTAAGGCGCGAAGATGTAGAGCGTGCGCTGCTTGCACACCCCGATGCCAAGGCAGTTTTTTTGACGAATCCTACCTACTATGGAATGGGTATCGATTTGGCGAAAATGGCGGCTACGGTCCACCGGTTTGACGTACCGCTTTTGATAGACGAAGCCCACGGTGCCCACTACGGGTTCCATTCTGCCTTTCCTCGTTCTGCCATGCAGGAAGGTGCGGATGTTTCGGTCCAATCGACACACAAAATGGGAACGGCAATGACGATGTCCTCGATGCTGCATATTCAGGGAGAGCGAATTGATCGTGAGCGGTTGTTCCGCCATCTCGCCATGCTTCAATCTTCCAGCCCATCCTATGTGCTGATGGCTTCACTCGATGTAGCCAGACGTCATCTGGTGTTGGAGGCGACTGAGGAATGGAACAGGTTGTTGCCGCTTTTGGACAAGTTTCGGGAGCGACTTGATCGACTGGACTGGCTGGATTGGCCGCGGCTGTCCACGAACAGCGTATACGCTACGCTTGACCCGCTGAAGCTGTTTTTCCATTTGCGAACGGCCCAATTTAGTGGATTTGAGTTGCAAAAATGGATGGAAAAGCACGGGATTTTCTCGGAGCTGGCGGATGACTCTCATGTGCTCCTCGCAGCCTCGACAGGGACAACCTCCCGTGACCTGGAAGCTTTGTGGAGATTGCTTGAATCGATGGCGCCACAAGTAGAACCGGGGGAGGAGCGCATTCTTTTGACGGGAGTCGTGTCTTCCCATTATTTGCGCGAGCAGGCATTGCCGATGCATGAAGCCGTTGACTGCCCGAGGGAGTCGATTCTTTTGGAGCAGGCTCTTGGACGCATTGTGGCAGAGATGGTAATTCCATATCCGCCAGGGATTCCGGTGCTGGTGCCAGGCGAGCGGATCGATGAAGAAAGTCTGGCGATGCTAAAGGAATTGGCGAGAGGACAAACCCGATTCCATGGCGTACAGGACGACCAGCTACAAACGATACAGGTCTTACGATAATCAAAGCAACTGGCCTGCTACAACAGGGGTGGAAGGAGTATGGAAGTGGCAACAGGAAAAAAAGGCCGATTTATAACGATAGAAGGCGGAGAAGGGGCTGGGAAATCCACCGTCATCGCCAAGCTGTACGAAGAGCTGAAAGCGCGGGGAGTCGATGTGCTTTTGACTCGTGAGCCCGGTGGAATTGATATCGCCGAAAAAATTCGGGAAATTATTTTGAATCCGGCCCACACGCAGATGGATAAAAGAACAGAGGCCCTCTTGTATGCGGCAGCACGTGGCCAGCATTTGGCGGAAAAGGTGTTACCAGCCTTGGCAGAGGGCAAGCTGGTACTGTGCGACCGTTTTATTGACAGTAGCCTTGCCTATCAAGGACATGCGCGGGGATTGGGCATTGATGCTGTCTACCAGATTAACCGATTTGCTGTTGGTGACTGTATGCCGGAATTGACCTTGTTCTTTGATGTACAGCCCGAAACCGGATTGGCCCGGATTAATGCCTCCCGTGGACGTGAAGTGAATCGTCTTGATTTGGAAGGGATGCGTTTCCATGAGCTTGTTCGGGAAGGGTATCAGCTGGTCATGGAACGCGACCCAGAGCGCTTTGTCGTGATTGATGCCGAGCAGCCGATGGAACAAGTATATCAATCTGCCCTCCAGGCACTGCTAGACAGATTGTAAGGTTCCCTGTACCGCAGGATGATGTACATGCTGTATAATATGTTTAAGCAAAATAACGTACCAAGCCTACGTGTTTTTCATACAATGAAGAAGTCAAATTGGGAATTGATCATGGGAGAAAGGGTGATAGCCGATGAAAATGGTAGTTGCGGTCGTCCAAGATAAAGATAGTGGTCGTCTGTCTCAGCAACTGGTGAAAAAAGGTTTTCGTGCTACGAAGCTGGCTAGTACGGGTAGCTTTTTACGCGCCGGTAACACAACTTTTTTGATCGGTACGTCTGACGAAAGCGTGCCGGAAGTAATCGACATCATTGCGCATAATTGCAAATCCCGCAAACAAATGGTCACTCCCGTCTCTCCACTCAGCAATGCTGTAGACTCGTTCATGCCATATCCGTTGGAGGTACAGGTGGGTGGAGCGGCAGTATTCGTATTGGATGTCGGAGAGTTCCACTCATTTTAACGTGGTTCCTTCTCTCTTTTTTCGCAACTTTCGTATATACTTGATCTCACGGGGACAAACCTTGTATTGGATCGGGCGACGGAGGTGGCGATATGAAAATCAGTGATGGGTTACGGCCTAAACTGGACTTGATCAAAACGACGGATTCACGCAAGAATCCTCAACTGGAAAAGCTGAATTTTGGCACGATGATTCAAGGAGAAGACGAACGCATGTCTCAGGAGAAGCTTACCCGGCTACTGACAGACATAGACAGGCAGGGACAGATTCTTGCTCGTTCCCGGGCCGTTCGTGACTTCTATGCTTATAAAAATCTCGTCAAGCAGTTCATGGAAGAAGCTGTGAAGTTCGGCATAGCCTTAGATGACAGACGAGGAATGAATCGGCGTGGCCGCAGCAGGCTGTATAAAATCGTCAAAGAGGTGGATGCAGAGCTGCTCAAACTGACAGATGAGCTCTTGAGCGAGCAGGCACCAACGATTGATTTGTTAGCCAGGATTGGCGAAATCCGCGGCATGTTGATCAATTTGTATTTTTAGTGGGTGTGAAACCATCATGACATGGACCCGTTTTTCTCAGCAGCCACGAGCACAGGAACTGCTGTATCATAGTTTGCGCAACGAACGATTGGCACACGCCTACTTGCTGGCGGGTCCCAAAGGTTCAGGTAAAAAGCAGATGGCCCTGCATCTGGCGAAGTCCCTTTTTTGTACGGAAAGGGAGGCAGACGCCTGCGGGGCCTGTGTTACATGCAGGCGCATAGAGGGTGGCAATCACCCGGATGTGTTGTTTATTACGCCTGATGGGGCTTCGATTAAGATCGATCAGATCCGTTCGCTGCAAAAAGAAATGGCGATGCGCGCCGTCGAATCGTCACGCAAGGTGTATATCATCGAGCACGTCGATAAAATGACGACACAGGCTGCCAACAGTCTGCTCAAGTTTCTGGAGGAACCGCCCGCTGGTGTACTGGCACTTCTTTTGACAGAGCACAGCCATGCGATTCTTCCTACGATTTTATCGCGATGCCAAATCGTTCAATTTTCACCACTTTCTGCAGAATCGATTGCGGAAAAGCTGCGTGCAGAGGGCGTTTTGGCGGGAATGGCGCAGGTTGCTTCCCACATTACGACAAATGTGGAAGAAGCCATGACACTCAGCCAATCAGAATCGTTTGCACAGCTAAGAAATCTAGTGATACAATTGGTGCAGGAGTGCAAACAGCGCAATTCATCTGCACTCTTAACGATCCATGATATGTTGCAAAAGAGCGACAAAAGTAAAGAGGAACTACCCCTCTTTTTAGATTTGCTCATCCTTTGGCTGCGCGATATCCTGTATTTGCAAGTAGGCAGGCATGCCCATCTCATTAACAGCGACCAACAGGATGTGCTGCAAGGACAAGCACTGGTATGGACAAAAGCTGAGCTCTTGCGTGGGATAGATTTGGTCATGGAGACGAAAAATCGGATAGAGCGAAATGCCAACGCACAGTTGGCTCTTGAGCGGTTGGTTCTTCAATTCCAGGAGGGATAACCCTTGTACGAGGTTGTTGGGGTCCGCTTTAAGAAAGCGGGCAAAATATATTACTTCGACCCTGACCGACTGCCGATTGAGCAAGACTGCACCGTCATCGTTGAAACGGCGCGAGGGGTCGAATTTGGCAAGGTCGTCATTGGCAAAAAAGAAGTGGCTGAGTCTGATGTCGTATTGCCGCTGAAAAAAGTCATTCGGATGGCAGACGAGCGAGATGCAAAACAGGTGGACGAAAACAAGCAAGCCGCCAAGAATGCTTTTGCTGTATGTCAGACGAAGATCAAAGAGCACAAGCTCGATATGAAGCTGGTCGATGTGGAATACACGTTCGACCGCAACAAGATTATTTTTTATTTTACCGCTGACGGCAGGGTTGATTTCCGTGAGCTGGTAAAAGACCTCGCCTCCGTATTCCGCACCCGGATTGAGCTTCGCCAGATCGGTGTGCGTGACGAAGCCAAAATGCTTGGCGGGATCGGGCCTTGTGGCAGGTTGCTTTGCTGTTCGACGTTCCTCGGCGATTTCGAGCCTGTCTCGATCAAAATGGCCAAGGACCAAAATCTTTCGTTGAATCCAGCCAAAATCTCTGGTCTGTGCGGCCGGCTGATGTGCTGTTTAAAATACGAGAACGACAACTATGAAAGCTCGAAGGATGAGATGCCGGACATCGGCAAAATGGTCAACACCCCGATGGGGAATGGACGAGTCGTTTCCGTAAACGTACTTGACCAATCTGTCCAAGTAGAGCTTTCAATCGACAAACGCGTCACCGAGTTCGGATTGGATGAGATTGCGATAGGTCTCCCCACCTTTGAATAAAGTGTGGGGGTAGGGGAGAGGTGAGCTAGTGGACAAACGGGAAATCTTCGTCAAGATGGCGAGCATTGAAGAACGTATTGGCGACCTTTATAAGGAAATTGGTGAACTGAAAGACGTCATCGTTGTTTTGATGGAGGAAAACGCCCAATTACTCGTTGAAAACCAGCACCTTCGCAACCGACTAGACAGGAAGAAGACCGGCTCCCAACCAAAACAAAAGGGAACAAGCCCTGTCGCGAAGGAAAAAGCCAAAAAGGCAGTGGTCGGAGAAGGATATGACAACCTCGCCCGTTTGTACGCGGAAGGATTTCATATCTGCAATGTGCATTTCGGCAGCCTGCGAAAAGAAGGGGATTGCCTGTTCTGTCTCTCATTCCTGAGCGGCGGCCCTCAAAAATAAGCGGTGAGTAACCAGCACCACATGAAAAAGCGACCTGGGCCACGTGTCAGGTCGCTTTTTTCCGGATAGGAATAATAAGACAAGAACAAAAGGGAGTACGAGCCACAGATGGAACCTGTCACCAACGTGCCGCTTTATGAAACAGAGCGCATCGATGATTTATTGACACATGAAATGAAAATAATCCAGAGCCACGAAGTGTTTTGTTTCTCGATGGACGCTGTTCTTTTGGCGCGATTCGCATCTGTGCCGAAGCGCGGAAAAGTATTGGATATGTGCACGGGCAATGGGGCTATACCGCTCATTATGACCACGCGTACGCCAGAAGCCAGTTTTGATGGAATCGAAATTCAAGAGCGTTTGTTCAGTATGGCGAGCCGCAATGTGACATTGAATGGCTTGAACGAACGAATTACGATGCATCACGGCGATGTGAAGGATGCGGTGTCGCTGTTCGGGCATGGGAAGTACGATTTGATCACATGCAATCCGCCGTATATGCCTGCGACCAGTGGGGAGAAAAACATCAGCGAGCACTTTGCGATTGCCCGTCATGAGATTATGCTGTCCTTGGAAGATGTCATTCGCGTGGGGAGCCAACTGCTAAAAAATGGCGGGAAGCTGGCGCTCGTGCATCGATCCACACGTTTGATCGACATCATTTCGCTTATGCGCCAATACGGCATCGAGCCGAAACGGATGCGCCTGGTTTATCCGCGCAGGGAAGCAGAGCCAAATATGGTTCTGATCGAGGGAATAAGGGGTGGAAAGCCGGAGCTGAGAATTCAGCCGCCGCTGATTGTGTATGAAAATGGAGAGCAATACTGTGAAGAACTACAGGAAATCTATTATGGCAGACGAGATTCCCTCGAGTAAGAGTCATTATGTTTACATCCTCTCTTGTGCGGATGGGACACTCTACACCGGATATACGACAGAGCTGATCCGTCGCTTGGCTGCTCATAATGAAGGAAAGGGTGCCAAGTATACGAGAGGCCGCGGGCCAGTGGAGCTGCTCTATTGGGAAGAAGGAGCAGACCGTTCCTGGGGTCTCAAGCGTGAAGAGAGCATCAAACGATTAACGCGCAAGAAAAAAGAAGAATTGATTGGAGGGGCCTCCGAATGAATGTGCAACGCAGTTTTGCGTCAGAAGAAGCAGGAGTCCTTTATTTGGTGGCTACACCCATTGGCAATCTCGATGATATCACGGTGCGGTGCCTAAATACGTTGCGTGAAGTCGATGTCATCGCGTGTGAAGATACGCGCCAGACGAGAAAGCTGCTAAACCATTTTCAAATTGAAAAACGTACGGTCAGCTATCACGAGCATAATAAGGAAGCAAGTGGGAATGGGTTGCTGCAGTGGCTTGCCGAGGGCAAGAAGATTGCTTTGGTAAGCGACGCTGGCTTGCCCGCTATTTCCGACCCGGGTGCGGAGCTGGTACGAGATGCGACCGCAGCGGGATTTTCTGTCATCCCCGTTCCAGGCGCCAATGCGGCGTTAACAGCTTTGATTGCTTCCGGTCTTCCTACGGATCGCTTTGTATTTTGCGGATTTATGGGACGCGAAAACAAAGAAAGACGCGAAGAGCTGGAGCGACTGAAACGATATCCTGAAACGCTGATTTTTTATGAAGCTCCTCATCGGGTGGAAAAGACGCTTGCTGCCATGCGGGAAGCGTGGGGGAATCGACGAGCTGTCCTGGCAAGAGAGCTGACAAAGCGTTACGAGGAATTTGTGCGTGGAACGTTGGATGAGCTGTTGGAATGGCTTAGAAGCGGCGAGGTGCGTGGTGAATTTTGTGTGATTGTCGAAGGGAACACCGGTCCGCTGGAAGCGGAAGTCGATGATACCTGGTGGCAATCGCTGAGTATTGTGGAACACGTGGATCATTACTGCGCACAAGGCATGGGGAAAAAGGAAGCCATCAAGCAAGCAGCCGATGATCGAAACGTATCCAAGCGAGATGTTTACAACGAATATCATCGTGAATAAAAGTTAAAGAGGGAGCAAAGCTGGCCGATACGGTCGGCTTTTTCTTTTCGTCATCTCGACGTGGCAGGTGAATACGATGGTAAGGGGCGCTGAGGGTGTTTTCGGAAGGAAAGGAAGGGGGGAATCAGCTGTGAGTATTCGTGATTCTCGTTTTATTGTGAAAACAGATGAAAAAGACGATCATTTTATTTTTACGCTGCCGGTTACATGGAACAGTAGACCGTACGAATATGCCTGGGCCAAACAGTTTGCCAGGCCGAATGACGTTGTACTTGATTCGGCATGCGGGATCTGCCACCCATTCAAATTTTATTTGGCCGATCATTGTCGAGAAGTACACGCTTGTGATCTCGATAATCGGATACTGTCTAAGGAAGCGATCTATCAAGATATTGTGGACGTATTTGGGAAAAGAGTAGCAGATAGCTTGCCTGCGCATTATTTTGACGGTATTTATTATTGTCGAGCAAATTTGACTTACTTGCCGTACTCGGATCAAAAGTTTGATACTGTATTTTGCATCTCTGTTCTCGAGCATCTTGAAGACCCGATTATGGTGGAAGCATTTCGCGAATTTCATAGAGTGTTAAAAGACGATGGGCAGCTTGTACTCACATTTGATTACCCGCTGATCAATTTAGCGCGACTGCAGCAAGTTTTGGTGGAGGTTGGATTGCAGTTTTCTGGCGACGTATCCTTTGAAATGCCAGCTGATGTGGTCTATTCTGATTTGTATGTGCCCAGGCTGTACTTCTTCCGAGCGCTGCTGAAGAAAAAATAGCAAACAAAAAGCCTTTGTAGGCTCGTCCCACAAAGGCATGTCTATGTAATCAAATGAAATTAGCGTTTAACAGGCATTTCTGTCAGGCAATCTTGGCACACAATTTTACCTTTAAAGTGAGATACCTTATCAGCGTTTCCACAGAAGATACATGCAGGCTCATACTTTTTCAGGATGATGCGCTCTCCGTCAACGTAGATTTCCAAAGCATCTTTCTCAGCGATACCCAAAGTGCGGCGCAATTCGATTGGAATAACAACACGACCCAATTCATCTACTTTGCGAACGATACCGGTTGATTTCATCATAGTTAAAATCTCCTCCCAAAAGTCTGTATATGTCGATGCTATTGTTATACGCTCATCATTTATCGTCAATATTCGACATTTTCTGTTGGGATTATCATACCAGCCATTCCCAAAGGTGTCAACATGATTTTGACAATTCCTTGAAAAGCAAAATGTTTTTTCAAAACGAAAATGCTGTTAAATCGGTGTTTCTCAAAATGTTGGCATCGATATGGAAATTTTTATGGATAAAATTTACTGGGAGTATTGGTGTCGAATAAGTCGACGAATGTCGAAACGAAACATGGCGATTCGACAAAAACTCCAAGTTTTCTCTTTTCTGCTGGTAATTTGTAAAGTTGGTATGAAGCCAGCGATAAAATTCCTTAGGAAAATGGGCTTGCCGAGGATGTTTACAAAACAGGTTGGTCGTGTACAATAGAGGATAAATGCAGCAACAAATGATACCAAACGACCATGATGGGAAGAGTAAGCCGATCCTCCTTATTTCAGAGAGCCGGGGTAGCTGAAAACCGGTATAAGCGAGCAAGCTGAACATGGCCCCTGAGTCTTGCAGATGAACAGTAACGGCATTGACCGTACCTTAGTAGTTTGTGACGTATGCCCACGTTACGGGTAGAGTCATGTTTTGACTCACCAAGTCCGTTTTCCGTGAGGGGACGGAGTATTTGGGTGGTACCGCGAGATAGAGCTCGCCCCAATTTTTTTGGGGTGGGCTTTTCCTTATTTTAATAAACGTAAACAGGAGGGGAATAGTTGCAATGAAACCTACTTATTACATCACAACACCGATCTACTATCCAAGTAACAAACTCCACATCGGTAACGCTTACACCACAATCGCGTGTGATGCCATGGCTCGTTATAAGCGTTTGCGCGGCTATGATGTGTATTACCTGACAGGGACAGATGAGCATGGTCAAAAGCTCCAAGAGCGTGCAGCCGAGGATGGCAAACAACCACTCGAATTCATCGACCCGATTGTCGATTGGGTAAAGGACCTATGGCAAAAGCTGGACATCTCTTATGACGATTTCATCCGTACCACTGAGCCTCGTCATAAAGAAGTCGTACAAAAAGTGTTCCAGCGTCTGCTCGACCAAGGTGATATTTATTTGGGTGAGTACGAGGGCTTCTACTGTGTGCCTTGCGAAGCTTTCTGGACAGAAACCCAAGCGAAAACAGACAACGGATATGCTTGCCCGGACTGTGGTCGCGAAGTGAAAAAAGTGAAGGAGAAAAACTACTTCTTCCGCATGTCCAAGTATCAGGACAGACTGCTTGCACACATCGAAGCAAACCCTGAATTTATTCAACCGGAGAGCCGCCGCAACGAAATGATCAATAACTTCCTGAAGCCAGGCCTCCAGGATTTGTCCGTATCCCGCAGTACATTTGACTGGGGAATCAAGGTGCCGAGCGATCCAGAGCACGTCATTTACGTATGGATCGATGCATTGACGAACTATATTTCTGCTCTCGGCTATTTGTCCGAAGACGACAGCAAATACCGTAATTTCTGGCCAGCCAATGTTCATATGGTTGGAAAAGACATTTTGCGCTTCCATACGATCTATTGGCCAATCCTGTTGATGGCACTGGATATTCCGTTGCCAAAGCAAATTTTTGGTCATGGCTGGCTTCTGATGCCAGATGGAAAAATGTCGAAATCCAAGGGGAATGTCATTGACCCGAAGGTTTTGATCGACCGTTACGGTTCTGACGGCGTTCGCTACTTCCTGCTTCGTGAAATCAACTTCGGTCAGGATGGCATCTTCACGCCAGAATCGTTCGTACAGCGCCTGAACTACGACTTGGCTAATGACATCGGAAACCTGCTGAGCCGTACCGCTACGATGATTGAGAAATATTTCGATGGTATCGTTCCAGCTCCACAGGATGCAGGAGAGCCGGATGACAGCCTGATCGGCCTTGCGATGAAAACGAAGGCGTTGGTGGAAGAGCACATGGAAGAAATGCGCTTCTCCAATGCACTGGCTCACATTTGGGAACTGGTGGGACGTACAAACAAATACATCGACGAGACCATGCCTTGGAATTTGGCAAAATCCGAAGAAACCAAAGGTCGCTTGGCAACCGTTATGTACAATTTGGTGGAAAGCATCCGCATCAGCTCCGTGCTGATCCAACCGTTCATGACCAAAGCCCCAGCGAAAATTTGGGACCAACTGGGTATTTTGGGTAATGAAGAAGCAACGAGCTGGGAATCTGCAAGTGTATGGGGTGGATTGCCTGCTGGAAGCACCGTTAGCCGCAAGGAACTACTCTTCCCTCGTCTGGATGTTCAAGCGGAACTGGCTTTCATCGACGATTCGACAGCAGAAGCACGTCGCCAAGCGGAGGAAAACAAGAAAAAGCAAGCAGCTTTGAAAGGGGAAGCACCTGTGAGTGAAACAAACACCAACCAAACAGAAGCAGCAACTGCCAAGCCAGCTGATGCAAAAGAAGAAATCAGCATCGACGATTTTGGAAAAGTAGAGCTGCGCGTCGCACAGGTAGTGGAATGTGCCAAGCATCCAAATGCAGACAAATTGTTGGTTCTGCAATTGGATCTCGGCTACGAGAAGCGCCAGGTTGTTTCTGGTATCGCAAAATACTACTCCCCAGAAGATATGGTTGGCAAAAAAGTGATCCTCGTAGCCAACCTGAAGCCAGTGAAGCTTCGCGGTGAGCTGTCTCAAGGAATGATCTTGGCAGCATCGGCAGGAGATCAGTTGACACTTGCAACTGTTGACCCAAGTATGCCAAACGGGGCAATCGTGAAGTAACGAGGGCAAGGAAAGGAAGGACCCATCTTGTTATTTGAAACCCATGCTCATCTAAATGCGAAGGAATTCGATGAGGATCGTGCTGAGGTCATTGCTCGTGCGCAAGAAAATGGCGTCAGTACGATTGTGAACATCGGATTCAACGCTGAAACAATTCCAAGCTGCATGGATTTGGCTCATGCGTATGACTTTATTTACGCCGTTATCGGTTGGCATCCACAAGACGCCAAGGACATGACAGACGAACACCTGGAATGGATCGAGGAACTCAGTCGTGATCCAAAAGTAGTGGGCTTGGGTGAAATGGGCTTGGACTACTACTGGGATACGTCGCCACGTGATGTGCAGGCAGAAGTATTCCGGAAGCAGATTCGTCTGGCTCGCAAGCTCGACATGCCGATCATCATCCACAATCGCGATGCGCACCATGACGTTTTGACGATTCTGAAGGAAGAGAAGGCAGCAGATGTTGGCGGAATCATGCACTGCTTCTCTGGCAGCTGGGAAACAGCGAAGCAGGCACTCGATATGAATTTTTATATTTCGTTCGGTGGTCCGCTTACGTTCAAAAATGCCAAGCAGCCAAAAGAAGTAGCGGCGAAGGTACCGCTAGATAAGCTGTTGATAGAGACGGATTGCCCGTATCTCACTCCGCATCCTTTCCGTGGAAAGCGAAATGAGAGTGGATATGTGCGTTACGTCTGTGAGGAAATGGCGAACATTCATGGTTTGTCTTACGAGGAAATGGCGCAAATTACTGCAGACAACGCAAGACGTCTTTTTCGCATGAATGGTTAATAAAAACGGGAAATCACGATTGATCACGTGATTTCCCGTTTTTTTGTGTGAAGTAACCAGGTTCTACTCCATTTTGTCGAAGCATACGATGAACAATGTGTCGAACGATTATTGTCCATCCGACATGGCTTCTCGACAGGTTTCTGCTACCATTCGCCAAGCCTATTTTGCTAGTCTGATACCATTATCTCTTCAGCCAAAAGGGAGGGTAAATTTGACAAAGCCGAGAAAGTGAAATACAATCAAAGCCGACCTTGTGAAGTACCGGCCACTTCCAGAATATTAGTGCAATTACATCGACCCTTACCTGGCTAGACAAGAAGAGCCTTGTGCTTTTCTAGGAAAAGGAGTGTGGGAAATGGAGTTACGCGCGATATGGGAAAGGTATAAGAATCGTGGGCTAGTCATGTTTGGCTGCCTTGCTCTTGTGCTCGTTCCCATGATTGGCTATTTCTCTGCCCAGGCTACTCAGCCAAAACAGGTCACTTTTTCGTTGGACGGAGAAAGCAAGACGGTCGCTACAAAAGCCAAGACCGTTGAGCAGTTCTTAACCGAGCGAAACATTACGGTAACGGAAAAGGATTCCCTTCAACCGACACTAGAGACGAAGCTAAAAGACGGAGCACTCATTACTTTATATACAACCTGGTCCATACCAATCCAGGTTGACGGGCAGAAAAAAACGATAGAGACACTTAGTCGTGATGTTGCTGGTGCGTTGAAGGACGGCGGCATCGTGCTAGGTGAGAAGGACCGGGTAGAACCGGCATTGACCGCTACACTTACCAAGGACTCCTCGATCAGCGTAAAGCGGGTTGTTGAGAAAATGGTAAAAGTCGATGAGCGAGTCACCTTTCAAGAAATACGCAAAAATGATCCAGCGCTGGAAAAAGGTAAAACCCGCGTATTACAAAGCGGGCAAGAAGGTAAGGCAATTGCACACTACAAGCTGATCATGGAAGATGGAAAAGAAGTCTCCCGTGATCTGGTCAAAAGAGATGTACTTGTACCGAAGAAAGATAATGTCGTAGCCGTGGGTACCGCAGTCCCAATGTTGCAGAAAAAGGGTCAGCCAGATCGGGTCCTGGTTGCTTCTGCAGCGGGTCCGGTCTCGCGTGGTGGAAAAGTGTTTAGGCCGAAAAAAGTACTGAACGGGGTTACCCTGACTGCATATACTCCTTCGGGAGGTGGCAAACACCCAAGCTCTCCAGGATATGGACGCACATCGACAGGGGTAAAAGCCAAGGCAGGTCACACAATCGCTGTAGATCCTAAAGTCATTCCGTATGGATGGTGGGTGTACATTGAAGGTGTTGGGTATCGTCGAGCTGAAGATACGGGTGGCGCCATGAAAGGTGGCAAAATCGACGTATTCGTAGGCACGGAGTCCGAGGCGAGGAAATTCGGTCGCAAGCGAAACAAAACTGTATATATCATTGGACCACAGAAGCCTTAGGACAGGAGCGATTGCTCCTGTTCTTCTGTTTCCTCCAAGGTTATTATGATAAGCTGTTTGTTAGTTAGACGATCCTGTTTTACCAAATGTTTCATGTATTTTTTGCTTGAGGTACGGTTTTTTTGGAACACTAGTATCGTACCGACTTTGTACGAAAGTGGAGGCACATGATGAAGATCAAGGAAGTCATCGTGGTGGAAGGTCGAGACGATACCGCAGCAATCAAGCGTGCGGTTAATGCCGATACGATTGAAACTGGCGGTTCTGCCATTCATAAAAGAACGATTGAAAAAATCAGGCTGGCGCAACAAAAACGCGGTGTTATTATTTTCACAGACCCTGATTATCAAGGGGAGCGCATCCGAAAAATTATCAGCAAGTCGGTTCCAGGCTGCAAGCACGCATTTATTACCCAGGAGGATGGGACCAAAAAGGGCGACATCGGCGTCGAAAACGCGACACCTGACGTGATTATTCGTGCGCTCTCAGAAGTGCGTACCGAAATGGCGGAAACGGCTGGAGAGATTACCTCTGACGATTTGTTGGCAAATGGCCTGACGTCCGGAGTAGATGCCAAAGAACGCAGAATCAAGCTGGGAGAAGCATTGGGGATCGGATACGCCAACGCAAAGCAAATGCTGCAGCGACTCAATGCTTTCCAAATCAGTCGAGAAGAATTCGAAGCGGCCATTGCGGCCATCAACAAAGAGAGGGAGTAAGCCATGACCCAAATAGCGGGCAAGGATATTGCCACACCTACGCGCACAAAAGAGATAGTGGAGAAGTACGGCTTTGCTTTTAAGAAGAGTCTGGGTCAGAACTTCCTGATAGACACCAATATTTTACATAACATTGTTTCAGAAGCAGACCTTACCAAGGAAAAGGGAGCGATTGAAATTGGCCCCGGTATCGGTGCGCTGACGGAGCAATTGGGACGAGCAGCCAAAAAAGTGATGGCGATCGAAATCGACCAGCGTCTTTTGCCTATTTTGCAGGACACGCTGTCACCCTATGAAAATATTGAAGTCGTTCACGGGGACGTACTGGAGCTGGATCTGAAGAAGTTAATAGAAGAAAAGATGACAGGAGTGGAAAAGCTGAGCGTAGTGGCGAATTTGCCTTACTATGTGACGACACCGATCCTGATGAAGCTGCTGGAAGAGAGATTGCCCCTCGAAAACATCGTGGTTATGATTCAAAAGGAAGTGGCAGAGAGAATTGCAGCCAAACCAGGAACGAAAGACTATGGCTCTCTGTCAGTCGCAGCTCAATTCTATGCAGATACAGAAGTAGCGATGATTGTGCCTGCAAGTGTGTTTGTTCCGCGTCCGAATGTCGACTCAGCAGTGATTCGCTTAAAGGTAAGAGATCGTCCGCCAGTGGAAGTAGACGATCAGGATGTGTTTTTCCGGGTGGTACGCAGCTCGTTTGCGCAGCGCCGTAAGACATTGTTGAACAACCTGATGAACGGACTGTTTCCTAAAACCCAAAAGGATGAAGTAATACAGATGCTCAATGACATCGGGATCGATCCGACCCGGCGTGGTGAAACACTCAGCTTGGACGAATTTGCCCGCCTAGCGAACGAAGGTATGCGCCGCGGACTGATTACGTAAATCGTGTAGACGACCCCCTTATTTTTGGGCGAGATCCCCCAAGAATGGGGGTTTTTGCGTATTAATGCCCTTTATGCATATCATTTGACAAATATCTACGTTTTTTATGAAAAAAACCCCGTTGACAAAATATCTGCAGGGTTGCTATAATTTTTTATTTCTTTGACAAAATATAAGGGAGCTGTTATAATAGATGTAAGCGAGGTGGATGGAACAATGGCAAGAAACGCGTTACTTGACATTAAACGTAGTTTAGACGGACACATTGGTGAGCGCATCCTGCTGAAGGCTAATGGCGGTCGCCGCAAAACCGTTGAACGTAGTGGCATCCTCGAAGAAACTTACCCATCTGTGTTTGTGGTAAAGCTGGATGACGATCAACTCTTTGAGCGGGTATCTTACAGCTATGCTGACATCTTGACGGAAACAGTAGAATTGACGGTGTGCCGCGAAAACGAGCACATCCGCATCACATTTGTACAACAGTAGAGCCCTTTTGGGTTCTACTGTTTTGTTTTTTATATCGAAAAGCTCTGAACATTTGGTTGAGGCAATAAAATGAGCGGCATGGAGCACACTAAGCTTGTCGACGAGAAGGAGGGTGCTATGGGTCGCAGACGAGGACTGATGTCAGAGCAGTTAAAGATGGAACTGGCCAAAGAGCTTGGGTTTTACGATACGGTAAAATCCGAGGGTTGGGGAGGCATCACGACACGTGACGCGGGTAACATGGTCAAGCGCGCTGTTCAGCTTGCTGAGGAAGCATTAGCCGCTAAGCGATTGTAACGTTTGGGTTTGATCGAACGGACGTTTCTCACCATATAAAACTCGTTGACAAAGCCGGGGCAGCCCGGCTTTTTTTTCTGTAAAGAGAGCTGAATTTTCGAAATACCCATAATGATCTCGATCCTATTCTTTTTAATTGATCAAGTGGCATGGGAGAGTTTGCCTATGCTACAATAAGAGACTAGGAAATTTAGAAAGTAGGCAGAGGTGAATTACGTGCGTATCTCGGTCAAAGCTCCGGCCAAAATTAATTTGACTCTCGACGTGCTTGCCAAACGGCCGGACGGTTATCACGAAGTGGAAATGGTGATGACAACCGTAGACTTGGCAGATCGTGTGGACATGACTCTACGCGAAGATGGTGAGATTACGCTGGACTGTTCTGCCAGCTTCGTACCGGATGATATCCGTAACCATGCATATAAAGCGGCAACGCTCATGAAAGAAAAATTTCAAGTACGCCAAGGCGTACACTTGTATATCGACAAGCAAATACCAGTTGCGGCTGGGCTGGCAGGTGGCAGCAGTGATGCAGCGGCAACACTGCGCGGCTTGAACCAATTATGGAATCTCGGGTTGACCAGAGATGAGTTGGCTAAAATCGGAGCGGAGATTGGCTCTGATGTGCCATTTTGCGTTTACGGTGGAACAGCACTGGCGACGGGGCGTGGCGAACAGATTGCGCATCTGGGAGCGCCTGCACCGTGCTGGGTCATTCTAGCCAAGCCGCCTATCGGAGTATCTACCCCGGATGTGTACGGAAACCTGCGTGTGGCCCAGATCGATAATCATCCCGATACCAAACAAATGCTGCAAGCTATTGCGACCCAAGACTTTTCACTCATGTGCCAATCTCTTGGGAATGTGTTGGAGAATGTCACGCTCTCGCTCCATCCACAAGTAAGACAGATCAAGGATCTCATGGTCGCGTCGGGGGCAGACGGTGTCCTGATGTCTGGCAGCGGTCCTACCGTGTTTGCTCTTGTGCAAAAGGAAGCGAAAGTACATCGGATCTACAATGCGTTGCGAGGTTTTGTCAAAGATGTGTTTGTTGTCCGAATGTTAGGCGCCAAAGAAGGGGAAATACTTGCATAAACCCGTATGGAAATGATACATTATCAGCATAATATTCGGTTTTGGAGGAAGAGCCATGAAGAAATTGCGCAGAAGTGCACGTCTGGTTGACATGACGCAGCACTTGCTCGCCCATCCCCATACGCTGACTCCTCTCACTCTGTTCGCGGAACAATACGGCGCAGCGAAATCATCCATCAGTGAAGACTTGTCTATCATCAAAGAGGCTTTTGAAGTCCAAGGGGTAGGCTTGTTGAAAACGGTGGCGGGAGCGGCAGGCGGAGTGAAGTATATTCCACAGGTCAAAACGGAAGAGGCCCTTCACTTCATGCGCGAACTGATCGGTCAACTCGCTAATCCAGAGAGACTTTTGCCAGGTGGATACTTGTACATGTCCGACATTCTCGGAAATCCACAAACGATGGCGAAGATCGGAAAGCTCTTTGCAACCGCTTATGCGGATAAAAATGTGGATGTCGTCATGACGGTGGAAACAAAGGGGATTCCACTTGCGTATGCGACGGCTATGTTTTTGAATGTGCCTGTTGTGATTGTGCGCCGTGACAACAAGGTGACGGAAGGTTCAGTAGTGAGCATTAACTATGTATCTGGTTCCAGTAAACGAATTCAAACCATGTCACTCGCTCGCCGCGGTTTGGCCGAGCAGTCTCGTGTCCTCATTGTGGACGACTTTATGAAAGCTGGCGGGACGCTGCGGGGCATGATTGATTTGTTGCAGGAATTCCGTGCAACCGTAGTGGGATGCGGCGTACTGGTAGAAACGACAGCGGATGTTTCTGAGCGTTTGGTAGATGAATACGTATCACTTGCAAAACTGCAGGATGTAGACTTCAAGGGCAAGCAAATTGAAATAGAGCTAGGCAGTTTTTTTGAAATTAGAGGGGAGTAGATAGGTATGGCAATCTCTTTTGTTTCAACTGACAAGGCTCCTGCCGCTATTGGTCCTTACAGCCAAGCTGCAAAGGTAGGTCCATTTCTTTTCGCATCCGGTCAAATTCCACTGCGTGCAGACGGCACTCTGGTAGAAGGTGACGTCGTGGAGCAAACCCATCAGGTTTTTTCCAACATTCAAGCGGTACTGGCAGAAGCTGGTGGCAACCTGACGAATGTAGTGAAAGCGACTGTATTTATCAAGGACATGAATGATTTTGGTCAACTGAACGAAGTGTACGGCCAATATTTTGGCGATCACAAGCCAGCTCGCTCCACTGTGGAAGTGGCACGACTGCCGCGCGATGTAAAAGTCGAAATCGAAATCGTAGCTTATATCGGATAGAAAAAAATGGAAAACAGCCTGATGCCACGCGCATTGGGCTGTTTTTGTACTTGCAGAAAATGTTTCCAAAAAATGACATATAAACATATTTATATATTTTTTCAAAAATTACATAATGATAAGCAGGAATATTTACCCAGCAGGTGGAAATAATCCTAAACGCGTTACATAGATAAAGGGAGTGAACTAGATGGAAGTAACAGACGTAAGACTTCGCCGAGTGAATACGGATGGTAGGATGAAAGCGATTGCATCCATTACAATTGACCATGAATTTGTGGTTCATGATATCCGTGTCATTGACGGAAACAATGGTATGTTTGTAGCTATGCCGAGCAAGCGTACACCAGACGGAGAATTCCGTGATATTGCACATCCGATTTCTTCGACTACCCGTGAAAAGATTCAGGCAGCAGTTCTCACAGAATACGACCGCGTAGGTCAAGAGGAAGAAAGCACTATCGAAGCTGGTGCTTAAAAAGTCCTGATACTCAAAGCACCCTGTCACTTTCGGCAGGGTGCTTCGGCGTCCGTTAACCATAACATTTTTTTAAATCGTTTAAAATAATTTCTCGATCCATTCCTTCTCCGATGAAGACAGCTACCATCTTCGGCCCGAAATTTTCAAATGGAAACAGGAGCACCTGATTATCGGTATGTTGAAACGAGATTAGCTCGGGCTTTCCGTGGAACTGGACATAGCCTTTTGCCCGATAGACGTTTTTAGGGAGATCGTACAGAAAGTCCTCGAATTTTTTCTCGTCTACGGGTCCGGTAAATACATAGGAAAACGTTTCGATACTATTGTAGAGAGAGGGTTGGCTTGTTTTCAGGCCAAGGGATTGCTTGAGCCTGTCCATCGTTGACATTCGGCCGATGCTTTTCTGTACGGCAATGGGGCGGTTTTCCTCGTTGTCGAGCGGTCGCTCATGAACGGTTCGTTTGACTGATAAAAGCCGGGAGACTTCTATTTCTGCCTGAACAGTAGCGTGTATGGGTGCAGTCGGATTGATTTCGCTGAGCTTTTGACGAACCCGCTCTACGACATCAGGATTAGTCAAATCGGTTTTGTTCAACAGAAGCAGGTCTGCGTAACGCACCTGGTTTCGAATCGTTTTGACCAGAGTGGCAGTCGAGGAGAATCGTGAGTTGAGGTCCAGGAAGCGAGAGGCGTCGACAACGCTAATGGTCCCTTTTAACTCCAGTCGATCATACAGCTCTGGATGGGTAATCGTATCGATGACATCAAGTGGATCGGCTACACCAGTAGTTTCGATGAGGATTCGGTCTGGCGCAATGGCGTTCATAATATCTTTCAAGCCCTCCGTCAGTTCGCCCTTGATCGAGCAGCATATGCAGCCATCGAGCATTTTTTTGACAGGAAAGCCAAACCCCTGCAATTGTTCCCCGTCAATATCTTCCTCCCCCATTTCATTCATCAATACGACCACTTTCTGGTCTGTGATGCGCAAATGAGTCAGCCACTTTTGCAAAAGGGTGGTTTTTCCGCTTCCTAAATACCCAGTCAGCAAGTATACCTCTGCGCTCATCTCATCCTACCTCCTTCAAATAACCCCTTTCGCCAAACAATATATCACATTTCTGTCAGAAAATTAAATGTTGTCTGCCATATGTCTAACTACTGGCAATGCAAGGAATCAACCATAATCCTGTATCGATTGTCTTGAAATTCACATATGAATTAGGATATAGTCATTGTGGAACTTCTACGATGGAGGGTTGACATGTCTAAGATCCATGCCGTGGTTCTGGCTGCTGGTCAGGGTACACGGATGAAATCGAAGCTGTACAAAGTCCTGCACCCTGTGTGCGGAAAGCCTATGGTTCAGCATGTAGTCGATACGATGGCGTCCATGCAGGTTCAGGATATCGTTGTCGTCGTAGGTCATGGTGCTGACGCTGTCCGTGCCAAGCTAGGCGAGGACGTCACTTATGCTCTGCAAGAAGAACAGTTGGGGACGGCACATGCCGTTTCGCAGGCAGCGCCGTTTTTACAGGATAAAGAAGGAACTACGTTTCTTTTATATGGAGACGTTCCCCTCTTGTCAGCGACTACGTTGTCGGCCTTGCTGACCTATCACGAGGAGCAGCAAGCGGCTGCAACTGTATTGACCGCCGTGTTACCTGACGCAACAGGTTATGGGCGTATCGTGCGCAATGAGGCGGGCGAAGTATTGCGAATCGTGGAACATAAAGACGCTACGGAAGCGGAACGGGCGATCAGAGAAATTAATACGGGCATATACTGCTATGACAACCGAAAATTATGGAAAGCCTTGGCGGAAGTGAAAAATGACAACGCACAAGGCGAATACTATGTAACAGACGTTGTCGGTATTTTGCGTGATGCAGGTGAAAAGGTAGTCGGATACGAAGCGATTGACCCGGAGGAAACAATGGGTGTGAACGATCGTGTGCAGCTATCGGAAGCAGAAGCCTACATGAAAAAACGTATTATGACTGGTCACATGCGAAATGGTGTGACTATCATCGACCCAACTTCTACGTACATCGAAACTGATGTGAAGATTGAGGCAGATACCGTGATTCACCCAGGTTCTTTCCTGCGTGGACAAACAACTATTGGAGCCGATTGTGTAATCGGGCCCCAAGCGGATCTGACGAACGTAGAAGTAGCGAGTGGCGTGACCATTTCTTACTCGGTGATGGTTGATTCGAGTGTCGAAAGTAACTCATCTGTTGGGCCATTTGCTTATGTTCGACCAGGATCACAGATTGGAAGCAATGCCAAAATCGGTGATTTCGTGGAATTGAAAAATGCGAAAATTGGTGACGGTACGAAGGTTCCACATCTCAGCTATGTAGGAGATGCGGAAATCGGAGACGGAGTCAATATTGGCTGTGGAACGATTACCGTCAACTACGATGGGGCAGTGAAGCATAAAACAACAGTAAAAGATGGAGCATTCATCGGATGCAACAGCAATCTGGTTGCGCCAGTTACAGTTGGACAAAATGCTTATGTAGCTGCAGGATCGACCATTAATCAAGATGTGCCAGATAATGCGCTTGCGATCGCACGTGAGCGTCAAGTAAATAAAATCGATTACGCGAACAAAATGCCTCGCAAGGGCAAAAAGCAATCATAACGGGAGGTTCTTGAGAAGATCATGGCTAACTACCGCGACCCAAAACTGAAGGTATTTACGTGCAACGCAAACCCGGAACTGGCAAAAGAAATCGCCGAACACATCGGCGTACCACTCGGAAACGCACAAGTAGTGCGCTTTAGTGATGGCGAATGCCAACTCAAACTCAATGAAAGTGTTCGCGGTTGTGACGTATTTGTCATTCAGCCAACATCTGCTCCCGTTAATGAGCATCTGATGGAGCTTTTGGTCATGGTCGATGCATTGAAGCGCGCTTCGGCTAAGAGTATCAACGTGGTTATTCCTTACTACGGTTATGCTCGTCAAGATCGTAAAGCACGTGCACGCGATCCAATCACGGCTAAGCTGGTTGCGAACCTGATCGAGACAGCGGGTGCACAACGTGTGATTACGATGGATCTGCACGCAACACAAATCCAAGGCTTCTTCGATATTCCGGTAGATCATCTGCTGGGTGTGCCTATCTTGGGTAAACACTTCTCTGAAAAAGGTCTGAAAGACATCGTTGTTGTATCTCCAGACCACGGTGGCGTGACCCGTGCTCGTAAATTGGCAGAACGTCTGGAAGCGCCTATTGCCATTATTGACAAACGTCGCCCAGAACCAAACGTAGCCGAAGTAATGAACATCGTAGGGAACATCGAAGGCAAAACAGCGATCATCATCGACGATATTATCGATACCGCTGGAACGATCACACTGGCTGCAAGTGCACTTGTAGAAGCAGGCGCACGTGAAGTATATGCATGCTGCACGCACCCAGTTCTGTCTGGTCCTGCTATCGAGCGTATTGCAAACTCGAAGATCAAGGAACTGATTGTGACCAACTCGATTCCGCTGACAGAAGAACAAATTATCGATAAGATTACCGTTCTTTCCGTAGCGCCAATCATTGGTGAAGCAATCATTCGTGTTCACGAAGAGCTTTCCGTAAGCAAGTTGTTCGATTAATATACAATCCCCTGTTAGGGGATTGAACTAAACCTCCGATGGACAAGCTAGTGAGGAAACTTTTACTAGCGGTCCGAAGGAGGTTTTTTTGTGGAACAATTACAGGCACAGTCTCGCGAAAAAAAGACAGGCAATGCTGTAAAGGTACTGCGTAACGAAGGTTGGGTTCCTGGTATTATCTACGGCAGCGAAGTGGGCAATAAGCCGATTCAGGTCAAGGGAAGAGAGCTGGATGCGGCCCTGCGTAACCAGTCAACAAACAAGCCATTTCGGTTAAGTGTAGACGGGAACACGCACGATGTCATGGTTTATGAGCTGCAACGGCATCCCTTGCAGGGGAACATTTTGCATGCAGATTTTAAGAAGATCAATATGAATGAAAAAATACACACGTCTGTCCCTGTCCTCATGACAGGAGATCCGGAATTGGGTGTGGCTACCCTTATCCGCCACAGTGTGGAAGTGACTTGCTTGCCAGGTAATATACCAGAATCCTTCTTGGTCGATGTCGATGGAATGAATATTGGGGATGTCGTGCTTGTTTCCGATCTGAATGTCCCACCCGGAGTAGATCTGGGGCTCGAATCCACGGAAGTGCTGATCAGTGTACTGCCAGTGAAGGCCAAGTCCGAAGAATCAATCGATGCGGAACAAGAAGCAGAAGCAGTGGCTGAAAAAGCAGGAACAGCGAACGAATAAAATCAGGGCGTGAAAAAAGAAGGGCGAGGTGATTTCATCTCTGCCCTTCTACTTTTGTTCACGTAACCATTCGAGTACAATGGGGAGAGAGTAGGAGGGAATAAGCGTGAAAGTCATAATCGGATTGGGTAATCCCGGCAAAAAATATGAAGATACCAGACATAATGCTGGCTTTATGGCCATAGATAAGATTAGCGACAAATGGGGAATTCCTGTTACGCAAAACAAGTTTCGTGCACTCGTGGGCGAAGGCCGCATCGAGGGCGAGAAGGTACTGCTGGTGAAGCCGCAGACGTACATGAATCTCTCCGGTGAATCGGTAGCGGAAGTACTCAAATTTTACAAGCTGATCCCTGACGATCTAGTCGTCATCTACGACGATCTTGATTTGCCGACCGGACATCTTCGCCTGCGAGAAAAAGGCAGCGCTGGTGGGCATAACGGCATCAAGTCGATGATTCAGCATTTGGGCACACAGGAGTTTAAACGAATCAAGGTAGGAATCAGTCGTCCTGAACCAGGGCGGAGCGTCAGCGACTATGTTTTGAATACGTTTCCAGTGTCAGAAAGAGCCGATATTCAAGAAGCGGTGAGCTTGGCGGCTGACGCATGCGCCATGTGGACAAGAGAGTCGTTTTTAAAGGTCATGAACCATTACAACAGCTTGAAAAAGTAGTATGATTTCCCACCCAATCGTCCATACTAAGCGATAGGAACAGTATGGGGGTGGTATGTGCATGAGCATACGCTATACATGTCGCTGCTGCGGCATGAAGATTGCAGAATTTGACGAATCGCAAGTAACGGAAGCGCAGCTCGGGTTTGATTCCTTGACCCCGGAGGAACGTGCTCTTATAATATCGAGAGAACAAAGTGGAGATACGGTCGTCAGCATCACGTGCGACTATTGCCGTGAAGCGCTGATTCAGCATCCAGAGCTTTCGCTAGTCGGAAACCCACTTCAATAAGTGGATACGCATTAGGAAGGCTTGCACTGACAAGGCCTTAGCTTGGGGAGCTAAGGCTTCTTTTCGCATGGCTGACCTGCGGTTGTTGTGAACGTAAGCGAAGCTCTGATTTTAGTTGACAGAAGAATTAGAGAGGGGATTAGTGAATGCAAGTCATCATTAACCCGATGAAACAGGACACGAACGTCGGGACAATCGTGGCTGGTTTGGAGAAGGGGCTACATGAGCAGCTTGTCTCTGGCTTGGCTGGTTCCGCGCGACAAGTATTGATGGCGTCATTGCAACAAATGTCAGATCGTCCGGTCTGCGTAGTGACGCATAACATGTACCAAGCACAAAAAGTATACGAAGATTTGATCGAGTTGGTTCCCTCTGATCAGGTGTTGCTTTATCCCGGTAATGAGCTGATTGGCTCTGAGCTTGCCATTGCCAGCCCTGAAATGCTGGCGCAGCGAATTCATGTATTCAACCGTCTGGCCCAAGGCTTTACGGGTTTTTTGGTTGCACCTTTTGCTGGCTTGCGTCGTTTGGTCGTTCCTCCGCAGGTATGGAAGGAAGCACAGATTCAGTTGTCCGTCGGTGATGAGCTTGATATCGAATCCTTTTTGCTCCGATGTATTGAGCTTGGCTATGAGCGAGTGGACATGGTCGAGCGCAAGGGAGAAATGAGTATTCGCGGTGGAATTATCGACTTGTATCCGATCGATTCAGAGTGGCCGGTGCGGATTGAGCTTTTTGATGTGGAGATCGACTCGATCCGTACATTTGACATGCTCTCTCAACGTTCATTGGAATCCGTCCAGACGTATGTTCTTGGTCCAGCGAAAGAAATGATTGCTTCGACTCCGTTATTGCAGGAATCGGCTGTTCGCCTAGAACAAAAGCTGGGAGAAACCCTCGCTAATTTGAAGGATGGGGCTGCCAAGGAAAAAGTCATGGAGCGAATCGGCTCTGATGCAGAGAGAATGAAGCAGGGACAGCGTTTTGCGCAGCTGTATTCGTACATCTCTGTCATTTACCCGACTGGCGATACATTATTGTCCTATATGCCTTCCGATACCTTGCTGATCGTTGATGAGCCTTCTCGCGTGTTGGATACGGCAGCGCAACTGCAAAAAGAAGAAGGGGAATGGCTGACAGGACGCATCGTCCAGGGCGAATATATGTCCAATCTCAGCCTGTCGCGTACGTACGACGAGATCGTGTCGACGAAAAAGCGCCAGATTGTTTACCTATCCCTGTTTTTGAGACAATCACCGAAGACTCAGCCGCAAAACATCGTAAATCTGACTTGCCGTACCATGCAAAACTTCCACGGACAGATGAACGTGCTGAAAACAGAGCTGGCCCGTTGGAAGAAGTCTCAGGATCAGATCGTCTTTGTCGCAGCTGATTTGGAGCGTGCGAAGCGACTGGAGCGTGTCCTGCATGACTACGAAATGGAAGCCGATGTTTTAACAGAAGCAGTGGAAACGGTGCCTCCAGGGCGTCCTACGATCATTTTAGGAAACCTCCAGACAGGTTTTGAGTTGCCGCTAAACAAGCTGGTTGTTATTACGGAAGGTGAAGTATTTACCGCGAAACAGCGCAAGGCGCGCAAAGTTCAGCAGACGA
The DNA here is from genome assembly GCF_013284355.2 of Brevibacillus sp. M2.1A. NCBI lineage: Bacteria > Bacillati > Bacillota > Bacilli > Caryophanales > Paenibacillaceae > Brevibacillus > Brevibacillus sp. M2.1A. Next base: position 689,156 of record NZ_JABSUY020000001.1, read on the forward strand.
TGAACAACGCGGAGCGTATCAAAAACTACCTCGAACTAAAGCCCGGTGATTTCGTCGTGCACGTGAATCACGGGATTGGAAAATACCTTGGAATTGAAACCAAAGAAATTCTCGGAATTCATAAAGATTACCTTCATATTCAATACGCAGCAGGAGACAGTCTGTTTGTTCCGATTGATCAAATCGACCATGTGCAGAAGTACGTGGCGAGCGAAGAGGCACAGCCGAAGATCTACAGCTTGGGCGGCAGCGAATGGAAACGCGTCAAAAACAAAGTCCAGTCGTCTGTAAAGGATATCGCCGAAGATTTGATCAAACTGTATGCAGCCCGCGAATCGGCTGTCGGTCATACATTCTCTCCCGACACGGCAGAGCAGCGTGAATTTGAGGCGATGTTCCCGTATCAGGAAACACAAGACCAGCTCCGCGCGATTTCGGAAGTGAAAGCGGACATGGAGCGCAAACGCCCGATGGATCGCCTCGTTTGTGGAGACGTGGGTTACGGGAAGACAGAGGTTGCGATTCGTGCTGCCTTCAAGGCTGTCATGGACGGAAAACAGGTAGCCGTTTTGGTTCCAACTACGATTCTGGCGCAACAGCATTACGAGACGTTCCGTGAGCGTTTTGCGGAGTATCCGATCCGCGTGGAGGTATTGAGTCGATTCCGTTCGCGCAAAGAGCAGAACGCCACACTAAAAGGACTGAAGGAAGGCACAGTCGATGTTGTCATCGGTACGCACCGTCTGCTTTCCAAAGACCTGACATTCCGCGAGCTTGGTCTGTTAATCGTAGACGAGGAGCAGCGCTTCGGTGTGAGTCACAAGGAAAAGCTGAAGCAAATCAAAACGAATGTGGATGTCATGACTCTGACCGCTACGCCAATTCCACGTACCTTGCACATGTCGATGCTCGGTGTGCGTGATTTGTCTGTCATTGAAACGCCGCCAGAAAATCGTTTTCCGGTACAGACGTATGTGATGGATTACAGCCCTGCTTTGGTTCGCGAAGCGATTGAGCGCGAGATGGCTCGTGATGGGCAAGTGTTCTTCCTCTACAACCAAGTACAGGGAATCGAACAGATGGCGGAGCAGATTTCCATGCTCGTTCCTGACGCGCGCATCGCTGTAGCGCATGGACAGATGAACGAAAGCGAGCTGGAAGGCGTCATTCTCGACTTTTTGGAAGGGAATTTTGACGTGTTGGTCAGCACAACTATCATTGAGACCGGGGTGGACATCCCGAACGTCAATACGCTGATTATTTACAATGCAGACAAAATGGGCTTGTCCCAGCTGTATCAGCTGCGTGGACGTGTAGGTCGTTCCAATCGAATTGCGTACGCTTACTTTACGTATCAACGGGACAAGGTGCTGACAGAGGTAGCGGAAAAACGTCTGCAAGCCATCAAGGAATTTACCGAGCTCGGCTCTGGTTTCAAGATCGCGATGCGAGACTTGTCCATTCGTGGAGCTGGTAATTTGCTGGGCGCGGAGCAGCATGGTTTTATTAATACGGTCGGATTCGACTTGTACAGCCAGATGCTGAAAGAAGCCATTGATGAGCTGAAGGGCGAAGTCAAACAAGAAATTGTCACACCTGTGGAGATCAATCTGCAACTGGATGCCTATATTCCGTCGATGTACATTACGGACAGCCGACAAAAAATCGAGATGTACAAAAAGTTTGTCGCGGTGTCTACATTGGAGGACGTCGACGATTTGGCAGAAGAGCTGCTAGACCGTTTTGGACCAGTTCCGAAGCCAGTTGATAATCTGCTGACCATTTCCCGTTTGCGTGTGTATGCCTTAAAGCACCACATCACCGAAATTAGCCAAAAGAATCCAGACGAGATAAAATTGGTCCTGCACCCTAGCCAGAACAACAACATCGATGGTGGAGCGCTGTTTGCGCTTACCAGTAACTGGAGCAAGAGGGTAGGGCTGTCGGGTGGACAACAGATCACGATTGCTGTTAAAGTAAAGGGGTTAAAGGAAGATGAGGGCGTGCAGTTGGTTGAAAAGCTGCTGCGTCAATTTCACCAGGTGCGAAGAGACACCGGTACGGAGAGTCCTGTGTCATAACTGACAAAATGGGCTTGCCCGGGAAGGGAGAACCTTATTTATGAAACGTTCTGTAGCGATTCTATCTTCGGCTGTTCTGGTCGTGGCACTCATGTCTGGTTGCGGCGGAAAAGCAGAAGAAGCGAAACAAGAAACAAAAACTCCAGCGAATCAGACAGATGGCAGCAATCAAGCTGCTAACGATCCTTTGGTACAATTCCCTAAACTCACTCTGCCTTACGCAGCAGACCAGAAAGCGGTCGTTGTGGAGTATCAAGGAGGAACTGTAACAGGAAAAGAGTTCGAAGAGTTCCTGCGTGTCATTAACTTCATGAACCCACAACAAGGTACCATGATTGAAATGGCTGATAGCAACTCACTGAAGGCTTTTGCTCGTGAGTATACAGCTACCAAGGTTTTGGCTAGCCGTTCCGACGATGCCATGAAAAAAGAGTCCAAAGAACTCGCTGAGAAAACTTTCGAGAAAATCAAAACGCAGTACATGGGCTTTTTGGGCAAGGATGAAGCTAAGTTCACCAAGCTCATGGAAGGCCAAGGCGTAACCAAGGATATGATCGTCAATCAGATGGACCTGATCAACCAGTCCATCAATGTAATGAAAAAGAATATCGATGATGCTACGCTGAAGCAAACCTATGATCAAATGGACAAAGCTTCCCGTACAGTTGCTTCTGTTCGCCACATTCTGATCTCTACCGAAAAGCGCACACCAGAAGAGGCGTTGAAAATCTCCAACGACTTGGAAGCGCGCCTGAAAAAGGGTGAAGACTTCGCGAAGCTGGCAACAGAATTCACAGATGACCCAGGCAGCAAGCAGTCTGGGGGCTTGTACGAAAATGCGGATGTAACGCAATGGGTGCCAGAATTTAAAGAAGCATCCCTGACACAAAAAGTCGGTGAAGTTGGCCCGCCAGTAAAAACTAATTTTGGTTACCATATTATTAAGGTCGAGAATCGCAAAGAAAAGACCTTTGATGAGATGAAAGAACAGCTCCGCGCAAGTTCTTTGGAGAAAGCGTACGATACTTTCGGCAAGAACGAGCTGGACAAGCTCATTACGAAATTCAACATCCCGCAGTCCAAAAATGATGCTCCGGCAAAGAAATAAGAAGTCCAAAGAAAAACAGGGAATTCGTTTCCCTGTTTTTTCGTTTTCTCGCATATTCTTCAAACGTGGGCAAATACTATTATCACTCGCTACCACCCGGGGGAGAGTAATTGAAGTAACTGGCAAAAATTGATACCATCACCCATAGTTAAAATTAGAATTTGAGGAAAAAATACAACTAACCAACCACCATCTATTCACTACCCACTTCTCAGGGAAAGCGAGGCAACAAGACATGAAAGCAACTGGTATCGTTCGTCGAATTGACGACCTCGGTCGGGTCGTGATTCCTAAGGAGATTCGTCGTACACTGCGCATTCGTGAGGGCGACCCGCTTGAGATTTTTGTGGATCGTGACGGAGAAGTCATTCTCAAAAAGTATTCACCGATTGGAGAGTTGGGTGATTTTGCAAAAGAATACGCCGACTCTTTGTATGAAAGCATGAATCATACCGTACTGATTTCAGACAGGGATACTGTCATTGCGGTGGCAGGGGCCTCCAAAAAGGAATACTTGGAGAAACCAATTGGTAGCATTGTTGAGAAATGCTTGGAGGAAAGAAAGACCAGACTGGAGAAAAACGCAGGCTCTTATGAAATTTGTCGTGATTTGAACGAGGCGATGGGCTCGTTCGTCATCGCACCGATTGTTGCAGGAGGCGATCCAATCGGGTCCGTGATCCTCCTCAACAAAAACGAGTCAACCAAGATGAGTGATTTGGAGATCAAAATGTCGGAAACAGCGGCCGGTTTCCTGGCAAAGCAGATGGAGCAGTAGGATAGCTCAGCAAAAACAGCCTCGTACCCCGGGGCTGTTTTTCTTGTGCCTATGGCCTTGTGGTATAATGAACGAAGTTTTAGGTTGGAGAGGAGAAATTTCACGCACATGGCTCAAGAAAAGGCTTCCGTTCAATTTGTGAAAGGCGCGGCGATACTTGGAATTGCCGGTCTTGTCTCCAAGCTTTTAGGCGCTGTATACCGCATCCCATACCAAAACATTGCCGGAGATATCGGCTTGTACGTATATATGCAAGTATACCCGCTGTACACCGCGTTGTTGATTCTAGCGACGGCGGGTTTCCCCATTGCCATCTCCAAGATCGTCTCAGAGCGCGTCGCTGTCGGAGATGCGATCGGGGCGCGCAGGGCGTTTCGAGTAGCCAGTATATCGCTGGTCGTTCTCGGGATCTTTTTCTTCTTACTGTTATATGGAGGGGCACCTATTATTGCCAGTATGATGGGTGATGAGCATTTGATTACCCCGCTCCGAGCAGTGGCTTGGTCACTGCCATTGGTGCCGATGGTTGCGATCTTGCGCGGCTATTTTCAAGGGCATCAAAATATGATGCCGACTGGTGTCTCTCAGGTCGCTGAGCAGTTCATTCGCGTAATTTTCATTCTGGTTGCTGCATTCTGGGCGATGAACGTGTATCAGGACCCTTACCTGGCTGGTACAGGTGCCGTTTTTGCTGCTTTTCCAGGTGCCATTGCTGCTATTCTCGTCTTGCTTTGGTATTGGAGAGCGGACAAAAAGATGGGGCAGCTGTCCGTCGGTCAAGTTCAGCAATCGGCAGCGAAACCATGGACCAATCGTCAAATACTGCGTCATCTCTTGACCTATGCCGTTCCGATTTGTATGGGCGCATTGGTTCTGCCGCTTGTTCCGCTTGTAGACTCGATGACCGTCGTCAATATGTTGCAATGGAGCGGGACCCCGGAGGATTTGGCCAAGCTTTTGAAAGGTGCATTTGACCGTGGTCAGCCACTCATTCAGTTTGGTACGTTCTTCGCCACGTCCTTGTCGCTGGCATTAGTGCCTGCGATCAGTGAAGCTGTTGCCCAGCGTCAGCATCAATTGATCTCTCACCGTTCCGAAGTCGCGATTCGACTGACCTTCCTTCTGGGATTGCCTGCTTCCTTTGGACTTGCTCTGTTGGCGGAGCCGATCAACGTCATGCTCTACGGAGACAGCAACGGTACTGAGGCCCTCGCTGTACAGTCCTTCACGATTCTTTTCGCTACGGTGAGTATTGCCAGCGCGGGTATTTTGCAAGGCTTGGGACGTGTAATGCGACCTGCCCGCAACCTGTTTATTGGTGTACTGGTAAAGCTCATCCTCAATCTCGCGCTCGTCCCGTTCTGGGGTATCTCTGGTGCAGCAGTGTCCACCGTTTTAGCTTATTTAGTCGCCATGGGACTAAACGTTCTAGCGGTCATCAAATACACGGGAGCACACATCGGATTCCGCCAAACGGTGAAAAGGCCATTCGTGTCTGTCGTGGTGATGTCGATTGTCGTGCTGATTGTGGAGTGGCTCGCTAATACAGTGCTCGGCAGTGCCGGACTTTCAAATCGTTTGTTCTATACGCTGGTAGGCTTGATTGCTGTCGGTTCAGGAGCATTGGTCTATTTGCTGGCGCTTTTGAAAACAGGCGGACTCACGAGAAACGATATTCAATTTTTGCCAAAAGGAAAGCGAATTGCTTCGCTGTTAACGAAATACAAGCTCCTCCCAGCGGAGAAAGCAAGAATGAACGAAAAGGAGGCGTGACAAGTGGAAATGAAGAATAAGACCATTACCGTAGTCGGTCTTGGTGCCGGGGATTTGGACCAACTCCCTTATGGCATCTATCGTACGCTCAGAGCTGCCAAACAGCTGTATTTGCGCACGAAAGAGCATCCAGTTGTAGCCGAGTTGATCGCAGAAGGCATCACGATTGAGTCCTTTGACGACGTATATGAGCAGCACGATACATTTTCCGATGTGTACACCGATATTGTGGAGCGGCTTTTTTCACGGGTAAACGAAGCGGGCAGTCTTGTTTATGCCGTGCCAGGTCATCCTTTGGTGGCGGAACGTACTGTGCAGCTGTTGTTGGCAGAGGGACCAAACCGTGGCGTAGAAATCGAAATTGGCGGCGGACAGAGCTTTATCGATCCGTTGTTTGCCCGCCTACATATCGACCCGATCGAGGGATTCTCTTTGCTGGATGGGACCGCACTCGCTGCTCATCAAGTATCACCGGGTCTGCATACGATTATCGCGCAAGTGTACGATGCGTTTGTGGCCTCTGATGTAAAGCTGACCTTGATGGAAGTGCTGCCGGACGATTACGAGGTGACGGTAGCGACAGCCGTAGGGGTAGCGGGGCAAGAAATCATTGAGACAGTGCCGTTGTATGAACTGGACAGACTCGATCATTTCGGGAATTTGTCTCTGGTGTATGTACCCCCGACGAAGGACGAGAAGGTATCGTACCGCCAATTCTCCTACTTGAAGGAGATCGTGGCGATCCTGCGCAGTCCGGATGGATGCCCGTGGGATCGCGAGCAAACACATCAAAGCATCCGCAAAAACTTGATTGAAGAGACATACGAGGTTCTGGAGACGATCGACGACGATGATCCAGATGCGATGTGTGAGGAGCTGGGTGATTTGTTGATGCAAATCATGCTCCATTCGCAGATGGCAGCCGAAGACGGATATTTTTCGGTAGATGATGTTGTCGCGACGTTGAATGAAAAGCTGGTTCGTCGTCACCCGCACGTATTCGGGGAAAAGAGCGCGAATGATTCCGAGGAAGCGCTGGCGAATTGGCAGGAAATCAAAGCACAGGAAAAAGCAGCAAAAGGCATCGATGTAACGGTTCAATCACAGTTGGCGGGAGTACCGCGCGACTTGCCAGCACTGATGTATGCGTACAAGCTGCAGAAGAAAGCAGCCCAAGTCGGCTTTGACTGGGACGATATTGCAGATGTGTACAAAAAGGTAGAAGAGGAATACCGCGAGCTGCAAGAAGCATCAGAGGAAGAACGCGCTGGCGAGTTGGGTGATTTGCTATTTGCGGTAGTCAATCTGGCGCGCTTCCTCGGGCTCGATCCGGAGGAAGCCCTCGCATTGACCAACAACAAGTTCAAGAAGCGCTTTTCCTATATTGAAAGCAAGCTGCAAGAAGCGGGCCGTACCTTTGAGCAGACGGACCTGCAAGAGATGGACAAATGGTGGGAGGAAGCCAAACATGAGACTCGATAAATATTTGAAAGTGTCTCGACTGATCAAGCGACGCACGCTTGCAAAAGAAGTGTGCGACAAACAGCGTGTGGAAATCAACGATCGTCCTGCAAAGGCGTCCAGTAACGTGAAAATCGGCGACAAGCTGGCAATCCGCTTCGGACAAAAAATCGTGTCGGTAAAAGTAGAGGACATCAAAGAAAACCCGCGCAAGGAAGAAGCGGCTTCGCTGTATACCGTCATCGGCGAAGTTCCCGTTCCGCGTGATGAAAAAGAAGAAGACGCCTACCTCAAAGGGTAATGTTCAAACGAAAAGAGACTGCCGGGATGGCAGTCTTTTTTTAGGCTTTTTTCCCAACCAAAGGATATAATGAGAGTACCTGAAGGCATTTCCGAAGGGATGTGTGCTGTATGCAACAAAATGGGGTTCGAACGGGTTACTTTTTGTCCATTTCGCTTCTGTTATCATCTATCCTATACTTTTTTGCTTCGAACTGGCCGCTTATGGTCAGGGAACAAAAAATCGGCGTCAGTGTGGCAATCCTCGTTCTTTTTTATGTATTATCCTATGGACTGCGTTTCATCAAACGACATTCGTTTTTGAGCAATTGGCTACTGGTGGCTGGAGGCTTGGCTTTTGGCATCAGTGTGGCTTTGTTGGGGCAAATATACAATTCACATGCCGACAGCTATATGCTGTTCGTCGTATGGCTCATACCGAATTTGCTGTTCGCGATTTTCACGCGCTATCAGCCATTCTATGTCATCAGCTATGTCCTTGCTCATTTGGCGATTTACTTCTTTCTCCATCCATCCGTCATTCATGTAGCGCGTGAAGACGAGTGGTGGTTCATGATTTTTTGGTTGATTGCGTTGGGGAATATGGTCCTGTTTTGGTTAACCTCTACGGGGAAATGGCATTCCAAGCCGATTTGCTACTTATCGTTTCTGACGTTTTCTCTCAGCCTTTTCGGTTCATCCTTCACCGAAGTATATGGTCCGCTCCCTGAGGTTTTATATGTCCTGACGGGCGGGATTCTGTTTGTTACGTTTTTAAAATGGGTGCCGAGTCGCGGGTTTCTGATTGTGACGGCCTCGCTGCTCTCGCTGTTTGTACTTGTTAATTTTATATCCTATATGGTGAAGTATTTCTCAGAGAGCTTCTTTGTTTTGATGCTGCTGCTGACTGTACTCATTGTTTGGGGAGCAGTTGCAGGGATTAATTGGCTGCGCAAGGAATCAGCGCATCAAAAAAGCAAATGGGTGGTGTTTTTTCAAGAGGCATTCACGGTTCTCGTCACCACTATCGCCGCATCCATTGGAGCTATATCGATAGCAGGTCTGCTTTTTCTACTCATTGAAGAAGAAACAGTAATTGATTTGCTGTTTTTCCTTTCATTAATTGGCTTTATTGGTCCTGTAGTGTTTATGAGCCGGATGAATGCAACGGTACGATATACGTTGCTCACAATGGGGTATATATTGGGTGTCGGTTCTGTTCTGTTTTTAGAAGGAGCGTACTGGATCGTTTTCCTGTTGGTACTGTTATACGTCTGGAAAGCTGTCTCTGCCATTCCGGCGCGGCTTTTGACACAGCTGACTTTTTTAGTCGTCCTGGCTACGAAGCTGAATGAGTACCTGCCGTCCTTTGAATATGTACTCTTGATCATCTTTGTTGCGCAGCTGGCGATGTATTACGTAAAGCAATTGCCGGTCGTTTTGCAAAATAGCTCGTTGGTGTACGCCTTACTCTCGCTTTTGATCCTGACGGAGGAAGGGTTTCAATCGGGCTCCATGGATGTAGTCGTGAATTTGGCTTTTTTCACAGTCAGCACGTATTTGCTGTACCGGACATTGCATCAGCAAAATAAGGTGAGATTCGGAATCGTGCTCGGTTTCTGGTTTGCCTTTCTCCTCATGAAGTACTACGACATGCTATGGAGCTTGCTGCACAAGTCACTGAGCCTGCTTCTGCTCAGCCTGGTGTTTTTTATCGCTACTCTGTGGTGGGATCGAAGGGCAAAAATCGAGTGGCCGAAAAGCGAGCCTCCCCTTTTCGTGAAAAAAGCGCTTGTGTTGCTTCCTGTCATTTTGCTGCAATTTGCTTTGATTGGCTATCAAGTATGGAGCAGTGAGACAATCCTGGCCAACGGAAAAACAGTGAAGCTGGAGCTAGTCCCAATCGATCCGCGTTCGTTGCTCCAAGGTGATTACGTCAGACTTGGCTACACCATATCTACATTGGACCATGTACAGGTTGACTCAGGGGATAAGATTCGAGTCGTACTCCGCCAACAAGCAAATGGCTTGCACAGCTACAGTGGCTTTTATGAGCTTAATGGTCGATGGAATCGGGCCTACGATCCTCAGCCAGCGGATGTGATCATCAATGGAAGCACAATCGGTGGCGATCGAGTGGAATATGGCATAGAAAGCTATTTTGTCCCAGAAGGAACCGGACTTGATGTCGAGCGGAATGCCAAATACGCGATCGTAAAAATTGGCGAGAAAGGCGATGCCATTCTGGAGAGCCTGTCGAACCAGTAGACATTTCAAAAGAAGAAGCTGCCTGTGTCATCGGGCAGCTTCTTTTGCGTGAAGGAAATCATTCGTTACCAGTCTGTAACCCTTTCCTGCCGAACATTTCCTATCATAGTAGGGAACTTTAGAGAAGGAGGCGTTACCGTTGAACAAAAGCGTAAACAAAGGGATCTCAGTGCTGCTGGCCACTGCGGTACTGGCAAGTCCATTGATGCTCGAGCCAAAAGCGGCTTATGCTCTCTCTATCGAGGATGTTTCTGCAGACAGTACACGTGCGGACGAGGAAACAGAATATACGATTGAGTTTGAAATCAATAAGGACCTATCATCGGGAGACAGTATTTTCGTTAGATTCCCATCCGAATATTCGGTCGACAAAAAATTGAAAAAATCGGACGTCACATTAGAAGATGATGACGATGACGAAATTTCGATCGACAGCGTATATGTAAGCAAGAATGTGGTCGAGATCGAAGTCGATGAGAAGATCAAAAAAGGTACCGTACTTACACTGACCATTGATAATATCACCAACCCGGAAGACAAGGGCAGCTACGAAATCGAAGTAAAAACAAGTTCGGAAACCAGCTACAAGGGCGACAAGATAACAATCGGCAAATCTTCGTCTAGCAGCAGTAGCAGCAGCAAGGGTGACTTCGAGGCTTCCCATAGCAGTAAAAATGCCGAGGACACCATCTCCTTAACGCTCGGAAAATTTAATCTCTCTTCGAAAAGCAAGCTGAAAGAGGGCAAATACATTTATGTCAATTTCCCCTCCAAGGACATGCTGCCAAAGAGCATCAGCAAATCTGATGTGAAGGTAAACGGGTACAAACCGGATTACGTCTCGATTCTCGACAGCGACTCGATTCGAATTGAGATTCCGAGTGGTGCAGACGGAGATAGCTACATAAAGCTGGAGTTTACCTCTTCTGCGGGGATTGTAAACCCGTCGAAGCCAGACAAGTACTATTCGTATGAAGTTGAATATGACAGCAAGGAATACAAGTCAAAAGATGTAGAGATTACAAACACAAGCAATACGCCATTCACCGTTTCTTTGTCGGACAGTTCAGCGGGGGCGCGTACGAGCTATACGTTTGATATGGATCTTTCCTCCAAGCTGGGGTCGAACGTAGAAATCGAGGTCGAATTCCCGAGTGGGGTATCCGTGCCGCCGATTCTTACCAGCAACAACGTCACCGTAAACGGTGCTCAAGTGACGAATGTAAGCGTGTTGGGGAATAAGGTTTATTTCCGCACACCTTACGGATTCACTAGTACGAATCGCGCGAGCATCAAGTTTGCATTCGAAGGCTACTTGACCACTCCGAGAACAGCGGGAACGTATACCGTGACGGCTAAAGTCGACAACAAGACCTATAAGTCGAAGGAATTTCAAGTTTCCGGAGTGACTCCACCAGTCGCGGTGGATAATACATTGGCAACAGTTGGGCTGACGAGAGCGACTGCCTCTACTCCTGCTGGTATTTCAATCGGCATCAAAGCAATGGGTGCTCCGATTGTTCGCAATCAGGGCTTCATTGAAGTCGTACTCCCAGTTGGATTCCGTGTTCCAGCCTACTTGCCAGCGAACACAGTAACGGTAAACGGTGTGGCCGCTAGCTTTGTTGGTGTACGCGGACAAAATCTGATTATTATTCCTGCCCAGGATATTCCGGCAAAAACAGCAGCTCAGGTCAATATCGCCGAGACAGCTGGCATTGTGAATCCGGCTACTCCAGGTGTGTACAGCATTGGCGTCTACAACTCCGAGGAGAGAGGACTGCTATTCTCCCGTCCGGCGACCATCGTGTCGCTGAATGGCGTGAGCTTCAAGCAGAGCGTCGCTTCCTTTACGAAGGCTGGTAAAACAACCGGACTCGCAGTGGCACCGTATACCGTAAATGGCAACACGCTAATGCCAACTACGTTTTTCCGTGATGCCCTCGGATTTTCAATCAGCTACACCAAAACAACTGCAAAAGTTGTGAGCGGCAATACAGTCATGCAATTCAAGGTCGGTTCAAACGTAGCGACCGTCAATGGCAAAAATGTAACACTACCTGCAGCGGTTCAGCTGAAAAACAACGTTCCTACCCTGCCTCTAAAAACCATCACGGAGCGTACCGGTTACAAAATCATCTATGTGAACGGGAACTACACTGTTTACAAGTAAATAGCAGTTTGGCAAAAGCCCCGTATACGTACGGGGTTTCTTTTGTGAAAAACATCTCGATGTTTTTTCATTAGAGTTAATGCGTCCGCTTGCGGTCAACAAAAACGGCTTTGACCGTTTTTGTTCTAAGAGGACATCCCTCCCCATACGATAGTACAAGAAGGGTACGTGAGGAGGGAGTAATTATGAACGATCACACGAGACGGCCACGTCATGAAGTCGTGATGATTAATCGTCGCAGCTTAGCGATTTCGGGAGTAAAAAACGTCGAAAGCTTTGACAGCGAAGAATTCCTCTTGGAGACGGACGGCGGCTTTTTAACCATACGAGGCCAAAACCTGCATATGAAAAATCTGAGTCTGGAAACCGGAGAAGTAGCGATCGAGGGGCTTGTTCACGAGATGGCCTATCTGGAGCAAGGGCAGGCCGGCGATCGGTCGAGAGGATTCTTCGGCAAGTTATTCAAGTGAACATCGCCATTCAGTTGCAGACGGTATTGGCCATGTCGATGTGTGGTGCCCTGATGGGTATGGGATTCGATACGTACCATGTATTTAAGGGCAAGGCCAGGCTGCCACTCTGGTTGGTCTTTTTCTTTGACATCCTTTTTTGGGTGGGCAGTATGGGCGCTGTCTTCTTGATTTTGGTGAAAGTGAACGACGGGATTATTCGGTTTCCGATATTTTTTGGAATGATATTTGGCGCGTGGTTGTATTTCTTAATAGGTAGTAAGAAGTATATCCTTTTCTTGCACCGCGTGATAAAATTCTGTCAGTGGTTTTACCGTACGGTCGTAAAAATTATAGACATCCTGCTAGTACGTCCTGTGCTCTTTCTTTTCCGGGTGATCATCATGGTGCTGACATTTTTGTATTCCGTGTTGCTCGCGATCCTCGGCTTTTTGTGGAAAGTGACGCGTTTTGTCACCTCTCCTTTTGCCAGATGGGGTCAACATTTGGGGAAAAAAATGTATGGAAAAACAACAGGATTTTGGACCAATTGGAAGAATTGGTTTCACTCAAAGAAAAAGCGGGAGTAGATTCGAGGTGGCGTACTGATGAAGGAAGCAAGAACCTCTTCCATTAACCGAAAAGGGCAAAGAAGGCGAATGCGTCTTTTTTTCTTTGTGATCCTGTGCTTTTTCGTCTGGACTAGCTATACCTTGTTTTTGCAAAGTGGCGAGTTGTCCAAGAAGGAGGCAGAGCTGGAAGTCTTGAAGCAAGAATCAGCGGTCTTGCAGCAAAAGCAAGACGATCTGACCTATGAAGCAAGCCGGCTAAACGATCAGGAGTACTTGGCAGAGCTGGTACGTAAGCGAATTTTGTTTACCAAGCAAGGCGAAAGCATCTATATCATTCCGGATTGAGTATACATCTGATCTTCAACGAGAGGGAGGCATTCCGCGTCATGGAGATCGAGGTCGGGAGCATACTGGAAGGAAAAATCACGGGTATTACGAAATTCGAAGCGTTTGTTCAGCTGCCAGGCGATGTGACCGGACTGGTGCATATTAGTGAAATTGCTGACGTCTATGTCCGGGACATCCATCAATTTTTAAAAATAGGAGATACGGTAAAGGTAAAAGTCCTCAGCCTCCGTGAGGGCAAGATCGGGCTTTCTATCAAAAAAACAATGGAAAAGGAACGGCCACCCCGCAATCAGCGGGAGCGAAGGGAAGGCTTTGAAGAAAAGCGTAGAGAAAAAGGGCCGCGGTCGGTCTATATGATTCGGAAAATTATGACTTTTCTTTCTTCGTGAAAAGCGCATTTTGACTGTAAAAACAGGAAGGTCATTTCAAAGTCTTGCCGAATAAAGTATCCTAAGCCCGTTTCGCAAAGCGCGAATCACCTGTCAGCCGACGTTATCCGCCATAACGTCGGTTTTTTTTGTCCATTTTCGTTACTGAATTTGTCGCACGATTCTGTGAATGTACGTTGGATTTTTGACAAATTTTACAATGCCCCCTCCGTATAATGGAGAAACACATTGACCAAGAACGGGGTGGAGCGAAATGATTGCGAACAAAAACGTAACACAAGCCGGACAGGCTTGGACGCGGCAAGTGTCCGATCGAATGGGTACCACTGCCCAGACGTGGGGAGAAAAAGTAGCAGACTTCATAGAGAAGTGGAATGTTCTCCCCATCCTTATGGGCTTCTTATTAGGACGAGCTCTGATCGTGGAGGAGCTAACCCCCTTTGCTATACCGTATTTCATTGTCATGTTTTATATTCGTCGAGATTGCTTGCTTGTCACGGGGATGGCTCTTATTATCGGTGCTTTTACCCAGTCGGTGCCTGTTGGACTGGAAACCGCCTTGAGCGTGATACTTGCTCTGTTTGCCTGCAAGCTGATGAATAAAATGCGTAAGAAAGATTTTTCACGGACGCCGTTGCTGGTTGTCGGGACGATTTTCATCAGCCGTCTGTTGTATGCGGTTCTGACCAATCAGGTAACGACCTACGAGCTCGTGATGGTAGCAGTAGAAGCGATTCTTGGCTTTGTACTGACGCTTATCTTCATTCAGTCCTTATCGATCATTCATTTGGCGAAGCCTTATGAGCCTCTCAAAAATGAAGAGATCGTTTCGCTAGTGATTTTACTGGCCTCCTTGATGACGGGTACCGTGGATTGGATGGTCGAAGGCATTTCGATGGAGCATGTACTCTCACGCTATTTGCTGCTCATCTTTGCTTTTGTCGGTGGTGGCACGATTGGTGCGGCTGTTGGCGTGGTCACAGGTCTCATCCTCAGTCTGGCTAATGTGAGTGCTCTTTTACAAATCAATCTGCTTGCCTTTTCAGGTCTTCTTGCTGGCTTGTTGAAGGAAGGCGGCAAAGTGGGTGTATCCGCAGGCTTGTTGATTGGTACGGCTATTCTTGCGATTTACGGTGGAGCAGAAGAGACACTCTACTACTCCTTGATCGAAACCTCTCTGGCGATTGTTCTCTTCATTCTGACCCCTGCTGCTCTTTGGAAAAAAGTAGCCCGATTTATCCCCGGGACTCCCGAGAATCTACAATCCCATCAAGAATACATGCGCAGAGTTCGCGATGTGACCGCGGGCAAAATCCAGCAATTCTCCGATTTGTTTACGCAACTCTCCCATAGCTTTGCCCAGACAGCCGATCCTGAAGAAATAGAAGAACAGGCAGACGCCTTTCTCAGCCGTGTATCTGAATTCACCTGCCAGAAATGCTGGAAAAAAGAACAATGCTGGGAAAAGGATACGCAATCGACCTATGAGGGAATGCGCTTTTTAATGGAAAAAGTGTACGAGAACGGTACCTTGGCCGGCGTTACGCCGCCGCGTGACTGGGAGCGCAAGTGTGTCAAAACCGAAAAGGTCATGACTGTGATGGAGCAGGAATACGATCGCCAGCAGTCGTTTGACCAATTGAAAAAGCAGGTAAAGGAAAGCCGAATGCTCGTAGCTGACCAGCTATCGGGAGTCTCTCGGGTCATGAGTGATTTTGCCCGGGAAATACAGCGAGAGGGAATGGAGCTGAGCTTTCAGGAAAAGCAGGTCTCACAAGCATTGGAGGGCTTGGGTCTGTCGGTACGCCGCGTAGAAATACACAGCTTGGAAGAAGGGAAGGTCGATATCGAAATCAGTCAGCCGACTTGCTATGGTCGTGATGAATGCGCGAAAATCGTGGCTCCGATGCTCACGGAGATATTGGGAGAAAACATTGTGGTACGCGAGAGGCATTGTGAAGCACAAAAAGACGGTTCATGCACAATGTGCCTTGCTTCCGCCAAAACGTATGAAATCGATATCGGGGTCGCAGGGGCAGCCAAAGACGGCAAGCTATTATCCGGTGACAGCTTCCGGACAATGGATTTGGGGAATGGAAAAATGGCGCTGGCGATCAGCGATGGAATGGGGAATGGCGAGCGGGCATCCATAGAGAGTCAATCCGCCCTCGATATGCTCCAGCAGCTTCTGCGTTCTGGTATGGACGAAAAAATTTCAATCAAAACCGTTAACTCCGTGCTCGCCCTGCGCTCCAAGGAGGAAATGTTCGCGACGGTGGACTTGGCATTGATCGATTTGCAAACCGCTCATACCCGTTTTGTAAAAATCGGTTCCACCCCGAGCTTTGTCAAAAGAAATAAAGATGTCATCACGATCACCGCCAACAACCTGCCAGTAGGGATTTTGGAAGAAATCGAGGTGGATGTTGTATCTCGTATGCTCAAGCCGGGTGATTTGCTCGTCATGATGTCCGACGGCATTTATGAAGCGCCGCGCCATATTGAAAACAGGCAAGCGTGGATGAAGCGAATCATCAGCGAACTGGAGACGAATGATCCACAGGAGGTCGCTGATTTACTATTGGAAAAAGTCATTCGCCAGCATTCTGGACAAATTGTTGATGACATGACCGTGCTGGTGGCGCGAATTGACCGCTTTGTACCACAGTGGGCTGCCATCGCGGTACATGGCATGGAGAAGCTCGAGCGTCCACGGATTGTGAGTTAGGAGTATGTTTTCTCCATTACCCGTCGATACTGTTGCTAAAAATATCCTGCGAAGTGAAGTGGATGAACGTTCGCAACACGGAGCTGGGACTGACAAAACAGATCGAATGGGGAGATTATTGTGAAAGAAGCGACACTTCGTCAAATACTGGTAGTGACAGACGGCTGCTCCAACTCGGGGATGAGTCCCGTTGCTGCGGCGGCACTGGCAAGAGAGCAAGGGATTACGGTCAATGTGATTGGCGTAATCGACAAGAGTGAGCTGGGTGAGAAAGGGGAGAAGGAAATCAGGGATATTGCGGAAGCAGGTGGTGGACTCTGCGACATCGTATACCCCCAACAGCTTGCACAAACGGTACAAATGCTGACGCGAAAAGCAATGACGCGCACCATTCATCAAGTAGTTAATAAAGAATTAAAAGAGATTTTGGGCGATTCCGGAATAGAAGAGCTGGCACCTGATAAAAGAGTGCAGGTTGCCGGAATGGTTGACGAGTTGGGTGAAAAAAGCAGCTTGAACGTCGTGATGCTGGTCGATACCTCAGGAAGTATGAAGCCAAAGCTGTCGGCTGTTCAGCAAGCGATTCACGATTTCAGTATCAGTCTCCATTCGCGGAGTGGCCATAGCAGAATGGCAGTCGGTTCATTTCCGGGGAAACAAAAGCATCTCGATATCCGCATTCCGTGGACAGAAAAGGTCGAGCAGGCCCATCAAATTACGAGTGATTTGGCGATGAGCGGAATTACTCCTACTGGCCCCGCCATCGTAGAGGCAATTGCCCTGTTTGAGCAGGACAAGCTCCCACGCACGCTGCAAGAGCGTTACATCGACCAAGACGAAGAGGACGATTCGAACGGAATGCTGCGTGACCATGTCTTTTAAGGCAGCCACCCCCGACCTGCCCAAGCACTTTACAGGCAAATGGAACAAAAAATCGTACCATGTCTTACGGGAGCTGGGGCGTGGTGCAAACGGGACCGTGTACTTGGTATCCCAAGGTGGCGTACAGCGCGCGGTTAAGGTCGGTGTGGAGGGCATAGACATTTTAATGGAAGTGAATGTGTTGAAAAGCACACAGCAGGGGCGGGATTCCAAAGTGGGACCGCTCCTGTGCGACGTGGACGATCTCGTTGTAAACGGGAAGGCCTGTACGTTTTATGCCATGGAGTATCTTCAAGGCTTGCAATTGGATGAATATATCAAGCAAGAGGGTACGGACTGGGTGGCCGTGATGATGGTTCAATTGCTGGCGCGACTGGATGTTTTGCACCAGCATGGCTATATTTTTGGTGATTTGAAGCCGCAGAATGTGATGGTGACCCAAACGGACAAGCAGGTACGCTTGATTGATTTTGGTGGAGTGACCAAGCTGGGAAACGCCGTTCGGCAGTTTACAGAAGAGTATGATCGAGCTTTTTGGCACGCAGGTGATAGACGGGCTGAAGTAAGTTATGACCTGTTCTCGACAGCCGTGATGATGGTGCGTCTGACGGTTGGAGCAGAAACGTGGAAAAACAGCCTTGGTGACCCACGTCACACGATATTACTCTGTGATATAATACGAAAAAGTGACAGCCTGTACCCTTACCGGGAGCCTTTATTGAAGGCGTTTCACGGCAAGTTTGCGACCGCGAAAGAAATGCGAGCGGAGCTGTTGGCAGTCTTGCAAGATAGCATGGTCGCCAAACCGCAAAAGTCGCAAAAGAAAGCGCGGAAGAAAGGGAATGCAGGGGCGGGCATTAGCGGTCTTTTTGTCGCCTCGTTGCTCCTATTGGCTGGCACTTTGTATTACGCATGGTTTATGTGAAGGATGTGACGGTTCGTGTCCTCAGATTTGGTGATGGATACTTGCTTGTTGGCAGGCTCGATTATTTTGAAAAACGGTGGAGAGACTTACCGAACGGAAGAGACAATGGCATTGATTGCGAAGGCTGCGGGGATGGATGATGTCAACAGCTCGGCTACGCCTACGAGCATCATCCTGTCCTTTCGTTGCAGTGGATTCGATCATACAAGAATGGTTCGTACCCCCAAACGTACGACTAACCTCAATAAAATAACGCTCGTGAATGATGTTTCCCGACAGTTTGTCGGTGGGAAAATTAATTTGGAGCAAGCCTATCGGACGCTGCGTGAGATCGATCAGAAAAAGCAGATCTATCCGAAATGGTTGCAGCATCTGGCAGCCGCTACGGCTAGCGGCTCCTTTTCTATGCTTGCAGGGGGAGATTGGGGCAGTCTGATTCCTTCTGCGATGGCCGGTTTGATTGTGAACCTGAGCCAGGAATATTTAGAACAGTTTGTCCGGATGAAGTTTTTTACAGAGTTCTCTGCCGCTTTACTAGGAGGACTTTTCGCGTTGTTGACTGTGACGATCTTTCCGCAGTTGCATTTAAGCATCATTATTATTGGTGCGATGCTTCCACTGTTTCCGGGGATCGCCATCACCAACTCGCTTCGGGATTTGATGGCTGGTGATTTGGTTGCAGGTGTTTCACGCGGAGTAGAAGCCATGCTGACAGCTGTCTCCGTAGCGGTAGCCACAGCCATTATTCTTTCGTTTACGAGGTGAGTACGATGTTGTTACAAGGATTGGCGCTTAGCTTCGCCTCTTCAGTAGCGTGGTGTGTGCTGTTTAATGTGCCGGTTCGAACAATCGTAGCGGGTGGTTTAGCCGGAGTGGTCGGTTTTCTCTTCTACTCGATTCTTCCTATCTACGGTGCAGAGGTCTTGTTGTCGACGTTTGTTTCTGCTGCTGCTGTTTCTTTGCTCAGTCAGCTCTTATCTATTATACTGCGAGTTCCTTCTACGAATTTTAGCGTTGCGGGCATTATTCCACTGGTACCGGGATCGTTGGCTTACAAAGCCATGCTTGCTTTTGTAAACAACGACTATGTCGGAGGAATTACCCAGGCGACCAAAACATTGATGGTAGCCGGCGCGATTGCTTCTGGACTTATATTTGGAATTTCGGTTCTGACGATTTGGAAAGGAGCCCGCTATGCTGGCAAGCGTGCGCAACGAGATTGAGTCCGAGGGGCTTTTGCTTCCAGGTGAGACCGTTGTCGTCGGGATATCCGGTGGCAACGATTCTACCGCACTGTTGCATATATTGGCTTCTCTCAATAAACAATACCAGTATCATTGGAAGCTGCATGCTGTCCATTTGAACCACGGCTTTCGTGGGGAAGAAGCAAGGCAGGACGCACGCTATGCAGAAGAGCTGTGCCGCGAACTCGGCGTGGCTTTCCACCTCTTTGAGTATGACGTCCCCGCTTATATGGAAAAAACGGGTCTGGGCGGGCAAGAGGCGAGTCGGGACATTCGCTATCGGCTGTATCGAGAGGTAGGTCTGGCGCAAGGAGCGACCAAGCTGGCATTGGCCCATCATGCTGACGATCAGGTGGAAACGATTCTCTTTCGTTTTGTACGAGGCAGCAGGTTGCATGGACTGACAGGGATGCCGAAGCGGAGAATGCTTGCGGATTGCCCGATTGAGCTCGTGCGTCCGCTCTTGCATAAAACGCGTCAAGAACTGGAAGGCTACTGTCGGGAACATCAACTCGTCCCCCGTGAGGATAGCAGCAACCAATCGCGCAAATATACGCGCAATCTGCTGCGTCTGGATGTCATGCCCTTATTGGAAAAAGTGAATGACAAATATCGGGAGCATATCTTGGCTACCGCGGAGGCAATCCGGCAGGACGAAGCGCTTTTAATGAGGCTGGCGATTGAGCAGCTGAAAGAGGTAACGATTGAGAAAAAACCTGAAGCATTTTTGATGGACAATGACAAGTTTCAAACTTGTGACGTTGCTTTACAAAGGAGAATGATTACTCTAATATTAAGTTATCTCTCAAAACATACCGAATGGTCTTCGCAACATGTGGAGACCGTTTTGCACATGCTAGGGGGAAGTCGCCCTTCTGCGGAATTGCATTTGCCAAATGGCCTGGTAGTGGACCGGGTGTACGGGCGAATCACTTTTCGTCGTAGAAAGCGACAGGATCGCATACATACGTATAGTTACGAGCTCGCCGTTCCCGGTGTAACCTGGATCGACGAGAGCAAGGCCACGGTACATATTACTTACCTGGAAGGTCCCATGGATTGGGAGCGACTCCCTGCGAATGAAGCGGTCTTTGATGCCGATCAGTTGCCAGGATCGCTGTATTTGCGTAACCGAAAACCTGGAGACCGCATCACCCTGTTTGGCTCAGCAGATGGAAAGAAGCTAAAGGATTTATTAATCGATGCCAAATTTCCGCGAGCATGGCGTGACAAACTTCCGCTTTTGACGGCGGGCGAAGAGGTGATTTTGGTACCAGGTGTGCGCCGTTCCGCCGTAGCGCCTGTCAATGGACAGACCAGGCGTTTTCTACACGTGCGGGTAGAGTTTGGAGAAGATTGGCGGGAGGTTTTTTCATGAATCAAGACATCGAGAAGATTTTGCTATCAGAAGAGGATATCGCGGTAAAGGTTCGAGAATTGGGTGAGAGGCTGGCTGCAGAATACAAGGATAAAAATCCATTGGTCATCTGCGTGCTGAAAGGCGCAGTCATTTTCATGGCTGATCTGATCCGTCACATGAACATTCCGTGCGAAATGGACTTCATGGCAGTTTCCAGCTACGGAAGTGGAACAGAGTCCTCTGGCATGGTGAAAATCTTGAAGGATCTCGATACATCTGTGCAAAGCAGACACGTACTGGTTGTAGAAGACATCATGGACAGTGGACTGACGCTGAGCCGCTTGGTAGAGCTGTTGCGCCATCGGGAAGCCGCTTCTGTAAAAGTGGTGACTCTCTTGAACAAACCAGAGCGTCGCAAGGTGGATATTTCACCGGATTACAAGGGTTACGATGTTCCAGACGAATTCGTTGTGGGATATGGCTTGGACTATGCCGAGCACTACCGTAATCTGCCTTATATCGGTGTATTGAAGCCTGAGGTCTACACGAAGTAGGTTTGTTGTGGAGACCGTACTTTCTATGATAAAATGTGAAAAGTGTCTGTTCGTGAGAGGAGGTAAGGAATGAATCGCTTTTTTCGTAATACCGGGTTCTACCTACTGATTTTTCTTGTCACGGTCGGGATCGTGAATTTCATCCTCTCCGGTACTGATAAGGTTGGGAAACTTACATATCAGGAATTCCGGGTACAGCTAAAAGCTGACAACGTCACTGAGTTGGCGCTTCGACCAGAGAATGGTACTTACAGGGTTGAGGGTACGTTGGCAAAAGCTATTCCGGGACAGGAAAGCAACAAATTTTTTACCAATGTTCCTTTGTATGATTCAGATGTTGTAAAGCTAGTCGAAGAGAAAATTGATGCACAAAAGATGAAGAATGTAGCGTTCAATCCTGCGGAGGGCAACAGTATTTGGCTCACGTTCTTGACCTCAATCATTCCTTTTGTCATCATCTTCATCCTGTTTTTCTTTCTTCTGAACAATGCCCAAGGTGGCGGAAGCCGAGTGATGAACTTCGGTAAAAGCCGCGCGAAGCTTTACAACGAAGAAAAGAAACGCGTTACCTTTGACGACGTAGCAGGAGCGGACGAAGAAAAGGCTGAGCTGGAGGAAGTCGTTGATTTCCTGAAAGACAACCGTAAGTTCAATGCGGTTGGCGCTCGGATTCCAAAAGGGGTACTGCTCGTAGGTCCTCCGGGTACAGGTAAAACCTTGCTCGCGCGCGCTGTTGCAGGCGAAGCTGGTGTGCCGTTCTTCAGTATCTCCGGTTCTGACTTCGTGGAAATGTTCGTTGGGGTGGGTGCATCCCGCGTACGTGACCTGTTTGAAAATGCTAAGAAAAATGCTCCTTGCATTATCTTTATTGACGAGATTGACGCCGTGGGTCGTCAACGCGGAGCTGGACTCGGCGGCGGCCACGATGAACGCGAGCAAACTCTCAACCAGTTGCTCGTAGAGATGGACGGTTTTGGTGGAAACGAAGGGATCATCATGATCGCTGCGACCAACCGACCTGACATTCTCGACCCGGCTCTCTTGCGTCCGGGACGTTTTGACCGTCAAATTACAGTTGATCGTCCTGATATCAAAGGCCGTGAAGCGGTGCTCAAGGTTCATGCCCGCAACAAGCCGATTGGCGAAGACGTGAAGCTGGACGTGATTGCTCGTGGTACATCGGGCTTCACGGGCGCAGACTTGGAGAACTTGCTGAACGAAGCGGCTCTCTTGACTGCCCGCAGAAACAAAAAGCAAATCACAATGACCGAAGTAGATGAAGCGATTGACCGCGTGATTGCGGGTCCAGCGAAGAAGTCTCGCGTAGTGAGCGAAGACGAACGCCGTCTGGTTGCCTTCCACGAAGCTGGTCATACGATCATCGGATACCACTTGAGAAATGCAGAAATGGTACATAAGGTAACAATCATTCCGCGCGGCCAAGCTGGCGGATATACCGTGATGCTGCCGAAGGAAGACCGTTTCTTTGCTACCAAATCAGACCTGCTCGACAAAATCGTCGGCCTGTTGGGTGGACGTGTTGCGGAAGAATTGGTGCTCGGGGATATTAGTACCGGGGCGCATAATGACTTCCAACGCGCGACTGCTATCGCTCGCAGCATGATTACCGAATACGGAATGAGCAAGCTCGGACCGATGCAATTCGGTAAGAGTCAAGGTCAGGTATTCCTGGGCCGCGACTATGGCAATGAGCGTAACTACTCTGATAAGATTGCCTACGAGATCGATCTCGAAATGCAAAATATTATCAACGAGTGCTACGCAAAGTGTACAGAATTGCTGACGAAGCACCGTGATCAGCTCGATCTGATTGCGAACACGCTGCTCCGTGTAGAGACTCTCGATGCTGAGCAGATCAAGCAATTGATCGAAACAGGTAAAATGGATAACGATCCAGATGCAAATAAAGATGTGGTCGTGAACATTCAACCGAAGCTGGAAGAAGTAAAAGAAGAACCAAAGCAAGAAGATACACAAGAAGATACAAACGAAGAACCGAAACAATAAGGGGCGCCTCAGGTGCCCTTTTTTGCAATATCGGAAAGTATAAATATTGTGGGTATTTAGCTCCTAAGTTTTAAAGGTGTCGATGAACCGATAAAGCTAGTGAGAAGAAAAAGCGCAGGGCTCGTAGACCTTGACAGGCCACCCCAGTCGGAACTTAAAAAAGGGGACCACGCTTGTCGAACACTTCTTCCTTGAGAAACTTCCGCCCGTAGGGTGGCTTTGGCTCGACGGTCCCCTTTTTTAAGTGGAGACGGCCAGTGAATCCCCTTGCTGGCGTGTCAGAGTCGAAGAGAACTGCGCTTTTTCTTCTCCTCCACTTTGTTGACTCATACTTAAAGGCAAACCCAAAACGAATGAGAGGGATTGGATATGTTGCTTACACCAGGCATGGCTGCATTTGACATGGATGGAACCTTACTGACTCACGATTCAAAGCTGACAGAAGGCACGAAAGAAGCACTTCGCCAATTGCAACAGCAAGGCTGCAAACTCGTTTTATCTACGGGCAGGATGTATGGCTCCGCTCAAATTCCGATCGATTCCTTTCCTTTTGACGGCTTTGTCTGTAGCAATGGCGGTGCTATTTTCGAAGGAGATGGCACGCTGGTCCGTCGATCGCTCCTTCCTACTGAGATGATAATCGGTACGATCCATGCACTGAGGCAAGAAACGATTTATTATGAGCTTCATGATACCAACAGCAATCGCTGGATGGTCAAAGAAGACCGTGAACGTTTGGAAGCGACCATGAGTGAGGATGCGTCTGTGGAAGGATTCTCGATCTTGAATTTTCCTTACTATAGGCTCGCTCGCATAGAGCCATTGGCAGAGATGTTGGAAAAAGTAGAGTCCGGGGAAGTAGAGATCGTCAAGTTCTTCATCTGGCATCATGACCCGGATCGTCTGGAGTGGGTGAAAGCGCAGCTACAGCCTTGGAGCGAGCAAGTGACCATCACTTCATCTGGAAAGCAGAATGTCGAAGTGATTCCTCAAGGGGTATCCAAATGGGAAGGTCTTCAATACTTCTGTGAAAAATGGGGAATCTCCCCAGAGAAAGTAATGGCATTTGGCGATGCAGAAAACGACCGTGAAGCATTAACGGGCGCAGGATATTCCGTCGCGATGGAAAACGCTTCTGACGAAATCAAGCAGGTAGCCAAATATATCGCCCCACACCATAATGAGGAAGGCGTTGCCCGCTTTATTCGGGAGCGTGTTCTGGGAGAAAAAGGCGAGTAAGGGAATGAAGAGCAGAAGCTGCGTCTGTACGGACCGGTTTCTGCTTTTTCGCTCAAAATGTACCACGTTGACAAGGTGAGGTTATACGCTTACAATGACCGTAAATTATGACACCACCGTAGGGGGATTTTTTCCATGGACGCTTTAGCGTTAGAAAAAAAAGCCCAGCGCAACGCTGAGTTACGTGAACGACTGCTACAGTTGAAGAAAGAGCGTAATGCCATCATTCTTGCTCACTTTTACCAACGTCCCGAGATTCAGGAAGTCGCTGACTTCATTGGCGATTCCTTTGGATTGGCGCAGAAAGCGAAAGAAACGGATGCCGATGTGATTTTGTTCTGTGGGGTTCATTTTATGGGGGAAAGTGCAAAAATTCTCAATCCCCAAAAGACCGTCATTATTCCCGATGAACGGGCTGGCTGTCCGATGGCGGACATGGTGAACGTAGACGGGCTCCGCAAGCTCAAAGCACAACATCCAAATGCTAAGGTAGTGGCTTACATCAATACTTCTGCGGATGTTAAGGCAGAAACCTACATCTGCTGTACGTCGTCCAACGCGAAGCGCGTGATCGAGTCGATCGACAGCGATGAGATCATTTGGGTGCCGGACAAAAACCTCGGCCACTATGTATCCCAATTCACGGACAAGAAAATGATTATTTGGGAAGGGTACTGCAACACGCATGACCAACTGTCTGTAGAAGACATCATGACGTTGAAGCAGCAGCACCCAGAGGCTGTGGTAGTCGTTCATCCGGAGTGCCGCCCAGAAGTGGTATCCCTGGCTGACTACGTTGGTTCCACGACCGGAATTTTGAAATACTGCCGTGAGTCTTCGCACAAAGAGTTTATTATTGGAACGGAAGACGGCACACGCTACATGCTGGAAAAGGACAGCCCGGACAAAACGTTCATTTTCGCTTCCAAGTACCTCGTTTGCCCGAATATGAAGGTGAACAACCTGAAGAAGTGCGTCGAGGCGCTGGAGAATATGAAGCCTGAGATTTTTGTTCCGACAGATGTTGCAGATGCGGCACGTGCTTCCTTGGAGCGCATGCTTGCGGTAGCGCCTGCTTAAGGGGCAGACTGATCAAATGCAAAAAGGGAGTAGAGCGCAGGGGCTTTTTACTCCCTTTTTCTATTAGGAGATTTTGGTTAAGGGCTGGATGTCTTTTCGTCGGTAAATGTTCAGGATGAGTACAATCATACCGGATAACAGCAAGGATCCGTAAACATCTTTTACTCGTCTGATGGCATGGAGCAAACGAAGAAACAGCATAACGCCAAGAATGAAAAAGGCGATCCCTACATTTGGTCCAAAAATATAGTCAGACTCAAGGGCGGGCAATGCATCTAGAGAGGCACCAAAGCCCTGGCCCCATAAGGTAATCTATGTTATTCCATAAAAAGGAAAAAAAGAAAGACCTCCTCGCCGGGAAGTCTTGTTATCTGTGCTTAGGAAGGCATCGGGGTAGGAGTTGGTTTTCCGTAGCCTTGCCCGTAGGTTTGGTCTATGTAGGTACGAATTTCTTTAGTAGATTTGCCTTCTTCTTTCAGCTTGCCGGAAATAACGGCGATTTCCATGCATACGCCGCAGCGCGTGCCGTGGTCATCCCAGACAATGGAGCCATCAGACTTTTCTTCTTTGATGAAGCAGTTGCCATTATGCCCGTGTCCAGCACTTTCACCACAACCACAATAGCATGGAATGGATTTGAGCAGCTCACGATTTGCGGCAGCAACTTTGTAGGATTGGATAATGACAGGGTCTTGGTTGTCTAAAAATTTTGGTAGCTGATCAGCGGAAGCAGTCAATTCCTGCAAATCTCCATTGGGGGCGTGCTGCGTGTGATCGCTATGATTCTGTTCAGCTTGATCAGTAGAGCCACAGCCAGTAAGCAGAGCTGCGGTGATAAAAGTAATGGCTAACCATGATTTACGTTTCATCTTGGACATACCTCCTGCCAGTTATTTTATCATAATGAGATGGAGAAATTGTGGAGCCAGGAGAGAAGATGCACACTTATGATTTTTAAATCGTAATAAATCCTATTTACTTTTTGGGCTCCTCTCCGTATAATGAAAAACGACGAAGACGTAAATCGGAATCATTTTGAATTGGAGCAGGAGGAAATATAGATGAAAAGAGTTATGTTGGCAGCCCTAAGTTTCATTACGGCAGTGGGGCTGGTGGGATGTGGAGCAGCGAACGAAACGGCTGGGACTCCGCAAGCTGGCAGTGATGCGTCAGGGAAACCAAAAGTATACACGACGATTTATCCATTGGAATATGTAGCAAAGCGGATCGGCGGTGAACATGTGGAGGTTACGAATCTGGTTCCCGCAGGCGTAGAGCCTCACGACTTCGAGCCAACCGCAAAAGACATGGTCGCTCTGTCCGGAGCAGATATCTTCGCCTATAACGGCAGTGGTTTAGAGCTGTGGGTAGAGAAGGCTGTAACCAACCTCGACAAAAACAAAACTACGATCATTAATGCGACGGAAGGTCTCGAGCTGATTCGTGCAGCCGAGCATGAGCATGAAGGAGAGGGCCACAAAGAAGAAGGTCACGCAGAAGAAGCAGGGCACGACCACGGGGATCTGGACCCTCATGTATGGCTCGACCCGATGCAACTGAAGGCACAGGCAGAGAAGGTCAAAAATACGCTCGTGCAAAAAGATCAAGCGCACGCTGCTGATTACGAAAAGAACTTCACACAATTAGCAACAGACCTGGAACAGCTGGATAAAGAGTTCAAAGATATGGTTACGCAAGCGCCGAAGAAAGAATTCATGGTTTCTCATAGCGCATTCAGCTATCTGGCAAAACGCTACGGGCTGGAGCAAGTAGCGATCTCTGGGGTCAATCCTTCTGATGAGCCATCCACAACAGAGTTGAAGAGCTTGGTGGAGCATGTAAAGGAACACAATATTTCTTATGTGCTGTTCGAAACGTTGGTTTCTCCGAAGGTAGCGGAAGTGATTGCGAAGGAAGCTGGCGTGAAGACGGCTACGCTCAATCCGTTGGAAGGTTTGACGGAAGACGACGTAAAGGCGGGTCGTGATTACTTGTCCATTATGCGTGACAATATGAATACATTGAAGACTGCACTCCAATAAGTTTTCCCTCGAAAAAATGTCGCTTGCCAGGCGGCATTTTTTCATTCATTAGTAGGATGCTTGTGGTTCGGGCAAAATCGTAGTACGATGAAGGGAATCAAATAAGAACAAATCCGATTTAAGGGATGGATATTTCATGGAACCACATACACAAGAGGTGCCTGTCATTAAGCTCACAGGTGTCTCCTTTCAATATGAAGACAAACAGGTTCTCGATGAGGTTGAATTCACACTGGAACGCGGAGACTTTGTGGGCATCGTCGGGCCGAACGGATCAGGAAAATCTACGCTGATGAAGCTGATTTTGGGTCTGTTGACGCCAAACAAAGGGACAGTGGAGTTGTTCGGGCAACCACTATCCAAGTTTCGTGAATGGAACCGCATTGGATACGTCGCGCAACAGGTCGCGCATGGAGCGGGTGGATTTCCGGCGACGGTGCGAGAAGTCGTGTCATCTGGATTGGTCGGGAAAGTAGGCCTGTTTCGCAGATTGACGAAACAGCATCATGAGAATGTTCGGGCTGCGGTGGAGCGTGTCGGCTTGTTGGAGAAGCTGGATCAACGCATCGGCAACTTGTCCGGCGGGCAGTTACAGCGCGTTTTCATCGCGCGAGCTCTTGTAGCTGAACCAGAGCTGTTGATCCTCGATGAGCCAACGGTCGGTGTCGATCAGGAATCGATCGATCAATTTTACAGCCTACTTCGTTCGCTGAAGGAAGAGAACGGATTGACGATGATGATCGTCAGCCACGATGTGGGAGTCATGTCGCAATGGGTGACCAAGGTGGCTTGTGTGCAGAAGAAAATTCACTTCCACGGAACAGCGCACGATTTTGAGCATAACCAAGAAAAAATCTTGCAAAGTATGTACGGTGATTCGGTCAGACTGCTGTCTCATCATCATTAGGCTTTGTAAATAGGTAAGAAAGAAGGAATAGGCACATGCTTGCTGATTGGTGGCAGTATGACTTTTTGCGGTATACCCTGTTTTCAGGGATTTTAATTGGTCTGATTTGCCCTATTTTGGGCACGTTTCTCATTGTTCGTCGCTTGTCGATGATGGCAGATGGCTTGTCACACGTCACACTGTCTGGTGTAGCTGCCGGGATGCTCATTTCCAAAAAGGTTGCCTTTTTCTCCGCAGTCAATCCGCTGTTTTTCGGGATGCTGTTTGCGGTGATCGGTTCGTTGTTCATCGAGCGGTTGCGTAAGGTGTACAAAGCGTATCAGGATTTGGCGATTCCGATTATATTATCTGCGGGACTTGGGCTGTTTACCGTATTGATCAGCATCGCAGACGGTTTTAATGCAGATTTGTATTCGTACTTGTTCGGAAAAATTGTGACGGTGTCCATCGAAGACCTGTATGCGCTGATTGGTGTGGCAGTTGTTGTTTTAGGGACAGTCGTGTTGATTTACAAGGAGCTTTTTGCGGTCTCCTTTGACGAGGAATTCGCTCGCGTCTCCGGGGTGGCAAGACGTTCGATTAATTTGTGGTTCATGGTGCTCGTCGCTCTGACGATTGCGGCTTCCATGCGTATAGTCGGTGTCCTGTTAATCTCGGCGCTGATTACCCTTCCGGTAGCGGCTAGTCTGCAAATCGCGAAAAGCTTTCGTCAAACGATTTTCTTGTCGATTTTGTTCGCGGAGTTTTCCGTGTTAAGCGGTTTGTATTTTGCCTATCTCTTTGATTGGGCATCTGGTGGTACAATTGTACTGATGGCAGTACTGGTTATGCTGGTTGTATTGGGTGTAAAAAAGCTGCGGGTCGCTTTCCGATAAGAGTTTTCCGGATATGACAAAAGGAAGGAGTGTTTGTCGATGAAAGTAGAAGAAGCGCTGCAAATATTGAAAGAACATGGTTTCAAGTATACCGGCAAGCGGGAGGAGATGATTCGAATCTGCGCGGCCGAGAAGCGATACCTGTCTGCCAAAGATATTATGGAAAGAATCAAGGAGCAGTATCCAACACTCAGCTTCGATACCGTCTATCGCAACATTTCCACTTTTGTTGAGCTGGGGATTCTGGAAGAGACGGAGCTCGACGGGGAAGGCAGATTCCGTTTGGCCTGTTCGACAGATGGACACCATCATCACCATGTGATTTGTACGGAATGTGGAAAGACTTCTTCTTTGCCAGGATGTCCGATGAATATCATTTCCGCTGTACCGGAAGAGTTTCAGGTGACGGGACACAAGTTCGAGGTATATGGCACGTGCAAGGAATGTGTAACGCATTCGAATTAATCGGATAAAGGGGAGTGCTCGCTTTTGCGGGTGCTCTTTTTTTGCATCTCCTTCAAGCGTGTATTTGCTATAATGGGTGGAAAATCATCAGTTACAAGAGAGAAGGGACACAGTCATGATTCCCCGTTATATTGTGGACTTTGATTTGCACACCTTACCTCGGATGAGGGCAGATGTAGCTGTTATTGGAGCAGGAATTGCTGGATTGTATACAGCGTTGCAAACGAGTGAGTATGCGGATGTGGTGTTGATCAGCAAGAAGGGACTCGATGATAGTAACACACGCTGGGCTCAGGGAGGAATCGCTGCTGTAACAGCCCAATCAGATTCTCCGGCCCTTCATCGACAGGATACGTTAATCGCTGGAGCAGGTCTTTGCTCGTATAACGCTGTGGAGGTCCTGGTGCATGAAGGCCCTGATCGCTTGCATGAACTGATTGCATATGGAACGGAATTTGACCGCGATGAACAAGGGGAGTACGAGCTGACACAGGAAGGCGCGCATAGCAAACGGCGAATTTTGCATGCAAACGGAGATGCCACTGGGGCAGAGATTGTCCGCGCTTTGTCCAAGCGAGTGATGGAGCAGCCAAACATTCAGGTTCTGGAATATCATTTTGCTGTGGATGTCATCACACAGGATGGTGAATGCGTGGGTGTCCTCGTGCGGAAGCCGGATGGCGAACTGTTTTTCCTGGAAGCCAAAGCAACGGTGCTGGCTACAGGAGGAGCAGGTCAGCTTTACCGATACACGACGAATCCGCAAATCGCTACGGCGGATGGGATCGGAATCGCGTATCGGGCGGGCGCTCGCATTAAAGATGTGGAATTCATCCAGTTTCATCCGACTGCGCTTTACTATCCGGGAGCCCCGCGCTTTTTGATTTCAGAAGCGGTTCGTGGGGAGGGTGCCATTTTGCGTAACAGCAATGGCGATCGCTTCATGGACAAGTACCATCCGCAAAAAGAACTGGCACCGCGCGATATTGTCGCCCGGGCGATTGTCTCCGAGATGGAGCAGACAAAGTCTACGTTTGTGTATCTCGACATTACCCACGAATCGGAGGAGCTTATTAAGCGGCGTTTTCCGACGATTTATAATTTTTGCTTACAATACGGGCTCAATATGGTGACAGACTGGATTCCGGTAGCTCCTGCCTGCCATTATATTATGGGCGGGGTTCAAACTGACTTGAACGGGGAGACCTCGACGAAGCGTCTTTTTGCATGCGGGGAAGCTTCTTGCACAGGTGTACATGGAGCGAATCGACTGGCCAGCAACTCGTTATCGGAAGCGGTTGTATTCGGTCACCGGATCGCGGAGCGGATCAAGCAGCTTGCTGATTTGCCCGGCATCCATCCTTTTGAGGTTGTTTCCAAGCAAAAACTGCCTCAAGCGTTCAATACACGTGAACAACGATTGAAAATGCAAAAGCTCATGCTGCGGCATGTTAGTGTGAAGCGCGACGATAAAGGATTAACGAAAGCACTAGCTGAGCTTGCGCGAATGGAGCAATACTATCAGTACGAGCCCAAGAGCCTGGAAACGTTTGAATTTTTCAATCTGCTGAATGCTGCCGTCCTAACAACGAGAGCGGCCCTTTTGCGGGAAGAAAGCAGAGGTGGGCATTATCGTACTGATTTTCCGAATAAAGATGACTTGGTGTGGCGTAAGCATTTGATCCAGTCCGTAGAAGATGGTGTCCAAGAGGAGTGTGAGAAGTATGATGTGGAATAAACGGGAGCTTCAGCGAAAAATAGAGGAATGGCTACAGGAAGACGTGGGGTTTGGTGATGTGACGACTATGAGCACCATTCCTGAATCAGAGCAGGGTGTCGGCATTTTATATGCCAAGGAAGCAGGAATCGTGGCAGGCCTGCCGATTGCGGAGCAAGTATTTGCCACGGTTGATTCTGCTCTCGTTTTTGAGGCAAAGGTAGTAGAAGGGGCACGAGTAGAGGTTGGTCAGCAGATCGCCGAAGTCAGCGGCTCGGTTCGTTCGATTTTGAGTGGAGAGCGGCTTGCACTTAATTTAATGCAACGTTTGTCTGGGATTGCCACGAAAACGAGTGAATACGCAGCAGCCGTCGCAGGGACGAAGGCACGAGTTGTCGATACGAGAAAGACTACGCCAGGCCTCAGGGCTATGGAAAAGTACGCGGTACGAGTCGGGGGAGGCTACAATCACCGTTTTGCCTTGTATGATGCCGTGATGATCAAGGACAATCATATCAAAGGAGCGGGCGGTATCGCACAGGCTGTTGCAGCGGCACGCGCAGTTATTCCGCATACGATGACAGTAGAGGTAGAGGCCGAATCGTTTGAACAGGTTCAGGAAGCATTGGCAGCAGGTGCAGATACGATCATGCTCGACAATATGTCCCTCGATCAAATGGTGGAAGCCGTGCAGTATATCAATGGGCGGGCCATTGTCGAGGCATCTGGCGGTGTGAGTCTGGAGACGATTGGTGACATTGCAAAAACAGGCGTAGATATCATTTCGGTAGGGGCGCTGACTCATTCTGTCAAAGCGTTTGATATCAGCCTCGATCTGAATACACGCAAGCGGTAAGGAGCGACCACGATGTTATTGGTGATCGATATAGGCAACTCCAATATTGTGTTGGGCTTGTATGAAGGCGACGAGCTCCAACACCATTGGAGAGTGTCCACAGATCGTAACAAAACGGAAGACGAGTACGGCATGCTCGTCAAAAGCTTGTTTGGTAGTGTAGGGCTTGGCTTTGAACAGGTGAGAGGCGTCATTATCTCGTCTGTCGTGCCACCTTTAAACCTCACGATTGAACGTATGTGCGGGAAGTATATGCAACAAAAAGCGCTGATTATCGGACCGGGTATCAAGACGGGACTAAATATCAAGTATGAGTATCCGCGAGAGGTAGGTTCCGATCGAATCGTGAACGCTGTTGCTGCGATTCATCATTATGGCGCACCGCTTATTGTTGTCGATTTTGGTACGGCGACGACCTTTTGCTATGTGGACGAGCGGGCGCAGTATTGGGGCGGGGCGATTGCTCCTGGTATCGGGATATCGACAGAGGCTCTCTTCACTCGTGCTGCCAAGCTGCCGCGAATCGAAATCGCCAAGCCTGCAAGTGTAGTCGGGCGCAATACGATAGCGGCGATGCAGTCCGGCATTTTCTATGGGTTCGTCGGTCAGGTTGAAGGCATTGTACGCAGAATCATGGATGAATATGGTACGCGTCCAACCGTAGTTGCTACGGGAGGGCTGGCAGCACTTTTTGCGAATGAGACCTCTTGTATTCATGTTGTGGATCAGAATCTTACGCTAAAAGGACTTCGTTTGATCTATGA
>NZ_JABSUY020000001.1:730000-770000 GCF_013284355.2 Brevibacillus sp. M2.1A
CCGTGCATTCGATCTGCACGGTTTTTTGTTTTCTTTTTTTGTCCCTCTATTCTCCCTTACGCTACAAACAATGGAAGGAGGGGGAGAATGTCAATACATCCGTTACGACTGTTGGCTATATTGCTTTTCGCTACATGTATAGGTGTAGCGACCTACATCATTTTGAAGCCGCATCAAGTGACCTATATACAATTGCGTTCAACAGTGGAGAAAGAAAGTGGTCAATTACTTGAAGCAAGAGATATGGAGCCATTAACACTGAGACTGGGAGGGATCTTTCAACAACCCATTGCCCCAATTCCAGGCTTGATTCCATGGGAAGAAGGACAGAGCCTTGTCGGTTTAGCATTCACCCGTCAAGTGAAAGGAGGTCGACCATTATTGCAAAGTGATTTGGAGCAAACCAGTAATCCGCAAGACAGCGGAGTGATCACAGAAAAAATGACAGGTATGAGCATTCCCGTGGACAATGTTGCAGGAGTTTCACCGCATGTATCAAGCGGAGAAAGAGTGCATGTCTATGCTTCCTTTGAAGATGAGTCAGGAGCACATTCTGGACTTCTGTTGCAAAACATGCCCATCATTGGCATTCAACGCGAAATGGAAGGAGATCGTCCCAATCTGGTAGCAGTGACTCTCTCCCTGACACGTGATGAGGCTGTTCTGCTAACACACGCACTTCATTATGGAAAAATCAGATTGGGCTTGGCTGCAGTGAAGGATGGGGGGAATCCAGGAATAGGAGACGCAAGATTCGCTTCGGAGCTAATGAAGACGAAAACACGCTGGGGTATTAAAAAGGAGGAGCATGAGTGAAAAGGCGTTTGCTCATAGTAGATGATGATCAAGAATCAGTTCGTTTGTTAACGGCGCAACTTGTAAACAGCAGATGGATCGAAGTGTGCGGGGAAGCACTCGGAGTGGAAGAGGCATGGGCAAAATTACAGGCAAACCAACCCCATTTGGTGTTGCTGGGTGGTATAAAGGGAACGGAAAGAGGTGTGTTGTGTCAGCAATTTCGGCTAGCCTTTCCTCATCTTTCGTTTATTGCTGCTTGCTCAAGCAATGAATTGATGTGGGAGCCTTTTCTCCGGAACTTAGGCTTATGGGTTATTGCCAAGCCAATTGAACCAGGGCAGATCGAAGCGTTAGCTATGATGATACAACCTTCAGGAATGGTAGCAGAATCTGCGCCACAACAACACCAGTATGTAATCCAGGAACAGACCAAGAGCTATCCGAGCCAGCCTCCTTCATTCTCCGAGCCAATTACAGGTAGTTTAGTTCCTGAAATGACTCGTCCCAAACAGCTTATAACTGTTTACGGTCCCAAAGGTGGCGTAGGAAAAACATTTATTTCTCGTGAGCTAGCGATTTTCTTTTCTATGCAAAAAAACGAGGGGGTCCCATTGCGGGTAATCGCTGTTGACTTCAATCTTGATCTCGGTACATTTGCGACTACTTTGAATCTCCCCCGTACCCCGAATCTTTTTACGTGGGTAAAGGATCTTGATGCTCAGTTGCATTCGTATATTCAGGGTCAAGGAAAAGACCCGTATTCCATTAGTAGTGAGGAATGGCAGGAATATGCACAAGCCTTGCCGTTATCTCCTCAACAAATCGAGAAATATGTGGTTGTTCATTCCGATACGGGATTGCATGTAATTACCTCCCCCCGTGATATTCGGCAAAGCTTTGAAATCCGTGACTATCATTTATATTTGATTCTCGAAACGTTAAAACAAAGCAACTACGACGTCGTTCTTATCGATACGGCTCCGGATACAACAGATGCAACGATTCAAGCTCTGTTTTTTGCAGAACATGTTGTGATGGTGGGAAATCCGGTAGTAGACTCCATTGAAAATATTCAACGATTGCTAAAACTGTTGAGAGAAGCAGAGTACCCTGAAGAGCGCATTCAAATTTGCATGAATCGTTTGCAGAGGAAAGAAATGTTTACCTTAGATGAAATTCGTGCCTATTTCCAGCTTCACCCTAGCAAAAAAATCTTCTCAATACCTGACGATGTGGAAGTGAAAAAATCGATTAATACCGGAACGCCAGTCATGCTCCAGTCAGGGAGAATTCCGGCCAAGGAAGCCATTGAGACATTAGGAAAAGCACTGTTCCCCGTAGATGGAGAGCAAATGAAGGCTGCTGAAAAAGAGAAACCAAAAGAGAAAACATCTCTCTTCAAGTGGTTGTGGGGATAAGGGAGGGTGTCATGTTCGATAAAAAACAGTTACTAGGCATTACTAATCAAGTTCGCCCTGCGCAAGAATTACGATCAGCGGGCAGGGGAATGGCGGGAGTTCCTTCGACGCTTCACGAAAAAATGCAAGCCCCCGATCACGCGCGGACGAATGAAAAATGGGTCGGGGCAGATCGAGAAACGTCGATTCGTACCCAGATTGTTGAGAAATACGGAAAGCGATTATGGGAGGAAAAGCATTCTTCACTCTTTTTAGATGAGCTGACGACAGATATTCGAATGCTGCTGGAGTCGCAAACCACCCTGACGACCATACAAATGGATGCAGAAGTAAAACGACTGCTGCATTCTTTGACGGGTTGGGGCCCATTAGACGCCTTATTAGAGGATAACGACATCACGGAGATTCTTTTTCATCGCTATAACTATCTCGTCATTGAAAGAAAAAGTACGGGTCGTCTTGAATCTCCGGACATTGCTGTTTTTCGTGATGAGGAAGAGCTGCTGCGCCTATTGGAACAAATTGCAGCGACCATGGGACGTGAGTTTAATGAAACAAAAGCAGAGTTGCATACACAGCTTCCGGACGGTTCCCGGGTTGCTGCTACGCATCGCTCGATTTCTCCCGATGGACATATGCTCACGATCAGAAAACACCGCGAGCTACTCAGTGAGTCCGATTATTTGCGGTACGGTTCCATTTGCGAGCCGATGCTTCTCTTTTTAAACAGAGCCGTCGGTTTATCTCGTGCATCTGGCATTGTCAGTGGAGGAACAGGCTCAGGCAAGACACACATGCTCAATCTCATCTCCCAATATGTACCTGATCATTTGAGTATTATTACGATCGAGGATGTTTTGGAGATGAAGCTTCAGCATCCTTTTGTACGCAGATTTTTAGCGAAACCTGCAAATTACGAGGGGAAGGGTGGGTTTTCGATCAAGGATTGTGTTCGCTTGTCCTTGCGCAAAAGGCCGGATGTCATTATGGTCGGTGAGACACGAGGGGGAGAAATCGTAGATATGCTTTGGGCGATGAATACGGACCATCCTGGCAGCTGGAGCACAGCACATGCAAACTCACCGCGTGCTTTGATAGATTCAACATTGCCCATTTTATTTGGAAAAGCAGATGAAGGGTATAGTGCGGAAGAGCGCAATTTAATGATCGGTTCGGCACTGGACCTGATTGTTCAAGTAAAACGTTTTGAAGAAGATGGCAGTCGCAAGGTGGTAGCGATAACGGAGGTAGTGGGGACGGGTCAATCACATGAAGAATGGATAAAACGAGCTTGCAACATTAAACAGGTTCTCCCTGATCGGGTGTATTTGCAGGATATATACGTGTACGAAGCAACAGGCGTGGAGAATGGGAGAGTAAAGGGTCACTTCAAATGGACAGGCTACCGGCCAGAGCGACTGATTAAACGATGGCTAGAGAAAGGTTTGTCCCGAGAGGAGATTGAGCAAGTCTTTTTCACCACACCAATACCGCTATAGGAGGAGAAAGTATGGACATTAGCTTACCTGTTGCAATCGGGATGGGGATGGCCATCCTGTTATTGATCTTGCCCAACAAATTGTATATGCGAGAACCGACGGGGAAGCACGAAATCGTAGAAGTGTTGCAACAGGACAGGAAAACTATTTGGAAGCAGTTTGAGGAGAGGTTGGCAAAATCGCGCTCTGGGTGGGGGGTAAACCAGTATGTGACCCTCTCTTTTTTATTGGGAATCGCGTCCTTTGGTGTGAGTAGTCAGATCTTGCAGTCTTGGTGGATGTCATTGCCTGCTTTGTTGGCAGGGATTATGTTTACCGAACGGTTAGTGAGTGTATGGGGGGCTCGTCGAAAGGACGAGTTCGAAGCAGGCAATGTAAAAGCAATTCGTCTTATGGCCA
The DNA here is from genome assembly GCF_013284355.2 of Brevibacillus sp. M2.1A. Taxonomy (NCBI): domain Bacteria; kingdom Bacillati; phylum Bacillota; class Bacilli; order Caryophanales; family Paenibacillaceae; genus Brevibacillus; species Brevibacillus sp. M2.1A. The sequence continues at coordinate 734,115 of NZ_JABSUY020000001.1, forward strand.
GTTCTTTACGTACCTCTCCATCGTATTTGCATGCGTTTGAACAGGTAGCAACTAGTCCATTCTTATCGGAAATCGTTTTAGAGGAATACAGGCGCATTGTAGAGCTATTGCGGGCACAAGTCCCGTTGGAGCACGTAATGAATCGATTCTTTGAACGCACAGGATCAGCGGATGTCAAATATTTAGCGACTATTGTCCACATTCAACGTGAGATGGGCGGAGATATGGCCAAAACGCTCGATTTGGCTGCCTCTTCAATATTGCGGCGCAGACAGTCGCTCCGTAGACAAAAAGCAGCTATGGCACAGATCGTGGCACAGGTGAATTTACTAAGTGTCATGCCGTTTGTTTTTGTCATTGCGTTGTATGTAAATAATCCCAATCATTTCGACCCATTAACGGCCACAATCGGGGGACGGTTTCTTATTTTGGGAAGCCTGGCCTCTATTTTGATTGGGGGAGAAGCAATTCGTTATGTTGCGCATAAAAGCATAAGCAGGAGAGCATAGGAGAGGGTGCAATGTTCGTTCTCGTTCTTAGTCTATTGGTGAGTGTTGCTATTTTTCTGTACGGCTTGCCGTCTTGTGTGAGTAAGGGAGAACAAATCTCGGCCACCCTTTTGGGCAGGATTGACTCCGTGAAACAAGCCAAGCTTGAGAAATCGTTTCAACAACGACGAAAAAGGTGGACACTGGTTCAAAGCTTGGAGAAAAACCATGTACTGCTACAGCACTTTTACAAATGGACGGGTGTCGATAAGAAAAAAATAGAGGAAACATTGGTTCGTCTGGGGATCGATATAAGCTTGACCGAGATTGTCTTGTTCCGGCTCATCAGCATGTGTTTCATCGTTTCATCTCTAGCTTCATTGTCAATAAGCATGGTTAATGGGGAAAAAATCGGAACGATGAATGGGCTTCCCTTAACAATTAGTTTATTTTTGTACTTGCTACCGAACATGCTGCTAGATCGGGCAGACAAGCGAGCAAAAGCTGAAATTCGAGAGCAGGTCCCTATCTTTTTTAGCATCGTGCAGTCATTGGTGGATGCTGGCATGCCATTGCAACAGGCTGTAAAGCAGACAGCGAGGCGTTTTGATGCCAGACTTGGCAGAGAACTCGCGAGCCTGGAAATGGGAGAAAAAAGGCATGGAAACTGGCGAAAGGCGCTTGAAGAGTTGGCCTTTCGGTGGGAGGTAGATTCGTTGACGTCCATTGCGCTGGAGATGAACGAGGCGATGAAAAAAGGGGTTAGCATATCGCAAATGTTGTCTGTCCAAGTAGAGGAGCAAGTGAGACAACAAGAAGACGAGGCTGCTACCCATATGAATCGGTTAAATATTAGGTTATTGCCTTTTGTCATTTTATTAATGGGACTGCCGTTGCTGTTTTTGGTGATGGGCCCTGCATTCATCGGCATCGGAGAAAGCTTGTAGCAAAATTAGCGCATGTAAATATTTTTGCGAGAGGCACTGTCTTTTGGCAGAGTGAAAATAGAACCAAAATCTCAATGAGGAGTGAATGGAATGGGAGCCATCGCAGATTATTTCAACCGTTTTTGGTATGAGGAGGACGGTGTCACGATCGTAGAAATGGTCATTATCATTGCCGTCATCTTGATTGTGCTTATTCCGACACTGACACAACTAGGCACTGCCGAAGACGAGAAGCTGAAGGAACTGCAAGAAAAAATAAGCAAATGACTAACGTAATCTTGCTAGGCGTATTAGGAGCGGCCGCATGGATGGATTGGAGACAAAGGAAAATACCGAATACTCTTGTTTTTCCAGCGATTGCTGTCGGCTTATGGCATCAGTGGGAAGGTGAATTTTTGGGAGGAGCATTACTAGGTGTGGCTGGAGCCTTTTTGTTGACAGTTGGTCCCGTAATCTTAAAAGGGATGGGGATGGGTGATCAAAAGCTGCTGATGGCTGTTGGAGCTTGGACAAGTTGGAGTGTGGTGTATTCTTTGTTTTTGCATTCTATCATCTTATGCCTTGTTGTGATGGTGTTCTATCCGCAAAATTGGGCTCGCCTTTGCAACAATCTTCAAATCATAGCAGCCGGATGGACAGCACATCGACAAGTTTGGCTTCCAGACAGGGCAAAAACAGCCTTTTCATTCCCCTACGCCGTATATTTGCTGGGTGCTTTTGTGTTCCAATCCGTACGAGATGTCATCGGAGCAATCGGATGATTACACGCTTGGGACGAGTGATACGTGCGAGGATGAAAGATGAGCGAGGCAGCCAGATGATTGAGTTTATTTTGGTGTTTCCTTTAGTTTGGATCTTGATCGTATTCTCCTTTGACCAATTCAGCATGATGTACAACAAGCAAAAGGCATTGGCGGCTGCGTATGAGGCAGGGAGAATTGCTGCAGTGCAGCCCAATTTCGGTTTGGCCAAATTCCATGCGAAAGAGCGAGGCACATCGGAACTAGCACAAGGTATTGGAGTCCTTCACAAAGATGTCCAGCTGGAGCTTGATGGGAACGGCTGGAGAAAAGGCAGTCATGTAAAAGCTGAAGCAACCGTTTCATTTCGGCTTCTCTCCACGGGAGAATTATTCGAGATAACTGAAAGCTATCACATGATGGTTGAAAATGCGGAGGAGAAGCAATGAATGATTCGTTGCATCATTTTTTGAATCGAGTGAAGGAAGAGCGCGGGGCAACTATGATTACTGTGCTCTTCTTTCTCTTCTGCTTGGGCAGTCTGCTCTCTATCCTGTTATTTTTGGAACAGACAGATTATCTAAAAATGAAGATGCAACATACAGCGGATTTGATTACTAAGGGAGCACGTGCGGCTGGAAAATGGGAGTACGTGGATACAAACGGTGATAAGCAAATCAGATTGTTTGCGACAACAGAAGAAGCGGAACGGCGTGATGCGGATATCATTCGCGGGGCACGTGAAGAAGCGGGGATTCTTTGGAGATTAAACAGGGGGAATCTGGAGGGAACAAGTGATGAGGTCTCTGTTATTCACCAAAAAGGTGAACGGCCTTATTTGTACTTGCAAGGAATCTATCATTTAGAAGTAAAGCTTGAAAAGGACATACCTGTATTTTGGGATGAGCTTTTTGTAAAAATGAACAGAGTCTCCCAGTCTGGGGTCTATGAATAAAGTCACAATTTTGAACAAAGGTACTGTTATTTTTGTCCTAATCCCGCGTGGTAATTTAGTAGTATATTCCAAAAATGGGGATAGGAGTGATATGACAGTGCCCTCAAAAATAGTCGATCGGTACAAACGAATTCTTAGCGGAGAGCAAAAGCGTTTTTCCCCGTATGAGTTCGAAGATGTGCAGTACCGAAAGCAAAAAGTCCAATTAGTTGTTAGATATGCGATTGAAAATGTAAAAAGATGGACTCCTGAGCAGGCGAGACGTGAATTGAGCTTGCAGGATGTCAAAGAACTGAAGCTGCATTTGGTGAGAGAATTTATTGAGCCGCCTATCGAGGCAAAGGCGGAGGATGTGTATTACTTCGTCGAATTCGCTTATCCGTATTTACCTCGGCTTTCAGAAGAACAACGAGTGTTATGGGTTTACCAAGAAGTGCTTTCAGGCATAAGACGTCATTTTCCCCCAGCTTATTTTCAGAGCATAAAGGGGGAGGAACGGGCAAAAATATGCGTCGACTATATGTGCAAGCATCTGCTAAAGCTGGCAGATTTGCGTCAACTGCCAAGTATTTTCAGCAAAACAGAGAGAGCCTATACGCTCCTGAAAACATATAAACTCAAGATTCTCGTCGATACGCTCTACTTTTCACCATTTGATATGGTCACTGAAATGTATCCCGAGCTTAGTGATCCCTCGTATTGGGACGAGTTATAAAAATATTTGCACAACCCTGCTGTCTTTTTTTACGGTAGAGATAGTTTCATAGGCTTATAAGCAGATGAAACGGCCGTACTCTACAGGTGAGAGAAGGAGGCGTTGCGTATGGCAACAGTAGAGGCTCACCAGAAATGCTCTGCATCCGTGGAGCAGCTTCTAGGGCGACAAGTACGCTACCAGAAGCACAAACCCGGCAGACATCTTTCAGTGGAAAGAGTTCCGCAGGGAGCGTTCCAGATCGAATCCGTACTTCGATTTGGAGACAGAGTAGTACTCAATGACGGGCTAATTGTAATGGAGAATGCTCCAACCGTCATGGAGCGCGCGGGAAGGATTGCTCTTCTTTTCGCGACCGGAGAAGAACTTTACTTTGTAACTGAGTAGGTTCTCTTAATCGCCTTGCACGGTTGCGTGTGAGGCGACCCATAAAGCGAACTGCCTGGTTTATCAGGCTAAATAAGATTCGACGAGTCGAGAATGCTGTTGGAGAATATCAATCGTTCTATAAAAAGGAAATGGGGGTATTTTGAGGTGTTGGCAAAGAGTGCAATCGAATTAGTCAACCGCTGCTATGAGGAGACAAACAAGCTGACATTGTTGTCATTGGAAGAGTTTAAGGAATCCTTTATTGCTTTTGTTTTTGGAGATTACCAGGAAGAGTTTATGGTTCAGTATGATCTGGAAGAGTTTTATGAGCATTTGAATCAGCTTCAGTTATCTAATTGCCGGAGAGATTTTGATCGGGCAGTTGAGGAATGGTACATCACAGAGTATGGAAGCGGGTATAAAGGCGTCAATTATCATGACATTTTGTTTACGCTAGTAAAGGAAGCAGTCGTTCAATACCAATCGCCAAATCGGATAGCACTCATCCGAGACGTAACCAAACTCCTAACTATGCCAAATGGATTTCTCGCCCGATGGCAAAATGGGCAGATACGTGAACGTCCCATCCCCACATATTTTAAATACTTGATGAAGCTCGGAGTACGTACACATGAAGATATTGAAACGCTGGTAGACATGTGGCTGGTAGAGTACCCAAACGCATTTAATAAAAAACAGCAGGAGCTCTTTGCTAATCCACCTAGAAGAGGAAGACCTAACAACGTCGAGCTTGCTCTATTAATCGAGCTAGCCATGAAAGTGAGACCAGAAATGACAGCTCAGGAAAGGGAGCGACTGCGCAAAATATACTATTATCACCGCAAGTCCCTCACTGTTCGAGAGATGGTTGAAAAATTTGAGAAATACATCGCCAGTAAAAATAAATCAAATGATTCCCAGGTGGGATAATCATGTTTCACCAAATGAGCCGCTTTGTCTCCAGGTTTCGTGATTTGGAGCAGCAGGAGTTTTCACAGTCTATTGAGGAAGAGCGGCAATGGAAAGTACTTAAAGAAAAGCTTGCTTCTCCACAAATAGTTGAGCAACAGGAGTCGTATCAGCGTAAATGTATTGTCGTTATGAGTTTGTACGCACAGGCTGGAGCTAGTTTTCTTGCAAGTAACCTAGCGTATGCATGGTCAGGAAAAGGCATTCCTGTTACCCTTTCCGAGTTGCCAAAAGTAACATCCTATTATTATTTTGCTTTTGATTTTGAACGTAGAGCTCGACAACAAGTAAGAGATTCTCCTACATCATTGCTCCTCATGCAAAATAACTATCTTCGCATCCAGATAGAATCCCCAGCACAAATTCAGCATGAATCTTCTCAAACAGATATAGCCAACTGGTTACTACGGATTTGTAAGGATAGTCCCATTGTTGTCATTGATGTTTCTTCCTACTGGAATGATATCCACTCCAAACAAATTTTTGAGCATGCCGACGAAATATGGGTAGTTTTTGATGCCGATTTGGCTAGACTTACCCGTTTGTTCCTGGTAGAGCCAGTCCCTACTTGGTGGAGGACAGAAAGAAGAAAAATAAAAATGATAGCAAACAAGTGGAATAGCCAATTGTCTCGGACAAGCATCATGAAAAAAGTAGAAGGAACGCTCTCCCTATGGGATCAGCAGCCTGTAGCTGCACGGGTAACTAACATGATTCCGTTGATGGATGGAGAGAAAACAGCAATGGCAAGCGCCAAAGCCAATCTACTTTTGGAGCTTTTCCCCGAGGAAGAGAGTGAATTTCAGTCATTGATTCATGCTTATAAAGGAAGGATGTTATGAAGAAGCAAACATTGCTTGTCATTTGCTTAATTTCGTTTCTGCTAGCAGGATCGTCCTTTTATGCAGCGACTCAATATATTGACGCGATGGCTGCGGAAAAGCTGTTTGCCCCAGTCGTAAAGGTAGCTGCAGGGAAAGAAATATCAGCCTTCGAGCCGATTACACAAAACGACGTGATACTTGTACAGGAAGAGGTAGATGAAATTCTTCCAGGTTCAGCGCGTGATTTGGATACCGTTCTGGGGAAAAGGAGCACGCAGACTATATACGAAGGCGAGCAATTATTATTGGAAAAGCTGACAGATTCGCAGCTTTTACCGGAAAAAGGGGAGGCGCGTTACGAGTTCCCCCTACTATCCATTTATCCTTTAACGGAATTACGCAAAGGTGATCATGTGAAAATTTGGGTCAAATACAAGAGTCCCTCGGAGCTGCAAGACTATCCTGCACCACTGCATTTTCAAAAAACGAATGATACGGCAGATTTGTTATTTGAAAGTCAGCTTGCAAGCGTGAGGGATAGTAATGGTATTGAGATCTATACATTAAAGCCTAGCTTGTTGCCATCGCCTGATCAGATGGATTCCATCTTTCATGGATCACGAGAAAAGCCGTTGCAGAATGGCGAAAAGCGATATCGTGACTACCGAGTTCAGCCAACAGCACTACCTGCTTTTATCGGCTTTAATTTGACAGACGAGGAGTATGTGATAGTGAGCGAGGCAATGTCATATGGGATGCTTCAGGTCGGTCATATCATGGGTTCGAAGGAGCAAGCGTCATGAAAATTTTAGTTTGTTATCCGATGAAGTCACTCGCCAAAACGTATATGCCTATGTACAGTGATGTGCTGGTAGCCGAGTCGGCGGAGGAGTTTTCACGGCTTGTGCAGCTTTATATGCCAGAAGCTTCCGTGATATTTTCCGAAATGTTCAACACTCCCGTTTGGGAATGGCTGCCGGCACTGAAAGCACAACTCCCGTCCAACTCACCGTTAATTATTGTTCCTCTCTACCGGGATGAGAAGATGATTGAGAAGGTAGCTGAGGAGTCCGGGCTAGAGGACGTATACCTGTTATCAGCCCATTTATCCCAAGAAGAAATACGCCATCAAATCAGTCTGATTCTAGGCTTCGTGCAAGAGTGTGCAGATATTGGATCGTCAAAAGAAAAGGGGCTCGTCTACGCTTTGCTGAGCTACGGTGCTTCTGGCATCACTACTTTTTGTATTAATTATCCCGTCATACTAGGGAGGCAGCATCCTGAAAAGCGAATTGTTGTACTTGATATGAATGACGCTAAGCCCGATTTATCACGATTCTTCAAACTCCAACAACATCAATTATCTTTATTTCGTCCTGACTTTATCGATATTCAAACAACTGCCAAGCGTAACTGGAGCAATGTCTGCAAACAGAGCGCGCACTTGCCTAATTTGTATTACGCACATGCTGCTAGCAAATGGAAAAGCTCAGAATTAAGCAATCTAATTAGTGTGTTTCGCATGCAATTTGACTATGTATACATCGATTGGGGTTACTGCTTTCCTGAGTCTGAGACTCTACAGCGGTTGCTTCATACTGTTGACCGCAATCTGTTATTCGTGAGAGCTGATCCCTTTAGTATCGATAGTGCTAGAGAGTGGCTGCATAACTGGAGAGAAAGAGGAGTGAAATGCGAGGTTCTGCTCAGTCATTTAGATCCTGGGCAACCCTTTCGAATCGGGGAGGATGTTTCGGTCTATGGTGTTGTACCACGCATTTCGGAGAGCAGGCTCATGCAATCTCATCAAAGCTGCAGCGTATTAATAGAAGAGTTTTTCGCTCCCAAATCGTACATCAGCAGTTTGAAGGAAATTGCTAAGGCACAATATGTGGACAGAAGTGCGGTGTTTTGCTGATGAGAGGGATAGAGCGAGAACAACCAGTTAAATCGGACATCCAAACCATCGAGGACATAAAACAGGTAGCAAGAGATTATTTAAATCATTTTGGCAAAACTCGAGAAGAAAAGCTAGAGATGCAACGCATTCTCGCTTTGGCAGAACAGGGAGATCGCGATAGTCACAACCATATTATTCTTCGCTTACAGCATTATTTTGAGGAAGTCCTCCAACGACCAGTAACCGAACAGATTTTGCCGCATGTTAACGGTTACGAGGGGCTCACCTTTTCTACTTACGGGTGGGGCATACTTGATGCCGTCCTCCATTTGTCTCCGTGGGTAGAGGAAGTGCGAATTTCTGCAAACCGCAACATTGCGTACCTGGAGCAAGGAGTCAAAAAATTTCTCTCTTACACACCAAGCTGGAAAGAGGTTGAAATCCTCCAACAAAAGTTGACCAATACAGCGGGCCTATCTTTTAACGAGAAAAAACCTAGATTGAGCGGGTACCTACATTCGCTAAAAGCAAGATTAACCATGTTCACTTTCCCTTATTCCAGAGTACCGACCATTCTGGTTAGACGATTTACAACACCTTCTTTTTCGCTCGACCAACTCCGTACACAGCAGCAGCCAGCCTTCGACGAAAGAATTCAATGGCTAATCGAACAGCAAGTGTACGGACGCAGCAATGTGCTGGTTATTGGACCAATGGCTGCAGGGAAAACAACGTTGATGATGTGTATGTTGAAGCTGAAAGACCCTCGGACAGAATATGTCACGATCTTTGAAAGTGAACACGAGATGCGATTTGGTGATATTTGGCCAGGGGAAGTGATTGAACTCCAAAACGTGGAGGAAATCGGCATTGAATTAGAGCATTGTTTCAAAGACATGTACCGGTCAACCGCAAATACGATCTTGATTGGAGAAATTCGCGAGCCTATAGAAGCGTACCATTTTATAAATGCCGGAATCAGAGGGACAGACGCTACAATCGGAGCGATGCACGAACGATTTGCTCATAGGGCGTTACATGATTTGACCGATCTTGTTTATCAATACGGAGGGCGAAGTGTCGAGCTGACCCAGGAGAGAATTAGCAGGGCAGTCAATTTTGTCAATTCGCTTACATACCGTAACAGTGGTCACCGTTTTATTGATGCTATTCATGCGACGGAGTGGAATTCATCATTTAACCGAGTGGAATCTATTCCCCTTGTAGGTCGCAACATGCAGACGGGAGTCTATGAATGGACAGGGAATCAATTGAGCTCAGAGTTAGTTGAATACATGTGTTACGTCGGCAAAGCAGACATTGAAGTGTTGAAAGAGCTACGTCTTACCGATATAGGCAGGCAGCTATGATGTACACATTTCTTTTCCCGGTGTTTCTATGTCTCTTCTCTGGTTTTCTGTTTCTCGGCTTACACCTGTATAAGGGATGGAGAAGTCCCCGCGTATTCTTCCCGCGTACAGTTGAGGTATGGAGAGAGAAATTTTTAAGCCATTCTACCCGACGCATGATGTATGAACGCTTTGATCGTTGGTGTCAAATTGTGGGGGGTACACCAGAAGGGTACGTATTACTATCCCTGATTGGCGGGATAGCGGGATTCATATCGGGTATTTTGCTAGGGAATATGATTGTATCCTTATCGCTTTTTCTCCTATTGCTCTTGCTGCCAACACTGATTTTATACGCAGGCTATACGGTACAAATGAATAAAAAAATCAGCTCATTTTGTCGTTTCGTAGAGTTGTTTGCCCGTTATTATAACAGTCGCAAAAACATCGTCCTTACCTTTCGCGAAATGATAGAGGAATGCCCCAAAGAATTATTGCCTGACCTCCTTCTGCTGAACAATAGCCTTTCGGATGGGGGAAACTCGGTTGTGGCAGTGGAACAATTTGCGCAGAGACTGGACCATCCGTGGGCATTTGATTTTGCAACGTATATATCCAGCGGTTTGGAAGGAGAAACAGAAGATATTCAATCACCTCTAAATCGGTTAACAAATGAGATGTTTGTACAACAAGATGAAAAGCATGAGCGTGACAGTGAAATATACTCCATTTGGATCAGCCTCCTAATCGTCATAGCAATTTGCATTTGCTTGATCCCCTACAATCAAGGGCTGCTTCAAGATTCTTATCGTCTCTATTTCTACACGCCAGATGGACAAGCCATATTAGCGATTGCGGTGACTGTGTGGATTTTTTCGATCCTATTGGCTTTTATTTGGGGAAGGAGGTATCGCTAATGCCAATGCTAATTATGTATACCTACCTTGGATTAGGCGCTCTATTTGTTTTTAGTGCAGCGTTTATGATCGGAAAGTATTTGTTTCACAAGCAAAAGCCAAAACTGTTTGTTTCTGGGGTGTGGTGGGAAAAGTGGGAGCAGGCACTCAAGCCTGACGAAGACGATAAATGGGAGCAGTTACTATCGCGAGCAGGAAGGCCTTTTGGATGGGGTAAACCGGAGTGGGTGTTTCTGCAATTGTTGACTGGAAGTACCGTTTGCATCCTGATTCTTATGTGGGTCGTCGTGAGTCGAATGGAATCATTTCCACTGCTATCGATGTGCCTGGCATCTGCAGGCAGTTACATGCTGCCGTACATGGGCTTGAAGATGTGGGCAAATCACAGGGAGGATATGCTGAGCACAGATATCGCCAGATTTATCAATCGCTATGTGACCCTTTTAGAAAATCAGGTGCCCATTTACAATGCCATGGTCAAGGCAGCAAGACCGACTAGAAAGCTAAGGGAGTATATCCCTACTTTATCTGAGTGGAACAGAGACCCTAATGAAGCACTTGAGAGCTTTAAATACAAAATTGGTGTCGACGACGGAATTATCCTCGTATCGAGCATGCGTACAATTGAAACGCTGAGCGAAGGACAAGTAAGTGCTACTATGCAACGAATGGAATGGGCTGTCGATCACCGAAGAATGTTTCGTCATCGAAAAAAAATAAAGTCTTTAGGGATTGGCTACACGGTCATTGTCTACCCGGCTTTTTACATGGGGTTATTGGTAGCCATGTTTCCTTGGTATAAGCTGCTTACAGAAATACTGGATAAATATTTGACCTGAGGAGGAGCAACTCATGACGAAGCTATTATCTATCATCATGTGCATCGTTTTCTCTTTAGGAATAATTGTTTCTAGCCTGTCTGAAATAAACACATCGGTAGTAAGAGAAGACGGGCTGAGAGATCGAGCAGTTGGGTGGATCGATAAAGCCATACCTTAAATCACGAATGAGAAAAGGGGAAAATTGAGATGTCCAAAATGTTTTTTATATTTTTAGCATGCGTCATGGTATTAGGGATCGGTGTCAGCAGTTATGGTAATGAGTTAAGCCCTGCAGCAAACGATTCTGCTGAGAGCATTAACCAATCCATCACATCGCTGAACTACGATACTCGAAATGAAAACATCAACTTTAGGATGCAAAACGGAACATCCTATACGTCGTCAAACTGATGTTGCACATACACGTATTTCTGATCATTTCGATTATGGTAGGGAGCTTGTGCGCGGTGTTTTGGAATCTCCAACCAGAGGAGCAGCTTAAACAGACACAACGAGAAAGGGTGTATCGAGCAGCGACGGTGATCTTCCATTAAAGAAGAGCTGGCGTTTCTAAAACGATGGTGAAAGCAAAAGTCTTTCTTATATGTCTACTGGTCCTTCTAATGATCACTTCCGCATTGGGAGCTTATCACTTGTACGCAATGGAAAGGGCGATTGCCCGTGGAATCTATGCCGACTTACTGGATGATATGCAGGACATCGGATATTTAGAGCCGACGTTAGCAGATTACTATCTTCTGAAAATGAAAGAATTGGGGTGGGAAGTGACAGGAGATGCGTTTGCTGGCAGCTGGCCTCGAACCGAGAGCGAGCGAGCTCGTAAAGAGCGGCAGGAGGTTATTACCTTGTCGGTTACCATCCAGCCTTCAAAAGTGACCCAATGGCTGCACAAATTTGTAGAGGGGGATACATCCTTTTCCTTTACGGGAAGCCGTCCGTCCGAATACTTCGATCCAGGGTGGTAGTGCATGAATAAAATGATTAGCATTTTGGCTGTAATGGCGATTATTTTGCCTTTGACGGTAGGGTTGCTTCTCACCGGTCCGCAAAATCTGTTTTCGGCATGCACGCAGTTTTTCGGCGATTTGCTCGCGGAAGTAACGCGTTTTGGTACAGGCTAATGGGTCAATTAATCGCTGTGATACTGAACATTATGGTTATGCTACTCGTTCCATTAGGGCTTTTACAGGTACATACGGTTGTTCAGGCCAGGAACGAATTATTGGAAGTGAGCGCGGCCGCTACGAAATACGTTAGCAACCACGGAGGGACGAGTGAAGCCAACCTGCAACAAGAGGTTCGGGCATTGATCGCTCGGGAGCTGAGTGAGAAAAAGTTTTCCATTCCAGATCAGGACCTGTTTGTCAGTGTCACTCGGACTCGTTCACTTGATCCCGTTCTGTGGAGCCACGAAGATGAGTTTGTCGTGGAGCTGGCAATTCCATACCCCCAATTTACCTCTTGGATTCCAATGCCGGCTGATTCCTTGCAAGTCCAAAGAATAGGTACGGTTAACATCATGGACTACGATTTGTAAAAGCTCCAGTTAGGAGGCTATCGTTACGGGTATAAATATCTTATCCATTTCGACGATGCTATTCTTTTTGCTGGTAGGTATGTTTATTGTAGATGCAGACATCGCCATGCAGAAAAAAGCAGAGCTGAAGATACTCCTTGAGTTGTCTAATCATCACGCCACCTTTGCTGTTGATCCTGTATTGAAAACAGAGGGTGTGATTGATCTGCTAGAAGACGAGGCCCTTGAACGTTTTGATGACAGAATGTATGAGAATGGTGGCTATCGTCGTGAGCAAGCCATGTTCGTCCCTCAAGCAGACAGTGTGACCACGGATCCCATTCCTTTCTCGCGCTATTATGTGGATTTCCGTTCGTGGCGCAATGACCACCAATTACGCCTACAGTACAATGGGACAACCCTCGTGACAGAACGAGCAACAAAAGGGCCAGCTCGTCCGGGAGGTGGTATGCTGCAGATTACCGTCGTAACTGAGCATGGAGAAGAATTGCACCTCGCACCAAAAACAATGGTCGGTCCATCCCATGTCGTAGTTGCCTACATTGACGAGCGGCCGTTTCTGCCGCTGCTGCCGCTACATTCGTTTCCGGTCGTATCTGTAGAAGAACTGAAAGATTAGTCAGACTTATTTACAAATTGCAAATTTTTCTGGTACTATGTAGGAAAGTGCTTACCCAGCTTGCGATTGTGAGGAAGTCGCTCTCCGAACATCCCGTTTGCCGGTCAGTTAAGCATAGTAAAAGTGGGGTTATTGATTTGTTTGATAAAGATACCATTTATATCGTAGGCGATGCACAGTCCTCTTCGAACAATCCGATTACACAGCAATTCAGTGCTTTTTTTATCGGATTGGTAGTCGATACTTCCAACGACAAGATCGTAGATGCGGCCTGTTCCTCTACAGTCCAACTGACGTCTGATTTTGCTCGGTCGATCTTTATCGGTCATTCGATTATGGCGTCGGACGAAATTGGCGAAGAGATTCGTTTTCGGTATTTTGGATCTTCCCAAAAAACATTGATCGCAGCGTTTAAGGACGCGCAAAAGAAGTACAAACAAGCAGTTTCCACGAGAAATAAAGCCACAGTCACCAAATGAATACACCCGCTGCTTTATTTATTCGTATGCACGGCATACACGTAAGTAAAACCCAGCAAATGCCATGATCGCGTGCATTTGCTGGGTTTTTTGCTTATTACGAGAGGTCAGTTTTTGATGAAAAGGAGGAGAGTCCTTGCTATCTTTTGTCTTCCGCAGATTTATCTCCATGATCGTGACGTTATGGCTCATCATTACCCTCACCTTTTTCCTGATGCATGCCGTTCCAGGATCTCCTTTTGAAAAAGAAGGAAAGGCATTAAACGAAGCAGTTGCAGCGAACCTCAATGCCTACTACAACCTGGATAAGCCACTACTTGTCCAATACGGGCTGTACTTGCAAAAGCTGGTGCAGTTTGACCTTGGACCATCCATTGCCAACAGCTCAGATACGGTCAACAAAATGATCGCCCGTGGATTCCCCGTCTCTTTTCAACTCGGTCTGATATCTGTCGTTTTTGCGATTGTCACCGGTATCGCGCTTGGTGTGATCGCCGCGCTACGACATAACCGTCTCATTGATTATCTTGCTATGATTATTGCTGTTATCGGGATATCTGTTCCCAGCTTTGTTGTTGCTTCCTTATTAATCAAATATTTGGCGGTCGAGTGGAAGCTGTTGCCGACTGCAACGTGGGGGTCTTGGCAGCATGTGATTATGCCAGCACTTGCATTAGCGTTTGGTCCGATTGCGATTATCGCTCGTTTGACCCGTACCAACATGCTGGAAGTGTTGACCCAGGAATACATTGAAACTGCTCGTGCAAAAGGGCTGTCTCCAGCGACGATTGTGTTGAAGCACGCACTGCGTAATGCGATTTTGCCTGTCGTCACGCTTTTAGGCGCACTGATTGCCAACGTTTTAACGGGAAGCTTTGTGATCGAAAAAATATTTGCGATTCCTGGGATGGGGAAATATTTCGTCGCTGGCATTAATAACCGCGACTATTCCGTCATTATGGGAACGACCGTCTTCTATAGCGCACTTTTGATTTTCCTGATGTTTGTCGTCGATGTACTATACGGCATCATTGATCCACGAATTAAGCTGCATCGAAAGGAGAGCGAAGGATGATCGTTTCTGATGATTTATTTATCCCTATGCGAAAAGACAACCTCAATGCGGAAGCGATTGTGCGACCTCAACTGACGTTTTGGCAAGAAGCTTGGCTTCGTCTGAGAGGAAACAAGCTGGCTCTGATGGGGTTGGTGATTATTATCCTGCTTGGGGTTATGGCTACGATTGGACCGATGATCTCTGGTCATGAATACGCCAAACAGTCGATTATTATGAAAAACAAACCTCCATCCGAAGCGAACTGGTTTGGTACTGATGATTTTGGTCGCGATGTGTTTACCCGTGTTTGGTATGGTGCACGCATTTCCCTGTTTGTCGGTTTGACGGCAGCGCTTATCGATTTTTTCATTGGTGTCTTGTATGGAGGAATTGCCGGATATATGGGCGGACGAATCGATAATATCATGATGCGCTTCGTCGATATTTTGTACGGACTTCCTTATTTGTTGGTTGTGATTTTGCTGATGGTCGTCATGGGGCCTGGACTTTTAACCATTATTATCGCGTTAAGTGCGACTGGCTGGATCGGGATGGCCCGGACTGTGCGCGGTCAGGTTCTGCAAATGAAAAACTCGGAGTACGTACTGGCGGCAAAAACAATGGGGGCAAAGCCTTTCTACATCATTCGCAAGCACCTGCTACCCAACACAATTGGCATCATCATCGTCTATGTCACGTTATCTGTTCCATCTGCGATTTTTGCAGAGGCGTTTCTGAGCTTTCTCGGTCTTGGTATTCAGGCGCCGATGGCTAGCTGGGGAGTGATGGCGAACGATGGACTCCCCACCCTGTTGTCCGGTCATTGGTGGCGGCTCTTTTTCCCTGCTTTCCTCATCTCGCTGACGATGCTCGCGTTCAACGTGCTCGGTGATGGCTTGCGCGATGCGTTCGATCCGAAGTCAAGGAGGTAGGCAACATGAATAAAACGGAAAAGCTGCTGGAAGTCAGTGGGCTTCGGGTCACATTCAAGACGCATGGCGGTGAAGTGAACGCTGTTCGGGACGTGAACTTTACCTTGAACAAAGGGGAGACACTGGCGATTGTTGGTGAATCTGGATGTGGGAAAAGCGTGACTGCAAGGAGCATTATGCGTTTGATCCCGGAGCATATCGGAAAAATCGCAGGAGGAAGCATTCATTTTAAAGGGCAGGACTTGGCAAAGCTGCCGGAAAAGCAGATGCGCGAGCTGCGTGGGAAAGAAATCTCGATGATCTTTCAAGATGCGATGACGTCACTCAACCCGACCATCACCATTGGTGAGCAGATTATGGAGGGAATCATTCGCCATCAAAAGGTCGCCAAAAGCGAAGCCAAGCGGCAAGCGATTGAAATTCTCACCTTGGTCGGGATCGCCAATCCGGAAAGTCGTTTGAAGCAGTACCTCCATCAGTTTAGTGGCGGGATGCGGCAACGGATCATGATTGCGATTGCGCTTGTCTGTAAGCCGTCCATTCTGATTGCGGATGAGCCTACGACAGCGTTGGATGTGACGATTCAGGCGCAAATCATCGAGCTGTTCAAAAGCATTCAGCAAAAGACCGGGGTCTCGATCATTATTATCACGCATGATTTGGGAGTCGTCGCCAAGATTGCGGATCGGGTCAATGTCATGTATGCCGGAAAAGTGGTAGAGTCCGGTCCTGTTCGCGACATTTTTTACAATCCGCAGCATCCGTACACCAAAGGCTTGCTGGCGTCGATGCCTCGTTTGGATGCAGATCGTTCTATTCCGCTCAGCCCAATACCCGGAACACCCCCGGATTTGTTCAGCCCGCCAATTGGCTGTGCATTCGCAGCGCGCTGTGACTACGCGTTGGAAGTATGTCGGAATTACCAGCCTGCGGAGACCCATGTCCATAGCAAACACGCGGTTTCCTGTTGGTTGCAGGACCCTCGGGCGAAGAAGTTGTTAGCGTCGATGCAACCGCCAACAGGGACCTGATTCAAGGCTGTCGAGGGCAGTGGTCAAGCCCGGCTTCATTCGTGTAAAAGAGGGTGTCGTCTGACGTCACTATCCTTTTACGACATACAAAAACAAAAAAATAAGGGGGAAGAAACAGTGAAAAAACTATCAACATTGTTGCTGACAGCTACGCTGGGTGTTTCTATGCTCATGGCTGGATGTACATCGGGTCAACCAGCTGCACCGAGTGAGAATGCACCAGGCAACACGGCTCAGCCAAACGCTCCGACGCCGGGTGATCAAGCGGCAAAGCTCCTGTTGCTGAATAATATCAAGGAACCGACGTCATTGGACCCGCCGATTGGCTTTGATGAGCCGTCCTATAATATTTTGAACAACTTGATGGAAGGCTTGACTCGCCTGGACGAAAATCAAAAGCCTCAACCAGCGGCCGCTTCCGAGTGGACAATCTCCGAGGATGGCAAAACCTATACCTTTACCCTGCGTGACAACAAATGGTCCAATGGTGAACCGGTAAAGGCTCAGGACTTCGAATTCGCGTGGAAACGCATGCTTGATCCTGCACTGGCATCTCCGGCGGCATCCCTCGCGTACATTATTGAGGGAGCGGAGGCATATAACAGCGGTAAAGGTCCGGTGGATGGCGTAAAAGTAAAAGCGGTGGACGACAAAACACTAGAGGTCGTGCTCGCTCAACCAGCTTCCTGGACGCTCCTGTTGGCATCCAACCCAGCTTTCTTCCCTGTACACAAAGCAACTGTAGAAAAAGATCCGAAATGGGCAGCAGAAGCAGCAAGCTTTGTCGGAAACGGGCCATTCAAGCTGACAGAATGGGCGCATGACAGTGAACTGAAAATAATGAAGAGCGATACGTACTGGGATGCAGCAAACGTAACTCTGCCTGGTGCTGTTTGGAAAATGATTGATGACGAGAATACCGAGTATCAAATGTTTACGAACGAAGAGCTGCACAGAACGACAACCGTTCCTGCAGACATGGCAGACCAATTGTTCAAAGATGGCAAAGTATTCGTGCGTGATGGAGCAGGTACAGAGTTTTATCGTTTCAACGTCACGAAGGAGCCATTTGATAATGCCAATATTCGTAAAGCCTTCAGCTTGGCGATTGACCGTAAGACGCTGGTTGACCTGGTGCTGATGCGTCAACAAAAGCCGGGAACTGGCTTCGTATCTTATGGTTTACCTGATGCCAACGGTGAAGGACAATTCCGTGAGGTAGGCGGAGAATTGGTGAACTTCAACCCAGATGAAGCGAAGAAGCTCCTGGAACAAGGAATGAAAGAAAAAGGCTACACAAAGCTGCCGGAGGTTACACTCACGTACCGCAGCGGAACGGCCAACGAGAAAACGGCACAAGCCGCGCAGGAAATGTGGAAGCAGACGCTGGGCGTAGATGTGAAGCTGCAAAAGGTAGAGGGAAAAGTGTTGACGGATATGCAAAAGCAATTGCAGTATCAAATTGCTCGTTCTTCCTGGTTGCCTGACTTCGGTGATGCGATCAACTTCCTCGACATTTTCCAATCGAAGGCAGCAAGCAATCGTACGGGCTGGGGCAATGCACAATTCGACAAGCTGATCCAAGACGCATACAAGGAGCCAGACGATGCAAAACGTCTGAAGCTGCTTCATGATGCAGAAAAAATCTTGTTGGATGAAGCGCCAATCGCACCGCTTTATTTCTATAACACTTCCTTGCTCTCAAGCGACAAAGTGAGTGGTGTACAAAGCTCTTCACTGAGCTACACAGACCTGAGAAAAGCTGTCGTGAAGTAAGAAATAGTAAGTAGGGAGAAGTCATTTCAGGCGGATGAAATGACTCTCCCCCTTTTTTGCTAGAATTTTTAATAGTGCTATAATTTAGTATGTCTATGAGAAAAAACACAACGAAGGAAAGCACGAGTGCTGGAGAAGATGGAGGAAAACATGATTATTCAAGCCATCGAAGTAAAACGAATTTCTGTACCATTGAAAAAGCCTTTTAAAACGGCTTTGCGTACGGTGCATAGTCTGGAATCGATTCTGGTGAAAATCACCTGCGACAACGGTATGGTCGGGTGGGGCGAAGCTTCGGCGACTGTCGTCATTACCGGAGACAGCATCGAGAGCATCGAGTCAGCGATTATGAATACGATGAGACCTCAGCTCATCGGCTTGAATTTGCTTGCCTATGAACGAGTTTTCCAAACCTTGCACCAATCCATGGTAGGAAATACGAGTGCGAAGGCAGCGGTAGACATTGCGTTGTACGACCTTATTTCTCAGCGAGCAGGAATGCCGTTGTATCAATTCCTCGGGGGCTACCGTGACCAATTGGAAACCGATTATACCGTTAGCGTGAACTCCCCGAAGGAAATGGGCGAGGATGCGGCTCTCTACCTCAAGCAAGGCTTTCACGTACTGAAAATCAAGGTCGGCAAGGACAACATCGAGGATGACATTTTACGCATCCAGGAAATTCGCAAATCCGTGGGCAATCAGGTGAAGATTCGTCTTGATGCCAACCAGGGATGGAATGTAAAAGAAGCGGTCCAATCCATTCGCAAAATGGAGGACATGGGTCTTGGCATCGAACTCATTGAGCAGCCTGTAAAAGCGCATGATCTGGAAGGCTTGAAGCGGGTAACAGATTCGGTCGATACGCCAATCATGGCTGACGAGAGTGTGTTTTCACCAGCGCAGGCCCTGCAGGTGTTGCAAAACCGTGCGGCAGACATGATTAATATCAAGCTCATGAAGGCTGGTGGCATTTACAAAGCACAATTGATCAACCAATTGGCTGAAGAGCACGGTATTCCATGCATGGTTGGCAGCATGATCGAATCGCGTTTGGCTGTATCAGCAGCAGCTCATTTTGCGGCCAGCAAGAAAAACATCACCCGCTTTGATTTCGATGCCCCGTTGATGCTTTTGCACGATGGCATAGAAGGTGGCGTAACGTACGAGGGCCGCTTGATGCGCATGCCAGAAGAGTCGGGGCTCGGCATTCGTTCCGTCAGCCTGTGGGAGGGGGAGAACTAAGATGAAATCTGCTATAGTTTCTGTTTCTGTCGCCACTGTGTGGACCAAGCCGGAGTCGCCGCGTGATATTGACCAAGTAGCGCTCCAATCCCCGGTAGATGCACGAAGCTGGCTCGCTTCCCTTACTGTAGAAGAGAAGCTTGGTTTTTACGACAATAACGCGATTCAAACTCAAGCGCTGTATGGTACCCGCGTAGAGGTAGTCGAGGAGCAAGGGGAATGGTCACAAATTCTGATTCCTGATCAGACAACGAACAAAAACGCAACAGGCTATCCCGGCTGGGTACCGTCTCGTCAGCTAGCACCGTGGTCAGATGCTTTTGAGGTACAGCAAGGCCAAAAGCTGGCAATGGTCACGGCGGCGTTTACCCGTCTACATACAGCCGACCAAAAGCCAGACCTGGAGCTTGCGTTTTTGACCAAACTGCCGCTGATTGGGGAAACCGCGGACTGGGTAACGGTAGCGACACCGAACGGTACAGGACTTTTGCCAAAAGCAGACGTCCAAATCGTCAGAGTAAACGAGCCCATCGAGCTTTCCGGTAATCGTGGAGAGGCAATCGTAGAAGCGGGCAAGCGATTCCTCAACCTGCATTATTTATGGGGCGGCATGTCCTCTTACGGGTATGACTGCTCAGGATTTGCGTACAACATGCACCGATCTGTCGGTCTCCAGATCCCGCGTGATGCATCTGATCAGGCAAAAGCCGGACAGCTCGTGGAAAAAGAAGCGTTGCTTCCGGGGGATCTGCTGTTTTTTGCCCATGAAGAGGGGAAAGGCAGAGTTCATCACGTGGGCATTTATATGGGGAATGGTGAAATGATTCATTCTCCGGATTCGCGAAGTGCCATCGAGATCGTCAAGCTGGATGGCTACAAGCTCGAAAAGGAACATTGCATCTCCAGACGATACTGGTAAACGGATAACGGGGAGGAGTGGCCAGATGCAACGAAAGAAGCTGGTCCAGGTAAAGAGCCTGACAAAAACCTTTACGTTGGGTAAAGGGCTCTCACTTACGGCAGCGGACAATGTTTCCTTCGATATATACGAGGGAGAAACGTTTGGACTGGTAGGGGAATCTGGCTGCGGTAAATCGACCACAGGCCGTACAATTATCGGATTGTATCAACCGACGACAGGTGAGATCATTTTTGACGGGCAAAACGTCCACCAGGCATCATCTGCTGAGCGGAGCAAACTGACACGCCATATGCAAATGATTTTTCAGGACCCATATGCTTCTCTGAACCCCCGAATGAACATAGCGGAAATCATTTCGGAGGGCCTGCATCTAAATGGGCTATATAAAGGGAAGGAACGGATAAAACGAGTGATTGAGCTATTGGAGATGGTTGGTTTGCAAAAAGAGCATGCCAACCGTTTCCCGCACGAGTTCAGTGGTGGTCAGCGACAGCGGATAGGGATTGCGCGGGCACTTGCCGTCAATCCTACCTTCATTATTGCCGATGAGCCGATTTCCGCACTCGATGTTTCGGTTCAGGCACAGGTCGTTAATTTAATGAAGAAATTGCAGCAGGAACAAAAGCTGACGTACTTGTTTATCGCGCATGATTTGGCAATGGTCAAGCACATTAGCGATCGTATTGGCGTCATGTATTTGGGCAATATGGTCGAGATGACTGCCAGTGAAATCCTTTACGAATCACCGAAGCATCCTTACACGCAGGCGTTGTTGTCGGCCATTCCTGTCCCCGATCCCGACTTGGAGAAAAGCCGTGAGCGCACCATTATCGAAGGAGACGTTCCGAGCCCGATCAATCCACCTAGTGGCTGTGTGTTCCGTACGCGCTGTCCGGTAGCCAAAGCAGTATGTGCCGAAAAGAAGCCTATCTGGCAGGAAGTAGACACGAACCACTTCGTCGCCTGTCACTTGTATCAGTAGCCTTTGGTTTTATCAGAAAATTCGACATTGTCTTTTTGCCATCCTTGGTGTTAGGGATGGCTTTTTCTTCATAAACTTTTAACCCTAACCTATGAAAGGGCTTTCATCAACTGTTCTGAGAGGAGAACTGTTAATATTCTGTTAACTGGCAGGAATCGAATGGGTTTTGTCGAAATACGGATACAGTAAAACATTCCGTGACTCACCTACTTCATCGTGATCTTCCATTCCAGAGAAGTGAGGGTTGCATATGACTCTGAGTACCTCCTCGTTCCATTCAACTCCCCGTCGCTGGCGGGAAGTGGAGACACAGTTGGGAATTGTTGTCCCTAGATCGCTTCGGTCGGACACTTCTGCTCTACTGTTTTTGGAAAGCGTCGCTGCAACACCCATGTTGGACAAAGAAGAAGAGCTTGCTTGCCTGATTCGCTATCAAAGGGATGGCGATCTTGAAGCACGTGAAACGATTGTGCGCGCCTATTTACGATACGTAGTTAGTACCGCTTTGCGCCATTTGAAAAGAGGGATGCCGTTCCTGGATTTGATTCAGGAGGGCACGATAGGTTTGTTTACCGCGATTGACAAATTTGATGTGGGACGAGGCGTGCGTCTCTATCATTACTCGCACTGGTGGATTTCTCAAGCGATCACCCGTGCCATCAACGACAAAGCAACTCTGATTCGCATTCCTGTCCACATGCATGAGCAGATTCGCCAGTATCAAAAGCAAGTACTACATCTCGTCCATGCTTTGAACCGGACGCCAGATCGGCAGGAGATTGCCGTACTTCTGGATATTCCATTAGAAAAGGTGGAGGCCATTGAACTGGCTCTCATGATGAAGATGGAATCCATCGACGCAGAACTGGACAGTGAGAAATGGCAGGCCTGGCATGAAGACGAGAGCTTGAGCTACGCAGAAATCATGGATGATGGGTTGTCCTCGCTGGATGACTGGATTGAAAAAGTAGACCTTCGCTCGCAAATGCGCGCAGCGTTGGATCGACTTAGTCCCCGCGCCCAAGAAATTATCTCCATGCGTTATGGTCTCTATGATGATCAAGTGTACACGCTGGAGGAAGTGGGGAAAATGTTTGGTCTTACCCGCGAGCGTATTCGCCAAATTGAAGCGACGACGATTGACCGATTGCGAACGCAAAAAGCCTCGCACGTATTAAAAGATTATTTAACCTAACATAGGATTTAGTTATTTCGGCCCCTCTTCGTACAGAGGGGTTTTTTCTGTCAGAAATGGTCGAATTGTCAAAGTGTCAGACTCACAGCGGGAGAAGCGTAGTCTTTTTCTCCTTGTGGTAAACTGGTAAGATAGCTTCATGATTTTTTCGCTATTTTAAAGAGGGAGTTCGAAAAGGAGGATCGCTATATGGGCGATTATATGATAAGAGCAACGGGTTTTAATGGGCATGTTCGTGCATTTGCCGCACGCACGACGGAATCTGTCGAAGATATGCGTCGTCGTCACGACATGTGGAATACAGCGACAGCAGCAGCGGGACGTACGCTGACTATTACCTTGATGATGGGGGCTATGTTAAAAGGAAACGAGAGCCTCCATGTCAAAGTAAAAGGAGGCGGACCAATCGGGCAGATTATGGCGGAAGCAAACGCACATGGTGAAGGAATCGCGTATGTATCCAACCCGCACGTCCACTTTGAGCTAAACGAAAAAGGCAAGCTCGATGTAGCGCGTGCAGTGGGAACAGACGGGTTTGTGTACGTAACGAAAGATCTCGGTCTCAAGGAGCCGTATCAAGGCAGTGCGCCAATCGTCTCTGGTGAGATTGGAGAAGACTTCACTTATTATTTTGTGATGTCCGAGCAAACGCCTTCAGCAGTAGGGGTGGGTGTACTGGTGAATCCAGAAGACCGTTCTGTTTTGGCGGCGGGTGGTTTTATTCTTCAGCTGTTGCCAAATACGCCTGAAGAGGTTGTGGCAGCAATTGAAGAGCGTTTGGGACAGCTTCCACAGGTTTCTCGCATGATTGGCGAAGGTTTGACTCCTGAAGAGATTTTGGCCCGCGTCTTGGATGATCCAAAAATCCTGAGCCGCACGGAGATTCAATTTAGCTGCAAATGTACAGCGGATAAGGTTGTTCAGGCACTGATCAGCATGGGACGCGAAGAAATGGAAAGTCTGATTGAGGAACAGGGCGAAGCTGAAGTACACTGTCATTTCTGTAATGAACGTTACCATTATGACAGATCCGCGTTGGAAGACATCCTGAAAGACATGTAAGCGCGGCGTCAAGTAGGGGAGTGTTGGCATGACCAACGTAAAAGGGTTGTGGGCATTCATTGGGGCGCTTGTATTGTTGCTGCTTGCCGTTACCTGGGCATGGTACCAGGCATCAGGCAAGCTGCAGCCTGCCGCCATTGTAGGGGATAAGACGATTAGCAACGATGAGTATGTAACGGCGCTGAAACAAAAATTCGGTAAGCAAGTGCTAAACGACATGATTAATCGGGAAGTCGTTTTTCAAGAGGCGAAGCGATCCGGTATCACGGTTGATCCGAAGCAGTTGGAGCAAGAGCTTTCCCAGATTCGCGATAGTTACGGAAGTCGGACAGACAGCGAGTTTGAGGCTGCGCTGTTAAAACAAGCGGGGACGACCGTGGAAGCCCTGAAGCAGGAGATTTCTTATCAAATCCTGCTGCAAACCTTGGCAACGAAGGACATGACCATCAAGGATGAAGAGATATTAAACGTCTACAATAGCCGATCTGACCGTTATACCCGACCAATGCAGATGCGTTTAGGACAAATCGTCGTGGCTTCACAAAAAGAAGCGGAAAAAGTTTTGGCTGATTTGAAAAACGGGGCCGACTTTCAGACGATTGCCAAAGAGCGTTCGATTGATGCAGATACAGCGGCGAGTGGCGGGGATGTAGGCTGGGTTTCCATCAAGGATAATCGATTGCCTGACGAGGCGAAGCCCATCGTAGAAAAGCTGGAGAAAGACAAACATAGCGAAGCGATCAAAATACAGGATCAATACGTCATTTATCAACTGATAGAGCGTAGGGAAGCCAGTCAACGGACGTTTGAAGAGGTAAAAGAGGAGCTGCGCCGAGAAATCGCATTTGCCCAGGTCGAGTCGCTGGATGTCGTGCTGGAGCGATTGCGAAAATCGGTAGGGGTCCAGATTTCTGGGCAAATGCCTCATTGACCAAATAGGCTACCGTTGATATAATTATGTCAATAAATCCTAGCATTTTACTCGGTTATGAAAAATAGGAGGGGCAGAACATATGCGCGTGGCTAATTCCATTACCGATTTGATTGGATTTACTCCGCTTGTAAAGCTAAATCGTGTTGTCACCGAAGATATTGCAGACATTTACTTGAAGCTGGAGTTCTTCAACCCGGGCAGCAGTGTAAAAGACCGAATTGCGTTGTCGATGATTGAGGCAGCAGAGGCAGACGGAAGTCTGAAACCGGGTGATACCATCATTGAACCTACGAGCGGAAATACCGGTATTGGACTCGCGATGGTTGCTGCTGCAAAAGGATATCGTGCTATTCTGGTCATGCCAGAGACGATGAGTATGGAGCGACGCAACCTGTTGCGTGCGTATGGTGCAGAGCTGGTCCTCACACCAGGCAGCGAAGGGATGGGCGGAGCGATTCGCAAAGCGGAAGAGCTGGCAAAAGAAGATAGCTCGTATTTCATTCCGCAACAATTTAAAAACCAGGCAAACCCGGGCATTCATCGTGAGACGACTGCTCGTGAACTGTTGGACCAAGCCAAGGAAATTGGCGGCGTAGATGCGTTTATTTCCGGTATCGGTACAGGCGGAACGATTACGGGTGTAGGGCAGGTTCTTCGTGAACACTATCCGAATGTACAAATCGTGGCTGTTGAGCCTGCGGCTTCGCCGGTTTTGTCTGGCGGCAAACCAGGTCCACATAAGATCCAAGGTATCGGGGCTGGCTTTGTTCCAGAAATTCTCGATACTCAAATTTACGACGAAATCATTAAGGTAGAAAACGAGGACGCTTTTGAAACTGCGCGTCGTGTGGCTCGTCAGGAAGGCATTCTCGGTGGGATTTCTTCTGGAGCAGCGATCCATGCGGCTCTGCAAGTAGCAGCGAAGCTCGGCAAAGGCAAAAAAGTGATCGTTGTCATTCCTTCGAATGGGGAGCGTTATTTGTCCACGCCTCTATATCAGTTCGAAGATTAATTGTAAAAAGATACCGCAAGACCACGGAGCCGCGTTGGCCACGTGGTCTTTTCTTTTTGTATCAGGCAACTATATAATGAACGGATAAATAGTGAAAACCGGAGCGTGAAGAGGAAGAATGTTCCCTACCTTTGCTGATTGTCAGACATATGCCTTATCTTATTCGTTGGTTCCCCTAGCCCTGCGTAGACCGTGGTCTTCGACGATTGATCCGTGGCAGGTGCTCACAAAGCTACAGCCTTCTCTGCAAAATGCTGTCCTGCTGGAAAGTGGACGAGCTGGGCGGTATACCTTTTTGGCATATGAGCCTATCGCTACGCTGCGCAGTCAGCGAGGAGAAACAATCGTTTCGTACCCAGAAGGAAAAATTGAAAGCATAGATACTCACAACCCATTGAATGCTTTGCGGGAGCTGCTATCTCGTTACCGTACGCCTGCGCTTCCAAGTATGCCGGATTTTTCCGGAGGGGCCGTAGGTTATATCAGCTATGAGATGAACCGCTTTTTTGAGCCCAGCTTGCCACAGATAGCGACTGACGACTTACAGTTGCCAGACCTGTATGTTATGATAATGCAAGACCTTCTTGTCTTTGATCATGAGACCCGAGAGATCATTTGCCTGACGCATTTGAACGCGGACAATTTGACCGAAGAGAGCTATCGACAAGCAGCACTCCAGCTGGAAAAACGTATGGACTCGATTGCTTCATTGGCAATGGACCGCGATGAGACAGATTGGGAAGCTTTGCGCAAAAGACCGCTTGCCAAGCTAGTGCCAGCGTCCGTATCCTTTGCCAAAGACCAATTCGAGGATGCCGTTCGTCGGGTGCAGGAGTACATCGCCCAAGGGGATGTTTTTCAGGTCAATCTGTCGGTACGGCAGAGCAAGCCAGTGCAGGTGACTGCCCCAGAAGTGTACGATGTGCTTCGCAAGCTGAATCCGTCTCCTTATATGGGCTATCTGAGCTTCCCTGAATTTCAATTGGTTAGTGCCTCGCCAGAGCTACTTGTAAAGGTAAAAGGCAAGGAAGTCCATACGCGTCCAATCGCCGGTACACGTCCGCGTGGAGTAACGGACGAGCAAGACGATGCGTTGGCACGTGAGCTGATTGATAATGAAAAGGAACGAGCAGAGCATGTCATGCTGGTTGATCTGGAACGCAATGACATGGGCCGCGTCTGTCGCTTTGGCAGTGTGGAGGTCAGCGAATTCATGGTCGTGGAGAAATATTCCCACGTCATGCATATCGTCTCTCACGTCAAAGGAGAGCTGGCAGCAGGCAAGGATGCGCTTGATGCGATCGAAGCGACTTTTCCGGGAGGAACGATCACCGGAGCGCCAAAAGTTCGCACGATGGAAATCATCGAAGAGCTGGAGCCAGTCAAGCGAGGCGTCTATACGGGATCAATCGGCTGGTTTGGTTTCAATGGTGATATCGAGGTCAACATTGCCATCCGCACCATGGTGATCAAGGATGGCGTAGCTCATGTGCAGGCTGGAGCGGGTATCGTGATTGATTCGGTTCCAGAGGCAGAGTACGCCGAGTCGTTGAAAAAGGCAGAAGCGTTGTGGAAAGCGCTTGAGTTGAGCGAGCAGAGAACGATGAGTTGAGAGGAGACGAGTGTACGATGATTTTGATGATTGATAACTACGATTCCTTTACCTACAATTTGGTGCAGTATGTGGGAGAGCTTGGGGAAGAACTCCAAGTGTATCGCAATGACAAAATTACACTGGAAGAAATCGAGCGATTGGCACCTGATTATTTGATGGTGTCTCCAGGGCCGTGCACACCAAATGAAGCGGGGATCAGCATGGATGCGATCCGCCATTTTGCCGGAAAAATTCCGATTTTGGGTGTTTGTTTGGGCCATCAGTCCATTGGGCAAGTGTTTGGCGGAAAAGTCATTCGGGCCGAGCGCTTGATGCACGGAAAAACCTCTGAGGTTTTCCATGATGGCAAAACGATCTTTCAGGACATCCCTTCTCCTTTTACAGCGGCACGCTATCATTCTTTGATTATTGAGGAAGCGTCCATTCCGAGTGAGCTGGAAGTAACCGCCCGGACAGCCGAAGGAGAAATCATGGCTGTGCGCCATCGGGAGTACCCAATTGAGGGCGTCCAGTTCCACCCTGAATCGATTATTACCGAGCACGGCAAGCAATTGCTGAAAAACTTCCTTACCGCATACGCGCGTCACACGACAGGTTGACACATAGATATGACAGGAAAACCGCCTTTTTCGAGGGCGGTTTTTTATTTACATACTCTTTATATAACATTCATGGTTCCTCGATATACGGCTTGTACAATGAAACCGAAGAAGGCAAAAAAGGAGAGATAGTAAATGGATGTAAATCGTCGACAGTTTTTGACTTATCTCGGTGTAGGGACAGCGGCGTTGGCTTCGGTAGCAACAGGAATTCCTGCCCTGGCGGCTGGCGGTACCCTATCAGGAAAAACGGCCGATCATCTGTTTGGTCTCGATACAAAGAAGCATAACTTCAATCCGAAATTCAAAGAAATTCATCCGACTACAAAAGACGATGTTGTACTGCCGGACGGTTTTAAATACGATGTAGTGGCTTCCTATGGCGATAAGATCAATGCGGCAGGAGATACCTTCGGGTTCAACAACGACTTCACCTGTTTCCTGCCAATCGAAGGCAAGTCCGATCATGGCCTCTTGTGGGTAAATCACGAATATTTAGGTGAGTTGGAATATTACGTAAACGGTTATGACTATTTGAATGCTGATTCTGAAGACAACAAACGTACCCCTGCACAAATCGAAAAATACTTGTATGCACTTGGCGGTTCCATTATTGAAATCAAAAATGAAAATGGCACATGGAAGCTTGTTTCCGATTCCAAATATGGTCGTCGGGTAAGCGGGCTGACCAAGCATGTGCTGACGGGTCCAGCAGCTTCCATTGCTAAAGAAGTAACCGGAACATTTGCGAACTGCTCCGGCGGCGTGACGATGTGGAATACAATTCTTTCCTGCGAGGAAAACTACATGGACGTCGTCGGTGATTGCAAGCTGCCTGAAGCCGAGCACTATGGCTGGGTTGTTGAGGTAGATCCATTTGATCCGAAATCGACTCCGAAGAAGCATACAGCATTGGGCAGATTCTCCCACGAAAACACGGCAATGGTTCTGGCTCCGTCTGGACAACTGGTCGTCTACATGGGGGATGATGCGAAAGACCAATACGTGTATAAGTATGTATCCAAAGGTAAGTACGATCCAAAGGCGGGGAAAAGCAATTCCAAGCTGCTTGAAGAGGGTACATTGTACGTTGCCAACTTCGGTAAGGGTAAATGGATTCCGTTGGATTTCGCAACAAATGAAGCACTGAAAAAAGCAGTCGATGCAGATGGCAAACCGATGTTTGCTTCTCAGGCTGACGTGCTTCTCAACTGCCGAGATGCATCCAAAGCAGTAGGGGCTACCCCGATGGATCGCCCAGAAGACCTGGAAGTTCATCCGATTGATGGTTCCGTCTTCATTGCCTTGACCAACAACGACAAGCATGGCAACTTCTACGGACAAATCGTTCGCCTGTTCGAGAATGACAACAACCATGCAGGTTTGGAGTTTACGTTTGAGATTTTTGCAGCAGGTGGACCACAAAGCGGTTTTGCGGCGCCAGACAACATGGCTTTCGACAGTGCGGGTAACCTGTGGGTCGTGACAGACATCTCGTCCTCGTCGATGAACAGCGGCATTTATAAATCCTTTGGAAACAATGGTGTGTTTTTCATTCCAACAACGGGTAACAGCAAGGGAGAAGCAGCACAATTCGCGTCTGCACCAGTAGGCGCTGAAATGACAGGTCCGTGGTTCACCCCTGATGAAAAAACACTGTTCCTGGCGGTGCAGCATCCAGGTGAAAACCTGAAGTCGTATGACAAGCCAACCAGCCACTGGCCTAAAGGCGGAAATGCAGTAGCCATGCCGAGCGTGATTGCTATTACAGGTTTCTAGGACAAGGAGTGTAACAGATTATGCTGTCGAGCATCGGTATTCCTGGATTAATTCTGATCCTGATCATTGCTTTGGTGATTTTCGGGCCGAGTAAACTGCCAGAGATCGGTCGTGCTTTTGGACGAACCTTGACCGAATTTAAAACCGCAGCAAAAGATTTGACCAAAGACGATGATGAAAAAGAGAAGGCTCCAGAAGAAGCGTTGAAACGAATTAACTAATCCGGCCTGAGTGAAGGCGGTGCGTACACGAGACGCACTGCCTTTTTCCGCGCATGAGGAGGAGTTCGAGTGAGCAAAGAGATGCCTATACTTGAGCATGTGACAGACCTGCGCCGCAGAATTTTGATTGTGCTGTCCGTTCTTGTTGTCAGTATGGTTATCTGCTTTTTATTTGTGGATCATATTTATTTGGCGTTAGCGAATCATTCAGGGGAAAAGCTGGCGATCCTTGGGCCGGGAGATATCCTGTCGATCTATGTAAAGCTGGCCGCAGTCGGTGCGCTTGCGATTACAATCCCGGTTGCCGCTTATCAAGTTTGGCGCTTTGTGGTGCCCGCATTGGAAGAAAGAGAGCGAAAAGTGGCGCTCATGTATATTCCGGCTCTGTTCCTGCTGTTTATTTTCGGGCTTTCCTTCGCCTACTTTGTGCTATTTCCGATGATGTACAAATTTGTGTTGGGTTTATCCAACGGGAATTTTGAACTGGTCATTACAGCGAACGATTACTTCACCTTTATGCTCAATCTTTGCCTGCCGTTTGGGTTGCTTTTTGAACTGCCGGTTGTCGTTTTGTTTTTGAGCCATTTGGGGATTCTCAACCCGCATCGCTTGGCTAAAATACGCAAACCCGCCTATTTGGTGCTCGCGATTATCTCGATTACTATTACGCCGCCTGATTTCCTCTCCGATATTATGGTAATTGTGCCACTTATCGTTTTGTATGAAATCTCCATTACTATCTCGCGTTTCGTACACGGCAAACGCTCGGAGGAAACGGAACTTTCTTCGGAAGTGTGATATGATGCTCTCGACTATATTATCGGGAGAGAGCGCAGATGCACGTTTATGCTAACGGGACGATTTGTCCGGCTCATGAGGCTACAGTATCGATATTGGATCACGGGTTTTTGTACGGTATTGGTTTGTTTGAAACCTTACGTGTATACGACCGCAAGCTATTTCTATGGGATGCTCATTACGCCCGGCTTTGTTCCGGGCTTTTTGCGTTGCAGATTCAACCTGCTTGGACAAGGGAAGAGCTGGCGGAAGCCATTTTGATGACCATCGATGCAAACGAGTTGCGTGATGCTTACGTCCGCTTGAGTATTACGGCTGGCGCAGAAGGGGTGGGCTTGGTAGCAGAGGGCTACGAGCGTCCGTCCTTATTTGTATTTGCCAAACCTGTAGCACCTCTGGCAGTACCTCCCATGCCAAAACGGTTGCAGACATTGGCGTTGGCTAGACAGACAGCAGAAGGCCAGCAGCGCTTTAAATCGCACAATTACTTAAACAATGCTCTTGCACGCCAAGAACTCGGTGCCCGTCCCGATGTGGAAGGTCTGTTTTTGACGCATGATGGCTTCGTGGCGGAAGGAATTGTGAGCAATGTGTTCTGGGTCAAGAACGGCCAGTTGTTTACCCCTTCTATTGATACGGGCATTCTAGATGGTGTGACGCGGCGACATGTTTTGGCTTTGGCACAGCAATTATCGATACCTGTCGAAGAAGGTCGATATCGCTTGGAAGAGCTGCTCAATGCCGATGAAGTCTTTACGACAAATTCCGTGCAAGAGATTGTTCCGATTACTGAAATTGACGGGCATTCCGTCCCTTCGACATATGGTACATATTCGTGCGAACTGCACCGCGCCTACCGTCAGTCTGTAGCGGCTAGCGAGTAAATTATGGTATGCTACTATTCAATGTGCGAAGACGGAAAAAGGGAGTTTGATCATGAAATACAATTCATTTCGAATCCATGCTGCGACCTTCGCTGAGATGGTTTCGGAGCTTGTCAAAAGGGGAGTTCCTGTTCCTGAAGCCGAACGCATGACGGAAGCGGGGACGAGCCTGAAGATTCACACGGAAAACATGAGTGGGGCAACAGCACAGAGTGTGAGAGAGATTATGCACTCTTTCGATGCGGAAGCTGTTATCTCAGACCAACCAGGTACTGCCGACAAAAAATACGTGCTGCTGTTGGCTTCTCACAAGAAGATGGATTTGGCGTTGGATTATATGAAAACCCAAACAGAAGAACTACGAGCGTTGGCGGCAGAGGTACGGGAAGTTTTAGCGATGCCTGCCAAGCTTCGTGCGCGGCGCGAGCTGAACTGTGGCCAGTATGTCCTGCCATTGGGAGAGCGTACGCTAGTCATGGGTATTTTGAATGTGACGCCTGATTCATTTTCGGATGGCGGCCGTTATGTCGATGTGGAGGCAGCACTTGCACAAGCGCGTGCAATGGTTGAGGCTGGAGCTGACCTGATTGATATCGGGGGAGAATCGACACGTCCGGGGTCGGAAGCAGTCGATGAGGCGACGGAGCTGGAAAGAGTGCTGCCAGTCATTCGGATGCTTTCGCAGGAATTGTCTGTTCCGCTGTCCATTGACACATACAAAGCGGCGGTTGCAGAACGGGCTATTTTGGAAGGGGCACATATCATAAATGATGTATGGGGAGCGAAGCGTGACCCGCGGATGGGAGAGGTAGCTGCTCGTCTCGATGTGCCCATTATCCTGATGCACAACCGCGAAGACACGGACTATCACGACTTTTTCCCAAACTATATCAAAGACCTGCGTGAGTCCGTACAGATCGCTTTGCAGGCAGGGGTAAAGCAGGAGCGAATCATCCTCGATCCGGGGATTGGGTTTGTAAGGACTGTCGAGCAAAATCTCGAAACGATGCGCAGGCTGGATGATCTGGTAGGGCTGGGCTATCCCGTTCTACTTGCTACTTCACGCAAGCGGATGATTGGTCATGTTCTCGACTTGCCTGTAGATGAACGTGTCGAAGGTACGGCAGCGACGGTTGCTCTCGGGGCGGCAAAAGGCTGTCATATGGTACGGGTGCATGATGTCAAAGAAATGAAGCGCGTTACGAAGATGATGGACGCGATGCTAAAAGGGGGCATTTAAACCTTGGATAAAATCTACTTCAATGGCATGTCATTTTACGGATATCACGGTGTGTTTGGAGCAGAGGCTGAACTGGGCCAACGGTTTTATGTCGATTTGGAGCTATCGCTCGATTTATCCAAAGCCGGAGCGAGTGACGATCTTCACGATACAGTCAATTACGCCGATATCTTTACTTGTGTGCAAAAAATTGTCGAGGGTGAACGATTTCATCTGGTAGAAAAACTGACCGCTGTGATAGCAGAACGTCTACTGGAGCAATTCCCTTTGCATGAAGTCAAAGCAAAAGTGACCAAGCCGAATCCGCCGATCAATGGGCATTATGAGTCGGTTGCGATTGAGATGATCCGTAGAAGAGAGGATTTTGCTTCATGACAGTTGCGTATTTGGCGCTAGGCTCCAATCTCGGGGATCGGGCACAGAACTTGCTCCGGGCGATACAGAGATTGAACGAGCAACCTGGAATTCGCGTGCTTCGTGTCTCCTCTGTTTATGAGACCGATCCATTTGGCTACGTCGAACAAGACGCATTTCTGAATATGGCGATCGCTGTGGAAACAGATCAGACCCCGGATCAGCTTTTAGAGACGGCATTGTCAGTAGAGCGAGAGCTGGGACGTGTGCGAACGATTCGATGGGGACCGCGCACGATAGATATTGACTTACTGTTGTACGGGACATCTCGTGTTTCGCAAGACAATCTCATGATTCCTCATCCCGGGCTGAGCGAGCGTGCTTTTGTACTCGTGCCGCTTCGAGACGTTTGGGAAGGCGGCGTTTTACCTGAGCATAACCAGACCATTGATCATTATCTTTCCTTATTGGTAGAAGATCACAAGGGGGTACGTGAGTGGGGAGCAATCAATTGGGAAATCGAATCCGGTCCTTCCGAAAGCTAAAAGGGTATACACAGCAGTCCCTTTCGGAAAAGATGGGAGTGTCATTGTCTTTTGTTGGATCACTAGAGAGAGGAACTCGTACGCCAACAGAGCCTGTATTACGGAAGATCGCCAGCACTTTACAGGTAGACTACGATGAATTATGTGCTATAAATAAGTGATGTAATGAAGTTTGGATAGGATTGTCCTCTCCAAGACCCCGACTAAGCGGGAATAAGGAGGCGAATATAGATGAAAATCGGCAATATTGAATTAAAGAACAACGTAGTTCTCGCTCCAATGGCAGGTGTTTGTAATCCTGCTTTTCGTCTGATTGCCAAGGAGTTCGGTACTGGATTGGTTTGCGCCGAGATGGTAAGCGACAAGGGCATTGTGCACGGAAACAAAAAAACGATAGATATGCTATTTGTCGACGAACGCGAAAAACCACTAAGTTTGCAGATTTTTGGTGGAGACAAGGAAACCTTGGTGAGTGCGGCGAAATATGTAGACCAACATACGAACGCGGATATCATTGATATCAACATGGGCTGTCCTGTGCCGAAAATTACGAGCTGTGATGCAGGTGCGCGTCTGTTGCTCGATCCTGATAAAATCTACGAAGTCGTATCTTCTGTGGTCGATGCGGTCGACAAGCCGGTTACCGTGAAGATGAGATTGGGCTGGGACGAAGATCATCTGTACGTACTGGATAATGCCAAGGCAGTAGAACGTGCAGGCGGCAAAGCGATCGCTGTTCATGGACGCACCCGCGTACAAATGTACAAAGGGAAAGCGGACTGGGACTGGATCCGTCGGGTGAAGGAAACCGTTTCGATTCCGGTGATCGGAAACGGCGATGTGGCTACTCCTGAGGATGCGAGACGCATGCTGGATACAACGGGATGCGATGGTGTTATGATTGGGCGGGCTGCGCTCGGAAATCCGTGGATGCTGTATCGCACCATTCAATACCTGACGACGGGAGAGCTGGGTCCAGAGCCAACCGCACGTGAAAAGATGAATATTTGTTTATTGCATGCAGAGCGTTTAATCGCGCTGAAGGGTCCGAGAGTGGGAGTCCTTGAGATGCGCAAGCACGCGGCGTATTACTTGAAAGGCTTGAAGGGCTCGACGCACACGAAAAATCTCGTGAATGCGGTTGAGACAGAAGAGGAGCTTCGCAGCGTCCTCATGAACTTTGTTGACTGGATTGAAAACTACGCAGATGACAGCGAAGAACCGCTGGAACCAGCAAGTGATGAGGCTGTCAGCTACTAAAACTGGTGGTTCATTCCAGACATTGACAAGGGTTCCTTCATATCCTATAATACTCCGTAATATTGGGTGCCGAGCTGCCAGTCCTCACTGGCAGCTTTACCTTTGAACCTCACAGACGATTGCATTCTGCTGTATATTGTATAGAACATCTACATATAATCCTTTGTACTTTACCCAGTATAAATGGAATCATTTTTTAAAACGGGGGAATTGAACCATGTCTGAAAAAGAAGTCATCCTTACACCAGAAGGTTTAACAAAGCTGGAACAAGAGCTTGAAGATTTGAAAACGGTTAAACGTAAGGAAGTAGCTGCTCGTATTAAAGAAGCGATTAGCTTTGGAGATATCAGTGAGAACTCTGAATACGAAGAAGCAAAGAATGAGCAAGCGTTCATCGAAGGTCGCATTCTGACCCTGGAAAAAATGCTGCGCAATGCCCGCATCATCACAAATGAAGATGTTGATACAGGTGTTGTAAGTGTTGGTTCCCGCGTGAAGCTGAAAGACCTAGAGTTCGGTGATGTTATGGATTACACGATTGTGGGTTCTGCTGAATCCGATCCGATGAACAACAAGATTTCCAACGAATCCCCGGTAGGTCAAGCGCTCCTCGGCAAAGCAAAAGGCGCGATTGTTGACGTCAACGTACCGGCTGGAGTCATTCAGTACGAGATTCTTGATATTAACCTGTAAGCAGTCGATCTATGGCGTACCTTTTGCGAGGTACGCCGTATCGCTATTATAAAAGTCTGTACAAAATTGTTAATGCAGGCATTTTCTAGAGGAGTGAGC
>NZ_JABSUY020000001.1:775000-840000 GCF_013284355.2 Brevibacillus sp. M2.1A
TGCCAATGACTTATGTCCGGGAGTCAGACGGTGAGTGAGTGCTAAGATCCATCGTCAAAAGGGAAACAGCCCAGACCATCAGCTAAGGTCCCCAAGTATACGTTAAGTGGGAAACGATGTGGAGTTGCCCAGACAACCAGGATGTTGGCTTAGAAGCAGCCACCATTTAAAGAGTGCGTAATAGCTCACTGGTCGAGTGACTCTGCGCGGAAAATGTAACGGGGCTAAACGTATCACCGAAGCTATGGCAGTCCTTACGGACTGGGTAGGGGAGCGTTCCAAGCAGCAGTGAAGCCGTACTGGAAAGAGCGGTGGAGCGCTTGGAAGTGAGAATGCCGGTGTAAGTAGCGAAAAGACAAGTGAGAATCTTGTCCACCGAAAGCCTAAGGTTTCCTGGGGAAGGCTCGTCCTCCCAGGGTTAGTCGGGACCTAAGCTGAGTAAAAGGCGTAGGCGATGGACAACAGGTTGATATTCCTGTACCACCTCTGTTCCGCTTGAGCAATGGCGTGACGCAGGAGGATAGGGTGAGCGGTATACTGGATGGTCCAAGCAGTGAGTGTGGTGTGTAGGCAAATCCGCACACCGTGAAGCATGAGCTGTGATGGCGAGGGAAATTTTAGTACCGAAGTCCCTGATTTCACACTGCCAAGAAAAGCGTCTAGCGAGGAACAAGGTGCCCGTACCGCAAACCGACACAGGTAGGCGAGGAGAGAATCTAAGGTGCGCGGGATAACTCTTGCTAAGGAACTCGGCAAAATGGTACGTAACTTCGGGAGAAGGGGCGCCTCGGTAGGGTTAATAGCCCGAGGGGCCAGTGAAAAGCCCAAGCGACTGTTTAGCAAAAACACAGGTCTCTGCGAAGCCGCAAGGCGAAGTATAGGGGCTGACGCCTGCCCGGTGCTGGAAGGTTAAGGGGATGAGTTAGCGCAAGCGAAGCTTTGAACCGAAGCCCCAGTAAACGGCGGCCCGTAACTATAACGGTCCTAAGGTAGCGAAATTCCTTGTCGGGTAAGTTCCGACCCGCACGAAAGGCGTAACGACTTGGGCGCTGTCTCGGCAAGAGACCCGGTGAAATCATAATACCTGTGAAGATGCAGGTTACCCGCGACAAGACGGAAAGACCCCATGGAGCTTTACTGTAGCCTGGTATTGGAACTTTGTGCATCATGTACAGGATAGGTGGGAAGCTGAGAAGCAGGGGCGCCAGCCTCTGTGGAGCTGTCGGTGGGATACCACCCTTGATGTACGGAGTTTCTAACTCGTCGCCCTTATCGGGCGAGAGGACCATGCCAGGTGGGCAGTTTGACTGGGGCGGTCGCCTCCTAAAAGGTAACGGAGGCGCCCAAAGGTTCCCTCAGAATGGTCGGAAATCATTCGTAGAGTGTAAAGGCAGAAGGGAGCTTGACTGCGAGACCTACAAGTCGAGCAGGGACGAAAGTCGGGCTTAGTGATCCGGTGGTTCCGCATGGAAGAGTATCGCTCAACGGATAAAAGCTACCCTGGGGATAACAGGCTTATCTCCCCCAAGAGTCCACATCGACGGGGAGGTTTGGCACCTCGATGTCGGCTCATCGCATCCTGGGGCTGAAGTAGGTCCCAAGGGTTGGGCTGTTCGCCCATTAAAGCGGTACGCGAGCTGGGTTCAGAACGTCGTGAGACAGTTCGGTCCCTATCTGTCGCGGGCGTAGGAAGTTTGAGGAGAGCTGTCCTTAGTACGAGAGGACCGGGATGGACGCACCGCTGGTGCACCAGTTGTCACGCCAGTGGCACAGCTGGGTAGCTATGTGCGGACGGGATAAGCGCTGAAAGCATCTAAGCGTGAAGCCCCCTCCAAGATGAGACTTCCCACAGCGCAAGCTCGTAAGACCCCTCATAGACGATGAGGTTGATAGGTTCGGTGTGGAAGCGCGGTAACGCGTGGAGCTGACGAATACTAATCGGTCGAGGACTTATCCACACACTTAGCAATCATGCGTATTCAGTTTTCAGGGAATGAATCCAACCTCTTTACCCCAGAATGGGTAAGGAGGTTTTTCGTTTTTACAGCAAAAAGTCAAACTCGCGATTATTTTGTCGATAAGTTAGGCCGAATGACCGACAAGTTCCCTCTTGCAGACGGGTCTTGGGGTAGACTAACATGAGAAGGTACCTGATCCAAGCGTTGGAGTAGGCGAGGTTATGAAGGAGAATCGTTCATGAAAAAAATTCTAATCTTTTCCGCTTCCATCGGTAACGGACACAACCAGGCAGCGCGGGCTATGCAAGAAAGCTTGGCTGAGAGTGGTTGCACATCAATGATCATCGATACGCTGGAATATATTAGCCCCACCTTTCACAAGATTTTGCTGGAAAGCTATATGAATCTGTTAAGGCTGTCACCCAAGATGTGGGGCAGAATTTATCATAATACAGAAAAAACCCGTTTCTTCGATATGAATGTGCTGATGAATAAGTTATTAGCAAACAAACTAAAAAAGCTGATCAACAGTGTACAGCCTGATGCCTTTATTGCTACGCATCCATTTGCAAGCTGTATGCTCTCCGTACTGAAAGGAAGAAATGACTGGAAGGAACCAATCTATACAATTATTACCGACTATACCATCCATCCTTCATGGATTAATCATCATATCAACTATTACTTCATCGGCCATGAGCAACTGTATTACCTGTTAGACGTTTATCGACAGGATCATCAAAAATTCATTCCGATGGGCATTCCCATCATGAAAAAATTCAGCTTGCCATTGGACGCCGATTTGATTCGGCAAAAGCTGGGCCTCGCTCCTGGACAAAAGAGCATTATTCTTTCGGGGGGCGGATTGGGTCTCGGCTCGATGGAAAAGGTATTAGATGGGTTAGAAGAGATTAACATTCCTCTGAAAACCTTTGTGTTAACAGGGACAAACGACAAGCTGTACAATAAAGTGACAAATCGTACGTATCGCCATGAAGTCGTTCCGCTAAAATTCATCAATAACTTCCACGAATACTTGGAGACTGCTGATTTAATTGTCACCAAATCAGGCGGACTTACATCAGCTGAAGTAATGAGTAAACGGGTACCCATGATTGTTTACAACCCTCTGCCTGGACAGGAAGAGAGGAACAGCCACTTTTTGCTCAATAATGGATGCGCAGTGCACGCGAATCTATCCGAGCAGTTGATTTACTTTATCGATGAACTATTGCATAGCCCGTCCAAGGTGGAATATATGCGCAGAATGGGACAGAAAATCTCAAAGCCAGATGCTGCACAACGAATTACTGAGTTTATCATGGATGATATGAATATGTTGCCAGGGAAAATAGAATAGCTGCCTAGCCAGACAAAATGGAGGAACCCATGACTGTACCATTCGCGATATTATTTGATATGGATGGCACGTTACTGCAAACTGAAAAGCTGTCGACCCCGGCATTTATCCGAACGTTTGACCAGCTTCGTCAAAAAGGGCTATGGCAAGGAGAAACCCCTGACGAAAGTGAACTGATCAATGTACTGGGAATGACGATCGAGCAGATCTGGGACAAATTGCTACCGGGCGCGAGTGAGGAAGCCATTCACTCAGCAGACGCCTTTTTGCTAGACAATGAAATCCAGTTACTCAAAGAACGAGTGACTGAGCTATACCCGGATGTAAAATCAACCTTAGAAAAGCTGCATGAAAAAGGATTTGCATTGTTTGTAGCAAGCAATGGGCAGGAAGAATATATCGATGCCATTTGTCAGGAATACGAGTTAAAGCCGCTGATGACCGACCTGTACTCCGCTGGCCGTTTCCGTACGCATTCCAAAAATGATCTGGTTGCAAAATTGTTGTCTGATTACAAAATTGGGCAAGCCATCATGGTAGGAGATCGTCACTCCGATGTGGAAGCAGGCAAAACAAACGGTTTATTTACCATTGGATGCGACTTTGGCTTTGCCAAACCAGGCGAGCTTGATGGGGCAGATATCATCATTACCAGCTTCTCACAGCTACTAAATCATTTGCCAGCAATCGACACCAATACGTAAAAACAGGCATAAACCATTCCTCAGGGAGTGGTTTTTTTG
Source organism: Brevibacillus sp. M2.1A (assembly GCF_013284355.2). Lineage (NCBI taxonomy): Bacteria > Bacillati > Bacillota > Bacilli > Caryophanales > Paenibacillaceae > Brevibacillus > Brevibacillus sp. M2.1A. The sequence continues at coordinate 779,062 of NZ_JABSUY020000001.1, forward strand.
TTGATCATGTCCAAGTTTCAAGCGACCCTCTTTTGCCCACACTAGAATGTGTAAGGGACACTTGCGGGCACGCACTAAACCCATTATAATTAAAGTCAAAGATAGTCAAAGTCAATAGGTACCTCATAAGAACATACACAGAGGAATAGGAGGCGATGACTTGCGTAACATCTCGGACATCATTGAACATCACTTGAAAAGCATCATTACAAACAGTCCCAATGGATCGATCGAGATTCAGCGTAGTGAGCTTGCCGACCATTTTCAATGTGTGCCGTCTCAGATCAATTACGTCATCAATACGCGCTTTACCGTTCAAAAAGGCTACATCGTAGAGAGTAAGCGCGGGGGCGGCGGGTATATTCGCATACGCAAGGTGCAGATTGTCAGCAAAGCACGCTTGCAAGAATTGCTAACAGAAGAACTGATTGGTGAGAGCATCAGTCAAAGCGTGGGAAATGCGATCGTAGAAAGACTATTTGAGGAAGGATTAGTCAACATCAGAGAAGCCACCTTGATGAAAATCGCTACCTCGAGAAACGTATTGACCTTAGAAGCTGAATTGCGGGATCGTTTGCGGGCAAATATTTTAAAGCAGATGATCGCAGCAATCTTGTTGAAGTAAAAGGAGGTATGATGATATGAACTGTGAGGAATGCGGAAAACGACCGGCGACACTTCATTTGACGAAAATCGTCAATGGCGAAAAAACCGAATACCATATTTGCGAGCAGTGTGCTCATGAAAAAGGGGACGTCTTTACCGGCTTTCACAACTTCAGCATCAACAATCTCCTGTCAGGACTTTTAAAATTTGATCCCATGCAAAAGAATGGACGCGAAACGGCAACGAATAAGCCGCTTCAATGCGAAACATGTGGACTCACATATGCTCAATTTAGTAAAAGTGGCCGATTTGGCTGTAGTGATTGCTACACCTTTTTGGGAGATCGGCTGGACCCACTTTTCCGCCGGATTCATGGAAACACACAGCATAGTGGAAAAGTACCAGAGCGCACCGGTGGCAAACTGAAGATCCGTAAAGAGCTGGAGCAACTAAAGCAAGCGCTGCAAAGTCATGTCGCCAGTGAAGAGTTCGAGAAGGCAGCAGAAATGCGTGATCGAATTCGAGCATTGGAACAAAAAATGGCCCAATCGTAGCAAGGGAGGTTAGCTGGTTATGTCCCAAAAGCAGTTTATGCAAAACCCGTGGAGCAATTGGATGAAAGGAGAAGGTCCTGATTCCGACATTGTCATTAGTACACGGCTGCGTATCGCCCGTAACCTGCGCCAGCACCCCTTTCCGTTATTGGCAACGGACTCGCAGGGCGAGGAAGTCGTCAGAAAGGTAACGGAAGTAAGCGATTCGGAGGCAATGCGCAAACGGCATCAGCTCCAGGTCATCCATATGGATCAAATTAACCCGTTAGAAAAACGCGTGCTCGTAGAAAAGCATCTAATTAGCCCCCATCTGGCAGAGGAATCTCGCAAAGGTGCCGTATTACTTCGGGAAGATGAGTCTGTCAGCATTATGGTTAATGAAGAAGATCACATTCGAATACAGGTACTATTACCCGGGTTTCGTTTGAACGAGGCATGGGAAATAGGTACGAAGATAGACGACATTTTTGAGAAAAACTTGAACTACGCGTTCGACGAAACACGTGGATATCTTACAAGTTGCCCAACCAATGTGGGTACGGGAATTCGTGCATCCGTGATGCTGCACTTGCCCGCTCTGGTTATGACGCAGCAGATCAGCAGAATTTTACAGGCGATTAATCAAGTTGGTCTGGTCGTTAGAGGAATTTACGGAGAGGGCAGCGAAGCTCTAGGGAATCTTTTTCAGTTATCCAATCAGGTCACACTGGGGATGTCTGAGTCCGATATCCTTTCCAATCTCTACGGTGTAGCCAGACAGATTATTGAGCAAGAGCGTGTGGCACGTACGTACTTGCTGGAGCATACACGGGTTTCTTTGGAGGATCGGATTTTTCGGTCGTTTGGCATCTTGATGTATGCTCGCACGGTAGAGTCCAAAGAAGCGGCTCAGCGCCTGTCCGATGTCCGTCTGGGGATTGATCTTGGCATCATTCCAAACGTGTCTCCGCTGGTCCTAAACGAACTGTTGGTCACGACACAGCCAGGGTTTTTACAACACCACGCTGGTCAAAAGCTCACTCCGGACCAACGCGACGAAAGAAGGGCAAGGTTGATCCGCGAGCGTCTGCGCGTAGTAGAATCGCAAGAGTAATGGTATCACGCAATTGTTAACCATATAGAGAAAAAACACGGTTATACGGAGGTGTACGATATGATGTTTGGACGTTTTACAGAACGAGCACAAAAAGTACTGGCGCTTGCCCTGGAAGAGGCGGTTCGTCTCGGGCACAAAGATATTGGGACAGAGCATGTGCTGCTGGGACTCATTCGAGAAGGCGAAGGGATTGCTGCAAAGGCACTGCAATCACTTGGGCTTGGCCTCGATAAAATCCAGAGTGAAGTGGAGTCGTTAATCGGGCGAGGAACAGAGCAGTCCGGTAGCAATTACACACCAAACTATACACCTCGCGCCAAAAAGGTCATTGAACTGTCGATGGACGAAGCCCGCAAACTGGGTCATACCTATGTGGGGACTGAACATATTCTGCTTGGCTTGATCCGTGAAGGAGAAGGCATTGCTGCAAGAATCATGAACAATTTGGGCGTTAGCCTGAACAAGGCACGTCAACAGGTGCTTCAGCTGCTTGGCAGCTCGGAAATGATGGCATCTCATCAACCGTCTGGAGGGAATCCAGCTGCGAATACGCCGACACTGGACGGCTTGGCTCGGGATCTGACTGCAATTGCTCGTGATGGCGGGCTGGACCCAGTCATCGGTCGCCAAAAAGAAATCGAGCGTGTGATCCAAGTACTTAGCAGACGCACCAAGAACAACCCTGTTTTGATTGGGGAGCCTGGCGTCGGGAAAACAGCTATCGCAGAAGGTCTTGCCCAAAAAATCGTGAACAACGAAATTCCGGAGACCCTTCGTGATAAGCGCGTCATGACCCTCGATATGGGAACTGTTGTTGCGGGAACCAAATATCGCGGTGAGTTCGAGGATCGTCTGAAAAAAATCATGGACGAAATTCGCCAAGCAGGAAACATCATCCTGTTTATTGATGAGCTGCACACCTTGATTGGTGCCGGTGGAGCAGAAGGCGCAATTGATGCCTCCAACATTTTGAAGCCTGCTCTGGCACGTGGCGAGCTACAGTGCGTAGGTGCTACTACGCTGGATGAATATCGCAAGTACATCGAAAAAGACGCAGCACTGGAGCGTCGTTTCCAACCGATTCAGGTTGATGAACCGACAGCGGAGGATGCTATTCGTATCCTGCATGGCCTACGTGATCGTTACGAAGCCCACCATCGCGTCAAAATTACCGATGAAGCAATTGAGCAGGCAGTAAAACTGTCTGACCGCTATATTACGGAACGCTTCCTGCCTGACAAGGCCATCGACTTGGTTGACGAGGCGGCATCCAAAGTTCGCTTGCAATCCTTTACGGTTCCACCCAACCTCAAAGAGCTGGAGGGACGTTTGGAAGAGGTACGCAAGGAAAAAGACGCTGCCGTACAATCACAAGAGTTCGAGGAAGCAGCAGCCCTTCGCGATCAGGAGCAAAAACTGCGTGAAGAGCTGGATAAAACGAAAAAAGACTGGAAAGAGCGCCAAGGCCAGCTGAACATGGAGGTTACGCCAGAAGACATCGCGCAAGTAGTGGCGAGCTGGACGGGTATTCCTGTGTTGAAGCTGAAGGAAGAAGAAACAGAGCGCTTGCTGAAGATGGAAGAGATTTTGCACGATCGTGTCATTGGCCAAGATGAAGCAGTCAAATCCATCTCGCGTGCGATCCGCCGTGCCCGTGCTGGCTTGAAAGACCCAAAACGCCCGATCGGCTCGTTTATCTTCCTGGGACCTACCGGTGTGGGTAAAACTGAATTGGCTCGTGCTGTGGCGGAGACACTTTTCGGTGACGAGGATGCCATGATCCGTGTGGATATGTCTGAGTACATGGAGAAGCATTCCACCGCTCGCTTGGTAGGTGCCCCTCCTGGCTACGTAGGCTTTGACGAAGGCGGCCAGCTAACCGAAAAAGTTCGTCGCAAGCCTTACTCCGTCATTTTGCTGGACGAAATCGAGAAAGCTCACCCAGACGTATTCAACATCCTCTTGCAAGTATTGGATGATGGCCGTCTGACAGACTCCAAGGGGCGTACCGTCGATTTCCGCAACACGGTTGTCATCATGACTTCCAACGTCGGAGCCAGCATGATCAAGAAAAATACAACGCTTGGCTTCACGACCAACGATTCGGAAAGAAAGTATCAGGACATGAAGGACAAAGTCATGGATGAGCTGAAGAAGAGCTTCCGTCCTGAGTTCCTGAACCGTATCGATGAAGTAATCGTGTTCCACTCTTTGGAGCAAGAGCACATCGAGCAAATCGTATCGCTCATGACAGAAGAGCTGCGTAAACGTTTGAAAGAGCAAGACATTGATTTCCAATTGACCGAAGAAGCCAAGAAAGTACTGGCAAAAGAAGGCTTTGATCCGGCCTATGGTGCACGTCCTCTGCGTCGTGCTATCCAGCGCCACATCGAGGATAATTTGTCTGAGGAATTGCTCAAGGGTACGATCAGTAAAGGCGATACCGTCAATATCGAAGCCGAAGAAGGCAAGCTGGTTGTCAAGCGCCTCGAAAAAACGAAATCGTAAGCTGTTGAAACGTAATAGAATGCCTCCTGATTCAGGAGGTATTCTTTTTTTGGGTGCGTAATTATGATAAAAGTAGAGAAAGAAATCCAAGTGAGGGTGCGATTATGTCAAAGTATAAAACGAAATACGCGTGTCAAGAATGTGGCTATGAATCGCCAAAATGGATGGGGAAATGTCCAGGATGCAGCAGCTGGAACACGTTGGTAGAGGAAGTGACGGTAAAAAATGCCCATCGTCACGAAGGGCTGAGCGGAGGCCAGCGCCAATCTGCGATTCCATTAACCCAGGTAGCCAGTGAAGAAGAGCCACGGATGGATACGACGATAGGAGAATTGAATCGTGTTCTAGGTGGAGGGCTTGTTCCGGGTTCACTCATTTTGGTGGGGGGAGATCCCGGAATCGGAAAGTCGACATTGCTTTTGCAGACTTCTTTTGCCTTGGCTCATCAAGGGGCGAAGGTTCTCTATGTATCGGGAGAGGAGTCGGCAAAACAAATCAAAATTCGCGCGGATCGACTTCATTTGCAAACGCCGCCGATGTTTGTATTGGCAGAAAATGATTTGGATTTGATCGAACAGCATATTAATCAAGTAGACCCGGATGTGCTGATTATTGACTCGATCCAGACCGTGTTTCACCCGACGATCCAATCGGCTGCGGGGAGCGTCGCACAAGTGCGCGAGGCTACTGCTCAATTGATGCGAATTGCAAAAGGAAAAGGGATCGGTACCTTCATTGTCGGTCACGTAACCAAGGAAGGTTCTATCGCTGGTCCGCGTATGCTTGAGCACATGGTGGATGCTGTTCTCTATTTTGAAGGGGAGCGCCATAATACGTTTCGAATTTTGCGCGCCGTCAAAAACCGTTTTGGTTCGACAAACGAAATCGGTATTTTCGAAATGAAGGATCGCGGCTTGGAGGAAGTGGCGAATCCATCTGAGATATTTTTGGCAGAGCGTCCATTTGGCGTTGCGGGTTCCACGGTCGTAGCCAGTATGGAGGGCACACGTCCCGTTTTGGTTGAGCTGCAAGCTCTCGTTGCCCCGACCAGCTTTGTAACCCCACGGAGAACGGCAACAGGGGTCGACCATCAGCGTGTGGCGATGATTATGGCAGTGTTGGAAAAGCGCATGGGCATGATGCTGCAAAATCAGGATGCATATGTAAACGTAGCAGGTGGGGTCAGACTGGATGAGCCAGCAGTTGATTTGGCGATTGCCGTAAGCATTGCAAGCAGCTTCCGTGACCACGCTACCAATCCGCATGATGTTGTTATCGGAGAAATTGGCTTGACTGGTGAGGTGCGCGGTGTCTCTCGTATTGAGCAACGAGTACGAGAAGCACATAAATTGGGCTTTAAGCGTGTCATCATACCAGAGAAAAACATCCGCGGTCTGGATGCCCCAGCAGATATTCAAGTAATTGGTGTGAGCAATATTGCCGATGCGTTGAACGAGGTGATAAGGAGGTAGGAGTGGGCATGCAGGGGAACATCAAAAGAATTCCGCAAATCGGTGATGTGCTTCGTCTCGTGGCACCCGGTACACAGCTTCGTGAAGGGTTGGAAAATGTTTTACGGGCCAAAACCGGGGGTTTGATCGTTATTGGGTGCGGTCCGGAGATGAAGTCGATTGTCGATGGCGGTTTTTCCATCAATTGTGATTTTTCTCCTGCCCATTTGTATGAATTAGCGAAGATGGATGGGGCGATTATAGTAAGTGAAGACGCAAAACGCATCCTGTACGCAAATACGCAAATCTTCCCGCCCTCCTCAATCCCCACGAGCGAGACGGGGACACGGCATCGTACAGCACAACGCACGGCCATTCAAACGAATCATCTGGTCATTGCTATCTCCCAGCGTCGCAATGTAATCACGCTATACCAGGGGAATTTCCGGTATGTTTTAAGCGAAATTAGTGTCATTTTGGCCAAGGCGAATCAAGCTGTATCTACCCTTGAGAAATACAAGGCCGTGCTTGATCAAACTTTGACGAATCTCGGTGCGTTAGAATTCGAGGAGCTCGTTACTTTGCACGAAGTTGCCTCGGTTTTGCAACGGATTGAGATGGTGTTACGTATTAAGACAGAGGTCTCCAAGTACATATGCGAGCTAGGAGTAGAAGGAAGGCTCGTCAGTATGCAGTTGGAGGAACTGGTTTCAAACATTGAGGAAGAGGCTCATATGCTTATCCGGGATTATTCCCGAGATGCATCCTATTCACCTGATCTTGTGCTGCGGGACATGAAAAAATTAAACTCGGAGGAAATGCTGGAGCTCACCTCTTTTTTGCGAACGCTGGGGTATTCCTCCAATGCCAGTATGCTGGATGAATCGGTTTCCCCTAGAGGTTATCGGATCCTGTACAAGATCAGGCGTCTGCCCGTTACGATCATCTCGAATCTGGTAGAACATTTTCATCATCTGCCTCGAATCATGATGGCAACGATTCAGGAATTAGACGAAGTGGAAGGCATTGGCGAGGTTCGAGCGAGAGCGATTAAAGAGGGACTGAAACGGATTCAAGAACAAGTGTTCATTGACAGGCACATTTAAAGTAGAATAGGATAAAGGCATTATTTGTATTCAGCATTTGCCTAAGGGACTTGGATAAAAACAAGGTCAACAGGATAACCTGCTCCTTACGCAAAAGAAATCAGGAGGTAGTCTATGTTCGTGAAATCGTTACCGAACATACTAACCGTAAGCAATTTGTTTCTGGGAGTTTTAGCAATTATTCTTGCGTTTCGAGGCGATCAATACGTCGAATATGCAGCGATCACAGTGATCATTGGTATGCTGGCAGACGGGCTGGATGGACGTGTAGCTCGTATGTTGAATGCCCAAAGTGAGTTCGGGAAGGAATTGGATTCCCTTTCTGACGTTATTACATTTGGGATTGCGCCAGCGTTCATCATGTATGTTGTCGTCTTGCAACACTTTGATTTGCTTGGGATTCTCATTACAGCCATTTTTCCGATCTGCGGTGCGCTACGTTTGGCGCGTTTTAACGTACAGGCCGGGGTTCCGGGGTATTTCATCGGCTTGCCGATTACGGCAGCGGGGGGCGTACTGGCTACGCTCGCACTCTATCACCAGGTATTCACTCCGGTATTGCTTGCCGTAAGTATGTTGTTGCTTGCCTTTTTGATGGTATCAAAGGTCAAGTATCCTAACTTTAAAAAAGTGGGGATTCCAAAGTCTGCTTACTGGATCACACCCATTATCATCGCGATTGTGGTTGTTGTAGCGATTAAGTACCCGCAGCAATTTCCAAAAATCGTTTTCCTGCCACTTGCTTTTTATGCACTGTACGGAATAAAAAAAAACGTTGACTTTCTCGTCAAAAAATTACGCAAGCGTAAAAACAAAGAGGAAGAAACCGTTCCGTTTGAATAGTTACGACCTAAAAAAACCCACACTTCAATGTGCGGGTTTTTCTTTTTTGTATGCAACTTTTTTTAGGGTTCATTCGTAATACGAGTAACGGACTTTTAAGACAGATTGAAGACACCCAAAGTATTCAGGCGGTTGGATTCTTTCTGAAGCACATCTTCTAGCTTAATGTCAGTAATATTGCACAAAGCAGTGAGGTAGAAGATGTTTTTGCCAAGCTCAGCAGTAACTACATCGCGACAATGCTCGCACAGCGGTCCGTTAAAGTGGGTGTCCAAATGGGACTTGTTGTCCTCCAGATTCTTGTTCGAATCGTACGTCTGTTTTTTGGCAACCACTTCGACACAGCCGCATTCGGTGATGGCTTTTGTCAGTGAACGGTTAATGCGGGATGCCGTTTCCTGAACTTTGGACATGACGTCCAGTACGCTACGATGTCTGATCAAAAGCTCCGATACTTGCGTTTGAAAGTCGTCTATGTTTCGATTGTCCATCTGGTTCACCTCTGCTTTAGGCTGTTGGTATCGTCATAATTTTCTCTCATTACGATACTGACATTATAAGAAGGGAGTCAGCTCCCTGTCAATTTATCATCAAAGGAAACGAGTGTTCCCGGGTTGACGAGAAAATGACAACTATGTTAAAATTTTTGGCTATTTGACATGGCAAAATCTTTTTTGCTATAGTGAGGGAAAGTAAAATGAAGCATTATAATGATTTGGAAAAAAATAGGGTTTTACTCTTAGGCTTCTGTCTATATTAGTAAAAGGAGGTGAAGGCATGTTACGCCGAGTAGGAAAATTCATTTTTGTTTTGATTGGTGGCGGATTGGGGTATCGATTTGGTGACGAATTGTTTTCGTTGCTCGATCCATTGTTAAACTTTGGTGTAGTAGCCGGATCGCAATATATTGGAGCTATACTGGGTGCCATCTTGTTTTTCTTTTTAGCGAATTGGGTTGTGGATTATGTTCTGCGCATCGTTCGATGGGGTGAAGAGGCACTCGTCAAAATGCCGGTTGTCGATGTGATGTTCGGAGCGATGGGGTTGATTAGTGGTCTTATTGTTGCATTCTTATTATTCCTGCCCATCAGTAAAATTCCGATTCCATTTGTAGGAGATCTTTTGCCGTTAATTGTTTCCGGGTTGCTCGGTTATTTGGGCTTCCAGGTAGGATTTCGCAAGCGGGACGAGATTATGTCGGTATTTTCGATTGGACGCAAGGACAGGAAAAAGGAAAGTGCGACAACTGCCGTTAACTTGGAAAATAAAATTCTCGATACCAGTGTCATCATTGACGGACGCATCGCAGATATTTGCCGTACCGGCTTTCTGGAAGGGGTACTGGTCATTCCGGGATTTGTGTTAGAGGAGCTGCAGCATATCGCCGATTCCTCCGATGTACTGAAGAGAAACCGCGGTCGTCGGGGTCTGGATATCTTGAACAAGATTCAAAAAGAAATGAAGGTAAAGGTTCAGATTTGGGAAGGCGATTTTGAAGAAGTATCCGAGGTGGACAGCAAGCTGATCAAGCTCGCAAAGCTCATTAACGGAAAGGTCGTAACAAACGACTTTAACCTGAATAAGGTATGTGAGCTGCAAGGTGTTGCGGTATTGAACATCAATGATTTGGCAAATGCAGTCAAGCCTGTAGTTTTACCTGGAGAAGAGATGAACGTTCAAGTCATCAAGGATGGAAAAGAGCACGGTCAGGGTGTCGCTTATCTGGATGATGGCACGATGATTGTTGTAGAGGGCGGACGAGAATACATCGGAAACGACGTTGATGTTCTCGTAACGAGTGTACTGCAAACTTCAGCAGGACGTATGATCTTCGCCAAACCAAAGTTACTGGAACGAGCATTATAGAAAAGCCAACAGGAGAGGGATGAATCAGTGAGCACGGGTGTCGTGATCGTTGCAGCCGGTTCGGGTAAACGAATGGGTGGACAACGAAACAAGTTGTGGTTACCGCTTGCGGGCGAGCCGATCTTGGCTCATACGGTACGTCTTTTTGCCACTCATCCCGACATTGATGAAGTCGTGCTGGTGGTGAGTGAAGCAGACCACGCAGAAGTTATGGCCTGGATCTCGGCTGAAAAGCTGGCGGTCGTGGTTACTCTGGGTGGAGCAGAGCGACAAGACAGTGTGAGAAACGGCTTGGCATCACTATCCGCAAATTGCGATTACGTACTGGTTCACGATGCTGCCCGTCCTTTCGTCACTCGCAAACAGATCAGTGACATGATCAAACAGGTGCAACAAGATCAGGCAACGATCATGGCAGTACCTGTCAAAGATACGATTAAAGTGGTGGGGGCAAATGGACTCGTAGAGTCAACTCCGGCACGGGAAAGCTTGTGGGCGGTTCAAACCCCACAAGCTTTTCGTATGTCTTTATTGCGAGAGGCACATCAGGCAGCTGAGGCAGCGGGGAAGCAGGGTACGGATGATGCGATGCTGGTTGAGTGGCTAGGTCATCCGGTATCGATTATGCAGGGAAACTATGAGAACATTAAGATTACGACGCCAGACGATCTGTGGTTTGGTGAAGAGATATTGCGGAAACGAAAGGGAGAGTAGCTCATGCGTATTGGACAAGGTTTTGACGTGCATCAATTGGTAGAGGGACGTCCATGCATTATCGGAGGCGTCACCATCCCGTATGAAAAAGGTTTGCTAGGGCATTCTGACGCGGACGTTCTTCTCCATGCGATTAGTGACGCGATTCTTGGTGCGATTGGTGAGGGGGATATTGGTCGTCATTTCCCGGATACAGACCCGGCTTTCAAGGATGCCGATAGCGTAAAGCTGCTGGAGCATGTATGGAAGCTGGTTCGGGAGCGCGGTTACCGTTTAGGAAACGTGGATGCAACGATCATTGCCCAAGCACCGAAGATGGCGCCGTACATCCCGCAAATGTGTGCAGTCATTGCCCGCGTGTTGGAGGCAGACGATCTCTCGCAAGTGAATGTGAAGGCGACGACATCGGAGAAACTCGGTTTTACAGGCAGAGGAGAAGGAATCGCTGCTCAGGCGGTATGCTTGCTTGTCAAGTAGAGGGGCAAGGTGTAACATAAAGCCTTAGATACGTTTTTACTTAGGTCAAGGTTATAGCCTTTTACATTCATAAGGATGGTGCTACCAATGGCGAAAGAAATTCGCACTCGTTATGCGCCGAGTCCTACGGGGCATTTACACATCGGCGGTGCGCGAACAGCGCTCTTCAATTATCTTTTTGCGAAACATCACGGTGGTTCATTCATCGTTCGGATTGAAGATACGGACCAAACGCGCAATAAGGAAAATGCGGACGAAGAACAAATGAAAAACCTGAAATGGCTCGGCGTAACATGGGAAGAAGGTACAGACGTTGGTGGACCATATGGACCGTACCGTCAAACAGAGCGCCTGGACATTTATCGGAAATATATCGATCAACTGCTGGCAGAAGGCAAAGCGTACTACTGCTACGCGACAAAAGAAGAGTTGGATGCAGAGCGTGAAGAACAGCTCGCGCGTGGAGAAACGCCACGTATTCTGGAAAAGCATCGCCATGTAACGGACGAGCAGCGTGCTCAGTACGAAGCAGAAGGCCGAGTGCCATCCATTCACTTCCTCGTTCAGGATGATCGCGAGTATGTCGTGAACGACCTGATTCGTGGCCAGGTAACATTCAACTCCAACGAGATGGGCGATTTCGTTATTTGCCGTCCGGATGGGATTCCTACATACAACTTCGCCGTTGTAGTGGACGACTATTTGATGAAAATTAGCCACGTCATCCGTGGAGAAGAGCATCTGTCCAACACGCCTCGTCAATTGATGATTTATGAAGCGTTTGGGTGGGAAGCGCCTGACTTTGCTCACTTGGCACTGATCCTCAACCAAGACGGCAAAAAGATGTCCAAGCGCGACGAGAGCATTCTTCAGTTCATTGAACAGTATCGTGACCTCGGCTTCTTGCCAGAAGCAATCGTGAACTTCCTTGTTCTTTTGGGATGGTCTCCAGGTGGCGAAGAAGAGATTTTCTTAATGGAAGATCTGATCAAGCTGTTCTCTATGGACCGCGTGAACAAGTCGCCAGCTGTCTTTGATGCAACGAAGATGAACTGGATGAACAACTTCTATTTGAAGCGCCAACCGCTGGATATGATCACAGACATGTGTATCCCGCATCTGCAAAAGGCTGGCTTCATCGAAGAGAATTTGTCTGCCGAGAAGCGCGAATGGGTTCGCAGTATCGTAGGTCTGTACCAGGAACAAATGTCCTACTGTGCGCAAATCGTTCCGTTGGCAGCTCTTTTCTTCCTCGACGAAGTGGTGTACGATGAAGAAGCAACTCTGGTGCTGAAAGAACCGCAATTGCCGGAAGTGCTGACTTCCTTTGTGAAACACCTTTCTGCCCAGGATGCATATAATGTGGATGTTATTAAAGCGGTACTCAAGGACGTGCAAAAGGAAACGGGTCACAAAGGCAAGGCGTTGTTTATGCCGGTTCGCGTAGGAGCAACTGGCCAGGCGCATGGTCGTGATTTGGCAGAGACGTTGTATCTGCTCGGCCGCGACAAGGTGATTGCACGCGCACAGCAAGTAATTGCAAACGGTCAGTAAGTATTGGCTGGTTTTCTTTTATAAATATGGAATGCGACGATCAGGAGAAGTACAACAGTCTGCACATCTACAGAGAGGATGGATAGGTGAGAGCCATCTGATGTGCCCTGTATGGAAATGCCCCTGTGAGCAATGAGCTGAACCTATCTTTTTGAAAAGATGTCAGTAGGCGCCATCGGCTTCCCGCCGTTATCGGGATAAGAGCGAGATCGTTCAAAGTTGTTTGTTAAGTCTTTGCAGCCAAGACGATCTAAGCAGAGTGGAACCACGGTAAACCCGTCTCTGTCCCTTCGTATTTGAGGGGATGGGGACGTTTTTTATTTTAGAGGAAGTTGAACACTCGGCAGGTAAATCAGGCAGGAGGTGCCACCCAAAAATGTTAGCACAGATGAGAGATGACATTCATGCTGTTTTTGAACGAGACCCGGCTGCGCGCAGTACGTTGGAAGTCGTCATGACCTATTCCGGTTTGCACGCGATATGGGGGCACCGGATTGCCCACAGGCTCTGGAAGGCTGAGCTGTGTACACTCGCCCGAATTGTTTCTCAACTATCCCGTTTTTTCACGGGAATTGAGATTCACCCGGGCGCAACTATTGGCCGCGGCCTGTTCATTGACCATGGCATGGGTGTTGTGATCGGAGAAACATGCGAAATCGGAGACAATGTAACGATTTATCAAGGGGTTACACTCGGGGGAACAGGTAAAGAAAAAGGGAAGCGTCACCCTACGATCGGCAATGATGTCATTATTGCGACGGGAGCAAAAGTGTTGGGCTCCTTCAAAATTGGCGATAATTCAAAGATAGGGGCTGGTGCTGTTGTCTTGCAGGAGGTACCGCCTAACTCGACCGTAGTAGGAATCAAGGGACGCATCGTCATTCAGGATGGCAAGCGGGTCAAAAACGATCTCGACCATGTAAACATGCCAGACCCGGTAGCGGATACGATTCGTATGATGCAAAAGGAAATTGATCAATTACGCAAAGAATTGGAGCTTTTGAGGGAGGATAAAAAGAACGATGGGCATTCAGCTAACTAACACGATGACACGGCGAAAGGAACCGTTTCACACATTGGAGCCAGGAAAGGTAAAAATGTACGTGTGCGGCCCGACCGTGTACAATTACATCCACATTGGAAATGCGCGCCCTGCCATTGTATTTGATACATTGCGCCGTTACTTGAAATATCGTGGCTACGAAGTGACATTCGTGCAAAATATTACGGACGTAGATGACAAACTGATTCGTGTGGCGAATCAGGAGGGTGTCACTGTCAAAGAAGTGGCGGATCGATACACAGATGCGTACAATGCTGATCTGAAATCACTGAACGTATCACCACCGGATATTCAACCGCGAGTGATGCAGACAATTCCAGAAATCATTGAATTCGTGCAAGGACTGATTGAAAAAGGCTTCGCCTATGAGAGTGAAGGTGACGTCTATTTCCGCACAGGACGTTTTCAGGAATACGGAAAGCTATCGCATCAACCGTTGGATGATTTGCAGGCAGGTGCTCGTGTGGAAATCAACGAGAAAAAGGAACATCCCCTGGACTTTGTACTTTGGAAAGCGGCTAAGACTGGAGAAGTTACCTGGAATAGTCCGTGGGGCGAAGGAAGACCGGGATGGCATATTGAGTGCTCGGCAATGGCCCTGAAGTTTTTGGGTGAGGAAATCGATATCCATGCGGGCGGAACAGACCTTGTGTTCCCGCATCACGAAAACGAAATTGCCCAGTCGGAGTGCTTTACGGGTAAAGTTTTTGCTCGCTACTGGCTACACAACGGTATGCTCAATATCGATAACGAAAAAATGTCCAAATCTCTCGGGAATTTCTTGCTTGCACGCGATCTTTCGGAAAAATTCGGTGGTCAATTAATTCGCTTCTTTATGCTTCAGGGACACTATCGCAACCCGATCAATTTTAGCGAAGAGTTGATCGAACAAGCGGCCAATGGTTTGGATAGAATCAAGACGGCGTATACGAATCTGTCCCATCGACTGGATACCGTGCGCGCAGAAGAGCCGAATGATCAGGCACAGGAGCAGGCACGAATCATTGGAGAGCTTCGCGAGCGCTTCATTGCTGAGATGGATGATGATATTAATACTGCGAATGCGATTACCGTTATTTTTGACGTCGTGAAGGAAGCCAACCTGTATTTGCGTCATCAAAATGTAGGCGAAACCGAAGTTCGTGCGTACATGGATTTGTTGGTGGAGTTGACGGAAGTTCTTGGTCTTGAAATTGCAGAAGGGCAGGAGCTGTTGGATAGTGAGATTGATGCGTTAATCGAAGAGCGCACAGAAGCTCGCAAAGCAAGAAACTTTGCGCGTTCTGACGAAATCCGCGATCTGCTCGCAGCAAAAGGAATCGTGCTGGAGGACACGCCACAAGGTGTTCGCTGGCGTCGAAAATAAGGGGCCGAAGAAAATAGATGCAAAAAGAAGAACTGACCCGAGATCCTAATCTGACAAATCCACTCGTGCTTGCCTTCCTCGGTGATGCTACCTATTCGCACTGTGTCAGGTATCATTTGATCGCCAAGGGGCTGGTTAAACCAAACCAGCTCCACAAGGCGGCAAACCGCTATGTTTCAGCGAAAGCACAGGCCAATGTGTTGTTGACGTTAATGCCCACATTGCCAGAGGAAGAATTGAATGTAGTGAAGCGGGGGCGGAATGCCAAATCCGGCTCCAGTGCCAAAAACGCCGATATTATCGACTACCGTCATGCAACGGCTTTTGAAGCATTGATCGGGTACCTGTACTTGAGTGGAAAAGAAGAGCGGATCGCTGAAATTGTGCAGCAGGCTTTTGCCATAGTGGAAGGAGAATCATGAAATGAGTGAAGAGTGGATTCTGGGGAAAAACCCCGTCATCGAGGCTTTGCGATCTGGCCGTACGATCAATAAGATTTGGATTGCAGAGGGAACGAATAAAAATCTGATGGGGCCTGTCTTTGCCTTGGCAAAAGAACAGGGTGTCATTGTGACGACAGCGAACCGCAAAAAGCTGGATCAGCTCGTGTCGACGGACAACCATCAGGGTGTTGTGGCTTCTGTTGCTGCTTACGATTACGTAGAAGTAGACGATATTTTGAAGCGGGCAGAGGAAAAAAACGAAGCGCCGTTCATTTTGCTGTTGGACGAGCTGGAAGATCCGCATAACCTAGGCTCCATCATGCGGACAGCCGATGCAGTTGGGGCTCATGGTGTCATCATTCCGAAACGGCGTTCTGTCAGTCTTACAGCAACAGTGGCAAAAGCTTCGGCTGGGGCGATCAACTACGTGCCAGTAGCGCGAGTGACGAATTTGGTTCGTACCATGGAAGAGCTCAAAGAACGCGGTGTTTGGATCGCGGGAACAGACGCGAGTGCCAAACAAGATTTCCGCGAGGGTGATTATACGATGCCGCTTGCGATTGTCATTGGTAGTGAAGGAAAAGGCATGAGTCGTCTCGTCCGGGAAAACTGTGATTTTCTGTACAGCCTTCCGATGGCGGGAAATGTTACCTCACTCAATGCTTCTGTAGCAGCTGCCTTGTTGATGTATGAAGTCTATCGCTCCAGGAGTCCAATTCCGACGCGGGTGAAATGACATGGCGAAACGAAAAGCCAAGCAGCTGTTGATCGTAGATGGATACAATATCATCGGCGCCTGGCCCGATCTGCGCCTGCTGAAGGATCAAGAGCGGATGGACGAGGCGCGTGATCAATTAATCGCAAAAATGGCTGAGTACCAGAGCTACACTGGTGTGAAGGTCATCATTGTCTTCGATGCGTACAACGTTCCTGGCATTGGCCGTCAAATGGAAGACTTCCAGGTTGAAGTTTATTTTACGAAGAAAAAGGAGACGGCAGACGAGAAAATTGAGCAGTTAGTCTCCCAATTTCACAATAAAAATCGACAAATTTATGTAGCAACTTCTGACTATACCTCTCAACGTGTCATATTTGGGCAGGGGGCTTTGCGCAAATCAGCGCGGGAGTTGTTGCTCGATATGGAAAATGCAGGCAAGGAAATCAAGAAACAAGTCGAAAAAACGCAAGAAGAACGTTTCTCCACGCGGATTACGCTGAATGATGAAATAGCGAAAATATTCGAAAAATGGAGAAGGGAATAACTTGGATTCGGTTGACGCTTTTTTACGGCATCATGTATAATAGCGCTATCTATTGGAGAAACCGGTTGGCGGAGGGATCATTTGTGAGTGTTGACCTCAAGGAGTTAAAACATGCCCAATATGAACTAATGACCGACGAAGAAGTAGTCGACCTGGTTCGCGATAATGACGCCGAAGCTTTGGAGTATTTGATCAACAAATACAAGAACTTCGTTCGTGCCAAAGCGAGATCCTATTTTCTTATTGGGGCTGACCGCGAAGACATCGTGCAGGAAGGGATGATCGGACTGTACAAGTCTATTCGCGACTTCCGAGGAGACAAGCTCACGTCGTTCAAAGCATTTGCCGAGCTGTGTATTACCCGTCAGATCATTACCGCGATCAAGACAGCGACACGCCAAAAGCACATCCCGCTCAATTCTTACGTTTCACTGGACAAGCCTATCTATGATGAAGATTCTGACCGAACACTTCTCGATGTGATCTCGGGAACAAAAGTGACCGATCCAGAGGAATTGTTTATCAATCGGGAAGAGTTCGATGATATCGAGGGCAAGATGAGTGAAATTTTGAGCGACTTGGAGCGCCAGGTTCTCATGCTCTATTTGGATGGACGATCCTATCAGCAGATTGCCGTCGAGCTGAAGCGTCACGTCAAGTCTATTGATAATGCATTGCAGCGAGTAAAGCGCAAGCTAGAGCGCTATTTGGAAGGAAGAGAGATTCATCTGTAGAGAATCTCTCTTTTTATTTTGGAAGCAAAAGGACTATCTCTTGTCAAGTCATTTTGTTTGACATGGGTATTTCGGTATGATAAATTTATTTAGGTAGCCATAGACTCTTATCTCTCTGTTCTATGGTTACTTAGGTGAATGAAATGGTCTGGAAAAAGTAGCGGTTTTCCCGTACTATTTATCATCGGGGTACTTTTAACTAATAGCAGGTTTGAAATGAGATGGAGGTGGCAATAAATGCGAGTAAACATCACGTTGGCGTGCACCGAGTGTGGCGAGCGTAACTATATCTCCACAAAGAACAAGCGCACCACTACTGAACGTGTTGAACTGAAAAAGTATTGCTCCCGTGACAAGAAGCAAACCCTTCATCGCGAGACGAAGTAATGGTTGATGCGACGAAGTCAGGGGGTGGCAAAGTGGGTTTTTTATCACGAATCGGAGCCAGTTTTCGCCGTACCGGTGGTTTTTTTAGTGACGTAATGTCCGAGCTAAAGAAAGTCCGTTGGCCCAACCGTAAAGAGTTAACAACCTATACGCTTGTTGTACTCGTTACGGTCGTGCTCCTTGCAATATTCTTCTTCGTCGTTGATTTGGGTATCTCGCGCTTGATCGATTTGATTCTAGGAACGTAATTATGCAAGTCTTAGGAGGGACGGACGGTTATCGTCCTGTTGGATATGGAAAAAGCATGGTATGTACTTCATACGTACTCAGGTTACGAAAACAAGGTAAAAGCAAATCTGGAGAAGCGACTCGAGTCGATGGGCATGGAAGACAAGATCTTTCGCGTTCTTGTTCCCACTGAAGAAGAGGTGGAAACCAAGGATGGTAAAAAGCGCACCGTCACGAAAAAAGTGTTTCCTGGATACGTCCTTGTTGAAATGGTGATGACGGACGACTCTTGGTATGTCGTGCGCAACACCCCTGGGGTTACCGGCTTTGTCGGATCCACGGGTGCTGGCTCTAAACCGACAGCGCTGCGTCCTGAAGAGGCCGATACGATTCTCAAGCAAATGGGAATCGAAATTCCCAAGATCAAAGTCGATTTTGCTCTCCGCGATATGGTGCGCGTCACAGATGGTCCGTTTTCCAATCGCACCGGGGAGATTATCGAGATTTACCCGGACAGGCAGAAGGTTCGCGTGTTGGTGGACATCTTCGGTCGCGAAACACCGGTAGAGCTAGACTTTACACAAGTTCAACAATTGGATTAGGATTCAACTTGAAAAGTATCGCGCTATGTGGTACATTTCATTTTGTTTTAACAATCCCACAACACTATTTGGGGTTTCTTGCACTCTCACTATAGATCGAAAGTCTTTTACATACAGACTTTCAAAAAACGGTGGGAGGGGGCATTCCCCCGTAATAACCACATGTGAAGTAAGGAGGTGTGTTACGTGGCTAAGAAGGTTATCCGCGTAATTAAATTACAAATCCCAGCAGGTAAAGCGAATCCTGCACCTCCAGTAGGTCCGGCTCTCGGTCAAGCTGGTGTAAACATCATGGGATTCTGTAAAGAATTCAATGCTCGCACTGAAAGCGAAGTAGGTATGATCATTCCGGTGGAAATCACCGTGTTTGAAGACCGTTCTTTCACTTTTATCACAAAAACTCCTCCAGCTGCAGTTCTGTTGAAGAAAGCTGCTGGTATCGAGTCCGGTTCTGGCGTACCAAACAAAACAAAGGTTGCTACGCTGAAGCGTGATAAAGTTCGTGAAATCGCAGAACTGAAGCGTCCTGACCTGAATGCTGCATCCGTAGAAGCGGCTATGCGCATGGTAGAAGGTACAGCTCGTTCTATGGGTATCGTAATCGAAGACTAATTGTCTTGAGTGCAAGGGGGCACAGACGTTGTGCCCCCCTGTCTGTGGGAGGATCAACCGCTACGACCACATTGAAGGGAGATTTAATCATGGCGAAAAAAGGTAAGAAATATCAAGAGGCTGTAAAGCTCGTTGATAAAAACAAAGTTTACGAAGTAGTTGAAGGCGTTGAGCTGGTTAAAAAAGCAGCTACAGCTAAATTCGATGAAACTGTTGAAGCAGCTTTCCGTTTGGGCGTAGATCCTAAGCGTGCTGACCAACAAATTCGTGGCGCAGTTGTATTGCCACATGGTACTGGTAAAGTACAACGTGTTCTCGTATTCGCAAAAGGCGAAAAAGCGAAAGATGCAGAAGCAGCTGGCGCAGACTTCGTAGGCGATGCAGACATGATCGCGAAAATTCAAGGTGGCTGGTTCGACTTTGACGTTGTAGTAGCTACTCCTGATATGATGGGTGAAGTAGGTAAATTGGGTCGTGTACTCGGTCCAAAAGGCCTGATGCCAAACCCTAAGACCGGTACAGTTACTTTCGATGTAACCAAAGCGGTTAACGAAATCAAAGCAGGTAAAATTGAGTACCGTGTAGACAAAGCGGGTAACATCCACGCTCCTATCGGAAAAGCATCCTTCGATGCTGACAAACTGGTAGAAAACCTGGCTGCTCTGACTGAAGCACTGAACCGTGCGAAACCAGCTGCTGCTAAAGGTGTTTACATGAGAAACGTAACCCTGAGCTCCACTATGGGCCCTGGCGTACGCGTAGCTGTAAAATAATGACACTTGACTTCCTTTATGGGAGTTGTTAAGATAGTCCCTGTTGATGAAAAGAATATGCCGTAGACAGAAGGTGCGGTGCTTGTGAGAGTAACGCTTAATATCCCTCCGAGGCGTGTAATGTACGAATGAGGAAACGCTGTTTTCCTTTGACGATATAGCATTATGCCCTCGTGAGTCTGCGAGGGCATTCTTCATTTTCTAGGATTAGAGCACGGGAGGTGTAATCAATGGCAGAAATTCGTCCAACCGTTATTCGTGAAGAAAAGGTACAAGCGATCAACGAAATCGCAACTAAACTTCGCGAAAGCCAAACTACAGTGGTAGCTGACTACCGCGGTCTGACAGTAGCACAAGTAACTGAGCTCCGTAAGCAATTGCGTGAAGCTGGTGTTGAGTTCCAGGTGTTGAAAAACTCCCTGACTCGTTTGGCTACTGAGAAGGAAAGCCTGACTGAACTGGATCAATATCTGACTGGACCAAACGCTCTGGCGTTCTCCAAAGAGGATATCATCGCTCCAGCGAAAGTTATCGCTGAATTCGCTAAGAAAAACGACAAGCTGGAAATCAAGGGTGGCGTTATCGAGGGTAAAGTAGTTGATGCTGAGCAAATTAAAGCTCTGGCTTCCCTGCCGAACCGCGAAGGTCTCTTGTCCATGCTTCTTTCCGTCCTGCAAGCTCCAATGCGCAACGTTGCACTGGCAGTCAAAGCAGTGGCAGAACAAAAAGAAGGTCAAGGCGCGTAATCGTCTGATCGGTTAATGTTTTACAAATACTATTCCTTGAATGGAGGATTTACAAATGTCTAAAGACCAAATCTTGGAAGCCATTAAAGGCATGTCCGTTCTCGAACTGAACGATCTGGTAAAAGCAATTGAAGAAGAATTCGGCGTAACTGCTGCTGCTCCTGTAGCTGTAGTTGCTGGTGGCGGAGCAGAAGCTGCTGCTGAGCAAACTGAGTTCACTGTAAACCTGGTAAGCGGCGGCGCTTCCAAAATCAACGTAATCAAAGTTGTTCGCGAGCTGACTGGCTTGGGTCTGAAAGAAGCAAAAGACCTGGTAGACAACGCTCCAAAAACACTCAAAGAGGGCGTTTCCAAAGACGAAGCAGAAGCCCTCAAAGCAAAACTCGAAGAAGCTGGCGCTCAAGTAGAAGTAAAGTAAGTTAGCTTCCTTTAGGATATCCCCTTGCCTGCGGCAGGGGGATTTTCTATAAACTTTTGATGATAAAGGTTTATTTAAACGATGAGGAAGGGTGAATCACACGTGGCAGACCATTACTATACCAATCAACCGGGCGCTGCACATGATGAACAGCAATTTACGTTCAAGCTCCGTGGTAATGAATTTCGTTTCATAACGGATGCTGGCGTTTTTTCCCGAGACCGGATTGACTTTGGAAGTGTATTGCTCATCGAGAACATGGAGATCGACAGTCATGCGCGTGTGCTTGATGTGGGATGCGGGTATGGTCCGATGGGATTGACGGCTGCCAAGCTTGCTGATCATGGTCGGGTGACGATGATCGACGTGAACGAGCGTGCGGTTAACCTGGCTCGTCGTAATGCAGAAGCAAATGGTATTAAAAATGTTGAGGTTCGAGTGAGTGATGTCTACAACGGCGTACAAGGCGAGCAGTTTGATGTCATTCTGACCAATCCGCCTATTCGTGCGGGTAAGGAAATCGTTCATCGCATTTTTGTAGAAGGATACGACCTGTTAGTAGAAGGTGGAGAAATGTGGGTTGTCATTCAGAAGAAGCAAGGCGCCCCATCCGCATTGAAGAAGCTACAGGAAACGTACCGGGAAGTAATAGAGGTAGATCGGGAAAAAGGCTATCACATATTCAGGGCAATCAAATAAGCAAGAAGAAATCATTAGAAAAGTTTTCTTGACGCGAATAATTGAATGTGGTAGCATTATAAAATGTCAATATGGGATAAATGTCTATTTTTCAGCAATTCCCTGTCTGTCAAGCGTTTCTACTTTTTTCCTGAGATAGGAATGTTTGCGTGAAAACATGGGAATTCTTTTAAAATAGAGTTTCTCTGGGTTAAAAATGGTTGAAGCTGCTTTAACCCATTTTTATTTTTAGGCATTCGAATGCGACTGAAAGAAGTTGCCGAATGCCGAGTTTCTATGTGTGAAAACACAACCTGAGGGGTGAATAAGTTGGCAGGTAAAGTGATTCAAAGTGGCCGACACCGCCAGCGTCGTACGTATTCACGTATTAACGAAGTGCTGGGCCTTCCAAATCTCATCGAGATTCAACAAAAGTCCTACCAGTGGTTCCTTGATGAGGGGCTCCGTGAGATGTTCCAAGACATTTCGCCAATCCAGGACTTCACAGGTAATCTCGTGCTGGAGTTTATCGACTACAGCTTGGGAGAGCCGAAGTACGATGTTGACGAGTCGAAAGAACGTGACGTCACCTATGCGGCGCCTCTGCGTGTGAAGGTACGTTTGTTGAACAAAGAGACGGGAGAAGTGAAGGAACAAGAAGTATTCATGGGGGACTTCCCGCTCATGACCGAAACGGGAACCTTCATTATTAATGGTGCTGAGCGCGTTATTGTCAGCCAGCTTGTTCGTTCCCCCAGTGTATATTACAACACCAAAGTGGACAAAAACGGCAAGCAGACGTTTACAGCTACAGTAATCCCGAACCGGGGTGCTTGGCTGGAGCTGGAGACCGATGCGAAGGACGTTATTTATGTCCGCATCGACCGTACGCGAAAAATCCCGGTAACGGTTCTTTTGCGTGCGTTGGGCTTTGGTTCCGACATTGAGATTCTCAACTTGCTGGGTGAAGATGAATACATCAAGAACACGCTGGAAAAAGACAATACCGATTCTACGGAAAAAGCGCTCATTGAAATCTACGAGCGTCTTCGTCCGGGTGAGCCACCAACAGTCGAAAATGCGAAGAGCCTCTTGATCTCTCGTTTCTTCGACCCTAAGCGCTATGATTTGGCTTCTGTTGGTCGTTACAAAATGAACAAAAAGCTTCATTTGAAAAACCGTCTGTACAACCAACGTTTGGCTGAGACGCTGGTCGATACGACAACAGGTGAAATTTTTGCCGAAGCAGGTCAAATGATTGACCGTCGTGTCCTTGATCGCATCGTGCCAGCGCTGGAAGGAAACATCGGCTTTATCGATGTTCGTACGCATGGCGGTGTATTGGAAGATGAAGCGATTCATTTGCAATCTATCAATATTTTCTCTCCGATTGAGGATGGCAAGATCATCAAAGTAATCGGAAACGGAAATGTAGATAAGTCCTTCAAACATATTACGCCGGCGGATATCGTATCGGCGATCAACTATTTCATGAACCTCTTGCACGGTGTAGGTTCCACAGACGATATCGACCACTTGGGTAACCGTCGTCTGCGTTCCGTGGGTGAGCTTCTACAGAACCAATTCCGTATCGGTTTGTCCCGTATGGAACGTGTGGTTCGTGAGCGCATGTCCATCCAGGATCAAAACCAAATTACACCGCAAGCTCTCATTAACATCCGTCCAGTGATTGCATCACTGAAGGAGTTCTTTGGTAGCTCGCAGCTGTCTCAGTTCATGGATCAAACAAACCCATTGGCTGAGCTGACGCACAAACGCCGTCTGTCCGCACTCGGACCTGGTGGTTTGACGCGTGAGCGCGCGGGCTTCGAAGTGCGCGACGTTCACCATTCCCACTACGGTCGTATGTGTCCAATTGAGACGCCAGAGGGACCAAACATTGGTTTGATCAACTCCCTGTCGTCCTTTGCACGCATTAACGATTACGGATTCATTGAAACGCCTCGTCGTAAAGTAGATCCGGAAACGGGCTTCGTGTTGACTGATATCAGCTACTTGACTGCTGATGAGGAAGACGTGTTCAACGTGGCACAGGCGAATCAGCCACTTGATGAAGATGGTCGTTTCGTAAACGACATGGTAATCTGCCGTCGTAAAGGTGAGATCTTGAGCGTACCGCGCGACAAGGTAGACTTCATGGACGTATCTCCGAAGCAGGTTGTATCCGTAGCGACAGCGCTGATTCCGTTCCTCGAGAACGATGACGCCAACCGCGCACTGATGGGTTCAAACATGCAGCGGCAGGCCGTTCCGCTTTTGATTCCACAAGCACCGTTTGTCGGTACGGGTATGGAACATAAAGCAGCGCAAGACTCCGGCGTGGCGATCGTTGCCAAGCATCCGGGTCAAGTAGAGCGCGTAACGGCTCGCGAAATCTGGATTCGTCGTTACCAAGAAATCGACGGAAGAAAAGTTGCCGGCGATCTCGATAAATACAAAATGCACAAGTTTATCCGTTCCAACCAAGGTACCTGCATCAACCAGCGTCCAATTGTAAGCACTGGGGACTGGATTGAAAAAGGCGATATCATTGGGGACGGCCCATCCACTGAAAAAGGTGAATTGGCTCTCGGTCGTAACGTAATCGTTGCGTTTATGACGTGGGAAGGATACAACTACGAAGACGCGATTCTTCTGAGTGAAAAACTTGTAAAAGATGACGTGTATACGTCTATCCATATTGAAGAATACGAGTCCGAAGCTCGCGACACCAAGCTGGGTCCAGAGGAAATCACTCGCGATATTCCAAACGTTGGGGAAGATGCTCTGAAAAACCTGGACGAACGCGGTATCATCCGTGTTGGTGCGGAGATTCAGGACGGCGACATTCTCGTTGGTAAGGTTACACCTAAAGGGGTTACTGAGCTGACAGCAGAAGAACGCCTCCTGCATGCCATCTTCGGTGAAAAAGCTCGTGAAGTTCGTGATACATCCCTGCGCGTACCGCATGGTGGTTCCGGTATCATCGTAGACGTTAAAGTATTTACGCGTGAGAATGGCGACGAATTGCCACCAGGCGTAAACCAACTCGTTCGCGTTTACATCGCCCAAAAACGGAAAATCTCCGTGGGTGACAAAATGGCCGGTCGACATGGTAACAAAGGGGTTATCGCCCGCATCATGGCGGAAGAAGATATGCCGTTCCTGCCAGATGGCTCTCCAGTAGAGATCGTACTCAACCCGTTGGGCGTACCTTCGCGTATGAACATCGGTCAGGTATTGGAGACTCACTTGGGTATGGCAGCGAAGCTTCTGGGTATCCACGTAGCAACGCCGGTATTCGACGGTGCACGTCAGGCAGAAGTATTCGAAACGTTGGAAGAAGCAGGTCTGGATCGTGACGGAAAAACGATCTTGTTCGATGGTCGTACAGGTGAACCGTTTGACCGCCGTGTAACGGTAGGTTGCGTATACATGCTGAAACTGGCTCACTTGGTTGACGATAAAATCCATGCTCGTTCTACTGGTCCTTACTCTCTTGTTACGCAGCAGCCATTGGGTGGTAAAGCTCAATTCGGTGGACAGCGTTTCGGGGAGATGGAGGTTTGGGCATTGGAGGCATATGGTGCTGCCTACACCTTGCAAGAAATTCTCACTGTCAAGTCGGATGACGTCGTGGGCCGCGTGAAGACGTACGAAGCGATCGTTAAGGGCGAAAACGTTCCAGAACCAGGTGTTCCAGAGTCCTTCAAGGTATTGATCAAGGAACTCCAGAGCTTGGGTATGGACGTGAAGATTCTGTCCGGAGACGAGCAGGAGATTGAAATGCGTGAAATGGAAGACGAGGATGAAGGCAACGGTGAAAAACTGAACCTCGTTCTCGAAGGCGGAAGCTTGAACGACGAGTAAGATTCCGGTACCAAGGGAGGTAACGCCCTGTGATTGACGTGAACAACTTCGAATATATGAAGATCGGCTTGGCTTCCCCCGATAAGATCCGTTCGTGGTCTTTCGGGGAAGTGAAGAAGCCAGAGACGATCAACTACCGCACACTGAAACCGGAAAAAGACGGCTTGTTCTGTGAACGCATCTTTGGACCGACCAAGGACTGGGAATGCCATTGCGGTAAATACAAGCGTGTTCGTTATAAAGGTGTAGTGTGCGACCGTTGTGGCGTGGAAGTGACCCGCGCCAAAGTACGGCGTGAGCGCATGGGGCACATTGAACTGGCTGCCCCAGTTTCTCACATCTGGTACTTCAAAGGGATTCCGAGCCGTATGGGCTTGGTGCTCGACATGTCCCCTCGTTCCCTGGAGGAAGTTATCTACTTTGCTTCTTACGTAGTAACCGATCCAGGTGACACTCCTCTCGATAAAAAGCAATTGCTCTCCGAAAAAGAGTATCGCAACTATCGTGAGAAATACGGCCACTCCTTCCAAGCGATGATGGGAGCAGAAGCGATCAAGCGCCTGCTTGCTGAAATCGATCTGGATAAAGACGTGGAAACGCTAAAAGAAGATTTGAAAACAGCACAAGGCCAGCGTCGCAACCGTGCGATCAAGCGTCTGGAAGTGCTCGAGGCATTCCGCAACTCCGGTAACCACCCGGATTGGATGGTTCTCGACGTACTGCCGGTTATCCCGCCAGAGCTTCGTCCAATGGTTCAGTTGGATGGTGGACGTTTTGCCACTTCCGACCTGAATGACCTGTACCGCCGTGTAATCAACCGTAATAACCGTCTGAAGCGCCTGCTCGAACTGGGTGCTCCTGACATTATCGTACAAAACGAGAAACGCATGCTGCAGGAAGCAGTAGACGCGCTCATCGATAACGGTCGTCGTGGACGTCCGGTAACAGGACCAGGTAACCGTCCTTTGAAATCTCTCAGCCACATGCTGAAAGGTAAACAAGGTCGTTTCCGTCAAAACCTGCTCGGTAAGCGTGTTGACTACTCCGGTCGTTCCGTTATCGTTGTAGGACCTAACCTGAAGATGTATCAGTGCGGTTTGCCTAAAGAAATGGCACTAGAGCTCTTCAAACCGTTCGTGATGAAAGAGCTGGTTTCCAAAGGCCTCGCTCACAACATCAAGAGCGCAAAGCGCAAGGTTGAGCGCGTTCAGCCAGAGGTATGGGACGTTCTCGAGGACGTTATTCGCGAGCATCCGGTACTGTTGAACCGTGCCCCCACCTTGCACCGTCTGGGTATCCAGGCATTCGAACCAGTTCTGGTTGAAGGCCGTGCGATCCGTCTGCATCCACTCGTTTGTACAGCGTACAACGCGGACTTTGACGGTGACCAAATGGCGGTTCACGTTCCGTTGTCTGCTGAGGCACAGGCAGAAGCACGTATCCTCATGCTGGCAGCGCAGAACATCTTGAACCCGAAAGACGGTAAACCGGTAGTAACACCATCCCAGGACATGGTGCTTGGTTCCTACTACCTGACACTGGAACGTGAGGGCGACAAAGGCGAGGGTACGATCTATCGCGATCCTCACGATGCGATTGCCGCTTATCAGCAAGGCTTTATCAGCCTGCATACGCGCATTGCTCTGCCAGCGAAACGCCTGAACAAAACCAGCTTTACTGAACGTCAAGAGAACGCGCTTCTCGTAACGACAGTAGGGAAAGTGATCTTCAACGAGATATTCCCTGCAGATCTGCCGTTCATCAATGCACCCACCAAGGCTAACCTGCAATTTATGGTTCCAGACGAGTGCTTTATCTTTGATAAAGGTACAAATGTTTCAGAGTTCATCAAGAACCTGCCTGACCCGGGTGCAGTAAAGAAAGGCTTCTTGGGAACGATCATTTCCGAGTGCTTCCGTCGCTTCGGTACGATGAAAACGTCCATGATTCTCGACAGAATCAAGGAACTGGGCTTCACGTACTCGACAAAAGCAGGTATCACGATTGCTGTAGCGGACATTGCGGTACCAGGAAAGAAAAAAGACATCCTCGACGCAGCGGATGAAAAGGTTGCAACTGTCATGACGCAGTTCCGTCGCGGTTTGATCACCGAAGACGAGCGCTATGACCGCGTAATCTCCATCTGGTCCAAAGCGAAGGATGAAGTAACAGACGTTTTGATGAAGTCCATGGATAAGTTCAATGCGATCTTCATGATGGCGAACTCCGGTGCCCGTGGTAACGTATCCCAGATCACTCAGCTGGCTGGTATGCGCGGTCTGATGGCAAACCCATCCGGTCGAATCATCGAGTTGCCGATTAAATCCAACTTCCGTGAAGGTCTGACGGTATTGGAGTACTTTATCTCCACGCACGGTGCGCGTAAAGGTCTCGCCGATACAGCCTTGCGTACAGCGGACTCGGGTTACCTGACTCGTCGTCTGGTAGACGTTGCCCAAGACGTGATTGTACGCGAAACCGATTGCGGAACAGATAAAGGTATCCGTGTAACAGCGATCAAGGATGGTAAAGAAGAAATCGAGAAGCTGTCTGACCGTCTGGTAGGACGTACTTGCTTCGAGACTTTGCGCCACCCTGAGACAAAAGAAATTATCGTGCACCGCAATGAGGAGATCTCTGAAGAGGTTGCCGAGTATATCGAAAAAGTTGGAATCACTGACGTTTACATCCGTAACGTACTTGCTTGCCGTACCAGCCATGGTGTCTGCAAACTGTGCTACGGACGCAACCTGGCAACAGGAGCCGAGGTGGAAGTGGGAGAAGCAGTCGGTATTATCGCTGCTCAGTCCATTGGTGAGCCGGGTACCCAGCTGACCATGCGTACCTTCCATACCGGTGGGGTTGCGGGAGACGATATTACCCAAGGTTTGCCGCGTATTCAGGAGTTGTTCGAAGCGCGTAATCCGAAAGGGCAAGCAGTCATCTCCGAAATTGATGGTGAAGTTGTTGATATTCGCGAAGGGAAAGATCGTCGCGAGATCGAAGTACGTGGAGAAGCGGAGAACAAAGTGTATGCAGCACCGTATGGCTCACGCATCAAGGTTTCTGTTGGTGTCAAGCTGAATGCTGGTGACGAGCTCACGGAAGGTTCCGTAGACCCGAAAGAAATGCTCAAAGTTCGTGGTATGCGCGGCGTTTCCAACTACATCTTGCAAGAGGTACAAAAAGTTTACCGTATGCAAGGGGTAGAAATTAACGACAAGCACGTAGAGGTAATGATTCGTCAGATGCTGCGCAAATTGCGCGTTATCGACAGCGGAGATACAGACCTCTTGCCAGGTTCCTATGTAGAGGTTCCTGAATTTGAGCAAGCGAACGCTAAAGTTCTCATGGAAGGCAGAAATCCAGCAGTGGGCCGTCCGGTTCTTCTGGGGATCACCAAAGCATCCCTCGAAACCGACTCCTTCCTGTCGGCAGCATCCTTCCAGGAAACGACTCGCGTTCTTACCGATGCAGCGATCAAAGGAAAAGTGGACCGCTTGCTAGGTTTGAAAGAGAACGTTATTATCGGGAAGCTGGTTCCAGCAGGTACCGGTATGTCACGTTACCGCAATGTAAAAGTTGCTAGTCAAGTAGATTACGAAGCAGAGCTGGAAGCAGCGAAAGCTGAGCAAGAAGCAGTTTCTGTAGAGTAATGGCGGGAAAAGCGCCCATCACCG
Organism: Brevibacillus sp. M2.1A; assembly: GCF_013284355.2. Lineage (NCBI taxonomy): Bacteria > Bacillati > Bacillota > Bacilli > Caryophanales > Paenibacillaceae > Brevibacillus > Brevibacillus sp. M2.1A. The sequence goes on from NZ_JABSUY020000001.1 coordinate 808,699, forward strand.
ATTGGTGGGCGCTTTCCTAAATAAAAATATCAAATGGGCGTTGACAACAACTAGCCCACCTGATATTATATTCAAGTGTGCCTGACATCTGTACTTTGGAGGATATGAGAATCATGTCTTATGAAAAAGTAGAGCGGGCCAAGGACTTGACAATCGGCATTAAGCAGACGATCAAAGCTGTGGAAAACCAACAGGTAGAAGCGGTGTATATCGCTGTTGATGCAGATAAGCGTTTGACCCAAAAAGTCGAGCTCCTTTGCAAAGAGAAGGGTGTTCCAGTCATTCATGTAGATTCCATGTATCGCTTAGGCAAAGCGTGCGGAATTGAAGTGGGAGCGGCTACTGCTGCGATTAAAAAAAGTGGTTAACGATGTTTTTGTCAGCGGCTTACACGTTGCGTAATGCTGGACAAGGACTTTCTATTTGACCTAAAAATGACTCACCTGGATCTGTGGTCTTGAAGATTGGGTATTAAGAAGGGAGGTAACATCATGCCTACAATTAACCAATTGGTGCGTAAAGGTCGCGAGGATAAGGTTGTGAAGTCGAAGTCCCCAGCTCTTCAAAAGGGGTACAACAGCTTCAAGAAAAGCCAAACTAACCAAAGCTCTCCTCAAAAACGTGGTGTTTGCACTCGTGTAGGTACCATGACTCCGAAAAAACCGAACTCCGCGTTGCGTAAATACGCTCGTGTGCGTTTGACTAACGGAATCGAGGTAACAGCTTACATCGGTGGTATTGGCCACAACCTGCAAGAGCATAGCGTCGTGCTGGTGCGCGGCGGTCGTGTAAAAGACTTGCCAGGGGTACGCTACCATATCGTTCGTGGTGCTCTTGACACTGCTGGTGTGAACAACCGTAAACAAGGTCGTTCCAAATACGGTACTAAGCGTCCGAAGCCAGGTCAAGCAGCAGCGAAGAAGTAATAAAAAAACGCCTGTGAAGTGGCGTGAATTTATAACGAAAAGAAGGAGGGAATACGATGCCTCGTAAAGGTCCTGTAACCCGTCGTGACGTGCTGCCTGATCCTATTCACAACAGCAAGTTGGTTACTCGCTTGATTAACCGCCTGATGTTGGATGGTAAGCGTGGTGTAGCTCAGAACATTCTCTACAACGCATTTGACATCATCCAGGAGCGCACAGGTCGCAACCCGATGGAAGTGTTTGAAGAAGCACTGAAAAACGTAATGCCAGTACTGGAAGTTAAAGCTCGCCGTGTAGGTGGTGCTAACTACCAAGTACCAATCGAAGTAAAACCGGAGCGCCGTACCACTCTTGGCCTGCGTTGGATGGTTAACTACTCCCGTAACCGTGGAGAGAAAACCATGGAACAACGTCTTGCTAACGAGATCATGGACGCTGCTAACAACACCGGTGCAGCAGTTAAAAAGCGTGAAGACACGCACAAGATGGCTGAAGCGAACAAAGCGTTTGCTCACTATCGCTGGTAGGAATTGAATCGGGTGTCCGTATTGGATACCCGTTTATTCTCAAACTCGAGTATGGAAGGAGCATACCTAATGGCTCGCGAGTTCTCTTTGCCGAATACGCGTAATATCGGTATCATGGCTCACATCGATGCTGGTAAGACGACGACTACTGAGCGTATTCTGTTCTACACTGGTCGCGTTCATAAAATTGGTGAGGTGCACGAAGGTGCAGCTACCATGGACTGGATGGAACAAGAGCAAGAGCGTGGTATCACGATCACTTCGGCTGCTACTACTGCTCAATGGAATGGTCATCGAATCAACATTATCGATACGCCAGGCCACGTAGACTTCACTGTAGAAGTTGAGCGCTCCCTCCGCGTTCTTGACGGTGCTGTAACCGTTTTTGACGCAAAAGGTGGCGTTGAGCCGCAAACCGAAACCGTATGGCGCCAAGCTGACCGTTATGGCGTACCACGCATGTGCTACATCAACAAAATGGATATCATGGGTGCTAACTTTGATATGTGCTTGGGTCAGATCAAATCTCGCCTGGGTGCAAATCCAGTAGCGATCCAATATCCAATCGGTGCAGAAGATCAATTCAAAGGTATGGTTGACCTGATTGAAATGAAGGCAATCGTATATACTGATGACTTGGGTAAAACTTCTGACTCCGCTGAAATTCCTGCTGACATCCTGGCACGTTGCGAAGAACTTCGCATGGCTATGGTTGAAGCAGCTGCTGAACAAGACGAAGAGCTCATGATGAAGTACTTGGAAGGCGAAGAGCTGACCAACGACGAAATCCGTGCTGCTCTGCGTAAGGGTACTATCGAGTGCAAACTGACGCCGGTAATGTGCGGTTCTTCTTACAAGAACAAAGGTGTTCAGCCTATGCTGGACAACGTAGTTGCTTACCTGCCGTCTCCGGTAGATATCCCTGCAATTAAAGGTACATTGCCAGATACTGAAGATGAAGTTGATCGTCCAGCTGACGACAACGGTCCGTTCTCTGCTCTTGCGTTCAAGATCATGACTGACCCGTATGTTGGTCGTTTGACTTTCTTCCGCGTATACTCCGGTGTACTGAACTCCGGTTCTTACGTTCTCAACTCTACCAAGGGTAAACGTGAGCGCGTTGGCCGTATCCTGCAAATGCACGCAAACCACCGTGAAGAGATCACAACGGTTTACTCCGGTGACATTGCAGCAGCTGTAGGTTTGAAAGATACAACAACTGGTGATACTCTGTGTGATGAAAAGGCTCCAGTAATCCTTGAGTCTATGGACTTCCCAGAGCCAGTTATTTCTGTTGCGATCGAACCAAAATCCAAAGCAGACCAAGACAAGATGGGTATCGGCCTGTCCAAGCTTGCTGAAGAGGATCCAACGTTCAGAACTCGTACAGATGAAGAGACTGGTCAAACAATCATCTCCGGTATGGGTGAGCTTCACCTGGAGATTATCGTAGACCGTCTGAAACGCGAATTTAAAGTTGAGTCGAACGTTGGTGCTCCACAGGTTGCTTACCGTGAAACATTCCGTAACGCAGCGAAAGTGGAAGGTAAATTCGTTCGTCAGTCCGGTGGTCGTGGTCAATACGGTCACGTTTGGGTGGAATTCGCTCCACTCGAAGCTGGTCAAGGCTTCCAATTCGAAAACAAAATCGTTGGTGGTGTAGTACCACGCGAATACATCCCTGCTGTTCAAGCGGGTATCGAAGAGTCCATGAAAAATGGTGTTATCGCCGGTTTCCCGCTGGTTGATATCAAAGCTACTATCGTAGACGGTAGCTACCATGATGTTGACTCCAACGAGATGGCATTTAAAGTAGCAGGTTCCCTCGCATTGAAGGAAGCTGCGAAAAAATGTGGCGCTGTACTACTCGAGCCAATCATGAAAGTAGAAGTTACAATGCCAGAAGAGTACATGGGCGACGTTATGGGCGACCTGAACTCCCGCCGCGGTCGTATCGAAGGTATGGAAGCTCGTGCAAATGCACAAGTAATCCGTGCAATGGTACCACTGTCCGAGATGTTTGGTTACTCCACAATTCTTCGTTCCCGTACCCAAGGCCGTGGCGTTTACTCCATGGTGATCGACCACTACGAAGAAGTACCTAAATTTATCGCTGAAGAGATCATCAAGAAATCTAAAGGCGAATAATTACAGGTTACAGCTTTATCTTGCAATCAGAAAGGTTTACAATATGGAAGGGACAACCATTCGTAAGGTAAACCTTTCTTCAAACCATAAAACCCTTATCTATAAGGAGGCTTTTCTCTCATGGCTAAAGCGAAATTTGAGCGTAATAAACCACACGTTAACATTGGTACCATCGGTCACGTTGACCATGGTAAAACTACCCTGACTGCTGCTATCACAACTGTTTTGGCACAAACAGGTCAAGCACAAGCAATGAACTATGCATCTATCGACGCTGCTCCAGAAGAAAAAGAGCGCGGTATCACTATCAACACTGCTCACGTTGAGTATGAAACTGAAAACCGTCACTATGCTCACGTTGACTGCCCTGGTCACGCGGACTATGTGAAAAACATGATTACTGGTGCTGCTCAAATGGACGGCGCGATCCTGGTTGTATCCGCAGCTGATGGCCCTATGCCACAAACTCGCGAGCACATCCTGCTCTCCAAACAAGTAGGCGTACCTTACATCGTAGTATTCATGAACAAATGCGACATGGTAGACGATGAAGAGTTGTTGGAACTGGTTGAAATGGAAATCCGTGACCTGTTGTCTCAATATGAGTTCCCAGGTGACGACACTCCAGTAATCAAAGGTTCTGCTAAAGAAGCTTTGGACAACCCAACTGGTGAGTGGGCTAAGAAAATTGGCGAACTGATGGAAGCTGTTGACAGCTACATCCCAACTCCTGAGCGTGCAACTGACAAGCCGTTCCTGATGCCTGTAGAGGACGTGTTCACGATCACTGGTCGTGGTACTGTTGCTACTGGTCGTGTAGAGCGCGGTATCGTTAAAGTTGGTGACCAAGTAGAAATCATTGGTCTGGCTGAAGAAACTAAAAACACAACTGTAACTGGTGTTGAGATGTTCCGCAAATTGCTGGATCAAGCTCAAGCTGGTGACAACATCGGTGCTCTGCTGCGCGGTGTAGACCGTAACGACATCGAGCGTGGACAATGCTTGGCGAAACCAGGTTCCGTTAAGCCTTACACTAAGTTCAAAGCAGAAGTTTACGTTCTGTCCAAAGAAGAGGGCGGACGTCACACTCCTTTCTTTGCTAACTACCGTCCACAATTCTACTTCCGTACAACTGACGTAACAGGTATCATCCAACTGCCAGAAGGCGTTGAAATGATCATGCCTGGCGACAACACTGAGTTCACTGTAGAACTGATCGCTCCAGTAGCGATGGAACAAGGTACTCGCTTCGCGATCCGCGAAGGTGGCCGTACAGTAGGCGCTGGCGTTGTAGCTTCTATCGACGCGTAAGATATACGGATATACAAAACCCGACAACTTTGGTTGTCGGGTTTTTTTATGTGCATTTATCGAACTTTTAAATAACTCCCATCAAAATCATTCAATTTGCCTCTCGAAGCAATATGCTACAATACCATCAGGATTGGATGGGGGATATCAGAGATGAAAAATAATGAGCGATTATTGTTTCTTATGCTTGCAGGTGTTGTCACGCTATGGGGCTTGAATGTCGTTATGGTCAAGTATTTAACAACGTTTCCTCCATTATATGTCGCGGCTATACGGATGACTGTCGGTGGAATCTGTTTATCGCCACTCATCTTCTTATACCGAAAGAGTTTGCGATTCAGCAAAACAGATTGGTTCTTATTGGCCGGAGTCGGTGCTAGTTCTATCGCACTTCATCAAATAACGCTTGCGGCCGGTGTTCAATACACGACAGCAGGAAATGCTTCGCTTATTCTTGGATTAAATCCGTTGGCAACGGCACTCTTGGCGATGCTTTTCTTAGGGGAAGGCATGTCGTTGAAAAAAGGACTTGGGATTGGAATGGGTTTTGCAGGAGTGTTGATTGTCGTCATCTCTCAGCACGGCGGCCTTCATATGAATGGTTGGGGAGATGCCATAATGTTTTTCTCCATGCTCATGTATGTGACAGGTGGTTTACTCATTCGGAAATTGGTTGTAAGAGGTGTACCGGTACTTTTAATTACGGCTTTATCGCAAATGTTTGGGGTCATCTTCTTGTGGGGAGTCGCATTGACTGTTCAACCAGCTTCCTATTATCTTTCTTTGGACGTTTCATCCTTCCAATGGCTTGTAATTTTTGCTTCAGGTGCGCTATCAACTGCGCTTGGCTCGATCGGCTGGAATTACGGGATACGTCAGCTGGGAGCGAGTCGAACAGCTGTTTTCTTAAATGGAATGCCGATGGCCAGTTTGGTATTTGCAGCGATATTTCTGGGAGAAAGCCTTCAACTCGTACACTTACTAGCATTGTGTATGATCGTAGGCGGTGTATATTTAGGATCGCGTAGCTTGGTGAGACCCAAAACTACTCGTGCAGCAGCAACCTCTGATATAACAACAAAAGCGTAGGACACTCAATTGTCCTACGCTTTTTCTTATTGATCCCACTTATTGACCATATGGTGAGCAGTTAAACGCAAGCGATCAAAGATTTGCTTCCGAATTTCGCCATCTAGTCCTGTCAGATCCATGGCTCTATCCATACAAGAGAGCCAAGCCTCTGCCTGTACAGGTCCAATAGGGAACGGCATGTGTCGCGCTCGCAGCATCGGATGACCGTGTGCGTCTGAATACAGGCTTGGACCACCGAGAAACTGTGTCAAAAACTGATACTGACGTTCCTTCACGTGGGTTAAATCTTCCGGAAAGAGGTCGGTAATGTCGGGATGCTGCTTTACCAGATCATAAAAGGTATCGACAAGACGGGCCAAAGTATCTGCACCGCCAATGATTTCATAAGGGGTTTGATTCACATCAGACATTGAGGTAAACCTCCATTTCATAACGATTACAACCATAAGTATAACGTCTTCCTTCTATTATAGATAGATGACCCGACGAGTTGGCAGGTAATCCCGCTTGCCTTCTTTCACGGAAATCTGTAATATTGTCAAGGTGAGCCATTCAGTAGGCACACCATGTACAAAAAATTATGCGGAAACCCAAGAAAAAACTTGCGTTGCCCAAATCTTTTTAGTACAATATTGAATGTTGGTCATGGACTTGCGATGATGTGGGAGGTTGCTGACACACCCGGCCCCTTTGCCATGACCGGGGTGCAGGATATTTCCACGGAGAAATGTCTGTTTAAAAAATGGGCGAAAAAGGAGGGACTTCAATGGCAAAGCAAAAGATTCGTATTCGTTTGAAAGCGTATGATCACAAAATCCTGGATCAGTCCGCAGAAAAAATTGTGGACACTGCGAAGCGTTCCGGTGCTAACGTATCCGGTCCGATTCCACTCCCTACGGAGAAAGCAGTTTACACGATCCTGCGTGCGGTTCATAAGTACAAAGATTCTCGCGAGCAATTCGAGATGCGTACACACAAACGTTTGATCGACATCTTGAACCCAACACCACAAACAGTAGATGCTTTGATGCGTCTGGATCTGCCATCTGGTGTGGACATCGAGATTAAACTGTAAGGTCCCAAAAAGCGATACACGCGCAGACGTTGTCTTGATAAGCGTGTTATACCAAGCAACAAACCCTTAAAATGGCACCCCTGCGCATCGATGGGGACTTGATACAACATAAAAAGCGTTTTACTGAAATAAGCACAGGAGGTGGCACAAATGACCAAAGGAATCTTAGGGAAAAAACTTGGCATGACTCAAGTTTTTGGTCCAAACGGAACAGCGACTGCTGTAACGGTTATCGAAGTAGGTTCCAACGTAGTTCTCCAGAAGAAAGACGTTGAGACTGACGGTTATGAAGCAATTCAAATCGGTTTCGAAGACAAAAAAGAACAGCGCGCTAACAAGCCGGAAAAAGGACATGCAGCGAAAGCTAATACTGCTCCTAAGCGCTTCATTCGCGAAATTCGCGGAGTTAACCTCGCAGATTACGAGGTTGGTCAAGAGTTGAAAGCTGACATTTTTGCCGAGGGAGAAATGGTGGACGTAGCTGGCGTATCCAAGGGTAAAGGTTTCCAAGGTGCGATCAAACGTCACAATCAATCCCGCGGTCCTATGGCTCACGGTTCGCGTTACCACCGCGGTCCAGGTTCCATGGGTGCTGTAGCTCCAAACCGCGTATTTAAAGGTCAAACCCTGCCAGGTCAAATGGGTGGCGACAATGTTACCATTCAAAACCTGGAAGTAATTAAAGTAGATACAGAACGTAACCTGGTTCTCGTAAAAGGCTCCGTGCCTGGTCCGAAAAACAGCTGCGTACTGGTATCCACGGCAGTCAAGAAGAACTAGTAAGGAAAGGAGGAACTGACATGCCGAAAGTAGCTCTTTATAACCAAACCGGTTCTCAAGTTGGCGAAATCGATCTGGCAGACAGCGTATTTGGTATCGAGCCTAACAGCGCAGTTCTGTACGATGCGATCGTGATGCAACAAGCATCCCAACGCCAAGGTACACATGATGTAAAGAACCGTTCTGAAGTACGTGGTGGTGGCCGCAAGCCATGGCGCCAAAAAGGTACAGGTCGTGCACGCCAAGGTTCCATTCGCTCTCCGCAATGGAAAGGTGGCGGTGTTGTATTCGGTCCAACTCCGCGCAAATACGGTTACAAACTGAACCGTAAAGTTCGCCGTTTGGCTCTGAAATCTGCACTTTCCACGAAAGTACAAAACAACGAACTCCTGGTATTGGAAGCTTTGAACTTCGCAGCTCCTAAAACTAAGGAAATGACAGCTGTTCTGAGCAGCTTGAAAGTAGATCGCAAAGTTCTGATTGTTACTTCCGAGTACGACCAAAACGTAGCGCTCGCTTCCCGTAACATCCCAGGTGCAAAAATCGTAGATGCTGCAGGCATTAACGTTCTTGATCTGGTAGCGCATGACAAAGTAATCGTGACGAAAGAAGCGGTTGCGAAAGTAGAGGAGGTGCTCGCATAATGAAGAGCCTTCATGATGTCCTTAAACGCCCTGTCATTACCGAGCGCACCACTGATATGATGGCTGAGAAGAAGTACGTTTTCGAAGTACCTCTCAAAGCTAACAAAACAGAAATCAAACAAGCTGTTGAAAAAGTATTTGGCGTAAAAGTAGAAGCAGTTAACACAGTTCGTGTACCTGCGAAACCAAAACGCTACGGAAAATACTCCGGTTACACGTCCGAGTGGAAGAAAGCAATCGTTAAGCTGACTGATGACAGCAAAGAATTGGCCTTCTACGAGGGAGTATAACCTCGACGACTACCGAAAAGGAGGGTATTAACATGGGTATCAAAAAGTTTAAACCGACTTCTCCTGGTCGTCGCCAAATGACGGTTTCTACTTTCGAGGAGATCACCACGTCGACTCCCGAAAAATCCTTGTTGGCGCCTCTCAGCAAAAAAGCTGGTCGCAACAACCAAGGTAGAATTACCGTTCGTCATCAAGGTGGCGGTCATAAACGTAAATACCGTATTATTGACTTCAAACGTAACAAAGATGGTATCATTGGTCGCGTAGCAACCATTGAATACGATCCAAACCGTTCCGCTAACATCGCGCTGATCAACTATGCAGACGGTGAAAAGCGTTACATTATCGCTCCACACAACCTGAAAGTGGGCGACCAGATCGTATCCGGAGCAGATGCCGACATCAAAATCGGTAACGCACTGCCAATGGAGAAAATCCCGGTAGGTACTACCATCCACAACATCGAGCTGAAACCTGGTAAAGGCGGCCAATTGGTGCGCGCTGCTGGTACATCTGCTCAATTGCTTGGTCGTGATGGTGAGTTCGTAATCGTTCGCCTGTCTTCCGGTGAAACTCGCCGCATTCACAACGTATGCCGCGCTACTATCGGTCAAGTAGGTAACCTGGATCACGAACTGCTGAACATCGGTAAAGCAGGACGTTCCCGCTGGTTGGGTATCCGTCCAACTGTTCGCGGTAGCGTAATGAACCCGAACGATCACCCACACGGTGGTGGTGAAGGTCGCGCTCCAATCGGTCGTAAGGCTCCTGTTACTCCTTGGGGTAAACCAACCCTGGGTCTCAAGACTCGCAAGAAGAAGAACAAGTCCGACCAATACATCATCCGCCGCCGCAAGAAGTAAGGTAGGCTGATACTATAACCGAACGCCTTTGGCGAAGGGAGGTTCACTAATGGGACGTAGCTTAAAAAAGGGTCCTTTCGTGGATGACCACTTGATGAAAAAAGTTGACGAGCAAAATGAAAAGAACGAGAAACGCGTGATCAAAACTTGGTCTCGCCGTTCCACCATCTTCCCTGATTTCGTAGGACACACGTTTGCAGTTTACGATGGCCGCAAACATGTACCAGTATACGTATCGGAAGACATGGTTGGTCATAAATTGGGTGAATTCGCACCAACTCGTACCTTCAAGGGTCACGTCGACAACGACAAGAAGTCCAAGAAGCGCTAATTTTCTCTTGACAGAGAGGAGGTACAAAGATGGAAGCAAAAGCAGTTGCACGCAACATTCGCATCGCGTCTCGTAAAGTCCGCCTGGTGGTAGACTTGATTAGAGGCAAGCAAGTAGGTGAAGCTTTGGCGATCTTGAAACACACGCCAAAGGCAGCTTCTCCAGTTGTTGAAAAACTCCTGAAGTCGGCTATTGCAAACGCTGAGCACAACTACGAGATGGATCCAAACAGCCTCGTAGTGGGTAAAATCTTCGTAGACCAAGGTCCTACGTTGAAGCGTTTCCGTCCGCGCGCTATGGGTCGCGCTAGCCGCATCCATAAACGCACGAGCCACATCACAGTGGTACTAAACGAGAAATAAGGAGGGATTACGTGTGGGTCAAAAGGTAAGCCCGGTAGGTCTTCGGATCGGTGTCATTCGTGACTGGGAGTCCAAATGGTACGCTGACAAGGACTTCGCAACTCTGTTGCACGAAGACTTGAAAATCCGCAAGTATGTAAAAGGGCGTCTGAAAGATGCTGCTGTATCCACGATCGAAATCGAGCGCGCAGCTAATCGCGTGAACGTTACGATTCACACCGCTAAGCCTGGTATGGTAATTGGTAAAGGTGGTTCAGAGGTTGAAACTCTGCGCAAAACCCTGACTGATCTGACTGGCAAACGCGTTCATATCAATATCAACGAAATCAAACGTCCGGATCTGGATGCTACTCTGGTAGCTGAAAATATTGCACGCCAATTGGAAAACCGCATTTCTTTCCGCCGTGCGCAAAAGCAATCGATCACTCGTACGCTGCGCTCTGGTGCTAAAGGTATCAAAACCTTGGTAAGCGGTCGTCTTGGCGGCGCGGACATCGCACGTTCTGAAGGTTACAGCGAAGGTACTGTTCCACTTCACACATTGCGCGCTGACATCGACTACGGTACTGCTGAAGCACATACCACTTATGGTCGCATCGGTGTTAAAGTGTGGATCTATCGTGGAGAAGTCCTTCCAGCGAGAAAGAACGTCGCTACTGAGGAAGGAGGCAAGTAATCATGTTGACGCCAAAACGCGTGAAACACCGTAAACAACACCGCGGGAAAATGGCTGGTAACGCAAAAGGCGGTACTACTGTTGCGTTCGGTGAATACGGATTGCAAGCAATGGAACCATCTTGGGTAACTAACCGTCAGATCGAGGCAGCTCGTATCGCGATGACTCGTTACATCAAACGTGGTGGTAAAGTTTGGATCAAAATTTTCCCAGATAAACCAGTAACACAAAAACCGCTCGAAGTCCGCATGGGTTCCGGTAAAGGTTCTCCTGAGAAATGGGTAGCGGTAGTGAAGCCAGGCAAGATCATGTTCGAGCTTGCTGGTGTTCCTGAAGAAGTCGCTCGCGAAGCTATGCGTCTGGCTATGCACAAACTGCCAATCAAGTGCAAGTTCGTGAAGCGTGAAGAAGTGGGTGGTGACGCACATGAAGGCTAATGAGTACCGTAATTTGACCACTGCCGAGATCGAACAAAACGTTACTTCTTTGAAAGAAGAGTTGTTCAACCTTCGTTTCCAGCTGGCTACGGGTCAACTCGAAACCACATCTCGTATTAAACAAGTGCGTAAGGATATTGCTCGTGCGAAAACCGTCCTGCGCCAGAGAGAATTGGGAATCGGCTAATTATAGGAAGGAGGTTTGAACGATGACCGCAGATCGCAATATGCGTCGAACAGTTGTAGGTCGCGTTGTTTCCGACAAGATGGATAAAACCATTGTTGTTCTTGTTGAAACTTACAAGACACATCCTTTGTACGGCAAACGCATGAAATTCTCGAAAAAGTTCAAGGCTCACGACGAGAACAACACGGCAAAAGTGGGCGACATCGTAGAAATCATGGAAACTCGTCCATTGTCTAAAGACAAGCGTTTCCGTTTGGTACGTATCGTCGAAGAGGCAGTAATCGTATAAGTCAGATTTTCGGATATTAATTCCGAAAGGAGGAACAGTAAATGATCCAAACTCAGACGAGATTGGCTGTTGCTGACAACTCCGGTGCAAAGGAACTCATGTGCATCAAGGTTCTGGGTGGTTCCGGTCGTAAAACGGCGAACATCGGTGATGTTATCGTGTGCTCCGTAAAATCCGCTACACCCGGCGGCGTTGTCAAGAAAGGTCAAGTAGTTAAAGCGGTAGTAGTACGCACAGTAAGTGGCGTTCGTCGTAACGATGGTTCTTACATCCGTTTCGATGAAAATGCAGCTGTAGTTATCAAAGACGATCAATCCCCACGTGGTACTCGTATCTTTGGACCTGTGGCTCGTGAGCTCCGCGATAAGGATTTCATGAAGATCATCTCTCTGGCTCCAGAGGTTATCTAATTGAACGGCAAAACTCAGGCAGTTTGTTCGATAGGAGGTGCACCAAGCGATGCACGTTAAAAAAGGCGACACTGTTATCGTAAATGCGGGCAAAGATAAAGGCAAAAAAGGTCGCGTTCTCGCTGCTTATCCAAAGAAAGAACGCGTTCTGGTTGAAGGTATCAACCTCGTGAAGAAACATAGCCGTCCGTCCCAAGCTAACCCGCAAGGTGGCATTGTGACTCAAGAAGCAGCTATTCACGTATCCAACGTATCTTTGATCGATCCGAAGTCCGGAAAAGCTACTCGCATCGGTTACAAAGTTTTGGATAACGGCAAGAAAGTTCGGTACGCGAAAAAGTCTGGCGAAGTACTCGACAAGTAGTCAGGTTGGAAAGGAGGATATCCTAGATGGCAACAAGATTGAAAGAAAAGTATACGAGCGAAATCGTGCCTAGCTTGATGAGCAAGTTCAACTACACTTCCATCATGCAAGTGCCGAAAGTAGAAAAGATCATCATCAATATGGGTGTTGGCGAAGCGGTAGCGAACGCTAAGTCCTTGGATACTGCAATTGAAGACCTGCAAATCATCGCTGGTCAAAAGCCTGTAGTAACAAAGGCTAAGAAATCCATCGCGGGTTTCAAATTGCGTGAAGGTATGCCGATCGGTGCGAAGGTTACTCTGCGCGGCGAGCGTATGTACCACTTCCTCGACAAATTGATGAACGTATCTCTCCCGCGTGTTCGTGACTTCCGTGGAATTTCTTCCAAGGCTTTTGACGGTCGCGGTAACTACACACTTGGTCTGAAGGAACAACTGATCTTCCCTGAGATCGAGTACGATAAAATTGATAAAGTTCGTGGTATGGACATCGTTATTGTTACTTCCGCGAAAACGGATGAGGAAGCTCGTGAGTTGCTGACTCAAATGGGTATGCCATTCCGTAAATAAACCCACTCGTAAGGAGGGAAGAATGTGGCAAAGAAATCAATGATCATCAAGCAACAGCGGGAGCCGAAGTTTGCAGTACGCGCGTACACACGTTGCGAGCGTTGCGGACGTCCTCACTCCGTATTGCGCAAATTTAAACTCTGCCGTATTTGCTTCCGTGAACTTGCTTATAAAGGTCAAATTCCAGGCGTGAAAAAAGCAAGCTGGTAATTTGAAACGGGAAGGAGGTTTTCTCTCATGGTTATGACTGATCCAATCGCAGATATGTTGACACGAATTCGTAACGCCAACATGGTTCGCCACGAGAAAGTGGAAATCCCGGCGTCGACCATCAAGAAGGAAATCGCGCGCATTCTGAAAGAAGAAGGCTTCATCCGCGATGCGGAGTTTGTTGAAGACAACAAACAAGGAATCATCCGCGTATTCCTGAAATATGGTGCAGGCAACGAGCGTGTTATCACAGGTCTGAAACGTATCTCCAAGCCAGGACTTCGTGTTTATGCAAAGAACAATGAAGTACCTAAGGTTTTGGGTGGTCTCGGTTGCGCGATCATCTCTACATCCACTGGTGTAATGACTGACAAGCAAGCTCGTCAAGCTCACGTAGGTGGAGAGGTTCTCGCATACATTTGGTAATTAACAGATTGTAAATAGCACAGGAGGTGCACCACATGTCTCGTGTCGGTAGAAAACCGATCGTGGTCCCTGCAGGCGTTACCCTCACTCTGAACGGTACTGAGCTGACGGTAAAAGGCCCTAAGGGTCAACTCGTTCGTAGCTTCCATGAAGATATCAAAATCAACGTCGCTGAAAACGAAGTAATCATTGAGCGTCCAAGCGATAACAAACTTCACCGTTCCCTGCATGGTACGACTCGTGCGCTGGTATCCAACATGGTAACTGGCGTATCTGAAGGCTTCACTCGTACCCTGGAACTAGTCGGTGTAGGTTACCGTGCTGCTAAGTCCGGCAACGGTGTTACTCTCTCTCTTGGTTTCTCCCACCCAGTGGAAGTTACTCCAGAAGAGGGTATCGAAATTGATGTACCAAACCAAACCACTTTGGTGGTAAAAGGTATCAACAAAGAGCGCGTAGGCCAAGTTGCTGCTGAAATCCGTTCTCTGCGTAAACCTGAGCCATACAAAGGTAAAGGTATCAAGTACAGCAATGAAGTTGTTCGTCGTAAAGAAGGTAAAAAAGGTAAATAAGCTTCTAGCTTCATGAGAAAGGAGGCCGCTTAATGTTTACGAAAGCTGATAAAAACAAAGCTCGGAAAAAACGTCATCTGCGAATCCGCAAACGTGTGATTGGTTCTACCATTCGCCCACGTCTGAACGTATTCCGTTCTTCTAAGCACATCTACGCTCAATTGATCGACGATGCAACTGGCGTAACACTGGTATCTGCATCTTCTTTGGATAAAGAGCTGGGCCTGAATAATGGCGCTAACGTGGAAGCTGCTACAGCTGTTGGCACACTGATCGCTAAGCGTGCACAAGAAAAAGGTGCGACTGAAGTGATTTTTGACCGCGGTGGTTACATCTATCATGGACGTATTAAAGCACTGGCAGAAGCAGCTCGTGAAGCTGGTCTGCAATTCTAACAACAAGGAGGGTAAGGAATGCGTATCGACCCTAGCAAATTAGAGCTCGAAGAAAAAGTAGTCGCAGTTAACCGTGTAGCAAAAACGGTTAAAGGTGGACGTCGTATGAGCTTCAGCGCCTTGGTTGTTGTGGGAGACCGTAACGGCCACGTAGGTGCTGGTATGGGTAAAGCTCAAGAAGTTCCAGACGCCATTCGCAAAGCGATTGACGATGCTAAGAAAAAATTGATCCGTGTACCGATGAGAGGAACAACTGTTCCGCACCAAGTACTGTGCCAATTCGGCGCTGGTAAGGTTCTCATCAAGCCTGCTGCCCCTGGTACAGGTGTTATCGCTGGTGGACCTGTTCGTGCCGTACTCGAACTGGCTGGTGTAGGCGATATCTTGAGTAAATCTCTTGGTTCCAACAATCCTATCAACATGGTCAACGCTACGCTGGAAGGCCTCGGTCGTCTGAAAACAGCGGAAGATGTCGCGAAATTGCGCGGTAAGACTGTTGACGAGTTGTTGGGTTAATAAGGAGGGAATGAACATGGCAAAATTGCAAATCACCCTCAAACGCAGCCTGATCGGTCGTACAGTAGATCAGCAAGACACTGTAAAAGCTCTGGGTCTTCGCAAAATCAACTCCACTGTAGTGAAGGAAGATAATCCTGCAATCCGTGGAATGGTTTTCAAAGTGAAGCACTTGGTAGAAGTGAAAGAAGTAGAAGCTTAATTGAACATCTCAATTAGTTAGGAGGTGCAACGTATGAAATTGCATGAACTGCAACCTGCAGAAGGATCCCGTCACACTCGTAAGCGCATCGGTCGCGGTATTGGTAGCGGTACTGGCAAAACTGCTGGTAAAGGTCACAAAGGTCAAAACGCTCGTTCCGGTGGCGGCGTACGCCCAGGTTTCGAGGGTGGTCAAAACCCATTGTACCGTCGTCTGCCTAAGCGTGGTTTCACTAACATTAGCCGCAAAGAATTTGCGATTGTTAGCTTGGACGCGCTGAACCGTTTCGAAGAGGGCACTGTAGTAACACCTGAGCTGTTGAAAGAAACTGGTGTTATCAGCGCGCTGCGCGACGGTGTTAAGGTTCTTGCTAACGGTGAACTGACTGTGAAGCTGACTGTAAAAGCTCACAAGTTCTCCGGAGCTGCTGCTGAGAAGATCGCACAAGTCGGTGGAACAACCGAGGTGATCTAATGTTAGCGTCCTTAACTAACATTTTCAAAATTAGCGACCTTCGTCGCAAAATCCTTTTTACGCTTATGATGCTGGTCGTTTTCCGGATCGGAAGCTATGTGCCAGTTCCTAACGTAAATGTCGAGTTGTTTCAGCAGAATACAAACCAATTACTGGGCTTGTTAAACACCTTCTCAGGTGGAGCACTGCATAACTTCTCGATTTTTGCCATGGGTATCATGCCGTACATTACGGCATCGATTATCATGCAGCTGATGTCCATGGATGTTGTGCCTAAGCTTACGCAATGGGCTCGTGAAGGGGAAGTTGGCCGTCGCAAGATTGCCACCGTTACCCGTTACGCTACGATTATCCTTGGTTTGATTCAGTCTGTAGGGATGACGATTGGATTCAACAATATGGCGCCTGGTTTGCTGAACGACACTTCGGTTAGCAGCTATGCACTCATTGCGTTGACATTGACAGCTGGGACCGCATTCATGATGTGGATGGGGGAACAGATTACGGAGAAGGGTATCGGTAACGGGATTTCGATCCTGATCGTTGGCGGGATCGTCGCTAACATTCCGCAAGGGATTACGACGATTTACACAACACAGTTCGCTGACCCATCTCAAAACGTATTCTTCAGCATCGTCAAAGTTCTGCTTATCCTATTGGTGATCCTCGCCATTATTGTCGGGGTTATCTTTATGCAGCAAGGCCTTCGTAAGATTCCAGTGCAATATGCGAAACGAGTGGTTGGACGCAAAATGTACGGTGGTCAATCTACCCACATTCCACTGAAAATCAACTCTGCTGGTGTTATTCCTGTTATCTTTGCGGTATCGCTGGTAATGTTCCCGTCAACGATTGCTCAGTTCTGGGTGGATGCATCCGGTCAAGGATTTGCTAACTGGATTTATCAGAACTTCCAAGTCAACCAACCATTAGGAATGACGCTTTACGCTATCTTGATTCTCGGATTCACCTACTTCTACACATTCGTACAGATCAACCCTGTACAAATGGCAGAAAACATGAGAAAAAATGGCGGTTACATTCCTGGTATCCGACCTGGTAAAAACACTGAGGTATTCATTACTCGTACATTAAACCGGTTAACATTGGCGGGCGCTTTGTTCTTGATGATTATTGCGATTTTGCCATTCTTCTTCGGCAGTCTTGCAAACTTGCCACAATCCATTTACATCGGTGGTACATCGCTGTTGATCGTGGTTGGGGTAAGCTTGGATACAATGAAGCAGATTGAAAGTCAAATGATCAAACGCCACTACCAAGGGTTTATCAAGTAATGACTTAGATGTTTACAGAAAAGCTTCTGTAGCTTTTTCGATGGGACGGAGGGAATGGACGTGAACATAATTCTGATGGGACTGCCTGGAGCCGGTAAAGGGACACAGGCAGAACGTATCGTAAAAGAGTTTGACATCCCGCACATTTCGACTGGCGACATGTTCCGAGCTGCGGTCAAAAACGAAACGCCGCTCGGACTAGAGGCTAAATCCTACATGGATAAAGGACATCTCGTCCCAGACGAGGTCGTCATTGGTATTGTGCGGGAGCGCCTTTCGATGGATGACTGCGCAAAGGGATTCCTCTTAGATGGTTTTCCGCGCACAGTTCCTCAGGCGGAAGCGTTGACAGCTACAGTAAAAGAGCTGGGACGCGAAATTGACCATGTAATTAACATCAACGTTCAACGCGAGCAATTGATTGAACGTCTGACCGGTCGCTGGATCTGCCCTGTTTGCGGTGCTAGCTATCACACGATGTTCAATCCTCCAAAAGAGGCTGGCGTATGTGATAAAGATGGTGGTAAGCTGTATCAGCGTGAAGACGACAAGATCGAAGTGGTAACACAACGCCTTGACGTGAATATCGCTCAAACACAGCCACTTATCGACTACTACTCCGCACAGGAACTTCTGCGAGATATCGATGGAGAACAAGATATCCAGGTAGTGTTTGCGGAAATTAAGTCATTGTTGCGAGGGTAATTGCGAATGATTATCCTAAAGTCGAAAGCAGAACTTGAGGTTATGCGCGAAGCTGGTCGTATCGTCGCACTCACCCATCAAGAACTGGCCAAGGCGATCAAGCCTGGTGTCACGACGAAGCAGCTAGACGAAATTGCCGAGACCTTTATTCGAAGCATGGGAGCAATTCCATCGTTTAAAGGCTATGGTGGCTTTCCAGGAAGTATCTGTGCTTCAGTCAATGAAGAACTCGTACACGGGATCCCAGGTAAACGGGCGTTACAAGAAGGAGACATTATCAGTATCGACATTGGTGCCCAGTTTCAGGGTTACCATGGCGACTCCGCTTGGACGTATCCGGTCGGTATGATTTCAACAGAAAACCAGATGTTGCTCAGAGTAACGGAAGAGTCGTTGTACAAGGGGCTTGAAAAAGCTGTTCCGGGTGGACGCTTATCCGACATCTCTCATGCGATTCAGGTTCATGCAGAAGCTGCCGGCTTCACACTCGTTCGCGAGTATGTGGGGCATGGGATCGGGCAAAACTTGCACGAAGATCCGCAGGTTCCTAATTACGGCCCTCCTGATCGAGGACCGCGGTTAAAACCAGGCATGGTGTTGGCAATTGAGCCAATGGTAAATGCCGGCGAACGTTATGTCCGCACATTGGAGGACAATTGGACGGTAGTAACAGTGGATCGGAAAACTTGTGCTCATTTTGAACACACCATCGCGATTACGGAAGATGGCTATGAGATTTTTACACGGACATAAAAACGGTAGTTCCGAACGGTTCGGGATTGTCGTCCAACGTGTCGACGATAAGTTCGTTGTGTGATCATTTCGCAAAACTCATGGTCCGACTGAAGAGCAGAAGAAAGGAGAGTTTACCATGGCAAAAGATGATGTAATTGAGGTGGAAGGTACGGTAATCGAACCTTTGCCAAATGCTATGTTTCGAGTAGAATTAGAGAATGGACATAAAGTCCTCGCTCACGTCTCTGGAAAAATCCGCATGCACTTTATCCGTATCCTGCCGGGGGATAAAGTAACTGTTGAACTGTCGCCGTACGACTTAACCCGCGGACGTATTACGTACCGCTATAAATAGTAAGCAAAACCCCTAGAAAAGGGAGGCAAGAACCATGAAAGTGAGACCTTCGGTTAAACCGATCTGCGAGAAATGCAAGGTTATCCGTCGCAAAGGTAACGTAATGGTTATTTGTGAAAATCCGAAGCATAAGCAAAAACAAGGGTAAACAAGGAGGTGCTTTTGACACATGGCACGTATTGCAGGCGTAGACTTGCCGCGCGAAAAACGCGTTGAAGTTGCTCTTACCTACATTTTTGGTATTGGCCGCCCCACGTCTCAAAAAATTCTGTCCGCTACTGGCGTAGACATGAACACTCGTGTTCGCGATCTGACAGAAGACGAAGTGAACAAACTTCGTGAGTACATCGACAAAACTGTGAAGGTGGAAGGTGACCTCCGTCGTGAGATCTCCCTCAACATCAAGCGTCTGATGGAAATCGGTTGCTTCCGTGGCATCCGTCATCGTCGTGGACTTCCAGTTCGCGGTCAACGTTCTAAAACAAATGCTCGTACGCGTAAAGGTCCACGCCGTACAGTAGCAAACAAGAAGAAGTAAAGGAGGGTAATCTGACATGGCGAAAAGAAAACAAGCTACAGCAACTCGTACCCGTCGTCGTGACCGTAAGAATGTTGAAGTCGGCGTAGCACACATTCGTTCTACTTTCAACAATACGATCGTCACTATCACGGATCCACACGGTAACGCGATCTCTTGGTCCAGTGCTGGTTCCCTCGGCTTCAAAGGCTCCCGTAAAAGCACTCCATTTGCTGCGCAAATGGCTGCTGAAGCGGCTGCACGCGTTGCTATGGAACACGGCATGCGTTCCCTTGAAGTATCGGTAAAAGGCCCAGGTGCAGGTCGTGAAGCTGCGATCCGTTCCCTGCAAGCAACTGGTCTTGAAGTGAACATGATTAAAGACGTGACGCCAATTCCGCACAACGGTTGCCGTCCACCAAAACGTCGCCGCGTGTAACTGGTTTATATCGTTCAGAACATGTCCATACTAGAATGGTAAATTCTGATTTATAGCTTGTCATGCACGCAAACGGTAAACCGCCGGGGAAATTCCTGAGTGGGCACGTATGCGGCCCACCCAAGGATTTCGACGTTTTGAAGGAGGGTTTGTTTAATGATAGAAATAGAAAAACCAAAAATCGAGGTTGTGGAAGTAAGCGACGACAACTCGTATGGAAAGTTTGTTGTAGAACCTCTAGAGCGCGGATACGGAACTACCCTTGGCAACTCGCTGAGACGAATTCTTCTTTCGTCCTTGCCAGGCGCGGCAGTTCGTACTGTTCAAATCGATGGGGTTCTTCACGAATTCTCTACGGTTGAAGGCGTCGTTGAAGATGTAACCGAGATCATCCTGAACATCAAAGGCTTGGCGCTGAAGATCCATTCCGATGAAGAAAAAGTAATCGAGATCGATGCAGAAGGCGAAGGCGTTGTCAAAGCGGGAGATATCCGTGCTGACAGTGATGTGGAGGTCTTAAACCCTGATCTTCATATTGCAACGTTGGCCAATGGCGGTCGTCTGCATATCCGCATGACAGCTGGACGTGGTCGTGGTTATGTTCAATCTGACGGAAACAAATCTGAGGATCTGCCTATTGGTGTGATTCCGATTGATTCGATCTACACGCCGATCAAGCGCGTTAACTATCAAGTGGAAAATACCCGTGTAGGGCAAATGACCAACTATGACAAGTTAACACTTGAGGTTTGGACTAACGGTAGCATCAGTCCGGAAGAAGCCGTGAGTCTCGGCGCAAAAATCATGACGGAGCACCTGAACCTGTTCGTTGGTCTGACTGACGAGGCGAAGGATGCAGAAATCATGGTAGAGAAGGAAGAGGACAAGAAAGAGAAAGTCTTGGAGATGACTATCGAAGAGCTCGATCTTTCCGTTCGTTCCTACAACTGCTTGAAGCGTGCCGGTATTAATACCGTGCAAGAGCTGACGCAGAAGACCGAAGAGGACATGATGAAAGTACGCAATCTGGGGCGCAAATCTCTTGAAGAAGTTCAAGAAAAGTTAGCTGAACTGGGCCTGTCCCTGCGCAGTGACGACTAGAGTAGCAAACCAAGAAGCATACTTTTGTTCTCTCGATTAAGAGGGAGGTAAACCACATGGCACAACGTAAATTGGGTCGTCGTAGCTCAGCTCGTAAAGCGCTGTTCCGCGACTTGGTAACAGACCTGATCATCAACGAGCGCATCGAAACTACAGAGATGAAGGCGAAAGAACTGCGCCCAATCGCTGAAAAAATGATTACGCTCGCGAAACGTGGCGATCTGCATGCTCGCCGTCAAGTTGCTGCTTTCGTTCGCAAAGAAGTTGCGAATGCTGAAGGCCGCGATGCTGTTCAAAAACTGTTCGATGAAATCGCTCCTCGCTTCAAAGAGCGCAACGGTGGATACACTCGTATCCTGAAAGCCGGCCCTCGCCGTGGCGACGCTGCTCCAATGGCGTACATCGAATTCGTTTAATACATGTAAACTGGTCGTTTACTCAGGTTTTAAGCCTGGTAGATTACCGCGAAAAGGGTGGGGGCAGATCTGGTCATAGGCTGGACTCTGATTCAACCCTTTTTTCCTTTTACATCGAAATCCTGCTAGTCAGTTCCCTGTGAAGGCTGGGGAGGTTGTGAATGCCTCATGAATGAAGATAACCTGCTGGCATTGCGAGATGTTTCTTATACCTACGATGGTGAGGATGGCCAACGGGTTCCGGTATTACAAGGTGTTGACCTTACCATTCAAAAAGGTTCCTTTGTATCCGTATTGGGGCACAACGGTTCCGGCAAATCAACGATGGCAAAGCTGATGAATGCTCTATTGCTTCCTGAAGGCGGCGCAGTACTTATCAGTGGAATGGATACGAAAGATGGGGAACAGCTTTGGGAAATTCGACGACATGTTGGCATGGTCTTTCAGAACCCGGACAATCAGATTGTAGGGGCTACTGTGGAAGATGATGTCGCCTTTGGCCTAGAAAACATGGGTGTGGACCCCAAAGAGATGCGAAATCGTATTGATGAGGCGCTCGTTTCTGTAGGGATGGAGTCTTATTTACAGGCACAACCACATCGTCTGTCTGGGGGTCAAAAGCAACGCGTGGCGATCGCCGGGATTATGGCGATGCGGCCTTCTGTCATCATCCTGGATGAAGCGACAGCGATGCTTGACCCACAAGGGAGAATGGAAGTCCTGAATCTGGCTCGTCAACTGAACCGTGATGAGGGACTCACGATCATTAACATTACCCATTTTCCGGAAGAAGCCATCTATTCGGATAAGGTCATCGTCATGAATGCGGGTGAAGTCCTGATGGAAGGTAAGCCGAGTGAAGTGTTTAATGTAGTAGATCGTTTGAAACAGGTGGGACTGGATGTGCCATTTGCCGTTCGACTGCGACACGCACTTCATTCCAAAGGGATTGAATTACCGTTTGTCCTGCATCAAGAGGAGCTGGTGGAGCACGTATGCAAATTACTTTTGACCAAGTAAGCCATATCTACGCAAAGGGAACACCGTTCGAACGAGTTGCCTTACACAATATTTCGCTGACGATTCCATCCGGTTCGTTTGTCGGAATTATAGGCCAGACGGGCTCAGGTAAGTCAACGCTGATTCAGCATTTGAACGGGTTGCTGATGCCTAGTTCAGGGCAGATTACCCTGGGTGATGCGGTCATTACTCCAAAGCGACGATTACCCCATGCTAAAAGGCGCGATATTGGGCTCGTCTTTCAATATCCTGAACATCAGTTGTTTGAAGAAACGGTTGCGAAGGATGTTGCTTTTGGACCGCTCAATTTTGACTTGCCAACGGAAATGGTGGAAGCCCGCGTAAAGGAGTCCCTTGAAATTGTTGGCCTGGATTATGCCACGATCAAGGATCGTTCGCCATTTCATTTAAGTGGCGGACAAATGCGACGTGTTGCTTTGGCTGGTGTTCTTGCCATGCAGCCGAAGGTTCTGGTATTGGATGAACCAACTGCGGGTCTTGATCCTGCGGGACGAGTCACGATTCTGGAAGGGATCTACCGGATTCATCGAGAACAAAACCTCACGACACTATTGGTTACACACAGCATGGAAGAGGCAGCCCGCTATGCAGACTATTTGCTTGTGATGGCACAAGGTCAAGTAGCTTTGCAGGGGAAGCCGGAGGAAGTATTCATGCAAGTGGAGCGTCTCCGAGAGCTGTCTTTGGATGTACCGGAAACGGTGGCTTTCGTATCGCAAATGAATCAAATGCTGCCGGACAAGGCTAGTCTGCCGAGCTCCCTTTATCGGGAGGAAGAGCTGATTGCCCATCTGCTGGAACGACTGTCCGTACCAAAGGAGGGCTAGGCATGCTGCAGAATATCGCAATTGGTCAATACGTACCAGGGCAATCTTTTTTACATCGTGCAGATCCGCGAAGCAAGCTTCTCTTCATCATCCTTTTTGCTACCTTGATTTTTCTGGCTAACAATGCGGTTACGTACGCCATACTCATTGGTTTTACCTTGTATGCTGCACTTCTTTCTAGGCTTTCATTGTCCTATATATTAAAAAGCTTAAAGCCTGTCTGGATCCTGATTTTGTTTACCGTTGTCTTGCATATTTTTATCACAAAAGGCGGGACGGTCTACTTTCAGTGGGGATGGTTTACAGTAGAAGAGCAGGGAGTTCGCCAGGCGATCTTCATTTCTTTGCGCTTGGGACTTTTGATTCTCATTAGCTCCTTGCTAACACTGACCACCTCTCCTATCGATTTGACGGAGGGTTTGGAGCGTTTACTAGGACCACTAGGGAAGATCGGCATACCGGTTCATGATATAGCCCTGATGATGTCAATTGCACTCCGGTTCATTCCGACCCTGATGGAAGAAACGGATAAAATTATCAAGGCGCAGACCGCCAGAGGAGCCAATTTCACTAGTGGAAGTCTCGTACGCAGAGCCAAGAACCTGATTCCGATCGCTATTCCATTGTTCGTTAGTGCATTTCGGCGTGCGGAAGAGCTGGCTTTGGCGATGGAAGCACGTGGCTATCGCGGGGGAGTGGGGAGAACGCGGCTGAATAAGCTGACGTTCACTTGGCGTGATGGAATCGTAGCTGTTGTGAGTGTGATCCTGGTAATCGTGATTGGGTGGTGGCGTACATGAAGCGACTGCGATGTGTATTGGCGTATGACGGAACTGACTTCAGCGGTTTTCAGGTACAGCCAGATCAAGTAACGGTCCAGGGTGAAATTGAAGCCGCATTGAATCGGATTACCGGAGAAGATATCCAAGTCTTCGGATCAGGCCGGACAGACGCGGGTGTTCATGCACGCGGTCAAGTGATTCACTTTGACACGTCGAGCAACATTCCGATGGATAAATGGCGGTTTGTGTTGAATAATCAGTTGCCTGATTCTATTGTCATTCGGACAGTCGAAGAGGTCGATGCCTCTTTTCATGCGCGTTTTGACGTGCAAGTTAAAGAATATCGATATTGTATCGACAACAATCCGGTAGCAGATGTATTTCGACATCGTTACGCCGACCATGTCCGGTTCCCGTTAGATGTGGACGCGATGCAGCAGGCTGCTCATTACTTGGTGGGTGAACATGATTTTACTTCCTTTTGCTCGGCAAAAACATTCGTCGAGGACAAGGTTCGGACTGTGTACGGGCTCACCGTGGAAAAAATCGGAGACGAGGTATGGGTGACATGCCGAGGCAACGGTTTTTTGTACAACATGGTTCGAATTATTGTGGGGACTTTGGTTGAAGTAGGGCAAGGAAAAAGAAGCCCTGCTGAACTGAGGGAAATCCTCGCCGCATGTGATCGGGAAAAGGCAGGTAAGACAGCACCAGCCAAGGGTCTGACCATGTGGGAGGTTGTCTACTAGTTCTCAGATTTCCAACTATTAGACGAACGAGCAGCACTTGACTATAGGGCGTCTATGTAGTACGATATTCCTTGGTATTTTAACCCCGCCTAGCCCCACTCTAGCCCCGGGATTGAAAGACAAGAACGTGATTACATGGAACACCTGGAAGAGTTGCTCACCCGTAACAGCAATTATCTTCCATTGCAAGTTTCGGTTGTTTTGGTTATAAGTAGATGGATATGTGTTAGGTAAGATATTTAGGAGGGACAAAAATGCGTACCACATATATGGCGAAACCGCTCGAAGTTGAGCGCAAATGGTACATCGTTGACGCTGAAGGCCAAACGCTGGGTCGTCTGGCGAGCGAAGTAGCTTCTATCCTGCGCGGAAAATTGAAACCAGAATTCACTCCTCACGTTGACGCTGGCGATTTCGTAATCGTAATCAACGCTGACAAAGTGAAATTGACTGGTAACAAACTGAATGACAAAATTTACTACACTCACTCCCTGTATCCAGGTGGTTTGAAAAAGACCACTGCTGGCGCAATGCTGAACAAACGCCCAGATCGTATGTTCGAACTGGCGGTAAAAGGCATGCTGCCTAAAAACAGCCTGGGACGTCAAATGTTCACCAAGCTGAAAGTATACGCTGGAACTGAGCATCCGCACGCAGCACAAAAACCAGAAGTTTGGCAAATTCGCGGTTAAGGTAAAGGGAGGAAATATACGTGGCACAAGTACAATACTACGGTACAGGTCGTCGTAAGCACTCCGTAGCACGCGTTCGCCTGGTTCCAGGTGAAGGTCGCATCGTGATCAACAAGCGTGAAATGGATACTTACTTTGGTTTGGAAACACTGAAATTGATCGTAAAACAACCACTCGTTCTGACTGAAACTCTCGGTCGTTACGATGTATTGGTTAACGTAAACGGCGGCGGAACCACTGGTCAAGCTGGTGCAATCCGTCACGGCGTTGCTCGCGCTCTGCTGAAAGCAGATCCGGAACTGCGTGGCGCTCTGAAACGCGCTGGCTTCCTGACTCGCGATCCTCGTATGAAAGAGCGTAAGAAATACGGCTTGAAAGCAGCTCGTCGCGCACCTCAATTCTCCAAGCGCTAAGAAGCTTTCAATTATCAACATTATCGCCCTTGGCCATCATTGGTCAGGGGCTTTAATTTTTTCTTCCAACGGCCCTCCAATTTGCCTTCTATGGTTTTTTGAGCAACCCCTATTGTTATCTAAATGTCTATGCGTATAAAAATTCCTATACCCCGAAAAGCACTGTCTTTTAACAAGTCCATTGCTACTTTATAAATTACCAAAAAAAGTAAATTATATATTGAAAACAATTATTAAAATGGTATAATTTGGTATATTCAATAATGTTAGGAGGTCATTCATATGGGATAGTAACTATGAAGTGTAGAGCTACATAGCATCTGGTGCTACTGTATCTACTCCGAAATGGTCTGCTCGTGTGAACTCAACCGCTATCATTTTACTAGTGCTCGTGAGTGAAATCGGAGGCAAAAGCTACTGAATATACTTCGAGCATCAACTGTTGTCAATGGCAAATGGACATCTCGACCGCGAGCGATACGTTGCTGGAGGATGGCTCAAATTTGGCCTCCCGAATGGATCACTGACCACATGAGTCAGGTGGTGGAATACCGCATAAGAATCAATCATAGAGCCACTATTACACTTGGCTTGAAAATTCAACATACGAAAAAGTGAATCTTGAGAAATGGGAGAGTGGAAAGAATGTTGGATTGGGACAAAATGCAAGAGGAGTACGTAACGGATCATCATTATCATGTTTCTTACCATGAAGATGGATACGATATCGAGGGTACTGTATGGAAAAAGAAAAACGGAAATGGTTGGGATGTTCTCTTTTCTGATATACATAATGAGCTAAATGAAGAGAATGATACTCAATTAGATTTAGTAATTTTCCGCTATGAAAAAGATCAGTTAGACATCGAAGAAATCAATGAAATGTTTGCACAATGGGTCAAAAAGGTGCTTCTTCGTAATGCAAAAGATAAATCAGTATACATGTACAAGGAAACATGAAATCAATTAAAGAAAAGGTGGTAGATTTTTAAATGTTTAAGAAGATAGTATCGCTTGTTTTAGCGGTTTCGTTTGTTTTTACTGGTGTCGTGGGGACTTCCACTGTAGCCGCGGCAGATCATCATTCTCAAGTAACTAAACAGAATCTCTCGAGTTCAATGAGAGAGTCAGAAATAAAAGAGAAGCAACAGGTTGCACCAATTGTTGCCAGAATAATCATAAAAGCAGCAGAATTTGCTGTTAAGAAATTAGGGAAAAAGATAGCAGATGATGTATGGCCTGTTGTGAAGAAAAAGCTGGATGATCTTTTGGAATCAGCTAAAGATCTTTCTGTGAAAGGCCCTGGTGGCGGTGAAAGAGTCTTCGCTATATTTAGCGATAAAACGGAAATTTTCAGATTGGATGCTAAGTTATTAAAAAAATCGGATGGATACTATCTGTGGGTTCATTATCATATTCGTCCCAATATGGAAGATCATCATGATATTGCTAATATTTATATGGGAAAAGATAAGCCTGGTGGCTGGTAAGTGGACCTACGTGCAGAAACGCCACGCATTGGAAAAACAG
Organism: Brevibacillus sp. M2.1A; assembly: GCF_013284355.2. Taxonomy (NCBI): domain Bacteria; kingdom Bacillati; phylum Bacillota; class Bacilli; order Caryophanales; family Paenibacillaceae; genus Brevibacillus; species Brevibacillus sp. M2.1A. The sequence continues at coordinate 836,372 of NZ_JABSUY020000001.1, forward strand.
TATGTAATCTAATGTGTGGCGTTTCTTTTCTGTTTGCCTTGGGATCGATACATCCCCCTTGTCTGTTTCGCAGGCAGGGGGTTTTTCCTTTCTACAAACGGGTATATTTGTCCATGTTTGTCCATATGATGGAACGAGAATGGGACAAAGGGGACGATACACTGTGACACGAAAAGGAGTAGGCTGGATATTGGCTTTCGCGGTACTTATGCTGTTGTTCACCTACGAAGCGCCTGATCGTTCTTCCTGGCAAGCGTGGTCGCTGCCACTGACGGGAACGGTCATAGCTATTGACCCTGGGCATGGGGGAATCGATGGCGGTGCCGTTTCCAAAAAGGGGGATGTAGTTGAGAAAGAAGTGACTTTGGCCATTAGCATGTACTTGCGAGATTTCCTTCAGCAGTCTGGAGCGTTTGTGGTTATGACGAGGGAGGAAGACAAGGATTTGGCCAGTCCAGATGCGGCACAGGCACGCAAACGAAAATCTGAGGATATTCGAAACCGGGTAAGGCTGGTCAATGATAGTACACCGGATTTTTTGGTCAGCATACACGTTAATTCCATCCCTTCTCCGAAATGGTCGGGAGCACAGACTTTTTATTCCCCTAGCTTCAAAAAGAGTGCAGAAGTTTCTTATTTGATACAAGATGAGATCAAACGGGTGATCGGTCATACAGATCGGGTTCCGAGTAAGACGAACAATGTGTTCTTGATTCGGGAGGTTAACTGCCCGGCCGTTTTGGTAGAAGTAGGCTTTGTCAGCAATACAGAGGAGGCCAAGCGACTTCAGAGCGTTGAATACCAAAAAGCTATGGCGAATGCCATTTATCAGGGAATATTGCGTCAGTACTCGGGAGAAAAAGCGCCAATTACACCCTGAGATGGCGGTGATCGTGTTCCGACCGCCCGAATATGCTATAATGAACGCGCATACGCTGCCGTTATACCAGCATGAAAATGTTTGAAAAGATTATAGATGAGGTGAACCAGAATGTTGACCAGAGAACAGGTTCTCGAAGCACTACGCGATGTAAAAGACCCTGAAATTAATCGTAGCTTGGTCGAGCTCAACATGATTCGGGATATCCATATTGAAGGCAAGACAGTAAGCCTCACAGTCGTTCTGACGATTTCGGGCTGTCCGCTCAAAGCCAAGATCGAGGACGATGTCATCGCAGCTGTGAAAGCGCTAGGAGCAGAAGAAGTACGCCTGCAATTCGGTTCGATGACAGACGAGGAACGTGCGGCTCTATCTGCTCAGCTTCGCAAGAACCAAGGTGGGCAAACACATAACATGACACCGGGACAAGCTCCTCTCTTGAATCCGATCTTGGCGAAGGATTCGAATACGACCTTTATCGCGGTCACTTCCGGAAAAGGTGGCGTCGGAAAGTCGACGGTGACAGTGAACCTTGCTGTTGCGCTGGCTCGTCTAGGAAAAAAAGTGGGCATTATCGACGCAGACATTTACGGATTTAGTGTGCCCGATATGATGAATATTGAACAACGTCCAACCGTGATTGGGGAAACCATTCTGCCTGTTGAAAAGCAAAATGTAAAGGTTATGTCCATGGGCTTTTTTGTAGAGGACAACTCTCCGATCATTTGGCGTGGTCCTATGTTGGGGAAAATGCTGCGTAACTTTTTCACAGAAGTGCACTGGGGCGAAGAATTGGACTACCTCTTGTTGGATTTGCCTCCAGGAACGGGAGACATGGCCCTTGACGTGCATACCATGATTCCGCAGAGCATGGAGATTGTCGTAACTACTCCTCATGCTACTGCAGCGTTTGTAGCAGCTCGCGCAGGAGCTATGGCAAAGCGAACCGGTCATGAAATTCTCGGTATTGTAGAAAATATGGCATGGTACGAAGCTAAGGATGGTTCGAAAGAATACGTATTCGGTCGTGGTGGAGGAGCCAAGCTTGCCGAGACATTGGCATGTGAGCTGCTTGCTCAAATTCCGCTGGGACAACCGGATAATCATCCATCTGAACCTGATTATTCCCCATCCATCTATGGAGAAAAGACCGAAATTGGTCAGCTTTACATCGATATGGCCAAACGTGTCATAGAAAAATGCGGGGAAGCCGTCAAACAATAAGATCTAAGAAGATGAAAAAGGTGGGCTCTACAATAGAGCTCACCTTTGCGTTTTAAGAAGATTTACCGCTGCCTCCACTAGAAGAACCTCCGCCGGAACCTCCACCTTTACCTTCTTTTCCTTTTTTCTTCGGCTTCAGTTCCTTTGGTTTGGTCATGTCCTCGGATACTTTGGTCATGATCTTCATGAGTTCAGCCTGGAACAAAGGACTTTGCAAGGAATCCTTTATCACTTGCATGGTTTGCTGTCGATAAGCAGAGCTTTTCATCAGGTCCATCAAATTTTTCTCAAACTCAGGGTCTTTCATTACGCTGATAAGCTCTTTTTGGTATTCAGGGTCCTTCATCAGGTCCTTCATTAGCGTTTTTTGTTCATTCTTCATGGATTTCGCCATAGCGCTTGCGAACTTAGGGTCTTTAAACGCTTCTTTGATGTGCGTGCTATTGGGATTCGTCATGCTTTGGATCAAAGTTGTCCGCACTGTCGACTCGTCCAGCATCAGGCTTTGTTTGAACTTGTCATCCTTCATCATTTTACCTACAGATTGCTTCGCTTCGTCCGTCTGTAATATGTCCAGCACCATGTCTTTGACGCTTTTATAATCAGGCTGAGACGAACTTTGCGCTTGTCCGCCACCCCCGCAACTGGTGAGGACCAGACAGACAAGAGCGGTTAACCAAAAAGACATCGTCTTTTTTCTCATGGGGTGGACACCTCCTTCTTTACTCTGCCTACAAGTAACGTGTGCATTTTGTTTTGTTCTTACGCTAGTATTTTCTTGTATCCATTGGTACAATCATATTCGATGTGGATGGGAGGGAATACTTGGTGAGTTTGCGTAAGTATGGATGGCTTTTTATTACCACGCTCTTGCTTGGGGGATTAGGCGGGATCCTGGTTGCCCTTATTTTTGACTTGGACAAGCTACTCGGGGGAAGCACCGGTAACTTTTTTGTAGGCTTGTTCATGTATCTCCTGTATGGAATGACCATTAGTATTGTGGCTCAGATGGGTTTTTTTGCGTATATGACGATTAATTATTTCGCTAAAACAATATTCAAAACGGCTTCGCTGTGGAAAAGTGTCCAAGTATTTCTTATTTTGTTTGTCTTTTTCGATATGATTTATCTTCGCTATACGTCTTTCGGTGAAGGAAAAGGATTTGGTTCGTACTTTATTGAGCCAACGGTATTATTGATTGTTGCTATTGTTACCGCATATGGAAAAGTAAGTCTGACCAATAAATCAGCATGGATACCGACGACCTTCTTTATGTTTGTCGTTACGGCATTGGAATGGATTCCTGCATTGAAGGAAGATAATGTGCGTGCAACACTGTCCATGCTCGTCCCACTATTGTTTTGTAACGTCTGGCAAGTCATGCAATTGCACCGTCTGGTAAAAAGAGAAAGCTGACCCAATGAAGGTCAGCTTTTTTTGTTTTAGTGAATTTCTTTGCTGTCTACACTTGTACCCGAAATGAGTTCAGATACGGTAACGAATTCATAGCCATCCTTACGTAGTT
>NZ_JABSUY020000001.1:845000-925000 GCF_013284355.2 Brevibacillus sp. M2.1A
TCCCCGAAATAGCTTTAGGGCTAGCCTCGGAATTTAGAGTCTTGGAGGTAGAGCACTGATTGGGCTAGGGGCCCTCATCGGGTTACCGAACTCAGTCAAACTCCGAATGCCAATGACTTATGTCCGGGAGTCAGACGGTGAGTGCTAAGATCCATCGTCAAAAGGGAAACAGCCCAGACCATCAGCTAAGGTCCCCAAGTATACGTTAAGTGGGAAACGATGTGGAGTTGCCCAGACAACCAGGATGTTGGCTTAGAAGCAGCCACCATTTAAAGAGTGCGTAATAGCTCACTGGTCGAGTGACTCTGCGCGGAAAATGTAACGGGGCTAAACGTATCACCGAAGCTATGGCAGTCCTTACGGACTGGGTAGGGGAGCGTTCCAAGCAGCAGTGAAGCCGTACTGGAAAGAGCGGTGGAGCGCTTGGAAGTGAGAATGCCGGTGTAAGTAGCGAAAAGACAAGTGAGAATCTTGTCCACCGAAAGCCTAAGGTTTCCTGGGGAAGGCTCGTCCTCCCAGGGTTAGTCGGGACCTAAGCTGAGGCCGAAAGGCGTAGGCGATGGACAACAGGTTGATATTCCTGTACCACCTCTGTTCCGCTTGAGCAATGGCGTGACGCAGGAGGATAGGGTGAGCGGCCTACTGGATGGCCGTCCAAGCAGTAAGTGTGGTGTGTAGGCAAATCCGCACACCGTGAAGCATGAGCTGTGATGGCGAGGGAAATTTAAGTACCGAAGTCCCTGATTTCACACTGCCAAGAAAAGCGTCTAGCGAGGAACAAGGTGCCCGTACCGCAAACCGACACAGGTAGGCGAGGAGAGAATCCTAAGGTGCGCGGGATAACTCTTGCTAAGGAACTCGGCAAAATGGCCCCGTAACTTCGGGAGAAGGGGCGCCTCGGTAGGGTTAATAGCCCGAGGGGGCCGCAGTGAAAAGGCCCAAGCGACTGTTTAGCAAAAACACAGGTCTCTGCGAAGCCGCAAGGCGAAGTATAGGGGCTGACGCCTGCCCGGTGCTGGAAGGTTAAGGGGATGAGTTAGCGCAAGCGAAGCTTTGAACCGAAGCCCCAGTAAACGGCGGCCGTAACTATAACGGTCCTAAGGTAGCGAAATTCCTTGTCGGGTAAGTTCCGACCCGCACGAAAGGCGTAACGACTTGGGCGCTGTCTCGGCAAGAGACCCGGTGAAATCATAATACCTGTGAAGATGCAGGTTACCCGCGACAAGACGGAAAGACCCCATGGAGCTTTACTGTAGCCTGGTATTGGAACTTTGTGCATCATGTACAGGATAGGTGGGAAGCTGAGAAGCAGGGGCGCCAGCCTCTGTGGAGCTGTCGGTGGGATACCACCCTTGATGTACGGAGTTTCTAACTCGTCGCCCTTATCGGGCGAGAGGACCATGCCAGGTGGGCAGTTTGACTGGGGCGGTCGCCTCCTAAAAGGTAACGGAGGCGCCCAAAGGTTCCCTCAGAATGGTCGGAAATCATTCGTAGAGTGTAAAGGCAGAAGGGAGCTTGACTGCGAGACCTACAAGTCGAGCAGGGACGAAAGTCGGGCTTAGTGATCCGGTGGTTCCGCATGGAAGGGCCATCGCTCAACGGATAAAAGCTACCCTGGGGATAACAGGCTTATCTCCCCCAAGAGTCCACATCGACGGGGAGGTTTGGCACCTCGATGTCGGCTCATCGCATCCTGGGGCTGAAGTAGGTCCCAAGGGTTGGGCTGTTCGCCCATTAAAGCGGTACGCGAGCTGGGTTCAGAACGTCGTGAGACAGTTCGGTCCCTATCTGTCGCGGGCGTAGGAAGTTTGAGGAGAGCTGTCCTTAGTACGAGAGGACCGGGATGGACGCACCGCTGGTGCACCAGTTGTCACGCCAGTGGCACAGCTGGGTAGCTATGTGCGGACGGGATAAGCGCTGAAAGCATCTAAGCGTGAAGCCCCCTCCAAGATGAGACTTCCCACAGCGCAAGCTGGTAAGACCCCTCATAGACGATGAGGTTGATAGGTTCGGTGTGGAAGCGCGGTAACGCGTGGAGCTGACGAATACTAATCGGTCGAGGACTTATCCACACACTTAGCAATCATGCGTATTCAGTTTTGAAGGAACAAACCTTCTACGTTCCTCGGTAGCTCAGTTGGTAGAGCAATCGGCTGTTAACCGATCGGTCGGCGGTTCGAGTCCGTCCCGAGGAGCCATAATATGCTCCTGTAGCTCAGTCGGTAGAGCGTTTCCATGGTAAGGAAGAGGTCGCAGGTTCGATTCCTGTCGGGAGCACCAGAAGTAATCTTGATCTTGGCCCGTTGGTGAAGCGGTTTAACACAGCAGCCTTTCACGCTGTCATTCAGGGGTTCGAATCCCCTACGGGTCACCTAAAAACACCTTAGCAATGGTTAAGGTACCTGCAAAGTTCTCAGAGTATGCTAAGAAGCATACTCGTCACTTTGTCGGGGATTTGGAGGCTTAGCTCAGCTGGGAGAGCATCTGCCTTACAAGCAGAGGGTCGGCGGTTCGATCCCGTCAGCCTCCACCATAAAAAATGGGGAGATAGTGAAGTGGCTAAACACGGCAGACTGTAAATCTGCTCCCTCCGGGTTCGGCGGTTCGAATCCGTCTCTCCCCACCATTTTTTATTTTGCGGGTTGTTGGGGTATAGCCAAGCGGTAAGGCAACGGACTTTGACTCCGTCATTCCTAGGTTCAAATCCTAGTACCCCAGCCATTTTGCGAGCCATTAGCTCAGTTGGTAGAGCATCTGACTTTTAATCAGAGGGTCGAAGGTTCGAGTCCTTCATGGCTCACCAGTTTTTTAAAATTAGAATAGGTGCCCTTAGCTCAGCTGGATAGAGCGTTTGACTACGAATCAAAAGGTCGGGAGTTCGAATCTCTCAGGGCACGCCACTTATCGGGAAGTAGCTCAGCTTGGTAGAGTACTTGGCTTGGGACCAAGGGGTCGCAGGTTCGAATCCTGTCTTCCCGACCATTTTTATATGCGGGTGTAGTTCAATGGTAGAACTCCAGCCTTCCAAGCTGGTCGCGTGGGTTCGATTCCCATCACCCGCTCCATATGCTTATTAGAAACGAGCAACCATTTCGGTTACTCGTTTTTTTGTGTTTTTAACAAAGCTTGTCCGACAGGTTATTTATGCAAAATCATGTCGAGTTGAGTCATTTTGCTTTCCGGGGCTACAATATAGGAGTAGATAATGAATGAACGAAGGAAAGGGTGGCACTTTTATGAACAAAAACATGAGCATTGTTGGTGTACCGATGGATCTAGGTGCAGACCGCCGTGGAGTTGATATGGGACCTAGCGCTATCCGTTATGCAGGTGTTGTCGCACGCCTGGAAAAGATGGGTTTCAATATTGAAGACCGCGGAGATATTTTTGTAACGCGCCCTCATCACTTCACTGAGACGGAAAACCATAAATATTTGGATGAAGTCGTGGAAGCCAATGAAAAGCTTGCCAATGTTGTAAGCGATATCATGACTGCTGGTCGATTCCCGCTCGTATTGGGTGGCGATCACAGCATTGCCCTTGGCACCATAGCGGGTGTGGCGAAGCACGTGAAAAACCTGGGTGTTATTTGGTTCGACGCTCATGGTGATTTGAATACGGGTGCCACTTCTCCATCGGGAAATATTCACGGTATGCCTTTGGCAGCGAGCTTGGGATATGGGCATGAGCGTCTGACAAACATTGGAGGATATACACCAAAGGTAAAGGCAGAAAACGTGGTCATCATCGGAGCGCGTGATTTGGATCAAGGTGAGCGTGAATTGATCAAGCGTATTGGGATGAAGGTTTTCACCATGCATGAAATTGATAAGTTGGGTATGGCTCGCGTCATGGATGAAGCAATCGCGCATGTGTCCAAAAACACGGATGGCGTGCATTTGAGCCTCGACTTGGATGGACTAGATCCACACGATGCTCCGGGAGTTGGGACGCCAGTTATAGGTGGTATTTCCTATCGCGAAGGGCATGTCTCATTGGAAATGCTGGCAGATGCAGATATTCTTTGTTCTGCTGAATTCGTGGAGGTCAACCCGATTCTTGACCGAGAAAACATGACAGCTCGCGTTGCAGTCGCTTTAATGAGTTCCGTTTTTGGTGATAAATTACTATAAAATAAATAAAGAAGATCATGAAAAAAGAGAGGCTTTTGGCTCTCTTTTTTTGTTTTACCGCATCTTTACATTGATGGGGGAAAGCTGTACATTCTAAGGATGGAGACGAAGTTTATTTAATAGTTGGTCCAGTTGTACACTTAGCGAAACTAATTCTGGAGTAATGCAGGCTTGTTTTTTGTACTGATCGTTGAGTTTTTTTCGAAGCATTTCAATTTCGAGGAGAACGTCTTTTTTTGACAATCGTTGCACTCTCCTTTCCACCCGTGAGATAAATGAGCTATCATTACTTATATATAGAGGAAAGCATTGCGCTTATTCCTCTATTTCCCAACAAATTATCCGCACAAACACTAGATTAAAAATGAAACCATATGCAGTATCATCCGTATATAGGATTACGGTATTGTGGGGAGGATCGCATGGATTTTGTAGAGAAACGGTTGACTCAGCGGGCAAAACGCGGAGACCGTGAAGCTTTTGCGGAGTTAATCGAGATTTATAAAGACAAGATATTTCAGCTCGCATATCGTATGGTGGGAAACCGTCAAGATGCAGAGGACATTGCGCAAGAAACATTTTTGCGTGTCTATGCCAATTTGCATTCATACGATGACAACTATAAGTTCTCCACGTGGATCTACAGGATCGCGACCAATCTATGTATCGACCGTGGCCGGAAAAAACGACCTGACTTTTCATTGGATGAAGAAACCGAACCAGGGCAAGGCCTGGACTGGTATTCACGCCTGTCTTCTAACGAGCGAACACCGGAGGACAAAGTCGTAACGCAGGAGCTGCAAGAGACGGTGCAAGATGCTTTGTCTCACTTACAGCCCAAATATCGCTCGATTATGATCTTGCGTTATATCGAGGATTTGTCGTTGCAGGAGATCAGCGATATCGTAAAGCTTCCCATAACGACAATTAAGACGCGTATTCACCGAGGAAGGGAAGCATTACGCAGCAAGTTGCGATTGATGTGAGAAAGGAGAAAATCACGATGGAATGCCGGGATATGATTTGCCTCATCCACGAATATCTAGATGGGGACACTGATGAATTAGCCAATCTGCAATTGCAAGCACACATAAAGTCTTGTGTGAGTTGTCGTCAGCATATGCATGAGTTGCAGAGAGCCATCGCTTTTGTTCAAAGCGCTTCGCATATTCATGTCTCTTCTGATTTTACAGCTCGTGTACTTGCGCAATTGCCTGCGCCGACGAAAGCGAATCTGTTATCAGGATGGCTTCGTAATCATCCGTTTTTGACAGCTGCAGCGGTATTTCTCTTTTTGATGACCGGCAGTGTATTCAACAGTTGGTTTGATCGGGATGACACTCTACAGGTATCCTCTGCTAATTTGGATAAATTAAAAATAGATCGTGAACGCAATGTCGTAGTTGTACCAGCAGGAACCAATATTGATGGAGACTTGGTTGTCCGCAACGGAAACGTAGATGTTCGAGGCCATGTAACTGGGAATGTTGTGGCCATTGAAGGAAAAGTGTTCGTGGCATCTACCGCCCAAGTCGTGGGAAATACCGAATCGATCGAAGCGATCGTAGATTGGATCTGGTATGAGGTGAAAAATATTGGAAATGACTTGCTTCCGATCTTGCCATAAGAGAAAATAGAGAGTACAGCTATCAGAGCACGGCAGTGGAGCCGTGCTTTTTCCGCAGGAGATAGACTGACTTCATTAGATGGAGCGAGATATGGGGGCTTCGTTATGATATCGATATCCATGGAATATGGGGATTTGCTACGGTATGCAACGGATATTTTACTCGTTACATACGTGTTCTATAAAATCATTATGCTTATTCGCGGGACGCGGGCTGTACAATTGCTGAAGGGGATTATGGTCATCGTCATCACATGGTTCCTCAGCAAATATTTCCAGCTGACGGCATTGCACGCACTGATGAATCAAGCTTTTACATTCGGGGTTTTGGCGGTCGTCATCATCTTCCAGCCAGAGTTGCGTCGAGCACTGGAGCAGCTTGGTCGAGGCAAGCTTTTTTCCCGTTCAAGCAGTACGCAAGATGACGAGGCGGTTAGCCGCTTGGTTCAAGAAGTGGGCAAATCGGTTACGTACATGGCCAAGCGTCGCATTGGTGCATTGATCGTCATTGAGAGAGAGACGGGACTTAACGACTACGTGGAAACGGGTATTGGCATTAACGGGCGAGTCAGCTCAGAGCTGCTGATTAATATTTTCATTCCGAATACACCGTTGCATGATGGTGCAGTCATTATGCGAAAAGACATGATTATGGCTGCTGCCTGTTATCTTCCACTGTCTGAGAACAATTCCATCTCCAAGGAGTTGGGGACGCGCCATCGAGCGGCAATAGGGTTAAGTGAGGTTTCCGATGGCATCGCGATCATCGTATCCGAAGAGACTGGTCAGGTGTCTTTTGCCGCGCATGGAGCAATGAATCGCAATCTGACGGAGGTGCAACTGGCAGAGATGCTGACAGAACAGCTTCAGCCTCTGTCCAAAGGCAAATCCATGGGAAGTCGTTGGCAATGGAGGCGAAAACATGGATAAATGGTTAAACAGTCACTGGTTTGCACGTGCTGTTGCGTTGCTTTTGGCTATCATGACTTGGATGATTGTCAATCTGGAAGCCGAACAAACGACGACTCCTGAGGCAAGTCAGCCAACTTTTATTGATAGTGTCAATTTGCATGTGAAATATGATACTGATCGTTATCAGGTGGTCAAGCAGCAGCGAACGGTAAAGGTCGCCTTGGAAAGTAATAATCCTTTTTATCGACACAATTTCTTTCCAGAGGAATCGTGGGAAGTGTATGTCGATGCGACGAACCTGGGCAAAGGAACACATCGTGTACCTGTCCAGTACAAGGGATTCCCGGATGAAGTCAAGGTAGGGATCATCCCGAATATCGTGGAAATCACCTTGGAAGAGAAAAAGACTGTTGAGCGTGAAGTTTCTGTGGAGAAATTGGGACAGGTCGCCCCAGGTTATACCGCTGGAGAACCTATTGTGAAGCCGTTTAGAGCGCTTGTAAGGGTACCTGAAAGTCAAGTGAATAAGGTAGCAGCGGTAAAGGCTTCGGTTGACCTGGAAGGGGCTACTTCCGCAATCAAGACAACGGTTCCGCTCAAAGTCGTGGACAAGTCTGGCAACGTGATTCAAGGGGCAGATGTGGTGCCACTTACGGTAGAAGTGAACATCCCCGTAACGAGTCCGTTTGCAAAAGTGCCAATTAAATTAAACTTGACGAATGAATTGCCGAATGGCTATAGTTTGGCTAGTATGGGTATGAATGTGGAAGAGGTCACGGTCTATGGACCGAAGGAAGTCATTGATGGCATCAAATCCAACACATACCCAGGGCCGGAAATCGATCTCGGCAACATTACATCAGATCGCGATATAGAGCTCAAGATACCGTTAATGGATAATATTGTGAAGGTAGAGCCGGAGTATTTGACCGTATCGCTAAAAGTCGTTCCATCAACGACGAAGCGTTTGGAGAAGATTCCGATTCGCATTAGCGGGCTATCAGAAAGCATGGAAGCAAAGGTACTATCCACCGATGGCCAGGAGATGTCTACAATCGACTTCGACGTGATCGGCGCTCCAGTAGTGCTGAATCAGTTGAGGCATGAAGACTTGCAGGTCGTAGCAGATGTCAGCAATATGCCGGCGGGTGTATACGAAGTACCATTGAATTACATCTTCAATCAGTCGGAGTATATCAAGACTTCTGCGAGCGCACCGAAAAAGGTCACAATTCAAATCACGAACAAGCAAAGGTAGACATAAGCTGTTGTGTGCACAAGGAAGGAAATGAGGGACAATCATGGGGAAGTATTTCGGAACAGACGGTGTACGTGGTGTAGCAAATACACAACTCACACCCGAACTGGCATTTAAAATCGGACGCGTTGGTGGTTACGTTCTCACCAGACACAAGCAGGAAGGAAAACCAAAAGTGGTGATTGGGCGCGATACGCGCATTTCTGGACAAATGCTGGAAAACGCGCTTTTGGCTGGACTGTTATCGGTTGGAGCAGAAGTGGTCAGATTGGGTGTTATCTCCACCTCGGGGGTAGCGTATCTCACACGTGCACTTGGTGCAGATGCGGGCGTTATGATCTCCGCCTCTCACAATCCGTTTCCGGATAACGGAATCAAGTTCTTCGGCAGCAACGGTTTTAAACTGTCCGACGAAGTGGAAGCTGAAGTAGAACAGTATTTGGACGCGGCAGAGGATACGATGCCTCGACCAACAGGCGAACAAATCGGGACGGTTCTGGAATTCCTGGAGGGTGGACAAAAGTACCTCTCTCACTTGAAGAGTACCGTATCTGAGCGATTTGACGGTCTGAAGGTAGTTCTGGACTGTGCAAATGGTGCTGTCTCATCATTGGCAGCTCGTCTGTTTGCGGATGTGGACGCTGAAGTGATCACGATAGGTGCGAATCCGAATGGAATCAACATCAATGACCAGTGCGGTTCAACGCATCCTGAACGTTTAGTAGAAGAAGTTTTGAAGCATAAAGCTGACTTGGGTCTATCCTTTGATGGGGACGCGGATCGCTGCATTGCTGTAGATGATAATGGTGAAATCATCGACGGCGACTATATTATGGCGATCTGTGCACGAGCACTCAAGGCAAAAGGAAAACTCAACAACAATACAGTTGTTACGACCGTAATGGCCAACATGGGCTTCTTCAAAGGAATGGAAGAGTGCTCCATCAATACGACGAAGACTGCTGTAGGGGATCGCTATGTAGTTGAAGAGATGCTTCGCGGCGGCTATAATCTCGGTGGCGAACAGTCCGGTCATATTGTCTTCCTGGACTACAATACGACAGGAGACGGTTTGTTAACGGGGCTGCAGCTCTTGAACATCATCAAGGAGTCTGGCAAGCCGTTGTCCGAGCTCAAACAAGTGATGGTCAAGTATCCGCAGCTTCTGATCAATGTCCGTGTAGAGGACAAGTCAAAGCTGAATGGCAATGAAGCCATTGCGCAGGCCATCCGTAAAGTAGAAGAAGATTTGGCTGGCAATGGTCGCGTTCTGGTTCGTCCGTCGGGAACAGAGCCAATCGTACGTGTCATGGCAGAAGGCCCAGATGCGGCACAGTTGGAAGGGCTCGTTAATCGGATCGTTGACGTGGTCAAACAAGAACTCGTGTAAAATTCGTGTAAAAAGTTGCAGGGAGCGGTTTCGATGCCGCTCCTTTTTGCATACAACTACAATACGACGACAAGATATTGTCGCTCTTCACAATCTGTGGTACAGTGTTCATGTGCGCTAGCACCAAGAATGAAAAAAATGGGAGGGGTTGTGCAAAAAAGAACAAGTATCGTAAATCAAATGCATACCATTGGAAAGCGCCAGCACTGAGGCTGCCCGACATGGAGCCTTAGTGGACGAGGTGGAGGTTTATCGAAGGATTCGGCGGATACCTCCCGGCAGCAGTATCACTGCCGCAGAGCGCAGGGACAAAACATCAGGGTGATCTGATGGACAAAACCTTGCGTGTGATACGTTTTTTGCCATTGTCGAAATAGATGAAACAGCATGATCATATAAAAAACATGGAATGGCGGGGGACTCACCCCCGTACCATTGTTCGGGTGGAAGTCCCTCGCCAATTTGGAAGGGGACCATACACTTATGTGCGGAATCGTTGGATATATTGGAAATAAACAAGCGCAAGACATCGTTATCGGAGGACTTCGCAAACTGGAGTATCGCGGCTATGATTCAGCAGGGGTCGCTGTCGTGAATTCAAACGGATTGGAGTACTCAAAAGCTCAGGGTCGCTTGGCTGTTCTGGAAGGCCGTTTGGAATCGAAGCCATTGACTGGTTCTATGGGAATCGGGCATACACGTTGGGCGACACACGGAAAACCGTCTGACGAGAACTCCCACCCACATACAGACGAAAAATCGGCTTTTGCAGTCGTTCACAACGGGATTATTGAAAACTTCCTGCCATTGAAAGAAGAGCTGCTGGCAAAAGGCTACACGTTCACTTCTGAGACAGATACCGAGGTTATCGCTCACTTGCTCGCGGACATGTACGATGGCGATATCGTTTCTACAGCGCGTCGTGCTGTGCAACGCATGCGTGGTGCCTATGCATTGGGTATCATGACGGAACATGAGCCTGACAAGCTGGTAGCGATTCGTTTGGCTAGCCCGTTGGTAGTTGGTGTGGGTCAAGGCGAGAGCTTTATCGGTTCGGATATCCCGGCTATATTGGAGCATACACGTGACGTGTACATTTTGAACGAAGGCGAAATGGCTGTGTTGACTCGCGATGGTGTGGAACTGATGAACGCAGAGACCGGAGAGAAAATCGAGCGGGAACTGTTCCATGTCGAGTGGGATCTGGTACAAGCGGAAAAAGGCGGATATGATTCCTTCATGCTCAAGGAAATGCACGAGCAGCCTCAAGCTGTTCGCGATACCATGGGTGCCCGCATTGACGAGGACAACAAGCGAGTGATTTTGCCTGAGCTAAAAATGAGCGATGCGGAACTGGCGACATACGATCGCATCTACATCGTGGCATGCGGTACCTCCATGCACGCAGGTCTCGTCGGTAAGGATGTTATCGAAAAATGGACTCGCGTACCTGTAGAGGTAGCAGTCGCTTCCGAGTTCCGTTACCGTGATCCGATCTACACAGACAAGACACTGATGATCGTCATTAGCCAATCGGGTGAGACAGCAGACACGCTGGCTGCACTGCGTGAGGCGAAGAAGAGCAACGTGAAGGTGTTGGCTATCACCAACGTGGTAGGCAGCTCTGTAGCTCGCGAAGCTGACGAAGTGATCTTTACGTGGGCTGGTCCAGAAGTAGCGGTAGCGTCTACGAAAGCATACACCTCACAAGTCGTTGCCCTGTACTTGTTCAGCCTGTATTTGGCTCAAGTAAAAGGCACCATGGCGGCTGCTGAGATTGCCGAAGTCGTAGAGCACTTGAGCGAGATCCCTGGTAAAATCGCTTCCATGCTGAATAACGATGATCAGATTCGTCGCTTTGCAGAGGGCACAAAAGAGGTAAGCAGCCTGTTCTTCATCGGCCGCAGCCTCGACTATGCGGTATCGCTGGAAGGCTCTCTGAAGCTGAAAGAAATCTCTTACATTCACTCCGAGGCGTATCCAGCTGGTGAGCTGAAGCACGGTACTCTTGCGCTGATTGAAGATAATGTTCCAGTTGTAGCTTTGGCTACGCAACCAGACATCTACGAAAAAACGGTAAGCAACATCGTGGAAGTAAAAGCTCGCGGCGCTCATGTACTGGGCTTTGCGACTGAAGGCAACCACGACCTGGCGAAGAGTGTGGATGAGGTCATTTACATGCCAGCCACTCTGCCGATGCTCACACCGATTCTGACCGTCATTCCATTGCAATTGCTTGCTTACTATGCTTCTGTCGCTCGTGGCCTCGATGTGGATAAACCACGGAACTTGGCGAAGAGTGTGACGGTTGAGTAAGGGTTGAAGGGGATAAGATTATCCTGTTCATATTCGTTGATATTAGAGTAAGTAAATTTACATTAGACTTGGTAAAGAGTATATAGTTTTTCTTTGCGATTAAAGTCATGTTAATAAGTCGAGTGAAATTCAGATATGCACATCTGTTTTTCCTCGGCTTATTTTTATTTTCTAGCGATCTATTTATTGAAACAAAGTGTTAGGTGAAATATTGTCTGTTACTAAAAAATATGTGCCAAACCCCGCCACAAGCTCTATCAGAGTCGAGGCGGGGTTTAACGGTTTCTACTGCGCTATTTTCACGAGGTCATCGAATATACGCGTCGCGGAAGTTGCTTTATGGTGAATGCCTCGATAGAGTTGGCAGCTTCCCGCCCGGAGGTATATAGATGCGTTTAGCTCGACCTTCTCCTGAGTGGTCCCATAGTATCTCTGCTTTGTCCCAAAAAGAATCACCATTATTAAATCCGGTAATCCTTTGCGTACAAGATACCGGCGTTTTAGTGTTAAAGAGGTGTTTTCAAGTTACTTTGCGGTCTGTGTACCTTGGGACTGGGGCATTTTGCTTTGGGACTCCGCTCTTTGTAAAAAATCAACGGCACGGTCAGGGAAGTCCGTAAACACCCCGTCAACTCCTGCTGTGAAGTAGAACTGATCGAGCAGTTCCTCAAAGTTTGCTGCATAGGCAGGGATTTCTCCTTTATCCGCTCGGAAGGTGTATGGATGCACTTCCAGGTCAGCTTCATGAGCCTCTTTGACAAGATTGGTAATGATCAGGTGGTCTCTCGTCGACTCTTCTTTGATGATCATCGGCTTCCATGGCCCTACGCCGTCTGCGTATTTCGCAATTTCTTTCATCGCCCCTTTTTCAAACATCCAATCGTAGTTGTAGGGAACGGCCTTACCGTTTTCATAGATCATGGTTTCGTTCCAGTCGGTTTCTGCCATGAGCTGTACTAGCTTCACGTTCATATTCAAATGTGGATAGAGTTCCGTGCGAATCCGTTTTGCTTCATTGGGGTCGAAAGTCTGTATGTATGCTTTGTCATTCTTGGACACGTAGCCGTACTTTTTCAACACCTGGAGCACTGCGAGGCTGATGTCCTTTCCTTCGTGTCTGTGGAACCAGGGAGCCTTGATCTCCGCATAGATCCCTACGTTACGACCCGTGCTTTTGTTCATACCCTGGATCAGTTCAATCTCTTCTTCCAGGGTGTGAGCACTGAAGCTGGATTTCCAGATAGGGAAGCGATCCGGATAGTCTTGTACCTGCTTGCCGTTTTCTACTGTGAAGACCTCTGTCCTTTTCAGTTTCTTGATCTCGTCAAGAGTGAAATCAATAACGTAGTACCTGCCGTCTTTTCGTTTTCGATCAGGGTAGACCTCGGCTACATTGGTTACGCTGTCCAGATAATGGTCGTGCATGATGACCAGTTTGTTGTCCTTTGTCATGACCACGTCTTGTTCGATGTAGTCGACTCCCATCGCGTAAGCCATCGCTTTTGCGGGCAGCGTATGTTCCGGCAAGTATCCGCTCGCTCCGCGGTGGGCGATGACAATCTTATCCGCTTCGGCAAAGGATACGCTTCCAAAGCTTGTTGTAATAGCGAGAGCGGCTGCCAAGGATGTAACCAGTTTTTTCATGTTGTTCCTCCTCCATTTGGATGAAAAAAAGATCCACAAATTCCATTGATAGGTTATACCGTACCAAATGAAATATTGTGAATCTCCTGATCTCCATCACAAAAATATTATATTGGTTACTAATGTAAGGGAAAAAGAAAGCGCTGTCAACAAATAGTTGGCGAGTGCCTATTACCCATTTTATGTATGGCTGGACAAAAAAACAGCAAGGCTGATCGGATGACCAACCTTGCTGTTTTTCCGTACATCACGAATTACAACTTCACAGGCTCTCCTGCGAATACTTCCAATTCCATAGCTGCTGCAAAAAAGGAGGGAGCTTGCTTCACAAAAGCCTGAAAATGATCGCTTGCATTGTGGGCCGCTACTGCGGCAGCGTCCTTCCACTTTTCTACCATGGTGTAGTGATATTCTTGCTCTGTGCTTTTCAGAAGGGTGTATCCGACATTCCCTTCTTCAGCTTGGCTTGCAGCAACCAGGGCTTTGGCCGCTTGAAGGAACGCTTCTTCCTGGGCGGGTATCACTTGCAGATGGGCATGTATAATAAGCATGGTTTTCTCCCTTTCTTCCAACGAATTTGAATTATTTCCAGGTTGTCACTGTCTCAACGGGGAGACGGTAAGAGGGGTATCCTTCCTTGGCTGCTTTCCCGATACTGATCAGCATGATCGGTTGGTAGCGATCCTTGTCCAAATCCAGCGCTTCAGCTATTTGATCCTTTTCATAGCCGCCGATCGGGTTCGTGTCATAGCCGAATGAACGGGCAACCAGCATCAATTGCATGGATACGAGACCAGCATCGATAAAATTGACATCGCGCAGGTCAGAAGCGGGTAGATTGGCGTAGTAAGGCTTTACGGCTTTCAGCTGCATGTCCTTCACTTCCTGCGGCATGTATCCGAGCTCGACAGCTTTTCCAAATATCTCATCCATATATTCCGCATTATTCATGTCGACGAAGACGGCAATGACGGCGGAAGAGGTGAGTACCTGCGTTTTGTTGAAGCGTGCCAGCTCTGCAAGCTTTTCTTTCCCTTCTTGACTTTCGATCACCACAAAGCGCCAAGGCTGCATGTTGACCGAAGATGGAGCGCGTGTGGCCCCCGCTAGAATTTCAATCATTTCCTCGCGGCTGATTTTTATTTCAGGATCATAAAGTTTGACAGAACGACGACCAAACGTAATTTCACGAAAATCATTTGTTCTTTGTACGGTGCTCATGTAAAAACAGACTCCCTTCTTGAACAATCAAATGTTGTTTTGCATCCGTTTGAGAAAATCAGTTAAGACCTGCGTCTCATCCTCGCTGAAGCCTTCCAGAATCTGCTGGATAAAATTTCGTTTCTCGCTTTTGTACCCTTCAATCCGATGATGTCCTTCTTCGGAGAGACGAACGAAGGTTTCGCGGTTATCATTTGGATTTTTGTGTCGGGTCACCATGCCATCCGCTTCCAGTTGCTTCAGGTGGCGTGTAATGGCAGCACTGTCGATATTAATGTGCTTTTGTAGCTGGGACTGATTGATTTCGTTGCATTCGCAAAGGATTTGCAAGATCGCGAGACGAGTAGAGCTGATTCCGGTACAGCGTTCGAACTTGGGACTTATTTTATTGGTTAATCCGATGAGCAGATTCAGTATTTGCTCTTCTTCAAATTCCTTGCGTGTCATGAAAAATGCCTCCCGGGGGCAATATGAATAGGAACTCAGTCATATATCCACAAGCATGACAACATACAGTCAGTGGAGCATGATAGCTTGATGATATTTGACGCATCAATAATTGATACGTCAAATAATATAACACCTTATTTCAGCGTTTGCAACATATGGTCTGCAAAAGTCGCTGGACGGTATGGTCATAGCAGAAGTTAAGTGATTCATACGAAGAGGGAATGGAGTAAGGGGAGAGGGGACATCTTACTCCAATCGCAATTAATAGATAACAGAACGAAAGGAAGCTTCACTTGCTAGGCCCTGATGCGCCGAAATCAGTAGTGGTAAGCTTTACGAAGTAAGTGATGGGTACAGTACTGAATGTTTGGTCCCAATCTTTTTTTACTTTCTCCCATGTTTTTGGATACTCGATTCGCAAACGTTCTCCGAATCCGGCAACATCCGCATGGAAATGGTTTTGCATTTTTGCTGTGACACTCTTGACCAGTTTCCGTACTTCCAATTCAGCCGCTTTTTCCACCCTTTTCAGGAATTCATTTTCAAAAGGATTTGCGTTCAACACCCAATTTTCAGACAAGCGTCCCTTCGAATTGATATGCACATCAAAGGAAATCTTGTTTCCGTCAACATGGGGAGTGATTTTGCTCTCCATGGTTTCGATCTCATAGATGATCAGTTGACCTGTCTCCTTGTCAAGGCTTCTCACTAGCCCTCCTTTACCTTTTCCGGTTATCCACGTTATGCCCTCCAAATCCATTTCGTTTAAAAATCCCGCCCATTTTTTTGTCTTTCCATTGATCACGGCTGCCCCCTCAAACTTCACTTCCTTGTTAGAAGCGGCAACATTTTGCAAGAGAAAGCTTGATTCGGAATTCAACTTGGCCGTTAATTTGGCGAGTGACACAGGAGGTAAAATTTTGGCTGTTCGGTTTCGGTTATCTACGATTCCAAGCAAATTCAGTGCTGGCAATTCTCCCGGTTTTTTGGTTTCCAAGACATCGCGGGCATTCCCGTTACTAACCAATACCAAGCAGCTTGGACGTATTTCATTATCTCGCAGAAATAGATCCAGCAAAGATTCCAAACGATGTGTGTGTAACAGAGCCTCGCTAATCACAATGACTTTTAAGTGCGGGCTGAACAAGGGGGTATCATGACTCAATGAAAATTCACGGATGATTGGAAGGATAGATTCACCAGTTTGGGACGCATTCAAATATGCTTTTTGTTGTGGTCCTGCCGAACTGCTTTCTTTGCTTGTTGCTTTTGGGTTAATAAATTGATAGGTCATGGTGATTGTGTCAACGTGAGGAGGGCTCTTTCCCTGCTTTTCCAGCTTTTTTTCAACATTTGATTTGTTGCTGGCATCCAATGCCAAACCGATGCCCATACCCATCTTGTCGATATCGTTGCTGCTCCAGCATCCAGTCAGTAAGAAGAGCAGGAAAACAGATAACGATGTCAAGAGGAGGAGCCACTCACGATGATGACTTTGCTTCATGCTTACCCACCTTCCAGCCAGAAATAATAAGAAGGAGAAGGGGCATTACACCAAATAATAAAAAGGCTGCATCGCCCACAAAATCGCCAAGTGCAAATACACTATTGATTTCTTTTGGAGTCATCGTAATGATGTAGATAACAGGCAGCAATCCGAATAGAAACGGCTCCATATTTTTCTTGAAGAGCTGGGCGAGGCCTAGAGCGGCTGAGTAGTAAGCCAACGTGAAAGTAGAAAAGATTTGCATAATCCATAATACGAGCAGCAACGATTCAAACCGTTCAAAGAGTAAACCGGTAATTTCAAAGCTTCGTATGAGATCAATGGTCGGCCATGTCCTTGTGACGACTCCATCGATTGAAAACGCCCCAATGACCATCACGACTGTCATCAGGTAAAAGATCAACGAGGCGCTAATTCCCACCACAACGGCTTTCACGCCTTTATTTGGCTGTCTCATGTATACCACCAGAATCATCATTATTTCAAAACCGGTATAGGCGAGCGCAGTTGGTTTAATCCCATCGAACACCGGTTTCCACCCCAGCCCCAATACGGGACGAAGATGATCGATTTCAAAAATTTTTATGCTCATCAAGGAAACCACCAAAAAAAAGAGGACAGTAATTGGCAAGATAATCTCAAGCATACGGGCGAGACAATTGATGCCACCTATGACAAGATAAAGAGCAACCCACAAAAATACCATAACAATGGCCCACATTGGGGTTTTCTCCAGCAAGTAAAAGGTTGTTACTTCAGCCATAGATCGGACTTGAAGAGATGAGGTCAAACAAAAATAACAGATGATCAGAAGGCTGAGCATCCTTCCAACCCATTCCCCTGCAATTTCCTGGCTGTATTCAAAAAACGTTTTCTCAGGGAACCGCTGGCTTAATTTTACAATGATTATCCCAGCGAGCATCGCGAGTAAACCGCCAATGAGGACACTTATCCAAACATCCGGTGTCTTTGCTTTTTCCACTGAGATTCTAGGCAGGGTAAGGATTCCCGCTCCCAGTATAAAGTTGATGATGATCACTGCTGTTTGGGAGGTGGTGATCCGATCATTTCGGGTGGGTAACATTTTGGGCTTCACCTACTATACTGAGTGGCTATCCTTTGCGAGTCGGCTCTTTCGTATGCAGCATTTTTGGACGGCGTTTCATCATCATGAGTGGCATGCGCACCATGAAATCTTTCCAATCCCTTAATCGATAGGGGACAGCAGGAGTAACATAAGGTACACCAAAACTTTTTAGTTTTACCAAATGGCTCGTAAGCAAGAGAAAAAACAAAATCACCCCGTACAATCCAAACATGGCTGCGGAGAACATGACCAAAAACCGAATGAGACGTAAGGAAATACCCAGGTTGTATGACGGAATGGCAAAGGAGGAAATAGCAGTGACAGCTACGACGATTACCATAATTGGGCTGACAATACCTGCTTGTACTGCAGCTTGACCAATAATCAGCCCACCGACAATCCCGATGGCAGGGCCGATTGGTTTCGGCAATCGAAGACCGGCTTCTCTCATAATCTCGATAGAAACTTCCATGATCAGTGCCTCCAACAAAGCGGGAAATGGAACTCCTTGTCGAGTGCTGATGATGGAAATAGCTAATTCGGTAGGAATCAGCCCTTGGTGAAAAGAGATAAAGGAAATATAGAGGGCCGGTATAAGCAAGGAAGAAAAGGCAGTGAAAAAGCGCAATAAGCGAATGAATGTGCTTGGAATCCATCGCTCATAATAGTCTTCAGGCGATTGCAGGAGCATGCTGAACGTCACCGGAACGATTAAGGCAAAAGGAGTACCATCCAGCAAGATGGCCACTCGTCCTTCCAGTAATGCACTGATGACGCGGTCAGGCCGTTCTGTGCTCTGCGCCTGCGGGAATGGGCTGAGATAATTATCTTCAATAAGTTGCTCCACATAGCCGGATTCCGGCACATGGTCAATTTTAATTTTCGTAATTCGATTTTTTACTTCTTCAACCAACGCGGGATTCGCAATCTCTTTCATATAGGCGATGATCAGCTCTTTTTTTGCACGCTCTCCCACCTGAAATTTTAGGAAGAGAAGATCTCCATTTTCACCGTGTCTGCGCAAGAGGGCGGTATTTTCGCTTAACGTTTCCGTGAAGCCTACTCTAGGGCCTCTAACCAAAGATTCTGAGACAGGTTCATCTATATTTCTTGTTTTTACTTTTACGGTATTAAGAAGGAGAGCATTTGCGGACCCTTCTATCAATAATGCCGTGTAGCCAGTCAATACTTTTGCCCTCAGATCGTATACATCCCGGCATTCCAGTATTTCATGGATGGAAAGCACATGATTGATGAAAAACTCTTTGGATACAGAAACGTCCCCGGAAGAATTCTCCTGTACCATCACTGCCACAGAATCATTCATGAGCGTTTTCAGAATAGTATTATCGATGAGATCGTGATCGGATAACCCATCTACAAAAATAATGGAAGCACGAATGGCAGTCTGTCCGAAAGAAAATTCGCGGATATGCACATCTGCGTTTTGGTCGATTTCCTGGCGGATAAGATTCAAATTCGATAGGTAATCGTCTGTAAATGGAGTGATACTTTCCATCTATATCACTCTTCCTCCGTTGTACGAATCCAATGAAATAATCTTGAAATCGCATAAGGAACAAGAAAAACGACTGCGGCTTGAATAAAAACTGGCCAGGCAGGAAGGTTTGAAACAATTGTTTTCCACATGGTTTTCCTCCTTTGCAGCTTCATTACAGTCCTAAAAAGAAACTTGTCCTATTTTGTTCTAGCATGACAATTCTTATTCCAGTCAGCTGGAAAATGTGGTATTCAATGTTCAGGTTAGGGCGTACTCTGGATCGGGGGATCGGTTTTGATAAAAAAAGAAGGATAAAAATCACAACGATTTTCATCCTTCTTTTTGCTATTTTAATGATTTTTAACGACTTCCTGCCCCCGTACATTCCACGTAAGGGCAAAAACAAGAGCAGCCAATGCGCACGAAACTGTCAGCAACATAAATCCTGCATCCCAGCCGGAGGCATCAACGATAACCCCCATCAATGCATTCGCTGTGACTGTACCGCCCAGGTAACCAAACAGACCCGTCAGCCCTGCAGCGGTTCCGGCAGCCTTTTTCGGTACAAAATCAAGGGCTTGCAAACCAATCAGCATGACTGGACCGTAAATCAGGAAACCGATAGCGATCAGGCAAATCATATCGACAACGGAATTTCCAGGTGGGTTGAACCAGTAGACCAGAACAGCGATCAATACACCGAGCATAAAAACAAACCCTGCGGGTCCACGGCGGCCCTTGAACAATTTATCGGACAGCCAGCCGCACAGGAGCGTTCCCGGAATACCGGCCCATTCGTACAGGAAGTAGGCAACGCTCGACTTGCTCATATCAAAGCCTTTTTCTTCACTCAAATAGGTCGGCGCCCAGTCCAGAACGCCGTAACGGACGAAGTAGACGAAGATGTTGGCAATCGCGATTGCCCAAACCCATTTGTTGTTCAACACATATTTGAAAAGGATTTCTTTTGTGGAGAATTCTGTTTCAAACGTTTTCTTCTCTTTGTTTGGATAGTCATTGCGATATTCTTCGATAGGCGGCAGACCGACAGACTGTGGAGTATCGCGAATTAAGAAATACGTAATGAATGCAAAGACAATGGCAACCAGAGCAGGCAGGGTAAACACGCCTTCATATCCGGAGGCGGTATTACCCGTAAGTCCGGTAAACATTGCTGCACCTGCAACAGCGAGGGGGGCCATCAAGCCTCCGCCAACGTTATGGGCTACATTCCAAATGGCTGTTTTGTTTCCTCTTTCACTTACACTAAACCAGTGTACGAGGACACGTCCGGATGGAGGCCAGCCCATTCCCTGGAACCAACCGTTCAGGAATAACATCACAAACATGATCGTGACGGATGAGGTGAAGTAAGGAACAACGCCCATCAATAAACTGATAAGTGCAGAAAGAATTAAACCGGCAGGCAAAAACATTCGCGGGTTGCTTCGGTCTGAAAAAATGGCCATTACAAACTTGCTGATCCCGTAGGAAATCGAAATGGCGGATAACGCAAAGCCGAGCTCGGTTTTTGTAAATCCATCTTCAATCAAATACGGCATGGCGAGCGAAAAGTTTTTGCGGATGAGATAGTACGCCGCATAACCAATGAAGATTCCGAGAAACACCTGAAGTCTGAGCTTTTTATACTCAGAATCAATTTGTTCGTCAGGCAATCTGTCAATAGGCGGTGCAGGCTTAAACAGTTTGAGCATCTTATTCCTCCCCCTAGGTGATTTCTAACAAAGACGGAGATGCACGTAAAAAAACCCATACTTTAATGGCGCTTTCAAAAATGAAAGTGCCAAAAAGTATGAGTCTCCGAATCTCCATCATAGTTAACTTGTCGTAAGTGTATTCTATTATTCTGTGAAAACGTTGTCAATGCCGAGCCCGTGGAACAGGCTTAAAAATTCTGGAGCAGAAGAAAATTATCCGCAAAAACGCGGTTGGCACCTCTTCGAAAAGCCTCGATAGAGGTTTTCTTATTGTATGTTAATCAAAAAAATACATTTTTTCCAAATATAAGTATATCTTTATGTTAGCTCATCTGTATGAGGGGGCGAGTAAAAATGAAGGAGGCTTTGTTTGATGTATTTTTTGATGAGAAAAACAGGAGTTTTGGTAGTACTATCGCTTATCTTAATTTTTTCTCTATTCCCGCAGTCTTCTCACGCTATGACACCGTGGACTCCCAACACTGTATACAAGGTAGGAGACATGGTTACGTATCAAGGGCAAGATTACAAATGTACATTTGCTCATACATCGCTTGTCGGGTGGGAACCGCCCAACGTACCGACACTGTGGCAACTGCAAGGTCCCTCTGCTCCCGATACCATTCCACCTACGTCTCCTACAAATCTTGGTGAAGTAGGGAAGTCGAGTAGCTCGGTCAGCTTATCTTGGTCAGCTTCTACGGATGACAGAGCTGTTCAGGAGTATCTCGTCTACAACGGAGATTCACTCGCTGGTACATCGAGTACCACATCCTATACCGTGACTGGGCTTCTGGCAAATACGACATATACATTTACGATCCAGGCAAAAGATGCCGCAGGCAATGTATCCCCACCAAGCGCCTCGATAACGGTAACCACTTTATCTAAATCCCCAACTGAACCGGCGTCCAAACGAGTTTTGATCGGCTACTGGCATAATTTTGACAATGGTTCTACAGTACTCAAGCTAAGAGATGTTTCGGATAAATACGATGTCATCAATGTTGCATTCGCTGAACCAGTCGGTGGGAATCATGCGACAATGGGATTCGTGCCGTTCAATGCATCCGTTGAGGAATTTAAGTCGGATATCGCCTTGTTAAAATCAAAGGGGAAGAAGGTCCTCATCTCGATTGGCGGAGCGAATGGTACAGTAGAGCTGACGACGGAAGCTGCCAAACAAAATTTTATTACCTCGATGACCTCGATCATTCAAACGTATGGATTTGATGGTATGGATATTGATCTGGAAGGAAGCTCCTTGTCGCTAAATGCGGGGGACACTGATTTTAAAAATCCGACAACGCCCAAAATTATAAATTTGATCTCAGCGACTCAAACGATCACGAATACATTTGGCCCATCTTTTATTCTGACAATGGCGCCAGAAACGGCTTATGTCCAAGGAGGCTACACTTCCTATGGTGGGCCGTGGGGCGCTTATCTGCCTGTGATTCATGCCCTTCGTGATCGAATGAATTATATACACGTCCAACACTATAATTCTGGAGCGCTGGAAGCATTGGATGGTCGTACGTATCAACAAGGAACGGCTGATTTCCAAGTAGCGATGGCAGAAATGCTATTGAAAGGATTCCCGATCGGGCGTAATCCTAACAACATGTTTCCAGCCTTGAGGGAGAACCAAGTCGCTATCGGGCTGCCTTCTGCTCCAAGTGCTGCCGGGGGAGGATATACGTCTCCTGCCGATATCCAGAAAGCCCTTCAATATTTGGTAAAGGGCACGTCTTTTGGAGGAACCTACAAACTCCAAAATCCAGCTGGTTATCCGCAGTTCCAAGGAGTTATGACCTGGTCTATCAACTGGGATGCCAGAAATAACTATTCGTTTGCCAATCATGTTCGCACTTCGCTTGATGCACTGAACCAGTAATGGCTGAACCTTTAAAAAACCCATCCGTGAAAGCGGGTGGGTTTTGGGTGTAAAATAACTCTCTCATTCTGGGGGAGAGATCAGAAAACCTAGATTTCATTTAACGGCTTTGGTATTTCACTCCCCACTCACATAATTGTTCCAAAACAGGTAATAGAGTTTCCGCTTTATGTGTGAGACTGTACTCGACTTTAGGAGGAACTTGAGGGTACTCTTTCCGTGTCACCATACCATCTGCTTCCAATTCCTTTAGTTGGGAACTCAATGTTTTATAAGTAATAGCCCCTATCTGTCTTTTCAAATCATTAAAGCGAACCGGCTGGTTTTCTGCCAGGAGGTATATAATAACCATTTTCCATTTACCACCTATGACTGACAAGGTATAACCAAACGGTGTATCTTGAATATTCTTAACCTTACCTTTATATTCAGCCATGCTCATTTTTTACACTATCCTTTCTGGTAGTAGCTATCAATAATGTGCGTACTGTTTTTTTATTTGATTTACTTTTATTCTAATCTTACTTTGAGTAAAGGAGAGAATAAAATGGCTCATGTTAAAACCTACAATCACGGTGTTGCTTGGGAAGAAGGTTTCGGCGTCACACAAGGTTATAGCGTCAATGGTACGATCTACATTTCGGGGCAATTTTCCCATGATATGCAGGGCGCGTTTGTTGGCGAGGGTGATATCGAGGCACAGACCCGACAGACGCTGGATAATCTCGATCGCGTGCTGGCGGGATTTGGTGTCACGAGGTCGAACATCGCTGAGATAGAGGTCTTTCTGACAAATCCGCAAGAGCATTTCGAGAAGTGCGTCAGTATGTACAAAGAGTATGTCGGTGACCATCGTCCGGCTGCTACTCTCATCGGCGTGTCGGGTCTTGCGTTTCCTCAACAACTGATTGAAATCCGCGCCGTCGCACATACCAACTAACTAGGCTGCCGTGGTCAGGCGCAGCAGGTGGGGGGGCTGAACCGCTTGCAAACGGAAGCTAGTTATGTCAAAGACGTGTGGTCTTGGTTTTAAAAGACCAAGGTATGTATTTTCACAATCACCTTTGATGATCAAGGGAAATTTGCAAAACCAAAACCCTGTAACGGAATTAATCTGCTGTTACAGGGTTAGGCAATGTCTTCTCATTCGTATCACAATTATTGACACATCGACAATTCTCGATATAATAATGCGTATGGATCCAATTGAAATTTTTAAAGCGCTGTCCAACGAGTCTAGACTCCAAATTTTGCATTGGTTAAAAGAGCCTGAAAAACATTTTATACCCCATGAAGGAGTTGATATGAGAAAGATCGGGGTATGCGTCAGTCAAATAACTGAGAAATTGAATATGACCCAATCAACCGCGTCCCAATATTTGTCCATTCTCCAACGCGCTGGGCTGATCAAGACGGAGCGTATTGGAAAATATACGTACTATACCAGGGACGAAGAAAAAATACGTGAAATAGGCGCTTTTTTTAGCAGTCAAATATGAACGAATATAACTGAATGCTTCATGGAGTATTCAGTTATATTTTGAGTTTCATATCGACATATCTTAATATGTTTAAATTTTAAGGGGTGCAATTCATGTCGAATACATGGAAGGTTTACTTTTTGTCATTGGTCAGTTTTCTGGTGGGTACTTCAGAGTATGTAATCTCTGGCATCCTGGATAAAATCTCGGATACTATGGGCATCTCCATTACAGCGGCAGGACAGCTGGTTACTATATTTTCATTTGTGTATGCCATTTTAACTCCTGTGATGATGGCCATAACGGCGAAAATGGATAGGAAGAGGCTTCTTGTTAGTGCGCTAGGAATTTTCGTAGTTGCCAATATACTTTCGTTCGCTCTTCAGGGATTTGAATTCTTTATTATGGCGCGTGTGATCATGGCTGTAGGTGCTGGGATGGTGGTTGTGACTGCTTTAGATATTGCGGCCAAGATCTCTCCTGAAGGCAAGCAGGCGAGTTCAATCGCAACTGTCATTATGGGATTTACAGCATCTTTAATTATCGGAGTTCCCCTTGGACGAATAGCGGCAGCTGCATTTGGTTGGCAATCTGTATTCGGGTTTATTGCAATTGCAGGTCTTTTGGCGATGTTTGTCCTGTCCCGCACAATCCCACGAGTAAAAGGAGATGAACCCGTACCTCTTTCGAAGCAATTAGCACTGTTGAAAAACCCGAAAGTTGGGCTTGGTTTATCGGTTACGTTCTTTTGGCTGGGTGGATACTCCATTGCCTATACTTATATATCTCCTTATCTTCTTGAAGCAGCTGGTATAAGTGAAAATTTGTTGAGTAGCGCTTTATTGGCGTTCGGTTTAGCTAGTCTGGTCGGTTCCAAATTCGGTGGTTACAGTACGGACAAATGGGGAGTATCTTCTACATTACTTGGTGGAATGGTTCTGCACGTTGCAGCTCTCATTTTGCTCTCGATTACCGTCTCTATCTCACATGAACCGTTTACGGTGATCGCGATATTGGTATTATGGTCCTTCGCCGCTTGGTCTTCCGGGCCAACGCAACAGTATAATTTGGTTCGGATTGCACCGAATAATTCTGGGGTAATGCTTGGTCTTAACCAATCCATGATGCAGCTCGCGATGGCGGCAGGGGCTGGAATTGGCGGCATCGCTGTTGATCAAGTATCCTTATCGTCAATTACTTGGTTTGGTATGATTGGCGTGTTGATCGCTATCGTTGCTGCACTGATTTTACATGTGATAGTAAAAGAAAAAGTTAGACATAAACCAGGCACATACGAAACACAGTCCAGCAACCGCTGAACGCCAGTCCTAGAGACACAGGCTCGAGGAACGTATGCGTCGGTGACGCGATGTTAACAGAAGGCCATCCTTTCAGGGTGGCCAGTTGTTTTGAGGAACCAAATCATCCGGTGCGGTTTTCATCTTAACTGACTAACTAAGCACAGCCTGCTTCTGAAACTCACTCATGATCCCAATCAGCATCTCTTTATCCATCTGCAATTCGTCTTGCCCCACTTTTTTCAGCAGTTTCTTGGTGTTGTCATTCGGGAAAGTGATACTCCGCTTCCAATACGAATGGAACAAGCTCATAGAAGCATTAAAGGCATTCTCTTCTTCGGTTAGCAGCTCGTCTGTTTCAAATGGAACAGGTACTAAGTTCGGAAAGTTCAAGACTTCTTTGATGCAATCGACTACTAATTGTTGGGTAGGTGGAACAGGGTTGGTAGCATGATAGATTTCCTTATGCTCGCCATGAGTGAGCGCAGCGAGCAAGACAGAAGAGACATAATCAACCGGAACGAGGTTCGAATTCACGTCGACATCCACCAAGATTCGGTACTTCTGATTTTCCCAGCCTTCTGTGCGGGACGCTCTTCTTTTCAATACGCGAAGGCCTTTTAATAATCCATACAAGCCAAAATTGGTATCAGCCTCGCCCGTTTTGGAATCGCCGATAATGATCGACGGTCTGACAATGATGGTCTCCATTTTGTCGCTATAGGAAAAGACGAGATGCTCTGCCAAGCATTTTGTCTCTTCATAGTTGTTCACGTAGGAGCGTTCCGGGCTGTACAGCGCTTCTTTTCCTTCTGTTTCGGTGCCGATGGTATAAGCCGTACTTACATAGATAAAGCGGGGGGAGCGAATGGCTTCTGCGAATTGTAACGTATTTTTTGTTCCCACTACATTTACCTCGTACGTCTGCGGTTTCTGAGCGGGATCAAAGGAAAGGTATGCGGCAATATGGTACATCGCCTCTATTTTTTGATTGAGCAGTCCCAGATCATTTTCAGAGACGCCCAAGCCTTTTTTCGAAACATCACCGAGTAAAATATGTACCCTTGCCTGGTGTTCTTCGGCAAAGCTCTGCAACAAATCGCTTGCTTTTTTTTCATTACGAGCGAGTAAGTAAAGGGAATGGCCTTCGTTTAATAGATCTTGGGATAGTTTTTTTCCGAGAAAACCTGTTGCTCCGGTTACAAGGATATTCATATGGTTAACCAGCTCCGTATGTTTGTTAGGGGGAGTTACTGACATATCAACAATTCATTATATGATGAAAAATACAGCTGTGACGAGTGCGGATGAAACGGTATCGTGAACAACGGCGCCTTTTAAACAACTGTTTAACAGTCACTTTGATAGCTATTTGCCCTGCTTTCCCGGTATTTTCCTCTGGAAACAAACTGAAAAAACCTCCTGAGCTACTACTGTGTAGCGGCAGGAGGTTTCTTGCTTACAAGCTATGCAATCCAATCGATGGTAGTTCCAGATGCATGTTGGTTTTCCATTCGCTGTTGCAGGTAAGGGTTTTTCTTTTGCTCATCTAATTGCTTGTCATTAGATGAACGCTCTGTTTGATTAGCCTCTTGAGAATTCTCAAGCTTTTTGTCGATCTCGTCAGCCATCTTCAGCAGCTTGCCGTCCAAGCCTTCTGCTTTCCGCTTTAGTTCTTCGGACTTCGTAAAATCTCCGTCCTTTGACGCGGGCTCCCACGCTTTAGCTTCTAATTCCAAGGTAATCTGAGCGCGTTTTACACTGTGTATATTCTTGAGGTCGTGGGTGGCCGTTAAAACAGCATGGAGGGTAGGGGGGGATTGAAGTGATGATTCTTCTTGGTCGGGGGCGATATCCGAAGATTTCTGTTCCTGGCTCTCTTCATCCGTGCCTCTTGCCTTGCGTTGTTCTTCCAACTGAATTCGTTTCATCTGCGTCTCGATTTCCTCGATCTGTTTGTCCATCTCATCCAGTCGTTCTTTCATGACTTTCGGGTCTGTCAGTTTTTCAACCGCATCCGCATAATAGTTGTTCCGTCTCTCCAGCATGGCTTGCTTTTGTTCCATGAGGCTTTGCAGCATCTTATTGGGTGCGTTTTTTCCATTGCTTAGCTGTAGGCCTTGCTGGCTAATCGTTACATGATCCTGCTTTTTGTTGCTGTCATGCTCCAGGGCTTTCGTCTGTAGGTGAATTCCTGGGCTTCTATACTGGACGGACGAGCTTATGGCATATCTAGGTGTAACAGACAACATGAATGATGATACCTCCTTTCATAAATCGAATCGTCAACCAAAACGGCAGCCAATCCAGAGTGCGGATTACTGATTTTTGGTTATTATTTGTATCGGAAAGAATTTTTCCAAATTTTACTTATCCAATGCCGTGAAGTTTCAAATAGATACTAACAGGGGAAATATACTTTGCAGAAATGTTCACGTGGAAAAGTGGGCATAGGTATAAGTCTGACCTGATAGGAACGCGCCTTCTGACGACCGGTGGGGCGTTGTTTGCGTTGCAACTCGTTATTCTACTTCACTAGAGAGGAGTCATCACAGATGATAAAGAAAATGATTACTGGTTATAAAGCATCGCTATCAAAGCAGATCCTGTTTTTACTCGTCCTGCTTATTGTTGTTCCCTCTGTCGTTTTGAGCCTCACCTTAACACAACTGGCGCGCAACCAGTTAGAGCACGAATTGCTGTCTCAAGTCGAATCGGTTACTACGATGATTACACAAGTACTCAATAACTCGTACGAGGATTATTCTGCTACGATCGATAGCTTTGCGGATGTTCAAGTTCCGCCGGGGCAAAGTGCGGATACGTATATCTATGATCGCATCCGCAACATTGAGAAAGACATTGACAATGTTTTGGCTGCGTTTATGTACTACGACAAACGATATTACAACTCGGCGAAAAAGGAAATTGATCCGACTACCCGTGAATGGTACAAGGAAGCAATGCAGCATAAAGGGCAGGTCGTTGTGACGCCACCTTATATCGACGCGATAAGCGGAAGCTACGTGATTACGTTTGCCAAGACGCTCCCCGATGGGAAAGGAGTAGCAGGAATCGACGTTTCTATCGATCACTTAAACGAGCTGGTAAAGACGTACAAGATCGGAGAAAAGGGATATGTCAGCTTGTTCGATCAGAACAATGTGACAATGTCGCATCCGCGATTCCCGCAGGGCAAGCCGCTTGAAGACGAGCGCTTCCAGGTGATGCGTAATCAGGCGCAGGGTTCTTTCGAAATGGAGGATAACGAGCTTCGTGAATATTACCATTTCAACAAGGAAAATTCACTCGGATTGAACGTTGTCTCCGTGATAGATTGGAATGAAATCAATCAAAAAACGGGGCCACTGATGCGGACCTCATTCTTGTTCATCGTACTGTTGCTTGCCCTCATTGCCCTGTTTGTTTGGATATTCATGAAACGCACAGTGCGACCAATTCTGCAATTGAAGCAACTGACTGACTCAATCGCGCAGGGCGATTTGACGGTCCGGTCCATCCAGAGTGGAAGAACGGATGAGATTGGGCAGCTGCAATCCAACTTTAATACGATGTCGCAATCGTTGTCAGATGTCTTGCGTCAAATTACCGATCATTCCGAGCAAATCTCAGCTTCCTCCCAGCATCTGTCTGCGAATTCGGAGGAGAACGTGCAAACGATTGAACAAGTCGCTGCCTCTATGCAAGAAATAGCGTCTATGTCTTCCGATATGAATCAGAGTATAGATACCGTGAAGCAATCGGCAACGCAAGCGCAACAGGAGCTGGATGATGCCATCCGCATCTTGCGTGAGAGCACGGAAATGTCGCAGCTCATTACAGGTCTGGCTAATACCGGAGAGGAGTCTCTTGGAGCCGCAAGACAACAGGTGAATATGATCGTGGAACATTCTGCCCGTTCTAAGCAGGAGATGGAGGAATTAAAACAGGTTGCTGAAGAAATTAGCGGGGTGACGAATTTCATCCAGGATATCGCCTCTCAGACGAATTTGCTTGCGTTGAATGCTGCTATTGAAGCGGCGCGCGCCGGGCAAGAAGGTCGCGGGTTCGCTGTCGTCGCTGATGAGGTACGCAAGCTGGCTGATCAGACAGGGTCTGCTGCTGAAAAGATCGACAGTCTGATCGGTGAGGTTCAGAATCGCGTGCTTCACATGGTTAGACGCACGGAGGAAGGTGTAGATTCTGCTACAGCGGGAAGCGATTTGACACAATCGGTTGAGCAGCGCTTTACGGAGATGTATGAGGCCATTAACCGCATTGACGCGCATCTCGCGCAAGTGGCCCGCGTTAGCGAACGGTTGATGCAATCAAATACAGCGATGCTGGTAGCCTTTGGTGAATCGAGCTCTATGAGCCAAGCTACAGCACAAGAGGTCGACCAAGTCGCCGCAGCCAGTGAAGAACAGAATGCTTCGATGGAGGAAGTGGCGGCATCGGCAACGCATCTTGCCAACATTGCGGAAGAGTTGCAGTCATTGGTGCAGCGTTTTAAATTGGAGCGTACACAGTAGTTGTAGTGATAGAGAGAAAGAAGACCAACAGATGTTGGTCTTTTTTTGTCCAAGTTGATCCGAGTAGTTATCTAAGTAACGTCAGCGTAACTTCTATCGAATTATCAACAAATGATCGATTTGGACGAGATTTCAAGATGACGGTCAGTCCAATTAACGATACGATAAGCGCTTGTGCAGTAGCTTTAGCGTCTATACCCGAATCGAGTTCACCTGATTGGATACCTCGCTCAATCGTTTCTTGAAAGATGACAGAGAGGTACATTTGGTGTTCCCTTGTCAAAATCTCAAATTTCTCATCATGAGGGGCTAGCTCGACCATGGTATTAATGCAAAAGCATCCTCGGCTGAGACCTTCCGTATATTCCTCGTCGGCTACCTCCCTAAAAAAGTGGCGAAATGCCTCTTTTACAGATGGTTGGTTTTGAAGCTTCGTTCGTATCTCCGAAGCACGAGACATCGTGTATTTGCGTAGTGCGGCTTCGAACAATTCTTTTTTGTCCCCAAAGGTTGAGTAAATACTGGGACGCTGGATGCCCATTCGGGAAGTTAAATCACTTAATGAGGTAGCTTCATACCCCTTCTCCCAAAAAAGCTGCATAGCTGCATCTAGTACTTTTTCTTCGTCAAATTCGCGTGTTCTTGCCATAAAGAGTACCTCTCATTACTCATGTATTCAAATCTATTAATCGGCCAATATTTTGTACTGAATGGTATTTTATATTTTATTGGTTTTCATCTGTCTTGTCAATTTTAGGCTGGTTTATTCATAACTAAAAAGAATGATGTTGACAGAAAAAGAAATAGTGGGATATATTTACTGGGCATCATAACGTACTGATCGGTATGTTATGATGCTCGGAACGAAAAATGAAAGGAGGTAAGGTGAAGTCAGATGGAGGAAGCTGTTGAAAAAGTAGCGGCTAAAGCCGATAGGAAGGCGGATTCAGTGCAAGGCTCTCCCATGCCTCGCTATGTAACACTATTGTTTGCGGTTGCTTGCGGGATGTCAGTTGCGAATATCTACTTTGCGCAGCCGCTACTTGATCATTTGTCGAGGGAGTTCGGAATTAACTATTCCCTCATTGGGATTCTGATCACCCTTACTCAAATCTTTTATGCAGTAGGACTGTTGTTGCTTGTGCCGCTTGGCGATTTATTGAACCAGCGCCGCTTGATTATTGGTCAGATGTTTTTATCTGTGGTAGCGCTGGTTGTCGTAGGGACTGCTTCCACCAGCACGGTACTATTCGCAGGTATCGCTGCAGTCGGATTGCTTGCCGTTGTGACGCAGACAATTGTTGCTTTTGCGGCGACCATGGCTGCTCCTGCTGAGCGAGGACGAGTGGTTGGAGTCGTTACAAGTGGAATCGTCATTGGCATACTTCTAGCGCGAACCATTGCGGGAGTTTTAACAGATCTTGCGGGGTGGCGTTCCGTATATCTGGTCTCTGCTGCCTTTCTATTGTTACTGGTTTGCGTATTATTTCGGGTATTGCCAAATAGGGTACGAGAGGTAAAGCCGCTATCCTATCTCCAGTTACTTGGATCGGTACTGATGTTGTTTGTGCAAGAACGGTTATTACGTATTCGCTCTGTTCTGGCTATGCTGATCTTTGCTGCCTTTAGCATTTTGTGGACGCCATTGGTACTGCCTCTGAGTGCGCCGCCACTATCTCTGTCGCACACGGCGATTGGGGAGTTTGGTCTCGCAGGGGTTGCCGGAGCGTTAGCCGCAGCGAGGGCAGGGAAGCTTGCAGATCGGGGTTATGGACAGAGAACGACGGGTTTTG
This sequence comes from Brevibacillus sp. M2.1A, assembly GCF_013284355.2. Lineage (NCBI taxonomy): Bacteria > Bacillati > Bacillota > Bacilli > Caryophanales > Paenibacillaceae > Brevibacillus > Brevibacillus sp. M2.1A. The sequence continues at coordinate 876,766 of NZ_JABSUY020000001.1, forward strand.
CCTTGAGTCTATTGCTACTATCGTGGCTGCTCATCAGCTATACAGAACAGTCGCTATTTGCCTTGGTGATCGGTATAGTTTTGCTTGATTTGGCGGTACAGGCCGTGCATGTTACGAATCAAAGCATGATCTTCACCTTGGGTGCAGAAGCGCGGAGTCGGCTCACGGCGGGCTATATGGTTTTCTACTCGATCGGCTCATCTGCTGGATCCATTGCCTCGACCTATACATATGCGCATTTTGGCTGGGAGGGAGTATGCTTGCTCGGAGCCTCTGTCAGTGCGTTGGCTCTGGTGTATTGGGCAGTGACGAGACGCGTTTCGGCTATCCCAGGGAAATAGAGTTACTGAAATAGTTCGAAATGGAGATATTTCAAATGAAACTATTCTAGTTCCAGAGCTGTTGACTGATACAAGTTTTGCAAAAGGAGAGATGGCCTGTGGAGATTGGGATTACTTCGTTTGTGGAAACGACACCGGATGTTCAGACAGGTGAGGTGATGAGCCACGCACAGCGATTGCGTGAAGTGGTCGAGGAAATCGTCCTCGCTGATCAGGTTGGGCTTGATGTATTTGGCATAGGTGAACATCATCGCAAGGATTATGCTGCTTCTTCTCCAGCTATGGTGCTGGCTGCGGCTGCGCCACTGACAAAAAGGATTCGGCTGACCAGTGCAGTGACAGTGCTTTCTTCGGCTGATCCAGTGCGTGTTTTTCAAGATTTTGCTACACTCGATGGCATTTCGAATGGACGGGCAGAGATTATGGCGGGACGCGGTTCCTTTATCGAGTCTTTTCCCCTGTTCGGCTATGACTTGAATGACTATGATGAGCTGTTTGAAGAACATTTGGAACTGCTCCTGAAAATACAGGCGTCCGAAAAAGTAACCTGGCGGGGCGGTCATCGGCCAGCTATTCAGAATTTGGGCGTTTATCCACGGCCTGTTCAGAACCCTTTACCCATATGGATTGGGAGCGGGGGCAATCAGGAATCGGTTGTTCGTGCGGGTCTGCTGGGATTGCCGCTGATGCTGGCGATCATTGGTGGGAGTCCGCGGCAGTTTGCGCCACTTGTGCAGCTTTACAAAAAGGTGGCCATGCACGCGGGTCATGACGTATCGCGATTAACGGTTGGGTCCCATTCACTGGGATTTGTTGCAGAAGATACGGAACTGGCGGCAGATACATTCTTTCCTTCTACCCAGGCAGGAATGAATAAAATCGGAAGGGAGCGGGGCTGGGCGCATTATAACCGTGCTACCTTCGATGCCGCACGCAGCTTGGAGGGGGCATTGTATGTGGGTGATCCGGAGACGGTGGCCCAAAAGATCATCCACCTTCGCAAACAGGTAGGCATAACGCGCTTTATGATGTATGTACCGATATCCACGATGCCGCATGATCAGGTAATGAGAGCCATTGAGCTGCTGGGAACAGAGGTAGCGCCTCGGGTGCGAGAGGAAATAACCAAGTGGGAAGCAGAGACAGAGCAAGAATCAACATTGGCTTAATGGAGGGATTCACGTGGACTTTCATCGTCGAGTACTGCCGGAATTAAGGCAAACATTAGCACAATTCCCTGGTTTTCAACTGGAAGAAAATTTGGAGTCGAGCAGGGCTATGCTGAAAAATCCGCCTATTGTGAAGTCGGAGCATGTACGTACCACAAGTCGAATGATTCCAGGCGCAGCAGGAGAGATGCTGGCGAAAATATACGAGCCCGTCAAGCGAACAGGCGGTAAGCTTCCGGCTATGCTGTGGATTCATGGAGGAGGCTATGTGTTGGGGCACCCTGATATGGACGACGCTTTATGCGAACGCTTCGTACAAGCGGCTAATTGTGTCGTCGTATCGGTCGATTATCGTCTGGCTCCCGAGCACCCTTATCCAGCTGCCATCCATGACTGTTACGCCGGTTTAACGTGGATGACAGACGAAGCTGAGTCACTCGGCATCGATGTGGATCGGGTTGCGATTGCTGGTGCAAGCGGGGGAGGGGGGCTGACCGCAGCCCTTGCTTTAATGGCTCGCGACAAAGGCGGACCGGCGCTTATCTTCCAAATGCCGTTGTATCCAATGATCGATAACCGTAATCGTACAGCGTCCAGCTATGAAATCGAGGCGGAGAATGCAACCTGGAACCGGATGAACAATTTGGCTGCGTGGAGCATGTACCTGGGCGAAGATGCCGACGACAGTCAGGTATCCGCATATGCGGTGCCGTCGAGAGCAGACAGCTTGGAGGGGCTGCCGCCAACTTATACGTGCGTAGGACAGCTCGATCTGTTCCGAGATGAGACGATCGAATATGTGACGCGCCTTGCACAAGCGGGGGTAGACGTAGAATTTCATCTATATCCCGGATGCTACCACTGCTTTGAAGTGTTTGTCCCCGAAGCGGAAGTGAGCAAGCGTGCCAGCCAAAGCTATGTGGATGCGATGGCAAGAGCGCTTAATCCGAAATAGTCGAGGAGGCAAAAAGCACAACAACCGCTCGAGGGAGGTCTCGGCGATTGTTGTGCTTTTGTATGCTCTTGTAAACGCAATGGCACAGGAATTTTCGGCATCTTCTCATTGAATCGTTCCCTGTTTTTCCTCCATCACATCATTGATTAATATGACGCCATGCGAAAGGGTAGTTCCGCCGCCGAATGCTCCGGCTACTGCTACTGTTTCAGCAATTTCTTTTTGGGAAACTCCGTCGTTGAGAGCTGCTTCCAAATGATAGACAATGCAGTGCTCATTTCCGGAGTAAAGGGAGATAGCCAGTGCCTGCAAGTGCTTATGCTTGGATGACAATTCACCGGACGAAAAGCATTGGCTGGTGAATTCATTATATGCTCGCAAGGCCTCTGGCATCAGCTGTCCAAAAGCTTGCAGTCCTTCTCGATACTGTTCGGCCAAATAGTGCTCCATGGTTCCATTTCCTCCTATTTTGAAATCGCTGATAGTATTTCTTAGCTGGGAAATTTTCATACTGCTTATCCTTATATAAGTAGAATCACATTTAGAATTAATTGATTTGTCATGTATTTTTCTTCTGGTTGAATGCAATCATCTTTGATCATCAAGTATTTTCCTTGTAAATATAATTGTAGATATTATAAAAACATATTAAAATATATGAAGTAGTCTACCAATATAGTGTAAGACGAGAGAGGTGAATAATCTTACTAACTAGTAGGAATGCTTGATAAGAAGTGAAGGGATATCTAAGGGGCAGTTTTTCAATCAATAAAACGAGAATGACTAGAAGCTATCCGAAATACCGCCAACAGCAGAGAGGAAGAGGAAGCTTACGTGGGAAACAAGGAACTGAAGAGAGGTCTGGAAGCCCGTCATATTCAGATGATTGCTTTGGGCGGTACGATTGGTGTTGGGCTATTTATGGGGTCTGCCAGCACGATCAAATGGACGGGACCATCCGTCATGCTAGCTTATGCAATTGTAGGAATTTTTATTTTTTTCATCATGCGTGCAATGGGTGAAATGTTGTATTTGGAACCGAGTACTGGTTCATTCGCGACCTTTGGGCATAAGTATATCCATCCGTTAGCAGGTTATATGACGGCTTGGAGTAACTGGTTCCAGTGGGTCGTTGTCGGGATGGCGGAGATCATTGCCGTCGGGACGTATATGAAGTACTGGTTCCCAGATTTGCCGGCTTGGATACCTGGTATTATTGCCATGGTGATACTCGGTATAGCGAACCTGGTTTCTGTGAAGTCATTTGGTGAATTTGAGTTTTGGTTCGCTATGATCAAAATTGTAACGATCGTTTTGATGATTATTGCAGGGTTTGGATTGATTTTCTTTGGCATTGGAAATGATGGAATCGCAATCGGATTATCGAATCTGTGGGAAAATGGCGGATTCTTTACAGGTGGTTGGACAGGCTTTTTCTTTGCCCTTTCCTTGGTGATCGGGGCGTATCAAGGTGTCGAGCTCATCGGGATTACAGCAGGGGAAGCAAAAGACCCGAAAAAGACATTAAGAAGCGCGATCCAAAATATCATTTGGCGCATTTTGATTTTCTATATTGGTGCGATCTTTGTTATTGTAACCGTTTACCCTTGGGATCAATTGCAGGCAATCGGCAGTCCGTTCGTTGCTACTTTTGCGAAAATCGGCATTACCGCAGCGGCAGGTCTCATTAACTTTGTCGTGATCACTGCTGCCATGTCTGGCTGTAATAGCGGGATTTATAGTGCAGGGCGTATGCTGTATACCTTAGGGGTAAATGGCCAAGCCCCGAAAGTATTTACAAAGCTGTCTTCGAATGGTGTACCGTTGTTAGGTACGATTGGTGTTCTGATCGGTCTGGGCATTGGCGTTATCTTAAGCTATATCGCCCCAGAAAATCTCTTTGTTTATGTGTACAGTGCGAGTGTTCTGCCGGGTATGGTTCCGTGGTTTGTCATTTTGATCAGTCAAATCAGATTCCGAAAAGCAAAGGGTGCTGAAATGGACAAGCATCCATTCAAAATGCCCTTTGCCCCAGTGACCAACTATTTGACCATTGCTTTTCTCATCATGGTACTTATCGGTATGTGGATCAATGATGAGACACGCGTCTCCCTGATTGCCGGAATTGTCTTCTTGGCGATTGTGGTTATTAGCTTCTTTACACTCGGAATTAACAAGGCCGTACCACTGGATGAGCAATCAAACAAGAAATAACATAAGGGACCAACATTTGTTGGTCCTCAGGCTGTCGAGAAAGTCGACAGCCATTTTTATTTCACTTAATTTTAAAGCGACACCGCGTTAATGTGTTATTATTTTTATAATATCATTTAACAGTAGGTGATAATTGTGCTTTCCTCCAATGATAAAAATCCACAAATGCATTACGAATTTGTATGCCTCGATGAATTGGTCCCGGAGGACCATTTATTAAGGGTAATTCAAAAGCATATAGATTTCTCCTTCATCCGAGAAAAAGTACGTCAATATTATTGCGAAGATAACGGTAGACCTTCCATTGATCCTATTGTGTTATTTAAAATGATTTTCATTGGATACCTTTACGGTATCCGCTCAGAGAGGCAGCTCGAAAAAGAAATTCAGACCAACATTGCCTATCGTTGGTTTCTTGGCCTTTCTTTAACAGATCGAGTTCCAGATCATACAACAATCAGTTGGAATCGTCGAACTCGTTTTAGAAATACAAATGTTTTTCAGGAGATTTTTGATGAAATTGTGCGCTTGGCTATTCAGAATCGAATGATCGGTGGACGTGTCTTGATAAGTGATTCCACGCATCTTAAAGCAAATGCGAATAAACGAAAATTTAAGAAGCATGTCATCGAGAAAACGAGTCGTGCCTACCTCAAAGATTTAGAGGCAGCAATTAATGAAGACCGTGAAGTACATGGAAAAAAGGATTAAAGCCTAGAGAGGGTGTGAAGGAAGAAAAGGAAATCAAGGTGAGCACCACTGATCCAGAAAGTGGCTACATGGTTCGAGACGGCAAGCCCGAAGGCTTTTTCTATCTTGATCACCGAACCGTCGATCATAAGTACAATATTATTACCGATGTACATGTGACTGCTGGCAATGTCCATGATTCCGTTCCTTACATAGATAGGCTGAATCTCCAAATCGAGAAGTTTGGTTTTAAGGATTCAATTGAAGCTGTTGCATTAGATGCAGGTTATCTAACTACTCCAATCTGCAAGGCACTTCACGATATAAATGTATTTGCTGTCATCGGTCATCGTGCCTTTACACCTGTTAAAGGTCTTTTTTCTAAATGGCGCTTTAAATATGATCTTGAGCTTGACGTGTACGTATGCCCTCAAAAACATAAGCTTACTTATTCGACTACCGATCGAAACGGATACAGGATATATAAGTCCGATAAAGAAACATGTAAAACTTGTCCGAGGCTTGCTGAGTGTACCCGATCTAAAAATCACCAAAAGGTGATAAGCAGGCACGTTTGGGAAGAGAGTAAGGAATGGGTTCGACAGAACCGTTTAAGTAAATCAGGGAAATATTTGTATAGATTAAGATACCAAACCATAGAGCGAAGCTTTGCAGATGCTAAAGAACTGCATGGGCTTCGCTATTGCAGGTTACGCGGACGAGAAAATGTCCAAGAGCAGGCATTGATGACAGCAACAGTTCAAAACATTAAAAAGATAGCACTACACCTAGCGAAGGCAAGTTAGGTGCAGGCTACCTCTTTTTCAGCACTTCGTGCTGGAACAATACCAAAAAGAAATCCCCCAAAAAGGGGGTTTCTCTTCAGTCTGGGGACCAACATTTGTTGGTCCTTTTTTTGTTCATCAAATCGCCTTTGTACGGCATACCTACTTCGTTTATCATTAGGATGACTGGACTGGCTAACCACTTGTGGCCGCCAATGTCCGGGCTCGTCAATGGGTAGACTAAAGCGGGATACTCATTCATGATCTGAGAAAAAAGGAGCATAAGAATGAAACAACGCAACTATACACCGATTATCGTTATTCTCACCATAGCGATTAACACGCTTGTCGCCATCTTGTACTTCATGCCGAAAAACAATGATTTCAGCCATCTCGACCTAACGTTTCTACCGTTTTTTAATGCGGTCATGAACAGTTTTACCTTTATATTTTTGATTGCCGCGCTTGTTTCCATCGTGAAGTTCAAAAACATAAAGATGCACCGGGGATATATTTTTGCAGCCTTCTCTACAACAGCTCTCTTCCTGGTTTCGTATGTGATCTACCACGGAATGGCACCTAGTACTTCCTACGGGGGAGAGGGAATTCTGCGTCCGATTTATTACTTCATCTTGATTACACATATCCTGTTGTCGGCGATTATCGTTCCATTTGCGCTGATTACGACTGCACGTGGACTCAACATGAAGGTGGAAAAGCATAAAAAAATCGCCCGCTGGACGATGCCGATGTGGCTGTATGTCAGTGCGACGGGTGTCATTGTTTACCTCATGATTTCTCCGTACTATTAATCAAAAAAAGAGCATTAGCTGCTATAGCTAACGCTCTTTTTTTATGGATAAAGCCTTTATATTTTCGATTCACGTTTCTTAAACCAACGTTCGATTACCAATCCCAGCGGCTTTGTTTGATTCCGAGATTTACGGCGAGCACGGAAGCAATCGGTTGCTTGATGGGGGCAAGGGAATTTGCCGTGCAGCTGGATTCTGGCTGATAATTCAATTCCTTCGCTTTTTGAATATCAGCTTCGGCTAGATTGTTCGTTTTGTTGGCTTGCTCATAACAGGGCGGTGAAATATACGTCTTCTTCGTGTGCTCCAATATGATTCGTGTATCGGGTGAGGGGCCTGCCTCAACAGGAATGGAAAGCACGCCTGCTACTACGACTACAGCACCAATGCCAATAAGAAGTCCTCGCTTCATCCTATTCACTCCATCTGTTTAGTAAAGGATTGTCCAAATGAGCCGATTTATTGTAACACCTTATTTCCAAGCCAGTAATGGCTCAATGGAGCTATTTACATAAAAAACCACCGCCTCCAATCAGGGACGGTGGTTGGTATATCTAAGAGATCTCTGTGCCGTTTTCATCAACACCCAGAGCTTGTCGTGCCATGATCTTGAACTCTTCCAGCCCTGATTTCAGCGCAAAGGTCGCAAGAGTGACAGGATACGCAGCCGTCATTTCGACGATATGCTCATGCATGCGCGGCCATACACGTCCTCCTGCTTTCTCATACCGTTGGATGAAATCCGCCAAGCCAGTATCTCCGAACAACAGGTAGACAACCGTGAAATCAACAGCAGGATCAGCTACCTCGGCCTCCGTCCAATCCAGGAGCCCTGTTACCTTGCCGTTTTCAGCAACCAAGATATGCCCCGGATGGAGGTCACCATGTACAAGAGCAGAATGGGCAGGCCAGAATGTGTCATCCGCAAGCCATTTTTGCCATCGATCCCATAGCGCCCCAGAAACGCCAAAGACGCGTTTGACTTCATTCATCTTTTCTCGAAGGCTTGCTCGTGCTTCGCTAGGCTGCTTGACGCGGATACCAGCATCTCGAGCGAGATCATGATGAATACCGTGTAATGCGACCAATGCTTCCGCCCATGTTTGGATACACAATTCAGGTAGTGATTCAGGATTCAAATACCACTCATAACTTTTTGTTTCCATATTAATCGTCGCCAATGGTGTGCCACCCAGGATCGGATAAGCGATGAATTCAGAGGTGTGAATCTGCCAATCCGGCACTTCCACACGTAGATGATTTGCAACGAGATCTAACACCTTTTTCTCATAACGGGCTGTCTCCACGACATCGTCCCGGCGCGGTTGGCGCAATACCCATGGAACACCATCTATCGTACTTGCAAAAATAGCAAGGAAGTCTAAGCCGGATTCATTCACCTTCACGGTAGTTGGGTCTACAAGGATTCCGTTGTTTTTCGCGATTGCAAGCATTTGCTCTACATTGTTTTTTGACATAACAAAAACACCTCATTCATGAATAGTTAAAATCAATCCAAACAAAAATAAACCCATACCATTCCGTTTTTAAAAATGGCTGAGCCTAATGGGGTCTTGTCGATTTTAACGAAGTCTCATGAATGCGATGCCCATTGCAATGTCCATCATCGTAACCTCCTATAATTGAAAACAAAGATAGTGTACCATGGATTCTATCAAATAGCGATGAGGAGATTAGCGATGACGAAATTGATTTCTTGGAATGTAAATGGACTTCGCGCATGTGTAAACAAAGGTTTCTATGAATACTTCAAAGAAGTGAACGCTGATATATTTTGCTTGCAGGAAACGAAGCTGCAAGAAGGTCAAATCGAGATGGAGATCGGCGAGGAGTATCATCAATATTGGAACTACGCAGAGAAGAAGGGTTACTCCGGAACGGCTGTTTTTACAAAAATGGAGCCACTATCTGTGCGCTATGGCTTGGAAGAAGACCATGAGCCTGAGGGACGAGTCATTACGCTGGAGTTCCATGATTTCTATCTGGTGACGGTATATACCCCGAATGCGAAGCGTGATTTGTCGAGATTGGATTATCGGCTGGTATGGGAGGATCGGTTTCGGAACTACTTATTGCAGCTAGATGCGAAGAAGCCCGTTGTGGTTTGTGGGGACCTGAATGTCGCCCATCAAGAGATTGATTTGAAAAATGCGAAGTCCAATCGCGGTAATTCTGGATTTACTCCTGAAGAGCGTGAGAAGATGACGAACTTGCTGGCAGCCGGGTTTGTGGATACCTATCGATATTTCTATCCGGATCAGACAGATGCATATACGTGGTGGTCTTTCATGCCGAAAGTGAGAGAGCGGAATATCGGATGGCGTATTGATTATTTTCTCGCGTCTGAGAGATTGGCTCCGTCGTTGCTCGGGGCGGGAATTGACTCACAGGTGATGGGGAGCGATCATTGTCCGGTCGTGTTGGAGCTGGGGACCATTGAGTGAGTATGCAATGCCTGTAATCAGCAATTGTGAGGGTGAGTGACCAGAAATAGCAAAACTGCCTATAATCAAACAATTAAGACGAAATCAGATATAAGCGGACGTTGATGTGAAGGGGCGGGGTTTCGTACAATGAAAACGTAAGACTTCTAATGAAGAGGGGATAGGATATTGCTAACCATGAATTTGTTACTAATTGCTTTTCTGATTTTTGCTACCGCTTTTTTTGTGGCAACTGAATTTGCAATTGTAAAGCTTCGCCCGAGCCGTGTAGACCAATTGGTCATGGAAGGGAGAAAGAATGCTTTTGCTGTTCAGAAAGTAGTTAGTAACCTGGATGGATATTTGTCAGCGTGTCAGTTGGGCATTACGTTGACAGCCATTGGCTTGGGGGTATTGGGGAAACCGACGATTGAAAGCATCATTAGCCCGTTTCTTACGCCGTTTTTACCCGAACAAGTCGTGGCAGTTCTGTCGTTTGTGATTGCTTACTCGCTCGTTACGTTTCTCCATGTGGTTGTCGGGGAACTGGCACCGAAAACAGTGGCGATCCAAAAGGCAGAAGCGGTTAGCTTACTTTGTGCGAAACCCATTATTTGGTTCTATAAATTGATGTACCCTGCGATCTGGGTGCTGAATGGCTCGGCTGCTCTGCTTGTGCGTTCATTTGGTATGAAACCGACCAAGGAGCACGAAGAAAGTCACTCAGAAGAAGAGCTGCGAATCATTTTGACGGAAAGCTATGAGAGCGGCAAAATTAATCAGTCTGAGTATGGATACGTTAGCAATATCTTTGCTTTTGACGAGATGCTTGCCCGCGAGATTATGGTCCCCCGGACAGATATGAGCTGCTTGCACAAGGAATATACCCTTGAGCAAAACCTGCGAATCATGAAAGAAGAGCAGTATACCCGTTTCCCGGTTATATCGCAGAATAAAGATCATATTATCGGGATGATTAACACGAAAGAGTTCTTTCTGAATTATGCCGATGATCCGAATTTGGATATTTCCAAGCTCATCCGACCGTTTTTGATGGTTTCAGAGGCGACTCCTGTAAAAGACCTTTTGAAAAAAATGCAGAAACAAAGAACGCATATCGCGATCCTGGTGGACGAATATGGCGGAACCTCCGGAATGGTTACGATCGAAGATATCTTGGAGGAAATTGTAGGGGAGATTCGTGATGAGTTCGACGCGGAGGAAAAAGCCGAGATCGAAATTGTGGAAGAGAATAGCCATGTGATTGTGGACGGAAAGGTACTTCTCTCCGAGGTTAACGACTTGCTCAACGCCAATATTAATGAAGAAGAACTCGATACCATCGGGGGCTGGCTATACAGTCAAAATCCGACGCTCAAAGAAGGTATCCAATGGCAATACGATGATCTCGTCTTTACGATCCGAAAGAAAGACAAGCATCGCATACGGAAAATGGAGATTCAAAAAGCAGCAGAGGCTCCAGCTCGTGAGCTGCAGGATGTAACGTAATCATATGACAGAAGGTAAAGAAACGGGGCCGATTGATGCGGTCCCGTTTCTTTTGTGACATTATATATAAACAATGTTGTACGTAGGCTTCGTTACGCCGTTCGCGTACTGTTTCATGTCTACTAACTCGAGTTTGAGACGTGGCTTCGCACTTCCAAATAGCGGGACACCTTCACCGACCATCACCGGATTCACTTTCAGCACTAATTGATCAATCAGTTGATGTGCCAGTAACGCTCCTGCCAACTCACCCCCTCCACATAGCCACAGCTTGCCGTTTTCTTGCTGTTTGAGATTTTTGATAAATTCAACGGCGTCGCCTTTGATCAGCTCGACTTCCGCGTTGGATTCAAACTGCATGCAGTTTGAGAATATATAATGCTTGATTCCCTTATAACCTGGTTCGCCCGGCTTGGCACCGAATTTAAACCCAAACTCGTAGGTTTTGGCGCCCATCAGCACTGCATCATATTCCTGAATTTCAGATAAAAAGTCCGGTACATGTTCTCCCTCAAATAAAAAGAGAGTGCTGTCGATATTTCCGTCCATCATGGCTTGATCGGCAATGAAATTGTCTAGCGAAACGGCAACGTGATACGTTAAGGTAGCCATTTAGAGATCCCTCCTTTTTCGTAGTTCCATTTTATGTGAAACAAGCTGGGATTTGAACACACGAGAATTGACATAGTCGTAGATTATCGTTTATTTTAATAGTTAAGTTAACTTAATTGTTAGGGGTGGTTAAATGAATGAAGATCTCGTCGCTTTTGTCCGGGAGCTAAACGAAATCGAGTATGCTTGTCAGGTGATGCTGACGCAAGAATACGCGGATGTGCTGGATGAGACGATTACGAATAGCCAGATCATCATGATTAACTTGCTGCATGAACGCGGTCGACTGCTCACTGGGGAATTGGCAAAGCAAATGGACATCACGGCAAGTGCAGTCAGCCAAATGTTGAACAAGATGGAAAAGCGCCAGTTAGTCAAACGTTCGATTAACCCCGGGAATCGCCGGGAAATTTTTGTGGAGCTGGATACTGCCGGAGTGAACTATATCGAAACAAGCCGCAAGATTGAATTGTCGATCATAGAGCGCTTCTATTCCAAGCTTCCTTACGAAGATTTGGTAGCGCTAAAGGAAATAATGTTGAAGTTCCGGAGAATTATTGAGGAAGAGCAGACGCGAAAGACGGTTGAATAATTACGAAACAAGGGTGAGCGGCTGGGGCCCAGGAGACGGGCGAATGTCCTGGCTAACCTGCGCCTTATATTTAAGTTTAATTAAATATTAATTTGTATAAAACATTTGTCTGAAGGAGGCAGCATCCATATGCGGATTTTTGAAGTTGTGTTTGTCATTTTGGCTATAGGTTTATTGTGGTACTTAATTTGGTCTCGGAAAGCCCCAGGGCGGCTAGTTCTATGGGGAATGCCTATTTTGCTGGTCGTTACAGGGCTGTTTCACCTAATTTTTGAAAAGGCGCGTTGGCAAATGGGTCCAGCCTATTTGGTTGCACTAATGATCCTATGCATGTACGGAGTCAGGACTTACCGGAACACGATAAGGGATAGGGAATGGAAGAAATCTATTTTACTCAGTGTGCCGGCTTTTCTGCTCAGCGCACTCGCCATTTGTCTGCCATTTATGTTACCTATCTTTTCCTTTGAGAGACCAACTGGCGCTTATCGAGTAGGAACGGTTACCTACACATGGTCGGACAACTCTCGCATAGGGAGTGACGGGACTTCCAGAAAGATCAATGTGCAGATCTGGTATCCAGCTGATTCGTCATCTTCTGCTACTCCGGGTAAATACATTTCCAATCTGCCGGCGTTTGCCAAAGCTATCGAGGAACGATACGGATTTTCTGGGAAAGTATTGAGTTACCTCGAACAGGTGGAGACGCATACTTACGCGGGAACTTCCTTCGCCTCAGACTTAAAAGAAGCACCAATCATTTTCTTATCGCACGGGAATATGCTAGGTAGCCGCTTCACGAATACGTTTCAAGCGATTGAATTAGCCAGCCACGGTTATATTGTAGCGGCGGTCGAGCATCCAGGGACGGCGATGATCTCTGTTTATCCAGATGGCAGCTATGCTCCTTTCATAGACACGAGCTCTCATCTCCCTATGGAATACGACGTACAGAATCATGCTTCTATTCCGGTTATCAAGGAGCAGACGCAGGATATCGAATTTGCCCTTCAGCAGCTTATGGACATGAGTGAAAGGGTAACGGAGAGTCCGTTTGCCCATCGAGCTGACTTTTCTAGTGTTGGCATTATCGGTCACTCCTTTGGGGGTGCAACTGCGGTGGATGTTCTATACAAGAATCCTGTATTTAAAGCAGGTATTAATATGGATGGCTACTTGTATGGTGAGGATCGTGACAAACCGTTAACGAAACCGCTGATGATTATGAACGGAGGCTTCAAATTACCAGAACTGGAGGATTCGCCGGAGATGAAACTAGCCGAAGAAGGGCGGCGAGAGCGAGTATTAGCTCAATCAGGTGTGGAGTTGGATATCTGGCAGGCGGGGCATCTCAGCTTTACAGATTTTCCTCTGTATTCACCACTGATGGAAGCACTTAGTCCTGAAGTGCGGCGCAATCACACCATTATTAACGAAGTATCGCTAGCCTTCATGGATCGGAATCTTAAGGGTGATCCAAATGCTTCCTATTTAGATGTTGTGGGGCGCTATCCAGATGTTACGATAAGGATGAAGTAATGAAGGGGCACCATTAATAGGTGTCCCTCTACTTCGAAATTTTCAGTTTGTCGCCAACAGTTCTTTTAAGCTGTTATCAATAAACGCGGTATCGACAGGGTTAAGTCCAAACCCAGCCAAGTGTCCCCAGATTGATTCAATTGGCTTAAAGGTAGCGTTAGGGATGTGCTTCGTCTCATATTCACTGTCTTCTGGCGTGAAATACAAATCAGTCCGTACAGGCATCACAACCGTTCGTGCCCGGATGCTTCGTAGCGCCGCCTCAAAGTCTCCCTTGTACTTATCATTTTGGCTAATGTCGGCATGCTGCCACGTCCACATCATCGCCAGCAAATCGTTTGCATCCGAAGGAACAAAGCTTTCCTCCCAAAATTCCGAGATAAATTCGGAAAGAGTCTCATAGCCCAAAGCTTTATAGCATTCCTCGCGGTAAAATGGCTGTGAAAACCCCCAACTCGCATAAACGCGCCCCAAGGTACGTAAGCCAACCTCGGGAGATGCCGTATACTGCCCGTTATTCCAAGCTGCATCGGCCAGTAATGCTGCTCGGATGCCTTCGATCAAGACGATGTTATGCGGCCATGTTTTTGCGGTTCCGGCAAAAGGAGCCAATCTTTCGACCATATCTGGGTAGATCGCCGCCCAATGAAAAGCCTGGATGGCCCCCATCGACCAGCCGGTTGCCAGCGCAATTTTTTTGATGCCAAACCTCTCTGTAATGAGTCGATGCTGAAGAGCGACATTATCGTAGATCGTAACGTGTGGAAAATGGGCTCGATCATACGGGTTGGCTGTGTTGCTCGGGGAGGACGATAGCCCGTTGCCGAGCATATTGGGAATGATGATAAAATATTGATTCGTGTTCAAAGCCTTATCTTCCCCGATGAGCCATTCGTTTTGGTAATGCTGGTCTCCAAACGATGTAGGAAATATAATGACGTTATCCTTGGCGGCGTTGAGTGTACCATAGGTTTTGTAAGCAATAAATGCATGAGGTAGTGTCACTCCTGACTGCAAGCGGACATCTCCCAAGTGAAAAATGTCGTAATCCATCTCGCATTGCTCCTTTGTAAGCATGATTTTTTTCAACTATAAACGTTCCCGTACAGGGGAAAGTCAAGGGAATGATAGATTGGGGTCTTTCCATGTTTAAGATCAGTGAATTTTCCCGATTGAGCAGAGTGTCCTTAAAGACGCTTCGTTTTTATGATCAAATTGGCATTTTGAAGCCAGCGGATATCGACAAAGAAACTGGCTATCGGTTTTATGCAGCAGAGCAATTGGTTACGCTGAATCGAATCCTCATGTACAAGGACTTGGGATTTACGTTGCAACAAATTCAGCAATTGCTGCATGAAGAGATGTCTCCGGAGCAACTACAAGGCATATTCAGGCAAAAAGAAAGAGCAATGGAACAGCTGCTTGAGGAGGAGCAAGCACGATTGAATCGAATCAAGGAGCGTCTGCTGTCGATCGAGCAAAAGGGGTATGTAGCACAAGAGGTTGTATTTAAACGAGTCGAAGCCCAAAAAGTTGTCTCGTTTCGTTCAGAAGGTACGGTAGAAGAGATTCCGATGCTTTTCGAGCGGCTGTCTCAACACGCAGGCAAGCAGCAGAGATGGATGCTTTCTCCCATCGTTTTGTGGAAGGAGTCGGAGCGAGACGAGACGGCATTCGAATTGGAGATCGGCTATGTACTCAAGCAGGACATTCCCTTGCCATCCGATATGCTGGAAATACGTATGCTGCCAGAGGAGCCGATGATGGCCACCCTGGTCCAACGTGTAGAGCCATTCGTTCCTTCTACGGCCTGTATTGACTTGGCAAAATGGATAGAGCGCAATCAATACCGGATCAAAAAAGATCAGCCAGGCAGAGAAAACTATCTGCAATCCCCACTTGGGGGCGATACGTATGTAGAAGTGCAAATTCCCATAGAATTTCCATGAAAAAGGCCAGTACCCGCATAGACGACGAGGTACTGGCTTTTTGCTTGTGTTCATTTGACGCTGGTGGAAGGCGGGTAGTACAGTAATAATGATCGAGGATACAGAAAATTCCAAATGCGAAAGAAGGGAATCCTGCTATGAATAGAAAAGCACGTCGGTTCGTTGATCTGAGTGTGCCTCTTGATCATCTGGCAAAAGAACCGTTTCCACCTGAGATTCAATACAGTAGTCATGAAGAAGGGGCTGTCCAAGCCGCGCAGTACTTCGGATTGCAACCAACGGATTTTCCCGAACAGAAGGCATGGGCGAGTGAAACGGTGACACTCACAACACATACGGGGACACATGTCGATGCGCCTTGGCATTACTGGCCTACTTCTGAGGGAGAGCCGGCGAAAACGATTGATCAGTTGCCGTTGGAGTGGTTCTACGGAGATGGTGTTCTGCTTGATTTTAGTGAAAAGCCGTCTGGCTATGAGATCACGGTGAATGATGTAAAACAGAAGCTCGCACAAATCGAATACGAACTGAAACCGTTCGATATTGTCCTGATCAGGACGGGCGCGGATAAAAGATACTATGAGGAGCACTATTTTCAATCACATGCCGGAGTATCCGCCGAAGCGACACATTGGTTGATCGATCAAGGAATCAAAGTCATGGGAACCGATGGGTGGGGATGGGATATCCCGTTTTCCGTTCAAGCCGCTGATTATAAACAAAACCCGCGCGATGGTGTTTTATGGGCAGCTCACTATGTGGGAAAAGAGAAAGAGTATTGCCAGATTGAAAAGCTGGCGAATTTGGAACAATTGCCGAGACCCTACGGGTTTACCGTCTCTGTGTTTCCTGTAAAAGTGAAAGGAGCGAGCGCGGGATGGGCGCGTCCTGTCGCGATTTTTGAGGAAGAGGAGTAAGTCGTATGGGCATGAACCAGAGCGCGAAGGTTCTTTTCCTCCTATTCTTCTTGGGCTTTTGTTTTATCATGATCGCGAATGTTTCTCTGATCGGGTATCCTGCATTGCCATTCGAATCCAAGTCCAAAAAAGAAGTGACGGAGCTGTTGGGTGAAAACAAGGGAAAAATCGTCAAATTGACAACGGAGGGAAACGTCGATTGGTATGGATATGGGCCGCAAGCGAATCAAGCTACAGCGGCGGAAGCGATGAGACGAGCGGTGACAGAAACAGGCTGGACCTTCATCCAACAAGAAGGGGCCGGATACTTCTTTGAACGGGGAAAAGAGAAGATGGTCATTACGACACAAATGTGGACGGGCAACTATGTACTCTATCGAATCCCCGCAGGTATTCTAAAACCTTAAAGGGGAGGGGCTTTCCACAACAAATATTTTTCTCGTAAACAAACAGCACAAGGTCGATACCCCGCAGCAATAGCGGTAGCTTCATCCGCAAAAAATACGCGATGGCGCACATAACCGCCTCGCGTAATGGCTCTGATGGCAGAGGGGCAATCCAGTCGTCCGTATATTTTGCGTGGACGATAGCCCCCCAATGTACCCGGAGAATCACTCTGATAAAAAGAGCGATCAGCTCCGAGCAGGGTGTATGTTTTGGCAGAGTCAGCATCTTGAGGTGCTGGCTTTTTCGGTGTAGGCATATGGCTCCCCCTCTATTGGTAATGTGTCGTTTTCGCTCCAAAAGGAGGAAGCCACAGTCAGTCAGCCTACATGAAGTGTTCTTACCTTACGAGAATTTCGGAATCGCGAAGTAGGCAGTCAAGCGGTGGTTAATCTGCTCTTCGGTGAGCTCCGGGAACAATCTCGCTTCCTTCACCATATCGTACAGACGCTCCATTGGCTCGCGGCCATCCGCTTTCTTTGCCTTCGCGTCGTTTTTGAGCAACTCCCAAATCCCAACCACATACTCGCGTCTGGTGACATCTTGTTTGCGGAAAAAGAAATCGAGGCGCTCCACATGGTCCATGAATTCGTCGCCGAAGCGCTTGTCCACTTCCCCGCGCAGGAGGGCGATTTCTGCTTCGTACATCGGACGCTCGTTGCCTTTTTCCTTGCTGATCCAAGGTGTCTCCAGTACAAGCGGCAGGTGGCGGATTTTCTCGTGGTTCACGATGTAATTCATCGCATCAAAGCCGATGAGTCCCGCACCGATTGGCGCATGGCGGTCTTTGCCTGCCCCGCGGAAGTTTTTGCTGTCATTCAAGTGAACGACGGCGAGACGGTCCAAGCCGATTGTCCGGTCAAACTGGTCCAGGACGCCATCGAAGTCGTTGACGATATCATAGCCAGCATCGTGAATGTGGCAAGTATCCATGCAGACGGTCAGCCTGCTGTTGTCTTCTACTTTCTCGATGATGGCCGCGATTTCCTCAAAGCTGCGACCGATTTCCGTCCCTTTGCCCGCCATCGTCTCCAACGCGATTTTTACATCGGTGTCTTTTACGCCTGCCAGAACTTCATTCAAGCCTTCCGCGATCCGGGCGATGCCATACTCTGCATCCTTATCCGTGTAGGCGCCAGGGTGGAGCACGATATTTTTGACGCCAATGTAGTCGGTCCGGCGAATCTCTTCTTGCAGAAAACGGACAGCGAGTTCATAGGTATCGTCCTTGTAAGAGCCCAAGTTGATAATGTACGGGGCATGTACGACAATCTCATCCACGCCCTGCTTGGCCATGACTTCTTTGCCTTCCGTAATGTATTGGTCCTCGATCGGTTTGCGGCGGGTGTTCTGCGGTGCACCCGTGTAGATCATAAAGGTACTCGAGCCGTAGGTGGCTGCTTCTTGGGCGGCATTCAGCAGTCCTTTACCGGAGAATGATACGTGCGAACCTATTTTTAGCATAGGATAGAACCTCCTTTGATTAATAAAGAAAACGCCATAAATAAAAAGTAGCGTACGACTCCCAATTCGTCCAAGCCTTGGACAGCTCTCGTATTTCTGCTTTTGTCGGCTTTTTTTCTTTGCCTAGTAAAAATTTGATCGCATTGTGCAGGCCGACATCATCAATGGGAAAAGCAGAGGGCATTCGCAGACAGCGCATGAGCACATAGTTGGCTGTCCACGGTCCAATCCCACGGATACGGGTCAAACGTTTCTCCGCGGTTTGATAATCTCCTCCGTCCCATAATAGCTCTTTCGATAGTTTCCCTTCAACGATGAGTTGTGCGACGTCAATCAAATACTCGCATTTCTTGATCGTCATGCGCAATCCATCCAAATCAGCGACGGATAATCCGGCGATTTTTTCTGCTGTGGGAAAAAGCCAATACGTCTGTCCTTCGAACTCTACTCGTCTTCCGAAAGTCTCTACCAACCGCCGCTTTAGGGTATACGCATAGGTCAGGTTAATTTGTTGACCAATGATTCCCCAACTGAGCGCTTCAAACAGGTCGGGAATGCCCATAGTCCGCAGCCCGTAAAATTTTTCAACGGCTTGCTGTAGAAGAGCATCCCCTGCGGCAAGCTCATAAAACGGAACCAGGTCTCGATCGAGATCGAACCAATCTCGCACATAGCGGGCAACCTCCATCCGGACTTTTTCAGTGGGAAGCGAAGGGCTGAGAAAACGCACAGTCAATCCTTGATCGTTTTCTGCGTGAATTTCGACCACTTGTGAATCTTGTTCAATCGGGATGGCTTTGTAGAGGCGCCCGTTTTGAATGTGAAACATGCATTCGTTGGATGCTCTGGACAAGTAGTGAAGATTTTGCGAAAAACAGAATTCCGTAGGTACGGACAAGATTAATTCTTTTCTATTATCGACCCAAGCCGAGTGGGATAGACCGCTTGTCATGTGAAAACCTCCTGTCTTCCTCCTAGTTTTATAACAAGAAAAGCTATCCTGTCATTTCGTTATCTTGCTATTTTAATCTTCTAGCAGTACGGATCATGTAGCGTGGGGGTATACTGTCGGTAAGAGCAAGCGATTCGATAACGGCTATGACAAAGGAGAGGACATGTGTTGGAGGAACGAGTAACCGATGAGCGATGGCAGGCCATTATTCATAACGATTCGTCTTACGATGATCAATTTTTTTATGCGGTAAAAACGACGAAGATTTTTTGTAGACCGTCGTGCAAGTCGAAGCCGCCGAAGAGGGAGAACGTGCGGGTTTTCCAAAATGCAAACCAAGCCCTACGGGAAGAATTTCGCCCATGTAAACGCTGCAAGCCCACGGGAGAGAGGTTGCCTGATCGTGAGTGGGTGGCACAAATTACACAGTACATTGATTCTCATTATAACGAAAAGCTGACGTTGGAGCATTTGGCTGATATGTGCCATGGCAGTCCGTTTCATTTGCAGCGAACGTTTAAGCGACTCATGGATATGACGCCTGTGGAGTACATCCAGAAAAAGCGGATAGAAAGGGCACGAGAGCTGCTGGCTCATTCGAACAACCAGATCGCGGATGTTGCGCAATTGGTAGGGATGCCGAATACGCCGTATTTTATCACGTTGTTTAAAAAAATGACGGGCAAGACGCCGAGTGAATATCGCCAACTGTACGTCAAAAAACAAACGACATAAGCTGCTTGTGAAATATGATATCTTAAAAAGTAAGGAGCATTGAAGATGAGAAACAAAAGGAGCCCTGCCAAAATGAACGATACGAAAACCTTGCGAGAAGTATTTAAAAAGACCACTTATCAAATCGCCGGGCACAGCAAGAGAGACCTCCATCAATTGCAGCAGGTCCTGTCAAGGGTGGACGGGAATATGGAGGGTGATATGTACGGAACAGGCGAACTCATCGAGAATTTCCAACGCAAGATGGCCGAATATTTGGGCAAAGAGTCTGCCGTATTCTTTCCCAGCGGTACGATGGCCCAACAAATCGCGTTACGCATCTGGTGCGATGAGAAGGGAATCAAAAAGGTCGCCTATCATCCGCTCTGCCACTTGGAGATTCACGAGGAGGATGGGCTCAAGGAGCTGCATCAGATCGAGGCTGTCTTGCTGGCGGATAAAGACAGAGTGATTGAACTGGGCGATGTTCTCGGCATGGACGACGATATCGCGTGCCTGTTGCTGGAATTGCCACAGCGGGAGATTGGCGGACAGCTACCCACGTATGAGGATTTGGAGGCGATCTCCCGTTATTGTCGGGAAAAAGGAATTCGGCTGCATCTGGATGGCGCCCGGCTTATGGAAATCCTGCCGTTTTACGAGAAGACAGCCGATGAGGTATGCGCGTTGTTCGATAGCGTGTACGTTTCCTTTTACAAAGGGATAGGCGGAATTGCCGGAGCGATCCTGGCTGGGGATGAAGATTTCACGAAGCAATCGAAGGTATGGAAAAGACGCCATGGCGGGGACCTGATTAGTTTGTACCCGTATATTGTCACGGCAGAATACCATTTTGAGCAGAGAAAGCATAAATTCGGTCAATATTACGAGCACGCAAAGGAACTGGCAGCATGGTACAACCAATGCCAGGGGATATCCACGAGACCAGCCGTGCCTGTATCCAACATGTTTCATGTGCATGCAGAATTGCCGAAAGAAGAGCTTGAGCGTATCATGGTCTCTCTTAGTGAAGAGACAGGAATTGGTTTCACGCATTATGTAAGAGAGGACGACGAATCGACTAGCTCCTATGAGATAAGTATTGGCGATCGGTATGCGATGATCCCGAAGGAAGAGCTGGCATTGGCATTCGAAAAGCTGAATCAGAAATTAGGGGAGCAGAAATAAAAAGCCGAGTAAACGAATCAACTTCGGGGCGGTGGCAGTCTGGTGCTTACAGATTCATACCGGGCTGTCGCGAATTTTTCCGTAAGAAGAGAAAGGAACCAAGATGTTCATTATCAGACCGTACGAAAAAAGCGACTACCCTTCGATCATGGCTTACGATTTACCGCAAGAACAAGCGATCTACACATCTATGCCAGTCGATGTGATTGAAGCATCTCAAAACGATCGTGGATCTATGCCCTATGTGGTTTTCGACCAAGGCCATCTAATCGGCTGCTTTGCCTTATTCACACCACACACAGGCAATCCCTACACACCAAATGGCGAGGCTATTATTTTCAAATCATTTTCGATTGATTCCCGCTATCAAAAGAAGGGCTACGCCTTGCGAGTATTCCATGAGTTGGCTGACATCGCACGAGTGCATTACCCGGAGCGAGATGAAATCGTGTTGACGGTGCATCATACGAATACGCCAGCGATCCAACTGTATAAAAAGGCTGGTCTAGTCGATCAAGGATGGAGATTTGCGGGTGAGTTTGGCGAGGAGCTGATTTTTCATCTCGCTTTGTCATCAAGGTAGAAGCACGGGAAACGAGGAACTGAAGAGGCGACAGTAGAGTGTCTGCTTTTTGGGCGTGATCAGTCCATCATGACCGCAATGGTAGCGACTACCGTAGCAAAATCGCTCTATGAAGAATCGTTTCCTCCAGGAGTCCACCACATGGAACAACTGTTTTCATTAGAAAAAATGAGAGTTTGGCTGGAGCGGAAAGCATCACTGACCGTATTTGTCAGGGAAGCCGGTCTATGATAGAGCTATCGAAGAACCAAAGAGGGGGCTTTATCATGACACACTATGCCAAAAACATGTACGACTTTCACGCGTGGGCGAATCAAACGTTAATCAATCGCTTAAAGGAGCTTCCGGAAGGTGTTTACGAGCAGGAGGTCCAAAGCGTTTTCCCGACAGTAGCAAAAGTGATGGAGCATATTTATATGGTGGACGAAGGCTGGATTCGCATATTGCAAGGGATGGACATGCAAGCGGCATTGAATGAGGCATGGCAGAAGGAAAAGGAATTAACGGGAAAAAGCTTGGAGGAAGTTGAGCAGTTGTATGCCGAACTGGTCGAGCAATTCAGAGCTTTTCTCAGCCAAGATGAAGATTTGGAGCGACGCATTGTCCTTGATAATCCGTACACGAGAGTGCGAGATACGAGCTTGGCAGAAATCATCATGCAAGTGGTCAATCATGGAACGTATCATCGTGGAAATATAACGGCGATGCTGCGCCAAATGGGGTATCCTTCTGTCATGACCGATTATGCACTTTACTGGTACGCCAACTGAAAAGAGTCTTGGGCTGGAAGAGATTTCATTCTTCTGGCTTTAGGCTGTTGACAAGGGACAATTCACGTCCTATAATTATCTTAAATTCAAGATATTTAATTTTCGTAACATCGTCATCCTACTTCCCCAAGCAGGAACATTTTTAAACCCATTATCTTTAATTTGAGATATCAAAAAATGAATGAGATAGAAAAAATCGAGGAGGAAGTCCCATGAGTGAATTCACCACCCTTGTAAAAAACAGAAGATCTGCAAACAAGTTTCTAACGGACGTAACGATAACACCTGCTGAGATCGATGAAATCATGTCGCTGGTCAAATTCGCGCCATCAGCATTCAATTTGCAGCATGCCCATTATGTAGTTGTCATCGATCCAGAAGCCAAAGAGCGTGTATATGAAGCGGCATATAGACAGTATAAGGTAAAGACCGCTTCGGCAGTTGTGCTTGTATTTGGTGACAAGGAAGCGTACCAAAGTGTAGAGCGCATTAATGAAGGCCTTCTTCATTTAGGAGTCATGGATCAACGCGAGTACGACCACAACAATTCTTCTGTCAGAGCAATGCACGAGGCTGGAGGAGAGCAGTTCAAGCGTGATGAAGCGATCCGCAATGCCAATTTGTCCGCAATGTTGTTCATGCTCGCTGCAAAGGATAAAGGCTGGGATACGTGCCCGATGATCGGATTCGACCCGGCAGCGGTGCAAGAAATAGCGAAGGTTCCGGACAGCTTTGTGCCAGCTTTGATGATCACGATTGGAAAAGAAGATACATCCAGCCAGCGTGTCAGAGGGTACCGCAAGCCCGTTGGAGAGTTCGTAAGCTACAACACATTCCAAGCAAGTAAATAATAAATTTGAGGAGGCAATTCAAAATGACACAGCAAACAGCAGGAATTCACCATATCACAGCTTTTGTAACAAGCGCCCAAAATAACGTTGATTTTTATGCAGGGTTTCTCGGATTGCGCATGGTGAAAAAAACGATCAACTTCGATGCACCAGATGTATATCATCTGTATTTCGGGAATGAGGTCGGCAGTCCAGGTACTGCAATCACCTTTTTCCCGTGGGAAACTGGTCGCCGCGGACGCGTTGGCGGTGGGCAGGTTGGCTATACAACCTTCTTGATTCCGGTGGGGGCGTTTTCCTTCTGGGAGGATCGACTGAAAAAATTCGGAATCGAGTACCGCCGCGTGGAGCGTTTTAATGAAACGTATCTGCAATTTACAGACAGAGACGGCTTACAGCTGGAGATCGTGGAACGTGAAGGCGGTCCAGCGAGCAAATGGTCCTTTGGCGGGGTGCCAGCTGATAAGGCGATCAAAGGCTTCGGCGGAGCGATCTTGTACAGCATGGCTCCAGCCCACACTATGGATGTTCTCGAGAGATTGATGGGACTGACCAGAGTCGGCGAAGAAAACGGCCTTGTCCGTTTCAAGGCTCACGGCGATTTGGGCAATGTCATTGACGTGAATGCCGAGCCGATACCAAGAGGAGTAGGTGGCGCAGGTACAATCCACCATATCGCATGGCGTGCCGTAGATGATCAGGATCACCAACTGTGGCAGCAGCGTGCGGCTCAATCCGGACTCCATCCGACGGATATTATCGACCGTCAATACTTCAACGCCATCTACTTCCGCGAGCCAGGCGAGATTTTGTTTGAGATTGCAACAGATCCTCCAGGATTTGAACGAGATGAGCCATTTGAGGCACTGGGTGAAAAACTGATGCTCCCCGAGTGGTATGAACCACGTCGTGCCCAGATTGAGCAAGGTTTGCCGCCGATTACAGTCAGAGTGTTGGAGGAAGATAAATCATGAATTTGAAGCACATTTTTCGAAAAGGAACCGATTCAAAAGCACCAACGCTGTTGTTGCTTCATGGAACAGGCGGAGATGAAAACGACCTCTTGCCACTGGCCAATCGCATTTATCCAGGCGCTTCTGTTCTGAGTGTCCGTGGGAATGTTCTCGAAAACGGCATGCCGCGATTTTTCCGACGCTTAGCAGAGGGTGTATTCGACGAAGAGGATTTGGTCAACCGCACGCAGGAGCTGCATGAGTTTTTGGATCAGGCGGCGGTTACGTATCAGATCGAGCGAGACAATATCGTGGCAGTCGGTTATTCGAACGGGGCGAATATCGCAGGTAGTCTCCTGTTCCATTACCCGACTCCGCTAAAAGGGGCGATTCTTTTCCACCCAATGGTTCCACGCCGTGGGATCGCTCTGCCTGATATGTCAGCTATCCCGGTATTCATCGGAGCGGGTACGAATGATCCGATCTGTACTGCACAAGAGACGGAGGAGCTGAACCAACTACTGACAGAAGCAGGTGCTGACGTGACTGTGCATTGGGATTCATATGGTCATCAGCTAACGGTGAAGGAAGTAGAGGCTTCGGCCGCGTGGTTTACAGAGAAGTTTCGCAAGTAATCGAATGAGTAACAAGAGCGGCGGACCTAAGTGTCTGCCGTTTTTTGTGTGTGCAAACAGTTGTTTTTCCGGGAAAAGAGCAGGCTTCCCTCAGATTTAATCAAATGTGTAAGGGTCTTCAAGAGCCAGCCGTATTCGTTCATCTCTTGTTCATATTGCTTCTTTACGATTGATCCGCGCAGATAGGCGCAAGCCAGTGACGATTTGCAGGAGGATAAACAAGTGAGTATCATTCAAAATAATGAAGCAGGAGAACCAGAGGGCGAGTAACAAGGAGGCCAGCTAGATGAAACTGACGATTCTGATTGCAGATGACGATCCACACGTACGTGAGCTATTGCGGTTTTACTTAGCAAAAGAGGGATACAACGTCTTGGCTTGTGTGGATGGAAATGAGGCTTCGCAGCTGTTAGAGCACGAGTCTGTCCAGCTCGCCATCGTGGATGTGATGATGCCAGGCAAAAACGGCTGGGAGCTATGCCGGGAGATCCGGGAATTTTACGACCTCCCTGTCATCATGCTAACGGCAAAGGGAGAGGTACGGGATAAGGAAAAAGGTTTTTTGGCGGGGACGGATGATTATTTGACCAAGCCATTTGAGCCTACCGAATTGTTGTACCGCATCAAGGCCTTGCTGCGTCGTTATCAGATGGTCAGCAAACAAATCATTGTCATAAACGATACTGTCATCGATCGTATCAGCCATGTTGTGAAGGTGAAAGAAGAGTTGATTCATTTACCATTAAAGGAATTTGAACTGCTTGCCCAGCTTGCCAGTTTTCCTGATCGGATCTTTACCCGGGATCAACTGTTGGAGCTCGTGTGGGGGAGTGATACGGAGAGCGATAGTCGTACCATCGATGTGCATATTAAGCGGCTGCGAGAGAAATTTACGGAGAAAACCAATGACTTTGTCATTTCTACCGTTCGTGGTTTAGGCTACAAGCTGGAGGTGCGAGGCACGTGAAATCTCTCTACGTTCGGGTTGTTTTTACCTTCGTCGCCATTGTACTGATCAGCGGCACACTTGGATTTTTGTTGGCAAATGAGTATTATCAACGAAACCTGCGTGCTTATAATGAACAAAAAATCACGAGTATCGGACAGCAGATAATCGATTTGTACGAGCATAAATCCTCGCTCGACCTGACCGCCTTTATGACCCATGTCGGCAATTTGAATTTTCAGTTGCATCTCGTGGATGAGAATGGCGGAGTAAGCCAGTTCGGAGCACCTTTTCGAGACCAGCAGATAGAGCCTGCCATCGTTCAAAAAGTATTGGCGGGTGAGACCTACAGAGGAATTACAGAAGAACAGCACGGCTTGTTTGTGACCGGATTTTTCGAAAACACGTTGACAAACAGCATTGGCTTGCCGCTTATAGCAGAAGGGAAAAAGTACGCCCTGTTTGTACGGCCAAATATTGAGCAGCAGTTTGGCGAGGTGCACATTATGTTTGCTTTGCTGCTGGCAGCGATGTTTGTCCTTAGCCTGATCCTGATTTTGGTATTTACCCGTTATTTGGTGAAGCCGATCGAGAAGCTAAGCCGTGCGACCAAAAAGCTGGCAGAAGGGCAGTATGATATACACTTGGACATCGCTCGCCGGGATGAAATCGGCGATTTGGCTATGCATTTTGCGAGAATGACAGAGTCACTCAAACAACTGGACGAGATGCGCCAAGAGTTTGTCTCCAATGTCTCTCATGAAATCCAGTCTCCATTGACATCGATCCAAGGCTTTTCTCAAGCCATCCGCAGCGGTGGTGTGACAAGCGAACAGCGGGAGATGTACTTGACGATCATCGAAGAGGAGAGCAGACGTCTGTCTTCCTTGAGCAAGCAGCTGTTGACGCTCGCTTCCCTGGACAAAGAGACCGGGCTGTACGAACCGACCCGTTTTCGTCTGGATGAGCAGATCAGGCAAGTCCTCTTAGTTTTGCAGCAGCAGTGGCAACAAAAAAAGCTCGCGATGGAGCTGACCTTACCGGAGACCTTCATCGTGGGTGACAAGCAGCTACTCAATCAAGTATGGATGAACCTGCTTGCGAACAGTATCAAATTCACCCCAACGGCTGGCTCTATTTACATTGCGATACAGAAGGATACGCGAATCGTCGTGACCATTCGGGATACGGGGATCGGCATGTCAGAAGAAGAGCAGGAGCATGTCTTTGACCGCTTTTACAAAGGAGACAAGTCACGCAATCGGGAAGCGACGGGAAGCGGGCTCGGTCTTTCTATCGTGCAAAAAATTTTGCAGGTCGCAAAAGGCAGCATTCACATTCAAAGCCGTATAGGCGAAGGGACAACGGTCACGGTCAGTCTACCGACGGGTGAACATCCTACTGCGCGAACGACAAACGAATCTTAACGAAGCAAAGCAAGGGAGTGATTTCCATGAATATCGGCACGCGTGTACTTGCCGCAGTCATATCCCCTTTCTTTACCGGTCTGTATGCTGCGTTGATCATCTACCTTTATCGTGATCCTAGCGCGCCGTACGGGTTTGGACAAGAGTATTTGCTGGGCGTGCTCATCAGCATGGCAATGAACCTGATTGTTTTCGTATGGCTGTCGGTATTCGTGGACTGGCTAGTGAATCGATCGCACGTAATCG
Organism: Brevibacillus sp. M2.1A; assembly: GCF_013284355.2. NCBI lineage: Bacteria > Bacillati > Bacillota > Bacilli > Caryophanales > Paenibacillaceae > Brevibacillus > Brevibacillus sp. M2.1A. The sequence goes on from NZ_JABSUY020000001.1 coordinate 904,464, forward strand.
GGTGGAAAAAATATGCAGTGCGTTGCGCCGGATATGCTGTCATCGGCTATGCTCCTGTACTTTTTCAATGGCTAATAAGTGTTGATCCGCAAGCTGCATTGTTTTATCCGCAGGCAACAGTGTTTGTGTTCGCTTCGATATGTTACTTCCTTATATTTGTGGGAATAGAGGCGATCAGGCAGCGTTTTACCGGGAAAACGAGTGTAAACCGCCATGGTTAATCAAATGTTTAATATGCCGGAGTAACAAAAAAGCCCGAGCAATCAGGTAGCTCGGACAATCGTTTTCTGTTCTTTGGCGTGTTCAATCCCCGCAGATATGAGATGGCGTACATGGTCATCATCCAACGAGTAAAATACGAGTTTTCCTTCTTTGCGGTACTTGGCCAGTCCCATGTTGCGCAGAAGCCGCAGATGATGGGAGGTGTTAGCGATCGAGCTTCCGATAATAGCAGCCACATCGCAGACACAGAGCTCGTCTTCCATCGAGAGGATGTGAATGATTTTGGCGCGGGTGTCATCGGCCAACGCCTTGAAGATTTTTGCTACCCCTTCTGATTCTGTGGCGAACGGCTTTAACCGATTTACTTTTTCCTCATCAAAACATTGGATTTCACAGATGTCATCCACTGTAACCATCACCTCATGCTCTACAATGTCCTATTATTATAGACATTCACAGAGAAAGTGAAAAGGAAAAACGACATTTTCATGGCAGTGTAGTGTACCTCTCTGTTTTCGTGTAAGATGAACATGATCCAAGAAATGGGGAGAGAATACCATGAGTGCACAACCAAAGTGCCCGAAGTGCCGTTCTGCGAAAATCGATTTGACGGAATCGATTAATAAGCCATTATACATAACCATTTATGCAGCGGTTTTGGCAGTGCTCGCCTTGATCGGCATTTCAGTGAAAGGGACTCCTGTCATCTTTTTGTTCCTCGGACTGTCCGGTGCCTTTATCCTGTTTGCCGTTCGTCTTGCCTTAGAAAAGCGTAAAGTAATCAAGTGCAAATGTCTGGACTGTGGGGAGCGTTGGCAGACCACTCCAGCACCAGTAGAAGCCCGTACCAAGTAACAAGACTCCTAGTAATAGGGGTCTTGTTCTTTATTCTCGGTCTGTAAAAAAATGGGCGAAATATTCAAATCAATTCTTGAACGAACCAGAAGGATACGATAATATAATAATTAAATATTTGTTTGAATGTTTGTGGATGATTTCATTCGAAGCTGGGCAAAATAGATGCTTGGAAAAAGGTGAAAACAGATGGCAGAAGAACGAAAAAAAGATGAGTGTTGCAGTGGGCCTCAATGCGGCAGTGAGCATAAGCATGCTGGTAAAATTCTCACGGTTCTCGAGCCTGCGGCTGCGGCAACAGAAAGCGCAGGCATTCTTTCTTCACAGGCTGTTGTTTATCGCGTTATAGGCATGGATTGCAGTTCGTGCGCCAAATCGCTGGAAAAGCATATGCAGACGTTGCCTGCTGTCAAAGAGGTAAACGTGAACTTTTCCACGGGTAAAATGCAGCTCATCGCGGATGGGCTGGGAGACGATGCAGTGGTCAAGGAAGTCGCCAAGGCTGGCTACAGCGCCATGCTGCTTACGAGGCGTACAGCCAAAGCAGTACCGAAAACGGATCAAGCAGGGACGGTTCTGACGACGATTTCCGGTGTGTTGTTGGCACTCGGTTTTCTAGGTTCCTTATCGCCTAGCATATCTCCATTGGTCGTCACTGTGCTCTATGCGTTGTCGATCATAAGTGGCGGCTACCGACCTGCGCGCAGTGCTTTTTACGCGATCAAAAGCGGTTCACTGGATATGAACGTATTGATGTCTGTTGCGGCAGTAGGAGCAGCCTTGATCGGTGAGTGGCTGGAGGGCGCAACAGTCGTCTGGCTCTTTTCCATTGGAAACTTGCTGCAGACCAAGTCGATTGAAAAAACGCGTGACTCCATACGCAATCTGATGGATTTGGCTCCGCCTGAAGCATGGGTCAAGGTTGGGGAGTCTCTTACCCGCAAGCCGGTTGAGGACATCGCTGTCGGTCAAGTCATCGTAGTGAAGCCCGGAGAGAAAATCCCGCTGGATGGTGTGATTGTACACGGGACATCTAGCGTCAATCAGGCCCCGATTACAGGTGAATCAATCCCAGTAGATAAGCTGGTCGGCGACAGTGTTTTTGCAGGGAGTGTCAACGAAAGTGGCGCGGTGGAGATCAGGGTAACCAAGCTGGTGGAGGATACGGCGATTGCCAGAATCATTCATCTCGTGGAGGAAGCGCAGGAGAAAAAAGCGCCTACTCAGGCGTTCGTCGACAAATTCGCTGCGATCTACACGCCAATCGTGCTCGTGCTTGCTTTGTTCGTGATCGTATTCCCGCCATTACTCGGACTCGGTACCTGGGGGGAATGGTTTTACAGAGGGCTTGAGCTGCTGGTTGTTGCTTGCCCGTGCGCTCTGGTCATTTCCACGCCAGTTGCGATTGTGTCCGCGATTGGAAATGCCGCGAGAAACGGCGTCCTGATCAAGGGCGGTACGTTTTTGGAAAAGGCGGGAGCGATTACCGCAATTGCTTTCGATAAAACGGGCACATTGACGGAAGGAAAACCACAGGTTGCAGCAGTTATCGAGATGGAGGGAAGCGAGGACGACGTAGTGTCGATCGCCAGAACGATTGAAGAGCGTTCTTCCCATCCGATTGCACAAGCGATTCTCACTTATGCCAAACAAAAGCAGGTTGCTTCCCGGAGTGGGCAAGATTTCAAGGCGATCGTCGGAAAAGGGGCGAGCGCTGTCATCGGAACCGAAACATTCTATGCAGGGAAGCCCGCCCTGTTTCAAGAGCTGGGAATCGATCTGTCGTCATGGCAAACGAAAATCGATTTGTTGCAGAGTGAGGGACATACACTGGTGGTTATCGGTACCGCAACGAAATTGATCGGGATGATTGCCGTTGCCGATACCATTCGTGAGATTACGGTTAGTGCCATCGGCAAGCTTAAGGCTGCGGGAATCGAAGACATCGTGATGCTGACCGGCGACAATACGGGTACGGCGAAAAAAGTAGCGAGTCAGACAGGCGTCAATCGTTATTTTGCAGAGTTGTTGCCACAAGATAAGGTAGAAGCGGTCAAGCGACTCCAGCAAGAAGGCAAGGTCGTCGCCATGGTGGGGGACGGGATCAACGATGCGCCTGCTCTCGCATCAGCTGACTTGGGGATTGCCATGGGTGGAGCAGGTACTGATACGGCAATGGAAACCGCGGATATCGTACTGATGGCTGACAATCTCGAAAAGCTGCCACACACGATGAAGATCAGCAGAAAAGCACTCACGATTATCAAGCAAAACATCTGGTTTTCGATCATCGTAAAGCTGGTTGCACTCGTGCTGATATTCCCAGGATATCTCACCTTGTGGCTGGCGGTGCTCAGTGACACGGGAGCCGCCTTGCTGGTCATCTTAAACAGCATGAGACTGTTGCGCATGAAGGACTAAATAAAAAGGGAGATGAGCTGTCGAAGCTCTCTCCCTTTTCTTGTGTATAGGTTTACACCAAGACGCCGCCGCCGTATCTCTCGAATTCTTTCTGGGTGCAAGCGACAAAGTGACCGCGCTCCACTTCACGCAAGACGCGTTCTTCCCCTTGATCTCGCAAATATTCCTGATCATCGAAAACGATGCGCTTACGGTTGCGCTCATAATCAGGGTCTGGCAATGGAATTGCCGAGAGCAACGATTTGGTGTACGGATGAATCGGATTCTCGTACAGGCGATTACTTTCTGCCAGCTCCACAATACGTCCCCGGTACATAACACCGATACGGTCACTGATGTATTTAACCATGGACAGGTCATGGGCGATGAACAGATAGGTCAGGCCTTTTTCTTTTTGCAGGCGCTTGAGCAGGTTAATGACTTGTGCCTGAATGGACACGTCGAGTGCAGAGATCGGTTCATCGGCAATGATGAATTCCGGATCAACAGCCAATGCCCGTGCAATCCCGATCCGTTGGCGCTGTCCGCCGCTGAACTCATGCGGGTAACGGTTTGCGTGCTCGCGGTTGAGGCCGACGGTTTCCAACAGCTCGTGTACCTTGGCGATGCGAGCTTCCTTGTTCGCCAGACGATGAATGTCCAGACCTTCTGCAATAATATCGGATACGGTCAGACGTGGATTCAACGACGAGTACGGGTCTTGGAAAATCATTTGGATTTTGCGGTTGAGCCATTTCTTTTCTTCGAGTGTTTTCTTTCCGTGTACACTTTGTCCATTGAACAAGACCTCTCCGCCAGTTGCATCGTACAGGCGCAGGATGGTTCGTCCTGTGGTCGACTTACCGCAACCGGATTCACCCACAAGACCGAAGATTTCCCCTTTGTAGATGTCAAAGGTGATACCATCTACAGCTTTCAGCGTATGACCATTCCCGAGGTCAAAATGCTGTTTCAAATCTTTGACTTCAACCAGCTTCTCTCGGTTCTCGTAGTTGAACGTTTTTTTGGTGCTTGCTGGAGTCTCGGTCGGCTCATCAGAATTGACTTTTCGTCTCACAGCCGAAGCAGGCGGTTTGATGTCAGGTGCCATTTCATGCAGAAGCCATGTTGCCGCATAGTGCGTATCGGAGATTTTGAACATCGGTGGCTCATATTCCAGATCGACCTTCAACGCAAATGGGTTACGAGCCGCGAAAGCATCCCCTACAGGTGGCTTGAACATGTCGGGCGGTGATCCAGGAATGGACATCAGCTCGTCATCGCTGGAATCGAGGCTAGGCATGGAGCCTAATAGACCCCATGTATACGGGTGCTTAGGATCATAGAAAATTTCATCGACTTTACCGATTTCCACAATTTTACCTGCATACATAACCGCTACACGGTCTGCCATGTTAGCAACTACACCGAGGTCATGGGTAATAAAGATGATCGAGGTCCCCATCTTCTTTTGCAGTTCCTTCAGCAACTCCAAAATCTGCGCCTGAATCGATACGTCCAGAGCAGTTGTCGGCTCATCGGCGATGATAATTTTTGGATTGCAGGCGAGTGCGATGGCAATGACAATCCGTTGACGCATCCCACCGGAAAACTGGTGCGGGTATTGATCGACACGTTCTTTGGCAAATGGAATCCCTACCATTTCCAACAGCTCAATAGCACGGGTGCGCGCTTCTGCACGGTTCAGCTTTTGGTGCTTGATGAAGCTCTCCATGATTTGGTTCCCGATAGTCATCGTCGGATTCAAGGAAGTCATCGGGTCTTGGAAGATCATCGAGATATCGCGACCGCGAACATCCTGCATTTCTTTTTCGGAAAGCGTAACCAAATCTCTTCCTTCAAAAAGAACTTGTCCTTTTGGAATGCGTCCAGGAGGAGAAGGAATGAGGCGCATAAGTGCTTGGGAGGTGACGGATTTACCGGAACCAGATTCACCAACAATCGCCAGTGTTTCTCCTTTTTCCAGATCAAAGGAGACGCCCCGTACTGCTTTGACTTCACCTGCATACGTATCGAATGACACATGCAAATCTTTTACTTCTAACACTTTTCCCATATCATCATCCCTTTCGAGCATGCTTTGTCGTGAATAACCCTCCATGTATATCTAACAATCTCTCTAGTAGGAATTTTTACGAAAATGAAAATCATTATCATCATTATACTATATTCATTAACCGTTGTTAAAAAATTTTTTTCTACGTAGCATACTCATGCAGAATCTTCTTCAATTTTGCCAAAAGCCCAGAATAGAGGTTTTTTTAGCGTTACCAAATGATAGCCCAGTCATACTATGCATCAAAGCACAGAATACTGGCTTAAAGGAGGGTAACGCTTGTGAACAAGCTCAATGAGCCCAAGGAAATCGCACTCACTTTTGATGATGGACCGGATCAGTTGTGGACGCCTCGTGTGTTAGACATATTAGCTCACTATCAGGTAAAGGCCACTTTCTTCTGTGTGGGACAAATGGTGAAGTACAATCCGAAAATGCTGGAGCGGATCGTAAAGGAAGGACAAATGGTAGGAAACCATAGCTGGGATCACCCTGACTTTACGAAAATCCCCCTCTGGGCTGTTCATGAGCAGGTAGAACGTACCTCAGATCAGATCGAAAAGGTAGTGGGTGTGAGACCTCGGACGGTACGGCCGCCATATGGAGCAGTGAATGAGGAGGTCATCCAGCTGCTTGCGGCGAGCGAATACGAAATCATTTTGTGGGATATAGATAGTTGGGATTGGAAAGGTCTCACCGGCCCACAGGTCGCGAGAAACATCCTGGGACATGTCACCCCGGGCGCAGTCGTTCTTCAACATTCCGCTGGCGGTACAAAAGACACGCTCAAGGGGAGTATGGACGCCTTGCCTTATGTCATTGAGGTGTTAAGTGAGCAGAAATATACCTTCTCAACCATTTCCGCCATGTTTCAACTGGCAGCTTATCGAGAAAGAACCGATCCTGTCGTGAAAAGGAGAAGGGACAGATAGAGGAAAAGGATTGAATTCTGTGGTAATAAGTAGAATCAGAAGATTTCTTTTAGGGGAGCGAATCCGTACATGTCCAAAGCTGATAATATGCTCTCCATTTTGTGGCTGTTGAAGACCGGCAAGCGAATGACAGCCAAGCAATTGGCAGAGATTCTCGAGATCAATATTCGCACCGTTTATCGCTATATCGACTCACTGTGTGCGAGCGGTGTGCCCATCATTTCTGATGCCGGACACAATGGTGGCTACAGTTTACTTCAGCATTTCAATGAAGCTCCGTTGTTTTTCGACCTCAATGAGCAAAAAGCCCTGATTCATGCAGCGGCTTTTGCCCAAGAGGCTGGTTATCCCTTCGGAGCAGATTTACACCGGGCCATTTCCAAGCTAAAACGTTACACAAATGAAGAGCAGCGTGACGCGATTGACCGACATAGTATCGGCTTCGAGGTGATTCAGCCTCCTGTTGATCCTTCTCTCGAATCTACCCTACAAGAACTGGAGCTGTCTGTTGCCAATGGATATACCCTTTCGATGGTGTATCAGAAAGCCTACCAGACAACGAGACAGAGGCGTCATATCGATCCATACGGGCTCGTTTATTGGAAGGGAAATTGGTATATCGTCGCCTATTGCCATCTCCGTAGTACCATTCGCAGCTTTCGTGCAGATCGTGTTCATGAGATCCAACGGACAGAAGCTAGCTTTCAACGCCCTCCTGAATTTTCTGCGCGCCATTTTTTTCTCTCGAATTTACTGCCAGAAGCAGACAAGCAGGGCAACACCATTTTGATCAAGGTCAAAGGAAGGTCACAGTCACTCGCTGATTTGTGCAGGCATTGGTATCTCGGACATACCGTGATCGAGCGTAGCGAGGCACAGGTGATCTTTCAAGTAGATGAGCAAATGGCCCATTCGATCCTTCCTCATTATCTATTGCCATATGGAAAATCAGTTCAAGTTGAAGAACCAGCTTTTGTAAAAGAGCGATTGGCTGCCATCGCTGCCGATTTATTTCTTTTTTATCAGTCGACGTGATATCACTGACCATTTTTGTCAGTAGAGTAGATTTATATTGAAAGCAAAGAAGAGATGGAAAAAGAAAATGGAGGCAGATTAATGATGAAGCATGAAGCATTGCGTTTGTACGAATATCATGTATGGGCAAACGAGAAAGTATTCAAGCGGCTGCAAGAGGTACCAGAAGAAATAAGTGAGCGGGAGGTTCCAAGTGTGTTTCCGACCATCACTCAGACGTTGGTACACATGCTCAAAACGGATTATGTTTGGCTGTTAGCCATGAAAGGAGAGAGCTACGAAGAGGTGGGAACAAAAGTTGGGGTTCTCTTGCAAGAATTAAAAGGGAAGAACGTACATGAGTTGCGAAAACTGTTTGCCGAATCAGCCCAGCAGTTCAGAGACTTCTTTGGGCAAATCTCGATGGAAGACACCGCGCCATATACGCACCCGGCATTAGGCACGGTTCATGCTCGTTATGCCGACATCGTCCAGCATGTCGCCAACCACGGCACCTATCATCGAGGCAATATCTCCGCCATGCTCAGACAAATGGGTCACGCGGGAGCTTCCTCGGATTACATTTTTTATTTATTTGAGACTTCCGCGGTAGAACAATAGAGGTTTTTTCTTTCCATCAACTAACGAAAAAAACAAGCAGCTTGCAAGAGGGAACAGGAGAAAACAGCGAAGATCTTAGGGACACCGACCGAGACGCAATGCAAAAAGCGAAACACGCCCTTAAGCGTCCACCTCTGAAATACATCTTGAGGGGACCACTTTGGACGCGGTTTCGCTTTTTGCATGGAGTCGGCCAGTCAATCCCCCAGCGGGTGGCCCTAGAAGCTGAGTCGTTTTCTCCTGTTCCCTCTCCTCCACTACAGCCACGCAAACTGTTTGCTTTTAAGGATTCATCGTCCGAGCAATCCGCACCTCGAGCCTATTCAAGAACTGACTAAGATTCGGCTTTAGTTCTCCGACGATACTTTCATTAGGCTTGCCGGATTCAAAGACCACGTCCTTGTTTTTAGCGACCTCGCTCAAGTAATCCTTCACGATCTGTCCTGTTTTCGTAGCCTCATATTTCTTGGCAAAGTTCTGATACTCTTCCTTGACGGCCGGGAGCAGTTTCATGGTTGCTTCGTCAATGGCATCGTAACGGTAATCAGACAAATATGTTTTGAGATAGTCGATATAGAGCGTACGGAGTTTCACTGCACGTGGGCTACTGCGGTAGTTGACCAAATACTCTTCGACTTCAACCATTCTGGGTCCGAGTTCGGCCCGGGTGATTTGCAACCCGCCGTCACCTAAATACGGTTTACCCGTTTCTGTTTCTTGAATGGACAAGTAGTCCTTTCCTTCTTCACCGAGTGAAGCGGCATATTTTTGCAGTGCTTGGTAATCCACTTGCCAATAAAAAGACATGTCTTTCGTCGCCTTTAAGACGAGTCCGCCCTTAGTTTGATTGAGGAGCCATTGCTTGAAGCTGTCATCGCCTTCTAGCTTGTTGAAATCGTAAGGGTACTGCAAGGCATACAGCTTATCCGCTTTTCCCGGCTGGGCGAGGAGTGCCTTGAAGTTATCGTTTATCGTAGGCAGATGTTTTTCATAGTACTGATCAAGTTCAAAAAATAATTGATCGGCAGTTTTCGTGTCCGTTTTCGCCAGATACTGGTCTAAAAAGGCAGTTAGCTCATTCGCTTCCTTGGCTTGCGAAGCAAGTACGGTGAACCGCTTGAGCAAATCATCCGCTGGCTTTTCGCCTTTTGTTGCATCAGCAGGAGACTTCCCTGTGTTTTCCGTTGCAGGTGGAGCAGGGTCTTTTACTGTCATTTGATCAGAGGCAGAGGTGCACCCTGTCACAAAAGTAATCGCGACGAGGCTAGAGACAAAAGGGAGAACATATCGTTTCATATCTTCATTTTCACTCCGTAATATTGAATGGTTTCAGTTGATAAATTGTTGTAAATTCGCAAAGCCTTTTCGCCATCCACGACGAAAAACCTTGCATCCCACTGACACTCCCTCCCGTCGGTTCCCTTTCTATTGGTACGTACCATACCACGTTCAAGTTATCAGTTCAATTCGATCAAATATTCCTGATAGGAAGCAAGCGTCACTTTTGATATACTTTCTCTATTGATGATAATGAGAATGATTATCAATTTTACATAGAGGATCGGGCAGAGGTGAGAACATGAACGAAACACAAGCCTTGGTTCAACAATTCACAGAGAATACCATGGCAGAAGCCATTTTTAAGCTGCGTGACATTACATGGCTCAAAGCACAGGGACATGACCGACTACGCCAACAATTCACTCATTCGCATATTTTGCTGGTAGTAACCGGGGGGCGAGGGCGCCTGCGGCTGGAGAACGAGGAGTACCAATTGCGGCAGGACGCAATTTACGTATGCCCTCCTATGCTTACGTTTGGCATCGTCCCTGATTCGGCTGATCATTTGGAGATGTACATGCTTCGTTTTGATGTCTTTATGGAAACGAGAGACAGGCATCGGCGATTCCAAGCCCTTCGGGAAAAGGATTTGTTTCCTTTTCGGGGAGAGATCTCTGTCCAATCGGCAGGGCAACTGCCTGTCTATTGTGATTTGATCCAGAATCTATGGAAGCAGGAGACGGCGCTCGAGCGATTCCGAGGCCAACACACTTTTCAAGAGCTATGGTACCACATCGTCAAGCATGCTCACTTTTCGGCCACCGATTCTGGAATGGCGCTGGAGCGAGCACGCACACATATGGAAGAGCATTACTCGGAAAATGTGACGATTGAACAGCTGGCTCGCATTGCAGATGTGAGTCCAAAATATTTCGTCGATCTGTTCAAAAAAACGTATGGCATCTCCGCTATGGATTATTTGGCAGAGCTTCGCATCAGCCGGGCGAAGCAGATGATGGTTCAGTCGCATGCCAAGCTGCGCGATATCGCTCATCAAGTGGGCTACAACGACGAGTTTTACTTTAGTCGAAAATTCAAGAAAGCTGTCGGAGTTTCACCGACTCTCTATATGAAAAGCCGCCAACGAAAAATTGCGGCGTACGGCTCGACCATCATCGGGCATTTGCTGGCTTTAAAAATGATCCCTTACGCGGCGCCACTGCACCCGAAATGGACGGCTTACTATCATCACAGCTATCGAAACGATATCCCGGTACATTTGAGTGCGTTTCGAATCAATCAGAATTGGAAAGCCAACATCGAAATGCTTCGCGATGCCAAGCCGGACGTCATCATTGGCTTGGACGAGACGAGTTTGCAGGAACAGAAGCAACTGAACGAGATTGCGCCCACGTTGTACGTACTTGAAGAGCGGGGATGGAAAGAACAACTTCAGCTTATGGCAGACTTCTTGGGTGAGTCCATGGAAGCCCATCATTGGCTTTGCGAGTATGAGAAAAAGGTGAAGCGAGCCAGGGTACAGCTTCAACACGCTCTAGGCGATGAAACGGTGCTCATCGTGCGGATTTTGAAAAACCAGCTCTATGTCCACTGCAATCGCAGTATGAATGAAGTGTTTTATCAGGATCTGCAAGTCAAACCCGCTTTTGTTTCGAAGCTGAATGAATACGACCAGCTTGTGACTGTACAAGAATTGGTTGCACTCGCGCCAGATCGCTTGCTGCTGTTGGTTTGCCAAGAGGCTGAAACGTTGGCATGCTTCCAGGCCTTGAAAGAATCGGGACCATGGCAAGAGATCAAAGCAGTCCGCAACAATCGGGCGCATGTCATTATGTCAGACCCTTGGCGAGAATACTCGGCAACGGCTCATGAACGGATCGTGGAAGAGAGTGTGCGATTATTTTCAGGAGATCGTCCATGTTGATTCTGGATTTCGTCCATGGTCGGGCAGGAGTGGATGCTTTATAATCACGAATGATAATCGTTATCACTAAACTGGAGTGAAACAGTACATTTCTGAGAGGGGTCTTTCAAGAATGAAAAAGATATACCTGGGCTTGAGCATTGCAGCGCTGACATTGGCTCTGACAGCATGCGGCGGAGGAAAAGAAGCAACGAATAACACGACTACTCCAGCACCTGCGACAACAGCTACAGCAGAAAAGCCGGCCGATGAAGCTAATAAAGCAGAGACACGCACGATCAAATATTTGGATAAAGAATATACCGTTCCTAGCAAAACAGAGCGAATCGTCATTGCAGGCAGCATGGAGTCCATGGAAGATTCCCTTGTATTGAACGTAAACCCGGTAGGAGCGATTTCTGTCGGCGGCAAATTCCCGGAGATGTTTACATCGATTACGGGCGAAGCCAAATCCATCGGGGAGAAAACACAACCGAACCTGGAAACGATTTTGTCCTTGAAGCCGGACGTCATCCTCGGTAGCAGCAAGTTCCCGCCAGAAACAGTCGAGAAAATGAACAAGATTGCGCCTACTTTCCCTGTTTCCCACATTTCGACCAACTGGGAAGCAAACCTGCAATTGTTGGGTGAACTGACTGGCAAGCAAGCCGAAGCAGAGAAAGCGCTCAATGAATATAAAGCAGGAATTGAATCGGCAAAAGCAAAATTGGGCGACGGCATGAAGGATAAAAAAGTGTTGGTGATTCGTCTGCGCCAAGGAAACATCAACATCTATCCAGAGAAGGTGTTCTTCAACCCGGCTCTGTACACAGACCTTGGTTTGACTGCACCTGAAGAAGTAAAAGCGGCGAAGGCACAAGAAATTATCTCCATGGAAAAGTTCAGCCAAATCAACCCGGACTACCTATTCATTCAATTCTCTCCAGACGAGAATAAAGACAAGCCAAACGCATTGGAAGATTTGCAGAACAACCCGATTTGGAAGAGCGTGAATGCAGTGAAAAACGGCAATGTTTACGTAAACGTGGTGGATCCTCTCGCACAAGGCGGTACTGCCTGGAGCAAAACACAATTCCTGAAGGCGGCTGTAGAAAAATTGTCTGCCAAGTAAAAGTGGGCGAGGGTAGGCTATGCAATCCAAAAAAGCAACTTCTATGATCATACTAGCTGTTTCGCCAGTGGTGATCCTCCTTACAATCTTGCTCTCCATTCATTACGGAGCCAAGTCGATTGATCCCGGGACCATTTATCAAGCTTTCTTTGCCTTTAATGAAGGGAATGTCGATCATCAAATTGTCATGCACTCTCGTTTGCCAAGAGTATTGGGCGCACTCATGATCGGAGCATTCTTAGCGATATCAGGAGCGTTGATGCAGGGGATGACGAGGAATTACCTCGCGTCCCCCTCTATAATGGGCGTGTCTGACGGTTCGGTCTTTGCTGTTACGCTGTGCATGGTTTTCATTCCATCCGCTACGAGCGTCACGATGATTACCATGTCCCTGATCGGTTCAGCACTTGCGGTTGCGATGGTTCTCGCTTTTTCGCGACTATTGCCGAATGGCTTGACGCCAGTAGGGATGGCGGTCATTGGCACAATTACGGGCACCTTTTTGAGCAGCATTTCAGCCGCGATTTCTACTTATTTTCAAGTCTCGCAAAACGTTAGCTTTTGGTACAATGCAAGGCTGCATCTCTTGGAGCCTGAATTGGTGAAGCTGGCGGTTCCTTTTGCCATCGTCGGTATAGTCCTGGCGCTTCTTTTGTCCAAATCGATCACGATCTTGTCCTTGGGCGACGAAGTATCTCGCGGCCTCGGACAGAGAACGGTGATGGTCAAAGTGCTGGCAACGACCGCTGTTGTCATTCTGACAGGCATTTCCGTAGCGTTGGCAGGAAAAATCGCCTTTGTCGGGCTGATTATTCCGCATATTACTCGCTTTTTGGTAGGTCTCGATTATCGGTGGATCATTCCATGTGCGGGATTACTGGGCGGCATTTTCCTGGCCTTGTCTGACGTTCTCAGCCGATTTATGAACAGTCCATTTGAGACCCCAATCGGTGTGGTAACGGCTTTTATTGGCGTTCCGTTCTTCCTCTATTTGATTTACAAGAGAGGAGGGGGAAAGCATGCCTGATCGAAAAGCTAGATTTCGTTTGCTGTTACTGGTCAATATCGCCTTGATTTTTCTGGCGATTTATATCAGCCTGACCAACGGTGTATTCGACATGACGGTGTTGGATGTCATCCAGACGTTATTGCGTATCGATCCTGTAGCGGAATACGATTTGGTGATTTTCGATTTTCGCCTGCCGCGGATCGTTATTGCGGCGTTCGTCGGATTTGGCTTGGGGGTCGCTGGTACCGTTATTCAGGGGATCACCCGTAACGGGCTGGCTGATCCGGGGATTTTGGGCATTAATGCTGGGGCAGGAGCCGCTATCGTCGCCTTTATGTTTTTCTTCGGTGGACAATTCATGGATGCGAGCTGGTATTCCATTATGGCCATGCCTTTGTTCGGTTTGACAGGCGGATTGCTTGCGGCTGGACTGATTTATCTATTCGCCTGGCGTAACGGGGCGCTTGACCCACAACGACTGATTTTGGTGGGGATCGCAATTGGCTCGGGATTGGGTGCTGTGTCTCTGTATCTTTCGTTAAAAATGAATCCCAATGATTTTGAAATGGCAACCGTATGGCTCTCGGGCAGTATTTGGAGTGCCAACTGGACGCATATTGCGGGGATGCTGCCATGGCTAGTCATACTCATTCCTGTTTTGATGCGCAAGGTGCATATTCTCGATTTGCTTCAACTGGGCGAGGAATCTGTCAAGAATCTCGGTGTGTCCGTCGAAAAGGAGCGCAATATTCTCCTGCTGTCGAGTATCGGGATCGTGAGCGCGTGTGTCTCGGTTTCCGGAGGCATCGGATTCGTCGGTTTGATGGCACCGCATATTGCGAAGCGTTTGACGGGAATCCAGCACAGGTATGTTCTCCCCCTGTCAGGGACAATCGGGATGCTCATGGTAGTGGCAGCGGATTTTATCGCCAAAACTGTGTTCACCCCCCTTGAACTGCCAGTGGGTATCGTCATTTCGATCATCGGTGTACCGTATTTCTTCTATTTACTAAGTAGAAGAAAAAAATAAAGAGGGGACGTGCAAATTGTGAAGGGACAATTGTTTGCAGACGTATGCCATTACCGGGCACTGCTCGTATATTTGCCGCCATCCTATGACAAGAGTACGTCCCGATTTCCCGTCATGTATGTCCATGATGGCGGTGACTTGTTTGATCCTGCGTTCAGTACTGCACTCGATGTAATCGAAGACAAGTTTGCAGAGGGACAAATTCCTGAGCTGATTCTCGTCGGCATCCAACCAGAAAACCGCCGGGATGACTATACGCCCTGGTTTTCCAAAGCGATCTCGCCTGAGCGCAACATTGATTTTGGCGGGCAAGGAGATGCGTATCTTTCTTACATCGCCAATGAATGCAAGGCGTATATCGACAGCAAGTACAGGACAGACCCTAGGCCGGAAAAAACAGGGATCATCGGATTTTCGCTTGGTGGCTTGATCTCGATGTACGCTGCGCACCAATATCCGGATGTTTTCACGAAAATCGGCAGTATCTCGGGATCGTATTGGTATGAAGGTATGGTTCCGTTTATGCGGGAAAAGAAAATGTACCATCCCGAACTGCGCATCTACATGGATGTTGGCAGTCAGGAAGGTGCTAAAAAACAGAACATCCAGAAGCAAATGGTCCCGCTGACAAAAGAAGCGCATCAGATATTGGCTGATAGCGGCTTCACAGCAGATCAGCTCGTCCTGTTTATGGAAGAAGGGGCGGATCATTTGAGCAAATATGCAAACGCCAGATTTCCGGGGGCGTTGCAATGGCTCTGGAATGAGAAGGAGGAGAAAGAAATGGAACTGGCCAAATTGATTAGAGAGCGCCGCTCGATTCATCGCTTTACAGATCGGGAGGTAGACCCTGGGTTGGTTACAGAACTGATGGATACAGCCGTATGGGCGCCGAATTATCACATGACACAGCCGTGGCGCTTTATCGTGACGTACGGGGAAGGCAAGAGAAGAATCGCCGAGGCCGTACGGATCATGAAGGAAAAGCGGGAGATTGATCCGGCGAAAAAGAAAGAAGTCGGCGAGAAGTTTTACAATAAAATTATGGCGATTCCGATGCTAATGACGGTCATCATGGAAGAAAGTCCGAACCTGATTACCCGTCAGGACGACTTCGCTTCGACCAGCATTGTCATTCATAACTTTAGCTTGCTGGCGTGGGAAAAAGGCATCGGTCTGACGTGGGAGACGTACCCGTGGATACACGAGCCGGAATTCCGTGAAGCGATGGGCATTCGACCAGGAGAGAAGGTGCTGGGGAACTTGCATATCGGTTATCCAGCCGCGATCCCTAATGCTCAGCCGCGCATTCCTGCAACAGAGCGCATCACGCTTGTCGACAAAGCATAGGACAAGATCAAGTGAATTTTTCTTGTCACAGGATTACTTTTTGTGGTACCCTTGGATCATTCTACAAGAAAGGGTGACCATTAAGCCAATGATCTGCTAACTCCTATTTCCACAAAACTAATCGGATAAAACGATGCGTTTTTGGATAGGGGTAGTATGTGCATATTGGCGAATAGATGGTAGATCCTTTTTAGACTCACCAAAGGGTTTCTATGTCTTTTTGACGATAATATGCGTAGCCTCCTGTCCAGATCGCAATGGATAAGGAGGCTTTTTTATGTCAAATGTTTTGAAAAACCGCTATGTCAGGGCTATTTTGTTATCAGCATTTCTGTTGCAAATCGGAGTATGGGTTCGCAACATGGCGATTCTGCTCTTTGTGATGGATCATACAGGAGGAGATCCGTTCGCGGTATCCATGATTTCTGTGGCGGAGTATGCGCCAATTTTTCTGTTTTCCTTTCTTGCTGGTACGTTTGCCGACCGCTGGCAACCGAGAAAAACGATGGTCTGGTGTGAGGTGCTTAGTGCTCTATCGGTTGTCGGAGTGCTGCTTACCTTCGTTTTCGGCTCGTGGAAGGCTATCTTTTTTGCCACACTCATTTCAGCCATTCTCTCTCAGTTTTCCCAACCGTCCGGAATGAAGCTGTTCAAGCTGCATGTACCTGGTGAACAGCTCCAGGTAGGAATGTCCGCATACCAGACTATTTTCGCGATCTTCATGGTATTTGGTCCGATTGTCGGTACGTTTGTGTTCCAGCAATGGGGGATGGAGGTTGCCATGGTCATCACTGCGGTTGCGTTTCTATCTGCGGCCGGTGTCCTGTATTTGTTGCCGCCAGATCGCATCGAGAAAGGAGAGCAGCAAGAAACGGCACTGCTTGGCGAGATGGTTAGCGGGATTCGGTATGTGTTCTCCAGTCGCGTATTGTCAATGCTTGGCTTTTGCTTTTTGGCTGTGGGCTTCTCATTGGGAATGATTCAGCCGCTTGGGATTTTTATTGTGACCGAACAACTGCAATTGCCAAAAGAAAGCTTGCAATGGTTAATCACCGCCCAAGGTGTGGGGATGATTGCTGGAGGGGCCATGACGATGGCAGCCGCCAAAACGATTCCACCGCAAAAGCTGTTGGTAATGGGACTCCTTGGAAACGCGGTCGCAGTAGCGATTTGCGGGATGTCTACGAATCTGTGGTTGACGCTTGTTGCTCAGTTCATCGCGGGATTGCTCTTGCCCTCCATTCAAATTGGGATCAACACCATGCTGCTTAAAAACACAGACAGTACCTTTATCGGTCGGGTGAATGGGATACTAACCCCGTTGTTTACAGGCTCCATGGTCGTCATGATGAGTATTACGGGGGTATTGAAGCTGTATCTTCCGCTCGCAGTCATTTATGGGATCGCCGCATTCCTGATGATCATTGGTCTCAGCTTTATTTTGCCACTTTATCGTATGAGAGAAGGAAACGTGGTGCAAAGTACAGAACAGACTGGTGTATAAGTGTTTGGAAGCAAAGGGAGGCTTGGAACAGATGGTGCACGAGCAGATTTCTTCTATGGAAGGTTTGAAGATGGTAGCTGCTGTTCGCGAGCTGGCGATGCGGTTGCCAGAAGTAACGGAGCAGGTAGACGCTTTTGGACATACATCGTTTCGTGTAAACGACAAGCCGTTTGTCATTTTGGGAGAGGGGGGCACCGAAGGCCCCTCCTTTTCTGTGAAGGTGCTGAAGACGACCCAAGAGATTTTGCTTGCGCAGGAGCATTTTTATAAGACGCCGTACATCGGCCATCACGGCTGGGTTTCCATCCTGGACAAAAACGTGACAAGCTATGGTGAAATCGAGGATTACATACGGGAAGGCTATATGTGCGCGGCTCCCAAGCGATTGGTCAAGCAATTACAACGCCGCCCCTGATTGTTCCTGTATAATTTTGGCGTAACGAGTAGTGAGCGAGGGTTCGACACAGCAGCATTGAGACAAAGGGGGAGCCGGTTTTGGATTGGAATCTCCAGCAGATGAGCAAATTGCTTGAGGTCGTTTTTGAAAATGCCCATGAACCGATGATCGTAACGGACAAGGACGGAAAAATACTCTTATTGAATCGGAGCTATCGGGAATTTCTTAATGTACAGGACGTGATCGGACAGCCAGTGACGGATGTCATCGAAAACACGCGGATGCATATTGTCGGTCAGGCTGGCGTTGCCGAGATCGCCGACATTCAGCAAATAAAAGGCCAGAACATGATTGCGCATCGCATCCCGATTATGGACGAAGGAAAAGTGATTGCGGTTCTGGGAACGGTGCTGTTCCAGGATGTGCAAGAGCTCACAGCCTTGGCTGCGATGGTTGCTCAGTTGAAGGACGAATTGACCTATTATAAGAAAGAGCTGCGGCGGCGGATGGGGGCTACCTATCACTTTGACCAAATCGTTGGGTACAGTCAGAAGCTGCAGGAGCTTAAAAAATTTTCTCAGAAAGTTGCGAAAAGCGATTCGACTGTGCTCATCACGGGTGAGAGCGGGACGGGCAAGGAGCTGTTTGCCCACGCCATTCATGCCGAGAGCAAGCGCAAAATGGGTCCTTTCATTCGGGTAAATTGTGCCGCTATTCCGGATTCTTTGCTCGAATCAGAGCTGTTTGGCTATGAAGAAGGTGCGTTTACCGGAGCTGTTCGCCGCGGAAAAAAAGGAAAGTTCGAGCTAGCCAACCACGGAACCATTTTGCTGGATGAGATCGGGGACATGCCGTTGCCGCTGCAAGCCAAGCTACTGCGTGTGTTGCAGGAAAAAGAAGTCGAGCGGGTAGGTGCTGTAAGGACGACGCCAATCGATGTGCGGGTGATCGCTTCCACGAATTCGGATATGCTTCAAAGCATCAAGGAAGGGAAGTTTCGGGCGGACCTCTATTATCGGTTGAATGTCGTGTCACTCTCGATCCCTCCGTTGCGCGAGCGTCTGGAGGATTTGCCAGAGCTGGTTTCGAATCTGCTCAAACAGCTTGGCGAGTCCACTGGTGTTGCGGTTAGGGCCATTGATGAAGAGGTATGGAACGTGCTTCGAGGCTACTCCTGGCCAGGCAATGTACGGGAGTTGAAAAACGTGCTGGAACGAGCCCTGCATCTAATGGAAGACGATGTCTTGAAAAAGGAGCATATTTGGCTGCCTGTATCTGACGAAGGGACGCCCGCATCCTTGTCGGGTCCAACTCATGCCGTTCGACCATTGAAACAAGTCTTGGAAGAGGCTGAGCAGGAAGCGCTTCGCCAAGCGATGCAGCAAGCAGGGGGGAACAAGCTTGCCGCCGCCAAGCTGTTGCAAATCAGCAAGTCCAGCTTTTACGAAAAATGGGAGAAGTATCAGTAACACGAGGCGTGTATAAGTCGGGGATGTGGTGTTGAGCCAGGTTCGCGGCTTTTTTCATCTGTAGGTACAACGTTTTGGTAGATTCCGGTTTTCTGGAATAGAGCAAGATGACGTCCCGCAAAAATCCAGTAGCCTTTCTTGAGTAAATTCCCTAAAAAGTGGCGGATTTTTTGCTAGATTCCATAAAACCGGACGAGAAATTCCGGAAATCCGGAAAAAATGCAAGCGTTATCATCTGCTTACCAACAGTCAAGGCACGATGAAAGGGTATGGTTGAACGATTTTTCAGGAATCGGTTGAGGTTGGCATGGTCCATGCAAATAAGTTGGGTTTGAAAGCGTTTTCTTCAAGTGAATCGACACAATTTCCTCTGTAAGCGGAGGAGAAAATTGAAAGGAGAATTCTATGATCATCGAAGTGTTATCCATCTTGATTTCGCTCGGTCTCCTGATGTTTTTTGCGTATCGGGGCTATCCTGTTATCGTATTTGCTCCTATTTTTACGCTGCTGGCCGTTGTCCTTTCCGGGATCTCTCTGCTGCCAAGCTACACCGAAACCTTCATGACGAATGCAGCAAACTATGTGAAATCATTCTTCCCTATTTTCTTACTGGGTGCCATTTTCGGAAAAGTCATGGAGTTGAGCGGTGCTGCCTCTTCCATTGCCCACACGATTGTGAAGGCACTTGGCTCCAATCGTGCGATCTTGGCTGTCGTTTTGGCTTGTTCCATTTTGACGTATGGCGGGGTTTCCTTGTTCGTTGTGGCATTTGCTGTGTACCCGTTTGCTGCTGCGATTTTCCGTGAAGCCAATATTCCAAAGCGTCTCATTCCAGGAACGATTGCGCTCGGTGCTTTTACGTATACGATGGACGCCTTGCCAGGTACACCACAAATTCAAAACATCATTCCTACGACTTATTTCGGTACGGATGCTTATGCTGCACCTGTTGTTGGAACGATTGGCGCCATTATGGTTTTCATTGGCGGGATGCTATGGCTGGAGCGTAGACGCAAGCAGGCTGTCGCTGCTGGGGAAGGCTACGGCGAGGGACATACGAACGAACCAGAGTTGATCAAAAATGAATCGTATTTGAACATCTGGGTCGCGATTCTCCCGTTGGCGTTGGTGCTCGTGGGTAACTATATGTTCAGCAGAGGGATTTGGACAGTAGAGACGTGGTACGATCCAGCGATCCTCAAAGAATCATTTAAGATTGAGAAAGTGAAAAACGTTGTATCTTCTTGGTCACTGATTATTTCGCTCTGTCTCGGAATTATTGCTGCGCTTTTAATCAATGTGAAGCAAGTCAAAAACAAA
>NZ_JABSUY020000001.1:932500-1122500 GCF_013284355.2 Brevibacillus sp. M2.1A
CTTTTCCATACAACCGTCAGGAGAGGAAAAAGTTTAACGATCTGGATCGCCGATATGTTTTGCTCGTTTGGGATAGCTTTGGTCGTGTCATCGGGACTGCATTTGGTGACAGGCTGGAGCCAGAGGAGTATGCAAAATTCCAGCATAACGGAAAAGCAGACGGTATTGAAACGGAAACAGTGAATGGACAAGTCTACCGCGTGCAGACAGTTACTGTTCCGAAAAAGGTTGTTGTAGGCAATCGTATACAGACCGCTTACCAGTTTCAACTGATTTACAATCTGGCACCTGAGCAAAACATGCTGGACAGCTTGCTGTACGTTGTTGTGATCGGCGACATTATCAGTATTGTCATTGCGATCGTGGCTGGGTGGTTTTTGGCGAGAAGGGCACTAATCCCGATCCAAGTCTCGTGGGAAAAACAGCAGCAGTTTATTGCTGATGCTTCCCATGAGCTGAGGACGCCGCTCACGGCCATCATGGTCAATCTGGAGAGGCTTTTCAGACACCCGGATCATACAATTGAGCAGGAAAGCGAAAAAATCATGATTGGGATGCAGGAGGCCAAGCGCTTGAGCAGGCTCGTGTCGGATTTGCTCACACTGGCTCGCAGTGATTCGAACGAGTTGCAGATCATGAATCAGACGTTGCGCTTAGACGAAGTAGCGATCAAATGCACCCAGGTTTTTGCGCAACTTGCCATCGCACGGGAAATTCGTCTCGAAACAGACATCCAGCAACCCATTGAGATGGTGGGGGACCAAGAACGTCTGCATCAGCTCATGGTCATCTTGCTGGATAATGCCTTGAAGTACACCAACGAAGATGGCCAGATTTATGTTTCTTGCAAAAAGGAAGGCGGCCGCGTTTCGATTCTCGTAAAAGACAGTGGGGTCGGGATTTCCAAAGAGGATATTCCGTATTTGTTCGATCGCTTCTTTCGAGTGGATAAAATGCGCTCCCGAGCGACAGAAGGAACCGGCTTGGGACTTTCCATTGCCAAATGGATCGTGGATGCGCACCACGGAAAAATTCAGGTCAGCAGTGAGGTAGGTATCGGAACGAGTTTTTTGGTTACACTTCCCATAAAGCCGTAACAAGATGAAAAGGACCGTTTTCCTAAGCGTAGGGAATCGGTTCTTTTTTCAAATAGTGGAGCAATTCCATTTAACATACTTTTATGTTTCAAATATCTCTAAATTAAGGTAAACTATAAGCAGAGAGGAGTGGTTGTACGAATGAACATGACGATCACTAAAGCAGCGGTAGCATGGTTTCGCGAAGAATGGGGATGCAAAGAAGGAGACAGCATTCGTTTTTTTGTCCGATACGGAGGCGTTAGTACGGTTCAGGATTCATTCTCGATGGGGATTGCCAAAGAGTTGCCGAATGAAATCGGCATTTCGACAGTAGAGGATGGCATCACTTTTTATATGGAAAAAGATGAGCTGTGGTATATGAATGGAAAAGGATTGATTGTTGATTATCGGCCGGAGACTGACGAAGTAGATTTTAAGCTGGATTGAGCAAAGAAAATGGTAGAACATATCCCGTAGGCCAGATGGGGCCATAATAAGGGTGCTGCTTCGAGAATTTAGAATGGCTCACAAAAAGGGGCTGTCTCATAAGTCGATTTTTCGGCTTAGAGACGCCCCTTTTGCATTTCACAAACGTTGATATATCCATGTTCCTGATGTTTAAATTTCAGCGGATTTGCCCTTTTGGGACAGCCCCCTCTTATTTGGCTGGCCAACCATTGTTCACTCCGCCAAAGGTATCGTTGTCCTCTTGGATGACTGCGGCTTGTGGTGTGAAAGGACCATCGTTGTTGACAACAATCGACGAAAATCACTTCCTAAGACCTAAGGAAAAATCAGGGAAAATAGCACTAAAACATGTAGATATATTTATATTTTGGAAATATATTCAATATAGTAATATTATCTTCCAAAGTATCTAGTGAATTCTGGCTGGATATCTACTTTGCCTCATCTGGTTTATGAGAGGATGGCTTGATCACATGAAAAAACGAAGAACATGGCTTTATTTATTTGTACCGATTGGTTTCCTGGGAGTCATTTTTCTGTATGCGGCTTTGATGTACCAGCCCCTTCTTTTTGTTTTCGGCGATCAATTTTTCCGCAGAGACGATTGGGAAAGAATAAAGCCCAAGTATTTCCAAGGGGTAGCGTACTCAGCGGACGAGGAGGTAAGGCTGCTGGAACAACTGAGCTTGGAAGAATTGATCCTTGATATTGGAAAACAGATGGGGGTGAAGACGGATGAGCGTCTGATTGAAGAACATTTAAAACAATTGGGCAGCACGAAAGCGGAGCGTGAAGAAACGTTGCGCCAGATGAACATGACGGAAGAGGACAGCATTCAAAACATAAGACGGGCGATGATTGGTTTTGAAGTGAAAAAGATCGTGACTCGGGATGTTGTGGTGACACAAGAAGAAGTAGAGAGATTTTACCGGGAACAAATCGAGTCTTTTCGCATTCCCGAACTGCGCACCATTTATTATGTACGGGCTAAAAATGGCGACAAGCTCTTGTTGGACAAGCTGAAAGCCGCATCAGCGGAACGTTTTCAGTCCCTGCTGAAGCAATATGGCGAAGATCCCGAGGGGCGTGCCGGATTGCATGAACTGGTCGCTCAGTCCCAAATGTCCGAGAATTATAACGAGATGATTGCGAAGGCCGTGTTTCACTCTCCCGTAATGCGGATTGTTGGCCCTTTTGAGAGCCAGCAGTGGACCTATTGGTTTTTCCCTGCTGAAGTCATGCCACCAAGAACACAAACCCTCCCGGAAGTAAGCCAAAAGATACAGCAAATCATTTATCAAGAGAAAGAATCCGTGGTGTACCGCAAGTGGCTCGAGTCACAGAAGAAATCTAACAATTACCTGTTTTTGCCTGAGAATTTGCAAAGGAATAAATTTTTGGCGTTTTGGAGTGACTTACGCCTTCTTTTCAATTCGTAAGTCGTTTCGAATAAATAAAAATGATAAAGGAGAAATCACCATGAAAGTAGGAAAAATGTTGTTGACTGCACTCATTTGCTGTAGCTTGACGGGGATGGCCGCTCCCGCATTTGCGGAGAATGAAATTGCCGACGAGCCTATGTGGGACAGCGCACCAGCACCAAAAAATTACAGCCCGGAAAAGAAGAAAGCAGCCGAAGAGATGGTTATTAATCAAAAATCGTTCACTCTTGCAGCGAATCCAATCATCGTGATCGACCCTGGACACGGTGGAGATGATCCAGGAGCATTGGGCAACGGTTTGAAAGAAAAAGACCTGACTTTGGACATAGGCCTTCGATCCAAAAATTACATCGTTGCCAACTATCCGGCTACGGTTTACATGACGCGAAGCTCTGATACAACCGTTGCTCTGTCTACCCGAGCCTCTTATGCCAACTCCAAAAACGCCAATTTTTTTGTCTCCATGCATATCAATGCCGCATCCCTTTCCTCGGCCAATGGAGTAGAAACTTACAATTACCCCGGATCAACAACCAGCTTGCGATTGGCAACGGAAACGTACAACCAATTAAGAAATTCGTTTGCAAATGACAGGGGAGTCAAAGCAGCAGAGTTTTACGTATTAAAATACACAAACATGCCGGCATCTTTAGGAGAGACCGGATTTATTACGAATGCGAGTGACGCATCCCAGCTTGCACAAAGTTCCTTCCGTCAAACGCTTGCCACCCAATACGCTACCGGGATGCACCGTTACTGGTGGGGATTCTAAACAAATGATTACAGCCAATCATGCCTTGAAACGGGATCCAGCCGTTTAAGGCACAAACCATTCGATTACGAAGAGGGGCTGTCTCATAAGTCGATTTTTCGGCTTAGAGACGCCCCTTTTGCATTTCTCTCATCTGGAACAGCAATTTGGATCGGCCGCATTCGATAAAAAGAAGTTCTGGGATATTTTTCAATTTATACTTAACAAACAAAAATGTTTGTTATATTATGAATACATACCAAATCGAAAAAGGAGGAAGTTACATGCGTTTACTTGATTCTTACTTGGAGCTTGGCATTACAGGAATGACACGTGCAGCTGTAGCAGGATGGTTCGACGGTCATTATGGGGCAGCTTTATTGGCAGGGTACTTCATGGATCGTGAGCACGATCTCCCTGAACATGTAAAAGAGGGCATTGAGCGGACATGTCAATCCTTCCGCAAGCAAAAGCCTGAATGGTTTGTTCCACTAGATCAAGACGAGCAAGCTGACCCCTCCTTGTTACAGCATGTTATCAATGGCCTCCAGCAAAATGTGAAGCAGCTTCGGACCTCAGGCCATGGACTAGCACTAGGTGTGTTGGCATTAAAAGCACTGCGCGAACGCCCTGATATGATCACTCCGACTGTGGTGGATGGCCTGGTCAGAATTCTCCAAGCGACGACAGAAGACAGGAAAGACCGTTATTGGGGCATCGAGAATTACCATGGCATGACGATTGATGATTTCAAAGACGACGAAGTTGCGCCTTACCATACAACGGCAGAGATGGCAGAGCGGGCGTTTGACGAGCTACGTTTGGTTATACCGCCGCGTGATATTAACGGAGTACGCTATCATTTGGCGAGCGAGGTCGTCCATAACATCACACAGGCTCATGCGTTAACAGATCTGGAGCGATTCGGTTATGAGGATATTGTGAAGCCGGGTATCGTAAACCATCGTCTTCAAATCTATTTGAATCGCCATGTCCCTGAGTTTACTTTGGAAGATGAGGTGAAGGAGCCAGCGTTCGAGGAAATTTTCTCACCGTTGTACTGGGAAAGAACATACAGCGATCCGCATGCATTGAAGCTTCCATATGCTGCACTGGATCTGCTAAAGCGGTTTCCACCAGAGAAGAGAGCTCATGCAGAGCGAAATTTGTGCAAGCTTTTGACGATTACGGATTAATAAAATCGCACAAATAAAAAGAACAGGGAGGCCAATGGGCACTCTCTGTTCTTTTTCACTTCGAATGAGTGTCGTCTACCAGGTAGGAATGACAGTCGTAGTAGATTCTCGATTTGCATAGTAGCTCTTATGCTCGATCAGGGCATTGCGAATGGCAGACTCATTGATGTCAAAACCGATCCCTGGGGTTGTCGGTACAGCCAGCATACCAGGTGCTGCAAAATCGATGACAGGTGTCACGATATCTTCCGCAAAGTAGCGATGGGAAGGGGATGTATCGCCGGCAATCGTGAAGTTGCTAAGCGAGGCCATCGCGATGTTGTGCGCGCGTCCAATTCCTGCCTCCAGCATTCCTCCGCACCATACAGGTACGCCGCGTGTCGCACACAGGTCATGAATCTTCTTGGCGTCGGTCAGACCACCTACGCGACCGATCTTGATGTTGATAATCCGGCAACTGCCGAGCTCGAGTGCTTTGCGGGCATCTTCCACCGTATGGATACTTTCGTCGAGGCAGATCGGTGTTTTCAGCTCTCTTTGCAAGGTGGCATGGTCGATGATGTCATCATGAGCCAACGGCTGTTCAATCATGATCAAACCAAAGCCATCTAAAGCCTTCAGCATCTCCATGTCTGCCAGCGTATACGCAGAGTTTGCGTCCGCCATCAGTGGAACGTCTGGTCCAAATGTGTTGCGGATCGCACGCATTGGCTCGACATCAAAGCCCGGCTTGATTTTCACTTTGATCTTTTTGTAACCGTCACGGATGAAGCCCTCTACCCGTTGCAGCAGTTTTTCGATGGTCGGTTCAATTCCGATACTCACACCGACGTCAATCGTCGTGCGAGTTCCGCCCAATGCTTGGGAGAGGGAGAGGCCGTTCATTTTGGCGTACAAGTCCCAGACGGCACCTTCCAAAGCGGATTTGGCCATGTGGTTGCGGCGCATCCAGGAGAAGAGGCGGGATACGTCATCAGGATGCTCGATCTCCCGTGAAAACAGCTGCGGGATCAAATACTTTTCGAGCATGTACCAGACCGTATCGACATCTTCCTCGTTATAGACGGGGACGTCCATCGCGACGCTTTCGCCGAAGCCGACATGAGCACCGCTGTATGCACGCACGAGAATGCATTCCTTGTGGGTTTCAACTCCCATGCTCGTTTCAAAAGGGGAATTCAACGGAATTTTGATTCGTTGCAGGTCCACGCGTTCGATTTTCATGTTCATCTCTCCTCAACCGTTCATATGGATTGTCGCTCAAACGTTTTCAGTATCGTTCTTGCCAAAATCTCGATGCCGTCTAGCAGTGCTTCTTTTTCAAAAGTCATCTGCGGATGATGAAGTCCTGGTGTCAGGCCACAGCCTAAACCAAGCATGGTCGCGCGAAGCTGTGGACGTTCTTTTGTGTAATAGTGGAAGTCTTCCGCGCCTGGTGTCTGGATCGGCGGTTCGAGCTTCTCTGTCCCCAAGGTTTGGGTAATGGCATCGGCCATGATCAGTCTCGCTTCTTCGTTCACTTCCGCCGCATAGACGCGTTCGGTGATCTCGTAAGACAGCTCAACTTCATAGAGACGGGAAACGTGCTGCAAAATGTGCTCGACACGGGCAAAGAGGGCGTGAATGACTTCATTCGTCTGTGCACGCAGGTCCAAGTGGAACTGTGCCGAGCCCGGAATGATATTGCTGCTTTTGCTACCGGCAGAAAGCTGCGTCATTTTGACAGAATAAGGGACGAGCGGGTCGAGATGAATGCCTTTTAACTGTTCGACAATCGCAGCAGCTACCTCGATAGCGTTGACTCCGAGGTGAGGCCGTGCACCATGAGCATCGGCACCCTTGATTTGCCCGAATACTGTACCCGCCGCCCCGTGCAGGATAGCAGAAGCAGCTGTGCCGCACGGGATTTCCTGGATGGGACGAAGGTGGACACCGTACAGAAAATCAATATCGTCCACTACTTTCTTGTTCACCATCGCAAGTGCGCCATTTCCGCTTTCTTCTGCTGGTTGGAAAATGAGCTTCAGGCGCCCAGGGAGCTGGACGTCCATTGCTTGCAGTACCATCAGGACGCCTAATGCCATGGTCATATGCGCATCGTGTCCGCAGGAATGGTTCGCGGTAAAGACGCCGTTTACTTCTTGCCAGAGTGCGTCCATGTCTGCCCGTACGCCTACAGTGAATTTTCCTGGCGTCAGATCGCCCCATTCGCCAACAACACCCGTCACGTCGTCAAAGGTAGTGACGCGGCAATTGTGTTTTTTCAAGAAGTCAGCGATAAACGAGGTGGTTTGGACTTCCTCCCAGCTAATCTCTGGATGCTGGTGTAAATGCTCGTATAGAGAAAAAATGGCGGGCTGCAATTGTTTGATCGTTGTGCGCATGGTTCCTCCATCGGTTTGTTCGTGAGTAGTCGGTAAGTGAAGCGAAGGCTACGCCAATCCAATTGACGCAGCCATTTTTGTGAAAAGCTTATTTGTTACGAAACGCCGATTGTCACTGCTACAATGAGCGCGATCGAAGCGATAATGGCCCAACCAGCTAGCAGCTTCCAAATGAATTTGACCCATTTCTCATACGGAATGCCTGCAACAGCCAGATAACCCATCAACGCAGAAGAAGTCGGGATAATGGAGTTGGTTACCGCATCGCCGTATTGGAAGGCAAGAACCGCTATCTGACGTTGGATGCCGAGCAGATCCGCAATCGGCACCATGATCGGCATGGTTGTCGCTGCCTGTCCACTACCGGAAGAGATAAAGAGATTGAGAAAGGCTTGAATCACAAACATGGCCAGGACGTTAACGGCATCTGGCAAATGACCAATCGCTGAAGTCAGACTGTTAATCATCGTATCGATAATTTTTCCGTCTTCCAGGACGACCGTGATCGCGCGGGCAAAACCTACGATCAGCGCGCCAAACGTAACGGCTCTCGCACCAGCAACGAAGGAATCAAACAGCGTATTGACCGACAAACCTCCGACGAGACCAGCAACCAGGCCCATGATCAGGAAGGAAGCGGTAAGCTCTGTCAGGAACCATTCGTACTTGAATACACCGTATACGTTGAAGGCGAGGCCACAGACCATTACCAGGAACACGAGCTTGTGACGCGCATTCAAATCGGGGATGTCTACTGCTGCCTGTTCTTGACTAGCGTGATTCTCTACGCCATATAGCACGCTCTTGGTCGGGTCAGCTTTGACACGATACGCATAACGCATGACGTACCAGATGGCAAAAGCGAGCACGAAGACATACACAACAGCGCGGAAGGTAAGACCAGAGAAGAGCGGCAATTGCGCGAGCGACTGCGCCACCCCAACCGTAAATGGATTGATCATCCCGCCCATGAAGCCGGCTGCAGCTCCCATGGTGATCATGGCTGTCCCTGTTACGGCATCAAAGCCCATCGCACGAGCCAGCGCGATACCGATTGGAACGAAGATGATGCTTTCTTCTGCCATTCCCATCGTGAAGCCACCGATGGAGAAGAGGAACATGGAAGCAGGAATGAGCAGCTTTTCCCGACCCTCCAAGTGTCGGACACCTTTATTGATCCCGGCCTCAATCGCTCCGGTCTGGCGGATGATTCCGAATACACCGCTTACAATAAAGATGTAGAAAATGATTTGCGCTCCTTTTTGCATCCCTTCTGGAATCGCTTTGAACATGTCAAAGAACGAGACCGGATCACTTTCTACAGGATGGTAGCTGCCGTTGACGACGATGGTTTTGCCTGAGGCAGCGTCCTTGACGCGATCGAACTCACCAGCCGGGAGCACGTAGGAAGCCAGGGCTGCCAAAATGATGATGATAAAGAGGATGGCATAGGTATGCGGCACAGAAAAACGTTTCTTTGCAGGTTTCAATGGATGTGTAGACATGAGGTCACCTCGCTTTTTTTTGCTTATGACAAGCAAGGGTCGTGCCAAGTGTCGAAATTTCCCGAATATAAGCGTTTTCAGTGGATTTTCATAGGCAAGGTAAGGGCAGAAAACGAGCTTTAGGAATGTTTATTAGGTTTTATGCAGCCTAATACATCCTATTATTCATTGGGCGGAAGTTAAATCCGCCCGTGTTTTCGCAACAATTCAATACCCGCGGGGGTGATGGAGGTTCCTTGTCGGGTTGTGCCTGAACGCACCAAACCTTGCTGCTCTAGTAGTTTTAGCTTGTGTCGTAGTGCGCTCTCCGTCCAGCCTACGGATTGTAGCTCAGGGGAGTGCGCCAATTGATAACGACCGACTGGTTTGTTGGATACGTAATAATGATGCAAGCAATACAAAATATCCAGGTCGCGGTTGTCGTCCAATTTAGGGATAGAAGCTGTTTGCTGCTTTTGAAACAGGCTATCCGTCAATCGTTTGGGGAGGTCCTGAATGCCGATGACAGGATGCTCGCTGACTGTAATGGCATAGTCGACGACATTTTTCAGTTCGCGAATGTTCCCCCGCCAATCATGGCGATTGAATAGCTCCATCACTTCTGGCGACCATGTTTTGCGAATGCCTTGCTGCTCCAGATGCTCATCGATGAGAAGGGGAATATCGCTGATTCGCTCACGCAAAGCGGGAATTTGGATCGGCAGGACAGCTAGACGATAGAACAGGTCCTCACGAAAGCTTCCTTGGGAAACAGCGTCTTCCAAATTGCGATTGGTAGCTGCGATGATGCGGCAATCCACAGAGAGAATGCCTGTACCGCCCACGCGGATGACCTGCTTTTCTTGCAGCACGCGAAGTAGCTTGACCTGAATGGCTCCAGAGATGTCCCCGACCTCATCGAGAAAAATCGTCCCGCCGTCTGCTTGTTCAAACAGGCCGGGCTTTCCGCCTTTTCGTGCTCCTGTAAAGGCACCGTCTTCGTAGCCGAACAGCTCGCTCTCCAGCAGGTTTTCCGGCAAGGAGGCACAGTTGATTGCGACAAAGGGGCCGTTTTTGCGTAGCGAGTGCTGATGAATGGCATGGGCGAACAGCTCTTTTCCCGTTCCGTTTTCACCTGTCAGCAGGATCGTTTGATTGTTTTTTGCCATTTTTTTGCCGAGCTCGATGGCTTGGAGCAGTGGTTGGCTTTGTCCTTTGATATCGGAAAAGGAATAGGTGGCTGTATGGCCGCGCAAGGTGAGCGTGGTTCGCAACCGTTGGATTTCGGTCACGTCTTTTAGTGTACAAACGAAGCCTAAATGCTCATGCCTGCGGCGTATACTTTGACTGCTGACGATAAATTGCTTGTGATCAATGGTTACGAGAGCGTCCTCCAGATCTTCCTGCTCAAAAAAGGGCTGCAGCAAGCTGTGCTCCTTCAACACCGTGTACGGTTGTCCAACAATTGAGGATGCCTGTGGACAAAACAACTCAACGGCGACGTCGTTAATAAACGTAATCAGACCTTGTTCGTTGCAAGCGATCACGGGGTCTTTGACTGCCTGAAAGGTAGATTGCAGCTGGCTATTGAGCTTCTGTACCTCTGCGTAGGAGGTGCCGAGCATTTTCGCGAGCTCAGACATTTCTACGATGAAGGCAGACAAGTACTCGCGCTCCCATTCACTGGGCACGCCTACCTTGCGACCGGTATCAATCAGGTCATGAATGCTGATTTTGCGAAAACCGAGATCAATTACCTCTACGTGAGGAGGAAGAGGTACGTCAGGAACGCTCATAATGATGGCGTATTGAAATTCGAGATCATCAAATGTGCAGCCAGGGTGAAAGGGGACGTAATTCAAATGATCGACGTTCGCCTCCAATAAGTTTTGGATGACCTCCTGTGCGGAAACTGGCGAATTGTTCATGACAGGGACGGTCGTCCCCGGAGGAATCTGCATCAGCGCTTTCATTTTGCGCAGCTCGAAAAAACGATTTAAAACCGTGATGGGTACGGAGTCAGCAACAGCTTGACGGGCAACGGTGTATAGCTCTGGGGATTTGGTTGTGATAAAGACATGATCGACTCCGCTCAAATCGGGAATGTGCTCATGGCTGGCATAGCCGATGACTTTGCAATACGGCTCGAAATAAGCCCTTAGTTCTTTTAACAAAAATTCGAGAGTGTCCGTTCCTTTTGCTATCAAGACAATGGTGTGGTCCATGCTGCACCGCCTTTGCTCAAACAATCGTGAATGTTTTGTAATCTCATGATAGCACAATGCCTGGCTGTAATCGGATGGATTCGCTTGTATAGAGAGGAAAGACAAGGATTGATTTGCGGGTGGGGAAATGTGTTTTAATAGAAATTAGAAGTAAGAACATAGGAAAGCAATAACAGGAGCAGGAGGAATCAGCATGGAGGACAGATTGGTTCCAGAGGTGCTGCAAATGATTGGGGAAGTCTTGCCGGACGGGGTATCGATTGCGATCTCGGACGGCTCACAATACTTGTACTATCAACCGAGTTCCAATATTGACTTGAAAATTACGCCAGGGGATCTCGTTCCCATTGGCTCGGCTACACATCAAGCGCTCATGGAAATGGGAAAAGTGGGGCATCAGGTGGAGAGTCGTATTTTTGGCGTGCCGTACTACGGACTCTCGCTTCCATTAGTGCGAAATGGTCAGGTCATGGGCTGTATTACCGCCATCTATCCACCTCAAAACGTTCCGCTCACAAATCCGGAGCCGCGTCTATCGTTTTTGATCGGAAAAGGGGAGGACGGCTGGCTGCCCATTCCATTAACGGAGATCGTCTATATCAGCTCTCATGAAGGAAAAACGCTTCTGCATACGGCTAGCGGATCATATGCGAACAAATACAACATGGCTGAACTCGAGTACATGCTCCCGAAAGAGCGATTTGTGCGCTGTCATCGGTCGTATTTCGTCAATATGGAATCGATCGGCTTTATTCACCCGCATTTTCATTCGACGTTTTTATTGGAGATGAAGGACAAGCAAAAGACAAGAGTTCCTGTGAGTCAGTCGTACGCCAGCTCGTTTCGGCAATTGCTCGGCTTCTGAAATATCTGACAAATGAGAATGATTCGCTGCCGTTTTTTCTTGATAGCCGCGTAAAAATTCTGTTTTGTTGAAAATCGAGTGCCCGCTCAGAATCCTTGTGCTAGTGTAAAGGCAATAAAGATGGCATGGGAGGTCACAATGATGTGGGAGCGCTTACGCGATAAACGACTGGCAGATAAAATCGTGACGGCTGAGGTAGCAGCAGGATGGATTGAGGATGGCATGACGATCGGGTTAAGTGGTTTCACGCGTGCTGGTGATGCCAAGGTCGTGCCGCTCGCATTGGCTGAGTTGGCGAAAAAAGAGAACAAGCCTTTTGGCGTAAACGTATATACAGGAGCATCACTCGGCTCCGATGTAGATGCCGTTATGGCGGAAGCGGGGATCATCAACAAGCGATTGCCTTTTCAAGCAGATCCGGTTATGCGCAAAAAAATCAACGATGGTAGCATGATGTTCGTTGACCAGCATTTGTCGCATACAGCGGAAGCAATTCGTCAGGGAGCGATTGACGCAATCGATTACGCGATTGTGGAAGCGGTTGCAATTACAGAAGAGGGTATGATCATTCCGGCTACGTCCGTGGGGAACTCCAATATTTTCGTGGAAAATGCCAAGCATGTCATCATTGAGTTGAATATGGCTCAATCGGTGGAATTGGAAGGCATTCATGATATTTATACACCCGCAAAACAAGGAGAGCGTGAACCGATTCCGCTCACGTCTGTGGATCAGCGCATAGGCACAGCAGGGATCCCGGTCGATCCGAATAAAGTAAAAGGGATTGTCTTGACGAATCAGTTGGATTCTCCGTCGACAATTGTGGAGCCGGACGAAGAAACGGCGCAGATTGCGGCACATCTGATCGAGTTTTTGCGTCAGGAGGTAAAAGAGGGACGCTTGCCGCACAATCTCGCGCCATTGCAATCAGGAATCGGATCGGTAGCGAATGCGGTTTTCAACGGATTTTTGGATTCGGAATTCACGGATCTGACAGTCTTCTCGGAAGTGTTGCAGGATGCGGTGTTTGATTTGCTTGATGCAGGTAAAATTTCGTTTGCCTCAGGCTGTTCGATCACGCTGACGGCTGATAAGATGAAGCATGTCACCGAAAATTTTGCCCAATACCGTGACAAGCTGCTGTTGCGTCCGCAAGAAATCACGAACCATCCGGAGCTGATTCGCCGCCTCGGTCTGATTGCGATCAATACAGCGATTGAAGCGGACATCTACGGCAACGTCAACTCGACCAACGTGTCGGGTACACGAATGATGAACGGCATCGGCGGCTCTGGTGATTTTGCTCGTAACGCACGTCTGGGCATCTTCGTAACCAAGTCGATTGCCAAAGGTGGAAACATTTCGAGCATCGTTCCGTTTGCCTCCCATGTGGATCATACCGAGCACGATGTCGATATTATCGTCACTGAGCAAGGCTTGGCTGACTTGAGAGGCTTGGCTCCGCGTCAAAGAGCCATCAAAATTATCGAGAATTGTGCGCATCCGATGTACCGCGATCAATTGATGGCATACTATGAGGAAGCACTCACACGTGGCGGGCACACCCCGCATGTACTGGAAAAGGCATTCTCCTGGCATGTACGTTACGCGCAGGAAGGCACGATGCTTGCGAAAAAGCCAGCGTTGGTTTAGTCGATGGAATGATGAAAAAAGTAAACCCGCTCGGGCGTTAAAGCCTTGGCGGGTTTTTCTCGTCTCCAATGCAATGTTTACGTTTTTACGCTTGCAAGCTTTCCTGCCTTTTTTCCTGAGCAAACGAAGCCCATGCAAAGCCAAAGCCGACGAGGACGAGCAGACCGCCGACCCAGCTGATGTGAGCAATACCTACATGGTCTACGATCACCCCACCGAGACCTGCACCTAGCGCCAGTCCAAGCTGAAAAACCGAGGTGTTCATGCTGAGGGCCACCTGCGAAGAGTGAGGGGACAGCGTGATCAAATAATACTGCTGGGCTGGAACGGTGGTTTGCACGGCAGCGACCCAGAACATAACGGTGATGATTGCCCCCATGAACAGTTGCGAAGACAGCGGCAGGATCAGCAGGATGACTGCGTGAAGAAGCAAGCTGACATACAGCGTAAGGCGAATCCCCCATTTGTCGGTGGAGACGCCTCCAATCCGCGAGCCAGCCACACTAGCGAGGCCTGCCAAGAAAAGCGTGGTGCTTACCCAAGCAGTCGTCATGGCGGAAGTGTTCTGTAGAAGCGGAGTAATGTAGGTATAGACGGTGGAATACCCTGTGACAAAGAACAAAGAGATAAATAGCGCATGAATCACCCGTTTGTTGCGGAGTGCGGCCAACTGTTTGCGTAGCGGGACAGCCTCTTCCCCCTGCTGCTTCGGCAAATAGGCCAAGATAGCGAAGAAGGGAACGAGCGTCAGGACGGCAATGAGCGCGAAAACAGGGCGCCATCCCCAGATGTCTCCCAGCATGGTGCCAAGTGGAACCCCAAGCACGAGCGAGAGGCTGAAGCCCATGAGGATGATCGCGATGGAGCTGCCTTTTTTCTCTGGGGAGGCCATATTGGCTGCTTGCGAGAGAGCTACCACGGTGTAGATGCCTCCACAAAGCCCCAGCAGAATGCGGGATACCATCAACAGCGAGAAGCTCGGGCTTATGGATGCGAGCAGGTTTGCGGCTATAAATGAAAACAGCGTCCAAAGGATGAGCTTTTTGCGTTCTACTCCGGCGGTGAGCGCGATCAAGACCGGAGCTCCAAAGGCAAAGGCAAGGGAAAAGGCGGTCACTAACTGACCAGCGAGAGAGAGGGAGACATGGGTGTCATCTGCGATCATGCCGATGATTCCGGTTACGATTGATTCAGCTGTGCCAATCATGAATTCTCCCAAGGCCAGTAATAGGATTAAAAATTTTTTAGGCAAGGTGGTTCACTCCTCGAGCTAACAAAATTGACGTAGTGACATTTTACGAAACGATTTCTATAATTTACATACATGAACCAAGGTGTTTATGATGAATGGCTTTCTATATACAAGTTATTTGGCAGGAAACGCTTATGGATTTGAAAGGATGATCTGCGTGGACCAAATCGATTACAAAATCATGAGCTTGTTGCACGAAAATTCGCGGATACCATTCGCTGAGCTGGGGAGAATCATCGGGATGACGCAGCCTGCCGTGAAGGAGCGGGTCCGTCGTCTCGAGGAGCAGGGAATCATTACGGGCTACCACGCGTCGATCTCTCAGGAAAAACTCGGTAAGCACACGACTGCTTTTGTCATGTTCCGCACCAAGCAATGTGCGGCGTTCATCGATTTCTGCAAGCAATCGCCGGAAGTGACAGACATGTACCGGATCAGTGGGGAGTATAACTACATGCTGAAAGTGGTAACAAGGTCGACGGAGGAATTGGTTGCCTTCTCGGAACGCACTGGGGATTTTGGCTTCTCCTATACATTGATCGTGCTAACGGCGCCGTTTGAACAAAAAGTGATGCTGGAGGAAGAGAAAATCTTCTGATCGTGCTTCTGACTGAACAAAAAAAGAGGCTCCGCCGTATCAGGGCGAAGCCTCTTTCCTTTTGCGTATCGCGAAAATGCTATTTTTGCCGTACATACTGCTCGTCCCTCATAAACAGACGCCAGAAATAAATAAAACCGGGTACGAGAATCGCAAAGCCGACCAAGTAACAAATGAACAGAGCGTGGAACGTATCCGGATGTGTAAAGCTGGACTCAATCGTCACATGGGGATAGACGATGTAGGGGAGGCGTGCTGCACCGTAGGCATAGCTGGCGAGCAGATATTGCGTTGTGGCGACAATGACCGCAATCCGCGGAAGATGGATGCCGAAGTATCGACGGTCTTGAGGCAGCAAAAGAGCGATATAACTAATGAAAAAACAGACCGCCGATGCAATAAGCCACGGCAAATAGTCGAGAATGCGATCATATAGCCATTTTGCCTCTATCTGCATCGTCAGCACGGTAACCAATGCCGCTAGCAGCGTAATCGGCCCCAGAAGCACCGCATCCCGGCGGTAGACGGCGAAGGCTTGCTTTTCACCTGCGACGAAGGAATAGTCCGCGAGAAGCAGCGACGAGAGGTAGAGTGTGCTGCTGACGGCAAGACCAATAAAAGAATAGACGTGCGGGCTGGTCAAAAAGAGTCCCCAATCGAGAGACTCCACACCATTGACCGTTCGAGCCAGCCCGCCCTGTGTCACAGGAAGTACGCTAATTAACAGAGCTGGCACCAATATCCCGGTAACGCCTGAGACGATGCTGAGCATCTTGTCATACCTGTAAATCAGATGAGAAAACACCATGAACGTACTGCGAATCAACATCAATAACACCACGAGACATCCGGGAACAAGCAGCAGGCTTGCCAATGTGTAGGTCGCGCCAGGGAAAAAGGTAACGAGCGCGACTACAATTAACACGATAAAGACATTCACGACCTCCCAGGAGGGCGAGAGGTAGCGATTGGCGATTTGGGTGGCTTTGGTTTTTTCCCGATTCAAATAGATCATCGACCAAAAACCAGCACCGAAGTCGAAGGAGGCTGCGACGGAATAGATGACGACGAAAATCCAGAGCAGCGTAATGGCAATAATCGTGTCGGTCATGCCGTTCCTCCGTCCACTTTCGGCTGTTCTGGCGGATCGAGCTGTAAGGGATGGCGGCCAAAATAGCTGCGGAATACGAGCAGGGTGACGATCGCGAAAAATACGTACACCGAGAGAAAAATCCAAAATAGAGTAGAAATGCCTGCTGCTTGGGTAGCAGCGTCAACTGTTTTCATCACGCGATACACCACCCATGGCTGGCGTCCTGTGCAGGCAAAAATCCAGCCGAATTCGATGCCTAGCAAGGCGAGCGGTCCACTCGCGACAAAGATCCAGAGAACCCAACGGGGAAACTGAGATCGTTTTAGGAGCTTCTTCCAAGCGAAGCCGATGAAACCTACAAAGATCAACAAGCTACCGATGATGACCATCCCGTTAAATAACGTATGGATGTAGAGTGGAGGCCACAGCTCCTTTGGAAAGTCGTCCAGACCGACCACGACCTCGTCAAAGCGATTGGCTGCAAGGAAGCTGAGCGCCCATGGAATCTCGATGGCGTATTTGACTTCTTTTGTCTCGGGATCGGTATAGCCGCCAATCGCGAGTGGGGCATATGCTTGTGTTTCAAACAGTCCTTCCGCAGCGGCCAGCTTTTCCGGCTGGTATTTATGCAAAAGCTGCGCGGATTCATGCCCGTTCAAGGCAGTTAATAGGGAAAAGGTGCCTCCCACGATTAAACCGGCCAAGAGTGCTTTTTGATGATACAAATAAACCCGACTGCCTTTTTCAGCGCGCAGCATTTTCCACGCTGCTACACCAGCGACGATGAATGCCCCCGTCATATAAGCAGAGACAGTTACATGACCTGCCGTCACGAAAAAGCTGGGATTAAAAAAAGCTTTCCAAGGGTCCACGTCGACGATTTGCCCATCGACCATCCGAAAGCCAGTTGGCGTGCCTTCAAAGGCGTGGACATTCGTAATCAGGATCGCGGACGCCGTCGCACCAAGCAAAACCATGAACAAGCTCAACAAACGCATGTTGCGGGATAAGCGGTGAGCCGCGTAAACGTAGATGGACATAAATAAGGCTTCCACGAAGAAAGCGAATATTTCGATCTGAAAAGGTAGCGAGATCACCTTGCCGACAATCTCCATGAATCCAGGCCATAATAGGGAAAGCTGGACTCCAGCAATCGTACCAGAGGGGATCGCGACGCCTAATAAGATCGCCTGGGCTTTTGTCCAGCGTTTGGCCATCATCTCGTAATCTCGGTCACGCGTCCGCCAAAAGAGGAGCTCCACCAGCAAGATCATGAGCGGGAGACCAACACCCATGGTCGCAAAAATAATGTGAAAGGCCATAGTCGTCCCGAATATGGCTCTGGTCATCACGATATCTTCCACGTTCAACTTCCTTTCTGATCGGCACCAAAAATTGTTAACGATTTCCTCGTTAATGTCCCATGAGGAGGCGGAGTTTATACGAAAAAAACCGTCACAAAAATGTGACGGTCGGGCTTGATGATAGGATAAGGACGTTTAGAAGAGTAGATTATTTACGATAGAGTGGATAATCAACCTCAGTTGGTACTTGAATCAACACCAGGCGGAGTGGAGCATCCGTTGAGGCTGTGTAGATGGCTGTGCTGCTTTCCGCGGAGGAGAGAACGACAAAGTCACCTTTGGTTGCCGGGGTGTGGTTCTCGCTGACAGTTGCTTTCTCTGCAACGCTTCCGTTCCCT
Source organism: Brevibacillus sp. M2.1A (assembly GCF_013284355.2). Classification (NCBI taxonomy): domain Bacteria; kingdom Bacillati; phylum Bacillota; class Bacilli; order Caryophanales; family Paenibacillaceae; genus Brevibacillus; species Brevibacillus sp. M2.1A. The sequence goes on from NZ_JABSUY020000001.1 coordinate 950,693, forward strand.
TCCACTATGACGACTGCGTGAGCATAACCAGCCGGGAGTTCTTTTTCATACGACTTTCCAGCGGGAATCGTGATATCGCTCATCAAGGAATCCGTGACCAACTGAATGGGAGCAGACGATCCGATGATGTGTTTTACTTGGACACCATCGACATCCTCAGACGGAAACTCCTCATGATCATACTGATTGTAAGTAGGCGGTTGCTTCGTTGTCTGCGCAAGATGCGGTTCAAACCAGATTTGAAACATTTCTGTATCCTTGCCGAGCTCTTCTGCATGGTACGCGCCTGAACCGGTTTGCATGATCTGCGCGCCGCCTGTCGACACCTCTTGAAGATTTCCGAGTGTGTCCCGATGTCCGACTGTCCCTGTGAGGACATACGACAAAATTTCAAAGCCGGAGTGAGGATGCAGCGGAATTTCAAATGTCTTCAGCGATTTTGCCCATGCCCAGTAAAAAAGCGGTCCTACCCGTTTGACAACGGAGCCTTCATGAGGGAAGCCAATTGGTTTATTCTCTACGATTTCACCGTCGCCAAAATGTCCTTTTGCTTGCTCGTTCTGTGTGTAGACGCGGATTTCCATCTGATGTTCCTCCCTTAGTACGATTGCTGGCTTACGGGGTGTGAGGAGTTGCCATTAAAACAAAATGTATGCGCCTGGACCGATCAACGCTACCCCAATAACGACTACGATTAATGTCAGGTTGTATTCGAATCCGTTTTGTGTGACCCAATATCCATTTTGACCGTGTACCTTCAGAATGGCAACCAGCATTGTGAAAGCAAGCAGAATAGCACTTGGCCAGATACCTACGCCTGTGGCAAACATGAGACCGCCAACGAGTTCAGACAATCCAGCGACAAAAGCCATTGCTACGCCAGGTTTCACTCCGATAGACTCCAGCCAGCCGCCTGTTCCTTTCAAACCATAACCGCCAAACCAGCCAAACAGCTTCTGTGCACCATGACCTGCAAACGTCAAACCAATGACCAAACGAATCAACAACAATCCAGTATCCAACACTTTTCATCTCTCCTTAATTACTTTTAATTAGTATATCTTTATTTTAAGATATTTGCCCAAAAAGGCTGGCGGGCCTTAGAAGGATTCCGCCAGTTTTACTGCTTTTTCTACACCAGCTGCAACGAGCTCAGCTGCTTTGTCTTGGAATTGGTTGTGACCTTCTACGATCACTTCGGTTACATTGCTAACGCCCCAGAAGCCGAGGATCGTGCGAACGTATTTGTTTGCCATTTCCATCTGAGCCATAGGCCCTTCGGAATAAACGCCACCGCGTGCGCTCAACAGAGCTACTTTTTTGTCGCCCATCAGACCAACTGGACCTTCAGCTGTGTACTTGAATGTTTTACCTGCTTGGGAGAGGTAATCCATGTACGAGTGCAGAACAGCAGGAACAGTGAAGTTCCACATTGGGAAAGCAAATACGATTTTGTCTGCTGCTGTAAACTGGTTCAGGTATTTGTTAACCAAGTCAGCACGTTTTTGCTCATCAGCAGACAGCTCGATGCCGTTTCCTGCTTTCCACATAGCAGTCAGCATGTCGTTACCGTAATAAGGGAGGTTTTCAGCAAACAGATCCAACTCAACGATTTCGTCGTTTGGGTGTGTTTCTTTGTATGCTTTCGTGAAAGCTTCGTACAGCTTTACACTTGTAGCCTGCTCAACTGGGCGATCGTTTGCTTTAATAAAAAGTACTTTACTCATGAAAATTTCATTCCCCTTCCGTTTAGTAAGTCGCTAACTTTTAATGTGTAAATCTTGATTTTAAGATTATTACGTATCAGATCTTTTGTCAACACTTTTTTAAAACGATTGTGGTGAAGAGAGGGGCTGCTCATCTAATAAGTAGCTTGAGCAGTGCGGCCCAATTTTTTTAGCAGTTCGATTGCTTGACGTTGTTCTTCTGGTGTGAGACCTTCCATCGCTTTCTCAATAGCGAGTTGATGAGGAGGGAAGATTTCAGACAAAAATTGATGCCCTTTTTCAGTGAGTTCCGCAAAAATGACGCGGCGGTCTGCTGAACAGGGCTTGCGAATGAGCAGTTGCTTCTTTTCGAGTTTGTCCACAACGTATGTGATGTTTCCGCTGGAGATCAATATTTTTTCGCCAATTTGCTGCAATGGTTGAGGACCTTTATGAAATAATACCTCTAGTACGCCGAATTCAGTTGGATTAAGTCCATGCTCGCGAATGTGACGATTGGAGTGAGCGGTAACCCAGTTGTATGACCTTGATAAAACGACAAAAAGATCGAGGGGATCATTTCGAAGTGGTTTGTCAGACATAATGGACCCTCCTTTACATCGAAATTTCGATATCTTTAATTTAAGATAATCCTACATGATCGTGTTCCTGTTTGTCAAATTAAGATAAAAATAAAATGAAAAACACGCCTGTACAAACAGTTGTCTTAGTGATAAACTTTTGTTTGTAAACGAGCTGTGAAAGCGTAACAAAAGAAAGGAGGATGACCGTGGAAAAAGACATGCAGATCCTTCATCATATCCGGCAAAATCCTTTTATCACGCAGCAGGAGCTGGCTGATCTGATTGGAATCTCACGTTCAGCGGTAGCTGGCTACATCGCACAGTTGACCAAACGCGGGGAAATCAAGGGACGGGCTTATGTACTTCGTGATGAAGGAATGATTGCTTGTATCGGTGGGGCCAACCTGGACCGCAAAGCACGCGGCAAGCAACAGGTGCGTCTACATTCATCCAATCCCGTAACGATTATGGAATCGTGTGGAGGGGTGGCACGGAATATCGCGGAGAACCTCGGTCGTCTTGGCTGCAATACGTCCCTCATTACGAGCGTTGGTGAGGACAAAGAAGGCGAATGGCTCTTGCAGGAGACGAAAAAGCACGGGGTGCACATCAGCCAGGTGTGGAGACTTCCTACACAGCGGACGGGAACGTATACGGCGCTTCTCGATATTGATGGCGAGATGGTTGTTTCCCTGGCGAACATGGATATTTACGATGCTCTCACACCGGAGATGTTTGCGGAGAAATGGTCGCATATTGCAGCAGCCCACGTGGTTTTCATCGATACAAACATTCCGGCGGACTGCTTGGCCTACATCATCGAACGCTGCCGGGAGGAAAACATCCTGCTCTTCGTTGACCCGGTCTCATCCATTAAAGCAAAGAAGCTCCCACAGCAATTGGACGGAGTAGAAGCGATTTTGCCGAATCGCGAAGAAGCCGAGCTGATGGCTGGCATGAAGATCACGACGATCGAAGAATGCGCCGAGGCTTGCCGCAAGATCAGGGAACGAGGCGTCAAGCACGTCATTGTGACCTTGGGCGAAGAAGGCATTTACTATCAATCCGAGGACGTTGAGGAGCATATGCTTCCATATCCAACAGAAGTAGTAGATGTAACGGGTGCGGGAGATGCGTTCGCGTCGGGACTACTGTATGGCATTGTAAACGGAGAGTCTTTCCAGAGAGCGTGCCGTCTTGGATTGGCAGCATCCGCTCTGACATTGCAAACAGAGCAGTCCGTATCTCCTCTATTAAAAGCAGAACAATTGGAAATGGCCGTAGAACAATTCGAAAAGGAGCGATAAGAGATGAAACAATATTTGACCTTTACTGAGGAAGTACGCCACGCATTGGAGAACAACCTGCCGGTAGTTGCACTGGAGACGACGATTATTTCGCACGGTATGCCATATCCGCAAAACATCGAAATGGCAAAAGAAGTAGAGCAAATCATTCGCGACAACGGTGCTGTACCAGCTACGATCGGGATCATGGACGGCAAAATCAAAATCGGTTTGTCTGACAGCGAGCTGGAGGAGTTTGCAACGAATAAAAACGTAGCAAAAGTAAGTCGCCGGGACTTCGCTTACATTTTGGCTAGCGGTAAAATCGGTGCGACTACAGTAGCCGCTACCATGATCGCAGCTGAGATGGCTGGCATCCACATGTTTGCAACTGGTGGTATCGGCGGGGTACACCGTGAAGGCGAAATCACTTGGGACGTATCTGCTGACCTGACTGAGTTGGCTCAAACAGATGTAGCTGTAGTATGCGCGGGTGCGAAATCGATCCTCGATATCGGCCGCACACTCGAATATTTGGAAACACAAGGTGTACCAGTTGTGGGTTACCGCACGGATGAATTCCCATCCTTCTTCGCTCGCGAAAGCGGATTTGGTGTAGACATGCGTATCGATACACCAGAAGAAGTCGGTAAGATGATGAACACCAAATGGGATCTGGGACTCAAAGGCGGTATGATTATCGCAAACCCAGTACCAGAATCCGATGCACTCAACCACCAGGAAATCGAGGCTGTGATTCAAAAAGCACTCGCAGAAGCAAAAGAAAACAACATTGCAGGTAAACAGGTAACGCCATTCATGCTCGATAAAGTGAAAAAGCTGACAGAAGGCAAGAGCTTGGCAACAAACATCGCGCTGGTGAAACACAATGCTGAAGTAGCTGCAAAAATCGCGGTAGCTTATCAGAAAGAAGCGAATCAAGGCAAATAAGAGAGATTGAACAACAAAATAGTCAAAGAAAAACGAGCCGCTAGAATCGCTTCTAGGGCTCGTTTCGTTTATTTTACTCACTCCCACCAATGCTGCATTCCACGGACTCCAACATCCCACAGCTTAGCGTTTCCGGAAACGATAATGGTAATTTCGTTTACCTCGTTAAAAGGCAACTCCCTTAAAGCCTCTGCCCCTTGATAGGATTGTTCGTTTAACTGAGATATTTCTTGTCCATCTACGATGATTTTGGCTTCACCCGTTGAGTCTCCGTTGTCGGGAATGCCGAAATAGAAAGAAAGCCAGACATTTTCTTTGTTCCCCAGAATATAGGTGTATGTTTTGGTTGATTCACCTTCACTGCTATACACGTTCATTTTCGGCTCTATTCGCTCACCTGCTACGGTGAAGCTTGGGAGGTTCTCCGTCATAGGTGTAGTTCCTGTCATTTCTTTCATAACCGTTAATGATTGGATAGGGCCTTCTCTTTTTTTGAGGATTTCAGAGACCACCATGACTCCAAATATAAGTACAACAATCGTTAGAGCCGAAGCAATGAGCTTTTTATAAGAAATATTTGAAGAAAATCCTACTCGATAGGCAACATAGCCAATGGCTGCACCTAATGTATTGGATATCACATCATTGATATCAAAGCTGCCAAGATACGTTAAAGCCTGAATCGTTTCTAAAACGAGAATCGCTATGACAAACAAGGATATGAACTTCCCAAATCTGACACGATACAACAGGGGAAATAATATTCCAAAAGGGATAAAAGCAGCAACGTTTCCGAAATCAACAATCCAGGAATAAGTTAGTTCCGGAAATTTAAGTGGTACTCCTTCTGGGACAAGGATAAAGGTATATCCTTCTACACTAGTTGCACCGTCGAGCCTGTTAAACGCAAAGAACATAAAAAATAAAATTAAAATCGTATAGCAGATGGTGCCAACTAAGATGACTTTCCGTGATTTCGTTTCCATCATTTCAATCTCCTTAAAGCAATTGTTTCTGAATGATTTAACTCTGAATAAATACGTAAGTGATTAGTTGTTAGTCACATCCTTCATTTCTCCCGGTATTTTCAGCACGTAACGCCCATTTAGAAAAAAAATGAAAAAAGCACTTGATATACCCTGAGGGGGTATTGTATAGTAAAGGTGTGATCAGGAAACAACGTTAGGGAAACGATACGATAAAATATACCCCGCTAGGGTATTCGGAGGGATTATAATGAGTGCCAAAACAGCAGAGGCAACAGTCGCAATTTCAGGGATGACTTGCGCAGCTTGTGCACTGCGCATCGAAAAGGGCTTGGGAAAAATGGAGGGAGTGGAGACCGCCAACGTCAATCTGGCTTTGGAAAAATCCACAGTCGTGTTCGATCCAACGAAAACGAACATCGACGACATCCGCTCCAAAATCGAATCGCTCGGCTATGGCGTCGTCACTGACAAGGTGGAGCTAAACATCTCGGGAATGACATGTGCGGCTTGCTCCACACGGATCGAAAAAGGCTTGAACAAAACAGCCGGGGTTCTGAAGGCAAACGTGAACCTGGCGATGGAAACCGCCACTGTTGAGTACGATTCCTCACAGGTAAGTGTGACGGACATTATTCAAAAGGTAGAAAAGCTAGGGTATCAGGCCACTCGCAAGGAAGAAGGAAAAGAAGAAGAAAAAGTAGATCGTCGCCAGGAAGAAATCAAACGGCAGACCCGCAAGTTCTGGATTTCCGCGATTCTTTCGCTCCCGCTGCTCTGGTCGATGGTGAGCCACTTTTCCTTCACCTCATTTATCTGGCTGCCTGAAATCTTGATGAATCCGTGGGTACAGCTGGCATTGGCAACACCCGTACAATTCATCATCGGAGCACAGTTTTACGTGGGAGCTTTCAAAGCCCTTCGCAACAAGAGTGCCAACATGGATGTGCTGGTGGCTCTCGGTACCTCGGCTGCTTATTTCTACAGTTTATGGGTCGCGATCAACTCCATCGGTGCTCATGGTGGCCACATGCTGGAGCTGTACTTTGAGACCAGTGCGGTACTGATCACGTTGATCGTTTTGGGTAAACTGTTTGAGATGAAAGCAAAGGGGCGCTCTTCGGAAGCGATCCGCAAGCTGATGGGCTTGCAAGCAAAAACAGCCGTAGTCGTACGGGATGGCGCCGAAATGACCATTCCTGTAGAAGAAGTAAGACTGGGCGACGTCGTTCACGTGAAGCCGGGCGACAAAGTACCTGTAGATGGCATCGTCATGGAAGGACAGTCCGCAGTTGATGAGTCCATGCTGACTGGTGAAAGTATTCCGGTGGATAAAGCCGCAGGCGATACCGTCATCGGCGCTACCTTGAACAAAAACGGTTTCTTGAAGGTCCAGGCAACCAAAGTAGGAAAAGAAACGGCACTGGCGCAAATCATTAAAGTAGTGGAAGAAGCACAAGGAACAAAAGCACCGATTCAGCGTGTAGCTGACAGCATCTCCGGGATTTTTGTCCCAATCGTAGTAGGGATTGCTATTCTTACTTTCTTGATCTGGTACTTCTTCGTTATACCTGGCAACTTCGGTGAGGCTTTGGAAAAAGCAATTGCCGTACTCGTAATCGCTTGCCCATGCGCCCTCGGTTTGGCAACACCGACCTCGATCATGGCGGGCTCTGGACGCGCAGCTGAGCTGGGCATCCTGTTCAAAGGCGGGGAGCATCTGGAGACGGCTCACCACCTGGATACGATCGTCCTCGATAAAACAGGAACCGTAACCAAAGGCGAGCCAGAACTGACAGACGTCATCGCCATTGATATCGAAGAGCAAGAGCTGCTCTCTTTGGTTGGTGCCGCTGAGAAAAACTCTGAGCACCCATTGGCTCAAGCTATCGTTCGTGGTATTGCGGATAAAGGAATCACTCTGTCGGATACAGGTTCATTTGAAGCTATTCCTGGTTTTGGTATCCGGGCAACCGTCGCTGGCAAAGAAGTACTCGTCGGTACCCGCCGCTTACTGGAAAAACATCAAATCTCGTACCATGCAGTGTCTGATACCATGCTGGCACTGGAGCGCTCCGGTAAAACGGCGATGCTCGCAGTCGTCGAAGGCAAGCTCGCTGGCCTGATTGCCGTAGCGGATACGATCAAACCAACCTCCAAGCAAGCTGTTCAACGCATGAAAGCAATGGGATTGACTGTGATTATGATGACCGGTGACAATCGTCAAACTGCCGAGGCCATTGCCCGTGAAGCAGGAATCGATCACGTCATCGCAGAAGTCCTGCCTGAAGGCAAAGCCGCAGAAGTGAAAAAACTGCAAGAACAAGGCAAAAAAGTCGCGATGGTCGGCGATGGTATCAATGATGCTCCTGCACTTGCTACCGCTGACGTCGGTATGGCAATCGGTACAGGTACAGATGTGGCTATGGAAGCAGCCGATATTACCTTGATGCGCGGCGAACTGACCAGTGTCGCAGACGCTATCGAGATGAGCAAACTCACCATCCGCAACATCAAGCAAAACCTGTTCTGGGCATTGGCCTACAACACCTTGGGCATTCCAATTGCCGCAATCGGCTTACTTGCTCCATGGCTTGCCGGTGCCGCAATGGCCTTCAGCTCCGTATCCGTCGTACTCAACGCTCTGAGACTACAACGAGTGAAGCTGTAACAACAGTAACAAGCGGCTTCGTCCGCCTTACCTATACAACATAAAATGCAAGGAGAGATTGATCATGACAAATATCACATTGAACGTAGAAGGTATGTCTTGCAACAAATGCGTAGCGCGCATTGAGAACACATTGAAAGATCTGGGTGCAGAAGGCAAAGTAAACCTGGCTGAAAAAAAGGTTGAGGTTTCCTATAACGAGAGTAACTTGACTCTGGATACAGTAAAAGAAGCAATCGAAGACCAAGGCTACGACGTCGTTTAATCATCGTGCCTATCCAAAAGCTCCTGCCTGATTGAGGCGAGAGCTTTTTTCTTTTTTGTAAAGAATTCGTAAATCGTTAATCAAACGTACATATTTCAACGGATGAACGAAACAAAATCGCATGAACACCTGATTTTACTTTTATCAAACCTTGTTAGGTGCTTTATATGGCCTTAAAAAAGGGGATTTAGAATGAAATCAAACAGAGAACACAGCAATGTCTGATAGTGAAACAGGAGGAATGGTCATGCTGGATTTGCATATGCACACGACTGCTTCTGACGGAAAGCTGTCACCTCGGGAATTACTCATAGAGGCCAAAGAGCGTGGTGTGAATTATTTAGCTATTACCGACCATGATACCGTGGATGGTTATCTGCTTGCCCGTGAGGATGCCGAACAGCTCGGCATACAGCTTATACAGGGAATTGAGTGGAATACAGACGGATCGGAGGACGAACTACATATTTTGGGGTACGGCTTAGATATATCCGATGCTCGTTTGCTTCATGTCATGGAAAGACGGCAACGGGAGCGTATCGAGTGGATCAATGAGATAGTTGTGGGCTGCAATCGACAGGGGCTGTCCATTTCTATGGAAGAGTGCATGGCACGGGCGAACGGCGGAGTGATGGTTCGCACGCATGTTGCCGAGGTCATTGCCGACCGGGGCTACTGCTCAACTCCCCAGTCTGCCTTTGAGACGTATTTGCGCAAAGGGTGTGCCGCTTACGTGCCCCGTCCTATCTTTTCTGCACGGGAAGCAATTGAAATTACCCATGAAGCGGGCGGAATTGCTGTACTGGCTCATCCTGGCATCTACCCTTTTGAGGTTCAGCTTGATGCGTTGCTTGAATACGGAATCGACGGCATTGAGGTATATTATCCGAGACATTCTGCAGCAAAGATGGCTTTTTGGGAGAGACAAGCCAAAGCCCATCATCTCATCCGTTCGGGAGGAAGCGACTTTCACGGTCATCGCTCACGCAACCCATATCCGGTCGGTAGCGTGCCAATCCCGGCAGAGGTAAAGGAGTGGTGGAAATGCTGTATGTTTCATCAACACTGATGTGGGCTTACCCGGTAGAGGCGGCTGTCTTGATTGCACGTCAATACGGATTTGCGGGTATGGAGGTATGGGCGGAGCACGTCTGGTGTTACCAAAGTGACCCGAAAGAAATCCAACAGGCGGCAAAACGAGCGGGAATGAAGCTGACCTTGCATGCAGCTAGCTGGGATTTAAATTTGTGTTCGCTGAATCATGGCATTCGCAAGCAATCCATTGAAGAAGTGAAGCGTTCCTTGACGCTAGCAAGTGAAATCGGAGCCAAAAGTGTAACCATCCATCCGGGACGAGTGACGCTGTCTCCCAGAAACCGAAGCTGGCATGAGCCGATTCTGATTGAGAGCGTGAATGAGCTGGCGTACGAAGCAAGGAAAAAAGACTGTATGTTGTCTATCGAGCACATTGAGCCTCTGCCGAAGGAAATGATCGTGACACCGCAAGATATGAATCAACTGAGAATGGCATTGGAATACCCGACGACAACCACGTTTGATATTGCTCATGTTCCTCTTTCCTGTTCCTTGTCGCAATTTTACAGCGAGCTAGAGGGGATCGATAAAATTCATGTGAGCGACGCTACGGCAACCAAGCTGCATGTGCCATTAGGAACAGGAGAGATTGATTTGTCAGGCATTTGGCCGTTGTTGTTTGAAGAAAAGAGACCCGTTGTTGTAGAAGGCTTCGATGATGCGAGGAGCTTGTCTCAGCTTAAGCAAAACATGGTTTATTTACGGCAAGAGGATTGTGTTTCATTTGGATAGGAGGTCCGTATTATTTTGAATATTCTCGTAACCAATGACGATGGAATTTTTTCAAGTGGAGTGCTTTGTCTGGCACAGGCACTTCAGCCCTTTGGCAATGTATCCATTGTCTGCCCGGATCAAGAACGTAGTGCGATCAGCCATGCCATTACGTTGAAATCGCCAGTCAAAGCAAACAAAGTAAACTTTTTTGAAACCTCGCTGGAAGCATGGGCCGTCAATGGCACACCGGCTGACTGCGTCAAGATGGCGATTGAGGTCATTCTCAAGGAAAAGCCAGATGTAATTGTATCTGGAATCAACCGTGGACCGAATCTGGGACGGGATGTCTTTTATTCAGGTACGATCTCAGCAGCGATTGAGGGGGCGATGTACCAGATTCCTTCCATCGCTATATCTCTCGCTACGCTGAAGCCAAACCCGAATTTTTCAATCGTCGAGCCGCTTGCCTACGAAATATTTGAAACCCTGCTCAGACACAAGCTCAGTCCCGAAACGGTTCTGAACATCAATCTCCCGTATTTGTCCAGGGAAATGGTAAAAGGAGTAGCAGTCACGCCGCTGGCAATGGATGTTCTGCGCTATCAATATGTGGGCTTGAACGATCCACAAGGGTATATGTGCTACTGGCTCTCCGACCACTTGAGTGAGCTTCACTTTGAGGACGAGGAGTCCGATTATTACAAGCTTCGCGACGGTTATATCACTATTACTCCTTTGCAATTAAACATGACGAATACTGCCATGAAGGCAAAAATCGGCAAATGGTTTCAAGGCGCGAAGCAAAGCACTTAGCTGTTAACCACTCATGATTTTTAGGAGGAATGAACAATTGAAACGTGTTCTTAGCCCAAAATGGACCCTTTCTTTATTCGCAGCCGTTGCTGTCTTCGGACTGGCAGCCTGCGGTTCCCAGCCTTCTTCCACATCACCAACCCCGGCGGCGAACACTGAAGCGACATCTGAGTCTGCCCCTGCCCCAGCCAAAATCGCAGGGTCGCTGAGCTTTTATACCTCCCAGCCAGATGCAGACGCGCAAGCATTGATCGAGGGTTTTTCGAAAAATTATCCGGAGGTAAAAGTAGAGCTGTTCCGATCCGGTACAGAGGAAGTGATGAGTCGCTTGCAGGCGGAGGCACAAGCTGGGCAGGTAAAAGCAGATGTGCTTTTGGTTGCGGATGCACCGACCTTTGCTAGCCTGAAAAAACAGGATTTGCTCATGCCGTATGCTTCGCCCGAGGCTAAGGACATTCCGGCGGAGTGGAAGGATGCAGAGGGCGCCTATACGGGAACCAAAGTGATGGCAACCGTTCTTGCAGTCAACAGCAGCAAGGTTGCCGCTCTTCCGGACAGTTGGAAGGTTCTGACCAGTCCGGAAGCCTCGAACAAAACGATTATGCCAAGTCCACTCTACTCTGGAGCAGCAGCCTATAACATAGGCGTACTTACTCGGCAGGCTGATTTTGGTTGGGACTACATAGCTGGACTCAAAGCAAACCAGATGACAGTCACTAAAGGCAATGGTGCCGTATTGAAAAGCGTCGCAGGCGGCGAGAAGGAATATGGGATGGTTGTGGATTACCTCGTAGCTCGGGCGAAAAAAGACGGCTCTCCAGTCGAGCTCATCTATCCAAACGAGGGTGTTCCTGTCATAACCGAACCAATCGGGATCATGAAAGCAACGAAAAATGCAGAGGCAGCAAAAGCGTTTGTCGATTATGTGCTCTCGGAAGAAGGACAGCAGCTTGCAAGCAGTCTCGGGTACACTCCGATCAGAAAAGGCATCGCTGCTCCGGAAGGGCTACGCGCTCAAGACCAGATCAAGGTGCTTTCTGCGAATACAGATGAACTTGAAGCGAACAGAGAGGCGGACAAAAAGAAATTTGGAGAGATGATGGGTGCAAAGTAACTGGCAAGCAGCAGTGTCCGAGCGCAAGATGGGGGAACGGCGAAAAATAGCCGTGCCCCTGTCGTTGGAAAAGGCGGCCACATGGATCGTGCTGGTGCCGGTCGCCTTCTTTTTTATGTATCCGTTGTGGAAGTTGATCGCTCTTAGTGTGCAAACAGAAGCAGGGATCGGTCTTCGATACTTTGCGGATGTGATCACACATGAACGCACGTGGAACGCTATCGGTCACAGCGTTACGGCGGCAGGAGCTTCTACGCTCATCGCGTTAGTCATTGGCGTGTCGTTGGCTTGGTTATGCGCCTATACAGACATACGCTGGAAGTCTGCCATTCATGTACTTGCCCTGTTGCCATTGCTGATTCCCTCGTACGTGATGACCTTGGCCTGGACACAACTGGCAGGTCCGCAAGGGGTATTGAACCGGGCAGCGAGCTGGCTTTATGGTGGGCCTTTGGAGCTGTGGGACGTCTATGGCTTGGACGGGATCATTGTTGTAATGGGTCTAACGCATTATCCGTTGGTCTACATGCTCACGCTGTCCGTTCTGTATCGGATTCCCAAAGAACTGGAATGGGCGGCTCATTCTTCAGGGGCTACGGCTACGACCGTATTTCGCAAGGTGACACTCCCACTCGCCTTACCGGGAATTGCAGGAGGCGGACTGCTTGCTTTTATTTCCGGACTCGATAATTTTGGTGTCCCTGCGTTTCTCGGGATCCCGGAAAATATCCCTTTATTGAGTACGTTGATTTATGAGGAGGTCATCGGATTTGGACCGAGCGCTTTTGCGAGGGCATCTGTCTTGTCTATTTTGCTTGGCGTGATAGCATTGGCGGGAACAGGAGTACAGTGGCTCTTTTTGCGTAAAAGCCGGGTGGACCAGACCAGTGCCGAGGACAAATCGATTCGCCGTCACTTGGAAAGATATCGACGGGGTGTGGAGGTTCTTGTTGGACTCTTTTTGTTGGTGACGAGTGTGCTTCCTCTCTTGTCCATGGCAGCGAACGCTTTCATCAAGGCGTATGGGTTGCCTTTTGTTCCGCAAAATCTGACATGGAAGCATTTTGCGTTTGTATTGTTTGACCATGTTGGAACGAGAGCGGCCATCGGCAATAGCCTGATGCTGGCCTGCTTGACTGGCGTCTTGTGCGTGGTGGCTGGAACATGGTTCGCTTACTGGCGCATCCATCGGCCTTCCTTTATGGGAAAAGTAATGGAAGGGGCTGTCGCTTTGCCGTATGCTTTGCCCGGTATGGTGCTTGGTCTGGCGATGATTTTAACGTGGATCGAGCCGATTCCCAGCTGGCAGCCAGGAATATATGGAACGGTTTGGCTCATTTTGATTGCGTATGTGACTCGCTTTTTGATCTTGCAAGTAAAAAGCAGTACGGTCTCCATTATGCAGGTGGGCAAGGAAGTAGAAGAAGCAGCACGGATCAACGGTGGTCGATTTTGGACGAGGTGGTCCCGGATATTGCTCCCGCTCTATGCACCGGGAATGGCAACAGGCTTGTTTCTAGTGTTCCTGACAGCATTTACTGAATTGACAATATCATCGCTTCTGTGGTCATCCGGTTCGGAAACGATCGGTGTCGTTATTTTTAGCTTTGAGCAGGCGGGATCAACGACTCATAGCACGGCCCTTTCTTCGTTGATCGTAGTGGCCATCCTGCTGGCTTTGACAATGGGCGGTTTATGGAAACGATATTGGCAACGGAGGATACAGGGATGAACAGTGCAAGAGTGAAGGGCGTTTCCAAAAAATTCGGAGATGTGACGGTGCTCCACCATCTGGATCTACAAATTGGACAAGGGGAATTCGTTGCTTTGCTCGGGCCGAGCGGCTGCGGAAAAACGACACTGCTTAGGCTATTGGCGGGTTTTGAATCGCCTACCAGCGGAGAAATCTGGATCAATCAAGAGTGCGTAGCGGACCAGGCAAGAAGAAAGCCGCCAGAGGAGCGGCGGATTGGTATGGTGTTTCAGTCATTCGCACTTTGGCCGCATTTGACTGTCTATGAGAATGTCGTGTTTCCGTTGCAACATCAAAAGCACGTGCCTGCCGCTTACAAAGATAATCCAAAGGTACGGGTGGCACAAATGCTGGAGATGGTCGGTCTTGGAGGAATGGAAGAGAGATTTCCCAATCAGCTCTCTGGTGGACAAAAGCAGCGCGTTGCTCTGGCGCGGGCCATCGTGTTTAACCCTACGCTGCTTCTGATGGACGAGCCATTGAGCAGTCTCGATGCAGAGCTGCGTATGCAAATGCGCAAGGAAATCCAATTTATTCACCGCGAGCTGGGGACTTCCATCGTCTACGTCACACACGATCAGTCAGAGGCACTGGCTATGGCGGATCAGATCGTCGTAATGAAAGGAGGCAGGGTGGAACAAGCAGGTAGCCCGCAGGATATATACTATTCGCCCCAATCGCCTTTTGTCGCCAAGTTTGTGGGACGGGCTAACTTCTTAAAAGGAAACTGGTCTTGCCCCAATACCTTTCTGTTGGAGAGGCAAGGAGAGCCAGCGGTACCGATTGCTGTTTCCCGCGACTTTTCTTCCTTTCACGCTCAGCAAATATTGCCGGTTCGTCCCGATCAGTTGAAGCTCGCAGCGTGGCAGCAAGGAATGGAAGGCGTTATCGGAAAGGTATCTCATGTGCAATTTCAGGGGCGAGAACTGCTTTATTCCATCCGGGTCGGGGAGGATGACTGGGAGGTTGTCACGGACATCAGTCAGCGCTTTTCCTATGAGGAGCGTGTATGCGTAGAGGTTTGTGTATAAAAAGGGAAAGATAGCCAAGTGATTCTTCAATTGGATGAGCATGAACCATCTAAATCAATGCGACTCATTAAGAAAGGCGCTATTCTGTTTGATTCAACGAAAATGAACGTTCACAATAACTGGAAGCGAGCGTATAATCAAAGTCACAATCACGATCAAATAAGCAACAAAACACAATACGGCCTAGTTCCGATATTCTCGGAAGCGGGGGAACCAATCTTTTGGGGTTAATCCTGAGTGATCAGGAGGGATGAGGAAATGTCTTCTCTGCCATCCTACCCGTCAGCTAACCTCGTCGGCCAAAGCAGGGAAGGTCATGAATGGATAAAGTCTAGGCATATAATGCGCAACAAGGGGACTCCTTGCGGGCGTGTGATAGGTCGATACAGGCTTTTTCTTTGGGACCTTTGTTCTGGAGAAAAAGAATGGATCGGCCTATTTTTTATGGAAATACCGACGAGCAGCTTACGCCGATACAACGTGAAGGGAGTGGTGTGGATCGCTGAGAGGCAGTCGGTACGACATAAACCGCTGACAATCGAAATCAGGAAGACAGAGTACAGGGAGTCCTGAAAATGGGCGCCAGGTATTACGTAAGCCTGCGGATTTTCTACACGAGTAAAAATCAAGCGTGCCTGCTTGGTTTTGCTTGAGTGTGGAAGCTTCGCGGGCTTTTTACATTTACGAAAAAACGAAGGATGAGGGATACCATGCCCAAAATGAAAGTCGATCGACTGACAAAAGTGTTCGGCAAGCAGCCCGAACTGGCCTTGAAGCTGCTGGCGGAAGGACGGACAAAAGAACAAATTTACAAGCAAACTGGCCAGTCCATCGGTGTCAATCAGGTCAGCTTTGAAGTCGAGGAAGGTGAAATCTTTGTCATTATGGGCCTGTCAGGCAGCGGCAAGTCCACCTTAATCCGACTGTGTAATCGACTGATTGACCCAACGAGCGGAAGCATCGAGATCGATGGGGAAGAGATCGTGGACATGAAGGCAGCAGCTTTGCGTGAGGTGCGGAGGAAGAAGCTCGGGATGGTTTTTCAAAATTTCGCCCTGTTTCCGCAGCGGTCGGTACGAGAAAACGTGGAGTTTGGTTTGGAGATTCAGCAAGTACCGCCAGGACTCCGGCAAGAAAGAGCACGGGAAGCACTTGCGCTCGTTGGATTAACCGAGTGGGAAAATGCGCACCCGGATCAATTGAGCGGAGGGATGCGCCAGCGGGTCGGTCTGGCGCGGGCGTTGGCTAATAATCCAGATATTCTCTTGATGGACGAAGCGTTCAGTGCACTGGACCCACTCATTCGAAAAGATATGCAGGATGAGCTGCTGGAGCTCCAGATGACGATGAAAAAGACGATCCTGTTCATTACACATGACTTGCATGAGGCGTTGCGACTGGGCGATCGGATTGCCTTTATGAAAGACGGGCAGATCATTCAGATCGGCCGCCCGGAAGAAATTATGGCAGACCCAGCGGATGAATTCGTGCGGAAGTTCGTGGAGGATGCCGACCTGTCCAGGGTGCTCGTTGCTGAAAATGTGATGAAACGGGCAGAAGCAATCACGCCTGACAAAGGGGCCCGAGTGGCGCTGCAACTCATGATGGATAATGGCGTGTCCAGCTTGTACGTCGTGGACAAAAAGCGCACACTGCTTGGCTTGATTACGGCGTATGACGTATCACTTGCGATTGGTACGGGAGATTCGCTGGAGGCAATCATGAAAACCGACCTCCCTACCGTTTCGCCTGACGCACGTCTGCACAGCTTGTTCCCGATGATGGCAGACCTGCACGTCCCGATTGCTGTAGTGGGCGACCAGCAGCGATTATTGGGTGTCATCGTAAAAGGAGCGGTGCTAGGCGGGCTGGTAGGCAAAGTCAATGTACAAGAGCATCAGAGAGCAGAGGTGATGAGTGATGGACGCCGTGCCTAAGCTGCCGATTGGCGGTTGGATGGAAGGGTTCGTGGAGGTGCTGGGCCAGTACAAAGGGGTATTGTTTGATCCGGTGGCTATCGTCATTTCCACGATGGTGACTTACTGTTCTACGGTTTTGGCAGAGATACCTTCGCTGATTCTCATCTTGTTGCTGGGGGCCGCTGCGTGGGTTTTTGCAGGGAGAGCGTCCATGGTCTTTACGGTTGTTGGACTTTCTCTCATCCACAACTTGGGGTACTGGGATGAAACGATGGAGACATTGGGACTCGTCCTCACTGCTACCATGATTTCGATCGTCATCGGGATTCCGGTGGGCATTCTTTGCGCGAGACACGATACGTTTCGCAATCTGGTTACGCCAGTACTGGATTTGATGCAGACGATGCCCGCGTTCGTTTATTTGATTCCCGCGATCTTTTTCTTCGGTTTGGGCGAGGTGCCGGGAGTTATTGCCTCCGTTATTTTTGCTTTGCCGCCAATCGTGCGTCTCACGAACTTAGGCATACGTCAGGTCCCAGCGGAAATGGAGGAAGCGGCGGACGCCTTTGGCGCAACTGGGTGGCAAAAGCTCGTGAAAGTACAACTGCCATACGCGAAATCGACGATCTTGGCGGGAGTCAATCAGTGCATCATGCTCGCCCTGTCGATGGTGGTCATAGCGGCTATGATCGGGGCGAAAGGCTTGGGTGCAGACGTATATCGCGCCGTATCGCAAGTGGATATAGGAAGAGGATTCGAGGCGGGGCTATCCATCGTGATCATCGCTATCGTCTTGGATCGACTTACCCAACATGCAGGAAAAAAGGAGAGAAATACATGATGAACAAAATGATTCCAGCTATATTGGCAGTCATGATGGGAGCGACAGCTTGGCTCGCAGGATGCTCTAGTCAAAACACAAACACACAAATACCGACAGCAACGGTGGTCGGTCCGATTCCTTCTGAGACGTCGGACAACGCGCTAGGAGAAAAGCTCGACTACAAAATCATCGGAATCGACGCAGGAGCAGGCTCGATGGTAAAGACAGAGGAAGTCATGAACCTGTATGGCTTGGATAAATGGCAGCTTGTCGAAGGCTCAGATGCCGCTATGACAGCAGCTTTGATCAAGGCGTACGAAGCGAAGGAACCAATTATCATAACGGGCTGGACGCCGCACTGGATGTTTAAAAAGATGGATTTGAAATACTTGGCGGACCCAAAGAACGGCTTTGGCGGAGCGGAACAAATCCATACCATCGTGCGCAAAGGGCTGAAAGAGGATCAGCCTGCTGCCTATCAATTTCTGGATAAGTTCTGGTGGGAGCCAGCCGATATGGAGTCGGTCATGGTTCAAATGATTGACGGAAAAGATCCGGAAGTGGCCGCTGCGGAATGGGTAAAAAACAATGAAGTCAAAGTAGCGAAATGGGTGGAGGGCATACAGCCTGTCCAAAAAGAGAAGCTGACTCTCGCTTATGTAGCATGGGATTCCGAGATTGCCAGCTCGCACGTCGTAGAGCATGTGCTTGAGCAGAAGCTGGGGTATGAAGTCGAGTTGAGTCAGGTGCAGACTGGACCGATGTGGGCAGGTGTGGCCATTGGGGATGTAGATGGGATGGTTGCGGCGTGGCTGCCGTCTACAGATACGAGCTATTTGAAAAAATTCGGTGGGCAAATCGAGGATTTGGGTCCGAATCTCGACGGAACCAAAATCGGACTCGTGGTTCCTTCGTACATGAACATCTCGTCCATTGAGGATCTCCAATAAGGGAAGGGGAGGTGCTGCTATGAAGCATTATCTCGTATTAGGCAAGGGGGAAGCTTTCACTTCTTTTGTCCAGACACTATGCTGTGACAGTTTGCCTGCGTTTTGGGGAAGGAATCCAGGTGCCTTTTCATTGAAAGCGGGGTCTGGAGATAAGACGATTCAGCGTTTTTTGCCCATCTCATTTGACGAGTGCTACCGCGATCAGGAATCCTTGCTGATATACCAATCCGTCTACATCTTTCCCGATGAGTGGGCGGAGGGACGCGACTTCGTTACACTGTTCAAGCAGCTGGGCACCTGCCGGATTTTTGTGATGACGCAGGAGCATCGGAACGCGATGTTATACAAGGCGCTCGGGGCGAATCACGTCATCGTGAGTCAGCCCGGGTATAAAGGCTACGGCTGGTTGGCCGAACAGATGAGTGGCTAAGAGAGAAATAGAAAAGGCTCCGCCTGCAAATGAGGCGGAGCCTTGTTTTCGTGAAAATTTAGCCCAACATTTTTTCGAGGTCCTTGTCCAATACATAAACCTCGATCCGTTCACCCATTTTCGTGCTGATGTCGCTATGACTCGATAGTACCTTGCAGGTTGTAAGCTTTTCTACGATTTCTTCCGATTCTTCACTGTACATTTCACGGAGAACCTCGCGCATTTCTTTGACGATGCGGCGACCTTTATCGTGACTGGACAGATGCTTTTCTTCGACGGTAAGAACACCCTTGAACCTGGCGATGACCATATCACCGACGATGTAGGTCTTGGCTTCCTGCGGACCTCGTCCAATTAGTTCGCGTTGAAATTTTATGAATGCTTCGCTGATTTCAGCTTCCAGCTTTTTTTTGTTAGAGATGGCCAAACGCCATACCTCCCATAATTATCATTGTGCCTAATATTACTCAGCTGTCCAGAGGCTGTCAAACAAATAGGCTGATAATGTGAAAACGGAAGAGAAACGATGAAATATCATGATCGGATGAGGCCTGATAGGTTTAAATCGCTTACACGGATAAAGAATGCAAAAATCGTGTGAAAAAGACTGAAATAGGACATTAACATCCGATTATGCCGGACGTATAATGAGATTCGTAACCAACAATTGCAAAATATGGCCAAATCCCGAGGCACTCGGGAACGGAGGACCCAATCAGTAGGGGTTAATCCCACGCATGAATCGTGGGAGGGATGAGAAACTCTTTCGCCATCCTACCCGTCAGCTAACTTCGTCGGCTAAAGCGAGGGAGGTCTAAAGACCGCCTGTTTGAGGAGGCCTTTTTGTTATCCATTGAGGGACAACAAGGGTTGACTCGAAACGTTACGCAGGTCTTTTCGTTTTGCTCAAAAACGGCCAATGACCGTTTTACTCACAAGTAAATAGCTGTTTTCGGAAAAAGGAAACGGGAGACAAAACGCAAAGAAGGCAACTTCAAGTCGGCTGGGCGTTAGGTAGACCAATGAGTACTTTTTCTCCGATACAAAGGATCGTTTTATTTGCCGCGGGATGCGGGCGACTTCGTTCGTCTGTTCATCTTCAGCTCGGTCAAATGCGGCGGTCTTTCGGGGAAATCGTAAGCATTGGTCTATTTTTTTCCCAAATGGCAGGTTTTTTTCAAAAAAGGAAGCCTGTACAGGGGAAGCGAGAGAGACGAGTCGGCCAGACTTCACGGAATAGTTAGTACAACAAAAAAGGAGGGACATGGCATGGACGTGGTTTCCATACTGCTCTTGGCGCTTTCATTCGGTGTATTTTTTGCACTCATCAAATTTTGTGACGCCGTAGTAAGAGAACAGGGAGGGAAAGAGAAATGATCTGGTTGCTTTTGATTATGGCAGGGCTTGCGATGTACCTGTGCCACGCATTGATTTACCCAGAAAAATACTAGGGGTTACCCGAAGCATTCGATTATTTGGAGCCACTTTTTAGAGGGAGTAGGAGGAACTGTCGTGGACTTTATACAAATAGCGTTGGTTTTGGTGGTGCTTTTCGTGCTCGCCATACCGATGGGAAAATATTTGGCACGCTCCTTTTCGCTGGAGACGACCCGTCTGGACCGTGTTTTTGGCGGGGTGGAAAAAGCGATATACAAGCTGTCTGGTATCCGCGTAGCAGATATGACCTGGAAGCAGTACGCAATGGCTGTTCTGGTTAGCAACATTTCAATGGTAGCGATTGCGTATCTCTTGCTTCGTTTGCAAGGGATGCTGCCTGGAAACCCGAGTGGAATTGCGGCGATGGATCCGTTGCTTTCCTTTAACACAGCCGTCAGCTTTTTGACGAATACGAATCTTCAGCATTACAGCGGGGAGAGCGGATTGTCGTATCTATCGCAGATGCTGGTCATTATTTACCTGATGTTTACGACGCCAGCGACAGGGATCGCGGTCGTAATGGCTTTCATGCGCGGGCTGACAGGGCAGCGTAGCATCGGTAACTACTACGTTGACCTGGTGCGTGCTCATACACGGGTGTTGATTCCACTGGCAATTGTTGTGACACTGCTCTTGGTGTCCCAAGGCGTACCGCAGACGATGGAGCCGACAGCGACAGCAACAACGATTAGCGGAACGGAGCAACAAATCGCTCGCGGTCCCGTTGCTTCACTGGTATCGATTAAGCATTTGGGAACAAACGGGGGAGGATTCTTCGGAGTAAACTCTTCGCATCCGTTTGAAAACCCGACACCGCTAACAAACGTGATCGAAATTTTGTCGATGTTCTTGATCCCGTCGGCACTGCCATTCGCATTCGGCTTCATGGCGAAGAGCCGCAAGCAAGGCTGGGTTATTTTTGGAGCGATGTTCGTGATGTTCCTGGCGTTTCTGATTACGGCGTATACCAATGAAGGAAACGGCAACCCGGCGCTGGAACGGGCTGGCCTGTCACAAGAAATGGGCAGCATGGAAGGAAAAGAAGTCCGTTTTGGCATCGCACAAAGCGCCTTGTTCACCGCCGTGACAACAGCGGCAACGACAGGAACCGTGAACAACATGCACGATACATTGACACCACTTGGCGGCTTGGTTCCGCTCGGTGAAATGATGCTCAACTGCGTATTCGGCGGAGATGGCGTCGGAACCATTAACATTTTGATGTATGCGATTTTGGCTGTATTCTTGGCGGGCTTGATGGTAGGGCGTACGCCTGAATTCCTCGGCCGCAAGATCGAAGGAAAAGAGATGAAGCTGATCGCCATCGCGATTCTCGTTCATCCCCTGATTATTTTGGCGCCAACCGCCATTGCATTGGCAACAGAAATGGGATCGTCCGCAGTGTCGAACCCAGGCTTCCACGGCATTTCACAAGTGCTGTACGAGTACACTTCTTCCGCAGCCAACAACGGTTCCGGTTTTGAAGGATTGGGCGACAACACGCCATTCTGGAACATTTCTACCGGACTCGTCATGCTGTTCGGTCGATACGTCTCGATCATTACGATGCTGGCGGTAGCAGGCTCCTTGCTCGCAAAAACGCCGGTACCGGAAACGATGGGTACGCTGCGCACAGACAATAGTGTATTCACGGTGATTTTGATTGCGACTGTGGTGATCGTAGGCGCACTGACATTCCTGCCTGTGCTTGCTCTTGGCCCAATCGCCGAGTGGCTCACAATCCGATGATAAGGGGAAGTTCAAAAGCTGACTTTTTGAACATTGATTTGAACATGAATACTAGAGGCAAAGGAGTAATTTTCCATGAGTAGAACGCGCACGGTTGCGCTTCCTAAAGATTTGTACCAGCGGGCCTTTGTCGAGTCTTTCAAAAAACTGGACCCGCGTGTGATGATGAAAAATCCAGTCATGTTCGTGGTAGAGATCGGGTTCTTCATTACGCTTCTCTTGACGTTTGTGCCCAATTTGTTTGGGGGAGCTTCGGACCCGTTCTACAACGGTGTCGTCAGCTTTATCCTGTTCGTGACGATTCTGTTCGCCAACTTCGCAGAAGCCTTGGCAGAAGGTCGCGGCAAAGCACAGGCAGAGAGCTTGAAAAAAACGAAGCAGGACACGCAAGCAAAAAAAGTGGGGAAAGATGGTCGCATTCAAGTCGTCAGTTCCACAGAACTGCGAAAAGGCGATCTGGTGATCGTGGAAGCAGGCGAGCTGATTCCATCCGACGGGGAAATCGTCGAGGGTGTCGCCTCTGTGGACGAATCAGCAATTACGGGTGAATCTGCTCCGGTCATTAAAGAAGCAGGTGGCGATTTCAGCTCTGTCACGGGAGGCACACGTGTAGTCAGTGACCGGATCCGTGTCCGTGTGACGACTGATCCCGGCGAATCGTTTTTGGACCGCATGATTTCGTTGGTAGAGGGCGCGAAGAGACAGAAGACTCCGAATGAAATCGCGTTGAATACGCTATTGGTCAGCTTGACGTTGATTTTCCTGATTGTCTGCACGACCTTGCTGCCTATTGCCAACTATGTAAATGCAGCCATTCCGGTTGCGACACTGATTGCTTTGCTCGTTTGCTTGATTCCGACTACGATTGGCGGACTCTTGTCAGCGATTGGGATTGCGGGTATGGACCGGGTCACGCAGTTTAACGTCATCGCTATGTCTGGTAAAGCCGTAGAGGCATCCGGTGACATCAACACTATTATTTTGGATAAAACGGGAACGATCACGCATGGTAACCGGATGGCTGCCGAGTTTGTCACCGTAGGCAACAGCAAAAGCACGGAATTGAACCGAGTAGCTGCACAAAGCTCGGTCCATGACGAAACACCGGAAGGACGCTCTGTTGTAGAGCTGGCGAAAAAACAAGGTCTGGCACCCGCTGAACTGGAATTGCCTGGTTCCGAAGGCGTGGAGTTCCGCGCTGAAACAAGAATGAGCGGGACGAATTTGGCAAGCGGCGTCCTCATCCGCAAAGGGGCCGTCGACGCCATCAAAAAATACGTGGTAGAGCAAGGGGGCAACATCCCTGCTGATTTGGATGAAAAAGCAAACCGGATTGCAACGGCGGGCGGCACGCCATTGGCTGTAGCAGAAGGCAATGCGATTCTCGGGTTGATTTACCTGAAAGATACCGTAAAGCCAGGGATGCGCGAACGCTTTGAAGAGCTGCGCCGCATGGGTATTCGTACGGTCATGTGCACGGGAGATAACCCGCTGACAGCCGCGACGATTGCCCGCGAAGCAGGTGTGGACGATTTCGTAGCGGAAGCCAAGCCGGAAGACAAGATTGCGCTGATCCGCAAAGAACAAGCGGCAGGCAAGCTCGTCGCCATGACGGGTGACGGTACGAATGACGCGCCAGCTCTCGCACAAGCCGATGTCGGTTTGGCGATGAATACGGGTACGGTAGCGGCGAAAGAAGCAGCGAACATGGTCGATTTGGATTCTGACCCGACCAAAATTATCGAGGTCGTTGCGATTGGCAAGCAGCTTTTGATGACGCGCGGTGCATTGACGACGTTCAGTATCGCCAATGACGTAGCGAAATACTTCGCGATCATTCCTGCGATGTTCATGCTGGCGATCCCACAAATGAGTGCGCTCAACATCATGGGTCTGGCTACACCGGAAAGTGCGATTTTGTCCGCGTTGATCTTCAATGCGATTATTATCCCGATCCTGATTCCGTTGGCGATGAAAGGTGTGAAATACACACCGATGAGCGCGACGAAGCTACTCAGCCGCAATCTGGTGATCTATGGCTTGGGGGGAATTATCGTCCCGTTCGTGGGCATCAAGCTGATAGACTTGATTTTGGTAGGATTGAATCTGGTGTAACTCATATTGAAAAAAGAAAGCTCAGGTGAACCGATATGATATGGAAAAATTTGCGTCTCAGCCTCGTTTTGCTGCTGATTTGCGGCGTTGCCTACCCGCTGGCGATGACAGGGGTTGCACAGGTTGTCATGCCTGCACAAGCAAGTGGCAGTCTCATCACCGATGCGAGCGGCAAGGTAGTCGGCTCCGAGCTGATTGGGCAGACCTTCACCGATCCGAAGTACTTCTGGGGACGCATTTCTTCTATTGATAACAATGCGTCAGGCTCTGGCTCGAACAACTACGCGCCATCCAACCCGGCCCTGATCGAACGTACACAAAAAGATATCGCCGCATTTCTGGCAGCGAATCCTGGCGTGAAGCAGGAAGACATCCCGGCTGATTTGTTGACGAACTCCGCTTCCGGTCTGGATCCGCATATCTCGCCAAAAGCTGCTCAGATACAAGTGGAGCGTGTAGCCAAGGTGCGCAATCTCGAACCAGTACAACTACAGGCTCTGATTGAAGCGAATACAGAGGAAAGAAGCTTGGGGGTATTCGGAGAGCCGCGTGTCAATGTAGTCAAGCTGAATATAGCTTTGGATGAATTGGATAAGTAAAGAATGAAGGAGGGCTGCGAGATGGTAGAGCAGTTTCGGCGAAAGTCCCCGGAGGAAATCTTGCAGTCCATCTCCAGAATGCACCGGGGCAGGCTGAAAATCATTCTGGGGGCAGTCAGTGGTTCAGGTAAAACCTATCACCTGCTAATGGAAGGGCAGTCGCTTAAGAAAAAAGGGATTGATGTGGTCGTAGCTGGCTCAGGCGAGGCCACTCATCCCAAGCTGGCGCAAAAGCGGGAGGGCTTGGAGCAAATCCAGCCAATCATCTGGTATTCCCTCGGGGAAGCGAGACATGATCTGGACGTTGCAGCCATTATCGAGCGTGATCCGGAAGTGGTTCTCGTAGACGGTTTGGCTCATCGCAATCGTCCAGATGCCCAGCGTGTAACCCGGCTCGACGATGTTCAGTATTTGTTGAATCACAATATTAGTGTGATTGCGACGGTCAACATTTACGAATTGGCGGGGATGAAAGAAATGGCGGAGCGACTGACGAAGGCAGAAGTGCGTATCGACCAGTGTGTACCTGAGGATACGCTTGCCATGGCTGACGAGGTGAAATTGCTCGACGTCACGCCAGAAGCCATTCTGAAAAGGCTGCAAGAAGATGATCGCAACCCGACTCGAACCAAGCATCCGTTGTTTCGCAGAGACAATCTGCATATGCTGCGAGAACTCGCTCTTCGGTTCGTAGCTACAGGCGTAAACGAGGATTTGGAGGATTATCGAGAGAAGCACGGTATGGTAGGGGCTTCCGGAGCCACAGAGAAGGTGTTGGTTTCTGCCCAGTATCATTGGAACGGGTCGATATTGGTTCGGCGAGGACAACAGGTTGCCAAGCGGCTCGGCGGAGAGCTCTTGGTCGTCTGTTTTCTCCCTTTATCCAAGAAACTGACGAAGGAAGAAGCGACTTTTAAGAGATCCATCGGAAAGCTCGTGGACAAAGTCGGAGGTACCTTTGAAGAGCAGATGCTTGCACATGAAAAGGGCGTAGCAAACGAGCTCGTCGCTTATGCGATGGAGAATAATGTGACCCGAATCGTCATGGGGCAGTCCAAGCGTACGCGCTGGGAAGAGATATGCTATGGCTCCATCGTCCATAAGATTCTTCGGCAAACGAAAAATATTGATATCCTAATCGTAGCGGACCGTTCTGAGCGGGACGGTGAGCGCGTTATGCCGACCAAGCGTGAACAAGCGGTAACGCCCAATCCGTACCGCCGACTCTCTGATGAGGAGATGCAGCAGAAAATCGGGAAAATCAAGCGCGGTACGCTAAAAGTATATGTGGGAGCCGCACCTGGTGTCGGCAAGACGTACACGATGCTCCGAGAAGGCAACGAGCTCGCCGAAAATGGCATCGACGTGGTGATTGGGCTTTTAGAAACGCATGGACGAAAAGAAACCATTGAGCAGGTAGGGGGACTTCCTCTTATCCCGCGCAAGCGTATTCCGTACAAAAACGTGACGTTGGAAGAAATGGATACGGACGAAATCATCCAGCGAAATCCGGAGGTCGTACTGGTGGATGAGCTGGCACATACGAATGTGCCGGGGAGTGCCTATGAGAAGCGATACCACGATGTCGAGAAGATTTTGGCTGCGGGTATTTCCGTCATATCCACGATGAACATTCAGCACATGGAGAGCTTAAACGACAGCGTCGAACAAATCACGGGAATTCGCGTGCGAGAGACGGTACCGGATCATATTTTGCATCAGGCAGATGAGGTCGAGCTGATCGATATTTCACCCAAAGCACTGCGTCAGCGGATGCGGGAGGGCAATATTTACGCGATGGAAAAGGTAGAGCAGTCGCTGACCAACTTTTTCAAAACAGGGAATTTGATCGCGCTACGGGAGTTGGCCTTGCGTGAAGTGGCGGACGACGTCGACGAACGCTTGGAGGCGTGGGAGCGACGAACGCTTCGCGGGCCTTGGCGGCAGCAGGAAGTCATTTTTGTCTGTGTGAATTTGCGCGCAGACAGTGAACGATTGATTCGCCGAGGATTCCGAATTGCCTATCGGCTGAAGGCGTCCTGGCATGTAGCTTACGTGCAGGATCATTCGTCGCTGACAGAAGAGGAAGAGACGCAGCTGGCGAAGCTGAAGGCACTAACAGAGCGGCTCGGAGGTCGCTTCGAACAATACGAAGCCCCTTCTCGGCGCAAGGTTTTCACCAAGCTGGTTTGGCATATGAACGAAAAAGGAACGACGCAGGTCGTCATCGGGCAGTCGGCGCGGACCCGCTGGAAGGAAATTCTCGAGGGTTCGGTCATTCAGCGATTATTGAGGGAGGTCCGACACATGGATGTGCTGGTCGTGGCCGATCACGCATCCGAAATGATGTGAGGGAGGGTAATGATGGGCACAGAAAAAGAAGGGCAATGGGACCAAAGCGTGGCAGACGCCTATAGCCGTTTGGAGTGCCTGATACTAGAGCCAACTACGGAGGCAGATTTGTTTTCCAGGCTGATACGGGTCTACCTGGAGGAAGAAGAAGTGCGCATACGGCAAAAGCTAAAGCGCAAATCCTCGCAGCGAATCTCTCGCGTCATGCATGAACGGGTGGGTGAGTTTTTGTCTGGGCAGTTGACCGGGCTTTCGTTTCAAGTGATTGACGGTCTCTTGTTTATAAAGAGGCAAGAGCAGCTAGTCGGGGCACTCAAATGCATCCCAGATCTCGGCAGCTACGATACTCCGTCCTGGAATGCAACACTTGCCCGTTTTGCCAAGCAGTATCAGAAGCGGTTCCAGCTGGCGCCAGAGAAGCTGCTGTTCGTTGTCTGCTCGCTCGCCAAAAGCTTGGATGCAGCTCATGCCAAGGCGTTGACCGGAATTGATGTGTGGTGTGGTGCGGCATTAACGACTCCCGCTTATCGGGATGCGCTGCAAACGTATGTCAGCAAATGTGTGGAGGTCATGGACGCTCTCCCGCAGCCTGTGCACCAAGTGTATTTTTTAAGTGCAGATGTCCATCCGAATGCGCTTGCTTGCCAATTGCTGCGCGGGGAAAAAGCATCCATGCCAGATCGTTGGTTGCGACCGTCCGTCGGTGATCTCATCCAATTACTGCACGCGAAGCTGTGATATACTTTTAGGGATGGTCATACGATGAATTTCCTTGGGAGGGACTTTTTATCAAAGTAAAAGTAGCTGGTATCCCGCATTTCACAGGGGCTTACATTTCGGGCACACAGCTTGCTCCAGATGCATTGCGGAGCGCAGGATTGATCGAGCATTTGCAGCAGCGTGGTCTGAGCGTGCAGGACGTAGGGAATCTGAAGCTTCCGGATGATTTGCCTCGCCACAATATTCCACCAGTTCGTAACTGGCCGGCACCGCGCATGTTCTGGGATTTGCTGCAAAAGGACGCGCAAGAGTGGCTCGATACAGACGACTTTGTCTTGATGCTCGGCGGCGATTGCAGCTTGGTCGTTGCAACAGCACAGGCTCATCAGGCTCAGTATCAGGAAAAAGCGTATCTGCTCGTGCTTGACGGTCATCTCGATGCAGTAGTGCCATCCGCTTCTCGCTGTATTGGGGCGGCAGGGATGGGTTTGTGGTTTTTGCTTCAGGATCGCGGACAATGGATCGAGCCAAGCGGCTGGGACGCAGAGCGAATCCGCCTCATCGGCTGCCAGCAGATGCCTGGAGAGACTTTCGGCGTTGACGTCATGACCTTGGCTCAGCTCACAGAGGGAAGCATCGTGGAACGAGTTTCTCATATGCTCCAATCGATCCCGCCTGATGCCAAAATCCTCGTTCATTTCGACGTAGATATCATGCACAAAGACGCGATGCCAGCGGCCTATTCCCCAAGCGAGACAGGATTGTCGCTGTCCGAAGCGGAGGCATTACTGGCAACTGTCTTGCGAGATTCGCGCGTGACAAGTATGGAAGTGACGGAATTCTCAGGGGTAAGGGATACCACTGGCGAGTATGCGCAGAGGCTGGTAGAGTTGCTCGCCCGGGCACTAGCTGCACGTGTTTAAAGTACTCCCATTCGAAAAAGAATAGATTTGTTAGCAAGTGAGCTCGGCAGTCCTGATTTGTTCAGGCTGTCGAGCTCTTTTTTGGGCGATCTTCCTAAGTTTTTAAAGGTACCGATTAGCCAAGAAAGCTGGTGAAAAGAAAAAGCACAGGGCTCGCAGACCTTGACAACGCCTACCCAGTCGGAACTTTAAAAAGAGGTCCACGCTTGTCGAACACTTCTTCTCAGAGAAACGTCCGCCCGTAGGGTGGCTTTGGCTCGACGGTCCTCTTTTTAAAGTGGAGACGGACAGTCAATCCCCCACGCTGGCGTGTCAGAGTTGAAGAGACCTGTGCTTTTTCTTCTCCTCCACTATGTTGACTCAAACAAATAGCTTTGAAGCCCTCTTATGACGGGAAAATAAATTTTTTAAAAATAAGGAGAAAGGATTTTCCCGCTCATTCGTATTAGTGTTGAATCAACCAAAACGGAAGCTGCGCAGCATTCCCCAAAGGCTGATCGGTGATAGATGGAGGAGTAGTAGAAATGCCGGACGATCGGGAATTGATCGAGCAAATCCTGGCTGGCAATCACCAGCTGTACAGTCAGATTATCGACAGGTACAAGGGCAAGATCGTGACCTACTTGTACAAAATGATCGGCAACATGCCAGACGCACAGGATTTGGCTCAAGACGTGTTTACCAAAACCTTTTACCTATTGAAAGACTATCGGCCTGAGCACAAGTTTTCTTCATGGCTGTATCGAATCGCGAGCAATCATTGTCTCGATGAAATACGAAGACGCAAAAGGGCGGAGCAGACCGCAATTGTGGAGGCACAGATCGTTGATCCAGAGACACCAGAAACCACTCTGTTAAAAAAGGAGCGAGACGCCCAGCTGGAGCGCAGTATCATGCTGCTGGATGAGGAGTATCGCGAG
The DNA here is from genome assembly GCF_013284355.2 of Brevibacillus sp. M2.1A. Lineage (NCBI taxonomy): Bacteria > Bacillati > Bacillota > Bacilli > Caryophanales > Paenibacillaceae > Brevibacillus > Brevibacillus sp. M2.1A. The sequence goes on from NZ_JABSUY020000001.1 coordinate 980,599, forward strand.
GTGTTCGTCCTACATTACTTGAAGCGTCTGTCTTATCGGGAAATCAGCGAGAGACTGTCTCTTACGGAGAGCGCTGTTCAAATGCGCTTGTTCCGTGCTCGTAAAGAGATGAAGAAAAGCCTGACGAAAACAATGGGAGGGGGAGATGTTTATGACATGCTTCATGTTTAATCAATGGAAGCTCTATGCAAATGGCGAGCTCCCCCCTGCCGAAAGCAAAGGACTGGAGCAGCATGCAGGAGAATGCCCACAATGTCAAATCAAGCTGCAAGAGTGGGTAGATTACATGCTGGAAGAGGAATTTTCCACCTATCCGGAAGTTCCTGTACCCGATACCTTTACGGACGAGGTCATGAGTAAACTGTTCGAAGAGGTTCCCGTACGTACGGCACGGAAGCGCTCCTCCCGAACCAGAAGACAAAGGGGCTGGGATATTGTGAAGAAGACAGGACTGGTAGTAGCAGGACTAACGGCTTTGGTCGTGACAGGTACGGTCGTTTCACCGACGTTTGCCAACTATGTGAATAGCTTGTTCCAGATTGAGAAGGATGCGGATAATGGCATGAAAAATGCTGTTGATAAAGGTTTTGTCCAAAAGCTTGAGCAAAAAGTAACCGATCAAGGGATTACTTTCGAAGCAAAAGAGGTGATGGCAGACTCGATGAGAATCGCCGTGATCTATGATGTGTACGACCAGAACGGCAAGCAAATTAAAATTGGTGAAGATGGACACCTACTGAATGCTTATCTGATTGATTCAACAGGGAAAGATTGGTTGGAAGACGATGGACCAACCTTGGGTGGTCACGGAAAGTATTTTATCGTAGAGCAGCCCTTAAACACTATTTTTGAATCCGCCGAAGCTACTCCGAATATGTTGACCTTAAAATTAGAACAGACCGAAATCGCAGGGAAAAAGGGAAAATGGTCAATGGAAATCCCGATCGATATGAAGAAAGCCAAGGAAGCGACCAAAACGGTTACTTTCAAGGACACAGCTTTTCATTCACCACTGGGGATGGAGATCGAACTGGAAAAAATCGAATTTTCTCCGAGTGCGACCCGCCTGATGCTAGAAACTACTCTTGTTAAATCAGCTTATGTAGAAGTTGAAGAGGAGCGAGTAGAAGTAACCCGCGAAGGGGCGCAAGTCAAAACAATGGAAAAAAGGCAGGTTCCCATTTTATCAGGAAACGATATTGCGTACGAAATCACAAACGAAAAAGGGGATGTTGTAGCTGCTCGGGATAAGGCGTCATTGGATGAGGGGATAGCGAAGGAGAAAAACGTGCTCAATATATCTGGAATTATAGGAAAACGACAAAGTGAACATAGCCAGAAGTGGTGGCATTCTTTTGGCCCGATGCAGGGTGAACAAAAGTTAACGCTTCAGCTCCGAAAAATATATGAAATGAAACGCTCTTCTTCCAAAGTCAAAGTCGATCTGGTTCCAGCAGAACTAAACAAGAAAGCAGCGACTTTACAAGATGAAGCAGGCAGTACCTTTACGTTTTCTTCTTTTGCATGGGAACCCGGTAAAGACGAGGAGCTAGGTAAAGCTGTGATGACAGTAGAGGGGATATTAGGAAAAGACGTAGTCCAAACCAACTTTTGGTCTGCAAAGGATGAAAATGGAGATACCCACCAAGCGGACTTGGATGCAGAATACAATAGAGACAAAGACGGACGCGTACACTTCAAAGGCACGTTGGAGATTTCGCGCATGGAGCAACAACCGAAAAGTCTCTCAATATCTTTTGCTGAATATACGGTGGAGCACCACGTGAATTGGGAAGTGCCATTTGAAATCAAATAGATGAAAGACAGACAGGGGAAGAGGTTGACAGAGGCCTCTTCTTTTTTATTTGGATAACTGATTATAGAATTTTTTAAAAGTAGAGAAAGGTTTTTCCAGCAAATCCGTAATAGCTTATGAATCAACCAAAACGGAAGCTGCGCAGCATTCCCCGCTGGCTTGATCTGTGATAGATGGAGGAGTAGCAAAATGCCGGACGATCAGGAACTAATCGAGCAAATCCTGGCTGGCGATCATGAGCAGTACAGACAAATTGTCGACAGATACAAGGGCAAGATGGTCGGTTATTTGTACAGGATGATCGGAAACATGCCAGACGCACAGGATTTGGCTCAAGACGTGTTTATCAAAACCTTTTATCGTTTACACGACTATCGGCCTGAGTACAGGTTTTCGTCGTGGCTGTATCGAATTGCGAGCAATCATTGTTTCGATGAAATGCGAAAACGCAAACGGACAGAGCAGGTAGAAATCGATGAGGAGCAGCTGATTGACCCGGACACGCCTGAAACAACTTTGTTGAAAAAGGAACGGGACGCAGCGCTGGAACGCAGCATTATGCTGCTGGATGAGGAGTATCGCGAGGTATTCGTCCTGTTTTACCTACAGCGACTGTCGTATCGGGAGATCAGCGAGCGACTTTCTCTATCGGAGAGCTCCGTTCAGATGCGATTATTCCGCGCCCGCAAAAAGATGAAGGACAGCCTAGAGAAAACGATGGGAGGGGGAGCTATTTATGAAATGCTTCATGTTTAATCAATTGAAGCTATACGTAAACGATGAGCTGGCCCCTGCCGAGAGCAAAGGATTGGAGCAACATGTGGAAAATTGCCCACAATGCCAGAAGCACCTGCAAGAGTGGGGAGAAGGCATGCAAGAAGTGGATTTTTCCGACATTCCAGAGGCTCCTGTACCCGATACGTTTACAGATGAGGTCATGGATAAGCTGTCTGATGCAGTTCCTCCACGTTCTACGCGAAAGCACTCCTCCCGAACCAGAAGACAAAGGGGTTGGGATATTGTGAAGAAGACAGGATTGGTAGTAGCAGGACTTACGGCGTTGGTGGTGACCGGAACGGTTGTATCACCTACGTTTGCGAATTATGTGAATAGCTTGTTCCAAATGGAAAAAGATGCGGATAGCGGTATGAAAAATGCCGTCAATAAAGGCCTTGTTCAAAAGCTGGAGCAGAAGGCAACCGATCAAGGAATTACTGTCGAGTTAAAAGAGCTGTTGGCTGACTCGATGAGAATCGCAGTCATCTATGATGTGTACGACGAGAGCGGCAAGAAGATTGAAGATCATAATTTGAATGCGAAGCTGATTGATCAGAACGGTAAGGATTGGTTTGAGGATGATGGAGGAGATAATTGGGGAAGTCATGGAGAGTTTTTCATCACAGAGCGATATTTGAATGAAATCTTCAAATCACCTGATACGACTCCTGACAAACTAACCTTACATTTAGAACAGACAGAAATCGCAGGTAAGACAGGGAAATGGTCATTGGAAATTCCGATCGATATGAAGAAAGCCAAGGAAGCGACGAAAACGGTTGTCTTCCAGGATACGGCCTTTCAATCGCCACAAGGTCTAGGGATTGAGCTGAAAAATATCGAATTTTCCCCAAGTGCGACACGGGTCATGCTAGATACTATTTCCCCAAAATCAGCTTATTTGGAGGTTGAACGTACGTCGATCCTGTACGATCGGAAAAATCCGCAAGGGGCTATTATCACAGAAAAAGAGCGTGATCCTGCTTTTTCGGGAGAGAATATGATGTACGAAATCACCAATGAAAAAGGGGAAGTGGTAGCAGCTTGGGATATGAAATCATTGGATGATGGGCTTGATAACAAGGAGAATGTTCTTTTCACACCAAGAACAGAAGAAGAAGCGGAAGAAAGACCAGAAGGCGATGTCTTGAATTGGTGGCATACATTTGGCCCGATACAGGGAGAACAAAAATTAAAGCTTGAGCTAAAGAAAATTTATGAGAAAAAGCTGGCTTCGCCTAAATTTGATCTGGTTCCAACAGAACTGGAGAAGAAAGCTGCGACTTTCAAGGATGAGACAACTGGCAGTACCTTTACATTCTCTTCTTTTGCATGGAAGCCAGGTAACGGTGAAGATCTAGGTGAGGCCGTAATGACCATAGAGGGTACATTAGGAAAAGGCATAGTTGATAACCACGATTGGTTTGTAAAGGATGAAAATGGGAAGAATTTCGCTGCGTCAGTGAGCACGGAAAGCACCAGAGACAAGGACGGACGGGTACAGATCAAAGGTGAGATCACGATTCCGCGCTTGAAGCAACAACCGAAAAAGCTCACGGTATCCTACGCTACCTATATGGTGGAACACGACGTGAAGTGGGAAGTGCCGATTGAAATCAAATAGTTCAAAGAAAAGGAAGAGGCCGACAGTGGCCTCTTCTTTTTCTTTTCAGGAGCTGGTTTTTATGATTTGTGTACGTAAGGCCCCAACTGTTGACGAGTAAAGGTATAACGGGAATTTTCGTCCTTTAGCCACATATTCCCCTTCACAATGAGAATATACACTGCAACGATGAAGTAGCCCGTCCCAATGATCCAGTCTGACGTCGTTACCATGCCAGTGGAGATAATGTGCCGGATATACCATACCCCGATCGGGATGTGGAAGACGATAACGGCGAACAAGCCCGGATTGTAGAGCGTTTTCGCTTTTAGATTCGCAAAAATTCCATGCCAGATAAACTGGAAGAAGCCCATTAGAATCGGTGCCAAGCCGAGCCAGACGACAGTTGGGAACAACAGGGGAACCAGATAAAAGACATAGGCAATGACCAGGTTGATGATCATCGCAGACTGTGGATTCAGCGGGTATCGTTCTGGATGGCTGCTTTTGAAAATCAAACCATTAAACAGGCCGGCAAAATATCCGGGCCAACGATACTCTTCATACTGATGAACAAGGATGGCGATGAAGCTTAGCCACAACAGCCGCTCGATAACAGGAATGGTACTCCATTGCAGCATGACATGCAGACCAACACCTACTGCCACCAACAACCCGAGGTCAGGCCAATATTTTCGCAAAAAGCCCATTTGTCTCTCCCCCTATTTTTCATGAAAATAGCGTGCGAATAACAAATCAATCTGTTGGTCTACCGAAGCGACCTCGATGCCAGCCCCTGTAGACAATATCGATTTGAGCAAGGCAGGAAGAAATATCGCTCCAAACAACTGCATGATCATCATCATGAGAACCTCATGGTTTTCTTCGTGGGTAATTTCCTTCAAAACTCCCGCAATCTTCACAAACCCGATGCTTTTGAGAAATTGACCGTATTCATATTGAGAGGTAAATACAGCGCCACCAAGTGAGAAGATTCGGGAAACCAGCTCGGGATATTGCTGGATGATCTGCACGTAGCTCATTAAAAACTGCTTGAGTCGTTCTTGGGGAAGCAGTGAGGTGTTATCCAAGATATCAAATGTAGGTGTAAAGCTTCCTAGAAAGGCACTGAGGGCTTCATTGATGAGCCTATCCTTGGAACCGAAATAGTAGTTAACCAAAGCTACGTTTGTACCGGAATCCGCTGCGATTTTCCGCACTGTCACACTCTCGAAGCCTTCCATCTTGATTAAATCAAGTGTCGATTGCAAAATTTTTGCTTTCGTTTCGCTGTTTTTATCTGCCTGTGACATGACCAACCTCCTTTTTATTGAAAGTAAGAGTGTTTTGTCAAACAACGTTTTAAACATTGTTTAATTTAATGGTAACAGTTCCCAAGTGGTATGGCAATATTCGTTTTCAACATTCGTAGTCAAACCTTATTCGTTTCTTGGCACATCAGCGGAGCTTTTCGCGTATACCTAATAGGCAATGGGAAAGAGGTGACCACATATGAGCGGATGGCTCGCACTCCTGCTCGTTTCCCTGGCCATCAGCATGGACAGTGTCAGTGTAGGATTGACGTATGGTTTACGGAACATGAGAATGCCCTTTTTGTCGCTCGTTGTCGTTTCCGGTTGTTCGTTTGCTGTTGTATATGGTGTCATGCTCGTAGGCTCATCCCTCACCGAATGGTTAACACCCGAGATTGGCCAGTATATTGGAGCCGCGGTCTTGATCCTCATGGGTTTGTTTACTCTGTGGCGGCTCATTGCGACACGGTCGGGGACAGAGGATCAGGAGTCTACTGCTGTTGTAGCCGCAGAAAAACAGGAAGAGCAGGAGCCCATCGTATTATTGTCGCAGTTCCGCATTTTTGGTGTCATGATTCAGATTTTAAAAGATCCATCCAAAGCCGATGCTGACCGTTCTGGGCATATTATGGGCTGGGAGGCCGTCATGTTGGGGCTGGCCCTGTCATTGGATGCTTTCGGCGCAGGCATTAGCCTTACGTTTTTGGGATACTCACCACTGCTCGTCGCTCTCTGTATTGCGGTGATGAGTGCCTTGCTTCTTGTGATAGGAATTGCCCTCGGCAGGCGCGCCGGAAAAGCCAGATGGCTGACGCGACTCACCTGGCTGCCGCCGATTTTGTTGATTTGCATTGGTGTAGCCAAAAGTTTGAAATAATCGACAAACTAACGCGGACCCGTCCAGATAAATGGACGGGTTGTTTTATTTTCGAGCTCGTCTGCATACACATGAAAATGAGTGAGATGTGGATGGAGGAGATGTAGGTGGATACACAGCCAATTCGAAAATGGTACACGCTGGCGGCGGCCGACGTGACCGAAGCCCTTCATAGTGATGCTGCGCAAGGGTTGACTCAGCAGGAGGCGGAGCGGCGACTGGCTAAACAAGGTGCCAACCAGTTGGCTGAACAAAAGCGAAAGCCTCTCTACTCGGTCTTTGTTGATCAGTTCAAGGATTTTATGGTACTCATCCTGTTCATCGCAACACTGATCTCGTACTTCCTCGGAGAGTACTTGGATGCGATTGCGATCATCGCGATCATCCTCATTAACGGCATCCTCGGTTTTATTCAGGAGGCCAAGGCTGAGCGATCCTTGCAAGCGCTAAAGGAGCTGGCATCCCCGATGGCGCGGGTCATCCGGGGTGGGAACATTTCCATGATACCGGCTTCGCGGCTGGTACCTGGTGACCTGGTGCAATTGGAGGCTGGGGATCGTGTTCCCGCAGATTTGCGCTTGCTTTCGGCCAATCGGCTAGAGGTAGAGGAGTCTGCGTTGACAGGGGAGTCTGTCCCCGTCGGAAAAAACGTGAAAAGACTGGAGACAGCCCAGGCCTCCACTGTACCGCTTGGCGACCAAAAAAATCTCGCGTTCATGGGCACGATGGTAACCGGAGGAACAGGGAGCGGTATCGTTGTCGCGACAGGGATGAGCACGGAAATCGGGAAAATCGCGCACTTGATGAATACAGCGGAAGAAGCAGAAACCCCTTTGCAGCTGCGATTGGAGCAAATGGGCAAAATTCTCGTGGTCGTCGCACTGCTGTTGACGATTGTGGTCATTGCTGCTGGTGTCTGGCATGGTCATGAGCTGTTTACGATGTTCCTCGCTGGGGTGAGCCTCGCAGTGGCGGCGATCCCGGAAGGCTTGCCGGCGATTGTGACTGTCGCGCTAGCGCTTGGCGTCCAGCGGATGATCCGCCGCAATGCGATCGTACGCAAGCTCCCATCAGTCGAGACGTTGGGCTGCGCCTCTGTTATTTGCTCCGATAAAACTGGGACCCTGACTCAAAATAAAATGACCGTTACTCAAGTGTGGCACAGCGATTCCACGTATGAGGTGAGCGGCAGCGGCTACGCACCTGAGGGAGCCTTTCACTACCTGGGGAAAATGGTATCTCCCGCCCGTGACGGAGCCCTCTCGCAAATCATCCGAATCGCAGACAGATGCAACAATGCCCGTTTGACATGCGAGGAGCAAAGCACGCGCAATCTGCTTGGGATGGGCAAGGCGTCACGCTTTTGGCAAGTTGTAGGCGACCCGACCGAAGGTGCTCTCAAGGTGCTTGCCGCGAAAGCATTGGGCGGCGATACAGAGCGTAGCAACCAAAAGAATCAGGGACAGCGTGTGGAGGAGCTACCCTTTGATTCTGACCGCAAAATGATGTCGGTCGTTGAAAAGGGGACGGACGGTGTGTATTCCCTGCTGACCAAAGGCGCGGCGGAAGCATTGCTGGCGAGATCGACACACATATTGTGGAAGGGAGAGCTCATGCCACTCTCCGCGACGTTTCGCCACCAAGTATTGGAGCAAACGGAACGGATGGCAGGCAAAGCGTTGCGCGTATTGGGCTTCGCCTATAAGACACTGCAAGGCTATCGTCCGGGACAGCCGATCGGCTCCCTGGAAAACAATCTCGTCTTTGTCGGATTGGCCGGGATGATCGATCCGCCGCGTGAAGAGGTCCGTCCAGCGATCAATCTTTGCCATCAAGCAGGAATCAAGACGGTCATGATTACAGGCGACCACAAGGTGACAGCTGAAGCAATCGCCCGGCAGATTGGTTTGATGCGTGGCTACGGAGAAGTATTGGAGGGGCGGGAGCTGGATGGCATGTCAGATGAGCAGCTCACAGAGTATGCGGAGCGAGTCACTGTCTATGCCCGTGTGTCCCCTGAGCACAAGCTGCGGATTGTCCGTGCTCTGCAAAGCCAAGGCCATGTTGTCGCCATGACTGGAGACGGTGTCAATGACGCGCCTGCGATCAAGACCTCAGACATTGGGATCGCGATGGGGATTACCGGTACGGATGTGACGAAGGAAGCCGCCGATCTCGTGCTGCGCGACGATAACTTCGCCACGATTGTCGCCGCAGTAGAGGAAGGGCGCAACATCTATGACAACATTCGAAAATTCATCCGTTATTTGCTGGCATCCAACGTAGGTGAAATTCTCGTCATGTTTTTTGCAATGCTCCTCGGGCTTCCCTTGCCTTTGGTGCCGATCCAGATCTTATGGGTCAATCTCGTGACGGATGGCTTACCAGCCATGGCGCTGGGCATCGATCAGGCGGAAAAAGATACGATGTATCAGAAGCCTCGCAACAAGGCAGAGAACATATTCAGCCGAGGGTTGGGCTGGAAGATTATTAGCCGCGGCTTTCTCATCGGGGCCATGACGCTCTTGGCGTTCTGGCTGACACTCAAAGAGAATCCGAATGACTTGGTGCACGCCCAGACTGTCGCTTTCGTCACATTGGTTATGGCGCAGCTGATTCACGTTTTCGATTGCCGGAGTCAATACAGCGTTTTTCACCGCAATGTATTTGAAAATAAATATCTCGTTTGGGCCGTACTTTCGTCGATTGTGCTCGTGATCGGTGTCGTGTACATGGAGGCGCTCCAGCCGATCTTTAAAACAACGGATCTCAATCTGCGCGATTGGGCATTAATTTTGGTCGCGGCGGGAGTTCCTACGTTTGTCGCGGGAATCGGCGGGGTGCTTACCGGCAGCAGACAGCGCACAAGCAAAGAAAAACGCCCAGCTATGCGTACGGTTCGTCCTGACTAACCGAGTCGCAAAAGGGGAGAGGGAGCCATCGTGCGCTTGAGAAGGGGAGGCTGGAAAAGACGTAGACGGAGAATTTTCGCGGGGTTCCTGCTGATTATTGTGGTATTGATCGTTTTGTTTATCGTTGTGGAACGCAGGGTAGAGCCGACGCTAATGTTGATTGCCCAAGCCAAGGCAGAGCAGGTTGCCAAGCTCGCCATTACCGATGCAGTCACCAAACGCATGACCCAGCAGGGTGTCGACGTCAATGAAGTTGTCATCATGGAGAAAGACGAGAATGGCAGCATCAAAGCGGTGAATTTTAATTTCAAAGAGTACTCCCGGATTGTGGGGGAAACGACAGCCCGTATTCAAAATCGCTTGAAGGAATTCGAGCAGGAGCACGTCCAGACAACCATACCACTAGGCTTGGCTACGAAAAACGTCTTTCTGGAGCACTTTGGGCCTGATATTCCGGTGTCGTTCGTCCCGATTGGAGCCGTCAAAACGAAGCTGGAAACAGGCCTGAAGCAAGCCGGGATCAACATGGTGCTGGTGACTGTCTACATTCATGTCGAGGTCGATTTGCGGGTCATTATCCCGTTCGCGACTAAACAACAGACGGTCACCACACAAATCCCGGTCTCCGAAGCCCTGATTGTCGGCAAGGTACCGACTTATTTGTACGACAACCAGTCTGGTAAGCCCGATGTGCCGATGCCACAAAACAGCCAAATCCCAAGCCAGCCGTGATGTTTTTCGCTTTTACGCGAACGATTTACACATCTATGAAAATTAATTTGAAACGTTTCTGAAAGGGTGCCGTCCAATGAATAGAGACACACAAAAACAAGCAAGCACATTGGAGGCATAAACAATATGAAAACATTCCGTACAGGTATGATGACAATCGCGGCACTGGCCGTTTTGGGAACTAGCGTGGCATCTGCAACCTCCGAACCAGTAAAAGAACTTTCTGTTAACATTAACGGTCAATCAATCGCACAAGATGCGATCTTCGATAAAGGTCAACAAACCGTACTGGTTCCACTTCGTCCTGTTGCTGAAGCCCTTGGTTTCAAAGTAAGCTGGAACGACAAGGAAAAAGCAGCAGAAGTGCAAAGAGGCGCGATCACCAGCTACGCAAAAGAAGGAGAGGATCGCTATCCTTTCGCAAAAATGTACAAAACGCTGGGAGCAGAGCCTCGCGTACTGGATGGCAGCACCTATGTGCCAGTTAAATTCGTAGACGAAATCCTGCAAGCAGACGTGAATGTAACCGATGATACAGTGACAGTAGTGGAGGACGAAATCGCTCCTATGCGCACAGGTACCATTACGAACATCAACAAATCCGATAAAGGCTACTCGGTTACACTGAACATCTATGAGTCTGGCATCATCCTGCACCTGACAGAAGACACCAAAATTACGGATGAAGCTGGTAAAGTGCTGAAGCCAGAAGATTTGAAGCTGGGTATGGCCGTAGATGCTACGACCGAAAAATTCATGGCGATGAGCTTGCCGCCACAAACGAGCGCGCTCAGCATCACGGTAAAAGGTGGACTGGAGACTCAGGACGTCCTGGGGACAGCGGGAAAAGTAGCGAACATCTCTGCTGACAAAGACGGCAACTACAAAATGCTCGTAGAAGGTCGCGGTATTACTGCCACCTCCCAAGAAAAAATCAACCTGAACATTACCGAGAAAACGGTGATCATCAATGCGCGAGACAACAAAGTACTCTCGCCAGCTGAACTGAAAGAGGATATGCAAGTAGTGGCCTTTTACGGCCCAATGATGACAAAGAGCCTGCCGCCTATCGGCACAGCTGAGAAAATCGTAGTAGAGTAAGAGAAAGAACGGGATGGCATTTGCTGTCCCGTTTTTACGTTCATGACTGGATCGAGTATTTCATACAGATGACGCGACCGATCTTTTCCGTCTCTCTTTCCTCGTAGACAGCAAAACCGTATCTCTCGTAAAAAGGCACGACCCGGCTATTCTTCTCCAAAACGGCCAGATGCAGAGAGGTGTAGCCGTTTTCCCGGTACCAGGCAATTAATGTATCCAGGAATTCTCTAGCGTAGCCGTGACTCTGGTAGGCGCTGTGCAGCATGATGAGGCCGAGCCAAGGCTGGCCATCCCGCGGATTACGCAAAATGAACTGGGCGATCCCGATGATTTCGGTACCGTGTACTTCTCTTATCGAAAAGCTGTAGGAGTCCGCAAAAGCCAGATTATCTTGATGGTCATCTGCTACTGTCTGCAAAGTGACGACTCGTTTTCCGAAGGCAAACTCCATATAATCGGGGTTTGAATTGTACACCATCAGCAGTTCGGGGAAATCGTGTTCCGTGACGGGCTGAAAAACCAATCGAGCGCTATAGGCTGGGAAGGGAGTAGTGCTAGGCATGTCAAAAGCTCCTTCCAGTGAATTTGTCATTAATCTAATTAGATGATATTCTAATTTCATAAAAAGTCAATCCGATGATGTTCAGGGAATTCCCTGATACACTTTCTTTTATGGAAACTTTACAATAACGTTAGGATGATTGTCTCAAAAGGAGGAGCCATGGGTACGTCGAGTGAAGTGCTTTCCCTGATGCAGTCCATTTTTGCCAACGTCAGCGATGCGATCCTGGTGATTGATCAGGAGGGACGAATCGTAAAGGCCAATGCTGCGTTTGAGCAGATGACGGGCTGGACAGAAGAAGAGCTGATTCGAGATAAACATATTTGCGAGCTGTGTCTCGGAATGGCAACGTGTATGGAAGAAACGAGCTGCACGGATTGCTTTTTTAAGCGCGTGCAAATGCCTTCATTCGAAATGAGGCTCCGAACGAAATCGGGTGTGGATTACCCTGTCGCTGCCAGCTCTGCGAGACTAGAGGATGAATCGCAGGGGAAGCTGGTCATGATTTTGCGTGATATGTCTGCGCAACAGCGAGTGGAAAAAGAGCGCTATCAGTATAAGCTGACGAATTTTGCGATCCAGGCACAAGAAGAAGAAAGAAAGCGCATCGCCCGAGAGCTGCATGATGGCGTAGGGCAGGCGCTTTATAGTATTTTAGTGGGACTAAACGTAGTCAGACAACGGGAATTGAGCGAGCCAGTTATGCAGCATGTCACGGAACTGGTGAATATGACTTCGAAGGCGATGGAGGAAGTGAAGCGCATGGCGCTGGAGCTGCGTCCGTCTGCACTGGACGATCTCGGTTTACTGCCTGCATTACGTTCGTTGATGAAACGGGTAGAAAAGACGTTTCATATCCAGGTGGAGCTGCATGTTCAGGGGGAGAAACGCAGATACTCCGCTGCGATGGAAACAGCACTGTACCGGATTGTACAGGAAGCCATGACTAATACGGCAAAATACGCAAAGGCGAGCCATCTAGGAATCATGTTCGAGAATCGGGAGAAGGAAATTGTCGTCACGATTGTGGATGACGGCGTAGGGTTTGAAGTAGAGAAAACATTGAACATCGGCAAAGGTCTCGGTGTGTTTGGCATGAAGGAGCGTGCCCAGCTGCTTGGTGGTACCGTTGATATTCGCTCCGCACCCGAGGAAGGAACGACGGTGATCGTCCGAATTCCGGTGCCGAAGGAGGGGGTAGAGGATGAGCATTCGCGTCTTGATCGCTGATGATCATGCGATTGTACGCTCTGGGCTGGGGATGCTGATCAACGCCCAGGAGGACATGGAAGTCGTCGGTTATGCAGCTGACGGAAAAGAGGCATGTGAAAAAGCATGGGAAGTCCGTCCCAACGTCGTTCTGATGGATTTGAGCATGCCGCCTGGGGAAAACGGCTTGACGGCAACAGCCAGACTGAAGGAAACGGCACCAGACATTCAGGTGCTTGTACTTACGATGCATGATGACGAGGAATACTTGTTTCGGGTACTGCAAGCTGGTGCTGCCGGCTATATTTTAAAAAGCGCCCCAGACCTCGATTTGATCACGGCGATTCGCTCGGTCAATCAGGGCATGGCCTATTTGTATCCATCTGCGACGAAATCGCTGATCGAGGAATTCCTGCAAATGGTCAAGAACGGTGAGGAGCAGGCCAAGTACGACATCCTGACAGATCGGGAAAAAGAAGTGCTGGTCTTGATCGCAAAGGGCTTCAGCAATAAGGAAATTGCGGAGCAGCTCACTGTTTCCGTCAAGACGGTAGAATCGCATAAAGCGCATATTATGGAAAAGCTCCACCTGCGCACGCGGCCTGATTTGGTGCGGTATGCGATTAAGAAGGGCTGGCTGGATTTTGAGTAGATATGGATTTGGTTTGTATTTTGTCGATTGGATTTTATCAAAATCGCTGATGGAAAATTAGGCGTGAAAAACCTGAATAACGATGATTCCTGTTCATCCGTCTGCTATTATTCCGATTGATATTGCCAACATAGCTGATCACAAATATCAACAATGGCTGTTGAAACCGTAATGTTTCTGTTGTTACAACCGGGGAAGTTGCAACTGCGGTTGAAGAGCAAAAATCAAGTGAATAATCGGTGAAAGCAAATAAGACTCGCTAGCTGCGAGTCTTATTTGCTTTCAGCCGTAACAGAAAGTTTCCATTGTGGGGGAGTAGTTCGGTACTCTAGCACTAATCATAAAGACCCTATTTTACAAATTCACTAGATGAAAGTACACGTCAACGCAATGATATGTTATTATTTATGAAAAATGGGTAATAATTCCTTTTTATTCTAACATAAGTATCACATCTTCCTCACATTATGCGCTGAAATAGAACATTTAGAACCCTTTTTGCGTCATAACAAACAGAGCCAACTATCAAAAGAAGGGTAAGTGGTCATCAAATGAAAAAAAAGGTATTTATTGGTGCTGCACTGGTCATAATTGGTCTCGTGGCTGCGCTTGTAATAAATCAGAGCGGGGCTTTGTTTTCTACGATGAATTACAAAGGTGCATTAAGTCAAAACACTCCTAACTATCCAATAAACGAGCAGGGACAAACTTATGGAGAAGGACCTTACCCTGTGGGCACAACACAAGTACCAGATTTAATTAGTGCAACTGGTGAAAATGGTGTCAATGGATATGTAAAAGCCTCTGATTTGAATACAAATGTTTCTTCACCTGAAGAAGCCTATGCTTACCAGAAATCGATGGAGGAGCTCGGTTATAAATCAATACCTTTGTATAAATCAGATGGCAAAACTGTCATTGGAGAATTTAGACTGTATTCTTCAAGAAGGGATTAATGTAACACAACATAAATCCAACTAAATATGGTGAGGAGAGCGAAAAGTGAAAAAGAGCAATATCTTATTAGGCTCAGCTTTGTCATTGTTTCTGATAACCACACCAGCATCCGCAGACACTTCTTCAGATCCGTATAATGTAACGGTAAAGGGAATTGACTATTCGTTTACATCTGCAGTATGGGAGCGTTTTGGGACGGGTGGACGTGATGATTCAGTGGAAGCCGTTGTCTCTATCGATACCGCTCGGAGTGTACCTATCGGTTATATGGGTGGACAAGCATTTCTGTATGATGATAATGGAACTTTGAAAACAGCAAGTAGTATGGAGTACAATGACTCCAAAGTTGCAGGTTGGATTGGATATTCCCCTCGTATAATAACTCCTGGAAGATACTATGCCCAAAGTAGAGCGGAGTTCTATAATGGGAATGGATATACCAAAGTGACTGGATATAAATCTCCCAAACAAGAACTAATAGGGTCTTCTTTTGCAAAAGAAACTGAAACTTCACCAATTATAGAGGAATTGCTATCACGGGATGAATACGATGTAAACGAGAACGGCGAAACTTACGGTTCTGGATTGTCTGAAGAGTCAGTAGGCGAATTCCCAGATCTGATTTCTGCGGTCGGCACAAATGGGGAAGAAGGGTACGTACGAGCAGAGGATTTAACCCCAAAAGTCAAGACAATTCAAGAAGCGCTTGAACAGAATCACGATAAGGGCAATGTTCAAATTATCCCCCTTTATGACGTGGATGGAGAAACTCAAATTGGAGAATTTGAATTGATCTCCAATCATGAGGCAATCGAGGATAAAGAATAAGAGACTTGAAAATAAATAGGCCAGAGTGCTGAAACGCTCTTGCTACAACAAGTCCAAGGACGACCCCCATACGGGGTCGTCTTTTTTTGTGTCGAACCTGTGACCAAAAATGGTCATAAAACGGTCGAAATCAGGGGTTTCCCGGAACATTTTAGGGGATTTCCCCGAATTACTTCCAAGGGGTTCCAGCGTTAGAATGAAGGCGTGAAAACTACACCGCGCCCATGAGGCACGTAGGAAAGGAGATGAGCGCGATGGAGACGCAAGTTGACAAGGCGGAGAAAGGCAAGAAATTAAAATCCAGCAAGCTGCAAACGGAACAGGAAGACTTGAAGGGAACGTTTGTCGCGGTTCTGATCGTCGGAGGTATCATTCTAGTCGGTTGGTTGGGTGTATTCGGGCTTTTTCTGGATAGGGCGTAATAAGGAAGTAAAGGAGGGTACTTATGCATTTGCATCGATATGAAAAAATCTGGTTGATGCTTGGCGCAGGCGGTTTGGCCTTATTTATTGTATTGTTGTGCGTCAATGCGTTTGCCATGGGGATGGCTCCGCCAAGTAATATGGAAATGATTGATCCGGAGAAGGTTACGGAGACGCCTCCTTTTGATAAACCAGGTTTGAAACAGGTGGGGGACAACGAATACGACGCTTATATGACAGCATTTGCGTTCGGCTTCTCTCCGACCAAGATGGAAATACCAGTTGGCGCAACGGTGAATTTCCACGTTACGAGTCCAGACGTTATTCACGGATTCCAGATTCCAGAGACCAACATTAATTTCATGGTTCTGCCTGGACACATCAGCTCGGCGACACACACGTTTGACGAGCCAGGTGAGTATTTGATCCTTTGTAACGAATACTGTGGCGCAGGTCATCAGGTTATGGCGACCACGATTATTGTGAAATAAAGGTAGGTGAATCCTATGGTAATCGAACGGAAGATCGACGATAAACTCCCACATGTTCCGGTTCAGCGTTCTGCGGCAACGCTTAGTTTGGCCTATGTGTGGGTAGCTTATATTGCATTCGGATTGGCAGCTGTGGCAGGGATGGTACAGGGCATGGTTCGCGGTGGAATCATGGAACTGCCGAGCTGGACAAATTACTATCAAATTTTGACTGCCCATGGCGTGTTGATGGCACTTATTTTTACCACGTACTTCATCGTCGGATTTATATTCTCAGGAGTTGCCCGCACGACAGGTGGTTCCTTGCACGGAGCCGCTCTGAAATTCGGATGGGCAGGCTGGATTTTCATGACGCTAGGGACGTTGATGGCTGTTGTCACCATTCTGTTGAATGAAGCCTCTGTCCTTTATACGTTCTACGCACCACTGAAAGCATCTCCGTACTTTTACATTGGTTCTGCCTTGCTCGTAGTAGGTAGCTGGCTAGCTGGATTCGGTGTTTTTGCCAGCTATCGCAAATGGAAACGTGAAAATAAAGGGAAAACGTCTCCGCTCTTCCTCTACATGGGGGTTACTACTTACATCCTGTGGATTACTGCTACGATTCCTGTAGCGGTGGAGGTTCTGTTCCAACTCATCCCGTGGTCACTCGGGCTGGTGCCAACGATAAATGTCATGCTCAGCCGTACGCTGTTCTGGTTTTTCGGACATCCGCTCGTTTATTTCTGGCTATTGCCTGCTTATATGGCATGGTATGTATGTTTACCAAGAATCATTGGCGGTCACATCTTCAGTGACTCGCTCAGTCGACTCGCTTTTATCTGCCTGCTGTTGTTCTCGATCCCTGTCGGGTTCCACCACCAATTGATGGAGCCGGGAATCTCACCAGCTTGGAAAATGATTCACGTTACACTGACGTTGATTGTTGTAATCCCATCACTGATGACAGCATTTTCGATGTTTGCCATCTTTGAAACGACTGGACGTAAAAAAGGCGGAGTTGGACTTTTCGGTTGGTTCAAGAAACTGCCTTGGACAGACGTACGTTTCTTTGCTCCTTTTGTAGGGATGCTGTTCTTCATTCCTGGCGGAGCTGGGGGAATTATTAACGCAAGTAACCAGATTAACGCGGTCGTTCACAATACGATTTGGGTTACCGGTCACTTCCACATCACGGTAGGGGCAGCTGTTGCGCTCACCTTCTTCGGTGTCACCTTTTGGCTGATTCCAGCATTGACCGGACGGAAGTTGACCAAGACTGCGAATCGGATGGCAATGGTGCAAACGGTATTCTGGGCAGTAGGAATGTTCTTGATGTCGCTCGCCATGCACACAATGGGCTTGCAAGGAGCGCCACGACGCACAGACTACACAACGTATATGGATCACCCGTTAGCTCTGGGCTGGATGGATTACCAGCGCGTGATGGCTTTCGGTGGAGGACTGTTGTTCGTATCTGCGATTCTCTTGATCCTGATCTTGCTGTACCTGACGTTCTACGCACCAAAAGGGAATACAGAATATCCGATTGCCGAGACAGAGACAACGCAAGAAGTTCCAAAAATTTTGGAACGCTGGCCAGTTTGGATCGGATTGGTTGCCTTCCTGATTATTCTCGCGTACGGTTATCCGATTTTGCAACAAATTCAGCACCAGGCACCAGGCTCGCCGCCTTTTGTAACTTGGTAAGACGATACGTACGAAAAAAGCCGCTCATTCCGTTTGGAAGCGAGCGGCTCTCCTTTTTTAAAAAAACTCTAGCGCTGCCAATTCGGTAAAGGCAAGAATCAGATACCCAATTGCCAAAAGCCATAGGGCGAGAATTCTGAGGTCTTCCTCTTCAAATGGCATACAACTCCTCCTTTTTCTCTTGTTAGCACAGCATATTCAAGAGGGAGGGCATTGGTTTAGCTTATGGCTCGTATATCATCTTGCGAGTCATTCCGCCATCTACAATCAGCTCAGTACCCGTAATGAAATCGTTGTCCTTTTGCGTCAAAAATAGACACGCACGGGCAATATCATCGGGTGTTCCTACGCGACCTGCCGGATGCTGGGCATGATCACCGGGACGAAGAGCGGCATAATCGCGGTGTTCAATCCAGCCGGGAGAGATCGCGTTGACCCGAATCCCATCGGGGCCGAGTGAGACACCAAGCGCATGTGTTAAGGATAAAATACCTCCTTTGGAAGCCGCGTATGCCTCCGAGTGTGGCTCAGACATATGTGCCCGCGTCGAACAAAGATTAATGATTGCGCCTCCACCATGGCGACGCATGATTTTGGCTGTTTCTCTCGATGCGAGAAAAACACTTCGCAAATTTGTGTTCAAGATATGGTCCCATGCTTCCACGGTCAGTTCATAGGGAGATTCCCATACGGACAAGCCCGCGTTGTTGATTAAAACATCGAGCCGCCCCCAGCGTTCATCGACGGTTCTCATCAACTGTTCGATTTGCGCTGGTACGCTGACGTCGATGTGCTCGAAGTGTGCC
Organism: Brevibacillus sp. M2.1A; assembly: GCF_013284355.2. Taxonomy (NCBI): domain Bacteria; kingdom Bacillati; phylum Bacillota; class Bacilli; order Caryophanales; family Paenibacillaceae; genus Brevibacillus; species Brevibacillus sp. M2.1A. Next base: position 999,346 of record NZ_JABSUY020000001.1, read on the forward strand.
GTGCCTTTCACTGCTTCTGTTGTGTTGATTAGCGAGGCCGTTTCTTCTCCCGCTGCGCGATTGTACTCGGCGATGACGACATGTGCTCCTTCGGCAGCATACATGGTGGCCACAGCCCGTCCGATGCCTTGGCCACCGCCAGTGACGATGACAATGTTATCCGTGTATTTCATCGAGAGTGCCTCCAAACAATAGGGTATGAAGCAAAATGTAAAAATTAATTGCAAAATGTTTGTAACGATAATAAAGTAAGTAGTATCTTTTTAACAGCGTACTATACCGTATGGAGGAGATTCAACCATGAATTCAGAACTGAAAATTACCGCTGAACAGGTAATGGAAGCCCGTCACAGCGTGCGTAAATACGACCCGAATGAAAAAATTCCACAAGGCGAGCTGAACGAAATCCTGCGTCTTGCAGCAAGTGCGCCATCGTCTTGGAACTTGCAGCATTGGCGTTTTCTCGTCGTGACCGATCCTGCTATCAAAGAAAAACTGCTCCCAATCGCTTACAACCAGCAGCAGGTAGTGGATGCTTACGCTACGATCATCATTCTCGGCGATCTGGAGGCTTACAAGTCTGCTCGCCCTGTTTATGATGAAGCATTGGCAAAAGGTTACGTTACAGAGCAAGTACGGGAGACCATGATCGCGCAAATCGAAGGGGCTTACAATAACAACCCGGAAATCGCGCGCGATGAAGCAATCCGTAATTCGTCCTATGCAGCGATGCAGCTCATGCTGGCGGCAAAAGCAAAAGGATACGACACGTGCCCGATGGGTGGATACAACCGTGATGCGCTCATTAAAGAGCTGAACATCCCATCCCGCTATTTGCCAACACTCATGCTGACTTTGGGGAAAGCAAGCGTGCAAGCTTATTCGACTTCCCGTTTTGGTCTGGATCAGTTGGTCATTCAAAACAGCTTCTAATATCGTGTACTAACAGCAAAAAACTCATCCACGCCTCATTTTCAATGCGGCAAGGGTGAGTTTTTTTGCAATATCTTCTCCAGGAGAGCAACCCGCTCTTCCTGCCTTATTGATTCGCCAACAACGGTAAATCCACCATAATCGATGTTCCTTGACCAAGGGCACTGCTAACCGAAAACCTCCCGGCATGGAGTTGAATGATCTCTTTGCAGATTGCCAATCCCAAACCACTGCCGGAGAGCTTGGAGCGCCCCTTGAAAAACTTTTCTGTGACATGTGGCAGGTCTTCCGGGTTAATGCCTTCACCAGTATCCGTGACGGTGACAAGGAGCCTATCGCCTGACAAAGAAGCTGCGATGACGATCGAGCCATTTTGTGGCGTGAATTTTAACGCGTTGTCCAATAGATTCACAAATACTTGCTTCAGCCGATTCGGGTCTCCCATAACTATGAGTGGAGTAGGGGGAGTCTCCAGTTTCAACTCGATTTGTTTGGCGTTGGCACGTACTGAAAATTGAAGATGCAAATCATGAAGAAGATCCCGGACATCCATACGTTCTCGAGACAATTTCATCTCACCGGATTGAAACTTCGAGAAATCGAGTAATTCCTCGACCAGACCAATCAGACGATCTGTCTCCTTGGAGATGACTTCCAGACCGAGCATTGTCTCTTCAGGTTCTTCCAAACCACCCGAAATGAGTGTTTCGCCCCACCCTTTAATCGACGTAAGTGGGGTACGCAGCTCATGGGAGACCGAGGAGATGAAGTCATTTTTCAGTTTTTCGTTTTTCCCTATCTCCGTTGCCATGTAATTGAAAGTATCTGCGAGGGTTCCTACCTCATCATCGAATCGTTTTGGTGCGCGGACAGCGAAATTTCCTTCCGCCATTTGTTTGGCCGCACTCGTTAAATCTTCAATAGGGTCGACGATTCGTTTTGCCATGAGCAGGCTGAGTGCAAAAGCAAGGACGACTACGCCTGTCCCAACGCCAGCGCCGTACAAGGCAATGCGATTTACTGCTTGATAGAGCGGTTCAGCAGAGATCGTGTACCGAAGAACGCCTACAAATTCTCCGCTGTACGTAAGCGGATTGGACACCGCGATGACACGCTCCCGCGATTGTGGACTTTTCCCGATGTAGAGACCACTTTGTCCCTTGAGCGCATCCATGACGTCAGGGGTATTGATGATCTCGCTGGTCTGAAAGCCGTAGGAGTTGAGAATGACTTTTCCTCCCGGGTCCAAGACCTCAATTTTGGCGTATTCCTGATTCGAAACATTCTCCAAAATGTAACGTGCTTTGTCTTTTAACCGATAGCCAGTGGCGTACTTGTTAATAAAATTGGTGAAGGTCGTGCTGCGGGTCACTAACGCTTCGGTCGCAGTCCCGATGTAATATGTATGAACGGCCCAGTAAAACAGTCCTTCCAAAAGCAGCACGATCAGAAGGAGGATCAGGCCGAAATGAAGAACCAGCCTACTCTTAATGCCTTTCATCTGGGACGTCCTTTCGCCACAGGTAGCCATACCCCCAGACAGTCTCCAGGAAAGCTGGATGAGCCGGATCGTCCTCGATTTTTTGCCGGATTCGGCGGATATTCACATCAACGATTTTTAAGTCCCCGACAAAAAATTGACCCCAAACTGCTGTCAAAATCTCGTCTCGACTGATGGCTTTGTTCGCATTTTCAGCGAGTAATTTGATGATGGCAAATTCTTTTGGCGTGAGGTCAATTTCTTGTTCCACCCGAATCAGCTTCCGTTCATCTAGCAATAGCCTGAAGGGGGCAATGTTAATTTCATTTTTGTCCTCAGCCTCAGGAATGGGTGTCAATCTTCGTTGCAACGCTTTGACACGGGCCAGCAGTTCCGCAGGGCTAAATGGCTTGGAGACGTAATCGTCCGCCCCGAATTCGAGACCCATGACTTTGTCCAACTCCTGGCTTTTCGCCGTCAACATAATGATCCCGAGGCGCGGATATTTTTTTCGTAGCTGCCCGCATACTTCGAAGCCATCAATGCCGGGGAGCATGACGTCGAGAATCGCGATGACGATGTCCGATTGTTGATCTGCGAGATCAAGTGCCTCTTCTCCGGTCCCAGCCTCGATTACCTCATAGCCCTCGCGCTTGAGATTGATGCGCACAAAATCCCGGATGGATTTCTCGTCTTCCAGTAATAGAACCTTCATAGGGCAAATCTCCTTGATAAGGATTTACTATTTCACTTTTATTCCCGGCTCGTCACCGGTTTGTAGAGCTGACGAACCTCCTCTGCGGTAAGCTGCATGGATCGATATTCTGCGAGCGCAGCTTTTCCAAGGGTAGGTGTCGTTTGCGGTAAAATGGCGATCAAGACTTGTTTTCCCTCTTCCTTCAGCAAAATGTAGGGAACTTGCTTTTGCTTCAATCCGCTTTCAAATTTGGTCCATTCGTTTTGTGGAATGCTTTGCAGCGTTAGTAATTCTGCCTTATTTTTCCCATTCGCACCGTAATATTGGAATCGGACAAGAAGTGGATTCGTATCATGGTTGATGGAGATGGTGTACTTTTCGCCCCATTTTGCCGGAATCTTGAGGTCAAAGCCCTGTGTATAATTTTGATAATGATCCTCGATGTGTTTCAAGCCCGTTTTCCCGTCCCATTGGAAGTAGGAGGACACCCAGGGGATTTCTGCCATGGCCAAATCCTCTGTCCCAGCGGGTTGTATCTTTGTGCCGATCTCGATGATGCCATCACCGTTGATATCTTCACTTTCCAAAGAATAAGGCTTGAAGGTCAGGTCCATCTCTCCTTCTATTTTTGCCAAAGGGTTGGACAGTTGTCCATTGTCCCAGAGGAGTAGTTCAGTGGAAGCAGAGTGAGCACCTAATCCAGCATCAATAAATAGTGCGTTTCGGGCTGACGAAGCTTTTCCGATGATAGCCTGATAGTAACCATTCACATATCCGTCAAGGGCTATCTCTGTCTTTTTGGCGATTGTTCCATTCGCCGCCCCGTACAACTCGGCTTTGGATGTGAAGTTATTTTTATCGAGAACAACGAGAGCGAGATCCGCGTGATCATCTCCTGTCAAATCGCCTACTGCCATAATGGTATAGGGCTGCTTCATTAATTCCTGGGTCATATTATTCGCTAGCGAATAGATGGAGAGCTCCTTGTTTAAATCTTCGCCGCCTCCCATTCCGATCAGCATTTCTGGAATTTTGTCCCCTGTGAGATCTTGAAAGGAGACGTAATCCAATTCGCTGCCGACTCCAGTAAAGGAGGAGAGCTTTTCCCAGTTTCCTTGCTTTTGGGTAAGCACAAGCACACCGATTTCATAATCGGTTTTTTCGGTTTTGTAAAAAGCGACGACCTCTGCAACTCCATCTCCATTTAGGTCCTGTAGGGAGACGGCACTGGCTTCTGCGGGATGAAGAGGAACAGATAATTGTGACCCAGCCGGCAAAAATTGCATGACGGCCTGATTGATTGATTTTTGATCGCCGTCTGCTGACGGGGCGCGCATCAATTCATTGGGTGTATCTGTGAGTCCGCAACCGCTAACAAGCGAGGCGCAGAGTGCTGTCGTTACGAGCCAAGCCTTTTTCATTTCAAATGTTCCTTTCTGTTGCTGCATCCATTTGACTATATTGTAGCTTGCCCATCCCGCAAATTTGTTGCAAAACGGTAAAAAAACCCGTTTTGGAGCTTTTCAAGAACGAACGAACATGCTCTAAGCTACCTTATACAGGAAAAAAGTGCGAGAGAACAGGGAACATTTTACTAGCAACAATTGACCTAGCAAATTCGTTTAAAAATGTAGGATAGGAGTTGGATGTTATCTATACGAAGGAGGAGAATAGGATGAAAGCATGGCACAAAACGATGGCGGCAGTTCTTTGCAGCGGCGCGGTTCTCATGGCTTCAGGCGTTGGGGCTAACCCGGTTCAAGCGAGCGGCACCCAGTCGCAAGCGTACGCGCCGGTAGTCTTATTGCAACCAGAGCAAAATATCCCGTTCAACATACAATTTGCCGATGGATTTGTGGCAAAAGTAACGAACACAAAAACAAAAGCGACGAGTACAGTAGATATATCGGACAATAAGGCTACGTACGTGAAGCAAGGGATTTATCATGCCAATGGAAAGTTGCAAAAGGCAACCAATGGATATACGCAAAAGCTGGTGGAGCTGGTGCCATTCCGGGATGCGAAAGGCAACCTGCGTTACATGGGCAAGCAAATCTTGTGGGGGCTGAATACGGAGGATCGCCTGGCGGTGGCGACCAGTGTATGGAACGTCGTCGACAAACAGCCGCAGCTTTTACAGGTAACGGTTCAAAAAGCAGACTGGGACAATATGCCGTCGCCAGATGTGACGATCAATAGCGGCTTCAGTATGAGCAGCGATAGTACCTTTGTCCTTGATACGAAGTATGCAGACGTAACGGGAGACAATATCAAGGATCTGATTTTGCTTGTAGGCGATAAGATGGGCGTATCGATGAATCAGACGGCTCATAACCTGCGTGTCGTAGTTCGCGAAGGGAAGGATAATCAGCAGACGTTTATCTCTGTAGGAAAACGTGACAGTGGTATTCTTCCGAAGCTCGCCATCACGGATGGCAATGTTGATCAGGTAAAAGACATCCTCGTCACGATGCCGACTGCGACAGGTCATGTGTACAGCCAGCTTACGTGGAAAGACAATCGCCCGCAGCCAGTCGTCGAGCAGGGGAAGTTAAATGATCGTCAGTCGTACCAGCCAGTCATTGGGGTTTATGGTGAAGCAGTTGGGATGAATAAGGCGAAAAAACAATAGTGGAGTAGGCGTGGACGAATCAGTCAGAGTGAAAACTGGCTGATTTTTTTGCCTCTTAAATCGTAATAATTACGTTTTGTATTGACTTTAGATATTTTGACGCGTTATGATAACCAACAAATCGTAATAATTACGTTTTAACAAACTGAAAAGGAGATCTAGCATGAGCATAAACGAAAAGAAAATCCCTGTCACAGTCCTGAGCGGGTACTTGGGAGCAGGCAAAACGACGCTACTGAACCATATCCTGAACAATCGGGAGGGGCTACGAGTCGCCGTGATCGTTAACGACTTGAGCGAAGTAAACGTAGACGCCTCTCTAATTCTCGCAGGCAGTGGTCTGTCACGCGTGGACGAAAAGGTCGTGGAGCTGTCGAATGGTTGCATTTGCTGCACCTTGCGAGAGGATTTGCTGATGGAGGTAGAGCGTCTGGCTTTGGAAGGACGGTATGACTACATACTGATTGAATCGACGGGAGTAGGCGAGCCGGTTCCTGTCGCCCAGACTTTCACATACGTAGACGAAGAAAATGGCATTAATTTGTCGTCCTTATGCCGCCTGGACACGATGGTAACCGTAGTGGATGCGTACCGCTTCTGGTATGACTTTTCTTCCGGCGAAAACCTTTTGGACAGAGGGCAGGCAGTTGGCGCAGAGGATACTCGTGAGGTCGCGGATCTTTTAATCGACCAGATTGAATTCTGTGATGTGTTGATTCTGAACAAATGCGATCGCGTCGCTCCAGACGATTTAATCCAGCTGGAAGCCGTTCTGCGCAAGCTACAGCCAAAGGCTCGCTTCATCCGCGCTGTTCGTGGGCAGGTGGACCCGCAAGAAATTTTGAATACCCATCTGTTCGACTTCGAGACTGCCAGTCAATCAGCGGGATGGATTGCTGAGCTGCAAAAGGAAGTGCATACACCTGAGACGGACGAGTACGGAATTTCCTCCTTCGTTTATCGCAGTCGCAGACCGTTTCATCCAGCCCGTTTTGAAAAGTGGTTAGAGGCTTGGCCAGAAGAAATCGTGCGTGCCAAAGGCTTTTTCTGGTTGGCGACACGAAATGACGTGGCGATGACACTCAGTCAGGCGGGGCCATCCATCGAAATCGGAACGGCAGGCTATTGGACAGCAGCGTTATCGGCAGAAGAGCAACAAGCCATTTTGGTAGAGGACCCAGACTGGCAGCAAACATGGCATCCCGTACATGGGGATCGAACCACAGAGCTCGTCTTTATCGGGATCGATCTGAACCAGGAGCAAATCGTGAAGCATCTCGATGCATGTCTCCTGAACGATGAGGAATACGAGGCGGACTGGAGTAAGCTGCCCGATCCACTCCCAACAGCAGATGCTGTAATCGAGACGACATTGTAACCAAAAAAGAGGAGGCTGACATCCATGCGCGTGAACATTACCCTGCAATGCACTGAAACCGGAGATCGCAACTATATCACATCCAAAAACAAGCGGAATCATCCCGAGCGATTGGAACTGAAAAAATATTCCCCGCGACTAAAGCGCTATACCCTTCATAGGGAAACAAAGTGATTCCCAAAAAAATGTCTAAGGGCAATAGGCCCCGAGCCCAACACCTTCTACTCACCCAAACATAAAATGTACTTGTGTCTATCGAAAGAAAAATTCTCTGCAAGTCCTAGCTCTTAAACAGGAGAGGGATCGGTATGAAAATCGTGATCATCGCCCCTGAGCAAATTCCCGTTCCCCCCATTCTTGGGGGGTCCGTCGAAATTACAATTCTGGCGATCGCCAAAGAATTGAGTAAGTGGCACTCGGTCTCGATCATCAGCAGAGCGCATTCTCGGTACCCAAAGTATTCTGTTATCGATGGGGTGCACATCTATCGCGTTCCTACCGGGAGTCCTGCGAAATATTTAACCCATGTGAAAAAAATCCTGAAAAAACGCCAATTTGACGTTTTGCAAATTGATAACCGTCCAGAGTTCGTCGGGCAGATTAAATCGATGTTTCCGAAAGCTACTGTCTCCTTGTATCTTCACTCGCTGACTTTTGTCAACTTTCCCCATACCAGTCGGGCAGAGACTTTGGCCGGGTTGCGAAAGGCAGACTTGATTATCACCAACAGCTCCTCTCTTGAAAGGCGACTTTCTGCTCGGTTTCCCAGTATGTCGAGAAAAATCCGGGTTGCATGGCTTGGCGTTGATACATCTCGCTTTTCCCCTATTCAAAAAACCTCTCATCCCCGTGCTTTCACTTTATTGTTCGCAGGCAGGCTTATTCCACGCAAAGGCGTTCCCGTATTGCTTCAGGCAGTTAAGCTCGTGAATAAACAGGTAAACCAACCTGTCAAAGTAATGATTGCAGGAGGGTCACCCACAAGCAAATATGCAAGGCAATTGCAGTCGCTCTCTCGTAAATTTGGCGTACATGCTGAATTCCTAGGTACGATCCCCCATTGTCATATCCATCGCGTTTTTAGAAAAGCCGATTTGTTCATTTGTCCTTCGCAAAAGCATGAATCGTTTGGACTTGTTAACGTCGAAGCGATGTCTTCCGGATTGCCAGTCGTTGCCTCGAAAAACGGGGGCATAAAAGAAGTGATTCAGCATGGCCGATCTGGATTGTTGATCAAGCAATATAAAAATCCGCAAGCCTTTGCCGATGCGATCTGTTCGCTGATCATGAATAAGCCCCTGTATTTGAAAATGAAGCAAGAAGCTCGTCAAATTGCGTTGGAGAAATTCAGTTGGTGTGCAACAGCCGATAGACTCAACCACATTTATGAATCTGAAAAAGCTTTACAACAGGATGAGACCCAAAATGAATACCATTGCACCGCTGCCGATTCCCATGAACGTCAAGATTTGCAAGAATGCAATGAAACCGGGCAAGGCGCCCAGCCGGAGCGAATGAAAGAGGAGCCAGCCATCCCGCAACCATTTGACATCGTCCACGATTGGAGTTCCTTTGATGATGACACCCAAAGCATCACCAGTACCGGGGTTTTCCAAAATTTTGCTGATCTATGTACGGAAAATGATGACGAGTCCGATGGGAGTAATGACTCCGCCGAAGCCACTTTCGATTTCTTTTCCGATATCGGCTATCAAAGGCTTGTCGATGCACTCATATACGGTTAACGAGAGGCCGATCAGGTTTTCAAGCTATAAATCCGCATAACCTGCTCGGCTGTCTGCTCCAAGAGCGAGGCGGCTTCGCGCATTGATTGATCTAGGGTCATCGGTTTGTTGGTGATGCCGACAACGGCAGAAACGCCTTTTTCATAAAGGGTGTCGATGCCATTTCCAATGGAACCAGCGAGGACGATGACGGGAATGCCGTATCGTTGCGCGACTTGGGCAACTCCACATGGCGTCTTTCCTTGGGCAGTCTGGAAGTCGACTTGTCCCTCGCCTGTGATCACAAGATTGGCTTTGTCCATGGCTTCCGCGAGTTCTGTCGTCTCGATCACAATCTCAATACCGGAAGTAAGCTGTCCATTCAGAAAAGCGAGTAGGGCACCGGCGACACCACCGGCAGCACCAGTTCCAGGCAAATCGTGAATGGCGATGCCACGGGTCTTTTCGATCAAGTCAGCGAAATGGCGCAAATGATCATCCAATTGCAGCACCATTTCCGGTGTGGCTCCTTTTTGCGGACCGAAAACGTGTGAAGCGCCATTGGGTCCAACAAAAGGATTGGTGACATCACACGCGATGACGAAGTGACAGTCAGCCAGTCGCTTATCAACCTGACTCGTATCAATACGGCTCAATCGTGATAATTCCCCACCTCCAAAAGAGAGTGGCTGGTCGTCTTGATCGAGAAGCACATATCCGAGAGCTTGGAGCATGCCAGCGCCTCCGTCATTGGTAGCACTACCACCCAGTCCGAGAATGAACTTGCGGCAGCCTTGATCGAGTCCGGCCGTAATCAGCTGACCAAAGCCAAAGGTCGTCGTGACAAGCGGGTTGCGATCTGCGGAAGAAATCAAGTAAAGACCAGACGCAGCAGCCATTTCGATCACACAGGTTGCACCGTCACCCAAAATGCCGAATTCAGCAGAAATGTCCTGTCCGAGCGGGTTTTTTACGGTGGCGGTCAGTATTTTGCCATCTGTGGCATCGACCAGGCATTGCATAGTACCTTCCCCGCCGTCAGCCATCGGTTTTACGATGAGTTCACTTTGCGGGAGTACGCGTTGAATCCCTGAGCGAATGGCTTCGCCCACCTGTTTGGCTGTTAGGCTGCCTTTAAAGGAATCGGGAGCGATGACAATTTTCATGAGGGTGTTCCTCCTATCAGTGCAGAGGGTATTTTTCCCATAATAAAAAAAGACTGTCTCCCGCGTCTATGGCGAGAAACAGTCTTGGTTGTGCTAGGCGTTCTTTTTCAACGCCATTCCTTCTGGCTGCGATGTTTTCGAGAAGAACATTTTCATCATTGGCGGAGTGACGATGGTCGTCAAGAGTACGACGACAATCAGGACGGCAAACATGTCTTGCGTGAGCAAATTGTTCTCCAAACCAATGGCGGCGATAATGAGTGCCACCTCTCCACGCGATACCATGGCTGCACCAATGGCCATCGAGTTTTTCCACGGGAAGCCCGTGATTTTTGCACCAAATGCACCACCGATGAGCTTGGAAACAATCGCGATGACGCTCAGGAGCACAATCAGTCCGAGATTTTCCAAGATGCCAGAGAACTGTGCCGTTACCCCGATCGAGGTGAAGAAGACTGGCACGAAAACCGCGTAGCTGATGGTTTCGACCTTGTGCGTTACTTCTGTCTTGTAATTGGTTAAGCTGATCGCAACACCGGCGATGTAGGAGCCGATGATGGCGGCAACCCCTGTATATTCAGCAAAATAAGCGAACAGGAAACAGATAATGAGTGCCGCTGAAATGACCGATTCTGTAACCTGCAACGGAGCAAATTTTTTCAAAACCCAAGGGACAACTTTCCAGGAAAGAACGATGACGATGGCAAAAAATGCGACCTTTTTCAAAATCACCATACCAAGATTAACATCGCCGCCAGCAAAGCTCATCAAGAAAGCGAGTGCCAAGATGACCAAAACGTCATCGATAACAGCAGCCCCCATGATCGTTGCGCCTTCCCTTGATTTTAGCTTGCCCAATTCCTTCAACGTTTGTACGGAAATACTCACACTGGTAGCAGAGAGCAACAGGCCGAGGAAGATCGCTTCAATGTTGGAGAGACCAATCGCAATCCCGGCACCATAACCGAGTGCAAGTGGCATGACAATTCCTGCGACACCTACGCTGGTTGAAGACTTGGCAGTGCGTTTGAACTCATCAATATCGGTCTCCAAGCCCGCGATAAACATGAGCAGGATAACCCCGATTTGGCTAATTTCCTTGAGGATTTCTGTGTCTGTGACTAGCCCGAGAACGGTAGGACCTAGAACGATACCGATGAGCAGTTTCCCCAAAACGGATGGCTGTCCCAGCCGCACGCTGATGTCACCGGCGATTTTGGAGGCGATCAAAATGACAGCCAGCTGAAAAATAAGCATCTGGTTTCCCCCTTTTTACGAAATAAAAAAGAGCCCGCAATCACAGCTTTCTTTTTGTCGGCTAAAAAAAGACAAAAAGAACCCTATGATGACAGGCTCCTCCAGTAACGAATCAAATATTCACTTAGAATACACAAATATTTTAACATAGCCAGCAGAAAAAGTAAACACTTGGTGACAAATGCTCCTCAGCGTGTGAAGATAGAGCAAAAAACGGAGGAGGAGCAGGCGTGGCAAAAATCAGCAAAGAGAATGCAGAGCATTATCATTGGGGAGATCAATGCGATGGCTGGTATCTGGTCAAAGGCCAAGACCTCAGCGTCATTCATGAGCGGATGCCCGGAAATACAGCAGAGGTGCGCCATTATCACGAGCGGTCGCGGCAGTTTTTCTTCGTGCTGTCAGGACAGGCTATGCTGGAAGTGGATGGCGTTCGTCATGTGCTGGGCAGGCAGGAAGGGGTAGAAGTGCCTCCGGGAGTCAAACACCAGATGAAAAACGAGGGAGCAGAGGATGTGGAATTTCTTGTGATCTCGCAACCGACAACAAGAGGAGATCGCATCCAAGCAAATTAAAGAGAGCCTGACCGTCAATGGATGCGGTCAGGCTTTTTTATGTGTCATGCTTATTTGAAATTGGTAAAATCGGATACTTGCGCGAAGAAATCTGCCAATGCATGTATTCCTTCGAATGTTTGGTAAGCAAAAATAGGCAAACCCACAATAAACAACAAAGCTTCTCCGATATATTTGGCGATCATATGATCAACCTCCTTTTGGATGTTCGTTACGCTACGCGATCCAAAACAAAGGAACCATATGTATCCATTTCGCCGTCTGTATGCTGGATGCGCCTGAAGAAACGAAGGCGCTGCGGTTGCCTTGCCGCCATTGGATAAGTCTCAACCAACAACGTGTTAATGGGAGGTCGGTACATATCCGTGACGTTCTGCGGTAGAGCCCGGTTTTGCAGGCAACACTGTCTGAGACAAAAAGCAGAAGTGAAGCATCCTACAAAAATCGCGACCAAGGCGAAGAAATCTTCCAGCGAAAACAGCAGCAATAGCATATCTTCCATGGCGATTCTCCTCCTTTCGTATTCATCATTCTACTCTTGTTCACAAAATCGTGCAATCCTGAAAGTTCATGAGAGCGAATTCATTGACAAACTACCAACTATTTCAATTTGTTAATCGATAGGTTGACGCGGTAGTTCCCAAAAGGAAGAAGGGTATCTAAAAAATGATTGAGGGCCTCTTGATCTGGAACATGTACCAACATGGTATAGCAGCCTTCTCCGCTAATGCGATGCGCTTCGACGATCTCGCTACGACTTTTGATAAAACGAGTGAAGAGAGAATGATCAGTAGTAGTCATGAACATCGTGACCAGAGCAGTGAGGAACGGGGCGATTTTGGCTTCATCAATGAGCGTTGTGTAGCCTTGAATAATCCCTTGCTCCTCCATTCGTCTAATGCGGTTGCCGACGGCTTGACCGCTTAGATGGACCTGTTCGCCGATGTCCTTCCACTGCAAGCGGCTGTTTTTTCGTAGCAAGGCAAGAATGGAGAGATCAATTTGGTCTAGCATGCGTAACTCCTTTCACGGCGAAAGTGGGAAGCCAGCAATCGTTTCGCGGCAACCGTTCACTGCCTTATACAATAAACGTACAACCATTATAACGGTAACGAGGAAAGGAAGAAATGACATGCAGATTCAGCTTGTACGACATGCTACCTTGCGTGTGGAATATGCAGGGCTGACATTTTTGGTCGATCCGATGTTTAGCTCCAAGGGCGAAATGCCAGCAGTACCAAATACGCCGAATCAGCGCCCGAACCCAGGAGTAGAATTGCCTATATCCGTGGAAGAGGTACTTGCTGGAGTCGATGCCCTCTTGGTGACGCATACTCATTTCGATCACCTCGATGAAGCGGCCATTCGCCTCCTCCCGAAGCATTTGCCTGTATTTTGCCAGCCACCGGATCTGGATAAGCTGATGCAGCATGGCTTCGAACAAGTCATTTCCATCGAAGAGGAGTATACATGGCAAGGGGTTCACCTGCATCGGACAGGTGGTCAACACGGAACAGGGGAAATTGGGCAGCAGATGGGGCCAGTATCTGGCTTTGTCTTGAAGCGAGCTGGTGAGCAGACGCTGTATGTGGCGGGGGATACGATTTGGTGTGAGGAAGCGGAGCAAGCTGTTGCAGCGTATCGTCCTGATGTGATCATCGTTTTCGCAGGTGCGGCCCGGTTCTTGACGGGAGACCCGATCACGATGACGAAGGAGGATATCGTCCATGTCGCAAATGCCGCGCCCGACAGTCGTATCCTTGTTGCCCACATGGAGACGTGGAACCATTGCTTGCTCAGCCGCCGGGAATTGAATGAATGTTTGCAGGAAAAACAGCTATCCGGACGTGTACATGTTCCGCAGGACGGAGAAATTATCTCTATTCATTGAGCGAATCGAATAAAAAAGAAAAAACAAAGCTCCGCAGGTGATAGCGGGGCTTTTGGCGTTGTCGAAAAAAAGGCTTATCCATCATTTGACAAACAAAAACGAACGTAATAAACTATTTTTACGTAAATGATTAATGTCATGAGGTGTTGTTGTGGCGCACGAACAACTGGAAACATATGTAGTCGAGAAGCCGGAACAGGCGATGGCGCTATTGAACCCGCTCCGTGCCGAGATTTTAAGCCGTTTGGCAGAGCCTGCTTCGGCAGCAGAAGTCGCACGTGGTATCAATGAAATCCCGCAGCGTGTCAATTATCACTTGAAGGCCTTGGAAAAAGTCGGATTGGTCAGACGGGTAGGGAGTCGACAGGTGCGCAATCTCGTCGAGGTGCTTTACTTGGCGATTGCGCGGACGTATGTGCTCTCGGAAGGACTGAACTGGGGCAACGATACCGTTCAGCAAATGAAGGATCAAGGGTCGCTGTCTCATCTGGTCCAGACAGCAGAACGAATCAAGCGTGATGCCATGCTCTTGCTGGAGCGCTCCGATCAAGAGGTCGAGGTTCCGAGCGCCTCACTGAATGCGAGTATTCAGCTAGCCAGTGCGGAACAGCGCAGTGCTTTTGTAGAGGAGTACGTCCAACTGGTGAATCAGCTTGTGGCGAAGTATCAGCCAAAAGAAAAGGGACAAGAGACGTATCAGGTGGTTCTCGCGGTTTATCCAAAACAAGGAGGAGACGAGGCATGAAAGCACAAGCTGCGGAGTCCAATAAGTCCAAACCCGTAATCGTTTGGGAAAGTCGAGTCCAGCCTCAAACCGACCAGGTCATTGCCATGCCTGCCCGAAACGGAAATGGGGTTGCTGTCGAAAGAGAAGCGGCTGTTCAGACATGGTCAGTGGGCCCGGCGAGTAATCCGGCAGTCGTGACGCAGGTTTCATCAGGATTTAACAAAAAATCAGTGGCGGTTCCACAAGCAATCAGCATGAGTATGGCCGCGTAAAAAACGCAGCGTAAACAAGCGAAGGAGGGTTTTTCATGAATCTCATTCCGGTAGTAGTCGAGCAAACGAGTTATGGAGAGAGGTCCTATGACATTTACTCCCGGCTGTTGAAGGATCGCATTATTTTTCTCGGCAGTGCCATCGATGATCAGGTAGCCAATGCAGTCGTAGCTCAGTTGCTGTTCCTGGCAGCAGAGGACCCGAAAAAAGACATTCATCTTTATATCAATTCGCCCGGAGGCTCTGTCACAGCAGGGATGGCGATTATCGATACGATGAGTTTCATTGCGCCTGATGTGTCCACAATCTGCACAGGGATGGCAGCGTCTATGGGTGCGATGCTTCTCGTAGCGGGAGCGCCGGGAAAACGGTACGCGTTGCCTAATGCAGAAGTCATGCTCCACCAGCCGTGGGGAGGCAGTCAAGGACAGGCGAGCGATATCAAGATCGCAGCAGACCGTATCATGCGACATCGCAACATGCTGTATACGATCATCGCAGAGCGTACGGGAAAGACAGTCGAGCAAATCGAAAAAGATGCAGACCGCGACTATTTCCTTACCGCCGCAGAGGCGCTTGAATACGGCTTGATTGATAAAGTGATCGAAAAATTGTAAAGATGGGGATAGAGAATAAAGTGGCTGCGAAGCTTGGAGTTTAGCGTACCGAATGTTTGAACCGTCAGGATTTATTCTGACGTTTTTTTCTGCACACGAACGTGTTTAAAGGATTAAGTTTTACCGACTTGTTCTAGGAAGTTGTTCAATTGCTCCATAGCGTTGTTAACATTCATAAAAAAGATATCGATATCCGTAACGGTATGCTTTTCAAGTAATTTCTCAGGTTTCGTAATTAATGTGTATAGATTTATACCTGTCTCATCCTGCTCTTGCTCAGGGTATACATAGATGAGTAGATCGTCAATTCGCTCTCTTAGCTCAATGATTTCATTTGCGGTAAGTTTTGCAGATATATGTTCTTCTGTCAACAAATCATTAAGTTGCCTTGTTAGTTGGGTTAATTTGCGATTCGTGTCAAATAATTTTGCGATGGTTTGTTCATTGTAGTGTTTTGCAAAGTAGAGAGAGATGATATTTTCTACACTTTCATAAATTTTCTTCCTGCCATTTCCTTGTTTATACCCACTTACATACATTTGAAGTGATTCCAATGTGATTTCTTTTCCATTAGCATTACCTAAAAAATCACTGATAGATCCTACGTATCTATAGTTATTAAATACATTTTCTGAGTAGGTGTATGCAACCATTCGGATTTGATCTTCACTAATGTCGGTTGTACCTTTATTGCATCCAGAGGTCACTAACACTAGAATCAAGGATAGCATGATTGGTATCTTTTTCATTATGTCGCCCCTTCATTTAATTATATAGAAAAGACTGAATTTTCCTACTTTATTAAGAAAACAGGTGTCCACCATAAAGGGGGACACCCAAATTTTAACATTATCCTTTCCAATATTCACCTGTAGAGGTGAGTGTATTTAAATACTTCACACCCGTGTTCCATGTTATATTAAAACCTCCACCGCCACCTGATACGTTACCACCTATCCCAGTAATTGAAGTGCTTGTCCAAGAATGGTCATATTGTAAATAGACCCGCTCTTTTTTGTTTGTTGTAACTTTTTCAAGTACAGCTGTTATTGTGCCATTTGTAACATATCGATCATTAATCCAAAAGCCAACACCTGCGTCTGTAGCGCGTTTTGCTAACGCTACCTTACCACGTTTTTTATCAGTTCTTGTATCGAAGTAAGCTTCTTCATCACCCAAGCCATTCCAGCCTTGGATGACAACCCCATCTACGTCTATTGGCATACTTCTTTTATTATCTGTATAAACACCTACGAAATCGTATGGGTCGCGTCCGACAAAACCTTCTTTCTCATCCCACTCCCAATATCCAACAAACACATATTGATCACTTTCATCATCGTAAACAATTCTATCAGTAAATGTTATCCATCCTTCCTCGTTAGATAATGCATTGATCGGTTTTCCATCTTCACCATCTGAATTTACTACCTTCAAATTATTGTATTTTTCTATTGTTATTTTCATTGCCTTATCAAAATCTTTCGTTTTTCTTACTTGCTCTCGTAAGTAATCTAATTTTTCGTTAAGTTTTTCAAGTTTTTCTTGTTTTACTGCTTTCTCGTATTTTGCATCAACTTTTTCAGCAAAAGCCATACTTGGAACAGTGAGCAATGACATTGAAAGTGCAAGAGGTGTAATTATCTTAGATAAATTCCCTAATATTAACTCATCTCCCTAATTATGGTATACACTTCATTTGTATTCTACTGTTACTTGATTGTTCGTTCAAGATTTTTTGAAAAATACAAAAATTACCTCGATTTAATCTGGCGGTTTTTTGTTTGCACATCAAATTGTTTGAAGGAAGGAGGAGCTGGGTATGAACAAGAGTATCAGATGACGGGAGGCACACCTTGTGAAAATCAGAACAAAAATCATCCTGGCTTTTGGTGTCATATTGGCAGTCATGTTCGGTTCAGGTACGTATATGCACCTGCAAATGCTAGAAATGAAGGCATCCTACACCCAGATTATCGAAGAGGAAAAATTATTGACGGATCTGCGTGAAATGCAGTTTATCATGACAGGTCGAAATAATGACGAACGAGCCTACTTGTTAACAGGCGATGAAGAATTTCGGATGGAATTGAAGGGAAAGGCAGCAAAGGTGGACAGCCTGTTTGCCAAAATGAACAGTTCACTAGAGTCTTCTCACCATCGTGAAAAAATGGAGGAGGCAATGGGACTGTACAAGTCCTTTCTGGAGTCGAGTGAGAAAGCGGTAGAGGCACAGGATAATGGGCTACATGAAGAAGCCATCGATCATCATTTCGGTCAGGAGCGGCAATCGAGATTAGCACTGGATTCGGTTGTGAGTGGATTGGTCGAAGAGGTGCGTAATGAAATCGAAGTAGATAGACAGGAGCTGGCGGAGAACGAAGGAACTTCGGCCATGATCCAGTTGTTTTTTAATGCAGTGGGAATTCTCGTCGCGATTGTGGTTGGCGGTTTTCTGATTCGCTCGATTGTGGCACCACTGCACCGGGTGAACAAACAGCTACATGATATCGCTGAAGGAAAAGGAGATTTGACGCAAGAGTTGACCGTCTCTTCCAAAGACGAGATTGGACAGTTGGCAGGGCTCATTTAACCGGATGCTAGCCAACTTACGAGAGCTGATTTCTCAGGTTCGTGGGCATGCCCAGCAGGTTGCAGCCGCAGCTGAACAACTGACAGCGAGCTCGAAGCAAACGAGCCAAGCTACGGAGCAGATCGCCATCACGATTCAGGAAATGACGGAAGGAACGGACAGGCAATCCCAAAACGTAGAGGAAAGTCAGCAAGAAGTCGAAGAAATATCCGCAGGCATTGAAAAAATTGCGGCACGTGCGCAAAGTGTGTCGGCTGCGGCTGCCAGTACCTCAGAGCTGGCGACAGAGGGGGATCGTACTATCCAGCAGTCGGTTTCCCAGATGAACGGGATCGGAGAAACGATGGAGAATTTGACTGCACTGGTAGGTGGTTTGGGAAAACGCTCCGAGCAAATCGGCCAAATCGTCGAAGTCATTACACAAATTTCAGGTCAGACGAATCTCTTGGCATTGAATGCTGCTATCGAAGCGGCGAGGGCTGGCGAGCACGGCAAAGGCTTTGCTGTCGTGGCGGATGAAGTGCGAAAGCTGGCTGAGCAGGCATCTGCATCAGCACAAGAAATCTCCCAACTGGTAGCGTCGATCCAGATGGAGACGAACGAAGCGGTCCTCACGATGGAAAAAGGCTCTCAAGAAGTAGCAGACGGGATGGGGGGCGTCGCAAGAGCAGGGGAAGCGTTCTCTCAAATTCGTGATGCTGTTGTTGGCGTGACGAATGAAATACAAGAGGTATCGACTGCTGCACATACCCTTACGGAAAGTACAGGCAAGGTCGGACAATCGATGCAGATGATCGCCACTGTCGCGCAATCGGCTGTCTCTCTGTCGGTGGGAGTCTCGTCTGCTACAGAAGAACAGCTTGCCTCGATGGAGGAAATCTACTCCTCGGCTGCATCGCTGGCGGGTCTCGCGGATGATTTGGAAAAACTGATAGGCCATTTCAAGGTATAAAGCTTCGCCACAGGATACACCCCTGAGAATCGACAGAATGATTCTGAGGGGTGTTTTTTGTTTACGCCAATTTCCACAAAGCCAATCTTCGATATAAGAGAAAAACCACGAGATTCCCCACTGCCGCTGCCAAAAAGACTGACCAAGGCCCGAACGACAAGGTCATCCAGCCCGAACCATAGATGGAGAAGACAATTCCGAGCTTGAAAATAGAGCCGGTGATCCCGCTAATTCTTCCAATCATGTGGGCAGGGGTAGTCTCTTGACGAAAGGTCCAAATACAGACGTTTTCAATCGTGCTGATCAGTCCCGTGAGAAATAGAGAAAGACAGAGCATCCACGTACTTTGCGCGAAAACCATGAGCAAATAGGAGCAACCGAGAAGCAGGATGGTCATGCCCATGATGCGGCCGATGGGAAATCGTCTCCGCAAATAGGCAACCACTGAGCTGCCGAGAAGACCGCCAAGTCCAGCCGCGGAAAGCACCAGCCCTAATGTGGAATTGTCCAACCTAAGGTGATCCTTGGCAAAGAAAATGATCATGGCGTCATACATGCCCGAGGTCGCATTGAGAAAAATCACGAGTACTGTAATCTGCCATAATGGTCGATTGCCCAACAGCTCCTTCCAACCGTTTCGCAACTCCTGCCAAAAGCCGCCCTGAGAGGGGGCAGGCGCATCTGTACGATCTAAAAACGATATGGCGATAAAAGCCAGTAAATAGGCTGTACCCGTAATAAGCAGCCCGGTGTGCAGCGCCGATAGAAGCAGAATAAACCCGGTAATCGCAGGTCCCATAATTTCAATAAACGTGCTCATAAAAGAAAAACGAGCATTGGCTGAGGTTAACAGAGGGGTAGGGACCACCTGCTTGATCATGCTGACGCGAGCGTTGTGAAAGCCGTAGTTAAACGCCATCAGGAAAAAGCCAGCCACATAATAATGAATGACCTGTGCATGTCCGGATTCGGTCAGTCCATATAGCAAAAACAACAGGATCATCTGGCCAAAAACCATCCATTGCGACCAGCGTTTTTTGGAGAAGCGATCCACCCAGACGCCGATGAACATGGCGAGCAGCAGATTTGGCAAAAACTCAATGCTTTTCATGGTCGTCATGGCAACTGGCGATTGGGTCATATCATACAAGATCAATGGCAAGGCCAGTTCGTACACCTTTGCTCCACACGCGATAAAGGTGGACGTGAAAAAGAGGACGAGAAAGGGCCGATTCCGCCAGATCGACATTCTCTCGTGTGATTCAAGCTTCGTGGCGGGGGTGTTGTTAGGCGCTGGCATGAAAAAACCTCCTTCTTCGATCTCATTGTAGCTAGAAAAAGGGGAAGAAAAAGGGTAGAGTGTTTGGAGAGTATGGACCCCTTTTTGGATTCGACAGCGACTGTTTACGTAGAAAGAGTGATCTTCTCGATGCAAAGTGCCTACTACTACTTGCGCTTGCGCCAGCATTTTGCCTCTGCGGCAGAGGGTGAACAGCAGGAGATTACGCTTGCCGAGCTGGCTCAAATATTTTGTTGCACGATTCGGAACACGAAAAAAGTCATCAAACAGATGGAGGAGCAGAAGTGGATTGAATGGAGTCCGGGAAGAGGACGAGGCCATGTCTCGCGGATCGTCTTGTTATATGGGATCGAGCAGATCGTTTTGCCTATCGCTCAGGGGCGTATCCAAGATGGCGATTTGGAAGGCGCTATGCAGCTCCTCAATGATTTTGCCATCACTGCCAAGGGGCGGGAGCACTTTTTTGACTGGCTCTCCGGGCAGTTTGGCTTTATTCAAGAGGAAATCCGTGAACGAAAACTGGATACGCTTCGCATGTCCTTTTACAGACCGATTCCCGCTCTCGACCCTGCCTTTGTCAACAGGCGCACAGAGTCACACATGGTGAAGCAACTATTTGATACGCTCATTCGTTATGACGAAAAAATGGATACATTCATCCCGCATCTCGCCCACCATTGGGAAGTAAATGAGAGTGGAACAGAATGGACCTTTTATTTGCGCAAAGGGGTACTGTTTCACCATGGACGTGAACTGACAGCGCATGACGTCGTCTGGACGCTCGAGCGCATTGCCGATCCGAAGACGGGGTCTCCCTATCGCTGGATGCTGGAAGATGTAGAAAAAGTCACTGCTGAAAAAGAGACGATAGTAAAAATTGCACTCAGACGTCCCAATCAATTACTGCTATCCATTCTGGCAGCGAATCGGCTTTCGATTGTTCCGGGAGATGTCATTCAGGAAAAAGGACAAGCATTTAGTCGATTACCTGTGGGCAGTGGACCATTTTCGCTGGTGACGAATGACTCGCAGATGTTCATTTTAGAGGCTGCCCCAACGTATTTTCTCGGAAGGGCTCATTTGGATCGGGTAGAGATTTGGATTGTTCCCGAAAACAGTCAGGATGTGCGAAACGAGGATTACTTTTCAAAACGAGGAGAGGTGCACTTTCAAACCTTTTGGAATAAGCTCGGGCCGATGGAGCATTGGCAGGAGTTGCAGAGCCTGGAGAAAGGCTGCACGTATCTCGCTTTTAACCTGAATCGCCCAGGCCCACAACAAGATATCGCATTCCGGCAAGCGCTGGATCGTCTTATCGTGCGCGAGAAAATGATTACGGAGCTGCGCGGCAATCGGTATGCGCCTGCTTACGGATTTTTACCTGAAAACAAGGATGTGCCTGGTGGTGGAGTGGCCTGGGATGGGGATTTCAAAGACTGGCATGATCATCAACCGATACAGTTGTTTACGTACGAAGGGGCAGGCAACGAAAATAATGCGGAATGGTTACGGCAGCATTTGGCGGATGAGGGCATTCGAGTTGAAGTGACTGTCCTGCCGATTGAGGAATTGAAGAAGTCAGAGGTCATTCAGCAGGCAGATATGGTGGTTGCGGGAGAGGTTTTTGATGAACAGTGGGAGTTGGGGATGGTGGAGTTCTTTAAGTCGGATATCAGCTTTTCGCGGCAGTTGTGGAGTCCTGTCTTGCGGGAGCAAATCGATTATGAGCTGGACGCCTTAATGCTGGAGAGGGATGTGACAGGGCAGCGTCATCACTTGCAGGAGGTCGAGAGACTGCTGCGTGAGCAGTGCGCGATGCTGTTTTTATACCATACGCGTCAGCATTCTGCTTACCATTCGGCTCTGGCCGGTGTTTCGTTGAATGCGCTTGGTCTTGTTGATTACAAAAATATTTGGTTTCGGCAGTAATCGTGGAAGATGAGTCTGTCACAGCCCCTCTGGTTGCGCTATGATAAGGCTTACGAGTCAAAAGGCGGAGGGGAAAGTATGAAACGATTTCGATTTGATCAGCAAGTAGGCAAAACGATTGATCGCTATAATTCCGTCCATGCGACGATTTCTCGTGTTGTGCGCACGCCGAATTCCGTTTCGATAGGATGTATCCATTTGGAGGCGGGTGGGATTGTCGGTTATCATCCGGCGCCTTGCCCTCAGCTTTTTCTCGTGGTGAATGGTGAAGGCTGGGTACGTGGAGAAGGTACAGAGCGCATCCCGATCCAGAGTGGTCAGGCGGCATTCTGGATCACAGGTGAAGGGCATGAATCAGGCAGTGAAACCGGAATGACAGCCATTGTGATTGAAGGAGATGGGCTTGATCCAGAGAGCTTCATGTCCTTATTGGAGACGTAGCATCCGTATGTATGTATGATGGTATTGGTTTGCCATTCCACCAACCGTACATAAGCTCCCCAGATTACCCAAGAAAGACGGTGTGAAAGGCAAATGACATGGAAAACACATATGGTACTCGGTGCCATTGCAGGCTACTGCGCCTATCCTTCATGGAAGGGCAGTGTTATTGGTGCAACGATGGCACTAGTACCCGATATCGATCAAGCAAATAGCAAGCTCGGAAACTTGATGGGACCTTTGTCCAAAATGCTGCAAAAAGGATTTGGTCATCGTACAGTTACGCACTCTTGGGTGATTTTATTCCTTCCGTTCCTGCTGTTCGGCGATTCTTTGGCTGCCATGGCAGGACTTTGGGGGATTTTGTCCCATTTGATCAGCGATATGCTGGTGGGACGCATTCAGTTATTGTGGCCGTTGCGAGTGGGATGGCTCGGCATTCCGGTGTCCAAGTCGATGTATCGGATTGTGGATCGAATCGTGTTTTATGTAGCGATTGTGTATATTGTGATCAAAGGTTATCAGTAAGAAGAATGGAAATGGAGAAAGGGCCTCCCCTCAGGAGGTCCCCCTATTTATTGTAATCGGAATATTTAGAACAGATCGTGATTTGAATAAAAAAGCTGACATCGGTTTAGCACCGATGCCAGCTTGCTAGTAGCTACTATGAGCGGATTCTTCTTATTACGAAACAATTAAGGCATCATGAACTGTTGCACGAGCTCAGCGTTTTCATTCATGAATTTATCTGCGTTTTGCATGACTTCTTGTTGCGCTTCCATCATTTGTTGGTCAGTCACTGTAGCGAAATTGATGGAGTTGTCAGCAGTCATAGCTGGAATTTCCAGTGCTTTGCCGAATTCTGCTTTGGACTTCAGCTTGAAGCTAAAGCCTTTTGGCATATCTGGAGTAGGGTTCGAGAACTTCACTTTTACTGTGCCGTCAGAATCTACACCATTGTCCGTCTTTGTCTCGTTCATGGTAACATTACCGGTCAGAGCAACAGGGTTGGAGGAATATTCGTCTGCCACTACGAGTGCAAAGTCATAGTTTCCGGTTGTTTTCTTGTCTTGCTTGGTTGTCTCAAAAGTGGTCGAGAGGTCCAGAATTGGCTGGTCGGTCTCTTTCATCAGGATGCTGAACTTGCCCTTTGTCTTGTCTTTTTCTTCTGTCGCTTTGTAGGTTAAGGACATTTCGCCACTTTGCTGGTCAGACAGGTTGTGCAGGGAGTAACGGTAGTACGTTTCAGCGCCTTTATCGTAAGAAACACTGCTGTAGACCAATTGATCTTTTTTCTCTTTGTCATCGACCAAGAGCTTGCGGGACAAGATTTGATGATCACTATTCACGAGCACGACCATTCTCAATTGCTCAGTTGATTTGGCGTCTGTATCTTTTGCATCCTTGATGATGTCATCGAAGGCTTGCTCGTAATTTTTCTTGAATTCTTCTTTGCTGATTTCTTCTACTTTGTAGCCGCTGTCGAGCATCAGCGTAGCCACATTGTGGTAGCGGCTGTAGATCAGGTCAAACAGCTTTTGGTCAGCTTTTGCTTTCTCTGCAATTTGCTTCGACAGAGCCGCGCCTTCTTGGGCGTTGAAAGTAACGGTGATCTCACGTGCATCTTCCTTGAGTCCTTCTTCAGAGAAAGAAACGTCTTTTTTGATGCTTACCTGGCTGTCTTTGATGTTGTCAGCATACAGCAAGGCATACGGAGTCATGACCGTTTTGAGTTCATCCTGGTTAAAATTGATTGCTTTATACAAATCGCTATAGGTTACGAAGCGCTTCGGCAGTTCTTCGCCGCCCAGCTTTTCCTTAAGTGCATCGCGATCCTTCAGGTCCATATAAGCGTATTTAGAGTAAAACTCCGGCAGCTTGAAGCCCATAACAGAATCATTCATGAAGTACTCAAGAGTAGCTAGCTTTTTATCTTGTAGGTGAACTTCCAGGTTCCCCGATTGTTGATTTTTCTGTTCATCGATGTTGCTTTGCATCACGAGCTTCGCTTTGCCCAGCATGTCGAGAATTTTTTGTGCTTGCGGGTCTGGGATGGTGGCATCTAGTGCAATATCGCTCAACTCAGTGGTGGAGTGAACTGGTTTTTCCAGGTACGGCTTCATGTAGTCTTGGTATTCCCCGTAAGCTTTGGATACGTCGCTAGAAAACTTCATCATGCTTTCCGCTTCCGCTTGCAGGTAAATCGTTTTTGCACTCTTAAACAGATCGTACTTGGCATAGGCGGTCCCTAAACCACCCAGCACAACGACAGCCGCTGCCCCCGCGATCAGCCATGCTTTTTTCTTGCTTTTGCGCGGTGGGTTCACGTTTGTTGCAGTTTCCATCTTTTCTCTCCCCTTTTGCTCTCTCTCTTTGCTGAATCCAATGTGCGTAATGATTTTGCGCACTCGATTTTGTATTGTACCATAAGGAGGAAGAAGGGGAACGACTTCCAGTAAATTTCTTCAAAAATGAGGAAGAAAGACCCAAAAAGTTGCATTCTTCCTACTTTTGTATGCATATAGAACAAAGAAAAAGCGACAGCAGGGGGGAGATCACGTGGATTTTCGCGTGCTGCAAACGTTTATGGTGGCGGCCACGACAGAAAATTTTCACCAGACAGCAGAAGCGTTGTTCATTGCGCAGCCTACTGTCAGCCAACATATACGACAATTGGAAAAGGAATTGGGGATCAAGCTGTTTGAACGGGTTGGCAAGCGCGTTCGGTTAACGGCTGCGGGCAAACGCTACCTGCCACATGCAAAAGGACTTCTCCAACAGTGGCATAACAGTATGGAAGACTTGCAGGCTTGGAGACAAGGCTATCGGGAAAAGCTTCAACTGGCTGTTTCCCCGATTATCGCCCGTGCTCGTTTTTCCCATTTGCTGCATCGTTACACCAAGCTCTATCCCGATGTAGATATCTCGATTAAAATTGTTGACTCCGTGGAGATTGGCCCGCTGGTTCAAAATGGACAGGCTGATCTGGGCTTAACCCGGATGGTGCCAGGAGAATTTCAGTTGTCTACTTATCTTTTGTACGAAGATCCTATTGTTTTTGCAGTCCCTCACAGCGGTGGAGATATGGAGGCGCCCTTGCCTGATTGGGAGCAAGAGGTGCAATCGAATCGTCTGCTGACCCATAATCACCCGGGTTACTGGGATGAGTTGCTGTTGCTTTTGCGTCAGAGGGGGCTTTCCTTGCGTACGATGGCTGTTTCGCAAGTAGACATTACAAAGCGATTCATCGAGGATGGATTGGGCGTTTCCTTTTTGCCTCGGACGGCTGTCGATCGGGATTTATTTGAAAACCGCTTTATTGAACTTCCCACACCTGGCCTCGTTTTGCCAAAGGTTGCTTCTTATTTGCTGGTACCGAAAGCAGGAATCAGCGAGCCAGCGCAGCATTTTATGGAAATCCTGCATTCCTTGTATCCACCGATGCCGCTTGTTCAGCCAGGGGGACGGACATAGAAGATAACAAGCCTGTAAGGTAGATGTAAGGTGAATCGATAGTTTTGATGAGCATATGTATCCTATACTGAACCCTGCTTAAAGACAGCAGGAGGGAATGACGAGTATGCAGCAGGCTGAACCAATCACACAGAAGGATCGGATTTATTCCATTGATATTGTAAGGGGATTGGCATTGTTCGGGATTTTGCTGGTGAACTTGCCTAGCTTTATCATGTATTCGGAAGACGTTCGTATGCCAATAGAGGCGGGGATCGATGCGTGGATCCGCTTGAGCTATGATTTATTCATTCAAACGAAGTTTTTCGGGATCTTTTCGTTTCTGTTTGGCTTAGGTTTTTACATTTTCATGTCACGGGCTGAACAGCGTGGACAAAAAGTATTTCGTCTCTTCAGCAGACGGTTGTTCGCGATGTTTGCCTTTGGTGTGATTCACATCGTTATTTGGTTTGGGGATATTTTGACAGTGTACGCGCTACTCGGCTTTTTACTGATGCCATTTTATCGAAGAAAGTCTTCTACGATTCTAGCATGGGCAGCCAGTCTGGGAGGAGTGTACATGCTCACTCAAGGCGTGGCACTTGTACAGACGCTCAATGGTCAGGAAGTCTATCCGTTTGTAGCATCACTCCAGACGACATTGATACCGATCTTTGTGATGTTTCTGTTTGGTTTGTATGCGGGAAAACGCGGTTTGATTGCTCAAATTCGCGAGCATAAACCGTTTCTGAAACGAATCGCTACTACTACTCTGGCAATGAGTCTTCCGATCGCAGCAGGGATTGTGTGGGCGAGCGGTGTCGTCTTTGGTTCAAAGCTTGAACAGGTGAATAAAATATTGGTTGATCTGAGTACGCTGCCTATGGCGCTGTGCTTGATAGCCAGCTTGTTTCTGTTGTTGGATCGTGAGGCGGCAAGGAAAGTTCTTAAGCCATTTGCCTACACAGGACAAATGGGGTTAACGACATATTTGGGTCAGACAGTCATCATGACCATTCTGATTCCTTTGTTCGGTATTACGGCTATGCCGCTCTCTGCTTGGTTTTTGCTCGCTCTGCCGATCTATGTGTTTCAATTACTCGCAAGCTGGCTGTGGCTGAAGCAATTTAATCGAGGGCCGATGGAAAAGCTGTGGCGTTTCCTGACATATGGACGTAAAAAGAAGGCAGTTCCAGCTCCTGCTAACTGATTGTAAAACGTGATCAAAATCCCGTTTTTCTTCTATTTCCCTTCACGATTATGAATCGATATACTGAAGGGAAAAGAGATGAAAATGGAGTGGTGATGATGACAAAACAACATCCTTTGGCTATCGGCTTGGATGGTATCGCCGTAGCAGAAACAGACCTTAGTTTGGTGGATGGGATTAATGGACTGCTGGTGTACCGTGGTCATTGGGCGCGTGATTTGGCTATTCACCACACATTTGAGGAAGTGGCGCACCTGCTCTGGTTCGGACATTTGCCGAGCGAGCAGGAGTTGAAGGAGTTAAAGGATAAGCTCAAAGCAAACCGTGAGCTGCCGGAGCATGTAAAAGGAATCCTGAAGCTGATCCCGGCAGATGTAGATATGATGAGTGTCCTGCGTACAGGTGTTTCGGCGCTGGGCAGTTCCTCACACGGCTTTCCGCCAACCATCGATGAGGTGATTGCGCTGGCGGCCAAAATGCCAACAATCGTCGCGTATCGCTTTGCTTGTCTGGAGGGCCGCGAGCCGCTGGCACCGAATCCGGAGCTGGATCATACAGCGAACTATCTGTATATGCTCAAAGGCGTAAAGCCGAATGCGGCACATGTACGTGCGCTCGATGCGTACCTGATTTTGACGCAGGAGCATGGCATGAATGCCTCCACATTCGCCGGTCGTGTCGTCAGCTCGACCGAGTCCGATCTGATTTCTTCCATTACAGCAGCAATCGGAACCCTGAAAGGGCCTTTGCATGGCGGAGCACCATCTGAAGTGACGGAGATGATCGAGGCGATCGGCACGAAGGAAAATGCAGAGCCGTGGCTGCGCAACAAGCTGGAGAGCGGCGGACGTTTGATGGGCTTCGGACACCGTGTCTATAAAACGGTTGATCCGCGTGCAACTGCTCTCCGCGTTGTTGCATCAGAGCTGTCATCCAACGATCCGTGGTTCGATCTGGCGACACATGTAGAAAAAGTAGGCTTGCAGCTGCTGGAAGAGTACAAACCAGGCCGCAAGCTGAATACAAACGTAGAGTTTTTTGCCGCAGCTGTCATGCGCGCGGTTGGTTTGGACGACAATTTGTTTACACCGACATTTGCCGTGAGCCGTGTGGTTGGCTGGAGTGCGCACATTCTGGAACAGGCAGGCAAAAACCGCATTATTCGCCCGCAATCCAATTACATTGGCACGATGCCAGAATAATAAAGACGTTAATTATAAAAGCTATCCGTTATGCGGATGGCTTTTTTACTTAGTGCAACATAGAATGTGGCCGCGGTGAAGAGAAGAATATTTCCAGTCTAGGCTCCAGGCTCCGTCCCGCTAAGGGCTTAAACTGTCCGCTCCGAAGGGATTCGCGGGGAAACGCAAAAGTGGTAGCCGCTACGTAGCCCGGGCACGTTGCGTTTCTTTTGCCCGCGAATTCCTTCTCCGCTTGGTAGGACTCCACAAGTCGCTACGTCTGGAAATATTCTTCTCTGTCGTAACCGATGATCTACTTCAATCTTTAAGTCTTTACGCTCTTAAGCGTCCACCTCTGAAAACGCATCCTTGAAGATACCACTTTGGACGCGGTTTCGCTTTTTGCATGGAGTCGTGCAGTCAATCCCGCAGGGGGTGGCCCTAGAATCTGAGCGTTTTCTCCTGTTTCCTCCCCACCACAACAGCCGGAAATATATCTCGTTTTTACAAAGTGCAACTTAGGATTGCAGAACATGCTTACTTTTGGCATGATAATGAAAAAAAGTAAGGAGTGGAGCAAATGGCGTTGTTGTCTACCCCGTTTCAGTTTAAAGGACTTAGCTTGAAAAATCGGATTGTCATGCCGCCGATGTGCCAATACTCTGTGGATGCACACGATGGAACACCAACAGACTGGCACTTTGTTCATTACGTTTCTCGTGCAGTAGGCGGAACAGGTCTGATCATCGTGGAAATGACCGATGTCGAGCCGGATGGCAGAATTTCCAACGGCGATTTGGGCTTGTGGTCTGACGAGCAGATTCCGGCGTATGCGCGAATCGTCTCCGAGGTTCAAAAGTATGGGGCCAAAATTGGCATACAGATTGCTCATGCGGGTCGCAAAGCGGAAGACGCAGAAGTGCCTGTATCGGCGTCCGCGATCGCTTTCCCAGGGGGGCGATACAAAACGCCACGGGCGTTGACGACAGCAGAGGTTAAGCAAATGGTCGTCAAGTTCCAGGACTCAGCGAGACGTGCGGTGGAAGCAGGGTTTGATACCATTGAAATCCATGGTGCGCACGGATACTTGATTCACCAGTTCCACTCTCCTTTGACCAATCAGCGAGACGATGAGTACGGGCGGGATAAAGCGCTGTTTGGCGTGGAAATTATTCAGGCGATCAAAGAGGTCATTCCAGCTGACATGCCGCTGATCATGCGTGTCTCAGCCGTAGAGTACGTGGATGGTGGGTATGGGCTGGATTACAGCACAGAGCTTTGCCGCCGTTACAAGGAAGCTGGCGTGGATATTTTCCATATATCCAGCGGCGGGGAAGGACCGATTGGTTCAGCAGGTCGCCCAGGTGTTCATCCTGGCTATCAAGTACCATTGGCACGCGCAATTAAGCAGGCATTGGATATCCCGGTCATTGCTGTCGGCAACCTCGATGATCCGAAAGTGGCGGAAGCATCGATTGGCAATGGCGATACGGATTTGGTAGCAGTCGGACGCGGCATGCTGCGTGATCCTTATTGGGCACTGCATGCAATTCATGAGCTGTCGGCGGATGAGCTGCAGCCACCGAAGCAATATTCGAGAGCGTTTTAATCAGGTAAAAGAGAGCGGGGCTTTCCTTTCGACTGCATGGGTCGGGGGAGAGCCCTTTTCAATGGTAAATTCTTGACACTTATTTACAGTCGGTTTAAGATAAATGTCAGTCAGTACTGACAATCACTTCCGGGAATGAGGATAGCAATGAGCAGCAGCAAAAGTCTTACAAGCAGTGAAAAACTGATGATAGCCGCAATCGATCTCATCGCGGAAAGAGGTTACAACGGCGTAACCACGCAAGAAATCGCCACTGCGGCAGGATTGAGCGAGAAGACGTTGTTTCGTCACTTCGGCAGCAAGCGGAATTTGCTGGAGAGCGCCTTTGACCGTTTTCATTACACGGAAGGACTGACAAAGCTTTTCGCGGAGAAGCTTACGTGGAATTTGCGCGAGGATTTGCTTTTAATCAGCCGAACGTATCACGAAATGATGAACCGCAATCGGAAAATGATTTTGATTAGCATTAAGGATGAGGCCCATTTGCCCGGATTCCGCGAGCGGACCCAAAAGCACCCGCGACAATTGATGGTACTGTTTACAGATTACTTCAAAGAGATGGGCAAAAAGGGCAAGATGATCCAAACAAACCCGGAGGCACAGGCAACTGCCTTTATGGTTATGAATTTCGGGGCGTTTTTGAACGATCTGGATGGCACTAGCAATTTTTCGGGGGTATCCCTGGATGTATTTATCGAAGAGAGTGTAGAGGTTTTCGCTAGGGGTTTGACTCCCTAGTTTTTTTAAAACCTCAATGTCAGTCAGTACTGACAGTCAGAATGTGAATAACAAAGTGAAAGGAAAGATGCGGCATGGAAGCGACAAAAACGCAGCAGAACAGAGACATATTAATCCGAATTTTGATGTTTACCTTGGTCATATCCTCCATGAG
The DNA here is from genome assembly GCF_013284355.2 of Brevibacillus sp. M2.1A. Classification (NCBI taxonomy): domain Bacteria; kingdom Bacillati; phylum Bacillota; class Bacilli; order Caryophanales; family Paenibacillaceae; genus Brevibacillus; species Brevibacillus sp. M2.1A. The sequence goes on from NZ_JABSUY020000001.1 coordinate 1,030,255, forward strand.
TGCTTTGGTGTTTAACATTGCACTCCCGGAAATTAGCAAGGAGTTTGGTTTGAGCATAGCGCAGGTGAGCTGGCTATCGACTGCATATGGATTGTTATACGCGATCGGAACTGTGACGTATGGCAAGCTGGCGGATCGATACAAGCTCAAGAATTTGTTGACGTTTGGACTCATGGTGTTTACGGCGGGTTCGTTTTTCGGTTTGGTCTCCGATTCCTTTGCGATGGCTCTTTTCGGGAGGTGCTTGCAGGCAGTAGGGGCGGCTGTCATTCCGGCTACTGCGATGCTCATTCCTTTGCGATACTTCCCGCCCGAGAGCAGAGGTTCTGTTTTAGGAAGAACGGCAGTAGGATTGGCTCTTGGCGGTGCACTCGGTCCTGTCGTCGCGGCTTTAATCGTCAGCTTTGCTCATTGGCGCTGGCTGTTTTCCATACCGCTCCTGATCTTGCTTACGCTGCCGTTCTACCGTAAATATTTGGAGGATGAAGAGATCGCAGCTGGTGGGAATTTTGATTGGGTGGGTGGCTCCTTGCTTGCGATCAGCGTGACGTCACTGCTTTTGGGAGTAACGAATGGGTCGTGGTGGTTTGCATTGGGCAGTTTGGTTACATTGCTTCTGTTCGTCGTACGAATTCGTTCGGTAGCTGATCCGTTTGTCCAGCCGAAGGTTTTTGCCAACAAGCAGTATACAATCGGGATTCTGATGGCATTTCTCATAAATGGAATGGGGATATCGCTTTATTATCTCAGCCCGCTGCTCTTGGCTCAGGTGCAGCAGCTATCGACGAGCTGGATCGGCTTTGTGATGGTTCCAGCGGCCGTCGCTTCGGCATTGCTTGGTCGTGTGGGAGGAAAGCTCGCGGACAGGCGGGGGAATGCTTTTCTGTATTTCGTTGCGTCTAGCTTACTGATTAGCTGCTTTGGGTTGTTGTCTACTTTCACAAGCACCGCAGTTTTAGGCATTGCATTCTTTTTGATCCTTGGCAATGTGGGGCAGTCTTTTATGCAAATCTCGATGGCGAACTCGATCTCGAGGACGTTGACGAAGGAGCAGGCAGGAGTAGGCATGGGGATCTTTTCGATGCTGAGCTTCATTTCCATGGGGATCGCGTCTGCGGTATACAGCAAAGTGATCGATCTTGGCGCGACAACCAATTGGAACCCGGTGAATCCTTATACGAGCGGCTATATTTACAGCAATATTTATTGGATGATGACCCTGATGCACGTGTGTCTGATGGTCTTCTACTACTTTCAGTTCGGTAGGGCTAAAAGACATAGCCTTCTGGCGGATAGCTGATCTTTTGTTCATTCAGGCTTAAATACTTTATGTGATAGACTAAAGCAAAAAAGGAAGGGGGTTCCTGCTCGGTGCGAGAACTTGCTGCCATTCGTTTTACAGAGGGAGAGCCATTGTTCATCCAAATCTATCACTTTATCAAAGACGAAATATTGCGTAACCAAATCGCGTATGAAGAGTTTCTACCCTCGATCAGAAGCTGTGCCCAATCGCTTGCTGTCAGCAAAAACACGGTAGAAGTCGCGTATCAGCTACTGGTATCGGAAGGGTACGTCACTAGCATTCCGAAAAAAGGGTATCAGGTGACGTACAAGGCAGAACCTCCTTTCGGGCAGCATGTAACAGAACGAGATGACCCTCGTATAACGCCGATTCGCTATGATTTTCGCTACGGCAACATCGAGCTGGGGGCATTCCCCTTTCATCCGTGGAATAAGCTGCGCAACAAGCTCATTTCCAACCATCAGCGAACGTATATGGTGGAGGGGCTGGCACAGGGCGAATACGCCTTGCGAAAAGAACTCTCGAAATTGCTGCATGAAACGAGAGGAGTCCTCGCTACGCCGGAGCAGATCATTATTGGAGCCACTCCGCAACAGTTGGTGTCGATGATCGTCCAGCTTCTGGACAGAGAGAAGCATGTGATTGGCGTAGAAAATCCGGGCTATGATGGTGCGAGAAATACGTTTCTCAACGGTGGCTACCGGGTACACGGTATTTCTTTGGACACAGACGGTGTATCCATCGAAGAGCTGAGACAAAGCGGGGCAAACATCATGTACGTGAGTCCTTCCCAGCAATTCATCAACAAAATGACGATGCCTTTGGAGAAAAGAAAGCAATTGACTCTATGGGCGCAATCTATCGCGCATTCGTATTTGGTGGAGGATGACTACGAATGGGAGTTTAAATATCAAGAGAGCTACATTCCTTCGATCCAGAGTCTGTCTCCCCAAAAAGTTGTTTACATTGGGCGACTTTCCAAAGCATTGCTGCCGCTCGTAAACGTCAGCTACGTTGTCCTTCCTTACGAGCTGTTATCACGTTTTCACCAGCGGGTACCTGAATACGATCAGCCTGTTTCCCGCCTGGACCAATTGACGCTAGCGGCGTATTTGTCCGATGGCTATTGGCATAGACACTTGCAGCACATGCGAAAAAACTATGTGGAAAAGCGAGAGGTGTTTCTTCAGGCAGTCGCTCGCTACATGGACGGACGTGTGGAAATAGAAGGCAAGGATACGGGGCTGCATGTATTTTTGACCGTAAAAAGTCAGTGTACAGAAGCGGAACTCATGGAGCGTGCCTATCAAAAAGGCGTAAAAGTCTACGGAACTGCCCGATACTGGCTGCATGATACACGGGAGCATCCGACGGTATTGCTAGGGTACGGAGCATTGACCCCCGAAGATATTCAGGAGGGCATTCGCTTGTTGGCCAGCGCCTGGTTCGAGTAACAGAGCAGCTTTCTGTCCCACTCATCTTGAACAATCTGTCCCTTTGGCCTCGGACGGCTATCCATTACGATGGATGGGACAGCGATTAGAAAGGGTGGGAAAAATGAAATTTATTTTTGATCTGGACGGGACGATCTGCTTCAAGGGTCAACCGATCTCTACAAACATTTTGGATAGCCTGCTTGCACTCGAACAGGCGGGACATGCCGTAGGTTTTGCCTCCGCAAGACCGTGCCGTGACATGCTGCCTGTCCTCGATGAGCGGTTTGCCAACCATCTCCTCATTGGCGCGAATGGAGCGATGACACATCACCAAGGGAGCTTGCAGGGCAGCGTGCCGATCCCGGATTGTCTGGCGCAAGAAATCATCAGCATTCTCGAGGATTTTCGCGCGCAGTATTTCATCGATGACTCGTGGAATTACGCACATAATTGTGTGTCGACGCATCCTTTTTTGAGCAATATCGATCCCAATCGGACAGCCAGCCGCGTGGACGTGGATCAACTGAATGCCGTGCTGAAAATCCTGATTTTATCGTGTGACCGTCACGAAGAATTGATGAAGAGAATCAAGGAACTAGACGTTACGCTGCATTATCATTCCGCAGAAGGCATTCTCGACCTCACGTATCGGGGGGTGAATAAATGGGCTGCCCTGAATCGTTTCGATGTGGCAGGGGAGCCGTTCATTTGCTTTGGTAATGACATGAATGATTTGCCGCTGTTTGAAAAAGCGCATCATTCCGTATTGATTGGCGACTATGAGCCGCTTCTTCCACTGGCAAAGGAAAAAATTACGATGGATGATCAAGTGGAGCAATCCATTGTCGCAAAATTGCGAGAGCTAGGAGAGAAGTATGAGTTAGCTCTTCCGTAAACGGAAAAGGAGGCCATCAAATGATGAATCCATTATTGGAGAAGAGACATCAGGCACTGCGCGAAGCAGAGACCAAAGCAGAGTTTTTATTTGCCACCATCGAAGAGAAGGGAATCATTCGCAGCGGTGTGACGGAAAAAGAGATCAACAAGGAGATTTACGAGCTGGCCTTTCAATTGTTCGGGATCAAAAAATATTGGCATAAGCGAATTGTGCGAGCGGGCAGAAACACGCTGTATCCGTACAGAGAAAACCCACCGAATTTGACTGTCTCCCCTGAAGATATTGTCTTTCTCGATTTCGGGCCCATTTTTGAGGACTGGGAAGCTGATCTTGGTCGGACGTATGTGCTTGGAAATGATCCGGTAAAACAAAAGCTACGCGACGATATTGAAAAAGCGTGGGACGAGGGCAAGACTTACTTTTTGTCCAAGCCGGATATTACGAGCAGTGAGCTGTTTGCCTACATGTGCGAGCTTGCAAAAGCATACGGTTGGGAGTACGGCGGTCCACACGCAGGACATCTCATCGGCGAATTCCCGCATGAAAAAATCCAAGGCGATGATATCGATAATTACATTCACCCAGACAACCACAAGCCGATGAGAGAACCAGATCAGCACGGTCAGCCGCGCGATTGGATCTTGGAGGTTCATTTTATTGATCGGGAACGGGAAATCGGGGGATTTGTGGAGAAGCTGTTGACGGTAGAGTAAGAGGAATAAAAAAACGCCTTTTCCAATCAGGAAAGGGCGTTTAATATGTAACTCTCCTTTGTCTAACTAATACATCACCATGTTCCCGGTCTTTTTCATATGCTTCTCCGCTTGCTTCAATAACAAGACGGTCGCTGTCACGAGCACCAGCAGAACAGCGGCGAGAAGTCCCATACTTGGCAACATGGTTTGCAACGACGCTCCCTCCATCAGCAGCTCGCGAATCAACTGAAGCGCGTAGGTCAAGGGAAAGCAAAAGGAAATGACCTTGGCCCAAACCGGAAAGGCCATCGGGGGCAGACGGACACCAGAAAAGATCAGCATCGGCTCATCCAAAACGGTGTACAGAAAGCTCGCGTCGCGTGAAAACAGAAAGAGCACACAGAGAAAGCCGCCCCAGACGATGGCCGATACAAGCAAAATGAGGAAGGCGAGTGGAGGCGCCCACCAGCCGCTCAATTGAATGCCATCGACAAAAAACAAGGCTAACAGGGCGAAGCAAAAGAACAGCCAGACCCCTTCGATCAGCGAGGAAAGTGAACGCCCGTACAGAAAAGCGAGTCGGTTGACCGGGCTGATGAAGATCATTTCCATGGTTCCCGCTTGCCGTTCAAAGCTCATTTGCCAGGACGACTGCACCAGGCACCAATAAAAGATGTAGCCTAAATAACCAGTCAACAGGAACAGCGGCAACTGCTCGTAGCTGATGAACCGGGCTAGTGGGGAATCAGCTCCCATACGGAACGGTGCAAACGAATAATAAGCGGTCACGAAATTAATGACAGGCCAGACCAAGAGCGAGAAGTAGATCATTTTGCTGTGAAACGAATGGCGATGCTCCTTGATGATTTCGGCCAAAAGCAGGCTGCCTAGCTGTTTCATGCGCCCCTCCGATCTGCCATGTGCAGGATGACGTCCTCCAGTGATGGCTGTTGGGTAGAGAGACGCAAGACAGGGGACTGGTGAGCAGCCAAGAGGGAAAGCAGCGGAGTTGTCATATCCGTTTTTCCTCGTAATGTCACTTCCCAGGTCTGCTCGTCTGTTTCTGCGATTTCACGCGAGCCGCCGTAATCTTGAGCCAGCTGGCGCAGATCGTAATCGAGCGAGTCGGAAAGAGAGGGGATCACTACCTGTAAGGCTGTATCCAGGTGGAGCGATTTGGTCAGGTGCTCCGGTGTATCATGCGCCACGAGCTTTCCTTTATCGATGATGTATACCTCGTCACAAAGCTCTTCTACCTCATGAATGTAGTGGCTGGTCAACAGAATGGCTTTTCCGTGCTGGGAAGCGAGCTCACTTACATGCTTGCGAAGCTGTCGGGCGATGGGGGCGTCCAAGCCGAGAGTCGGTTCGTCCAGAAACAGGTAACGCGGGTCATTGATCAGGCCGCGGGCGATTTGCAGTCGTTGCTTCATGCCTTTGGAATAGCGCTCGACAGGGGTGTTGGCGGCCTCATACAGGCCAACCTGCAAAAGCAATGTATCGATCCGATGGCGCAGTTCCTGCCCTTGCAAACCGTATAGACTTCCGAAATATTGCAGGTTTTCCCGTCCTGTCAGCCGCCAGTACAGCATGCGCTCTCCACCGGCGATCATGTTGACCTTGGCTTTGACGAAACGATCGTCCTTTACCGCGTCATATCCGTCTACCGTGATCGTGCCGCTGGTCGGGGTGAGTAGTGTGGAGCACATCTTGATCGTTGTTGTTTTTCCTGCACCATTAATGCCTAACAATCCAATGATTTTGCCGGGTACCATGCGAAAGGACAGATCAGCGACTGCCTCGACCTCTGTCCATTGTTGGCGAAACCAACCTTTTTTCTCCTTCACCCGGTATACCTTCCGTACATTTTCTGCAATCAGCATGATTGTTGACCTCCTCGTTCGTTATCCAAAAATCGATTCCATGACGCGTTTTTCCATCCGACGTATGCCCCACACCCCGATGACGAGATAGACAAGGGACAGGGCTGCCATATGAAACAGCTGTGGGGAAACAGCATGCAGCGGGGCTCCTTGAATCACGCATTGCCGAAAAGCATCCAACGCAGGCGCGAGCGGCATGATGAGACCGAGTGGTTGCACCCATTCAGGCAAATACGGAATCGGAAACGTTACCCCACTGACAAAGGCCATCACGGCAAACAGCGTGTTTTGTGTGATGTACGTATCGCGGAACCAAAGCATGAGACTGCCCAAAACGAGCGCCTGGCAAAAGAAAGCCCCTGTAGACAATATCCAGACAAGAACGGCGCTCCATACGTTCGTGTGAGAGAGCGTGAGTCCGAACAGCGCCCCCACCAACACAATCACTGAAAATTCAAACAGAGTACGCATGAGCTGTTGAGCGACATTCCCCAAAAAGTATCCTCTGCGCAAGGAAGGGGTGAGCAAAACCGCCTCCAAGGTCCCTTCCCGTAGCTCCGTAATGAGAGAACGGCTGACATTCATCAAGGTAGAGACGGCAAACGCATAAAAAGCTCCGCCGAGGATGGCGTACGACAAGTAATCGGACGAGCCGGTGAGATATGCGAAATTTTCGTCCAACTGCCCGGCAAATAAATAGTGATAGGCGAAAAAGGCGAACAGCACCGTATACACCCCGGAAAAAATGTGGCCGATGACAAACGACCACGGATAGGCACGAATCATTACGCGGGTATTGCGGATAAAGGTAGCTTTGGCGACATGAAACACGTTATTTCCTCCGTTCTGGGAGATGTGATGAAGCAGGTGGAGAGACAAGTCCGGGAACGGGCATATCGATGAACTCATGCAGATCGACGGCGAGTTGTTCCAGCCGTGATGCAATCGCGCGGTAAAATACATACCGTCCCCGCCGTTCACTCCAGATAAAGCCTGTGTCTACCAACAGATTCAAGTGCTTGTTGACGGCAGGCTCACTGATGTTGTGCAGGTCAGCCAACTGCTGCGTGCAGTAAGGATGAGCCAATAACGATTTGAGAATCGCCGTCCGTGTCGGGTCACTGAACACCTTCATTTTGCTGATGAAGTCAGTGGGAATCACCGAGGTGGCTCTGGTGCCGGGAACATCAACGGATAGGCACACGGAGATATGGTCGTCGTAAATGCCGAGCAACAAATGCGGCGCGACAAAAGTAGAGACACGCAAATGGATACGAGCCAGCTCCGAATAGCCAAATGTGTACGTTTTTGCCTTATGAAATTGCAAGAAGTTCTCGTGCACCTTCAAGCGCGGATGTACCTGCGACAAAAACGGAATCGGTTCCAGCTTGATCTGCTCTTGTGCTTCATGTACGGCGCGAACGAGCCACGGTTCAATCCGCCGTTCTTCCGTCTGGAAAAAAGGCAGGTAGTCGTAGCAAAACTCCAGAAAACTGCGCTTAGTCGAGAGCGGATGGCGCAAAAGCTCCCGATGCTCCGGTTTCAGTTCGTCAAAAATCTCGTCCGTACGCCCTTGCATCCAAGCATGAAGTTGTTTGGGATGATAGACGGGACCGATCATGAGCTGGACAAACTCACCAGCATCCATCGCCTGTACGCGCTCCAATGCGGCCTCAACAGAATGCTCAAAGCACTCCTCCCAAGGCGCCAGGAAGTCCATGGCATCGAGAAACTGATTGGACATGGAACTAAAATAGTGAAGCTTTTTCAAGAGCGAGGCAGGTAAAGCAATGAGCAACTCCTCCGCCCAATGCAAGCGGGAGGTATGATGCTCAGGCTTTGCAAGCACGTGGAGACTTAAGAAAAACTCATAGCCGGGTATGTATGCGACATGAAGATGCTTACGCAGCCAATCAGGCAAATCTTGCACCGAGCATCCTCCTTTCTTGTTCAATTAATCATTTGGTGAATTCAAATTGAGAGTGGGCAAAATTGAAGAAATTATGCCGGAGGGGCATCCCGATGTCAAGAGAAAGAAAAAGAAAACAACCACGGCTAACACATAGCGCGTGGTTGTGGGACGTATTACGTCTCGGAGAAACGAGAGCCGAGCGTCTGCACGGCTTGCTGCATCGCAGTCAAATCCGCTTCGGGAAGCGATTTTTCCTGATAGCGATATTGCTGATAGTAACGTGTGATGCGAGCGACTGCATCTAGCTGACCTGCATCTAGTAAAAGCTGTTCGCGCAGGCGATTGAAAAACTCTTGGGGTGTCTCATGCAGCTTGATTGGCATTCCTTGCTTCTCCATGAGTACGAGGAATTGATAGTAGGCGTATCTAGTGGGATCATCCTCTGGGCCGACGGGCTGTTTGAACCATTTGGCAGAGTCATCCTCAGCACTTTCTTTACTGGAAGAGGGGGGGATAGTGGACAACACGGTGTTTTGTGCAGCAGCCACTTCTTTTTCCCGCGTAATCGTCCCCTTGAAGCGCTTTTTCCATATGTATCGGCCGAGCAGGATCACACAGGTAAGGATGAAGGCAATGATTAAGTATGGCTGCAGAATAGAAAAGAGTGATTCTCCGAGCGGTATCTGTGCCTCGGGATTATCTGCTTTTTGTCCTGCACTTTCCATGAGTATCTGCATGCCTGCCTGTTTTTGGCTCGCCTTCTCGTACAAATGTTCCAACATTTCCACAATGAAAATAAGCACAGGCTCAAAGAGCGTATACAGCCCATTGCTGACAGGTCCTTTTATCCAACTCCAGAACCAATAGATGAGTCCAAGTGCGATAGAGCTGACAGCCACATAACCCGCGATCAAAAGAATACGAGTGCCGAGCACTTGACTGCCGAGCATCAAGCTAATACGTGCAGGCAGCCTCGTAGAAAGTGATCCTTCCCGCAGCACGAACGCCACAGTCGTCACCAACATATAGCTGAGAGTAATGAGGATGAGCATGGAAAAAGAGGCTGCGAGCGAATAGGAACCCGGGTCAACAATGGAAGTGTAAAGTACAGCTATCACGAGCTGCATCAGGCCCGCCATCAACGCCAGAACAAATCTGCGTTGCAGACTGTCATGTCGATAACCTTTCGATGCGGCACTTTGTACTCTCCAAAAATAAACAGCAGCCAGTACAAGCGCGATGAGCCAAGAATCGTAGAGATAGAAGCAGCCCATTCCTATGAAAAAAACAAGGGGGTACAGCAACAGATGGAGCGTAAATCGACCGCCACCACCATAGTACAACCAGCTCCCCGCCATGAGCAGAATCGCTGCGACCAGGCAAAACGTGAGGAGTTGAGTAAAGCCTGCTGTCATATACCCAAACAAGATCAGGAAAACGCCCGTCAGCATGGCCTCCAGCCAAAACGCGAGCGTCCAACGCCCCATCAAGGAGAGTGTCATCCCATCACCACGCTCCTTTTTTTCAAGCGAGCATGCTCAAAACGCTGGATGGTGACAGGGTCAGAAGAAACATCCAGTACCGCAACCTGATGACCGTATTGAATAAGGCGCTCCGCTGAGGCTTGTAAGGATGGGTCCATTCGTGGTGTCACAATGAGAATGGCTTCCTCCCCATGTGCCCCCTCTAACCGACGAAGAACAGGCGCCAGTGGCGTCGTCACAAAATGGTGAATTTGCGCCAGCTGGGTCATGACGTGCAAGTGGTGTGCCTTGCCATTTCCCGCAGGCAAATGAAAATGCTCTCGTCCTCGTTGCTTTACGGTAAGGTACAGCTCATATCCGACCGATTTTCTCCTGCACAGGCCAGCCAAAGCCGCAAGACAGGAGATCGTCCGTTCATTGGTCATATCGTTATACTTTTGCATCATTGGTTCATAGGAGGGCAGGATATGCCCGACGATTCGCCAGTTCGGATGGGCTGTATACTCGAAAAGACGCGTCTCCAGTGAACCTGTTTTGGCGGTTGCCTTCCAATGGATGTGCTTGAAACGGTCGCCTGGCATGTATGACCGAACACCACGCTGAAAAGTGGGGTCGTCCTGTTGGCGCTGACGAGAGAGCCGATTCCCGTCCGGTTCCGATTCAGCGAGCACGACGGGAGAAAGAGCAAGAGGCAACGGATAGACCAGCAAGGAAAAGGAAACCGACAATGTCATGGCGGTAGGCTCCTCACCCAATAACGGCAAAGTCTCGGATTGAACATCTCTCAGCCAAACTGTGCCGCGTTTGTTCGGGACGAGAATCAAGGTGCGTGTAGCACTTTGCCGCATCGGCAGATCAAACCGCAGGCGAACGCTAGTCCGATGATTGAGGAGTCGCACCTCGTCTGCGCCTTCCACCGAAACATGCTCCGGCAGTGTGAAGCGAAGCCAGGTAGCAGGCAAAGGCAGCCACGAACGATTGTGCAAGCGAACTGTAATGTGCACGGGTGTCCCTGACAGGACGCGCGTTTGATCACTGGACCATTCGAGCGACACCCACTTGGACATGGACTTGGCCCACCAGTCTTGTGCAGCGGGGAGAAAAAAGAAAAAGCCCCCAAACAGAAAGAAAAACCAGTGGCCCGAAAAAACGGCGAAGAGCAGCAAGACAAAACCGATTACGTGAAAGGTTTGCTTGGTGATCATAGCACTACACGCTTTCTTCGACGGGAGCGGGGACGCTGGTCAAGATTTGCTCCACGACTTCCTGCTCCGTCACATGCAGCTCTGCTTCCATAGAGAGGCGGATGCGGTGGGCTGCCAGACTTGGAAACACCACTTTTACATCATCTGGCAAGACAAAAGTACGACCAGAAACGAACGCGTAAGCCTGAGCGGATCGCAACAGGGCGAGCATGGCGCGCGGACTGATGCCCACCTCAACCGAGCGATGCTGGCGAGTCGCTTCCGTCAGGTCGATGATATAGTCTTCCACTGGTTGGCTGACGTGAACAGTTGTGACCTCGCGTTGCAGAACCGCAATTTGTTCGACAGTGATGACCGGCTCGACCGCCTCTAATGGGGAGTCGCTGCGGAATCTCCGCAAAATTTCTTTGGCATCCTCTCTTGTACCGTAGCCAAGAGACAGCTTGAAAAGGAAGCGGTCCAACTGTGCTTCCGGCAGTGGATAGGTCCCCTCCGATTCAATCGGATTTTGGGTAGCAATAACCAGCATGGTCGATGGGAGTGGCAGGGTGACGCCTTCAATCGTAACCTGGCGTTCCTCCATGCATTCCAGCAAGCCGGATTGAGTCCTGGGAGTGGCCCGGTTTATTTCATCTGCGAGCAAGACATCCGCAAAAACAGGTCCCTTGCGCAGTTCGAATTCACTTGTTCGTTGATTGAACACGTGTAGACCGACGACATCAGATGGCAGTAGATCCGCGGTGAATTGCAGACGGTTGTAAGAGCCACCAATTGCTTGCGCCAATGTTTTGGCAAGCACGGTTTTTCCCATTCCGGGCAAGTCCTCCAGCAATACGTGTCCACGGGCGAGCAATGCCGTTACTAATAGGCGGATCTGACTTTCCTTGCCCACGATGACGCTGCTGACAGCATGCTGAAGGTTATCCAATGTCGGATGAGTCATGAAAATTCTCCTTTTCCCATTCAAAATTGAGGAGTCGTACGGTTTTTATTATATATGGAATATCCTGTTAGTTACAAATTTTCGAAATAATATTCCCGTAAGCGCAGCGATCACGATGACGGCACCTACAGAGATGTAAAGAGGGCGAATCCCTACCTGATCGCTCAGCTGTCCGCCAAGCCAAATACCGACGGGCATCGTCGCACGTGCGATGAGCAAGCGGACAGACAGTACACGCCCCATTAGCTCGGAAGGAACGTGAAGCTGATACAGGCTAGTACTGTGTACTTGGAAAAACGGAGCAAACAGACCAGCCAGTAGTTCGATGGTGATTGCGAACCAGATGTCATGGGTAAAGCCTATTGCAACAAAGCTCAAGCCACCTAGTACCAGTGATCCCAACATGATCAGGGGCTGTCCGAAGCTGCTACGGAAGCGAGGGACGAGCAAGGAGCCGAAGAAATATCCCAATGGATAGCCAGCCAAGAACAAGCCTACATGAAATGAGGTGCCTTGCAGCTCGCCGGCTACAAAAGGCAGGTTTAGTACGAGTGTGACTCCGACAGCGAATTGGACGAGAGCTGAGTACAGGCCAAGCCAGAGCAGAAGGGGTTTCTGCCAAAAAATCGCTAGACCAGCCTTAAACATGACGAACCAGGATTGCTTCTTGTTGGCAGTATTCGCTGGGGCGATTGGACAAAGAACCAGAAAGAAACCGCTGAGCGCATAGCTGATCGCGACCAATGCGAGTACGGCCTCACCACCAATACTCGCCACGAGAATTCCAGCCAAAGGCGGACCTGTAATCAAGGCAATTCGCAGGACGCTATCCAAATACGCATTGGCTTGGAGGAGTTGCTCTCTTTTGACCAGAGTAGGGAGGAGCGACTGACTGGCTGGCACATACAGCGGTTGGACGAGACCGTTGATCAAAGCAGTGAAATACAGCGGCCAGAGCGATTCTGTCCCGGAAGTAATGACTGCAAAGGACAAACAAAACGCAGCAGCTCGCATCCATTGAGAAAAAAGCATGACACGCTTCTTATCGAATCGGTCGATGTACGGCCCAGCTACCAACTGAATCGCGAGCGACGGCAAAAAATACAGAAGCCACATCTGTCCGACCGCACCTTGTGAGCCTGTTGCCTGATAGATTAACCAGCTATTGGCGAGGGTACCGAGTGAGGCGCCGAGTTCTGAAATGAGCTGACCGAAAAGAATCCAACGGTAAGAACGCTGCTGCCAGACAGAGGCTTGTACCGCGTTTTGGTTCATGGGTTGCTCCTGTCCAGGAAGTCATCCCACATCAGGGGAAGCTTGTCCAGCGTATGACGGCGTAGTCTGTAACGGGAGCCTGCTTGTTCAACGAGATGGGCAGACCGCAGCATGGACAGGTGATGGTGCACGGTCGATTTCGCCATGGAGAGTTGATCGGTTATCTCTTGCAGACTCAGGTCCTTTTCCGCCAGCAATTTGACCATGCGTAGCCTGTGCTCGTCTCCGAGTGCTTTTAAGGCTTGCACCAGTGAAGGGGGTGGCTGATAAGGATCTACAGCATCGTGCAAATTTTCGTCGGCCACAGGGTAATAAAAAATTTTCGTCCCGACAGCATCGGCCTGTACGGTCCACGGGCGATAGATCGCTTGTGGAATCAGCAGTACGCGTGTCACGGCAGGCTCAGGGAGGTAGTTCGAACCCGTCGCATACTCTACCAAGGCTTCCGGGGTGAGCTTTCCTAGCTTGTTTTGCTTTTGCGACCAATCCCGTTCTAGCATGCGAACGATTTCTTCCTCACGCGGCTTGATGTGAGTGGTATACCAGCCTTCCATCAATTGGAGAATATGGCCCCGCAGCTCTTCTGTATCAACGGAAGTAATATGGCCGATATACGATTCAAAAAAGAGGTGCGCACGGCACGCTTCCTGCAAAGCGGCGCAATCATCTTCGCTTCCTTGTGCAGCCTTCCGCCGTGCTTCCTGAATATTTTCACCGAGATAAGGGAGGGCCTCGTATCGGAGCTGTTCGGTTGAGAGATCTCTGACATACGAGAGAAAGGAATCCAGATCAGCGAAAGGGCAAAGATCGAGCAGTTGCAAAAGCGTCTTCCACGTGTTGTGCTCCTTCGCATATTCGACCTCTTGCCGTACAGAAGGTGATAGCTCGTCCAACAGTTGGCGCCAGTAGGCAGGAGGGTGTTCCATCGTGTGATGCAATTGATCGTAGGTAGCGGCAGCGATTCCCAGGGCAGCTTCGAATAAAGGAGAATACGAAAGCTCAACCCGGTAGGTCGTTCGTTCACTGCCAATGTTCAAAATCTTCATGTGATCATCCTTCCAAAATTTGTGCATGATTGTATTTTATAAATACCGAATGTTAAATTCAATGTTTTTCGAACGAAAATAGAAAAGGAAAAGAAGAATCACAAAATCTCTATCCAAAGAGATGACATGATTCTTCTTTCTGTAAAGGTATGGTTAACCTACCGTGGATAATTGCAACGCACGCTGCAGGGCTTGCTCCAAATCGGAAATGATATCGTCAATGGATTCTGTGCCGACGGAGAGGCGAATAAGTCCCGGGGTCACTCCGGCTGCTGCCTGCTCTTCTTCCGTCATCTGCTGATGTGTTGTGCTCGCTGGGTGAATGATGAGTGACTTGGAATCTCCGACATTTGCGAGATGGGAGAACAGCTTCACTGACTCGATCAATGTTTTTCCTGCCTCAACGCCACCGCGAATGCCAAAGGTCAGAATCGCGCCAGCACCTTTTGGCAAATATTTTTGGGCCAATTCACGCTGGGAGTCTGACTCCAATCCCGGATAACTCACCCACTCTACGGCAGAGTGATTGGTAAGGAATTGGGCTACTGCCAAGGCGTTTTGGCTATGCCGCTCGATGCGCAGATGCAGAGTTTCTAATCCTTGCAGGAACAAGAAGGAGTTGATTGGGGCGACTGCTGCTCCGATATCGCGCTGGAGCTGAACACGGGCCTTGATAATATAGGCAAGCGGACCGACTGCCTCTGTATAGACGACGCCATGATAGCTGGGGTCTGGTGTAGTCAGACCTGGGAATTTTCCGTTGTTCCAGTCGAATTTTCCAGAGTCTACAATGATACCGCCAATTGCCGTTCCGTGGCCGCCGATGAATTTGGTGGTGGAGTGCACGACGATATCGGCCCCGTGCTCAAAAGGACGGCACAAAATCGGAGTTGCAAAGGTGTTGTCCACGATCAAAGGCACGCCATTTTCGTGAGCAATATGGGCGATCGCCTCGATATCAGCGACATCAATGCGCGGGTTTCCGATTGTCTCGCAAAACACGGCTTTTGTCTTTTCATTGATATAGGACCGGAAATTTTCCGGATTGGATTGATCTGCAAAATGAACCTTGATTCCAAGGCGGGGAAGCGTGTGGGCGAACAGGTTGTAGGTACCGCCGTAGAGGCTGCTGGAAGCGACGATCTCGTCTCCTGCATGCGCAATATTTAAGATCGCGAATGTAATGGCAGCTTGCCCGGATGCGGTTGCGAGTGCGCCAACACCACCTTCAAGTAAGGCAACGCGCTTCTCAAACACATCCTGCGTGGGATTCATGATACGTGTATAGATGTTCCCAAACTCTTTTAAGCCAAACAGGTTGGCTGCATGCTCCGTATCGCGGAAAACATAGGAGGTCGTCTGATAGATCGGAACAGCACGCGAGCCTGTTACAGGGTCAACCTCCTGTCCACCGTGTACCGCAAGTGTTTCTGGCTTCCATTGTTGTTGATCGGACATGTCCATCTCTCCTTTTACTATGGGGAATCGGCAAATAAAAAAACGGAGCATTCTCCTGAGAAGAAGAAGCTCCATCATGCACGGGCTTTTGTTCATCTCTCAGAATCACTGGATTCTGCAGGAATTGGCACCATGCAGCTAGTCTGCTGGTTGCCGGGCTTCGTAGGGCCTGTCCCTCCACCGCTCTTGATGAAAACAATTGTTGTCGTAATTGTATGAAAATAAAACCTTGCTGTCAACGATAAATATACAGTTATCGGGGAGGTTTTTATGTATATATGAATGAAGGTGGTTCACCCATGCCATTAATTTGTAACGGTTTTGTCTCAAGCTGTTCACAACCCGTGTGGCTATTGCCGCAGCGAAATAGGAGATAATGGTAGAAAATGGGGAGTATGGATGCATGGTGAAGCCAAGTGCTCTTCGCGTTAGAAAAGTAAAAAAGCGTGTGATATCATGGAGGTGGTTACAACTGATCTGATTGTACATATAGGAGGATAAATAGCGATGAGCCATGGAGTAAAGGAAATTACACCACAAGAGCTGTTGGAAAAGCTGGAAGCCAAAGAGGAACTGCAAGTCATTGATGTACGTGAAGTGGAAGAGTGGAATGCAGGTCACATTAAAGAGGCAAAGCTGATCCCGCTCGGCTTTTTGCCACATCGCATTGATGAATTGGATAAGAACATTCCGATTGTGATGGTTTGCCGCAGTGGTGCCAGAAGCAATACAGCAACAGAGTATTTGAGTGCACAAGGATACGACGTGGCAAATATGGTTGGCGGCATGCTCGCATGGCCAGGTGAAGTGGAACAGTAAGATGTGATAGAAACAGTGTGAATGCCTCCCGTGTGTAATCAGGAGGCATCACGCATGGGACAAGCAGGGAGGTAGCAACCCGTGAGTGAAGGAGCACAATTGCAGCAGGAATCTGCAATGAAAAAACATTGGTTTCCTGTGTTAGCTGGTATTATCCTTTTGGCTATCATCGGAGTATTTGGTTATAATTACATGACAGAAGAGAAGATCGAAGTGTTGAAGCCGATCGCGGACTTCACCTTGGACAACAGTGACGGAACAACCTATACATTTAATTCAAGTGCTGGCAAGGTACGATTGGTAGAGTTTATGTTTACCAAGTGCCCGGATATTTGTCCAGCGACTACGTTCAACATGGCCAAGCTGCAAGATCAGCTGAAGGAAAAGGGACTGTTCGGAGACAAAGTGGAGTTTGTTTCCATTTCTTTTGACCCTGATAACGATACGCCGGAAGTCTTGCAGGAGTATGCAGCCAAGTTCAAGGCAGATCAGAGTGGCTGGAAGTTCCTGCGTGGGGACGCTCAGGCTGTAGAGAAAGTGACGAAGGATTTTGGTCTGATGGTCATTAAGGAGCCAGATGGTTCTTATTCCCATACAGCTCGCATGTTCCTGGTGGATGGAGATGGAAACATGCGCCGCGCATACGGGATGGCAGCCAACATGGAACTGGATGTCATGATGAAAGAGATGGTACAGCTCGCTGACTAGCGGGTCTCCTCATAGGAGATGTTTACGACTTCTTCTGTCTGATTCACGAATTCAATATGAACGAGTAACGCCCACCTGCGATTGCTTTCTTGAAGCAAGAGCTTAAACGTCTCTTCCGACGTGGTGGGCGTTTTTTGTTTTCGTCCGAGATGCAGGTAATCCACAATTTGAGCGCTTGGATATCGCTTCATCGTTTCCTGCATTGCGAGTCTGCCCCATTTTGCATAGGAAGGCTGGGCGTAGGTAGGGACCGTCTGAAAGATGAAGAGGAAAAGTACGATAGAGAGAAGGGGCATCATGTTCCGATAGCGAAATAGGCGACGAGCGGTTTGCACTTGCTGATCCCTCTCCTTTTCGAAATGGCTTGCCATGTATTTTGAAGACTTTTCGGAATATGATTCGTAGAAAATAATGACAATGAAGTGCGGGAGGTATTCGATGCATTACTTGCTCATTCCCTTATTTGGCGTTCCTGTGTTAGTGGGGGTTCTTGCGGCGATTTTCCAAAAGCCTCCTTTCTGGAAAAAATGGGGGCTCACGATTGCTTCAGCCGTATTGATTTACGGGGGCTGCTTTGCCGCGAATGTATATTGGCAAATGAAGTATGGTATTCCGGTGCTGCCCACGGAGGCCGACTTGGAGGTATTTTTCTATTTTTGTATCCTGTTGGTGTTTGTTTGTATCCTCCTGTATATTGGCTTTTTGATCACGATGAGAAAACAGTTCTGGAAGATGAACCTCGTTTTTCTATGCACAGCTTTTGGTTTGTTTAGTTTTTTTGCTGCTGCCTTTTTAGGGATGGGTCCCTTTTTGAAGAAAGCGGAGTACGTTATCGTCGTACAAAAAGCAAAAGACCAGTGGAAAGAGGCGAAGATGGACAATGAGAAGCCCATTGACCTCGCCCTCGTATACAGCAGACAAGAGTGTACGAAAAATTGTGCCGGGTATCCTTATTCAAGCCTCATTTTGGTACGGAATCAGTCGGACCAGCCGTTGGAGATCGATTTGAAGTTGCGATTGAAAAACAAAAGCGGTGCCGTATTAAAAGAAGTCGAGGCCGTACCACTACAACTCTCTTCAGGAGAAATTACGGAGGTATGGACGGGCGATTCTTATGCGAAGCACGACTTCTGGGCGAGAGCTAGTGTCGTTACCGATGAACGAGTTGCCGATTTGGAGTATCAGTATTCGATTATTGACCGAAGATGAATGTGTGGAATAGACAAGACTGGGTGAAACGAACGTCTTACGTTGTGATATAATAAGAATGGCATGCTTGGTTCGGATTCCCATAATCATGCACGACGATGTTAGGAGGAAAGAGTTTGAGCGACGTTAAGATTTTCGCGATGGGCGGCCTCGGCGAGATCGGAAAAAATATGTACTGCGTCGAGTATGAGGACGAAATCATCATCATTGACTGCGGGGTGAAATTCCCCGAGAACGAAATGTTCGGTATCGATCTGGTTATCCCAGATGTTTCCTATTTAGTGGACAACCAGCACAAGATCAAAGCACTTTTGTTAACGCACGGACATGAGGATCACATTGGCGCGATTCCTTATATTTTACGGCAAATCAAGGTGCCGATTTACGGTGGTCGTCTGACCCTGGGCTTGGTCAAGGCGAAGCTGGAAGAGCATCGTTTGCAAAATGAAGTGAAGCTGATTCCGATTTCGGAAGATACGGAAATTCCATTTGCGAAGCTGAAGGCGACATTCTTCCGGACGAACCACAGTATTCCAGATTCTCTGGGAATTGTGCTCCATACACCAGAGGGTATGGTCATTCACACGGGTGACTTCAAGTTTGACATGACACCAGTCGGACAAACAACGGAGTACGGAAAAATTGCACGCATTGGTGCGAGCGGAGATGTTTTGGCGCTTTTGTCCGATAGTACGAACAGTGAGCGTCCTGGATTTACGATGTCAGAGAGATCGGTAGGGGAAGGGATTCTCGATGTGGTACGCAAAGCGCGTGGACGCATCATTCTGGCTACCTTCGCTTCCAACGTGCATCGTCTGCAGCAAGTGGTAGATGCTGCAGAGCAGTGCAATCGCAAAGTAGCGGTTATTGGCCGCAGTATGGAAAAGGTATTCTTGATTGGTCAAGAGCTGGGCTATATTCAGATGCCAGAGGGCATGCTGATTGATATTAAGCACATCGATAATTACGCGGACAACCAAGTGCTGATTATTTGCACAGGCAGTCAAGGTGAGCCGATGGCAGCGTTGACCCGGATTGCATCCGGATCGCATCGCACTGTTTCCATTTATCCGGAAGATACGGTGATCATTTCTGCATCTCCGATTCCAGGAAACACGATCAACGTAAGCCGCACGATAGACAAGCTGTACCGTGCAGGTGCTAACGTAGTATTGAGTCACGAATTTGATATTCACGCATCGGGTCATGGCAGCAGCGAAGAGTTGAAGCTCATGCTGAACTTCATTCGTCCGAAATATTTTATCCCGATCCACGGGGAATACCGGATGCTCAAGACTCACTCCAAGCTGGCCCAACAGGTTGGGATCGAGGAGAGCAACATCTTTATTATGGACAACGGCGAAGTGCTGAATTGCAACCGCGAAAAAGCGTGGCTCAGTAAAGTACAAGCAGGGATTGTTCTCATTGATGGCAGCGGTATCGGCGACGTCGGCAATATCGTCCTGCGCGACCGCAAGCATTTGGCTGAGGATGGCTTGATGGTCGTGGTTGTCAGCCTGGATATGAAGAACTTCAAAATTTTGACGGGCCCAGATATCGTGAGCCGCGGCTTCGTATATGTACGCGGTTCAGAATCCTTGATTCAGGAAGCGACACAGCTTGTTCGTGGGCGCCTACAGGAAGCATTGGATAAGAAAATCAAGGAATGGTCTGAGCTGAAGTCACAAATTAATGAAGTGATCAAGCCGTTCATTTATGAAAAAACAGGCCGTAACCCAATGATTCTTACCATTTTGATGGAAGTGTAGCTCCTGCTTTCTCGGGTAGGCGCAGTCGGGGTATAATAATAAGTAAGTTGAACTTCGTGATAAAAAGGAGAGTTGCCCAATGATGTCTTATGAAGCATATATGAGCCAAGTAATTCAACCGATGCGCGATGAGTTGACTCGCAACGGTTTTCAAGAGCTTCGCACTGCTGAAGAAGTAGAGCAAGCATTGCCAAATGCAAAAGGCCTGACACTTGTTGTCGTGAACTCGGTTTGTGGCTGCGCAGCAGGACTCGCTCGTCCAGCAGTTGTACATTCCTTGAACCACACTACCAAGCCGGATAACATCTTCACTGTATTCGCTGGTCAAGACAAGGAAGCAACTGCAAAAGCTCGTGAGTATTTCGAAGGCTATGCTCCATCTTCCCCTTCCTTCGCGATCATGAAAGACGGCAAAATCATGACCATGATCGAGCGTCATCAGATCGAGAACAACGAACTGGCAACAATCGCTGGCCTGTTGACCAACGCTTACGACACTTACAAATAAGAAATGCGAAACATTAAGAGGCGCCCGGTAACGGGCGTCTTTTTTGACAGACTTGGTGTTAGTAATCGTTTGAAATGGGGCTGTAGTGAAGAGAAGAATATTTCCAGTCTAGGCTCCAGGCTCCGTCCATCTGAGGGTTAAGACTGTCCGCTCCGAAGGGATTCGCGGGGAAACGCAAAAGTGGTAGCCGCTACGCCGTATGGGCACGGTTGCGTTTCTGTTGCCCGCGAATCCCTTCTCCGCTCGGTAGGACTCCACAAGTCGCTACACCTGGAAATATTCTTCTCTGTCGTTACTGAGGACATTTCTTCATTCTTTCCAAAAAGCGAAACACGCCTTTAAGCGGCTACCTCTGAAATGCATCCTGATAGGACCACTTTGGACGCGGTTTCGCTTTTTGCATGGAGTCGTGCAGTCAATCCCCCAGTGGGTGGACCTAGAATCTGAGCGTTTTCTCCTGTTTCCTCCCCACCACTACAGCCCAAACTCAAACTTATTGGGATTGATTCCCTTTAGTTATTATACTAAAATATTTAATAAGTATAATAATGGAGGTGGAGAGAAAATGAACAAGCTGGTAGTGATTACAGGCGTGACACGTGGGTTGGGCAGAGAGATGGTCGAGCGTTTTCACGAAGCAGGCTGGACAGTTGCAGGCTGCGGTCGTTCGGAAAAAGAGGTGCAAAGACTGCGTCAGCAATTCGGAGAGCAGCATCATTTTTCTGTTGTCGACGTTTCGGTCATGGAGCAAGTGGAAAAGTGGGCAGAGGAAATCAAAGCCGAGGTGGGAGTTCCCGATCTGTTGATTAACAATGCTTCCATTATAAATCGGAACAGTCCAGTCATTGGGCTTGCAGCAAATGAGTTTTCAAGAGTAATGGACATCAATGTGAATGGTGTTTTCTATGTGATTCGCGCCTTTTTACCGTTTATGGTTCAGCGCGCAAAAGGAGTCGTCGTCAATATCAGCTCGTATTGGGGAAGACACGGGGAAGCGTTTTTATCGCCGTACTGCGCTTCGAAGTTCGCCATCGAAGGATTGACGCAATCATTGGCAGCCGAATTGCCTGAGGGAATGGCGGCAGTGACGCTTGATCCAGGAGGCAGTATCGATACTTCTATGCTCCGTTCATGCTCACCAGAAGATGTGGACACCGCACCGAATCCGGTAGAGTGGAGCCGTGTGGCGGTACCGTACATCATCAGTCTTGGTCCGAAAGACAACGGAAAGTCACTTACCTGCCCACCTGTGAGAAAAAGAACCAACTGAATATCATTGCCATTGTTTCATTAGCTGTCGAGATACCCTCGGCAGCTTTTTTGGTACCTGTCGATGGGAGACTTTATTCATCGATTATTTGTCTTCCATAAATATTTTTCAAAAAAAGTTGCGATCTTTTTCCACCATTTTCCGTCGTATTAAGGTGTACAAGCAAAAAGGTGATAGCTGCGCAGCGTACCTTTTTGAACCTGTAGCCCTCGATACAGGTTTTGATATGGGGAGGAAGACAGATGCAGGACGACAGGCTGATCATTGAGGAGGTCCTCCAAGGGAACAAAGAGGCGTATTCTCAGATCATACAAAAATATAACAAAAGGGTCAGATTGCTCATTCGCAAGATGATCGGACAGCCGCATCTTGAGCAGGATATGGCTCAGGAGATCTTTATCAAGGTGTATTACCATTTGGGTGACTACAGCAAAAGCTCCGAATTTGGTGCCTGGCTCTACAGGATTGCCACCAATTATTGTTTCGATGAACTGCGTAACAGGAAAAGATCGATTGCGGTTACGGATGCAGAGATCGAAGTGGCTACCAGCCAAACACCTGAAATGGAGTACCTTGCTAAGGAGCAGAGGGCCTTTTTGCAAAATCGAATGATGACCCTGGAGTCCAAATACCGCGTCGTCCTGGAACTGCGTTACCTCCAATTTTTGAGCTACGAAGAAATTAGCGAGGAGCTGGATGTTCCCATCAGTACGGTGCGAACACGTCTTTCCAGAGGCAGGGCCAAGCTCAAAAATGCCATAACGAATTCGGGGAAAGGAGGGGACCTCTACCTATGACATGCTTGGATACATTCATGCTGAACGCGTATTTGGAAGACAAGCTTCCTTTGCGAGTGAAACAAGACGTACAACGGCATCTGGATACATGCAGAGCGTGCCAGATCAAGTTTGAGCAATATTTGGATGAGCTGGATATACCCGATGATGAAACAGAAGATGTATGGCAGACGGGATCAACAATCCAAAATGTCATGGAAAAGCTCCCCGCATACCCGATGAACGTGCTCAAACCCGTTCAAAAACAACCGGTTCAAATAAATTGGAAAAAGCGGAGTGTGGATATTGTGAAGAAAACAACGATTGCAGTTGCAGGGTTGGCTATGGTAGTCACATTCGGAACAGCAGTTTCTCCTACGTTTGCGAGCTATATGAATGGGATCTATGCATCGATCAATCCGAGTGAGATCACGGTAACAAAAGGGCCTTACAATGCGAAACAAGTAGTCAACCTGTTTGATAAAAAGCAGACGGACATTGGCGTACTGAAAGCGGCAGAAAACGGGTTTGTACAGCCGCTTGACTTGAAGGCGACAGACCAAGGGCTGACCATGGAAATCAATGCGGTTGTAGCTGATCCCTTGCGTATCATAGTTCTGGGCTCTGTGAAGGACTCGTCAGGCAAAAAACTTCCTTCGTTCTGGAAGGATCAGTTCACGTTCATTTCAAGCGACAATTTGAATGAATTCAGGGAAGTTCGACTGAAAGATAAAAATGGCAAAGTAATCACGAGAATAGATGATAAATCGCAGGAATTGCTGCCCTGGCTGCCGCTGCCGAACGGTGAAAACTTCGCCTTCGGCTACCAAAGCGATATGGACGATTTCTTTAATGAAGCGAATCCAATGCCGGACGAATTGATTTTGGAAATGCGCGTGAAGCGCCTGACAGATACGAAAGGCACGTGGAATTTCGATATCCCGATTGATATGCGACCAGCAAAAGCAGCCATGAAAACAGTAGCGGTGAACAAGCAGTTAGAAACTCCGACCGGGACCACAGTGGAGTTAAAGGAAGCGCGCTTCGCCCCTACTGGTACGGAGCTGAAGTTTACGACCAGCAAGCCAGATAGAAAACTACAGGGCATTCGTTACGAGCTCGTGGATGAAACGGGTACCGTAGTGGGCAAATGGGATGACATGATGCACGACGATGAAAGGGATGACAATCTCGTTATGATAGCCGAGAGTTATGGCGCGGGGAGTTACTCGCACATGGACTATACTAGAAGGGAACCATTGACGAGTTGGGTTCATTCGTACATGCCAATAGACCCGGCCAAGAACCTGACACTGAAGCTCGATGCAGTCTATACAGCAGAAAAGTCAACGCTCCAGACAAAGCTGCCATTGGCTGAACTGAAAAAGAAACCGATCACTGTAAAAAGTGACGGAAATGAATTTACTTTTAAATCCGTGAAGAAGGAAATGGAAGATGATATTACGGTTTACACAATTGAAGTAGAGGGCAAGTTTGCCAAAGATATTGTCGGAGTTCCATACGAGTGGAAGGTGTCCGATGATAAGGGGAATGATGAAGGGGGCAATTTCTTATTCGACCAGACAGTCAATGAGGACGGCACATCGAACATCACAGGCCAACTGAAGGTTTGGAGTGAAAATGCAGATGTGAAGGAACTGACGGTTGGTTTCAACGCGATGTTCAAAGAGCATAAGGCAGATTGGGAAGTATCCATTAAGGAAGAAAAGAAGTAGTGTAACCAAAAAGCCGCCAGTTCCTGAAAAAGGATCGGGCGGCTTTTTGGCAATTGAAATCAGTATTTAGCAACCTCTGTTTGTTTTTCCCGATGAAAATAAGCATGTAACAGACAGAGCAGGACCGAACCCGCAGAGACAAGTGTTGCCAAGAACAGAGCTGGATGAATTCCGCCATGGTCATACATGAACCCCATAGCCAGCGGCCCCAAGAGCCTTCCACCAGTTGTAATCGCCCCTACGACTCCCAAATAAAATGGTGCATTCTCTCCGGTTTTTTCCGATATAAAAGTAGGGATAGTTGGCGAGATGAGCATTTCTCCAAATGTAGTGATAACCATTCCGACAACAAATGCGTAATAACTACCGTGGTAGACAAGCATACACCCAAAACCGACAGCATACGCGATGGCACTGACGACGAGTTGGGCAGACAAGCTCTGATTCAACAGCCGCTTGATCCAGGACGTGATGGGCTGCCCGGCAAAAATGATGATGCCATTAATCGTCCACAGCCAGCTATACGAAGACAGTGGCATACCCTGCTCTGTAATGTAAGGAGCAACGCCAGTGTTCCATACCGTATTGGAAAAGAAAATCAATGCTGCGCCCAATGCCATAAACAAGTACAATTGGTAGCGGAATAGCAGGGTAAAGTTGTTTTTTACGCGATGCTTTTGCTGTTCTTCCAGGTTTTCTCCGACCAGCTCCTGATGGGATATGTTCTTCATAAAAAGAAAGAAGAACAAGGCAAACAATAAGGTGCTAGTACTGTTGAACCAAAATGTAAGCTGGAAGGATAAAGTGGCAATGACGCCAGCCAACGCGGTTCCGATTGCCATCCCCAAATTATTGCCGACGTAGACGATGTTAAATAATTCGCGACGCTGCTCTTTCCAGCGAAAACCGATAAATGCTTGAATAGCCGGGAATGACAGGTTGAAGGTAAAACCAAGCCCCATCATAAGAATCAGGTAGACAGGCCAGCTCTGAACGAAAGGAATGGAAAACTGAATAAGTCCTTGAATAATCAATGCTCCGACAATAAGACGTTTGGCACCGAGTCGATGAAACAACGATCCGCCGATGAATTGGCCGAAGATTCCAGCCAGAGATTGGATCATCAAGACGAATCCGGCTTCTGTCATGGAGCGTTGCAAAATGGTATGTACGTATAAGGTAGTAAGCGGCCACATAAAAGCGCTCCCGGAGGAGTTAATAAAGCTGGCGATGAGGAAGAAAATGGCCTCACGTGGATAGCGATTGAGGAAAGCGGACGGTGATATCACGCGAATGCACCCCTTACCATTAAGGATAAGAATAGTATAGTCAATATTCTGAACTTTGTAAATTAAAATGTTTATAATGTCGCAGGTACCCAAATAAAGGCTGCTCCACTTTCCGCAAATTCGAGTATACTAATCAAAGTGGAGAGATGACATCAACTGAGGATAGAGAGAATAAAGGTGGACTTTATGAAAATATGGAAACGAGTGTTGCTTCTTTTGCTTGTCGTGATGGCTGCGACAGCTGGATATTACGGATACTCTTTTTATCAATTTACTCAAAATATTCAAGAGCCCAATATCGCACCGCCTAGTGGTGGGAATCCAACCAAAGCAGCAGAAATACCAGAGTGGGATGGCAAGGAACGTGTCAACATCCTGCTGATGGGAGTAGACCGCAGAGGAATGAAAAATAACGGGCTTCCTCGTTCTGACTCCATGATGCTGGTCAGCATCGATCCTATGGGGAAACGTTATGATATGTTTTCAATCCTGCGTGATACGTATGTAGATATTCCTGGTAAAGGTAGCTCGCGGATCAACTCTGCGATTGTAGAAGGCGGACCTGAGCTGGCAATGGAAACGGTTAGCCAGTTCACTGGACTTCCGGTAGATCGTTACGTGATTACTGACTTTGAAGGCTTCAAGGCTCTGATTGATGCAGTAGGCGGAGTCGAGATCGATGTAGAAAAAAACATGTACTATCATGACCCGACTGACAAGGGTGTCTACGATATTAATCTGAAAAAAGGTCTGCAAAAGCTGGATGGAGACAAAGCATTGCAGTATGTCCGTTTCCGCCATGATGCGACCTCCGATTATACACGGACCGAGCGTCAGCGGAAATTAATGACGGCAGTCGTAGATCAGATGAAAAATGGTACGACGTTGATGCAGCTTCCTACCATTTTGAAGGAAGTAACACCGTATGTTCAAACCAATATTAGCTCGGTGGACATGCTCAAGCTGTCTGCACTCGGATTAAAATTGAATACGTTAGAGCCAGGTAACTATCAGTTGCCGCCAATGGGGATGTTCCGCGAATCGCACCGCGCAGGTTCAGTTCTGGTTCCGGATGTCGATCAGGTTCAGTCGTTTATCCAGGAAAAAATCGCTCCTCCTACAGAAGCAACGGATCAAACCGTGGGAGAAAAGAAAAGCAGCACGCAAAACTAAGCGTGCTGTTTTTTTTGTATTTTTTAGGAAAGACTAACCATGATTTTCTAAGTACTGAGGTGACAGTGTCGATGGATCGAGAGAGTGCGCGCAATTGGTTTTCACATACTAGCGACTTGGTCACTGAACATATTGATGAGCCTGAGGGCCGCGTGCTACTTTTCTTTTTATCGACCATGGCGGATGCCAAAGTTGTTTACAGTGAGCTCATCCCGAAGCTACGCGAGATTTGTTTGGAGGAAAGCGGGATTGAAGTGATTGCTCAGCACCTAGGAGCGTCTAGCAGCAGCCGAGTCTTCGATGAAGGGGAAGCCATTGAGCGTTTACTCAGCGGTCATATTGTCATTCAAGTGGAGGAATCGTCCTATGGCTTGGCGTTCCCCAGTGATGGCTCAGTTGGCAGAAACATTCAAGCACCAGAAATCGAAACCGTTGTACTCGGCCCACAGATCGCCTTTGTAGAAGAACTGAATGTGAACATCTGCATCATTCGCAAATATATGTCTACCCCTAGATTGTTCCATGAACGATTGAGAGTGGGGAAAACCATACCGATGAATGTGTCGATGCTGTATATGATTGGGACGGTAGATGAGGAAAATGTGAATACGGTGCGTCAACGGATTAATCATCTGGAATTGGACACCAGTCTGGATTCTACCATACTGGCTCAGCATATCGCAGACAATGAGAAGTCATTATTTCCTACTCTTCAACAAACAGAGCGTCCAGACCGAGTCGTACACGGTTTGCGACAAGGGCAGATTGCCATACTCGTGGAGGGGAGCCCGTTTGCTTTACTCGGCCCCACCACCCTATTACAATTTTTTCAGTCGCCAGATGACTATTACTTGCGCTGGAGTCTCGCTACTTTTAACAGGCTCATGCGAATCTTTGCCATGATTTTGTCCCTGATCCTGACCCCGATCTACGTGGCTGCGCTGACCTATCATTACGAGATGATTCCAGCTGATCTGTTGCTTTCTCTCGCGCAATCGCGCTCTCGGGTACCGTTTCCACCACTGTGGGAGGCCATCTTGATGGAGCTGATCATTGAGCTTTTGCGGGAAGCGGGAGCGAGGCTGCCGACCAAGGTCGGTCAGACGATTGGTATTGTAGGCGGTATTGTTATCGGACAAGCTATCGTTCAGGCCGGATTCACCAGCAATATCTTGATTATTATCGTTGCCCTCGGGGCTTTGTCATCCTTTATCGCGCCTAGCTATATGATCGGCTCTACAATCCGGGTGGTTCGTTTTCCGATGATTTTGCTGGCAGGTGTACTGGGTGCATTAGGCATTGTGGTCGGATTTAGTTTTTTAGCCAGTCATTTGCTTCGCCAGACCAGTCTGGGCCGTCCTTATATGTACCCGATTTATCCCGTGCGATTTTCAGATTGGAAGGATGGCTTTATACGCGCTCCCTTATCCTCCCTTTCGGAACGGCTCAAGTTTTTTAACCCAAAACGAATATCACGCTTTGACAGGGATAGAGCCAAAGAGAAGAAAGACATTGACGAGTGAGCGAGGCGGCTATGAAGATCAACATCGATGTAAGCAAGGACAATACGATAACGGCATTTCTTGCAGGGGTTCTTGTGCATGGCACGCAGTTAGGGATGGGCATTTTGGGCTTCCAACGAATCATTGCCAAGGAAGCGGGGCACGATGCTTGGATATCTGTCGTACTCGCTGCCTTGTTTACTCATCTTACGGTGATGACCATTAACAAGACCTTGCAAAAATACCCCTCAGCCGATATTTACGGAATTCAGGAAGATGTGTTTGGAAAGTGGCTGGGAACAGGCATTAGCATCATTTATTTGACCTATTTTTTTGTGTCGGCTGGAGTCATTTTACGCACCTACATTGAAGTTGTCCAAACCTGGATGTTTCCGAATTTACCGACGTGGGTTCTGTCAGGAATCATCCTGTTTCTAGCGTTTTACACAGTCGTAGGGGGGATAAGAGTCATCGCAGGCTATGCATTGTTCTCCTTTATGGTCACGATATGGATGATATTTGAGTTATATTTCCCCTTGAAATTTGCCAGGTGGGAATATTTGTTTCCCATCATGGACACCAGCCTGGAGAACCTTTTCAATGGAATGATTGCCATGTCTTTGACCAGTGCCGGCTTTGAGATCCTCTACGTTGCCTATCCATATGTACAAAATAAAGAGAGGGTACAAAAAAGTGTACAGTTGGGGGTGCTGGTGACGTATCTGATCTATTTGCTAGTTATGATTGTGGCGCTGGTCTTTTTTAGTCAGGGCCAGCTCATGAGAACGATCTGGGCGACACTCAATATGCAAAAGATGGTGTACCTCCCTATTCTGGAAAGGTTTGAGCTGGTTGTCATTTCGTTATGGCTTCTCGTGATCTTGCCGAATATCATGCTGTATTTGTGGGCTTCTGCCCGAGGTCTCAAGCGCTTGTTCGGATTCAATCTACGTCATTCGTTGTATTGGATTATACCCGTGATTTATGTAGCCTCCTTGTCGCTGCTTTCCAGGCAGGAGATGAGTCGGATGACGAATATTTACTCGCATATAACCCTGTACATTATATACGTGTACCCCTATTTTTTGTACCTGATGGTCTGGCTGAAGCAACGAAAGCAAAGGGCGAAACCAACCAGCAAAGGAGAGAGTGCCTGATGCTGCCCAAGCGTCTTTTTGCCTTGTGGTGTTCATGTGTCCTTGTTCTGGCAGGCTGTTCAGATCGGCAAATTTTTGATGAGACAGGACTTGCCACGTCTGTCGGCTATGATCTGTTAAAGGATGGAAACATTCGGGGGACAGCAATCATGCCCTCCATTAATCCGGAGGCGAAAGAAAAGATACAAGTTTTTTCAGCCACCGGTGAAACCAGCAAGGGAATTCGGGATCGGATCAATTTACAATCAGATAAAAGAGTATTGGGTGGGCAAATACGTGTCGCACTCTACAGTGAAAAATTGGCAAAGCGTGGACTTGGCAGTATCGTTGACACGTTGTATCGGGATTCCTCTATTTCCAGCAGGGTTTATCTTTGCCTTTTCGAAGGCGAAACATATGATATGTTAACGTATCCCTATTCTGAAGCAGGGAATATCGGAATCTATCTATACCGTATGATTGAGCAAAATATTGAAGGGGAAAAAATTCCGTCTTCCACCATGCATGAGTTTTTTCGAGCTTATTATGACAAAGGAATCGACCCGATCATGCCGTTTATTGCAAAAAAGGGAAATGAGCTGCAAATCAAGGGTATCGCATTATTTCAAGGGGAGCGTTATGTAGGGTGGATCACACCAAAGGAAGCCTTTTTAATCAAGCTCATGCATGGCAAATTCAGGATTGGGAGCTACGATACTTCTGTCCCTGCTCATATTTTTGGCGAGGTGCACAAGAATCACGGAAGTAAAAATGATCGTGTGCAGCTTGTCTTTGATACGATTTCCAGCCATTCAAAAATCGAGCTGACCCAAGTATCTCCCCCGATCTTTGATATTTACATCCGATTAAATGCGCGGATTTTGGAATTAACCCTCCCGCTGAAGCTAGAGAATGCAAGGTTGATGAAAATCATGGAACATGCACTGGAAGAAGAGCTCGGAAAAGAACTGCAGAAAGTAGTCCACAAATTGCAGGACCTCAATGTCGATCCAGCTGGGTTCGGGATCGTGTATCGTTCAAATAGAAGAGGGAAGGCAAATATGACGCAGGCCGAATGGAGAAAGATGTTCAAAGATGCGACATTTCACTTTCACGTAAAGTCGACCATAATACGCAACGGCGTCATGGATTAAAAAACTTTTTCCTGCTATTACTATTGACGTGATATTTTCAAAAAGGATATAATCCGTTTTGTATCATCAAGAAATAGAAAAAACGAACATAATATACGTAGATATCTTTCTTATCAAGAGAGGCGGAGGGACAGGCCCTATGAAGCCCGGCAGCCGGTTCATTTTCGAATGAACGTCGCGGTGCCAATTCCTACAGGATTGTTTGGATCTTGTGTAGATGAGAAGGGTGGATGCGAACGTATACATTGCGTTGCAGCCCCTTTTTCGTTTATGAAAAAGGGGTTTTCATATTTTTATCAAGATTATGGTCGGGAGGTGGATGCGTTGATCCAACTGCGTCATTTGCATAAAAGCTATCAAGTTCAAGGTAAAACCATCCCAGCGTTAACGGGGATCGACCTTTCCATAGAGCAAGGCGAAATTTACGGGATCATTGGACATTCGGGTGCCGGGAAAAGTACATTGATCCGATGCATCAATTTGCTAGAGCGCCCAACTTCAGGGGAAGTTATTGTGGACGGCGTCGATTTGACAAAGCTGGATGAAGGGAAGCTGCAAGAAAAGCGCCGCTCAATCGGCATGATTTTTCAGCACTTCAACTTGCTGTCTTCTTCGACAGTCGGCGAAAATGTCGCTTTTCCGCTCAAGCTGGCAAAGCGTCCAAAGGCAGAGATTGATAAGAAAGTAAACGAACTGCTGAAGCTGGTGGGCTTGGAGGCACATAAGGACAAATATCCGTCCCAGCTGTCTGGCGGACAGAAGCAGCGTGTCGGGATCGCCCGTGCGCTCGCGAATGATCCAAAAGTGCTGCTCTGTGACGAAGCTACATCGGCTCTCGATCCGCAGACGACGAACTCCATTCTGGGACTGCTCTTGGACATCAACCGCAAGCTGGGCTTGACCATAGTGTTGATTACTCACGAGATGCACGTCATTCGCTCTATTTGTGATCGTGTCGGCGTGATTGATGGAGGAAAGATCGTCGAGTCGGGTAACGTACTGGATGTATTCCTTCGTCCGAAGCATCCAACAACACAAGAATTCGTGGAACAAGTAGCAGATTCTACAGAGCTGCGCGAAGCAGTCGAGCACGAAAAAGCCTCGGGGAACCGCACGATTGCTCGTGTCACCTTCCTCGGAGAAAAAACGTACCAGCCGATCCTGTTCCAAACGATGCAAGAGACCGGTACGGTGTTCAGTATTTTGCAGGGAACAATCTCCCGCATGAAAGATACGCCGTATGGTCAGTTGGTGATCGAGCTGGAAGGCGATGTCGCACAGAATCAAAAGACCATCGAGACGCTGCGCCAACGTGGCTTGGAAGTAGAGGTGATATAAATGGACTGGACATTCGAAAATGTGGATTGGGCTGAAATCGGCGAAGGTACGATGGACACGCTCACGATGCTTGGCTTTTCCACCCTGTTTACCGTCCTGATTGGTTTGCCGTTGGGCATCATTCTGTTTTTGACTTCTCGCGGACAGCTTTTGCAAAACCGCACTTTTTATACGATCGCATCATTCGTTGTCAACGTATTGCGCTCGGTACCATTTATCATTTTGATGATCTTGCTGATTCCTGTGACGAAAATGCTCGTAGGAACCTCACTCGGTGTACTGGGTGCCATTCCGCCGCTCGTGTTTGGGGCCGCTCCATTTTTCGCACGTTTGGTGGAAACCTCTCTGCGTGAGATTGATAAAGGCGTGATCGAGGCCGCACAATCTATGGGTGCTTCCAATTGGCAGATCGTCTGGAATGTCCTTTTGCCAGAGTCTAGGTCAGGTCTGATCGCAGGTATTACGATCACGACGGTAACACTGGTCTCCTACACGGCAATGTCTGGGGTAATTGGCGGCGGTGGTTTGGGTGACTTGGCGATCCGATACGGTTATCAGCGTTTCCAAACCGATGTCATGATTGTGACTGTTGTTATTTTGCTGGTGATGGTACAGATCTTACAATCGCTGGGGGACCGTCTGGTTCTGAAATTCAGCCGCAAATAGGATCTTTCCATATAGATTTTCAAAAAATAAGATGAAATACATGCAAGGGGGAAATCATTCATGAAAAAGCTAGTCGTATCTGTACTTTCTACTGTATTGGCATTTTCTTTGGCAGCTTGCGGAGGCAAAACGGAAACAGCACCTGCTCCAGCTGAAGGCGGCGCACAAGGCGGACAAAAGGAAGTAACATTGAAGGTAGGCGCTTCTCCCGTTCCACATGCAGCAATCTTGAAATTTATTCAACCAAAACTGAAAGAACAAGGCGTGAACCTGGAAGTCCAAGAGTTCACTGATTACGTACAGCCTAACGTTCAAGTGAACGAAAAACAACTCGACGCAAACTTCTTCCAGCACAAGCCTTACTTGGAAGATTTCAATAAAGGACAAAACATGAACCTGGTGCCAGTAGTGCCTGTACACATTGAGCCATTCGGAGCTTACAGCAAAAAAATAAAATCTGTTGACGAATTAGCTGATGGCGCAACAATCGCGCTGCCAAACGACCCAACAAACAGCGGTCGCGCACTCGCACTCTTGGAGAAAAACGGCGTGATCAAACTGAAAGAAGGCGCTGGCATCAGCGGTACAGTGAAAGACGTTGTTGAGAACAAGAAAAACCTGAAATTCAAAGAAGTAGAAGCAGCAATGCTGCCGCGCGTTCTGGAAGAAGTAGATCTGGCGTTGATCAATACGAACTACGCGCTGGAAGCAAAGCTTGTTCCAACGAAAGACGCTCTGTTTATTGAAGATAAAGATTCTCCATACGCAAACTTCTTGGTAGCTCGTCCTGACAACAAGGATTCCGAAGCCATTCAAAAGCTGGCAAAAGAACTGAACTCACCTGAAGTGAAAAAGTTCATTGAAGATGAATACAAAGGCGCGATTATTCCAGCGTTCTAATGAAGAAATAATTGATCAATCAAAGAAACCCAACTGGCCTCCAAAGCTGGTTGGGTTTCATTTTTATTAATAATATAGTGAATTTTTATAAAATTTAGTTAAATATATCTCGTCCCCGTTTTCAACTTATTTCCCGTCGAGTATATTGTGTTTGAAGTGGGAAAATATAGATAAGGGGGAATTTTCTGATGAATAGAAATCTCAAGTTGTTTCTTGGCGCGATGCTGGTCGCCGGAAGCATGTTAGCTGGATGTTCGACGAGTACGCAGCCATCAACGACAACCCCTCCGGCTGAGGGAACCGCAGCATCAGCTGAAAAGCCTGCAAATGCAAGGCCGCAGGTATTTCGGGCGAACATTGTGAGTGAGCCTTCGACAGCGGACCCCGGTCTTGCGAAGGATGCCACTTCGGGAGCGATCATCCGTGCTACTTTTGATGGCTTGACGCGTTTCGATGCAAATGCTAAGCCAGTGAACTCAGTAGCATCCGATGTGAAGCTCTCGGATGACAAACTGGTGTATACGTTCACGCTTCGCGACTCCAAGTGGAGCAATGGAGATCCAGTCACTGCCCATGACTTCGTGTATGCATGGAAGCGTGCACTCGGCAAGACATTTGGTGCCGAGTATGCCTATCAGCTGTACTACATTAAAAATGCGAAGCTGATTCACGAAGGCAAGATGAAACCCGACGAACTCGGTGCAAAGGCTCTCGATGACAAAACACTGGAAGTCACGCTGGAGAATCCAACGCCTTACTTTCTGGAGCTGACGGCTTTCTACACATACTACCCGGTTAACAAAAAAGTAGTGGAGGCCAATCCGAAATGGGCAAACGAAGCGGCGACGCACGTAAGCAACGGTCCATTTAAGATGACAGCGTGGGAGCACAAGAGCAAG
Organism: Brevibacillus sp. M2.1A; assembly: GCF_013284355.2. Classification (NCBI taxonomy): domain Bacteria; kingdom Bacillati; phylum Bacillota; class Bacilli; order Caryophanales; family Paenibacillaceae; genus Brevibacillus; species Brevibacillus sp. M2.1A. The sequence goes on from NZ_JABSUY020000001.1 coordinate 1,064,645, forward strand.
ATCGTGCTTGAAAAGAATGAGCACTACTGGGATAAAGACGTAGTAAAGCTCGATCGCATTGAGTTTGCGATGATCGAGGACGATAATACAGCCCTGTCCATGTTCGAGAACGGTGAGCTGGATTGGGCAGGCCAGCCGCTCGGTGGACTTCCCACCGATGCGATTCCGTCACTAAAAGAGTCGGGCAAACTCGTTGTTCATCCAAAAGCAACGATGTATTGGTACAAGATGAATACGACAAAAGGGCCGCTCAGCAATGTGAAAATTCGTAAAGCACTGGCATACTCGGTAGATCGTCAAACCATCGTAGATAACATCACACAAGTCGGACAGGTGCCAACGATGGGGATGCTGCCGCAATCCATGATTATCAAAAAAGACGGATACTTCAAGGATAATGATGTAGAAACAGCGAAAAAGCTGCTGGAAGAAGGCATGAGGGAGCTCAACATGACAACGCTGCCTCCGATCACCTTGTCTTACAATCCAAGCGATAGACATAAGAAAATTGCCGAAGCGATTCAGGACCAATGGAAACAAAAGCTCGGCATTGATATAAAGATCATGGTGAAGGAGTCCGCCGTTCATTTGCAGGATATGCACGAACTCAATTACGAGATGGGCCGTATCGGTTGGAATGCAGACTTTAATGATCCAATGAACTACCTGGAAATGTTCCGGGATGGTAAAACAGGCAACAACGACACGGGCTGGGAAGATCCCCGCTACCAAGAGCTGCTGAAACAGTCATCGGTTGAAATTGACCCAGAGAAACGCAAGCAACTATTTGCAGAGGCTGAACAAATCTTTATGGATGCCATGCCGTTAATCCCGCTGTTCACGGATGTGGATGTGTGGGTGCAAAGTGACAAGGTGAAAGGCGTTCAAGTGGATGGACTCGGATTTATCGACCTGAAGTGGGCAGAGATGACAGAGTAACGAATAGAACAAAAATCCCGAGGCCAACGAAATTGCTGGACTCGGGATTCTTTTGTATTAGTAGCCAAAATCAAGTGTCTTGCCTGTCTCCGCATACGTCTTGATCGACGAGAGCATCATTGGCCAATTGCTGCTGGCACTTGCGTGGGAGGGATGGTCTTTTGTCCATTGATCCTGAATCAGTGTCAGTTTGGTGCAGCCGCCAACCGGCTCTAAGGTAATGGTGACGCGAGTCTGCAATTCCGCATGATTCTCGTAATAGGCAGGACCAGGATGTTCAGTGAAACTGAAAATGTGATGAGGTTCAAACTGCAAGATTTTCCCGTATACATGCACCGTGTCGTCACCGTCTTTTCCCGGACCAACGTAGGCCATCTCATCGCCTACTTGAAAAGTTGAACGGATCGTACAGCCAAAGAAAGTACTCTTTACGCCTTCATCGGAAGTAAGGACATGCCAGACCTGCTCTGGCGTAGCACCAATGTAGAAATCGAAGCGAAGATCCATCGTTTTACCCCCTGATTTTTTCATTTGGGAATTGTAATCAAGTCTCCCAACTACTACTCTTACTATAAGAAGAAATCGGTAGTGTGTATTGTAAAAACACGACAGGAGGCGCACCTTGGAAAATCAGACTGCCAAGTTCCCAAAGGGTGTACTGCATGCCATGATTGGACAGAAAAAATTTTCGCTGGCCAGATACGAGCCATCTGCTGAAATCAGCTACTTCGTGCAGCATTACTGGGTCGTCCGGTGGGATTTGCGTAAGGAACTTCCTTACTTGCAAACCGTACTGGCTCATCCCAATGTGAATCTGGTGTTTGAAAAAGGAGCGACTGGTATTTTTGGTGTAGCCCGCACGACTTCCTCGCATCTTTTAGAGGGACAAGGTCAGGTGTTCGGAGTAAAATTCAGGCCCGGAGGTTTTTATCCGTTTCTGAATGCTCCGATATCAAAGCTGAGCGGAACTTCTACGAGTCTGGAAGCCGTATTTGGTGTTGCCACCGACCCGCTTGAGAAAGAAGTGCTAAGCCTGCCAGATGATGAGCAAATGAGGAAAGGGGTAGAAGCCTTTCTATTCGAACATTTGCCAAAGCCTGACCCGAATGTAGCGCGCATCAGTGAAATCGTCAGGATGATCCAGGCAGACCGATCCGTACTCAGGGTCGAGGATGCGGTACAGTTGACCGGTATGAACATGAGGACGATGCAGCGCTTGTTTGACCGTTATGTAGGGGTTAGCCCGAAGTCGGTCATCCAACGATACAGATTGCATGAAGCAGCCGAGCAGATTGATCAAGGAACAGTCCAGGATTGGCTGGATCTGTCTACCTCTCTAGGCTACTACGATCACTCTCACTTCATTCGAGATTTTCGAGCAATCGTCGGTGTAGCGCCGAACGAGTATCGACGAGCACAAATTTAATCATAGTGAACCCCTTCGCCTTCTGGCTGGAGGGGTTGTTTTCTTGCTGCATAATTTTTTATGTACGAGGCATACTTCATCATGATGAAACTACCATTTTTATTTCCTTTAATAGAATTTGATGTTTCAATAAAACATAATTAATTTTACTTAAAATGTCTTCAATATTACTAAAAATGCAGTATATTTGTGGAGTAGCTTTCAAGGAATCTTTACCGATAGAAAAAGAGGGGGTCAACACCGTGAAAAAAAGCGTTTTTGCAGCAATGAGTTCTATTCTGGTTCTGAGTGCGGCGCTGGCAGGCTGTGGCGGCGGCGAGAAAGCAGGCGAGCAAGGTAGCAAACCTGCTGGTGAGCAAACAAGTGGTCCTAAAGAATTGAGAATGAACATGATGTCCGAGCCACCAACTGCTGACCCTGCATTGGCTGAGGATTCTACTTCCAGTGCGGTTCTGCGTGCAACATTTGATGGTCTCACTCGTATTGGCGAAGATGGCAAACCACATCCATCTGTAGCAGAAAAAATTGACGTATCCGAAGATGGCCTTACTTATACATTCACCCTGCGTGACAGCAAATGGAGCAATGGAGATCCAGTTACTGCAAAGGATTTTGAATTCGCTTGGAAGCGAGCGCTCAATCCGAAGACAGCATCTAACTACTCCTACCAATTGTATTACCTGAAAAATGCAGAAGAATACAACAAGGGTAAAGCAAAAGCTGATGATGTTGGCGTAAAAGCGAAAGACGATAAAACACTCGTTGTAACTTTGAAGAACCCAACACCATTCTTCTTGGAGCTGACTGCGTTCTATACGTACTACCCAGTTAACCAAAAAGTAGTGGAAGGCAGCGATAAATGGGCAGGCGAAGCAAAAACTCACGTGGGTAACGGTCCATTCAAAATGGAAACATGGGAACATAAGAGCAAATTGGTTCTCGTGAAGAGCGATACCTACTGGGATAAAGACGCTGTAAAACTCGACAAGCTCAACTTCTCCATGGTTGAAGATGCAAATACTGAGCTGTCCATGTTCGACAATGACGATTTGGATTGGTCCGGAGCGCCTCTGAGCGCACTTCCTACCGATGCGATTCCTGCATTGAAAGAATCCGGTCAAATGCAAACACGCCCGATCGCGGGTACGTACTTGTACAAATTCAATACGGAAGTTCCGCCGTTCAACAACGCGAAAATCCGTAAGGCGTTTGCTTATGCTATCGATCGTAAATCGATCATCGACAACATCACGCAAGCAAACCAAGAGCCAGCTATGGGTCTGATCCCGCCAACAATGGCAGTGGCAACAAGCCCTTACTTCAAAGACGGCGATGTAGAAGCAGCGAAAAAATTGCTGGAAGAAGGTATGAAGGAAGAAGGCATTACCAAAATGCCTACCCTGACTCTTTCCTTCAACACGTCTGAAGGTCACAAGAAAATTGCCGAAGCGATCCAAGACCAATGGAAAAAAGCACTCGGCGTAGATGTTAAGCTGGAGAACAAGGAATGGAAAGTATTCTTGGAAGATGTGAACCAAGGTAAATTCCAAATCGCACGTTCCAGCTGGACTGGTGACTACAACGATCCATACACGTTCTTGGACCTGTTCAAGGACAAAGATGGCGGCAACAACGACACGAAATGGGAAAATCCGAAGTACAAAGAGCTGCTGAACCAATCTGCTCTGGAAAAGGACCCAGAAAAACGCAAACAAATCCTGGCACAAGCAGAAGCTATTTTCATGGACGAAATGCCAGCAGCTCCAATCTACTACTACACACATTCTTATGTGAAAAAAGACAAAGTAAAAGGTGTAGTCCTCGACGGTCTCGGTTTCGCAGACTGGAAATGGGCAGACATTCAATAAGAAAAAGCGCATAGCTTGTTGTGATAAAGGAAGGGTGCTACGGCACTCTTCTTTTTTTTGTAAACCATTTTAAGCGAAAAGAATCGACCAGAGGATTGAAGGTGATAGTAGAAATTATAAAATTATAAATTAAATTACTATTGTCATTTTACTGAATGTGAATAAAATTGGGTGAATGAAAAAAGATATCAATAAATGAGGTTTTAATCTTCACCTCTGAAAAAGCTTGATATCATGCGGTTTTTCTTAGGGATATTGGGGTAGGAATGTTTTGGAAAATTTATTTATCGATCAACATATTTTACAATTCATTAATTCTCTTTATAAATAAATAAAAATTTATTAAATCATTCTAAAACATATTTAAAAAATATATAAAACCATGTATATTGATAAAAGATTTAGAAAAGGGGGATTACTTGTATGAAAAAGAATGTTTTCGTGGCAATGAGTTCTATCCTCGTTCTTGGCGCGGCACTCGCAGGATGCGGTGGCGGAAACCAGGCGGCACCGGCAGATAACAACGCTTCCGGAGCAAAGACAGAAAATTCTGCACCAGCTGGCTCTAAAGTACTGAAACTGAACCTGCACTCCGAGCCACCAACTGCTGACCCAGGTATCGCGGAAGATACAACTTCCAGCACCATCATCACTGCTACCTTCGAAGGTCTGACTCGCGTTGGTAAAGACGGTAAATACAATCCAGCAGCAGCAGAGAGCTACACTGTTTCTGAAGACGGTAAAAAATATACATTCAAAATTCGTGATAACAAATGGAGCAATGGCGATCCAGTATCGGCAAAAGATTTCGAATATGCTTGGAAACGCGCTCTTAATCCAAAAACAGCTTCCAACTATGCATACCAACTGTACTATGTGAAGGGTGCAGAAGCCTACAACAAAGGTAAAGGTAAAGTGGAAGACGTTGGCGTAAAAGCAATTGACGATAAAACACTCGAAGTAGAATTGACGAACCCAACTCCATTCTTCCTGGAGCTGGTTGCATTCAAAACATACTTCCCAGTTAATCCAAAAGTAGTGGAAGGCAACGATAAATGGGCTACCGATGCGAAAACAGTTATTGGTAACGGTCCATTCAAAATGGATTCTTGGGAGCACAAGAGCAAGCTCGTTGTTTCCAAAAACGATAACTACTGGGATAAAGACAACGTAAAATTGGACAAAATCGAATTCTCCATGGTAGAAGATGAGAATACAGAGCTGTCCATGTGGGAAAATGGTGAGTTGCACTGGGCAGGCGCTCCAACTTCTGCGTTGCCAACAGACGCGATCCCGGCTTTGAAAGAGTCCGGCAAAATGACAACTCAGCCAATCGCGGGTACTTACTTCTATCGTTTCAACACAGAAAAACCACCGTTCAACAATGTGAAAATCCGTAAAGCGTTTGCTTATGCGATCGATCGTCAAAGCCTGATCGACAATATCCTGCAAGCTGGTCAATTGCCTGCAACAGGCTATGTACCACCAAGCATGGCGCTGAACAAAGACGGTTTCTACAAAGATAACGACATCGAAACAGCGAAGAAATTGCTCGAAGAAGGACTGAAAGAAGAGGGTCTCACCAAATTCCCGGCACTTACTCTTTCCTTCAACACTTCCGAAGGTCACAAAAAGATTGCTGAGGCAATCCAAGACCAATGGAAGAAAAACCTCGGCGTAGACGTGAAGCTTGAGAACAAAGAGTGGAAGGTTTACCTGGATGATGTACACCAAGGTAAATACCAAGTGGCTCGTGCAGGCTGGTTGGGTGACTTCAACGATCCAATCAACTTCCTGGAAATGTTCAAGGAAAAAGACGGCGGAAACAACGATACTCGTTGGGAAAATCCGAAGTACAAAGAACTCCTGAACCAATCCGCTCTGGAGCTAGACCCAGAAAAACGTAAAGCAATCCTGGCTCAGGCTGAGCAAATCCTGATGGATGAAATGCCGATTATGCCAATCTACTACTATACTCAATCTTGGGTTAAGGACGACAGAGTACAAGATGTTATCATCGATGGTCTGGGTGCTGTTGACTACAAGTACGCAGATTTCGTAGAAAAGAAATAATAGCTGTGCATGTAAAAGAAGAAAGGTGCTTTACTCACCTTTCTTCTTTTTTTATCTATTTAACATCCAAATTTTTACTTTTTATTGTATACTATTTTTGGAAGATTCTATCAGGGGTTATTGGAGGGTGTATGATGAAGAAGAGTGTTTTTATGGTATTGAGTTCGGTCCTCGTTTTCGGTGGAATGATGACCGGGTACGAAGGTTCTATCCAAGCGGCTGAGCCTAAGGTATTAAGAATAAATCTGCAATCGGAGCCGCCTACAGCAGACCCTGGAATTGCGGAGGATACTACCTCTGGTACGATCATCACAGCTGTATTCGAAGGTCTGACACGTCTCGGAAAAGACGGAAAGGTGCACCCAGCCGCGGCAGATAGCTATACCGTTTCAGAGGATGGGAAGACTTATACATTCAAGATTCGTGAAGCAAAATGGAGCAACGGCGATCCAGTAACGGCACATGACTTCGAATATGCTTGGAAGCGCGCGCTCGATCCAAAGACAGATTCCAGCTACGCCTACCAGTTGTATTATGTGAAAGGCGCAGAAGCATTCAATAATGGGACCGGCAAAGCGGGAGACGTTGGGGTAAAGGCCATTGACGATAAGACGCTAAAAGTGGAACTGACAAACCCGACGCCATTTTTCCCGGAGCTGGTTGCTTTCAAAACGTACTTCCCGGTAAACAAGAAGGTAGTCGAAGGCAACAAAAAATGGGCTTACGAGGCAAAGACTGTTGTTGGCAACGGACCATTCAAAATGGAAAGATGGGAACACAAGAGCAATCTGACTGTCGTAAAGAACGAGAAGTACTGGGATAAAGCCAATGTAAAATTGGACAAAATCGAATTCACCATGATAGAGGATGAGAATACGGAATTGTCCTTGTTTGATAACGACGAGCTGGATTGGGCAGGTGCTCCAAACTCCTCGCTGCCAACCGACGCACTTCCGATTTTGAGGGAAGCTGGTATATTGAAAACTCAGCCAATCGCCGGTGCCTATTTTTATCGTTTCAATACAGAGCAAGCACCGTTTACCAACGCAAAAATTCGTAAGGCGTTCGCATATGCCATTAATCGTGAAAGCATCACCTCCGATATCCTGCAAGCTGGTCAAGTGCCGGCAACAGGCTTTGTGCCACCGAGCACGGCGTTGAACAAAGACGGTTACTTCAAAGATAATGACCTTGAAGTAGCAAAAAAATTACTGGTAGAAGGTATGAAGGAAGAGGGGATATCCAAACTCCCTCCAATTACACTCATCTACAACACATCCGAAGGTCATAAAAAAATCGCAAAAGAAATACAGGATCAATGGAAGAAAAACCTCGGCGTAGATATCGAGCTCGAAAATAAAGAGTGGAAGGTATACTTAGAAGACGTACACCAAGGAAATTATCAAATCGCTCGTGGAGGCTGGTTGGGTGACTTCAATGATCCCATCAACTTCTTGGAAATGTTCCAGGAAAAAGACGGCGGAAACAACGATACACGTTGGGGAAATCCAAAGTACAAGGAGCTTTTGAACCAATCCGCTCTGGAGAAAGACCCGGAGAAGCGTAAAGCCATTCTCATGCAGGCTGAGCAAATCCTGATGGATGAAATGCCAATCATGCCAATCTACTTCTACGTGAATTCTTGGGTGCAGAACGAGAATCTGAAAGATGTCGTGATGGATGGTCTGGGTGCTATCGATTTCAAATATGCGGATATTACTCCATAATGTAAACACGGATGAGAAGAGGTTTTTTACGACCTCTTCTTTTTTTCTGTCTCATGGACAAATGACCAATCCATTACGCCCTTGGCTACATAGAGTAAAAAGGAACTAACTGCAATTAGGAGGGATATTGATGGATATTGGTTCTTTGCTCAACATTGTTAAATCCATTCCTAAGGAAAAGCTGAGGACAGACGCGGGAATCAAGGAAGTCATTCGTGAAATGGCCAGAAAGTCAGGGAAAAAATTGACCGAGCAAGAGGTTAACGGGTATGCTGCGCAGTTTCGTCAGATGCAAAAAACAGAAAATGTCGGGAGTTTGTTGAATAAGCTTTCGAAAAAAGGTGTCACTGCAAAGGATTTGGAAAATATAAAAAAACGTTTTAGATAAGGGGGTAGAGTGAGGAGGGAGGTGGGATTATCGTTGAGAAAATGAAAGCGAAAAAGAAGCAGGCTGTCCCCAAGAACCATTTGCTAGAATCGATCAACAAACTTGCGGATGCGCAACATACAAACAATGCCCAAATGATGAGAGAAATGAGTCAGGTACGACAGGAACTACAGGATATGAAAAATACACTGGGGCGTCTTAAACAGGCACCACCAAAAGGTACAGGAGAACGGCGAGGTCTGTTGTTTGGAGGACGACGGAATACTGCCCAAGTGGAAGCTGTATCCCCGCCACAAAAGCCTGCCATTTCAATCGAAGATTTACTGCCGCTTTTACCGTATCTGGGTGACGCTATTCCCCAGTTGAAAAACCCAAAAGTAGCCGACTCCATTAAGGTGCTGTCGAATCCAGCTGTGATTTCGCTGATCCAGCAATTTCTTGCCAACGGGGGCTTGAACATGATAAAAAAACCTGTTCAAGAAGTAAGTAGGCAAGAGAGAAGGGGATTTTTTCGATAACAATTGATCAGTTGCAAAGACTGTCTCGCGGGGCTTGCGGAGGCGGTCTTTTCATTTTGGTACCAAAAGACTATAAACTTTACAGATCATCAAGCGTCTAATAGAATGGTGAACGTTGCACATTGGCTGACGCCACAATACGAAGAAAACAGACATCACGGAGGAGGTCAGGATGAAGAGACGATTTTACCCTCTGCTTTTTGCATTGCTGGTCCTGCTGCTAATCCCCGGTTGGGCGGTTGCAGCAAGCAGTGCCTCAGAGGAAGCTGTCAATCTCATGATTGGTGGACAGGCAGTAAGTGCTGAAGTACCGCCGGTCATCAAGAGTGGGCGCACGTTGGTTCCCGTTCGTGTCATCGCCGAAGGGCTAGGTGCAAATGTGGATTGGAATGACGCTACTCGAACAGCTGTTATTACCAAAGGCTCACAGCAGCTCTCCCTTACACTAGACTCCCGTACAGCAGTGTTGAACGGCAAACAAGTGAAGCTCGATACGCCGCCTGTTATTTCACAAAAGCGTATGCTGCTGCCACTGCGTTTTGTCGGGGAGTCACTTGGTGTTACAGTCGGGTGGGACAACAGTACACGTACTGTCATTGCGAACGAAACACCACAGGTCAAGCTGAATGGCAAGATGCCAACCCAGCCGATCAAGCTGTATCAAGTGGAAGACACGATGTACGCGTCCGCACAGGCCGTAGCTGAGCAAGTGGGACAAAAAGGCTTTGCGTGGAAAAGACCTGAGCGCGGGATGACGATTGATGATCAGTTAGTCCTCTCATTACGTCAATTGGAGGACGAGCTTGGAGGGTCATTTGCGTGGGACAAGAAAAATAATCAGGTTGAGATCGATCGCCTCAATATTATGAAAGATGTATCCGAGGACGGCGACCGTGTTCGTATTGAAACGACCATGCCTGTCATTCCTCAGTCGTTTGTAATGACTGGTCCACACCGGATCGTCTTGGATCTCCCACAAACCGCATTGGATGATGATTTAATTGAAGATCTAAAACGTCAAGACGAGAAAAGCGATAGCGTAGGCGAATCCGAGCAAACGGTCTCCGCTGATGATGAAGACCAAGGTACAGATTCGGATTCGGATGAACTGAATCAAGCAGAACAAGCGAAAGAAGAACCTCTCATTACTAACCTGCGTTACAGCCAATACAGTGCATCTCCTGACACGGTTCGCGTCGTGATTGAGCTGAACCAAAAGAGCACGTATGAGCTGGCTTACACGAAAGACGGTATCGAAGTAAAATTGACGCCAAAGCCGAAGAAAACAGGCTACCTGATCGTCGTTGATGCCGGTCATGGAGGAAAAGACCCAGGTACGAAGGGCTCTGCTGGCAACAATGAAAAAGATTACAACTTGGCTGTCTCCAATAAGATTGTGGCTTTGCTGAAGCAATATCCAGAGTTTCAAGTCGTTCCTGTCCGCACAACAGATGTGTTTTATGAACTGTCAGAGCGTGTTGCTTTTGCCAATGAGTTAGAAGCCGACTTGTTCTTGTCTATTCACGCCAACGCATTCCCGAAACCGACGGCTGCAGGAACAGAAACTTTCTATTATAATGAAAACAGTAAAGACTTTGCCCAAGTGGTACATAAACATTTGCGTGGGGCAACGCAGTTCCCGGATCGGGGCTTCAAGAAGAGTGGCTTTTATGTGATCAAAAACACGAAAATGCCAGCAGTGCTGACCGAAACTGGCTTCCTCTCCAATCCACAGGAGAACGCGCAGCTGACGAATCCGGCATTCCAAGATAAAATCGCGAAAGCCATTGTTGCGGCTATTCGTGAATACTACGAGTCTTATCAGTAAGGGGGCTTATCACGATGAAAAAAAGTCGAGTGATCTGGATGGCAGCGTTAGTAATGCTGCTTTTGGCCGGATGTGGGCAAAACGCGACAGAAACACCACAGCCAACCACACCAGTAGAACAGCCATCTGGTTCAAAAACTGATCCATCGACAACAGAGCCGACTCTGAAAAAGCAAATGGTCACCGTTTACTATTCGGATAATAATGTGATGGAGCTGCAAAAAGAAGAGCAAGAGATCACGTTTGCAGAAGATATCGAGAAGTACAAAAAGACACTTGCCCTGCTGGAGACGCCTGTAAAGCCAGACGTGCACATTCCACTGTGGAAAGACTTCAAGTACCATTCCATTACAATCGATAAAGGCACCTTGACGATTGATGCAGATAGCAAAAATCAGTTCAACATGGGTTCAAGTGGCGAGACGATGGCTATAGATGCGTTGAAGAATACCTTCTTTCAATTCTCGGAAGTAAAGGAGATAGTCTTCTTGGAGGATGGCAAGAAAGTAGAAACGCTGATGGGGCACGTAGATCTCTCCGAGCCACTGAAACGGGACAATTAATCATTACCATAAAGGCAGCACATCCTGTTAATCGGGATGTGCTGCTTTTTTCTCGTATAGTGGCTGTCGTGGGGAGAAGAATATTTCCAGTCTAAGCTCCAGGCTCCGTCCTGCTGGGGGTTGAGACTGTCCGCTCCGAAGCGATTAGCGGGGAAACGCAAAAGTGGTAGCCGCTTCGTCGCATAGGCACGTTGCGTTTCTTTTGCCCGCTAATCGCTTCTCCGCTCGGTAGGACTCCACAAGTCGCTACGTCTGGAAATATTCTTCTCTGTCGTGACTGTATACGTTCTTCAATTTTTTAAGGATTTAAAAACCTCGAATAGCACGGAAAGCTCGTAGAGGAAACAGGAGAAATAAGCGAAGATCTTTGGTACACCGACCGAGGCGTAATGCAAAAAGCGAAACACGTTCTTAAGCGTCCACCTCTGAAAAACATCCTGAAAGAACTACTTTGGACGCGGTTTCGCTTTTTGCATGGAGGCGGGCAGTGAATCCCACAGCGGGTGGGACAAGAAGCTGAGCGTTTTCTCCTGTTTCCTCCCCACCAATACAGCAACAACGTAAGGTCTCTAATTATGTAGCTACGGCGTGGAGAAGAATATTTCCAGTCTAAGCTCCAGGCTCCGTCCTGCTGGGGGTTGAGACTGTCCGCTCCGAAGCGATTAGCGGGGAAACGCAAAAGTGGTAGCCGCTTCGTCGCATAGGCACGTTGCGTTTCTTTTGCCCGCTAATCGCTTCTCCGCTCGGTAGGACTCCACAAGTCGCTACGTCTGGAAATATTCTTCTCTGTCGTGATTGTATACGTTCTTCAATTTTTTTAAGGATTTAAAAACCTCGAATAGCACGGAAAGCTCGTAGAGGAAACAGGAGAAATAAGCGAAGATCTTTGGTACACCGACCGAGGCGTAATGAAAAAAAGAGAAACAAGCTTTTAGCGTCCACCTCTGAGACACCTCTTGAATGGACGACTTTGGACGCGGGTTTCGCTTTTTTTCATGGAGGCGGGCAGTGAATCCCACAGCGGGTGGGACAAGAAGCTGAGCGTTTTCTCCTGTTTCCTCCTCTCCCCAACAGCCGGACATAGTTTTCTTATGTTGTTGGCGTTTCTTCCCGATCCGTGAAGAGAAACTTGATGGCATATACCCCAAACAAGCCTACCAACGTATACACGATTCGACTTACGATAGACTCCGCTCCACCAAACAAGCTCGCGACCAAATCGAATTGAAACAACCCGATTAATCCCCAGTTCAGGGCACCGATGATAACAAAAAGCAAGGCCAAACGTTCCACATGGACACCCCCACCAAAAGAATAGGGACATTATTCCCATGTTTGCGCCGTTTTACAACAGGAATTCCGGGATCTTTAAGAAAGCTTTACATTCACAACATAATACGACAACATTCCCGCTGTATAGTTTGTACTTGTAAGAGAGAAAAAACAAACCGAACCTTTTAAGGAGGATTTTCATCCAATGAAAAAACTCAGCAAAATGTTTATTGCGCTGACATGTGTAGGGGCATTACTCGCGGGGTGCGGAAGCGGCAACACTGCGCAGACACAAACACCAGCACCAGCGCAACAACCAGCCCAGGAGCAAAGCAACTCTGGTTCGACAACAAAAACTTCCGGTGAACCTGTAACAGCAGTGGGTTCTACCGCTTTACAACCTCTGGTCGAGCAAGCGGCCAAGGACTTTATGGCAAAAAATGCAGGCGCACAAATCCAAGTACAAGGCGGAGGAAGCGGCACGGGCTTGAGCCAAGTAGCAAGCGGTGCAGCAACAATTGGTAACTCTGATATTTTTGCAGAAGAGAAAAAAGGCATTCCAGCAAACGAACTGGTAGACCATAAGGTAGCGGTTGTCGGTATGGCAGCAGCGGTAAGCCCGCAAGTAAAAGTGGACAACTTGTCCAAGCAACAATTGATCGACATCTTCACCGGAAAAATCACCAACTGGAAAGAAGTTGGCGGCGATGATATGAAGATCACGCTGGTTAACCGTCCGAAATCTTCCGGAACTCGCGCGACATTCAGCAAATTCGCGTTGGATGGCAAAGAAGAAGCAGAAGGTATCACAGAGGATTCCTCCGGTACTGTTCGCAAAATCATTGCAGAAACACCAGGTGCAATTGGTTACTTGGCACTGTCCTACTTCAATGACACTGTAAAAGCTCTGAAATTGGATGGCGTGGAAGCAAACGCAGAAAACATTACAACGAACAAATATCCAGTATGGGCGTACGAGCATATGTACACCAAAGGTGAAGCAACTGGCGATGCAAAAGCATTCCTCGACTTCATCCTGACTGACGAAGTACAAAAGAAAACCGTTACAGAATTGGGCTTCCTGCCAATCACAGACATGAAAGTGGAACGTGATGCAGAAGGCAAAGTAACACAAAAATAAGCGTTATCGTCAACAGCAAAATAGAGGGGTAGGGGGGCCTTCCCCTCATTTTGCTTGCGTACAGTCGTTTTCTTTCCAGGAGGGAGAACATGAGCCATCGTACTGAAGGGGTAAATACAGAGCGTCAATCGATGATTGCGCAAAAAATGCTGACAACGAACAAGCGTCAAAAAACAGAGAATATTACTGGCAAAACCATCGCGATGATTTGTGCGGGTTTGCTCGTTATTGTCGTTCTATCGATCACCTATTTTATTGCTTCAAAAGGGCTGTCGACGTTCTTTGTCGATGGAGTAAGCTTCAAAGAATTTTTAACCCATGACAAATGGGACCCAGAAGGTGAACCCTCCGCGTATGGTGTGTTGCCCTTTATCCTCGGTTCGTTTTTCGTAACGGCATTGGCTGCTTTAATTGCCGCGCCACTCGGAATCGGCGCCGCTATTTTTATGACAGAAATCTTTCCTGGCTTCGGGAAAAAAGTATTGAAGCCGGTTATCGAGCTGTTGGTAGGTATTCCATCGGTGGTTTACGGTTATGTTGGACTAACTTTGCTTGTTCCATTTATTCGGGAACAATTTGATGTTCTTGGCTTCAGCTTATTGGCAGGGGGACTTGTTCTTGCCTTGATGATTTTGCCAACCATTACGAGTGTGGCAGCAGATGCTATCGAGGCTGTTCCGCAAGATTTGCGCAATGCTTCGCTCGCACTGGGTGCTACTCGCTGGCAAACCATTTGGAATGTCGTGTTGCATTCCGCGCTTCCTGGCTGTTTGACGGCCATTGTTTTGGGAATGTCCCGCGCTTTTGGAGAAGCTTTGGCTGTGCAGATGGTTATCGGTAACACAACGAAGCTGCCAGGCGGTTTGCTCGAACCGATCAGTACGCTCACTAGCGGTATCACATTGAACATGGGGAACACGATTCAAGGAACTCCGTATAACAATGCTCTCTGGTCAATGGCTTTGCTGCTCTTGGCGATGTCTTTCATCTTTATCGTGATTTTGCGCCTGTTGGGCAGAAAGAGGTTGGCAAAATAGATGAAAGCGAGACTGATGGACCGCGCTGCTACTGTTGTTTTGACACTGATTGCCGTACTGATTATCGGTACCTTGGTGGGACTATTGGGCTTCATTCTCTCGCAAGGTTGGCATAAGCTGAATCTCGACTTTTTGACCTCTCCGCCGGATATTGTCAATGCGGGTGGCGGGATTGGACCACAGCTTTTCAACTCGTTGTACTTGCTGGTCCTGACCATGCTGATCGCGTTGCCGCTCGGGATCGGAGCAGGCATTTATATGGCTGAATATGCGCCGGATAACAAGATTACACAGTTCATCCGCATGAGTATAGAAGTATTGTCTTCTCTTCCGTCTATCGTAGTTGGTTTGTTTGGATTGCTCGTGTTCGTAAATATGACTGGCTGGGGCTATACCCTGTTTGGTGGAGCACTTGCGCTGACGGTATTTAACCTGCCGCTCTTGGTTCGTGTAACAGAGGATGCACTGCGCAACGTACCACGCAGTCAAAAGGAAGCGAGTCTCGCGCTTGGTATTACCAAATGGCGTACCATCGTGTCAGTCATCCTTCCAGCAGCACTCCCAGGTATCATTACGGGTGCCATTTTGGCATCTGGCCGTGTATTTGGGGAAGCGGCCGCCTTGCTGTTTACGGCAGGGATGTCTTCACCGAATCTGGATTTCACCGACTTCTCGATGAACAGTACAACGTCACCTCTGAATCCGTTCCGTCCTGCCGAGACCTTGGCCGTGCATATTTGGAAGGTAAACAGCGAGGGGCTGACACCGGATGCACGTGATGTCGCAGATGGCGCGGCTGCTGTTCTGATTATTGCCGTCTTGCTCTTTAACCTTTCCGCTCGTTGGTTCGGGAATTGGGTTTACAAAAAGATGACGTCAGGATCAAACTAAGAAGAGGTAGGTGGCAGCCATGTCCGTACTGACCATGCAAGAAACGATCATTCAGACGAATAACGTGAATGTATACTACGGAGAGAAGCACGCCGTAAAAAATATATCAATGAATATTGAACGCAACTCCGTGACGGCCTTTATTGGCCCGTCCGGATGCGGGAAATCGACGCTTCTACGGAGCTTGAACCGGATGAATGATCTGGTTCCTTCTTGTCGAGTAGAGGGCTCCATTATTGTGGATGGTATCGACATTAACAACTCGCAAGTAAACATCGAGAGCCTGCGCCAAGTGGTAGGAATGGTTTTCCAACGAGCGAATCCATTTTTTAAATCGATTTATGAAAACATCGCATTTGCACCGCGTTTCCATGGGATGACCAATAAACGTGATTTGGACGAATTGGTTGAATCGAGCTTGCGAAAAGCAGCCCTTTGGGATGAGGTAAAAGATCGTCTTCGCGACTCAGCACTCTCCCTTTCTGGTGGACAGCAGCAAAGGCTTTGTATCGCGCGTGCAATTGCAATGCAGCCAACCATTTTGCTGTTGGACGAACCGGCTTCCGCTCTCGATCCGATCTCTACCATGAAAATCGAAGAACTGGTCATGCAGCTAAAAGATGAGTATACGATCGTAATCGTTACCCATAACCTCCATCAGGCAGCGCGAATTTCTGAGAAAACCGCCTTCTTCCTGATGGGTGAGCTGATCGAGATGGATGAGACAGGGAAAATCTTCACATCACCTGAAAACGAAAAAACCGAGGATTATATTAGCGGACGTTTTGGCTAAGAGAGAATAGAAAAAGCACAAGAAGCCCTCCCGAGCAAATCAGCTTGCAGGAGGGCTTCTTGTGCTATTGTTTTCAGGCTTTCCGCAAATATCGTGCATAAAAACCATAGTAGGAAATAAACAGACCCAAGAAAAAGAACGCGATGACAATGCCGTAGTCTTCGCTGGAAGCCTCATAACCTACAACAGCTTTTACACCATATTTGATAGCCATATAGATGAGGGCAAAAGCAAGTAAAAATCCATACCTGTACCATTTGCTTTGATGCTGCATGTTCTCGCTTTTGACCTTCATCCAGTATCGAACATAACCGACTATCAAGCCAACAAAAAATATCGCCACAAACAAGTAACGCAGATAGTGGCTTTGACCAAAGACCTTGATAAAGGTTACGAGGGACATTGCTAGCAGTACAAATAGGGCAATGACATAAAAGTGAATGGAACGCTTATCCAAGGTCCACACATCCCCTTTCGTAGGATAGGTTTGTGAAAAGTTCCCATTCACTTTATGATATCATGAATTTTTCAAAGAAGGGGTTGTTTCTCCCGCTCGGAAAAATTTGATAGTTTGCTCCAGATCCTCCACGATTTCTGTCAGGCGCAGGGAGTCATCGAGAAATTGTTCCGATAAGGATAGGCTTTCTTGATTGGCAGCTACGGCCTGCTGTGTGCCTGAAACTACTTGCTGTGCAGAGGCGGACAGATTGTCTACCCGCTGCGAAATGGCTTGGCTCTGTATCGAGATTGTTCCTGTGAGCATTCTGATCGATTCAAATTGAGCAGTCAACGCTTCACTGAGCTGGATCGTATTGTGGAAGATAGAAGCGGCCTGGTGCAAGGTTTGAATGCCATTTACAGTAGCATGATCGGTCGTTTGCAAGCAGGCAGCTACGTGCTCCATTCGTTCTTCCCCTGATTCAATTACCTTTTGAATACGGGCCGATGCCTCTTCCGTCTGGTCGGACAGCAAGCGAATTTCGTCTGCTACGACGCTGAAGCCGATCCCAGCTTGTCCAGCCCTGGAAGCTTCGATTCGAGCATTAAAGGACAAAAGCTTGGTTCGCTTGGAGATGGCGGAAATCAGACCGAGCATTTCGTTGATGTCACTCATGCTTTCTCTCATGGAGGACATGGCATGCATAGAAGCCTTCATATCCTCCGAGATATTGTGCATATTTTCTTTTAGCAAATCAATGGAGGTTGCTGCTCTGGCATTTTGCTGACGTGATTCCCGGCTCTGTACAATTGCTTTTTCCATGGAGTCAGTGATCCGAGACATTTCTTGCGTGATGTCGGCCATCGTGGCGTGAATATCATCGATCTGCTCCTGCTGGTTGTCCATTTCTTGGGCCAGCCGCTCTGTTACGGATACGACTTCTGACTGCATGGCGTGAGAATGGCGGGAGCCTTTTCCGACATGATCGGCTACTTGTTTGACGTCTGAGATGACGTACTGGATTTTACCGATGATCGTCCGGATTTGTTCACTCATTCGATTGAAGCTGTCAGCCAGCTGGCGAATTTCATCATTACTTTGAACGTGCATGGTTTGCAGCAGATCACCCTCGCTAAAGGCGGACATTTTTTGTTGTGCTTCCTTAATCGGCTTGATGATTCGACGAACATACACATACAACATGAGTGCGAGTGCAGCAAGTCCGACGAGTGAGACGGCCAAAATAGTTAACTGAAGGCGGCGAACCTCTTGCTTTACCTCGGATACCGACTGTGCGACGATCACTCCCCATTTTAGGGAGGGGTCAAATTGATAGGCGGCAAATGAGTCCACCTCATTGATCCTGCTCGGCTCGTACCCAGATTGACCAGCGATGACGTTTTGTACGATGGCCAGCTCGGAGAGAAGAGGGCGCTGCAACGCGTAGGATTGATCAGGATGAGCGACCAGCTTGCCTTGTTGATCAACGATCATGGCATACCCGGTTTCGCCCAGTTTAATCTGCCCGATTGATTCGCTCAGCTTCGGAACAGAGACGAATGCCACGACGACGCCTACTGGCTCCTCATCTTCATTGCGCAAAGGGAGTGAGACGGCAATTTTGGGAAACTCCGTCTTGGAAAACTGGAAGACATCTGAGACAAAAACCCCCTGCTGCGGTTGGTTCAATGCCCCCTCATACCAGTCCATTTTTCGCGGATCGTAGGAACTGTCGAGGGGTGATCCCGGAAAGGTCAAATACTTTCCGTCCGTGGTGACGATTTGTAATTCGGAAATCGTAGGATTGCTGGTAGACAAATCTGTAAAAATGCCAAAGATCTGACTGTTCGTGATCTTGCTGTTTTTATAAGTGGAAGCAAATGATTGCAAGGCGGTCACGATGTCATAGACCCTGCTATGTACCTTCTGTAGAGCTGCACCTGATGCTTCGTGTAATTGCTGCTTTGTTTTTTCATTGAGTGTGGCTTCGGATTGATAGCTGATGAAGAAAGCGGCAATTGCCATCATGCAGACAACCATGCCCATGATGCCTGCGAACAGCCTGGTGAAAATTGAACGATAATGAAACGACGAGTGACCCCATAGTTTTTTTATGTCTAGCATTAATTGTTCTCCCCTTATCAAAACGTTCAGCTTTATTGTAGGGGGTACCTAGAGGAGCGTATATGCTTTGCCAGCAAGATTTACCATAAATTAATGTAAGATGACCTATGTAAAAAGTCCTAAAACGAAATCTTTAACGAAACTTAATAAACTTCACACGGAAACCTAACATTGGTGCGCTATAGTGGGGAAGTAAAAAGACGTAACAACCACGAAGGAGCGAAGACCGTATGAGCGTTATTTCGGTGAGAGAGTTGAATCTCTTCTACGGTAATAAGCAAGCCCTCTATCATATAAATCTGGATGTAGAGTCTGATTCCATTACAGCCTTAATTGGTCCGTCTGGCTGTGGTAAATCTACATTTTTACGGACGTTGAACCGAATGAACGACTCTGTACCGAACACCAAAATTACGGGAACGGTAAAAGTCTTCGACGAGGATATTTATAGCTCCCGTGTAGAAGTTGAGCGACTTCGCAAAAATATCGGCATGGTGTTTCAGCATCCGAATCCATTTCCGAAGAGCATCTATGACAACATCACGTACGGGCCGAGACTACACGGTATGAATGATCGTAACAAGCTGGACGAGTTGGTAGAGACAAGCCTCAAGGCAGCAGCCCTTTGGGATGAAGTGAAGGATGTACTGAAAAAGCCCGCAACAGGGCTTTCCGGTGGACAGCAGCAACGCCTCTGTATCGCACGGGCACTCGCTGTTCAGCCACAGATCATTTTGATGGATGAGCCAACCTCTGCATTAGACCCGATTTCGACAGCCAAAATCGAAGAGCTGTTGGAAGAGCTGAAGAACCGTTATACGATTGTAATCGTGACGCACAACATGCAGCAGGCAGCACGTATTTCCGATAAGACTGCGTTTTTCTTGAATGGAGAGCTAGTCGAGTTTGACAGCACCCCGACGATCTTCCAAAATCCTCGTGACAAAAGAACAGAGGATTACATTACCGGACGTTTCGGATAATTCAATAGGCATGATGGTAAAAGAGCGGACTTTTCGAGGTCCGCTCTTTTTGATTTCCAAACGTTTATAAATGCAACCCAAACCTCTTTAACTCAATGAAAATACCTTCCAATCGTTTCCCTTTCTCCGTTAACGTATATTCCACACGCGGAGGGACTTCCGGAAACACCTTCCTTTCCAATATGCCGTGCTCTTCCAATTCCTTAAGTCTAAGCGACAGTGTTTTTGGACTAATCCCATCCATGGATTTCAGCAGGTCGCTGAAACGCAGCGTTCCTTCGATAAGCAGATCCCGAATGATTAAAAAGGTCCATTTGGTCCCGATTACGTCAAGCGTTTTGGCAATGGGGCAAGGTTGGCCTGGGGTTCCTTTGTTCAGTTCGATTGGTTCAAGAACGTTCATCGGAATATCCTCCAAAAAAATAGTAGGGTTTTTTGGCTATTATAGCGCAATAGTATCTTTTCGGAAACTATATGAATTTAATATCACTACTTCCATAAATGAAGTTACTGTCGTTACAATAGCAATGTGAACCGATACTTCCACTCTAAATAAGGAGTTGATTGGAACAATATGATTCCACGCACAAAAAGAATGAGTTCGATAGCTGGTATTGCTGTCATCTTCGGGACGATGCTGTTCACAACAGCATGCGCTACTGATTCGAAAACGTCTGCTTATGATAATCAAACGGCTGTGTTGTCCGCCAAGACAGACGTACAACTATTGAAGGATCTTCCACAACCCGTTTCGATGACGATTGATTCCTCGTTGGATTCAACGAAAGCTACTGAAATGGTACAGGCCGCTCAACGTTTCTACGGATTCTGGAACACGGGGAATGAGGAACTTATTTCACAAACCGTTTCTCCAAGTTTCATTGATAACACGTTGCCGAAAGGAAGACCTCAAGGTCCGGATGGCTTGTTATTTGCTTCTCGCAACTTCCGTAAAGCAGTTCCCGACTTGCAATGCAAAATTGAGGATTTACTGGTAGTGGGGGACAAGGTGACAGCTCGTCTTTCTTTTACGGGTACGAGCAAAGGCGAGTTTATGGGAAAATCTCTGACCGGGAAGCCCATTCAATTTATGGCAATCGATGTTTTGCGCATCAAGGATGGGAAGCTTGTTGAAGACTGGCACCTGGAAGACAATTTAACCTTTATGCAACAAATTGGTGTCGTAGCGGAAAATTGAACGAACTAACGTAAAGGAGATGTTAAAAATGAAAAAAATCCTTATCATCAATGGTCACCAAAAATATGGCTCATCGGAGGGGAAACTGAACCAAACCTTGATGGATCATATGGTGAGTTTGCTCGAAAAAGAGAACGATGTACGAACTACCATTATTCAAAACGGATACAAAGTCGAAGAAGAGCACCAGAAATTTCTCTGGGCAGATATGGTCATTTATCAAACACCCATCTACTGGTTCAGTGTCCCTGGGTTAATGAAAACATATATGGATGAAGTATATGCGTACGGTTTGTTTTTCAAGGGGGCTAATCAATACGGTAGAGGCGGTTTATTAACCGACAAAAAATATATGTTCTCCACGACTTGGAATGCCCCAGAAAAAGCATTTAACGATCCAACCCAATTTTTTAAAGGGGAAAGCCTTGAGGATGCAATTAGTCATTTGCACCGCGTACAGGAATTTTTAGGCATGCAACCTGTAAAGAGCTTTGCTTGCTATGATGTCATCAAAAATCCGCAGATCGACCGATTTGTATCCGAACTCGAGGCGCATCTCAAACAAGCATTGAGCTTCTAATGAAAATCTCACAGTAAAGGGGAAAGATCCTATCATGTTGCACAATCAAAAGTTAGTCATCATCGGCGGAAGCTCCGGAATTGGTTTGGAGACAGCCAAACAGGCAGTAGCACTAGGTGCAGAAGTGATCATTGCCAGCCGCTCCGAAGATAAATTGCAGAAGGCAAAAGAGAGTCTTGGCTCCAAAGCCTCGGCGTATACGCTAGATACCACCGATGAGGAGCAGGTTCAGGCCTTTTTTGAAAAAGTAGGCACGTTTGATCATCTGGTCGTCAGCGCAGCGGAAACATCAGGTGGTTCATTCCTTCAAACGGATACAGCCCAAGCGCGGAAGCTCTTTGACAACAAATTTTGGGGTCAATACTACGCGGCGAAGTACGGAGCGCCGAAGATTTCCACAAACGGTTCCATCACCTTATTCTCCGGGGTTGTCGCCTACAAAGCGATGATTGGTTCCTCTGCCCTTGGCGCAGTCAATGCGGCGGTTTCGAATCTGGGGCAAACCCTCGCCTTGGAACTGGCACCAATCCGAGTGAATATCGTTTCACCTGGCATTATTGATACGCCATCACGGTGTAAAATGCCTGAAGATGTGCGCGAAAATTTCTATGCAGCATTGGCAGACAAACTCCCTGTGAAGAGAGTTGGACAAGCGAAAGACGTCGCACAAAGCGTACTATACCTGCTCCAAAATAGTTTTGTTACCGGAACTGTACTTCATGTAGAAGGTGGCCACATTTTACTTTAAAGGATTCCATTACTTGACGTTTCAGATCATTTCAATTTGTAGTATGGTAGGAGAGCGGACTTTTTGAGGTCCGTTCTTTTTTGCTTTTGGAAAGGAGATACATGCGATGGTTTGGATTTCATTCTTCCTTTTTCTAATTACGTTGACATTGGTTATCTGGCAACCGCGGGGGTTGTCGATTGGTTATCCGGCTGTCGGTGGAGCACTGTTGGCCTTGGCGATTGGGGTAGTCACGATCGGTGATGTTGCAGAGGTAACCTCCATTGTTTGGAATGCGACACTCGCGCTAATTGGGATTATCATCATCTCGCTCGTATTGGACGAAGTCGGTTTTTTTGAATGGGCTGCGCTCCATATGGCCCGTTTTGCCAAAGGGAATGGGCGGTTGATGTTCGTTTATGTGATCCTGCTTGGTTCACTCGTATCCGCTTTGTTTACGAATGATGGGGCAGCCCTAATCCTGACGCCGATTGTGTTGGCACAGGTGAGGGCACTAAAGCTGGATGGGAAAACAGTTTTGGCATTTGTCATGGCCAGCGGGTTCATTGCAGATACGAGCTCTTTGCCCTTTGTGATTAGCAATCTGGTGAATATTGTTTCTGCTGACTATTTTGATATTGGCTTTGCTGCGTATGCGGCCAAAATGATCATTCCGACTTTGTTTTCGATTGGTGGAAGCCTGCTGGTTTTGTACCTATATTTTCGCAAAAGCATCCCAGCGCAGATTGACCTTTCCCATCTGAAAAATCCGGAGGAAGCGATTCGCGACCACAGAATGTTTCGCCTGGCGTGGCCGATTCTTGCGGTCTTGTTGATTGGTTTTTTTATTAGCGAGTCCATCCATACGCCCGTTTCTATCATCATTGCAGGGGCAGCCATCATTTTTTGTCTGGCTGCAAGAAAAAGTGAAGCGATCGCCATGCGGCGGATTATGAAAGAAGCACCGTGGGTAGTCGTTGTTTTTTCGATTGGCATGTATGTCGTGGTGTGGGGGCTGCACAACGCGAAATTGACTGACTTGGTCAAAGACGCCTTGGATTGGTTCATGGCGCATGGTTTATTGGCAACGACATTGGGAACAGGCTTTCTGGCTGCTGCTATTTCCTCTGTCATGAACAACCTACCGACAGTCATCTTTAACGCGTTGGCAATTGCAGGGACACAAGCAGATGGAGTGTTGCGGGAAGCAATGATCTACGCGAATGTGATCGGAAGCGATTTGGGGCCGAAAATGACGCCGATCGGATCGCTTGCGACCTTGCTCTGGTTGCACGTCTTGAGACGCAAAGACGTGACGATTACGTGGGGGCAGTATTTTCGGACGGGGGTTATTTTGACCGTACCGACATTGTTGTTCACCTTGCTCGGTTTGTATTTGACATTGGTTTATTTTTCATAGGGAATGAAAAGCCTGCTGGCTAGTAGCAGGCTTTTTTCTATTCATCATGCTACTTGTAGTGAAATAGGCAGAATAGGACCTGACAAGGACGGAAAAAATAGGCGCAATGTACGTAAAAAGGAGGATGTTTCCATGTGGCATGGCTGGCCGATCGAACGCGTACTGATACTTTTTGCTGGGTTGGCGTTCGCCCTGATTGCGGTTCAGGTCACACTTTTTCACTCTAGACAAAACTTCCGCCATTGGGCAATGTGGATTCCCGTGCTTGAGCTCCCTGTATTTGCGGTTACTGCTATTGTTTTATCGTTTGTGAATGCGGGGTGGCTGCGTTGGGTGTTTGCCTTGATGATGGTAGTCGGCATGGTTGGTGGTTTGTACGGGGCCTATTTACATACGGTCGGGGTTGGGCAGCGTGTGGGAGGTTATTCACAAGGTCAAAATTTTCTCGTCGGTCCTCCTGTGATTCTTCCTTTACTGATCACGGCCATGTCTGCATTGGGGCTTCTTGCGCTGTTTTGGTAAAAATCGTTTTCAAAGGGGTGAGAGGACATGGAAAAGCCTAAACGTTACCCATCCTATGATGTTTGGGACCAGCATACAGAGTGGGATGCTCACACCAGGAAAGTGGTAGGCGCCAGACGAATGCCCGCGATTGCCAATCAATTTTTTACGAAGCCTGAATCCTTGCTCTTGCAGACAGTCGTAGGCGTATTGGTCAATGATCACCGTTTGGAAGTGCTGACCTATGTGGTGGAGCATCTGGATAATACGACGGCTAGTAATATCGGCGAATCACAGCGAAAGGTCGGAATTCCCCCCAAAAAAGAGTTCTATCGCTCGGGCTTGAAAGGGATTGATGCGGAGAGTCATGTTGCTTATGGAACTGATTTTGTTGCGTTGAAGCTAGACCAGCAAGAAGCCGTTCTTCAGCGCGTTGCGAATGGGGGCATTCAAAACCTGGAGGCGTGGAAAGACTTTGCTCCAGCAGATTTTTTCAAGCGGTTGCTGCATGACACAGTCAGTGCTTACTATTCACATCCGTTAGTTTGGTCGGATATCGGCTATGGCGGACCCGCTTATCCGCGTGGCTATGTACGGGTGGAAAAAGGATTGACGGACCCATGGGAGGCGAAAACAAATGACGAGTCATGACCATCATACGATTACTCATCGCCCCACTCCTGTGGATCAAAGAAAATACGCCAATGACGCAGATGTATGCATCGTAGGTGCTGGAGCGGCAGGTGGCGTGCTGGCTTATGAGCTGGCAAAGGCCGGGTTGCGCGTTGTCGTACTGGAAGCAGGGCCGTTTTGGGACCCACAACACGATTTTGCCAGTGATGAGCTGTCGATGCGGAGATTGGCCTGGCAGGAAACGAGGCTGGTAGCAGGCAAAGACCCACTGCGTTTGGGACATAACAACTCAGGACGGGGAATTGGGGGAGGCACCGTGCATTTTACGGGGGTGTTCCTGCGTTTCCACGAGAGTGATTTTAAGACAAAGACCGTAGACGGCGTAGGGGAGGACTGGCCGATTACGTATCAGGATCTTGCCCCGTATTACGACAAGATCGAACGGGAGATTGCGGTCTCAGGTCCCAATCATTTTCCGTGGGGTTCCTTTCAAGGCCCGTATCCTTACCCCGTTCGGGAGCCAATCAGTGCCAATGCCCAACTGTTCCGGGAAGGGTGCGAGAAGCTGGGGATCGAGAGTGTGGTTGCGCCTCTGGCGATTTTATCGGGTCCTTTTGATGGACGTCCTCCCTGTATCAATCGTGGCTTTTGCAATCAAGGGTGCATGCCGAATGCCAAGTACAGCGGGTTGATTCATCATATCCCCAAAGCGATAGCGGAGGGGGCAGAGGTGCTGTCCGACTGCATGGTGACGGAAATTTTGATGGCAGGCGACCGGGTC
This sequence comes from Brevibacillus sp. M2.1A, assembly GCF_013284355.2. Taxonomy (NCBI): domain Bacteria; kingdom Bacillati; phylum Bacillota; class Bacilli; order Caryophanales; family Paenibacillaceae; genus Brevibacillus; species Brevibacillus sp. M2.1A. Next base: position 1,090,495 of record NZ_JABSUY020000001.1, read on the forward strand.
AGCGGTGTGTTGTTTAACCATAATGGCTTGACGCACAAGCAGATGGCTCGTGTCGTCATTTTGGCCGGGTTTGTGGTGGAGACCCCCCGATTGTTACTCAGTTCAGCGAATGCACAGTTTCCGCAAGGGCTGGCGAATTCGAGCGGATGGGTAGGAAAAGCAATTATGCCCCACTCCAGCCATGATGTATACGGACGGCTTCCGGAGGAGGTGCGATTGTATAAGGGAACACCTGTCCTTGCCTTGACCCAGCATTTTTACGAGACAGACCGGGAACGAGGATTTGCCCGCGGATATACATTGAGTGCACACGGGTCACGTCCGGTCGCGATGGCGACTGCCATTGCTGCCGAGAGGGAAGATGGCTCGTATTTATGGGGAAAACAGCTTCGTGAGACCATGCTGGATTACAATATGTATGCGCGGATCACCTTGGTAGGGGAAGTGCTGCCTCATCCTGATAACAGAGTGACGCTTTCAGGTGAAAAAGATGAATACGGAATGCCGATTCCTACGGTGACGTTCAGTTATCAGGAGAACGACAAGCAGCTATACAAGCATGCCATTGGGCAAATGAACCGGATTATAGAAGCGATGGGGGGGCAGCCAGAGCATGTGGTATCTGATACCGCTCATCTCATGGGGGGATGCCGGATGGGGAATGACAAGGAAACTTCTGTTGTGAATGAATACGGGCAGTCCCATGACATACCCAATCTTTTCATAGCAGGTGCTTCTACGTTCGTTACCTCGAGTGGAAGCAACCCGACAAATACAGTCATGGCGCTGGCTGCGCGCACTGCAGACAAGATCATTGAGGCGATGAAAAAGCAGGATGTATAAGCAGGGTTCACATAACTTTTGCGTTCTATCTTCCCCATCATATAAGCCATATAGTATACTGATAAACAGATATGTAAGGCAAAGGTGGGTATCCTTATGGAAATGGATTTGATGCAGGTACTGTTTTTGTCAGAGACTTATAAGCTACTTGGTGACAAGACGCGCTTGACGATCATGGCTCTCCTGCAAGTACAGTCCTTATGTGTCCGTGATCTCGTGGAAATTTTGCAAACTTCCCAGCCTTCTGTTTCCCAGCACTTGGCTAAGTTGAAAACGCATGGTTTGGTCAAAGAGCGTAGGAAAGGACCATGGGTTTATTACTCCGTTAATACGGAATGCAGTCCTGAAGTGAAGCAAATTTTGTCTAACTTGCCGGACATGTCGCCAGTAGTCAAACAAAAATCAGTTGCAAGTGAACCTTCATTTGGCTGATCAGTCGTAAAAAGCGTTGGATCAATTGAGATCCAACGCTTTTTTTAGTTCTTCCTTGTCAAATCCATGGATGACAATTTGCTCGCCATTTTCCTTTTCAATGTGGGTTACAGGTGTCATGCTGGCGCCTAACTGAATAGCTTCCTGGAAAAACGCCTCGTTTTGACGAATGTCTCTGTCTTCGAAAGCAATGTTGTTGGAAGTCAGCCACATTTTTTCTTCCTGACAAGGACCGCAAGTGACTTGGGTATAGATAATAACCTTGTGAGCCATACAGAATTGCCCCTTTCAAAAGCAGAGAGTAAAAGCCTTGCTCCTTCCAATATGAATGATCGGTCGAGACAAAGCAAGTAAACAACAGCATGATTTGGAAAAATGAGGATGGATACGCACATAGGGGGCTGTACAAATTATATTCAGTGACGTCGAGGAGGTGAATGTTAACGATGCCTAAACAAAACAGAGGTATGGGCCAAGCGAACCAAGCTAGCCAAGCAGCAAACACTGCGACTGAATTCGCAAGTGAAACAAACGCAGCAGAGGTTCGTCGTCAGAACCAACAATCTGCACAGCGCGCTGCTTCCCAAGGTACTGCGACTGAATTCGCAAGTGAGACAAATGTTGCAGAAGTTCGCCGTCAAAACCAACAATCGGCTGCACAACAATCTTCTGGCCAAGTTACTGAGTAGGAGCCAGCGGACAGAGCCCTCGCAATTTGCGGGGGTTTTATTTTTTTACGTAAAGTCTATGCATGGAATGTGGTTTCTATCCTCGCACTTGCAAAAGCGTGGAAGTGGATGATACTGTGATTCGTAAATCAGCCCACTAGGAGGCAAGTGCTCATGATCATTGGAACAGGTGTAGACATTGTGGAAATAGAGCGCATCGCTACTTTGATAAAAAGACAAGAGAGTGCAATCAAACGCTTTTTAACCACAGATGAACAACAGCTCCTACAGGGAAAAGCAGAGACGAGACAGGTGGAAATGGTTGCAGGCAGATTTGCTGCCAAGGAAGCGGGAGCAAAGGCTCTGGGCACAGGCATTGGTGCTGTGCTCAGTTTTTTGGATATGGAAATCCTCCCGAATGATTCGGGAAAGCCCGTCATGACCATCAAGAACGAGGTGTACAGCAAGCTTGATCTTGACCCCGCTCGCGTTCATATTCATGTGAGCATTTCGCATAGCCAGACGCATGCGATTGCCCAAGTCATTGTAGAAGAACGATAGATGTTTGAAAAAACCGATTAACTTGTCTGCATATTGGGACGAGGATGGACATACATTTATATCGCGTAGATCAGGAGGGACTACCTGCTCTTACACAGGAAGGCTAAGTCTGTAGCCGATCCAAGCGATATATCGCCAACTTCGTAACCATTCGCAACTATTGACACGATGTGCGCTGCATGGGCGAGAGACTGACAGATTTCCCAGGAAATAGACAGGGATGCCCTTCTTTGTCGAAAATATTGACAAGGAGGAGTTCATTGAATGAAACGGGTAGCTTTACCACTGGTGTTATTGTTGGTTTTCACCCTGTTCCTCGGCGGTTGTTTCGGTCAGAAAACACCAGAAGATGTGGTGAGCGACCTGAACGGTGCACTGGGAAAAATGACTGGGTACAAGTCTCAGGCAGTTTTGACCATGCAGACAGGCTCTACCCCCATGGAGTACGATGTTCAGGTCTGGTATGAAAAGCCAACCAATTATCGGGTAGCTCTTACCTCAAAACAGCGTGGCATTACACAAATCATCTTGCGAAACAATGAAGGAGTCTTTGTACTGACCCCGCATCTGAACAAGAGCTTCCGCTTCCAAAGTGGCTGGCCTGAGAACAACGGACCGTTATATTTATACGAAACGCTGGCCAAGAGCATTATCGATGACACGGAGCGCCAAATGAAGATGGAAGAAAAACAGTATGTATTCGAAGTGAAAGCGAACTACAGCGGCAATCGTTCTTTGACCAAGCAAAAAATTTGGCTGACAGAAGATTTCAAACCGACGCACGCCGAAATTATGGATGCTAGCATGAATCCGCTCGTACGAATTGATTTCACTGATTTTTCGTTCAACCCTATGTTTGACAAAGACGCCTTTGACAAAGAGCGCAACATGACAACAAGCTCGTTGACAACAATCCCAACAATGGCACCAACAAATGGACAGGTCGTGAAACAACCGAACAGCCAATTCGGTGTCATCGTCCCTACGTATATGCCAGAAGGGGTTACGCAAGGAGATATCGAGCCCGTCACCCGTGATGGAGAGAGAAAGGTTATCCTGACCTACAAAGGAACCTACAACTACAAAGTAATCGAAGGGCGCCCGACGGCAGCATCTGTGTCGTATGAGCAAGGTATGCCTGTGAACCTCGGTTTTACGGTTGGTGTGCTTGCGCAGACAGGTGAAAATCAGCGACTTCTGACGTGGGAGCTCGACGGCATCGAATATACAATCGCTGGGGATCTCCCTGAGGAAGAAATGGTGAATGTCGCACAGTCGACATATGGCCTCAGCGCGAAATAAAAGCGTGGGAGAGGGGACGGTGAATGCCGTCCTCTTTTGTTTTTGCTTTAGAATGTAGCTGCTGTGGAGGGGAAGAAGCGCATTTCCAGTCTACGCTTCGGCCTACGCCCTGCAAGGGGTTAGACTGTCCGCTCCGGATTGAATGTCGGGAGCGCTTCAAACGTAGAAGTTTCGATGAAGTAGTTCATAAGTGAAGCTGAAATTCCCCGACATTCAATCCTACGCTCAGGTGGGCTCCAGAGGCGCTTGGACTGGAAATGCACTTCTTCCCAAGCAACTTTGTTCTACTATTTTAGAAACTCCCCCTGTTGATACATAAAGGAGAATCTTCCTAAGTTTTAAAGAAGCGATGAATCCAAAAAGCTGGCGAAAAGAAAAAGCACAGGGCTCGCAGACCTTGACAACGCCTACCCAGTCGGAACTCCAAAAAGGGGACCACGCTTGTCGAACACTTCTTCCCTGAGAAACTTCCGCCCGTAGGGTGGCTTTGGATCGACGGTCCCCTTTTTGGAGTGGAGACGGCCAGTGAATCCCCCCGCGTTGGCGTGTCAGAGTCGAAGAGAACTGTGCTTTTTCTTTTCCTCCACTATGTTGACTCAAACCAAAATGCCCTTCATAGTTTTCTACGATTTTCCCTCAAGTTTTCCTTTTTTCTCAAACGGGAATCTAAAAAAACCCATGTACACTTGGTCTTGTACCAAAGAACAAGCACACTACACGAGCAAAGACGAAAGGGTTGAGTGTACATGTTTAGCAAAACGAAAATGGGAATGCTGATGGGAACGATGGCAGTGGTTCTGAGTTTGGGTAGCATAGGCGGAGCAATGGCAGCCGATTCAGCAAAACCAACTTCATTGAATAAACCTGCAGAAGTAAAATTCAAAACGGGCAAGATGGGCCACCACGGTGGTGTGGGCCTCAAAGAAAATACAGAGCTTCTCTCTCTGTTGAAGCTGGATGCCGACAAGCTGAAAGAAGAGCTTCAAGCAGGGAAAACACTCGCAGCAATTGCACAAGCCCGAGGAGTTGACTCCGCTGATGTCGTGGCACTTCTGGTTGACCAGCAAGAGGCCAAACTGAAGGAAGCAGTAGCAGCAGGCAAGCTAACGCAGGAGCAGGCAGATAAGCTGTCTGAAAATCTGAGCGATCGTGTTAAAGAGCAAGTAGAAAACGCGAAACCGGATAAAGGCTTCGGCAAAGGAGGCTTCATTGGCGGCTTCGAGAAAAACGAAGAACTGCTGACCCTCTTGAAGCTGGATGCCGATAAACTCCAAGAAGAGCTGAAAGCAGACAAATCACTGGCTGCCATCGCAGAGGCGCAAGGCGTATCTGTGGATGATCTGGTAGCGCTGTTGGTAAAACAACAGGAAACCAAGCTGAAAGAGGCGGTAGCAGCAGGCAAGCTCACCCAGGAGCAAGCCGACAAGATGAATGAAAATGCGAGCGAACGGGTTAAAGAAATGGTGCAAAACACGCATCACGGACGCGGACCGGGTAAAGGAATGGGCTTCGAGAAAAACGAAGAACTGTTGTCCCTCTTGAAGCTGGACGCCGATAAACTCCAAGAAGAGCTGAAAGCAGACAAATCGCTGGCTGCCATCGCAGAGGCGCAAGGCGTATCCGTGGATGATCTGGTGGCTCTGTTGGTGAAACAACAGGAAACCAAGCTGAAAGAGGCGGTAACCGCCGGGAAGCTGACGCAGGAACAGGCCGACAAAATGAATGAGAATGCGAGCGAACGGGTAAAAGAAATGGTGCAAAACACGCATCACGGACGCGGACCGGGTAAAGGAATGGGCATTGAAAAAAATGAAGAACTGCTGTCCCTCCTCAAGCTGGATGCAGACAAGCTGAAGGAAGAGCAAAAAGCAGGAAAATCGTTGGCGACCATTGCCAAGGAGCAGGGCGTAGAAGTGGATGACGTCATCGAGCTCTTGGTAGGTCAGCACGAAGCCAAGCTAAAAGAAGCAGTAGAGGCAGGCAAGCTCACACAGGAGCAAGCAGATAAGCGCAGCGAGGAATTGACAGCGATCGTGCAAAAAATGGTGGATGGCAGCTTTGAAAAAGTCGTTTTCCCCAGACATGAAAAAGAGGAAAAAGACCAGGAGAAAACCATGTAGAAAAGTCAGCAGGTGGGAGCGAATCCCATCTGCTTTTCTATTTTCCTGGGATTGGTCGATGAGGGCCGATTTGTACACAAAAACCAACGTGTGAATGAGGTGAAAGGACAATCCGCGAATTGACACACAGCGGGAAAACACGATACATTCAGAGTAACTTATTGAATGAGGTGGCATGCTTTACATGAAGAAACCGTCTAACGAAGTTTTGTACCAGGAAGCATCGACCTACAAAGACATGCTCCTGCGAAAAAGCTGGAAAATGCGCATTAACGAGACTGTCATGTTTGTGCTGGGGATGATGATTCTCTCTCAATTTTTCCCGACCAATGACACGAGATTCAAAGTGCTTGTTTTTGCCATTGCCATTGCTGTTGTTGGATTATCTCCGTTTCTGTACAAATCGGTATTGCGTCCGGTGTACAAGCTGACCAAGACCCACCTGATTATCTCTATGTCAGGACAGGAAAAGAGCTACCCGCTGTCTGAAGTCGAGCAAATTTATGAAGGCCGTCATTTTTATCGTGTAGGCGGCAAAAAGGAATCACTGATGGTTTCCAGGCAATTTCTCAGTCATTTAAATGAACGCTTGTTTTACTATAAAAAAGGGAACAAGAGGAGATAGGAATGAAATCGTTTTGTCGTGACACTTGGGTAGAGGTTGATTTGGATGCCATCCGGGCGAACCTCGAGACATTCAAACGTCATTTGCCAGAAAAAACGGGTATTATGGCTGTTGTGAAAGCAGACGGGTATGGTCATGGTGCTGTCCATGTTGGAAAAGAAGCGTTGGCGAGCGGTGCAGATTCACTTGCAGTCGCATTGCTCGATGAAGCGCTTATTTTGCGGAGGGCAGGGATCACAGCGCCGATTTTAGTGTTGGGATACACACCTGTTGAATCCATTGTCACTGCAAGCGAGCTGGAAGTGGAGTTAACTGCTTACAGCGTCGAATGGATCACGGAAGCGAACGACATTCTTCAGAAAAATGATGACAAGCCGGTCGGGATTCATGTGAAGACCGATACAGGCATGGGACGTTTGGGCGTCCGGACAAAAGAAGATTTGCTTGCGGTTGTAGATGCCCTTGAAGAATGCTCAAAGCTTGAGTGGACAGGCATTTTTACGCATTTTGCCTGCGCGGATGAACCAGATACAACCCATGTGCGACGACAACACGACTTGTTTCAATCCTTTTTGCAAGTACTGCGTGAAGCAAATAAAACATTGCCGACCGTTCATTGCTGCAATACGGCTGCGGCTATCGCATTTCCCGATTGGGGGTATGATACGATTCGTTTAGGCATAGGTTTATACGGATTGTATCCTTCTTTGTACATGAAAGAACGTGCGGATGTCATTCTTGCCCCCGCCCTGGCACTCAAGACCAGAATTGCCCACGTCAAGAAGGCAGATGAGCCATTCACGGTCAGCTATGGTGCTACGTATGCAGCAAAGCCTGACGAGTGGATCGCAACGCTGCCGATCGGATACGCAGATGGCTATTCTCGCCTTTTGTCCAACCGCGGTGAGGTGTTGTACAATGGATCGCGCTACCCGATTGCAGGCAGAGTTTGCATGGACCAAATGATGGTCAGCCTGAATTCGACAGAAGCAGCGGTCAATGATGAGGTCGTCTTGTATGGTAAGCAGGGGGACGAGGAAATCTCCTTGGATGAAATTGCCGATTTGCTGGGAACAATCAATTACGAGGTGCCTTGTATGCTGAATTATCGAATTCCGCGCCTCTATTTACGCGACCAGAAAGTAACGGACGTCTTTCACCCATTGACGATGAAGCACTCGTCTTCGTGAAAATGTAAATAACTAGCAAGGAAATTCAGCAGGAATTTTCCCGTGGAACACGAATACTAGTTAAGCGAAAAAGCTGGCTTTTTTGGGTAAACGAAGTCTTCACCTGCACCTTTGGATTGTTTACACTCACGTTTTTTCACCGAAAAAGCGCACAGTAGGTATATTTTTGCAATGGATTCGACATAATGGTATTGTTCATATTGGCTGTTCTTTCAAGAACCAGCATAGCGGATGGAAGTTACGGTCATGGTTGGAGGTGGATTTGTCTTGTCGAAGTCAAACACGAAACGCATCATGATCAGCTTGCCACAACACTTGCTTCAGGAAGTGGATGGCGTTATTCAAAAGGAAAAATCCAATCGCAGCGAGTTTATTCGCCAAGCGATGCATTTGTATTTGAAAGAGCGAAAAAAACGCACAATCCGTGAGACCATGCAAAAAGGGTACATGGAGATGGCGAAGATCAATCTGAATATGGCATCGGAGGCTTTTGGCGCTGAAGAAGAGGCTGACCATACTCTTGTCCGCTTAGTTAGCGGGGTGTGACTGGTGATTGTCAAACGTGGCGATGTGTTTTTCGCGGACCTGTCCCCGGTCGTTGGCTCTGAGCAAGGAGGCGTACGGCCTGTTTTAGTCATTCAAAACGACATTGGAAATCGATTTAGTCCGACGGTCATCGTCGCTGCCATTACGGCGCAGATTCAAAAGGCGAAGCTGCCTACGCATGTGGAAATTGACGCAAAAACTTATGGATTTGATCGTGACTCCGTTATTCTGTTGGAACAAATACGAACCATTGACAAACAACGTCTCACTGATAAAATTACGCATCTCGATGACGAGATGATGGATCGGGTTAATGAATCCTTGCAAATCAGTTTAGGACTCATTGATTTTTAACGTGTGAAAAAAGATCAGACCATTTGATAGGAAAAGCCACTTGAGTGAAGCAAGTGGTTTTTTGCTGTCAAATTTGCAGGGATTTCGCAGGTACACATCGAACTGTTCGAAAAGAGAATATCAGACAAAATGTGACACAATATGATTTATTTTTCGAGGTAGAGAAAAAACTCATTTCTACCTACCAAGCGAGGCGGAAGGGGTTTTTTTGGTTGTGGCAGACTATTCTCCTGAGACAATCAATATAGAACAAGAATCAGACATCGTGACGGCGCGACAAGTGGGGCGAAATATGTCGAAGTCGTTTGGCTTTGGCACGATCACGCAGTCCCGCATCGCCACGTCAATCTCTGAATTAGCTCGCAACATTTATTTGTATGCGGGTACGGGGACGATCACCATTTCGCCGATTGAGCGCGAAGGAGTGATCGGCCTGCAAATAATAGCACATGACAGCGGTCCAGGGATTCCTGATATCCGCCAGGCATTAGATGATGGCTATTCGACTTCGGGTGCCCTCGGGGCCGGATTGCCGGGTGTCAGGCGCATGATGGATGAATTTGAGATCCACAGTACCCTGGGAGAAGGGACGCGTGTCGTTGTTGTGAAGTGGAGCGATTAAGCAAAGGAGGAATGAGATAGATGGTAACCCGGAGCTTCCAGGAAGAGTATGTCAAAATTCTTCGGGATTACCTGAGTGCTCAAGGGGAGGACCAGCTTTATGGAGCCCAGCAGTTGGGCAAATGGATGCTTTCTCAAGATATTTCACCAGAAGAAATAACTGATTTGCATGCGCAAGCGCTTGAGCAGCTTGGGGAAGTGCCAGAGTTTGTGCGCTCCTCCTTCTCCATTTTGACAGAGGTCATGATTGAATATGGGAACGAGCACCGATCCGTAAATAGCTGGCGGAATCGGCATCAACAGATGGAATCAGAAATAGCCGTGGCCAAAGCGATGCAGCAATCCCTTTTGCCAAGTGAAGTTCCGGTCTACCCAGAGCTGGAGATTGGCGTAGTGAGTATTGCCGCGAAACAAATCTCGGGCGACTATTACGACTTCATTGAGCAAAGTGACGGGCGTTTTGGCGTCGCTATTGCAGACATTACCGGAAAAGGAATGCCTGCTGCGATGTGTATGTCGATGGTGAAATATGCAATAGACAGCCTTGGACAAATGGAGCTGGGTCCCGATGAAATGCTGCACCATTTAAACCGGATCGTGGGAAGAAATATTGATCCGAGCATGTTTGTGACGATGCTTTTTGGCAGTTACGACTCAGTGGAACACTGTTTCCGTTATGCGATGGCAGGACACGAGCCAGGATTTTTGTACAAGTCGGCGGAAGGAAAATTTTACGATCTCGAAGGGCGAGGGAATGCACTCGGTTTATGCCCAAACAGTGAATACCAGGTTCAGGAGATTTATTTAGAAATAAATGATGTTCTGATTCTTCTGACGGATGGTGTAACAGAATGCAAAAATAACCGATATTATTTGCAAAGGGAAGAGCTTGTACACCATTTGCAAAAAGAGGTGGGCGAATCTGCCCAAAAGATGGCAAACGGCCTGTACAATAGACTGCTTCTGCTCTCCCAATTTAACCTGCTGGATGATTACACCATGATTGTACTTCGAAGAACCTAAGCAACATACGGGGGGAGAAGCAGATGGACCTGCTAATTAAGACAACGAGCCTTGGAACTGAGCACCGAGTGGTCCTTGGTGGAGATATTGATGCTTTTACAGCACCGAAAGTAAAGGAAACACTCATGTCACTCGTCACCAAGCCGGATATCAATCACATTACGGTTGATTTGGAAGCAGTAGAATACATGGACAGTACCGGAATCGGAATTTTCATCGGGATTATGAAAGAGTGCATCCAACGAAATCGTACATTTGAGGTGCACAAATTGTCTCCGCGTGTGGAAAGGCTATTTCGCATCACTGGCTTATACGATCATATTGCCATCCGCAAAGGAGAGAGCGAGTAATGGGTCCAAATCGACCTCAGGCAGACGTGATTCAATTGACTTTGCCAAGCAAGGCGGAGTATTTGGGAGTAGCACGTCTGACTGTATCCGGTATAGCCAACCGTATGGGCTTTTCTTATGACGAGATTGAGGATATCAAGCTTGCCGTCGGAGAAGCATGCACGAATGTAGTAAGACATGCATACAAGGAAACAGAGAATCCTTGCTCCATTCATATCCAATGCCACGTTTATGAAGATCGATTGGTGATCGAGATAAGCGATCAGGGCGTTGGGTTTTCAAATGAGCTCATTGCTGAGCAACTGACGCCGATTTATGCAGGGAAAAACCTTGAGGATTTGGATGAGGGCGGGCTCGGGCTCTATCTCATCCACACGCTTATGGATGAGGTGGAGATTCGCTCTGAGTCAGGAGTAGTAGTCTCCATGACCAAGTATGTTCGGCAGGATGGGGTGGCTGGCAATGACTGGACAATCTCGGAAGCAGAAATGTAGTCCAGAGGAGTTGAAGGAGCTCATCCACCTGTATGGTGAAACAAAAGATCCTGCGATACAGGAACAACTGGTGAGGGCCTATACTCCTCTTGTGGAATCGTTAGCGAAGAAGTTTGTTCGCGGACAAGTCATGTATGAAGACCTCGTGCAAGTGGGATTAATCGGCCTGCTTGCTTCCTTTCGTCGGTTCGACCCTAGCTTTGAGCGGACATTTGAGAGCTTTGCGATTCCGACTATCGTAGGGGAGATTAAACGCTATATTCGGGACAAGACATGGAGTGTCTATGTTCCGCGCAGAGTAAAGGAGCTGAGCCCGAAGATCAAAAGGGTGGTCGACGAGCTCACGATCAAGCTGCAGCGTTCTCCCCAAATTGCGGACATTGCCAACAGCCTCGGCGTTACAGAAGAAGCGATTCTGGAGACATTGGAGATGGGGCGCAGCTATCATTCTCTCTCTATGGACAGCGAGCTGGAAGCGGATCTGGACGGCAACACCATTTCTTTACTCGACCTGGTGGGGACGACGGAAGAAGGGTACGGAGCAGTCGAGCAGAATCTGATGCTGGAGCGGGCCCTGCAAATTTTGGATCATCGTGAAAAAGAAATCATTCAATTAACTTTTTATCAAAATTTGAGTCAGAAGCAAGCTGGGGACATCATGGGGATGTCGCAGATGCATATATCCCGCCTTCAGCGCAGGGCGTTGGGCAAGCTGCGAGAAGCATTGAGAGTGGAACAGCTGGAAACCGCGACGTAGAGGGGCCAAGTGGCTCCTCTTTTTTCTTCCCTTTTTCCAGTCCTTGTTAGCAAATGTGGTACAATAAACGACGAAGAATGAGCGCAGGAGGACAGGTATGGAGCTTACGTTGATGATCCAGACAATCGCCCAAGATACGGGTGTCAAACCTCACCAGGTGGAGCGCACGGTTGCCCTTCTGGATGAAGGAAACACGGTTCCTTTTATTGCCCGCTACCGCAAAGAAATGACGGGGCAGCTAGATGAAACACAAATTCGAGCGATTGAGGAACGCGTTCGCTATTTACGCAACCTGTCAGTGCGGAAGGAAGAAGTTGTTCGGCTCATCGATGAGCAAGGCAAGCTGACGGACGAGCTGCGCACAGCTATTGAACGTGCGACAAAGCTGCAAGAGGTAGAGGATCTGTACCGCCCTTACCGCCAAAAACGCCGCACGCGTGCAACCATGGCCAAGGAGAAGGGACTAGAGCCACTTGCCAACTACCTCATGAGCTTACCGAAAACCGGGAATCCGGAAGAAGAAGCAAAACCATATATCAACCCGGAAAAAGGCGTCGAGACGACTGAGCAAGCTCTGCAAGGAGCAATGGACATCGTGGCGGAACTTCTGTCTGATGACCCAGAAATTCGCCAGTGGATTCGTCAACGCACCGTGCAAAAAGGATTGCTTCTGACGGAGCAGAAAGCCGAAGAAGCAGACGAGAAAAATGTATACCAGATGTATTACGCATATAGTGAGCCTCTGAAAAAGGTCGTTCCCCATCGGGTACTGGCCATCAATCGGGGAGAAAACGAAGGTATTTTGAAGGTTTCTATTGAGGCCCCAGTCGCAGAGATTTTGGCTTGGATGCAAAAACGCACCATTCCGCATGAGACAGTTGCCCGCGATCTGCTGACATTGACAGTCGAGGACGCGTATAAGCGCCTGATTGCCCCTTCTATTGAACGAGAGGTGCGCGCTGAATTGACAGAGGCAGCCGAGGAACGTGCTATTCACATCTTTGCGGAAAACCTGCGCAATTTGCTGCTTCAACCGCCTGTAAAAGGCAAAGTCGTCCTTGGGGTAGATCCGGCGTTTCGTACAGGCTGTAAGCTCGCCGTTGTAGACGAAACCGGCAAACTGCTGGAGGTTGCAGTCGTTTATCCAACCCCTCCGGCCAATAAAGTGGCAGAAGCTACAGTGAAAGTGAAGCAGTTGATCGAAACCTATGGAGTTACGGTTGTCGCGATTGGGAACGGTACTGCTTCGCGCGAGACAGAACAGTTCATTGCCACGCTGCTGAAAGAGCTGAAGCGTGAGGTGATGTACATCATCGTGAACGAGGCAGGAGCATCCGTGTATTCCGCATCCGCCTTGGCTAAGGAAGAATTCCCGGACCTGGATGTAGCAGAGCGAAGTGCGGCATCGATCGCCCGACGTTTGCAAGACCCGCTCGCGGAGTTGGTCAAAATCGATCCAAAGTCCGTTGGGGTCGGTCAGTACCAGCACGATGTTTCCCAATCAAGGCTGGCAGACAGTCTGCAGTTTGTGGTTGAGTCTGCCGTAAACCATGTCGGGGTAGATGTGAATACGGCTTCTCCTTCTCTCTTGCAGTATGTATCAGGGATCAGCCGTCAAGTGGCGGGGAATATCGTGAAAAAACGGGACGAGATCGGGAAGTTCACGGAGCGCTCCCAGCTAAAGGCGGTTCCACGCTTAGGTGCTAAAACGTACGAGCAGTGCATCGGATTTTTGCGCGTGATGGACGGAGCGAATCCACTGGATAAAACACCGATTCACCCGGAATCGTACGATGCGACCCACCAGTTGCTGTCGATGCTGGGCATTAGCGCTCAGGAGATCGGCAGTGAGAACTGCAAGGAACGCTTGCAGTCTTTGGATGTAAAAGAGACCGCTGCGAAGCTTGGGGTTGGCGAGCCAACACTGCAAGACATTGTAGACAGCCTCTTGCGTCCTGGTCGCGACCCGCGTGACGAACTGCCAAAACCACTCTTGCGAAGTGATGTCCTTCAGTTGTCTGATCTGAGTGTGGGCATGAAGCTGCAAGGTACTGTGCGCAACGTGGTCGACTTCGGAGCGTTTGTGGATATCGGTCTGAAAAACGACGGTCTCGTACACATTTCCCGCTTGAAGAAGGGCTTTGTGAAACATCCACTTGAAGTGGTGACTGTTGGCGATATCGTAGATGTATGGGTAGTAGAAATTGACGAGAAACGTCAGCGTGTAGGGATGACCATGATCGCCCCAACGGAAGGGTAAGAATGAACTAAAAGGCGGCCTCCTGTCAGTCAGGGCGGCCGCCATTTTTTTCTAAATATAAGAACCAGCAACTGTTGAGCACACGGATTTGGCGAACGTCCTTCCCATTAAAGGCACGTTGCAACTGCCTGCGCATCCATTGTGGCATGAAAGTACCTCCTGGAGATATTCGTCTATAGGCAATGTATGCGCCGAGACGAGCAGGAGGTGCCTAGAATTTTTATTTACTCTTCTTCTTCGTGCAAATACTCCAATTGGGCTTGCAGGGCACGGATCTCTGTCAATAAAGAGATGAGGGGATACTCGGTCTCTTGTAGGGCAGCGAAGCGTCGCTCCAGACCACTGACGTACGCCAAACCATCCACGATCGAAAGCCCGCTCTCTAACCGTTCCACATCCGCACAGTCTGCCAGAACCGTAGGCAATTCAGGGCGCTCTGTGATCGTCAATTTGTCGATTTCCTTGTTAAGTCGTTTTAATAGAGCGATTAATTGGTACATATGCGTTTCGGGCAACGAGACAAACTGTAGTCCGTCACTGGACTGCAACAACAAATAGCGCATGAACTCCTCCACCATTCTGTCTAAATGACCGTTTATTTGTGAAAAACGTCTTGACGTTTTTCATTAAACAGGATATGACCGCATGTGGTCGGCAAATAAACAGTTATAACCGTTTATTTGCACTCAGTGTAGCCTATCTGTCTGGCACTTTTCAACTGGAACTGCTATGGTGAAAAGAAGGAAGCGGAGGAGATGAGATGACCGATACGGAACTGCAAATGCTGGTAGAGCAAATATCCAGCGAATTTTTTGCCAAGCCCTTTCGCCATCAGGCCCGCTTTAACAGCAGATTGCGCACGACTGGCGGGAGGTATTTGCTGCGCTCGCATGACATTGAATTGAACCCGAAGCATTTGCAGGAGCATGGTGTGGAGGAATTGATTGCGATCATTAAGCATGAGCTTTGCCATTATCATTTGCACATAGAAAAGCGCGGGTATCGTCACGCGGATCAGGATTTTCAACTGCTTCTGCATCAGGTCGGGGGGAGCAGATACTGTCAACAGGTAGGAAACGGACGTACAACCCTGCCTTATCGCTACGAGTTGGTTTGCAAGGAATGTGGTATGAGCTACAAACGTAAACGAATGATGAACCCGAGCCGCTATCGTTGTGGGCGCTGCAAAGGAAAGCTGCTGTTGCGCGAGCTTACGACATAAAGAGTCAGAGGCGTTTAGCTTTCTTGCACGTCTTTTGACAGCAGGGGTATAATGAACAGACGAAAAATGTTTTCCGCGAAGGAAAAGGAGCGTTTGAAGTGGCACACGACGAATTTTCCCTGATCCGGCAATGGACAAGTCGTTCTGCGGGGCAGGAAGGGAACGGTTTGACCGTCGGGATAGGGGATGATGCCGCTGTCTTCTCCCCAACGCCAGAAATGGAAGTCGTAGCCTGCTGCGATGCGATGGTGGAGACGGTTCATTTTTTGAAGAAAACGATGAATCCTAGTGATATCGGATATAAAGCTGTTATCAGCAATGTGAGCGATGTTGCAGCGATGGGCGGGGTTGCCCGGTATGCACTTGTCAGTATCGCGGTAAGTCCGCAATGGACGCCTGCCGAATGCCAGCAAATCTATGAAGGTATTTACGAGGCTTGTCAGGCATATGGAGTTCGTGTCATTGGTGGCGACACCGTTTCTGCGCCTGATGCCCTGCACCTAAGTGTTACCGTACTGGGTGAGGTGGAAAAAGGGCGTGCCATTCGCCGCTCACAAGCAAAGCCTGGGCAGCTTGTTTTTGTTACAGGGCATGTCGGAACTTCTGCAGCAGGACTACATCTTCTCCTGCAAGGCGAGACTGCTGAAAGGGGTGTCTCTTTACCTTGGGAGACATTGATGGATGCCCATCAGCGTCCCGTTGCCCAAATAAAGGCGGGCAGACTGCTGATGGAATCAGGGGCATGTAGTGCACTGAATGATGTAAGTGATGGACTTGCCTCAGAGCTGTGGGAGATTGCTGAGGCGAGTGGTGTATCGATCTTGGTCGATGCTGCAACGGTACCGATCCATGACGAAGTTCGGAAGTATGCACGGTACGTGGAAAAAGATCCGCTGGAATGGGCTTTTTATGGCGGTGAAGATTATCAATTGGTCGGAACGCTTGCGAAAAGTCACTACGAAGCGGTAAGTAAGCAATTTGCCGCTAGTGGTGTACCATTTACTGTCATCGGTGAGGTGGTGGGGAAGAGGCATGAACCAGAATTGATGCTTCAGCGCGATGATCAACAGCTCCCGTTGCCCAAAGCAGGATTCAACCATTTTAGGAGTGGATGAAAGAGATGAGCTATACTTGGAGGCTCACGGGAGCGCAAGAGACGCAGCGCTTTGCCGAGCAACTGGCAAGTCTGCTTGAGCCAGGTGACTTCCTCGCGATGGAGGGGGATCTGGGAGCGGGCAAGACGACTTTTACCCAGGGGTTGGCCAAAGGACTAGGAGTTCGACAAGTAGTGAACAGTCCGACCTTTACCATCATAAAAGAATATCAGGGGCGCTTGCCGCTTTACCATATGGACGTCTACCGGGTAGGCGATGATCCAGACTCTCTTGGTCTGGACGATTACTTTTTTGGAGAAGGTGTCTGTGTCGTAGAGTGGGCCTCTTTAATCGAGGATGTCCTGCCGACAGATCGGATGACCGTCTTCCTGCGTAGAGAAGGAGAGGAACAGCGGATGATCGAGCTGGTTCCTCAAGGGAATCGTTATGTGAAATTGTGTGAGGAGTTTGATTTTGATGCGCGTACTGGCGATTGATACATCGAATCTGGTGCTAAGTGTAGCTGTGGTAGAGGAAGAGCGGGTCTTGGCCGAAATGACGACGAACCAGCAAAAAAACCATTCCGTGCGTCTGATGGACTGCGTCAGTGAACTGCTCGATGCAACAGGAACAGCGCCAGAGGATCTCAGTGGTTTCGGGGTGGCGAATGGACCAGGCTCCTACACGGGCGTGAGAATCGGTGTTGCCTCTGCAAAAAGCATGGCTTGGTCACTGAATGTGCCAGTCATCGGTGTATCCAGTCTGGAGGTAATCGCCATGAATGCCACCGGGTTCTCTGGATTGATTGTACCGCTGTTCGATGCGCGCAGAGGTCAAGTGTATACCGGCTGTTATCGTTCCGATGGCATGGAGGCGGTGCGAGCGCAGTCCACAGAACAAATCATCCTGTTGCGTGAATGGCTGCCACTGTTGCGAGATCAGGCGCAAGGAGAGCCGATTTTGTTCTTGGGTGAAGATGTAAGGCTTCACCGGGAGACGATTGTACAAGAGTTAGGGAATCAGGCGCAATTTGCTTCTCCAGCGTTCAATCACCCGCGTGCTGCCCATATCGGCTATGTGGCACTGCGCAAGCTTCAAGACGGCGGAAATGCGCATGAACTGGTTCCAGAGTATTTGCAACTGGCAGAAGCAGAAGCGAAGTGGCTTGCCCAAAAGCAGGCGGGGGCCGTAAAGGAGTAAAAGCATGAGTCAACCAATCGATTTGGAATATCGTTATATGACGATGCAGGACGTTGGGGCTGTGGCAGAGCTGGAGCGCTTGGCTTTTACAACTCCATGGCCGCATGATGCATTTGTCAACGAGCTGACGAGAAATCCAAATGCACGCTATGTAGTCGTCGTTCACCAAAATCGGGTTATCGCTTATTGCGGCATGTGGATCGTGATCGATGAGGCACACATTACCAATATCGCCGTCCATCCATTATATCGTGGAAAGAAGGTTGGATTGGCGCTGATGATCAAAATGATGGGTGTTGCCAAGATGCAGGGTGCCCATAGCATGACGCTCGAAGTTCGACCTTCGAACACAGTCGCGCGGAACATGTATATCAAGCTCGGCTTTAAAGAGCATGGGCGGCGCAAGGGATATTATTCGGATAACAATGAGGACGCAATCATTATGTGGGTGACATTGTAATGAACAAGACGTATACGTCGCGCTACGAGAAGCGCATACAGCAAAAATACGAAGCACATAGGGAATCAGGTGCTCCTACTTATATTTTAGGAATTGAAACAAGCTGCGACGAGACATCGGCTGCTGTCATTCGCGATGGTCAGGAGGTACTGTCGAACGTCATCGCTTCCCAAGCCGATATCCATAAAAGGTTTGGCGGAGTCGTGCCGGAGGTGGCTTCTCGCAGACATGTAGAGAATATTACGCTAACCATCGAAGAGGCCCTGACCGAAGCTGGAAAAACGTTGGATGACATTCAGGCAATTGCGGTGACGTACGGGCCTGGGCTTGTCGGAGCCCTGTTAGTTGGCGTGGCAGCAGCAAAAGCCATTTCCATAGCCAGAGGCATCCCGCTAATCGGAGTGCATCATATCGCGGGTCATATTTACGCGAATCGTCTGGTGCAAGAAATGGAGTTTCCGCTGATTGCGCTCGTCGTATCGGGCGGGCACACAGAGCTTGTCTGGATGAAGGAGCACGGTCAGTTTGAGATTTTGGGGGAAACGCGGGATGACGCTGCAGGGGAAGCGTACGACAAAGTAGCACGAGCGCTGAATATGCCGTATCCAGGCGGACCTCATATTGATCGCCTCGCACATGAAGGGGAGGCAAATGTACCGCTCCCTCGTTCATGGCTGGAGCCAGATTCCTACGATTTCAGCTTCAGTGGCTTGAAATCAGCTGTGCTCAATACCTTGCACAATGCAGCACAGCGAGGAGAGACGATCGAACCGGCGAATCTGGCGGCAAGCTTCCAAGACTCTGTAACAGAGGTGCTCGTAGAAAAGACGATTCGGGCTGCTCGCTCGCATGGAGCGAAGCAGGTATTGCTGGCTGGGGGCGTTGCGGCGAATCGTGGACTGCGTGAGAGACTGCAAGCGAGATGCGAGGCAGAAGGAATTCCTCTCGTGATTCCTCCGTTCTCGTTATGCACAGACAACGCTGCGATGATTGGGGCAGCAGGCTTTATCAAGTATGAAAAAGGACAGTTTGAAGGGCTTGATTTAAACGGAGTCCCAAGCCTGTCGCTTTCTGAGCAATAGAGTGAATGGAATAAAAGCATCTCTGAGGTTGGATCAGAGATGCTTTTTTTGTTTGTTTAAAATTACTGGGGGCCTCACCAGAAAATATTACACCCCTATATGCTAGCAGAAGCAAGCAGAAGCAAAAGGTGTAGCTGTTCCGTCCATCTCCTATGATTTATCCACATCATAGGATAACTTTCTGGATTGTTCACATGTACTCCTGTGAATACTGGTGATAACACGAGAAAATGACCGGGAAAACCGCATGTACTCTGTGGATTATTTTGTGGAAAATGTGGATAAAAAAGTCGAGTTATCAACAGGGGGGAGACTCGTGAGAAAGAAACTTGCGCTGATTTGCTTGTCATTCCTGATATTGTTTCTAGCTACAAATATAGGAAAACCGTTGATGGCAAAGGAAAAACAACAAGTCATCATGCTGTTTGTGGAGGGGATGTCGTTTCATGATCTGGAGCAGCTCAAAAAGTTATCTACTGTGGATAAATGGCTGGATGGTGCAGGAGCTGGGGCTCTTTCCATAAGAACACCCGGATCGCGCACAGCCGCAAACGGCTACCTACTTATGGGGAGCGGCGGTCAAGCGCTTTACTCTGATAAGAGCGGGACAGGCTATCATCCATACGAGGCGCTCTCGTCCAGGGAAACAGCAGTTGAACGGGCGCAAGAGCTAGGCAGTGATCAGGCGCAGGAGGTGGCGCGCTCCTCGATCATTTTTCCGGGTATTTTCCGGCTCTTGGCAGATAATCGGGAGAAACCGTATTCTGCGCAAATCGGGCTTCTTGGGACCGTGCTTGCAGCCAACAACATTCAGGTCGCTTTATACGGAAATGGTGACTATGAGGATTTCCGCCAGAGACATGCTGTTCTGTTTGCGATGGATCAGCAAGGAAGGATTCCGAAAGGGGACATTTCTTCAAAAAGCATGGAGCTCCTTCGTGGCTATCCGTACGGGATCAAGACCAATTACACGTACCTGCTTGAGAAAATCCGCAGTGAGCGTCAAGCGGGCTTGATCATTGCTCAACTCTCAGATTTATCCCGGTTATACCAGTTGAGTGCGGATATGGACCCGGATCAGTTTACCCGGCAGCATCACCGCGTTTTGCGTGATTTGTCTCTTTTCCTTGACCAGCTCCTTGTGGAACGTAAACCACACCAACGAATTGTATTGGCATCGCCAGCCGTCAATCGTGTGGCGACAAAAGAAAAGGCTCTCTTGTCTCCAGTGTTAATGTGGGGAGACAAAGCGAGTGGACTTTTGACATCAGCTACCACGAGAAAGTCGGGATTAATCAGTGGACTCGATATGGTACCAACTATATTGTCTTGGCTGGACGTACCCGTACCAAAAGGATTGGCTGGTCATGTCATACGTATTGAAAAAGGGGATGGCCTTCTTGCCCTTCAGAATCAGGTAGACGCAATTCATCATACATATGCGACACGGCCAGCCGTGCTATATACCTATGTCATGCTGCAGATTGTCATTGTAGGATGTGCGGTTGTTCTCTGGTGGTTTGGTCGGAAGCGGGAAGGAGTGGGACATTTTCGGCTTCGTAGAGGAATACGTCTCGCGCTGCTGGCTTTATTATGGTTTCCCGCATTGCTCTTGGCAGAGAGCCTGCTCGACTGGCAGGTATCTGGCGCGGTTGTCTTGGGAGGGCTCATCATGACTGCCTTGATCGCGGCTTTTTGGCAGGAAGCTCATGCTCTCCCGCGAATCGTGATGACGGTTAGCGGAGTCACAACAACCATCCTGCTGGCAGACGGATGGACTGACGCTCATTTGATGCGACAATCGTACCTCGGGTATGATCCAGTAATCGGAGCGAGGTTTTACGGGTTAGGAAATGAATACGAAGGGGTTCTGATCGGCAGCACGATCATGCTAGTAGCTTCGTTGTATGAGAGAATACGTGGGGGACAAAAGGAGCTAAGTAGGGAAAATAAATGGTTACCTGCTGTCTCCGTGGCTATATACGGTGTCGTGCTTTACTATATGGTGGCACCGAACCTGGGAACGGACGCGGGCGGTTTTCTTGCCGGGTTGATCGGATTTACCGTGGCATTGTCACGTCTTGAGGGCTGGCGAATCGGCAAAAAAGGCCTCCTGTTGTTGGCAGGCGGCCTGGTTATGGGTGTATGCAGTTTGATGGCGATCAGTCTCATGTCAGATCAGCCCTTAACTCATGTTGGACGGCTTTCTCAGCAGATTGTACATGGGGAATGGTCCGAAGTAGGGCAGATGATTGAACGCAAGCTGGCGATGAATCTCCGCTTGATTCGCGTTTCGATTTGGAGCAAAGCATTTGTCGTCTCCCTGATTGCTCTAGGCGTTCTCACCTTGAAAAACGACCGCTTTTTGCACCATCTGGCGAAGGACACGCCATACTTGGTTAAAGGCTTTGTTGGTGTCATTGTGGGTGCACTGGCTGGGTTGATCCTCAATGACTCAGGCATCGTCACAGCAGCCACCTGCATTACCTTTCTGGTGGTGCCTGCTCTCTATGCCGCCTTGGAGGAGCCTGCACAGGAGCGCTGTTCTACGTAAAGAGGGGATTACTCCTCTGATAGCGCGCTCCACTCGTCATACAACTGCTCCAGTTCTTCTTTGGCAGCATGGATTTGATCGTTGCGTTCTTTTGCCTGCACATGATCGCTATAAATTTCCGGGAGACAGAGCTCTTCTTCCCATTTGACAATGTCAGCCTCTCGTTTTTGGATCGTGACCTCAATCTCTTCCAAACGGCGCTGACGTTGACGTTCGCGACGTTTCGCTTCCTTATCTAGCTCATAAGAGGATTTCTCAGGCTGTGCCGCTACGGTACCGCCTTGTTTCTTTGCGGGCTGCGCTGCTTGTTCGGCTGCGAGCTCTTCCAGTTCCTGCTTTTTCTCCACAAAGTAATCGTAGTTACCCAAATAGCTGGTCACGCCATCGCCTGTCAGCTCCAGTACGCGGGTGGCAATCTTGTTTAAGAAGTAACGGTCATGGGAGACGAACAGGATCGTACCCGGATAATCGTAGAGGGCGTTCTCGAGCACTTCCTTGCTGAAAATATCCAAATGGTTCGTCGGCTCGTCGAAGATTAGGAAGTTTGCTTGCTTCAGCATGAGCTTTGCCAGAGAGACGCGTGCACGCTCTCCTCCAGACAGGTCGCTGATCTTCTTTTGTACATCATCACCGCTAAACAAGAAGTTGCCGAGCAAGGTGCGGACATCCTTTTCCAGCATGTTCGGGTATTCATCCCAAATTTCGCCGAGCACTGTATTCCGTTCGTTCAGGTTACGATGCTCCTGATCGTAGTACCCGATCGTTACATTGCTTCCGAAATGAATATCGCCGCGCAGCTTGGGCAACTGTTCCACAATCGTTTTTAACAGTGTCGATTTCCCGATACCATTGGGACCGACCAAGGCCACACGCTCCTCGCGCTCGATTTCAAACGTAAGGCCCTGAGAAAGGACAGCATCCGGGTAGCCAATCGCGACGTTGTTTGCTTTCATCACAATGGTGCCGCTCATTTTCGCCACATCAAAGGAGAAGTGGACGGATTTGTTGTTCATAATCGGCTTGTCCAAGCGGTCCATCTTTTCCAACGTCTTGCGTCGGCTCTGTGCACGTTTGGTCGTCGTAGCCCGAGCGATATTTCGCGCGATGAAATCCTCCAGCTTGGCGATCTCTTCCTGTTGTTTTTCGAATCGCTTCAAATCCTGTTCGAGCCGAGCCGCCTTTTCATCGAGGAAGCGGCTGTAGTTACCGACATAGCGGGTAGCGCGTGTCCGTTCGATTTCATAAACAACGGTCACGAGCTTGTCCAAAAAGTAACGGTCATGGGAAACGACGAGAATGGCGCCCTGATAGTTTTGCAAATACGTCTCCAGCCAAGTCAGTGTCTCGATGTCCAAGTAGTTCGTCGGCTCATCGAGCAGAAGAATAGTCGGAGATTGGAGCAGCAGCTTGGCGAGTGCCAGACGAGTCTTTTGTCCACCGCTCAATGTGCGGATCGGCGTCGTGTAATCGAAGTCTGCAAAGCGCAGACCGTGCAAAACCCCGCGAATCGCACCTTCGTAGCTGTATCCGCCTTTTTCTTTAAAGGCCTCCGAGCGGTGAGAGTAATTTTCCAACAGTTGCTGGTAACGCTTCTCATCAGCGAGAATAGCCGGATCACCCATTTTGGCCTCTAGCTCACGAAGCTCCAGCTCTTCTTTTTGTAGATGGGAAAAAACGCTCAACAACTCATCCCAAATCGATCGTTCCGATTCAAGGCCGCTGTTTTGTGCCAAATACCCGAGTGTAACATCCTTTGGAATGCGGATAATTCCTTTGTCGTAGCTTAGCTCGCCGGCGAGGATCTTCATCAGAGTCGATTTGCCTGCACCGTTTACGCCAACCAGACCAACCCGTTCCCCGGTTTGAATTTGCAGGGAGATGTCTTGTAGAATGGTTTCGATACCATACGTTTTTTCTATATGTTCAGCTTGTAGCAAAATCATCGGATTCACCTCTTTATATACTAATGCCAGTGTAGCCTAGAGAGAGCGGATGGGACAAGCCTCGTGGGAATGTCCCAAGCACGTTACGAAAGAGGGAAGAGGTTGTCATGGACCAAAAAACGAATAAAAAACAGCTGCGAAGCCATATTTTGGAGAGGCGCAAGTCCATGTCTGCAAAGGAACGAGAGCAGCTTTCCAGAGAAGTATGCGATCATTTGCTGTCTCATGAAAGGCTGGCTGATGCCAAAGCAATCATGGCTTTCCATCCTTTTGGCGATGAACTGGATATTCTGCCCTTTCTACATGAGGCAAAAAAGCGAGGCCAAGACATATGGTTGCCGCTCACAAACGTTGCCGAGAGACGTCTCATTCCGTATCGGTATACAGGAACGCACATGCTAAAGCAAGGAGTCTACGGGATTTGGGAGCCAGATCCTGCCCTGGCAGAGGAAGCGGACGTATCACACTTGGATGCGATCGTTGTTCCCGGCGTTGCTTTTGACAGCAAGGGCGGACGTATGGGGTATGGTGGTGGTTATTATGACCGCTTTCTGGCAACGCTGAAAAAGCTCCCGTTCTTGGTTGGAGTCGGTTTCTCTATTCAGGTTGTGGAGCATGTGCCCCTAGAGTCTCATGATGTTTTGCTAGATGCAGTTGTCACCGAAAAAGGTCTACTGCATTTTTGAATGTTTTGTGTCAGTAGCTTTTTCATGCCTTCTCCTGCTGCGAATGGTGCTATCCACCAAGGAAAAACGACGAGACGTTTTTGACAGAAAAGTGTACAATACTATCGAATGAGAAACCGGAGGAATGTATCGTGAGCAAATGGAAGGTAGGCGTTATTTCTGCAAGTGATTCGATTGCCAGAGGAGATCGTGTGGACGATCGTATGCCAATCGTTCGTCATCTGACAAGGGAATGGCTTCAAGTAGATGTCGCTGTATACCGTGCCGTTAGTGATGATATGGAAGATTTGCAAGAACATATGATTGAGCTCGTAGACCGCGAAAAATGCGATCTGTTGATTGTTACAGGGGGCACAGGACTTAGCCCGCGTGACGTTACGCCAGAAGTGACAGCGTGGGTCATTGACAGACCAGTTCCAGGCTTGGCCGAAGAAATGCGCCGTGCTGGTTTGAAGCAATCCCGACGGGCGATGCTGACCCGTGCCGTTGCCGGAACCAGGGGTAATTCATTGATCATCAACCTCCCTGGGAATCCGAAAGGCGTAGAAATCTGTTTCAATGCGATTGGCGATATGCTTTCCGACGCTTTGCACATTTTGCAAGGAACGGGAGAAGCAAACGAAGATTGGGGAGGATTGCATTGGTAGAAAAACCTCAGATGCGGGAAGTGCCAGTGCGTGAAGCGATCGGAATGATGCTTCCTCACGATATGACGCAAATTTTGCCTGGAGAATTCAAAGGACGCTTGTTCAAAAAAGGACATGTTGTCACCGAGGCGGATATTGAGCCGCTGTTGTCCATTGGCAAAGAGCATATTTACGTCCTGGAGATGCCAGAAGGCTACATCCATGAGGAAGAAGCGGGCATTCGTATCGCCAAGGCTGTTTCTGGACCAGGCTTGACCTTAACGCCTCCTTATGAGGGCAAAGTATCAATGAAGGCCGCCAGAACAGGTTTAGCCAAAATCAACGAGGAAGCTGTCCATGCGTTGAACAAGCTTGAAGGAATTGCGTTCTCCACGATTTACGGCGATCAGGTCGTACATCCCGGACATACATTGGCGGCTACGAGAATCATCCCGTTAATTATGGAGGAGTCTCGAATCATCGAGCTGGAGCAACTGGCCAAACAGTTTGAAGAACCGATTGTACAAGTAAAAACGTTTCAGGATAAAAAAGTGGGACTTGTTACGACAGGGGGAGAAGTCTTCTCTGGCAGGATTGCAGATAAGTTCGGTCCTGTCATTCGAAGCAAGGTGGAAGCTCTCGGATCTACTGTCGTGGACCAGCGTTTTGCCCCAGATGACAAGGAAGCGATCGAACAACAGATTCACTCATTCCTCGATGAAGGGGTCGATCTGATCCTGGTCACGGGGGGCATGTCTGTCGATCCAGATGATCGCACGCCGGGAGCGATTGCAGGAGTAGGAGCAGAAGTGGTGCGCTACGGTACGCCGATGCTGCCGGGCTCCATGCTGATGGTTGCTTACAAAGGTGATGTGCCGATTCTCGGGTTGCCGGGAGCAGTCATGCATGAAACGTTTACTTCCTTTGATGTGTTTTTGCCGCGCATCTTAGCTGGGGAGCGAATTGTGGCTTCCGATATGACAAGACTCGGATATGGTGGTTTACGAAAGTGCTAGCTGGTTAGACTGGCAAATAACGAAAAGCAAATGACTTCACAAGAAAAAGGAGTGAACACGTATGAGCTCAATCGGGATTCCTGGATTAATCTTAATTTTAGTTTTAGCCTTGGTGCTTTTTGGTCCGAAAAAGCTTCCAGAATTGGGGCGTGCGGTAGGTCATACTTTGAAAGAATTCAAAAATGCTACGCGTAGTCTGACAAGCGATGATGAAGACGACGATGAAGAGAAAAAGCGCAAGGAGCTAGCCGCAAAAGAAGCGTCTGCCAAAACAACGCCGGTTATCGCTGAGAAGGAAGCAGCCGAGCGGGAGCGAATTGAACGCGAAGTTCGTGAAAAAATGGAACGCGAGCGCTTGGAAAAAGAAATCCGCGAAAAGCTGGAGCAAGAGCGCCTGCAAATGGAAAAAGAGCAGAAGAACGCGTAACAGGTAAGGTTGGTGGTTACCATGAAGGATCAGGAAATGACAGTGGTAGAACACCTGACGGAACTGCGCAAGCGCATCATATGGGTGCTGGCCGTGTTTATTGTCGCATTGATCGTCGGTTTTTTCCTCGCCGGTCCACTCGTGGATTATTTAAAGCAAGAACCGATTGCGGATGGCGTGCCCATTGTCTCGTTGCATCCGTCAGACGCACTTCGTGTTTACATGCAGGTTGCCTTCCTTGTGGGCGCTGTCATCACACTGCCTGTAGCACTTTATCACGTTTGGCGTTTTGTCTCACCAGGGATGGAAGTACATGAAAAGCGCGGGACGCTTTATTTCATCCCGGCGGCTTGTTTTCTGTTTATCGTTGGTATCGTGTTTGGCTACTACGTCGTTTTCCCGATGGTTATGCAGTTTATGACCAGTATTACAGCATCGATGGGCGCTGACCCGAACTACGGAATCGCGCAATACTTTGGTTTCATGTTTAATATGGTCATTCCGTTCGGGATACTGTTCCAGTTGCCAATTATCGTCATGTTCCTGACGAGACTGCGCATCCTCAATCCAATGAGGCTGGCAAAAGCACGACGTTACGCTTACTTTGCATTGGCTGTCGTCGGGATTACCTTGACGCCTCCCGAGATTGTCAGCGATATTCTCGTGATCATCCCTTTGCTGCTTTTGTACGAGCTGAGCATTTGGCTATCCCGTGTTGTTTATCGCAAGCAATTGAAAGAACAAGAAGCGTGGGAACAAGAATACGGCAGTTTGGAAACAAACGAACCCGTTCAATAACTTGTATGAGAAAAGTCTTCTGTCCTGAGTGGCAGAGGACTTTTTTTGGTATTCCAGCAGCAATTGGGAAATACTACGGTCGTTATGATCCGGGAGGTGCGGAACATGTGGCTGATCGTATGTTTGGCGTTGTTTTTTTCAGGGAGTACTGTTAATGCCGCCGGGCTGGGGGAGCCTATTGAGCTGTTTGATACGGACAAGCAACGCGTTGTGGCTAGCTTTGAAAATACAGCTGGATTTCAGGAGGAAGCCCAACAGATTTTGCAGAGTGTGAGCGGGCGGGTCTTGGAGTTTAATCCATCGTTGGATTCCGCTATGATCGTAAAAATTCCGCTAGTCCCCCCAAAGCCGATCAAGCTAAAATCCGCAAAGCTCGATGCGATGATTGCAGAGATGTTTGTCATCATGCCCAAAAAAGGGGAGCGTCGTCCGTGGCTGATCCTGCACACGAAAGAATATGAGACGGTTGTTGTGGAGTTTACTGAAAAAGTTGACCACCTGAGGGAACAGGTTAAATTGCCGTAAAGTGCACCTGTTTTGCAAAAACAAGCCCGGTCGTCCATAAAAAGCGACGAGACCGGGCTTTTCGATTATTTTGTGGGAGTGAGGAAGGTTTGGGTGAAGTAGTCTGTATATACACCCACTCCTAGCTGGGTGAAGCCTTTTTCGAGTACGTTTTTACGATGGCCTGGACTATTCATCCAACCTTCATGGGCTTCGATGGCATCCGTGTAACCTGCTGCAATATTCTCTCCAGCCATGCTGTAAGCGAGAGAGGCACTTTTCATGCGGTCAAATGGATTACTCCCCGTAGTCGCAGAGATATGATCGAAGAAATTGTTACCCTCCATGTCCATGCTGTGTTTTCGTGCCACATCGGCAGCCTTTTCATTCCATTGAAGGGGCGGAAGCTTATATCGGTAGCGGGAGACGTTGACCAGATCGAGGATTTGGCGCTCAGATGCAGCATTGACTTGTTCTCGTTCACCAACACGAAGCGGAGGGGGATCAAAATTGGGCGCCTGACCTTGATAGGTCCATTTCGTTTCGTAAAAACTGCCGCGCAACAGCATTTGCGTATCCATCATACGTACTGCGGTGACCTTGTTGCCATTCTGCTTGTCCAAATAATAAATGTAGGGTGTGCCGTCTTTCATGACGAGAGGGCGTTGCTGCTTTTGATTGGTGATCTGAATGTGTGCCCCCTGAAAAGAGAAAGAAACAATGTTTTGTACATCCAACTGACGTTCCAGTGATTGCTGGCTGGTGCCGACTCCGATGTTTCCGAGCTTTGCTGTAGGAGCGAGCGAATACACATCGACGACTTTGTCATTTGCGATGCCGACTTGAATGTATCGCGCAGGGTCACGATTATACACCCACCATTGATAGCCGAGACTGCTTGGCTCTTTGCGAGCAGGCTCACCTAACCGTTTGTGGACTTCCTCAGAAGAAATACCGAGAGCGATGCCAAAAATCGTGTTAGGCTTCTCCTCTCGAATGAGTGCTGCAGGTGGTTTGGCTGTTGCAGGCTTTTGGGGAAGCGACAGAGAGGCAGGGACGGCATCGGGTGTAGTCTGTTTTTCAGGCTGTCCGATGGAGAATACGGGAGGTTGACCCACCCAGGCGGTTTGGGAAGTTTCATCCCACCCGACAGGCTTATTCAAGTGACGACTGATCATGGAGAGAGGTACATATAGCGTCCCTTCGTATTTTAGGGAAGCTGGTATTTCCTTGCCTTCCTGCATGTAGTACCCGGGCTTTTCGCTTGTGACGATTTCACGGCCATCCCAATAGATGGAGGCGGGGTTAAGGTTGACCCGTATAAAGGAAGTAGTATCCGAAGTGAAGAGACGGCTGATTCCCAAGACTCCCAGGGCAATTAAGCCAATCCAGAGCCATTTGTGCATGGAACAATTCCCTCCTTGGCGAGCTTGCCTGATTCTATGTTTCATTTATATGAGCGTGTCCGAATACTAGAACCTTTTTGCTAGAGAATGCTATTTAATAGGAGGAAGAGTAGTCAAGCAGTTGCAAATGGAAAAAAGTGAGGGAAACTACTTGCAAAGTACATAGTGATTCATTATTATAGGAATTGGGTGTTAGCACTCATAACAGTCGAGTGCTAACAACGTAAATTTGTTTACCTACATTTTTTGAGGAGGGTGTTTTTAGTGCTTAAGCCATTGGGTGACCGTGTGGTAATCGAAGCTATCTCCAAAGACGAAACGACTGCAAGCGGTATCGTTTTGCCTGATTCTGCAAAGGAAAAACCGCAAGAAGGCCGCGTAATCGCAGTAGGTTCTGGCCGTGTTGCTGACAACGGCGAGCGCATCGCTTTGGAAGTAAAAGAAGGCGATAAAGTAATCTTCTCCAAATACGCTGGTACTGAAGTAAAGGTAGACAACAAGGAATACCTCGTGCTGCGCGAATCCGATATCCTCGCGATCATCGGTTAAGGCTCTTGACATAGGAAGTCGAACGAATAAACACATAACAGGAGGTTGAGTTTAGATGGCTAAACAAGTCAAATTCTCTGAAGACGCTCGCCGCTCCATGCTGCGCGGTGTTGAAACTTTGGCAAATGCGGTTAAAGTAACCCTCGGTCCAAAAGGCCGTAACGTGGTTCTTGAGAAAAAATTCGGTTCTCCGTTGATCACTAACGACGGTGTTACCATCGCGAAAGAAATCGAGCTGGAAGACGCTTACGAAAACATGGGTGCGCAACTGGTTAAAGAAGTTGCTACCAAAACCAACGACATCGCTGGTGACGGTACAACAACTGCAACTGTACTTGCTGCAGCTATGATCCGTGAAGGTCTGAAAAACGTAACTGCTGGCGCTAACCCAATGGTTATCCGTCGTGGTATGGAAAAAGCAGTTCGTGCAGCTGTAGAAGAAATCAAATCCATCGCGAAGCCGGTTGAGAACAAATCCTCTATCGCGCAAGTAGCTGCTATTTCCGCTGACGATCAAGAAGTAGGTAACCTGATCGCTGAAGCAATGGAAAAAGTGGGCAAAGATGGCGTAATCACTGTTGAAGAATCCAAAGGATTCGTAACAGAGCTGGAAGTAGTAGAAGGTATGCAATTCGACCGTGGCTACGCTTCCCCTTACATGATCACTGACACTGACAAGATGGAAGCGGTTCTGAACAACCCTTACATCCTGATCACTGACAAAAAAATCTCCAACATCCAGGAAGTTCTGCCTGTACTGGAGCAAGTCGTACAAAGCGGCAAACCACTCCTGATCATCGCTGAAGATGTTGAAGGCGAAGCGCTCGCTACTCTCGTAGTGAACAAACTGCGTGGTACCTTCACAGCTGTAGCGGTTAAAGCACCTGGCTTCGGCGACCGCCGCAAAGCTATGCTGCAAGACATCGCTGCTCTGACTGGCGGCGAAGTAATCACAGAAGAGCTGGGTCTGGACCTGAAATCCACTAAGCTGGAGCAACTGGGTCGCGCTGGCAAAATCGTGGTTACAAAAGAAAACACAACTGTTGTTGAAGGTGCTGGCGACAAGGCTTCCATCGAGAGCCGCGTAACCCAAATCCGTCAACAAATCGAAGATACTACTTCCGATTTCGATCGCGAAAAACTGCAAGAGCGTCTGGCTAAATTGGCTGGCGGTGTAGCAGTAATCAAAGTCGGTGCAGCTACTGAAACCGAATTGAAAGAGAAAAAACTCCGCATCGAGGACGCTCTGAACTCTACTCGCGCAGCAGTAGAAGAAGGTATCGTACCTGGCGGTGGTACTACTTTGATCAACGCAATCAAAGCAGTTGAAGCGATCAATGTAGGTGGCGAAGAGGCTGTAGGTGTACAAATCGTACTCCGTTCCTTGGAAGAGCCAGTTCGTCAAATCGCTGCGAACGCAGGACTCGAAGGTTCTGTAATCGTAGAGCGTCTGAAAAAAGAAGCAGTGGGCATTGGCTTCAACGCTGCAACTGAAGAGTATGTAAACATGCTCGAAGCTGGTATCGTTGACGCGGCGAAAGTTACTCGCTCCGCACTGTCCAACGCTGCATCTGTAGCGGCTATGTTCCTGACTACAGAAGCAGTAATTGCTGACAAACCAGAAGAAAACAAAGCTCCTATGGGCATGCCAGATATGGGTGGCATGGGCGGTATGGGCATGATGTAAGAAAGCGGCTTGCCGTTTTCTTTAAGAAGAGGCAGACAAATCGTCTGTCTCTTTTTTTATGTGCATATTCGTCCATCTCATTGGAGCGTGGAATTCTTCCTTTACCCGCTGATCTTTTTGAAGAACGAAAAATTTAGCACCATTCCGTTAGGCGTGCTTACACTATTTGGGGAATACAACACGGTGTGTTTGACTATCTATGGAAGGACTTGTATCAGGGGTGATAAAATGAGCAAGCGCTGGATTAGCTTTGATCTGGATGGAACTTTGATGCAAAACCCGTTTGGGGCGTGGGTATTTCCGGAGATTGCGCGTGTTATCTCCGGTCAATTGGGGAGAGAGCATGACATTGTTTCTGAAATGGTAGCCGAGCATGAGCAGCGTATGTCCCAAGAACGCTATGTAGAAGCGTATGACTGGGATGATATCCTCGTCAGTAGATGCGATGCGTGGTGTATAGAAAAAAGGATTGATATTGAATTGTTGGTTCGGAAACACTCTGTAGTGCCCAAGGTTCATTTGCTCGAGGATGGAATTCTTCAGGTACTCGAGGAGATAAAGAAGCGGGGCTTTTCTTTAGCCGTGGTCACAAATGGCTTTTACAAG
>NZ_JABSUY020000001.1:1132500-1455000 GCF_013284355.2 Brevibacillus sp. M2.1A
CTGTGAAGATGCAGGTTACCCGCGACAAGACGGAAAGACCCCATGGAGCTTTACTGTAGCCTGGTATTGGAACTTTGTGCATCATGTACAGGATAGGTGGGAAGCTGAGAAGCAGGGGCGCCAGCCTCTGTGGAGCTGTCGGTGGGATACCACCCTTGATGTACGGAGTTTCTAACTCGTCGCCCTTATCGGGCGAGAGGACCATGCCAGGTGGGCAGTTTGACTGGGGCGGTCGCCTCCTAAAAGGTAACGGAGGCGCCCAAAGGTTCCCTCAGAATGGTCGGAAATCATTCGTAGAGTGTAAAGGCAGAAGGGAGCTTGACTGCGAGACCTACAAGTCGAGCAGGGACGAAAGTCGGGCTTAGTGATCCGGTGGTTCCGCATGGAAGGGCCATCGCTCAACGGATAAAAGCTACCCTGGGGATAACAGGCTTATCTCCCCCAAGAGTCCACATCGACGGGGAGGTTTGGCACCTCGATGTCGGCTCATCGCATCCTGGGGCTGAAGTAGGTCCCAAGGGTTGGGCTGTTCGCCCATTAAAGCGGTACGCGAGCTGGGTTCAGAACGTCGTGAGACAGTTCGGTCCCTATCTGTCGCGGGCGTAGGAAGTTTGAGGAGAGCTGTCCTTAGTACGAGAGGACCGGGATGGACGCACCGCTGGTGCACCAGTTGTCACGCCAGTGGCACAGCTGGGTAGCTATGTGCGGACGGGATAAGCGCTGAAAGCATCTAAGCGTGAAGCCCCCTCCAAGATGAGACTTCCCACAGCGCAAGCTGGTAAGACCCCTCATAGACGATGAGGTTGATAGGTTCGGTGTGGAAGCGCGGTAACGCGTGGAGCTGACGAATACTAATCGGTCGAGGACTTATCCACACACTCTTAGCAATCATGCGTATTCAGTTTTGAAGGAATAAATCCTTCAACGTTCCTCGGTAGCTCAGTTGGTAGAGCAATCGGCTGTTAACCGATCGGTCGGCGGTTCGAGTCCGTCCCGAGGAGCCATATATACGGAGAGTTACCCAAGAGGCCGAAGGGGACGGTTTGCTAAACCGTTAGTATGCGCAAGCGTAGCGAGGGTTCGAATCCCTCACTCTCCGCCATATGTTTTAATCTCATAGCTTCATGGCGGTGTAGCTCAGCTGGTTAGAGCGTTCGGTTCATACCCGAAAGGTCGGGGGTTCGATTCCCTCCGCCGCTACCATATTAATTGCGGTCGTGGTGGAATTGGCAGACACACCATCTTGAGGGGGTGGCGGGGCGACCCGTGCGAGTTCGAGTCTCGCCGACCGCACCATACTTCATAATCCTGGCCCGTTGGTGAAGCGGTTTAACACAGCAGCCTTTCACGCTGTCATTCAGGGGTTCGAATCCCCTACGGGTCACCTAGCAAAATGCCCTGCGTTAGCAGGGATCCTGGAGGCTTAGCTCAGCTGGGAGAGCATCTGCCTTACAAGCAGAGGGTCGGCGGTTCGATCCCGTCAGCCTCCACCACTAATATCAAAGGGCAAGGAAGGTCAGCTAAAAGCGTCACGTCCTGTGGCAATACTGACACTCAGTAGTCCTGACTATCGCGGGATGGAGCAGCTCGGTAGCTCGTCGGGCTCATAACCCGAAGGTCGCAGGTTCAAATCCTGCTCCCGCAACCAAATATGGAGCTGTGGTGAAGTTGGAGTTCACGCCGGTCTGTCACACCGGAGGTCGCGGGTTCGAGTCCCGTCAGCTCCGCCATTTTTCTTAAAGAATGGCGAAGATCAATCACAAATGGCTCGGTAGCTCAGTCGGTAGAGCAGAGGACTGAAAATCCTCGTGTCGGCGGTTCGATTCCGTCCCGAGCCACCATTAATTAAATTCAACAACGCCGGTATAGCTCAATTGGTAGAGCACCTGACTTGTAATCAGGGGGTTGTGGGTTCAAGTCCTATTGCCGGCACCACCATTGGGGTATAGCCAAGCGGTAAGGCAACGGACTTTGACTCCGTCATTCCTAGGTTCAAATCCTAGTACCCCAGCCATTTGCGAGCCATTAGCTCAGTTGGTAGAGCATCTGACTTTTAATCAGAGGGTCGAAGGTTCGAGTCCTTCATGGCTCACCAGTTTTTTAGCTGAAGAAGCAAAGCTGCGTGATAGTAACAGTAATGCCTTTTCTGTTCTAAGTAAAATGCGGGTGTGGCGGAATGGCAGACGCACCAGATTTAGGTTCTGGCGGGCAACCGTGGGGGTTCAAGTCCCTTCACCCGCACCATACTATGACAGAAAGCTTTGCCCTCAGTACAAACCTCATAAGATGTAACATGCGGACGTAGCTCAATTGGTAGAGCGTCGCCTTGCCAAGGCGAAGGTCGAGGGTTCGAGACCCTTCGTCCGCTCCATTTATTTGTGCCCTTAGCTCAGCTGGATAGAGCGTTTGACTACGAATCAAAAGGTCGGGAGTTCGAATCTCTCAGGGCACGCCATATATCATATGAAACCGAAGAGTAGGAATAGATCCTACTCTTTTTTTTATAATTACTTGTGTATTTTTGCAAATTTTAAGCATTTTTCCCTTGTATCTCCTATTTGCATCCATT
Source organism: Brevibacillus sp. M2.1A (assembly GCF_013284355.2). Lineage (NCBI taxonomy): Bacteria > Bacillati > Bacillota > Bacilli > Caryophanales > Paenibacillaceae > Brevibacillus > Brevibacillus sp. M2.1A. The sequence continues at coordinate 1,135,070 of NZ_JABSUY020000001.1, forward strand.
ACTTTAGAATTACACTGAAAGCATGGAGGAACAGCTGTTACAAACCTGCGGAAGAATATCATGGAACAGGAGTTGTATCAACATGAACCCTATCAAATTGGAACAAGTAAATCCTGCAATAGTCAGTTTAATCGATAATATAGAAAAAGTACTGATTGGGAAACGCTCTGTAATTGAGCTCATGGTAGCGGCTGTTCTTGCGAATGGTCACGTTTTGCTCGAAGATGTACCAGGCGTTGGGAAGACCATGATGGTACGTGCATTGTCCAAATCAATCAGCGGTGACTTTAAACGTATTCAATTTACCCCAGATTTGTTGCCAACGGATGTGACAGGGGTTGCTATCTTTAATCAAAAAAGTCTGGAGTTTGAGTTCCGTCAAGGGCCGATTTTTGCAAATGTCATTCTTGCAGACGAAATCAACCGGACTTCACCGAAAACACAATCCGCACTCTTGGAAGCCATGGAAGAGCGCTCGGTGACAATCGATGGTGCTACGTATCGATTAGCAGAGCCGTTTTTTGTGATGGCTACGCAAAACCCATTAGAGTATGAAGGGACCTTCCCATTACCTGAAGCTCAATTAGACCGATTCTTCATGCAAGTAAGCTTGGGATATCCAACGGTAGAGGAAGAAATGCGGATGCTGTCCAGATTCTCGGCAGCGAATCCATTGGAAGAGCTTCAGCCGGTTATGACTACTGCCGAGCTTGCGGAGCTTCAACGTGAGGTATCGACGGTCAAAGTATCGGAAGGTATAAAAGAATACATCGTGCGTCTATGTCATCGTACGCGTGAGCATCATCATATTTATCTAGGCGTGAGCCCGCGCGGTTCTCTTGCTCTTTTCCGGGCTGTTCAGGCGTTGGCCTTCGTTCGTGGACGTGACTATGTCATTCCAGATGACGTAAAGGAACTCGTTCCAGTAGTGTTTGCACACCGTATGATTGTGAAACCAGAAGCAAGACTGGAAGGAGCAACCGTAGATCGGGTGTTGGCTATGATCTTGTCTGAGACCCGTGTCCCGGTAAGCTAAGGCGGTGATTGCAGATGAGACAGCAAAGGTGGGGTAAGCTCAAGGCGATTGCATTAGTCCTGGTCACTTTTGTATTCGCAAAATTTCAAGGTGGCTTCTCAAGCTGGTTTCTTTTCTATAGTAGTTTGGTGTTTCTCCTGTATGAAATTGTCGCTTATGTACTCATGTTCACGAAGCTAGAAGTCGAGCGTGAACTAGATCGCAACCGTCTACAAGATGGGGAAGATGTCATTGTAACGATACGCCTGCGTCGGAGAATTTGGTTTCCACTCGGCTGGAATATGGTTATGGAGCCATTGCCGGCGAGGCTGGCTGGCGTGTATGAGCCGCATCGACAACTGATATTCCCGTGGTTCAAAAGGGAAGTCGAGTTTCGCTATGTCATACCCAATGTACCACGGGGATACTATCGTCTCGATGAATGTGTAGTGAGCGGCGGGGATTTTTTTGGATTTTTTGAGCGCCGCAAGGTTTATTCGATTTCGCAGGAGTTTCTCGTTTATCCAAAATACAAAGAGTTGACCCATTGGGCCCTAGGTGACGGTAGCTTCAGTGGGACGGTGCATGTTTCCCATCGACACTCTGACGACGTAGCAGCAGTACGCGGCGTAAGAGACTATCATCGGGGCGATCGGTTGAGCCAAATTCATTGGCGAGCTTCCGCACGGGGGACGGGTTTGAAAACGAAGGAATTTGAGCATCAGGCGATGAATCAGGCTGTCTTTTTCCTCGATGTGGAGAAGGCGAGCTACCATGGGAAGCCTGTGCACTTGTTCGAAACAGCGGTAAAGCTAGCCGCGAGTCTGATCGCTTATGCCAATCGGAATCAATACCATTATGGCCTCGTGTACAAGCAAGCAGATCGCATATCGATACCACCAGGTTTGTCCCATGCCCATTTCCTCAGAGTTTTTGATCAGTTAGCTCGTGTCGCACCAGAAGGACAAGAGTTATTTGCAAGAATTGTGGGAAGAGAAGCATTGGAGCAGTCCCAAGGTGTTACTTTGATTATTATTACACCGCATGTAGAAAAAACGTTGATCAGTCGTTTGATCACACTCGCTCAAAAAGGCAGACGGGTGCAGTTGTTTCTCATGCAGAACGAGTCAATGATTTCGCATGAACAAAAGCAAGCGTTGCAGTTGCTTGGCGCAAACAAAGTAACATGTACGTCTATCCACATGGATGATCAAGAGTGGAAACGGATTGGAGGTGCATAGACTCATGAGCGTTTGGAAGCGTCCAACGATTTGGGAATGGGTCTTGGCCCTTTTTCTGTTCCTGATGTTAAGAGAGTGGCTGATTCCTCTACAGACATTAACGGATACGGGCGTTCTGTGGCCGTTTTATGCGATTGTGGGTGGAGTCATTATCATTGACTTGTTGGTCCCTTATCGGTGGTTAACCTTGCCGATCAAGGCTCTGGGGCTAATGGTGCTTTTGCATGCTACTTTATTTGACAAACCGTTTTTTGACTCGGAATGGATTGGCGAATTGTACGGGCAGATGATCCATGATCTTCCGTTAGCGTTTCAACAGGATTGGGCCAGCATGTCGATCTTGTCGCGGAATACGATGTTTGATCTCATCCTGGTGTTGTTAGCGACGATGTTAACGTACCTCGTGCTGGAACAACGGCAAGGTTTATGGTTTGTCTTTTTGACGGAACTGTATTTGGCTGTGCTGGATACGTTTCTCCCGTATGATGCCAGTGCAGGGGTTGTACGGACGCTGATTATTGGTTTTCTGATGCTCGCTATTAGCCATCTGATGAAGATGACGAACATCGCAACTCTGGCAGGGAAGAGAAGCCGAATGATGCTCAACTCGCTCCTGGCTTCGGTGTTGGTCATTATGGCTTGCATAGGCATCGGTTATGCTGCACCGAAGTCAGGACCGTCATGGCCTGATCCGATCGCCCTTTTAACAGGGAAAGGAAACGATACTCCTGTTGGCGTGATGAAAAAAGTAGGATACGACAACAACGATGAACGGTTGGGCGGCCCTTTCCTGCAAGATAACACACTCGTGTTTATTGCAAAGACGAACGAGCGTAGCTATTGGCGCGGTGACTCCAAGGACGTGTATACGGGAGTTGGCTGGGAAAAAGGCGATAGAGAGTATGAGTCAATCCTGGACCCGCAAACCTATACATGGGAGAATACCTTGTTCCAAGGACTTGAAACGAAGAAGGTTCAAGCTACTTTAGAATTTAAAGGCCCGCAGCAATTTCCGACTGTCTTTTATCAAGGTCAGCTGAAAAAGGTGAGCAACTACGCTCCACCAGAGGCAACCGTTGTTTATGACAAAATGAATCAGCAACTCGAAGTACGGGCAGGAAAGATCAACTTGGTTCAGCTGAGTGAGAAAAACGGCCGGCCAGAGTACGGCCCCAATCCGCTTTTGCTCAAACTGAATCAATACAAGGTCGAGGCAGAAGTACCGATAGTCAGTGAAAAGGCCGTGACGAATGCGGGAACGAACTATCCGGATGATATCAAAGAGCGCTATTTGCAGGTGCCAGCTTCGGTGCCTCCGCGAGTAAGAGAGCTCGCTGCAACGATTACCAAGGATGCGAAGACTCCATATGACAAAGTGAGAGCGATCGAGAATTACTTGCGCTCAAGTGGAAAATATAAGTATGAAACGAAAGACGTTCCAGTCGCTGCTGAAGGTCAGGATTTTGTCGATCACTTCCTGTTTGACAGCCTTCGAGGGTACTGTGACCATTTTTCCACTTCGATGGCCGTTATGCTTAGAACCCTGGACATCCCGACACGTTGGGTCAAGGGCTTCGCACCAGGTGAACGAGTGGGAACGGATGCGTTTAACTACGAGACTGTAGAAGTGCGCAACAGGGATGCTCACTCGTGGGTAGAGGTATACTTCCCGGGGATTGGTTGGGTTCCTTTTGAAGCGACGAGTACATTCATGTCACCTGTTCGGTTTAATTATGATCTGGTCACGTCAAAGCCGGAGATCCCTGTTCCATTGCCAAACATGGCGAATCAAACGGACATCGATCGTGGAAATGGACGTTTCAATGAGCTGGAAGAGGGAGACAACCTAGCAGGTAGTGGGATTAAAATTCCATGGCAAGTAAACGCGGGATTGGCAGTAGTTGCTGTCGTGGCAGGAATTGTCGCGTGGCGTCGCAGACAAGACATCCAGCTATGGTGGATGCGTAGGCAGCTAAATCAAGAGCGAAGCAGTGAGTTCCCGGATCGGTACCATCTGCTGATGCGGATGATGGAGCGAGTCTACACGCGCAGACAGCCAGGAGAAACGTTGCGGGAGTACGTGGGCAGGATGACCCTACCGGCAGACAAGCGACAAGACCTGCGCTATTTGACGGAGCTGTATGAACGTACCATGTATGGCTACAAACAAATGGAACAAAATGCGAGAACAATAGCAGAGCAAATACTCGAACGGTTAATCCGTCAATTGAAGCCTTGAACAATGCCGTTCCATCTGCTAGAATGACGATCAATGAGACTCGTATAATGATCAGGAATAGGGCCTGAAAGTTTCTACCGCTAGACCGTAAATTTGGCGACTACGAGGAGAGCACATCGGATTTTTGTACATGCAAACCGCACATGTGTACACAAGCTGGGACGTTGCCTCCGTATTGTTTATCGGAGATAGCAGTCCCGGCTTTTTTGCAAATATGCGACAACTTCGCATGGCATGCCGACACTTGCACGTCCTGTATGTGACAGGAGAAGGGGGATATGATGGACAAGTCAATGGAAATGGTCGTCGTACTCGATTTCGGAGGCCAGTATAATCAGTTGATCGCGCGCCGTGTCCGCGATCTGGGTGTTTACAGTGAACTGATACCGTTCAATACACCTGTTGAAAAGATTAAAGAGATGAATCCAAAAGGGATTATTTTCTCTGGCGGACCTGCTAGCGTATACGAAGAGGGAGCACCAACTGTAGACCCGGCGATTTTTGATCTAGGCTTGCCTGTATTGGGTATTTGCTACGGGATGCAGTTGATGAGCCATTTGACGGGCGGAAAAGTAGAACGTGCGGGTAAACGCGAGTACGGAAAAGCTGAATTGCGTATGCAGCAAAAACACAGCTTGTACGACAAATGGGATACAAGCGAAATCGTGTGGATGAGCCACTCTGACAAAGTAGTGGAGCTCCCAACCGGATTTGTCATTGATGCGGTAAGCGACAGCTGCCCGGTAGCTGCGATCAGCAACCTTGAGCGCCAGCTGTACGGCGTACAGTTCCATCCAGAAGTCGTTCATACCCAAAAAGGAACTGAGTTCATTGGAAACTTCCTGTTCAACATTTGTGGATGTGAAGCGACTTGGAGCATGACGACGTTCATCGAGGACGAGCTGGTTCGCATTCGTGAAACAGTCGGCAACAAGCAAGTACTGTGTGCGTTGAGCGGCGGTGTGGATTCTTCCGTAGTAGCAGCGCTGATTCACAGAGCGATTGGCGATCAATTGACATGCATGTTCGTTGACCACGGTCTTCTGCGCCAAGGGGAAGCAGAAGGGGTAATGGAGACATTCGCTGAGAAATTCTCCATGAAAGTGATCAAGATCGATGCTCGCGAGCGTTTCATGAGCAAGCTCAAAGGTGTATCGGACCCAGAGCAAAAACGCAAAATCATTGGTAACGAGTTTATTTATGTATTCGATGAAGAAGCAGCGAAGCTGACAGATATGGACTTCTTGGCACAAGGCACGCTGTACACCGATATCGTGGAGAGCGGGACAGCCACTGCCCAAACGATCAAATCGCACCATAACGTAGGCGGTTTGCCAGAAGACATGAAGTTCACGTTGATTGAACCATTGAAAACATTGTTCAAAGACGAAGTACGCAAACTGGGTACTGAGCTGGGCTTGCCAGATGAGATTGTTTGGCGTCAGCCATTCCCAGGACCAGGCCTCGGCATTCGCGTTTTGGGTGAAGTGACGGAAGAAAAACTGAAGATCGTTCGTGAATCCGATGCGATCTTGCGTGAGGAGATTGCCAAGGCAGGTCTCGAGCGGGAAATCTGGCAGTACTTCACGGCTTTGCCAAACATGACGACTGTAGGGGTAATGGGAGATGTTCGTACGTATTCTTACACAGTAGGGATTCGTGCGGTAACGTCCATCGATGGTATGACCGCTGACTGGGCGCGCATTCCGTGGGATGTTTTGGAGAAAATCTCTGTGCGTATTGTGAATGAAGTAGACAATGTAAACCGCATTGTGTATGATGTAACGTCCAAACCACCAGCAACCATTGAGTGGGAATAGGAGCAAAAATGACTCTCTTTTATTTGCGTGATTTGCGAATAAAAGGGAGTTTTTTTATGACCCAGAATTACCTCGTTCCATACATCATGAGAAGCTCTCCATTTTCTTTTGCAAGAGCAATATAAATGACCCCGCCTAGCCATCCCGGAGGAAGCGTTCCTTCGATTATCCACGCTTCTGCAATAGGGTTGTAGCTAATAGCGAAGGGAGTTTCCTCCAAAAACTGAGAATAGTGCTCCGCTAAATAGGAGAAGATTGCCGTTGCAACTGCATGTTCATCTGCAAGCTCACCAAAAGCAATTTCATCTCCAAACCGATTTTGTTGGAGAAGAGTGTCACGATCGGCGAAATAGAGTTCAAACCTCCCAAATAAATTCTCATCATACAAATCACGTTCTACAAAGCCATATTCGATGACCTTTTCCCTTGGATGAACGTTGTGCTTGCTCTTTTTCTTATCGTTGACCCGTACGGTGATTTGATTGACTCGAAGCCGGTCACGTTCTTGTTCCTGCTTCGCTATTATTTGTTCCCAAGCATCCATAAAGTTCATTTTGGATCACCTCCATCTGGTTATGAATTATAACACAGGCCTTTTTAGAAAATATCCGGATATTAAACTCTTTATAAAAATGAACGTTCGTATTTTCGTTGACATTCCCTGTGTCACCTGATACACTTCTCAATGTGAGTAGGTAATATAGGAAGGTTCGTATATTCTTGAGAATATGGCTCAAGAGTTTCTACTTGGTCGCCGTTAACGACCTGGCTACGAACAAAATGTCATCGGGATCTGATTTTGTTATTATATTTGGAATTATTCCCGGAGTGTTTTGTTTGACGGTCAGGCGCATGATAAGAGCGTCCGGGCCTTTTTTTTTTGAAAAACGTCTCGACGTTTTTCGTTTACGGTCGGCAAAAAACAGATAGACTGTTTTTTGCAACAAGATTAGTATGGGGGGACTTATAGGTGCGGAAGTATTTCGAGTTTGACAAGCTAGGCACCAATTACCGTCGCGAAATCATCGCAGGTATCACTACTTTTTTGGCAATGGCCTATATCTTGGCTGTCAATCCATTCATTCTCAGTGGTGCGGATTTGCCGCCTGATTTGAAAGCAAACTACCCTGAATTTGGGGCAGTCTTTACCGCAACGGCGTTGGCTGCTGCTCTCGGTACACTGTTAATGGGCATTCTCGGACGTTTGCCGATCGGTCAAGCTCCGGGAATGGGTTTGAACGCATTTTTCACTTATACCGTCGTTCTGACGATGCAAATTCCTTGGCAACAGGCTTTGGCTGGCGTATTCCTTTCTTGTACGATCTTTTTGATTCTGACCCTGACAGGGGTTCGTGAAGCGATCATCAAAGCGATTCCACAAAGCTTGAAGTACGCAGTTTCAGCAGGGATTGGTCTTTTTATCGCGTTTATCGGTTTGAAAAACGCGGGTATTATCGTAGCAAATGATGCCACCTTCGTAGCACTGGGACATCTGACCTTCTATCACGAGGGCATGAAGCCGGAAGCAATTTTGGCAGCGAAAAATGCATTGCTTGCTGTGTTTGGTCTGATCGTGACGGTCATCCTGCTTTCTCGCAAAGTCAATGCAGGTATCTTTATCGGAATGTTGATTACAGCGATTACCGGGATGTTTTTCGGACTGGTGAATCTGCCTGAGCAAGTCGTTTCCGCACCACCGAGCCTTGCTCCTACATTTGGTGCTGCGTTCCAATATCTCGGTGATCCATCCGCATTGTTCACTGTGAATATGCTGATTGTTGTTTTGACTTTCTTGTTTGTGGACTTTTTCGATGCGACGGGTACACTCTTGGGTGTAGCAAACCAAGCTGGATTGCTCCGCGAAGACGGCAACTTGCCGCGGCCAGGAAAAGCACTCGCTTCCGATGCAATTGCAGGTATGGCAGGTGCGGTTTTCGGTACATCTACCACTACAGCTTATGTTGAGTCGACAGCAGGGGTAGCGGCAGGCGGACGCTCTGGATTTACCGCAGTTGTCACAGGGATTATGTTCCTGCTGGCGTTGTTCTTCTCGCCAATTCTTGCGATTGTCACACCTGCGGTTACGGCACCAGCGCTCATTATCGTCGGTGTTCTGATGGCTTCTCACATTGCAAAAGTGGCTTGGGATGACCTGGATGAAGCATTCCCTGCATTCCTGACCATTTTATTGATGCCATTGACTTACAGTATCGCAACAGGTATTGCGACGGGCTTCATCGTTTATCCGGTGATGAAGGTAATGAAAGGCAAGGCTCGCGAAGTACATCCGGCGATGTATGTGCTGTTCTTCGTCTTCCTGGCGTATTTCATCTGGTTGCGCGAATAGGATTTTTTGGAAACCAAGCTCTTCGTCTACTGGACGGGGAGCTTTTTTTACGCTATGATAGGAAAAATCTTTTTTCACGGAAGGATGGACCGATTCCCATGAAAGGTCTTAACATGTTCCTTCAACAGCATCACCACACGTAGAGCGTTTGTATCTTCGGAAATTTTTCCGCAGGTGCAAGCGCTTCTTGTGCTTCGTGCCTGCGGTGGTGTATTTAGGAAGCCATGCGGGCAGGAAGTTGCCTTGCATGGCTTTTTTGATTTTCTCTATCTGATAAAAGAAAGGATGTTCCTCATGGAAAACGAAGCATTAAAAACGGTAAAAGGGACAAAAGATTTCATGCCGCAGGAGCAAATGCAACGAAACTGGATACGAAGGACGCTTGAGGCTGTATTCGAGGCATACGGCTGCAAACCATTGGAAACGCCTATGCTGCAGCACTATGAATTGCTGGCATCCAAGTACGGCGGCGGGGATGAGATCTTGAAGGAAGTGTATCGCTTGAGCGACCAAGGAGATAGAGAGCTCGGTCTGCGCTATGACTTAACCGTCCCGTTGACGAAGGTAGTGGGGATGAATCCTGAGATGCGAATGCCGTTCAAGCGGTATGAGATCGGAAAAGTATTTCGGGACGGTCCAGTAAAAACCGGACGTTTGCGCGAATTTATTCAATGCGATGTCGATATCGTGGGAACAACATCGGTGCTGGCTGAAGCAGAATTGCTCAGTATGGCGTTTGAGGCATTCAAGCGGTTGGGGCTCGACGTGTACATTGAGGTCAACAACCGCAAGTTGTTATCTGGGGTGCTTCAGGAGCTGGGAGTTCCCGTAGAGCGGGCCGGGGATGTCATGCTGTCGCTGGATAAGCTCGAGAAAATCGGCGTGGACGGAGTGCGTGATGACTTGCGGGAAAGAAACGTCGAGGAGTCACTCGTTTTGGCGATTACCTCTTTCCTGCAAGAAGGGGTGATTACTCTGGATCTGTTGACAGAGCGCTTTACATCCCCGCTAGTTCAGGAAGGGATTCGGGAGCTCCGTGAAATGCTTGCCTATGTAACAGGAGCGGGTGTGGACGGGGAGCTTCGTTTCTCGCCATTTCTGGCAAGAGGCTTGGGGATCTACACAGGAATTGTGTATGAGATCTTTTTGCAGGATGGAAGTATAACGTCTAGTATCGGCAGTGGGGGACGTTACGATCAGATCATCGGTCGGCTTTTGGATGATGGAAGAGAGTATCCCGCTGTAGGGATTTCGTTTGGATTGGATGTCATTCTTGCAGCGCTGGCAAATCGCAACACGGAAGAACAAAAAGCTGCCGATGTGCTCGTCATTCCCCTCGGGACAGAAGCATCCAGTCTTGGTCTGGCCAATCGATTGCGCGATAGCGATATTAGAGTCGAGCTGGAGCTGACAGGTAGACGGCTGAAAAAAGCACTTGATTATGCAAACAAGGAAGGCTTTGCTTTTGCACTGATCTACGGGGAAAACGAAGTGAACAGCGGGCAGGTCGTCGTCCGAGATATGCGAGAGGGAACGGAACAGCCGGTTCCTTTGGAGTTGGTTGAAAAGTGGCTGTCCGACAAGCTGTCAGGGTAAAGAGGAAAGATAGTCTTTCTCTTCCATTTTTTGTACAGTAGAGAAAAGGGGGAGATGGCGTGAAGAAATGGGTCTCAATGGTTGGTGGTAGCTTATTGTTTTTGACGTGGATGTTGCCTGTAAATGCTGAGGAGGGTACTGCGCTTACGCGTAAACCGCTCTATCAGGCTGATGTGCGAATTGATCCAATCAAGAAAGAAGTGGCAGGAACCGTAACGATTACCTTTTGGCCAAAAGACCCTTCTCGTGCCTATCTCCATCTTTACCCGAATGTATTTACAGAAGAGCATCAAGGCATGCTATGGGAGGAACTTTTAGGCAATGGCCCAACGCTTGGAACATACACTAATAAAAAGCTAATGGTCGATGGTGTCGCGGTTGTCGGCAAAAAGACGAAAGACCTGAACATACTCGAAGTACCGCTAGAAGGACAGGCGGGGCTACGAAAGATTGTGATGGAGTTCGAGATGACTCTTCCGCGAAACGACGGCAGGATGTCGTACGATGACCAATCAATCTGGCTGGGGAACTGGCTCCCGGTTCTTGCGGTGTACGACAAGGAAGGATGGCATCTCGATTCGTACGAGCCTGTCGGTGATCCATTCTACAGTGAGAACGCAGATTATGAGGTAAACGTGACGCTGCCAAAAGACTATCAACTGGCGAGCACAGCGCCAGACAAGGCTGCGAAACAGGTTTCTACTGGTGAGGGAGAAAAGACGATACAGCTCGGTGCAGAAAACGTGAGGGAGTTTGCCCTCGTTGTTATGGATGCCTCTTATCAGCGAACGGAAACGAAAGTGGGCGAAACAATCGTTCGAACATGGTGGCGGAAAACAGATGATCCGGCATCTGCTGAACAGATTCATGAAGCAGCAGCGAAGTCTCTCGCCTATTTTCATCATCAATTGGGTGCCTATCCATATACCGAATTCGATGTGGTAAGGACTGGTGGCGCGATTAACGGGATGGAGTATCCGGCATTGGTTTTTCTGGACGGGCGTCATTTCCTTTCTGGTGAAGAAACAGGTATCGTCACGGTTGTCCATGAGACGGCACACCAGTGGTTTTACGGCTTGCTCGGAAATAATCAGGTAAAGGAAGCATGGCTGGATGAGGGATTCACGGAGTACGTTACGCTCTCGTATTTATCTCAGCAAGACCCGCTGGTGGGAGCGGAACGGGTGCGCAGACGGCTGGAGCAGGGTACCTCTGTTCAGTATTACGTGGCAGAGGAACTGCGCTCTTGGCAAGCGCTGTCTGCATTTCCTGATAATCAGAGTTATAGCGATCTCGTTTATTCCCGTCCGTCCTCGATGCTGTGGCTGTTGCAGGGAGCCTGGGGAGAAGAAAGGGTACATGACGTGTTGAAGCAGTACGTCGAGAAGTACCGTTATCAGGTGGTGACCGGAAAGGAATGGGAAGCATTTTTATCTGAGATGGCGGGAGAAGATGCGGGCGCTTTCTTGGATTATTGGTTGAAAGTAGACATGTCCCAGCAGGAACAGGCAGCAGCTTGGCTGGAGCGCCAACGTCTCAAGCACCAGAAGAAGTAATCGAAGGCAGGGGATCACGATGTGGCGGAAGCATTGGGTGGTCATCGTGGCAGTAGGAGTCGTTTTGACTGTATTCTTGACCGTCCGGCCTTGGACAGGGAAGGCTGGCTTAGATGCTCACGAGATTGTGCCGATTGTTCACAGTCAGGCTGCAATCACTTACAAGGCCGATGTTCAGATCGATATGAACAACCACGTGGTGAAAGGCATGCTGACGGCTCGTTTTGTCCCAACAGATGACCAAGCTTTTTTTCATTTATACCCCAATGCTTTTTCAGCGAATGCCGCTCTCAGTGGAGAGAACTGGGAGTTTTTGCTGGGCAAACAGCGTGAGCCTGGTGGTATCAAGATAAGCGCTGTACGGGTAAACGGAAAAAGTGTTGGCGTACAGTATGCGGGAAAGGCGAATACGCTTTTACAAGTGCCTCTCCCTGGAAGAACATCGTCTGTCGAGACGGTGGTAGAGATGAATTTTCAGCTCGAGGTTCCTTATAACAACGGGCGAATGTCTTACCATGATCATGCGATGTGGCTGGGGAACTGGCTGCCGATTCTGGCGGTCAAGGATGCAGGAGGCTGGCGGCTTGATCCTTATTCCGCGATTGGCGATCCTTTTTACTCGGATGTGGCAAATTATCATTTGCGTGTGCAGTTATCAGAGGGGTACCAGCTTGCTACGAGCGGATTGGAGAGCGTGGCTGTCATCACCGAGACGAGACCGCAACGGCAAAAGATCTATGAGGTGGACGCATGGAACGTTCGGGATTTTGCTCTTGTCGTCATGGACGATACGTACCAACCCATATCTGGCAAGGTCGGAGAAACCATCGTACGTACATGGGTGCAGAAAAGCGATGACCCGCAAAACGTAAAACGAATACATGAGACTGCCAGAGAGTCCCTCGACTATTACGGAAAACAGTTCGGGGTGTATCCATATAAGGAATACGATGTTGTCAAGACAGGCGGCTTCTTTGGCGGAATGGAATACCCGAGTCTTGTCTTTATTGCCCAGGAGTATTTTGACCGTAGCGATGCCATGGGGGAAGCGGTCGTAGCGCATGAAACGGCACATCAATGGTTTTACGGGTTGGTTGGAAACGACGAGGTGCGAGAGGCTTGGCTGGATGAGGGACTGACGGATTATGCGACGATGGCATTTTTGCAGCAAAAGTCCTCTGTACGCTCACAGGCGTATATTCAGATGCGGCAAGGCCAAGCACGTGCAGCGGAAGGATATGCGAACCAAGGAGTCACTGCAAAGTCGTCCGTGGATGCTTTTCCAGACTGGAGGAGCTACAATGACCTCGTCTACGGACGAGCGGGTGCCATGTGGTGGAACTTGAAGGAAAAATGGGGAGTCGAACGACTGCATCAGATGTTGCGTCAATATGTACGGGATCATCAATACAAGCAGGCGAATGGGGAGCAAATCACAGCGTTATTGACTGCAGCTGCCGGGGCGGATGCCAGTCCCTATTTGGATTATTGGCTTCAGGTCCAGCTAGAGAAAGCCGAAGCGGCAAACGATTGGGTAGAAAAAGGCAAACACGAATAATTTTTGACCCATCATTTTTAAATGTTCGGAAACGAGGTTGACAGGCAAACTTTCTCCCTGCTACACTGAATACGTTGAGTGAAAACGAGTTCGAATAGCCCAGGCGATGAGAGCGGTGCGAAAAGCCGTTAGTCGGTTGGGTTTTCTTCTGATGTTACAAAACGTAGGGGGCGAATGGTTCATGCTACAGCCTTTGGTAGGAGTCATTATGGGCAGTACGTCAGACTGGGAAACAATGAAGGAAGCTTGCGCAATTTTAGACGAATTGCAGGTACCGTATGAAAAGAAGGTCGTGTCTGCACACAGAACGCCAGACTTGATGTTTACGTATGCCGAGACTGCTAAAAGTCGCGGCTTGGAAGTCATTATTGCGGGTGCGGGCGGGGCAGCTCATTTGCCAGGAATGGTAGCTGCCAAGACAGAGTTGCCTGTCATTGGCGTACCGGTAAAATCATCCAACTTGAATGGTCTTGACTCGCTTTTGTCGATTGTGCAAATGCCAGGGGGCGTGCCTGTGGCGACAGTTGCGATCGGAAAAGCTGGAGCCATCAATGCAGGGTTATTGGCTGCGCAAATTTTGGGGATCAAATATCCAGACGTACAAGAGCGGTTCGTGCAAAGACGTGATGATGTACGCAATAAGGTGCTGGAGGCTAGTGAACTCGAATGACAACCAAAGACCGTAAGCAAATCAAACCAGGATCGACCTTAGGAATACTCGGCGGAGGACAGCTTGGACGGATGATTGCTCTTGCGGGACGAGCTATGGGCTACCGCTTTGTCACAATGGACCCGACAGCAGACGCACCATGCGGCCAAACAGCTGATCGGCAAATTGTCGCCAGCTACGATGACGTAGAAGCAGCGATGCAGCTTGCCTCGGTCAGTGATGTCATCTCTTATGAATTTGAAAATGTCGATGCGCAGGTGGCTGAAGTGTTGGAGAGCCGCGCTTATGTACCGCAGGGAAGCCGACTTTTGCGTATCACCCAAAACCGAATTCGGGAAAAGACCGCTATTCGCGAGATCGGAATCCCGGTTGCTCCGTTTTGTGTCGTGAATAGCTTGGGAGATTTGCAGAACGCCGTGCGTGAATTGGGGCTGCCTGCTGTCATGAAGACAGCAACTGGTGGCTATGACGGAAAAGGACAATGGGTATTGAGAAGTGAGGCAGAGCTGGCGGAGGCGTATGAAACGTTGTCCAGAGCAGGTACAGAGCTGATCGTGGAACAATTTGTACCATTCCAAATGGAGCTGTCTGTGATTGCTGCACGCAATCCTGCGGGAGAACTGGCTGTTTTTCCTGTGTCAGAAAATATTCATCAGGAAAACATCCTGCACCTGAGCATTGTTCCAGCTCGTATTTCGGCTGAAGTAGCCGCTCGCGCGGAAGAAATTGCTCGCACGATTGTAGAAAAGCTGGATGTGGTCGGGCTCATTGCAGTTGAGCTTTTTTTGACTGAAGATGGTCAGCTGTATGTCAATGAATTGGCGCCGCGACCGCACAACTCCGGGCATTTTACCATGGATGCTTGTGTGACCTCGCAGTTTGAGCAGCATGTTCGGGCGGTTTGCAATTTGCCTTTGGGATCTACAGAGTTGCTCTCGAGCGTCGTGATGGTTAATATTTTGGGAGAGCATCTACAGCCTGTCATCGATCAGATCGACAAGCTACCGCGCACAGCCAAGCTCCATTTGTACGGAAAAGCAGAGAGTAAGGCCAAGCGAAAAATGGGGCATATCAACGTGCTCGCCCCTACTGTAGAAGAAGCGCTCACCCTGATTGATGAGCTGAAAATCTGGACGAATACATCGGAGGTATTATCATGATCGAACGTTATTCCCGACCGGAAATGCGCGCCATTTGGACGGAAGAAAACAAATTCAAAGCGTGGCTGGAAGTAGAAATTCTCGCGTGTGAAGCATGGTCCAAGCTGGGCGTCATTCCTGAGGAAGACGTGAAAAAGCTGTGGGATAAAGCTACTTTTGACATTAACAGAATCTATGAGATCGAAGAGGAGACACGCCATGATGTGGTGGCGTTTACCCGTGCGGTATCGGAAACCTTGGGCGAAGAAAAGAAGTGGGTGCATTACGGACTGACTTCTACCGATGTGGTGGATACTGCGCTGTCATACCTGCTGCGTCAGGCTAATGAGATTTTGGAGAAGGATATCGAAGACTTCATCGAGATTTTGGCAGACAAAGCTCGAGAGCACAAGGATACGGTTTGCATGGGCAGAACGCATGGTGTGCATGCGGAGCCTACGACTTTTGGCTTGAAGCTGGCCCTGTGGCATGAAGAAATGAAGCGCAACCTGGCGCGTTTTCAGGCTGCGAAAAAAGAAGTGGCGTACGGCAAAATCTCTGGCGCAGTTGGAACATACGCAAACATCGATCCGTTCGTGGAAGCGTATGTATGCGAGAAGCTGGGGCTGTCTGCAGCACCTATCTCTACCCAAACCTTGCAGCGTGATCGCCACGCCGAGTACATGGCGACATTGGCACTAATCGCAACTTCTTTGGAGAAATTCGCAACAGAAATTCGCGGTCTGCAAAAGAGCGAAATGCGCGAGGTGGAAGAAGCATTTGCCAAAGGTCAAAAAGGTTCTTCGGCAATGCCACACAAGCGCAACCCAATCGGAAGCGAAAATATTTGCGGACTGGCTCGTGTCATCCGTGGTCACATGCTCACTTCCTATGAAAATGTTTCCCTCTGGCATGAGCGGGATATTTCCCACTCCTCTGCGGAGCGCGTGATTTTGCCAGATGCGACGCAAGCATTGAACTACATGCTGCGCCGTTTCATGAACATCGTGAAAAACTTGACGGTGTTCCCAGAGAACATGAAGCGCAATATGGACCGTACCTTTGGATTGATCTACTCGCAGCAAGTGATGCTCAAGCTGATTGAAAAAGGCATGAGCCGCGAGCAAGCCTATGACACGGTACAGCCTCGTGCGATGCAGGCGTGGGAAGAGCAACGCTCCTTCCGTGCGATTGTCGATGAGGATGCGACTGTCAGCTCTACACTATCCAAGGAAGAGCTGGATGAGTGCTTTGACTACCGTTACCACTTGAAGCATGTAGATACGATTTTCCAACGTCTTGGATTGATTTAAATGCAAGTGCCCTCGAATTTTTCGGGGGCTTTTTTTTATTAAGAAACCGTAGTGGGGGAGAAGCGCATTTCCAGTCTACGCTTCGGCCTACGCCCTGCTGGGGGATTGACTGTCCGCTTCGGAATAAATGGCGGGAGCGCTTCAAACGTAGAAATTTCAATGAAGGGTTTCATAAGTGAAGCTGAAATTCCCCGCCATTTATTCCGAAGCTGGGGTGGGCTCCAGAGGCGCTTGGACTGGAAATGCGCTTCTCCTGCGCAGTTTTTTAAAAATTGCTTGAAAGTGAATTCAAAGTGTGAAAGTGCTACTAAGCAGACACACCATGTAGCAGGAAAACTGCTTTGAAATGACACGCAAAAACGGTTTTAAAGACAACTTAAAAAATTCCTTAAGAAATTTTTAAAGATTTCTTTTGAAAGTTGTAACCGAAATGAAACCTCTTCCGTACCTACTTGTGCGAGCTTACAACGAGCCCATAAGTACCTTACAAAAGTGTAATCTTCCTGAAATATAACTCGATGGTTCCTGCTTCGTTTCGACCGTACAATGAAATCAATTCATACGGATCACGAAACGGGAGATCGATTATGACGACAGCAATCATGTATCCAAAATTAAGTCACCAACAAATTTACGAAGATTACTCTGCTAAAATATATCGCTATTTCCGCTACCGGGTAAAAAACATCTGGGATGTGGAAGACCTGACAACGACTGTGTTTATTAAGGTGTACTCCAAGCTTGAACAGTACGATGGCCGCCATCCTTTTGGTGCCTGGATTTTCCGAATTGCGCATAATGCGTTGATTGACTACATGCGCAAGAAGCGGGAGAGTCCGGTGGATCAGGACACATTTAGCAATATGGTCGCAACAGATAAGCTGCCGGAGGAGTGCCTTCTGAATCAGGAGACAACCGAGGGTTTATGGGATAAGGTGCACACGCTGACAAAGGATCAGCGCAATGTGATCGCTCTGCGCTATCTCGGAGATTTGCGAATGAATGAGATCGCGGAAATCTTGGGCAAGACAGAGGCTTCGGTGAAAATCCTGCACTTCCGCGGGATCAAGAAGCTCCAGCAATTGATGGATGCTCAAGCATAAAGGGGGGACAACAGTCCTTCCTTTTTTGCTATGTGGCTGTAGTGGAGAGAAGAATATTTCCAGGCTAGGCCCCAGGCTTTGTCCCTCTGGGGGATGAGACTGTTCGCTCCGAAGGGATTCGCGGGGAAACGCAAAAGTGGTAGCCGCTTCGTCGCGAGGGCACGGTTGCGTTTCTTTTGCCCGCGAATCCCTTCTCCGTTCGGTAGGACTCCACAAGTTGCTACGCCTGGAAATATTCTTCTCTGTCGTTACTGACGGCATTCTTACATTCTTTTAAGGTATTTAAAAACCGATTAACACGGAAAGCTCGTAGAGGAAACAGGAGAAATAAGCGAAGATCTTAGGGACACCGACCGAGACGCAATGCAAAAAGCGAAACACGCCCTTAAGCGTCCACCTCTGAAACACATCCTGAAAGGACCACTTTGGACGCGGTTTCGCTTTTTGCATGGAGTCGTGCAGTCAATCCCCTGGGGGGTGGCCCTAGAAGCTGAGCGTTTTTTCCTGTTTCCTCCCCTCCACTACAGCAACGTACAAGTCTTTTTTTCATTCGACTTCTAAACACGAGAAACGCTAAAGACTTGGCGTAGTCTCGTTTTCTAATGGTATAGTAAAGAATAAAATGGAGGAGACTCAAGACGAGAGGAGTATGAGTGATGTCCACAATTATGATTGTAGAAGACGACCCGAAAATCAACCAGCTGCTGCAAGAGCAACTGGAAAAATACGGATTCCAGACAGTCAATGTTGAACATTTCGATAGAGTCATGGAGGTATTTACCCAATCGCGCCCTGATCTGGTTCTGTTGGATGTGAATCTACCGAAATTTGACGGATTTTATTGGTGCCGGCAAATGCGCCAGGAGTCCAACTGCCCGATCCTGTTCATCTCTGCACGAGAAAGTAAAATGGACCAAGTGATGGCCTTGGAGAATGGGGCCGATGACTATATCACAAAGCCGTTCGACTACGACGTGGTTTTGGCCAAAATCCGCAGTCAACTGCGTCGGGCTTACGGACAATATGCTCCGCAAGAAGGGGAGCGTACGGTTGAAGTGGCGGGGCTCAAGCTATTTTTGGAGCGAATGGAGCTGTCCATGAACGATACCAAAATCGAGCTGAGCAAAAAGGAAGCGTTACTGCTCGAAGCCTTGATGAATCAACATCCGCGTGTCGTCAGTCGTGAGCGTTTGCTAGAAAAGCTGTGGGATGAACAGTTTGTCGATGAAAACACGCTAAATGTCTACATCACACGCGTGCGCGGCAAGCTGAAGGACTTAGGCCTAGAGGGAGCTGTCGAGACTGTTCGCGGTTCCGGTTATCGCTTGCGTGCGACTTGGGAGGAGGGGCAATGAAGCTGTTCCTTCGAGATCAATGGCCATTCGCAGCGTTTTTTCTCGTCCAATTGATCTTATTGATTATGATTTTTGCGATGGATGGGTACTGGAATGAATCATTGATGATCTATGTCATGTTTTTATCTGTTTTTTTCGCGGGGGCTTTTCTCGCCATTCGTTACTTGTCTCACCGCACAATCTATCAGCGACTGAGCAAGCCGGTAGAGTCATTAGAAGAGCTGACCCAGACATACGGGAATTCACCGTTGTGTCGCGCGATGGATGACATCAGTCAGGAGCAGTACCGACTCTACAAAGAACAGCTCCATGCCTATGAGAACAAGCAACGGGATCATACGACCTTTATCCAGCAGTGGGTTCATCAGATGAAGACGCCGATTTCGGTCATTCATCTGTTGCTGCAAAATGAAGACGATCCAACAGCTGAGAGCGTCCGTGAAGAAGTGGACCGAATCAAGCGTGGACTGGAAACGGTACTGTACATAGCTCGCCTGGACCGATTTGAACAGGACTTCCTGATCGAGCCCGTAACGCTGCGTTCCTTGGTGCAGAATGTGTTGGCTGAAAATAAGCGGCTGTTTATTCGCAACCAAGTGTATCCAGAGGTAAAAGTGGATGAAAATTGGCGAGTGGAATCGGACGACAAGTGGCTCGCTTTTGTCCTCAACCAATTGTTGACGAATGCCGTTCGTTATTCAGCAGGGAAAAGCAACAAGGTCACTATTCGTGCGTATGAACGCGGAGCACATGCCATACTGGAAGTGCAGGATTATGGAATCGGGATTCCTACCGAAGATATTCGCCGCGTGTTCAAGCCATATTTTACGGGCGAAAACGGGCGCAAATACCCTGAGTCCACCGGGATGGGGCTATATTTGGTGAAAGAAATTTGCGGGCGGCTCCATCATGGGGTGGAAATGGAATCAGAAGTGGGCGAGGGGACAACCGTGCGTATTGTCTTGTCTGCTGTCGTCCCAACCTTACAAGAAAGTAAGGTAGCTGAAAGTTAATTCGATAGTTGCACTATGCGCACTTTCGTATAGTTGAAGAGATAGTTCAAAAAGTCGTCTTTTGATCACGAAGTAATTAAGAAAGCTGATTCGACATCGAAAGAGGCGTTCACCTTTAAAGTCCGGTGCTCATGTAGGTTCCTACACTCCGCTCCTCCTTTTGCAGGTTCTCGCCTCTTTCTCGGTGCTGAAAAGACGACTTTTTGAATGCACTTGAATTTGGAAGTGCAAGAAAGGGGAATAGCGCATGGAAATGCTTGCTGTAAATAGCTTGAGTAAAATATACGGGGGCAAGGTAACCTACCGCGCGTTGACCGATATCGATTTTTCGATTCGCAAGGGTGAATTCGTCGGTATTATGGGCCCCTCAGGCAGTGGCAAGACTACGCTATTAAACATGATCTCCACTATTGATACACCAACCTCTGGTGCGGTTCTATTGAACGGTACGAATCCGCATCATTTAAAAAAAGATAAACTCGCTCTGTTTCGTCGCCGTGAGCTCGGCTTTGTATTTCAAGATTTTAATCTCTTGGACACGTTGACGATTGGGGAAAATATCGTGTTGCCGCTGACGCTGGACAATGAGAAAGTCTCGGTCATGGAAGAAAAGCTGCAAAGTGTTGCGGAGAAGCTAGGGATTCAGGACATATTGGAAAAGCGGACCTTCGAGGTATCAGGGGGGCAACGCCAACGAACGGCAATTGCCAGGGCGATCATTCATTCCCCGTCGCTTTTGCTCGCTGACGAGCCGACAGGAAATCTTGATTCCAAGTCTTCGCGCAATGTGATGGAGACACTGGAAGCGATCAATAAGAGAGATAATACCACCATGATGATGGTGACGCATGATGCTTTGGCTGCCAGCTATTGCCATCGGGTAATTTTTATTAAAGACGGCCAGCTCCATAACGAGATGTATCGTGGTGAGAGTCGACAGGTATTCTTCCAGAAAATTATTGACTCATTGTCGTTTTTGGGAGGGAACACCTATGACCTTTCGACAATTCGCGTGTAATAATGTTGTACGAAATAAGCGTATGTACGCTGCATTCTTCATGAGTAGCGTTTTTTCTGTCCTCATTTTTTTCGTCTATGCGATGTTCATTTTTCATCCGGAAATTATCGGGCAGGAGATTCATGAATCCGTAGCTACTGGGATGATGGCGGCTGAGTACGTCATTTTTCTGTTCTCTTTCTTTTTTCTCTTTTATTGTGTCGGTGCTTTTCTGAAAAAGAGGGAGAAGGAGTTCGGCATCCTTTTTATCCAGGGTATGACACCGCTACAGCGGAACACGCTGATTTTTATGGAAAACATGCTGATTGGCATCGTCTCGATTGCCATTGGGATTGGCCTCGGACTAGTTCTCGCCAAGCTGTTTTTCCAATTCGCCGGATTTTTGCTTGCTGTAAAAGCACTCGGGTTTTACTTCCCGTGGAAAGCGATCGGTTTGACAGTGGTGGCGTTTCTCATCTTGTATGCAGCCATTTCGCTATTTACGGTCCTCTTGCTGCGAAGCCGCAGTCTGTTGGATCTGTTGCAAGGAAGCGGTCGACCTAAGCGTGAGCCGAGGGCATCGTTAGTGCTGTCTCTGGTCGCGGTAGCTTTGTTGGGCATGAGCTATGCCTTAGCCCTCACTGCTGACGGCGTGAATGTGCTCGTATTGATGCTTCCGGTCATTGCGCTGACGACTGTAGGAACGTACTTGTTGTTTACTCAGCTGAGCGTCATCTTCATCGATTTTCTGAAGAAGCGTCGAACTTTTTATTGGAAACGTACGAATCTCTTGACGCTCTCTGATCTGGCCTATCGGATGAAGGATAATGCACGGATGTTCTTTTTAGTCAGCATCGTCTCTACTGTTGCTTTTTGTGCGATTGGCACGCTGGCAGCTTTGGCTGGGTCGATTCAGATCACGGTGATGAAAACACACCCGTTTGCGTTTGAATACCAGTCCAAAGAAAGCGATGCGGAGAGAGCGAAGCATCTGTCTTTAATTGAAACGAGCTTGCAGCAAAATGGCTTTTCCTTCGAAAAATATCAAGTGGCTATGCGAGTTTTGCCAGAACTGGTTCAGGAGGAAAGGGTCGGAGTAGTCAAGCTGTCTGACTATAACCGGCTGGCCGTAGCTTCCAATTCGACTGTACTCGAAATGACGAATAAAGAGGCCTTCGTACTGCTCAATTGGATTGGTGATTCGGTAGCGAGCAAAACACTGCAAGTGGGGAAGGCACAGCTCGCAGTCAAAACAGATACGAATATGACTCCATTGATCAGAGGGATTGAATTTAAGCGATTGGTTGTCGTACCGAATCAGGTGTATGACCAGCTTCCGAAAATGAAGGAAGAAGAGCGCTTTGTGTACGAGGTGCCAAGATGGAAGGAAACGCAGGATCTTAGTCTCAAGCTTCAGGAAGATATTCGTCATGACGAAGATAATTATTCGTTTTCAGCTCGTGCACCCTACTACCACACCATGAAACAAATGGCGAACATGGGACTCTTTATCGGGTTGTTTGTGGGTGTGTTGTTCTTCGTAGCCGCAGCAAGCTTTCTCTACTTCCGTCTGTACACGGATTTGGAATACGACAAACGGCATTATGGAGCGCTTTCCAAGATTGGACTCACGGATGCGGAGCTGACGCGGATCGTCACGACTCAGGTTGCCCTGCTGTTCTTCGTGCCGATTGTGGTGGCCATTATTCACAGTATGGTGGCGTTCGTGTCCCTGCAAAGCTTGTTGAAGCTCATCCTTGTCGCGTCTGTGGTCAAACCGACCGCGATTGTCCTATGCAGCTTCGTCGTTGTTCAAGGTGTGTATTTCTGGATCATTCGAAACCGTTACTTGTTCCATTTAAAGCAATCAATGAACCGCTAGTGACTTTTTCCAGCATGTCCAGACGAGCAGGGACATAGGATAAAAGGAGAAGGATGCGAGGGGGCAAGTGGATGGAACGAGAGACGTGGATGAGGCAAGCCGTACAGATTGCGTTTGAAAATGTCCGTGATAAAACAGGCGGACCATTTGGAGCCATTGTCGTGAAGGACGGGCAAGTAATTGGGCGAGGACGCAATGAAGTGACGGCGAGCAATGACCCTACGGCACATGCCGAAATCCAAGCGATTCGAGAAGCATGTCGTTATCTCGAAACCTTTCAATTAAACGATTGCGACCTGTATACAAGCTGTGAGCCGTGTCCGATGTGTCTGGGAGCCATCTATTGGGCCAGACCGCGCAATGTCTATTATGCTTGCACGAAAGAAGATGCGGCGCATGTCGGTTTTGATGATCAGTTTATTTATGAGCAGATTGTTCTTCCTCTTGAAGAACGGAGTATTCCTTTTCAGAGAATCAATCTTGCGAATAGACGGAGCCCATTTGAAGCATGGTCTCAATCTCTGGACCGTATCGAATATTAATCGAGAGCCTCTCCTGCGGAGTAGGCTCTTTTTCTTTGCTTTATTTATAGTAAGAATAGGTTTTAATATGGGATTTTTTGTAAAAGTATTGCATTGTGTCGAAAATCGTATTATAGTAACAACAATCATCATGGAATTCGACCGAATTTTCTAATATTGAGCTGTGATAAGGTTGAATATTGTTTGAAAAAGACGAATAAAGGTGTGTTTGTATGGAGGAAACTTTCCGAAGATCACTTTATCCTGAATTAGATGACATCGACTACGGGATCATTCGAGCCTTACAAGGAAATGCCCGCTTACCGTTTACTCAGATTGCGAAGGACCTCGGGGTTACAGAAAAGACGATCCGCATGCGCGTTCAGCAATTACAGGACGAAGGTGCCCTGAGTCTGGTCGGTATTGTTAATCCAGTCAAAGCAGGGTTTCACGTACAGGCGATGATTCAAGTGGCTGTGGATGCGGAAAAGCTGGACGATGTGGTTGCTGCGTTAACGGAAACCGTAGAGATCAGGCTCATCGTACTTACTTCTGGTGAATATCAGCTTTTCACACAGATTCTCGTAACAAGCAATGAAGAATTATCCCAATTTTTGCTCAAAAAGCTTCACAAGATTCCGGGCATCTCCAAAACGAATGTGATTAACGAATTGAAAATACTGAAGTCCAAGTACAACTTTATCCGTTAGCAAGGCCAACTGGTATCCTGTCAATTGGTGCAATCGGGTGAACTTTTTTGCTAGCTAGGCAAGGACGGAGGTACAGCTATGATTTACTGGCAATTATTTCTCGCCTTTTTCCGCATCGGAATCTTTGGATTTGGAGGAGGACCTACGATGGTTCCCCTCTTTTATACCGAATGTGTGAAAAAGTACAAATGGGTGACAGATGAGGACTTTTCCGACAATCTGGCGCTCGGCAACGCTCTTCCAGGGCCCATTGCGACCAAGCTGGCCGCATTTATCGGCTATCGGGTAAAAGGCTGGAAGGGTGCATTGGTGGCAAACATCGCAGTCGTGATGCCAATCGTGCTTGTGATGATCGGTTTGCTGCAAGTCATATATCAATGGAAGGATGCGCCGGGTGTATACGGCATGATCCAGGCAATCGGTCCGGTAATCGCAGTCATGACAGGCGTCCTTACTTGGGAATTCCTTTCAAAGGGGTGGAAGGGAGCATCCAGCAAAGCAGGTGTGAGTCTTTCCCTCGCCCTTTCACTCGTTGCGTTGCTCTTCCTTGATTGGCATCCGGGCATTGTAGTAGGGATTGCGCTTGCCGTTTCATTTGCCTACTCTACTTGGTCTGTCCGCAAGCGCAAGGACAAGGACGGCAAGGAGGGAGTAGCATGATCTACCTGCAATTATTTTGGGCCTTTTTCATCTCCAACATTTTGGGGTACGGGGGAGGACCACCGAGCATCCCTTTGATCCAAAATGAAGTGGTTGACCATTACCAGTGGATGAGTGTACAGGAATTCGGAGAAGTGCTTGCGGTAGCAAATGCGCTGCCCAGCCCAATCGCGACCAAGCTCGCTGGATACATTGGCTATCAGGTAGCGGGCGTACCGGGCGCAGTAGTCGCATTATTTGCAACGGTCGCTCCGACAGCGATCGCTATGGTCTTATTGATGGGTTTTATTAATTTATTCCGCAGTGCTCCACAAGTAAAAGCGATGACCCAATCGGTACGGCCAGTCGTTACTGTCTTGCTCGGAACGATGACGTATCAATTCCTGATGGGCGCAGTAGAGGGAATCGGCTGGATGCAAACAGGGATTTTGACAGTGGCCTCTTACCTTCTGCTCGAAACATGGAAGGTCCATCCCGCTTTTGTCATCGTGGGAGCGATGGCTTACGGGTTTGTTTTCATCGGCTAGGAAAGTTTACGTAAGCTGGTAAGAAGAAAAAGCACAGGGCTCGTAGACCTTGACAACGCCTACCCAGTCGGAACTTCTAAAAGGGGACCCGCTTGTCGAACACGTCTTCCCTGAGAAACCTCCGCCCGTAGGGTGGCTTTGGCTCGACGGTCCCCTTTTGGAAGTGGAGACGGACAGTGAATCCCCCTTGCTGGCGTGTCAGAGTCGAAGAGAACTGTGCTTTTTCTTCTCCTCCACTATGTTGACTCAAACCAAAAGGACGTTCCGTGCTTATCAATTGGTCTTTCTTATCGGCTAAACGAACGATTTAGGAGGCAAAAACCATGGTTAATTACGACGCAATGGAATACCCATACGCATCGAAGCGTGTGACGACTTTTGCCAAGAACGGCATGGTGGCGACCTCGCAGCCACTGGCGGCACAAGCTGGCCTCGATATATTGAAAAAGGGCGGAAATGCGGTGGATGCGGCGATTGCAACGGCTGCGTGCCTGACTGTAGTAGAACCGACTTCGAACGGCATCGGGGGAGACGCATTTGCCCTCGTGTGGATCAAAGACGAGCTGCATGGACTGAATGCAAGCGGGCCTGCTCCACAAGGAATCTCCATCGAGATACTAAAAGCAAAAGGTCTGGAAGAAATGCCGACCTACGGCTGGACACCTGTCACGGTACCGGGCGCACCTGCTGCGTGGGCAGCTTTGTCCAAGCGTTTCGGACGCCTTCCGCTGACAGAGGTTTTGCAGCCAGCGATTGATTATGCGGAGAATGGCTATCCTGTATCGCCCACATTGTCGCATAATTGGAATGCCGCACACAAAAAGTTTTCCCAGCAATGCAAAGGGGAAGAGTTCGCGCATTGGTTCTCCACCTTTACGCCAGATGGCAAAGTGCCAAAAGCGGGCGCCATCTGGAAGTCGCTGGGTCATGCGAAGACGCTGCGTCAAATCGCGGAAACAAATGCAGAGAGCTTCTATCGTGGAGAGCTGGCAGACAAGATCGACGCGTTCTCCCGTGAGTGCGGCGGCTATTTGCGCAAAGAAGACCTAGCTGCCTATGAGCCGGAATGGGTGAAGCCGATCGGAGTCAACTACCGTGGCTACGATGTGTGGGAGATACCGCCGAATGGGCAAGGGATGATCGGCCTGATGGCCCTGAACATTCTGAAGGGCTTTGATTTTGACGCAAAAGACACAACAGAAACGTATCACAAGCAAATCGAAGCGATGAAGCTGGCATTTGTGGATGGATTGAAATACATCACGGAAGAGAGCAAAATGAAAGTTTCCAAGGAAGCGCTGTTGTCAGAGGAATACGCTGCCACTCGCCGTGCACTGATTGGTCATGAAGCCTTGACGCCAGAGCCGGGTCAGCCGAAAACGAGCGGTACGGTCTATTTAGCGACTGCTGACGGTGAGGGCAACATGGTTTCCTTTATCCAAAGCAACTACATGGGCTTTGGTTCCGGGGTAGTTGTGCCGGGAACAGGAATCGCCATGCAAAACCGCGGTCATACCTTCTCGCTGGACCCTGCTCATGACAATTGCTTGGAGCCCGGCAAAAAAACGTTCCACACCATAATCCCGGGCTTCTTGACGAAGGATGGAAAAGCAGTGGGGCCATTCGGTGTAATGGGCGGCTTCATGCAGCCACAAGGACATGTGCAAGTGGTCATGAACACGATCGACTTCCAGCTGAATCCGCAAGCTTCGCTCGATGCGCCTCGCTGGCAGTGGGTGGAAGGCAAAACGGTGGAGCTGGAGCGTCATTTCCCGGAGCATTTGGCACAAGCTTTGGAGCGCAGGGGCCATACGATCAAATGGGCGCAGCTCGGCAATTACTTCGGACGTGGTCAAATCATTTGGCGTGATGAAAATGGTGTGCTAAGCGGTGGTACGGATATGCGCGCGGATAGCAGTATTGCGGCTTGGTAAGGAAAAATTCTGGGGCTGGACTAAGGAAAGGAGGGCTACCATGGAAACTTTACCTCCATGGGTGTGGTATGTTTATTATATATTTATTCTCATAACGACAATTAGTAGTATTGTGTATCTAATTCGAAAACGGCGTACCCTTTTTTCGATGATCACTCTATTTTTTTCTATTTTCGGTCCAATTGTATTCTTTTTGCAGTCTTTGACGCGCGGTTCTGGTACAGAAATTGATAACCTGTTGTACGGCCTTACCCAAGGGGAAATATGGGCATGGTTTGTGATCCTTGCTTTTATGGAAATAGTTGCGTGGTACCTCGCACTTGCTAAAGATTTTCTTGGTAAAAGGGAACAAAAGAACAATCTTAGAACGTAAGGACAGTTGTATTGCGGCTTGGTAGAGAAAAGAGAACCAAATAGTAGAGTGAGTTGGGCCGAAGCGGATGCTTCGGTCTTTTTATTTGTGCCTGTTTTCTACTTTTGACGATATTCATCTGTTCAGAAGTTGTTTAGATGTTCCCGGTAGAATGTAGAAAATGATCAGATTACGTCGTTTTTGCGTATAGTAAACCCTCTTTATGGTAGTTCGAAAGTCGTGGTATAAAAGGTGGGAGAAAACATTTTGAATGAATAGCATTTTAATTGTTGATGATACAGCGTTTACGAGACTTGTGCTGCGTAACATGTTTGAGAAATTAGGTGTTGAGGTAGTTGCAGAAGCTGATTCAGGGGAGGAGGCTGTTAGAAATTATTGTTTGTATCGACCGTCACTCGTCATGATGGATATTACGATGCCGGGCATGAACGGTTTGGTTGCCTCCCGAAAAATCATGGAGCTGGATAAGAATGCGAAGATCATTATATGCTCCGCAGTTACACGACGCGATACTGTCATCAAAGCGATCCAGGCAGGTGCGCGTGATTTTATCGCAAAACCCTTGCAGTTCGAGAGAATTGAATGGGCTGTGCAACATTTGCTGAAAACAGATTCCAGGTGAATGCGATGGGGGATATGGAGCAGTTCCCGAGTTTGCAGTAGGTTCAGGGACAGCTTTTGATCAATGAGGCCAAGCAGTGAAGAACAGAGATAAGCTGCCGTATAGGTAACTGTCCCTGCTCTTCTTTTTCTCTTGTTCAGAAATTGTTGAGATGATCCTAGTAGAATGGGGAAATCTGCGGATAGAGGGGCTTTGTGCCTATGAAAACGAAGAGTAAGAGGCAATAGTTTTGGTTGGTATTGGTAATGGGAATATATTACTATAATAAAATAGTCCGAAAGAGATAGATGGATAGGATGGGAGACAGCGTTTTTGGATGAATAGCATTCTGATTGTTGATGATACGGCGTTTACGAGACATGTGTTGCGCAACATATTTGAGACGTTAGGACTCCACGTTGTTGCGGAAGCTGCTTCGGGAGAGGAGGCTGTGAGAAATTACTGCTTGTACAAACCATCACTCGTTACGATGGATATTACCATGCCCGGCATGAACGGTTTGACTGCTTCACGCAAAATCATGGAGTTGGACAAGGATGCCAAGATCATTATTTGCTCAGCAGTGTCTAGGCACGATACCGTCATAAAGGCGCTTCAGGCAGGTGCGCGGGATTTCATAGCGAAGCCACTGCAGCTGGAGCGCATCGAATGGGCTGTGCAAAAATTGCTGGGAACAGGGGTAGATGTTCGTCGTGGGGATAGACAGGTGAAACAAATAGCTGAGGTGTTAGTATGAAAGTTTTGATCACAGGTGGTTATGGGTTCATTGGTTCTTTTGTCGCGGAGAGATTTTATAAGGAAGGGTATAAAGTTTTCATCCTCGACAATCTCAGCTCAGGCAATCAGAGGAACGTCACATTTCCGCATAAGGCATACGAGCTGGATGTAGCGGATAAAAAATGTGATGAAGTATTTAAAAGCAACAGGTTCGATGTCGTTATACATTTAGCGGCCCAAGTCAGTGTTGCTGCATCCATGGAAGACCCTTTGCTGGATACGAATACGAACATTCTTGGACTCGTGAATATGCTGAAGCTATCGAGCAAATATGGCGTGTCCAAATTTATTTTTGCGTCATCAGCCGCCGTTTACGGCATGAGTGAAAATACACCGTTACACGAAGATTCAGCGTGTGATCCGGTGTCTGTTTATGGAATAAACAAGCACATCGGTGAAA
This sequence comes from Brevibacillus sp. M2.1A, assembly GCF_013284355.2. Classification (NCBI taxonomy): domain Bacteria; kingdom Bacillati; phylum Bacillota; class Bacilli; order Caryophanales; family Paenibacillaceae; genus Brevibacillus; species Brevibacillus sp. M2.1A. The sequence goes on from NZ_JABSUY020000001.1 coordinate 1,164,438, forward strand.
TGTATTGCCGCAAATGGACGGAAATGTACGGCTTGCGAACGGTAGCCTTTCGCCTGGCGAATGTGTATGGCCCCAGACAGAGTGCAGTAGGGGAAGGCGGCGTCATCTCTACTTTTTTAACTCAGATCAACCATGGAAAAGAAATTGTTTTGCACGGGGATGGCAGCCAAACGAGAGATTTTATTTATGTAGAGGATGTAGCTGACGCCATTTTTCGTTCCGTTACCACGGATGATACCAGTGTGATGAATTTGTCTACCAATCAGGAAAGCAGCATTAATGAGCTGATTGACATTCTTGGGGAGAACCAGCAGCTCCAGGGAATAGTGCGAAGGGAAAAACGCCCAGGAGACGTAGAAAAGTCGGTTTTGGACAATACGCGGGCAAAGAGAAGACTAGATTGGATCCCGATGTATACATTGGCGGAGGGGCTAGAAAAAACGGCGCAGTGGTATCAAGAGAGCATCGCAGAGAAAGAACAAGAGCAAGAGAGCGAAGGGAAGAAAACGATCCTTTGGCTACGTTCATGGGATGCAAGGCCGTACATAGAGAACATTCTTGCGTTTCTTCTGGTGATTTTCGCCACAGTTGGAACGGTTAATAGCGGTGTCTTTGATCTCAAGCTGATTTACATCGTGTTGATTGGCGCCATTTACGGAACGAAGCAATCCCTCTTGTCTGTTATCCTGGCTTGTGGACTTTTTATCGGGGAAAGCCTGCATAACGGACGCGATGTCGTATCGCTTTTGTATGACGCAAATGTTCTGTTTCATATCGCTGTCTATTTTATTATCGGGATTGCTGTGGGCTATTCGATCGATAAACGCAACAGGGACGTACTGTCCAAGGAGCTGCAAAAGCAAGCCCTGGAAGACAAATATGATTTTTTAAAAGACATTTATAACGATGTCCTGATGGTAAAGCAAGAATTGCAGCAGCAGATCGTCAATTCGGAAGACAGCTTCGGGAAAATCTACAGCATCACCAAAGAGTTGGACAGCCTCGAGCCGGAGCGCGTATTGCAGAAATCGGTCAAGGTACTGGAAAGAATCATGAAGTCCGATGAGATCGCAATTTATACGATGAATCAAAATGGTTCCTTCTTGCGATTGATGGCCAAATCGAATAAAGCGGGTTTTGATCTGCCACGCTCGCTGAAAATGAGTGAGCATGCTTATCTTACTGAATTAATGACAATGAAGAAGATCATCGTGAATAAAGAGCTGCGTCACGACATGCCTCTTATGGCAGCCCCTATTTTTGACAAGGGAAAAATGGTTGCCGTGGTCACATTGCAACAGCTCGGATTTGAAAATTTTACAATGTACACCCAAAACCTCTTCCAAGTCGCCGTTCAATTGATCTCATCCGCTTTGTCCCGTTCTCTCCGATACTTAAACTCCACACAAAAGGACCGCTACCTGGAAGATACCTCTATCCTGATTCCTGCTTATTTTTCAGCAATGGTGAAGAACAAAAGGGATGCCAAACAACAGTTGAACACTGACTTTACCCTCCTGGCAGTGGATTCTGCGCAAATGGATCATCATACCCTTTCTACCTATATCGCCAGTTCTCTTCGCGAAGCAGATTATATGGGAATGGACGAAGCCGGAGATGTCTATATCATTCTCTCCAATTCCAACGAGCAAGAAGCCCGTATCGTGATTGATAGGCTTGGTAGACTCGGTATTGCATCGAGAATTGTGCAGGAAAAAGACCAGGATCGCTTCTGGCTGAAGGATGGCGCCTATGCTTAATCTAGTCCTCCTCCATGTCTTGGTGTCTGTTGGTTACAGTTGGATACAAAGCCGGGGCAAGAACAGGCAGGTGCTTATTATGCGAATGCTTGTTGTTGGCTTTCTTCCCGTTTTTGGCCTCCTGTTATTGGGGATTACGGATGCATTCAAACGAACATCGAAAAAGAATGTGAATGAACTGATGCTAGAGAGCGATTTGCTGAAACTAGCTGAGGGATCGAATATTTTCCGAAGAGCGGACATGGAAAAGGAAATGAACATCGTACCGGTTGAGGACATTTTGTTTTTGAACGACACTGGCACACGGCGTAAGATGCTGATCGATGTCTTGAAAGAGCAGACCATTTGGCAGATCGGTACATTGGAGACAGCCTTGCAAAACGAGGATTCGGAAACGGTTCACTACGCGGCAGCCGCTCTAACGGAAATGCAGCGCAACCTTCAGCTCCAACTGCAGGATTTATCAGTGAAATACGAGGAGAACAAGCAGGATCTTGGAGTTTTACGCGCCTACGCAGATGTATTGAAGAAGTATCTGGACAGTTCACTCATTGATCAACGCACTTATGTGAAATACAGCTACACGTATTCATTTGTTCTCGAATCATTATTGGACATTTATCAGGAAGAAGAAAGCTATTTTGTGGACAAGATCAATTGCGAGCTGATGAACCAGTCCTATGAATCAGCCGCACAATACTGTCAATTGTTTCATGAGTATCATCCGGAAAGCGAGCAGCCATATGTCATGTCGCTAAAGCGCTTCTTTACGATCAGAGACTACGCGGGGTTTGTGGCTGAAATGAATCGGTTAAAAAGTTCGTCGGTTAAAATATCCCACACCACGCTGATGATGATCCGCTACTGGAGCACTTTGGAGGATGTTGAGCAAGACAGCACATGGGGGGAAGTCGCTGCTGCACAGGAAACAGGTCCGAATTTGACAGAGATGAGCGATACAAAATGAGAATGACAAGGAACATGAGAAGGAAAAGAGACAGGGAAAACGACAGAGAATGGAGCAGGTCGAGGTCCAGCGATATTCCCGTGAAAAAAAACATCTACATCATTCTGATCTTTGTGGCGATTCTGGGGATCACCATAGAAGCTACCCGATCTCAGTTCATCCTTCAGGTGAGCAATAATAAGTCAAGAGGCTCGCAAATACAGAATGACGAGCCGAAGCAAAACGCGATCGGTCAGGAGGAAATCGCCAAGCTAGCAAGGGAGAAATTCCTCATTCTGCATGATTCCAAGGATGAGAGCAGCATGGCAATCGCGAGGAATGTGGAGCAAGTGCTGCGGTATATGAAAAAGGAGTACGATCTCGCTGACGTTAAGCAGTTCTCGAAGCCCGATCCCCAATACATGACGGTCATTGTCACCATAGAAAATCTCGGCATGATAGCCAATCTGGATGCGATGATGCAATATGCGCACAATGGTGGAAATGTGTTCTTTTCACGTATGCCTGAATACAATGACAGCTTGTACCGCATATACCGAAAACTGGGGATCAATTCCATCAATTACCCTATCGTGACAAACGGCATTCAGATGACATCCAATCTCTTGATCAAAGGAGAAGATGCAAAAATCGGCGCAGATTCCATTGTGAATTCCTCGATTCCCGTAGAGCTGGATAGGCAAGCGAAGGTTCACGCTGTTTCTGCCGACAATATGCCACTGTTATGGGAGACACAGTATGGACAGGGAAAGGTCATGGTCTATAACGGGACGAATATGCAATCTGCAATGAACAGAGGACTGATTGCTGGTGGCATCAGTTCACTGAATCAAGATTTCATGTACCCCATTTTCAATATGAAAATCATGTATATTGACGATTTTCCGGCCCCTTTTCGTCAGGGGATCGAGCCGAGTATTTACCGCGAGTACCACAAAGATATTCCCAGCTTCTATCGGGATGTGTGGTGGCCGGACATGATCAAGCTTGCTGCCGATTACGATGTGACCTACACGGGAGCTATTATCAAAACCTACAATAACCGGGTTGCCCCGCCCTTCACTGATGAGGAAGGAACGGATTCAAACAATCTGATCACGTACGGCAGGGATTTGTTGAAATTGGGTGGCGAATTGGGCATCCATGGATACAACCATCAATCGCTGGTAGCCGATCAGGCGACGGCGAGCCATTACGAGTATAAGGCTTGGCCTGATGAAGCAAGCATGGCTGAGTCGCTTGCGTACCTGGACGATTATATCAAGAAGGTTTTCTCGTCGTATGACATACAGGTGTACGTTCCGCCTTCCAACGTGATGGGAGAGGAAGGGCGTCGAGCGCTGAAAGAATCCTTCCCTGATCTGAGGGTCATTGCCTCCTTGTATGCAGAATCAGATAGTACACACGAATACATCCAGGAGTTTTCTGTGGCTGATGATGGCATGATAGAGCTGCCACGTATTACCTCCGGATACAGTCGCACAGACATTCATGATTGGTACATAACGAATGCGATCACATCCATTGGTGTTTTTTCTCATTTTGTTCATCCAGACGATGTGTTGGACAAGGGGCGAAGCAATAACAAGTCGTGGCCGGAATTGGTAAAAGACTTTCAACTCATGCTGGAAGAACTTTACCAGCAGTATCCATGGTTACGTAGTCAGACTGCTTCCGAAGCTGCAGCAAGTCTTGAGAGCTATGTGCAGACGGATGTGTATATCACGCATACGGATAAAAAAATAACAGGCTACATGAACAATTTCTCCGGCGAAATGTATTACATCTTGCGGACAAACAAAAAAATGACGAGCTTGGTCAATTGTACGGTAGAAAAAATAGAGGAAGGTGCCTATCTCGTGCATGCAACGAGTGCCAAATTTGATATAGGACTGGAAGAGTAAGCGATGAAAATTTGTCTGATTGCCGAAGGATCTTACCCTTTTATCACGGGGGGTGTTTCTAGCTGGATTCATTCCTTAATCACTAGCATGCCAGAGCATGAGTTCATCATTTATGCAATTGGAGCAGAAGGGAAAAACAAGGGAAAATACGTCTACCAGCTCCCCTCGAATGTGGTGGAAATCAAAGAGGTATTTCTGGATGCCTATCTGAAAGAAGAGGCTGCACCGGGCAAGCGTCTGGGTCTTACTGAGGATGAGCGGCAAGCGTTGCTTTCGTTGCTTGATGGGAGCAAGGGTGACTGGCGTGCTCTTTTTTCCGTGTTGTCGGGGAGTAAGGTGCCATCCGTAGCTGAGTTGCTTACAAGCAAGGACTTTTTCGAGGTTATCCAGCGGCTTTGCGAACAAAAATATCCGCAAATCCCTTTTACCGAAATGATCTGGATGATTCGTTCGATGGTCTTGCCGCTATGCCTGGTCATTCAAAACGGCATGCCGCAAGCGGATTTGTATCACAGTGTGTGCACGGGATATGGCGGTGTAGCAGGGAGTCTTGGGAAGTATCTGCATGCAAAGCCGTTTTTGCTGACGGAGCATGGAATCTATACCCGCGAGCGGGAAGAAGAAATTATCAAGGCAAACTGGATCAAGGGTCACTTTAAGGATATTTGGATCGACTACTTTCATAATCTTTCTGCATGTGCCTACTCCTACGCGGATGAGGTAATCACGTTGTTTGAGCGAAACAAGGAAATTCAGATCGAGCTAGGGTGTGATCCTTCCAAAGTATCCGTGATCCCGAACGGTGTAAAAGTGAGTGATTATGCTGACATCGTGGAGGAAAAAAAGAACGACACAATCACCATTGGTGCTGTTGTCCGCGTGGTACCCATCAAGGATATTAAAACAATGCTGCATAGCTTCGGACTCGTCAAAGAGCAAGTACCACACGCACGCTTTGTTATCATGGGCCCGACGGATGAAGATGAGGAGTACTACACAGAATGCCTGCAATTGGTCGACAGCCTGCAGCTGGAGGATGTTACGTTTACGGGTGCGGTCAATGTAAAAGAGTATCTCGGAAAAATGGACATGCTTGTTTTGACCAGCATTAGTGAAGGCCAACCGCTCGTTATTTTGGAAGGAATGGCATGCAGAAAGCCCTTCGTCACAACGGATGTGGGAAGCTGTCGGGAATTGTTGTACGGCAATGGTGACAACTATGGCAACGCAGGGATAACGGTACCCGTCATGCATTTTACCCAAATTGCCCAAGCGATCATTACGTTGTGTCAAAACGAGCCATTGAGACGGCGTATGGGCAGATGCGGTTTCCAAAGAGTATCGGATATTTACACACATGAGAACTTCTTGGCGGGATATCGCAATATGTATCGGAAATACGAGGTGTAAGAAACATGGCGGGCATTGGCTTTGAACTGAAGAAAATGTTTCGGAATAAAGGGTATTTGTCCAGTGTGAAGGCGTATGCATTTTCTTCGCTGGTCACAGTCGGACCGATGCTGATTTGTATGGTCATGATCACGGTGCTACAGCAGGTCCTTCTTCAATTGAATGTCAGCTATTTGGAGAGGATGTCTTTTTTAGCAGCTGTTGTTTATGCGTTTGTGTTTTCACTGTTGGTTACCTGCGGTTTTTCCATGGTCATTTCTCGCTATATTGCAGACAAAATTTACTTGCGCGAGTATAACGACATCATTGCTTCTTTGTACGGAGTTATGGCTGTTTGCCTGGGCTTGGGGGGAATTCTCGGCGGTGCATTTTATTGGCTGGCTCCTTTGCCGTCTGGCTTTAAGCTCGTAGCCTACCTTCTTTTTGTGGAACTGATCGTCGTATGGCTGCAATCCGCCTATTTGTCCGCATTAAAGGATTATATGCGAATTATTCGCGGGTATTTGGCGGCTGTTGTCGTTACGCTTCTGGCTGCGTTTTTGCTGGTGAATCTGACTGAATTGGAAAAAGGAATCGCAATGCTGATTTCTTTGGATCTTGGCTTTTTTATCATGATCGTTCTGTCGATGATTCATCTGGAGAGCTATTTCCCCAAGCGGGAGAGGAACTACTTTGATTTCGTGAAGTACGTGAAAAAATACCCAAGTCTGCTGGGCGTTGGTCTCTTTTGCTCTCTCGGCTTTTATGTGCACCATTTTATTTACTGGCTGGGGAGTCCGCTTCAAGAAGTTGTGGCGGATACTTACGTGATTGCGCCGTTTTATGACGTGCCTGCTTTCTACGCTTCCTTGAGCATATTACCTACGATGGTCATGTTTGTTGTATCTGTAGAGACCGCTTTTTATGAGAAGTATCGAGCGTATTACGGGACGATATTGGGCACAGGCTCGGTGCAGGATATCAAGCGGGCAAAAACTGACATGGTCCAAACATTGATGCAAGAACTCAGCTTCATGATGGAAGTGCAGCTGTTCTTTTCCTTTGTTGCATTGGCTCTGGGAATTACGCTGCTTCCGCACATCGGTTTTACGTCCGAACAGATGGAGCGGTACAACATCCTGGTTATCGCGGGATACCTGTACGCTGTTATGTTTGTGATCGTGCTGATGCTGCTTTATTTTGACGATCGGAAGGGAGCGCTTGCGGTGACGACCTTATTTCTCATCAGTACGGTTGTCATCACCATAGCGATGCTGCCCCTTCAGAACTACGGTTTTTCATTTTTTATTGCTTCGTTTCTTGGTCTGGTAGCCGGTCTCGGCAGGCTGATCTATTACTTGAAAAATATCGATTATTACACCTATTGCCTACAGCCGCTCTTTGTCAAAGGAAAGCGAATGGAATAGATGGGGACTGATGGATTGGGGAGGACTTAGGGTGAAGAAAAAACGATTCATACTGAGCCTGCTCGTAGCATTAGGAGTTGTATCGACTGGTTGTACACAGAATGTACCTGAACAGCCAGTGTCAGATACCCCGGCAGCAACGAGCCAGGTGGCACCAACTCAACAGATGAATGAGGGACTGATTGAGAATAGAAGCGTATACGATCAGGATGTGGATGGGAGCATCGTCCATTTGTATGTGACGGTAGTCAACGAAGAAAATTCCAAACTGAAGACAACCACCTTTACGGAACTCAATCTGGCTCCTAGCGGACGGAATGAAAAGGGAGAAGATCTCCAGGCCAAAGTCATTATGCAGGAAGGGACGGCGGAGGGGCCGACCCAGGGCTACTTTGGTTTTGGAGAGACGAGAGCGAACGGAACGATTGAGCTACGAGGGGAATCGAGCAGGAGAGCGGAACAAAAATCGTACAAAATCCGTTTGTTCGAAAGTGCCGGATATTGGCGGGATCAGCGCAACATCAACTTAAGCAAGCACAAGTCTGACATGACGCGTGTTCGACAAAAGCTAAGCTTTGATTATTTCGAGCAGATGCCGAATATGACCAGCTTGCGGACGCAGTTCGTTCAAGTAAAAATCAAGGATTTGACCAAAAAAAATCCAGACCGGGACTTTGTTGATTACGGTTTGTTTACTCAAATTGAACAGCCAAACAAAACATTTTTGCAGGCGCACGGGTTGGACCGGAACGGAAACTTGTACAAGGCAATTGATTTCGAGTTCCATCGCTACGAGGATCAGATCAAGCTGGCAACCGATCCTACCTACGACAAGAAAGCATTTGAAAAAATTCTGGAGATCAAAGGCAGCGAGAACCATGAAAAGCTCATTGCCATGCTGGAGGATCTCCATAATCCTGCAATGAATACGCAGGACTTTTTGGACAAGCATTTTGATCGGGAGAACTATTATACATGGATGGCAGCCAACCTGTTGATGGGGAATCACGATACGGCTGTTCACAATTTTTATTTATACAGTCCAAGCAACTCGAACAAATGGTATTTCCTCCCGTGGGACTATGACTCAACATGGGGATTTTTCGAAGAAGAGCTCAAGCGCAGTCCAGAAAAAGGGCTCGGTCAATGGCAGTTTGGCCTCTCCAACTACTGGGTGTCGAACCTGCATCGCCGCATCTTCAAAGACCCGGAAAACATCAAGGCGCTAAACGAAAAGGTTGAGGAAGTCAGCAAGATCATTACGAAAGAGCAAACGGAAAAATACTTGAAGAGCTATTATCCGATTGTGAGCAAATACGTTCTGCAACAACCTGATTTATATAATTTGCCGTTGGATGTCTCCTATTTTCACAATGAGCAAGCACTTCTCTCTGGTGAACCGGAGCGAAACAAAAAGAGATACTATGAGCGCCAAGAGAATCCAATGCCCTTTTTTATGGGAGATCCAAGAAAAGAAGGAGACAAGCTCATTTTTTCCTGGGACCATTCCTATGACCTGCAAGGAGACGATCTGACCTACGATTTTGCTGTCAGTTACGACCCTGCGTTTACGAAGATACACGCGCAGGCAAAGGGACTGACAGGAGTCCAATACACGATAAACGATCCGGGAAAAGGTCGCTTTTTCTGGAGGGTGATTGTCCGGGACAGCAAAGGGAACACACAGACGGCATTTGACAGAGTAGAGCCGGAGGATGCGATTTATCACGGGGTGAAGGAGTTTGTGTTGAAATGAAAGGAATACAGAGCACGGGCATCCAGCTCGGCAACAAGCGATTGCGGCATGAGTTGAAGTATTATCTTCGGCTGACCCATTATGAGCCGCTCCGGCAGAAATTGCGTCTGATCGCGACTCCTGACCCTCATTCTGTAAGTGAGGAAGGCTATCATATTCGCAGCCTGTATTTTGATGACTATCACGACACGGCTCTCTATGAAAAAAACTACGGGGTTTTTCAAAGAAAAAAGTATCGCATCCGCATTTACAACAAAAGTGATGCGGTCATCAAGATAGAGCGAAAGAGCAAGTTTGGCGGATACATTTGCAAAGAATCAGCGTCGATTACGCGAGATGAGTATGAACGAATTTTCGCAGGCGATGTTGAGTTTCTGCGGGAGACGGAAAGCGCTGTGCTGCGAGATTTTTATTTGTCGTGCAAGAATCATCTGTTTCGGCCTCGTGTCATTACGGATTATGTTCGAGAGGCGTATTTGGTGAGAGAAGGGAATGTCCGAATCACGTTTGATAAGTACTTGAAGGCAAACGTCAATACGCTTGATATTTTTGACGAACACATCATGATGGTCAGAGCGATTCATCAGCCCATGATGATCATGGAAGTGAAGTACGATCAATTCCTGCCATTCAATATTAGACATTTGCTGCAAAACCTGAGTAATCAGCGGTCGGCTATCTCCAAATATGTCATTTGCAGAGAGGAAACCAAAAAGTACTATAATCTTTAGTGTGAGGAGAAGTCGAGAAACTATGGACACGACCAATACGATTAATTTTCAAGATATCATCAAAAAAAGTGTCTTAAAAATGGACCAATTCGCCAGCATCTCGATCATCGATACCATCATAGGTCTTGTGTTGTCGGGATTGCTTGGTTTGTTTATCTACTATATTTACAAGAAAACGTTTCGTGGCGTCGTCTATACGCACACCTTTAACATCACGCTGGTGGCCATGGCAATGCTTACTTGCCTGATTATCATGACGATTAGTACGAATATCGTGCTCTCTCTCGGGATGGTTGGTGCGTTGAGCATTGTGCGGTTCCGTACCGCCATCAAAGACCCGTTGGATATTGTCTTCATGTTTTGGTCGATCTCGGTAGGTATTGCGACGGGAGCAGGTGTATACCCGGTTTCCGTCCTGGGATCTCTGGTGGTGGCGGCTGTCATTGTCGTATTATCCAAGCGGCAAATGAGAGATGTTGCCTATCTGCTCATTATTACCTATCAGGATCAAGCCAATGACGGGATCAAATACCAGCTGAACAAGCTAAAATACACCCTGAAATCAAAGACAGTCAACAAAGAGATGGTGGAATTGATTGTAGAAGTAAAAATCAAGGGAGATAATACGGCATTTGTTCAGGATATTTCAGAGGTAGAAGGTGTGAAAAACGTATCATTGGTCAGCTACGATGGCGATTATGCACCATAAATGATTCAACAAAAAATCCCTTTCTGACGACGCCTTTACAGGCTGTCAGGAAGGGATTTTTTCTTTGATGATCAGTTCCGTACTTGAACCTTGCCTAGTGTGTATCTTCCGTCCGCTCTTTTTCCTTCCATGGCAAATTGAATGCCCGGTTCTTCTGTATGAGGATCGAGGATAGCCACACAGAGTGTGTATGTTCCTTCTGGTAAATCATCCGGGATATCCAAGCTCTGCTTGACAGTTTTCTTGCCGGGAAGCCATTTGCGGATGTCTTCGTCCGTTTTGGTCTTGGTTACGATATCGCCATCTTCATCCATGAGTGACAGCTCGAGAATCCACGGGAAATAAAAAGGAGCGACACCGAGGTTTTGCCAATCCATCGTTACAGCGAGGCTTTCTCCGGGCTCGACTGTTTTGGCATGTGTCTCTTTGGTGATGGTGAAGCGGTAGCCCATCGTGTTTAAAAAGCGGTTCAAATATTGTTGTTGCTTGCCATCTTTTTCGAACTGTGCAGGTGTATTGGGGCCAAGCCAGCTAATATGCGAAGCTTTGGCTTGTGAGATTACCTGGTTTATCGAGGAGCGAGTAAAGTAGCTAGTTAACGAGTCGGATGGGGAGAACTCTCCACCGCTTGGTGCGTACTTCCAAAAGTCAGGCATGGCAGGCATTTTCTCTTTGGTCAGCCAGGATACGTAGCCCTTCTGTATCCAGGACAGGTAGCTGTCAGTATCATCTTTGTTGCCGAACATGTCGTTAAACAGGCCTAGTTTGTACTCCTTGGCGACTGGATGTGGTCTTCGCATCAGTAGCATGGAATCAGGGAAGTTATCCAGATACGGTTGGACGTACTGATCCGTGATTTCTGTCGCAGGGAAAGGAATAGACGTATCGGTATGCCATTCTCCCCAGTGACCGACGCTTCCTAGTTGTATAAAAGCAATGCGGGGATCGTCCTTGTAACGCTCTCCCAGAGCGTCAATCAACTGTTTGTGGTATGTAATGATCAATGGATTGCTGTAGTTGGGACTGTAGCCTTTGCCATAGTCGTTTCGATACCACTCGCCATCTTCAAAGTTGTCATTGTCCCCGCCGATCTCGTTGTATAGCCAATCCGGTATCTCCATGTCCGATTTGTTGTGAGGAATATCCATAACGATACGGAGGATGAACTTGAAATCTTTTTCTGTCCATTCCTGAAACCGGATCGCATCTTCGACCTCATCAAATGCATATTCTCCTTTAGTGGGCTCGAGCATCCTCCAGGTAAGATTGGCATAGACGAGGGTATGTGGTTGTTCAAGATTACCCGTCTGTGAGTCGGGAGCCAGTCCCATATACGGGTTTTGGAGCACGTCTTGGGTTTGTTTTGGTGAATAGGTCGCCGTTCCATAACTGGAGGCGGCGGCTGAGGAAGGTAGAATGCAAAAAGCAGCGAGAAGTACGCTGTATAGACTACTTCTGAACTTCATGAGTGCCCCCTAGATCTAGTGAGAGAGTATCATTACTTTTCTTCTGTTTCCTGTTTCCATATGTGATACCACTTGGTGATATGTTCGTTTGCAGCAGAGCCGAGTTCAGTCTCCCACCGAGAGGTTAAGAGTTGATACTGCTCTTCGACTGCCGCATGATCGTCCAAGGAAGCGTACAGCTGCATCAAGATCATGTAGCTGTCTTCTTCAAGCGGGTGCAAATTCTGAATGCGTTGGTTGACGTTGATCGCCTCACGTACTCTGCCATGTCCCAAATAAAAGCTGCTCATTGTTTTGGCGAGCTGCAGCCACATTCTGCGGAGTCTTTCCCGCTCGTACTCTGCCCACAGATAGTCGTAGTCTCCGAAATAATCACCTGTATACGTCGCGAGCACTTGCTCATACTCCTGTATATTGGCAAGAGAGAGGGGGAGTAATTGTTTGAGACGATTCTCCCATTCCTCCACATCGATCGTAGCTGAATCAATCGTCAGCTTATAGCCGCCTTCTAAATTGCCTTTGTTGATCGATATCGTTTGGAGACCATAGCGTTTCAAGGTTTGCCGGATGAGGTAAATCGTCGTATATAGCTGGGTTACGCCTTTGCTCCCATCATAGTCCGGCCACAAAAGCTCGATAAGGGAATCTTTGTCAATCATCTTGTTGCGGTAATGCAATAAATACGCGAATAGCTCACGAGCTTTATTCGTGCGCCACTTGATCTCTTGCGGCTCCTGATTCGGCTGGTGAAACAAAATACTATTGAAGCATTGGATGGAAACGACTGATTCCTCTTTGACAGGCGCGGCTTCTTTCGCGGACTTGATTCGCTCACGAAGACGGTCCATTGTCTTTTGCAAGCGTTGAAGCTGTACGGGTTTCATGATGTAATCCAGCGCGCACAGCTCAAAAGCATCAACGGCGTACTTATCGTACCCTGTGACAAATACAATCTCCGGGGAGTTATCGATTCCTTGCAGACGTTCTCCGATCTCCAGTCCACTGATGCGCGGCATATTAATATCTAAAAAAACGACATCTGGTTGAAGGGATACTGCTTGATCGATCGCTTCGAGAGGATTGGTGTAGGCTCCGACTACCTTAACGCCGCCAACATCTTTTTCCAGCAATCGTTGCAGATGCATCAAGGGTAGTTGCTCGTCGTCTACCAATAAGGCTCTCATCCACTGTCTCTCCTTCAAAAAACGATAAAATACAACAGATTGTCTTACGAATCTGATTAATTCATACTCTCTACTCTATCATCAAAAGAGAGGTTATCCAAACCTTTACAGTGATAGGAAATGTGAATTTTTAGCAAGTGATGGAGGTCAAAACACGCTCTAACTCATCAAATGATACAAACCGGGCTTGCCGAAAAACTTCTTTTCCATCCGTAAACAGCAGGATCGCTGGAGCAGTAAATACGAGAAACTCACCGGAAATATTGGGCATCTTCTCCATGGATACCACCATACTTTTCACTTGAGGATATTGTTTTAGCAGTTCTACAGTTCTTGCGTAGGTGACATCGCAAACGCCGCAGTTTGCCGTTTTAATAAACAACAGACTAGTCGGATGACGTTCAATCTCTGCAAGTAGTTCAGTCAGTTCGAGATACTCCTGCACGGTTCGGTATTCCCACCTTTTCTCGCCGATTTTTTACTAGAATAGCACAAAAAATGTTTGCCGCACGGAACGACAACGGATGTACTCTCGAACAAAATCTGTACAAAGTTCGACAAACCTCGTGTAGTTTTGGATTTCAGAAATTTAGGCGAGAGAAGGAAAAATGTCCTGTGCAAAAATCCATAGAAAGAGGCAATGAAAGCGTTTTTTCAAAAAAATATACAAAAAACATGGATATTTTTGCAACAAATTTCTCTAATATACAGTCTGTAATGGTGAAATTTTCCTCAAAAAGCAGGAAGGAGGACATATGGTGTTATCTTGGTATGTCATCATTCCCATTCTTTTCGTAATGGCAGTCGCTATGTATACCGACCTACGCCGCCGTCTCATTTACGACTGGCTGACGCTTCCGGGAATTGTGTATTTTCTCGTTCTGCATGCGTACCTTCATCCAGAGAAATGGCTGACTTATGCGATGGGAGTTATTGTGCTGGGAGGAATTTCATTACTCATGGCGGTGATCAGCAACGGTCAGATGGGCGGAGGGGATATTAAGCTGCTCGCTTTGGTCGGTGCAGCGGTTGGATGGCAAGCGGGGCTGGTCGTGCTCGTGCTTACGTATTTGCTTGCAGGAGTCAGCGTGCTTCCTATGTGGGCCATCGCCAAAATGACAGGCAGGACGAAACTCGAGCGAGAGATCCCGTTGGCCCCCTTTGTTGCGGGTGGGACCAGTCTCATGCTGGTCATGGTTATGTATTCCTAGTGCCTTTCTCATAAGTTTGTTGATTCGCAATCTTGGCAATAAAACGACAAAGAATTTACATGAATGGATTTTTCGAAAAAGAGAGGGAATCTTCTGATGTTGGAATCAAAACGTAGGGCAATCATTTTCCTTGTATTATCATTCCTACTTGCTGCACTTGCGGGCTTTCTGTTTCTGCAAAAAATCAAGGATTTGAATGCGCAACTGGGTGAAATGGTGGAAATATACGAAGCAAATGCAGATATTCCATCTCGGGCACTGATTCAACCCGACCAATTGACGGTAAGGGAAATCCCCAAAAAGTACGCGGATGATTCGTACGTCATCGATAAAGCCAGTTTGAAAAATCAAGTCACGATTGTCCCTTTGTCGAAGGGGGATATCATTACGAAAAACATCATGAAGCCAGCGAACGTTGTTCGGGACGAGAACAACAGGCTCGTGACAGTATTTTCATCGAATAATATCGTCTTCGATCAGGAGTTGGAAGCGCTAGACCGGGTCGACATCATCATCTCGCATGAGGTGAGTGGAAAACCCGTAACGGAAGTGTTCATGAAAGACGTGCCTGTCGCCATGGTAGCGAAATCGGAGAACAGCTTTAAGGGCGTGGCTTTGGAACTGCCGTTTGAGGAAGCGCCGAAATTCATTCACCAGCAGCATTACGCCCAGATGGTTCGCATTTTGAAAGCGAATGTGGGCAAAGGAGACTTGGGCATTCCTGATCCGTTTGTGGAGCCTGCGCCGGAACAGACGAAACCGCCTGGCAAACCAGCCGACGCCAAGCCTGGGACACCAGCCGTAACGCCACCTGCGGCACAGCCTGCCGGACAGCCCGCCGGACAGCCCGCCGTCCAGACACCACCAGCGGCTCCGGTTCAGCCACAAGGCAAACCAACTTCGGTACCACCGCAGCCAACTAATCAACCACCGAAAACCGGAGGGTAAGTCATGAACAAAGATATGAAAATTCTCGTCGTTGCGGATTACGACTCTGTAAAAGACATGCTGAGGGAAATTCTGTCCGTTTACGAACAAGTACGATACACGACTTCCAGCGAAGTAAAAAAAGAAATTGACCGCATTGGGCCCGATGTCGTTTTGCTCGTGCAACCGGAAGACGGAGCAGGAGTAGAGCTGGTGCAGTATATACAAGGCGAGCTGCCGGAGGGCATTGTCATTTATCTCACGGAAAGACAGGATTTTGTCTTGCTGCGAGATGTCGTCCGTGCGGGTGCGGTTGAATACATCGTCATGCCTGATGAGCTAAACCTTTTGTCTGATCGTCTCGACAAAATATCCGATCTATCTCTAATCAAACAGAGAAAAAAGGGCGCGGATGTATCCGGCAAGGCTTTTGTGCGAGGACGGGGGAAGGTGTACTCCTTTTACAGCGGAAAAGGGGGAAGCGGGCGAACACAGCTGGCAACAGGCTTTGCGCAAGCATTGAAGCTGGAATCTACGGCAAGTGTGCTGCTCATCGACCTCAATCTCCAATACGGCGGTGTAGAAACCTTCTTGTCGTTTGAAAACAACCGTACATTGGGCGATCTGATGCCGGTTATGGACGAAATCAACGAATTTCATATTCGCAACGTGGCGCAGAGGGAGAACTATTCCAAGCTGGAGGTGCTGGTCAGCCCGCGGGATGCCGAGACAGCCGAGAATATGTCCGAAGCCTTCGTCACCAGACTGATCCGCGCCAGTCGCCGCAGTTATGATTTTGTCATTCTCGACTTGCCAACGCATATGAATGAGCTAACCTTTGCCGCTTTGTCAGAGTCGGACATGATTTACTACGTGATGAATCTGGACACACCGTCCGTGCAAATTTACCGACTCGTGGAAGACTTGTTCAGACGTCTTCGGATTGATACGGCAGGCAGGCTCGAAGTGATCGTCAACCAGGTGGGACGGGATAACGAACTGAACGTATCGGATTTGAAAGGATTATTCAACGCTCCGATTACTGCTGAAATCAGCAGAGATCATCAAGGGGTGCAAGCGGCCGTCAATCAAGGCCGACCATTGCAAAAAGAACCGAATGAGAAGAAGCTCTCTCCGGCTGCGAAAGACATCAGAAAATGGGTACTCAAGAAACTGTCATAAAGGTGGGAGTTAGATGGCTTTATTCCGACGCAAGCAAGAGCAGACAGCGCCAGGGGATGAGGCAAAGCAGACGACACTCGCTGCCACACTAGCAGCTCCTTCCTTCAATCCGTATATTGACGAACTGGCTGAGCATTACAAGACCCGACTCTTGCGTGAAACCAACCTGGAGAGACTAACTAGTCTACGTTCAGATGAGATGCGTCTCGCGATCGAACGTCTCGTATCACAATACATGTCGGAAGAGAAAGTAGTCATTCCACGAAATGAAAAGGACATTCTGCTTACTCGTTTGATCAATGAATCGGTGGGGCTTGGGCCGCTCGAACCGCTGCTTGCAGACCCGGAAATCACGGAAATCTCGATTAATGGGCATAGCCTTGTTTACGTCGAGAAGCGGGGAAGGCTCGAGTTGACCGATTTGAAATTTCGCGATGAGGAACATTTGCGGCATATTGTAGACAGGATTGTCGCACCGCTCGGCCGCCGAATCGACGAAAGCTCACCGATGGTCGACGCCCGATTGAAGGACGGAAGCCGCGTGAATGCGGTCATCCCTCCGATTAGTCTGAATGGGACGCTCGTTTCAATTCGTAAATTCCGCAAAGAGCCGTATTTAATGGATGATCTGATGCAGTTCGGTTCCTTCAGTGAACCGATGTCCCAGTTTATTCAAGCCGTAGTGGAAGCCAAAATGAACGTCCTGATCTCAGGCGGTACGGGGAGCGGTAAGACGACGTTGCTCAATGCGACAGCAAAAGCCATTCCTCACTATGAACGTGTCATTACGATTGAAGATTCGGCCGAGCTGAAGCTGACTCACCCCAACTGTATTGGGATGGAGGCACGCCCGCCCAATATGGAGGGAACAGGAGAAGTCACCATTCGTCAGCTCGTGCGAAATTCCCTGCGGATGAGGCCAGACCGAATCATCGTCGGGGAGGTACGGGGTGCGGAAGCATTTGACATGCTACAGGCAATGAATACGGGACATGAAGGGTCGCTAACAACGGTACACGCCAATTCACCGCAGGATGCCTTCAACCGTTTGGAAGGGATGGTTGTCATGGCAGGGATGGATTTGCCATCCACAATCGTCCGTGAATATATCGTCAGTGCGTTGGATATCATCGTCCAGGTCACACGCCTGTCAGACGGGACACGTAAAATCGTTTCGATTTCGGAAGTAGCGAAAACGGAAGACAAACGTGTGGAGGTCAACGAGATTTTTCGTTTCCAGAGGAAGGGAATCGGCGAAAAAGGGGAAGTGCTAGGTTACTTTACGGCAACCGGGGTAATCCCGCGGTGCTTGGAGAGGCTCCAAGTTTTTGGAATCAATCTGGATGAATCCATTTTTAGGGCGGAAGGAGGGAAGCAGCGTGACCATGCCTATTCTGTTTAGTCTTGCGGTGTTGTTCGGCATC
Source organism: Brevibacillus sp. M2.1A (assembly GCF_013284355.2). Classification (NCBI taxonomy): domain Bacteria; kingdom Bacillati; phylum Bacillota; class Bacilli; order Caryophanales; family Paenibacillaceae; genus Brevibacillus; species Brevibacillus sp. M2.1A. The sequence goes on from NZ_JABSUY020000001.1 coordinate 1,182,475, forward strand.
TGGGGCATCTACGAGTATCTCGGTTATAGGGCCAAGAAGACCGAATGGAAAAAGAAAGCGGAAGAATGGTTCGAGGTAAAGGGGAAACGAAAAAGTGTCGTCATCGTTTGGGGAGACAAATTTGACCAGACGCCCTATGCCAAGGAAATCCAAAAAAAGCTGATCAAAGCGAACTTCCCGCTTGCGCCCTCGGAGTTTTACGGAATTTTGATTGTAGGTACCATGGTGCTCGCCTTCTTGCTCAGCAACATCGTGAATATTTCTTTTCCTTTTAACATCATGATCGGGGCAGTGGTGATGTACCTCATACAGAACGTGCTGTTCTTTGTCCGACGCAACAAGTACCAGGAGCGATTGAATGAACAGCTGTCCGAAGTGTGTCGACTTTTGGCCAACTCGCTGCGTGCAGGCCTTACGCTCTCACAGGGGATCTCACTGGTAGCCAAGGAGATGAATTATCCCGCTGGTGATGAGTTTAGCCGCATGGCACGTGAGCTGCAGCTAGGCGTCAGCTTTGACCGGGCGCTCTCTGACATGGAAAAACGAATACCGACGCGAGAATTCCGTATCTTTACTGCTACCCTGTTGATTCAACGGCGCGCAGGGGGGAATTTGAGCCAAGTGCTGCAGGAAATGGCGGAGACATTGGAGGATCGCCGCATTGTGAATCAGGAGATTAAGACGATGACGGCAGAACAGCGATACGTCTCCATCTTGGTGCCGATTATGCCGATTGCCCTGGTACTGATGATGAACATGATGAACGAAGGCTTTATTGATCCGTTGTTTTCCGGATTTGGTCTTTTTCTTCTGGGGTTGTTCGTAATCGGAACTCTTCTGTCCTATATCCTCGTAAAGAAAGTGACCAACATAAAGGTGTGAAAACATGGATGCTCTCATAATTACATGCGTGTTCTTGTTTCTCTTGCTGTTCGCCATCTGTCTGAAGGAGTGGTATCGCTACTCCATCGAGAAGCAAAAACTGCTCACACATGTCCATGAGGTGACCGGACACAAAAACTACGGGGTACGCAAGAAGGAAACCTCATCCGAACGCCTGGTCAAACGCCTGCTTCGGTATGGAGACGACTATGCAGTCATGGGTCAGCGCATCAACTTTTTTAGTGAGTCACATGAGGTTGAGGACTGGCTTCTGAAGGCTGGACGCCCGTTAGATTTGACAGTTGCCCAATTTCAAGGAGTCAAAATATTCATGGCTTTGCTCGGCATCATTGCCGGCGCGTTGTTTTTCATTCTAGGCTTTCCCTTGTCGCATCTGGGCCTGATCGGATGGCCGTTGATTGGATACTTTCTGCCCATCCTTCTGCTGAAGAACAAAGCCCGTGATCGTCAAAATCAGCTTCGTTATGACCTGCCGGAATTTCTCGACACCGTGAGCGTCACCCTGCAAGCGGGGGTAAGTCTCGATCAGGCATTGCGCGAAGTCATCAAGTTTTTTGACGGACCGATTCGGGAAGAGTTTTCCCGTTTCAATCAAGAGCTGGATCTGGGTGTACAGAGGGAAAAGGCGTATGAACAACTGCTTCGACGCAACGATAATCCGGAGTTTCAAATGCTGATCAAAGCGCTCATTCAGGGGATGCGCCTGGGAGTACCGATTGCTGTCACGTTCAAGGCACAGGCCGAAAACATGCGAAGAATCCGTAAAGAGCTAATCAAGGAAAAGGCGGCCAAGGCGTCACCGAAAGTAACCCTGATCACCACGTTTGTCGTGACTCCTACAGCGATTATCCTGATTGGCGGTTTGATGGTATTGAATATTTTAGAGAACCTCGATTTGTTCTCTGGCATCATGCCATAATGTATGTTTTGACTTTATGGGAGGTGATGCCCGTCACAAAGATGGGATGAGTAGTAATGTGAATCATTTGTCTTATCAAATTCATTTTAACCATGAGGGGAGAAGATTTTTTATGAAAACCATGATGCAAAAACTGTATGTAAAAGTCCAAGGAACCCTGCAAAATCAGAAAGGTGCTCAAGCCATTGAATGGATCGCGCTGGCAGGTGTGGTGATCGCCGTATTCGGAGCAGTAATTACTTACTTCAAAGGTAATCCTGACGGTGTGGGAAAATCAATTGGTGAAACGCTTGGCAATATCATCGGAGACTTGGATGGGAAGTAATCTGAGTGAATGCTGTTTGGTTACAAACATTGGAAAAGTTGGCGGTGAAGGGCTTTCCTTCACCGCCACACATACATAGTAAATCTGTAGGAAACAGGAGGTAGCAGTCGATGAGATTTGTGAAGGGAATTGTTGCGGCCATCCTCCTTTTTAGCCTGCTAACGGCGTGTTCTCAAGAGGCAGGAAATCAACCGGAAACTCCACAGACCACGGATGGGCAGCCACCCTCTATTCCATCAGGCACAGAAACACAACAGCCTCCAGACAAGACTGGTGAAACGAACACCGAGATGAGCAGAGAAGAAAAAATAAAAGCGCTGGAGGCAATGGTAAAGGCTGGCCCCCTGCTAAAACGGGAAACAACAGAGGATTTTTTGAACACTCCTCCTGGGCTTTTTGCGGGGAAGTCGTATGACGACAATAAGGAAGAGATAGAAACGGAATTAAAGAAATTCCCTTATATTGAAAATCCAGACGAAGAAATCGCGAATCTGTATTACCTTGCCCTCTTGGGGTTGTTCGCGGAGAGCTATCCCGATCCGCAACAAATTATTGATGATATGAAGCTGGATTATTTCGGAAGTCCGGAAATCGAAGATCCTCGCTACCAGTACAAGGAAAACTACAATGTGGAGATTATTCTTGACGCAAGTGGCAGCATGGGTGCAATGGCGAACGGCAAGACAAGGATGGAGGCTGCCAAAGATGCCATCAGAGCCTTTGCTGAATCATTGCCGCCACAGGCTAATGTAGCTCTGCGTGTATACGGACATAAGGGTAGCGGGAAAGAGTCCGATAAAGCGCTCTCCTGCGGCAGCAGTGAGTTGGTATACGGAATGCAGCCTTACAACAAAGAAAAATTGCAGAGTTCCTTGAATCAGTTTCAGCCTGCGGGATATACCCCGATTGCCTACTCCTTGCAGGAAGCAATGAAGGATTTGAGCAAATTTTCAGGGGACAAAAACACCAATATGATTTACCTGGTTAGCGACGGTATCGAAACATGCGGCGGAAACCCAGCCGAAGCAGCAAAACAACTTTCCCAATCAGCGATTACTCCGATTATTAACGTAATTGGTTTTGGCGTGGACGGCCCAGGGCAGCAACAGTTAAAAGAAGTGGCCAAGGCAGCAGGAGGTCGCTACGTCCTGATTCAGGATCAAAAAGAACTGCAGGAAGAATTCAATCGTGGGAAAGAGATTGCAGACAAATGGAAAAAGTGGAAAGCAGATGCGTCCTATCAGGCTTTTGACACGCGTATATCACGTAAGACAGACATCAGTTCGTTCGCAGCAGACTGGAGAATCATTGCTGGCGATGAAAGCTACAATATGAATTCTGCCATTACGACCATGGGTGCGGATGACATGATTCCGGATGAACTTGCCAATCGTCTCCGAACCATGAAGGACGAACAGAAGGATATAGCCAAGAAAAAGGCGGACGAATTGGAGGACTTTCTGGATTCCTTGAACGATAAGTCCTATAAGGAAACCGTGAATGCGATCAACAAGAAGTTTACGCAGAATACGAAAACGAACTAAAGTCGAAATCTCCAAAAGGAGGTTTGTGAAGTGAGGAAATGGATTAGAGGCCCAATTGCAGCGGCTACCTTTGCTTTTCTGATTCTTTTGATGAATCTGCTTCCGCTTGCGGCTCTGGCATCATCTGTTAACCTGCAAGCGCCGAATTACAATGCGCCAAATTGGCAGCAACCGAACATGCAGGCACCAAATTGGGAACAGCCGAACATGCAGGCGCCCAATTGGGAACAGCCGAATGTGCAGGCTCCGAACTGGGAGCAGCCGAATCTGCAGGCACCGAACATTCAAGCACCGAACTGGCAGCAGCCAAATCTGCAGGCTCCAAACGTCAATCAACCGGACCTGCAAGCGCCGAATGTCAATCAACCGAACCCGCAAGCGCCAAACGCAACCGCCCCGACAACGAATATAGAAATGCAGGCACCCAGCGCAAACTCTGACGGTTCGAAGCCGATGACGGAGACGCTGGGATACGGTGCAGTCAAATGGACGTTCAAAGACGTAATGGGCGGTACGCTGGCATACAGCGCTGATTTGCTTATGAACGGCGAAGTAGATATGGCAGCGGGACTTCGGGGCAAAGGCATGTTAGTGGGAGACCTGGCCATAAAAGGCCTTGATCTTGCTTTCAAGAATACGCCGTATGTAGGTACTGTAACAGGCATGGGTGTTGATACACTCGACGGGATGAATGCATGGGCCAACTATCAGTTTGTGTTGGCGCAATTGCCGAATAACAGCTTCCGGGATATTTTCCAAGGCGGTCAGCTAACGAATTCGGCAAATCCATCTGGCGTCAGAATGCCGGGAATCGTGAAAGGTTTGAATGTTGGCATAGCAGCCATCAGCCTTCCGTTTGATGTTATTGATACATTTGGAAGCTTTGGAATGGCGTTTGATCCAAGCCAGAATGAAGCTACACAAAATGAAAAATTCGTGGATGGAGTCGGTAATTTCGGCAGTGTGCTGATGGACGCAGGGGTCATTGCTTCCGTCATACCAGGCGGGCAGGCAGTAGGTGGTGTGCTTGTTGTCACTGGTGCGGTTTTGTGGGGACTGAGCAAACTCGTGAAGTACGCTGACAAGCTAGCCGGAGGAGCGATTACCCGTGGAATCCGGGATGGGGTCGGAAAAGCTGTTGGCTGGGTGAAATCCTTATTTGCGTAACGGAGGTCCTTGCTTATGAAAGTTGTGAATACCCCACAGGTTCAGGCTCAGATCGAGCGGCATAAGCGTTTTTTAGAGAGGACGGAGCTGTACAATTACCCAGCCTACGTAAACGGACAATATTACTACCATGTAGCGTACTGGAAATGGGGGAAAAAAGACGCTGTCGGGTACTTGGTGCTGCGACCGGATGGTGAAGTGGTTCACCGCAATGAAGCAGAGCCTGTTGTGAAACTGTTTTTGGTGCATGCACATGCAGGGCGCAAGATTAAGAACAATCTGGCCATTGATAAAGAGAAGCCGATCGAGATGTACGAGCAAAAATACGAGTATCTGAGGGCGCTTTTGCCCAGCTGTCAGGATAAGATGGACACGGTGCTTCGGCAAGATGCAGAGAAGCTGATCGACGTTTGCAAAACCATGATGGAAAGCCGGGACCAGTTGCGTGCCATTTATGCTCGAGGGATGGACCTGCTCAATCAATTTTTCGCGCGCAATTACGTCATCGCCGGAGAAGAAACGGCATTGCGGGATGTGTTATTTGAATCCGACTACATTTTGTATGATCGCATTCGCAGACAAGTGCTGATCAAAGACTCGGTGGATCGGCTTTACCAGTTTTTCCAATCCAATCGAGTAGAACTAGACCGGGTACAGGAGCAGAAACGAAAAAAGCTGAGCGACTTGCTCTCTGTATACAAAGACAAAACACTGCGAAATATTGCCGATGAATCCGTGAAAAGCTTTGAGACGCATACGACAGGGAAACATGAGTCTTTCCATTCGGTTGAACAGTTGCGGGAGGCCCACGAGAAGCTTAATATGACCATCTTGGAAAACGGGCTGATGGATAAACTGAGAAACCCTTAACAGGAAAGGTGAGAGAAACCCATATGCATCCCTTCAAAGAAAGCATTCGTTTTTATGCACGGAATATCGAGTCTTTGTTGCTCTTGTCCGCCGTGCTCGTGGTTCCGTTTTTTATCATCCACAACTTTACGCTGAACTACCTGAATTTGATTGCGGCGATTACGGGCGCCAAATTCGTCGCAAGCTTTTTCAATCTGTTTTTACTTCTTCTGTTTTTGCTGATCCTCCAGATTCCTTTCGCCCAGTATGTCCAAAGCGATCTGGACGGCGATGATCGTCCGATTCGCAAGGCATTTCGGACTTTTTTTGAACACAGCTTTTCCGTATTCGTATTTGGGATCGTGTTTAGCTTTCTTGTCTCTTCAGGAATGATGCTGTTCATGATACCCGGGTTGATTCTTATGGTCTTGTTCTATTTGACGCCGTTTTTTGTGGTGTTGAAAAAACAATCGGCTTGGCGCTCTTGGCGGGCTGCCATGGAAATGGGCAAAAAGCATTTCTTCCAAATCTTTGGCCTGTTGCTAATGGTGAGTGTGGTGGAATGGCTAATCAGTTTGGCGGGCTTGTTCCTCGTCACGTCTATTACGGCAACCTTCGGGGCGGTTATGTTTATTGAGTTGTTGCTCAATGTGATTGTTCTTCCGTTTTTTGCGGTCATGTTCATGATGTACGTGAATAAATGGAAGGATGAGGCGGCAAGAGCGGAAGCAGCTGTAGCAGGGGGAATGCTGCTCGATGAAAGGTAGCTTGCAAATAAGTTCGAGAGGAGATGAGCGAAGAATGCGCCTGAAGAAGATCGTTTCCAATGAAAAGGGCTCGGTCACCGTAGAGTTTATCGCCATACTGCCGTTCGTCTTTCTGATCATGCTGATTTGCTGGCAGTTTCTTGTGGGAGTCTACGGCGTAATTATCTCGCAGTCGGCGGCAAATGAGGCGGCGAAGGTGTACGCCATAACGGGGAATTCGGGAGAAGCCATGCAAGCTGCCAAAAACGTGGTGAACGCGGCAGGAGGCTACATTTCCTTCAATGATTGTGATATCACGGGGAATGGTAGCGGATATTTTACCGCCAAGGTCGGCGTACAGATGGAACTGGCGTTTCTCCCTGACTGGCTATATATCGAGAAGGAAGACCGATATATCTCCTTCGATCGAGAAATGAAGAGCAGGGTGATGAACTAGATGGTACGTATACTGCGTCACTTGCAAAATGAACGTGGAAATATGACGATCTTCACCCTGACGATTTACTGGTTTATCTTCATGCTGGTATTTGTTGCGCTTTTCAACTTTTCGACCATTTTTGTAGACAAGGAGCAGGCGTCGAACAGTGCGCAACAGGCGAGTATTGCGGCGGTGAAGGATATTTATGATGAGATGGATGCGGCTATTAAAATATATGATTTGTCACCCAAACGGTATTATGACGAAAATTATCTCGATCCCAGACTAGCAGTTGCCAGGAGCCAGCTGAGAGCATCGCACCCCGATTGGTCTCATAGCGAGATTGAATACGGTGCGATTGACTCGGTATTAAGCAGCGCATTGCCAGGAGATGCTGAGTTGCAGACTTATGTCTACGCTGGCTTGCAAACGGCAACAGCAAAAATTCCTGGAGTGGTTGCTAAAGTGCTTTCGGATAACAAGGCAACGCTCAGCGGATCGTCCGTCAAATTGTTCAACAGTGACAATCGGATTGAAGTAAAAACTTCTGTAAAGTACGAATCGGAATCGATGGGCTTTGAGTTCATTCCTGCCTATTCCGAGCAAATCTACCAGACAGGTGAAAGCAGACGGATCGGTTTTATTGATGAAGTAAGCGGATGGGTGAATCCGCATATTCCTATGTAGGAACGGCGAACATTGGAGGAAATGGCATGACAAGAAAGCTACAAAAAATGTAGCTGCTCATCCGAAAGAAAAACGCGGCGATCTGATTAACAAGGCAACATGGCAACTAGGCAAGGAGGATATGACCGAATGCGTAACACCAAAATACGGATGGCGCTCTTGATCAACAGCATCTTGATCATGCTTCTGCTAACCGGCTGTTCTCTGGGGGCAGTAGGAGCGGGTACAGGGCTCGGGCAAAATCAATGGCCGCAGACGACACAGGAATTGATTGCTTCACAGCCCGGACCGCTTGCTGGCACCCAATTTTTCCACGCAGCTTATCCGCATCGAGCTGAGATCATACAGGTTTTGGATAAAATGCCTACCGTGGTCGACGGGATGAATGATGCTTACTTGGATTTGTACTGGAATCAATTGCTCACCCTTTTCGCCGAGGATTACCTCAGTCCCCAGATGGTTGTAGACCGCTGGAGAATGGCTTCGTATGGGAGTCCGGACATCGAGGACGCCCGCTTTCAGTTTCGGGAAAATTTCAACGTAGAAATTATTCTGGATGCAAGTGGCAGCATGGCTGGGAAAATTGGGGACAAAACGAAAATGCAGCTCGCCAAGGAAGCGATCCAGGAATTCGCGGAAGCACTGCCTGAAGAGGCGAAAATCTCGCTGCGCGTGTATGGACATAAGGGCAGCAATGCAGATGAGCATAAGCAGCTTTCCTGCGGCAGCAGTGAGATGGTCTATCCATTGCAAGCCTACGATGCAAAAGGTCTTGAGCAAGCACTTGACATGTTTGAGCCGACAGGCTGGACATCCATTGCGCACTCCTTGCGTCTCGCTCAGGAGGATTTGGCGGGATTCGAAGCGGATAAAAATACGAATGTCATCTATCTGGTCAGTGACGGTATCGAGACATGTGATGGAAATCCAGTGGCAGTAGCCAAGGAATTGTCCCAGTCCAAAATCATGCCGTTGCTAAACGTCATCGGCTTTGACGTGAATGCAGAAGGGCAGAAGCAGTTGAAAGAGATTGCCCACGCTTCAGAAGGTTTGTATGCAAATGTGACGAACCGTGAGCAGTTCAAGCAAGAGCTGGAACGTGCGAAAGAAATTGCCCAGAAGTGGGAGCAGTGGAAACGAGATGCTTTGACGGAAGCAGACGCTGTCTTGATCGACCGCAAAAAATGGGTGGATGCTTACGACCGGGACTGGTACGAGAAAAACTGGCGGGAGAGCCTGAACATCGGAATGGCGATCGAGTATTTGTCTGCAAGTGGCAAGATTGGCAATGAAGCGAGGGAGTATCTTACTGGGAAAAGGCAAGAAAGAGAAGCGTTGGCTACACAGTCCAAGGAAGAGCTGACCAATTACTTGGTGAGTCTCACAACCGAGACCTATCAGGAAATGAGAGAGGAAATTGAGGATAAATACAGTGGAAACTAACAGCAATGGGTTCTCCGTTACAAAAGCGACTGCTTGTCGCAACGGAGAACTCACTGTAAATGGAAAGGGTGAGGGTGCGTCAATCATACGTGAACGTAACGACCTGTTTCAGGCCAGGGTCCACTCCGATTGCCACGTCTTTCAGGCCATCTGTGTAATAAAAGTAACGCTTGGCGTCATTGGAATGAGCGTCAGAAGCTTTCACCAATTGGAAGTCGTTTGAAGCAAGCAGGTTTTTCGAGCGGATAAAATCAGATGCCGTCTTTTCCAAATCTGCTTCTGTCATCGTTTTTGTCGCCACTTCTCCGTTTATTCCAATAACGTCAATCGACAGGGAAAGAATTTGTTTTGATCTCGGTTCGATGATCGCGTGAAACCCATGTACATCGCCGTTCACAGGTTCGCGTTTCAGTATGGCGTGAACAGGGACTCCTCTGTATACCGAATTGGTTGGGTCCTCCAGCGTGATTTCCCGATCAGTCGTATCGACATCCACCTGATAATATTGTCTAACAGCGGCTGCAGCGATTTGCGCCGCTTCGTCTTTTCCGAGCCCTAGCACTGCATCTGGTGAGCTGGAGGAGCATCCCATTAACAGAAAGACGAGAAGCGCCGTGCCCAGCCATGCGAACTTTTTCATTGTGAACCCTCCAGCCATCCCAAGTAATACGTGTAATCTTTTTTTATCCTAACAGGGATTGTTTCGACTCCCTATCGATAAACCTTTCCATTACCTTACGATGTTGTAAGCTTTGAGAAAAATGTAGGGAGTGACAGGACTTTGGGTAAAAAAGACGAAAAATTCGGAGTATGAGCAATGTATATGAAAAACGAGGGGGCAAATGGAATGAACACCATCGAGCTGAATCAAGCGCTTCAAATGTATGTGAGGACAGAGACCTTTCCCGTAGGAGTTAGCATTCGAAAAGAAGAAGCCGCTCTGCCGTCAAAGGCAAAGCGACCTGTCCGTGATCTGGGTTATCCGATAACCATTTGCCAAGCTGTCGGTTTTTCACGGCGTTATGGCTGGAGCATCGCAATGAATGGAGCCGATCTGTCCTGTCCAATCGCCCAGGTGGCTTTTGGCTATGAAGAGCAGCCAGCATTTTATACAGAGGGACATCTCGCCTGTGGAATGTATACAGATTCATTGGAAAATGGGGCGAAAAGTGAGCAGGATGTCCCGAAATTTTCAGCAGAAGAAAGCGGCTTCTACGTATCGTTTCCGCTGGATCGGGCAGAGATTGAGCCAGATGTCGTCGTGATTTACGGCAATGCGGCTCAGGTCATGCGATTGGTGGCGGGGATGCTGTACAAGCGCGGTGGATCGATTCCGTCCACCTTTTCCAGTCGGGCCGACTGTGCGGACATTGCGATCAAGCCGATCCAGACGGGACAGCCGCAAGTGATCGTACCGTGTTATGGCGACAGATTGTTTGCCCAGACACAGGATCATGAGATGGCCTTCAGCTTTCATTTCCGCGATGCCGCCGAGCTGGTGGAGGGATTAGCGGGAACGCAAAAAGGCGGAATCCGCTACCCGATCCCGTCCTTCTTGCGCTATCAGGCTGAGTTTCCGCCGACCTATCAAAAGCTTGCTGGGATGTTTGGAGAAAAAAACTAACCCTTCAGTCGGTTGAGCTGGAGCAGATGATGGCGATAGTGCATTTCAACCACGGCAAACCATTCCTTTGCGGTCAGCGAACCGAAGGCTGGGTGAGCCACCGTGTGATGCACAGGAATTTCGTCCAGAGTCGGTTCCAGCTCTTTCATTTGTGCGAGCACGCTGATGAGTCCATCACGCAATTGCTCCTTACTCTCTGGTTGTGCAGGTGTGTACTCAGGGGAGGCAGGGACTTTCACGCGAACGGGAAGCAAGGAGCCTTGAGCAAATATCGTCTGCCCGATTTCAGATTTTTCGGTACCTGCTTCGGTAACAGCAGGTCCTCCTTGTCTGCACTTCTCGACATTTCCCAGATGAAAATACCGGGCAGCTTGGATCAAGTGAAGGTACATTTGACCGATCGACCATTCCTCTTCACTTGGTTTTTGCAAGAGTTGTTCCATGGTGAAGCCTTCTAGTTCATGCAGATAGTGGTTTGTCACGTCTTCGAATTTGGTTACGATTTCTTTTGTATTCATGGGCGAATCAGCTCCTCTTGGTTTTCTTGCTTTTATCATATGAAAACGCTACTGACAGCAGTATGTCAGTAGCGTTCGAATAATTTTTTGGCTTCTTCGCGTATTCGGCTGCGCAAGGATTCAGGCGTAAGAACAACCGCATCTGCCCCCAACCCAAGTACCCAAGACAATATTTCTTCGATTTGTCTGACGCGCAATCTAACGAGAATGCCGTCTGGATGCTCCGTAATCTCTTCGATAAAAAAATTGCCCGATTCTTTTACCCGATCAGCGATAGCTGCGCTGATGACGATCTGCACCTCCAGGGACCGATCATCGAGAGGCTGGTAATCAGCAAAATGGAAATGGTCAGGGAGGATAAAGCGGTCTTCCAAAACGATCAGGCCGCTCATGCGTGACAGGCGGAATCGACGAATATCCTGTCGCAGATCACAATGAGCGAGCAGTATCCAAGAACCACGAACCAGCACGAGACCATATGGAGCAACATCACGAACTGTTTCACGATCATCACCCTCCCCAGGCGTGCCCCTCCGATAGCGGAACCGCACCTTCTGCTCACTAATGATCGCATCGTGGAGGAGCTGCGCATGCGCTTTTTCCTGTTCGCGCAGATCGTTTGCTCTGGGGCTTACGAGGCGAAAGGTTGAACGGATACGTCTGGTTTGTTCGCCTACATCCTCCGACAGGATCGCTTCGACTTTGCGTTGTACGGCTCTTGCGCTATTTCCAAAGTTTTGGTCAAATGCTTGCTCGACCAAGTCTGCTCCGATTAAGAGTGCAACGGCTTCTTCTACGGAAAAGCTGACGGGCGGCAGAAAATACCCTTCCATTAACGAATATCCCTGACCCGGTGCCCCAACGATGGGGACGCCGGCTTCGCTCAATGCCTGCATATCACGATAAATCGTCCGGACGCTCGTCTCGAAAGTCGCGGCCAAATCTTCTGCGCGTAGCGTACCTTTTCGCTGCAGTTCCAGAACGATCGCCAATAGACGGTCTGTTTTATTCATGCTAGGCTGTTGACCTCCTCTCTATCCAGTTAAGCAACTTTATAAAAATGAATGGACTTCTTTAAAATTATTTTAGATTTACCCTACTTTTTATTTTAACAGTTTTCCCTATCCTACATGTGTAAGTGAAGGAGGAAGCTGTCAATGAAAAAGAGGGTTTTTTGGCTTGTCATTTTAGCGCTGTTCGGATATATCGTTTTTCAAAAAATAACAGAAGGACCACCTAATGATGGCGGACATATCGAAACAGTGGGAGAGGCTACCGGTGTGGGTGTGGAGTACCAATCGATACAAATAACAAAAGATCAAATTTATCAGGGAGACCTTCTCTTAGTCAATAAAGACTATCCGGTTCATGAGGCAGGGGTAAAAAACGATGTGGTTCGGTTGTCTGAGCATGAAGAACTGTTACAAGGCTATACTTTGCTCGACCATAGACTCGAAGTGTCGGAGCGTGTAGCCAAAGAATTTTTGGAGATGGTCAATGCTGCGCAACAAGATAACGTGAGTCACTTTATCCTGAACAGCGGTTATCGAGGTAAGGAAGAACAAGAAAAGCTGTATGAAGAAATGGGGCCAGCGATCGCGATGCCAAGCGGTTATAGCGAACACAATGTAGGTTCCGCGCTGGATATTGGATCGACGCAAATGAAAATGGAGCACGCCCCTGAAGGCAAGTGGTTAGAAGATCATTCTTGGAAATACGGTTTTATTTTGCGCTACCCAAAGGACAAGGTAGCCATTACAGGAACGGTATTCGAGCCTTGGCACTTCCGATATGTCGGTTTGCCGCATAGCGCGATCATGAAGCAGAATAACTTTTCGCTGGAAGAATACCTGGATTACCTACGAGAAAAAAGAAGTATCTCCGTGACAAACGATGGGAAGATCTACGAAATTAACTACTACCCTGTCGATCAAGAGATGACGATCAAAGTACCGATTTCGAGGAACTATGAGATTTCGGGTGACAACATGGGCGGCGTGATTGTGACAAGCTACGTCAACGAGGAACAGAAGGAGTGAATCTAATGAGGAAATTGACTGTCGCGATTTTGTTTGGGGGATGCTCCTCGGAGTATGAAGTATCCCTTAAATCTACGAGTTCGGTGCTGGAGAGCTTGTGTCTGGAAAAATACGAGGTGATTTTGCTAGGAATTACGAGGGAAGGGCAATGGCTTCGATATACCGGCAACATCGAAAGCATTCGGAATGACAGTTGGCATCAAAGTGAGAAGTGTGTGCCTGCCTTTCTCTCTCCTTGCAGACAAGTGCGGGGAATTGTTGCACAGGAGAACGGCGCCATGACGGTCACAAAGGTTGATGTGGTATTCCCGATTTTGCATGGCAAAAACGGAGAGGATGGAACGGTGCAAGGGCTATTGGAACTCGCTGGAATTCCTTTTGTCGGTTGTCACACGCTATCCTCCGCGATTTGTATGGATAAGGATATCGCCCACACGCTGGCGGAAAGCTCCGGTATCAAAACGCCAAGATCCGTTACCGTTTATCCGAATACTGACCTTGCAACTGTTCAAGCTGCCACCGAACCACTGGGATTCCCTTTGTATGTCAAACCGGCAAAGGCAGGGTCCTCCATTGGGATTACGAAAGCATACAGCCCATCAGAATTGTTCTTCGGGATAGAAAACGCCCTTTTGCATGATGAAAAAGTGGTCATCGAGGAAAACATCGCGGGATTCGAGGTGGGCTGTGCGGTACTCGGAAATCGTGAGGTCATTGTGGGGGAAGTGGATGAAATCGAATTGCTCCAAGGCTTCTTCAATTACACAGAAAAGTACTCATTGGAGACTGCCCATATCCATGTCCCAGCAAGAATCGACGACGAACTCGCTCATAAAATCAAGCAAACAGCCACCCATCTCTATCAGGTTTTTGGCTGTCGTGGCTTCGCTCGCGTGGATATGTTTGTCACACCAGACGGAGATATTGTGTTTAACGAAGTGAATACGATCCCGGGCTTTACCTCGAAGAGCAGGTATCCAAGCATGCTGCGTGCTGCGGGGATTTCTTATAAAGAGCTTCTTGATACGTTGATTATGCTAGCGTTGGAGGAGGTCTAACCGATGGTACAATCTCATGTCTTTACGGTTACGTTGAACAGCGACAATCTGCATCACGGCCATCTGATATTGGTGAATCGCCAGTATCCGATCCGCTGGCAAACAGACGACGGTATCCTGCTGAACCGCATGCGGCTGATTGACGGAGCACACAGCAATATGATGATGGAAAACACGGCTGCCCAGATGTTTGCCAAGCTGCTGAAAGCCTGCAACGCAGAGCATACAATTGTCCCTGTTAGTGGTTTTCGCAGCAAGACGGAACAAAAGGATATTTATGATCAATCCCTGCTCGAAAATGGACGGGTGTTTACCAGTCAATATGTAGCGCGCCCGAATGAAAGTGAGCATCAGACAGGGCTTGCGATAGATGTTGGGGAGAAAAAGGAAGTAATCGATTTTATCTGCCCTTCTTTTCCCGACCATGGCGTATGCCGAATGTTTCGCCAACGTGCCAGTCAATATGGGTTTATCAAACGCTACGACAAAGACAAAGAGCAGCTAACAGGGATTTCGGATGAGCCTTGGCATTTTCGGTATGTGGGCTATCCGCATGCTGTTTTGATGGAAAAGCTCCAGCTTTGTCTGGAAGAGTATATCGAGTATGTGAAAAACTACGAATTCCATCAGAAGCATTTGCTAGTAGATGATGAGAGCATTGAAATCTACTATGTAAAAGCTACCGATACAGTTACGCACATCCCAGTTGTGGCTGGTGAGAGCTACGAAATATCGGGCAATAACGTGGATGGCTTTATCATTACGGTGTTTCATCAGGAGGCACGTAATGAACGCGGGTAATGAAAAGCAGTATGGTGGGCTGGATCAATTCCGAATCATTGCGGCGATTCTTGTCATCGCAATCCATACTTCTCCGCTACTGTCTATAAGCGAATGGGCTGACTTTACACTGACACGAACAATAGCCAGGGTGGCGGTTCCGTTTTTCTTTATGTGCACAGGATTTTTCTTTCTGCAAAAGCTTGGCACAGATCGCGACAGAAATGCGTCTATGCTAAAGCAGTTTTTATGGAAAGTAGGAAAGCTATATTTGTTTTCGATCCTTCTCTATCTTCCTGTGAATGTGTATGCGGGGTATTTTACAGATGGATTTACCGTATTTTCAGCAGTGAAAGATCTCTTGTTTAACGGGACCTTGTATCATCTGTGGTATTTCCCTGGCATCATGCTGGGGGTGTGTATCAGTACTTTTTTGTATACAAGAATGTCGACATGGAATACGTTTTGGGTGACCTTGCTACTGTATGGCATCGGGCTGTTGGGAGACAGCTACTTTGGCTTGGCACAGATGAGTTCGTATGTGGATATCATTTATCAATCAATGTTTACTTTGTTTGATTACACGCGGAACGGCATATTTTTTGCTCCAGTGTTTATTGTCATGGGAGGCATGATTGCCAATACCCGCAGACGGAAAAAGAAAAAGGTCGCACCGTATGCCATCGGGTTTGTTTTGTTCGGAAGCATGCTGGTAATGGAAGGCTTGCTTTTGCATGCTTATCAGCTGCAACGTCATGATAGTATGTATATTTTTTTGATACCGTGCATGTATTTTCTCTTTCAACTTTTATTGTTCTGGAAAGGCAAAAATCGCCCAACGTTACGAAAGCTGAGCCTGTATGTTTATGTCATCCATCCGCTGTGTATTGTGCTCATTCGCGCAGCAGCCAAAGTAACGGGACTGACAGGGCCGCTTGTTGATAACAGCTTGGTGCATTTTACACTGGTCACAGTGCTGTCGTTTGTTCTCTCGGTGATGGCGATTAAGCTGATGAAGGTGATTCGGCGCTTTCGAGTTGGGAAACCGGATCAAACCGGGCGAGCATGGGCTGATATCCATCTTCCTCATCTCCAGCATAATGTCAGGGAAATCCAGCGGGTTCTTCCCAAGGATTGTTCGATGATGGCAGTCGTAAAGGCGCAGGCATATGGCCACGGCGGTTGGCAAATCGCGAGGTTCTTGAACAAGCTCGGGATTGATCACTTCGCAGTTGCCACAATCGATGAAGGAATCGAACTACGGAAGAAAGGCGTAAAAGGGGAGATTCTGGTGCTTGGCTATACCGATGAGTGTCGGATACGCCAAATCGCCCGTTTCAAACTGACGCAAACCGTAGTAGATGACGAATATGCCCAAAAACTGAACGGCTACAACGTGAAAATCTCTGTTCATGTCAAGATCGACACGGGGATGGCAAGACTCGGGGAATCTTGGGAACACACGGAAAAAATAGCGGCCATGTATCGATATAAAAATTTGCAGGTATGCGGTACCTTTACGCATCTGAGTGTGGCTGACAGTTTGGAAGCTTCGGATGTCGCATACACGAAAAATCAAATCGCCCGTTTCCAAAAAGTGATCGAACAGCTGAAAGAAAAAGGGATCGATCCACAGAAGCTGCACGTTCAAAGCAGTTACGGCGTGCTGAATTATGGGGAGCTGCAATACGATTATGCTCGGATTGGGATCGCTCTCTACGGAATGTTGAGCAAGCAGGGAGACAAGGTGAAAACGAGCATCGACTTACGACCTGTGCTATCACTGAAAGCCAGAGTTGTGCAGGTGAAACAAGTGGAAAAAGGAGCATCCGTGGGTTATGGACGCGCCTATGCAGCGCAGAAAGACAGTAAGATTGCCATCGTATCCATCGGATATGCAGATGGGGTTCCACGCATGCTGTCACAGGCGGGGGCTACCTGCTTGATCAAAGGAAAAAGGCGACCGATTCTTGGCTTTGTCTGCATGGATCAGCTTATTGTAGATATTACAGATATGGAAGCGGTGCAAAAAGGAGATATGGTGACCTTTATCGGCAGAGATCAAGAAGAGGAGATCACTGCTGAGGAAATGGCCCAACAGTGCAAAACCATTACGAACGAGCTGGTCAGCCGTTTGGGAGAACGTGTCAAAAGAGTCTATCATGATTGAGCCTTGGACGAAAACGAGTATAGGGAGTGGTTCATTTTTCCATGGTGAAGAGGAGACATAGTTTTCGTGCCAAAATGCTTGGGCTTCTTGGGCTTGGCATGCTTCTGGCCGGTATCGTAACCTATCTGCTCTATAAAGTGCTCCAGTTTTACTATAAGGCGGGGGTTAAGTACGAAGATCGGCTCGCCCAGGTTCGCCAATTCATCAGGGAGATCGGGGATATCAATTTCTTTTTGATTGTCTTTGCTCCCATCGCGATCTTGTTTTTCTATCTCCTGACCAAACGATATGCTGGCTACTTTCGGGAGATTTCTACGGGCATTCATTTTCTCGCGAGTGGAGACTTTACAAGGCATGTCCATATTCCATCCAATGATGAGTTCGCAGATATTGCCAAGGATATCAATCAAGCAAGCGAGATGCTGCAAAAGGCGGTAGAAAGAGGAGATTTCGCCGAAAGCAGCAAGGATCAGCTTGTTTTGAATCTCGCGCATGATTTGCGTACACCACTGACATCCGTACTGGGTTATTTAGATTTAGTTTTGCGAGATGGGCAGATGTCACAAAAACAGATGCGGCATTATGCGACGATTGCTTTTACCAAGTCGCAACGATTGGAAAAGCTGATTGATGAGCTATTCGAAATTACGAGAATGAATTATGGCATGGTCAATATCGAGCAAAAGGTCATTGATTTGAGTGAATTGCTTGTTCAGTTAAATGAAGAGATGTATCCCTCTCTTGAGAAAAATGAGCTGGTCTCGCGGTGTACAATTGCGGCTCAATTAGTGATCGTGGGAGATGGGGAGCTTTTGGCGCGCGTATTTGAGAACATTCTGACCAACGCGATACGCTATGGGGGCGATGGTCACTTTATCGATTTGAACGCTTATCGCGAGGGCGATGAAGTGGTTGTGCAAATCTTGAATTACGGTGACCAAATACCTGAGGAGGCGCTGCCGCATATTTTTGAAATGTTTTTTACGGGCGACAAAGCCCGAACGCATCAAGGGGGAGGCACAGGGCTCGGCTTGTATATTGCCAAAAATATCGTCGAGAAGCATCGGGGAACGATTTCTGTTCAAAGTGATTTGATTCGTACATGTTTTGAGATCAGGTTGCCGTATGGGACAATCATCCAGACATAGGTGAGGGTAGTAATGTTTCCTGTCAAAGTTCAGCATTTATTCATGGGATTTATCCGAGATTCTGAGCCAAAGAGAGGGATTACGCATGTACGGAAATAACGAAGATCAGGTATCGCAACTTGATCAAATTTACACATAAGACGAAGGCGGAGCAGGGACAATCATTTAATAGTGCTGTTGACTCGCGAGCAAAAGGGTGCACGCTCAAGAAAAACGATTTGTCACAAATGCCGAAATTGCTGTGATTATTCTGATATGCCAACGTAAGTCTCTTCATCATGGGAGGCTTACTTGTGCTTGGTACCAAGTTTGTTCAAATCTGGAAAGCTAGAGGATCGCTTCGTATAGTTTTTGTAGATTATTCGCAGAGTTAAAGTTAACAATCGATCGTCAATTGCTCCGACTGAAATTGGATTTCGAAACTCGATTCATGTTGTGGCTATCGGCAACATAACGGGTAAATTATACGAAATTTTAAAGTGTTCAAAGTTTCAACAAAAGCAATTTGACAAACAATATTTAGTTAAATATACTAAAATATGTAAAAATAGAAAAAGGTGATCTTATTATGAATAAATACATTAAGTGTTACCTAGTTGTATTATTAAGTTTTTCTCTATTAATGTTAGCAGCTTGTGAACCAAGCAATACGAATGCACAAGTTACCAATAAGATTGATGTGCAAACGTTCAACTCAAAATTCTCACTTTTAAAAGAGAATTTTAAACCGGAGGGTTATGTTGAGGTAACTGAGGATTGGAATATTAGAAATATTGTACCAGCTATTAATGATGAGCCTAAAGAGTCACTAGATCAATTTCATGATAATAATAAAACTTTGGTTTATAAAAATGAAAAAAATGGTGTAGTAATAATGCTTGGTGTGGCACCAGGTCCTGAGGGAGATTTTCAATGGACCAATTCAGTTAGTTATTCCCCGAATTTTTACAACTCCAAGGACGAAAATAATGGTATTACGAGGGCGTATAGTGATAAATTTCCTAATACTTTTGTAAATGTATATAATTTTTCGGGAAATGGGCTATCCGTAAGTATGGTTGCTATGACGTTAACATCACAGGATGTAGATGTTCAAAAATTATACTCAGAATTCTTAATGATGTTACTGAATTATTTAAATAAGAAATCTTAATTTGGTTTTATAGCCTAGTAGGTTATGAAATATATGAATTTTGGAGGACTGATTATGGCATTTAAGAGAAAAGCGTTTTCTACCTTTATTTTAGGATTTTCTCTCTTATCATCTAGTATTTTACCAACTACTTTTGCATTTGGAGACATTACAACCTACACACCAGCAGGCCCAGATAAATATGATAGTCGAGTGGTGGGATCCTATGCAGAAGATGAAGAAGAAGGTTCTATAAAACCCTTAGATACTGGTATTTCCTACTATAGAGATGGGTATGTAAGAGGTACTGCTACTTACGAGTATAGTAAAGATGAAACTAGACATTTTTTAGTATACAAAGAGTATATTACAGTTACGGATGGTACTGAATTAAGTGCAAAATATACATCGAGTGCAAAAGAAACTGTTCAGAGTACTCATGATTGGGCAGCCGGTGTAGAATTCCCCATAAAATTAGTAAAGGCCGATTTGGGATACAAGTTTGTTTCATCACAAACACATGAAGTCGTAAAAGGACAAGAAATTAATGCTACCTTTAAAAAGCCAGGTTCGTATGTTATCAGATTGTGGGCTGTTGCTGAGGTATACAATATATATGCGGATTGGCGTGCTAAAGTTTATCCAGGAGAAGATACAGTAGTAAAACAAAGGCGTATTGGAAGGATTAAAGTGCCAACACCATTTACACACACAGAAGTGAAAGAATCAAAATAGGAGTTATTTAATGTGCAGAATTTACAAAATAAAAAGTGATCTCCCTATTTACTAAGGAGATCATCTTTGGGAAAACTGAGTATTTCTCATTCTGAGAATGAGTCAGTTAGATCGTTGACTACCACCTCAACAATCTAAACGTTATTTTACTGATTTATTGTTAGTTAGTAAAGTCACCCCGTTAGATCGTATGTAAGAAATGGCGTTCGTAGTGAATCTTATTCAAAAAAGGGCAGGGAGCCTCGTCCCTGCCCTTTTCGCTATTATGGCACTTTTTAAATCAAATTCTCCGGGTTCAAGCCTTCCAACTCTGGCAACACAAAGCGCCCATCTTTTCTGATCAGCACATCGTCAAACCAGATTTCGCCGCCGCCGTATTCAGGGCGTTGGATTTGGACCAAGTCCCAGTGAACGGAGGAGCGGTTGCCGTTGTCTGCAACTGTGTAAGCATTTCCTGGCGTGAAGTGGAAGCTGCCCGCGATTTTTTCGTCAAACAGGATGTCCAGCATCGGGTGGAGGATGTGCGGGTTGAAGCCGATCGCGAATTCTCCGATATAGCGTGCGCCCTCGTCCGTGTCGAGGATGTCGTTCAATGCTTTGGTATTGGAGCTGGTCGCTTCCACGATCTTGCCTTCTTTGAAAGTGAATTGCACATCATTGAAGGTAATGCCGTTGTAGATTGATGCCGCGTTGTAGAAAATCGTTCCTTCTACGGAATCGCGCACAGGAGCGGTGTATACTTCGCCATCCGGGATATTGCGTTTGCCGTCACATTTGATGGCATTGATTCCTTTAATGGAGAAGCGCAGGTCTGTTTTTGGACCGACGATGCGTACGCGATCAGTGCGCTCCATCAGCTCTTTCAACGGAGTCATAGCAGCGGACATTTTCGCGTAGTCCAGATTGCAGACGGAGTAGTAGAAGTCCTCAAAGCCCTCAAGACTCATTTTGGACAGTTGCGCCATCGACTTGTTCGGGTAGCGCAGTACAACCCAGCGTTTGTTCGGAACGCGCTCGTTCGTATGTACAGGTTGATACAGGACGCGAGCGTAAATGCCCATTTTGTCTTCTGGTACGTCGGCATACTCGTTGATGTTGTCGTAAGCGCGGATGGCGATGTAAGCGTCCATGTCCTTCATCCGGTCATACTCGTATTTTGCCATCAGAGCCATGTGTTCTTCGCTCGTGCCTTGATAGAGTGCACGCATGACTTCCTGGTCTTTCAAGGTGACCAGAGGCAGAGCCCCAACTGCAAATGATTCACGCACAAGTGCACGAACGAGTTCAGGCTGCAGGCCTGTATTTTCGATCAGAACTTTTTCGCCTTTTTGCAAATTAAGCGAGTAACGGACGAGACGGCTTGCCAGTTCATTAATGCGTGGATCTGCCATGGTGGTAACCTCCGTAGTAAAATAATTTTGATTAATGATTAATTTGTATTATTACATAACTGAACGTAGGCTTGCCAGTGTGTTTGATGCTCAATTACAGGCAAGCCTCGTAGATCGCGATGACATCGGCTTCATTCAATTTTCGTGAGCTAGGCAGATACCCGATTCCGCGTCCGCCGATGCGAACCGCTTCTTCGGCCATTTGGGTCAGCGATTGTTTGGTCACACCGAAGTCAGACAGACGCTCTGTGATTCCCATGCGCTCATACCAATGGCGAACGGCTTCAATCGTTGCTCGTGCTGCTTCGCCTTCGTCCTCCACGGTAACGCCAAAGCAATGACGTCCCATACGGGCTAGTCTCTCGGGACGATCTTGCAATATCACTTGTTCGAAATATGGAAGGGACAGGATCGCCAGTCCGCGACCGTGAGCCATATCGTAGATTCCGCTCAGCGGATGTTCAACTCCGTGCAACGGCATGCCAGCACCACGACCGCCAGCAGCGAATGGACTGATGCCCAGCGTACTCGCCCACAAAAGGGTTGATCGTGCTTCTGCGTTGTCTGGTTGCTGGATCGCTGTGATGGAGTGCTCGACAACGAGACGAATGAGCGTTTCGGAAATACCGTCCTGAACGTGGGTTCCTTCCGCGCTGATCAAATAGTTTTCAAACAGATGAGAAAAGATATCCGCGCAAGATTCCGCTGTGACGCGAGCTGGAACGGTAAAGGTCACAGATGGGTCAAGAATGGCAATCTTCGGGTAAAGTGCTGGACCGTTGATCGAAGATTTTTCATGCGTATCCCAATGAGTCAGGACGCTGATATGGTTTGCTTCCGAACCTGTAGCGGCTACTGTCGGAACGGTCATGATCGGCAGTGCTTCCTGAACAGGTACCAGCAATTGACCAGAGCCGCTCGGATTTCCCCGCATGTAATCGTAAATCGGGCGTCCGGAAACGGCTGCTGCCGCAATCGCTTTGGAGGCATCCATCACGGAGCCGCCACCGATAGCGAGGATGAAGTCACACTGATGCTCACGAGCAAGAGCAGCTCCGGCATCAACCGTTGCCGTACGCGGATTCGGTTCGATTTTGTCAAAAACAAGATACGCCACTTGAGCTTCCTGCAACAGAGCCTTGGCGCGGTCCAAAAGTCCTGTACGTTTGGCCGCATTGCCGCCTGTGACGAGCAATGCTTTTTGGCCCATCGATTTTGCTTCTTGGCCCAAACGTTCCAGTTCGCCCATGCCAAAGTAAATTTTGGTAGGAAAAGACACTTCAAATGGAAACATCTGAAATTCCTTCTTTCACGTATTGGTTGTACCACTGACAAGTTTATCATAAACAAAAGAAAAGAGCCTGCCCGGAGGGGAAGGCTCATCTTGTTCAGGCAACGCGAAAGCGATCACTGATCTCTTGCAGCCGCTCAGATAAGGATAGAAGCTCCGTTGCCAATTGACGTGATTTTTCAATGGAGGTGAGCTGTTCGCGCGAGGCGACCAGCATTTCTTCTGTGCTGCATTTGGTCTCTTGTGAAATGGCAACAAACGCATCCAATGCCATGTCTACGGTGTGCAAGCCTTCGGTTATGTGTGATAACCCCTCATTGGCTATATGCAGCTCTCCCGTAGTCTGATCGACAGCTTGTCGAAGCTCAAGAAAAGCAGATGCAGCGTCTGAGAGTTTTTGCAGGCTTTGCTGAAGTTGTTCGGATGCTTGTGAGGTTTCGGAGGAAATCTCATGGGTTTGTTCCTGAACAGCGTCCATCAGCCGCGTAATTTCTAATGTAGCGTTTTCCGACTCGCTGGCTAGCTTGGCTACCTCGTTGGCCACGACAGCAAATCCGCGTCCGTTTTCTCCAGCACGGGCTGCTTCAATACTGGCATTTAAAGCGAGAAGCTTGGTTTGCTTCGCCACGTTTTGAATCAGATGAACAACATCTCCAATGGACTCTGATTGTCGACGCAGTTCAGTCATGCGGGTGTCGATCTGTGCGTACGTGTGGGAGAAGCGATTGATCATCGTGTTCAAATCATCGATACGATTTTGTCCATGGTGGGTGACTGTCTGCATCTTTTTACCCGCTTCAATCACAGAGAAAATACGCGCAAACAGTCCATCCATCGATTGCTTGATGTGCTGAAAGGAGGCGCTGGCGCCATCTGTTGAGGCAGCCGTTTGTTCGACGCCTTGATTGACTGTATCGAGACGCAGAGACAGCATCGACGAACGATCGCCTGCTTCATCGGCTGTTTGCCTGATTGCGATGCCGCCTTTGTTCAGTTCCACAATCATGAGTTGGATCTCGGCAATAATCTCGCACATTTGTTCTACCATATGGTTGAAGCTGTTGGAAATCCCGCGAATCTCTGGACCCTCGTTTTGCAAAAGGGCACGATGGGTGAGATCGCCCGAGCTGACCTGTTGCATGGCCGCAATCAACGTCTGAAATGGCGTGGTTATCCCCTTCACAACCAGCAAGCACAGCAACAAGGAAAGGACCAGACTAGCGAGAATGGTCATCACGATGATTTTGGTTATCTCATAGAGAGGACCTAGATAGGACTCCTGCAAAACGTCTATGACGTATATGTAGCTCTCCTCAGGAGAATGGGTAAAGGCCAGTGTATGTATGTGGTCATCGACAGGGACGTGAATCACGCCGAAGCGCTCCGCTTCCATCCGTTTCGCAATATCTTGCGGGATTTCAATAGCGCCCTTTGTCACTTTTTCAATAGGATAAAAAGCTCCATTTTTGACCAAATATTGCTGGAGTATCAAGCCTTCTTGAGACAGATTACTTTCTTGCTGTTGCAATTCGTATTGAAGACGCTTTTGATAGGATTGATCGTCGCTAGCGAAAGTGAACTTCAAAAGTGAAATTTTTTCGGTAGTCTTGTCCGTCTCTGAGTCAAGGCGGGACTCCATTTGTGAAATCATCACCTGTTTTGCCTGGGTGTAAAAGGTCCAGCCAATCATGCCAGAGGAAACGAGCAGGATGAACAGTAGTGGGATCGTCAGCTTGGTACGGAGCCGCACTTGCCTGTGTAAGCGAGAAAAGGGAGTGAGTAAATGGCGAAAGATAGCGTGCATCTCCAGTTGCCTCCTGATAAGTGGATGGTCGAAAAGTCCCGAGACTAAGGACTATTGTAATCAGGAGATGTAAAGCCAGTATGGAGAACATGTAAACGAATGTTAACATCTACCGTTCGAAAAACATACAGTAATTCCCGAACGTTTGTCGAAGTCTATTCCAGCATTTTTCGTTGATAAATGCGTATGTTTGTGTTTTAATGTATTTGAAACGTTCGTGAATTAACCTAAACTCAACCTTTTTGACTGGGAAGGTGACTCCTACAGTGGAAAAACAGGAACAACTCTACGAAGGTAAGGCAAAACGTATTTATCGGACATCTTTGCCTGATCAGTACTGGGTAGAGTACAAAGACGACGCAACAGCATTCAATGGAGAGAAACGGGCGCAAATCACCGGAAAAGGCGAGTTGAACAACCGCATTACGGCAATCTTTTTCACCATGCTGAAGGAGCGGGGCATCGACAACCATTTTGTCCGTCTGCTGTCCGCCACAGAGCAAGTTGTTCGCAAAGTGGAGATTATCCCTTTGGAGGTAGTCGTTCGCAATATCGCAGCAGGCTCATTGGCCAAGCGTCTTGGCATGGAAGAAGGAACTGTGCTTCCGCAGCCCGTTGTCGAGTTTTACTACAAGGATGACGCACTGGGAGATCCATTGGTGAATGCCTCCCATATCAAAGTGTTGGGGATTGCAAGCGAGAGTGACCAAGCGACATTGGAGCGCATGGGTCTTGCTGTAAACGAGGTCCTCGTGCCTTACCTGCGCGAGCGCAACATTACTTTGGTCGATTTCAAACTGGAATTCGGAAAAACAGCGGACGGGGAGATTCTCCTCGCCGATGAAATATCCCCGGATACATGCCGTTTCTGGGATTCGGTAACGAATGAAAAGCTCGACAAAGACCGCTTCCGCCGCGATTTGGGCAATGTGGAGGAAGCT
This sequence comes from Brevibacillus sp. M2.1A, assembly GCF_013284355.2. Lineage (NCBI taxonomy): Bacteria > Bacillati > Bacillota > Bacilli > Caryophanales > Paenibacillaceae > Brevibacillus > Brevibacillus sp. M2.1A. The sequence goes on from NZ_JABSUY020000001.1 coordinate 1,208,128, forward strand.
TACAAAGAAATGCTTACGAGACTAGGAGGAGACGTACATGTTTAAAGCTGTTGTTTATGTAACATTGCGCGAGAGTGTTTTGGACCCGCAAGGACACGCTGTAAAAGGTGCTCTGCACACCTTGGGTTTTGATGAAGTAAACAATGCGCGTATCGGGAAGTACATGGAGTTGGAATTGAACACTTCTGACCGTGCGCAAGCAGAAGAGCGTGTACGTGAAATGTGCGAAAAGCTGTTGGCCAATACGGTGGTAGAAGACTATCGCTTTGATATCGTGGAGGGCTAAAGATATGCGAGTAGCCGTTATCGTCTTTCCAGGCTCGAACGCCGACATTGATTTGTTTAACGCAGTTGAAGACGTAATGGGAGTGCCTGTGGATTACGTATGGCATTCCGATACGGATCTTTCTAAATATGATGCGATTCTTTTGCCAGGTGGATTCTCTTATGGAGATTATCTGCGCTGTGGCGCCGTTGCTCGTTTTTCACCCGTCATGGAGCAAGTGGTGAAAGCAGCAGAAGAAGGCAAGCTGATCATGGGAATCTGCAATGGCTTCCAAATCCTGACCGAAGTCGGGCTGTTGCCAGGAGCACTCTTGCGTAACCGTTCACTGAAATTCCGTTGCAAGCTGTCCGAATTGCGTGTGGAAAACAACGATACCTCCTTTACCCGAGATTTCGCGGCAGGGGAAGTCATCCAAATTCCGATCGCGCACGGCGAAGGAAACTACTACTGTGATGAAGAAACGCTGGCGAAGCTTAAAGCGAACAAACAGATCGTTTTCCGCTATCATGGCGAGAATCCGAATGGTTCACTGGAAGACATCGCGGGCATTTGCAACGAACGTGGAAACGTACTTGGCATGATGCCTCACCCGGAGCGTGCCGTCCATTCTTGGATGACTTCCGATGACGGACGCCGCATGTTTACCTCGATCCTGAAGACTTGGAGGGAGCAGAACAGTGTCACAACTCACGCATAAAGAACCGACAGCCGAACAAATTGCCGATCAAAAACTGTACAAAGAAATCGGTCTGACTGACGAAGAATACCAGCGTGTCGTAGAAATTCTCGGCCGCAAGCCGAACTGGACGGAGACAGGTTTGTACAGCGTCATGTGGTCGGAGCACTGCTCTTACAAAAACTCCAAGCCTGTCCTGCGTCGTTTCCCGACAAAAGGACCTCGCGTTTTGCAAGGACCAGGGGAAGGTGCGGGTATTGTCGACATCGGTGACAATCAGGCGGTTGTTTTCAAAATCGAAAGCCATAACCACCCATCTGCGATTGAGCCGTACCAAGGAGCTGCGACTGGCGTGGGCGGTATCATCCGTGACGTATTCTCGATGGGCGCGCGTCCGATTGCGCTGCTCAATTCGCTTCGATTCGGGGAGCTCAAGTCTCCTCGCGTCAAATATTTGTTTGAAAATGTAGTAGCTGGTATCGCAGGCTACGGGAACTGCATCGGGATTCCGACTGTGGGTGGCGAAGTGAATTTCGACCCTACGTATGAAGGCAATCCGCTTGTCAACGCCATGTGTGTCGGCTTGATCGACCACGAGAAGATTCAAAAAGGGGTAGCGTCCGGTATCGGCAACCCTGTTATCTACGTTGGTTCCAGCACAGGGCGCGACGGTATTCACGGGGCGACCTTCGCATCCGAGGAGCTCACAGAAGAGTCGGAGAAAAAACGCCCGGCAGTTCAAGTTGGCGATCCATTCATGGAAAAGCTCCTGCTGGAAGCGTGCCTGGAGCTGATCGACACAGGTATCGTCGTCGGGATTCAGGACATGGGAGCGGCAGGCTTGACGAGCTCCAGCTCCGAAATGGCCTCCAAGGCGGGCAATGGTATCGAAATGAATCTGGACCTGGTGCCACAGCGCGAAGCTGGCATGTCTGCATACGAAATGATGCTGTCTGAGTCACAGGAGCGTATGCTCGTCGTCGTGGAAAAAGGCAAAGAGGCAGAAGCGATAGCGATTTTTGACAAATGGGGTTTGGCGTCCGCTGTCGTGGGCAAAGTAACCGAAGACAGCAAGCTGCGCTTGTTGCACCAAGGTGAGGTAGTAGCAGAGGTGCCAGTAGACAGCTTGGCAGACGACGCACCTGTGTACCATCGTCCATCTGCGGTGCCTGCTTACTACGAAGCAAATGCGAATGTAGATGTGTTGGCAGCCATCCAAGAACCGAAAGATCTGAATGGTACGCTGAAAAGCTTGCTGGCTCAGCCAACAGTGGCGAATAAAGCGTGGGTATACGAGCAATACGATCACATCGTGCGTGCAAACACAGCTGTAAAGCCTGGTTCTGACGCTGCTGTTGTCATGGTGCGCGGTACTCGCAAGGCACTTGCCATGAGTACAGATTGCAACGGTCGCTATGTGTACCTCGATCCAAAAGTAGGCGGTGCCATTGCGGTTGCAGAATCTGCGCGCAACGTCGTCTGCTCCGGTGCAGAGCCGCTGGCGATTACGGACTGCTTGAACTTCGGAAGTCCGGAAAAGCCTGAGGTGTTCTGGCAATTTGAAAAATCGTGCGAGGGCATGAGCGAAGCGTGCGTAGCACTCGATGCTCCGGTTATCGGCGGAAACGTATCTTTTTACAATGAACGCAGCGGTGACGCGATCTATCCAACCCCAACGGTGGGAATGGTCGGTTTGATCACTGATGTTGACCATATTACGACCCAGGATTTCAAAAACGAAGGCGACGCGATCATCCTGTTGGGCGAGACCTTCGCTGAGCTGGGCGGCAGTGAGTATCAAAAGATGGCTACGGGCAGCATTTCCGGACGTCCTCCGCAAATCGATCTGACCAAGGAAGCGGCAGTACAAAAGCTGGTTCTCACAGCGATTCGCCAAGGTCTGGTGAACTCCGCACACGATCTGTCCGAAGGTGGTCTCGGCGTCGCACTGGCTGAATCTTGCTTCGGCAAAGGCGTCGGTGCGCAGGTGACTCTTGCGTCCGAGCTGCGTGCTGACGTGCTCTTGTTCAGTGAATCTCAATCGCGCATCTTGCTCAGTGCATCTGGAGAGCATGCGGCGGCGATTCTCGCATTGGCAGGTGAACATGGCGTACCTGCTAAAAACATCGGTACGGTTGGCGGTGATCGTCTGGTAGTGAACGTGAACGGTACAGAAGCGATCAACGCTTCGACTCAAGAGGTGAAAGCAGCCTGGAAGGATGCGATTCCATGTTTGATCGGCTAATCTGGGACAAATTGAACGAAGAATGCGGCGTCTTTGGCATCTACAACCACAAAGAAGCATCCCAATTGACCTATTTGGGTCTGCACGCCCTTCAGCATCGCGGTCAGGAGAGCGCAGGTATCTGCGCCTCCGACGGCGAGAAATGGTATAAGCACCGCGGAATGGGTCTCGTGTCAGAGGCTTTTGGCAAGGGTGATTTGGAGAAGTTTAGCGGTCATATCGCGATTGGTCATACCCGTTATACGACTGCTGGCTCGAGCAAGATTGAAAACGCCCAACCGCTCTTTTTCCGCTATGCACAAGGCAGCATGGCAGTTGCCCACAACGGGAATCTCGTGAACGCCGCTGTGCTTAGAAAAGAGTTGGAAGCAAAAGGCTCCATTTTCCAGACAACCAGTGACACAGAAGTGATCGCACATCTGATTGCTCGCTCCGAGAGCAAGGATTTGCCGGGAGCGGTGAAGGACGCTCTGCAATACATCAAGGGAGCCTATGCACTTCTCGTCATGAACGAGAATCAGCTCGTGATCGCTCTCGATCCGAATGGCTTGCGTCCTCTGTCATTGGGACGACTCGGAGATGCGATCACTGTCGCGTCCGAGACTTGTGCGTTCGATATCATTGGCGCGCAGTACTGGCGTGATGTGCAACCGGGTGAGCTGATCGTCATCGACAAGAATGGCATTACCGAGAGCAAGCATACAGAAACGACACAGCGTTCGATTTGTACGTTTGAATACATTTATTTTGCCCGACCAGATAGCGACATTGACGGAATCAACGTCCACATGGCGCGCAAACGTCTCGGCAAGCAGTTGGCATTGGAATCCGCGATTGATGCTGATGTCGTCACAGGTGTACCGGATTCGAGTATTTCTGCTGCTATCGGATTTGCGGAAGCGACAGGAATTCCGTACGAAATCGGCTTGATCAAAAACCGCTATGTGGGACGTACCTTCATTCAGCCGAGTCAGGAGCTGCGTGAGCGCGCTGTCTATCTCAAGCTGTCTGCGGTTCGCAAAGTAGTGGAAGGCAAGCGCGTCGTGATGATTGACGACTCCATTGTACGCGGTACGACGAGTAATCGGATTGTTCGCATGCTGCGTGAGGCTGGCGCCAAAGAAGTGCATGTGCGTATCAGCTCTCCGCCTGTTATGAATTCTTGTTTTTACGGCATCGACACCTCGTCGCGTGAGGAACTGATTGCGTCGACCAAATCGGTAGAGGAAATTCGTCAAATCATTGAGGCTGATTCGCTGTCGTTCTTGTCTATTGAAGGAATGATCGATGCAATTGGCCGCAGCGATTCGGCTCCCAATAGAGGACACTGCCTCGCATGCTTTAACGGAGAATATCCGACAGAGATTGAGTTCGAAGAAGCGCTACCTGCGCTTAAATGCTAACAGTGCTACTTATGAACAACCGCTAATACAAGCACCTCTTGCTAGGGGGAGAAACGATGAGTGAAGCATATAAACAAGCTGGCGTAGACATCGATGCGGGCAACGAAGCCGTCGAACGCATGAAAAAGCATGTCAAACGAACATTCCGCCCCGAAGTTATGACTGATTTGGGTGGGTTCGGAGCGCTGTTTCGCCTGGATACCAAAAAATACGAGAAACCGATTCTCGTTTCTGGCACAGATGGGGTAGGAACCAAGCTGAAGCTCGCTTTTGCCATGGACAAACACGATACAATCGGTATCGATGCTGTTGCTATGTGCGTCAATGACGTAGTGGTCCAAGGGGCAGAGCCGCTCTTTTTCCTCGATTATCTGGCAGTAGATAAGGTCATTCCGGAAAAAATCGAAGCGATTGTCAAAGGGATCGCGGAAGGCTGCTCCCAGTCCGGCTGCTCGCTGATTGGCGGGGAGACTGCCGAGATGCCTGGCATGTACGCAGAAGGCGAATACGACATCGCGGGCTTTACCGTAGGTGTCGTGGACGAGAGCAAAATGATTACGGGAGCAAACGTGGCGGCAGGCGATGTGCTGATCGGGCTGGCTTCCAGCGGCGTGCACAGCAACGGTTTCTCGCTCGTTCGCAAGGTTCTTTTGGCAGACAAAGGCATGTCCCTGCATGATCATGTTGACGTATTGGGCAAAAAGCTCGGCGAAGAGCTGCTGACACCGACCCGCATTTACGTGAAACAAGTGCTATCCGTTCTTGCGTCGCATGAAGTGAAGGCCCTGGCACACATCACAGGCGGCGGCTTTACTGAAAACATTCCACGCGTGCTTCCAGAAGGAATGCAAGCTGTGATCAATGTTGGTTCCTGGCCGGTGCTGCCGATCTTCGAGCTGGTACAAGAGTCGGGTAACATCTCTTACCCGGATATGTACAAAACGTTTAACATGGGCATTGGCATGATGCTTGTCGTGAAGCCGGAAGACGCAGTGAGTGTTATGGAAAAGCTGCAAGAGCTGGGTGAACAGGCGTATTTGCTCGGACATATTCAAGCGGGAGAGCGCAAAGTCGTATACAACGGGGTGGAATGGTGAGAAAGCTGGCCATTTTCGCCTCAGGCAGCGGCTCCAACTTTGAAGCGATCGTGCAGGCTGTACAGGACGGCAGGCTCACAGGTGTAGAAGTTGCCTTGCTTGTGTGCGACAAGCCCGGCGCCAAGGTTTTGGAACGTGCAGAGCGTTTAGGGATCGACACCTTTGTTTTTCAACCGAAGGAATACGCAGACAAGGCAGCTTTTGAACAGGAAATAGTGGCGCAGCTCCAAAAACGTGAGATATCGCTGGTTGTGCTGGCAGGCTACATGCGGTTGGTGGGCGACACGCTTTTGTCATCCTACGAAGGAAAAATCATCAATCTGCATCCGTCGCTTTTGCCTGCTTTCCCGGGAAAAGACGCGATTGGTCAGGCACTCGCTTACGGGGTAAAGATAACAGGGGTAACGGTACATCTGGTTGATGCCGGTCTGGACACAGGGCCGATCATTGCCCAGATTCCCGTAGCGGTGCAAGAAGCAGATACGGCTGAGACTTTGGCGGCTCGCATCCATTCGGTGGAGCATGAGCTTTTGGTGAAGGTCATTGGCTTTTTAGCAGAAGAGAGAGTGAAGCTGGAAGGAAGGCTCGTCCAGCTGACGTAAATCGAGAGATAAAGTAGAAACCGACATCCTTTTACGATGTCGGTTTTTTTGTCATCCGTTTTAGAAATACTTCTTTCTCCAAAACAAGAGAGCTGTTACAGACGTAATGGCGGTGGACATGATCATAATGATCGTGAATGCGTGCGGATGACCCTGAAAAGGAAGCGCGACGTTCATCCCGTAGAAGGTGCCGATCACCATAGGCAAGGTGATGACAATGGTAATGGCGGTCAACAGCTTTAATACGCGATTCAAATTGTTGGAGATGACGGAGCCAAAGCCATTCATGATGTTCCCTAAAATCGCCGTATAGATTTCCGTCATTTTGATGGCCTGCTTGGTTTCGATTTTTACTTCTTCCAGCAGTTCCTTATCTTCTTCGTACATTTTCAAATAACTGCCGCTCCGAAGCAGGGAGATCAACAGACTGTTCGTTTCCAGGGACGTCGAAAAATATACGAGACTTTTCTGCAATTCAAGCAAGGTAAGCAGTTCAATGTTTTTCGTCGATTGTCGCAATGATTTTTCCAGTGTTTCTGTCTGCTTGTTGATTTTTTTCAAGTAATGCAAATATTCATGCGACGTATTCGATAAAATTTGCAGAACGAACCGGTTGCGCATATGCGTGTGAAAACTTTTCACTTTCCCTTGGACGAACTCATTCATGACAGCCGTTTCTACCAGGCAAACGGTTAAGATGTAATCTTCCATCACCATGATTCCCAACGGAACCGTCGTATAGTTGTTCTTCGTCCCTTCCTTCGTGGAGACTGGGATGTCCACGTAGAGCATCACGCGGTTTCCTTCCTTGTCGATCCGTCCGATTTCTTCGTCATCAAGGGCATCCTGCAAAAAATGAAGGTCAATCGCCAACTCCCTGACGACTTGTAGCTTTTCTTGCTCAGAAGGATCTGTCAGATGGATCCAGCAGCCTTTTTCAAATTGTTGCAGTTCTTCTATTTTTCCCATGGCATTCGTTTTGTAAATGTTCAACATGGTTTTCTCATCCTTTCGCATATAAGGATCGGAGGGATACGACCATGTTGCGCAAGCATGTCTACATAATAACTACTTACATACACTCGTCCCATAAAAAGGGAGAATGTCAAATAAGGTATGGGGAACATGCCGCAGCGCCACAAGGCCGTAAAACTCTCCGTACACAATCTTGATTGCAGGTATTCATTCGGCAACTTGGACTACTGTCCATCAAAACGTTCCCCCCTTTCGAAAATGAAAACCCTCTAGCGGGAATCCAGAGGGTTAGAAAAGTGCACAAAATAACACCGTTTTTCTCCCCTACCAGAGCTTTGGCACTATACAACGTAAAGGAAACATTCCTTAGCCACCTTAAGAAAAGCCTTAGTTCGGCAGTTCCTGTTCTACCCATTGGCATCTTTCGATATTTCCGGGCAGTGGCCTATTTTTGTATAGGAGCCTCACCTAACGAGGATGAATGATTGACTTTGCCAATCACGTTTTCTCGTCCTACATGCATGTTATTCATGTCCTATCAGACGGTGTCGGCTTCTAACTATGACCGACTTACCCTATTTTGCTGCTATTCTTCCGCGATTCATGACAAACCAAATTGGTCCGTGTGACATACAGTAAGAGAGGGATATTCCCACAAAGGGAGGGGCCGACTTGAGCGGAGATTTTGTTTCGAACTTGCTCGATAAGCTAAGCCAAAAAACAGGGCGGCAATGGACGCTTAACGATATTATGAAGCTCGCGGAAAAAATGCCGAAGGGCGGAGCCAATGTAGATGCGCTGCTCGATGAGCTGGGAAATATGGGATTCGAAGTGCCAGAGGAGACGAAAGAGCGCGTCAGGGATCGTGTAAAGGACGGCAACTCCATCTCCATGGAAGAGTTAGGGAACTTAATGCCCAAAGAAGTAAAGGCGAAGAGCCGCAAGTCGAAGAAGCCGATCAAGCCAATCAGGGCGACTGCCAAAAGCAAAACAGTCTTACTGTCAGATCGCATCAAAAAGCTATCAGGCAAAGGCAAGAAAAAACGATAATATCATCCAAGCAAATGCAGATGCATGCAGTCGCAAGTGCCGAACAGGCACGGGCGGCTGTGTTTGTTTTCCTGACGAAGTTATTGATAATAGCGTACAATTATTTTATAATATATAAGTATTGTTCGTGTTTTGGTCATTAGTTACTCATGTTTTCACTAAAATTCAGGAGGTTCTATCCGTGAGTGTGAAAAAAGCGTTGATCAGCGTTTCTGACAAGACAGGATTGATTCCGTTTGCCCGTCGATTGGTAGCCGCCGGGGTACAGATCATTTCTACCGGGGGTACGGCTTCTCTTTTAAAAGCAGAGGGAGTTCCCGTCATTGGCATTTCTGAAGTGACCGGATTTCCAGAAATTTTGGACGGTCGCGTCAAAACGTTGCATCCCAATATCCACAGCGGCCTCTTGGCTGTAAGGGACAGTGAAGCACATGTGCAGCAACTAAAAGACCTGGGGATTGAAACCATTGATCTGGTTGTCGTGAACCTTTATCCTTTCAAGGAAACGATAGCGAAGCCAGACGTGACATATGAAGACGCCATTGAGAATATTGATATTGGTGGACCAACGATGCTGCGTTCTGCTGCGAAAAATCACGCGTTCGTCAGTGTAGTGGTCGATGCAGCCGATTATGAAAAAGTAGCAGAAGAAATTGAAGCAAATGGCGATACTACGCTAGAAACCCGTCGCAAGCTGGCTGCAAAAGTTTTCCGCCATACAGCAGCCTATGATGCCTTGATCTCTCGCTATTTGAGTGAGCAGGTGGGCGAACTGCTGCCTGAGAGCTACACGGTGACTTACGAGAAAGCACAGGATTTACGCTATGGGGAAAATCCACATCAACGTGCGGCATTTTACCGTGAGCCGTTGTCCGATCAGTTGAGCATCGGGAATGCAAGCCAACTGCAAGGAAAAGAGCTTTCCTATAACAACATCAATGACGCAGATGCAGCGTTGGCGATTGTACGCGAATTCGCTGAACCTGCTGTCGTTGCGATCAAGCACTCCAACCCGTGTGGAGTAGGGATCGGCACTGATATTCGCGCCGCTTACCAAAAAGCGTACGAAGCAGACCCTGTCTCTATTTATGGTGGGATCGTGGCAGCAAATCGCCCGATTGACCGTGACACCGCACTCGCGATGAAAGAGATTTTCTTGGAAATCATTATCGCACCGGACTTCACCGACGAGGCGTTGGCTGTTCTTGCTGAGAAAAAGAACCTGCGTCTGTTGCGTATCTCGGCGCTGAATGAACCAGCCAAAAAAGTGGACAATCTGTTCCGCGTGGCTCCTGTAGCAGGCGGGGCACTCATTCAAGACTTCGACTACAAGCAGCTCGAAGAAAGCGAGATTCAGGTGGTCACAGACCGCAAGCCTTCGGAAGAGGAACTGGCACAGCTGAAATTCGCGTGGAAGGTCGTCAAGCACGTCAAATCAAATGCGATTCTCTTGGCAAAAGACAATATGACCATCGGCGTGGGTGCAGGCCAGATGAACCGCGTTGGGGCAGCGAAAATCGCCATCGAACAAGCAGGTGCATTGGCAAGTGGCTCGGTTATGGCCTCGGATGCGTTTTTCCCGATGGGAGATACCGTGGAGGCGGCAGCTAAAGCAGGGATTACTGCTATCATCCAGCCAGGCGGCTCCATTCGCGACCAAGAATCGATTGATGCTTGCAACCGAGCGGGTATTGCGATGATCTTTACCGGCACGCGTCATTTCAAGCACTAAAAGAGGCTATTCGGGAGTAACTTTCGCTTTTTTAACACGTATGAAAGAGTGGATTACCTCTCACACAGGAGGAAATACGATGAAAATATTAGTGATCGGTGGCGGCGGTCGAGAACACACGATTGCCTGGAAGCTGTTGCAGAGTTCTAAAGTGACGAAGGTATACTGTGCGCCAGGAAATGGGGGCACCGCCCAAATCGCGCAAAACGTACCGATCGGCGTCCATGATTTTGCTGCACTGGTTCAATTCGTCAAGGATGAAGGAATTAATTTGACTGTCGTTGGCCCGGAAGATCCTTTGCTGGCGGGGATTGTGGACTTTTTCCAGGAGCGCAATCTGCCGATCTATGGCCCGAATCAAAAAGCGGCAATGATCGAGGGAAGCAAGTCTTTTGCGAAAAGTTTAATGAAACGCTACGAGATTCCGACGTCTGCTTATGAATCGTTTCTGGATTACGAATCGGCGAGTGCATACGTGAGAGAGCAGGGCGCTCCTATCGTTGTCAAAGCGGATGGCTTGGCAGCGGGGAAAGGAGTCGTTGTCGCAGAGACGGTGGAGGAAGCAGAAGAGGCACTCCGTCAGATCATGCAGGAAAGCGTCTTTGGTGAAGCGGGAGCTCGCGTGGTCATTGAGGAGTGCATGTTCGGCGAAGAGCTGTCACTGTTGTCTTTCGTCGATGGAGAGACAGTTAAGCCGATGATTACTTCTCAAGATCATAAACGAATCTTCAATGATGACCGCGGTCCCAATACAGGCGGTATGGGAACATACGCCCCGGTACCGCAAATGTCTGCTGAGCTGGTGGACGAGATCGTCAAAACGATTGTCCAACCGATGGCGTCAGGGATGGCCAAGGATGGCATTCCGTTCAAAGGCATTCTCTACACAGGTCTGATGATTACGGAGCAAGGACCAAAAGTGGTGGAGTTCAATGCGCGTTTTGGCGATCCGGAGACACAGGTGCTCTTGCCGTTGCTCGAAACAGATTTGCTCGACATTTTTGTCGGAACAATCAATGGCGAGCTCGATGCAGTCGATGTGACATGGAAAAAAGGAAGTGCTGTCTGTGTCGTCATGGCAGCGCCGGGTTATCCGGGAGAATATCCAAAAGGTACGTTGATTCATGGACTGGGTCAGGCAAACGAGGGAGCTACGGTGTTTCACGCAGGGACGAAGGAAACCGAGGAAGGCATCGTTACTAGCGGTGGCCGTGTGCTTGGCGTCGTGGCAACAGGAACGGATTTGGCGCATGCACGTGAGACAGCGTACGCGAAGGTGCAAGGGATCTCGTTTGATGGGGCGCAGTATCGCACGGATATTGCGGCACGAGCGATGAAGTATCAGCAAAAGGGATAAAAAAACAAGCTGTTCCTTCGGTAGAAAATTCTACTTAGAGGGAACAGCTTTTTTGGTTATTACATACCCACGTTTTCACTAGCGATTGCCGCTTTTTCCGCTTTGGCCGCAGCCACCTGCGAAAGGAAATAAACAATCAGAAACAGCAGCAAGCAAGCCGCCGACCAGCGGTACATGACAGAGTAGCTCGAATGTGTCGCGATGACGCCGAGGAGCATTGAGCCGACCGCAATCCCCAGGTCGATGGAATTAAAGAACAGTCCATTCGCCATGCCGCGTTGCTCAGGCGTGACGACCTTCACCATCCACGCCTGGATAGATGGCTGAATCATGCCATAGCCAAGGCCGTAGAAGGCAGCAGAGACGAGAAGCAAGGACTCTGTCGTTGTCAGGGACAGGAGCAAGAGGCTGACCCCGACGAAAATCGCACCGGGAGGCAGGACGGCGATGTGCCCTTTGCGATCATACAGCTTGCCGGAAAACGGACGAATCAACACCATCGCCAGTGCGTTCGTAAGGAAAAACCAGCCGACATTCTCAATGTGGGCTTCTTTTCCGTACAAGGCCAAAAAGCTGAGAATCCCGCCATACGTAATGGACAAACAAAAATTCAGTCCAGCTGGAAGCAGCAGCTTTTTATCATAAAATCGGCGAATGCCTGTGACAGTTTGTACGTTCCCGGACGACACAGGAAGCTGATTGTAGGCACGGATAAAATGCATCAGCGGAAAAATAATAGCAACTAACAATACGAGAACCATGAGCATCGAGCCGAACCCAAACCCATTTAACACTCCAAGTCCAATCAACGGGCCGAGTGCCATAGCCAAGCTGGTCGATAAGCCGAAATACCCCATGCCTTCACCGATTCGTCTGGCAGGAATCACATTGGAGACAATCGTCGGAAAGGTCGTGCTGCCCATCCCAAAGCCAATGCCGACTAAAATTCGCAGCAGAAGAAAGAAAACAATGCTTCCCGCCCAGTAATAGCCTGCGCTAAAAATCGCGACGAATCCAAGTGCTACGATTGCCAAGAGCTTACTGCTTTTCGTTTTCAATGCTTCTCCGGTAAACACCCTTGCGATCACTGCTGCAAGTGAAAACAAGCTAATAACCAGGCTGACGACAAAATCATTGGCCTGATACGCTTCCTTCACATAAGCAGGGAATGTTGGGGTCTGCATTTGAACGGTGAGAAACAACAACAAATTGCATACAGTTAACAGGACAAAATCTCTCGTCCACAGTCTCTCTCTACTCTCTCCCAATGCTGTCACTCCTAGTCAGTCGTTTTTCTATTGATGTTCTCGTTAATCTCCAGCAAGATTTCTCGCAAGAAGGCCAGCTTTTCAGGAGAAATCCCCTCCAAAATGTCTGCAACGGCCTGAGCCTCTACAGGAATCGCTTGCTCAATCCATTCTCGTCCTTTCGGGGAAAGCGTAATGATGTACGCACGGCGATCTTGTTCGCTCAAAGTCTTTTCGATAAAGCCTTTTTTGGCGAGTGTGTCTAAAATGCGTGTCATGGAAGGTTGATCCTTGGCAGAGCGCTGGGCCAGCTCTTTTTGATTGATGCCCTCTTCTTTTCGTAGCCGATACAGGACGGCAAACTGCTCCGTGGTCAAATCAAACTCCTTTAAAAAAAGGGAAACATAATGAATCATTCTCCGGTATGTATTTCCGATAAGAAATCCAACCGGTTCTTTTTGCCAATGATCGATCAGGGGAATGACCCTCTTTCGTTCAAAAATACTTGCAATGACAATTATATGTATAACAATTATTTTTGTAAATGGAAAAAACCGCCCAATGACAGGCGGTTAGTTGCTGCTCCTTTATTGACGATATCTTCCTCTTTTTCGCGAGGTGCGAAAGAAGTAATAACCCATTACGCCGATGACGCCAATGATCGTGGCAATAACAAAGAAGTTATGGGACATCCATTCATACATCTGGGAGCCGACAAGCATATGCGGTGCCTCCTCTTCTTACGTGTACGTGGGGTAGCGAGTGTTGCTGTTGTTATTTTCCTGGGAGCGAAATGAAATGATCTCTCTTGCCGCTTTTTCGAGAAGTTGATCCTCGGGAGTAAGCTTCATGTTTTGTTGATTGTTGATTGAATGCTTTTCCTGGTTCCTTGATAATTGTGGGCTTGCAGAATACTGTATGTTTGCTTTATTCGTTGTGGCTGAAGTGTTGCTCTCGTCGTCTTGGCCGGTGTTCGAGTCTTTGATGGGGGCAATATTCATGGAGCGGGTAAACTGGTTGACTGCCATCTGTACGCCTTTTTTCTTGAGCTGATCCATCATGCCTTGAATGCCATTTCCTTTTTTCGTATTGATGCCCATCGCTGCGTACATCGGACAAAAGCGAGTAGCTCCTTCTGCTACTTTCATTGCTGAAAAAGCCATGAGCAGCCATGGAGTGTTGGATGGGCGACGGCTCATTTTTCCGATGCCGTACGCCAAGCCTAACAGACCGCCAGTTATTCGAATCATAGCATCAGTTCTACCTACGTTTTTATGCATGAGAGTTGTCCTCCTGTCGCTATTACGTCTATTCCCTAGTGTGTAATAAAGGGCGACAAGACACCCGTGGGAATTGTTACTACCATCATCAAGCTTGCAGGGGAATGAATGATGGGCGGAGAAGGTGTAGAGAGCGATGAACGACCGTTCATTTTGGAAAAACATCGGGAGACCAGCGAGGAGAGAAGAAATGATGCGTGTACGAGCCCTATCAGATCGTGATTACTTGAACATGATTCGCGTGAGCAGACGTCAAGCACCGGCAAGCCTCTGGATAAAAGGCGCAAGCGTTCTAAATGTGTACACAAAAGAATGGCAAGAGCATCACGTCGTAGTGGCAGGAGAACGTATAGCTTATGTAGGAGAAAAAGAGCCGCTGGTCGATGACCAGACCGTAATCATGGAGGCGGCTGGGCAATATCTCGTGCCGGGTTACATCGAGCCTCACGCGCATCCGTTTCAATGGTATAACCCTTACACGTTGGCTGACTTTGCTTTGCAAACGGGGACGACTGGAATGGTGTCGGACACGTTAATGCTCATGCATCTGCCCTTTTCGCAAACGGCAGCGATCATGGATTCTTTGGCAGCACATCCCGTGAAGCAATTTTTCTGGGGTAGACTCGATCCGCAGACAGGGAAAGCTCATCCGTCGTTCACGAAGGACAATTTGGCGCGAATGCTGGAACATCCACGCGTGATCCAGGGTGGGGAGTTGACAAATTGGGGCGGCGTTTTGCAAGAGGATGAGACGCTGCTTTTTGGTTTGAAGCATACGCGGGACTTGGGCAAAAGGATGGAGGGGCATCATCCGGGAGCTTCTTACGAGACATTGAACATTGCCGCAGCATCCGGCATAACAGCTTGTCACGAGGCTATCACCGCAGCCGATTTGCTGTCGCGTATCCGTTTAGGCATGTATGCGACACTGCGCCATTCCTCTATTCGTCCTGATCTGCCGGAGCTGGTGAAGGGCTGGCTGGAGTTGGGGGTGCCGTGGTCTTCACGAATGATGCTGACATCGGATGGAAGCACGCCCCCGATGCATCGTGACGGGTTCATGGATAGTACGATCCGTGTGGCCATGGAAGCGGGGATGCCGCCAGAGGAAGCGTATGTCATGGCGACGCTGAACCCGGCTGTCTATTATGGGCTGGACGCGGAGATCGGAGGAATTGCGCCGGGTCGAATCGCGGATATGCTGTTGTTGACGGCAATGGATCAACCGACTCCATCCATCGTGATTGCGAACGGACAACGAGTAGCAGAAAAAGGAACCCTGCTCGTCCCAACCGTTCAGCCGCAATGGGAGGAAGCTTCGTTACGTTTAGCAGATCCATTGAAAAGGCAGGCACATCCCGATTGGTTCCGTTTGCGCCCAGAAGAGGACGGCAAGGTACCTGTGCTACAGATGCTGAATGCCGTTATCACGCAGCTGTCGATGGAGGACATGCCCGTTGATCAGGATGGATACGTATCCTTGCAGCATAATTCGCAGTTGGCAATGATCGCCATTATTGATGCGACTGGAGGCAACCGAACAATGGCAGTGCTTCATGGCTTCGGTGAGCATCTCGAAGGGCTTGCCAGCACCTATTCAGCCTCTGGCGATTGGATCGTAATCGGACGCGATCCCCAAGCGATGGCGCAAGCACTGGAGCGTATTCGGGAAATAAAAGGTGGAGTCGTCCTGATCGATAAAGGAAAAATTATTTGCGAATGCCCATTGCCTCTTGCTGGAAAATTCGCGTCTGCACCGATGGAAGAAGTAATCAGCATGGGTGAAAATTTGGTAAATCAGCTTCGTTCCAAAGGACATGTCCATCTCGATCCGATTTATTCGATTTTGTTTTTTACGGCTACCCACTTGCCCTATGCACGTCTAACGGCAACAGGCATTGTCGACGTGAAGAGTGGGCAAATCGTCGTTCCGGCACTTCCTCTACCTTGAGGGAGTGTTTATTTTTTTGTTTGTAAATAAATGATATATGAATATAAAATATATTTTACTTCTTGTAAATTATCAGATTTATTTTAAAATAAAAACAACCAAGCCTCATCTATCTTTATCCCCAAAGAGTCATCGTTTTTGAAAGTCGCAACCTGGCTAGCAAGGTAGATGGACTGGGTAACAAGAAAAAAGAATGATAAAAGGGGGATTCATTCTTAATGAAAAAGCGTTCTTATGTGGGGGTTTTATCTGCGGTATTGGCTGCGAGTATGGCATTAACAGGTTGCGCAGGAAACGGTAATTCAAGCGGCGGAAGTAACGCAAGCGGGGGGCAAAGTCAGCCAGCTCCAGGAAACAGTGGTGGAGGAACGACCGAGGGTGGCCTCATCAAAATTGCCACACAATCCCCTCTGTCCGGGAGCAATTCTGCTATCGGTGATGCGATTAAGACAGGAGCGGGTTACGCTCTCGAACAGCGCAAGGAAGAGTTTAAAGCACTTGGCTTTGATCTCCAGCTTTTCCCTCAGGATGATCAAGGCGACCCGAAAATCGGGGTATCCAATGCGGAGATGCTCATCTCTGATCCCGATGTGTACGGTGTAGTTGGGCATTATAACACAGGGGTTGCGATTCCATCGTCTGTAAAGTACGAGGAAGGCAAGCTGGTCATGGTATCCCCGGCAAACACAGGCGTAAAGCTCACGGAGGAAGGCAAGAAAACCGTTCATCGAATCTGTGCTCGCGATGATGCACAAGGACCAAAGGCTGCTCTATATGCAAAAAATACACTTGGTGTAAAAACGGCCTATATTATCCATGATAAGACAGCATACGGCCAAGGTCTGAGTGATCAAGTGAAGATGCAATTCGAAAAGGACGGGGTTCAAATCCTTGGCTTTGAGGGCATTACCCAGGGCGAAAAGGACTATAGCGCGGTACTTAACCAGGTAACGGTGAAAAACCCGGACATCATCTTTTTTGGCGGTCTTTATCCAGAAGGTGGAATTTTGATCAAGCAAGCTCGTGAAAAAGGATTTAAGGGTTATTTTATGGGTGGCGACGGCTTGGATTCTTCTGATATGATAAAAATAGCCGGTAATGCCGTCGAAGGAGTAGTCTTTACGTCAGTAGCTGGAGACGTAACGCAAACCGAAGAGGGCAAGAAATGGGCTGAAGAGTACAAGAAAGCCACAAACAAGCCTCTGGAAACCTATTCCGTCTATGGTTTCGACTCCATGAACGTCATCCTCAATGGTGTCTTGGAAGCTGCCAAAGCGAACGGAGGCAAAAAACCAACCCGCGAGCAAGTCCTCGATGCAGTCCACAAAACCAAAGATTTTCAGGGTCAATTCACCAAGGTTACCTTTGATGAAAAAGGTGACAACACAAATGCAGATGTATTCATTTACAAGTTTGACAAGGACAAATCCATTTTCGTAGGCAAGGCCGAGTAATCACACCACACAACGCGCACACACTCCCATGCCTCATACCAGGATAGGGGGCTGCACGCCGGTGTTGGCCCCTTTCCCACGAGAAAATAAGTCCAGTCAACGAAACGAATGCAGAAAATTTGTACAAGTCTACAAGGGAAATGAGGGATGGGAAAGCATGATCAATATTTTGCCTCAGGTGTTGGTTGACGGATTGACACTTGGATTTATGTACGCAGTCGTGGCTTTGGGCTACACAATGGTTTACGGGATTTTGGAAATTATCAACTTTGCCCATGGAGACATTTTCATGGTCGGAGCCTTTATCGGTACAGAGGTATTATTGATCTCTGATGCACTAGGGGCACTTGAAGGTATGAATCCATTTGTCGCACTTTTCATAACACTCATAATTGCCATGGTATTAACTGGTGCTTTGGGGGTAGGGATTGAGAGGATTGCCTATCGACCATTGCGCGGAGCACCTCGTCTTGTGCCGTTGATTTCGGCGATTGGCGTATCATTTTTGCTGCAAGACCTCGTACGTTTTACAGAAGCACTGGCTCGCAATGAGTTTTATCTGAACAGTCCCGCTCTTTTTACAGGATCGATTCCGTTAGGAAGTATTGCTACGATTCCAACAAAAGGCTTGATCGTGATTGTAATTGCGATCGTCATGATGATTGCATTGACGTTGTTTGTGAATAAAACAAAGTGGGGAATCGCCATGCGCGCCGTCGCACAGGACCAGAGTACGGCTTCGCTGATGACCATAAATGTAAACAAAGTAATCATGCTTACGTTTTTGATTGGCTCCAGCCTGGGTGGCGCGACAGGCGTTCTGTTTGCGCAAAACTACGGGACGATCGATCCGTATATCGGTTTTATCCTCGGTCTAAAAGCATTTACAGCTGCCGTACTCGGCGGGATTGGGAACCTGCGTGGTGCGATGATCGGTGGCGTACTCCTCGGTCTTCTGGAATCCTTGTCCGGTGCCTTTATGGGGCCGTTGACCAACGGTGCCTTTGGTGCAGAGTACAAAGACGTGTTTGCGTTCAGTATTTTAATTCTCGTGCTTCTCTTCAAGCCAGAAGGACTGTTTGGCGAAGCTGTAAAAGAGAAAGTGTAGGTGAAATAAATGGCAAATTTCGCTTGGAAATCGTTCAAAGGCATTCCGCTCGTATTCACGTTGATCTGGATTGTAGCCTTTTCGGCTGCATTGTACTTGATGGATAAATCAGTCATTGCGTTTCTCGGCATTCTTTCTTCCATTGTGCTTGTCTATTACACCAATACCTCCAAAGCGATCAAAATGACGATTGGGGCTATCGTTCTCCTCCTGATCATTCCATTGGTAGCCGGTGAAAACCGATACTACATGGAAGTAGCTTCACAGGTAGGCATCTACGTAGCGATGGCTCTGGGCTTGAATATCGTAGTAGGCTTTGCTGGTCTGCTTGACTTGGGTTACGTTGCGTTTTTTGCTGCTGGGGCTTATGCGTATGCGATTTTCTCGACCTCGCAAGCGAATGAGTTTATTGCAGGGAATCTGTTCCCGCTCTCCGGTGAGTGGTTTTGGCCATTTCTTATAGTTGGCTTGATTGTGGCTGCTGTTTTCGGAATATTGCTAGGATTGCCAGTTCTCAGAGTAAAAGGCGATTACCTCGCAATCGTGACTTTGGGCTTTGGTGAAATCATTCGCATTGTTTTCAATAACCTGGACAAGCCCATCAACATCACCAACGGTCCGCAGGGAATCACGCCGATTCCGTCTCCTGAGCTGTTTGGGATCAAAATGGGGACGCCATTTTACTTTTACTTCATTGTGTTGTTTGTGATTGCCTTTATCGTTTTGGCGAATATACGCTTTGAACATTCCCGTTTGGGACGTGCATGGATTGCGGTGCGTGAGGATGAGCTGGCTGCCCAGTCTATGGGGATTTCCCTGTTGAATACCAAGCTGGCTGCATTCGCATTGGGTGCCTCCTTCGCTGGTGTCGTGGGTGTTATCTTTGCAGCCAAGCAGACGTTTATCGATCCGACTTCCTTTACGCTGATGGAATCGATCGGGATATTGGTCATGGTTATTCTGGGTGGTAGTGGCAGCATTCCAGGGGTTGTGCTCGGTGCCGCTTTTGTCACGATCTTGCAGGTACAGCTGTTAAAAGAATTCTCCAACTTCCTGCACGGTCTGCAAAATTCGGGAATCATCAGTTTGCCGAACCAGCTGGACCCATCCAAGTTCCAGCGACTCATTTTCGGAATTATGCTCATTCTCGTTGCCTTGTATCGCCCTAACGGATTGATTCCGGCCAAACGGAAGAAAAACGATCTCGATGCGATCAAAAAGAGTGAGTTTGGCAAAGAAAAGCTGGGGATTCTCGGCAGACTGTCCCAATTGACTTCTGGAAAACAGTCGTAGCGGACGAGGAGGGAAATGAGCATGGCATTGTTAGAGGCAAAAAATTTAACGAAGCGCTTTGGTGGCTTGGTAGCCAATCAAGACGTCTCGATTGACATCGAAAAAGGAAGCATTACGGCGGTCATCGGTCCGAATGGGGCTGGAAAAACGACTTTTTTCAATATGATTACCGGATTTTACGAGCCAGACGAGGGAGAAATTCTTCTGAATGGCAAAAGCATCAAGAAGCTTCGTCCTGATCAGATCGCGAGTCGCGGTATCACCCGCACCTTTCAAAACATTCGTCTGTTCAAGGAAATGACGGCATTGGAAAATGTCATGGTGGGTGTGCATAGCCGTTTATCCGCTGGAATTCTCGGAATCTTGTTCAACTCCAAACGTGTACGCCAGGAGGAAGAGCGGACGCGCGTTGAGGCTTATCAGCTCATGGAGTATGTCGGGATCGCGCATATTGCCAATGAAGCGGCTGGGAGTCTGCCTTACGGACTGCAACGACGCTTGGAAATTGCCCGGGCGATGGCGACAAATCCACAAATCATTTTGCTCGATGAACCAGCGGCAGGGATGAACCCTCGCGAAACGGTTGAGATGACGGATTTTATTCGTCGGCTGAAAAAAGAGCTCGATTTGACGATTATCTTGATCGAGCATGATATGAAGCTGGTCATGGGACTAAGCGAATACATTCACGTGCTGGATTACGGGAGAAAAATTGCAGAAGGAACACCCGAACAAATCCGCAACAACCCTAACGTCATTGAGGCCTATCTCGGAAAAAGTGCGTCGGACGTGTCGTAGAAGGAGGAAAATCGATGGCATTGCTAGAGCTGACTAACGTTCATACGTATTACGGCGGCATCCACGCATTAAAAGGATTGAGTATAACGGTAAATGAAGGTGAAGTGGTGACGCTGATCGGTTCCAACGGGGCAGGTAAATCGACCACGTTGAAAACGATTTGTGGGCAGACTCGGGCCAAAGAAGGAAAAGTCATCTTTAATGGCAAAGACATTACGCAGCTGCGTACACATGATATTGCCTTAGCAGGAATCGCCCACGTTCCGGAAGGCCGCCGCATTTTTCCAAAGCTGACCGTACGCGAGAATTTGGAGATGGGTGCCTTTAGTGTATCCGATAAAAAGGTGATTGAAGAAGGAATCGAGCGTGCCTTTGCTTACTTTCCACGTCTGAAGGAACGGGTCAATCAAAAAGGTGGCACGATGTCCGGGGGCGAGCAGCAAATGCTGGCGATTGCTCGTGGACTGATGATGAAGCCAAAAATTCTCATGCTCGATGAACCATCGATGGGATTGGCGCCGATTTTGGTGGAGCAGATTTTTGACATCGTTACGGAGCTGAACAAGGAAGGCATGACGATTCTCTTGGTTGAACAAAATGCGAATCAAGCGCTGTCTGTCGCCCATCGCGGTTATGTGATTCAGACGGGCGAAATTATTTTGCAAGACGATGCCCAGACATTATTGATGAATCCGCAGGTAAGAGAGGCGTATTTGGCGTAATATTGGTGTAATAGAAACGTGAGTACCGATGGGGATTTTTGCTCCCGTCGGTTTTTCATTTATTCAGCGAGGAGGATGTGGCTTGCTAGATATTAGTCCCCGCTTTGTAGAAGGGAGCGAGCCTCTCTATTTACAGCTTTATCGCTATTTTTGTACAGAAATCCAAGGGAGGCGCTTAATCTCCGGGACGCGTCTGCCTTCTGTTCGGGCATTGAGCGGATTTTTGCAGGTGAGTAAAACGACTGTCGAGAGTGCCTATCACCAGCTCATGGCAGAAGGCTACATCGAGAGTCGGGAGCGCAGCGGATTTTATGTAGTCGATGTGGACTGGGATGGGCCTATACCTGCACCTATAGGGAAAGGGCAGCAAGCAGCTAAAACAGCTTACGTCCAACCCTCTCTGCCTACGTCCTCAGCAGTTCCGATCCAATATAATTTTCACCAAGCGCGCGTTGATGCCGAGCATTTTCCTTTTGACCGTTGGCGCAAGTACACCAACCAGTGCATGCAGGAAGAAAATAAGCAAGTGCTCTACTACGGCGACGGACAAGGCGAGCCGCAGCTGCGGGAGGAGCTCGCACGCTATCTCGGACGTGCTCGGGGTGTGCAAGCTACGCCAGAACAAATTGTGATCGGTGCGGGGACGCAGGTGATGATCAGCTTATTGGGGTTCTTATTCGGGACGCGGGGACAGGCTGTTGCGATGGAAGAGCCGGGCTATCACGGTGTTCGTGTCGTGTTTTCCCATTTGGGCTATGATGTGCGCCCGATCAAGCTGGCGGAGGATGGAATCGATTTGGAAGCGCTCAGTGAGAGTGGAGCGCAACTGGTTTATATAACCCCGTCTCATCAGGACCCGTCTGGAATTGTCATGCCGTATGCCAAACGGCTAAAGCTGCTACACTGGGCGAATCAGACGGGGAGCTACATCATGGAGGATGACTACGATGGTGAGTTTCGCTATCATGGCAAGCCGATTCCTTCGCTTCAAGGGCTGGATACACAGGGACGCGTTATTTATCTGGGGACGTTTTCCAAGGCGTTGCTGCCGTCGATTCGCATTAGCTATATGGTTTTGCCGCATGCGTTATTGGCGGTGTATCAGGAGAAAATGGCTGACTTTGACCAGTCGGCATCGCGTATTCATCAGGAGACGCTGGCCCTGTTCATGAAAAATGGCGATTGGGAGCGGCATATTCGCAGGATGCGGACGCTTTACCGCAAAAAGCATGGGGCACTGCTTCAGTGCTTACAGGAACACTTTGGGGCGTACATCCGGATTAAGGGTCAGGATGCCGGGCTGTCTGTGACGGTAGAAGTGAAAAGTGAGAGCAGTTCGCAACAGTTGACGCAAATCGCGGCTGCATCAGGCGTTCGTGTCTATCCAACCGCACATAAATGGGTCCATCCGCAAGAAAATGGACTGCCGGCCTTTCAGTTTGGGTTCGGGGGGCAGACCATCGAGGAGATTGAGGAGGGCATTCGTCTGTTAAAACGTGCATGGGAGCCTTATTTGCACAAGGATATGGGCTAGTAATTTTAAAATCACCACGGCACTCAGCATGATTTGAGTGCCGTTTTATATAGTCCTTTAATGTTTGGCTGGCGGGATGCTCTGTCATAAATGAATTTTTTTAATTAATCGGTGTGATAAGCAAAATGATCATTCCAATGAAAAGACAAGAAATCTTGGGAATTTACTTTTCCATAACGGCTTCATCGAAGATTTTTCTGTAATGGTGCAAATCAAATTGAGAGGCTAATGCGTCGACTCTAGCCCAAAATTCATCTTCATTGAAGCCAACAAAATCTATAACGATAAACTCTGAGAGATTAGGGAAAGCATGGGCTATACGGAAATTTCTATAAAAGGTAGCCTCGTCAAAAGTACCACTGTTTTTTAGGTCTAGGAAAGCTTGATGAATTAATTTCTTATAAGCGATCTTCTTTACCTCAGTCATTAGATCAACTCCTTTAAACAAGCGAATACTACAGTTTGTTGGGGAATCCTGCAAAAGGATGAACAGTTGATTTAACAAACCACACGTTGAGTTGAATGGAACGAGTGGTAATAAGAGGCTATTCACGGAAGAAACGGAGTGCAGCTTTATGATAAAAGCAAAAAATGAAAAGCAGCATCCCAAAAAGGGAGTGCTGCAAATAATTAAGGGACGTACTGTTCTGTAACTTTTGTGATGACTCCATTCTTTACTTCAACGTGGAACGGTATCTGATAAGGAATCCCCTTGGAAAGCACAAACTTTTTAAAAGTATCGGCGTTTACTGCTTCATTCCAATGGAAATTCCCATCTTTTTGTGTAGAGTTGGTTTGAAGAGTAAACGAAGCCTTCGGAGAAACTTCAAACGTTCTAATTTTAAGATTGCTATTACGAATGTAATATGGCATTGGATAGTCCTCTTTTTCCAATGGATGATCTTGGCGATAAGCTTTTACTGCTGCCTCACCGAAAAACCATTGAACATAGTCAAGCGAAACGATTAACTTTCCGTTTTTCACTTGTAACGTTTTCACATAGGCCATTGATTTTTCAAGGGTATTTCCTTGTTTATCCTTGATGCTTGTTGGAACAATTACTTGGGGAGGAACAGGCGCAACTGTTCCTTGCTGTGAAGCTGCATGCGCGTCAGGAACAAGCAAAGCACAGAATAACAAAGAAGAAAGCAGCAAATATGTTTTTCTCATAGGGTGTCATTTCCTTTCTGTTTACACGTAATACGATTCACAATTAGTAGGACGAAAAACAAACGAGACCGTTACTCCTCAAGATGAAAAATTTAACATAACTATATTGAGTGTAAAATAGGTGAACGGATTGAGCAAAGAATTTGACCTTATATCAGACATACATCTTGATTTTTGGATGAAAGTTGAAAATCCACTACACAAGATGGTGCCTCAAATCAAGAACTTGATTAAAAGAATCTTACCTGATATTCACCCATAAAGTGCTTATCATTGCTGATGATCTAGGTCATTACACTTGGCAAATCAGTGTAAGTGATTCGAGATTAACACAGATTAATAAAGTTGTGGGAGAGTATGACGTTTGGGTACATGTGTTCCTTCCATTTTCCCAAGCTGAAGGTAAAGATCAAAGAAAGCAGCAAAGGCGGATTCACGGGTCAGGTAGATGTTGCTTTTAAATCGCGTACTGACGGATCATCAGATTGGATTGTTGGTTTTGGAAATACTGCTGATGAAGCTTTAGAAGATGCAATTAAATCCTTTCTCAACAGTGTCCCGGAAAATGAAAGTCTAACGGAAGATGACTTTGAGTGGTCAGAGTCAAGTAATTGGAACTGATGCTGTATATCTAGTTGTGATGGACATCTGCATCAAACAAGTGTCTTAAGATGGTTCTCAGTAACAGGCTCGAAAACAAAAGCCACCATGACTTATCAAAACAAACGGAATGTTTCAGGTAATGGAAAGCATCGATCCTCCAGCAGTAGTTGAGAACGAAGACGGGTCTCTGACTGAAAAGCAGAGGCTTTTTTGTTATGGAGTACCTTCGAGACTTTAATACTACTAGAGCTACAATGGCTGTCGGCTACAGTAAGATAACAGCTTATGCCATCGGGTGGGAGAATTTGAGGAAACCTCAGATTCAGGCAGAGATCAAGCGATAGAAATAAGCAACGACAGTGAGCTGGGAATGAGTGTGCAGCGAATTGTGGCCGAGTACATGAAAATTGGCTTTGCTGACATTTCAGAGTATGTGGAGTTTGGACAGCAGGTAATTACCGGTATCTAGTATCCAGAGGATACTACTGGTGCCATTGAAAGAAAATGACTACTCATTAGACGGACCTTGGTAACAGGTTGGAATAGCAAAGTATTTCAGCTGATCGGTCGGTTCAAGGTCATCCCGTGGAAAATTACAAATATAAGGGGTGTTGCTGAGGGGATTATCAAATTTTGTATTGGAGGTGCAATTCTATCTATTTCATAAGTGAAATTAGTCTTTTTGCAGATTCACTATCTGAGGGGTTAGCTGATAAAGCTTCGACACATTTTATAAACTCCTCCAATTCTTGGGGATTGTTATCGATCGTTGCATGTTGAGAATTTTGAAAGTAGTTTTCAAGCATGTATCCGTAACTAAGTACGTTCTTGGCTTCTTCAGTTGTACCTACAGTAAATGATGTACTATCAACAAGGATTTGAACTTTACTCGCATGGGAAAGCGCTAATTTAAATTTTGTATCCCAATCAGTGCTCTGACTTAATGATGTAGCGATAGACTTTAAACTTCTTTGAAAATCAACATCAATGCGCTCTTGGTAAAGTTCTAAATGACTTCTGCTTTTTACCAATCCCCAAATAGTTAAGACATTAGTTACTACTAATGCAGCAATTAATGTAGAGAAAAAGTATTTTTTACCAAATTTCAATGTAACCTCACCTTTTCGTTTTCTTTTAATTATATAACAAGGAGTGTAAGAAATGTTAAAAAAAGCAAAAGTGTCCATATCGGCAATGTTGCTTGCATCCATATTTTATATGGATACTACTACGATTTTGGCAAAATCCAACGACAATTTGAGTCAAGCTGAAATGAAAAAACTAAAGGAAATCTTTAAATTCTCTGATCAACATATAGAGGATTTGATAGAGGATGGATTTGTTCAAGATTATTTATCTATGGAAAAACCAGTAGTTAGTAAAAAAGAAGAATACTATGAGCTAACAAAAGAGCCAAATGGTAAAGTCGCAGTCGAGCAACTTACAAAAAAAGAGTTTGATATAAAGGTAACTGAAAACCAAGAGACCAACGAAGAGAAAGAAAAAGATGCAGAATCAGGTCTAATTTCGACACTAGGGCACGATATTGAAGATCGTCATGATTATATAACTTTAGAGACATGGTTTATATATGACGAAGTGGACTGGGACGCACAAGCTTCAGCACGTTTCGAATTTGCAGATAATAGTTCTACATATGGCTTTACAGAAGCAGATCTTTATGATGATATCCTTGCCATTGGTGTTAGCGAAAATGCTCGACTAATGCCTGGGACTGAGGATTTTTCTCTGAAATATCGTTTATATGGATTCAACGGTGAATATGATAAGTATGGAGAGCCTATTAATGAGTGGTACTCTGATAGTAAGACCGATAGTAAAGCAGATTTGCGGGACGCAGGTGGTTACGCATTTAACGTGAACTTCCCTAGTTTAAATAATAATAAAAGACAGTATATAAAAAATATTAGAGGCTACATGAAAGTCGATGTAGAACCTGAGGGCTCTTCTTGGGGAGGAGAGAGATATGATGTATTTAGCCATTATCTGCATACACAGTACAAAATACATTGGTCAGGTTCTGTCTCAATTCCTTTAGGTGGAAGTATTGCATTTGAATACGAAGATGATGTACAAAAAATTACAGGACACACTTCAGAGCGGATTCGCGATTAATAATTAGTATTTATTTTATCTGACGTTTAGTGTAACGATTAAAATTAATTGCATAACACTAAAAACACAGAAGACATGTCGAGTGTATCGATAATGTCTTCTGTGTTTTTAGTAAAGATGCGGTAGGGAGGTGAATGTCTTGCAAAAGATGCTCATGGAGCACTTTCATGAAGAGGACAAAGCTAATAATTCGTGACGTAAGGGTAACTTCGGAACTTCATATATTGCCAGTAGCTTTATTCGCTACTCTCTCAATGAATTGAGATTTGCAGCAATCAGCTTGAATTCCCAAGGAATCATGAGCTGGTCTATCTCGTCTCGCCGCTACGGCCTGGTATTGAACAGCAGAGGATGCGCAGGAGTCCACTGTCCGTTGAGGACTTTCATATACAGCAGAAGCTGGGTGAGATAGCATAAACAGAAACCTCCTGTCATCAGAGCAGACTGATAAACAGGAGGTTTTTTCATGGCAACTCAATCTAGCTTCAAGACATTCGATACCCTAACTGAGCCGACATCGCACGTACCGTCGCTAGCGTTTCTTGTAAAATCTCTTCTTGTTTTGGCATTACGCGGTCGGAGGGACCGATGACACTGACGGATGCAGTGACGTGTCCAGTTGAATCAAAAATCGGGGCAGCGATTCCGGTCACACCTGTATTGCGTCGATTCGAGCTGATTTCATAGCCTCGCTTGCGGATTGTCACCAAGTCCTCTTTGATTTCCTCAACCGACGTGTACGAATGAGGTGTGTAACTTTTCAGTGGATGTTCCTGCAAAATCTCATCCTGAAACTCCTCTGGCTGATAGGCAAGCAAAACCCTAGCAGCGGAAGTAGAGTAAAGAGGAAAACGCCGGAAGGATTCTACGGTAAAGCGAATGGGATGAAGCGAATCCTCTTTGGCTACATAAATCGCGTCCTTGGAATCTTGTACACATAAGACCGCCAATTCGTTTGTCCGTGAGACAAGCTGTTCTAAGAACGGCTTGGAAAAATCAACGATATCGTGATTCGTGAGCACCTTAGTGCCCAGCTCCAAAAGCGTGTAGCCAAGCGTATACTGCTTGGTTTTTTCATTTTGGCGGATAAAGCCTTCAGACTCCAGCGTGGACAGGAGCTTGTGAACGGCTCCCTTGGACAGCTGGAGTTTTTTGCTGAGCTCGGTTACCCCGAGTTCCTTTGGCGAATCGAGAAATATTTTTAACAGCCGACAGCCATTTCGAACAGAAGACAATACTTGGTCCATACAAACGTCTCCTTTAACGTACAGTAGCCCCTCTAAAAGAAGAGTCTCGATTGAAGTAATTTTACCATTAGAAAGAATGCTGGCAAGCCTGTAATTGGGGCAATGATGCTTCTAGTACGACTACCTTGAATAGTCAGTATCTTTGTGCTAGTATAACATTATCGTTCCCAAATAGGAAACGCCGTTCTCTATTTGTGAACAATACAGACAATCGGGGGTCGAACTTACATGAAGAAAAAGGCATTATCCGTCTTGTCCATTTTCGCTTTGACTGGTTCCTTGCTGGCTGGATGTGGCTCCTCCACGCCGCAAACATCTGCTCCTTCACCGGCTGCTGGCAACAATAGCGGCACCGAGGCACAAGCTCAGCTGGAAGACACACTGGTAGTAGCAGGGAACGGCGCGACCGTTGAAAAGATGATGAAGGATGAAGTGTTCAAGAAGTTTAACGAGAAGTATCCGAATGTAAAGCTGACCTATGTTTCTGGTGTTTCTACGGAGATCGTAGCGAAGGTTAAGGCACAGAAAAATGCTCCGCAAATCGACCTGACAATCGTTGAAGGCGGCGAACAAGAGAAGGGACGTCAAGAAGGCTTGTGGGAAACGGTATCCGCAACAGATATCCCGAACATGAAAAACGTACCGCAAGATTTGCGAGTGACGGAGGATAGCGGTGTAGTTGTAAACTTCACACCGATGGGGATTTCCTACAATGCGGACCTGGTAAAAGAAAAAGGCTTGCCTGTACCGAAGTCCTGGAATGACCTGGCCAAGCCTGAAGTGAAAGGCTACATCACGATGACAGACGTAGCGAGCAACTTCGGACGCTCTGCAATGATCATGTTGGCGTACGCAAATGGCGGGTCTGAGAAAGACATCGAACAAGGTTTTAAAAAAATGGAAACGATTGCAGGATACATGCCGACCTTTGCGAAGAGTGCAGCACAGCTTCAGCAAAATCTGCAAAACAAGAGCGCAGCCTACACTACTTGGACAATGGCGCGTAGCTTGACACAAAAAGAGGCAGGCGTACCATTGGAGTTCGTTTTCCCTGAAGAGGGCGGAAACATCGTACCGAACGTAGCTACGCTGGTAAAAGGTTCGAAGAGTCCAAAAGCGGCAAAAGCATTCGTTGATTTCCTTTTGACGGATGAAATTCAAACGATGTACGCAACGAAGCTGTACTACAATCCGGCAACATCTGTGAAGCTGCCAGACGATGTAGCGAAAACATTGGAATTCGATCGTACAAAGGTTGTCAACTTCGACTATAGCGTAGTGAGCAAGGAAACATCTGCTTGGCTTGATCGCTTTAACAAAGAAATCGCACCTAAAACAGGAAAGTAGGTATTCACGTGACCAAGGTGATTGACGTTGAACTGCGCGGCATCATGAAAAAATTTCAAAGCAATGTCGTGGTTCAAAACTTCAACCTGCAGGTGGAGCAAGGCGAATTCATCTCGTTTCTCGGCCCATCTGGTTGCGGTAAGACCACGACCTTGAATATGATTGCCGGTTTTTTGGACCCGGATGGCGGAGACCTTTTGATCAAAGGGCAGCGAATGAATGGCGTGCCTCCGTACAAACGGGAGCTGGGCATGGTATTTCAGACGTACTCGCTGTTCCCGCATATGACTGTGGCGGAAAACATCGCCTACGGCTTGAAATTGCGCAAAGTGAACAAGCAAGAAATGCAAGAGCGTGTGAATCGTGTACTTGGGCTGGTCAAGCTGCCAAACGTAGCAGAACGCTATCCGAAACAACTCTCCGGCGGACAACGCCAGCGGATTGCGATTGCACGGGCGCTTGTTATTGAACCGTCTCTCCTGCTTTTGGATGAGCCGCTCAGTAACCTGGATGCCAAACTTCGTGAAGAGCTGCGCGATGAGTTAAAGCGCTTACATCACGAAATTGGGGTTACAACCATTTTCGTTACCCATGACCAAGAAGAGGCGCTAGCACTCTCTGATCGCATCGTGGTCATGAATCACGGATTTGTGGAGCAAATCGGTACACCGCTGGAGATTTACAATCAGCCCGCATCTGAATTCGTGCATACTTTCATCGGTAAGACGAACCGTTTGGAAGGGGAAGTCATCGGAATGGACGGGGATGTACTCACGCTGCGGACGACTGGTGGAATGCTCGTAAAGGCGGCAAAGCAACAGCGAACCGTGGCACTCCATGAAAAAGTGATCATTTTTATCCGACCAGAGAAAATCAAGCTGACCGATACAATAGTCAGTGAGGAAGCGAATCGGGTAAAAGGACATTTGCAGCTTGCCTCCTTCCTGGGCTCGTACACAGAATGTGAGGTCAAGGTCGGGGAGCATACGCTTTCGGCAAAAGTCCAAATGACCGATAGTTCGGTGGACCGCCAAGAAGGTCAAACGGTTTACTGTCAATGGAACGCGGACGACGTACTGGTCATGCCCGCGGGAAGGGGATGACGGATGAGCAAGCGTCTCTCGGTTACATTGTTGACAGCACCTGCGATGATTTTGCTGCTTGGCGTATTCATCCTCCCCATGCTGATGATGCTTTTGCTCAGCTTTCAGGATGAGAATCAGGCGTTCTCTTTGCACAATTATTCATTATTTATACAAGATCCGTACTACTTGGAGATTCTTTGGCGGACGATTCGCGTGAGTCTCTGGACGGTACTAGTAAGCCTCTTGCTCGGATTTCCTGTAGCGATGTACATGGCGCAGGCTACAGGGAAAATGCGTGGAATCGTCACGATGCTGATCCTGGCCCCTCACCTTATCAGTGTGGTTATTCGCAACTTCGGTTGGGTAGTGGTTTTGGGGGAGAAAGGGTGGATCAATGAGACGTTGATCAGTCTGGGTCTGATCGATCAACCGTTGCGGCTTTTGTATAACGAGCTGGGTATTGTGATCGGTCTGACGGATTCCTTCATTGCCTACATGGTTCTGGCGATTGCAACCAGCTTGTATGCCATTGATCCGTCCTTGAATAAGGCGGCATCGATTTTGGGGGCTTCCCGCGTACGTACGTTTTTCAGTGTGACATTGCCCTTGTGCTTGCCGGGGATTATTGCCGGGACGACACTGGTGTTCAGCTTGTCGATGAGTGCCTTTGTGACACCTGCCCTGATGGGGGGAACGTCCGTGAAAGTCTTGCCTGTCATTGCCTATGAGCAAATCATGGCTACACTGAACTGGCCTTTGGGTGCGGCACTTGCCTTCCTGCTCTTGGGCAGCACCATCCTATTGGTGACTTTGTATACAAAGCTGATTGAAACCAAGCGGTATAAAGAGGTGTTTGCGTCATGAAAAAAATAAACGTACTTGGACTCATCACGTTCTTTGTGCTTGTTTTGGTCAATCTGCCATTTCTGGTCATCATCCCGAGCTCCTTTACGGCAGCCGGATACCTCGCTTTTCCGCCCGAAGGATTTTCGTGGCAGTGGTATGAAATGATTTTGGATCGGCCGGAGTTCATCGATTCGTTGTGGATCAGTCTGAAGCTAGCTACGATAACGGCGATTTTGGCGACTTTTTTAGGGACATTGGCTGCATTCGCGCTGTCCAAATACAAGTTTCGTGGGAGCGGCATCATCAACGCACTGATGCTTTCACCACTTACCGTTCCTTCGCTGATTATCGGGATTTCCGCGCTGCTGTTTTTCACGCGAATTGGTATCGCGGGGACGTTTACAGGACTTTTGCTGGCGCACATGCTGATCTCGATTCCGTATGTCGTTAGGCTGGTGCTCACAGGGCTTAGCTCGTTCGATTATACGTTGGAAAAAGCGGGATACATGCTGGGTGCCCATCCGTTTCGGGTGTTCTGGGATATTACGTTGCCACTGTTGCGTCCGGCTATCGTGTCGGGGATGATCTTTTCGTTCTTGACGTCGTTTGACAATGTGACGGTTTCTTTGTTCTTGGTGGCACCGGATACGACGACGCTGCCACTCGCGATTTTCACCTATATGCAGGAAACACTTGACCCGTTGGTGGCTTCGATTTCCTCGGTGGTCATCCTGCTGAGTCTGGTGTTCATCGTCTTGTTGGAAAAAGTGTACGGACTAGAGCGCCTGTTCGGACTCAATTCACAATCTCACTAAGGAAGAGGCACTATGTCAATCCACACTTATGTACAAGAGAATATGCCCCACTATCTACAGCTACTCGAGGAGGCAGTCAACATGGACTCGCCTTCTCGTGACAAACAGCTGGGCGACCGGATGGCGGGCTGGTTCGCTCTGCAGTTTCAACGGCTGACAGGGGGAGTAGCAGAGCTAATCCCGAATAAGACGTATGGCGATCAGGTGCGTTGTACGCTAGGCAACGGGGAAAAACAAATCCTCATCATCGGCCATTACGATACCGTATGGCTAGAAGGAGAGGCGGCTCGCCGACCGTTTGCGATCCGGGATGAGAAAGCGTACGGGCCGGGCGTATACGATATGAAAGCGGGCGTTTTGCAAGCAATGTTTGCCATGCGGGCATTGGTAAAGCTGGATCGCCTGCCAGCAGATAAAAAAATCGTGCTCTTATTAAACAGTGATGAGGAGATCGGCAGCCCGACTTCTCGCCGACTGGTAGAAGAAGAAGCCGCGCGTTCGGTGGCGAGCTTTGTGTTGGAGCCGCCGACCGAACCGAGCGGCGCACTCAAAACATGGCGGAAGGGAAGCGCCCATTTTACCTTGGCAGTCAGCGGAATTTCCTCACACGCGGGCGTCGATCATCAAAAAGGTGTCTCTGCTATTGAAGAGCTGGCGAGACAAGTGCAATTTCTGCATGCCTTGACCGATTATGAAAAAGGAACGACCGTCAATGTGGGCGTCATCAAGGGCGGTATTGGCTCCAATGTCGTAGCCGACTCAGCAGAAGCAGAAGTAGACGTGAGATTTATCTCGATGGAAGAGGCATTACGCATTGAGAAGGTAATGAGCGAGCTCACGCCAGTGCTCGTCGGTACAAACATCAGTGTAAAGGGAGGCATTCGCCGACCACCGATGGAACGAACCGAAGAGACAGGCAAATTATTTTCCCTTGCACAATCGATTAGCATCAATGAACTAGGGATGGCTTTGGAAGAGTCGGGGACAGGTGGAGTCAGCGATGGCAATTTCGCTGCTGCTTGCGGAGTCCCGACGCTGGATGGACTTGGTGTAAAGGGTGGCTACGCCCACTCGCCGGATGAATGGATCGAACTGGGAGAAATATCGACGCGCGCTACCTTGTTGGCGCGGTTGATAGAGGAAGTATAGAGAGAAGCAAGAGAAAAAGAGAAGAGGCACCTGCCTGATGCGTAAGATGGTTGCATCAGGCCAGGTGCCTTTTTGTGCGGATAAGGAGAGGTTATTGTTTCGAGGATGTATTCAGCTTTTTCACAAAGCTGTTGAGGTAGTTCGCTCCGCGGCTGGTGAGGATACCAGCCAGCACGGCAGAAACGTAGTAGCCGCTGCCCTCAAGACCAAAGGGGTTGACTTGAAAAGCGAGGGAGAGCGAAATGCCGATGAGGATGGAGAGGATGTAAGTGGAGCGGTCTTTTAGTACGGGGAAGGCATTCTTTAAAATTTCGGTTACGGCTTCAATCAAGATCGCCATAAAAGTAAGCAGACTCAGGCTGTGAATGAATTGGTCAATGTCAATCAAAGGTTGATCCTCCTTTTGCTAGTAGAGCGGGGCGTACTTCGGGGAAAACATCCAGCCGTCATTCATTTGTGAGGGAGTTAATTAGCGAGGCGAGATTTCGCCCAAAGGCAGGTAGGTGTCACTTTCGTGGATGATGACTTGTGGAGGAGGTACGGCTGGATCGGCAACATCTAGGAAATCCTTGCTTGCATGTAGGTTTTGAGTTCGGTTTCCAGTTCTTTTACACGAAACTCCAGCTGTTGCCTCTCTACTACCAGCGTCGTGTATTTATCTCGCCACTCCTGTACGATGGTTTCAAGCTCCATGCAACGGTTGCGCCAAACATGGAGTTCTTCCCGAAGCTTGTCCATTTCCTGACGAAGCTCCTGGCGAATTTGCTGGTTCTCCTGCGAGATTTGTTGCCTGTCTGTTATCATCAACTCTTTCTTGTTGTTGTGGCGAGCAACCAGATACGTAACGATTGCGGTCAGTACACTGGATACTACCAAGGGGAGAGTGGAAGAGTTGAGTAGTGTTTGGATCATCCGTTTATTCACCTGCTTTCTCTTGTGAGGTCTATATATAGAGTAGACAGTTTGGGGAATTTCTCACGGTGGTTTGAGAGCTTGTCTTTTACCATAACTGCTTAATTTGGAAGTAAGTATAAGCGGGGAGGGCTTCTATGACGCTGTTGGCAAAAAAAGAGTAGCCGAAAAGCTCTACGTAGTCGCCGGGCTTTAGCTGAACGATGCTTGAACCGTTTAAACACCAGGAATGGTTGGAATAGGAGACGATGCTGCTGAGTACTTTATGGAGTTCACCATTGATTCGTACTTCTAGTTGTAGACCATTTGGTGAGGTGGTTGGGCTTTTGATTCGTGCTGAGCCAACGATTAAGTAGTCGCCAAGTGCTTTTGCAACAAAGCGGCTTTGGTTTTTATCGAACTCTTGGAGGGCGTCGTGGGTGGTTGTATTGAAATTGATTTTAGTGAAGGTGTCAGCTGCGTTTAAGATCTGGTCGGCGGACATGGTGGCGGTTAGGCTTGTGCCTGTTTTAGCTGGATTAAGTAACAGGTTGGAGCTGGTCAGGGTATAACCAGAGATGGCAGGGGATTTCACGGAGCCAGAAGGCGAGGTAATGACTGCTTTTACCCGTAAATCAGCATAAAGAGGGTTCTTAAAGGAATGTTTGCGTCCGAGGACTGCTGATTCCCAAGTAGCGCCGCCGTCGTTGGACAGATACCAGTCTATCGAGCCTTCTTGAAGGGTTTGGTCAGCGGTAAGCGAGGCATGGGCAATGGGAGATACGGAAGGGAGCTTGGTGCTTACAAACTCTTGGATGACTTCCCCTGAAAGAGTTCCTGTAACTATACGATAACCATACAATTCAGGAGTTAGATTTATAGTTGGCGAGTCTAGTCTGGCTCGTAAAAGCAGGGAGCTAGAGAGGGTTGGGAATGTAATTTCTTCTCCTGGTATAGCATTGAGCCACTCTAGTCCGTTGTTGTTGGTTACCTCTAAAGTCACAGTGGATTTGGACGCTCCGAAGGTGTACTCATCGATGGCTTGGTTAGTGTCGTACCTGGAGGTTAACGACAGTGTTCGTAGGACTCCGTTGCTGTCTTTGAAGGGGAAATGCTTGCCTGCAAAGGCCGAAACGGTTACTGAAGTATCGATGATGGATAAGTTGGAAGCTTTGAAGGTAGCGAGATAGTATTTGTTTAGCTCTGCATATGAGGAGTAAACAAAGTGGTAATTGGGGCCGTCAGCGATAAGTCTGGAAACCCAATTGGCGTTGATGTTTATCGCTGAAGTGGACTGAACAAGCGTTTCTGGGTGAAGGGAATACAGTTTAACTGTATAGGAATTAGTACTGCCCGTATAAATAGTTTGTATGGCGATGTACTTATCTAAGGCGGGGTCATACATCATGTCAATCGAGATGTCTTTTCCTCCGTGTGCTAGTTGTATATTTCGAACGTTCCGAAATGAACTGTCGAAAAGAAATACTTTGAAATAATTTCCGTTTACCATACCTAGAGCAACTTGGTTTCTTACTGGGTCATAGGTTGAGCACAAGTAATCCGTTGGACCTGTTGAAAGAATATTAATCAAATCAGTAACTAAAAGACCATCACTATTAAAAACATGGAATCTCGTATAAGAAGAAACTGAATGAAAGACCCATACCCTATTCTGATTATCTAGAGTCAGTGATGTTGCAATAACTGTTCCAGCGCCCAAATAAATGGAATACCAATCCCTGAAGGTGGAGCCGTCGCTATTTACAACACCGACTGCACCGTCTAGTGATGAATGTGAAATAGAGAACCAGACACGATTGTTATAGTCTACGACGTAATCTATCGATTGGAAAGGAAGAGTATGGGTAGTTCCAGTAAAGGGCAGGATCGTTCTCTCGAAAGACAGACTGCCATCAGGATTTGTTACTCTTGCATGAATCCCTGTACCGTTTACAAGTGCGACCTTCCAAGTACGATTCGTGCGGTCTGTAAATCCCATTGGCTGTGAAAAGATACTTCCAGAATAGGAAAAGCGAGTAGCTTCTGAGAAAGCGTATGTGCTGGGTTCGTTAACTACAGCGTTAATGGTTACTTTGTTTGTACTTGGGATAGTAATCGGTTTTGAATAAAAAATACCGTTTTTAATCCCAGATGAATTTCTGATTAGACGGTTAGTTGTATCTACCGTGACTCCCATAGAATTTACGTCGTCAAAATAGTTCGTGGTGCTGAAGTCTTCGGTAAAGTCAGGGGTAACCGTAGGAGTTACTCTTCCCTGTACAACTCCAGCTGTTGTCTTTTCAGAGTCGACATAAGTTAATGTATCAAATTCTTCAGAGAAGGTGCTGGAGACAGTACTTCTGTGCATTTCAAGTTCTTCTACTCGATTTGCAAGAGCGGGATCAGATGCTGTGATTGGGACTACACTTTCACCTGTTCCGACAAAAAGTTCATGGGTATCAGTTGTAAAAAGAGGCTCCCCCGCTGATGCAGCGAAGGGGAGATTGGCTTTTAAACCGCGTTTTAGTTTAATTGGTAGTGTCATTAGAATGTACCTCCATCTACTTCGGTGATCGGGGAGCCACTGCTACCGCCAGAGCCTACGTTTATTTTGTAATCTCCATCTGAGAATAAGAGGACTCGCAGATTGGTATTTCGGTTATACCCGTATTTGTAATCGACTCCGGGCATCGCCATGTCCCACGAATCTAGTAAGTCTACATCCATGGTAAGGGAGTCTAGGCTTGTTTCATCAGTGGATGATGACTGTTCGAAGTAGAATGCGCATCTTAAGTTTTTAGCTTGGCCGATCTTTTCGTCCCATTCAGAAATGTTGTTGAAATCGTCTATTGTCATTGCTTTTGCTTTGAAATCAATGGGGTTAGTAATATCAACAGTTGTCCACGAGCCATTCTTTTGTTTTGCTTCCCATGTTGTTCCACTGTCTGTACTTATTGCAACTCTTAGGACGCCTTTCTCTGTACCTGATAAGGTTAAATAGTTGATTTTTGATGTGTTGAGAAAGCTTACATCATTTTTCATTTTTATGATCTTTGGTACAGGAACTCCAGTAAGATGAGCAACCGTGGGCTCTCTTTTAGGTTTCGAAACAAGAATTTTGAGGTTGGATTTTTCTGTTAAATCTTTCAAGTATGGGGCGCATGTAGAGAGGTCGAGCATGCCTTTATTTTGAAACATATCGTCTGTAGGGGGAGCAGCACCGACGGTTTCCCAGCCGGAAGGAGTGTATGTTTTCACGTCTGTACCGTCTAGTATGAGAAATCGATTATTGTTGAATGACTCAATCAGCAGAGCAGGACGGAAGCCTCGGCCTGGAGTTGTTAGATCTGTTGAACCAGATGTCCAGTTTTTGAGACCGTTATAACCTCGAATCACACGGGCCTTTGAATTAGATTGATCGGTCGTACTGGTCCATGAACCGTGATTTACATTATTCCAGATCTGGTCATCGGTAATGTACTTATCCCATTCGTTGTCTTTATCCGATGCATTTACTCCACCTGTCGGTAGTCGCAATGCTATTTCTCTATCAGAGGATGTGAACAATTGGACAGTATAAAAGCCCACATAATAAAGTCGGTTCCATACGTAACGTTCTGATATTCTGATGCGATATTGTGTATAAGTTTTATCATTTTTGAATGAGAAGGTCTTTTTAAGACCGTGCCAGCTTGATACTTCATTTCCATTATGCAAGATATCCCAAGAAGTTCCATCGTTAGAAGCTTCGAAGAACCATTTTTTCGGACTATATATGGCATATAGATAATACGAAGTAATTCTTGTTGGTGTTGAATACTCGATCTTTAAAATCTCTTCTGTTGTTTCAGTAGCAGCAGTACTTGTCCAGTACGTTGACTCTGATCCGTCAAAAGCCTTCCATGCATGATAATTTGCTGTGTCATACTCTGTTGAAGCAGATACTTTACACGCTGCAGAAGAATACCCAGACAATCCTGGAATGGTGTGAAGGTTTTTAATTGGCAGTCCGCTTCCACTTGCAATCCCTGCTGTATTTAAGGCATCCCATGAAATGGTTTGGATATTGCGGTCAGCCATCAGCAACTTATCACCCTTGTGATTTGTACCGTACATGATGAAATACCCATCACCATTTGCACTTGTTGCAGGAGCATTGGGCAGAAGTCCTGCCATTTCTTTTCCGATAGATATGGTTCCAAACGTACCAGCAGGTGCCAAGTAGTTAAAACGAATACGTTTTCCTACAGTTAAATCTTGTACATCTACTACTTCATCAGGGTGGAGAATCCTACCATCGGCATCAATATCAATGGCATCAATCTGTATGTTCTTCACGTTCACGTTATTTGGGTCAAAACCAATACTTCCTGCATATGAAGGAACTGTAATCTCTACAGTATGCATTTTATTCTCTAACCCTATCTTTTCGTACTGTAATGCTTGAAACTTTAAATCCCCATACTGACTGAATGTTTCAGTGGTACCATCAATCGTTATTGGAACATTAGGGAATTTATTTTGGTACATGTTACCTATTATTCTGATTTTAGTGCCAATAAAATTAAATTTAATCTTAAAATCTGCACTTGTTGCATAGTTGGAGGCTCCTCCATAAAAGCTTTGATTTGATTCTCTTACGAAAGTTCCAAAGTACTTTATAGCTGGATTACCGTCGTCATACCTTTTCCACCCTTGAGCTGGTGCAGTTAATTGACCCCCGATAGGAAATTCAATAGATCCTGTATCATCTATATCAATGGCATCAATTCCAAGATAATCTGTCCCAGAATTCAATTTCAGCTCAACACGGTGCTTGCCTTCAGACAATCCCATTTTTTCAAATACGATGACTTGTGGAGTATTTGAAGCACTTGAAGTACTTCTTTCACTAAATGTATGGGCGACCCCATCAATCGTGATTTTCGCATCTGCCGTGAAGTTGTTCCAGAAAAAAGATATGATACGAATTTTTGTTCCTACAAAGTCAAACGTTGCCGTGTCTCCTGTTGTTGAGGTGTAGGTATCTGTTAATTCATAACTACCTGCATATCCTGTTCTTTTCGCCCATGTTCCGTTATATGCAATAGACGGATAAGTGTTATCATATCGCTTCCATCCTGCCTCTGGTGCAGCTAATTGATCTCCAATTGTAGCCATGTATTACACCTCCCTATATTCAAACACTGGTCGAAAACCTGTACTCTCATAAGCTATTGATGTTTTACTCATCCCTAAGCCTTTCCATATCGGAAAATTATCCTCACTTCCCCTTCCAACTCGCCAAGTATTGTCTTGAACTTCAATAGTTCCTGTACTTGATATACGAGAACCTGTCATAGTGGTATCTTGCGTAATTGTAAAACGTACTT
This sequence comes from Brevibacillus sp. M2.1A, assembly GCF_013284355.2. NCBI lineage: Bacteria > Bacillati > Bacillota > Bacilli > Caryophanales > Paenibacillaceae > Brevibacillus > Brevibacillus sp. M2.1A. The sequence goes on from NZ_JABSUY020000001.1 coordinate 1,247,599, forward strand.
TGTAATGAAATACATCATCTACTGTATATCCATCTTTTATCATGCTTTGAGGAAATCCCATTAAGTACTTATCATATTCGTTGTTCACAGGAAAGCATGTTCCATTGCTCAATCTGGCATCTAAGGTTTTATTTTCATTTGCATCTGCATAAGCTACTCCACCTGTGAGAGATCGGAGTGTACCTGAAATATTCTCACTCGAAGCATAGCCTTGTGAGATATTCGAGCTTGTACTAAACGAATAGGGATTCCCTTGTATCACCTTCCCTGCATTCAGGGCATCCCAAGAGATGGAGTGTTGACACACCCTATCAGCGATCAGCAATCCTTTGGCAACTTTCACAAAATAAAATAATTTGGAGTTGTTAGTAGTGGACTCTCCTGTTACTGGCTTTTCTTCAGCCGTAGAGAATGTATCTGTCCCTAACCCAACTAATATCCCTGCTGGACTATCAGACAGGCTCCCGCTACTTCCATGGAAGGAGTACCAACACTTTACATAGTCACCGATCTGCATATCTGAAACTTTTGATCGTAACTGTCCGGTTGTTGCTGGAATGGGCATTTTTTTCACCTCAACAATTCATTGAACTTTTCGTAATACTAAACTGAGCTCTCATCGTATTCATATTCAATTCACCTTGATTTTCTCAATACTCGAATATTGATTCATATCAAGAGTCAATGAGTACACACTGTTACCAGACGGAAGCACAACGTCTTCTGTCAATTCAATCGAGTACTCAGTTTTAAGCCGTAATGTACCATCTAGCTCCATATAGTTGTCATGATCAAAGTTAGGGGCTTCGTTACTAGAAAAGGATGCAATCCCGAGAGAATAATTGTGTTCACCGGGGGCAAATTTCAAAACCTCAATAGGGGGTATTTTATAATCAGCAGTGTAGGGGATGGTGATATTTACTTCAGAGGGAGAAATAGGTGAGGCGGTAACTCCATACTTTTCTACTTGAATCATTGAAACACCGTTGCCAGGTACGTTACCCCCTGAACTACCGCCTACCGTATCTGTATAGGTGGGGAGAGTGTCTTTGTCATACCAAATGCAGCCGATGCTGTTAAGGACTGCTTTATCACTAAGGTTGGCTCGAATGACAAGAGAATTACCTGGCAAGAAAGTGTTTAAATCAACTAACTGATTCAATGGAACACCTGCTGTGAACGTGGTTCCTCCATCGAGTGACAAATCAATGCGGATATTGCCCTCGTACTCTGCATCCAGCACAAGATGGGTTGGCACCTTTGCCAATGGAATCGGTTTGGAAACCATGACAGGATTTTTATCAGATGTTTGCAGTATTTGTATTTCAGTAACGGTCATGTATGTGCTTTTATTCCATACGGTTACTTTAACTTCATTAATTAGATAGCCCAGGTTGACAGGGTAGTGCCATGAACCGTCACCATGTACTCCTGTATCGTTATTTGAAGCGAGATTAATTCTTGGGGTAACTGCTTCCCATTGACCTGTTGATGGATTTTTGACAAAAATTTGATGATCGCAATAATCGTGTCCGCTCTGTCCTGAACTACCATTCATCCAAAGTATGATTTTATATATTTCTACGGGTGTCACCCATTTCATGAATAAGTCAGCACTTGTACCACTCTGAAGCCAGCAATCAGTATATCCACCTGATGTTGCAATGGCATTATCATCTGCAATTTTTTCAACAGAATAGTTAACTGTCGTGCTATTTGCTTTGAATGGTCGATAGGAAGAATTGTTGTTATTATAATCTCCAACGGAAGAAGCGGTCTGTACACCAAGTGTTTGCCAGCTATAAATAGCGCCTGCAGATTTGATGACAGTTCCATTGGTTATTTGAAAGGATTCTGACTTAGATTCATCAATTCCCGACGTATCCTTAAAACAATCTGCATACAGATTGTGCCGAACAGATGCCCCTTGATTTTCCTTTTCCAAAGTACGATAAGCATTACGCAAAATATTAGTAGCAGCAACAACGTCTACTAACGGTTTGGTACTGCTACGATCCCCGCCTCCCCCTTCTTTGCTTGGCATCTCAACAAGCATACTATCGTCATACCAAGTAAATCCTAACGATTTTAAACTGCCTGTAGACGGAATGTTAGCTCGTAATTGGAGGTTTGTACCTTTTAGTGAAGAGGTATCGATTAGCTTGTTTAAATCGATGTTGTTTACCCAAGTTGTTCCATCAAGGGTCAGGTCGAAGGTGACCGCGTCAGTATACTCCGCAGTTGTAATAATCTTCTTTGGAGAGCGGCCAACATTAACTGCCTTAGTCACGAGCGTAACAGCGTCAATAGCTTCATAGAATTTAATCTCGTGCCAACCGGTATAAATCACTGGGTATGCCCTGAGATAACTGCGAAGCTTGGCCAGGCGGTAATAGCGGTATGCAGAAGTATTGGTGAAGTTGTGTTCTGTTTCTGAATCAGTGTTTACAGGAGATCCTGCGTATATATCTGTCCAATTCGTATCATCGTTTGAACCTTGAAGCGTAAACGAGGCAATACTGTACTGTCCACTGGAAATTCGAAGAGGTTTAATTGCGAGCTTAGTAATAATTTTGGGGACGAAAAAGTCAATTTGCCACCAATGACCTTCTGCCGGAGGAGTCGCTCCATTTGAATAATAGTAATCAGTTACATTTCCGTTGATTCCCATCCATCCAGGGTAAACAGATGTTTCACTAGACGAGGTTACGTGATAAGGGGTGGGTTCAGTTGGACTGGACATGATGATGTTTGTATCGTAAAGCCCGGGTGAGACAGTACCATTTATAATGGCAAAAGAAGATGACTTTTCGGTATCAATTCCTGAGGAATCGCTAAATACATCTACATACATGTTGTTTTGACGATAGGCGGGTCTGTTATGTGTTTCCGCATCACGGAAGGTATTCAGCAAAATATTGATTGGGGTCTGTAAATCAAAGGAACTGCTTGATGCTCCCCCATTATTTCCCCCCCCACCCCCAGAACCAATCCTCCCCTGCATATCATCCAACCGAGCTTTCAGACTAGGAAAAGTTCGCCCATCCCGATCCCGGCGTGCAGCGACCACCTCGGCATTCGGGTTAGAGGAGACATCGCTTTGCAGCTTCAAAATGGCTTGGTCTTGCTGTGCGTTTTTTTGCTCGACTTGCGAAAGACGGAGATCTTGCGTCTGATTTTTCGCTTCTACCGCACCGACCGTTGACGATAACGTATTCAGCCCCGTTTGAAAGGTAGAAACAGCACCTTTCACGGCATCAAGCTGACGATCCTGTTCATCGTCTTTATCTTTTAGCTCACGGAATTTATCCTGTAAGCTCGGTTTATTATCTCTGGCATCATCCAGCTCCTGGAGGTAGGAGTCGATTTCGGCGTGGGTACGTTTTCCCTTGTTGGCCAACTGATTATGATCGAGGACGACTTCGGTGCCTGTTCGGGTGATTCTGACCGACATACGTTCAGCTCCTTTTCGATTTATTTGGTATAAACGGCGGACAAATTGAGCCCAAAATGGACATGCGTCGTTTTATCAACGAGTGCTGGATCGGTCTCACGGGAAATCCGCGTCCAGAAAACTTGTTCATTTCCTGCCGCAGTATCCGGCAGGGTGAAAGAATCGCCCCACGTACCAGGCACGCCGTTTTTGTCTGTAGCGACATCTACTAGCCGCTTGTACTGATCGGTACCTGCATAGGAGGTGAGGACCCCTTCGATACCCGTAAAAGTCCCATGATGCATCGTATTTCGGGCTATCATTTTCACTTCCCTATACTGGTCTTGGAGCATATGACCGAGAAACTCCTCCGTGTTGTCTTGCAGGTGGACCTCATTTCCTTCGCCATCGATAAAAAAGAGGGTGAGAGAGGGGGAAAAGTCGTATTCGTCTCCGCCCCACATTTCCATCTGGTCGCTGGAGCTAATCGTTGTTTTTCCGTCTGCTTCCGCAAAACGGAGGGAGCCAATGAATGGAATAGGATGCTGAGTCATATCAAATTGAATAGATGTTTGGCTTGTCCGACACGTTTTGGAGTCGACAACGGCTCCTGTGGAATCGAGCAGCTCTACACGGGTGCCGGGGGAGAGGTTTGAGACAGTGAGAGTGGGGAGGGAGAAAACGCGGACGTGTTCCATGTCCAGATAGTCGTCTGTAGCGCTGCTGTTGAGAAAGATACCGATTTTGGGAGCAAGGCGGTTGAATTCCTCCGAACCGATGATGTGCCAGATGGCTCCGTCCTCGGACCAATAAGCGGTGTAGGTATTGTAGTCGCGTATTAATCGAAGCCAGGGGAAGGTTTTCACAGTGCCTTGCGATGCATCGTAATATTCTTCGACGTGGAAAAAGTCATTGTGGTTAATGAAGACAGTCAATCCGCCTGTGCTTCCGGAAGCTTTCGGATTGTATGAATTTTTCATATCGAGGACGAATTGTTTCACGGGGGTAAGTGTGTCTAAAAAGAGTTGAAGCGGCTCGGCTCCGCCTTTTAAACGGAGCGAGCCTGGTGCGTCTGATAGCGACCACCTTGAAGAGTCATTTGGTGTCATGTTCCACTTGGAATCGAGGGTAAGAGAATCGAAAGAATCCTCGAAGAGAAACCCCGATTTACGCCGAGAAACTACACTCATAGAAGTACCTCCTTACGTAAATAGCCATATTCGTTTGCCAATCACACATGCCTCAGGGCGTTGTTTCCAGATGGCGAGCAAGCATTTGATCAGTGCTTCGACGCATTTGTCTCCGCTGCCGGGATCGCAGTAGGGGGTGACGAGGACCTTGTCGCAGATCCAGTTGGTTAGTTTGATGTAGTCGATATTGCAGTAATCCCAGACCTCTGTTGTACCTTTTGCTGTAAATACCCAGGTGAAAGTATGCCTTCCTCTATCTACTTGAAACACAGGGGCACCACCAGCATTTGTATAGCTACCTCGAAGAACGCCATCAATGAAAAAGTCCAATTGGCTATTAAAAGGAGAGGGGACAATTGTCCAGTTTTCCGTTGCTTTGAAATTTCGGAGCTTGAACGTAGTCAAATAGCTTTTGCCAGTCCACTCGCTTATTTCGCCTTTTTGTTCTGTAGTAATTTCGACACGTACTTTAGATACGGAAGGTTTGGATAGGTTTTCGAGGGTAAAGTCGTAGTTTCCGGAGAGATTAACGGTAGTGTTTTGAAGCTTGTTGCCTGTTTGATCATAGATGTTTACCTGAATATTGCTACCGTTACAACCGCCCATCCATATGGGGACGTTGGCAGTCGTTTTGAAGTTGTATACAAACGCTGATGATTTAGGGAGCGGGAGCTTGTCATGGAATGTATACTCTCCATTACTTAATCTCGCTTCGGCATCACAATCTGTATAGAACTTGATTCGGATAGAATAATTTTTACCTTCATCAGAATCATTGGTAATAGCAGCTTTGATTGTTTGTACATCATCAAAATCCGTGTATTTCTCTTCTGATATGATGGTCCCGTTGTCTTCGTCGTAAACTCTTACGCGGACATAGGCATCGCGGCATGGTTTTGATTTTTTACTTTGTCTGATTTCGATTGTATCGATCCAACACCAGGAGTCATCGGGTATGATTACTTGAGTGGGAGGGGGGAGATTGGGTTCATATGGCGAGTTGTCTTTTGGATAAATAGAGCCTAGTTTATCAATGCAATATCTTCCCCATTTTTCTTCAGCTTTTCCCTGGCTGAGAGTAAAGACTCCTCCATTGTCATCTAATCCCCCCCTATGACTTATTCCCTTTAGCAGTTTGTAATCAATACGATAATGTCTACCTTGAGGGACATCATACTTTATGAAATGTTCAGCCTGGCCTGTAGGACCTGCTGATAAGGGGTAAGAATCGATAATTGTTCGATTGGTTATATCCGTTACGGTAACTTCTACTTTTGTGTCGTCATAGTTATTGCTGAATTCACGGTGTTTATTGGATGTTAATTTAAGATTACGGATCGCGATGTAATAGGGGACTTCATCTTTTCCAAGCGTTGAGTCTTTAAAAAAAGTTCGTTTGACGTCAAAGACAATGCAATAGGGACCTGGCTTATTACAATAAAATTTTGGGGCGGCGTGGTGTTTAGCGGCGCTCCAATCTCTTATTTTATAGGGATTCTGCTTGTTTCCTACATTCATCCTCTTATTACCTGTGGTTGTGATTGTTGGGGTGTTCCAGCCAATACTTTTACGTGTTACAAGAAGATGAGAATTCGTTTTAGGATCGTATTCCGTCGCTATTGCGTAGCTATATAATCTTTTCGTAGAGACTTGTCGCCCATTTTTATTACCTTGTTGACTATCTAGTTCGTAACAATAGTACTGATAGTCAAACTCAACTTCTAAATGTTCATTCCCCACACTGTCAAAGATAACGTACCAAAAGGTGGAAGAATTATTTTTATTTGCAACCTGTTCAGACGTAATCACATAGGTGTTGTCATAGTGTATCGGTGTCTTTTTAGCAGCGTCAGGATGAGGGCGGAAAACCCATTTGACAGGGACATCGAATGCATTTGGAACATCATAGCCTTTACCAGCATAGATTTTTAATCGCTCGGAATATTTGGCTGATGTGACAGAAGAGTTATTAATAAATCGCCTGAGTGTGTAACCATCTCTTTCAGTTCCTTGCGCAATAGGTACGTTCCCATCGTAGTAAATCTTTACAGGACCTTGGGTATATTGCATCCATCGCACTCTAAATTTCCTTTTAGATTCATATACTTGTTGGTGATCAATAAAAGGGCTATAATCACCCAAATGAGTCTCTGATCCCGCCGGATAGCACTTCTCACCACCTGTAGAAGGATCGGGTTTCGTCGGCGGCTTATAATCGGGATCGGGGTCCTCAACCTCAATTTCATCACAATCTTCAAATACCCATTTTAACGTTTGCTTACCACGCCCCAGTGGAACCAATACGGTACGGCCAAGCGGATCACTTGTGCTTTTGTTTTCAGACCATATTAACCGATTGTTACTATATAAACTGAGATACTCGTAGTCTGAAAAGGAACCACCGTATTCAAACTTTACGAACCCCGGTTCATTCAAATCTATATTCTCGACATACAGGCGGTTCAGGGTACCGTCTTTATTCTCGACCTTAAGTACACCGTCTCCTCCGTGACCTTCCCCATGATAACGAGTAACGATATCTTCCCATTCCCAGTTGTCATCGACACGAATTTCACGTGCATAGTTATCCCGATCATTGAAGTCCTCAGAGAAAATTACTTCATAGTCATCTTCCTCTGAATCATCAACGAGACTTTTCAACTCCAGTTCTTCCGAAAAGTCAAAGAAGGAACCAGGATTCAGGAAGATGTTGTAAACATTTTCTGCACGATCCTTTTCTGTGTAACTGGAGTTTTTGTCTGTTCTCCATTCCCGGTCTACATCAATATAGCTGCCCATCGGTGTTTTATGTTTGCCACTTGAAGACCGATAAGAGAATTCACCAGGATAAGTTTCCTCAAGGGGCTCTTCTGTCAGGTCATCTTGAATCCGAAAAATAACGGTATTACGGCCTTTTACTAATGGGAGCTGTACATTTTTCTCCCATTCATCTCCCGTCGCTTCTAGTTGTTGTACGTCATTGATAATGACAAGGAGTCTTTCTGTATCACGTAAACCAGTAGTAAAACTGAACTCAATCCACCCATCGGCCTCAAGCTCAAGAGTATAGGTGGCATCTCCATTTCCGGAAACAATGGGGTCCTGCATATAAATTCCGCTACCAAGTCCAGGAATCGACTTCCATTCCCAGTGACTCACCCCGGTGAAGGAGAAGTTTAAAGGGTCAGAAACATTGGTGGTTCGTTCCTCGTAGTGATCAATCTCTAGTGGTGGACAAATCAGTTGGACATCTCCTGTTAAATCAACGGTACAGTTGTCACCAATTTCAATATCATAAGAAATGATAGCTGAATCTTCTTGAGTGGAGGAGGAACGTCCATCTAATGACCACTGCCACCCATGTTGTGAGACCGCGGTACTTCCTCGTACTCCTTCGCCGATTTGGGTACGGGAAGCAAATTCTTCATCGAAAAATAGAACAGATTCATTCGTATAGGGAGGGTTATCCACCCCCATTTCGTATTGAAAACTAAAATCTCCAGCGCACTCTGCATCGATGACTCTTTGAACTTTCCTTGAAAGCGTATCGTTAATTCCTGAAAAATAGGTGGTCATAATACTCTTATCTGAAAACGTAATCCATTCCCACCCAGGAATGTTATAAGCCGCATCCCCCAACGTATCCACATCCGGCGGTGTCTGCTCATCCAAGCTCTGCACCACCTCAACGCACTCCACATCTTTAACATAAACCGCATTTTTCCCAAACCGCCGATCACTCATCCGACGCACAAACCAATCAAACTTGTACGTCTGCCCTGGCTTGACGTGAAACTTCGCTTCCTGCCAGCTGTTGTTTTGATTCCATTCCCCGCCAACCTGATTGTTGTTAATAAAAAACAGCAACCCATCGCCAGGAGCAGTGCTAACCATGTACTTAAAACGAATAAAGCCTTGCTTTTTAAAGCGCCACTGAAAAGTCACTTTGCTGGAATTACCGTGCTTGAGAGTGGTCACATCCAGCTTCATGATGTTTTCACTTCCCGCCATCTCATTGGAGCCGACGGAGTGAACCATTTTCCATTCCTGATCTTCCGTCGAGGAGACGTAGCGGAACAAGCCGTGAAATTTATCCGACAACGGGAGAGTCCGCATATCAAAGGTCGGGACTTCTTTATCGATGGCATCGTAATGATTGAGATAGTAACCGCTAAAGTGATGATAGTAAGGAGCCGGACAAACTGGCAGCGAAACATTTTGATGGGTTCCATCCGGCTGCTCGGCGTTTTTCAGGATTTTGTAAATGCAATCGCGTACCATGAGCAAGGCTCGCTGGTAGTCGTTTTTTTGCGGATCGATTTGCTGGTTGACCCACCATTCCAGGCGACGGTACATGTTCCAAAGCGCTTCGCGGCAACGAACCTTGGCATACCAATTTTTGTCCCGGACAAATTGTTCAATCATCTGATCGATCATGCTTTCGAGAGAGTCGAGATTAACCGTCTGCCAACGACCAATCTGACCCTTGCCGGGATCGCCCAAAAGTGGATTCTGATACCCAGCGTAACGATCCTCTGCGCGAGGGCGATTGGGGCTGTCCGGATTGTCCGGATGATTCGGGTGGAATGCGCCCTCTACCAGCGAGGAGCGCATTTTTCCGAATGTGACGTTGCCCACTGATTTAGAAAAAATGCCAAACGTATGACCCAAAATGATCACCTCTAATCGGTAAAATCGTATTGCAGGTTATGATCTACCCAGACGCGGATGCGGTTTCCCGTAACCCAAACACGCAGCGTGTACCATTTCTCTTTTTCCCAGGCAAACGGGTTCATCGGGGTAGAGTACATGGTTGATCTGCCATTCTCTACCTTAAAAAGCTGCATGGGCCGCGGCATACCACTGGCGCTTCCGCCACTGACGACGAACATCCAGTAGTTCTGGTCGTTGTGATATTTGAACACGATGCCAGCGCTGTCTCCATCTGCGGGCTCATCTACTTTGAAATCGACCTCAAACTGATAGTCTGAATAAGTAAAGTCATTTCGAATGTAGCCGCTCATGCTACTGGAGCCTTTTGGATGGGTAAAAGTGCCTTGGTCGCGATTATGCTCCCAAGTGCCCGAGCCAAAACGGGTCCAGTTGTCTTGCCCCATCGCGAGTGCATTCATATCCGTCGTCCATGGATAGTACGCATTGAATGGATCGTGGGGATCGTATGCTTCTGGAACAGAAAAACCACCTGACCAATGCTCGGGATCATGTTCAGCTTCGAGAACATCGTTGGAGTAGTCGTAGACCAAACCTTGTCCTATTTCTTCTATACGATCTGCCCATGCTTTCTTGTAGTCGCGAACAGAAAGTAATGGTTTCTCGATATGACCTTTTCTATGATCCAATTGGCCAGCCAAGTATTCCAGGATGACGGCGTCTGCGAGTTCTTTTTTACCCATGATTTGGGTGAGGAGCGAGGTAGCACGCTCTTGGTTGGAGGCGACCCAATCTGCGTTGATAACAGCTTGATCTGGTTGTTTGTAACTGAGGATGGATTCGATCAGATGAGCTGCTGCTTCCGGCTGATAGGCAATCAGTTGCTCATGCAATACCGTTTGTTCCAGTGCGAGCTTGGCATACTTTCGCCATTCGTCGTCTTGCAGTTCTCCATCACGCGCGCCTTTTTCTGCCACATCGTATAAATCGACGAGGTAACTGGCTCGTTCATGCGGGGAGGTAGCGAAGAGATAGCCGCTGCACAATTCCGTGATTCTGCTGCGTAGTATTGCGGTGACCGGCAACTCGTCAAGGTCGCTGGCGTGAGCGGATTTGCGGGCTGTATGCTCGTCGAACAAAAAGGACGGATCGGGTTCCATGTAACCAAATGGATTCTCAATTTGCAGCTCGGCTGGACGGAATACATCTTCGCCGACCAGTGCTTCTGTAATGGTTGAAGGGGCTGCCTCCATTTGACTGGTGATTTCCACCTCCTCAACCGTGGAAGAGAGCAATACTTCCCGTTTTCCTGTAACCCCGTCCTCCTCCAGATACGAGAGAATCTCATTCTGGCGGGTGGACTCCCATGTCTCAAAGGAAAGAATGCCGGCTCTGTCTTGCAACGCTTTACTGAAAATGACTTCAGATTCGATCAATGCCTGAACCCGTGTCCGCACACCCTCTAAAAATTCTTCATCTACGTAAGCATCGAAAGTTTTGTTGGTCAGCGCCCATTCCATGAGTGCTTCTAAAATACTCTGACCGTCTGTAAGGCGCGAGGCAAAAATCATGTCGTCCATCAGGTGGGAAGGGAATTCTTTGGAAGCAAGGATGTCTTCCAAAAGATGAGCGGGCAGTAAGCGCAAGATGGTTGCGAAGATCATATCTTCTGCCAGGAGACTTGGGCGTACATTTTCCAGATTGGCGAAAATGTCATCCTCATCCTGGTAAAAGGATGGCTTAGGTGCTTTGCCCCCACTAAGATCGATGGCGCGTTCCTTTTCCCAAAGATGAGCAGCATGTACGAGCTGGCGATCTGCGCGAAGGTCATCTTTGATAATCGAAGTGGGACGAGACAGATCTTTCTTTCCGAGTTCGAAGTGCTGGGGAATCCAGAGCGGATTGGTTTTCTCTCGAAGAGAATCATTGATGGGGTTGGGAACAAACAAGAGGTGACTGTTGTGTCGGGAGCTTTGTTCCAGATAGGTTATGAGCGAAGCATCTGTTTGAATTGTTCGGGTTCCCGTAATCTGTGATAGGAAAATAGCGAGCTCCGAAACTACGTCTCGATTACCAATAGCATATTCCGTGATGAGTGTACCTAGTGATTGATAGGGACGAGCAGCATGGAGTCGAGAGCGATTGATGAACAAGTCATTTCGGTATGGTCGGAAAGCTGTTGGTGAAAAGGAATCGAGGGAGAGAAGACGCGTGAAATCTCGATAGCCCCAGTAGCGATTCTGCAAAAGGGAACCACCTTGGAGCATGGTTCGAAAACCTGTAGAAGCCCGATGGATCGTTAAATCTTGCGTAGCGATCCTGCTTGCATGGTGAAGGAAGTGCAGCAAGGCGTCATACTGACGGGCTTTGAGGTAAGCCCAGTCCATGTCGCGAAGCACCTTCGTCGGTTTTGTTTTCATCCGGTGGAAGGTTTGCACGAAGTGACGGGTCATTTCAAAGACAAAATGACGCTCGCCAATGAAACGGGACCAATCCGTATACATGGCATGTCTGTTATCCCGGCTGGAAAGAGGCAGGTTGTTCTCAATAGATAGATTGTGAGTGATTGATCTGGTTGCGTATTCTCTTTCCATCTGCACAAAAAGAGAAGCCCAAAACTTTCGCCCAGCCAAGCTTCTATCGGTATTTACGAATAAATCGAAGGTAGAGAAACGCTCGCCCGTGAACCATTCATTCATCTTTTTTCCAGCGAAACGCTTAGTCCTTGTTGCGACAGGTTGTTCTTTCCCAATGATAGCTTCGGCAAAAATGGAACGACTCGCCGATCCTGGTGGCAAATCTATATGCAGCTCATCCTTATTCACGCGTACGGACATTTGGGCAGGGTTGAGCTTTGCCATTCCTGCTGCTTTAATCCGATCTGATAAATGTACACGACGAATAACTTGTAATGGCTGCTTGATAATTCGGTCAGCATCCAGGGCATCGTCCTGAAGCAAGCTCTCTTTAAGCGGCGAGCGATCGGATACCACGACCAGTTCCATGGGATTGGCCATGCTGGTATCATTCCGAATCATATCCTGCAAAGAGTCTTGTAGATCAGCAGCAAATGATTTCCGGTTCGCGAGCAAATAATCCAGCATGACCATACTGGCACTTTGTCCGTAGGGAATATAGACGAAGGAATACTTGCGGGAGGGCGAGGTCGTGAAAGTTACTTTTCCGATATAGTTGCGCATAGAAGCGTAGTGGTCTGCAAGTCTGAATTGATAGGCTGCTAGAGAAGAAATCCCGGTCAAATGGTTCACCTCCCAAAAAGAAGGGGGAACACCAGAGATGCGTTCTAGTTTTCCCCCTTTTGCTAGCTATACGGTTTTAGAGGGACTTCTTTTAGTAGCGAACTTCCTTCAGGAAAGCGACCCCCATTTTTACGTTGGCGGAGTAGTTCATGAAATTCTGTTCGGTATTATGGTCGAAATAGCGGTACACTTCCTGCTTGTGTTTCTTGGTCGTGTCGCTCGGATCGACATCAATGATCAATTCATCCAAGTGGAGAATGTTGTTTTTCGAAACGGCAATGCAGGCATCCAAGCTACCGCGGTATCCATCGTAGCCATGTACGACATAAATCGGGCTCAAATGGTAACGGCGTGTCCAAGCAGATGCGTTAAAGCCTTGTGGTTCCAGAAGAAGACCCGTGTCCCCGAGCTTGCTATCGGAATACGCCTTGCCCGGCTGTGGAGCTTGGGTAATGAAGGCAGGATAGTGCTTTTGGAAGCGAATGCCCGATTTTGTCGCAAGCATTTGCAAGGTGTTGTTGCCAAAAGAGGTGTATTGACCATAATCGTGTGGGGCGATCGGAGCAGCAGGCTCAGTAGCGACAGCTCCAGCCGTCAGCATGATGTTTCCAACCACATCATCCATGTTGTATTTGAACGGCTTGAGTGCGCCGACATAGAGGAAGCTCTTGCGATAATCTTCAAAGTGAACAGCAGGATCGCCAACGGCAACCAGAGAAAGGCGATTGTTCATCACATTCATGTACAGGTAGACTGGTTTATCAATCGTACGATCTGTCGGTTTGCCATTCACGACGAATTTCTCGTCGGCCCATTCGAAATTGACTGGATGACCTTCTGTTGCGAAGGTTTTGGCTGTGGCATTGTAGTCTGTCAATACTTGAACCGTCAAAGAGCTGTGTTCTTTCGGGTTGGTGAAGCCTGGATTGACGAATTTCACATAAAACTCTTTGGTCTCGGTGTTAATTTTGGAGATGCCCTTTAGGACAAGCTCGGAGGTTTTGCCAGAAGCGGAATCTTTTTTGGTGAGATCGGTCATGACCGTCCAGGTCGATTTCTCCTGCGTCTCTCCAGCGGTTGCGTTATGGGGATAGTTAGTAAGTTGTTCGATTTGAGATTTAATCGTATCTAGGAGCTCTTTAGAAGTGGTGATTTTTTCAATGTATTTAAAATTGGCCATGTGAAAATCCTCCTTTAATATACTTCTTTTAAAATGGCGATGGTGCAATCGGTAGGGTTGGGGGAGTACTTGAAGAAGTTTACAGGGGTATTGATTCGGAAGAACTTGTATACCTCTGTCCAAGTTCCGGCAGCAGGGTCCTTCGGATCTTTTGGTTCCTCTGTATCTACGACGAGCTCGTCCTTGTTGATCAGATTATGGTCCTCAATTGCTACGACACTGTCGAGGTAGCCACGATAGCCTTCGAACTGGTGTACCAGATAGATCGGCGATGCATGATATTTCTTCGTCCATTTCGAGCTTTGGAAGCCGTTTGCTTCGAGTACCATTTTGGACAGCTCAGGAGGGATTGTGCCCACTCCATCGTATTTGGGGAGCTGGGTAATAAAGGCAGGGTAGTACGCTTGGAAGTAAACGGAGCTACGGGTTTGCAGCATGGAGAAGGAGTACATGCCGTTGGAGGTATAGCGTCCCCAGCCCGAATAGTTAGGATTGGTGTCCTGCTTGATGTCGGCTGGAAGGAATCCTGATTTTTCCTTGGTTAAATCACCCATGCCGACTGTGATGCCAAAATTGCCTTTGTGATCATAGTCAGCAAAAGGAATCGTTTTTCCGATATAAGCAAAGCTGCTGTAGTAAGCATCCATATCAGGCGAAGGGTCGCCTTCAATTACGATTGCTACACGATCATTACTTACAGAGAGGTTGTATTCCACCCAATAGTCTGGGCGACGCTTCTTGTTTGGTACCCAAGAGACGACAGAGTCGGCGCCGTAGAAAAAGTGGGAGGAAGGGCTTTTAATTTCGACCTTGTCGTCGTAATCGAGTGCCCATGCTTCATGAGGCGGGATGTATTTGTCGGTATCTTCAGGATTGTTCCATTTGTTGTATTGAAGTTCAGCTTGTTTTTGATCGAGGACGACCGGGACTTTGCCGGGAATAACTGTGCTCATATCGCAGGCAAGCTGGTACGTATCGGCAGAGTTTCCAACGGGATTTTTGCCTGTGAAGCCTTTGCCGTAGGACACATCCAGATAGTTGTACTGCTGGATGGGATGCTTCAACATGACGAAGTAGTCGTTAGGCGTTTGGCCTGTAGGTACGTCAGGAACGGATTTTAGGACGACCGTGTGGTCGTAGTGATGGACGGGGTTGGCAATGTATTTGACCATTCCGAATTTGTAGAGGGTAGGACGAACATAAGTCCATTCCCAAGAGTAGTAAAATACCGACCATTGACCTTTTGAAAGAAGATCGTTCCAATCAGAGGGCATTTGTGTAATGAGTTTATACTCATCCCACTCTTTTCCAGGGGTAAATGTTACCCCATCCAACTCATACTTGCCCTGTTGTACCACATAGCATTTCTTCTTGACAGTGTTGGCAGGGTCGGTATCATCGACATTCACCACCAGTAGACCAGGAACAGGAAGGGTGATGTCGTTTCCTTCATCATTTTTATAGACAAACTCTTTCACTTGGATTTTTTTGTTTGATTTAATATTTTCTGTATTGATCGTTTCGAAGATATAGCCATCTGCATCAACGAGAAGAGTCCCTCCATTACCTCGTAACTCCCTCAAATCCGGCAAAACATAAACCGGGTAAGTCTTCCCATCCGTATGCTTGTACGTCCCTTGCGTATTCGCAACAGTCGTCTTCTGATACGTAACCCACTTATCTTCATTAACCTCAAACACCTTTTCCCAGCGGTTCTTAGTATCCGGGATTTTGGCATTGACGATTTCATCAGCCAGCTTGTTGATGAGCAAATCGGCTGTGACCTCGCCCTCGATCCAAGCTACTTGTTTACTAGGCATCCATACGCCTCCTTTACAGTTTCTTGCGTAAAAATTTCACATTGTACCAAACTTTCTTTTCCGTACCTGAAATGTTGTGGAAGTCAAAGCGGACTTGCGCATTTGGCTTCAACGGATAGACGATCCCAAAGCTGTTTCCCATCGAGACGGACTCCGGGAGCTCTTTGGTATAAATCGTTTCACAGACCTTCACGCCGTCCAAACTCAGCTCCCAGTAATCGCCGACGCAGTAATTATTGGTAGCAAACGCCACGGATAAAAATTCTGTCGGGTAGGGAAGGGCATAGGTATCGGAAAAGACTTGCTTGGACGCAGTCACATCAATCATGCGTCCACGAATGAAGGGCTCGGTAAATTTGGAAAAGTGCGGGTAGGGGAGCTCACGTACTTTGTCGATCACGCCCCCGCCCGAATAAACAACGGAGAAGCCCACTTGTACTCACCTCTCTTTCTCTATACGAAGGACATCGGTGCCAGTTAAGAGGCCCCTCGTATCATAGAGTAGACGGATCAGATAAGATCCTACCGTTTTTCCGTCAGGTGCGAAGCCCGCAGCGGTAACCGAGGTCAAGCGCCAAAGAGAATAGTACTCCCAGTCTGGATGGAGCTGATCGACTTCAAGCGGGAAGGTGGTCGTGTCTGTAGAGCCAAACGTGAGGGAAATATCCAGCATGTAGCCAGACTCATAGAATAGCTTTGCACCCGTGACCTTTTCCGGATCGAGGGGATGCTCTCGGATTAGACGTACAGAGGGTTCCTCGACGAACGGGTCTGCTGTGACTGTCGTGGTACGGTGGACTTCATCACGGATCAGATCGAGGATCGGATAAATCAAATAATCATTCGCAATCCCAGCCATTACACAATCGCCCCCTCGTTGTTGCTCCAAAATAAATCGAGGATTTGCATATAGCCGTTCTGCGCATCGAACATCGATCGGATTCCTTTGATGGTATACGCTTCTCGGGTGGTTGTATTAGAGTCGATAATGTAAATACGATCGAGGACATCCAAGGCAGGGTTGCCAGGGATGGAAATTTGCAGCGTACGGCACAAGCGTTTTATATCAAAAAATGTTCGTCGCGCGGCCTGTCGCTTTAATTCGTCTGTCTTCGCAGAGGGAACGTGCCTCACGCCTGTGCGGACCTCGCCTTTTAACTCCATCAAAATCTCGGTATCTACGAAATGACCAGCCTTATTTTCTTCGTCCAAAATGACAAGATGGCTCCTGCCACGGGAAAAATCGATCGTCTTATGAATCGTGATCAAATTATCGTGCTCCGTAAAAGTAGCCACAATCGGCCGATTCATATCAATCTCTTCCAAGCGATACGTGCCATAACGGTCACAATAGGAACGGAATTCTGTATCTTTCATGATTTCCGCGATGGCTTCTCCGACTTTGTATTGATACGATTCGAATTTGCGTCCGGGTGGCTCAATAAAAGGATTTTTCCAACCCTTTGGGGTCAAAATGGATTCGGCATCGACTTCCACAAATTCGCCCTCTTTATCGGGCACAGCCTTGAAAACCTTGCCTGTTGCCTGCGTCACGTGGGTATAGCTTGTCTCTTGTACAATGGCATAGGGGTAGTAAATGTCTTGCGGATTGCTACGCCAGCCGTACATTCCTGCATGGGCAATCAAGTCTTGTACAATGGCGGATTTGAGGTAGGCGGCTTTGGCAGTTGGTTCAGTTGGGACAGGTGCGGTACCCTCCCATTCAGGGATCGAATCAAACTCCGTGCTGGAACGGAACTTTTGATAGATTTGCCACACGCTGTTATACCAATTCGTATCACTCGCCCATTGGTAAGCCCCCTTGTCTCCTCCTTGCCAAAAATATTTGACGTCGTCGACTGATTGGAAGCGCCAGCCTTTGCTTGCCATGGCCTCCCGATAGCGAACGGCTCCGCGGTAGAGCTGTCGCTCGATCCCTTGGTATTGCGGATCGCATTTTTCACCGGTATAGCATCCATACCCGAGAATGAAGTCTCCTGGAGGCAGACCTTTCCCCAGCGTCCCCATTTTGGTTTCGTGCTCCGCAATGGCTAACAGAAATTTATAATCGAGCTCTGGACCCTGCTGCTTGGCCTGCTTTTTGGCCATCGAGATAATTTTGTCCCGACGAGACATCGAGGAAAAAACATTGGTATCATGTGCGGCAGAATGTCCGATGTCTGGGGGATATTGCTTGTCCTCAGTAATTACCTTGTTCAAAATCTTCTTGTACATATCGCGGCAGTAAATGGTCATGGTCGATTCCTCGCCATTTAAATCGAGCTTGTCGATCAGCCCAGTAAACACGCGCATTAAATTCAGGCCATAGCCCATGTAGATCCGAACAGGAGTATTTTCGGAGAGGACACCGACATGGAATCCATTCACAAAATAAGACCAGGGGGTTTCCTTGTAGGTTTCGGGAAAGTAAAACGGATTATAGTCCGGGCTGTAGTAGCCGTTCGGGTTTGAAATCGTGATTCGTGCCTCACAGGAATCCATTTCAAACTGGTCGTCCATTTCGATGTGGGTAATATTGTCCAGAGTTAGGGTGTCCATATAGACGAACTTTCCGACCTGGAGCGATACTTTTCGCGGCTGTCCAGGCATGAAGGTGCTCGTAATTTCCCGTTCCTCAAAAAACTCCTGCTGCACCGTCGGATCGACTTTGTCTTTGTTCCCGTACAGGTCGGGGCGCCCTTGCAATTCCTTGATCTGAATGTACTGGAGGGAAAAACGATTGACTTGTTTTCCATTCCAAAACAGCTCGATACGAATTTCCATTTCGCCATTGGGAAAGGGGATATCACGAATCTCTACGTTTTCTGTCCCGGAGAATTTGTTGACCTTGATTTGCATTTTTCCATTGAAAAAAACGCGCAGCTCGCCGGCACCTTCACCGAAGTTGGTGGAGAACCCCATGCTAAAAATGCCGGGGTGAACAGAGGTCAGCTTGAGATTCATGCCAGTCGTTACGGTTGGGGAGGGGAAGACGGTCTTGTACCCTTTGGGATCAAAGGTAAAGGTGAGATTGCTATGCTCCGTCGAGCTTCTCTCGATCATGGATAGCTTTTTGGTTAGCTCGTCTACTTTGTAGACAGATTTTGAGTGCCACGTATTATTGGTAAACCGTTCCTCAAAAAGAGTTGCTCCTGGCGTTCCAACATAGGTGGCATCGGTTGTGACTCCTGCACCGTTATTGGAAGAGGCAGCAAACAGATACTTCGAACCATTCATATAAGGAAACGGATCGATAACGGCTTTTCCATTCCAGACCTCAAAGTGCAGATGAGCTCCTCTTCCTTTGGAGCGGGGGGAATTGGGATCGTCATAGGTGCCCATGTCCGTAACGCCGGCAGAGCGGACGTCTCCTGTATTGCCGCTTTTCCCGATAATAGTGCCTTGCGTGACATAATCCCCTGTTTTGACGTGGATTTCGCTCATATGGGCGTAACGGGTCCATATGCCATCCGCATGCTGAATTTCTACGCGAAAGCCAAAGCTCGTATATTTTTCAGACACAGTCACTTTTGTTACTTTGCCAGCCCAGGCAGCTTTGATAGGTGTACCGACTGGACAAGCGATATCAATCCCTTTGTGGTTGCGGTTGTCGCCCATATAGGCTGTAATATCTCGGATGCTTTTGCCCTCAACAGGAAAGACAAAGGGGATCTTGGAGAGAGCAGTTCCCCCGTCTCCTGAACCATCTTGAATGATGGTGCGGGTCAATGTTTTCTCTTCCCGCGGATCACTCATAATGAAATCGAGTTCTTCGGTACGGCCTGGCACGAAGACGAGTCGATCTACCTCGACGCGGCACGAGGGCTTCGATAATTCTCCGAGTTTGAGTCTCTCGGAGAGAATTCTACGCAGCTCATTGGACATCGTTTGCATGAAAGCACCTCCTATTTAAACCGTTCCAGGGACCATTTTCGAAAGCGATTCAAAAAAGAGACGGCCTGTGCCCGGGTAAGTAGCGAGTAAGGCATAAACCATTTTTCTTTGTCTTCCGCGTTCGATGACGATACCTCGTACATATGGTTGACGACAGCCGCTCCATCGACGAAATTGTTGATCGCAATGCCTTCGATCAAGTAATCTCCGTTGCCAAACCGCTCGTCTTCCATAGAAAGGACGGATGGTGCCCACCAAGAAGGCTTGCTGCCAGTCATCCCACCGTTTAGCGCAATTTTTTCCCCGGTGTTGCTGTTGTACATATACTTTTCGCGCCCGACATCTTCAAAGCGGGTACTCGTCTCTTTGACGTAAAAGAAATGAACGTTTTTACCTGCCTCAAGCGGCATGTTGAACAGTACCGTATGATCATCAAATTCTTGATAATCGGAACTGCTCACCACTTTTCCATCCACTTTGATGGCAAGTTGCTTCTTACCTGCAGGATAAGTACCGTTCAGGCGAAAAACACGTTGCCCCTCGTATGCCGTATAGGATTCATCCAACCGCTGTGTGGGAGGCTGTGAATCCGTAAAGCGTTGGTAAAAAGAACGCCGAAGCCGGTCAATGAGCAGAAAAGCCTCTGCCCGATTGATGTAGGCATTGGGAAAGAAGCGGTCGTTTCTCCATACGCCAGGACTTTTCACCGAAAAATATCCGCCTCGCATAAACAGAGCGCCGTTTTCGTAGCTGTTGTAGATGAAGCGCACCTGTACGCCGTTTAAATTGTAAGGAAGATAAATCGTTGCACCCGGAGCGGGACTGACCATGTAGACATCTTGCTTGAGTCCGATATATTTTTTGGCGAGTTCTTGGGCAGGCGTCGATTTCCATTCCTCTTCTGGCACATCCATTCGCTTCAAGGAGCGACCATATGCGTACAAATACTCGTTGAATTGACGACTGAACGGATTGTAGAAATACGTGTCTCCGTTATCGAGGCGTTTGTTCGGGTAAGCAAAGGAAGAGGAGTTGGGGGGGATCGGTTTGCCAAAACGGTCCAAGGCAGGCTTGCCGAAGCTGGAAAAGGCGACAACCGAGTTGGCAGATGGTGCGTAATACAGCTCGACGTCCGTTTTGTTCGGGTCAGTTTGATTTGGCCGAATTTCTTTGAAAAGGGTTTGCGTGCCGTCAATATAGACAAAGAGGGGGTTATCTGCACCCGGTGTCAATTTGGCTGCGAGCGTAAAAACTTTTTGTCCGGTGGAGCCCTTTTGCTCCTCATACAGGTAAGGAGCATTGCTTTCAAAGGAGCCATAAGCAATTCCTTGAATGAACGGTTCTCCGTCAGCCATCAAGTAATTGCTGGCCTCCATTACTTCATTAAAAAACCAGTCTTTTTCATTCACATCAGCCCAGCTGATCATTTTCATCACCTCCTATATAGAGTAGACAGAAACCCGGAACAGCCTCAGCTATTCCCGAATCATCCGCTCTACCAGCCGCCTTGTCCGATTCAAAAAAGCAATAAACTCGGCACGCGTCACGAAATCATTGGGGCGGAAATAAATGACGGGCTTCCCATCTCGGGTAATGACCGTGATTAGCCCGAGATCGGCCATTTCCTCGATGTTTTTTTGCGCCCAATGTCCTTCAATATCTTGAAATTGAAAACGTGATTCGCGTTCGATGGAGTCTTTTTTGATGAGGATCAGATCGACGGTTACGCTGTAGCGCCGCCCTGCCTCAAGTACTTGGGGGGTAATAGATTCTGCGCTTCCAAGGAAAATACTTCCCTTTTCATCGTAAAACTTGTGGGTCCAGCCTGCGTAGCTCAAGTAATCGTTATACGATTCCTTGTCTGGAAAAAGCAAGGTCAATGAACACTGGTAGCTGCTAAAACCGGAGTGGTGGATGTGAGAGGGAGCGTTGATGATTTTGATTTCGCGCAAGGAAGGCTGGGGACTTGGCGGAGAATACGGCTCGATAAGTCGGGCGTTTACTTCTATGAACTCGAACCCTGTATCGACGAACAGCTTTTTTTTGTAGCGCTGATTGGCGGTGCCAAAGGCGTATTGTTGGGTCATCATTGTACCTCCTTACAATCTTGTGTAGCTCGAGGCGATGCCAGAGCGGACTTGTTGGCTTAATTCGGTAGAAAGGCTTGCTTGTGTATTGCGAACGGCTTCGCTGACGGTTGAGCCGAGGCGTTGAAGGTCAGCTTCCGTCCCGCTCATATTGGCGATGGTAATGTTCACATTGCTGTCGCCGCCATAGGTAAGGTCGTAGGTGCTATGTGTTGCATTTGCGGTTTGCATGCCCCAGTAGGTCAGCGGCTGCAAGCCGTCGGGCATGTTGAAGGTTCCTTTGGTGGGCCGCTTGGACATGTGCAGAGATACGAGATTGTCGTATTTGGCTTTTTCGAGGCCTTTTTTTAAGTTCTCGATGTCTTTCTTGAATGTCTCATTCATTTGGTTCCCGGACAAAAGGCGATCCAATTCAGAACTCGTCGCATCGAAAGTCTCATTGATACTGCGTAAATATTCTTCATCAAGCTTCTTTACTACTTCAGAATTTGCGCTGTGACCTGCCAAGATTGCTTTGTTTCTGTCGATCGAGTATTGAAGTTCTTTACTTTCCAGCTCAGAGCTCAGCTTGTCCTTCACGGAATTAATTTTTGTGCCGGAGGTATGGTTGTTTTTATCGAGGTTATTTTGGGCGATAGAAGCCTTTATATCAGCGATTACTGAGTCTACTACGTCAGAGGCATCTGAACCCTTAGGAATTTTAGCGAATACCTCTTCGAAAAAGGCTAAGTGTTCATTCCGTTTCGTATTAATACCACTGTAGTAATCATCATAAGCTTTCAGCATTTCTGGAGAATCTTCGGATTTACCTTGATTTCTTAGAGTAGCCTGCGTTCTCTCTAATTCGGATCTTAATTTGCCTTCCTCTAGAGAGAGGCTTTCCAGATGATGACCAACCACTTCTTTGCCAAGGTCGAGTGTTTTGACCTCTTCCCATGAAGTAATTGGGGTATTGTCGAGCTTGGAGCCGCTGTCATCGATATCGATAAGCAATGAGTTCTTGTTTTTTTCTTCTTTGTTTTTGTACGCAGCGCTGTATTTATCGAATTCGAGTTGAGCTTCCTTCTCGTCCAGCTGGAGGGTATTACCTAACTCATTTTTGAGGTCTTTGCCATCATATTTGTAAGCAGCTTCGAAAGCGTTATAGTAATCGCTAAATGAAGGAGTAGTGCCACCCAGTAAGTTGATCAAACCATCTCCAAGACCTGTAAGAAATGTCGTTGCAAAAAAAGCATGTTTTAAACCAGGAGGCATTTTGTCAATACTCACGAAGTCATCCACGAGGCCTTTTTGATTTTCCAACACTCTGCTTTGTCTCTGGGAATCGGACATAAACATAGGTTGCAGCCAATCTTTGTTAAGACTATCCACAAAATTTAGCGCCGTGATCCCAACGCCTACGAGACCTGCACCTTTTAACAATTTTCCGGCGTTTTTTAATCCTTTTCGCCATAGTGGTACTCTCTCGGGTGTATTATCGGGAGGCGTTGAATCTCGGTTTGCTCTCTCTCGCGTTTGGATTTCCCGTGTGGAGCCCGACTCATCCGTACCTTCCGCCGTTTCGTCTGATTCTTTCTTGTCGGCCTTCTTTTTTCCTTTCAAGAACTTTTCTCGTATCTTCGTCTTGAAATCCCCCGAGAACTCCTCAAAAGCGAGAGCAGCAACAGGAGCGAGTCTGCTAGCAGTAGAGGATGAACTGCTTGCGGCTGGAGCTGAGGAAGCAGCCTGAGGACCTGCTGCGGCAGTCGGAGGTTTGGGTACAGCCGTCGACAGTGCTTCTGTCAAATCCTTCAAGGCTTCTCGTGTTTTCTGGAGCTGTTTTTCCTGCTGTTTTAAGTCACTGGTCATGTTCTTGATTTGCTCATCAGTAGCAACGGACGTATCAGAGAGGGCACGCAGTCTCTCATCCAGCGAAGAGACGGCAGGAATCAAGGTGGTAATCGTGTTCTGCAAACCACCAAGTGCGCGCTGGACCAAAAGGATTCGACTTGTGAGCAAATGTGCCTGACGTTCTACATCGCGCATCTTCAGCCAGAGCAGATGCAACTGTTTCAGCAGCTTTTTCTCTTCTGCAATCAGTGCTTTTAACAATCTGTCATTGTACGGATACAAATCTTGTACCTTTTTCTGTTCCAACCTGTTGCGAATCAATCGAGTGCGGGCTGCCTGATAAGAAGACAGATTTTGCAATTGCCAAGACTGGATTTCCATTGCTTCTTGTGTAAAGGGAGAAGAGGATTGACCAAACAGTGCGGTAACGCGTTCTTGTCTTCGCTGCTCACTTCCTTCATGAAGATTGCGCCGGGCTTTGACGTAGGCGGCTTTTCCGCCGTATTGATCCGCATCCGCAGCATTTTTCAACAGTCGTACAGCGAGCGATAATTGGCTCTGGCTTTCTCTCATGCGCTGAAGGAGGTGGACCAAAAGAGTGGGAAAGCTACCGGGCTGATTTTTAAACATATCGAATGCTTCAAGGGAGGTTGCCTGCCAGATGGTTTGCATCCGGGTTTGGGGAGCAAGAGGGTCATCTGGTAACAGAGCTGCTTTCTCCCGAATATCGGCTACCGTTGCATGCGGATCATTTGATTGGCGAGAGGACGTATAGTAGGCTCTGGTTACTTCTTCAAGGCTGACGGCATGTGTTAGTGCAATATCCCGCAGGTCTTGTTTGACTCCTGATCGCAAGTATTCGCGCAAAGCAAGTGCTACTTCTTCCACTTGTTTTTGATCCGTCGTTCGTCCTGAAAGGCGTGCATGCGCCAAATCCATCATATTTGTATCTTTGAATAAAAAATTGCGCTCTGCCTTTTTTAACAGGCGGTTCAAAGATTTCGCTGACTCCCAATTTTCGATATCCATAGAGGTGATAAGCGTGTGAAGGCCGCTGCTCATCATGTTTTGCAACACATCTACGGCAGCCTCTTCCCATGCTTGTGGATGGAGGGTGCTTCTCGTGCCGTATGCTTTTTCCGTTCTTTTAACGGGAGCATCAGGAACAGTAGCAAAGCGGAACGGGGAAATGGCTCCTGTGCTTACGGACAGCCGGGAAGCAGAAGCAGCATGGAAAACTGGCTGAGACTCGTACTTACGGGAAAAGCTGAGCGGCTTCGACTCAATGTCGCGTATCATCTGGCGTAATTCATACAGTTGCTGATTGATTGCTTGAAAAAAGGGGGTTGCTTGCTCCGCTCGAAATGCGGATGCCGACGGCCCTACAGAACTCCGTGCAGCACTCGTTATGGAGCGGAGGGCATCGGTCAATCGTTGGGTTTCCATGAATATCACCTTCCTCAAAAGAAAAATCCCGTTCTGGTCTTAGAATAGACAGAAACGGGTTATAGACCACCTAACACTTTGCCAAGTACGGCAATATCGTCTTCGGAAATTTCCTGATAGTCTTGCGAACTAGATGCATGGGGAGAACTGGAAGTAGAATTCGTACCCTTTCTTCTCAAGAAAGGAAAACCCATGCGTGTTTCTACCTCAAATTGAATGTATTTGTTCACTCTCTTCATTAATTCTGCTACTTGGGGAAGGGTGTACTCCCAAATATCCCATTTCTTCAAACCACAGTCCTTATGGAGATGAAAAAATAGGTCGCCCCAATCAAGTGGCTCACCAGATTCCGTATCGCGAATGGTGGAACTGTCACCCTCGCCACTCTCTACTTTTTTAAGCCGTTTAGACCAATGAGAACGTTAATAAGCTTTTTGGCCGTCTCCAAATCACAATGTTCATCCAAGTACTCACGAGTAACCGTAGGGTAGTTGCGAAAGCCCAGAAGCAGGATATCGAATAAGTCTTCTTCCTTGTTTTCATACGGGAGAAAATTAAGGATAATCGCGTCGATATGAATGGTTCCTAGCTTTTTCATCAGGAGGCGGGCGTCTTTTAAGGTCACAGGCGGAATCCGGTAGGTTTTGCCGTCACGCAGCATGATTTCACTATCATCTTCAAAGAAAATAGCCTCTACCAGATCAGCCTCCTGCTGTTTTTTGATCCGCTCTACAGCTTCCTGGTTCATCATCTCTGCGTGTTTTTTTTCCAGATCTTCTTGGTGGTTTAGCACGGAAGAATCCCTCCTTGAACAATAGTAGATTGTATTTGTTAAATATATCTACTTGCTAAAATGCGTTGTCGTTCGCTATGATTCGTTGTAAGTTATTCCCTTTAAAAAAAGGAAGGCAAGAGCGAAGAGCCCGGAGCTCTCCACTCAGCCTGATTACCCTCGAAAGAGTTACACTTTTTTGGTCGATACGAAGCGTTTCACACTGCCTAGCTTGCCATCTGCCCGCTCTGGATCAATAACGGACAAGGAAATAGCGGAAGTACTGGCTGTGGAGCGGGCCGCATCGATCGAGAAGCTGCCTTTTGCCATGCAGGAGAACAGCTCTGTCTCAATGCCTGCATAGGTTCCATCCTTTTGCAGGAAGGAGCCGTGATGGACGACATGAACCGGGAATGGCACTTCATCCATCAAAATGTCGACGACGTCTACGGTTTCGGTTCGCTGATAGTTGAATACCACATCTTCATTAAGCAGGGCTGGGGAGAAGATAAGACGCGTTTTATTTTCACTGCCATCCTGGAATGTATCCACCATGAATTCGTCAGCTTTTGGAGCAGCAGACGTGCTCAAGTTTACTTGCTTCAACAGGCGATTGCTATTTTTCAGACGAACAGCAAATCCGCCACCGTTGAAGAGCTTGCCGCCAAACTCGACTTCACAAACACCAGCGTCACTACCAGCGGAAGCTGTGCGATCCAGACTGCCAGCAGTAACTGCTTTTTGCTCACCCAGTACATACACATAGTCGCTCTTTTGCTCTTGCAGCTTGGAGCCCATCATCAGCTCGAGAGCCGCCAGATCAAATTTGGCATCCGTTGCGGTAATCTCAATGCTTTTGGATTTGACGAGAGTGTCAATGGCGAAGAGCCCATCGCCGCCAAAGATATCCTCCATTTCAACATTCATGTCAATTTTCAGGTCCTGCATATTACCAAGTGTAATGACTTCGACGCCATTTCCATCTTTGGAAGCGCGTTTGGCAAGAAATTGACCGACACCTTTGATAATCATTTTTTTAGACAATGAAAGTCACTCCTTCTAGATAGGGGATTTGGTTGCTGTATCGTGTGAAAAGGGAACCGCGATCAGCTTGTCATAGGATAGACGGGGTTTTGAAATGTCTAACAAACTTGCAAAGTAAACTTCGTGATCAGTGTGAAACAGTACGCAGAGGAATGATCCGTATCGGATTCCTGCTGGGAGACAACATAGGTGTCCAAACCTTCTATTCCATTCATCGATAAGCTTTTGCCGTCTAAGAGATGGAAAAGATGGTTCGCGATTTGATGCGCCAGCTCGATATCGCCAGCCGTGATCACATCTAATCGGAAAAAGCTGGTGAGAAGGAGGGGATTATCGGTGTCGCGCTTTCCAGAGGTTGCGTAGAAGGAAAGGAGAGGCTTCGCAACATCAGATAGCGGAGCGAGTTTTCTTCGCTTGATAATCTGCTTGGACAGGGAGTCCTTGTCTTCGGAAGCAATTCCGAGTAATGCGAGCAATTGGCTATCCGTAGAAAGTAATTCATAGAGATGATGATAGAGGTCGACAACCATGAATGATTCACCCCCTTTTGATGGGAATTTTTTGGAACAAAATGTGCTCCTTCTACGTTCATAGGTTAGACAGATGGGGAAGATGTCTCCCTTGGAATACATATTCGGTCGTAAATAGCCAGGAGGTCATAACATTGAGAAGTGATAGGATACAAATCGTCATTCAACAAACGAAGGAAAAACTTTCTGCGAAGGCACTGGAAGATCATGAAGCCGTTGTCGGGATTATGGCGATGGCCAAAAACTTCATGATAAATGAAGAAAGTGTGCGTCACATTATTCACGAGGTTTTTGATGGAGATAAGGAACGGATGGCAAAGGCATTGACAGTAGCCAGCCATTTGATAGATGAAAGTTTGATACAAAAAATCATCTCAGATGTAAAGTAAGCCCGTCCACAGCGGGCTTTTTCTTTTTATAGGGAGATAACTCATTCGAAACTGTCTATTCTATTTCAAACAAATAAGAATCGAGGGATAAGAATGAGAGATTCCAAAAAAGCCATATTGTATGTCGTAATTATTGCTGCATTAGCTGAGTTTCTACTAGGAGAGGATATCGATCGCGAAGGCTGGGAGGAGCTCAGTGACGCACTTGGCATGTTGGGAATGGATCTGAATGAGGTTTTCTCAGAAAATGATTCCTTGCTGCTTGGACTTCAAAAAGTTTGTCAGGAATTTGGGAAGATGAATATCACAGAGGAAATGATAGAGGAATTATACGTAGAGGACCAGCTGGAATAAACGGCTGGTTTTTTTATTTCAAAATCCGCTTAATACATCGCTAATCGCTTCGTATAGATTCGACAACAGGCAAAAGGAGGGGAGAAACCATGTACTATCAGATTAGTTTTTCGGCAGATGGAGAGCAGGTGCAGGTCATGAAATATATGTCGACCCAAGACACACCTATAGCCGTTTTGGAAGAGTTCTTTCGCGAGCATGTTCAAATGAATCCTGAGTCCTTAAAAGGAATTGGGATCGTCAGGATCGGTGGGTAGTATGGCCTGCCAGGGATGTGATTATGAAAAAGCCTGCCAAAAGAAAATGACAGTCAATGACATCGTGTTGTCAGCAAAGGAACAGGATGTCGTGCCCATGACTTGTCGTTGTGTGGTTCATGACATTTGCCGCGATTGCCAATGGTACATCAAGCGCCAGTGTGCTTCATGGAAGATTTTGAATGGAAAAGTATTCACGGCTGGTACCTTGCAAACTTGTCCGAAAAAAGTTTTAAAAACGGGTTGCTAAAACCTTCCTCCCATTACCTAGTGTGATAGAGCAACTGTGAATAGGAGCATGAGGAGGGAAGTACATGACAGATCAACTTCACCAGATGGACGAGTTATTTTTTGCAGGGAAAGTCGATGATTTTTTACAGAAGGCAAAGGAAAACTGTGAAGCCAAACTGACCGGAATGACGTTTGCTGGAATGACCCACGATGATGTCGTTCAGGAGGTTCTCTTAAAGGTGTATCGCACGATGAAGGATTACGACCAGGAAAAAGCCAGAGTGACTACCTTTGTCGATCACGTGATTACGAATAAAATTCGCGACTGCTTGCGAAAAGCCGGCACGCAAAAAAACCTGACAAACAGTAATGCAGTTCTTGTTTCGGATGGAGATGAGAATGAAGAGGAAACGATGATCAGCCGTATTGCTGCTCCGATTGAGGAGTTTCGATATGAGGAAGTTGAGATGATGATCGACATCATGGAGTATATGAAGCTGTCCACGCGAGACAAGCTGATTCTCCAGATGAGAAGCGAAGGCTATTACCATGAGGAAATTGGCCAAAGATTCAATATCAGCAAGGAAAGAGTGTGTCAAATCATCAAGGCGATTTTAAAGCAGTACGGTGAGCTGTGAACATACACAAATAATCGATGAAAAGGAATGATCCAGCATGGCAGTTTTGTTGAAAAAGATGAATGAGGAATTGACCGAGGAGCTCTCCCATCAGGTCATTGGAAAATACGTACACGTTCCGACCAATATGCATACAACGCCTACAGTCGAAGGTGGAGAGGACGAGGTAAATATTTGGTTCGGCGGTTGCGTAGCGGGCATTGAAAAAGCAGTCATTGCCTTCGATTACGAAAAGCAGGAGTTTCGTGAGGAGCCGTTGACCTACACTAACTTTTTGCTGACAGACGGTATGGGATACACGGTGAATCGACTCCATTCCGAGATTTATGAGATTACAAAGGAAGAATTCGAGCAAATGCTAGCGGATCATCTGGCTACTCAGGCTGCTGAGCTTGAAGCAGAGAAAAAGCTTCGTGAAGCAGCAGAGGAAATCACGACAAATGAGGAGACGATGTAGTGCCATGAGACAACCCACGATTGTCGCTTTCGAAGGAATTGACGCCAACGCGAAGGAAGCCCAAGCGGCGTTACTGGAAGAAAATTTGAGATGCCTCGGATATAAGGTGAAAAGAGTATCGTTTCCGCGTTTAGATACCCCAATCGGAGCAGTCATTGGCATGTGGCTTCGCTGCGAAATTGAGCTGGATGAGAAAGCAGTAGGAAAGCTTTTTGAAGCGGATTTTTTGGACTATCAGCGAGAAATGGCGAGGATTTCGAAGGAAAACGTTGATTTTATCATCATTGATCATTACGAACTGTCCAATTATTACTACTTCTATATAAAGGATACTCCCCTTTCCTGGTACGCCACGATGAGTGATTTGACAAAGCGACCTGATGCAACCTTTTTTCTGCGAACCGAAGTAGATGCGAATCATGCCACGCTGCTAAAGGTGCAGGAAGCCTATCTTTCCCTGGCCCATGCTTCGCGCCGATCGGTTTATACGCTGGATACAGCAATCGGAGTGGAGAGAATGCAGAAAAACATTCTCCAAGCAGTCCATCAGGTACATCTGAAAAAGCGAGTTACGTGCTAACAAAGTTATTCGGCATTGTTGCCGCAGTGTTCATTCCCGTCAATGCTGTACTGCCAGCCGTAGAAAAAGGACTGTCGGAGGTTCATCCTGTGATGAAATTGGCCATGGACACAAATAGGCAGTTGCATAGAAAAAAGGAGCTTTCAACCGTAATCACACAGGTTGCACCGAGACTTGATAAAGCAACAGTCGAGCTTTATACAGAAACGATTTTGGGATTATCCAATCAATACGAAATAGATCCGGTTTTGATCATGGCGATGATCTGGCAGGAAAGCCGTTTTCAGCACGACGCGATCTCCGGCAAGGGAGCAAGAGGATTATTACAAGTCATGCCACGCACTGGAAGCTCGCTGGGAGTTCACCCTGATGACCTGTTTGATCCCGTGATCAATCTACAAACAGGTATCAAATATTTAGATCTCTTGCAAAAGAAATATGGAAATCTTCGTTTAAGTATCATCGCCTATAACCAAGGCCAGGGAAATGTCGACCGAAATCGTTATCACGACGGCTACTATACAAAAGTCATGACCCATTACAAAAAAATGAACGGCTTATTAAGAGAATCATAGCAGGTAGGCTGGGAGGAGGTATTATGAGTGAGCATGCTGTGTTCGTAAAACAGAGATTGGGCAAGAAAAAAGAACAATACTCCTTGTATAACATGGAGAATATTCGCCGCTGCAAGGAAGACAGTGAGTTTCTTGGTGACGTTATACTCGCAAATGAAGAGCTCATTTGGCATTCTGTGCACAAATATATCGGAAAGCCTGAGACATTAGTGAAGCAATATTGCTTGGAAAAAGCGGATATCTTGCAATTGGGGAGAATGGGAATTATCAAGGCAATCAAAGCCTTTGATATCGCAAGAGGCGTGAAGTTTTCGTCCTTTGCAGTCATAACGATTGTGAGGGAGATCAACTGCTTTTTGCGAGATAGCGGAAATATTGTACGGCCGACTAGAACGGCAACAACGATTCTCCAGCACATCAGTAAAATAGAAGCAGACCTGGGATATCTCCCTACCATAGAGGAATTGTCCGTACTGTTGGGTGAAAATGTGGAGCAGATCAAAAAAGCGCTGGATGTCGGGAGACCTGTGAAGTATTTACAAGAGCCATACTTGAAGTCATCCGCCTCAAGCCATGAAGCTGCCACCGCTATGGACGTCTTGAAGGACGAAGGAAGAGACGTGGAAGAGTACGTGCTGGACAAGCTATTTGTTACCGCTTTGCTTGCGCAACTGCAAAATCAAATCTCATCAAAAGAGTGGCAAGTCCTGCAACTAAGGATGGCAGGCTACAATCAGACGCAAACAGCAGATTTTTTAAATGTATCCCAAATGTGTGTATCAAGAACTATGAAAAAAATACAGAATATTTCGAAAAATAAACTTTCCTAATCTTATTTTTCAATCCCCACCCAAATAGGAGATAATGAAAGAGCACTCCTATTATGAAAAGAGGTCGATCACAATATGAAATACTACCGACTCGGTGACAGTGGATTGAAGGTATCGGCATTGGGATTAGGCACGAACTCATTCGGAGGGCGTGCGGATGAGCAAACGTCTGTAAGCATCATTCATACCGCAATCGAAAACGGGATTACCTTTATTGATACGGCAAATATTTACACACAAACAGAATCGGAGCGAATCATCGGGCTTGCGTTAGAAGGGAAGCGGCACGAGGTCGTTTTGGCGACGAAGGCTGGTTTGGTAAAAGGCGAAGGACCGAATCAGAGAGGTTCATCACGCTATCACCTGATGCTGGAGCTGGAGAACAGCTTGAAGCGTTTGCGCACCGATTATGTGGACTTATATCAAATTCATACGTTTGATCCAGAGACACCTTTGGAAGAAACACTCCGCGCACTAGATGACATGGTTCGATCAGGGAAAGTGCGTTACATCGGGGCCTCCAACTATGCAGCATGGGAATTGATGAAGGCAATTGGCATCAGTCAGCGGGAAGGGCTGAATCGATACGTATCAACGCAGGTCAGCTACTCGTTGGCAGATCGGACACCGGAGCGTGAACTCGTACCGCTTTGTCTTGACCAAGGGGTGGGGATCATTCCGTACTTCCCGCTTGCTGGCGGAATTTTGACAGGCAAATATACCTCCGCAGAACAGGCCCCCGCTGGTTCGCGGGCGGACAAGGAGCCGCGCTTCGTCCGGTTGTTAAGTGAGGACAAGCTGGAGTTTGGACGCAAAATCAGTCAGGTCGCGGCGGAGCTCGGTGTATCCTCCAGTGTGCTGTCTTTGGCTTGGCTCATGCACAAACCGGCTGTCTCTTCGGTGATCGTGGGGGCGACCAATGCAGGGCAGCTTACGGATAATTTGCAAAGTGCAGCGTTGACACTGGATGAAGCGACCTTGGCAGAGCTGGACCGATTGAGTGACACGTATCGATACGGGGAACCATTTGCCGTATATCGTTTGCCGTAACAATGGTGACAGTTAACGACTAACATGCCCAGTCCCAAAGCCTCCTTAAAATAGGGGGCTTTTTTGCGTTTCAGCATAGACCCCGGAGCCATGAGGGATAGTAAACATATCCCGAACTGGAAAAAGAGTGATTCGAAATGATTGATACAGAAAAAAAATCTGCGCTTTTTCATTGCTCGTTGGACGAAAATCTGGAAAAGGTGAAGAAAGAGCTGGGCAACAGCACGGATCTTGTGACGCGGCAAGTGCGTCTGAAAGCAATCGATCAGGTTGTAGTAGGGATTTTGTACACCGAGGGTCTGGTCGATAAAAATATGATTAGCAGCTTCATGGAATCTCTTATGCTCCATGCAAAAAAGATGGACATCCCTGCGGAAACCGAGTGCAAAGAAAGATCATTAATACTAATGAAGGATTTCCTGCTGACGATCGGTGGAGTGGAAGAGGTCTATGACTTTGACCACTTGTATGATGCGATATTGACGGGGGATACCGTTATTTTGGTAGATGGATATTCCTACGGCTTTATCGCAAATACGAAGCAGTGGGAAGACCGTGGTGTTCAGGAGACTTCCGTGCAAACGGTGGTTCGGGGTTCCAGAGAAGCGTTTTCGGAAAACCTCCGAACCAATACAGCTTTGGTGCGCAGGCGGATCAATAATCGCAATCTTTGGTTGGAGACCATGCAGATTGGGGACATGACACAGACCAAAGTCGCCATGATGTATATAAAAGGAGTCGTGCAGGACAGCGTAGTGGCAGAAGTGAAAGAGCGGTTGGGGAAGATCGAGATCGACGGTATTTTGGAGAGCGGGAACATTGAAGAAATGATTCAGGATCATACCTTTACTCCGTTTCCGACCATCTACAATACAGAGCGTCCAGACTCGGTGGCAGCCGGGCTGCTGGAAGGCCGCGTTGCCATTTTGGTGGACGGTACACCGATGGTTTTGTTGGTACCAGCTGTCTTTGTCCAATTCTTCCAGTCTCCAGAGGACTATTACATGCGTGCAGATTTTGGGATCCTGCGCATTTTGCGGTTTATTTCTTTCTTTATCGCTTTGCTTGGTCCATCCATTTATGTTGCGATTACCACCTTTCATCAGGAAATGCTGCAAACCAACCTGCTCATGAGTATAGCAGCCCAGCGTGAAGGCGTACCATTCCCTGCTGCAGTCGAGGCGCTGTTGATGGAGTTTACCTTTGAAATGTTGCGAGAGGCAGGAGTGCGCATGCCGAGGGCGGTTGGATCAGCAATATCCATCGTGGGAGCACTCGTGCTGGGGGAAGCGGCTGTGCAGGCAGGACTGGTTTCACCCGCTACGGTCATCGTCGTTTCCATTACGGCAATCACCAGCTTTGTCTTCCCTTCCTTTTCCATGTCCATTCCGATTCGACTGTTGCGGTTTGGTTTGATAGCACTTGCCGCCAGCTTTGGTTTTATCGGCATATTTGTGGGGATGATCGCCTTGTGCATTCACCTAAGCACCTTGCGCTCGTTTGGTGTCCCGTATATGGCTCCGCTGGCCCCCGTGAATCTGGCCGATCAAAAGGATACGCTGCTTCGGATTCCGATCTGGATGATGCATACGCGTCCTCATTTTTTGCGCCAGAAAAACAGCGTCAGAGAACGAAAAAGTAAAATATAGACGAGGGGGAGACGGCATGAAACGAAAAGGGGTGTTCCTCCTGGCTCTGACTCTTCTCGTTTTATTGACAGGCTGCTGGAACCGCAGAGAATTGAATGATTTGGCGATCGTCATGGGGACTGGTATCGACAAGATTGACGGAGAGTACGTGATTTCCGCCCAAATCGTCAATCCGGGAGGGGTAGCGTCAAAGGAGGGCGGGGGGATGAACCAATCATCTGTTGCGACTTACAGCATGCGGGCATCTAGTATTTTTGAGGGAATCCGGAAAATGACAACGGTAACCCCGAGAAGGCTTTACTTTTCTCATATCCAAGTGCTGGTTTTGGGGGAGCAGATAGCAAAAGAAGGGGCAAAGGAAGTGCTGGATTTGTTGTTTCGCGATCATGAGGTCCGGCCTGATTTTTATGTCATTTTGGCCAAGGACGCGACAGCCCTGCAAATTCTCAGCATGATTGATCCACTGGAAAAAATCCCGGCGACGAAGCTCTATAAAAGCTTGGAAACAGCAGAGAGTGCCTGGGGATCGATTGTCTCCATTCAATTGGATGAATTTATTGCGGATTTGCTACGGGACGGGATCGAGCCAGTGTTGGTAGGCGTTAATTTGAAAGGGAAGGTACATATGGGGACTTCTGGGGCCAATTCCCAAAAGGAAAGCCAGTCATCGCTGTTGAGGTATCACGAAATCGGTGTCTTCAAAGGAGACAAGCTGCGGGGTTGGTTTAACGAAGAGGAAAGCATCGGATTCAGCTACATCACAGACAGAGTGGACAGTACCGTAGAAGAAATTCCTTGTGATAAAAACAATAAAATTGTCATTGAGATCATCCGAAGCAAAACAACTGTCAGCGGCAAGGCGGAAAAAGGCAAACCACAGGTGGAAGTGAGTATTTCCGCAGAAGGCAATGTGGGCGAGGTAGCATGCAGCAACGATTTGTCCGATCCCAAAACCATCTACAAATTGGAAGCTGACGTAGAAAAGCAGATCAGAGACAAAACCTTGCGCGCCATCCATAAAGCGCAAAAGCAATACAGATCAGATGTTTTTGGATTTGGGCAGTCGATCTACCAAAATGACCCCAAAGGGTGGGAAAAGGTGAAAGAGGATTGGGATTCTCAATTCGCCAACCTGAAAGTGAAGATCAAAACAGATGTGAAGATCAGGCGGTCAGGAAAAGTGGGCAATTCGTTTATTCCTTTCATGAAAAAGGAGTAGAGCATAACTTTTTCCATCCATGGAAATGGTAAAGGTAATCCTGCGAAAAAGTAGGTGCACGGCATAGCATGTGGACCGTTATATTGATTTTGCTGATCAGCCTGCTCATTGCCCTCTTTGAGGTGCCTTATTTGAGAAGGAACGCGATGAAAAAGGAAATGCTGGTTTTCTTCATTTTGCTTGTAGTTGGAACGGGACTTGGGATAGCCGAATCGCTTAAGGCGAATATTCCGAACCCGTTGGACTGGATCACATTTGTCTATAAACCATTCAGCGACTTCATTTTGGGAACTGTGGAATGAAGCAGTAGCCAGCAGCGAGGCGGGGAGCGAGAGGAATTGATAGACAACGGTCATATTAGCGCAAGGCAATTCATGATACTCGTGGCGCTTTTCGGGATTGGTGATGCGATTTTGTACGTACCATCCCTTACTGCTACCGCTGCCAAACAAGATGCCTGGATCTCCGCCCTCATCGGGTGGGGGGAAGGCTTTCTTTTAACCTACTTGTATGTTTCGCTGAGTATGCGGTATCCGAACAAGTCGATCTATCAGTACAGCGAGGAAATATTGGGGAAGTGGATGGGGAAAGCGGTGGCTGTTTTGTTCATCACCTACTTCTTCATCGACGCTTCGCTCATGCTGATGGAGATTGGCGATTTTGTCACGACGCAGATTATGCAGGAGACCCCGATTGAAATTATTCTTGTCCTTTTTTTGGGGATCATCGTAATGGGAGTCCGCAGTGGGCCAGAAGCCTTTTCTAGGGTGGGTGAGCTGTTGTTTCCGTATTTTCTGTTGCTTTTTTTTGTCTTGATTGCATTTATCTCCCCCCAGATCAAAATTGAAAATGTGAAGCCTGTGCTTGCGCATGGAATCGCTCCAGTTATCGGGGGGAACTTCCGATACATGGGTTATTTGCTGGAAACGGTCATTCTGATTGTGATGTTTCCCTTGGTAAAACGGCCAGCGCGAGCGGCCAAAGCCTATATCTTAGGCATCCTTTTCACAAATTTCTGCCTGGCGATGATTACTTCTGTGGCAATCTTGGTTTTAGGCGCCGATATTACTGTGCTGCTCGCCTACCCAAGCTACACACTTGCGCAAAAAATCAGTATCGGTAATTTTTTGGAGCGAATAGAAGTGTTGATGGCCGTCATCTGGTTTATCACGCTCTTTGTCAAAATTACCGTTTGCTATTATGCGACAAGCTGTGGAATCGCGTATACAGTTGGGTTGCGAGATTACCGCCAATTGACACTGCCACTGGGGATGATCATGATTGTGGTAGCATTGGCGACGATGCCTAACCGCGCTTATTTTGATACTTTCGTTTCAGAAATTTGGATGCCGTATTCCTTGACGTACGGTTTGTTCTTGCCCGTTCTCTTACTGAGTGTGGGTGCCCTAAGAAAAAAACCAGCCTGCTAGCACTGTGAGCTGCAGACTGGTTTTTTGTGATTATGCGTCGATTATCTTACTCTGCAGCCATGCTGCTTTCTTTCAAGATTACGTCATGTGCGCCGCCTTCTACCAAGCTGGTAGCAGAGATGACGGTGATCCGAGCTTTTTGCTGAAGCTCTGAGATGGAGAGCGACCCGCAATTGCACATGGTCGATTTGATTTTGCTCAAGGTACGGTCCATGTTCTCGCGCAGGCTTCCCGCGTATGGTACGTAGGAGTCTACGCCTTCTTCAAAGACGAGACTGCTTTTGCCGCCAGTGTCGTAGCGTTGCCAGTTGCGAGCGCGGTTGGAGCCTTCTCCCCAGTATTCTTTCACGAAGTTGTTGCCGATCTTCACTTTTTTGGTCGGGCTTTCGTCGAAGCGAGCGAAGTAACGGCCCAGCATGACAAAGTCTGCACCCATAGCCAAAGCCAGTGTCACGTGGTAGTCGTGTACGATTCCGCCATCGGAGCAGAGTGGAACGTAAATGCCTGTTTCCTTGAAGTATTCGTCGCGAGCTGCTGCCACTTCAATCAGGGAAGAGGCTTGGCCACGTCCGATTCCCTTTTGTTCGCGGGTAATGCAGATGGAGCCGCCGCCAATCCCTACTTTGATGAAATCTGCGCCAGATTCCACGAGGTAGCGGAAGCCTTCCTTATCGACGACGTTCCCTGCACCGATCGGAACATTGAAGTTTTCTTTTACATATTGAACCGTCTCACGCTGCCATTCGCTGAAGCCGTCGGAGGAGTCGATGACCAGAATATCAACGCCTGCTTCCACCAACGCAGGGACGCGCTCTTTGTAGTCCTTTGTATTGATACCGGCACCTACGATATAGCTCTTGTTCGCGTCCAAGAGGGACAGTGGATTGTTTTTGCGGGAATCGTAGTCCTTGCGGAAAACAAGGAAGTCGAGATTTTGGTTTTCGTCTACGATTGGCAAGCAGTTGAGCTTGTGCTCCCAGATCAGGTCGTTGGCTTCGGAAAGCGTGATGCCGGATTTGCCATAGATCAGCTTCGAGAATGGTGTCATGATGTCGCTGACGAGTTTGTCCTGAGAGTCACGGCTGATGCGATAGTCGCGACCCGTTACGATTCCGAGCAGCTTGCCTTTTGCCGTACCGTCTTCCGTAATGGCAACGGTGGAGTGGCCTGTCGCCTCTTTCAATTCCAAAATGTCTTTCAGCGTATGGCTTGGTGTCAGGTTGGAGCGGCTAACGACGAAACCAGCCTTATAGCCCTTTGCTTTGCGAACCATGGTCGCTTGGCTCTCGATGGATTGGGAGCCAAAAATAAACGAAATACCGCCACATCTAGCCAATGCGACCGCCATATGATGGTCGGAAACTGCTTGCATGACTGCGGATGAGAACGGTATGTTTAGTGAGATGGCAGGCTTTTCACCTTTTTTATACTTAGTAATCGGAGTGGATAAGTCTACATTATTCGGTGTGCATTCTTTTGTGGTGAGATTTGGCAACAGCAAAAACTCATTAAACGTCCGAGATGGTTCTGTGTAATAAAAAGCCACGATTCTCTCCTCCTAGGTGAAGTTAGTCTCCATTTTTTGAACTGCCTCTTTATTAGAGAAATTTTTACCATGGTAACCGTGAAGTTCGACAACGTCAATAGGGAATCGTTAGCAGGAGTAATTTCTTTACTAAAATTGTGAACACAGGCTTTCATGTCTTTGACGAAGCCTATGTAGAAATCGGGAACGATGAGAAGCTCAGATTTGTCACGGTATCTTCCTGCGCTTTTATCGAATGTCTCCTTTAGAATAGAAAAGAGAGGACAAAGCCCCCTCTTATCAGTTCAATCTGCCTTTAAACTCAACAGGTACGATCATCGTAAAGCAAGGCCCATCTGGATCGTTGCGGGCATCAATCGTCCCCTTATGTGCTTCCAATACGGCACGGGCAATCGCGAGTCCAAGTCCATGCTTGCCCGACTTTCCTTTGCGGAAACGCTGGAACAAATTCGGCAGCAGCGCCTCCTCAATGGGGGGGCCATCATTGGAAATCGTGACGACGACGCTTTTTCCTGCATGTCTCCCTGTGATGGTTAGTCGGCTTTTGGCGTAGCGCAGTTGATTTTCCATGATATTGACTAACGCAGTGCTCAATTGCTCGCCGTCTCCCTCCACGATCAAGTCGTCTGCCAGATTTAACTCCCACTCGATTTGTGGATTGAGCACAGAGAGCCGTTGCTTCAACAGGTGCATCATCTCTGACAGGTCGACCCGGTCGACTTGCATCATTTGAGAGACAGACTCGATCTTCGTGATATACAAGAGCTGACCGACAACCTTTTCGAGGCGCTTGCTCTCCTCCATGATGATGGAAAGCCCTTTTTCTGCCTGCGGGCCTTGAAAGACGCCTTCGATGAGTCCTTGCGTGTATCCTTGAATCGCCATGATCGGTGTTTTGAGCTCATGGGAAATATTTTGGACAAAATGCTGCTGCGACTCGTCGTATTCCTTCAGTTGGTTTTTCATCATATCGAATGAGCGGGCGAGTTGTCCGATCTCGTCCCCGCGATCCATCGCAAGCGGGATATCAAACTGCCGACGAGCGATCTTTTTGCACAGCTCCTCCAGTGTGCGGAGCGGTCTGCTCAAATACCCGCTAAACCACACGGCCAAAAGCCAGCTTACGAGCAGCAGCAGACCAAACACCAGCAAAAACTGACGAGTCAAAATCGAATTGATCTGGTTGAGCTCCTGCTCCTTGGAGAAGAGCACCATGTAGTAGGGGAAGCCGTGGTAATCCATTTTTTTGCTGACAAACAAATAGTTCTCGGCTCCACGGTCCAGCGAACCATGCTGGAGCTTGTTGCTTGGGTACGAGGCGGCTTGCTGGAACAACTCCCTGGCATCCTCATACGGAATGCGGCCATTGCTTCGGCTGCCCAGCTCTCGTCCGTTCTCAGCATAGACGATCATATCAAAGGAGTACTCATAGCGCTGGAGCAAGAGCTGTAAAAAGTAAGGGGCCGCAGCCGGAACAGGCAGCAGCTCATTATGCTCATTGAAGGAGATATGCTGCGATAAAGTGTAAAACTCTTCTTCCAAGAGCGAGTAAGTGTTGGACACCAGATACTGTTTGACAGCCATCGGATACCCGATGCCAAGGCCAACCCCGAGGACGCTTGTCAGGATCATGAATAAAATAAGGATTTGCCTGGAAATCGGCAGGTTTTTTAGCCGGAATTTGCTCATATACGCGTCATTCGGTAGCCGAAGCCATAGACCGTCTCCAATGGAAACTTGGGCATTTTCTTGCGGATGCGCTTGACCAAGTCATCGACAGCCCTGTCTGAGCCGATGTAGTCTTCCCCCCAGATGGAGGTTAGAATCTGCTCACGATTCAAGGCCAGACCTTGATTGTGCAATAGGTAGATGATGAGCTCGAATTCTTTGGTGGTTAAATCAATGAGCTCGTCGCCTTCTTTTACTTGTCTGCCTTTTTCTGAGATGATATAAGGATCGACGGTTACCCAATCTTGGAAAGTTTGGGTTGAGGAAGCAGCGGCACCAGGCTTCTCATAGGTACGCTGGAGCAGCTTTTTCGCGCGGATGACCAGTTCGCGAGGGAGAAATGGCTTCGCCAAGTAGTCGTCGCTGCCTAATTCCAATCCGATGATTTTATCGACATCCTGATCGCGAGCGGAGATGAAGATGATGGGTACATTCGACTTTTCGCGGATAAGACGCAAGAGCTCATAGCCGTCGATGTCGGGCATCATGATGTCCAATATCCACAAATGTGGCTGTGTTTCTTGATCAAGTAACGGCAAGACGTCCTTGCCGCTAGAAAACGCTTTCACCTGCAATCCGGCACTTTGCAAATACGACTGCAAGAGCTCCAACAGGTTCGTTTCATCGTCCACCAGATAGACGAGGTAGGGGGTATTCATAGCTTTCGGCCTCGCTTTGCATCTGTTTTATATCAGTATTGTAGCATAGTCCGAAAAGAGATGTGTGGCATGGACGTATGAGAATCGTGGAAAACGTGTGGAAGCAGGATTCCCCTGTATCCTTCTGGAAAAAGAAACAGGGAAAAAAAGACAACGAGAGATGGAAAGGAGCGATTCATATGAAACGAACAGTCAAATCGTCTCTCATGGTACTAGCCTTCATGCTCTTAACGACAGCTTGCGGTCAAAAGCCAGTGGACACCCAGCCTAGTCCACAGATACCTGATCCGATTGTGCAAACGCCACCGGAAACGAATCAGCCCATCGAATATGCGTATAAGGCACCGATGACAGGACTTGGCAGTCACGAAAACCTGGGGAGCAAACGCCCGATCATGGTGATGATCAACAACGCTCCACCCGCACGTCCACAAACAGGCATCAACAAAGCAGACATGATTTATGAGGTATTGTCAGAAGGGGAAATGACCCGCTTTCTTGCGATATTCCAAAGCCAAAAACCGGAAATAATCGGACCTGTCCGCAGTATCCGCCCTTATTTTATCCAGATCGGGACTGGGTTTGATGCGGTCCTCGTTCACGCGGGAGGCAGTCCGGATGCGCTGGAAACCTTGGCGCGAAAAGACCTCAGTCATCTGGATGAAATCCCGAACGGTCAATACTTTTGGCGAGAAAAATTCCGCAAAGCGCCACATAACCTGTACACCAAGCCAGAGCTCCTGGAAAAAGCGATGCAGGATAAAGGGATGCGTCAAACGGCAGAGGTACCTCACTTCACGTTCTTGCCGGAGAATGCCGAGATCAAGGAAGGCGAGCCTGCTACACAGGTGGATCTGACCTTCCACTCATTGAATAAAGCTGCTTTTACATATGATGCCGAGCAAAAGAAATACATGCGCTTCACGGCAGGCAAGCCGCATTTGGACTTGAGCGACAAGAAACAGTTGTCCACGACCAATCTGTTGGTCATCTCAGCCAAACACCGCGTGCTGGATAAAGAAGGGCGTCTTTCAGTCGATGTAATCGGTCCGGGGGACGGTTATTTGTTCCAGCAAGGAAAAGCGCGCAAGATCAAATGGAAGCGAAGCAATGGAGTCATCCGTGCCTATGAGGATGCGGCTTTGACGCAAGAAGTACCGCTTTTGCCCGGGAATACTTGGGTGTCCATATTGTCGAACTCACCGGGTCTGTCGAAGTCCCTCAAGTTCCAGTAAGGATTAGGGGTTGCGGATGAAGGCGGTTTCTTCTAAGATAATTGTTGAAGCTTTAGTGCTTAAAAATTGTACAGTGAGAAACCGCTCGAAAAGACGGACTATATAACAGAGGTGACAGACATGCAATTGGAAAAATTAAAAGGAAAAGGGCTCGAGCAATTGTTTGAAGCTGTTCTTTCCCTGGAAACAATGGAAGAGTGCTATCAATTTTTTGACGATCTGTGCACAGTGAACGAAATGCAGTCGCTCGCACAGCGCCTGGAAGTGGCGAGAATGCTCCGTAAAGGCTTTACTTACAATCAAATTGAAGCAGAGACCGGCGCAAGTACGGCGACTATTTCCCGCGTCAAACGCTGTTTGAACTATGGAAATGACGGATACCAGATGGCGCTTGAGCGGATCGGAAAATAGCTAGGAGGCAGGCAACGTTGATTGACTATCGTGGCTGGCGCCATACATTTAAACTAGACCCGGATAAAACAATCGATGACGAGGCCTTGGAGGCAATATGCGAGTCCGGAACAGATGCGATCATTGTGGGCGGCACGTACGGTGTGACCTATGACAATACGCTCGAATTGATGTCGCGATTGCGTCGTTACGCAGTACCGGCTGTCTTGGAGATTTCCTCGCTGGATGCAGTTGTGCCGGGATTTGATTCGTACTTGATCCCGCTCGTATTGAACGCTGGCGATCCAGACTGGATTTTTGCTCCACATGTATCGGGGCTTCAAGCGTTTGGCGCTTATATTCATTGGGATGAGATCATTACAGAAGGATATATCATCGCTAATCCAGACGCGGGCGTAGCACAGCTGACGAAAGCACGTCCGATTGCGGATGCCTCGCAGGCCAAAGCGTACGCGCAGGTAGCGACGAACATTTGTCGTTTGCCGATTGTCTACATGGAGTACAGCGGTACATACGGCGATCCGGCAATCGTAAAGGCAGCCAAGGCAGGCGCGGGCGAAGCCCACCTCTTTTATGGCGGCGGGATTCGTAACTCGGAGCAAGCGGCTGAAATGGCTGCGATTGCTAATACGGTTGTTGTAGGGAATGTCGTTTATGATGATCTCGCTGCTGCGCTTTCTACTGTGAAGGCTGTAAAAGGAACCCAAAACTAAAAAAGACCACCACTCCCATGAGCTGTTACAGTTTCATTGGGAGGGTGGTTTTATTTTTGCGTTAGTTCTTCAGTGGAAGTGCTACGCTCCAATCCATATCTTTTGCTCCGTTCACTTGTTCCTCGATCGTAAGCGTCAACTCTTTTGGGATGACGTCCATCTCATCTACGAGTGTACCTTTCATGATAAAATTCCCTTTTTTGTCTTTTGTTGTAGAGCCTATGAAATTAAAATCGTATTCTTTGCCCTTGTCATCAGCACCCTCCCAGGAGTCTAAAAAGATCACACCCGGTGCCAAAGTTGCCTCTAGCTGTATGGTACTACGCAGCTTTTTGTGTTTTTCAGAAGTGATTGGGTTTGTTTTCGTTATCTCTTCTGAAGCAAAGTTTGAGAAGGTTAGTGTGCTTCCTTCATGCTTTATCGTTACAGGAGTGGTTTTTAGTGTCTCAATGGACAGCTTTTGCTTAAAATTCGAAGGCAGCTGATCGTAATTATCACCGACTCTAAAGGTTAGATTTTTATCCGTTGGCAAGGAATGAAAGGTGATGAAGTAAATATTTTTGTCATCGGTTGCACGAACGAAATATTCCCTGCTTACATTTTTGAAAAATGGATTCGGCTCTTCCCCAAATTCACTCACTAGGTCCAGAGTGCTCCAAGCTGCGAGTACAGCCCCCTTATCGTCCACCACTTCATAAGTTAAGGATGGGGAACTACCGCTTCCTTCCATATTCTCGATAACGAATTCAGTTTGGCCAGGTGTCACCATCACTTGCTTCAGATTAATCACTTCGCCATTGGGAGCGGTAAAATGCTCGTTAATCGTAACAATTCTCGTTTCCTTTTTAGCTTTGGAAATATCAACAGGGATGGTCACGCTCCAATTTCCGTCAACTTTGTCCAGCTTCTTGATGCGAAGCTCGATGTTTAGTTTGTCAGGAATCTTGCTGACATCTGTAAAGTATCGGCTAATCGGTCGGCTGACCATCAAGTACTCATCTTTTTCCCCGATGCTTTCCTTCTTGTTATATTTAAGATGGTACTTATCAATTGTATCAAGAACGTTTCCCTCTTCGTCTGTGATTTTTATTTCATAGGTTTCGTTCAGTTTATCTTCATCCCCCACTGGCAAATTCCGGAACAACTTTTCAAGCTGCTTGCCATTCTTATCCTTGAAGCCGAAAATAATTCGGACATCCCTCGTATCTGCCATAACTTCTTTTACTTCCAGCGTCATTCCGTTGTCGACGGCTTTCAAATCAAGCTTCTTGTTATATCCTCTTTCAAGTCCACGCTGGATGAGGGCGTCCTCGGACGCTTCTGCTGAAAACAAGCTACTCTCTGTCTGCTGCGGATCTGATTTTATGGTAGAGGCATACAAGTTATTTACATAAGTCGCAAAGGATGGTGAAGTCA
This sequence comes from Brevibacillus sp. M2.1A, assembly GCF_013284355.2. Taxonomy (NCBI): domain Bacteria; kingdom Bacillati; phylum Bacillota; class Bacilli; order Caryophanales; family Paenibacillaceae; genus Brevibacillus; species Brevibacillus sp. M2.1A. The sequence continues at coordinate 1,292,123 of NZ_JABSUY020000001.1, forward strand.
GTGTTCCAAAATAGACGACTGCTGCCATTCCTGCGACGGCGATGGTTGCTTTTTTCACGATATCCAGACTCCTTTTCTTCCAATCAATTTTCTTCTGTATGTTTTGTCTCTCTGAGCGTTTCAGAACGTGTATAGGGTAAGGGGGCAGATTCGCCATAATGGCATGGATGACAGCATGGGATGGCTCATCTGTTGCTAGCGATTCCTCTGGATCTTCCAGCTCGTTCAGCTCATACTTCAACTTCAATTGACAATGAGGGCACTCTTCCAAATGGGCTGCTATGACCTCGGCTTCCTCTGGTTCAAGAAGATCGTATAGATACAAAGCAATTTGTCCTTTATCTAAGCATTTCATAGATGAAAGTCCCCCCCTTGCCCTGCATGCCCAATGGCTTCCCTTAGTTTGTCCTTTCCACGAGACAGGCGCGTCCGCACAGTACTCGACGGAATCGACAGTCGATGACTGATTTCTTCACAACTCAATGATTCGAAGTAGCGCATTTCGAGGACGATCCGATACTTTTCTTCGACGGACATCATCCTTTGACGCAACAAGCGCTGCCCCTCCTTATTCAAAAAGGCAACCTCCGGCGTGTGGCTATCCACTGGCTCTATCTCTTCATTCGAGCTGAGTGTAAGCTTGCGTTTACGTTTACGCAGCTCGTCCAGACAGTGGTTGGCCGCAATCCGGTACAACCATGCAGAAAAATCGTAGTTTGTCTTATATTCTGGTAAATGGTAGTACGTCTTAATGAAAATTTCCTGCACGATATCTTGTGCATCCGGTGTATGTCCCAGCATTTTACGAAGTATGGAACTTACTTTTCCGTGGTATCTGGCAATGATCTCGGAGTAAGCGTCTTTGTTTCCTTGCAAGACCCGTCCGATGATCACTCGATCTTCCTCCATTTGTGCTCCTCCTAAGCAAAAAAGGCTCGCTGCGCAGCTTTTCCTTTTTTGATCAAACAAAAGTGATCTTGGTTAAATTTTCTTATTACATCCTAGTACTACGAATCCCAAAATGAAAGTGTCCCAAAATAAGGGGTATTTTCCAAAAAAGAATAGAGAATTCTTTCCTGAAAGAAGGAATTTTAGGATTTTTAATAGAAAATGGAAGGAAAATACTATTGCTTACGAAATAAATAGTAGAATATTACCAAAATATATAATTTTTTGCTAATATTTGTAGATTTATGTAAATTCATGAAATATAATGAAGTTGTCTTAATTTTCAATCATAGAGAGGAGGAACTATCCATGAAAATCCAAGCGAAAAAAGTTGAAAGCGTTCGCACTACTGCAGTAGCAGCTTAATTCTCTTAAGAAGAGGGGGGAATAGCACACGAGCTATTCCCTTTTTTCATCTAAAACAGCCGGGTTAGCGAACCCCACTATTGGGAGGTGTTTTGTATGGAACGTCGTCCTTTATTTAAACCAGTGCATCCCGTTTATGAAGTAACAGAGCAGATGATCCGCTTGGGAGAGGCTCCTGGCTATACATTCGAATTGGAAGACGAGAATGGGTCCATCCGCAAGATGATCAAACTGATGGATGGCACTCGTACTATCGGTGAAATACATACATTGTTGGTTGTCGATTACCCCGAAATTACGTATGAAGAAATAGTGGAAGCAGTGGAATCACTGAGTGGCTTGGGCTTTCTGATGGATCAGGCAAAAGAAGAGGCTTCCGTCCTTACTTCGGAACAAAAGGAAAGGTATAAAGCGAATATCCGCTACTTTTCCTTGTTTACCGATCTCAATCAAAGTCCAAGTGAGCTACAGGAACTGCTCAGTAGAAAAAAAGTGACGATCTTAGGGATGGGTGCCTTTGGCTCTACGCTACTGGTCAATCTGGTAGGCGCGGGAATCCAGCATATCAAGCTCGTGGATTTTGATAGAGTAGAGCTCAGCAATTTGAACAGGCAGATGGTCTTTAACGAAAATGATCTTGGTCGCTTGAAGGTAGAAGCGGCACGTGATTTCATCGGAAGGCTTCATTCTGAGGTAACGATTGAAACGGAGACGATGCAAATCACGTCCAGCGAAGACGTAGAGCGGGTTATTGCCGGTAGTGACCTCGTGATGCTCGCAGCCGATCAGCCCTTTTTCTTTTTGCAGAGATGGGTGAATCATGCCTGCACCAAGCTGCAAATCCCGTTTATTGCCGGGGGATTCAACCTCATCGAAGGTCAGTTCTTCATGGTAGAACCGGGCAAGACAGGCTGTATCGACTGCATGCATTTGCATCGTTCTGCGCAGATCGAGGACTATCCGCAGTTGATTCAAAGGCTGCTCGATACCAACTTTATTTTGCCTACCGCTACCATTGCACCCAACACCATGATGATTACAGGAATGATGGCTTCCGATGCAATCAGGTATTTGACAGGAATCGCTCCGGTACAATCAGCGGGCAAATTTATCATTTTCGACTTCAACACGTTGGAGAAGAGCGTGTTTTTTGAGTGGGAGCGAAATGAAGCCGATTGTCCGACTTGTGGAAGCGGCAGCGGAATGGAGCCGATTTTTCACATCAAGAGAAATGAAGTGCTCGCAAAGTAAGGAATCGTTCCTGTAAGAGAGGAAGGTGTCTGTCAATTGAATATCTCCGGAGATAGCATTCTCAAGATGCACCCGCTTGCGCGTCGGGCGGAAAACGAGGAAGAGATCCTCATTGGACGAACGGATATCAGCAATTTTATTGTGCTTCCGGCCATTGGTGTCGAGATTATCGATATGCTGGATGAAGGGAAGAGCATCAATGAAGTCGCGACGATCATGGAAGAACAGTTGGGCGAACCGGTGGATGTGCTTGACTTTGCGCAGGATTTAATCGCTTCCTATCAATTTGTCTACATGGCAGATGGAGAGGTTGTCAACGAGCCAGTACCGGTAGTGGATCATTTCTCCTGGATCAAGCAAGGGACGGGTCAGTTTTTCTTTAATCGTGTTGCCTTTGGATTATACGGTATCTTATTTTTCACGGGTCTTTTCATTTGTTTGTTTACGGGCAAGTATATCCCCGTCTATTCCGATATTTTTGTTTCTTCTTCCGTGACGGTTTCGGTAGTGGTTTCTTTCGTGGCCACATGGGTTTTTCTGTTTTTCCATGAGATGGCTCACTTGATGGCGGCCCGATCATTGGGGATCGGCAGTCGTATCGGTCTGGGGCATCGACTTGTTTTTGCTGTAGCAGAGACGAATATGTCCAATATTGTTCTCGTTGAGCCACAGCGCAGATACAGGGCGTTTTTGGCGGGGATGTCCTGGGATGCGATGTTTATGGGTATCGGTGTGATTTTGTTGTTTGCCAATGATCAAGGCTGGCTGACGCTTGTGCCCTTCATGGAAGCATTCATTCGCATGCTGAATGTCATTCTTCTCATGGCTTTGGCCTTTCAGTTTATGGTTTTCATGCAGACCGACTTGTACTACGTGTTGGCAACCAAGTTCCAATGCTCCAATTTGATGGTGAATACACGTATGTTTTTGAAAGGGAAATTCCGTTCCTTGACACAGGATGAGCAGGAGGAATGGGAGTACGTAGCTGACCATGAGAAAAGGGTCATCCGTTGGTATAGCTGGGTCTACTTGATTGGATCGGTGTGGGGCATCTGGTTTTTTGTCCAGTATCAGCTGCGCATGGCGGTTGATTTCATTTGGATCATCGCCGACGACATGAAAAACGCTCCGCTTCACTCGTGGGAGTTTTGGGACGGCATCCTGTTGATCCTGTTGGTTCTGGTTCCGTTTCTCATTTTGGTCTGGTCATGGATGAGAGCGTACCGACAACGGAGAAGCGAAAGAGAGCGGACAAAATCCTTGCAGGGCGCATAACTAATTTGTGTCTTCACCTTGCCAAGCTGCCCTGTTACGCTAAGGGGGAAGAGAGATACCCAGGCAAAGGAAGTGCTCACATGAACCCGATGATCCAAACTATCATTCATCTGCGAAAGGAAGGGCATCTGGACGAAGCAATCCAGCTTGCCCTTCAGCTCGTTAACCAATCTCCGACTGATCCTGTCGCCCATTATCAGTGTGCGTGGTGACACGATGCAGCCGGATTGGAGAAGGAAGCCGTTCCCTTTTACGAAAAAGCGATTGAGCTCGGACTGTCTGTCGAAGACGACCTGCAAGGGGCATTACTTGGTTTGGGCAGTACGTATCGCACACTGGGACAATACGAGCAGGCAGCAGCTACGCTTGAAAAGGGGATGCAACAGTTCCCCTGCGACCGTTCCTTTCCGATTTTTCTTTCCATGGCGTATTACAATCTAGGGAAGCATCACGAAGCCATGAATCTCCTCCTGAAAAACCTCGCAGAAACCTCAAGCGATCCTACGATTTTGGCCTATCAAAAAGCGATTCTGTTCTATGCAGATGATCTGAATAAGACTTGGTAGCGCCATACTAATTCCATTTGCAGGAAAACAATCGCCTCCCGTTGTACAAGTACAACAGCGGGAGGTGCCTATGTATAAGCTGATATTGGTAGATGACGAAGAAGATGTAAGGGAAGGGGTTAGCCAAGAAATTGACTGGCATAGCCACGGATACGAGGTGGTTGCCAAAGCAGAAAACGGCAGAGAGGCATTGGAACTGGTAGAGAGGCTGCGACCGGACGTCGTCGTAACCGACATCAAGATGCCCTTTATGAACGGACTTCAGCTGGCGGAGTCCATCGGGCGCGATTACCCTGCCATTCGCATCATTATCTTGACTGGGTTTGATGAGTTCGAGTACGCGCAAAAGGCCGTGAAGCTGCAAATTGATGAATATGTGCTCAAGCCGTTTTCAGCGAGCGAACTGATGGAAGCGCTGGACAAGGTCAAGCGACGGATGGACGAAGAGGCGGCCCATCGGGAAAACGTTCAGTTGCTGCGCGATAGCTATCGAAAAAGCTTGCCGGTGTTGCGGGAAGTTTTTTTATCATCTTTGCTGAGTCGTCAACTCGTACAGCACGATGTTTTTTCAAAAGCATGCGAATACGGGATAGAGCTCAGGAGTCCCGAATACCTCGTGGCGGTCATTTGTATAGACCAGCCCAAGCGGGAGGAGCAGCAGCTGTTTCTTTTCGCTGTGAAAAATATTGCAGAAGAGCAGCTGAACGCAGGCAAACAGGCGGGCATCGTTTTTCTCCATGAAGATCAGGTAGTGCTGCTCATGCGAACAAAAGCAGACGACACGCAGCGAATGGAAGTGCGAACACAAAATATCGCAGAAGAAATCAGGCGAACGATTGAAAAATATATGAGCATCACGGTAACAATCGGAATCGGCAACGTCGTGACTGATGCAGCGGCACTCCCTTACTCGTATGAGAACGCTATGCAGGCACTCGATTACAAAAGCATCCTCGGCTGCAACAGGATGATTGTGATCAATGACGTGGAAAAGCAAGCGAGTGAGCAGATACGCCTCGATGAGAGAAGGGAGCATGAATTGGTTCGGTGCATCAAAATGGGGACGAGTACGGAGCTTCGGACCGTGATTGATGAATTGTTTGCTCAAGTGGCGGGTGTACCCGTATCCATTGAGGACTACCGAATTTATTTGTTGGAGATTATGACGACCATTTTGAAGACTGCCCATCGTGCCGAAGTTGACATGGATCAACTGTTTGGAGGCCAACGTTATCTGTTGCAGGTTATGACGACCTTTACCGGTATGGAGGATGCCCGAGAACAGATAACAGATATTTGTGAGCGCCTCATGGCGAATATCGCAAGCGGACGGCAAACGACATACAGGCGATTGATCACGCAGGCATTGGATTTCACCCACGCACATTACCATTCTCCCGACATATCCATCCATAAGGTGTGCGAGCATCTGCACATCAGCCTCGGTTATTTTAGCGGTATTTTCAAGAAAGAGACGAAAACCACCTTTGTGTCCTATCTCTTGTCGTTGCGCATGGAAAAGGCCAAGGAGCTTTTGCGGACAACCGATTTGAAGTCCTTTGAAATCGCGGAGAAAGTAGGATATACCGATCCCAATTATTTTAGTTTCAGTTTTCGCAAGTATACAGGTATGTCTGCTAAAGAGTACCGAAGTCAGAGCGAGCAGGAAGGTTAACCCATGAAAAGATTGCTCACGGTGATCAAGGTCAAAGGCATTCAATTTATCATTACCACTTCCTTTACACTCGTGACGGTACTCGTCATGCTGTTTGTCGGGGTGATGCTGTACGGAAAATTTGCGCAGACGGCAGAACAAAACGCCTATTTGCACACTCAGCAAATCCTGGAGCAGGTGAAATACAATCTGGACAGCTATTTGAACGGGATGACGCAAATTTTCGAACTCGTCGATGACAAGATCAGAAGAAGCAAGGGGCTCACGGCATACAAGCTGAGCGAACAGCTTGAGACCATAGTAGAAACGAGAAAGGATATCGTCTCTATCGCGGTTTTTACACGAGACGGAACGCTATTGGCTACAACTCCTTCCAAGGTACTGAGGAAAAACACGCGTTTGACCGAACAAAGCTGGTTCCAAAAGGCGATCGAGGACCCGACGAACCTGAACTTTTCGCTCCCGCATATCCAGAACTTGTTTAAAGAGGAGTACACCTGGGTTGTCTCAATGAGTCGGGAAATTCTTCTCCACGGACCTGATGGAGAAATACCTGCCGTACTTTTAGTCGATGTGAATTTCAAGGAGATCGATGACCTGTGCCAGAGGGTGGGCTTGGGGAAAAAGGGGTATGTCTACATCATCGATTTGGTCGGGAACATCGTCTACCATCCGCAGCAGCAGTTGATTTACGCCGGATTGAAAAATGAAAACCGTTCTTTGCCGCTGAAGCATTCTTACGGCAGCTATGTAGAAGAGACACCCGACGAAACGCGCTTGATCACCATCAAGACGATCGATCAGCTAGGCTGGAAAATCATTGGGGTCTCCTACATGGACGAGATTGTCACGACCAAAAAAGAAATCAGCCGCTTCATTTTTTGGCTGCTCATCTTTGTGATTGTCATTGTGTTGCTCGTGCTGCACTATCTCTCTGCGAAAATATCACGACCGATCAAGCTGCTGGAGCAATCCATGGAAAAGGTGGAGCAGGGAGACTTTTCAGAGAGTGAACCGATCCGGGGAAGCCATGAGGTCGAACAGCTTTCCTTGCGTTTTCATCTGATGGTCGCGAAGGTCAGGGAATTGATGCACCAGATCATTCGGGAACAGGAAGCCAAACGAAAAAGCGAGCTGGAGGTGCTACAGGCACAGATCAATCCGCATTTTCTGTACAACACGTTGAACTCTGTGGTCAGAATGGTCGGCAACGGAAAAAACGAGGATGTCATCACCACGATCACTTCGTTGTCAAAGCTGTTTCGGATTAGCCTGAGCAGAGGCAAGAACATTATCACGGTGCGCGAAGAGCTTGAGCATGTGCGTCATTATCTCATTATTCAAAAAATGAGGTACAAGCAAAAGTTTGAGTACGAGATCGTGGTCGAGGATGAGGATGAGGTACTCAACTGTCTGACCCTGAAATTACTGCTCCAGCCGATTGTGGAAAACGCTATCTACCACGGGATTGAGCATTTGGCTGATCCGGGCCGGATTCGCATATTTGCAGCTCTCATCGACGGTAAGGTGTTACTTCAGGTAAGCGACGATGGTTTGGGTATGTCCCCTGATGTCCTTGCCCAAGTAAAAGCTGGCTTTTACAAAAGCGAAGAAGGCTCGGGGGTTGGAATTCAAAACGTGCAAGAGCGCATACGCTTGACCTTCGGTGAACAGTACGGTTTGGAAATCGAGAGCGAACAGGAAGAGGGGACCGTTGTGTCTGTATGGATTCCGCGTCAGGTTGCAGAGGGGCGAGATCGTTTATGAGGACAGCAGTGGTGAAACGATTGAGCGTATACGGACTGGTCGTTTTGGCAGCGGTGACGCTTTTTTACTCGTGTAGTGCCCCGCTAACGAATGGGGAAGTAGACAAGAAAAAGACAGTGGCGTTGATCGTCCGTATGAAGCATGGCGATTATTGGCGAACGGTCAAGCTCGGGGCGGAGATGGCTGCCAAGGAATATGAGCGCAACCTGAATTTCTACGCGCCGGACTACGAGGAGGATGCCCAGAGGCAATTGGAGCTGGTGCAGCAGGCAATCGCAGATGGCTCCGAGACAATCGTGGTGGCACCTAGCGACGAGCAAGTTTTGCGTAAAGCCATCAAGCTGACAAGGGAGCGGGCCATCCCGATCCTTGTGCTCGACACAGTTGGAAAAGATTCAGCAGTGAAAAGCTACATTGGGACGGATAATCACGACATGGGCATGAAGGCATTCGAAAAAATGGTGTTCTTGATTGAAAAGAAAGGACAAATCGCATTGCTCGGCACAGATAGATCAAAGGCAAATGCCAAGCAAAGAGAACAGGGCGTCCTCGACTTGCTCCCACGGGAAATAGAGATTGAATTGGTTGCCAACGAAAATGTTCCCTCAGATAAAAAGCAGATCAGTGAGTGGACGCGCGAACTGATCCGCAAGCATCCGCAGTTGAAGGGAGTGATTGCACTCGATGCCAGTACAGCGATCGGTGTGGCCGAGGAAATGGAAAACAGTGGACTGCGGGACAAAGTCAAAATCGTAGCAATCGACAGTCCGCCGGAAGTGCTCGAGTATTTGCAGGAAGGAATTATTTCCGCGACGATCATCCAGAAGCCGCTATCGATGGGATATCTCGGCGTCAAGTACGCAGTCGAAGCGAGCAACGGAGAAGCAGTGCCCAGTCTGGTCGACACCGGAACAAAAGTAATCGATCGGGAGAATATGTTCTGGTCGGAGAATCAAAAGCTCCTCTTCCCCTTCGTTAAATAGGCCACCGAAAAACAGATGAGAATTTTGATAAAAATGCGCAGGATTTTCGATGGAACACATTCAGGAAAACGCTTACATTTGGTATATATCAGATGTAAACATAGGGGATAAAGGGGGATTATCGAATGAGAAAGCTGATTGCCACTACAATGGTAGCCGTTGTTACACTCTCAGTGGTTGGATGCTCACAATCGGAAGGTTCGCAGCCGGCAGCGTCGGGGGGAGGGACGGCTCCTGCGGGGAATCCCAAAGTCGGAGTCGCGATCTACAAGTTCGATGATACGTTCATGACAGGAGTACGCAATGCGATTTCGAAAGCCGCAGAGGGCAAAGCGGAAGTGGACATTGTTGACAGCCAGAATGCCCAGCCTACGCAAAATGACAAAGTGGATTTGTTCATTAACAAAAAGGTAAATGCCCTCGCCATCAATCCGGTGGATCGCACAGCTGCTGGCGTCCTTATCGACAAAGCGAAGCAAGCCAATATTCCTGTCGTCTTCTTCAACCGTGAGCCGATGCCAGAGGATATGCAGAAGTGGGATAAGGTCTACTACGTGGGAGCGAAAGCGGAGGAATCCGGCACGATCTCTGGGCAGCTGATCGTCGATTACTGGAAGGCCAATCCGGAAGCAGATAAAAACAAGGATGGTGTCCTCCAATACGTCATGTTAAAAGGCGAGCCAGGGCATCAGGATGCTGAGCTGCGGACGAAGTTTTCGGTGAAGGCAATTGAAGATGCGGGGATTAAAGTAGAGAAGGTCGCGGAAGATACGGCCATGTGGGATCGCGTAAAAGGACAGGAAAAGATGGCAGCCTTCCTCGCAGCTTCCGGTGACAAGATCGAAGCTGTTCTTGCCAACAACGACGATATGGCACTGGGGGCAATCGAAGCGCTGAAGGCATCCGGCTATTTTGCGAATGGCAAGTACATGCCCGTTGTTGGCGTGGATGCCACAGCGCCCGCTCTAAAGGAGCTCGAGGCGGGTACCTTGCTCGGAACGGTCCTCAACGATGCGAATAACCAAGGAAGAGCCACTCTTAGCATCGCAGCGTCTTTGGCGAAGGGTGAAACGCCTACGAAAGACTCCACAGGCTTTGACATTACGGACGGCAAGTACGTGTGGGTGCCCTACAAAAAAATCACCAAGGAGAACATGAACGAGGCGAAATAAAAAGCAGGAGAGTCGGTGAAGAGACGAATCCGACTCTCCTGTTTCGGTGATGGGGATGATTTTGCAAGAAGGAGGGCATTCACATGGGCCAGCAGGGGTTTTTGTTGGAAATGAACCACATTCATAAAGAATTTCCAGGGGTCAAGGCACTCGATGATGTCACGCTAAAAGTCCGTCCCGGAACAGTCCATGCACTGATGGGAGAGAATGGAGCGGGCAAATCGACCCTGATGAAGTGTCTCTTCGGAATTTATCGGCCAGATGCGGGAGAAATCGTCTTAAACCAGGAGCAGGTGACGATGAGCAGCTCAAAGGACGCCCTGGCACATGGCATCTCCATGATTCATCAAGAGCTGCATCCGGTGCCCTTTCGCAATGTCATGGAAAACATATGGCTGGGACGTTTTCCGGTCAAAAGAATCGGTCCTTTTCCGTTCGTGGATGAGAAAAAAATGCTTTCAAATACGGAGAAGCTGTTTGCTGATTTGGGAATGGACCTAAATCCGCACGCTGTTGTCCGTGACTTGTCTGTATCCAAGGTACAGTCGCTTGAAATTGCCAAAGCTGTCTCCTACCAATCCAAAGTGATTATTATGGACGAGCCGACGTCTTCACTGACAGGAAACGAGGTGGAGCAGCTATTTGCGATCATCCGCGAACTGAAGAGCAGAGGCGTCGCCATCATCTATATTTCACACAAGATGGAAGAAATTTTACGGATCGCGGATGACGTGACGATTATGCGTGATGGCAAGCTCATTGGAACATGGCGGGCAGTCGAGCTGACGACAGACCTGATCATCTCCAAGATGGTCGGACGGGACCTGACTCAGCGTTTCCCAAGTCGATCCAATACACCAGGAGAACCCATTTTGAAGGTAGAGGGACTGACCTCCCCATTTTCGCAGTCCTTTCAGCATGTGTCGTTTGAATTGCGCAAAGGCGAAATTTTGGGCATAGGCGGACTCGTGGGCGCACAACGAACAGAGCTGATTGAGGCATTGTTTGGATTGCGGGCAGTGTCAGCAGGAAAAGTGTCGATCAACGGTCAGGAGGTACGGATCAAATCACCGAAGGATGCGAAAAAGTACAAAATGGCGCTCTTGACGGAGGAGCGGAGAGTCACCGGCATCATTCCTGTCTTATCGATTCTGGAAAATACGGTCATTGCGAATTTGGCCAGTTATCAAACACCTTTTCTGCTCCTCAATGAGCGCAAGCGAAGAGCAGATGTCAGCCGAAGCATCGAGATGCTCCGCGTCAAGACTCCTTCGATGAAAGCACTGATCAAAAACCTGTCAGGAGGCAATCAGCAAAAGGTTCTCTTGGCGCGGTGGCTTTTGACTGATCCGGTTATTTTATTGCTGGACGAACCTACGCGTGGAGTCGATGTCGGCGCCAAATACGAAATCTACGCCATCATCGCGGAGCTGGCGAGCCAGGGAAAAGGCATCATCATGATTTCCTCGGAAATGCCGGAGTTGCTTGGCATGTCAGATCGGATCATGGTTATGTGCGAGGGTAAGCTCTCCGGTTTTTTGTCAGGTACAGCGGCAACGGAAGAAGAAATTATGCGGCTGGCTACCAAGCATCTTGCATGAGAAAGGAGGGGAACAGGCATGTCTCAATTGTCTGCTAAACAGGTGCATGGCTTTGTTACGCAAAACGCCATCTATATCGTTCTGGTTTTGTTAATAGCGGGAATAGCGATTTACGATCCCAATTTTCTTTCCATTACAACGCTTCGGGATATTTTGATCCAATCCTCAACTCGTGCCATTATTGCTTTGGGTGCTGCGTTTGTTCTTATTACGGGCGGAACGGATCTTTCCGCGGGGCGAGTGGTCGGATTGACGGCTGTCATCTCCGCTTCGATGCTGCAAACTCAAGACTATCCAAGGAGATTTTTCCCCGATTTACCCGATTTGCCGTTGCTTATCCCTATTATCATTGCAATTGCTGCGGGTTTGCTGGTTGGCCTGATCAACGGCATCATTGTGTCCCGCTTTAGTGTGCCCCCTTTTATCGCCACGCTGGGCATGATGGTCATTGTATACGGGTTCAACTCTATCTATTTTGATATGGAGCCCAATCAATCGCAGCCAATAGCCGGACTGCGGAGTGACTTCAATCAGCTTGGGACAGGGTACATCGGCCCGAGTGGCCCGTATTCGATTCCGTATATCGTCATCATTGCGATCATGGTTGCGTTCATCGTCTGGGTGATCTTCAACAAAACACGGCTTGGTAAAAACATGTACGCCATCGGGGGCAACATGCAGGCCGCAACTGTTTCCGGGATCAACGTTGCTTTCAACCTCATGATCATTTATGCCATTGCTGGTGCCCTGTATGGACTCGGTGGTGTTCTGGAGGCAGCCCGGACAGGTGGCGCGACGAACAACTACGGCAACATGTACGAGCTGGACGCCATTGCAGCCTGTGTGGTAGGTGGAGTCTCGACGTCTGGCGGAATTGGTACCGTTCCAGGAGTGCTTGCGGGTGTCCTTATTTTTGGTGTCATCAACTACGGTCTTACGTTTATCGGAGTCAGCCCGTATTGGCAGCTCATCATCAAAGGACTCATCATTGTGGCAGCCGTTGCTTTTGACATTCGTAAATACTTGGCGAAAAAATAATAGAGACCCCAGTCGGCTGTCAACCAAGGCAGCTTTTCTGGGGTCTTTGCTTGTTTATTTTCGCAACGGTGTGATTTTCATATACGTAAATAATCGCCATACCCACTCCAGTGGCCCCATGCGGAAGGCAGATAGCCAGAGTACGCTTGATACCATTTGCACCACGTAGATACCAAGGCAGATCAATGTCGTTTGCAGGTAGCCGAGATTGCCAAACCAATCGAACAAATAGCCTCCCACAAGGATCAATACGGTTTGTCCGACGTAGTTTGTCAAAGCCATGCGACCGTAGCTGGTCAGCGGAGAGAGGACGGTCTGAACGGTTTTATTTTGCAGCAGCCGAATCAAGGTAGTCGTGTAAAAGGCAGCCATGACAAGACCAGTAGAGGTCAAGGCAATCGTGTAGTTCATCAACTGCTGGAGGGCTTCTTCTGACACGGTATCGTCTACAACCAGATTCGCCCCACTCATTGCTAGATCAGTCGGAGTCAGTCGGTATTGAATAAACAAGCCGATTAACGAAAGGACGAGGGTCACGCCCTGCACTTTTTTAATCACAGGCATAAATCTCGGAATGTCCTGAAAGACTCCGTACTGCCCGACAGCAAGTCCCAGAATAAACAAGGGAAGCACCAAAAGCGCTTTGAAGCCAATAGAGCAGACAGCGATAGAAAGAATAAGGCCGATAATCAGATTGGTTCGCGCCTTCAATCGATAAAAGGGCAGTAAGATGAAACCGAAGATAGCGTAGATGAAAAGTGCTTCACCAGGGTGAAACATTTTATGCACAAAGCCAAGAGCGAGTAGCGCAATCAGACGCCGAATGAACAAAACAGTGCTATTGGCCCCTTTTTCTTTTGCCCGACTGATGAAAATATAGAAGCCTACGCCAAACAAGAAGGAAAAGATCACGAAGAAGCGAGATTCCACAAAGAAATTGAAAAACTGGAACAGCCAGTGGTCCACACTTCCGATCTCAGGTGTTTGCGCATACAGCAATGCCACAATGTTGACGAGGAGAATGCCCATTAATGCAAAGCCCCGTACGGTATCTAATGTATCAATTCGTTGGTTCATGGTAGGTGCGTTTTCGCTCAATCCCATCACTTCCTTCTCTCGTTGTTCGCCGTCCGATCGCGCACTCTTCCTATCCTAGCTCATCCGGGGATAGAGGAGAAATGGCATTTGCTTACGTCTCGCTTACAAAAGTGTAAGAAGTGAGCGGATCTCCCGTATTCGACCGCAACTTCATCCTGAATTCCTGCGTCTATTGTAATAATCAGGAAGTCGGGGTGCACAATGAAACCGATCGCACGGGGGAAGTGGCGTCTGGCAGCAGGCATGACCTTTTTTCGTTGGAAAAGATATGTACAATGGACATTTGGTCGAACGAGGTTCGCTCATGAGAAAAGAAGCGAATGGTTCCGTTATGTCCATTATTCTCATCAAACGATTTTGTTACGCCCATTGCAGAACGTGGAAATGTGGATGCAGCACAACAAAGTGATCAATTTGCGGCTGGCAATTGAACGATTGAACGGATTGATCATCCATCCCGGGGAAACCTTTTCGTATTGGAAGCAGATTGGCAAGCCGACCCGTAGCAAAGGCTATGTAGAGGGTATGCTGCTATCGCAGGGACGAGTCACGGCCGGAGTTGGCGGAGGGCTTTGTCAGATCTCGAATCTACTGTACTGGATGGCCTTGCATACGCCCTTGACAGTCACGGAACGGCATCGTCATAGCTACGATGTTTTTCCCGATTCGAATCGGACACAGCCTTTTGGAAGTGGAGCCACTTGTTTCTATAATTATCTGGATTTGCAAATCGCCAACCGGACGCAACAGCCCTTTCAACTGCATGTCTACCTGACCGATACACATTTGGCAGGCGAATGGCGTTCAGACATGCCACCGACACGGACGTATGTCATTTTCGAGAAAGAACATGAGATCTATCCTTCGATTTGGGGAGGGTATGAACGGAAAAATGAATTGTATCGGGATGTTTACACGCTGGAAGGAGAATGGTTGGAACAGGAATGGCTGACGGAGAATCGGGCTTATTTGATGTATGAGCCATTGCTGCCCAAAGGATGATGTTTCCTGTTCGGGATACGAACTGGAACTCCACTGCGATCTGTGCGAAAATAGGAACATATGCTTTCGTCTAGGGAACGTGGAAAGGTGGATTTATACATATGTCTTATGCAGATCGTATCACAGCAGGCCTGAACCCTGAGCAGCGGGAAGCAGTCCTTACAACAGAAGGCCCCGTCTTGATTTTGGCCGGTGCGGGTAGTGGCAAGACCAAGGTACTGACACAGCGTATTGCATACCTGATCAGTGCCAAACAGGTAGCGCCTTGGAGCATTTTGGCGATCACCTTCACCAACAAAGCAGCGCGGGAGATGCAAAACCGTGTGGCGGCAATTATTGGCGGAGCGGCAGCGCAGGATGCATGGCTGTCGACGTTTCACTCCTTGTGTGTGCGGATTTTGCGCAGGGATATCGACCGACTGGGGATCAATCGCAGCTTTTCCATTTTAGATGCGGGTGACCAGTTGTCTGTCGTCAAGCAATGTTTAAAAGAATTGAACATCGATCCGAAGCAGTATGAGCCGCGTTCGATTTTGGCTGCGATCAGCGGAGCGAAAAACGAGCTGACCGATCCAGAAACCTATACGCGTCTAGCGGGCGATCCATTTGCACAAGTGGCAGCAAAGGTTTACACGGCTTATCAGAAAAAGTTGAGAAATAACCAGTCGCTGGACTTCGATGATCTGATCATGACGACAGTTCGTCTGTTTAAAGAAGTGCCGGAAGTATTGGAGTTTTATCAAAAGAAATTCCGTTATATACACGTTGACGAGTATCAGGATACAAACCGCGCGCAATACCTTTTGATTTCCATGCTGGCAGACAAGTATCGAAATGTATGCTGCGTGGGGGATGCTGACCAAAGTATTTATAAATGGCGCGGTGCAGATATCTCGATCATTTTAAACTTTGAAAAAGACTATCCCGAAGCCAAGCTCATCAAGCTCGAGCAAAACTATCGCTCCACCAAAACGATTTTGCAGGCGGCGAACCAGGTCATTGCCAACAACAAGCTGCGCAAGGAGAAGAAGCTCTGGACAGAGAATCCAGGCGGCGACAAGATCATGTGCTTCCAGGGTGATTCCGAGCACGACGAGGCGTATTTTATTGTCGATACGATTCGCAAGCAGATGGCACAGTATAAGCGCTACGACAAGTTCGCAGTCTTGTATCGGACGAATGCACAGTCTCGTGTGGTCGAGGAAGTTTTCATCAAGTCGAATATGCCGTACACCATCGTCGGCGGAACCAAGTTCTACGATCGCAAAGAGATCAAGGACATCTTGGCTTATTTGCGTCTCATCTCCAATCCGGATGACGATATCAGCTTGCAGCGCATTATCAACGTACCGAAGCGTAATATCGGGGATACGACGGTAGACAAGCTACAAGCGTATGCGAACGCAAATGGTCAGTCCCTTTTCCAAGCGATTCAGGAGACGGCTTACATGGGGCTGCCTTCACGCACCACAAATGCAATTCTTTCCTTTAATGATCTCATCTCGAATCTGATGCAAATGACCGATTACTTGAGTGTGACTGAGCTGGTGGAAGAAGTGCTGAAGCGCTCTGGATACCGCGATTCATTAAAAGAAGAAAAGACGCTGGAAGCACAGGCTCGTCTGGAGAATATCGAGGAGTTCCTGTCTGTAACCCAGGAGTTCGAGCGCAAAAATGAAGACAAGAGCTTGCTTGCGTTCCTGACCGACCTCGCGCTGGTAGCAGACATCGATTCCTTGGGAGATGATGGTGCCCAGGAGGAAGTATCGGCAGAGGGACAGGTTGTATTAATGACCTTGCACAGCGCCAAAGGGCTGGAGTTCCCTGTGGTGTTCCTGGTAGGTTGCGAGGAAGGTGTCTTCCCGCATAGCCGCTCTTTGTTTGACGATGCCGAAATGGAGGAAGAGCGCCGTCTGGCTTACGTGGGAATTACACGGGCGGAGGAACGCCTGTACATGACATGTGCCCGTATGCGGACGCTGTTTGGACGGACCAATGTGAATGCGCCGTCTCGCTTCCTGCAAGAAATTCCGGCTGAGCTGTTGGAAGGAAATCCAGCGACAGCGGACAGAGGCTTCGGTGGTGGACGCAGCAGTGCATTTGGACAGCGTGATGGCAGTGCATTCGGACGTGATGCGGGAGCGAGACCGTTTGGAGCGTCCTCCTCACAAGCAGGCTCTGCTCCGAAATTTGGCATGGGTCAGCGAACCGCAAGCAGTACACCTGCTACATTTACTCGTCCGGCGGGTGAAAAACTGCCTGGACACGGTCAAGGAGCAGGCGTTGATTGGAAGGTTGGCGACAGAGTGGCGCATGGCAAATGGGGCAACGGTACGGTCGTCAAAGTAAAAGGAACGGGCGCCGACATGGAGCTCGACATTGCTTTCCCAAGCCCGACTGGCATTAAAAAGCTGTTAGCGAAGTTCGCTCCTATTCAAAAAGGATAATATGCAAATGCAAATACAGGCCAATCGCAAAAGTAAAGGATGAACGAAATGGATCGATTGACGGCGGAAACAAAAATTAAAGAATTAGCGAAACGAATTGAGCGGCATAATCGTCTTTACCATGAAGAGGATCGACCTGAGATTTCTGACCAGGAATACGATCAATTGATGCGGGAGCTAAAGGAGCTTGAAACCAGCTTCCCTGATTTGCAGTCACCTGATTCCCCTTCCTTGCGTGTAGGGGGAGAGCCGCTGCCCTTCTTTGAAAAGGTCGTTCATAAGACACCAATGCTCAGTCTCGGCAACGCCTTTAATGAGGAGGACATCAGGGACTTTGACCGCCGGGTTCGTCAGGCCGTTGGCAGTCAGGCTGTCCGATATGTAGCTGAACTGAAAATTGATGGTCTGGCCGTGTCGCTTCATTATGAAAATGGGCTGTTCGTCCGCGGGGCTACACGTGGAGACGGAACAACAGGCGAAGACATCACACAAAACCTGAAAACGATTCGTTCCATTCCTTTGCGATTGACGAAGCCGTTAACCCTTGAGGTTCGCGGTGAGGCTTACATGTCCAAGGGAGCATTTGAAAAGCTGAATAAAGAGCGCGAGGAGCGAGGAGAAGCGTTATTTGCCAATCCGCGCAATTCCGCAGCAGGCTCGCTCCGACAGCTCGATCCGAAAATTGCCGCATCCCGTCAACTGGATACGTTTATTTACGGCATTGGCGATTTGCAAGGGGAGACAGTGGAATCGCACAGTGAAGGGCTTGATTTGCTAGAGACGCTAGGTTTCATGGTGAATCAGGAGCGACGTGTATTTGACGACGTCGATGAACTGCTCGCTTTTATTGCCAGTTGGACAGAGAAGCGTCCTCATTTGCCTTATGAAATCGACGGCATGGTGATCAAGGTCGACAGTTACGCTCAGCAGGAGGAGCTTGGTTTTACTGCGAAAAGTCCACGTTGGGCCATCGCATACAAGTTCCCTGCCGAAGAAGCGGTTACGATTCTCGAAGGTATTGAAGTATCTGTGGGGCGAACAGGGAATGTCACCCCGACTGCTTTATTGAAGCCAGTCAGTTTGGCAGGTACAACCGTGAAGCGCGCTTCCTTGCACAACGAAGACATCATTCGGGAAAAAGGCCTCCTTATCGGTGATCATGTTGTCGTCAAGAAAGCAGGGGACATTATCCCGGAAATTATCGCGGTCTTGCCAGAGCGTCGTACTGGAAATGAAGTACCGTTTGCCATGCCAACGCATTGTCCAGAATGCGGGAGCGAGCTGGTACGCTTGGAGGAAGAAGTGGCTCTGCGCTGCATCAATCCAATGTGTCCCGCACTGATCCGTGAAGGCATGATTCATTTCGTGTCCCGGACGGCCATGAACATTGACGGCTTGGGAGAAAAGGTCGTGGCTCAGCTGTATCGCGACGGTATTATCCACAGTGTCGCTGACCTGTATTATTTGCACCAGCAGCGTGATGTTCTGCTGGGCATGGAGCGCATGGGTGAAAAGTCCGTAGATAATTTGCTTGCGGCAATTGAAGCAAGCAAGGAGAACTCGCTGGAGCGCGTATTGTTCGGTCTGGGCATTCGCTTGGTTGGAGCCAAGGCGGCACGTGTTCTCGCGGAGCATTTTGGCAATATCGATGCCATCATGCAGGCATCCGAAGAAGAGATTACGCAAATCGATGAGATCGGGCCGAAAATGGCTGCGAGTCTCGTGAACTACTTCGCACAGCCGCAGGCGCAGGCAGTTATTGAGAGACTGCGAGCGGCCGGAGTAAACATGGAGTACAAAGGAATCCGCATTGAGAGTGGCGAAGACCTCCCATTCTCAGGCAAAACAATCGTTTTGACCGGCACCTTGACGCAAATGTCGCGGCAGGAGGCAGAGGAAGCGATTGCGCGCTTGGGTGGCAAGGTAACAGGCAGCGTCAGCAAAAAGACAGACCTGGTGATTGCAGGTGAAAAAGCCGGCTCCAAGCTGGAGAAGGCAGAAAAACTAGGCGTGGCTGTAATGGACGAAGCAGGCTTCCTGCAAGTATTGGAGAGCAACGCCTAAGAAAACGGTGGCGACAACGGATGAGTAAGGGAAGGGACGTGAAGAGCATGAATAGCTTCCTGAAATGGGGAATCGGTGTAATAGCCATGCTGCAATTGGTTGGCTGTGGAAGTAACAGCAGTACTGGCAGTGGTAAACAAATTAATACGACTCCTCCAACAGTCACAGCTGCTGCTCTACAAGGGAACTTGACCTATCAGGACGTATTGGAATTGGGAGCAACCATTCACAATCTGATGATGACCGATGATGCTCGTCAAATATGGGTTGGTACGAATGCAGGGTTGTATAGCTCAGCTGGCGGTGGAACGTGGGGATCTCTCTCGACAGATTTAGAGCAGTATGCGATCGAAGGTTGGTTTGTGGACCCGGATGATCCGAAGCAAATATTTGTCGGCGGGATTGATGGGGTTCTTCATTCAACAGATGGTGGTAAAAAGTGGACTTCTGTCAACAAGGGGTTGCCAGAGCCAGCGAATATCAGCAGCTTTGTAGGGAATCGCCAAGGAGACGAAGTGCGTCTGTTTGCCTTTGTCTCGGGTGAAGGCATCTATCAGTCGACGGACGGGGCCCAATCATGGAGTCTGTGGCAGCCGATGGATCAGGAAGTATTTGCCATGGACTTTGATCCCGAACAAGACCGACTCTATGTAGCGGCCCAATTCAGCTTGCTCTATAATGAAGAGGGGCAGTGGAAGACAGAGGAGATTCCCGGAGCACAGCAGATCTATTCGCTAGCCATTAACAGACGAACTGGCACTCTCGCTGTCGCAACCGAAAAAGGTATCTACGAGAAAATCAAGGGCGAATGGCGTTTGCTTGATGCTCGCTCACCGGAAAAGCTGATTGTCATTGCTTCAGGTGGCGAGGATACAAAATGGGTGGGAATTGGCGAATCGGCATTGATCTACAAGCTCGAAGACAATCGATGGGTCAAGTGGAACGAATGATTTGTACATCGCCCACCTTTGGATACGAAAAGGAGTAATCTATGAAAGTGAAGTTTTTGACAGGATGCAGGTTCTTGACAGCTGTACTTCTTGTGATGGCATTGACTGGCTGCTCGTTGATACCTGGGGGCAAGGACAAAGCTCCTGAGCCTACTACACCGTCCTTGTCGGAGGTAGTGGAAGTATCCGAGGATTACTACGGCAGCATTACTCCGTACCAGCCAAACCAGACACGAGGAATGCTTGCTGATACGAAATATCGCGTCGATTTCAGTCACCTTGAATTAGGCTTGATGGAGTTTGCTCGGGAGACATACCCGACGTCCGATTATTATTTCCAAGAAGGTCAAGTGGTCAAAAAAGAGCAAGTTACCCAGTGGATCGCACAGGAAAAGACGGCTGGGGCCAACGGGAAAAAGAAAAACGGAATTCTCGTGCACGTACTGGAGCATGATTACCTGAGCAAGAAGGATAAGAGCCTGGCTGGCATGGTGTTAGGCTTGTCGCTTTCGCCGAACTATCAGGATGCAACCGGTCAGGACAAGGTGTACACGACACAAGAACTGCAAGCAAAAGGTCAGCAGCTTGCAGCTCGTATCGTGCAGTCTATACGTGCAACTAGTCCGGAAGTTCCGATCCTGGTTTTGATGTATCAAGTACCGGAGGCGAATTCTACTCTGGTGCCGGGGCACTTCATCATGTCAGGAACAGTAGGGGCGAATGAAGCAACGATATCCAAGTGGCTGCCGATCGAAGAGGAATATTTCCTGTTCCCGAGTCCGGAGGTTGAGCAGAAATACCCAGAGCAGTCGTTGCAGTACGACAAGCTGATGCGCCAATCCAAGGGCTATTTCCCTGAATATATCGGGATGACTGGTCTGGGACGTTTCATGGACGGCAAGCTCACGGAAATTACGATTACAGCCACGGCAGAGTATGACTCCAGAACAGAGGTTTTGCAGTTTACGCAATTTGCAGCAGGAAGCATTAATCAGCTCTTCGACAAAAGCGTTCACGTCAACCTGTACGTACAGTCGATGAATAAACCATTGTCGCTCTACATTCGGCCGACAAGTGGAGAGCCGTATATGCATATTTACAGACAATAAGGAAAAGCATAAAACACCCGAATGATCACCTGAGAAGGTGAGGAGATCGGGTGTTTTTTTTGTACACAAAAGATAGTGGATTGAACAGATGTGTGAAATGTTGAACGGTGTATGCACAAAAGTGTTCGGGATAGTTCTTGAATCTTGTCGGTGATTTTTCTGCAAAAATGCAAACACTAATAGAGTCGAGCCTTTAATGGTTTTGTTGGTATGATCCTTGCATATGTTTTATGAGTGATCCAAACATGGAAGATATCGATAAGGAGGCGTCACAGATGCAAGTGGAATTCAAAAACGAGGCGTTTACCAATTTTAGTCTGCCAGAAAATAAAAAGGCATTTGAAGAAGCGCTCGCTAAGGTAGAAAGTGAGCTTGGCCGTGAGTATCCGCTTATCATCGGCGGAGAACGCATCACAACTGAAAAGAAATCCAACTCCTTCAACCCTTCTAATAAAGAACAAGTAGTGGGCGTTGTTTCCCAGGCTGACCAAGCATTGGCTGAAAAAGCGATCCAAACAGCTGCTAGCACCTTCGAAACATGGAAAAAGGTGCCTGCACAAGCACGTTCCCGCTATCTGTATAAAGCAGCAGCAATCCTGCGTCGCCGTAAGCATGAGTTCTCTGCTTGGCTCGTAAAAGAAGCAGGAAAAAGCTGGGCAGAAGCTGACGCTGACACAGCAGAAGCAATCGACTTCATGGAATACTATGGCCGTCAAATGGATAAGCTGTCCCAGCGCCATGATCTGCCTCGTATCCCTGATGAGGATAACGAATTGTACTACGTTCCACTTGGTGTAGGTATCGTTATCCCACCTTGGAACTTCCCTCTTGCGATCATGGTTGGTATGACGACAGCAGCTCTTGTAGCGGGTAACACCGTTGTGTTGAAGCCTGCTTCTACCACTCCAGTAATCGCTGCGAAATTCATGGAGATTCTCGAAGACGCTGGCGTACCAGCTGGTGTTGTAAACTTCGTACCAGGTTCCGGTAGCCAAATCGGGGATTACCTCGTAGAGCACAACCTGACTCGTTTCATCAGCTTCACAGGTTCCCGTGACGTAGGTCTGCGCATCAACGAACTGGCTGCGAAACATCGTCCAGGTCAAAAATGGATGAAGCGTCTGGTTGCTGAAATGGGCGGTAAAGACTCCATCGTTGTTGACAACGACTGCGATATCGAGTTGGCTGCACAGTCCATCGTGGCTTCTGCATTTGGCTTCTCCGGTCAAAAATGTTCTGCTTGCTCCCGTGCAATCGTTCACCAAGACGTGTACGACCAAGTACTGGGCCGCGTAGTAGAACTGACAAAACAACTGACTGTGGGCGACATCAGAACCAACGATTTCTACACAGGTCCTGTGGTTGACGAGAAAGCATACAACAAAATCCTCGAGTACATCGAGATAGGTAAAACAGAAGGCAAACTGGTTGCAGGTGGCGAAAAAGGTCCAGAATCCGGCTACTTCATCATGCCAACTGTATTTGCAGATGTAGATCCACAAGCTCGCATCATGCAAGAAGAGATCTTTGGCCCAGTGGTAGCGTTCTGCAAAGCCAACGATTTCGATCATGCAATGGAAATCGCGAACAACACTGAGTACGGCTTGACTGGCGCTGTCATCAGCCGCAACCGTGAGAACCTGGAGCGCGCTCGCGAAGAGTTCCACGTAGGTAACCTGTACTTCAACCGCAAGTGCACAGGCGCTTTGGTGGGTGTACATCCATTCGGAGGCTTCAACATGTCCGGTACAGACTCCAAAGCGGGTGGACCAGACTACCTCCTGCTCTTCACACAAGCAAAAATGGTTTCCGAAAAACTGTAAGCTACGCAATAAAAAAGGCTGCCTCTTTTACAGAGGCGGCTTTTTTGTTCCCATTTTGTCCACACTAAAGACAAAATGAAGGGCAAAGCAGGTGAGGGTAGCTGTTTACTTATATCGTGTCAGGACTCTCCTCGTTTTTTGTTGTGTATTTGTTGATGCCAGTAGCAAATTGGCTGGCTTGGAAAACAAAGCTGCTGGATATGCCAAAGGGGAGAAAGGGACATAGCAGGCCGATCCCATTATCTGGTGGTTTGGCGATGTTTGTCGGTCTCTTGTTAGTGTCAACTTTTTTTGCAGGGGCGCAAAAATCCGTTGCAGTTTTGGCAGTTGGAGGGGCCGTGTTAGTGGTCATTGGATGGGTAGACGATACGTTTAAGTCGCAAAAAAAAGAATTTCCGGCACTGCCGAAGCTGATGGTGCAGTTACTGGTCGCGACGATGACCTTTCTCATGGATATTCGCTTTCGGGGAATCAATTTGATGTGGCTGGGGGGAGAGGATGGGACGTATATGTCATTTCCAATCCTTGTTTCCCTGCTGATGACCGTGCTGTGGATCGTCGGTTTGATCAATATGGTGAATTTTTTGGATGGAGTCGACGGGCTTGCTGCCGGTGCTACCGCAATCTCAGCAGTGACCTTGTTCTTTTTGTCGATGCTCAAAGGTCAAGAATTAACGGCATTATTGGCAGTTGCACTGGCAGGTGCTGCACTCGCTTTTCTACGCTTTAATTTTTATCCGGCGAAAATTTTTATGGGTGATGCTGGTTCGATGTTTTTGGGATTCGCTCTCGGCGTGATCTCGTTGGAAGGAACGATGAAAGGGGCTACAATCATTTCATTAGTCGTGACGGTACTGGCAGTAGGCTTGCCCGTCATAGACACTGTACAGGTCATCATCAGTCGGCTTTTGGCGGGTTCCCCCATGTACCAAGCGGATCGCCGACATGTTCATCATCGGCTCATGTCCCGGGGGTTGTCTACGAAGCAGACGGTCATCATTCTGTATGTGGTGAGCTTGCTGTTTTCCGTCTTGGCCGTGTTTTTGTTTTACAGCCAATAATCAAATAGGGTTAAAGAAAAAGAAACGATTCCGCCCTGTCTTTTTGGCCTGATAAAGTGCTTTGTCTGCATTGCTCAGCAGTTGTTCGGCTTCGCTTGCAGATGCCGGATAGAGAGCAATGCCTATGCTTGTCGAAAACGGTATGGTCCGGTCCTCGATCATCCATGGCTCTTGCGTCGCAAGCAGGATACGGTTCGCAATTTTTTCAACCTGACGTTCGGAGTGAATGCCGGTCAGGACGATGACAAACTCGTCTCCACCCAGACGTGCAACGATATCTCCATCTCGAACAGATGACTTGAGGCGAGTAGCCAGCATTTGCAAAAACAGATCGCCTGTGTCATGACCCCATGTGTCGTTGATTTCTTTAAAGCGGTCACAGTCCAGATAGAGGGCAGCGACTATTTCCTCTTTTGATTGGGCAGCACGTAGAGCTTGCTGGAGCTTTTCGGAGAGGAGCCGCCTGTTTGGCAATCCCGTGAGCACATCATGATACGCCATGTAGGCTAGCTGTGACTCCAGGTTTGTTCGCTCGGTAACATCGCGGGTAATGGAAAAGACATGCGTGCATACGCCATGGCTATCGTAGACAGGAGATAGAATGGATTCGCCAATGATGTCACCATTCGCAGTAAAATGGATCGGACTCCCGCTTTTTACTGCTTGTGTGTACATGTGCTGTAATAAGCTGGCTTTTTCATGAGGATAGACGTCCTCAAACTTTTTTCCGTATGCTTCCTCGCTCAATTGGGCGACGTGCATCGCCGATGGATTCATCAATACATAGCGAAACTGATACTCCCCGTCCACATCTTGTTCGACAGCCATGAGAAAGAACATGTCCGACATATGATCGAATAGACTGGTTAGGATATCACCATGCTGACTGATAAGTGTAGTAATATCGAGTTTCTTCACCATAACCGATATCTCCTGATAAGTGGCTTCTTAGAATGATTATAGTATAGCAAGACTGTCGAAGAAAATGATGAACCTCTGGTAATAGTGCGGGGTTTACTGGCTGTTAGCAGAAGTGGTAAAGTAAGGGTATTGTTGTTTTACGAAGGAGCATTTCTTATGGGCAAAAAGCTGCTCCCAGGTCTCATCCATCGCTTGCCACAAAACGCGATGTCCCGGACTATGGGCAAAATTACCGCTACTCCCTTTAGTCGATTAGCCATTCAACGATACATAAAGCACTATCAAATTGATACGTCGATCATAGAAAAGCCAGCGTCAGAATACCGCACGCTGAAGGAGTTCTTTTCCCGACGCCTGAAGCCCGCAGCGAGACCGATTGCACCTGGGCCAGACACTATCGTGAGCCCAGTGGATGGAACCGTTTCGCAGTTGGGTGATATTTGCGAAGGCACCTTGATTCAAGCAAAGGGAAAAGATTTCAGTGTAAGTGAGTTGTTGGGCGGTTCGGAGGAAGAGGCCAAGCGTTATTATGGTGGTAAATTTATCACCATTTATTTGAGTCCAAGGGACTACCACCGGATTCATATGCCAGTAACAGGCGATTTGAGCAGTTACTGCTATATGCCAGGCAGACTCTATCCCGTCAACAAGCTCGGGATTGAAAATGTAGACCGTTTGTTTGCTCGGAATGAACGCTTGGTAACTCACATCAAAACAGATAGCCTGGGCGATATGGCTTTGGTTAAAGTAGGAGCCTTGTTTGTAGGCAGCGTGAAGGTCTGCTACAACACAGCGACGACGAATATCAAGCACGGTCGACAAACCCACGAGAAGATTGCTGGGACACCTCGTTATGAAAAAGGCTCGGAGCTGGGCTGGTTCGAATTTGGTTCGACCGTCATTTTGCTGTTGGAGTCCAACGAGCTCGAATGGGCAACAGGCGTTGAAAAAGGGAAGTCTCTCTTGATGGGGCAGGCGCTCGCGACAAAGAAGGCGGAATAACGAACGACTGAAGAGATCACGGTCCAGGGCAAATGCCTTGGACTTGTTTTTTCTTAGTCTTCTAATGGATGTGGTTGCGGTGGGGAGAAGAATATTTCCAGTCTAGGCTCCAGGCTCCGTCCCGTTGAGGGTTGAGACTGTCCGCTCCGAAGGGCTTAGCGGGGAAACGCAAAAGTGGTAGCCGCTTCGTAGCTCGGGCACGTTGCGTTTCTACTTCCCGCTAATCCCTTCTGCGCTGGGTAGGACTCCACAAGTCGCTACGTCTGGAAATATTCTTCTCTGTCGTAACTGATTACTTTCTTCCATCTATTACGGCATTAAAAAATCGAATCAAACTGATAGCTCGTCGAGGAAACAGGAGAAATAAGCGAAGATCTTAGGGACACCGACCGAGGCGCAATGAAAAAAAGAGAAACAAGCCCTTAGCGTCCACCTCTGAGACACCCCCTGAAAGGACTACTTTGGACGCGGGTTTCGCTTTTTTTCATGGAGCCGGTCAGTCAATCTCCCAGCGGGGTGGACCTAGAAGCTGAGCGTTTTCTCCTGATTCCTTCCCACCACAACAGCCGGACAGAGTGTTTTTACTGGTTAATAATCGATCAATATTTTTTTTCCGAAAACATTATTTGTTTTCCCCGTCGAAATCCTTGTGAAAATTGACTGAACCTGCTCTTTTCAAGTAAGATCAAAGTTATGTGATACGATTCGGAGGTGGAAAGAATGAGTGCCATTACTCGCAAAGAAGTGGAACATGTAGCTAATTTGGCCCGTTTGCAGCTCACTGAGGAAGAAGCGGAGCGGTACACAAAAGACCTGAATGCGATTCTTGATTTTGCAGCCAAACTCAATGAGCTCGATACATCCAATATTGAGCCAACCAGTCATGCTACAGACGTGAAAAACGTCATGCGCGAAGACGTAAACAGACCGTCCCTGCCACGTGAAGACGTGCTGAAAAACGCACCAGATCACGAAGACGGGCAGTTTAAAGTACCGGCTGTATTCGAATAACCTATTGGATAACGAGAAGGGAGGAACCCACTGTGTCGCTGTTTGACAAGCGATTGTCTGAGATACATAGCGCGCTGCGCGCAAAAGAGATTTCGGTAACGGATCTGGTGCAGGCTTCCATCGCTAGCATCAAGGAGCATGACGAAGAAATCAAATCCGTCCTGCATGTAGATGAAGAGGGAGCCTTGGCTCATGCCCGCCAATTGGACGAGCGTCTGGTCAAGGGAAATGAGGAGCTGGGTCTTCTCTACGGCTTGCCTGCCGGATTAAAGGACAACCTGGTTACAAAAGACGTTCGCACGACTTGCGCGAGCAAATTTTTGGCGAACTACGATCCTGTCCATGACGGGACTGTTTCCAAAAAGGTGAAGGAAGCCGATGCAGTCATCGTCGCGAAGCTGAACATGGACGAGTTTGCGATGGGCGGCTCCAACGAAAATTCCGGCTTTTTCCCAGCGAAAAACCCATGGAACACCGACTACGTTCCGGGTGGCTCCTCCGGTGGCTCAGCGGCGGCAATGGCTGCGCGTCATTTTTATTTCACCCTTGGTTCTGATACAGGTGGTTCCATCCGTCAGCCTGCTGCTTTTTGTGGCGTTGTCGGCTTGAAGCCTACGTATGGACGCGTATCCCGTTTCGGGCTGGTTGCCTTCGCGTCCTCGCTGGATCAAATCGGACCTGTGACGAAAAATGTTGAGGATTCTGCCTATGTGCTGCAAGCGATTGCGGGACATGATGAATACGACTCTACCTCAGCCAATGTGGACGTACCGGATTACTTGTCTGCATTGACTGGAGATGTAAAAGGACTGCGTATCGGGGTACCAAAAGAGTTGATCGGAGAAGGGATTGACCCTGAGGTTCGCGATGCGGTTCTGGCAGCATTGAAGCAGTTGGAGAGCATGGGTGCTACATGGAGCGAGGTTTCCATGCCGCACACAGAATATGCAGTGCCAGCTTACTACCTCTTGTCTTCGTCTGAAGCTTCGTCCAACCTGGCTCGTTTTGACGGCGTTCGTTATGGGGTGCGTGCAGATAATGCGGCAAACCTGATCGAGCTGTACAAGGAATCTCGCAGCCAAGGCTTTGGCCCAGAAGTGAAGCGCCGCATCATGCTCGGAACCTACGCGCTCTCGTCTGGTTATTACGATGCTTACTACAAAAAGGCGCAGCAGGTGCGTACCTTGATCATCCAGGACTTCAACAACATTTTTGCTGACTACGATGTCATCCTGCATCCAACCACGCCTTCTACGGCTTTCAAAGTAGGCGAAAACGTAGATGATCCGGTGAAAATGTATCTGGAGGATATTTGTACCGTTCCTGTAAACCTGGCTGGTCTGCCAGCAATCAGTGTGCCGTGCGGATTCTCCAAAAACGGTCTGCCGATCGGTTTGCAGATCGTAGGTCGTGCATTTGACGAATCCACCGTATTGCGCGTAGCCCATGCGTATGAGCAAACAGCAGGCTTCTACGGTCGCAAACCGGAATGGGTGAGGGGGTAAGAGCATGAGCAAGTACGAAACCGTCATCGGCTTGGAGGTTCACGCCGAGCTATCGACCAACAGTAAAATCTTTTGCGGCTGCCCGACTGAATTTGGTGCACCGCCGAATACACATACATGCCCGATCTGCTTGGGACATCCAGGTGTACTGCCTGTAACGAACAAGCAAGCGGTAGAGTTCGCGATGAAAGCAGCGCTCGCCCTCAACTGCGAGATTTCCCGCGAGACCAAGTTCGACCGCAAGAACTACTTTTATCCAGACTCGCCAAAAGCGTACCAAATCTCGCAGTTTGACCAACCGATCGGCTACAATGGCTGGATCGACATCGAAGTAAACGGTGAGACGAAGCGCATTGGGATCACTCGTCTGCATTTGGAAGAGGATGCGGGCAAGCTGACGCACAGCGATTTTGGCGGAGAGTCTCTGGTAGACTTCAACCGTGTCGGGGTACCGCTCGTCGAGATTGTTTCCGAGCCGGACATCCGCACACCGGAGGAAGCACGTGCGTATCTGGAAAAGCTGAAAGCGATCATCCAGTACACCGAAGTATCTGACGTTCGCATGGAACAAGGCTCCCTGCGTTGCGATGCCAACGTTTCCATCCGCCCGTATGGTCAAGAAGAATTCGGAACCAAGGCTGAGTTGAAAAACATGAACTCCTTCCGCAACGTGCAAATGGGCTTGGAGTACGAGGTACAGCGTCAAACGGAGGTAGTTTCTTCCGGTGGCAAGGTCGTTCAGGAAACGCGCCGTTGGGATGAAGCGAACAAGAAGACGTTGACAATGCGTTCCAAAGAGGAAGCGCACGACTATCGTTACTTCCCAGACCCGGATCTGGTTCGCATGCAGATTTCCGAGGAGTGGATTGAAGCGGTTCGCGCAACCATTCCAGAGCTGCCAGATGCTCGTCAGGCTCGCTATGTGAACGAGTTTGGCTTGTCTCGGGATGATGCCGGAGTCATTACGATCTCCAAAGAGACAGCTGATTTCTTTGATGAGACTGTGAAAACAGGAGCAGAGCCGAAGTCAGTAGCAAACTGGCTGATGGTTGACCTGTTGGCACACCTCAACGCCAACAACCTGGTGTTTGCTGATGTAAAAATGACACCAAAAGGCTTGGGTGAGATGATCAAGCTGATCGAGGACGGAACCATTTCCTCCAAAATCGCCAAAACCGTCTTCAAAGAGATGGTCGAGACCGGCAAAGAGCCGAAGCAGATCGTCGAAGAAAAAGGACTCGTCCAAATCAGTGATGAAGGCGCTCTGCGTCAAATCGTCGTTGATGCGGTCAATTCCAACCCGCAAGCCGTGGCAGACTTCAAGTCCGGAAACGAAAAAGCAGCTGCTTTCTTTGTAGGCCAAGTCATGAAGCAAACCAAAGGTAAGGCAAACCCGGGAATGGTAAACAAGTTGATTCAGGAAGTATTGAACAGCTTGTAGGGCAAAACATATGACAGCACTTTCTCTGTAAAGGGAAAGTGCTGTTTTTTTGTGCGGGGATCTATGCTAAATAGTGGGAAAAAAGTAAGATAGAATGCATAGCTATCATCATAATTGATTAGGAGAAATGTTCATGACACCAAATTGGAAAAGTGCGACGGCTGCTTTTGCAGTGACAACCATGCTGCTGGGAACGGGTGCCCAAGCATTTGCTGCAAGTCCGGAATTGATTTTGAAAAATGCTGAAAACCCATCCAAAGAACAAGTCAAGCTGCCTGCTCGTGCA
Organism: Brevibacillus sp. M2.1A; assembly: GCF_013284355.2. NCBI lineage: Bacteria > Bacillati > Bacillota > Bacilli > Caryophanales > Paenibacillaceae > Brevibacillus > Brevibacillus sp. M2.1A. Next base: position 1,322,485 of record NZ_JABSUY020000001.1, read on the forward strand.
CTAGAGATTGTCGCTGCGCTGGAGAAGCTGGAGCCTGCCTTAAAAGCTCTGACGTTCCGAGAGGTCGTTATTTCTGATTACGATGAAAATCAAGTGGATTTGTATATGAGCCATCCTGACGATACTGAAATGAGTGCATATCTGCTTTTTGATCGCCATAGCGGTGAATTACTTGGTTACGAGGCTTCCCCATTCATTTGGGAAGAGAATGAAAAAGTAACAGACGAAGCCATCGTGCAAAAGGCTGAGAAAGCTGTGAAAGAGTTGTTCGGAGAAAAGAAGCGAAAAATGACAGATGCGCCTCAATTGTCGAAAACGGTATACGGTGAAGAAGAGTTGTTTATATACCCGAATGTGTACTTTCCGATTCTGCTAAATGGTCTGGAAATAGACGAAACGCGCTTTGGTATCGATGTGGAAATGGATTCAGGCGGGCATTTGTTAAGCCTATCTTTTCAACCGCTCGATTTGACGGGGATACAGGTTGCTGATCCGAAAAAAGCTGTGGCAAAAGAAGAGATCCAGAAGCAAATATTTACGCCCGAACGCCTTCGTTATGGCTATGTATGGGAAGGAATGGATGGGAAACCCGGTATTGAATACACCATGAGGACGTCACCAATATTTGATGCATTGACGGGAAAGCAGATCGAAATGGAATGGGGAGCAGACGAAGGGGATGGAAATCTCCATGCATCTGATATCAAGGACATCTCTTTGAAGCCCCAAGGAAAGCCATTCATTGCAAAAGGCGCAACGGATCAGCAAATTTTAGAGAACTTGTTTGGGGTTGATACCAAGAAGCTGTATACAACCTATCGAAAAGACGAACAGCAGGGTGAAATCACTTATGACTGGTCGAACACTATCGATTATAATCGGGCATCTATTGTGGTGAACGAAGTGACTGGCGATATCGGCGGATACGTAAATTGGGCACATATCGAAAATCTCTCAGTGCCGCTAACAAAGGAGCAATCCTTGCAAAAGGCGATTACGTTCCTGGAGCCTTATGCTAAAAAAGCCGAGTGGCAAGTCGAGATGTATGAGGAAAGCAAGCAAGAGGACAAGAAATCCGTTGAGCAGTATGGCTTTTTATTTCTCGAAAAACAAAATGGGATACCACTCATGGAGTATTCCTACGGAGTAGCAATTGATCCAAATAAGGGAAAAGTCGTTGAATTCGTGGCATCAGTTCCAGCAGAGGATCGTAAATATCCTGTGCTCAAACCATCTGTAACGGCCCAACAGGCAGCAGATATTGTTTCCAAACAGGTACCGGTCAAGTTGACCTATATCTGGCCGAGGTCAGGAGAGAAGAATGCACCCATTCTCGTTTACAAGCTCGATACCAGCAAAGGCTGGCCAACCGTCGATGCCGTAAACGGATCGTTTAAATGGGGAGAGTACGAGGATTAAGAAAGAAGGAGGAGATTTAATGAAACGAAATGGAAAACGCACAGCAATCGCATTGACAATAGCAATGATGTTGCCAGCAACAAGTGGAACAGCCTTGGCTGCAAGTCCTGAAATTCATCCTAGCCACATTGCATCTGTTACAAAAAGTGAGGAAAAGCTCCCGGAGCGGGCCACTCAGATCGTAGCTGCTTTAGAAAAGCTGGAGCCTGCATTGAAAACGTTGACGAAACGAACGATTGTGAAAAGTGAGATGGATGAAAATCTGTTAAACCTCAATCTGGAAAGTCCCGAATCCAATGACATGAGTGCCATTGTTGTCTTTGACAGAAAAACAGGTGAGTTGATCATGTACAGCGCCAGTTTGCATATTTGGAAGCAAGGGGAAATTGCGACAGACGAGATTATTTTGCAACGGGCCGAAAAAGCAGTGCTTGAGTTATTAGGGGCAGACAAAAGAAAACAAGCAGGCTCGCCTACATTATCCAAAGCTGTTAACAAGGAAGACTCCGAAGATTTGACTGATAACTCAACAATATACCGCTCCGTTTATTATCCAGTTGAACTAAATGGGCTGGAGATATTGGGGAATAGGATGGGCATATATGTGTCGACGGATTATGCTGGTCATATCTTGGGTGTATCCAGTGAGCTACTTGATTTGAAAGAGACCAAGGTCCCCGATCCGAAAACGGCACTGACACCAGAAGCTGTCAAAAAGCAGTTTTTCACTCCTGATCGTCTTGAGTTGGGCTATATGCTGGAAGGGAAAGATGCCAAGCCGGGCATGCAATACTTATGGATGAATAACGCTTACATCGATGCCGTGACAGGAAAGCAGATTGACTTCACTCATGGAACTGAATTAGCCGGGAATGGAAAAAGAAATCCTGGCAACCTGAAGAATATTACGCTATCGCCAAAAGGAGAGCCGCTTATTGTCAAAAGCAGGGCAGATGGAGAAAAAGTCGTCGCGGGCTTGTTTGACGTGGATACGAAGGTGATGTTCACAGAATACTACACAGGAGAAGTTGATGGTGAGATCATACATTCCTGGAGCGATGAGTTTGGGTATGAAGACGTGTCCATTTCGGTGGATGCTTCTACGGGAGCGGTCACTAGTGCGGATATTTTTATGGAAACAAAAAGCTTGCCTGTTCCCTTATCGAAAGAAGAAGCCTTGAAAAAAGCAATTTCCTTCATCGAGCCATATGCCGCTAAATCCTCTACTGAATGGCAGGTTGAGATATTTGATCCATATAAACAGCCGAAATTGGCTGATTGGATGATCGAGTTGAATGAAGGAGAGGGTGAAGAGGAGGAGGACACAGGAACAGGAACGTATACCTTCATTTTTTATGAATTGCACGATGGGTTGCCTGTGTTCGACCGTTACTATTGGATGAAGGTTGATATAGAGAGTGGACAAGTATTTAGTTTCATTGTAAATTTGCCGGAAAAAGAGGGTACTCTTCCCATCCTGAAGCCATCCGTAACGGAGCAACAAGCTGCTGAAATCGTAGCCAAAAATCTCCCTGTAAAGCTGTCCTACTTCTGGCCAACCTACAAAGGCAAACAAGCTCCTTTTCTCACCCTTGTCTATACGGTTGACAAGAGCAAGAGCTGGCCTTACGTAGATGCTGTAAAAGGCACACTTGAATGGGGCGAATACGAGGAATAATTCGAACGAAAAAGAACGCAGCTTTTCTGACTGCGTTCTTTTTTCTATCCCTTTTATGTGGATGCCTGATTTGCAGTGAGTCCCGCCTGTATTTGTTCCAGTACCGATACGGCAGCACGCTCATTTCGCTCAATCGCCTGCAACAACGCAACTGCCTGCTTGCCCTGCTCTGTATCATTCGGCTCGCCTCCAGCCGGGAACGGAAAGAGCTTGCTTAACGTGTCAAAGTCATCGGCAATCGCCCCGTACAAGTTAGCTGCTTCTTTCATCAGGGGACGAACCTCATCAAACACAGAATCAGTCCACGTATCAACGATTTCGCTCCAGAAAAGAGAGGCGTAGCGACGTGCATCCCCGTTCACCACGGTCGTATACGCGTTGCCATTCGGCTCAACCGTTCCCTTTTCATAGGCCTCCTGCCAAGCAGCATAGGCCGCTAGACCATTGACGCAGCTCGCGTCCTGCGGTTCTTCTCCACGATAATGAACGAGTGCAGAGTGGAGAGCATTTGCGAGCATCGTGTGTTGGTCGATCGGAAACGCACGGTCGATGGCAAGGACAAACAACTCCTCGACGATACCCCGCCCCAAGTTTTCATAAGGAATGGTACTGTCGTTTCGGCAGTTGTCTCCTGCGTAAAACATTCTTTTTTCATCATCATAGCCGTAGATCAATCCGAACTCTGGCATGAACAGGTCCCAAGCAAGCACAGGATGCCCTTTGTCGATGGAGCGGTGAACCAGTTCCAACGCTTCCGGCAAGAGGACAGACAGCTGGCGTTTTTCGCGAGCCTCTTGGCTCAATAGTGAGGGAGCAACTTGATTGGCATTCATGCTTGGTTCGCAGGAAAGATGATACGAGGTGACGGCACGAGATTCAAAGCCCATGTTTTTCAAACCCTGCTGTAAGACCCGTTGAAAGTGAAACATCGTCGGGCCCGCAATGTGGATATTTTCAGGCACGATTGTCAGGCGAAAGGCATGGCCGCTCAAGCCAAGGATCATCGGCAAAGACATTTTTCGTTCGGTCGATTCTACCATTCCGTATAGTGCCGCTGCGCAAGTAACCCAAGTAGGCATCGTGAATGCTTCTGGTTTATTCAATACGGCTTGTTTCATACTCCCCGCAACCTTTCTCGTCTTCATGTATTGATCAACAACGACACGAGTTTTTTCCTGAATCAGTTTTTTGCGAGAACGCGATAGCACTTGATAGACATTCGCCTGGGACATCTGGAACATGTGGGCGATCTCATGAGGGGCCAAATGATCAAAAAAATGAGATTCCACAATGCGTCTCTCCCGAGGATTGAGGCAGTACAGCAGGCTCCTGATCGTCTCAAACAGTTCACGCCGCACCATGACCTCTTCGGGATTGGTGTTCTGCGCAGAGTGTGACCAAGACCGTCCCAGTCTGTGCAGAATACTATCGAGGTCCTCCCAGTCAGTCGGTTCCTGCTCAGGCGTTTGTTTGCCCAGACTCGAGAAGAGGGTTTCTCTTTTTTGCGAACCCTTCGAAAGCCGTGTGTACGCCTGATTGCGTACAATCCGATGCAGCCAAGGAAGGAAACGTCGGCTGTCCACCAATGTTCCCAGGTGCAAAAAGGCGCGAATGAGAGCATCCTGAACGATGTCTTCGGCAAGAAAGGCTTCTTGTGTGTACGACCGAGCATAGCCGTATACTTTGGAGCGATGACGCCTGACCAGCTCGCTAAACGCCTCCTGATCTCCGGCTTTTGCCTGTTCTACCAAAGCCTCGTCTTCTATCTGGGTGTGTTCCTCATGAGTCTTGGGGCTGATTATCAAGTGATCCATCGCAATAACTCCTCGTGATTTGTTGATATACTGTGTAGACTTCGGGTTCACGGATTTTCTGACACGGGATGCGAAAAAAAAAATTTGGAGTTTTTTAACCGTTCTATTTAGTGTATCAGACAAGTAAACGAAGGGTTTCTCCAATGGCAGATGACAAAGCAATTTGTAACAATTTCCACTCTCCCCTATAATGAACGTACAGGAAGAAAAAGGAGGATGGAAGTACATGAAGCTCATTTCTGTTGCAGGAGAAAGTGTGGCACCTGGAAAAGGTGGTTCACCGTCTGATACATTTGATCGTTCCATTGCTACGTGGCAAGAAAACGGTCAAGAAAAAACAATAACCGTCACTTATGTGCGTTATTTTGGCAAAGTGCTCGCTGAACGGGGCATTTACGATCAAGAGGCAGAAGGTGTTCCTGTCAGCCATTTGGTAGCGACTCTGTTTCTTGAAAAGCATCCAGAGGCAAAAGAAACCCGTCATTATATTAACGATACGGAAGCTTTCGTCGCGCTGTTTGAAGGCTTTTCCCTGACCAACTGGAAAGAGCGGTATCCGCTGTAGGATACGAGAGTTACCGTTCTTGAAGTCAAAAGATTCTGATTCGCCAAAGGCACATACGGGTAACTTTTATGAGGGCATGCTAAGAGCAACCAATTATTGGAGGGAATTAGCATGTTTTCTATTTGGTTGCCACTGGTGATGACGTCTTCTTCGCTTGTGTTTGGTACAATGTCTTCGCATGTCCCTACGACTACGACATCCTCGACGGCGTGGATGGTTGCTGTGCAGGAGTTTGACGCGTTTTTGCAGGACTGGAAAAAAGGACAGACGCTTGCGAATCTGCGTCACCCGCTTTTTGACCTCACGGGAGTGTCAGCGGTGTCAGGAATGATGGAGATCATCCGGTTTTCGGGAGAAGCCCACGGGCAAGCGGGGGAAATCACCCTTTCGTTTTACACACTGGAAGGCGACAAGGTCTTTTCGCCCCCAGGCTCCGTGTCTATCGCGCGAGTCGATGAGAAGCGAAGGGAATTTCATGTCACGGGCGTTATACCGCGAGTTTTGCGCGGGCGGACGGGTGTCGTACAGGTGACGTTTACGGGAGAAAAGCGGGCGTCGTACTTGCTGAAGGTACGATTCTAGGAAAATACGGGAGAGGAGGGGCTGCTGTTGATTGAGGTCAAGGATGTCAGCAAGCGATTCAAGGAGATCGCAGCGGTCCAACATGTATCGTTTCGGGTCGAGGCAGGCGAGGTATACGGACTTCTCGGCGAAAACGGTGCGGGTAAGACAACGACGATGCGCATGATGGCGACGGTTTTGACCCCGACCGAGGGAGACATCGAGATTAGTGGGTTTTCCGTTCGACAGCAACCGCTTGAAGTGCGCCGCAGAATCGGCATTTTGTTCGGGGGAGATGTGGGTCTTTACAGCCGTTTGACAGCGCGGGAAAATATCGCGTATTTCGGTCGTCTATACGGTTTGGAGCAAGCGAGGATTGAGGAGCGGATTGACAGTCTGAGTCGGCTGCTTGAGATGGACGTTTTTTTAGACAGGCGAGTGGATGCCTTTTCCCGGGGAATGAAGCAAAAGGTAGCGATTGCCCGGACGCTCGTACATGATCCCGATGTCATTTTGTTGGATGAACCGACGACAGGATTGGATGTAACGGCTGCCACAATCTTTCGAAGAATGGTCAGAAAGTTGCAGGAAGAGGGGAAGACGATTCTGTTTTCCAGTCACAACATGGGCGAGATTAACAAGCTGTGCAAAAGAGTTGCGCTCATGCACAAGGGTAAGCTGCGGTTCGCCGGGGGATTGGATGCGCTGCGCGAGCAGTTTGGGACAGAGGATCTGGACGACATTTTCATGGCTGTCGTGGAAGGGAGCGAGGGCTGATGGGCTCACATGTCGTGTGGACCGTATTCAAAAAAGAGCTAATGGACTTGTTTCGCGATCGCAAGGCGTGGATAGGAACGCTCCTGGTGCCATTGCTCGTCATTCCGTTCGTCTTCTTTTTGCTCGGGACGTCGTATAGTAATGTGGAAAAAGAGGCAAGGGAGTACATCCCGATAGCTGTACAAGGATCATCTTCATTGATTGCTGTTTTGCAAAAAAATCCTGCTGTTCAAATCCTGGAGCCGCCCGATCCGAAACTGGCACTGCAAGCAGGTCAGCTACGCGCTATTTTGACAATTCCTGCTGGCTTCGATGAAGAGATCACGGCGGGAAAAACAGCGCAGTTATCGGTTGACTATGACTCGACCAATCAAAAATCTGTCTATGCCCGTACGCTGATCGAGCAGACAGTAGAGGCTTACAGCAAAGACGTCGTAGCGAAAAGGTTGAACCAAGCAGGTTTGTCCGAGCAGACGATTCAACCGATTGTCTCCACCTTTCAAAATACAGCCTCTGAGGAAAGGAAGTCGGGGGGGATGCTGGCGGGCATCATTCCGTTGATGTTGGTTGTCTCGCTCGCATCCGCGGGAATGGCCGCAGCGAATGATCTCGTCGCTGGTGAGAAAGAGCGGGGAACGCTCGAATCGCTGTTGACGGCACCGATTGCAGCCCAGCACATCCTCACGGCAAAGCTGTTGGCTGTGATGATCATGAGTACCATGGGGGCAGTAGCGTCACTGATTTCTGTCACACTGGCCATGCGTCTTGGACCAATGGGGACGGAAGGAGATCATTTTACACTCGCCTTCTTCTCGCCTGTCACTTTGTTGGTGCTTATCGTGACCATTTTGTTGTTGGCGGCGCTCTTTGCAGGGTTGGAACTTCTTTTGAGTACGATTGCCAAGTCTTTTAAAGAGGGGCAGACGTACATGAGTGCGGTCATATTTTTGGCGATGGTCCCGTCGTACATGTTGATGCCAATCAGTCCGGTCGACATCCCCACGCATTACTACGTGATGCCTGTTTTCAACGGTGTCGCATTGTCCAAGGAAGTGTTTTATGGCAAGGTCGACCCGATGCATGCGCTTCTGGGGATTGGTTCCTTGCTTGTCTATGTGGTTTTCACTATTTTTCTCGCGTCGCGCATATTCCGCAGAGAAGGAGCGGGGTTAAAGCACTGATCGTAAAATTTTTCCCAGACCTGTCGCGTCACTCGTCGCTGTCATTTCGAGAAAGCTGGTGAAATGTTGTGAATCCGCTGTATGTCGGAGTCTTATATATTTTCGGATCGGCTGCTGGCTTTGGCGTCATGTCTATTTTTGCTGTGTACGCCTACGAAGCGGGTGTGTCTGTTTCGACGCTTTTGTTTTTGCGATTTTTATTGGCGACTGCCCTGTTTTTTGGTTTGTTGCTCTGGCGCAAGGAGTCGCTTCGCTTGGACAAAAGACAGGTGCGCGCGATGTTTTGTCTCGGCGGGATTTTGTACACGCTGCAATCCCTTAGCTTTTTCTCTGCGGTACAGTACATCCCGACCTCCATGGCGGCCTTGCTTCTGTACACATTTCCTGTGTTTGTTGCTATACTGAGCTACTTCGTCGAGAAGGAGCGGTTGACGAAAAAGACTGTCATCGCCATGCTGATTACACTCGTCGGTCTTGGACTGGTGCTTGGCTTGTCATTTGGCGGGATTCAGCCGATTGGCGTATTGTTGGCTCTTGCTGCGGCGTTGTTTTATTCCGTTTATATTGTGGTGGGGAATCGGGTGGTAAAAGGCGTTTCGTCCTATGTAACATCCGCGTACATCGCCCTGTTTGCTACCATTTCCACCTTTTTCATTGCGCTAAAAGACGGAGGGATCGATCTGTCTTTTGCGGCACAAGGGTGGTGGGCGTTGTTGGGGATCGTCGTTTTTTCTACGGTGGTCGCCATCAGTTTTTTCTTCCGCGGTTTGCAACTGATCGGGTCAACCAAAGCGTCGGTACTAAGCACACTGGAGCCGGTTGTCACGTTTGGGTTTTCGGCGTTGTTGTTTGGCGAAGCGTTTAGCTTGCTTCAGCTGTTGGGAGGATGTGCAGTGCTCGTCGGTGCTGCGCTGATTGTTTCGGGGAAAGGCGGAGAACCAGAGCTGGCGTCTCGGCAGGCTTCTTCATAAGGATATTCCAAAAAGACGCTCTTGCTGTGAGGCTTCATGTGCAGGAGCGTCCATTCTTTTTTATGGCTCGATCAGGTTTCGTGCATCTGTGAGCGGATTAACCAGCCCGCACCGTACACACCGGCATCATTGCCGAGTTTGGCCGGAACGATCTCTGTGGACTCGACGACGTAGGTGAATGGAACAAAGCGTTTGAATGATTCGCGGATTCGGGAAAAGAGGAAGTCACCTGCTGCGGCCACGCCTCCACCAATCATAAACTTCGCAGGATTGAGCACATTCGCCAAATGAGAAAGGGCGAGGCCGAGATAGAGCGCCACTTGATCGATAATCGCGAGAGCAGCTGCGTCTCCTGCTACGGCTGCCTCGAGGACATCCTTCGCTGCAATGTTTCCTTTGGTGGCGAGTACTGCGGCAAGCGCCGGGCTTGATCCATTTGTAGCGGCAAAACGCCCTTCACGAATGATGGCAGTCGCAGACGTGTATGTTTCGAGACAACCTGTTTTGCCGCAATTGCAAGGGGCACCACTATCCGGAGTCATGGTGATGTGACCGATTTCGCCGCCAACACCGTTAATGCCATGGATGACCTTTCCATTCAAAATGACGCCTCCACCTACACCTGTGCCGAGTGTAATGAGAACAAGGTCTTGTGCACCTTGGCCTGCACCTTGCCACATTTCCCCGAGGGCTGCGACATTGGCATCGTTGTCGACTGCGACCGGCAACCCTGTAAGGGCTTCCAATTTTTCTTTTAGTAAAACGGGCTGGCGCCAGTGAAGATTTACCGCTTGGAAGACGATCCCCTTTCCACCATCGACGGGGCCGGGTACTCCCACACCGATTCCGCAGACTTGTGAAAGAGAATAATCATGCTGCGCAAGAAGATCATGAGACATGTCTACGATTTTTTGCAAAATGCCATCCTCGCCGTCCGCAACAGGCGTAGGTTCTTGCATTTTTGTAACCAGCTCGCCGTCTGGCGTAATCAAAGCCATCTTGATTGCAGTGCCACCCACATCTACTCCCACGATGATCTTCTTCACAAGCGTCTCCCCTATCTCCTTGTTTTCCATCTTTTTCTATCTTATCACGCTATATGGAGCATAGCGATTCCCAAAAATGGCTATACAGGATATGATGGAAGAGAGTACCCCCGTGAGCGAGGGAAGGAAGAAGGGATCTGCCTTGAAACGAGCCAGATTAATCTACAATCCAAGCTCCGGCCGGGAGATCGTGCGTCGGCGGTTGCCGGAAATCCTCGATTTAATGGAATCGGCCGGATATGAAACTTCATGCTATGCGACCAGAGGGGAAGATGATGCGACAGAAGAAGCTGCTCGTGCAGTAGCTCGCGGTTTTGACGTCATCCTGGCCGCTGGCGGAGATGGAACCATATACGAAGTAGTCAATGGGATGGCAGAGCATAAAGCGCGTCCATCTCTTGGAATAATCCCCTGCGGAACGAGCAATGATTTTGCCCGGGCGGTCGGTATACCAAAATCGATCACGCGTGCAACGGAGATTGTCGCCAAGGGCAAGAAGAAACGCATTGACCTGGGGCGCATCAACAACCGCTATTTTATGAATATCGCGGGTGGCGGCTCGCTGACGAACCTGACCTACGAGGTTCCGAGCAAGCTGAAAACGCTGATCGGACAAATGGCGTATTACGTCAAAGGCTTGGAGAAGCTGCCGTCGCTACACCCGATCCGTGTGCGTCTGGAGAGCCGCAGAGAGGTGCTATTGGATGAAGAAATCATGGTGTTCCTCATCGCCAATAGCCGATCTGTAGGCGGCTTCGACAGGCTCGCCCCAGATGCGGACTTGTCAGACGGCAAGCTGGATGTCATCGTCGTGAAAAAGATGAATATTGCGGAGTTTATCCGCCTGGCGACACAGGCAGTTCGCGGCGAGCACTTAAAGGACCCGAACATCCTGTATTTCCAGGCAGATTATATCAAAGCCACTTCGCCGGGCGGAGAGAAGGTTCAGCTCAATCTGGACGGTGAGCTTGGCGGACAGCTGCCTTGCGTGGTGGAAGCATTGCCGGGGCATATCGAGTTGTTCGTCCCGTAAGAAGATAGTAAAATGAATAGCAATAGCCGTGGGGATGCCGCTTTTCGCAGTGCATCCCTGCATGTTTCCTGGAGCGAAAACGAAAACCTATAGAGCAAGATAAAAGGAGCAATAGATAGTGGCGAAGACAACAAAGAAGCGGCGCGGTCCGCACCCGACAGCCAAAGTGGAGCTGGACGTCCCTGTACGTGTCGGACAAACCGTGGAAGTGGAGATAACCGGACTGAATCACGAAGGAGCAGGAGTCGGCCGGATTGAAGGATATACGCTATTCGTGGATGGTGCACTTGCAGGAGAGCGGGTTCATGCACGCGTCGATCATGTGAAGAAAAACTTCGGCTTTGCAAAGATGACAGAAGTAGTAGAAGCGAGTACCCATCGCTTCCAGCCGCCCTGTCCGCTGTACGACCGTTGCGGAGGCTGTTCGTTGCAGCATCTCGCATACGAGGAGCAACTGCGACACAAGCAGCAAATCGTGCGGGACAACCTGCGGCGCATTGGCGGGTTCCAAGTCGAAGGGGAAGGCGCGATTACCGTTCATCCAACACTCGGCATGAGCGATCCATGGCGCTACCGCAACAAGGCACAGGTACCGATCGGCGAGGAAAACGGGGCGTTGGTCGGCGGTTTTTACGCGGAGAAATCCCACTCGATCATCGACATGAACGAATGTCTCATCCAGCATCAGGTGAATGATGAAGCAGTGGCAGCCGTGAAGCAGGCGGCGACCAAGCTGAATATCACGGCATATGACGAGGTGCGCCATTCAGGCTTGCTGCGTCATGTTGTTGTAAAGGTGGGCGTCAAGACGGGGGAAGTCATGGTTGTGCTCGTGACGACGGAGGAGCAGATTCCACAGCGCGATGAGCTGGTGGAAGCAATTCGTACACAGGTCGCTGGCGTGACGAGTATCGTGCAGAACATCAACCCGGACAAGACCAATGTTATTTTTGGCAAAAAGACCGTGACGCTATGGGGCAGTGACGTGATTTACGATTATATCGGTCCGATCAAGTTTGCCATTTCGGCGCGGTCGTTTTATCAGGTTAATCCTGCTCAGACAGAGGTGCTGTACAACAAGACGCTGGAGTACGCGGGTGCGACTGGTACGGAGACGGTGATTGATGCGTATTGCGGTATCGGGACGATTTCGCTCTTTTTGGCGCAGAAGTCCAAGCATGTGTATGGGGTAGAGATTGTGCCGGAAGCGATTGCGGATGCGAATCGAAATGCGCAGTTGAATGGCGTGGAGAATGCGACGTTTGAGGCAGGTCCTGCGGAGGTTGTCATTCCTGCTTGGAAAGAGAAGGGCATACGGGCGGATGTGATTGTGGTTGACCCGCCGCGCAAAGGCTGTGATGAGGCGTTGTTGACGACGATTTTGGAGATGCAGCCGGAGAGAGTGGTTTATGTTTCTTGTAATCCTTCTACGTTGGCGAGGGATTTGAAGGTGCTTGCTGAGAGGTATGAGGTGAAGGAAGTGCAGCCGGTGGATATGTTTCCGCATACGGGGCATGTAGAATCAGTTGCATTGTTAGTTAAGAATGAAACAAGGAAATAGAAGCTTTGTTATATAAGGATTTATTCATTGTTACAGCAATCCTGATTTATATGTAACAGTTCAATTTATTGCCTGTTGATGTGAATTTGATGTGAAAACATAGCATAAGAGACAGAAAAGCATTCGACCACAGAATAAACAAACAAAAAGAAGGCGCTGGGGGTAAGTTCGTCCCTAGTGCTTTTTCATGCTCTGTTTTTTGTGTTAAAGGAGAGGATATTCTCAAACTTGACTGCTACTGTTTGGTCAGCAGATCGCAAAGCATGGCCGTCGCGGTACAAATTTAAAGACAGGGTACGCCGCATTGCTCGGTCATTGAGGGCGCGGGGAATTAAGTTTGAGGAACTGCCACGAACAAATAAGGAACGAAAAATAAACTTCAGCGTGAACAAACTTAAATAGTCACGAACATGCCAATTAGCTGACGACTAAACACCCACAATTGTCACCGGAAAAAACCATTTACGGAGCTGGTTTTCAGTGTTTAGTGACAAAGGTGACAGTACTCTTCTTCTTTACTCTAAAAAGTAGATAGTGAGGGGGGGGGAGGGGATGAGGGTAGTACCCCTAAATAAGGGGGAGTATTGTCACTGTCACCACAGACTAGATGAATGTAGTAACGGCACGGGTTTTAGTGGTGACAGGAGAATTTTTCAGATTGTCATATTGGTTGACAAGCCTGTGGACTTAATTGAAAGGTGGGAAGGTGAGTGGGGGTAGGCGGATTGCTTTTAGGAAGGGTGTCCTTATTTGAAGACTGGATATATCTTGATCTTGAAAAATATAAAACGGATACTGATCTATGTGCCTAGAACGGGATAACATTAGGTTTTCTGCAGGAAATAATATAATGGACAGGTAAATAAAATGAGGGGTTAAAAACATATTCTAGTGGAGGTGCAGAGTTTGATTATTCTTGATCCAATTAATGTATGGTCGAAAGTTTATTTCATTCAAGAAAAAGATAAAAGAATAATAAAAATTGGGCATGCTGACGATGTTTATAGTCGCATTAAAGAATTACAAACTGGCAATTCTGATGAGTTAGAACTCCTACATTGGACTACTGGGGGGCGAGCGCTCGAATCATATCTTCACGAAAAATTCGAGGGATTAAAGAAACGCGGGGAATGGTTTTATCCTGACAATAAGCTGCTAGATTTGATTGAGGAGTATAAATATGAGGATAACAGGTTTGGAAGAGTAGCATCTATTGTTCAGTTTGTTGAATCGAAAGGCATGCTGTTAGATGAAAATGAGCGGGAAATTCTCGTTCTATTAACTAGAGGCGGATATTTACAGGTCGAAGACGAAGAAGATAAAGCAAGGTATTGGAGCATTCTACAATCGTACCGTCAATATCTTGAAACATTTCCTTTGAAAATGTGTCGAAACCGAAGGATGGAATGCAGAATAAGTAGTTTAAATCGACCAGTTGAAAAATTTCATGCATCAGAGTAATGAATCTTCTTCTGTGGTACGTTTACTGTTTACGAGACGAACACGGTAAATAAAAGGTGGGGTGATGCATGGACGGTAGAGACGTTCGAGGAAGATTCGTTCCAGGGAATCAGATCGCCAAGGGGAACAAGGGTAATCACAATTCGAAGTGGGGAAACAAAAACGCGTGGAAACATTGTTTCTATGCTGGTATTGATCTGCTGGAGGTCTGCACCGATGGATGGCTCCACATTAGGGTCATCAACAGCAAGCCCGTATGTATCCGAATCCATCCAGAGGCATTTATAAGAGATGACAAAGGTATACAATACAATTGAGGATTGATGTGATTAATGTCTTGGAGCTTAAAGTATCGTCTACAGGCGTTCACAAAGATGAGGACGATAAAGCATGTTCACGGACCTATTGAATGTTTACGTATCTATTGGAACGGTTTACGCTGGAAAGAGATTATGCACCAGATGAGAGGGACTTCCGATTTTTAGGAGAATGTGTAGATGAAGAAAATAAGAAGGGGTGTTTAGATGACGAAACAAAAAGAACTAATTTTTAAAAGATCCCAAAAAGGCAATCACAACAAATTGCAAGAGGCATTAAAAATCTTAGAATACAGCTTGATAATGGTAGAATTTTTTGATATTAAGGAATTTAATAATGTTTTAGCTATTCAACTGAGGATCATTTTATGTGATTGGAGCGATGGAAGAGATAATTCATTATTAAAGAAGGTACAATCTGATCCAACTCTATATCCGGTAAGTAACGCATTTATTAAATTAGATAATAAAGGCAGTTCATTTATACCTGGTGATTTATTGTTTGATGTCACTAAACCTAGGGTTGGATTAGATCAATGGCTTAATCAGGTAATCTATAAAATCCAGCTAGGTGAAAACCACCATAAGATAACTATAAAGAATTTCATAAAACTTACTGCAAATAAAAGCGGTGGTGCTCATGTGGATTCCGAACTACCTGAAAAAGCATTTATAGTTGATGTCCATCACGAAAGAGTTCTGAACTATATTGCCAGAGGAGTCTTCATGTCGTTAGGAAGAGATATTGAGAAGGCAAGTTCGGAAAATCTAAAACACATATATGGTAAGATTACTAAGGCATTAGAGTCATAAAAGTGATCGTCACATTAAAAGCACACAAGGGATTCTATTTCAATTTAGAGACCCTTAATCTTATCGTACAAGAACTTGGGACTACGGGTAAGAATTGCACCGATAGCTAGGGAGATCGCCAAATGGTAGAATTAAAGAGTTATCCATAAAACCAACAGAGATATACTGTCTTTTGTGGGATTTTTTTACTGGAATAATCAACGGTTTTTGTGATAAAATAAACGACACACGCCCAGTATCTACCTGTAGAAAGTAGATAAAATGGTCGTGTTTTGCATGTTAGCTACTTGATTCTTGGGAGGGGTGGACTTAGGTGAAAACTAGAGATATCGATATTCGCACATCTCTCCACTTCGTTTTAAAAAATGAGCATAAAGAAGAACCGGATACATTAATTCTTGATGAGCTTGGTCTCTGCCAAGGTGATGCAAGAATTGATGTTGCAGTTGTAAATGGTGCTATTAATGGGTATGAAATAAAAAGTGAAAGTGACACATTGGAGAGACTGCCAAGACAATGTGAGGTATATAATAAGGTTTTTGATACTGTTACAATCTTAACCGCTTCTCGTTTTATAGAGGGTATAATTGACATTATTCCTGAATGGTGGGGAGTAACTCGTGTGGAGATGGAAGAGGATGGGGTAGTGTATTTTTACCCATTTCGAGAACCTCAAAGGAATACTCAAATTGATCCTTTTGCTGTAGCTCAGTTATTGTGGAGAGACGAGGCTTTAGGCATCTTAAAAGAACGGGGTTTGCAAAAAGGATTGATGAGCAAACCCCGAAATATATTATGGGATGCATTGGCAAAACAATTGCCGCTTAAAGAGTTACAAGACGAAGTACGAAGATGTCTTAAGGCAAGGCCACGGTGGAGAGCTCATTAACTACTAATGTTAAGTGATGATTCGTACCTGCTCTCCGCCATGTCGCTGGATTACCTGGAGTGGTTGATTGATTTGCAACTTCTTGAATGTAATGATCACCAGCAGAGAATCCAGCACCTTTATACTCTTGATGAGCGACCGCTTGTGCGGCAAGTTGATAGTATTGATTATGACCGTATTTTCTTAAGTCACGACCTTTGAAGATGATGAACTTATCATCTCCAGTATAGCGAATATTTGCACTCATTCTAATTAAACGGGGATCAGCTTCAAACGGCTCTGGATTCGCAATAGCATAATCACCAAATGTAAGAGTTCTATTAACCCTATTTGTTTGAATGAGTCTTTTCCAAATAATCCATTCTGATCTCTCGATTTGATCAATGGTGTTACTCCCTACATCCGAAAGGTCTTTCGGAAATGCTGTTCCGCAAAGAATAAGATTTCTCCAACTATTCAGATAAGGTAATCCATTTATAAGACCTGAAATAAACAGTGCAGTTCTTGTTCTGTCATTGGGGTTGACGTATTTATAGTCAATAACTAAGTCTATTTCGGTAGTGTCTACACCCAATGTAGTCAACAATGAATCAATATTTACTTGTAGGTCGTCAAAATCTTCTTCTGTTAATCGAATGCATATACCTAATTGATCCCGTTGATGCACTGAGATAACTTCTATTTGATAAGCAGAATCTCGATTAGTTCCTGTAACTGGAATGGCATTAATTCCATCAGTTCGTAATTGGTTAAATATATAACCTAATGGATGCTGACCAGATGCCATGCGCTCATTTGATTCTATAAAGTTTAAATCAAGATATAATGGGCGATCTAATCCCCAAGAACGTGAAAGGGTTTCACTTACGTTTGCAAGATGTTCGTCGATTGTTTTCTTCGGAGCTTCGTTTTCAAAATCCCAATCAATTGGTGGAATTTCTAATAGAGGCGTTAGGCCTTGTTTTACGGTAAGGGGAAGTAACTCTATTGCTTTCTGCTCACCTTGCTTCCATTTTAGAATAGGTACATAGTGCCTTTTGTCAAACATCCAAACTCCTCCTCCATAGTATAATGGTCTCGACAAAATTCATTGTATTTCTATTTGGAAAAATAAACAAGTGTACCCAAATGTAAGTTATTTTGTAGAAGAATGTTGCTAGAATGATGAAATAGCTTAAAAAATTTTTGCAGTATGGTGGGGTATAATATTTGGGGAAATTTTTTCTCTGACTGATGTGAATTTGATGTGAAATGCTAACATCACACAGTAGATTGACGTATAGAAGAACATGAGGGTAATAGAAGAATCTTTGACTTTAAAGGATTAGATTAGATTGTAACAGTAGGTGGGTAAACGAGGTGTGACCCCGCATACAGGGCATGTGGAGTGCGTAATATTGATGAAATTAAGGGGCTAGCCGATTAAGGCTAAGCCCCCTTCTTAGTGGGTTTTGGAAGTTGTAACTGATTTCAGTAGAACCATTAACTATTCGCCCGTCCTGAAGACACACTATAAATGGCGTCCTTTTTTCTTACTCTTCCTCCTCAATGGTTCGATCCCAAAACTCAATTCCGTCATGCTCAATAAGTTGTTCCAGTAACTCAGTGAACGTCAGGTCTATGTCGATAGTATCGTCTGGTAGTATCGATCCAACCCATGTGAGGTAACCTTTGCCACTATGTATTCTGTCTTGATCCACACATATACAGCTATTTGAATTATCGCTCCAAACGATAGGATAGTAAGGATGGTCGATGCTGTAGGCTTTCCAGTACCCAATGACGAGTTCGGTACTTAGCACATCATAACCCCCAGAGTTATGCTTGGCGCTCTTGAATAGTGTTGCACTTTTGTAGTGGCTTAAAAAACTGACGTAATCCTCTGGTAACTCAAACGATTTTAATTTCTCCTTTGTATCTGTGATAGACTCGTTCGAGATGTAGAATGTAAATTGATATTCCTCGTTTTTGATATGCACGTTCCCGTCTACACTTGTCTTACTCCCCCTGATCTTACTAATGAGGGCTTCAAAAGGATTACTCACAGGATCACATCCTTCAATGACAGTCCAATTTTATACTAGTTTCTTCGATAACTTCTCCACCAATCAGTGACATCAAATATATAAAGTCCTCCTAGCTCCCAATGCTCTCGGTCATATGGAGATATTTTATCAATCTCTTCGACAAATTTTTCTACCTTGATATTAAAAACATCCAACCCTTTAAACGAGGTAACTTCCTATAAAATTTGCTTTCCCGTTGGCATTGTACTCTATGTGAAAGTAGGGGGCAGATTCAATCTGTTTAGAGTAAGCTTAAATGAATGCTTCCACATCTTCCTTACAACTAGAGAAGTCCCTCTGAAACGTTGATGTATCAAGAGTTTCGATATTAAAAAATGGGGTGTCTCTCAGTCGAAAAATCGACTTTTGAAACAGCCCCTTCTTTATTTCCACTTACCAAGTCCAAAACTCTGTTCCTTGAGCAATGATTAATCTTTCCAACCAAGTTTCAAAATTCATATTTAAGTAATAACCTTCTGAGACTGAAACATCATCATGATTAAAACAAACTAAATAGTTGTTTTGACCATCCTTGACTCGGTTAGAATCAATAAAGATGTAATCACCATTGTTAATCGAGATAGGGTACCAATGCACAGGCATATAATCGAGATGATTATCCTTAATTTCATCTAGGCTCAGTAACTCATATCCTCCACCATATCTTACACTCTTGAACAGCCATGCTCCATTATGGATTAGGAGAAAATTCTTATAGTCAGTTGGTAAGTGCCAGTGAGTGCTCCTTAAAAACTCCTCAATTTCTTCCGCATTAGCAGGAGGGTTAAATGTAAACTGGGCTGTATCGACTTTTCCATTCCTATTTTGCACTAATAATCGATTACTATTATCGAGTCTTTTTTTAAACCCTTCCAATACCAATTCAGATAAATTGTTCTTCAAGGAGAATCACCTACTATTCTTTAATAGTCATCACCAGAAGGTACATATTTGCCATAACTAGCCCACCAAGGAGTAACCTCTTTTCGGTGGAAGTCTTTTGGTAACAGAATTAAATTATCATAGCTGTTATCCCCACCATATGCAAAAGGAGAGATTGAGTCCACTCTTGGGTATGCCAAGCATGTCACCAAAAATAAGCGGAGATGGATTGGCGGACTGAAAAAGTGGGGCGGAGAACCTCTATTTTCTGTACTAATATGCTACCTACTACAAATGAAACACTATCCGTTGAAAGTAGAGAATGGGTCATGGCTGCTACCAAGTAACTGAATAGGTGCATCTATTGGGAATGTCTTGTATGTATCTGGTTTATCACCAGACATGTTCCCCTAACCAAAAATAAGATTAACTAACGATTTAATAATCCAAATGCTTATAACAATAGCAAAGTATTCAAGAATAATAAACTTCCAAGTGGCATTATGCTTACTTAATCCATACCTAAACAAACTGAAAAAGAATATGCCTCCAGCAATTTCAAGCAGCTCTATGAAACTAAAGACAGATTCGCTCATATACCTTTACCACCCGCCATAACCTAAATTATATCAAAAATGAAAAGGATGCCCAGAAGACATCCCTTCATATTCTTCAAATCTATTAATCCACTACCCAATGATCTACTTTAACTGTTCCATCCTTCTCAACCTCAAAACGGGCTCGATACTTCCAGCTATAATCTTTCCCAGTTTCGCTAATGTAAATGAGGGAAATCTCTGTACCACTTTTCGGGACTGACGCTGAAATAATATCACCCCAAAGAGGTACTTTTTCTTGTTGCATCCATGCTAATGCTCCCAGTGCATAGTCTCCATACTGAAACGGTTTTTCAAAGCGGTCTTTTAGCTTCAATAATCTTGCCATATATGGCATTTTTCCTCCGATTCTGAAACTGACATAAGTGCCGGCTCCTTCTGCAACCTTTCCACTGTACTGATTCCACCTGTGAACGCTTGCCAAAATGTTGACCACTTTGCTCAACATAAAGTTACCCACAAGGAAGACTGAACACACATCATCATTTTCACACCTATTAACAAATGTTTTTGACGAGCATTAGTGCAGGAAATAAAAAGTTACTTTGTGTGAGCATCGTAGGTGGTCAACTCGAAGATGAGCGGTTGCCCCAAAAATGGTCAACTTATTGATTAGCATTTACAAACCAGCGTAGCTGACACCACTCGCAAAGTAAGTCAAGATTTTTATCATTGTGAGTTACAGAAAAATCCTCCCATTCTAGCAAAACTGTCCATTCTTGCCTACTCAATTCTGAGAATAGATAAAGCCTACACTCTTAATTCAGTAATGTCGGCTTCTTTGCTCCCCACGAAAATTACTTGACCACTAAGGTCTTACCTTATAATTTTCAGCTGGTTGGCCCCTTATACGCGAATACATACACTTTCAAAGAACAAATTTCTCATCTCATCCTCTTTGATCTCTGGATCTAATTCTTTAAACCAATCTTTCTCTAAGTCCTCCTCTGTAAGTACATTAGGTCTCCAAAAAAGTAATCCTAATTCTGGAAAATCATAAGTCCAGCCTAACTCACGGTCATCCCGATCATATTTTGACATCTTGTCAATTTTCTCCACAAGGTCTACCACTTTTGTCTTGAATACATCAATATTTATAACTACGCATTCAAAAACATCTTGTAAATTCGATGAAATTTCAATAAAGTTTACCTTCTCATATGAATCATACTTAACACGGATAGAATTTTTGAAGAAATTAGTAGTTAAATTATCTTTATTGTATTTTCTCTTGTACTCTTGGATGCATTCTTCTACTTCCTCTTTATCCATACCAAATTTTATAGTGCCAATTCCAATGCCAGGTTCAATGATTAACTTATCCATTGTTATCCCTCCTACTTGAACACTAATTCATTTAAATGTTTATTATACTAAGAAAATGCAAAGAGCCACACCATCCCATAAATAGAATTTATTCTGGAAAGTGTGACCCTTGTTTTTAATCAACGAGAAGCTTTGATGGTTGCCTAAACTTCAATTCCGAAATAATCATGATATTGTGCTAATGCTTCGATAATAGCGTCATAGTATTTTCTTTGTAAATTTCTATATCGCCCTTCGGAATCTTCAGCATCTTTCAGTGCGTCAACTTCAAATTGCAATAGTTCTTCGTATTGTTCATTTTGTAAGTAATTGAGTTCTTTATCTCGGAAACTCTTATTGCCACCATAATTCGGTGTATTGTAATGATCTTCTGCCATCATCCTAATGCAAGGTGCATTACCTGAATTAAATCCTGCATCATCCAATGCTTTTGCTGAAACAAGATGATGTCTTTGACCACCTTTTGCTTTTAAGTTTTTATAAGTATCTACTTCAAAATTATATCTTTGGTGGGCTTCGTCCCTATCACCTTTATTATCGAATCTTTGGGTAACATTATTTTCAGTAACTCGCAGATCATATTCAAAATAATCCGAAACGGCTTCCTTACTTATTTTCCACGAAAAAAAGTTACCACTTCTAACCGATGATCTATCAACGGACTTAGTTTGCCCAATTCTCCAATCACTACCATTCAAGTTAAACTGAGTTACGAGACCAGTTATTCTTTGAATTGGACGAACGCCTGTTTGTAGATGGACCAAATCTAATTCTACCCAACTATCATCAACATCAAGCCTAATTGCAATAATACCATCAATACCATTTGTAGTTAAATTTCTTTGAATCATCACTTTTTGATTTGACGCTTGATGTTCTTCCGGTTCAGGTTTTTCTAATCCATACTTTTCTACTAATTTACGCTCTGTTTCCTCGTCAACCCCATGCTTTGAAAGTGTTTTTTCAAAACTATTCGAGCTTGATTGCTTTGACAGTTCCGCTATTTCATCTTCAAAATTATTTTCTTTAATGAACTCCAGAACATCATCATAAACCTCAATATCCTTCAAATAAATAGTTTCTAAAGTGTACTCATCTTTTTCCTCGGAATTCAAACCGTTCGCATGTGAGCTACTCGTAAATGAATTTGAAAATAATAAAATAAACAGAAGCAAGAACGATATTATTCTCTTAACATTCATCCTATAGGTTCCCTCCTTGAAATGATTGAATTACTAGAAGTACTGATTCAATTCACGGCTTAATTCCACGACTTCATCATGCAAAAATTTATTCTCTAAAATTAATTATCCGAGTTCTTCGAGCAAATGCTCCGCTATGTTTTTTAGGTCTATTTCGTAAGAATCTCCTTCTTCCGAATCTGAACATCTCGTGATAGAGTTAAAAAGAGGAGTTTTAAGCAGCTCCTATTAAGGGCGTTCCTGTTGCCGGGAAGCAAAGGGGGAACGTCCTTTCTTGTTGATCCACTTTCTCAAAACAAGTCCATTCACTTTTACAATTTGGCTCCTTTCTGATTAGTAAGATTTCTTCGTTGGTACTCTAAGATGAACTGATCCAGTTCTTGACTTATCTTCAACACATCGGAGTCTGTCAGTTTGCCCTGTTGTTTAAAGACTTCTTTAAGCTCATTTTGTAGATTCTTGATGATTTGTGTAAGGTCTTCGTTGCTTACTTCTTGCCATTCAACCATCGTTATCAGTCCCCCATAGTCTCACCCCCTCTTTTTTCACTATAGCACCTATATCAAAAAAACCATGGGAAAATTTACCTTGATACATTTGACATTATTCGATAATTCTCGCAAATTTCAGTCGAAATATGTCTGTTTGTTTTTGTTGAATTAGCAAACATCAACTTGCTATAATCCTACTCGATTGCATTATAAAAAAAAGGAAGTTTGTGTTGTGGGGGGATATAGTGCAAAAGAAAACAATTGGGGACATGTTGTCTGAGAGCCGAAGAAATAATGGCTTGTCTTTTGCTGAGTTAGAAGATAGAACTGGTGTAAGTAGGGGCGTACTACAAAAGATTGAGAGCGGAGAGACAAAACGTCCTGAATTTAAAACAGTGAAGTCGATAGCCACTCTATTTCCTTACCCGTATGAAGAAATTATTGAAGGATACATTGAGGATGAGAATAGGATTGAGACGTTATTTGAAATTCTTCAAGAGGTCATTCAGTGTGAATATTCTTCATTAGTGGAAAGCGTATCATTGAAAATTCTCCAATCGCCGAATGAAAAGATTGAGAAGGCATTGGAGCGACTGTATAACTTTTCTGATTCGACTGCTGTAATAGTAATAAATAACGAAATACGCTTAGCTCTCTATAAGGTCATCGCAAATTATGCACGACAGTGCGGAGAGCCGAAATACATTGCAAAAGCTTTATTTAAGAAATATCTAATTGAACGAAATGATCTCAAAAAACTAAAGGAAACCTTCTGCAATGGGGAGGAAATTTTACACTATGTTGACTTCCTATCCCATGATGAAAAGATTACATTTTATTATAGGATGGCGCTTCATGCTCATAACATTGAGGACTATAACAAATGTATTGAACTGGGGAAAACAGGTCATCTCGAAGATAAGACAAGTAATACATTAAAAGAACAGGTTGCATTAGCTATATGCAACTCATACCTATTCTTAGGAAAATATAGTAACTTGGAAGAACACCTGAATATTTATGAAGAATTGAAGTACACGCAGATTATTAAACGGTTGAAGTTTTACCGCGCCATTATTCTATCTCGGACAGGGAAATATAGCGTTGCTATTCCTATCTTGTATCAGTGTGTAGAAGAAGTAACTGATAGTAATCGTTTACATCGAGTAAATATGCTTTTGGAAGCTTTATTTAAAGTCAATGATCTTGATTCAATTAGCAGTATTCTGGGGTCAGAAGAGAGTAAAATATTACTTCAGTACACCGATCCATATCAATATTCCGAACTAGGAAGGTACTACAAATACAAAGGCAAATTTTTAGTTAAGAGGGGTTGTTTTGATGAAGGAATGGAGGCTTATCTAAATAGTATATTGTATTACGCTAAGATAAGTGATTATAAAAGTATTTTGCAATGTTACAATGAGATACATTCTCATCATTACACACATGAAAAAATGATGAAATTGGAACTTATAGGAAATCTGAAAGAAGTATATAATGAAGTATATAAGGAAAGCGAAGCGAGGGATGAATGATGAAAAAGTTAGTAATGAATCTTGTAACGTGTTCTGTTATAATCTCGTTTTCTGTCTTGACAGTAACTACTCCTAATGTTAGGAATGAAATTGAAAATGGAACTAATGTTTCTCCAATAAAAACTATAAAGTTATATTCGGATAATCCCGGACATTAATAAACGAAATCCAAAGGGGAAAGTGATGAACAGGCTTCTCATGCATATATTTATGACGGTGTTCTTAGTTGCTGTGCCTCTAACTATTCAAGCAAATGAGGTGCAAAACATTCCAAACCATTCTCAAGTAGTTTCCTATGGCACTGACCCAGGGTGGTAAAATCGGATGCTTTGTTCTTGTGTAACAAAAGCACTTTGACAACTATTGCCAAGGTGCTTTTATTCATCTTCTCGGCACAAATATCCACAATACCTACTGAGACGAAAAGGATGCATCTGTCGAGAGCTAATCTAGGATATGCGCCATTACCGGTAAATAGTAAAGATAATATTTAAGGAGATAATTTATGAAAGGTAAGATCCTCTTATTATTTTTTATTACGATAATGTTTTCATCTTGTCAAAATAGTAGTCAATCGACTACTT
Organism: Brevibacillus sp. M2.1A; assembly: GCF_013284355.2. Classification (NCBI taxonomy): domain Bacteria; kingdom Bacillati; phylum Bacillota; class Bacilli; order Caryophanales; family Paenibacillaceae; genus Brevibacillus; species Brevibacillus sp. M2.1A. The sequence goes on from NZ_JABSUY020000001.1 coordinate 1,347,277, forward strand.
TGAACAGCGAAACTAAATCAAAAATGAATTCTGAACTGCCTCCTGATGTAGTGAGTACAGGTAATGGAACAGAATCGAAAGAAATAACTGAAGGTCGATCAGATCCTTCTAACAATGAAGTGTTATCCATGAACATTGGGAACTATGATTTGACTGGAAAATTTTATGATGAAATGCTTCGGAATCCTATCGATCATGATTATGAAGTGGAATTTAATGAATTTCAAAATTCCAAAGAGATTATTACAACATTGGGATGGGGGGCTTTGGAAAGCAAATATACAGAGATTTGGGATAAAGAGTTGAATCAAATATATAAAAAGCTTCTTTCTAAGTTGGATAGAGAACCAAGGGAAGCACTAATTGAATCGCAGAAAGAATGGTTACAGTATCACTTAAGGGAAACAAAATTTGTAGAGAAGACATTTATTGATAATCGTTACCTTGGATCACAAGGATCGGTAAGCCTAGGCACGGTTATACGGGAGAGAATTAGGGAAAGAACAATCCAATTATTTGAATATCGATATTTGCTAGATGGTGAAGTTGAGTTTTTATACCAAAGTAAAAAATAGAGTTGGAATCTTGATCAAAGGTTTTTAGGTGATGCTTCGAAGACAGTAACGGCGCATAACACTGTATTCACGCTGCGGGGCTACCACCCCTACTGTCTACTCGTCACATGTGGAGTGCTGTACACTGTTAGTACGGAAAAATGAAAGCAAGAAGCATTGGTGTCTAGACCCTTCCTAAATGAGGAAGGGTTATTTGTAATAAATTTAATTCATAATGGAAGCGATAAGACTCTTAAGATATAAAGGGTGGAGTAATGTGGGAGATTGGAAAAGCATTCCCCTACGCTCGCCTCGTAACAAAGGCTAAACATCCCTAGTTAGCGTAATTTTTAATCCTCATTTACCAACCTTCGTTTTCTTTTGTTTTTCCGAATATATTTTATTTTCAAAAAAATCAAAAGATTGTTGACAGTCAGAAAAATACAAGCTATCATTACCAGTATATACCATACATTCGCGAATATGGTATAAATAACAATTTATCGGAGGTATTATTATGAAAAAAATTACTGTGCAAAAAACCGAGCCTGTAAAATTGACTTCAGTAGCTAACACAATGTACGACTGCACATGTATGGAAGCATAAGATTTGTCAGTAACACGGAAAAGTGGGGCATTTGCCCCTCTTTTTCAATTATGAAGATAGCATGACAACATCCGGGAGGAAAGTCATGAACGAAAATCGCATGATCCAATTACACCCGTTAACATTTCTGGAGGATAAGCAAGGAGTCCTGATTGGGCGGTTTGGAACGGATACGTTTGCTGTTTTTCCTGAGGATGGAGCAGCACTTGTACGAAAACTGCAAGAGGGCATGGGGGTTGCCGAAGCGCATTCCTGGTATCAAGATACCTACCACGATGAAGTGGACATGGATGATTTTTTGCAGACATTGCGTGACCTGACATTTATTTGTGATGTTGAGGAAAAGGAAACGAAAGCGCAGAAAGTATCGGGGCAATGGTTGGGTAAGCTAGCTTTTTCTCCACTTGGTTGGCTGATTCATGGTGCCATCATAGCCTGTGCCTTGTGGTTGTTATACCAATATCCACAGATTCGTCCGGGTCGACAAAGCATCTTATTTTCTGAATACGCCATGGTGATTTTTCTTGGCATGACGATCGGTCAGATTCCAGGGATCTTGTTTCATGAAATGATGCACATGCTTGCCGGACGAAGACTGGGTATCCCGTCAGAACTAAGTATAGGCAGAAGAATGTACTTTTTGGTCTTCACTTCTTCCATGCCAGGTATTTGGGGATTCCCAAAACGAAAGCGTATTCTTCCATTTTTAATTGGAATGTTCGGTGATATTTTGTGGTATTCCTTATTGGTGATCGTTGCTGGTGCAATTTGGATAAATACAGGTGAGAAGACAATCATAGCTGCATATTGTATGGGACTAGCATTTACAACACTGTTGCGTTTCTTCTGGCAATTTTATTTTCATCTTCAAACAGATATCTATTATTTAATGATTACGATGTTGGGGTGTGTAAATCTTCAGGAGGCTACACGTTCCTATTTGAAAAATATATGGTATGGACTAATTGGAAAAAAGAACAAGATGGTCGATATGTCCAAGTATACGGAACGGGATCATCAGGTAGCAAGATGGTACAGCTTTTTTTACGCAACTGGCTGGATGATGATGGCAGGAATGATACTCTATATGATTCCGGTCGCTATTCAACTTTTAACGAATATTTTTCTCTCCATATTTACAGGAGAAGATATGAAATTCTGGGATTCCGTTGTTTTCTTGTCTATAACGGGAGTTCAGTATGGAATTGTATTTTATCTATACTTAAAAGAGCGTAAAAACAAAAGGGAAATTCGGAATTTATCAATGGAACAGAGGGGATGAGTCGAAATGAAACAATCGATGACACACCAATGGCTGATTGGATCTCGACGCAGCGACCGAGAAAAGAAGTACTTCGAAGAGCAATACTCCACATGTTATGTCAGCAATTGTCATTGCAATCTTAGAGGACCCTATACAGGTACTGGTGACCTTCTGCGCCAGATTATTCCAGAAGCTTATTCGAAATGGCCAGACCTGATTTTATCACACTGCATCGAGATCTTATCCATAGCACCAGAACTGAAAGCAGTCATTCCTGTTAGTGTAGAAACACTTACCTCTCTTGCTATTCCGAAAGAGAGAACACGTTATTATTCGAAATTGCGTACACTTCGCATGTCGAATGGTTTGATCGATCTTTTATTGGCATTAGCAAATCGGGAACGAATGGGAAAATTGACCCTGGTTTTTGAAAATGTGCAGGCCTGTGATCAACTTGATGCAGAATTTATAAGTACACTTCTGCGTCGTGCGAAGTCTGACCTGATTCAGGTGATCGTAAGTTCCAGTGAAATAGCGGAAAAGGAAGCCCTGAAAAAGGCGTTACAAACGTATACGGAGCCTACTATTATTCTTTCTGACATCGAACAAGAGATGGGGATAGTAAATCTATCTGACGAACAGCGACTTGATCTAACGAAACGATACATATTTTCTGACTGCACATCAGATTGTGAGCAGGAATTGCTCGCCTATGAAGCAACTCCTATTGAAATTCGTCAGAGCCTTCACGAAGAGCGTGCAGAATCCCTTATAAAAGAAGAGCAGTGGTCACTGCACTTAGGCGCCATTCCGTTTCATCTGGAGCGCGGTACTTCTGAGAAATTGGCAAGCGAAGCGTTGTTTAAAGCAGTTAGTTATAGCATTAACATGGGTTTTTACGATGCGACTATCGATATGAGCCTACGTGGCCGGAAACTGACGAATTGGAGCAGCGAATTTGATAATAGCCGGTATTTTACAATGAAAATGGCTACGTCTCTGGCTGCATTGGGTGAAACTGATGATATACCGACGCTTTTAGGAGAAGTGTACGCAAACACTGATGATTTTAGAGTTCATATGCAAATTTCATATGGATTTTCGATGTACTATACGAGGCATCACCGAGAACGAGAACACGAGAAGGCGAAAGAATGGATACAAAAAGCCATTGATTTGGCAGAATGGATTGAAGATGAAAAAGAACGTGCATTTCAACAAGTATTTAACCAAAATGGATTGGCTTTAGTAGAGTTGCATATGGATAATCCTGAAGAAGCGCTTCGATTGGTTACGGAAGGATGGCAAAGGTTAAATCAAGTTCTAGCTCCTGATGAACATATGTTGCATCGCTCGGTGTTGCTTCATAATAAAGGGCTGATTTACGTAGCTTTAAAAAGGTTTGAAGAAGCAGCTGAAACATTTAGCCAAGTGATACAGATTGATTCCAATTATCCAGAATATTACTTTGATCGTGGAAACCTTTATAGCCGAATGGGGCGAATGGATGAAGCCATTGAAGATTATAACCAAGCGATAAAGCTTAGTCCTCCGTTTCCAGAGGTTTATTTCAATCGAGCTACTGCCTTCGATCGTCTTGGAGATGTGGAGAAAGCAATGGCGGACTATGACTACTTGCTTGATATAGACCCCGAAAATCTTGATGGATTACTTAACAGAGCTACATTATTGTATCAAGTGGAGAAATTCGAAATGGCCCGAAAAGATGCTGAATTCGGTTTAGAAATAGAGCCTGATCATGCGCGGCTCCTGTGTACACTAGGTTTAATTGAAATGTCGGATGGCAATAATGATCAAGCACTAAAAACGTTTACCGCTGCCCTAAACAAGGATAGGGAAATGATGGCCGCTTGGACAAATAGGGCTGTCCTGTACTATGAGATGGGGGAGTATGACAGGGCCATAGCTGATCTAACTGAAGCTATTGCACTAGAGAAAAATGCAACCGTCCTTTACAACCGTGCATGGGTGTATGAAGCACAGAAGGAGTGGCAATTATCCATTTCCGATTATACAGAGGCCTTAGCGTTTTCTGATGCAGACGAACAAGATATTTACTATCGGAGAGGCTTGTGTTTTATCAAAATGGGTGATAGGGAACTTGGCACGGAAGATTGGAACAAGCATCTCATGTTTGGAGAATCACCGCATGTGAATGAAATGATGCAACTGTTACCCTCCCTGTTCGTTTCGAAATAATGAAATATTTTGTGAGATGATATGTGACTTACTTATAGATTGGGTGGGAAATACATCATATTTATTCTCACTGGATACTCGACACATGTGGAGTGTTGCTCACTGTTGGTCAGGAAAACTAATAATGGAGAGGTATTGGCTTAACAGAGAGGTGAAACCCTCTCTGTTTTTTATAACGCAAATAATCGAAGCGAATTCATATAACCAAAAAGAGGGGGAAAAGGGCAGTAGCGCATATTGGCCTTTTCCCCCTCTCAAATTTTACTTCTTCTTGGCGGGTGACCATTTGAAGCCGCAATTCATACAGCCGTTTACGATTTCATTTCTACCGACAAAGCCAACTAGGATGCTGACAGGTATAGATAAACCGATTGAAATTTGACAAATTATTACAATAATAGCGAGAATAATTTCAGTCAAATCATATGGTGATTGATTCATGAGTAATACCCATCCTATTAATCCTACTATTACAAGCAATAAGGTAGGGAGCAATACCATCCATCCAAGAGTTTTAAACAGGTTAACGAAGCTGTAGCCTTTCTTGTTGGCTACAATTTGCGGTGACTTACATTTGCGGCACAAAACGGTGTTAGGACTGTTTGTTCCGTTGTTTTGACTCCCTGCCCCTCCTTGGTTTGTTGCCCTATTTACCTGTGAGACAGCCGGCCTTGTTTGACCACCTACCGTCCTATTCGCTTGGTTGGTGGCTGACTTGTTGGGTTGATTAAGTGTTGTCCTAGAGGTACGTTGTTGCATTCTACGAACTCCTTTCTGACTGCAAATGCATGCAGGAATAAAGAACTATGACTAATTTCGACAAAGTTTTCCAATTACCCTGTTTTTAGCCCCATTTTGCGTTGTACCTTTTCCTCCTGCATAGGAATAAGAAAAAGAAAAACGACTGAAGTCCTAATAAAAAGGATTTCAGCCGTTTCTTTTCATAACTATTTAAATGTAATACCACCTGTTGGGTTTAATGTCGTTCCGCCAATTTCAACTTTAATTTCATTCGATAATGGAATGTTGTACTCATCAATAACGGTTCTCCACCACTCCCAAGCAAGGCCGGTACATTCTTTCGCAAAAATCCTTATGTTCTTTGCATTAGGTGGCAGAGGAATGACTGTCGTGAAAGGAGCGGTTCTGTCTTGGTTGCTTCCTTCCCACGTTTTATGTGTGAGTACTTCTTCCCCATTTTTATCATAGGAAACTTCATCCCAGGATACATCAAATTGAGCGACATACCAGCCATAATGACCAAGCGATATTTTACCTTTTGAATATTCTGTAGCGGTAGTCTCAATATAATCTGTATTGTTATGAACGGCAGCAATGGCATTATCTTTTAAGAAAACACTTGTATAGGAGATTGGATATGCTGGGTTCTTCAGGCTAAATTCCGCATTATCCTTGATGATATTCCGGATTTCACTAAAGTCTTTTGTAACGACCTTGTTATGCTCTTGTGAATCTCCGCCTAATACTACAGCTGTAAAGGAACTGTCTTCAAAAATATCCTTGTACTCGGCATTCGTTTCTACATTGGCCGTATTCTGAAGCAAGGCTTTAAAGGCTGCTTTTACATCTTTGCTCTTAGAGGTTGTTTCTAATTTTACATAAATGGTTCTACCATAAGCTACATTGGATACCATAACAGGCGGGGATTCGTCACTGACCCCTTTACGTTTTAAATCTTTAAAAGTAACACTATCATCAAAAAGATCGGATGGATCGTTAGGCAGTTCTGCACTTACCGTATAAAATATTTGTTTATATGCCGCAACCATCACTTTTTTCTCTCCACTAGCAATCGCATGAAAGTCAATTCCTAAGGTAGAATCAAGATATTTCGCGTTAACATTCAGAGCGCTACCAATTTGAGATTTGCTATAAACCATTGATTCTGCATACTGCAATCGGGCAGGTAAAGTATGTGTTGACGAATAATTATCGCTCCATTTTGATACAAGCTCATCTACTGCTCCAGAAACATTCCCGTATGTTGGATTATCCACAGTAATGGAATTTTCCTTTTTCAATCCTGGTAAATCAATACTAATCGTTAAAGGTTTTCTTGGTACCAGTAATAAACTCGGTTTATTTTCTGCAAAAGCTCGATTTGCAAGTTGTAGTGCTCCTGGGTAAGTGCGATTAGCCATAGAATCAATAATGGAAATATCTACTGGAGAAGTGGAAAGTGACTTCTTTTTACGTTCGACGACGATAAACTTACCATGTGGATTGAGTGCTTCTTTTGGAACAAAACTATCTATCTCATCACCACTTACTGCTAAAATTTCGTCATTATCATAGTCCAAGTCTGCTATACCGGTATTAATGTCATCTGCATTGCTTGTTTCACTGACTTCACTAGAATCAACTGTTTCGGCAAAGGAGATAACTGGATAATTAACAGTCGCGAAAATAACAGATAAACTGGCGATTACTTTTAAAATTCTAGTATGATTTCGAATCCTCATAAGATATACCCCTTTGAGATGTGAGCATAACGTCAATTATTATACTCCCATTAAATATATTTTTTGGAATACTAACTATATCGGTAGTTTCCGAAAGAATCTTTAGACTGAACCAGGAAGTATTGGGTGGGGCATATCCTACGTCCGCATTAGATATATTGAAAAATCCGAGGAAATTCAGGAATGGACACCTGGGTTTCGCTCGGCTCTTGTAGGCAAACATTTTGAGCTAACGATAGATGTTAGCTAAGTAAAAATGGAGTGTTAAAACAATGAATTTGTGATTCCAGCGAAAGGACAGCCCCAGCAAGGCCTGTGGAATTGGTGAGGGAAATGGGATACAAGAATCATTACGAGTGATAACGTTTCACGACAGATCAGATGAGAATTTTACATGTAGAAAGCAAAAGATTTAGAGAAGCTGCTTGTACCACGTTTCTAAGCAGCTCTCTAAATCTTATAACAAATCTAGTTCCACCAAGGACGCTCACTCAAGGAAATGATGTATTTCACGTTTGGGTCAACTCTTATTGCATCTTGAGCACCAACTTTTATTCTAAGATCACCGTTAGCAGGCAAATAGACAAACCAGGTTTCCCGTCCGGTATCTTTAAATACTTGATAGGCTTGACCGTTATGGTCTATTTCAAAAATCTGATAGTCTAGGCTACGATTTTGATAGGTGTCGAAATTAATGTAAAATGATTTTCCTTGCCCAGTGTTGTTCGTCCATCTAAAGTAGTCTTGATCCATTCCATATTCCTGTTTTGCAATGGTACCCTCAAAACTATCGACGATCCCTTGAAAATAATTTGGTGTGTCCCGACTATCGGGTTCTCTGGCATCGCCCATAGCGAATGCAGAAGCTGACATGGAAAGTAGGCAAGCTGTAAGTCCAAGAGCTGACATCAGTTTCTTTAACTTCATTAGTTTGACCTCCTAAAAAGTAGTTGAAATCATATGTATTTTACAATTTATTACAATAGATGTAAATATTTTCCTTGTCACAAGCTACAGAAGAATATGTGAGTGAATAGGTAGAGTAGGCGTATGAATGGTGGACCAGTCTTAGAGTGAAACTGTGGAAAAGAGGCTGATGTAGCATCAGCCTCTAAGCAAAGATTTAGCAGAACTTAATTCTTCCAGCTTATAGAGTGACTTGTGGACATTGAGGAACACCGATCAGCTTAAGCAGGTTATAAACCTCGCTCGAAATAGGGACAGTAACTTCTATCCCATTGAGCTTAACAACAGAGAAGAAACTTCCTTCAGATTCAAATATGCAGACAACTAATGTTACCATTTATCCTCTTCCTTTCTCCATAAAGCAGGGAGATATTTTGTTTTGTCCTCCCTGCTATTAAGTTATGGAGTTGGGAAGTTAAGTGACAGTGCTTGTATCACGTCATGGTAATTTTTGGGTATTTAACAGAAAAATCTGAGGAAGTATTCCAGTAATATGAAAACGATAAGGGGCTGTCCTATCCTAAGAAAATAGGATGGGACAGCGAGCATGGAAGATATCAGTTACTCCGATACGTAAAGATATAATCGATATATTCTTTTCACTATGATTGATTTCCTCATCGCTAGCTTGAAATGAAGCTTTGTCCCCATTTGATCCATAAGCCCATCCGTAAGCAAAAACATCGTCAAACCACTTTTTCAATAAAGGCGGATAACTGTACCAATACAACGGGAATTGAAAGATGACATGGTCATATGCCTCTAATAGCTAATGGAGTTACAGCGAATAAGATCGTTGATGTTATGTGTACCTGGGGGAAAGAAAATATTAAAAGAAGACAACAGCAAGGAGAAGATATCATCTTGCTAGAGAATAAGTCACTGGAGAACGTTGGAGATTTCGAAAAGAGAGATTAATTGAATGAAATTGGAATAGAATACAAGGGGCTAACGTTTAAGCCCCTTGTCGTAACTCACCCGTATAGTAATGTCTGGGCCGTTTCGTCTGCAAAATTAGAAGGTATTATAGACATTTTCACATTCTTTTGCGGTCGGCTCATAAAAACAATGAAGCTTGTATCGTCCTACATTTGGCTGATTATACCAGGTCGGCGGACAAGGCAGGGGATTTTGTGCTGTTCCCGGACGAAAATACCAGAGGGAGAATTTGCCCGGCCAATGCCGCTCCCCATTCACAGCCCGTCGTGCCAGACGGCGTTCTTTATCTCTAGCCCTTTGGTAGTACATACCATGTTGCAGAGCTTCAAACGCATGCGGCTGGTTGATCATTTGAGGAATTGTCCGTATTCCCTTAAAATCGGAGCAGTTTGCTCTTATTCGGTTGATTCCGACGTTTCCCACAAGGAGCATACCCATTTCGCCTTCACCTACAGCTTCGGCTCGAAGCAACCTTGCCAACATGTCAATGTCACTGTTCCTGGCTTTTACGACTGCCATCGGCTCACCTCTTTAGATTGTTCTAGGCACATCATATTGTAGATGGAGCAGATATGTTACGCTTCAAATCGCTCTGAAGAGCAAAAACCAATCCGTGGACATTTTCTTTGTTGTTTTCACAGTCGACCCAACACATGTGGAAGGCATTGCATTTGACAATCTGCCGATAGCAGATCGTACCTATACCGTAACGTGAAAGTAAGAGGACTGTCTTAAGTAGAAATTGATCTTCTACCTAAGACAGTCCTCCTTATTTGCTTCAAAGTCATCCGTCCTTATTTCCAAATGAGCTATACGGCGTCAAGCGCAGTAGATCTTCCTGTTTTTTTGCCAATTTCGATAACGGGATCCGGTATGCCATTTCGATAATTTTGCTTGCGACCTCAGCCCCGTTAGTTGGGATAAGGCTAAATCTTTTTTGAATGCCCTCTTTATTGGCTAACGCATGCTCTATCTTTGGTACAATCTCATCCGGCTCCTGGATCGATACCTTATCACTATTAGCTATTTCTCTTAGCATATCTAATTTTTGCTCGCGTTCCGCATCATCCGGCGGGAGGAAAAGCAATGGTGTTCCTGTCGAGATGCAATCTCCTAAAATACCCATGCCCGGTTTGCTAATGACCAGACTGGCCGCCTGAACAAGATTTTTGCCATTCGGGATGAGAGGGGCTTTGATGATTCTTTCATCGAATGGGTAATCTTCATCTGCTAATTGACCTGCCACAACAAATCGATAGCGGCCGGCAAGTGAGTTTATTTCATCATACCACTTCACGATCTGTTCATAACGGTTAGCGAGTCCGCCGCCCATGTGAACCAGAATAAACGACTCGTTCTGCTGAAGGCCTAGTATGCGTCGCACTTCTTTCGGGGACTGGCTGATTTCCCTGGTGATTAAAGGAATAGGGATATAGATGCAGTTCATTTGCGGAGGGGTCTCTTTAGGCGGTATAAGATTCATGTGGAGAAAGATATCGGATTGATTGGCGATTTCTACAATGCGATTTTTGTATTCCTGCATTGGAGCTGAATCATTATGACCGATGATAAAGTCACTGTGGTAGAGGGTCACGAGCTTTGTGTTTCCACCGACTTTCCCCTCACTGCGAAAGCGAGGCACATCAGAGCGCCAATCATTTATTAATAGTGTGGTTTGTTTACCATCCTCGAATTTTTTGGATTTAAAGGCTTTTAATTGGACGTCATTGTGCAGGTTTTTCGATAAATAGGCATGTGTTTCCCGAAAGGCAAACACGTGAATAGGAAGATGGTGTTGCTGCAATTTTTCCGTTATGCTAATGCATCTACCGAGATGGCCCATACCTCTGCCAACCACAAAGGAGATCATATTTCATCACCCTTTTAAATAGGTACTTTCTTGTGCCCTGTCTGGAGCTTGGACAAATTACCCCCATACCGCAACTTATGGGATAAGGTCAGTGCCGAATTCGAGTCGTTCTCACAGCTTATATATTTTATGGGGATGGATGGAACATGCTCTAGTCGTATAACGGTTTTCTGATCGATCACAGAAAAAAGCGGCATCAGCGGAGGTTTGCAGCTGTGAATTGTGCTCCCATCTAGAAATAATTAGGTATTTCCATCACACAAACCAACGTTGTCCATGAATAGTGTGTATATATAGCTCAATTAGGATATGGGGTGGGAGAATAGTGGGCACGATTCATATTGTAACAGCCGTTAATGATGGTTTTGCTATACATCTCGCAGTTATGTTATATTCCCTTTTTGAAAATAAGGTTTCGAAAAACCCAGTCATCGTTCACGTTATCGACAGTCAAGTCTCTGGGAAAAATAAATCCATCTTAACGAAAACTGTGAAACGATTCCATGCTCAAATTAAATACGTCACTATTGATCCGACCCTATATGATGGATTCCTCGTCCGTGATCATCTTACGCAGGAAACCTATCATCGAATTTCGATTCCAGACCTGCTGGACAAAGAAGTAGAAAAAGTGATTTATTTGGACAGTGATATCGTTATTAAAAAAGACATCACTCCATTATGGAACACAAAAGTTGATCAATATTACCTTGCAGCGGTGATGGATTCTTGGCAAGGTTTAAACAAGTTAAGACATGCCGACCTTGCTATTCCGGATGACTGTGATTACTTTAATGCGGGAGTATTAGTCATGAATTTAAAAAAATGGAGAGAGCATAACATCACAAGCAAGATTATGGATTACATGAAAAAGAACCAAGGTATTATTCGTTATCCCAGTCAAGATCCGATGAATGCGATTCTTCATGATAATTGGCTTCAACTTGACACAAAGTGGAATTACCAGTCCAAACATCTTTATAAAAGCAACCTGCGAATAGACCCGGCCATTATTCACTACACAGGGGAAGATAGCAAACCGTGGTTGAGTAAAAAGCACCCGCTTCGAGAGGAATATTTTAAATATCTCAAAAAGGTAAAGAAGCTAAACTCCTTGTAGGCATCGAGCTTTAAGGCTTTCCTAATTAAATAATATGGTTAGAAATCCCTTCACATGGAGAAATGTTGGCTGGAGGGATTTTTGTGTTGGAACTTTTTTGAAATATAAGGGTTTATGCACAATACTAAACATCTTCATATAAAATATTGAACAAATTATGAAATATTTGGAATTTAACCATTTTCACCACGGATCTAGCCTATAATGAAATGGAAACATTTTCTAGTCAGGTATTCTTTTGGAGGTGGAGTGAGTGGCACGCGTATTGTATGTTACGATTCCAGCAGATGGTCACGTGAATCCTACATTGGGATTAGTGAAGCAGCTAGTCGACAACGGAGAAGAAGTCGTCTATATGTGTTCAGAAGAATATCGGGATAGGCTTGCTCAGACTGGAGCGCAATTCCGAGCTTATCAAATGGATGAACTAGTATCTCGTGATTTAGGCTTTAACCCGACAGAATTCAAACACCCTCTTCATTTCACCGATTTTATGCTGCGTGGCATTATTGAACCCCACATTCCCGAGATTCTCAGGCAGATAGAAAACGAATCATTTGATTACCTGATTTTTGACTCTTTGTTTGGATGGGGAGGGGCGATTTTAGGTGAGAAATTAGGAATTCCGACGATCTGCTCCGTAACCAACCTGGCCTTTGCTGAACCGCTCAGCCAGATTGTCGAAGTGTTTGATGCAAGTGATGTAGATGTAGATGCACTAAACGAACGAGTGACGCAGACTGCACAGAGCATTGCTCGTATATGCAACGTTACCGTTCCTGCGCTTGAAGATATTACCCGTCAGTATGGGGACATGAAAATTGTCTTTACCAGCCGTGAATTCCAACCGGATGCTGACAAGCTGGACGATAGCTACCTTTTTACAGGGCCGTCGATTACATCGCGTCCGGATGCCCCTTCTTTTCCGTTTGAAAAGCTTCGTGCTCCATACGATCAGGTTGTATACATTTCCATGGGCAGTATTTTGACCAAAGATGTGGAATTTTACAAACTGTGCTTTGCAGCCTTTCAAGATGTTCCGGCACAATTCGTACTTTCTTGCGGAAGAGAAACGGAACGGGAGTCGCTCGGAGACCATATTCCATCCAACTTTATTGTTGAACCGTACGTTCCTCAACTGGAAGTGCTCCAGCAAGCCGACGCCTTTATTACACATGCTGGCATGAACAGTACGAGTGAGGCTCTCTATTTTCATGTGCCCCTCGTCATGATTCCATTAAGCTCCGATCAGCCGATTGTGGCGAAGCGGGTGGAGGAGCTGGGAGCGGGTATTATGTTAGATAGAGGGAAGCTCACACCGACAGCTTTGAAGGATGCCTTGCTGCAAGTGTTGAATGAATCCACTTATAAAGAGCGTGCGATACAGGTGGGGGACTCTTTGCGAAACGCTGGCGGATACCAAGAAGCTGCAAGACGTATCATGACTTTGTATTCCGTGCCGAATTAAAAGTGAAAAGCTTCTTGCCTCCTCATCATGAGCGGCAAGAAGCTTTTTTACTATAAAATCTTTGTTCCCCAACACTCTCACCTCTTTTAACTCGTCCTTGTGTGGGGGTCAATCCGTTCGCGGCTTTTACATTGGCTTTGGACTCTGTTCCGACGCTAGTAGAAGTACCTGAATCATCTCCTGTACGGAACCATCTATGGTTACGCCCACGAAGCTACTGTCCACAAAGATGCGAATACATAGGTGATCGAGCCGGGAGCAGATCTAGTTTTTCGAGCAATTTATATGTAAGCAGGGGGTGTTATTCATGTGACGTAATGCCATAATAGAAGGATGATAGTCAGAAGGAGATAGATTTGATTGAATAAACCTGTAATGAAAAACGAGCTTCCTCTAAACTTTGAGGAATTAAAGAAGGCTGCCAATCGTACATCGAATTGGAGAGAGCGCTTGGAGGCTGTTGAAGAATTGGGTCAGTGGAAGCATGAAGAAACAATGAAATTACTGACGCGAATCATGGAAAACGATACGGTGTACAAAGTGCAAGAGACTGCTTTTCAAAAACTGAAAGCATTTGGGGAAGGTGTTCGATTACCTGCTCAGAAAAAAGGCGACTTGATCAAAGGAGCAACGAAAGCCTTGGTAAGAATTAAGAAAAGCTTGCCAAAAGGTCATACCTTCGAGGAATTCAAAGAGAAACTGCAAAAAATGAGAAGCGATATCTATGATACGTACGAGGGAGAAAAAGGTGCTGATTTTGATCAGTGGCTTGAAAACACCTGGGCGTCGTTATAGTTATTTGGAACGAAGAAGCCCTGCCACTTTCTGAAAGTGCAGGACTTCTTCTTTTCCTTCTTATTTCAAATCCTTACCCACTTTAATCACATACATTTGCGTAGGATTGCTATTAATTTTAATCTTACCCTTCTCGTCATAGCCCTCAACGCCGAAGTCATTGTCATTCACAATGGCGATCGTATTTTTATCCACAATCGCTAGTCCTTCCAGCTTTTCATGAGGATAGTTCAGCTTGGCTACATCAACCAGCAATTCCTTGGAAACAGGTACAATTCCTTTTTCTTTCACTTGGGCAACGGTGAGTTTTTCGAAGTCATGCTCACTTGTTGGCGTACCGAGTAAATTGGTTGCTTTCGAAAAATCTGCTCTGTAAATTCGCTTAAGCTGTGCGTCTGCACCGGCATTTTTGTCTCGCTCGTCAATCAGTAACACATCCTGGCTGAGTGCTGCCAAGTCGCTGATAACGACGTCTTTTTGTTTCACTTTCACGAAATCTTTTGCGTTCTCTGCAATGTACATGTACTCGCCTACGACTTTTTTGGTGGCGAGATCCATCTTTAAAATGCGCAGATTACGGGAAGCTTCGCCTGTCTTTTTATCAGGGAGTGCCATCGGACTTTGGATCGAAGTATACAAGAACTTGCCGTCTGGCGAGATGGTGATACCTTCGAAGCCACGGTTTGCAATGCGTTTGGAATAGACGGCTGGCAGTGTATCAAAAATCTCCATTTTTGCACCTGCGGCAACCAAGGCTTCTTTCGTGCCCTTTGGTACATAGCGGCCCAGGATTGTGCCGTCACGCTTTACTTGAATGATGGATGGGCGGTATTCGTCGGATAACCAAAAAGTATCGTCGACCGGGCTGTAAGCGATGCCTTCCAAATCCAAACCGTCTGGATCGTAACTAATCTTTTTTGTCCCCGTTACATCGTAGGGAACTTCATCAGGGCCAGCGAGGTTTGGCAATCCACTGATATAGGCAGTTTTTGAAAAAGCGTTGATCTTGCCCTGTGGCAAATGCAGTTTGATTGTTTCCAAAACATGAATGTTTCCGTTCTCTACTTTGATTTTGTACATGCGTGGTGTGTAGTTTTGGTCAGGGAACGTACGCAGCTCGTCCTTGCCATATTGACCATTTGGTCCACGGTCAGCCAATGTATAAAAGATAGAAGGAGGATCGTTAGGGAGATGCACCAAACCGGAGAAACCACCTTCTTTAATCCCTTCAGCGAGCGCAGGAGGATTTTTCCATTCGTGAATTTCGGCTACAACAGGTGCTTCCGTTACATTTTGCGTTGCACCTGCTCCTTGTGTTCCGATCAAGGAGATAGCCGTGATTGTTGCGATCAGCAAGCTTTTCTTTTGAAAGTGAATCTTCATCATATCCCTCCGAATGAAAAAACGACGTTATGAACCACTTGTGTTAGACTACCCGATCTATATTGGGAAAATATGAAGCTAAAATGATGGTTTTGTAAAAATTAACAACGGAATAATGAATTCTGAATAATCGTAAAACTAAATTGACACACGCTCTTTGGATCTTATAAAATGCAAGGAAGGATTGAGGACTAGTTATAGCTGAGGAGAGATGAGCATGTCGTTGACAGAACAGACAAAAAAGGGATATTTCGGTGAGTTTGGAGGAAGCTTTGTCCCTCCACAATTGCAGGAAGTATTGGACTATTTAGCTGAGCAATTTGAAAAGTATAAAGATGATGAGGAATTCGTCGAAGAGTACAAGTATTATCTGAAAGAATATATAGGGCGTGAGAATCCGCTGACGTTTGCTCGTCATTTAACGGCAAAACTCGGCGGTGCCAAAATTTATCTAAAACGAGAAGATTTAAACCATACTGGGGCGCACAAGATCAATAATGTCATCGGTCAAATCCTTCTGGCAAAGCGAATGGGTGCACAGCGTATTATTGCCGAGACGGGTGCAGGTCAGCATGGAGTTGCTACCGCGACTGTTTGCGCGATGTTTGGCATGGAATGCGTGATCTATATGGGCGAGGAGGATACGAAAAGACAGGCCCTGAATGTATTTCGAATGGAGCTTTTAGGGGCAAAAGTGGTAGCGGTGTCCAAAGGGCAGGGAAGATTGAAGGATGCAGTTGATGAAGCGCTAAATGATTTGGTACAAAACTATCAGAACACGTTCTATCTATTGGGATCTGCGGTTGGTCCGCATCCGTTCCCTACGATGGTAAAGTATTTCCAATCGATTATCAGTGAAGAATCAAAACGACAAATTTTGGAAAAAGAATGTCGTTTGCCGGATGCGGTTATCGCCGCTGTTGGCGGTGGCAGTAACGCGATTGGAGCTTTTGCCCATTATATAGAGGAACCATCTGTTCGTCTGATTGGTGTGGAGCCTGATCAGGCACCTACCTTGACCAAAGGGGTTCCAGCCGTCCTTCATGGTTTTAAATGTTTGGTGCTACTAGATGAAAATGGGGAACCTCAAAAAACGTATTCGATTGCTGCTGGTTTGGATTATCCTGGCATTGGCCCAGAGCATAGCCAGCTAAAAGTCAGTGGACGAGCGGAATACTATACGGTGACGAATGAAGAAGTGTTGGCGGCTTTTCAAGAACTATCGAGAACAGAAGGAATCATTCCCGCCTTGGAAAGCGCTCATGCCATTGCCTATGCTTTGCAGTTGGCACCCACTCTTTCACCGGAGCAGATCCTGATTGTTAACCTTTCAGGACGAGGTGATAAAGACGTTGAGCAAGTTTTCCATCTGTTAAACAAATAATAGATGCAGAGGCCGTCCTGAAGGATAGCCTCTTTTTTCGTCTAGTGATTGCGTTTTTCATTGTGATTATATATTTTTTAGTGAAACTTTAGTATTATTTTTTGAAGGGTTCCAAATAATAGTGGTTTCAGTGTACTTTCTTACAAGTTCATGTATGAGATTGGAGATCATAATGATGAAGAAAAACATTTACTTTAACCATGATGGCGGCGTTGATGATTTAATTTCTTTATTTTTGCTGCTCCAAATGGACAATGTGAATCTGACGGGGGTATCCGTCATTCCAGCGGATTGCTACTTGGAACCAGCGATGTTTGCCAGCCGGAAAATCATTGATCGTTTCGGTAACGGCGGTTTGGATGTAGCAGAGTCCAATTCCCGCGGGAAAAATCCTTTTCCCAAAGACTGGCGCATGCATGCATTTTATGTAGATGCATTGCCCTTGCTCAATGAATCGGGACAAGTGATCACGCCAGTAGCTGACAAGCCTGCACATCTTCACATGATTGAAACGCTGCGTGCAACGGAAGGAAAAACGACCTTGCTGTTTACCGGTCCTTTGACTGACCTTGCGCGTGCATTGGATGTCGATCCAACCATCGAAGAAAAAGTAGAACGCTTGGTGTGGATGGGCGGAACATTCCGTGAAGAAGGCAACGTGCACGAGCCTGAGCACGATGGAACCGCAGAGTGGAACGTATTCTGGGACCCGGAAGCGGCTGCTCGTGTATGGGAAAGTGGAATCGAGATTGATTTGGTCGCACTGGAGAGCACGAACCAAGTCCCACTGACGCTGGATGTTCGTGATCGCTGGGCAAAGGAGCGCAAGCATATCGGTATCGATTTCTTGGGTCAATGCTACGCAATGGTGCCGCCTCTTGTACACTTCTCGACCAACTCGACTTACTACCTGTGGGATGTATTAACCACAGCATTTGTTGGCAATAGTGATCTTGTAAAGGTGCAAACGGTTAACAGCATCGTCATTACAGAAGGTGCTAGCCAAGGTCGAACCGTTGAGACGACTGACGGACGCCCGGTACATGTGGTTTACGACGTAGACCGTGATGCATTCTTTGATTACATGACAGAATTAGCGAAAAAAGCGATTTAAAACAAAGCAAGTCATCTTAGAAATCGACACAGCTGGCGATACAGAAAGGGTATGTTCATGCAATATATTTGGGGAGTTCTCGGCATCCTGGGAATTTTTATTATAGCCATTGCGTTTTCGAAAAATCGCAGAGCGATTCAACCGAGAACGGTCATTGGCGCGTTTGCCATTCAGTTTATTTTTGCTTTGGTCGTACTGAAATGGGATTTTGGGAAAAAGCTTCTGGAGTACTTGGCGTCGATTGTTCAAAGCATCATTGATTCGACGAATGCGGGAATTCAGTTCTTGTTTGGCGGGATACTCGGTGCACAGAATGCAGGCTTTACGTTTGCGCTGCAAGTATTGCCGATTATTATCTTTTTCTCTTCCTTGATTTCGGTCCTGTATTATCTCGGAATTATGCAGTGGGCTACGAAAATTATTGGTGGATTTTTGTCTCGGGTGCTCAAAACGAGCGAAACCGAATCCATGTCAGCCTCTGCAAATATTTTCTTGGGTCCGATTGAGGCGCCACTTGTCGTAAAACCTTATATTGAGAAAATGACTAAGTCTGAACTGTTCGCTGTAATGACAGGTGGACTGGCGTGCGTTTCGGGTTCGGTGATCGGTGGGTATGCGATGCTTGGTGTGCCGATTGAATATTTGCTGGCGGCAGCATTCATGGGAGCGCCGGGTGGTCTGTTGCTCGCGAAAATTATCATGCCAGAAACAGAACAGCAACAGAAGGTAGCACACGTAGAAGTGATGAAGGATACGGAATCCAGAAACGTCATTGACGCGGCTGCTCGAGGAGCTTCGGACGGGCTAAAGGTAGCTGCTGGTGTCGGGGCGCTGTTGCTCGCGTTTATCTCGTTGATTTTCTTGCTGAACTCGATTATTGGCTGGCTTGGCGGGTTAGTGGGAATACAAGCGTTGACGCTCGAGCACATTTTAGGCTACCTGTTCGCGCCGATTGCTTTTATGATCGGGGTTCCATGGGAGGAAGCGCTAAAAGCCGGTTCTTTCATCGGGCAAAAAATTATTCTCAACGAATTTGTGGCATACACGGCTTTTGCCCCTGAGATTGCGCATTTGTCGCAAAAAAGTGTTGTGATCATCAGCTTCGCCCTTTGCGGCTTTGCCAATCTGGCTGCGCTGGCTATGGTCATTGGCGGCTTGGGCGGATTTGCTCCGTCAAGAAGATCAGACCTTGCGGAGATGGGCTTGCGTGCAGTAGTTGCGGCAACCTTGGCGAATCTGTTGAGCGCAGCGATTGCCGGGATGCTCATTTAGATGAGTGAGTGGGTAGAAATAAGACGAGGGCTGGAGTGATCCATGCCCTCGTTTTTTTGGGTACTACGCGAAGTTGGTACTACTCGCTTTTTGTGTTCCCGGCTACAATCTTGTTAGTAAAAACAAGCCATGATTTGGTGGGGATACGATGAAGCATGTACTGTTATTTCTAGGGCCAACAATCATGATCTTTTTGGGTTTACAAGTCATGAGTAGCGTGCCAATAACGTTTCTGTTATTTTACGGATGGCTGTTTGCGGTTCCGTTTGTGGACATGATCGTTTTGAAAAGAAATACATGGCGGGACACATTCAGGCTAATGGGATTGGGAATCAACCGCCCCAATATATATCACGGCATTTTGACTGGATTTCTTTTCTTTCTCACCATGATTGTTGCGGGATATTTCTTTCACAGCTTTTTGTTTGATAAGGATGATCTGCAAAATTTATTGGTACAATGGGATTTCTCAGGCAATCTTGTCGTTTGGCTCATCCTTGTTTTGCTAGTGATCAATCCGTTTCTTGAGGAAATCTACTGGAGAGGATATTTATTTAAAAAGCTGGAAGGAAAGCGGACAAAGCGAACCATGATTTTGCTGACGTCATTGTTTTACAGCTTGTATCATTTCCTCTCCATCATTCCTTTGTTTAGCTGGCCGTATAATATTGCGATGATTTTTCCGGTTTTTTTGGCGGGAATGATTTGGGGATATATGCGAGACAAGAGCAACTCACTGATGGGTTCGATCATCAGTCATATCCTTGCAGATTCAGGGGTTATGGCTGTCTATCTACTATTCTTGAAATGAATGATGCGGGTATGGAGGCAAGCTTCCATACCTGTTTCTATTAGGTGGATAAGGAGGAAAAAGGGGCATGTTGGAAAAAATAAGAAGTTAGAGAATATCAAAAGATGGAGCTGAAATCATGAACGTTGACGTACTTTTTAACCAATTTCCCATTCTAAGTTCAGATCGGTTCACCTTGAAGAAAATCGAAGAGCAGCATTTGGAAGAAGTATTTGAAATCTACAGCAATGACCATGTATTTGCATACTGCGGGATTATCCCCAAGCATAATAAAGCGACAGTGAAAAACATGATCGGGCATTTTGAGAGAGACTATTTGAAAAAATCCAGGATCAAATGGGGGATATTCGCCAATGATAACCCAGATCACTTGCTTGGCATTATCGAAGCTTTCGACTTTCAGCAAAAGGTAAGCATGGTGACGATTGGCTACTTCTTGTCCGAAGCGCATTGGGGAAAAGGGATTGCGACAGAAGCGGTAAACATATTGCTCCATTTTTTGTTCATGGATGTCAACGTCAACAGAATACAGGCGGAAGTGATGCCTCCGAATGAGACCTCGAAAAAAGTATTGTTGAAGAATGGCTTCATGAAGGAAGGAACACTTAGACAAGCAACGCTATGGTCGGGCAAAGGGATTGTGGATGTAGAGATATACGGAATGCTGAAAGAGGACTATGAAAAAGGTAGGGGATGAATTTGCCCCTTACGGAAGCAAGTGGATGAAAAAATCGGATACTATGACGCAGACCTTGATGTCTATATAAGGCGTGTAATAAGGATCGAGTGACGCGAGATTTCGTTTAAACCACCAGAATACACCGTTACCTGTAAAAGCCCTCCTATGTTACTATGATGGGTATGATCAATCATAGGCATCGGGAATGGGGAAAACATCTTGAAAACCTTTAAGAAAGTCTATATAGAAATCACCAGCGTTTGCAATCTCGCCTGTACCTTTTGTCCGCCAACGGAACGCGGTAAAAGTTTTATTAAAGTAGAAGACTTTGCGAAAAGGCTGGATGAGATCAAACCGCACACGGATTACATTTATTTGCACGTCAAAGGAGAACCGCTTCTCCACCCCAAAATTGATGAGCTGCTTGATATCAGCCATGAGAAAGGCTTCAAGGTCAATATCACCACAAATGGAACGCTGATCGCGAAAAATCGGCATAAATTGCTGGGCAAGCCTGCTCTCCGACAAATGAACTTCTCGCTTCACAGCTTTGACGGGCATATCGGCTCAACCAACCGTGAAGGTTATTTGCGCGAGATTCTTTCATTTGTTCGGGAAGCTCGGGAGCATCAAGTAATTTTTTCTTTCCGTCTGTGGAATTTGACACAGGATAACGCCACGAACATTCAAAAGAGTAGAAACCGCCAGACTCTCGAAATCATTGAGAAAGAATTTGGGCTGGACTATCGGATCGAAGAGAAAGTAGTGCCGGGCAGCGGGGTAAAAATCGATGACCGCGTTTATTTGAACCAAGATTACGAATTCCAGTGGCCGAGTTTGACAGCGCCTGAAGATGATGGAAAAGGCTTTTGCCATGGATTGCGCACGCAAGCGGCGATCCTCGAAAATGGAACCGTTGTGCCTTGTTGTCTCGATGGGGAAGGGGTTATTAATCTAGGGAATATCAATCAGAACTCTTTCACCGATATTGTGGATGGCGAGCGGGCCAATAATCTGGTAGAAGGATTTTCTCGCAGGGAAGCTGTCGAGGAATTATGTAGAAGATGCGGGTACCGCCAGCGGTTTGGAGCATAGCAAAAGTGTTGGTAAAAATAAAAAATAGCGGATTTCATAGCTGAAAGGAGCGAATGAGATCCGCTATCTTTTTTATTTACGAGCAAAGGTAGACCTAATGGTAAAAAGCCCTCAAATATGTGAGGGCTTGTAGCCTGTATTACTTTGCAGATGTATCGGTGGAGTCTTTATCCTGCTCGGATTCGTTAGCGGCTTGAAGGTCGTCGATGATGACGATTTTGCCTTCTTCTTGCCATTCTACTTTCGCGTTCAGTTGTTCACTGATGAAGCGCAGAGGCAGGAATACACGTCCATTTTTCAGTACAGGTGCAGTGTCCAGAGAAATGGTTTTCCCATCAACAGTTGCTTCTTTTTTATCGAGGTACAGCGTGATGGATTTTTCGCCACGCGTAATTTCTACGCTACGAGTCTCTGGCTTCCAGTTCACTTCCGCTTTCAATGCGGAACTGATAGCACGTACAGGCACCAACGCTCTTCCACCTTTTACAAACGGTGCCACGTCAGCTTTTACCTGTTGTCCATCTACGAATGCTTTCACTTCTGTCGAGCCAGTATTCTCAAGGAGTTCTCCAAGCTTTTTGAATGGTGTGTGATCTCCTTTTTGGTACGTGCGCTGAAGAAGCTCAAGCTGTACTTCCAAAGCTCCATGTTTGTCAGCGGTTTTTTCCAGTTCAGATACCAGCTGCTCGTATTTCGCTTTTTGATCTTCCGTGATTTCCGCTGCATGCTTGAGCTCTTGGCGAAGCTCGATCAGCTCTTTTTTCAATTTTACGTCTTTGATGTTGGATTCTGTGCTAGCTTCAGTTGAGTTCTCATCGTCGCTATCAGTATCGGTATCAGATTCTTTGACAGAAGTTTCTTTCGATTTATCTTTTGCTTCTGCCTTTACTTCGGGCTTGCCATTACCTTTTCCTTTGCTTTCCAGGTCAGCCGCCAGAGCAGCAGGTACACTAGTTGCGAGTAGAATAGCAACCAACGAAGTAGATATTGCTTTTTTCATTTGAATCTTCCTCCTTCTAGGTGTAAGTTTCATGAACTCGACATTCAAGACGGAGGAATATATGAATAAGTTGCATAGATTTTGAGAAAATATTTTATTTGTGCGAATAGTTACCTTTCCGTGTCATTCCTTCCAAATCCCGTATCTTTCTTACGCGTCCAATTACGATTCCTAGTAGCTTAAATACATGATCCGCCAAAAATCCCGCCGATCCAAATGCCAGTACGAACCCGATTTGTGAAATAGCCGTGATCATCGACCACACTCTGCCTTGCCGTTCATTCTCGACATTCGTTCGAATGAGTACCTCGAGGCTGGTGTTCACAAAGGGAAGCGTGATGAAAAAGAGGAAGCCAAAAACCATAATCAGCCAAACGGAAGTAAACACACCCATCAGGGCATAAAACAAGCCAGCAAGTACGAGAGAGAAGGACAGCATGAACACTTTGCTTTTTCCCATACTGAACAGTCCGATCAAAAGGCTGCTGACGAGCATACCTGATGCAGATACAGAGAGGGCGATACCAAATGTCTTGGAATCAGTGAATGTCAGCATCATAGGCCCAAAAAGCGATTGCAGCAACCCGATGTAAAAGCACACGACGGACATTAACAGAACGAACGAGAAAACGCCTTTCTTTGAAAGGAGATAGCGGAAGGCTTCAGACATTTCGCGAAAAAAGCTTTGTCTTTCATGTGTCTGGGGAGTGGCATCGTGTTTCATAATCATCAGCACGGCGCCGACGGCTAAAAGGAAGGTCATCATATCGATGAGTAAGACGAGCTGGATATCAAAAGCACTGAGAAGAAATCCTGCAATCAGTGGGGAAATAAGATATTGAGCTGAACTTGCCAGTTGGATGAGTCCGCTTGCCTGTGAGTACATCTCTTCCGAAACCAGATCGGAGACGGCTGCTTTATAGGCTGGGTTTAGAATAGCGGCAGAGATCGAGCTGATGCAGACCCCCAAATAGATGTGCCATAATTCCATGCGCCCGGACAGCATGACAAGCAAGATGAACAAGATACCAGCTATGGAACCGAGATCGCCAATGACCATCATTTTCTTGCGGTCAAACCTGTCTGCAAACACCCCGCTAAAGGGGAGTAAAAGGAAGGAGGGGAGAAAAGAGAAGAGAATGATGAACGAATAGCTCATGGTAGATTGGGTCTGTTGAAAAACAAAGACACCCAAGACAAAAGCGGTAAGTCCACTACCGATGGCGGAAAGCAGCTGCCCTGACCAAATGATCAGAAATCTGCGAAAGGCTTTATCATGAGCGTTCATTGTCTTTCCTCCTTTTCATCCATTACAGAAACGAGAAGGACCCCGGCGCAGCTCCTAGTGACCGTTCAATAATCACCTGCATGGCTTGTAGACGTTTTGTCTGCTCTTCTTGCTCCCAATGAAAAATGCCTGATTCCAACAAAAATTGCGAGCCAGCGAGGAGAAACTGAACGGTTTCCAAGGCATTCTCAACATGAAAGACAGCTTTTTTATTTCCTTGTTCAATGACTTGCGCAAGGACAGGAGCAATTTTTAAGATAATGGCGATGTTCAGACGCTCGTGAAGCTCTCTGTTTTCAGGGCGATGCAAGCTTTCCATCCATTCGGCTTGCTTGTCGATAGGGTGGCTTTGGCTGCGCAGCATCTGGCGAACCTTCTCCATGACAGGCAAGGTAGAGTCATCTGCGATTTTTTTATATTCTTCGCAAAGCGTATCGACCATGGACTGGACAAATGCTTCAAGGATTTCTTCCTTCGATTTGAAGTAGTAATAAAAGGTTCCTTTCGCTACGCCAACCTTTTGAATGATCGCATCCACGGTTGTATGGACATAACCCTGATTTCGAAATAGCTCCCCGGCCGCTTCCAATATCTCTGCTCGCCGTGTTGTGGGGTCTTTCACGATTCTTTTCATCGGCGCCTCCTTCGATTGTCAGTAAGTGGTTGGATACAGATTACCATATGACTGACCGTCAGTCTATAAGGGTATGAAAGAAAAAGAGGAGGGAAATCCTCCCCTTTTCGGTATTAGGAATGTAATAAGATGATGGCAAACGTTCATTATAATTTCTCGGCGATAATTGTGAAGGTCTTCGGGATTCCTTTGTCAAAAACTTCCGAGGAGAGATTCGGGAGCTCTTCCAGCATTTTTAGGCACAGCCCTTTGTTTGCAATGGACGTAACAATTTCGCCTAAGGTCCAATTGCGTAACAATACTTTTGATTCAGCGACATTTGTACCGTTCGAGAGAAATTTGGAGAAAGCAATTTCCTTTTCCTCAAGCGAGGTGTCGAAATAATCGCCTGTTACTTTATGTTTGCGAATATTCGCAGTCGTTCCACGTGAGGAGATGAGTTTTGTGGATACCGGATGGAAATCTTGGAGGACGAGCGCGCCGCCTTTTCGCAGGAGCGAGTTGACCACCTGGAATAATTCGGTTAAGTCCAAAAAGTAATGAAGAATACCGAATTCCATAAAAACGAGATCATACTCACCAGACAATACATCTGGAGGGAGCTGCAATACATCCGATACGATGTAAGTCAGGTCAACATCGGCAGCTGCAGCCAGTTCTTTGGCGTATTGTTCATTCTCATACGAGAAATCGGCGATGGTCACGTCGGCACCTAGCAAGGCGAGCGCAACGGCTTTGTTTCCATTAGAACCGAGTAAATTGATAATCTTTTTGCCGCGAATATCTCCCATGTGCTCATATACTTTGCCGATTCGTTTTTGGGGGTCTTCTTTAATTTTGACCGCTGCCTCAGCAGGTGTTCCAAAGCGTTTCAGCCACGCTTGATAAGCCCCGGTGTTCCAAGATGTTTTATTCAGTTGTGCTGTTTCCACAAATTCCCCTCCATAGAGTATTCCATTCAAAAAATTGGCCCCGATAGGTTGGTTAGAGGGCTTAGGTAATTTATCATACTGACACATATGATTCGTGTCTATATATTTTCGAAGTGTTAATTTTTCCATGTGTGACCGGAAAGTAAGAACAATTGGGGCGATATTCTACAATTGTGAAGCAAAGCAGGACAGTGGTAATATTGGGAAAAAATAAACGTCCGCTCTTTATGCGGTCGAGGGTTTGTTTGACGGGAGGCAAGCTGCTTTGAAAATCAAAGTGTTGATCGCAGACGACAATTCGTTTATACGGGAAGGCATGAAAATCATCCTGACGAGCTTTGCGGAGTTTGAAGTAGTCGGGATTGTGGAGGATGGGGTCGAGGCGGTGACGTTTTGCAAACAACACGAGGTAGACGTCGCTCTTTTGGACGTTCGGATGCCGAATATGAATGGAGTGGAAGCGACTCGTGTGCTGACTACAGAAACTACAGTCAGACCACTCATTTTGACGACGTTCGACGATGACGAATTTGTTCTCGAAGCCATTCAAGCGGGGGCACGCGGTTATTTATTGAAAAACAATGATCCCAACCGCATCCGAGATGCCATTAAGAGTGTCTATAACAACCATCATGTCCTGCAGGATGTCGTCCTGGATAAAATCAAAATGAACCTGAATGCAGGGATAAACGCGACGGATACCATGTCCACTACCGCTCCTCCCAAAGCGACAGCAGCCATCCCTACCGAAAGCAAAATCGACCAAAGCTTATTTACGGAACGGGAGCTCGATGTCATGAAGCAGATTGCCAAAGGGCTATCGAACAAAGAAATCGCCAAGAAGCTGTTTATTTCCGAAGGAACCGTTGCGAATTACATTACTTCCATCTTGAATAAAACAGCGCTTGAACACCGCACGCAGATCGCCATCTATTATTTGACGGGCGAAACGAACATGTCTGACTGAAAGGAGGTCAATACCGATGGAGTTATGGACAATGGCGAATAAGGCAGCGGTGCTTGGGTTTATCATCGTGACTTCTTTTCTGGCTCATCCCACTTCTGAAATTGACCCGTGTCAAATTCTTGTGTATTTGTTGTATTTGGCTAGTAATCTCACTATTCTCATTGTGAAAAAGAGGAATCATAAGCAATTATTTATGGGGCTATCTATCGTGTTCGTGGTAGCAAGTACTCTTATGTTGGACCCGTTATTTGTGTTGCTCTTGCCTGTCCACATTTTGGAGCTCGTATTCTTGGCAAGTAAACAGAGAGTGGTCGTATTTGGCTGTATACTGTTGCCTTTGTTCATTGTTTTGCCTGAATGGATACCCATGTATTTACTAACGGCCTTTCTTAGCTTTTTGCTGTATAGGTGTGGCAGCATGCTAACTGACAAGCTTCGCAGATTAGAGGCAGAACGAGAGAAGATGAGAGCGGATTTACAAAGCTTGACCCGCTCCTTGAATGAGAGCAGCGAATACTTCCGCCAGTCGACCTATACGATTCAACTGGAGGAACGCAATCGCCTTTCTCAACAAATTCACGACGATGTGGGGCATGCGGTGGCAGGTGCGCTCATTCAGATGGAAGCGTCGCGACTGCTGATGGCGACTGATCAGGACAAGGCATCCGAGCTACTTCGTAATGCGATTGCAATATCGAAGGAAGGGCTGGAGCGAATCAGAGTGACACTCAAGGATGTGAAGCCACGGCCAGAGGAGTTAGGAATCAATCGACTCCGGTTGTTTGTCGATGAGCTATCTGCGAGAGAGACAGTGACAGCCACGCTTACTTTTGATGGGGACATCGACGTCATTACACCGATTCAGTGGAAAATCATCCAGCAAAACGCAACGGAAGCGGTCACGAATGCACTCAAATATGCGAAGGCAACAGTGATTTCCCTAGAGGTGCGGGTACTGAATACATTCATTAAAGCAGTGGTCACAGACAATGGGGCCGGTGCAGAAAAGGTTGTAAAAGGGCTTGGCATTCTCGGGATGGAGGAGAGAGCCGCTTCCGCTGGTGGAACAGTGATCGTAGACGGTACGCGAGGCTTTAGCGTGACCACTCTGCTGCCTTATCGCAACGAATGAAAAAAATCATAAGAAACAACATGAGAATTCTCATGTGTCGAGGATGAACTTATGCACTGACATAGGGGCATCCTTTTTTATTACAATGCAGACATAACCACGAAGGGAGTGAGTTGCGTGAGTCATGTATTGGAAATTCGTCAGTTAACGAAAAAATTCGGTGATTTCGTCGCCGTCGACAATATGTCTCTGAATGTTCGGGAAGGAGAAATCTTTGGTTTTTTGGGGGCCAACGGAGCGGGAAAGAGCACGACCATCAACATGATCGCCTCCCTGTTGCGCGCAACAAAGGGCGAGATTATTCTGCTGGGAAAAAACATTGAGAAACACAGCAAATTCGCCAAAATGAACATCGGTATCGTGCCACAAGATATCGCCATCTACGAGGATATGACTGCCTATGAAAACGTGAGGTTTTTTGCTGGCTTGTACGGACTTCGTGGATCACTGCTACGCGAACGGACGGAAGAGGCGCTTGAATTCGTAGGTCTCGGTGACAAAGCTACTAGCTTTCCCAAAAACTTCTCTGGCGGGATGAAGCGTCGGTTAAACATCGCTTGCGCCATTGCTCATCGGCCGAAGCTGATCATCATGGACGAACCTACAGTCGGGATTGACCCTCATTCACGCAATTATATTTTGAATTCGGTACGCAAGCTAAACGACATGGGCTGCACGATCATTTATACGAGCCATTACATGGAGGAAGTCGAAGAAATCTGCACTCGCATTGCCATCGTCGACCATGGAAAAGTCATCGCGGAAGGATCGAAGGAGGAGCTAAAATCGATTATTACTGATGCAAAGGAAATTTGGATTGGCGTCAGAGCGGATGAACCGTTAAACCTCGAAGGTATTAAGGCGATTCCCGGTGTAAATGCGGTGCTTCAAGAAGAGAATACGATCAAAATCGTATCGAAAACGGAGATCAACAACCTGAACCGGATCATTCAACAATTCATCAAGGATCAGGTAGAAATCCGCTCCGTTGAAGAGCAAGCGCCGAATCTGGAGACTGTGTTCTTGACCTTAACCGGTCGAAACTTGCGAGACTAGAGGAGGGGCTTTGCCATGAACATATGGAATATCGCTGTAAAAGAAATCAAGTCCAGCCTTCGCGAAAAGAGAACGTTTATGTTTATGCTAGCGCTTCCCATCATCCTGATGCTGATATTAGGTTCCGCCCTTTCCAATGCCTTCGACGATACGAGGACCGTAGGAGACATGCGCTTGTTGTATAAAAGCAACGGGACGAATGCGCAAATGTCTACGGCGTGGAACGCGTTTACCAAAGCATTGGGTGATAAAGGAGTGGAGGTCGCTCAAGAGAGTTCAGGCATGAACGGGCAGGAGGAAGTTCGTTCGGATCGCTATACGGGGTACGCAGTCGTCAGTGATACGGGGATTGAGTTTTATGGAAGCAGCAAGAATGCGATAGGAAGCAATATCCTTGCGGGGATGCTAACCGTTTTTGCAGATCGGTACTCGCTCGCATCCGCAGCTTATCAGGTAGATCCCGAATCTGCTTCGGCAATAGTCAAGGGTATCGGACATCGTGATGATTTTATTCATGAAACGACCTTGAATCCAAATAAAAAACCGGGGGCAATCGATTATTACGCGATTGCGATGACGACCATGATTGGGCTCTACTCGATGTATTCTGCGAGTTATTTGTTCACCAAGGAGCGGACGAACAAAACGTCCACACGGTTAATGGCAGCGCCTGTCAGCAAAGGTGTCATTTTTACCGGCAAAATTATCGGCAGTACGTTCGTCAATTTATTTTTCGTACTCGTCGTGTTCCTAGTCAGCAAGTTCGTGTTCCAAGCAGATTGGGGCAACCACTACGGAATGGTGATCCTCGTGCTTTTGACAGAGGTGCTGCTTGCGGTCAGCCTGGGCCTGGGGATCAGCTTTCTTTTCAAAGGGGAAGGAGTAAGGGCAATCAACAATATTTTTACGCAAGTCGCCTCCTTTGTAGGCGGTGCCTATTTTCCCGTTGATCAATCGGCAGGTTTCTTCAGCCTCTTGGCCAAATTCTCTCCCCTTCACTGGGCAAATACAGGACTGCTGCAAATCATCTACACAGACAATCCAAGAGGCGCATGGTTTGCGATTGCGATGAACGTGAGCATCGCCACGGCGTTCATCATCATTTCTGTTATCACGATGCGCAGACGGGAGGGTGCTTTCGTATGAGTGAAATGCTATGGCTAATTAGGAAAACCCTGATGGAGACTTTTCGCAGTAAAAAAAGCTGGTTCACCTATTTAGGTTTGCCGATCGTTGGGGTTCTGCTGTCTCTTACCCTCTACAGCAATGCAGGCAGCGGCACGATTCATGTAGGAATTATCAATCAGGATGGGGACCAGGTGATCACGCAGGACACGATCCGGTTTATCGAGAAATTGGAATCTATCAAAGTCACAGTCATTGACGAACAAACGATGCGTGAACAAATCGTTTCCGGTGAGCTGGATAGCGGAATTGTTTTCGAGGCAGGGTATGCTGCCAGTGTTCGGAAAGGGGCGCCGGCACACTTGAATATTGTATCCGTAAAAGGTGAACAGGTTACTGCCTACGTGAAGGCCATGCTGCACAGTTATATCGGCAATCTTGCCGTGATTGGAAAAGCGGCACAGGCGGATGAGGCAAAGTTCACAAAGCTGTATACGGCATACCATGAGCAACGCTACAAGCTAAATACGGCAATGCTTCAAGACACATCGAACGTGACGCGCATGACGAATCAATCGATTGGATTTCTCATTATGTTCATGATGTTTTCGGCTGTGAACATGTCGGAGATCATTTTAAAAGAAAAAGAGAATCGCACCTTTTTGCGACTCCTTTCTTCGCCGATGTCGGCTAGATCCTATGTATTCTCGAATATTATCGTCAGCATGTTTATTTTGCTGCTGCAAATCATTGTCACCTTGCTCGTCATGAAAAACGTCTTCGGCATAGATGCAGGCGTCTCGTATGGTCAAATGATTCTGCCGTTGTTCGTGTTTGCGCTGGGAGCAATCGCCCTTTCGCTGATGACCGTTGCCTTCGCGAAGAGTAGAGCAGGTGCTGGAGCGATTTCCAACCTGATCATTGTACCGACATGCCTACTGGCCGGCTGCTTCTTTCCAATGGAAATCATGCCGGACACCGTGCGCAAAATTTCAACATTCTTGCCCCAGCATTGGTTGCTCGATACGGTGAATAAGCTGCAACAAGGGTACAGTCTGGGGAGCTTGTATTTGCACATAGCTATTTTGCTCGCATTCGCTATAGTTTTTGCCTTGATCGCCATTTATCGGTTTGGGCGGAATAACGATAGTAGGCAGTTTGTGTGAGTAAAAATAGGACTGTGGAACTGTAATTTGACAAGGGATAATCCGAAGTGTGTCGAAAGATGCATACTATGATAAAGCGAAGCAACCATAATCGGAGTCATTCAAAAGCACTCATAAGTAAGTATCTTTTGATTCTTCTCTTGTTTTTAGCATTTCTACTAGGGCTTCGGATGTTCTGGTTTTCGTTTCATACGTTTCCAGAGCATCCGCCTGTAGTTCAAGGGGTTCTTGATATGCGCGGGTGGGACTTCGAAAATTCCCCGTCCATTTCACTGGATGGGGAATGGGAGTTTTTCCCTAATTCGTTCGTCACGCATGAAGAATTCAAACAATCATCCAATGACGAGCGGCAATATGTTCAAGTGCCTGGCGATTGGAGCAGCGCTTTTTCCAGGGACTCTCCGTCACCGTATGGCTATGGAACATACCGTTTACGGATCTTGGTCGATCAACCACTAAATCAGCCATACACCTTATGGGTTCCGCAAGTGGAGGCATCTTCTACCGTAGACGTTAACGGAGAGATCTTAGCCAGAGTTGGAGTGCCTGCGACAACAGCGGAAGCGTACACGCCGCAGAAGGCATCCTTCACGGTTACATACAATGCAGGTGATGCAAAGGTCATTGAAGTGCTTGTCCGAACGGCCAACTACCATAATCCAATCGAAGGGGGCATCATCAGATCGATTTACTTCGGGTCGCAGGCAGCTATTGACACCGAACGTTGGTATTCTATCGGCTTCCAGATGGCAACCTTCCTCATCTTGTTGCTTCATGGCTTGTATGCCGGCATCCTGTATGTGTTGAATGCCCGCTACAAAGAGTTTCTCGTGTTTTTGCTGTTGCTTTCCTGCGTGGGGATAAAAGTTGTGTCGGATTATGACAATCTACTGTTACTTTGGATCCCGATCGATTATACATGGTCGATCAAGGTAGAAGTGCTCGC
This sequence comes from Brevibacillus sp. M2.1A, assembly GCF_013284355.2. NCBI lineage: Bacteria > Bacillati > Bacillota > Bacilli > Caryophanales > Paenibacillaceae > Brevibacillus > Brevibacillus sp. M2.1A. Next base: position 1,379,547 of record NZ_JABSUY020000001.1, read on the forward strand.
CTACATATGGCAGCCTTTGCTGATGATTTTATTGGTGAGAAGTCTATCTGATCAGGGGGAGAAAGAAAACTCTAGGCCGTTTAGGGCGTATTTTTCCGTGCTCAGTCTTTATTCGGCAGTCATCGTGCTGGGAACGGCACAATGGGTGTATATATTAGCCGGAACGCCATTTTTAGTCATTATTTATTTCGGCCCGTTGCTATTGTTTATTTTCAGAATCAGCCGCATGCTCATCCAAAACAAGCATGATGCTGTATTCTGGCTCATTGCTGCAACGAGTATTTTTTCCAATGTCATATGGTCCGCAATCATGGAATATCAAATCATCGATATCAAGTACGTGTTTTATCCGCTCGACCTGATTGCTGCTCTTGTCAGCTTCTCTGCCTATTGGTTCAAGCGATTCTTTCGCAATGCAGAGGAAAAAGTAAAGCTAACGGAGCAATTGAAGGAAGCGGACAAGCTCAAAGACCAGTTTCTTGCCCATACCTCGCATGAACTGAGAACGCCATTGCACGGTATCATGAACATCGCCCAGACTGTCGTCAACAATGAAAAGCATGTCATGGGTGGTCGGAGCACGCAGGATATGGAGCTCTTAATCACGATCAGTCGCAGAATGTCGCATTTACTGGATGATTTGCTAGATGTCGTGCGTTTGCAGGACAAGCATATCGTGTTGCAGAAGAAGCCATTGCATATTCAATCAGTTGTTTCTGGAATCATCGGCATGCTTACTTACATGGTAGAAGGCAAGCCTGTTCAACTGAAAATGGACATACCAGAGTCCATCCCGCCAATCTTGGCAGATGAGAAGCGGATAGTCCAGATTCTATTCAATCTTGTTCACAACGCACTGAAGTTCACGGAAGAAGGATCTGTCGTCGTTTCTGCTGAGAACGTAGACGGACAGGTGGCGATCTATGTATCCGATACAGGAATCGGGATGGATGAACAGACCAAGGCACGTATATTTTTGCCGTATGAGCAGGGAGCTCAAGCAACGAACGGTGGTGGAGGAATCGGCCTCGGTCTTGCTATTTGTACACAGCTGGTCGAGCTGCATGATAGCGAGCTGAGAGTCGACTCTGAACCGGGCAAAGGTTCGGTATTTAGCTTCTGGCTGCCCGTGGTTAGTACAGATGAGATGAAAGCAACAGAGAGCCAATATGCGGAGCAGATAGATAAGAGCAATCAAGTGACGGCTATCAACCAGATGAGGCATAGTGAAGCGCCAGATATCTTGGCTTTTCAGCAAACGGCTGCACATGCATTTGTAGAAAGAAGGGCGAATATATTAGCAATCGATGACGACCCGGTTAACTTAAGGGTGCTGGATCGAATGCTCTCATCCTCGCATTATCAAATCACTACGTGTACATCGCCAAGAGAGGCGCTCGATCTGCTTTTTACAGAGCAGTGGGATTTGCTTATCATCGATGTCATGATGCCGCATATGTCGGGCTATGAGCTGACGCAAAGGGTTAGAGAGCATTTCTCTGTTTCAGAGCTTCCGATCTTGCTCTTAACGGCGCGCAGCCAGTCTGAGGATGTATACACCGGGTATTTGTCTGGTGCGAATGACTATGTTTGCAAACCAGTAGATGGCATGGAGCTGAAATATCGCGTCTGGTCGTTGACGACACTCAAGCAAACCGTCGATGAACGACTTCGTATGGAGGCTGCCTACTTGCAGGCGCAGATTCACCCGCACTTCTTGTTCAACACACTTAGCTCGATTATGGCGTTGAGTGACATTGATACGGAGAAGATGCGTAAACTCGGAGATGCGTTTACCGCCTTCTTGCATATCAGCTTTGACTTTTTGAATACAGGAAAACAAGTTGCACTCTCCCATGAGCTGGAGCTCGTCCAAGCCTATCTTTACATTGAAAAGGAACGATTTGGCGAGCGGTTACAGGTCGTGTGGGAGGTTGAGCCTCATATCGATTTGTTGATCCCGCCACTGACCATTCAGCCGTTGGTGGAGAATGCAATCAACCATGGTCTTCTTACCCGAATAGAAGGGGGAACTCTCCATATCCGCATCGTCCGGCAAAAGAATGCCACTCTTTTTGAGGTGAAGGATGATGGTATAGGAATGGAGGAGGAGACTGTAAGGCAAATTCTCGATTTGTCTAAGAAGGAAAGAGGCGGAATCGGAGTGTCCAATACGAATCGGAGACTGACGCAAATGTACGGGAAGGGCTTGCGCATCACGAGCAATCCGGGAGAAGGAACAACGGTTTCCTTTGTCATACCGGATCGGACACAATAGCGAGAGTTGCTATTTTGCACCCTGCATCACTGTTAATGGTGAAGCAGGGTGCTTTTTCGCGTTTTCTATACAGAGGAACGCCATTCACCCGCCCCTACATTCTGCGGAATTACAATAGTTACAGTCATAGTCACCAAACCGATTACCATATATGGCACATCTACTGCAATGGTAACAACAAAAAGCCCCGCTCGGATTATTCGGATTCAAATCATTACATTCATCTCTAAGATGATTACTTAGGTCTCTGCGACGCTCCAGATAAGGTCCATATTGTACCAAGCGTCCCAAGACTTTTTTGAGCCTTTTCGATTTTTTTCTTTTCAAGAATGCCCCCATCCTTTCATGACAATCTAACACAGAATATGCCATGTTTTTTTCATTGATTGGACATTGCGGCTACTTCCGTAGAAAGGTGGGGTGAAAATTGTGGGGAAATCGTAAGGGATTGAAAAACGACATGAATGTCGTTTATAATGATCTCACCAACAAAAACGACATCAATGTACATTTTGTTCAAAGGAGGCAGCCTCAAACCCCATGGCCCCAAAAGTAAGCGACGAATACAAAACCAAAAAGAAAATCGAACTGCTGCAAGCGGCAAAACGTGTGTTCATCACAAAAGGCTACACACGGGCCACCATGCAAGACGTCATGGACGAGGCTGGCGTATCACGAGGAGCCTTGTACGCCTACTTTGATAACCTGGAGCACCTATATTTGGAGCTGCTGCAATTCAAGGATCAACAGGATGCACAATTTTTCGCGCCTGTTTCTGGTGAAAGGTCTTGGCAGCAAATCACCAAATGGGTGAACAAGCAACAAGGCGAGATCGAGAAAATCGATCAAACACTGTCCAAAGCCAACTCAGAGTTTTTCCTGTCACTGAAGGATCAGCAGAAGCAACAGAGCTATCCATATATCACGACTCGCTATGAAAAAATGGTCGACGTGTTGACAGCTTTCTTCGCGCATGGGACAGCGACAGGTGAGTTTAAGCCACAGCTACCACCTGAGGTGATCGCTCGCTATTTCATCTCGGTTATCGATGGATTGATGCTGGATACCGCGCATTTGGGCCCAGCCAAAACGAAGGTGCCCGAGCAGATGGAAGCATTGTTGTTTTCATTGAGAGCGATGCTGGGACCGACTCAATAAGGAGGGGTTCGAATGATGTTTCAAACAGAGAGAATTTATTTGAGAAAAATGACGGGGGAGGACGTGGACGTCTACCACAGGTGGAGAAATGACGAAGAAGTCATGCGGACAACGAATCCGTCAATGGACGTCTACACGTGGGAAGATACGAACGGTTTTGTGAACCAGGTCATTCTGCATGCAAGCTCCTCGAAGAGCTATATGATCGTAGACAGCCAAACCCATCAACCGATCGGGATTACCTCTCTCATCCAGATCGACCTGAAAAACCGCAATGCGGAGTGCATCATCGATATTGGGGAGAAAGAGTATTGGGGAAAAGGGTATGGACGAGAAGCGCTGAAGCTGCTGCTGGATTATGCATTCTTGGAAATGAATCTGCATCGGGTATCGCTGCGTGTTTTTTCTTTTAACGAAAGGGCGATCAAGCTGTATGAGAGGCTCGGATTCAAGCAAGAGGGAATCTCGCGGCAGTTTTTGTTTCGAGAGGGGAAATGGCATGATATTGTCCACATGGGAATTTTGCAGCAGGAATATATCGCGTGAAAAAGAGGCTGGCGGTACGATGTGTACCACCAGCCTTTTGCATATGAAAAGCCCTTATTTTCCGGAGTAAATTGGTACTTCCCACTCTACATTTTTGTGTTCAACCATTCGTTTCTCGGATGAAATGATCAATTGCTTTGGCAGGGTTGTGAGGTTTTCTAAGAAAACCTTACCTCCAAAAATCGCCCGATCATTTTCAAACTCAGTCTTATCGATTAAGTACTGGATGTCTTCGTACTTTTTCCCGGTCTCGTCTGTAATGGTCCAGTATTGGTAAGGACCCATAGCGGCAGCATCTGGAGCGAGAGTTGCCTCGAATGCCAGGTGGTAGCCTTCCAATTTCGTGGTAGTTCCATCGTCGTTCACGCGGTAATGGCCGTCATAGCCTTCAAAATCAACAACCGCGTTTGGATCCTTTTGATCTTTTTTGAAAGTAAACTGATCTCCCTGGTCTTCCGCTGTGATGACTTCTTTCTTCTCGAGGCGATTGGTGTCCAATTTCGCGTTTAAAGCAGCCGCTTCCTCTGTATAAACAGATCCAAGCTTGAAGGTGAGATTTTGGCTTTCGTCAATGGGATAGAAGTAATGGAAGTCTCTTGCTCCACTTTCGGTGGATTGGGTATGCTCCCATTTCACATCCCTGGTCACATTACTTCTTTTGTTGGCTTCATGAATAACCGCAGTCGAATCCCAAGCAGCGACCGCTTTGCCCTTGTCGTCCACAAGCTCATAGCTGTATGCGTTATTCTCGTTAGCAGCAAGGGCTCGATCAATGACCATCTCCACTCCGCTTGGCGCAAACGTAATTTGTTTGACGTTCAGCTTGAGTCCTTGCGGGGTCGTGTAGGCTTTGTTAATTTCATGGGTCTTCATTGCTGCTTTTGCTTTTTTCATATCGACTGGTACGGACAGCTTCCAGTTCCCCTTGATGCTGTCCAGTTGCTTGATGTTAAACTCTACGATCAGCTCGTCAGGCACCTTGTTTAGATCATCAAAATAGCTTCGTAGCTCGCGATCCAAGATCATAACACCATTATCGACAAACATGGAATGATCCCATTGTTTATTGGGGTATTGAGCATTTTTTTCCTTAGAGGGTGTAAGGATGTTTCCTTGTTTGTCTTTGATGATGATAAGTGGCTCTTTGGTAGATCTACTCACCATTTCCGACATAAAGCTGTCTAATGCCTTTCCGTTCTTGTCTTTTAAAGAAGCTGCTATGCTAATCCGCAGCGGGTCAGCCATCACTTCATGCACGGCAAAAGTGAGGCCTTGATCGGTCGTGCTAACATCAACGGACTGCGCGAATCCATTCTTGGCTGCTTGAGCAATTCCTTTGTCCGCTAATTCTTGCAAAAAGCTATTGCTTACAGGTGCTACAGGATCAGCCTTGCCTATTGGGCTGTTCGTAAAAGCAGCATGGACATAACTGGCAAAGGTCGGGGAGACGAGCATTCCTCCCGTTACGATGATGGTTAATGCAGCGGCGGCAATTGTCATTCTTTTCATGATCGTGATACTCCTTTTTTTCCACGCAGGTGGTTGGTGTGAAGGGGTAGCAGGGTTCAATACTCTCACGGGATGAGGCGAGAGCATCTGAATAATTTTTTGATCCATATTTGCTGAGAGAGAATCTTCCCATATCGTTTCTTCTGTTTGGTGCAGCTCATCGATCCATTGCTCCAGCCGGTGCTGGCAGTGTGTGCAATGATCGAGATGACTTTCGATATTTTGTTTGTTCACTGGTGATAAACGATCTTCCATGTAGGCGATCAGCTGTCTTTGCGTAAGGCAGTTCAAAGCGGGGTACCCCCTTTTTTCTCCGGCTTGCTTAGCTGGTCTCGCAGCTTTTTCCTGGCATAGGAGAGGCGCATTCTGACAGTATCTACGGACAAAGATAGTTTGTTGCCGATCTCTCGGTAGCTTAGGTGCTGGAGATAATGTAAATCGAGAAGCATCCTGTGGTTTTTGTCCAGTGTCATCATCTGCTGTCGCAAAGAATGACTCTGTTCTTTTTCCAGATAATCTTCCTCCGGGATCGGACATTCGTCTTTGACCTCGACATCTATCTCCGTTACGGAAGGCATCCGTTTTCGCTTCCGCAGCTCGTCAATCCCGCGATTAATTGCGATTCGATACAGCCAGGCAGAAAAGGAGTACTGGGGTTTATAGTCTGGCAGACTGTAGTACGCCTTGATAAAAACCTCCTGCACCATGTCTTCGGCATCATGAGAATGGTGGAGCGTACGCTGGAGAATCGAAGCGATTTTTCCCTTGTATTTATTGACGATCAGAGCATAAGCCTCTTTATTTCCTTGAAGAACCTCCGCAATGACCTCTCGATCGTCCTGCATGTTTGTTACCTCCTTGCAAAAAGGTGCTGCGCAGCTTTCCTTTTTGTGAAAAACGTCTCGACGTTTTTCGATTGTTGTCAAACAAAACGGACAAAACCGTTTTGCTGTTCACTACTATAGACGATGAGGAGAGGGGACCCCTCTCAAACTTTTTTCATGATTTTTTCAAAATGGCATAGGAAGAGGATGCCTCTCTTCGTTTGATAGAAGGGCATCCTCTTGATCTGTCTGTCACGTAAGCCGCGAAAACTTAAATGGGGCAGGAAATGTACATAATTTTGCAGTAATACTATAAGCATAGATGCTTCGAATTTCGTAAAGGAGTATATGACCTTGAGCCAAAACAACCATTCCATCGCGGTGATCTCCGACATACACAGCAACGCTTATGCATTGGAGGCCGTGCTGCACGACATTGATTCCCGCGGTATTCAAACCATCGTGAACCTGGGCGATACGTTGTTTGGACCGCTTGATCCGATCAAAACGGCAGAGCTCTTAATGGAGCGATCTTCTATTACCCACATCATGGGTAATTGTGACAGATATTTACTGGAAGAGCAAATGGAGTCCATCACGTTCGAATACGTGAAGCCACTGCTGACACAAGAAATGCTTAGTTGGATCGGGGCATTCGAAAAGCAGTGGACGTTGGATGATCTCTTGTTTTGCCACGGCACACCTTTTGCCGATGATGTGTACTTATTGGAGAGTGTCGCTCCATATGGAATCGAAGACAAAAGCGCAAATTCCTTAATGATCGAGCTTACTGGCATTCAGCAACAGGTCATTTTTTGCGGACACTCACATGTGCCCAAATCCGTATGGCTGCCAGATGGCAAGCTCGTGGTAAATCCGGGGAGCGTAGGGCTGCCAGCGTATTTTGAGGAAGCGCCGTACCCGCATTCAATGGAATCGAAGACACCCCATGCCAAGTACGTTACGATAAAAAAACAAGGCGGCTCGTGGTTGGTTGAGCATGTATTGGTTCCGTATGATTTCGAGCAGGCAGCCAGAAAAGCAGAGGAAAACGGACGCAGAGACTACGCCTATGCGATCCGAACGGGAAGAGCAGAGCTGTAGGGTGTCGACCGTCGAGCAGCCAGACATTCTTGCAGATTAACCCCATGAAAAAAAGGAAGAGGACAAGTGCCCTCTTCCTTTTCCTATTAAGCCTTTCCTGCTTCGCCCTCCGGCTTCTGTCCCATCTTCCCACTACGCAGTGGAATTTCCTTCAGGAACAGCGCGATGATGACCGCGATTCCTGCTACAATCGCCCCAGTCAAAAACGTAGTCGTAATTCCATAGCTCATCGCTTCCCGGATCATATCCAGCATGTGAGTAAACAGCGGCTGCAAATCCGGTGGCAGACTAGCCAGCGTGGCTTCAATTTTCGGCTGATCCAACAAATTTTGCGGATTCGTAAAGAGCGACAGCTTCTCTGCCAGGGCAGGATCAGCTGCTGCGGGATTGTTCACCTGACCCATGGCTCCCGACAGTTGCGTCATTTTCGCAGACATGCTGGCACTCATGACGGTTCCCATGACAGCAATTCCAATGGTCCCACCGAGGTTACGGAAAAGCTGCGACGTTGCTGTGGCGACACCCAATTGCTGCGGTGCGACTGCATTTTGCACCGTCAAAGAGAAGACTGGCATCGCAATCCCGATCCCCAAACCGAGAATGATCATGTAGATCACGAGCAAGTAAATCGGTGTGGTTGGCGACATGAAATACATCAGCACCATGCCCAAGGTCATGACGAGAAGTCCACCCAGCGCCATCTTTTTATATTTTCCCGTCTTGGTCATGATTTGTCCGGCGATTGCAGAGGTCGCGAGCATGGCAATCGACATCGGCATCGCCACATAACCAGCCATCGTCGGCGAGATGCCTTTGACCCCTTGGACAAAGAATGGCACATAAATGATAGCGCCCATCATCCCCGCGTTGAGGAAGAATCCGACTAGATTGGAGACAGTAAAAATACTGTTTTTGAACAAGCCCAGCGGAAGAACAGGAGTCTTTACTTTCCTCTCAATCATAATAAACACGATCAACGCAATGATTGTGGCGGCAAACAAACCAATAATTTGCCACGAGCCCCAGGCGTGTTTGCCCGGTCCATTACCTGCCCATGAGAAGGCGAGCAGCATCGGTACGATGGTGAGCGTCAAGAACAGCGAGCCGAAGTAGTCGACAGACTCTCCTTCTTGCTTCGGTACTCTTGGGAAATGAATCATGATCAACAGAAAGGCAATCACGCCAATCGGCAAGAAGATCCAGAACACCCAGTGCCATTCGAGATGGTCGACGATATAGCCGCCCATCAGAGGACCAAGCACACTGGATACACCGAAGACGGCACTCATGATTCCGCCCCATTTGGCACGCTCGCGGGGTTCGTACAAATCACCCATGGCGGTAAAAGCAGTGGACATGATGATCCCTGCACCCGCCCCTTGAATGCCACGATACGTAATCAGTTGAAAAATATCGGTAGAAAACCCGGACAACAAGGCTCCGATACTAAACAACGCGATACCTGTCAAAATAAACGGTTTTCTTCCGTATATATCGGAGAGCTTCCCAACCAGCACAGAAGCGACGGTTGAGGTCAGCAAATAAATCGTAATCGCCCACGAATAGTAATCCATGCCACCGAGCTTCGAGATAATACGCGGCATGGCAACACCAATAATGGTCTGGTTGATCGCGGCAAAAAACATGGCTGTAATAATCGCGATCATAATCGTCACTTTCTTTTTCTCTGTCAGCTGTTGCAATCTTGATTCTCCTCTCTTTGTTGATCTATATTCTTCAGAACCTGGTGATAGATGCGGACTAAGTGTTGTTTGTCTTCATCAGACACGCCTGCAAAAAACTGTTCAATGGTATTTCTCACGATGATTTTATATTTCCGCAGGATTTCTCTTCCTTCATCGGTTATGTCCAGTTGGACGACGCGGCGATCCGTACTGTCACGATTTCGGGTGGCATAGCCGCAAGCAATCAATTTATCAGCGAGACTCGTAACGGCTCCGGGGGTAATATTCATTCGTTCTGCAATAGAAGATGCCTTCTGCGGGCCGCTCATATCTAGGATTCGCAAAAGCATCGCTTGTGATCCTGATACGAGTGGGTCCAAACGCTTGTGTGACTCAGCCGAAACCTTTCGCTGGAGTTGTATATAAAGTTCTTCAAAATTGACTTGGCTTTGCATCGTACCCTCTCCTGTTTTCATTGCTTAATTATATACGGTGTTAAATGTTTACCCCCTAAAACATTTATGAGTATACATCGATTCATGAAGGAGAGTCAAATTAACCTTTTACCAATTTGACCAATTCAAGTGGTCATTATGTGATCAATTTCGTCATAAATCGGGAAATAATACTATTTTTCGACCGGATTTCATGGAATTTTCAGAGTTGCGATGCTACAATCAGTTTTGGCATTCTTTTCATCTTAGATAAATAGATAGGTGGGATCTTAACGTGTTTGGAAAAAAATTAACTAGCGCCTTACTCGCCACAGCGCTGATGAGCCCGATGTCGGCTTTTGCCGCCCAAGAGACAAAACAGCCAGCAGATGTCGTGTTAACGAACGGCGCGGTTTACACAGTGGACAATAAGAACAGCTGGGCGGAGGCCGTGGCTATTCGCGGTGATAAAATTGTCTTTGTCGGCGCAGATGAATATGCGAAAGCACACATTGGCAAGGATACGAAAGTAATCGATCTGAAAGGCCAAATGGTATTGCCGGGCTTTATTGACAGTCATACGCATGCAAGCAAAACGACGGGACTCATTTACTCCATTGATTTATTTAACGGAGGCTCTGTCGAGGAATACGTTGCGACCATCGAGAAATTCGTCAAAGAGCATCCAAATGAACCAGCATTGCAAGGACGCGGCTGGAGCAATCCGGTAGTGCCTGGTATTGGTCCGCGCAAGGAAGTTTTGGATAAAATCGTGCCAACGACTCCAATCGCGTTGACCTCCGATGATGGACATTCTTTGTGGGTGAACTCGGCAGCATTGAAGCTGGCCGGAATCAAGAAGGACACACCAAACCCTGAGGGTGGCATTATCGAGCGCGATCCGAAAACAGGTGAACCATCTGGAACGTTGCGTGAAAGCGCAATGAATCTGGTGCTGTCAAAAATCGGCGGATACACCGTCCAGCAATACAAGTCCGGGATTGAAGCCTACCAGGAAAAAGCAGTTGAACGCGGTGTAACGACAGTGCGCGACCCGGATATGCTACGCTATCCGAACGTATTGGAAGCGTACGAGGAGCTCGCGAAAGAGGACAAGCTGACCATCCGCTTCCGCAATGCGTTGACAGCGAATCCGGAAAAAGGACCTGAGCAGATCGCAGAATTCGTAAAAATCCGTGAGCGTAATCAAAATCAAAATCCGCTATTCCAGGTCAACGCCGTCAAAATCTTTTTGGATGGAGTCGTAGAAGGCGCCACAGCTTACTTGGAAAAGCCGTATGTCCATAAGGAAACAAACGGAGAATTAATCTGGAAGCCAGAGGTTTACAATCAAACCGCTGCCGCAGTAGACAAGGCAGGCTTCCAATTGCACATCCATTCTATCGGGGATGCTTCTACCCGCATTGCACTGGACGGTATGGAGCTCGCTGAAAAACAAAATGGCAAGCACGATGCTCGCCACTCGCTCGTTCACTTGCAACTGGTCAATGAGTCAGACATCGAGCGCTTCAAAAAGCTGGGTGCAGTCGGAATCGTGCAGCCATTCTGGTTTATGCAGGAAGAGGGCTACTACGATGAGATCGAAGTACCGTACTTGGGTCACGAACGCGCAGAAAAAGAATACCCGATGAAGAGCTTCCTGAAAAAAGGGGTGCATGTAGCTTCTTCGTCTGACTACATCGTAACGCCGGAATTCAATCCACTGCATGGCATTCAACAAGGCATTACCCGGGTCGAGGAAGGTGTAACCGATCCGAGCAAAATTGCCAACCCAGACGAGCGTGCGACGCTTGCAGAAATGATCGCCAGCTTCACGATTGATGGTGCTTACGCCAACCACGTGGATGACATCACAGGCTCGATCGAAGTCGGCAAGAAGGCAGATCTCATCGTGCTCGATAAAAATTTGTTTAAAATTCCAGCCACTCAAATCAAAGATGCGAAAGTCGTGCTGACCTTGGTTGAAGGGAAGGAAGTCTATCGTCAGAAGGAAGCAAAGTAAGAGAGGATAGGAATACCTCTCCTTAAACGCGAAACGAGCCTTAGAAGCGATTCTACAGGCTCGTTTTTTTGCAGGGCCTCTCCAAGTTGAAGGCCATTTTTTGTGGACTGACAATCGGGGAGGGGAGGATTCACCCCTGCTTTTAGGGAATCATTCATACGATTCAGATTCAAGCAAATACTGGAGGTGTCCGATTTGACCCAAACAGAAGGAATCAAAACGATCAAACTGGAGATGAACGCAGGAGGCAATCCATTCGTCGTCCACACCGCAGTGCTATGGGATGAAAATGAAGCCATTCTTGTGGATACAGGCATCTCCGGACAATTGGAGCTGATTCAGAACGTACTGGAGCAAGAAGCGATTCCCTTTGAAAAGTTGACGAAAATCATCATTACCCATCAAGACCGGGATCATATCGGCAGCTTGCCAGAAATCGTAGCAGCAGCGGAAGGAAGCGTACAGGTGATTGCTCACGAGGCAGCGATTCCGTATCTGGCTGGAGAAACACCCCTGATCAAAAGCGGGCAGCTGGCTCCTCCGGTAGAAGTCGATCATGCCGTACAGGATGGCGATGTTCTCCCATACTGTGGCGGTATACAGGTGATTTATACGCCCGGTCATTCCCCCGATCACATCTCTTTGTATCATATTCCGAGCAAGACGCTGATTTCTGGAGACGCCCTCACAGCACAAGATGGGGTACTGATGCCTTTCAATCCCGAATTCACACCAGATCAAGCGACAGCTCTGCAATCGATCCGCAAACTGCTCGAGTTCGATATAGAGACAGTGATTGCCTATCATGGTGGCGTTTGTACAGGGGGTATCAAACAACGGTTAGCAGAGATCGTAGCAAAGGAGGGCCTGAATTCAGATGAACATCCGCAGAGGTAAAGGACAAGAAGCAAGCGAACTGAGCAAGCTAGCCTATCGCTCCAAAGCTTATTGGGGATACAGTGATGAATTCATGGAGGCCTGTCGCGAAGATCTGACGCTATCATCTGCCTATATCGAGACACAGGAAGTATATGTGTTAGAGGATGAGGGCAGCATCAAAGGCTTCATGAGTTTGGAAAAGGATGCAGAGCAGGAGCAGTGGCTATTAGGCTTTTTGTTCCTGGAACCGGAGGCAGTAGGAAAAGGTTATGGAAAGGCTCTGTGGCAGCATATGGTGGAGGTGGCACAAAAGCTGGATATCCCAGTCATCACCATCCACAGCGACCCGTACGCAGAACCGTTTTACTTGTCGAGAGGGGCAAAGCGAGTAGGAGAAATCGCGTCTACCGTGTTCCCAGGAAGAGTATTACCGCTGTTGGAAGTGGAGATCGGAAAGGTACAGAGTATGGAATAGCTGCAGTCTATTCCAATCAGTTATCAACGCTCAAGCATGCTTTACATGCTTGGGCTTTTTTGTTTCCTTCCCTATTTCACGATTTTATACCGGATCGCCTTGGCAACTGCTTGTGTACGATCTTCTACGCCCATTTTTTGCAAGATCCGATGGATATGCGTCTTGACGGTTCCCCCTGAGATGAGTAAGTGCTGCGCAATTTGATCGTTGCGTTTGCCGTAGGATAGCTGCTCAAGTACGTCCCGCTCTCGATCAGTCAACTGATCAAGCATGACAAGGGGTGGAAGCGAGTCACAGTCAGCATCAGAGTCAGGTTCGTGATTCTTTTGTTGAAACTGTAGAACCTCCGCTAGAGCCTTGGCAGCTGTAGCCGTGTAAAACAGTGCCTCTCCCTGATGGGCCCTGCGAATGAGGTCCAACATATCCTGTGAATCGGAATCCTTTAGCATATAGCCGACAGCACCAGCACGAATACCGTCTACAATGTAATCGTACGTGTCAAATGTTGTGAGGATTAAAACTTTTATCGAAGGATGGAGTCGAGTGATTTCTCGTGTTGCATCAATTCCTGACATATTCGGCATTTGTACATCCATTAAGACTACATCAGGAATGATTTCTCCTACGATCTTCACGGCTTCTTCCCCATTGGAAGCTTCCCCGCTTACTTCCATATCCTTTTGCATACTGATGACATATCCCAATCCTTGACGGATCATCGTTTGGTCATCGACCAGGACCACACGAATGGTCTCTTTTTTGTTTTGATTTTCCACGCTGGCATTCCTCCTTATATACTGCTATTTGCTTTTCAAAGCGGAAAGCTGATGTCAATTTGAAAGCCGTGGGGCTCTCGAATGGAATAGGAAAGGTCCCCGTTTAGTTGCTTGGTTTGTTCTGCGATACCTGTTAAACCTGCGCCCAGCTTGATTTGATGATGATTCGTCATACTCCCATTGTCCCAAATAGCCAGGAATAGATAGTTTTGTTTTTTTTCAATCGTTATGAAAATTTCTGTTGCATCAGAATGTCGTATGGAATTGGTAATCGCTTCTTGGAGAATCCGGTAAAGCGTAATGGTCATCTGCTGAGAGAGAGGAATGTCTGGATTGGGACTGATCAGCTGCATTTTGATGTCGGTATGCTGTTGGGCTCGTGATAAGAGTATGCGCAGCGGTGTGATTCCCAGAGAAGATTTGTCTGCAGCCAATGTATGTACAGACGAGCGTATATCATCGAGGCTTTGCTTGGATACCGTAAGCATGTCTCGGACAGCCTCCTGTGCGTCACTCGGTCCTCCTTGCAGCATGTATTTCAAAGCATTCAATTGAACGATTAACGATGTGAGACTGTGCCCCAAGGCGTCGTGAACATCGCGGGCGATTCTGGTCCTCTCTTCGAGGACAGCGGCACGAAGTGTATTCACAGAGGCCTCTTGAAGTTCAGAATGAGCTTCCTGGAGTTCAACATGCGCCTCTTGCAATTGTTTTAGATGCTGTTGACTCGATTCCTTTGCTTGATTTTGAAGAGATAATCCTCGTGCGCCGATATACCATCCGATATAGGCCACGACATAGCCGATTACTTCCTCAAAAATATTGCCTTTATAAAAGTACATGTAAGAAAAAGAGCATGTGCCAAAAAAAATCGCATAGTACAATCCGCGGCGTTCAAGAATGTGATAACCAATAAAAGCTACCAATGGCAAGGATAGACCGATCTCTTCTCCTACATATAGAACTTTTATAAATGACACAGTACCAAGAACGATAATGGCGATGTCTTTTTGAAGTGGTTTCCAATTCTTTTTGGGTCTCAGAAACATCAGCAAGAAGCAGAAGATGATGATCAGAGAGATGATAAATGGAATGGGGGGTTCATGGATGTAAGCTGTTGGAATGAGAAAAAATGAGATCAATACAAAAAAACAAATGAGCAGGAAACGGGAGCGTAAAGATGCAGTTGAAGCGTTCAAGAAGACAACCTCCTTTCTTGGAATACGTACCCATTATAGTTTCATTTTAGCATGCGCTGTCGTCTATCTCCGGGTGTACGGTCTTCTATCTCTGGATAGATAAAATCAAATTCCACAATTTGACTGCCCGATAGACTTCGGGGACGAATCGTATAAGTACAATTTGATCTGTGGAGGGGAACACCCCAAACGATAGTCCGAAAAATAGACAATGGGTAGGAGGCTTTTATGAACGAACTGTTTCAGTTAGCGAAGATTCTACGTGAAACGAGCACCGTATTTTCCACTCTTTCCATGCAAGCATTGGATTCAAGTGATATCACTTGGCAACAAGTTCTCATTCTGGAGCAAATCGCGATCAGCCCGAAAACAATGGGAGAAATCAGCAAGGCGATTGATCTTTCCTATAGTACGACCTCAGGCTTAATCAGTCGGTTGGAACAGATGAACTTGGTGCGCAGATTTCGTGATAAATCGGATCGGAGAATTGTGTGGGCAGCATTGACGGAGCGTGTACCAGCGAATTGGACGTGTCAAGAAGGAAGTGCTTGCACACCTGCTTCCCTGCATTCCTTGCGCGAGCTTATTTTGGAGAAAGAAATACTGAGCTGATACGCTGAGCTCCCTACAAAAGAAGAGGTGAGAAAATTTTGAATATATCCGAACTGTCCATTAAACGTCCGGTCACGATGATTATGATATCCATAGCCATCTTCATTTTTGGTTTGGTTACCTTTCCTCGCTTGGCTATTGAATTGATGCCATCACTGACTTCACCGGTCGCCGTAGTTGTTACCTCTGTTGAGGGGGCGGCTCCAGCCGAGGTAGAAAAGCTTGTTACCAAACCGATCGAAAATGCATTAGGCACGGTTCCGAATTTAGACAAGGTCACATCAACCTCTGTGAACGGCTCCTCCTCGGTCATCCTCCATTTCAAGTGGGGAACCGACATGGATCAAGCGACACTGAATATGCGAGATAAAGTAGATTTGGTCCGAGGGAGCTTGCCTGAATCAGCTGGTTCACCAAGGGTTTTGAAATTTGATCCGACAAGCCAGCCGATCATTGATCTGGCTGTAACTGGCGATCAAGATGTCAACAAACTGAAAAAAATCGCGGATGATGTAATTAAGGCCCGCTTGGAACGAATTAACGGTGTTGCTTCTGTCACTGTCACCGGTGGGCAAGAGCGAATTGTCGATATCATCGTGGACCCAGCCAAACTAGCCGCCTATGGATTGACATTGGATCAAATAAAGGCAGCACTTGAAAACAGCAATGTATCCGGATCAGCTGGTGCGATTCGGGAAGGTGACGCAAAAACCAGTATTCGCGTGCAAGGAGAATTCACCAATGTGGACACCATTGCACTCACGCCGATCTCTGTCGGTGGGAGCTTCATCCGATTGAGTGATATTGCCAACGTAACAGACACCATCAAAGAAGTAACCAATCTGAGCTACATTGATGGAAAGCCAAGCTTGGGAATTTCCGTGATGAAAGGCACAGGCGGTAATACGATCAAAATCGCAAAAGACGTAAAGGCTGAGCTGGAGAAGATTAATAGCACGCTTCCAGCAAATGTAGAAACAAGCATCGTTCTCGATACCTCTACCTATATCCAGAGTTCCGTTGACAACACGATAGTACATGCTCTTGCAGGTGGTGCCATTGGCGTACTCATGCTGTTCTTCTTCTTGGGCAGTCTGTCGTCTATGCTCATTGCGGTCATTGTCCTGCCTGTATCGATCATATCAACCTTCCTCTTGATGTATATGACAGGTCAAACAATCAACTTGATTTCCTTGGCAGGTCTCACGCTCGGATTGGGATCATTAGTGGACTTCGCGGTTGTTATGCTGGAGAACATTTTCCGTCAGCGGGAACAAGGTAAGGGCATGATGGAAGCGGCATTGGTCGGTTCCAAAGAGGTAGGAACCGCGGTAATGGCATCCGCATTGGCACAAATTTGCGTATTCTTACCGATTGCGCTGACAGAGGGGATTGTTGCTGAGCTTTTCGCACCGTTAGCGTTGACGGTCGTTTTCTCACACATCGCAGCACTTGTTTTCACTTTCTTGCTGGTTCCGATGATGAGTGCTCGGATGTTAAAAACGGTACCGGAGCATACGAATCACGAAAACTATCGCGGCTTCAATCCAATAATCTGGTTTAATATCGGATTCCATAAAGTGGAGAAGGGTTATCAAAGGTTGCTCAAATGGGCATTGGGTCATCGGAAAACGGTGATCGGATCTGCTTTTGCCATGTTGATTGGCTCATTGATGTTAGTTCCCTCTCTCGGAGCAGGTTTTTTCCCAGATATGGACCAAGGGTTAATCCAGGTAGAGATCAAGCTGCCAAAGGGTACTGTCTTGACGGAAACAGAAAAAGTAATGAAGCAAGTAGAAGAAGTGGTCAATCAAGTGCCAGAAAAGAAATTGGTCAAGTCCTCTGTCGGGGGTAGCGACGGTATTTCAGAGAGCGGTGCATCTACTTCTCATAACGCAACGATCGAACTTCACGTAGGAGAGATTTCTACGAGACAGCGATCGACAGAGGAAATTGCTGTGGGCCTGCAAGAGCAAGTCAAGCATATTGCAGGTGCAGATATCAAGGTGAAATCCCTTTCCGGTGGTATGGGGGGCGGAGCAGCCATCTCGATTGAAATTCGCGGAGATGATCTGGACGTCTTAACGGAACTGAGTGAGATTGTGAAAGGAGAAATAGCCAAGGTACCGGGAACGATCAACGTATCTACCAGTGTTCAGGAAATGAGTCAGGAGTTCGATGTGAAGGTCAATACAGAGAAGGCGAGCTTGTACGGAGTGACAACAAATGAAATCCTTTCTGCTGTGCGAACTTCTTTCCAAGGTCAAACGGTTACCCAGTATCGTACGGGCGAAGATGAAATTGATATCAATCTCAAACTGCCAGAACATTATAAGGAAGATATCAATTACTTGAAGAATCTGCGCATTTCCACGCCAACAGGCGCTCAAATCAGCCTCACTTCCGTGGCGACCATTAGCAAAGTCGATGTACCACCATCGATTGAGCGCAAAAACATGACGCGCGAAGTGACAGTCACAAGCGATTTGATTGGGGATAACCTGCAAGCGGCCGCGACGGAAGTTACGAATATCATCAATAAGTTGAATGTTCCAGACGGATATACCATCGAAATGGGCGGGCAGAGCGAGGATATGGGAAATTCTTTTGTGAATCTGGGTCTTGCGATTATCTTGTCTGTCGTGCTTGTGTACATGGTCATGGCTGCTCAGTTTGAATCGCTTTTCAGTCCATTTATTATCATGTTCTCGGTTCCTCCGAGCCTTACTGGGGTTATACTGGGGCTTTTGTTTACAGGCACGCCTATTACCGTATCTGTTTTGATCGGGTACATTTTGCTGATCGGTCTGGTTGTGAACAATGCGATTGTGCTAATCGATTTGATCAATCAGTTGCGTGCAAAAGGTTGGGAGCTACATGAAGCGATTTTACATGCAGGACCTGCTCGTCTGCGCCCAATTTTGATGACAACTCTCACAACCATTATGGCCATTGCTCCTCTATCGGTTGCTGCTGGGTCTGGTTTGGAACTGCAAGCGCCAATGGCTACTACCGTCATGTATGGTTTGATTTTCTCCACCATGATCACACTCGTACTCGTACCTGTGGTTACCGTATGGTTTGATGAGATGGGACAAAAGAGACGCAACAAACGCAAGCAAAAGCAGGAAAAGAAAAGCCTTACCACTTTGGAATCGACAAATGCATGAGAAAAGAGGAGGAACCATTCATGATCATAAATAAAAGAATCGCGATTGTGGCGCTACTTTCCCTTACCTTGATCACAGGCTGCGCAAGTCAGGAAGAGGCCGCGACGACTGCTGCCCCACCAGCAGAAACGGTTACCCCTGTACAGGTTGCAACGGTGGCACAAGGCATGGTCACTTCTGAGGCTGGACTCACTGCAAAATTGGCACCGAGTGAGGAAGTCCAAATGTCACCAAAAACCGGTGGGAAAATTGCGTCTCTGCCCGTAAAGCTGGGTCAGGCTGTAACAAAAGGACAATTATTGTTTACACTCGATACGAATGAGCTCTCTAACAGCGTAAGAGAACAAGAAGCAGCTCTCCGTGTGGCAAAAGCGAACTTAACCCAAGCAGGCAGTACTTCTAACCAAAGCTTGGTGGAAGCACAAAATGATTTGACAGAAGCAGAGCGAGCGCTTGCTGACGCCAAACTGAATCAACAACGTAATCAGAAGCTGCTCGCAGAGGGAGCGATTGCTACTGAGAAAATGGAAGAGGCTAATACAACGCTCACAAAAGCCCAAATTTCCTATGACAATGCAAAGCAGAAGCTGCAAAGCGCGAAACAAAAAACGGGTGTGCAAGTATCGGCGGCAAGTGTAACGGAGTCCGAGGTCAGGCTGCAAAACGCTCGTGAGCAATTGGCAAATGCAAAGGTTGTCTCCCCCATCGACGGATTTGTCGCAAGCGTGACTGGGGCAGTGGGACAGATGGCAGGCCAGCAACCTATTGTGACCGTCGTCAAAACGAATCCACTTGTGGTCAAAGCGAATTTGTCCGAAGCAGATGTGACGAAAGTAAAAGTAGGAGCAGTCGTCAAAGTAAACGTGCAGTCTACAGGCAAAACGATTGATGCAAATGTAACGGCGATTAGTCCTGTCATGGATTCGCAGCTCAAGGCCTATCCAGTAGAAATCACGATCCCGAATGCTTCCAATGAATTGAAGTCCGATATGGTCGTGAATGTTACCTTCCCGCAAAGCTCAGAAGGAGCGAAGTCACTGGTCATTCCTCGCAAGGCCGTATTTGAGCGTGAAGGCAGACAATACGTGTTCAAGCTGGAAGGGGAAGCAGCCAAGCAAGAGGAAGTGTCGACGGGCAACTCGACAAGCGAGTTGATTGAAGTAGTATCCGGCCTAGCGAATGGAGATAAAGTCGTGGTAAAAGGTCAGACGCTGCTTGTGGATGGCGGAAAGGTGAGTATTCAGGAGTAGTTAATAGGAAAGAAAAAGGGGCGGAGCAGATCCGCCTTTTTTTGTTATGAAATGGAAAGAAAATCTACTCTACCAAAAATGCCAAACAGAGTATAATTTTAGCTATGATTAATTTCGACATCAAAGAAATGAAGGGATAAGGAGTCATACATGATTATATCCGCCAAACTATCCAAAGGAATGGCACTGCTCATGACAGTCGTGCTCGTCTCTGGATGCTCGATGTTTGCGAGCAAAGAAGAATCCACTGAGCGCCTGAAGATAGAGAAGAAACAGAAAATCACTCGATACACGGGTGAAAAAAGCAAGGCGCTACCTTATGTATACACGGGGCGCAAGGAACTGGCTCTGACGTTTAACGGCATGGGCGACGATAAAATGATGAAAAGTCTTTTGGAGCAGCTAGATGCTCATAAAATAAAAGCTACCTTTTTTCTCCCTGGTATGCGTGTCGCCGAGGAGCCAAACATCGCCAAGGACATTTTGGCCCGCGGTCATGAAATCCAAAACAACACATTGAATCAATTGGATATGAGCAAGCTCAGCTACGAGCAAATATATCGAGAGATTCAGTTGAGTAATGAGGTAATCAAACGCGAGACGGGTATTTCACCTCGCTATGTGAGGACCAAATCTGGCGATGTGACAGATGACGTTCGTTTGGCAGCCGCCCATCTCGGGATGGAAGCGGTCGTCAGCTACAATATCAACCCGAAGGACCGTGATTTGCAAAAAGACGCCAAAACTATTGGAGATTACATAACACGCTACATGTCCAGAGGCAGCATTATCTCACTCAATACAGACATCAATCCTGAGGTGATCCCAGCCATTCCGATGATCGCCAAGGCAGCAGCGGATATCGGCTATCAGTTTGTCCCGCTCAGTGAGATGGTGAAAAACGGCGGTGAACGCAAGCCGCTGGAACAAATTCCAGGCTTTGACGCAGCAAAATTGAACCCGCAATTTGAAAATGCCGAGTACGAGATCATCTCTCAGGTCGACACAAATAAAAAACAGATCGCGCTAACCTTTGATGACTGGGGAAGCGACAAAACCGTAACGAAACTATTGGACATTTTGGCAGAGCATAATGTAAAAGCGACGTTCTTCTTGCGGGCAAAAGGGGTGGAGAACAATCCGAATTTGGCGAGAGCGATGGTAGAAAGTGGCCATGATGTGGCCAACCATTCGTATAGCCATCCAGTCATAACGACGCTGACACCAGAAGAATTGCAAAAGGACGTGGTCAAAGCACATCAAGTCATTACCGAAGCGATCCAACAGCAACCTGTCATGCTGTTCCGTCCGCCGACTGGCGTAGTAGACGATCACACAGCCAAAGTGATAGCAGCTACGGGATACAAGGTCATTGCGTTGTACGATGTCACCACATTGGATTGGGACAAGAAAAACAGCGCCCAAGATATTGTAAATGGCGTCATGAGCAGAACGAAAAATGGCAGTGTCATTTTGCTGCATATGCTCGATGACATCCACACGATTGAGGCACTCCCGGTTGTACTGGAAAGCTTGAAAAGCAAAGGCTACACCTTTGTAAAGATGGACGATATGCTTAAATAAAGCCGCTTTGGCAACTAATCTCTTTCTCAGAAAGGGATTTTTTTTGCCTTTTTCGCAAAGCTGGGGGCGATTGACAGTAAAAATACTCTTTGTTATAGTTTTGTCGATAATGATAATCAATATCGATAATATATCTATTTTACAAACGTACATAAGGGAGGCCCATCATGCTTACGAACAAAACAGTCAAAGCTGTCCTTGCTGTCATTTTTGTGTTCTCGCTTTTTTTGACGGCATGCGGTGGAGCAAATACGGCAACGCAAGCACCCGCCACGGATTCTGCTTCCAAGCCAGCTGACAAGTCAACAGAAGCCCCTACGGTAAACAAAATGCGCAGTATCGAAACACCAAAAGGGACCATTCAAATTCCTGACAAGCCACAACGTATTGTGACGGACTACTACGCAGGCGAGCTGATTGCAGTAGGTGGAAATGTAATCGGTGCAGAGACGGAAGCTTTCAAAAGCCCGTTTACCGTGGAACAATTAAAAAATGCGCAGGACGTAGGTAGCCCGCGGATCAATGTGGAGAAAACGTTAGAGCTCGCTCCTGACCTTATCGTCGTCATGTATGATGACAATTATGAAGCCTTGTCCAAAATCGCTCCAACCGTTTATCTCCCGTATGGTACGGCGACAAACATTTACGATACGGTCAAATTGTTCGGAGAAGTGGTTGGCGATAAAGAAAAGGCAGACAAGTTCATTGCAGACTTTGACAAGAAGGCTGCCTGGGGTCGCGAAAAGCTGAAAGGCATCGTGGATGAGAACGCGACGGTTGGTCTCTACGAGCTGACGAACAAAGGAGATTTGTGGATTTTCGGCGATCACGCAGGTCGCGGTGGTCAAACCGTGTACAATGCATTGAAGCTGAAAATGCCGCACGCAAACAAATCCAAAGAGCAAACCGTACAGCTGTCCATGGAAACCTTGCCAGAATACGCTGCGGATTACATGTTCGTTACTTTCTACAATCCGGAAAAAAATAGCGAAGCCTTGAAAACCTTACAGGAGTCCGCTGTCTGGAATGCCACCCCTGCGGCGAAAAAAAATCAGATTTTCTACAACGACTACGATACATTCTATCGCTATGACCCAATTGCGATCACAGCACATATCGATATGTTCGTAGATATGCTGATCAAAAGGCATGAAGAGAACAAGAGCAAAAAATAGATCACAAGAAAAGGTCATCCCTCGCCGGATGACTTTTTTTCGTCTCACGTAATAAACCTTACAAAATGTAAAGAAAACTGTAAGGAACATCAATAGCTCCTATTCTGGAATTTGGTTACAGTTGATAGCGACAGAAACAACGAGCGCTAGCCAATAGATAGAATGGAGGAACGTAGAATGAGTACTGCTGTACTAGAAGTGAAAGACGTTCAAAAAATATATGGGACAAAAGGTGAAAGCCAATCGCATGCCTTAAAAGGCGTATCGATGACCATAGCCAAAGGTGAATTCGTAGGAATCATGGGGCCATCCGGTTCGGGTAAAACAACTCTGCTCAACGTGATTTCTACACTGGATCGTCCAACAGAAGGCTTTATTGAAATTGCGGGAACGAACATTACACAGATGAAGCGTAATCAGCTTGCAGATTTTCGCTCACAAAAGCTCGGTTTCATTTTTCAAGATTTCAACCTGCTAGAGAATTTGTCCGTGTATGAGAACATTGCATTGCCACTGTCTCTGCAAGGAGTCCCTTCCAAAGAGATCAGCACCAAAGTAAGTAACGTAGCACAAACACTCGGGATCGAAGAGATTTTGCAAAAATATCCGGTTCAAATTTCCGGGGGACAAAAACAACGTGCCGCAGCAGCACGCGCACTTGTGCATGATCCTGCGATTTTGCTGGCGGACGAACCGACGGGCGCTCTCGACTCGAAGAATGCAAAAAGCTTGCTGGAAACGATGACAGATTTGAACGAGAACCACCAGGTATCCATCATGATGGTTACGCATGACGCCTTTTCCGCGAGCTATTGCAAACGGATCTTGTTCATTCAGGACGGCAAATTGTACACCGAGATTCAACGTACGGGGGATCGTCAGCAATTTTTTAAACAAATTCTGGATGTACTGGCCGAGCTAGGTGCATCACATGATGTACGCTAGGAGGTAACGTTTCATGCTTTTCAAGCTATCCTTGTCCAGTATGCGGAAGATGATGAAGGACTATCTGGTTCTGCTCGTGGGTCTGGTCATCTCCATTTCGATTTTTTACATGTTCCAGACGCTTGCCCTCAATTCTGATTACACGAAGAACAACGCGATGATTTCTTCGATTCAGATCGTTTTCAATGTAGGGGCATTCCTGCTGGCGTTTATCACGATTTTTTATATCTTCTATGCCAACTCATTCCTACTCTCACTGCGGCGCAAAGAGCTTGGAATGTACATGGTCTTGGGGGCGAAGAAGGGGAAAATCAGCCAGATTTTGTTCCTGGAAACATTGACGATGGGGATCATTTCCCTGGTGATCGGTAGTCTGGTTGGTATTGCACTTGCAAGCGGCATCGGCGTCTTGCTCATGAACCTGCTGGAGATTTCTACGGATGGGTACTATCCTTTTTATCTTCCAGCCGTTTGGATGACATGGGGATTCTTCCTCATCCTGTTTATCATCACATCCACGATCAATGCGACTCGTTTGGCTCGTGCTACTGAGCTCGCTCTCATCCGTGCCGAGCAACAAAATGACCAAATCAAATCAAAAGGAATCGGAGCCGTTTTGGTAGCCATCCTTGGCGTGATCCTGTTGGCTCTGGGCTATACATGCTTGCACTTGATTATGTACCTGCAAGCTCTCGGCTTTATCGTAGGCGCTATTTCATGCACAGTCGGGACGTACTTGATATTCATCTCGCTGTTGCCAGTGCTTGTACAGGCTTTGAAGAAAAATAAAAAGCTGAATGATAGTAAGCTGAACGCATTCACTTTTGCTCAGCTGCGTTTTCGGGTGAACAACCTGACCAAAATTCTTGGTACAGTTGCCATGCTGATCGGGCTTGGTGTCGGGGCGATGGCAGGGGGCTTGGCCTTCCAGCAAAACGTCAATTTGTTTACCTCGGTATTCCATGTGTATGACATGAATCTGCATGATCCGGTTGAAGCGGATTATGAGGCACTGAAAAAAATGAACGTCCTAACGCAAAATACGTATCGATACAAAGTCGACGACAAGGCATATTACTACTTGAAGGAAGATTTGCTGGCAAATCCGCTGCTGATTTCCACGAACAGCATTCAAAATTACTCTGCTGACAACAAGCCAAAACTTGTGACAGATCCGCTTCCAAAAGAGACGTATATCGTTAGTTCGTCAAAAGATGACAAAGGTAAGTACGATGCTGTTCCTGAGGATTGGGACAAAGCGATATTCACCAATTTTATCAACTACCAAATGATTGAGGGCAAATCCGTTCTGGTTGTGGATCAGGCGACGTATGAGAAAACCGCTGGAAGTGAACACAAGGTTCTCCTTGCCCAGGTTGACGACTATTTGAAATACACGCACGAATTAAAAGAAATGGATGAACGTCAAAAGCAGTTGATTGGGTCTATCGCAAATGTGGAAGCGAAAGACGTATACACTTCTTCCAAATACAGCACGTATGCGGGGATGTATATTTTCACAAGCGGAACGATGTTCATGGGCTTCTTCCTCGGAATTGCTTTCCTTGCGATGATGGCGAGCTGCCTGATGTTCAAAATCTTGTCGGGTGCTTCCCGTGACAAAGATCGTTACAGTATGCTGAGAAAAATCGGCGTACGTCGATCGTTGCTCGTAGGTTCGATCTATAAAGAGCTGTTCATGGTTTTCATTTTCCCGGCGATCATCGGTCTGATGCACGTATTGATCGGTATGGAGATGTTCTCGTTCATCCTTTTGGATCCGTACCTGAACATCTGGATTCCGACGCTGATTTTCGTTGTAATCTATGCGATTTACTATTACATCACGGTTCAGCTTTATCGTGGAATTGTGTTGCCGAAAGAAGCGTAATGTTAATCGAAAAAATCCTCCTCATTTGAGGGGGATTTTTTGTCTTTTAAACGGACCGTTATAAGCAAAGGACCATTCAACTTGCTAAAGGGACAAAAACATGGGGTAAGCTATATGACCAAAGAACTTTAATAAAAATTTTAAGTTTACCCCACCTTATATTTTAGAAATTTTTTCTAACTTATACCTAGGAAAGAAATCATAAACGCGAAGGAGAATTGGTATGAAAATAAACCTTAAAAAAACATCCGTACGTTTGGCAGCTTTAGGATTGGCTACTGCGATTTCCCTATCTGGAGCTTTAGCAGTAAGTGCAAATGAAAACCCAACTCAAAAGACTGCAGCTCAAAACCAAGAATTGTATGCAGGAATTTACAAAAAGCTCTCAGCTTCCGAAGCTCTTGCCGACAAGGCTGTGAAAGCAGCAATCGATCAAGTCTATGTACAGTTTCCAGAAACAAAATCTTATGAGATCACTGCTTATCAAGATGTGGTTTCAAAAGGTGAGTATGATAAGTATGTTATTAGACTTGAAAAAGATTCAAAAAACTTTTTTCACTTTGCAGTAGATTCGAAAACGGGGAACCTTAGCTATACCATACAATCATTGGATGCTGCTACAGTTCTATCATACCCAAATGTAAAACCCGGGGTAGATAAATTCTATGCCTCACATCCAGAAGCAAAATCCTATGTGATTTCAAGTGCCAATATTGTAGACAACTTTGTAGGCAAATTTAGCAGATATAACCTTACGTTTACTGGAAAAGATCCCAAACAATCTATCACTATTGGAATAGATATGAAAACGGGAGAGATTATTCCTACGAAGAAACAAGAGCTCTAATCTGCTATCTTTGTTTGTTGTAGACTGAACCTGTTGAGATGCCAAAGTTGTTTTGGAGTGAGGGCTATCTAGAAAGTCGGCTTAGACTGACTTTCTAGATAGCCCCTTTACGGTTTATCACTACCATAAGGCTTTGGATTTTGGAACTATCCGACCCATTAGCGAATGATCCTGCGAGCCTAAGACTTTGAACACATCTCACCGTTGACAAAGAAAATGATAATCATTATCATAATCAATGTTCGATTGGAAATCATGACCATCATGCAACATCTTTTCTCATTCGAAGTAACACCTAGAAAAGTAAGGGGGAATTTTTTCATGCGTCTTATGAAATTACCAGTGATGCTTGTATTTTTGTCTGCGATGCTGCTACTCGCTGCTTGCGGCAATGCAGGGTCAACTTCACAATCTGGTTCCAACCAAGCTGCTACAGCTCAGCCTGACGCGGCGAAGCCGGCTGAAGAGCAAGTGCGCACAGTGAAGCACATGATGGGAGAGTCGACTATCAAAGGCACTCCAAAGCGTATCGTTGCATTGGAATGGAGCTCAGCAGAGCATTTGTTGGCTCTTGGTATTCAGCCTGTAGGGATTGCAGATATTCCAAATATGAAAAAATGGGTCAAACTCCCGGTGGAAATTGCTCCAGAAGTAGTGGATGTAGGGAGTCGTACTTCCCCAAACCTGGAATCGATCATGATGTTGAAGCCAGATTTGATTATCGGTATTAAAAGAAACGTGGAAGCCAATTACGACGAAATGAGTAAAATTGCTCCAACGATTGCTTTTGATACGAATCCTGCTGAAGGTCAGGGATCACAGTATGATCGAATGATCGAGATCTTCAAGCAAATTGCGGATATTACGGGTAAAAATGCTGAAGCCGAAGCCGCTTTGAAAGACCTCGACAAGACTTATGCGGAAGCAAAAGAAAAGCTGACCAAGGCTGGTGCAGATAAAGTTCCATTCGTCCTCGCGATGGGGTACAGCAGTCAAAATGCGGTAGAATTCCGTTTGTCTACGGACAACTCTACAGCAGCAAGCATCTTGATTCATATCGGTCTGACAAATAAGTATAAGCCCAAGAAATTTGAGCAAACAGGAATGACACTGGCAGATGTGGAGGCACTTCCAGCGTTGCAGGATGCGAATTTCCTCCATATCATTCAAAATGATGATAACGTGATTGAGAATCAATTGAAGAACAACCCGGTTTGGAACGGCCTTACTTTTGTGAAAGAGAATCGCGTCTATGCTCTGGGCGGAGATCTGTGGCCGTATGGTGGTACCATGTCTGCAAAGATTCTCGCGAATAAAGCTGTTGATCTGTTGGCAAAATAATGAGTTTAGCCAAAAGTAAAATGTTTACACGATCTAACATCACTCCAGCCACTTCCTCACAAAGAGGGGGCTGGAGATTGTTCTTGATGGTAGGGAGTGGACTGGTCGCTCTGTTGGTGCTTATATTTGTCAGTTTGACACAGGGAATGGCAGACATTTCTCTGCGTTCTGTTGTTCAGGCCATTATTGCTCCACAAGACATTTCCGATCACCACATGATTCAAGGTGTTAGGCTTCCGAGAACGGTCATGGGGCTTTTGTCTGGTGCAGCCTTGGCGATTGCCGGAGCTTTGATGCAGACAGTGACACGAAACCCGCTTGCTTCGGAAACGACATTGGGCGTAAATGCAGGTGCTTATTTCTTCGTGGTGTTCGGGATGGTTTTCTGGCCATCATTCTTGCATGACCATCCGCTTCCATTTGCGATGGCGGGCGGAATACTTGCAGCTGTTACCGTATATTTCATGTCTGGCGGGCAAAAAGGTACGCCTGTGCGTGTGGCTTTGTCCGGGATGATTGTCACCTTGGTGTACTCCTCCTTGACAAGTGCCATCATCTTGTTTAACGAAGAAACGACAAATGGCATTTTCCTCTGGGGATCAGGCTCCTTGAAGCAAAATGACTGGTCGGGTGTAGAATTCAGTTGGCCTTGGATTGTAGCGGGGATTTTGGTCAGCTTTTTCATGGCCAGGCAGCTTGATGTACTTAGCCTTAATGAAGAAACGGCGAAATCCTTGGGGCAAAAGGTAGCAAAAACACGGCTTTTCACCATGTTTATTGCGATCCTGGTTACGTGCGTCAGTGTCAGTGTGGTCGGGCCAATCGGTTTTATCGGACTCGTCGCTCCGCATCTAGTGCGATTGTCAGGCATCACCCGGCATAGATGGCTGCTGCCGCTATGTGCCATCTGGGGGGCAGCGCTACTTGTGGCTTCTGATACGATTGCACGTATGTTTATCAATCATTATGGTGAACTTCCGGCAGGAGCCATCACGGCTGCTATCGGTGGCCCATGGTTGATTTGGCTGGCTTTGCGTGTTTCGCGCAGCATGAGTGCTGGTACTGGAGGCTCGATGAGTGTCGGTGGAGCACAACGCAAAGTTTCGTATCCGTTGATTGTGTGCATTCTTGCTGTGTTGCTTGTGGTCGTTTGGATGATCAGCTTGTCTAGCGGAAACATGTACCTGCCGTGGACTGAGATCATCGCCATTTTCATGGGACAAGGAAACGAGATGTACAGTCAATTGGTGTTTGAGCTTCGGATGCCGCGACTGTTGACAGCGATGTTGGCAGGTGTGGCACTCGCGATCAGCGGAAGTCTCATGCAGAGTGCAGTACGTAATCCACTAGCTGATCCGCAGATTGTCGGTGTCACGAGCGGTGCGGGTGTAGGGGCGATTATCGTGCTCCTCGTGTTTCCTCAACTCTCGGCTTGGATGCCGCTAGGGGCCGTGGCAGGTGGGATCATCTCTGCTGCGATTGTGTACGCGGTCTCTTGGAGAAGAGGGCTCAATCCAATCATCTTGACGCTTGTAGGTATTGCGGTTTCTGCCGCAGGTGCCGCCTTGATCAATATCTTGATCGTACATTCCATGATTCTGGCAGCGCCCGCACTTACTTGGCTGGCAGGAAGTACATATGGGCGGGGATGGATGGAAGTAGGCCGCCTTTTGCCTGCGATCCTCGTTTTAGCACCGATCGCATGGTGGCTGGGACGTCGGGTGGACCTTTTGTCATTTAACGACGAGAGCTCGACTGGATTGGGGTTAAAGGTGCGGATGACGAGGTTGTCTGTGGCAGTCATCGCAGTGTTGCTCGCTTCAGCGGCAGTTGCCAGTGTCGGAGCCGTAGGATTTATCGGTCTTCTCGCTCCGCATGCAGCCCGTATGCTGGTTGGACCGCATCATCGCCGTGCAGTTGTCGTCTCAGCCATGCTTGGAGCTGTATTGCTGGCTGCTTCTGATTTGTTGGGAAGAACCGTCATGATCCCTAAAGATATTCCGGCGGGAGTAGTGGTGGCGTTGCTAGGTGCGCCTTATCTGTTCTTGCTGATGTTTCGTTCAAATCGTTCCTCACAATAACGTAGGCAAGGTAAGTACTTGCCAAATACAGAGATCTCCAACATGATAAAAGTAGAACAGGCTGATTCTTGCAATCAGCTTGTCTACTTTTTCTTGCTATTTTCCGGTGATAGAAGGATGTGAGTCTGTTGACGATTAATCAAGATTATCCTGGCTTCTTGATGACCGCCTTTCGCAAACAGCGATTGAAAAATTTTCACCTGCGTCATGTGGAGGTAAACACCCATGTCCTTTGTTATGTGGCAGAAGGACGTGCGGAGATGACAGTTGATGGTCAAAAGCAGGTGCTCGACGCCGGAAAGCTCTTGTTGTTTAGCCCGACGACAAAGATAGAAGAATTGCGGTGCCAATCAGGACCGTTGCACATATACAGGCTGCATTACGCGGAAACGAGACACGATCAGCACGAGAGCGCTCCCGAGAGGAAAGAAGTCGAGGTTTTGGCTGTCTCTACTCCCGCTTCATTTCTGACGGTATTGGAGGAACTCTCGCAATTGACACGGAAGCGGGACTACTCTTCTTTTTTGCGGAGCCAAGCGCTGCTATACGAGCTGCTTGGTATTGTTCATGATGAACAGAAAAAGAATGAGGAAAAAGGCATTGGAGCGATTGAGGAGACCATCGCCTACATGCAAAAACACTACCGTGAGTCATTGGAATTGGGAAGCTTGCCAAAACTGGCGGGGTTGACCCCCAGCTCTTATTGCCGTGCTTTCAAACGTGCGACGGGAATGACACCTGGGGAGTATTTGACTGGGCTGCGGATGGAGCATGCCAAGGAGCTGCTTGCCCATTCTGGAGGAAGTGTGAAGGATGTAGCTCGTAACGTGGGTTATGCCGATGAGCTGTATTTTAGTAGACTCTTCAAAAAACGCGAAGGATTGTCGCCGCAAATTTATATGAAGCAAGGTGACCAGCGGGTAGTCGTGGTCAGCAAGCTGTTCTTGCAGGATCATTTTCTCGCGATGGGAATTCAGCCGATTGCAGCCCCCTCCTTCCCGAACTACTTTGAAACGAGGACGGGCTTTCCTTCTTATTTGCAGCAAAAGCTGCGCGGGACAAAAGCACTGAATGCAGAGCGGTTGATTGATCCGAAAGAGATTTTGACTTTGTCGCCTGATGTGATTGTCAAAATGAATTTTTTTCACAATCGGGAGGCAGGAGACTGGGAGAAAATAAAAGGAACGGTCTTCTTTGACGGCTATCCGAACTGGATTGACTACCAAAAGAGATTGGCGACGCTTTTCAAGAAAGAGAGTCTGACAGAGAAAATCATCAAGCACATCGACATAGTGGAAAAACAAGCAAGGGATGCACTGTTACCGGTTACACGCACGGGTGAATGGACGATGATTCGCGTCCTTGCAGATGAGGTGCGCCTGTATGGTGTAGAGGGGCACGCCCTCGCTGACTTGTTTTATCACAAGCTTGGGTTTGCGCCTGATCAGAATGTGAATCACGCAGCCTATAAACCAAATGCGCTCAACGATCTGATCGAATTGAACCCGGAGAGAATCATCGTGTTCTGGAGTGAACGGGAGCATGTGGCAGCGCTGTGGAACAACCCGCAGTGGAGAGAGATGCGTGCGGTGCGGGAAAACAAAGTGTACCATCCCGCCAATCACGAATGGGACCCATGGGGACCGTTTGGCAGAGAGCATACGATTCAAAGGAGCACAGCGTATTTTCTCCAGGTCGCACAGAGATAATCTGGTCCATGGCAATTGGACAATCACGTCCATAGAAAAGGAAGAGGAGTCTCTATATACTATCAATTGATAATTGTTATCACTAAGTTGATAAGCAGAAGTGGGGGCATTCTCGATATGAAAAGTCAGACCAGTTTATGTACCATGCGCCACCTCATGACCAGCTTCTTCGCGCTGTGCTTGCTGGTTGTCCTTGCCGGTTGCGGAGGCAATGCCAATCAAGCTCAACAGACGCCAGCTGCATCGGGCACGACGACTGAGGCTACTCCGGCACCAGCACCAACCGATTCCATTGAAGTACGTGAAGTGAAACACGCAATGGGTACCACTCCGATTAAGGGAACACCAGAACGCGTAGTTATTTTAACGAATGAAGGTACGGAAGCTTTGCTAGCACTTGGCGTTAAGCCAATCGCTGCTGTACAGTCCTGGGATGAAGATCCTTGGTATCCTCACATCAAAGATCAGATGACAGGCGTAGAAGTGTTGGGCTTCGAAGACCAGCCAAATCTCGAAGCGATTGTAAGCCTGAGCCCTGATTTGATCATCGGAAACAAAGTACGTCATGAAAAGATTTACGATCAACTGTCCAAAATCGCTCCAACCGTATTCTCCGAAGAGCTGTCCGGTAGATGGAAAAGCAACTTCACGCTCTATGCTGAAGCAATGAACAAAAAGGCGGAAGGCGAGCAAGTCCTGAAAGAATTCGACGACCGCGTAGCTGCTGTGAAAGCAAAGCTGGGTCCTAAAGCTTCTACCAAAGTATCCGTAGCGAAATTCTCCAAAAAAGGTGTACAAATTTATCAAAAAGATACATTTAGCGGTGTGTTGCTCGATCAGCTGGGACTCGCACGTCCAGCTTCCCAGGACGTTAATAACTTTGCAGAAATGATCAGTGAAGAAGGCATGTCTGCTATGGACGGGGACATCCTGTTCTACTGGGTAACGGAGCCAACAAAAGAATCTCAAGACATTGCGAACAACGCAAAAAAATGGATGGAAAGCCCAGTCTTCAAATCTCTGAATGTGGCGAAGACCAATCAAGTTTTCCATGTAGACGAAACGGTGTGGAACAAAGCAGGCGGCATCAAGGCAGCGAATTTGCTGCTTGAAGATATCGTGAAGCGGCTCGATTTGAAGTAAGAACAATACGGTGTCAAGGCCAGAGACCTCATCCGAAGTATGGATGGGGTCTTTTTACTAAACCTAAATATTCCATCCATTTGTTCAACCATGACATTTGTCATGTCCTCGACTTGACGTTTATGACTACAGCGGCCAGACGCTATTTTCTACAATAAAGATAGAATAAAGTGTCCGGCGCACTCCACGTCTCTATGCGCTTCGGTCGAGGAGGAAACAATTGATGCATCAAGCCAATATTGCCGAGTTGAAAAAGAATGTTGCCCCCTTTGAAAAATCAGACATGAAAAAGAGTATCCGACAGCTAATCAATACGCTAGTTCCGCTGATTCTTCTCTGGTACGGAGCTTATCTCAGCTTATCTGTGTCCTATTGGCTGACGCTGCCTATCGTCATTGTCGCAGGTGGCTTCGTCATCCGTACCTTCATCATTTGCCATGATTGCTGCCACCAATCCTTTTTCAAAAATCGTCGGGCAAATGACATCGTGGGGACGATTACTGGTGTGCTTACCCTCATTCCGTATGAACAGTGGAAAAATAGTCACAATATTCACCATGCAACGAGCAGCAACCTCGACAAACGAGGTGTAGGCGATCTGTGGATGCTGACTGTTAATGAATATCTCGAAGCTCCTACCTGGCGTAAAATGGCTTATCGGCTGTATCGTAATCCAATCGTTATGTTTGGTTTGGGTCCTATTTTTGTCTTTTTGCTCCAATATCGTTTTAATGTAAAGCGAGCTCGCCGCAAAGAGCGGTTGAATACGTATTTGACGAATGTATTGCTGGTTGGTCTTTATGGGCTCTTAATCTGGGCGGTTGGCTGGCAAGCATTCCTGCTGATTCAAGGTCCGATCTTTTTTGTCTCGGGATTGTTTGGGATTTGGCTGTTTTATGTGCAGCATACGTATGAGGATTCGTACTTTGAGAACGAAGAAGAGTGGAGCTACGTGAAAGCAGCAGTAGAAGGAAGCTCTTACTACAAGTTGCCGAAGGTTTTGCAATGGATCACAGGCAATATTGGCTTTCACCACGTCCATCACTTAAGCCCACGTGTACCGAATTACAACCTGGAAAAAGCACATAACGAGACACCGCCGCTTCAGAAGGCGACAACGATTACACTGGCGGCAAGCGTGCAGTGCCTGCGTTTTCATTTGTGGGATGAGAGCAACAAGCGCTTTGTGAGCTTCAAAGGCATCAAGCGATTGGCTGCTGCTCGATCTGAAGTGATCATGGATGCACTCCAAGGCTCCAAACCGAGTTTGGAAGGAAAATAAGCCTGCCATAAACCCTTGATTTCCGATACACTTGAGAGAGTGCCGAAGAAAAGGTGGGCAAGCATGCAAAAGCAGAAGTGGTATCACATTCTTCAAAAAAATACGGGCTTGAGCCCTTATGTGTGGGTTGTCTTCTACATCCTGCCATTCTATTTCATCTTCCGGTCATCATCGACGTACGAAGCGGTGATCGGAATCATCATGATCATTCTGTTTTTTATTTGCTATGTATTCTCCTTTCTGTCAAAGGGCTGGCTGATTTACTTTTGGACGGGTGTGCAGATCATCATATCCATCGCGATGACCTTGATGTTCGGCTATGTGTATTTCTCGCTCTTTCTGGCGTTTTTTATCGGGAATATCGAGAACAAGATCGGCTTTGTTACGCTGTACACGGTTCATTTGATTAGCACCGCCATATCGGTCAACATCGGCTTTTTCACCAAAAACGCGCAATTGATTAGCCAGCTTCCGTTTGTTTTGGTTAGCATGGTTGCTGTCATTCTCTTGCCCGTGACTACGTACAACTGGAATAAGCGAGAGAAGCTGCAAGGAGAGCTGGAGCATGCGAACAAGCGGATTTCAGAGCTGGTCAAGCTCGAGGAACGCCAACGCATTGCCCGCGACCTGCACGATACGTTGGGGCAGAAGCTCTCCCTAATTGGGTTAAAAAGCGATTTGGCGAACAAGCTGATCAACAAAAATCCTGCTCTGGCGAGAACAGAGCTGGAGGAGATCAGGCAAACAGCGCGAATCGCTTTGAAGGAAGTACGGGAAATGGTCACGCAAATGCGTGGGACGCGGCTAGAGGATGAGATGTTTCGGATCAAGCAAATTTTCAAGGCAGCGGATATTGAATTCGTGTTGGAAGGTAACACGAATCTGACCAACACTTCGCTGATGACAGAAAACGTGTTGTGCATGTGCCTGAAAGAAGCGGTCAACAATATTGTGAAGCATAGCAACGCCACTGCCTGTTCCATTGTCATTGAACCCGCTCGTACCGATCTCGTCGTAAGCGTAACGGATAATGGCATCGGAATGGCGGAGGAATTGGTTTACCGAGGCAACGGTTTGCGTGGAATGAAGGAACGGCTGGAATTTGTCAACGGAAGCATGGAAATCCAGTCCTCCGTGTCTGGAACACAGCTAGTGATTCGGGTACCCAACATCTTCAAACAACCGGAACAGGAGGCGGGAAGATGATTCGCATTGTCATTGCAGAGGACCAGCGGATGCTCTTGGGAGCCCTTGCTTCCCTGCTCGATTTGGAAGAGGATATGAAGGTCGTCGGAAAAGCAAGTAATGGTGAGGATGCGGTCAAGCTCGTGCATCAGCATCAGCCCGACATTTGCATTATGGATATCGAAATGCCAGTCAAAAGCGGATTGGACGCTGCCGAGGAATTGAAAGGTAGCGGGTGCAAGGTGATGATTCTTACAACCTTTGCTCGCCCAGGTTATTTCGAACGAGCACTGAAGGCAGGCGCAAACGGCTACTTGCTCAAGGACAGTCCGAGCGAAGAGCTGGCCAGCTCGATTCGCAGCATTATGGCTGGGCGGCGGATCTATGCGCCTGAGCTGATCGATGAGGCGTATGGGCAGGAGAATCCGCTGACGGAGCGGGAAAAGGAAGTCCTGCTTTTGGTCGCTGACGGGAAGAACACCAAGGAGATTGCCAGTCAGCTGTACATTACGACAGGGACTGTGCGGAATTACATCTCCGTCATTCTCGACAAGCTCGGTGTGAGCAATCGGATCGAGGCGATTATGCATTCAAAGGAAAAAGGCTGGTTTAAGTAGCAGACCAGTTGAAGGAGGCCCTTTCTGTTTTGGCAGGAAGGGTTTCTTTTTTATGGGGTTATGATTGATGATCTGGTATATTTAATATGATTTCATCCACTATCGTATAGGCATGCTACTAGCATATTTTTTATAGATTCCATCTATAGTAAAGGGAGGCTTAAAATGAATCCAGAAACCGATGACCCTAAACAAGTTGTTCTTCAGGTTGGAGGGGTATTAAAAAAAATCCGTAAAGAGAAGCATTTGAGCCTGGAAGATTTATCAGAATTATCCGGTGTGAGCAAGCTGACACTTGGAAATATTGAGCGTGGAGAAACCAACCCAACAATCGGGGTGCTGTGGAAAATTTCGAAATGCTTATCTATTCCACTCTTGGCGTTATTCTCAACCGAAAACAGTGTGAATCTGTCCAGAGCCGGGAAGGGACTCAGAATTGCCGGGGATAATAAAGAGTGGGTCATTGAGCCAATCTTTCAAAACGTAAGCAATGAAATTGAAACGTGTAGAGCTTATTTACAACCGAATAGCTCATACCATCCAGAGAAGCATCACCACAATACAACGGAAATTGTGACAGTAATGTCAGGAACCCTTTCCATCCATGTAAATAATGAGTCGTACACCTTGAACCAATATGATTCGATTAGTTTTAGTGCAGATGGCACACATTCCTATATAAACCAGTCTGACGAGCTTGTTGTGCTCCATATTATATTGAAATACGGGGTCTAAAAATCGATCCCCTGTATGTTCATAGACTACCACGACTATGACCCTTTATCGACCGAATGGTTGCTAGAGGGTTTTTATTGTATTATAATATACGATATTGGTGGAAAAGTATATTATAATATATTTTTTCTTTGGTTTCGAATGAACTCCTGTATTCAATCTAATAGACAAAGAGGGAAAATAATGAGCACGCAAAAGATTAAATCAACTTCAAATGTTACTAGATCAGCAGTTTGGGTGGTTATTGTAGGGATCATATTTATTGCAGCTAATTTACGGGCCCCTTTAACCTCGGTGGGGCCTCTAGTTGGTCTTATTCGGGACGATGTTCATATTTCGAATACGCTGGCAGGTATGATTACCACGTTGCCCCTATTAGCTTTTGCACTTTTTTCTCCCATTGTTCCTAAATTAGGACGAAGGTTTGGCGTAGAAGTAATGATTCTAATTTCCATCCTCCTTCTTACTTTTGGGATTATTTTGCGTTCTCTCCCAGGAATCGCTACCTTATATATCGGTACTGCTGTTCTTGGGTTGGCAATTTCCGTTTCTAATGTGTTGTTGCCTAGCCTTATAAAGCGGGAGTTTCCTGGACAAATTGGTTTAATGACTGGTGTATATTCCATTTCTATGAATATATTAGGGGCAATCGCATCTGGCATTAGTGTTCCCATTGCAGTTGGATTAGGAGTTGGATGGCAAGGGGCACTGGGAATATGGGGCATTCTTAGTGTGGTATCCGTATTATTTTGGTTACCTCAAATGAAACGCCGCACTAGGGAAACAGCCACCGTTCAAAATCAATCGGCGGATAGTGGTGTGAATTTATGGCGTTCCGCACTAGCGTGGCAAGTAACCTTGTTTATGGGACTTCAATCTACGTTTTTCTATGTACTGATTACATGGCTACCTGAAATCTTAAAACAGCAAGGAACAAGTTCAGATCAATCTGGTTGGTTCCTATCCATTATGCAGTTAGCCTTGCTTCCCTTTACTTTTATCGTTCCGATTATCGCGGGGCGAATGTCCAGTCAACGTTCATTAGTTACGATTACGGCAATTTTACTTTTCATGGGAACGCTTGGATTACTTTATGGAAGCGCGAATTTCATTGTTTGGTGGATCATCATGCTCGGAATTGGCGGAGGTTTTGCATTTAGTTTATCGATGATGTTTTTTGGTTTACGTACAGAGAATGCTCAACAGGCTGCAGAGCTATCCGGTATGGCTCAATCAGTTGGTTACCTACTTGCCGCAATAGGCCCGACCCTTTTCGGATATCTGCATGATGTAACGGATAGCTGGACGGTTCCCCTGCTACTTTTGGTCGGTGCGTCAATCTTGCTCTTTATATTTGGGCTAGGCGCAGCCAGAAATCGCTCTATTGGTTCAAAAGCGACGTAAGCAAACCATTTCACAGGTATGGTGGCTTATTGCGTTGTGAAAGGCGTAAGATCTTTTACTTTTCCAACGTATAAAAACAGTCATTCACCATCTTGCCAGCGATTTCAGTGCTTTCGGGCACGATTTTATCCAGCTTCATTCCAGCCTTCTCCAAAACACGGCGTGAAGCGGCATGCTCTTCGGAACAAACAGCCGTAAATTTTTTGAAGCCAAATGTATCTACTGCAAAATCAAATACGCGTCTGATTGATTCCGTTGCATAGCCTTTGCCTTTGAATCCGTCCAGTATGATGAAGCCGACTTCCGCAGTGAGGGTCTCTCGGTTACGGGTGCAGATACTAATCAAGCCAACGTCGCTACCGGAGTCGGTTTCATGTATGATCCAGGTCAGCCAGTGGTTCGATTCGAGACTCCACGGAGCGAGTTCTTTCTCAAAGTTACGGCGGATATCTTCGTCACTCATGGTTGCTCCGATATGCTCCATCAGTGTCGGGTTGGAATAGATGGAGCGGATCAGCTCCCAATCGGGTAATGCCACTTTAGTGAGAGTCAGGCGTGCACTGAGAATTTGATTATTCATGGGGATTCTCCTTTGGGAATGGTAAGGAATATTTATAATCGTATACGCTGCTGCATGAGAAGGAAAGGGGGGATTACCAAGAGGCGGGCTGTTCATCAAAAAAAGCCGTCGACTTTTTCGACAGCCAAAAGAGTGCCTTGCATAGTCTATTTTGTGGGCAATAGCGTTATCGACTATAGATGTTTCGAAGCTCATTGATGTCGTTTTGGGTAGGAGTAGTGATTCTCGTTAACCAAGAGTTATTCATGATGGAGTGATCCGACCTATGATTTAGTCGTAGTACATGACCAATCTCATGAGTAGCCAAGGCTTCTAAATAAGCGGCGTTTCTGTTGCTTACTCTGTTCCATTGAATGACTGTGCCACCGGTAACTCTGGAGCCATTCGATTGCCACCAGCCAAATCCATCATACCCCCTTGCATAGCCTTCACCTAATGTAATGGGGGCGTTTTGTGTTGGTGTTAAGGAAACAATGCCTGTGTTGTTCCAGTTTTGTATGGCATTTTCATAGGCCTGTCTAAGAGCAGGGATATTCGTCGTAATGGTTACCTGATACGAAACCAAGACCTTGTTTTGATCGGTGGCAGGTGGGTTTCCGTTAATAAAAGCAGAAGCAACATAGTATTTCATGCCGTTTTTCTCGTAGAAGAACCATCTATTATCAGGGGAGCCCGTCCAATAGTCGGTTAGCGAGGTACCTCGGGTCCAACCAGAAAATTGTACTCGGGTATTTGGTTGAAGACTGTCGATGATAGCAGCAGAAGTAGTCGGTCCGGTACGGATATTGACAGGGATCGGTGCGGATACACCGCTAAAATCCACACGATATTCGGATTGATCCTGTGCGTTTGTCGGCGTAACAAAATATCCATTTACAAGAGTGACAAGAGTAATGGTGAGCAATAAAAGTTTACCCAATATTCGTTCTAACATCATGAGGCTCCTTTCCAAATAAGAGTTTTCATTGTTCCCAGTACAGTTCTCTGTGGACCTCCTTCTCATTTTTTTGATTACAAAAACAATTCCATTCCTACTAGTCCATCTTTTTTTAGTAATTTGAAATTGTTTTCCCAATGGTAAAATAAGCATCCAGTATTTTCAAGGCAGTTACGAAATAATTAACAATTTATACCATATTTAAACTAACAAGAAAAGTAAAAAAGCTGATGTCGATTGAGTTTCGACGTCAGCTTGTGGACAGGATGCATGCCATGAGTCTAGCTATTGGGGAAGCGGTTTATCCTATTATTCTGATTAGTCTATAGGCGCTTGATCAGGTTCATTGTTCCCGATGACCTGACAACAATCCATCCGTCAGGAATAGGCGAGCCTAGCATCACCCATACCTCCTGACCAGAGGATGCGTTGTTCAGATTTTTAAGCAGGTTCATGGTTCCAGTACTTCTGATTACAACCCATCCGTCAGGCATAGGGGAGCCGAGCATTACCCAAACTTCCTGATTAGAAGAGGCGCTGTTCAGGTTTTTAAGCAGGTTCATGGTTCCGGTACTTCTAATCACGACCCATCCAGTTGGCATAGGGGAACCGAGCATTACCCAAACTTCGTAACCAGTCGGAGCGTTGTTCATATCTTTAATCAGGTTCATATTGCCGGAAGATCTGATGACGACCCATCCGGTTGGAATAGGCGAGCCGAGCATTACCCAGACTTCTTGACCAAATGCGGCATTTTTGATTATTGTTTTTGAGGAGGCTGGTGCCTTCTCCTGTGAAGGTAGAGCGGCCCCGTGGGCTGTTACAGCTAAGCTTGGTACGGCGACAACTGAGCTTAATGTCAGGATGATCAAGGCTTTTTTAAACATGAACATCAACCTTTCATGACAGAGGTAATGTAGCTCTGAAACGCTCATCGAGTGGATGCCAGAAGTTGCGGTACTCCATCAAAAATAGTAGATGGATATCATTGCTTCCCTCCAACAAAAGCTATATATACCATTTTATAGGATATACTTTCTTTTTACTTTAGGAGATATTGTCGAATGGTAGACAAATTAAAAAGCACCCAAAAAAGGTGCTTTCACTTCACGAAAGATTTAACGCGGTCTGGATATTTTGCTGATCCAACTGAATCTGCTCGGTAATATTCCATGGATGATACCAGCCACGCTCAATCATGTACAGGCTGATCTTTTCATGCAAATCGATTGCTTCTTCCAATTGCTTGGTTAGTATTTCCTTAATTTCTGGGGTGCCTGTTTCCGTCAGTGCCATCGCATAGTTCCGCACACCGCTCTTTGTGGAGATGAGAAAGTCCATGGCGATTACTTGATCCGTGAGGCCACCCATACCAGCTAAGCTTTGAAGAATGCCAGTCATTTGTTGTCCCCCTATGAATTTGCTTTTGTCAGTAGAGAGCTCAGTTCCTGGAGCTGTCTGGTGGATACGAGAACATCGTCAGCCAACAGCTGTCCCAACGTCTCATCGGAAACCAGGCCTTGCATTGTCTTGGACTTGGTCATGCAAATGGTTTTAAAAGTAGCAATTTCGTGTAGTTCAAGCTGTTCATGCAATCCGTAACTCATCGCAGCAGCACCCTCCTTCTCATTTCATCAAGGCTTCAAAACGACTTTTATGCAATTGTCTGTTTTGGTATCAAATACTTCGTAGCCACGCTTTGCTTCACTCAAGGGAATGACGTGCGTAATGATGTCGCCTGGATCGACTTTTCCGGTGGTAATGAGCTCGTACATATAAGGCATGTAGTGGATCACAGGAGCTTGTCCGGAACGTATGTTGACATTGCGTTGCATGATGTCTCCAAGAGGGAAGGCATTATAGCGCCCGCCGTAAACACCGGTAATTTGGATTGTGCCGCCTTTGCGAACTGCTTGGGAAGCGATGACGATTGCCCCCATGGCGCCTCCTTGCAGCTTCAAACCACTTGCCAGAAACTCCAGATCGGACATTTTTCCATCCATACCAACAGCATCGATGACAACATCAGCGCCACCCTTCGTGATTTCTTTCAGGTAGTTACCGATATTTTCCTTTTGCTCAAAGTTAACGATTTCTACGTTGTTTGTACGCTTCGCATGTTGCAGGCGGTAATCGATATAATCAACCGCGATCACTCGTTTTGCACCTTTCAGCCAACAAAACTTTTGGGCGAGGAGGCCTACGGGGCCGCAGCCCAGAACAATCACGGTATCTCCGTTCTTGACACCAGCGTTATCTACGCTCCAATAGGCAGTGGGCATAGCATCGGCAATCAAGCATAGCTTTTCATCTTCTACTTCACAGTTTTCGGGGAGCTTGAAATGGGTAAAATTCGCAAAGGGCACCCGCAAATACTCCGCCTGCCCCCCAGGATAACCGCCAGTTGTGCCGGAATATCCGAAAAAACCACCCATATCGCCATTCTCATTTGAATTGTCACATTGGCTTTCTAAATCGTTTTTACAATAAAAGCATTCGCCGCAAGCAATCGTAAATGGAATGATG
The DNA here is from genome assembly GCF_013284355.2 of Brevibacillus sp. M2.1A. Taxonomy (NCBI): domain Bacteria; kingdom Bacillati; phylum Bacillota; class Bacilli; order Caryophanales; family Paenibacillaceae; genus Brevibacillus; species Brevibacillus sp. M2.1A. The sequence goes on from NZ_JABSUY020000001.1 coordinate 1,421,451, forward strand.
ACGCGGTCGCCCTTTTTCAGCTTGGTTACACCGGGGCCTACCTCTTCAACAATACCCATTGGTTCGTGACCGATAATATAATCCTCTTGCAAATTGGGGATCATGCCATGAATTAAATGGAGATCGGACCCGCAAATGGCGGTGCTTGTCAATTTCACGATCATATCATCGGGCTTTTCAAGCTTCGGATCGGGCACCTCTTTTACCACTACGTTTTTAATGCCTTGGTAGGTAACGGCTTTCATCGATAAGTTCCTCCATCATTGGTGTTCATCTGGTGTCCGATCGAACATGCCTTTTCGCGAAGTATCTTCTGGGAAGAGATTCATTTGCCCGATTTGAATCGTTTCCAAGGCTGAGAGGTGGTCTAGTTGATATTGTTCATGAAGCTCGTAGGGATGGAACCATTTTTTACTGAGCATCAGTTCCGCGATTTCTTGATGAAGAGCAATTCCTTGGTGGAGCTGTTTCCGCAATATGGCTCTCGCTTCCGGAGTAACGGTTTCAGTTAGAGCGATGGCTGTGTTTCGGACGCCTTCTTTGGCTCGCATGAGGAAGTCCATAGCAAAAGTCATATCTGCCTTTTCCGGCATGTTTAATGCATTTATGGGATCTTGATAATCGTTGTTCATCAGATTTTCACCTTCAGTTTATGATGGGGGTCGGACGAGTTTGCGGGATCGGTGCCTGAAAGGGTGCGTTCTTGTAAATAGCCTGAAGCTCCGCGATTGCTTGCAAGGATTGCTCTACATCTTTTTGCATCAATGCTCGTAAATCCTGATCGAATACGATGCCTTGCATCAGCTTGGATTTGGCGAGGCAGAGTGTTTTAAAGTTAAGTACTTCATGAATATCCAGTGATTCATGGGCAGCCAGCGTCTGTTTATTCATGTACCATCCTCCTTTTGGGCGTTTTAACAGTTTTATTCTGTCCTATGTACTTCCTGGTATTCGAAAGAAGTTTCCGGGCGAGGTGGATTTTTTTGAATAGTCTGGACGTTGGGAGGTGTGTGTGCTACAAATAAAGCTAAGTTACATTTATAAAACCATTGGAGAAATTAATATCATGCGTTACGGTAAACAAAGGAGAGACGAGCATGGCAAAAGAGGAATATGCGATTGGGCTGGATCTGGGTGGGACAAAAATATTGGCTGGCCTGGTGGACCGTACTGGTCGATTGATTGCACGAAAGCAACTGCCTACGTACGCGGAAGAGGGAGAAAAGGCAGTAATTGAAAGGGTGTTGTCCGCCACGCACGATGTCCTGTCAACAAGCGGCATCAATTCCGAAGAAGTATGCGGGGTTGGAATCGCTTCCGCTGGTGTGATTAACAGCGATAGTGGCGAGGTCATTTTTGCGAGCAATCTGGGCTGGCGAAATGTTCCGATTGGCACGTTGATTGGGCAAAGATTCGGATTGCCTGCTCGACTGTTCAATGATGCGAATGCTGCGGCGGTTGCGGAGTGGCTATGGGGTGCAGGTGTCGGTACACGAAATATGATTTACGTCACAGTCAGCACAGGGGTTGGGGCTGGAATCGTTAGCGACGGACGTTTGGTTTCAGGTAGAGATGGAAGTGCGGGTGAGTTCGGCCATATCTCAATCGATTGGAACGGACCGCCATGCCGCTGTGGTAATCGTGGATGCCTGGAAAACTACGCTTCTGGTACTGCTATCGAAAACGCCGCCCGTCAAAAATTGGCATCTACGAAGGAGCCCGGTACCAATCGAATCCTTGTTGAAAAGGGAGAGCTGTCGGCAAAAGAGATCAGTGAAGCTGCGCTGGCAGGAGATCCATTTTTCGCGCAAATCGTAAAGCAAGCCGGGTTTTATTTAGGCATAGGAGCAGCCAATCTAATCTATATGTTTAATCCGGAGGTCATTGTCTTTGGAGGCGGGGTTATGAACGCATCTGGACTAATGCTTCCAGAAATCGAAAAGAGTATGAGAGATAGAACCATCTCTGGATTGGCGAATGAAGTGCGGGTGGTCACAAGCCAAATCGGGGTGGAGGCCGGAGTGATGGGAGCGGCAGGGGGAGTTTTTGAATCCAATTTTTAATTGAAATCCGTATTGCAAAAATTAAAACAATTTTGTATCATTTTATTAATTACTCCACTGAAAAAATTAATTAACAAATGAGAACCAAGGAGGAAGACAGCATCATGGCAAAAGTGAGAGTTGCGGTGATTGGTGCAGGATCTATTTCAGACATGCACTTGCAATCGTACCAGCAAAACGAGCGTACAGAAATTCGTGCCGTCGTCGACTTCAACGAGGAGCGCGCTCGGGAAAAAGCTCAGAAGTACGGGGCCGAGACCTATTACAGCAAGCTTGAGGATGTTTTTGCAGATGAGCAGGTAGACGCAGTGAGTATTTGTACGTGGAACAACACGCACGCTGATATTGCCATTGCTGCCCTTAGGGCGGGTAAAGACGTGCTTTTGGAAAAGCCTTTAAGTACAACAGTTGAAAGCGCTCTCCTGATAGAAAAGGCCGTAAAAGAAAGTGGCAAGCTTCTCCAGGTGGGCTTTGTGAGAAGGTACGATACGAATGCGCAATTGCTCAAGCAGTTCATCGATGCGGGCGAGCTGGGCGAGATTTATTACGCGAAGGCATCCTGTCTGCGTCGCTTGGGAAATCCGGGAGGCTGGTTCGCTGACAAGGACAGATCTGGTGGAGGTCCGCTGATCGATCTCGGGGTACATGTCATTGATCTGTGCTGGTATTTGATGGGCTGCCCAAAAGTAACGACCGTCAGTGGCAATACATACAACAAGCTGGGCAATCGCGCCAACGTCAAAAATCTTTCCTTTTACAAAGCCGCTGACTACGACCCTTCCCAAAACACTGTCGAGGATATGGCCAATGCACTCATTCGCTTTGAAAACGGAGCGTCTCTTTTCGTGGATGTGAGCTATACACTGCATGCAAAAAAAGACGAGCTGGCCGTCAAGCTGTACGGAGACAAGGGAGGCGCAGAGGTAGAGCCAGAGTTGTCCATCATTGCAGAAAAGCATGACACGATCCTGAATGTCAGCCCGCAGATGGATAAACTATCGTTTGATTTCAAGCGAGGCTTCCAAAATGAGATTGATCACTTTATCGCATGTATATTGGGTGAAAAGGAAACGCTTAGCCCAGTGCAGGACGGTGTGGAGATGATGAAGATTCTGTGCGGTATTTACGAATCAGCTGCGACCGGAAGAGAAATCGTATTTACCCGATAACCGGCAGGCTAGACCTATCCATGGACATCCAGATAACACCCATAGCGTACATGAAGACAAGGGGGAAAAGAAAATGAAAAAAGCATCGTTTTTGCGAACCGCATCCGTCTTACTTTTTTCAGTGGCTTTACTTTTCGGATGTTCCAGTGGCGGTGGCAATGGCAATGGTAGTGGAACTCCTGCAGCTTCCAATGGGGGGACAACGACGGGAGCGCCGCAAAAGGATCAGATGGTCATCGCCGTAAACGAAAACTTCATCACGATGGACCCGCAAAATACAGGGGATGCACTGTCATCAGGTGTCCAAAGCGCGATGTTCGAAGGGCTTTTGATTTACGACAAGGATTTGAAGCTCATGCCGGGTTTGTCGACTGAATATTCGGTGAATGAAGATGCAACAGAGTACACCTTCAAGCTCCGGCAAAATGTAAAGTTCCATGACGGCACACCTTTCAATGCCGAAGCAGTCAAAATCAACTTCGACCGGATGAGTAACAAAGACAACAACCTGAGAGCTTATCGGAACTACAAATACATCAAGTCCACAGAGATTGTCGACGAGCACACAGTAAAAGTGACGCTGAACCAGCCGTTTTCCGCGATGATCAACAAGTTCACGACCGGAATCATCAGCCCGGCGGCTCTGGAGAAGTACGGCAAAGACATTACCAAAAATCCAGTCGGTACAGGTCCATATAAATTCGTGGAATGGGTACAGGGTGACCATCTGACGGTAGAGCTTAATCCGGATCACTGGAACAAGGGAGCTGCCAAGGTCGGTAAAATCGTCTACAAACCCGTTCCTGAAAACGGTTCCCGCGTAGCCATGCTGAAGACGGGTGAAGCCGATGTCATCTATCCGTTGCCAGAGCAGCAAGTAGAGACACTGAACGGTGAAGAGGGAGTAAAGGTAGAGCGCACACCTTCCACTATCACCCGGTATGTTTCGATCAATATGCTGAAAAAGCCGTTTGATGATCCACGCGTTCGCCAAGCTATCAACCATGCAGTCGATAAAAACGCGTTCATAAAAGTCGTGAAATCCGGGTATGGCGCACAACTGGAATCCGTGATGTCCCCGACGATTGCCCACTATGCGAAGCAAGGCGCGTATGAATACAACATCGAAAAAGCGAAGCAGCTTTTGAAAGAAGCAGGCTACGAGAACGGCTTCACTACCGATATCTGGGGCAATACGAACTCGGATACGATGAAGGGCATGCAATTCATTCAGCAACAATTGCAAAAGGTCGGCATCACCGTTGAAGTGAAATCGATGGAAGAAGCCACGCTATCCGATGAAATCTACGGCATCAAGTCGCCAGAAGAAGCGAAGATGAACATGTGGTACGTAAGCTGGTCCTCTGCTGATCCAGACAATGCGATGCGTTCGTTGTTTAGCAGCGAGAACTTCCCGCCTGCGGGAGCGAACACGGCTTTCTACAAAAATGACCTTGTCGACCAAAGCATCAAGGAAGCGACACAATCGTCAGACCAAGACAAGCAAAAACAATTGTATGGCGTCGTGCAAGAAAATGTGTTTAAAGATGCACCATGGATTTTCCTCGCAGTCGATGAAATCTTGTACGGAAAACGCGCGAACGTGAACGGTGTTTATATCACACCAAGTGGCGGCATCTATGTAAGGGAAGCGGCGTTCCAATAATACTTGAAGCAGCGTTCGGGCATTGTCTGCCGCTGGGCGCTGCTTTTCTTCTAGGAGGAACCGTACCATGTTCCGTTATATCGTGAAGAGACTCATCGAGATCATCCCGATTATTTTTGTTGTGTCGTTGCTCATTTTCTTCTTTATCCATCTGGTTCCGGGTGACCCTGTTCGCTTGGCGGCGGGAAAAGAAGCGACCTTGGAAGAGATCGAGCGGGTGCGTCAGGAGCTGGGCTTGGATAAGCCATTGCTTACCCAGTACGTCAATTACATGCAAAACCTGCTGACAGGAAATTTGGGACACTCCTTGAAGACGGGGCTTCCTATTAGTGATATGTTTGAAAACCGTTTTTCCGTAACGATGACGTTGACATTTATGAGCCTGGGTTGGGCCTTGGTGCTCGGATTGCTGATTGGGACGATCTCTGCTGTTTTCCGCAATAAATGGCCGGATTACGTAGGAATGCTGACGGCGATATCCGGTATTTCCTTGCCTGGATTTTGGCTGGGGCTCATTCTCATACAGGTTTTTTCTGTCACGTTGGGCTGGTTTCCCACAGGTGGGGTCGAGAGCTGGAAGAGCTACGTGCTTCCTTCGTTAACCTTGGGAGCTGGAATCATGTCGATGCTGGCTCGTTTTACACGTTCCTCCCTGCTCGAAACATTAAAGGAAGATTTTATTCGAACAGGTCGGGCAAAAGGGTTGAAGGAATCTGTAGTCGTTCGCAAGCACGCCCTGAAAAACTCGATGATTCCGGTCGTGACCATCGCCGGATTGCAATTCGGCTTTCTCTTGGGCGGATCGGTTGTCGTGGAGACGGTGTTTAGCATTCCAGGTATGGGGCGTCTGTTGATTGATTCCATTGCTTTTCGCGATTATCCGGTCGTACAGGCAGTCATCCTGTTGTTTTCACTGGAGTTCATTCTCGTGAATCTGCTGGTAGATATTTTGTACAAGGCACTGAATCCGAAAATCCGTTATGACAGCTAATGGCAAGGAGGTGACGTAAATGGAGGTAGTAAAAGAAATCGGGCATAACGTAGCGGTTTCCAACAAAAAGAAATCAAGAGCCCGCGAGTTTTGGAAGAAGTGGAAGAAGCAAAAGACAGCTTTCTGGGCGGGGTTTTTTATCTTGTTTTTGTTTGTCATCGCGTTGTTTGGCCCGTGGATCGCGCCTTATGATCCGTACGAGCCGAACTATGATGTGACGTTGCAGACTCCTTCCATGCAGCATTGGGCAGGGACAGATGAATACGGTCGAGATATTTTGAGCCGTATCATCGTAGGAACGGGAATCTCTCTTGGCGTCAGCTTTTCTTCTGTGCTGGTCGGTGCAGTGGTTGGAACGGTATTCGGTTTGATTAGCGGATATTACGGCGGGTGGATGGATCGCCTCATCATGCGGTGGAGTGACGTCATGTTCGCCTTTCCTGATTTGCTGCTGGCAATCGCCATCGTTGCAATTCTCGGTCCGGGATTAACGAATGTCGTCGTAGCGGTAGCGGTGTTCAGTATTCCATCGTTTGCGCGTTTGATCCGGGGCAATACATTGGCTGCCAAGGAAGCGGTGTTTGTAGAAGCGGCGCGGTCCATGGGGGCAAAAAGCAGCCGAATTATGTTTCGTCACATCTTTCCAGAGACCGTCTCCAGTATGATCGTCTTTTTTTCCATGCGAATCGGTACCTCGATCTTGGCAGCATCCAGTCTCAGCTTTCTCGGTCTGGGAGCCGCGCCCGAGAGTCCCGACTGGGGGGCGATGCTCAGTATGGGTCGTGACTATCTCGCCACTTCTCCTCATGTGGTCATCATTCCAGGGATTGCGATCTTTTTGACCGTGCTGGCGTTTAACCTGGTTGGGGACGGCCTGCGCGATATTTTGGACCCGAAAACGAAGAACTAAACGAGGGAGATGGGGCAGATGAGTGAGAACATCATGGAAGTAAAGCATCTGCAGACGCAATTTACGAGAGACAACCAGAAGACAGTCGTCCTCGACCATGTCAGCTTTCATATAAAAAAAGGCGAGGTGCTTGGACTGGTTGGCGAATCGGGCTGCGGCAAGAGCGTGACTTCCTTGTCGATCATGCGCCTGTTCAAGGACACTACTGGTGAGATTACCAATGGCGAGATTGTTTACAACGGTACGAATTTGCTCTCGATTTCGGAGAGTGATATGCGCCGTATTCGCGGAAAAGAAATCTCGATGATTTTTCAGGAGCCGATGACCTCGCTCAACCCGGTGATGAAAATCGGAGAGCAATTAATGGAAGCCATTCGTTTGCATCTCGGCTATTCCGACCAAAAGGCGCGAGAACAAGCAGTGAGCATGCTGACAAAGGTGGGGATTCCGCGCCCGAGCGAAATCATGGGTGAGTATCCGCATCAGCTCTCAGGCGGTATGCGGCAGCGCATTATGATTGCGATGGCGATGTCCTGCAATCCTAACCTGTTGATTGCCGATGAGCCAACGACGGCACTCGATGTCACGATTCAAGCACAAATCCTCGACGTAATGAAGCAGCTTCAGGCTGACGAGCATATGTCGATGCTATTGATCACGCATGATCTGGGCGTCGTGGCAGAGATGTGCAACCGTGTCGTGGTCATGTACGCAGGGCGTGTCGTGGAGGAAGCATCTGTTTACGACTTGTTCGACGAACCCAAGCATCCGTATACAAAAGGCTTGATCGGCTCCGTCCCCAAAATCGGGCAAAAGCGCGTGCGGCTGGATTCGGTTCCGGGCAACGTACCGACACCAAACAATATGCCGAAGGGCTGCAAATTCGCTCCGCGCTGCAGGGATGTCATGTCTGTCTGTTGGGAAAAGGAGCCCGCCATAACGACGGTGGGAGAGGAACGTTCTTGCCGCTGCTGGCTCTATCAAGAGGAAGGTAGGGATGTTCATGTCTAACTCACTGGTCGTGGTAGACGGTATTAAAAAAACGTTCCCGATTGATAGCGGTCTGTTCAGCAGCAAAAAAAGCGTAAAGGCAGTGAATCACGTTTCGTTCGAGATCAGGGAAGGCGAGACGTTCAGTTTGGTCGGAGAGAGTGGCTGCGGCAAGTCGACGACAGGGCGCTTGGTTACACGGCTTTTGTTGCCAGATGAGGGCAAGATTTGGATCAATGGCGAGGAAATCTCCAAGATGAACGAAACAAAGCTGCGGGAAGTGCGCAAGCAGGTACAGATGGTTTTTCAGGACCCGTACGCCTCACTGAATCCGCGGATGAAAATTCGCGATGTGGTAGCAGAGCCTCTTCTCATTCATACGAAGCTGTCTGCCCAAGAGCGTGATCGGATTGTCGCAGAAATGCTCGAGGTCGTCGGGCTCTCCAGCTATCATGCGGAGAAATTCGCCCATGAATTCAGCGGAGGGCAACGGCAGCGCATCGGAATCGCTCGCGCCTTGATTTTGAAGCCGAAGCTAATCGTCGCGGATGAGCCAGTCTCTGCTCTCGATGTGTCGATTCAATCGCAAATCTTGAATTTGCTAAAAGATTTGCAGGAAGAATTTCATTTGACCTATTTGTTTATTTCCCACGATTTGAGCGTGGTGGAGCATATTAGCGACAAGATCGGCGTGATGTATTTGGGGAGTCTCGTAGAATCCGGCCCGAAGGAAACAATTTTTGCCAATCCCCGGCATCCGTATACAAAAGCGCTGCTCTCTTCGGTTCCGATTCCTGATCCACGGGCGAAGCGGGAGAGGATCATTTTGCAGGGAGATGTGCCGAGCCCGGTGAATCCGCCGTCAGGTTGTCTGTTTCATACGCGATGTCCGTTCGTGATGGATAAATGCAAGACGACACCTCCAGCATTGAGGGAAGCGGCAGACGGAGATCATTTTGTCGCTTGCCATTTGTGACTTGAATAAAAGGGATGGTTACATGCGTAGGACGGGTGATTTAAAGCTGATCCAGGAACTGAATCGCTCCATCATATTCGATACGATCCGTCATTACGGGCCCATTTCCCGGAGTGAAATAGCGAAGCGGAACAAACTGAGTCCTACTACCGTGACCTCAGCTGTCAGTGAGTTGATTCGTGACGCGTTCGTATCCGAGGTGGGAACAGGGGAGTCAAATGGCGGACGCAAACCGATATTGATCCAGTTTTCTCCTGATAGCCGTTTTCTGATAGGCATCTCGATCTCTGGCTCGAAGATTACGATTGCCGAAATGAATCTGGAAGCCGCGGTCAAACGAAAGGAAGTTCACTCGATCAAGCCGTACCAAGGGGAGAGTATCCTTGCTTTTTTGCTGGAGGTTATTGAGCAATTTTTGCGTGGAGCCGCGAGTCTGGAGACATGTATGGGAATCTCGATCGTCACTCAAGGTATCGTGGACTCGGTTCATGGAGTGATTCGCTACAATACGAAGCTCCGCTTGCAGAATTCTCCTGTTAAAGAAATGATCGAGCGGAGGTTCCAGTTGAAAACATGGCTGGATAACGACACGAATGCGTACTTGCTAGCCGAGAAGACCATCGGGGATTTCAGTCATTATCAAAACATGCTGTACGTCACAATTGGGGATGGATTGGGAGCCAGTATTTTGATGAACGGTGCCATCTACAGGGGCTTTAAAGGCGGGGCCGGTGAGTTCGGTCACACCACGATTGATCGGGCAGGTGTGCGGTGCGACTGCGGAAATGTTGGCTGTCTGGAAAATTACGTGAGCTGGCCAACCATTTACTCCAAGCTCGTCTCCTCGCTTGCGAAAGGAAAAGCGAGCCGCATCTCTGATTTGGTGGAGCAGGATGTTGGCCGGATTACTCCTGCGGTGTTTCGTCAGGCGTTGGCAGAGCAGGACCCGCTTGCCATCAGCATTTTGGAGGAAACCGCTTCTTATTTGGCTTCGGGGTTGGTTAATCTGATTCATTTGTTCAATCCGGAGGTCATTATTCTAGGCGGTGAGATTGCCTTCGAAAATGAGCTGTTGATCGCCAAAGTAAAAGACTACGTGGGGGAATATGCGCATGGAATCCTGACGGAGGAACTGGAGATTCGGCCGAATTCGTTGGGTGAAAATGTAGAGGTCGCAGGAGCTGCCGCTGTTTTATTGCAGGATACCTTTCAGTTTTCGCTATAAGAGAGGGAGCGGGATCATGGTAAAAGTTGTAGTCGCAGGGGAAGCGGGAACAAGCGTCAAAGAATCGCAGGCTTGGCTTCGGATCAAAGAGGCAGAGATTGTAGGTGTGGCCGACAGCTTGTCTTCTTTGCGCGAAATCTTGCAGGGAACAAAAGTGGATATCGTGGATATTGGCTGGGTTGCGGACAGCGCTGACCCATGGGTGACGCTTGCGGCCCAGGCGGGAAAGCATATTTTATGCGCAGACGGTACTGCTCTAGGACGTGATGGAATCAGTTTGTGCGATCAGTATGATATCGTGCTGCAATTCGCCAATACACTGCGTTTTGCTCCGGAATACGAGCAAGCACAGGAGCAAATAAAGAATGGGGCAGTAGGCAAAGCAGGCGTCATTCGCTTGCGAAGAGGTGCTCCTCCATCATCCCCGAATGCCGACAAATGCATTTTTCAAGCGCTTGGAATAGGTGAATTCGACTGGCTGCGTTGGACGTTCGGCGAGGTTGAGCGAGTGATGGCGCGAGAGGTCAAGCACATAAATGAGTCAGGACAGATCGTCCATTATGCGTTGGTCATGCTTCGAATGGCAGGCGGGGCAATTGCCCATGTAGAGCTATCTTGGGCCGAGGAGACAGAACATGGTTCCTTTGAGCTTACCGGTGATCAAGGTATGATTGCCCATGATAGCCGGGAAAGCACCCCCATTCGCTGGAGTCGGGGAGAGCAGTTTCTTTCGACAACATTCCTACGGATGGATCTGATGCAGCGACAGCGGGAGCATTTCGTTCGCTGTGTACAGAAACAGGAAGTACCACGTCTGTATTCTCGTGATCTGCTCGCGGCTCTCGATATCGCTTCGGCGGCGAGAGAATCGGTCAGGACGGGACAACCTGTGAGTCTCATGCTTGGAGGTGGCGAAGGATGAAGGTAGGAATTATCAGCTTCGCCCATATGCATGCCCATAGCTACGCTACTTATTTGCAGAAGCACCTGGATGCGCAGCTGATAGCAGTCTGGGATGATGATTCTCGCCGTGGAGAGGAAGTGGCCACTGCCTACCAGCTTAATTTTTATCAAGATCTGCATGCCTTTTTGCAATCCGGTATCGACGCGGTCATTGTTTGCTCGGAAAATGCCAAGCACAAGGAGCACGTGATTGCGGCAGCGCGAGCGAAAAAGCACATTCTCTGCGAAAAACCAATTGCCACCGAGATTGCGGATGCACGCGAAATGATTCAGGTTTGCAAAGAGGAAGGTGTCATGCTCCAGGTTGCCTATCCTGTCCGATTTGCACCCGTGATGGAAAGTGTCAAGCAGATCGTTCAGTCGGGTGCTCTTGGAGACATTCTCGCCATCGATGGCACGAACCACGGACAAATGCCAGGTGGCTGGTTCATTGAAAAGGAGCTGTCTGGCGGTGGGGCAGCGACGGATCACATCGTCCATCTGATGGACCTCGTCCGCTGGATGCTCCAGGACGAAGTAAAAAGCGTCTACGCTGAGCTGGACACACGTTTTTACGAGTTGGAGGTAGAGGATTGTGGACTGGTTTTTGTGGAAATGGAGTCTGGCGTAATTGTTGGAATCGATCCGAGCTGGTCGAGACCGAAGACGTTCCCGACGTGGGGAGATGTGACGATGCGGATTGTCGGCACCAAAGGCACGTTGGACATCGATGTCTTCAAGCAACACGCGCTCTATTACAATGACCGCGATTCGAAGCTGCAAAATCTGCCTTGGGCTGTGGATATGGATGAACGGCTTATATCTGATTTTGTGCAAAATGTCATGGAAAGCCGACCTCCGTCTATTACAGGAGAGGATGGACTGCGGACGCTAGAAGTGGTGAAGGCAGCCTATGAATCTCATCGTCTGAAGCAAGCCGTGACTATCAACAAGGTGCATTTCTCATCATGATGAGCTGTAGCCTTTCTATACAAATAAATCAAACGAGGTGGAACGGATGAAAATTGGATTGAGCACTTACAGTCTACTGACAGCAATCCGAGCTGGGGAAATGGATGTACTGGATGTCGTGCAATGGATCGCGGATAACGGCGGTGAACACATGGAAATTGTGCCATACGGTTTTACACTAGTTGATAACTACGAATTGGCAGACGCTGTTCGGGATAAGGCAAAAGCGGTAGGGATTGAGCTGTCCAACTACTCGATGCCGACCAACTTTATTCAACCAGACGAAGAAGCCTTCGAAGCAGAAGTCGCACGTGTAAAAACACATGTCGATCTGCTGCACCGCATGGGTATCAAGCATATGCGCCACGACGTGTCTGCTTTTACTGTTCCCGTAGAGGAGACGACGATCGAATACTTTGAAAAGCATTTGGCTGAGATGGTTGAGGGCAGCCGTCGAATCGCTGATTATGCCGCGCAATTCGGAATAACGACGACAATCGAGAATCACGGCTGGCTGGTGCAGGCAAGTGATCGCGTGCAGCGTGTCTTGCATGAGGTCAACCGCCCGAATTTCAAAACGACGCTGGATATCGGAAACTTCATGTGTGTGGACGAAGCTGCGCTGGTTGGTGTGCAAAAAAATCTGCCTTATGCTTCGCTCGTCCATTTTAAAGATTTCTACTTCCGTCCGTCCTACCATGACCCAGGCGCTGGCAAATGGTTCAAGACCGTCAATGGCAACTTCCTGCGTGGAGCGATAGTCGGACAAGGCGACATCAACATACGCGAAGTCGTCAAGCTGGTCAAGCACTCTGGCTATGATGGCTATATCACGGTTGAGTTCGAAGGCATGGAGGAGTGTAGAGAAGGTTCCAAGATCGGGATGGACAACCTGCGACGTTTTTGGGACGAGGCGTAAAACGGTAGTGGAAAAACGGCATTTGGGGAGCCCCGAACTGCCGTTTTTTCTTTGGGCCAAAAATAAAACACCTCTCCCTTATGAGGAGAGGTGTTGAAGACATTAGAAGGATTGCGAAGTTTTAGGATTCGCACCGTATTGGTTGTCTCCTTGGCTGTCTTGGCACAAGAATACGATCAAAATAATAGCACCGATAAAAGGAATTAATCCAAGAAGGACCCACCAACCACTTCTTCCTGTATCGTGCAATCGGCGAACAGTTACGCCCAAACTAGGCAGTAATACTGCTAGTGAATAAATCATGCCCAAAACAGATGCTGTACCAATTAATGAGTCTACGAGAGCAATTACCAGAGATACGATGATGTTGAACAAAGTGAACATCCAATATTCTTGACGTCTAGCTCTTCCTGTAAAAGCGACGTATTTTTTCAATACGCTTGTATACCAATGCATGATAATTTCCCCCTTTCTTCTAAATTTTGACACACTTCGATATTTTATCACTAAACCAAGGGGATTAGAACCATATTCTGTTAAGTTTCCCTGATGCTATTGAATCAATTTTTGATAGGACAAAAGTAGTGGGTATTTATGAACGAGATGGAGGAAAAAGTAAGACCAAACGAGTTTTGGATGCTACTACAGGGGGAAATGACGCTTGGAACAAAAAACAGAACAAAACGTTACGCTGCATGGCTTCAACAATTTGACCAAGTCACTCAGCTTCAACATGTACGACATCTGCTACACCAAAACAAAAGCGGAACGGGAAGCGTATATCGAATACATAGATGAACAATACAATGCAGAGAGATTGACGAATATCCTAAAAAACGTGTCGGATATTATCGGCGCACATGTACTGAATGTCGCCCAACAAGATTATGTACCTCAAGGCGCGAGCGTCACTTTTCTTGTATCCGAGGGGCCGGTCGTAGAAGTCCCTAATGAATCTTATGAGGAATCTCCCGGGCCTTTACCTGAGAATGTAGTGCTACAGTTGGACAAGAGCCATATTACGGTTCATACGTACCCAGAGTACCATCCAACAGAGGGCATCAGTACATTCCGGGCTGATATCGACGTGTCGACTTGTGGCGAAATTTCTCCGCTCAAAGCACTCAATTATTTAATTCGTTCGTTTGATACAGACCTGATGACAATTGATTACAAGGTGCGGGGTTTTACCCGGGATATACATGGATACAAGCTGTTTATCGATCACGACATCAGTTCCATCCAAAATTATATTCCCGAGGAAATTAAGGACTTGTTCCACATGATTGATGTGAATGTGTACCAGGATAATATTTTCCATACCAAATGCAAACGCAGGGAATTTGATCTGAACAATTATTTGTTTGGATACACGAAGGATAGGCTGACACCGGAGGAGCAGGAGGATATTGCGAAGCAATTGCAAATAGAGATGGACGAGATTTACTATGGGAAAAATTTTGTGAATTAAGGAGGAAGCCTTCCTACTTGGGGAGGCTTCTTTCCACGTAGCTTTGTGTGCTTCCCTGAGCGTTCATTCAAAAGATTTAAATCGAAATACTTTCTACAGATTACCCAAGATGATGAAACAAAAGAATATCTCCTCCAAAAGACTTCCAGACATAACTATCAAAAAGGTCTAACCCCCGAAATAATCATCTGCTGTTCGAAAGACTTGTGGCATGGCTTCTCCCGACCTCAACAGTTGGAGGTGAACCTTTCACTTGCAGTAGGGTTAAGGTAGAATGCCCGAATTTCCTCCAGCGTTTTTCTAGCAGGTTGCACGAATTCGCGATCCCAATCTTCCGGAGGGGAATCCAGCGAAATCCCCTTTTCCTGTAAGGTTCGAAACAGCTCCTTATCCGCTTGTGTAGGGATCCACCACGTGTAGACGGGATTCGTTTTGCCATTGAGCAACGATTCGAACATAAATTTCACATAGCTAGCTGTAGAGAGTTCGCCGTAATTGACGTCGAATTCAGGCTCGGGAGCCGGATAGTCCTCTGGATAGCGGAACGGGCCAAAGTGAATGGAAATACCGAGAAAGCCGACGGGTGGAATGTTGTTTCCGTACCCGGGAAGGGAGAACGGCAGATCAGCTGCGAAGTGCAGACGAATCATGACAGAGTTGATGAATTGCCGTTCGAAGAAACTTTCTTTTTGCCAAATGCCGAGCTCTCGTGAAAGAGTATCCCAGTGAATAATGGACGTATTGTGCGCGAGCCAGAAGGCGGACGACATCTGTTCAAACGTTTTGTAAAACTCCTCGTCGTAATCGTGAAACGGATCGAGCAGGTCGAACAGGCTGAAGCACCCGTGTTTTCTTCTCCATTTTTGCGCGATGATCAGAAAATCAATCAATCGTTGGATCCGCAGCTCCGGGCTGCTCTCATTATTGGCAAACAGATACGTCGCTTCTATCAAATCAGCAGTGAAGTTGCCGTTAACAAAATCCCAGTAATTGATTTCGCCAGCTTCTACACGTTCTTCGTTAATCCGCTTCGTATCCGTTTCCCATCGCGCAAAGGTGGCGACATCAATGCCGAAATAAAGCTCAGGCAGGAGGTCGCTAAAAATATGGAAACGATAAGGGCTGGACTGCTGGAACCAAGTTTTGATGAAGTCCAGGCGAGAAGAGGGAGATATGACTGCGGCCCGCTCCACATAGTTCGCTTTGGCAACCGTTGACTCGAATTCCTCAACGGATGAGGCGATTGCCACGAAAGGGGCCGCTGAGGTCAAGAAGTCCACGCCGTCTTCATCGTTGTCGTATTGCACAATGATGTGCTGGAAGGTTGCCTCAGCCAAGGGAGATAAAACGAGCTGATTCCAACGGTGCGGGGTTGTATCGTCTATGGCGCCGATGACGACGACAGGTTTGTCCGGTTCCCCGCGAAAAGAAATAGAAGCCCCGTTTTGGACGACGATCTTGTTTTGGCAGCGTACGTTGATGGATGTACCTGCTTCAAAGCTGATGGAGGTCCCAGCAGCTATGATGGCATCCTCTGGTCCGATCATGTACGGACCATTTTCTGCGGAAAATTCCTCCGATTGATGGATGATTCCCGATAGGCGTTTGTACTTATCCACATGCAGTTGGTAGGTGTGCTGCGGGTCCGGATCAGGTCCAATCGTCAGCTGCACGTAGTAAAGGCCATCTTCCTCCGGAAAAAACGGAAGGATGATGGGGGCGTTCGGACTATATTCAGCTTCTGCAAGTTTTGTTCGATGGATGTCATAGATTCTGATGGTAGTCAAAGGATGCGTCAGGTTACTCATATGGATTTCAATAGCGTCTGTAGAAGCAAGAAAGAGCTTGTACATCTCCACCTTAGCTTCAAGGTTAGGAGAAGCTTTTCGGATGCGTTTGTCCGTTTCCAAAATCGATGTATACGAGCTGACGGTCATGTAAAACAGGCTCCTATCAAAATGGTGTAGGTATAATGGAATAGTCCACTAGTAATTGACGCCTGAATATGGAAAAAGTTTTGAGTTTTGCAGGGGCTTTTGGTCTAGGAAATAAGAAAAAGGATAGGGGTCAGATGAGTTCTGACGATCCTATCCTTTGTTTCTTCCATTATAGATGTTCTTATTTTCCACCAGCCTGCGTGAGCATTTCGATCATTTCTTTGTAGCCATGCTTCTTCGCATGTCCCAGAGGCGTCACACCATCGTGATCAGCGAGATTGACATTGGCATTGTGCTCGATCAGCAGCTTCACGATTTCCTGATGCTTCTTGCCACCATCGCCCAAAATCACTGCTTCCAAGAGAGCGGTCCAGCCCAATCTGTTGACATGATCAATGTTGACATCGGAGGTGGTGAGCAGTTCCTTGACGATCTCGACATGTCCACGATCAGCCGCAGGAATCAAGGCCGTTCCGCCAAAACGGTTCGTAATGGTAGTGTCGGCACCTGCTGCTATCGAGGCTTTTACGAATGCGAGCTGGCCTGCTGCGCTAGCGTAGAGCAAGGGATTGTCTAAGTTGTTGTCTCGGATGTTGACGTTGGCTCCGCGTTCAACCAACAAGTTGAAAACGTCTAGTTGACCGGAGTGGACCGCGATCATTGCAGAGGTCCGGCCCCTACTATCGGTGGCGTCAATATCCGCGCCTTCTGCAAGCAGCCTCTCAATCGCTGCTTTGTCTCCTTGACTGGTTGCTGTCAATAAGGCTTGATTCAGCTTATCCATTTCAATTTTCACCGCCCGGGTTGCTTGCTGCTCGCCACTCGTCAGGATGGTATTCCAATTCATTTCACACCCTGACAGAATAACGACAGCGGTCAAAAGACCTGCATACAGCACAGCGAGCCCACACCTTTCTTTTGATTTGGATACCTGCATCACACAAAAGAGGTAGCTCATAAAGTCAGTTTTTGAACACTTACAAAGACTACTCGATTGTCAGCTCGGCAGAAGATTTGCCAGCCCAATCGCCGACAGGTGTTACCGTGTATGTGCTACCTGCTTTCAGTTTACCATCTTGCTGGATGTCAAACACGCCTGTTGTACCTTTGCGGCTGGAATATTTGTACGTCGCCAGCAGTTTTTCTCCGTCTGCACTAGTGAGTTCTACGCTGCGTCCGGAGAACAGCTCGTCACCCGGGTCCTCTGTGAGGGAAACGGTGATAGAAGTTTCATTAACTGCTTTGGCTTCACTAATTTCGAGCGGAGCGATTTCTTTTGCGACGAAGGTTGGATTTGCGATATTCGCCCAGTCGGACGTAATGGTGTACGTAACGCCTGGAGTCAGGACTTGGCCTTCTGGGAGACGGAATTTAATTTCTTGCTTGCCGTCTGTTGATTGTGTGAAAGGCACGTACTTCGCTACGATTGGTTGTCCCCCTTCCGGTGTAATGATCACTTGTCTTGCTTGCATGGAAGAAATGATTTGATACGTTTTACCGTCTGCACTGTTGTTTTGATCCAGCACCAATGCATTTGCACCGCGCCCTCCACTGTAGGCAGAGATGACATATCCGTAATCAATGACACCATTTGCTCGCAGGGACTCGACTTCAAACGTGTCGTTTGTTACTTGTCGCACTTCTGTCATGTCGATCTTGGTTGCGTTACCTGCGAATGTGCCCGCCTTTTTCCCTTTGTATGTCAGGGTGTAGGTGGTTCCTGGCTTTTGAACCGAGGTCGGCACGATGTAGGTATTGGTAGAACCTGTTTTCAGACGTGGCATATTGGTCAGTGTCAGCCCATCGCTAAAGACAAAGTCTTCTTTTGCTTTGGCAAATGCTTCGTTTTCTGCTGTCAACGGAGCGTCGAACGTCACAATCAATGTAATTTCGTTCAAGGATTGTACGCTCGTGATGGTTGCTTTATCGGAAGGGATTGCCTGGCGAGCCACATTCAACAGATAAGCGGCTTCACCGCGCGTAACGTTGCTGTCTGCGGAGAAGAAGCGTTCCGCCCAGTAGTTAACCGACTTCACATCACGTTTGAGCGCTTTTGCGACGATTTGCACGAATTCAGCATCTGTTACGGTTCCGCGTGGATCAAATTGGCCATCTTTTGCTTGCATGATATCGAGGGATACCAGATCAACCGCGTATTTATAGAACCAGTCATTTGCTTTCACATCCGTAAACGTTACGGATTTATCTGTTTTGCCGCCTTGCAAGCCAAAGGTGTGTGCGACCATTTTTGCCAGCTCGGCACGCGTAACTTGATTGTGAATGTTACTGCCTTGCATAACTTTCAGCTTGGAGAGTTCAGTAACGGCTTGTTGAATTTCTTGTGCATTCAGGGGAGTGGAAGCCGCTTGTACGTTTAATGCAGCGTAAGGAAGGGATGCTGTGCCCATAATAGTTGCGAGCATCATGATCGCGATTTTATTGGAAAACTTTTTCATCAGTTGGTCCTCCTTTAGATTGGTTGAATGGGTGTTGCTTGACTACTTGTAGAATAGTCGAGAGACATAAACTGCCAAGAAACAAGAGATTAATAGAATCTAAAAAGGTTCTTAAAAAAAGATAAACTGACCTTTATTGAAAAAAAATCCTCCAGCTTTGACGTGGAGCGGAAAATCCGTCCTCGTTTTCACTGAAGGTTTTTGTAATAATCATGGTATTCGCGTTTATGCTTAGACAGTAAATCGGTAACCGGCACCCCAGACAGTCTCTATGTACTGCGGATTGGATGGATCGACTTCGATTTTTTCCCGCAGCTTGCGAATATGCACCGTAACGGTCGCGATATCTCCGCTGGAATCCATGCCCCAGATTCGTTCGAACAGTTCATTTTTGTTAAAAACCCGATTCGGGTGAGTCGCTAGAAATTCAAGCAGATTGAATTCTCTTGTCGTGAATATAACTTCCTGATTGCGTACATAGACTCTCCGCGATACTTTGTCGATGACGAGACCGCGAATGTGAATTTCTGCGTTCGTTGGTTGAGTTTGTCGGGCTGTCAAACGCTCGTATCTTGTCAGATGGGCTTTGGCTCTGGCTACTAATTCGCTGGGACTAAACGGCTTTGTAATATAGTCATCGGCACCGAGATTAAAGGCGCGGATTTTATCGATCTCTTCTTTTTTGGCGGAGACGATCAGGATCGGCACTTCCTTGACTTGTCTGATCTGGCTGCACAATTCGAAGCCGTCCATGCCCGGAAGCTGCAAATCAACGATGATCAAACTGTAGTCGCCATTGATGGCAAGCGGCAAGCCTTCGCTGCCGGAGTGGCATAAATCGACCTGAAAGCCGTTCAGTTCAAAATAATCCCGCTCCAGTTGAGCGATGGTCGTCTCATCTTCAATGATGAGGATGCGTGAAGACATGGGAATGTGCACCTCCTATTGTTTGTGGGTACGTTTTAACGTAAAGAACAGGCTGGTACCTACACCTTGCTTGCTCTCCACCCAGATTCTGCCGCCGTGACCCTCGACGATCTGGCGCGCGATGGACAGTCCGAGACCACTACCGCCCGTGGAAGAATTACGGGATTGCTCCACTCGATAAAATCGTTCGAATAGGTGAGGAATGGCTTCCTGCGGAATACCGGTGCCGTTGTCTTTTATTTCAATGGTGGCCCAATGAGGGTCTGCTTGAACCGAGACGCAGATGATTTTTTCAGGTTTATCCATGTATTTTTGTGAGTTGCCAATGATGTTTAAGACGGTGCGCTTGATTTTTTCCAGATCGGCGATGACCAGGGTGCCTTCTGCTGCGCGTTGATTCCACTGAATCGTGATGCCCTTCTTTTCCAAATCGTAGTGCAGCTCGTCGATGCAGTCATCCAAAAACCGCACGATATCTACATGTTCAAATGTAAAGGGCACTTGCTTCAGATCGAGCTTGGAGTAGAGAAACAGCTCATCGACGAGCAAGTCGAGGTCTACTGCCTTGGAGTAAATGATATTGACGTACTTGTCCATTTTCTCCGGGGTATCAGCTACGCCATCACGGATTCCCTCGATGTAGCCTTTGATATTGGTAATCGGTGTCCGTAAATCATGCGAGATGTTGGAAATCAACTCTTTGCGGCTTTCTTCGTCCGCAAGGCGCAGTCGCACCGATTCCTGCAATCGTTTGCGCATGTTTTCGAAAGCTTCGTTCAGTTGTCCAATCTCGTCTTTCGTGTACAGATGGAGCTCAAAGTCCAGATTGCCTTCCTTGATGTTCTCAGCCGAATTGCGCAGTAAATCGAGCGGTTTTACGACGCTACGAGTAATCCAGCGGTACAACAGGACGTTTGCGATGACAATGACGCCGAGGAGGAGGAACACGAGCATCGGCAGCAGTTTGCGGATAACCTCACCAAATGGACTGCGTTCGCGGATCACAAAGACACTGCCTTTTGCGCCATCTGAAAACTTGAAGTCAAACTTGGCATACGCATAAAATCTTTCGCCGATGTTGAACGTGTTGCGAATCTGGTTGTTGTTCAAGTCATAGGGCGGCAAGCTGTTTTCCAGCTCGGGCTGATTGATGGTTGGAGAGGTAAAGACTTGATTGCTCTCTCTGCGGACATATAGGCCGGCCCGTACCGTTTTGAGCTTGAAATCGTAATCGGCAAGCAGCTCCTGATTTTGCAACTGATCCGGCTCATTCTTGGCGAGATATTTCAATTCAAGGAAAATATTCTCTTCTTGTTCTGTCAGCGGATTTAGCTGATAATGCACTTTATAAAAATCGCGAAAGCTGTTGAAATCGCCTGTCGCCGCAATCGTAAACAGGCTGGCGGCTACAAAAAACGTCAGCAAGCTGATGACTAGCATCCCTGTGTAAGAGAGCAGCAGCTTGATACGGATGGACATGGACTCACCTGCTTTCAATAGGGTGAAAATTTATACGCAAGATGACAAGTCCATTATATACAAGACGTCCAGTTGGTAAAGCAGATTTACTTGGAACTCTGTCAAAATCAGTTATACTAGCAAGTAAGAAAACGAGAGCTTTGTATGAATGGGAAGGACGGGGATATTCGTGAAAGTAGCCATTGCACAACTGACAGCGACGATGGATAAGACGCAAAATTTGCAAAAAGCAGCCGATTACATTGCCAAAGCAAAGGCAGCAGGGGCAGATTTTGTAATCTTGCCTGAAATGTACAGCGCACCTGCCACGCCAAAGTCGGGAGTAACCCCAGCGGAGGTAGCGGAAAAGCTGGATGGTCTATTTGTGTCCGGCTTGGCAGAGCTCGCTTCCGAGCACGGAGTTTATGTGGTTTGTGGTGTGTTCGAATCCATCGAGGGTGATGAAAATCGTGCCTACAATACGACTGTTTTTCTAGGACGTGATGGACAGCTGCTGCATGCGTACCGCAAGACACATTTATACGATGCCTTTTCCTACACAGAATCGGACTTCATCGCGCCTGGGGATAATCCGTATCAAGTGGTGGAAACGGAATTCGGCAAAATCGGGCTGATGGTATGCTACGAGGTGCGCTTCCCGGAAATCGCGAGACAGTTTGCGCTCCAGGGTGCCGATATTTTGTTTGTGCCAGCAGGCTGGGTAGCGGGAGCGATGAAAGAGGATCACTGGGAGACGCTGGTTCGTGCGCGTGCCATTGAAAACACAATGTTCGTATGTGCGGCTGACCAGGTCGGAAATATTTTTGCCGGACGCAGCATGTTCGTCGATCCGATGGGTGTCGTGATAGCGAGTGCAGGGGAAGAAGAAACGTTATTGATCGCAGAACTGGATGTAAGTCGGATTGAGCGAGTACGGGGCAAATTGCCAAGCGTAGCCAACCGCCGAGCGGAACTGTATACCAATTAAATGCCTATGCACACTTTCTCTTTTGTTCAATATGATGGTAACAGATAATCAGTCATTATTTTGGCCCTTATGTAAGCGTCACCATCATGAGAGAGGGAGTGTGTACGAATGTTCTGGTTCGTATGGGCTGTCGTCGGTGTGGTCGTTTGGTGGGCAATGAGCTTGATCTGTACAGGAAAAGCGGCAGGATCAGGCTGGTGGGCTTCGCTCATTGCTGCTCTTTTGGGTAGCTGGCTGGGCGATTTGGTACTGGGTGATTGGCTGTGGATGTGGGCAGGCTTCAACGTCATTGCCGGAGCCATTGGTGCGGTCGTCATCACTTGGTTGTGGTGTTTGGTGGTGAAGCAATTAAAATAAGCGAAACAATTTCGTATTACTAACGAACCAGGGATCGTCCAAATGGGCGGTTCCTGGTTTTTTATGCGGAGCTGTAGTGGAGAGAAGAATATTTCCAGTCTAGGCTCCAGGCTCCGTCCTGCTGAGGGTTAAGACTGCCCGCTCCGAATGGATTCGCGGGGAAACGCAAAAAGTGGTAGCCGCTTCGTAGCGCGAGCAAGTTGCGTTTCTTTTGCCCGCGAATCCCTTCTCCGCTCGGTAGGACTCCACAAGTCGCTACGTCTGGAAATATTCTTCTCTGGCGTAACGAGAGTGTATTCTTCCATCTTTTAAAGCATTAAAAACTCGTTTAGAAAGGATAGCTCGCAGAGGAAACAGGGGAAATAAGCGAAGATCTTAGGGACGCCGACCGAGACGCAATGCAAAAAGCGAAACACGCTCTTAAACGTCCACCTCTGAAATAACTTCGAGAAAGAGACCACTTTGGACGCGGTTTCGCTTTTTGCATGGAGTCGTGCAGTCAATCCCGCAGGGGGTGGCCCTAGAATCAGAGCGTTTTCTTCTGTTTCCTCCCCACCACTGCAGCCGGACATTATGTACCTCTGTAAGACAGTTTGGAATAATATAAAAACAATTCTTACTTGACCAGTAGGGATTGTTGGTAATATAACTATATCTATACCGAATACAATAATGAGAGGTACATAAAACGAAAGGGAGGGGAATATATGTCGACGTTATTGATCATCGTAAACATTGTTTTATTGCTCTTATTCATTGCTGGATTGTATGCCATGCAAAAGAAGCATATTTCTTTTTCCAAGCGGGTATTTGTCGGTCTCGGACTCGGGATTTTATTTGGACTCATTTTGCAATACGTATACGGAGCCAAATCGGATGTACTCAAATCCACTATCGAATGGTACAACATTGTAGGTAAAGGCTATGTGAAACTGCTTCAAATGATCGTAATGCCACTAGTATTCATCTCTATTTTATCGGCTTTTACCAAAATGAAACTAACCAATAACATTGGGAAAATCAGTACGCTGATTATCGGACTTTTGGTAGGGACGACTGCTGTCGCGGCAGCGATCGGGATTTCGACTACCTTGGCATTTAATCTCGACGGGGCACAATTCCAGCAAGGGGATGCGGAATCTGCTCGGATCGAACAGGTGGAGCAGCGCTTGGGTGATATCGAGAACTTGAGCATGCCGGCGAAAATCCTGGAACTGCTTCCAGCCAATCCTTTCCTCGACCTGACTGGAGACCGGGCGACTTCTACAATTGCTGTTGTGATTTTCTCCGCGATTATCGGTGTAGCATATTTAGGGGTAAAGCGCAAAAATCCGGAGCAAGCTGAATTGTTTGCGAAAATCGTCGATGCATTCCATACGATCACTATGCGTATCGTGACATTGATCTTGCGCCTGACGCCATATGGTGTACTGGCAATCATGATCAGAGTCGCAGCTACCAGCGATTACAATGCCATCTGGCAGCTGGGCAAGTTCGTTGTCGCATCGTATGTGGCGCTGATCATCATGTTTATCGTTCATTTGCTGCTGTTGACGTTTGCAGGATTGAATCCAATCACCTACGTGAAAAAAGCATTCCCTGTCCTGACGTTCGCCTTCACTTCGCGTACGAGCGCGGGCGCGTTGCCACTGAATGTAAAAACGCAGCAAAGCATGGGGGTTCCTGAGGGAATTGCCAACTTCGCAGGCTCCTTTGGACTCTCCATCGGACAAAACGGCTGCGCCGGTACGTATCCAGCCATGTTGGCTGTCATGGTAGCACCTGTCGCAGGAATTGATCCGTTGACACCATCGTTCATCCTGACACTGATCGCAGTTGTGGCGCTCAGCTCCTTCGGGGTTGCAGGCGTAGGTGGCGGGGCGACCTTTGCAGCACTGCTCGTCTTGTCCACGATGAATTTGCCAATTGCCATTGTCGGTCTGCTCATCTCCGTTGAGCCGTTGATTGACATGGGCCGCACAGCACTAAACGTAAGCGGCAGCATGACGTCCGGTCTCTTGACGAGCAGAGTGACAAAAGAGCTGGATACCAATGCTTACCACGGAACCGACCAAAAAACGCTGACTGTGTAATTGTAAATGTAATAAAACAGGCTGTACCGTCTATTGCGACAGGTACAGCCTGTTTTGTTTTGATTTATGTGGTTTCAAGAAACTCGTGTATACAAAGGCTACTCGTTGGCGTGCCACCAACGGAGGGAGCCCGTTTTTCTCTTCCCCACCACTATGTTCGCACAAAACAAAATAAGATTTTATTCTTTACGGATTAACCGAGGTGTATTTAAAGTAAGCGCCGCCCAGCGGGAAGATGATGAAATCCTTCACCTTGTCGTTTTTCACATAAGGGCTTCCACGGAAGTTGATTGGAGCCAGCGGCATTTCTTCCATAAGAATCGTCTCAGCTTCGAGCAGAATTTTTTTGCGCGCGTCCAGATCAGGCTCGTTGTAACTCTTATCGATCAGCTCTTTAAACTTGGCATTTTCCCAATCCGGGTGGTTGTTTCCGCCCGTTTTATCACGGAACATCTCCAGGAAGTTGATCGGGTCATTGAAGTCTGCGCCCCATTGGAAGCGGATCATGTCAAAGTTCGCTTGCGATCTCATGTCCCGGTACACCTTCAGCTCCGCCGTGTACAGCTTCACGTTGACACCGAGTGCCTTTTTCCACTGATCTTGCAGGGCTTCTGCCAGTTTTTTGTTGGTATCATTTGTGTCAAAGGTGTAGGTAACAGTCGGGAAGGTCGAGAGTCCGAGCTCCTTCATACCTTCTTCCAGTAATGCTTTTGCTTTCGCCTGATCTTCTTTAAAGTAGCCGTCTGGCTTTAATCCCATGGAAGTCGGTACCCAACCATAGGCGGCTGGAACACCCGTCTGCAAAATATTGTCGATGATTTCCTGACGGTTGATGGCATACGCGAAGGCTTGGCGAATTTTTTTGTTATTGAAAGGTGGTTTGTTTGTATTAAAAACAACGGATTGCGTGCCCGGATTATCCGCGACCATCAGCTTGCCAGCATCTTTGAGTGTAGGGATTGCGTCGGTCGGAAGAGTTGAGGCAGGATAGCCGCCCCAGTCGATGTCGCCATTTTCGAACATCGAGAACGCTGTATTGTTGTCCTCGATCATAGCGATTTCAATCCGGTCGAGCTTGACGTTGTCTTTGTCCCAGTAGTTCGGGTTTTTCGTAAAGACGATTCTGCTTTTGTGCTCCCACGTGTCCATGATGAAGGGACCATTTCCCACGATGGTTTTCGCTTCATTCGCCCATTTCGGGTTTCCTTCCAGCGTTTTTTGATGCAACGGGAAGAGGGTCGGGAAGAAGGTTAGTTCACGGAAAAACGGAGTCGGGGCCTTTAGGTTAAATTCGACGGTGTAGTCATCTACAGCTTTGACGCCTACATCCTCTGCTTTGCCTTTCCCCGTATTGTACTCCTCTCCTCCTTTAATGTAGTAAAGCTGATAGGCGTACTCGGACGCTGTTTTCGGATCGAGATTGCGCTTGATCGCATAGACGAAATCATGGGCGGTGACAGGATCTCCGTTGCTCCATTTGGCGTCCTTGCGAATTTTGAAGGTGTAGTTCATGTAATCCGGCGAGTTGGTGAAGCTCTCAGCCGTAGCATTGACGAGTTGTCCATTCAGGTCATAGCTGGTCAAACCTTCAAAGGCAGCGTAAATCATGTCAAACGAATCCGCGTCGACGGCGATCCCAGGGTCCATCGAAGGAGGCTCGCTGTTAATGCTCCATTTTAACACCATGGGCTCTGTTTTTGTCGCTTCTGCAGGTGTAGTGGAGCCAGTGGGTTCAGCAGGTGCGGAAGAGTTCGAGCACCCCGCTAGTACCCCGAAAAGCAAGGTAAGACAGGTTGCAATTGCCAGTCCCTTTTTCATAAATACCCCCCTTAAAATGATAGAAAACGTATATTCAGAATATTTGCTGAGGGTTTCGATAGCAAAGAAATTTTTTTAGTTTCTCGATAAAAAATATTTACTTAGATTATTGATAGATAGAAATAGTGGAATGGAATTAATTGATTTTTCTTAAAAATTTACTCGTTTTTAAAGTTATGGTATATTTTGGTAGATATTAATGATAGGAGAGGTGGGAATCACTATGTTTAAGAAAATGGTTTTTTCAGCATTAGGTGTAGCCGTATTTTCTGCAGTGTTAACGTCTCCGATTCAAGCCGCAAACACACCATTTAGTGTTGGTGAGCAGAAAGAACATTCATTAGTTTCTGCCAAATGGAGCTCGGATGAGGAATGGATTCGTAAGTCCGCTGCTGTTCCAGCAGGTTGGGTCGTCATTCGTGAAGACCTAGGTTCCAAGCTAATTAAAAATACAGCAGGTGCTCCATATGGTACAGAATTAAGAGTTAGCAAATATTCTCCCGTTCCAGCAGGATGGGTAGTTTTACGAGATGAAGTAGCTGGTCGTGTGATCAAATATGTAATAGGAGCATCTTATCGCACGGATTTTAATGTGACTAAGTTCTCCCCCGTTCCAACTGGATGGGTTGTATCGCGAGAAAATTATGATAGCAAAACGATCATGAATGTCGTTGGCGCTCCTTATGGAACCGTATTATTAGTAAGCAAATATTCACCTGTTCCGCCAGGATGGGTTTACGAGGGACAAGTGGCTGCTGGCATGTACATTAAAAACTTGAATCGCTAGTAGTCCTATTCAAATAAAGTTCGAACTGATGGTTAAGGGGTATATTGCCATCAGTTCTTTTTTTCGTTCAGTAACGCATTTGGCATTCGATGGACAAAGAGAAGCGTACATGATATGAATGAGGAAAAGGTGTCGATCAAGAACAGGTAGGAGATAACGCCCTTATGTATAGAATCGGTGTTGTAGGACCGCTTCCTTCGGTGGAGCGGATACTGGCGGTCGCCAATGAATTTGAGCATGAAATCGAATTTGTCCCCTTTCGTTATGAAGACGTACGTGAAGTGAGCAAAATCGTCCGGGAGCATCATCCAGAGTTAAACGGATGGTTTTTCTCAGGGCCGGTTCCGTTTACCATCGCCAAAAACGTGCTCACCCCGGATGCCAATATCGTCTATTGCCCGCCGAACGGTTCGAATTTGTATCGCTGCTTCATTCAGATGTCGATTGACCAAAATACAGCCGTGAACCGTGTTTCCATCGATATGATTGAGTCGGAGGGGACACATTTGCGAGAGTCGATGTCGGAGCTGGACATACCGGACGAGGAGATTTACGTTACTACGTACGACGAGCATTTTGACCTCGATGCGATCACGCAGTTTCATATATCGCTGTGGCGTGAAGGCAAGACACAAGGAGCATTCACTACGTTTTCTGTGGTTGAACATGCGCTGCGCGA
Organism: Brevibacillus sp. M2.1A; assembly: GCF_013284355.2. Classification (NCBI taxonomy): domain Bacteria; kingdom Bacillati; phylum Bacillota; class Bacilli; order Caryophanales; family Paenibacillaceae; genus Brevibacillus; species Brevibacillus sp. M2.1A. The sequence goes on from NZ_JABSUY020000001.1 coordinate 1,449,245, forward strand.
GGAAGGTATTCCTGTCTATCGTGTCCTGATGACGAAAATGGAGATTCGTCAGGCGATGAAAATCGTCATTGAAAAGGTGAAAAGCTCCTATTTCAAGGACACACAAATCGGGGTAGAAATCATTGAGCTGGAACAGTTTGACAAAATTCCTGAGCGGGCCAGCACGCGCTTTTACTTGCAGCATCTGGAGCTGAAGATCAGACAAATTTTGCTTGCGCTCTGCGATCGGCTGGACGGCTCCCTGTTGGCAAATGGCAACGGACGCTACCAGATTTTCAGTTCGCGTGGTGCGATACAACGAGAAATTGAAATGCTCCGACAAACAGTGGAACAGCTCTCTTTGGAGGCAGAGGTTCCGGTTGCAGTAGGTGTGGGCTTTGGGGATACAGCTTTTTCTGCGGAAAACAATGCGCGAAAAGCAATCCAGCATGCAAAAGAACGACCGGGGGCGGGCATTGTCGTTGTACAGGATAATGGCGTCATGATGGAATCGGTGGGAGAAACAGAGGAGCTCGCCTATTCATTCCGCTCCAGTGATCGCGAGTTGTTGGAGAAGCTAAACCGGGCCAATGTAAGTGTCAAATCGTATCACAAGCTGCGTGCGCTGGTTCAGCGTATGGGCTGGAAGTCGTTTTCGACGACGGATATCGCTTCGCATTTGTCGATGACGGTACGAAATGCACAGCGGATCATGGGCAGCTTGTGCGAAGTGGATCTGGCCGAGTTCAGCGGGGAAGAGCAGCAGGCTGTGCGTGGGCGTCCGAAGAAGCTTTATCAGTTAAAGAAATGAAAGCACCCGACGAGAGGTTTCGGGTGTTTTTTCATGTCATGGGGCTGCAGTGGAGAGAAGAACATTTCCAGACTAGGCTCCAGGCTCCGTCCTGCTGGGGGGTTATGACTGTCCGCTCCGAAGGGATTCGCGGGGAAACGCAAAAGTGGTAGCCGCTACGTCGTATGGGCACGGTTGCGTTTCTTTTTCCCGCGAATCCCTTCTCCGCTCGGTAGGACTCCACAAGTCGCTACGTCTGGAAATATTCTTCTCTGTCGTAAGTGATGCTCGCCTTAAACATGGAAAGCTCGTAGAGGAAACAGGAGAAATAAGCGAAGAGCTTAGGGACACCGACCGAGACGCAATGCCAAAAGCGAAACACGCTCTTAAGCGTCCACCTCTGAAACACATCCTGATTGGACCACTTTGGACGCGGTTTCGCTTTTTGCATGGAGTCGGGCAGTCAATCCCCCAGCGGGTGGCCCTAGAATCTGAGCGTTTTCTCCTGTTTCCTCCCCTCCACAACAACGAGACGAAATTTTTCTATTTTTCAATAAGTCTAACAACTCCTATTGAAAAAAGAACGAGCCAACTATATAATTCAATTAAGCGAAATTGTCTTTTAATATTCGTATATTGTAAGGGTTTACATTCGCCAGTCTTCTCATATTTCTACAGCTTGCCTATCGGACCTGGGCATGGAAAAAGACATGCTCCAGAGTTAACAGGAGGAATTGAACGATGTTGGATCTGGTTTCGTTGCGAAGAGATTTTCATAGACATCCAGAGGTGGGGTTTACGGAGTTCCGTACCGCTTCCAAGGTAGTAGAGATTTTGACGTCCCTCGGCTATGAGGTCATATACGGACAAGAAGCAATCGATGGAGATTCCCGTCGGGGCTTGCCCTCCGAGGCGGTTCTCCAGGAAACGTATGAAAGAGCTTTGCGTGACGGTGCAAACCCGGCGATCGCTGAAAAAATGCGCGGTGGCTATACAGCAGTGATCGGTGTAAAGAAAGGGAAGGCACCTGGACCAACGGTTGCTTTCCGTTTTGACATGGATGCACTGCCTGTATTGGAAAGTAGGGAGCAAGACCATTTTCCACAAGCGAATGGCTTCCGCTCCCACTATGAAGGCAACATGCATGCCTGCGCTCACGACGGTCATACCACGATTGGCTTGGGACTGGCAGAAGCGCTTGCAGCAGGAGATTTTTCCGGTACACTCAAACTGATCTTTCAACCAGCCGAAGAAGGTGTTCGCGGTGCATACGCAATCGTGGAGAAAGGTCATTTGGACGATGTTGATTATATTTTCTGCAACCATTTGGGTGTCAATGTACCGCTGGGTGAGGTACACGGCGGTTCCTATGGATTTTTGGCTACCACGAAAATGATGGCGCATTTCTACGGTGTTTCTTCTCATGCTGGTGCGTCGCCAGAGCAAGGGAAAAATGCATTGCTCGGAGCGGCTACTGCCCTGTTGAACATTCATGCGATTCCCCGCTTCAGCACGGGTGATACGAGAATCAATGTGGGTGTGTTAGAAGGCGGAACAGCAGCGAACATCATTCCGGCCTATGCCAAGATGGTTGTAGAGACTCGCTCCATTACCGAAGAAGTAAATGAAGAAGTAGAAAACCGTGTACGCAACATCATCGCGCATAGTGCCGCTATGCATGAGCTCGATTACAAGATCGAAGTCGTCGGGGGAGCAATCCCGATCAACTACGATGTGGAGATGGCAGAACTGGCACTGGAAGAAGCCCGGCAAGTAGAAGGCTTCCATTCCTTTAAGCACGGCGAGTACAACTCGATGGGCAGTGAAGATGCCAGCTTTATGATTAAACGCGTTCAGGATCGTGGCGGAAAAGGAACGTATATGGCAATCGGTACGGATATCCCGGCGCCTCACCACCATCCGAAGTTCGATATACAAGAAGAGATTTTGCCACGCAGCGTAGCGCTTTTGAACCGAATTGCCAGACGATTGCTGACGTAAAAAACGTTCCTACCTGAGCGAAAAAGCATGTGGACAACGAGGTCAGAGGAGGATGTTTGCGAATGCATACCGAGCGAATTGCAGTAATGATTGAGAAAAAACGAGATGCCTTCATCAAGGTGAGCGACCAGATTTGGGACTTTGCGGAGACGCGTTTTGAAGAGTACCAATCGGCTGAACTGCTGGCTCAAACACTCGAAGGAGAGGGCTTCAAGGTTGAACGCGGTGTAGGTGGGATCAAGACAGCTTTCATCGGAAGCTTTGGCAGCGGAAATCCCGTCGTGGCGATTTTGGGCGAGTTCGATGCACTGTCGGGCATGAGCCAGAAAAAAGGCCAAACTACGGAAGAGCCTCTCGTAGCGGGGGCAAACGGCCATGGCTGCGGACATAACTTGCTCGGTACCGCTTCTCTTGCGGCAGCCGTTGCCGTGAAAGAGTACATGGAAGAGAACAACATGACAGGGACAGTTCGTTATTACGGCTGCCCAGGTGAAGAAGGCGGCTCCGGGAAAGCGTTCATGGCGCGAGCAGGATTGTTTGACGACGTGGACTTCGCACTTTGCTGGCACCCAATGGGGTATAACAGTATCATGTCCATCGATTCACTTGCGAACTATCAAATTTACTTCAAGTTTAGAGGAAAAAGCGCCCATGCGGCAGCAAGTCCACATCTCGGTCGAAGCGCATTGGATGCGGTGGAATTGATGAACGTCGGCGTGAACTACTTGCGCGAGCACATCATCCCGGAAGCGCGTGTGCATTATGCCATCACGAACGCCGGCGGCTTGTCGCCAAATGTAGTTCAACCAAAAGCAGAGGTACTGTACCTCATACGTGCGCCAAAGGTTGATCAAGTACAGGAGATTTACGAACGCGTATGCAAAATTGCCCAAGGCGCTGCGCTCATGACCGAAACAGAGGTAGAGATCGTATTCGACAAAGCGTGTTCAAATCTGGTGCAAAACAAGCTGCTCGAAGAGGTCATGTACAAAAACTTCAAGGAGCTTGGCGTCCCTGTGCATGATGAAGCGGAACTGCAATTGGCAAAAGAAATGCGTGCGACGCTGTCCAAGCAGGAACTCGCTACTTCGGAAAAACAGTCACCGGACATGCCTGCACCAGACATGGTGACATGGCTCAATCCATACGACGGATCAAAAATCCCGCTGAACGGCTCCACAGATGTAGGGGATGTGAGCTGGATTACGCCAACTGCGCAATGCACAACTGCGTGCTATATAAACGGCTCCACCCTGCACTCCTGGCAATGGGTGTCCCTCGGGGCGACATCCATGGCACATAAAGGGATGCTGCATGCGGGGAAAGTCATGGCTTCTACAGCTATTGACATGCTGAAAAACCCAGAGCTGATTGAACAGGCAAAAGCTGAGCTGAAACAGCGTCTGGGCGGTCAAACGTATGAGTGCCCGATTCCAGAGGGTGTTATGCCTTCTGTAAAAAAATAAGAGACACACGGAAATAACACACCGACGACTTCCGAGCGATCAGAGGTCGTCTTTTTTGTTCAAGAGCAAGGACTTCATGTAAAATAGCCAAAAGGAGTTGCGAAAATCAGATGAAAGCCCTGCTCATGTTGTCTTACGCCTCACTGAAATCAATCGATGATGTACTGCCTTTTTATACCCATCTGTTTCACGGCAAAGTTCCTTTGCCGGATACGTTGAAGGCTGCCAAGACACGCTTTCAATCAATTGGCGTTGCAGATCCGCTTGGCTCGGTAACAGCTCGGCAAGCGCTGGCCTTGGAGCGTCGGTTGAATCAAACTGGAGGCGGCGAGCGAATCAAAATCTATCAAGCTACGAAGCATACGTCTCCTTTTGTGCACGAGACGGTTCAACAAATGGTCGCAGACGGTGTTACTGAGTTGTACGCGTTTCCGACGTCCCCCTTGTATTCGAGAACGGGAACAACAGCCTATTATCAAAGTGTCCGAAAAGCGCTCGAAGCTAGCGGTGCAAACATTCCGGTTGTGGAAATCAATCATTGGCACCGCTATCCGGGGATTGCAGAAGCGATCAGTCTTCGTCTACGAACGGCACTGCAATGGCTCTCCGTGGAGAACCGTTCCGAAGCGACTGTGTTGTTTACAGCCCACAGTCAACCGGGGGTGCCAGAAGTGAACAACGAGTTCATCCAAGCTTTTAAAGAATTGGCTGAAGAGGTCGCCATGCGAGCTGATTGCAAGAAGTGGCAACTCGCTTACCGAAGCGCAGGCCCGGCCCCGCAGAAATGGTTAGGACCGGATGTGCATGCAATGATTGAAAAAGTGCCCGAGTCAGGCGGCAAGGCAGTCGTTGTCTGTGACTTGCTGTCTTTGACCGAAAATGTAGAGGCGATTTTCGATTGCAGAATCCATTGCCGGGTGAAAGCAGAAGCTTGCGGGCTGGAGTTTGTCTCCACTGAATTTCTGAATGATTCGGCTGACTATATGGACGCTCTCGTGGAGATGATTCGTGAGAGAATGGAGCGGTCCGAAGAGAGGAAGAGTTGATATTCTTTCTCTTCTTTAATAGTTGTAGCGTGAAAATCTATTGACGGAGAAAATAAAGTTGGAGACTCGTGGGGCATCCCTTTGCTATTAAGACGGGCTTCCAGTCTCTGTTTTATCTGTAGTCAGACGGAGGCATCTCCTGCTTCTCTTATGATGTAGCCTTCTTCTATAACTAATTACCAAATATTGCATTTGATCAAACGAACCGCTCATGTTATATTAAAAATCCGCCTTCCAAAAAGAGCGGAACAAAATGAAACACACCAATTATTACCTGTTGATTTTAAGTAATGATACATGGTATATTGTGAATCTAGCGCTTTTGAAGTGCTAGTGAAAATGCTCTTTGAAAACTGAACAGCGAAAGCGTTAATGAGTCTATCATTAAATGATTTGCCAGCTTTGAACCAGTAACAAACTTTATTGGAGAGTTTGATCCTGGCTCAGGACGAACGCTGGCGGCGTGCCTAATAC
>NZ_JABSUY020000001.1:1460000-1697500 GCF_013284355.2 Brevibacillus sp. M2.1A
ATAGTCCAAGCGAATCCATTTGTGAGAGAAAACGTATTTGCTTTCTAACAAGGAATAATACTGCGTAAGAAATTCGGGTGGATGAGGTGTTTCATATCCAGTCCCCATCGTCTCCATGATGACGATCGTGCCACCAGGACGAAGCACGCGCTTCATCTCCAGAATGATCTTTTCAAGATTGAGCTCGTTGTTGGGAACTTCAGAACTGGTGAGGTAACAGACCGTCCACCCTGCTACGATGACATCCGCGCTGTTATCGTCCGCGGGAATATTTCGATGATCCGCTACGCTGGTTTTCCAATTGGAAAGACCGGCTTGCGTCAGCTGTTGTGTATTCACTTCTAGCATGGAAGCGGAAGCATCCAGAGCCAGAATGGAATTGGCATGAGGGGCAAGCACAGACGTAAGTCTACCTGAGCCAGCTCCCAGATCGATCACGTCCTGTCCTTTGATAGGGGTGATTTCTTCGATGACAGCGAGCAGACTAGGTTGTCTGGAAATCATCAAATTGTACTGTTCCGCTTGAGTTTTGTAAATTTGTTCGTGGTTTGGCATCGTTCATCCTCCAGTTACTTGATCGTACTGGAAAATATGGTAAAGCCTCACGCCACGTGAAGGTCAAGAGATAGAAAAAAGGATTCCGCCTGCAAGTCTTATGAGCGACAGGGGAATCCTTCTTTTTCATTTAGGAACGGACAGAAATTAAATCTTTCGCCAGCGCTACCATCTGATCATGAAGGGTAGGGTCCAGTAGATTGCTTCCGGCGTGGTAAGCGAGATGATACAGAATTCCATCATCATAGAACTCCATCTCATGGGCGTTTGTGACGATCAGATTTACTGCGTGATTTTTATCATCATATTTGTAAAAGTTATACACATAAGAGCTGTTTGTCGTAATGATATGATGATAGAAAGTGATATCGTCGGTCAATGGCTCGACGCGCATGACGTTCCCAAACGAATCCAGTCCAGAAGCAGATGGCTTCACATGGGCCAAGGGGTTTTCATCTGTCTCCGTCATACGTACGATGAAGAAGTCTTGCGAAAGTGGTACTTCGTTATCCTGCGCGTATGTCAGCTGTAGCTGGTGTCGTATTTCTTTTTCGGAGCCTGAGGAGAATGAGACGAGATAGGCCAACTCTTTTTCGACAGGAAAAGGCAGCTTCGTTTTATCCAATTGCTTGATGCGGCTTTGGAGAGACGAAGGCAATAGCGGTGTTATTTCCTGAATACTCATCGGCTGGTAATGCTTCACGTTTTCAGGATCTTGGGTCAGTCTGTGAATTTCGCTCTGGGCAAAAACATCTCCGCCAGCTTTTACGAGACCAGTGGAAGAGGAGCAACCGCCAAGCAATAGAAACAGGCTCACTGCAAGCGAACACACAGCTTTTGGTCGAAAATTTCTCAAGGCTTTCCTCCTATTACGCCTCCGCCCCCTTCGTTTGATTGACGAGACGAAGCATTTTATTCCCGACGTTGATTGCTGCTTGAATAATGTAGCCAGTCGTAAACGACAGCACGACTGTTCCGTAATAAATCGGGCCATCTAACAGGAAGCTTGCGCTAAGAAACATGCACGCCAGCAAAATTTCTGTCCGTCTGAATGTCCACTTTAATCTTTTCGACATAACCAGTACAAATGCCTCTTGGGGAGCAGTGCACACTTGTGTACACACATACAACCCGATACCGCTGCCGATGCAAATGTTTCCGAGTGCCATGGTCAGAAGCGGCGGCAATGAACGGATAGCAGCCATGAGCCCATCGATGGACCCAATCAAATCGACAAAGACGGAGATCAGCACCATGACCAAAATGGCACCGACAGAAATATAACTGCGATCCATGAAAAGGACGATGATGACAAAGGTCAGGTTAATGGCAAACATCCAGAAGCCAATCGATATCCCGAAGTTTTGATACAGGGCAATAAACAGAGAATCATACGGGCTAAGACCAAAGGATGTAATGGTCGTCATCATGTTGATCCCGAGCGCCAAAATCAATAAGCCTACGATAAACAAGAGATATTCAAATTTTAAGCGAATCACAAAACACGACTCCTTTCATTCTACATAAGGAGAGCATAAGATGTGGAACGCTTTTCAGAGCAAGCGGAATGTGTTTTGATGTATGTAATTAGTACTGATCCGACTTCGAGGAGTAATCTGAGTGGCTAACATAAGAGAAATCGCAAAATTGGCAGGTGTATCCGTTTCAACCGTTTCCCGTGTGCTAAACAACCATCCGTACGTGAATGAGAAAAAACGCGCGGAGATTCTCAAGATTATTGAAGAACAAAATTATGTTCAAAACAGTAATGCGGTGCACCTTTCTACCGGAAAAACGATGGTCATCGGTGTGACATTGCCTCTCGTCAATAACCAATACTACAGCTCCATTATTGAAGGGATAGCAGCAGAAGCAGCCCAGCATCATTACAAGCTGATGGTGTGCCAAACGAATAACAATCCCGAGCAAGAACGCAGCGTTTTACACTTGCTCAAAAATAAAAAAATCGACGGGCTCATCATGTGTTCCAGATCCAGCTCTTGCGAAACGCTCAATGAATACGCAGGATACGGACCTATCATCACGTGTGAAGCAAATGATACCACATCTGTTTCGAGTGTTCATATCGACCACTATCAAACGTTTCTGATCGGGATGGAGTATCTGATGAAGAAGGGGCATCGCCGGATCGGGTATTGCATCGGCAGAAAGAACAGCTTTAACAGTCAGCATCGCAAACGTGCCTATTACGAAAAGCTACATTCGATTGACGTGACACCCTCTCCTGAGTGGTCATTTGAAGAGTGTTTAACGATCCAGGACGGCAAGGATGTCGTGAGGAAATTGCTGCAATCAAAAGAGCGGCCGACAGCAATGATCGTATCGTGCAATCATATAGCGGCAGGGATCATCAAAGAAGCCAGCAGATGGGGGATTCGCGTACCGGAAGACTTAGCCGTAGTCGGTTGCGATGATCAGCCAATCGGAGAATTACTAGAGATCACCACCGTATCCAGCTCCAGTATGTTGATGGGAACATACGCATTTGAGATGCTCCATGAGCGGATTTGGACACAGCAGTTGGATGGGAAAAAGGAAGAGAAGGAACTGTCGCCCGAATTGGTAGAGCGGCTGACGACGTAAAGCTAGAAAGATAGCACAGTTGATCAAAAAAACGCTCGGGATCTCCCGCATAATAAAGAAAAAATAGGTGAAGGAAGTCAAAGATGGACACGTACAAGCGGATTCAGGACGCGATTGATTTTGTAGAAGAGCATCTTCAGGAAGAAATGAACATCACAGATATTGCTTCACGGGCGCATTTCTCTGCGTTTCATTTTCAGCGGCTGTTTCAGGCAATCTCAGGCTTCGGCGTACAGGAGTACATTCGCAAGCGCAGGTTGTCGGAAGCTGCACTTGCGCTAAAACAGACAAGTGACAATGTGCTCGAAATTGCTGTGGCCTATCAATACCAGTCGCAGGAAGCATTGACTCGCGCTTTCGAAAAGCAGTTCGGGATTACACCTGGAAGATATCGCAAAGAAAATCATTCGCTGCCTTATCTAGCCAAGATGGACTTCTTGGCCTTTCGCCAAACGATCAAAGGAGAGATCACGATGAACAAACCGACGATCACGACATTGGATGAAATTTTAATCATTGGGCGCAGATACCGAACGAGTTTGCAGGAGGAAAAGTATTTCACGGACATCCCGGGCTTCTATCAAGCGTTTGGCAGCAATCAAGATTTTTTGCGGATTCCCAATAAAGCGGCGGCAGACATGTCGTACGGAATCTCCTGCGAATTTGAGGATGACGGTAGCTTTTCCTTTGTTGTAGGAGAGGCTGTGCATGGCTTTCCAGAAGAACTGCCTGAGGGCTTCATTTCACTTGCGCTGCCTTCGGGGAGATATGCGGAGTTCAAGGTGAACGGGGAGATCGATCTTGTGCAAAACACACGCAGGTACATTTACGGGACGTGGTTGCCGAATTCGAATTACGAGAGAGGCGAGGGACCCGATTTCGAAGTGACAGATGTGTGGGGCTCTCGTTTCCCAGATGCGATAAAGATGAGCATCTATATTCCACTAAAATAGCCACTGGCTCGCGAATTTTACATGACCTTCACACGCCATCCATTCCAGCTTTATACCTGTTTGCTATAGTGTAAATGTAAGAGCGAATGTACAGGAGGCGGGTAGGGTGGAAGTGCGGATTGAGCGCGTCGTAAGAGATGATTTTGCGGAAATGATTACGTTGGCGGATATGACATTACCCGATCGAATGAACTTGCATGAGCTGAAAAAGTATATGGAGCTGTTTCCTGAGCTGATTTTTAAGGCGACATACAACGGCCAGCTCATCGGTTTTAGCTGTGCCGGAATTGATATGTATCAGACGACTGGCTGGCTTCTGTTCAGCAATGTGAGCAAGGAGTTCCAAGGGCAAGGCATCGGCAAGCGGCTAATCGAAGCCAGACTGCAAGCCCTGCGCCAGTTTCCAACACTTCGTACCGTGCAGGTTACGGTGAGTGAAACGAATGCATCCTCTATTCGTGCGCTGTCTGCCTATGGCTTCCGTCTGGCTCATGCTGAGCAGGATTACTACGGGCCGGGCAAGCATCGGAATTTGATGGAGCTGCCTATTTTGCCTATGATTCAACCAGAAAAAATAGAGACGTCCATTGTGACTACTTAGATGGATTCATGAAAAAAGCGGAGGAGCTAAAAACTTGCCGCTTTTTTGTTTTTCATATGCTGTATCGATGCCGTAGTGGAGGGAAGAAGTGCATTTCCAGTCTGCGCTTCGGCCTACGCCCCGCAAAGGGGGTTGACTGGCCGCTCCGAAATGAATAGCGGGAGCGCTTCAAACGTTGAAGTTTCGAGGAAGTATCTCATAAGTGAAGCTGAAATTCCCCTCTATTCATTTCTACGCTGGGTAGGGCTCCAGAGGCGCTTGGACTGGAAATGCACTTCTTCCTACGTGGCTTCGGTCTCCACAATCGTAGGAAGACAACAATAATTACCGCTTCGTAGCAATCAGCAAAGTAGCTAACACCTGCTGCCCAAACGCAGTAATCTGCGTCCCTTGCTTCTTAACCCCAATCGAGACGCATCCAGAGCGGTCCAGCACGGTCAGCTTGTGTCTGATTTGGGCTTCAGTCATGGAGGGACCCTCCATTCTCGCGAGCAGGGCACTGCGTCCAATCCGTTCCTGACGTTGATAGCAATCGGACAGTACTTGCAGGATCGCCGCGTAGTCTACCAAGGCGCCTTGCCTGGATAAATACCGGATTGTATCTTCCAACTTATCATCCCGGTGAGAGAGAAGTGGCTGAGTAGAGACATGCCCCGCAAAAAAACGCTCTGGCAAATGAGACAGCTCCACCTGATTCCCCTCTGCGATGACGACTGCATAGTGAATGAAATTTTCCAGCTCGCGAATATTGCCTGGCCAATCGTAACGGAGTAGCTGTTCCGTCACTTCTCGTGAGAAGGACAGACGCTGCTTTTTTTTCTGCAAGAAATAATCGATCAGCACCAAAATATCATCGGGACGATCACGCAGGGGCTGGATGTGCAGAGGCAGAACGTTCAGTCTGTAATACAAATCCTCGCGAAATGTCCCTTTTTTGACCATTTCCATCAAGTTGCAATTCGTAGCCGCGATGACGCGGACATTGACTGGAATGACGCGATAGCCCCCTACGCGCATGACCTGCTTTTCCTGGAGAACGCGAAGCAATGACGCCTGAATGCTAAGCGGGGCATCCCCAATCTCGTCCAGAAAAATGGTTCCGTTGTGAGCCAGCTCGAATAGCCCCATCTTTCCGCCTTTTCGTGCCCCTGTAAAAGAACCCTCCTCGTACCCGAACAATTCGCTCTCTACCAAGCTCTCGGTCAGCCCTGCAAAATTGACGGGGACGAACGGACCGTCACGGCGCGTCGAGTGTTGATGGATGGCTTGGGCAAAAACTTCTTTCCCGGTTCCGTTTTCCCCTGTAATGAGAATCGTAAAGTCACTTTCGGCAAGCTTGGTCGCGACTCGCTTGTTGGCCTGAATAGACGGGCTTTTGCCGATGATATTGTCAAACGAGTACTTGGTCATTAGTCCGAGATTGGCACTCTTCGTCCGTATTTCCTGTTCGATCTGCTGTACCTTCGTCACGTCCTGAAAGGTAATGACAGCGCCAAGAAACTGATCATCCAAGAACGTGGGAATCTTGGTAACCAAGAGGTACAAATCGCGGTATTCCAATACTTGCTTCGTTACTTCCGTGTGTGACTCGACTACTTCCAGAATAAGAAATTCAGGAATGACTTCTGCTACATTTCGCCCGATGCAAGTTGCTTCAGTCATATGCAAAATTTTCTCGGCTTCCTTGTTCAGCACAGTGATATTCCCTGCGGCATCTGTACCAATAATGCCTTCATGAACGGCATTTAAAATGGAGCTCAGCTTTTCATTCAGCTTCCGTTCATTGTGTACCGAGTTGGTCAGCTTGCGCCCGATATGGACGAAATCACTGATGAAGTCAGCCGTGTACAGGTTTGCCTTATCTGGAGACAGATCAAGCAGGCGCGAAATATCAAAGATCGTCGTCAAATCCAAAGGGCGGTGCCCCAACTCAATGACGTTTTCGAAATGAGCAGGAATCAGCTCCCTGAGCCCATGACAGACAGCGACATCTATTTGGTCTTTTTCAGGGAGCGGAGTCTCGGTATCGGGTACGTAGGGTACAAATGTCAGATGAGAGAATCCGAGATGAAACAGTAGCTCGATCGCGCCTTCTACCATTTCGATAGAGTTGGAAACAAATAGACAGCGCGTTCCTGGCGGCAAGTCCATGAGTTGATCCAATTTGTTAATGTCAATCGTACGCCTTGCTAGCAGCACGGGGATGTCTGGTTGAGGAACTGGCTGATCTTGCAAAAGACTGGTATCAGAAACAAGGATGAGATCAACTTCATCGTACACACTCGGGTGAAGCCGTTCTTGCATGTGGTTTCGAATGATGGCCAAGCGGTTTCCGAAAAAAGACGTGAGCGTGTTTGCAAACAGCAAGCTGATCGTCTCCAGCCTGGTCATCAACAAGATGCATGGTTTCTGTTTTATCATGATGCGACTCCTTTATATCTGCCGAAAAGCTTTTAGATTTGGGTGAAAATATTGGATCAGATATCCGTAAAAACAACCTATATTATAACCTAAAAATCCTTAATTGTTCAGAAATGCTTAACTTTTATAACAATATGGTTTTGGCACAAATCTTGCTATACATTCGGTAGAGCAAACCAGATACTAGAGATAGACATCAGGGAGGATGATGAATCGGATGAATCCGTTCTTATACATGGACGAGCATCGCGACGAAATAGTGCGAACATACAAAGATTTGCATCAATTGGCGGAGCCGAGCTGGCACGAGGAGAAAACGGCGAGATATTTGCGGGAACGCATGGGGGCGGCCGGTATTGCCGTCACAGGCTTCGAGGGGCACCACGGCTTTTATGCGGAGATTCCTGGAGAGAGTGCTGAAATCGTGGCATTGCGCGCGGATATGGATGCACTTGTGCAGGAAGTGGACGGCGTGGTGAGACCGAATCACTCATGCGGACACGATGCTCACTCGACACTTGCTCTCTACAGTGCCCTGGCTATTCAAGCAAGCGGGGTGGTGCCGCCGAAAACGATGCGCTTTCTATTCCAGCCTGCTGAGGAGAAGATGGGCGGAGCCTTGCAGATGATGAAGGATGGTGCCCTCGAAGGCGTGACAAAGCTGATCGGCGTCCATCTGCGCCCGGAAATGGAAGTCCCGTATGGCAGCGCTGCTCCAGCGATTTTGCATGGATCGTCTAGCTCCATCAGGGGGACGATTACAGGTCTACAAGCTCACGGAGCACGTCCGGCGCTCGGAAAAAATGTCATCGAAGCCGCTTCGTTTTTGGTTCAGGCGTTGCAAAACATTCGTTTGGAAGACGGATGCTCTTTTTCCGTGAAGATGACTCAATTGCAAGCAGGGGGAGAAACGGTGAATGTCATCCCTGATCGAGCGACCTTTAGCCTCGATGTACGTGCACAGTCCAATGAAGGCATGGCCGAATTGCGAAGAAAAACCGAGCATGCCATGAGTCAGACAGGGGCTTTGATGGGCATGGATGTCGAGTGGGAATGGTCGGGAGTCACACCCGCTGCGGTCGCCAATGCGAGCATGATCCAAGTAGCGCAAAAGGCAATTGGGCAAGTGCTGGGTGAGGATAAAATTGCCGATATATGTGTAACGCCAGGCGGAGAGGACTTCCATTTTTACGCGATCCACCGCCCTGAGCTGGCTACCACGATGATTGGTCTGGGGTGTGGTCTCACACCTGTTCTGCATCATCCACAGATGACTTTTCAGACAGATGCCTTGATTTATGGGGCAAAAATCATGACAGCTGCGATTTATGAAGCAGCCCAACATTCTTAGAGAAGCGCTACACACGCAGGGGGTTACCTTATGACAGAGAGCAAGCAACTAAAAAAGAAAAGCTTACTTCGGCTAGACGCCTACGTCCTTTTGTTTTGCATTTTACTTGTATGTGCATTGGCTACCTATGTGGTCCCGACAGGAGAATTTGAGCGTGTAAAAAACGGCAACGTGACGACAGTTGTCCCGGGCAGCTATCATGCGGTGGAGCCGAATCCTACAGGTTTTATCGAGTTTTTTACCGCGATACAGACAGGGATGGTCAAAGGCGCGCCGATCATCTTCCTCGTTTTGTTTACAGGAGGGGCTTTAGCTGTTTTGGATAAGACAGGTGCACTCAACGCAGCGATTTTGACTATGGTCCGAAAACTGGGACATAGAGAGTGGCTGCTGGTTATTTTGATCACTTCCGTCTTTTCCGTACTGGGTACGTTGGGTGTGATCGTCAACTCCGTCATTGCCTTCGTTCCACTCGGCATCATGATTGCGAGAGCGATGAAAATGGATGCGATCTTCGGTGTGGCTCTGATTTATCTGGGGGTGTATGCCGGATTTAATACGACAATCGCTTTTCCGGGAACACTGGGCTTGTCTCAAGAAATTGCGGAGCTGCCGCTGTTTTCGGGTATCGGATACCGCACCATCATTTATGTTACGTTTGTGATCGTTACCATCCTGTACATCGGGCGTTACGCGCGTAAGGTTCGTCAAAACAACAGTATCTTGGAGGGTGAGCTCTTTCCTTCTGATAGTGGTTCAACCACGATGGAAGTAGACACGAAAAATGTTGATTTTACTACGCGTCACAAATTGATCCTTGCGTTTACGGGGATCGTTCTGATTGGTTTTATCGTCTGCACGATCTTGTTCAAATGGGACGTAAACGAGATGTCCGGAATCTTTATTTTTATTGCGATCGGGGTAGGCTTGCTCAACAAGATGAGTGGCAACGATATCGCCAAAACGTTCTTAAAAGGCTGTCAGGGACTGATTTATGGGGCTTTGATTGTCGGTATGGCACGTGCGGTCACGGTCATTTTGGAAGATGGGAAGTTCCTCGATACCATCGTGTACGGGCTTGCTACCGTTCTGGAGCCGCTTTCCCCGATGGCTGGGGCAATTGGGATGTTCCTCGGAAGCGCCGGGCTGCACTTCTTGATTTCGTCCGGTTCAGGTGAAGCCGTTATGTTGATGCCGTTGTTGGCACCATTGGCTGACCTGATGGGCATTACGCGCCAGGTAGCAGTCGAGGCACTGATGCTCGGAGAAGGTGTGGTCAACTGTATTAACCCGACCTCAGGTGTTCTGATGAGTATATTGGCGATGAGTGGCATTTCTTACGGCAAGTGGCTGAAGTTCATGCTTCCACTCACAGCGGTATGGACAGTCCTCTCCATCGTATTTATCGTGATCGGGGTCCTGATTAACTGGGGCCCGTATTAATCCGACATTCGATGACAAGAAAGACTTGTCCTCTGCCAGCTTTCTGATGCTAGAAAAAAATCCCCCAACGGCTACTAGCTTTGGGGGATTTCCTTTTCTCTATTGACCAATGATAATGCGTTCTTTCGGATAATGGTAGCGTACGATTCGGTCATTGCGCTTCAAGAAGAGGAGCAAATTGATAATCCCGATACGTCCGATCATCATCGTAATAATCAGAATGAGCTTGCCGCCTATGCCCATCTGAGCCGTTATCCCGGTAGACAATCCGGTCGTACCGAATGCAGAGCAGACCTCGAACAAGACGTGCTGGAAAGGTAAATCCTCCAGCCAGACGAGTAGCATGACCGCTGTGAACACCAGGATGATCGCGATGAAAAAGACAGTGAAGGAGCGCTGAATGTCCTCATCAACGAGTTCTCTTCCGAACACCTTTACTTCCTTGTAGCCACGCATGTTGGCAAAAACCGAGGCAATCAGGACGAAGAACGTCGTGGTGCGTATCCCACCGCCCACGCTGCTCGGCGAGGCGCCAATGAACATCATCCCGGAGAGCATGATGAGTGTTGTGGTCGACAAGAGGCTGATATCCATCGTAGCCAAGCCGCCGCTTCGCGAAGAGACGGAGTGAAACAACGAATAGAACAACATTTCATGCCAGGTCTTATCGGCCAAAAATTGATTTCGTTCAAAAACGAAAATGAGCAGGGCACCAATGGCGATCAAGGAAAAGAACGTCAGTGTCGTAATCTTGGTGAAGAGCGAAAAGGTGAAACGCACTTTTGCACGGCGATAGGAAAAGTACGTTCTCAGTTCCACGAGGACGGGAAACCCGATCGCTCCACAAATAATCAAGATCATCACGATAGTCTGAAACACATAATCGTGGGTAAAGTCGAGCATGGAGTTTCCGTGCAGGTCAAACCCGGCATTCGTAAAAGCACTGACAGAGGCAAAGTAACCGTGGTAGAACGCGGTGTACCAGTCGTCGTAGTAGCCGGCGTAAATAAAATGACTGCCTAACAGGATGGTTCCCACTAGCTCGATCAAGAGTGCAATCACGAGAATATTGCGCATCAGGTCGACCAGACCGGACAATGTGGAGCGGTTGTGGTCCGTCGCGATCCAGATGCGCTGTTCCAGACCGATTTTTTGGCCCATGAGGATCCAGATGAACGTTCCCAGTGTCATGATTCCGACCCCACCAACCTGGAAGAGCAACGTAAGAAAGAGAATCCCCCACTGGTTGAAAACCTCATGAATCGTAATGACAGTCAGCCCGGTAACGCTGATGGCACTCGCCGCGGTAAACAAAGAGTCAATAAAAGAAAGAGAGGCTCCCGGCAAATGAAAAAACGGCAATGACAGAAGAAACGCTGAGATCAGAATGAGCCCAACGTAGGCGAACACGATGATTTGAACAGATGTCAATCGACGCTTTTGATTGGATGATAACAAAATAAATGGCCTCCTGAATAAGCTTCATGAGGATTATCATACCAAATAAATGAAGGGAAGCAAAAGCACGGAAAAGATCAGTTGACAATGTATCCGCAATAATGGTAAAGTTCAGAAGTATTTATTGGAAATTCAAAATATTAATGGAAAGGTGGGCTAGTCATGAAAAGAATTGTACGCATGGGTCATCCATACAAGGGCATACATGACGTAACCCCACCATTGATACGAGCGTAGTATCGTTTTTTTGATCTCGTTAACATGGCGTAGGTTACCTTTTGTAGCCTGCGCCTTTTCTATTTTTGTTGAGGAAAAGGCATGTTGCTCACGGGCGATGTGTCTTTTTTGTCCCTAAAAAAGGCACCCAGCCAGCTAAAGAGAGGGGAGAAACAAAAGATGTTCTCGGTTTTGGCAAAGCTTGATTGGTTTTTCAAGGAGCATTGGAAACGTTATACGGTCGCTATTCTGCTATTGATTCTAGGCGGCCTACTGGAGATTATCCCTCCAAAAATCATCGGGGTGGCTATTGATGAGATTCACCTGGGGACGCTAACTGGAGAGCGGCTGGTATCCATTTTGCTGTTTTTCGGCGTATTGTCTGTCGCGATTTATTGGGTCAATTTTATCTGGATTCGCCAGCTGTTCGGGGGAGCGTTTCTGGCGGAACGGACGTTGCGTTCGAAGCTTATGACGCATTTTTTGCGGATGACGCCAACGTTTTATCAGCGCAATCGTACCGGTGATCTGATGGCGCGAGCGACAAATGACCTCAAGGCTGTCTCAATGACGACAGGCTTCGGGATTTTGACGATGGTGGATTCGCTATCTTTTACAGGGGCAATCGTGCTGACAATGGGCTTTTTGATCAGTTGGAAGCTGACCTTAGCGGCGATCCTTCCATTGCCGTTCATGGCCTATATCATCAAGCAGTATGGGAAAAAAATTCACGAGCGATTTTCAACCGCACAATCCTCGTTTGGCGAGCTAAACGATCGCGTACTGGAATCTGTCTCTGGTGTTCGTGTGATTCGAGCTTACGTACAGGAAATGGCGGATCAGGAGCGCTTTCGTCAAAAAACACATGAAGTGTATCAAAAAAATATCGATGTAGCGAGAATCGATTCGTTGATTGAGCCGACCGTCAAAATATTGGTTGGGATCAGTTATATGATCGGCTTGATCTACGGTGGCTATCTTGTGTTTCAAAGAGAACTGACCTTGGGAGAGCTGGTCTCGTTTAACGTCTATCTAGGGATGCTCATTTGGCCGATGTTTGCGATTGGCGAATTGATCAATGTAATGCAGAGAGGAAGTGCCTCGCTGGATCGGGTCAATGAAACCTTGGCTTACGAAGCCGATGTGACGGATCACGACAGACCGGTTCATGTGGCAGTACCAGAAGTCATTCGGTTCGATTCCGTGACATTCCGCTATCCATCTGCGCAGGTTGACCAACTAGTGGATGTCTCCTTTACTCTTGGCCGGGGGCAAACGCTAGGAATCGTCGGGCGTACGGGAAGCGGGAAATCCACGCTGGTGCGACAATTGCTTCGCGAATTTCCGGTAGGACGGGGAGCCATCAGTGTTTCGGGAGAGGCGCTAGAACAGATCAGCCTGGATAACATCAAGAGCTGGATTGGCTATGTACCGCAGGAGCAGATTCTGTTCTCGAAGACAGTCCGCGAAAACATCCTGTTCGGGAACAACGAGGCAACAGAAGAACAATTACAGGAAGTATTGAAGCAGGCAGCGTTTGCTAGGGATGTGCAACTACTGCCTGAAGGCTTGCAAACGCTCGTTGGTGAAAAAGGCGTAGCCCTTTCTGGCGGGCAAAAACAGCGGGTCTCGATTGCCCGTGCTCTTTTGGTCAATCCGGAGATCTTGATTCTCGATGATGCCATGTCAGCGGTGGATGGAAAAACCGAAGCGGAGATGATCGCCAATATTCGCCGGGAGCGTGCAGGTAAAACAACGCTGATCACCACACATCGCTTATCGGCCGTCCAGCATGCAGATTGGATTCTCGTCATGGACGAAGGGCGAATCGTCGAGGAAGGTACACATGCACAGCTAGTGGAGCTGGGTGGTTGGTATAAAGAACAATTCGAGAAACAGCAGATTGAAGCGACGCTGACAGAAAGCGGGTGAATGAATGACGACAGGGAAAAGGCTAGTCCATTATGCATCCATTTTTAAAAAGACGATCCTTCTGGCGATATTGATGCTGTCCATCTCGGTTGGGGCAGAACTGACGGGACCGTTTTTGGCAAAAAAAATGATCGATACGCACATCATGGGCATTGAATTCCCGTGGTATGAGACGGCACAGCGTGAGGATTCCGTGTTATACAAAGGGAAGTACTACACGAGACAGGACCACTTGGCAGCAGGGGAGAGCACAGGTGGGGAAGTTCGTGTTTTACAAGTGGGTCGCGACTATTATTTCTTGAATCAGGCGATTTCGTATGATGGGCAGCGCTCCATTGAGGATGGGAAGCTCGTCATTGTCAAAGGTGCGGATCGAGCGGAGTATCAGGCCATTCTCTTAAGCAATCAGGAGATATTCGAATTTTTCCGGCCAGAGACAAGCGGCCTGCTCACACTGGCTGCTCTCTATTTCGGACTATTGGTAGTTGCCTCACTTTTCCATTATGGGCAAAAATTTTTATGGCAAAAATCAGCGAATCAGGTCATCGAGAGACTGCGTATTGACGTGTTCGCGCATATTCAACGATTACCGATTCAATATTTCGATCATCTCCCTGCCGGGAAGGTGGTTGCTCGTGTTACAAACGATACGGAGGCAATCCGGGAGCTGTTTACGAATGTGCTCGGCAACTTTATTACGAGCGGGATTTATTTAGTCGGTATTTTCGCAGCGCTGTTCTTGCTTGATGTACGGCTCGCGCTCGTTTGTCTAGTCATTTTGCCAATCATGGTCGTGTGGATTTACTTGTACCGCAAGTACGCCTCTGCATTCAACCATGTCATTCGGGCACGCATCAGTGACATCAACGGAATGATCAACGAGTCGATCCAAGGGATGCCGATCATTCAGGCATTTCGCAGAGAAAAGGAAACGATGCGGGAATTCGGCGAACTAAACGAAGAACTGTTCACCTATCAAAATAAAATGCTACGGCTCAATGCGACCGCTTCGTTTAATCTGGTTCAGTTCATCCGCAATATCGCGTTTGTGTTGTTCATCTGGTATTTCGGCGGAGCGTCCCTCGGTATAGGTACACTGCTCTCGCTTGGTGTCCTCTACGCATTCGTCGATTATCTCAACCGCTTGTTCCAGCCGATGACACAAATCGTCAACCAACTGGCGAACCTGGAGCAATCTCTCGTTGCGGCATCACGTGTTTTTGAACTGCTGGATGAAGAAGGCGTTGACGTTGATCCTGTAAAGGTTCCGTGCTATCAGGGGAATGTCCGTTTTGACGATGTTTCTTTTGCCTACAAAGACGACCAATATGTGTTGAAAAACATTTCATTCGAAGCTTGGCCAGGAGAGACAGTGGCACTGGTTGGTCACACAGGCTCGGGAAAAAGCTCGATTATCAATCTGTTACTCCGCTTCTATGATGTAAACAGAGGAGCGATTATGATTGATGGGCGCAATGTCAAGTCGTTTTCCAAACAGCAGCTTCGCCAGCATATGGCTATTGTTTTGCAGGACCCGTTTTTGTTTACAGGAACAATTCGTTCCAATGTGAGTCTGGATGATCCGTCGATTTCTCCGGAAAAAGTGGAGAAGGCCTTGTGTGATGTAGGGGCAGACCAACTGTTCCGCAGTCTTCCGCAAGGATTCGATGAACCTGTTATCGAGAAGGGTAGCACGCTTTCACTCGGACAGCGTCAGTTGATTTCGTTTGCGCGTGCTCTCGCATTTGACCCGGCTATCCTCATTCTGGATGAAGCGACTGCCAGCATTGACACGGAAACAGAGGGCATTATTCAAAATGCACTTGAAGTGTTGAAAAAAGGGAGAACGACCTTCATCATTGCTCATCGCCTGTCTACGATCAAAAATGCAGATCAAATTCTCGTACTGGATCGAGGCAGAATTGTAGAGCGAGGAAAGCATGAAGACTTGATGGAGAAGCAAGGCAGGTACTATCAGATGTATCAATTGCAGCAAGGGAACAAAGAAGTGCGGGTGCAAGAGGCAGTAGGTAAGCACGGGAGCGCTGCAGCTCTTACCTAGTTTTTATCTACTCTTTTTGCTTCTTGAACGGTAAGATAGAGCATAGAAGTATGGACTTTTCAGGAGGGATCATCATGCCACATCTTATCGTTCGAGGCATTCAAGCTGAACAAATGGCTACGATTAGCGAACCGCTTGCAGTGGAGCTTGCTGCACTCTGCCAATGCGGTACAGACAATTTCACAATCGAATGCTTGCATACAACAGGCGTTTTTGGCGGGAAGATCGTGGAGTCGTTTCCTTTTATCGAAGTAGCCTGGTTTGAGCGGGGACAAGAAATTCGTGACCAGTTTGCCCAAATTGTAACGAAGCATGTCTTATCTCTTGGCATCCCAGAAGTGGAAATGGCATTTGTCGCTTATCAAAAAGAAAGCTATTACGCCAACGGAGAGCATTTCTAAAGAGCAGCCGACAGGTGCTGTCGATTTCCCGGGAAAGAATCAAGACATTCGACAAAAGTATAGACAAATAAATGAATGCAAGCATGGAATAAGGGTGTTCCTTCCTGTAGTACGAGGTTCTTCGTACGAGACGGGTGGAACACCCTTTTCATTTTATTAGCAGAACCAAAAATTTCTAAAATAGGTGTCACAAACAAAAGATGCCAGTTGTTATTCATAGTGAGAGGAGGGCAAACCGTGGAAAAAACAGAGATAGAGCGCCTGCTGATCGAAATAAAAGCGGGTTCTCTTGAGCAATACGAACTCATCATCGATCACTATCAACAACCGATCTTTACATACTGCTATCACATGCTCGGTCATCGCCAAGATGCGGAAGACGCTGTCCAGGAAGTTCTGTTTCGTGCCTACGAGCATCTTGACCAGTATACGTACTCGCTGTCATTTTCTGCATGGCTGTACCGGATCGCTTACAACCATTGTGCGAATGTACTAAAGCGCAGGAAATTAAGTCGCGTGTTGCCCTTTTTGTACAACCGTGATCAGGATGGACGCAATTATGTCGAGGAGAGCATCGACAGCAATTATCTCGGAGAGCCGATCGAGCGTATTTGGAAACGGCTGTCCGCTGAAGAACGAACACTCATTTTCCTGCGTGTGCTAGAGGAAAGAGAGTACGAGGAAATATCGGAGCTGATGGACAAAAATCCTGCGGCTCTGCGCAAGCAATTCGAACGCGTTTTGAAAAAGTGCAAACGTTATTTGCCAACGATGGAAGGGGTGGCCGCTAATGGACAAAAATCCGTTTAATCGCATGCAAGACATGCTGAGAGCGAAGCCAGTCCCGAAAGTCGATGTCAAACATAAAGTCATGGCAGCAATTCGCGCCAAGGAAAACAAGGAGGAGAATGTCGTGAAAAAGAAAATAGGTTTACTGGTCACTGTAGGTATGCTCGTTGGAGCGTCTTCCGTATGGGCGGGAGTAGAAATGATTCAATTGAAAAATGAGAAGGGCGAAGTAGTTCTAAAGCTTAAACAATTGAGTATGCAAGAACAGCAACAAAAGATACAACAGCTCCCCCCTGACATAAAGGATCAGATCAAGAATCGAAATGCAGAGATTTTTAAACAGTTGGATACGGGGGAACAAATCGTCAATGGATTAAAACCTGGCGAAGTGGTTGCCATTTATTGGCCGCTGACAAAACTTCAGTTGGAATCAAATCCAAACAGTACTCCGTTCGTAGATGTTCGATCCAAGCCTTTTACCTATACAACATGGGAGAACATGGAACAAAAGGTTGGCCATCTGTTCAAGGTACCGGCAGAGCTGGGGACGGATTTCAAGTTTGTAGCAGGTGAAGCGATCTATCTTCCAAGTGACAAGTATGATGAGAAAGCGATGAAAGAGGAACAAGAAAGAACGAAAAAAGAATACGTGGTACAACCAATTCCATTATCAGACAAGCTTCGTGATGCAGAGATTGAGTACAAGGGCCAAAAAGGAAGTGCTTTCTTAGAAGTTTCCATCCTGGGTGACAACAATAAAAGTGGAGGTACACTTGCGGAGAATTTGGAGAAAGTCATGATTGACGACAATGAAGCCGTGTACTCCACTTTCGTACCTGAAAATGGGGACACCGTTCACTCTTTGGATTGGGTGAAAAATGGGACAAAGATTAACTATAGCTTGAGAGCCAAGATGAGTGTAAGTACGAAAGTAGAGCTGCTGAAAATGGCGGAACAAATCAATCAAGCAAAATAATGAGAAATTCCTTCAGAGAAAGTGGCATCCAAAGACGAGTTGATCAAAACACCGAGCAGATCAACGATACGAAATAACCATATTCCTAAAAGAGGAGTACCACAAAGCACAGTTTGGCTTGTGGTACTCCTTTTCTTTCGCTAATTGCTTACATCACGTAGCTTGTTTGCCTTTTTGCCCATCAACTGTTTCAAGCCATCCATATTAATCAGGATAATCCCGACAATAATCGTGATTCCCCCTGCTAACGACAGGAGATAAAGCGGTTCATTGTACAGGATGACGCCCAAGCTTAAGGCAATCAACGGAGAGATATAGAGCCACGTGGATGGAAACACAGGGTTGGTTTTGGCAACAAGCCAATAGAAAATGGTGTGCCCCATCATGGAACCAACGAAGACCAAGTACAGGAGCGAGAGGATCGCATTAGCCGTGAGCATCGATTCGATATGCACTTGCTCTGTAAATAACGATAAAACAAGCAGCATGGCTCCTCCATACATCATCTGTGCCGCATTCAAAGCGATGGGTGAGGTATCTTGAAACCGTTGGATGACGCTCCGGGAGTATACTGCACCAGCAGAATAAAAGATTTCCCCGAATATGACTGCCATGCACCCTGCAAGCCAAAGGAGACTGAATGAGATGGTCACACCGGGTAAAATCAGCAAAAAGACACCGACAAAGGCAACCAAGCAACCCGCCAACGCAATACCGGGGGGCTTTTGCCGAGTAATACCGGTCTGAAGCAGCATCACCATGAGAGGGCCTGTTGCAGATAATATCGCTGCAATTCCTGAACTTACATGCTGCTCTGCCCAATACAAGGGGGCAAATGTCCCGAACGTCAAGCCGATACCGGTAAGGAGCATTTCTTTATGAAACAGCAGCGAGAGACGCGCCTGTTTTTTCCAGAGCATGAATGAAAATAAAATGACACCTGCCAGAAAGAACCGAAGTCCTCCTGAGAAAAACGGCGGAGCTCCAGCATCGATCCCGACTTTGATTGCCAGAAAAGTCGTTCCGAATATCAAGCACATGACCACATAATTAAGCAGTACCATTATGATTCCTCCCTTTTCCTCATCATAAGGGGAAGGGAATAGAACAGATGAAATAGAATAGAACAGATACAGAGATCCATCCATTATCATGGGGGAAGGGGGGAGCGGCATGAAAAGGAAGGCTCTTTCAAACAGTCATTCTGATAAGCTGTTCGAACAAGTGTATGACTATCTTCTGGACCGAATCAGACGCGATGAGTGGAGGGCACATGAAAAGCTCCCATCTGTTCGAACGTTGGCGTTGGAATTGAATGTGCATCGCCTGACGGTTTTTAAAGCATTTCAATTATTAAAGCAAAACCGCCATGTGTACGTGAAGGATAAGTCGGGGTATTATGTACAACCGAGCAGCCTGTTGCCAGTGGAGTCGATGAATGATCCAATCGTTTCTGCCTATGTGCACAAGAGTTATCTTTCGGAAATTCATCAGGTGCAGGCGACCTATCAATTTTCCAAAGCATTGATCGAACCTAATTTATTGCCGAATCATTACTTTTCCGAGTACGTGAAGAAAGTGTTTGATCTGTATCCAAAAGTGCTGGGTACCTACTCAACCACACAGGGAGATCAGGAGCTGCGGGAAGCACTGTGCAGCTATTATGTTAGCCGTAATCATTTTCACCTGACCCCCGATGAGCTGATGATTACATCTGGTTCGCAGGAAGCGATTGATTTGGTTGCCAGAGTCCTTGTAAAGCCGCGTGATGTCGTGTTGATTGAGAGACCTACGTACAGTCCGGCCATCGATGTATTCGGAAGACAGGGCGCCAACATGATTTCCATCGAGATTTCGCCGGATGGCTATGATTTGGAGCAGGTTGAACTGTTGATGCAAAAAGAAAAACCACGCCTGTTTTATCTCAATCCGACCTTTCATAATCCGACAGGGTATACGGTTCCCGCTGAACAACGGAAGAGACTGGTGGAGCTGGCTGCGAAGTATCAGTGTCTGATCGTAGAGGATGATCCGTGCCGCGATATTTACTTCGGTGACGAGCCTCCACTGCCGTTTTTTTCTTACGACACGGCAGGCTATGTCATCTATCTGCGCAGCTTTAGCAAGTACATCGGGCCGGGGTTGAGTATTGCGACTGTGGCATGCCGTCCATCTATTATGAATTATTTGATTCAGGCAAAATCACTATCCGACAGTGGGGCGCCCCTGCTGAATCAAAAGATTTTTTTGCATTATTTCTTCTCCGAACGGATGCAGCAGCATTTGGCGAAGCTGCGGATTGCATTGGCCATTCGCCGGGATATTATGGAGGAAGAGCTGTCTGTGACCGACTGGGAGTGGTCCAGTCCACCAGGAGGCTTTAATTTATGGGTGAAGCTGCCTGATTCAGTCCCGATGGATAGTCTTTTGGCGAAATGCATAGAACAATCGATTACGTTTGTGCCCGGTGCGATCTGTGATCCGCTGCGGGAGTTAAGCTCTTGGATACGCATCAGTTATTCCTATTTGAATGAACAACAGTTGCGGGATGGAATGCAAAGACTCGTCAGTACGGTTCGTCAGTTGAATATAGAGGAATAGGAATGAAGCAAGGCTGCCGACATTGATGGTCGACAGCCTTGTTTTTGGTGATTTTATAATTTGCTGACTAGATCGAGATGATTTACCAGCTCTTCTGGCTTCGACAAGAAAGGCGCATGATCGGCTTCCATTGTAAACACCTTGCTGCAAGGTGTTTCTGTATTCATTCTTCGTTGGAAATCGATTGGAATTGCGTTGTCTAATGTTGTTTCAATATAGATGCGATCGACACTTCCGAATTTCTCTTCCGTAATTTGTACTGGTTGTGTAAACGGCGCGAGCGCTTGGGGACGGCAACGCTTCATCGAAGCCAGCCGCAGTGTCTCATCCTCAACCGCGTTGAAAAATGTTTCTTCTACAGTCTCGAGCTTTGGAGCCAGTGTCATGTCGGCTTCATTCAATTCGAATTCCGGGCCTTTTTCTCCTTCTGACTTGCTTATGAGACTTTCCCCGTTTTTCGGCAAGAATGCGCAAAGGTAGACGAGCTTATCAATTTGGTCATGTGCTTTTTCAGCGGTTTGCGTAATGACTACGCCACCCATGCTGTGTCCGACAAGGATTACTTTTTCGTTTTGTTGCTTGATCAGGTCGGATACTTTCTCTACGTAGAGATCCAGTGTCACTTGCTCTGGAGGTGTCATGTCTTGTCCACTTCCAGGTAAGTCCAATGTCGCGACCTTGTGTCCCAATGCTTCCAGCTCAGGTTTTACTTTTTCCCATACCCATTCACCTTGGCATGCTCCATGAACCAATACATACGTACTCATATACATACATCTCCTTCGTTTCATGATGATCGTTCGTTAGTGTTAACGAAGCGATTTCTGCTTAACCAGCGTGTTCTTGTGTTCGTGCCTCTTGAGTGCAATAATAATAAAAATCTGTATCGGTAATCTGTGACTTTGTCACCAAGTTATTTTTTTCACAAGGAGGTTCTTCGTCCATATGCAAAAGGAGCAGATTGCGGAAGTCCTTGCACGTTTTCCAAGTCTGGCGGGACTTACTCCAGAAGAATGGCAAGAGGAGGGAATCTCCATCACTACGGTTCCAGCCAACTTTACCATTGATGAAGGCGAGTTTTTGGAGAATGCGCCATTAATCTTGGATGGGTTGGTTCGTATTTTTAAACTGAGCAGCGATGGGAGAGAGGTTACCTTGTACAGGCTATCGGCTGGCGAATGCTGCCCACTTATCGCGTCTAGCATATTGGGAGAAACAGTGTATGAAGCCTCGGCTTGTGTGGAGAAGCCGAGTATGGTCCTGAACGTCCCGACGAAGATTTATAAGAAATGGATCGAGAAGCATCAAGGCTTTCGCCAGTATATTTTTCAATCTTTTGCGCGGCGATTGATCATCATGTCGAACTTGATTGACGACATTAACTTTAAGTCTATTCGAGTGCGGATTTGCGAATATTTGATCGAGCATACGAGTGCGGAGAATGATTCGCTCGCCATTACCCATGATCAGTTGGCAATTGAGCTGGGGACTGCTCGTGAAGTGATTAGCCGGACACTAAAGAAAATGGAAAAAGAAGGGCTACTGCGTGTTGGGCGGGGACAAATTACGGATATTCAACGTTTTAGACTGCCTATAGTCGAATAATCCCTATTTGAAAATATAAAAATTTTAGGAAGCGACATGTACTGTGTTATACTGAGTCTACCATTTACTGTTCTGTAGCATTCCCTACTCGATTTACGTGAGTAGGGTTTTTTATTTGTGTCTCAGACAACAAAAAAACAGACACCCTTACAGGAGTCTGTTTTTTGTGTTTGGTTAAATTAAACTTTTTGAACGTTAGTAGCTTGTGGTCCGCGTTGGCCTTGTTCTACGTCAAAAGTAACTTTTTGACCTTCGTCCAGGGATTTGAAACCGTCGCCTTGGATAGCGGAGAAGTGAACGAATACGTCTTCTTTACCTTCGCGCTCAATAAAACCAAAACCTTTTTCTGCGTTAAACCATTTTACTGTACCTTGTTCCATTGTTATTGCCTCCTAGTGTGTAACACACATATATTACTATCCTTGCTCTCAGGATCATCTAGACGAAATTTGCTATCTACGCTATCCGTTGCTTCGAACAAAAATAATTCTCTATTAGCATAACAGGATATTGAAAGGATAGCAAATTATTCGCGTATATTTATGAAAGAAAATATAGATGAGCCACTATACTAACTCCAACCCGTCCTGATTTCATAAGCTTTTATTCAGATCAGTCAATTCCTTGGCCGTCAGATTGCGCCATTGCCCCAATTTCAAATTCCCCAGGGCAATGTTCATGATGCGTACCCGCTCAAGCTTTCTTACCTGATAACCAAAAGCCTGGCACATCCGTCTGATTTGTCGATTCAGTCCTTGTGTCAGCACAATATTGAAGACGCGGTCGCTGACTTTGGTTACTTTGCAAGGCTTTGTAGTCGTTCCGAGAATACGTACGCCGTTTGCCATTGCGTGCAAGAAATTCGCTGTGATGGGCTTGTCTACGGTGACGATGTACTCTTTGTCATGATTGTTCTCGGCACGCAAAATTTTGTTTACGATATCCCCGTCATTGGTTAACAGGATGAGGCCTTGCGAATCCTTATCCAGACGCCCGATAGGAAAAATCCTCTCCGGGTGATTCACGAAATCGATGATATTGCCTTTGACGTGCAGTTCAGTGGTACACGTAATTCCAACAGGCTTGTTCAGGGCGATGTAGACATCTTTCTTTTTGACACCGAGCGGTTGCCCATCGATGCGCACGTCATCTCCTGACGCAACCGTACTTCCCAGTTCCGCGAGTTGGCCATTGATCGTCACGCGCTTGGCCTCGATTAATTTATCGGCTTCTCTTCGCGAGCAAATGCCGGTTTCACTGATGAACTTATTAATTCGCATGAGACGTTCCTTTCGCTATTGCTGCTGCTTTTCCAGTTTTTCAAGTAGTTTATTCCGCCAAGGAAGGGCCAATTCCTCCACCTCAAGCATACGCTGTATCGTCTCTTGGGAAGGTGACTTGTCGTGGAAGTATAAGTGATGGATGGAAGCCACACTGACTTGCTTCGGATGAGCAGAGATTAGGGTAATCTCTGAATCTGGCTTGATCGTCCCTTCCTGCAAGACGCGGAAGAAATAGCCCGTATAGCCCATTTCCACCACCGCTTTGAGCAACTGGTTATTGTTGTTGCGCTTGTTGATCGTCGCGCAAGGAAATCTGCCCTGGGTCACTTGCAGGATGGTATCACCGAATTGGTACACATCCCCGATACAGACCTGCTCCTCTGTCATGCCAGCGAGCGTGAGATTTTCTCCGAATGCCGCAATGGTCAGAGGCTGGCCGAATAACTTCTCCCAATGGGCATAATGTTCAAAAGGATACGCACAGACGACGCGGTCTGGCCCACCGTGGTACTCTGGATTCGCGATATCGTCGTCAGCAATTTTCTCGGAACGGACAACGAGCTCGTCTGCTTCTTCCTTCCAAATTCCGGAGAGATATTCCTTGCCGTTGTACATATTACTTTTAGGTAATCCTTTACTAATTGTAACGATTTTTCTGCTCAACTAATGCTCACTCCCAGCCTGTACGATTGCTTCTCTTTTTATCCCCATACTATACCACATTCCCTAATATCCTCCACAGCGGATGGGCACCAGCGGACGCTTCTGGTATGATGATAGAAAGGAATACACAGGAGGCCTCAGTGACATGCAATCATTTGGTGTGGCACTACACACAGATAAATATCAAATCAACATGATGTACGCCCATTGGGTAAACGGAACACACAATCAGAAGGTCGTTTTCGAAGCATTTTTCCGCAAGCTGCCTTTTGGAAACGGGTACGCTGTATCTGCCGGATTGGAACGAATTGTTTCCTATATTAAAAATTTGCGATTTGAAGAAAGCGATCTCAAATATTTGAGTGAGCAGGAGGAGAACTACGATCCGAAGTTTTTGGAAGAGCTGCGTCAGCTTCGTTTTAACGGCTCGCTCTACTCCGTGAAGGAGGGAACCGTGGTTTTCCCGAATGAGCCGTTGATTCGCGTAGAGGGGCGTGTCATGGAGGCACAGCTGGTTGAGACGGCCCTGTTGAACTACATGAACTACCAGACGCTGATTGCGACCAAAGCCTCGCGGATTAAAAACGTGGCGGGCAATGATGTTCTTATGGAGTTCGGAACAAGAAGGGCGCAGGAGGCAGATGCCGCGCTGTGGGGGACGCGGGCAGCGTACTTGGCTGGCTTCGACGCGACCTCGAACATGCTTGCAGGGAAAATGTTTGGCATTCCGACAAAAGGGACGCACGCTCACTCATGGGTACAGAGCTTTGAGAGTGAGGAAGAAGCATTTGAGCGCTTCGCAGCAGCTCTACCAGGACAGGTAACCTTGCTGGTCGACACTTACGATACGCTCAAAAGCGGCGTTCCGAATGCAATTAAGGTCGGAAAACGCCTGGAGAAACAAGGCAAAAAGCTGACGGCGGTGCGCCTTGACAGTGGCGACTTGACGTATTTGTCCTGCAAGACGCGTGAAATGCTTGATAAGGCGGGCATGACCGATGTGCAAATTGTCGCTTCCAACGATCTCGATGAGCACACGATTATGAATCTGAAGGTACAAGGAGCACGCGTCAATAGCTGGGGAGTAGGAACGCAGCTCATCACGGCAGCGGATCAGCCGACACTCGGAGGCGTATACAAGCTGGTGGCGCGCGAAGGCGCTGACGGAAAATATCAGCCGACCATCAAAATCTCCGGGAATCCGGAAAAAGTCACAACGCCGGGCATCAAAGATATGTACCGATTGATTGATCCGGAAACAGGGAAAGCGATTGCTGACTACATGTGCTTCCCACATGAAACAACGGTCGATGATGGAGCCCCTCTCCATTTGTTCCATCCGAGCCATACGTATTTGAGCAAGAATTTGGAGAACTACCAGGCAGAGTCGCTGCTCATTCCGATATTTATGGATGGGGAACTGGTTTATGAACTGCCGACCCTCCAAGAGATTCGCAACTACCATCGTGAGCAACTCAAGCTGTTCTGGCCTGAATACTTGCGCATGCTGAATCCGGAGCATTACCGCCTGCACATCAGCGAAGAGATGTGGGAGACGAAAACAAAACTGATGAAGGCGTATTTGAAAAAATAGGGAAAAACGTCTGATGTGTCGTGAGGATGCATCGGGCGTTTTTTATTTGTTTGCCAAAAATAACACAATAATGTGAAAACAAAGAAAATAAATTGTCTGAATTTACTTTCATCGTATATAATTACTCCATTCATCCTTTAGCTCTGCGCCAAGGTGATGTAGAAAATGCATGCGAAAAGTATTGGGGAGGAAGAGAGATGCTAAATACTGTAGAGAAAGAAAACCTGAATCCATACGAAATTGTGCAAAAACAGATTGATGCTGCAGCGGCATTGTTGGGTTTGCGTAGCGATGCTGTAGAAATTTTAAAGCGACCCAAACGCGTATTGGCCGTCAGCTTTCCTGTCAAGATGGACGATGGCAGCGTGCGTGTCTTTGAAGGCTACCGATCACAGCATAATGATGCGGTAGGACCGACCAAAGGCGGGATTCGCTTTCATCTTGATGTGACGATGGATGAAGTCAAGGCGCTCTCCATGTGGATGTCATTCAAATGTGGCGTGGTTGGTCTTCCTTATGGCGGCGGAAAAGGCGGTGTCATATGTGATCCTCACGAGTTCAGCAAAAATGAGCTGGAGCGAGTCAGCCGCGGCTTCATGGAAGCTATCGCTGATATTGTCGGACCTGAGACAGACATACCTGCACCTGATGTGTATACGACCCCACAAATCATGGGCTGGATGATGGATACGTACAGTCGATTAAAAGGCAGCTATTCTCCGGGAGTGATCACGGGAAAACCGCTCTCGGTCGGCGGCTCCAAGGGAAGAAACGAAGCGACTGCCCGTGGATGTGTCTTTACAATATTGGAGGCGTTAAAAGATTCTGGGCGCAAGCCGGAACAAACAACAGTCGCGATTCAAGGCTTTGGCAATGCGGGAAGAATAGCAGCGAGGCTTTTAACAGAGCTGGGCTTCAAAATCGTGGCGGTCAGTGACTCACGCGGAGGAGTTTATGATGCTGCCGGCTTGGACATTGAAAAGGTAGGCCAGTTAAAGGACAACACCACTATATTGGAGTATGCAGGTGGTACGGTCATCTCCAATGAACAGCTGTTGGAGCTCGAAGTGGATATTCTGATCCCGGCCGCGTTGGAAAATGTCATCACAGCAGCGAATGCCCACAGCATTCAGGCCAAGTGGATTGCAGAAGCGGCTAACGGACCTACTACACCCGATGCAGATGCCATTTTGCGGGAAAAAGGGATTACCGTGATCCCGGATATTCTCGCCAATGCAGGTGGCGTAACCGTTTCTTATTTTGAATGGGTGCAAAACCTGATGAATTACTACTGGTCCGAGGTTGAGGTAAACGAAAAGCTGCAAACGACCATGATTAACGCTTATCGGGCCGTGAAAGAGCTCTCAGATCAATACAAGGTGGACTTGCGCACGGGAGCTTATATGATCTCGCTTTTGCGAATTACGGAGGCGATGGAAGCGCGCGGCTGGATTTAAGGGAAGAGACCTCTTGCAACTTGCTTGCAAGGGGATTTTTTCATTTTCCCCTGCGGGATTAGCAGGAAGGCAAGTATTTTTGTCGAATTTGTCGGATTATTGTTTTTCTACCTGTGTTCAAAGGATGGAAAGGGGGATCTTTATGCCAATCAAATTGCCCGACGAATTGCCTGCAACGGAAATACTCGCCCAAGAAAATATTTTTGTGATGAAGGATAGTCGTGCTTTCACGCAGGACATACGACCGCTCAGGATCGTCATTCTCAACCTCATGCCCGTGAAGGAAACAACGGAAACACAGTTGCTCCGTCTCCTGGGGAATACACCGCTACAGGTGGAAATCGTGCTATTGCACATGTCCAGTCATACATCCAAAAATACGTCGGAAGAACATTTATCGATGTTTTATAAAACGTTTGAGGAGATCCGTGACCAGCGATTTGATGGCATGATCATCACCGGAGCGCCAGTCGAACAGCTCGAGTTCACAGACGTCACGTATTGGCAGGAGCTAACAGAAATTCTCGATTGGAAAATGGAGAACGTCACGTCGACCCTGCATATTTGTTGGGGAGCACAAGCGGGTCTTTACCACCACTTTGGCGTTCCGAAGCATCCTTTGCCAGAAAAAATGTTCGGAATCTTCCCTCATACACTCAATAAGCAAAATGTGAAGCTGTTCCGCGGATTTGACAACTACTTCCACATCCCGCATTCCAGGCATACCGAAAATCGCAGGGAAGACATCGAGCAAGTGCCTGAACTGGAGATTTTGTCCGAGTCTGATGAAGCAGGGGTTTACATCGTAGCGACGAGGGATGGCAGACAAATTTTCGTGACAGGACATTCCGAGTACGATCCGACGACCCTGCAAGATGAGTACCAGCGGGATGTGAACAAAGGCTTGGATATAGCTGTTCCGCGTAATTACTATCCAAAGGACGATCCAAGCCGCGAGCCCATCGTCACTTGGCGCGCACATGCGAATTTGATGTTTTCCAACTGGTTAAACTATTATGTTTACCAAGAGACACCGTATGATTTGAACAACAACAAGCGATAGCAACGTAGCAGCCATCCGAGGTGATTCGGATGGTTTTTGTTTGGCCCGGTTGACGTAATAAATGGCGACAGGTAGTGTGAGAATAATCGCGCAGGAATACTACCGGGAATTCAAGCAAGATGGGAGTTTTGTATGATGAAAAAAATCATGAAACAAGATCAGGACGTCACCAAGCAGCATAACAAGCAAATGATCCTCGACATTATCAAAAAGCAGAGACCGATATCGCGTGCGGAAATCGCCAAAATTACGCGGATGAGTGCCACCTCGATTGGCAGATTTGTCAGCGAGCTGTGCGAAGAAGGACTGATTCGAGAGACAGAGCTTACCTCATCAGGTGTGGGCAGGAAGGCAATCATGCTCGACATCGAGCCGGGAGGCATTTATACAATTGGCGTGGATATGGCAAAAAAACGCATCAGCTTTGGGATCATGGACTTTAGCGAAGCGATTATTGCACAGCACCGGATGGATCATAAAACACAGGATTCTACACCGGAAGAAACGGCTGAACTGATTTGTAACGAGATCGAAGGGATGCTCAACCAGACCGGTATTCCGCTAGAAAAAGTGGTCGGGATCGGGATTGGAATGCCTGGGGTGATCAATTATGAGCGAGGGATTGTTCAGCTATCCACTACGCTGGACTGGAAGGACGTAGCGTTCGCCAGCCTGATTGAAAAAAGGCTGAAAATCAAAACCGTTATCGACAACGATTTGAAGGTGAAAATTCTCTCGGAGTACTTGTACGGATCTGCCAAAGGCTCGAACAAGACAGCCCTGATCGGCATTGGCACGGGTATCGGTTCTGCGTTGATTATCAATGGCGAAGTGTTTCGCGGGGGCTCCAATAGCGCAGGAGAGCTGGGGCATACGACGCTCGATCCGAATGGGAATCTGTGCGAATGCGGAAAACGAGGATGCCTGCAAACCTACATAGACGAAAATTCTTTGATCATAGAAGCGCGTCGGGTGAAGGATGTCAGTGATGTCCGACAGGTTTTCGCAGCGGCGAGAAACGAAGAGCGCTGGGCGAAGGAAATTGTCTCACGTACTGCGTTGTACCTCGGAATCACGATTAACAATATTGTGTGCATGTACAATCCAGATACCGTGATTGTAAGCGGTGATTTGGTAGAGAATTATCGCGAAATCATTGACTTGGTCGAGGAGCATAGCGATCAAGTGATCTGGGAGCCATTCAAGGGGAAATTCCGTGTCATCCCTTCTGAATTGAAGGGGGAGGCGATCGTGATGGGAGCAGGAGCATTGGCGATGCAACACTTTGCACCCTTGGCAGGGAGATGGGCAGAAGAATCATGACTTGCTTGGCCATTTTGTATTCAACAAGTACGGCTGTTTAGCCGATATAGGAAATGGTGGAAAAGTAGAGAGGAAAAGGAGAGGGATGTGAGTATGAAAAACTGGCAAAAAGGGATGCTCGCTACGGCTGTTACCGTTGGGCTAATCTTTTCCGGTGTCGGTCAAGTACCGGCGTTGGCAAATTCTTCGACGACAAGTACGCAGAAGAAGATTTCCAAGCTTGTGGTTGATACAAAGACAGTAAAGTTGAAAAAAGCGGGGACACAGCAGTTGAACGTCCGCGTTCAATACACAGATAAAACAACGGAAGACGTCACACAGCAAGCGGAGTGGACTTCCTCTGACAGTGACATCGCAAGCGTTGACAAGGGCTTGGTTACAGCAGTTAGTTCCGGGAAAACAAGAGTGAAAGCAAGCTTTGGGGGCAAAAGTGTGAATGTCCCTGTTGAGATCGATGTGATTTCCAAGCTCACAGCTGACCAGAAGAAACTGGCTCTCGGCGTGGGAGGCACGAAACAGGTAAACGCAACTGCGACCTTCTCTGACAAGTCTACTGCTGATGTAACGGCTCAGGCAGAGTGGGAAAGCAATGATACAGAGATCGTAACGGTAGCGAATGGATTGGTTACGGCAGTAGGCTCGGGCACAGCGAAGCTCAAAGTGAAGTACGGTGGAAAAAGCGTATCCATTCCAGTAGAGGTGGATGTCGTCTCCAAGCTGGACAGTGATAAGAAAAAGCTGTACCTGCGTCCAGACACTACCCAGTCGATTACGCTGCTGGCTACCCTGTCTACCAAAGAAAAAGTCGATGTAACAAGCAAAGCCAAGTGGACATCCGACGATGCAAAAGTCGCCACAGTTGAAAACGGAGTCGTGACAACTGTAGGCTCAGGCAAAACGAGAATCAAAGCAACTTACGGTGGTAAGACGATCTCGATCCCTGTAGAGTCTGCTGTCATCTCCAAATTGGAATTTGACATGAAAAAGGCCGATCTCAAAGTCGGCGAATCAAAAGACTTGAAGGTATCTGTTATCTATACCGACAAAACCAAGGTTGACGTCACAACCGATGCAGACTGGATCTCTACGAACAGCTCCGTTGTGACTGTAGCGGATGGCAAGATCACGGCTGTAAAAGCAGGTCGTGCAACGATTGCGGCGACGTATAATGGAAAAGTTGTAAAAATACAAGTAACCGTGAAGTAACTCACGCTGGAGGAAAAGCCAGGGCGCGACTGCGTACCTGGCTTTTTCGCATACTCTAGCCTGTGGTAATCTGTAGCTAACGCTTTTGATTGGACGAAGACGGAGGGCATCATGGATATTCGACAGCTGCAATACTTTGTGGAAGTAGTTAAACATAAAAACTTTACGAAGGCCGCGCAATCCCTCCACGTCTCCCAGCCTTCTATCAGCAAAATGATCAAGGCATTGGAAGAAGAGCTAGAGGTAGTTCTGCTGGATCGGACGGAGCGGAAAATGGATCTGACAGACGCTGGGGAAATGGTCTACAGCTATGCAACCAAAGTGTTGCAGCTTATGGAAGGCATGTCGTCGGCGATTGCAGAATTGCGAAATGTCGAGCGTGGTCGGGTCAAACTGGGTATGATGCCGACAGTGGGTTCTTTTCTCTTGCCGAATGTGATCGCCTTGTTTAAAAAGCAGTATCCAGGCATCGATATCGAGATGAAGGAATACAGCGCCAAGCTGCTTGAAATCCAAATGGAGCAAGGCAGCATCGATGTAGCATTAACCGTTCTTCCAACGGATCAGGAAAAATTTGTGGATGTTCCCTTGCTCGCAGAGGACCTCGTCGCGATCGTGCATCGGGAGCATTGGCTCGCGGGAGTCGATGAGGTGAGCTTGGAACAGCTCAAGGACGAGGCTTTCATTTTGTTTACTGAAGAGTACGCGATGCATGATGTGGTGCGCCAAGCGTGCAAGCTGTCCGGCTTTGAACCGAAAGTCGCTTACATGAGCTCTTTATGGGATTTTGTCGGAGAGATGGTGGCTACCCAGCTGGGGATCTCACTCATTCCACGATCCATCGTGAGACGCTTGAATAACGGACAATTGCACACTGTCAACATTTCGTACCCGGTGATTGACTGGCAGTATGCCTTGATTTATCGAAAAGAAGGGTATTTATCGCATGCGACTAAGGCTTTTATATCGTTTGTAGAGAAAATGTACAGTCATAACCAAATGGAATAGAAATGATGATTTTTATGTATTGTACGAATGGAATCGGGACGGCTTAGAATGAAGGTAACTCGTTCAAACAGTAACTTTTTGAACAACCTTTGTAGAGCAACTGGGGTGGTCTCGATGAAAAGATGGTTCTCCATCATCGCACAAGTTTTGCTTTTGTTCGGCTTCACCTGGCTTGGGAAATGGGTGAGCTTGTTTTTTCACCTTCCAGTTCCCGGCAGTCTGATCGGACTCGCGCTTTTGTTCATTTGTTTATATACCGGCTTGATTCGTCTACAATGGGTGGAAGCAGGAGCGACTCTGTTATTCTCGCAGATGATCCTGTTTTTCGTACCATCGCTGGTCGGGATGATGCAGTATCCATGGTTATTAGGTATAAAAGGATTGCTGGTGCTTGTGGTCGTCGTGAGCGGTTGTGCGCTTGTGATGATTTCGACAGGTGTTGTTGCTGAGCGCATGTTCAATCGTGGAGAGGTGAAACAGCATGATCCTGTGGAAAACATCTAGCGTGATTCTGACACTCTTTTTCTTCTATGGGGCCAAACGTTTCAATAAGAAAAGACCGTCTTTGCTGTTTTCTCCGGCTGTTTTGGCGCCGATTGGATTGATTCTGTTTTTGCTTTTCGCAGGCATTCCTTATCAGGTGTATAGTGAAGCAACCTCGCTCATTAGTGAGATGATGAGCGTAGTCACAGTGGCGTTTGCGATTCCGCTGTACCGAAATTGGTCGGTGTTAATGGCGCATCGCCGGATGATTTTGACGAGTCTCGCTACGGGTTCCCTGATTGCCATCATTGCAGGAGTATCTACGACGATGCTCGTCGGATTGGGAAAAGAAGCGGCGATTAGCGTCATTCCTCGCTCGATTACTCTGCCTATTGCGGTGAGCGTAACCGAGGCGATTGGCGGAATGCCTACGATGACAGCGGTATTTGGCATGCTGACCAGCTTCGCAGGCGTTTTTCTTGCTCCCAAGATCATCAAGAGAATGAGGCTCCGTCATCCTGTTTCCATTGGCTTGATGTACGGAATGGGTGCACATGCGTTGGGGATGGTAAAAGCGTTTGAGCGTGGGGAAACAGAAGGAAGCAGTGCGACTTTGGCTGTGATCGCCGGAGCGATGATTACAGTAGTGTGGGCGTTTGCCTTGCTGCCCGTGATTATGTCGTGGCTGGCTGTGTGAAGGAAGGGGCTGTTAGATAGCCCCTTTTTGTATTACAATAATCGTATAAAAATAGAATCAAGTGAATAAAAATACACAAGATAGTGGTGATCAAACATGAGAATTGAATCATTCTCTTTGCAACAATACGAGGACGTCATTCAGCTATGGCAACGAGCCGGATTACAGCTTTCTTGCTCGGATACACGTGAGGGATTGCGTAAAAAGCTGGAGCGAGACGCAGAGCTTTTCTTGGTGGCAATGAATGAGGAGGAAAGGATGATAGCAGCTGTAATGGGCAGCTATGACGGACGGCGAGGATGGGTGAATCATCTGGCAGTCGATCCGGATTTCCAAGGACAAGACATAGGGAGCAGGCTGATGGATGAGCTGGAAAAGCGGCTGGCGAATATCGGGTGTGAAAAGATTAACCTGTTGATCGAGCCGACCAATCATGGTGTACAAGCTTTTTACAATCAGCTTGGGTATGAGCGTGACGAACTAATTTTCATGGAGAAGTGGATTGCTTCTGGTAAAGGATAAAAATGGAAGTGTATCATGACCGCCCAAATGCTGGCGAAAGGTGTATGATAGAGGACAAATAAAAGCTTCATAACTCTTTCATCTTGGCAGGAGGCAACATGAGACCGCTATTTATCGTCCTATTACTCTGTACCAGCTTCCTTTGGGGAGGAAATTTTGTTGTCGGTAAATTTCTTGTCGGGCACGCGTCTTCCTTGACGTTGACCAATTTGCGCTGGCTCATTGCTGTTGTTTGTTTGTTGCCCGTTGTTTGGATACGCGAAAAGCGGATTTTTCCAACGCGAGAAGCACTCCTTCCTTTGATCGTGATGGGTGTAACCGGCGTAGCACTTTTTAATTTATTCATGTTCTGGGCCCTTGAGCGGACAGACGCGACCAATGTCGGGCTATTGTCCACGCTGAATCCAGTTTCAATTGCGATTTTTTCCTTTTTGCTGATGGGCGATAAAATTCGACCGTTGCAGATTGTCGCGATGCTGATTTCGTTTACAGGCGTGCTTGTGGTGATGACCAAAGGAGACTTCGCACACTTGTCCCAGTTGCATTTCAACACGGGCGATTTGTGGATGCTCGCCGCTGTCGCCATGTGGGGGATTTACTCCGTATGCGCGCGGTGGGCGATGAAGACCGTCTCGCCGATGATGTCCACGCTGTACTCGGGGATTTTCGGTGTTGCGCTGATGCTGCCCTTTAATGTCACTACATTTACGATAAGCAACACAGACTGGACGTTCTGGCTGTCGCTGTTCTACGTTGGTGTAATGGCGACTGTCGTCAGCATGGTATTGTGGAATATCGGTGTACAAAAGGTTGGCGCAACCTCAGCAGGTATGTTCCTCAATTTCAATCCTGTTTTTACGGCCATCCTCGCATTTCTTTTGCTCGGGGAGCGTATGACCATCATCCAAGTGCTCGGCAGTGTAATCGTCATTGTCGGCTGCTATATGTTCTCACGCTTAAAGCATGTCACGACTCCGACAGCACATTCAGTCAAACAAGCACAAGGCTAAAACGGAAATCCCTCGTCTGCTCAAACAGGCGGGGGATTTTTTGGTAAATAGGCATTTATAAAAAATAAATTTACCAGAGTGCAAATTAGGCACTCTGCAAATTGCCAAACCCCGCCAAAAGCTCTATCAGAGTCGAGGCGGGGTTTAACGGTATAACGTGCTTTTTAACTTCTATGGTTCCTCATTTGCAAACATCTCCAACGTAGCTATAAGAATGTCTTTCTTTTCAATATAGTAGTCTGCATATGGAGAAGTTATTAGATTCATACCTTCAATCATTGTACAAAAATCCAAAACAGGTATAGGGCGTCCGATTCCTAGGGCAGCACCTACTGTCGATAGTAATGCCAGTAAACGAACCGGGTTCCATTCCCATTCCAAGAGTTGAAGAAGTTGGATGGCACTAGAAGCTCTTTTCGTTTGCTCGAGCGTATATACTTCGGGGAATCGCCCATCCGTCTTGTAGGCATGAAAAAACTCGTTGTAGTAAGCTTCTGCTGCGAAATCGATATCTCGGTACATTTCTCCAAAATCCGTGTAAGGTTGACTTTCATTCTTCATTACTACCCATACCAACCTTTCTTATAGGATGAAGTCATTGTATCAGAAAAAATTGATAGTAATAGAGTAAAAACAAACCTCAACCCTCACAATTATGTGAGCGGAGAGGTTTCAGTTTTTACGAAATGAGAATATTCACTCGGGAGAGTAAGTAGACATCCTAATCAAATGGGTCGTATGGAAAAAAGTGATGACCCCTTAATTTATTATTTAAATTTCCCTCTTCTGTCAAATGGTAATGGGGGAGATTGGCAAGTTGTCCTAGACCGTAATGCGGACCTTCATCATAAAACGAATACCCATCTTGATCAACTACTTGTTCTGCACGACTTTTTCTAACACTAAATGTGTCTTTTCCATTGCGAGCGCGTAATTGCGCAGTACCTAACGAAATGGGATTTTGTACTTCAACTCCACCATAACCATCAAAAGCTAATCTAGCTGTAAAATGTTTAACTCTATTTCTTCTGATTTCATATTTCGCCTCAGAAGTAAGTTCAACTGCTCCAGTAACTCTAGAAACGGCATCTCTCAACGAAACACTTTCAAGAAAATTTTTAATATCATTTAAATTGTCAACATAATTGTCGAAGTGTGGACTAAGAATAAGAGCACCGCCAATTAGCGCAATAAAGTCCCCTACCGGCACTGGACCATCAATAGCAGCAATAGCTCCTAATGTTGCTAATCTTGCAACTAACTGGCTTTCAGTCCATCTAACCCCATATTGCTTTAAAAGATTAAGGGCCATAGCGTTAGTACTTCTTACTGTGAATGACATAGATTCATCTTCCTCAGGGAAGTAACCATTTTGTTCATAAAAATCATAGTTTTCCGAATAAAATTCTTGTGCTGATTCATCTATTCTCGCTAATTCATTTTGAAGTGTTTCAAAATCATCTAAATCCATTTCGCTTTTTGATTGGTTGGTATACTTATCAAGTATCTCATTTACTTCTTGGAGAGGGAATTCATCGTCTTTAGATAGTAATTCCTCTAATTCACTAACAGTCCTTTCTAAATACGGATCTTGCTCGTAATCTGATTCTGTTAAGGTATCAATGAACTCCCTAACGGTGTCTTTAGTAATTACCTGATCCGTATCAACGTTAGAATTGTCGATTCCAGAAGCGAGCGAATAAGCTGGGGTTAAGAAAAGTAATACCATAACTAGAAAAGAACTAATGATACTTTTACGTTTCATAATTATTTGCATACATTTAAAAATGTATGCTTGCCTCCTTTTTATCCAAAATATGTAAATATATGTTAATAATATAATATTAAAGTTTTAATGTAAAATGGTTTTTTAAGCCAAATGTCATAAAACCTACGCTAAAGAGATTTTACAGGTGAATTCTACGAAAAAGTGATTTATAACTCAACTTTCGCAGCACGAAATAGACAGGTAGGCCTTGATTTAATTAGGAAATCCTGACATCCATTGTTGTAGTTGTACTTTGATTAAATTTGTGATTTTTTTTGTTGGCTTTCTTGACTGTATATTCTATGAAGTCGAGCAGTGTCTGCAAAGCAATCACCAATTCCAATTGGCTAACTTCATCACTAATTCGAAAATAGTCCGTCTAACGTCCTCGTATCATTGCTAGAGCGGTGTTCCTAAGAGAGTACAATATAGCGTACAAATACAATGGTTGTATGGCTAATTAATAGATCGAAGGACCGACCTTGAAATTCCTTCTGAAGACGCATTAAAGACTTTACCGTTTTAAAGAATACTTCAATACCCCAACGCATCCCGTAGGTTTTTTTGATTTTTTGGTATTCTGTCAAGAGAACTATTTCTATTGAGGTTACACCGTGCTTGCGTTGCTTTCACATCGTCTAATCAGGTGCAAAAGTTGAGTTATAAGTTGTGGTAGGGAAGAAGCACTGTGGACTGAAAAATTAAGTGTTAGACCGGAAAATAAAGTATTAGACTGTCGTGGGCATCACTAAGCTAACGGGTTTAACGATGAAATAGCTGTCGCACCTGCTAAGCAATGATTGTACAGCTTTATCGTGGACTTTACCCTTGTCTTGCAACTAGTGGGACAGCGAATCGGATAATTGGTGAAGGAGAGACCTCTTAGGAATAAAAGCTAAGATGATGAACAGCTTGAAGAAGATACTGTTGAGGATGATTCCAACTATATCGGCAATCCCCATCAAATCATTTATGTAGCGCTCGTAAATTAATCAAGTTGTGGGTCGGATTGTTTTGAAAAGAAATTGGAACAAATATGCCTATGTCAAGATATTAAAGTTGATAAGCAATATAGAGGATACCATGTCGGTAAAAAACTAATCGATCAGGCTAAACGCTGGATGAAGGATGGCGGTATGACGGGAATCATGCTGGAGAAACAAAATAATAATGTCCGCGCATGTAAATTCAACGAAAGTTGTGGTTTTGTCATCGGAGGTTTCGATTCCTACGTCTACACAGGTCTAGATAAAGATAGTGATGAGATAGCAATTTATTGGTATCTCATGCTTGATTAATAAGTGATTGATCCTCAACATATGTCTTAAGAAGCCGAAATAATGGCAGCTTCTTTAAGACATTCCCCAAGGTTAGGAATACATATAGATCGTCATGATCAACAGCACTTTTCAACTATCGGAGAACGTTAGCGCAAAATAAGCAGCCGCAGTCTAAGACTTT
The DNA here is from genome assembly GCF_013284355.2 of Brevibacillus sp. M2.1A. Lineage (NCBI taxonomy): Bacteria > Bacillati > Bacillota > Bacilli > Caryophanales > Paenibacillaceae > Brevibacillus > Brevibacillus sp. M2.1A. The sequence continues at coordinate 1,497,507 of NZ_JABSUY020000001.1, forward strand.
ATTTTCCAAGTCTTAGTCAGCGGCTTTTTAAATTTGGGTACAAGTCTAAATCTTATTCTGTGAGACTGAAGATTTTTCGTGAAAGAACTCCCGCCATATCAAGGATTCCAGTCTATTACTCTATTTTCAATGAGCACAACGTGCAAGTTTTAGAAGGTACCGATCAACGCACAAGGCTAGTAAGAAGAAAAAGCACAGGACTCGCAGACCTTGACAACGCCTGCCCAGTCGGAACTACAAAAAGGAGACCACGCTTGTCGAACACTGCTCCCTTGAGAAACTTCCGCCCGTAGGGTGGCTTTGGCTCGACGGTCCCCTTTTTGTAGTGGAGACGTCCAGTGAATCCCCCCTGCTGGCGTGTCAGAGTCGAAGAGAACTGTGCTTTTTCTTCTTCACCACTATGTTGACTCAATCCAAAAGAAGCTTCCATGCTTCTCTGATGGCTATTCTTAGTCGATCACGTGGACATAGGCTTTCGCATACAAATAAGAAGGACAGTGTGTGAAGGGGAGGTTGTATATGATCGTCATAGCGGGGAGACCAGCTAATCCCGCCTCGTTGGCAGCGGAATGGGGATTAAATCCGGTACAGCGTGAAACAGTAGCGATTATGGCACGTAGTGATGAAACATTTGAATATCCAACTCCTGAGCTCCTGCAATTTGAACTGAACATGCGCGATCATCTGGTGAGGTCTGCCTTGGCACTGCACGAAAGCGGCCTGGCCTTTTCTACTTTTGAAGAATCTCGTGCCAATCCAGTTTACTGGATACGAACAGACCAGGGCGGATTCCGCTTGCGACCCGGAGTACTGCCATCCAACGGGATTATCAATATTTTTCTTGAGGGCCAAAAATACGCCACGGAATGCGCTACAGCGATGGTCATTATTATTTATCATGCAGTCCTACAGTCCATTCGTTTACCGGATTTTGAGAGAATGTTTTCGGACATCTTGCTGTATGACTGGCGGTACGATCAGGATCTGGACTTGCAAACAATCAGGACAAATACCTTCTTGCCTGGTGATGTAATTTATTTTGCGAATCCTGATTACGATCGCGCGACACCGCAGTGGCAAGGGGAAAATGCAGTTGTGCTCGGCAATGGCTTGTATTACGGGCATGGTGCGGGGATCAAACGAGCGAATGAGATGGTAGCGTTTTTGAATGAACAACGAAGAGAAGGCGCAATGAGGTCAGCCTATCTGGTCAATCAGGCGACTCGGCCTGGTTTCGCCTACTTGTTTCCCTACGACAACGGTCGTTCTACCATGCGAGCTTTCGGCCATCCCATACAAGCAAGCAGTCGAATTACAGCGCAGATCGGTTCTTTGTCTTGGGAGTGGTAAAACGAACAAAAGCCTCCTGCCAGAAATGCGGCGAGAGGCTTTTTGAACAATCTCTATTAGGGGCAGGAGAATCGCTTCCAAGAAAACATAGACAGGTCAAGGGAAGAGGCTCCCTCTACCAGCAGTTGGCTGGTCGCTTCCCCGATCGCACTGGCGAATTTAAAACCGTGCCCGGAAAAGCCCGCTGCAAATACAAGCTGTGGATGTTGAGGATGACGGTCAATGACGAAATGCTCATCCGGTGTCATCGTGTAGATGCATACCTTGCCTTGGCGCAATGGTCCGGCTGCTCCAGGCATATACGTTTCCAAAAAAGAGCGAACACAGCCTTCGTCCGACAAATAGGTGCCAAAGGTACGTTCCAGTTTATCGGGATCGATGGCGTGTCCTCCGTCATGGCGTCCGATTTTTACACCAGCGCCATCAAAACTGGGAAATCCGTAGAACATGGAGTCATCAAGGCGAAAGATGAAAGCGGGAAAGCCATCCGCACTGTACTGGCCCTCATCTGCACCAAACCAGGCGACCGTTTTGCGTGTAGGCTTAAGCGGGATGGACAAGCCCAATGAGTCCAGGAGCGAACCATTCCAAGCACCGGCGGATAGCAGGACTTTATCGCCGTGGTAGCTGGCAGATTCCGTATGCACGATGAACCCATTTTCTGCTGGTTCCAACTGCGTGACTGGCGTGTTCGTCAACAGTGTAGCTCCTGAAGCGAGGGCGAGATCTCGATAGGCACGAATGCCGTTTTCACAATAAAGCACACCTGAAGCAGGCTCCAAGCAACCGTAGTAATCAGCAGGCAGATTGATTCCTGGCCAGCGTTGCATGACCTCAGTGGCACTGAGTACTTCCAGGGGAAGGGAGTACTGCTCGGCGCTCTCCCGAATTTCATTCAGGAAAGTACAATTCAAGGGTCCAGCGTTCAAAACACCCGTTTTGGCGAAGATCGGTATACCAGATGCTTGTTCGAGTTCTGACCACAACTGTTGTGCCCGCAATGCGAGCGGGACGTACTGTTTTCCTTCTCCGTACGCATGGCGAATGATACGGGTATCCCCATGATGGCTGCCCATTGTGTGTGGGGGATCAAAGGCATCGATCATGAGTGTACGCACGCCCTGTTTCGCCAGATAGTAGCCAGCCGCCATTCCCATCGATCCTGCTCCCACAATAATGACGTCGTAGTTTTGCATGAACAGTCCTCCATTCCGCTTTAGTTTCATCTATCTTACAGGAGTTTTCTGAATTGTGGATTTTAATTTTTGTGTAAAAATCCATTTTTTTGTGCGCAATAAGGTTTATTCCATCAGTTGGGAGGGAAAAGGAGATTACGCTATCATCATATGTCAAGAAAAGTGGTGTTTACGAAATGAAATGGACGATCGGAAAAAAATTGGGTAGTGCGTACGCGCTGATCCTGGTCATTATGCTGTTTATGGGGATCACGACCATTATCAAGATGGAACAAATGAATCAGAAGATGGTCGAAATGAATACGAACTGGCGCCCAGGTCTGGAAGATATTTTGAAGATCAACATGACGCTGGAAACCGTTTATGGAGTTACGCAAACCATGCTTACGACAGAGAACATGGATGACAAGAACAAGTACGCAAAGCAAGTTGATGAACAATTTGCCTATATGGACGGCTTATTGGCAAGCTATGAAAAAACGATCTTTAGTGAAGAGGACCGTAACAATTTTGAAGGATTGAAGCAGGCGCTGCAAAAATACGAGGATTTCAGTCCGCAATACGTGGCAATCGCCAAAAAGGTCGACATCAGAAGACCAGCTACGGATGCAGACATGGCCGAGCTGGAGCGCATCAAGAAAAAAGGCAGTGAATTGTTTGTAGAACGCAAGAAATATTTGGATGCCATGATGACGAGTAACAGTGAGGGAGCACAACGCGCTGGCGCAGAAAGTGCGGAACTTTATGAGTCAGTCAGGCGGGACCTAAATATTCTCTTGGTTATCTCTATCATTGCGTGTGTAGCGCTAGCTGTCGTACTGACGTCAAGCATCCGTCGACCGATCTTGCGTTTGATGGAAGAGATGAAGAAAGTGGCTGATGGTGATTTGCGTGTGGAGCCATTGGTTGTCAAGAGTCGTGACGAGATTTTGGATCTGGCGAATTCGTTCAATAATATGACTAGAAGTTTAACTACAGTCATTCGTCAGGTAGGCGGAACTTCCGAGCAGGTAGCCTCATCGGCTGAGCAATTGACGGCAAGTGCAGATCAGACGAGTAGGGCCACTGAACAAATTGCTGTTACTGTTCAAGAAGTGGCAGCAGGTGTCGATCGCCAGGTAGCGAGTGTGGAGAATGGGGCGAAATCCATTGATGATATGTCACGAGGAATTCGTCAAATCGCAAATAACGCACAACAAACATCCAATATGGTGAGCGAAGTCGCCAACATGGCAGGAGAAGGGAACCAGTCGATTCAGGCAGCGGTTCAACAAATGAATGCGATCCACACCTCCATGCGTGAGCTCGCATCCGTGGTAGATGGTCTGGGCAATCATTCTCAAGCAATCGGAGAGATTATTGAGGTCATAACAGGCATTGCGGATCAGACCAATCTGCTGGCCCTCAATGCAGCGATTGAAGCAGCACGCGCAGGAGAGCATGGCCGTGGATTCGCGGTCGTAGCAGATGAGGTGCGAAAGCTGGCGGAGCAATCGGCTCAGTCCGCCCAAAAAATTGCGCAGTTGATCAGTACGATTCAGACAGATACAAAAGTCGCGGTTGAATCGATGGAGTCAGGCACGCGGGAAGTACAAGAAGGAATTCGCGTCGTTCATCGTGCGGGGGAAACTTTCGGTCAAATTCAGAGCTCGATTGGTACAGTAGCTGACCAGATACACGACGTGTCCGCATCTGCCCAGGAAGTGTCTGCCCATTCCGAACAAGTCGTACAAGCGATGGAGCTGGTCAGAGAAGTTTCCGACTTGACTGCTGATGGCACGCAAAACGTTTCCGCTGCTACACAGGAGCAGCTCGCTTCTATGGAGGAAATCGCTTCGTCAGCGACAGCTCTTTCCAATATGGCAGAAGAATTGCAGCACATGATTCGTCGATTTAAGGTGTAGGCTTATAATGTGCAAACGAACGCAAAACGCCAACATGATTGGCGTTTTTTTCTTTTCATTCTCATTTTTTTAGAAAAAGTTAATCTTTAGGAAATAGTTCATTAAGGACAGGTTTAGTAGGAGTTTATCTCTACAGACTACGATGGATTCTGAGGTTTAACGGCAATCTAAGCTCGGTACGCAACCGGGCTTAGGTCTATATCGCAATGACTTACCATGGAGGAAGGTGCCAAATGTACAAACTCATTTTCACTGCAATCCCATTCGGAATGCTGTTGACTGGCTGTGTGGATGAACCGTCCGTAACAGCTCCGGCTGTAACGACCGTACAGCAACAACAACCAGCAACACCACAGCCGTCACAACAACGGTCTCAACCAGGGAAAAAACCAACTCTATCTCAAGAAGAAGTGAAAGAACGGAACAAAAAACTGCTCTCTGCAGCAGCCGAGGGCAAAACCGATGAAGTCAAGGCTAGCTTGGCAGCAGGGGCTGAGATAAACGCACAGGATGATCGTGGAAGAACAGCAGTGATGGCCGCTACACACGGCAACCATGTGGAAACAGTGAAGGTCCTCATTGAAGCAGGGGCTGACATCAATATTCAGGACGACCGGCAAGATAATCCGTTCTTGTATGCGGGAGCAGAAGGATACCTGGAGATATTGAAGCTGGTTATCGATGCAGGTCCAGATACGAAGATCTACAACCGCTTCGGAGGAACACCTTTGATTCCAGCGGCAGAACATGGATATGTAGAAGTAGCGAAGGAAATTCTTACACGGACGGATGTAGACGTCAACCATGTGAACAATCCGGGCTGGACAGCACTGATGGAAGCAATCGTATTGAACGATGGTGGAAAAAAACAACAAGAGATGGTCCAACTGTTAATCGACCACGGTGCTGATGTGAACATCCCGGATCGCGAAGGAAAAACACCCCTATATCGTGCAAATGAACGAGGTTATCACGAGATCGTACAAATCCTGCAAAAAGCTGGAGCACGCTAATTTGCAGAGGTAAGCATACATTCATACTTCGAGCGCGATGGAAATAATCCTCGACTAGAATAAGTCGTAGCAAGATTGATTCTAGTCAAAGGAGGCTATGTTCATGCCAAGCCATACGACCATCCAACCGAAGATTTTGTATTACGGAACCCCCGTTGTCCTGTTGACGACTGAAAATGAAGATGGAACAACAAACATCAGTCCCATCTCATCGTCATGGGCGTTAGGAAATTTTGTCATTCTGGGACTCGGACTTGGCTCGCATGGATTGGAAAATTTGCGTCAGCGGCCGGAGTGTGTTATCAATTTGCCGGATGCCTCGATGTGGCAGCAAGTGGAAGCGTTGGCTCCGCTAACAGGCCGCAATCCCGTACCCGCCTACAAAGAGGAGCTGGGCTTCCGCTATGAAGCGGATAAGTTTCAGGCAGCCAATTTGACTCCTGTTGATTCTAATATCGTTCGTCCAAAGCGAGTAGGAGAATGCCCGCTTCAACTCGAAGCAGTGGTCCGCACCATCCGTTTTCCGGAATATGCCGACATGTTTGCGATCGTGGAGACAGAAGTGCGTCAGGTTCATGCAGACAAACAAATTGTACAAAGTGCTCATCACGTGAATCCTCAAGCATGGAATCCATTGATCTACAACTTCCGTCATTATTTTGGTCTAGGTGATCAGTTGGGAAAAACATATCGATCGGAAACGTAGAACGTCAAAAACGCCAAGTTTTTGGCGTTTTTGTATTCAGTATGAAAAATATGGTATATTAGGTGTTGCCTAATAAAATTAGTTAATACCAAAAAATACGGGGTGAAAAGATGCTTGTCTGGATGTTGCGAAAAGTAATGGCAGAAAGAGGAGTTTGGACGGGGGCCGCTTTAGCAAGGCTGTTAAAAGAGAGAGCAAATTACAGTTTGTCTCCAGCCTCCATCAGTGCTTTACTAACCAGTCAACCCAAACAAATGAAAGCCGAGACACTTGATGCACTCTGTACTGCTCTGGAATGTACACCAAATGACTTGTGGGCGTATACACCGCCTAATAGAGTGAAGGGAGCATAAAAATATGGCAGTGAAACAGATTTTGCCTTTTGGAGACCCAATCTTGCGTAAAGTAGCCAAGCCAGTGGATGAACTGAATGCGAAAACGTTCAAGCTACTGGACGAAATGGCTGAAACCTTATATGCCACGGACGGCCGTGCTGGCCTTGCCGCACCTCAAGTAGGCATTCTTCGCAGGGTGGTTGTCATGGATTGCGGAGATGGATTAATTGAGCTCATTAATCCAGAAATCATAGAAAAGAGTGGCGAACAAATCGGAATGGAAGCTTGCTTATCTTTTCCTGGTTACTTTGGCAATGTTAAGAGAGCCGAGCATGTAAAGGTAAAGACGTTGAACAGACAAGGCGAGGAAATAATTCTTGCAGCAGACGGATTCCTTGCCGTTTGTATGCAGCATGAAATCGATCATTTAGACGGAATTTTATTTGTGGATCATGTTCAGGAAAAATGGCTGTATCATGAAAAAACAAGGCAAAAAGTCGATTTGCTGGATGTGATCCGCTTAACAAAAAAGACCTAACAAAAAGGCGTACCGTCTCCATACGGGAAATATGATAGTAGAAGGCCGTTTGTTCCGGATATCTGAAGAGAGCGGCATTTTTACGTGGAGGAACATACATGGAACAACTACTGATAGGTAGCTTTCTTTCTGCCATGGCTACTGGTGTGGGCGCCTTGCCTATCCTTTTTTTCAAATCGGTATCACATCGATGGCGGGATATATTGCTGGCGTTCACGGCAGGAATTATGGTGGCTGCCTCGACATTCAGTCTGATCCCACAGGCACTTCAGAGCGCGCCATTTATTATCGTTTGTTTGGGAGTGCTTACCGGAACATTGTTGCTTACGGTGTTGGAAAGCATCGTCCCGCATATCGATTTGGAGCATACGAGAATCAACATTTCGATGGATTCGCAATCGCTGCTGATCTTGTCTGCGATTACCTTGCACAATATTCCAGAGGGCTTGTCCGTTGGCGTGAGCTATTCGAGTGAACAGTCTGGCTTGGGTGGCCTGATTTCTTTTGCAATCGGTCTGCAAAATGCACCAGAAGGCTTTCTGGTGGCACTTTTTCTGATCAATCAAAAGGTCAGTCGCTTCAAGGCGTTTCTTTTGGCAACGATGACCGGAGCAGTTGAAATCGTCTCTGGGATCTGTGGCTATTATTTAACCTCTGTTGTTCACGGGCTGGTGCCATACGGGCTTTCCTTTGCCGCAGGCGCGATGTTGTTCATCGTTTACAAGGAGCTCATCCCCGAAAGCCATGGAGATGGTCATGCTCGATCTGCGACTTTTTCGTTTATCCTGGGACTTTTGGTCATGATTGGACTAGTTCAGTCGTTTGGATGAGCGGTTTTTTTCAAAAAGCCTCACAAGTGAGAGCAAAAATTCCGAAACCATATATAGATAGATTTCGATTATGGAAGTAGGGAGTGTCACGATGGAAAAGTCTACCTTGATAGGTATAGTTTTAGGTATTGTCGCAGTAGTAGTCGGGATGATCTTGAAGCATGCAAGTCCGATGGCATTACTGAATCCAGCAGCATTTATGATCATCATCGTAGGTACGATTGCTGCCCTTTTCAACGCATTTCCCATGTCGGAAATCAAGCGTATTCCTGCCCTTTTCAAGATAATTTTTAAAGAAGAAAAGCTCCCTGAAAAAAGAGAATTGATCGGTCAGTTTATGAACTGGGCTTCCATCGCTCGTCGCGAAGGATTGCTTGCACTGGAAAACACTTCTGATGAGATTGAAGATCCATTTCTGCGTAACGGCATGAAGATGATTATTGATGGTGGGGAACCGGATTTTGTTCGCGATGTTCTGAATGAAGAAATTCACGCCATTGAAGAACGCCATCAGGCAGGGGCACTCGTCTTTAGCCAAGCGGGAAGCTACGCTCCGACACTCGGGGTATTGGGTGCGGTTGTGGGTCTGATTGCCGCCTTGGGTAACTTGAGTGACATCGATGCATTGGGTATATCGATTGCGGCTGCGTTCGTAGCTACCTTGCTCGGTATTTTCACGGGTTACGTATTATGGCACCCGTTCGCAACCAAGCTCAAACGGAAATCAAAGGCAGAAATTGAAATCAAAAAAATCATGGTCGAAGGATTGCTTTCCATTCAAGCAGGTGTATCCCCGACTGCGATTGAGCAAAAGCTGCTGGTTTACATTCCATACCAAGAGCGTGCGGAAATGAAAGAAGAAATGAAGGAAGAGAAGAGGGAGGAAGGAGCTGCGGTAAATGGCTAAGCGACCAAAGAGACATGCTCATCATGAAGAGCATATGGACGAGTCTTGGCTAATTCCATACGCGGACTTGCTCACCCTTCTGCTCGCTTTGTTTATCGTGTTGTTCGCCTCTAGCGAGATGGATGCGAAGAAGTTCGACCAAATGGTTCGGTCCTTCAGCGTTGCAATCAACGGCGGTACGGGAGTCATGAACTACCCAAGCCCGGTACCGCTAGACCCGCAGCTTCAGCAGCAAACCTTGCACAAAGGCGCACAGGAAGCAGAAAAACAGAAGACAGAAGAAGAAAAGCGTCTGGAAGAAGCGGTCCGCAAAGAGACAGAGGACTTGAAAAAGCTACAGACAAAGCTGGACGGATACATTCAGCAAAACAAGCTGCAGGACAAGCTCCAGACCAAGCTGACCGAAGAAGGACTGCTGATCACCATTTTGGACAATGCGTTGTTTGACTCCGGTAAGGCCGATCTGAAACCGGAAGCGAGAAAGCTTGCGAGTGAAATGGCTGCGATGCTGGTACCCCACCCGAAAAAAGTGACGGTAACTGGTCATACGGACAATGTGCCGATTCGCCGTGCTGAGTTCCCGTCCAACTGGGATCTCAGTGCCAAACGTTCCGTTAACTTCTTGAAGGTGCTTCTGGAAAACAAAAACCTCGACCCGACGAAGTTCAGCGCAACAGGCTTGGGAGAATACCATCCGGTAGCGCCGAATACGACGGCAGAAGGCAGAGCGAAAAACAGACGGGTAGAGGTAGCAATCCTGCGTGATCTGGCCTCTCCACCGAAAAATACTGTGAATCCGTAATAAAAAGGATAGCTTCCTCTGGAGGCTATCCTTTTTTGTTTTTGTTTATATAGTAGCTGTAGTGGAGGGGAAGAAGCCCATTTCCAGTCTACGCTTCGGCCTACGCCCCGCAAGGGGTTAGACTGTCCGCTCCGAAATAAATAGCGGGAGCGCTTCAAAAGTAGAGTTTCGAGGATGTATTCGCAGAGGTTGAAGCTGAAAACCCCCGCCATTTATTTCCCCGCTTGGTAGGGCTCCAGAGGCGCTAGGACTGGAAATGTGCTTCTTCCCAAGTAGCTAGTGTTTACAACTTGAGAGTAGCATTCAAGAGGTTTATTCCTTTATTAAAAAAGAAGGTGGAATCACAAAAGTTCGCAGAGGAAACAGGAGAAATAAGCGAAGATCTTTGGACACACCTACCGAGGCGCAGTGAAAAAAAGAGAAACTGCCTTTAGCGTCCACCTCTGAGACACATCCTGAACAGTCGACTTTGGACGCGGTTTCGCTATTTTTCACGGAGCCGGGCACCCCATGCTCCCGCGCAGGTGTTCCAAGAATCTGAGCGTTTTCTCCTGTTTCCTCCCCACCACAACAGCTAAACAGAGTTCTCCCCCAATTCCAGCTTCAACTGCCCCATCCGCATTTCGCCCCACTCATACATCATTTCCACAATGGGCAACAAAGTCATCCCCAGCTCCGTCATGGAATACTCCACGCGAGGAGGGACCTCCGGGTATACTTCCCGGTGAACAATCCCGTCTTCGATTAGCTCTTTTAACTGATTCGTCAGCATTTTATGTGTGATTTTTGGGAATAGCCGTTGCAGCTCACTAAAGCGATGCGGGCCTTCTACCCCTAAATGCCACAGGATCACGACTTTCCATTTTCCGCTGAACATAGACAAGGTCAGCTCCTTGGAACAGGTAAAATCACCGTTTTTTATTTTTTCTAAGGTTTCTTTCCGCAAATCGGACATAGTTTTCTCCTCACAATTCTATCTTCGATGCAACAGCTCTAGCAAAGCAAGCCTTCTTATGTTGCGCCTCGTTTCCTTCCATCATAAACCGTGCACGATGATTTTTCATTGAGTTTTCCGGTTCATCTTGACAGCGTTCATGAAAATGAAGATAATAATCATAATAACTAAGTAAACAACTCGGAATAGTAAAAATAAAAGAGGTGAGTTCTTTGGAACGGATTTTACAAATACCTAGCGACACGATTTCGTTGACAGCTACCTTGCATGAACCTACATGCACAACAGGCAAGACCAGAGTGAAGTACCCGTTGGTTGTCATTTGCCATGGCTTTATCGGCAGTCGGATTGGTGTGAACCGCTTGTTTGTAAAAGCTGCCAGAGAATTAGCTTCACACGGTTTTGGCGTACTGCGCTTCGATTACGGAGGCTGCGGAGAAAGCGACGGCGATTATGGGGCAGGTGGTTTGGACGTCCTGCTTGCGCAAACACGAGATGTTCTCGACCATGTTTTTACGCTGGAACAGGTAGATCAGGAGCGTGTGTGCCTGTTAGGGCATAGTTTGGGTGGTGCAGTCAGTGTATTGACAGCGAGCCAGGATAGACGAATACACTCGCTCATCCTATGGGCACCGGTTGCACGTCCCTTCGATGATATCGTTCGGATCGTGGGGGAAAAGGAATACAAGGAAGCACTTTCCTACGGTAAAACGGATCATTTGGGCTACGGATTGGAGAAGCGCTTTTTTCAGTCGCTGGGTACCGCTCTTCCGCTGCGTCAAGCCAAGCAGTTTGAGGGAGATGTGTTAATCCTGCATGGCAATCGGGATGATGTCATTGCAGTGGATGCCATGTTCCATTATGAGCGAGAGCTGCATTTGCGGAGACGGGGGAGCTGCGAAACAGAAGTAGTTGTAGGGGGAGATCATACCTTTTCCTCGGCGGACAGCTACAAACGCTTGATTGGGAGTACGAAGAGCTGGTTGAATCGACTGCTTGAGAAGGAGACGGTCGCGGTATAAGAAAAAGGGATGGCCCTGATGACGGGCTATCCCTTTTTGGCGATATTGGCTTTGATTTCGTTCAAGAGCCCGCGGCAACCCGCATTCACCAGGTCATACACATACGTGAATCGCCCCGTATAATAAGGGTCCTCCACGTTTTGTTCCTGGGCAGAATCGGCAAAGTCAAGCAGGCGGTACACCTTTTTCCCTGACGGCGCCATCTGCTTGAGTGCGGACAAATTTTCCTCATCCATGCAGACGATATAGTCGTACTCCGAGAAGTCCTGTGTGACAATTTGGCGAGCACGCAGTGTATCATGCGCAATCCCATTTTCGGTCAACACCTTTTGTGTACCTTTGTGAGGGGGTTCACCTGCGTGCCAGCCACCAATTCCCGCTGAATCGATAGATACTTCCCCTGCCAATCCCTCCGCCTCTACGAGATGGCGAAATACAGCTTCGGCCATGGGCGAGCGGCAAATATTGCCCAGACAAACGAACAAAACGGTTGTCATATGTACGTTCCTCCCTTCCTGTGTGTGATGCTTCTGTATGTTAGAATACCATAAGGAGGCCATTTACAATGAAAACATATCTGTACCGCATACGTTTTGTCGTGGCTGTCATTGTTGTCACCATTTTACCGATTATCGTTACCGGAATCGTATTGGTAAAATCGGCAGAGCAGGCTTTACTGGAGGAAAAGAAACAAAAGCTAATCGCCATCACACAGCAGCTGGATTTTGCGCTGTCGAAAGATTTTGACACAATCGTCGTGGAAGCTGGTTTAGAAAAGGCGGAAAAAGAGCACAAGCTCCAAGCATTAAACGAGGAAATGCAAGCGCTTACAGATCGGATCGCTCTAGCCCACCCGGGAATTGGCGTCGGCTATTATTCCGCAGCTCTCGATTCCATCGTGACGTATGGACCCAGCAGTGAAATGAGCTTGTACATAGGACAATCAATTAGCGAAACCCATCCGGGTCGCAGTGTCATGCAGACGCGGCAGATTGATGTAGTAATCGGCGAACAAGTACGTGGCAACATCATGAACGCCATGGTTCCACTCATTCGCAATGATCAAGTGATCGGCTATGCTTGGGCGAATGAGCTCATGTCTACGATTGATATACAACTCGCGGGAATGCGACAAAGCATTTATGCGATTTTGGGCATTGGCTGTATGATCGCAGCAGCGGCCAGCGGTTTGCTCGTCCATCGCTTTGAAGTGATTCTGTCAGAGATCAAGTCAGGGCTAAAGCGGCTTAGCCAAGACCTTTCCTTTCGATTAAGGAGAATGGACGGAGAGCCTGGAGAAATTACAGGTGCGATCAACAATCTGGCGAGTGACTTGCAGACTAGCCGTAGCCGTACGGAGACTATCATGAATAGTATGGACAGTGGGGTCCTCGCGTTAGATCAGAGCGGGCACCTGATTGCATGGAATGAGACAGCGATACATATGATTGGCTTCTCGTCCAGTCGAGCAAAGGGGATGCATTTCACGGAAGTTTTTACAGAGAGTGAGGCTCTCCTTCATATCCTGTTGGATACGCTGCAAAACGGTCAAGCTATCCGGGATGCTATGTGGCGCCATCAGCATCGGGACAGGGGCGTGATCTGGCTAAAGGTCAGCTCTTCCATTTGGAAAAATAAGATAGATGAAGTACTGGGGGCTATCGTCGTGCTGGAGGATCGCACACAATGGCGGAGGATGGAGTCAAGGCTGGCTCAAGCTGAGCGGCTTGCAGTCATAGGTGAGTGGGCGACTAGCATTGCCCATGAGGTACGCAATCCGTTAACGGCCATCAAAGCCTTCGCCCAGATCATCGAGGAGGAATGGCCAAAAGATCATGAGTCTCGGGAATATACAGGGATTATTGTGGAGGAAGTCGAGCGTTTGAACCGTTTTGCTGACGAGCTCTTGTTATTTTCTCGTCCCAATGAAGAGTCGAATGTACCTGTGCGCGTGCAAGAGGTAATCCAGCACACGCTCAAGCTGATGGAACATGTCGAGGGCTTTAGCGGAGTGATTGTGGAGCTTGTGTGTAACGAGGATATTCCTGCCGTGATGTCTTCGCCAGAGTTGTTAAAGCAGGTGTTTTTGAATATATTGCACAATGCACTGCAAGCAAAGCCTACGGAAGGTCGTATCCAGATTGAAATCAACAACATAAATAATGATGTGCATGTTCATGTAACGAATGACGGTCCGCCTATTGCGGAAGAAAATCTGCTGGCTATATTCGAACCGTTTTTCACGACAAAGCAAACAGGTACGGGACTGGGACTGGCGATCTCCCAACGGATTGTGCAAGCGTATGGCGGACATATTGTTGCTCAAAATACCCCCGAAGGCGTTTGTTTCACCGTCGTACTGCCGATTCGGGCAAAAGGAGGATTGTGATGACGAGCAAAGTGCTGATCGTAGACGACGAGGCCAATGTAAGAAAGGCATTGTCAACTACGCTGCGCAAAATGGGATACGAGCTCATGGAGGCTGGCAGTGGAGTAGAGGCTTTGGAACAGGTCGAACGCTTTTGCCCGCAGGTCATGCTTTTGGATCTGCGTATGCCTCATGTAGACGGTATGGATACATTGCGCCGCCTGAACGAGAGAAAGGGAAGAATTCCGAGAGTCGTGATGATGACTGCCTATGGTTCCGCTAGTGACGTCATGGAGGCCATGAAGCTGGGAGCATTTGATTATGTGCAAAAGCCATTCGACTTGGGGCAGGTCAAACAAGTCGTTGCTCACGCACTTACACAGGGAGAGCTGCTTGAGCAAGGCGAAGTCGGAAGAGTCCTACAGGAAGAGCAAGCGAATCCAAACGGAACCAGCTTGATTGGCCTGAGTCTGGCTATGCAAAACGTGTACAAGCTGGTGGGAAAAGTAGCGATGTCTAAAGCCACTGTTTTGATTGAAGGGGAGAGCGGAACAGGCAAAGAGCTCATTGCAAGAGCGATCCATTCCAATAGCCCGCGGGCGGACAAGCCACTCATTCCTGTCAATTGCGGTGCGATTCCTGAAAATTTGCTGGAGAGCGAGTTGTTTGGATATGAACGGGGGGCATTTACAGGTGCCGTTCATCGCAAGCAAGGACTATTGGAGCTTGCGAATGGAGGTACGTTGTTCCTGGACGAAGTAGGAGAACTGAGCCTTTCTTTGCAGGTAAAACTGCTGCGGGTTTTGCAGGATCGCGTATTTATCCGGGTAGGAGGCATCGAGACCGTATCGGTTGACGTCCGTGTGATTGCTGCTACCAACCGTGATTTGCAGGAAAGAATTCGCCAGGAGCTTTTCCGCGAAGATCTATACTACCGGCTCAATGTCGTTCCGATTCGCATGCCGCCGCTTCGTGAGCGAAAAGAGGACATTCCTTTGCTAATCCGTCACTTCCTCGCTAAATATGGAAAAGAGGCAGGGAAGCATGACCTCTGCTTGTCCGCTGCTGCCACGGAAGCGCTAATCGCCTATCACTGGCCAGGCAATGTTCGTCAGCTAGAGAATACGATCGAACGGGCTGTTGTTTTGAGTAGAGGAGCAGTTATCGGTCACGAGCATGTTTTATCCCCTCTTCAGGAAAACAAGATGAGCGAACCAACCCCATGCCTTGGCAAAATCAGCTATGAAGGACGAACCATGCGGGAAATCATTGCCCAGGTTGAGCAGGAAGCAATTGCCCATGCCTTGCGCAAAGAACGCGGCAACAAGCTACAGACAGCGAAAAGGCTGGGCATATCACGGAGGGCACTGCTCTACAAGCTCCAAATGTACGGATTGGATTCGGCAATGGACGAAAGAGACTAGTCACCCGATGTGCGCAAACAAGTGTCATACTGTGCAAAAAGTAGTCAGCATAGCAGAGCAAATGTTTTGAAAGCGCATTCATTCTCCTTGAAAAACAGATTGGCATCCCTCTTGCTATATCGAAAAGCACAAGAACACGAATGCTTTTAGAAAAGGGGATGAAAATGTGTTTCAAGCGTTAACGAATGCTTCGGTCCGCATGGTGCAACGCTATTTGCCAGACGCCTTTTTATTTGCAATCATTTTGACCTTCCTCGTGTTTGTTGCCGGGATCGTCGTCAATGGCAAAACGCCGATGGAAATGGTCAACTACTGGGGGGGCGGCTTTTGGAGCCTGCTCAGCTTTACGATGCAGATGGTCTTGATCTTGATTACGGGTCATACGCTAGCCAGTACGAATATTTGTAAGCGTGGCTTGAATGCCTTGGGATCGCTGGCAAAGACGCCAGGTCAAGCGATTGTACTCGTCACAGTCGTTTCCTGTGTGGCGAACTGGATCAATTGGGGATTTGGCCTTGTCATCAGTGCACTGTTGGCACGCGTTCTTGCCAATCAAGTGGAAAAGGTAGACTATCGATTGCTCGTCGCCAGCGCATATGGCGGGTTTGTCGTCTGGCACGGAGGGCTTGCCGGCTCTGTTCCTTTGACGATCGCTACGGAAAAGCATAGCCTGGAAAACATCATCGGTGTCATTCCTACTTCGGAAACGATGTTTTCACCGATGAATCTGACCATTGTAGCCGCAATCATGATTGTCCTCCCGATTGTGAACAGATTCATGATGCCTGCCGAAAAAGATACGATTGTATTCAAGGGAGAAGGGATAGCGCAACAAGAAATGGCTGCTGCTACTGAAACTACAATTGACAATACTCCTGCTTCTCAAATGGAAAACAGCCGTTTGATCTCGGTTCTTGTTTCAGTACTCGGAATTATTTATTTGATTTACTATTTTGCTGATAAAGGCTTTAAGCTGAATCTGGATGTCGTCATCATGGGCTTCTTGTTTCTGGGTATACTCCTTCATGGGACACCGCGCAAGTTCTTGGATGCCATGAATGAAGCGGTGAAAACGACGACAGGGATCGTCGTGCAGTTTCCGTTTTATGCTGGGATCATTGGGATGATGACGGCTTCAGGATTGGCGGCGAGTATCTCTCAATGGTTTATCAGCATCTCGACGCCTACTACCTTCCCGCTGTTCACGTTTTGGAGTGCGGGCTTATTGAACATATTCATTCCTTCTGGTGGAGGGCAATGGGCAGTACAGGGACCAATCATGCTGCCTGTTGCCACTGAGCTGGGCGTTTCCCATGCAAAAGTCGCGATGGCCATTGCTTGGGGGGATGCGTGGACGAACTTGATTCAGCCATTCTGGGCATTACCTGTGCTAGCTCTTGCTGGATTGGGTGCGAGGGATATCATGGGTTACTGCTTGATGATGCTGATTGTGACAGGCGCCATTATCAGCTTGGGATTTTTGCTTTTTTAGCGAAGCGCTTACGTTCATTGCCAATCGCGGCGTTTTTTGATATGATGATGGGAGTTACCCCAAGAAAATAACTGCATATGTACGGAGTTTTCTAGGGTTCCGCGGTCAGTCATCTGGCCGGTCAGGACCGAGAGAAAACCCACGACCACGGTCGTGTACACGGAGGGATAAAAGCCCGGGAGGAATATCTGTGATGGTATTCACCCGAGGCTTTTTTTGCATTCGGAAAGCCTGAGCCATCTTGGATGAGTATGTATTTTGGGGAACGATAAAAACGGATACGTCCGTTGCTATGCGCGTAAAAGAAAGAGGAGGGAGCCAGAACATGGGGAAATATTGGTTGATGGTTGTCGTAGCAGCAGTATTTGAAGTCATGTGGGTAGCGGGCTTGAAGCACGCCGACAGCTTTTGGTCATGGGTGTTAACCATTATTGCGATTATTATCAGCTTTGGTGTTTTGGTCTATTCAGGGAAAAAGCTGCCGACGAGTACGGTTTATGCGATCTTCGTCGGTTTGGGTACGGCCGGTACCGTTATTAGCGAAATGGTCCTGTTTGGAGAACCGTTTAGCTGGGCAAAAGTGGGCTTGATCGCGCTTCTTCTGGGGGGAATCCTTGGATTGAAGCTGGTCACACCGGATCATGAAGAGAAGCCGAAGAGGGAGGGTGAAGTAGCATGACATGGGTATCCTTGATTTTTGCGGGGTTGTTTGAGGTCGTAGGCGTGATGGGGATTACACAGGTCAACCAGAAGCCTTCGCTCCGCTCCTTTGCGGTACTGATCGGTGGCTTTTCCCTCAGCTTCTTCCTCTTGTCCTTTGCCATGAGAGAAATCCCTATGGGAACGGCCTATGCGGTTTGGACAGGGATTGGTACGGTAGGTAGCGCTCTTGTTGGGATGTTGTTCTATGGAGAAGCAAAAGACAAGCTGCGGATCTTATGTATCGCCGTGGTGATTATAGCAGTAGCAGGATTGAAATTAGTAGCATAAGGTAGCGGTATTAAGGAAAGGCAAAAGGCAGATATTCCCCTTCGGATGTCTGCCTTTTCTTTGTGTATATGTTCCATTTCTCATAAGGAACACTCCTTACGAATAGGGAATAGTAAAGGAAATCGTCTCGTTCAAGGAGGGAATGGCAAAACCATGAGCTCTATCTGGGCAATGCTAAAAAAGGGAAATACGTCCTCGGCGACAGCGGCTTTGGGGAACACAGGGCTTGCTATCGCAAAAGGCTTTGCGGCTGTCTATAGCGGGAGTGGAGCCATGTTTGCGTCGGCGATGCATTCTGTAGCCGATGCGGTCAACCAGTTCTTCGTTTTCTTTGGCAGCGTACTCGCAGAGAAAAAACCGACACCGAGGTTCCCTACAGGCTTTGGTCGTATCATTAATATTTTCTGTATGGTCGCTGTGATCGTCGTAACCATCATGGCCTACGAAACCATTATCAAAGGCTTGCATCTCATTTCCGAGCCAGCAGAATCCAGCCATTTTTGGTTGAATTTCATCATTTTGTCTCTGGCGGTCATTGTGGATGGATACGTGCTGGTGAAAGTGATGTTCGAAATCGTTCATGAAGCTCGGGTGGAAGCGAAAGGCTTTGCTGTCATCCCTGCAGCCTTTCGGAATGTAGGACGTGCGGCTCCCCCGACACGACTTGTCTTTTACGAAGACATCGTAGCTACACTCGGTGCGTTATTGGCGCTGATTGCCGTTATCATCACTACGTTTACTTCTTTTGCCTTGCTGGACGGGATTGCCACCATTCTGATCGGGATTCTCATGGTGGGCGTGGCATTCAGGGTAGGGTACGACAACATGGTCGGTTTAATTGGTATTGCAGCCCCCAAAGAAATCGAGGATCGGGTAGCCAAAGTCATTTTTGCTGATCCGGATGTGACGGACATCAACAAGCTGCGGATTGTACAGGAAGGGCGTTTTTACCATGTGGAGAGCTACGTCGAGCTGCGGACGGGACTGAGCCTTGCTGTGGCGGACGATATTAAATATCGCATTCGCGACAGCTTGCTGACTGACCCGGATATTAGCGATGTGACAATGGGGATTTTGGAGGACAACGGCGTGGACAACTGGAAGCAACTAACGGACCAGGGAATCACGTAGACAAATAGAAAAAGCCCCACACCAGGCAAGTAAGCAGGTGTGGGGCTTGGGTTTGTGTTAAGGGTGTGATGATTAGGAGACGGTCAACAGTTCTTGTTGCTCCGATTCATCTTTTTCCAAACGCGTAATCAGAACGCGTGTGACACGGTGATGATCCATCTGCTTGACGGTGAACAGGTGGTTTTCCCATTCTACTGTCGCACCAACAGCGATGTCTTCTTCCAACTGGCTGTACAACCAACCGCCAATCGTGTCTACATCTTCGGATTCGAGTTCGAACGGAAGATGGTCATTCAGGTCAGCCAATACGAGCATACCGGATACAGAGAGGCCATTGTCCAGCTTTTCAATCTCTGGTCTTTCCTCATCAAACTCGTCTTGGATATCCCCAACGATTTCTTCCAAAATATCCTCCATCGTTACGAGACCGGCTGTTCCGCCGTACTCGTCGATGACAATCGCGAGCTGTGAACGGTTTTTCTGCATCAGGCGCAATACCGTGCTGATTTCCATGGTTTCCGGTACGGTCAGGACAGGGCGGACCAACGTATCCAGCTCTACGCTTCCGTCTTGCAAGGCAGAAAGGTAGAAGTCTGTCGCATGGACAAAACCAATGATGTTGTCCTTGTCCTCAGCTGCAACCGGAAAACGCGTGTGGCGCTGCGAGCGGATAATCTCCAGGTTTTCTTCAAAGGTATTCGTCGTATATAAGCAAACCATATCAATGCGCGGGATCATCGTTTCCCGAGCGACGGTTTCGGAGAAGTCAAAAACTTGTTCCACAAGAGCCAATTCGGTTTGGTCGATATGGCCACTTTGGTGACTTTGGTTGACCAAAATTCGAATTTCTTCTTCCGTATGTGCCGCTTCATGTTCTGAGATGGCTTCGAGTCCGAGTCGTCTCATGAGAGCGTTGGCGGTTCCGTTCAAGAACCAGATGGCAGGGTAAAGCAATTTATAGAAAAACATCAATGGCGCGGCAACCCACAACGAGGTGATTTCTGCTTTTTGAATGGCCAATGATTTCGGAGCCAACTCACCCAAGACAATGTGGAGGAACGTAATAATCGCAAAGGCTACACCAAAAGAAATCGCGGAGATCGCATATCCAGGCAATCCTGAGGATCCAAGCAAAGGCTCCACAATCATATGGGCAATGGCCGGTTCCCCGACCCAACCCAGTCCCAGCGAGGCGAGAGTGATCCCGACCTGGCAGGCAGATAGGTAAGCGTCTAGCTTATGCGTTACTTTTTGGGCATAGACTGCACGTCTGTTACCTTCATTCACCATCTGTGTCAGGCGCGTCTGCCGCACCTTCACGAGTGAGAACTCTGCGGCTACGAAAAAGCCGTTGAGAAAAACAAGAAATATAACAAGCAGTAGGTTGAGCACTATCGGGACGGTGTCCAAGTAACAAGTCATCCTCTCTGGAATTTTATGAAAGTACTATTTTCTATTTTACTCTGATTGGGTGGAACGCACAAAAGCGATATACCACCGTAGGGGGCGTTTTACGCCCTTTTGGTCGGGAAGAGCGACTCTCAGATAACCGTAGCGCATGTTTTTGCGCTCGGAGAACGCCGCAGATGGGCATCCATTTTTGTCAAGCAACGCAAAGTGCAAGCGGTTACCTGTGCAGTATTTGTTGGGCGTACACGAAAAACGCTGACAAAACAGCAGCTAAACCGAGATAGGCAGCCAACACTTTCCACTTCGTAGAGGCAGGTGCGTCGTAGTACGTAGTGAGCTGGTGCATTTGCTCATCCAGTTCAGCCAGCCTCTCTTGCGCCGCACGTTCTCCATCACGGAGCGCATCCGATGGGATCGGTCGGTTCGGGTCAGAATCGTAATACAGTACAGGCTCTCGTTCCCACAGTCTGAACAGTTCCCATTTTCTGTTCACATACACTTTATCGAGTCGCTTGAAATCACGCTGAAGGCGTTTTTTGTCCTGCAAAAATGGAACATAGAATTTCTTCAAATCTTCCTGATTGATCGCATTGACCTCGGCATTCATTTGCGTGCGAATATCCCATGTCGATTCCAGAGCGGGCCATTTGGCTATGCTTTGCTGGAAGTCTGCAATCTTTTCGCGCTCGTATTGCAGGAGCTTTTGTTGATAGCTTCCACGTAGGCGGTTGTACCACGTAATCAAGCCGATGATGAAAATGATCACAGTAATCGGTCCTGGGTTGGCGAACAGCATAACGCCAAGCCCGACTAACCCGATAAACCAAATCTTCGTCGACAATACCGAAACGATGCGGCCGCCATCCAGCGGGGAGATGGGCAGCAGGTTAAATAAATTGAGCATGGCGCCCAAGTAGATAACCAAGCCCCAGAAAGGGTCCTGCGTATACCAATACAGCGGGAGGGCAGGCAAGAAAGCAATCATCCCCGCCAAGGGTCCGCCGTAGGCTAAGTACGCCTCCGTTTTTGCATCGCGCGGCATGTCTTTCATGGCAATGAAGGCTCCGGCAAAAGGAATGAAGACAGCGGGTGAAGTCGCGATTCCTTTTCGCTTGGCGGCAATCACATGGCCCATTTCGTGGACGAAGATCAGATAGACGAGAGCCACGGCGAATTTCCATCCGTAGAAAACGGCATACGCCCACAAGGTAATCCCCATGGATATAATGGTGGTTCCGAATTTCGAAAACTTCAGTATGCTAAGTATCCATTTTAAATTGGCAAGTAAGAAAGCACCGATCGCCAAAAGGACTGAACGGCTTTTTTTCATCGTTTTTCCTCCCAGAAGATATAGGCAGATATTCCTTCTTACGAATCAAAGAGAGAGAAGTTTCTTTTCTAGTTGCCATCCAGACGAGGGTTGGTGAAGTAAAAGCCGTACTCGCCATGGAGCGGATTGTAGCTCAGATGTCCCCCGTCGAAGTACCAGAAATCAGTCGGACGAATGACAAATCGCAATCCCTCTACTTCAAACACAGCATCATCGGTGAGGGTCTCATCTTTTTCAATCGCATAAAACATGCCACCGGTCCCGGGGCCGCTTGTTCGTACATATAATCGAAGCGTATCTCCCGGAACAAAGCCGGCATAACGTTGATAGGCAAGGGAAAACGCTGGTTCTATCGCAAGTGTAATACTCATGGACTAGCTCCTTTCTGCTACTTGACTTCCATTGTAACACAAGTCAGAGTAGTGTCCCGAGGCTCAAGGTGCAGGTGCAATCCAAAAACACCCGTCCGGTCAGATGTGCCTCTGCCGAACGGGCTTGCATGAAAAAGCTGGTATTAGTCCTTGCCTTTGCTCACATCGAGGGTAGGGTGCATAAAGCGCGCTCTATCTGGTTCTTCTTGATCCTCAAGGAGCTCACGGTTTTCTATCGAGTTCCAGCCAATGTCATTGGTCGGATGTACCCACCGGTCCCCTGCCATGACGGAGGGATCGGTTTCTGTGCTCCAGTTGTGTAAGGGAGATTCCTTGGACTCGTACAAGCTGTCACCGATGACGACTCCGAACTCATTGACGAATGGCTTTTGAATCGTACGGGACGAGTTTTTGAAGTCAGGAGCACTGATTTGATGCGGCAGCGTCCCATCGAGGGAAATATCCTTCGTCTGATCGTTCTTCTGCTTCTCGTTATCCATCATCTGGACCTCCTTTTTTCCCATAGCATGCATCAGTCACTGACCCCTTATTCGGTTTCGGATGGGAGCTTGCGCCTGCCGTCCAGTAAAAATCGCCGAGCATAATGGCTGCCCGGCGGTTTTCTTGTTAGCGGTTTTCTTTTAGCCTTTCTTGTGGTTCACTATTAATGGAGCCGTCAGAGCGGACAGCCTCGGATTGGGCTTTGGGTCCTCGAATTTCAGCGGTTTTTCCAAAATCTTTTTCTTTGTTGCGAACCATGTGATGTCCTCCTCTTTGTGAAAGATGAAGATAGTATGACCCGGATGGGGCCAGAGAATGAGGACAGAATGAGGATAGGGAAAGGGTGGCAATTCAATGGCGAAAAAACAACGAAAACCACAACAGCGTCAAGCAGTGACAACAACTACGGCAGACGCGAAAAGCGGATTGAACAGTTTGAAAGATATGCTGAATGCAGATGCGCTCGGAGCACTCAAGCAGCTTGAAAAAGACATGAAGACAGAAGGCGAGCGCAAAGAAAAGGAAGCAGCCGAACAAAAGCGCCGGGAGCAGGAAGAACGCGAGCGCAACAAGAGCTTTGCTGAGCTTTTGGACGATTACGAGAAAAAAAGCGGAGGCAAGTACAGCTAATGCGGGATGGACGGCAAACGGACCGACCGGATACTTCCAAAAACGGTTTGATGAAGAAGCGGCAACAAGATATCAAGGACGAGTCGATCAAGGAGCGGGGCCGGATGGTCCTCGGCCGATTGGGCAAAAAGGACTCGAAGAAGTGATTTTTTCTCTCCCATTCCCATATAGCTAGGAGTGAGGGGAGGGAGGTCATGGGGACAATCCTGCTCCTGTTTAGCCTCTTGTGTGTGGCAGTAGGGACCTGGAAGTTAATCGGGATCTACAAGGCAGAAAAGGCTGACAGCAAGCCGCTCTGGTGGACAGTCGCGAGCGTGGGGATTGCGCTTTTTTTTCTTTTGAAGCTGGTAACGGATACGTTGCCAACATAAACAAGCACCTGTAGCCAGAGAGCTTACAGGTGCTTGTTTTTTCGAAAAGGCTACACGCCCATTTAAGGAAGGAAAATTGGCTGCACCATTCTTCCTTATTCGTAGCGCAGTGCTTCGATTGGATCGAGCTTAGCTGCCTTGTTGGCCGGATAGAGGCCGAAGAATATACCAATGGCACTGGAGAAGCCGAATGCGATAAATACGCTGTTCCAGGACATTAGCGGCGGCAACTGTGCAAAATAGGCAATGATCGAAGCGATACCAAGGCCGAACAACACCCCGATCAATCCACCGATCAAGCAGACGATGACCGATTCAATCAAAAACTGAATCAAAATATCTCGTCTGCGTGCCCCTAAGGCTTTGCGAATCCCGATTTCGCGAGTACGCTCTGTCACGGATACGAGCATGATGTTCATAACGCCGACACCGCCAACCACGAGGGAGATTCCTGCAATGATACTGAAGATCAGCGTTAAGGTGCCCGTCATTTGATTAAACTGATCCATCGATTCTTGCATGCTGCGAACCCTGTAATGGTCTTCCTTTTGATGCTTGCGGCCTAAATACTGTTTGACCTGCTGCATGGCTGGGTCGACAGAGGCTTTGTCGATCGCTTTTCCCATGATCATTTGAACAGAAGGCTCTTCCTGCAGGCTCATTTCGTAACGGATGGGAATAATCGCTCCATAGCTCGTTGCCATGTCAAACTTGAACTTCTCTTCCGTATACGTCCCGATTACGACGAGAGATTGATTGCCCCAACGAACGCGCTGACCAATCGGGCTCATTTGACCGAACAGCTTTTGAGCAAGAGGTTCCTCAAGAACGATGACAGCGCGTTGCTCTTTGTCATCTACCTCGTTGAAAAGTCGCCCTTTTGCCACCTTCAAGGTTGATTGCATCGAAAAATAGTCAGCAGTGGAGGCAGTGAGGTTGACGCGCTCTTCTTTTTTCGGCCCCTTCAAATCAATCGTACTGGAGTTGGAAGGCACGATGTATTCGATGGCAGGACTAATCCTGCCGAGCACCTCGGTATCTTCCACGGTCATATCTTCTGCGGCTATCTCTTCTTTTGTCTCCCAATTGATGAAGACGCTAAACGTGTTTTGCCCGAACTTTTCCATCTCTTCATTGATGGCTTTCTGTCCACCTTCACCGAGTGCCGTGACGACAATGACGGAGGTAATCCCGATGATGATCCCGAGCATGGTCAAGATCGAGCGCATTTTGTTCGCCCAAATACCCTCCACGGCGGTGTTAAAGCTTTCCATAAAATTCATGTGACAATCACCTCGTCAGACGGCTTGGAGAATATCCGCTCCGTAACCTTTTCATCGCGAATGATCACGCCATCCTTGAAAGTCACAATCCGCTCAGCGTGCTGGGCGATATCCAATTCGTGGGTAACGAGAATGATCGTAACGCCCTGCGCATGCAGCTCCTGAAACATGGCCATGATTTCGACCCCGGAGCGGCTGTCCAGATTTCCCGTCGGTTCGTCTGCCAGCAGGATCGCTGGTTTATTGACCAGTGCTCTGGCAATCGCCACACGCTGTTTTTGACCACCGGATAGTTGGGTTGGCTTATGATCCATACGTTCAGCAAGTCCCACTCGCTTGAGTGCTTCTGTAGCCCGTTTGCGCCGTTCTGAGCGACTGACATTGGCGTACATCATCGGCAGCTCTACATTGTGCAAGGAGGTAGAGCGGGCGAGCAGATTAAACGATTGGAACACAAAGCCGATCTTTTGGTTGCGAACAACGGCGAGCTCGGTATCTTTCAGGCTGCTGACCTCAATGCCATCTAACATGTACGAACCTGAATCTGGACGATCCAGACAGCCCAGCATGTTCATGAACGTCGATTTCCCTGATCCTGATGGCCCCATGATGGCAACGAATTCGCCTTGTTCCACCAGCAGGGAGACACCTTTTAAGATGGGCAGTACGGTATCACCCGTCTTGTATGCTTTCGTCAAGCCTTCTACATGAAGCATCGTCGGCTGACCTCCTTCTTTACGTGTTACATGCCCATTGGTGCGCCGCCGCCACTCATCGGCATGACTGGTGCTCCTTCAGTCAGGGATTCGACAGGGCCTAGAATCACTTGCTCATCACCGTTCAGTCCGGACTTGACGTGAGTGAACAACTCATTTTCCATACCGGTTTCGACCTTCTGCTTTTTCGCAACACCATTAGCAGATACCCAGACAAAGGTGCTGCCGTCAGCATCTTGCTGTACAGCTTCGATTGGGACTTGCAAGGCATTATCGATTTTTTCGACGGAGATGTTGATGTCCACATGGAAGCCAGGCTTCAAAGCAGAGAGATCTCCAGATGGCTTGAGGGTGACTTTGACGCGTGTTTTTTCACCTTGCCCCGACTTGGTGGCAGTAGTGGTCGCGGTTGGAGAGATGCGAGTAACTTCCGCATTCAGCTTTTTCTTTCCGAGTGTCACGCCTTCAATCGTGGCAGATTGACCGATTTTGAGCTTGTTGACATCGGATTCGTTGATATCTGCTTCAATCAACAGATTGTTCAGATTGGCAAGGGTCAAGATTTCCGTTCCCTTGTTGACGTATTGACCGTTATCCGCTGCAACGCCAACGACGGTTCCATCCATAGGTGCTACAACGACGCTTTGGACACGTTCTTTATTCAGCTGTGCTTTTTCTACGTTCAGCTTGTTGATTTGGGCTTGCTGAGCGGCAATGTCTTCCTTGCGTGGTCCCTTTTGCTTGAGAGCGAGCTGTTGCTTGGCGACATTCAGCGTAGATAGAGCGCTATCCATTTGTGATTTCACCTTGTCCAGCTCTTGCTGGGTAGAAGCGCCAGAAGTGAATAATTGATTCATCCGATCATATTCTCGCTTTGCCGCGTCGTATTCGCGCTGGGCTTGGGAGACACGTTCTTGGTCTTGTGCGACTTCTTCCGGCTCGTTGCCGATTTGTGCCTTGGCGAGGTTGGCTTTGGCCAACTCCATTTGCGCTTCCAGCTCGAGAATTTTGCTATCGACATCGGATGTGTCGATTTTCGCAATCACTTGCCCCTTTTTCACCTTATCGCCTTCCTTGAAAACAAACTCCCGTAAGGTTCCGGTGACGTTGGCGTACTGTTTAAGCTTGTCTTCTACGGTGACGAGCCCTGATGTCAAAACCTTGCTTTCCAAAGCCGATTTCGTTGGTGCGCCGATGTTGACAGGCATTCCCATAGCTTGTTGCGATCCCATCATGGAAAAAGCAACGCCCCCGATGCCCAGGAGGACTACGACGGAACCGATGATCCACCATCGTTTTTTCATGTTCATTCTCCTTGCTTTGGTAAGAACCATATTATTTCATTGCTCGAAAGGGTTTTACGGTAGTGCTGGAAAAAGGTAACATAAAACGCCGAATGTTCACATTTTGGACACATTTAAACGCATTTTGATACGTTTTATCGGGAAGTTCTTTGCCGCCAATTGCCGTGATATCATAGATAAAGATGAGATGACGTTCCTCGGAGGGGAGCTATGAACAAACCGATTCGCTTTGATTACGCCAACGCTCGAGCCTTTGTCAAACAGCATGAGTGGGAGCAGCTTTCTCCAGCGATCGAGATTGCGCATCAAATGCTTCATTCAAGGACTGGACCCGGAAAGGATTATCTTGGTTGGGTCGATTGGCCGGAACAATACGACCGGGACGAGTATGAGCGAATTCGCCAAGCGTCAGCACGGATTCAATCAGATTCTGATGTGCTTCTGGTGATTGGCATCGGAGGGTCGTATCTAGGGGCAAAAGCGGTGCTTGACATTTTAGGTCACAGCTTCTACAATTTGCTGCCGAAGTCCAAGCGTCGTTTTCCAGAGATTTATTTTGTGGGCAACAATATTAGTCCGATTTATATCTCTCATCTGATGGACGTAGTAGAAGGAAAAAATGTGTCCATCAACGTCATCTCAAAATCGGGCACGACGACTGAGCCCGCTATCGCGTTTCGACTTTTTCGGGAATGGCTGGAAAAGAAATACGGACGTGAAGAGGCCAAAAAACGAATTTACATTACGACGGATAAACAGCGAGGAGCCCTGAAAAAGCTGGCGGATGATGAGGGATATGAGTGCTTTGTCATTCCAGATGATATTGGTGGGCGATATTCAGTCCTGACCGCGGTTGGATTGTTGCCGATCGCTGTAAGCGGGGCGAACATGGATGCGCTCATGCAAGGGGCCAAGGATGCACGCGAACGCTACATGGTCATGGATTTGCGTGACAATCCGTGTTATCAGTATGCGGCCATTCGTAATGCACTCTATCGAAAAGGCAAGACGGTGGAGCTGTTGGTCAGCTATGAACCGCAGTTTCGCTACTTTGCGGAGTGGTGGAAGCAGCTCTTCGGGGAATCGGAAGGCAAGGACGGCAAAGGAATTTTTCCGGCTTCAGCCGAGTTTTCAACGGACTTGCATTCGTTGGGTCAATACATACAGGACGGCATGAGGCATTTGTTTGAGACCGTTCTGTCTGTGACAAAGCCCGCTGTGGATTTGACTGTCCAGGAGGACCCCGCTGACGTCGATGGATTGAATTTTTTGACTGGCAAACGAATGGGGTATGTCAATAAAAAGGCTTTCGAGGGAACGGTGCTGGCCCATGTGGACGGCGGCGTACCGAATCTGCTTGTG
The DNA here is from genome assembly GCF_013284355.2 of Brevibacillus sp. M2.1A. Lineage (NCBI taxonomy): Bacteria > Bacillati > Bacillota > Bacilli > Caryophanales > Paenibacillaceae > Brevibacillus > Brevibacillus sp. M2.1A. The sequence goes on from NZ_JABSUY020000001.1 coordinate 1,525,748, forward strand.
GAAATACCGGAGGCGACAGCTTACTATCTTGGCGGACTGATTTACTTTTTTGAAAAGGCATGCGGAATCAGCGGCTATTTGCTAGGCGTCAATCCGTTTGATCAGCCAGGGGTGGAGGCGTACAAAGCCAATATGTTTGCCTTGCTGGGTAAACCGGGCTACGAGCGGCAGAAAGCGGAACTGGAGGCTAGATTGCGCGAGAATAAGACGTATTTGACCGTTGAGGAGACAGCCGCCTATTTGGAGCTTCCCGAGACGTTTATTATGGAAAAAATCAAGCAGGGGCGCATCCGTGCTGTCCATGACGGCAATGAGTACATTATCAACAAAGAGCAATTCAATCATCATCTGGAGGAAATTCGCAAGCTCCGGGAGTTCGAGGATGCCGCGCGTCATGAACCGATTCCGGAGAGCTACGATGTGAAGGATGAGGATTAACCAGCGGACGTGCTTGTCAGATGGTTGCAAACAGGACTATACTTACAAAGGAATATCATAATGAACAAGCAACTTGGGGAGTCCTTCATGCGGGGCTGAGAGGATGGAAGCAACTGACCATCGACCCATTGCACCTGATCCGGATCATGCCGGCGCAGGGATACGGTTGCCGGCAGACAGCGCTTTTCGCTTGATTGTTACCTATGCGCATGTAGCCCACCTTTTCCTGCTCGGGAATTGGTGGGCTTTTTGTTATGGAGGCTATGTGTGGCTGTAGTGGAGAGAAGAATATTTCCAGTCTAAGCTCCAGGCTCCGTCCTGCTGGGGGCTGGGACTGCCCGCTCCGAAGGGATTCGCGGGGAAACGCAAAAGTGGTAGCCGCTACGTCGTATGGGCACGGTTGCGTTTCTGTTGCCCGCGAATCCCTTCTCCGCTCGGTAGGACTCCACAAGTCGCTACGTCTGGAAATATTCTTCTCTGGCGTAACTGATTGCGTTCTTCATTAATTAAAAATCTTTAAAAATCGGATAACACGAAAGGCTCGTAGAGGAAACAGGAGAAATAAGCGAAACACGCGAAACACGCTCTTAAGCGTCCACCTCTGAAACACATCCTTGAAGATACCGCTTTGGACGCGGTTTCGCTTTTTGCATGGAGTCGTGCAGTCAATCCCCCAGGGGGTGGCCCTAGAAGCTGAGCGTTTTCTCCTGTTTCCTCCACGCCACAACAGCAACGTACAAGTCGTTTTTAGTCAACATGGTGAGGAGAGAGAAAAAGATGAGTGATTGTCTGGTAGTGGGTGGAGGAATTATCGGATTGAGCTTGGCATACGAGCTGTCGCGGCGCGGGGTGAGCGTTACCCTCGTCGAGCAGGGTGAATGGGGAGGGCAGGCGTCTTCGGCTGCTGCAGGAATGCTTGCTCCTTTGAAAGAATTCACAGCACTTGGACCGATGCTCGATTTGGGCATGGAGTCACTTGCGCTATACCCGGAATGGGCTGCAGAGCTGGAAGAATTGACTGGCGGAGATGTACAGCTAAGCCTGGAGGGATTGCTGACCGTCGCGTTAAATGAGGAAGAAGTCCAACAGCTTGCAGACAAGTACCGTTGGCAAAAAGAAGCGGGCCATGCTGTACACTGGCTCTCGACTACAGCACAAGTGAAAGAGATAGAGCCGCTTCTGACCGATCAAGTGCAAGCGGCCATCTATTCGCCGTACGAAGGACACATCAACAATCGAATGCTTCTTCGCGCCTTGGCAACTGCTTGCCAATTGCAAGGAGTGAAGCTGCTATCTGGCTGCGTGGTGAGCGGCATTGCGGTAAAAGGCGGAAAAGTAATCGGGATCGAGACCTCTACAGGGTCACTGCGTGCCGAACAGACCGTGATTGCCTCGGGAGCGTGGGTTGGAATGATGCTGGAGATGCTTGGTATTTCCGTGCCGATTCGCCCTGTTCGTGGACAGATTGCGGCCGTTTCGTCCGTGGGCATTCCATTGCGAACGGTGATTTTCGGAACGACAGGCTACATCACCCCGAAAAAGGATGGAAAAATTGTCATTGGTGCGACTGAGGATGAGAGTGGCTTCCAGCGAGACGTTACAATGGCAGGTTTGGCGAGTATCCTGCAAGGGACCATGCCGTATGTTCCTGCGCTTCACTCCGCTACCTTTCTGGAGGCTTGGGGTGGACTTCGACCTGCGACACAAGATGGCAAGCCGCTATTGGGCCCCGTTCCTGGCTGGGAAGGACTGTCGATCGCAGGTGGACATTTTCGCAATGGCATCTTGCTTTCTCCTGTCACTGCAAAATCGATGGCGGACTTTGTGGAAAAAGGGGAGACGGAGCGCCTTTTGCCATTTTTACCTGCCCGCTTTCTGTAAATTGGGCTAGTCTGGCCTAGAATCCGGTAACCTCCCCATGGGCACTTGTATATGGTAATAAAGAAACACCAGAAGGGGAGGAGTTTCCATGCAGTCTGATTCTGAAAAAAACCTGTATCAGGCTGACATTCAATTTGTCAGCCTGTTAAAGGATATGCGAGAAAATGTGCACAACATCTGCAAGGAGCACGTGGAGAAAAAAGTGCGCATCGAAGCGATTGACGGGCAAGTGTTTGAAGGCGTCATTGTCGATTATGATGATCAGAACGTATACGTAGAAGTTGTGGACCAGGATGCGGAGGAAGAAGAAGTTTTCGATGAGTATGATTATGAGAACTATGATGGCTACAATCCTTATCAAGTAATGGAAGTGGCCAATCGGCAGCCGTACGGAGGATGGGGGCAATATCCTGATTATTACTTTCAGTATGTGAGCTATAATCCGTATGCAGGTTATCCTCCCTATGGCGATCTCAGTCCTTATGGAGGCAATCCATACTATCCGCAGGTAAGTCCTTACGGTGATGGGTACAATCCATACGGTCAGGTCAGCCCTTTCGGCAGTTCCAACAACTCACGGGTTAGCCCGTATAGCAGCAGCAATCGTCCCGCCCCCCAAGTCAGCCCGTATAGCAGCAGTAATCGCCCCGCTCCCCAAGTCAGTCCGTATAGCGAGCAAAATCCGCAGGTAAGTCCTTACGGGCAAAATCTATCGCCATTCCCACCATTCCCGCCGTATCCGCCATTTTTTTGTCCGCCACCACCACCCCCACCGCCATATGTTTTGCCAAGAGTTCAAGGGAGAAGACGTAAAAGATGCCGGAACGGACGTAAAATCATTCCATTGGCGCTCTTTACACTCCTGACAATTGTCTTGATTTAATGGTGGGGAACTTACAAGCCTCTCAAGGCCATCACGGCTTAGGAGGCTTGCTGCTTTTTGTAGACGTGAGAGTACAACTTCGCCTTTTGTCACACACTACGAACAAAACGGTGGACGTTTCTCACAAAATAAATAAAGGCAGGGATTGACGATGCAACACATAAACAGCAATTTGCCAGGCACGCGGGCGACATTCGGTTATTTTCGTGAAGCGCTTCAACCGCATTTTACATTATCCAACTGGGATTATGAGCAAGGGTACTTCGACCGGGCGCTGGATGACAAAAACACGGTCTTTTTGCGCTTACCTGTAAAAGTATTGCAAGGCGAGCTTGATAGCCCAGATGCATGGTTGGAAATCGGGCGGCCGTTTGTGATCCGACATGTGTACCAGACTGGGGTAGAGGAAGATATCGGCTACACGGAGGCGCTCGCTTCGGGCTTGATGAATCAGTTTCAAGAGCCGGTAGACAAGGACGCACAGATTGATTCGAGATGGATTCGAAAAGCAGAAGCGGTTGTCAAAGAGCTGGAGAATCGCCTCGCGTGAGACAGGCCGTTGATAGGCCTGTTTTTTTCTTGTTTATGGCAGGGAAAATATAGGTGGCTAAAGAATGGTAGCACATGGAAAAAGCGAGGTGGAAATATGGCCTGGTACCATACAGTGGCGAAATGGTATTGGAAAATCCGCAAGCCTCTCACCTTGGGTGTTCGTGTCATTGTAACGGATAAAGAAAAGGGAGTTTTGTTAATTCGACATACGTATGTCCATGGCTGGTATTTGCCGGGAGGGGGAGTGGAGCGAGGAGAGTCGTTTGGGGATGCTGCTCGCAGAGAGCTGTGGGAGGAGTGCGGAATACGAGCGGACGGACTTACCCTCTGCCATCTTTTTTACAGTGAGCGAGAAGGGAAACGAGATCATATTGCCTTGTATCATGTCGACCTTACAACTGGCCAAGAATTGCATAAGGATGACAAAGAAGTAGCGGAAATGCGCTTTTTCGCTTGGGATGAGCTTCCTCGGGAAATATCACCAGCTACGAAGAGGCGTTTATCTCAATTTCGCAACCAGTCTTTTCAGAGTGACCGCTGGTGACAAGTGGGATTTTATGCAAGTCGATTTTTCCTATGGTATAGTGAAGACAAACAACAGAGCGTACATGACCGCTTGTAAGGATAAGTGAGGGCAGACCAGCATGAAGATTGCGACTGTACTGCGAAATGACGATTATACACGAGAAGTAGAACAAGCATTAAAAGAAAAGCTGCATGCAGCAAACAGCCCGTTTACTTTTGTGAAGGGACCCGGTGAGCAACCGGATATGGTGTTGTCCATCGGGGGAGACGGGACACTTTTGGAAGCCGTCCATCAATACGGGATCGAGCCGTCTTATGTGGGCATTCATACGGGACATCTCGGCTTCTATGCGGACTGGCGTCCCGAGGAGCTGGACGAATTCGTTGAGCGTTTGATACACGAAGAGCCTCTGATCGCGGAATACCCGACTGTCCAATGCAGGATCAGTACAAGAGATGGAAAGCAGTACGAAAAGTGGGCGTTGAATGAAATGGTTTTGCGTAACGCGAATTTGTCTACCTTGGTGACATGCGTCTATATAAATGGCGATGAGCTGGAGACGTTTCGCGGTGACGGCTTGATCGTTTCGTCACCATCAGGAAGTACAGCCTACAACAAGGCGGTGGATGGAGCGATTGTCCATCCGTCCATTGAGGCGATTCAGTTGTCCGAGATTGCTTCGATCAATAACCAAGCGTATCGGACGATCAACAGCTCGCTCGTATTGCCGAAGCATCATGAAGTAGAGCTGATCGTCATGAATCCCGAGATTATGATCGGCTTGGATCGCGAGCAGGCAGTGTGGAAAGATGTGTGTTCCATTCGTTGCAGAGTGGGACCTGACAAAGTGAAATTCGCTCGCTACAAGCGACTGACGTTTTGGGGGCGGGTTCGCAATTCGTTTATATCCGGATAGGAAAGCGTTGGGGAGGGGAGCCGAATGAAAAAAGTAGGAACACTACAGACCATTTTCCGTCATCCTGTCAAAGGAATGCGAGGGGAAGAGCTATCATCAAGTACGGTCGATGAATTTGGCTTGTATGGAGACCGTGCCTATTATTTTTGGGACAATACTCGTCAAGGCAAGTATCTCAGTGCGGATGTTGTGCCCGCTCTTATCGGATATCATGCCAGCATGAGCGAAGGGACAGGAAAAGAAGCGTACCCGCCGATTCGGATTGAAGCCCGGGATGGCAGTGTACATACGTGGGATGATGCTTTATTTGCCCATGTCGCGGAGACGGTGAAGCGCTCCATTACGCCTATGATTAGTAGTCCGCAAAAAGGCGGCGTGAACTGGGAAGACCACATTTTGCTGGTCACGGATGCATCTCTCAGAGAGATCGCGCGGCAGATTGGGGCAGAACAGGTAGATCCACGACGCTTTCGAGGGAATTTGGTCGTTGTCCTGGAGGATGATGAGCCGTTTGCTGAAGACAAATGGCTGGGCAAACAGATCAAAATCAATGATGTGACCTTGCAAGTCAACAAGCACTGCGAGCGCTGTGTGTATGTCAATATCGATCCAGAAACCTTGGCGATGACTCCTGCCGTATTGAAGGCATGCGTCAAGCGTCATAATAATCACTTTGGTGTTTATGCTTCGGTTGTCACGACGGGCAGCGTGTCACAAGGCGATGACGTTTTTTTAGTGGAGATTGGGAGTGACGGGGAATGATTGTTAGCCCTTTGGAAAAGGTTCGCAGCTACGTACAACGTTATGATTCGAGTATCGAGCCGATTTTGTTTGAACAGCCGTTGCCTACGTCCGAAGTGGCTGCACAGGCATTAGGTGTCGAGATCGGCCAAATTGCAAAGTCGATCTTGTTTCGGGTGGATGAGCAGTTCGCCTTGTTCGTGGCAGCAGGCGATGTACGCGTCCATCCCAAGCAAGTGAAGGCAGCGTTTGGACAAGGAAAGCCAAAGATGGCTACGCCGGAAGAAGTAGAAAAAATGACAGGTTTCCGTGTCGGAGCGGTTTGTCCATTTGCTTTGCAGGAAGAAGTGCCTGTCTATGTGGATCGGTCCTTGAAACGCTTTTCTGTGGTTTATACGGCGGCTGGTATCGCAGAATCACTTTTGCCAGTCTCTTATGAGGCCTTGTTGGAAATGACAGGGGCAAAGGAAATCGATGCGGCTTCTGCTGAAGGGAGCGCATCATGAAAAAAATTGCAGTCTCCATCGCAGCAGTAGCCATTGTCGTAGTCGCTGGTCTTGCCATCCTCGGAATGTCTAACCAAACGACTGCAATTGAAAACAGCATCTCCCATTCTGCTTCCTCGTTTAAAGAGATGTCAACAGACACGTACCTGAGTCATTACAACAAAATCAAAGAAGATTTAGCTGTGAAAGGAATTCATACCCTTCCTTTTCAGCTTGAGCTAGACAAGCAGACGAATTACTACCGCTTTTATTATCCAAAACAAGAAAACGTGGCAAGTGAAAAAGCAATATGGGTTAGCGTCATGCTGAGCGGTGATCAAAAAACAATAGACGGTATCATGTATGAAGGGGTTTTTGACGTTCATACAGTGAAGGCGATGATCCAAGCTACTGGACTTGCCTGGACTCCGGAGCTGGATCAGTTCATTGCGGTTACGAACATTGCAAAAACGCCAAAAGAAATGGTTGCTTCCGATGTGAAAGTAACGATTGAAGGAACGCCAGCACAGATAAAAGTAATGGTTGACCCTGTGAAGTTAGAAGCTCCCAAAAAATTATAATGCTGAAAAGGAAAAAGTGGTTGGCAGAGGTTATGGCTGCGCAACCACTTTTCGTTTTTTGTTGTCGTTTAGTTGGAAGGAGAGGACTCGCGGTTCTGAACGATTTGGAATAGCTTTACGTAAAGAACGGCACTCAAAAGGGAGCAGAACAGGATAAACCCAAAAACGCCAATCGGTATGATCCACTCCGAAAGAATGACGGTCACGGGAGCGAGGAAGCGGCCAAGTGAGTACTGCAGGTTAGCCGCACCCATGTACTGTCCGCGTGCATGTTCTGGTGCGTATTTGCTGACGAAGCTCTGCTCAACCGGAGTTCTCATCACTTCCCCTACGGTAAAGACGACCACGCATCCGAACAACAGCCAGGCATTCGTCGTGAATCCTACCAAAAACATGCCCATGCCAAATAGCAGGGAGGACAAGAGGAAGACATTCCGGTCGCTCCAGTTCTCAAACCATTTGGTAACAGGCAAAGCGCACAGAACAAACAGAAGGCCGCTTATTCCCAGCATCCATCCGAAAATCTCCGTACTGCTAAGCGAGAGTGACCAGGCATTCCACGAAAACAGCGTCTGTGCTGGGACGAATTCTTTTACATAGACTGCCAAAAATAGATCGAGCTGCACGATTGCGATCGTAATCAGCATGCCTGCGAAAATATAGATCGCAAAAGCTTTGTCGCGTAGAATGACGGCATAGCTCTGCCATTGCTCCTTCATAACGGAAGGGAAATGGATAGAGGCGACAGAGCTTTTTACGGACTGTGGCAGTGTCTCTCTCACATTGAACCAGATTGCAATCGAATACAAAAAAGTGACAAGCGCACAAGTCCATAGCAGCTCACTTCGGTATTGAAAGAAAAAGATAGCACCCAGAGCGGGTCCCAAAACAGCGCCAATGTTCATGGCTGTAACAAAGGTAGCAAAGACTCTCCGTCTGTCTTTTTCGGAGGTGAGATCAGCGACCATGGCAGAACTCGCCGGGCTGTATAGCGCTTTACCAAGCCCGATTCCTATAAACGCAAGATAATCGATCCAAGAAGAGAGGGAGAAGGCAAACAGCACAAACATGCCTGCCTGCAAAAACGCTCCTGACAGCATGACATATCGACGACCAAATCGATCAGCCAAATAGCCGCCAAAAAGATTGCCGATCGTACTCATAATCGGTGGTACTGCCATGAGTAACCCGGCAACATTTTTGCCAAAGGTATCACTAAAGTGGAGGGTGAGGAAGGGAAAGTACATCCAAAACAATAAGTTGAAAAGCGTCTCGCCGATCAATCTGGTCTTTAGATTCAGATCCCATGACAGCCATTGCACAGCAGGGCTACCTCCTGTTTTTGATTCCCTGGCCAGGTAAACCTACTTTAGTGCAAATTTTCAAAAAGATATAGACTTATAATCATCCGTCGGTTACACTAATATCATAAGGGCTAAGGGATTAGACCCTGGCTTAAGATGTGCCACTTTTAGGGATTCGCTTCTTACAAAAACAAATAAGCCGACACTTCCTTGTGGAAAGGGGTGTCGGCTTTCGTATGTTGTTACTTGACCATCCATTGATAAAAATGAACATCGTGCCATTCTCCGAACTTGAATCCCACCTCTTGAAACTTCCCTGCCAATGTAAAACCGAATTTCTCGTGTAGCTTCACGCTGGCGTCATTGCCGCCTACGATTCCGCTCATGATCGTATGGTATTCGAGTTGTCTGGCGCGCTCCTGAATCGCACTCATCAAGGCAGTGCCGATACCTTTCCCGCTTTTATCGGGGGCGATATAAATAGACAGTTCCGTTGATTTTTGATAGGCGGGCTTCTCGCGGAAAACGGACAGACTGCAATATCCGATCACTTTCCCTTCGGATTCGGCGACGATGATCGGATGTCTGCCACCGTGTTTGTGAAACCACACTTCGCGCTGGGCCAAGGTCTGTGGCTCCAAGTCAAAGGTAGCAACCAGATTTTCCACCGCGTAGTTGTAAATAGCGAGCATAGCGGGCAGGTCACTCAGAACTGCGTCTCGGATCTGTAGCATGATATTCTCTCCTCAAGTTGGTTGGTAGGACTTGTTAAACGATTCGCATTAATTCTAGCGTACGGCTTCGTAAACCTGCCGCAGGTGTGTATAGCCTTGGGATTGTGCTTTAATCAAATACTTCGCCCAGAGTGTACCAGCGGCAACAGCGTCACAGTAAGCGTGATGCCTGCGTGAGATCGGGATGTCGTGGGCCACACAGAGGGCGTCCAGCGAGCCGTTGCCAATCGGATTGCTCAACAATCGGATGAGCAGCATCGTATCCAGCATGCGATGGGTAAATGGACGCCTGCTCGTTTTCCAAAGCCCAGATCGCAAAAATTCACGCTCATGGCGAGAGTGATGGGCAACGAGCGGACGATCTCCAACGAATTGAAAAAAACGGGACAAAGCCTCTACTAGCTCGGGAGCATCGGCAACCATATCATCGGTAATCCCAGTGAGAGAGCGGATGTGTGGAGGAATCGCCCGTCCTGGATTGACCAACGTATAAAAAGAATCACCGAGGAGGAGGTGTTCTCCTCTCATGGCGACTGCTCCCATCGATATAATCGCGTCCCCGTGATCGGGATAAAAACCGGTCGTTTCCAGATCAACGACGACAACCTCCAGATCGTGCAGAGGAATATCGGCACTGGAATCGACTGGTTTATTCGCTTTGGAGATGGATCGTAAATAGGCGATGTGTTGTTTGTCATCTGCATTACCCGGAACGTCGCGGTTCATATGCCAAATGCGACCGAATAAGTCCCATTTTGCCACGCAATCTCCTCCTATCCCCCAAAAACGGAGGGGAGCTTTTCGGTCATTTTTTGCAGGCGGATCGCCAGCTTCATCGACTGTCGCACCATCGCTTGGGTGTCAGGAGAAAGCTCCCCTAGTTTGATATAGCTATTGCTTGTGTATTGCCCATCTTCCCAATGGAGGGGGGCGATCAGTCGCAAACCTTGAATTTGGCGGAAGTATGCGGCTACCTCGTCACAAAAGCTTTTGCTCCAGACGCCTTTTTCGCCGAGTAGATCCAAGCGTTCCAAGGTAGAACTGGCAAAGATTCCATGCGCCAAGGCAAAATGCCGTACGCAATTTACCAGTGGCAAATAGATGCCATACTTCACATTGATGGCACCCCGGAATCGTCCATGGACCTCAGGTAAAACTCTGCCAAAGATTCCGAGCGGCACCCGATAATGCAACGTATTGCTCACCAGTCGATTCAGCAAGAAGACATTCCCTGCAAGCAATTGACGGAAACGATCATGGACGGGAGTAAAAATGGCCGATTCCCCCCATAAGACACGCACATCACTTGCGAGCAGTAAATAACGGGCGTTCTCCCATATGGGGTGAGAGACCCATCTGTCTATTTGGTCCAGCCATTGCTCGGTGCTACCTCGCCATTTTGGTGAGAGGCAAGTCACATTCCCTTGGCAGGGAGGATAACCAGCCACTTCCAAGCCTGCAACGATCGTCGCCCCCAGCAATTGAAAGTAGCCATGTATCTTCTCTTTTTCCTGTTCGCCCAGATGATTTGGCATTTGATAGGCGAGACCGTTATCTTGATCGCTGATGAGTGCTTGCTCTGATCGACCGCCACTGCCGAATTGCAGAAAGGCAAAGGGGACTGGAGGGGTACCCAAGCCTCTTTTGGCAAGGTCGTTTACGGCGAGGAGCACCCCTTGTCGGATGAGATTGTCGTGAATCAGATTGACGACGATGGAAAAGGGGGCTAATTCCCCTGCGCGATTTAATGGACGCAACACAGAAGGGTCCAACAATTCTCGTCGCAATAAGGCAAGCTCGTCAAAGGAGTCAACATTCCGTATTTTTTCCACTTGTTCAGGTGAGAGAGTGAGAGGTGCTGCTTTGGGTAGCTGCAGCCGGTCGTACGCGTTCAGGCTGGAGCAGTTCGGGATAGCCGTATCCCCCGTGTTCGCTAAGGTCAAGACCAACCACCTCTTCCTCTTCAGTGACTCGCAGGCCAATGGTTACTTTTAATACATACAAAATGATGAAGGCTACCACGAAGACGTAGAGCGCGGAGCCAGCCAACCCCAACGCCTGAACCCCTAACTGATGCAGGCCACCGCCATAAAACAGCCCAGGACCGCCTACGCCGACCTTTTCAGCAAGCTCTGGGGTAGCGAATAAGCCCGTGGACAACGTTCCCCATATACCAGCCACCCCATGCACAGAAAAAGCGAAGACAGGATCATCAATCCCCATGCGGTCAAACCAAATGGATGTATAAAATGTGAGAATACCTGACACAGCGCCAATCACGACAGCTGCCCACGGATCGACAAAGGCACAAGATGCTGTAATCGCGACGAGAGCAGCGAGGACGCCGTTGAGCATGCTTGGAATATCTGCTTTTCCCATGACGATCCAGGAGATAGCAAGAGCGGCGACAGCACCCGCTGCGGTAGCGAGATTGGTAGTGACGGCAATATAGCCGAAAAATCCAGATGTGCTGCCTAATGTAGAGCCGGCGTTGAACCCGAACCAACCGATCCAAAGAAACAGGACACCTAAGACAGAGTAGACTTGGTTGTGACCAGGAATCAGATTGGAACTGCCGTCGCGATTGTATTTTCCAATACGGGGCTTCAAAAGGATAGTGGCGACGAGTGCGACGATGGCCCCTTGGAGATGGACAACCGTAGAACCAGCGAAGTCTTGCATCCCGAGCTGCGCCAACCAACCGCCGCCCCATACCCAGTGACCGACGACAGGATAGATGAGGACAGTAAACAGTACGCTGAAAATAAAATAAATGGATAGCTTGGCGCGTTCAGCAAAACCGCCCCAGGCGATCGCGAGTGAAACGGCTGCAAAAGCGAGCTGAAAGAGGAAGAGGATCGAGATAGGGACAGTTGCAGCGGAAAAAGCGGAGAAAGCTTCTTTTTGCATGCCGTCAAAAAAGAATCCGGAAAGTCCGATGAAAGAGTTCCCGTCTCCAAACGTCAGACCAAAGCCAAAGGCCCAGAAGGCAATCGAGCAGATGCCGAAGGTTAGGACTGTTTTTCCTGCGACGTGACCAGCGTTTTTCATGCGAGTAGAACCAGCTTCCAGCAGGGCGAATCCAACCTGCATGAGAATGACCAGAATAGCAGAGACCATGACCCATGTGGCGTCAATGGCAGACGAGAGACTTGCGACAGTAGGTTCCATCCATCCACCTCTTTTCTGTGTCATATAACCTGACACTATTTTTATTTATGTCAGATTATATGACATGAAAAAATCGGTTGCAATTGTTTTTTTGCAAATAATGAGAAAACACCAATCTTCCGTCTTAAACGGAGGAGGATTGGTGTTGTTCGGCTGGTGCTCGTTTTTCAATCAGGAGGCCTGCGAAGCTCATGGCAGCGAGGAATAGTCCACTGACGAGGAAAAGCTGCTCGACGGGCCATTTGCCCAGCCAGATGGCACCGAGGCTGCTGGACAATGTGCAAAAGAAGGTGAACATCAGCATGTTGATCGCAAAAATTTTGCCTGTGCTGCTGCTGGATGCTTTGATTTGAATAGCAGTCACGGTCGGGATACCAATGAGCGGCCCCCCGATCCCTGCCACGGCTGCTCCGAGGAAGGCAACCCAGTGAACGGTGCCTCCTGTCGTTAGCAACAGGAATCCGACTGCCTGAAACACCCATCCAACCAAAATCACAAATAAATACCGGGTGTAGAACGAGCGAGCCATGTACAGGCTTCCCAGCAAGTTCCCGATGCCGTAGAAGCCCAACAAGACAGCTAATGTACTTCCGTTACCTTGCTGCATGCGTTCTGCCATAAACGGAAAGCCCACCGTGTAAGTAACCTGCCAGACGAGAAAGCCCATATTGCTAAAAAGAAGAATCAAGAACAAAGCGCGATTTTGTTTAAGCTCCCGTAAACCTGAGGCAATATCCCGGGCGTACTGACTGGGTGTCATTTTCGTAGTAGATCCTTGTTGTTGATCAGTCAACGAAATACGAATGGCATAAAGGAACAAGACGGAAATCAAATAGCTGCCTGCATTCACAAAAAACAAAGTAGACAGCGGCATGATCGAAGCGACCAGTCCAATTGACATAGGCGCAATAATCCGAATCGTTCGGAAAGTTGTATCCAAGATGGCATTTGCTCGCCCTAGCTGCTCTTGGGGAACCGCTGATTTGAGTGCAACGGTTCGTGCTGGCTGAAACAGACTGGAGAACAAACCCAACAAGAATTGGGCTGCCAGAAAAAAAGCAAACTCTTCCACACCTATGTAGACCATGATGCCTACCGTGATCGCGACTAGAATTCGCGCAACATCTGCACCCACCATAAGCATGCGTGGGCTGTACCGGTCAGCCATAACCCCGCCGACGAGGTAAAACATGAGACCCGCCACCATTTCCGGGATTGCGAGCAGGCTCAACACCGTACCCGATTTGGTTGCTTGGAGCAAATACCAGAGTAAAGCGAAGCTGTAGCAATGATCTCCGATGCTTGCGGTCATTTGTGCAAGCCAGAGCTTGAGGAACGAACTATTTTTCCATAAAGATGGGGATGAATCCACGTTGACCCTCTCCGTCCTGCTGACTTCGATAAAATGAATTTGACCATAGCGTAGCAAGGCGAAGAGGGAATGTAAAGGACTCATGCTTGTGCGGTTACATTTAATTTACCAGTCCTCCAAACAAAGAGAAAATAAGCGATAAGAAACGTGAATGAGGCGAAGGTGCTGACCCCCGCGAAACCAAAATTAGAATACAAACTGCCTGCGAAAGAAGAGGCAATGAATGTCCCTATGTACATGCAAGCGTTGGCCAAGCTCGATATAGTACCGCGCGAGGTGTCGGACAATGATTGCAAGTAACCCATCAGAACAGGCACGAGTACACCGCCAAAGCAGTACATGAAGAAGAGGACAACCTGCAAAAAGCCGACTCCCGGTATGTAAGGCAAAACAAGATAGAGTAGGGCGCTGCCCAGAAACCCAACGGTCAAAATCGTACTTCTCTTCCAACGCTCGAGTAACCAACCGCTGAGTAAGCTGCCAACGGTGTTGCCAAGCCCGATAACTAAAGTGATCAAGCCAATTTCGGTAACGGATTGCTGATATTGATCGGAAAGCCATACACCATAGAATGAAAAGACTGCATAGACACCCGTCATGAAAACGAAATAGCCGATAAAGCTGCGTGAAGCTTGTGGCAGTCGCAACAGATCCTTGTAACGTGCAAAAATAGCCACTCGGGCGTTGTTTGTTCCAAGCCCGGCTATGGAGGTAGGCGGCAATAAATCAGGAAGTTTTCGGATAATGAGTACAAAAGCTCCGAGAGAAGTAATTCCTACAGCCAAAAAAGGGAACGACCAATGATAAGCTGACAGAAAACTGCCTATAGGGACACCGATCACTTGGGAAACGGAAAGACCAGCCATGACAACTCCCATTGCTTTTCCGATACGTGCAGGGGGAAACAAAACAGGAATGGCAGCCCACACTTGAGGTCCGATAAAGGCAGAACAGATCCCGGCAAGGAAGCGAAAGAAAAGCATCGCGGTGAAGCTAGGTGCAAAGGCACATGCAATTGTGGAAAGTGCAAATCCAAGCATACCGACTGCCATCACATGTTTCCTATTTCGATTATCAGATAGCGGACCAGCGACTAAAGCGGCCAAAGCAAATCCGAGAGCATAAGTTCCGATCAGCCAGGCTGCCTGGCTCGTGGATACGTGATATAACTCTCGCAAGGTTGGCAGCAGTGGGCTAATGATAAATGTGTTCGTGCCAATCAAAAACATGGTGAAGAAAAAGATCATCAAAAATAGGCGCTCCATTATGAAAACTCTCCTCTTTGTTTTATAATCCTATAGTTAAATAACTTTTGAACTACTGGGCAAAAAAAGGATACCAATCACAAGGTATCTAAAAAGCCAGGCAGTATATGATCAAATGTCTCTTTATAGATGCGCATGTACCGTGTTTGCCCCTCCTTTCTGACTTTGATCAGTCCTGCCTCTCGAAGTGTCTTGAAATGATAGGAGGCATTGGACTTGGAAGTATCGCAGGTCAAGCCCACTTCTGTACAACTCAGCTCGTTGCCGGAATGATATAAGGCTTTTAAAATGGCTAGCCTTGTCTCATCTGCCAACGCTTTAAAAATTTTGATTCGCTTTTCGGTTAGTTCAAGTTGTTCAATATTCATAAAACTATCTTACTAAGGAAACTCTATTCAGGCAACCATTTCATTTTTTTTATTTTTGATTCTTCCTATTTTCGTTGTTGTATTGATGCTGATGGGAAGATCCTTGGTTGTTTTCTGTATGCGTATCATCCGCAACCGTACTGCTGGTCAGCCCTGCTACAGCTAATCCTTTTTGATTCAGGTTTTTGGCGCTTTTGAATTTGGACATATTACTACCCCCTGTTTGTTAATGGATGCTTCCTTAAGATGCGTTGTTTCGAAGGGGAGTAGTCATCCTCATTTTCCTAGATGGCAGTTGAGGTATACTAAATAAAAATGCTGTGCCAGGGAGGATGGGAGCGGATGGCAGGGTGTGTCATGATCGTGGAGGGGAAGACAGACAAGGAACGCTTGCTTCGAGTGCTGGCTGAGCCTGTTACGATTCTTTGTACATACGGTTCCTACAGTTTGGAAAAAGGAGAGAAATTGCTTGCTCAAACGGAAGCAGCAGATGCAGATGAGGTATACCTATTTACGGATGAAGATGACAGTGGGAAAAAATTGCGAACGCATTTAAGTGAAGATTTTCCTGATGCGATCCATCTGCATACGCCGAAAATATACAGAGAGGTTGCCGACACGCCTCTTTCGGTACTGGCAGAAATTTTGGAGCGAGCAGGCTTTGCGGTTATTGTGCCTCATCCTGATCTTGGAGAGCAGTAAGGGGATAAAACACCGTTTCATCGGCTATAACAGTAGTAAATGGAATGGTGGAGGTGCGAGGCAATTGCGTAGTTTGATGACGTTTTTTAATCGAATGAACATTATGCTGTGGCTGGTAGGTATCTTTGCTGCTCATGCTGCGCTTTATCTGGTGCTGGGAACGGCAACGTGGCTGGCTACCTCGCTTTTGGCAACGGCGTTCTACGGCGTAATTTTATTGGTAGGCAAATTAATTGCCAGCCGTTATCCAGACAAGGAAGAAAGCAGATGAAAGCCGGCGAGCAAGCAGCCGGCTTTTTTCACACTACCAGCCCAAGAGCTGCATGAGTAAAATGAACCCACCCAATACCCAGACGTAGATAGCGAAGCCCTTCATCGACCCTGTACTGATGATCGTAAGCATCCAGCGAATGGCTGCATATCCAGCTAGTCCGGCAAACATGGTGCCCACGAGCATCGGGATCAATAAAGCTGTTTCAAGCGGTGTTTCTACGAGCTTGGCTGTTTGCAAGACACAAGCACCCAGAATCGCAGGCAAGGATATTAAAAACGAAAAACGTGCAGCGTCCGCACGGTCGATTCCGCGCAGGAGAGCACCGGCAATTGTCAGTCCTGAGCGGGAAATAGCAGGCAGGATGGCAGCACCTTGCAGTGTCCCGATGATGAGGGCGTCCGTGTAGTTGATTTCCTCAAATTTTCGATTGCCACGGCGCATGGACTCCACCGCCCAGAGGATGGCGCCTGTCGCAAGAAATTCCCACCCAATCGTAATGCCCGTCTGGGAGATTTCTTCAAAATAATCTTCAAAGGCGAGTCCGATCACAGCCGTAGGGATGGTGCCTACGACCAATAGCTTTGTCAGTTTGCTCATCGGATTCATAATAATATAACGAACCTGTGGCCAAAAGACGATAACAACAGCAATCAGCGTACCGAAATGGAGCATCGTGTCAAATAAAAGTCCGACCTCCTGCATGCCAAACACTTTGCGAAACAGGACGAGATGACCCGTGCTGGATATCGGTAAAAATTCAGTCAAGCCTTGTACAATGCCGAGAAAAATATGTTCAAGCAACAACAGCATAGGCAAGAGTCACTCCAGTCTTGAAAAAGTAGGGCCAAGCCAGTCTTACTGTCATATGTATGTTCGTGAATGGAAGACTTGCCTATTTCGTTGGGCATCGTTATTTTGTTAGAAAAAAGTTGTGGTATTTTCTCGCGGGGGATGGGTATATTTAGTGTGCACAAAGGTAGAGAGCGAGGAAAAAATACATATGTACAAAAGACAACAGCGTGAAAAACGTGAAAAGCGTGAGCCCCAAATCATTCAGAACGGCAATTTGGCGGCAGGAATGACGCTTACCATGACGGTAGCGCGTAAAACGGAAATCGGCTATTTTTTAAGCGATGGCAATGATGAAGTGTTTCTCCATGCCAATGAAGCGCATGAGCGTTTACATATCGATGATGAGGTCGAAGTGTTTTTGTACCATGATCACGAAAACCGACTGGCTGCGACCATGGACATGCCTCATGTCGGCATGGGTGAATACGGCTGGCTGGAAGTAGTGGACATTTCTCCGCGCATGGGTGTATTTCTGGACAACGGCATTAACAAGGATCTGCTCTTGTTTATCGATGACCTGCCGAAGCATAGCGATGAATGGCCGCGCCCCAAGGATCAAATGCTGGTAGCGCTGAAGCAAGACAAGCTCGGCAGACTCTTGGCAAAGCCGGTCACTGAAAACGAAATCGTCAAGATCGCAGCAATGGCAGATGAGAGTATGAAAAACAAGTCTGTCGAAGGCACGGTCTACAAAGTGATTCAAGCAGGTGCATTCCTGTTGACGGAGGACGAGCATATCCTTTTCATTCATCGTGATGAAATGGTAGGGCGTCTGCGCCTCGGACAAACTGTGCGCTGCCGCGTCAGCTTTGTGCGTGAGGATGGCCGTCTGAACGGTTCCATGAAAGAGCGCAAGGAAGTACAGTATGGCGAAGATGCGGACAAGCTGCTGCGCTATATGATCAATCGTGACGGAGCGATGCCTTATACCGATTCGACAGACGCAGATGTCATCCGAGAAAAATTCCAAATGAGCAAATCCAGCTTCAAGCGGGCACTCGGCAAGCTGATGAAGGAACGCCGCGTGGAGCAAGTAGATGGCTGGACCAAAATCATTCGAAGCGAACAAGAAGAATAAATGAAGAAAACCCTCCTGGGCAAAAGCTTCCTGACAACAGGAAACGAACGCTTGGGAGGGTTTTTTGTTTGTTTCTTACAGTGTCGTTTGTACAGATTGCTTTTGCTTCCGGGCTTTGTAATACGACAGGGCAAATACGAGTGTGATCAAAATAAAGCCGGCGATATCCGTTTCAATTCCGGGGATGACCGCGAGCACGCCACCAGCAATGGCCAGGATTCGCTCCAATACGTTTAGCTTGGACATCCAGTATCCGATCAATCCTGCGCCTACTCCGATCATCCCAAGTATAGATGTCAGCATGACCCAGATTGATTCCAGCAAGGTGGTATTAATCAGCAGCAAGGCTGGCGAGAAGACGAAAATATAGGGAGCCATAAAAGCGGCGATCGATAGCCGCGTTGATTCTACGCCTGTCTGGATTGGCTTTGACTTGGCAATGCCTGAAGCAGCGAAGGCAGCAAGCGCAACTGGTGGCGTGATGTCTGCGACAATTCCGAAGTAGAAGGTAAACATGTGAGCCGCGATAGCAGGAACGCCCAATTGAATGAGCGCTGGAGCCGCGATGGTCGAAGTGATAATGTAGTTCGCCGTTGTTGGCGTTCCCATTCCCAAAATAAGCGATGCGATCATAGTAAAGAACAACGTAAGCAAAAGCTGGCCGCCAGCCAGATCAATCAGACCATTTGCCAGCTTCAACCCAATCCCTGTCAACGTAATCGTACCGACAATGATTCCGGCACACGCGGTTGCGGCCACGACGCCGAGAGCCATTCTGGCACCAGAGGCAAGCGCTGCAAAAATATCAGCAATAGACATGCGGGTTTCTTTTCGGAAGGCTCCTACGACAATCGTAGAGACGATACCGATAATCGCTGCCCGCTCGGCGGAGATGTTCATCATCAAGGCTGTAATAATGATCACGATGGGGAGGAGCAAGTACATTTTTTTCAAAACTTCTTTTTTGTTCGGCAGTTCTTCCTTCGAGAGTCCACGCAATCCGAGTCGCTTCGCTTCAAAGTGCGTCATAATCCAGATTCCTACGAAAAATAAAATCGCAGGAAGAATCGCTGATTTGGCGATCTCCAAGTAAGGAACGCCGATGAACTCCGCCATCAAAAAGGCAGCAGCTCCCATTACCGGAGGCATGATTTGTCCCCCGGTAGAGGAGGAGGCTTCCACCGCCGCGGCAAATTCGGAGCGATAGCCGAGCCGCTTCATCATCGGGATGGTAAAGGCGCCGGAGGTAACGACATTGGCCACAGAGCTGCCGCTAATCGTCCCTTGCAGGGCGCTGGAAAAAACGGCTACCTTCGCAGGACCGCCGATTCGTCTGCCTGCAATGACTAGTGACAAATCGTTAAAATACTCACCGACGCCTGTTTTTTCGAGAAACGCACCAAACAGTACAAACAAAAAGATAAAAGTAGAGGAAACGGCGAGTGGCGTACCAAGAATCCCCTCTAGTGTGTAGTAGCTGTGTCCGATAATCCGCTCGACATCATTGCCGCGATGCTCCAAAAAGCCGGGCATATAAGGTCCGAGGTAGGTGTATAAAAGAAAAATAGTGGCGATGAGAGCGATTGGAATTCCGACGACTCGTCGTGCAGCCTCAAGGACAAGCACGACAGCAATACCGCCGACCACCATATCCAATGTTGTATAGTTGCCTGTTCGGGTCACGAGTCCTTCGTAGTCAATGACCCAATACAATGATACGAAGACTCCAAGCAGGGCGAGAATCATGTTCACGATTCCGATTTTGTGATTGTTCCCTTTGGATGTCCCCGCATATAACAGATAGACAAGTGCTAGCCCGAAAGCCAAGTGGATCGGGCGGTGAATCTGGGGAGGCAATGTAAAGAAAAGTGTGCTGGATAACTGGTACAGGGAGAAGAGGACAAGTAGACCAAAAGAGATCCACTTGATGGGACCCGCGAGCTGGCGTGTGGCTGATTCTTTGTCGTATTGCGCGATCAGCTTATCCATCTCTTGCTGGTTCATATTCGATGCTGTACTCATCTAGTAACCTCCTAACTCGCTCAAAATGGATCGCTTTTCTGCCTGAATCGTGATGGCTTCTCCCGGCTTGTCGATCAAACTCAACGGAATATCCTGTCCAGCGAAAAGCAACGTATGATTAGCCCGTACTTGCCCGATAAATAGCCGTAGGGCAGGAAAAGAACGCTGCATATTGCGAATGTGGAATCGTCCATCGGCCAGAACCAGCTCCTCGCCAGGAGCCAATTCATTTTCCATGCCGATACCGTAGTCGTGAAAGCTCATCTCTGACAAAATAATTTGATTGTCTACAATCCGGTATTGCTCCTCAATTGTGGAGCGATGAATGGAATGAGTCCAGCGGATGCCAAAGACTGCTTCATCCTGTATGTTGGCACTCCAAACTACTTGATTTGACTGTGTATCCCGAATAACCAAAGCGGGAAACAGCGGAGTGGAGATGCCTACATAAATGACAAGGACGAGAAGTAGGAAGGAGAAAAGGCGGAACAACGTCCGCCCTCTTCCCTTTGTTACTGCCTGGATAAAAACCATCTGGCTTTACTTCACGCCTTTTTCGTCGAAGTACTTTTGGGCACCCGGGTGAACAGGGATGCTGACGCCGTTCTTCACGTTCTCCAGCTTGATTTCCTTGGCTTTGGCGTGACCGAGCTTGTCGCTGTTCTCATAGATTGCCTTTGTTACTTTGTACACGAGGTCGTTACTGAGATCGGAGCGAATCAAAAGCATCGATTTGACGGAGACAGTTGTCACTTCTTCTGGAACGGTTTGATACGTATTGGCAGGCACGGTTGTTTTCACGTAGTAAGGGTATTTGGCGATGATTGCATCGATTTTGTCCGCGTCTATTGGAATGATTTTAACACCAGTTGTCGCTGCCAGCTCCGTGATTGCTGCGGTAGGCGTACCAGCGGTTTGGAAGGCAGCATCTAATTGTCCGTCCTGAATGGCTTTGGCGGAGTCAGCAAAGGAGAGGCGCTGGAGCTTGGTATCTTCAAAGGTCATCCCGTATGCTTCCA
The DNA here is from genome assembly GCF_013284355.2 of Brevibacillus sp. M2.1A. Lineage (NCBI taxonomy): Bacteria > Bacillati > Bacillota > Bacilli > Caryophanales > Paenibacillaceae > Brevibacillus > Brevibacillus sp. M2.1A. Next base: position 1,546,912 of record NZ_JABSUY020000001.1, read on the forward strand.
AAATTTGCTGGGCGTTCACTTCCGTACCGCTTCCGGGAGCTCCAACAGATACGCGCTTATCTTTCAAATCGGCAACACTTTTAATATTGCTGTCAGCAGAGACCACGATTTGGATGGTCTCATCGTAGAGAGCGCCCAATGCCTGGAAGGAATCAATTTTACCGTCTTGCTGAAACATGTTCGTTCCTTTTGACGCATACTCGGCAATGTCGTTTTGTGTAAAGGCGATGTCCGCCTTTTTATCGCGAAGGAGGCGAATGTTTTCTGCTGAAGCGCCTGTGGCTTGTGCTGTAGCAGTAATCCCAGCGTTTTTCGTAATATGGTCAGCCATGCCGCCGCCGAGTGGGAAATAAGTGCCTCCTGTACCGCCTGTTGCAATAATTAATTGGGAGGGATCGGCGCTTCCTCCTGAGTTGGAGCTGCCTCCACCTGCACCTCCTTGTGCAGAGTTCCCGCCACCTCCACATGCTGTCATGAGCGACATGGACAGAAGCAGTGTGAGCGAGAGAAGAAAATGACGCTTATTCAAGATAATTCCCCCTAGTCTAAATGTTCTGTTTATATGGCTTTCTACGGCATTGTAAGGGGAGGTCTATAAAAAACTACAAAAATCTATAGAAAAATATAGTAAACTAGGAAATAAACGTTGACGAATTTTTTGAACAACTTCTTATGAGGAAGTGCGGGCAACATTTTATGAGAGAAACCATTTCAATCCTGCTGCTTATGCTCATTGCTGTCCCGATTGCCGGAGAGCTCAAATTTCACCCGTTTCAAGATGATTTCCGCATCAGTTTTGGTACAACGGCTTTTTTCTTTTTTTTATTGTGGCTGCGTCCTTCTTTTTTAGCAGGGATAGTAACGGGATTAATTGTTGTTCTATTTCGAATAGTCTTGGATTTTGTGTATGGAGATGTCTTTGCGTTTCTGCCTTCTCTTCAGATGCACTTCCCCGCATTTTGCTATTATGCTACCTTTGCTTGTCTATTCTCGCTCTTTCGCGTTAATATGCTACATCATCGACCGCTTTGGGTGGGACTGTTGGGGACAGTCGCAGAAATAGCAGCGAATCTGGTAGAGCTGTCCTTCCGTGCAGTGTCCTGGGAGGGAGTCTTTCAGTTGGAGGTCGTAGGACCGATTGCCGTCATTGCGTTGATACGCAGTTTTTTTGTACTTGGTTTTTTCAATATAATTCAGCTGCGTCAGGCGAAATGGATGGAAAAGCAACAGCGTAATCGAAATGAGCAGATGTTGATACTCATTTCCAATTTGTACGAGGAATCTGTTCTTCTAAAAAAGACATTGCATCAGGTTGAGGAAATCACGCGCAACTGCTATGAGCTGTATCGCGAAATGAACGAGGTGGAACAAAAGAATGGGACGGGTAAACGATACGCAAAGCGGTTGCTGTCCCTTGCCGGACAAGTACATGAAGTAAAAAAGGACAATCAACGCATATATGCAGGCCTCTCCAAGCTGATTTCTGACGAGAATGATCGAGACTACATGCCACTTGGCGAATTGATAGGGATCATTGTTCAGGGCCAACGAAAGTACGCAAGAATGTTGGAGAAGGACATTCAGTTTGAAACAAATGTGGAGGTGCCGTATCTCGCTTGCCACATTTACACCACACTCTCACTCATCAACAATCTGGTCGGCAACAGTGTCGAAGCCATTCGTGACCGGGGGATGGTATCGATCGTGGCTACGATTGACGAGAGTCGGGAGTGGATTCATTTTCGTGTAACCGATAATGGGCCAGGCATTGTGGTGAAGGACAAGGAGCTCTTGTTCATGCCTGGATTCACGACCAAATATGACGTATCAGGCAGACCATCCACGGGGATCGGACTTTCATACGTAAAGGAAGTGACAGACAGCCTCCAAGGAATGATTGATTTATCCGAGGACTCATACGGACAAACGACACAATTTTGCATTCGCCTGCCAATCGCAAGTCTGATTCAGAAAGGGTGACCTCATGCGCTACTTCATCGTGGACGATGATCCTGGGATTCGATTCATGCTCGGTCAAATGATTGAGGATGCTGATTTGGGAGAGGTATGTGGGGAAGCTGAGGACGGCTCACAGATAGACCACGATTTTTTGAATTGGAAGCAAGTAGACATCTTGTTGATTGATCTTTTGATGCCGAATCGAGATGGCATTGAAACGGTGCGCCAACTGAGGCGTTTTACAGGCAAAATTGTCATGATCTCGCAAATCGAAACGAAGGAGATGATCGCTGAGGCGTATGCGGCAGGGGTCGAATACTACGTGACCAAACCGGTGAATCGCCTGGAGGTCATCAGTGTCCTGCAAAAGGTACGGGAACGCATATTGCTCCAACAATCCATCGAGGGTATTCAGCGGTCGCTTTCCGTTTTGTCCGGCAGTATGAATGTGACGGCAGCTCCCTCAAAAGAAGCATCGTTTCCGGAAAAAGGCATCTTGTCTTCCGCACGGTTTCTCTTGACTGAATTGGGAATGATTAGCGAAAAAGGCAGCAAAGATTTGCTCGACATGATGGAGTGGCTGTATCGCTGGGAGAAGGAAAGGGATGGAGAAGTAAATCTTCCTCCTTTACGCGATATTTTTTGGGCGATTGCTGCCCGCAAGCTGGGGAAGGGAGTGAATGTCCTGATCCAAAAGGAAACGAAGGCCGCTGAGCAGCGGGTTCGCAGAGCCATTTATCAGGCATTAACCCATCTGGCTTCCCTTGGGCTGACCGATTACAGCAATCCCAAATTTGAGAGCTACGCGACCACATTCTTTGATTTTACCGAGGTGCGAAAACGCATGCTGGAGCTGGAGAAGCAGAAGGAAATGACGATCTCTTCTACTCGTATCAATACTAAAAAGTTCATTTTCGTACTCTATATGGAGTCAAAAAGGCGAATTGGTGTATTTCAGGGCTGACTTTTGGAGTGGGCATCCAAATGTGATAAGATATTTCTATTGGTCATGAGCGAAGACTTCGATGTAAGCTGGTAAAAGCTTCGGAATGTCTTTCGTTTACCATTTGTTTTGGGAGGGAAATAAGTGAGCGAACTACGTAATCCATGGCAGCTACTATACCGAGTCTATCGTCATGTGCAACCTGTTCTGGAGCGGGAGTTTGCGGCCTGGTACAAAAGAGCACAGGCGATTCCCAATCCCGAGCTGAGAAAACAGGCACAAGACAGCATGAACTCCAAAAAGTTTCACTGCCAAGGGGGATGTGTTTATGCAGCACAAGTCATCCCGCATGTAGAGACAATAGTTCCGCTGATTGTCGCCTATCAAACAATCAGCGACTACTTGGATAATCTGTGTGATCGCAGCACGTCACTAGACCCGCAAGACTTCCGTCAGCTTCACGTGTCGATGCAGGATGCACTGACACCAGGCGCGTCCTTGCGAGACTATTATTTGTACCGCGAGGATAAGGATGACGGCGGCTTTTTGGCCGGGCTGGTTCAGACCTGTCAACAGCATGTTGCACAATTGCCAGCCTATGAAAAAGTCCAGGCGAAGATACTCGAGTTTTCTTGTTTGTATAGCGATTTGCAAGTATATAAGCACATTGCTCCCCATTTGCGCGAGGATCACTTGTTGACGTGGTGGGATCAGTATAAAGAACGCTATCACGATTTGCACTGGCAAGAATTTGCGGCTGTCACAGGCTCGACCATCGGGATATTCGCTCTTTTTTGCTTGGCGACTGATCCGGATGTAGGGGAAGAGCAAATACAAACGGTAAGTGAAGCTTACTTTCCGTGGCTGTGCGGGTTACATATTTTATTGGACTATTTAATTGACCTGGAAGAAGATAAAATGGGTGGAGATTTAAACTTCGTGAGCTATTACGATTCGGAACGGATAGCGACTGAACGCTTGAAGCTTTTCATAAAACAAGCAAAGGCAAGCGTTAAACGCTTGCCAAATCCTGCATTTCACCGTATGATCGTGGACGGGCTAGTCGCGTTTTATCTCGCGGATCGCAAGGTAAATCGGAGCCAGCCACACATTTATACTATCGCTAGACAACTACTGAAGCAGGCTAAGGGCTTGCCCTCTGTCCTGTTTTATGTGAACAGTTTGCTTGTACGGCGATAACGGAGAAGAGGTTAGCGCATATGCTTGCGCTTGTACGAAAAGCCAAATCCCATCAACGAGAAGGCAACAACGATACAGCCAAGGATACCGAGGGGGCTTTTTTCCCCAATGGCAATGCCAACTCCGATGAGACAGGCGGTTACCAAAAATGCCAAAGCCAGTGTTACCAATTGATAACGATTCATCGGTCTGTAACCTCCTATCTGTCAATGTTCCCATTATACCTTATTTTCCGCGAAAAGCATCCAGGTAAAGATTTCGGAAATCCCGGTAATATATTTGTGCGAAGTGGTGGAGAACGCAGATGGAAAGCATAATACAAATTAGAAAAGGGAATCGAGTGATAGAAGGTCATGTTACCTATGAAGAAGGGGACTTGATCGAAGCCGTATTTCCCGGCCCATTGGAAGTCACAGTAGGGGATCAGATCCCTTGTCTATTGACGGCTGACTATGAAACGATCAGTACGTTTGAAGCCGTGGTCGTGGCTAAAGACAAAAATCGCTTGTTTTTGTTCCACTCTCCAACAGCTGCTGAGTTTCGGGAACAGCGCAGGCGCTATCCCCGTTTCGACATGGAGGTTAAGGGCTGGATCCAGTATCCGACGCAGGAGCCAGACTCATTTTTTTCCGTCTATAGTCAAATGGTGTACTTGGTGAATTTGAGCCTGGGAGGCTTGGCATTCCGCTCAGACAAACAGATGCCTGCGGATCAGCAAATTGTCTTTTCTTTTGAATTGTATGGTCGCAATCGCCCGGATGGGGTAGTGAAAACTGACCTGGTTATCATACATGAACGAATAGAGGGTCCGAACTATTTTTATGGCTGTACGATCAAAGGAATCAATGCACGTCATTTTCACAATTTGCGCAAGTACATTTTGCATCGACAAATCGAGGAACGAAGACGAGTGAATATTGAGTAGGTATTTTTGTGAATTGGTTCAATGGGGACCAATTTTTTTTTTGTCTTTTTTGGCTAGTGAGATTGGAGGGGCTGGAGGGGAGGGAAGAAGCGGCATCAGTCAACCATTTGAAAAGGCATAAAAGAGGATGAAATGGCAAAAAAACTAAATAGACTTCATGACGAATGAAGCAAAAGCTCTAAAAGCTGGACATCCGCCTCAGCTTCGGCAACTGCTGGAGGGCATCCAAACCGATTTTTTACGCAGTGAAAAAGGAGCATAAGCGTGCACTAGCGAAACTTTTTCTAGCATGCTTCCTGATTCTTATTGGACAAAATCGCGCAGGGAGGAAAACGTGAGATGTGGAAAAAATGGATGGTGTGTGTGCTTACCTTGATCTTGAGTATGCCGGTTGTGGCTTGCGAAGCGAATCCTGCAACAGAATCGCAGCCAGCTCAACAGACTCTTCCCTATCGGATGGAGGTATTGGCTGATCAATTGGATGTGCCTTGGGCCATAGACATAGCCTCGGATGGTCGAATCTTTTTTACAGAGCGACCAGGAAGAGTGCGAGTAATTCAATCAGGCAAGCTACTGCCAAAGCCACTCATCTCATTCCCTGCCCCGTTCATAAGCGAGGGAGAAGGTGGGCTGTTGGGCCTTGTGCTTGATCCCGATTTTGCGAATAATCACTACTTGTACGTTTACCATACATACAGAGAGGGAGACGCCACTTTCAATCGTGTCCTGCGACTGCGGGAAGCAAACAACGCAGCACAGATTGACAAGGTGCTCCTCGACAAAATCCCGGGAAGCTCGATCCACAACGGAGGTCGGATCAAAATCGGTCCGGATCAGCGCCTCTATATCACGACAGGCGATGCGCATGAGCCGATGCTTGCGCAAGATCGGGCAAGTCTCGCCGGAAAAATTTTGCGCGTCAATCTGGATGGAACCATTCCTGCCGACAATCCTTTTTCAGGCTCACCTGTTTACAGTTATGGACATCGCAATCCGCAAGGCATCGCATGGTATCCGGATACAGCGATACTCTATAGCTCGGAACACGGCCAGACTGCACACGATGAGATCAATCGGATCGAGCCGGGCGCCAATTACGGCTGGCCGGTCATTTCAGGTGAACAGCAAAAAGAGGGGATGAAATCCCCCCTCCTGCAAAGCGGTGATGCGACATGGGCTCCTTCTGGCATGACGTTTGTATCCAAAGGGCTGTGGAAAGGACAACTGCTCGTAGCGAACCTCAGGGGTAAGCAGCTTCAGAAAATTAGCTTAGACGTTACTCAACCAGATACGGTGTTGGAGGCTGTTACTCTGTTCCAAGACGAGTTCGGGCGACTGCGCGATGTGGTCGAAGGAAAAGACGGCACACTCTACTTGTTGACCAACAACCGCGATGGTCGCGGAAATCCGAGGGAAGGGGACGATAAAATTATCCGACTCGTTCCGATCCAATCGTAGCGGTAGCAACAGCCACGTCTTTTGTTCGATTCCCCCAAATCCATCGTTGTAGGAGGACAGCTGCTCCGCCAATCAAAGCGATTAACATTCCGACCCATAGAAAAGCGGTATTTGGACCCCAAATGGTCATGATGACGCCACCGAGCAACGGAGCAATAATGAAAGTGGCGCTCGTCATTGAATCGATAATTCCCCTTACGCGGCCCAGTGCTTGCGGAGGGCTTTCTTTTTGTACCAAATAATTGGCGCCGACCGAAGTCAGGCCTGTTCCGACTCCAGCCAATATAGCGGGAATCAGAAGCCAATACATGCCATCAGCCGGCTGGAAAAATCCAATCCACGTAAAGCTAATTCCGATGAGCAAAACGCCACCGCCCAGCACCCACCCGTAAGAACGAATCTCTTTTAGACGATGGAGCCAGGTGACGGTGACAAGTGCCCCTAATCCAATGACACTGACCGTAACCCCGAGCATTTCCGGATTGTCGGGCAGCTTTTCGCGGAAAATCACGGGAAGCTGTGTATCCGCCAACTGAATCGCCAACGAGGTAATGGTTGCGAAGATCGTGCTGAACAACAGGATACGGTTTTTCAAAAAGATGCGCCAGCCCTCTTGCCATGCTTGACGGTAAGGGATAGGTTGCTCTTCTGCGGATGTACGAGACAACGTATTCTCCACTTTGCGAATCGTGAACAGAAATCCAGTAGAGAGAAGGAAGGTCGAAGCATTAATCATCAGACAAATGGCGGGGGCAAAAATCGCCGCTACCAATCCTCCGGCAAGTGGACCGATTAATTTCCCCATCTGGAATACGGCTCCATTCAAAGCAGAGGCTTGTAACAATTGATTCTCGGGTACGGTTTGACGTGTCAAGGTCTGTTGCGCCGGATCATTGAAGACAGAAGCACCTGAACGCAAGGCAATGACCACCAAGAACCAAAATGGATTCGGCATGGCAAGCAGGAGCAGAGTGAGAGCAGCCTGCATGATATTCATGGTCATGATCATTCGTACCTTGTTCACGCGGTCTGCAAGTACTCCGGCAAACTGCCCGAGCAAAATGCTTGGAGCTGCATAGGCAACGGGCAGGAGGGCCATCGTCATCGGATCAACCTTCCACACAAACCCCAAGAGGATGGATACCGCAATAAAATCAAACCAATCGCCAAGCGTAGACAGTCCGTACGAGATGAACAGGGTGCGAAACGTTCTATTTTCTTTTAACAAAAAAATCCCTCCATCGATCTGTTAACTCGATGATAAAAGGGATTTGTCAGAGGAATATCAGATAGTTGATGAGATGATGGCCCGAATCTTTTTCTGCAAGTAGTCAAACCGATACTCTTCGGATAATTCCATCCAGATTTTTTGGTATTTACGCTCCCATTCTGCGTCGTAGCCGAAGTCTTTCAAGAACAACAAGATCTTTTGTGCGCCATAAATGAGATGGGGGACGAACTTGGTGCTCCGTAACACCTCCAGACCTTCATCGACCAAGCGGCGCGCCTTGGCAAGCTCCTGTCGATGGTACAGACAAAGGCCGCGCGCAATGGTAAAGCTGCCGAGTTCACGCTGCATAGGGAGTTCTTGCAAGATCTTTTCAGAACGTTGAATAACTTTCTCAGCTTCGTCAACCTCTCCCATGAGCAGATACAAGAGGGCTTCTTCCGCTTGAAAAAAGAGTTGAAAGCCAGGTGAATTGACTCGCGCAACAACCTCCCTGGCAGGAAGCAGCTGTTTTTTGGCTCGCTCCCATTCTTTGGCCTGGGCGTAGACACTGATTGCGGTGATCTGCATCTCATCCTGATAATTTTCAGGCATACTTTTCGCGTTTTTCAGAGCCCATTGTAAAATTTCTACTGTTTTTTGCGAGTCAATTTCTGTCATATGGTATAGATGGAACAAATAAAACAGCTTTTTGAAAATGGGAGTGTTATCCTCGACGAACCAGCCGAAGTCACCGACAACAAACCGCAAATAGGTAGCATAAAAAGAGTCCATCTGGAAGCCAAGCACTTGCTGATTCGCATAGAGCGTCTGCAAAGCGGCCCCCATACCCATGCCGTGGTAGGTGGTTAGCATCTTCTGGATGTTCTCGGAGAAATCACTGTGTAATGCGGATGGACTAGGCGATTGCTGCTCTTTTAGCGTAAGCCGGTAGCCGACTCCTCGGACCGTATCAATCGTGAGCAGATGAGACCACTTTTGCAGTTTTTTTCGCAAGCGATAAATGTGATCGTCGACAGTACGGTCAGTAGGGTCTTCCAACGGCCAAACGCGATCCAGCAAATCACTTCTTGAAAAGGCCCGGTTTTTCCATGTGTACAGAAATTGAAACAAGGCGTACTCCTTCGGCAAAAGGACAATCGTTTCCCCAGCATAATGGATTTGATACGTATGATCTGACCATGTTATCAATCCCATTTGAAAGACTCCTCGTTAATATTGAACTTCTTCATTTTATTGTAAAGGGTGCCACGAGATACGCCGAGCAGCTCAGCTGCTGCTTTTTTGTTCCCGTACGTACGCTCCAACGCTGCCAGAATGCGCTCTTTCTCGTTCGCAGGTGGAGGAGGGTTTGATGGAATTGATGAACGTATGATTGACGTCGGTGTCGGGGTCGGTGTCGGCTGTGCATACGTTCCCCCCATCGGCGTCAGCATAGAGACGTTTGCGGGTTCTGCGTGACTGCGAATGACAGACGGCAGATGCTCGGGCAAGATAACACCGTTTTCTTGCAGGATCGACAGACGTTCAATGACGTTGCGAAGCTGTCGGATGTTTCCCGGCCAACTGTACTCGAACAACGCCTGCATAACTTCGGGGGAGATGCGTGGTACAGAGTGGTCATGGGCCACCGAATACTCATGAATGAAAATTTGCACGAGCTCTGGCAAATCCTCACGTCGTTCGCGCAGTGGAGGGATCTCCAGAGAAAAGACGTTCAGCCGATAATACAAGTCCTCGCGAAAACGACCGTCTGCAACCATTTGCTCCAGCTGTCTGTTTGTCGCCGCTACGATCCGTGTATTGACGGTGATCGGCTCTGTTCCGCCTACACGGTAAAACTGTCGTTCCTGTAAGGCACGTAGCAGCTTGACCTGCAATTCTAGCGGCAGTTCTCCTATTTCATCGAGGAAAAGCGTACCGCCATGCGCCAGCTCCAGCTTGCCAGGCTTGCCCTTTTTCTCGGCTCCGGTAAAAGCACCACCCTGATAACCAAACAGCTCACTTTCGAACAGAGCAGCAGGAATGGCACCGCAGTTGATCGCAATAAAGGGCTTGTCATGTCGGCGACTTGCCTGATGAATCGCTTTGGCAAACAGCTCTTTTCCGACGCCGCTTTCTCCATAAATCAGCACAGTGGCATCTGTCTGCGCCACTTTTTTTGCGGAACCAATAGCGGATTGGATCGAGGCCGAATGCCCCTTGATCGCGTAAAAAGGATCGTCTGCTGCCTGAAACCGACTCATCTCTTGCTGCAAATTGTGGAGATGGGCCGTCGTATGCGCTAATTCTTCATTGAGACGAACCAGCTCGGTAATATCCTGTTCGATGGAAATCGCGCCGATAATCTCGCCCTCACGGCGAATCGGTGCCGCATTAATGAGTACATGACTGTCTGGACGAGGAATGTGATAGACACGTTGAACAGATGTCCCTTGACGCAGTGCATCGAGCAGGCGGATCGATTCACTGGCGAAGTGCTCATCGAGCGAAGTTCCGACGACTTGTTCGCGATCGATTTCATAAATCGTTTCTGCTGCCCGATTCCAGTGTTGGACGACATTGCGGGAGTCCACGATGGTGACAGCCTCACTCATCGTATCCATCAAGGTACTGAGCAGGGCAGACTGGTTTTGGGTTAACACGACAAAGGCAGTCATGAGCTGGTATGGCTCGACCATTCCCGTCGGAGTCCCTTGTTCATCCACGATGACGAGTGTCGGCAGATCGGAAACACCTGGGCCAACGAGAATGTAGCTGATGGATTGTTCGAGCGTGGTTGTAGGAGAGACGATAACGACTTTGCCTCTTCGTTCTTTATCTACCCATTCACCTACAGTTTCACCTGTGCGTATTTTGACAATATCAGGTGGAATCGGAATCGCAAAGGAAGAGAGCGTACTGTCCAGCGAAAATAACGGTTTCAAATCGTCACCTCTTATCCAAACTAACAGGAAAAGGGATCGTCCCTGTTGTACATCTAATCAAAAGTGTACAAGAATAAACACGTAATGTACATATGTGTTGAATGTGTCAGATAGACATCACGATAGCGCTTACGAGAATAAGTTGGCACGATTCATGCTAATAGAAGTGGACAGAGTACGTTGAGGAGGAGACAGTCAACGATGGAACAAGCTATGAAGGATTTCTTTCTATTTTTATCCAAAAACAAAACCTTAAACTCTGCCGCGAAAAAGTGGGGTCTGCGCTTTGGAGCGAGCCGCTTTGTATCTGGTCAAACCATTGCGGAGGCAATCAATGCTGTACGCAAGCTGAACCAGCAAGGTCTCGTGTGCACACTGGATCATCTGGGCGAATTCGTGTTTAGCGTGGAGGAAGCAAACGAGTCTGCTGACTATTGCATCAAAACGCTGGAAGCGATCCACCAATCCGGTGTCGATTGCAATCTTTCGTTGAAAATGACTTCTCTCGGTCTGGATATTAGCCGCGAGCTTTGCATGGACAACATGAGACGCATTTTGGATTCGGCCAAGAAAAACGGAAACATTTTCGTTCGTATCGACATGGAGGACTACGCACACAATCATGTGACCATGGAGATTCTGAACGAATTGCTGCAAGAGTACAACAACGTAGGAACGGTTATTCAGGCGTATCTCTACAAAGCATCGGATGATATCGATAGCCTGAAGGACAAAAAAGTGAATTTCCGCCTCGTAAAAGGAGCTTACAAGGAGTCTCCTGAAGTCGCTTACCCAAACAAGCCAGATGTAGATGAGAACTACAAAAAAATCATCAAGCAGCATCTGTTGAACGGCGGGTACGCTGCTGTGGCAACTCATGATGACAACATTATTGATTTTGTGAAAAAGCTGGAAAAGGAACACAATATCCCGCGTACACAGTTTGAATTCCAAATGTTGTATGGCATTCGCACGCAGTCCCAAATTGATTTGGCTCGTGAAGGCTATAAAATGCGTGTTTATGTACCTTATGGAAACGACTGGTACGGTTATTTCATGCGCCGTTTGGCAGAAAGTCCGGCAAACGTAAAATTTGTTCTCAAAGGGATGTTTACGAAATAAGTTTTGCGAAGTATACTTGACACCTTCGGAGATTCTCCGGAGGTTTTTATTTTATCTGGAAAGGTGAGAGTCTTGTGAATTGTTCGATTATTTCGCTTACTCCTCCATATTCTTTTGACCGGCTGCTTCGGCGTCTTGAGACACATCCAGATACGCAGATACGTGTGAATAAAGAAAAAAATAGCCTACAGCGCGTCTATCGTATCGGCTTACGGCCTGTGCTAGTCAGTATGCAATTTATAGGCAGCTTGGAAGAGCCTGCACTACGCTACGAGACACAGGTGATTTTGCCCAAAACAGACCAGCAGCTGCTAGAAAAAATGATCCGCCGTACTTTTAGTGCCGATTTGGATCTATCTGTTATTTACGAGCAGATGAGGGAAGAAAAGGAGCTCGCCATCTTGACTGAACGGTTTCGCGGTCTTCGTCTTATGCTGGATGCCGATTTGTTTCAATGTATGGTCAAGACGATCATCGGACAGCAGATCAATCTGATCTTTGCAGCCAATTTGAGCGAGAGGCTTGTTACACGAGCAGGCGACCCAGTAGAAAACTCAAACGGCGAAGGCATCATCGCTTTTCCGACGCCTGACGCGGTAGCGAGATTGACTGTGGAGGATTTGCGTTCTCTGCAATTTAGTCAGCGAAAAGCAGAGTATATCATCGATTTCGCCCGCGCCATTGTGAATGAAACGGTAGATTTGGAAAGACTATGGACAATGGAGGATGAGGAAATCATTACTTATCTCACTTCGCTGCGAGGAATTGGACGATGGACAGTAGAGTGTCTACTCATGTTTGGGATGGGGCGTCCAGACTTGTTGCCTGCTGCTGACATCGGTTTGCGAAATGGAATTGTTCACCTTTATGGGATGAAAACGAAGCCAAATGAAAACGACATTCGCAAGCTGGGGGAAAAGTGGGCTCCATGGCGCAGTATCTATTGTCTGTACGTATGGGAAGCAGTGGGGGCGATCAAGAGAAAAGAGGTATTTGACCTGTAAAAACTTTCATTTTTAACAAAAGTTCAATAATTTTAAAAAATTAAAGGTTGAATAGTAAGTTAATTTTAAGTTATACTGATGAAAATTTTATTTTATTAAATAATATTGAGAGGATTCATATGAAAGAACTTTCCACGAAAGAAACAATTACAATTGGTTTGATGCTGTTTGCCCTATTCTTTGGAGCAGGGAACATGATTTTTCCGCCAGCTCTAGGACAAGCTGCAGGAGATAATGTTTGGATCGCGATGGCCGGCTTTTTGATTACTGGTGTAGGTCTGCCTTTACTTGGAATCATTGCAGTAGGATTGGCTGGCGGTAACTTGCAAACGATGGCGTCAAGAGTCCATCCGATGTTTGCAGTCGTGTTCACGTTTATTGTTTATCTGTCGATTGGTCCATTCATGGCCATTCCGCGGACAGGTACAGTAACCTTTGAAATGGGCGTATTGCCGTTTTTGCCTGAATCTATGAAAGACAGTTGGGTACCGCTTTTTGTGACCACAATCGTCTATTTTGCCATCACCTTCTGGTTGAGTCTGAACCCGAGCAAGCTTGTGGATCGAATCGGTAAAATCTTGACACCTGCACTTTTGATCATCATTGGCCTGATGTATGTCAAATCACTCATTTCTCCAATGGGTGAGGTGGCACAACCAATAGGAGCCTATCAGGATACAGCATTCTTCAAAGGCTTTATCGAGGGCTATCTGACGCTGGATGCATTAGCTGCAATGGTATTTGGTCTGGTAGTAACAACGGCTGTTCAGGAAAGAGGAATCATCGATCGCAAAAAAGTGATGTGGTCTACGATTAAAGCAGGAATTCTCGCAGCTACCGGACTTGGACTTGTCTATCTTGCTCTCAGCTATTTGGGAGCGACGAGTGTATCGTTTGCGAAATCGGAAAATGGTGGACAAATTTTGACAGGGGTCGTGCATCAATTGTTCGGTCCGTTAGGCTCGCTTTTGTTGGGAGCAGCTGTTACGCTTGCTTGCCTCACCACTTCTGTCGGGCTCGTCACAGCGTGCAGTCAATTTTTCTCGAGTCGTATTCCTGGCATCTCCTACAAGAAAATGGCTGTGATCCTGAGTGTGTTCAGCGCTGCGGTAGCAAACGTAGGTTTGACACAGCTGATTACCTTCTCTGTGCCTGTCTTGATGGCGATTTATCCGCTGGCGATCGTGCTGATGCTGCTGACGTTTTGTGATCGGATGTTCAAAGGACATCGTGCCGTTTACGTCGGCGCGATCACGGCAACGGCTGTCATCAGTTTGCTGGATGGAGCTTCCCAGCTTGGATTGTCTATCGATTCGCTGACACCATTCTTGGAACAATTGCCTCTGTACAAAGTAGGAATTGGTTGGCTGGTGCCAGCCTTTGCGGGCGCACTGTTCGGGTTGTTGTGGGCTAGCCTCACACGCAGTGTTCCGGTTGTAAGAGAAACGAAGTAATGAATGAAGAGCGGGTGGGCTTTAGGTCCACTCGCTTTTTTTATTGTTGCAAACCATTTTGTCCTGCTTTTACCAGCTGGATAGGACTTCTATCCGTCCACAACACGGGTGATCTATGTTACCATGGAAAAACGTAAATTGTCTGAACGGCATGTTTCATTATATGTCGTTTTGAAAGAAGGGAGGTTATTGGCTATGTCCACGATGAAAGTCTTGGTTGCCGATGACGATCCAAACGTACGCGAAATTATTCGCCTTTATTTTGAAAAACAACAAATCGAGCTCATCGCAGCAACAGATGGACGAGAAGCTCTTGAGATGATGGAAAAGGAACAGCCGGATGTGGTTATTCTCGATGTCATGATGCCGCAGTTGGATGGCTTTGAAGCATGCCGGGAAATCCGCAAGAAGTGGGATACGCCGATCATTATGCTGACGGCAAAGGATGAGGAGTTTGACCGTGTTCTCGGCTTGGAGCTCGGAGCGGATGATTACGTGACGAAGCCGTTTAGTCCACGTGAAATCGTTGCACGTATCCGCGCGATTATGCGCAGATTGCAGCCAAAGCCAAAAGTAGAAGATGAGGCAGTGGCTCGAACCTTTGTTTTTGAGCAATTGACGATTGATCTGGATAAACGGGAAGTGATCGTTGCCGGGGAAAAAGTGAGCTTTCGCCCGAAGGAGTTTGATTTGCTTGTTCAACTCGTCAAGTCGCCGGGAAGTGTATGGTCGCGGGAGCAATTGCTGGAACAAGTGTGGGGCTTTGATTATTTTGGTGATGTTCGAACGATCGATGTTCATATTAAAAAGATCAGACAGCGTTTAGATAAGCTCCCGTACGAATGTATTCAAACGGTTTGGGGGATCGGCTACAAGTTTGGGGTGGATAACTGATGCTAGGCATGTCGAAAAGTATCTACCGCAGACTGCTGGTCAGCTTTTTGGCGACCGTTTTGGTAGGGTTGGGGATTACAGGGATCGTTCTCTCCTTTTTTACGAAAGAGTATATTTACAACGCTAAAGAAGAAGAGCTTTTGCGAATGGCGAAAAAAGTGAATGCCGCTATCCATAACAGCAATGAAGTCAACAAACGGCTCTTGGACAAGCTGGCAATGCTGGACGAGTCATTTGATACCCGCATCTGGTTATTTGATACAGAAGGAAAAATTGTCGCCACTTCGATGAAGGATGAGATGCTTACGGGCAAGTCCGTGGCAGTTTCTATCGCGGATAACGTGCTGAAGGGAAAAAGCGCGGTAACCGAACTACAAATCGAAGGTCTGGATGACCCGATGTTGTCGGTCTCTGTCCCGTGGGGCGAGGGCGAAAACGTCTATGGCGGAATTATTTTGCACGCGCCGATTGAAGGAATTGAGAAAACCTTTGGGCAAATGCGCGAGTCGATTTTGTGGGCGACCTTGTTTGGCGTGCTTCTATCTACGATCATGGTCTCGTATTTGTCATGGTCAATCTCCCGCCCATTGCGAACCATTGAGAGAACAGCGGCAGAAATTGGTCGTGGGAATTATGCAGAGCGCGTCCAGGTCGATACGTCCGACGAGATCAGCGATTTGGCGCAAACGATCAATACGATGGCACAAAAGCTGGAGAAGGTAGAGCAGGAGCGTCATCATCTGGAGCAAGTGCGCAATGATTTTTTGGCGAATGTCTCCCATGAATTGCGTACGCCTCTCACGGCGATCCAAGGTTTTCTCGAGGCGTTGCAGGATGGCTTGGTAGAAGAAGAAGAGGCACGACAGAAGTATTACGCTGTGATGTACACCGAAACGATGCAAGTGAATCGCTTGGTGGATGACCTGATGGACTTAATGAAGCTGGAGAACAATGAAGTAAATCTGGTCAAGTTCCCTGTAGATGTGGCAGATGTCATGAATCGGGTTGCTTTTTCCTTTCATCAAGAAGCAGAGGAAAAAGGGATTCGTTTGGGAGTAGAGGTAGAGGACGAGCTTCCGCGAATTTATGCCGATAAAGACAGGATCGCGCAAATTCTGAAAAATCTGGTGAAGAATGCACTCAAGTTTACGGCTACAGGTGAAATTTGCATGCGTGCTTCGTTGGAAGGAGAATACGTACAGATTCAAGTGATTGATACAGGGATGGGAATTGCAGCAGATGACCTGGACCGCATCTGGGAACGCTTTTTCAAAGTGGATCGGGGACGTTCCAAGAACAATAAGGGAACAGGACTTGGACTCGCGATTGTAAAAGAGCTGGTAGAGCTGCATGATGGCAAATGCAGAGTGGATAGTACGCCTGGTAAGGGCAGTACTTTTACGATATGGCTTCCAAGGATTAAGCCGGAGAACTAAAGTATGATCCGATCAAAATGAATCCGATCAAAATGATCATGGTCATACTTTTTTCATATTTTGATCATCGTTTTTTCCTACTTTCCTTATAGAATGGTTATCTTTGCCCGTTACGATATAGGTGTGACAGCGAGAAGGTCACGAAGCCAAGGAATGAAAGGGGAATGAACATGAACAAAAAGTGGTTCTCCATTGCCACTGTCGCATTACTCCTGTCTGGCAGCTTGGTTGCCTGCTCTAACACAACAGGAACACCTGAACCTGCGACACAACCAGAGGGCACGACAAGCGAAACCGCTCCGGGCTCCTCCACTTCTGATAGCGGACAATCGACCGATAGCTCGGTTTCGCAAGATCAGTCCACTCCGGATGCTTCAGCGAACAGCTCTGATGCATCGACGGACACAGGTTCGTCTACGGAAGCGCCTGCGACAGATGCCAAATCTGATGCAAGTACCAGCACTGGATCGCCTAGTGCTGCGGGAACCGAAAGCAGCGGTTCCACTGGTCAGTCTACAACGACTGACGCCAGCAAGAAGTAATCATTCACGAACAGGAAACACGTTCGTTTGAACTCCTCTACTTCCCTCCCGTTTTATATAACTTGATGACGGCTATAGGCCGTCTTTTTTTTGTCCAAAAAACCAGAGGCGCTAGACTGGAAATGCACTTCTCCCTTCGCAGCTTTTAAAAACCAGGGTATGTGGTATGATTATCCAAAATCATACATAGCGAGCGGGAGGGAGAAGCATGATCACGTATCCATCGTTGAAAAAGGGCGCTACGATAGGGGTAACTGCACCATCATCAGGTGTACCAGAGTATTTGCATGAATTAATCAGGCTGGCATGCAGTCGTATGGAGAGCAGGGGGTATTCCATCGTTTGCAAAGATACAGTCTGGACACAGGAAAAAGCCAAGTCAGCACCTGCCATAAACCGCGCAGCCGAATTCAATTCCCTGATGAAAGATGAAGACGTCGATATCATCATCCCTCCCTGGGGTGGCGAGTTGCTGATTGAGATTTTAGACAAGCTTGATTTTGATGCCATGCAACCCAAATGGGTGTTAGGCTATTCGGATGTGAGTGTGCTGTTGCTTGCGATTACAATAAAAACGGGGATGGCTACGGCCCATGGGACGAATCTGGTAGATTTGCGCGGAGCAGCTATGGATGAGACGACGGCTATGTGGGAAACAGTTCTGTCAACGCAAAAGGGCGAGTCGGTCTTGCAGTATTCTTCTCCGAGGTATCAAAAGGAATGGCAGCATACGAATCCTTCGCCGCATATCTTTCACCTGACGGAACCGACTGTATGGAAAACTACAAAGACTACTCCCCACGTAAATATGCAGGGACGGTTACTTGGCGGCTGTATCGATATCATTCGTCATGTGATCGGAACACCGTATGGGGACGTGCAAAGGTTTCAAAAAGAACTGATCGGGAACGAAGCAATCATCTGGTATTTGGAAAACTGTGAGCTTTCTACAACTGATCTGCGCAGATCATTGGTACAAATGAAGCTGGCTGGATGGTTCGATCATTGTGCGGGGATCATGTTTGGGCGCAGTCCAGCGAATCAGGCGGTCGACGGCTATACCGTGGAAGATGTCTATCAGGATCTGGCTGCTGAGCTCCAAGTTCCTGTCCTCTACGAAGTGGATTGTGGACATATGCCGCCGCAAATCACGTTTATTAATGGCGCATTTGCTGAAGTGGAGCTGTCTTTCGAGAAAGGAAACGTCCGGCAATATTTTCGTCCATAAGCAAAAAAAACGAGGGCTTCCCAACGAATGGGAAGTCCTCGTAGCATATAAGCATTTAGCCTTGCTTCTCGTTGTGATGGGAGAGAGGATACCCCTCCATCGATTCACGTTTGTTTTTTGCCGATTCACGTGTACGCAGAGTGGACAAGGCGACACCGAGGAAAATAAATGCGCCGCCGGCGAAAAAGCCGACACCCAAATGTTCATGTAGTAACAGCCAGCCTAAAAATGCACCGACAATGGGCTGAACAAAAAAGAACCCGGCCCCACTTCCTGCGGGCATCAGCTCAAAGCCTTTGTTCCACAAATAAAAAGCACCTGCGGTAGAAATCATCCCGATATAGAGGACGCCTGCCCAGATGTCCCAGCCAAATTGCCAGGAGACAGGCGTGACAGACAGCTCCCAAAGCATGAGCGGACTCGTAAAGATGATGCCAAACAATGCAACGTAGGTAGTGACGAGCAGGGAAGAATAGCGCTGCGTTGCCTTTTTGCTGAGAACGGTATACAATCCCCAGCTAATTGCTGCTATGAACAAAATCAGGTTGCCTGCCAGGGAAGACTGGGCGTCAGCTTGATCTGGAACACCGATGACGATGATGACACCAATCGTCGCTAACAATATACCTATTGCCTGCTTCAGATGGATGCGCTCCTTTAATAGCCAAACCGCAAAAATGGCAATAAAGGCAGGCGATGCAGAGGTAATTAATGCACCCATGTGGGCAGTAGACAGCTTGGTGCCGAGAAATTGCGCGGCGATTGAGATCGTGACCCCGACGAAGGCGATGGCCATCAGCAGAGGGTAATCTTTTTTTGCGACACTCTCCTTGCGAGCAATGGTAAATGCCCCCAGCACGACGAAAGCAATGCAAAAACGCAAAATCAATAGCGTGAACGGTGGAATCACTTCCAACACGACCTTGCTGACGACATAAACACCGCCCCAGATCGCTGCAGCAAGAGATAGGCAAACAGCCCCTAAAAACATTTGCTTCCATTGTGATTGTGACATAACAAGTCCCTCCCGGAATAATGAATGAATCATTTTAGCGTTATTCCGTAGCCGGGAGGCAGTAAGAGAACCGCATCCTCACCGACTAGGAGAGGAGAGCGGGCACATCATTTTCAAAAAGGCGACGGTTCATGTATTTCACCTCCTTTACTTTGCAGGGGTTAGCCACTTGGCTACCAGGAGCACCGGTTGTGTCAGACGACCGACTGGTGCCTCCACCTGACGATACTGCTCATAGCCAAGCCGCCCCCAGAAAAGAAGGGCGGGTTCATTATACGCGATGACACCGTGATGAACATGCTGATTGCCATGTTGGATACAGAAAGCTTCTATGAGCGTCACTGCTTCCTTTCCGAAGCCCTGCTGCTGATAATTGGCATGCAGAAGCAAGAGACTAATCCAGCTTTTTGGATCGGTTTCACTGGAGAGGACGATATGAATGACTCCAATGATCGTACCTTCACGAGTAATGGCGAGCCAATGCCCGGAAGGTATGCTTATGGTGGCGTCATATTCGGCTTCCAGTTCGGCAAGACTTACTGTGCTGGTGCCGTTTCGAAGCTGATTGTACTTTGGATTACTGTTGTAGGCGGCGAGTAAATCGGTCAAGTCCTCGCGCAGCAATTCGCGAATGATGAGTCGCTCACCTGTCAGAATGAGACTCATTGAGGTCCTCCGTACTTGCGGATAAGTCCAATCTGCCCGCCGTGGTAGCCCATATGATAGATCAGTCGACCAAGTGCCTGACGGGGAGTCAGTGTGGCGATTGGTGCTTTACAGGGGATGTCCCACGCGTCTTTTGGCAGAGCAGCGAGAGAATCCACCAAGTGGTGATAGGCAGCATCTTTGAAAGCAAGCAAGGCAGACAAGTCGGTAAAGTTTCCTTCATCCTTTACAGGTCCAATTGTAGTGAGGGTGATTTCGGGCGGGATTGCTCTTCCGAAAAACATCATACAGAATCGATATTCGACTTCCGCGATATGATGAATCAAAAATCCGATGGAATTGGAGCCCGGAGCCAGCTTCCAGCCTAGCTCGGCTTCATCCAAATGGACGAGTGCATCCTGATACCGGGATCGAGCTGTTTGCAAGGTCGGCAATAGTTCTTGTTCGAACATCCAATCTTCCTTTCTGGTGTTTATTTTTATTATAGGAAAAAGATCAGGAAAGAACAGCATGATCATTCGGAATATTTTGAATGAGTGTTCACTCAGCGACTTGAATTCGTTATACTGAAGAAAAACAAGGAGTGAGAACGATGGCTCATCGCTATCATCTAACGGTTCGTTCTACTGACATTGATGTAATCGGACATGTGAACAATGCCAAGTATTTAGAGTACATGGAGTGGGCGCGTTTTGAGTGGATATGGGAACAAGGATTTACGCTGGATGAATTGAGGCGACGGGCCATCATGCCGGTAGTGGTCAATATCAACATTAACTACCGCAAAGAGTTGAAGATGCGTGAAGAGGTAACGGCGATTACTACAGTGGTCAAGGTGGGTGAAAAAAGCTTCGTCATCCGCCAGGAGCTGTACAATGCTGCAGATGTATTAGTGGCGGACGCCGATGTGACAATGGTCATGATCGATGCGAACACACGCCAATCTATTTCTTTGCCAGTTGAGTTGAAAGAGGCACTACTTGTGGAATTGCCTAAAAGCTAAAGGCATTAGGATGATTTGCGAATGAAGTCGAGGCGGAAATTATTCCATTCGAGAGCACGCAGCGCCAATGTCTCCAAGATACGCTCATGGCGATCTTGACCTTCCTTTAACTCAGCAACATCCTGCTTCAGTTCGGCAACATCTGCTTTTAACTGGTGAACGTGCATAGTCAAAGCTTCCATCTTGGTATCGAATTCGTCTTGCCGATCCATTAGAGCATGAGCAACCAAACGCAACTCATTCATACCCTCTATCAAAATATCGAGTTTTTCGTTAGACATGTTTCCACCTCCTTTTTCCGTTACAATGATCATAACAAAAGACAGAGTCATATGCACAATGAAAACAGCAAGAAAAAAGGAAGGGGAGGCAACTCAGCCATGTCCAAATTTACAACAATCCTATTTGATCTCGACGACACTCTCTTCGATTTTTCAGCTTGCTGGGAGAAAGGGATGCAGCAGACGATTGCGACCCATGCACTTACAGCAGAACTGGACCAAGCGAAATTCCTTGAGGCTCTGCGGCGCCACGGAGATGATTTGTGGGTCGATGTTATTGCCAAGCGCTACGATTTTACACAATACAGAAGGTTGCGTTTTCAGCGAGCCATGGCTGATTGTGACCGACAGATTGAAGTGGAGCAAGTCGACGATTTTCAACGCTCCTATCAAGCGGCATGTTTGGATGCAATCCAGCCAGATGGCACTGTTCAGTCTACGATCGCGAGGTTGGCAGAAGAGCATACACTGGGGATTGTCACCAATGGTCCTGTCGATATGGCATTTACCAAGCTGGAGCGGCTGGAATTGTCTGCGTATTTTCCGCGGGAGCGTGTGTTTCTCTCCGAAATTATCGGACATCATAAGCCTGATCCACGAATATATGAACATGTTCGCGAAAAGCTCGGAGTCGAGAGCAAGCAGGTGTTATTTGTCGGAGATACGTGGGAGGCAGATGTAGCAGGCGCGATGGACGCAGGCTTCTCAGCTGTCTGGATCAATCCACGAGGGAAAAAGCCTACTTCCGAGCATCAGCCACTCGCTGTCATTGAACGACTCGATCAGCTTCTCGAAATCTTGTAGAAAAAAGCAGCCTATTGCCCCATAGCCGCATATTTGCAGGCTGTTTTCGGTGGCAATCAAGCTGCTTCTTTTGTTCCTAGCGTTTTGCGTACTGCTTTCTCATAAAGAGGATGAGAGAAACGAAAATCATCCCAATTAAAATCCCGATAACTCCTGGTGTAAGACTATCTCCCCAAAAGATTCTATACAGCAAAACCCCTGTCAGGATAATGGCAAACTCCAGATACCTACTGGCCATGCGAATCTTCCCCCATTTATATGAGCCTGATTATCGCTCGTATCTACTAACCTGATCTTTCATTTTTTCATGCTGACTCTTCCTGTACTTTGTGATGAAAAAGATGAGATTGAGGACGATCAGGCCAATTGTGATTGACATACTTCCGATGGTCATGCTTTTTCCTATCGAGATGTTAAAAAGCAGCATCCCGGATAGGAGTAGGACAAAAACGAGATTAAGCATCATGAGACTCTTCCCCCATAAAAATTCGTTCGAGCGAAGGGACTTCAACGTTCACGCCATAAATATCTACGCGTGCCTGAACAAGAGCACGAACGAGGGTTGCCACTTTTTGATCGTCATCGACCTGGATCAAGAGACGACCGTCTTCCCAAATCGTATTGCGCCCGAGGGACTCGATAAAGTTGCGCAGGTTTCCAGAATCGTCCGTAGCAAAAGCCGAGTGACGTACGTTCACAGATCGCCATGCCTGATGGGCAGCTTGCAACTCATCGAGAGTACCGAGTGAACTGATTTTTCCGCTTTTCATGATGGCGATCCGGGTACAGATTTTCTCGACTTCATTCAAATTGTGCGAGGTCATGAAGATCGTTTTTCCTTGTTGATGGAGCTTGCCCAGCAAACTTTGAATATGCAGGGCTGATTCGACGTCTACGCCAGAAGTAGGTTCATCAAGGAAGATGAGCTCCGGATCTCCGACTAAGGCTTGGGCAATGCCCAGCTTCTTTTTCATCCCGAAGGAAAACGTTTTGGCTTTGCGGGATGCATGCTCCTCGAGCTCAACGGCTGTCAGGATGCGCCTACAGTCTTCCTTTGTGAGTGTGACGCCTTTTACCCGAGCGAAATAGTGCAGGTGCTCCGCTGGAGATAAATGGTCGTAGAAGGTGGAGTAATCTGGCAGTACACCAATTCGTTTTTTCCACCCTTCTGTATGGGCATCCTCTCCAAACATGCGAATGGTGCCCGCTGTCGGAATCAGAATGCCTGTCAGCATATTGATAAAGGTCGATTTTCCAGCGCCATTTCGACCGAGGAATCCGAAAATCTCCCCGCTGTGCACAGTAAGACTGACGTCATTCACGACCGTGCGATTGCCAAAGCGCTTGTTCAACTGTATGGTCTCGATCATTGCCATTAACAATCCCTCCGTCGGAATAAGTACATAGAAGCGATCAGGAATGCTGCCGCATAGAGCCAAATGAAGCCGGTCCAAGCGCCGCCTTTTTCCATAAATGAAAAGGGTGTCAAATATTTAATCCATGGTGCTGCCGAGTGACTGGAGAAGGTGCTCCACAGCCCGAGACCTGGCAAGATCAGTGCGATCACAATTCCCAAAAACATCGAGTAGCTGGGGCGAGGTATCACGAGCGAGAGCAGCAGTGCCAGCGAGATGCAATAGATAAGCAGGGATATGCAGAGGTAAAAGGTCTTCGCGTCAAACGTTTGCACAGTGGCGAAAACTACACCAAACGTAATAATCATGCAGGTTAGCCAGAAGAACGCGACTCCGAGAAATTTCCCCAAAATAATCTGATTGCGTGAAGTCCGGGTGACGAGAAAGCGAATCGTCCTGCCCGCTAGCTCACGATTTATGACATCATGAGACAGGCTGAATACAAATAAGGGCCCGAACAGCATGATGAGTACAAAGATACCAAGCGCATGTCCCTGCGCCAGCTCATTTTGTGGGAAAAAGCTTGCTGCCTGATTGACGAGGTCAGAAACCAAGTACGAGATGCCTACGATAAAGGCAACGGTAATTAACGATTTAATGCTTTTAAACAACCGAAAAAATTCGTGCTGGCAAATAGCCCACATAGGTGAATCCGCTCCTTTCTCCTTCATCATAATAGCCAGACCTTTCCCCTACTAAAACGCTACCTTACCATTTCCTTATCTTTTTTTGTTGGCGTCATTTCTCATGGTAGAATGAATGACAGCAAGGGAGGGAACGGCCATGGAGAAAGAAGCAAGAATCTTGCTGGTAGATGATGAAGAAGCAATTTTGCAGATGCTCCAAACAGTGCTGAAAAAGGAAGGCTTTGTCCAGATCGATACATGTACGACAGCAAGAGAGGCGATTCGTCTCGTGGAGGAGAAGACATACGACTTGTTGATACTGGATGTCATGCTGCCTGATAAAAATGGATTTGAGCTGTGCGGAGCAGTGCGCCAGCGAACGAAGGCACCGATCTTTTTTCTTACAGCAAAGGGCACAGATTTTGATAAATTAAGCGGATTTGCTTATGGAGCGGATGATTACATAACGAAGCCATTTCATCCACTAGAGGTCGTTGCCCGGATGAAGGCTCATCTGCGCAGAACCTTGGGGGGATCTGCTCCATCGCAGGAAGAAAAGCGCTTTGATTTTGGACGTTTTCAAGTAAATGTGGAGGCAGCCGAGTTGTTCGTGAACGGAGAGCGAGTGGACTGCCCGGCGCAAGTATTTTCATTGCTCGTCTTTTTCTGCCAGAATCCGAACCGGGTATTTACGAAAGAACAAATTTACGATCATGTATGGAAAGACGAGTACGGGATGTTTGATGAAAATACGGTCATGGTGCACATTCACAAGCTGCGTCAGCGCATAGAAGAAAATCCGGGACAGCCAACGCTTCTGCTCACAGTAAGAGGGCTGGGTTACAAGCTGGTTAGTCCGGCAAGACAGTCATGAATTTGCGGAACAAGCTGATTTTTCAATATGTCCGACAACTGTTTGGGTTTCTCCTCGTCTTGCTGCTATTTCTGATTATCGCGATGCTGGGGTTAGGCTGGCGCATTATGAACGAGCAGTTGTCCACCGATTTGTCCAGACTGAATGCATCTGATTTGACGTTGAAGATTGATTATGAGGCGGAGCGTATTCACGTCAATCCGGAAATCGAGAAAAGTGTGGCGAGACATCAAGGCTGGTTGCAGATCATCGACAAGCACGGCAAAATTCTGTACAACTATCGGACACCTGCTGACGTTCCCAGTCAATTTGGGCCAGGAGAGTGGATTAGTTATGTTGAAGACCGTGATGCTTCACGCTATCACGTAACGCACTGGGTTATAAACCAAGCTGACGAAAATATAATCATCCTCTATGGAACACCCGCTCCAGAAAAAGAAATGATGCAGCGCCTGATCGCAGCAAAAACAGGAACAAGCAAGGAGACATGGGACGAGTTGAACAAAAGCTTTTCCCAAGAAAAGGCATGGTACTTGGTGTACGATCGTAAGGGGAAACTCATCCATCAATGGAATCATCCGAACGCTTCTGCCCAGTTAGACATGACGGAAGCTCTTCAGAACGGCGAGACAGCAAATAATGTTCCTGTCCGTATCACGAGTCGATATGACACAAAGAGCGAACTGACGTACATAGTGGGCACTCCGAATCCAACCTATCAGTCTGGTGTCCAAGAAACATCTGAGGATGCCATGGTCAAGGAAACGTTCCTTCAGATCGGTATTCTTTTGATCCTGGTCGTTCTATTCGCAGGCAGCTGGTATGCGTGGCGGGTAGGCAAGCCGCTCTTGCACATGGTGAATTGGCTGGAAAGACTGGCACAGGGCCGCTATGAGGAGCCCATCGGAAAAAAGGGGAAACCAATCGGAAGGAATTGGCGAGGGAAGGAAAAGAAGTCATTTCGTGTTTTCAAGGATGTGTTTGACGCTCTCCGGCATCTGAGTGAAACCTTGCGCTCCAACGAAAAGCTTCAGCGAGAGATCGAGCAGACGCGAGAGGAATGGATTACCGGGCTCTCCCATGATCTCAAGACACCGCTGAGCTCGATTTACGGTTATGCTACCTTTTTGGAGTCGGAACAATATGAGTGGGATAGAAAGGAAGTCAGTGAATTTGGGAAAACGATTCGGGAAAAGTCTGACTACATGAACGGGCTGATTGAGGATTTGAATTTGACCTATCGACTCAAGAACCAAGCTTTGCCGATGGTCAAACAACCTGTCCCGATCGTGGAAACCATTCGCAGAATTGTGGTGGATATGGTGAACGATCCGAGCTCGTCTTTGCATGACATCGAATTTTCGACGAATGTCCAATCGATAACGGCCGAGGTCGATCCAATCTGGTTTCGCCGCATCATCGTCAACATTTTGACAAACGCGATCAAGTATACGCCAGCAGGTACACACGTGCTCGTAGAGGTCCAGTCGATTGCAGCCGATCAGTTTGTGGTCAAAATTGCGGACAATGGTCCAGGCATGGATGAGACTACACTGGCCAATCTGTTCGAAAGATACTACCGAGGCGGGCATACAGGGGAGGATACCAGTGGAACGGGGCTGGGTATGGCGATAGCCAAGCAGCTCATTTTGGCTCACGGGGGAGAGATTACCGTGGACAGCAAGCTAGGTGGCGGAACGGTTGTCGTGATGACCTTTCCTGCGGTTATCAGCTAGTTGTTTTTTAAATAAAAGCCAAGGGATTTGCGCTGTCCCTTGGCTTTTTTCTGCTATGGTTTCGAAAGGAACGTTTGTATGACTTTGCCATCCACTTGACGCTCTTGATAGTGATTGGCTGTGTAATCGCGGATGCTGGCACGCCAAAAGCCGATGGCAGGCACGTTGTTTTCCAATTGAAAGACTTCCCAGGCACCCGGGAACAATTTGAAGATTTGATGAGAGGCCGCTTTTCCGATCCCTTGCCGACGGTAGCGTTTCATGATGAAAAATTCGGCAATGGAGTGGATGGATGGCAAATCCGGATCAGAGCTTGTGAGCATGCGGACGAGGACAAACCCGGCCAGCTTTCCATTAACCTTGATAAAAAAGGGATGGCGTTCTGGTTCGACCCAATACTTCTCAAAGTAGTCATAGCCAAACAAGCCGTCGTCATCTACTTCGAAAGGCTCAAACTCAGTGAAGTCGTACGTATACAGCTCCAACAGTTGCTTGAGAGCGTGCTTCTGTTCAAAAGGGACGCGCTCTATCGAGAATGCTTGATTCACTGAGAAAACCTCCTTTTTCCATGAGATATAGGAGTATCGTACTCTATTTTTTACGTTGTGGAAACATATGGTAGACACTTCTTTACAGAAGCTCACACAAGCGTTCATTTTGCCCGAGATAGTTCCAGTCAGGCTATACTAGAGTCAAACGAAAGAAATCAATACGAAGCAAGATAGCAGCCATCCGGTGATCAGCCGGGTGGCTGTTTGCGTTTGGTGGTTGGTTTCATCGTTTAACAAAACCAAAAGAAAGGGGTACAGGAATCACATGAAAAGGAAGCATCTTATTTTTTTCTTGGTTTGTTGTCTCATGTTGCAACCCGCATCGATTATTGCAAAAGAAAGAGACAATCCTTCCAAAAAGGCTTTGCCAATGGAGGCGACAGATCGGTCTATCCAGCAAATAGATCGTGAGTGGGTCCATTATCAAAATGAATGGGAGCTGCTCATGAAGCTTTCCGTCAAAAACAAGGATCTCGAACTGGCAAAAAAATTGAATCGGGAAAGAAACGAACTTCTCGCAAAATGGAAAGACAAGAGAACAGGAGGTTCACTTGAGAAATACCAAGCTGAATTGAAAACGGCACGGATGCAATTAACGAGTCCGCCTGTGAGGTCTTTTGCTGCTGCAAAAGCAATTTCTGTAGCTTCTGTCGATCTATACGAGCCGAATGATGAGGTTTCACAGGCTTCTCCGGTCAGCATTGGGAATTCAATCGAAAGTTACCTGTCGTACTCAGGCGATCAGGACTTTTATTGGTTCGAGGCCAAGAAAAATGCTCCGATAACAGTCAGCCTGCAAGTTCCTTCTGCCATGGATTATGACGTCTATGTCCTTGATGAGCTTGGGGAGGTAGTAGCAAGCAGTGCCAATGGTACAGGTGAAGAAGAAATGGCTTCGTTCCAGGCAACGGCCGGAAGCAAGTATTATCCAGTTGTGTATGGGTTTGATTTTTCTACCGACGAACCGTATCAACTACGGCTGGCAGAAGATCAGTTATATGTCTTTCAGCCATACGATGTCAGTCTCCCTGAAGGAGTCGATCAGGTTTTTCAATTAACACCGACAACCGATGGAGTCTTTCGGATTTATACAGGACCATATGGTGACGTTGGCCCGGAAAATGACACGATGATTGAGTTGTATTCCAATTCGAGTCTGACAGATTTGCTCGCAGACAACGATGATGTTTCCGACCTAACACGCTTCTCAGAGGTAACGTCACATTTGGTTGGAGGTCAACCGTATTTTGTCAAACTAAGTGCTCTCAGCGGAAATCTTCACACGCGAATTCGGGCAGAGCTCGACCCGCAATCGTATCCAGAACTGAAGACGAACAATCCTCTGGACGTCACGCTGGAAGGCGTATCAAGAAATGTATACAAATTTACGCCTGATGCTTCGGGATATGTAAAATTTTCCACAAGTCCTTTTGGCGAAGGGGATATGGTTGTGGATACTGTACTCGAACTCTATTCTGACGAAAATCTGACGAATCAAATTGCCACGAACGATGACAATGGAGAATCGCTGTTTTCAGAGATTCAGATGTATGTAACATCCGGTGAGACTATCTATGTTGTGCTTTGGGCATATAGTGATGATTTCTCTTTTGTGAGGCTGAATACGAGTGCTGATCCTTCAGCGAGCCCTACGATTTCAGTAGGATCTGCGGTTATCCAGGAAAACTTGCTCAATGACGGAACCATTACGGCTACACAGGTTGTTACACTTGCCAATGGAACATTTGTTCATGACATGTCTTCCGGAGTCACTGTGAATAACTTACCCGCAGGCTTAGGTCTTCAGGTTACAAGGGTAAGTGACACACAAATATTTATTGCATTTACGGGCAAGGCAATGAATCATGCGAACGTAAATGACGTATCGAACGCAACTGTATCTATTGATCCCGCAAAAGTAGTCGGTGCCTCTACCAATCTTACGAGTAATCCGTTTCGTTTTGATTTCATCGACACTGTCAGCGGAGGTTCATTCCAATATGTTTACAATAACCGGAATCAATTGACTCAAATTTATGAGAACGGGACTCTAATTATCGAGATCACCTACGATGAAAACGGGATCGTGTTAACAAAAACAAGAGTGAATTAAAGGAGGGATAACCATCATGAACTTACAAAAATGGCTAACGTCATTTGTAACAGCCGCTTTGGTCACGACCGCGATTTTTCCAAGTATGGCCTATGCGACACCAACCAATAAGTCTGTAAAGAAGGATACGAAAGAATGGGTCATTGAGAAAATCAATAACGTCCCATCTAAAAGCCCTCAGGAAACAGACGCTGCTCAAGTGCCAGTGTTGACACAAGCGGAGCTGAAGGAACTGTCATGGGACCCGCTCTCAGTTGAGACAGTGACCGAAATGACGAAAACATTTGATCGCAAATCGATGCAGATCGCCTCTTACTTCTATCCGAAGCTGCGAAAGCTGTTGAGCAGCAAGGAAAAGGTAGAGCAAAATACATGGAACGATAAAGTGGTCCAAGATTTGCTGAAAAGTGTAACGACTAGTCAACGGGAACAATTAATGACCCACGTTCCTGACATTTTTACGTTTGAGAAAAAACAGGAAGTAGCTGAATGGAGCAAGCAGACAATGGGGCTCGCACTTGCAGCTGAAGACGTCCAATACTCAGTAGGACAAATGGCGCAGTATTACACGAAAACGTACTCGGGCAAACCCGTAGACGAGTTTTATCGTGCTGCGAATCTGGTTGAGACAGACTTGGCTTTGTCAGGGAAGAACGGAATGGATCTGGTCATTCAACGGATGTACAACCAGTTGGATAGCAAAACGAGAGAACCTGTATTGAAATACGATAGTAGAAATGAAACGTGGGAAAATCGCAGGGAAACTAAGTTGTTTAAAAACGAGTTCATTCCCTTTGCAACAGGGTGGACCTTCAATATTCCGATGTTTGAATATTATGACGAGATTACAACAGAAGAAGTCAGTCTCTTTACGGAAAATGGGGAGGAGAAAACGCAATATCGTTTAGCTGTTCGGGAGGACGAAGCGGGCAGAAGCGTATCGCGCTATGTTTTTCATCTGGAAGACGGTACGACTCTCATCCGGGAAGGGAATAAGTGGGTGAATTATCCCTATGAAGGAATCTCCTTTACCGAACAAGCAGAGGGACGAGATGTTGAATTAATTGTCAATGGATTTCGTTATACGTTTGAGCGATCTGGCAGTGAGCTGTTGGTCACAAAACGCAACCCATTTGGCGATACGATCCGATATCGAATGGATGAACAAAATGACTCTGTCGTCGAAATCGAGGATACCTATGGACGCTTTGTAGTGATGGAGCGTGATACGGCAGGCGGAATTAAAAACCTGAAGCTGTACAGAGATGAAACAGATAAAGATCAGGATGAGCCAATCAAAACGGTTGACTATGATGTCGTGTACAGCAACAATACGAATCCTGAACGCAGCACATCTGCTGAGTTGGTTTCCGTTGAACAAAACAATGAAGTCGTTGCTACCTATGAGTATGAAATGAGGGAGGCAGAATTTAACCTTATTAGCGATTATACCTTCAGTCGTGATGATTCCTTTGCTTTTGAGTCGTACGATTACTTGGATCAGGATAACGAAAATCGCAACAAAAATTTGGATTACATGCTGTTGCGATCGGTTCATTATCCGATCAATGGGTTAACGATGACCTATTACTATTCCATCTATCAGGAAAATAAAGTGGCACAAAGCCGTGGAGTTGTTCGACTTTACCAGGATGACAATATTCTGTCCTATGTCAGCTATCATCCAGTAAGTATGGTTGATTTCAGTTACATTCCGTACGGAAAGACAGAAGAAGAAGTCATGTACAGCTTGGAATACAGCATAGGGAAAATGTGGGAAATCTGGAAGAAGCCAAGAAGCTGGTCGTTCCATCGATTGATCGACGCAGATGAGCGTTTCGGCGATATTGTTTCTACGATTGAATATGATTCCTTTTTACATGGAGTTGAGAAGACCTTTGAGACTGATGAAAGCGGGAACCATCTAGTAAAGCGGATTCGAACCAAAACGCTGCGGAACAATCCAGATTTGCAAATCAGCGACGGTAATACAACCTACAAATACAACCCCATCCAATATACAACCTATGCCTATCAGAATAAAAAGCCAATCTATCAATTCAGTTTTATGGACGGTGTCCCCAACGAAACGGTTCGTGAGTTCTTGATGGACCCGCAAGTAGATGCCGATGGTTCTTTGCAAATTGATTCTGCGACCGAAGAGATTTTACCCAATTATGCAAAGATCTCAAAGTTCCGCTATAACGACTTCGGAGATATCACTGAGCATGTTGACGCCAGTGGCATTGTGACGAAATGGAACTATGAGTTTTTTACCGTATGGGGAGAAGATCGAGCATATCGCCCTGTTGAAAAGATTACCAAAAAATCAAGTGACAACACGTTGGTACAGACTAATTCGTTCACCTTTAATGCCGATAGGCTGATTGATCAGGAAACAGAAGAACGAACCTACCCAACCAGTACAGGTGAAAGAACAGATACGGTTATCCGTAATCTGGAGTACAACACTGACGAACAGGTTTCGAAAATAGAAGAGATCACTTCTACGACTGATCCTGCGATTTCTGATAGCTATTTGGTGACAACATTTGATCAGTACGACAATTATGGACACGTGATCGAAAAGGCTATCAAGGAAGTTGATTTGGGCAATCAGACTACCGATCTTGTTTTTCACTATGAATATGTGAATGGTCTGGATTTGTTAGAGACACAAACTTTCAGTGATGGCAGTACAGTTCACTACTTCTATGACAATCTGGATCGTCTTAACGAAGAAGTTTTTGATCACGACGGACAGAAAAAGACAGTTGCGTATACCTTCGACGATGCTTCGCGTAAAGTGACCAAAGAAGTATTTACGAATGGAGAAGCAGACCCTTATGCATTGAAACAGGTTACGTACTATACCGTTCATGGTGATGTGGAATTACAGGAAGAAGTGAGTGACAGCGGTGCAAGATCGCTGGTTGCCAACGAGTATAGCAGAAGCTTGTTTGACGGCAGACATGTTCGTTCCACTACCCCGAATGGAATGGAAGAACGTAAGCTGGAATATGACTACTATACGGATGGCAGCCTGAAGTCTGTTACGAATTCAAAGGGAGAAACAACGTCTCATTCCTATGCGAACACAGCAGTAACTGAGGACAGCTATTTGCCACAAGGAGCCGCTGTTGCCCAGCACCCGAATGGCTTGCAAACTGTTCAGTTGTTTGACCAATTCGGTTATGTACAAGTGGAGCAGGACCTCAGTCAAACACGACGGATCGAATATGACTATGACGGATGGGGCAGGCTCTCGGCGAAAGAAGTCTATGGCTACGATGGAGGAGTCCGTCATTGGAACTATTTGTACGATGTTTCAGGAAACCTTGTATATTTAATTGATCCACTGAATCAAGAGTATCGTTATGATTATGATCCTCAAGGTAACCTCGTCAAGGTAACGGAAAATGGCACAGAGACTAGACAGTATGCCTATAATAATCTCTCCTGGAAATTGGGAGAATCCGATGGACAGGGAAATCAGAGTGAAAGCATACGCTATCAGTTGAACGGTGAAATTGATTCTGTCACCGATAAGGCAGGAAATGTTCATCAATACAGCTACACGCCGTTTTATGAAATAGCCGAGTTACGTGTAAGCAAAACGGATGGCACCACTGTTTATACGAGTACAAATGAGTATGATGCCATTACTCGCCAGATCATCAGACAGTCAAACAGCGATGGGCAAGAAATCGCATACAGCTACGATGCATATGGTCGCTTGAAAAACCAGACAGCGTTTAACCGTAGCTACACGATTGGCTACGAAAACGACGATAGTGCCATGGATTACCTGACATATCCAGATGGTACGAGAGTCAACTATTCTTACGACTATGAAGGCAGAATCAAGAGCGTCGATAGTACACTTTCCGGGTTGATCACCTATCATTACACACGCAGCTCCTCTGGTGACACGGAGACGGTTCGCTATCCGAATGGCGTAGAGGCTCGGAAAGAATACAATTCCTTTGGGGAAGCTGTCACAACAGGGCATACGCAAAATGGTGCTTCCGTGTGGTCGGAACAGTTACGCTATGATGCATTTGGCAACAAAACAGAGATTCAGCAAAACGGAAAGACCTATCGCTACGAGTACGATCAGATTGATCGAATCGCGACGGAGTCGAATCCGCAGGGCGAGCGCACCTATCGTTACGACACAAGAGGCAATCGGGAACATGTGGAAGGCACCGAGCCACATACAAGAGACAGCTATACATTTACCTATGATGGATTGAACCGCTTGAAAACCTATTCGAAACAGAATGGGGACAGCGGTTCTTTCGCGTACAATCCGGATGGATTACGTGCTGTGAAGGAATCCAATGGGGATGCTACGAAATATGTTTACGTAAATGGGTATGTGATAGAAGAATTAGATCAAAACGGAAATGTGAAAGCCCGAAACATCTGGGGCAACGGCATTTTATTCCGCAAGCTCCAAAGTGGCGGGCAGCAAGGTGGCTATTACCTCGGAGACAGTCTGGGCAATGTCAAAAAGATCGTAGACAGAAACGGACAAGTACTCAACACCTACGAATACGATATTTGGGGTAACGTTGTTGCGAAGTCGGAGTCTATGGAAAATCCGTTTATGTATACGGGCGAGATTTACGACTCGGAAACAGGGCTGTATTATCTACGTGCTAGGTACTATGATCCGAGTGTTGGGCGGTTTATTTCGGAGGATGCGTATAAGGGTGCGGTGGATAATCCGCTGACGCTTAACAGGTATACGTATGTGGAGAATAATCCATTGAGATACACTGATCCAAGTGGACATAGAAAAAGAGGTATAGATTTTTCGTGGTCATTTTTTACGTATCAATATGGGATTCACGATGGCACGTACGTAGATGCTTGGTTCGACGGAGATATTACAGACTCAGAATTTCTGAAAGGTGTAGGTATTAAACATTATGGCTGGAGAAGCGGGGATGATAGAAGTCGAGGGGACATAATTGGAAGCCTGAATGACTTTGATAATGATGAGAAAAATGTAGTGGAGAACTTGTTGGAAATGGGGCATGATGTAAAGCCTATTCCAAGGATAAAAGGTCAAAAAACTTACGATTTTGATGTTGATGGTGTCCCTACAGAGTTAAAAACAGCAAACCCTCAAAATGGTCTACTGAACATTAATTCAGCAAGTGACAAGATACGTGAAGGTCTACTGAAACAACAAGCACATGTTGTAATTTATGATATGAGAAAGTTGAAAAGTGATCCATCAGTCTTCAATATTTATGAGGTTATTTATGACACAGCTAGAAAAATGAAAGATCAAGTATGGGGAAAGGAAGTCCATATTTGGACTAAAGACGGGATTTACAAATTTAATTATGGTTATCCTGAAAATATGACATAGGAGATGAAAAATAAATGGCTGGAATGCAATGTAAATGTGGAAAGATACTTTCGAACACCAGTTCTCCTAATGAAGTTCAACTAAGGGTGTATTCTGATCTAGAGTACGAAGAAATTCTTGGGTTATCATCAATCAGAGATATATTTCCACCAAAAAATGATGTCTGGCGATGCAACAATTGTGAAAGAATATACGTATTTGACGAAGAAGATAATCTTGTAAAAACCTATGTATTAGAGAAAGACTAATGTTATAAACCCCAGACGAGCATATGCTTGTCTGGGGTTCTTTGTGATATTTTGCTCTTGAGGAAGAGAAAAATAGCTCCGACCCAAATGAACCGTTTTATCCCTAATAGGTAACATCACCCTTTTTGAGATTTTCTTATTAGAATCGGATTCATGCGAACCGGTCAAGGTGAAAAATGCGGAGCTAAGCGAAGGAGTGAAGGTTTCTTTTTTTGCTTGAATTATTATTCTTATTTCAATAACAGTCTATTGAACATGTAAGACCGGGAGACAACTGACAAATCACTCACAAAAACATCACAGAATAGGATGATGATGTAAAGTGGAGGTACTTGGTCAATTTTTTCTGATGATGATATAGAGGAAATATCCGTTTTAAAAGATCTATGTAATGGAATTAGTGTAAATGGTAGCCTTTTTATATGCTTTGAGGTACTAGATGGTATTTTTCAGGAACGAAATATCTAGTAGATATGAACAGAATTGTTTAGAAAGAAATGATGTCAACGAGCCTGATGAATGAGTAGAGGGAAATACCCAATGCGTTAAATTTAGTGACAGGTGAAATTAACTTAGAATAACAAATGATCAGGGTATCAGTAGTATAAGTTGAGGTGAAAAATCCATGAGTAAATTTCAAATGCTAACCGATGAGCGCTCTGAGGAATTTTTTAGAGTTGATTGCTAATGATATGGTCGAGCTATTTCATATTACGTTAGAAGAGGCAATAGGTAGAATGAACCGGGAGTGGAGAGTCCTTTGGGGTTTATTCATGTAAAAAGCATTCTTACAAAGAAAATTTGTACTCGTAATTACAAAAAAATACCCTATAGACAGACGTTCCCCAACGCCCACTCTATAGGGTACACTTTTTTCCTTTTAATGAATCGCGTTCTTCTTAAACTGCCCACCGCGCACATCGTGAATATTGCCCACAGCCAGGAAGGCATTCGGGTCCACTTCTTCCACGATCAGCTTCAGCTTGGCTTCTTCCAAACGCGTAATAATGCAGAAAATCACTTTCTTGTCGTCTCCGGTATAGCCGCCTTCCCCATTCAAATAGGTAACGCCACGACCCAGACGAGCAACAATCGCATCTCCCAAATCCTTGTGATTGTCGCTAATAATCCATACCGCTTTCGACTCCTGGAAGCCTTCGATGGTCAGATCGATCATTTTGAATGCAATGTAATAGGCGATCAGCGAGTACATCGCGCGATCCCAACCGAATACAAATCCGGCACTGCTCAAAATGAATAAGTTCATAAACATTACGATCTCACCAACGGAGAACGGAGATTTCTTGTTAAGCAGTACAGCGACGATCTCTGTACCGTCCAGAGAGCCTCCATAGCGGAGAACGAGTCCTACGCCAATCCCTAGAAGTATGCCGCCAAAAACAGCTGCAAGCAGGGGATCATCCGTTAGCCCTTTGACAGGGTGAAGGAGTGTCGTTCCAATTGACATGATCGTAACCCCAAAGAGGGTTGAGAGTGCAAACGTTTTTCCGATTTGCTTATACCCTATAATTAAGAAGGGCAAGTTAAGCACGAACAGGAAAACGCCAAGAGGCAACCCAGACAGATGCGAGGTAATAATCGAGATACCTACGATTCCACCGTCAATAATATTGTTCGGTACGAGAAAAATCTCGAGCGCTACCGAAAACAGGGAAGCACCAATCAGGATACCGAAGATCCTCTTGAGCAATTTTCCAATGGGTAATTTCTGATGAGCCGATTTAGCAAGTGGTTGTTCCATCGTTCCTCTCCCCATTGTGAAATTTTTTACTTACTTAGCTATTATAGCATTCATTCTTATGCGATTACTGCACAATTACACTTTTTAGTAAAAAATATTCCATTCAGACTTATTCAGACTCATTTTTACACTTGAAATCTCGCTCGGACGTGAAGTTGGAAGTAGCGAGTGTTCTGTATTGACTGGCTATACAGAAATTGCTATTTTCAAACTGTTAGGAAAATAGTTGGGGGGAAGCATAATGGGTTTCTTGAAAGCGGAGATAGAAGTATCATCATCTATAGAGCTGGTTTGGTGGGCATGGACACGAAAGGAACGGCTTGTGCAGTGGTTTGCGCCTGATGCAACGATTGAGCCGTACCTGGGCGGAGCGTATGAATTGTACTTCCATCCAGCCAATCGCGACCAGATGGGGACGAAAGGCTGCATCATTACCCATTTTGAACCGAAGGAGCGCCTCGGCTTTACATGGAAGGGACCGGATGAATTCGCAGATACCATGAATCACGAGGATGCTTTGACTTATGTGCTTGTCACTTTGTCTGAAGCAGGGGGGAAAACGCAAGTATTGGTCGAGCATTTCGGTTGGAAAGAGGGAGAGGAGTGGGAAAAGGCTCGGGGTTGGCACGAAATGGCTTGGTCTCATGTTCTGGGGAGCCTGAAATCTGCACTTGAATCGGGCGAAGGAGATTTGTGCTGCTCTCCACAAGCTGCCCATCAAGGATAGATTTTGAGGATTTGTCCGTCATGGCGAGCCAATAGACGTGATCTTTACGCTTACTTGTTTTGATAGGAAAAGAGGAGACATGAATGACAGCAACGATACTCTTGTTTATTTTGGCGGGATTGGCGGAAATCGGCGGGGGATATTTGGTATGGCTGTGGCTAAAGGAGTCCAAGCCGTACTGGTACGGTATCGTTGGTGCGCTGATCTTGGTTTTGTACGGAATCATTCCTACGCTTCAAAGCTTCCCTTCCTTCGGGCGGGTATATGCCGCCTATGGAGGGGTTTTTATCATTCTTGCGGTTTTTTGGGGATGGTTGGTGGATAAAAAGACACCCGATTTGTATGATTGGGTGGGCGCTATCATCTGCTTGGTCGGAGTGAGCGTCATCTTATGGGCGCCGCGCCAATAGTTTGGGAGTGGAGGCAGAAATGAAAAGCTTCGAGGAATTGTACTGCGAAAAGGATTCAGCGTTGGAAGAAATAAACAAATGGCAGTCAGCATCAGACCGGAAAATTACCCTTCTTCCATCTGAAAAGGAGAAGGGGAAAAAACAGCTTGTTGATCTACAAGTGACGACGAGGTCAACTCTAGGTGCTGTTGCTTTTGAAACAGGCGGGATTCTGATACACCAAGGCTGGCTACGGATTCTAGGGTCTGGCCATCCTTATTTACCCCGTTCCATCACTTCTTGGAATCAGCAATGTGCCTTGAACGGGATGCTGCTGGTAGCAGACGATGTCATAGGGGGGTTCTTTGCGATCAATGGTGGAATGTTTCCGGATTCGATAGGCGGTATATGGTATTTCGCTCCGGACAGTCTTGCGTGGGAGGATCTTGAAATTGGCTATACCGACTTTTTGCAATGGGCAATGACCGGGGATATCCATACGTTTTATGAGACATTTTTCTGGAAGGATTGGGAGAAGGACGTTTCCAAGCTAAAAGGCGATGAAATGTTTGCAATCTATCCTTTTTTGTGGTCGAAGGAAGCTCGTGAATTAACAATGGAGGGGTGCTCCAAAAAGCCGGTACCTGCATTGGAAATTTGGGAGATGAGCAAGAAAGTTGAGTAAAGGAAAGAGCGGCCCTCGAAGGACCGCTCTTTTGCTTTTATTGTTTGGTTGCTGCAACTTCAGCTTGAGCGCTGTGATGATCCAAGTACTCATCTGGACCGATAATTCCCGCAGCACGATCTTGTTTTTCCAGTTCAAGGGCTTTCGGTACGGAGAGCCAGTAAGCGAAAGCAATCCCGATAATACCTGCACCCAATTTACCAAGCATGACCGGCAAGATAATGTTTGGTTGGAAGTTTGCCGAGAAGGACAAGTGATCACCCAACAAGAAAGCGGAACAAACCCCGAAGGAAATGTTGATCACCTTGTCTTTTGGCGGCATGGAACGAATGAGACGGAACATCGCCAGGATGTTCGCGCTCGTTGCGAGCAAGCCTGCACTACCAGAAGGGCTCATGCCTAGCTTATTACCCAATACTTCGAGTGGCTTCGCTGCATATTTACGCAGCATGTAAACCATTGGGAACGCACCTGCGAGCATGATACCGATGTAACCAGCGGTCTCCAACGCACGGTATTGGTCGGTTGGATCGGCGATGATCGGATCGAAGCCCCATGCTCCGAAAATCTTTGTAAAGATACCAGTAAAGTGTTGCACGATCGAGAATACGAGTACGAGCTTGATAGCTGCATCCATTGTCTTTCCGAAAATCATGAAGCCTTTAATCATCAAGTCTGGCAGGAAGCGCAGACCAGCAGCAATTGCTAATACGAAGAACAAAATTGGTGAAAGGTTCAGAAGTACCTGTCCGAAGCCAATGGCAAAAGCATAAGTCGATTCAGCATTCGTCGAGATTTCATTGCGAACCTCTGCATTTGTCAAAACCAGAATGGCACTGGAGATAAAAGCACCGATCGGAACTGTCAAAATTCCGGACATTACGCCAAGCGCCATGTATTTATGGTCGCGCTTGTCCAACATAGCAAGTCCCATTGGGATGGAGAACACGATCGTAGCACCGGCCATCAGACCGACGATCATCGCCATAATCCAACCTTCCGTGGAGGTCTTCAGGAGGTTTGCCAACTGATAGCCACCCATGTCAGATGCGAGAATCGCAGTTGCCGCAATCGCAGGATCTGCTCCAATTTTGTTGAAGATGGGTGATACCGCTTTTTCAACGAACCAAGAGATGTACGGGAGGGATGCCATAATACCGGCAGCAGGAACGAAGATGTAACCTGTTGAGTGAATCCCTTCCATGAACTCCTTACCGAGACCCTCATCGCTGTTGCGGATCGCGGCAATGGCACCAATTACTGCACATAACATGATGATGTAAATAATAACGCTTCCAATGTGCTCCATGGATATCCCACCTTTTTGCGGATGTAAACAATAAAAGCACTTAGGATCTCATTAAATAAATGAGATATACCCTAAGCGCCTTTGCTTACTTGTATGAACTTGTTTACAGGTAATGGTAATAACAGCCAACTGGAACCGCTTTCATAGCTCGCTAAAAATAAACGGAAAATACATGTCGCGTTTATTCCATATGTGTACATTCTGAATATTTTATGCTAGAAAGCGCCGTTGCTTTACTCTGCATTATAAAGAGATTATATGGGGAGGCATGGCTAATGTCAACTGCCCTTTAGGAACAAAGAACGAATTATGTGAGGAAAAAGTGCTGGAAAAAAAAGCCGCCCTTGTTATTCGCAAGGGCAGCTTTATGTGTAATTTACAGTTTTACTACGTTCTCAGCTTGTGGACCACGGTTGCCTTCAACCACGTTGAATTCTACGCGTTGGCCTTCTTCGAGGGTTTTGAAACCGTCGCCTTGGATTGCGCTGAAGTGAACGAATACATCGTTTCCGCCTTCAACTGCGATGAAGCCATAACCTTTTTCTGCGTTGAACCATTTAACTGTACCTGTTTGCATGGGTGTTACCTCCAACAAAATAAAATGAATATGTAACTTTTATTTATATAAAATAAAATTCACACATTGTAAAAGGTTCAAACATAAGTGTAAACCCTTTACAATATGTGAACGCTTTAAATAAGAATCTTTTGTTTAAGCTAATACTATCACAGACGACAGAGGAAAGCAATCGCTCAATACACGAAAGGACGGCCCGAATAGGAAATTCTGAG
Source organism: Brevibacillus sp. M2.1A (assembly GCF_013284355.2). NCBI lineage: Bacteria > Bacillati > Bacillota > Bacilli > Caryophanales > Paenibacillaceae > Brevibacillus > Brevibacillus sp. M2.1A. The sequence continues at coordinate 1,587,614 of NZ_JABSUY020000001.1, forward strand.
CCGTCCATTACAAACATGGAGCAAAATGTTACTTAGGAAAAGAACTTCACTCTCTCATCCAACGATTGGAATTGTTTTTCTCCTGGTTGAGCGGTTGGCTTGCCAAAAGGCATCTGTGCTCTCAGCTTCCATTCGCTAGGGAGCTTCCACGTTTGTTGGACTTCTTCATCGATGAGTGGATTGTAATGCTGCAAGGAAGCACCGAAGCCCTCGATTTCCAAAGCAGTCCATACAACATACTGAAGCATTCCGGAAGATTGCTCGGACCAAATCGGGAAATTATCTTTGTACGCTTCGAATTGCTGCATGAGGTTTTGGACGACGCTTTGGTCTTCAAAGAAAAGAACAGTGCCGTAGCCGCTACCGAAGGAGTTCATTTTTTCTTCCGTGGCTCCGAAATTTTCAGCGGGAACGATTTTACGCAGCGTTTCTTTGGTAATGTTCCACAGCTTATCGTGCTCTGCACCCAAGAGGACGACAACGCGAGCGCTTTGGGAGTTGAATGCGGATGGTGTGTACTTTACTGCTTCCTGTACGATTTCTTTAATGCGTTCATCAGAGACAACATTTTCCTTGCTGATCCCATAGTACGTTCTTCTGTCTTTTACGGCTGCAATAAAATCCTTACCCACTTTGCATTCCTCCTGCAACTTGTTTTTACACTAACATGATGCATTATTAGGGAGAAGCTTATTCAATGTTTTGTTTCTTACATTTCGTAATTAAATATAAATTTCTGTGCAACTATTGTCAACTTCTGGGTTTGCTAATAGCGATAAGTAAACTTTTTACGGTTAAAATGGGATGAGAAGGTTCGAATTAGTAAGGAGGATATTATGATTACCAAAATGGCGGGGACCTATGCGACTTTTCAGGATGAAGACGGCAACAGCAATTTGCTAAAAGGATAAGCGAAGTGACGACCTCGGGCCAAATGCGGCTGGAGGTTTTTTAACAGGACGAATCAAACAATCGCGCGTACGAGGTAATACATATGCGTAGTAGGCAGACCGTCAGAAGTCGCATAGCGGTCAAAAATCGGCATAACACTCTCCATGTGTTGTTCGATGGCGGACGTGAGAATAGTGGGACTTTGCCCAAAGCAACGCATGCGAATGACATCGAGCGGGGCCTGAAAATACTCGGTGGCAATCACGGTCTGAATATCCACTCGCTGAAAAGCGGCTTGTCTCAGTCTCTCCTGCAGATTTTGCAAGATCGGGGTGTCTGCTGTACGTGAACCAAATAAATGAGGAAACCATTCGAATAATTCGGCGGACAACTGATCGCCCGGATGTAATCCAATGAATGCGCCTCCTCTTTTGACGACGCGTGCTATATCTGGATAGGCGGAGGTAGGTCCCTTGCGATTGTAGGCGCAATCGAACGTATCGTCATGGAAGGGGAGGGTATATTTCGTATTGGTGACAACGAAGGAGACGTTTTCGGGTGTTTGCGTACGGGTCTTTTGCACAAAGTTTTCTGTCACATCCAAGCCGACGATTTCTTTGGCAGAACGGCTCCAGTGCAGTGTGAATGCGCCATGCCCGCAGCCGATGTCAAGAACGGATTGATTCGGAACGATACGACTAATTTCTTCCATAAAAAGCGACTCGCCATTCGGTTCTGTAATGGTAGAGCGCCATGGGTATACGTATTCACCTGTCATTTTGCCCAACTGTGTGTACCAGGCCAAAGAGTGGGGAGCAAGCCAGTCGGGATGGGTGTTCGGATTCGGTGGATGAAGCATGATCGGTCACCTCTCATCTAACGGAAATGGACAACAGGATTCATTGTAAGTATTTCCCTGTCTTTTGACAAACTTTTTAAACGGCTTTACATAGACGAAAAGTAGCGATAACGTGGAAGATGGAAAGCGGTTGAAAGGAGCCAGGGCAAATGATTTTGTCACAACAATATAGAAGCATTTTGGTCGTGACCTCCGTTGACGCAGAACGGGATGCAGTGATGCGCGGCCTTCAAGGAGATGAGCGATTCACTGTTATCGCTGGGGGAGTAGGGCCGGCAGCAGCCGCAGCGAGTACAGCCAGAGCACTTGCATGCGCGGACTATGATCTCGTCATTTGTGCAGGTATATGCGGTGGATTCGTGGGACAAGCAGAGATCGGGTCGCTGGTTGTCGCAACTGAGATTATTTGTGCCGATTTGGGTGCAGAAACGCCTGAGGGCTTTTGCAGTGTGGACGAGCTCGGATTTGGATCAGCTCGGGTAAGAGTTGATCAGGAGTTGGTCGAACGGCTGGCCAATTCCATGAAAGAGGCAGGCTTGGTCGCCAAAAAAGGCATCATTCTCACACTATCCACCGTGACGGGAACAGCGGAAACTGCGACGGCTTTGGCACAGCGGATGCCAGAAGCACTAGCTGAAGCAATGGAGGGGTACGGCGTTGCGACTGCTGCCGAGTCTGCTGGACGACCTGTTCTGGAAATTCGCACGGTATCGAATGCAATTGGACCGCGGGATAAATCCGCTTGGCGGATAAAAGATGCGTTGGAATCTCTGGAAAAGGGAAGCTCTGTACTACGGGAGGTACTATCATGAAAATTGCATTTTCACCATGTCCGAATGACACTTTTGTTTTTCATGCCTGGGCACATGATTTGATTCCGGGAGCGCCAAAGCTCGATATTATGTATGCAGATATCGATATTACGAATACGCTTGCTGCACAGGGAGAAGGCCCAGAAGTAATGAAAATCTCCTATGCGGCATTGCCATGGGTGATGGACAACTACTCGTTGCTCCCATGCGGCGGTGCACTGGGCAGAGGATGCGGGCCACTCGTTTTGACGCAAGGAAATTCTGGCCAGAGCGCGAATGATCCAGCACGCCTGTCCAACAAACGGGTAGCGGTTCCGAGTGAGCGCTCCACAGCTTATCTACTGTTCCGGCTCTGGGCTGCACAAAATGTCCCGGGTGGTGTAGGGGAGATCGTCGTCATGCCGTTTCATGAGATTATGCCTGCTGTACGTGACGGCAAGATCGATGCAGGACTCGTAATCCACGAGGCTCGTTTTACGTATCAAAACTACGGGCTGTCTCTCATGACTGACTTGGGCAACTGGTGGGAGTCTGATACCAATCTGCCGATTCCACTGGGTGCCATTATTGCGAAAAAATCAATGGACATCGAGGCTCTGACCAATTGGACGCGCTCCTCTGTGGAATATGCGTGGGCGAATCCGACTGCGTCACAAGAATATGTCATGTCCCATGCCCAGGAGTTATCCCTGGAGGTAGCGCAAGCGCATATTAACTTGTACGTGAATGAATTTACGAGAAATTTGGGTAACGATGGTTATGCAGCTGTCGAGGCGTTGCTCGGTCGTGCAGCCGAGGAAGGGCTTGTACCAGCATTTGATTTGTCGACATTACGGCGCTAGCTAATTCAATAATGCGAGGGGGCAGCTAACCAGGGTTGCCCCCTTTTCCTGTTCGAGGGAAGCGTTATCCAGCGTAGATCAATCCACATGCCAGGCGTTTTCCGCTATTTCCTGCCGGCTGTGAATGGAAGTCATCCGGACCTTGATGGATGATCAAGCTTCTGCCGACGACATCTGCTGCACTGATTTTGTTTGTGAAAAAAGTCATTCGTGCATAGCCGTCATTGGAAAACAGCACGGGAAAGTCGCCGACGTGGTTGCCATGTGGTTGTTGTGTAGGGTTCCAATGACTGCCTGCTGCGGTAAAAGGATCTTCCGGATTTCCTACCGTACAGACGCCATGCTCATGCAAATGAAAACCAAATGGCCCGATTTGCTGCTGATTGCCAGTGGCTGGCTGGAAAGCGGGGAGGCCGCTGACTTCGACGAACACTTCGGTGCCGTAGGGGACATCGGTAAAAACAACGTAGCCGTGCAGGTTCGGTGCCAGTGGGCCACCCTGAATTTCGGCAAAAGATTGTCCTGTTCTCCGTCCATGTTGGGAGGACACGGCTCGCAAGTCATGTTCATATGGGTATTCATAAGGCTGATATCCATACATGTTATACACCACCTTACTTCATGAACCAGTTTGACATATTTTATGTAGGTGATGGGCGTATGGTTACTGGGCTGGGTAGGAGAACATTGACGTTGATAATTATTTTCATCTACAATCAGGTGGAATTCCCCGGCATGGGCAAAAGGGTGGGCAAAACGTGAAAAGAGTGTTGCTGATAGAAGATGAGATCAATATGGCCCGATTTATTGAACTGGAGCTGCGCTACGAATCGTTTGCGATTACAGTCGCGCATGATGGACATAAAGGACTCGAGCTCGCTTTGCAGGAAGAATGGGATGTCATATTATTGGACGTCATGCTTCCGGGGCTTGATGGTATTGCGGTTTGTCAAAAAATACGCAGCGTGAAAAAAACGCCGATAATTATGCTGACAGCCAGAGACAGTATTACGGACCGCGTCTCAGGCTTGGACAGTGGGGCCGATGATTATATTCCGAAGCCATTCGCGATTGAGGAGCTGTTGGCACGCATACGCGTCGTGTTCCGCCGTCAGGAAGAACAGGAGAATGTCCCTCGAACCATGCTCGCGCATCGAGGGTTGGTAGTCCATATGGAGGGACGTATCGTCACTAAAAATAATCAACCTGTCGAGCTGACCAAAAGAGAGTACGATTTACTCGTGACGTTTATGAAAAACATCAATCGAGTCCTACCTCGCGAGGTGCTGCTCGATACTGTATGGGGTTTCGAGGCGGCTGTCGAGACCAATGTTGTCGATGTATATGTTCGGTATTTGCGCAATAAAATCGATTCCCCCAATGAGGACAGCTATATCTCGACTGTACGCGGGATTGGCTACGTGATGCGAAAATGAGAGGACCATCGAGATTTTTAAAGCTCCCGATCAAATGGAAGCTGACACTCTGGTCGTCGCTTCTGCTTTTTCTTGTATTCATTGGCTATAATGGCTTCCAATACTTTTTTGTAGAGAAGTGGATGTTTAATCAGGAAGAGCAGGTTGTGCAGCAGACAATGCGAGAATTTCTTAACTACGCATTGGAAAAAGAGCAATCTTTTGAGGGCGAGGACCTCACAGAGCTGCGCAGCTTCCTGGAGAAAATCAATCAACGAAACCAGATGATTCGTATTCTGGACGAAGAGGGTAATCCGATTGTTGTCGTATCGGAAAATTTTCAAGATATCACACTGCCACCGCTTCCGCCTGTTCAGTCGATTCGCACCCAGACCCAAGAAGTGCGTGGTGACCTATTGATCATGAGCAGTCCGCTTACGATCTTTCAATTTAACGGGACAGTGATGATTCTGAAGAATATGAAAGAGTTTGGGCAGTTGAGTGGTGCGCTCTTTCAGGTCATGGCTATTGGATGCTTCACTGCTGTGATTATAAGCGGTCTGGGTGGCAGATTGCTCGCGAGGCAGTTACTTCGACCCCTGCAATCGATGAATGAAACGATGAGCAACGTCCGGCAAAAAGGATTCCATGAACGTGTGCAGTTTCACGATAATCAGGATGAGATTGCGACCTTGATGAAAATGTTCAATAAAATGATGGATCAGGTGGAGCGTTCCTTTTTGCAGCAGAGACAATTCGTCGAAGATGCCTCACATGAGCTGCGGACGCCGATTGCGATTATCGAAGGGCATCTGGGAATGCTCCGGCGCTGGGGTAAACATGATCCGGCTGTTTTGGAGGAATCCTTGCAGACATCGGTTCAAGAGCTCGCCAGATTAAAAGGACTGGTGCAGGAGCTGCTCGCTTTGACGAGAGCGGAGCATGTGGAGGTAGAAGAGGATGTCGCGCTCCATGAGCCGGATCGAGCTGTCTATCACATCGTCAAGAAATTCGCCATGATTCAGCCGACATTTACGATTGAGCAAGAACTTGCGCCTTTGGCTGGAGAAATTCTGGCCATATCGGAAGAACACTTGGAGCAAGTGCTACTGATCCTTTTGGATAATGCGGTCAAGTATTCCGGGGAGAGCAGGAGAGTCTGCGTGAGGGCCAAGGTGGAAGAAACGGTAGCCTGTATGGAAATCATCGATGAAGGAATCGGCATACCCGAGCAGGATTTGCCGTATGTCTTGGACCGGTTGTATCGGGTAGACAAAGCAAGAAGCAGCGGGGAGAGCGGGTATGGACTCGGACTTGCCATCGCCAAACGATTGCTCACGCGTTACAACGGTATCATAACGATTCAGAGTGTGGAGCAGAAAGGGACGACTGTGTCTATTTTTGTGCCGCTTCGTTCAGCGAATTTCAACCGATCCGCATCTCAAATAAAAAATTGAGGATGTTTTTTTATTTTCACAGCATTTTCTCATTTTTGTTCGATACAATAAGCCTTGTCAATTGGCAATGATATTCATTATCAATAATCAGTGCGATAGAGAGGGAGAATCAAAATGAGAAAAAAATCGATGCTGGCGGTCATGCTGAGTACGATGCTGACGATGCCTTTACTTGCTGCATGCGGAAACGGCGCGAATACTGCCCAGCCGCAAACAGAAGCGCCAAAGGCACAGGAGCCGGCTGCCACAGAGCAAGTCGTGAACGTATTTACTGCGCGTCATTATGATATTGATAGCAAATTGTTCGCTGAATTTACCAAGCAAACAGGCATCAAGGTAAATGAAGTGAAGGGCACAGCAGAAGAGCTGGTTGAGCGCTTGAAGCGTGAAGGGGAGAGCTCCGAAGCGGATTTGTTCATCACGGTTGACGGTGGAGTTCTGAACTACGCGAAGCAAAATGGCGTTCTGCAACCGATTCAATCTGCTGAAGTAGAGAAAAACGTACCGAAAGAGCTGCGTGATCCTGACAACCAATGGATCGGTATGGCTACCCGTGCGCGAGTAATCGTCTATGCGAAAGATCGCGTGAAGCCAGAGCAGCTGTCTACGTATGAAGATTTGGCTACAGATAAATGGAAAGGCAAAGTATTGGTACGCTCTTCTTCCAACCTGTACAACCAGTCACTCGTTGCTTCTTTTATAGAGCTGAATGGCGAGCAGGCTGCTTTGGATTGGGCAAAAGGTCTTGTAAACAATTTCGCGCGCAAGCCTGAAGGTGGAGATCGCGATCAGGCAAAGGCTGTCGTTGCCAAAGTCGGTGACGTTGCGATCATGAACACCTACTATGTTGGGCAAATGCTGAACTCCAAAGATGCAGAGGAAGTAAAAGTCGCGCAAAACATCGGCGTTTTCTTCCCGAACCAAGAAACGACAGGCACACACTTGAACATCAGCGGTATTGGTTTGACCAAGCACGCGAAAAACAAGGACAATGCCGTGAAGTTGATTGAGTTCGTCACAGGGAAAGAGGCTCAAACGATGCTGACAAACGGAAGCTACGAGTTCCCTGTCAATGCAGAGGCTGACAAGCCTGCTCTTTTGAAAGAGTGGGGAGAATTCAAAACGCAAAAGCTCGACTTTGCCAAGCTCGGTGAGTATAACAAAAAAGCGGTAGAACTGCTGAATCAAGCAGGTTGGAAATAAGCATGACGGGAGCACTTTTGCGTAGAAGCCTGAGACGAAAACTGAACGGGTGGGTAACGCTGAGCGTGATAGGGGCCTTTTTGGCCCTTCTCCCGTCTCTTTATATTTTTTTTGGACTCTTTCAAAAACAGAATGAAAACTGGCAGCATATCCAAGAGTACATGCTGCTGGATTACGCGCTGCAATCGTTATGGCTCGTGCTCGGTACCGGAGCCTGTACGATCATCGTAGGTGTGACCTTGGCCTGGCTGGTCGCTGCTTACGATTTTCCATTGCGTCGCTTTTTTTCATTTGCTTTCGTGCTGCCGCTGGCGATTCCTCCGTACATCGCAGCATACACGTACGGCTCCATGCTCAGCTATACGGGGAGTATCCAGACGTTTTTGCGCGATGCATTCGGATTGACGCTCGATCAACGCTACTTTGACATCATGTCGATGAAGGGCGCTATTTTTATTTTTACGTTGTTTTTGTTCCCGTACGTCTATTTGATTACGAAAACCTTTCTTGAAAAACAGAGTGCTGTGTTCATTGAAAATGCCAGATTGCTCGGAAAAAACCAAACGCATATCTTTTTTCGCATCGTCCTGCCTATGTCGCAGGCAGCCATCGTCGGTGGAGCCAGTCTGGTGGCATTTGAAGTGCTCAATGATTTTGGAGTGACGAAGCATTTTGGGATTCAGTCTTTTACAGCGGCGATTTTCAAGACGTGGTTTGGCATGTATGACGTAGAATCGGCCATTCGTTTGTCCGCCTGGCTCATGACCTTGATTATCGGGATCTTTATCGTTGAGCGACTCGTGCGTAAGCGGAAAAAATACAGCTCGCCTACGAACAGGAGCACGCCGCTTACACGCAGAAAATTGCGCGGAATCCCGATGTACGCTGCCGTAATCTTCGGATTGGTTATTGTTTCATTTTCGTTTGTGATCCCTGTTGGGCAGTTGATTGTCTGGGCGACGTGGACGTATGGGGAAGTGTTGAACGAGACCTTCTGGAAGCTCTTGAGCAATACGCTGTTCATCTCTTGTATCTCGATCACCATCTTGATGCTGCTCGCGGTAATCGTTGCGAATGTCATCCGATTCTCCCGAGGCTCGATATTCGCTGTGGCACTGACGCGCTTGATTTCCATGGGCTATTCTATTCCGGGCGCAGTCTTGTCTATTGGAGTAATGGCGGTGATGATGTCCGTAGATAAAGAACTGAGTTCCTTCTATAGCTGGCTGGGCTTGGGCGCAAACAAGCTGGTACTCAGCATGTCTTTGTTCATGCTGACGTTTGCCTATATCATCCGCTTCCTTGCAGTTGGATTCAATGCAGTCGAAGCGGGGTTTGAGAAGACGGGAAACCGCTATTCAGAAGCGGCACGTATGCTCGGGATGAGCATGACACGGACCTTTTTTAAAGTGGATTTGCCTTTAATCAAAGGGGCTGTACTCACCGGTTTTATCTTGGTGTTCATGGAAATCGTGAAGGAATTGCCGCTTACCTTGCTTCTTCGTCCCTATAACTTCGAGACGCTGGCAACAAAGGCGTATCAATATGCGAGCGACGAACAAATTCACCAGGCCGCGATTCCTTCGCTCTGTATCATTGCGGTGGGAATCGTCTCCGTTATTTTCTATCATTGGTTAGGAGAGAGACAGGCAAAATGACTTTTTTTGAAGTGAAAAACCTGACGTTTGGTTATGCAAGCGGGAATGGCAGCGTCATCCGGGATTTTTGCTTGCAGATGGAGCAAGGGGAAGTTGTTGGGCTACTCGGAAATAGCGGTTGTGGAAAAAGTACATTGCTTCGCTTGATAGCCGGACTGGAGTCCCCGAAGAGCGGGCGCATCCAGATCGATGGAAAAGTGTTGGTCGATCAGGGGCAGTTTGTGGAGCCAGAGCAACGAGGGATCGGCATGATTTTTCAAGACTATGCGCTGTTTCCGCATTTAACTGTCGAGCAAAACATCTTGTTCGGTCTGCATCGATTGTCCAAAGCAGAGCGTCTGGTTCGTTTGAAAGAGATGCTGGCACTCGTGCAGCTCGAAGGCTACGGCAAGCGATATCCACATGAGCTGAGCGGGGGACAGCAGCAGCGTGTCGCATTTGCGCGTGCACTGGCGCCTAGGCCGGCGATCTTGCTGATGGATGAGCCATTCAGTAATCTGGATGCCGAGCTCAAAACGAAAATACGCGATGACTTGAAGCGAATGCTGCGGGCTGCCAAGATGACGTCGATCCTGGTCACACATGACAAAGCAGATGCGGAAACGATTTGTGATCGCATCATTCGCATGACTCGCTAAGGGCAAAGTGCAGCTTTCAGCCTCCAAAGTGCATAGTCGTACCGTGTGTTGTTGTATAATGTGCGTACGACGAAATTTGCAGTGTGCGGTTTGCTGTCTTTTGGTCAGCTCCGTTCAAATAGAGGAGGATGTAACATGAAAATTGAAATTTGGTCTGATTTTGCCTGCCCGTTTTGCTATATCGGAAAGCGCCGTCTGGAAGGAGCGCTGTCTCAATTTCCGCATAAGGATCAAGTAGAGGTCGTATATCGCAGCTTCCAGCTCGACCCGCAGATGGAACGCGATACCGATATGGACATGCATGAAGTACTGGCAGCCAAGTATAGCATTCCACTCGCACAGGCGAAGGGGATGAATGACCAAGTTACCCAAATGGCAAAAGGTGTGGGTCTTGATTATCATTTTGACACGATGATCCCGACCAATACATTTGATGCGCACCGCTTGACGCACTTTGCCCACGCTCATGGAAAAATGAAGGAAATGAAGGAGCGACTGCTCAAGGCGTACTTTACCGAATCACTTCATCTCGGTGACCACGAGGTGCTGGCACAGCTTGCTTCTGAGGTGGGCTTGGACAAGGAAGCGACGCTCGCCATGCTGGCAGGAGACGAATACAGAGAGGAAGTACAAGAGGACAAACAAAGAGGCAACGATTTGGGTGTCACGGGCGTACCGTTCTTTGTCATCAATAACAAATATGCAGTCTCTGGCGCGCAGCCAGGTGAAGTCTTTTTGGGAGCATTGAACCAGGTATGGGAAGAAGAAAGCGCAGCTCCTGCTCTGAAATTCGTGCAGAACGACGAGAAAAAAGATGAGCAATCCGGCGACAATTGCGCAGATGGCTCCTGCAAAATATAAGCGACGCAAAACGAATAACTCAATGCTAGACCCTTAATGCTGTAAATTGGTTATGTTGTTGGTGCTACCCTTACAGCAAAATCTCAAAAGCCGATCCTCCTTAAATGAAGGGGAATCGGCTTTTCTCATCGCTTGAAATCACTGAATAACGAGATTATTTCCTAATACTGTGAACTGTTTACCAATATTAGAAGCAAATAGGGATGAAGCAGCGCTAACGCTTCCAATTTGCTTGCCAGAGCTGAAGTCATGACTTCCTTGTAGAGTAATATTCTCGAGACCAAAAAAGAAAAGTGTCAATGTGAGCATTGCCGTATTCTGCGCTTCAGTTCCCTGATGCACGGTGCGCTTGGTACTCGCGTAATTGGCTACATGGTTATTTCCTTCAAACACTTTACCACCTTCATATTGCCACCCACCAGCAGAGTCATCCACATTCGTCAGACTGAGTCGATTTAATGTCAGGTTCATATTAGTTACCTCCCGTAGTCGCCTTGTGCCTTGTTTCTACTGGTCATCATATGCCCTGGGTGCCCAAAGTTGTCGGTATAACACGCCTATTTCCATATGACTCATAATTTGTTATTAACTGGATAATGATAATCCACTTTCAGGTCTCACTATCTGCTCCGTTTCTTTGGTGGGCCCTAACAACTCGTTACAGTCTATTTTTGTTGGGAAAATTTTCTCTCCCCCTGAAACAAAAAGGGAACTCATTCGAATAATGGACAGAGCGAAAAATAGCTGGGGCCCCAGCATCACTATCCAAAAAGAGTGAGGAATGAACGAACCATGAATAAATGGACGAAAAGCGTATTGGCAATAATGACAGCGAGTCTGGCTGTGACGACACCCATCAGTTCTATGGCGGCAAAAGAATCGAGCGTAACAGTTCAGGGAGCGAGCAAAGGTGATGGCGCAATCGATGAGAAGCTGGTCAAGAAGATCGAAAAGTCTGTTGAGAGACTCGTTCAAGTTGTGCCTTATCTAAGGAACTACCCGATCACCGAATTTGAGATGAACGCAGAAACATCCCGGATTGAAGTGAAAAAGTATCAAACGAAGGAAAAGAAAGCTCCCTTTGTGAGAATGCATGTCGATCAAAATTCAGGTGAAGTAAAATTTTTCAGCCACATCACAGGCAAAGAAGGTTTCTCTTCCACCTACCCCCTAGAGGATGCGAAGAAAAAGGCAACGGAGTTCATGAAGCAATGGTATGGCGAGGATATGGCGGACTATCAGTTGGACGAGGAAGCCTCTAATCGTAATTCTTCGATATTGTTTCGCAAAATGGTAAATGGGATTCCGTTCCGCAATGACACACTGAATTTCGCCATCAATAGCGAAGGGCAAATTCAGCATCTGGCCAAAGGCGACGGGGATGCAGATCCAATGGAAATGGAACAGGATATCAGCAAAATTCAATTCGCTGATCCCAATAAGGTGCATCCAAAAGAAAAGGTAGAAGCGATGTTTGCATCTGCTATGAAGCCTTACTACGGACAAAGTGCAGATGGGCAAAGCTACAGGTTCTTATACACCCCTTCTTTCGAGGAAATCAATGCGAGCACCGGAGCTGAACGGTCAGCCAAACCAAATGAAAAAATCATTCAGTTCCAACCAAAAGCAAAGCAAACGATCATCAAATCAAAAGAAGAGGCTGTAGCTTTCTTGACAGCTAAGACAGGATACACTCCCACAAAAGGGCGCGCAACTTTTCAGGAAGAGAGCAATCCGAAAACCGGGGTCACCAACTATTTGTGGATGACGGAGGAGGAGGTCATCGCCAATATCTTCTTTGAAACCAAGACAGGAAAGGTCACGAATTATCAAGTATTGGATACAAAGCGGAAAAGTGAAGCAGACAAAAAGCTGAGCGAAGAGCAGGCGCTAAAAGCTGCCGTGGAAGCCATGTCTGAGTTCCTTCCTCTCACCGATAAAGAAATGGCCGTCACTGCGAATCGATATGAACCCGATCAAAATTTGTACAACTTTGACTTTACCGTGCTTCATCAGGGGTATCCGGTAGATGGTATGCTTCGACAGGCGCACGTAGATGCAGCTACGGGAAAAGCAACTTTACTAGATTGGAGAGTCTCTCAAACGATCAAGCTCCCGGATATCAAGAACGCTATGACAAAAGAGGAAGCAGCCAAGAAGTTTCTTAAAAAATATCCGCTGAAGCTGTATTACTCCTTAAATGAGGAAAATAAAAACATGGCCGAGCTCGTTTATATTTCTCCACTCGTTTCTAACGAAGAAATCGATGCGCTAACCGGCGAATTCTACACCTATGGAGAAGAGATAGAAACCGAGTAAGAAAGGGGGAAGCCTGTTGTCTGGGGAGTTGGCGGAACGAATTGGGGTTATTTACGAGGCTCACTATGATGACATCTACTATTTTTTGCTCTACTTTACGGGCAGACAAGAAGATGCAGAAGACATGGTGCAGGAAGTATTTTCACGACTGTTAAAAATTTTGCCGAGGTACGATGGTCGGGTCGCCATGAAGACATGGCTATTTTCCATCGCCAAGCATGTCGCGATTGATCATTACCGCAAACAAAAGTGGCAGCGTTTGTTCTCAGACAACTGGTTGGCCCTCATGAAGTCTACGGAGGGCCTTCCAGAAGAGGAGCTTGCGACAAAAGAAGAGATGCATAGTATTCAACGGGCTTTGCAACAGTTGAAGCCCGATCAGCGTATCATAGTAATTTTTCGCTATATAAAGGAGTACAGTGTCAAGGAAACAGCCGAGATTTTGGCGATTCCAGAGACAAAAGTGAGAGTGGACTGTCACAGGGGACTAAAAGCGTTGCAGAAAATACTCGGCAACGTTTGCGAGGAGAGGATTGCCAATGAGTTTGCCAGATGAAAACCACATAGTTGAATTACTGAATCACGTCAGGCAGGAGAGCAACCCACCTCGTCAAGTGTGGAAGCAGATGGGCAAGGAGAGACTCATTCGTGAGGCTTATCGAATGGAGCAAGCAGCGAAGATCAAGCGAGTTGTCGCGGGAGCTGGTTCCCTTGCAGCAGCCGTATTCATGGGTGTTTGGCTGAGCTATGATTCACCGCAGAAGCCATCTGTTGATACGCAAACAACCATCTCGCCTCCAGCCGTCATAACAGCTACGCCACCGCTTGCTACGCCTTCTCCGCCAGTGAAAAGCAAGGCTAAGCCACAGCAGGAGCAGGAAGCTACCCCAAAAGCAGGCAACAAAATCGTTCAAAACCAAACGGCTACACGTGATGCTCTACAGCCGCAGTCCGTAGCCGAGGAGCCTGCAACGAACCCAACAGATAGGAGTCAACCCACATCAACACGTGAGAAATCACCATTGGAAGATCAGGCAGTGGCCTATTTGCAAAAGAAGCTGGGAGCACAGAGCAAACAGTTTGAAGTGGATTATGTTCACTCGAATTTGGCCCAGGGAGAAGTGGCTTTTCGCAAAATCATCAATGGCATTCCTCTTCAGGAGAATAGTGCGACAGTTCGTATCTCCCCAAAAACGGGGGAAATGACCTTGCTTCTTTACCCTGATCTCGAAGATAGTGGCGTAGCATCACAGCCTGCCAATCGTGAAGGGACAATCGACAAGAAGAAGGCTGCCCAACAGCTGGGGAGTACGCTTCGCCTCGTTTATGCAGGAAAGAAACAACCAGAGCTTCAATATGTAGTAGCATCAGATGTTTTTGTGCACGCAAAAACGGGCAAGCTGATCAGCCAAGCGGGAGCAGAGAAAAAGTCCGTTGCTGTTTCAGGACAAGGAAAACCACTCGTGCTGAAAACTTCTGGTGAGGTGGCAAAGCTGCTTGAGCGCAAGTTGGGCATAAAGGTGGAACAAAAAGCATTCATCGGTGTAAATCCGCACGGTATTTCATATTCCTGGAACGATGGGCAGGGCAACGGCGTTTCTGTTGAGACGACAGATGACGGAGCATTTCTCGGGTATTCACGGATGACTACAGATGAACGTAAGTACCAACGAGAAACGACCTACGAACAGGCACAAGCAATGGCGATAGCCCACCTGGAGAAATTCCTCCCCGCCAATGTTCGTGAGCTGTCATTGGAAGCGTCGCAAGAGTCACCTAGCACCATTCAGTTTACCTTTGCACCGAAGGTCAACGGGATTCCCGTCATGGATCATCCTTATAAAGTGGCTGTCGAGCTGGCTAGCGGGCTTGTTACCGAGCTTACGGGCAATTTTTCGGATTTATCATGGATACAGACCGATCAGACAGCAAAAACGCTCTCCAAGGAAGAGGCACTTGATCAATTTGTGCAACATGCTCCATTGGAACTCGTGTACTTGCCCGCGGAAAAAGGGGCAGAGCCAGTACTTGCTTACCAAATCCGCCGGGATTCAGAACAGCCATGGGCAATAGAAGCCTCGACAGGTAAGGTCATCAACTAAAAAGCAAGCAACTTATCTCCATGAAAAGATGCTTCATGGAGGTAAGTTGCTTTACTGGTTCGAGAACGGTCGATGCGAAGCCTTTAGCTGGAAAGCAGGGGATAACTCGCGTGTACATGCTGTTTGAAGCTCTCATAATCCGAGGCATGTATATGAGAGTCGTGGTCGCTTATACATACATGCTTCATGCAAAGGCGCTGAGCGAACCGATTGCCTGCTTCT
The DNA here is from genome assembly GCF_013284355.2 of Brevibacillus sp. M2.1A. NCBI lineage: Bacteria > Bacillati > Bacillota > Bacilli > Caryophanales > Paenibacillaceae > Brevibacillus > Brevibacillus sp. M2.1A. The sequence continues at coordinate 1,602,893 of NZ_JABSUY020000001.1, forward strand.
GTGATATTATCCATGATGATCGATTGTATGCGGCAGCCACTCTGCTCGACATGAGCCAGTACATCGAGATAATGATGTAGCATCATGCGCAAGGCAGGGCTTTTCCGATAAGAATGATCGACAATGACACAGGACAGAAAATAATAAACTTGCTCGGGAGAAGTCGTTAAATCCTCGATATCCGCGGTCGTCATCAGGCTGTCTTTAAATGTCCCTTGTGCAATTTGCAGGTAAATATGCGGCTTGACGGGAAGCAGGTTCATAAAAGCAATGATGCGCCCATTCTCTTCGATCGCAACGACCGAATCGGGACGAAACAAATACCAATTGTAGCTCTCTTGGTACGGTGTAATAAATTCAGCATCGTAGTATTGAAGCTCGAGTTGTTCCATTTGTTTAAAATGCTCAAGCTGCAAATGCTCCATGATCTTCATAAGCCAATCTCCTTCTTTATTCCGTATGACTAGGCGACAACTCGCAGATATAGCGAATAAATCTCTGGGTTTCCTTTGCCCGCTTGAATCTGTTCGAAAATAAAGATGGTTCATTTGGTTGGTAGCGTATTCGCAAGGATTCTTTCAGCAAGGGATGCCATTCACTGGGAAGCTCTTGCAAAGCCTGTTCTACGGCTTTTCTTTTCGGAATAATGCTCTCATGGATGAGCGCGTAATAGATTCGGCTTAAGGTGAAAACGGCGAATTCTACCCACTCATCGAGCATGAATTTTACCATGCTTTTTCCTTTCGGCGCCCAATAATCATGGACATTGTATTTCATCGTTTCCCCGACATCCAACCATTGGGTAGGGATGTGTAATGCTTCAACACTTCTCCCCATAACGGTAATGCCCCGTTGCTTGAGGATCCACCACGTCACATGATTGACATCATAGTGGCCGGATGATTTGAATGTCCCATTGTCAACGTAAGGATAAGGCTCCAGGGATGGATTGGCTTTTCCGACGTCATCCAGCTGGATATACATGCCGTCCATTCTTTTAGCGAATGGGTTGGTGTTTTGCAGAGCCTGATGAATGTTCTTGAGCGTTTCTATTTCAGCATTCGTTAATCCTCTATGCAAAAGTGTTACAAAATCAATATCGCTGTTATCTTCCTCGAAGCCAGATAGAGCAATAGAACCATACAAATACACACCGTAGATGACAGTAGGCAGTTCAGTCATAAGTCGTTGCGTATAGTCGTGTACGAAAGGTCTAATGCTTTCCGGGATTCTCGTGTCCATAAGCAAGCTCCTTTTTGAAGATCAAGATTAGCTGAACTCGCTAGGTATTTCCATCGTTTTCATACCCCAGTATAATCCATATGACAACAACTGTTAAAGGAGGCGTTTATTGTGATGGAGCAAATGCTAACAAAGGGCAAAATTTTGAAAGGGGTATAAAGGTGAGGCAATTTTCAACTGACGTTATTATTCGGAATTTTCAAAAGGAAGACTTCCCGTTACTTGGCGAACTATATCAAGCTGTTACTGCAAAAGAAAACGCGACGTTTTGGTGGGTCGGTGAAGAAGCAAATTGGTGTAATGTTTATTGTGCATTTGAAAATGGAAAAATGATCGCGAAGGGGCAAGTCAGTATCATAAATACGATCCCTCCCGGACGTTCAGAAGAAAACAAGCATTCAATCTACGTGAATCTAAAAACGCTCCCGGAACGAGACGATGACGCCGAATTGCTAGAAAAGGTGTACCAGCATCTTCTGCAAAGAGCTCTGCAATTAAAAGAAACGTTGCCAGCTACGTACCAAACGATGCTATGTGTCGGCAACGATTCATCTGAAACAAAGAACAACCGATTTTTCACTCAAATGGGCTACAAGCATTTGAATAGCTTGTATCAGATGAAACGCGATTTACTAGAACCTATTCCTGTGTTAACGCTGGACGAAGGCTTTGATTTTTCATATTGGAAAATGGAGAGCTCAGGGGAAGAAAAAGATTACTTGAATGTGGAAGCCACGATCTGGCCGGATGCTCCGTTAGGACATGAACGATTGTCTGAATACAAGAGTAAAGCGCTCTGGACATCAATGGTGATTCGTTATAACAATACGATAGCTGCGGGCTTGATGGCATGGCGAGAGGAAGAAGATGGAGTAATCGAGGATGTTTTCGTACAAGACCATTGGAGGAAGCGTGGCTTTGCGAAGTTTTTACTGGCACAAGCATTGGAGTATCTAAAATCGCATGAGCTGAAATCAGCGTATCTCATTGTTGAAACGACGAATATATCAGCCTTGTCTCTATACAAATCGGTTGGATTCAAGGTAGATAAAGAAGAGATCAGGTATTATACAGAATGGAAATAAGAAAGACGAAAAGAGGGAGCGCTAGCGAGGCTTCCCTCTTTTTTATGCAAGTTGATTCGGAATTCTCTTGCAAGAAATACATAGATAAGGTAAAACATGGGTGTATCTTAAGCCGATACAATAGAGAGGACCAAGCGTCTGAATGATAAGAAGGTGAGGATCTGCGATGAACTTTTTCAAAAAGCTATTCGGCGGTACAAACAACGGAGAAAAGTCAAAAGACGGTACTACGATTTACACATATAACGAACAAGCTGATTATGAACCCCCAGCTCCCATGGAATATGTAGAAGAAATCGTTGCCCACTTTGAAAAGGTATTTGCCGGAAGAGAAAGCAATGTTTTTCACGAAATTATTTCCGATACGATCCATATTGATGTGAATGTGATGAGCCCTACAGAAGAAGAGCCATTTTGGGTTCTGTATACGAATGGGATGAGTGATCTGCCGATGACGATCCCGGATGAAATACAGGAGCAGATGGAAGAGAATATTGAGCGAGCAGAACTGATGATATTTTTGCCGGCTTCCTGGGAACTGACACAAGAGTCGCTAGAGGATGAAAATAACTACTGGCCAATTAGACTGATGAAGATGCTGGCACGGTTTCCCCATCAGTACAATACATGGTTGGGGTACGGACATACGATACCGAATTATCAGGAATATGAACCGTATGCGGATGGCACGGGTTTAAATGGAGTCGTTCTGTTTCAGCTATCAGAGGAAATCAGTGTCATTCCCACCAAGGACGGGAACAAGATTCATACCTATTTCTTGATTCCTTTGTATAAAGAAGAGATGGAATATAAATTGGAGCATGGCATGGATGCGCTTTTGGATAAATTGTTTGAGCTGGAAGATGATGCGCTGATTTTGAATCCGAATAGAAGAAATACGTGCAAGTAAAAATATACGAATTCCCGACCCCTTTTTACTAAAGGGGTTTTTTGTAAGATGTTACAATAATCACACAAAAATCAGTTGGAGGCAAACGATGATTCATTTTCGAGTCGCAACAGCAAAAGACCTGAATAGAATTGTTCAAATGCTTGCGGATGATGAATTAGGCAAGACGAGAGAGCGTTACGAAACTCCGCTACCAGAAAGTTACATAAAAGCGTTTGAATCCATTGACGCAGATCCCAATAACGAATTGATTGTGGCGTGCCGGGATGAGGAAATTATTGGTGTCCTTCAGATTACGTTTACTCCTTATCTGACACTTCAAGGTAGCTGGAGAGCGACGATTGAGGGGGTTCGGATAGCATCTACGGAAAGGGGTCAAGGAGTTGGGAGCGAGTTAATTGAATGGGCGATTGAACGGGCGAAAGAGAGGGGCTGCCATCTGTGTCAACTAACGACAGATAAACAACGAGAAGATGCGTTGCGCTTTTATGAACGCTTAGGATTTAAAGCGACGCATGAGGGGCTGAAAATGAAGCTGTCCATCGACTAACAAAAGTACGATGGAAAAGGAAAACGGGTTCCATATACGTAATATAGAACCCGTTTTCCTCTGCTATGACCGAGCCAAGTCGCCTATTCGATTTCAATTCGATTAATATCACCAACATCCAAATTTCCAAGCTGTATGGAGAAACTTGGTTTCCCCGGACTTCTCAAAATATAGCCGCCCCAGTCCCGACCGCCGTAAGCCGTATATCCAGAGATATCTACGCCAAAAATGTCCTGAATAAGTGGCTTGGTTACAGGGATGACTTCATTTAGTGCTTTGATTTTATAGTTTTCTGCTCCATGGCTTACTTCATACACTTGACCTGTTTTTGCCCCGATCATTACTTCATATTTCTTTTGTTTATTCATGAGCAACCATTTCTCTTCACGTTCATCTGAACGTTTTTGGGCCTGGGTAAAGGAAAGATTTTTTTCATTGGATAAACGGGTCAAAGCTGTTTGCGCCATGGAGATGATCTTTTGATCGACGTCTTCTAGGTTGTAATATAATATGAAATCAGACACTTTATTTGTTGGGAGATCGACTGTGACATATTGTTTGTCATCTGTCCAAAAGGAAAAATATGCTTCCTTCTCACTTTTGAAAAAACCGGTATTTTGGAAGGTAACCTGTTGCTTCGTATCCTTAAATGCTTCTTGTGCAGTCTCTACATATGTATGATAGGACTTCGGTAATTCGTTGATCGCAAACCTCGCAAAGACGGTAAGAACCTCTGTGGTACCAGGCTTAAAAGTGACGATGGCTTCTCGGGTTTCTTGATTCTTTGCCTGTACCCTATAGGAGTCTGCGTCTTTCTCAATCTCTCCAAATGAGAAGGTCTTTTGAATGCCACTCGCATCTTGTACGGCTTTTTGAGCAGCTGCAAAATACGTTTGTTCTTCAGGATTCAAGGCTGCACTGCTCGTTGATTCTGCTGGTGCAGAAAATGGTTTCATCCAGAAAAAACCGAGTAACAGGCCGCAGGTGATCAGCCCTTTTGCCATCCATCCATAATACATTTTTCGTTTGTTCACTTTTTGAAGTTTACCTCCTTCTTCTCGCACACCTTCTAATATTGCTTGGCTTCGTTCTCGGGAAAGGATTTGCTCCGGGAATTGATTCAATTCTTCCAGAATGATCTGCTCCTCACATGATCGCATCGTTCATCACCTCCGCAATCGAAACATTTCGTTTGTTTTGAATCGACTTTATCGCTCTATGCATCGTGAGATTGACCTTGGATTCGCTCCAGCCCAACACCTCTGCAGTCTCCTTGCTCGATAGTCCTTTGATCCCTCTTAGTATCAACACATCCCGATAAGAAGACTTTAATTGATTGATCATTTCATAGAGCAAACGCTTATTTTCACTTAACATCAGCGACTCTTCCGGAGTTTTGTCGTGCGAAACGAGATGCTGCAAGAAGATTTCCGGCAACCATCTGAGTAGCTTTGTTTTGCGTCTTTCATCAATGGCTACGTTTCGTGCTATGGCAAACAGCCACGTTTTGGGATTCTCAACCTCTGTTGCCTGCATAGCTTTGAGGGCACGAATAAAGGTCTCCTGCACCAGATCGTCGATGTCTGTTCGTCCTGTATAATAGACCAGGAAACGATAAACATCTTGGCTGTATGAGTGAAACCATTGCTCAATTCGTGCGCCAGTATGATCCTCCACTGGTGTTCCACCTCCTTGTCACTGTATAGACGGAAAAGCTGCTGACAATCTTTCACTTTCAAAATAAAAAAGTGGAACGCAGATAATTCGCGTCCCACTACAATAGTGGTCCTAGCCCATAAATGTGATTTCTATTCGCATGTTAAACCGATCGGTAACGACCCAGCCTGCTGGAATCTGTTGATTATACCTGATCCATAGCTTCGCTCCCTTTGGCGCTCTTTGAATGCTCGTAATTTCAAATTTATCCGTCGTACTATCTGTAATGACCCATCCTTGCGGCACGATTTGATTGTTCCGCATCCACAGTTTATCACCGTAACCTGCGCCTTGTGTATAAATCATTTGAAGAGAAGTACCACTGCTATCTATAACAGCCCATCCATCAGGAATCCGTTGGTTGTACTTGATCCAGAGTGTCGCTCGGTACGTAGCCCCAATCACGCATGTAATTTCGAATTGGGTACTAGTACTGTCGGTAATTACCCAGCCTTGTGGGACTAGTTGATTGTTCTTGATCCACATTTTCGCTCCATAAGAAGAGCTCGCTGATAAGGATTGCTTTAGTGATGCATGGGATGAAATATTTTGTTCGGACGATTTCAAAAGCGTTGGTTCTGCAGCCTGAGTAGGAAGTGTGAAAGACATCACAACGAATAAAAGACCGAGACTTGAAACCATACTTTTTTTTAGCATAAACAAACCACCTCTCTTTTCTGATATCCATTATTTGTAATTTAAATCTATTTTTAACAATCGTAAAGCGGCGTTTTTGTGAAATGCTCTCTATTCACTGCCTTGTCACAAAATGAAAAAGAGGGCATTAGCCCTCTTTAGAAAACTACCTATACGTTAAAAAATTCTTTCGCAGTCTTGGTAGTAGCGCTGGCCACTTCTTCAGGGCTCAATCCCATGCATTGTGCGACCGCGTGCAATATATGTCTCAAATAAATTGGCTCATTCCGGCCATCCACAGGCTTTTCTTTCAAATCACGAGGGGTTAAAAATGGCGCGTCTGTTTCAATCATCAAACGATTCAGGGGAATCTTTCTGACAAGCTCTCGAAGATGCTTCCCGCGTCGTTCATCACAAATCCATCCCGTAATCCCGATATGGAAGTCCATCTCTAAATAGGTTTCCAATTCCTTGGAGGTTCCGGTAAAGCAGTGTACAACCCCACGATTGATATTTTGACGATGCTCTTTGAAGATCGAGACAAAATCAAGGTGAGCATCGCGTTCATGTAAAAACAACGGCAGTTGAAGTTCTGTGGCCAGGGAGATTTGTTCGATGAACCACTTTCTTTGGATATCACGCGGGGAGAAGTCGCGGTTATAATCCAGCCCGCACTCTCCAATCGCTACCACATGGGGAAGCGATGCCAGTTCTCTCAATTTCTTGATCGTCGATTCATCACAGCTTTTTGCATCGTGAGGATGAATACCTGCCGTAGTGTACAGCTTTCCTTTGGAGCGACTCGCATATCGTGAGGCATCCAAACTGTTTCTCAAGCTTGTCCCTGTCAAAATTAACGGGTATATTCCTTGTTTCTCTGCTCTCGCAACGACCTCATCGCGGTCTTGGTGAAAGGAGCGGTGCATCAGGTTTACGCCTATATCGATGATCTGTGTATCCAAGAGAATCCATCCTTCCTAGTAGGAGGTTTGAGTGAGTACTGATTTTTCACTAAAATCCCTATTTTTGGTTGTTTTTCATTATAGCTGATGGAGCAGTTAGGTTCTATAGACGAAAAATCCTCCCTGCCGTGACAGAGAGGACTCGTTTCTTTCTATTCTCATGAAGGAATGGCATCCAATGCTCGCCTTACTTTTCTTGCGAAAGCCAGAGGTCTATCGACTGCTTCTATATTTACATAAATCAAGCGGGGACGATCGAATAACCATTCATTATGGATAGACGAGACTTTTATGCCTTGCTTCCGAATGGTTGTAATGAACGGATTGACTTCTTTCTGCAAGAAGGCAGCTCTCCCTAAGCAAAGCGCTTTGCCCGTTTTTGGATTCAAGGATTCAAATGAAAAAGAAGAAGTTACGCGAAATCTTTTCCCCAAAATAGTCGATTTTATTTGATTGCGATTGATGGTTGAGACACATTTTCCGCCGGCAAAACCGGATTGCCCCCTAATAATTCTGGAGAACTGCTCACAAAGCGAGACTTTTTTGGGCATTCCTCATTTCCTCCCTGTTTTTGTTTATCGTATGAAGACAGGTCCAGGATGGAAACGGATGACGGCCTATTACCCAAAGTATAAGATTTTATAGCTCAACCAAAAATCTGCTTATAAATCAAATCAGCATTCTCTTTCTTTACAAACTTTCGAACCTTGCCTTCTTTATCGATAAATGCCCAACGATAGCCCCATTGTGCATCTTCCTCTGGCGTTGGTTTGTATGCAAACACTCCTTTGTTTGAGCCTTTCCAATCAGATTCCGGTCCATATTGATTGTATTGCATCAATGCATGTTCTTTATAAACGTACTTTCTAAGAGTCTGTTCTTTATCCAAAAAGGCCCAGCGGTAACCCCATTGCGCTTCTTCCTCTGGCGTCGGTGTGTAAGAAAATACTCCTGGTGGATAAAGATTTAAATGACTTGTAGATTCACTTATCTTTGCTGCTGCTGTAGGTACTGTATAACTTACGACTCCTGTTGCTACCATTGTAGCTAGGAACATTGCGCTCATGGCTTTTTTGTTAATCATAGAAATCCTCCTTTGATAGTAAATGTAAAATATTGGACATACGTATAATATAATAGAAATAAAAGGGAATTAAAACAGATGAATCCATATTTTCGAATAAATCACACAGCTTATCCTTTAACATAGATCAGACATAAGACAGGCGTGTAAAGCAGTTGGTCAATAGCTTTAGTCCACTCCCTTTAATGATTCAATCATATTGATGTTGGATACTTTTCTTTGAAGTAGCAAGTTGGACAGAATCGTAAGCAAGTAGGCAAGAACAACAGAAACCAACAGGCTAGGAATCGTTAATTGATCCGGGATTTGTTGATGGGTACTGGACAGTGCCTTGACGATCATGGAATAAACATAACCACTTATCGGTAAAGCAACAAGAATCGCAAATGTAGTGAGTATCAGGTTTTCAAAAAAGATGAGTCGGTTTATTTTATGTTTTTGATAGCCTAATACCTTAAGTGTTGCAAGCTCGCGACTCCTTTCATAAATGTTGATGGAAGAGATCGAGTATATCGCGCCAAAAGAGAGGATGACGGCACAAACAATAAACATGATAAATACAAAATTGTTTTGTTTCAAAATATATTCAGCGGTTTTCTTTAGATCATCGCTATCTGAAATGGTTTCAACATGAGAATCTTGCTCAAAGAAGTTACGAACACTTATAAGATCTGCAGAGCTATTTGCTTCAACGAAAAGTGAGGTTGGACTGTAGTCAATGCCAAAGCTCTTTAAATAGTCTGGTGTGATATAAAACGAAGGGTTCGAATACTGCGTAGAGATATGGAAAACCTTCATGTCTACAGTTTTATTTTTATGCTCGGGTGTATCGAACGTTATTTGGATGGTAACTCCTGCAGCAATGTGATATTTGTCTGCGTAGGATTTTGGTACGAGCACACCGTTGTTTTCCAAAGTGATCCGATTATCATTTTCGTCAAAGTAATGAATGAGCGTGTTTTCTTTTTCGGTAACAACGAGAGTGGCATTATTTTTTTCATCACCTTTTATGAATTCAACAGGAAAGGTGGATAAATAATAATGATTTTTCATGCCAGAGGGGAGTTTTATCATATCCATAGATGTTCCCAGTGTATAATCGACTCGTAAATCATACGTATAGACATCTTCAATTTGGCTAGCTACTTTTTGCAACGCGGATTGAGTGCCAAAAGCGGTGATCAATAGGACCGTGCTTACAACGACACCAGTGGAGCTCGCTAAAGCTTTTTGTTTATTGAGGAAAATATTTCTCAAAATGAGTTTGTAGCTATAGGAGATATGACTCCAAATACCCGGAAATCTTTCTATCAGTAGCGTTTTCATCTTCTTTGGCGGTTTAGGACGCATAGCCTGAGCCGCACGTTCTTTTAATATGGTTCTACCACTTACGTAACACGCTAGGATTCCAAATGCACTCGAGAAAATAATGGGAGGAATAAAAGAATAGAAAGAAAGGGAGTAAGTAATGCCAGGCAGAGAGTAGGCTCTTGCACTCGATGCCGTTACGAATGGGACAAATACAAGAGCGGCAATTGCACAACCGATGATGGAGCCTATGAGGCCTGCCAGCACAGGGTATCCCATGTAATGAAGCATGATGTAACTGTTTTTGATACCTAAAGCCTTCATAATCCCTACTTGAGTTCTTTGAGAATCAATCATTCTCGACATGGTAAGAAACAGGATAATAGCGACAATCAAAAAGAGAACGAAAGGGATGACCATACTCATCAATTTATTATTCTGGATCGTTTCATTTATTTTCGAATAGCTGAAAGTCCGTTCTTTGCTTACTTGATTTACATAAGGAAGGTGTTTGGATTGTGCTTCAATGGATTGACCTAATTTGTCAATATCGTAGCCTTCTGTAGCATCGATCATGATTTCATTATAGGAAAGGTCACCGAAGATTTCAGAAATGGTCTCTTCGGCAATATAAGCGACTCCGAAGGTTTTATGGTCTTGTATTTCGTTCTTTTTGGCATGTTCGACATTCTCACCCAAGCCGCTAATGGTAAATGTAAAATTTTTTTCATTCGCACGAATACTGATTTCATCACCGACTTGAAAAAGATGTTCTTTCGCATAACGAGAATCCAATAATATCTCATTCTTTTTGGTCGGGATTTTGCCCTCAATCATAGCAATCGTGTTAATTTCGTTTTTGATAGGGATGGAATGAATTTTCAAAGAAGCTTTATCACCTTCAAAGGTTTGTGTGGCATCAAAAGTATAGCGTCCTTCTATTTTTTTAATGCCTTCTATTTTACTTAAAACAGCGACATCATTTTGGGAAATTTGATCGTAATATACATACAGGTCGCTTAGGTTATGTTCTTGAAAATAGCCTTCTGTATAAGCACTAAGATTATTGCTATAAGTTACGAGCCCCCCATAGAAAAAGGCTCCTACTGCGATAACCAAAACAAAGGCGATGAATTGCCCGATCGATTGTTTGATATCCCTTACTACTTTTAAAAATAATTTCATCATCACCACTCAATCCCTTCCACACTTTGCTTTTCACGATTAATGGTAACGCTTTCAATCATTCCGCTTTTCACCTTAATGATTTTGTCAGCCATAGGAGCAATGGCGGAATTATGTGTGACCAATACGACGCACTTTTTTGTCTCTTTGTTCAAGTCCTGGAGAAGCTTTAAGACGGATTTACCTGTCACATAATCCAAAGCTCCGGTTGGTTCATCACAAAGTAAAAGCAAAGGATTTTTGGCAACAGCTCTTGCGATGGCAACTCTTTGTTGTTCGCCGCCAGAGAGCTGAGAAGGGAAGTTTTTCATGCGATTTTGTAATCCAACTTTATGTAAAATCTCTTTCGCATCCAGATGGTTTTTGCATACTTCCGTGGCGAATTCAACATTTTCCAGGGCGTTTAAATTCGGAATTAAGTTATAGAATTGAAAGACAAAACCGACTTTCTCACCGCGGTATTGTGTTAATTTTTTTTCGTTGAATCGGGTGATTTCTTGATCACCAACAAATACTTGACCTGAGGTAGCCGTATCCATACCGCCTAGCACATTCAAAATCGTACTTTTACCAGCCCCACTCGCCCCCAAAATAACGACGAATTCTCCCTCTGCTATGGAAAAATCAACACCATTAAGCGCTTTGATTGGCACTTCTCCGATTTTGTATTCTTTCGTTACTTTTTTGAATTCAATTAACGTCTTCACATACTACATCTCCTCGTATCTTATTTTCGAAAGCTTAGGTACCATAATATACCAACAGAGAGTAGTTACATCCCGCAGTCGATGTATTTTGACCTCGGTCTTCAGAAGGAGTTTGTTCGCGCTTGTCAGAAAAATCGCTACACGTCCAGTATCGCCTGTAAATTCGTCTACTATTACCAATAGGAGGAATTCGACTTGCTCGCAAAAAAACGGAGCAACCTCTAAAAGGATACTCCGTTTGAACATGACGGGGTTAACACCTCACATGTTTCCGTTTGAAGCCAAGCTGCCCTTTACTTACTGCCTTTTGAATATTATCGAGAGCGTTTAGGAACTTGCTTTTTGCTTTGTCTTTTTGGACTTCTACAGGTCCTACTTCCTTTGCAATTTCGACCGCCTTATCGTGGAGTGGCAAATAGGAGGTTGCCACGGTGTAAATAAATTGATTCATAGCGTATTTCGTTCGTTCGGGAGAATCGTGAATCGCATTTTTTACAGTTTCAAGCATACTGGCAATTTTGCTTTCGGAAAATTCACGATCGGGGCGATTCCCCAAAAGCCAGCAGTAACAACTCCAGCCAGCAGACATTCTGAGCTCTTCGCCGCTTGTGATCCATTGATCGGCAACTTCTTGGGCAATATCTGCTTCAGATAAGGTGACTGCCACCACATAATCGGACAGCATATAAAAATAAGCGGAATCCATCCATCGATCAAAATCCGCCTTGGTCATTGCTTTTGGATCTGCGATCACACCGGCAAAGTACATGGCGTCGTAGTTCCCGGTAGCGTAAAGCTGCTCCGCCAAGGGCTGATTGATCTTGATTTTTCTCGCCATGGGCTTCATAGCGCCTGTAGCCACGCCAAAAAGTGGTTCGTGAGCGCCATTGGATAGATAAATTTTCTTGGTTCGTTCCTTGCCGAGAGCTTCAAGCTCTTGCATGACCATCTCTAAATCCATCGTATATCCCTTCTTTCGTTGTTTTCTCGGCCATCAAACGCAAAGTATCATTAAAATGATTGACGATATGATTAGTGATTATTATAATAACCACCATAGAACTTAGAGGTTATAACAATAATCACTAAAAAGGTGCTGGTTTTCTTTGGATGAAATCTATAAAGAACTTCAGAAATTGGGATTTTCACAATATGAATGCAAAGCTTATATCGGACTCTTGAAGCAGTCTCCTATAACTGGATATGAGATTAGTAAAAGATCGGGTGTACCGCGTTCCATGATTTATGAAGTATTGGGCAAATTGTTAGATAAAGGAGCAGTTTATACGGTACCATCTGAACCTCTGACCTACTCTCCTTTGCCCGCTAAAGAATTAATCACGCGATTGCGCAATTCCTTCGAGCAATCATTTGATTATCTTGAAAAAAATCTATCTGCCTTAGAAAGTGAACAGCAAGTAGACGTGGTTCGACGCATTAGTACTGATGAACTGGTTATCACAGAAATGGTCGATATGATAAACAAAGCCCGAGAAGAACTATGGTTATCGATTTGGCAACCACAGATTTCTTTTATTAAACAGGACGTAGATAAGCGGGTAAAAGAAGGTGTTCCTGTATTTTCTATGTTGTTTGGAGCACCCGATACCGAGTTAGGGGCAACCACTCATCATGATTACATGTCTCCGAAAGTAGCAGAGGAACGTATGAGTGGTCGTTTAACCATTGTCTCCAGGGACAATGAAGAAGTATTAATAGCAAATTTCGCTCCAAATACCGCTGCTTGGGCTATAAAAACACAAGACCCAGCACTTGTATTAGTAGCAGTGGAGTACATCAGGCACGACATTATGTTTGCGCAATTAGTTAAGGAAGTTGGACCCGAGAAAGCCGAAGCTGTCTGGATTAACCATCCTGACCTGTTCCACGTGGTTACAGGAAAACGGTTCAAGTAATTTGAACCGTATTTTCTTTCACTTTTTCATAGTAGTTATCACAATAACTCCCTGAATGTAAATAAGACTAAGGAGGGATAAAATGGGACTGGCAAATGACCAAATCGAAACAGTGGCAGATTCAAGAGATAACGATACTTTTCGCCAAGGTGTAAAGGATTGTGTCCCTACGCTACTCGGTTATTTAAGTATTGGATTCGCTGCTGGTGTGATCGAAAGGACAGCGGGTCTGAGTATAACTGAAATAGCCCTGATGTGTTTAATTCTTTATGCTGGCTCAGCCCAATTTATCGCTGCCGGAATGATGGCAGCAAGCAGTTCGATTACCACCATTATTATTACCATTTTCTTTGTTAATCTTCGGCATCTTTTACTTAGTGCAGCCCTGGCACCATATTTTCGGCATCTTTCTCCGCTTAGAAACATGCTAGTAGGGTCTCTACTTACCGACGAGTCGTTTGGAGTTGCGATCAACGAAGCTGCAAAAAAGAATTACATTAGTGAAAAATGGATGCACGGTCTAAATGTAACTGCTTATCTAAACTGGTGCGTAGCCAATATAGCGGGAGCATTCTTGGGACAATGGATTTCAAATCCCGAAACATTAGGTTTGGATTTTGCTTTGACAGCGATGTTTATTGGACTTCTGGTACTTTCGATGTTAAGTCGAAAGAAAATCAGACGTGATGTGGTTGTCGCGATAATCGCAGTTGTTATTGCTGTGGGAGCCAGTTCGGTATTGTCTAGCAGTATGGGAGTTATTGTTGCTACAATTTTTGCTTCAACGATAGGGATGGTGATGGAAAAATGGAAGTAAGATTGGATGTTTTTTTGATGATTGTAGGAACAGCAATTGTTACATTCATCCCAAGAGTCCTTCCTCTTATGGTATTGAGTCGTTTTCAATTGCCAGATTGGGCAACACGGTGGTTAAGCTATGTCCCCATATCTGTTATGGCTGCTCTAGTAGCGCAAGAGGTATTTAAACATGGTGAAAATATTTCTTTTTCTACAAACAATGTCGAACTTCTAGCAGCCATACCAACCTTTTTCATTGCGATAAAAACACGTAGCTTATTGGTAACTGTACTCGCAGGCATTATTGCCGTGATGGTTTTACGTTTTTTGTTTCCAGCTTGATCGCTTCAAAATGTTCATGTGATTTCCGTTTTCTTTCCTGACCATAACTGTCAGTGAAGTTGTTTTACAATTCATTTGTACATGAAGTTACAGGGAGGGAATCACTTTGAAGGAAGTGCTCATTTTTATTACGGATGGTTTTGCTGATTGGGAGGCAAGTTACGTCAGTTCAGAGTTGAACAAGCCAGGAACAGGATATCGTGTAAAGACCATCGCCATTGATCAGGAACCTAAAGTTTCGATGGGTGGTTTAACGGTCCTTCCAGATTATAGCGTAAACGCATTTAACCCGATTGAGGACATCGCCATGTTAATCATACCTGGCGGAACGGGATGGAGAGAAGAAAAGAATCAGATAGCAAAAGTAGTGGTTGATTATTGTGTGAGCAAGAATATTCCTGTCGCAGCCATCTGTGATGCTACGACTTTTTTGGGGAATCACGGATTTTTGGACAATCATAAACATACAGGCAATACGTTACCTTATTTGAAGGAAGGAGCTCCCAACTACAGAGGAGATCAACATTATGTAGAGGGTCAGTCAATCCGGGACGAGAATCTCATCACTGCGAATGGAAGCGGTGCATTGGAGTTTTCAAGGCATATTTTGGAGAGATTGGGTGTTTTGGAAGGCGAGGAATTGAATCAATGGTACGAAATATTTAAAAAGGGCTACTTTCCCTCCTAGCGGTTTGGTAGACACGATATGCCCCCATCAAATGAAAAGCCGAAGACCTGAATCGAAAAGGGTCTTCGGTTTAATAATGACAACGAATTTCCTGACATATTTATTTTTCATAATGTACTAAGCCGTAATTCATAGAAATACTGCACAATTGGATGCTTTAACTTCATCTTCTCGGCCATATTCAAAATCCTCTTTTTCCCAACTCTTCTGTCCACCAAGGCTAGAATATTCAATAGGATATCATTGCTCTCTATGCTTTCCTCTATAGAAATAGATAAAAACTGATTAGCCACAACGATAAAATTTGATTTACTTAATGTTGCCTGTGCTGACAAAAGCTCCTTTGCATATTCGGATATTTTTCTATTTCTTGCAATGACTTTTAGACGATCCTCCGGAACGTTCCCCTTGGTTTCATTTCTGACTGCTTCCATTTCTTCATTGGTGATAGGAATTTGGATATCTGAATCATTCTTAATTTCCTGCTCCGTCTGATACCATCGGATTGAGCCAGTTATATCACTCATAGTAAGTACGTTCTTTTTATCTACGGAAATATAACAAATTCCGGATTTATCAGGTAAATAACGGTAACCGGTTGCACGGTATTCGACCCTTCCATTTAGCGCAGGACAGAGAAAGCTCTCCAGTTGTTTCTTCACTTTGCTCCAGGACATGTATCCTCCTATGTTCTCAAGGTCCTCTACCGGTATTTGCGGCAGTTACTCTTTTATTAACAATTATGCGTAACTTCTAGCTTATTATTGGCATAGATTGTTCCGTATGTAGCACAAAGTAACATACCACCACAAACCTCGTTGCTCACTTGAAAGTTTATGTTGTCTTTCTATGTGTCTATGCTATCAGCTCTAATTGTATCGACAAGCTTTTTGAAATGAAAATACTTTGCTATCATATCATAACTTGATAAATTATCTTTATTTGTGTAAGGATTATATGCTTGGATGTCTTTATAAATCGGACTTGGACTATTTGAATCATGTTTCAAAGGGGGAGAACGATGTACATATATTTAGAGTTTGAAAACAAAATGGTTGATGAATTAGTAGAATTTTTAACATCAGAAACATGGAGTTTTCATGGACAGGAGAATCCTACTGAGGAGTCTATAAGAGAAAAGGTAGCCAACGGAAATTATAACGAAAACGGGAACCAAACATTTTGGATCATGGATAATCATACAAAAATTGGTTTAATAAGAGTGTTTGATTTAGAAGATCCCATATGTTTATTCGATTTGCGATTGAAAGAAAAGTTTAGAGGCAAAGGAATAGCAAAGGATGTCCTTAATTGGTTAAGTACATATGTATTCAATAAGTACACTCATATTATTAGAATCGAAGGTCATACCAGATATGATAATTTTGCGATGAGAAAAACGTTCTTTCATAGCGGATTTGTAAAAGAATCTTATAACCGTAGATCATGGAGACAAGGCGAACAATTATTCGATTCTGTTGGGTA
The DNA here is from genome assembly GCF_013284355.2 of Brevibacillus sp. M2.1A. Lineage (NCBI taxonomy): Bacteria > Bacillati > Bacillota > Bacilli > Caryophanales > Paenibacillaceae > Brevibacillus > Brevibacillus sp. M2.1A. Next base: position 1,619,507 of record NZ_JABSUY020000001.1, read on the forward strand.
TGCAATGATACGAGAAGACTGGGAGAACAATACCAAAACAATAATAGAAGATACCTTTCCATACTAACTTAAAGGAAGAATAGGTGAAGTAGGATTCTGAAATGTAATATATGATCTTCAGTTTCCAAAACATCTAAGAAATGGTGAATGATAGAAAAATACCTTCCTGCCAAAATAAAGGAAAGGTTTTAACGAATGAAGGCGATATTAAGTCGTGTATTAGGGCGGCGTTTTCGTGGAAGTTTCAGGGAATGAATGATACAATATGAGCCAGTAATATTGCAACGGGAACGAAAAAACACGGTTCGGTTGGTAGTCCGAACGCATGGTCATAATTTTGTTCATGTCAGTAACCTTCCCCCCTCGGGATGTCCATCGTTACCCGTAATACTTTTTGAGGGGGAATATTTATGAAGCTGACTGTCTACTATGATGGTCAATTTTGGGTAGGTGTTGTAGAGGAAAATGATTTCGGTAAGTTAAAAGCAGGCAGATATTTATTTGGTTCTGAACCAAAGGATAATGAAATTCTGGAGTTCATCCAGAAAAATATTCATGAAGTCACAAACAAATTATCACAAGAGGTGGATATTAATACCTCTTGTGACCGAAGGGTTAATCCAAAGCGTTTAGCCAGACAAGTGGCTCGCGAGCTAAGCATGAAAGGAATCTCTTCTTATGCTCAAGAGGCTTTGAAATTGGAGTATGAGAAGAGAAAAATAGAGAAAAAAGTATACACTCGTCAGCAAAGAGACGAAATGAAGGAACGAAAAAGAGAATTAAGACTTCAAAAAGCTAAAGCTAAGCATCGTGGTAAATAATTTGGATAGTTTTTTATGCAAGTACGTGGGCTATCACCATCTTTTTTAGTGGTGTAGCCCCACTTCTTTTTTATATAAAAAACCCTGTTTATAAAGCTTGATAGAAAGGAGAATTTTGATATGCAGGGGCAAACGACTCCTGTAATTGTCCTTACCTTGTGCTTCTGTAGACTGTCTCAAAGTAGGGGGGCGCCTCCTATGACTTAACTTCTGATGTAATGAAAAGATAATTTTAAGGAGGAAGAAAGTGGTGAATAATCAATGTAATTTAAAATGGGCTGATTTAAGCGATCCAGTTAAAACGATAATAGAACACATTGATACTAATTGTTGTGATGAAGATTTTCAAGTTGGAACGAAGCTAAATATACCGTATTTTAAGGGGAGATTCACTCAAGAAATGGCAGATGCAATTCTCGAATATCAATATTCAACTGAAAATTTAAACGAAAATTGTTATTCTGCCGAACTGCAAGATGGTGTATTGATGATAAAGTTCGTTAAGAGTTAAGAGAGATAGTTCGTTATGTCCAATTTTATAACCAGGAGCGCCCTCATCAATCTCTAAATGAAGCAAAACCCGATCAATTTTACGCCCATACTATCGAAAAATCGCATCTTAAACACTAGGACTACGAAAAGGAGGACATAACTTATTCCTCAAAAAATCGTGTCTTGACAACGGAGAGCATTACACCTCCATACTCTTATTTATAAAGTCAATGGCATTATCATAAAGTCTTAGCGCTAGTATAGTTGTTTTATCCCACATAGTTTTCTTTTTCAATTCCCATAACACTTTATTAAATTTCTATTGTTTATTTGAAGTGTTTAATAGCTACGTAATAATATTTCAGCCTTTTTATCTTTTTTAATTTCGCGAAAACGAAACTATTTTGTAGCTAAGTAGTTCAAAATACCTTATTTCGCCAAATTATTTCCAAGACCTCCGAAAAGCGACAAAAAAGAAACCTACTATTTCAAATGAGAAAGGCTAAACTCCCATTGCATCAAGGGAATTTAGCCTTTTCTTTAACACCTATTTCAACGTCAAGAGCGTCACTGACTCCACATGCGCCGTTTCGGGATGGGTGTAACTTTAGATGAACATGTTTTATTATGGTGCTCTATAGTGCAGCTAATTGCATCAGCAACTTATCTCAGCTTATCAATGATCACGTTGAATAATGCAAGTGTGTGGTCAAAAATGTGGTCAATGTCATCCTGTTGAAACATCTAATATTAGAGTGGATTTGAGATGATAGTTAATCGGAACAGGCAATTTTAGGGATGCCTTACGTATTGAAATGGAGTAACGCACAAGATGGCGCGAGGGCTTTGCCCCGCGCCTCTTAACGTCTTGAATCCTGTAGTATGTTGTAATTGTATAATACTACATACTACACAATACATCTACAAATGTACTTTCGGAACAGATGAATGTTCCCTCTATAACTATAGATTTGTGGTAGAGGTGATTGAAATAACTTTACTAACAATTTCAATGTCAGTAATGTTTTCTATAATGGGTTTGTAATTAGGATTATCACTAGTAAAAATTATTTCCTGATCAATCCCAGGGTCAAACCCAGGCTCGTAGTCCATTGGATAATACCTTTTAATAAAGCCCTCCGATTTGTCATATCTAGACACGGCAACGACAATATCTCCTGGTTTGATATGAGTACTTTTGTCACACCGAATAATAGAACCCTTAGGAATCGTTGGCTCCATCGAATCATCTTCCATTTCTAGGATATATTCGTTAGGAGCAAAGCTATCATCTTCATGTTCTTCACTAAGCCCAACTTCGTTTGGTAACCCTATGTTCAAACCTGAATTATAGGTGTGTTGACTAAGGTGCTTTGAAAACTTTAAGTCCGATAACCGATTATAATACACTTCTAACATTGCATACTCTTTTTCGCTAACCTTATTTCTATAGCTGGTAACTATTATTTCCTTAGTTGTTTTTACCAGGTTTTTGATAAAAGTACGAATATAATCTGGTGCTTTCTCCAAATAAGCCTCGTATAAAAGCTCCTCAACCATTGTAAAATCACAAACCTTTGCAATTGCTTCATTAACTTCATCCGAAGCTGGAGGTAATTTTCCGGTTTTTAGTTTACTAATATATGACTGGTCAATTTTCACACCGAATTCATTGCATTTTTCCGCAATCACTTTCAACGTTAAGCCACTTTCCTCGATCATTTTACTAAGCATTTCACTATAACTCATAAAGAACACCTTCTAATTTAGATATTTTGTTATAAAAACTCACATCATGAATGGTAATTACATAAAAGTATTGACAGTAACCTTGGTTTGTTATACCTTTTTGTTGTAATAAAAACTCATCACTTGAATTTATATTATAAAAACGGGGTGGTTGGTATACAGAACAAGTCTAATTCTTATCCAGATACTTTCTACAGTGAGATTGAGAACTATCTACAAATGTTAGCGAAATCAAGAGCCATTCAAATTCAGTTTGAAAAAAAGATTCTTGCAAAGATTGCGCAAGCCCGGCAAGAAACGAGGTAGCGCAGCCGATACCATCATGGAGCGAAGCGGAATGGTGGCTTCGGTCTTGAGGTGGAGATGCGAGATGTGCCAGGCTGGTTTAGCGGACAAGCCCGCACTTGGCTTGACCGCTAAGCCTTGTCCTGCACACTCGTAGAGGCTCCATGTCAAGACTGAGGCGTTAGCCACTCGCATAGGGCGCAACCCCTATAACATGCGCCTCTCAAATTACAATGAAAAGGTGGTAGAAAGCTTGATATTAAAAGGTTTTGATACTCTTGAATTTGGTTTAAATGTTGAAAACTACGAATCTAGTCTCAGACCGCATTTAGACATTTTTAAAAAGTTTAAGGATGAAGCACAAGAGACAGGGGTAGAAAAGACAATATTGTTGAACAACGTTGCATTGACTGTTCATCGTACTGGTAAACGATTCTATCCCTACAGATTGTCATGTGATGACTTTATCATTTTTTTCGCCGATAAGGAATTGAAAACGAATTCTCCTGTTTTTGTTCATTTTTTATCAGGCTACATATGGTCATTCGGTTTGGCTGGTGCTTATAAAAACTTTGTAGGATGGTTTGAAACATTGACAGACTCCTACTATCGTAATCAAGTCTCACGTGTAGATATATGCGCCGATAGTGATTCGGTAGTGTTTAAACAAATTGATACCAAAGGTGTGATAACTAGAGCGAGAAAAAAGGAAGATTGCTTTGTTAGTGGGGAGCACACGAATGGAAGAAGGTTTAGCGGCTTCCGAGTTGGTATTGGTGGTCCGTTACTAGCGAGGATCTACAATAAAACGATGGAGATTCAAAAATCAGGGAAAGACTGGTTCAAACAAATCTGGAGAGAACATGGATGGAATGAAGATAAAGATGTCTGGAGAGTAGAGTTTCAATTGCGCCGTGAAGTGTTAAAAGAGTTTTCAATCAACACTATAGAAGATTTGCTGGAAAAGGAGGAGGGCTTGTGGGCCTATCTCACACATGAATGGTTTACAATAAGGCAACCATCACGAGACAACGTTTCCCGTTGGAAAATTAAGAGGAAATGGAATGTAATTCAAAAAGCTGGTATGGACTACGAAGCTTCACCTTTAACTAGAGAGCTTGTGAAACAAGGCAGTTTGAAACAGTTATTAGATCAAGGGAGAGGGATACTACTCTCTATAGCAGCGATAGGGAATCACGATTCTATTGAGGAGACTACTCGATTATTTCAAACATGGACTGAGATTGGTTTAGACAAAAAAAATACGTCTTTCCAAGAAGAGAAAGAGCGTAGAAGAAAAAAATTCTTATTCAATGATTAGCATATACAGATTTGGAGGAAAAATCAATGACTATTAAGGTCACTAGAATAGAGGATTATCCCTTGGTATTAACAGCGAGTCACATCGCTGAAATCATCGGTGTTTCCAAAAGAGTGGCATACAACATAATGGAGCTTTCGAATTTTCCACTGATTCGCATTGGGCGGTGCAAACGTGTAACTAGAGAAGCGTTGTTCAAGTGGTTAAACGAGCAGTACATCTAGAGGGAGTTAAACATGAAGGGATACTTTCGTAAGCGCGGCAGTCTTTGGTCTTTTACAGTGGACATTGGAAGAAAGGGGGACGGTTCAAGAAATCAGAAGACGAAAGGCGGTTTCAAAACCAAGAGAGAGGCTGAACAAGCGTGTGCTGAATTGATCACGCAACTAACCAAGGGAGATTATCTGGAACCGAGTAAAAAGACGATACAGGAAGCTATGGAAGCTTGGCTACAGACTATTTTACAGTCAACCTTGCGTATCTCAACCTATGAGAATTACTCTAAGGCAATACTGAAACGAATAATCCCTGCTTTGGGTAATTTGAAACTAAAAGACGTTCAAGTAGATCAAATTCAATCTTTCTATTTGACGTTGGTAAAAGAAGGACTGTCTCCTGAATATATTCGGTATCTCCATTCCATATTAAAGAGTTTTTTTACGTATCAAGTCAGATTACAGAACATTACAAAAAATGTAGTCGCACTTGCTGTTCCACCTAGGATCGGACGTAAAGAACAAAGGACGTGGTCAATTAACGAAGCAGTCCGTTTTTTAGAAGTTGCTAAAGAGGAAAACCAGACCTACTACATTGTGTATCTATTAGCTTTGTATACAGGGCTTAGAAGGGGAGAGATATTATCACTACGTTGGAAGGATTGCGATCTTAATCAGGGGAAAATTAGCGTCTGTCACACGTTGTATTACTCTAACCAGCAATTTCATTTCTTAGAGCCTAAAACGAGCCGTTCAAACCGATTGGTGTCGATACCTGACAGTGTGGTCGAGGTATTAAAGTCTTATCGTTTAGAACAGGAGCTACACAAAAGAGAAATGGGAAGTGTATACGAAAATTACGACTTGATAGCTGCAAATGAAATTGGTCAACCAATTAATCCGAGAAGTTTGACAGGACATTTCAGGAGAATGATACAGAAGGCGAGTGTACCAAAAATCCGTTTCCATGATACCAGGCATACTCACGCAACAATTCTCTTGAAGCTCGGGGAGCATGTAAAGATTGTTTCAGAACGTTTGGGACATTCAAACGCAGCCATGACGATGAATGTGTATAGTCATGTGACAAGTGATATGCAAAAAGAGGCAGCAAGGAAGTTTGAAACAGCATTGAAATTGGAGGGAAGATCAAATGATGACTAGAGAGCAAGCAATCTTTTTAGAAACTATGGATGATGTGGGTTTTGAAGGTTACACGGAGTTTCTTATCTTTGCATATCTCGAACTTATGTCAGGAACGGATTTAACTTCTGTTAGTGATGTTGAAGTACATCGTAGAGCTAAGGCAGTTATTATGAAATATCAGGACTATTGGTATAAGGACGTTAATTTTTTTGATGAAAGGAATAAGATTTTGGAACAACTCGATTTAGATGATGCAGAATGGGAGTATAGAGATTACGAATGATGAGGTAATAGTGTCTAGTAGGTTAATGCTGCTGTAGGGAGTATTCTAATGCTTGGAGTTCTGATATTTGAGCAGGACAGATTAAGGGTACCTTGTATTTGCTCTCGGGGAATACAGGGCCAAGCCCATGGCGGCGTTAAGCGACGCCGTGGGCTGTGACTGATAAATTATATGTGTTCCATAATTATAGGAGGGTAGACAATGAAGAATAAATCAAACTTTGTTTCTATGATAACTGAAATGGGCTTTGACATTAACAAACCTTTTGATATAACTGGATCGGGTAATGAGAATGGTTTGACGCTTTCGTTGATTATACAGGGGGAAAGAGAGAACTATTGGAGATCGGATCTTAGGTTAGCAGCTATAAAACATTTGATAAGTTCAATAGATTTAAAACATGATGCAGATGGAGATTACGAACTATTCGATAAATATATGCTATCAATACTGGATACGATCGGAAGCGTAATAGCTTTGAATGAACCATTCGATGAAAAAAGAAACATCGAGGTTGTCCAAAAATTTATTCAGTATTCAATAAATTCGCAAGTAATGTTAGAGGCAGAAAAAGAAGGGCTAATTGACCAGGAAGAACTTTAAAAAAGATAGGGCGTGCGATTTCGAATAGAACTACTAAGTTGAAAGGGGATTAAGGAATGCAAGAAAAAGTATATGAAACAGTTCAAGGCTATAGACTAATCGGAGTTGAAACAGAACCCAATGCTCATTTTTATAAGGAGCGCTATGGATTACCTATGTCGTTGGCCAAGCAAGCATTTGATGGTATCTGGATTCGCCGTACAAGAATCGGTAAGTTAACATTCCTAGGACATGAGGAAATAGCCCGAATCCGTCCTGTCACGATCTTTGATACGGAGTTTGATCCACCACAAGGGATAGGTACTAAAAATCTATAAGTATGTAACCCTTCACTGGATTCAAAAATAGTGATTTAGTGTAAAAAGTTGTAGTGATTACACTATAGTGGCGTGGAATTTTAATTCTGCGAAACAAACCCCCACGCTAGGTTCGTGGGGGTTATAATGACTATCGCTCAATTTTTTTCATCTTCTGATGCAACTAACAAAAGACTATTCTTTGGTGAGGTAGAGCTTTCAGAAATCAATTTCCTGAAATTTTCCACTTGCAACGTAAGTTGTTGTTGCTCTTCTGATTGCTCTCCCTCAGTCTCTACATGTGTTCTAACTTCAACAGTCGCTCCTTTGTCTATGCGATCAGCAAGATAAAGTAAATGTCTTTTCAGCAAAACTTGCAGTTCATTTGCCCTACCTGCATCTCCCTTCTTATAATTTTCAGTTACAAGTTGATCAGCCAACTTGTTTATTCCTTCAGATACTGAGGCATCAATATATGCTTTCAATGGGTCTGTAATTTCGGCTGGGATTGATTTACTTTTCATTTCTTCGTAAAGTTTTTTCGTTTCAATGATGTTTCGAATTAATGCTACAACTCTCTCTACTGAAAGCATAACTGCCCCAATAACGGCTGGAGTTGATTCTAAGAAGACTTGAAATTCACTATTGCTTATGGTTCGAATTTTGGTACTGCTAGCTTCTTCCGAAACAATCTCTTTTATTGTGGTTAAAAAATCGTCGATACTTTTAAACTCATGAATAAGACCTTTCATGGTATTATCTGTTATGTCTCTCGGTATTAAATATCCGATCTCACATTCATTTCTTTCCATATCGTCAAACTCGATCTGGAGTTCTGTAAAAGAATCATCAATACGCTTAATTGTTGAGTAGAATGTTGAAAGATTGTTGTACACTTCATTTATCTGTTGCAGAGCATCGGCTAGTGTCACATTATTAATCGTTAGTGCATTCAGAACTTTGTTGTACAGCCCCTTACCAGTAAGTTCTGAACCATGCATCTCATTCAGTTTTAATTGCTGCAATATGTTCTGTTCAGAAACAGTAAAATTATTACTAGGGCATGAATCTGTAGCTGTCTTAAAATTTTCTAGCGAACTCTTGAATTCTTCATTTGATTCGGTACTACGTTGTGATAGATATGTTGAAAATGATGATCTGAATTGGTCGAGTAGCGCTAAGAGATTATTCTTTCTTATTTCTGTCTCAACGGTGTAAATTACATAGTGGAATTTACCAACGTTCATTCGTTCTCACTCCCCAAGTAGGAAATATCTCCTAATTATTCACTTTTATTCTAGCAGAACATCGCTGTTGATTACAGAAAATAACAAAGATATCTAAAAATCGACAGCCAAATAACTATCTTTGATTGGATTTTTACACGTTTTTTAAAACCCCACCTCTTAAAGAACTGGGGTTTTTTCCTTCGAAAATATACCATTATCTAACCTATGAGACTAAGATCAAATAAATTGACCACTCACTATTCAGTTTATCACTGGGTAATGACTATTGATATTTGCTAAAGAGGTTTGATACGAGACTTATGTGGTCAATATGTGGTCGTGGCGGTATCTTCGACTTTATAATGAGCTTATAAAATATGAAAAACCCTTGATATGACAAGGGTTTTCTCTACTCATTTAAGTTGAAGCAACGTCACACTCTCCACATGCGCCGTATGCGGGAACATATCCACCGGCTGCACACTCTTCAACTCATACCGCTGCATCAGCTTCCCAACATCCTTCGCCAATGTAGAAGGATTACAAGACACATACACAATCTTCTTCGGCTGCACATCCAACAAGGAACGAATCAGCGCATCATCCAGCCCAGTCCGCGGCGGGTCGACTACGACGACATCTGGGCGAGTCCCTTGCTTGGCCCATTTTGGCATCAAGACCTCGGCACGCCCCACGTGAAAGCTGGCATTCGATGCTTGGTTACGCTCTGCATTGCGATTGGCATCCTCGACAGCCTCAGGAATCAGTTCGATCCCGCGTACCTCGCGGGCATAAGGAGCGAGCCATAAGCCAATCGTCCCTGTACCACAGTACAAATCGAGTACGAGCTCTTTTCCGGTCAGTCCAGCAGCTGTTTTCACTTGATTGTACAGCTTTTGCGTCTGCTCGGGATTCAATTGGAAGAAGGCACGAGCCGACAAGTCGAAGGACAGTTCACCCAGCTTTTCAGCAATGGAAGCTTTGCCCCACAACGATACGGTCTTGTCACCAAAAACGAGCGATGTTTTTTGCGTATTTACGTTTTGCGCGATTCCTACCAGTTCAGGCAGTCTCGTGCGGAGTTCCAAAAGCAGCTCATTCACTCGTGGAATTTCTGGGGTAGCCGTAACAAGCGTTAATTGCGTTTCGCCCGTAGCAAAAGCGACGCGAGCTACGATTGTGCGGATGACGCCCGTCCGTTTTTTCTCGTCGTAGATCGGAATCCCGAGCTCCTCGATGATTTGCTTCGCTGTTTGGACAATTTTTGTTGTTGCTTCATGCTGCACCTGACAGCCTTCCAGGTTGACGAGCTTGTGGCTCCCTGTTTGATACAGTCCAGCGATGAGCTTGCCTTTTTCCTTGCCCACCTGAAACTGCGCTTTATTTCGATACGACCACGGGTTATCCATACCAATCGTAGGGGCGACGGGTGGTTGATTCAGTCGAGCGTACTTGCGCAGTGATTCGATGACGATTTCCTGCTTGCTCGCGAGCTGTGCGGCATAATCCATGTGCTGCAAGCTGCATCCGCCACACTCCGCATAGACCGGACAGGGGGGATTCGTGCGAGATGCTGATTTTTCAACAACTCGCAAAAGACGCGCGGTCGCGTATTTTTCTCTTGCCTCGGTCACCTCTGCATGGACGACCTCGCCAGGGAGGGCACCCTCTACGAAGACGATTTTTCTTTTAAAATAGCCGATCCCTTCGCCATTAATGCCCAAACTCTTGATCGTGAGCGTCATTTGCTGGCCGACACGGATGCTGGCGTCTTGTTCTTTTTTATGCGTTGTCATCTGTTCCGTTCTCCTCAAGCAATTCAGTATTTCCCTATTATAGAGCATTACGGAAGACGTTGCATGTATGCGAGAGCTTCACGGGTGCCAGTAAGATAATGGCAACTTCCTGTCCAGCGTTGTTTTTGTTATAATAGTGCGGAGAATAATGAGGGAGTTGTGACGCTAGATGCAAGATCTATTTGAAAAAATGAAAGAATATCTCAACATGGATACTGAGATTTCTTTTGACGAGTTTGATGGCTACTACAAAAAGGTAACTGCGTTTCTAAATGATAGCTGGCAAACGCTGAACGAGGAAGATACCATGCACATGCTGTTCATCCTCGACAACCTCAAGTCAAACGGTGAAGATCGCTCCAAGCGCAAAGTGAAAGAAGCGAAAAAATACGCGAAAATGGCGCAACGCACTGAGATTTGGGCGAATGCACTGATTGGCCGTCTGCGCGAAGCTGGTTTGACTGATGAAGAAATCGGCAAGCGTTACGAAGCAATTTACGAAGCAGTATAGGATGTATTGAAGAGAAAAACGGGTCCCGTTTTGAGTGCAGTAGCTCGAAAGGGAACCCGTTTTTTTGTCATTGCTTTCCTGCTAATTAACAAGAAGATTGACAACTTGTGGGTTTCGGCGTAGAATGTTTAACTAATTCGAATAGTTCGTATCTATGAGCGTTGAAAAGGAAGAGTAGAAACAGTAAGCAGTGTGCAGAGAGCCGTTCCCCGTGCTGAAAGAATGGCCGCCAGCCTGTTTTGAAAATCACCTTGGAGCATTGTCCTGGAAAATCAGCTTGTTTAGCCAGTGAGTATAGGACAACGAATTCGTCCTCGTTATCGGACGGGAGTTTCATAGTGAACTGCCAAAGTCTGTTTTTCGTGAGGAAGACAGAGAAGCTGAGTGGTACCGCGATGCCCTCGCCTCAGCCAGCCGTACGCAAATTGTGCGTAGCTGGTTTGGGGCGGGGGCTTTTTGATTTGGTCTGGTCCTTACTACAATTGAGAAACTTGGGAGGAACATATACATGCATACGGTCAGAGTGGAAGACATCGTAGTAGCCAATCACGCATTGAAAGACGTGGTGGAGAAGACACCTTTGCAAAAAAATAAAGTACTGTCTGAGCGCTACGGCTGCAACGTGTATTTGAAAAGAGAAGACTTGCAGGTCGTTCGTTCCTTCAAAATCCGCGGTGCTTATCATTTTATGCGGAATCTTTCCACAATGGAGCGGGAGCGTGGTGTCGTCTGTGCGAGTGCGGGCAATCATGCGCAGGGTGTAGCCTATTCGTGTAACCATTTGCAAATCAAGGGCACGATCTTTATGCCAGCGACCACCCCGCGTCAAAAAATATCGCAGGTCAAGCTGTTTGGCGGCTCCTATGTAGAAGTTGTATTGATCGGTGACACTTTTGATGATTCTTTCGCAGAGGCGATGAAATATTGCATTCAGGAAGATCGGACCTTTGTCCATCCGTTTGACGATCCATTGGTGATAGCTGGACAAGGAACAGTCGGTCTGGAGTTTATGAATGACATGGAAGAACCAGCTGATTTCGTCTTTATGAGTATCGGCGGAGGTGGATTGGCTGCGGGTGTGGGCACGTACGTAAAAGGCATCAGCCCGCACACACAGATCATTGGTGTGGAGCCGGCAGGAGCAGCTTCGATGCAAGCCGCTCTGGAGCAAAACGATGTTGTCACCTTAGATGAAATTGACAAGTTCGTCGATGGTGCAGCCGTCAAGCAAGTGGGGCAGCTAACGATGAGTATTTGCCAGGAGCTGCTGGATGACATCGTGCTTGTCCCAGAAGGCAAGGTGTGCACAACCATTTTGGAGTTGTATAACAGCAATGCCATCGTTGTAGAACCAGCAGGTGCCCTGTCGATTGCCGCTCTCGATTACTACCGGGATCAAATCGCCGGGAAAAACGTAGTGTGTGTCATCAGCGGGGGAAACAACGACATTGACCGGATGCAAGAGATCAAGGAGCGCTCCCTGCTGCATGAGGGCTTGAAGCACTACTTTGTCATCAATTTCCCACAGCGTGCCGGAGCCTTGCGAGAGTTTATGGAAAAAGTATTGGGGCCACACGATGACATCACACGCTTTGAGTATACGAAAAAGAACAACAAAGACAATGGTCCAGCGCTGGTTGGCATTGAAATGAAATGCAAGGATGACTATCAGCCATTAGTCAGTCGGATGAAGCAGCATGGTATCCGCTATGTAGAGATTACGAATGATCCGTATTTGTTCAATCTGCTGATTTAGGCCTTTGTGTTACAACAGATGCGGAATTTGCAAAAATGTATGAATACAGCGAAAAGAGGAGCAATAAAGAGAAAATGAGCGAGAGAGAAAGATAAATCGGCGTAATGTATTATAACAAACTTTTATAAAACAGATGCTGTTGTAATACAATACAGATAATAACACACGGGGGGTTTTAATCATGACGCCGATCACTAATTTCTTTCGCAATCTCGAAGCAAAATGCTGTGCTGCCTGCGGTCAAATGATTCACGAACAAGCTGAATCGTATGCAACAGAATGCGCACCTTGCCAAGAGCAAGCATCCTTTGACGCTTACAAACACTATCATCAAAAACGCTAATACAAACATGAATACCGGATAAAACAGGTGTACCACAGGGCATGAGCCATGGCAGGTATACCTTTTTTTTGATTCAAAGAAAAAGCCGCTGTTCCATAACAACGGCTTTTTCGCATGTCAGCGCGGTTTATCGGCGTGCTTTGCAGCTTCCTGCTTGACGTAATCAATCAGCCCCAATTGAAAGCCTTCCTGTGCAAGGAGTCGTTTGGCTTCATACGTACTCGCGTAGTAGGCTTGGACATGCGGGTCGTTGTCCAGAACGTAACGACACGCCTGATCACGAGACAGCTCCTGGTACCAGTCTGTCTGTTTGATTTGGTCGACGAGATCCTCATACGCAGGTTCTGGCTTTTTCCATGGATTCAAACGATGAATAATTTCACCAAGGATTGCAACAACGATTAGAATTCCAATTAAAAACATGGCTGTCACCTCAAAGGTTGGATCACTCTCATGGTACCACTCTCCTGAAGGCGTCGCCATGGGGAAGTCGGTCTGCTTGCAAAACAAGGAGAAAGCAGGCATGCTATATACTGTAAAAGAAAGGGCCCGAATGCCTGGGAAAAGGAGGGCGCGAGATGTTTCATCCGCTTGTTTTTGACAATATCAGGGTTGTGTTGGAAGGTGCGGTATACGACCGGGACTTCGAAGGGGCAATCACGATTACGAACCGTTCGGATGTCATGGATATGGCTACGTTCCATCGACAGTTTCAGATCGAATTCAAATTGGCTGATCAACATGATTATACCGCAGCTGTCCGTGCTGAGATGCAGCTTCGTACCCAGTTAGCTGATATTGCAGCCGAACAGCTGGAACAACCGTTGACAGAGCATATCGGATGTACGATTTGCATCCATTTTTACTTGCAGCTGGAAAATTACAGAGATGTGCCGGCAGAAGCGAGAGAAGTCACATCGATTCTTAATGACATTTGGGGGCAACGGCCGTATATTACACAGAAAGTATCGGTCAAGTTAGAGGAGCATCGAATCGATTGGCCGCCAAAGCAAATCACCAACCAGGTGACGCTGGATTTTCATCGGAAAATTGATGAAGGCAACATTGATGACCTGAACGAATTAATCGATCATACGGTTCAGTCACTTCAAAAGCTGCAGTTACACATGAATCAACAAGCAAAAAGGTAAGCGGGCAGAACGGGGATTTACAAAAGGGCAGATGCGTATTATTATTTTGTTAACCTTATCATATTTTTAGTTAACAAAACGGAGGCTAGTACGCATGAGAAACGAACGCTTGAGATGGCTATTGCTCTCTGCCATTTTTGCTGCAATGACTGCGGTATTGTCGCAGGTGACGATTCCCTTGACGTTGATTCCGATTACTGCGCAGACGTTAGCAGTAGGACTGACGGCGACCATTTTGGGAAGAAGATACGGGACACTGGCTCTGGTTATTTACGTTTTGCTCGGTGCAGTCGGATTGCCTGTATTCAGCGAGGCAAAAGGCGGCTTGCAGATATTGGTCGGAAAATCCGGCGGGTACATATTTGGGTTTATCGCCACCGCTTATGTGACCGGGCTCTACTTGGAGAAAACAAGATTCAACCTGAAAAACGCCATCATCGCCAATATCATTGGCATGTTTGTCACACTCGCTTTTGGTACTGTACAGCTCAAATACGTTATGGACATTCCATGGGATAAAGCTGTTGCTTTTGGTGTAACGCCTTTCCTCATTGTAGGGGTTGTCAAAGCAGTTCTGGCTTCTCTGATTGGCATCAAGGTACGCGAGCGACTGATTGCTTCTCGTCTGTTGCGCACAGACCAACCTGTTCCACGATAAACAAAATGATTTCGTCAGCCATCCGAAGTTCGGGTGGCTTTTTTTCGCATAATCTCCTTATCGTGCCGGATACTATCGGTAGGATTTGCAAGTAAAAAGGAGGAGACGTATGAATATCACGATCACCGGCCCAAAGGGTCTTCCAATCTCAGGGAATTTGATGGCATTTCGCCGATCGCCGCTTCAGTTCATCCGCGACGCTGCAAAAGAGCATGGGGAAGTCGTTCATTTTCGCTTCGGTCCTTCCCGCCATATTTATCTGTTAACGAATCCGGATCACATCAAAGAGGTTTTGGTCAGCAAACAGGCGCATTTTCGAAAAGGGAAAGGACTACAGGTTGCGCGAGCTGTTGTAGGAGATGGAATTCTTACCAGTGAAGGAAAAAAGCATTTGCGACAACGGCGGCTTATGCAGCCAGCTTTTCATCGAGATCGTATCGCCACCTACGGAGACGTGATGGTCCGGCAAGCCGTTGATCTCATGTCGGATTGGAAAACCGGGGAGCTCCGCGATATTCACTCGGACATGATGAAAGTAACACTTGCGATTATTACGGAGACGATGTTTGGCAAAACCGTCAAGGAAGGGGCCGATCAGATTGGACATGCCATCGATGTCGGTTTGAAATACGTGGCAAACAAAGGCTCCTCTTTTATCGACATTCCGTTGTCCGTACCTACCAAAAGCAATCGGGAGTTCCTGGAGTCGAGTGAGCTGCTGGACAAAACGATCTACTCTTTGATCGAAGCTCGGCGCAATAGCGAAGGAGAAGAGCATAAGGACTTGTTGGGGATGCTTTTGGCAGCGCGTGATGAAGATGATGGGGAAGGAATGACAGACGAGCAGGTTCGCGACGAGGTCATGACCATTTTTGTAGCGGGCCATGAGACGACTGCGAATACGATGTCGTGGATTTTCTATTTGCTGGCTACTCATCCCGAGGTGGAGAAAAAGCTGCATGACGAGTTGTCGACCGTACTGTGTGAAAAGCTGCCGACGGTCGAGGATATTCCGCAGCTGAAGTATACGAATCTCATTGTACAGGAAACGCTGAGGCTCTATCCTGCGGCATGGACGATAAATCGGGAAGTGGTAGATGAGGTTGAGATCGGCGGTCACACGTACAAGCCTGGAGAAACACTGATGATGAGCCAATATGTCATGCACCGTGACCCACGCTATTATGACCAGGCTGAACAATTCATTCCAGAGCGTTTTGACAGCGACCTCTTAAAAAGAATTCCAGCCTATGCTTATTTCCCGTTTGGTGGCGGGCCGCGTGTTTGTATCGGGAATAACTTTGCTTTGATGGAGGCAGCTTTGCTACTGGCGACGATTGCACAGCGATATCGACTAAGACTGGCTGAACCGAACCAGGTAGTGGAGCCCGAGCCGTTGGTCACCTTGCGTCCCAAGAACGGACTGCCGATGCGTTTGGAAAAGAGATAGAAAAAAATGGAAGTTGAGGGACAAAAAAAGAGGCATCTTATCACTACGGTTTCGCCGATTGTGTCAGATACCGAACTGGGGGTTATTTATCACTGAAAGCAACATGCTTACAAAAATTATTTTACTAGTAAAATATAAAGAAATAATTAACTGAGAATAAATCTATATAAAATAAGGGTAGCTTGTGAAAGCTACCCGTGGAAGAAGGGGATGGTGAAGGAGAAACTGCTTCCCGTTCCCAATTCACTGTTTACCATCAGATCTCCGCCGTGAAGCCGGACGATGCTCTTGCAAATCGTCAAGCCTAAGCCTGTACCGCCACTGTTGCGATTTCGTGATTTTTCCGCCCGATAAAACTTGGTGAAAATTTTCGGCAAGTCTTCAGCAGCGATTCCTTCTCCTTTGTCGATCACAGTAAAAAGGACATGTCCTTCTCGCTGATCACACGTAAGGTAAATGGAGCCATCCGGTTTGTTGTAGTGGATAGCGTTGTTTAACAAATTTTCCATGACACGCCGCAGCTTGGTCTCATCTGCTTCGATGTGTAGTTCATTGGAGATGCGCAGCTTCCATTGAAAGGTGAGACCTGCCTCTTTGATTCTTGGCAAATAGTCCTCAATGATTCCTCTCAAGAAGCTTTTGACATGAATGCGGTTAATACTGAGTCGGACTTCGGAGCTTTGAGTGGTGAAGTCCTGCAGCTCATCCAGCAGCTTT
The DNA here is from genome assembly GCF_013284355.2 of Brevibacillus sp. M2.1A. Taxonomy (NCBI): domain Bacteria; kingdom Bacillati; phylum Bacillota; class Bacilli; order Caryophanales; family Paenibacillaceae; genus Brevibacillus; species Brevibacillus sp. M2.1A. Next base: position 1,636,329 of record NZ_JABSUY020000001.1, read on the forward strand.
TCCAAGTCCGTCGTTTTTAGCTCGATTTTGCCCATCTGTTTCTGTATTTTGGTCATATCCGTCACACGACCAGAGCCGATATATGACGCATACCCTTTGATCGTGGTGAGAGGTGTGCGGAAGTCGTGGGCGATCGAAGCGATCATTTCTGCCTGTCTTTCTTCCGCTAAGCGAAGCTCATCCACCATTTCCCCGAAATATCGAAAGAGTTGCCCAAATTCATCATGCGATCGATACGTAAATGTGACCAGGCGCTTCCCTTCCTGGATTTCTTGGGTGACGCGCGATAATTCGTTAACCGGCCTTAGTATCCAGCGAACGAACAAAGCGAGCAGAACCAATCCCACCAGACTAATGCTTCCGTAAATAAACCAGAGCATCATGGAAACCCCTGTTGTAGCCATCATGTCGTAATCATCTGTGTAGAAATAAACAACGATCTCCCCTGTACGCGGTGGCTCCTGCTGAAAATGGTACTCAGCGACCACTTTGAGGTCACTTTGTTTGGCAGAATCGCCACGACTTGATGAGGAGGGGGAAGGCATTTTCAAATTATAGGCGCGTGATGTTTTGCTGTAGATGGTGTTTCCATTGGCATCCTTTACGAGCATGCGGTACATCACGTCGTCTGGCAACTGCTTTTCAAGCTCCAAACGTTCGATTGGGTCCTTGAAATTACTGACGAGAAGCAGTTGATTGAGCATGACCTTCTCTGCGGCTTCTTTCTCAGCCTGGTACTGATTATGCCGATCATTTTTGAGTTGAGCGACAATAATGTCTTGGAAAACAAATTTAAACAACAAGATGTTGAGTGTGATCAAGGCAATGAAGGAGAGCAAAACTTTATTGCGTAAGCTCATTTAAAGCTTCTCCCCGATAAATACGTAGCCTGTCCCCCATTGTGTTTTAATGAACTGACGTTCTGTTTCCAGCTTTTCACGGAGGTTTTTAATATGGACGGTCACTGTATTGAGCGAGCCATATCCATATCCCCAGACACGGTCATAAATTTGCTCTCTTGTAAAGACGATGCCCGCATTTTCTGCGAGGAAGGTGAGTAGTTGGAATTCCTTGGTAGATAGCTCAATCTTTTGATTGCATACATAAACGGAATACGTTTCTTTATGGATTTCCAGGTCCTTGAATTTCAAAACCGTAATCGGAGAGGAGGTCGTTTCCTTCTCAGGCTGCTCTTCGGTATGCTTGCGAATGCGCTCATAGCGACGAAGGTGGGCACGAATGCGAGCGAGCAGCTCTTCTGTATCAAAAGGCTTCGTGATGTAATCATCTGCGCCGATTTCGAAGCCGACTACTTTATCTACCGCTTTTCCTTTTGCACTGAGAAACAGTATAGGCAAATCCCACTCACGGCGAATTTGAGAGCAGAGCTCGTAGCCACTCATGTTGGGCATCATAATATCCAAAAGGATCAGGTTGGGACGCTCTCCTTGGCTGAGCAGCGAGAGTGCATCCTCTCCGCTCTCTGCGGAGGAAACGGTGAAGCCCTCGTTCTCCAAAATGTCTTCTAGCAGTTCAATAATCTCCAGATTGTCATCGACAATTAAAATGTGATCTTTCACCGGAACAACCCCCAGTTACTTCTATTAATAAGGAATACCATTCAAAGAATGGGTCTTGTCTATCATAACATGCTTTGACCTGATCAGGGGAAGAAACCCCGTAAGTTATTAAGTTGTTCTAATATGTGAGGGTACCTCTTTAGACCAGGTACTAAATTTCGTCAGAAAAAGCCAGAGACGTAGTGTCCCTGGCTTTTATTATTTTGCCGAATGACTATTTTTTAGCTGGTTTTTCCGGCAACGATGCAGCTTGCACCGCTTTTTCCTTATTCGGAATTTCTGCTTTCGCTAGAACAGGAACGCTGAGACGCTTGGCGCCTACATAACGCTTGCTCCAGTAGTATGGATCGCTCAACTTGGTGTTGACGACTCCACGACCAGATTCCGAGTGCACGAATGTGCCGTCTCCGATGTAGATACCCACGTGAGAAATGCTGCGACCGTTCGTGTTGAAGAATACGAGATCGCCTGGCTGCAAATCTTTTCTGGCTACCTCTGTACCTAATTCGTACTGGGAAGCAGAATTGTGAGGCAGGTCTACACCTAACGCATCAAATACGTAGCGCGTGAAACCGGAGCAGTCAAAGCCCTTTTTGGACGAGCCGGAAGATTTGTAAGGGGTACCGTACAAGTCACTGACTACTTCATTGAGAGTATTCTCCTCAGCAGCCTGTGCAGTGCCTGCCCCCATAGCAAGCAATCCAGCCATAAATAAAGATAAAACCATCTTGCGCAAAAGAAACTGCTCCCTTCGTGAGCCTACGAGGTTAGCTGAAGGGTTCGGTCGAAAGGACGCCCTAGGCTGCTAGGAGTAGCAACCATTCACCCCAAAAACGTGGTTCCCCCGTTTCCGCCAAGCGGAATTCGGCTATTTTTCGATGTTTTTTTACACGCACTCTTACGAAGATTCTACGCCAGTCCTTTATTTCCTTCTTTTTATCTGTTCGTTCACATATTCGTCACAAAGATGCCGTCAAATGCTGTAACGTTTTCGTTCGACAGTGCAAGCCGCCTTTCGACGCGTGCATATTCTGTCTTGCGGGACAGCTCGTCCGATTAGGGCAGGAAATTGTCTCCGTCCAAGGACGGAGGGAAAAACCAACCGCACGCCCGTTATGGGAAGCCTATACCGAGGGCTACAATAAGGGCATAACGTTCCACAAGCACCACATGCAAAACGAATGGAGGTAAGCGAGTAATGAGCGAACGGTCTGGCAAAGTTCTACTCGGGCTGGTTCTGCTGCTAGTCGGTGGGTTGGTTCTTCTGGATCTGGTGGGTATCGATATCGGAGACTTGCTCGGGTTTATCATTCCCGGCGTGATCATGATATACGGTGCCAAAAAGATCATGGGACAAACCGGTTCACGTTTTTGGGGAATCCTGGTCTTCCTGTTCGGGTTCCTGATGTTGATTGGCAAGCTTGACCTACTGTTTCACGCGCTTCTGGCCATTGGGGTGATTTATCTGGGATATCGCTTACTGCGTCCCAGCCAAGAGCCAAAACAAGCGCCTCCTTCTTGGGAGCGTGAATGGGCCCAAAAAGTATTAAAGGAAGATACGCTGGACACTTGGGAGAGAAACGTAAGAAGACGCCCGCAGTAACGCCTATGTCGCAAGAGTCTTTTGGATGAACAATATGATGTGATATGATGAGGAGGAAAAAATAATGAGTATCTTTAAACGTTTGCGTGACCTGACAGTAGCTTCGGTAAATGATGCATTGGATTCCATGGAAGATCCGGTAGTAATGCTGAATCAATATATGCGTGACATGGAAGTAGAAATCGGACAAGTTGAAGTCGCGGTTGCCCGTCAGGTTGCACTGGAAAAGAAATTCCGTCAGCAATTGGATGAAGCCAATGCCCTGATCGAAAAACGCGATCGTCAAGTCAAGCTCGCCTTAACTGAGGGAGAAGACGAGTTGGCACGTCGAGCACTCGCTGACAAGAAGCAGTACGAAGGCCGGGCAGCGGAATATGAAACTCTCTACCTGTCAGCATCCGAGGCAGCTACACAAATGCGCGAGAAGCTGGCTGAGCTGAAGGAAGAGTTCTATAAAATGCGTGCGAAAAAGTTCACACTGATGGCACGTGCACAAGTAGCTCGTACACAAAAGCAAGTCAATCAAGCAGTTGTTGGTATCGGCAATCAGTCCGCAGGCCGTGGCTTCGCCCGCATGGAGGAAAAAGTCATGCGCATGGAAGCAGAAGCACAAATGAGTGGGCAATGGCGCCAAACGAACCGCGCTTGGGAGAACGCTTTGTCTGACCTGGAAAAGGATGATCTCGATGCAGAACTTGCTAGCATCAAAGCATCCATTAATGAAGCAAAAACACCGGTAGCCAAACCAGTGCAATCCTAATTCAACAGGAACTGGGGGACAAGGTGTAGAATAGATTGGGTCAATTCGGCAGCCTGTGTACATCAGGCTGCTTTTCCCCTAGGAGGTACGATTCTTGCAGGACTTCTTGGTCTTTTTGCGGCGGTTTATCGCTGAGCCTGGACGCGTCGGTAGTATAATCCCCAGCTCTCGTTTTTTATGTGAGCAAATGTTGAAAAGCGTCGATTGGGCTTCAACCGATGTGATCCTGGAGCTGGGACCTGGTACAGGGGCATTTACCCAAACGATCTATCAGCGCTTGCGTCCCGGCACACAGTACGTGCTTGTGGAACGAGATTCCCAATTTCGCTCTATGCTTCAATCACGTTTTCCCGATCTTCCTATCAGGGAGGAAGCGACTAAACTTAGGTCTTACTTGGAGGAGCAGGACCTTGTAGGTGCAGATGTCATTATCTCAGGTCTGCCATTCGCCAATTTTCCACAAGAGCTGCGGGCAGCAATTCTGGACGAAGTTCAATCTGTACTGAAGCCAGGGGGCCTATTTATTACATTCCAATATTCGCTACAACTCCAGGCTGAGTTGCAGGATCGTTTTCCCCGGGTTGAGATCGACTTTACCCTGTTGAACATTCCGCCTGCATTCATCTATACATGTCGTAATGGTCAAAGTGAAAACGATCAGCATGGGGCGTGAGAGAGGAGACTTTTGTGAAACTGTCCCGTTTGCACAAAATGTTGGCTGGTGTCCTGATTATTTTTACGGGAATCGGTCTTTTGTTAGACAGTTTGGGTATCATTTCGTTCGGTCTGTTTGATTTGTGGCCGATGGTGCTTATTTATTTCGGCCTTCGTTTGTGGGGGAATAAAAATCGGATTGGCGGAGGAATTTTATTCTCGCTGGGGACCATCATCGCGATGGATATGTGGTTTAGTGTCGGGATTGATGATTTGTTCCAGATTGCAGTGCCAATCGTGTTTATTTATTTCGGGTTTCAGTTGATTCGGGGCAAGAGCAGCAGACGAGATCACCGTGTGAATCAGCCATTAGGCGAGAGTGGGAACCCATCTGCTGCGGAGACGATTTTGACTAGTGATGCAAGTATCCCGAATGACGTGAACGTTTCAACAGCGGAGCGCCCTTGGCTAGACAGCTGGAACAAATGGAAGCATGTTGGTGGAAAAATTCCTCATCACGAAAGCATGTCTTCATCCCCTGACGACATGCTGCCAAAAGATTCCCGCAGTTCTCTGATTGGGGATTATCACCTGACTTCCGGGCGTTTTGAACTGAATCACTTGCATGTCTGGCATGGAATCGGGGATGTTGTGATTGATCTTTCCCGGGCAGTGTTGATGCGGGATGAAGCGGTTCTTGTCGTAGAGGGCTGGGTAGGCGATGTGACGATTTATGTACCGGTCGATCTTCCTGTATCGGTAACGGCAGGGTTAAGTATTGGTGACCTGGAGGTGCTAAGCCACCGTCAGGGGGGTATCAACCGCAGTGTTAAGATTCGTTCTGATCAGTATGATGAAGCATTGCAAAAAGTAAACTTGCATATCTCGCTGCTTGTCGGCGATATAAAAGTCAAGTACATCTAGGAGGTACTGGCGGATGCGTCGACAGCGATTGGCAAGTATTCAGTGGCAATACGTGCGCTATGGCATGTTACTGGCCGTCAGTGCAGTTACTGCCGCGTTTATTTGTTTCTTTTGGCTATACTTTTTATGGAAAGATCACCCGGGGATTCATCGGTGGTACAACGAAGTAATCAGCGACCGCAACTTCGTGTGGTGGCTTGAAGAATATATAGGAATCAATCTCCCTGCCGATCCAGAGGGTTTGATTCAGCTTGCTGCTTTTGTTGTTTCTTTGCCTGCAGGTGTCTTAGTGGCATTGATCATTTCCTATATCGTCGGCAATTTGTTGAAAAAGAGACTCAGTGTACTGTGGGAAGCTGCCATGAAGCTTGGGCGCGGAATGCTGTCGTATCGGGTTCCCGAATTGGGCGTCGATGAAGTAGGCGAATTGGGATGGCAGATCAATCGCCTGGCTTCGCAATGGGAAGAGCAAGTAGCATCTTTGCAGCGGCTGTCGAACCACAATGCGGCTCTCGCAGAACAATTGAAGCATGCAGCGGTAACAGAGGAGCGACAGAGATTGGCGAGAGAACTGCATGACGCAGTCAGCCAGCAACTGTTCGCTATCGCCATGACGACTGCGGCGATGAAACGGCTTGTCGAAAAAAATCCTCAACGTGCAGCCCAACAGATTGAATTGGTCGAAGAGATGGCAGCAGCTGCACAAGCGGAGATGAGGGCGTTGCTCTTGCATCTTCGCCCGGCTACGTTACAAAACAAGTCATTGAAGGAAGCCATTCTGGAACTTTTAGATGAGCTGACGCGTAAAAATACCATGCAGCTGGCGTGGGAGATCGAAGACGTAGAAGGCTTGCCGAGTGGAATTGAGGATCATCTGTTCCGCATTTTGCAGGAGTCCTTATCCAACACATTGCGGCATGCCAGAGCTACCCAGATTACAGTGAAGCTGTTTACATTGCAAGAGCAGGTTCGCCTGCGAGTAACGGATGATGGTGTTGGTTTTGATCCAGATGGGGAGAAAATGACGTCCTACGGTTTGCGCAGCATGCAGGAGCGCGTAGCAGAGGTCGGAGGCTCCATGGAGATTTACTCGGCGATTGGGAAAGGGACGCAAATTGAGGTGCGTATTCCTCTAATGTCACAGACGGAACGGGAAGGGTGAAGGCTCAGTGATTCGGGTACTTCTGGTAGATGATCACGAAATGGTTCGGATGGGTCTGGCTGCTTATTTGTCTACGGAAGACGATATTGAAGTCGTAGCAGAGGCAGGCAGTGGGGAAGAAGGGGTGCGAATGACGCAAGAGCTGCGCCCAGATGTTGTTCTGATGGATTTAGTCATGGAAGGCATCGGCGGTGTGGAAGCGACTCGGCGTATTCGAGAAAGCTGTCCATCCAGTAAGGTTATTGTCTTGACTAGCTTTATTGATGACGAAAAGGTATATCCGGTCATTGAAGCCGGGGCATTCAGCTACTTGCTGAAGACTTCGCGTGCAGCCGAGATTGCAAAGGCAATTCGCTCTGCTGCGGCGGGTGAGCCAGTTTTGGAATCGAGGGTAGCAGGAAAAATCATGGCCCGTTTCCGTCACGGTCAAGAGTCCCATCCCCATGAGCAGCTAACGCCGCGCGAGTTGGAGGTTTTGAAGCTGATCGGTCAGGGCAAGTCCAACCAGGAGATTGCTGATGAGCTCATTATCGGGATCAAAACGGTCAAGACTCATGTCAGCAACATTCTTGCCAAGCTGAACGTGGAGGATCGCACGCAAGCGGCCATTTACGTGCATACGCATAGCTTAGGTTAATCACATCGCATCATGTATAGGTAAACGCGCCAAATAGCTCCTCAGTATACAGGGGCTCTTTCGCGCGTTTACTTGTTTAAACAGTTTTCTTGTACGCAAACCGTGAGTTTTTTTCGTAGATGTGGTAAAGATAGTAAGTAACGAATGAGAGATAACGGAAAGGAGGGCCGGGCTATGAGGCACAAACCTCAAACACGCTCCAAGGTGCTTTCGGCTGACAATGGTGTGGATATCGTTGGCGATGTTCACGGCTGTTACGACGAATTTATAGAATTGCTCAAACGCTTGGGATATGAACGAACCCCAGACGGTACATATCGCCATCCCCATGGCCGAAAGCTCCTTTCCCTCGGTGATATCACGAGTCGTGGACCTTACTCAATCAAAATGCTGCAATTTTTTCACCAACATGTCACGGCAGGCCTGGCTGAGATGGTAGATAGTAACCACGGGTGGAAAGTAGCTCGTTGGCTGGATGGTAGACCGGTAACATTGGCTCACGGAGATGAAAAAGTAGAAGAGGAAATTCGGCTGTATCAGCAAGAATATGGACCGAAGAAGGCCTCCTTGCTGCGTGAACAGAGCCGTAGATTGCTATTTTCTTCTCCTTCGCACATGATCATCAAACAAAATGAAAAAATAGTGGCGGTCGCCGTTCATGCGGGGATTCGCGACGATTACATAGGTATGGATTCGCCTGCGGTCTACACATTTTGCCGATATGGCGATGTGGCAGGGACGGGACCGGATGGGCGCCCGATCCGCAGAGAATGGGCAAAAGAACGAAAGGTGACTTCGCCCATAATCGTATGGGGACATGATCCGCATCCAGAGCCAAAACGAAAAAATGGCACCATCAACATCGACCAAGGATGTGTGTTCGGCGGAATGCTAACCGCCTACCGTTACCCAGAGGACGAATTGGTGAGTGTGCCAGCAAAAAGAAATTATTCGGGTTTAACGGATACGCCGCTGACCCGTTTTAAGGCAGACGATTAAACAGAGACGTTCTGTTACGTTTTGAGCTTTTCGAATAGTCGCTTCAGGATGACAGCCTGTGCCCAGAGTGGCAGAGGTTGGTCAGGCTTCTGACGCCATTGTTCATCGGTTAATAATCCTTGATCGTACAGCCAGTTGACGGCTTCCTGCTTCCAGTCAGCTCCGTTCCCAGGAGAAGTGGTGGGAGCAAGGGTTGGTGCTACAGTCGGTTTCGGTGTAGAAGTAGGAGTCGCAGGGGGCTGGTAGGGAAGTTTAGCGTACGTGCAAAATGCCCGGACTACGCCTTCCGCGAGATCTCGCCAATCCTGCTGTAGCTTATTTGCGTCCAATGCATTGTCGGCAAAGCCATACTCGACAATTACCGTCTCCACGCTGCCAGTCTCCCGGTGCATGAAGTAGTAATCAAGCCGCGGATTATCTGGCAGTGTCCGCGTAAAAATGCGTCGATTCGGCATCCCTTCCGCTGCCAGGGCATCCTGGATCAATTGGGGAAAGGTTGGGGAGCCGTAAATCGAGTAAAGGACCTCGGAGCCTCGGCCGCCACCTGAGTTAATATGGTTGGATATACAGTAGCGAGCACCGCTGTTTCGAACCAGAGCAGTCCGAGCCTCACTTGTTAGAGTCACATCGGTTGTCCGTGTGATCGCAGCAGGAATATTTAGAGCCAAAAAGCGATTATATTGGTAGAGCGTTATTTGCAAATTCATATCTTTCTCGGTAAATTGCGCGTTGTTGCCTCCGCCAGGATCGCTGCCACCGTGTCCAGCGTCCAGAATCACAATTGGAGTCATGGTTGTTTCACCTCTTGCTATTAGAATATGCTTGAGACAAAGATATTGTTGAGGGCAGTGTTCTCATTTTCCAAGTTTTCTAATCACAATTTACAGAAGATAGCCCAACTATGGTACAATAAAAGAGTTCATAATTACGTATAGAGGATGGTAATGTATTGATGGCTTGGTACAACTGGGTAATTCCAATTGTCACATTGTTAATCGGTCTCGCTGGTGGATTTTATGGAGGGACTTATTTATTGAAAAAACAAATGTCCAACATGCAAATGGACGAAAAGCAGCTTCAAGCCATGGCCCGTTCAATGGGGATGAATCTTAACCAAAAGCAGCTCAAGCAAATGAGCCGTACGATGAAAAACATGAAAATGCCAAATAAATTCGGGAAGTAGCGTGAAAGGGAGTGTCGTTTGATGGGGGCGACCCGGCTGCGCTACACGATGATCGGTTTTATTGTCGGTGTGTTTATCGTGTATTTGAAAGACCTGCCGCTTGCTGAAGGAACTCGGTTTGCGGCCCCTTTTTACGGAGCGGGGATTGGACTGCTCATTGACGGCATTATTTTACGCATGAAAAAAAGAAAACAAGAATAGAGGAGGAGCCTGGCGAATGATGCCAGGCTTTTTCTGTTGGAAAGGGGCTTATTTTTCAAGAGACTCTGCAAAATACTGGACGATAAAATCACAGAACTTGCGTGCAGCCAGGGAGAGATATCTTTTTTCGTGCCGAATCATTTGAAAATGTCGCTGGCAGATCGGGTGTTTGATCGGAAGCATGACAAGGTGTGGGTCTTGCTCTCGACTGATACAGCCGTAGAGGGCGATGCCAAGGCCTGCGCGGACGAGCTTTTGGATAGAGCCGGGATCATCTACCCGACAAGCGAATTTAGGGGTAATCCCTGCTTTTTGAAAGAACTGATCGTACAGCATTTGGATGGGAAAGTCCTCCTTGTAGCCGATAAAGGACTCCTCAGCCAAATCGCTTAGGCGAACACTGGTATGTTTGGCTAAGTGATGTGTGCGCGGGACAGCTACGTGAATATCTTCTTTCAATACGGGTGTAGTCAAAATATCCGGCAGCTTGATCGGCAAATGGGTGAAGCAAATATCCACTTCGCCTGACTCCAAAAGGAGTGCCATTTCTTCCATGGTGGCTTGCGTGATTTGGAAATGCACATCGGGATGGAGGGCGAGAAATTTGCCCAACGGTTCTGATAACAAATCCAAGGTCGACGTTGCCAGATGTATACGACCATGCTCCATTCCGGCCAGATCCGATACGACTTTTTGACCTTCCTCCAACAAGTTCAATGCTTTATCTACACGTTCCAAATACGCCTTTCCAAATGTATTCAGCCGAATACGTCCTCGCTCGCGGTCAAATAACGGAACCCCGACATCCTCTTCCAACCGAGCAATGGTCTTGCTGAGAGCAGGCTGAGCAATCCGCAGCTCTTGGGCGGCTTTCGTCATATGCTGCCACTTGGCCACTGTTCGGAAATAGTGCAATTGCAACAATTCCATTCGATTCAACTCCATATACTTAGGTATATCAACTGCATGTCAAAAGATATATTTTCGTTTATTTTAAAATCATTATAAACTACAACAAGTAAGGCAAACAATCACCTTCCCGGGAAGAAATCGGTGATAACGAGAGGTGTCTTTCCAATATGCAAACCGAATCACAACAACAATCTGCTGAAAAAGTTCTTCGCGTACTCGTGTTTACGCTCATGATGACAGTGATGAGTGCTACGATGTTCAATATCGTGTTACCGCAAATCAGGACAGAATTTCATTTATCTTTTAGCCAGGTTAGCTGGGTGACGTCTGCCTTTTTGTTAATCTATGCGGTTGGAACCGTGATGTACGGCAAGCTAGCCGATTCCTATAAGCTCAAACATTTGCTTACATTCGGACTGATTCTGTTTGCCATCGGCTCCCTTGTCGGATTTTTCGCCCATAATTATGGCATGGTGCTTTTGGGGAGAATTGTGCAGGCAGCAGGAGCTGCAGTTGTTCCGGCGACGTCTTCGATTATTCCGGTGCGTTATTTTCCCCCAGAGAGTAGGGGGCGAGCTTTAGGGATCTCTATGACCGGGATGGCAATCGGTAGCGCATTAGGTCCCGTTCTTTCGTCTTTGCTGGTCAGTCTGCTCGATTGGAGATGGCTGTTCTGTATGCCGTTGTTCACGCTCTTTGCCGTGCCTTTTTTCCGTAAGTATTTGGAGGAGGAGGAGCGGGAAGCTGTCAAAATGGACTGGATCGGCGGAGGGCTTCTCGCCATAACGATTACATTGCTTCTACTGGCTATTACGAATCAGAGCTTGCTGCTCGCACTCGGGTGCATCCTCTCATTCCTTCTGTTCTTGGTAAGGATTCGGACGACCGCAGAACCCTTTATTCGCCCTGACTTATTCCGGAGTAAACGCTACTCGCTCGGGCTGGTCATTGCCTTTTTGATGATAGGGAGTGGCTATTCGTTCGCTTTTCTTAGTCCGCAGTTGTTGGCCGATGTGAATCATCTGGCACCGGGGCTCATTGGCTTTGTCATGGTACCTGGGGCGATTGTGACCGCGTTCTTGGGGAAAAAGGCCGGGATTCTTGCAGATAAGAAAGGGAATTCGTATTTATTTTACACAGCGTCTGCGCTACTTTTGAGCAGCTTTGTCCTCTTCTCTTCCTTTGCGGGAGTGTCCCCGTTCTTCATTGCTGTTTTCCTGATTTTTGGCAATGTCGGACTATCGTTTATGATGATTTCGATGTCAAACGCAATCTCGCAGTCGCTACCAAAGGAACAGATCGGCGTCGGTATGGGACTGATGGCAATGCTGAACTTTATTGCAGGTGCACTTGCAGCTACTTTGTACGGCAAGTCGATTGATGGAGGAGCTGCTGTGAGCTGGAATCTGCTCAATAGCTATCCAGGAGCGTCGGTTTATAGCAATATTTACTCCGCTTTAGTGCTCGTGATACTGGGGCTCGCTTGCCTTTATTACAGACAGTTCGGCCGCAGCTCGGTGAGAGGGCTCAATTAAATTGGGTTAGTAAAATTATTTTTATTGTCAGCCTCCATTGACAACCAGATATAAACCGAATAAAATTTCAAACAATAATAACAATAACGCGAAGAACGGGAACAGTAAGTGGTCTGATCTGTTTAGAGAGCTGCGGGACGGTGCAACGCAGTCAGAGAAACCATTGAAGCTCGCCCGGGAGCGGCAGGACTGAACAAGATGTAGCGCTGCATCGAGCAGTAAGTTCTGACGGTTAACCTCCGTGATCGGGTTGTGCTGGTCGATCAGGATCAGTACATGAGGTGGACTTCTGGCGAGCAGCTGGGGTCAACGAGAGTGGTACCGCGATAGACAAGGTCTGTCGTCTCTTCGATAGAGACGGCAGGCCTTTTTGATTTTCTGATTTTCACAACGACATAGAACAAACGCGAAGAACGGGAGCTAGTAAAGCGAATTTCTTGTCCAGAGAGCTGCGGGTAGGTGCGACGCAGTCAGGAAATGCTCGAATCTCACCCGGGAGCGGCTAGGTTGAAAACGTTCAGTAGACCTTGACGGATCGTCCCACGTCATCGGGACAGCGAGGTGGATTCTCTTTTGACAAAAGAGGGGATCAACGAGAGTGGTACCGCGGCAGCCAAAAGCCTGTCGTCTCTTGTATATGGAGACGCCGGGCTTTTTTTATTACGGTTAAAACGACTAAAAATTGAGGAGGCATTACCCATGACAAAACGAATCCATATTTTTGATACGACACTGCGTGACGGAGAGCAAGCGCCAGGAGCGTCTCTTTCGCCTGAGCAAAAAATCGTGATTGCAAAGCATTTGGCAGACCTCGGCGTGGATGTCATTGAACCGGGCTTCCCGATCTCCAGCCCCGGTGACTTCATGGCGGTACAACGTATTTCACAAGAGGTGCACGGCGTAGAAATCTGTGGCTTTGCTCGTGCGGTGAAGGAGGACATCGATGCTGCTGTCCGGGCTACACAGGCGGCAGAGCGACGCAGACTCCACATGTTCCTGTCATCCTCTAGTATTCATCTGGACTTCCAACTCCGCAAGTCGAGAGAGCAGGTGATAAAGATCGCCCGCGAAATGATTGCGTACGGCAAACAGTTTGTAGACCGGATCGAATTTTCGCCGATGGATGCGACTCGCACAGGCGATGAATTCCTGTTTGAGATGATCGAGGCAGCGATTGAAGAAGGCGCAACCATTATCAACATCCCCGATACGGTAGGGTACGCACTTCCAGAAGAGTATGGGGCTATGTTTACTCGTGTTATGAAAAACGTCCGTGGCAGCAACAAGGTAGAGTTCAGTGCACACTGCCACAATGACTTGGGACTCGCAGTTGCAAACAGTTTGGCAGCGATTCGAGCGGGGGTCACTCAAGTCGAGGTAACGGTCAACGGGGTCGGTGAGCGGGCAGGGAACTGCTCTTTGGAAGAGCTGGTGATGGCAATTGAGACGCGCAAAGAAGCGCTGGATGCCGAAACTGGCATCAGACCGGAGCACATTTACACCACTTCACAAAAGGTGAGCCGTGCCATGAGCTTCCCGATTGCTTTCAACAAACCAATTGTCGGTCGCAATGCCTTTCAGCACGAAGCGGGAATTCATCAGGACGGTCTCTTAAAAGAGCGCAGCACGTACGAAATCATGGACCCGGAGAGCTTGGGCGTTCCTCGCAACATGATCATTCTCGGAAAGCACTCCGGCCGTCATGCCATCAAGCACCGCGTAAACGAATTCGGGATACAGTTGACTGACGAACAGATGGAGGCCCTGTACGTCCAATTTAAAGAGCTGGCTGACAAGCAAAAAGTTGTCCAGGATCATCAATTGCTTGAACTGGTGGGACATACCGTGAACGCTGTACTGGAGCCATTCACACTGGTAAACGCTCAGGTGCTCACCGGCACATCCGGACATCGCATGGCTTCCTGCACGATTACGAACAATGTAACGGGAGAAGAACAAGCATACTCTGGCACCGGAGAAGGACCTGTTGAGGCATTGGTGGCAGGCATCAAGCAGGCACTGCCGTTCGACGTGGAGTTTACGGACATGGAGCTGTATTCATTGTCGTCGGGAGAGCATGCGACAGGTGAAGCGATCGTGACGGTCAGTGCCAACGGAAGTCATTTTAAAGGAGTTTCCGAGCATCGAGATGTACTGATGGCGGTCGCGCAGGCGTTTATGGCGGCGAGCAATCAGGCGGTACGTGATCATCAAGCAAAAACTGTAGCAGTCGGGGCTAGCTAAAAGCCAAACCATAAAAAGTCAGCCTGAAAACCTTGCTGTTTTACACCATAGCAAGGTTTTTTTGTATGTTTGTAACCATAGTTTGACCGGGGAAACCGATTGTTTGACGGATAGTCGCTGTTCAGATGATTGTCTTTTTGTGGAGGAAACTGGAAATCAAATGTAACCTTTTGTAAGCTCGTGCGAATAATGCAAATGAGAAGCAGGAAACAAATCTGAGGAGGAAAGAACAGATGAAAAAATGGAATCGGGCAGTTATGTCTGTCATGGCGGCAACTCTTCTGACAGCCACGCCAGCATGGGCGGCTCAAGCTGGGAAGACTTCAGCCAGCCATACGGGAGTGGTGGTGGATGCGACAGCGCAGGCCATGGCCCAAAAAACAATCGACAAGCTGTCAGAGCTACTGCCATATATGAAAGAGCTCACTGTTCAGAAAATGGACATAGGAGAAACAAGCGATGTTGTAATGGTAGAACGAAAAAAGGGAGACGGCAAAAAAAAACCCGTGATGGATATTTATCTGGACAAGAAGACAGGGGACATCAACAGCTTTGGTTATGAGACAGATGAACCGGATGACAAGGAGCTTCCGTTGGACGTCCAGAAGGAAAAAGCGGATGCATTTTTGAAAGCTTTACTGGGAGACGCTGCGAAGATGTACCAATATAATCCGCAAAAGTCAGAGCAATTGGGCGGTCCCGCATATCGGTTAGTCATAAACGGGGTTCCGCATCATGATGAAAAAATGTCTTTGGGTCTGAATGGGAATGGGGAGGTCGTCTCTCTGATCAGCAACGTTGGGCAGATCTCCAAGCAGATTGATCCTGCTTCCCTTCCGAAACCAGAAGAAGCGATGTCTTTAGAAGAGGCAGAAAAAGCAGTCGTAGGACTGATGACACCCGTTTATCGTTCGAATAAAGACCGCAGTGGCTTGATGTTGACCTATCAAGTCTCCTGGTCCGGATTCTTGGATGCCAAGTCGGGTAAATCAGTCGAGACCGAACATGCGAGATTTTACCGAGAGCCCAATCTTTCAGCTCCTGCTATTCCAGTTTCGCCGCAGGGCCAAAAGTTGACTGCAAAGGATAAGGATGAAGCTGCGAGCCATTTGAAAAATCTTCTTGGCTTTGACTCAACCGGAGCTACTTTTACTGAAAAGGTCCCCGAAAATAAGCCAAATGGGGATGTGAAGGAGTTTCAATGGAAAAAAGGGGATCAAGTCGCCAGCGTACGGGTAAAAACAACGAATGGTCAAGTCGTTGCTCTGTATTTGGAAGACGATTCTAAAGAGCCTAGCAAGAAGGTATCCATCGAAGAAGCTCAAAAGACAGCCCTGCAAGTGCTACAAACTTATTTGCATACCGATACAAAAGCCGTGGCAATGGACAAGGATTTTCGACTGAAGCAATCCGATCATTACATCTTCAATTATTTCAACACGATAAATGGCATCCCGGTTGAGGATCAATCCTATAGGGTTGAGATTAACAGTGAGACAGGCAAACTCATGGGCCTGTTTGGAGAATTCGATCCCAGCGCAGTCACTTATCCCGATCTGGCCAAGGCAGTCTCACCAGAGAAAGCTGCCAAAGAGTATCTGAAGCATCATCCATTGGAACTGATGTACTATGCTCCAGTCATAGACCGTGAAAGTTCGGAGTCCACGATACTGGTTTACAAGCCACAAGAGAATGACTATATGTTAGAGTACGTAGACGCCCTGACTGGGGAGTCTATCCAAAACCCAAGAAAGAAGAAATAAGGGAGTGCCGTGCTTGCTTTCAATTATGGAGCAAGCACACTTGTTTTGTGTAAAGGAGGGAAGCAGATGTATGGGAGCTATGAAGAGCGGATTCAGGATCTTGTCGAAACCTATTATCAGGACATCTATTATTTCCTCTATCACTTTATCGGGAACAGAAACGACGCGGAAGATATTACCCAAGAAGTATTTACACGGGTGTTGCAGGCATTGCCTCGGTATGACGGAAGAGTGCAGATAAAAACATGGATATTTTCCATTGCCAAACATGCTGCCATTGATCTTTATCGACGCAAAAAATTCCAGAGAATATTCGCGGATATTTGGTTTAAAGAGCTTCCAGCCAAGGATGGCTTGCCAGAAGAGATTTATATGGAAAAGGAGCGAGACCGCCAGCTTAGAGATGCGATTCTCTCGCTTCCTCCCAAGTATCGCATGGTTGTGATTTTACGTTCTATTGAGGGGCACAGCGTGAAAGAGACAGCAGAGCTCCTGGGTATCTCTGAGTCCAAAGCCAAGGTAGACTATCATCGGGCCATCAAACTCGTTCAACAAAAAATGGAGGAAAGGGGACGGAAGGAGGGGGGAGCACATGTATTGGAAAGACGTAGATATCCTACATGAGAGAATGAAAGAATTGAATCAATATGCTCCAAAACCGCAAATGGAAGCAAAGGAACGGCTAAGAGTGGCTTTAGCGGCAAAAGCAAGGAAAATGGATCAGCAGTCAATCGCCAGCAATCGAATGATCAAAAGTGTTCAGGCTGTTGCCTTTTTTCTGTTGGTTGCCTGGGGAGCTTCACTCGCTCTTCCTTCAACTGACGTAGAAGAACCAAGGCACTCGTCACCAGAACAGTTGTCTCCTCCGAGTTTTGAACCGATGACTGTTACAAAAATAGCTCCTGAAAATACCAAGGAAAGTGTACCGGTACCTCCTGCGGTTGGGGTGAAAAAAGAACAGATAGCGGGGCCAGAAAAACGAGTCACTACAAAAGAGTCGAGAATAGGAGAGAAATCTTCTAAGGAGAGCTCTGCTAAGACAACAACGGCTCCCTACAGCAAAACGACCTCGACTACCCTGCATGACCAAGCAGCTGCCTATCTCAAACAAATGGTTGGACAGGATAGTCGCTCCTACCAGTTTGTAGATTCCTTGTCGGATACAAAGCAAAAGCAATTTGTCTTTGCGCGTACCGTAAACGGGATTCCGTTCATCAATGATCACTACATCGTGATGCTAGATGAAGCCAACAACGGAAAATCTGTACTTGCTAGCCAGATTCAGATAAGAGAAAGAAATGAACAAACCTTTCCTGATCCATCCCGTACGATTTCTAAAGTAGAGGCGGAGTCCATTCTAGCCGACGTCATGTCGCTTTTCTATTCAGACACGCAGAACATCAGCTACAATCCTGACCTGATGGGTTTTGTAGATGCCAAAGATGGTCAATTGATTGGAGTCGAGAGGGAATATAACCAATTGCGTGGCAAGAATTACAAGGTGAGTGGCGTTGGAACGAGAATGATTGCTATGAATAAAGAAGAGGCCATGAGAATATTGGAAACGAATTTTGATTTCACGGTAGAAGGAGAAAGCTTGTGGAAAGTGGAGGGCGACAAGGGTACGACTACCTATCATTGGAAGGTGGGTAAGAACAGTTCTGTTTCTCTTCAGGCGAACGATTTGACAGGTGAGGTCACTGGATTCGAGTATGTGAATCCGCCAACATCTCCTTCTGCTGAAGCGAAGGATGCTACTGTTGTGACCGATACAGCCGTTTCATTCCTTCAAAAATATCTGGATTCCGAAACTACGGGGCTACAAGTGATCAAAGTTGAACTCTATTCACCTACATACCACATCTATTTCAAAGCTCTGTCTGGAAAAAAGCGTCAGGAGAATCATGTACAAGGGTACACAGTTGACATCGACTCCAAAACCGGAAAGGTGATCGGCTTTCAGAAGGATTTATCCAGCAACACTTCAAGTGCGCAGACTGACGAGCAAGAGATGCACCCAGAAAAAGCAGCGAGAGCCTACTTGAAAAACCATCCTGTAGAGCTGGCTTATATATGGGTGAAAGGCCAAGAGACCCCTTCGCTAGTCTATGTGCCTTTGGAACCAAAGGCAATGGCGAGCTATCTTGATTAAACAAACGGTGCAGGATAAGAATGCGTCATTATCTCCAGTGCGGGACGAATCACACATGCTAGCCGAAAAAGGTCCCCTTTGTGCAGGTGACCTTTTTCGCTATGCGCGTATCATTTTTCATGAGCCAGGGTCGATTTGTAGCGATGTAAGTAAGATGAGCGACCATTGCCCGCATTTCATCACTGTTGTATGGCAATGGTTTACCATTCATGCATCGTTGAAAAAAGCCGTTGATCCGATCCTCAATTGTCAGTACCTTGTCAGAGCGGGCGATGTACTGCGGATAGACGGTGGTAACTCCTGTCAATGACGAGGTCGAATCCAGCCCGGCATTGCCATGGCAGCTTGAGTAGGAGAGTTTGTTATCACTTGCTTATGGCTGTAGTGGGGAGAAGAATATTTCCAGTCTAGGCTCCAGGCTCCGTCCTGCTAGGGGTTAAGACTGCCCGCTCCGAAGTGATTCGCGGGGAAACGCAAAAGTGGTAGCCGCTTCGTAGCGCGAGCACGTTGCGTTTCTGTTGCCCGCGAATCACTTCGGAGCTCGGTAGGACTCCACAAGTCGCTACGTCTGGAAATATTCTTCTCTGTCGTAACTGATGATATTTCTTCATTCATATAAATCTTTAAAAGCTCGTTTAAACATGGAAAGCTCGTAGAGGAAACAGGAGAAATAAGCGAAGATCTTAGGGACACCGACCGAGACTCCATGCAAAAAGCGAAACACGGTCTTAAGCGTCCACCTCTGAAAAACTTCCTGAATGGACTACTTTGGACGCGGTTTCGCTTTTTGCATGGAGTCGGGCAGTCAATCCCCCAGGGGGTGGCCCTAGAAGCTGAGCGTTTTCTCCTGTTTCCTCCCCACCACTACAGCAGCGTACAAGTAGGGCTCTTTAATTCAAGCAGTAAAAATCAACTCATACACCATCTTCACGATCAAAGTAATGGATACGACCAAAAATAACGGACGAACATAACGTACCCCCGTTTTGATAGCCATTTTGGCTCCAAGGTTCGCACCCAACAGCATCGCGATCCCCATGATGAGACCAGTCATGAAGACGACCTTGCCCTCCATTGTGAAGACAAAAAGCGCTGAAATGTTACTGGCCAGATTCAAAATTCGGCCATTGCCGGCTGCAATCACAAAATCATAGCCAAACAAAAGCACCATCAGAAAAACAAAGAATGAACCGGTTCCAGGCCCGAAAAATCCATCGTAAAATCCGATTAAAAAGGTAAAAGGAATCCCGATGCCGAGCGTGAATTTGGTCAGTCCTTTGTAGTTGGAATCTTGACCGAAACGCTTGTTGAAAAGGGTGTAAACAAAAATAAGTGCCATCATAATAACGACAAGGATCTTCAAAAACTCCTGAGGAACGAACAGAACTGTTTTCGCCCCGAAATAAGCACCGATCAGCGAGACAGGAAATAAGATCAGCATGAGCTTCTTGTCAAATTTACCGCTCTTGATAAAGGTGTAGGAGCTGGTGGCAGATGAAATCGTGCCAGCCAATTTGTTCGTGCCAAGAGCAAGATACGGGGGCATTCCTAGACCAAGCAGGGCGGGGAGGGAGATGAGTCCACCTCCACCAACAGTACTGTCGATGAATGCTGCAACGAATCCAAAGACGGCGAGAAGTACGATCGTTGATAAGTCCATTTCCACTAGATATCACCTGATTCTATTCGTTTGTAATAATCCAAGTCTAGCACGCTCCTTTTCGTTTGCAAGATAGAAATCTTTGAAATAATAAATAGATTAATATACTTTGCATACCGATTTGTTGAAAAACTTTTTACCTTGCAGTATAATGAACTCGTAAGCTTGACCTACATAATTTGAGGAGGAATGTTACAATGGCACATCAACTTCCTGCATTGCCTTATGCACACAACGCTTTGGAACCACATATCGACGCGCAAACCATGGAAATCCACCACGGACGCCACCATGCTACTTATGTTAACAACCTGAATGCAGCTCTGGAAGCACACGCAGACCTGCAAGGTAAAACTGTAGAAGAGCTCATCAGCAATCTGGATGCTCTGCCTGAGTCCATCCGCACTGCTGTTCGCAACAACGGTGGAGGCCATGCTAACCACACACTGTTCTGGGAAATCATGAGCCCGAATGGTGGCGGCGCACCAACTGGTGAACTGGCTGACGCAATCAACGCGGCTTTCGGAAGCTTTGACAACTTCAAAGCAGAATTTGCAAAAGCAGCTACTACTCGTTTCGGTTCCGGATGGGCTTGGTTGACTGCAGAAGGCGGAAAAGTAGCAATCAGCTCTACTCCTAACCAAGACAGCCCAATCATGGAAGGTAAAACACCTATCCTTGGTCTGGACGTTTGGGAGCATGCTTACTACCTGAACTACCAAAACAAACGCCCTGACTACATCGGCGCGTTCTGGAATGTTGTAAACTGGGATGAAGTTAGCAAGCGTTTCGCAGCAGCGAAGTAATTGTAACTTTACCAGCCAAAAGGCTTGTCGTTCTTTAGGAGCGGCAAGCTTTTTTTGTTCAGAGCAAAGAAACGGCATCGATTCTGGATACACTTGTAACCGAGATGATTATGCGATATAATACTTACAAAAAGTAACTAAGTTTAAAAAGTATAGAGGAGAGTGTACGCATATGATGCCGTCTTTTTTCATTGCACATGGTGCCCCGTTACTTGCCATAGAAAACAACGCCTATACAGAAGCACTGAACCAATTGCCTAGCCTGCTTCCACGCAAGCCGCGTGCTATCGTCATATTTTCCGCTCACTGGGAAGCACATGATCAAATGGTGGGAACGATGGACACCTTCCCGACTATTCACGATTTTGGCGGTTTCCCGCAAGCGTTATACGAAATCGAGTACCCGGCAAAAGGAGAGCGTGAAGTAGCGGATGAGACCATCCGACTTCTTCAGGAAGCTGGTATTCCTGTCGCTCTGAACACGACGAGAGGCTTGGACCATGGACACTGGGTTGTTTTGCGCCATATTTATCCGGATGCAGACATTCCTGTTGTTGCTTTATCAGTTAATCCGAACCTGACTGTAAAGGAGCAATACCAGATCGGCAAAGCACTCAGTCCCCTACGCGAAAAAGACGTTCTGATCCTCGGCAGTGGCGGAACTGTCCATAATTTTTCCTATATGAACCTGAGAGAGTCCGATGGTGCTACCTTTGAGTGGGCGGAGCAATTCGAAGACTGGCTGCAAACAACCTTGACTGACTGGAATGTCGAGGATCTCGCCAACTATCGCGAGCTTGCTCCACATGCCGAAAAAGCTGTTCCCGCGTATGGAACCGAGCATTTTGTTCCGCTTGTGTACGTCATGGGAGCTGCTGACGATGAACGTACAGCGAAGCGCCTGCATATGAGCATCCGCTATGGAAGTCTCAGTCACACCCTTTGGCAGTTTGGTGATTCGAAATAATGACCGTGCACATGGAGGATGTTTATCGGGAGTATAAATCATTACTGTTTTCCCTTGCTTACCGGATGACGGGCTCGGTAACGGAAGCGGAGGACATTGTTCAGGATACATTTCTTGCATTGGCAGGTACCGACATCCAAGACATTCACCATGTGAAAAGCTATCTGTGCAAAGCTGTGACCAATCGCTGTCTGGACTTATTAAAATCTGCCCGTTGGAAGCGGGAGCAATATGTAGGGGAATGGCTGCCAGAGCCGATGCTGGACGCTTCGGAAACCAATGATCCCTTGCATACGGTGATTGCCGAAGAAGCAGTCTCATATGGCTTGCTTGTTCTCTTGGAGAATTTACCGTCGACACTACGGGCCGTTTTTGTGCTCCGAACAGCACTCGGCTACGAATACAGTGAAATTGCCACGATGCTCGAAATGACCGAAGTAAATTGCCGGAAGAAGTTTAGCCTCGCAAGAAAAAAGCTGGCTGAAGCAGGATATCAGGCGATCATCCCTCAGTCGAATCGGATTTCGAGCCTGGTAGAGCAGCTAATGCAGGCCATCTCCAAGTCAGATGCGAAGGCATTGATCGGCCTTTTGACAAAAGATGCTGTGTTTGTCAGCGATGGTGGCGGGAAAGTCCGTGCGGCTATTCATCCCGTCTTCTCAGACGAGCGGATTACGGCCTTCTGGATGGGGGTATGGCCAAGGTGGGCTTCTCATGCTACCATGCAAATTCGCTCGATCAATGGCCAGGATGGAATCGCTGTCTACTCCGAAGGTCAGCTGAAAGCGATCATGCAGATCACAATGAATGAAGAAGAAGATCGCATTGAACGTTTGTACATGATAGTCAATCCAGATAAGCTTGCCCATTTGCAAAAAGAAAATGGATGATTCGTCACAAGAACGACACTTCACTCGTCTTTGAGGTTGAAAGCAAATTCGAGTGGAGAGGAAAGATGAATCATGCAAGCTAGAATCAATCATCGTACAGTGAATCCCGAAGCGTATCAAACCATGCTCAAGCTGGAAAAATTCGTGAATGAAAGCGGCTTGGACAAAAAACTGATTGAGATGATCAAAATTCGTGCTTCCCAAATCAATGGCTGCGCCTTTTGCATGGATATGCATACGCAAGATGCGCGCAAGCTCGGTGAGACAGAGCAACGCATTTATTTGCTCAGTGTATGGAGAGAATCTGCGGTTTACACAGAGGCAGAGTGGGCCGTCCTTGCTTTGACAGAAGCTGTCACGGTCATTACAGCTAACGGTGTTTCAGAAGAGCTCTACCAGCAGGTTCGCGAGCATTTTGACGAGAACCAGTACGTTGCCTTGATTATGGCGATCAATACGATCAACAGCTGGAACCGAATCGCGATTTCGACAGGAATGAGTGCTCCGTATAATAAGTAAAGATCAGTCAAGCAAAAGACACGTCTCTTATAAAAGGAGCGTGTCTTTTTTCGGGCTATACATCCATCCCGACTTTTCTGCCCGGATAGAATTGTTTCTCTTCGGAAAGGGGATTACCTTTGGCGGTTAGCGCGGTAGGCGTAATCCGGAAGATGGCGGTTGTACTGCCCATCGAAGAACGATACTTGATGACATGCTGCAAAGGCAACGGTTCTGAATAATAGCCGGGTACGTACTTGTCGATCATGGATTGCATCGCATCGCGCATCTCTTCAGGTTCGGAAACACGCTCAATGGTCCCAGCGATAAACACACTCATGTAAGCCGTATCGATATGGGCAGGCACAGGCGAGGCGATTGTGCCGTACTCCTCGCAAACACTGAAACATACGCGGTTGTTGCCATTGATCATTTCGATCTTTCTGCCAGAATCCGCGCCGTGAAAATAAATACAGCCATTCCACCAAGCAAAATTCAAAGGCAGGATGTACGGCTCGATTTCATTGGACAAGCCGAGATGGCCGACCTTTGCCACTTGCAAAAACTGGTCAATTTGCTCCTGATCAGTGATGGTACGCTTGGAATAACGAATTGGTATCATGTCGAGTCCCCCAGTCTGTCGTTGTTATTTTGATCGTAATGGGTATTTGACTAGGAGAACAGGTGCAATTTTGGTGAAAATGAGCGGGTCAGATGACAAAAAATAACCGCCCTCTACTGACAGGGGCGGCAGTCTCGTCGATTACGAGCGTTTTGAATCCAATTTTTTGGTAAGCTGTTCTTCTCCGCGGTGGATCCAACCGACGAAGGAATCACGGATGGTCAGGTCAAAGTTGAGGTAGACCACGGCGACGAACATGTAGTGACTTTTCCCTTGAAAACGCGAGCGGTAGCGTAGATCAATCCATTTGACCTCGTAGCCAAAGGAGCGCTCCTTTGTTTCTACGTGCACATGATGGGTAAAAGCAAGAAAGGACTGGACTTTGTAACTTTTCTTGGCTGCCGCAATCCGCTCATTTTCCGGTTTGATGGAGAAGGTGTCCAAGATGACGACGTCTCCCGAAATGACTTCACCTACATACCAATGCTGGTCTGTCTTGGCGACGAAGGTCCAATACGTCCAGGAAAGAGTAGGAATGATGGTGAAAGTACCAGCTTTGCCGATTCGCTGACGAACCAGCTCGGTCGTTCGTCTTTGCACCTGACAACGCCAGTAGTAGTACCCGGCAATGATCACGTATATCCATAAAAAGACGTGTCCAGGATGCGCACCTGCTGCCCATAGCATAAAGCCGACGAGATGAGCAGCGAAAATGAACGGATCGAAAATGAAAATGGCGTTGAGCGCCACCCATTTGTCGCGAAACGGGTACAGGCCCTTTGTGCCATAGGAATTGAACAAATCAACGAATACGTGTAAACAGACGGCCAGGAATATCCAGCCGAGCAAATGCAGCCAATGGTGCTGTGGCATTATGGCCTGGATGAGAACGAAAATGGCTCCAGTCCAGAGAAATAAAGCGGGAACCGAGTGAGAAACGCCTCGGTGGTTGCGAATGTAGGCAGCGGTACCACGAAGGCGGACTAAGCCATCCAAATCAGGTGCCTGCGAGCCAATGACCGTTCCAATCATGACGGCCATTGCAAGTGACGGAGTAGAAGCTACGACAGGATCAAGATAGGCGAGCCCGGCCAATCCAAAGCCCATGGCAAAATGTGTGGCTGTATCCATGGAATCGTTGTCTTCCTCCCTTCCTTCCACTTTTATTGTTTATTATAGCGTTTGCCTAAGGTTAATTCCCGCCCGTTCTGAAAATATTTGTGTGCTTGTTCGCACGGGGTGGGAAGGGTATGATGAAAGCGTTGAATCGGTAAAGGAGGAACATGTCGCATGCTAACGGTTTTCATTGAATATAAGCTGGATACTGAAAAACGAAGTCACGCTCTGAGATTGCTCACCAAGATGGCTGAGCGAATGGAAGCGATGGGTGCACGTCAGTATCGCTCAATGGAGGGCTTGGATCAGCCCGGTCTGTTTGTCGAAACGTTTGAGGTCGAGACTGTTCACGTATACGAAGAAATCAAGGCAAACCGATTGGCAGACCAAGACTTTTGCGACTGTATTTCCGGCGGAGCTGCGAAACTGCATGTGTGGGCGTTTCGTCCCGCGGAACTGGGTTGAAAAGGAGTAGAAGAAAAGGAAATGGCAAGAAAAAAAGAAAGCTTGAAATATACACTTCCTGAACAATTTCATGTGTTTGGCTTTGCACAGGATTTGCTGGCCTGGTACGACTCACAAAAGCGGGATTTGCCTTGGCGGATCAACAAAGACCCCTATCGCATCTGGGTATCGGAGATCATGCTTCAGCAAACACGCGTAGAGACCGTTAAACCTTATTATGCGAATTTCATGGAGAAATTTCCGACGGTGAGTGATTTAGCGAAAGCGCCCGAGGATGATGTCTTAAAAGCGTGGGAAGGACTCGGTTATTACTCCCGCGCGCGCAATCTTCAAGCCGCAGCCCGCGAGGTAACGGTTCGCTATGGAGGAGTTGTGCCGGATACACCAGAAGAGATCGCTACACTAAAAGGTGTCGGGCCGTATACAGCAGGTGCCATTCTTAGCATTGCCTATGAAAAGGCGGAGCCGGCTGTGGATGGAAATGTTATGCGTGTTTTTTCACGCCTGCTGTATTTAACCGATGACATTGCCAAGCCTGCCACAAGAATCAAAATCGAGCATCTCGTACGCCAGGTCATTCCAGAGGGAAGAGCGGGAGATTTTAATCAGGCTTTAATGGAGCTGGGAGCGATGGTTTGTGTGCCGCGCACTCCGCAATGCTTGACCTGTCCGGTGTTTGACTACTGTATGGCGCGTCAGGAGGGAGTGGCAGAAGAGCTGCCGGTCAAAGGCAAAGCCAAACCTCCACGTCCTGTTGATCTGCAAGTAGGCATTATCGTTCGCGACGGCAAAGTCTTGATGAACAAGCGTCCCGATCAGGGGCTTCTCGCTGGCATGTGGGAATTCCCTACTGTTGAAACTGAACAGGAAAGTGATGCTGCCAAGCAGGAGGCACTTGCAGTTGGTTTGCGTGAACGATTCGGAATCGATGTAGAAGTCATGCAGCCGCTGGGTACGGTTCAGCACATCTTCTCCCATTTGCAGTGGAACATGCAAGTATGGTCCTGTGACTGGATCGAAGGGGAAGAGCTCTCCGCTCATGCAAGATACGTAGCTTGGGAGGAATTAGATGCTTACACCATCCCGATGGCGCATCAAAAAATTCGCGAACTATTGGGACAAAAATAACAAGTAGGCAAAGCTGTCGGGCATTTCTCGGCAGCTTTTTTTATTTTATCAGTCCGATATAACGCAAGCCGTGAGATATCCCGCCATCATCGACGTGTCGCGTTACGTAATTGGCATACGGCAATAAAGCTTTATGCGCATTGCCCATCGCGATCCCCATCCCGACATAAGAGAGCATTTCTTTGTCATTCAGACCGTCTCCAAAAGCAACTGCCTTGCTTGGCGCAAGCCCGATATGCGAGAGGAGCGCTTCAATACCAAGCGCTTTGGAACCGCCTTTCGCAAAAACATCTATACAATACTCATGCCAGCGTATAAACGAGAGAGCGGGAATCTCTTCTCTGTACCGCTGTTCATGCGCATCTGGCGTAAACAACAGCGCCTGATAAATATTTTCAGAATAGGCGAAGTCCGCATTGTGATCGGGGGAATCAAGCTTCAATTGCTGAAAGGTCCAATCCAAATAAGGATGCTGCTGATGGGTAGAAAAGCCCGCCGTACTGCCTTGAAACACGATGGGATGGTCGTGCTGGGCCGCGATCTGTTGCAATTGATCGAGTGTTTTTGGCGGGATGGGGCGATCATAAATGGTTTTTCCTTGATAGACGACATATGCGCCATTGCAACTGACATACGAGTCGATGCCGCACTGCTGGGCAAGCTTGTCAAAATAATAATGAGCTCTGCCTGTTGCTAAGACGACCTCGATCTTGTTTCTTTGCAGCTCTTGAATGGCCTAAAGCTTCGAGAGAGGGGGAGAGGAGTGGAAAATAAAAAGATCATGCCCCCGCAGACATGATCTTGGTAAAACCGTTTTTTATCGAATCAAAAACTCTGGAAATTGTGTCACGATCTGATGCTTTTGTTCTTCCATGCGTTTCAGCGCTTGCTGTTGCATGTATTTTGCTTCAATTTGCTTCGGTGTCAATTTTCGTTTCTCAATAATGATCGTGAAGAAAATCATTGGAATGTACATGAGTGTATCCCTCCCATCCCGTTAGTTTGGTGCAGTCAGCTACCATCTATCGCTTTGACTCCTGTAAACCTCATCATCTGACGCCGTTGTTTGTTTTTCATACCAAAATCCCTCCCGTAGTCAAGTAGTGGTGTCCATTAAATGCGGCTTACAAATTGTGCAGCTTCAAAAGCATGTTCTTCGGCGCGTTCTTCGAGATAGCGACAGCGAGCAGATTCCGTGAAAAGTTTCTCTGCTTGTTCCTTGTTGCGTTCAATCTTGACCGTGAAAAGCAAAAAGTTCAGTACCATTACCAATCACCCCCTTTCAAGGTGGAAAATGTTAATTGTCGAGAAAGAAAAAGACCACGGGCGAAAGCCTGCGGTCTTCTGGCAACAAAAACGGACATGCCGCTTTGAAGGACATAGAAAGACCACAAGCAACAACGCCTGTGGTCGGTAATAGACGAAATGGAAACGTTGAAGAGTACGAATACTACTGGAATTCGTCGACCCAGGAGGCGCTGCTATATTTAGTTGGAACATCCACAAGACGATCAAAAAGAGCTGAATTTAGATTCATTGCTATCATCATCATGGTGCTGCCTCCTTTCTTTCCGTAGTAGTAGTGTGTGGAACGTACTCTTAGAATATGGCATTTTTTTCTTGTTGTAAAGCGATTTTTTACCTATTTATAGAAGAAAGTATATTCTGAATATAATAAAAAATAATAAATAATAAACAAATGTGTAGTCCGGTGAGCAAAGGAAGGTTTACAATGAGACATATAACGGGTAACAATATAGGACATCAACACGCAGAAAGGTGATGCTAGCGAATGAAAACACCCGGACTCACTGTAAGATCCAAGCTAATCGCTACATTTTCCACAATATTAGTAATCCCCATGCTTTTGCTCGGGTTGCTTTCATATCAGAGTGCCAAGGCAGAGTTGTCAGATGAATTGCTTACGACTGCCTCTGAAAATGTTCGATTGATAGATGCGCTTTTGAATCACACATTGCTGGAGCAATCGAGAAATGTAGAATGGATTGCCTCTGATATTGTACGCCAAGACATCTTAGAAGAGAACAAAATGAAAACGAAAAAACAATTGCAACGTTTTCTCGCGATGAACCCAGAAGTGAGTGAAGCGTATATCGGAGACGAAAATGGTGGCATGTTGACCGCGAGTGATTCGAAGCTTCCAGAGGGATTCGACCCGCGAAAAAGGGATTGGTACATAGCAGCCATGAAGCAACCCGGCAAGAGCATCATTGTGGACCCATACGTTGATGCCATAACGGGGAAAGTCGTGTTGGGAATGGCGATGTCCTTGCCAGATAAATCCGGTGTTCTGGGAATTGATATTCAACTGACAGCGCTGGACGCGACGGTCAAGCAAGCGAAAATCGGTACCCAAGGTTTTATGGCGATTTTGGATAAAAACCGAAAAATGCTAGTCAATCCAAATGGAGAGTCTGGCGTGGAGGTTACAGAGTCTTGGGCGGATACTGTATATGCAAAAGAGTCAGGTCGCTTACAATTTCAGCATGAAGGAAACCCCGTCCAAGCCGTGTTTACTACGAATGAAAATACGGACTGGAAGCTGGTAGGCGTGATGTATGAAAGTGAAGCAGTAGAAGCAGCAAATCCGATTTTTTACACGATGCTCGTGATTATAATTGCTGCGCTGGTGGTAGCTGGCGGAGTCATTTACCTGATTTTGCGCTCCTTACTCCGTCCTCTGCGCATGTTGACAGAAGCGGCGGAAAAAATGAGCCAAGGCGATGTGACACAACAAGTAGATATTCGAAATGACGATGAGCTGGGTACGTTGGGCAAAGCCTTCAATCATATGGCGGAATCACTTCGGTCCTTGCTTCATTCTGTGAATGATTCTGTTCAGCAGCTAGCTTCTTCGGCGGAGCAGCTCGCAGCAAGTGCGGATCAGACGAGCAAAGCGACAGAACAGATTGCAGAAACCATGCAAGAAATGGCGGAGGGAACCGAGCAGCAAGTCTCTCATTCGCAGGAGGGTAATGCAGCAGTCGAACAAATGTCGGCAAGAATCGGTCAGATCGCAGAGTATACACAAAATGTATTCACTGCAGCCAAGGAATCGTCACACTTGGCAGTGACCGGAAACAAATCCATTCAATCGGCTGTGCTTCAAATGAACGCATCCAGCGAATCGATTCACAGTCTGGCAGAAGTCGTGGATAATCTGGGGACGCGTTCCCAAGAAATCGGAAACATCGTGGATGTGATCACTGCCATCGCAAACCAAACCAATCTGCTCGCACTAAATGCGGCAATCGAAGCGGCTCGAGCTGGGGAGTCTGGACGAGGCTTTGCTGTAGTGGCTGATGAGGTACGCAAGCTGGCAGAGCAATCTGCAAGCTCGGCACAACAAATTAGCCAGCTGATCACCGCGATTCAAGCGGAGACAAACCATGCAGTGATTGTTATGGATCAGAGCAAGCGTGAAGTAACGGAAGGTATTGAAAAGGTGAACGAAGCTGGCCAATCCTTCGAACAAATTCAGTCAGCCGTCAATGAAGTGGCAGAGAAAATCGGTCAGGTATCTGAAGCGACACGTGATTTCTCCACGAGGACACAGCAAGTGGTTGAGATTATTGGTCATATTTCCGAAGTGACACTGCAAGCGTCAGATGGAACGCGGAGTGTATCTGCAGCTGCGGAAGAGCAGCTAGCCTCTATGGAAGAAATCGCTTCCTCAGCCGTTTCTCTCGAACATCTCGCGGAGGAATTGCAAAACCAGATCGGCCAATTTCGTATCTAAAAATAAGCCCGGCGCCGTGTTTGCATTCACGAGCAGCCGGGTTTTTTACTTAATCGTAAATAGGTGACGAGGAATGATCCCATCCCCCGCTGTCTCCATTCACTGGCCCACGGGATTCAAGCTCATGGATGACTTTGACGTGAAGAGAGGCTCCTTCTGCACTGAGGTAAGCTGCCAATTGTGAAAAATTGTGATGGTAATAAAGCAGCTCATTCATTTCCCAATCAGCTAGTGGCATCATGGTTAATTCGGACAATTCCCGACCTATGTACACCCTGCCATTCCTCCTTATGTGGTAGTGGTTTGCCTGATACCGCGAGCTTAGTATGGCTATAGTTGAGAGGATCAAGTCATGCCGAGATTTTTTCCGTAGGTAGAAAAAGCGCAGGTGGAGTTGTATAATGAATAAGTGATTTTTACATATTAGTACCTGCTATTAATAGTTGGTAAGGTTGGGAGGTAATCTTTTTATGAATACAACGAAAAAAGTTGCACTGGTTACTGGCGGGACGCGAGGAATCGGGAAAGCGATTGCTCTTCAATTGGCAGAACAGGGCTATGACCTGGTGCTGAACTATTTGCGTAACCGCACTGCGGCAAGAGAAGCGGCAGCAGAGCTGGAAGCAAAGGGCGCTCGTGTCCATCTGATCAAAGCCAATGTAGGGGATGTAGCAAAAATCAAAGAATTGTTCGCAGAAATTGACCAGGAATTCGGTCGCCTGGATGTCTTTGTAAACAATGCGGCATCGGGTGTATTGCGTCCGCTGATGGAATTGGAAGAAAGCCATTGGGACTGGACCATGGAAATTAACAGCAAGGCGCTGTTGTTCTGTGCGCAAGAAGCGGCAAAACTAATGATCAAGGGCGGCAACGGCGGAAAAATCGTGAGCTTGTCCAGCCTTGGGTCCATTCGCGTTCTCGACAACTATACAGCGGTTGGCGTATCGAAGGCAGCTGTAGAAGCGATTACTCGTTATTTGGCAGTCGAGCTCGCACCGCATAATATTGTAGTAAACGCTGTATCTGGCGGAGCGGTGGATACGGATGCACTCAAACATTTCCCGAATCGTGAAGAATTGCTCGGTAGCTCAGCAGAGCGTACGCCAGCAGGACGCATTGTAGAGCCGGAAGATTTGGCTAATGCTGTGATGTTCTTGCTCTCCGACAAAGCGTGGATGGTTCGCGGACAAACATTGATTGTAGACGGCGGTATTTCTCTTTTGACATAATTATTTATTGTAGATGGAGTAGGGAGTTGGAGACTTTGTGGTGTGGCGACACAAGACAAAGTTGTCCATGTGTTGTACAATAGAGTAAGAAGGTTACGAAGGAGGCAACACATGCTGATTCGTCCGTTTCGACTCGGTGACTATTCGGCTATCACACGTATTTGGCAGGAGACGGGGTTGGACCAATCGGACAAAGAGTCATTGAACGATTTGGCCCAGCATTTGGCTTGGGACAGCGATCTGGTAATGGTTGCAGAAATTGAAGGCAGAGTGGTAGGGGTCGTGGTTGGCACGATCGACGGAGCACGTGCCTATTTCTACCGATTGGCTGTACTTCCAGAGATGCAAGGCTCAGGTATTGGTCGCGAACTCGTTGAAGCAATTGAAAAGCGTTTCAAGCAACGAGGTGTCAATAACGTCTTGATCATGGTCAATCAATCAAATCCGGAAGTCCTTCCGTTTTACCTTTCACTTGGCTATGAAGTACAAAAATATGTTACACTTTCCAAAAAGCTCTCTTCTTAAAGGAGGCTTGTCCCCATTCAAATAGAGAAGAGAAGAAAGGGGAGAGTCATGTCACCAACTCCGGGCTCCAATATCCGCATAGAAAGTTATAAACATGACCATTCGTTGCACCGCATATGGGACAAATCTACGTTGATTCATACCAGTGATGCGGTGGTGATTGGGGGAAATGATCGGGTCAAGGTGACAGAAGCAGACGGGCGGGAATGGCGTACGCGTGAACCGGCCATTTGTACATTTGGTAGAGGCCAGTGGTTCAATACCATTGCCATGATTCGTGATGACGGTATTTATTATTATTGCAACATTGGTTCGCCCTTCAGCATGAAGGGACAATTGCTAAGCTACATAGACTATGATCTCGACGTAAAAGTGTTTCCCGATATGACGTACTCAATTCTCGACGAAGAGGAGTTTCTTTTGCATAGCAAACAGATGAACTATCCTCCATTTGTTGTGGAAAGAGTGCAGACAGCATTGCGAGAGGTGCTGGATTGGGTAAGCGCACGACGCGGCCCTTTTCAAAACGGTTTCGTCCAACGTTGGTACGAGCGTTATCTTTTAGTGCGAGATGATGAGGAATAATCCCTTTCCCGTATGACCGGGGGAGGGATTTCCTTGTTTGCAAAGGAGGTATGACGGTTGAGCATACGCCGCTATTTGGCTTATGTCCTGCCCTATTGGAAACAAATATTGGGGACTATATGTATTGGGATTATTAAATTTGCGATCCCACTTGCTCTGCCGCTTCTTATCAAATACGTCATTGATGACCTGCTGCCGAGCCCGCTTCCTCAAGAGGAAAAACTGAAACAGTTATTTTGGCTGATGCTCGGGGCCTTTTTGTTATTTACCGTTGTTCGCACCCCTGTTGAGTACATCCGGCAATACTATGCACAGTGGGTATCCAGTCGTATCCTGTTTGACATTCGCAATCAATTGTTTTCTCATTTACAACGACTGTCGATGCGTTACTACAACAATACAAAAACGGGTGAGGTCATCTCTCGGGTCATTAACGACGTGGAATCCACCAAAAGCTTCGTGGAAACGGGCTTGATGAATCTCTGGTTAGACCTGATTACGATTACGCTGACGATGGCGATCATGCTCTATATGGACGTGGAGCTGACGATTGTCGCCATTATTGTTTTCCCTTTGTACAGTATCTCTGTCAAGTTTTTCTACAAGCGCTTGCGTCAATTGACGAAGGATCGTTCTGCTGCACTGGCGCGTTTACAAGGGTATTTGTACGAACGCGTGAACGGCATGTCGCTCATCCGCAGCTTTGCATTAGAAAAGCAGGAGAGCAAGGAATTTGCCAAGGAGAACAATCAGTTTTTGGATAAAGCGCTGGCACATACGCGGTGGAACGCCCGAACCTTCGCTGTGGTCAATACGGTGACAGATATCGCACCGCTCCTGGTTATTGCCTATGCTGGCTACCAAGTCATCGGCGGGAGTATGAGCGTAGGGACACTCGTGGCATTTTATGCTTATTTGGAGCGTTTGTACACGCCGCTGCGACGTCTGGTCAATTCCAGTACAGTCCTGACTCAGGCAATTGCCTCGATGGACCGGATGTTCGAGTTTATCGATGAATCGTACGATATCGTCGACAAGCCAAATGCAAGGGAGTTGCCAGTAGACCCTGCAACGAAACGCATTCGTGGAGAAATCCGCTTTGAGAATGTGTCCTTCCGCTATCGGGAGGAAGGCCCTCTCGTCTTGAACAATGTAAATCTGAGCATCTCTTCTGGTGAAACAGTTGCGATTGTCGGGATGTCAGGCGGCGGAAAATCTTCTCTGATCAGCTTGCTGCCGCGTTTTTGGGACGTGACCGAAGGGAAAATTACGATTGATGGCATCGATATCCGCGATGTGAAGCAGCAAAATTTGCGACATCACATCGGGATGGTGCAGCAAGATAATATTTTGTTTAGTGAATCAGCAAAAGTGAATATTTTAATGGGCAATCCGGATGCAGATGACAGTGCTGTGCAAGAAGCTGCGAAGGCGGCCAATGCCCATGACTTTATTAGCGAATTACCGAATGGCTACCATACGGAGCTGGGAGAGCGTGGCGTGAAGCTCTCTGGCGGGCAAAAGCAGCGAATCGCGATTGCGCGAGTTTTTCTGCGTGACCCGGGTATTCTGATCCTGGATGAGGCGACGTCTGCACTCGACTTGGAATCAGAGCACACGATTCAGGAATCTTTGTCCAGATTGGCAAAAGGAAGAACCAC
Source organism: Brevibacillus sp. M2.1A (assembly GCF_013284355.2). Lineage (NCBI taxonomy): Bacteria > Bacillati > Bacillota > Bacilli > Caryophanales > Paenibacillaceae > Brevibacillus > Brevibacillus sp. M2.1A. The sequence continues at coordinate 1,670,550 of NZ_JABSUY020000001.1, forward strand.
GCTCATCGTGGCCCATCGACTTTCGACGATTACCCATGCGGACAAAATCATTGTCATGAAAGAGGGACAAATCGTTGAGGTGGGCACCCACGAGCAATTGCTGGAGAGAAAGGGAGTATACTATGGCCTGTGGAGTGTGCAAGATTTAGGAAGTACATCCGACCTGCAACAGGGATAAGCAGATGGGATTGGAGGAAATCCGATGGAGATATGGCGCCGTAATTTATATGTGCTCTGTGGATCGTTGTTTTTCGTCATGGTGGCGATGAGCATGATCATGCCTTTTTTACCGCTTTACATTCAGCAGGATTTCGGAATTGAAGACCCTCACCAAGTCACGGCTTGGGCGGGGATTATTTTTGGAGCCAACTTTTTGACGGCGGGCCTCGTCTCGCCTATCTGGGGAAATTTGGCCGATAAGCACGGGCGCAAGATCATGATTTTGCGCTCGGGATTTTTCATGTCTATTACCATGGCAATGACCGGTTTTGCGGGAAGCCTGTGGCAGCTTCTGGCTCTTCGTCTGCTCAATGGACTCGTAGGGGGAATCATCCCAGCCAGTACCGCATTGGTAGCATCCTCTGTCCCAAAAGAACGAATTGGCTATGCAACGGGATTGCTTCAGTCTTTTATTACGGCCGGAACGATTATGGGACCGCTGTTTGGCGGGGTTCTCGCGGAGAAGATCGGCTTTCGGATGATTTTTGTGATTACCGGTTGCGTATTATTATTGGCCACCTTGGTCATTACGTTTACGGTGAAAGAGAACTTTGTTCCACCTGAAAAAAAGGAACGGTCGAGTCTACGGGAAGATTTTCAGATGATCTTTTCTTCCAAAGAACTCCCGGCGCTCTTTTTTGTAACCGTAATGATCCAGTTTGCGTTGTTTAGCATTATCCCTGTGTTGCCGATCTACATTTCGCAGTTGCTCGGTTCGGAAGGGGCAAAGGTAGCGCTGTGGGCCGGAATTGTCCAGGCTTGCATGGGGGTAGCAAACGTCTTTGCCTCCCCACAGCTGGGGCGTTTAGGAGATCGGTTCGGTTCGCAAAAGGTGCTCTTGTTCTCGCTTTTGGCTGCCGCAATCATCTTCATTCCGCAAGGTCTCGTACATACGGTATGGCAATTGGTCGCGCTCCGGTTTTTGTTAGGCTTGTCGCTGGGAGGACTGCTTCCATCCGTCAATGCTTTGCTGCGAAGAGCAACACCTGTACATATGGTCAGTCGTGTTTATGGCTATAACAACAGCTTCGTCAGTATCGGCAGCATGCTTGGACCGATGATTGGCGGTTTTTTGGCAGGCTATGTGAGCATTAGCGGAGTCTTTTACATGACGAGTGCTTTCTTGTTTATTAACGCAGGCTGGGTGTACTACAGCTTTTTCCGAAACAAATCTGTACAGCATCCTGATTCTGGAATAGAATAAAAGGTAATTTTCGCGAAAAGAGGTGCACCTCCATTGTGATGGCGAGTCGGTGTGAATAACTTCATATTCCATCAGGACGACGTATAGGCTGGTCCTGAACCGACAGGAGGGTGCGCTTCATGTGGCATCGACGCTTTATTTGCCTCTGGGCGGGTCAGACATTGGCCAACCTTGGGGATGTATTTTATATTGTTGCGTTTATTTCGGTCATTTACGCTGCAACTGGCTCTGTCATGTACACGTCGTTTATACCGGTTGTCATTGTGGCATCGCAGTCTGTGAGCAGCTTGTTGGCACCGCTGGTGTTTCAGCGATTGTCGTTGACGGGCATGCTCGTGCTGTCGCAAGGCTTGAAGACGATACTTTTGGCTGGAGCCTCCTTAGCCGTCAGCAGCGGTGTAGGAGAGCAGGGAGAGTGGATCTGGCTGTTGTTCGGATTGGGGTCAGCCATCGCCTTTATGGATGGCTGGGCAAACCCTGCACGCAATGCCATGGTGCCGCAGTTGGTCGGACGAGAAGATCTCATGCGAGCGAATGGGCTGCTTGCCACCTCGGATCAAACCGTTCATTTTGCAGGCTGGGCCGCAGGAGGATTACTCGTTTCTTGGTTGGGAGCAAGTATCGTTCTGTGGGGAACGGTTGGTGCCTATGTAGTGGCAACGATCGCGATGACAGGCATTGCACCGGCGAAGGAAAAGCTGCGCGAAGAACAGGGGGCCAGGGCGGCAACAGACTGGCTCACTGGATGGAAAACCATTCGCGATGTGCCTGTACTGCGACTGCTGGTCGCAATGGATGTTGTGATCGGCTTGTCCGGGGGTGTGTGGATCGCTGCGATTATGCTGCCATTTGTCCTTGATGTGCTTGGACAAGGAGAAGCATGGTGGGGCTATATCAATGCCGGTTACATGCTTGGAGCTATTGCGGGTGGGACGCTGCTATTGATGTATGCGGAGCGGATGCGTCGCCATTTATTTCGCTGGATCGTTTGCGGTACGATTGGAGTCGGTTTTTTTACTTTTTGTTTTGGCAGCAGTACGAATGCTCTGGTGGCACTGTTGTTTTCCTTTGCGCTTGGCCCGTTTTTGGAAATGGTGCATGTAAGCAAGCAGACTCTTTTGCAGCAAGAGACGGAGGAATCGGCACTGCCCTATGTCCTGTCAGCAAAAGGGACGATTGATTTACTCGTTTTTGGGGCTTCTGCCTTGGTGATGGGTGCTATCGCTGAATGGCAGGGAGTCCGGGCTGTTTATTATGTCTCTGCTGGATTGTTACTCATCGCATTCCTTTTTGCGTTGCGCTTGCAAAAAAAGCAGTCGGAGCATTCCAGTGGGGTTACCGTAGATTAAAACACGAGCAGGCTGTCTTATTCGTAGACCTTTCTACTGGTAAGGCAGCCTTTTTTGATGATATGCTTCTTGATCATAAGAAGGTATATGTATTTTTTATCTATTTCCATAAAAAAAACTTATCGCAGTAGTTACATCAGCTTCCTCTCTTTAATAAAATCAACAAATGCTTTTAACAAAGAGATTTGCATCGATTCCTTCCGATAGATCATCCACGATTTGCGCAAGATCGGCTCGCCGTGCTTCGTCCGCAATTGAATCCGGTAAAAGTCTTCACTGCCCGTCAGGACAATCTGCGGGATGATCGCATAGCCAAATCCGCTCAAGACCATCTCCTTGCACGTCTCCATGTGATCCACTTCCATCGTGATCGATGGCGGCTTGGAAAACGTCTCCTTCCACCAGTTGTCAAACAAGTTTTCTAGCGAGATATCCGTTTTGTACATGATCCTGGGGAGCCCAGGCAGCTCATGAAGCGAAATCTCCCGCTTGGATACAATCCAGATGTTTTCTGTCATGATGAGATGCTTTTCCTCCGGCCAGTTGTAATCTCCGCGGATGAACCCGATATGCACATCCTGTTTGTACACGGAGTTCGTCAGTTCTGAGCTGCGGCTCGATGTTACTTTGAACTCCACGTCCGGGTATTGTGTATGGAATTGCTTTAAGATATGCGGTAACTTGTAGCGGGCCAGGCTGCTTGCTGTGCCGATTTTTAATGTGCCTGATATTTTATTGTCCATGCTTAACAGAAATTCTTTTGTCCGCTGCAACTGCTGGAGCATCTCAATCGCATACTTCACCAAATACTCGCCCTGCGGGGTGAACTCCACGCCTCTCCTGCCCCGATGCATGATCGTAATCCCGAACTCTTTCTCTAGCTGCTGAATGCGATAGCTGAGCGAGGGCTGGGATACATACAAAACCTCCGCTGTTTTGGTCATATTTTGTTGCTCATAGAGTGTTTTCAAGAGCAGCCAATCCTTTTCGTCCACGTCATTTTCACTCTCCCTGCACGCTTTGGTTTTGTACCTTTATTGTAGTAGCAATTGAATGAATCGTACAAAAAATTTATGGAAAATGATAAAACATTCGTATTTCTTTTTATATTCACGGGTGTGGTACCTTAATGGCACAGAATCAAAAAAACATTCATGGAGGCAGCAGATGTACGATTTTGGCCAAGTTCACAAAATCCCAACCGTGATCATGAGGGGGGGCACCAGCAAGGGATTGCTTTTACGTAGATCGGACCTTCCTTCAGATCCAAAGCTGCGCGATGAAGTCATTTTACGCTTGTATGGGAGTCCAGACAGTACGCAGATCGATGGATTGGGCGGAGGCACCTCGCTATCCAGCAAGCTCGCCATAGTCGGACCGTCCCTTCAGCCTGATGCGCATATTGACTACACATTTGGTCAGGTCAGCCTGGAGAAAAAGGTCATCGATTACAACGTTACATGCGGTAACTTTGTCACGGCAGTCGGCTTGTATGCAGCAGAGGAAGGATATGTGCCGTTACAGGAGCCGGTTACCTACGTACGCATTTACAACACCAATATCAAAAAGATGATCGTGGCCGAAATTCCTGTGAAGGATGGGCAAATCGAGTACGAAGGAGACTTTGTCATCGACGGTGTACCCGGCTCATCAGCAAAAATCATGATCAATTTTCTCAACTCCGGCGGTACCTTTACAGGGAAGACACTGCCTACCGGACATGCTACCGATACGATCCGCTTGCAAGATGGAGGTCAGTTCAAAGTGTCGATCATCGATTGCGCCAACGTTGTGGTGTTTGTGCGAGCAGAGGATGTGGGCGTGCAGGGAACAGAGCTGCAAGCTGAGGTCAACAACAATAAAGGGCTCATGTCCACATTAGAAGCAATTCGAGTCGAGGCGGGCATTTTAATCGGAATGATTCAGCCAGAAGACAGAGAGAGAGTATCGCCATCGTCACATGCACTGCCAAAGATTGCGATGATTGCTCCGCCTCAAGTGTATAGCACTTCCGTTCATCGCAGAATTGAAGAGAATGAGATCGATCTGGTTTCACGCTACATTTCTATGGGGAGTCTTCATCGTGCTTATGCAGTAAGCGGAGCCATTGCAGTGGCAGCGGCGGCGAAAATCCCGGGAACTATTCCGAATGAAGTGGTCGCCACACAAAACAAAGGAATTCGCATTGGGCATCCGTCAGGAGTGATCTATGTAGAGTCTACAGTGGAACAGCATGGAACTAACTGGATTGTGAGTCGGGCAGCCAATGGAAGAACAGCCCGTAGGCTGATGGAGGGCTATGCACATGTGCCCGTATCCGTCTTACGTAATAAATAACTGATTATTCTGCCTTTATTTAAGGAAATGAAGAAAGTCTGTGCAGTGGCGAAATACCCATTACGGGCTTTGCCACTCACAGAATAATGTAAGCGTTTTACTAAACGAAACAGTAGGAGGAATTGTCATGCAAAGAAGAACGAAAAAATGGATGTTGGCTGTTTTGTCTACAGCACTGACGGTCAGTTTGGCTGCTTGTGGCGGGACCAAGGAGACTGGAAAAGGTCAAGCGACCGCAGCTGCATCCAACTATCCGGAAAAAGCGATCACGCTCGTTGCTCCCAACGGGGCAGGCGGTGGTTTGGATAAAACGGCAAGACTTCTGGCAAAAGGTTTGGCTGACACGAAATTGGTAACAAAAACCGTCCTGGTCGAAAATAGACCTGGCGGGGGAGGCAGCGTCTACATGGCGGAATATGCCACCAAAGAAACCAAAAACCCGTACAAGCTGCTGGTGAATTCACCGCCAGTGCTTTTGAACAACCACAAAAAAGAGGGAAATAGTCCATACGGCTACAAAGATACAACTCCGCTGGCGCAGTTAACGCGAGATTACGGCGCGATCTCCGTGCCTGCTGATTCCAAGTACAAGGATCTCAAGTCTCTCTTGGATGACATCAAGGCAGACCCTACACAGGTGACAATCGCTGGCGGTTCCTCACCGGGCAGCATGGACCATGTGATTGCAATGCTTCCGATCTACAAGTACGGTCTTGATCCGAAAAGGGTCAAGTATGTCGCGTATGAGGGTGGTGGAGAATCGATCACCGCGCTGCTCGGCAACCATGCACAAGCTGCTGCCAAGCCTGTATCGCTGGTACTGCCTTATTTGGAAGCGAAAAAAATCCGCGTGTTGGCCGTGACTTCGCCTGAGCGTCTTGGCGGTATTTTGAGCGACGTGCCGACTATGAAGGAACTTGGTCTGGATGCGGAATTTACGATCTGGCGTGGCGTATTGGGTCCAAAAGAGATGGGAGAAGCCGAGGTCGCATACTGGGATAAAACCTTCAAGGCATTGAGTGAAAAAGAAGAATGGAAGCAATTGTTGAAGGCGGATGGCGTAGAGGGCGATTACAAGAACTCGAAGGATTTCAAAGCATTCCTGGACGAGCAGGATAAACAGATCGAGGAACTGTTGAAGGCGATCGGGATTCATAAATAAAGCGGGACACAGAGGGAAGGGGCAAGACCTCTTCTCTCTTTCACTCGCCTCGCAACAGATTTTCAACAGGGAGGGAGAACAGCCATGAGTAAAACATTTGATCGCTATGCCAGTCTGGCTTTCCTTGCGTTGGGTGCCGGAGTTGTCTACCAGAGCCAAACTATTAGCCAAAGTGCTTACGGAAGCAATGTCGGGCCGAATATTTTTCCGATGCTTTTCAGGAAGGCAAGGAAGCTGTATTACAGGCGTCAGCCAAAATGAATATGGTTCAAAATCTGATGAACCAGAGCATGGAGTCTATGACTGAGTTGCATGGCCAATCAGAGCGAATCGGGCAAATCTCTACCATGATTTCGTCGATTTCCAACCAAACGAAACTATTGTCGTTAAATGCAGCGATCGAAGCAGCGAGAGCGGGTGAAGCGGGCAGGGGATTTGCGGTGGTAGCTGATGAAATTCGCAAGCTGGCTCAGCAGACAGCCGATTCGACGCAAGACATTCAAGGGATTATTGATAACATCCAGTCGCAAATCTACCAGTTCATGAAGCGTTCAGAGGAAGGGCATGGAGTGATTGAGGAGGGCGTCCGAATCGTCGGGCAGACTGGCGAAACGTTAGGAGATTCCGTGGAGCGGGTACAACAGACCGTTGCCTCCATTGACGATATTAAACAGCGGATGGATGAACAGGCCAAGCTGTCTAGGCAAATGGTCGATGCCGTTTTAGAAGTAACGGCTCTTTCCGAGGAAACATCGGCTGGCTCAGAGGAAGTGCGCGCTGTTGCCGAAACGACGCTGGGCGATATGGACAGGCTGACGCAATCTGTGACAGAACTGGATAAAATGATCCGACAGTTTGAAGCGTTGGTGAAGCATTAGGAGGTGGAGCTGTCTAGTTCGGTTATGGTACCAGAATGGAACAGACTTATTCGAACACCCTGTGCATCATAGGTATAATGGGTATAGACCAGCATCTTATGAAAATCAGCAACTTGGCTGACCGTATAGACTTCTTCCAGCCAATACATAAAGTATACGCAAGGGGCTATCTCCACGTAGTTGAATGTATAGTAACCATTGAATCCTTTATGCATCCCAGCAATCCCGACATCATGCCGGTGAGTAGCGTCAAAGAAATCGATGATAAATATATTGCCATCATCATAATCATAGCGAAAGGTCTTACCAGCGTATACTGGGAGTCGATGACTGTATTGTATATACGGAAAATTGGGATGATGCATAGCCTACTCCTCCTTTTGTAAGCAATATATGTCAAACATAGGCGTATGCTCTGCGTGGAATGACAAAAAACAGCGGCCATTCCAAGACTTTCTTTTTCAGGTCTTAGGTAGCCGCTGTTTCACTTATATTGGGTCAGTCAAGGCACAATGCTTATTTTCCGCCAAGGTGACGCAGGATCGCCATCAAATCGAGCTCTCCCAGTCCTGATTCCAGTGCATGGCGATAGGTGGCATTGACGGATTCCGCCAATGGTGTAGAAACGCCTGCTTCATGCGCTAATCGAAGGTCCTTGGCCATATGCTTCAGGGCAAAGGCAGCCGGATAGTCGTCAGCGAGAATCGAGGCTGCTTTTCCGCGAATTAACGGGGTTCCCACGGCGCTCTCGGAAATGATGTCCAGCATCTGTTCTGTGCCAATGCCGAGAGAGCGTGCGAACAGCAATGTCTCTGAGACACCTTGTACCGTAATGCCAAGCAACAGATTGATCGCCAGCTTGGCAGACGTGCCAGCACCGTTTGGGCCCAAATAAAAGGCTGCTTTGCCTAGCTTGTCCAGCATCGGCTTGACTACCTCATAATCCGCCTTCTCGCCACCTACCATGATGACGAGCTTCCCTTCTTTTGCAGGTCCTACACTGCCAGAGACAGGCGCATCGAGAAAGCGCAGCCCAGCTTGTTTGGCCTGGTCAGCAAGAAAACGGGAAGTATCCGGAGAAATAGTGCTCATGTCCACCGCCAGCTTTCCTTGCACAGGAAGACGCAAGAGGCCATCTGAGCCTGTATAGATTGCTTTTACAGCATCATCATCACTAACCATGGTAAAAAGTACATCGCTTTCTGCCACGAGCTCAGACAAAGTCGCAGTCTTTTTCGCACCCAATGCCACCAATGGTGCAGCTTTTCCCGGCGTACGATTCCAGACACGTACGTCGTAGCCTGCAGCCAGCAGATTGCTAGCCATTGGTATACCCATGTTACCCAAACCAATCCAACCGATGATCATCGTGTTGTTCTCCTATCCGCGATTTATGCTTTTATTTGTTGTTGAACAAGTATCTTCAAAGCAGCGTGCTTGGATTCTGTCATGGCAAACAACTCGTCAAACCCTGAAGGAAGCGTCTTGTCAAGCACACGCAAGCCTTCCTCGGTAATGCCACCTTTGGTAGCAACACGCTCGATCAGCTGGTCGAAGCTAAGCTGTTCGTTTTTGAGCAAAAGAGCGGTTCCCAGCATCGTTTCCACCAGCATGCTTCTTGCAGTATCCAAGTCAAGCTCCGGTGTTTTGCGAACGGCTGCCTGCGCGAAGGAATCAAGAATCCCTGCGATCAGTCCTGGTGCGCTGCTGGTGAGAATCGTCGCTGTTTCGATCTCGACCTCGGATACTTCCTGTGATTGACTAATGGAAGACAGGAGAGCGAGAAGCTCATTGCGATCCTCTGCACTTGTTCGACTGCTGCATGTAAACAGAGACACACCATGCAGCTCTTGCGAAGTGACTGTAGGAATTACCTTGCTTACGGCACCTGTATGGACGGTTTCCAAATCATCGATGCTAACACCTGCTGCTACAGAAACGATATGTACACTTTTGGGGATAGACAGCTCACGCAGTACAGGCAGGATATCCAGTGGCTTTGTGCAGAGAAAGACCAGCTTTGCCTGATCGCACACCTCTTGCGCACTTTTGGCTATGAGAATACCATGTGATGCTTGCAGATTTTCAGCCTTTTCTCTTGTTCGATTGAAGACGGTTATTTGCTCGGGCTGGACCACACCGCTTTTACAGAGTGATTTCACCAGCATTTGTCCCATACTGCCTAATCCAATGATTCCAATTCGCATATGCAAAACCCCCTGCCTTATTGTAACGTAGCCTCATGAAAAAAGGTACAGCCTCCCATATGAGAGAGCTGTACCTTTGCCGTTTCGTTTAACGGATTAGTCGTCAGAGCTTCGGAAAATCATGATGTATTTCGCCAACTCCAGAACAGAGATCAGAGCGGCAGCTACGTACGTCAGAGCGGCTGCGCCCAGTACTTTGCTTGCGCCACGTTCTTCTTCATTCCGGATGAAGCCCATTTTGAGCATCAGTTCTTTCGCGCGGCTGCTTGCGTTAAACTCGACAGGTAGTGTGACGAGCTGGAAGGCAACTGCTCCGGAGAAGAAGATAATCCCGATGAGCAGGAGTCCAGCCATTTTGAAGAAGAAACCAGCCAACAGCAGCAATGGCGCCACACCAGACACCAGGTTGACTACCGGGAAAATGCGATGGCGTGCTACCAGCATCGGGTACGAGACCTTGTGCTGAATCGCATGGCCTACCTCGTGACAAGCAACGGACAGAGAGGCAATCGAGTTGCCGAAGTATACGGGATCAGACAGGCGTACGACACGGTCAGTCGGGTCGTAGTGGTCAGTCAATGTACCTGGGATATGTTGAACAGGAACGTTCGTCAAGCCGTTCGCATCGAGCATGCGACGGGCTGCCTCTGCACCGGTAAGACCGGAGGAGGTAGGAACTTCGGCGAATTTGTTAAAAGTTCCTTTCACACGGAACTGTGCCCAGAGCGACAGTCCGAATGCAATCAGAATCAGGAAATCCATAGGATGGAAAAACATTCCACACTCACTCCTCATTGTAATCTATGAAAACGAAATGTTGCTAAGCCATACATGTAACCTTACTACTTCATTCTGTCCCATATTCATGTATACGAATAAGTCCTATGACAGTTTCACTATTTTATTGTACAATCTCTGACCAATATTGACAATGTTGCCGCATGCGAAAAAACAGACACATTCCTCGTCAGTATGATTGGGAATGTGTCTGTTTTGATGCTCATCTGTCGTGATTTTGAGTTTTATGATGCTCGGTTTTTCGCGGGTTTTGAAAGCCCTTCACTTCGAGCATCTTACTGCTCATTTTGGAATCCAACGTCTTTTCAGGAGCCTGCGGATATGATTTTTCACCTTTGGACACCGGGATATCCTCCTCGAAAACATAATCGCGAACAGGTTTATTATTTCCTCGGACGGATACGAAAGGACGTGGGAATGGTTTACAGCTGAGAAAAGGCGCGGTCTACAGCCGCGATGGTGTATTGGATGTCTTCTTCTGTATGAGCTGTCGTCACGAACCAAGCTTCATATTTAGATGGAGCCAGGCATACACCTTCATTCAGCATCAGCTGGAAGAAGCGGGCAAAAATTTCTCCATTCGCTTTCTGAGCTGCATCGTAATCATGAACAGGCTCGTCCGTAAAGTAAACAGCCAATGCCCCTTTTACACGATTGAGCTGAATGGTCACGCCGTGTTTGTTTGCCGCTTCGATGATTCCGTTCGCCAGCATAGCGCCAAGTCGTTCGAATTCATCGTACACGCCCGGCTGCTTCAATACTTCCAGGCAGGCAATACCCGCACGGATAGAAGCAGGATTACCAGCCATTGTTCCTGCTTGATACGCAGGGCCGAGTGGGGCGACTTGCTCCATGATTTCCCGACGACCGCCATAAGCGCCGATTGGCAGACCGCCACCGATAATTTTGCCCAATGCAGTCAGATCAGGCTCGACTCCGAGGAGGTTTTGTGCGCCGCCATAGCAGAAGCGGAAGGCCGTGATCACTTCATCGTAGACGATAAGGGCGCCAGCTTCGTGCGTAATGCGGTTAACCTCTTCCAGGAAGCCAGGCTCAGGTGCCACGATACCGAAGTTGCCGACAATCGGCTCAACGAGGACGCAAGCCGTTTCGCTTCCCCATTTGCTCATAGCTTCTGCGAATGCTTCGATATTATTAAAAGGTACGGTAATGACTTCGCTGGCAATGCTTTGCGGAATACCTGCACTGTCTGGAATCCCCAGAGTAGATGGCCCCGAGCCGGCAGCAACGAGCACCAAATCAGAGTGGCCGTGGTAGCAGCCTGCAAATTTGATGATTTTGACACGTCCGGTATAGGCACGTGCTACACGAATGCAGGTCATGACTGCTTCTGTACCGGAATTGTTGAAGCGAATGCGCTCCATCGAAGGGATTGCTTCACGGATCATGTTTGCAAAGGTAATTTCCCATGGAGTAGGCGTACCGTACAGGGTTCCATTGGCAGCCGCTTCGCAAATCGCTTTGGTCACATGTGGATGTGCATGGCCAGTAATGATGGGGCCATATGCTGCTAAATAGTCAATATATCGATTGCCGTCCACGTCCCAGAAATACGCGCCCTGGGCACGTTCCATCGTTACGGGTGCTCCCCCGCCTACGGCCTTGAAAGAGCGGGAAGGGCTGTTTACCCCGCCTAGAATGACGTCGAGTGCTTGCTCGTGCAGTTGCGCGGATCGTTCACGTTTCATGCATATTCCCTCTTTTCTTTTGGAACTACCTCTTTTGGAAAAAGTCCTTCATTATCTTACCACAGCTGTTCAACAAGTGGATATGAACGGAGAGCTATAGATGAAGGAAAGGAAAAATGATACAATTTTCAAGCAAATCACTCCAAGGGTAAAGGCGGGGTCATCATGAAACTTGAGTGCATCTCCATGAAAGGAAGCGGCAAAAGCAATGAGGACGCCTATGTGATTCAGCAGGTCAAACATGTGTATGCGGTCATCGATGGCACTACGTCGCTGATCCCGTATGAGAACGAAGCAGGGCAGACAGGAGGAGCTATCGCGGCTGACCTTGTAAAAAAGCAGTTGGAAGCAATGCCGGAGGATGCAGCTTTGCACAATTATTTGGGGACGATAAACGAAACCCTTCAGGAGCAGATGCGGCAAAGTGGCATCAATCTTGAGAAAAAGGAAGCATTGTGGGGAGCGGCCTGTGCAGTCGTTCGTGTAGGAGATGCCCATATCGAGTATGCGCAGTTGGGTGATTGCATGATATTTGCCGTTTATGATGATGAGATGGTAAGACCCCTGACGCACACGCAAGTCAGCCATTTGGAACAGGCCGCCTTGGCGAAGTGGGAAGAAGGAATCAACGAAGGATCGTGTACCCGAACAGAGCTGTACGAACGATGTATGGACATCCTGATCCATAACCGCTATCAGGCGAATGGACCAGGAGGCTACGGCGTGTTGAATGGTGATGTTGCCTGTCGGGATTTTATCGAGTATGGACGCATGAATCGAGTTGGCGTGAAGGCATTGGTGCTGGTAACGGATGGTCTTTTCATGCCGAGAACTATAGGTGGAGCACAGCCAAAGTGGGAAGAAACGGTGCTGCCGATTGTACATAAAGGGCTGCAACGTTATACAGACGAGCTCATCACTCTGGAAAACAATGATCCCGAATGCCTCCACTATATCCGTTTTAAAAAGTCAGACGACAAAACGGGCATGATTCTTTATCTTCAATAACAGTTTGGTGCAGTTTGCCTTTTGCACAATTCGATTGGCTCATATACACTACAAATGGTATTTAAGCGAAGAAAAAAGGACGGTTTTCCATGATTCAGGTAAATCATTTACAAAAGGATTTCCGCATTCATCAGTCCAGACCGGGCCTTGGTGGTGCTTTTCGTGATTTGTTCAGTCGAGAGTACAAGACAGTAAAAGCGGTGGATGACCTTTCCTTTACAGTAGGGGAAGGGGAAATGTTCGCGCTGATTGGGGAAAATGGTGCCGGAAAATCGACCACGATCAAGATGCTGACGGGTATCTTAACCCCGAGCGATGGCGAAATCGTCATCAACGGCTATGTGCCTTTCAAGCAGCGGGAAGAGTACGTTCGATCCATCGGAGTTGTTTTCGGGCAACGCTCTCAGCTTTGGTGGGACCTATCTCCGCTAGAGTCCTTCCGCCTGTTGAAAAGTGTTTATAAGGTTGACGAAGTAGAAGGAGAAAAATGGCTGGAGCGTTTGATTGAAGAGCTGGAAATTTCTCCGTTCGTCAGTCAGCCAGTGCGCAAGCTGAGTCTCGGACAGCGGATGCGCTGTGAAGTGGCTGCTTCGTTGATTCATAAGCCACGCCTGCTGTTTCTCGATGAACCGACAGTTGGACTCGATGTCCTCGTTAAACAAAAAATCCGTGAGTTTCTCCGCAATCTGAACGAGACGGAAAATATGACGATCTTGTTGACGACTCACGATGTGTCAGACATCGAAGCACTCTGTAAACGGGTGCTTGTCATGGACAAAGGAAAGCTGATCTTCGATGGTTTACTGAATGACCTCAAGGAAAAATGGGGCAATGGCACAGAAGTGTCCTTTCAAATGAAAAAGCGCACTTCAGCAGATGCTCTTCGTCAGGCATTGGGCGAGATGCCTTGTGAGATCGAGCAAATCAATGACTTTACCCTCAGTGTAAAAGTAGCGCGAAGTCAAGAAATGTTGCCCTTTGTGTTGTCGACGGTCATGTCCTCCTTTGAAGTCAGCGATGTGAAAATCGAGGAGACGAGCACAGAGGATATCGTTCGCAACATTTATTCCTCAGACCAAGAGGTAAGAAGCCATGCGTAAGCTTTATATGGAACTCATCCGCATGAGGTTTTTGACGATGCTTGCCTATCGTGTGAACTATTACAGCGGGATCATTATCTACGCGATCAACATCGGTGCGTACTACTTTTTATGGGGAGCGATCTACGGAGGTCAACAGCAGCTGGGCGGGCTTACGGTGGAACAGATGACTTCCTACGTTGCGATTGCTTGGATGTCGCGGGCGTTTTATTTTAACAACATCGATACGGAAATAGCCCAGGACGTCCGAGAAGGCAAGGTCGCGATTGAAATGATACGCCCTTATAATTACTTGTCCGTGAAAACGGCGCAGGCTTTTGGGGAAGGGATCTTTCGTTTTCTCTTTTTCGCGGGTCCAGGCATTTTCCTTATCAGTCTGATCATTCCGTTCAGCTTCCCTGCGACAGCAACTGGGTGGGGACTGTATTTGATCAGCTTGATGTGTGCGTTTTTGATCAATACACAAATCAATCTGGTGACAGGCTTGCTTACTTTCTTCCTGTTCCGAAACGATGGCATGATGCGAGCCAAGCGGGTCGTGGTGGATCTGTTGTCTGGTCTCGTGCTGCCGATCAGCTTTTTCCCCGGTTGGGCGCAAACGGTAATGGGGTATCTTCCATTTCAGGCGGTCAACTACTATCCGAGCTTGATCTTCACAGGTGCGATTACAACGGAACGCTCCTGGGAATTGATCGGTTTTCAGGTGGTTTGGATGTTTGTCATACTGGTTCCCATCTTGGTGATGTGGCGTCTTGCCCGCAACAAGCTGGTTGTGCAAGGAGGGTAGAGCATGCAAGACATGAGACATATTTTCAGTATTTTTGCCGACTACCTGAGCCAGTACTTCAAGACGAGACTTGCCTACCGAACAGATTTTCTCGGGGATTTTGTGTCCAATCTGGTTTCTGAGTTGATCAATCTTGTCTTTATTGTTGTTGTGTTCACCCATGTTCCGCTGATGGGGGATTGGACGCGTGACGAGATTATCTTTATCTATGGGTTCTTTTTGGTTCCATACGCGTTATTCTCGATGTTCTTCGGTTTTTGGGACTTCAACGAACGGTACATCATCCGGGGCGAGATGGATCGCATCCTGACGAGACCGATCCACAATCTGGCGCAGGTGTGCCTCGAGTCGATTGCGCCAGACCGCATTTTTGGCGTCATAACCGGGATCATCATCATGGGGTATGCTGCCATTCAACTCGATTTGTCGTTTTACTGGTACGACGTGTTCATCTTTATCGGGCTCTCGATCAGCGGGGCACTGATTTACGGTGGCGTGTATACCGCGATTGCCGCGGTTAGCTTCTTTTCCGACTCGCGGACAGGGATTGCTCCGATGATCTACAACATCCAGCAATATGGGCGCTATCCGGTAGACGTGTACAACAAGGCTATTCGCTTTGTGCTCACCTACGTGCTGCCGTTTGCTTTCGTAGGTGTTTATCCGGCGGCTTACTTTTTGCGCAAGGAAGTCTGGTACACATATGCGGCAATGACGCCGGTAGTGGCTGTTATTTTCTTCGGGATTGGGCTGTTGGTCTGGAACTGGGGAGTCACGAAGTATCGGGGAGCGGGTTCTTGATTATTTATAATCCGAAGTCGTTGTGAGGTAAAAAAAGACCATCCCGGCTGCAACCGGAACGGTCGGTACAATAGGCGCTTCCCGCAAAGGGGTGCGGATCAATACTATGTTGTGAAATAGACCGCAGAGCTGTCAACTCAAGGGCGGTCTATTTCTTTTTGGTCAAGGTAACTACCAAGCCGATCTCACCCGCTTTCTATGGGGATGAGCCGCGACCACCCTTGAGGAGCCGATTCTATTGTACAAGCGAATGATAGCATAATGTGCTCTCTAGTTAGCAAGTGTCTTTTTTATTCGCTATTCGCACTAAACACATCGGAAAAATAAATAAGAAGTGTCGCTTTGGCAGTTTCCTCTATTGTCAAATCAAAAAACAGCAGTATAATATGCTGTATACAACTACACATTCCTTCGGGGCAGGGTGAAATTCCCGACCGGCGGTGATCATGCTTTACGCATGTTAAGCCCGCGAGCCTCCCGAGCGTAAAGTTGCGACGGAGTGCAGGATCTGGTGTGATTCCAGAGCCGACAGTACAGTCTGGATGGGAGAAGGATGACGACAGTACGTTTATCACACGTGCTTGTTTACCTGTGCAAACGGGATGAGAACGTAGAGGCCAGCCCTCTTGTTTCTTGTACCTTTTATTTGCGCATGGTTTTGTCATACGCTTGCAAATGCCCTGTGGAACATAGCCACAGGGTTTATTCTGTTTGTGTAACAAGACGTGTGAGCATACAACGACTGTTGCCATTCCTCAAGAAGGAGTAGAAAAATGAGGAGATGGTAAACATGAAAGAAACAGCGCTGCATTCTTCGCGCACACGTGCAACCCAAAAGCTGGTGACGATTCCCATGCTGGCGGCCGTTGCATTTATTCTGCAGTATCTCGAGGTTCCCGTACCACTGATGCCAAGCTTTTTGAAGCTCGACTTCAGCACACTCCCGGCATTGATCGGGGGACTCATGTACGGACCTGTAGCTGGCATTATTATCGAGGTACTGAAAAATACACTGCACATGCTCTTCAAAAATACAGATGGCCTTTTGATCGGTGAACTCGCAAACGTCGTAGCAGGATCAAGCTTTATTTTTGCGGCTGTCTACATGCAGCGTCTGGGCCAAGGCAAAAAAGGCTTCCTGACTGGTCTCGCTCTGGGGACGGTTTTGATGACGATCGTCATGGCTGTGGCAAATGCATATGTGCTGTTGCCTGCGTACGCTGTGCTTTATCAAATGCCGATTGAACAGCTCTTGACTATGTTCAACGCGACAAGCATCTGGTCATTGGTTCTGTACGGAATCGTGCCGTTCAATCTCTTCAAAGGTGTTATGATTTCAGTGGTCGCGTATCCGATCTACGTGAAGCTCGGCTCCAGAATCGCTGCGCGTACCAACAATTGACAACCACGACATGACTCGCTAATATGTTAACTTAATAGAAAGTTTCAAAAGGCTATGAAAGGACCCGCAGCTATTCCCACGTTACAGAGAGTCGGCCCTAGTCTGGAAGGCTGATACGTAAAGGATAACTGCATCCCATCCTGAAGCCGCTGGTGAAGAGCTTAGCCGGATGCCCACCGTTATCGGGTTATCGAGAGGACTATGGCGTATTGCTATGGTCAATCAGGGTGGTACCGCGGAAGTTAATCCTCCGTCCCTTTTTGGGATGGGGGATTTTTTGCATTTTACGTAAGAACAAAAAGGAGCGTAGACGGATGAAAGAGGACAAAGCGTTTGTAAAAGAAATTACACCGCAATCGGAGGATTTTTCGCGTTGGTACATCGATGCCATCAAAAAGGCGGATTTGATGGACTACACACCGGTGCGCGGCTGCATCGTTTTCAAGCCGGATGGCTTTGAGCTATGGGAGCGAATTCAAGAGGCGATGAATAAGCGCTTCAAGGAGACAGGGCATCGCAATGCCTATTTCCCGATGCTGATCCCCGAGTCCTTCTTTCAAAAAGAAAAAGAGCATATCGAGGGCTTCAATCCAGAGCTGCCTTGGGTAACAGAGGCTGGGGGCGAGCCGCTAGAGGAAAAGCTCGCACTACGTCCAACCTCCGAGACGATCATCGGGCATATGTACAGCCAATGGATTCAGAGCTATCGGGACCTGCCTGTATTAATCAATCAGTGGGCAAACGTGTTTCGCTGGGAGAAGCGGACAATGCCGTTCTTGCGGACATCGGAATTTCTCTGGCAAGAAGGCCACACGGCACATGCGACAGAGGAGGAAGCTCGTCAGGAAACGATGCAAATGCTGGAGATTTACCGAGAGGTCGTTGAGCAGGAGCTGGCCATTCCGGTTTGGAAGGGACAAAAAACACCAAGTGAACGCTTTGCGGGTGCTGTTGACACGTATTCCATTGAAGCGATGATGAAGGATGGAAAAGCAGTGCAGGCGGGTACCTCGCACTATTTGGGCGATAAATTCGCGCGCGGCTTTGAAATCAAGTTTTTGGATCGCGACAATCAGTTCAAGTACGTTCACACCACATCATGGGGCACCTCTACGAGACTGATTGGTTCGATGATCATGGTGCATGGCGATGACCGCGGTCTCGTGTTGCCGCCTCGCATGGCTCCGACGCAGGTGATTATGATCCCGGTCGGTCCGATGAAGCTGCGCGAGAAAGTCATGGAGGCGTTTGATCCGCTCTTTGACGAAATCAAGGCCGCAGGAGTGCGTGTCCGTGCTGATCTTCGCGAAGAAACACCAGGCTGGAAGTTCAATGAGTGGGAAATGCGCGGGGTTCCTCTGCGTCTGGAGCTCGGCCCACGTGACGTGGAAAATGGTCAAGTGATTTTGGCTCGACGCGATACAGGGGAGAAGGTGACGGTTTCACTTGAAGGTATCGCGCAGACCGTTGTTCAACTGTTGGAAGAGATTCAGCAAAATATGTTCCAAAAAGCACTAGCATTCCGTGATGAAAACTCACATCTGGGGATCGACACACTGGAGCAGCTATCCGCTCATATTGCCAAAAACGAGAGCGAAAACAAAACGAGCGGATGGGTGTTAGCTGGCTGGTGTGGGGATGACGCTTGTGAATCGAAGATCAAGGAAGAAACCAAGTTCACCTCTCGCAACATCCCGTTTGAGCCTCCTGTACAAAAGAAAGTCTGCCTTTGCTGCGGCAAAGAGTCACAGCATAGTGTCTGGTTCGGACGGGCGTATTAATCAAAAAAGGGTGTGTCCACGCTTTTGCGGCAGGGGCACACCCTTTTTTCAACTAGCGTCCGAGAATCCAATCGGTAAAAGCTTGCACATCCGTAAAGTGGTAGTCAGGCTCGGGATCGAATTTTCCCGACTTTTGTGTAACCAAAAGCCAATCCACACCGACTGTTCGCAAACCAGCGGCACGACCAGCCAAAACATCAGCATCACTGTCACCTACGAAAATGGTTTCCGCAGGAGTTGCGCCTAGCTGTTTCATAGCAGTAAAAATACCTTCTGGATGAGGCTTTGGATGTGTGACCTCATCCCCTGTAATCACGACGGAAAAATACGAATCTAATCCCCATTCGCGAAGGGAGATGTCAGCGCTTTTTCGTCCTTTTCCTGTTACGATTCCCATTTGGATATCGGCTGCGTGAAGTTCGTCGAGCATCATTCGGATATTTTCCGGATTTTGTACGCGGGAGTGTTCATCTGTGTATACACGATAAAAATGTGCGAAGGCGTTGTCATGCGCATGTGGGGGAAGCTTGCTTTGCAAGATGCCTGTCTCTGTGGGGCCAAAGAGAGCTACAATCTGCTCGTCCGTATAATGCTCTTGTAAAAACTGCTGAAAGGTGGAGCGAAAAGCGGTGAAGATCAAGGGGAGGGTATCGGCAACTGTGCCGTCGAAATCAAACAAGATCGTCCGCATTGGAGTCCTCCTTTGATTAGAAAATGAAAGAAAACCATCGTATCTGATGGTTTTCTTGGTGACTTACTCATCCGAATCATCAAAAGGATCATCTGAATCATCTGTTGGATCAGCCGGAGTCAATGGGAACAAGATGTCGAAAAACTTGAATTTTCGACGGCCAGATTCCTTTTTGAACCCTTTGTACTTTTGCAACAGCTCAGAGATGTCTTCCACAAATTGATTACGTTCTTCTTGACTCAAATAAAATTCAGTCAAATTAAAAGCGAACGTATTTTTGTATTCCTTCCGAACATCCTGGTCGCTTGCGACGAAGCGATTGAGCGTTCGCATGAGGTCCTTTTCCGTAGTACGAAACGGAGTAAACATGACATCACTTAATTGTTGAGCGTTTTCTTCAATCATCAATTGAAGCTTGACCTGAATGACCTTGGCAACAGGCTCATAATATTTCTCCACAATGGAGCCTTTTACCCGGGTATCCACTTGCTCGAGCAGTCCAACACGCACGAGCTCTTTCACATGGTAATGTAGCCGTGCTGCATTTTCGCCTAGTTCTGTAGCGATTTGTTTGGCCGTTCTGGGCTCCAAATCTTCAAAGAGTTCCAAAATTTTAACCCGTTCCGCTATAGCAAGCGATTTTAGCGCTTCTGGATCTGTTACTTCAAAAAACTCTTTCATGCGAATTCACCATCCAACTGACTAGGCAAAATTTTATTTTTTTTAATTCTATCCTTTTCTGAATCAAAGCGCAACTTGTATGCGGATGAAGTGACTACTAGATTGTGGTAAAATGGGACCAGCGAAAACAGGATATTATCGAGAGGAGGGAAAAGTTTGACGGCAGTAGGACAAGCTGCACCTGCATTTACTTTGCAGGCGAGCAATAATCAGACCCTCTCACTTTCCCAATTTCATGGTCAAAATGTAGTGCTTTATTTTTATCCGAAGGACCAAACGCCAACATGTACCACAGAAGCATGCGACTTCCGTGACTTCCATTCAGGCTTTGCCGAGCTGAATACAGTTGTTCTCGGAATCAGTCCGGATTCTGTGAAATCGCATGATAAATTTATCGCGAAGCACGAATTGCCTTTTCCGCTTCTGTCAGATCCTGATCACCAAGTGGCAGAGGCTTATGGCGTGTGGGTGTTGAAAAAAATGTACGGTCGAGAGTACATGGGCATTGAACGCACGACGTTCGTCATCGACAAAGAAGGCAACATCGCAAAAGTATGGTCAAAAGTAAAAGTCAAAGGACATGTGCAGGAAGTGCTTCAATTTATTAAGGAAGAGCTTCAATCCTAACGTTTATTTCGCAATGGGCGAATGGAGGAAAACAGATGAGTGTATCCACGGAATATGTTGTACAAAGCTTTTGCCAATTGGCGAACATCCCAAGTCCATCCGGCAATACGGAAAAAGTAATGGCCTGGGTTGCACAAGAGTTAGAAAAGCTTGGCGTTTCCTATAAACGGACAAACAAAGGGGCAATCGTTGCAACAGTAGCGGGGGCCCATAACGAAAAGGCAAGACTCTTGACCGCTCACGTCGATACACTGGGCGCGATGGTAAAAGAAATAAAGAGCAACGGGCGCTTGAAGCTGACTTTGATCGGTGGCTTTGCATTCAATGCGATTGAAGGAGAGCACTGCGTTGTAGAGACTAGTAGCGGTCGTCTTGTAACCGGTACCATTTTGTCCACCAAAGCTTCCGTGCATGTATACAGCTCAGAAGCGGGGAAAGCTGAGCGCAATGAGGCGAACATGGAAGTCCGACTGGATGAAAAAGTTACAAACAAGGAGCAAGTCCTTGCGCTTGGGATTTCTGTCGGAGATTTCGTCTCCTTTGATCCGCGGGTGACGGTAACGGATAGCGGCTTTATCAAGTCCCGCCACATTGACGACAAAGCAAGCGTAGCTGTACTGCTGGGGGTTCTGAAGGAGCTGAGTGAATCCGGCGTGAAGCTGCCTTACACCACGCACTTTTTTATCAGCAATAATGAAGAGATCGGCTACGGCGGCAATTCCAGCATCCCCGATAACGTGGTGGAGTACCTGGCTGTCGACATGGGCGCTATTGGGGACGGACAGACGACAGATGAGTATTGCGTGTCCATTTGTGCGAAGGATTCCACAGGACCTTACCACTACGGATTGCGCAGCCATCTGACCAAGCTCGCACAAGCGAACGGTTTGAACTATCAAGTAGACATTTATCCCTACTATGGTTCTGACGCAAGTGCTGCGCTGAGAGCAGGATATGACGTTGTCCATGGCTTGATCGGACCGGGAGTAGATGCATCCCACTCTCATGAACGTACACATAAAGAAGCGCTCGACAACACGGCGAAGCTCGTGATGGCCTACCTTCAATCAGAAGAAATGCAAGCATAGGAGGGCCGTATGAGCAATATGTATCAATGGGCTGACTACTATGATCTCACGCAACGCGGTGTCGCGGGTGATGTTGACTTCTATCTGGAGCAAGCCAAGCAAGCAGGCGGAAAAGTGTTGGATCTTGCTTGCGGCACCGGAAGAATCAGCATTCCGATGGCGCAGGCTGGCATCGACGTTACCGGAATTGACCTTTCCCAGGATATGCTGGCGAGGGCTCAGGCAAAAGCAGAGGAACAAGGTGTGACATCCGGCTTGAGGCTATTGCAAGGGGATATGCGCGCCTTTGATCTGCAAGAGTCATTTTCGCTGATTATGATTCCTTTTCGGTCGTTTTTGCATCTGTTGCATGTTCAAGAGCAAATGAAGGCATTGACCTGCATTCGCAAGCATCTGGCTCCAGGCGGGAAGTTCATCATGAACGTGTTTGTGCCCAAGATTCATCATTTTTACGAGGAAAATGAAAAAATGTCCTTGCGTGGCACCTACCCACTCCCGTCAGGAGAAGAGGTTGCGATGTGGGA
This sequence comes from Brevibacillus sp. M2.1A, assembly GCF_013284355.2. NCBI lineage: Bacteria > Bacillati > Bacillota > Bacilli > Caryophanales > Paenibacillaceae > Brevibacillus > Brevibacillus sp. M2.1A. Next base: position 1,692,903 of record NZ_JABSUY020000001.1, read on the forward strand.
TTATACCCGCTATGACCATTTTCAGCAACTGTCCGAAGTGACACGCATATACGAGCGTACGGATGCACAGGGAGTTGTGACGGAACGGGTGAAAGGTCGATTTACTCTCCGCTACATATTCCCTGCGGAGCTCCATCACCTGCTTCGTTTAAACGGCTTGAAGGTCACACAACGATACGGTTCTTTTGCAAAGACACCTTTTGACTCAAATAGCTCAGAATTGATTCTGGTCGCAGAACCTTTGTAAACGGAACCTGTGGAGGGGATATGGAATGAAGATTTATACAAAGTCAGGGGATAAAGGTGAGACGTCGCTGGTTGCAGGTGTCCGCGTGCCTAAGTTTGCGGACCGTGTAGAGGCGTACGGTACATGCGATGAAGCCAACTCGCAGATTGGATTGGCACTGGCTCTGTTGCCTGCGACAGAAGAGTGGAAGGAATTGCAGGATGTTTTCCATGTCATTCAGACAAAGCTGTTCCATGTAGGAGCTGAGCTGGCGACGCCAGAAGGCAAGAAGGTAGGTTGGCCAATTGCAGAAGAGGATGTTACTTTTCTGGAAGAGCAAATTGATATGCTAGATGCAAAGTTGCCTCCGCTCACCAATTTTATTTTGCCTGGCGGACATCCAGCAGCGGCTGCCTTCCATGTTTCGCGTACGGTCGTCAGACGTGCAGAGCGCAAAGCAGTTCATGTGGCACAGCAGGAGCAGGTAAACCCGTCTGTGGTCAAATACCTCAACCGATTGTCCGATTATCTGTTCGTTGTGGCTCGTCATATAAATAAAGAGACAAGTGCAGTTGAAAAAACGCTCCACGAATAGGCAAAAGCCCCCTGGGATTAAGCAGGGGGCTTCAACTTTTTATTAGGCACGCAGGTAAGTGGAGATTCCCGGAAGAAAGTCGATTTTCTCTGTGTGAAAAGTATCGTAGAGAAGCTTTCCGTCCTTACATGCGTTTCCTTCTAGCAGCATAGTGAGCTGCGTGTTGGTAATCGGGAAGAATGGAAATCTCTCCATTATATTTACCACAGGCTTCATGAAAGCAAGGGGAATGTGAATTTTATTGACCTTCCGTTTTCCGATTGCCTCGCCAATCTTATCTAGGATTTGCCCGTAGGAGAGTGGTTCGGGCCCACCTGTTTCGTAAATTTGATTGGTTGATTCGGGTCTGCTCAAGGCTTGGACGAATACATCTGCCACTGTCTTGCGAGCGACTGGCTGTAAAGGGTAGGAGCCATCGCCAATGACCGGTGTGACAGGTAACCGGACCAGATCGGCGAGCATGTTCACGAATTCATCCCCAGGACCAAAAATGACAGATGGACGGAAAATGACGTACGGAATACCGCTTGTTTGCACAAGCTGCTCCGCTTCATATTTGGTTCGGTGATAGGCGCTCGTGGCGTTTTCGCGTGCGCCAAGAGCACTCATATGGACAAAGCGCTTGATTCCAGCTTGCTTGGCGGCCTCCAGTACATTTTTTGTACCCTCTACATGGATACGAGAGAAGTGAATGTCTTTCCCCGGTTGTTCGCGAATAATTCCGACGAGGTGGATGACAGCATCGCAGCCTTGCATCGCTCTCATCAATGATTCTTTATCAAATAGATCGCCAGTCGCCTCCGTTATATGTGGATTGGCGGTTTCGTTGTAGGGAAGCTTACCTGTTGAACCAGCTCTGGTGAGGCAAACCGTCTCATATCCTTCTGCCTGCAAGCGCTCGAGTATACCCCGTCCAACAAAACCTGTGGCACCAGTCAGGAATACTTTCATGGAAAACCTCCTCCCGTTAAATACTTCCAGACTCATTGTACAACAGTTGTAGTCTACGGTGCTATCGATCACTGTGTTGACCAAGGCGGTATAATGTAGGGAAAAGGGGGATATATTTATGGCACAACGCAAAGTACCTGTTGCCGACATTTTGGATAATTTGCAGCAGCTTTATCCGGATGCGCACTGTGAATTGAATTATACAACCCCGTTTGAACTTCTCATTGCGACCATTCTTTCGGCCCAATGTACAGATAAACGGGTGAATGAGATTACCGCACCCATGTTCCAGCAGCTAAACCAGCCGGAGCATTACCTTCATTTGACACAGGAAGAAATGGAAGAGCATATAAAAGGGCTCGGGTTGTATAAGAATAAGAGTAAAAACATTTTAGAGACCTGTAGAATCTTGTACGAAAAATACAATAGCGAAGTTCCACAAACGCACGCCGAGCTCGAAGCATTGCCGGGAGTAGGGAGAAAGACTGCAAATGTCGTTTTGTCCAATGCATTCGGGATTCCTGCGATCGCGGTGGATACGCATGTATTCCGCGTAGGAAACCGGTTAGGTCTTGCGAATAGCGACAATGTGGATGAAGTGGAGCGTCAGCTCATGAAGCGCATTCCAAAAGAGAAGTGGACGGATGCGCATCATTGGCTAATCTGGCACGGCAGACGTGTATGTTCGTCGCGCAATCCGCAATGCGGTAGCTGTACCCTTCAATCCATGTGTAAGTTTGCACAGGCGGAAGCCAAAAAGGCCAAAAAACCTGCAACTAAAAAGCCAGCAAAAGCAAAGGGATAAACTTGATTTTCCACTTCTTTCTGTTCAAATCGGCTGAATGGATATTGACAGTTTTCGCCGACTAGACGTACACTTATTTATAGTAATTCTAATCAATGACATTAGAGAAGCTTGTTCTTTTGTCTTGCGAAAGACTGTGGGGTGTAACAAGATGGTACAACGTGTGGAAAAAGCTGTTGAAATCCTGAAGAATACCGGGGTTCGCATGACACCTCAGCGCCATGCAATTTTGACCTATTTGCTGGAAACGATGACTCACCCGACGGCTGACGAAATATATAAAGCCCTTGAAGGCAAATTCCCGAATATGAGCGTTGCAACGATTTATAACAATCTACGAGTCTTTAAAGATGCTGGATTGGTTACAGAGCTCACTTACGGGGATGCGTCCAGCCGATTTGATGCCAATGTGGAAGAAGATCATTATCACGCGATCTGTTCTTCCTGTGGTGCAATCAGGGACTTCCACTTTCCGTATTTGCGGGATGCAGAAGTAGCTGCTTCCAAAGACATCGGCTTCAAAGTAACCGGACATCGTATGGAAGTTTATGGCGTTTGTGATTCCTGTCAAAAGAATCCCCACTAAGAATGTATTGGATGGATGAGCACCTCCTGCTTGAATCGGATAATCCCGGTGATGCAGGAGGTGTTTGTTTTTGGGGGACATACCCCTTTCTGTCGATATCTGTAACCTTTTGGCTTCTCGTACGTCTTCTTCTTGGTAGGAAGCTTGTCCGTGAATTACCAGAATACAAAAGGTTGTGAATGGATTGAACCAACGCTATGATCGGAATAATGAGTCAAATCATACAGCCCAAGTCAGAAGACAGGCTTATGTACCGGGAAGCAGGTGGAGATTATGAGCAGGGAGTCAGGTAGAGCTCTGCGACCAAGACGAAGAAAACGAAGGGCTTTTGGCAGGCTGATTTTGTTGAGCTTTTTCTTGTTGGCCATCTTCGGCAGCATTTACTGGTTTTTTGTACTCCGTGCCTCGACTGAGCATGTGCAGCCGTATGACGGTGATAAAAATGTAATTGTATACGAAGGCTCGCGAAAAGAGTCCACGTATTTATTGGAGTCAGAGCAAATATTGCTGCCCTTTGATTTCATTAAGGAAAACATTGATTCTGCGATTTTTTGGGATGAGCCAACACGTTCCGTTATTGTCACCACGAAGGATAAGGTGCTTCGGATGGAGAGCGGAGAAGTTGTCGCCTATCTGAACAAAAAACCTGTGGATTTACTCGTTCCGGTGAAAGAGGTAGACGGCACACGCTATGTCCCGTTGGATCCATTGGAAAAGCTATACCCTTATTCTTTTGAGCGAAAAGCAGATACGGGTGTCCTGGTCGTCGAAAAAGAGGGCTACGAAATCCAGCAAGCGAAAGTGATCGCTGCCGAGGAAAAACAAGCGGTCCGTACCGGGGCTTCTCACCGAACCCCGATTGTAGCAGAGCTGTTTGCGGGTGAGGTTGTCAACGTTCTTGGCAAAAAGGAAAACTGGTATCGCATTTTAACCGCCTCTGGTGTAGGAGGATTTATTTCAGAGAAAAGTATTGAAATGACGAATGTGCGCAAAGTCCAGTTGGAGCACACGACTGCTACTGGACAACAACACGCTGCTTGGAAGCCTGATGGAAAGATCAACCTCGTATGGGAGCACGTCGTCAGCAAGAATCCGGATGTTTCAAAAATTGGTGCATTACCAGGGGTAAATGTAGTAACTCCTACTTGGTTTGAAATGAAGGATGCAGAAGGAAATCTGTTGAACAGGGCTGATCCTGCGTATATCAAATGGGCTCATAAGAGAGGCTACAAGGTTTGGGGGTTAGTTACAAATGGCTTTAATCCAGATTGGACTAAGTCCGTTCTCAGTAGCTATGACAAGCGAGACCAATTAATTGCCCAACTCCTGTACTACGCTCATCTTTATGATCTCGATGGCATCAACATCGATTTTGAAAACGTATATTTAGAAGAAAAAGAGGAGCTTGTTCAGTTTGTTCGCGAGTTGACACCGT
>NZ_JABSUY020000001.1:1705000-2837500 GCF_013284355.2 Brevibacillus sp. M2.1A
ACTATCGCGGGATGGAGCAGCTCGGTAGCTCGTCGGGCTCATAACCCGAAGGTCGCAGGTTCAAATCCTGCTCCCGCAACCAAATTTTCTACTTGTTCTACGTCGAGTAATCTTCTTGATCAAGTAGGATTAGAGTACCCAGTGGGTGCAACCAAATATGGAGCTGTGGTGAAGTTGGAGTTCACGCCGGTCTGTCACACCGGAGGTCGCGGGTTCGAGTCCCGTCAGCTCCGCCATTTCTAATCAAATGAAATTGGCGCGTAAAGCATGGATATAAGGCTCGGTAGCTCAGTCGGTAGAGCAGAGGACTGAAAATCCTCGTGTCGGCGGTTCGATTCCGTCCCGAGCCACCTTTATAGGGGCATAGTTTAACGGTAGAACGAAGGTCTCCAAAACCTTTGGTGTGGGTTCGATTCCTACTGCCCCTGCCATTTTTCAAAAAAATAGTAGTAATCATGGCGGTCGTGGCGAAGGGGTTAACGCACCGGATTGTGGCTCCGGCACTCGTGGGTTCAAGTCCCATCGATCGCCCCATAAATTCATAGTTGGGGATTACTTATTGGGGTATAGCCAAGCGGTAAGGCAACGGACTTTGACTCCGTCATTCCTAGGTTCAAATCCTAGTACCCCAGCCATTAAAATGCGGACGTAGCTCAATTGGTAGAGCGTCGCCTTGCCAAGGCGAAGGTCGAGGGTTCGAGACCCTTCGTCCGCTCCATTTCTCAAATTGTTTTACCTTATATCATGGAGGCATAGCCAAGTGGTAAGGCACGGGTCTGCAAAACCCTCACCCCCGGTTCAAATCCGGGTGCCTCCTCCAAAATATTTGCCGGTGTGGCGGAATGGCAGACGCGCGCGACTCAAAATCGTGAGGGAAACCGTGGGGGTTCAAGTCCCTTCACCGGCACCATACATTTACAAGCTAACCCTGAATGTCAAGATTTCTTGATGATTGGGGTTTTTTTCTGCTTTGATATGAGCATAGTGTAGAGGGGAAATAGACAACTTGTGTAAGTAACAGGTCGAGGTGGTTGAGGTGTTTTATAAGCTACAAGACAAGCCGCCAATGGGGGTTACGACGCTATCCGTATTACAATGGATGATCGTAACTGTTTCCAGCAGTGTGGCGGTACCATTAATGATTGGAGATATGTACGGCTTGCAGGCTGATGAAATTGGAAAGCTGATGCAGCAGACCATGTTTTACATCGGACTCGCGTCACTACTGCAAGTATGGATTGGACACCGCTATCCGATGATTGAAGGTCCGGCTGGACTATGGTGGGGGATCTTTATCATTTTGGCTCAGCTCGGAACGAGCATGGGTCTTCATCCACAAGAAATTGGTCAATCCTTTCAAGTAGGTATGATATTAGCTGGTCTACTCTTTTTCATTTTTGGCTTATTAGGCTGGATTGGCAAATTACAGAAGTGGTTTACGCCGTTGGTTTCAGGTACGTATATGATTTTGCTTGCTGTTTCTTTGTGTAGTAACATTCTCACGGGCATGCTTGGTATTGGTTTTCAGCATTCAAAAGAGGTACAGCCGGGAGTAGCACTTGTGTCCATAGGGATTGTAGCCCTTGTTGTCTTCATTATGCGGACGAAGCGATTCTCCAGTTTTGCCGTTTTGTTTGGTATGGTTGGAGGCTGGATCGTGTACGCGCTTCTTGGATGGACAGAACCAGTTCGACCTACTGAACAATTGCTTTCATGGCCTTCTATTTTCTTTTGGGGACCTCCACGTTGGGATTGGGGCGTTGTATTAACGAGTATGCTGACAGGATTCGTTCTGTTGACAAACCTCATGACGAGTTTGTCGGTCATGGGAAAAGCGACAGATACAGTGCCTACTGAAAAGCAGTACAATCGCGGTGGTATTTTTACAGGGGTATCCCATTTTCTGTCAGGCTTGAGCGGTGTGGTAGGTATGATTCCACTTTCCTTGGCCGCAGCGGTTATTCAAACCACAAAAATGGCTTCGCGCCTGCCATTTGTGATAGCAATGCTAGGGATGATGCTGATTGGGCTGATTCCCACTGTTGCCCATTTTTTGGCGGCTTTGCCTACTCCAGTGGCATATGCGGCGATGTTCATTTCCTATACGCAACTGCTGGGCTTCGGGTTGAAGGATTACGTGAATGTGAAGATGGACGAACGTACGATTATTATTGGGGGTAGCTCGCTATTGGTTGGGATCGGAGTTATGTTCGTACCGGCTGTAGCTTGGCAGAAACTGCCTGCATTAGCAAGCTTCTTATTCGGCAATGGCTTATTGCTCGGAGTTATTGTGTGTCTGGTCCTGGAACATATCGTTTTTAGAAAAAAGGAAGAAGATAGCGTAAAAAAAGACGGCCAGGCTGCATGACGGGCCGTCTTTTTTTCTTAGGCAGTAACAATAGAGGAGTGAGTCAGCTCGCCGCCGTTGATTTCCGTAAACATGCGACCAACTGAACCTACAATTTCTTCTTTTTTAGATTGTTCCATTTTTTCATGGAAAAAGATGACTTGGAGGAGCGTGCTGCTTTGTTCCGTTACACATGAGCGCTTGGAGTCGACAATGGGACTCCCAAATGCGCCGTTACCATCAGCGAGCAGCAATTTCCCTTCCATGTTGACTTCTCGTCCATTTAATCCTTCATAGACATCATCGGCGTGGCCAAGACGACAAGTGATATCACCCGTTAGATGATTAACGTCATAAATCCCAAAAGGAAGTGCGTGCAAAACAGAGAAAAAATTATTAACATCAACAGCGCTATTAATCCAGAAAAAAGGATTTCCCTGCAGCAGTCGACGCAGCAATGCTTCGGAGGAAGGGCGGTACCTAGACGGATCAATGCCAACTTGCTTAAAGCAAGCTCTCCACTCGCGGACGCCTTCGATTTCTGTCAGCTTTGCGGTGTCATGATCGAGCCGCAAGCTCTCCACATAATAATTGATACGTCCCTGCAGCATTTTGGGGGAGTCACTGACGGAAGCATTGCTGTATTGTAAAATGCCGAGAGAAAATTGCGGCAAACGCTCGGACACGGAAGAATCTAGCTGAACTTTCATCAATAGACACTCCTTATTAATTCTATTTTTGGTAGTATAACAAAAAAATTTTGTGGAAGCGACTAAGCTTCGATACAATAGAAGAGAACAGAGGAGGGAACCCCTGACGATGACAATGCGTGAGGTTGATATTTATACAGACGGAGCATGTTCCGGCAATCCAGGACCAGGTGGTTGGGGAGCTGTACTGATGTATGGCCAACACATCAAGGAAATGTCCGGTGCCGAACCACATACAACGAATAACAGAATGGAGCTGTTGGCGGCCATCAAGGCGCTCTCTACATTGAAGGAGCCTTGTAAGGTGACGCTGTACAGTGATAGTGCATACTTGGTCAACTGTTTCAAGCAAGGCTGGTATAAAGGCTGGCTGAAAAACGGCTGGAAAAACAGCAAAGGCCAGCAGGTGGAAAATCAGGACTTATGGAAAGAACTGTTGCAATTGATGGACACCCACAAGGTAGAGTATGTAAAAGTCAAAGGACACGCCGACAACAAATGGAACAACCGCTGCGACGAATTGGCGACAGGAGCGATTAGACAACTGTGAACGACTTGCTGTACTGGGAGCAGACAAAGCAGTCCATCATTGACTATGCCAAGGAAATCGGAATCGATAAGATCGGGTTTGCCAGTGCCGATCCATTCACGACCTTAAAGGAACGACTACTTGTACATCGGGAAAAGGGCTACGAATCTGGATTTGAAGAGCCAGATTTAGAAAAGAGGACGAACCCGGAACTGTTGTTGGACGGGGCACGCTCGCTGATTTCGATAGCATTGGCTTATCCATCCAAGCTCAAAAATCCACCAAAGTCAGAGCCTGGTGCGTATCGGGGAATCTTATGCCGTGCAGCATGGGGAACCGATTATCATCACGTTCTGCGCGACAAGCTGGACAAGCTGACGCGATTCATTATGGAGCTCGAGCCAGGGGCTCGGATCGAATCCATGGTAGACACGGGAGCATTGTCCGATCGTGCGGTAGCCGAGCGGGCCGGGATTGGGTTTGTAGGTAAAAACTGCGCCATCATAACGCCGGAGTTCGGATCATGGGTGTACTTGGGGGAGCTGGTAACGAATCTTCCGTTGCCAAGCGACCAACCAATCGAAGAAGGCTGTGGCGACTGCAATATATGTGTAGACGCTTGTCCGACCGGAGCCTTGATTCAGGGGGGGCAGCTTGACGCACAGCGATGTGTAGCTTATTTGACACAGGTGAAAGACTTTATTCCAGATGAATTCCGCGGAAAAATCGGGAATCGGCTGTACGGTTGCGACACTTGTCAGACGGTATGTCCTAAGAATCGGCGCATTGACAACGACCATCATGCTGAATTTCAGCCTGATCCGGAGATTGCCAAGCCTTTGTTAATTCCTCTGCTTCAGATGAGCAATAAGGAGTTCAAGGAGAAGTTTGGGCTATCCTCTTCATCTTGGAGAGGCAAAAAACCAATTCAACGTAATGCAATACTAGCGCTTGCACATTTCAAGGATCGGACAGCTATTCCTCATTTGGAGCGTCTATTGTTCGAAGACCCTCGTCCAGTCATCCGGGGAACTGCTGCATGGGCGCTTGGAAAAATCGGGGGAGAGCAGGCACAAGAAGCACTCATTACCGCAAAAGCAAAAGAGGCGTCACCAGAAGTGGTGGAAGAGATAGAAAAAGGCATAAGCATGCTTCGTGCACAGGGTTAGTTTGAACAAGAGAGGGAGGACGTTAAATGGCAAAGGAATTAGGCTATACCATGATGGATTCACCGATTGGACCATTGCTCTTGGCTTCAACAGAAGAAGGGCTGTGCTACATTCAGTTTGCCAATGAACAAGACGGATTGGCGCCGCTTGTGCGCTGGTGCAAAAAAACGTTCTTAGGGATTACCCCAACGCGTAACGATGCGATCAATGAGTCTGCAAAAATACAGCTAGAAGAGTATTTTGCAGGCAAGCGTAAGTCGTTTGATGTTCCAACCGTATTGTACGGAACTCCCTTTCAAAAGGCTGTATGGAATGAGCTATCGAACATTCCCTATGGAGAAACTCGTTCTTACAAAGATATTGCCTTGGCGATTGGAGTGGCGAAAGCTGTTCGGGCCATTGGCGGTGCAAACAATCGTAATCCGATTCCTGTCATTATACCGTGCCATCGCGTCATTGGCTCGAATGGTGCCTTGGTCGGGTACGGCGGTGGCTTATCCATTAAAGAATATTTGCTGTCACTAGAAGAAGGACCACTTTTTGCTCACGCTTCTTCCTAATAAGCTGTCTGCTTGCTCGGACAGCTTTTCTTTTTCTTCTGAATGCTCCACGAGCGACATATTCTTCATTGAGATGAACAGTTCATGGGCTTTGTCGCAGTCTGGAGGCGGAAAGGAGGAGGGGAAAGTGGAGTGGCGTGAATTTGTTCAGCAATACTTTCAAGCAGTTCACCAGTCATCTATGGACGGAAAGTATGAGCGGCTGCTGCCTTTTTATTGCGCAGGAGAGGCAGGTGTGCAGGAAGAATGGGATCGACTGAAACGGGAGAAGCGGAGAGCTGAGGAGCGGGGAGCCAAATTATTGGCTGTCCAGGGACAAGTAACGCCTATGTGCTGGGTAGACACTGATGCCACCATGGAAATAACGGTTCAATGGCAAGAAAATAAAACGCTGGGGATCAAGCAAACCAAGTATACAGAGGTAAACAAAAGACTGTTCCAGCTCCAGTTGCTCAAAACGAATGAAAAGTGGTCGATCATCGGGGCAAGGGAGTCGAATGGTGATCAAAAATTGGTGGTCGAGGAAGAGGAGGAGCCTGTCATCGTTGTGTCAGGCGTCGAGGATGCCATTGACCAACCTATGCTGGTTGTGCATGGAGCTGGAGGCTACAACGCTGCAAATGCAGTCGCGTATGCGGAACGTTACTGGAATACGACCAATCCGATATATCCTCGTTTTACGGATGACTGCACGAATTTTATCTCGCAATGTTTACATGCTGGCGGAATCCCTATGCTGATGTCGAAAGAGATGGGCAAGGGCTGGTGGATTCGTACGGGAAAAGGCGCCTCTTGGAGCTATAGCTGGACGGTGGCCCATAGCTTATATTTACTCTTGAAATCGGGCGGACCACCTATGCGGGCGGTTACGAAAAGCTCCGCGGCGGAATTGGTACCAGGTGATATCATTTGTTATGATTTTAACGGGGATGGGCGTTTTCAGCACAATACGATTGTGGTCGCAAAAGACGCGAATCAAATGCCGCTAGTGAATGCCCATACGACAGATAGCAGCATGCGTTATTGGGCATATGAGGATTCCACAGCCTATACGCCCAAAATGCGCTATGCCTTCTTTCATATAAGAGGAGTCTAATTACCGCTTGCGATAAAGAGCTCTTCGCATAAAAGAGATGCTGCGAATCACCCAAATCATTGCTGCGAAAACGAGCATGTCTGAAAAGGTATGCGGTTCTCCTTTGATGGATTGGGTGTAAATCAAGCCATGGAACAAGACGATGACAAAAAGCCATGGATTGGCGAGATGAAGCCTTTTCCAACTGGAGCCACCCAGCCATTTTTCTGCGCGTGCAGAAGATGTCAGCAACAGGGCTAGTAGAATGAAAAAGGCAAGCAACCCAAGGTAGTTCGCAACGCCTGTAAGGGTCCAGTTGGGAGATGGCCACATGGTTGGATCAGAAGAAGCGAAAAAGAACAGACCCAGCCAGCCATCAGCCTTTTCGGAACGGTTTTCTTGAATGATCATTAGGCGAGGCTCATTTTCAAAAAGGACGAGCACAAGAATGACGTGCAGAAGTCCAGTTAGCCCAGCCCATATCCCGATATCTCGACGGATGGACGAGCTGATAGTCAACCAGCCAGCAGGGAGCAAGGACTGGAGTGAGCCAATCAATAAGGTGCAGCCAATCAAAATAAATGAGAGATAGCCGAGAAGCATGCTCCATGTTTCTAGGACGGGAAACGAAGAAAAATCAACCCACATCCAACTGGCACCTAACAGGATCAAACTCAGGATGCTCACATGTGCGATAAGGCGTCGCCAAAATGAAATGGGTGTCCCCATCTAATCATCACTCCTTTGATAGCTAAAGTTTTCTGATTAGATGCAGCAGGCACTCCATTTGTTACAGAAGCTGGGCACGGTGGTATAATAGGTCGTGTACAGGTACCAAGTTCGCAAATTACAAGGAGATTTTCAGATATGCCGTTACATATTGTTTTGCATGAGCCGCTCATCCCTGCTAATACGGGAAATATCGCCCGATCATGTGCAGCGACAGGAGCGCATCTGCATTTGATTCACCCACTCGGATTTTCAACGGACGATCGTTACCTGAAGCGGGCTGGTCTCGATTATTGGCATGCGGTTAACGTTCACCATCATGAGAGCTTTGAGCACTTTGCTGCGGCTCAAGGAGAAGGTGCGGGCACTTTTTATTTTGTGGAGACCTGGGGGGAAAAGCTGTATACGGACGTTTCTTTCCGGGATGGCGACTACATTATCTTGGGCAAGGAGACGACGGGTTTACCGGAAGAGCTGACAGAAAAATATCGGGAGCAGACTATTCGTATCCCGATGAGTGGTGCGACCCGTTCTGTGAACCTGTCCAATTGTGCAGCTATTGTCTTGTTTGAGGGACTTCGCCAGTTAGGTTTTCCAGCGTTATCGTAAGGCATTTGGGAGGGAGAGATCCATTATGACTGTGAATACCATCCTGTTTGATTTGGACGGTACATTATTAGAGATGCAGACAGAACCCTTTGTCAAAAGTTACTTGGTTGAAGTAGGTCGTCATGTCGGAGATAAGTACGATACCGAAAAGCTGTTGGCGCTGGTTTGGGATGCGACCAAAGCAATGATCATGAATCAAGAGCCTGACAAGACGAATGAGCAAGTTTTTATCGAACATTTTACGGAACATAGTGAGTGGGATCGGGAGGAAATATGGCCACTGTTTGATTCGTTTTATCGGGATGTGTTTCCGACACTTTCTCACCTGACGTATCCTTCGCCATGGGCAAAGCAGATTGTTGCTGCCGCCAAAGAGCAAGGGTTTCGGGTTGCAGTAGCGACGAATCCGGTTTTCCCGCGGGATGCCATTCACCATCGCCTCGCTTGGATCGGGATGTCCCCGGATGATTTCGAGCTGGTCACTGTCTACGAGGAATCGCATTTCACGAAGCCGAATCCTGGTTATTACAAGGAGATTTGCCAAAAGCTTGGGGTTGAGCCAACAGACTGTATCATGGTCGGGAATCACATGCAGGAGGACATGGTCGCATCCAAGCTGGGAATGAAAACGTTTCTGGTAACCAATTGGATGGAAGACCGTGGTGAGCCTCAGTATCAGGTGGATCAGCGGGGATCATTAGAAGAGCTGTTTACGGCGATTTCTGAAAAAAGCGGTGTGTTTGCAGGTTAAGAAATGACTATGAAAGTATAAGCGAGAAGCAGGTTGTCCGTTTGAAAAAATGGCCAAGCTGCTTTTTCACATACTTATCCCAAAATCATCAGGTAGGCTAGGTGTGTACGACTACGGTTTACATCATAAAGGAGGAAATCTTGCATGAAAAAACTTGTTTCGTCTCTGGTAATGGCTACCTTGCTGTTTAGTGGTATCTCTGTTGTGGCTGCTGCGGATACAGCAGCGGATTCTACAGTTACGCACTCGAAAGCGGAGAAAAAGGAAGAAAACAGAGCAAAGCTGAACGCGAAGGCTGCCAAGTGGGGCGTCGAAACCACGGATCAAACAAATAAGGAAGTAAAAGCAGCGATTCAAGAAGCAAAAGCAGCAAAGAAGGCAGAAAACGCTGAGAAAAAAGCAGCAAAAAAAGCGGCAAAAGAAGCGAAGAAGCAAGAACGACTCGCCAAGCTAAACGATAAGGCTGTAAAGCTGGGCGTTGACACAGCAGGTAAAACAGCGAAAGAAGTAAAAGCGGCTATAAAAGAAGCAAAAGTAGCAAAAAAAGCAGAAAATGCTGAGAAAAAGGCAGCAAAACAAGTGAAGAAGCAAGAACAGCTCGCGAACCTGAAAGAAAAGGCTGCCAAGTGGGGCGTTGACACAGCAGGCAAGAGCACAAAAGAAATCAAGGCAGAAATCGAAGCGAAGAAAGCAGAAAAGAAAGAGAATAAAAAATAACAAGAAAACAAAAAAAGCAGGTTGCCACAGTAGGCGGCCTGCTTTTTTCCCTGGATGATTCTTACATGTTCCAGGTTTTGTCCTCGTTGTAGCCAGCTGTCAGAATGAAAAACAGAAAAGCTCCGAAGACCAATGCCACGATAAATGTACCCACGTTTGACAGCTCCTTTCGTAAACAAACTACTCCCATTATAGCGTAGCCTGCCCACTTTGCAAACGAATTAAAGCTGTTGCGCCCTTACGTAAGTGACAATTTTCGATGATCATTCACGAGTTTCAAGAAGGCACTAATCGCAATGGGCACACTCAGTATTTCTCCTGTATCAAGTTCCATTCCTGTCACTGCTTGGTAAATAAATACCGAAAGAATCACCAAGGTTGCGATGCCGGTCAAATAAAGTCCTTTTTTCACTTGAATGCGTTCTGTTTGGATGTCCATATTCGTTCCTCCCGCTATTTTTAAGCCAATCCGTATTGGCTTTCCGTGTATGTTGCTTATGTTTGTATTTTACAGGGGAGTAGGGATTACAAACCATCGAATCAGCTTACAGCTACGCTCGTTAAACCTTACAATTCCGTAATCTTCCAAGCCGTAAAAAAGCAGTCTGCCTTAATTTTTATGGGAAGATTGCTGAAACTTGTGCTGATGTCGCGCATACACATATGTAAAGGCTGTAAGAGCCTGTTGGCAACCGGAGAAAACGGCTTGCACGTGAATGCGTGACCGCAGGCGGACATATACATGAGAGTACATTGTCGTTGGGAAGAGAGAGGGGCTTAAGAGGGAGGAGTGTCGAACATGGACATTTTAAAACGGATCGCTGAGCACCGGGCCCGCGAAGAAAACTTGATGTGGAGAGGAACATTCGCCGAATATTTGGAATTGGTACGTAAAAATCCGCAAATTGCCCAGACTGCGCACTCACGCGTCTACAACATGATTAAAAGTGCGGGGGTTGAAGAGAACGAGGACGGTTCACGTTCGTATCAATTTTTTAGTCGCGAAATTTTCGGATTGGACCGTTCAGTAGAGCGCCTAGTGGAGGAATATTTCCACTCGGCTGCACGGCGTCTGGATGTCCGCAAGCGCATCTTGCTCTTGATGGGACCTGTCAGTGGCGGTAAGTCTACGCTCGTGACGATGCTCAAGCGAGGACTGGAAGAGTATTCACGGACGGAAGCCGGAGCGATCTATGCACTTGATGGTTGCCCCATGCACGAAGAACCACTTCATCTCATCCCGCACGAGCTGCGTCCAGAGGTAGAAGAAGAGCTGGGAATCAAGATTGAAGGAGAACTGACGCCCTATAACCGGATGAGGTTGGAGACCGAATATGGAGGGTGCATTGAGGATTTCCCTGTTCGTCGGATTTTGTTTTCCGAAGCCAATCGGGTGGGGATCGGTACATTTAGCCCTTCCGATCCAAAGTCACAGGATATTGCTGATTTGACGGGGAGCATCGACTTCTCGACGATTACGAAGTACGGCTCTGAGTCCGATCCCCGTGCTTATCGATTTGATGGTGAGCTGAACAAAGCCAATCGTGGATTGATGGAGTTTCAGGAAATGTTGAAATGCGACGAGAAATTTTTGTGGCATCTCCTGTCGCTGACACAGGAAGGAAACTTCAAGGCAGGTCGTTTTGCCCTCATTTCTGCAGATGAGCTGATTGTTGCGCATACGAACGAATCGGAGTACAAGGCTTTTATTTCAAATAAGAAAAATGAGGCACTGCAATCTCGGATTATCGTCATGCCGATGCCGTATAATCTGCGTGTCAGTGACGAAGAAAAAATATACGCGAAATTAATCAAGCAATCCGACTTGGGGCATGTGCATATTTCACCGCATGCGCTCCGGTCAGCAGCAGTCTTTTCCATTATGACCCGCCTGAAGGAATCGAAAAAGCAAGGGGCCGATCTGCTGAAAAAGATGCGGTTATATGATGGTGAATCGGTGGAAGGCTTCAAGGGAGCCGATCTGGAAGAGCTGCGTAACGAGCATGCCGATGAAGGAATGTCCGGTATTGATCCGCGGTATGTCATCAACCGTATCTCCAGTGCACTGATCCGACGCGACACGGAGTGCATCAATGCGCTTGATATTCTTCGGGCGCTAAAAGAAGGCTTTGACCAGCATCCGTCCATCACCAAGGAGCAGCGGGAGAGGTATATGAACTTTATCTCTATCGCGCGTAAGGAATACGACGAGCTGGCGAAAAAAGAGGTGCAGAAGGCGTTTGTCTACAGCTACGAAGAGTCGGCAAAAACGCTCATGGATAACTATTTGGACAATGTGGAAGCTTATTGCAACATGAACAAAATCCGTGACCCCGTTACAGGTGAGGAGATGGATCCAGATGAGCGCCTGATGCGTTCCATCGAGGAGCAAATCGGCATCTCGGAAAATGCCAAGCGGGCCTTCCGTGAAGAAATTCTCATCCGTATCTCGGCCTACGCGCGTAAAGGGAAGCGTTTTGACTACAGCACGCATGACCGTCTGCGGGAAGCTATCGAGAAGAAGCTGTTTGCTGATCTGAAGGATGTCGTCAAGATTACGACCTCGAATAAAACACCGGATGAGCATCAGCTCAAGAAAATTAATGAGGTTACCAAGCGTCTTATCGAAGAGCATCAATATTGCCCGGTTTGCGCAAATGAGCTGCTGCGCTACGTGGGAAGCCTGTTGAACAGATGACAGAACGTTGGCGACATAAGGGGCACGTCATATTCGGCGCAGATTGCGCCAGTTGCTAGGAGGAGACGGCATGAAAGATGAATCATCGTTCATTGTCTCCCGGGAAGACTGGTCGCTGCACCGCAAAGGGTACCAGGACCAAAATCGACACCAGGAAAAAGTGAAAGAAGCGATCAAAAAAAATCTGCCCGATCTCGTCAGCGAAGAAAACATCATCATGTCGAATGGTCGGGAAGTCATTAAGATCCCTATTCGCTCCCTGGATGAATACCGATTGCGTTTTAACTTCCAAAAGGGAAAACATGGCGGTCAAGGTAAAGGAAACAGTAAAGTAGGCGATGTCGTAGCCCGTGACGGCGATCCGGCGCAAGGGCCAGGAAAAGGTCAGGGAGCGGGTGATCAGCCAGGTGTAGACTACTACGAGGCTGAAATCAGCGTAGAAGAATTGCAGGAGATGCTTTTCGCCGAGCTGGAGCTGCCGAACCTTCAACAAAAAGACGAGGAACAAATCGTCGTGGAAGAGACGCGGTTCAATGATGTCAGGAAAAAAGGCTTGATGGGCAACATTGACAAAAAACGCACGCTGATCGCGGCCATCCGCCGAAATGCGCTGGCAGGCTACAGTGATATGGAGCTGGGGATCACCGATGATGACCTGCGCTTCAAGACGTGGGAAGAGATCATCAAGCCTCATTCCAATGCTGTCATTATTGCGATGATGGATACATCTGGATCGATGGGTGTGTTTGAAAAGTATATCGCCCGCAGCTTTTTCTTCTGGATGGTACGTTTTCTGCGTACCAAGTACGAAAAAGTCGAGATCGTCTTCATTGCCCATCATACGGATGCGAAGGAGGTAACGGAGGACACCTTTTTCTCGAAAGGGGAAAGCGGGGGGACGATCTGCTCCTCTGCTTACAAAAAAGCGTTGGAGATCATCGATAGCCGTTACCCAACTTCGCAGTACAATATTTACCCGTTCCATTTTTCCGATGGCGACAATCTCACATCTGACAATGAGCGTTGCGTAAAGCTGGTGAAAGAGCTCATGGAGAGATGCAATATGTTTGGCTATGGTGAGGTCAATCAGTATAATAGGCACAGCACCCTTATGTCAGCGTATCGCCACATCAAAGAGCCGAAATTCATGCATTGTGTCATTCGGGAAAAGGGCGAGGTATACAAGGCGTTGCGTACTTTCTTTGGCAAGAAAGAGGCTGTGAAGTAATCTTTAAAAGCAACCGGGCGAGAAATCGTCCGGTTGACTTATATTTGTTAGTGTTTGCATGAGCCACATGAACATAATGTGAGGGGTGTTACTATGTATCCACAAAAGCATCGGATGCGCAACACGGGAGCCTTCACTTTCTTGGCGTACTTTACATTGGGCGCAGGTGTGCTGCTATTTTCCATCGGTTTATACAATGCATCAGGTCTTCAGCTGCACGAAAAGGGGTATTATATCGCGTGCATGCTTCTGGTAGCAGTTGGATCGATTTTGACGCAAAAAGTAGTGAGAGATAATGCAGAGGATCGAGCGATTATTGAGGAGCAGGAAAGAGAATTTAACTTGAAGGTATCAAAAGCGGAGAAAGACACGCCGAAATAGCCTGGTTACATATGGACGAATGGTAGATAAAGCAAACCCATGATTGATTCTTATGTCAAATGAATTCACAACGGTTCATTGAGCAAGGGATCAATCATGGGTTATTTGTAAGGAAGAGGTAGAACCTCGGGAATTGTAACGGTCAGACTTCTACAACATAGGATGGAGTAAATTAATCATCATCGTCGTCACCATCATCGTCTCGATGTTTTTCCGCTTCTTCGCGAATAATCCGGGCCGCATTCAAACCGATCATCTGTGCCGCCGTGGAAGTGTTGCCGTCAGGTAAAATAGGGGAGATGGATAGATCAGCGACTTTGAGATTTTTCGTGCCAAATACATTCAGGTACCTATCCACAACACCTTCGGAAATGCTTTTCCCCATTCTACATTGCCCACCATAGTGAGCGAAAATGCTGCAAGATGCTCTCACATAAGCAGCGAGCAAGCTTCGTTTTTCTGCTTCATCCGGTACTTGGGATAGGGGCTCGGGAGGATATACTACTTTGTAAATGCCCTCTGGATCGAGTTCACGAGCCTTCGTAATCACCTTGAACATTTCGATATATTGGTCTACCAAAAAGTTTAGGTCATCAGGATTTTCAAAGACATTGAATCTAATCGATGGATAGGCTTCCGGATCACTATGTGCAACCGTAATCGTACCTTTACTTTTGGGGTTCAAGTCTGCTAGGCCAATACTCATGATATTGCTTTCCTTTGTGGGAACAAATTGCCAACCATTGATAAGGACGTCTTGAACAGGGATAAAGAACGGTACGGGAAGACCTAATATTTGCAGGCGGCGACTCGGTCCGTTTTCTTTTTTAAATGCACCAAGTGCCACAGGCTGATCAGGGTCAGCAGCAAATACTGGAAGGAGTCGGTCTGTTTTTACCTCGATGCCCATGCCAATACTGTATTGCGACTGAAGATTGTGACCGACATTTGGACTCTCTACCAATGTTGCTATCCCTGCTTGAGCTAAATCCGTCGTTCTGCCAATCCCTGATCGTTGCAGGATAACCGAGGAGTAGGTACCGGCAGAGACAATAATTCCTTTTTTCGCATAAGCGATTTGTGTCACGCCGTTTCGAACGAATTCGACCCCAACGGCAGTCTGCACGTTCTTTTTTGATGCAAAGAGAATTTTATTTACGGTTGTTTTTCCGAAAATGACTAACTTTCTGCCTCCAATCCCGAACTCATCTGGCTGGAATTCATTGCCCTGTGTCACGATTTGGTTATTTAAATACCCGGCTCTCGTGGAGGAACGAATAAACTTCCCATCTACTTCTTGTTGAATATACTGTGATTGATAGAAGGTACAGTCTCGGATACCTGTATTGTAATCTTCCACGATGGGGATACCCAAAACCTGAGAGGTTGCTTCAGCCAAAGTTTGGATAAGCCCACTATTCGGAATCAGTTGCTGCCTGACAAAAATAGGGCCTTTTTTACCGCGTTCTTTTGGGCTTTGTGTATCTCCCGTATAGGTTTCGTTTTTTTTGAATAGGGAGCGGAGATGATCGTAGCCCCACTGATCTCCGACGAGTTTTGCCCACTGATCATATAGCTGGCGGCTTCCGCGGACAGCATACATAAAATTATGTTCGGAGCTTCCACCAATTACTCTCCCACTCCATAGCGGAAGCTGGCGTCCAATTGCTTGTTCGATTTTCGAGACAGCAATGAAGGATAGTTTGTTATCATCTGCCATATTCACTGCTGCCTCTAGAGAAGCGCTTGGGTTCGGCATATTTGTACCTGCTTCCAGAACAAGTACAGAAGTCTTCTTGTCATCTGTCAATTCCTTGGCGATTACTCCTCCGGCAGTTCCGGCGCCAATCACGATATAATCGTACTTTTCACTTGCTGGGCTTGAACTTTGTCCCAATTGTTGCACTTCCTTTTTTCATAATTTCCTAGCACTTTCAATCTATTCATGCCGGAATGCGGGGGTTCCAGCAGCAAATCAGGCAAAATCATTATTTGCAATCTTTTGTGTGAATGGCATAGGAAGATAGGAAGTAGAATGGGGTTAGCCGATTTGCATAATATTCACGTTTGCGGCGATAAACTTGATCTCTTTCAAAATTCTCCCTTTCACTCTGCTAAAATTTCGCCCCAGATGCGCCTAAAGGAGGCAAGGCTGGGGGAACCAATGTTTCATAAAATAAAACCGTCACGGTCATGCCCTGACGGTTTTTCGAATGAGCTCGATAAACTCCTCTGCTTTCTCGATGTGTGGAGCGTGCCCCACATTTTCCATGACAATCTCCTGATAAGAACCACCAGCGCGCTGATATTGTTCAAGCACGTCACGAATTTGGGAGACCATCGGCTGCGGGGGATATTCATCTTCCCCCGGCCATCCGGGGACATAGCCAAGCTTGCCCAGCGTACCGAAATCAGCCAGCGACTGATCCGAGACAATGGCATCATCCGCACCGCGAATCCATAAAATCGGACACTTCGGCTCCATCTGGACAATACCGGACAAATTTACGTATTTGGGAGAAATCGCATTCGTAATCCCTGTCGTTCCGGGAGCAACACCGGGCCAATCGTTTACGTATTCAAAGGCACCGGGGTAAAAGTCCTCTCCTATTCTCGTAGAGAGTATTGCGTTCACATAACGGTCTTCCTGCTCTGGGCCAACTTGGAATGGGGGCTTGAAATAAAGCTGATTCATGACATTGCGAGGACTGGAGGGAGATTCATTGCCTATATCTTTGGCTGCAATCCTTTTGACCAGCTCAGAGTTGGCGGCTCCCCCACCCGAGCCTGAGAAACTGCTGTAGCACGGGGTACCAGCTATATCTTTGGTTCCACCAAAGCCGTAAGGGGACATGGGGGCGATGAGAATCAGAGAGCGGACTTCCTGCGGGTGATCGATGGCAAACTGCATCGCGATCCCGCCACCCAACGACCAGCCGGCAAGATGGATGGGCGTTGGCAAGTCCAATGCCCGAATAAACGAATGAAGGTCATCCGACCAGTCTCGCAAACCGCGTGTCGCATCAATGGGCAATGCTTCACTTGCTCCATAGCCACGCATATCAGGTGCATACAGACGGTACTGGTCACATAGAGCCGCAATGGTATCATCCCAGAACAGGTTGGCTGATGCATTGCCGTGAATGAGGAGAAGCGGTTCTCCTTCCGGTACGCCTGCTGTCAGGTAGGAAACGAGCAATCGATCGGTCTGAATCGTTTTGGTTTCGATTCTTGCATCCATCAATGATGTGCCTCCTTTCAAAGTAAAAATATCAGAATATTTCTATTATATGCCTGTTCGGTTACAAAATGAGAAAAGAAAACAACCGCCAGTGAAAGGCGGTTGCAGGAAGATTACATATGGAGACCACGCATCTGCTGTTCAATTTTCTCAAAGCCGCCAGAAACCTTAACGACTTCGTCTTTTTGCTCAGAAACGAGCACAAGCACTTCTTCCAGGCTCTCTTTGTTCTTGTCGGTAATATCTGCGTTGACTTCTACTTTTGCGCCGACTTCCTGAATCATGCTGTGAACATGGACGATGAACTCTTGCAGGTTTTTCGTTTTATCTGCGAAGTTTTGCATGTAGTTGTCTACATTGGTGAACATTTCTTGTACTTCGAGAATGCCCTCGCTATTTTTCTCAAAAGAAGTCTGCGACTCGGAAATCATATCCGATACGAGTTTCATTTTTTCGCGGATGGTCATGAGCAGGCTCGAGATCGACTCGGACGATAGCTTGGAGGACTCTGCCAGCTTGCGTACTTCATCTGCGACGACAGCAAATCCTCGGCCGTGTTCGCCTGCGCGAGACGCTTCAATCGTGGCATTGAGTGCCAACAGATTGGTTTGTGCAGAAATCTCGGAAATGGTTTGGATGATTTTTCCAATCGATTCGGTTTCTTTATTGAGCTCTTGGATTAGCTGGTTCGTACCTTGGATGTCCTTGATGAATCGTTCAAAGTCATTACCGATGTTGCCAATGCGTTTTCCACTCTCGCTAGTGGCTTCCTTGGTCGATTCTACGTACTCATGCATCTCTGTAACAGAGCGGGTCATGTCCTCAACTTGCAAATTCGTCGAGCTCATTTCCCGACGCAGCTCGTCTGTATTGCTGGTCTGGACAGTAAAGGACTCCATGATGTCTTGCAGGGAAGCGACGGTTTCGACAGCGCGAACATTGACACCGTCCGTTACCTTGTTCAAATTCTCTTGATAGTCTTGCATAGAGGTGAGTGATTCATTGATCTTATCCAGAACACGTTGCAACGATTCCTTCGAGGCAATCGCTTCTTGCTTCTGTTGCTCACTTTCCTCTTGCAACTTGTTATTGAATACAGCATGCATCATGCTCGTGATAGAGACAAAGCAGAAGGTGAGCAGGAAGTACATCAGATCGAGATTGCTTGTCGAATGGAAAATCGTTTCTCTTTGTGTCAGGAAGTAGTAAGAGACAATGCCCAATGTCGATACAATCGTCAAAATATTGATGAGTCGGTCTTGATAAATCCCCATGACTGCTACGAAGAACATAATGGTCATGATATTGATCATATGCGGGTCCAGTCCGACTACGATGAACATGAAGATCCCGATTACGGCGAAGTTAAAGAACTTCATGAAGGGCGCTGCTTTTTCACGGAAGCTCGGGCGATTAGAGATGTAAGCAAAAGGTGCCAGTACGCCATACAAAATACCCAGAATTGTGAAAACGAATGTGTACGAAACGCCTAGAAAGAGGTTTAAGACCTGAACAACCGTAATAATACTTGCGAATACGATTACGACCCAATTGTTTCTTCTTCTCAATAAATCAATTTTATCCATGTTATCCATGTTACCCACCTACCTCGACTTTTACTTGGTTGGATGACGACGTATTGTACCAGGAATATTTCGGATCGTGCTTATTGTCATAGACATCTTTTAGATGGAAAAGGGTCGGAATCGCATCGGCCCCTTTGTAAAAGACGATATCTTTGGTCTGAGTTGCTTTTACTTGATACTTCGTGTTAATAAATTTAAAAAAGGTCGGATCTGCTACCCCGATTGCGTGGGTATAACCATGCTTTTCAGCGTAATCTATCATCAGGCAAATTCCTTTTTGCCCCAGTTGTCCGCGGTATTTCGGCAGAACAGCGAGACTGTCTACCTCCATTACTTTCATATCTTCTGTAACAACATCCTGAAAAAGTGATTTCATATAAGCACTTGATTTGGAAAAGGGCGTCATTTCAAATGTTCCACCTGCTTCACCATCTTCGGCGATTAAGAGGAACTGAGCCGAGCCTTCTTTCGCGTACTCCATCTCGAAGCCCATGCTTGTCCATACTGTTTCTTTGATTTCATGAAATTTGGCTAACTCTTGTACGGTTTCTACTTGTTTGTACATAACTTCTCCACTCCATCATTTTCTGATTACCGTGTTGTGTATGTTTGACGTCTCAAAAGTTATGTTTTTCCATCTGTTACAAAAATGAAAGTGCTTTCATCCTCCTTTCAAAAAACGAAACACAAAAAAAGGCCGTTCCATCGAAATGGAACAACCGAAGCTACCAACATCGAAAAATAGTCTCAAGATGATGGCAACCCGGCTATCATGGTCAAAGACTGTAGACCCGTGGTTTTGCGTCGCCACCTTTCGATGACTTTGCCTTTTTCATTTTTTAGCAAAAATTGTAAAACTGTGTCGAATTTTGCTAGACATAATCATGCAAAATATAAGCCATTTGTATTAGCTTTGTCAAGTTTTGGTAGGAAGAAGTAACTAATTGTTCATAATATATGAACGTACGAAAAAACCAGTTGCCGTATCAACTGGTTCTTCATTAAATAGGGAGTAGGGCGTTAGGTTAGGGTGCGCAGAATGTCTATAACTTCAGTAGGCTCCATTCGCTTTTTGTAGTCAGGATCTAAGAATACTGACCGGATTACGCCCTGTTCATCGAGGATATAAGTAGCCGGTATGGGGAGTGTCCAGGAATCGTCGCTATTAAAATGATTGAGATCGATATCCAATGATCGGTAGGTATCATGTAAATACTCAGGCAGTCTGAATATGAGTCTATATTTTTCTGCTACCTGATTATTGGTATCGCATAACACGGGGAAGCTCAGACGATTGTTCTCTTGCATAGTAAGAGAGTGTGCAGGAGATTGTGGACTAATGGCAAACAATTGAGCACCCAGAGAGGTTATCGTATCGAGCTGTTTTTGGTACGCTTGCATCTCCAAATTGCAGTAGGGGCACCATGATCCACGGAAAAATGTGAGGACGACAGGACCTTTTATGATTTCTTCCGACAAGGTAATATTCTTGCTAGTGTGATCGTTCAACGTGAAATCAGGCGCAATCGAACCAATCGGCAAGCCCTTTGCCAGTTCAGAGGTCCGCAGCTCCTCAATTGATCTTGTAAATGCATCTGTTACTTCACGGGTGAGGAAGTCTGCTATTTGAATGGTTGTAAAATCTAGCTCTTCGCGCAGGCTCTGAAAATGTGGTTTATCCATATGTCGTTCCCCTCTTTTTCGAAAGAATAGTAGAAGCCATGGCTTTACGATATCTTTCTTTTTGAGCGAAAGATGTAAACTGGATTACATTTTCTTCAAAATCCTGTCCCGCTGAATAGAAATAGATTTAAAGCCTGTTTGAATCAGTTCTTCTCTTGCTAAAGCACGTAATGCTACCGTCACAGCTTCCCTGGATGCCCCAACAAAATTGGCGATTTCTTGATGGGAAAGAGGTAAGTCAATTTGTTGAAACGCCGAACTGTTAGGATTGCCAAATTGATCGGCAAGCTTTACCAACGTGGAAATAATGCGATCTTGTAAAGGGAGAAGGGCAAGATTTTCGGCTGCTTGGCTGATCGAAACCATTCTATCGCTAATGACCTTCATGATCTTCATCATCAGTTGCGGATGTTCGATGATGTAGCTTTCAAATTTTGCTTTGCTCATTTTACAAATGAGGCAGTCTTCGATGGCTTCTATATACATCTCCCTTGTACCTAATGAGAGGAGATCCACTTCTCCAAACACATTGCCTTCCCCGAGGATATCGAATGTGAACTGCCGACCATCCCGATTTACTTTATATAAGCGTACCTTTCCCTGTTTGATGAAGTAGAAGCCTTCTGAAAAAGTTTCTGGTGTTTGAATGCACGTATTTTTGGGGAAAGGGGTTAGAGAGGTTAATTGATCAATTAAGCGCAAACTATCCTCGGATAATGAATTCAACAAATAAAATTGGGATAAATGTGTGATTCGGTTCATCATTTCTGTTCAGTGCGACTTTTCAGGATCGTTCTTTTCGCTTTGGTGATAATTCTTTTTGTTTCCTTTGTATCAGAGGTTTTTAGCCACTCGTCACAAAGTTGTGTCACCCAGTCTGGTTGTGATTTACTCGCATCGTTCAACCAATTCCCTACAGAATCTTGAACATATTTGGCTGGATCTGACTTCACTGGTGTGAGCAAAGGCAGGCAGCGAGCGGGCTCATTTTTCAATGCGTCAATATGCTTACACCAGACACCACGCGGGCGTGTGGCTTCTACCGCAAAACGGCGAATATTTTGGTCGGTATCAAGTACCCATTCACTCAGGAGTTGAATGGAATGGTTCAGATCATGCAAGAGAGAATCTCGAATCGCCATCCATGCGATCTCTCTCACCCCAAAATGATGATCAGCCGCGAATTTTCTTATTTGGGCTAGTTTTTCTTCTAAAGATAAGGTGTTGTCCAGGCCGATAATATAGGCACTCCAGCAACGTACACTGTCTGACTTGTGGTTGGCCAACGATAGGAAAACAGAAGACGTAGCTGTGGGTTCACCCGATTTGTGTAAGATCGCAAGCAGTTCTTGTCCAATCAGACGGATAGCTTTCATTCCGCTCGTTGATCCGGTCTCTTCTAATTGACCAACAAGTTGAGGGACATACGCACCTAACGTAACATGAGGCAGAACGATTCGTAACAAATGCATATGATCAACAGCCTGCCATTCAGTCAAATTGACGCTTTCTAATTCTCCAGCATGAAGGAGTGCTAATACATTGTCAGGGATGAGTGAGGCTTTACTTGCTCCTTTTCTCGTGTGTACCGAATCTGGCATTTCAACAAACTCCTTATCGCAGTAATGGTAAAAGTATACATAAAAATCACCCATAACAAAAATTTTCCAACCATCCGATAACTAGAAGGAATAGGAGGGGATTTTATGAAGGAAGTAAAGGTGATTCAATTTTACTTTTCCGGAGGCGGTGAAACGATTAGCATCGAATCGACGGAACCGGAAGAGATCATTCAAATGGTCGCTAATCAAAACAACGGATGGCTCCAGTATGATGATGTTGTCATCAACGTAAGAAATGTTTCGTATATCAAAGTTCGCAATCAGGCGTAGGATAAGAAAAGAGCGTCAAGCTCCAACACGAAAAAGCTCTCCTTTGAATGAGGAGGGCTTTTTCGTGTTGGGGGTAGGGCTGCTGGTTATCCTATTAATAGAAGAAAAGGGAGGGCGGCAAGATGACGCTGGAAGAAGTCATGCAGAAGCTCGAAGCGATGGGGACAGAACAGACGAAAAAAACGTTATTGCGGCATGGGGCAAAAGAGCCTTTATTCGGCGTGCGAGTCGGCGATATGAAAAAGCTGGTCAAGGAGGTAAAGCATGATCAGCAGCTCGTCCAGGCGCTGTACGATACGGGAAACTACGACGCCATGTACTTGGCCGGATTGACAGTTGACCCAAAGAGCATGACAAAAGAGCGGCTGCAGGCTTGGGTTCAGGAAGCGTCTTGGTACGCGCCCGCCGAATATACGGTTGCGAGTGTAGCCGCTGAGAGCCATTTTGCCATGGAGTTGGCTCGAGAATGGATCGAGTCAAAAGAAGAAATGGTAGCCACATGTGGGTGGAACACGTATTCGAACTACTTGTCGATTACTCCTGATGAACAACTAGATAAGGAAGAAATCAAACGGCTCCTCATGAGAGTGAAGGAGACAATTCATCAGGAACAGAACCGCGTACGGTACACCATGAATCAATTCGTTATTTCAGTAGGCGCATATGTACGGGAACTTCATCAGGAAGCGCTGGAAGTGGCAGCAGCGATTGGCAAAGTACATGTGGACGTCGGACAGACAGCGTGCAAGGTTCCGTTGGCTACGGAGTATATCAAAAAGATAGAGGAACGAGGGAGTGTCGGAAAAAAGAAAAAGACGTGCATTTGCTAGTCGGGCATTTTTCTCAATCATTTGGCGTATATTTCTAGGGTGCTTTTGTTTACTAAAGTATCGACTATTCTTTGCTAATGTGCTATCATGATACCTTGTTAACGTATTACCACTTTATCAGAGTAAAATATAGAGTAGGGAAACGAGGGGGATCATCACGATGAAGAAAATAGCATGGATGTCATTGTTGTTGAGTGCGATGGTTTCATTGGTAGTGGGCTGTTCCAGCGCAAACACTGGCGCTGACGCGAACAAGCTGATTATCGGAATTGATGATAAGTTCGCACCAATGGGATTCCGGGATGAGAAAAATGAACTTGTTGGTTTTGATATTGATTATGCGCGTGCAGCCGGCGAAAAAATGGGGAAACAAGTCGAGTTTCAACCAATCGATTGGAGTGCAAAAGAGTCTGAACTAAACAGCGGTCGTATTGATTTAATCTGGAATGGATATACGATTACAGATGAGCGAAAAGGGAAGGTTCTCTTTACCAAGCCTTATCTGAAAAACGCACAAGTAGTGGTCACCATGGCAAATAGCAACTTGACCAAGCTGTCAGACTTGGCCGGTAAAGCAATTGGTTTGCAAAAGCTGTCTTCCGCAGCTGACGCGATTAATGCGAGTGATATCAAAAATCAGGTCACATCGATTACCGAGTTCCCTGATAACGTGCTGGCACTGAGTGATTTGAAAATTGGTCGTGTAGAAGCAGTCGTCATCGACCAGGTTGTGGCCGATTACTATATGACAAAAGAGCCGGGAACATTTAAAGAGTTGGAAGAATCGCTGTCCCCTGAGGAATATGGAATAGGCGTCAAAAAAGGCAACGAGGCATTGCTGAATGAGCTGCAAAAGGCACTGGATGCGTTGAATCAGGATGGTACAGCTGCAAAAATATCGGAAAAATGGTTTGGCGAAAATCGTGTATTGAAATAAGAAGAACAGCGATGGCTTCGCCGCTTGATTGGCGAAGCCACGCTTTTATTTTCAGGATTAGGAGCATACCAAGATGAGCGTAGACTACATTCTCTCCATTACGAAGCCCATGCTAGAAGGGGCACAGATGACGGTGCTGTTGTTTATCATCGCCATTCTGCTTTCCATTCCATTAGGTTTTTTGATCACTTTACTGGCAAAGAGCAGTAATAAGGCGCTGTCCTGGTGCGCGCATACGTATGTGTATGTGATGCGTGGGACGCCTCTTCTATTGCAGTTGTTGTTTATTTGCTTCGGGCTGCCTCTCTTGCCCGTAGTGGGAGAGTATTTGGTGATGGATCGGTTCGTCGCTGCATGTGTCGGCTTCGTGCTGAACTACGCAGCGTATTTCGCCGAGATTTTCCGTGGGGGACTGCTGTCGATCGACAAAGGACAGTACGAGGCGGCGCAGGTCCTCGGCTTTAGCAAATGGCAGACAACCAGCAAGATTATTTTGCCGCAAATGTTTCGCGTGGCTTTGCCTGCCGTCGCAAATGAATCAATCACCCTTGTAAAAGACACAGCGCTGCTCTATGCGGTTGCTGTCCCAGAATTGCTTCACTTTGCACAGACGGCCGTGAATCGCGACTTTACCATCGTTCCGTTTTTTATTGCCGGAATCATTTATTTGTTAATGACGCTATTGTTGACATTGTTCTTTAAGTGGCTGGAAAAAAGGTTTAAATTCGAATAAAGGGCTGGCGCATTATGGATATCATTCAAGTATCGAATCTAAAGAAATCGTTTGGCAATCAAGAAGTTTTGCGAGATGTCTCGTTTTCGGTGAAAAAGAACGAAGTCGTGGCAGTAATCGGGCCTTCTGGCTCCGGCAAAAGCACGATGCTACGCAGCTTGGTCAATCTGGAGCAGGTGAATGGTGGCAGTATTCGTGTACAGGATGATTATTTGGTGAAGGACGGCGTTTATGCCAGCAACCAGGAAATCAAGCAGATCACAGCGAGAATGGGCATGGTCTTTCAGCATTTTAATCTGTTCCCTCATCTAACGGTGAAGGAAAATCTGGAGATCGCGCCACGCGTAGTCAAAGGTGAGGCGGCACAGGACATCCAAAGAAAGAGTGCAGAGCTCTTGGAAAAGGTCGGCCTGTCTGATAAGGCTGACGCGTATCCGGCGAAGCTCTCAGGCGGACAGAAGCAGCGTGTGGCGATCGCCAGAGCACTGATGATGAACCCCCAAATTTTGTTGTTTGACGAGCCTACGTCTGCTCTCGACCCCGAACTGACGGGTGAGGTCCTGCAAGTCATCAAGCAGCTTGCCCAGGAGCATATGACGATGATGGTGGTGACGCATGAGATGGGATTCGCACGCGAGGTGGCAAACCAAATCATGTTTATGGACAAAGGGGAATTCGTAGAGTCGGGGACACCTGAGCAATTGTTTACAAACGCTAAATTTGAGCGGACCAAATCCTTTTTGCATCGCGCCTTAAAATAGTATGATCAACAATAAATGCCCTCAGTGTCGAGAAGACAGACTGAGGGCATTTTGTATAGACAGGCTACATCACCTGGTAGTTCAAGTACCGTTGGCTGATGAACGAATGAAAATGATCGCTGAACGAGTCAGCATTTAAAAACGCATTGTAGGCGTAAGGAGTGACCCGACAGTAAACGAGCTCGCGTCCATCGTGAAAACGGATGTAGAGGTGGCTTGCAGCCAGATCGTACCGAGCAGCTTTGATCAATTTCGAATCCAGTTCCTTGTAGGTAATTTCTTGGGGGTGATTCTGACGTGGCAGAAATTGGCGGAAAAAAGATCTCAATGTATCTGCAAACTCCTTTATCTAAAAATCGGCTTATCTATTTCTACGAGTCTTCATTTTACGCAAAAATTTGGATTCGGAATACAAAAATAGCACACCGATTGCAAAATAGGCTAAGAGAACCGTATTCAGAACGATCATCGAAAAGTCGGCAAGCATGTAAGTGCCTCCTGTTAGAGAGAATGAAGTCACGAATTGAAAGTAACCCGCTCCAAAAAAGTGAAAATCTTCTTTTTGCTTCGTTCTATGGGCCTATCATCTGGATGCGTATAGAAAAAACGATCATCCGAAAGTATGTAATTTCATGAAAAACGTTGTCGAATATAGTCTATATTACCTATTTTATTATTGTCAATAATTACATAGAACCAAAATGACATTCCGCGAATTTCTTTTTTAAATTACCTTGTATCACGAGGTATAGTGTGATAATCTCTAGGCATGTCACGGGAAGGAGATGCTTTTATGAACAAGGAGTTGTTGAAAGGAAGCATTGATCTATTGCTTCTTTCGCTGATCGCACAGAAAGATCAGTACGGCTATGAGTTGGCCAAGAAGATTCGCGATAAAAGCGATGAACTGTATGAAATCGGTGAAGGCACACTATACCCTGCCCTAAAGCGACTGGAGACGCAAAAGGCAGTGGAGTCTTACTGGGGGGAAGCCAACGAAGGCGGACGCCGCAAATATTATCGGATTACCAAGACCGGCCAGGGCCTTCTTCAAGACAAGATGAAGGATTGGCAGAGCTTAAGCCGACTCATTATGCTGTGCAATAAGGGAAGTGAGTAAACAAATGAAGCTCGAAGAATATGCAGAGCAGGTTGTCAGTCGCTTGCCGTGCTCGAAATGGGAAAAGCGGGATGTCAAAGATGAGCTGATGGATCATTTGAACAGCATGAAAAGTGAGCTCGTTGAAGAAGGCTATGAAGAAAAGGAAGCAGTATCTTTGACCCTTCAACGATTCGGGCCTACGGGAGCAATCAGTCGGCAACTGTCTGAATCCATGCCGCTCATTGATAAATATTTCCGCAAATGGGTCATGAGCTTATTCTGTATGTATGTAGCCGTCCTCAGCTATTACTTGTTGTTGTCGCCTGAGCGATGGGAAAGCAGAGCTTTTATGGTTGAATGGAAGGAAAGGATGCTTGCATATGGCGCTCCGCAGTACAGTCAGCCGTTTCTAAACACGAACCTATTTCATACATTGGTGGATTACGTATACCGTTATGACAAATACAACATTGATATATTGGTGTTCAATCTGGCTGGAAATGTCATCTTGTTCGTGCCGCTTGGGTTGCTGGTACCACTGCTTTTCCTTAGATTCCAAAACATTCATCGCGTATTTTTTCTCACGCTCTTTGTCAGTCTCATCATTGAAACTCTGCAACTATTGTTATCGTTAGGCAGTTTTGATGTCGATGATCTGCTGCTAAACGTACTCGGGGGACTCATTGGCTACGGAATGTTCCGATTAGGAGCGGCTCTCATCTACAGGCGACGGAAAAGCATCCCATACGATGATGATTTGTCTGCAACGTCGTAACAACAGAATCAGAGTCGAAAAAGCCTTCTGATTTAGCGAGGTCGCACAGATGTGAGGCGGCCTTGGCAAAGGCTTTGGCTTTTTTTACACAAAAACATCGTGATACGATATACATAGTGATTCAATTTAGGGGGATTTCATGAAACAAACAGGAATTTTACTACTGGTATTTGTACTGATGCTCCAAGTAGTCGTTGGTTGTGAGAACAACCTTGCTATCGAGCAGGTGCAGCCAAAGCAGCATGCAGATTTTACTTTTGATGTGAAGCCGGAGACCTTCGAAGTATTTGTCGAGAGAGACGGTGTGAAGGAAAGTGCTTCGGAGCCGATGCCTGCGCGCAAGGTAATGAATGTACGGAAAGGTGAACAAGAGATTGCCTGGAGCTATCCGGACGATCAGCTGGATGTCTCGATCACAAAGAAAGAGGATCATTTGCAAATCACCCTGACTTCCACAGGAACAGATAGCTTTTCCTGGCCGACAGTAAAAGGAGCAAGCTACATGGTGCCCTTGGGAGAAGGAAAATGGATTCCTGCGGATGACAGCAAGTGGCAGTCATTTTTAAAAGAAGAGAGTCTTAGCTTTGCGGAGTCTTTTGCCATGCGCTTTTTTGCTGTGAACAAGAGCAAGTATGCGCTGATGTACGTCGTGGACAATTTGTTTAACAACACTGTCGATTTTGCCGTTGATCCAACGATTGCGTTTACGTTTTCGCACGAGTTCCCGACGATTAATCCGGACAAGACCTACGGGTTCCGCTTGTACGTCACAGACAACGATCCGGTTAGCGTAGCAGATGTTTACAAGCAATATGTCAAGGAGCAGGGAGAACTGCTAACCCTGGCTGAAAAAGCCAGAGCCAATCCGAATATCGAAAAGCTTTACGGTGCTCCTCATTTTTACTTGTGGAATAAGAGCTTCCTATCGGTCGACGATGTGAGTTGGAACGCGCTGAAAACGAAACTAAACGAGAACTTCATCGGGGCACTTGAGAAAATCTTGACTTCCAATGGAGTGGACGGAAAAGAGAGCATCCAGCAATTCCGCGAGATTCAGAAGCAGGATTACGTCGCAGATTATCAAAAGAAAGCGATACTCAGCGGGTTGAATGACGCTTTGCGTTCCCGTGAGTTTTACAATCCGCAGCGATTTCCACATGTCGATGAAGAGGTAAAAAAATCGTTTGGAAAAGGGATCGACTCGTTGACGGAATCACAGCTGTACGACTTGAATAAAAAGCTGCTGAAAAGTGTGCTGCAGGATGTTGTTCCACCTGTGGAACAATGGGGGAATGTCGACTCTACTGATCTCTTGAAAGAAATGAAAGCGGCTGGGATTGATCAGGCATGGATCGGTTTGCCGGATTGGACGGCTGCCTACATGAAGCCAGCATTCATTCAAGAGGCGAATGAGACAGGCTATTTGATCGCCAGCTACGATTCCTACCACTCGATTCATCAGGAGGAAAATCCGGATTGGAATACGGCTATTTTCAAGGATAAGAGCTTGTATGAGAACGCGACGATCTCGAAGAAAAATGGAGAGAAAAAAGCTGGTTTTCTCCAGCAGGGGAGATTGCTGAATCCAACGCTCTCACTACCAAGTGTCAAACAGCGCATGGATGACATTATGAGTAACGATGTCGCTTTTAATTCGTGGTTTATTGACGTGGATGCAGCAGGGGATTTCAACGATGATTATTCGCCGCAGCACACGACGACTGAGGCAGAGGATATGAAGGCGAAGCTTGCGCGTATGGACTACATTCGCGATGAAAAGAAATTGGTCATCGGGTCTGAGACTGGAAATGACTTTGCCAGCCGGAGTATCGCCTTTGCCCATGGCATTGAAACGCCTGTCATCAAGTGGGCAGATTCGGACATGCGAAAAAACAAGCAAAGCCCGTATTATGTAGGAGGCTACTGGTCCCCGGCGGGAGAGATCCCAGAACGATATGCCAAACAGGTTCCGATCAAGGAAGAGTATCGTCATGTATACATTGATCCTGCCTATTCGTTGCCACTGTACAAGCTGGTGTACAATAACGCGGTAATCACGAGCCATCATTGGGAGTGGAGCAGCCTGAAGATCAAGGGGGAAGTCGGCACTCGTATGCTCAAGGAGCTGCTTTACAATGTACCGCCGCTCTATCATTTGGATAAAAAGATGTGGGATGCAAACCAATCATTGATCACAAACTATTTGAAGGTATGGTCTCCTTTCCATAAAAAAGCTGTGCAACAGGAAATGACGGATTATCGCGTGTTGTCCGAAGACAGGCTCGTGCAGAAGTCGGTTTACGGGGATGATCTGCAAGTGATCGTCAATTTCTCTAAGCAAGATTTCACGTACGAGGGGCAAGTGGTGAAGGCCAGATCAGCGCTGATTAAGAACGGAAACGATAAACAAACCTTCTTTGCTCCAGCGCAGTAAGAACGATTTGAAAAAGGCTGTCCGCGAAAATGAAGCGGCAGCCTTTTTTCTTCTAAGGAGTGAGTGGGTATTTCTTGCTTTTCAAATCGTATTGAAGTCGATTGATGAAATTCATGGAAATACGGGAATAATGCCGTTCCTCCGAGCGAACCCACCCATAATAGACGGGTTGTTGATAAGGAATATCCAAATCAAGCGTAATTGAATCGGAGTCCTGCAAATGAGGTTCATGAACAAAAGAGTAGTCCAGTCCGATGGTTACCGCGAGATTTTGCCGGATTGCATTGCGGAGCGCTTCTGTGTTGTTCGACGTAAACAAAATGTCGACGGGACCATAAGTCGCGGCAAAATCCTCTACGAACCATTTGACGTAGTCGTCGTTGTACAGGACGAAGGATTGCTTGCGAAGCTCTTCAGGTGTGACGGAATCCTGATAGGCAAGTGGCGAGTTTTTGCCTACACCTACAACCATTTTTCCCTCTAGTAACGGTTCGAACACTAATCCGAGGCCTTCGCTCTTTTTGAGCAGGTTCTCATGGATAATGACCAGACCAATGTCCAGCTTGTCCTGAAGAATGTCCTCTAATATTTCCTGTGTGCCTTTTTCTGCAATTTCGGTACGGATGTAAGGATAATCTTTTTTAAAGCTCGCGACGGCATCGACCAGAAGATTCATGGGACCGGGAATGGTCGCCAGTCGCAGCTCTCCACTCAACGTGTTCGTATAGTTTTGTGCTTCCTCCCAAATTTCCTGGATCTTTCCCAAGGCTTCAAACGCTTTTTTGATGATAATGCGCCCTTCAGGGGTCGGTACTGCGCCAAGACGCGAACGTGTAAACAGAGTAACGCCCAGCTCTGCTTCCAGACTCGAGAGCGACTGGCTGATCGCCGAGAGTGTGACATGCTTGTTCTGAGCGGCTTTGGTCAAGGAGCCTGCCTTTGCTATTTCTACGATATATTCCAGTTGTTCCAGATGCATTTGGTAACAGCACATCCTTTAGTCGTGCTTAAGGAAGGGTAAGTATGTTTACATATTTTTAAATATAAAAGAGTCCTATAATGAAAGCAAGGCAAGAGATCAGGTACAAGAGACATCATCAATGGAGGCGTTTACCGTGGCGAGACTCGAAGGGAAAGTAGCGATCATTTCCGGTGGCGGAACAGGAATCGGGAAAACAACGGCGATTCGTTTCGCCAAGGAAGGTGCCAAGGTAGTCGTTACGGATATCAATCTGGAAAGTGCCTCCCAGACGGTAGCCGAAATCAAGGATGCCGGTGGAGAAGCCATCGCGATTGCGCATGATGTAAGCCGTGAAGAGCAATGGCAGCAAGTAGTGACAACCACCGTAAAACAATACGAGAAAGTAGATATCCTGTTCAACAACGCAGGCATTTATATCATTAAACCGTTGGCGGAGATTACCGTTGAAGAATGGAATCGTCTCATGGCGATTAACGTAACGGGTGTCTTTTTGGGAATGAAGCATGTGATGCCACTCATGGCAAAACAACAAGGTGGTTCTGTTATCAATGCGTCTTCCATCGCCGGGCTTTTTGGTGCGCCGGGTCACGTCTTGTACGGAGCGAGCAAGGGAGCGGTTCGCATCATGACCAAGGATGCAGCTATGGAGTACGCAGCACAAGGTGTGCGTGTGAATTCGATTCACCCTGGGTATATCGATACAAACATGGTGTCCTATGCTTCGGAAACGACAAAGCATTCAAAAGCAGAGTTGGCACAGGCGACTCCAACAGGTCGACTTGGAACTGTCGAGGATGTAGCCAATATGGTGCTGTTCCTTGCTTCTGACGAATCTTCCCATGTCACAGGGGCGGAATTCGTCATCGATGGCGGCGCAACAGCGCGATAAAACGGTACAAATACCATTTTCGAAAATAGGAGGAGTTATCCATGAGATTGGAAAATAAAGTAGCGATCGTAACAGGTGGAGCAAGCGGAATCGGAGAAACGACTGTCCGTCTCTTCGCAAAAGAAGGGGCGAAAATAGTGATTGCAGACTTTTCCCCACATGGAACTGAATTGGCGGAAGAGCTGAAGCAAGCGGGCTTCGACGCGTTGTTCGTGAAAACAGACGTAACGAAAGAAGACGAAGTGAAAAACATGGTGAGCGCCACTGTAGAAAAGTACGGAAAGGTAGACATTTTGTTTGCCAACGCAGGTATCGCGAAAGACGCACCTGGTCATCTGTTGAGCGTGGATGACTGGCAAAGAACGATTGATATCAATCTGACTGGAGTGTTCTTGTGTGATAAATACGTCATCGAGCAAATGCTAGCGCAAGGGACTGGCGGCGCGATTGTCAACTGCGGCTCGATTCATAGCCATGCCGGAAAAGCGGGCGTGACAGCATACTCTTCCGCCAAAGGTGGCGTGAAGCTCCTGACCCAGACACTGGGACTGACGTATGCCAAGCAAGGGATACGTGTCAATGCGGTCTGCCCGGGCTATATCGATACACCCTTGATTGCTGGGCGCAATGAAGCTTTGAATGAGCACCTGATTGGGTTGCATCCAATGGGACGCTTGGGCAAACCAGAAGAAGTCGCCAAGGCTGTTCTGTTCCTTGCCAGCGACGATGCTTCCTTCGTCACAGGGACAAGCTTGCTGGTCGATGGCGGTTATACCGCGCAATAAAATGTCTTTCTCCTCGCGTAGAATTGTCTACACGGGGAGATTTTTTTTGCAAGACCACATCGGACAAATGCCCTACACCATCGTCCAAGCGGGCGCAAAACCGTTCGAATAGGATGGGAATAAGCGACTACGCAACGGGGAGGGAGGAGTTTTGCCGACTTTTGTGGGCAAGGTGACCATTACCAATAATGTCGGGAATATCAACTTTGGCGATACGGCAAACAACTCTCCGAAAAGCGTAACCAAATCGTTCTCCGGTTCGGGTGGAAACAATAGCGGCAACGTAGTGAAGGTCATCAATGAAAATAGCCAAACCAATACATGGGTGGGTTCAGGAGCCGCTGGAATGAAGACGATGAAGACAGTAAAGGCAAAGAAACGGGTCCGTCGTGCAGCCCGAAAAGGCAAAAAGAAAAAGTAGCCTTGAAAAAGGCCATGTGTGAAAGTGGACAAGCTCGATAATAGAGTTGAGATTAAGACTATTGCGAATTTATGTGAATTGAGATAAAAAAGATGAAAGACGATCGCAGAAAGGAAGCAAACCAAATGACGAAAACAAATCAGGAATCACTCTTATTTACTCGTGTGAACAAGGATACGCAGGCACTGCCGATTTCCATTGAAGACTGGGAGAAAAAGGCGCGAGAGGTTTTGCCTGATGGGCCATTTGATTACGTTGCCGGGGGATCAGGGGCAGAGGAAACGCTCGTAGAAAACCGGACAGCTTTTTCCCGTTGGGCAATCATTCCGCGGATGATGCGGGATGTGACGAATCGCACGCTCGGTATTTCGATGTACAATCAAGCGTTGCGCACACCGATTTTCTTGGCTCCTGTAGGCATGCAGACGATTTCACATCCCGATGGAGAGCTGGCGTCTGCCAAGGCGGCAGCAGCAGCCGGAGTGCCTTTCGTAGCCAGTACGGTATCTGCTCATTCACTCGAACAGATTGCCGAAGTGATGGGCGATGCCTATCGCTGGTTCCAGCTCTATTGGTCGAATGATCGAGAGGTTTCTGCGAGCATGGTCAGACGAGCGGAAAAGTCTGGTTATTCTGCCATTGTCCTCACGGTAGATACCGTCATGCTAGGGTGGAAGCGCAGAGACTTCCGCAACGGGTATTCGCCACTGCGCGAAGGAAGAGGACTGGCGAATTACTTGACAGACCCTGTTTTTTGTTCGCGACTCCCTGAGGTAACGCCGGAGAATGCAGTGGAGGAAGTGTTGAAAAACATTTATCATCCAGCGCTGAATTGGAACGACATCGCCTTTTTGCGTGAGCATACTCGTCTGCCGATTTTGGTAAAAGGCATTTTGCATCCGGATGATGCGCGCCTTGCTTTAGAGCATGGTGTAGATGGAATCATCGTCTCCAATCACGGTGGGCGGCAGATGGATGGCGCTATTTCTACGCTGGATGCATTGCCGGCGATTGCCGAGGTAGTAGCTGGCAAAATACCTGTATTGCTCGATAGCGGCGTGCGTACAGGAGCAGATGTCGTTAAAGCGATTGCTTTAGGGGCCAATGCCATTTTGATTGGTCGCCCATTTCTGTATGGACTGGCTGTTGCCGGAGAGCAAGGCGTAGCGAGTGTGTTAGATACACTCATCCATGAATTTGACGTCGCAATGGCACTGTCTGGCAGCAATTCTGTCGCAGACCTCAATCGCAGCATTCTTGCCCGGTTGTAAGCAAAGCAGCCGGTTCATATCCATTGTTAAAAAAGTGAGCCAGGCTACATGCACTGGTTCATTTTTTTCGCAAAAATGTTGTATCTATCGCAGTTGTTCTCGTTGATCTTTCGGTAAAACATGGTAAAATGGAACGAACTTGTATTCAGAACGTTACGATCCTTCTGTAAGGATCATTTTTTTTGACTGTATTCAAAGCAGGTGATGGAAAATGAAAAACCAAATGATATCTTCACTGACACCCCAAGATTGGGCTGGTCTACTACGCGAAAAAGATGGTGAGCTGAACATGGTTGTGAATGAGCTGGCAGATGTCAAATACGCTTTGGACCAATCCACGATCTTGGCAATTACGGACCATAAGGGGATTATTTTGCGGGCAAATGAACAATTTTGCCGCATATCGAAATACGAACGAAGCGAATTGATTGGAAAGGACCATCGTATTCTTAATTCGGGTTACCATCCGAAAGGCTTTTTTAAAGAAATGTGGTCCTGTATTCGATCTGGCCAGGTTTGGCGGGGGGAAATTCGCAATCGCGCAAAAGATGGCAGCTATTATTGGGTTGATACCACCATTGTGCCATTTAAGAACCAAGCGGGCGAAATCTATCAATACCTTTCCATTCGCAGTGATATCACAGCTCGCAAGCAGATGGAAGATGAGCTAAAGCGGAGTGAAGAAAAGTATCGTATCATCGCGGAAAACACGTCGGATATCATCAGCATCATCAACCTGGATGGGGAATTTCTTTACTTGTCCCCGTCTCACAAGCGTGTATGGGAGCATACCGTTCCGGATGAGGAAATCCATAACCTGTTCGAGTGGATTGTGGAGGATGACCGGGATATTTTTGCTTATGCGATTCAGCATGCCTTCTCTACGCGCAAAGAGTACATGGTAGAATGCCGGATTAATACCCAAAGAAACGATGTGATCTGGACTGAGAGTAAAATCAATCCGATTGTGGATGAAGAAGGAAATGTGACCAAGCTCCTCCTCGTTACCCGTGACGTCACAGACCGGAAACAGTCCGAAGAGACGATTCACCATTTGGCTTATCACGATGCGTTGACAGATCTGCCGAACCGACGGATGTATGTCCAACAGCTCAGCAAGGAAATGATGCAGGCCAAGCGTTTCCAATCGAATCTGGCAGTGCTGTTTTTAGATTTGGATCGTTTCAAGGATGTGAACGATTCGTTCGGTCATGATGTAGGGGATATGTTGCTGATCGAAGCAGCAAAGCGTCTACAGGCATGTCTGAAGCCAGGAGATGTCGTGGCCAGGTTGGGTGGAGACGAATTTACAATTATGCAGAACCAGCTGCAAGATCGCAATGAAGCAACTGCGCTGGCGGAGCAGATCATGTATCAGCTGCAGCGGCCGTTTGAATTGGATGGTCATGTGTTCAACGTGTCGTGCAGCATCGGCATCGCCTTGTATCCACAGGATGGGGACAATCCAGAAGATTTGTTGAAACGGGCCGATACAGCGTTGTATACCGTGAAATCACGCGGGAAGAATGGCTATGACTTTTTCGATCCTACGATGGAGGCGAAGTCGCTGGAGCGTATCTTGATGGAAAATGAGATGCGGAAAGCCATTGAACAAGAGCAGTTCCAAATTTACTACCAGCCCAAAATTGATATCGCGACAAGCGAGATGACAGGCATGGAGGCGCTCGTCAGATGGGTGCATCCAGAACTGGGTATCATTCCGCCGAATCGCTTTATTCCAATCGCAGAAGAGACAGGGATGATCCTGGCGCTTGGGGAATGGATTTTGAAACAGGCGTGCAAACAAAATAAAATCTGGCACGATGAAGGATATACGCTGAAGGTCTCTGTGAATTTGTCAGCGAGACAGATCTATCAAAAAGATCTGGTCGAGATGATCAAGGATATTCTTCAGGAAACAAAGCTATCTCCTAATTGGCTGGAGCTCGAGATTACGGAGAGCATATTTGTCAAAATGGAAGAGGCGACGGCAGTCCTGCAACAGATTCGGGAAATCGGCATCCAAATTTCGATTGATGATTTTGGGACAGGCTATAGCTCGTTTAGTTATATTAAAAGCTTGCCAGTCGATACAATCAAAATTGACGCCTCATTTATTCGCGACATTCATCACAATCAGGAGAGTCAAGCGATTGTAAAAGCGATTGTCACGATCGCACAAAGTCTCAATATGAATGTCATCGCTGAGGGAATTGAACTCCATGATCAAGTAGCGGCATTGAAGGAAAATGGCTGTGACCACGGTCAAGGCTATTTGTTCAGCAAACCGCTTCCGACAGATGATTTCGATCAGTTCCTGCGTCAAGAACAGCAATAAAATGGCAGGAAGCAAAGCCGGGTGAGAACATCCGGCTGTTTCTTTTGTGTGGTACTATAGGAGGCGGACAAAAACATAAGTGCAAGTGTGCAGCTAGAAAGGGAGGCCCCTCGTGGGAAAGTTTTCGGGTAAGACTGTAGTCGCTATTGCAAGTTTGGTGTTGATGTGGGGATTAAGCTGGTCGATTTACAAAATGTCACTCGCTTATACTCCACCGATTTTATTCGCAGGAATGCGTTCGCTGATTGGCGGACTTCTGCTAGCTTTATTCATTTTACCGAAATGGAAAAAGATCAACTGGCGTGAAAACTGGTTGAGCTATTGTATATCTGCCTTTCTGAATACATTGTGCTTTTACGGCATTCAGACGGTTGGACTCGTGTATTTGCCAGGTGGATTATTCTCTGTGTTGGTGTACTTCCAGCCAATCCTGATTGGACTCTTTGCCTGGTTGTGGCTGGGTGAGAGCATGACAGTGCTCAAAATCATTGGGCTGATCATGGGATTCTTCGGGATACTTGCGGTCAGTGCAGATGGTCTGACTGGACAGGTTTCCATCGTGGGCGTCATTTTAGGCTTGTTGACGGCTCTGACGTGGGCGATGGGCGTGATCTATGTGAAAAAAGTCAGTGCCAAGGTAGATTCGCTTTGGATGGTTGCCATGCAATGCATCATTGGTGGCGCGGCCTTAACTCTTTTGGGGACAGGCGTAGAAAGCTGGTCCGACATTGTCTGGAATGTACCTTATTTGATCGGCCTCAGCTACGGTGCTACATTTGGTGTGCCGATTGCCATTGTCATTTACTTTGGGCTTGTGAATGCAGGCGAAGCAAGCAAGGTGGCCGCCTTTACGTTTCTCGTGCCGCTCATCGCAGTCGTCACTGGCACTATTTTTATGGACGAGCCGGTTACGTATTCGCTCATCGCCGGACTGGTATTGATCGTGTGCAGTATTTGCTTGGTGAACTATCAGAAAAAGATACGACAGCCTGCAATTGCCAATCATCTCAATCGCTGATGGAAACGACAAAGAAAACAGCCGACACTTCACAGTTGCGGCTGTTTTCCTTTTTGGGATTATAGGTAAGGCTCTTTGTAGATTCCATTTTCATAAATGTACTGAAGGCAAGCATCAGGCAACAGGAAGCTGGGGTCGCCACCTTTGCGGATTTCGTCTCGGATGTAGGTAGAGCTGATTCCCATGTTGATGCCCTTGCTCATGATGAGGAAATGCTCGTCATGATTGCGCAGCAGCGCGTCCTCTGCAATCAGGTCAGCGGTCGGATAGCCTTCGCGCGACATCACGATGAAGTTGAAGCCTGCGACCAGCTTTTCAGCGTTGCCCCAGTTCGAGAGTCCCTCTAACAAATCCGATCCCATGATGAAAAAGAGCTCATCGTTCGGGTACTTCCTTTTCATGTGCATCATCGTATCGTACGTATAGGTTTCACCTGGCAAGGCATCCATTTCAACTGTTGAAATCTCGAAAAGAGGTTCGC
Organism: Brevibacillus sp. M2.1A; assembly: GCF_013284355.2. Classification (NCBI taxonomy): domain Bacteria; kingdom Bacillati; phylum Bacillota; class Bacilli; order Caryophanales; family Paenibacillaceae; genus Brevibacillus; species Brevibacillus sp. M2.1A. The sequence continues at coordinate 1,742,663 of NZ_JABSUY020000001.1, forward strand.
CATCTTTGTTTGTTTTGTGTGTACTGCCAGCCAAAGCCAGTTTGAGCATATGCAAGCGATGGACGTCCTCTGTCTGCAATTTTTTGTCATGACGCTTTGAAGAGCATGGTACGAAAATGACTTTGTCCAGTCGTCTTCGGTGAGCGACGGTCGCAGCCGTGAACAAATGGCTGTACGTGATGGGATCAAAGCTGCTGCCATAAATGCCGATTCGCATAAAAATTGCCTCCTATCGTCATGAACCTGTTATTTCTTTTGAACAGTCATGCCAAGCTGGTTTTGAAAATGACCGAGAGCCCATTTGTGACCTTCGGGAAGAAAGCTCGCTACAGCATCCTCGTGGATGACGACAGAAAAGCCGTTATAGAAGCCTTCAATTGCTGTGTGCAGCACACAAATGTCTGTGCAGACACCTACCAGATGAATCTCGGTAATACCTCTTGTGCGCAACAATAGGGCAAGGTCGGTGCCTTGGAAAGCGCTGTAGCGCGTCTTATCCATCCAGTGAATCGTATCTTCGAATTCCTCGTAAATCTCCTGAATGCTGCCATACAAATTCCGGCCAGCCGTACCGATAATGTTGTGTGGTGGGTAGAGTCCAGTCTCAGGATGGTACGGGTCCTGCTCGCGATGAGCGTCGACTGCCATGACGACAAAGTCGCCTTCTGCAAGGAAGTCGCGGATTAACTCTCCAATGCGTCCCTCAATAGCCTGACCAGGCTCTCCACAAGTCAATGCACCATCTGTCGCGACAAAATCATTCGTGTAGTCGATCACAATCAAAGCTTTCATGGCATAAACCTCCTGAATGTGGATTTCATCAGTAAATCATGGCAGTTGGCGTAAAGCCGGTAAAGCGATAGAGCTTGGCTGGCGAATTCGAAAACTCGGTCGAGTAGACAGGCTGTCCGTCAGCAGATAGAACTGGCTCGAGAAGTCCTTGCCGTCTGGTTGTCGCAAGCAGGCGCCGCTCAAAATTACCGCGATCCTTTGCTGAAAAGGATGGAACGACGGTCTCGATCACTTGCAGCAGTTCACTCAAGGTAAACTCATCTGGTAAAAACGCTTTGGCGATTGTCGTTTGCAGCATTTGCTCCCGAACGCGCTGTAAGGCGTCAGTCAAAATTTCACGATGATCAAAAGCAAGGTTGAGGGCAAAAGCTTCCTCGATTGGAAACAGCTGCGCGTCTGATGCATCGTCATTTGCCTGTGCGTGCTTCAATAAATCTTCATGAACGAGGGAGACATAGGCAACACTCGGGATCCAACCACGAGGGTCTCTTCCCGGCTTGTAGTAGGTCTTCAGCTGTTCGATGTGTACGTCACGGTCAATATTCGTCTCTTCTTTCAACTCACGATAGGCACATTCATCCAGTGTCTCCGATTCATGGGAAAAACCGCCAGGCAATGCCCATTGCTCTGCAAATGTATCGCTTTTTCGCTTGATCAGAAGAACGGCCAATTGCTTGAGTGGGAGCGATTTGGTTTTCGTTTGGCGCGGGATGGAAAGGATCGTAAAGAGGCAAATATCTGTAGGAAGTCCATCCGGCGAGCGGTACTTTTTGGTCCGAAAGTGGATACGTTTGGCTCGAAGGGGAGACGTACTCACAAAATCATCCTTTCCGTTTGCTCGAGTCTGTTCTCATACTTTTATATTATGGTATCGTTTTAACAATGTCAATATTACAATGTAAAAATCTGTGAAAAAAGACGTCTTTGAGTATCAGACGTCTCTCGAAGCAGCTCGCGCGAAAAGGATTAAACAGCATCCAGCGCAAGTCGCAATGTAATGTTAATGTTTTCTTCCGTTTTGGCCACGATCGTATGAGGGCTAGTCAAACCGAAGTCACCAAACGTAACGACAGATGTTCCTTCCAATTGCAGCTTGCCTTGGGAATAAATCGCATCAGCATCAATTTTCACGTCTTTGGCAATTCCTCTTACGGTCAGGACGCCATTGATGGTGAACGAAGCTTTTTGTCCTTCTGTCCATGTGGATGGCCAGTTCTCAAAGGATTTCGCTTCAAAGGTAGCAGCTGGATGGACGGCTGTATCAAAGTAATCAGGAGATTTGATATGGGTGTCGCGCTTTACATTACCGGAGTTTAGATTATTCAAGTCAGCGGAAGCCGTTGCTTTCATTTGGTCGGGTGCAGAGAGGTTCACATCCCAACTGCCAGTAATACCGTCCATTTCAAAGTTAACCGTTTCTTTTGACGTGGTTACGGAGAAATAGACCTTGGACTGGTCATTGATCGTCCATTTTTTATTCAGTTGATCTGCTGTCAAAGGCGTTGAGGAAGCGGTAGATGAGGCTGTGGTTGCCGCAGCTGCAGGCTGGATCTCTACATGGTTTCCCACAAAATAGTCATAGAGCATGTAACCTCCGATACCAACCACGAGTGTGGCAACTGAGGCAGTTAGGATAACCGAATTTTTTTTCATTATTGGATAACCTCCATGTTTTTGAAGTGTTCAGACTTGGTCGTATGTATTTGGCTTCGCAGGATCATTATGAGCGAGGAAGCTGAGTGGGCCTTGAAAGCTGGCTGAAAGTTTGTTGAAAGCGCAATGGTAAGAGAATTATCAACGTTTTATATATTCGATTTACATTTTTTGGTTTATTATTTTGCAAAAAGCTTTCAGCTCGTACTCAGGGCATATTCAGCAAACATTCAGCTACGTTTGGCCTGTTCAGGTAAAATAGAGGTGAGGTGAAAGAAATGAGCCTAAACAAAGGCATTAAAATATTGCTTGTCGATGATGAACCGACCATCCTGCAGTTTTTGGAGATGGGTCTTGAAAATGAAGGCTTCCAAGTAATGACGGCACAAGATGGGATGACTGCGGTGACCATGGTAAAGGAGCATCAGCCGCATGTCGTCATTCTCGATGTGATGATGCCTGGCATGGATGGCTTCGAGGTATGCCGGATGCTGAAAAAGATTCGGAATGTAGCAACGATCATGCTGACAGCCAGGGAAGACGTGGAGGATCGGGTAAAAGGGCTGACGCTCGGTGCCGATGATTATATGATCAAGCCGTTTAGCTTTGAAGAGCTGCTTGCCCGTATCCAGGCGCGCATTCGTAATCATTACCCACATCTGCTCTCCAAGGTACACCTCGGCCCATTCCAGATCGATGACAGGCGAAAGGAAATTACCTATGAGGACACGCTTCTGGAGCTATCGCCAACGGAATACTCGTTGCTGAAATATTTGGTGACGAATCACGGCTTGGTGCTGAGTAAACCAATGATTTTGGATAACGTGTGGGGCTATGATTTCGGTGGGGAGGAGAACATTGTCGAGGTGTATATTCGCTCCCTGCGTGATAAATTGAATGATCGTCAGCATCGGATTATTCGCACATTGCGCGGTGCGGGCTATCGGGTTGATTTTGTATGAAGATGAATCGAAACAATCAATGGGCTCCTTTCCTAGAACCGAACTCTTTGCGTTATCAACTGTTGTCTCGTTCGTTATTTATCTTATCCGGGTTGCTACTTCTAATCGGCATGATTCAATACTTATTGATGGAGCAGTTCTTGTATCGCAGCAAAGCGGAAAGTTTGTTAAATCTGGCTGTCACTGTTCCTTATCAAGTCTTGGAGGAGACGGAAACACTGCCGAAATACGATCAGTATGTCAGCGCGTTGCTCTCCTTGCGCACACCCGATATCAAGTATGCCTTTATTGACAACGACGCGAACGTGACGGAGCTGTTTGCGAATCCGAGCGAAGGGTATTCCCCGCGCTTTCCGGAGAGTCTATACCGTGAGATCTTGGCTAGTGGCGTATGTACTTTTAAATACAAAATTTTGGAAGGCAGTACTGGTACGGATTATTTGGTCGTACTGGCACCCATTCGTTCTCCTGATCAGCTGCAAGGAATTGTACAGCTGAGCACCCCTGTCGGCCCGATGCGAGAAGTGCTGTTTCCACAGTTGATCATTTTCTTTTCTGCATCTGCACTCGCCTTGCTTATCGGTTTGTTAACGTATGTGCCTGTGCTCCGCCGTACGCTGAACCCACTTTCGCGTATTGAGGTTACAATTGAGCGGATTAATGCGGGTAACTTGGATGAGCGACTGCCGATGGATCAAGGCCAAATGGAGATTGATCAATTATCGGCGGTCTTTAACGGAATGCTGGAGCGGTTGGAAACCTCCTTTAAAACTGAGCAGGAAGCAGGGGAGCGGATGAGGCGCTTTGTAGCGGACGCTTCGCACGAGTTGCGAACACCGTTGACATCCATCCATGGCTTTTTGGAGGTGTTGTTGCGCGGTGCGGCGGCAAATCCCGAACATTTGCAAAAAGCATTGAAAAGCATGCACGGCGAGACAGAGCGACTGAACAAACTCGTCAACGATTTGCTGTACCTGGCTCGGATGGATCGGGAACCGGCTTTCCTTCTGCAAGAGGGGCAGCTGGACGCGGTCGTGCACAGTATGGAATCGCAGCTCATGGTGCTGGCCGGTGACCGAAACGTTCATTTCCGCGTAGAACCGAATGTTACGGTTGCTTTCGACTGTGACGGAATGAAGCAAGTTATTCTCAATCTGTTTCAAAATGCGGTTCAGCATACTGACCCTGTGAACGGTGAAATCGAGCTTACATTGAGCAAGATTGCCAATGGGATTGAACTGACGATCAGGGATAATGGGGCCGGAATCGCACCGGAGCATGTCCTGCATGTATTCGACCGTTTCTACCGGATTGAATCCTCTCGCGCACGCAAAAGCGGAGGTGCTGGACTGGGGCTGTCGATCACCCAATCCATCGTAGAAAATCATCGGGGTAAAATTGACGTCCAAAGCAGCTTGGGAATAGGCACGGTGTTTCGCGTCTGGTTGCCTAACGGTTTGAAAGAGGTTCAGAAGACAGAAGTTGTTGGTTGACAATGAGAGAAAACGTCATTTATAATCTGAGACATTCAATAAAACAACCAACACAGCCGTGAAAAGGAAAGTAAAAAAGGGATTTTGACGTCCAGAGAGTTGCCTGTTAGCTGAGAGGGCAGCCGCGAACTCTTTTTGAAAGCCACCTTGGAGCTCTGCTTTTGAAAATGCCAAGTAGAAAGCAGCGGATGGCCCACGTTATGGGGCGCATGTCTACGTAGACAGCACGAGTTTGCCTTTTGTGAGATAGGCAAAAAAGCTGAGTGGTACCGCGATACCTTCGCCTCAGCAACCGGATTCATGGAAATCATGAGTCTGGTTGCTGGGGTTTTTTGCTTTTATGACGTTGTTCAAAAAGTCGACTACTTGAACACGCACTTATGTACAAAAATAAAGAGAAAACTGGAGTGGTGGGGCATGGATCGCTTGAAGCAAAGAGAGCTGTTGCACCTGTTGGAAGAAGACAGTCGCATGAGCGCTGAGCAAATCGGAAAAATGATCGGTGAGCCAACCGAGGTCGTTGAGCTGACGATTGCAGCATTGGAAGCCGAAAAGGTCATTGTCAAATATCCAGCGCTGGTGAACTGGGAGCGTGTGGACGATCATCCGTACGTAAACGCCATGATTGATGTAAAAGTGACGCCGAAGCGCGACGTCGGCTTTGATGAAGTGGCGGAGCGAATTTGCCGTTTCCCAGAAGTGAAGGCTGTTTACTTGATGTCTGGTGCAAGCTATGACTTGTCGATTATTTTGGAAGGCAAAACGATGAAAGAGGTAGCTACTTTTGTTTCGCAAAAGCTGTCCACTCTTGATTCGGTTGTCTCAACAGCTACACATTTTATTTTGAAACGTTACAAGCACGATGGCATTGAGCTGGAAGATCGTGACGAAGATCACAGGATGGTGGTTACGCCGTGAGTACACAAGTCAAAGTCAAAAACCGTTTATCCAGTACAGTTCAATCGTTGAAGCCATCGGGCATTCGCCGCTTTTTCGATTTGGCAGCATCGATGGAGGGAGTCATTTCTTTAGGGGTTGGGGAGCCTGATTTCGTTACTCCTTGGCGCATGAGAGAAGCTTCGATTTCTTCGCTGGAGCGTGGGCATACAGCTTATACATCCAATGCAGGTATGCTGCCATTGCGTGTGGAAATTCAGAAATACTTGGAAGAACGTTTTTCTGTCAGCTATCATCCAGAGACAGAAATTCTCGTGACGGTCGGTGCCAGCGAAGCGATTGATATCGCACTGCGTGCTATTCTCGATCCGGGTGATGAAGTATTGGTCGTGGAGCCTTGCTATGTCTCCTATGAACCAGTTATTCGCTTGGCTGGTGGTGTGCCGGTTTTCCTGAAAACGACGATGGAAAACCAGTTCAAGCTGACACCGCAAGAGCTGGAGACGCACATTACCGCACGTACAAAAGCAATTATTTTCTGCTATCCAAATAACCCGACCGGGGGGACTATGACGGCTGAAGAGTGGAAAACACTTTTGCCGATCATCGAAAAGCACGACCTCATGGTGATCTCCGATGAGATTTATGCCGAGCTTACCTACGGTCGCATGCACGATAGTATCGCAGCTCTGCCAGGGATGAAAGATCGGACGATCCTGATCTCCGGTTTTTCCAAAGCATTCGCGATGACCGGCTGGCGTTTGGGATATGTCTGCGCGTCACCTGATTTGCTCGCAGGCATGCTGAAAATCCATCAGTACACCATGCTGTGTGCTCCGACAATGGCTCAGATGGCTGCATTGGAAGCCCTGCGTCATGGACGGTCGGATATGGAACGAATGATCGAGAGCTACCGTCAGCGCCGCAATTATGTAGTAGATGGATTCCGTCATATCGGATTGACTTGCCATGAACCGGATGGAGCATTCTACGCATTTCCGTCTGTTGTTTCTACAGGTCTCAGCTCTTCTGAGTTTGCGGAGAAGCTGCTGATGGAGGAAAAGGTAGCTGTTGTACCTGGAGATGTGTTCGGCGAAAGCGGAAAGGGACATATCCGTTGCTCTTATGCGACATCGATGGAGCAGTTGAAGAAGGCGCTGGAACGTATGGAGCGCTTGATGGGACGACTGTCCTAACATTTTCCGGGAAATAAAGGGGGGGCGGCTTTCAAGCTGCTCCTTTTTTTACGAGTGGTTGTGGTGGGGAAGAAGCGCATTTCCAGTCTACGCTTCGGCCTACGCCCCGCAAGGGGGGATTCACTGGCCGCCTCGGAAAAAATGGTGGGAGCGCTTCAAACGTAGAAGTTTCGATGAAGTGTTTCATAGGTGAAGCTGAAATTCCCTACCATTTTTTCCAAGGCTGGGATGGGCTCCAGAGGCGCTTGACTGGAAATGCGCTTCTTCTTACGCGGCTGTGGGAAGGGAACAGCTTGAAAGCAAATGCAAAAGGATGTTTTGAAGGTTGTTCGAGGAGGGTTTTCCTAATGATTTCACTGCCAACCCATTTTACCAAAATAATTACGGGCGTACATAAAGAAGCGGGGCGTCTCTGGCTGGATTCCTTTCATGAGTTGATTGCAGATTGCGAAGCACGGTGGTCATTAAAAGTGCTAGAGCCATTTCCACTCTCCTATAATTTTGTCGCACCAGTTGTGTTGAAGGATGGAACAAACGCAGTACTGAAGCTGGGAGTGCCTGGCGTGGAATGGCAAAGAGAGCTGGCAGCGATTCGGGGTTTTGCAGGGCGGGGAATGGTGCAGCTTCTCGATGCTGACGAGGAAAAAGGGATGATGCTTTTGGAGCGCATCATGCCAGGAGAGACACTGGACAAGCTGAGTAGCGAAGACGAGCGAATTCAATGCTTGGCGGACGTAATCAAAAGAATGCATACACCCATTTCGAGGGTTGGCAAGCTTGCGTCGAGATTCCCGACGATAGCAGACTGGGCTGTGGGACTGGAACAGATTCGCCCCCATTTCCAAGGGGGGACAGGACTAATTCCTGAGCAAATGGTGGAGCAGGCCATGCAATGGTACAAAAAGCTTCTCCCCACACAAAAAGAACCGTGCTTGCTGCATGGTGATCTTCATCATGAAAATATTTTGCGTGCAGAAAGAGAGCCGTGGCTGGCAATTGATCCGAAAGGACTGATTGGGGAGACGGAATACGAGGTGATTCCGTTTTTGCTGAACCATTTGCCAGAGGATGGGCTAGAAGAGGTAATGAAACAGCGGGTCGATGGGCTGACGAAGGCGCTGTCCTTGCAAAAAGAGAGAGTGTTAGCATGGGCGTATTGCCACAGTGTGCTGTCAGCTTGGTGGTTCATAGAGGATTTTGGTGCAGACGGTGGGCGTTTAGTGATGCCGAGAGTTTTTGAGAGGCTGTTAAATGAGTAAAGGCTTCACCCTGTGGGATGAAGCCTTCTTTATTTTAAATGAATAAATGAGATTTTTCGTGATACGAAATATTAATAGCCAGTTGACTGATTCAAGGTGGCAGCAGCGAGATTGTATTGGTAAACCGATTCGATTGCTTTTGTTTCAGAGTCAAACAGGTTTGCTTCGTCTTCCATCAATTCTTTCATCGATGCTTTCCCTAATCTATATTGATCGATTGTTGCCTGATAGCGCTCCAATGCGGTTTCTTTCTTTGTTGTACTTTCCTCTAATGCCTTTTTCGCTGCGAGTAGCTTCGTATAGTTGTCACTTACCTCTTGACCGATTTTCTTCTGTGTTTTTTGTTTTTGCAGTTCTGCTTTTTTGTGCTCATTTTTTGCGATTGTACCTTTATGTGTGCTGAGAGCGGAATACTCTGCCGTGTAATCAATTCTAACTTGGGCAAAGTCTATTTCTGCTTGTGCCTTGATCATCTCAGGACGTTTTTCAAAAGCTTTTGCTTGCCATTGCTCCAGGGAAAGCAGCTCGTCCTGAGTCAGATCAGTGGAGATCATTTTCCATTGTCTGTCTGCTTTTTCGTTCAATAAATCGTTGAGCTTGGCCAATGTTTGTTTGTAGCTGGCTTCAAGGGCAGCGAGATTTTTGTGAGCTTCTGTTTCTTGGGAGTCCAACCAGTACTGTCTTTGCAAGCTTTTCTTTTGCGCTTTGATTTTGGCGTCTAATGATTGGACTTCGAAGAATGCTTTTTGCACTTGCAATTGAACGGTGTTTTTTTGCGTATTCAGGGCGACTTCATCGACAACCACTTCTTTGACCGCTTTGGCAGCGTCTTCGAATTTCTTTTTGGCATCAGCCAGAGTCATGATGTCAGCTTTTTTGATTTCTTCTTTTTCTCTCAGTGTAATGGAGGTTTCGTACTTCGTAATATCTAATTCAAGCCGAAGCAGCTCCAGATCGACGCTGTTCTTTATTGCCTGTTCGACTGCGAAATCTAGCGACAAAGGGGAAACATCCGTCTGTTCAGCAGTGGCCACAAGTGGAGCAGCCAGAGCCAAATGGGCGCCACCTGTGAGGAGAGAAGTGACTAATGTTGTACTGTAAATGTGTTTGAAGAGCCTGGATTTCATGGGGCAACCTCCTGATCATATATAAAAGAATTTGATAACGATTCTCATTATCAAATCCATGAAAAGTATATATTTCCAACTGAATTTCGTCAATAAAAAAATGTTTTTCACCATGTTCTTGGTCGAAATCAAAAGGAATCCCCTTCCGGAAAAGGCAAAAGGAGCATCTGCCTGTTTCCCAGAAGGGGATTTGTTTTTCTAATGGGAAAAGAACTATTCTTTGTCCCTGTTTTCTTTGTTTTCCGCAGCCGACTTGGCAGTTTGGTTCAATGTCCCTTCCTTTGGTGTAAGGGAATAACCATGCATATTGCTTCCGTTATAACCCATGTCAGGCTTTTCTTTTGAGATACGATCAGTCATTTGCTTCCCCCTTATTTTGTCCAGTGGGTGTAGAGTCTTGCTGCACATACGGATTGTCGATGTCATTTGGTTCCTTGTCCAGATTGGTACGGATCGCGAGGATTGGACTAGTTGGAGGTTGAGCGATCAGTCTGTCATCCAGTTGCTTAAAATCAGGCAGGTCGTTTTCGCGATTGTCATCCATGTTCGTCTCCTCCTTTACGGGTTAGTATGTCCACCATCTGCCTGTCAATTTCCTAAACTGGAAAAGGAAACGGCACACAAAAACAGCCCCAGTCCCAGAGAAGCTCGGGCAGAGGCTGTAGATCATCTTTGTGCAGTTAACTCGTTTTCTTGGACAGGATCTTCATAAAAGAGGCAAGATTCGTTTGAAGCAATGGTGTAAAGGAAGAAAAGGAAGCATTTTCAGCGAGCGTATTCATTTGACGAACAAATTCCGTGGTGTCCTTTGTATTTACATTCTCAAAACGGTTAGTGATTTTAGTATTTTTTAAATCAGAGAGAAGTGTAGCTTGTTCGTTCCGGTATTGTGCGATCCAGTCTGGACGATGTTGCAGCTTTTTGACGAATTGAATCAGCATGCTTACTTTCTCTGTTTGATTGGTGGTAGCCGCTTGCATTTTTTTGTAGGCTTCCGGGTCATATCGTTCCATCAGTTTGGACGGATTGACATAGTCGTCCGGCGCCCCATGTGGTTTTTGCGGAAGCTCTACGTAGCTGACACTGCCAGTCGCAGGGTCAACTTTTCGTGTTTTGGCAACGCTAGCGAGCAGATGGAGGGTATCCAAAAATTCAGCAGCATTTTTTTCATCAGCCATGTATTGGTCTGCCAAATATTTGCCTTGGGTTAATCCGACCTCTACCAAAGCAGCTCTTTCTTCATCCGTGTAGGTGGATTGGGAGTTGAAAAAATTACGTTCGAGGATCTGATCAAAGGCCTTACGAGCTTCAGGTGGTTTATCTGCGAAAATTTTATCCAAGCGCTGGTTAATCTCTGTGCTAAAGAAAAATTGGACGCTGTGGTGTTCGATGGCATCAGCAGGGAGCTCGCGTGCTTTGTGAGAACGAAGATCTACTGTATCGTACTCGGGCAATCTGGGCAATTCTAAACGAGTTCCTGTCACCATTTGGGGTGCAAGTTGGTTAGTGGATAGCTGGGGGGGTAGGTAGCGGTTATTCGATTGGATGTGCATGTTCTACTCTCCTCACATGGATTCATGTTCAGTCGTGAAGGCAGGAGATCATGGTTACCTTTTATCAGATGACTAGTATGAGTTGCGAGAACGGAAGGAAACGGATCTCTATTGCTTCTTTTCTATACTATCGGCTCTTTTCGGGCAATTATTAATATACTGTTTAGCATGAAAAAGGACTCCCGTTCAGATAACGGAAGTCCGTATTTTTTCTTCGATTATTTCGTGTATTCATCCATGCTGAAGTCAACTTGTTCAAGAGGGACGAGCTTTGTCTTTTGCGTGACTTTATAAGCGAGCCAAATGATTAAGAACAGAGGCAAACCAATGTAAGAGACCGCGACGCCATACCAGTCGATCGTTCCACCCAAGAATGCGGAGTAATTTTGCCCCAAAATAACGATACAGCAAATGATGAAGGCAAAAATCGGTCCAAACGGGAACCACTTTGCCCGATAAGGCAATTCGCTTAAGTCACGGCCCTGAGCGATAAACGCTTTGCGGAAACGGTAGTGACTAATGGCAATTCCCAGCCAAGCGATGAAGCCTGACATACCAGACGCATTCAAAAGCCATACGTACACTTCGCCTTCCCCAAACAGAGAGGACAGAAAAGCAAGGGCGCCGATGAGCGCAGTCAAGATCAAGGCATTGATAGGTACGCCATTACTTGTTACTTTTGCGAACCATTTTGGTGCTTTTCCTTCCTTCGCCAAGTTCCACAGCATGCGTGTAGATGCGTACATGCCAGAGTTACCAGCAGACAATACAGACGTGAGAATAACGGCATTCATGACGGATGCTGCAAAAGCAAATCCGGCATTTTCAAATACAATCGTAAACGGACTGATCGCAATATCCGTCAGGTCGCCACTGATCAGATTTGGATTATCGTATGGAACCAACAACCCGATGATCAAAATAGCGAGGATGTAGAAGAGCAGGATGCGCCAAAAAATTTGACGGATGGCCTTCGGAATGTTGCGGGCGGGGTCTTCGCTCTCTCCAGCTGCGACACCAACCAGCTCCGTCCCTTGGAAAGAGAATCCGGCAATCATAAAGACACCGAGCAGGGCCATGAAGCCGCCATTGAATGGCGCGTCGCCTTTGGTGAAGTTTTGGAAGCCAACTGCTTGACCGCCCATAATGCCAAAAATCATCAACACACCGACAATAATAAAGATGATAACCGTTATTACTTTAATCAAGGCGAACCAATATTCAGATTCTCCATAGGCTTTCACAGACAGGAGATTCAAGGCGAACAGCAATCCGAGGAACAAAGCGCTCCACACTATCGCTGGGGTATCCGGGAACCAATATTTCATAATGAGTGCGGAAGCTGACAGCTCGACGGCAATGGTAATGGCCCAGTTGTACCAGTAGTTCCAACCGAGAGCAAAGCCGAGAGATGGATCGACGAACCGTGTGGCATACGTCGAAAATGAACCGGAAACAGGCATGAAGGCGGCCATTTCCCCCAAGCTAGTCATTAAAAAGTAAACCATGATACTAATGGCGAGATAGGCGACTAACGCTCCACCTGGCCCGGCGGAATGAATCGAGCCTCCGCTCGCGAGAAACAATCCCGTCCCAATCGACCCGCCAATGGCGATCATCGTCAGGTGTCGGGCTTTTAAACCACGTTGCAATTGATTTTGTGACATAAGCTGCTTGCACGACCTTTCTTGATTTTTGAGAAGGAAGGTCGGAAATTAAAAAACCGCCATAGCCAAAAAATGGCATAGGGCGGTATCATCCAATCCCCACCAAGCCTTCACTGAAGATAGCTCACCACGTTTGCTTGGCATGCAAACGTGACAGTTCTGCCCCTTTCGAGTACAGCCCCAACCCAATCGCACAGAGACGCGATATGAGTTTCGGCGGATTTTCCTTACCTGGAGTCATTGATTTTCTCTGAATCTCGTACAGGATGATATAAAAGCCGCGACCTCTATCCTCACCGTGAAAGATGAGGATAACATGTATGAAATTATGTGATTCATCAAATATAAAGGATTGTTCGGGATTAATCAATGTGAAATTTTGTTATTCAAATGAGCGTCTGGCAGGCCAAGAGCCTTGCAGCTTGCGAATTTGGACAATTTGTCCCGTATGAAACGCATCATGCAAGACAAGACTCATGACGTTTTGGTAAATCGGTGTATAGGTAGCCTTCTGGTTTAACTCTTCATCCGTCAGCAAGGAAAGCTGTTCATGAATGTTGCGATGGACGCTTTCCATTCGCAAAAGGGTAGCTTGCCAAGCTTCTTCGTCATCAGGACCGCCGGATGGGGTGAAGGTATCATCGTTCGTCTCGGCAGAGCCATGAAATTCGGTGTCCAAAAGACGATGCAACAGACGTTCTTTGTAATACAGAAGATGACTGACGTTTTCCCAGATTGTGTTAGCTGCTTCTCCTACAGGGCGCCAGCTAGCCTCCGCTGCTGATACTCCGGAAAGCACTTCTTTTAAGGGGGGATACCAGTCTTCCTTGTCATACGCACATTCCCATCCGTGCAAAAGCAATTCCTTCCGATTCATACGCTTCCTCCTCGTCTGTGAAACAGATTGATGAAACGCTATAATAACAGTAAGAAATGAGTGTGTAACCAGTTAATTTAATTACGGTGGTTACAAATAGAGATTACCATATCCTGTATGGTCATACAAGAGAGAAAAATGAAGGGTTTCGTCAGGAGAGATGATGCCATGGACTGGCTTTGTATCGATTTTTTAAATAGTGATTGGAGGGATTGGCGCGGTTCTGGTCGTTGGGAAAATCGTCTGGAGAACCAGGAATGGCTGTCATCCTTTTTGCAAACATACAAGCTAACCGCTCCGCTACCTATGGATGAGGAGTATGCCGCGTCTCTTTTGCAGTTGCGCGAACGTTTGAGACGTATGCTGGAAACCGTTGTGCATGGGGACCGATTCCAAGAGGAGGACCTTGTGGAATTGAACAAAGTATTGGCCCTCGCCCCATTTCATAGGCAGGTGTTGTTTGTAGAGGAGGAGGGCGGCTACAGGCAAAAGCAATCTAGCTCAACAGAGGGCTGGCCGCTCGTGATGGCACAAATTGCTGCTTCTTTCGCGGAGTTGCTTGCCCCACAGCATCTTGAGCGAATCAAAATATGTGACAACGAGGATTGCCGCTGGGTGTTTTATGATGAAAGCCGCAACCGGGTGCGCCGCTGGTGTGATGACAAAATGTGCGGAAACTTGATGAAGGTCCGCCGTTTTCGTGAACGGAAAAAGGAAAAAGGGTGAAGCGCTAAAGCTCACCCTTTTTATCTGTTCATTTATGAAGCTGGGGTCAATTGGACCAGCTTAGGGTAGATGGACGAACCTGCTGCTACGATGCCTGAGCTTTTCCAGCAAAAATCGTTTCCTTGTGTATCAGTAATTTTGCCTCCGGCTTCCTGAACCAAAAGTGCACCAGCCAGCCAATCATACACCCCTTCACCATATTCCCAGTAACCGTCGAGTCGCCCGCACGCCACATAGGCCAGATGGAGTGATACTGCGCCTTGCATGCGGATGGCAAAAGCCTCTGGCATCACTCTTGTCAAGGAATTTGCTGTATACTTACCGACCAAGTGGTTCATTGGCTCGGAGGAAGCAAAGAGTGTACCTAAAATGCACTCACTCAGCTGCGATTTGGCTGAGGTACTGATTTTTTGTCCGTTTAGAAAAGCTCCACCCCCGTCAATTGCTGTAAACAGTTCATCACGGCATGGATCATAGACAAAAGAAACAACTGTGCGTCCTCCGTCAATCAGGCAGAGGGAAGTAGCCCACATCGGCATATTTTGCAGAAAATGAACTGCTCCATCGATTGCATCCATCACCCAGTAAGGACTTGCGAATTCAGGCTGTTCCTGTGCAGCCAGATCGAATTCCGCGTCAGAGAATTCATAGGTGGGAAAACGCTCGGATAATGATTGCTTCAATCGAGCTTCAACCACGGCATTTACCTCTTCAAAGCGTTTAGCCATTGCTTCCTTGCTGTGGCAGGGCGCGCCTTTTTCAAATTCCACTAGCAGCTCCTTTCCAACACTTCTTACCAGTTCCTCGCAAAATTGCACATCTTGTAGATTCATAACAATTCTCATCCCTTCTCTTTTTGGTAAAAATCGAGTAGTTTCCATAATGGTTTCCATACTTTTCAGCAAGTTCAGGACCAAAATCAGTCTCAGTCTCGATATGCTGCACGAGAAATTAAGTAGTATGTTTGAATACTACTATGAAAGGATTAGTTCGTCAACACCACGAAAATGTCGAGATTCACAAGTTATGCACATGTGCAGAGTGTTTGAGACATAATAAGTAGCATCATACGTGGGAACGGAAATGAGGTGGGTAGGATGAGTCAAACACGCAAAAAATGGTTACAGGCACTGGTATTGGTGACACTAGGGGCGATTTGTCTGGCTATATGGTATTTGCAGCCATATCAGCCCGATCAGGCAGCGTTAACGGCCATGCAAGGCGGTGAAGGGATTACGGTCATGGATACGAATGACTGGATTATCTTCCAAGGCGGGGAATCACGCGAACCGGGACTCATCTTATATCCGGGAGCACTGGTCAAACCGGAGAGCTATGCTCCGATTGCCCGTGCCTTGGCAGGCTACGGCTACCATGTTTTTCTCGCGCGAATGCCGCTGAATTTGGCCGTAAGCGATATGACGCGAGCGACACAAGTATTGAAGGCCTACCCAAATAAAACGTTTGTCATCGGAGGACATTCGCTCGGTGGTACCATGGCAGCTGAATTCGCAGCTAACCATCCGGACCGAATCAACGGTGTGTTTTTACTGGGAGCGTATCCGAACAGTCAGGGGAACTTGAAGAAGGTGAATTTGCCGGTGCTGTCTTTACTCGGATCTCGCGATGGAGTGATTAATATGGAAAAGTTTTTGGAGAGCAAGCAATATTTGCCGGAGCGTACGGTGTACATGTCCATAGAAGGGGGAAACCACTCCCAGTTCGGAAGCTATGGATCGCAGGAGGGCGACAAGCCCGCTGCCATTACTCCTCAGGAGCAGTGGCAGCAAACGGTGGCAGCAATCAAGGATTGGCTGCTTAATGATGTCATGATGATGAACGTGGAATAATACCGGATACAACACCTGTAATGCGAATGTTTTCCGAGGGGAGCAGCATAGGCGTATCTTGCTCGCGTGTGGTTGTAAACAAACATTCCAATGGATTGACGTCTGCTGCGATGCGCACAAGGAACTGCCCCTCTTGTCGGATCAACACAGGTCTGTCTTTTACGGGCTCCATCGAAAAGTCTGAGATCAATAGGGCGTCTCCAGGAAAAATACCGAGACCACTAAGACCGTCATCTCGCATGATGAGGGCAAAGCGGGCCACGTGATAGCTGGCTACCTGCAAAGAGGGCAACAGCGACAGCTCCTCGTCTTGGTCCAAGGCGAGATCAAAAAAATGAGTCGTGTATGCATCACCGGCAATAAAGACTCGTTTCATCAGGTATCCCTCCTGCATAAAAATAGCGTCGTAATTTACCCATAGACGGGAAAACCTTTGGCATACATACGGCTAAGTATGCGCTCAAAACGGGCACGGGCAAGAGGCATCGGCACCTGAAAGCGCTGAGCCAACATCGCCGGTGCGTTGTATCGCGAGCAATCGGCCAAAAGGGGGCTCATCATGTAAATGGGTAGCAGCAAATGCTCGGCAAAATGATTCGCCTGCGATTCTTGCCAGTCAATCATCCATTCGCTGCTTTGGGGCTGAATGCCTTCATGAAGGAGCAAATGTCCGAGTTCGTGCGCGATTTTTACCCGCTGGGTAGCCAGATCAAGTCGCTCGTCCACCGCAATGATATAACGTCCTGGCGAAAACGGATGCGCGTGTGCACGACTCCTGCCGCAAATACGATGGACCTCGATGCCGTACGTCTCGCACAGCAGATGCAGATCGATTTGTTCAGGCGAATCGATGCCGTGATGCTGAAGCAATAAGTACACGCGACTCTCGAGCCATGTTTGCGGTTCGCAGATTTCTTGCAAAAGGGAGTGAAGCATCAAGGACCTCCTAAATGAATAGTAAGGAACGTACGTTCTGTTTTTTGCTGAAAAGAAAAACCCGCACTGGGGTTATTTTTTTTTGATGTCTTCCGTGATGTCAAACAAAGACGGAGGTCTTTCTTCGCGTACTCTACGGACTTTCCACTGTTTCTTCAAGTCGTACCAGTAGCGGCGAATTTCTTTTTTCTCCTCTTCTGAAGCGTCTAGGTACCCGTCTAGGAAATAGTAGTCGTCCGGGTCATCGATCTTTTCCTGCAAGAGCTCGTCCAACGAACGTTGATTTGTCTCTCCTGATGCGGGGAGAATATAGGCCGTGACTTCATCTGTGCGGCCCAACAACCAATCAGTCGTGACGTCCAGCACATCAGCCAATTGCCGCAGCATGTCATTCGGTGGTGTGCTGTGATTGTTCTCGTAGTTACTGATCGTCCCCTTGGTCGTGCAGACATGCTCTGCCAACTCTTCCTGGGTCAGACCTTTTGTCTTACGAGCTGTGCGTAAGCGCTGAGATAGCATGAGCGTGCCAGTCCTTCCTGTGAGGATGTACAAATTTATTGTACTAAATGAGAAGGAAAAAGAAAAGTATGGATATAAATTTTGTTTTCAACGAATTATGTACAAGCCTTTTGTACAAAATACTGATAAGGACGATGCGGGAACACTCGTTCTGTACAGTGACAAAAGGGGAGATCAAACATGGAAGACCAAGTAACAACCGTATTACTTCAGCAAGGGCCATTTGCTGCTTTGTTTGTCTGGTTGTTGTTTTATATTATGAAGGCAAATCGAGAACGCGAGGGGCGTTTGCAGGACTTGCTGGACAAATACAGCGACAAATATGATTTGATCCTCGAGGAATTGCGAGAAATCAAGGGAAAAGTGAGGAAATAACGCTTTTTGACTTTATGTTGCCCAATCCCTTGAACAGCTTATTCATGAAAGGGGACAAATCGTTGTAACCTGTGTCAGACCTTGATCGGCCTTTAGCCCTTCCAGGTCTTTTTTTCTTGCTGTGTCCTTTTCCCCATTCACACGTCTTCCATAATAACTTACCAATACTTAGCAAAAAGGAGCAGCATGACTATGCATTTACCCGTCGTCTACTCAACCATCTGTGAAAAAGCATTACAGAAAGTACTTCAGGAAGCATATCCAACCGAACAAATACAATCGGTTCACTACATGCTTCGAGGCATGAACGATACGTACCTCGTGCAGACGATCGATCAAAAACGAATCTTCAGGCTGTATCGCAGTGATTGGCGAACAGAGGAAGCAGCTGTCGCATTCGAGATGGAGCTCTTGCTCTATTTGAAAAGACAAGGAGTATCTGTATCTGTGCCAATTGCGGACGGTTCAGGAAACCATGTCTTGAGACTGCAAGCAGCAGAGGGCAATCGCTTTGGTGTGTTGTTCACTTTTGCCTGTGGCAAGGAGCAGGAGATCGATACCGAGGAACTGAGCGAACGATTCGGCAGAGCCGTTGCCGAGCTGCATGTCAAATCAGAAGGCTTTTTCACACAGCAAGCTCACGAGGTTTGGGACGCCAAGGCGCTGATTCATCGCCCGTTAGCCATTATCGAGACACGTTTGCAGCATCGGAAGGAAGATTTTCAATTTCTCCAAAAGCTGGCGATGGAGCTGGAAGACAAGCTGAACGAGCATATCCTTGCCGGACTCGACTGGGGGATTTGCCACGGAGACCTTCAAGGGAATTTTAATACGAACTTTTGTGAGGACAACACTTATACTCACTTTGATTTCGACCTGTGCGGATATGGCTGGCGGGCGTATGATCTGGCTGCTTTCAAGCTGAGCCGAATATTGATCGAAGAAGATGACGAACTGGTCGAGGCGCTATGGAGTGCTTTTCTAAAAGGATATACAGAGGTTCGTCCTTTATCTGAAAACGATCAGGCTGCGGTGTCGCTCATGACAGGCATTCGCCAATTGTGGCTAATGGGGCTGTGCATGCATGATCCTCATATCATGGGTAGCAGCGATTCGGATGATGCTTTCGTGAGTGAGAAGATGGAATTTTTTAAAAAATATTTCGCGTGAACGAGAAGCGTTTTGCAAAGCGTTGTCAGAAAAACATGCGGCCCGAAGTCAATGATAGGTAAGCCATACATTGACGAGAAAGAGGGAGAAAAGCATGCTATCGTACATCGGAAGTGGCCACTACTGCTACGCAAATTCATCATCAATGCTTTTGGAGACAATCGGGGAGAAGGTATCGCCTGCCGTACTCGAAGTCCTCTCCGGCGTAGGCATCGGGGCGATGTGGCATGAGGAGCAGAAAGTCATTTATTTCGGTCAAGAGATTCCCGACCGTGGTGTCAGTCATGCGTTGGAGCTGCTAGGGTTTAGCTGGACGGAAAAGTCAGCGGATGCTGAGGGAGAGCCACCATTGGAGGAATTACGGCGTGACGTGGAACATGGACCCGTTTTGCTCGGACCACTTGATATGGGCTATTTGACGTATAATCCCAATGCTGCTTATTTGGGGGGCGCTGACCATTTTGTTCTCGCATACAGGATGGATGAGCAAGCAATCTACCTGCATGATCCAGCAGGATTCCCTTTTGTGAGCTTGCCATTGTCCCAGTTTGTCTTGGCATGGAAAGCTGAAAAAATCTTCGATCGCCTCTTTTCTTATCACTACTGGACAGCACCAAAGCGTGTAGGCAGTCCGTCAGAGGAGGAACAAGCTGCAAATGCCCTTCGTTTATTCCAAGGGATTTATCAGGAAAGTGCATCGGCTAAACCAAGCGCTTCGCTCCTATACGGAAAGGAAGCGATCCTGCGGGTAGTGAAACGGATAGAAGAGGAGGGTGGACTCCCCCCAGCAGAAATTGGTCATCTCTCCTATTTTGCTTTCCAATTAGGGGCGAGGCGAGCCATGGATTTCGCTGTGTTTTTCTCGAAACATGCGCCAGAGCTGGCGGCAATTAAAGAGAAACAAGCGAAGCAATTCGGACGTTGTCACACACTGATCGTGGAAAAGAATGAGCAAGAGCTAGCGAATGCCATGCGCGTATTGGCAGACATCGAAGAGGAATTTCGCTACGTGCTTTGCGCCAAATAATATTGTTCCCCCAAGTGAGTAAGTAATGCTCATTGGGGGTTTTCTTTAATTTGAATATTATTACTTTTTTATGACTCATGACAATCTCATCCCGGATGTGTTACCTTGTTATTCATTAGTCCGCGTAAAGGAGACAAAGTCCATTCCACGTGGACGTTATTTATTAAAAATTAATGGAGGTTTACTATTAATGAAAAAGCTAGGTTTACTACCCAAAATCCTGATCGCCATTGTCCTCGGGATCGGGATCGGTTCTATATCGCCGATTTGGGTTGTGAAAGGATTGGCTACATTTAGTGGCCTGTTTGGAAATTTCCTCGGATTTGCGATTCCGTTGATTATCATTGGATTTATCGCGCCAGGCATCGGTGAGCTGGGCAAAGGGGCAGGGCGTTTGCTTGGGGTAACCACAGGGGTTGCTTACCTGTCAACGATCCTTGCAGGAACGCTTGCTTATTGGGTCAGTACGAGTATTTTTCCACACATTCTTGAGGTAGGTGGACTGGTGAATCAGTATGCCAACCCGGAGGAAGCACTGGTGAAGCCATTCTTTACCGTGGACATGCCGCCGATTGTAGGTGTGATGACAGCATTACTGCTTGCCTTTACCCTTGGTCTTGGAGCGACTGTCATCAAAGGGAATGCCCTCCAAAATGTGATGGTAGACTTGAGAGATATCGTCGAGAAGCTGATTGCTTCCGTCATTATCCCGTTGCTTCCCTTACATATTCTGTCTGTATTTTCCAACCTGACCTATGGTGGACAAGTCACCATGATTCTGTCCGTCTTTGTGAAAGTTTTCGTCATGATTATCGCCTTGCATCTATTCTATCTGTTCGTGCAGTACATGATAGCAGCCCAGATGGGACGCAAAAATCCATTCACGCTGATAAAAAATATGCTCCCCGCTTACTTCACAGCGATTGGAACGCAATCATCTGCGGCCACTATTCCTGTGACACTGAATCAGACCAAGAAAAACGGTGTGAGCGAAAAGATCGCAGATTTCGTCGTTCCACTCTGTGCGACAATCCATCTTTCCGGAAGCACGATTACGCTTGTCAGCTGTTCCATGGCAGTCATGATGCTAAATGACATGACGACATCCTTTAGCGTGATGTTTCCGTTCATCTTGATGCTGGGCGTAACGATGATCGCTGCACCAGGTGTGCCGGGTGGTGCAGTCATGGCAGCACTCGGATTGATGGAGTCCATGCTTGGATTTACTACTACGTTGACTTCGCTGATGATTGCTTTGTACATCGCGCAGGATAGCTTCGGTACTGCTTGTAACGTAACGGGTGATGGTGCGATTGCGGTGATTACGGATCGATTGAGTGAGGAGAAGGCGGCGTGATAATCTCGCTACGAACCTAATTGAAACAGACCTGTCCACTTATAGATAGGTCTTTTTTTATGTGGGAATTCAAGGTACCCCCTAGGGTTTAATCTATTTCTTGGTAAAAACACTGCGATCAAAGCTGCTAGTGTTTTTCGACAGCAAAACTAATAAAAAACAAAATGTACCAGCAAAAGCCAAAATAATCTATATTTTGACATTTTTATCTCAAAATGGTATATTCCTTTTATCCCAAATTATAGGAGGTAATAATTGTGAAAAAAATCCTATTAGCGCTAACTCTAGTATTCGCTGTATCATCATCTGCTTTTGCTGCAAGTACGGAATCTGAGCCAAACGATACCTTTGAAACGGCAGATTTCTTGACTATTAACTCAACCATTTCAGGACAAACCAATGGTAGTGATGAGGATTTTTTTGTTTTTGTAGCAAATAAGACTGGAAAAGTTCGTACTTCTCTTATAGATAACAATTCTAAAGGTGTAAGCATATACGGTGTGTTTGAATCCGATAAAACTACAATGATTGGAGATTCCGGATCTGGTGTACCATTAGATATTAATGTCGTTGCTGGTAAAACTTATTATATAAAAGTTATGGGAATCATCGGTACTTCCAGTTACAATCTCTCGGTCAATAATTTATAATCGGCAGCTTCAAGATCTAGTAATAAAAAAGATAGCTTTTCACTTTAGTCGATCTTGGCTTAGTGAAAAGCTAACTTTTTTCTTTGACTAGGGAAACGTGATTACAGTGACAAAGAGACTAGAGGTATTTTTTCATTACTACTTTACATAAAGGATCTCAATACATTTATTATTAATGGGAGTGCACTGTTATGCGACTGGCTAAACTCTAAATTCCCCCGTTTCCAACTAGTTCGAATTATATTATCATTGGATATAATTCCATCATTCTACTTTTTGCGAAAAGGGGAATACATAACGCAATGTTTAACGAACGGAAAGCGTTACAAATGACATTGCAGGCCATGCTAGAGCAGCGTATGGCACTGCGTCGACATTACGTCGATCAGGACAAGCAGTTGGGAGCTGACATCAAGCAGCTTTTGAGCCGCATTCGTGAGTTGGATAACGAAGCCGGGATCGGAGACGAAGAGAGCCCTGACGATGTAACTTTGGCAACAGAGGAATTTTCGGATGATTTGATGAAGCGAATGAAGGTGAGAAAGGCGCACATTCGTCATGATTATGTGGAAGTTGCGAAGCACATCGAAAACCTGTTACGGGAAGCGATGTCTCCAATGTCATTGGCTGATCTCTGCTCCGTGTTGAAAGCACGGCACCAGGTAGAGTTTGCGAGTCCCTACATTGGTGTACAGAAGTCATTAAAGTATTTGCCCCAAGTAAAAGTAGAAAAGGACGGGCGGAAACTGATTTTTTCACTCTAGGCAATCAGGGTGAGAGAGGCAGTTTCACGGGAGGCAAGACCCAAAAAAGGCGATGTGTCTATGCACAATCGCCTTTTGGTGTCTATGATTGTCTTGCTTATTGCAAGAAGGATTTGAGCATCCAAATGTGTTTTTCCAGGCTGCTGCGGATTCCCAACAGCATATCGGATGTCCCTTCATCGTCCGCTTGATCAGCTGTTTCCATAGCCAGCTTCAACTCGTCTACAAGAATGGAGAAGTCTCTCGTGATCGTTTCTACCATTTGCTCAGCTGTTTCGCCTCCTTCTGCTTCGGTGACGCTTGCAGTGTTCAGACATGCAGCCAGAGTCGCTACAGGCTTTCCACCGATGGAGAGGACGCGTTCAGCAAGGGTATCGAGATTTGCTGCTGCTTCGTTGTACAATTCCTCAAATTTTGCGTGGAGTGTAAAGAAGTGAGGTCCTTTTACATTCCAGTGAAAATTGTGTAGTTTCGTATAGAGGACTGTCCAGTTCGCCACTTGTTTATTGAGAACGCTGTAGAGTGTGTTTTCCATCGAGAATCTCTCCTTATTTATAATTATTATTTGTTTAAACTTATTATAAACTAATAAGGATTATTGTCAACACCCAGGAGGAAATTTATGTCGCAGCTGCGTATCGGTGCGGTTATTTTAGCAGGCGGAAAAAGCAGCAGAATGGGCTCTCCAAAGCAAAAATTACCATGGAGGGACGGAACCTTTTTAACAGAGTTGGTAAAGGAGGTACAAGCGATTGGCTTGTCTTGTTTCATTGTAGCGAACGATTTTTCGGGCACTCAAGTGACACAAAAGGAACAAATTGATGAACAGCCCGTCACAATAACTCCTGATCTGGTACCATCCTGCGGTCCTGTCAGTGGGTTGGTTACTGCTTTTCGCGTAAGTACCGAGGATGCTTTGCTGGTGTTGTCCTGCGACCTACCTTTTATGGATCGTGTACAAATAGCGAAATTCATTGAATTTGCCAGAGAGAGGGACGAGTGGGATGTGATTGTTGCCCAATCAGAAGGCCGAACCCATCCATTATGTGCTGTGTACCATCGGAGAACGCAGAGTAATTGGGAGCAGGCTCTTTTGAATGGACAGCGAAGATTAATGCGAACTTTAGATGAACTGCGAGTGGTGCCCTTGCCTGATGAATGCTTGGACCCTTGGGCTGTATATAATGTCAACACACCTGAAGAGTACGAACAGGCAAAACTTGAAGAAAAACGCAGAAAGACAGGACATGCTTGAAACGTGTCCTGTTTTTTGTTTGGAAAAAAGGGGCTTTTCATAAAGGGCTATCATACAAGCGTTTCTCTGGACAAACCGTATGAATAGTAGTGATGGCTAACGAAAGGAGGGAGCGCAATGACAAGAAAGTGCAAAAAACAAGGCAAACACCACGGTCACCACTGTTGTTGCAAAAAACCCGACAAACACGACCACCACTGTTGCGACAAAAAAACCGAAAAGAATTACGACCACCACTGCTGTTGCAAAAAAACCGACAAATATTACGACCACCACTGCTGCTGCAAAAAACGTGACAAGTATTACGGTCACCACTGCTGTTGCAAGAAACACGACGATTATTACGAGCCACAATGCTGCTGCAAAAAGCATGAACATTGCCACGATCACTGCTGTTACTGCAATGACCATGATTGCAAAGGCACTGAAAAACATGACCACCACTGTTGCAAGAAGCAAGACATAGATGATGAAGACGAAGAAGAGGACGACGACGAAGACAAAGATGAAGAAGATGATGAGGACGAAGACGAAGACGAAGACGAAGACGACCACGGCCACTGCAAGCATAAAAAGAAACGCTGCTGCTGCAAATAAAAAATTCCCACGTTGAAAGAAAGAACAAAAGCCCGAGATGCTAACTCGGGCTTTGAGATTACCAGATGAAAAAATATAGAAAAGCGGGAAGGCTCTAAGCTTGTCCCGCTTTTGATTGATTCCTTCTTTAAGGCAGAAGAATTCTTTCGGCTTGTGTATACACGTTCATTTTGTCATTGCGGATAAATCCGACTGCGGTGAGCTTCAGCTCATCTGCCAGTTGAAGGGCGAGATCAGTTGGAGCGGACTTGGACAAAATGATGCCAGCACCAATCTTGGCAGCCTTGAGCAGCACCTCAGACGAGATGCGTCCACTAAATACTAGAATTTTGTCCGTGGTGGAAATGTTATCTTGCAAGCATTTCCCATAGATTTTGTCGAGCGCATTGTGACGCCCGATATCGGAGTACTGAAGCAAAACTTCATCCGGTGTACAGAGGGCTGCATTGTGGACACCACCTGTTTGGCGGTGAATCTCAGACGACGCTTGCAATTCCTTCATCAGGCGCATGCATTGAGCGGGGGTGACAGTTGTTGTGCTTTCAACAGGCTTTGCTGTGCGCGCATCGCTAAAAAAGTAAAAGGACTGTCTGCTTTTTCCGCAGCAGGAAGTAATTCTGCGTTTGGAGTAAAAGCTCTGGGACAAAATTGTTTCTTTATGCAAATCAACGTAAGCAAATCCTTGGGCCTCATTAATCGTAAGCTGCTTGATTTCCGAGTAGCTCTTGATGACGCCTTCGGCTGCGAGAAAACCGATGACCATCTCTTCCAGGTCGGCCGGAGTACATACGATTGTAGCGAATTCCTCATCGTTGAGAAAAATCGTGAGGGGGTACTCGGTGACGATTTCGTCGTCTTCCCAGCCATGTTGGTCAGCCGAAATTTTCAACACGGGCAGTCGGGTGGTGATGGTTAGATCGGACATACGGGCCTCCTTTTTGTCGAATTTATGAAGTTTTCATGGCTATTTTGTGAGGAAAATATTGTCGAGTGAACGCTTACATGGTAGTATACTATGTGAGATGAAAAGTGTCATAAAATTTTCGTCTTTCCATGTATTCATAGCGTAAGGACAGATTGACACGGAGCAGCGACCCTGCCACCGATTATTTTGTAGCCTTGCAGCGAAAATTACATAGTGAACACAATGCTTGTTGATGCTGATGTAGCGTTCCTGCTGATGATTAACTGCTGTGTTTCATCGTAGTCCTCGTTTCCATTTGTGGAGACCTGGGTGAGTCGGTGAAATCGGCAGTTTTTCTTTTTTTCGAGAAGGCTGTTGATGGATCCACAGCATGCTCAAGACCATTGCAAAGGAGATGAATGATTTGGAACAAAAAGTGAAAAACCGCTGGCTTATCGCGTTGGCTGCGGTAGGCATCCACATCTCGATTGGGTCGGTATACGCCTGGAGTGTATTCACCAAGCCAATTACCGAGCAATTCGGCTGGGACTTGCCGGATGTTCAATTTACGTTTAGCATTGCGATCTTGTTCTTGGGGCTGTCTGCTGCCTTCCTCGGTCATTATGTCGAAAAGCACGGCCCGCGTAAAGCTGGTATTCTCGCATCGATCTTTTTTGGAGTAGGAACTGTCGGGGCTGGCTTGGCGATTCAATTGAGCAGCTTGCCTCTGTTGTACGTATGTTATGGAGTGCTGGGCGGTATTGGACTTGGGGTAGGTTATATTACGCCAGTATCGACTCTGGTCAAATGGTTTCCGGATCGCCGCGGTTTAGCAACGGGTCTTGCCATTATGGGCTTTGGTTTTGCTTCCATGATTGCCAGTCCGATTATGAACGCTTTGATTGCAAATGTAGGAATCGCGAACACCTTTTATATTTTGGGCCTTATATATTTCGTTGTAATGTTGGCTTCTGCTCAATATTTGGCTCCACCTCCTAAAGGCTGGGTACCGGCTGGATTTTCCGCTGAGGGAACAGTTGGCAGCAAGCAAATCAAAAAAGATTTGTGCCAATTGACTGCCAACGAAGCGATCAAGACACGCCGTTTTTACTGGCTGTGGCTGATGCTGTTTATCAACGTGACATGTGGGATTGCTGTTATTTCGGTAGCATCGCCGATGGCGCAAGAAATGGTGGGGATGTCTGTCGGAACAGCAGCACTGATGGTAGGGCTAAACGGTTTATTCAACGGTGGTGGACGAATCGGCTGGGCGTCTCTGTCTGATTTCATTGGACGACCAAATACGTACACAGCTTTCTTTGCTATCCAAATGGTACTGTTCTTCTTGTTGCCGAATATGTCCAATCCGATCTTGTTCATGGTAGCGATGTTCATCATTATGACCTGTTACGGTGGTGGCTTTGCATCCATTCCGGCGTACATTGGTGACCTGTTTGGAACGAAGCAATTGGGCGCAATTCACGGGTATATTTTGACGGCATGGGCTGCTGCCGGCTTGGCAGGACCGATCTTTGCAGCATGGGTTCGCAAGACGACAGAAAGCTATACAGGAACCATGAGTGTTTTCGCAGGAATGTTCGTTGTCGCTCTGGTGATCTCGCTAGTAATCCGTCTGGATATCAAAAAACTGAAGGAAGAAGCCAAACAAAGAGAAAAGTCTGTTGAATTGGCTAGTTAATCAATGGTAAAGTTTAAATAGAGAATGATTTGAAGTAAAGGTGATTTTCCTCGATGAATAAGTTCGAAGCAGAATTCAGTAATTTGGTCAGGGCTTTCCGAAAGCGCCATATGGGAAAGGGACCTAGCAAGATCAGCACCACGTTCTGCAAGAACTGGGCGATCTGCGAGATGGAAGGCAACCTTTCTCCGGTGGAAAAGTTCATCGCCACTTCGGAAGACGGAAAGCAGACATTACGAGCTGCCCGAACCGAAATGGTCAAAGAGATCTATCGGAAACACCAGCCAGTTGACATGGAAGCGTTTCTTGGAGCAAAACTCGTTGATCTATTCGTTGATATTGACATCGAACGGGATTTTGGAATGTCGATCTTTGTTTTTGATCAAGACATCGAAAAGAAAATGAAAAACGAACCGTAAGTCTAAACGAAGCAGCGTCCCTGTTCACCGGCTTAGACGTAACGGAATTCGCGAAAAGCAAACACGAAGTTGAGACTAGGTAGCGAACCTGCCGTAGACAACCACCGTGAACACGCTCTTTTCCTATAGGACAAGGGACGGTTTCATGGTGGTTTTTTTCGTCTCAATGGAGTTTATTAGAGGGGAGACTAAAGAAATGGGCAAGACCAAGCATGGCGGACCAATTAAGCTGGATACTTCGTGGAAGCCTTCCTTATGGGCTTCACTGATGCCGATGGGGCTCGGGAAAATCAAGCCGCATCACATTCGGGATACGATGAAGGTGGCCTATGACAATCGCGATAATTTGGGTTATGCCTATCGCATTTTGACCCAAGGGGTATGTGATGGCTGCGCTCTCGGCGTATCCGGCCTCTACGATCAGACGTTGACTGGTCCGCATTTGTGCACCACGCGACTGAACGTCCTGCGTCTCAATACCATGCCTGCCATGGATGCCAAATGGTTTGAGGATGTAAATGCGCTGCGTAAGCTATCCAGCGCAGAATTGCGCAAGCTGGGAAGAATTCCGTATCCGCTTTCAAGAAAACCAGGCGAAAACAAGTTCACCCGCATTAGTTGGGATGAAGCGTTAAACCGCATCGCGAGAAAAATCAAAAACATCAGCCCGAAACAGCTGGCCTTTTTCTTGACCGCTCGTGGGATTACCAACGAGGTATACTACACAGCAGCTAAAATGGCTCGTTTCCTCGGAACCAACAACATCGACAACGCATCACGTATTTGTCACTCGCCGAGTAAGACAGCACTGAAGCGGTCGGTTGGGATTGGTGCATCGAGCTGTAACTATCAGGATTGGATCGGTACCGATGTGCTCGTATTCTGGGGCTCTGTACCAGGCAACAACCAGCCTGTATCAACGAAATACATGTATGCTGCGAAAAAAGCAGGAACGAAAATTATCCTGATCAACCCGTACAGAGAGCCAGCGATGGAGAAGTACTGGATTCCATCTGTACCGGATAGTGCTTTGTTCGGGACGAAGATTGCGGACGATTTCTACCAAGTGAACATTGGCGGCGACATCGCATTCATGAACGGTGTGATGAAGATTTGGTTCGAGATGGAGGAAGCCAAGCCAGGTTCTGCGATCAATCATGAATTCATCAAGGAGCACGCGAACGGAATCGAGGAGCTGCGCAAGCATGTGATGAATGAATCGTGGGATAAGATCGTAGAATCCTCCGGTCTCAGCCGCGAGCGTATCAAAGAATTCGCAGAACTGCTCGCCAACTCCAAAAATGGTGTATTCGTATGGAGTATGGGTCTGACCCAGCACAAATTCGGTACGGACAATATTTCTCAAGTAGCCAATCTGGCCATCCTTCGTGGATTCTTGGGTCGCAAGCACACTGGTCTCATGCCGATTCGCGGACACTCCGGCGTACAAGGCTCCGGTGAAATGGGTGCCGATCCGTTCAGCTTGCCAGGTGGAGATTTTGAAGAAAAATCCTGGAACCGCATTGAAAAGATCTGGAACTTCCCGATCCCGAAATGGCAAGGAGATATCGTCGGTATTTCTTTGGAAAATGCAGTGTTGCCGGATGGACATGAGCGTAAGACGAGATTGTTCTATACGAGTGGCGGCAACTTCCTGGAGACGATGCCAGATCCGGACTTCATGCAAAAATGCTTGGAGAGCATAGAAGTGCGTGTACATCAGGACATCATTTTCAACACATCCACGCTGGTGGATGCGAAGGAAGAAGTCATCGTACTGCCAGCAATGACTCGCTACGAGCAGCCGGGTGGCGGTACATCGACAAGTACAGAGCGTATGGTTTACTTCAGTGCCGAAGTGGAAGGGCCTCGTATTGAAGAAGCTCGTTCTGAATGGGAGATTTACGTAGATCTGGCGGCACGGGTCAATCCAGAGAAAAAGCATCTGATGCACTTCTCAAGCGCAGCTGAAATTCGCGCAGAGATTGCCTTGGCCAATCCGAACTACGATGGTATCCAGCATCTGAAAAACCGTGGAGATGTTTTCCAATGGGGCGGTGCATGGTTGTGTGAAGGCGGCGTATGCCCGACACCGGATGGCCGAGCGAATCTGATTCCGATTGAGATTCCGGATTTGAACAAGCCAGAGGGACACTTCTATGTAACAACTCGTCGCGGTAAGCAGTTCAACTCGATGATTTATAGCAAGAAAGACCCGTTCAACAATGCAGACCGTTATGATATCCTGATCAATGCAGAGGATGCAAAAGAACTGCGCATTGCAGAAGGCGAAAACATCGTCGTTTACAATAAATATGGTACGTTCCAAGGACGTGCCAAATTCGAGGACACCAGACGCGGAAACATTCAAGTGCACTGGCCGGAAGGGAATGTACTCATTCCGAAGGGTGTATACGAGACATACTCAGGTATTCCCGAATACAATACAGCCGTGAAGGTTGAAAAAGCGGACACTTTCCACGCCAACAAAGATTTGAAATATGTGGAGAGAGAAGTAGAAGATTTGGAAGTAAACGTCGGCTGACGAGCTGCAGCAATGGGTGGTCAAGATTAGGGGGAACAAGCCATGCGTTTTTCGCGACAAACACTCTCGGTTGAGGAAGCGATGAGCAAGCTGTTGGCTAAATTGCTAACGGGGAGAACGGAACAAGTGCAGATCGGGGAGGCATACGGGCGAATACTTGCCACTGATCTACGTGCAACATACGATTTGCCGCACTTTGACCGCTCGCCGCTGGATGGATTTGCCGTGAGAGCTGACGATACGGTTGGGGCCTCCGTTGATCACCCGATTACGCTAACAGTGCTAGAGACGGTTGCGGCCGGGCAAGTACCTACCAAAGAATTGAAAAAGGGCTGCGCGACTCGGATCATGACAGGCGCGATGATGCCTGCGGGTGCGGATGCGGTCATCATGTTTGAGCAAACGTACAACCCAGCCGAAGAGGCGGATGCTGTGCGAATCAAGCGTGAGATGAAGCCTGGGGAAAATGTATCGCGTCGCGGTGAAGAGATGGCCAAAGAAACGATCATTGCCAAGGCGGGTGAGCGGATTAACGCAGGTACTCTCGCCAGCTTGGCTACGTTTGGCTATTCGCAGGTAGAGGTGTTCTGCAAGCCGCGTGTCGGTCTGATTTCGACTGGAAGCGAGCTGTTGGAGATTGATCAGCCGCTTGCTCCAGGCAAAATTCGCAACAGTAATACGGTGATGCTGACTGCCTTGATTGCCGAGGCAGGGGGCATCCCTGTTTCGTTTTCAAGATTGCCGGATGATTTGTTGGTGGCGAAGGCGAAAATTAGTGAATGCTTGCGGGACGTGGATCTGGTCATTTCAAGCGGCGGTGTGTCCGTTGGGGATTTTGATGTGATCGCGGCTTTAGTGGATGAGCCTGAGGTGGAGCTTTTGTTCAACCGGATCGCAATACGTCCAGGAAGTCCGACGACGGCCATGATTATGGAAGGCAAGCCTTTTATTGCCCTATCAGGGAATCCGGGTGCCTGTTTTCTCGGGTTTGAATTATTTGCGCGAGCAGCCATTCGTCGCATCTCGGGAGAAGCCCACGTCGTGCAACAGGTGATTAAGGCGAGACTCGGCGTCGATTATACGAAGCCTTGTCCATACCCGCGTTATCTGCGAGGGAAGCTCCTCGAAAAAGACGGGACTTTGCACGCAATCCCTGATTTCAATGAAAAGGCAGGGAATCTGGGGACGTTGAAGGACAGCGAATGCTTTATGATCATACCAGCCGGGGGAAGCGGGAAAACAGCAGGAGAGCTGGTTGATGTTCTTACCCATGCGGCCCCAACCTGGAGAAGAGAGGGATAGCGTATGGTCAAGCCACCTTGTGTTTTGCAGATGGTCGGTTATTCAAACAGTGGCAAGACGACGCTGCTCACTAAGCTCATTCCGATTCTCGAAAAGGCTGGGATAAGAGTTGGGGTCATCAAGCATGATGGCGGACACGATTTTGAGTGGGATCAACCTGGGAAGGACACTTGGCGTTATCGTGAAGCCGGGGCCTCGCTAGTGGCTATCACATCCAAAACGAAAACGGCCATCGTGGAGCAAAAGCCGCAAGAGCTGTCCGTCCTGATCCAGCGTCTGGCAGATGCCGGGGCCCAGCTCGTTTTGGTCGAAGGCTTCAAGCGTGAAGGCTATCCAAAGCTCGTCCTGCTTCGCAGGCCAGAAGATGAAGAGCTCTTATCTATCGTTACGCATCTGGTAGGGATCGTAGGTTGGTCGGAAAAGCCTCAGCCGGGGTTGCCCTTTTTCGATATTAATGACATAGACAACATAGCCAATTTTGTAAGGGAACGGGTTTCCGTTTGGCGTTGTCAAAACTGATTAGAAACATTGAGATCATTCCAGCTTGATTGGGGATGATCTTTTTTTGTAGCATGGCAGATGATCCATGTAATGAAAAATGTGGTAATGTAAATAAAAAATCGGCGAGAAATGATAAGGAGCAAAGAACATGAAATGCCCTCATTGTCACAACGAATTAAATGAACTGCCTTTCTGTTATGGAATAGAAGCGCCACATTATTTTTACATGGTACCAGAAGAGAAACGAACAGAATTAATCAGAGACTTTTGTGTAATTGATGAACAGCATTTCTTTATTAGAGGACATATTGAAATACCAATAATAGATAGTCATGAGAAATTTATATGGAGTGTTTGGGTTTCTCTTAGTGAAGAAAACTTTTTGAGATCGAATGAATTGCTGCACGTAGAAGGAAGAGAAAGTGAAGAACCGTATTTTGGCTGGTTATCGACTGAACTTTCCATCTATCCAGAAACCACCCTATCCTTAAAGACATGGGTACATACACAAAAAGTTGGTGTGGTACCCTTCATAGAATTAGAACAAACGAATCATCCACTTGCGGTTGAACAAAGAGAAGGAATTACAATGGAGAGAGTGAAAGAAATTGCTCATTTCATCAATCATACCGAGTAATCAGAAAATGCCTGCTGCCGGGATGTTCCGGCAGCTTTTTCGTTTTCTCATGACTTAGACGATAGCTTATGGATTGCTTCAATTAGGCAGTTTTGGACGTATATATTCAATCCAATGGCTGATAAACTTGCAGCATATTTCAAAAAAATAGGAGTGATAACAATGGATGGAGTGCGTTACAAAATAAGAGAAGTATTAGATAAGAGCAAGATTGAGACATTTTTGCAGCAAGCTAGAATCGGGCATCTTGGAATGGTCGATGGTCATCTGCCGTATGTAGTTCCGCTCAATTTTGTTTGGACAAATGGGAAGCTTTATTTCCATGGTGCCACCGGCGGGAGAAGAAATCAGGTTATGGATGCTAATCCAGAGGTCTGTTTTACGGTTTGCGAAGAATATGGAACGATTACTGATCCGGTGCCAGCTAAGACGGACACAGCGTATATGAGTGTAATGATTTTTGGCAAGGCACAGCCTATCGTTGATCTGGATGAAGCTACATACATGCTGCAAGAAATGATGAATAAGTATGTGCCAGGCTACTATAATCGGCCTTTACCCAAGCAGCACGTAGACAAATACCGTTCAGCAGTATTCGGTGGTCCGGTTCAGGTGTACCGGATAGATCCACAGCATATCACTGCGAAAGAAAACCCAATAGAAGAAGAAAAAATGTTCAAACCTGGTAAAAACGTATAATCTCCGCAAGACGAAAAATGCCTTCTTGAATGGTGGATTCATCTACTTTAGCAAAACCCAGCACCCATCCTTTTCGATCGCATCTCAAACAATACTTGCTAAGAGGATAAACACGGATTCCTTTTTCCAGTGCCAGGATCGTCGCGGCTTTTTCATCAAACGATTGATCAGCTTCAAGAAGGATATGCAATCCCGTTTCTACGCCGCTTAGTGTGAAGTGTTCGACGAGACCTGTCGTGATGATGGCCTTCGTCATGGCTTCATGTCTGCGCCGATAAACATTTCGAACCCGTCTCATATGGCGCATGAAATGACCATGCTCAATAAAATGAGTAAGCGTTAATTGCTCCATAATCGGAAGATGTCGATAGGTTAATTCATGGACGTGGGCGAGCTGACGAATGGCCTCTTTGGGACCAACGATTGCCGATATCCGTATACCAGGAGCAATCATTTTGGAAAAACTCATCATATACAACGTGTTCTGAGGTCGCTGACTGAACAAGGTCGGAAGTGGGTCGCCGCGATAGCGAAATTCGCTGTCGTAATCATCCTCAACAATCCAAAACTGCTGCTCGGCAGCCATGTGTAACAATTGTTGCCTGCGAGGTTCGGACATAATGACTCCAACCGCACACTGATGCGATGGCGTAACATAGACAAGCTTGGACCCCGGATGAATCTGGTCTGCGCATAACCCGTACTCGTCAACTGGAACGGAGACAACCTGCATACGCCGATACTTCATTGCCATCCAGGCAGCAGGGAAGCCAGGATCTTCTACAGAAACGGTATCCCCTTCATGTAAAAGGGCTTGGGCGATCAGATCGATGCTATGTTGTGCACCTGAGGTTAACATGATTTGATCGATATTTACATGAATGCCCCGTTCAAGTGACAAGTAACGTTGAATCTGTTCTCGTAGCGGTTGGTATCCATAGGCATTGCCATAAGCCCAACTGTCCAGATTCGTTTCTGTGGAAGCCTGTAAAAACGAACGCCTCCAAATTTTTTGAAAATGTTCGTCCAGATATGGCTCATGGGGACTGAAATCGACCTCAACCTTTTGACGATCTCTGTCCCCGAACCAACCTTGCAAATGACCGATTGTAGCGTTTAATAAAGGCAATTCGGGAGGGGCAGGTCCTTCGGGCGCAGCAACCTCTAAAGGACGAGTTGCATAAATCCATTCGCTAACTCTCGTTCCACCGCGGCGAGAGGTGACAGTGTAGCCGCGGCTGAATAACTCCTCATAAACAATCTGTATGGTTGAACGGGAAACGCCAATTAGAGAAGCGAGTTCGCGGGAGGGTAGTAGCAATTCACCTGGCTGCCATTTTCCAGAGGTAATATTATGGATCGCTTGGTCCAGCAGTTGCTGCCAGATTGGACGCTTGTCATCTCGGTTTACGGTTAGCATTCATTCACCTTCAGTATTTTTGATGGAATTTAATAACAATCCATTGGTTGATATGCTAACATGGCAAACATTTTTTTTGCAACAAGACGGTTGGGGGACGACTTTTTCTTAAGACATTTTGAAATTGTCACAAATCGTTTCTATTTCCTGTGACCAGAATCACATGTGCATGCGTGAACCTCCCGTACACTTGAAATATAGAAAGAACGAAGCACTTCAAGGAGGTTCTACAATGTTAAGCCAAAAAACCATTGAAATCATAAAATCAACCGTTCCTGTACTAGAGGTGCACGGAACTGCCATTACAAAACGTTTTTATCAAATGATGTTTGCCAAGCACCCTGAGCTTCTTAATATTTTCAACCATGCCAATCAAAAGCAGGGAAGACAGCAAACAGCTCTGGCCAATGCGGTGTATGCTGCGGCTTTGTATATTGATAAGCTGGAAACAATTTTGCCTGTTGTGAAGCAGATTGGACACAAGCACCGCAGCTTGGGAGTAAAGGCCGAACACTACCCAATCGTCGGGGAAAACCTGCTTGCTGCGATCAAGGACGTACTTGGGGATGCCGCTACGGACGAGATTTTACAGGCGTGGGCAGAAGCGTATGGCGTCATTGCGGATGCCTTCATCGGTGTAGAACACGAAATGTATGAAGAAGCGAGCGGGCAGCCCGGAGGATGGGGAGATTTCAGAGAGTTTATCGTCCAACGCAAGGTGAAGGAAAGTGACGTAATCACTTCCTTCTATCTGGTTCCGGCAGATGGTCAACCGATTTCCAGCTATGAGCCAGGGCAGTATATCAGCGTCAAGGTAGAATTACCGGGTGAGGAATTTACTCACATTCGCCAGTACAGTCTCTCTGATGCGCCAGGGAATGCGTACTACCGCATTTCTGTCAAACGCGAGGATGCGATGCAGGATAAGCCAGCAGGAAAAGTATCCGTTTATTTGTCTGAAGAAGTGAAGGAAGGAGATAGCCTGCAGCTGTCTGCTCCGGCAGGAGATTTTACCTTGCAGCAAGAGGACAGCCGTCCGGTTGTGCTGCTCAGTGGCGGTGTAGGATTGACCCCAATGATCAGCATGCTGAACACACTGATCAAATCGGGAACAGACCGTCCGATCACCTTCATTCACGCAGCCAAAAACGGAAAAGTGCATGCCATGAAGCAGGCAGTGGAGGAGCTGGCCGCAAAACATCCACAGCTTTCTGTTCACTGGTGCTATACACAGCCGACCGAACAAGATCGATTGAACGGTGCTTTCCAGAAAGAAGGATATATCGATTTGCCGTGGCTGCAAAAGGTCATCGATACAAAAGAGGCGAGCTACTATTTCTGTGGTCCAACTCCATTCATGAAGACGATCAACGGTGCTCTGTTGGAATGGGGAGTGCCAGCAGAAGACATTCATTTTGAGTTTTTTGGTCCGGCAGCGACCTTGGCATAAAGAGGCTCTCACGAAAAAAACTCAAGCTTACTCGCGATTCGCAGCTTGAGCCCGCAGCAGTCGATTTACCGTCTCGCGGCGAAGCCCGATGAGTTGACCGATTTCATCCTGAGTCAGTAACTCCGAAAGCGAGGCGACAGGGATGAATGACTGAAACCAAAGCTGGAGCTTGCGAAGCTTTTCAGCAGGAGAGACTTCGGTCAGTTGGTCGATACGCTGCTGCATCATCCGTAGCTTCCCTTGCAGCTGTAGCGCGATATCACGACACTTTTCAGGATTGTCATCCAGATGGCGATACCAATCCGGGGCAGACAGCACTTCGATCTCACAGGTCACGAGAGCGATTGCTGTCCCGTAATAGGGATTCGGGCTCATCAATGAATGATGCGGAATGATCTCATCTGGAACGATGATGTTGACCAGCGTCAATGCTCCGTCTGCATGTACCCGAACGATTTTTAACAGACCGCTCTTCAGATGATAGAGCGGTCCTGTTTCTCCTTGTCGAAACAGGACTTCTCCCTTGTGCAGGATCATGGGTTTCTCCTCGATTCTCTACGTTTTTCTCTAGCAATTATAGCAAGCCCGGCAAGAGGAAGTAAGCAAGCGTAAAAAGCAGTTTGCCGCTTTTTTAGGCTTGCTACAGCAATAATGCCTTTTGCTATAATGGGGAAATCACAGATGGATAAAGGGAGTTGTCTGATGCTCAACTTTTTTACATGGGTCGGCTTCGTAGTGGGGGTACTCACGCTCGGATTGATTGGCTATGTGGCTTACCGCTACTGGTACCATATGGGACAGCTTCCGAAGCCGGAGTTTCGTCATCTGGACACGAAAAAGCCAATGCCTGCCGACTGGAGTCATGATGAGGTTACATTTACATGGATCGGCCACTCGACGATTCTGTTGAATATGTTTGGTACGAAAATACTGACGGATCCGGTTTTGGGCGAGAAGCTCGGGATTAAGCTTGCGGGTGTCCATTTTGGTCCCAAACGCTTTACGCCTCCTGCCCTCGACTTTGCTGAAATTGGCGAGATAGATATTATTTTGCTCTCGCATGCTCATTTGGATCATGTCGATCTGCCTACCTTGCAGAAATTAGCGAATCGCTCCACACATGTCATTACAGCGCACCAGACGAGCAAACTGTTCAAGCATATGCCATTTGGTTCGTATGAGGAAATGCAGCCGGGAGAAGTCATTACAACGAAAGAAGGAATGACGATTACGGCGATTCCTGTCCGACACTGGGGCAACCCCTTTCCATGGAATCATGAGTATGGCTACAACGGCTATATGATTGAGAAAAATGGCGTGCGTATCCTCTATCCAGGCGATACGGCTTATATCTCCATGGAAAATTTGCCGAAGCAATTCGGGCCTATTGATCTGGTGTTCATGCCGATCGGCGCCTACAAGCCGGACTCTTATCAAGCCGCGCATTGTACGCCAGAGCAAGCATGGCAGATGTTCAAGGAGACCAAAGCCAAGTGGCTGGTGCCTATTCACTGGAATACGTTTGTGCTCTCGCGTGAGCCAGTTGATGAGCCGTTCGAGCGTTTGTTGGCAGCAGCGGGGGACGAGAGGGATAGGATCGTTGTTGAAAAACAAGGGGAGACGTTTTCGATCCCTGTTCAATAGGTGTGAAAAGTTGGCGACTGCTTATATGGCAGTCGCTTTTCTAACGATATGAATAAATGGGGAGGGAATAGCTACCTTATTATAGAAATATTTTTATCGAAGGAGTTTTTTGAGGAGGGGTACATATGACAAAAGCATTGCCACAACGCTGGGATATGGATGCAATTTTTCCTGGTGGCAGTGAATCAGAGGATTTTCGAGCGTTTTTAGGGACTGTGGAAGGGGATATTGCGAACCTAAAAGCGCGTTTCGAGCAATCTGGCGCTGGTTTGCATGAAACAGTCGCTTTCAAGGAAGTGATCACTCATGTTCAAAGCATTGCAGTCCGTGTGAGACAAGCAGGTGCATTTATTTCCTGCCTGACTGCTCAAAATGTAAAGGATGAGCCAGCCAAGCTGCTGGGTGGTCGTGTAAAGAGTATCTCGGCTGCGTTTGGTGCAGTATTGACGCGCTGGGAAGAGCAACTGCTGGCTATCGACGAGGCTGCATGGGAGAATCTGTTGGCAGACGAAGACTTGCAACCTCTTGCTTTTGTGCTGAATGAGCGCCGCCGCCGTGCACAGGAAAAGCTGTCGCCTGAACAAGAAGTGCTGGCAAACGATTTAGCCGTAGACGGGTATCACGCTTGGCAAGATTTGTACAATGCTGTCGTGGGACGAATGAGTATTGAGGTTGAGGTCAATGGCGAGACGAAGCAGATGTCCGTCGGGCAAGCTTCTAACCTGATGAGCAGTCCTGACCGTGCTGTTCGTGCCCAGGTTTTTAAAAAGTGGAAAGAAGCTTGGGGCAAGGAAACGGAGTTGTGCGCGCAGGCGCTGAATCACTTGGGTGGTTTCCGTCTCTCTCTGTATCGTCATCGCGGCTGGGATTCCGTCCTGCGTGAACCGTTGGATATTGGACGGATGCAGGAAAAAACACTCGACGCGATGTGGCAGGCCATCGACAATCGCAAGGATCGTCTGGTTGCCTACCTGGAGCGCAAGGCAAAGCTCCTCGGGGTAGACAAGCTGAGCTGGTACGATGTAGGAGCTCCAGTCGGCAAGGTACATAAAGAAGTGTCTTACGATGAAGCGGCTGCGCTGATCGTTGAGCACTTCAATCGTTTTAATCCGAGCATGGCTGAGTTTGCGCAAAAGGCATTCGATGAGGGGTGGATCGAGGCAGAAGATCGTCCTGGCAAGCGCCCAGGCGGATTCTGCACGAGCTTCCCAGTCAGCAAGCAGTCCCGCGTGTTCATGACGTATGCGGGAAGCGCAAGCAATGTATCCACACTGGCACATGAGCTGGGGCATGCGTATCACCAGCAAGTCATGTGGGATTTGCCAGCCCTTAACCAAAACTATGCGATGAACGTAGCGGAAACAGCATCGACCTTCGCAGAGATGATCCTCGCTGACGCTGCTGTGAAAAATGCAGCGAATGACGATGAGAAACTGGTGCTGTTGGAAGATAAGCTGCAATCCATCGTTGCGTTTTTCATGAACATCCACGCTCGCTTTATTTTCGAGAAAAATTTCTACGAGAAGCGCAAAGAAGGTCTCGTTAGCGCGGCTGATCTCGACCGAATCATGGAAGAGGCGCAAAAGCAAGCGTACAACGGCGCTTTGGCAGATTATGAGCCGCACTTCTGGGCATCCAAGCTGCATTTCTACATCACGTCGTATCCGTTCTACAACTTCCCGTACACATTCGGGTACTTGTTCAGCATGAGTGTCTATGCGCGTGCGCTCGAAGAAGGTGAGAGCTTCGCGCCGAAATACGATGCACTGCTCCAAGATACGGGCCGCCTGATGGTGGAAGACTTGGCGAAGAAGCATCTCGGTGAGGATATGACGACAGTTGAGTTCTGGCAAAAAGCTGTTGATCTGGCTGTGGCAGACATCGACGAATTCCTGCGCCTGACAGAAGAAGCATAAATTCACGAATAAATAAGTACCAAGCAGTCTGTCACTATTCTGACAGGCTGCTTTTTCGTTGAGAGATTGTTAATGTTGCAGAAGAAATCTTCGGATAACATTTACCTGCGGTTTATAGAATCCTCGCTATTTTTTCGTACAGTAAAAGGGGAGGGAGTACTTGTAAAGGGAGGCATCGTAATGGACACTGGTAGTCATCTTTTGTTGGGTGTCACACTGGCGGGGTTAGCTCATATCACGCCGGCAGTGGCGCATGATCCGGCGCTTGCTCAGGCGCTGATGGTCGCAACGGTAGTGGGTTCTCATGCCCCGGATTTCGACACTGTGGCCAGACTTCGCGGTATTTCTTTTTACATTCGCTTTCATCGGGGAATTACCCATTCGATTCCCGCCTTGTTTCTATGGCCCCTCATTATCAGTCTTCCTCTTGCCTGGGGGTTTGGTCTCATGGGGCAGCTCGGGATTTTGTACGGATGGACGCTGTTGGCTGTTGTGCTGCATGTTTTTCTCGATATGCTAAACGCCTATGGAGTCCAGTGTATTCGCCCTATTAGCAGGCGCTGGGTGCATTTGGATGTACTTGCGATTTTTGAGCCACTGGTGTTCGCGATCCATCTGGCAGCGGCGATATGGTGGATAGCTTTTAGAGGAGATCCCAGCGTGCTGTTTCCGGTAGCATATGGCATGACGCTCGTGTATATTGGCGTGCGGGCTTGGCAGCATCACCGTAACGTCAGACGGGTAGCAAGGGCATTGGAAACAAGCGGCATATCCCATGTCTTCCCGAGCATACATCCTTTTCACTGGCGATTCGTCGTAGAGACGGAAGAACGGTTTTACACAGGGAGAATCGAGTATGCACGCGTAATAGTGGAGGATATGTATCCGAAGCAGCAGCGTGATGCAATCATTCAGGCTACTGTCGGTGTGGATGGTGTTCGTGCTTTTCTCGGATTTGCTCAACGAATCCACGTCACGTGGAAGGAGATTGCCGACGGTTACGAAGTCACATGGAGCGATGTGCGCTTTTGGTACAACCGCAAGCTGCCTTTTGGCGTAGATGTTGTCTTGGATCGTGATTTGAACGTCGTTAATCATCGGTTGGGTTGGCGAAAAAAAGCGTGGGACCCGCCGTTTGTATAAGGGAAGCTAGTATAGGTAAGCCTCGTCAGTTAGTGAAGCTGGGGGCTTACTTTTTTTGTGTGAACAAGGCACCTCAGCGTCTGCCTCTTACATTGTTTCAGTAAAGCTTTTGCCAAAGGTTTAAGTGGTATCGATAAACCAACAAAGCTGGTAAGAAGAAAAAGCACAGGGCTCGTAGACCTTGACAACGCCTCCCCTTTTGGAAGTGGAGACGGACAGTGAATCCCCCCTGCTGGCGTGTCAGAGTCGAAGAGCACTGTGCTTTTTCTTCTCCTCCACTATGTTGACCCCATTAAGGACCTTTATAGCTATTCTAACGAAATGGCGCTAGGCAAAATCTAACAAGAGTGATACACTGAAAAAAACTAAATGTTCGATGGTGATAGAATGAATGGATTGTATTCGATCAGAGTAGAATGGTCTCCTGCGTATGAATGTATCATTAGCCTCTACACTTACATTCACGAAAAGGAGCGCAAGCATTGTTTGCTTGGTACGGCTTGGTTTGAGGAGACAAAACAAAAGCTCCCGGCGTCTTTTGCAGATGAACTCGCAGATGAACGCTGGGAAGTACTTCACCGCTTGGTGCTGCTAGTAGCGCAATCACCCCAGACCAAATCCGTTGAAGAATTTCTTGGGTGGCTGGAAAGCATTCCTCCCGGTGAAATTTATGAGCGTCTCGCGCCATGGGTGGAGACGATCCCGCTGAACTTGGGGGAAATCCGTGATCGCAGCCTATTGTTGCTTACCCAGTGGAATGACCATTATTTTTCGAAGGTGGACCCACGCATTTTGGAGAGTTTGCAACGGAGCGCTGATGAGCTGACAGTCCGCGCCAAAGAAACGCCTCCAATTGATTTGGTCGATCATGTTACGAACGGCATTTGGATTGAGCCGATGGCAGATTTGCGAGAGGTTGTTCTGATCCCGCAATACCATTGTGCCCATTCTTCTGTCCTCGACTTTTATCGGGGGCTTGCCACTTGTATGTACCCTGTTAAAGATGCGGCAACAGCCAAACCACAGCCGATCCTCGAGCTGTTGCCCATCACACAGTGCCTGGCTGATGAGAAGCGCCTGCAAATCTTGCGCTGCCTGGCAAAAAAGACGTGCACTCTCGGGGAACTACAGAAGCAAGTATCCTTAGCAAAAAGCACCGTCCATCATCATGTAACCGCGTTGCGCAGAGCGGGACTGATTCGTGCTCATTACACAGGAAGTACGACGGTTTCCTACTACAGTCTGCGAGAAGCCTTTGTCGAGCGTCTCCCGGTCTTGCTTCGTTCCTTCTTCCATACATCAGAGTAATTTTGCTTTTGAAAATAGCATGATTTTGTTGAGAGGGTAGGTTGAATCAGAATGAGCAGTATGAGCAAAATGAGGCAAGTGTGGGAGGCGTACCACCCGATTGTTCATCTGTTGATGGCAGGGACGGTGTTCGTTCAGCTCACCCAATCGATGAGTATCCCTTTTCTGGCCATCTATCTCGGTGAAACGACGAAGCTCTCTCACGCCTATATTGGACTGATTATCGGGGCAGGTCCTTTGGCTGGAACAGTAGGGGGATTTGTTGGCGGGATTCTCTCGGATTTGTTTGGCAGACAAAAGCTGATGTTCTTTTCCTTGCTTGCTATGGCGTGCTCGATGATCGGCTTCATTACAGTGGCTCATCCGATCAGTTTGCTGTTAATCAGTTTGGTTATGGGATTGGCGGCATCTATTTTTGCGACGGTTTCAAAAGCGCTGATGGGAGACTTGACCCCTGAGCATAAACGTTTTCGTGTGTTCTCGAATCGCTATCTTGCGAACAATCT
This sequence comes from Brevibacillus sp. M2.1A, assembly GCF_013284355.2. Lineage (NCBI taxonomy): Bacteria > Bacillati > Bacillota > Bacilli > Caryophanales > Paenibacillaceae > Brevibacillus > Brevibacillus sp. M2.1A. The sequence goes on from NZ_JABSUY020000001.1 coordinate 1,785,458, forward strand.
AGGTTTCGCGATTGGTCCTATGCTCGGTGCTTTTTTGGGGATTTCCGGCAGCAATCTGGCGTTTATTCTGACTGCGGTGTCTTTGGTGAGCTTTGCCGTCATTTTATTAGTGGCATGTCGAAGATGTGGCGTCACTGATGACGGTGGGGGGAACGGAGAGGTAGAGAGAGCCAGTTTGGGTGAGATCTGGCAAGTACTCAGAAGGGATGTCGTTCTTCTTACCTTTGTTACAGGCGGAATCCTGTTAGTGACAGTGTACGGTCAGATGTCTGTTACTCTCTCCCAATACTTGCGGGAAAACTTTTCGGAGGGAGTCGCCTTGTTTGGAACCTTGATGAGCGTCAACGGATTTACTGTCCTGCTTTTGCAAATTCCTTTAACGAGGCTGGTTGAGCGTTTTTCCTTGTTTGCGAGGATAGCAGGCGGTGCTGTATTGATGGCCATAGGAGAGGTCGGCTTTGCTTTTTCGCCAGATTGGACGTGGTTTATTACAGCGATGATCGTTTTTACGCTTGGGGAAATCTTGATCATACCGGCGGAGTATGCGCAAATCGACGAGATCAGTCCCGCGAATATGAGAGGGACTTACTACGGGGCACAAAGCGCAACGATGCTCGGCAGTTTTCTTGGACCATGGGCAGGTGGTATGGTGCTCACCGCATATGGTGGCCCTGTGATGTTTATGGTCATGGCAGTATTGGCGCTGGTCAGCTTGATCTTTTATTGGCTGGGGCGCAGCTTGCATGAAAAGCGGAAGCAGCCCAGAAATGCAATTGTAGAGACTTCCATGTAGCTTCTTGCCGATTGATTGCGATTGCCGTATAATAGAAAGTATCTTTTTCAAAAGGGGACGTTTTGATGTCGGTGTGTGTTCTTAACTAAGCAACTGGATAGGGTACTCCCAGTATTTTGGCAAAAACCACATTTCATGTCGGCTTATTTGCTATGGAAAAAGGAGGCCTTGATTAGTTAAGAACTTACGGTCATCCATCTACCCATTTGCTCGACTACGGGAACCGTGCTCTTACGCACGGTTTTTTTGCGTGACTATCCACGCGCACGTAGCGAACGTATGCCCTCAAGGCGGAGATGAACGAATGTTCATGCTCTGCCTTTTTGCATGGCATCGATGGGTCCATCCCTTTTGAAAAGAGGTTCTCTACATGAAAAATTATATCGAAGACACCTATAAAAAAGTCCGTTTACAAGAAGGACAACGAGTGATCGAACAATTTTTGCTTGCGTGTTATTTTCAGCCGGGTTTGCCTACGAAAGAGCTGGCGAGAAAGGTACTCTTGCCTGTACCTGTGGCGACTGCGATCAAAAAAGAGCTGATCAAGGCAGGTGCCATACAGCAGGGGAGCGGGGTGAGATGCACCTCAGAAGGGGAGGCGTTCATTGAACAAAAGCTAGGGTATGGTGGGCTGGATCGAGAGCTGTACGAAAAGCTGATGAGAGACGATGAAGCTTGGAAAACAGAACTGGCTGACTTGCAAGCGGAGATGGAGACGATTTTTGCTGGGCGTCCGCAAGTCGATGTACAGATCGATCAGTCCAAATGCACAGTCGAGACGAGCTTACGCAGGGCAATCTTATGCTTGCGGCATCAAAGTTTGGTGGGCAAAAAAATATTATGCGTCGGGGATGATGATTTGGTCAGCATCTCACTGGGGCTTTTGCTCAAGCGCTTGTTTCCAGGGAATCAACAACGTCCAGGGCAAATTGACGTAGTCGATATCGATGAACGCTTTCTCCAGTACATTACGGATGTGTCAAAGCAAAATGCATTGTCCGTAGCCTGCCATCAGGCTGATTTGCGGCATCCGCTGCCGAAGAAGCTGCAGGGTGGCTACGATTGCTTTTTTACTGATCCACCTTACACGCTGCAAGGAATGGCTCTGTTTTTATCCCGCGGAATTAGTGGGCTGCAAAAACAAAAAGGACTGTCCATCTTCCTGTCCTTTGCACATAAATCGCCTGATTTCACGCTGAATATGCAACGGGAGTTCGTGCGGGCAGGCTTGACCGTACGAGAGGTACTCAGTCATTTCAATGAATACGAAGCGGCGCAAATAATTGGAAACAAGGGACAGATGATCGTGCTTACCACAACAGAGCTGACGGCTCCGACGATCAAGCATCCATTTCTGGAGTCGCTGTACACAGGCGAAGAGACTCCTTCCAAGCGTGAGTATCAATGCAAGCGCTGCAAAAGATCGATTCAGGTAGGGGCACAGGCAAAAATAGTGACGATCGAACAATTGAAAAAACGCGGCTGCCCTCGTTGCAAGCACCAAAGCTTTGAGCTGTTGTCCCGCCGAAGAGCACAAGACTGATTGTACGCAAGTGGGCATAAGGTAGTGGTGGAGGGGAGGGAGAAAAAGAGAAGATGGCTTACGAAAAAGCGTTTGTTTTATTGCGGATCGCGACGGGAATCTTGTTTTTCATCCATGGCATAGCCAAACTTCAAAAAGGGATGGCTGCTGTTGTGACGACGTTTAGTGATCTCGGTTTGCCGGGGTGGCTGGCGTATGTGGTTTTGATCGTAGAATTGATCGGCGGTCTCGCTCTGATCATCGGAGTCGGGGCGAGATATGCTGCCTGGGGATTAGCTGCGATCATGGCAGGTGCGATTGTGACAGTGAAATGGGCGAAAGGCTTTGTCGGCGGTTATGAGATGGATTTGATCCTGTTGCTTGTCACGATTTGTGTGGGGCTAAAAAGGTGAAAAAGAGATCCGGCTGAACCAGTAAGCGGTCAGCTGGATCTCTTTTTTAAACAAACAGCTCGTAATACGCAGGAGAAACGTTATCTAAAAACGGACTTTTTTCACCCGAATAGTATAGGTGCAGCTCGTGCATGGCTCGTGTACATGCCGTGTAAAAAAGCTTGCGTTCACTTTCTTCGCCGTAGCATGCAGCGGAAGCATCATAAAGGATGACCGAATCGAACTCCACCCCTTTTGCCAAGTAAGAGGGTATGATCAAGATTCCTTTTTCAAAGGAAAGAGTAGCGGGCTTGATCAGGCGAATTGGCAATTTCTCCTGCAAAGCGTCATGAACGACTTGGGCTTCCTCTAGTGTTTTTGTGATAACAGCGATCGTTTGATGACCGCGATCTGTGAGCTCACGTATGCGTGCTTCGATTTGGTCGGTATGAGCTTGAGGTGATGTCACTTTGGTTAGCGTTGGCAAGCGACCTTCACGCATAAAAGGCTCAATCATATCCCCATCTCGTAGCAATTGTCGTGTAAACAAGACGATGGGATAGGTGGAGCGGTAGCTTTTGGTCAGGACGAAGGTCTCCGTCTCTTCAGGCTCAAACAGGGATGTGACAGCATCAAAGCTATTCTGGTGATACGCATGGGCGTAAATCGCCTGATTCCAGTCTCCCAGCACGGTCATTTTGGCACGGGGAAACAAGCTTTTGATGAGAGCAAACTGAAAGGCGGAGTAGTCCTGGGCTTCATCGAGAAAGACATGACGGACGAGGTTGTTCGTCTGCTTGCCCTCCAATCGTTCCTGCAAATACAAATAAGGAGGGATATCTTCACATGCCAAATACTGTTGCTCTAAACGATCTGCTGTCTGTTCGCACACTGCGGGCCACTTGTCTAATCCATCATGTTGGAGAGTATTTGGAGCAAGCGTCCCGAGCAAGTCAGGTGACAAGAAGAGCTGGCGGTAAATAGCGCGAGTATCAATAAATTGGAGTTCCCGGATAAAATTGCGCAGAGGCTGAAACTGTTTTTTGACGATCCAGTTGGCTAAGAGCTCCTGCTCGCGTTCGAAGTCATCAAAGGTATCCTCCCGAAACTGCTTTTTGCGGCGCAGCGATTGATAGGCAGCCACGTAAGCGTCTCGGTCTAGCAGCTCCATTTCATCTTCTACCCATGGTTTCGAGCGTTCGCGTTGTTCCAGTTTTTTCAGCTCTGTCAGCAGTGATTTCGCAACGAGTACCATCCGATTGGGGATCGGCAGACTCGTATCGAGAGAATAAAACAGCTCATGGATGTGAGCCGCACTGATCAGAGTCTGGTTTCTAAATGTAACGGGGCGAAACATGATTCCAGATTGCTTCAGGCTATTCGCGTATTCATCCATGGCCTGCAAAAACAAGGAGCTTGATTTGAAACGGATTCCTTCCAGCCGCGCCGCGTATCCTGACTGATCACTTGCTGTCAGTACATACTCCATCTGTTCAAGCGGGTTTTCCAGGCGGAAGTCGTCACCGAGACGATGCTCCGCGTATTCCTGAAAAGTCGTTTGCTGCATATTTTCCTCGCCGAGCTCAGGAAGAACGGTCGAGACGTAGCTGTTAAACAAAGAGTTGGGCGAAAACAAGACGATTTGCTCTGCCGTCAATGTCTTGCGATAACGGTATAGCAAATAAGCGATTCGTTGCAAGGCCGCAGAAGTTTTTCCGCTACCGGCAGCTCCGGAGACGATGACGAGTCGGCTGCGTTCATTTCGGATGATGCGGTTTTGATCCCGTTGGATCGTGGCCACGATGCTTTTCATCTGCGAATCAGCCTGTTTGCCGAGTACTTCCTGAAGCAGTTCGTCGCCAATCGTCACCCCCGTATCAAACAGATGCAGCAATTTGCCGTCGCGAATGATGTATTGTCTTTTGCACGTAATCTCTCCATTAACGCTTCCGCTCGGGGTATTGTACGTTGCTGGCCCCGGCGAGTAGTCGTAATACAGACTGGAAATCGGAGCGCGCCAGTCATAGACGAGAAACTCCTCGTCGTTTTTATCCAGCAAAGAAGCAATGCCGAGATAGATGGCTTCTGGCTTCGATTCCAGCTCTTCTTGAAAATCAATCCTGCCAAAATAGGGAGAGTGCAACAAGCGCTGCAGCGTACGCAACTGATTTTGGGCATGGCGATGGATGCGTTCACGCTCGGACAGGACTTCCGCTTGCTGCTTGATACTGGCGTAAGTCTCTACAGCTTCGATCGCATCCTCGAAGTTGGCTGTCACGTCGTCCCAAAAATGCTTGCGAATTCCGATGATATCCTCGCTCACGACATTCACATGCTCTTTGAGGTCATCTATTCGGTTCTTTATCTCTGAGATGACTTGTTCAACACGTTGTTGTTCGTTTTGCCTATCTTGATCAGTCACGCTCATGGTACCGCTCCTTTTTCGTTCCCCATTTTTTGACCTGAAGGTTTGACAATCGAAAGTGAATGTGATACTATTATATTGGAGATAAAATAGCTACATATTATCGATTGACCGACAGACCAATTCTCATTTTATCATGTGATAATTGGCTTTTCAACATGGTATAGGAAAAATACAAAGTGAAATGACAGGGAACTCCTTTGGGGGTTCCCTTTTTTGTTGCGGTTAGACTTGTCCGCCAAGGATTCCGGCGAGAGCTACCCATATACGGGTTGTTCCCACCAGTCTATTGAAAAGTAAAAGGATGTCTTCTCACCTGCGTTTGGAACGCGAGCGATGAGAGCCATTCCAGGTCCGAGAATCCACTGTCCGCCAGGGGTCGCCTCAACGGTGGAGGAGGCCGGAATGATTCGCGTGGAGGTATGAATGTGATCAGAGAGTGTATCCGCCATACCAGCGCCATGCAAAAGTTGCCCTTGGGCGGTGGGACAAGACGGGAGTTGAACATAGCCGGAAGTCACTTGACGTGAGAGAGTCGTACCTGTGATTGAGGAGGCTTTGCCAAACAAGAAATGTGCTTCTATCGGGTGCGGGGATGGATTCGTGATCATCCAGTGGTTGACAAATAAATGAACGCCAGAGCGTAATGGGTTCGACAAGGCAGCGATCCCGTGAGCTCCATCGCTCACTGTGATTTTATCCGATTGCCCCATGAAGTATTTGCATTGATCCGCCATCGACATCGCATACGGAATGTGAACATTCCGGCTCAGCTGTTCCGTAGCAGAAGGAGTGGGAAACGGATAGTACCCCATCTGCATGTAGACATCCGGTATTCCGCCAAAAAAGTACGAGGGGCGAGTATAGGAGGGCTTCGTCATGATTTCCTCTCCTTGTGTGTAGGGTAACTGCTAACCCTACAGCATATGGCAATCGTCCATGGAGGGTGTCAGGAAGCAAAAAACAGACACCATTGTAGCTGGTGTCTGAACGAGTTTGAAATGGATTACTTTTTCTGGCTAGGAAGACGAACGCGATGGTATTGCTCCAGGCGGCCGTCTGAGTCGATGGACAGTTCAATTTGCTCCTTCTCGGCTTTAAAAGTAATCCCGCCTAGCTCTCGTGTAAATCCGTTCGTATCTCCTGTTTCAATGAATTGGTTGCTAACGGTTTTAAACTGCTTCGTATTTTCGCTGCCAAGTATTTGGTTCATAAGCTCTTGTCCACGTTGCTGGTAGTAATCCTTTTGGCGGGACGCTACTTTCGCTGCGGGAAAGGGACCACCATGATAGTGCAGCAAAATGCCTGTCGTGCTGTCGAATTGCATTTCGGCAAAACGTTTCCCTCTATCCGTTGCATTCCCTGTCTCATGCAGGGTAATCGTCCATACTCCCCGAATGTCTCCTGACATAGACAGGGGAGACTTATGTATCCCCATGATTTTCCACGTTTTCAGCGAGGGCTCCACTTCAAGCAGCTTTTGAAAACTGGCCTCTACGAGAGCAGGTAATGATTCCTGCTTGCTTGCATCACTTGGCTGCGCGGCGGGAGCATGCCCCGAACTTACAGTCGCGACTCCTGACAAACCGATAACAGCTGCCAACAATAAACTGCCGATTGCTTGAAAAGGTTGTATTTTCATGGTCGATCTCCTTTACTGTAACGAAATTTTTACTGCTTTATCCGGTTCTGCTTCCCCGTTCATATGCGGGATTAAATGGATGTAAGCGGGTTTTTCCTTGAAGGAAACGATAAATTTTCGCGAAATCCCATTCTCGTCGTAATCAGTGCTTTCCTCCTCAATATGAATTTCCTTACCATTGGGATCGAGGAGAGTATACGAAGGCTCATATAGTTTGTCGTCAGGCGGAATTTCTTTTAGTACAACCGTTGTGGATACCGGCGTGAGTGTAACCTCTTTGACTTGAAAAGCAAAATTACTCCGCAAGGTTTGGCTGATGTTAGGCGTGAGGGTCTTACTGTCAATCTTCGCAAACTGCTTTACAACGGGAAGTTTCAGGTTCCATGTGCTTTGTGCATTTTGATAGTCATATAACTGCGCCTGCATCGTAAACTGATCGGGCCAAGTTCCATTGAGGGTAATGGAAGTAACACCTGCAAACAAATAATCCTCCATCTGTTTGACCTTACTGCTCCAGCCAGCTCCAGTGCTATCGATGGGCTCAGCCAAGGTAAAATCCTTTAGCACGATTCTTTCTGCGATTTCCTTGGCGGCTGATTTTTCGGTCGTTTTGGGTATCTGAATCAAATAGCCAATACTCAATTGTATCCCATCGTAAAATACTTCGTTGACCGTTATCGTAATGCCATTGACCACTGCGCTTTGGTTGACTGCGGTAATTAGCCCTTTTTCGTTGGCGATTTGTAGAGCATCTTCTTGAAACAGTTCAAAGACAGAGCTGATGACCGGTACATGCTTCAACTTTTCTGCCCATGTGGGTGAGGAAAATCCGAGCGCCAGGAGGGTGAAAAGCAGGAAGGACGCAACGCTAGCAGAGGCCATGAAAATCTTTTTCATGCGGATACGGGAACCGGATGACTGCTCTTGTGGCATGGTTGTGAATAAATTGCTTTTCATCCGTGCTACGGTTTCTTCGTCCGGGGTGTGTATTCCGTTTTCTCGTTCAAGCTGTTTGACGATGTCAATAAGCTCAGATGCGTCATAGGCCAGAGCCCCGTTGCGCAACTCCGAGTGAGGCGCCTCCAGCCACTTGGCAAAGCTCTCGATTTGTTCAGAAACAATCTCGTCTGAATTGCGCTTCATAAGAATCCTCCGATCCTCGTAGATTTCCTTTTACCTTTTCTAAGGCGCGATACAGGCGATTTTTTACGGCACTTTCGCCCATTTGCATGATTTGTGCGATCTCGGCAAAGGTACATTCACCGAAAAATCTAAGCATGATAATTTCCCGTTCGATCTCATTGATTTGCTGTAGGGCAGAAGTTAAATCAAGTTGAGTGGTTGCATACTCTGAATAGCAGGCAGACGAATTGGCAGAGAGAGAATCAAGCTCACATTCTCTCGGGCGCCGCTTTTGCTTGCGTTGTTCGTCCATGAGCGTGTACTTGGCAATCTGAAACAGCCAGGTGAAAAAAAGCGACTCTTCCCGAAAGCTGTCAAGCCGACTCATTGCTTTTAAGAAGGTTTGCTGTGTCAGATCCTCGGCTAGCAATTTCCCCACTTTGAATGAAAAATAACGGTAAATTCGCTTTACATAATGATCATAAATAGGAGCAAAGTCCTCTCGATTTTCTTTGGCACGCGAAATCCAGTACTTCTCATCAAAAGGTGTAGATTCCATTTTCTCCCTCCCTTCTTCAACAGAATTAGACGTCAAGCGTTGGAGAATCGACACAACTGGCTTTCGATTTTTTGCATAGAAAAAAGGCTGGGAGCAAGATCCCAACCTTTTGCAAGCATATGAACTCTTTCGTTTACGACACCGTTTTCCAGGCATGAATGGCAAGCAGCGCCCAGCCAGCGAGGAACAAGACTCCGCCAATCGGCGTAATCGCACCGAGAACCTTAATACCAGTCATCGCCAGCGTGTAGAGACTGCCGGAGAAGATCACGGTTCCGGCTGCAAAGCACCAGCCTGCCCAGACGAGGCCAGAAGAATCCGGGTACCACTTGAGCAATAGAGCAACCAGCACGAGAGCCAGCGCATGTGTCGTCTGATAGGTCACGCCCGTATGGAAAATGCCCAGCGAATATTCGTCCAGCTTTTCTTTCAGTGCATGTGCCCCGAATGCTCCCAACGCAACCGAAAGAAATCCACTGATACTGCCTAGCATCAAAAACAGCTTCATGAGTGCGTCACTCCTTTTTTCGCATAACCTGTACATCTGTCCGACCTCTATTTTATCGTAAAAAGGTAGACATTGCCCAATTGTAATTTGGTGAACACGCCTTGGACTACCATACAAGCCGCTTGTCAACCTCCTACATAGAGTAAAGTATCGCAGTGGCAACGCTTACAGGCTACTGCGACGGGAGGTGACGTAATATGAACAAATGGATTTCCAACGTAGGAGGGCTTCTTGGTGGCTACGCATTGTTGAAAGCGCCGCTGGAAGGTTCCTTCCTAACTGGGTTGGACCCGGTGGTGGATGGAGTTGGTCTGATCACTGTGGTCGTATTCGCGGGAGCTCTTATTTATTCTGGTGTACGCGACTGGTTCCAAGGCTAAGAAGGTAGGACAAAAAACAAATCAAGGGTGTCTCCAGTCGGAGATGCCTTTTTTCTTCGAAAGGCTGGCGTCTTTTGGCGCGCTCCCCCATATACATAAAGTAGACCGACGGCAAAAGGGGGAGGCGAAACGATTTGACCAACGACGAGCGAAAAGAACTGGAGCGATCCATTGACGAAATTACCGAGATCGCCAAAGGGTTCAATCTCGATTTTTACCCGATGCGATACGAGATATGCCCGTCTGACATCATTTATACATTTGGCGCGTATGGAATGCCCACACGATTCTCGCACTGGAGTTTTGGGAAGTCCTTTTACAGGATGAAATTGCAGTATGACCTGAATCTGAGCAAAATCTACGAGCTTGTCATCAACTCCAATCCTTGTTACGCATTTCTTTTGGATGGAAATTCCTTGATTCAAAACAAGCTCATTGTGGCTCACGTCCTTGCTCACTGCGACTTTTTCAAAAACAATGTGCGCTTCTCCAACACCAATCGGGATATGGTCGAAAGCATGGCGGCCAGCGGAGAGCGGATTCGCCAGTATGAGATCGAGTATGGCAAGGAAGCTGTGGAGAATTTGCTCGATGCGAGCTTGGCGATTCAGGAGCACATCGATCCGAGCTTGCTGCGTCCGAAGCTGCGTTGGAAACGAGAGCCAGAGGAGTCGAACAAAAAGACGAAGAACGAACGGCACTCCCCTTATGACGATCTCTGGGGACTGGACCGCAAAGCAAAAGAGGAAGCCGAGCCGGTAAAAGCACCACGCAAATTCCCGCCGGAGCCGGAAAAAGACCTGTTGCTGTTCATTATGGAATACAGCAATATCCTGGACGATTGGCAGCGGGATGTACTGACGATCATTCGGGATGAGATGCTGTATTTCTGGCCGCAGATGGAGACGAAGATCATGAACGAAGGCTGGGCTACCTACTGGCATATGCGCATCCTGCGGGAAATGGAGCTGACAGAATCGGAGACGATCGAGTTTGCCAAGCTGCATTCCTCCGTCATTCAGCCTTCGACGACGAGCATTAATCCGTATCATTTGGGCCTGAAAATTTTGGAGGACATTGAAAAGAGATGGGATAATCCGACGAAGGAAGAGCAGGAGCGTTTCGGACGCAAGCCAGGAGAGGGACGCGCGAAAATTTTCGAGGTGCGCGAGCTGGAGTCCGACATCAGCTTTATACGCAACTTCCTGACGAAGGAACTCGTCAGTGATCTGGATTTGTATATGTTCGGGAAGCAGGGCAACGATTGGGTTGTCGCGGAAAAGCAGTGGGAGAAGGTACGCGATGGTCTGGCGGGCACACGGGTTAACGGGGGGTTCCCTTATGTACTCGTGCACGATGGGGATTACTTACGCTCCGGCGAGTTGTACTTGAAGCATCATTTCGAGGGGCTGGAGCTGGACGTCAAATACGTAGAAAAAACATTGCCTTACATCTATACCATGTGGGGAAAATCCGTTCACCTGGAATCGATGGTGGAGGATCGACAAGTGTTGTTTACGTACGATGGCAAGAAAGTGCATCGCCGCTTTTTATAGGGAAAAGGCCGCATGCCCGGTGGAAGCTAACCGAGCGCGCGGCTTTTTCTATGTGTCCGAACCGCTTATTAAGTACACGTGGAATGAAAATGCTTTAAAACGTTAACTACCAACTATTCAATCCTGAAGAGGTGGAAAAAGCTCGCAAAGTAGCGAGAGCATCCGTATTTTTAAGGAGTTTCAAGATAAACTGCTTGTTTTTTTCTCAACCTCGATCGCTTCTTCCAAAAAGGCTTGCCTTGCTTCTTTTACTAGGAAAACAATCAGGATGAAAACAAAGATGTAGGCAAAGTCGAGAAACCAGATAAGCCCCAAGGGATGAGAAAGCATGGCACCTAGCATAGGTGACATCAACCCGCCCATTACTCCAGCCATTACTCCTTCAATAGAAGCGGTAAGAGAGATCATTTTCCCCGAGATAAACCCAACCACCATACCAATTGCGACAGCGATGATCATGCCATCCATACAGGCAAGCTCGGACCGATTTTTGTAGGTATAAAGGATACTGCTAACCGTCACTAAACTGAGAAAAATCATGTTTAGGAATAGCATATAATCCTCCTAATTCGCTGCTATTTTCCTTCTTCGCCTGCATCCACATCTGCAAAAGATCGTGCATCTATTGCCTCGACAAAGACATCTGTTAGCCACTTAGACCACCTCCTGCAATAACATATGAGGTGGTCTAAGAAAGTTGCCAGACTTCGGATTGGTATTTACACTAATTATTTGAAAATGGGTTGAATTTTTTGTGTGAATTTCAAACAATTACCATTAATATAAGGAAGAAGACTGATGAATGAGGTGATACTATCAGAAAAATTCTCTTGGTTTTACTTCTTGGGCTGTTAGCATTCAGATTTTTCGATCTAGACGTTAGCATGGGAATAAATAGAAAGGTTTCAGTAGTCATCACAGTTGCGGTGGCTTTCTGGATGTTTTATTTGGACTATAAGGGTAGAGGAAAGAAAGGCCGCATGCCCGGTGGAAACTGATCGAGCGTGCGGCCTTTTCTACGTGTCCGAACTAGGACAACTGATCCGTAATTCCAATATGACTGCTGATCCCGCCGTCCATGGTGATGCTCGCTCCATTGATGTACCCGCTATGCGGCCCGGCGAGATGATAAATCATCTGGGCGATTTCCATCGGCTGAGCTACCCGTTTCACCGGGCTTTTGGCGATGACCCGATTCATGTAATCCGAAATATCCTCCGGACGTACGCCCATTGCGGTATCCACATATCCGGGACAGATGGCATTGCAAGTAATTCCATGCTCTCCCCATTCCGCAGCAATTGTTTTTGTATAACCGATCATGCCATGCTTGGAAGCGACGTAGGTGGATGAATGTGCAGAGCCTAGCAAGCCCTGAATGGAAGCGATGTTTACGATCCTCCCGTAGCTCCTATCTTTCATCTTGGGCAGCAGGTTTCTGCAAAATAGGAATACACTCTTCAAGTTGGTATTCATGATCCAATCCCACTCTTCATCGGAGACTTCGTCGACTCGGTGGAATGGACCGCCAACTCCGGCATTGTTGACCAAGATAGTGATATCTCCGAAATGCGATTCTACTAGCTGGATGGCTTCTTCTACTTGCGTTCGTTGACCGACATCACAGCGAATAGACAAGGCCTGACCGCCTGCCTGATTAATTTCTTTGGCGACTAGCTGTGCCTTTTCTTCTTGTACATCAAGAACAGCGACGCGTACCCCATGCTGAGCCAAAAGCTTTGCGGTTGCTGCCCCGATCCCATTGCCTGCTCCTGTGATGATTGCTACTTGGTGCATTTGTAAACTCTCCTTATTCATCTGTCATTTAGAGAACGCCTTTAGGCGGAAGGATTTTGACTTCATCGATTCGAACGTGGAGCGGACGGGAGGCGATATCTAACACGGTATCCGCCACATCTTTTGGTACGAGCATCGCACTCGGATCAAAAAAATGCCGCTCCTCCGTCATGTTTGTATGAACGGCACCGGGAAAAATGGTGGAGACTCTTACATTGTCGTTTTTCCATTCTTCATTGCAAATTTGGGAAAAGCCTTGGACGGCAAATTTCGAAGCTCCATAAACACCGTTTTCTGCAATGGGAATATACCCTGAGACACTAGAGATATTGATGATACGGCCTCCGTGAGCTTTCATTACCTTGTATCCTTCGCGGCTGCAAAGAAAGAGTCCAGTTACATTGGTGCGAAAAACATGCTCCCATTCATCTACGCTTGTTTGTTCGACAGGTTTAAACACGCCGACTCCTGCATTGTTGACAAGGACATCTAAACGTCCGTATAACCTTTGTACTTGCGCAAATAAGGCAAGGACACTTTGCTCGTCGGTCACGTCTAGCTGTACATTCGTCACACTTCCCGGCTCAGCTTGTGCAATTTCGTTCGGATGTGGCGCGGTTCGAGAGGTTGCCCAAACGATCGCTCCTTCTTTTGCCAAAACATTTGCCATCTCAAGGCCCAATCCTTGACTGGCTCCTGTGATGACCACGATTTTATTCAGTAGTTTCATGTGTGCCTCCGTATATAAAACGTCCATTCCAATAACTGGGTTTACTAAACGTTTTTTAATGGTACAAAACTTTATTCCTGCCAACAAGCGCCATAGGAATGAATTTCGATAAAAGTAGTAGGAGTTTATTGGGCAGGAACTAGGTATTTCATCGTGGAAAGCTTAGTAAGTAAACCTAATTCACCCTGGGGGGCTCTTTCTATGGAAAAGCATGCGGCTGTCATCGGATCAGGTGTTATGGGACATGGAATCGCGCAGCTATTCGCGTTGGCTGGATTTCGTGTTTCTCTTTACGATTTGCAGGAAGAGTTTTTGCTGAAAGCAAGAGCTAGCATTGAGCACAGCCTTTCCCTTCTGGTTGCAGAGGGAGTGATTGCAGACGAGTCTAAAGTAGCAGCGCTCGAGCAAATCGTCCTGACCACGGATTTGCAAGAGGCAGTATCTGCTGCTGAAATCATCACAGAAGCGGTACCAGAAGTCATCGAGCTAAAGTGGGAGCTGTTTGAAAAGCTGGAGCAATACGCGAGACCAGATGCGATTATTGCTTCCAATACGTCTACGTTTTCGATTGCGCGACTGATCGAAAAAGCAACCACGCCTCAGCGCTTTATCATTACACATTTTTTCAATCCAGCCCAATTGGTTCCGTTGGTCGAGGTAGTCAGGCACGAGAAGACCGCGGAGGAAGTGGTTCAAAAAACGATACAACTGATGGAAGAGATCGGGAAGTCTCCGGTTTTGTTGAAAAAGGATGTACCGGGTTTTATCGCCAATCGGCTGCAAACAGCTTTGATGAGAGAAGCTTTTCATTTGCTCGCAGAAGGTGTGGCAGATGCAGCCCAGATCGATATGGTAATGAAGAACGGAATTGGCTTTCGTTGGGCTTTTGTCGGGCCTATTGAGACGGCGGATTTAGGTGGACTCGATACGTGGAAGCGCGTGATAGATAACCTGGCGCCAGAGCTGAATGGCTCGACAAAAGCACCCGCCATCATTGAGGAACGAGTAGCAGAAGGCAATCTCGGCACCAAGACGGGCGCAGGGATTTACTCGTATAAGGATGCATCTGTCTCAGAAAAGCTGCGTGTACGTGACGAACAGTTTATCCGTTTAGCGAAAATGAAGCGCGTTTGAAGTAACTTACAATAAATTTCGCTACTAAATAGCAGTCAATACCGACCGTCCTGTCTATCATACGTAAGCAGGGCGGTTTTTCTATGGCCTTGGGGGCGGTATAGGCCCCGCTTTTTTATACCTATTACAGTTCTATATATTTTTTGCTTAATTAACCAACCTTCGTTACCGATATAAAAAATTAGGACTTCACCAACATGAAACGTTTCCCTAAATACAACTTAGAAAGAAGATGAAATGAAGTGAAAGTTGACTTGCGAAATTGGTTTCGAAGCTATCGAACCAAACTCATAATCACATTTCTCTTGATTTTGTTAGTCCCTTCCCTTGTCGTTGGAAGCCTGGCTTACAATCAAGCGAAACAAGAAATTGCCAAACAGATCTTGGATAGTGCCAACGAAAACGTCGATTTGGTCAACTCCATCGTCAGCAGTACGTTTGAGGGCAAAAAGAAGGATGCTGACTATTTGGCAAAAGATATCACACCTGGCGTGAAATCAGCTGATGTTCAAAAAGAAATCATGCACCATTTGGATATGTATATGGGTATGCATGCGGACGTGTCCAGTATCAGTTTGGGAACAGTTGACGGACAATACTTCCGCGCTCCCAAGCAAGAAGTACAGGCAGGGTTTGATCCGCGTACGAGAGACTGGTACAAGAGAGCGATGGAAAACAAGGGAACTGTCGTCGTTACGGACCCATATATTTCGGCGGTATCAGGTGAGGTTTTAGTAGCGGTAGCAAGAACGACGGAGGATGGCGCTGGGGTTATCTGCATTACAGTTGGGATTGAGCAGATCAAACAACTGGCAAACTCAGTCAGCATCGGTTCGGATGGAGATGTCATCGTAGTGGACAGCAATAAGAAGTATGTCGTCCACCCGGAAAATCAGGCAGGAACTGTGGCACAAGAGAGTTTTTACGACAACTTGTACCAAAGAGAAACAGGTCATTTCAATTACGAGGAGCAAAGCATCCCGAAACAGATTTACTATGTAACGAATCCGGCTACTGGCTGGAAAATTGCTGGTTCGATGTACTTATCAGAGGTTGAGGATGCTGCACAGCCGATTTTCGCGCAAACGTTTTGGACGATTACGATCTGCTTGCTGCTGGGAGCACTCATTGTAGCAGCTGTACTGCGTTCTCTTCTCCGGTCCATCCAGGAAGTGAAGGTACATGCGGTTAGAGTGAGCCAAGGTAATTTGACTGACCCGATTAAAGTACGGTCAACTGATGAAATCGGTGAGCTCGGCCATGCGTTTAATACGATGCAGGATAACCTGCGGGCGCTCATCTCAGATGTCGAGACTAGAGCAGAGCAAGTAGCCGCGTCTTCGGAGCAATTGACTGCGAGCGCGCAGCAGACGAGCATTGCAACCGAGCATGTAACGACTGCTGTTCAGGAGGTAGCTGGCAGCGCGGAACAACAAACAAGCGGAATCGACCAAAATGTGCGCTCACTGCAGGACATTGCGGAAGGGGTCACACGGATTGTAGAGAGTGTCAATGTGTTGTCGGATACTGCTCAGCAAACGACGGTTCAGGCAGAAGAAGGTGGCAGCTTTGTCGAACAAGTCATGAGTCAAATGAAGTCGATTCATGAATCAGTAGAACAGTCTGATCGCATGACCAAATCGCTCTATGATCGTTCGAAAGAAATTGGGACGATCTCAGATGTCATCAGCGGGATTGCCCAGCAGACGAATTTGCTGGCATTGAATGCAGCGATTGAAGCGGCACGGGCTGGTGAGCATGGCAAAGGCTTTGCGGTTGTAGCTACAGAGGTGCGACTGTTGGCTGAGCAATCACAATTGTCGGCTAAGCAAATTTCTGAATTGATCACAGAGATTCAACGGGAAACTAAGCAATCCGTCGACAACATGGAAAAAGTCAGACTGGATGTTGAAGCAGGCTTGAACGTTTCAGAGGAGACGATTCACAAGTTTGAAGGCATTATGGAAAGCACCAGAATGACCAACCCACATATCGCAGAAGTATCCTTGATCGCACAGCAAATCTTGGCTGCTGTTCAGGAAGTAACTGCGACAGCCAATGTGCTCGTCACCATCGCGAAAAGCAACGCCGAAACAGCCGAGGAAGTAGCAGCCTCTACCGAGGAGCAGCTCGCCTCCATGCAAGAGATCTCATCCTCCGCTCAATCCTTGTCGTCACTGGCGGAAGAGCTGAAAGTATTGCTCAATAAATTTACCTATTAATCTGTGTCCGAAAACAAACGAAGCGCCCTGTCTCTTGCAAACGAGCAGGGCGTTTTGCTGTATAGATGTGATACCATATTGGCAACACAAGCGATATGGGAGGAGATGTGAACGATGAACATGAGGATCAGAATAGAACAAGTAGATGATTATTCCGTTACTGAACAGGTCGTAAAAAGTGCATTCGCGAATGCTGAGTTCAGCGATCGCAAAGAACATGAGTTGGTGTCTCGCATCAGAAAATCGGATGCATTCATCCCCGCGTTATCTCTAGTCGCGATTGATGATGAGAATCAAAAGACCGTGGGACATATTCTTCTCTCGAAAATAAACATTCGCAATGACAATCAGAGCATAGAGTCACTCGGGCTTGCCCCAGTGTCAGTCCTGCCCGATTACCAAAGCAAAGGCATAGGGAAGAAACTAATTCTCGAAGCCCTCCAAAAAGCCAAAGAACTGGGATACCAATCTGTTGTTGTCCTCGGGCATCCTGAATATTACCCGAAGTTTGGCTTCCAAAAAGCCTCCCGTTGGGGAATAAAAGCACCTTTCGAAGTACCAGATGAAGTATTTATGGCATTGGAGCTCCAAGAAAATGCCTTGGCCAATGTTTCTGGAGTTGTTGAATACTCTCGTGCATTTTTTGAATAGGTAGGGATCGTTAATGATTCCTAATTATGGTACTATGAATTGCCTACCAATTCGAGAAAAAATGGAATCGCATGTCGGAGGGGAAAAAAGAAGCAATGGAACTCAGGGGAAATGAATCGATCGTGCAAGAGAATATAGCGGCAAACCTATTCAGAGGAATGGAAGGAGTAGGTGGGAGGTTAACGATTACGAGTGAGAGACTCTATTTTCAACCACACAGTCTCAATATTCAAACACAGCCTCTCGAATTAAACTTGAATGATATTGCATCCGTTGAAAAGCGAAATACACTATTCGTGATCCCAAACGGAATGAAAATCAAGATGCATAACGGACAAGAGCATAAATTTGTTGTATGGAAACGAGCGGAGATCATCGGAATCATTCAGGATACAAAAATGAAGCAAAAAATGAAGGTAATCATTAAGACGAGGTAAGCGGCCCGTTCAATAAAAATCGCCCTGTCACAAGCAATACCTGAGCTGAGCAGGGCGATTCCCTCATCTTACAAATTTCTTGCAATGTGCGGTTTGCTATAATGACTGGTACCCCCACCGCCAACCAAAACTCTTCCACCTTGTCTGAAGATGAGCAATTTCCTAGATCCATCTGAGAGCAGTACTGTGACTTTAGCCCGATTCGCTGTTGCAATATAAATAACGTAACCACTTCGGGAGATTACCGTACGCCAGTTGCGATCGAATTCAGAGCGCAGAACCCGATTGGAATACACTTGGTTTTCTACGCGTCTCGCGGTGATTCTTTTGTTTTTCATCGAGTAACAACACCTCCTGTCAATCTATCCTATTCATGGAAGAGAAAAAGGAATGGACAAGAGGTGTAGGCGATTTTACTATTTTCGTTGCAACCATACAGGAAAGGTTCTATGATAACACCAAGGACGGTATTCATTGTAAGAGCCGTAAAAAGGAGTGAAAGACAATGGCAAAAAGCCCAGCACGCAAGCAACGGGAAAAGCTGGCCCGTGAAGGCAAAAGAAACCCGGAGCTCAACAGAAGCATTTTCGCATTCGCTGATATGAGACAACGGACGACGAAGACCCGAGCAGAAAAACTGAATCAACAGAAACACAAAAGGTCGTTATCCTACCAAAGTGATGATGGCCTTTTTTATTTGCGTGCGAAGCTTGCTGCAATCGTTTAACATAAAGTCATCCCGTACCAAAGTGAGGCATGACATCATGAATAATACCATTCACCCAGAATGCGCGAGAGCCATTCAACATCTCCTCCAACTGAAGGACCCAAAACGCGAAGACTTTCTGGCGCTGAAAACGTACGGAAATGACCGTTATTCGACAATGGGATGGGAGGAGCTACAGACGTACATCAATGAAAAGACCGTCATCATTGTCGAGCAGTTTGAAAATGAACAAAATATTATGTCTGCCCTGCGCTGGGTAGCGAGAGGGTTGCCAGTTTGGCTAGCAATTCGAAAAGTGCGGGCGGATTATTCGGTGTATGGATACAAGAAGTAGCCTGTCTTTCAAAAAAATATATGCAAATAATAGAAATAATACTGCACGAAGGAAAAGATAGGTCTATTATTGTCAGTATTAGCAATTTTGGAGGGAGACATCATGACAGATTACTTACTTAGCTTACTACAAATTATTATGATCAACCTGGTGTTGAGCGGAGACAATGCAGTTGTAATTGCTCTTGCCTGCCGCAACCTGAGCCCAGAGCTGCAGAAAAAAGCTACTTTTTGGGGGAGCTTCGGTGCAATTGGATTGCGAATCATCCTTACCTTCATTGCCATCTGGCTGTTGAAAATTCCGTTTGTCCAGGTCGTCGGAGGGCTTTTGCTGATCTGGATTGCGGTCAAGCTGTTAAAAGGTGAAGATGAGGACAGTCACATTGGTGGGGGAGCGAGTTTTGTTGAGGCACTCAAAACCATTATTTTTGCCGATCTGATTATGAGTCTGGACAATGTCATCGCTGTAGCCGGGGCAGCGAACGGAAACCTGGTTTTGGTCATCATCGGTCTTGCCATCAGCATTCCGCTCATCATTTGGGGAAGCCAGTTGCTGATGAAGCTGATGAACCGTTTTCCCATCATCGTATTGTTGGGGGCGGCTTTGCTCGGATATACAGCAGGAGAAATGATTGTAGGAGACAAAGCAGTAGGCAGCTTCCTCGAGGGGGTAATGCCTTCGCTGCATATGATTTTGCCGGTAGCATTGGCACTTCTGGTCATTGTGATTGGAAACTATTTGAAAAGAAAGGGGAAAAATGTATTAAATAAAGAAGTGACAAATAACCATGCGGAGACACTATAGCTATGGAATATCGAGATTGGTACATTCTCCAAACCTTGTACCAGGAACAAAACATTACAAAGACAGCCGAAAGCCTGTATTTGTCCCAGCCTGCGCTGACCAAAAGATTGCGGCAGATTGAAAAAGAATTTGGCGTACAGATCGTGCAACGGGGGAGCAGAGGCGTTCATTTCACTCCTCAAGGCGAGTATTTGGCCAAATGTGCGGATGAAATGCTCCTTAGACTGCGCAATATCAAGGAGCATGTCTTGAACATGGGCAACGAGGTCAATGGGACGCTCCGGTTGGGGGTTTCCAACTATTTTGCACGGTACAAGCTCCCGATGATCTTGAAAAAGTTCAAGGAAGCTTATCCAAATGTCGAGTACAAGGTAATGACCGGATGGAGCAAAGACGTCTACAAGTCCGTGTATAATCAGGACGTGCACGTAGGCTTCGTCCGGGGAAGCTACAACTGGTCCGATCAAAAGCACTTGCTGTTCGAGGAATCGGTCTATGTCGTTTCCACGGAACGTATTCATATCGACGACCTGCCCACTCTGCCACGAATCGACTATGAGACGGATCCTATGCTGCTGGCATTAGTGGACAGCTGGTGGACGGAACGATTTTCTCAACCACCACTGATCGGCATGGAGGTCGACAAAGCGGATACATGTAGTGAAATGGTAGCAAACGGTTTGGGGTACGCCATCCTTCCACGAGGCGTGCTGAATGGCAAAGACGATCTGCACATGATCGAGCTGACCACAGCCGAGGGGGAGCCGATCAAACGAAGTACCTGGATGTTTTATCATGCCGACTCGATGGAATTGCAAATGGTCAAGGCATTTGTGCGCTTCATAGAGCAGGGTGAGATAGCATTCATCGATTAAGCAAGGAAAAAGGAACTGCTGGGAATTCCTGAATGGGAGCCAGCAGTTTTTATTATTCACACAAGGAATCGCCAACGATAACCATTTTGTATTTTTTCTGCGAGAACAATTGTTTTACACTAGGTGTACCCCCACCCTAGAAGCTTCATACAACGTCGGATAGTAGGAGAGGGAACGCTTATGCTGTTACGCATTTTGTTTACATTGCTGCTCGGATCACTGGGAGGCTGGCTGTTTGCTACCATTCACAGCCCACTTCCTTGGCTGCTCGGAGCGCTAGTTATGACAGTGATCTGTAATATGCTTGGGGTCAAAAATCTTTGGATTCCCCGTTGGTTTCGTCAAGCGGGATTGACAGTAATCGGGATCACCCTGGGTCTGCGAATGACAGCTGAAATCGTCGAGACGATGACGGGACACATTGGTTTGATGCTCATCACCACGATTTTGACCATCTTGATCAGTTTGGTGAACGCTTGGATATTTTACAAGGTCTGCCGGGTAGACGGAATAACGGCGATTTTCAGCAATAT
This sequence comes from Brevibacillus sp. M2.1A, assembly GCF_013284355.2. Classification (NCBI taxonomy): domain Bacteria; kingdom Bacillati; phylum Bacillota; class Bacilli; order Caryophanales; family Paenibacillaceae; genus Brevibacillus; species Brevibacillus sp. M2.1A. The sequence continues at coordinate 1,806,601 of NZ_JABSUY020000001.1, forward strand.
TCCAGGTGGTTTATCGGAAATGGTGTCGGTGGGGCAAATGGCGGGAGGAAATCAACAAGTCATCACGATTTTTCACTCGATCCGTGCGATCAGCGTCGTGCTTTGTACCCCTTATCTAGTGACATTTCTACCTACGCATGCTGCCATACAGACGGCTACTACAGAACACATGCTGGGGATTGGGCAGACAGTCATGATTCTTGTGGCTGGTCTCATTGGAGCGTTGATTGCGTCACGCTGTTATATACCCGCCCCGTTCTTGCTAGGTGCCTTGCTCGTGACCGCTTTGATTTCGATGAATACATCGCTTGTGGGAGAGAGTCCTGCGTTGCCAAGCATCTTGGTCCAAGGAGCTCAAATATTCATCGGGGTCAGCATCGGTCTTGGCTTCAAACGAGAGGACATCGCCAAAAACCGCCGATTCTTTCTCTTCGGTCTTCTGCATTCCCTGTTCTTGTTCGTCATGGTGATTGTGCTTGCCATCGGCATTTCTTACGTGTCTGCTACCGATATCGTGACGGCGATTTTGGCGACGGTGCCAGGTGGACTCGCCGAAATGAGCTTGACTGCCTTGGCGACAGGAGCCGATCCGCTCTTAGTGACGGCGTTTCATCTGTTTCGTTTGGTCCTTGTCCTTACGCTGTTTTCCTTCGGCGCTCGTGCATGGACGAACCGCCACAGCAGGATCAAACAGCCAAAGGAGACCAGCGCCTGAGACAGTATTACAGTCAAATTAATAGCAAGACCTGTACGTTCCCTGATCGGAACGGCAGGTCTTTTTGGCGTGAAAAAAATGAAAATAATCATAAATATAGCGTTTATCCAAATTATCTGAACAAACTAGGAAGCGTTTTCATCGGATGCTATGATCTCCTTACCATAATTGAAAACGCTATCAACAGAGGGGGTCATAAAGATGAAAAAATCAAACAAATGGACGAAGTGGAGCGGAGTACTCCTCACTACGGCAATGGCACTTAGCCTCGCAGCCTGTGGAGGCGGCGGTGGGCAGACGGCTTCCTCTGGAGAAGCTTCTACCTACCCAGAAAAACCTATCTCGGTTATCGCACCATCGGGCGCAGGCGGAGGCTTGGATAAAACAGCGCGTTCTCTCGCAAAGGTGATGTCAGCAACGAAGCTGGTAGACAAGACGATCTCGGTCGAAAACAAACCAGGTGGCGGACAGGCAGTAGGCTTGGCTGATTTCGTAACGCAGGACAAGAAAAACAACTACAAGCTCCTGCTTCCCTCTACACCAATCGTCATCAACAATGTGAAAAAAGAAGGAAACAGCCCGCATTCTTACAATGATATGACTCCGTTGGCACAATTGACGAAAGATTACGGCGCGATCGTAGTAGCTGCCGATTCTCCATACAAGGATCTGAAATCGTTAATGGATGCCATCAAAGCTGATCCAACCAAAGTAACGGTTGCAGGCGGTTCTGCTCCTGGCTCGCTTGATCACTTGACCTTTTTGATGCCTGCTGTTAAAGCGGGAATTGATCCGAAATCAGTGAAATACATCTCTTACGATGGCGGTGGGGAAGCGATCGCATCTCTCTTGGGTGGCAATGCTGATGTACTGGCTACAGATGTATCCGGTTCGGGTGAATACTTGAAATCCGGCAAAGTAAGAATCCTGGGTGTATCTTCCCCTGAGCGCTTGAAAGGTATGTTCAAGGACATCCCGACGTACAAAGAATCCGGTTATGACACGGAGCTGATCAACTGGCGCGGTGTATTTGGACCAAAAGACATGACGCCAGATGCTGTTGCTTACTGGGAGCAAAAATTGAAAGCGATGACAGAGACTCCTGAGTGGAAAGCAGAGCTGGAGGCAAATGGCTGGGACGATGGCTACAAAAACGGTGCAGACTTCAAGAGCTACCTGGGTGAGCAAGAAAAAATGTTCAAGGAAATCCTGGGCTTGCTCGGAATGGCGAAATAAAAAGTTTTGCTGGGGGATGGAGAAGGAGCGATTCTTCTCCTCCTTCATTCTGGATTCTTGTACGAACAGGAGGGAACATACGTGAGCAAAACATTTGACCGCTTCGCCAGTCTGATTTTTCTCGTGTTGGGCGTAGCATTTGTGGTCGGGAGCCAAAACATCTCGGCGAGCGCTTACGGCAGCAATGTCGGACCAAACATTTTTCCGATGGGACTTGGAAGTCTTCTGATCCTGCTCAGCTTGCGATTATTTTATGAGACGTTCAAATACAAGCAAGAGGGCAAGAAAGAGAAGGAAAAGCTCGATTACAAACGGTTCCTCATCGTTCTTGTCGCGGCATTATTCTACGTATTGCTTATGGAGGAAATCGGCTACGTGATCAGCACCTTCCTGTTCCTTTTCGTTGGATTCCAGACGATGCAGAAAGGGAAATGGCTCAACAGCGTGATCATTTCCAGTGCGTTTTCGTTCGGTGTCTACTTGTTGTACGTGGAAGTTCTCGATGGCACATTGCCCGGTTTACCAACATGGTTAGGCTTGTAGGAGGTGGATGAAATGGGTGCGATTGACTATTTGCTGAACGGATTTGCCACTGCCCTGCAATGGCAAAATATCATCTTTGCGTTTGTCGGCGTCTTGATCGGGACAGTAGTCGGTGTATTGCCAGGGATTGGGCCAATCAGCGGCGTGGCCTTGTTGATTCCGGTGACAGCTTCGTTGACGAGTGGACTGCCGCCAGAAGCAGCGGCGACCAGTGCCATTATTTTGCTGGCAGGGGTATACTACGGAGCGATGTACGGTGGCTCTACCACTTCGATTTTGTTGAATACACCTGGTGAGTCATCTTCTGTCGTTACCGTACTGGACGGATACCCGATGGCGAAGCAAGGAAGAGCGGGAGTCGCTCTCTCCATTGCTGCGATTGGTTCTTTTTTTGCAGGGCTTGTCTCGCTTATCGGTCTGGTATTTTTGGCAGAGCCACTCTCAGAAGTAGCGCTCAAGCTCAGTCCGGCAGATGAGTTTTCGCTGATGATCCTGGGGCTATGTGCACTGAGCGGGCTGGCAGGCAAGTCCGTGACCAAAGCATTGATGATGACGGTTTTTGGCTTATTGATCGCGACGATCGGGCTGGACAATGTATCTGGCGTGGCGCGTTTTACCTTCGATATGCCTGAGCTATATTCCGGTTTGGAATTTTTGACGATCGCCGTAGGGGTATTTGCGCTTGGAGAAGTGTTCAAGACGATCCTCGAGCGCGATGTGAATGAGGGAGAGATCGCCAAAATCTCCCGAATCATACCGACCAAGGAAGACTTGAAGGAAAGTGCTGGACCGATTCTCCGTGGATCACTGGTTGGATTCTTTAAAGGAATTGTTCCTGGTTCTGGTGCAACACTGGCATCCTTCCTTGCTTATTTACTGGAAAAGAAAATCAGTAAAACGCCTGAAAAATTTGGCAAAGGAGCAATCGCTGGGGTAGCGGCTCCAGAGTCAGCGAACAATGCAGCATCTGGCGGGGCGATGATCCCACTTCTGACCTTGGGGATTCCGGGTACAGGGACGACAGCGGTTTTGATGGGCGCACTGATTATGTACAACGTGCAGCCAGGTCCGCTCTTGTTTGAAGACCATCCGAACATCGCTTGGGGCTTGATCGCCAGTATGTTCATCGGAAACGTGATGCTCTTGATCCTCAATATGCCGCTCGTAAAGGTGTTTGCGAAGCTGATTGAGACGCCGCCTAAATATTTGATCCCGATGATCGTTGCCATTTCCGTGTTCGGTGTTTACGCAGTCCGTGTCTCCGTTTTTGATCTGGTCTTGCTGCTCCTTTGTGGACTCGTGGGTTACTTTTTGGCGAAAAACGATTTCCCAATGGCTCCACTCGTTCTTGGCTTGGTCTTGGGTCCGATGATTGAAAATAATTTGCGACGCGCGCTGACGACGTCCAATGGTGATTTTTCTATCTTTATTCAAAAACCAGTTTCGCTAGTGTTTCTGATCATTGCGGTTCTCTGGATCACCGTTCCCTTGATCATGAAAATGAGAGGGAAGAAAGTAATCGTGAACGAAGAATAGAGGAGGGAGATTCTCATGCGCGATGACAAAAAGATCAAAGAGGAAGTCAAACAGCAGTTCGGTACGAATGCTGAAAAATATGTGAATAGCCAGACGCATGCTACGGGAGAGGATCTCTCTCTCCTCACGCCTTGGCTGAATCCTTCGCCAGATTGGGTGTTTCTTGATGTGGCAACGGGCGGCGGTCATCTTTCCAAGGCAATCGCTCCACATGTCGGTCAAGTCTTTGCGACTGATTTGACACAGCCGATGCTTGCAGCGGCGCGAAACCATCTGAGATCCCACACAAGCAATGTCTTCTATGTGGTTGCGGATGCGGAGGCACTTCCGTTTTTGAGTGAATCCTTTGATGCAGTCGGGTGCAGAATCGCGGCCCATCATTTCCCGAACCCAGAGGCGTTTGTAAAAGAAGTGGCCCGAGTCCTGAAGCCGGGTGGAAAATTCGTGCTGATCGACAATATCGCAGCAGAGGATGAAAAGCTCGATCGATTTGTAAATACGCTGGAGAAACTTCGGGATCACAGTCATGTACGAAGCTACTCACGGTCCGAATGGTTAACGTGGATCGAGCAAGAGGGATTGGTGGAGAGTCATTCGCGCATCCGTAAAAAGACGTTCCCGTATGCGACTTGGGTCAGACGTACGACTGAGACTGAGGAGCAGGTTGAGCAAGTAACCGCCCATATCACTAGTGCTGATGAGGTAATCCAAGCCTACTTCGCGGTTGAAAAAGAAGGAGAGCAAGTCGTTTCCATTCAAGTTGATGAGTGGATGGCGTTGTTTGAGAAACCAGAATGATACGGACGATGTTTCCAAGCTGGTCCCCGCTTACAATCAAGCGGGGGCTTTTTCTTTTTTTGTATGGGTACCTAAGTAACGATTCGTAATGATAAAGAGGTTTTCGAGACGGTTTTTGGCATTATATTTTTAATTTTTTGCATCTGTATTTACTATTCGTTTGAATTCGGTCAATATAAAGTACGAATGGTCTATATGAAGGAAAATATGCTACTATAACCACAGGAGGTATGTGATGGATGAGGTTGACCTGAGAATTGTTCAATTGCTCGAGGAAAACGGAAGGATATCTCATGAGGAAATCAGCAAGCTGCTGCACATCTCGCGACCGGCTGTCCACCAACGGGTTGCCAAGCTTGAAAAGAATGGCGTTATCAAGGGATACCGTGGCATCATTGACTGGAGAAAATTAGAGCAAAGGCTCAAGGTATTGATCTTCGTCAAAGCAAGATGTCAGGACTTCAAAGGAATCACCGCAAAGATTATGAACGTTCAGGTACCGAACGTGACCATCATCGAATGCCAGCGGCTCGCTGGAGAGTGGTGTATGATGCTAAAAGTACGTGCGACGGCACCGGAAGATATCACTAATCTGATCGATGAAATGGTTCAGTATGACGAAATACTGGAAACCTCTACGACTTTCATCTTGTCGACGATCTACGAGGATGGCTGGAAAGAAATTTGACAACCAAGGTGGAAACACAATGACAGGAAAAAAAGATTCAAAATTATTTGTCGTTACGATTGCGTTGCTAGCTGTCTACCTGTTTTGGGGAGGCACGTATCTTGGAATGAAGATCGCCATTGAGTCGATGCCACCCTTTATTATGGCTGGTGCGCGATTTTTTCTGGCGGGATCGATCCTGTTCCTGATTGGGCGTTGGAAAGGGGCAGACCTACCCAGTGCTGCAGAATGGAGAGGAGCGGGGATTGTTGGGGCGTTGCTGCTTCTCGGGGGTAACGGTGTAGTAGCATGGGCACAACTCAAGGTACCGTCAGCAATCGCGTCTTTGCTGATCGCTACGGTTCCATTATGGATTCTCGTTTTCAACTGGATCGGTGGCAGCAAGAAAAAGCCAACAGTTGGAGTCATGGGAGGAATCCTGTTTGGATTGGCGGGGATCGCTGTGATGGTTATCCATCCCGAGAGCACAAGCAATCAAGGGATCGATACCATTGGAATCTTGGCGCTCCTGTTTGCCTCAATCAGTTGGGCAGTGGGATCGCTGTATTCGCGCCATGCAAAGCTCCCAGCATCACCGGTAATGGCAACGGCCTTGCAAATGATCATCGGGGGAATTTTGTTGGGGATCGTGTCGCTGTTTCTCGACGATTGGACGAAGCTGCATCTATCGGAGATTACCCTTCGTTCCTGGATTGCCTTTGGCTACTTAGTTGGATTTGGTTCCATTGTCGCTTACACGTCGTACATTTGGCTTTTGAAAAATGCAGAGCCTTCCCTGGTCTCCACGTACGCTTATGTGAACCCGATTGTCGCAGTATTTCTAGGTTGGCTGATCGCTGATGAACAATTGACAAGCCAAACCTTGATTGCTGCTGTCATGATCATCGCATCCGTTGTCATCATCACGATGTTTCGGGAAAAGAGTCCAGGTGCGACACAACCGGTAGCAAGAAAAGAAAAAGGGAAGCTTCAGGTTCATAAATGAGGCTTCCCTTCTTTTTGCCATCTGGCATTATTTTGCCGTTTTTTGCGGAACCCAGCGGTATTTTCGTTCCGGACGCCCGACTGTTCCATAGAACGTCTCGACAGTCACTTCATTAATAGAGACGAGAAATTCGAGGTATCTGCGCACGGTCGAGTGACTCATGCCAGCCAGTGCAGCCAGATCATCGGCATTCATGCTTTGGGTGGTCTCCTGCATTTTGTCCCGGATTAGCTTTAATGTCAGCTTGTCGATGCCTTTCGGGAGCGTAGTGACAGTCTCAACGGTTTTGGCAGCAGGAGTGTGTGCGGCTTTCGTAAACAGCTTGTCCACTGCTGTCTGATCAATGGTTGTATGCTGCTGCAGCTGACGTCTCGTATTTGCATATTGCTCCAAGGTAGACATGAATTTATCGATCATAATCGGCTTGATGATGTAGCTATATGCACCGCCACGTATCGCTTCTCTCACGGTTTCCACATCGTTTGCGGCTGTGATCATCACGACATCGATCCCGCGAAAATGCTTCCTAACTTCACGCAACAGGTCAATCCCGTTCATATCCGGCAAATAAATGTCCAAGAGCAGCACATCTGGCGTAACGACGTGAAGCATCTCCAGCGCCTGTTTTCCGGTCGTGGCCGTGGCAATAATCTGGAATCCTTCCAGTTTACTTGTGAATTGTTCATAGATTCTAGCTGCAATTTCGTCATCTTCCACGATCATGACGGTAATAGGTTTCTCAGACATGGTGGATGGCCTCCTCATCTACTTGCTTTGTCCCATTTCTTGGGGACGACTACGGTGAAACGCGCTCCGCCAAGATCACTTTTCCCGAGTGAGATTTGCCCCTCTAACAGCTCGATGGCGTTTTTCACAATAGCCAAACCGAGTCCTCGATTTTCACCTGATTTCGTAGTGACACCGCTTTCAAAGATGCGGGGCTCCAATTCTTTTGATACCCCATGTCCATTGTCTTCGATATCGAAAATGATATCGCCACCCAAATCAGTAAAGGACACATGAACCATTGCGTCAGAGCCTTTGTATTCGAGGGCAGCTTCCATCGCGTTGTCGATCAAATTGCCGAGAATAGTGACCAATACCTTTGTATCCAAGCTGTCAGGTACATTTCCCAAATAGCTATCCTGATCAATTTCGAGTAATACCTTCAGTTCTTTGGAACGATTGATCTTCCCTAGCAGACAAGCTGCGATGAAGGGCTCTTTGACTGAACTCATAATGAAGGCGAGAATATCCTGCCGTTCCTTTACTTCATCGGTGATGAGTTCGATTGCTTTGTCGTACTCCTTTAGCTTGAGGAGACCGTAAATGGTGTTCAAACGATTTAAATATTCGTGATTTTGCGCACGCATATTATCCGAAGAGGAACTGATCTTGGTAATTTCTTCGGTCAGCTGCTCGATTTCAGACTCTGGACGAAATGTGAAGACCACCCCTCTGATTTCATTATTGCTCAAAATAGGAGAGTAGTCGGTTATAAAAATTTCGTGTCCCAGCAAAATTTTGTAGTTCATTTCTTGTGTATTTCGATTGACAGAATGAATGATGTCGCGCAATTGCGGGCTAGCAATCGATTTCCCTACGGCCAAATCCTCTTGGAGGAGGGAACGTGCGCGTTTATTCATCGAGACGACACGCCCTTGCATATCGACTGCTACCGTAGCATCGCGAATCGATTCAAGAATAGCTGTTTTTTCCGTAAACAAAAATGAGATTTCTTCTGGCTCAAGACCAAAGATCAATCGCTTGACTCTTCTGGCAATGATAAAAGCGCCAATCATTCCGATAACTAGCAGCATAAGAGACAAGGCGACGACCCTTTCCTTGTATTCCGCGACCTTTTTCTCTACATCACTCATGACATAGCCGACAGAGGAGACGCCAATGGTTTCGCCTTTCTTGTTGACGATCGGTGTTTTCGCTTTGATAGCTGGACCTGAAATGCCTGTCCCACGATAAATGACCGATCGATTTTCTAAAAAGACGGGGTCATTGCTGGTTCCCATTGGTAATCCAATCTGCTTTGGGTCGTAGTGAGAGTACCGAATACCGTCCTTGTTTCCAATCACAACATAGCTGGCGCCCGTTTCCTTTCGAATGGTTTCGGCTATCGGTTGTATCACCTTGGAAGGATGATCGGTCCCAAAGGCTGCAATGATGCGTTCGTCCATGGCAGATAGCTTGGCGACCGTCATGGCTTGCTGTCCAATATAGCGATCCAAAATGTCATCTAATATGAGGGAAAATAAGGCAGTTCCTATCCCCATGCTGATCAGGACAACGATGGAAATGAGGAGAACCATTTGGGTCAAGAGGCTGATGCGGGCTTTTTTTGGTGTATGAACCATGGGCAAACCACCTTCGATGACAGATCAAGATGCGATAAATGAATGAAACCGTTTACTCTATTCATTATAACAATAACGCTTTCACATTTGTGACACAAAGTAAATTTGTAACAATACGATAGCCAATAGGTTTATGAAAAAAGTTTTGACAAATTTTTTATAAAAAATTGAACAAAATATGAACAACAAGTGAATATTATGTTACAATAGGAGCATAAAACAAAAACGGTCACGCAAAAAATCTATGATGATAGGGGTTTTGTGTTATGAATAACGATCGAAAAGCAGCAGATGTATTAAGATGGATGGCTTGGACAGTATTATTCGTAGGTGCCGTTATTATGGCTTTCACTGCAAACGATTTCAGATCAGAGAACTTGCCGTTGATGGTGTCGATCGGATTTTTGATCGCTGGCATGAATATCTTCATTATGAGCACGGTGTTTCGCTTGATGACACTAAAAAGAACTGACGCTTAAGTTAGTTAAAAATAGTCCCATAATCCCTCTCATTTTCTTCATTATAATGAGAGGTTTTTTATTTATACGGAAATTTGCCGTCAGCCAAATAAGGCTGGCGTTTTTTTGTTTTTTTTATTGAAAGTGAAAAGAAATCTTGACAATCCAAATTGGGTGGTATGACCAAAAATGGGTGTCAAAGATCATTACAGGAGAATCCTAACAAGAATATGATCAACTCGTGACTGGTATGTGAACACTTTGTAACAGAAAAGCTACGAAATATTGAACGTCGTTAAAAACAAGTACAAAAGCTCGCAGACTCTGATAGTATGTATATGCGGCAAATAGTGAAGTTCACTTGTGTTAAAAAACCCCTATTGTGAGGAACTCTCGAAAAGTGTGAATGCACGTAAAAAAAGAAGGTTTTCCAAAACCTCGTTCGAGACCTCTCCATAGAGAGTGACTGCACTATCGACAAACGTGAGGCAAAGTTCACCCGAAAAGAACTGCGCTCTCAAAGTATTACATGCTCGTTGTTTGTGACTAGGAGGGATTAGGAGAATGAGCGGAGGAAAAATGCTGAGGCATATCCAGTTTTGGATCTTGGCAGTGTTGGGCACCGTTCTGCTGACAGGCTGTGGTAGCGAATACCTCGTCTTGAATCCAAAAGGACCTGTAGCAGAAACGCAGTACAATCTCATTATTATTTCCACGATATTGGTCGCTGTCATTATCGTTCCGGTTATTGCGCTTACCGCTTTCATTGTATACCGCTATCGGGATACACCGGGCAATAAAGCAAGTTACAAGCCGGAGTGGGCACACAGTACAACCCTAGAGGTAATTTGGTGGATTATTCCTATCGTTATCGTTGCATTGCTGGGTTACTTTACTGTCCGTGATGTTTATGTGTTAAAAGAAAACCCGAATAAAGAAGTTGCCCCTATGACCATTCAGGTTACGGCTTTGGACTGGAAATGGATGTTCACGTATCCAGAACAAAATATCGCAACTGTTAACCATTTGGAGATTCCAGCAGGCGTACCGATTCGCTTCCAGGTATCTGCTGATGCACCGATGAACTCTTTCTGGGTTCCAGAATTGGGTGGACAGATTTATGCGATGGCGGGAATGGCTACTGAGTTGTATCTGCAAGCAGATGAACCAGGTACATTCGCTGGATTTAGCTCCAATTTCTCTGGTGAAGGCTTCGCTAAAATGCAGTTCGATGTAGTCGCAAAACCAAAAGATGAGTTCGATAAATGGGTGAAAGAAGTAAAAGGTACGACACCAGCTATGACGAAGGCAGATTATGAAGAACTTCGCAAGCCTGGCGTGACAGATAAGTTTACGTATTCTGCATTCCCAGAAGGTATGTTTGAAGAGATCGTTGCGAAATATGGCCATGGTCACGATATGGACTATGTGATGGAGAAAATGCCTGCGCCTGCAGGTGACAAGTCTTCTAGTGAGACTTCGCTAAATACGCAGCATAAGACTGAATCGCACAACATGCCTGGAATGAATCATTCCAGTATGAACCACTAGGCGAGAGGGAGGAGGAATACCACGTGTGGGAGAACATTAAGGATTTTGCATCCACGTTCTTTGTAACAGGTGACCCACTGATTTACGGTGCGGACGTATCGATTGTACTGACTATCATTGCAATCTTATTCGTTCTGACTAAGTATAAAAAATGGGGTTGGCTATGGCGCGAATGGTTGACTACAGTTGACCATAAGCGTATTGGTATTATGTATTTGATCGCATCGCTTCTGATGCTGTTCCGCGGTGGGGTTGATGCCCTGCTGATGCGTGTACAACTGGCATTCCCGAACGTAGAATTCCTGCACTCGGATCACTATAATGCCATCTTTACGACTCACGGTACGATCATGATTTTGTTCATGGCGATGCCGATGATGTTTGCCTTGTTTAACATGGTAGTACCGCTTCAACTCGGTGCTCGAGATGTAGCGTATCCGTTCTTGAACGCACTCAGCTTCTGGCTGTTTATGCTCGGTGCGATGCTGTTCAACCTTTCGTTCGTAATCGGGGGCTCCCCAGACGCTGGTTGGTTGTCTTACCCGCCATTGTCACAAAATGAATTCAGCCCTGGACCAGGTCAGAACTTCTATATTTGGGGGATTCAAATCTCCGGTATCGGTAGTTTGGCGACAGGGATTAACTTTATCGTAACGATTCTCAAAATGCGTGCACCTGGCATGAAGCTTTCCAAAATGCCATTGTTTAGCTGGTCCGTATTGTCCAGCTGCATTATGATTATCTTCGCTTTCCCAATTTTGACTGTAACATTGGCTCTGTTGTTCCTTGACCGTTTCGCAGGTGCCCACTTCTTCACAATGGACGGCGGCGGTAATCCGATGATGTACCTCAACCTCATCTGGATGTGGGGTCACCCTGAGGTATACATCGTAGTAGTACCAGCTTTCGGTATTTTCTCCGAAATCGTGGCTACGTTCTCACGTAAAAAGATTTTCGGCTACAAATCAATGGTGTGGGCGATGATGATCATTGCCGTTGTATCGTTCTTTACATGGGCTCACCACTTCTTCACAATGGGTACGAGCGCAAGTGTTATCGCCTTCTTTGCGATATCAACGATGATTGTAGGGATCCCGACCGGGGTTAAGGTCTTTAACTGGCTGTTTACAATGTATCGTGGTCGGATATCCTTTAAACAACCAATGCTGTGGACCATTGCCTTTATCCCGTGCTTCGTAATTGGTGGAGCGACAGGGGTAATGCTGGCAGTAGCTCCGGCAGACTATCAGTATCACAACAGTTACTTCCTGGTTGCCCACTTCCACCAAGTATTGATCGGTGGGGTAGTGTTCGGTTACCTGGCTGGTATTTACTACTGGTGGCCAAAACTGTTCGGTTTCAAGCTCGACGAGAAACTGGGCAAATGGGGCTTCTGGTTCTGGAATATTGGTTTCTACGTGTGCTTTATGCCGCAATACGCGCTCGGTTTCATGGGTATGACTCGCCGTTACTACACGTACGGTTGGGATCGCGGTTGGGCAGACCTGAACCTGGTATCCACTGTAGGGGCATTCATGATGGGTATCGGTTTCATCTTCCAAGTATGGCAAATCGCTTACAGCATCAAGCATGGTGAGCGCGACACGACAGGCGATCCATGGAATGGTCGTACGCTGGAGTGGTCGATTCCGTCACCTGCACCGTTCTACAACTTTGCTGTTGTTCCACAAGTGAAAGAGCTCGATGACTGGTGGGAAACAAAAGAAGCAAAAGCAAATGGCACCTATAAAGAACAACCGGCCAAATTGGAGCCGATTCATATGCCGAAGAACTCTGGAATTCCGTTTATCATGGCGAACTTCTGGTTCCTGGTAGGTTTTGGTTTCACATTTGGATGGGTTTGGATGGCCGTTATTGGATTCATTGGAGTATTCGCATGCATGTGGGCACGCTCCTTCCAATACGACACGGATTATTACGTACCGGTGGAGGAAGTGCGTCGCACTGAGGCTTCACTGGGGAGGGTGGTGTAACGATGGCTACGAATCATGACCATGGTCACGGCCACGACCACGACCATCATGAAGAGCATGAGCAACTTAAGGTTCTCGGTTTTTGGATTTTCGTTGTAACAGACTGCGTGTTGTTCGGTACGTTGTTTGCAACATATGCAGTAATGATGAATAGCTTTGCTGGTGGACCAACTGGACAGGAATTGTTCCAGCTGCCAGGCGTTATTGCTTCAACCTTCATCTTGTTGACAAGTAGCTTTACCAGTGGTCTCGCTGTTCTGGCAATGAACAAAGGTAATGTCAAGCAGCTGATTGCTTGGCTGGCTGTAACTGGTCTTTTGGGACTGTCTTTCGTAGTGTTGGAAGTCACTGAGTTCATGCACTTGATGAGTGAAGGCGCAACCATGGCGACTAGCGGCTACTGGTCCGCTTTCTACACACTGGTTGGTACACACGGATTGCACGTAACGCTTGGTCTGTTCTGGATGACTGCGTTGATGATGCAGCTGAAGCGTCGTGGAATCTCTGCGGTTACTCGCCGCAAAATTACCAACTTTAGCTTGTACTGGCACTTCCTTGACGTTGTGTGGATCTTCCTCTTCACAGTCGTTTACTTGATGGGGGTGATGTAAGGTGGCACAACATCAAAACCATGGCGGACATCATAGTCACGGATCGATGAAAGAGTACGTAATCGGTTTTATCCTGTCGATCGTGCTCACCATTATCCCACTCGTGCTGGTCATGAACTCGATTTTGAGTAAAACGGCGACCATGATCGCGATCTTGGTAATGGCGGTCTTGCAGTTCGTAATTCAGTTGGTCTTCTTCATGCACATCCGCGAAGGAGAAAAACCGCGCTACAACGTACAAACATTGATTCTTGGACTTGTGATTGTATTTACAATCGTTGCAGGTTCCCTCTGGATCATGTTGTTTAACAAATATTAATCAGTTAAGAGCGTGGCACAGGCGATTCGTTGCTTGTGCCGCGTTTTTTTGTTTTTTGATAGTAGCGGTAGTGAACGGAAGAAACGCATTTCCAGTCTACGCTTCGGCCTACGCCCCGCAAGGGGGATTGACTGTCCGCTTCGGAAAAAATGGCGGGAGCGCTTCAAACGTAGAAGTTTCGAGGAAGTATTCCATAAGTGAAGCTGAAATTCCCCGCCATTTTTTCCGAAGCTGAGCTGGGCTCCAGAGGCGCTTGGACTGGAAATGCGCTTCTTCCTACGTGGCTTTTCGTCATCCAATGCAAGTGATGCAAGAAGGTAGAAAATTATTTAGCTGGTAACAATATCTTCTTGCCGCTATAATAGAAAGAATTTTACGCAAAAGTATGCAAGGAGAGTGAAGTCGATGGCTGGGCAACTGTATATAACGAAGCCTTGTGCAGAACTTCAAGCAGAGTATATTTCCTTCTACGAAGAGTGGAAAGAAAGTGGAGAACCTATCGTACCGTGGGTAGTGGATCGAGAGCCCTATGATTTTCCTGCGTATCTGGAATTTCTGGAGAGTGAAAGCAGCGAGGACAATCTTCCGGATGGCTATGTTCCTCATTCGACGTATTGGCTCGTGAATGAGGAGCGACGCATAGTGGGGGCGGTGAATATTCGGCATCGTCTCAACGAGCGTCTACGAAAAAACAGCGGGCACATCGGATATGGAATCCGCCCTTCGGAGAGACGCAAAGGATATGCGACGGAAATTTTAGCGCAAGCCCTAAACATCACAAGCGAGTTGGGTATAAACGAAGTATTGGTGATTTGCGATTATGATAATGTTGCATCGGAGAAAACGATTCGGAAGAACGGGGGCGTTTTTGAGTCAGAATGTACAGACGACGATGGATTGTTAATTCGTCGCTTCTGGATTACACGATCTTCGTAAAAGAATAGGGCTATCTCATTGTCCGTTACAAGACGTTTGAGATAGCCCTTTCCCTGTTTATTCGTCTACCTTGTATGCAATCAACTTGCGTACCCATTGCTCCATCTCGTCAAGAATATAGTCTGGGGGTGGGGTTTTTCCGTCTTTTTTTGGGAGGACGAGCCATTGTAATGGTTTTGGGACATGAAGGATTTTCTCAAGAAGTTGTATCCCTTGATCGTCACTAATGATATCTCGTAAAAAGATGAACATTCGCTTGTCTAATGTATGGATGAGCTTACCTTCATATTCTGTACCAGAGATAGTGACAGAAGGGTGCCCGTGCCTCTCAATTCCCCCTAATACTTCAACCCATACAAAATCGTACAATTGGGAAAGTTCAGCTTCAAGGAGATCGGGATCTTTAATGGGTACCTGTTCTGTGGAAGAGAAAGGGCGATTTAAAAAAATCTCTGGGTCCATCTCCATAAAGTCTAATACTACCTTGCAAGATGGAGCTTGTTTGTTTTCATGGGTGTATAAAATCTCGTCGATTCTTTTCAAATCCAACTTTTTACCAATCAAAAAACCTATTCGCAGTTCGATTGTCATACACTCCTTATTCAAAGAAGAGAAAATCTGGCTAACTAAACTACCACTTCATTAATCTTCTCCCCAATACTCTGGAAATTGATTTTTTCTCGTAATTTGAGTCTGACCATGATGCCACTTAAAATTATCATCTTTTTTATGCCAATGGAAGTCAATGCTTTTACCTCTATCTACTCTTTTCATATGGAACCTCAATAAGTCTTTTCCCGTTCTCTTGTCAATAATATCGAAAACTTTTTCTCCTTGGATAATGCCATTTCTAGCGCTTTTTCGACTCCGGCCCGTCATAATCAATATCTCCATCATATTGTTCGTGCAAGGCTTCAACTTCTGCCCATATTTCAGACTCTATTCTTTCTTCAAATTCATCATAAGCCATTCTTTGTATCCTTTTCCCCATTTTTTTCTTGACTGCTTCTTTAAGAGCAAATCTTAGTAAAATGGGTAATATGGTAGGTTGAACTTTTTCTTCGCTTCTAAAACTTGTGCCACTTTGCAATAGTAGAGTTTCTGTTATTTCAGGCAATACCGAATGCTTTTCAGCTATTTGCTCTTTTACGTCATTAACCAATTTGTTGAGCTCATTTTCATCATCTTGATTGGTGGAAAAATACACTTCCAGATCCCTTTTAACGTCATCTTCGAGTGAAGTCTTTTCTAAAAATGCTTCTTGAAGATCCCTATCGGATTTCATACCTTTTAGAACAAGGTCTAGGTTGTCGAAAGTATCGGTAAGTGATTTTTCAAGATCATTTTTGTCTTCTGACATGACCTCACTTGAAAATTCGTATTGAAGCATTTCATTCACGGATGATTTGGTTAATACATCTGTCTCAGCAGCAAAACTAGAGGTAAGAACAGTGCTGAATAGCATCATTGAGGCAAGAGAGGTTAAAAACAATCTTTTTCCTTTTTTGATAAAATCAATCATTCTAATCCTCTTTTTTCAAATATTTACCAATTAATAGAATAATATAAACTTATGCTTATATCAATTGTTTTTTGAATATGGTCTTGCATTGAAAATAAATAAAGGTGTATTCCGTTCGGAGCTAAATAAAAATCACTGGATAAACTAGTTAATAGATGTTGCCACATTTACCATACTTAGTATATAATTATGTTGTGAAAGTTATTTTGAAGGGAGAGATTTCTTTGTTTGATATCGTAATTATTGGAGCAGGCCCGGCAGGAGGAAGTGCAGCGTTGTTTGCTGCAAAAGCAGGGAAGAAGACGTTGTTGATTGATAATGACAAAAGCATGACCAAGCGCGCGTGGATGGAAAATCACTACGGCATCATGGAAATCTCAGGCCCAGACCTCATTGAGATCGGGAAAAAGCAAGCAGCGAAATTCGGTGCGGAGCTGGTAGCCGATCAAGTGAGCAATATTACCAAAACAGAGCAAGGCTTACTTGTAGAGACAGCGGAAAAAGGTAGCTTTGAGGCTAAGCATGTGATTCTTGCAACTGGAGCGCTCGTGACTTTGGCAGAAGCGATTGGGGTAAAAACCAAAGAAGGCACGGAGCCACGGATCAAAACCGTTGTCGATGTCGATGCACAAGGAAAGACGAACATTGAAGGAATTTGGGCAGCAGGTACGTGCGCGGGAGTAAGCGTACATACGATTATTACATCTGGTGATGGAGCCAAGGTTGCAATCAATATCATCAGCGAATTGAATGGCGAGCGTTACGTCGATCACGATGTTTTGAAAACAAACTAAATCAATGTTAAAAACACCTTCTTACCTTTGTAAAGAAGGTGTTTTCCTTTTTCACCCAATCGATGATAACTTGTATCGTGGTCTCGTTTTTGACATAATGAAGCTACTGTGCTAATTGACATGAAGAATCCTGTCAGGTTGAAGAGCGTTCCTCTTGCTCTGGAGAATTGATACGGATTCTATTTTATCTAGGTATAAGTAGGGAGGGAGACAAGTAGCATGTTCGTCAATCATGTGGTGATAAGCTTGATCGTTTCTTCCTGCACGATCGCGCTTATTTTCTTGATTCGAAAAGTATTTCGCTCACAGCTATCGGCGAAATGGAAATACAATTTGTGGTTTCTCTTGTTGGTCGCTTTGACGCCAGCTTTCATCCCGAACTACTTTTTTGATTTTGGAAATCTTTTTGTTTCAGGCATGCATCAACGTAATGAAGCTGGCAGCTCGACGCTCGCCACGCAAGCTCCTATGTTTGAAAATGCGAATTGGGTACAGGATTTAACGTTGTCGGTAAGTCGCTATACATCAGACTCCCTTTCTACGATTTTCGTCAGCTTTTGGGTAGTCGGGATGCTCGTTTGTGCTTCCTTCACGTTATCAGCCTGGCTAAAAATCCAGCAGATCAAGCGGACAGCATCTGTGATCACCAACCAAGAAATCATCGATTTGTTTGAACAATGCAAGAAGGATGTAAAAATAACGCGGCATATTGTGTTGGCACAATCCAATCAGGTCAAATCTCCGATGACGTTTGGCGTTTTTAAGACGTACGTTGTCCTTCCCAGTCATTTTGATGAATGGTTGTCGATCAATGAAATGAAATATATCTTTTTGCATGAACTCATGCACCAAAAAAACCATGATATTGTCATGAACTATGTGACCGTCGTGTATCAGCTTTTGTATTGGTTCCATCCATTGGTTTGGCTGGCTTTTCGGGAAATGAGAGTGGACCGTGAAATTGCTTGTGATGTAGCGGTATTGAACTTTTTAGACAAGCGAAATTACTTGGAATATGGTCATACCATCATTAAGTTTTTGGATAAAGAAAGTCGAGCCGGGAATCTCGTTTTGGCCAATCAGCTAAACGGTTCCAAAAAGGCAGTTAAAAAACGCATCGAGAAAATCGCATCTCACAAGGCGGAAACAAAGCTGTTGCACCTGAAAAGCACAGTCATTTTTTCCATCGTGGTCGTGTTGGTTGCCAGTCAGGTTCTTGTTGGTTCCGCATTAGCCGACGATCGCAGCCGCTATCATTTCCAAGATGATCGAACTATTTACGAGGATTTGGACAACTATTTCCGTGGCTTTGAAGGCAGTTTTGTTTTATATGATTTGAAAGCCGACCAGTATCGAATTTATAACGAGGCAGGAAGTACACAACGAGTTTCACCCAACTCTACCTACAAGATTTTTCTCTCCTTGTTTGGTCTGGAGACCGGTGTGATTTCGAGAGAAGATTCCCAGCTAAAATGGGATGGAATCCACTATCCATATGAGCAGTGGAACCGGGATCAAGATCTATTTACGGCGATGCGAAACTCGACGACCTGGTATTTCAAAGAGATGGATAAGAACATCTCACCGGAAATGATTCAAGCTTTTCTGGAACAATTGAACTACGGGAACGCCAATACATCTGGTGGAATCGGCGAATATTGGATAGAATCTTCCTTGAAGATTTCTCCGGTGGAGCAGGTACAATTATTAAAAGCGTTCTATACGAACCAGTTTGGCTTTCAAGAACATAATATCCAGACGGTGAAAGATTCCATCCGGTTATCGAAAAAGGCGGGGGCGATTCTTTCCGGGAAAACAGGTACGGGCACCGTCAATCAAAAAGATGTGAACGGTTGGTTTGTCGGGTATGTAGAGAACGAGGAAGGCACCTACTTCTTTGCTACCAATATACAAAGCGAAGATGACGCGAATGGACCTGCAGCAGCAGAAATAACCTTATCTATTTTGAAAGCGAAAGGTCTCTACTAGCCTTTGCTCTTACAGTCATTATTTTCGAAAGGGGGAGACTTCAGTGTCTACATCCATGCCAAGTATTTCAGAAGCGGAATGGCGAGTGATGAATGTGCTATGGGAAAGGTCACCGCTGACGGCCAACGAAATTATTTCCTCCTTGGAAGGTCAAACGGATTGGAACCCAAAAACAATACGTACTCTTTTGAATCGTTTGGTTCAAAAAAATGCTGTTGGCGTCAATCAAAACCAAAAAGTCTATACGTTTTATCCGCTGTACTCACAAAATGAATGCCAGCACGCCGAGGCACAGTCTTTTCTGCAGCGGATTTACAGCGGGGCTCTAAAATCAATGCTTGTTCAGTTCATTCAGAAGGAATCTTTATCGGACGAGGAGATTCAGGAGCTTCGTTCTATATTGGATGCGAAACAATCATCGACCGATCATCCCAAAAAATAGAGTGCGCTCTTTCTAGCTGACTTGGAAAAACCATTTACGGTTATCCAGTTTGCTTGAAAGGGCGTCTTTTTTTTCAAGAATCTTGCAAGAAAAAGGTGATTGACAGCAACGGATTACACGTGTAATATTATCGTGAAATCAGTTGATTACAAATGTAGTACGATATTACGTGTGTAATACAAAGGCTATACTATTCAAGAAAGAGGTTTGACATCCATGAAAGTTCATCAATCGAGACTGTTCGGATTCACAGTGAAAACGGTTTTACTCACGCTTCTCACGCTTACTGGCTGCTCTTCTGCTGAAACGCCTGTCGGAAAAACGGAAACGCCGGCATCTGCAATGGACCAAAAGTTCGCAGCGTTAGAGAACAAGTTTGATGCGAGGCTTGGCGTATATGCGATCGACACCGAAACAGATTTGGCAGTTGCTTACCGAGAAGATGAACGGTTCGCTTTTGCTTCTACGTACAAGGCTTTAGCGGCAGGTGCGATCTTGCATCAGAAACCGTTGGGAGAGCTCGACAAAGTCATCACCTACACTAAGGACGATCTCGTTACATATTCACCTATCACAGAAAAACACGTCGCGACCGGGATGACTCTTCGCGAGGTTGCAGACGCTGCGGTGCGTTATAGCGACAACACGGCGGGAAATCTGTTGTTCAAGGAATTGGGTGGACCTAAAGGCTTTGAATCAGCTCTGAGACAGATTGGTGATAGCGTAACGACATCCGAGCGATTTGAGACTGAATTGAATGAGGCAAAACCAGAAGATATTCGCGATACAAGCACACCTAAAGCACTTGCAACGAGCCTCCGAGCCTATACGGTAGGGGATGCGCTGTCGTCTGACAAGCAGAAGATTCTTATCGAGTGGCTGCAAGGCAACACGACGGGAGCCAAGCTGATTCGAGCGGGCGTTCCTAAAGAATGGAAGGTCGGAGATAAGACCGGAGCGGCAAGTTACGGAACGCGAAACGATATAGGGATCATATGGCCACCGAATAAAAAGCCGATTGTCATTGCAGTACTGTCTAGCAGAGATAAGCAGGACGCCACTTATGATGATGCGCTCATTGCTGAAGCTACCAAGATTGTTGTTGACGCACTGACGGCTGCAAAACCGTAAACGATCAACACGTGAGGTGATCACCAGATGATAGATAATGGTGCATACTTACTCGTAAAAAAAGGGGACCCCAGCCAATTTGCCACGCGCAAATATCTCACGAAGGATCGCTGTACAATCGGGCGGAGGGGGACTAGTTTTCAACTGGACATTACCTTTTCCAGTCCGTACATTTCGAGAATGCATGCAGCCTTTCAAAGGATCGGGAACGATTACAAAATTATCGATCTGGAAAGCAAGCATGGCACAGAGGTAAACGGGAAGCCGCTTCATTACTCCTCTCACATTCTTCGTCACGGGGATCAAATCAGCTTGTCAAAAGGGGTAGCCGAGCTCGTCTTTTTACGAGAGGTCAATAGACTGGATGATACGGTAGAGCTCCCTTTCACGCAGCTGAAGAACGCATCGCTTTTGCCAGGTTTGGATTTTCATTTGGAGAGAAGAGAAGTTCGTATCGACAGAAATAGACTGCCTTTAACCGGAAAAGATATGGACTTGCTGAAGCTTCTATACCAAAAGGCGAACAAGGCCGTTAGTTTTGAAGAAATTATGCTGACCGTTTGGCCGGAACGAATACATGAGGGGAATGTCCCGGATGTCGGACGGGTGGAAGTCAATGCGCTCGTGTATCGATTAAGGAAAAAGCTTCGGCACTACGGGCAGCAAATCACGACGATTCCGCGATATGGATATCGCTTGGATGTTTGAAACAGGCAAAAGTAAAATCGACGTTAGAAAGGTGAGATTCGGTTGAAGATTCATAAGGGATGGATAAGTAAAACGATTTGCAGTTTGTTCCTGACAGTGGCCGTAGTCTTGACAGCTTTTTCTAATCAAACGATTGCCCAAACGACAACATCATCTCCCACCCAGATTACCAATCCAGGGAAAAGCATTGTGTTAACAAAATTAAATGACAAAGTATGGTTACATACATCCTATCAAGAATGGAATGGCACAACCTATGACCACAATGGCTTAATCGTTTCTACTTCCAAAGGAGTTGTCCTGATTGATACAGCCTGGGGCGACACCCAAAAAACGGAAGAGCTCTTACAGATGATCAAGAAGCATTGGAAGAAAGACGTTGTGTTGGCGCTGATTACACATGCACATGATGACAGCATTTCAGGTATCCGTGCGTTACTCGATCAAAAAATAGAGGTACGCAGTACACGTTTGACGGCAAAACTTGCGAAAGAATATGGATATCCCTCCCCCAATCCGACTCTTGATGAAAAGCCAGTAATAAAGGTAGGCGACACTATCTTAGAAGCCTTTTATCCTGGGGAAGGGCATTCGAAAGATAACATTACCGTTTGGCTTCCCCAATCCAAAATATTATTTGGTGGATGCTTCGTCAAAGCATTGGGTGCCAAGGATCTCGGAAATCTTTCTGATGCCAATGTAGAGGAGTGGGATGACTCCGTTCAGAAGGTAATCGAAAAATATCCACATATCGAAACCGTTGTACCCGGACATGGGAAAACGGGAGGCAAAAATTTGCTTGATCACACTATGGAGCTAATCAAACAACATTCCGAGAAGCAAGAAGCTGCTCAGAAATGAATTGTCAAAGGAACTCCTGCAAAACAAACTCCTTCTCAAAACCAACATGAGAAGGAGTTTGTTTATGTAAGGTGTTTTCTTTTTTCTTCCAATCGTCTAAAATTTTGATATAGGCCAGAAGTCATTGCTTTATTACCACAATCATTCAGTCATAGGAGTCCTTATTATGAAAAAAATCATAGGTATTGCCTTGATGGTCGCTTTACTAGGCTTCAACGCCTATTTGTGGCCGACATTGATTCACGCGGTAAAAACCGATGGACGAACGGATACAAAAACAGCGTCTATTTCCCAAAAAGCAGGTATCACCAAACGTGCTATGGATTTGGCCAATCAAAGTCCGCGGGCCGCAAACGTTTCCGCCTATCCGGTTGAAAAGCCTGTGGCTGTGTCAGCACCTGCACCAGCTTCAGCGCAAAAACAAAGCGAAGGGAAGCCAAAAACAAAAGCGGTAGCAACTGCAAAAACGAGTAAACCGAAGAAGAAAACACAAAAGACGAAAACCTCAACAAAATCAGTCAAGAAGCAGACTACACGTCCTCCGGTAAATAACGTGCCAATTAACCCGGCCTGGGATGATAACGGCCTCTATGTCGTAGACGATGGAGGACCAGGAAGCAGTTGGGTGGAGCTGTCGGATGGTTCTTTGTTGCGTAAGAGCGACGGGACACGGACATTTAACCTCCCCTATAATAAGAATCCATTCACTGGAGAGATTAAGCCGACAGTGGAGCCGATGTCAGAAGCGGCGTATAAAATGTGGAAGGGTAATCAAGCCCAGCAGCCATCCCCATTTAGCCCGTCACCATTCGGGCGATAATAAACAGAAAAAATGCTCCGAGAATAAGGAGCATTTTTTTCGGGATGTAGTCAAATTTGAATATAATAACGTATAGTACTTTGATTTGACCACTCAGGAGGGCGAAGTAATGATTGCAAGAGAAAGTAAAGTGAATATGGTGTTAGCCGGGCTGCTGCTAGGTCTCCTGATGGCTTCCATGGACAACACCATTGTCGCGACAGCGATGGGTACGATTGTCGGTGAGATGGGCGGCATGGATAAATTTGTTTGGGTGACATCAGCGTACATGGTCGCTACGATGGCGGGGATGCCGATATTTGGTAAGCTCTCCGATATGTATGGGCGAAAACGTTTTTACGTATTTGGTCTCATTGTATTTTTGTTAGGGTCCATTTTATGCGGGACGGCAAACAGCATCGTCGAGTTGAGCATTTATCGGGCGATTCAAGGGATTGGCGGCGGAGCGCTGATGCCGATTGCCTTCACGATTATTTTTGACGTATTCCCGCCGGAGAAACGTGGAAAGATGACGGGACTATTCGGAGCTGTATTCGGTACGTCCAGCGTATTTGGCCCTTTGCTTGGGGCGTATATTACCGAGTATGTCAGCTGGCACTGGATCTTTTACATCAATGTACCAATTGGTGCCGTGTCCCTCTGGTTGATCTCGATGTATTACAAGGAATCGTTGGAATACCGCAAGCAAAGCATTGACTGGTGGGGAGCGATTACGCTTGTCGGTGCTGTAGTGAGTCTGATGTTTGCACTGGAGCTGGGCGGCAATCAATATGCATGGGATTCGATGCAGATTATTGGCCTGTTCTCTTCCTTTTTCCTGTTGTTTGTGATTTTTCTATTTGTCGAGAAGCGGGCATCTGATCCGATTATTTCGTTCTCCATGTTCAAGAAGCGGTTATTTGCCACGACAAATGCGATTGCACTGTTGTATGGATCTGCTTTCATTATTGCTACTGTGTACCTGCCGATTTTTATCCAAGGGGTATATGGCGGGTCAGCGACGAATGCCGGATTGCTGTTGACACCGATGATGCTTGGTTCGGTTGTTGGCAGCCAAGTAGGAGGATTTCTGACGACGAAGACCAGCTTCCGCAATATTATGCTTCTGTCCGCTGCCTTTTTCATACCAGGTATTTTTCTTTTGAGTACACTGACGCCTGATATTCCTCGTTCAATCGTGACGCTTTATATGGTGATTGCAGGGTTTGGCGTGGGCTTCTCTTTCTCCACCTTGGGAATTTCAGCGATTCATGGCTTTGATATGCGTCAAAGAGGATCGGCCAGTTCAACGAACTCTTTTTCCCGTTCATTGGGGATGACATTGGGGATCACCGTGTTTGGGATCTTGCAACGTAACTCGTTTGAAAACGGCTTGTTCTCTGCCTTCGGGGGTCAAGGGATGACGAATGCCATGACAGACCCACGAGCGATTTTGACACCAGAAGCGCGCGAATCCATTCCGGCTCCTGTTTTGGATCAAATGATCGATATTCTCGCTTCTTCGATAGCGAATACGTTTATGTGGGCACTCGTTCCTGCTGTTCTTGCTCTCGTGTGCATTTTGCTGATGGGAAATGATCGGGCGCTGGGGAAATCGCCTTCCGCACCGAAACCGGAACGTGGATAGAGGAGAATCGTCATGAGTCTAAAATTGCTTGTTCTGGGATTGCTGATGGAAGGAGAGAAGCATCCCTATGAGGTTCAGCAGCAGGTGAAGGCTAGAGGGATGGATTGTTACATGAAATACGCCAAAGGCTCCCTCTACTACGCCTTCGACCAACTGGAAAAGAGCGGGATGATTGAGGTCAAAGAAGTCATTCGTGAAACTAGCCGCCCAGATAAGAAGATGTATGGGATCACGCCAAAAGGCGAAGAGCAATTTCAACAGCTTCTCTTGGAAGAGCTGCAAAAACCGATGCAGCTGACCAATCCGATTTACGCTGCGCTTACTTTTGCTTCGTACGGTGATCCGCAAAAAATGGATGAGGCCTTGGAAGATAACATCCGGGAGGTAAGACGGTTAGCTGGATTATTGGAATCGATCCAGGAGGAAAAAAGAGAGAGGCTCAGCTGGGGAGCACGAGCGATTCTGATCGGTGCCATTGAGCATTTGCAGGCAGAGATGCGCTGGATGGAACGCATCCGAGAAGAAGCTTGGGGCCGTTGATTTTGACTATATTATGAACATTGGACCATTTTCATCATTATGATAGTTTTTCATTTATAATAGTGGTAATTTCAATGGCAAGGATGGTACCCGCACATGATGAACTCTGCCCTCGGACGTTTCCGTCTCATCGGCCTGATCGAAGGTGTCTCGTATTTGGTCCTTCTCGGGATTGCTATGCCGCTCAAGTATTTTTGGGATTATCCAGCCGCAGTAAAAATTGCTGGCTCGCTTCATGGATTGTTTTTTGTCCTGTATATTTTGGCGTTAGCACATGTTACAATGACCAATAAATGGTCTTTCCTGAAAGTAATCGGGGCATTTATCGCTTCATTACTGCCATTCGGCAACTTTGTTCTGGATGCACGCCTGAAAAAAGAGCAGTAAGTATACACATTACGTAAGGCACTAGAAGGCGGGTCATTGTACCCGTCTTTCGTACATATTCAAAAGAGAAAAAATGGAGGGGATCTGTGTGGAGACCAGAATTTTGGCAGGAATTCTTTTGTGGGACGAAGAGGAACAGTACGTTCTTGAAACCGTGATGGAGGACCGTTACAAGCTGGTTCTGCCGCAGATTATCACGCTTGCGAGCACAGAAGAAAAGGTAGCGACAGATGAATTGAATGAACAATACGTTGGTCAAAATGTCATTGCCAGATGTTTTGTTTGATATGAACAGATAATTCTGAAAAAGGGTGTGTGCAGGTGTGGAACTACGTGACCGCTATACGGGAAGTTTGCTAGGGTTGGCCGTTGGAGATGCACTCGGAACTACTTTAGAATTTCGCAAACCGGGGACCTTCGAGCCGCTTACAGAAATGGTCGGCGGAGGACCGTTCAATTTAAAACCCGGGGAATGGACGGATGATACGTCGATGGCTCTTTGCTTAGCTGAGAGCTTGATTACGCAGAACGGCTTCGATCCGGTTGATCAGATGAACCGATATGTAGCTTGGTTTCGTGAGGGTTACATGAGCTGCAAGGATCATTGCTTCGATATCGGGAATATCACCAAAGAAGCGCTGTGGCGATTTGAGCAGACAAAAAATCCATTTAGCGGATCGGATCATCCGATGTCGGCAGGGAATGGCTCCATGATGAGGCTAGCACCTGTCGCACTCTATTATGCCGATCAACCGGAGCTTGCCATTGATTATTGCGCGCAAAGTTCTCGCACGACACACGCGACGGCAAAGGCAGTAGACGGCTGTCGTTTTTTGGGGGCTTTGCTTGTGGGTGCTCTACAAGGTATTTCTAAAGAGGAGTTGCTTGCTGATTCGTTTTCTCCTGTAGCGGGTCTATGGGAAAAGCAACCGCTTGATCCTGGTATCGCCCGTGTTGCGAATGGCTCCTATAAAGAGAAAACGAGAAAAGAGATCAAAGGATCGGGGTATGTCGTCGATTCGCTTGAAGCGGCGCTTTGGGCTTTTTATAGCAGTAGTTCTTTTGAAGAAGGCCTGTTCCTGGCGGTAAACCTCGGGGATGATGCGGATACGACGGGAGCTGTCTACGGTCAATTGGCAGGTGCCTATTACGGAGTAGAGGGCTTACCTCAACAGATGCGCAAGCTGTTGGCTAAGCGAGAGTTGATGGAGGAGTTCGCGCGGAAATTGTACGAGCATGCTACTCGCTAACCGACAAAATGGAATGGCTTCATTTGGATTTTGTGCGCCTATACAGCAGCCATCCAATCCCAATCAGCAGAAGTGCGAATACATCATAATAAATATCGTATAAGAATTGAGACGGGCCCGGCTTAACGTGATGAATTTGCAAGAGATGGTGGTTAACGATTCCTTCCATCAAGTTAAATATACCAGCTCCGAGGAAAAAACTACTCCAAAAATAGTACGCAGTCCCTATAGGATTGCTTTTCCACAGAAGAATGCCCGAAATGAAAATGATAACCGTCACGAATAAATGGAAGAAACCGTCACTCATGATCTGATGGTGTCGATCTCCATACATGTCGACACTATGCCACTGTAAGATTTGATGAAAGATAATGCCGTCCAGCATGCCAATGATACCTACTCCAAAGAGAAAGGCACCGATCATTGTTTTTTTCAATCGTGCATCCCCCAGTTCAAAATAGGTAAAAACGATAAGCACTGCCAATCAGACAGTGCTTATCACCAAGATTAGGCATGGACAAGTTCTGGCGCTTGCATATGAAGAGGCGGCGGAACTAACCAGCCTTTTTCTTTTAAAATGCGGAGCAACCTGAGGCCAAATTGGGCTTTTGCAACATGGTACTGACCAAAAAGCATTCCGATATCTTCCCGGATGGACTGAGCCATGATTTGACTGCAGGCAACCAATCCGGCTGCAATGTCTCTTGAAACACCGGCAGCGATCTCTGGATCGTTCATACGAGCTCCAGCTGGAATGCTTTCCAGATTCGCTACTGGTCGATCCGGTGGTGCAGGTGGCAATCCAATCCCATTCACTTTGAGCAATTCATCCAGTTGCTCTACTTCTTGTTTCATGCTTCGCGTAATGTCCTCGAGAAAGCTTTTCAGATCATGATCACCAGTATGGTTGAGCGCTGTTTGATAACTAGCAAGCAAGCCCTTTGTTGTTGAAAGATACATCCATACTCCAAATACCTCGCCATAATGCATAGGTTCATTTTGCGGATTGCCTGATAAAATACCCATTAACGTCCTCCCGGTACTCAATAGAGTTTTGATATCCATTCGGGTTCTCCTAACTTTGTGATGTAACCCATAGATAAGATTTACAAGGGAGACAGGATATATCCCCTCAAAGGAAGAGGAGAATTATTTACCGGGTTCTTTCTGGACACGATTATGATCGTATATCCCCAAATAGCGATGGTATACAAGTTCTGCCACACCTAAAAGGGCTACCGTAATGATTAACTCGCCAAAACTTAGTGGCCAATTCAGCCATCTGGCAACTGCCCATAAATAAATCCCAGCGATCACTGCATCTGCAATCGTGGCCGTAACATTATTGGTAGCTCGTAATATCAATTGATCGCCAATCAGATAGGCGATGACGGTTAAGCCGAGTGCCGTTAAAATGGCGGATGTCCAGGATGCATTTGCAAACCACCATAAACAAGCGACAACAATAATACCGTTAACAGCAGCCTTAATTAAAAATCGAGTCATTTTTATTCTCCTTCCTTTATAGTCCTTATGGTGCTTACTGTTTTACAAAATAGTCGGGTTTATTCAAGTGCCGTTTTCTTGCTTTTTCCGGTTAAAGTAGATCGTCATCATCCAAACTAAGACCTAGCATTCATCTACTATGGTGGGAGGTCATCCATTTTGTACTTTTACAAGGAAGATTTGATTAACATGATTGTTCCAGATAAACCAGACCCGGCGGCAGCTAAAGTCATCCAGGAGATTTTGGGTGGTCGTTTTGGAGAAATGCGCACCATGATGCAATATTTTTTCCAGGCGAACAACTTCCGTGGGAATGCCATACCGTATCGTGATTTGCTACGGGGTGTTTTTTTGGAAGAAATAGCGCACGTGGAACTTGTACAGCACACGATTAATCAATTGCTGACGGGGAGTGGTGAAGATGTTCCCGGTAATGCGGGGGTTGACGGAGCACCGCTTGATGAGGCAGTCAAGCACGCGAACCCGCACCATTTCATCGTGGGTGCGCAAAGCTCCTTACCCGTCGATGCAGCAGGAAATCCATGGATGGGGAATTATGTGTATAATCATGGAAATTTGATAAGCGATCTTCTCGACAACCTGGTGCTGGAATCAACCGGTGTCCTGCAAAAGTCACGCATTTACGAAATGAGCTCGAACAAAACATTCCGTGAAACGCTTGCTTTCCTAATCGTTCGGGATAACGCCCATCAAAACGCCTTCGCAAAGGCATTGGAGACATTAGGCGTGAACTGGGGCAAGCTGTTCCCTATCCCCAACTACGACATAAACAAGTATCCTGAGTGCCGCAAGTATGTCGAAATGGGCTTCCACAATGCTCAGTTCAATTTCCGATTGGATAACACTCGTATTGGAGAAATCTTCAACGGACAGTCACCGAGTAGAAATGGCGGCAGTTTGGAAGTAGTTCCGCCACCTGAGGGCTTCCCGGTTCCTATCATGCCGGAACAGCCAAATGAACACAGTCCAGGACTGTATGATCTGAATGCGTAATAGGGTAAAAGGGAAAAACCAGTCATCGCATAAAGAGCGTTTAACTGGTTTTTTTATCTTTTTTCCTATTTGTTACTGCTGGCTTGCTCTTGCAGCCTGGAGCAGCATTTCTTTGGAAACCGTTGGCGAATCGGTAGCTACACGATACATAATCGGTTGATCTCCATCTTGATCCAACCAAGACAGCTCTTGATACTGACCGGATTCACTGAACAAGAACTGGTC
Organism: Brevibacillus sp. M2.1A; assembly: GCF_013284355.2. NCBI lineage: Bacteria > Bacillati > Bacillota > Bacilli > Caryophanales > Paenibacillaceae > Brevibacillus > Brevibacillus sp. M2.1A. The sequence goes on from NZ_JABSUY020000001.1 coordinate 1,836,156, forward strand.
ATTTTTCGTGTAATGCGCTTTTTTTCCACTGATAGTTACTGCATCGTATTTTGTTGTTTCTGCTCAATTGTACATCTAGCTGTTCTTTCGGGAATTTCTCGACCGTGACAAAGATGCGTTCTTTCTGCTCGTTCTCATACACGCTCGTATAGGCTTCGATAGGAGAAGTCGTCCGTGGAACAACTTTCCATACGACATTTTTACCTGTTTCCTTGCTTTCTTCTTGAAGCTCATGCAGCCACTGCTGGCCTTCTTGACCCATCATGAGACCATACGGAGTACCTTGTTTGCCCTCAAGGAATGAGAAGCTATCAGGAAGCATAGGCCGGCCTCCATTCAGGTCTTACATGATATATTGGCTCCCATTCGACTGATAGGTTCACTTTGTTTTTTTATTGTGTGTTATTAGAAAATTGTAAACAAAAAAACTTTTCTTTGTCTTTTTCAGTAGTTTTGAGTAGTTCGACATTAGTATACAAAATAAGACATAGAGCAGGGGGGATTTAAGGTTGATCAGTTTTCATCAAGTAAATAAACATTACGGAAGCTTTCATGTCCTCAAGAACATCAACCTGCATATCAACCAGGGAGAAGTCGTCGTGGTCATTGGCCCGTCAGGATCGGGTAAAAGCACGATGGTTCGCTGCATCAACAGATTGGAAACGGTTACAAGCGGAGAACTGGTGGTAGACGGGGTGAAAGTGAACGATAAAAACACCGATATCAACAAGCTGCGTCGGGACATCGGCATGGTGTTCCAACACTTCAATCTATATCCGCACAAGACCGTACTGCAAAACATTACGCTGGCACCAACCAAGGTACTGGGCGTATCGCAGAAGGAAGCCGAAGAAACGGCTCTCTACTATTTGGAAAAGGTAGGGATTCCGGAAAAGGCAGAAATGTTCCCAACGCAACTCTCTGGCGGTCAACAGCAACGCGTCGCAATCGCACGCGGACTGGCCATGCGACCAAAAATCATGCTGTTTGACGAACCGACCTCTGCACTGGATCCCGAGACAATCGGCGAAGTTCTCGACGTCATGAAGAAGCTGGCGAAGGAAGGCATGACGATGGTAGTCGTAACGCATGAAATGGGCTTTGCCCGCGAAGTGGCAGACCGCATCGTGTTTATGGATCAGGGAACGATTCTCGAAGATTCTACACCAGAGGAGTTTTTCGCAAGTCCGCGTGAAGAGCGTGCGCGTTTGTTCTTGAGCCGGATTTTGAATCACTAAAAAATAAAACGATAGAGAAAAGGGGAATTCAGATGAAAGCAAACAAGCTGTGGAAAAAAGTAGCAGGTATGGGTCTCGTACTCATGCTGAGTGCAACTGCGTTGGCAGGCTGTGGTGGGGGTAGTGCAACAGAAGGCGGTGCAAAAGGTACACCAGCTGCAGCAGGTACAGGCACATTGGCAAAAATCAAAGAAAGAGACAAATTCGTAGTCGGAGTGAAGTACGACCTGAACTTGTTCGGCTTGAAAGATCCGGCAACCGGAAATGTAGAAGGCTTCGATATCGATATTGCGAAGGCAATTGCGAAGAAAGTGCTTGGGGACGAAAACAAAATCGAGCTGAAGGAAGTAACCTCCAAAACACGTATCCCGATGCTGAAAAACGGAGAAATTGACGCGATCATCGCAACGATGACCATTACGGAAGACCGTAAAAAAGAAGTAGACTTCTCTGACGTGTACTTCCTGGCGGGTCAATCTTTCCTGGTGAAAAAGGACAGCTCAATCAACGGTCTGAAAGACATGCAAAAAGGCATGAAAATCGTGACCGCAAAAGGTTCTACTTCTGCAAAAAACATCAGAGCGAGTGCTCCTGACGTAGAAGTACTGGAATTCGAAAACTACGCGGAAGCCTTCACAGCACTCAAAGCTGGTCAAGGTGACGCGCTGACAACTGATAACGCTCTCCTGTACGGTATGGCGAAGCAAGATCCGAACTACCGTGTAACAGAAGAAACCTTCACGGAAGAGCCATACGGTATTGCAATCAGCAAGGGTGACGCTGAATTCGTGAAAACAGTGAACGATTTGCTGAAAGAAATGAAAGAAAACGGTGAATACGACAAGATTTATGAAAAATGGATCGGAACAAAACCTAAAAAATAATGCGGTTCGACTCCATAAAGAATGAGCGGTTTACTCTGCCGCTCATTCCCTTATATCCCCAACTGAATTTTGCACACAAGGAGGATCGCATAAGAGATGATCGATTTTTCTATCTTGTTTGATCACATGGATATGTATCTCGAAGGCTTTTGGAACACCTTGCAGGCGAGCCTGCTTGCTCTCGTCGGGAGCTTTGCACTGGGGACGCTCTTTGCGATCTTTCGGATTTCTCCGATTCGACCACTCAAGTGGATCGCTACGGCTTATGTTGAGTTTGTGCGTAATATCCCGTTGATTCTCGTCGTGTTCCTCTTTTTTGTGGGTCTACCGGCAATTGGTATCGTGCTGGAGCCTTTTATTGCAGGTACGCTTGGCTTGACAGTGTATACGGCAGCATTTATCGCGGAGACGATCCGCGCAGGCATTCTGGCGATTCCAAAAGGACAGACAGAAGCCGCTCGTTCCTCGGGATTGACGTATGGACAAACGATGCGCTATATCATTTTGCCGCAAGCGATCAAGGTCGTGATCCCGCCGATGGGCAACCAGTTTATCAATCTCGTAAAAAACTCCTCAGTATTAGGTGTGATTGCAGGTCTTGACCTGATGTATTTTGGGGATCTGATTTCCGCTGACACGTTTGTTACCTTTGATGTGTACATTTTTGTAGCTGTTTTCTATCTGATTCTGACCCTTCCGTTGAGCGCGTTCGTCAGTTATTTGGAGCGACGCTTGGCTGGAAGCCGCTAAGAAGGAGGGGACATCATGGACTTTACCGGAGCTTATGCGCCCAGTCATTTGACCTTCCTGCTCGAAGGCTTTTGGGTCACCTTGCAGGTTGCTTTCTTGTCAATTGTCTTCAGCTTTACTATTGCGATTATCGTAGGGGTTTTGCGTTACGCAAAAATTCCCGGAGTCTCACAAGTTCTCGGGACAATCGTAGAGCTGATTCGCAATTTGCCGCTCTTGTTGATTATTTTCTTTACGTATTTTGCTCTCCCGGAAGTGGGATTCAAGCTGGACAAGTTTTGGGCCGCTGTTCTGGCGTTGGTTATTTTCGAAGCAGCGATGTTGTCGGAAATCGTGCGAAGCGGTTTAAATTCGGTCGAAAAAGGACAGATTGAAGCTGCACGTTCTTCTGGTCTGAATTATGTCCAGACACTGTGGCATGTTGTCCTGCCACAGGCTCTCAGAAGAATGGTTCCGCCGATTGTGAGCCAATTCATTTCGCTCTTGAAGGATACGTCGCTGGCTGTCGTAATCGCTTTGCCTGAGCTGATGAACCATGCGCAAATCATCAACGGACGCAATGTCAACTACGTCATCCCGACCTTCCTGATGGTGGCAGTGATGTACTTTGTCGTCAACTACGCGTTGTCAGTCGTCTCCAAGCGACTGGAAAACAAGCACGCTTAAGCGTTTTATCTTTGCAGATCTCCGATTCTTAGTAAAATAAGAATAGGAGATCTTTTTCCGTATGAAAGGAGCAGCTATGCGAGAACGCCTTTTGATCCTGTTTATTATCATGCTGGCAACTGCTTTTTTTGGAGAGATGAAGGTAAACCCCGTAGGAGGGTCTTTTCGTTTTTCCTTGGGCATCGCTGCTTTCTTTTTTGGATTGCTGTGGTTTTCGTCCGTACCTGTATTGTTGACGGGATTTTTTACAGGGACGTTTATCTTCGGATTTCGCGTCGTAATGGATGTCTTTTTTGCGTACCGTCCATACATGGAGAGTGTGGCTGCGCATCTTCCCTCCGCCTTTTACTATTTCAGCTTTACCGTTCTGTTTTATTTGCTCCGCGCACGTAGATATCGCGAGTTCCCTCTATGGTTGGGGTTGATAGGTGCATCCATTGATTTTATCTCCAATGTGGTAGAGATTCAGGTACGACAGTATTTCACTGATTTTCCGCCGATTACTTGGCAGAGCTTTTTGATGCTTCTCTTCTTTGGGGTCTTGCGCAGCTTTTTTGCTGTCGGCTTGTACAATAGCTTTTCGATCAGGCAGTTGCGGGCTGTGGGAGAGGTGCGTCAGCAAGAGTTGGAGCGTCTGCGGATGATCAATACGGAGCTGTATGAAGAAGCCTTTTACTTGCGCAAATCGATGACGCATCTGGAGGAAATCACGCGCGAGAGCTACCAGCTTTACAGGCGTTTGCTCACCTCGGATCATACGGAATCCCCGACGGCCTTGACGATTGCCGAGAATGTGCATGAAGTGAAAAAAGATTCACAACGGATGCTGGCGGGCATTTCCAAGCTGATCAATCAGGAGGGACTGGCACCACAGCTGCCGATCAAAGAACTGTGTGAGTTGGTTGCTCGGGCGAATCAGAAATACGCAGAGATGTTGGGAAAGGATATTCGGATCGAGTGGAGCTGTAACGTCAGCCTGTCTACCAGCCAAATCTATGCGCTGCTCTCCGTGCTAAACAACCTGGTAGCCAATGCAGTAGAGGCGATTCCCACGTCGGGAAGGATTGAGCTGAATGTAAAACTGATTCATCGTCATCTGGTGTTCAGTGTACTTGACAGTGGTCCGGGAATCCCGCTGGAAGAACAGGAATGGGTGTTTCAGCCCGGGTATACGACGAAATACGATGAACAGGGAAATGCCTCTACCGGAATTGGACTGACGCATGCCCGCGGAATTGTCCAAAGCCTGCAAGGAAGCTTGCGTATTTTACCTGATCAGAAGCAAATGACGCATTTAGAAGTGCAAATTCCGACCGACCAATTGCTCGGAAAGGAGGGAGTGTAAGGTATGATACGTTTCTTTTTAATTGAAGACGATGCGGTAGTGCGCCGCATGCTCGAACGGATTATTCAAGACAGCGGGTTGGGAGAAATTGTAGGACAAGCCAGCGACGGCAGTCACGTATCGATTGATCAGCTATATGGGGTCGATGTCATTTTGATCGACTTGTTGATGCCGGGGCTTGATGGCATTCAAACGATCAAAAAGTTGCAGGCAGATGGCTTCGCGGGCCGCTTCATTATGGTGTCACAGGTAGAGAACAAGGAAATGATCGGGGAGGCTTATTTGCAAGGGATTGATACCTTTATTCAAAAGCCGATCAACCGCCTCGAAGTGATGGCTGTACTGAAACGGGTATCGGATTACTTGTCGCTGGAAGCCTCTCTGCAAACGATCCGCAAATCCTTGCAAATTCTGGACGTCAAAGCAAAAGAACCGCATACCAGCGGCTTGAAAAGTCAGTCGTCCGATCAGGACATCCTTGCTCAAAAAGCGAGAAAACTGCTGTTGCAGCTAGGGATTGCGAGTGAAGCTGGTGCTCCTGATCTGTTATTGATCATGGAATGGCTCGAACAGGATGAGCGACAAGGAGACAAGCTGCACGAATTGCAGCTCAAGGAACTGTACACACAAATTCTGCTGAAGGTACATGCCAGCTTGGATGAGCATGGAATTACCAAAGAGGTGCGTGCCATGGAACAACGGATTCGCCGGATGGTCCTGCAAGCCTTTACGCATCTTTCCTCATTAGGCTTGACCGATTATGCCAACCCGACCTTTGAACACTTTGCACCAAGACTGTTTGACTTTCAAGAAATTCGCCAACGGATGCAAGAACTGGAGGCGGGCGAAAAAACGACGAAGTGCCGGATTAGTGTGAAAAAGTTTTTATCTGTCTTTTATATGGAAGCAAAGGCGCTATAAATAGCAAAAACGCGGGAGCCGATCTAAACGATCAAAGCTCCCGCGTTTTTTTATTCATGCCTTTGCCTGATTCACAAGTTCGGAAAAGGCACCATATAAACCAATTGCCCCATACTGCTGCTGGTACTCCTTTATCAAGCCATCACGCACGATTTTCCCGTTCATCAAGAAAATCGCTCGATCAGCCACAGCATCTGCCACCTGTAGCTGATGCGTCGTAAAGAGAACGGATTGACCCGCGAGCTTTACTTCCCGCACGAGATCGACGAAGGCATCCATCCAATACGGATCGAGTCCGTTGGTCGGTTCATCGAGGACGACGAGTGCGGGCTTGGCCAATATCGCTTGGGCAAACAGGAGACGCTGCTGCATGCCTTTGGAGAACTGAGACACCCGTTTGTTTCTCACTTCATGCAGTCCCACCATTTTCAGTAGGCGATCTGCCTCTTCTGCGGTGCGATTGCGTAGGGAAGCGTAAAATTCGAGCGTTTCTTTGGCGGTAAGTCCGGCAGAAAATGTAAAGTGATCTGGCATATAACCGATTTCTTGCAGATACTCTACGCGATTATCGTTCCAGTTCAACCCATTTAGCTGAATGGTTCCCGAAGAAGGAGGGAGAATACCGACCAGCATCCGCAGGATCGTACTTTTTCCTGCGCCGTTCCCGCCGCATAAGGCAACGACCTGACCGGGTTCAATGTTCATACTGAATGGGTGGACGATTGTTTTTCCATTGATTTCCTTGGTGACCTGGTCGATAGTAAGTCCTAACATATTCATTGCATTACCTTCTTTCCCATACCCGGATGGCTATGAACAAGGTCGCGCTGATCCAGAGCAGACTGAGTGCGACAAAGATGAGATCACCAAGCGGAGAATCAGCCCAGTACACCCATTTGTAGTATTCAGGTCCAAAGATCGAGCCACCGCCTAATCTGGCAACGGAAAAGATTCGTACAAACTCCGCTGGGTTGAGAAACGTTGCGAGCTGAAGCAGGGGCTTGATCCATGTATAAGGGACGAAGCTGAGCACAGAGATGAGAAGAGTAGGCCATGCCAGAATATAGAAGAACCAGATGCTGACCCCCATTGTCAAAGCCTGCCAACGGTTTTTACTGATGGCGCCAATCAGCATGGCTATACCTAAAAATAGCAGAATGAGACAGATGGAAAAGGCGAGCAAAAACAAAAGTGTCGAGAATGCAAAGCTTTTTCCTAACAGCATGCCTGCCACACCAGACAACCCATACCCGAAGCTGACAATCGCGACTAACACGAGTGCTTGTCCCAAGTATTTCCCCACCAAGAACGAAAAGGTCGTCATGGAGTAGGTAGAGAGGAGCTGCCAGCTTCCCTCTTCTTTTTCCGCCGTCAAAGAAAAAGAGGAGAGAAGCATCGTCATCAGTGGCAGCAAATACAAAATCAGATTCAGCATGGTACCTGTCGTGTACGTATAACCCTTCATGTAGGACTGCGATTGGATGATCAAGAGTCCCAAACTAAACAGGGAGAACAGAGCCATAAACGAGTAGGACCATGGATTGCGAAAGCCTACCTTCACTTCTCGTTTGGCAATCAGATTGATGTGCAAAGACTCCACTCCCTCTGTTAGTTATGTGTGGTTGGGGCAGTACTGTTGCTTCCGTGATCGGCTGGCTTGCTTTCGTGACCGCCATTATGTTGACCTTCGGAAGAATGACCGTCTTTGTTCATGTGCTTGCTCATACCATTTTCCCAGCTATGATTTTTCAACTCATCCGCACTCATGACAATACCTTTCTTTTGTTCCTGAACGAAGCTGTCTGCAGCAGACTTCTCTTTGAAAGAATAGATGCCATAGGTCATTGGCGTTTTGAAGTCTTTGTCGTAAGCGTAGGTAGCTTGCTCTGCTTTTGTCCATTCTGCTGTGTAGTAATCGCGGACAAATTGTACAGCCACGTTATCGGTGCCATTCTCTTTCGTCCAGTTGTACATGCATCCGAGATCATCGAATTTCAGTGCTTTTCCATCTTTTAAGACGATTTCAGTAGCATTGTGATCGTTAGGGACATGCATTTTGCAAAGGTCACATTTGTCTACGCCTTCCGCGATATCTACAGGTTTTGGCTCTTCGCTTCCGCAGCCGACCATAAGCAGGCTAATGCCGAGAATTGCTCCGATTGTTGTACCCCATTTTTTCATTTTGTTCATGATTTTCTCACTCCTATATAAATGATCGAACAGCTTCCTATTAACAAGATAAGTCCAAGAATGCCTGCGCCCCAACTGCTCGTTTGCCCCGATTCAATGAGCACGGTGTCCGAGGGTTGCATTAAAGGAGATGCATCCTTGATTGCTGAGCCGGCTCCGCTAGTAAACAAGCCTTCCAGAAACACAAATCCCGGGGCTTGGAAAAACAACTGATAGGCAGGAACCGCATCGGTCAAACCCAGGTAAAAAGGATTCATTTCGTACGGCAAATCACTGCGGGAATCCCCGTTCACATCGAGTCCTTGCAGATTGTCCCAGTAGTTTTTGTTTAAGTTGTTGTTCTGACTATCTTGGGCTTGCGCTTGGATGACGTTTGAGACAAATTGATTATCGGTTAATACGTTGTCAGAAGAGGACAAAAACTGCATGCCGATAAAGTTGAGACTGAGTAAATTGTTTTTGACCGTAATTCCGGATGATTGCTCTAAATACAGTCCAACCCGGTTGCCCTCAATCGTGTTGTTGGCAATCAGCGTACCCTGTACGGTAATGAGTAGAATTCCTTGTGAACCAGGATTTTTTTGCTGTTTCAAAAATTGATTCCCGGTAACCGTCAATTTGCGCGACTCCATAAGCTGGGAGCCTGTCACATTTTCCATTCCAATGTTGTTGATGACCGTCGTATCAGAGGTACCCATGAAGTGATAGCCGTACCGCGAGTTCGTCACCAGATTTTGTTCCAGATGGTTTCGATCGCTATTTTCGACGTAAAAGCCATCTTCGACATTCGTCACCTGATTTTTAATGAAACGGTTATGATCCGATTCACGCACGTCAATTCCGTTTCCTCGTTTCGCTTTTTCCGTTTGCTTTGGCTTTACTTCGGGCTGTGCTCCGTGATTATGTCCTGTACTGGTCGTTGGGCTGCCATCACCTTTGATTTTTCCGATGACTTGAACGTTGTGCAGCGTGTTGTAGTCTGCTTGTCGTAATTGAATACCGATCCCTTTCGTTTCAACGATGACATTTTCCAGGAAGTTTTGATCGCCACGGATGACAAGGGCGGCTACGTCACTGTTGATTCGCTTGTCCACGATATGGATTCCTTGCACGCTCACATTGTCGCTTTCAATCGTGAGCGTTGCCTCTTCCTCGGTCGGATTGATGATCTTCACGGGATCATTGGCTACCAATTGAATCGGCTTGGTAATGCGGATAGGACCTTTGTACAAACCATACGGGATGGTTACGGTATCGTTAGGACGTGCTTGATCAATCATCGCCTGCAAGGAGTCAGAATCCGCAGGCGTCGCCTTGGCTGTGATAGGCAGCTGTAGAGCAACGATACAAATGACGGAGACGAAAAGTAGCGGGAGAGATAATTTTCGATCTTTCCATCGTAATGACAGGGTGCATCCTCCCCTATTCCACTAGAGAGCTCTCTTGTTTATTGCCGGATCATCGGCTGCTAGCTACATTTAGGATAACAGCCTCTTTTCATTTTCGTATGACTCAACCGGGCTATAAAACGTGTCAAAAAACGCAACGATTATGAAAAAATGGAAGGGTCGAGAGGGTTACACCTGAGGTGGCATTGTGCACGCAAAGCAGTCATACTAAATGGTAGAGACGAAAAGGAGAGACGATAAATGGATACAAACATAGAAAAAGCACTGCGCACGACGCTGGAATATTGGGATCGGATGAAAAAGAGCCACGAGGACGACGCGGAGGACGATGCGAATCAGTTTGAGGCTTCGTTTTACCGCATGATGGATCACATCCGCGACTGGTACAATCAGCTGGAAGCGAAGCCTGATACACTAGAGGATGCACTGCTTCTTCCAGACATGGCAGAGGTTGCAGAGCAGCTGCCTGTAGAGATCATGCTGAATTTTGAAACGGAGCTGGAATTGATCGTAGATGGGCAAATTCGGGAGGATGATGAGAAATACGATTAAAAACAGAGAACTTGTTGCATCCTATCCTTGACATGATTTACTAGAATATTGTGTTTGGGGAGGGTAAGCACAAGTGGTACCTACTCTGTTATGCGTCATTATCATCATCCTTCTTTTGCCACCCATTGTATTTTTCGGTTATATGTACGCTCTGTCTAAACAGCCGAAGCACTCCATTATTCGTTCCCACCCTTTTTTGGGGTGGATGCGTTATTTGCTGGAAAAGCTCGGGCCTGAGTTTCGTCAGTATTGGTTTGAATCGGATACAGAAGGGAAGCCGTTCTCCCGTTCTGACTTTGTTGGTATGGTTTATGCGGCCAAATACAGGACCGACCTGATCTCGTTTGGTGGAAAACGCGATTACGAGGAGCCCGGCTTCTATTTGTCCAATGCGATGTTCCCGAGGCTGACGAGTGAGCTGCGGGTAGATAACGAGAAAGTCGTCCCTGGCAAAAGGTATGAAATTACCCATGAGGGACTGTTTACAAGAAGAGAAAAGTTTATCGAAGAACAAGAGGTTAAGCCGTGGATGCTGCATGACGAGGATGTCATTGTCGTGGGCGAAAACAGAAGGCAGCCCTGGCGGCTAAAAGGGATGTTCGGTGCTTCAGCTACCTCCTTTGGAGCAGTGGGAGAAAACTATATCATGTCCACTGGGTATGGGGCGCGTATGGCAGGCGGCTCTTGGATCAATACAGGAGAGGGTGGCGTTGCAGAAGTTCACCTTTCTACAGGTGTAGATATTATTTCGCAAATCGGACCGGGGATGTTTGGATTCCGTGATGACAAGGGCAAGTTTTCAATCGAAGAATTCAAGAAAAAGGCAAGCATCCCGAACATCAAAGCGTTTGAACTGAAATTTCATCAAGGGGCCAAAATACGTGGAGGGCACCTCGAGGGCGCCAAGGTCACGGAAAAAGTCGCAGCAGCAAGGCTGGTACCTGTGGGACAAACAGTCAATTCACCGAACCGCTTCGAGTTCCTCAGCAATCCGGATGAAGCCTTGCGTTTCATCGGTAGTTTGCAGGAGGCGGGAGGCAAGCCGGTGGGAGTAAAAATCGTCGTCGGCGATCCAAAGCGGTTGGAGCATTTTTTTGAGAAAATGCTGGAGCTGTCCATTTACCCGGATTTCATTACGGTTGATGGCTCTGAGGGCGGTTCAGGCGCAATGTTCAAGGCAATGGCAGATGGCATGGGCTTGCCGCTTTTTGCTGCGCTCATCATTCTCGATGATACGATGCGGAAATTCGGTGTCCGGGACCGTATCAGGATTTTTGCTTCCGGCAAGCTTGTTACTCCTGACAAAGTAGCGATCGCCATGGCATTGGGAGCGGATTGCGTCAACTCTGCGCGCGGGTTCATGATTGCAACTGGCTGCATCATGGCGATGCAATGCCATACAGGGAAATGTCCGACAGGAGTCACTACGACGGATTCCAAGTACCAGGAAGCATTGGTTCCGGCGGAAAAGCAGTGGCGTGTTATGAACTATATTTTGCAGTTGAGGGAAGGCTTGTTCTCGCTTGCGGCGGCATGTGGCTTGGAGAGTCCGACTGAGCTTCGGAGAGAGCATGTCGTGTTTACCAACGAAAGCGGGGAGACAATACGTGTGGTTGACTTGTTTCCGTACCCGGCTGCGTCAAGATAAGTATTTACAAAGAAGATAAATAATGGTATGGTGAATTAATCAGGCTATAGTACACCTTCCTTCTAACATAACTTGAGATTAGGGGTACTGCTTTCCTGATTTTTTTACGTATAGGAATTTATTAGCGGTACGCTTATGAATTCCGGAGCGCATGAAAACTTTCCGCTAAAACGCGATCGCTCCTCCATGAATAGGCCTCGATAGAGGTTTTCTTATGTCTATGAAAAAATGAAAAAGGCCGTATGATCCTGTACAAGCGATCATGCGGCCTTTGTTTCTGTCTATCGATTAGGATATCGTGTTTTGCCCAGGCTTCCAGTCCATTGGGCACAATCCGCCTGATTGCAGAGCTTCGATCACACGGAGCGTTTCATCTACACTTCTGCCAACCTTGGAATTGGAGATGACTGCGTATTGCAGGATGCCTTCTGGATCGATGATGAAGCTGCCGCGCAGCGGCGCTTTGGTTGCTTCGTCCAGCACACCGTATGCCAGGGTCGCTTCTTTGCTGTAATCCGAAGCGAGGGGGAACGAGAGTGGACCGATGCCGTCGCTCGATCTCATCCATGCTTTGTGTGTATGTATGCTGTCGCCGCTAATGCCAAGCACTTCGACATTCAAATCCGCGAACTCCTTGATCCGACGGTTCAGGCTGAGGATCTCTGTCGGGCATACTTTCGAAAAGTCAAACGGATAAAAGAACAAAAGAAGCCATTTTCCACGATAGTCAACCAAGCTCTTTGGCAGGGGAAATCCGTTGTCAAACGTCACGGTGTCCATCGTAAAATCAGGTGCAGGAAGTCCAATACGTGCTGTCATAAATCGATCTCCTCGTTTCTGTTACCGTATGTCAGGTACTGGTAACAAAGTATCACGAATGATAAGGAGAATCAATTAGTTCGGAATATCAAAAGTGTTGTGGAGTTTTTTTGCATCGTTCTTTTGGAGAAGGAAGAAAACGATTGGATAGAAGGCGACCAAGAAACAGAAGGCGGCGAGAATCGGAAATACGGACATTTCCAAAACGGCTCGACCGAGATAGGTTTGCCAGCCAATTGCAGCTAAACCGAACAAGTAGGCGATACCGGCGAGATGGATGAATCCAGTACGAGCATTGGACACATGTTTTTTACGTTCCGCTAACCAAGCGACAAAAGGTACTGCTTGCAGAGCATGAAAGCCAATGCCATGAAGCCAAATGATATTCCCTTCGTGTCCAACCACTCGACCATCGTTGAATGAAATCCAGAGACCTGCCGCAAACGAGAGCATAATCGCAATCATGGCATAGCGGATGCCAACGGCCAGCTCTGGGTGTAGGGAATAAGCTTTTCTACGGAAAAACTGAATGGCAATGAATACATAAAAAAGGACCAGAAGAAGAGCCACAAAAGTAAAAATGGAACCGACAGCAACATCGAAGGGTGTGCCATTTTTGACGAACCTCGGGTCCACGCCGCGGAAGTTTTGTACCGTTTCCGCTCCGTAAGAGTATAAAGCAAGCAGGATATAAGACCAGCGAAAGAAAGCTCTACTTCGCGTGCCCAGGGCAGATAACGGAATGATTGCGGCTGTCGTTAATAAAAATATTCCGAGTGCGGCATTAAAGGAAAACGCTTTCGAGACATCGCCATTAGGAGCGACGGGTCCTCCGTACAGCATGACCCAGATTGCGCATAGCGCAGCGAGCAAGAAGCCGAGCAAGCCGGTATACACTAACCATTTCTCCCCTTGAAAGAAAGGGGGTGCAGTATGACTTTTCATAACAGATGGATTCATGAATGGAATTCTCCCTCCTGTAAAGTTTTGGTACTCTGCTACTCACTTTACAGGGAGGAAGAATACAGAATAACGGGCAGCGGAATGAAATCGAATTAGGTCCGGGGACGGATTTATGTCTCGTTCTGAAAGAGAGCTTTACCATCTGACAAAATTGAAGTAAGATGGTTAAAAATTACAAAAGGGAATAAAAAATCAGGCTATTGTACACCTTCCTTCTAAGCAAAAGGTTTGGTTCACCATTAGGGGTACTGCTTTCCTGATTTTTTTCGTGATGCCAATGAAAAATCAAATTTACCTCCGTAGGAAAAATAAAATCATCGTACATCTGGGGCAGCATGAACTGCCTACCTCTTATTTAGCTGCGGCTTTGCGTAATATAGAGAGCTTGGGCTATACCTTTTCACTGGAATTGCTAGAAAGAATCCGCACGCTGTCGGAAGGAGAGTTTTTCTCGCTCTATTCGGATGTGGTAGCTGTGCTAAAAGTCAAGATCGGGGCATCCCGTCAGTACAAGCCGATGTATCCGAATTTTCCCAAGCAAGTCATGGAGGCTGGCGAGGGTGAGCTGTTTGTAAATGCGATCATTCATTATTTGACGTTGGACCTGCCTGTGCACGAAGTGAAAAAACGTTTGCCCTTGCTGAGAGAATCTCGCCTGAAGCTGATTCATTTGGGCACAGATGAAGAGTTGCTTCAGATAGGAATGAATTTGCTGCGCTCCAATAGCTCGCTATCCGCTACCGACAAGGAAGACCTGGAGGGCTTGATACAGAGCTATGAAGGAATTGCAGAAGCACTGCCAGCAGAGATTCCGCAAAAGGAAAACGTGGCAATCGCTGCGAGCTTGTTGCTGAAGTATGACAAGCTTCCCGCAACTTTTTTTGCCCACTATTGCAAGACCGCGACAGATGTATTGCGTCTGGCGGTGGCGCTGTCTGATGGGGATGTGAGCTTGGCGGAGCCTGCGAAATTTCGCAAGTTTAAACGCGGGGAACGAAGACTGCTCCTTAGCCTGCTGGAAGCCAGCTCGAATATCGTAGAAGATATGAATCGTTACAAAAACAGATGGATTCGTCTCGGGGAAATCTTGCATCCTTTTGAATATAAGGATCGCTATCCGAAAGCGGCCGAAGCATTCGATATTTTGCGAAACAATCACAAGGTCGAAACGTTCAACAGCCAAGTAGAGCAGGCGCTGGTCCGTGCAGATGTGAATACGGCGATCAAGCTGCTTGAACAGCGTCCTGGGGAATTTGCCCGTCGTCTGGATCATTTGCTGCGTGTGACGGAGGAGGGGAGTCCAGTCCTTTCTGCCTTCGAGAAAATTGCGGATGGTGTATCGACTCCAGTTCTTTTGCAGGTCATGAATCACTTCGACAAACGGAACAGCTACGGTGAATGGCGGACCTTTTTTCCGAAAGGGCAAGTGGCGAAAGTAAAGGCAATCGAAAACCGGGTGCCAGGCTTGCAAGAGGACATCAGACAGAAGGCAGCGGATATTTGCCGGACATCGTTGTTGAACCGTTTTGCCCAATTGCCGTCGCTGGGCAACGTCTATATCGATCCGCGGCTGCAGGAGCATCTCGTTCCGTTTTCGATGCGATCTGCCAGCAAAGCACTGCGCACGATTGCACGCGGCTCCCGACTATCGATCCCGGATGGAGGAACGATTCGCTTTTTCCTGTGGTGGAGGGAAGGGATCGTCAACGATGTCCCTACAGGCAGAGTCGATATCGATTTGTCTGCCGTGCTCTATAACGCAGACTGGAAGTACATGGAGCATATTTCTTATACCAATCTGCGTTCCGACAAGTATCAAGCGTGCCATAGCGGGGATATTGTAGAGGCTCCCAAAGGCGCGTGCGAGTTCATCGACATCGACATTAATTCTGTCATCCGCTATGGCGGTCGATATGTCGTCATGAACCTGTATTCGTTTACGAGTCAACCTTATTGCGATTTGCCTGAATGCTTTGCCGGCTGGATGATTCGTTCAGCGCCACAGACAGGAGAAATTTTCGAGCCGCAGACGGTACAGGACAAGATTGATCTCGCCGCAAACACGCAAATTTGTATCCCGGTCATTCTGGATCTCGTGGAGAGAAAAGTGATTTGGACGGATATCGCCCTGAATTCCGATCCGCGTTTTGCCAACAATGTGGAGTCCAATGCCGGAGGGGTGGAGCTGATGGGAAGAGCGCTCACCTCGTTGGTGAAGCCTACCCTGCATGAGTTGTTCATGCTTCATGCACAGGCGAGAGGGACGCTGACTGACCAAGCGGAGGAAGCAGATACGGTATTTTCCTTGGAGGAAGGGATTACGCCGTTTGATACGGAGATCATCATGGCGGATTTTATGCAGTAAGGTTAGGGGAGTGTAAGGCTTGGGTTCGGTATTGTACCGGACTCAAGCCTTTTCATTTTGTCTATTCTAGCTAAAAATTTTTCTCCTATGTTCATGAAAATTTCAAATAAAACCCAATTAATAGTCAGAACGAGCTATTTTTTTGCTAGTAACTGGAACTCTATAATGTCAAATGTAAATGGATAATTGAATTTGAAAAGAGGAGGAAGAAAAATTGGAAGCGGATTCCTTTTATTGGGAAATGGTCAAGAAAAATATTGGGGTGTATACCACTGAGGAACAAAAACGCTTAAAGGAAGGAAAGATCATCATATTTGGACTCGGTGGGGTCGGGGGAATGGAAGCGATTCTTTGCGCCCGCATGGGGATCGGGCATGTCACCGGAGTAGATCCTGATGAATTCGAGGTTTCTAACATCAATCGTCAGATGCTGGCTACGGTACATTCATTGGGTAAATCAAAAGCAGCCACGGCGGAAGAAGTTCTTCAATCCATCAACCCATACATATCGGTTCGATGCGTCCAGGCAAATGTTGATGAAGACAATGTGCTTGAACTGATGAAAGGGCACGATCTAGTGATTGAAGCAGTAGACGATATACCCTCCCGCGTCATCATCCACCGCACCGCGCGTGAGCTGGGCATACCAAGCGTGGGCATGTCAGGGAGCCCCCCAACCCGAGGGTTTGTCTCTTCCTTTTTTCCAGACGGCATCTCGTACGAAACAGCATTGAACATCCCAGGAGCAGGGGAAAAGTTGACCAATGAAGCGTTACGCCAAGAGATTGCTGACATAAAAAAAGCCAGGGCCTGGCACTCTGTCAAAGAAGGAGCTCCAAAGGAATGGGCAGAGGATTTTTGTGAGGGGAAGGCTGGCTGGATTATTACACCAGTTCGCGCTCATCTCATATCGCTTTTCAGCTTTCATGAAGCCGTGCAAATCTTGACGGGCAGAGAACCGTTGGCACGTGCACCCAAAGGAGTTCTCATTAATCTAGATACGGACACACCGGTAAAAGTGACAACACCCCCTGATGGAACGTGGGATTACGCAACGCTATAACGATTTTGAAAGAACAGAGGAGATGATTGTGTGTCATTGATAGAAAATAGCCAATCATATAACAATAGTTTTACCCGCAATTTTGGAATCATTACGAGTGAGGAGCAAGCCAAACTGCGAAATGCTAGAGTAACGGTGGTAGGTGCAGGTGGCGTGGGCGGAATCACATTAATTCAACTCGCCCGGATGGGTGTAGGGAAGCTTCATGTCATCGATCAAGACTCGTTTGAGGAAAGCAATCTCAATCGACAAATGCTCAGCTTTGTCAGCAAAATTAACTCTCCCAAGGCGGAAGTAGCGAAGGAAATACTTCACGATATCAATCCAGAGCTGGAAGTAAAGGTAACAAGGGAGTTTGTTACCGAAGAAAATGCACATGATCTGCTGGGTGATACAGATGTGATTGTAGATGCTACGGATAATCTCGTTGCACGGGTAATCATCCATCGAACAGCTGCCGATCTGGGTATTCCCTCCATCTGGATTGCGGTAACACCACCTTTCCGTGGAGGAGTCATGTGCATGACCCCGGACTCCTTGCCCTATGAGGTCGCCATGAGACATCCTTCTTATCAACAGCCTCTCACACCAGAGATGCGTGAAAAAATTAGTCAGATCAAAGACGAGCGTGCAAAGTATTCCGTATCGCAAGGCGCTTTGCCTGAATGGGCAGATGCCTATGTAAAAAGAGAGGCTCCATGGGCAGTGCTTGCTCCTGTAGCGAATATCGTCGGCGTATTGGCTAGCTTTGAGGCATTCAAACTAATCATTCAGAGACCAGACCTATTGCCAGCCGTTGCTCCCAAACTAATCAAAGTCAATTTAGCTTCCGTCCAAATGGTACAGGTGGAAGCCCCGGCAGAGGGAAGCTGGGATAACACGCTACTATAAAGGACTCCTATGTTGCATACGACCATTATCCTACTGGTAATCGCCCTCTTGTCAGTAGTGGCAAAGGATCTGGTTCTCGTCTACGCTTCCCTCTTGCTGCTCGGATTATCTCTGCTAAAAGCAGTGCCTGTCATGGATGCAATCCAAAAACCAATTTTCCATGTGGGTCTGTTTTGTCTAATGGTATTCTTGTTGATTCCGATTGCCAAAGGAAAATATGATTTCATCTCCCTTGGTAAGGAAATGGTCAGTTGGAAAGCAACGATAGCCATTTTGGCAGGTTTTATCATCTCTTATGTCGGGGGAAAAGGCTTAAGTATTTTGCCAGATCAACCGGTTGTTTTCATAGGCGTAACAATTGGAACACTTTTGGCCGTGCTACTGTCAAATGGGCTGCCCGCAGGCTTAATCATTGCAGCTGGATGCATTGCGTTGCTGTCAAGAATCTTCAATTTATAGCGCCCTCTAAATCTACTTTGAAAGAAGTGCCAAACTATGAATCTCAATCATCAAATGAAAAATCATTTTCTTATACTAGTCATATCTTTAGGGCTGCTTGTTCAAGGGTGTTCAACTCCTGATTCCCCCCATCAAAATAGTACAACACAAGCTCAATCAGTGGTGGAATCAACCAGTGAGATCGTAACGGAAGAACTGAAAGTGCCAAGCATCGATCAGGACGTCTCCTTATATGTGAGGCATATGAGTGCCAAAAACAAGGAAAAGTTCGCCAGCAAAGAGGTTGTGTTGTTTCTTGAACCGTTTAGTGTACCTACTGCCGAAGCTTTCGATGTTCCGGGATTCTCCTGGATGGAGGAATATGCAAAGCAAGGCTACGACACTTGGGCGATGGACTTCCGAGGGTTTGGGCATTCTACCCGACCAGTTGAAATGGATCAACCACCTGTAAAGAATGCTCCTGTCGTCCGTGCTACTGAGGCGGTAAAAGATCTGGAGGCTGTCGTCCAGCACATAAAGAAAACCCGACAAGTGGATAAAATCAGTATCGTAGGATGGTCATGGGGTGGAGTTGTTGCAGGAATGTACGCGACTGAACATTCCGATGATATTGGAAAACTCGTGCTTTATGGTGTTATGCATGGTTTTTCCTTGCCTTTGATGGCAACTCCATTTGAAGCAAAAGGGAAGCCAGGTGAAATTAATCCCCAATTACCAGCGTATCAGGTTGTCCAGTTTGACAAGGCCATGCACCATTGGCACATGATGCTAGATAAACGTGATCTGGTTTCTGATGAGGCAATGAATGCTGTATCCAAGGTCTTCGTCAACGCTGATCCTAACAGCAGCAAGCAATCTGAACAATCCATCCGCCGTCCAATGGGACCGCTAGTAGATCTGTACTATATCTGGACGGACAGACCCATTTTTGATGCAGCGAAAATTACGACGCCAGTGTTAATCATTCGAGGAGATATGGACTTTTTTGCCGATAAGTCCCTCTTCCATAAGCTGACCAAGGCATCGGCAAAACAAGAAGTGGTTATCAAAGATGCCACACATTGGGTTTTGTATGAAAAAAATCGTGATCAGCTCTTGCGTGAAACAGACGAATTCCTGAAAAAGTAAGTAAACCGGTGAGGATGTGCTGGATATGAAGCCGTTTCAAATTTTGGATGCAACACTGCGAGAAGGAGAGCAGCAAGCAGGCGTTCGCTTCACATGCGAAGACAAGATTCGCATACTGCATCTCTTGGAAAGCTATCAAATAAACCTCATAGAAGTGGGCCACCCTGGAATTTCTGCCCTGGATGAAGAAATCTGCCGAAAAGTGGCGCAATCAGCAAGGCGAGCGCAAATATTAATGCATGCGAGAGCTACTGTTGAAGAAGTACATGCAGCAAAGCGGGCCAAAGCCGACTGGGTGGGTATATGGGTTTCTATTAATGATGTGTCTATCCAAACAAAATTCAGCCATCACCAGGAAAGTGACATACAAGAGAAAGTCAGACAAGCTGTTATCGAAGCAAAAAAGCTTGACTTAAAGGTTAGATTCACGATTGAAGACGCTTCAAGGACAGAGTGGGAGAAGATTGCCAGATTAGGTCATATCGCTTTGCAGGCAGGCGCAGATCGGATTAGTCTGGCAGATACTGTCGGGATATGGGAGCCTGATACATGCAAAAGAATCGTAACTCGTGCCATTGAGGAGCTTGGATGCGAAATTGAAGTTCATCTTCATAATGATTTCGGTTTTGCTCAAGCGAATGCGCTGGCGGCTATTGATGCAGGAGCTTCTGTCATTGATACGACAATTTTAGGGATCGGTGAAAGAGCAGGCATTACTGACTTGATCCAGCTTACTGCTGCGTTGCAAAAGCTGCGAAATGATCATCGCTATTCTTTGGATAGAATTCCCGAACTTGTACAAGCGATACGTTTGACGACAGGGTATAGGCCGGACGAATTGCGCCCTATCACCGGGCAAAATGCCTTTACGCATACATCGGCTTACCATGTCCAAGCCGTAAAGAGAAATTCCAAAGCGTATGAGCCATTTCCTCCCGAAACAATTGGAAGAACACGGCTTCTCGAAGAAAAGCGGCCTCCAATAGGAAGTCCAAAGCTACCTGTTTCCTTACAGGTAGGAAAGCCGTTTCCCAAAGGTGCTTCAGAGCTACAGTATCATCGTGACGGTCCAGGGATACGCTGGGTTATGATGGATTCGCGTGTTGATGAGCGAGCCTCATTCTATGTGATCCAAAGGATGTTTGGACTATGCGATTTGTCCGGTATTCCTGAAAAACATGTAGACAGACATGCGCATCATTGTGACAGTGCCTTCCTCTTTTGGGGAGATGCACCTGATGGCACTGGGCTAGTGTGTCATGTTCAACTCGGTGATGAAGAGAAGACTGTTGAGAGTCCAGCAGCTATTTTTATCCCAGCAGGGGTCGAGCATTCCTATCACTATGTGTCTGGTCGCGGAACTTATACAAATATTGTATTGTCACCTGAATACAACAAAAGCCTTTTGATTTCAGCAGCATCTTCTGAAATACCAGTGACCTAAAAGGTACAGGAATTTATTGAGGAGTGAGCGGCCATCTGGGCATGAGTACGGTATCGACCGGGCTCATGCCTTTATCGGCTGAATACTTGAGTATTTGTGGTTACATCGACAAGACACCGCCATAGATCGGCTCTTGCTGCGTTTTTTGTCCCCAAGTGCGCGTACCATACTCAAAATGCCACCACTCCTGCGGATAGTTGACGAATCCGGCAGCGGTCATCAAATGATAGAGCAATCGTCGATTGTCGCGAATCTCGATGTCTTTTGGGGTAGGCTGTACGAGCTCTTCATAATGGCGAGTATCAGCCCTGTCACTGAAATCATCGAAGTCTGTTCCCATCTCCAGCCAGCCATCAGGTCCTGCGATAGTCAGATCGACTGCGCCACCGGATAGGTGAGGGGACGGCTTGGAGAGGTCTGTTGTTGGATATGCGACGAATTTGCTCAATTCTTCCGTGAGTGCAGGTCCTTCCTGCCAGCCTTGTAAAAGCAAAGCTTCACGAAAACGTTCATACAACGATGCCTGTACCTCGAACGAGCGCCAGCCGTCCAGCACGACGAGTTTGTAGCCTACGGGCAGTTGGGCGGCTGCCGTGGCGAGCCTGCGTGCTGCCCCTTCTCGCAAAAAAGCTTCTGGCTGTGTTCCGGCATAGCCCTCGTGGTAGTAGGCTGGATAGACCGTGATTTTCTCCGTAAAGGAAGAGAGGGGGATCATCGGTTCGCCGCATTCCTTGATCGGCAGTGGGCTGGGCAGAATCATGTCGGGTATTTTTGGAATCGGAGGAAATAGCATGACTGCACACCACTTTCGATTGTTTTGCCAATAGGGTAACGAAAATTTTCAGGTAAGTAAACGGTGATTATCTTATTTTTCTGCCAATAGACACCTGCGACGAATCGCAGCTTTTGCTTGAATCCTCGGTAGCTTTTGCTATTATTAAAGCAAGTGCTTGTCAACGAAACGAATGACATTTACATATGGAAGAGAAACAGGTCCTTGTTTTTGCGAAACCGATTCGCAGGAGCAAGGTTAAAAGGGAAGTTTGGTGAAAAGCCAACGCGGTCCCGCCACTGTAAGAGAGTAGCTATTCTTCAAGGCACCATGCCATCCACTGCCCATCCGGGAGCGGGAAGGAGAAGAAAAGCGATGATCCTCAAGCCAGGAGACCTGCCTGTTTTATGTTTACACTGATTTCCTTCGGGTCAAAGGAAGAGGTGAGGATTGTTGCTTTTCAGCTATCCGCGCTTTGTTTTTCCTTACGTACTGGGGAAACAGAGCGCTTTTTTTCTGTGAAAAACGTCTCGACGTTTTTCACAAAAGTGGATGCGACCGCTTGCGGTCAACAAAACGGTCATGACCGTTTTGTTGCTTCGGAAAGTATGGATGGAACAGCGGAGTAAAATACGTCACTTTTTGAGGTGGTCACGATGGAGAAAAACGATAAGAAGCGGGGCTTGACCCTCGTTTACACAGGAGACGGCAAAGGAAAAACAACGGCAGCAGTCGGATTGGCTGTGCGGGCAACAGGGCGCGGGAAAAAGGTGCTGATGGTTCAATTCATCAAGTCTCCAGAGCGTACATACGGAGAAAAGATTATTTTCGATAAATTGGGCATTGAAATCGTGCAAATGGGCGTCGGCTTCACCTGGACGAAGACACCGGAGGAGCATCGTCAGGCATTGAAAGAAGCTTGGGCGTTTGCGAGCGAGAAGCTCTCTTCCGGAGCGTACGATGTCGTTATTCTGGATGAGCTGAATAATGCATTGGCGATTGACCGCTTCCCGATTGACGATGTGTTGCCATTGTCCGATGTGTTGGAAGCGATTCAAAACAGGCCAAGTCATATCCACCTCGTGATTACGGGACGGGCAGCAAAGCAGGAGATTTTGGACATCGCAGATTTGGTGACAGAGATGAAGCCAATCAAGCATTACTACGATGAAGGGATTCCAGCTGTGCTGGGGGTAGAATTTTGACAAGCGCAGGTGTAATAGAGACGTATGGTCATGGCGGAGACTTGCTGACCGCAGCGCAGCGCTTTGGTCGAGAGCCCGGGCAGTTTCTGGATTACAGTGCCAATATTAATCCGCTGGGGATGCCAGCGAGCGTCCGTGAGATGCTGCTGGCTTCGTTGGCTGCTGTTACGCATTACCCAGACCCTGGACATCGTGTGTTTCGTCGGGCACTGGCGAGACGGCTGCAAGTGCCGGAGGAATGGTTGCTGCCTGCCAATGGTGCAGCGGAGGCGATGGCACTGGCCATCCTCGGTCTTTCGCCGCAAACAGTTGGAGTAGTATATCCTTGCTTTTCGGAATACGCGCAACTTTCCGAGCAGTATGGAGCCCGTGTCATTGGCTGCTTCGGGAAGGAAGCGAACGGGTACAAGCCCGATCCTGCCGAGCTGTACACGCTTTTTACGCAGTGTGATCTCGTATTTGTCGGGTCACCAAACAATCCGACAGGAATTCTGTATCAGCCGGATGAGCTACGCCAAATGGCGGAATGGACGAAAGAGACCAATACGTGGCTCATCGTGGATGAGGCTTTCCTCGATTTTGTAGAGGAAAAGCGGCAGTATACATTGGCGACGCAGCTGGACCACTTTCCCCGTGTGATTTTGATGCGGTCGATGACGAAAATGTACGCGATCCCGGGATTGCGCCTGGGCTATGCGATTGCGCACCCGGATGTCATTGCGAAAATGCGCCAAAAGCAAGTGAGCTGGAGCGTGAATGCACTGGCCCTTTTGGCAGGCGAACTGTGCTTGCAGGAGCAGGGATACGAGGAACAGACGCGCAGGCTCATAAAAGTAGAACGTGCGTATTTAACTGATAGCATCCGAAGTGAGTTGGGCTGGCAGGTATGGCCTTCGGAGGCAAATTTTTTGCTACTGCGCTCGCCAGAAGGATTGTCAGCCGAACAATTGCAGGCACGGCTCGGCAAAAAAGGCGTTCTGATCCGCAACTGTGCGATGTATCCCGGTTTGACGGCACATGATGTGAGAATCGCAGTGCGTGGACGAGAGGAAAATGAACGACTTATGGAAGCGCTTCGCGAAGCTCATGCGGAAGGAAGTGAACAGCGATGAGCTTGGTGCTGGTAACAGGCGGTGTCCGTTCAGGAAAAAGCCGCTACGCGGAAGAGCTTGCAATGAAGCTGAGCAGTCGAGTCCTGTACGTGGCGACAGGCAAGGCTTGGGATGATGAAATGAAGCAGAGAATCGAGCTGCATCAAGCACGTCGTCCGCTGGAATGGGGCTGTGTAGAGGTAGGAGAGCGCTTAACCGATTACTACGCATTTCGTGAGCAGTATGATGTGGTGTTGATCGATTGTCTGTCCACCTGGGTGAGTAATCGATTAATGAGCGTGGATGAGGCGGAATGGAGAAGTGCTTCACACACGCAAGCCCTGTTGCAAGAGGCGGAGGCATGGCTGTCCCTCGTTCAGAATTCCCCGCAAAAAGTCATTGCTGTCACAAGCGAGGTCGGATTGGGCGGTGTAGCCTTGAGTCGTTTGGGCAGATGGTTCGCGGATGTTCTGGGGGATGTCAATCAGAGAAGTGCGCGACAAGCGGACGCCGTCTACGCGGTTTTGTCAGGGATACCGTGGAGGATCAAAGGATGAATGCATTTTTACACGCGATCTCGTTTTTTACGCGTATTCCGGTTCCGTGGCTTCGTCCTTCCGAGGAGGCGTGGAGAAGAAGCGTCAACTGGTATCCCGCAGTTGGTCTCGTCATCGGTTTACTGCTATGGGGTGTGCATCAAGCGGGACTGGTGTTGTTTAGTCCGTGGATCGCCGCTATTCTGACGCTAGTCGCATGGGTCTACGTGACTGGTGGTCTTCATATGGATGGGTGGATGGACCTCGCGGACGGTCTTGGCAGTAGTAGACCGCGAGAGCAAGTGCTTGCAATTATGAAGGACAGCCGCGTAGGTGCAATGGGGGTTCTTGCTGCGATTATGCTTTTGCTGATGAAGGCGGGTGCAGTCGCAGAGCTCGCACATCCGGGATGGGGCAGCTTTTTGATCGTAGCACCAGTGGCAGCGCGGACACATGTGCTTTTGTCGATCAAGCTCTGGCCATATCTTTCGGCGGACAAAGGAATCGGAAAAGGCATCAGTGCTGGGCTTTCCGTTTCCGCTATCATCGTGAGCTACATCGTCGTGTTTGCCGCAGGTTGGTATCTTGGGGGCTTGCAGGTCATGACAGCTATTTTCCTGTCGCTGTTGTTCGCTCTACTGTTTTCACGCTCGGTTGCAAAAAAACTGGGCGGACTAAACGGAGACTGCTACGGGGCTGTTATCGAAAGCAGTGAAGCGGTCGTTCTGCTGGTGTTAGTCGGGAGCTGGTGGTTATGAAACTGGTTTGGATACGTCACGGGGAGACAGACAGCAATCGTGAGCATCGATATTTGGGACATAGCGACGTTCCTTTAAATGAGCGCGGGCATCTGCACGCGAGTGATTTGGCCAAGGAATTATCAGTGCTCATCGGACGACCCGCTGCGATTTACTCGAGTGACCTGCTCAGATGCAGGCAGACTGCCGAACCGCTCGCAGCTATGGTGGGGCTATCGGTTATTTCGGAACCAGCCTTGAGAGAGCTGTCTTTTGGCGAGTGGGAACTGATGACGTACGATGAGCTGATGCAGTTGGACCCTGTGCGGGCAACGAGATGGTACGACGATCCTTTTCGAAATCGACCTCCACGTGGGGAGAGTCTGGAAGAGCTGGGGATGCGCGTGGATCGTTGGCTACGTTCTTTGTTGGAGAGAGTGGGCAAGGAGGAGGCATCCAATACAGTCGTCATCGTCACACATGGCGGCGTAATCCGCTGGTTCCAGGCCGCGTGGCTCGAAAACAATCCCGACCGATATTGGCAGGTCGAGGGCCTTAAGCATGGTAAGGCTCTGGTAACGGAATGCTTGGATGCGGAAGGGCAGAATTGGATGCGATAACCCCTGAAGAGTAAGAGAGGGACAACATGACAGAAGTATGGATATTATGCGCGGCCTACTTGATTGATCGGGTGGTAGGAGACCCCCGGAGCCTGCCGCATCCAGTGATCATCATGGGCTGGTGGATTACACGATTGGAGCGGGTCATACGTTCTCTGGTCAAAGAGGAGTCGCATTTGAAGCTGGCAGGAGTCCTGTTCCCGGTCGTGATCGTTGGCGGCAGCTACGCTGTTGTTTGGCTGCTTTTGTGGGGAGCGACGTTCATCCATCCGGTGCTTGCCTGGATCTTGGGTGCCTGGTTGATTTCCACGACGATCGCGATAAAAGGCTTGGCCGATGCCGGGATGGAGATTGCCCGTCATCTTGTGGCTGGGGATATGGAAGCGGCGAGACGCTCCTTGTCCATGGTAGTCGGACGTGATACAGAGCGGCTAGATGAACCGGAAGTATGTCGGGGAGCGGTGGAAACCGTGGCGGAAAACATCGTCGATGCGATCGTCTCTCCGCTAATTTACGCAGCGATTGGGGGAGCGCCGTTGGCAATGGCGTACCGTGCCGCCAATACCCTTGACTCCATGGTTGGCTATAAAAACGAGAAGTATCTGAATCTCGGCTGGGCATCTGCCCGCTTTGACGATGTACTGAACTACATACCCGCCCGTTTGACAGCTTTGTTGCTCGTCGTCGCAAGCTGGCTGCAACGATTGGATGGGAAACAGTGCTGGGCAATGATCAGAAGAGATGCGCATTTGCATCCGAGTCCAAACAGCGGTTTGCCGGAAGCCGGAGTCGCTGGCGCACTAGGCGTACAGCTCGGGGGATTGAATTATTACCAAGGCGTTGCGTCGAATCGGGCAAAAATGGGAGATGCGAAGCGACCATTGCAGGCAAGTGACATTGTCGCGACGATTCGTTTGATGTATCTCGTTTCGCTCTTATGTCTGCTCGTTAGCGTGATGATATCGATTTTATTATAAACAGGAAGCGAAAAGGGGAGGGGCCTTATGAGCGGCAAATTGTTTGTGATCGGGTTTGGTCCAGGAAGTTTTGAGCATATCACCAAGCGGGCGCGGGAAGCCCTGCAGGAGTCCGATGTCATTATCGGCTATTCCACCTACGTAGACTTGATCCGCGGACTTTTGACGAATCAGCAAATCGTCAGCACAGGGATGACGGAAGAAGTGGCGCGTGCACGAGAAGCCGTGCGTCAGGCGGAAGAGGAAGGCAAAAAGGTAGCGGTCATTTCCAGTGGAGACTCAGGAGTTTACGGGATGGCAGGTCTCGTATACGAAGTGTTGGTGGAAAAAGGCTGGACAGAAGCTACCGGCGTACCCATCGAAATCGTACCGGGCATCTCGGCGATCAATTCCTGTGGAGCGATCCTCGGTGCGCCTATCATGCACGATGCATGTACGATCAGTCTGAGCGATCACTTGACGCCGTGGGAACTGATTGCCAAACGAATTGACGCAGCAGGGATGGCTGACTTTGTGATCGCGTTGTACAACCCGCGCAGCGGACGACGCACACGCCAGATCGTCGAAGCGCAACGCATTCTTTTGCAGTACCGCTCACCAGATACGCCGGTCGGTATCGTGAAAAGTGCTTATCGCGAACGTGAAACGGTTGTCGTGACGACACTGGCACAAATGCTGGAGCATGATATCGGCATGTTGACCACCGTGATTATCGGAAATACATCGACGTTTGTATACGACGGCAAAATGATTACGCCGCGCGGTTATCAGCGCAAATATACGCTGTCTGCCGATGAGCAGCCACTGAAGCCGCATCAGCGTCTGCGTGTAGAAAATGAGCCTTGGTCGCTCGAGGCCACCGAGGAGAGCCTAGCGTCAGCTCCGGCAGCACCAGCAACATCGAAGGAAGAAAGACCAGTAGCTGTGACCGAGGACAGCGTAACGGCTACAGAACCAGCAAATCGTGCAGCAACAAGCACGGCAGTACTGGAAGCGCCTCCTGTAACAGAAGAAGCCGCACCAAAAGCTCCATTCGCATGGGCCATGGAGGCGTTGACGGCTATCAATGCGGCGAAAGGTATTGAAACCAAGCCAGCTGCAGGCCAAGTCCACCGTCCGGTATCTACCTTTACGCCGGAGATGATTTTCGAATGCGCGGTAAGTCCGGGCGTTGCCAACAAAAAAATCACGCCGCTGCAAATGATGGCGATTGCCGAAGTGGCTGGCGAAAAAGGCGAGATCGAATACACCCCACACCACCAAATGATTTTGCGCGTGCCGACTGCCAACCCTGAAAGCATTACTAGCCGCTTGCGAGAGCTTGGGTTGATTCTCAGTCCGATTGGAGATGTTTTGCAGGTAAAGGCGTGTGATTTCTGCGACGGCGAGAAAAAAGACAGCATCCCTTATGCCGACGAACTGCATCAAAAGCTGGGTGGAAAAGAAATGCCGAAGGAACTGAAGATCGGCTTCAACGGCTGCGGGATGGCGTGCTACGGCGCGGTTCAAGAGGATATCGGAATCGTATTCCGCAAAGGAAAGTTCGATTTATTCCTGGGAGCCAAAACGGTAGGACGCAATGCACACTCCGGTATTCCGGTAGCAGAAGGCATCGAAAAAGAAGAGATTGTTCCACTCGTGGAGCGAATCGTGAACCGATTCAAAAAAGAAGCATTTCCGAATGAGCGGTTCCACAAGTTTTTCCAACGTGTAGGTGAGCTGGAGGGCTTTGCATGGTACGAGCCAGCAAAAGCTGAAATCGAGAATGCTGCATGCGGAGATTAATGCAAGAACACATGTAAAAACGAGGGGGACATAAAATGGACGCAGTATTATTTGTAGGTCATGGAAGCAAAGACCCGGAAGGCAATGAAGAGATTCGCCAGTTTGTGGCGACGCTAACACCGGATTTGGATGTACCGATAATCGAGACGTGCTTTCTGGAGTTTGCCCGTCCTGACATGCTGCAAGGCTTGAATACCTGCGTGGCGCGGGGTGCAACCCGCGTGGCGGTGATTCCAATCATCCTGTTCTCTGCCGGACATGCAAAAATTCATATTCCTGCTGCCATCGACGAGGCGAAGGAGCTGCACCCACACGTTCAATTCATCTATGGACGCCCGATCGGCATTCACGACGAAGTCATCAATATTTTGACCGCTCGCATGGAAGAGGCAGGCTTTGCCTCCGGAGAAGACCACGATGACCTGGCTGTACTTGTAATCGGACGCGGTAGCAGCGATGCAGATGCCAATAGCGATATTTACAAAATGTCCCGACTGTTCTGGGAGCGCTATAAAGCCAAGTGGGTAGAGACCGCCTTCATGGGCGTGACATATCCGTTGTACGATGAGGGCGTGGAGCGTTGCTTGAAGCTGGGGGCGAAGCGCATCGTTCTCTTGCCGTACTTCCTGTTCACGGGTGTGTTGATCAAACGGATGAGCGACCAGCTGGAGAAGTTCCGCGAGCAATATCCAGAAGCCCAGTTCGAAATGGCCGAGTATTTTGGCTTCCATCCGTTGTTGAAGGAAGTGCTCAAGGATCGTGTGGAGGAAGCGTTGCACGGTGAAGTGAAGCTGAACTGTGATACCTGTCAGTACAGGCTCGCAGCGATGGAGCACATCGACCATCACCATCACCACCACGATGACGAGCATGGACATCATCATCACCATGGTCACCACCACCATCATCATCACGACCACGATCACGACCATGACCACGACCACGATCACGATCACAAGCACAAGCACGACCACGTTACCAAGTAGGAGGGAGACAGCATGATTCTGGTACTGGCTGGAACGAGCGACGCGCGCGAGTTGGCTCTGCAAATCAAGGACAAGGGCTACGAGCTGTTGACGACGGTCGTCACGGACAATGCTGCGAAAAGTATGGAGGAGGCAGGCGTGCCTGTTCAGGTCGGACGACTGACTGCAGACGATATTCAGCAGCTGATCCAAGACAGAGCCGTCCAATGCGTGATCGACGCGAGTCATCCCTTCGCAGAGGAAGCCTCCAAAAACGCCATGGCAGGAGCACAGGGCGCAGGAGTTCCCTACATTCGTTACGAGCGGGAAAGCATCTCCTCACCGGGCAGTGAGAAGCTGATTGTGGTAGAAGACTACGTCCAGGCGGCTGAGCTGGCGGCAGAAAAGCGGGGCGTCATCATGCTGACGACGGGCAGCAAAACGCTGAAAACGTTCACGGATCGGCTTCTGGGCTTGCCTGACACGACCTTGGTAGCACGCATGCTGCCGCGTCTTGACAATATGCAGAAATGCGAAGAGCTGGGTGTCGAGCAAAAAAACATTGTCGCGATGCAAGGTCCTTTTTCCAAGGATCTGAACAAAGCGCTCTACGATCATTATGGTGTCACGCTGATGATCACCAAAGAGAGCGGCAAGGTAGGCGCTTTTGATGAAAAGGTGGAAGCGGCACTGGAAATGGGCATCGAAACCATCGTCATCGGTCGTCCAAAGATCGATTATGGAACGAAGTTTTCGGATTACGCCAGCGTGCTGGGCGAACTCAAACAAGTGACTGGAGGAAACTAACCATGGATTTCAAAACGGAATTTAAACCGATGACCGTACAACCGCAAGAGATTGAGGACTTGAGCTTTCAAATCATTACAGATGAGTTGGGCGAGCATTCTTTTACAGAAGAACAATATCCGGTAGTACAACGTGTCATCCACGCATCCGCAGACTTTGACCTCGGACGCAGCCTTGTTTTCCACCCGGACGCAGTAAAGTCGGGAATCGAAGCGATCCGCAGCGGCAAAATCGTCGTAGCAGATGTACAGATGGTGCAAGTCGGCATCAGCAAAAACCGCATTGAAAAATTCGGCGGACAAGTGAAGGTGTACATCTCCGACCGCGATGTAATGGAAGAGGCGAAGCGTCTGAACACGACCCGTGCGATCATTTCCATGCGCAAAGCGATCAAGGAAGCGGATGGCGGAATCTTTTGCATCGGAAACGCACCGACTGCACTCCTGGAGCTGATCCGCATGGTGAAGGAAGGCGAAGCAAAGCCAGGTCTGGTCATCGGGATGCCAGTTGGCTTCGTATCTGCGGCAGAATCCAAGGAAGAGCTGGCGAAGCTCGATATCCCGTTCATTACGAACATGGGACGCAAAGGTGGAAGTCCAGTAACGGTAGCAGCATTGAATGCCATTTCGATCATGGCGGAACGGTTGGGCTAAGCAGATGGCAGCCAAAGCAGCAACGGACGAAAAAGAGGCAAAACCCCTCCGCCACGGATATACGACTGGATCATGTGCAACGGCGACGACCAAGGCTGCTTTGATCGCGCTGATTACTCAGGAAGAGCAGAGCCAAGCGACGATTCGCCTGCCAATCGGCGAGGATGTCACCTTTCAGTTGGAGAGCTGTGAGTTTTCCTTGGAGAGGGCGACAGCAAGCACGATCAAGGACGGGGGAGACGATCCGGACGCGACACACGGTGCCCTTATCCTCTCTACTGTGGAATGGTCGGATCAGCCTGGCATTATTTTGGATGGCGGACTCGGCGTGGGACGGGTGACCAAACCAGGGTTGCCCGTTCCGATTGGCGAGGCAGCGATCAATCCCGTCCCGCGCAAAATGATCAGGGAAACCGCGCAGGCAGTGCTGGATGAGTACGGGACCCAGCGCGGGATCAAAATCGTCATCTCTGTGCCTGCAGGCGAGGAAATCGCCAAAAAAACATTGAATGGACGACTCGGCATACTCGGCGGCATCTCCATTTTGGGGACGCGTGGAATCGTGGTGCCGTTTTCCACTTCTGCCTACAAGGCGAGTGTGGCGCAAGCGGTCAACGTCGCCAAGGAAGCCGGCTGCGATCATATTGTGCTGTCGACGGGCGGAAAGAGTGAATCCTACGGGGTCGCTACTTATCCAGAGCTGTCGGAAGAAGCATTCGTAGAAATGGGCGATTTCGTCGGCTTTTCTCTCAAGCAGTGCAAAAACAAGGGTATGCGCAAAGTGACCTTGGTCGGGATGATGGGCAAGTTTTCCAAGGTAGCGCAAGGCGTCATGATGGTTCATTCCAAAAGCGCACCCGTCGATTTCGGCTTCCTCGCCCAAATGGCGGCAGATGCAGGAGCTTCTCAGGAGCGTATTGACGAAATTTTGGGAGCCAACACCGCTTCGCAGGTAGGCGATATGATGGTGGACACGCCCGCCTTTTTCGAGATCATGTGCGAAAACTGCTGTCGCGCTGCATTAAAAGAAGTGGGCGGCGGCATCGAGGTCGAAACCATCATCATCACAATGAAAGGGTCCCTGTTGGGAAGGGTGACGATCAATGACACAGGCGATGAAAGTAATTGGAATCGGGGATGATGGACAGCAGAGCCTGCTGCCGTTGTACCGGACTTGGATAGAAGAAAGTGAACTGTTGGTTGGAGGAGAGCGACACCTCAGTTTTTTCCCGGAGTATACAGGGGAAAAGCGTGTACTAAAGGGCGGACTGACCGCGATGGTAGAAGAGCTACGCACCGAGACGCGCAAGACGGTCATTCTGGCGTCAGGCGACCCGCTCTTTTACGGGATTGGCGGCTTGCTTTCCAAAAAGCTGAACGTGGAGATCTACCCGCACCTCAGCTCCATCCAGCTCGCTTTTGCCAAAATGGGCGAAGCATGGCAGGATGCGACATTGGCTAGTGTGCACGGACGTAGTATCAAAGGTCTGGCACAGCGGATAGACGGGAAGGATAAGGTCGCACTGTTGACGGATCGGGAGAACTCGCCAGCAGCGATCGCCAAGTACCTCCTTTCGTTTCAGATGACCGAGTACGATGCGTTCGTGGCGGAGAATCTGGGCAGTGCGGAAGAGCGGACAGGCTGGTATTCCCTTGAGGAAATGGCAGATGGTATCTTTTCTGATCTGAATGTCGTGATTTTGAAAAAACGCCGTCCAAGCCCGGTATGGCCGTTTGGAATTGCAGACGAGGAGTTTTCCCAGCGCAAGCCGGACAAGGGACTCATTACGAAAAAAGAAGTGCGCATTTTAAGCATCGCGCAGCTGCAATTGCATGCGAAAAGTATCGTCTGGGACATCGGCACCTGCACAGGCTCTGTCGCCATTGAAGCGGCACGGATTGCGCGTGAGGGTGCAGTGTACGGCGTAGAGAAGAACGTGGATGATCTGGAAAACTGCCGCCAGAACATGGCGAAGTTTCGCACGGATTTGACAGTGATTAACGCTCGTGCCCCACATGGCTTGGATGAGTTCCCGGACCCGGATGCCGTATTTATTGGCGGCAGTGGCGGAGAATTGCGAGAGCTGTTGAATATCTGCTGCACACGACTGCGTCCGAAAGGCCGGATTGTGGTGAACGCGGCGACTATTGAGACATTGTACGAAGCGACACAAGCATTCGCGCAGGAAGGATTCGAGACATCGGTGACACTGGCACAGCTATCGCGCAGCAAGCCGATTTTGTCCCTGACGCGCTTTGAAGCATTGAATCCGATCTACATCATTACGGCCTGGGCCAAGCAGGCAGAAGAACTAGGAGGAGACAGCAAGTGACCAAGATCGGAACATTGTACGGACTGGGAGTAGGTCCCGGCGACCCTGAATTGATTACCGTCAAGGCATTTCGTCTATTACAGCAATCACCAGTGGTTGCGTACCCGAAAAAACGGATGGGCAGCAAAAGCTACGCGCATCAAATCGCTGAGCTGTATGTGCAGTCTCCAGACAAGGAAATGCTCGGACTCGTATTCCCGATGACGCGGGACAAAGAAATTTTGGAACGCGAGTGGAACAACACGGTAGAGATCGTCTGGGAGCGTCTGTCTGAAGGCAAAGACGTCGCTTTTGTAACAGAAGGCGATCCGATGTTTTACAGCACGTTCATCCACATGATGCGCGTTATGCATGAGGAGCACCCGGAAGTGCCAATCGTAACCGTACCAGGCGTCTCTTCGTTTTTGGGAGCTGCGTCCCGCTTCAATCTGCCGCTGGCGGATGGCGACGAGCAGATCGGCATCATCCCGGCAATAGAAGACAAGGAAGCCATGCGCAAAGCGCTGGAGAACCACGATACCGTCGTATTCTTGAAGGTAGCAAAAGTACTGCCAATGATCATTGGCTTGCTGAAAGAAATGGGGCTGGCTGAAAAGGCAGCAGTAGCGACCAAGGTCACTTCCTCCGAGGAAATGGTTTGGACCGATATGCGTGAACTGGAGCGGGCAGAGCTCAGCTATCTTACACTGATGGTGGTGAAAAAGTAATGAAACTGTACATAGTGGGAGCGGGTCCTGGTGACCCCGAATTGATTACGGTAAAAGGCTTAAAGCTGCTGCAAAAGGCAGACGTCATTATGTATACCGACTCTCTCGTGAACGAGGATTTGGTTGCGCTCGGCAATCCGAATGCAGAAGTACTGCAAAGCTCGGGGATGGCACTGGAAGAAATGGTAGAACAATTGGTAGAACGGATTAGCAGTGGAAAAACAGTTGTACGTCTGCATACAGGTGATCCGTCCATTTATGGCGCGATCATGGAACAGATCGCCCTGTTAAAAGAAAAAGGCATCGAGGTAGAAATCGTTCCAGGTGTGAGCTCTGTATTTGCGGCAGCGGCAGCAGTAGGAGCCGAGTTGACGATTCCTGATCTGACACAAACGATCATCCTTACCCGTGCGGAGGGTCGCACACCAGTGCCTGAAAGAGAAAAGCTGCGTGCGCTCGCTGAGCATCATTGCACGTTGGCTCTGTACCTTAGCGCGACGTTGACGAAAAAAGTAGTCCGCGAGCTGGTCGATGCAGGCTGGAGCGAGGATACGCCAGTAGCAGTCGTACAACGTGCAAGCTGGCCGGATCAATTGATCGTTCGCACCACGCTGAAAAATTTGGACGAAGACATGGGCAAAAACGGCATTCGCAAGCACGCGATGATTTTGGCTGGCTGGGCATTGGACCCGAACATCCACGACAAGAGCGAGCAATACCGTTCCAAGCTGTACGATAAAACATTTACACACGGGTTCAGAAAAGGTGTGAAGGAATAATGAAGATCATCGAACTGATCGAGGGAGAAATCCCTGTTATCGAGCAGCGCGGAGACTATGCCATTGTCGCAATCACGAAGCACGGGGTAGAGATGGCCCGAGATCTGGCACAGAAATTTCCTGGGACAGACCTGTACTACATGAGCAAGTTCGAACGCGGAGATGAGGAAGCGCGCGGCATCCAGCTGTTTTCCAACAGTGTGCGGATGCTGTTTCCCGCTCTCTGGCCTGCTTATAAAGGTTTGATCATCATTATTTCACTGGGTGCGGTTATTCGGATGATCGCACCTTTGCTCGAAGACAAAAAGAAAGACCCGGGTGTCGTCGTCGTCGATGACCGTGGGGAGAATGTCATCAGTGTGCTGTCCGGCCATTTGGGCGGTGCCAATGAGCTGGCTCGCGAGGTAGCGGCAGTCATGGGTGCTCGTCCGATTATCACCACAGCATCGGATGTACAAAAGACCATTCCCGTCGATCTATTCGGTAGACGTTTTGGCTGGGAGTGGGATTCCGCTGATAAGCTGACTCCTGTCAGTGCTTCCGTTGTTAACGAGGAGCGTGTAGCCGTCATCAATGAATCCGGTGAACGCGACTGGTGGATGCATGACACCCCAATGCCACCGTCCATCAAGGAATACGCGACAATCGCTGAGGCCAAAGCCGATCAGCCGCAAGCTGCTCTAGTCGTTTCTCATCGCCTGCTCACACCGGAGGAACAATCGATTTTGGACAATGGCGTCCTTTATCGTCCGAAGGTAATCGTGCTCGGGATGGGCTGCAACCGGGGAACCTCCGCAGAGGAGATCGAAGCAGTCATCAAGGAAACGCTGGATGAACTGCAATTTTCGATCAAAAGTGTAAAAGCACTGGTGACCATCGAGCTGAAAAAGGATGAAGCGGGTCTCATCGCCGTTTGCGAAAAATACGGCTGGCCGTTCGTCTGGTATTCGCCTGAAGAATTAAACAAGGTCGAAATCAGCGATCCGTCTGATACCGTCTTCAAGTTCACGGGAGCGTACGGAGTGAGTGAGCCTGCCGCGAAGCTGTACGCTGGCGTGGGCGAACTCGTTTTGACCAAGAAGAAGTCGGGCAACACTACCATTTCGGTCGGATTGATTCCCTATCACGAGGAGGAGCGCGCATGACGGACAGCCGCCGTATTGTGATTGCCGGAACAGGCAGCGGAGCGGGCAAGACAACCGTTACCATCGGACTGATGGCTGCTCTGAAAAGAAAAGGGCATACCGTTCAGGGCTTCAAGTGTGGTCCTGACTATATCGATCCTACGTATCATACGGCTGTGACCGGCAGAGCTTCGCGCAATCTGGACAGCTTTATGCTAGAGCACGAGATCGTGAAGGAGATTTTTGTCCGCGGCAGCGAGGGTGCAGACATCTCGATTATCGAGGGTGTCATGGGCATGTACGATGGCAAGGAAGCGACCAGCGATAAAGGCAGCACCGCAGAAATCAGCATTCTGACTGGCTCTCCGGTTCTGCTGGTGGTCAATTGTCAGAGCATGGCGCGTAGTGCGGCTGCGATTGTCAAAGGCTTTCAACTGCTTAATCCACAGGCGAGAATCGTCGGTGTCATCGCGAACAAGGTCGGCAGTGAAGGGCATCACAAAATCGTGAAGGCAGCGATCGAGCAGGAGTGTGGGATTCCGGTCGTGGGCTACCTGAAACGGGAGAACGAGCTGGAAATACCGGAACGTCATCTCGGGTTGGTGCCATCTGTCGAACGTGGAGAGTTGACTCCCTTGTTTGAAAAGCTGGCTGATCTGATTGCGGAGACAGTCGATTTGGAGCAAATCTGGGAGTTGGCAAAGGCAGAGCCGCTGCAAGCCAAACCTACGTTGTTTGCTCCGCGAGAAGCGTCTGCCACTGTCACCATTGCTGTAGCGAAGGACCCTGCTTTTCATTTTTACTATCCGGAAAATTTGGAGCTGCTCGAAGCATATGGCGCGAAGCTCGCGTTCTTTTCCCCACTGGCCGGTGAGGGAGTGCCTGAGGACGCAGATGGCTTGTACATCGGGGGAGGCTTCCCGGAGGAATTTGCAGCAGAGCTATCGCAAAATGAAGCGGTGAAACAATCGATCCGATCAGCGATCACAAAAGGCTTGCCTACCTTGGCTGAGTGCGGCGGCTACATGTTTTTGACAGAGGCGATCGTCACAACCGATGGCGACAGCTATCCAATGGTGGGGCTCATCTCAGGCAAGGTGACCATGCAGAAAAAGCTCGCAGCGCTTGGCTATCGGGAAGTGCGCGGCAAGGAAGGCAATTTCTTGCTCGGTACCGAAGAACAGGCAAAAGGGCATGAATTTCACTACTCTACGTATGCTTCGGATCAAGAGCTGCCAGCAGCATATGAGACGAAAGGGCTTCGCGGTACGAAGCCGGAGGGCTATGCCCAAGATAATCTGGTCGCAGGCTATACTCACTTGCATTTCGGCTCCAACCCCAAACTGGTTGAGCGTTGGCTGAACCGATGCGCGGAGGTGGCCGCTCGTGCCTAAATCCCTCCCGTTGATGGTGCAAGGTACCAGCTCGGATGCAGGAAAAAGTGCGATTGCAACAGCGCTTTGCCGTATTTTTGCCCAAGATGGCTACAAGACAGCTCCGTTCAAATCGCAAAATATGGCCCTGAATTCCTACGTGACGCTGGATGGAAAAGAAATCGGGCGGGCGCAGGGCGTTCAGGCAGAGGCAGCGGGAATTCTGGCGACGACTGACATGAACCCCATTTTGATCAAGCCGACACGAGATTCTGAATCGCAAATTGTCGTCAACGGCGAGCCATACGGCAACATGAAAGCTTTTGCCTATCGAACGGAATTTTATGACGAGGGCTTGCGGATCATTGAGGAAGCGTATCAACGACTCGCCAGCTCCTATGAGCGGATCGTCATTGAAGGGGCTGGCAGTCCGGCAGAGGTCAATCTGAATGACCGCGAGCTCGTCAATATGCGAGTCGCTCGTCTCACGAACGCGCCCGTCATTTTGGTGGCAGACATCGAGCGCGGGGGTGTGTTTGCCAGCTTGGTCGGTACTCTCCAACTGCTTGAACCCGAAGACCGGGATCGCGTGATCGGCGTCATCATCAATCGTTTTCGCGGTGATTTGACACTTTTGCAGCCGGGACTCGACTGGTTCGAAGAATATACGGGCAAACCTGTTCTTGGTGTCGTGCCATTTATTCCAGACTTGTGGATCGATGCAGAGGATTCGCTGATTTTGCACCGTTATCAAGGTCAGCGTGAGACGCCGCGGGAGATTGACATTGCGGTTTTGCGCTACCCGCGAATTTCCAACTTTACAGACGTGGACCCGTTTTTTGTAGAGCCGGATTGCCGGATGCGCTTTGTGACACGTTTGGAAGAGCTGGGGGAACCTGACCTGATTGTCCTGCCGGGCAGCAAGAATACAATCGAGGATATGCATTTCTTACGAGAGACGGGTCTTGCTGCGGCGGTCAAAGACCTTCATCATAAAGGGAAGACGTATATCGTCGGTTTGTGCGGCGGCTATCAAATGCTGGGAGAAGCCATTCATGATCCGGCTGGGGTCGAGTCTCCGTTGCAGCAGCTTGATGGGC
Source organism: Brevibacillus sp. M2.1A (assembly GCF_013284355.2). Taxonomy (NCBI): domain Bacteria; kingdom Bacillati; phylum Bacillota; class Bacilli; order Caryophanales; family Paenibacillaceae; genus Brevibacillus; species Brevibacillus sp. M2.1A. Next base: position 1,874,455 of record NZ_JABSUY020000001.1, read on the forward strand.
TGGGTCTCATCCCGATGATCACGACGATGGAGCAGAAGAAAACGACCGTTTTGTCCCGTGGGGAAGCAGTATTTGCGAAGGAAAAGCTGACGGTGGAAGGCTACGAGATTCACATGGGGCAATCCGCTTATTCGCGCAATGATTTTCCTTTTATCCAGATGGAGGGGCGTACGGAGGGCTATTGTCAGGAGGAGCGGCAGTTGATCGGTACGTATTTTCATGGGCTGTTCCACAATGACCACTTCCGCACGCTGTTGCTGAATGCCATCCGTGAGCAAAAAGGACTCTCACCCATTACGGATCGCCCATCTTTTGTCGCTCTACGAGAGCAGGGGTACGATCTGTTGGCGGATACTGTTCGTCGCCATGTGAGGTTGGATACGATCGAAGAGTACATGAAGGCTTTTCAAGAAAAAGAGGTGCAAATATAATGGCAGTCATTTATCCGGCGATTGAGCCACGAAATCAGGAAGCAAGTGAGCAAACGAGACAGCATGTGGATCAGTTGACCAAGCCGCTTGGCAGCCTTGGACGCCTGGAGCAATTGGCTATTGAGCTGGCTGGGATGACAGGTGAGACGATGCCTGTTGTAACCCCGCCGGGCGTGCTTGTTTTTGCGGCCGATCACGGTGTGGCACGGGAAGGTGTCTCTGCCTATCCGCAGGAAGTGACAGCGCAGATGGTGCTGAATATGATTCATGGCGGAGCTGGAGTCAACGTCTTTGCCAGACAAATCGGAGCCATTCAAAAAATCGTCGATGTCGGTGTAGCGGTCGAGATCGAAGCACCGGGTGTTTACAACAAGCGAATCAGAGCAGGCTCGGGCAATATGCTGAAAGAACCAGCAATGACCGCAGACGAAGCGCAGCGCTCCATCGCAGTTGGCCTCGAGATGGCGGAAGCGATGATCGGGGAAGGCGCCAAAGTCCTGATCGTCGGTGAAGTGGGCATTGGCAACACGACAGCCAGCAGTGCGATCCTGTCAGCATTAACCGGAGCTGATCCTGAGCAAATCGTCGGACGAGGAACAGGGCTGGATGACGCGGGCTGGCAGCGTAAAAAGGCAGTTGTTCGTGAAGCACTTGCCCTGCATCGCCCGGATGCAACTAATCCGTTGGACGTTTTGGCAAAAGTCGGCGGACTGGAAATCGGAGCAATGGCTGGTGCGATCATGGGAGCAGCCTCTCGCCGTGTCCCTGTGCTGCTGGACGGCTTTATCGCTACGGTAGCGGCTTTGCTTGCTGTTCGAATGGAGCCACTCGTTGCTGATTACTTGATCGCGGGTCACCGTTCTGAGGAGCCGGGGCATGATTTTGTCCTGCAAGCATTAGGCAAGGAGCCACTGCTCAGCCTGAAATTGCGACTGGGCGAAGGAAGCGGAGCAACATTGGCGTTTCCAATCGTGGAAGCGGCGACACGGATGGTCCGTGAGATGGCGACATTTGCATCAGCAGGGGTAAGTGACCGATGAGCGGCGCGGGGAAAGTCTATCTCGTAGGAGCTGGCCCTGGCGATCCAAAGCTGATTACCGTAAAAGGAATGGAATGCCTGCAAAAGGCAGAGGTGGTTGTGTATGATCGTCTGGCAAATCCAGCCCTGCTGGAGTACGCGCCACAGACGGCAGAACGCATCTACTGCGGCAAGCTGCCGGATCATCACACGATGAGACAGGAATCGATTAACGAACTGTTAGCGGAAAAAGCGCTGGAAGGAAAAGTCGTCGTACGGCTAAAAGGGGGCGATCCTTGTGTGTTTGGACGTGCCGGAGAAGAAGCGCAGCATTTGGCTGAGCGAGGAATTGCCTTTGAAATCGTCCCGGGAGTAACAGCTGGAATTGCAGCCTCGGCGTACGCGGGTATTCCGGTGACACACCGCGATCACGGCTCTTCATTCGCTGTCGTGACGGGACATTTGCGCGAAGACAAGCCGGAGCTGGCGGTAGAAAAATGGAGTGCTCTCGCAAATGGTATCGACACGGTTGCCTTTTACATGGGAGTAGCCAATCTGCCGTTGATCCGCACCCAATTAATCAAGCACGGACGCGATCCACATACGCCAGTCTCTGTCATCTCTTGGGGAACACTCCCGCAGCAAGCAGTGGTAACGGGTACCCTGGTTGATATTGAGGAACGTTTGGCCCAAAACAGTCACATCACGAATCCAGCTATCATTCTGGTCGGTGATGTCGTGAAGATGCGTGAGAAAATCAACTGGTTTGAAGCTACGCTTGGAATGGGGCAAGTGCAATAATAGGAAAACGAGGGGGGAAACGTTGATGACGCACTATGCCATGATGGTCAATCTACAAAACAAGCGTTGCCTAGTGGTCGGTGGCGGGCAGGTAGCCGAGCGGAAAATCGGCAGTCTGCTTGCTGCTGGTGCGGATGTCACCGTTGTGAGTCCCTCCTGTACGGCAACCATCCTCGAGTGGGCACATGCTAGGAAGCTGATGGTAGCACAGCGCCCCTTTACCCCACAGGACGTAGAGCAGGTGGTTCTCATCATCGCGGCGACGAGTGATCCCACCGTCAATCTGGCTGTATACGAAGCGTGCCGTCCGCATCAGTGGATCAATATCGTTGATCGCCCAGACCTCTGTTCCTTTACCGTTCCATCTGTCGTTGTACGTGGAGACCTGCAGATTGCTATCTCTACGGGTGGGAACAACCCGGGTCTGGCAAAGAAAATGCGCCGTCAGCTCGAAGAATGGGTGGGACCAGAATACGAGGACTACACGCTTTTTCTCGGCAGCATGAGAAGACAAGTACTCTCGCTGGCGGCAAGCGAGGCGGATAAACGGGCAATCTTGGCAGAGCTTTTGGACGACCGCTTTTTACAGTGGACCAAAAATGGCGAAACCGACCGAAGAGATCGGGAGGCCGCAGCACTGCTTACCATGACAAGAGAGTAGATCAACGCAAAAAATTGGATGGCTCCCACTAAGCGACTTGGTGGGAGCTTTTTTCTACTTCTTTCGCCAGATCATTTCCAAATGCCTCCCGACCACTTCAAAGCCGAGCTTTCTGTACATTTCCTGCGGCGTATCATCTGCATAGGTCGTCAGGTACATATGGGTGGCGCCGAGCTTTTTGGCGTCCTGCATCATGACCCGAATGATTTCCGTGCCGAACCCTCTACGTTGCCAGGCATCCAGTATAAAAAATTCCTCCATACGAACAAGCTCGTTGTAAAGATGCCATTCACATGCACCGACTGGCTCCTGATCGACAAAGCACACATACGGAATGATCTCGCCTTTTTTATAAATTTCTCTTTTCCGGTTCGCTTTACGTACAGCAAAATCAGGATTGATCATAACGGAATCATAAGCAGTAAGGCAGCGTATGCCTGCTTCCATGATGTCAGTTGAATCCCCTCGTAAAACGGAGCATTGTGGATTCGGCGCCAGTTTATCGGCAACATCCAGTGGAGCAAGCATGTACAGCATCGTATTTACTTCAAACCCAAGCTGGGAAGCAAAAGACACTAACTCTTCTGAAAAAGGTAGCGACGGGTGCAGTTCCAGCTTCAAGTGGCCGAGGTGCTGCTCTTTGGCATGTTGTAGCTCTTGCTCGATGTAAGCTTGTATCCAGTCTTGAGTGGGAACCGACATCAGTTCTGTATAATTATGGCTATACATGTCCGGGACCGATTCATCGCGATATACGCGCACTTGTGGATGCTCCGTTCGCGTAGAAAAAGCAAGGGCATAGCGCTCCTGCAAAGTAAAAATATTCGTGAGCATTCCTTTATTCCCCATTTCCTGATATGGTGATAGTTGTTTGAATACTTGTCTTCTCAGAGTAAGCCATTTTCCTAAAGGAGGAAACGAAAATGTCGGATGCTTTTCAAATGGGCCCCTTTTTGTTGAAAATGAGCATGCTGGCGGTCATTGTTTCACTTTCGCTCGGCTTTGTGGCTATATCCGCTCAGCTTAAACATAGCAGAGAAATGAAATCAGCGGTTATTGAGCTGTTGAGTAATGCACTGTTGCTGGCATTTCTCGTTTGGAAGTTCAGCTACGTCCTGTTTCATTTTTCGAAGGCAGTGGAGAATCCCTCATCGATTCTTTATTTTTCCGGGGGAGAAACCGGAGCCATCCTGGCAGTCGTGGCAGTTGTCGTCTACCTCACCAAGACGGTACGCAAAAAAGCGATTCCTGTTCATTTCGTTGCCTTGGGAATGGCGACAGGTTTTCTTGCTGCAACTGGTGTTTACCAACTGCTCACGGTCCTGTTGGAACAGAGCAGCATGTGGTATCACCTACAGCAGGTCGTCATATGCGTCCTCTTTCTTTGGTGGCTGCATCGGGCAAAGGAAGGACTCATTCATCTGGCGGCTTGGCTTGCACCCGTGATGTGGTTTGCGATTAGCCAAGTCTATGTGCACTTTTTTATTCCGAATCGAGAAGCTGTGTTTGCAGGACTTTCTGGCGAACAGCTCATGTACTATGCATTCGCTCTCTTGCTGCTCTTTTTGTCCAGACGAGTGAAGCCGATAGGGGGAACGACTGATGAAGAAGCATCATAATGTTTGGGCGATTCTCGTACTCTTGGGGCTTTTGGGATGGGGTATTTTTGATGCGGAAATCTTGAACAGGCAGGAACCCATCGCTTCATCTGGCGAGCAAGGCAACGGGCAGATTGGAATAGAAAAAGGAAATACCGCTCCAGATTTTGAACTGCAGCAGATAGGTGGCGGTACAGTCAAGCTGTCCGATTTACGGGGGAAAAAAGTCATTCTCAATCTATGGGCGACGTGGTGTCCTCCTTGCCGCGCAGAAATGCCGGACATGCAGCGTTACTACGAAGAGAACAAGGAAAAAGGCGTTGTTATTCTCGGGGTCAATCTGACCGATACGGAGACGAGCCCGGAAGTGGTGGCGGATTTCGTGAAGTTGTATGGCATCACCTTTCCGATTTTGCTCGATCCCGATAAAGAAGTAGCGAATGTGTACAAAGCCATTTCGATTCCGACCAGCTACATTATTGATTCGAACGGCGTGGTCCAGAACAAATACATCGGCCCGATGAGTGAAGAAATCATGGAAAACATGTTGTCTGCGATCAAATAGAAAACCGACAGCAGTCATATCTGCTGTCGGTAGTCATGTCTTTCCTATTATCCAGCGTCTGCTTTGTTTGCTGGTTCCTTGACGGATGTCTTTCGATCCAGACGAAACACAGCATTGAGCAGCTTGTATATATGCTTGGATTCCTTGGTCAGCAATGGTCCTAAAATGGCGAGAATCAAAACGTAAAGAGCCGCAAATGGTTGCAAAATTTCCATGAGTGCGCCCGCTTTTCCGAGATTAGCCATGATGATGGAGAACTCACCGCGAGATACGATGGTCAGTCCAATATTGGTAGAAGCCTTCGGAGGCAATCCGGCACTTCGCCCAGCCAAAAGTCCGGCGACGACGTTACCGAAAAGGGTGAGGGCGACGGCACCAATGGACAACCATACGGCTCCACCTAATGACAATGGATCAATTGTCAAACCGAAGCTGAAGAAGAACATGGCTCCGAAGAAGTCACGAAATGGCAGGATGAGATGCTCGATGCGCTTCATGTGTTGTGTTTCTGCCAAAACGAGACCTACGAGCAGTGCTCCGATGGCTTCGGCAACATGGATCGTTTCGGAAAAACCCGCAATCAGAAACAGAGCGGCAAACACCGTAATCATAAACACTTCGTTTGATTTGATGTTCAATGCCCGATTCAGGAAAGGAACGAGCTTGCGGCCTACGATAATGAGGAAGAGCATGTAGCCAAGTGCAATCAATGCGGATGAGAGGACGCCAGCAAGGGAAGTTGCACCGCTTAACACCAAGCCAGATACGATTGAGATATAGACGGCCAAGAATATGTCTTCGAACATGATGATCCCCAAGATCATCTCTGTTTCGCGATTTGCTGTACGTTTGAGATCCACCAGTACTTTTGCCACAATGGCACTGGAGGAAATAGTGGTAATGCCTGCGATAATCAAAACTTCTTTGAGTGGAAATCCAGCAGCCCAACCAAACAAGAGGCCGAGGGTAAAGTTGATGACAATGTAAATGGTACCGCCAACGGCAATAGATCGACCAGCCTTGATCAGGCGGCCTACTGAAAATTCAAGTCCGAGGTAAAACAACAGGAAGAGTACGCCAATTCTGCCCATAAATTCGATGAGCGGGGCGCTTTCAATAAAGCGGAGATCAAACAAGCCGATGTCGGGAGCGTGTGGACCCACGATCATCCCGACGAGAATGTAGAAGGGTACGATGGAGAATTTTAACTTCATGGAGAGGAACCCCGCCATTGCTATGAGTGCGAGGGCAAGACCGACTTCAAAAACGATGTGCTCCAATATCACTCACCTCCGTTGCTGAGAATAGTCTTGAGAGCCTTCACCTGCTTCCGTTCACCTGCAACGACCAACGTAGATCCTGTACAAAGGACATACTCGGGGCCGGGATTAATCGTTTGATTATGGTCTTTTTCGATAACGGCGATGATAGTAGCGCCAGTTTCTTGACGAATGTTGAGCTCCCCAATCGTCTTGCCAATGGCAGGAGCGTTCGATTCAATCTTGTACCATTCGATCATGAGTTTGTCTAACGCAACCTCGACTGTTTCCAGTGCAGATGGTTTGTACGTCAAACCGCCTACGATGGCAGCAATTTGTCTCGCCTCATCATCGTCAAGGGTAACCATGGAGATTGTTTCGTCTATATCATCACGGTCAAAGTGATACATTTCCCGGCGGCCATCATCGTGAATGACGATAACCAGCTTGTCGCCACTTCTGGTTTCGACCTGGTACTTCCTGCCGATCCCTGGCAAATCGGATTCTCTAATCGAGAACATGTAAGATCCTCCTTCACGCAAGACACTGTATTGGCATAGATATCGGCTCTTTTTTCCCAGTGAGCAACAAGTCGTCAATAATTATTTGGAATTATATCCATTCCGGTGATATTTTAGTAATAATCCCCCCTGTTGTGCGGATTATTGTCGACATTCATACCTACAACAACTATTATACACGAAATGACATGATTTTTCTTTGAAATGAAACATTTTTATTAAAAAATGACACACTTATAAACGTACAGGAATATCAACTTTCCTCTAAAGCGAAGTCGCTCCTCCATGAGCCGGCTTCGAAAGAGGTTATTTTAAGGATGATGAAACATGGCGAACAAACAGTATCGATTAACAGAAGCGGAATGGGTCTTTATTCAAGACATGCGGTCCATGGAGATGGATGAGCTATTGGACATCGTGATCGCATTGCGCAATGAGGTAAGGGAGTTGGAGAAAAAGGCGGAGCTGATCAGAGAGCGCGAGAAAGAGGGCTGGCAGGAGGAGTATCAGGCAGCACAGAAGCGAATTAATCACCTGCGCCAATTTGAGGTGGAGCTTCGTAAAACATGGCCAAATGACTAAAGCAAAAAGAGGTTCTCTCGGGAATAGGAGAACCTCTTTTTTATCTGGACTAGGCCATAATCGGTTTTGCCTCTGACTCGTTGTCCGTCTCGCTGGCAGTTTCATCTGTTTGCTGGACGCGTCCCGGATGGAACTCATTCTCATGCTTGGCTATGACCACGGTAGCTACGCCATTTCCGATCAGATTCGTGATGGCACGAGCTTCTGACATGAATCGATCGACGCCGAGCAAGAGGGCAATGCCTTCGACCGGAATGACAGGGAAGGCTGCCAAGGTAGCGGCGAGTGTAATGAAACCAGAACCTGTGACACCGGCAGCCCCTTTTGACGTAATCATCAGAATTCCTAAAAGAGTGACCTGTTCCCAAAAGCTGAGCTCGATGCCATATGCCTGGGCGATAAAAATGGCGGCCATAGATAAATAGATCGAGGTGCCATCCAGGTTAAACGAGTAGCCCGTCGGTACGACCAGACCGACAACGGATTTGGAGCAGCCGTACTTCTCCAGCCGATCCATCATTCTTGGAAGAGCGGACTCTGAGGAGGATGTTCCGAGCACGAGCAGGATTTCCTCCCGAATGTATTTGATAAACGAGAAGATGCTGAATTTGTAGTAGCGCGCGATCCCGCCCAGGACGAGAATAATGAACAAAAACATTGTGATGTAGACAGCCGTCATCAAAAGGCCCAGTCTGGTCAGCGACCCGATGCCGAATTTCCCAATCGTGTACGCCATCGCGCCAAATGCAGCTACTGGCGAGACCTTCATGATCATATTGACGACACCAAAAAATCCGTGTGTCAGCTTGTCAAACAGCTTGATGACAGGCTGGGACGCTTGCCCCATGGCAGCGAGTGAGAGACCAAACAGGACAGCGAAGAACAGAATAGGCAACAGCTCGCCATTTGCCATCGCCCCGACGACATTTTCCGGGATGATCTTCACAATAAAATCGATAAAACCGTTGTTACTCTGAGCAGCAGCCTCCGTGTACTTGGAAACGTCCCCGCTGGTCAGTCCCGTTTTGTCAAAGCCTACCCCAGGCTTGATCAGGTTGACCACGAGCAGTCCGATGGCCAATGCGATTGTGGTAACGATTTCAAAATAGAGCAGCGCTTTGCCGCCGATCTTACCGACCTTTTTCATGTCTCCCATACTGGCGATTCCATTCACCACGGTGAAGAAGACAATCGGTGGAATGACCATTTTGATCAGTTTGACAAAAATATCGGCCAACACCTTCAGCTCTGCGCCGAATTTGGGTGCAAAATGACCAACTAAAATACCGAGGATGATGGCTATAACGACCTGTACGGTCAGATTTTTAAAGTTGATCCGCATCGAATCACTCCTCCTCCAAGAATTGAAAGCGCTTTATCCCTCTCTTTTGCATTGTATAAATGGTGTGGAAAATTGAAAATGATACGGTCATATTGGTTGTTTTGGTCCTTTTGGTCATAGAAAACCCCTCAAATTGGAAAGGAAAAAATCAATTGTTGACATACTCTCGACACGAACGATAGGTAAAGTAAGAGATGTACATAGTGACACGAAAGAAACAGACAACCGGGAGAATGGAGGATTTTCTATGTTCAAGAAGCAATATCTGGCGATTGCCTCAGCGTTGATTCTGTCTACCACACTTATTCCGACGAGCTCTCAAGCGGCTACTGGAACGAAGAATCTGCAAGCTAAGTACAACAACATTAAAGTTATCTATAACGGTGCAGCTGTTCCAACAACAATCGAACCATTCATCGTAAACGGAACCACGTACATTCCACTTCGCATGATGGCTGGCGTATTCAGCAAGGATGTAGCATGGGATGGCGCGAAGTACACCATCACAGTAAAAGACTTGCCTAACTCCCAACACGCAAACGAGTTAGCTGCACGTGATGCTCAAATCAGAAGTCTGCAAAACACCATCGATAGCCTGAACAAAGAGATCTCTGATTTGAAAAACAGCAAGAAGAATAACAGTAGCAAAGACGATGACGATCTGGACGATCTGGAAGACGATCTGAATAACTACTACGATGACTACAAAGATATCGAGTGGAAGATCTCTCTGAGTGGCGACGAAGATGATATCGATGTAGAAATCCAAGTTGACCGTGAAGAATTCGAAGATGAATATGAGGATCTGGATGAATCTGATTTCGAAGAACTCGTGGAAAAAGTAGTGGAAGATATTTGGGATGAGTTCGAAGATGCAGATATTGACGGTGAAATTGTCGATGAGGATGACGATAACCTGTATGATTTCTCCGCTGACGCTAGCGATGGAGATATCACTTTCGAAGGTGACGTTATCAACTAACTTCCCGCAAAGTGGGGACGTTTCTCACAAAAAAAGCCTTGCTCCTTTTCACAGGATGCAAGGCTTTTTTCCTATTTTCCAAAAACATCAAAGCCAAATTTTAATACAAGGTTGTAAACTGATAGAATAGAAGTACGTAGATGATTAGAGAGACCATGCGAGAGAATTCTCGAATAGGAATGATCATATGTCTGTAAATCAGGTAGGGAAGATATGAAAAGCATTTTGTTGGTAGAAGATGAACTGGTGATATCGCGCGTGCTGAAGGCTTACTTGCAAAAGGAAGGGTATGAGGTCTTGCAAGCGAACGATGGAATCAAGGCGATGGAGCTTTTTGACGAAAAAAAGCCGGATCTGGTTCTGTTGGATGTCATGCTCCCTGAACGCAACGGTTGGGAGATTCTCCAGTACATTCGCGAAAAGAGCTCCTGTCCAGTCATTATGATGACGGCGCTCGGTCAAACAGACCAAAAGCTCAAAGGACTCAATCAAGGGGCAGATGACTACATAACGAAGCCTTTTGTCGCGGATGAAGTAATTGCACGAGTCAATGCGGTGCTGCGCCGCTCTGTTATTTTGGTGAAAGATCAGGAAACCCGACTATTTGGAAGCTTAAAAATAAACTTTCAGTCCCATCACGTGACGCTGCACGGTCTCGAACTGACGTTTCACCCGCGCGATTTGTCCTTGCTGCTTTTTCTGGCACAAAATCCGAATCAGACCTTTACCCGAGAGCAATTGATCGAACAAGTATGGGGAATGGACTATGGCGGGAGTGACCGTGCTGTAGACCTGGCGATCAAGCGGGTCAGAAAGACACTGGAGAATTGGCCAGTTCAGGAAGGCGAGATCAAGACGCAAAGAGGGGTTGGGTATCAATTCTGTGTTTATAAAAAACAATGAGCCCGTATCGCTGCTGCGCTATTGGACCACACGCTATCTACTCACCCTCGTGATCGGATTGCTCATCATTGGGGCTGTCTCTGCCTATTGGATCAAGTACGCCGCGATTGAAAAGCAGATCGAGGTCACGCGACTGTTTGCAGAGGAAGTGGCTGATCGGGTCGTCGATGATGTTGGAAATATTTTGGTGGGGGAAAAACTTCATCAGGTATTGGATAATCGGCGAAAGTTTATGGGTGTGGATCGCAATTTGATTTTATTCATTGAAGATGTAAAAGGAAAGGTCGTATACAGTCGGCCAACCAAGCTTCCGCCTCCATTGCAGCAGGCAGCACCTGAGTTGTTGGAGCAGGCAGATAAGCGGGATAAAGTGAGGCATCCGTCAGGTGAGACCCTGTATGTAATCAGGAAAAATCTGGAGTTCAATGACCAAATCATTGGCAAGGTGATCTTGCTTTTCCCCGAAACAGATATCAAGGTAGGGAAAGAGGAAATCCAATATTTGGTCATCATGCTGGGGAGTTTGGGTGTGCTTGGCTGGGCGGTTATTTATTTTCATGCGCGGAAGCTGTCTGAACCGATTCAAAATGTGGTGATGTCCGCACGACAGATCGTAGAAGGAAACTACGACGTCTTGCTCAATAAAACGATCAAGGAAAAAGAAATTCACGAGCTGGTGCATACATTTGCGGAAATGGCCGACCGTCTTCGGCAGTTGGAAAGCATGCGAACAGAGCTTTTGGCTGGAGTGACACACGAGCTGAAAACCCCCGTTACGTCGATTAGCGGATTAATCCAGGCAATTAACGACGAGGTGGTTTCCGGTGAGGAGCAGAAGGAGTTTTTGGAAATCTGTCTGAAGGAAACAAAGCGCCTGCAAAAAATGGTAGAGGATTTGCTAGACTTCAATTCATTTGCCGTAGGAGCGATCACTGTTTGTCAGGAAGAGCAAAACGTGAACAAGCTGATCCGCGAGATCGCCTCACAATGGCAGATTGTCCACGACCTCGGTCACGTCACGTTTACCGTTAGGGTTCTGGAAAAGCAGACAATGATCTATGTCGATCCGGGCCGTGTCCAGCAAATCTTGATTAACCTATTGAACAACGCGAAACAGGCTGTTGGCGAGAAGGGGAACATAGCGCTCACTCTCTACAAAACGGATACAGATTTACGAATCGACGTCAAAGACGATGGACCAGGAATACCCGCAAAGGAACAGCCTCTTGTGTTTGAGCGTTTCTTCCGGGGCAGCAATAAAAAAGACAAAGTACGTGGACTTGGGTTGGGGTTGTCCTATTCTCGCATGATGGCGAAGGCGCTTGGCGGTGATCTCCTCCTCGCAAAGAGCACGTCAGAGGGATCGGTTTTTACGCTCATTTTGCCTATGCGCAAGGACCAGAGCGAGGAGATTGCTTGAGAGCTTCACCGGCGTTGGTGGAGCTCTCTGATTTTCTGCATCAATGGTTCTCCGATGCTCGGAGCGAATTGATCGTAGACTGGTTGCAACGCTTCGATCCAGGCCGCACGTTCTTCTGCTGTCTGTATGTGGATGTTCATTCCCCCGTTTTCTTGGAGCAAGCGTAGCTGTTTGTCATTCATCGATACAGCCAATTGATTATTGTAAGCTGTCGCTTCCTGCATCGCTTCCGATATCGCCTGCTGAATATCGGCGGGGAGATTGTTCCAAAACGTTTTATTAATCACCACAGTGTAACCCAAATAACTATGATTGCTGATCGTCATGTGCTTTTGAACTTGGTAGAGCCGTTTGGTGTACACGTTGGAAATCGTATTTTCTTCGCCGTCTACTTTTCCGGCAGCCAGCATGCTGTATAATTCATTGAAGGAAGAGCCTACAGGGATTGCCCGGAGCGTGCGAAATTGAGCTTCGATCACGTTGCCAGGAATAATCCGCAAACGTTGGCCGACAAAATCGGAAGGCATAATCAACGGGCGGTTGGCTGTCACTTGCTTAAAGCCGCTTCCCCAGAAGGCCAGTCCTTTCATGTCGGAATCTTCGAGCTTATCGAATAGTATTTGGCCGATTTCTCCATTGAATACGGTTTCGACGTCCTCTTGTGATCGAAACAGATAAGGCAGATCAAGGACAGCCCATTCGGGAATCGTGTTTGACAGATAGGAGAACGCAGGGGCAATCATCTGGATTTCGCCGTTTTGCAAAGCAGTCATCTCGGTTTTCTCGGTATGAAGGATACTGTTGGGAAAGACTTGTACCTCTACACGTCCGTTTGTCTTTTCCTTCACTAGCTGGGAAAAGCGTTCGATAGTCAGACCCTTCGGCGTGTTTTCCGCGATTACGTGGCTGAACTTGATGATAATTTGACTGGACAGCCCTACCTGTTCTTCATCGTACCCTCTGTTTTCCATCAGAGAATCTGGTCCGAAGCCTATAATGACAGCGCTCACAAGTCCGAGTATGACAATGAATGTACTGGTTACCAACGATTTCATTTTCAAAACACCTGCTTATGTTGAATGAATGTGAGTTGCAAACCCAATGGAAAGGAAAGAACGAACCTGTTCGAACGTTTAACAATCAAATGGAAGATTATGCTGCTCTCCGTCGGAATCGTTTTTTTTTCCTTGATCATCGGAAACTTGATCATGGCCGGAGGGATTATTCGGATTACGGAAACCCAACTGGGACAACGGCTGATGACCACAGCGCGCACGGTTGCGACGATTCCGAATGTACAAAAAAGTATTCAGGAACCAGACGGATGGAAGGTGATCCAACCGACAGCAAACAACCTGCGCGTCGTCAATGATGTGACGTATATCGTCGTGCTGAATATGGAGCGTGTCCGTTATTCAGACCCATTAGATGGGCGGATTGGTACGGTGTTTATGGACCCTGCGGTTGATGAGGCCTATGCCGAGCACTCCTATTTTCAAAAAGTCAAAGGAGAGATGGGAATGGCTCTGCGGGCCTACGTGCCGATCATGGATGACCAGCATCAGCAGGTGGGTGTTGTCTTGGTCGGACGTGTCATGCCTGATGTTTGGGGGATCTTGTACAGCGAGCGAAACAATATTGCCCTTACCTTCTTCTTCTCCTTATTGTTCGGGGTGTGGGGTTCCTATCAGTTGGCCCGTCACATGAAAAAGCAGATGCTCGACCTGGAGCCGGACGAAATCGCGCGAATCCTGGTAGAGAGAACCGCAACCTTCCATTCCATGCATGAGGGAGTCATCGCCATCGACAATCGGGAGAGAATTACGATCTTTAATGACAGGGCGAAGCAAATTTTTGGCATCGAAGGAGAGGTGCTGGGCAAGCACATACGGTCTGTCCTGCACGACACCAGATTACCAGAAGTGCTGGAGCTTCGCCAGAATTTTACCAACACGGAAATTCACGTCGGCAATACACTGCTCTGGTCCAACCGTTTTCTGATCAAGGTCGAGGAAAAGATCGTCGGCGCGATTGCGATTTTTCAGGACAGAACAGAAGTGGCGAGAATGGCGGAGGAACTGACAGGCGTAAAAGAATTCGTCGGTGCGCTGCGGGTACAAAACCACGAGCACATGAACCATTTGCATACCATCGCAGGCTTGCTCCAGCTCCATCAGCATGAAAAGGCGCTCGCGTATTTGTTCGAGGTCAACGAGCAGCAGGAGGAGCTCATCTCCTTTTTAACGACGCGGATCATGGATGAGAATTTATCAGGGCTATTGATTGGCAAAGTAAGTCGCGGAAGAGAGCTGGGTATTCGAGTTGTGATTGATCGCAGGAGTCATCTGGAACGTTTTCCGCCGTACATGGATCATCATAATTTCGTGCTCATTTTGGGGAATCTGATCGAGAATGCCTTTGATTCACTGGAGCAAATCGAACGCGAGGAGAAGGAGATTATGATCAGTATCGAGCAAGACGAAGAGATTTGCTCCATCCTGGTGGAGGACAATGGAATCGGCATGGACGAAGAGACGCGCCGACACATGCTGGAACGGGGATTTTCTACGAAAGAACGCGCGCACCGTGGACTTGGTCTGCATCTGGTGCAGCAGCTGGTCAATAAAGGGAGAGGCGAGCTGGTTTGCCATTCGGCACGCGGAGAAGGGGCCAGCTTTCTTATAACGTTTCCGATGGGGGTGGTGGAGAGTCATGGAGAAGGATAACGATCACATTCGGGTACTGATTATGGAAGACGATCCGATGGTACAGGAAATCAACAAACAGTTCATTGAGCGTGTCCCGGGCTTCGTCGTGGTCGGAATTGCAGCCAACGGGGCAGATGGACTCAAGCTAGTGAATGAGCTCAATCCTGACTTGGTGATCATTGATATTTTCATGCCGATCCAGGACGGGGTGAAGGCACTGATGGAACTGCGTGCCGCCAAACATGCTGTGGACGTCATCGTCGTAACAGCCGCAAAGGACAAAACCACGATTCAATCGATGCTGCGCAATGGGGCAATGGACTATATTATCAAGCCATTTCAGTTTGAACGGATCAAGCAGTCGTTGGAAAACTATCGAGAGTTTCGCCGACGGATTGATTGGGAGGGAACCGCATCCCAGGATGAAGTCGACCAACTGCTATTCCGCAAAAGCCCGGAAAAAGAACAAGCCGATGCCACTATTGGCAGGGCAGTGCTGCCGAAGGGACTGCACGCTGTCACCATGGAGCAGATCATGCGCCAGATCGAGAAAGAGAGTCAGCCGCTCTCGGCAGATGACGTGGCCGAACGCGTAGGGATCGCGAGAGTAACAGCTAGACGCTATTTGGACTATCTGGAGAAGAGCGGGAGTGTCAGAATGGATGTCAGCTATGGTGGGGTAGGCAGACCGACGAATCGCTATGTACGTGTCACTCCACAAGATGCGGGGGGCACGGGAGGTAAGGAGCGCCATGGTCGATTATGAAGCCTTGTTAGGCTCGCTGTTTGATATCGTACACGTAACAGACGCAGAAGGCAGGACCTTGTTTTGCTCGGGAAGCTATGAGGAATTTTTCGGAATCGATCCTAGGGAGATGATGGGCAAGCCGATTGAAGAGTTTTATCATCACGGTTATTTTGCGCCAACGATCACGATGCGGGTCATTCGCGACAAGAAAAAGATACACACGATTCAAACCACCCGCAAAAATCGTAAGCTTTTTGTGGAAGGTACACCGATTTGGGATCAGGACGGGAATTTTAACGGAGTGATCCATACGTTCATTGATATAACGAGCCAGGAGCAACTTCAGCAGGAATTAAATGAAGTCAAGTACGTCGGAACGGTCTTGCAGAGTGAAATGACCAAGGAGAACAACAGGCAAAAAGGAGAGACTAGCTTGATCTACCGCAGTCAGTCCATGGAGCAAGTCGCCATGATGGCAAAAAAACTGTCGCAGGTAGAATCATCCATGATCCTGCTAGGGGAATCAGGCGTCGGAAAAGGCGTACTGGCAAAATACATCCACGAGTGCAGTCCGCGGGTGGACAAGCCATTCGTGCATATCAATTGCGGAGCCATTCCCGAGACATTGCTGGAGTCAGAACTGTTTGGCTATGAAAAGGGTGCTTTTACGGGAGCAGACAAGGATGGCAAGGCAGGTTTGATTGAAAAGGCAAACGGAGGCACGCTGTTTTTGGACGAGATCGGGGAGATGTCACTCTCCTTGCAAGTGAAGCTGTTGAATGTGTTGCAAGAAAAAACGATTACGCCCGTAGGCAGCTCTGTTTCGCGAAAAGTCGATGTAAAGCTGATCACGGCCACGAATAAAAACCTGCGGCAAATGGTCAAGGAAGGCAAATTTCGCGAGGATTTGTACTATCGCATTCACGTCGTCCCGTTAGAAATTCCACCGCTGCGCGAACGACAGGAAGAGATACCCGTGCTCGTTCATTACTTTCTCAATGTCTTTTCGCAAAAGTACTGCTTGGAGAGACAGCTCGCAGATACCTGCTATCGCATCCTCAGTGAATACGATTGGCCTGGAAATGTGAGAGAGTTGGAAAATGTAGTGGAACGGCTCGTCGTTACGTCTCACGATACCCTCATTACGCCCGCGCAAATTCCGCGTTACATACATAACCAAGAGTACAGGGAGCACAAGGGGATCAAGGTTGATCGTGTAATGCAGATGCAGGAGGCAATGGACGAGGTGGAGCGGCAGCTCGTGCACCGGGCGTATGAGCAGCATAAAACGACGACAAAGGTAGCGGAAGCGCTCGGAATCAGCCAGCCGTCTGCAAGTCGCAAGCTGCGAAAATGGCTATGCACCATTTGACACAGATGTACGATAATGGGGAGAGAACCCGGAGGAGGAGACTGGACAGATGAACAAAGGGAAAGCATTGCGAGCGGGCGATACAATCGGAGTAGTGGCAACCTCTAGCCCTGCTACAGAAGAAGTGCTGAACAAAGCAATGGCAGAGCTGCAAGGTTTGGGATACAAGGTGAAAATATCGGATACGTGCCGAGAATCGTACGGTGGGTATTTGGCGGGAACTCCTGAGCAACGAGCGGCTGAGCTGAATGCCATGTTCGTCGACGAGGAAGTAGACGGGATCATGTGCATGCGTGGCGGTTACGGTTCCCCGCAAATCCTGTCTTTGCTCGACTATGACCTCATCGCCCAAAACCCGAAGCTGTTTATCGGCTACAGCGACATTACGGCGCTGCATACCGTTTTTGGACAGCGTGCGAATCTGGCTACCCTTCACGGACCGATGGCTACCTCAGACATCGCGCATGGATTGGATGACTGGTCCAAGCAATATTTGCTGCGCGCCATGACTCGCCCCGAGCCATTGGGAGCGATCATGAATCCGCCGGGGGAAGAAATCGTCTGTCTCGTCGAAGGTCAGGCATCTGGACCTGTAGTCGGCGGGAATCTCGCCCTCGTCTCCGCGTTGATGGGGACCCCGTACCAGCTCGATACGAGAGGCAAGCTGTTGTTTTTGGAGGATATCGACGAGGAGCCGTACCGGATTGACCGCATGCTGACACAGCTTGCTCAGGGTGGCTTGTTTGATGATTGTGCGGGCGTCGTCATCGGGACATGGACCGATTGTGAGCCGAAAAAGCGCGAAGGCTTCTCTGTCTGGGATGTGTTTCAAAATATCGTCGTACCGTACGGAAAGCCGACCATCTGGAACATACAGATCGGGCATGGCGCGTGCAACATTGCTCTCCCTCTGGGCGTAGAGGCCAGTCTCGACGCGACAAACGGTGAGCTGGTGATCGAAGAAAGTGTAACGATATAACGAGATTGCTTTTTCTTTCAAGAAGGCTTCCCCAACTATCGCAGAGTTGGTGGAGGCCTTTTTGGGTTATTTTGAAAAATAAGGAAACAGGACGTTTGACCCATAAATTATTTTCCAATTTATCCCGATTATTAGATGGAATGTAAAAATAAGACGAAATATGGAAGTTGCTTGCGGAGGATTTTTTGGGAAGGGGAGATAGGTCTAATGATGCTAGCGTTACTTCAAGCACTTGCAATGGGGCTGTTCAGCCCCGAGTACTCATATGTCGTGCGGGGAGCGACCCTCAAGTGCAGTCAGGGAACCGACCCCGGCGTTTTGAATTTACCCTTGTGCCATGGCGTTTACAGCCTTAACAAGCCTGTCATGAATGTCGCCGATCACGTCCCCGGCGTGAATATCGGATGCTTTGGGTTTTGCAAAGCGGCAGGAGGAGTGGAGTGTGTACCACAGACGTTCTCGAAATGGACAGATGGAAAACACGATGTGCTCATCGACAACGAGCATGCCTTACTGAGCAGGTCGCAGCTGGTTTGCAATCGTTCAGGCATCATCACGATTGAAAAAGACGGTCAGGATTGACGCTTATCGCGCTTGCTAGAAAAGGAGGGGGGAGAATATGCAGCGTACAAGCGGCGTCATGACCTATCAGGATATAAAAGTCGTTTGGCCATATGGACCAATACGGTTAGATCAGCTGGAGTTCGTCCATCAAACAGGCACGCATGCCACGCTCACGATCACAGGAATTGTCCCGGAAGACAAAGAGGACGAGATCATCAATCGTGCCGGCACCCACGATCCCATCGAGCTGTACAAGGTGGAAGGCGGGGAAAAACAGCCGATTTTCATGGGGCGGCTGGATCATGTGGAAATCAAGGTCGTACGGGATATTCACTACGTCACAATAAAGGCCGTGTCGCATACATATGCGTTGGACATGAGCGTGAAAACACGTTCGTTTCAACAGGTGAATCGGTTGTACCGGGATGTCGTAGACGAAATCATGTCCATCTATCACGGTGGAGATGTCATCGATCAAGCCTTCGACGATCGCCAGCAGGGCAAATTCATCATGCAGTACGAGGAAACAGACTGGACCTTTTTAAAGCGAATCGCGTCCCATGTCGGAGCCGTCCTCGTACCGGATTTGAGTGCGCATAAGGTACGCTTGTGGATCGGCATGCCCGAGGGACGCAAGCAAATCAAGCTGGAAGACGAATCGCCATACGAGGTCAACCGGGCCATCGCGCCCTACATGAAAAAGGCCGCAAACGGCTCCTCGTCTGTCAGCGAGTACCAGTACACGACGTACGCCTTCGATTATGACGATCTGCTACAAATCGGGGATGAGGTGCAGCGGGAAGGGCAAACGTTTGTCATTACAAAAGTCACTGGGAAGCTGGAGCAGGGACTCTTGAGGTGGAGCTACATATGTGCCGTGCCAGAAGCCGTCAAGCAAACGAAGCTGTACAACAAGGCCATCATCGGTGCGGCGATCGACGGAAAAGTGATTCAAATCGGTCGCAATCAGGTCAAGCTCCACCTGAACATGGACAAAAAGCAAGAGCCAAGCAAGGCCCAGTGGTTCCCGTATGCGGCGGAAGGCAACCAAATTTTGTACCTCATGCCCGAGCTCGGCTCAAAGGTAAAGCTGTACTTCCCGAGCGCCGATGAAGACGACGGCATGGTCATGAACTCCGTGCGCCATGCGCCCAAAGGAGCGGCTGCCGAGAAGCAGGAGCGGCAAATGCAGGACCCCGGTGTGAAGACGTTTGGGAATCCGCAGGGAAAAGAGTTTACGCTCGGGGATAAAGAGCTGACGATGACTGCTCAGGAAGGGATGCTTTACATCTCGATGAACAAGGATGTTGGCGTCAGTCTGAAAAGTACCTCGAATGTGAATATCAGTGCGAGTGGTGCCCTGACCTTGACAGGGGCAGCCGTGTCTTTGTCCGGGACTAAGAGCTTGAACGTGAAAACGGCGTCGGATACGATAGAGTTGTTGGAGGAAAACAAATCCAGTAGTGAGGAGATTAAGCTGGATGCGACCGTACGTCAGGCGTTTCCGAGAATATTAAGTGCGTTTGAAAAGGACGTTCAGGAAAACGGTTTGGCTGCCGTCATGTTGCGCAGAACTGTCAACAACCAATTATCTGAGGCGAAAGGGAAATTAGATGCTCTCGGAGATACCTTGTTAGGCTTGTGGAATGTGGTAGTAGATGCCGGAGATATTGCGTCGACCGCGTTACCAACATCGTATCTGGTAGACGCGATTTACGAAGGGGTGACTGGAGAAGAGCGGCCTTCACTCCTCGAACGAAATGATCTCGCGAGAGGAGCTGTAGAAACCGCTACGAATGCAGTCAATTACGTGGGAGATACGGTAACGGGCAATAAATCGTGGGAACAAATCAAATCCGATGCAAAGTCGTTTGGACAAGGGCTATACGATGACTATATCGACCCATTCGTGAAAGACGCCCAATATGATCAAGATAACTTGTTTAGCGGCGGTCTGTGGACCAGATCAGAAGAACAAAGCTATGCAAAGGGTCAGAATGAGTTTAAGAAAGACATGGTGGTTGCAGAGGTAGCGGTAAGTGCTCTTAGTGCTGGTACAGGTACAGCCGTTACGCGGACAGTGAAACTGGCCAATAAGCTGGATGGGCCAGGTGGTCGAAAGGGTTTGGATGGTGGCGGAGGAAAAGGAATAGGTGGACTATTGCTTAACTCTGTCGATAATATGATGGATGGCGGAGCATCGATTTTTGATGGGAAGATGAAGACGAGTGCTAAGACACCGGGTGATAAGCAGGCAGAGATTCAAGGACTCGTTGAAAAGCTTCAGATGAAAATGAAAGAGCAGTCGAATAAAGAGATTGATGATCGACTGGATGGTGGGAAGGGCCATACTGGTTCTCGTGCCCCAGAAACCCAAACGGGACACGCTGCAAAATCTCTCGATATTCCTAATAAAAATGTATTACCAAAAGTAGTGAATGGGGATTCTGGACATTCGAATTATTCTCCGTCACTGAATAGCAAGGCTAATAGTGCTAACAAAAATAATTCTCAAGGAAGTAATAAGCCAGATACTGAGGCGAGGACAGGGCATGCTCAACATGCTGAAAAACCTCACGAGATTCCTGATGAGAAGGATTTACCAAAGGTAGTGAACGGCGATTTTGGGAATTCGAATCATTCTACGCCTCCTAAGGGTAAGGGTGATAGTACTAAGAAAAATGATCCTCAAGGAGATAAGAAGCCGGATACTGAGGGGACGGATAAAGGTGATCCATCGAAAGGATCGACTCCATATGAACACAGATACACTCGTGATCCAGATACAGGTGAACTCATTGATTTTGAGTGGGTCACAACAAGACAAGTTGATCAAATAATTGACAAGGACCTATTGATAGCTGCATCTAAATATAAAGGAAATCTATCCAATACAGTTTTAAAAAGTGGTAAAGGAAACTTTTCTTATACAAAGGTTGACCTGGATATAGAATTACCCAAAAAAGAATACTATGCGCACAGTCAAGTGGAAAAACACTCTGGAAACCCAAATATAAAAGACATATCTGGACTTCCAGACGATCCAATATTTGAAGCCACAACCGCACCTAATGCACTTGGTATTGAGTCTTTAAGGATTGACGATACAGAATATAAGATATTAAATGAAATAGCAAAGGATCTAGGGAACAATACAAATGCAAGAGGAAAAATAACTATGTTTACAGAGAAGGATACTTGTGGAAGTTGTAATTACATCATCAGACAATTTACAGAGAAGTTTAAGAACATTCAAATTGAAGTACTTCATAATCAAGGAAATCCTATCGTACCAACTAAAAAAACGGGAGGCTAGACCATGATTCCTAAATTAAAATATAGAGAGATTTTGAACTCATTTGATGAAACATTTCAGGAATACAAATATAGGAACATGAGTAATTTGGAAGCATTAGCCAAGACTTTCGAAGATTTCGAGCTAATAATGAATAGTGGTGATCTAGAAAAAGCTACAATTTTAGTTAGGTATAGTGAGCTAGTTTTAAAGCAACCCTACGTGTTTCATAAATCAAAAGATATAATAATAAAGCTTTTAGATGAGGTTGACTACGAAGTTCTACGACAGAAACTATCTGCAAGCGAATATGAAGAATTAATTACCCGAAAGAATGAAGTTTTATTTAACCTAAGTAACAAACAATTAACTAATAATGCAAGAGCTATGTGGTACTATGATGAAATGATTAATGAAGTTAACAACTACTATAATTCGATAACTTCAAAAGACAAAACTCCTGATCAAATTGCAAAAGAAGTATTGGATAGATTTAAAAGAGATTGTAGAAACACAAAGAGTGAAAAAATTGGAGTCTACACTACATTAGCTGAAAGATTGTTAGAGGACGGTTTGACGGATACTGTTGAACTTAAACATATTGAAATAACCCTTAAAGAATTTAACATTGATGATGTTGGAGAACAACTATCTAAAAATGAAAAACAAAAATTGCAATTGAGAATAGAACGGGTATTAGATCGTTTGGCATATCATTAAGGCTCAACTGGCGACGATTGCATGGGTATTTCAAAAGTTTTGTGTAAACTTGGTTTAAAACTTCAACAGCAAAATCGTACTATACAACAAACCAAACACAAAAAAACTTAATAAACGCTTAAACTAACTTTCAAAGGCTTATTCCAACTCGAACGGCGAGGAGGAATGAGCCTTTTAAGCATGCACACGAGAGTCTCGCAGAGATGAAGGTTCTGGAGAGAATCCATGTCCTATAAGCGGATTTTTTCTAAAAGAAGAATGGCTGCCGAGTTACTCGACAGCCGTGGGCGAAAGAAAGTTTCCCAAAAAAGAGCAAACAGCTACTCACCACTTAACCGGCAAAGAATGATAACCAAACGCTAAATCAATCATGGCACTTGCTTCTTGACGCTTCAACAAATCTTTTGCGCGGAATGTGAAGAAGCCATCTGCGCTTATCTTCGTATCAGGATCGACGATGCCTTGTGAAGCAAGAGTAGTGATCGCATCTTTTGCCCATGCATCGGCTTTGTCTTGCAGCTTCACTTTGCTGGTTGCCACGGGTTCAAGCTGCTTCAAAGTTTGGATCATGACAGCAGCGGCTTGTCTTGAAATAGGTGCCGAAAGGTTCAAATCAGGGAGGCTCGCGGCCAATTGCTGTCTATTCATGTCTTCGTCCCCGGGAAATCCGTACCAGCCATTTGCTTTGACCAGAGCGTCAATAAATTCGCCTTGTGTCATGGTCCCTGTAGGATCAAATTTACCTTCCGTTTTTGCTCCCATAATGGAAAGAGCGCTGACATTACTGATATAGGTCTTATAGCTACTGGTGTTAGGGACGTCTGAGTAAGTCTCCTTCCTATCCATTTTTTGTGAATGGGCAACGGCGTGTGTGACGTCTTTTGGCGTGGAATAATAGAAGTATTGGATGTTGCTGTTTTTGTCTTCCTTGAACGCGATTTTATTGCCTTCCTCATCTACAAACAGCAGTGGATGAATCATTCGTAGCTTTTGTTTTCCACCGGTTTTATCCTCCAGCATGAGTGAGCCATTCTCGTAGGCAATCGAAGTGCGGTTCCAAAAGCCACGCGTATTTTGGTACAGCCCGATATATTTTGGTGCATCTCTTTCACTCAAGGGCAAATAAACAGGCTCTGCTTTTTCTTTTTCGGGGAAATAATGATCCATGAACTCTTTGAAAATATCGGATCTCATGTCCGAATCACTGTTGTAGGACATATAAAAGGCGGTTTTTTGTTCAGGGATCAATACGATCAGGGAAGCATGGCCAGGTATATTTCCTCCCTTGAAAACCACGTGCTGACCATTTGCCAGCTCTCTATAGAGGTTTTCAAAGCCTACTGTTGTGACCGGGATGTCCTTTTCGGCGAAAATCTGATAGGAATGCATCAAGTCTAGGCTTTTCTGGCTGACAATTTCCTTGCCGTCAAATTTCCCGTTTTGCAGCTGCATGATCAAGTACTTGGCCATGTCTTCTCCCGTTGATAGAATGCTTCCCTGCGGAGCATCACTTGGAATGAATCCTTCTGCGGGATGTGGCTCGCCATTAGGGCGGTAATGGGCAGCCATTCTCTTCAAGAGCTCAGGCTTTAAGCGAACGCTACTCGAGGTCATTCCGAGAGGCTTGAACACTTTTTCATCCATATACTGGGCAAAGGGGATTCCACTTGCTTTTTCCACGGCGTAGCCAGCGAGTAAGAATCCTGTATTATCGTAGGAATAGACCTCGCCAGGTGGTCGGATGACGGACGGCATTTTATTCTTTGAAACGAATTCAGCCATCGAGATGTCCTGCTCGATGTATTGTGGACCGAGAAAGGTAGTGATGTCAGGAGAATCGAAGCCGCTTGAATAGGTAAGCATGTCGTACAGAGTGAGCGGTTTTCCCGTCTTATTGGGAATCTTTAGATCGCCGAGATATTCCTCTACATTATGATGCAGGTCTATTTTGCCCGCATCGACTTGCTGCAAGACCGCCATGGCGGTAAAGGTTTTCGTTACAGAGCCAATTTGGAACACCGTGTCTTTATCAACAGGGATTTTCTTTTCCTTGTCAGCGAAGCCGTATCCTTTGTTCACGAGGACCTTGCCATCACGGACGACAGCAAAGTTGGAACCATTCACATTAAATTTTTTCATCTTCTCTGCAAACAGTTGATCGGCAAACGCTTCTACTTCTTTTGCATCCAGCGGTCCTTTTATGTTATTGGCAGCAATGGAAGCAGTCTGATTTATTTCCATTGCACCGAGTGGCTGGGTGCATACGGCAATCAAGGTCGCGGAGAGAAGAAAAACCGTGAGACTCATTTTTTGAAAAGCTTTTTTCATGTGTGATTCTCCTTTGGGGTTTTGCTAATACGTTTTGTCGCACCGACTCCGAGAGTGAGCGCTTGAGCACAGTATGGCAAAGCTCTTGTCATACTCGGTAGTAACTTTCTGTCATATGACACTTTGGCACTGGCTCATACGCAGGTTCCAAGAGCATATGAAAAAGACTGCCGAGTTTCTCGACAGCCTTAAAGTAGGGGAGAGTAATTATTAATCTTTCAGCTCGGTAATCACTTTTGAGGCGCGCTTTTCATCCGGGGTAGGGAACATTTGAAATTGATGCTGAAGCTCGATTTCCTTCTCATTCAAGTCACTTGAATCTTTTTGTTCAGCTTGTCCCCTGTGTTTATCGCTATTTTCCACGACCAGTCACCTCCCTCAAAGGAGTAGGGTATACAACAAGTCCCTACTTTATCCCAAAAAGAGGAAAAGGATGCTTATCGTTTAATCGGCAATGAATAGTAACCAAATACTAAGTCAAGCAAGGCACTGGCTTCTTGACGCTTCAGTAAATCTTTTGCGCGGAATGTGAAAGAGCCATCTGCGTTTACCTTCGTGTCAGGATCGACGATGCCTTGTGAAACAAGAGCAGTGATCGCATCTTTTGCCCATGCGTCGGCCGGGTCTTGCAGCGTCACTTTGCTGGTTGCCACAGGTTCAAGCTGCTTTAAATTTTGGATCATGGCAGCAGCGACTTGTCTTGTAATTGGTGCCGATGGGTTCAAATTAGGGATGCCTGCGGCCAATTGCTGTCTAAGTCCGTCTTCACTCCCGGCCATTACGTAATGGCCTTCTGCTTTGATCAGGGTGTCAGCAAATTCGCCTTGTGTCATGGTCCCTGTAGGATCAAATTTACTTCCTGATTTCGCTCCCATAATGGAAAGGGCGCTGAGGTTGTTGATATGGGTCTTATAGCTGCTAGTGTTAGGGACGTCTGAGTAGGTCTTTTCCATTTCCATTCTTTGAGATTCGCCAGCAATGTTAACGCCTATTGCTGTTGTATAATAGTAGTAGTTGATGTTACCGTTTTTGTCTTCCTTGAACGCGACTTTTTCGCCTGTCTCATCTTCAAATAGCAATGGTTTAATCATTCGCAGTTTTTGTTTTCCGGTTGCCTCACTCTCAAGCAC
This sequence comes from Brevibacillus sp. M2.1A, assembly GCF_013284355.2. Classification (NCBI taxonomy): domain Bacteria; kingdom Bacillati; phylum Bacillota; class Bacilli; order Caryophanales; family Paenibacillaceae; genus Brevibacillus; species Brevibacillus sp. M2.1A. The sequence goes on from NZ_JABSUY020000001.1 coordinate 1,900,382, forward strand.
GAGTGATCCATTCTCATAGGTAATAGAAGTGCGTGTCCAATAGGCACGTGTATTTTGATACAGCCCGACATATTTTTGCGCATCCGCTTCACTCAAGGTCATGAAAACAGGCTCAGCTTTTTTCTCTGTTTCTGGGAAATAATGATCCATGAATTCTTTGTAAATATCAGCGCTAACCATTGAATCATTGTTGTAGGACATGAAAAAGCCGGTTTTATGTTCCGGGATCAATACCATCAGGGAAGAATGGCCTGGCATGTTTCCGCCCTTCAAAACAACTTTCTGACCATTTGCATACTCTGGAAAATAGTTTTCAAAGCCTAAGGTTGTGATCGGGATGTCACCCGCGGAATACTGGTGCGTATGCATCAAATCCAAGCTTTTCTGGCTGACGATTTCCTTGCCGTCAAATTTTCCGTTTTGCAGGTGCATGATCATGTACTTTGCCATGTCATCTGCTGTTGATATAATGCTTCCCTGCGGACCATCAGTTGGATTGGTTCCTTCTAGCGGACGTTGCTCGCCAGTATTAAAGTAATTGGTAGCCATTCTCTTCATGAGCTCAGGCTTCAAGCGTACACTGGTCGAGGACATTCCGAGAGGTTTGAACACTTTTTCATCCATATACTGGTAAAATGGGATTCCACTTGTTTTTTCCACAGCGTAGCCAGCGAGCAAGAATCCTGTATTATCATACGTATAGACTTCGCCAGGTGGTCGGACGATGACCGGCATGTGCTTTGGAAAGAATTCATCCATAGAGATGTCCTGCCCGATGTATTGTGGACCGGTAAAGGTAGTTTCGTCCGGAAATTCGAAGCCGGGTGTGTAGGCGAGCAAGTCGTACATGGTGACTGGTTTTCCTGTCTTATTCGGAATTTTTAGCCCACCGAGATATTCCTCTATATTGGCATGCAGGTCAATTTTACCCGCATCGACTTGCTGCATGGCAGCCAAGGCGGTAAAGGTTTTCGATACTGAGCCAATTTGGAACACCGTGTCTTTATCAACAGGGGTTTTCTTTTCCTTGTCAGCAAAACCGTAGCCTTTGTTCACGATGACTTTGCCATCACGGACGACAACAAAGCTGGAACCAGCCACATTAAATTCTTTCATTTTTTTTGCAAACAGTGGATCAGCAAACGCTTCTATTTCTTTGGCATCCACCGGTCCTTGGGTAGCAATGGAAGCAGTCTGAGTAGATTCAACAGCACCGAGCGACTGTGTGCATGCGGAAATCAAGGTTGTGGAGAGAAGAAAAACAACGAGACTCATTTTTTGTATCACTTTTTTCATGTGCGATTCTCCTTTTTGTGTTACAAAACGTTTTGGCGCACCGACTCTGAGAGCGAGCGCTTGAGCACAGTATGGCAAAGCTCGTGTCATACTCGGTAGTTACTTCCTGTCATCACTTTTCCGACTAACAAATGATTTTGATGAAATGACATGACTTAGCCTGTCATATGACATTTTGATACTGGCTCATGTGACGCGCAGTGGTTTACGGTTATGGCAGACCGTCATTAGTGTGTCGGAAAAAGTATAGATAGGAGAGAATTAGCTTATATGAAAAAAGCGATCATGCGTAACGTTCAAAATGTTATCTTTTTGCTGTATACATTTGTCTCGGGAGTATTTTATTTATGTTTTTACATGGTCAGTATCATGCTTGGCTTGGCCTTGTCCTTTACCGTAGTGGGAATTCCATTGCTCACCAATGTTTTGCGTACAACTCAAACCTTTGTCCAGCATGAACGTATTCAGACGAAGATTTATACGGATATTTCCATAGAACCGTTGGCAATGAGAGAAAGAGCCAAGGGAAATCAATGGATGCAGGCTAAGGCGGAATTATCGGAAGTAAAAAACTGGATATCCGTTTACTGGCTGATGAAAAAATTTGTCCTAGGCTGTATCTGCCTGGTGGTCGGAGTGCTCATCTACATTGCACCCGTATTTTTTGCGATCGTACCGTTGTGCTATCCTTTCGTGGAGATACATTTTTTCGGGAGCGTAGTGGATTCAGAGCTGAAGGCATTGCAAATCATGGGTTTAGGATTCATACTCATGATCGGATGCTCCAAGCTAGGGAACGGTCTGGTACAATTAGTTGGTGGGTACACCCGCTTGATGTTCAAAGCAATTAGGAGATGATGGTTTGTTAGATGTCGTGAAACAATGGGCTTGGTATGACTGGGTGATGTTTTTTTTACGTCTGATCGTTTGCTTTTCACTCACCGTTACGACTGTAAAATTTGGAAATTATCTCACGCTACCCTTATGGATGGTTATACTTTGGGAAATGATGGTGTTTTCCGTCCCGTGGATTTGTTTAATGCTGAGCTATCGTTATTATCTGATAGCAGAAATGCTCTTGTTTGGCGGATTATCGATTTATCTCACGTCTATGTTTCCAGAGGCGTACATTACTTTATTGATGCCTGCTTTTTTGATTGCCGCCAATAGTGCGGAGAAATCGTTTCGCTGGTCGGCTCCCATTACAATTGTTTTTATCCCACTGGTGATTATGTTTTTTTCTCGTGCATTTGATGTCTTCGTAATTTTTTCGCAAGTCGGGCTTGCTTATGCGATAGGGTTTGCTTTTCATTTGCTCATCGTCAACCATCGTCAAAATGAAATTATTCGCAAGCAAAACAGTGTGCTGGAGCAATACCTCACCCAAATCGAGAGAGTGACTCTGCTGGAGGAGCGGGATCGGCTTTCCAAGGACCTGCATGATACGATGGGGCATTCCTATGTCTCGATCATCATGGGGATGGAAACCTTACGTCAGGATATAGCGTCGCAGGAAGGGTTGCAAAAGCTCGAATCCCTCTTGCAGCTTGCGCGAAAAGGCATGAAGGAAGTGAGAGGGTACTTGCATCAGATGGGGTCACCGCAAGAGACGCTTCCCTTGGGTCATTCACTGAGGCAGCTTGCGGAGGAGTTTCAGACACATGCAAAAGTGAATGTGCGATTTCGTGCGATTGGAGAAGAGTATCCTGTAGGTAAGCAGGTGAAAATGACCTTGTTTCGCTGCTTGCAGGAGTCATTGACGAATGCCGTACGTCACGGGCACGCTACGGACATCGTCGTTTCCTTGCATTTTGAGCAGCAACAGACGAGGCTGGAAGTACAGGATAACGGTCACGGGGTAGAAAATTGGGAGGATGGCTTCGGGATCACGACGATGAAAGAGAGGGCGGCTCATTTGCAAGGAAGAGTATCCGTTTTCTCAGAGCGAGGAGAAGGAACTCTCGTTACTTGTTTGGTGCCGAGGATGGTCGAGAGCGCCGACGAAATCATTCGTTTGGTTATCGTAGATGATCACTCGTTTATTCGGGAAAGCTTGCGCTCGATACTCGAGGGACAGCGGGACCTGCGGGTAGTCGGGTTAGCCGAGGATGGGGCGCAGGCTGTGGAGCTGTGCGAGGAGCTGGAACCAGACCTAGTGCTGATGGACTTGGAGATGCCGAATATGGACGGGATTACTGCGACAAAACGAATAAAGGAAAAATGGCCCGGTATTCGTATTCTTGTCCTGTCTACGTTTCAGGATACTGAAAAAGCCAAGGAAATCATGCGCAGTGGTGCAGACGGCTATCTCTTGAAATCGATTGAATCACGCGAGCTTGCCGAAACGATTCGCCTCGTCCATCGCGGCGGTACGATGATTGCTCAGGACCTGTTTCATAAAATGCTGGATGGACAGCCAGTAAACGAACAGGAAGATTTGCTCGGTGCACCGAAACTAAGCGAAAAAGACGAGAATGCTTATGGTTTAACGAAGCGGGAGCAGGAGATTTTGCAGATGCTCGCCCAAGGCATGCGTTATAAAACAATCGCTTCCAAGCTGTATTTGTCAGACGGGACCGTGCGTAACTATGCGTCTGCTCTGTATGACAAGCTCGGCGTGCGGAATCGGGATGACGCGGTACAAAAAGGGAAAATGGAAGGACTTGTGTAATGTGTGATAGCCAGGGAGAGTAGGCCCTGGTTTTTTTGTATAGGTCATTTGACAGCTATTTACAGATAGTTGTATATTAAACTATCAAATGAACCCCCCTATATATAAACAACTCTTCTATCCAAACTCCACGAGGAGGAATGACACGATGGAAATGTCTATCACAAGAGGACTCTCAGAATTAAAGTTACTCGATAAACGAATTCAAAAAGGAATCAATGAAACGACTTTCATGTCTTCGGCCATTGGACCTAAGCCAGTAACTGGTTACACGTCAACAGAACTGTATGTGGAAACAACAGAGCGCAACTACCAATCCACCATTGATTTAATAAAAAGAAGACAAAAAATTAAGTCGCTGATCGTCGAGTCCAACGCAAAGACGATGGTAACGATAAGCGGCAAGAAAATGACAGTTGCCGAAGCAATCGAGCGAAAAACCTCCATTCAATATGAGAAATCACTGCTGGAGAAAATGAGAAGAGATTACAACCACGCTGTCATGCAGGTTGAAGAGAAAAATGAAGAAGTACAGCTGCGATTAGAAAAGCTGCTCGAAGCGAACTTTGGCAAAGACTCCAAGGTGAAGGATACGGAAATGGAAGCGATCTCCAAACCGTTTAAAGAACAAAATGAAGCGAAGCTCGTAGACCCCTTGAAGCTGAAAGAGAAAATGGATACGCTTAGTAAAGAAATTGACGAGTTTGAGTGTGAAGTCGATTTTATATTAAGCGAATCCAATACGATTACCAAAATCAATCTTGTGGATTAACAGTGTGATTTGCTAATCATTTGAATAGCTGATAAACGAGAGTCCCTTGCCTGGTGGGTTAACCAGGCCATCCTAAAATTATTTGGTGAATATGCGGATGAAAGCTCAAAGCTTAGCGCTCAGATTTCAAACCTTACGTATCAAAGCTCTTTAGGCTCAAAGATCAGGACTTAGGCGTTAAGACTCGATGAAATCTTGGAGTACTGGTCCCAAAACGTGCACTCTCTGGACTTTTCAGCAACCACCAAGCTAAATGGTTAGCAACTAGCACCATACAAAGTAGAGATATGTTGAGAGAAGATTCTCAGCGAACCTCTACTTTTTTATTTTTTAAAACGAAACGGTTAAGAGCTAGCATAGATATGTCGATACAAATAGGAAGAAAAGGAAATAAATTGATTGTGCCATACAAGGAAAGTCAGGGAGTGAAGTAATGGAATTTGAGTTTCATGTTACCTTCAACGATCTACAACTTGATGAAAAGGAAGCTTTTATCGATCTCTGCCAATCGCAACATGTGAAACCGGTCATGATCGTTTTGGATCAGGGAAATTACATCAATCAACCGATGATAACAGGAGTAATCAAGCGAGCAGATTTTCATGAAGCGAATATAGAGATGGAAAAGGTTGCAGCTACGTTTCAAAACAACGGTTTTACCATCGTCCGAAAAAAAGTAGAGATTTCTCCAAAGGAAGAAACGTACTTTCACCAGCCCATCCTAAAAAACTCGAAGCCTTACTTCGAATGGCATGGCAAAGTACAGGTCGATGATGTCGATGCGTTACGAAATTTATGTGAGGATCATGGCGGGCATATTTCGAGAAACTCATTGAATGCGAATGGAAAGGTGAGATTCATCACTGTCCGAGAATATGAGAGCCCGAAACAGTTTTACGATCGAGTAGAAATGATACATACCATATTGCAAGCAAATCAGATCGAGTTAATCAAAGAACAATACGAACTATGTATTTATGACAGCCGAGAAGAACTGGACAGCGGCTGGATATCCTAATTTTTAAGATGGAGGATCATGATGATAACATATGATGATGTAGCAGAGTTAGAATATGAGGCGAGAGAGCTAGTAGTTTTGGAAGCACTGTTGAGAAGAATTGCTCTTGTGAATATGCCCTTTGTATTAAAAGGCAGCCTTCTCACCAGACAATATTTGGACAACCGAGAGATTCGGGACGCGGATGATATTGACTTATTGTATGCGGGGAAGATCAGGGACGTCGAGCACGCCCATGAAGTATTTACACAATGGATGATTCAAGTAACCGAAATGGATCTGAACGACGGCGTCGTGTTTAGAAGCTTTCGTGAAAATGCCTTTTGGAGATATATCGATTACGCAATGGCAGATGATTTTCCGACGATAAATACGGATATTGCCTATTATTTCAAAGGCCAAACAAGGGAAGCGAATGATTATAACGAGCTTGATCTTGATATTTCGTTTAACCTGGAAATGGAAGCAGACCCAGTTCCGCTACAGTACCAACCTGCTTTCGGGGAAAGCTTTCTGGTTCCGTACACTGTGCCTCTGTCCATCCAGGTTGCTTGGAAGCTGCATCAAACAATTGTCAGACCGAGGTTTAAAGACTTGTACGATTTGAAATTTTTACTCGCTCACCCGTCCTATGACAACGATGCGCTCAAGGCAACATTACAGGCGCTCGTGAACGAATGCAGTATCGATCCATCTATTAAAAAAGGTGATATGAAAAAGGTGCTTGTTGATGATTTGCATTACATATACGATTCGTTAACCTACGATTACGACTTGAGAAAATATGCGGGCAGCATGGATCGTGGCCTCTATTTTACGCAGTTTGTCAGTGATTTGCGTAAAAAGATGGATTTTGCCGGGATTAATGGGTATGCGTTTGAAAGTTTGCCAAGTCCAACACCCAAAAAATTGTAACAGGATAGTAAATGAAGTAGGCTTGTTCCTTCTGTTAGGGTAGAAGGAGTGAGCCTTTTTTTATGGGATACAAGATTAATGATGAAATTGGTCGGAACATTCCCCATCAACATCAATGAATAATACCCTGTATTAACCCAAATACAATTGCACAGCAGCTCGTGAAACAAAACGCGCGAGATAACAGGAAAAGGTGAAAATAATAACGAAATGGCAATATCCCGTGAATCCGCAATTGCACGGAGATTCAGGGGATACTAATCGTGGATTGTGTACGAAATCTCGCGTTTTTGGTTTGAAGCTGAGCGGCAGTCTTGGACGATATGATCACGTTATCCTGCCGCTGTTTTCTGTTATCAATACCAATGATTATCCCAAAAAAGCAATAGAACGCTTCACTTTCCTGGCAAATGCAATGGGATTATCAATTGACTCCCAATGAATATACATAAGACGCGGGTTGTCAAAGAGCCAGTGATTATGGACTGCTGTTACCTTTATCCCGTTTTTGCGAAGGTTTGACAATAAACGGTTTACTTGGTTTTGGAAGAGAGCCGTTTCCCCTAAACATAGTGCACGTCCCGAACTGTTCAAGGATTCGAATGAGAACAATTGATAGCGGACCAATGGAGATGTGGTTTTTCTGCCTAATATAGACGCATTGAATACTCTATTTCTGGAGACGAAACAAACGGGACCTCTTGTAATTTCATGCTCTGTTCCACCTAAAATGGCTGAAAATCGGTTACACAGTCTTCTAAACTGGGGACTTGCCTTTGCTTTTGCATTTACTTTGCCCATATCCGTCATCCTTTCGATTATGATGAAATGAAAACTTCATGGCTCCACCATGTTAACCCAGGAATGCGATGGACTCTTTGGTTTTCCTAGCGAATACGATAGGGTTTTCTATCGCTTCCCAATGCATGTACATTAAGCGCGGGTTTTCTTTTAGCCAGTGGTTGTGAAGTGCGGTCACTTTAATTCCGCGCTTGCGGAGATTCGACATCAAGCGGTTCACCTGATTTTGGTGAACGGCAGTCTCTCCCAAACAAAGGGCACGGCCCGACTTATCAAGGGATTCAAACGAAAACATTTGAGCTCGAACTAAAGGGGATAGCGTTCGTCTTCCCAAGATGGTTTCTCGAAGATTTGTAAGCCGCATGACAAAACAAACCGGCCCACTGTCAATTTCCGACTCGCCCCCTAATATTCTTCCAAATCGGGTACAGAGTCTTTTGAATTGTGGGCTAACCTTCGTTTTCGCTTTATGCGCCATAGTAATCCTCCTTTTGTCAATCTAGAAATAGCTTATGATTGACAGAAAAAAGGGAAATGAGTAATTTGTGGTTTTTTACATGAAAAAGACACAGATTTCATTCCAGAGCTTTAGCAATACGTGGAGCTAGTTGTATAAGCTCGTCCAGCTTGTAGAAAAGATGGACTGTCATGAAAAGAATAGAATCGCCCGATTGACCACATACTACAAACGCTATATCTATACCATGAGAGGTGGAGCGTCCGGATGAGTATGACAATGAGTCGGCCCGTGACCGACGTACTTAATAAACAAGTTGCCAACTGGTCTGTGCTGTATATGAAGCTGCATCATTATCACTGGTTTGTCAAAGGACCGAATTTCTTTACCCTGCATGAAAAATTTGAGGAGCTATACAACGAGGCAGCCAAAAATGTGGATGAGCTGGCAGAACGGCTGTTAACGGTTGGGGGCAAGCCTGTTTCGACGTTGAAGGCCTGTATGGAGCAGGCTTCCATTAAGGAAGCGACAGGTGGAGAGTCTGCGGATCAGATGGTAGAGGCAGTCGTGAACGATTTTACACTCCTGATCAAAGAACTCAAAGAAGGTATTACAGCCGCGGAAGCAGGGGACGATGAAGCGACTGGCGATATGTTCTTAGGGATCATGGACAGCTTGCAAAAGCATGTGTGGATGCTGCAAGCCCACTTGGGAAAATAACAAGAAATTCTTTTATAAGCAAAGCTGATGCCATGGGGTATCGGCTTTTTTCCTATGTACTCATGAAGGCAAAGTGCAGAGCTGGTCTGATTTAGGGCAACCCCCTTGTTCCCAAGAAAGACATGCTGGTGTAAACTAACCTTGTGTGAAATAAAGTAAGCACTTTCATGATGGAAAGGATGTACATTCCCATGGCATCACCCTATGTTACATTTAATCGCGGGCAGTGGAGTGCTCTGCGGGCTTCCACGCCGTTGACCATATCTGATAACGAGCTTTCCCTTTTGCAGGGCTTAAACGAGAAAATGTCCATGACCGAAGTCTCCGACATTTACCTTCCGTTGTCCCGTCTGCTGAATTTGTATGTCGGGGGCACGCAGGAGCTGTACCAGGCGACTCACACTTTTTTAGGGAACCAGGATGGCAAGGTTCCATTCATTATCGGTATCGCAGGCAGTGTGGCTGTAGGCAAAAGCACAACGGCTCGCATTTTGCAGACGCTGTTGTCCCGCTGGCCGAATCATCCGAAGGTGGATTTGGTAACGACCGACGGGTTCCTGTATCCGAACAAGGTCCTAGAAGACAGAGGAATCATGAAGCGCAAGGGATTCCCGGAGAGTTATGACTTGCGCCGCTTTATCAATTTTTTATCCGATGTAAAATCGGGTTTGCCTGAAGTGAAAGCACCAGTTTATTCCCACCTTGTATATGACATCGTGCCAGATGAATGGCAGACCGTCAGACAGCCTGACATTTTGATTGTTGAAGGCTTGAATGTGCTGCAACCGCCTAGAGGTGACGAAAACGATACTCGTATTTCCGAGGTCATTGTTTCGGATTTCTTTGACTTCACGATCTACGTACACGCGGAAGAGAAGCACATCCTGCAATGGTATGTAGAGCGGTTCAAGCTGCTGCGTCAGACTGCGTTCTCCGATCCATCCTCGTATTTCAAGCGTTACGCGAGTTTGTCTGATGAGGAGGCGACTAAGGTGGCCACCGGTATTTGGACGGAGATAAATGGAGCTAACCTGCGTCAAAACATTTTGCCGACGCGTGTTCGCGCTCAATTGATTTTGGACAAGGGGCAGGATCATAGGGTACAAAGCGTGAAGCTGCGCAAGCTGTAAATAAAAAGGTGGAGGACGGTTGTCATGAAAGTGATTAGCGCCTGTTTGATCGGCTGTGAATGCCGTTACGATCAGAAGTCATGCTTGAACCAAGAGCTGGAGCAATTGCTCCGGGAAGGAAAGGCCATTCCCGTCTGTCCTGAACAGCTGGGAGGCTTGCCAACACCACGACCGCCAGCCGAAATCATCGGGGGTACGGGAGATGATGTTCTGGATGGCAAAGCACGCATCATAGACGACACTGGCCGAGACGTTACCGAGGAATTTTTGATGGGGGCGAACCAAGCACTGAAGCTGGCGAAAACGGTTGGAGCCACATCTGCTATCTTAAAAGAAAACAGCCCGTCCTGTGGGAGCTCCTTCGTTTACGATGGCAGCTTTTCCGGGAAAAAAGTGCCGGGTGTCGGGCTGACGGCAGCGCTGTTTCGCAGAAACGGGATTGAGGTAACATCTGAGGTGAAAACATCTAATGAATAACAAAGGGGGGCGCGATGAATAGCGTCCCCCTTTACAATCTGCTCATATAATAAGCGGTCTCTTCAAGCAACTCCTGTATTTTGAACCAAGAACGCCAAAGAGAAAAACTGAAGAAGACACATGCAACAAATGCTAACGCAGGAAGGCTATGATCGCGAATAACATTTCGCAGTATAAACCAAACGGACAGTATGTACGACAAGATTAGGAAATAAAAGATGACATTGCGCTCTTCTCGAATGAGCAGATCGATTTTATCCTCCAGTAATGAAAACTCCAGTTGGTTGTCTTTGTGCATTTGTTGGCGATCCACTCGAGCGTCTGGGGTTGCAAAGCTGTACAGCTCTATTTCTTCCCTGTTTGGTTCCTTGATAAATTCCACTTGAAACATTACACCTGTAAAAATCGATCGTTTCATGTACAGATTGTCGGTATAGAGGCGATTTTGATTTTCCCATACTTGCAAGATAATAAACGAAGCAATGAATAGTGTGAAGACAATCATCAATTTCCAGTACGGTATCGGTACTATCTTTTTTCGAAAAGAACGATCTAGCTCCATACGATCAAATCCTTTGAAATATTTTCCATATAATACCACAAAAAAGACCCTTCACGAAGCATAATGCCTGATAGAAGGGTCTTCCTACTTTTTACAACTCCTTCAACAACCTCTCCAGCTTCTTCTGCTGTTCTTTCCGCTTCTTTTTCGCAATCCGGTCTTCTTCTTGCAATGCCATGACAAGGGAGAAGCACATCAAGACCATGATGACGGTAAAAGGCAGTGCTGCCACTATGGAGGCTGTCTGTAGGCCTTCCAAGCCGCCGCTTAACAACAGAACAATCGCGATAGCGGATTGGAGGACGCCCCAGGTGATTTTTACCCGATTCGACGGGTCCAGGTTGCCATCAGAAGACAGCATGCCGAGCACGAAAATAGCGGAATCCGCTGATGTAATAAAAAAGGTAATGATTAACAGAATCGCAACGACAGCGAGAATGTACCCCATAGGCAACTGCTCCAGGGCGAGGAACAACGCAGTCGATATGTCACTTTGTACCGCCGCCCCTATAGGCGCTTGATCAAAAATTTCAAGATGAAGAGCAGTTCCGCCAAAAACCGAAAACCAAATAAAGCTCAACAAACTCGGAACCAGCATCACGCAAATGACGAATTCCTTGATCGTGCGACCTTTGGAGACGCGTGCGATAAACATGCCGACGAACGGCGCCCAGGCAATCCACCACGACCAGTAAAACAGCGTCCAGTTGGCTACCCATGTCCCTTGTGTAAAAGGGGTCAGTCGCAAGCTCATCGAGATGAGATTGTTCAAATAACTGCCCAGCGTACTGGTGAAGGCGTCAAAAATAAATGAGGTTGGTCCCAGTACGAGCGTTAGCAGGAGGAGCAACAAAGCGAATACCAGATTCGTATTGCTCAAATACTTGATACCTCGATCCAGCCCTGTCGTAGCCGAGAGCAGAAATAGCACTGTAATTATGGAAATAATGACGATCTGCACGGTGGTACTGGACGGCAGTCCAAAGAGGTGAGACAAGCCCCCATTTATTTGCAGAGTTCCGAGGCCAAGTGAGGTTGCGACACCGAATGCCGTGGCGATGACAGCCAGAATATCGATCCCTTTTCCGAGCGGTCCGTGTATGCGTTCACCGAGCAGTGGGCCAAAGGTGGAGGAAATCAAGCCCTTCGCCCCTTTGCGAAATTGAAAATACGCGAGAGAGAGTGCGATGAGAGCGTAGATCCCCCAAGGATGCAGACCCCAGTGAAAAAACGCATAGCGCAGAGCAGTTTGTGCGGCTTCGGTCGTTTGTCCAGTCACACCTGCTGGCGGAGCGAAGTAATGAGAGACGGGCTCTGCCACTCCCCAAAAGACAAGACCGATCCCCATCCCAGCAGAAAACAGCATGGCAAACCACGTAGGCAGCGAGTATTCCGGCTCATCATCGTCGCTCCCCAAAGGGATTTGTCCGTATCTGCTAAAGGCAAGGAAGATGCAAAAGATCAGAAAACCGAAAGTCACGATTAAATAAAACCAGCCAAAATTCGTCGTGGTCACTTTCAGGACATGGGAAGCCGCAGAGGCGAACAGCTCAGGAGAAATCGCGCCGAACAGCACAATGACAAATACAATGACCAAGGATATCAGGAAAGTCATCTTTATCCTCCCGGGAATCTACAAGAAATGGTAATAGTTTATCATCCCGCGGGATTTCCAAGATTATTCCACTGGAGTTACGATGAAAACGTCTCGATAAACCGATTCGCTGCTTTGGATAGATGGCGTCCAGACTGCCAAACGACAGCAGCGGAAGAATAAATAGAAGTACCGGAGAGTCGAATCCCGCGAATTTGTTCGCTCTGATGAGTTTCCCATGCCGAGATGGGGACGATGGAGGAACCGACAGAGGAGGCGACCATGCTGACGATGAGCGAGATGTCCGGGCACTCACAGATGACATGCGGTTCCACGCCTAGACGGGAAAATTCCTTGATAATCAAGTCGTAGATGCCCAATCCTGGCGTGCTCGGCATGATGAGCGGGAGCTGGGCGATCTCGCGCATTTCGATTTCTTTGCGATCGGCATAAGGGGAGGTGGCAGGAACAATGAGCACAAAATCCTCTTCCTCCAACGGAATCATGGTGCAGTTGTTCAATGAGTGGGGGAGACGTACGATAGCGACTTCTATGGTTCTGCGCTCCAGCCACTGATTGAGGAGCTGCGTATCGCCTTTCCAAATTTTATACGTAATGAGCGGATATTTTTGCTGAAACACGCGAATTTGTTCTGGCAGACGATAGGCCGACAGTGCGCTGACACCGATGGAAAGCGTCCCACGAATGCCTTCGCCTGTCTCTTTGACCTCGGAAAGGGCTTCCTCCATTTGATGAACGATATTGAGGGCCTGTTTGTAGAGAGTGACGCCTGCTTCTGTCAGAATCATTTGTTTGCCTGAGCGCTCAACAAGCAAGGTTCCGAGTTCCTCCTCCATTTGTTTCAGTTGCTGGCTCAAAGGCGGCTGGGCCATGTTCAGCCTTTTAGCCGCTCCCGTTATCTGACCTTCTTCCGCTATGGCGATAAAATAACGCAGTTGCCGAATGTCCACACACAATGCCTTCTTTCCTTACGAGAATGGTTCCATATGAAAACGATATGAAAATTAGATTTTATGGATATTTTTCATATTGATGAAGCTATGATAGCATGTTTCCTGTGAATCTTCACTTCATGGAAAAGACATAAAGGAAAGAAGGGAAATCCGTGCGTTCGTGGATGGAAAAGCTATTTCACTTGCGCGCTTACGACACGACGTTTCAAAGGGAACTCATCGCCGGATTTATCGGCTTTGTCACCATTGTCTACATTGTTGCCGTAAACGCTTCGATTTTAAATGATGCTGGAATACCGATGGAAGCAGGCATTCTGGCGACTGTATTGACGGCATTTATCGGGTCACTTCTTATGGCCTTTTGGGCAAATGCACCTATTATTCTGGTTCCCGGCATGGGGATCAACGCCCTGTTTACGTTCACGTTATGTAAATCGATGGGCCTCACTTGGCAAGAAGCATTGGCAGCTGTTTTTGTTTCGGGTCTGATCTTTAGTGTCATTGCCTTTACCAAGGCCGCGAAAATATTGTCCAGTGCGATACCCGCTTCGCTAAAAGAAGCGATTACCGTAGGGATCGGGCTGTTCTTGACCTTCATCGGTCTGCAAAAAGGCGGGCTGATCGTCATGAATCCGTCTACATTTGTCGCGCTGGGTGACGTGTCCAGCCCGCATGTGATCGTCACGCTGATAACTTTGATTGTTACGTTGATTTTGTTTGTTCGCAATGTACCGGGCAACTTCTTGATCGGTATTGCGGTTGGTACAGGACTTGGCTTTTTGTTCGGGATTATCGAGCCAGGAGGAGGAGGCTCGTTTTCGTTCACGGATTACGGAAGCGTATTTGCGGGTCTTTCCTTTTCAGCCATTTGGGCGTTGCCATTTTGGATCGCGACCTTCTCATTGGCGATGGTCATCGTCTTTGAAAATATCGGCTTGATTCATGGGCATACCTCGATGCTTGGGCAGCCGGAGAAGTTTGGCCGGTCGCTGCAAGCGAATGCATTGTCGGCTGCCATCTCTGGCATTCTGGGAACCAGTCCGACGGTTTCGACGGTAGAGACAGCCGCAGGAATCGCAGCGGGAGGACGGACGGGACTGACCGCACTTGTAACAGGTACCTTGTTCCTGCTCTCGCTCGGTTTGCTTCCTGTCATCAAAATGATTCCAGATGGAGCCATTGCTCCGGTGCTCATCATCATTGGCGCACTGATGCTGCAAAATGTACAGAATATCAATCTGAAGGACTTCTCGGAAGGCTTCCCTGCCTTTTTGATCATCGCGATTATCCCGTTGTCCTACAGCATTGTAGATGGAATTGCGTTTGGATTCGTGGCGTATCCGCTCTTGAAGCTCGCATTGGGCAAACGCCGTGAAGTGCCTGCGCTCATGTATGTCATCGCGGGATTGTTCTTGCTGAATCTCATGCTGCCGATCTTCGCATAAAAGAGAAGGTTTCCCTCGACTTGTGTCCGGGGGTTTTTTTGTTCTGTTCTCCCGTGCGATTTGCCTCGTAAAACCATCTTAAAAACAATGAAAAAGTCCCTTTGCCAATGAGAGAGGCAAAGGGATTATTCACGGAGAGATGCGCATTGATTATCGTTTTACCAGCGTAAACGCTTGTTTTACTTGGTCCAGAGACATCATCAGAGGGATGAATTTCTTCCCTTCTTTGCTTGCTGGATCAAATACTGTGTCTTGTGGCAAGCTTGCTACATAAACCGTGTTGGTTGCTTGGTTACGTGCAATTTCGACGCCGACTGGTGGCTCGTCCGGGTTGTTCAGTTTTTTCCAGTCATTCAGGTCAAACGCGGTGATAACTACAACAGGTGTACGATCTTCCGCTTTGTCAGCATTGAAGATGAAGCGGGTTACACTCTTTGCTTCTGGCAAGTATTCGTCTGCATTTGGGCCTGTTTTTTCCTCAACAAGGATGTTGCCATTCCAAGATTTTGGACCTTTAAAAGTAAAGGCTGCGTCTTGGCTTTTGAAAGTATCATGATAGACTTCGAGTGGTTTTACAGCTGGTTCGAAGTTGGCACTCATCAATTCCCATTTGGTTTGGTTCCACTTCCATTTGGATTTGAGGTAGCCGCGAACATCTGCATTGTAATCACCAGTCAGGCGCTCTGTGCCTTCCAGTACGTAGAGGCCATTTTTGTTTAGGTCGATCGGTTTCAGTTCGACGAAGTCCGCTCCGACTACGCCTGCTTTGTTTTTATCGAGACCTGGCAGGCTGAGTTCTTTCGCTTTTCCATCTTTCACGGTGTAGATGTGATTGGTTGTGTAGCCGCCGCTTCCGCCAGTGCTTGCAGTAACCATGATCTCGCCTTTTTTATCGTAAGTGAAATCTTGAACGGACAGCTTCGGCTCGTAGCCGTTGTCCTTCACGTCGATGTTAAAAGATTTCTTCGTTTTGCCATCTGTTACTTTGATGGTGAGGTCCTTCACGTATGGGCTGTTTTTCTCTTTTTTCCCGTACAGAACCACTGTGTCTGCGGTTTTGTCACCCGTTACGTCTGCTGTTTTTTTCGTAATCTCTTGCAAGCCTTTTGTTGTAGCAGTTGTGTTGCTTGCATCTGCTGTGATTGCATACCCTCCAGTGAAAAGTACGGAAGTTAGTACTGTTCCTGTTACGAGTTTGTTCAAGTGTTTCAAGTGTTTCATGTGGTGAATCTCCTCCCCAGTCTTGCTGACTGATCATGATGTAAATGTGTAGTCTGCTGCATCTTGGCTTGTCCTTGCTACACGTTCATTATGTACGATAGGGTGGCTGCATTGGTTACAGACTATCGACATAAATCCTACAAATCGGTAACAGGTAAAAGTTAGGGGGCTAGGAGGTTGCTCGCTTCTTTTAGCAGTGCCTCGCTGCTTTGCTCCAACAGCATGGGATAGAGACGTGTTTTGTCTGGAGCTAACGCGAGGAGCTGATCATATACCGCAGCGGAGGCATAGAGCAAGTCAGAATCGTGGATAATCTGCTGCAAGGAGCGTTCATCAGCGAATCCTGCGGTCATGTGTTGAATCTGTTCGATACCTGCCTCTTGTACCCGTCTCGCCATCCATTCCCCGCCTTTTTTTCCGAGACAAACAAACCCAACTGCACGGCCTGCCTCCAGGCGAGCGATCTCCAGAAGCGTGCTCGTCTGGGCACTTGCTCCAATGATGAGGACTGATTTGTGATAACGAGCAGCTAATTCTTTTACCTCCTCTGCATGATTGACGGTGGTGACGATTTGGTCGGCATCTTGTATAGCAGAGAGAACATCTGAATGGTTTTCAAGATAGGCAGCCTGAATGGGCTGACCAATGATCTCTTCTATTTTCCTACGATAAAAAGGATGGTCATGCTCGTGACATTCTACCAAGAGCCATCGGGCTTCTTTTTTGGACCGGGAAAGAAACAAGTGCCCGTAAGCAATGGAAGCAAGCATAAGCTCATCCAGCGAAAACGGAAGCTGCTGTGCTTCGGTCATGATGGTTTTGGCGTGATCATAAAGCGATTGCTGCCGCATGCGAAAGGCAGTAATCGCAGAATTGTCGGCGACAGAGGTGCCGCGACCCTTTTGCATATAGACGAGACCTTCATCCCGTAGCTGTGTGTATACAGCATTGATGGTGTTACGGTTGACATGCAGCTGATCCGCTAATTGGGCAGCAGGTGGGAGCATTTCGCCCGGTTGAAGGTGGCCGAGGCCAACGAGAAGCTTCAATTGTTCTTTGATTTGCACATGGATCGGGATTGGAAAGTCTGCATTTAGCCGCACAAGTGATTGAGTCATGGATATTCGCCTCACAGTTTGGTTTTGTATTTTATTTTACTAAATATCTAGGTAACTAGCTATTATTTGTGTTTTTGTAAGATAGCTTACAGAACAAGGAAGGGTCACTTGCTACGATGGGAGCAGGAGGTGGCTGTGATGAGTGATGGATGGAGCATAAAGGGATTTGTAGCCAAAATGAAGGGGAGAAGCAGAACGCCTTTGAAAATATCTGGCTCGGTTGCTTTGATTGGGGGCCTTGGCGGATTAGTGACGATAGGGGTGCTGGGCATGCTGACGGAATTCACCACCGCTGTCTGGTTGATGGCTTCATTTGGAGCAAGCTGTGTGCTTGCTTTCGTGGCTTGGGATTCGCCGTTATCTCAGCCGCGCAATATCGTCGGGGGTCATTTTTTTACCAGCTTGGTTGGCGTGCTGCTTTATCAAATAGGCGGATCGCAGCTGTGGGTCGTAGCAGTTAGTGTCGGTCTTGCGATTGTCGCCATGCATGTGACGAAAACGACCCATCCTCCTGCGGGTGCCAATCCGATCGTCATTGTCATGGACGGCAAGGGGTGGGAGTTTTTATTGTCTCCGGTACTTATAGGTGCAGTAGTGGTTGTGCTGATTGCGCTATTCGTCAATAACATGCATAAGAAGCGTGCTTATCCTGTGTTTTGGGTATAGCAATATCACAGTAAACAATGGCCGCCTTTTATTAGGGGGTCATTTTTTCATGGAGAAAGAAGAGG
The DNA here is from genome assembly GCF_013284355.2 of Brevibacillus sp. M2.1A. Lineage (NCBI taxonomy): Bacteria > Bacillati > Bacillota > Bacilli > Caryophanales > Paenibacillaceae > Brevibacillus > Brevibacillus sp. M2.1A. The sequence goes on from NZ_JABSUY020000001.1 coordinate 1,918,284, forward strand.
GGAGGTGATTGACAAATGGGATAAAATACATAAAAGTGTAGGTAACTAGGTATATAGTGTGGAGAGGATGTATCATGAGTGAGCAAATCGTTCTAGCCAAGAAAACGGTGTTTCAGACACCGACGAACACTCGAATGGGCATTTTTTTCATTCAAAAGGGACTTCTGCGTCTCTCTAGGTTAAACGAGGATGGAAAATCCTTTACCGTGGGATTGCTGGGACCCGGAGCTGTTTTTGGCGAGATTGGGGAAATGGTGCTAGGGTCACGTGCTGTGTACATTGAAGCGATGCAAAAAACGACCCTTACTCATTGGAGTGCGACTCGGATGGAAGAAATGCTGCAAGCATGTCCACCACGCTTGAAAGAAATGATGTATCAGTTGTCAAAACGATTGGGCGAACAAGAGGAGCGAATGGAAAAGCTGGCCTTGGAATCGGTCAGGGATCGCGTGTTGCATCTGTTGGTTCAGTTATGTCAGCGGTTCGGAAAAGCAGAAGGGCCGTTTTGGAAATTGACCGTATCTCTCTCCCACCAGGAGATTGCCAACATGGTAGGGGCGACCAGAGAAACTGTTTCATTAGCATTAGCCAGTTTGGTCGATGAGGGAATGGTGTTGGTGTCCCGCATGTCGATTGCGGTACATGCCTCGAGAATGGTTGATAAAAAAAGAGAATGCAAGTAAAATGATTGAATGCTCAAAACGGGCCGCGGTTCGTAAACTCCCGCGTTATCAAAACTAGGAGGAAATCATATGTTTAATTTTTGGATCGGAGTGCTGTTTGCTCTGGTGAACTTCGGGCTGTTCCTGCTTTGCTACCGATTGTTCGGCAGAATGGGACTGTACGCGTGGATCGGGATGGCAACCGTGCTGGCCAACATCCAAGTGGTCAAAACGATCGAAATGTTCGGCTTGGTCATGACGCTCGGCAATACGATTTATGCTTCTATTTATTTGGTAAGCGATCTATTGAACGAGAAGTATGGGGAAAGAGAAGCGAAAAAAGCCGTATGGTTCGGCTTCTTTACCTTAATTGCGGCAACGATCATCATGCAGCTCGTGCTGGTGTTTGAACCACAGGAAACAGATATTGCCCAAGGTTCCTTAGAGACGATTTTTGGCTTGATGCCAAGAGTTGCATTGGGTAGCTTGTGTGCGTATTTTGTCAGCCAGTTTGTCGACGTGAAAATTTATTCGTGGTTGAAGAAAAAATGTCCGGGCCCAAATCAGCTCTGGATTCGCAATAATGGAAGCACGCTCTTTAGTCAGTTGCTTGACTCGGTTACCTTTTGTACGATTGCCTTTTTGGGAGAATTCCCGATGGATGTTTGGTGGCAAATCCTGTTGACCACCTACCTGATCAAGTTTGTCGTATCGGCAGTTTCGACGCCGGCTCTTTATATCGCACGTAGTATGAAAGTGGACGAAAGCTAATTGACAAAAACACGGAAAAACCGCCAAGGACGATGAAACTTGGCGGTTTTTGTTTTTCCATGTTTAGAAGGATTATACAAACTTTACATCAAATTTACATAAGATTCAGGTTATACGTTTACCATCTTATAGTAATTACTTCCGAATGATGTGAGGAGGAATGATGCGAGAATGTTGAAAAAAAGAGGGATTACTTCCAGATGGCCGAAGTTGGCGTTAATAGCCGCGGTCATGATGGGAACTGTTTTACCGACCGGGTGGATACCACAGGCAAAAGCCGAGCGGGCTGATCATGTGGTGATCAGTGAGGCGTATGGGGGTGGGGGGAATTCAGGTGCCCATTACAAGAATGACTTCATTGAATTGTATAACCCGACAGACACGGCTGTTTCGCTAGTAGGGTGGTCAGTTCAGTATGCTTCTGCTACGGGTGAGAAATGGCAGGCAACTAATTTGACTGGAAGCATTGCCCCCTATGGATTTTATTTGATTCAGCAAGCGGCAGGACAAGGTGGAGGGACAGAACTCTCTTTTCCTGATGATACTGGAAAGACTGATTTGTCAGGTACGAAAGGGAAAGTCGCTCTCGTCAGCCATACAACACCTTTAACTGGAACAGATGTATCCTCACAAGCAGGTGTTGCTGATATGGTTGGATTTGGTGATGCCAATTCATCTGAGGGCAACTCACCAGCACCAGCTCCCTCGAATACGACCAGTGCCCAACGCATTAGCGACGCCAGCGGCATTGTGCCGAACGGAGGAAATGGCTGGGATACCAATAACAACGGCAACGATTTTATCATAGGGGCACCTACCCCGAAAAACACGCAAAGCCCGGTAGAACCGCCGCTACCAACAGATGTGACCGAAAAGCCGAATGCCACAGAACTCATTTTTGATCATACGGATCCTATCCAAGCAACAATTCGCGGCTATGCCGGTCAAGGGCGGACTATTAAGGTTTATGCGAGTCAGCCTACCGGAACAGGTAACGACACTCCTTTGGCACAGCAAGATTCGGATGCTTCGGGACTGATCGACCTGACTTTTACCAATCCCGATCCAAATGCACAGGGAGTCTATCTCACGGCAACGGAAGGCAGCAAGAAGGAAAGCGCGAGCATTGAGCTGAGGCCAGCGGTAGCAAGCCCAGCTATGATCCAGGATAAAGTCAGCCTGCAAGCATTGAACGGTGTGGGCGAGCTGCGTGGAGAAGCAGGTGCGGCAGCAGGGAATGCGATACTGCGTGCATACGATCCACAAAAACAACCGCTAATGCTTAGTAACAAAGAAACTGGAACGGCACAGGCAAATGGGTCATTTTCCTTTACGATTCCAAACATCGACCAGTTGGATCATATCCTCGTAACGCAGCAAACAGTTGGGGAATATGGCAAGTCGTTTGAGAGCCCGGAAGTTAGCGTCACCAAGTCAGCCGTAGGTTCGACGACGATTGCTGAAGCAAGAAAAACCCCGGTTGGGACGAACGTGATTGTCGTCGGAACGGTGACCGCGATGTTTGAAGCGGGCGGACAAAACAACGTGTACTTCCAAGATGAGACGGCAGGACTCGTACTTCGTGCGCCAGGGCTGACTGGCAAAATTGAGGTAGGAGACAAGATCCGAGCTACCGGAAAAATGAATGATTATTATGGACTTGCTCAACTCGAAGCGCTCACCAATAACGTGGAAATCGTGCAAAAGCAAGCAGGTGTGCCTAACCCGCAAGTTGTGACTTCCACTGATTTTGCAACTGCTACAGGAGAGGCATTGGAAGGCAAACTGGTAACCGTGAAGGTGGTTACTGTCAAATCAGTATCAAGCGGCAACTATACGCTGGAGGATCAGCACGGCACGTTTGTGTCTCGACCGGATGCCTCTCTTCTGCTACCAGTGAACAAGAGCTATGCAGCTATTACAGGCGTGGTGAACTATGACCGCAATGTATACAAGCTGGTGTCGCGCACTGTTGCCGATCTCGTCGAGGACGAGAATAAAGTCCCGATGGTTACAGCGAGCCCAGCTGGTCCTATGGTGACAAAAGGAACAAATGTCACGCTCACAACGACGATGGCTGACGCTACGATCTTCTATACGGTAGATGGTTCAACGCCCGGCAGAGGAAGCATCAAGTATACGGGACCGATCCAGATTGATACGGATACGACGCTTTCAGCCATAGCCGTCAAGGATGGTTACACAGACAGCAATATAGCGACCTTCCGCTATGTGATTCAAAAAGATAACATTCGTATCCATGACATTCAAGGAACCTCGCACCGCTCACCGATGACGGATGGAACGGTGACCAATATTCCAGGAATCGTCACGGCCATCGTCAAAAGCGGCAGCAATGTACAAGGCTTTTATATGCAAGACCCGCAACCGGACGCAGACCCATTTACCTCTGAAGGCATTTACGTTTACGAGCCAAAAGCAGCGGTCGCCCCTGGCGATGAAGTAACCGTTAGTGGTACCGTCAAGGAATATGTACCATCGAACAGGGCGGGTACAGACCTCACTCAAACGCAAATTGATGCAACCTCGTACGCCGTTGTAAATCCAGCAAAGGGACTCCCAGACCCACTCATCTTGGGCAAAGACAACTACGAATATCCGAAAGGAATTATCGACAACGACAGTCTCGGCAAATTCGATCCAGACCAGGACGGCATCGACTTCTGGGAAAGCCTCGAAGGCATGCTGGTACAAATCGAAAATCCAATCGTGGTTGGCGAAACCAAGACGTTTACCAATCCACGCGCAACGGAATTTGTCGTCATCGATGATCGAGCCCATCCGAATCAGCCACGTACGCCAGCCGGCGGAGTGGTGCTGGAAGCCAATGATTTTCACCCTGAGCGCATCACGGTATCGGACAAACTCGAATCGATTACCGGAGAAGTAAAAGTCGGCGACAAATTTGACGGCCCGCTGGTAGGTATTATTGATTACAGCTTTGCGAACTACAAGCTGTTCCATACACGAGCGTTTACGGTACAGCCAAGCCATTATGAGCAGCCAGTGACAAGTATTTCCCCAAAAGAAGACAAGCTGACAATCGCTTCGTACAACATCGAGAATTTCTCGGCAAAAACCGATTCTGCCAAAATCAATCGCATCGCCGAGACGATTGTAGACAATATGAAAGCGCCGGATATCATCGGAGTGGTGGAAATGCAGGACGATAATGGCCCGACGGACAATGGGCAAACAGATGCTACGCAGTCTGCGGACGCATTGATCAAAGCAATAGCAAACAAAAACGGACCGACTTACCGATACATCGATATTGCGCCACAGAACAATCAGGATGGTGGACAGCCAGGAGGAAACATCCGTGTCGGCTTCTTCTACAACCAAGAACGGGTACAGCTGGCAGCAGGAACGCCAGGTGGTGCGACTGATGCGGTGCAAATCGAGACACGAGATGGTATAGCGCATTTGTCACACAATCCAGGACGGGTAGATCCGACCAACGCGGCGTTTGCTTCGAGCCGTAAGCCACTGGCAGCGGAATTCATTTTCCAGGGCGAGCCAGTCATTGTCATCGCCAACCATTTCAACTCCAAGGGCGGAGATCAAGCGCTGTTTGGAAAAGATCAGCCGCCACAGCTGGTGAGTGAAGTACAGCGAATGAAAATTGCCCGTGTGCTAAATAACTTTGTAAAAGAAATCCATGCAGCGGAAGCGAAAGCAAATGTTGTGGTGCTGGGCGATCTCAACGATTTCCCGTTTTCGAATCCGGTGCAGGAATTGGCAGATGGCGTTTTGACCAATATGGTCGAGAAACTGCCGAAGGGTGAGCAGTATACGTACGTGTACCAAGGGAACTCCCAAGTCTTGGATCAAATTTTGGTCAGCAACCACTTGGAGGATGACACAAAGGTTGACATCGTTCACATCAACGCTGGCTTGACCGAGAGCGAGGGACGTGTGAGTGATCATAATCCCGTCCTTGTCCAACTGGACTTGAAGGATCGTGGTACGCCGGAAAAAACAGCACAAGAAGTCGCGGAAAGCATTACGCAACTCACACAGCCCGCAGCGGGTGAGACCCGTTTGAAGCTGCCAGAAGTACCTACAGGCTTTACTATCACGATCAAGTCGTCTAGTGATCCAGCAGTCATTGCGCTGGATGGCAAAATCACGCCGCCATATCGCCAGACGAATGTAGACCTAGTTTTGGAGGTCACGCGAGCATCTGATCAATCTACAGCAGAAACGAAAGTATTGACCGTACAGGTTCCAGCCAAGCCGGATTCACCACCGCCAGTTACGCCGCCGGACAGAACACCGACACCAGACTCGCAGCGTGAGTTGAACAAGCAAGCAGCTCAAGTGATCTCCTCAAGTAACGGGGAGAACGCCATTTTGGGTCAGGTGGATCAAGTACTCAGCCATTTGGAAAAACTTCTGGATGCCAAGCAATGGACGCCGACGGAGAAATGGGAGACAGTCACGGATACGATCACGACTGTACTCGAGGCAGTAACCGAGCAGGCTGAGCGAGGAATTATCAGTGAAGAGACACTCCAAGATGTGACGAAGAGCTTTTTGGACAAAGCATTTGACCCGCTCACTGAAGATGGCATCGAGGATGAAGAGATTGCCCGCCTGGCACTTGCCTCTTTGACGAGTTTGGCGAAAACAGCGCTGGAGCCGCTCGATGAAAAGGATATTTCCAAAGAGGTAGCCAAGCATGTCCGAACATTGGCAGGAGAGCTCTTGAAAAAGCTTGGCACTGTCGTCATAGAAGATGGGGATGAAATCAAGGCAGATGACGAACAAGTAGATGAGCTTCTGGACGTACTCGGGGAATTCATGAAGGCAATCGAGTCCGTGAAAGAAAAGATCGGCTTTGCTCCTGTGCTGTTCGTTCAGGTGAAAGAAGGCGATGACGATGCGAGCGACACGCGTTCTCGCAAGGGAGAATCCGCTGATCCAACGGTGACCCTGGAACAACAGCTCGTTGAACAATTAAAGGAAAAAGAGGTAGGCATTCGCGTAACCTTGGACAGCGAAGCATGGGTTGAGGTGCCTGGCACATATTTTGCCGCTCAGCGTGCAAGAGAATTTGCCCTCGCTCTGACACAAGCAAACGGGAACGGGTGGAAAGGTGTGCCGAACCCTGGCGAAGCGTATCAATTGCAAGTGTGGGGCAACGGTAAAAAAGTGACAAATCTCGGCAAAACAGGCTTTACACTTGGTCTGCCAGTCGCCGAGGACGCAAGCGAAAAGCTCCAGGCGTATTCGTACCGTAGCAATATGTGGAGAGCAGCTACTGGACTCAAGGGTAAAGCGATCCAGGTGACGAAGGAAGACGATTTGGGTAGCTTTACAGTAACAACGGCGGCCACTTATGTCGTCGGAGAGAGTGCCCTGAAAAGGATCGAGATCGAGCCGAAATCTCTCAAGCTAGCCCAAGGAGAGGAAGCACAACTCAAGGTGAAGGCGATCCTCGGTAATGATGCAGAAGAGGACGTTACCGAAGCAGCGGGTATCGAGTTCACATCAAGCAAGCCCGAACAGGTAGAGGTGGATGAGTCTGGACGTATTCTTGTCTTGGATGATGCCAAACCAAGGACAAGAGTGACCATCACGATCAGCTACGCTGGCAAGACAGCGAAGGTAACTGTCACGGTTAAGAGCAATTGACGAAAAGAAAACGGGTCGGGAGAAAGCTTCCCAGCCCGTTTTTTTGTTGTGCAAATGGATTAGATACGTGCCATCCCCATCGCTTTTTCAACTTTGTACAGCATCTCATTCGCGACCTTATTCGCTTTTTCTGCCCCGGCAGTCAGGATATCATCCAGCTCTGAGGAGTGGAACAGCTGCTCAAAGCGTTCTTGAATCGGACGGAGTGTTTCTACGACAACTTCTGCCAGCTCGGTTTTGAATGCGCCATAGCCTTTGCCCTCGTACATCGCTTCAATCTCGTCCAGCGTTTTTCCGGAGCAGAGGGAGTAGATGGTCATGAGGTTAGAGACAGCAGGCTTTTCTGCTTTGTCATAACGTACAACGCTGTCGGAATCCGTCTGTGCGCGCTTGATTTTTTTCGTGATGGTGTCTGCATCATCCAGCATGGAAATGAAGGCGCCTTGGTTTGGATCGGATTTGCTCATTTTCTTGGTGCCTTCAGCAAGGGACATGATGCGTGCGCCAGTCTCTGGCAGGCGAACTTCCGGAATGGTGAAAATGTCACCATAACGGTTGTTAAAACGAGCAGCTAAATCACGTGTCAGCTCCAGATGCTGCTTCTGATCCTCGCCCACTGGGACAAAATCAGTGCCGTACAGCAAAATATCAGCAGCCATCAATGGAGGATAAGCTAGCAGACCGCCTGGAATAGATTCGCCGCGTCCATCGGATTTGTCCTTGAATTGGGTCATGCGCTCCAATTCACCCAAGTAAGAGGTACACAGCATGATCCAGCCGAGCTTGGCATGGGCCGGTACTTCCGATTGGACGAATAGCGTCATTTTGTTCGGATCGAGGCCAACGGACAAATAGAGAGCCGCGAGACGACGAATGTTTTCGCGCAGAACAGCAGGCTCCTGTGGAACGGTGATCGCATGCTGGTCGACGATGCAGTAAAAGCAGTTGAACTGATCTTGAAGCGGAACGAAGTGCTTCATTGCGCCCAAGTAGTTGCCGAGTGTCAAAATGCCGCTCGGCTGAATGCCGGAAAAGATGGTTTTCATGGGAAAGTTGCTCCTTTCAATCGTGAAATATGAATTCAAAAAGTCGACTTTTCAGCACCGAGAAAATGGCGAGAAGCTGAAGAAGGAGGAGCGGAATGTAGGGGACCTACATGAGCACCGGACTTCGAAGGTGAACGCCATTTTCGATGCCGCATAAGCTTTCAGAACTACTTCGTGATCAAAAGTCGATTTTTTGAATGTCCGCTTAAATACAAAAAGGTCCATCCGCCCTGGACAGGGACGAATGAACCGTGGTGCCACCCTTGTTATTTCGCGCAAGGAATCATCCATACGCAAAATCTCTTTAATCCGTACCGTTTCTGTGTAAGACAGCTTGATACGGTGTCCATTGTAACGTACGGACGTAACGCCAAGGCCTACTGCCGCCATAAGGGCGGGTTCGGTTTGGAGCTCGGAAGCCCATTCATCATTTCCTTAACACTGATTCGCACCAACCATCAGCTCTCTGAAGTCTCGCAAAATGACTACTCTTCTTCCTCATTGCCATCAAATGATACCCTTTGAGCAAACATTTTACATAGAGCGGAAGGAAAAAGCAAGTGGGTCTTGACAAGAAAATCCAAAAGTTGTAAAAATAACTCAAGAGTTATATAACTGACGAGTTACTTTTGGTGGGTGAGAAAATGACCAATGACAAATTGTCAAAAGGAGAGCTGAGTCGCAGTCGGTTGCTTGCGGCCGCAGCTTCTGAGTTCGCGGCAAAAGGCTTTCATCGTACACGAGTGAGCGACATTGTGAAAGCAGCAGGTCTGACTCAGGCGTCTTTTTACCAGTATTTCGACAGCAAGGAAGGCTTGTATCAGCAGTTGACGGACACATTCGTCACCAAGCTGTGGGAATTGGCGAATAGCGGTCAAAAGGTAACGGCTTTGACGAAGGCAGATGTCTTCCATCAGGTACGGGAAAACTTGCTCGCCTTGTTCCGATTTTTTCAGGATCAGCCCGACTTGACCCGGATTGTGCTGTATCAGGCAGAAGAGGGCGAAGAGCTGCATCGTAAGCTGGCTTCGATTGTTGCTGTCAACTTGCGACAAAATCAGACTGCTGGGCATGTTCGTGTCGAGTTGTCTGTGGAGATAGCGGCTGAAGCAATGATCGCAGTTATAGACCGGATGACGGCGCGGTATTTGCTGACAGGGGAGAAAACAGCGGAGCAGCTTGCAGATGACGCGGTATCTTTTTTGGCATATGGAATTTTGCAGGCAAACGAATAGGGAGTGGGTGCTTGTATGCTGGAGCTGTCCCATCTGATTTGGCTATTTTTAGTCGTTTTCATGTTTCATGATTTCGAGGAGATCGTGATGGTAGAAGGTTGGGTGCGAGCCAAGAAAGACATGATTAGACGGACTGTGCCAGAACGGCTTATGAAGATGCTGGAGCCGTCTCTTTCAATGAATACGGCGCAATTTGCTGTCGCAGTCTCCTTTATTTTCGCGGTTTTATCGGCAGCGGTCATCCTGACTGTCACGACGCTTTCGGCTGGAACGTACCTTCCGTTTTTCCTTGTTTGTCTGCACGTGATGTTTCTCCATGTGTTCATGCATGTTGGTCATACCGTTGTCCTTCGCACGTACACACCTGGTGTGGTGACGGCTGTGGCATTCGTTTTGCCGTATAGTTTATATACGTATGATCGATTGCTTGAGGCGGGGCTTGTGACGTGGCCGTTGCTATGGAGCACATTGCCGTTCAGCTTGCTGATCATACCTGTTTTGTACGTGGCACACCGGCTTGGGGAGGCAGCAGGTAAAATGATCCCCCGATGAGAAAAAGAAAGGGAGTATGTTATCCTAGTAGGAGAAGATTGGTGTGAAAGAGGGAATTTTGTTGAAGCTGCGACTAGGCGTAATAGGCGCGGATGATTCACTTGCCATCATCGAATCAGTCATGCGAGAGTTTCCCGAAATTGAATACTTGCCGATTGTCTATTGGAAAGAAGAAGAAATCCTCGATCTGATCATGCCGCATGTGGATGAGGTGGATATGTGGCTTTTCTCCGGACAAGTCCCTTATGCCATGGTGAGCGAGTCAGGCAAGGTTCAAGTCCCGATGGCGTATGTGCCTCATCTCGGTGCGAGCTTGTACAGAACCTTGCTTCATCTGTCCCATCAATTGGGAATCCGGGTGGAGGAAGTGAGCTTTGATACATTTTCACCAGAAGAACTGGAGCATTTTATGGATGAAGCGGGCATCGCTGGCGGCTACAAATGGCTCAAGCATTACGAGGGAGCGATCTCAGCCGATGAACTGGCGGATTACCACGAACAGCTTTGGAGGGCAGGCAAGACAAAGGTGGCTGTCACCTGCTTGCGGACAGCAGATGTAGAGCTGGCACGCAGAGGTGTCCCAGTACATCGGGTCGTGCCGACACGTGCAGGCGTGATTTCGGTCATTCACATGCTTTTGCGGACACACGAAATGCTTCACTTCAAAGATACCCAAATCGCTGTGCAGATGATGGAGATCGATCCATTTCGCGAGCTTGCCGGTGGCAACTTTTCCACAGATGAATGGCAAAATGCCGAGATCAAGACGATGGAAAAGCTGTTGCGCTACGCAAAGCATTTGCAAGGCTCACTAAAGACAGCAGGTCCCGGACGCTACGTCATTTTTACAACGCGGGGCAACCTGCAAGAAGTGACCCGTGACTATGCGACCATGCCGGATTTGGAAGAGCTGTTTGGCATTCGCGCTGATCTGGTGACGTGCGGAATCGGGATCGGCAAGACCGCTTATGAAGCAGAGATCCACGGTGGCGCGGCTTTGCTGCACGCCAAAGAGCGCGGGGCAGGCAACTGGATGGTCTTCTTTGATGACAAAAGCATCGCAGGGCCGCTTGGTCGTGATGAACAGATCACCTATCGGTACGACTCAGAAAAGCTGCAAGAGCTCAGTCAGCTTACCTCTCTAAGTGTCATGACGCTCGCCAAGCTTTACTCCATACTCAAAAAGCGAGGCTCTCAGGAAATTCATGCGACAGAATTAGCCTCATATCTGCAAATTCTGCCACGAAGCGCCAGACGAATCCTGATTGAACTGGAGTCAAAGGGACTAGCGCAGGTAATCAGAGAAGAAAACCCGCACCCGCGGGGCAGACCGCGAAAGGTGTATCGAATCGTATGGCAATCGCAATTGTAATAAATTTACCAATTAATCATTTCTTTCGGGAAATGATTTTTTTGTCGTTAAAAAATTGTTCTCAAATTCACATTTATGACAAATAATAAGAGATGTAAACAACTATGAAATTACATAAAAAACAATAATTACCAAGGAGGAGTTAACAAGTATGAAGAAATCGGTTTTTGCAGTAACACTCAGCTTCGCATTAGGTACCACTACATTCCTGCCGTTGGCTACGCAGGCCGCATCCGAAAGCATCGTCTATAGCGCTGAGTGGGATACCCCCGAATTTATCGGAGAAGAGTTCGAAGCAGAAGAGCTGGATGGCGAAGAAAAAGTTTGGGGATTCCTGGAACAGTACCAAGATTCCTTCCGCATTGATGGAGATGTGAAAGATCACTTTAAAGTGCTAGATGAAGTGACAGACAAAGAGACAGACATGACTCACTATCGCGTACAAGAAATGTACGAGGGCATCCCGGTCTATGGTTATCAGCAGACGATTCACGTAAACGAGGATGGAAATGTAACGGCATTCCTCGGGAACTACGCGCCTGACTTGTCAGACAATGATAAGCTGACGAAAAAACCAAAACTCAAGGCAGATAAAGCGGTTAAAGAGGCTATCAAGGATTTGGAGGATGAGATTGACAAAGAAGTGAAGAAGTTCGAAGTGAAGCCAGAAGGGAACCTCTACATCTACATCCACGAAGATGAATCGTATTTGGCTTACGAAGTGGAGCTGAATTTCCTCGATCCACAGCCAGGCCGTTGGAAGTATTTCATCGATGCAAACACTGGTGACGTGATTAACAAATACAATATGCTCCATGAGATTACAGGGACGGGTACAGGGGTACTAGGTGATTCCAAATCGTTCGAAGTAACGAAAGTAAGCAATACCAACTATACAACGAAAGATACGACTCGCGGCAAGGGAATTGAGACGTACACTGCACGGAACAGATACACTCTCCCAGGCACTCTTGGCTCTGATACCGATAACAAGTGGACAGATGGAGCACTTGTTGACGCGCATGCCTATGCACAGGCAACCTACGATTACTATAAAAACGCACATAACCGCAACAGCTATGACAACAACGGTGCGAAATTGATCTCCACTGTCCATTACGGTAGCAACTATAACAACGCATTCTGGAACGGCGTACAAATGGTATACGGTGATGGAGATGGAAGCGTATTCCGTCCACTGTCTGCTGGCTTGGATGTCGTCGCACATGAATTAACACATGCTGTTACAGAAAAAACAGCCGATCTGATCTATCAAAATGAGTCCGGTGCGTTAAATGAATCCATCTCTGATATCTTCGGGGCAATGATTGACAACGACGATTGGCTCATGGGTGAAGATGTATACACGCCAGGAACTCCAGGAGATGCTCTGCGCTCTCTCGAAGATCCAACCATTGCTGGTGATCCTGACCACTACAGCGATCGATATACAGGTCCAAATGACAACGGAGGCGTACACACGAACAGCGGTATCAACAACAAAGCGGCATACCTCCTCGCAGAGGGTGGCTCACACCACGGTGTAACGGTTACAGGCATTGGTCGCAATGACACAGCAAAAATCTACTACTACGCTCTAACAAACTACCTCAATCCAAACTCTAATTTCTCCGCTATGCGACAAGCAGCTATTCAATCGGCAACAGTTCTTTTCGGTGCTAATTCCCAACAAGTAGAATCTGTAAGAGATGCGTATGATGCAGTTGGCGTGCAATAATCACTAAAGTATTTTGCGACACGAAATATTTGTCATACTATTAAAAATTGTCTTGCTCCTATTGTGGGGCAAGACAATTTTTTGTATGTTGGTGGTAATTTACCTTGTGTGTATATGGAGTAGAAAGGAGTATCTCATGGATCATTTAAAAAACATAGTGAGACACCATTATGATATAGACGCTGTTGATGTGACCCCTCAACAAGGTGGATGGTCGGCGCTTGCTTATAAAGTCATTAGCCACCAGCACTCCTATTTCTTGAAGGTCTATGAAAAAAGCAGAGCATCTACGCCCAAGTGGACAGCGCTGATCGATAAGTATGTTCCCATTATCCAATGGCTATCACGTCAGACCAGACTGCAAGGCAAAATTCCAGTTCCGCTGCTGACTAGAAACGCAGCATTTAAACATGAAGACGACATGGGCATCTATCAACTGTTTTTATATATTGAGGGGAAAACCATTGGGAGCCAAGTGTTAAACTCGATGCAAGTTCGCCAGTTGGCAGAAATCATAGCAGAGTTGCATTTGTACACAGAAGAAATCCCGGTCAGTACGGCTGCCATCAAGGAAGACTTCCGCATCCCATTTGCCGAGCAGTTTAGAGAAATGCTGAACGAAGATATCTATCGTCTGCCTGATGATGTGGATGAAATCGTCAGACCTTTTGTAAACGTACTGGCTGACCGCATGAATAAGTTGGAGATGATTGCAGAGGAATTGCGAGGCAGTGAGGTAAAAATGAAGCTTTGCCATACGGATATTCACAACTGGAACCTGATGCAATCTGATCACCAGCTCATTCTCATAGACTGGGAAGGATTGAAGCTGGCTCCAGTAGAAGCCGATCTGATGTTTTTGGTAGATGAGCCTTTTTTTGAGGAGTTTATGACTACCTATCGGAAGACACATCCAAATTATGTGATCAATCGACAAGCGTTGGAATTCTATCAAATCCGGCGTAGGCTGGAAGATATAGGTGAACTGCTAGAGCAGCTTCTGTTTGATGAGCAGGAAGAACAAGATCGAGTGGAGACGATCGGACATTTGAAAGGGGAATTGAGGAAGATTGATAGCAGGGAGGCTTAACATGATAGACGTTACTTACTTGGAAAGGTTATTCCTAAATAGAAGGGAAGATCTACATCTCAGATTGGGTGATATTGGTGATTTGCTCGAGTATGGAAACCCTAATCGAAATGACGTTATCACATTTACAAAGTATGTCCTGGAACTTGCGATTGCAGAGGAAAACTTTGAAGTAAAGGAAAGTTTGTTTTATCTACTCATGAATGCAGTAACCTTTCAAGGAGTCGCAAGAAATGTAGAATGGGAGCCATTAGCAGATGTTCTGCCAACACTGGAAGACGCTATCCTTATTTATGCATTAACCATCCTGGGTTTTTCAAAAAACCGAAAATTTATAAAAGTAATTGAGCCGTACTTATATTCTCCGAACGATTCTATTAGGGAAACTGCGGCGGAAGCATTGGAGGAAATCAATTATTACGTAGAAGGATCTCCGTAAGGAAATCGAACAGCTATTGAGACAGTCTAGGACTTTATTTCAGGGGGCCATGGCTGCCTCCTTTTCAAAATAGACAGACTATTATACAATTAAGGACATAACCGTTAATCAACCGTTATTGGCTTTACATAGAAGGGGGAGTGGCGCGTCATGATCAATTCGGATCGATTGTGGGATCGATTGGGACAGCTTGGCAACGTCGGGAAGCAAGAGGCGGGCGGCATCACGCGGTTGTCTTTTACGCCTGAGGAAAGGGCGGCAAAAGATCTCGTCACAGGCTTTATGAAAGAAGCAGGTCTCACCGTTCGCGAAGATGAGGTTGGGAACTTGATTGGGCGAAAAGAAGGGAAAAATCCGGCCGCTCCTGTCGTTTTAGTTGGCTCGCATATCGACTCCGTACCAAATGGCGGCGATTATGACGGCCCACTTGGCGTGCTGGCTGGCGTAGAAGTTTTACAGACGATGCAAGAACAGGGAATCGAAACAGAGCATCCGATCGAAGTCATCGCGTTCACAGATGAAGAAGGAACCCGTTTTGGTTACGGGATGATCGGCAGTCGCGGTATCGCGGGTCTGATCAAGCGTGACGAGCTGGAACAAGCAGACAAGAATGGGGTCACGATTGCCGAAGCAATGCGACAAACAGGGCTTGATCCAGACCGCACCAGTCTCGCCGCGAGAACGCCTGGAAGTGTAAAAGCGTATGTGGAACTACATATCGAGCAAGGTAAAGTACTGGAAAGCCGCGGCCTATCTGTCGGGATCGTGACAGGAGTGGCGGGCCCGCTCTGGTTGAATTTCGTGCTGGAGGGAGAAGCCGGTCATGCCGGGGCAACGCCGATGAATTTGCGCCGTGATCCGATGGCAGCAGCCGCTCAAGTGATGCTGGTCATCGAGGAAGAAGCCGGACGGACAGGAACCAGTGTAGGGACGGTTGGACGCCTGCAAGCATTCCCAGGCGGGGTGAATGTCATTCCTGGACGAGTCGAGTTTTCGCTTGATTTGCGCGACGTGGACGAAGCGATCCGCGATGAAGTGGAACAGCGTATTTACGAACGGGCAAAAGTGATCTGTGCTGAGCGCAATGTTACGTTGAGAGTGGAACTGCTGCAACGCATAGCTCCTGCTGTATGCTCGGACGATATCCAGCATGCTGTAGCCGAAGCATGTAAAGCAGAAGGCTTGGAAGCATTTAGACTCCCGAGTGGAGCAGGGCATGATTGCATGCAGCTAGTTGAGCTGTGCCCGGTTGGCATGATTTTCGCCAGGTCCAAGGATGGCATTAGCCACAACCCGGCAGAGTTCACGACAAAAGAGGATTGTGCGAACGGAGCACAAGTACTGTACCGCACCGTTTTATCCTTAGCAAAATAGGCATATGAGATAGTAAGTGGGGGAGCCACGAAAATCAGGAGGAGAGCGGCATGACAGCAATAGCAGTGGTAACACTTAATAAGGCGGTCGAAGAAATCAAGGATCAGGTAATTGCGTGGAGACGCTATTTGCACGAGTACCCTGAATTATCCTTCCATGAAGAAAAAACAGCACAGTTTGTATACGAGACATTGCTTTCTTTTGGCAATCTGGAAGTGTCCAGACCGACGAAAAACAGTGTGATGGCCAGATTGATCGGTTCCCAGCCTGGAAAAGTGCTTGCCATGCGCGCTGACATGGATGCATTGCCGATTACGGAAGAGAATACGTTTGAATTCGTCTCGAAAAATCCTGGTGTCATGCATGCGTGCGGACACGACGGACATACTTCCATGCTGCTCGGAACGGCAAAGCTGCTGTCCGGGATGAAGGATCAGATCAAGGGAGAGGTTCGTTTCTTCTTTCAGCACGCGGAGGAAGTATACCCGGGCGGAGCGGAGGAAATGGTACAGGCAGGCGTCATGGACGGCGTAGACATGGTGATTGGTACGCATCTGTGGTCGACGATGGAGTTTGGGACAGTGGGTATCTGCCCAGGTCCAATGATGGCAGCTCCCGATACGTTCTGGATCACGGTACTTGGAAAAGGCGGACATGCGGCGCTCCCGCATGAAACGATCGACAGCATCGCGATTGCGGCACAAGTGGTGACCAACCTCCAACACATCGTATCCCGCAATGCCGATCCGCTCGATAATCTGGTTCTCTCTGTCACACAATTTGTGGGGGGAACGACACACAACGTCATTCCGGGTGCGGTAGAGATTTGCGGGACAGTCCGCAGCTTTGACAAAAATCTGCGCGAGTCTGTTCCGGAACTCATGGAACGCGTGATCAAAGGCATTACAGAAGCGCATGGCGCTGGTTATAAGTTCAAGTACGAATTTGGCTATCGTCCGGTTATCAACGATGCCGAAGTGACGAAATTGATGGAAGAGGTCGTGGAAGAATCACTGGGAGCAGAATGGGTAGAGCATATGCGCCCAACCATGGGGGGCGAGGATTTCTCGGCCTTCCAGCAAAAAGCGCCAGGCTGCTTCTTCTACGTCGCCGCCGGAAACAAAGAAAAAGGCATCACATATCCGCACCACCATCCACGTTTTACAATCGACGAGGATGCGCTCGAAGTCGGCGTAAAAATGTTCGTCAACGCGGCAAGAAAAATCGTGATGGAATAGAAACAGGGTAGCGATCATTCTCCAGTCATAATCCAAAAGTAAGGCAGCTTGTCAATGTGGCAAGCTGCTTTTTTACGTTTACCTTCCAATAGAGCCCACAATCCGGGACTCAGGTAGTGGTACGCAAAGCGTGTGTTTTGTTGTGTTTGTGGTTGATGTGTTGTGTATTTAATTTGTAATTCATTGTTTTTTCTTTTGATTTTAATAAACCCTCAACACTGCAGCTATAAAATGAATGCAAACAGACCTGGATTCTTTCTAAGTGATAGGGATCGGGGCAGAAAAAGGGAGGCTTGATAATTACGTAAGCAAGTGATGAAGCAAATCAAGCCGATGAAAAGAAAATGAATTGAGATCAGAGGAGGAGAGGTATCATGAAAAAAATCCTGAACCAAAAAGGACTTGCTGCCCTTTTAACAGTTACAACTCTCGTTACCGGTGGAGTCATCGCACCAGCTCCATTTCTGAATTCGTCTGTTTATGCGACGGCAGAGGCGGCGAAAGAACTCCCATCTGAAAAGCAACTCTATCGTTTCCTGTTCGAGAATAGCATAGAGGATAGCTCAGAATCTCACTATCCAGTGCAAGTGTTCGGAACACCAACGTTCGTGGAAGGACGTGTAGGATTGGGGAAATCCATTCACTTCCAGTCAACCTCAAAAGACAATGCAACCTGGATAGATCTGGGTGAAAATGACGAAATGAAGTTTGGGGAAACACAAGATTTCACCATTGCCTTCTGGGTAAAATCTCCTGGCGTTGACGCTGATCCTGGCATTATCTCCAATAAAAACTGGTCAAGCGGTGGTAACGTGGGGTGGTTCATCGGACTGCAAGGTTCTACGTTAAAGTGGAATTGGCGCACATCCGACAGCTCCCGTCTCGATGCAACGATTCCAAACATTGCGGATAATGCATGGCACTATGTCGTCGTTTCTCATGATCGGGGTGAACTGGCAACGATCTACGTCGACGGTAAAGTAGCAAAAACAATCGACATCAGCCAATCCAAGGGAACAATCGACACTAGCTTCACTACCAAGATTGGAGTAGATGGCGCTGGAAACCATTTTGGAAACCGCTATGACGTACAGTTGGACCAATTGCAGATTCTGAGTCGTACCGTTACAGATGAAGAAGTAGCTGATAGTTACGCAAGTGCTCCGAAAATTCCAGTGAAGAGCATTTCATTGGATCAGAAGGAGCTCGAATTGAAAGCTGGAGCAACGATGCCTGTTACAGTTGTAATTTCCCCGAAAGAAGCATCCGTTCAGGATGTCAGATGGAGTTCCAACAACAAAGAAGTCGCGAAGGTCGAAATGGTCAATGGACGCCCAACTGTTGTAGCAGGTAAACCGGGCAAAGCAAAACTCACAGTGAAAACTGTCGATGGAGGCAAAACGGCGAAAGCGGAAGTAATCGTTACGAATTCGATTGACGTATCGGGAGACGGCCTCCTAACCGAGGAAGATTTGAACGTCATTATGAACAACCAAAAGAGCCGCTTCGGTGACCGGCGCTGGGAAAAAGCGCAACACGCGGATATTAACAATGACAAGAAAGTGGACAAAGCCGATGTGGAGATGATGAAAGAAAAGCTGGCTCCATATGAGAACGAGTTCCTTTACAGACGTGTCGTGGTAATCGGCATCGATGGTGCAGGGAATGCAGTCAAAGATCCGGAAGCAAAAGCGACGAATATCTTGAAACTGATCGAAGAAGGTGCTGGAACATTTGAAGCCAAAGCAGAGCTGCCCACGATCAGTGCGCAAAACTGGGGATCTATCCTGCATGGCGTCACTCCTGACAAGCATCAATTGACAAACGATAGCGTAGCGGCTACTCCTTATCCGGAGAAAAACGAGTATCCTTCCTATATGAAGCTGTTGAAACAAGAGCGTCCTAAGCTCCAGCAAGCTTCCTTCGCTACATGGAGCCCGATCAATATCGGTATCATTGAAGATTCAGCAGGTTCTTACAAGCAAAACAGCGGGTCGGATGAAGCGACTGCGAAAAAAGTAGTCGATTATATCAAAAAAGAGGGTGAAAATACTCGTAACATTTTCGTTCATCTGGATGAAGTCGACGGGGCTGGTCACAATCAAGGCTATTTCACACCGGCATTTTATAAAAAGCTCCAAAAAGCAGATGAGTATGTAGGTAATATCCTCGAGGCACTGGAAGAGGAAGGACTGATGGAGGATAGCCTGATTATCATTACGACTGACCACGGTGGGAAAGGGACAGGGCATGGGGGTTCTTCACCGGGAGAACAGACGATTTTCTGGGCGGCAAAAGGTGGCTCCATCACGCCTGGTACAGAGCTCTCAGAGGTAGTAAACACAGACACTGCCGCCGTAGTAGCCCATGCGCTTCGGTTGGAATTGCCTGAAAATTGGGATGCTAAAATTCCAGAAGGGTTGTTTCAAGACAACAAGTAAAAAGACCCTGGCTGTTTTTAACCGACTCGAAAATTTTAAAAACTAAAAAGTTATTCCTTATTCCACCATGGTGTAATAGGGGATAACTTTTTTCTTTCCAGCTAGTGACAACGAAACTAGTACAGACGAATCAGCTTTTGCCAAAAGGAAGTTTTTCTACTTGCGTCCTTGATCTTTGCCAACTCGATTTTGGCATCCATAATGTCATTCATTGCCTTGGTCAAGCGGCGATCTCGTTCCTTCAGGTTGTTGGTAATATAGGTTTCCTGCTTTTCGACACGGGCTAACAGCGCCAAGTAGGCAGCGTCTTGTTGCTGGACATGGGAAGCCAAGGCATGCAGCTTTTCATCCAGTTCTTCAATAACGGCAGTATGGTTCAAAGCTGGATGTGAGGAAACAGGGGCAGCGAATGCAACCGCAACGGCTGTTTCCTTTCGGGCAGGTTCAGGTGAGCTTTGCGTAGCAACCATTCGGGCAGCTTCATCTTGCGGAATGAGTTGATCCTTTGTTAAGGTATAAAACCGCTGAAGACACGTAATATCAACCTGCCTGTACTCCCGACGATTCTGACTATCTCGCAAAAACCAGTAGCCGTGCTGTTCCAAGAGCACGCTCCACTTGCGCAGGGTGCTGGCCCCAATACCTAACAGTCCCGCAACTTCTCTGCCACTGTATGTTCTCTCCCGTGCCAATAACTCGATAACCTCTCCCATGGAAATCCCTCCTCTGACGTAAGTCCGCTCATCTCTTGCTATACCGTTTCTGTACGTGAAAATGGTTTTCCTTTTGGAATCGTGCGACAAAATCTCACAGTGTTCGTGAACGGAGGACGGTTTTGGCGTCACTATGCCACCAGACGACAAAGTTGGTAAGAGAGTGTAGGGCAAAATAAGGACAAATGACGGACGGGTACAAGTACATTTTCTCTTTCACTCCGCATTTGCTCAATAGGGCTATGCCAAATGTACATAGGATGCATGAGAAGGAGGGATTGACCATGTCATTTAAAGACCAAGTAAAAAAATTCGAAGGCAGAAATGTTAAGGTTGCTACTGTAGACGGTACTTTTTTCGGCCGTCTGGTACAAGTAAAATCGACCACTATTATTTTGGAAGAACGCAATGGTAATCGCCGCACCATTATTCGTGATTCAAAAATTGTTGCTGTTACAGAGCATGACGGCGACGATTGCTAAGTTCTGATTGTAGAAAATTAGAGTTTGTTTCTCAGGCTGTCGAGTGATCGACGGCCTTTCCTATTCTTTACACCCTGCAGCATGGTAACATAAAAGGGACTGAAAAAACGTTGCGAATAGAGGGGGTACCACTATGTTGGATATTCGGTTTCACGGACATTCTTCCGTGCAAGTAACAAGTGAAGGGCATTCGATTATGATTGATCCATTTATTTCAGGAAGCCCAGTGGCAGCAACCAAGCTGGAAGACATCTCGGTTCAGTACATCCTTCTGACACATGGACACCAAGATCATATTCTGGATGCGGTAGAATTGGCCAAGAAAAACGATGCGACAATCGTTGCAACCCATGAGCTTGCTACCTATTTGAGCTGGCAGGGAGTCAAGACCATCTCGATGAATCTGGGAGGCTCTGTCAAACTGCCATTTGGAAAAGTGAAAATGACACAGGCGTTCCACAGCTCCGGTGTTGTGTTGGATGATGAAAAACAAATCGTGTACATGGGAATGCCAGGGGGCTTTGTGATCGAGCTGGGTGGAAAAACAATCTATCACGCAGGGGATACAGGACTGTTCGGCGACATGAAGCTGATCGGAGAGCGTCATAACATCGATTTGGCGTTCCTGCCGATTGGAGATGTGTTCACAATGGGACCTGAGGATGCACTCGTGGCTGCCGAGTGGGTACAAGCAGATTTTGTTGTGCCGATTCATTACGATACATTCCCGCCGATCAAACAGGATGGGGAAGCATTCGTGGCTGAACTGGCCGAGAAAGACATCAGAGCCAAGGCATTGAAGCCAGGAGAGACGTTGCGTCTGACATAACACGATCTCGATACATATTACCGCTAATCTACGAAGGATGGATTAGCGGTTTTTTTCTATGTATGTGGCTGCGGTGGGGAGAAGAATATTTCCAGACTAGGCTCCAGGCTCCGTCCCGCTGGGGGTAAGGCTGTCCGCTCCGAAGGGATTCGCGGGGAAACGCAAAAGTGGTAGCCGCTACGTAGCCCGGGCACGTTGCGTTTCTTTTGCCCGCGAATCCCTTCTCCGCTAGGAAGGACTCCACAAGTCGCTACGTCTGGAAATATTCTTCTCTGTCGTGAACTGATTACGTTCTTCCATCTTTTGAAAAATCGAATCACCTGGAAAGCACGTAGAGGAAACAGGAGAAATAAGCGAAGATCTTAGGGACACCGACCGAGGCGCAATGAAAAAAAGAGAAACAAGCTTTTAGCGTCCACCTCTGAGACGCCACCTGAATGGACGACTTTGGACGCGGGTTTCGCTTTTTTTCATGGAGCCGGGCAGTCAATCCCCCAGCGGGTGGCCCTAGAAGCTGGAGCGTTTTCTCCTGTTTCCTCCCAGCACTACAGCAACAACATAAGGTCTCTAGTTATGTAGCTGGCGGTGGGGAGAAGAATATTTCCAGACTAGGCTCCAGGCTCCGTCCTACTGAGGGCTTAGACTGTCCGCTCCGAAGGGATTTGCGGGGAAACGCAAAAGTGGTAGCCGCTTCGTAGCTTGGGCACGTTGCGCTTCTTTTGCCCGCAAATCCCTTCTCCGCTCGGTAGGACTCCACAAGTCGCTACGTCTGGAAATATTCTTCTCTGCCGTAACTTGCTACATTCTTCAATCTTTTAATGCTTTTAAAACCCGTTTAACACGGAAAGCACGTAGAGGAAACAGGAGAAATAAGCGAAGATCTTAGGGACACCGACCGAGGCGCAATGAAAAAAAGAGAAACAAGCTTTTAGCGTCCACCTCTGAGACACCTCCTGAATGGACGACTTTGGACGCGGGTTTCGCTTTTTTTCATGGAGCCGGGCAGTCAATCCCCCAGCGGGTGGCCCTAGAAGCTGGAGCGTTTTCTCCTGTTTCCTCCCCACCACTACAGCACGAACCAAGATTTTTTACCCAAAAAGAAATCTCTGAAACTAGCATGAAAAGAGAAGGACCACTCATAGATATAGAAGAGGAAAGAAGAGAAAGAAGAAAGGGTGACTTCCTGGATGAGATTGGTGCACAATAGTCTTCTATTTCTTGCGGGAGTGGTCCTCTATTCACTGGGTGGTCTTGCTTTTCCAGACGGTGGGGCCTGGCATGATTCTCTGGCCAAGCCCGATGGAACACCGCCAATCTACTTGTTTCGCATCATCTGGCTCATTTTATATGCACTCATAGCATGGTCCTTACTCATCTTGATTCGAACGAAGCAGATAGACCGTGAGCTTTTGCTCCTCTATGGAATCAATTGGTTTTTTCATCAACTTTTTTTCGTGTTGTTTATCGGTTATCAACTGCTCGTGTTGGCTGCGCTGGATACCATTCTGGTGATGTATTCCACATGGGTACTCATTCGCGCCATTCGTCCCCACCACAAAATCGCATCCTCGCTGCTCATTCCCTATTTCATGTGGAGCGTGTTTGCGATGTGTCTCACGATTGGCTTCTGCCTACGCAACCTGTGAGTACAATAGCAATTACAGGCCCTCGACGAGTCGGCTGGCTCGTGCTGTCGCTTCTCTTTTTATTTCCTCCCAATGGAGGGTTTGGAATTGGCGCTGATGCATTAAAATTTTTCCGTTCACAATGGTCGTATCCACATCGGCTCCCGTTGCGCTGTAGGCAAGCAGGGCAGGGATGTCATGGACAGGCTGGAGGTGCGGTTTATCCAGATCGATCAGGATGAGATCGGCTCGCTTTCCGGCTTCCAGTGTTCCGACCTCGTGATCGATTGCAAGCAGCTTTGCACTTTCGATGGTAGCCATGCGCAAGGCCGTTTCAGCAGGCAGTACCGTTGGATCACCGTGCTTGAGCTTTTGCATCCAAGTCGCGGCTTTGATCTCGGAAAACATATCGAGAGTCGTAGCGCTGCCGGCACCGTCTGTTCCCATCCCGACAGTGACCCCAGCCTCGATTAGCTCCCTGACAGGGGCGATGCCGCAGCCGAGCTTCAAATTGCTGACAGGATTGTGTGCGACACCGCCTCTCATCCCGCGAAGAAGCGCGACATCGGATTCATTCAGATGAACAGCATGCGCGAGCAAGACGTGCGTATCGGCGAACATGCCCAGTTCGTGCAAGTACTCCGTGGGAGTCTGATTGTACTTGGCCCGGATTTTCTCTCCTTCCTCAATTGTTTCGGCCAGATGGATGTGGAGTGGGATTTGGCGCTTGCGGGCAAGCTCGATGACTCCTTGCAAGGGCTTTGGCGGGCACGTATAAGGAGCGTGCGGACCGAGCATCGTCGTGATTCTGCCATCGCCAGTTCCCGTCCAGTTGTCGATGAGGTCCAAGGCTTCGGCCATTCGTCGTCCTCCGTCATCCTCGAGAAAGACCATGCCGCGAGTCAGGGAAGCACGTATCCCGGAATCAAGTACCGCTTGGGCAACAGCATCCATATGCACGTACATATCGGCAAAGGCGGTCGTGCCAGAAGCGATCATTTCCGCGATTCCCAGTGTTGTTCCCCAGTAGACATCTTCTCTTGTCATCCGGGCTTCAGCCGGGAGCATCTTTTTGTCCAACCAATCCATCAGCTTGAGATCATCGGAAAAAGCACGCAGCAAGGACATGCTGGCATGGTTGTGAGCATTGATGAGACCGGGCATCGCTAGCCTATTTTTAGCCAGTATGACATGGTCTGCTTCCTCTTCAAGGGATGGTCCGATTTTGGCGATTCTACCATCCACGATCCAAATATCCCCGAGAAATGGCTTCTCTCCTTCAACCATCGTCCATATCATGCAGTCTTTAATCAGTAACGTTTCCATGGGAAAATCCTCCTTTTTATTCCTAGTTGCGATGCAAGCGTAAAGCTTGACGCCGCGAGAAAGTCAAGGAGGGAATTTTTTGAAAAAGGGAGAACAAATTCAGACGAGTTGTGCTGAGCTTTGCAAATTTGAAATATTGTTTATTAGATAACAATTGACGAGAGAAATAACGCTACATAAAATGTAGATAAGATTTGGGGGAAGAAAGAGATGTCACATATGTTAAATGGAGGGCTTGTCAGCCTGCAAGCAATCTTGGATCAATTGAAGCCTTCGGAGCGAAAAGTCGCTGATTATATCCTGGCTCACCCGGAAGATGTCGTGAAGCTATCTGTCCAAAAATTGGCGGAATATAGTGGGGTATCCGAGGCGACGATTATCCGTTTGGCTCGCTCTCTTAATATGAAGGGATATCAGGAGCTAAAGCTGCGCGTCGCGGGAGATTTGACGAAACAGACGGCGATAGGCAGCTATCAGGAGATTATGATGGAAGGTTCAGTTGAATCGATTATGCAAGCGGTCAGCTGGAACAATATTCAATCCATCCAGGATACGCTCTCCGTCTTGTCTAACGAAGAAGTAAAGAAAGCAGTCGACGTGCTGTCGGTAGCCAGGAAGATCGATGTCTACGGCGTCGGTGCATCGGCAGTCATTGCTGACGATATCCGGCAAAAATTTTCGCGGATTAACTTGTGGTGCGAGGCATATTCGGATTTTCACGCTCAATTGACGTCGGCAGTCACTTTAACGGAAAAAGACGTAGTTATCGGCATATCTTATTCAGGACAGACCGAAGACATTATTCAATCGTTGACGGAGGCCAAGCAGCAGGGAGCGACCATCATTACCCTGACCAAATTAGGCCCCTCGCCAGTAGCCGAATTAGCCAACATCCGGCTGTTCACCAGTTCAGTAGAAAAAAGCATTCGCAGCGGAGCCATGGCCTCACGCATTGCCCAATTGAATGTCATCGATATTTTGTTTATTACCATGATTAGCAGGATGCAAGAGCAAGTCATTCCCCTGTTGGAAAAATCAAGGCTTGCTGTGAGTCGGACGAAACGCTCATCGACGTAGGAGAAGGGAGGGAAGACATGGACGATCTGGAGCTGCTTTTGCAAGGATGGGTGGACAACGGTTTGCTCCCGGGAGCTGCCTTGCGAATCGTGCGTGATCGCCGTATCTGGTATGCGTGTGATGTCGGAACGACGAATATCGCCAAAGACCAGCCAGTGACGCCGGATACCATGTTTGACCTGGCGTCACTCACCAAAGTGACAGCGACGCTGCCTGCTATCCTCCTGCTTGTGCAGGAGGGAATGGTAGCGCTAGATGATCAGATTGGTCGGTTTTTTCCCGATTGTCCCGCTGATAAACAGCGGATCACACTCGAACAGTTGCTTACGCATACCTCAGGAATGCCGGCAGATTTGACAGAGAGAAGGCGAGACAGCGAGATCGATTTGCCCGAGTTGCTGTACGCGCAAAAATTGATTTGCGAGCCAGGGACCCAGGTAATTTACAGTGATTTGGGCATGATTTGGTTAGGCCTCGTTATCGAGCGAGTAACAGGAGAGCACTTGGACCAGTTTGTCACTCGGCGTATCTTCACCCCATTGGGCATGGCGCATACCGCTTTCTGTCCCGATCGAAAAATTTATCGGAATATTGCGTCTACTGAATACTGTAGCCTCACCAATGCCTACATTACAGGCGAGGTTCATGATGAGAAAGCATTTGCGATGGGAGGGGTTGCCGGACATGCTGGACTTTTCTCAACGGCTGACGATCTTTGCCGATACGCGATGAGCTGGTTGTATCAAGATCCTCGAATACTTGCGAGTGCATGGTACGAACTGGCGATACGCAATCATACAGAGCAAGCAGGGGGGAGTAGAGGGTATGGCTGGGAGCTTAATCAAGCATCCACTACGTTGAGCTGTGGAAGCTACTTGCATCGTAAGAGCTTCGGACATACGGGCTTTACGGGTACCAGTATGTGGATCGACCCAGAGCAACAGTTTGCAGTCATCTTTCTCACTAACGCCGTTCATCTAGGCCGCAATCATCAGCTTCGGCAATTACGACCGATTTTGCACGATGCTGTTACGGCTCAGCTTTTGCAGACCTAAGGGAAGAAAAAGGGGAGGGTTTTCGCATGAAGCAAATTCGTTTTCGCTATGTAGCTTCTATCGTGTTGGCTGCGGTTATGGTGGTGACAGGATGTAGCAGTGGGGGAACCCAAACAGAGTCTGGCGGCGGTCAGGGTGGAGGACAACAGGTAACACTCTCCATGCATAGTTGGCGAGTAGAAGACACGGAGGGCTACAAAGCAATTATCAAAGTTTTTGAGGCAGACAATCCGAATATCAAAATCGACTTCAAACCATTCAAAGCAACGGAGTACAATACCATCCTCAACACGGCGCTGCAAAGCGACAGTGGTCCAGATATTTTGCAGCTACGTCCCTACGCTCCGGGGATTGCCCTGGCTGAAGCCGGACATCTGGAGCCTCTCGACAATGTGCCAGGCATATCTACCATCCCAAAAAACGTCCTCGCAGCGGCCACAGGTAAAGATGGTAAAGTCTACGGTGTCCCACTATCCCTGAACTCGACGCAATTTTACTACAACAAGAAAATCTTCGAACAAAATGGCCTCCAGCCACCGAAAAGCTGGGATGAACTGATCGCGACAGCCAAAACATTGAAAGAAAAAGGAATCGTTCCGATCTCTTTCGGAGCAAAGGAAGGCTGGCTCCTCTCTCTCAGTCATGGTGTGATTGCTCCAGCTAGCTATAGCGGAACGGACTATCTCGACAAGCTGCTAAAAGGAGAAAGTGACTTAAAAAGCGCCGAGTTCCTCCAATCCGTGCAGCGTATGCAAGAACTTATCCCTTATTTCCCGGAAAATTATGTGGGTCTCGAATTGAATGATATGCGGACGTTGTTCGCCACGGAAAAAGCAGCGATGTTCATCAATGGCAGCTTTGAATTGGAAGGTATCAAAAAGCTCAACCCCGATTTGCCACTTGATTTTTTCCCGATGCCAACGAATGACGGAAAACAAGTCCTGACAACCTGGGTCGATGGTTCCTATGCCATCAATGCCAAGTCCAAACACAAAGCCGAGGCATTGAAGTTCATGGAATTCATGGCGACGAAAAAGTTCGGGGAGCTATTCGCCAATCAGTTCAAACGAATCAGCGCGGTGCCAGGAGTATCGACAGACGATCCGTTGGTAAACAAGATGGCAGAGCTGTCCCAATCAAGCGCCACACCCTATTTGATGGTCGTCAACTTCGCGGAAGGAAAACCGACCACGAAGCAAACATTGGAAAACGCTCTCCAAGGCATGTATTTAGGCAAGCTCACCCCTGAGCAGGTCGCTGAAGAAGTACAAAAGTCGGCTGCTACCTGGTTCCCTCCCTTTAAAAAGTAGAACATAGCAGACGAAAAAGGGGAGTGGACCTGAGTTGGGTTCACTCCCGGCTTCTGAACAGACCGCGATGATTTTCAGAAAAAAGGGGTGGGTATCATCGAGACGGTAAACCGGAAAAGCATTCGAACAAAGGGGCAAGTTCGCTGGCTGATTCACTTGTTTCCGCTGCCCGCGCTTGTTATTTATACGGTGTTTGTCGTGTACCCGATCTTTTCGGCCTTCTTATACAGCCTGTACGACTGGAATGGCATCAAGCGCGGGGTTTTTGTCGGACTGCAAAATTTCATTACGCTATTTACAGTAGAGCCTTTCAACGAAATGTTTTGGAACGCTTTTCGGCATAACGTCTTCTACTTTGTGGTCGAAATGATTGTGCAAAATGGAATTGCCTTCAGTCTGGCTTTTCTCATCTATCGCAAAATACGAGGGTCCGGGTTTCTCAAGATCGCTTATTTCATGCCAAGGCTGTTGTCTGTTATTGTGATTGGGTTTTTATGGAAATTGGTTTTAAATCCGAATTACGGTGCGCTTAATACCATATTGGAGAAAATTGGTATTGGAGAGTGGGCCAGACCATGGCTCGGGGACCCGGATACAGCGCTTCTCGCGATCATTTTGATTAACTGCTGGTTTGGCATAGGCTTTGCCATGCTGATCTTTTTGGCGGGACTGCAATCGATCCCGGAGGATTTGATCGAAGCGGCGAGATTGGATGGGGCAACAGGCTTGCGGATGCTGTGGAAAATGATTTTGCCGCTGTGCATGCCAGCGATCACGATTATGACGATATTTACGTTCATTCAAGCGTTTGAAGCGTTCGAGCTCGTCTACGCCATGCAAGGCTCGATGGGTGAGCCGTTTTATTCTACGGATACGCTGGCGGTATACTTTTATCGCATGGCGTTTAGCAGCGGAGCTGGAGATGTCACACTCGGACTCGGTTCGGCATTGGCTGTCGTGTTGTTTTTCATCGTCGGATCTGTGTCGGCGCTATCACTCTATTTGATGAGGAAACGAGAAGTCCAACACTAATTGCGTGTTCCTGAGTGGAAAGGAGGATGCGATGTGAAAATGACTGTGGGTGGGAGAGCTGTTTCTTATGTGCTGGCGTATATATTTGCATTAATCGCGCTATATCCGATCGTACTGATGATTTCTTCTTCCTTGAAAACGAATAGGGAGATATTCGCGAGTCCGCTCTCCCTTCCGAAGACGTTTAGTCTGGATACGTACAAAAAGCTGTGGGAAGCCGTGCCGTTTGCCGACTTTTTATGGAACAGTGTATTTGTCAGTGCTCTGTCTGTCTTGCTCATTACGGTTTTTTCAGCGATGGCAGCCTTTTACTTGTCGCGTTTTTCCTTTACATGGACAGCGGGGCTGTATTTCTTTTTCATTATTGGCCTGATGATTCCGATCAAGCTGGGGATCGTTCCCTTGTTTTTGCTGATGAAGAATCTCGGCCTCTTGAATTCTCTGTGGTCGCTGATCCTGATCTATACG
Source organism: Brevibacillus sp. M2.1A (assembly GCF_013284355.2). NCBI lineage: Bacteria > Bacillati > Bacillota > Bacilli > Caryophanales > Paenibacillaceae > Brevibacillus > Brevibacillus sp. M2.1A. The sequence continues at coordinate 1,947,820 of NZ_JABSUY020000001.1, forward strand.
GCGAGTGGCATTCCGATCTCTGTTTTTATTTTGACGGGCTTCTTTCGGACGTTGCCGATTGAGCTGGAGGAAGCGGCGCGGATCGATGGATGCAGCCATTTTCAGGTGTTTTGGCGCGTGCTTTTGCCGCTGATTCGTCCGGCTTTGGCTACGGTGGTCATTATTAATTTCATCCATGCGTGGAACGACTTTTTCTTCCCGTTGATTTTCATTCAAGAAGAAGCGCTCAAGACGATTCCGGTAGGCATGATGGTGCTGTTTGGAGAATATGAAACGGATTGGAGCCTGCTGTTTGCTGGGCTCACGTTGTCTGCGTTACCGATGATCGTCGTATTTTTGATGGCATCGAGGCAATTTATGGAGGGGTTGACGGCAGGTGCAGTCAAGTAATGGAGAAAAGTGGTTTGTCGGGATCGATGGGGGCGGAAGCAAAACCAGAGCAGCCATCTGCAATGAGGCGGGACAGGTACAGGCAATTGCGGTGGGTGAATCATCAAACCCGCTCTCCAGGAACTGGGCGGATGTGGAAGCTACGCTACGCCAACTCATTGATACTGTAAGGATAAAGGCAGGTGCGAAAGAAGAAGACGTAGCGGGTCTGTTTATTGGGCTAGGCGGTGCAGATCGTCCGCAGATCAAGGAAAGAATTCAGCATGCCTTTGCCGATGAGTGGGGAGAACGGCTATTGATTGATAGTGATGTCATCGCAGCCCTTTACGCGGGGACGTGGGGGCAGCCAGGCGTCGTACTCCTTGCCGGTACAGGCTCGATTGCCTGTGCCTTTTCAAAAGAGGGGGCGAGGCATCGTGTAGGTGGATGGGGCTATCTGGTAGGGGATGAGGGCAGCGGATTTGATTTGGGCAAAAAAGCGGCAAGCGCCGTATTGCGCGAATACGATGGGCGCGGTGAATCGACAGTACTGACGCGACTGTTTATGGACCACTATGGCGTTGGGCGTCCTGATGAGCTGATCAGCCTGATCTACGGGGGAAGCAATCCCCGAATGGAGTTGGCAAAAACGAGTCAGCTCGTGGAAAAAGCCGCAACTATGGGCGATCCGGTGGCGAATGCTTTGATCATGCAAGCAGTAGAGGATTTGCTGGAATTGGCCGATGCTTGCTTAAAAAAGATCCAGGAGCCTGTACCAGTTGTTTTGGCGGGAGGATTGTTAACGGCCAGTACAATCCTTCGTAAACAACTGATTGGGAGAGCTTCGTTTCAAACGGTCATTCCCACGGTATCACCTGTCGTTGGAGCGCTGGTAGCGGCTATCACAAAGCTGGGCTTAGTTGTAGATGAAAAAATGGCAGAACAACTGCGTGTCAGTGCAGAGGTACTGGAAAAATCGCATAATTAAATTTTCCGGGGGATGGAAACAACAGAGCGAATAGGGTAAAATTGGGTGAGAATAGGATTTGAGAACGATGTAGGCTATTTCCGTAATTTGGAGTAGCCGTTTTCTCGTCCCAGGAGGGAGGGGCACGATGAAAAATTTATTGGACAGTGGTTGGAGAAGTGGTCATCTCTATCGTTCCTTCTTTGATCAAATGATTCAGGCCACTTTTCTGCTCGATCAATTTGGTAGAGTTTTTAAAGGCAATCCTGCCTGTCAGGTGTTGAATGGCTACTCCGTAGAAGAATGGGAAGGGTCCTCATTTTGGAAGCTAGCTGTTTCGGAAGAACAAGAAATGGTACGCCTTCAAACACAATTTGCGATGAATGGTGATCCGAGACCTTTTTTCACCGCTTTTCGTCATAAGGATGGGACAAGCATTCCCGTGCATATTACATATGGAACCTTTTGGGAGGAAGGCACATCAATTGGGTATTATGCGATGGTGCAGAAGCTTCCGGCCCCGTTTGGGGACAGCTATGGTTCCAAACAGTGCAGAGTATTGGATATTTCCGGTGAAGGTGCGTTCATTTTCCGTGCTGGGGAGCTTCAATATGTCAACCAAGCAGGGATGAAGTTGGTTGGGGCTTCCGGCTTGGACGAGCTGTTATGGTATCCATTTCAGTCTTTTTTCCATCCCCGTGATGTACCGAAGATCAAGGGTCTGATCCGCACTTTGGAAGAAGAGGAAACGGCCTCGCCAATAGAGGTCGAGCTGATCCGCTTGGATGGCAGTCGGACGGACGTAGAAGTATGTGGAACATCTATGACGATCCAGGACAAGCTCTCCATGTACATACTGATCCGAGATATTACGGAACGCAAACGGGCGCAAGAATTTTTGCAAAACTCGGAAAAACTCGCTCTGGTCGGTCAATTGGCGGCAGGGATCGCGCATGAGATACGCAATCCGCTTACCTCGTTAAAAGGCTTTGTGCAATTAATGCAAAAGGATGGCATGAGAAAGCCAGAGTATTTTTCGATCATGAGCTCGGAATTGGCGCGAATCGAGATGATTGTCTCAGAGCTGTTGGTCTTGGCGAAGCCGCATACGGCTGTGTTTGAAGCTCGCGATCTCTCCAACCTGATCACGCATGTGGTTACGCTCTTGGAGACGGAGGCGATTTTGAAAAAGGTCATGATTCAGGTCGTTTTCGAATCGGAAGTCCCCTTGATCCATTGCGACGAGAATCAGTTGAAGCAAGCCTTCATTAACTTTTTGAAAAATGGGATCGAAGCGACCTCAGGCAATGGAGAAATTGTGATTCGACTGCGGTGTGAAGATGACCGAGTCGTCATTCGGTTTGAAGACAATGGAGTGGGAATCCCCGCCCATCAGATAGCGAGATTGGGAGAGGCCTTTTTCACGACGAAGGAAACGGGGACGGGCCTGGGATTGATGGTGAGCCGCAAAATCATCGAGAACCATCGGGGAACTTTGCGGTTGATAAGCACCCCAGGTAACGGAACAGCAGTCGAGGTATGCTTGCCGATCAGCAGCTAGGAGGACGACTGGATGAACAAAAATACGGTACTGACAGCAGGCTTCGCCCAAATCCCCAAGGGAACTACCTTGTACGAGGTTTCTACCATGGTGGGCTGTGTACTCATCATTGATGTAGACGCCGAAGTGATTTGCGACGCCAGCTTTACCTTTGTCATGGACAAGACGAGCGAGTTTTTGGTGAGCTTGCTTGTGGGCAAGACAGTTGCAGATGGCATGCAGGAGATCACGAAGGCTATCCAAGAACGCTTTTTAGCACCTGGTCAGGGAGCTGTCTTGCAAGCCATCCGTGCAGCTATTGAGCGATATCATGAAAAAAAAGTGTAAAGCTACCCAATAGCCGGAGGGTTGAATATGCATGAGAAGCATGACGTTAGAGAAGCGTATGCAAGACAGTTGCTGGAGCGTTATAGCCAATGGCTCGGCAACATAGAAGAAGTCGAGCTTGGCGAGGTTGAAGCGTTATCCCGTGAGGTAGACAGCATGCTGTCGGAACAGGACAGTGCCTTGCATGCGGAACTGCTAAAGCAGATTGTGGAGTTGCGCAATAAGGTAACCGAAATGATGTGGATCTCCGAGCATATGAAGATTTTGCACGATCTCAGCCACATTTTTGCGAAAACGTTTGAGGAAAGCAAAATTTTGTGGAAAGCATTCGAGCTGGTCTCGCGCGTAATGCGTGCAGATGCTTTCTTTATCGCCTTTTATGATGAAGGCGACAGTGAGATCAAAATTCCGATCAGCATCGATAACGGGGTCAATTATGGTCCGCTCACCATTCCCTATGGGCAAGCGATGGTGTCCAAAGTGATTGATACAAGGGAAACCATCCACATCAAGACGATGAAGAACGAGCCAAGCGAACCAGAAATGATCCGCTGGGGAAGCCCGGAAATTGATACGAATACATGCATTTTCGTTCCACTCATGCTGGGGAATCAGATCAAAGGCGTTATTTCTGCCCAGTCTTATCGCGAGTTTGCTTATAAAAAAGAGCACGAGGAACTACTGAAAATCATTGGTTTTCAGGTAGCAAGTGCTATCGAAACGGCGCGTTTATATGAGCGAATGTACCAGATGTCGTTTCAGGATGAGCTGACAGGGATTGCGAACTATCGTGCTTTCCATCGTGATTTGGAAAAGCTGCTGGGTGAAGAGGATGCGTCTGTCTCTTTGATCATGCTGGATTCAGACAGCTTAAAAACGGTAAACGACCATTATGGTCATCATGCAGGGGACGCACTGATTAAACAAATTGCCGAAGCGATGAAAGAAGTGGCGGGACCAGAGGATACTGCGTATCGTTATGCGGGAGACGAGTTCATGCTGCTCTGCCCCGGATCGTCGATGGAGATGGCGGAGGAAAAAGCGCATGCCATTCGGGAATATTTGCGCTTGCGCCCGTTAACACAGGACGATTGCTGCATCTTGATAGCGGTCAGTGTTGGCATCGCGCGCTACCCTCAAGACGCAAACACGGCAGATGGCTTGAAGCGGGCAGCAGATGAGGCACTGTACCGCTCCAAGCGCAAAGGGAAAAACTGTACGACCGTGTATGCAGCCGGCTAAGCTTTCTGCCGACGCATGGCGAAAAGAAACGTCAAAACTGGCGAGATCCACAGGTAGATGACGTAAGGCAAGTATTCCACTGTAGATACATGCAAGGTAGCGGTAAAGAATGCACCACTTACCCCCCATGGAATGAGTGGGTTGACGAGTGTCCCGCAGTCTTCGAGAGTACGAGACAGTCGTCTGCCCGCCATTCCGCGAGCTGTGAATGCTTCACGAAACATCTGCCCAGGGAGCAGGATGGACAAATATTGTTCTCCTGTCAGCAGATTCACGAGAATAGAAGAAGATCCGGCTAGTCCGACCATTTCAGCGTCCCGTTTGATTCGATTGATGAATCCGGAAAAGAGTGCATGAAACACACCGCTGTATTGCAGGATGCCGCCTAAAGACAAGGCAATCAAAATCAAGGCGAGGGACCAGGTCATCGACAACAGTCCACCGCGGTCTACAATCGATGCAACGGCTTCATTGGCGATATTGCTGGTGAAGCCTTTTTGCATGACAGTCATCCATTCGACCGGAGAGGTAACTCCTTCGGAAAGAGCAGCTGTGACAATCCCGCTCAAAATCCCGAATACCAATGTAGGCAAGATAGGTTTTCGCAGCGCTGAGCATAACAGGACGACGAATGCAGGCAGCAGCGATAAGAGGCTAAGCGAGAAGTTTTGTTCCAAAGCAAGCTGGATTTCTTGAATGGCGTCAAGATTCACGCTGGCGCTTTGTCCTTGAATTCCGAAAAAAATCGCGGTAATGACAAGGGCAGGAACGGCAGTGCGTGACATGAACTTGACGTGCTCCGACAAGGAGACGCCCGCAATGGCTGCTGCAAAGTTGGTCGTGTCGGAGAGCGGCGACATTTTATCCCCAAAGCAAGCTCCACAAATAATGGCTCCAGCTGTAATCAACGGATCAAGTCCGAGTGCAGTGGAGACCCCCATCATAGCGACCCCTACCGTACTAACCGTGGTAAAAGAGCTTCCTGTAACAGTCGAGACGATCACCGTCAGAAACAGGGCGGAGAGTGTGAAGTACTCCGGTGAGATGAGCGAAATGCCGAGGTGCAGAATCATCGGAACGGTCCCACTCATCATCCACACCCCGATCAAAATGCCGATCAAGGAAAGAATCAGCATGGGGGCGATCGCGGTTTGAATTCCTTTGATCAAGCCCTCCTCCATTTGCTTCCACGGAACGCCGAACAGGAAGAGAAGAGTGGCAGCTCCTATGGTTGCGAGGAAGAGCGGCATATGCGGCTCAACTTTTCCCCAGAAAAGGGCAGGAAACAAGATTCCGAATACGGTGACAAGCACCCAAATACTTTGTGAAAAAGATAATGGCTTGTTCATAATGGCAACTCCTTGTTAAATCAGCCTGAAAGCAGTGAGAAGGCACATTTTACTTTCGCACTTTTGTGCTTTCTTGCTTTTTTGCTTTTGTGCGTTCAAGTGTTAGTGGTACTTTATCCTGAATTACTTGTTTCGTCAACGAAATCGGGTGAATTCGGAATCGTAAAATAATTCAAGGCAGTGGGCGGACTTTTTGTGCGCTTTTTATAATAAGAACTAATTTAAAATTATTATAAAAAGATATTGACTTTAAAATTTTATCGAGTAGAATGATAATTGTTCCTAGTTGATAATAATTACAATTTGATAATAAGGAAAGGGGGAGCCGTTCATGTATGATGTCATCATCATCGGGGGAGGACCAGCTGGTGCTTCCGCTGCCATTTATACAGCTCGTGGAAATCTAAAGACGCTCGTCATCGATAAGGCACCCGGAACAGGGGCGCTTGCCCTGACACATAAAATTGCCAACTACCCAGGGGTTGAAGGCGAGATGACTGGGAAAGAACTGTTGGATAAAATGCGCAGACAAGCGGAGGGCTTCGGTGCAGAATTCATCCAGACTACGATTTCTGCGGTAGACGTAGAGGATGAGGATAAAAGCATCTTCACGGCTCATGGTACTTTCCAAGCGAAGGCCGTGATCGTAGCGACTGGTTCCAAAGGGCGTAACCGTATGCTTCCAGGAGAAGAGCAATTGCTCGGACGAGGCGTGAGCACATGTGCGACATGCGACGGAGCTTTTTATGAAGGCAAGCATGTGGCGGTAATCGGTGATACGGAGGAAGCATTGGAAGAAGCACATGCACTGACCAAATTTACGGACAAGATCACCTTCTTGGTGCCGCGCGCTGATCTCCAAGGGGTAGATGGACTACCCGAACTGCCGAATACGGAAATGCGTTTCCGTACGCGCCCATTGGAAATAGTGGGAGAAAAAGCGGTCGAAGGGTTGCGCATTCGCACGGCAGAAGGGACGGAAGAAATGCTATCCGTAGACGGGGTCTTCGTCTTCCTGTCTGGCAGCAAGCCGGGTACCAGTTTCTTGGATGGACAGGTTCCCCTCGATGAGGAAGGCTTTATGATTCTAGATGAGTTCATGCAGTCTTCTGTTCCAGGCGTATTTGGAGCGGGAGAGGTGCGCAAAACACCTGTGAAGCAAGCAGTAGTCGCTGCGGCAGACGGTGCCATTGCGGCTATGGCTGTAGACAAATACATCAACAAGCGTTCAAAAGTTGTCCCCCAATACAAATAGAAGAACAGGAGAGAAACAAACATGGCACAAGCAATCGTATACTCCAGCACAAATTGCAACTTCTGCAAGGAATTAAAGAAGTATTTGACAGAACAAAACATTTCTTTTGAAGAACGCAACATCGATGAAAAGGAAGAGTACGGTCAGGAGCTGAGCCGTTTAGGCGTGATGTCTGTTCCCTTGACAGTCATTGGTGAAAAGCAAATTTTGGGCTTCAACCCGACACGTATCAAAAAAGCACTGGCAGCATTGGAAGAAGCTGCGAAGTAATTTTCATTAGATAACATATAAAAGGAGAGATTTATCATGACAACAATGACAACCCAGCAAACTGTACAACTTCAAGTAGGAAAACCAGCACCTGACTTTAACATGCTCACGACCAAAAACCTTGAGACACTGGAAGAACGTGTGTCGCTGGCTGATTACAAAGGAAAATGGCTGATTTTATTCTTCTGGCCGTTCGACTTCACATTCGTTTGCCCGACAGAGGTTACTTCGTTTAGTGACAACATGGAAGAGTTCGAAGATTTGGATTGCGAAGTGCTGGGGGTATCCACGGATAGCGTACATACGCACCGGGCATGGATCAAAACACCTCGGGATGAAAACGGCATCGGTGAAGTAAACTTCCCGCTTGCGAGCGACTTCAAAAAAGAGACGGCACGAGCTTATGGCGTCCTGGACGAAGAGACCGGTGCAGCTCACCGTGGCTTGTTCATCATAGATCCAGACGGCATTCTGCGCTACCAAGTAGTTACGGACATGAACGTAGGCCGCAGCGTGACAGAAACAACTCGTATTTTGCAAGCTCTGCAGGCTGGCGGTCTGTGCCCGGCGAACTGGAAGCCAGGTCAGAAGACGCTGTAATCAAAGAAAAAGCATTGCTTCTATTAATATAGAAGAAAGACAATCCCACCCATCTATTGCAGACCGGAGGGATTGTCTTTTTTTATGGAAGGAACGAGGAGGGATGGAGCTAACTTTGATGATTCCATGCCTCTGAAAGCAGTTCGTTGTTGATGCTCATTCCAGCGGCAGAACCTAGAGCAGCAGCAGTTATCACTTGGTATTGTGTAGTAGCTGCATCGCCTGCACTGTAGACACCCGGTACACTCGTTTTCCCAAAGCTGTCGACGATGACCGTTCCTGCTTCCGTTACCTGGCACCCTAATGCTTGCGGCAACTCAGATCCAGCCGCGAGTTTTGGAGCAAAAAAGATCCCCTTGCACGAAATGCTATCGCCATCTGCAAGGTCAACGCGCTGTACCATCCCATCGACAGATACAATTCGCTCAATCGGGGAGTCATAGACAGGAACGCGATGCTGCAACAGCTCCAACCTTTGTTCTTCTGTGAATCCATCTGGTCCATTGGTGCAGATGGTGTATTGTTTGGTCCAACCAGACAGCATTTTTGCCAAATGCAATGCCTTTTCCCCGTTGGCGATCAAGACGAGTGGCTGGTCGCGTAATTCCCATCCATCGCAATAAGGGCAGACAAAAGCGCTTTTTCCATACACTTCTGCCAATCCGTTAACAGGTAGAGGAAGATCCTTCATTCCCACTGCGAACAGCAGCTTTTTGCTTTGATAAGTCGTTCCCTGTGCAGTCGTAATGAGGAAATTTCCATCTTGTCCCGTTATCGTTACAGCTGTATCCTCCACGAAACGGACGGAGGGGTAGGCGCTGATTTGCTCTCTTGCAATGCGACGAAATTCGCCCGGAGTGATGCCGTCTCTCGTAAGAAAGCCATGTGACTCACGTGTAACCCGATTGCGTGGACGGCCTTCATCGATAACGACGACGCTTTTTCTTGCCCTGCCAAGTGCGAGAGCGGCACTCATACCTGCTGGTCCGCCGCCAATAATCCCTACATCGATAAGTTGATTCATGTTTGTATACCACCTTTGCAGATTCTTTATATCTGTAATAAAAGTAAAATAACTATTATAGACCTGTAATATCTATTATAAACGAACCTTCCCAGGAATCAAGCCGAGAAACACTTTGTGTTCTTTTTGTAAATAATCCTTTATATCGGAAAAATCCAGCGCCTTTCAAATAGTAGCAACCTACCATTTTTACGAGCCAAAAGGAAAAAAAAGGAAGGAGTAAATGTACCTAGTTGACAAAAAATGTGGGCCAGAAGACCGTCCCGGTTGCAGGACTTCCCTCCAAAAAACGTAGGACGATGGAGGTGAATCTGTCCCAACATTACATTTTCATGACAAATCTGAAAAAGACACAATAGTGAATTTTGTCTATGGGAACGATTTGCTCCCTATGTTTACAATGACTGTGACGTGGCAACATATCGGAGGTTGACGAGAAATGGAGCCAACAAAAAAGAGAAGATGGCGCTGGATGAGCCTGACCATGCTGATCGTGGTGGGGGCAAGTGCTTTCTGGTGGTTTTGGGCAGCAGATCGTGTCGAAAGCATGGAGACGAATACAGGTGCTCAATTAAAATTTCGCGCAAATGGCGAGCTGTTCGAAGTCTATCAGAATCAGAAATGGCAGCCCTTTTTTGCGAAAGGCGTCAATCTGGGGGCATCGCTACCGGGTCATTATCCGGGTGAGCTTCCCATAACAAGAGAGGATTACATGCGCTGGTTCGCAATGATCGACGAGATGGGAGCGAACGTCATTCGTGTGTATACCATCCATTCTCCTGTCTTTTATGAAGCGCTGGTCGATTACAATCGGCGAAAAGAAGGGGACCCTCTCTATTTGATGCAGGGCATTTGGAGTCCAGAGGAGCTGTTGATTGAAAAGAAAGACGCCTATTTGCCAGAGATTCGCGAGGAGTTTCGACAGGAAATCAAGGATGCAGTCGGCGCTGTCTACGGGGGTATCACCCTGCCAGAAAAACCGGGAAAGGCAAGTGGTACATACCGTGCCAATGCGGGCAAATACTTGATCGGCTGGCACACAGGGACCGAGTGGGACCCCGTGATGGTACGAAACACCAACCGCCTGCATCAAAAAGTTACTCCCTATCAAGGGAAGTACTTCCACGCGACACCGAGTGCAACCGCTTTTGAGACATGGATTGCTGAAATGGTAGATACGGTGGCAATGGAAGAGAGCAAATACGGTTGGCAGCATCCGATGACCTTCACCAATTGGGTGACTACAGATCCCTTATCGCATCCGGGAGAGCCGGTCCATCATGAAGATTTGGTCAGTGTCGATCCTACCCATATAGAGCCAGCGCAGTGGGAGGCAGGCTACTTCGCTTCCTATCACGTGTACCCGTATTATCCGGATTTCTTCCGTTACGACACTACCCTGCAACAGTTGAAGAACGATGCAGGGCAAATCGATACGTACAAAGCGTATTTACGACAACTGAAGCAGTATCACAAAAACATGCCGATCATGGTGACAGAATTCGGGGTCCCAGCATCGGTGGGAGTCGCCCATCTGGGCAATTTGGGGCGCAATCAGGGTGGTCATTCAGAAAAGCAGCAGGGAGAGATCGACGCCGAGCTTTTGCAGGAAATCCATCAGGAAGGGTATTCGGGAGCAATCGTATTCGTGTGGCAGGACGAGTGGTTCAAAAAAACGTGGAACACGATGCGCTTTGAGTTGCCGGAAGATCGACGCTCCCTGTGGATCAACGTGTTGACCAACGAGTCTCTGTTCGGAGTCCTCGGGATGTACCCGAACAAAGAAGGCGTGCTGACCATCGATGGGAATCGCACGGATTGGGATCAGCTCGTGCCGGAAGAGAAGCAACGCCTCGATGTTCAAGTCCCGGGCGTCGACGAAATCTGGATGACACATGATGAAGGGTACGTCTATTTTCTTGCTCAATTGAAGGAAGACTTTGACCCGGCAAAACAACAGCTCTATATGGGTATTGATACGCTTCCTGGCGGGAACAGGCATGCGGCTCAGCTTCCTGGTCTGACGCTGGATGAGGGGCTAGAGACGTTGATCGCGTTGGGAAAAGCAGACGAGAGCCAGATTCAAATCGCCGCCAATTACGACTTTCATGCACGCTTATACGGAAAACGCTACGGCATGCTTGCCATCAAGGAAGAGGAGAAAAAAGACAATTCCGGGATTTTCAAGCCGTGGAAGCTAGCTGTTAGCCTGGAGATGGAGCCGCCAGACAGCAAGAAGTACTATCCGTTGGAGGAAGTCGAGGTCGGCAAGCTAATCCGGGGAACGACAGATGCCGCAGACCCGCAGTACGACTCACGAACCGCCTGGCAAGCGAAGGGCAAAGTGGTAGAGCTGAGAGTACCGTGGATGCTGCTTGGATTTACAGACCCGAGCTCCTTGTCCGTCATGAGCTATGAAGATGACGGCAAAAGCTTCACGACGAAGAAGACGAAAGGCATTCGCATCCTGCCGCTCCTGGTGGATACAGCGACCAAACAAATCGTCGGACAAAAGGCTTATGCAGTGACGAAGCTCCCGATGTATTCATGGCAAGGCTGGGAGCAAGTCGGCTATCACGAACGCAAAAAACAGAGCTATTCCATACTAAAAAAAGCATTCCATGAGATTGAGGCTCCGGTGAAGATCGGGACTCAGCCTTGATTGGATAGGAGAGTGGCAAACGTGCAAACACCATTGGCGACGGCAATTGTTTTTCTGTACGCGCTATGTGGATTGACAGTATTAGGCTTGCTTGTCTTGTTCGCACTGAAGCTGCGCAACATTTCGGTGGAGAAACAGACCATGCGTTGTCTGGAAAAATATCGCGACTACTTCGTTTACCTGCAAGCACACGGGGAAGAAGACGAGCGCTTGCAAGTGCCTTATGGCGATGTGACGCAAAAAGAAAAGCAAATCATTCAGAAAAAGCTGTTTGAGCTGATGGAGCGAGTCACAGGCATTCATCGGGACAAGCTGATCTGGCTCTGCGAGGATATGGGACTCGTAGAGCTGGACATGCAAAGACTAAATGGCTGGTGGAAATGGACGAGGGTGGATGCCGCCTACAATTTGGGAATCATGCGCTCCAAGCTCGCTGTACCTGCACTACTCACCCTCCTGCAAAAAAACACGAATGACACCAGTGTTTTTATCATTGCGCGCTCCGTCGCCAAATGTGCACGCAACACAGAAGATTTGCGGGAAATGGTGACCCGGGTTGTCGGAGCGAAGAAAAATGTCCACCAGCTTATCGTGGACATCATCAGTGATGCGCAGGTGGATACAGCACCGCTTTTCGCACAGTTTTTACAAGAATCCGATGCTGAACTGGTCAAAATCGGACTGATTGGCTACGCGGTGCATGCCCAGCCTGGCATTGAGCCTGCGCTATACCAGCTCATTCAATCGCCTGACAAGGAAGTCCGAATTAAGGCAGTCAAGCTCATGAGTCGGGATATCCGCTATATGAATGAGCAGACAGTCACGGATTTTATGAACCACAAAGATTGGGAAATTCGGGCAATGGCAGCGAAAGCAATTGGCTCACTGAAATTGCATTCGTACATCCCCTCACTGAAAAAAGCGGTGGGCGATGCGAACTGGTGGGTTCGCCATCACAGTGCGCGCAGTCTGGCGCAGCTAGAGGTCGAAGGCTTTGCTGCCCTGTGTGAAATTTTGCAGGAAGAGAGAAACAGTCATAAGAGTGAGATGGCTCATCAAGTGATCCAGGAGGAGCTGGAAAAAGAGAAGCTGGTTCTACAGCGTGCGACAGCAACAACGACAGAGAAGCTCGTGCAATACAACGAAAAGCTGCATCTGTACCGCAAGTCGTACCGCAAAACGATCTCCACGGTTCAGGCACTGGAAAGATAGAGCGAAAGGAGGCTGCCATGAGAGAATTTCTACTTTACTACGGAGTATTTGCGGTCTATTACGTGATCGCGATCAACTCTTTGTACTTCATCATCATGCTGTTCTCGTTCAAGAGCATCATGGGAATCTTAAAAAGCTCCATCTATTCGAGATTCCAGACACTTTCAGGCTCTGAGCACGTTCCGCCGATTTCGATTCTCGTGCCTGCATACAACGAAGAGCTGACGATTATTGAAAACGTAAGGTCGCTCTTGTCCTTGAACTATCCGCGCTACGAGGTGCTTGTGGTCAACGATGGATCGAAGGATGCTACCTTGCAGGTCTTGATTGACGAGTTTTCACTGGTTTATTCCGAGCACATGCCGGTGCAGCCGCTTCTGCATACGTCGAAGATCAGGGGAGTCTACCACAATCCGGCTTTTCCGAATCTGTACTTGATTGACAAAGAGAACGGAGGAAAAGCTGACTCGCTCAATGCGGGGATCAATCTCTCCCACTATCCGTTGATCGCTTCTATCGATGCAGATTCCTTGCTGGAAAAAGACGCGCTGATTCGCATTGCGAAGGTGTATATGGAAAACCCGGATGAAACCGTAGCTATCGGCGGAGATATTCGTATTGCCAACGGCTGCAAGATCGAAGACGGTGTCGTGAAAGACATTCGTTTGCCAGACAAGTTTTTGCCGATGATGCAATCCGTCGAATACCTCAAGGCGTTTCTCGGGGGACGAATCGGCTGGAGCGCAATCAACGGATTGATTATCGTCTCAGGTGCGTTCGGTGTTTTTCGCAAGGATTACATCATCAAGGTAGGCGGCTATCGCGAGGGGTATCCGGGTGAAGACATGAACATCATCATCAAGCTGCACAAGTACATGCTTGAAAACAAGCTGCCGTACCGAGTGGCATTTTGTCCCGATGCGGTCTGCTGGACGCAAGCGCCGGATACGCTCAAAATCTTGGGCAGTCAACGCCGCAGATGGGGTCGAGGCAATCTGAAAAACATGATTGAGTACGGCAGATACATGGCGTTTCGCCCCAAGTACAAGCTGTTCGGGATGCTCACGCTACCGTTCAATATCTTGTTTGAAACCCTGAATCCGTACTTCCGTATCACGGGTCTATTGGCCCTCATCGGTTATACCTTGTTGGATATGACCAACGGCTACGTCCTCTTACTCTACGGCTTGCTCAATGTGCTGTATGGCATGCTGCTTGGCATTGGCTCCTTATTGCTGGAGGAAATCGCGTTTCGACGGTATCCGCGTTTTCGGGACATCGTCAAAATGCTTTTCTATACGATTCTGATGTTCTTCGGCTATCGGCAAATCGGCGTCATCTGGAGATTCCTCGGTCATATTGAATATTTGCGCAACAACAACTCCTGGGGAACGATGACGCGGACGAGCTGGCAGACGAAGAGCAGCGAAAACATTTCAAGTTTGGAGGCTAGATCATGAGTAATCTCGTACCTGTTTTTTACGAGCATCTGAACAAGATGGAAGAGAAACATTTGGCGTGTGGGGTTATTCTGGCGGCTTGCAAAACCCTCACGAAAGAGTCAATGGAGCTGATCAAGCAAGAACTGGGCACCAGTTCAGGAGACGGCTCCGAGATTGCTTTGCACTACGCGTATGACAAAAACAAGCAGATCTTCGGAATACTGCTGGAAGGACAGAAGCTTTCGAACACCCATTTCTATGCTTTGCGTGTCAAAGACTATTTGCAAGAGCACAAACTGCTAGCAGGCAGCCTTTTGATTGCAAGTTTTCCCGAAAGCTCTCGCTCGTCCGGTCAAATGCTGATGCGGATGATCCAAGAGATGAGAGAGCCAGGCGCTCATGGGGAAATCAAGATTTACGAGCAGAATCCCGCTCAAAAAGAGGGGCCGGCAAGTATTTTGCTGGTTAACCATGATGAGACTGTCAACGAGTTTTTGAGCATCTACTTTCAGCGCAAAGGGTATCTCGTTACGGTAGCCAATGACGGGATGGATGGCATGGAAAAATATCAGGAGGTCGCCCCTGATCTCGTGATTACCGACCTGAATCTCCCTATCCTCAATGGATACCAGCTCATGGAAAAAATCAAGGATATCAGCGCTTCTATCAGCAAGATTATGGTGCTCACAGACAAACGTCTGGAAGAAGATGTGCAAAAATCATTTGCGATGGGAGCATCTGACTACATTACCAAACCATTCTCCCCGGTAGAACTGGAAGCCAGGGTGAAAAGGCTAATTTCATAATTTTAGAAAGAGAAAGGGAGAGAGACGAGGATGGCGAGATACGAGGAACTGCAACAGAAGATTCAACGAAAGACAGCGAGAGTGGGTGTCATTGGGCTTGGGTATGTAGGGCTGCCGCTGGCGGTAGAGACGATCAAGAGTGGTTATACCGTAATCGGAATCGATCTGCATGGCGGAAAAATTGAGAGCCTGAAAAGAGGAGAATCTTACGTCCAGGATGTTTCTAATGAGACCTTGCAGGAATGCCTCGCGACCAATCGCTTTTTTCCGACGACTGATTATAGCGTAATCGAGGAGCTGGATGCGATCAGCATTTGCGTTCCGACTCCACTCAGTCCCAATCAGGACCCGGACACCTCTTACATTACAAACGTTGTTGAGCAAATCAAGCGATTCATGAAAAGAGGAATGCTCATTACGCTGGAGAGCACAACCTATCCGGGAACAACGGAGGAGCTGATCCAGCGCGAATTTGAAAAGCTGGGCTATCGGGCTGGCGTCGACTTTTTCCTCTGCTACTCGCCGGAGAGGGTCGATCCGGGCAATCGCAAATACAGTACGTACAATACGCCAAAGGTGATCGGCGGGACGACAGAACGCTGCATGGAGCTAGGCACACTCTTGTATGGCAGTCTGGTCAAAACCGTCGTACCGGTCTCCTCGCCAAAAGTGGCGGAGATGTCCAAGCTTTTGGAAAACACCTTCCGCAGCGTCAATATTGCTTTCATGAATGAGATGGCAATGATGTGCGACAGAATGGGCATCAATGTTTGGGAAGTAATCAAGGCCGCATCGACCAAGCCTTTCGGGTTCATGCCGTTTTACCCGGGACCCGGAATCGGTGGGCATTGCATACCGCTCGATCCGATGTATTTGTCGTGGAAGGCCAAGGGCTTTCGTTTTCACAGCCAATTTATTGAGATCGCCCAATCGATTAACGACAACATGCCGGACTATGTCCGAAACAAGACAGCACAGGTGCTCAATATTTACGCCAAAGCGATCAACAGCTCGCGCATCTTGATTCTCGGCATGGCCTACAAGCCGGAAGTAGATGATCTACGTGAATCACCGGGTCTGGAGATTTACGAGCTGTTCACTAATAGTGGAGCAACGGTTGACTATTACGACCCGTATGCGCAGAGTTTTGTGAATAAAAAAGGCGAGATCGTCCATTCCATCGCCAATGACTACGAGGCGTTCAAGACATACGATTGCATGGTGCTCATTACGAATCACCAATGCTTTGCCTATCAGGAGCTGGCGGATTTGGGAGTGGCCATTATCGACACACGAAATGCATTTGAGGGCATCACGAATCCGAATGTGTATCGCATCGGAACCTCCGTCGCAATCAGGCAGGAGAAAGAAGTCGTCAGCTTGCTCGCATAATACAAAGTCCGAACAGTATACGCAACAAGGGAGGAACCGAAGATATGTGCGGAATTATGGGATATATCGGGAACAGGGAAGCGCAGCCGATCCTAATCAATGGGCTGCGAAAGCTGGAATACAGAGGCTACGATTCAGCAGGCATTGCGATTTGTGATGGAGCAACCATCGGCATTCGCAAGGCAAAAGGCAGAATTGATGTACTGGAGAGCCAAACCCAAAAGTCCGGCTTGCAAGGCTCCATCGGCATTGGTCATACGCGCTGGGCGACACACGGGCGACCTTCTGATGAAAACTCTCATCCTCATTTTGATCAATCCGGCAAGTTCTCGATCGTGCATAACGGCATTATCGAAAACTATCTGGATCTCAAGCAGGAGTTGATCGAAAAAGGCGTGACGTTTACCTCGGAGACAGATACAGAGGTCATCGTGCACCTTTTGGCGCAGGAATACGACAATAGCCTGGTTGCGGCAGTGCAGAAGGTCGCTGGCAAAATTCGCGGAGCATTTGCCCTCGGCGTGATGACGGAGCATGAACCTGACAAGCTGATTGCAGTACGCATGGCGAGCCCGTTGATTATCGGGGTAGGAGAGAATGAGAATTTCATCGGTTCTGATATCCCGGCGATCCTGGAGCACACGCGTGATGTGTACGTTCTGGAAGACGGAGACCTGGCGATTTTGACCAAAGATTCTGTTCACGTCATGCGTCTGGATACGACGGAGCCAATCGAGCGTGAGCTGGTGCGGATTGAGTGGGACAAGGAACAAGCGGAAAAAGACGGCTTTGCTCACTATATGCAAAAGGAAATTTACGAGCAGCCGCGTGCCCTGCGCAACACAATGACGGGTCGAATCGATGCTGCCCAGCAAAAGGTTATTTTTCCTACTCTTCAATTATCGGAAGCGGATGCCAAGCGTGTGGAGAAAATCTACATTGTCGCATGCGGTACCGCTTATCATGCGGGCTTGATCGGCAAGCATGTGATCGAGCGACTGGCACAGATTCCGGTAGAAGTAGACGTAGCGTCGGAGTTTCGTTACCGTCGCCCACTTTTTCAGTCCAATACGCTTACGATTGCCGTCAGCCAATCAGGGGAGACAGCAGATACACTGGCAGCCATGCGTGAAGCCAAACGAAACGGCTCGGCAGTGCTCGCTATTACGAATGTAGTCGGAAGCTCGATTGCCCGTGATGCTGATGACGTAATTACGACAAATGCTGGTCCGGAAATCGCGGTTGCTTCGACGAAGGCATATACCTCGCAGCTGGTTGCGTTTTACTTGCTCGGGATCTATTTGGCGCAAGCGAAGGGAACACTGGATATTGGCACCCGTGCCTCACTGCTTGACCAACTGACTGCGCTCCCTGATCAAGTCGAGCATATTCTCGCGCATGCAGATGAGATTCGTCATTTCGCTGAGTCGATCAAGGACGAGCAGCATCTGTTTTTCATCGGACGAGGACTCGATCATGCAGTATCGATGGAAGGCTCACTCAAACTGAAGGAAATCTCGTATATTCACTCGGAGGCGTATGCGGCAGGGGAGCTGAAGCACGGCACGCTGGCGCTGATTGAAGAGGGAACGAGAGTCATTGCCTTGGCTACACAGGATGAGCTGCATGAGAAAATGATCAGCAATATTACAGAAGTGAAAGCCCGTGGAGCAAAGGTTCTCGGTATTACTTTAGATGGACATGTAGAGCTGCATCGCTCGGTTGATGATGTATGCCTGATTCCGCAGACAGATGCCTTGTTTACACCGGTGTTAGGCGTTATCCCCCTCCAGCTCATTTCCTATTACACTTCGGTTGCGCTCGGCAATGACGTAGATCGTCCACGGAATTTGGCCAAAAGTGTAACAGTTGAGTAAACACGAACGTCAGTCGTATTAAGGCTAGAGAGTAATAGGAAAAAGGGGGAAAGATGAATGAACACCTCGAAGCGGACGTTGAATCAGGAGAAATTACTGGAGATTATGCTTCAGGCCTATCAGCTGGGCGTGCAGAGGAAAGACATTAATTTGAGCATGATGATTGACACACTGACCTATGAATTGAAACCATACTTCGATCAGCAAATCCAACAGGGTCAGCTTGCAAATGGGGAGCTGACCAAGACGGAGGCGATAGGATGAACATACATGCAGTAGTACTCGCAGCAGGAAAAGGAACCAGAATGAAGTCTTCGCTCTACAAGGTCATGCATCCAATCTGCGGGAAGCCGATGATTGAGCATGTCGTAGAGACATTGGAGGCCTTGTCGCTTCGCCACTTGGTCGTCGTTGTCGGTCACGGAGCCGAAGTAGTCAAAGAGCAGCTGAAAAACCGCGTTCAGTATGCGTATCAATCGGAACAACTGGGAACAGCTCATGCTGTTTGGATGAGCCACGAAATTCTCGGGGCGCAGGATGGTGTTACGATTGTAATGAATGGCGATACACCTCTCGTACAAGAACAGACGCTGCGAAGTTTGCTCGAGTATCACCAGCTCAAACAAGCGGCAGCCACGGTTTTGACCTCCATTGTGGACGAGCCTACAGGCTATGGCAGGATCATTCGCGACGAGAACGGCGATGTCCGTAAAATTATCGAGGAAAAAGACGCGACCTTGGGCCAAAAAAAGGTGAACGAGATTAGCACCGGAATCTTTTGCTTTGACAATCAAAAGCTGTTTTCGATGCTGCCGATGGTCTCAAATGAAAACGCGCAAGGGGAGTTTTACTTGCCAGACGTTCTGGGGCTTTTGCAAGAGCAAGGTCATTTGGTAGCGGCGTTTGCAACGGATGATCCAGAAGAAGGCAATGGCGTCAATGATCGTGTGCAGCTCGCAGATTTGGAACAACTGATGCGCAAGCGAATCAACGATTTCCATATGCGAAACGGAGTTACGATGATAGACCCGAGCTCGACATACATCGATTCGGACGTAATGATCGGCCGCGATACGGTGCTCTATCCGGGAACCTGCCTACTTGGCGACACACAGATTGGTGAAGGCTGCCAAATAGGGCCGTACGCGCTGGTCAAAAACAAGAGCATCGAGGATTACACGAGAATTCAGCCCTTTTCAGCGGTTGATGGCAGTACGTTTGGTGAGCGGGCTTTTGCTGGAGTGGGAGCGACGACACAACAGTACGGTATCGACCAGCGCTGATGCAGGTACTTCGTCGATATAGCTGGCTTTGGATAGCACTGCTCCTTGTGACAGTGGCTTCGATCATCATGCTGTCGTTGGCAAACACCCGCTCTCCGCTGACAAAAGCAACCTGGATATGGGATGCCAAGCAAATGGAGACCCAAACCGATGAAATGATCGAGTTTGCCGAGAAAAACGACATCAACCTGATCTATCTTCACGTCGAACCAGCAGCAGTTGCGCCTAAGACGTACCGTACCTTCATTGAAAAAGCCAATCAGGCAGGCATCAAGGTAGAGGCGCTTGGCGGTGACCCAAATTGGGCGTTAACAGCGAATCGACAGAGCATCAACGATCTCATCTCCTGGGTGAAGGCGTTCAATCGCAGTGCCAAGCCAGATGAACGATTCGCGGGGATTCACGTCGATATCGAGCCGTATTTGTTGCCTGCATGGAAGGAAGACCAGGCGGAAATCGTCCAGCAATGGCTGAAAAATGTCAGCTATCTGGTAGCGGAGACAAAGAAGGATACTGATCTCGCTGTCGGTGCCGACTTGCCTTTTTGGATCGACTCCGTAAACGTTCCTGACAGTGATGAGAAAGTGAGCAACTGGATGGTGCAGCGTCTCGACAGTATTACGTTAATGGCCTACCGCAATCAGGCTCTTGGGCAAAATGGGATCGTCGAAATCGTAGAAAAAATCGTCGATGATGCCAATGAACGCAAAAAAGGGTCGGTCATCGTAGGCGTCAACATCATGGAAACGATGGAAGGCGCGCATGTGAGCTTTTTTGAAGAAGGCACAAAAGAGATGAACAATCAGTTGGCCATTTTACAGGAGGAGCTGTCAAACAATCCGGCGTTTGCAGGAAGTGCGATCCATGATTACGAGAGCTGGAAGCACGCAAGTCAACGAGAGGAGCAACTTTGACGAATGAAAGCTGCGCGCATCTATTTGAGTGTACTCTGCCTGACAGTCGGCTTTCTGTTCGGCTTTTCCCCCGCGGAGAAGAAGAGTAAAGCAACATGGATCTGGCAATCCGAAATGATCGGGAGAGAGAAACAAGAGATTCTCGATTTCTGCAAAAGTAACGATATTCATCTCGTCTACTTGCGAATCGAGATGAACAAGCCCTATGAATACTACCGCGATTTTATCCGCGAAGCAACAGAGATGGGGATCGAGGTTCATGCGGTAGCCGGTCATCCGGCGTGGGCGCTCAAAAGCAATGAAAAGCGGATGATGAACATCGTCCACTGGGTAAAAAGCTACAACCGTGAAGCACAGAAGGATGAGCGTATTCGCGGGATTCAGTTAGACATCGAGCCGTATCTCCTGCCGTTTTGGGATACCGATCAGAAGCGGATTATCGGTGAATGGCAAGCCAATGTACAGGCGTTCACAGCCGAGGTGTCAAAAGATGAGGATTTGGTTGCCAGCGCAGCCATTCCATTTTGGCTGGACGATATTCCTGTTCCGGGACAAAAAGAGATGTCTCTGTCCAAATGGATGATCAGCCAGTTTGATACGGTATGTATCATGGCGTATCGGGACACCCTTTCCGGTCAAAACGGCATCCTGAATTTAATTGATCAGGAAATGAAGGAAGCGGATGAATTAGAGAAGCGTGTCTTGGTTGCTGTGAATATTAAGCCACTGGATGAAGACCACGCTTCTTTTGCAGAGGAAGGCCCGGCTCTTATGAAACAGCAATTAGAGCAATTGCCTGCACATTTGGCACACCATCCGTCCTTCTCTGGAGTCGCGATCCACGATTATCGCTATTGGAAGGAGGCGGCTCCACTGCCCCCGATAACGAAGCAGCGTTATAAAGGCACCTACATATGGCGTGCAGAATTGATAGGCACGGAAAAGGAGGAAATTCTCTCCTTTGCGGAACAAAACGGGGTGAATCTCCTCTATGTTCGTCTGGATTTAGAGCAACCGACTTCCTATTATCGCGATTTCGTCAGAGAGGCTCGTGAAGCGGGGATCGAGGTTCATGCGATGGGCGGCCATCCGATTTGGGCTCTGTCTGAAAGTCGGAGCAAGATCATGAAGCTCGTGAATTGGGTGAAAGCCTACAATGAGGCTGTCTCGACAGACGAGCAGTTTCACGGCATTCACTTAGACATTGAGCCGTATGTCCTTCCTGTCTGGCGCGAGGATAAAGAGGAAGTTTTACGTCAATGGATGGGCAACATCGAAGCTTTTGTCGAGGAGACCAAGAAAGAAACTTCCCTGGAAGCAAGCGTCGATCTCGCCGCGTGGCTGGACAAGACACCTACTCCGGGTCAGCCTGAATTGCCCTTTTCGCATTGGATGATCGAGCAGCTTGATCATACGACCTTGATGGCCTTTCGCGATCGCGCTCCTGGGATCATTGGCTTGGTTGAAAATCAGATGAAGTACGCAGAGAGTCTCCAGAAAAAGCTGGTCGTCGCCGTGGAGACAAAAGAGAGCCACGAAGGGAAAGGAATCACCTTTCACGATGAAGGCATGGGCGAAATGGATCGGCAGCTGGATCTGGTGACAAAAGCGCTGGATCGATACTCCTCTTATTGGGGGCTCGCGATTCATGCCTATGACTACTGGAAAAACGGGAAAGAGTAGCCTGCATCGTGCACCATTGTTGTACAATAGAAGAAAACGAGTGTCGGAAAGAGGAGAACAAGTCATGCGAGATGTGCAAAAACGACATCGCAATCTCCCGCAGCGTACACCAGAGATGTTGTACAACGTGGTGCGCAAATTTTACCGCGGAGCTGTCAGTCATTTTGACTTGATTCAGGAGAAAAAGCAGGAAGCACGGGCGGCCTTGGAAACTGGTGACCACGACAAAATCCGTGCAGCCGTACACACGTTATTTTTGGAGTTCCATTTTTATGTGACCTGCTGGCTCCAGATTGAGCTTGCCCTGTATCGGCTGGCGCGTCAGGATGAACGCCTTGCGCAAGTGATGGAAAGATACCGACCATCGTTGGAAAAGCATGTAGCGGTACGGCAACTGCTGGATCAAACGGAGGCTTGTGTGGAGGCGCAGTTTCAACCAATCGGAGATGGATGGTCCTGCGTGCAGAAGGATGCTTACGTGTTTGGCAGTATCATTTTTACAGTGGATGAAGAGAGTCTGCGAGATTTGCACGCCGTGTATCAGGCGATTTGGGAAAATGTAGATTGCTGAACCACCGATAATAAAAAGCGTGACCGTCGCGATGGATGGTCACGCTTTTCTCATTTAGAAAGTGCCAGGGAAGATTGATCCTGTATGTGGAGCAACCTGACCTGGAGCGTTCAATTGGCGCACCTCTTGTACATTCGTGCCAGCAAAACCTGGAGTGAAGACAGATTGTGCGCCCATGCCGATTGTATTAGCAAAAGCCTGCTGTTGCGGTTGAGGCTGCTGTGCTTGCAGACCGAATCCGGTGTTGTTCAATTGGCGTACTTCTTGAACATTGGTTCCGGCAAAGCCCGGGGAAAAGATGCTGCCAGCGTTTCCGGCTTGGTTCACAAATCCAGGTTGTCCAGCGAAGCCAGTTTGACCTGCGAAGCCAGTTTGACCCGCGAAGCTGTTATAGCCAGCTTGATTTCGCGCCTGAACCTCTTGAACATTAGTTCCAGCAAAGCCAGGAGAAAAGACCGCGTTCGCTCCACCAAAAGCTGGTTGATACGATGGCTGCGCTGGGATGTACTGGGATGCCTGATTTTGACCAAAACCAAATTGTTGCTGTTGTACTGGATAGCTAGCATTTTGTTGTCTTACTTCTTGTACATTGGTATTCGCAAAGCCTGGGGAAAAGATGGATTGGGCACCACCGACTCCGCCACTGAAGGATGCAGCAGATGAAGGCGTTCCGAGCGATTGTGCATGGCCGCCTTGGTTCCAATATTGTACTTCTTGTACGTTGGTTCCGGCGAAGCCTGGTTGGAACATCGAACCTGCAGGGCCTACTGCTCCAAAAAATTGCGGTTGTTGCTGGGATTGCATCATATTGTTATTTGTGTAGGTCATGGTTAAGACCACCTCCATGGATTATTTTTTCCAAGCTCGATTTTGTCATGCATCCGATAACGAAAAAAACATGCCGGAGTCAAAACGGCATGTTCCTTTAAAGCAAAACGTGAGACTTGCCTCATTGTTCAGTGCTACCCGCACGTACAGCCAGCATGCCGATTCACCTTTTGCGGTAGCGTTTATCTACAACCAGGAAGGATTGACCCATTATAAGTCAACAGCTTGGGGGTCAATCGCGTCAGCCAGTCGTTCGTTGGGTGATGCGCCGTTCCCCTTCCTGACGGGCAAATCGCACGAAGGTCGTCTGTGAATCAAAGTGCTGCTCGACTCCTTTATCCTGCGGCACTCCCTCGCTTGCCTGGCAAGTGGGAGACATGTTGTGCGTAGTGGATCAAATTTGATAGCGATAATCGTCGAATCGATGGTTCATCGAATTTCTCCGGCTTTGCATTTGCTTCAAAGAGCCATAGCTTTCCTTCTTCTGTCAAGCCAAGGTCCATCGACATCTCAGCCAAATCCGTCCATTCTTCATTTAATGATCGTGCGATAGCGAGCGCTGTATCGTGAATGTGTCTTTCCATTTGCTCGTGATGATTATGAAACAAGGCTTGCATAACGGTTGATAACGAGTGGATTGAGCCGCCGCGTGGCACATGAGTGGTGATGCTTTGCGAGCCGGACCTTCTGATGCCAACCCCGGTTACACTCCACTCGCCCTCGCCATCTTTCTGTACGAGGACGCGCACATCAAAAGGTTTGCCGTTGTAACGGGCACGACGGATACCTTGCTGCATGATGTACTTTTGCTGTTTGACATGAAGTCTAATATGCTTCCATACTTCATTCAAGTTGGAAAAGCGTCGAGTAATGGCCTTATGCTCCTTTAACCGTTGCAGGAACCACTTATCGTTTTTGAAATCAATGCGCATAATTCCCTGACCAGCTCTACCGCGCACAGGTTTCAAGTAGACAAAGCGATGTTCTGTGCAAAAGCTTCGAAAGCGAGCCAAGGTGTCCAGCTGTTTCGTCTCCGGTAGAAAGGCTTGCACTTCCAGGTGGGACTCAAGCATCGTAAACAGCTGCTGCTTGTCAAAAAAGCCGCGATTAAACAATGTGACATTTGGCATCTCATGTATGCGGTTCAATGCTCTTCGGACTTCAGGTCGCCGTTCTGCTTTTCTCGTCGGAATTCGATTGTAAACCACATGGGGGAAAGGCAGAATCACCTCTTGCCACGAGTTTAGACGATTGTTGTACAAATAGCCGCGCACCTTTTTCTTCTCCCAATTGATTCCTTGTGGAGTGAACACATAGACGAGTGCACCCCATTGCTTTCCCGATTGAGAAATATCCTTGAAGTTCTCTCGGTTTCCTAAAAATGCTGCCCCTTCACCAACAGTCAATATGCCAAATAATGGGCCAAGCTTCAGGGAGTCGTCCGCCATTTTCCAGTTAATGCGTGTACGAATGCGGCTTGCTTGCACGCGGGGTAAACCAGCGTATATCCGTTTCGTATGAGAAAAGGGACCAAGACTGGCGACCAGTGGCTTTGGCGAGCGTTTAAGGACTAGCCGAGGTAACTGTACGAACCATCTACCGCTAGGGAGGATCGTCAGCCACCCGGAGCGCTGCTGAAGCATGGTGTTCCTCCTTCCTGAAAAACGGTACAGATCGCGTGTGACTAGAAATTGGCCAAGTAACAGCTATAATCGACGAGCAGCTTGCGTGATTCTTGATCAGCCTGCCTGAGACGGGCGTGCTTGAAAATAGAACGGCCAGGCTTGGAATTCGCTTCGAACATCCAGACATGACCTTGCGTATCAATCCCCATGTCCAGCCCCAATTCGCCTAAATCGATTCCTTTTGCCAGTTCAATCGCGGTAGCGAGTCGGATCGAGGCATCGGAAATTCGCTGGGTCATGAGGGCTTTTTGTTTGCCAAACAGGTGTTGTAACAGGTCATCGCCGGGGATGACAGTTCCACCAGTGCGTACGTGGGTAGTTACGCTGCCAGAACCAGCAACCTTGGCTGCCGTGCAGGAGACGACCCACTCATTTTGCTGATTTTTATGCAAGTGAACACGGAAATCAAACGGTCGTCCATGGAAGGTCATGAGCGAAATGCCCTGTTGTGCCAGATACGCACTGACCCGGCGACTACGGAAGACATGCTGATAAAGGCTGGACAGCTTGGAAAATTGTCTTTTGACATTGCCGCTGCCTGTATGATAAGAGGCAGTAAAGCCACCGCCGGCCTGGCGAACAACTTTGACAATTCCGTACCCGAGACTTCCATTTTTGGGCTTCAAATAAACGATAGGGTATTTACGAAGCAAGTTTCGAACTGTTGTAAGGGACGGAGAGGTGTAAGTCTCCGGGATATGCTCATTCACTTCTGGATTCGGGTACAGCAGTTGGTGCACGCCCCATTTGTTAAAAAAGCCCTGATTGAACATCGGTAAATTGGGGTAGCTGGCGAGTCGATACTTGAATTCCTGAACGGCTTCATGTTTTTCTGCCGAACGAGAGGGAATGCGATCATAGACGACGTCGGGCATAGCGGTAACATGCTTTTTCCAAAAGTATCCACCTGACTTGTTTCTACGCAAAAACCACGCTTTGACCGTATTGGATTCCCAGTCCACATCGTTTGGGGAAAATATATAGTAGAAAACGCCTTTCCCTTCTTGTGCCTGTAACAAATTGTAAAAAAACGAGGTGCGAGAGCCAATTGGTTGCTTGGGATCTCGTCTGATGCCAGTCGTAACGATCCCGATGGAAGGACCGATCCGGAGTGCGGAGCCCTCTAGTTTGAGCTGGATCAAGCCAGGATGAGGAATGCCCAGCTCCGTTTGCAAGAGCGTTGTCACTTTCATGACGTTCGTATCCGGATTGCGTTTATCTTGTAAGACAGTTGCGACTACTTCCTTTTTACCCAGTAAGACTTTAATTTTTTGGCGTTGCCGTAGCTGTAGCTGTTGGAAGAGAGTAGCTGGCAGGATAATCCCACTGATACGTGGGTTGGAAAGGAAGCGAAGCCGCATTCTGAACGTTTCCATGCTTTAACCTCCTACACGCTCTTTCATGAGATAGTGGGCGTAGCGAACAGGCTGAGTAATCGAATGCAGTTGCGCAGTCGGGTCGTCAATCATGCGAAAAACAGTTCGCCCTGGTCTGCTGTTTACCTCGATGATCCAAACATTACCTGCGGTGTCGATGCCAATATCGATTCCCAGCTCAACGAGTCTGCCGTGTGACTCTTCCAAAAAACGGGGAAGTTCTTCCGCCACTCGGTTGATTGTTTGCTCGATGCGTGCCGCTTTTGCGGATGTGAAGTGAAGGGGCAGGAAAGAGGCCAGAGGTGTTGCTTTCCCTCCTCCGTGCAAATTGGAGGTGATACTGCGTTTGTCTCCCAGGCGCACAGCTTTGCCCGTTGTTCCCCATTTACCCAGTCCGTTTTTTTGAACGAGAACACGGACATCGAATGGGGTACCATCCGGGGTATGCAACTCCAAATAGGGCTGTACCAGGAACTTGCGGCCGGCAGTAAAGACTGACACAAAATTTTTTAATCCGGCAGTGTCATGAATTCGCCTGGTGAAAGGTTTATTGTCCCGGTTTCGTCCGGAAGCTTCATAGCCACTGCGCATTTCTTTGATTCTCACGACGCCAATACCGTGAGTTCCCGCCATCGGTTTAATGATGGCTGCCCCGTATTTTTCCAAGGTTGCATGAAGCACAGGATATGAGAATATTTCAGTAGGTGGTAGCAGCGGGGCGAGGAGAGGGGACTTAACGAGCATCTGGTGCACCTGCCATTTTCCAGACAGACCATGCCCCAAAAACGTAATGTTGCGATCGTTTTGCAACTTTTCCACAAATGGTTTATAGTGGCGATAAGATGGGCCCACAAAGCAACGATCATAGATAAAGGCGGGGATTGGGAAGTCTTTCGCGTGCCAGGACCCATTGCGATATTCGAAGCCTTTTACCATACGCGTGGAAAAGTTAACCTGACGTGGTGAAAAAACGAAGACGCGAATACCGTGCTTGCGTCCATAGAGCGTAAGCTTTTTGTAGTACCCTTTGTCTACAAAGTGGGAGCCTTGGCACCGGGCCATGATGCCAAGACTTCTCTCGGATGCTGTCATGTAGGTCACCTTCGCCTGTTATTGTTGCGTTTCGGTTTTCTTTTTATCGTCTTTTGTGGTTGAATGGTCCGGGGAAAACCACTTAGAAAGGCGGAATAATCCAGCATGCGAACGACAGAAGGGCGAGCACGCCGAGGCAGCTCTTCGGCACCCTCAGGCAGCGGAACAGTTTTGGCTGACTTGGATGGCTTGCTGTTGACCTCCAATAGCCACACCCGTCCATGGACGTCGACTCCCAGGTCAATTCCGAATTCTGCGTAATGCCCAGGCAGTGATTCTTCCAAAAGGATTGCGAGCTTCAGTGCTACGGCGTGTAACGTTTGGGGAGAAGGTCGAATCGCACTCGCCCGAGGTCCACATACTCGCAGCGCCTGAAGGGGAGTCATCATCTGTCCGCCTCTGGATATATTGGAAACAATGCGGTTTACTCCCAGGCGAGCTACCATGGAAGTGACGGACCATTCGCCTTTTCGGTCTTTTTGCACCAATACACGAAAATCTGTCGGTCGTCCTTGGATGCCGATTAACGGTAACCCTTGCTGCAGCAAATAGGATGTGCCTTTTGTCCTTTTTTGCAAATACTGATGTAAGCCCTGAATGCTAGCAAATGATTTGCGCAATCCTCCTGGGAACGCGAGCTGGTATCCCTCGGGCGAACTGCGAACTCGAATGATCCCGCGCCCCATGCTTCCGTTAGCTGGTTTTGCATAAACGGTGCGATAGGTAGATAGCATTTGCCGCAGGTCTTCCTGTTTCAAATAACGAACCATACTGGGAAGATGTTCGGAGGCTGTCGGTTGATTCTCGAGTGCGGCGTGTACATGCCACTTATTCAAAAAACGCTCGTTAAAAAAGGGAATGGAAGCGTCCTTGCAGCGTTGAACCCAGTTGGCCATCTGTTCGCTTCGTTCGCGTTGGCGGGATATGAGCCGGTTGTAAATGCATTGCGGAAGCGGAAGTAAGGTCTGTCTCCAGACGCCTCCCTTTCTGACGAGGCCACGCACGATTCCTGCATCCCAGTTGACATCCTGAAGCCGAAATGCGCAAAGGATCCCTCCGCGTTTGCGGGTGATATCGGACATCTCATGGAAGAAAGAGTTTAGGTGTCCAAACGGTCCTTGCGAGGACGCTGCATTGTAGCCTGAAACAAGAACACCTACATACGGTCCGAAAACGATTATTTTCTGACTCGCATCATAACGGACTAAGAGAGGAACGCCCCTGGGTAGATAAAGTGATTGAGCTAAAGAGGGTCGAATGAAGGTTTTACCCGAGGCTTTGCCTCCCCGTTCCCAACCGCCTACGCGTGCGGAAACGGTTTTGCTCCCAAATTTGACCGCAATGGTGGATGGTGTTGAAAGATTCCATTTGCGCAAGTGCGCCTGGGGCAGGTAAAGGTCTACTTCCGATATTATCTCGTTTTCGACAACGATTGTTGGAACGTAGGACATGAGTATCCCCTTCCCATCAGGCAAAGTTAGTCTATGGTATGAGCATCCAAAACGTTTGGTGCCATGTAGAGAAGAGAGGTTGTTAGGATTTATGAACGCTTGGATACTATTAGTGAACATTGCAGTAGGCTCTGTCATCGGTGGAGTGACGAATGAGTTAGCCATCCGAATGCTGTTTAAACCAGTAAAACCGTGGTATATAGGCAGATGGAAAGTGCCTTTTACCCCGGGTTTGATCCCGAGAAGACGGGACGATATCGCGATACAAATGGGCAGACTCGTCGAAGAACATTTGCTGACGACAGAGGGGGTCAAGCGTGCGCTGAACCAAAGTGGTTTGGAGAGCACACTGACAGGATGGATGAACACCATCGCTCGGGATTGGATGGCAGATGAGCGTAGTCTGCGTCAAGCATTGCTCACGGTAATGCCACAGTTATTTAAGGATGACGGAACGTGGAGTGAGGGTGTCCGCGCGCCTATCGAGTCGAAATGGGGTGCCTTTGTCGATCAGGTTCTGGCACAATATGAAGAGAAAAAACTGCGAGAGTTGGTAACGGACAATGGACGCGAGCGTTTGGATGCTGCACTTGGCAGTGCGAGCGAACTACTCTTGAAACGTTTCCGTGAATATTTGCATTCCCCGGAAGGCCAGCAAACCTTGCAAAACATGGTTCGCGGATTACTCGGTGGAGGCGGAGGCATGTTTGGTGGCTTGGTCGGGATGTTTCTTGGGGATGACAAGATTTTGGGCAAGATTCTCCCGTATCTCGATGAGCTTTTGCAAAGCAGAGAGCTTTCAGAACGCGTGCACCACTTTTTACATAAGGAAGCGGACAAGCTCTTGGACAAAAATGTGGGTGAAGTGGTTGCCTGGATTGGGCGAGATCAGGTGGACGATTGGGCGCGGAAGCTTTTTGCCAAGCTGGAGGAGCAAAGCCTGCGCATCGTGGACGAGCCTCTGTCTCGTTTGACGGCGCCTATTTCTGAAACGGTGACAACGGAACTCGTTCCTCGTTTGGCCAAGTGGATGGTGGACACGCTGCAGCAAAACATAGAGAGAATATTTTCGCGCCTGGCCATCCGGGATATTGTTACCCGGCAAGTAGAGGGTTTCCCCATTGAAAGAATTGAAGAGATGGTAGTCGGAATCTCAGGCAAGGAATTCCGTATGATTACCGTGCTTGGATTTATCCTCGGCGGGATTATTGGGCTTGTCCAAGGTATATTGGCAAATTTGGTCAGTTAAACAAAACTGAAAAGAAACTGTAACTGTGTTGTAATAATCCTGTAATATTCCTTGGGTATGATAAAAGCACGATGAAAACCCCCTTAATGATATACTTTCTGGTCGGTAGCTTTCGAAAAAGCTACCCTTTTTTTTTGCCCCGCCTTCGGGTATATTGGTCG
This sequence comes from Brevibacillus sp. M2.1A, assembly GCF_013284355.2. Lineage (NCBI taxonomy): Bacteria > Bacillati > Bacillota > Bacilli > Caryophanales > Paenibacillaceae > Brevibacillus > Brevibacillus sp. M2.1A. The sequence continues at coordinate 1,978,468 of NZ_JABSUY020000001.1, forward strand.
AAGGAGCGCACGTACATGGAACGGGTGGGAGAAAAGGAAGGGGGAATAGCAATATGGCAACGAAGCATGAACAAATCTTGCAACATATTGATCGCCTTCCGATCGGTTCGAAGATTTCCGTGCGGCAGATCGCGAAAGACCTGGATGTGAGTGAAGGGACTGCATACCGCGCGATCAAGGAAGCGGAAACACAAGGATACGTCAGCACGATTGAGCGTGTCGGTACGGTGAGAATCGAGAAGAAGCAAAAGGAAAATATTGAACGTTTGACCTTTGCGGAGGTTGTGAACATCGTCGATGGTCATGTGCAAGCCGGACGCGAAGGCTTACACAAGACCTTGAATAAATTTGTAATAGGGGCCATGCAGCTCGAAGCCATGATGCGCTATATCGATGCCGGGAGTCTCTTGATTGTCGGTAACCGCTACCAGGCGCACAAAATCGCTTTGCAGCAAGGGGCTGCTGTTTTAATTACCGGGGGATTCGATACAAGCGAGGAAATCAAGCAGCTGGCTGACCGCTTAGCGCTGCCAATCATCTCCTCCAGCTACGACTCCTTTACGGTAGCTTCGATGATTAACCGGGCCATTTACGATCGCCTGATCAAAAAAGAAATCGTAATGGTTGAGGATATTTTGAAGCCGCTAGCAGAAACGCCTGTCTTATTGACTTCAGATTCTGTTGCCAAGTGGCACCAGTATACGGAGCTGTATCAGGACACGAGATTCCCCGTTGTTGACGAGCAGATGCGGCTGATCGGGATTGTTACCTCCAAAGACATCATCGGTCATGAGGAGACTGCAATGATCGACAAGGTCATGACGAAGAACCCGATCACGACCTCGCCGCGGGTATCCGTAGCGTCATCTGCGCACACCATGGTGTGGGAAGGAATCGAGCTATTGCCTGTCGTAGACAATCATCGCAAGCTCGTAGGGGTCTTGAGCCGCAACGACGTGTTAAAAGCACTGCAATTTACAGCTAAGCAACCACAGATGAGTGAAACGTTCCCGAATCTGATCATGTCTCATTTCCGTGAGGAGCGACAGGCAGATGAGATGGTCTATCTGGGGGATGTGAGCCCACAAATGACCAACCACCTCGGTACGATTGCCAGCGGAATCATGACGACGGTCATGGTCGAGGCTGCTTGTAACCTGTTGCGCCACCATCGTCGAGGAGACATGGTACCGGAAAATATCACCGTCTATTTCCTGAAGCCAGTCCAGATGGAAAGCCATATCGAAGTGAAGCCGCGCCTATTGGACATCAGCCGCCGCTTCGGAAAAGTCGAAGTATCGGTATTCCATGGCGAACAGCTCGTGGGGCAGGCTATGATTACGGCGCAAATAATTGAGCGTTAGAAGAAAGGAACAGTCTCTTATGGACTGTTCTTTTTTGTGTTGAAAAGTGGCTGTAGTGGGGGAGAAGAAGCGCATTTCCAGTCTACGCTTCGGCCTCCGCCCCGCAAGGGGTGTGAACTGTCCGCTTCGGAATAAATGGCGGGAGCGCTTCAAACGTTGAAGTTTCGAGGAAGTATTCCATAAGTGAAGCTTAAATTCCCCGCCATTTATTCCTACGCTGAGATGGGCTCCAGAGGCGCTTGGACTGGAAATGCGCTTCTTCTACGCAGCTTTGGTAAAGGCATCCTGAAAGTTAATTCATGAGGCGAAAATCATCCTGATAAACGAACAAATCAAGCCGCAACTAAACAGACAGCCGATTCAAGGAAAAAGGAGAAATAAGCGAGGCTCTTTGGGACACCAGCCGAGGCGCAGTGGAAAAAGGGAAACACGCCTTTAAGCGTCCACCTCTGAACATGCTCCATGGGGAGGACTACTTTGGACGCGGTTTCCCTTTTTCCACTGCCACTAACAGCAACGGTTAAGGGTATTTTAAACGTCCTAGAATTGACAGGAAAAGCAATGCAACTTATCATCTAATTAGAACATCATCTAATTGAAACGATCAATCAAAGAAAGGAGTACCCCATTTTGCAATTAGACCAACTCGTCACCTTTTACAAAGCACTCGGAGACCCGACGCGCGTACGCATTCTCGCGATTTTGGCAAATGGCCCCCTGCATGGACAGGCGTTGGCAGGCAAGCTCGGTGTGACACCTCCCACTATTACTCACCATATGGCAAAGCTTCGGGAAGCAGGTGTCGTTTACGAACGGCGTGATAAAAACACCATTTACTTTTACCTGCACGAAGCCAATGTAAAACGCCAGTCGCAGGCAATCGTGAACGTCATGGAAAAAGCAAAGGATTCGACAGCAGAGGACATTTTTGCACAAGACAATTCTCATGTTCAAAGGAGGCATCAGATGGCAGCGGAAAAAATGCAGGTCATTCGCAGCTTCATTACGCCAGATGGCAAGCTGAAACAAATCCCGTCCCAGCGTAAGAAAAAGCTGATCGTCTTTGAATACATGGTTCGAGGGTTAGAAAAAGACCGCAAATACAAGGAACCAGAGATCAACGAATACATTCGCCAATTCCACGAAGATTATGCTACGATTCGCAGGGAATTCATCATGAATCATTATATGTATCGGGAAGAAGGCATCTACGAGCTGAACCCGGAGGAAATGTGGGCAAAAGCCGAAGACCTGCAATAGCTGGGAATCGTTCCCTCCTGAACTGAACAGAAAAAAGGACAACCTTCGGCACTGCCGCTCAGGTTGTCGAAGCAATAGAATGTCACACAAATCCATTATAGCGAAAGCTCTATCGGGTTTGTATGATAAACAGCTGGGAATAGAGGAAAAGTATTTCCAGCGTTGCTTCTCCCCAAATGAAAAAGGCATGTGAACGTAAATTTGTTCTCATGCCCTTTTTTTATACCCCTTTTTTCAATTCTGCTTGCCAAGCTGTACGATAACGGAAATAATTGCGCGTTCCCAAAAATAAATTCATAGCCCCTACAATCAGCATGATCAATGCAACGACAATGCGGATCGTATCGAGCGAATCAAAAGTAAACTGATTGATGCCGAACAAAGAAACGAGTATCCCCAATGACACATTCATCTTCCCCAGCAGCATACGCGATTCAAGAGGATGGATGCCTCGTCTGCGAGCATGGATACTATAGTAGACGCTGGCTACTAGGGAAGCGAGAATACCGGTCATGTAAAAGGCAGACCACATAGATGGATTCATCCTTTCTAGCCATTCTGGTATTACCCATCCTACCAAAATCAGGGGATAACGGTCAAACACAAGTAAGAACGTTTGTTCTTATCGTCCGTATGGGCTATACTTCCGGTATAATGTAAGAGAGAAAGTTTCAATCGTGAAAAGTGAGAGGGGTAATATCATGACCTCCTTTGTCCATTTGCATGTTCATACGGAGTACAGTCTGCTGGATGGAGCAGCACGTATCGATGCGCTAGTGAAGCGAGCCAGCGAATTGGGCATGCATGCACTGGCGATGACAGACCATGCCAATCTGTACGGGGCGATCCCGTTTTATAAAGCTTGTCTGGAGGCAGGCATCCAACCGATTATCGGGATGGAAATATACGTAATAGAGGGAAATCTTCAAGATCGCGTGCGAAATGCACCGCCGCCTAGTCATCTGATCGTTCTCGCTGAAAACGAAACGGGCTACCGGAATCTCCTGAGGCTGGCGACAATCGCGAACACAGACGGCAACTACATCCTTCCGCGTCTCAACAAAGAAGTGTTGGCAAAGCATACAGACGGCCTCATAGCACTAAGCGGCTGTCAGCAAGGGGAAGTACCCAAGCTGTTACTGGCTGGAGAAGCGGACGCTGCGAAGGAAGCAGCCCGCAAGTATCAGCGAATGTTTGGAGAGCACCATTTTTACTTGGAGCTGGCTGATCACGGACTGGAAGTGGAGCGCAGGCTGAATGCTCGTCTCGTGAAACTGAGCCAGGAGACGGGGATTCCGCTGATTGCGACGAACAACGTTCACTACATCCACAGGGAGGATCACCAGCAGCATGATATCTTGTTGGCGATCAAGGAAGGCAAGACGGTTGGCGAAGAAAACCGTTTTCGCTATGAGACGGATCAATACTATCTGAAAAGTGCCGAGGAAATGGCGGCGCTCTTTGCCTTTGCTCCCCAGGCGTTAGCGAATACGATAGCAGTTGCTGACAGGTGCAAGCTGAACCTTACCTTTGGCGTGCATATTTTGCCGGAATTTCCTTTGGCAGAGGGACAAGATTCGACGCAGTATTTGCGTGAACTGTGTGAAAAGGGCTGCCGGGAGCGATACGGCGAGATTACGCCAGAGGCACAAGCGCGTCTGGATCACGAGCTGGCGATTATTACAGGGACGGGCTTCACCGATTACTTCCTGATCGTATGGGATTTCATGCGGTACGCTCACGAGAACGGGATACCGACGGGACCTGGACGCGGGTCTGCGGCAGGTAGCCTGGTCGCGTACGTATTGAAAATCACGAATGTCGATCCACTTCGCTTTCACTTGCTCTTTGAACGCTTCCTCAACCCAGAGCGGGTGACGATGCCCGATATTGATATCGATTTTTCCGTAGAGCGTCGTGACGAAGTCATTCACTATGTAGCGAGCAAATACGGTCATGATCGCGTCGCCCAGATCATTACCTTTGGTACGATGGCGGCTCGTGCAGCTGTGCGCGATGTTGGACGGGCGCTAGGCTTGTCTTTGGGCATCGTGGATCGTGTTGCCAAAATGATTCCGCAATCGCCAGGCATGACGATTGAACGGGCGATGCAGATCAACCCGGATATCGGCAAGCTGTGCGCAGAAAACAAACAGGCAGCACAACTGATCGAAACGGCAAGGGGCGTAGAAGGTTTACCGCGTCACGCCTCTACGCATGCGGCGGGTGTCGTCATTTCGCGTGAACCGCTGACGAATTACGTTCCATTACAGACGGGCAACGAAGGCTTGGCCCTTACTCAGTATCCGATGGAGATTCTCGAAGAAGTCGGTTTGTTGAAGATGGACTTCCTCGGCTTGCGCAATTTGACAATCATTCAGGAGACGTTGCGTCATTTGCAGGAGCAGGGAATATCGCTTGATCTGGATAAGCTGCCGACAGACGACGAGAAAACATTTCGCATGCTCTCCCGTGGGGAGACAACCGGCATTTTCCAATTGGAATCTTCGGGGATGCGCAATGTGCTGCGAGATTTGAAGCCGAGCAGCCTTGATGACATCATTGCGGTTCTGGCATTGTATCGCCCGGGGCCGATGGAGATTATCCCGCAGTATATCGCCGCCAAACACGGGCAGAGCAAAGTGCAGTACGCACATCCGGTGCTCGAGCCGATTTTGCGGGAGACGCACGGTTTTATGATTTATCAGGAGCAAATCATGCAGATTTCCTCAACACTGGCAGGCTTCAGCCTTGGTGAGGCAGATATTTTGCGCCGAGCGGTCGGGAAAAAGAAACGGGAGCTATTGGCGGAGCAGCGGGAGAAGTTCGTGGCCGGTTGTGTCCGGCAAGGGTACGGAGAAGAGCTGGGCAATCAAGTCTACGATTTGATTGTGCGCTTTGCCGATTATGGCTTCAACAAAGCCCACTCGGTTGCTTATGCGGTTATCGCCTACCAGATGGCTTATTTGAAAGCAACGTATCCCCTTGCGTTCATGGCAGCGCTATTATCCTTGTCCATTGGAAGTCAAACGAGGATTGCCGAATACACGGAGGAAGCGCGGCGACTGCAGCTTACCGTACTCGGGCCTGACGTAAATAAGAGCTTGGCCTACTTTACAGTGGAGCAGGATGCGATTCGCTTTGGTTTGGCCGCAGTGAAAAACGTCGGCTACGGTGCCATTGAATCGATCGTGAAAGAGCGCAAAGGCAGACCGTATCGCGATGTTTTTGATTTTTGTGCGCGCGTGGATGCGCGGTTAGTCAATCGCAGAGTAGTAGAGTCGCTCACTTTATGCGGCGCGTTGGACTCGTTGCCAGGCCATCGCAGTCAGCTTTTGCTATTGCTGGATGAAGCGGTAGGGAAGGCAAACAGCAAGAGAATTGAGCGAGACGCCAACCAACTCAATCTATTTGCGGGAGAAGAAGATACGACACCTTTGCGCGAGCCAGCAGAATATCCCGAGGTACCGCCGCTCTCACATACACAGCAATTAAAAGAGGAGCGGGATTTGATCGGGGTATACATCTCCGGTCATCCACTTGATCAGTTTGCTCATGTCGCGAACCGCCCGGAAGTATCGGTTATCTCTTCGTTGGGGGATGTGCCACGCGACAAGACGGTAAAAGTCTTTGGAATGATTACGGAAGCCAGACGCATCCAAACGAAAAAAGGGGACCCGATGGCATTTATTACGCTAGAGGACAAAACCGCACCAGTAGAGCTGGTCGTTTTCCCGCAGGTGTATGCGAAGTACGGGCCACTGCTCGAGCGCGAACAAATCGTCGTGGCAGAAGCCCGAGTCGATCACCAGGAAGACATGGTCAAGCTCTTGGCTTCCCGCTTCTGGGATGCACAAACGCTGCCGCAGCCGAAGTCTGAGACTGTATTATTTGTCAAAATATCTGCAGAGCAAGAGCACGATTCGACGCTGCAAAAACTTTCACGCTTGTTTGTCGAAAAAAAAGGAACGATTCCTGTTATCCTCTTCTACGAGGGAAAAAGACAGACAATTCGCCTGCCAGAAGCAAATTGGGTAGACGTAGATGAGTCATTTTTGGAGCAAGCGCGAGAAATTGTGGGGCCTGACAGCGTAATTCGGAAAGAAATGCCTATAAATTGGGGAGGATGAGGAATGTCCTCCCTTTTTCGCCGTTTTCGGCAGGTTTACAGGAGAACAGTTTTTTATTATATTGAGAGCATAACTCAATGAGTGGTCAGACCACTTGGAATACCCCAGGCGTTTTTACTGCCTACAAGCAATCATAGAAACTATTATCGTGAAATGGAGTGGGATCTCATGTCCAACCTGAGAGAGGAAGCACTGGAGCTTCACAGAAAACATCAAGGAAAATTGGAGGCAGTGACCAAGGTACCCGTTCGCAATGCTTACGATCTGAGTCTAGCCTATTCTCCTGGGGTTGCTGAACCTTGCAAAGATATTTTCGATGACAAGTCCAAAGTGTACGATTACACGATGAAAGGCAATCTGGTTGCAGTAGTCAGCGACGGTACTGCCGTACTGGGTCTCGGAAACATCGGACCAGAAGCAGCAATGCCGGTTATGGAAGGGAAAGCGGTTTTGTTCAAATCCTTCGCAGGCGTAGATGCATTCCCGATCTGCTTGAATACGACAGATGTAGATAAAATTGTAGAGACAGTAAAACTGCTCGAGCCTACTTTTGGTGGCGTGAACTTGGAAGATATCGCAGCTCCTGCATGCTTCGAAATCGAAGAGCGTCTGAAGCGCGAAACAAACATCCCGATTTTCCACGATGACCAACACGGTACAGCAATCGTTACAGCGGCAGGTCTGATCAATGCGCTGCGCGTGGTGGACAAAAAGCTGGAAGATATCCGCGTAGTAGCGAACGGTGCAGGTGCAGCTGGTATCGCAATCATGAAGCTTTTGATTTCCATGGGCGTGAAAGAAGTCATCATGGTTGATACAAAAGGAATCGTGTACGAAGGCCGTCCATTCGGTATGAACCCGGTGAAGGAACAAATGGCGAAAATTACGAACCGCAGCATGCTGCAAGGTGACCTGGCTGATGCAATGAAGGGCGCTGACGTATTCGTCGGTGTATCCGTAGCTGGCGCTGTTACACAAGACATGGTTCGTTCGATGAACCGCGATCCGATCATTTTCGCTATGGCAAACCCAGTACCAGAAATCATGCCGCAAGAAGCAAAAGAAGCAGGTGCGGCAGTAATCGGTACAGGCCGTTCCGACTTCCCGAACCAAGTAAACAACGTACTGGCATTCCCGGGAATCTTCCGTGGCGCGTTGGATGTACGTGCAACGGAGATCAACGAAGAAATGAAGCTGGCTGCTGTATATGCAATCGCAGACCTGATCACGCCAGAAGAGCTTACTGCGGATAAAGTAATCCCTTCCGCATTCGATCCACGTGTTGCGCCAAACGTAGCTGCGGCAGTAGCAAAAGCAGCGATGGAAACAGGTGTTGCTCGCATCACAGTTGATCCGGAAGAAGTAAAACAAAAGACAACGAAATTGACAGCTATCTCTTACCAAGAAGCGTAAAATACTCTTTATCGAGGCACCGACGACACCCTCCGCGAAAAAACGTAGGCTTCTTACAAACGTGGAGGGTGCTCCTCGTTGAAGGTACGAGTAAGGGGGATAATCGTGCTCGACTCTTCTCAAGATCGAAAGGTTTACGAAGGAATTCTCCTGCAACTTCATGAAATCATTCAGGAGCAAAACTTGCGGCCCGGGGACAAGCTGCCGTCTGAGCGAGAGCTGTCCGAACAACTGGGAGCAGGGCGTTCCTCTGTACGCGAGGCTCTTCGGGCTCTCGAGCTGCTCGGACTCATTGAGACACGTCGCGGAGAAGGCACCTTCCTCAAGCATTACCGGCACAATCGACTGATCGATATTCTTGGCTTTTTTATCCTACGGGATACCAAAACCAAGAAGGACTTGATCGAAATGCGGCGAATGCTAGAGCTGGATGCTGTCCGCCTAGCCTGTAGACGGGCGACGGACAAGCATTTTGATGAAATGGAACGCATCCTGGCCATTGCAGAGGAAAGAGTAGCAAGGGGCGAGGTGCCTGCGGAGGAAGACTATCAGTTTCATCGTGTCATATGTCGCTCCAGCCGTAACTCGATTTTGCATCGCATCTGGACGCCTTTGGTTGAGTACAGCAACAGTATTCGCATTGAATCACTGTCGCGCGAAGGCAGAGCAAGTGCAGCACTCGTAGAGCATCGACAGATTATGGAAGCCATTCGCGAAGGCGATGTGAACGTCGCATTAGAGAGAATGAAACAGCATTTGGAGAACAGCAAGCTTTAGTTTTCCCTCAATTTGCGAGGGGCGCTGGCGCTGTGATATGATGATGCAGACCTGTATTGGACGATTGAGGAGGAAGCCAGCATGTGGACGGTCATCTACATCGCTCCTAGCGCTAGAATTGCAGAACGGATACAGCAACGTTTGACAGATGAAGGGTTTTTGGTAAAGGTTCGCGAAGGCAGGGTCTCCAAGCAATACGAGATTCTCGTGCCCGAGAGCGAACTAAACGAAGTCCGGGATGTTCTCGGCACGATCCTTCACTGAAGAGAAAGGTGGGTGTACCTGTGCTTAAAGATCTGTTTGGGAAAAAGCGCAAATTCGCTACAGTTCCTTCAGAGACACTAGCACGTGTCCCTGCTTCCACCGACATGAGCAAGGAAGCGGGTACGAAAGAAAAGGAAGTCCCTGAGGGATTGATGAATAAATGCCCACATTGTGGGACGATTCACTACTCGAAGGATTTGGAGAAGAACTTGCGCGTCTGCAAAGGCTGCCAGTTCCACTACTCCATGTCCGCTCCAGAGCGTCTGCAAGCGCTTCTGGATGATGGGGTTCTGACAGAAGAATTTGATGCCAATTTGATAACAGCCAATCCACTCGGTTTTCCTGGCTATTTGGAAAAACTGGAGCAAGATATGGCCAACACCAATTTGAACGAGGCGATCATTACAGGTGAAGGTCTCCTGAGTGGGAACCGCATCGTGATTGGGGTCATGGATTCTCGTTTCCGTATGGCGAGTATGGGATCGGTCGTCGGGGAAAAAATCACGCGCGCAATTGAGCAAGCGATCGAACGGCGTTTGCCTTTCATTTTGTTCAGTGCATCTGGTGGAGCACGCATGCAAGAAGGTGTGTTGAGCCTGATGCAAATGGCGAAAACCAGCGCAGCGTTGTCTCGATTGGATCGCGAACGCTTGCTGTTTGTCTCGGTCATGACAAATCCTACATATGGTGGGGTATCAGCGAGCTTTTCTTCGTTGGGAGATTACAATATCGCAGAACCAGGAGCTATGATCGGTTTTGCTGGGCGTCGAGTCATTGAGCAAACGATCCGTCAGGAGTTGCCAAAAGACTTCCAAACAGCGGAATTCTTGTTAAAAAACGGGCAACTCGATATGGTGGTACACCGTAAGGATATGCGAAATACGCTGTCCAAACTGGTAGAGATGCACACGTCTCGGGAAGGAGTAGAAACATGGCAGGCGAGCTCTCCTTTGAAAAGCCATTAGTAGAATTACAGGATAAGATTAAGGAATTGCGCCGTTTTACTGAGGAAAAGGGAATTGACTTCTCTGACGAAGTACAGCGTCTCGAACAAAAATCAAAAGAGCTTGCTGTGCAAATTTACGGCAATTTGACTCCATGGCAACGCGTACAGCTGGCTCGTCATCCGGAACGGCCAACGACTTTGGACTATATACAACTACTTTTTACTGATTTTATCGAGGTTCATGGAGACCGTTTGTTCGGAGACGACCATTCGATTGTGGGTGGAATTGCCAAGCTGGATGGACGTCCGGTTACGGTTATCGGTCACCAAAAAGGGAAAGACACGAAAGACAACATCAAGCGTAATTTCGGGATGGCTCATCCAGAAGGCTACCGGAAGGCATTGCGCATTATGCAGCAGGCGGATAAATTCGGTCGCCCGATCATCTGCTTTATCAATACATCAGGGGCATATCCTGGAAAAGCGGCAGAAGAGCGCGGTCAGAGCGAAGCGATTGCTCGCAATCTGCGTGAAATGGCGACATTTGGCGTGCCGATTATTTGTATCGTCATCGGGGAAGGCGGAAGCGGCGGAGCCTTGGCGATTAGCGTAGGTAACCGCATCTATATGTTGGAGAATTCCTATTACTCCGTGATTGCACCGGAGAGTGCCGCCGCGATTCTCTGGAGAGATTCCAGCTTGGGTATGCGGGCAGCGGAGACGATGAAAATTACGGCACCTGATTTGTTGGAATTAGGAGTCATTGATGGAATTATTGATGAACCATTCGGAGGAGCCCATCGTGATTTGATCGCGCAGGCAGGCATGGTCAAGGCGGTCATCACGGAACAACTAGAACAGCTAGGGCGTTTAACTCCAGATGAATTGATACAGGACCGTTACGAGAAGTTTAAGCAGATCGGAGAATTCGCCTCCCTGTAAGAAACAGGGGGCGTTTTTTTCTTTTTTCTCCGAGGAAAATCTGCTACAATCGAAGTCGGATGAAAGAGTTATCAGAGCTTTCAAAAAGTATGGCACATATCTTTTGATTGTATAACAGATATGAGGATTTGAGTGATACAGCATGTTTCATACAAAGTATGGTACATACTGTTTCCGTTAAATGACATGCTAAAGACGATACGATTGGAGAGGTGGATTCCATGCGGAAACTTGCAGTTCTCACTAGCGGTGGAGATTCTCCTGGAATGAATGCCGCAGTCCGGGCGGCTGTACGTCGTGCTCATTTTCACGAGGTACAAATGTTTGGGGTTTACCACGGATACGAAGGGCTGATGAGGGGAGATATCACGGAGATGTCTCTAGGCTCTGTTGGGGATATTATCCAACGGGGAGGAACCATTCTCTACTCCGCTCGCAGTGAAGCGTTCAAGACGGAAGCCGGACAGCAAAGAGCGGTGGAGCAATTACGTACTCATGGAATTGAGGGTCTGATTGTCATTGGGGGAGATGGGTCGTTTCGCGGTGCGCAGAAGCTAACCGAAAAAGGCTTCCCGACTATTGGCGTACCGGGTACGATTGATAATGATATTCCATGCACCGATTTCACGATCGGGTTTGATACGGCATTGAATACCGTTGTGGAAGCAATCGATAAAATCCGCGATACGGCCACTTCGCATGAACGCACGTACATTATTGAAGTAATGGGGCGAGATGCTGGCGACCTGGCATTGTGGGCAGGGCTTGCGGCTGGTGCCGAGTCCATTATGATCCCGGAAGCGTCGCAGGAGATGGACGACATTATTGAGCGACTGCATGCTGGACAACGCCGTGGCAAAAAGCATTCCATCATCATTGTGGCGGAAGGGGTAGGAAGTGCCGCTTCGTACGCCGAAGCGATCACGAAAGAGACAGGCTGGGAGACTCGTGTGACGGTACTCGGTCATATTCAGCGTGGTGGTTCCCCTACTGCGATGGACCGAATGCTGGCAAGCCGAATGGGTGCCGCAGCTGTCGATTTGTTGCTGGAAGGCAAGCAGGACCGAATGGTTGGGATTCAGAACAACCAGATCGTGGATGTTGATTTTCAAGAAGCATTGGCGAAAAAGCATCAATTGGATTTATCTATTTATCAATTGGCGCGCACGCTATCTATATAATACTGACAGTTTTCGGAGTGTCGAGGAGGCTTACATCCTATGTTAAGGAAAGCAAAAATTGTGTGTACCATCGGACCAGCGAGTGAATCGGTTGAAACGCTGAAAAAACTCATCGAAGCAGGAATGAACGTAGCGCGTTTGAATTTCTCGCACGGTTCCCATGAGGAGCATGCGGCCCGAATTGTAAACATTCGCCAGGCATCAAAAGAAACCGGGAAACCCGTTGCAATCCTGTTGGATACAAAAGGTCCTGAAATTCGCACGGGTACGCTTGCAGTAGATGCAGTCGAGCTCGTAGAAGGAAATACGCTGATCCTCACCACTGAGGAAGTAGCGGGTACCGCAGAGCGCGTCTCCATTACGTATCCGGAATTGCCTGGTGATGTAAAAATCGGCGATACGATCTTGATCGACGACGGCTTGATCGGGTTGACTGTACAAGAAGTGAGTGACACCGAAATCATCTGCTTGATCAAAAACGGCGGAACACTGAAGAGCAAAAAAGGCGTCAATGTTCCTGGTGTCAAAATCAACTTGCCAGGTATCACAGAAAAGGATGCGCAGGATATTGAATTCGGTATTGAACAAGGAGTCGATTTCATTGCGGCTTCCTTCGTCCGAAAAGCTTCGGATATCTTGGAGATTCGCCAAATCCTGGAGCGCCATAACGTGCGTATCGATATTATCGCGAAAATCGAAAACCAGGAAGGCGTCGATAATGTAGACGAAATTTTGGTAGTAACAGATGGAATCATGGTTGCGCGTGGTGATTTGGGCGTAGAGATTCCGGCAGAAGAAGTACCACTTGTTCAGAAGAAGCTGATCAAAAAATGTAACGAACTCGCGAAGCCAGTTATTACGGCGACACAAATGCTTGATTCCATGCAGCGCAACCCACGTCCAACACGTGCGGAAGCGAGTGACGTTGCGAATGCCATTTTCGATGGGACAGACGCAATCATGCTCTCTGGAGAGACGGCTGCCGGTAAATACCCGGTTGAGTCTGTCGAAACCATGGTGCGCATTGCTGTACGTGCAGAGCAAGAGCTGAATTATCGTGAGATCTTGTACGCACAAGCACAGCTCAAACAAGTGACGATTACCGATGCCATCAGCCAAGCTGTATCCAATGCAGCACTGGATCTGGACGCAGCGGCAATCATTACTGCGACTGAAAGCGGACACACAGCTCGCATGGTATCCAAGTTCCGTCCAAAAGCACCAATCGTGGCTGTAACGCCGCACGAAGCGATTATTCGCCGTCTTGCACTCGTAAATGGCGTGTATCCGGTGAAGGGCGAAATGGCGAATAGCACCGATGAAATGCTGGAGATGTCTGTTCAAGAGGCGCTTGATACAGGCTTCGTTCGTCATGGCGATCTCGTTGTGATCACAGCAGGCGTGCCTGTGCGTGAGGTTGGGACAACGAATCTGATGAAAATCCACGTCATTGGGGATGTGGTAGCAAAAGGACAAGGAATCGGCCGAAAAGTTGTCACCAACAAGGTAGTGATTGCCAGATCCGCTGAAGAGGCGCTGGCAAAGGTAGAAGAAGGTGCAATCCTGGTTACCATCGGTACCGACTCCGATATGATTGAAGCGTTTGGCAAGGCTGGAGCGGTGATTTGCGAAGAGGGAGGACTTACTTCTCACGCAGCCATTGTAGGCCTGAATCTCGGCATTCCAGTCATCGTAGGTGTGCAATTTGCTACGGATGTATTGAAGGACGGGCAAATCGTAACGGTGGATTCTGAACGTGGGCATATTTATTCAGGACATGCCCGGATTCTGTAGGTAATACTATTCAACTTTAATGAAGAATGCCTCTGAAGGGTGACCAAGTGTCACCCTTTTTGGCTTGGTGGAAAAAGGATTAGCCGACGAACTGCTTGATAAGTTTTACCAGATAACGGCGATTATTAGGTGATGCAAAGCGAGTGGGAATCTGTTAAAATCGGTCGGTGGCTTTGTGCCAGAACGGATGAAATCCATACGTTCGGGGTTTCCAAATCATGACAGAATGGGTGTTGTAGGGCTCGTTCTCAGGAAAAGGCTGAACGTAAAATGGTCCTTTTGTACGTCCAATGTTCGGGATTTTGTGTCAAGTGTTTTTTTAGGGTGAACACAACATCTAGTATTGTCGAAAATTATTTTGCACAATATATAGGTGAAACTATTGAGTTTTACAGATAAAGATAGTTAAACTAGAGAGGAAAGATTCGAAGGAGGAACGATATGCTGGCGACCGAAACCGTATCCCGAACTCAATTTTTGCGGGATGAATTCTTAAATCAATATCCTGATTTTCCGAACCATATGAGTCCTCTTGGACAATTTGTTTACTACCGTACTTATTCTCGCTTTGTACCGGAAAAAGGAAGACGGGAAACGTGGAAAGAAACTTGCCGCCGCTCGGTGGATTACAATATTAAGCTGGCTTATCAGCATTTGAACAAAATCGGAATGTATGCCGATTCCCGCGCAATGGAAAAAGAGGCAGAAGGATTGTTTGACAACATGTTCAACCTTCGCCAGTTTTTGTCCGGCCGTACCTTGTGGGTTGGCGGTGCAGACAACGGCGTAGCGGATTTGTATCCGTTGGCGAACTTCAACTGCTCCTTCCTGAACATCAAGTCTTGGGATGACTTGGGCGATTTGTTCTACCTTCTCTTGGTAGGAACTGGCGTAGGCTTCAAATGCACGAAGGAAATGGCTGCTGGACTGGGCCCGATTCGCACGAATGTCTCGCTGCTTTCTTCTGAATACAGACCGCTGCCAAAGCATCAACGCCTGGAGCGCTCTGAGCTGAATGTACTGGATAACGGCTTTGCCAAAATTTATGTGGGAGACAGTAAAGAAGGCTGGGTAGAATCCCTCCGTCTCTACCTGCAAATTTTGACAGATTCCACTTACGAGCACATTCACACCGTGAAAATCTCTTATAACAGCGTGCGTCCGAAAGGCGAGCGACTGAAGCGTTTTGGCGGTACAGCTAGTGGTCATGAGCCGCTTCGCGAAATGTTTGAAGGAATCGATAAAGTGTTGAAAAACCAAATCGACCAGCATTTGGCACCAATCGAGAGTGATGAAATAGGATACGGTAAAATCCGTCCGATACATATTCTCGACATTGGAAACCTCATCGGAGCAAACGTTGTGGTAGGTGGCGTACGCCGTACAGCGGAAATTTTCCTGTTTGATCACGATGACTATGAGTGCATGCTGGCGAAATACGGCATCAATGGTTTCTGGACGGAGGATCAGCTGAACCATCACCGTCGTGTAGGCGAGCTGTTGGGAGAGCACAAGCCTGTATGGTTTGACAGCATCCAAAACGTAGGAGACGGACGCTTTGGTCTGGATCACCGCCGTATGTCGAACAACTCCATCGCCTTTACCAAACAACCAACTAAGCCATTCTTGAACCTCGTGTTCACTTTGATGCAATTGGAAGGCGAACCAGGCTTCATCAACCTGGAAGAAGCAAACCGTCGCCGCCCAAATGCAGAGGGCTTGAACCCTTGTGCAGAAATCCTGCTCGATTCTTATGGCGTCTGCAACCTGACGACAGTCAATCTGGTTGAATTCGTGAAGGATCGCGGGGATGGCTCCAAGTATCTGGATCTCGATGGCTTGCTGGAAGCACAGCGCAAATCTGCTCGTGCCGGTCTGCGCATGACGCTGGTTACGTTGGAGCTGCCGCATTGGGATACCGTTCAACAGCGTGACCGCTTGCTCGGAACTTCTCTTACTGGAGTGAAGGATGCGTTGGCATCCCTTGGCTATACAGAAGAGCAAGAGCTCGAACTGCTGCGCCAGCTGGGCGATGCTGCTCGTGACGAGGCGAACCGTTATGCGTATGAGCTGCGTGTGAACTCTCCACTCTTGGTAACGACTGTGAAGCCGGAAGGTACGCTGTCTCAGGTAGCTGGTGGTGTCTCCAGCGGTCTGCACTGGTCCCATTCGCCGTACTACATCCGCCGCATTCGCATCAATGCTGAGGATCCATTGGCAAAAGCGGTACAAACTCTCGGCTGGACAGTCAACCCAGAGGTAGGAACACCAGGCGAAACGTATGAAGAGCGCATGGCAAATGCACGTACACTCGTCATCGATTTCCCTGTAGCATCAGGCGCAGAAGAAACGAAGAACGAAGTAAGTGCAAAACGCCAATTCGATACGTACTTCCGTTTCCAGAAGGAATATACGGAGCACAACTCTTCGAACACCATTACTGTACGTAAGGAAGAATGGGCAGAAGTAGAAGACATCGTATACGATAACTGGGATAATTTCGTAGGTGTATCCTTCTTGCAATTGGATGGAGGAAACTACCAATTGGCTCCTTACGAAGAGTGCACCAAAGAACAGTACGAGGCATTGAAGCAGTCCATGAAGCCGTTTGATCCTGCGATTTTGCAGCAGTATGAAACTGGCGGCGAAGCTGATCTGTCCACGGCTGAATCTTGCGAAGGCGGAGCTTGCCCGATTCGTTAAGCGATCCGAATAATAAGAGCAGGGGGAGACTGGTAGAAACAGTCTGCCCCTGTTTTTTTATGTGGCTGCGGTGGAGAGAAGAATATTTCCAGTCTAGGCTCCAGGCTCCGTCCTGCTGGGGGCTGGGGCTGTCCGCTCCGAAGGGATTCGCGGGGAAACGCAAAAGTGGTAGCCGCTACGTAGCGTGAGCACGGTTGCGTTTCTTTTTCCCGCGAATCCCTTCTCCGCTCGGCTGGACTCCACAAGTCGCTACGTCTGGAAATATTCTTCTCTAGCGTTACAGATGAGATTCTTCAATCTTTTAATGCCTTTAAGACTCGTTTAAGGACGAAAAGCTCGTAGAGGAAACAGGAGAAAAAAGCGAAGATCTTAGGGACACCGACCGAGACGGAATGCAAAAAGCGAAACATGATTTTAAGCGTCCACCTCTGAGACAGCAACTTGAATGGACCACTTTGGACGCGGTTTCGCTTTTTGCATGGAGTCGGGCAGTTAATCCCACAGCGGGTGGCCCTAGAATCTGAGCGTTTTCTCCTGTTTCCTCCCCACCACTACAGCCACATAGGGGTACTATGGTACAATCATCCTATAGAGAAAGGAGCGATCTAAAATGACTCCCATTATTCATTCCCATCGATTGCGTGTCCGCTATGGAGAAACCGATCAGATGGGTGTGGTCTACCATACGAATTACTTGAACTGGTTTGAAGTAGGAAGAACAGAACTGATTCGCCATGCGGGGATTACCTATCGTGAACTCGAGGAAAAAGGCGTACTTCTGCCTGTCACAGATGCGAACATCTCTTACAAACAGCCCGCTCGTTATGACGATGAGGTGGAAATACGGACACGTGTAAAAGAGATCAGTCCTGTCCGTCTCACTTTTGCTTACGAGGTTGTTAGATTGCCTGACCAACAGCTGTTGGTGTCAGGAGAAACAATGCATGTATTTACCAACGCAGCTTTGAGGCCGATTCGCTTGTCCCGAGCGGTGCCTGACATCTATGATTGGTTGGACTCCCAGCATAAAGGAGGGGAATAGGCATGTTCCGCTTTTTTGCCATTCTATTTGTCGTAGCGTTTGGTTTAGAGCTTTGGGGGCTTATTACTATTGGTTCGTGGATTGGCGGCTGGAATACAGTCATGCTGGTCATTCTCACAGGGATCTTGGGAGCTTGGCTTGCGAAGCAGCAGGGGATGCAAGTATTCCGCATGGTTCAACACCAGTTGTCGCGTGGGCAAATGCCTACCGATTCGCTCATTGACGGTGTCTTGATCTTGATCGGTGGTATTTTGCTCTTGTTGCCTGGATTCGTCACAGATGTGATTGGACTGGTCTTCCTCATTCCGTACACACGGATGATCATTCGTCATCTGTTGAAGCGCTGGCTGTGGAACCTCATCTCGTCTGGTCGTGTTCAATTGTTTTTCCGCCGCTAATACTAAAATTCCCTATAAAAAAGAACCGCTCCGAGCTGTGTACAAGCTGCTCGCAAGCGGTTCTTTTTACATGAGGTCAGGTTTTCTTCCCTCGGATGTAGCCCCATACATCGACGAAGACGTTGGCTTTTACCAGAGCATTGATCATGACAAGTGAAACAGGTCCAATGATCAAGCCCAGGAATCCGAACAGCTGGAGGCCAACAAACAGCGCGACCAATGTGAGGAGAGGGTCGAGACCGACGTTTTCCGCAACGACTTTTGGCTCGATAATTTGACGGAAAATCAAGACGACCCCGTACAAAATGGACAAGCCGATGACCATCGTGTAATTGCCTTTGAAAAACATGTAGATGATCCAAGGAACAAAGACGGTCCCTGTCCCAAGATAAGGCAAGAGATCGACCAAGCCCGTGATCAAGCCAATCGTAATCGCGTACTCGACACGCATGACCAACAGGCCAATGATGACGATGGCAGCGGTTAAGGAGATGAGAGTCAACTGCGCCTTGACGAACCCGAACAAGGCATTGCGCAAATCGATGAAAATTTGATCGAGACGGCTGTTTACTCCTGTTGGCAAAAGACGGCGACCCCGCGCTTCCCAAAGGGCAAAATCTTTGGAGATAAAGAAGGCACCCATGATGGAAATAACGGAAACTGTTGCCATATTCGGGAGTGAGACAAGCAGGTTTTTCAATCCATCCAGGAATTTGACGATCAAGTCCTGCCCAACATTTGTGATGGTCGAGATCGCACTACCTACCGTACTGGTAAGTTTATCCTTATAACTTGGATCGAGTTGCTCGTAAAACCACTGAAGCTGATTGTAAATGCCCATCAAGAAGTCCTGAGAAATCGTATTTTGCAAATAATGGGCCAGCTCCTGTGCAACGACTGGCAAACGCTTGGCCAGCTCCCCGATTTCCACGACTGTTTCCGTGATGATCAGTGTGAGCACTCCGCCAGCGAGCAGCATCAAAACCAAGAGCGCGATAATGACGGAAAGCCAGCGGGGAATCCTGAACTTTCTGGTCATAAACGTAACGGGCTTGTTGATGATGAGCGCAATGACTAAAGCGATTATAAATGGGTACAGTAAAGGTGTTGCATGTTGGAATACCCAAATCCCTACATAGACAAGCAGGCAAACCCATAACAATCGAATGATTTGAAAGATGCGCTCTACCCAGTTTTCCTGATTCAAACGGTTTCTCCTTTCCGCCGCGAAGGTGCGAACAAAATACTGATGTTTCTATTATGCAGCATGCCTGATAGGTGGAGCAAGAATCGTGAAAAAACAAAACTCCGTTTCACCCTTCGAAACATTTTTTCGCCAACCTTATTCACAAAATCGCAATAATCTTTTATAATTGGGTCGTCTTAGTGGATTCTTTTCTCTCGCCTCTCCCCTTGCACGAGCGACATTTGCATGTACGACCTTGTGAGGATTTGCGTGGATACATTCCCTGTCAAGAGTGGTGGATGAAAGAAACCGCTGCTTACAATTTCATAGATAGGATGTTCAAAAAGTCGTCTATTTTGAACTTGATCAGGCCGTTTATCAGTCATGGCGGACAAGCGAAGACTAGATAAGCACTACTACTTGAGTGGAAAAGGAGAGGGAGTTCTATGACAACTACTCGTGGACTTGAAGGCGTTGTTGCCGCTCAATCATCCATCTGTTCGATCGTCGATGGGGTTCTTTGCTATGGCGGGATCAACATCGATGAGCTGGCAGAACATGCAACTTTTGAAGAGGTTGTATATTTGCTCTGGCATGGAGCGTTACCGAAGCGTGATCAGCTGGACGCTTTGAAAAAACAATTGGGTGAAAATGCAGCAGTGGCCCAAGAAGTGCTGGAAAGCATTCGCCACTATCCAAAAGGCGTACACCCAATGGCGGCGTTGCGCACAGCTGTCTCTTCGTTAGCGCTCTACGACACAGAAGCGCAAGATATGTCTCCTGAAGCCAACTATCGGAAATCTATCCGCCTGATGGCACAAACTCCTACCTTGATCGCTGCTTACGAGCGTATGCGTAAAGGTTTGGAGCCAGTAGCTCCACGTGCAGATTTCACGATTGCACAAAACTTCCTCTACATGCTGACAGGCCAGGAGCCAACAGAAACAGCAGTAAAAGCGTTTGACGTTGCTCTGATCCTGCATGCTGACCATGAGTTCAATGCATCTACATTCTCTGCTCGCGTAACTGTTGCGACTCTGACTGACATTTATTCCGGTATCGTGTCTGCAATTGGTACACTCAAAGGCCCTCTGCATGGTGGCGCTAATGAAGCAGTAGCGAAGATGCTGAACGAAATCGGCGGCATGGCTAACGTAGAATCCTACATCCGCACCAAGCTGGATAACAAGGAAAAAATCATGGGCTTCGGACACCGTGTATACAAAGATGGTGACCCACGTGCGAAATGGCTGAAAGAAATGTCCAAAGCACTGACCGCGCAAATCGGTCGCCCTGAGCTGTTTGAGATGTCTGTGAAGATCGATGAAATGATTTCCGGTGAAAAAGGACTGAAGCCAAACGTTGACTTCTACTCAGCATCTGTGTACATTTCTCTCGGCCTCGAAACGGACCTGTTCACACCGATTTTTGCTATCAGCCGTATGTCCGGTTGGACAGCACACATCATGGAACAGTATGAAAATAATCGCCTGATCCGTCCTCGCGCGGATTACACCGGTCCGGTCAACCAACACTACGTTCCAATTGACCGCCGCTAAGAACTCGCTATTTTCGAGCGTGGAGGGTAGGGGGTCAGCCAAGCTGATCGCTCCTGAGCGCAAGCTTGAGAACTACCACAAGTGAGTGGTAGTTCTCCTACGTCTGGAAATATTCATAATCACCAAATATATATAACACTGGAGGGATTTTTTGTGTTTAAAAACCTGACGCAACCAACTGCAGGCGAAAAAATTACTGTGGATAACGGTAAATTGGTAGTTCCAAACAATCCGATCATTCCTTTCATCGAGGGTGACGGTACTGGCCCTGACATTTGGAAAGCTTCCGTTCGTGTTCTGGATGCTGCTGTAGAAAAAGCATACAAAGGCGAGAAGAAAATCGCTTGGTTCGAAGTATTCGCGGGCGAAAAATCCTTCAACCAATACAGCGAGTGGCTGCCAGAAGATACGCTGACTGCTGTTCGTGAATACCTGATTGCAATCAAAGGTCCTCTGACTACACCAGTAGGCGGCGGTATCCGTTCGATCAACGTAGCACTGCGTCAAGAGCTGGATCTGTATGCTTGCGTACGTCCTGTTCAATACTTCGATGGTGTTCCATCCCCAGTTAAACATCCTGAATTGACAGACATGGTAATCTTCCGCGAGAACACTGAAGACATCTACGCTGGTGTGGAGTGGGCTGAAGGTACTCCAGAAGTGAAAAAAGTAATCGACTTCCTGCAAAACGAAATGGGCGTGAAGAAAATTCGCTTCCCAGAAACTTCTGGTATCGGTATCAAGCCTGTTTCCAAAGATGGTACAGAGCGTCTGGTTCGTGCAGCAATTGACTATGCAATTGACAACAAGCGCAAATCCGTTACCCTCGTACACAAAGGTAACATCATGAAGTTCACGGAAGGTGCGTTCAAAAGCTGGGGTTATGCACTGGCTGAAGCAGAATACGGCGACAAAGTGTTCACTTGGGCACAATACGATCGTATCAAAGCTGAAGGCGGCGACGCTGACAAAGCACAAAAAGAAGCAGAAGCAGCTGGCAAAATCATCGTGAAAGATGTTATCGCTGACGCGTTCCTGCAACAAATCCTGACTCGTCCAGCTGAGTACGATGTAGTAGCAACACTCAACCTGAACGGTGACTATGTATCCGACGCTTTGGCTGCACAAGTAGGCGGTATCGGTATCGCTCCAGGTGCAAACATCAACTACCTGACTGGTCATGCGATCTTCGAAGCAACTCATGGTACAGCTCCGAAATACGCTGGTCTGGACAAAGTAAACCCATCCTCCGTGATCCTGTCCGGAGAAATGATGCTGCGTCACCTGGGTTGGAACGAAGCAGCTGATCTGATCATCAACTCCATGGAAAAAACCATCTCCGCGAAAACAGTAACATACGATTTCGCTCGTCTGATGGAAGGCGCACAAGAACTGAAATGCTCCGAGTTTGCTGACGCTCTGATTCAAAACATGTAAGATAGATTTGGGCACAAATTTTTACACTTACATTTTTGGAGGGGAATAGTTCATGGCATTCAACCGTAAAAAAATCGCTGTTATCGGTAGTGGCTTCACTGGTGCAACAACTGCATTCATTTTGGGGCAAAAAGAACTGGGCGACATCGTATTGGTTGACATTCCGCAACTGGAGAACCCAACAAAAGGTAAAGCGCTCGACATGATGGAATCCTCGCCAGTATTAGGCTTTGATGCAAACATCACAGGTACTGCGAACTATGAAGACATCAAAGATGCTGATCTCGTCATCATCACAGCTGGTATTGCCCGCAAGCCTGGCATGTCCCGCGATGATCTGGTTAACACCAATGCTGGCATTATGAAATCTGTTGCAGAGCAAGTAAAAACATATGCACCAAACTCTATCGTGCTCGTACTGTCCAACCCAGTTGACGCGATGACGTACACCTTCTTCAAAACGTCCGGCTTTCCAAAAGAGCGCGTAATCGGTCAATCCGGCGTTCTGGATACTGCTCGCTTCCGTACCTTCGTGGCGATGGAGCTGAACGTATCTGTAGAAGACGTAACGGGCTTCGTTCTGGGTGGTCACGGAGATGACATGGTTCCATTGGTTCGCTACTCGTATGCTGGTGGTATCCCATTGGAAAAATTAATCCCGCAAGACCGTCTGGATGCGATCGTAGAGCGTACCCGCAAGGGCGGGGGCGAGATTGTAAACCTTCTGGGGAACGGTTCCGCTTACTATGCACCTGCGGCTTCCTTGGTACAAATGGCTGAAGCCATCATCAAGGACAAAAAACGCATTCTGCCATCCATCGCTCTTCTGCAAGGAGAGTACGGCTACAACGATCTCTACCTGGGTGTACCGACTCTGCTCGGCGCAAACGGGATCGAAAAAGTGATCGAATTGGATCTGACTGCCGAAGAGAAAGCAGCTCTTGATAAATCTGCTGACTCTGTACGCAGTGTAATGGCTGTTTTGAAATAAGATTAGTACATGTAAGACGCCTTTCTTTGGGAAGGCGTCTTTTGCTATTAAAGTTGCTGTGGTGGTGGAAGAAACGAATTTCCAGTCTACGCTTCGGCCTACGCCCCGCTGTGGGTATGACTGTTCGCTCCAGAATAAATGGCGGGAGCGCTTCAAACGTAGAAGTTTCGAGGAGGTAGTCCATAAGTGAAGCTGAAATTCCCCGCCATTTATTCCTACGCTGGGCTGGGCTCCAGAGGCGCTTGGACTGGAAATTCGCTTCTTCCACGTAGCTTTTAGTTTTTTTAAAAAGGCTCAAGGAAAACTTCTTTGAGCCCACTTGTAAAACGTTGTAAAAGCAAGACATACATCCACAGCTGTACCGAAGCACTGTCACATGTTTGGAAGGAGACCGCCCGAACGTAGAGAGGATACAGGCAACTGGAAAGCATGTGGCAGGGCTTCTCCCGACCTCTACCGCTGGAAGACAGCTAGGATTTTTTAAGGAGATACCTTTACCTAAAAGAGGAATACTACTGTCAAGCAACTAAGTTCTATGTGTTCAACAGCATGTCTTTACAAAAAAATTACTTGTTTTCCGCAATGAGCATTGGCAGACTGAGTATTGTAGAGAGAAGTATTTTTCAGGGGACGTAGGTTAGAAAATCGAGCGCAAGCATTGCAACGCTAGGGGGAAACAGACAGATGATCAAAGTATTGGTAGTGGATGACGAAGCTTCTATTGTAAAGCTATTGCAATTTAATCTTGAAAAATCAGGATTTCAAGTCGTAACTGCTTTTGACGGTAAACAGGCCTTGGAAGTGGTTAAGAGCGAGCAGCCTGATTTTATCATTCTTGATTTGATGCTTCCCAAGATGGATGGAATGGACGTATGCAAAACCTTGCGCCAGGAACGCAATAATACGCCGATCTTGATGCTTACAGCGAAAGATGATGAGCTCGACAAGATTTTGGGGCTTGAGCTTGGTGCCGATGATTATTTGACAAAGCCTTTTAGCCCGAGAGAAGTAATTGCCCGCGTGAAAGCCATTCTGCGGCGGTTTCAGAACACGCCGGAAGCGACTACAGCGCCTCAAGAGGTGTTGCTCCAATTTGGGGATATTCGTATCTACCCGGAGAAGTACGAGGTGTTCTGTAAAGACGTGAAGGTTGAGCTGACACCAAAGGAATTCGAGCTGCTCAACTATTTAGCGAGCCACCAAGGACGTGTATTGACGCGCGATCAATTGTTGAATGCTGTTTGGAACTACGATTTTATCGGGGACTCTCGAATCGTGGACGTGCATGTCAGCCATTTGCGCGAAAAGCTTGAGGATGATACGAAGAACCCGAAATACATCAAAACCGTTCGCGGATTAGGATACAAACTGGAAGGATAACGGAGGATTTACCTTGACTCGCTTTCGAATCAAACTCACTTTGACTATTTTGGGTTTAATCTCTCTCGTACTATTGGTGATGGGGATGTATTTTGCCAAAGTCCTTGAGAATTCCTACCTCCAATCACTGAATGAGCTATTGTCCCGCGAGTCGAAGCTCATCTCTCAGGCGGTCCGTTTCCCGAATGTCTTTGCCGATAAGGCGACGTTAGCAGACCGGGTCAAACAAGTAGCGCCAACGGATGAAGTACGGATCACCATTATCAACAAGGATGGTCAGGTGATGTACGACAACTCCTCCCACCCGGAAGAGATGGAAAACCACCATGACCGGCCAGAGATGAAGGCAGCGTTGAAAGGAGAAACAGGGATTTCCCGTCGTTTTAGTGAGACGCTCGGCTATGACATGATGTACGTTGCAGTACCTGTTGAATTGAACAACGAAATATTCGGTGTTGTTCGTTCAGCGATGTCGATGAAAGATATTACCGATACGATCCACAAAATGTGGTACAGCTTACTCACAGGTTTATTGGTTACTTTGGTAGTCGGATCGATTGTTGTTTCTCGCATTTCCTTTTCCATTATTCGTCCGATCGAGGAGATCACCCGGGTAGCCCGCAACATTACACAGCGCCAATATGAGAGCCGTGTCAGAATCAAAGCAAAGGATGAGATCGGTCAGCTTGCAGGCGCGATCAACTTCATGGCATCGAGCCTGGAGCAGCAGATGTACGAAATCTCGGAGAATCAGCAGCGCCTGGCAGGGGTGCTGACCAATATGACGAGTGGCGTGATTTTCATTTCTGAACAACGCCGGATCATGCTGGTCAATCCAGCCGTTGAAAAGCTGCTGGGGACTGCTGGACATGAGATAGTAGGGAAGCTGCATATCGAGGCCGGCAAAAGCTTTGGGCTCAGCCAATACATCGACAGGTGCCTCGACAGAAGCGAGAAGTTCCGCCAAGAGGTACACATTTATTACCCGCAGGAACGCATTCTTGACGTGAATTTTGCTCCCTATATTAACTTCAAGGGGGAGTCGAGGGGTGTGGTCGTAGTACTGCATGACATCACCGACATTCGCCGCCTGGAGAAGATGCGAAGTGACTTCGTAGCAAACGTATCGCATGAGCTACGCACGCCGATTACCTCGATCAAGGGCTTCACGGAGACTTTGCTTGAAGGGGCTATGCAGGACGAGGAAACATGCCGCAATTTCTTGCAAATCATCTCGGATGAGAGCGAGCGGCTCTACCGGATGATCCGCGACATTTTGGACCTTTCCAAAATCGAGCAGAAGCGAATCCCGTTGCATCTGAGTCAGGTTCACTTGCAGGATCTAATCAGTTCGGCGGTTGCCATCATGCATGACCAGGCACAGCGCAAGGAATTGACGATCACCCTCCCTTCACCAAAGCCAGATATTTGGCTGATGACGGATAAGGATTGCTTGCAGCAGATCATCTTGAATCTGTTGACGAATGCGATCGCCTATACGCCAGAAGGTGGAAAAATCAACGTCAAGACAGAGGCAGACAGCGAAAACATCACCATTCAAGTCATGGATACCGGGATCGGCATTCCGGAAAGGGACCTCACGCGTATCTTTGAGCGGTTTTATCGCGTAGACAAGGCGAGAAGCCGCGATTCAGGTGGAACAGGTTTGGGCCTCGCAATCGTGAAGCATCTCGTGGAAAATTTGCACGGACATATTAGTGTGGAGAGCAAGGAAGGAAGAGGGACAACCTTCACAGTTACACTTCCCCTTACCTAAAACAACAACTGCAAAAACATTTACACAAACAAAATAGTAGCTTTACTTCTACAATACAATCGCCTTGTACCATTTGACATGTCAGACACTAGAAGGGGGAAGAGGGAAATGTCACGGCACGCTTTTGAAGAACAGCAGGATGTACTGCACCGCAAGCTCATGACGATGGGCACATTGGTGGAAGAAGCCATTCATAAATCCATTAAGAGTCTGGTTGAGCGGGATGCCCAACTGGCGGAACAGGTTATCGCAAGCGATCCTGTGATCAATGAGCTGGAGCAAGAAATACAGAGCGATTGCTTCCGTCTCATTGCGTTGCAGCAGCCAGTCGGAGGTGACTTGCGACGCTTGGGAACAATGTTGAAGCTGGTGACGGATTTGGAGCGAATGGGTGATCATGCCGTTTCCATTGCCAAGACGACCCGACGCTTGATGGCGGACCCGTACGTGAAACCCCTCATCGATATTCCGATGATGGCTGATCACGTCAAGGCTATGGTGCGTGATTGTTTAAATGCATATATTGCACGCAACAAAGAAGCGGCAGAAGAGATTGCCTCACGCGACGACATTGTGGATAAACTGTATTCCACGATTTTCCATGATCTGATTGAATTGATGACGAAAAACAGTCAGGCCATTTCGCAAGGAACGCATTTGCTCTTGGTCGCGCAATATTTGGAACGGATTGCCGATCATGTTACGAACATCTGTGAATGGATTATTTATATGTCTACTGGTAAAATGACGGATCTGAATAAATAATACCCGAATGACAAAAAGCCGCTGTGAGCTATGAAAAATAGCTAGCAGCGGCTTTTTCATAATATCGTAAAGGATAAACTTCTTCGGGTTTCTTCTCGATATTACGGAAAACATTCCGCTAAAACGCGGTCGCTCATCCTTGACTAAACCACGATAGAGGTTTTCTTATGGTTGTAGACAGACGCCTATTCTCCCTTTTGTGCATACAATACATCGATTCAATGGCAGTTAGAAGAAGTACAGGAGGGAAAGGCAATGACCACAAAAGTGCGCCATATATATGCCGCAGGGAATACTGCGCGAGGATACAAGACGTTTTATGACTCCGTATTGGAAGGCTTGGAGCGTGTTTATATTTTGACAGGGACAGTGGAAGGAATTACGTCGCCACTGATCGAGTCGATTGGTAATCAAATGGCACGAAAAACAGACGAAGTGGAGTGGATTCATTCTCCTTTTGTGAATGGACAGTTTGATGGTGTTATTTTTCCCAAATATAAAGTGGCGATTATGGATGGTAGCTATCCCCGGATTTGGAGACCCGCTTCTCCGGGTGTAAAGGAAATTCAGGTCAATTTGCAGTCCATGGTCAACATTGATCAGCTAGTGGATTACAAAGACCAGATTGCCGGCTGGTACGAAGAGATTTTTAGGAAGAGTGAAGAGGCATATCAAGCTTTTGGCGAGGCCTTGCGGATCCACGATGAGTGGGAGGCTCCCTACATTGAGCACCTCAACAGAGAAGAAGCCAATTGCGTTACGGAAGAAGTAAAAGCTTTGTTCTTCGGAGAGGAGCAACTGGAAAAGAAAGCAAAGGTACGGCGCATGTATTTGGGGGCAGCGACGCCGCAGGGGCCTGTAGATCATATCATGAAGCTGACCGACCATTTGGAGAAGCGCTACTTTATCAAGGGCAGGCCAGGCTCTGGCAAGTCCACTATGCTGAAAAAGTTGGTGGAGGAAGCCAAAACACGCGGCTTTGACGTGGAAGTATACCACTGTGGACTAGACCCGCACAGCCTTGATATGGTCATTGTTCCTGAGAAGGGCCTCGCTATTTTTGACAGCACCGCACCTCATGAGTATTTTCCAAGTAAAGATACAGATGAGGTTATCGATATGTATGAAAGGGCAATTGAGCCTGGCACAGATGAGGTATATGAAGAGGAATTAATGGATGTAAAGGTAAGGTATAAGCAAAAAGTGAAAGAAGCAACAGCGAATCTTCTGGCTGCCAAGGAACTGCGCGACCAGTTGAATAATACTTACCAGGAAGCGGTGGACCAGCAGCGTCTCAAGGCAGTTACGCAAGCAATTGTCAGCAGGCTGACAAAGATGGGCTAATGTCATTCCGATCGTAGAATGAAACCCGTTCGACTGCTCATACTACAATAACGGAAGATGATCGTTGTTGGAGAATGGAGGTGAGCAGCCGGATGGGTTTTGCTATGACGTTGGCTCTGTTACTGTTAATTAATCCCCTCGACCCGACGAATTTTTTGCAGATAGAGATGGAGGGCAAGACGGTAGCTATGCTCAACCGGGCTGATTATTCTCTTCCCTTTGATGGCGTTCCTTTGGTCGATGACAGCAAGCTTGCGCGAATGGTAGAAGAGCTGGCGAAAAAAGCGTACATTGCGCCGATCAATGCAACGATTAATAACGCCGGGGCCATCGTTCCGGAAGCCAAGGGAAGAAAGCTGGATGACCTGGCATTTCGCGGACGTTTTTACGATTATTTTTATGGTACGGGAGCCGCAAGCATGAATGTCAGCTACAAAGAGGTATTCCCGAAGGTAGACAAGGCTCTCATGAGTCAGGTGCGGAAAAAAAGGATCGGGCAATATGCGACCTATTTCAATGCAGGTAACCGGAATCGTGTACACAACATCAAGCTCGCCTCGCAGGCGATTAACAATTACGTGGTATTGCCAGGAGAAATTTTTTCTTTTAATAAGGTAGTGGGCCAGCGTACGAAAGAAAAAGGGTATTTGCAGGCGCCTATCATTGTCAGGGGAGAGTTGTCGGAAGGCATTGGGGGAGGAATCTGCCAAGTATCGTCTACGCTGTTCAATGCGGTAGACCAGGCAGGCTTGCACATTATGCAGCGTTATTCTCACAGTCGAAACGTAGCGTACGTACCTCCAGGGCGAGATGCAACCGTGAGCTGGTACGGCCCCGATTTTGTGTTTCAAAACAAATACGCCTATCCGGTTTTGATTCGTGCGATTGCGAACAACGGAAGCATGTACGTGACGGTTCACTCTTTTCCAGAAATGGAGCATGAGCCACGACATGTTCCAAGCGTACGCCGCTCGACGCCTGAAGAAGCTCCGGATTCTCCATCTATTTTAAATGAAAATGGACCGACAATTCCTTAGAGATGTGTCGGTTTTTTTGTGTCATGGGTACGAGGCTGCGGTGGGGAGAAGAATATTTCCAGACTAGGCTCCAGGCTCCGTCCCGCTGAGGGTAGAGGCTGTCCGCTCCGAAGGGATTCGCGGGGAAACGCAAAAGTGGTAGCCGCTACGACGTATGGGCACGGTTGCGTTTCTTTTGCCCGCGAATCCCTTCTCCGCTTGGTAGGACTCCACAAGTCGCTACGTCTGGAAATATTCTTCTCTGTCGTAACTGATTACATTCTTCATTCTTTTAAGGCTTTTAAAATCCGTTTAACACGGAAAGCTCGTAGAGGAAACAGGAGAAAAAAGCGAAGATCTTAGGAACACCGCCCGAGGCGCAATGAAAAAAAGAGAAACAAGCTCTTAGCGTCCACCTCTGAGACACCCCCTGAATGGACCACTTTGGACGCGGGTTTCACTTTTTTTCATGGAGCCGGACAGTCAATCCCTCAGCAGGTGGACCTAGAATCTGAGCGTTTTCTCCTGTTTCCTCCCCACCACTACAGCCCGACCAACGCATGCTTTTAAAAGGTTGCCTAGTTAAAGTTTAACCTAAAGAAATAGTTGCCACGGATAAAAAAACATCGTATAGTTTTCATGTGATAAATTTCGTACACGAAATATTACTTAAGAAAGGAGTGCACTATGAATAAATCACTGCATATTCGGGACTTGTTAAAACGGTTGAACAAGACATTTGGCACGATGGCCACAAAAGAACTGTCCCAATATGGTGTGACTGTCCCGCAGCTAATGGTCATTCGAGAAATACATCCTGATCCCAAAACGATCGGTCAGATAAGCAAAGCCGTAGACTTATCCTACAGTACCGTTTCTGGCATCATAGATCGTTTGGAACGAGAACAACTCGTAGAACGTGTACGTGATGAGAATGACCGGCGTGTTGTCTGGATTCGTAAAACACCGAAGATTTCCGAGTTGTTCGCAAAGGTTGATTTTTTCTCAGAGAACTTTTACAAACGTATTTTCCATGGATTTTCCGATGAGGATTTAGACATCATTATTCAGTCGATGGAAACATTGATTGCGAAACTAGAAGAACGAGAAAGTTGAGGAGAAACCATGAAGCGAAAACTGGTTTTGTATGTCATTTTGCTCCTGTTCGTGGCAGGTGGTGGAGGAATCGGTTACTACTATTGGTATCAGAGTGCACATTATGTGACCACACAAGATGCCCGGATCGCGGGAGACATTTATCGCGTCATGCCGAAAATGACAGGCAAACTGACCGGACTCGCTGTCAAAGAAGGCGACACCGTTATAGCGGATCAAATCGTAGGGCAGCAAGATACAACCAATGTAGCAACGACAATGCTGGAAAACAGCGTGTTGCGTTCCCCCATTACAGGTACCGTGATTAAAACGCAAGCAAAAGAGGGAGAGATTGTTTCGACAGGGCAATCGGTAGCTCTCGTAATTGACGAAAGCAAATTGTACATCTCCGCCAATTTGGAAGAGACAGAGATCGAACGCTTGAAACTCGGCCAAAAAGTTGATTTTACGGTTGACGCTTACCCAGGTAAGAAATTAGGCGGTCATTTGATGGAGATCGGAAAGGCGACGAACTCTACATTTTCCTTGATGCCAGCGGCCAACACGAGTGGGAACTTCACCAAGGTAACCCAGCGTATCCCGATCAAAATCGCTATAGATGACACAGCAGGTCTGGACCTCGTTGCCGGATTGAACGCCGAGATCAAAGTGCACGTGAAGGAGATGTAATCAAGAATGAAAAAGACAGCACAATGGAAAACAATCGCTGCAGTCATGGCGGCCGTTTCGCTTATTGCGTCGGGCTGTAGTGAGACATCTTCTGCATCGCAAACGAGCGAGAACGTCCCTGTCGTAAAGACGTGGAAGGTGACCTCTGCTTCTACGGGCGTCATCGCCAGTGGTAAGGTGGCAGCATCTGAGGAGATCCAAGTCGTTTCTAAAGTATCTGGAAAAGCAGCGAGCGTGAATGTAAAAGAAGGTGCAGTCGTCAAGCAGGGCGATGTTCTGGTCACGCTGGAGGCAGCCGATTATCAGCAGCAAATCAATCAGGCACAGGCAGCCATTGCAGGCGCTCAAGCAAAGCTGAGAGATACGAAAGCAGGTGCACGCAATGAGCAGCTGACGCAGCTCGGAAGTATTGTCACGCAGGCAGAAGCCAGCCTGAAGGTGGTTGAGAGCAACTACAATCGGATGAAAGCCCTGTTTGATGCAGGCGCATTGTCCCAGGCTGAACTGGAGAAATCTTCGCTGGAATTGGAAAAGGCGCGCACAGGTCTTGAACAGGCGCAAGCCCAATACGATCTGGCAAAAGCAGGCCCAACTGCCGACACGGTAGCGGGTTTGCAAGCAGAAGTAAGCCGTTTGGGCTCCAGTCTCGAGCTGGCGAAAAGCAACTATGACAATACCATTATTCGTGCGCCAATCACAGGTATCGTTGCCAAGCGCTCGGTTGACCCGGGAGAAATGGCAGCAGCGGGGACACCTCTCATGGTGCTGGTGAATATGGCAGATGTCAAAGTAGAAGCAAGCGTACCGGAAAACCAAATTAACCAAGTGAAGGTCGGCTCTACCGTTGATGTGAAGGTAGGCAGTCTGGGTGGGAAAGTGCTGAAAGGTACTGTTGAGTTTGTCTCTCCGATTTCGGATACCAACAGCAGTTCGTTCCCAGTCAAAGTGAAGGTAAATAATCAGGACGGCTTGCTGCGCGCAGGTATGGTAGCAGAGGTCATGCTCCAAGGCCAGGCAACGCCAGGAACAAAATTACCGACGTCGGCCGTGCTGGAAAAAGACAGCAAGCATTACGTCTATACCGTAGACAACAACGTTGTACACCAGGTCGAAGTTGCAGTGGAGAACGCTAGCGGCGACTGGACAACTGTCACGAATGGCGTCAAAGACAATGATCAAATTGTGCTGAACCCGACAGACAAACTGTCCGAGGGCAGCAAGGTGATCGCAAACTAACGGGGGTGTTGACACATGGCGGAAGCGGTGGCGCACCGAGAGGAGAAAAGCGGGAACGGCGGCATGTGGCTGTCTCTTCTCGCAATCCTCTCAGGAACCTTCGTTGCGATTCTGAACAATAGCTTGATTAACGTTGCCCTGCCTGCCATGGTCAATATTTTTGGTTCATCTACCGAGACCATGCAGTGGGTATTGACCGGATATATGCTGGCAAACGCCGTCATGATTCCCATGAGCGGCTCGTTGTCCGCTAAATTCGGAGCG
This sequence comes from Brevibacillus sp. M2.1A, assembly GCF_013284355.2. Lineage (NCBI taxonomy): Bacteria > Bacillati > Bacillota > Bacilli > Caryophanales > Paenibacillaceae > Brevibacillus > Brevibacillus sp. M2.1A. The sequence continues at coordinate 2,011,422 of NZ_JABSUY020000001.1, forward strand.
AAAAAAATATTTGTACTTTCCTTATCTGCATTTACTTTTTCATCCATCCTTTGTGCCTTGGCGTGGAGTGACTCTTCGCTAATTGCTTTTCGCGTCGTGCAAGGTGTCAGCGGGGGGATGATCATGCCAATCGGGATGTCGATGATTTACATGATCGTTCCGCGTGAAAAGATCGGGATGGCTTTGGGGATATTCGGGATTGCTTCCATGACAGCCCCTGCGCTAGGCCCGACATTGGGTGGGTACCTCATCGAATTTTTAAGCTGGCAATTTCTTTTTCTGGTCGGTGTACCCTTTGGTATTTTTGCGGTAATCATGAGTATCGTTCTGCTCAAGGAAACGCCGAAAAAGCCAGAGTTGAAGTTCGATTTTTTGGGCGCATTTCTTGCCATTGTCGGTTTCGGGACACTGTTGCTCGCTTTAAGTAAAGGGCAAGCAGAGGGCTGGACCTCCTTTTTCATCGTCGGTTTGTTTTTCATTGCGGTAATGAGCTTGATCCTGTTCGTCTGGGTCGAGCTGGGGAAGGAAAGTCCGCTGCTCGATTTGCGGCTTTTGAAGATCCCTACCTTCACCATCAGCATTTTGACTTCCGGCTTCGTCATGATGGGGATGATGGGCGGTATCTTCCTGATGCCGATTTTCCTCCAAAACATTCAGGGTTTGACGGCTATGGAGTCAGGAATCCTGCTGATGCCGCAATCGATTGCTATGGCGATCATGATGCCAATCAGCGGAAAGCTGATGGATAAATACGGGATCGGACCGATTGGATTGGTCGGCTTGACTATCATGAGCGTCACGACGTATGAACTGCACAATCTATCTGCTGACAGCATGCATTCGTGGATTGATATGATCTTGACCATTCGCGGGATCGGAATCGGATTGTGCATGATGACGCTGTCCACCGTAGGGATGAACGCCGTTCCTCGTACAAGTGTGGGGGATGCCTCTCCGCTGTCTAACGTATTGCGTCAGGTCATGAGTTCGTTTGCCATTGCGATTTTGACAGTGATCATGCAGGCGCGTCAAAATTTCCACATGGCTTCCATCTCTGACAACTTGAATACGGATATGGCGACGCAGTTTATCAGTGGCATTTCAGGAATGTATGCACAAGTAGGGGTAGATACGGCGAGTGCGACAGGGGGAGCCAGCACGATTTTGTACGGAATGATGGCAAAAGAATCGTTGGTCCAAGGAATCGGGGATACTTTCCTCGTCTCCGTTATCCCGATTGTCCTCTCGATTCCACTTCTGTACTTCCTGCATAAAAAGCCGAAAAAAACACAGCAACAGGTGCCAGCAACCGAGAAGGCAACAGCCTAATAGCAAGGGGCAATTCCGCAAGTCTTATCGAAGACTTCATAGGAATTGCCCCTTTTGCCTGTTAGGACATCATTTTAAATAACCAGTACAAAATCCGTCCGACGATGTAGCCCAGCAGAATTGTCCAGCCAATCTTCGCCCAAATACTCAGTCCCTTGACGAATTCACGCAAGCTTTTTCGGTTCTCCGGTTGCTTGTTCATTGGAGGACACTCCTTTAGCAGGTTGGTTAAAACGAATGAACACATAAATGCCGGCGATAATGATCAAGCCGCCGATCCATTGCGGAGGCGTTACCACTTCACCCAAGATGAAGTAAGCGAGTATGGCAGTCCCGATTGGTTCTCCCAAAATCCCCATGGAGATCGTCGTCGTATTGAGCCATTTAATAATCCAGTTAAAAATAGAATGCCCAAGCAGGGTAGGGAACAGGGCGAGACAGAAGAACCAGCCCCAATCCGCCGCAGGGTAACCGATGAGCGAATACCCGAGAGCCAGATCATAGGCGACCAGAATCACGCTGGTGGCCGTGTAGACAACGAGTGTGTAGGCAAAGGAGGACATATGCTGGCGAACGTACTGCCCGACCAGCCAGTAACCCGTCACAGTGACAGCTCCCATCAATGCGAGGAAATCACCCCACAGAGCCATACCACCTACTTGAAAATCCCCCCAGCCAATCACAAAGCTTCCTGCAATCGCCAGCAAGCCGCCGGATAGAGCTAGAAATCGAACCTTTTCACCAAAAAAGAGATAACCGCCGATGAAGGCAAATAATGGCTGCAACGTAACGAGCACTGTAGAACTGGCTACAGATGTGTAATTCAGCGATTCAAACCACAACAGAAAGTGGCTTGCCAAAAAGGCGCCAGATAAAATACAGAGTAGCCACGCTTTTTTGGACATTTTTCCAATCTCTGCGATGGCACCACGATTCCAGAATAAAAAAGGAAGCGTTAAGAGAACGGAAAAAACCAGGCGATACGTAGCGATAATCGGAGCAGGTGCATCCGACAGCTTTACAAAGATCGCAGAAGAGGAAATGGCGATCACCCCGATTAAGAGAGCCAAATACGGGGGGAATAACGGTTTTTCCAAAGATTGATTCATCAGTACACCTTCTTATGCGGGTAAGGTCATGGTTCATTATTGTAATTGTACAGTTGGATTAAAAAATTCACAATGTTATGTGTACCTTGCCGCTTGAAAGGTTTCTTTTCAATCCGGTTATCCTACTGGCATGAGAAACTTACAGGCTATTTTCCGTATAACTGCTTTCATGCTTATCCTCATCTGTATCCCGACGCGAAGCGAGGCATTGCCGCTCACCCCCTTTCATATTTTGATTGATGTTGGACATGGAGGTGTAGATTCGGGAACTTCTTTTGGGGATTTGTACGAAAAGGACATCAATCTGCAAATTGCCAAACGACTCTACCAACAACTCACAGCTGCGGGTTACACCGTGGCTTTGAACCGCCACAAGGATGTTGCCCTGAGTGATGACAATCGTTGGTTGGACAACCGATCCCGCCATATTCGTGACCTGGCTCAGCGCAAGAACTTGGCAAAAGAAATTGGTCCGCAGATGATGCTCAGCTTGCATGTAAACTGGTCACCCAGTCCCAAGCGCAGGGGAGCGATTATTTTGCATCAAAACACAGAAGAAAGCTACCTGTTGGCAGGACTACTGCAAAACTCGCTGAACAAGCTCACAGGGTCCAACGAAAAGCCAGTCAAGGGCAAGACGTACTACATGCTCCGTCATAACTACTGTCCGTCTGTCATTGTGGAGATGGGGTTTATCAGCAACGCGCAGGATCGCGAAATGTTAACGAATCCCAAAGCACAAGAAAAAATCGCTCAGGCCATTACAGAGGCCGTGAGCGAATATGTAAAGCTGTCGGGAAATCTGAAAACGGAGGCTAGTGTGCAGGAGAGCTGGTGGAGAAAATTAATGAGCAGTTTGCTGGATAAGCTTTGAAATGGTTACAAATTCGGCCTCCTTCTGAATTCGCGGGATGTACTGGCGCAGAAGGGAGGCTGTTTTCTTGCCAGGAGGTCCAACATGACCAATTGCGATACATATGGGATGGTTGTGGATTTTTTTGCAGACGAGCTCCATTTGCTTTGTAATATGCGGGACAGAGTATACATCATCCAGAAAAATTTGATTCACTGCATGGGGGACGCCCATTTCAGCTGCGACTTTCCCCGCCACGCTTTTATCGGTAGTCTTGCTATCCAGGTAGATAAGACCGCGTTCTTTGACGACCTTCATGATGATGCGCATGATTCGCTCGTCAGCCGTTATTTTTGAGCCCATATGGTTGTTCATGCCAATCGCATGTGGCACATTGTCAATCGCTTTCTCCACACGACTGCGAATCTCATCGTCGGACAGATCAGCCGTAATGGCTCCAGGACCGAGCCAGGAGCGCTTTCCTTTCATGGGCTCCATCGGCATGTGAACGAGTACATCGTGTCCTTTTTGATGGGCGAGCTCGGCATCCTGTTTCGTGCTGGGCAGAAACGGCATGACGGCAACAGTAAGAGGGACTGGCATCGATAATATTTCCTCCGTCCCTTGCATGTTGTTCCCGAAATCATCGATCACAAATGCCATCAGCTTTTTGACAGCGGGTGCGGGGGCTGGATTGGGGGTAGCTGTCACTGGAATCGCCCCAAGGGAAAGAAAAAGCGTGAGCAAGATCGGAATCAATTTCCTCCCATACATAAGATCACCTTCCTTGTTCATTTTTTTCATAGTCTGTTCAATCATCTTGTGCTTTACCCGCCATATCTGCGGCTTGGCTTTGATGTTTGCCCTATGTTACGATTAAAGATAGTAGTTTTGTAACGAGAGGGGTCGAATTCCTTGAGTCATTTTGTGTTGATTGATGGAAACAGTGTTGCGAACCGGGCGTTTTATGCGCTCCCTTTATTGTCCACATCGGCAGGACTGCATACGAACGCAGTGCTGGGCTTTACGACTATGCTGTTAAAAGTGTTGGAGGAAATGAAGCCGACGCATATCATGGTTGCTTTTGACGCGGGAAAAGTCGTGTTTCGCCATAGCGAGTATGCAGAGTACAAAGGGGGACGCAGCAAAACTCCGCCGGAGCTGTCTGAACAGTTTCCACTGATTCGGGAGCTGTTGGATGCCTTCTCAATCAAACGCTTCGAGCTGGAAGGCTACGAGGCGGATGACATTATCGGTACGTTGACGAAGCAGGCAGATGAGCAAGCCTGGAAAACGACTGTCATCACCGGAGACAAAGATATGCTGCAACTCGTGTCCGAGCATGTATCCGTCGCTTTGACGCGCAAGGGAGTCAGCGAAATCGAGCTGTACACTCCGCAAGAAATTCATGAAAAGTACGGCCTTAAGCCGCTGCAAATAATTGATTTGAAAGGCTTGATGGGCGATTCGTCCGACAACATTCCAGGTGTCCCTGGTGTCGGGGAAAAAACAGCTCTGAAGCTGCTGCACGAATACGGCTCTGTCGAGCAAGTTCTGGAAAACATCGATAAAGTCTCTGGCAAAAAGCTGCAAGAGAACCTGCGTGAGAATGTAGATAAGGCGAACATGAGTAAAGCTTTGGCAACCATTTTGCGGGAAGCGCCTGTGGAGCTGGATGTGCAAGAGACTGGCTTTGAAGGCTATGATGGGGTACCTGTCAGCGAGTTCTTTAAAAAGATGGAGTTCAAATCGCTCTTGTCCAAGATCAAAGTAGCACAACCAGCCGACGGAAGCGGACATCCAGACGCCAAGCCATTTTCGTTTGAAGTGATTTCAGAGGAAAACAAAGCGGCGTACGAGTCCAAACTGACTTCGCCAATGGCTCTTTACATTGAAATGGACGGGGAAAACTATCATCATGCGCCTTTCCTCGGGATTGGACTGGCTGCGGAAGATACGGTGATGTTCGTTCCTTGGGACGTAGCCAAGGAATGGAAGGTGCTCTGTGAGTGGTTGGCTGATCTGGCGAAGGAGAAGTGGGTATTTGACGGCAAGCGGGACACGGTTGGACTCGCTTGGCATGATTTCGCGATAAAAGGCATCAGCTTTGACGTGTACCTCGCCTCTTACCTGCTGAATGCGGCTGAAAGCAACCCGACGTTGGATAGCATTGCGGCTCAATACGCACAGACACGGGTATTGTCAGATGAAGAGGTGTACGGCAAGGGGGCCAAGCGTCTTGTTCCTGAAATGGACGTGCTGAGCGAGCATGTGGCGCATAAAGCGGCAGCCATCTGGCAGAGCGTGCCTGTATTGCGCGAGCAACTGGCGGAAAACGAAATGGAAAAGCTGCTCGGCGAATTGGAAGCTCCGCTGAGTATGGTATTGGCTCTCATGGAAAAGCAAGGCGTGAAGGTAAACAGTGAGCGCCTCGTGCAAATGGGGGAAGACTTGGATAAAAAGCTCGCGGGTCTGACAGATCAGATTTACGAGTTGGCGGGTGGGGCATTCAACATCAACTCGCCGAAGCAATTGGGCGAAATTTTGTTTGACCGCTTGTCTCTGCCTGTATTGAAAAAGACCAAAACAGGCCCTTCTACCAGTGCGGATGTATTGGAGAAGCTCGCCCCTTATCACCCGATCATCGATGCGATCCTGACCTTCCGTCAGCTCGGCAAGCTCCGTTCGACGTATATTGAGGGCTTGACCAAGGAAATCCATACGAAGACGAGCAAGGTGCATACGCTTTACAACCAAGCGACCACGGCGACAGGGCGCCTGTCCAGTACGGACCCGAATCTGCAAAATATCCCGATCCGTATGGAGGAAGGACGCAAGATTCGCGAGGCGTTTATCCCGTCAGAGGACGGCTGGTACATGCTGGCGGCCGACTATTCCCAGATTGAGCTGCGGATTTTGGCCCATATTTCGCAAGACGAAAACTTGATTGACGCCTTCCAAAAAGGAATGGATATTCATACCCGCACCGCCATGGACGTATTTGGTGTGAGTGAGGAAGAAGTAACCTCGCTGATGCGCCGTCAGGCCAAAGCGGTCAACTTCGGGATCGTATACGGCATCAGCGACTACGGTCTGTCGCAAAATCTCAATATTACCCGTAAAGAAGCCGGGGACTTCATTGAGCGCTACTTTGATGTCTTCTCCGGCGTGAAGCGCTGGATGGACGAGATTGTTCAACAGGCGAAAGCGGATGGCTATGTGACGACCTTGTTGAATCGCCGCCGCTACCTGCCTGATATTCGCAGCAGCAACTTTAACCTGCGTTCGTTTGCCGAGCGTACTGCGATGAACACACCGATCCAGGGTACTGCTGCCGATGTGATCAAGCTGGCGATGATTCGCATGCAGGAGGCAATCGAAGAGAAAGGTCTCGCGAGCCGCATGCTTTTGCAGGTGCACGATGAGCTTGTATTTGAAGTGCCGGAAAATGAGCTGGAGGTCATGCGCAAGCTGGTGCCAGAAGTGATGGAGAGTGCGTTGTCCCTCAACGTCCCGCTCAAGGTGGACGTCAGTGATGGACGTACCTGGTACGATGCGAAGTAGGCATGCCTAGAACATAAAGATAGATAGACAGCGAGAGGAGGAGGGCATATGCCAGAATTGCCGGAGGTAGAAACCGTCGTACGGACTCTGCGTGGCTTGGTTATGGGAAAAACGATTGAGAGAGTAAGTGTTCATTTGGCGCGTATTGTGCGTCAGCCAGATGACGTGGAAGCTTTCAAATCTCTCTTGGTGGGACAAACCATCCAGGATATCCAACGGCGGGCAAAATTCATTCAGTTTTTCTTAAATGAGGACGTGCTCGTGTCCCATTTGCGAATGGAAGGGCGCTATGGCGTGTATCAGGCAGATGATCCCGTTGAGAAGCATACCCATGTCGTCTTCCATTTTACGGACGGAACGGAGCTGCGTTATCGGGATGTTCGCCAGTTCGGGACGATGGATCTTTTCCCTAAGGGGAAGGAAACAACCGTCGGACCTTTGGCAAAACTGGGGGTAGAACCGCTAGATAAAAGTTTTACTCCTGAAGTTTTGGGGAAATTGTTAAAAGGACGGTCAACAAAAATTAAGCCGCTTCTCCTAAACCAGGAATGTATTGTAGGGCTGGGGAATATTTATGTGGACGAGTCACTCTTTAAAGCAGGCATTCATCCGGAGAAACCAGCAGGAAAGCTGACAGATAAAGATGTTAACCGACTGCACGAAAGCATCGTCTCCACTTTGCAAGAAGCGGTAGAACAAGGTGGTAGCTCCATCAAGTCATATGTGAACGGACAGGGCGAGATGGGAATGTTCCAGCAATCTCTATTAGTTTATGGACGAAAAGATGAGGCTTGTACAAGGTGCGGGGCCGAAATCATTCGGTTTGTAGTCGGCGGCAGAGGGACGCATATTTGCCCTGATTGTCAAAAGCTATAACAGTTCGACCAAGGGAGGAGGATGGGCATGATACTAGGGTTAACAGGCGGAATTGCCACTGGGAAAAGCACGGTGACAGGTATGCTTCGTGAGCGTGGGATTCCTGTCATTGACGCTGACCAAATCGCCAGAGAGGTCGTAGAACCAGGTAAATTAGCCTATGAAGCGATCGTGCGCCATTTTGGACGAGAAATCCTATTGGAAGATGGTCAAATTGATCGGAAAAAACTAGGTGAGATCGTGTTTTCGGACGAGTCCGAGCGTCAAAAGCTGAACGCCATTGTCCATCCCGAAGTACGCCGGGTCATGCGGGAAGAGGCCGAATCAGCGGAAGCGAATGGAGCCGAGATCGTCTTTATGGACATTCCTCTACTGTATGAGAGCAAGCTTACACATATGGTAGAAAAAATCGTGGTCGTCTATGCGCCCTACGAGATGCAATTGGCGAGAATGCTGGAGCGCGACGAATTGGAAGAAGAACAAGCACGAAAAAGACTGCGGGCGCAGTTTCCCATTGATCAGAAGAAGCAGGGCGCAGACTTTTTGATCGATAATTCTGGTTCGCGTGAAGAAACCGAGCGTCAAGTGGAGGCGGTATTGGCCGCGATTCGATCGGAGCGTCAATCATGAGTTTTGGCAAACGTGCAGCATTGATCGTGCTCGTTTTGGCGAGTGTATTTTTGCTGCTAAACACGCCATTGGTGTGGAAATGGATGTACCCGATCAAATATGAGCAACAGATTGTGACGGCTGCATTGAAATATAAGGTGGACCCTCATTTGGTACTGGCCGTCATTCGTTCCGAGAGTGGGTTTGCGACAGATCGCGTTTCGAAAAAAGGTGCGATCGGGCTCATGCAAATCATGCCGGAAACAGCGCAATGGATCGTCAGGGAGGCAGACTTCCGTCCAAAGGACAATCAATACTTGTACGACCCTGTCATGAACATCGAGATTGGGACATGGTATCTCGAATTTTTGCTGTCCCGCTATGATGGCGATATCGTCAAAGTCATTGCCGCCTACAACGCCGGTCCGGGAAAAGTAAACGGATGGCTCGCGAGTGAGCAATGGAACGGAACTCGAGAGACGATTGAGGACATTCCATATGGGGAGACTCGTCAATATGTTCAACGAGTGCTCTATTACCATGATCGATACAAAAATATATACGACTTTCAATTACGTTAAAAATCAATGAAAAGCCGCTTCTCGTACGGATTAGAGAGCGGCTTTTCCTCTTTTTTTGGGTAGGGTAAATCGTCCAAATATTTATTTTTCAGTAAAACACATTGATAATTGTGTCATACTTATTATAATAAAAGTATCAGATAAGCGTAACTCAATTCGAAAGGGGTTTCTATATATGACAATTAAAATCGGTATTAATGGTTTCGGACGTATTGGCCGCATGGTATTCCGCCGCGCTATCCAGGACCCCAACATTGAAATCGTTGCAATCAACGCCAGCTATCCAGCGGAGACGCTTGCACATTTGTTGAAATATGACACGATCCACGGACGCCTGCAAAATAAAGTGGAAGTCCAAGACAACAAGATTATCGTAGATGGAAAAGCAACAGTTGTACTGTCTGACCGTGATCCGCTGAAGCTGCCTTGGGGTGACCTCGGAGTAGAGATCGTCGTAGAAGCTACAGGCAAGTTCAACAATCGCGAAGGGGCTGGCAAGCACTTGCAAAGCGGTGCGAAAAAAGTTGTGATTACAGCACCAGCGAAAGAAGAAGACGTGACGATCGTGATGGGTGTAAACGAAGGCACCTACGACCATGCCAATCACCACATTATCTCCAATGCTTCTTGCACAACCAACTGTCTCGCACCTGTGGCAAAAGTGCTCAACGATGCATTCGGTATCGAACAAGGTCTCATGACTACCATTCACTCGTTTACAAACGATCAGGTGAATCTCGACAATCCGCATAAAGACCTGCGTCGTGCACGTGCAGCTAGCGAGTCCATCATTCCAACGACGACAGGAGCTGCTCGTGCAGTAGGAATCGTTCTACCAGAATTGAATGGCAAGCTGAACGGTTTTTCCTTGCGCGTACCGACTCCAAACGTTTCTGTAGTAGACTTGGTGGTCAATACGAAGAAGCCAGTTACATTGGACGAAGTAAACCGCGTCCTGCGTGAAGCAAGCGAAGGCAGCATGAAAGGCTACCTCGAGTTCTGCGACGAGCCGCTCGTATCCAGCGATTTCAATGGCAACGATCACTCCTCGATCATAGACGGTCTGTCTACGATGGTAATGGGAGACAATCAGGTGAAAGTGATTGCTTGGTACGATAACGAGTGGGGCTACTCCTGCCGTGTCGTAGACCTGGTTCGCCACGTATCCGAGCAGCATAATCAAGCTGCAACAAAAGAAGCTGCAGCTGTTGGTGTAAAATAAAAAGCATAAACAAAACCCCTTTGCCGATTTTCGAGCAAAGGGGTTTTTCGTTGCTTCGTATTTACGATGAGGTAGGAGAATCTTCTAATGAGTTCACGTTAAATAGATCATCATCTTCAAAGCCGACAATAAACAGTCGGATGTTCGCCTTGAGATCAAGGTCATAAGGGCTAGGGACGTCGTTTCCTCGACCGTCTTTTATCACACGTACAGTAGGGCGATGCGAATAATCCGGATCAACCCGACTCACTACCCCGATTTCTCCGGTATTCAAAACGACGCTGCTACCAATCGGGAAGATAGCAATATGCTTGATAAAGGCATTTACTAGATGGTGCTCGAACAGCGTACCACCAGATCCAAACAGGTATTCCACAGCATCCTGTGGCATGTACCGTTTGCGCCATGGACGTGGGGAAGTCAAAGAGTCATAAATATCACAGAGACCAACGATTTGCGCGAATTCGTGAATTTGCTTGCCGGATAATCCCTGTGGATAGCCACTTCCATTTAGCCGTTCATGGTGCTGCAAGCAGACGTGGGCTGACAAAAGCGAGATGTCATGCTGCTTTCGCAACAAATTAAAGCCAAGCATCGTGTGCTGTTTGGCGATTTCCTTCTCTTCGTCTGTCCAACGCTCTGTTTTTTGCAACAGCTCTTCAGGCAGGCTTACTTTGCCGATATCGTGCAGCATGGCGCCTATCCCCAGGTTTATGAGCTGTGTGCGATTGTAGCCCAGAGACATGCCTACAGCAGTCGCCAGCACGGCCACATTCACGGAGTGATGGTATAAGGATGGTGAATGAGAAGAGATCGTCGTCAAATGTCCAACCATTTGCTTGTTTTGCATCAGGTCGTCCAAAATTGAGCTAAAGGCACGCTGAAAATGAAGGCCCATTTCTTTTAAGGAAATTTTCCGGGCCAGCTTGTTTGAGTTTGTAATTTGTTTGATCGTCTTCTCGATGGCTTCCACAGCTATTTGTCTGGTTTGTGGGCGAATCACTTCTTCCACAACGATGTCATTGGTACGGGGATCATCGATATACACCGAATCAACACCAGCTCGCTCTAATCCGGAAATGAGTCGTTCCGTTAATTGCATACCGGTTCCAAGCAGCACCTTTCCATCTTCAGTGAAGACTGTACGTCCCAATTTCATTCCAGGCTGTAGGTGTTTTAAAGATACTAAACGCATGACTATCCCTCCAACAGTACCATAATTGTACTCCATTCGACTTATGCTTTAAATAGGTACAAGGATTGACTTGACTTCTGACAGGAATATGAGGGACACTGTAGACAAGTATTGTCAGTATTGGAGTTGATTCTGATATGCGTTGTCCATTTTGCGAATATAATGGGACTAGAGTCCTGGATTCACGTCCTTTCAATCATAATAAATCCATTCGTCGTCGCCGCGAGTGCGAAGCCTGCGAACGCCGGTTTACTACCTTTGAAATGGTAGAAGAAACACCTTTGTTAATTGTGAAAAAGGACGGAACACGCGAGGAATTCAGTCGAGACAAGATATTGCGCGGGTTGGTGCGCGCTTGCGAAAAGCGTCCGGTACCGTTGGAAGTGCTTGAAAATGTAGTGAACGATATTGAAAAAGAATTGCGCAGCTGTGGACAGGCAGAGATCCCGAGCAATGACGTTGGGGAGAAGGTCATGGAGCGTTTATACCATGTCGATGAGGTTGCCTATGTGCGCTTCGCCTCCGTATACCGCCAATTCAAAGATATCAATGTATTTATGAAAGAGCTGGAGGAGCTATTGGCTCAAGCGCGAAACAGCTCGTTTCCAAAAGAATAGATAAGCTTTTTCTGCCAGACTGGCAACTTCTCTCTCGCTCTTGCGGCCGATCCGCCAGGGCTTCTTTGGTTTTCCAACTCATTTTTCCGTGAATGAATGGGTAGTCATGCTATAATAAAAGAATCGAATTTTGTCAGGAAGGAAAGATCTGATGCGTCGTTTAGTTTGGAACGAGTTGTTGCCGAAGGATCGTTATCTGGTGCGGATGGCAAGACCGATTGGCTTTGCCGAAATGGGCTTTGTTACGCAGCTATACTTGCCGATCATCGGTGTCGAATCGTACGCTCTCTATCAACTGCTCGTCCATGGCGTGCAGGAGGTGAGCGGAGCCTCCTCGGAGGGGACCCATCGCAGTTTGATGCTGACGACTTCGCTTTCTCTGGATCGGCTATTGGATGCGCGTGAACGTCTGGAGGCAATCGGGCTAGTCGAGGTACGCCGCAGGGAAAATCAGCAGCGTGACTATTATTACGAGTATTTGATCAAACCGCCGCTTAGTCCGGCTGAGTTTTTTGCAGATTATGTCCTGTCGCTGATGTTGTTAAATAAAATCGAAAACGTTCGCTATTCGCAACTGCGCCAGCATTATGCAGATACGCTTGGCAGTCAGTTGGATCAAGAATACTCTATTGTGGAAAACGTCACGAAAGACTTCCATGATGTGTTCCAGTCGTTGAAACCATCGGAGCTGGAAGTGAAAAAAGGTTCGGAGCGGGATCAGTTTTTAACCGAGATGGACACCAACTTCCCGCAAGCGCCGATGAAATCTGGCTACGAGGCACAAGTCAACCATTCGCTGAGTGTGTCGTCCTTGCGCCTGTACTTGCCGGATAATGCCGACTCGGTCAAAGTATTGGAAGGCAAAAGCATGGAGCTGTTGTTCTCGCTGTGCCACTTCTATCAGCTAGACAGCTGGGGGATGGGGCAGGAGCTGCGTGATTGGACGCTGTACAAATCGGATCGGAGTTTGGACGGAGAAGTTTTGCGCAAGCGTTTGATTCAACGCTACACAGAAGACAAGCTATACCGGACTGCGCCTGCAACTGACACGGCAGAGGATGGATGGGGACCCGGTCGCTTGCCTGAGCCTGGGAGCGAAGCCTTTATCCGTGCTTGCCGCCAGTTATCTCCGGTGACCCTGTTGGAAAAGGTCGTCGGTGGCAGAATCAGCAAGGTGTTTTTGGAGCGGGCTGAGACGCTTGTATTTGCGGATGGGATGCAGCCAGAAGTCGTCAATGCGCTGTTGCTTCATACGCTAGCCAGCATGCAAATGGAGCTGCCAAAAGCATACATGGAAACGATCCGCGACAGCTGGAAAGCCAAACGGATCGCAACAGTTGACGAGGCAGTCAAGCAGATCCTCGAACGTGCGGATCAACGGGCACAAACAGCCGAGAAGGCAAAAGCGGGCAAGAAGGAAACGGCTCCTGTCAGACGCAACGGTAGAGCTATCTTGCAGGACAAGCTGCCGGCATCTGTCGAGTGGCAGCTATCTCAGGAGAAAACCGCATCGGACGCAGAAAAGAAACAGTCCATTCAGGATTTTCCAGACTTGCAGAAAAGACTGGAAACCTTGCGAAAACGGAAATAAGGAGTGTGAGGGAACGTGGAATCTATCAGTGAGTTTATGCAAGAGCTCGCGAAACGAACACCGCGTCAGCTGCTGACACCGGATCAGCAGTTAGATAAAATGTTCCGTTCGTCAGCGTATTTAAAAGCATTTCAACAAGAGCATCCCGCATTGACCAGAGACGATTACCTTCGCTCGCTCTCCAACATCTATACGGCAGTCAAGGAGCAGTATTGGTGTGAACGTTGTCCGGGTCTTGGCGAATGCCCGAATCTGGTCAAGGGGCATAGCACTCATTTGGAGTTGGCTCATCAGCATATTATCAGCTCGATGACGCCCTGCTCCAAGCAACTGTCGTATGAGGAAGAGATTCGCCGCCGTCGACTAATGCGCAGCTACTACGTTTCCGAAGAGACCTTGAACGCGAGCTTTGAGGGCTTGGTCATTGACTCCGGGAATTTGGCAACCGTAGATGCCGCGATTCAGTTCTGTGAAAAAGTCGGAACAGGCGAGCGGGTAAAAGGACTTTATTTGCACGGTCCGTTTGGTGTTGGGAAAAGCTACATCATGGGAGCAATCGGTCGCGAGCTCTCAGAGCGCAATGTCGCTTCCTTGCTGGTGTATGTGCCTGACTTTATCCGGGAGATGAAGGACTCTATCTCGGATCAATCGTATGCGGGCAAGCTGGAGCTGTTAAAAGAAGTACCGGTCCTAATCCTCGATGATATCGGCGCGGAGAACCTGACGCCATGGGTTCGGGACGAGATTTTGGGGGTTATACTGAATCAGCGGGCAAACAACCATTTGCCTACGCTGTTTACTTCCAACTACTCGCTTACTGAACTGCAAGAGCATTTGTCTATCTCCAACGGAAATCGGATCGAACAAACAAAAGCGGCTCGCATCATGGAGCGAATCCGCCATTTTGTCGATGTGTATGAAATTTTACGCGAGAACCACCGTTCCTAGCACGTGTGTCCAGATGCGAGAGAGCTCCCAATGCGTGAGGGCGAGTACTTCTCGCGCCTTATGATACGGTCCAAACAGGACGTGTGACGTCGTCCCCACAGGCGAGGCGACAATTCCCAGTGAATCAGCCATGATCATGGCACGGGCCAAGTGGTAGTCGTGGCTGATGATCAGGGCGTCTTGAATATGATGCTCCTCCAAAACCTGCTGGCCGTACAGCAGGTTTTCGTATGTGCTGGTAGACTTGCTTTCTAGCAAAATGTCTTCTTCGGGAATTCCCTTGGCCACCAAGTAATTTTTGCTTACCGCAGCTTCCGTGATCGTTTTGCCTTCACCAAGGCCGCCTGTGACCAGCAGCTTCGATACATAGCCTTCTTCATATAGGGTCGCCGCCTGCTCCAGACGTTCGCGCAGACCAGGACTAGGTCCCTCACCCCAGACGGCTGCACCAAGGACAATGCCGACGGTTGCGTGTCTGGCGTTGGCTTTCTTAATCATTTGTTCGATACGGTACCAGTTGTAGCCCGACCATAGTAAACCGAGCAGCGTGACAATCCCCAACACGATCCATATCCTGCGCCAGCAAGGACGCTGTGCGTTTATCGTTCGATTTTTCATTTTTCGATATCTCCCTCGTAGTCTCTCTTTATTTAGACGTTTGAAATGAGGTCTAGTTACAAAGTTTGACATATGCCTGACACGAAAAACTAGTAAATTGTTTCTTGCTCTTTGCCGATATAGTAATGGTGGAATGGTTTCGAAGAACAGCAAATTTCATACTTGCGAGGGAGGCTAGCAATGTTCTGGAAAAAAACGATGCTCTTGTTTCTGGCCGTCTTTCTATTAGTGGGGACTGGAAACGCAGGGGTAGGATTGGCTGCCGATGAAATCAGCCGACTCGTTCTGTCCAAGAACGAGGTAACACTGGAAAATGGAGATTCTACTAACCTGACGGCTACCGCTATTTATGTGAGCGGAAAAACGGAAGACGTCACCGTCAAGACAGAATGGACGACACAGGACGCGAATATCGCTACTGTTTATGCCGGACAGATTACAGCCAAATCGGTAGGGAAATCTACTATTACAGCTACTTACATGGGTAAGCCTGTCGTAGTGGGTGTGACTGTAACCAAAAAGGTAAAGGCACTGACAACAGAAGATCAAACGTTGAACGTGAGAATTGGCAGCACGGAAAATGTAAAGCTGACAGCAGTATACAGCGATGGGACAACAGAAGACGTAACGACTAAAGCAGACTGGTCCATCGATAATCCTGCGATTGCGACTGTAGTAAATGGAGCAATTAAAGGTCTGAATTCAGGATCTGGTACAGTGACAGCAAAATTCGGCAGCCAGACGACGACTATCTCTGTCAATGTAGAGATTGCACACAGACTGGAGCCTAGCAAAAACCAGGTTTCACTCTTGCTGAACGGTGAAGAAAAAATCAAGCTCAAAGCCATTTTCCCGGATGGAAGTGTAACGGAAGACGTCTCCGACAAGGCTGAATGGTCTTCAGACAATACCGCAGTGGCCGATGCGCTAAAAGGCACGATCAAGGCTTATGGCGCAGGCACAGCAACCATTACGGCGAAGTATGGAACAAAAACAGCGACGATCAAAGTCGATGTGGATACAACGCAAAAGCTGGAACTCAACAAGCAAAACATTTTCATGAATGTAGGCAAGGAAGAAGACATCGAGCTGAAAGCAACCTATGCCAATAATGGCGGTTCCACAGTAGTGAACGATAAAGCCGAATGGTCCTCAGATCGCGAGGATGTTGCTTACTACAGCAACGGAAAAATCCATGCGGTGAAGTCCGGTGAAGCGGTGATTACTGCGAAATACGGAAACAAATCCGTTCAGGTACGCGTAGATGTAGAAGTACCCCGTTCCTTGTATATCAATCCTGCTTTCTTGACGATGAAAAGCGGGACAACGAAAGATGTGGTTGTAAACGCGTCCTTCGCGAATGGTACAAGTGAAGATGTCACTTCAAAAGTAGACTGGTCTTCGGATAATGCAGATGTCGTATTTGCAAATGGCAAGACCGTATCCGCCTACAAGGCTGGAACAGCGAATGTAACGGCAAAATACGGCGGAAAAACAGCGACACTGGTTGTCGATGTAGATGTACCGCAAAACTTGACCGCAGATATCACGACAGTAGCAATCCCAGTGGGTGGCGCGAAGCAAGTGACGGTAAAGGCTTCGTATCCAGATGGAAGCTCTGCCGAAGATGTCACACAAAAAGTCGTCTGGTCATCGAGTGCACCTAATGTAGCAAGCGTGCGTCAAGGCTTGATCACAGGTGTGTCCACAGGTGCAGCGACCGTAACAGCAACATACGGAACACGCACAGTGAACATTTCCGTATCCGTTGGCGTCATGCAGACATTGACGGTAGACAAGAAAAAGATCGTGCTTGGCAATGGCAAGTCCGAAACCGTCAAGCTGACAGCAGCGTACGCAGATGGAACGACTAAGGATGTAACAGATACAGCGACATGGAGCACAGCTTCTGCTGCTGTTGCAGAAGTAATAAACGGGAAGATCACAGCGACAGGAGCAGGGAAAACGACCGTAACAGGTACCTTCGATGGCAAGTCGGTTTCAATTGCAGTAGAAGTAGACCAAGCGACGAACCTCTCTGTTGATCCTCGCATGCTGATCTTGAACGTCAATGAATCAAAAGACATCAAGCTGAGCGCAACAAATTCTGCTGGCAATTCGGACAATGTGACCAGCGATGCAGAATGGTCCTCGACCTCGGTAAAAGTAGCGGATGTGGTAAACGGCCGCGTAACAGGTCTCTCAAACGGACGTGCGACGATCACCGCGAAATACGGCGGCAAATCGATCAGCATCCCGGTAGAAGTCGGAATCGTAAGCAAGCTCGAAGCAGACAAGCGCTTTGTATCTACGAAGTCGAACAGCAACGTACAAGTAACCTTGACAGCTACCTTCTCCGATGGTCGCACCATGGATGTGACCAATCTGGCTGATTGGAAAACGAGCAACTACAAGGTAGCAGACGTAACCAAAGGTCTCGTTTCAGGACGTGCTTACGGCAAAACGACAGTTACAGCTAGGTACAACGACAAGAGCGTGTCCATCCCAGTCGATGTTGATATGTTGAAATACTTGAAGACAGATGTCGTTCAGCTCGTTATGAACAAAGGTGAAACGAAGCAAGTGAAAGCCATCGCGACGTACATGGATGGCTCTGACCAAGATGTATCCAAGCCAGCTCTCTGGACCACTTCTCGCCTGTTGGTAGCTGATGTGAAAGATGGCATCATCAAGGCTACAGGGTCGGGTAAAGCGACGATTTATGTGCAGTATGGTGGGAAGAAGACACCGATTGTGGTGACAGTGAGATAGTGGGTTGTAGGGAATAAGAGGGAAGCCAACCGTGTGGGATCGGTTGGCTTTTTTCGTTGAGTTTTTTCAGCTGGGACGGGGATTTATCTGATTTTTTCGCTTGCAGTGTACGGCGGGCGTATGCTATACTGATTTCACTGAGGCGGTAAACGCTGGAAGTACCATACATATGGGGCATTAGCTCAGCTGGGAGAGCGCTACACTGGCAGTGTAGAGGTCAGCGGTTCGATCCCGCTATGCTCCACCATATAACGACTACGGAAACGGCAGAGATGCCGTTTTTCTTTTTGTATCCATCCTTGGAACTCGAATATGCCGCTCCTTTGAAAAAACGAAGCGAAAAGATACTCTCTCCCCGCCCCGTTCATCCCAAAACTCACAAATTCATCAACCCCCGAAACGCTTTCATCCTCCCCCTACTAACAGGAATATCCGTCTCACTATCATCATTCATCTTAATCAAATACGTATTATTAAACCACGGAATAATCTCTTTAATATACTTCACATTCAAAATATAATTCCGATGACTTCTAAAAAAAGAACGGGACCGATTCAAAATCTCCTCCAGCTCATTTAAGGACAAATCACACTTGTCGATACTCTCTTTTGTCGCCACATATAAATCTTTCTCCCGCACAAACGCAAAGTAAACCTGCCCTACAGGGATCGGGATGATCTTGTTGCTCTTCCGGATGCAGACATGCTCTTCCATCAGGGGAACTGTCGCGGTGCGGTCATTCATAGCCGCTCGCTTCCTCAGTGTCCTCACTTTCTGGATCACATCGTCCAATTTCGATTCCATGATCGGTTTGGTCAAATAGCCCACTGCCAGCGTGGAAAAAGCCTCCAGAGCGTGTTCGTGATAGGCAGTCGAAAAAACGATCAAGGGGGGATTGGACATCTGATTCAATGTTTTGGCAAATTCAAGACCATTCATTCCGGGCATCTGAATATCGAGCATGAGCAAATCAGGCTCGGAATTGATGATATGAGGCAATGCTTCCAAAGGATTGGTATAAATTGCGTCCACCTGGATATCGATATATTTTTTCAGCAAATATTCCAATTCGGAACAAATGGCTGGCTCGTCATCGATGATGATTGTTTTCAGGAGCATCTGGATGCACTTCCTTTTCAAATGCGGTTAACGGAGCGACAAAGGATACGACTGTTCCCAAACCAGGCTTGCTTTGAATCGTGAGGCCATATTTTTTGCCATAAATGGATTGCAGCCGTGAATGGACATTGACAAGGCCGATGCCTTTCGATTGGCTGTTCCAGATTTCGGCCAAACGCTCTTCACTGATTCCAACTCCATTGTCTTCAATGCTGATTTTCACTTCTTGGCCAAACGGTTCCACTCGAATCGTGAGCAGACAATCGCTAACTTTTGGGGAAAGTCCATGGTGAATGGCATTTTCCACGATTGGCTGCAAAGTCAGGACAGGCAATTTGCACTCCAGCAGGGTTTCGTCGATCTCCATGTTTACCTTTAAACGGTTGCTAAATCTGACCTTCTCGATTTCCAAATACGACTTGATTCCGTCCAGCTCTTCCTGCAAGCTGTGATGATTTCCCTTGCTTTTCAAATTGCGCCTGAAGATGTCACTTAAATGACCGATCAAGTTTCTCGCTTGATCAGGGTCTGTACGACAATAGGACATAATCGTCCCCAAGGTGTTGAACAGAAAATGCGGGTTGATTTGTGCTTGCAGGGCGCTCACTTCAGCCTGCTTCCGCATTTTTGCTTGATGCTCAATCTCCGCGAGCTCAATTTGGACCGACAGCAGCTTGGCCAGGCCGTCCACTAACTTCTCGTTGGTCTGGGACGTCTTGGAGGAAGAGGTTTTATAGTAGAATTGCAACGTCCCGATTTTCTGGTTTTGATGATACAACGATGCGGCGCTGATCGATTTTAGGCGAGGCGGACGCGGAAGAGCAAAATCTTTGTCGCACCATTCCCCTGTAGGGTGGGTCAAAACAGCTTCCGCTACCTGTGCGCACAGCGTCTCTTTTTGCACATGATTCTCCAGTTCATGGCCTTTTGCACTGAGCAGCTTTTCACAGTCGGTAATGGCGACTGCATCTACTCTGGCCATTTCACGGATCAGCTCAGCGGTTTTTTTCGCAGAATATTCATTAAGCCCCGTCCGTAGATGAGGCAACGTCTGACTTGCAATCGACAAGGCAAGGTTTGCCCCAAGTGCGCCGGACTGGTCTTGCATCATTTTGAGATTTTGGAAAACGCGCGTGAAAAGCAACAGTCCTGCAATGGTCATAATCGTGGTCGGGATCGCGATTTTTACTTCCAGTTCGAGTGCCGCTGAAAAAGGCTTGGCCATGAGAAGCACCATCACTTTTTGAATGAGCTCGGCTGTAACGCCAATCAGTACGATATGCTGCCATTTCAGACGCAGCATATTCATTTTCGTGCTGACGATCCCGGCCAAATAGCCGTTCATTACGGTCGAGATGGCACAGGCGAATGCGGTAAATCCACCGATCGAATAACGATGAATACCTCCGATAAGGCCGGCCAAAAAACCGACGACTGGCCCTCCGATCAACCCGCCCGCGACGGCACCCACAATGCGCGTATTGGCGAGTGCGTCATTGACCCGTAACCCATTCTCCGTTCCGATTACCGACAAGAACCCGAACAGGGTGGAGAGGATCACGATCCGCATCCAGTTGTTTTTCCCGTACATGATGTTCCGAAAGTAATCGAGTTGGCCGATGATAAGGGCGATGACTGCAATTACAGAGATGTTTTCAAGCAGTCCCAGAAGCATAGTGATTGTCATAACAGCCGCCTCCCTATGGAAAAGGGTAGCCCGAACTGGTCGAAAAATCAATGTAACTCAACTGGGTTTTTCGGCAGCTCGGATGCCGTTTTTGCACATCTGGAAGTATTCAATAGATTCTAGCAAAACAAACAACTTAAAATAAAAACAGTTCTTCGAGAATCCATCCGGGTGAATATGTAAACCCTTTCAAAGCATGGTTTCATTTGTAAGCGGTTAAACGATGCCAATTTCGAATGGATTCGGGTCAAACATAAGGAGGGGGCAGCAATGAAGCCAACGAGTGATCGTGAAAATACGCGGCGAATCACAAGCAACATCTTTAAAGGTTCACTGGGGAACCTGATTGAATGGTATGACTGGTATGTCTATGCAGCTTTTGCGGTGTACTTCTCGTCTCAGTTTTTTCCAAAAGGAGACGCTACCAGCCAGTTATTGAATACTGCCGCTGTTTTTGCTATTGGATTTTTAATGAGACCGATTGGGAGCTTACTCCTGGGCCGATACGCTGACCGTCACGGACGCCGTGCTGCGTTGACGCTGTCTGTTACTATCATGGCAGGTGGTTCTCTGGTGATTGCCGTAACACCAAACTATGAAACCATCGGCGTGTTTGCGCCTATTATTCTCGTTCTTGCCCGCCTGCTCCAAGGTCTTTCGCTTGGCGGGGAATACGGAACATCTGCCACGTACTTGTCCGAGATGGCTTCGAGTGGTCGCCGAGGGTTCTATTCTAGCTTCCAGTACGTCACGCTGATCAGTGGACAATTGCTGGCGCTGGGTGTGCAAATTATCTTGCAGCAAATACTCCCGGAAGAAGCGATGATGGCATGGGGCTGGCGAATTCCGTTCATCATCGGAGCGTTTGGCGCAGTAGCCGTGTTGTGGTTGCGCCGCAGTATGGACGAATCAGAGCAGTATACCAAAATGGAGTCGAAAAACAAGGAAAAGGCGGGTACGCTTCGAGAGCTGATGAAGCATCCGAAGGCGGTGCTGGCAGTCGTTGGTCTTACGCTCGGGGGAACCATTGCCTTTAACACCTACACGACCTATTTGCAAAAATTCATGGTGATTACGGTAGGACTGCCGAAAGATATCGTTAGCTGGATTAACTTTACCGCATTGCTCGTATTTGTCGTCTTGCAGCCGCTTGCTGGTATGCTGTCCGACCGAATTGGACGGCGCCCGCTGTTGATTGGTTTCGGTATTCTTGGAACATTGTGGACCGTACCGATGTTTATGCTCCTGGAACAAACCACTAGCCCATATGTCGCTTTCTTGCTGATGCTGTCTGGTCTTATCATTGTTACTGGTTATACGTCCATCAATGCGATCGTGAAAGCCGAGATGTTTCCAACCGCTATTCGCGCTCTGGGTGTAGGCTTTCCATACGGGGTGACTGTTGCGATCTTTGGGGGAACAGCGGAGTTCATCGCGCTATGGTTCAAAAGCATCGGGAACGAATCTCTCTTCTATTACTATGTAGCGGCTTGTATTGCCATAAGCCTCCTCGTTTACTGGCGTATGGACGAGTCTTCGAAAAACTCCAAGATCGAAGCTGAGTTGAACGCTGCAAAGGACTAGATGGAAGAATAGAGGAGCATGGAAGAATAGAGGAGCAACGAAAAACGGCAGAGATGCCGTTTTTTGCATTACCGAACTGTAAAAGATTGCATTTCAAAACTCCAGGACATTGCGGATATGTCTGGCATCAGCATCGGGCTTTTGTATCGGCAATTCACAGCGACATGACGACAGGCGAAGAGTTTGCGAATTTGCTGATATTGATGGCTCAATCGTTTCTAGCGGGGGGAGGAACAAGCGAAAAACAAACCGAGGTAGCTCGCCTTAGCGACAAGTTGTTTCACGCCAGAGCCCAGCTTGTCAAAAAAGGTCAGGCGCTCGGCGAATTCCGATCAGGGGACCCAGATGAAATGGTCGTATTTTTCTATTCAACACTACACGGGTTAGCTATGATGAAAATGATGCGAAAAAACCACTTCACGATGCCTTCATCCTCTATCCTCACTTCTTTTCTATACAAGGAAGGAGAATAACCGTACATGTTTACAGTGATCAGGGCGGATCAAGTAGAATTCGATGCAAGAGAGCAAATGTCTCAGATTTTTGCGGAGGGATTCACGCAGTGGCAATGATGATTCTCCGTCATATGATGGAAAATACCCCGTATGAACAATTTCTCATCGAAGAAGTAGCAGATACGAATATTCCCGCTATGAAGCTATACCAGAAATTAAGGTTCCAAGTATACAGCCGGAAGCCCGTCCCTTTAAAGAGAGCTCAAAAAATTGGAATCAATCATTTTATATCGTTGAAATACGAAAAATCGCTCAAGGGATAGATGATCCTCTGAGCGATTTTTCGTATTTCCGCGCCGATCTCGTACGAACGCAAAAAAGAAAGCCACTCTTACGCGGACAGAAGGTTTTCCCTTCTCTTTTAGAGCCTCCTAAACGGCCTGCAGGGGCTTTCCAGTCACGGGAATCACCGCGCTTGTTACGGGATGACCCGAAACTGATGGGAATGCTGGATCGCATGAGAAGTTCAAGGACAACGGGAAGTTAGGGGAGGAATATACAATGCAGGCACTTCAAAACGTTTTTAACTATCAAGATAAACAGATTCGAGTAGTGGTAAAGGATGGCGAGGGGTGGAAAAACATCTGACAGAACCGGATGGAAGCATAACATCGACGTATTAAAAGCACTCAACAACAGGGTGCCTGATCAATGGAGTAAAGTACCTGATCGGATATTGACGGTAACGGATAGATTGAAAAGGGTGCAAATAGAACAACAGCCAGCTCTGCAATTGATTGAACGATATAAAAATCCAAGCGTTTTGATTTATGCGGATCCACCGTATTTGTATCAACAAGGAGCAAACGTATGTACAAAAATGAGATGACGGATGCGGACCATATTGAATTGCTCGACGCATTAGACGAAAATCCGGGACCCGTGATACTAAGTGGTTACGATAATGATTTATACAACATTCGCCTAAAGCATTGGCGTAAGGAAGACAAGAAAGTTTTGGCGGAAATGGGGCGAATCAGAACAGAAGTTATCTGGATCAATCCAGTGGCAGCTGATCAAGTGGGGCTGCAGACCATCTTCTCGCTGCCCAGCATATAGCGGATGGATACTAAATGCTCATTATATAAAAAAGCCCATCCTATCTAAGGATGGACAAGGTTGAAGGAAAATTATTCAAACACCGGACGCAAGAAACTTCGCTCGTAACTGATGATGCACTTTGTTTGCTCTGCGAGTGAGAAGGCAAGTTGGCAATCTTCATCGACCAGTATTCTCTTTCGATAATCCTCATATTCTGCCAAACTAGGAAAACTAAATAAGGCATAAGCAATATTATTAGCACCTTCATGAGGAAGGAAATAGCCATGATGATGTCCGCCAAACTTGTTGACAAGAGGTATCCACATCTTTGCATATTCTTCAAAAACACTTACCTGATATGGATCAATAACATATTTCAAGTAACAAGTGACCATTTTTCCACTCCCTAATGGTTTTTCCTAAATCTTACTGTACATCAGTATTAGAAACAAGAAGGGATATGGTTTTACAAGCTGTGTATTTAAAAAGGACTTTTAATAAAAGTCTCGTGGATTTGAATCACATTCTATTTTTAAAGGCTTAAACCAATTTTTCAGGAATGTTCGTATATCTGAGACTGTGATAGCAACATCGCCTTTTTGAATATCGATGTATAGGCTATAGCCTCCGTCAGATTTAGACTCAATTGGAATCAAGTCAATGAATTCGTTATAATCTTTTACTGCTTCGGTGGCTCTATCCATTTGTGGTTTTGTTACATCACTTACAATCATCAAAAACTGTCTCTTCAACAATACACCCCATTGTTTTTATTTTCATTATATCACAGTAATGAAAACCGGGTGGGAAACGACAAGTTGGCAACTTAGTGGGCTGCTGGTTGGCGACCTACCCGAAAGGAAATCGAAGACATTTTGTTAGCTGTAGAAAGTACGATGATGGCTAATGAAAGGGAGATCAAATTGCCGAAGTAATACGCAGTTCAAAACAAGGAGACTAAGTCGTTTCTGAAGCATAACGGGAACTACAATCCGTGCGCCTATCCGTATGATGATGTGGAGAGTATCGAGGAAGCTACTCATTGGAGCGACTTCAGGCATGTTTCGTATGTAGCTAGGTGGTACGCCGACAGCTTTTACAAGTGGCAGATTGTAGATGTGGACACAAGGGAAGTGTTGGAGCCGATGCGTGACAAGTGGTGGAGAAGATCAAAGAACAAACGCACTTCTTTGTCCTTAGTTACGCCGAGGACAATGAAAAGCACCTTGGCAAGCAGACTTTGATGATGTGTCTGTCCAGAAGATCGGCACTGCGATGATGGTACAAGAAGCGATCTGTAACGCAGCACTGAAAGTGGTCACTTTAACAAAACGGTAATTGTAGAAAGTAGGAAATTCCCCAACCTGGTGAGAAAAATACCCCGGGATTAACCCGGGGGCCGTTGATGGTGGATTAGTTGATTTTCAACTGTTCCCAGGTAAACGAAACCGGATAAGAACCGTTTTCAAAGACTCCTACCTTTTGCCACATGTAGAACACCACTGTTTTATTTTGGTTATCGATCCCAATGTCGATTGTATACCTATAACCAGGAACTTCCCAGCGTTTGACTTCCTGATTGTTGGAATCAAATGCGACGACAACCAAAACAAGGTCATTCGATGAAGGGGTATACGACCAATACGTATACTCACCATACTTAACGATGACGTTTGCTTGGCTAATCGCAAGTCCAGCTGGTTGCAAAATTTGAGCAGGTCTGGCAATCAATTCATAGCTATTCCCGACTTATTCCCTACTAAATGTGAGGGTCTTCGTTCGAGCCTACACCGTGCAGGCGACTTTCATCGCACACGGCGTTCCATCAACGGATAAGAAAGAATGTTTTACAACGGGCAAATATAACGCTACGTCAATCAATCTAAATTGTCCGCTAACTAAAGTTATAACTTTCTGTGATTGTGTTATTAAAGAGCTGAGGTTAACAAAACACACGATTTGATAAATAGAGGGGCAGTTGCAGCGGGGGGGCGAGTCTTCAGTCTCGACGAAAAAATATCCCCCGGGTCCATCCCGAGGGCTGTTGATGGATAATTAATTGTTAGAAATATCCAATACCATTTCTTGCGTGTGTTTTGAATCAACAGAAATGAAAAATTTATACGTTCCTGCAGAAGGCATTGTGTAAGATCCTAAGTCAAAAATGATTAACTGTCCTTTATCAAGAGTAACATTAGGAATCGTAATTACGGAGCCATTAATTTTATCAGCACCAATTTCATTGCGACTAGAAGCAATGTAATACAAATCGGTTGCATCTGGAGTGAAAACATCATTCAAATCAAAAGTTAGAGTAGCGTTTCTTAATGGCTGGGTGGCGATAAATTTTGGCATAAGGTATTGGGAGGAGCCTGCAACGAAATGGTAGGGATATTGACCATTTAGATTGTCTTGCAAAATGAATATTGGATCAGTATAGCTATTCTCGACTTATTCCCTTCTCTTCGTGAGGGTTTTCGTTCGAGCCTACACCGTGCGGGCGACTTTCATCGCACACGGCGTTCCATCAACCGATAAGAAGGATTTTTACAACGGGCAAAATAAGCGTACTACAAATATGTCAATATTTACAGATTTTGATTTCAACATGATGGATCCAGGTGATGAGGGATTAACAAAATAATTGGTTTGTAAAGGAGAGGTTCGTGCATGACAGAAATCGTTTTAGAACTCGATGAAAACCAGCGCTTTTTGATTGAAGACCCTGACAGTGTCTCGGTGATTATGGTCGATCAGGTGACGATCCTTCCAGTAGCAAACCATATAATGTCGTACTGGACTTGCTAGAATTGTACTGGGATGATCCAGTTGCTCTCGTCGAGGTTATGTTGGGTATTGAACCAAGACGATTCCCGATCTTTTTATATTTGTAAAAAAGGAAGGATGGAGCTCTGCCCCATCCTTCCTTTTTTAACCTTGCCCCACAATCTTCTTCAAGCGTCCTACCAGCGGAATGACAATAACCGCTGCTACAACCACCTGCAACACGTTCCCCGGAATGGAGCCAAACGGCTGGATCCAGTTACCGTAAAGAATAACCTCAACAAAGTAGTAGCCCACGATTTTAATCACCAATGCAGCGGCAACTGCGAGTGCGTACACAAATACCCGGTTACCAGGCATCTTTTCGGCGATGAGACCAGCTACATAGCCCATTGCACCTACGATTACGAAGGTAAACGGTGCCCATGCTGTCCAGCCGGAGATAAGGTCAAAGAGACCCATACCAAAAGCGCCTGCGATAGCTCCTGTTTTTCTGCCATACACAAAAGCTGCGATTAAAAGAGGCACGTTACCGAGATGGATGAGGCCACCGTTCCCCATGATCGGGAGTCGCAAATTGATAAACATGGTGGCTGCGAGAGTAAAAGCGATAAAAAGTGCGTTGATAACCAAGGTTTTCGTCTTTGATGCTTTTCTTGCTGAAAAAGTAGAATCCATATGATAGCCTCTTTCTTATTAATTTTACTATTATCATACTCACAATCAGCTACATAATAAATACACTTTGCACGATTTATTTGCCTAGGTAAATCATTCCAACGGGAGAGGTACGCTGGAGAAAGGCTAGGAAGCAGGTGCAGGACAGTAACAGATTTGGATATATTAGCTGATCCGCTGCTGGAAGGTGGTCCCACATATAGTCGAATCACGTTTTTGGAAAGTGTGCAAAAACATCTCATGGAATAGGAAAAACTCAAGCTGGAATTGGCTTGAGTTTTGTTTGTCGTGCTGGTTAGGCTTTTTTACCGTAAGCTTAGGCAAGCCTCTCCCCAAGCTGCTTCACTTTCTCCAGCCACTTCTTGCGCTTTTCCTCCGCCGAGGCATTCACTCCACTAATCTCCGTAACCTTTACAGGCTTAATCCCGCAAAACTTCAAAATGTTGCGTTTCATCACGAGGTGTCCGGCTTGCCAGTAGATCAATCGGTTGTACCAAGATGGGGTATCCATGGTCACAATCAGATGCGCGGTTTTGCCCGTCAACAGCTTATCCCATAGTGGAGAGCCTTCCCGATATTTATAGGCGAATCCGGGTAATAAGACACGATCGAAAAATCCCTTCAAGATAGCGGGCATCGTGCCCCACCAGGTCGGATAGACAATGACCAGATGATCGGCCCAACGGATGAGCTCCTGCGCTTCTTTTAGGTCATCCTCCAGCTCCGTTCTTTTCCGATATCCGTACTTCAAGTTTGGGTCGAAAGCGATTTGGCTCAAGTCAATGGTGCGAATCTGTGCTGCTTTTCCTGTAGCTCCTTTCATATAGGCATGCGCCAACGCAGAGCAATAGCTCTCGGGATCTGGATGTCCGATAATAACGAGAATGTTCATTTTCATATCCCCCTGTAGAGTTGATTCCATAAGCGACAGATCGTGGTAAACTGAACTGTATTCAGCATATCGTGTGGAAGGAAACAGAGGAATGATCGAGAGCGCATAAATGTTGTGGATTCACGCAAAGGAGGTTCCGTACTTGGAAAATGCGCATGGGTTTGCGATTTCGATGGTGTATCCGATTATGAAGACAATTACTCACAAGAAGCTTGATTTTGAACGTTTTTGTGAGCATATTTCTTTCGATAGCAGCTTGCTAAAAGATGTAGAGGCGCGCATTGATGAAGCGGAGCTCGAGCGTTTGATGAAGGAAGCTGCCATATACACGCAAGATGATCATCTCGGACTGCATCAAGGGCAGTTAACTGATATTGCCGATCTGGGCATTCTTGGCTATGTCATGATGCATTCGGAAAAAATCGTCGATGCATTGAAGGCTTATCAGCGGTATCACGTGATCCTTTGCAGCGGGTACGAGCTGGATTGGGAAGAGCGGGGGAACGATGTTTTCCTGCGGTTTCATAGACAAAGCCCTGGGAGCGTTTCTCGACATTGCATGGAGGACATGGTCAGTTCCTTGTACCATTTGATCGTCCGTATGAGTCATCGGTCTATTCCGTTACAGGCGATACAATTCACACATGACGCTACGACGGATATCGAACCTTATGTGAATGTGTTCGGGATGAAGCCTTACTTTGGTGAAGAAGAAAATGGGCTCTTGGTAGGCAAAGAAGTTTTGCAATACCCGATTCTGTATTCAGATGTCCGGCTGCGCAAAGCTTTTGAACCAATCGCGGAAGAAAGTAGAGAGAGGCTGATCAGGGGGCGGGAATTTTCGGACCGTGTGTTTCAATGGATGATGGGATGTATGCCTGCGGCTTTCCCGACCTTACAGCAGACTGCCGCTGCTTTTCATATGAGTACGAGATCCCTGCAAGTGAAACTAAAGGCAGAGGACACTTCCTATCATGAATTGTCCACGAATGTCCGCAAAGAAATGGCAATGGGGTATTTACAGCAAGCGGAGCATTCCATTGGAGAGATTGCCTACCTGCTGCATTTTTCAGATCCAAGCGCCTTTCAAAATGCTTTCAAGAAATGGACGGGGCTGACACCGGGACAATATCGGATCAGTCGCCAAGCACTTGCCATGTAACCTCATGTGGAACACGCTGTGTAAGCGTGTTTTTTTGTTGTGGACCCTCTTTGTTTGACAAATTGGAAAATGATGGTGTACACTTTTTTATTCCGACCGTACAGTATAAATAAACGAGGTAAGATCATGCCCAAATTAGGAATGGAACCAAAGCGCCGAGCAGATGTCATCAATGCGACCCTTACTTGTATTAGCAATCACGGGATTGATGGCATGACGCTGGATAAGGTGGCGGAGTATGCGGACTGCTCAAAAGGTGTCGTCACGTATTATTTTAAGAATAAGGATAATTTGACGAGTGAAGCCTTTCAGGCATTCTTGGCCTATTATGGCTTGAAAATCGAAGCTGACATTGAGAACACCATGACCGCCCAGGAAATGATGGATGTTACGCTTGCTCATATCTTGCCGCCATACGTGAACGACAAGGAAAAACGGATCAATGTTTCGCAGTTGGATGGCATCGCTGAGATGTACATCCCGCATGAAGATCAAGCAAGACTCTTTGTCCAATTCTTCTCCAAAGCCGCATTAGACCCCAAGCTGCAAGAAGTGGTTGCGAAGAGTTATGCGAGAGATTTGCAGGGCATCACCAAGATTTTTGAATACGGCAAGCAAACCGGGCTTATGTCTGTAGAGGATTTACAAAACGCTGCCTACGGACT
Organism: Brevibacillus sp. M2.1A; assembly: GCF_013284355.2. NCBI lineage: Bacteria > Bacillati > Bacillota > Bacilli > Caryophanales > Paenibacillaceae > Brevibacillus > Brevibacillus sp. M2.1A. Next base: position 2,041,434 of record NZ_JABSUY020000001.1, read on the forward strand.
CATGGCGATGGTTGTGGGCTTGAGCTTCTTTCGAGTGGCGAGGGTTTCGCCAGCAAACGGTGAAGACAACCGATATATTTGTGAGGACTTTGTAAGGCAGATGACCAATAGAAGATGAGGAGGGTACACATGAATATTACAAAGATAGAAGCTGGCGGGAAAAATATTGCCATTGTGAGTGGTGGCGAGGTAATTATAGAGGATGTGCAGTCCGCATTGGACCTGATAGCAACAGTACACTATCAAGCAGACAGTGAGCGTATCATTCTCAACAAATCATTGCTAAACGAAAGCTTTTTCGATTTGAAAACACGCCTTGCTGGCGAAATCCTTCAGAAGTTCATCAACTATCGGGTGAAAGTGGCAATTGTAGGGGATTTTTCGGTGTACACAAGTAAAAGTCTAAAAGACTTCATCTATGAATCGAACAACGGAAACGACATCTTTTTCTTGCCGACCGAAGAGCAGGCGATCGAGAAGTTAAGCCAGGTGAAATAGAGATGGAGCGACCGTCCACCATGGTGAGCATCCCAGCAGGGCATATCGAATTACGAGACGATCGGATCAAGGCGACATGGACAACCGAGGTGAACGCTTTTTTACTCGCACCGGTTCCTGTTACGAATGCGTTATACTTCTCGCTTGTACAAAAAGCAGCTGGACCGAGTGACCACCCAGAGGCTCCCGTCGTGAATGTCTCGTGGAACGATGCAATTTCGTTTTGCAATCTGCTTTCTCAGCAAGCAGGTCTCACGGAATGCTACTCGATCAGTGAAGATGGTGAGTGTGTTGGTTGGAACGAGGAAGCGGATGGCTACCGACTGCCGACAGAGGCGGAATGGCAGTACGCTTGCAAAGCAGGGACGGGCGGTTATCGGTACGGCGAGCTGGATGAGATCGCATGGTACGAAGGGAATGCTGAAGGTACAGCACATGCGGTAGGACAAAAACTGCCGAATGCGTGGGGGCTCTACGACATGTTGGGGAATGTTTGGGAGTGGTGCTGGGACCTTTACGATGTAAACGTCTACGGCTCCTACCGAATTTTTCGCGGTGGCAGTTGGGCGGAAGAGGCCAGAGGATGTGGGGCGACGTGCCGCAGACGCAGTCACCCCACGTTTCGAATAGATGATCTCGGTTTTCGTCTTGTCAGGGGGGTTGCAAAATCCAAATAAATCCGTTACATTGATTTTAGTTAGATAATCTAATTATATTCAAGGTGGATTATGAGCAGAAAAAACAAGTGTGAGCAAACATCCGATCAATTGCCGAAACTTGGTATTCAGCCATATTTGCATCTGATGGAAAAAACAGCTCCGCAAAATACGGATCGCAAATTGGCTCATTTGGGGCTACTGATGCTATGGCTGGGGGATAACGCCATAGACGTCATTGATTTGAATTTGGAGAAATTCGGCATAACGGAGTGTAAATGGGACGTATTGCTGTTGCTTACGTTACATAAAGACAGGGAACTTATCACCCCTTCTTCGCTTGCAGACAGGCTGGGTATTCGGCGTGCTTCTGTTACAGCTTTGCTGGACTGGCTGGAAAAAAGGCACTGGATCATCAGGGAGCAAAGCAAGCTGGACGGTCGCAAGATTCATGTCAAAATCACGCAAGAAGGCAGAGAATTAGTAACCAGCGTACTGCCGGTTTTTTGGTCTGCTTGCTCCTCCATTATGAGCGAATTAGAAGAGGAAGAACGGATGCTGTTGGAAAAAATCTTGATGAAGTTAAATAACAGCATGGAAGAGAAACTGGGGGTGGGAAGATAAGATCATATTTTTTTGTGAATATAATTAGATAATCTAACTATAATGTGTGTAAAAATTTGAAAAAGAGGTGTGCGATGTTACAGCGAAACTACTCACTCATGACGGCAATCCTCTGCTGGTCTGGAATCGTCGTCATGTCGAGCTTATACGTTACGATTCCCCTTATGACCATATTTGCCGATCTTTTCAGTATTACGTTGACACAGGCTGCAGCAGTAGGCAGCGCATTTTCGGTTGGGTTTGCCATAGGGTGCCTGATTTATGGACCGTTGTCCGAAAAGTATGGCCGCAAGAACGTTATTGTGATCGGGATGATTGCCCTGGCTCTCTTTTCTTTGTTGCTTGGTAGTGCAAATGATTTCGTATGGATCATTGTACTCAGGGGCTTGCAAGGTGCTGCCGCTGCTACGTTCTCGCCTGTTGCACTCGCCTATGCGGTGGAAATGTTCCCTGTGGCAAAGCGGGTAACGGCAATCGGATTTATCAGCACGGGATTTTTGGCGGCAGGAATCATTGGTCAAGTGCTCAGCACCGTAATGAGTCAACAATACAGTTGGCACGCCGTATTCTATATGCTTGCTGCTATCTATTTCGTGACGCTGCTCGTGGTGATGAGGTGGCTGCCAAAAGAAGAGAGTCCCCTTGCTACCGTTAATATGTGGGAGCCGATTAAGCGAATTCCCTCCCTGTTCAAACAAAAAAATATCGTCTTGGGCTACATAATCGCTCTTGTATTGCTTATGTCATTTGTTAATATGTATACGGTCTTGGGCAGTTATTTGGCGGGATCTGATTTTGGGCTTAGCAACAAGGAGATTCTGCTTGTTCGAACGATTGGTATAGTGGGCATGCTTATTTCTCCGCTGGCGGGCGGGCTGGCAAAACGGTTTGGCTTACGTACCGTGCTACGCTTCGGATTAGGTCTGGCAGTGATCAGTATGGCTTCCCTCGGTCTAATATCTAACTTGTCTCTTTTGATCGGTACGAGTGTGCTTTTCGTTGCCGGAATTGCGCTATCTGTTCCTTCCGTGATCACGCTTATTGGACAGCTAGGGGGCAAATCGCGGGGAATTGCGGTTTCGGTTTATACGTTTATCCTGTTTTCGGGAACAAGTCTTGGGCCGATATTGTCCATCCGTTTTATGAATGTTGGCAGCTATGAACTTACTTTTGTCTTGCTTGCAATCGTACTAGGAATTGGCTTGTTGGCTGCATGCCTGATTCGCAGTGATTCCGCGGTTGAAAGCAGTAGCACAAAACCTCCTTCGCCACTAGCTTAGTGGTTGAGGAGGTTTTGTTGTATAAACGCTGGCTGCTATCGATTATTTTGTTGATTCAGCAAGCGTTCTCGCTGCTTATGCATGGCAATGAAAACGGCAAACACGAGAAGCAGACATCCTGTGAACAGAAACCCTTCCTCGATGGAGAAGGGCAGCCAACCTAACAGGCCTGAGCCGACGACCACACCGAGAGAGAAAAAGGCGTATAAGTAACCGTGTGCTTTCCCCCGCAATTCTTGCGGCGTCGATTGAATGAGCATCGTATTGACAGAAGGAAACAAGAGAGCAAAGCCTATCCCATATAGTCCTAACATGCAATACAGGGCCAATGTCGTGTTGGATTGACCAATAAGCAACTGACTCACGCCCATGAAGCCAATTCCGATGGACATCGTTTTGGAAGGGGCCACGCGATCAAAAATCTGGTTGGTCGGAAGGACAAAAAGCAAGACAGCAATCATCCCAAAAGTGCTCATTAATGTACCGCTTAATTTCGAATCGTATCCAAGCGATTGCACATGCAAGGGCAAAAGGTAAGCGATCACACCTTGTGAAAACATGAGCAAAAAGGCACCGCCGTAAGCTTTGATAATCCCAGCATTGAAGATCAAGGCTGAGGTCGGAATGTCCTTCTTAAGCTTCTCTTTCTTGCAGGCCTTAGTGGATCGCAGAAAAATGACGGACAGGATGGCTAGGAAAAAGCCCATAACAGCGACACATGTAAAGACAAAAGGCACGGAGGTTTTGCTTGCCATAATCCCGCTGAATGCAGGTCCGATAATCGCCGCGAGTCCCACAAAGGTACCGGTGAAAGCAACCTTTCGTCCTTGCTGCTCATGTGAAGTGTTATTCGCAGAGAAAGTGAAAGCAGCAGGAACGATCAAACCGGCGACAAATCCGTGAATGATTCGCACGATAACTAACAGAAACGGCTGATCGACAATGTGATACAGCAGCAAGGCACAGCTCGATAAAACCAATCCGATCAACAGTGGCTTGGATGGCCCAACCTTATCTGTCAGCATGCCTGAGATAATATTGCCAAAGGTATTGGCTAACGAATACAGACCGATGACAAAGCCTATCACAAATGAGCTGGCGCCTACGGAAGCAGCAAATGTACTCATGACCGGCAGTTGCGAGAACAAATCAAAGAACGAGAAAAAAACGATGCCGTATACGAGCACGGCATTGTTAAACGGCTTCAGAGGATACATATCCTGTGCCGTTTTCAGTCTGCGATCCAGAAAGAAGTTCCCAAACGGTACAAAAGCGGCGAGTAACGCAGCAAGAGGCCAGAGCAGGCTCCATCTCACGCGAATGGCCGCATAGAGTATCGCCAGAGCATACAAGCAAAAAATCCCGCCGTGAATACTTCCTGTGATGGTTACAGCTTTGTCTAAGCCCCACACGTATTTCAAGGGCATCGCGATGCCCATCAATACTAATAAGGAAAGGCCATCGAGTAGGCCTGTAAGACGTAAAAAGTAAATTGGATGTACCCGCACTTGTGACTCTCCTCATTTTTTATGAAGTGATGCCTCTATCCTAACATTTTTTTTGATGAAGAAAGTGAACAAATTCGGGTCATTCCTGTGTCGATATCATGAGGGCGGTGTATTTCTTTTGACGTGTTCTTAACTGTAATCTTCAATCAGGGAGACTTTTCCTTCTTTCATCATAAAAATCGATTTCCCTTTTAATTGGAGCGTATCTCCAGCCTTAAGTCCGTTTGGCAAATCAATCGCGAGTATTCCTTCATAATCAATTTGAACTTCTGCTCTGTCATCCATCACGAGGCAGGCGAGAATGGTCTGACGCCGACTCGAGAAAATTTTCGCAGACTTTTCAGCTAGCTCTCTAAACGCTTCTATTCCTTTTGTTTCTGTGTCCAGTTGTCCCTTGGAATAATTCCTGAAAACAATATCCGTATGCAAGTGTCTCACTATACCTTCGACATCAAATGAATTGTAGGCCTGCACATAATTTTCAACGATTCCTTTTACCTCTTCATTCGTCATGGTCATGCTCCTCCTCAGGGAATCAACGACTTGGTCTTCCGTTTATGAGTGACATTTTATTGGCGATTGTTTACAATTTACATAAGTTTTTAAAGGGATTTCAAGTCATTTATTTTCATTTGTTACGCGATTTTTAGTATTCGTGAAAGTTCTTGCTAACAAACTTGATTGGCGAGGTGTCCCGATGAAGAAGCAAAATACCGAATCACCCAAAATTGTTGGTCAAACGGCAGCGACAGGCTTCCAGGTAGGTGTACGCAGGACGATGCCCATTACCCCGGAACAGGCATGGGCGTTTTTAACCTCGTCCGAAGGGGTGAAGTTATGGCTTGGACATGTACCGAGCCTTACCTTTAGCGAGGGGGAGGCCTTTACTTCCAGCGATGGAATATCGGGTCAATTTCGTGTTGTAAAGCCGTTTCGGCAGTTTCGTTTAAAGTGGTCGATGAAGGAATGGGAAAAGCCGTCCACATTGCAAATCCGGCTAATATCCGACAAGCCTGACCGAACGACCATTGGTTTTCATCAAGAAAACTTGGATGACATGAAGACAAGGGAGCAAATGAAGCTTCACTGGGAAGAAGTTCTGAATGAGATCAGGCAAAATGTCTCCATGATGGAGAGCGAATAAGCTTTTAAACTGCAGCTCCCGTTTCTATGTTTCACAATGGCGTGCAGTTTTTTTGTGATCTCTCATGATGAAAATACAAACATATTTTCCTGTTACTGGTATAATCGAGGGGAATATATAAAAACAGGGTGAGATGATGAAATGTTCTCTTTTCATAAAATCAGCAACAATGCTAGCAATCATGGGCTGTTTTTTTTCCAGCGTACCAACGATGAATGAAAAAACAGGTATCGTGACAACTGCATTTGCAGCGGAACCTGCTTCTTATCTTACAAAGGAACAGGCTATCTCACTCATGAAAAAGATACCTATCGATACAAAGGGTTACGTTGTGGAAGATATCTATCTTAACGATACAGTCGCTTTTGGTCAAAACGGAGCGGTTTGGACGAGCTATTGGGTCAAAGATAAAGACGGGAATGAAAGTCTATTCATAGATATAGACGCAACAACAGGCAAATTGGTCCGGTTTGCAAAATCTACAGTTGATAAGCCAAAAGAAACGGCTGTGAACATCATTTCAGAAAAAGAGGCTTTGAAAAAGGCAGAAGCATTCGTAAATACAGTTGCCTCTGAAGTGCAAGGGCATATTTCCAAGGCAAATGAATATCAGGTTGACGATTCCCTTCCTCCGCAGGTAATGGATCATGTTTTTCATTTTGTTCGCGTAGAAAATGACATTCCATTCTTGGAGAACTATCTTCAGGTAATCGTCGATTCTCAAGGTGAAATCGGTTCTTACAGTCGCCAATGGTACAATGGAGAGTTGCCATCTCCTGTTCCAGCCATATCAGCGGAGGAGGCAAATAGACGGTGGGACGAGGCGGTAAAGCCAGCCCTTCATTATGTGTATACAGGGGAGCAGATCGGAAAATATGGATTGCCCCATAGAAAAATGATTTTGGCATATGCTTACGATGAAAAAGCATCGGTCTTCATCGATGCGATGACGGATCAACCCATGACGATTTTGGGGGAGAGTAGTCAGCAGTCGCGAATCCCACTAGGAACATCAACCAAAACGTTGGGCAAGGAACGAAAAAGGCTGATGGATGATGAAAAGAGAGAGAAAGCCGACGAGATTGCACGTACGATGTTCCAAGCTATACCTGATCGTCAAACAAAGGTTGGGGGCAGTACTGCGATATCATGGAATGGATTTGGGGAGGTTAGCTCCAATAGTGCAAAGTCTTTTTATTATGCTCGTCCAGCCCAAGGAAAAGAAAAGGAAATGAAGTTCCAGTTAGGGATGGATGATTACGGAGAGGTTACGATTTTTTCGGTGGAGGAAGAACATTCTGAAATAGAGAGTCGAATCTATCCCAATCCCATTCCTTACGAAAAAGCACAAGTAGCTGCGACCGATTTTATGAAGAAACTCTATCCTGATCGACAAGGAGAGCTGTATGCGATCCATCTTCCGCCAACAGAAGAGAGCAAGAAATGGCTGTTTCAGCGAAATGGCGGCTACTACATTACTTTTGGTTGGTTAAAGCAAGGAATACCTGTCCAAGGCCTCGAAACGGGGGTAATCGTAGATCCTGTAAATGGAGAGGTAAAGGGGATGCACACTTTTCCAGCCTATCAACCACTCGAGATGATTCAGGTACAAAAACCTAGAATCGATGAACAAAAAGCAAAGCAGGTAGAAAAGGAAAACAAGGAGCTTCGACTCACCTATTTCATGCCATATCCAGAATGGCGACAGGGAACCTATCTGGTTAGTCGTGAGCCAAAGCTGGTTTACAGAATGGTAGGAGACGATGGTGTGGTTGATGCGGATTCTGGAGAATGGGTGAGCTATACGGCTTACAAGCAGTCAAAAATTCCAGAGGATATTGCTGCGCACCCTCACTATTTGGCGCTTTTGTACGCTGTGAAAGACGGTTATTTTCCTGTAACAAACAGCAATCTTGATCCTGATCAGCCTGTTACCCGTGGAGAGTTTCTACGCATTGTGCTCAAAGCCCAGGAGTCCTACGACTTCTTTCCAGACTATTATGGAGTAGCGGGGGAGGAGCAATTTTTTACGGATATCGATAAAGGTCATCCCCTCTATGAAATCGTGAAAGATTCGATAGAAAGAGGTTTGATACAAGCTACCACCAACAATAAGCAATTCGATCCAGATCGCAATGTCACAAATGCGGAAGCAAAAGAGATGATTTCCAGGCTGCTACAAAGGAGTGGAGAAAAGAACGGAGCTCTTTCAATTGCCGGGCAGCCTACTAAGATTTTGACAAAGGCTGATGTAGCTCGTTTATTAATGGAATTGAAATTCTATTCGAGAAGCACAGAGTAAAAGAGTAGGGATGCAGTTTGCTTCCCACTTTTTACGCCAATGCTCCGAACACAAGCGTTTTTTTGCTTTTTGTTCATTTCCACTCACTCTGGAAATTGAAGTAAAATAGACGAGTAATCCTATGAGTTGCTCAAACCAACAGAAAAAAGAGGTGTGACGATGGTAGAAGAGTTGTCGAATTACCTAAAAGAATGTGACATAAAAGTGGTTGCTGCGGAGGATTTCACGGTACCGGCTATAAAGGAAGATAAGCACAGCATTTTGGTCCTGCCTAGCTATAATATACTAGAGATGATAGAGGAAGCGGTGGACGAAGAGGGATCACTCTCTGATTATGTACATAACCAGCTAGAGGAGGTTCATGGCTTATCTGTGGAGGATGTCTTTCGGCGAATTGTGAAGTCTCGTCTTTTGTATACAGACATTGAAGCCGAGTTGAAAAGTTTGGAAGGAAAGAACTTTGAAGGCATCTATCAGGCATATTCCCTGATATGGGAAGGTGACGAGCTGCTCAATGAACAACTGAGTGAAACAGAGACGGAGTCCTTCCGCATAAGTGAAAAATGGGTGCAGGATCGGTTGGAAGATGATGCCCTGATTGTCCTGGAATTGCCGATAGCATCCGGTTATGAAGCACCACTGTGGGTCCCAATGGGCGGCTATAATGAATGCCCACTGCCCGTTTACCAGTCTGTTATCGTAAAGCACTGGCAGGAGGCGTATGGGATCAAGATTCTCGCTGTGACAGAGGATACGTGGATTTTTCAAGCTGGTTCAAGACCGAAGACCCATCAGGAAGCACTCAAGCTGGCACGAGAGCATTTCATCTTTTGTCAGTATGTTCTGGATGAGTTTCCTTCATTAGGGCATTACGCCAATTATTTAATGAAACAGGATGTTTGGCATTTTTGGTGGGATTAACCCGCCATATTCCTGAAATATCTCCCGTGTTCTGGCAATAAACATAACAAGATACCAAAGAACACTGGGGGAAGGAATGAGCAAATCATGCCTCAAGGAATACATGATGTGGAGCTGAACCTGCCCATTGGGGCGGTATGGCAGTTTGTAAGCATAGTGGAGAATTGGGTTCCATTGGTACCTGGCTACATCAGCCACGAGGTAATCAATGAACGTCGTGTCGCTTGGACGTTTACAGGCGATATCGGCATCATGAAGAAGACCATCAGCCTGCAGGTGGATATCACCGAATGGACGCCTCCGACCGAGGTCAAGTTTACCTTGACGGGGATCAGTGGGAATTTCACTGGGCATGGCTATTTCAAAGCGAAGGCATTGGGGGAGGCACGTACGAAAATGACGGGGTGTCTCGACATCACCGCCCATGGTGTGAAGGGCCCCATGATCAATTCTATTCTGAAGTCCAATCTTCCCAAGACAACGAAAGAGCTCGTGGAGGCTATTGGAAAACGTATAACGAAATAGCATCCTTGCCACCAAAATGTAAGCACGCCAGCTCGGCGTGTTTTTTTGTTTCATGCACGATTGGGAGATAATAAAGGAGGCGGGGCCAATACCGAGTAAATCAAAAAGTCGGCGGAGTTGACGCTTAGAGACATCGATCCTTATATTTTTTTATGATGATTCCAATTGTAACCACCAAGCTGCATATGCCCCCGCCACGGTTGAAGACCGTTACCCGTCCTCGTCTGATCGAGCCGCTTAATGAGCGAGAACTTGAAATTTTGCAGCTCATCGAAAAAGGATTATCGAATCGTGACATTGCCCGGTACTTGTTCCTCGCACTTAGCACGGTGAAAGGGCATAACCGGAATATCTTTGACAAGCTGCAGGTACAGCGGCGTACAGAAGCAGTCGCACGGGCTCGCCAGTTAGGCTTGCTGTAAATTCCAAAACAATACTTAAGTACCTGTATTCCAATACCGTACTCCCGCTATACTGATGGCAAAGCGGATAGGGGGATGTCAATGAGAGCCGTGGTTTGCACGAAATACGGATCGCCCGATGTTTTGGAGCTAAGAGAAGTAGAGAAGCCTATTCCTAAGGAGAATGAAATCCTGATAAAAGTTCATGCAACAACGGTTACATCTGGAGACTGTAGAATCCGCGCCTTCAAAAGTCCGTTCTTGCTCTGGATTCCCATGCGCCTCGTGCTCGGACTCACAAAACCGAGAAATCCGATTCTCGGCGTGGAGCTATCTGGGGAAGTCGAAGCGATCGGCAAACATGTCAAACGATTTAAAGAAGGCGACCAAGTCTATGCATTAAGCGGGATGCGATGCGGTGCGCATGCGGAGTACATCTGTCTGCGTGAAAACGCAATCGTGGGGGTAAAGCCGACAAATGTAACACATGAAGAAGCCGCCGCGATTCCTTTTGGGGGTACCACCGCCTTGCATTTTTTTCGAAAAGGAAAGCTGCAAAAGGGACAAAAAATGCTGATCTACGGAGCTTCTGGAGCGGTAGGGACCTCAGCGGTACAGCTTGCCAAGTATTTTGGCGCTGAGGTGACAGCGGTATGTAGCTCTGCCAATTTCGATTTGGTGAAATCGTTGGGGGCCGATACCGTCATCGATTACACGAAAGAGGATTTTACGAAAAAAGAAGAGCGGTATGACGTTATATTTGATGCCGTTGGGAAAGCAACGAAGTCCCATTGCGTAAAAGCACTGGCGCCTGACGGGATATTCCTGACAGTCGATGGGCTAGGGATTGCAAAAGTGCGAACGGAGGATTTGGATTTTCTTAAAGAGTTGATGGAAGCAGGGCAGATAAAAGCGGTTATTGATAGACGTTATTCGCTGGAGCAAGTACCGGAGGCACATCGATATGTAGAGACAGGGCGGAAGAAGGGGAATGTAGTGATTAAGGTTGGAACATGATGAAATTGTGCCAAAATAAAGTCAAAGGGGGGCAGCTCTTTGCCGAAAAAATTGGCATGTGAGACTGCCCCATTTCACTCTTATTCATTCCGCCAAGCCAACGCCAGCGTCCCCATCCCGGCATGTGCCCCAATCGTGGAACTGATCGGTCCAACCAATACCTCGACATCGGAGTACTTGCTCTGAATTTTCTCTTTCAGTTCCAGCGCTTTGTCCAAAACGTTGCCATGCAAAATCTGCACGTGCTTCACGGTGTAATTCTGCTTGGCGTTCTCCAACTGCTCCATCATGCGCTTGACCGCTTTCCCTTCGGTACGAACCTTTTCATATACTTCAAACAGTCCATCCTTAATTTGAAAAATAGGCTTGATCTGAAGCAGATTGCCGATGAAATATTGCAAGCCGGTCATTCGGCCGCCCTTGTAAAACTGGTCGAGACTGCCGACCAGGATGTAGTTCTCGAACTTTTTGTATTCCTTGCGCAAGGAAGCCGCAATCTCTTGGTAGCCTTTACCCTCTTTGGCTTGCTCGATTCCGTTTAAGATAATCGAGGTAATCGGGTACGACATCAGCTTGGAATCTACCGACTCGACAGGAAAGTCTACCATCTTGGCTGCTGTGGCGCTTGTATTGTAGGTCCCACTCAGATCAGAGGAGAGGTGTACAGCAATCGCGCATTCATACTCTTCCTTTAATCGTTCGTAGAGGGTCACAAATTTTCCTAAGCATGGCTGCGACGTTTTGGGAGCATAATTGGCCTGTACAATTTTTTGATAAAGCTGTTCAGGCGCTAAATCAATGCCGTCTTCATAAGTGCCATCTTCAAAGATAATCTCCAGTGGAACGACGTAGATGTCATGCTCTTCCAAGATGTGATCAGGTATGAGTGCGGTACTGTCTGTAACCCAGGCAATTTTTTTCTTCAAGGAAACATGTCCTCCCCCAATGTAGTAGAAACCTTGCTATCTCTTTACTGGTGAAAGCTGTATAAGCAAACTCGCATATATGTATCATAATACGGAAACTGTCGTTTTTTGTCGTAAATAGAAGAAGTTTTCTTGAACAAATGAAAAATCCCATGTTTCGACATGGGATTTGTATTGTCTACTCAACCAACGGCTTGATTTTGGGAAACACCTTCAATGCTGTCTTGTAAAACACATCCTCGTGATACTCCGTTGGGATTAGGTCCTGTACAAACTGGATATACGACTTCACTGGCGCCAACGGCCAGTCTGTTCCGAACAAAAACTTGTCGTAATGATCACAATAGGTGATTGCGTGTCGCAGATGGGAGAAGAAGAGAGGGGATTCCGAAAGTCGCTTGCAATTGGCTGCGTCACCGACCATTAAGCCGGAGAGATCTGCAAACATGTTTCGGTTTTTATAAACGACCTCTGCCCCATCGAGTACCCACGGATCACCAAAATGGGCCATCATGAAATTGACGTCTCGATGTTTCACCGCCACCTCGTCCAGTGTGAGAGGGTGGGAGTATTTTAAGAGCCCGCGCTCCGAGTACGTATCGCCGGTGTGAAAGACGACAGGCACCTGGTATTTGGCTGCGAGCGCATAGACGGGATCATAGACGCTATCATAGGCGTAGAAGGGATAGTAGCCTAGATAGATTTTCAACCCGACCACATTGGGTGTTTGCAGGTCAGCTTCCAAGCGTGCCACTGCGGCTTCATCCAGCTTGAACGGGTTGATTCCCAGGCAATAGACGAATTGTGGCGGCAACTCGTCTGTCAGGTCTAGTCCCATGGGAGTGACCGCTTCCACATCGGGAAAGCCGTCTGGCTGAGTCTCTGTCAAGCCCATGCCTATCCCAAGAATCACGCCATTCTCGGCATATTCTTGCAAGAGGCCGGCAACGGAGTAATCGACAAACGACTTTTCTGCCGCTGTCCGCTTGAATTCCTCGATATGGGATAAATGCATGTGCGCATCTATGATTTTCATTGTGAAGCCCTCCCTTATTTGGCAAAGCGTATCGCCCGTAAGTCAGATAAGGCATTGGATGGAAGCGTGTTGTCGGCAAACAGGAAAAAGACAGGTGGAGTAAAGGTAGTGCTGTTGTTTGGCAGATTCAGCTCGCGTATGACAGAAGCTACCGCTACTTCTTTGTTTGCGTATACTTGGAGGTCCGCAGTATCGAGGTCAGTAACGATATGCATTTGATCCTTGCTGTTAGCGCGCCCGAGGACATAATCAGAAACTTCAAGGACATCCAATTCACCTTGTGCGAGCATGTAGTTGAGCTCCTCTCCATTCGTACCGACGGTTTTCAGCCATACCGCCTCGTCTTCGGTTCCTGGCTGCAAAAAGATGTCCGTGGACAATTCCTTTCCAGCAAAGTAGGTTCCAGTATTCTGCTCGATTTCTATGGTATGGCAGAGGACAGGTACCCCTGGCAGCAGCAAGTAATACTGATGGCAAGTCAAACCGCGATTCTTCTCCTGCTTTTTCACATGGTAGCTCACCTTGATTCCCTGCCACGCGTTTTGCCTGTTGTCAATTAGCTCGACAAAGGATGCAGTACGCTCTTCCTTAACCAGAGAAAACGCGCTTAACTCCTCAATATAATTGCCGATTCCACCTGTCCACGGATTCCACCAAGATTTCGGTTTCCGCTCAGGGAAGGAGCTATCCAGCCACTCCTGTCCATTGCTTGTGAGCGAGTAGAGTGTCGGAGCAAAATCAGGAGCGGCTTTGATCCGCAATCGTCCATTGTCGGCAATATAGACCTGCTGTCCCTCTTCCACTGTTTCTTCCTGGATGACCTTGCCTTGACCGATTGGGAAAATCGCGCTTTGCAAATGTGACACATGCGTCGCAAAACGTCCCTCTACTTGCACGAGGTCATATGGTTTTTCCGGCGTCTTGAAGGAGAAGCCAGATTCAGTCGCTTCTTCATCTTCAGTAAAGCTCTGCGTTTGTCCGGAAGCAGACTCACTCAAAAGAGATGCCATCAGTTCTCCATCCAAGTACTGCTGCTTGTATTCTTTCACCTGTACATCCAGGTCCTTACTTGTGACAAATGGATTTTGCCTATTGGCACTCAACTCCAGGTGAGAGGTCAAGATCAAGTCTGCTGGCAGTGGTTCCTTACGGGCAAAGGCACGAAACTCTTTCCAGTCAGCATAGCCCCCATGCGAAAAGTAGATCGGGCCAAACGATTTTTTTTCATGTGGAGCAAGCATGCCGAGATTGGTTTCAAGTGTCACGTACCAGCCTTGAATGTCAAAACGGTATTCAGGAGGCCAGCACATTCCCCATGGGGCCGACTCATCCTGTGTAAACAGCCAGTTTTCACTGACTAACTCAGCATCCCAATAATCCATATCGCTGCCGTAAGAGGATGGTGTTTCAACATAACGGCCTTGGTACGGCACAATGGGGCGATGAAAACTGTGATGAAAGCCTTGGTTTAGCCACAGCTCAGCAGCCAATTTGTCAGCAGAATGATTTTCTATCTCCACCCCGTGTTCCACAGTGCCATCTCCGAACAGGAGTGTTTTGCTAACCAACGCTATTTGCGCGTATGCACTGGAGTGATACGTCGCACGGATTCCGATCGCTCCTTTTTCTGCGATAAATTCAACTTTCTCGGCACGTTTCTTCGAGAACTCGCTGGAAAAAGGCTTGCCGAGCTTGGGATAGAGGAGATTGGTTGGCTCGCCACCTGTCCCGCCAACAACAGTCATTTCATTATCTTCTTTGTTCAAGTAGAGCATATGGCGGCCATGGTGCACTTGCCAAGCTTGTTCCGTTTCTCCAGACACCATCGCACCAAGCCCCGTGAAGGCAGCCCCGATTTTTTTGGCAAAAGAAACTGATCTGCCATCTGCGAGCTTTGCCTCCACCTGTACGTTGGCTTCGTAAAAGCCGTGTTCATACAGATCAGCGTTAAGCGGAAGCGACATGCGCTCTTTGCCAGACAGTTTCAAAGTGTGGCGTTGCTCTTGTAAGCCAAAAAATGAGCAAGCGGGCAGCTCGAATGCAAATTCGGCTTCTTCCGCAAAATTGTTTTCCACGTCCAAATAAAACAGCTTTGTCTGCCCCGGATAAGAGAGGCCTGGTACATGCAAGGAAAGGGTAGCAGGAAACTTGGGAAGGATTCCGACCTCAAACAGCGCTGCCTTGCCGTTGATCAGCAGGTGGGTGCAGACACGCGGGTGCGTGCGCCAGATGCTTTGCTCTTCTGTGATTGGATCGACAAAAAAGGTTGCGGACAGCGTGGTTTCCCCTGTCACAGCCAGCTCGTGCTGATAATCAAAGCGGATCGTGTCGCTCGGTTGCCCGTTTAACGAAATCTGTAACGGCTTGCCTGATTTGTTGACGATCCGATAGTGAATCTGATACTCCCGTCCAAAGACCAGCTCCAGCTTTTCCACTTCGGCAGACACGAGATAATCTTCCGTCTCAATGAGGCGCATGCCTCTGCCGCGCCGCTCAAACTCCACGCGCAAGCTCTTGTCTCCTTTTGCCCAGGAGTAGGTGAAGTAATCAAAGCCGTTTTCCTTGCGTCCGTCTGGCTCTACGACGATCTGTCGCGTGGAGTCCTGATACCAGTCAAGCTCCTCAAAATAATGGGAGATCGCCTCGGTACGGAGCACAGAAGGAATCATGTTCATTAGGTGAGTGGCGTCGTCCCGGTCTTCCCAGAAAAAGCCGAACTTCTTATATAACGGAACAGCCTTCGTGTTTCCTGCCCATGTATACAGATCAAGTCGCGACCAGCCGAGCTCAATCGTTTTCTCCAGTGCGCATGAAAGCAGCATCCGGCCGACCTTTTTTCCGTGATAGTCGGGACGTACATTGAGCAACGGGATGTAGAGGGCGCCGGTATCTTCCCGATATTCTGCCAGACTGCAATAACCAACGACCGTTTCACCTTCCATTGCGAGATAGACAGTGATAGCGTCAGAGGCTGCTTCTTCTTGTCTGATTTGTTCGGCTGTCGTAATCGAATTTCCGCCTCCCCAGCTATCTCGGCTTGCATTCCACATATCTGCGACCGCTGCGGCCAGCTCAGGGCGGTAGGTGACAATTGAGATTGATGCTTCCATGCTTGTTAACACCTCGATTACATTGTTAAATTCTGTATCTTATATGAGTTGTACGTTTGATTGAAAGAATTGTTGCTAGTTTTCGGAAAAAGAATCTGAATATGAGATAATAAGGGGGAGCAGGAAGGGGGTAGCTATGAAACGGAAACTGATTATTGGTGATATCCATGGATATTTTCATGTACTTCAGCAGCTACTGGAAAAAATAAATTATAAGCCTATACAGGACCAGGTTATTTTTATTGGAGATTATATCAATAGAGGACCTGAATCTCTAAAAGTTGTTTCAGAGATTAAAAGAATGGTGGAGGAAGAAGAGGCAATTGCGTTAATGGGGAATCATGAATATTCTTTGATTGAATTTTTGGACTCTCGGAACCCTTCCTTTGATTTATTTTTTCTACATAAAATGGGTGGTATGAACGCAATAGATAGTTTTCTTCAAGGTGTTGATGATTCAGTTTTTAACGACATAGAGCTTGTTAAAAGAACACTTAAAGTAGAGCGCAAAGAAGAAATTGATTTTATTAATCATTTGCCTTATTACTTTGAAGATGAAGGACATATTTTTGTACATGCAGGAGTTCGTCCAAGGAATTGGCGAGAAACAACACCTTCTGATTTTGTCTGGATTGGTGAGGATTTTATAGAAAGTCCAACAGGCATTGACAAAGTTGTCATATTTGGACATACCCCAACTTCAAGAATAAAATCGAATACAGCACCCAATCAAATTTGGTATTCAACAGAAGGTGATAAAATAGGGATAGATGGCGGGTGTGGCTATTCTGGCGGGCAACTAAATGCACTGGAAATCAATACAGAAGGATACAAGAACCACTTTGTAAAATGCTAAAATACGCAGCCCCTACCCTAATTAAAAGGTGGGGGCTGTTTGACACTTGCCAACTAACCGGCTATTTCCCTACTTTACAAGCCCCTTCAAGTAGTCCAGGAGCAGCGGATAGAAATGCGGCTTGAAGTGAACACCATTGTCCGCGTACTGGATTTTGTTGGCGGTGAAGAGGGGGGCCAAGTCCACGTAATCGACTTTGACTTCATCGGCCAGCAGTTCAAGCGCTTGGTTGAAGTCTGTAATGTTCGCATACTGCGGCGTGCCGTCAAGCTGGATTCGTCACCATATCAGCATCAAGCACCAATACGGCAAAATGATTGGAGCCGAGCGCGGTGTCGGGATGGGGAAGGCATTGCAGATGTTGAATATCCCACTCGAAGGTACGCATCATCGTGGAATGGATGATGCCAGAAACATCGCCAAAATATTCGTCGCGATATTTGATCAGTTGAAGTTCTCCTAATCGTCCACCATACCCAAGTCGCGTTAAATGTAATAGTAAGGTAACGATAAGGTGCGATTTAGAAGCCATTAAGCTTAGCCCGTTACAATCAGGCTTGAGGTGATAGTCATGGAACTAAGGCAGAACCGCGTTCGCATCATCGATGGCTTGCGGGGATTTAGTTTAGTAGGGATTTTGCTGGCGAATATGCTGATTTTCCAGTATGGGATTTGGGGAAGCCAAGAAATGGATTTGTACGCTCTTCCCAATTATGAAATGACTGCTTATCAGCTTGTGAAAATATTTGTAGAAGGCAGCTTTATGCCGATTTTTACCTTCATGTTTGGTTTTGGCATGATCAAGATGCAGCAAAGCTTGGCCGCAAAAGGCTTGAGACAAAAACGCTACCTTACCCGCAGGTTTTTGATGCTGATCGGATTTGGTTTCCTTCATTCGTATTTCCTGTGGGAAGGGGATATCTTGGGGTTTTATGGCTTGATGGGCTTCTTTTTGTTGCTGTTCATGAACCGTAAACCGAAGACTTTGCTCATTTGGGGGATTGTCTTGCTCTGCCTCATCAGCTTAATGGGGCTTGTGCCAGATGATCCGAATGATCCTGCGAGTATTACCGATCCTGCCCGTATGGAGGCATATGTGGTCAAAACCATGACTGTCTATGGCACGGGAACATACGAGGAGATCGTGCATCACAGAAACAGTGAAGATCCGCTTGGTTTGCCAGAATACATGATGTTTGTTTTACTGTTGATCGCGCCGCTTATGAGCGCACCCATGTTCCTTTTTGGGATGTTTGCTGCGAAGCGCAGGTGGTTCGAGAAGCCAGAGGAAGAACGAACCTCGTATCTCCGAAACATGCTGATTTTCTTGCCAGCGGGACTTTTGTTAAAAGCATTACATGTATATTTGCCGGGAACTTGGTGGAGTGGCGTCGGTGATATAACGGGGGAAACCATTCTTGCCATTGGTTACATTTTTGCCTTTGCTTGGTTCTTTTCCAGAAGTACGGAATCAACTTGGCTGCCAAGGTTTGAAGCCGTGGGAAAACTCTCTTTAACGAATTACCTTTTGCAAACGGTCATTTGTACGACGATCTTCTATGGATATGGACTCGGATGGTTCGGAAAGATCGGAGTATTGGCTGGTTGCGGATTGGCGATTGTGATTTATTTGGGACAGCTTTTTTTAAGCCGACTGTATCTAAAACGATTCCGTTATGGTCCAGTGGAACGACTATTGCGTATGTGGACGAATTTTTCGTTCTCCGGCAAGACCAAGCAACGCCCGGAAAAACCTATTTCTGGCCTCTAAAAATATGAATCCTCTTATCGGTCTCCATCATACAATGTAAATGATTGGAAAAAGATGATCAGATGGGTCATCGTAAAGAACGGAGGATGGGAATTGGGACGTTTTCACAGAGCCGTAACGAGTCTTGTTTTCTTTAGCCTCTTTTGCTTGATCTTCCAAGCATCCATATTCGTGCCTGTAAGCCAAGCAGCAAGTGCAGAGGAAACACCTGCCGCGGTAGAAACCACTGTAGATCTTCGTCACTTACAAGGAAAAGTCAATGAAGTTAACGCCGAGAATTTGATCCAGGAAAAATATACGCCTGACAGTTGGAGCAAGCTGGTGTATGCATTGGATGCTGCAAAAGCGGTACTGACGAAGCCAAATGTCACCCAAGCAGAAATCGATGGTGCCTTGTCCGTGTTAGTCATAGCAAGAGAAGGGCTGAAGAAGCAGGAAAGTGCAGTCGACAAGAGTAAACTGCAAGCGAAAGTAGAGGAAATTGCAGTGGAAAAGCTGCAAGAAAAAGACTACACGAGGGCCAGTTGGAAAGAACTGCAGAATAGACTGGCGCAGGCTTACTTTGTACTGGATGATCCGCATACGAGCCAGATTGTCGTAGATGTTGCCCTTGAGAAACTAATCAAAGCGAGACAAGATTTGAAGAAACAAGATGACGCGGTCTATAAAAGAGAATTGAGAGCCAAAGTGGAAGAGATCGAGGACAAAGACTTGGATGAAGACGACTACACCAGATCAAGCTGGCGTGATTTGGAAGATGCACTCGAACATGCATGGGATGTCATTGACGATCCACATGCTACGCAGTCGGAGGTAGACGATGCTCTGTACGATTTGAAGAAAGCATGGAGAGATCTGGAAGATGACAAGCATCGGGACAGAGACAGGGATCGGGACAAAGACCGTAAAAAAGGTTCCTATACCACGCCGACAAACAGCTTTTTCACTGGAGGCAGCTCTACAGATAAGAAAGAGGAGCGCCCTGCAACCAATAAGAAAAGCAAGAGCCAACGTGGCTATATCAATGGCTATCCTGACGGAACGTTTCAACCGGATCGCACGGTGACACGTGCGGAGATGGCTGCCATTTTACTGAACGCTGAAATGGTGAGCCAGTCTTCTGCGAATAAGGGAAGGTTCTTCGATGTAGCAGACAACTACTGGGCAGCAAATCCGATTCATCAAGCAAGTGCGGCGGGTATGATGAGCGGCTACCCGGACGGCACATTCCGTCCATCGGCCAACATTACCCGAGCGGAAATAGCCGCGGTCATCTATAAATACAAGGCCTTGCAAGGTGCGGGAGGAGGCACTGCCTTTTTTGATGTGAGGGGAGATCACTGGTCATCTCCAATCATTGCAGCGGTTGTTGCAAAAGGTTACATGACAGGTTACCCCGATGGTACCTTCCAGCCAGAGAAAGCGCTGACGCGTGCCGAAGCCGTAACGATTCTCAATCGCGTGTTGAATCGTGTGCCACAGAACCAAGCTGGCCCGCAAAGATGGCCGGATGTCGTACCTGGTCATTGGGCATATAAAGAAATTGAAGAAGCATCCATGAAGTAACGTTTTCGAAAAAGGACTCACCCTCCTGTAAAATAGAGGGTGAGTTTTTTTAATCCTGACACACATGATGTCAGGATTCGTGCATTATGATGATGACAGTCGCCGAATAGGTGATGAGCATGAGGAGTGTAAATGGATGAAGCTGGATCGATTACTGGCTATCACGATAGAGTTGATGACGAAAAAACGGGTGACAGCAACAGAGCTTGCAGCCAGATTTGAGGTCTCTGTTCGAACGATTTATCGTGATGTTGAGTTAATGAATCAAGCTGGAATTCCCGTCGTTTCATTTACAGGAGCAGATGGTGGATTCGAGCTGATGGAGGGTTTCTTCCTCACGAAGCAGCACTTCTCTGTGAAAGACTTTTCGGTCATATACAATCTCTTAAAAAGCACGGAAGGAGCTATCGGAGGAAAATATACGACGCTTGTTCAGAAGCTGGGCAGCCTGCAGCCTGCTCTACTGCATGGGGGAAATAACGAATCGATCATTTTTAACCTGACGACGGTAGAAGAGGAGAAGGTCGCCATTCACCCGCTTTCAGAGGCGATCCAGCAAAATCGAGTCACGAATTTTTGTTATAAGAGTGCATCAGGTACGGTATCAGAAAGACGAGTGGAGCCGCTCCGTCTATTTTGGGAGCGTGGAGCGTGGTATCTTCAGGCGTATTGCTTGTTGCGTCAGGCGAATCGAATCTTTCGCCTTTCCAGGATTACTGCGCTTAAGGTGACCGAATTCATGTTTCACCCAAGAAAAGACCAGACAAGCCAGGAGGAAGAAGGAACGCAAGACTATGAAGGGACACTTGCGCATCTCCGTTTTGATCCATCCGTAGGGCTTCGTGTGTTGGAGCAATTCCCGGGAGAATGTACGCATCACAGTACGCATATCGATTTGCACAAAGTTTTTTATAAACGAGACTACGCGATTTCAGTCGTATTAAGTTATGGATCAAAGGTAGAGATCATCTCCCCTGACGACTTAAAGGAAGACGTATTGAAAGAAATCAAAGAGATTCAACGACACTACCAATAATTTGAGGAGGATGTACAGCATGACGATTTTAGTAACGGGTGCAACAGGTACGGTAGGGAGACATGTGGTGGATCAGCTTTTGAAAAAGGGTGTAGAGGTACGTGCCATTTCGAGAAATCCGGAAAAAGCCGACCTGCCAGCGGGAGTAGAGGCTGTGGCAGGGGACCTTGCTATACCGGAGAGCCTGGAAGAGGCGTTGCAAGGCGTAACGGCTCTACACTTAATTGCTTCTAGCTACACCTTTCAAACCGATCCGAAGGTAGTCGAAATGGCGGAAAGAGCCGGAGTGAAGCGCGTGTCCGTATTGGTGAGTGACACGGAAGGTCCTGTAGAAGAAGCAGTGGCAAACAGTGCAATGGAATGGACTCTCCTGAAGCCCGTGGAATTCATGTCTAATGCGATTGTCGATTGGCAGGAATCGATTCGTTTGGAGGGAGTCGTGCGGGAACCTTTTGGCAATGCCTTAAGCGCGAAAGTACACGAAGCAGATATTGCGAGTGTTTCTGTGGTGGCATTGCTTGAATCGGGACACCATGGGCAAAGTTATGTTCTAACGGGACCAGAGGCGATTACACGCATCGAATCTGTTCAGATAATTTCGAAAATTTTAGAGAGAGAAATTCGATTTGAAGAGCTTTCGGAGGAGCAGGCGCGACAAAATTGGAGAGATCAGGGCTACGAAGAGGGAGATATTGAATTTTTCGTAGCCATGGGCAAGAATCCACCTAAAGTGGGCTACACGGTCTTGTCCACGGTGGAGCAAGTGACGGGAAAGCCTGCAAAAACGTTTGCCGAATGGGCAATCGAACATAAAAGCTATTTTGGATAAGGAGTGGCCGCCATGTCATATGCCATTGAAGTCAAGAAGCTCAGGAAATCGTTCGGGGATCATGAGGTGGTCAAAGGAATTGACCTGCGTGTCAAAAAAGGGGAGTTGTTCGCTTTGCTCGGCCCGAACGGCTCTGGAAAAACGACAACCATCCATATGCTTTCCACGCTCCTTGCGCCAGACGGAGGAACAGCATTGATATCCGGTTGCGATATCGTGAAAAACGCGCAGGCTGTGTGCAAAAAAATAAGCCTGACGGGACAGTTCGCTGCCCTGGATGAAGCATTAACCGGATTGCAAAACTTGATCCTGATTGGCAGATTGTTTGGCTACTCTACGAGGGAAGCCCGTACAAAAGCAAGAGAGCTGCTTGATACATTTGGGCTTGCAGATGCCATGGATCGGATGGTAGAAAACTATTCTGGGGGGATGCGGAGACGATTAGATATCGCCGCCAGCGTCCTCACTCAGCCGGAGCTAATTTTTCTGGATGAGCCAACCACGGGTCTCGACCCGCAAAGTAGGCAGCAAGTATGGGAAGTCGTCCGTACGCTTTTAAAATCAGGCACCACTGTGCTATTAACGACCCAATATCTCGAAGAAGCCGATCAATTAGCTGACCGGATCGCGGTAATTGATAAAGGAACGATGATTGCAGAAGGGACACCGGAGCAGTTAAAAGCCTTGGTGGGGGGAAAGACATTGACGGTTCGTATGACCGAACCTCTGAACAAGGAACGGATAAGCCGTCTTTTGGAAGAACATCTTCGGTTGCCGATTTATTCCGATCAAGATGACCCACATTTTCTTAGCATCTCAGTAAAAGAAGCGAGTCTGGCAAACCAAGCAATCGGGATGCTTCTGGCTAATGAGGTTTCCATTGAGCATTTTTCCCTGAGTGACCCGAGTCTGGAAGAAGTGTTTTTAGCCCTGACTTATAGTGAAAAGAAGGAGACCATCTCATGAACGCGAGTCATACACTCAGTATCTTTGCGGCAATCCGTATCTTTATGTGGCGTACATGGCAAAACACACAAAATAACCTTTTCACATTTTGTATGGACGCTATCCTTTCCCCTGTGATGATGTTGCTTATTTTTACATATTTGTTCGGTGGAGCCATAGCTGGTTCTACGGCAGCGTATCTCCAGTTTTTTCTGCCAGGAGTTCTTGTGTTGACGATCATTCCAATGACGGTTTATAGCGGGACGACCATTTGCCAGGATATTGCGAAGGGCGTGTATAACCGTTTTCGTACCATGCCTTTTTGGCAGCCAGCGTCTGTCATAGGCCCATTATTAACAGACGGCCTACGTTATACGATTGCCATACTCGTCGCCATTGGGACAGGGATGCTGCTGGGGTTTCGCCCGGAAGGCGGTATAGTCGGTGCGACACTCGCTGTTTTGTATATCATTTTCTTTGCCTTTAGTGTGAGCTGGATTTTTTCCATGATCGGTATCTTGGCAAAGCGACCGGAAACAGTATCGGGTTCGAGCATGTTCTTTGTGTACCCGTTGCTTTTTGCTAGCACGATTTTCGTAGATTCTTCCACCATGCCTAAATGGATGGGGACAATCGTCAATCTAAACCCGATCAGTATCGCAGTAGGGACGGTACGAGGCTTGATGGGGGGAACAGCAAATCTGTCTGATGTGCTATTCGGAATCGGATTATGCCTACTGCTGATTGTCATATTTGCTCCGTTAACAATACGTCTGTATTTGACCAAACCAAATCGATAACTTGCGGATTCACAGCGAAAGCGTCGACGATCAATGTCGATGCTTTTTATGTATAGTGAAAATGGTCGTATTTTCTATTCTTTTCTATCATTCGGTTATCTCTTCCAGAAAGTTGTGGTATAATCTACCACTAAGACAGAATGGCATAAAATCATTCAGCTTAGAATCGAGAGGGGAAAGTTTCATGAAATTAAACAAACGCTGGAGCAAACTGAGTCGATGGGCGGGTACAGGTGCACTCAGCTTGGCGCTTTTGCTAGGGTATGTGCTTCCAGTTCACGGGCAAACTCCCGTAGCTCCCGTAATCAGCCCTTGGTCGGTGACCACGTTGAACGAAGGGGAGAAATACGGAATTTTTCCACTGGCTTGGTATGAAGATGCTTCATTTCAGCAATCGATTCCTGCTGACAAGTTTCTTACCTTAATGGAAGGAACGGCGAAAAAGCTGGATCTTCTGGGATTGAAGAAAAAGAACGCTTCCTTGTCCACTCCGACGGATAAGGTGATTACGAGAGAAGCAGTCATTACTTCTTTGTACA
Organism: Brevibacillus sp. M2.1A; assembly: GCF_013284355.2. NCBI lineage: Bacteria > Bacillati > Bacillota > Bacilli > Caryophanales > Paenibacillaceae > Brevibacillus > Brevibacillus sp. M2.1A. The sequence goes on from NZ_JABSUY020000001.1 coordinate 2,065,724, forward strand.
AACTCCTGGCGAACTACGAACTGCCAGCAGCATTCGAAATGACCGGGGATAACCCGATTGACTACATGAAGAAAAAAGGCCTGGTCAAAGGGACGAGCGCAGGTCTCGAGCTGAATCAGCCAAGCACGGTTGAACAAGCGACAGTGATGGCGAGCCGACTGGTCGAGTTCGCATACGATACGGTTGGCGGTGGTGCCGAAGGTCTTATGTGGAAAGTGACCAACGGCAAAAACACCATGTACTTGCTCGGCTCGATCCACATGGGGATCGCAGATATGTACCCGATGCAAAAAGACATCCGAGAAGCGTATGAAGCGTCGGATGAACTGTGGGTCGAAGCAGATATTATCAACGGTGACAATGACTATTTAACACAAAAGATGGTATACGCGGATGGCACCACATTGAAGGATCATGTATCCGCCGAGACGTACCAAAAGGTGCAAAACTTGCTTGCCAAGCTGCAACTGCCAGCCAATTCTTTTGATACCTACAAGCCATTTGCTATTTCGTTATCTGTGCCAACGCTTGGCTACGTAGACAGCGATACAGATGTTCAATTCGCGATGCTAACCGGCATCGACAGGTACTTCCTGACGAAGGCGATGCTGGATGAGAAGCCGATCAAAGAGCTGGAAGGCATAAAGCTGCAAGCGGACTTGCTGTCAGATGTACCAGCAGAGCAGCAGGAGAAAGAATTGAACATTATTTTAGATAGCGCTATGACCGAAAAAGGGCTGGAGGAAGGCACAAAGCTCTTAAAAGACATGCAGACGGAATGGGTAGAAGGAGATCTGAATGGCTTTACCCAGATCATGACGACGCATGGCGATTTCGGTGAAGGCGATGTGAACCAGCGTCTGCTCGGTGAGCGAGATAAAAACATGGCTATAAAACTGGCAGAAGTGTTGGAGAAAAAAGGGGAAACGACTTCTTTTGTCGTGGTCGGTGCTGCCCACTTCTCGATGAAAGGCATGGTTATCGATCATTTGAAAGCCAAGGGCTATCACGTGCAACAATTGCAATAAGAGCTGGGATAGGAGGTGTCGGCGGGCAGGCTGGCACTTCTTTTTTGTTTGCCGAAAAATTGATTACCCTGACAAGTATTGCTAACATTATCCAGAGAATAGTAAAATTATACTATCTTGTCTTACATAGGAGGTATTTTGCGTGGGTTTGTTTGATATGTTTAAAACGGATAAAGGGGAAGAAATGACCCCTCATTTTGGGTTTGCATGTTCCTTGCTCTACATGATGAAATCGGATGGAGAAATGGACCACGAGGAAATCGGTCAATTGCTCGCTGTATTGGGTGGCGAAGAAAGCAACGGCGTGATTGGCGTAGGTGCCAATAACAGACAGTTGCTCGAAAACGCAATGAAATATACACGCAAAAACCCCATTGAGAAATTCTTGAGCGAAGTAACGCCAATGCTCACAGACGCTCAAAAAATGTGCATCCTGGTCAACCTGATCGATTCTTCCCTGGCTGATGGCCAACCTGAGCGTGAAGAGCAAGAGCTGTTTGGCAAATTCTTGACTGCGTTTGGTATTTCGGAGGATCGTTTCCGTCCTTTCTTTGAAGTAATTGTGTTGAAAAATGACCGTGGTGTGTTCTTGAATCAAAACCATCCAAAGAACCAACCGGGTTACAGAGTTACCCTTCCGGTTTAATCCATGATACGAATTCAAAACCTTCTCATTTGAGAAGGTTTTTTTCGTTTTTAGAAAAAGACATCCCCCCAAAATAGCAATTCAGAAGAAATGCTATCGTTTTATTTGTGTTACGATCTAGTTAGGAAAAAATGAAAGGTGGGATCCAGATGCGGAATCAAATTTCTAAAACACGTCTGTGGATTGCACGGATTATGAGCGGACTTGTCATTCTTTTTATGCTTTTTGACGGTGTATTCAAACTCATCCAGCCTGCTCCTGTCATAGAGGGAACCCTCGTACTCGGCTATGCGGAGCATCACATTGGCGTGATTGGAATTCTCGCCCTTGTATCAACGGTGTTGTATGCTATACCCCGGACAGCAGTTTTGGGTGCGCTTCTGTTGACTGGATTTTTCGGTGGGGTCATTGCTACCCAGATCCGTGTCGATGCGCCGCTCTTTTCCCATACGCTGTTTGCTGTCTACCTCGCGATTTTGATGTGGGGCGGATTGTGTTTGCGGGATGAGAGGGTGCGAAAGCTGCTTTTCGCTGCCAAAGAAGAAAAATAATAAACACAGGTCTTCTTCGTGAGCTTCGCGTCGGCATCCTGCTTCAGTATCACGTATGACCAGATTCTTTCCAAGCAGCCATGTGATCAATTCGTCGAGATGAGGCTTACCCGAGACATTGAGACGATTTTTGCAGGACCAGGGATACGAACAATCATATAAACTGCCAATCGTTGACAGATGAAAAAGCATGTGGTAGGATGATCACAACTTATCAGGGACGGAGGGTTACGTGTGGCAAATTAATTTTTCGATACTTTATTCGCACAACACAATCGATGAAATAGTGAGAAAAGGCTATGTTGTGTGCATACGAATCGGAAAATGGATTGCCGCTATGGTAACCCAATTGAATCATGAGCAAATAGGAGTGAGGAAGGCAAGCAAGCGTGATGCCCCCTCTATTTGCATGATCTGTGAAGAGAATGGAACCAATCCTGTACGATCAGATGCTGGAATCTGATGTACATGGGTTTCGTTTCTTCTTCCTTTTTCGATGACGTAAGCACAGGCAGCCTAGCCTGTGTTTTTTTATTTCAGTTCGTTGAGGAGGAAAACATACAATGGCAGAACAGATCTTAAAAAGAAACGGTGTAGAAATATGTGCGGAAAGCTTTGGGAAGCCCACAGATCCGGCGGTTTTGCTGATTATGGGAGCACAAATGTCCATGCTTTGGTGGGAGGAAGAATTTTGTCAGCGACTAGCCGACGCGGGACGCTTTGTTATTCGTTTTGATAATCGGGATGTCGGACGCTCCACGACCTACGAGGTTGGCCATCCAGGTTATACGTTTGAAGATATGGCGGATGATGCTGTTCACGTCCTTGATGCATTCGGCGTACAGCAGGCGCACTTCGTTGGTATGTCGATGGGCGGAATGTTGACACAAATGATTGCATTGCGACATCCCGAAAAAGTTCGTACCATCACATTGCACGCAACGTCCAATTTTGCTCCTGGCCTACCACCAATCGATGAGAAGCTGACGGAGTTGTTCAGCAAGATGGGCGAGATTAACTGGGAGGATGAGCAGGAGGCGTTAGAGGCGGCGGTTGCGAGTTGGAAAGTTCTCAGTGGTTCCAAACATCCTTTTGACGAGCAGCGCGTTCGTGAATTGGCCCAAATCGATATGGCCAGAAGCAACCATTATGCGAGTAGAAACAACCACGCCTTCGTGACAGCCAGTGAACCGTACTTGTTGCGGACAGCGGAAATCGCTGTACCAGCACTTGTGATTCACGGTACAGAAGACATGCTCATCCCTTTCGCGCATGCATTACATCTTGCGAACACCATTCCGGGAGCAGTCTTGCTTACGTTGGAAGGGACAGGGCATGAGCTTCCGCGTGGGGATTGGGATGTCGTCATCGAAGCAATTTTGAAGCATACACAAGAAAAGGAAGCGTAATGACACTTGCTCCTCTTCGCAGAGCGCAAGGCTAAAAAACGAAGAGGATAACGAGAAAAAACGGAGCGGAAAACAGGAATTACTCCTGCTTTCTCTCCGTTTTTTGTAGCGGCATGGCATATTTCCTTGTGTGGAAGGAAACAGCACGATATTTATGGAATCGTTTTCGCTTATGCTCTCGGGCTAACGAGGATTTTTACCTGGTTTTTCTCTTTCAGCAGTGCTTCAAAACCATTCTCCATGATGTCGTCGAGCTTGATGCGCTGGGTGACCAGCTTGTCTGCCGGGAAGAAGCCCTTTTCCATCAGGCTGATGACGGCAGGGAATACGTCACGGTAGCCAATGATACCTGTCATGTTGCGTTCTTTCATGACGATGTGATTTGGCTTGATTGGCGCTTCTCTTTCGAAGATGCTGACGATCATGATTTGTCCAGCGATTTTGGTAGATTCGATGGCTTGCGTGAGGACAGGAGGCACGCCTGTGACTTCAAAGGCGATATCTGCGCCACCGTTTGTCCGGTTGTGAATTTCTTGGACTACATCGTATTCTTTTGGATCGATAACGATGGCGCCCAGCTCAGTTGCCTTGTTTTTACGTTCGGGGGACAGCTCCACTGCATAAATCTCAGCCGCTCCTGCTGCTTTTAATGCTTCGATGACAAGCAAGCCAATGGGACCAGCACCGAATACGACAGCTTTGTCACCAGCTTTCAACTGACTTGAACGGACTGCATAAAGGGCCACGGCAGATGGCTCGACAAGAGCTCCTTGCTCATAGGAGAGGCTGTCTGGGATTTTGTGGACCATGTGCTCATCGCAAGCCACGTATTCCGAAAAGCCGCCACCGCCGCCTGCGAGACCGAGGAAGCCCATTTTTTCACAAAGATTGTATTTGCCTTGTCTGCACGCAGCGCATGTTCCGCAAGCGAAAACCGGCTCGACAACGACGCGATCGCCAACCTTGATAGTGGTTACGCCTTCTCCGATTTCCACCACTTGTCCGGAAAATTCATGCCCCATTACGATCGGGGCTTTTTCGCCTGTTAGTGGATGTTCAGTACCTTGTGGGATGAAGATCGGGCCAGCCACGTATTCATGCAAGTCGCTTCCGCAAATGCCGCACCACTCGACTCTGATTTTCACTTTACCTTTGGTCGCAACCGGTTCCGAAATGGTTTCCAAACGGAGGTCTTTTAATCCGTGCCAACGTAACGCTTTCATATCTGCCATCTCCTCATTCGATTTGGATTCTATATATGAAATTCAGCAAGTAAAATAGGAAACGTTTCCGAAAATTAATATGTCATAAGTTTAGGATCTTGTCAATTTGATTTCCTAGGCAAGAGTTGGGGTGATGTGCAATTGTCAGAGGAGAGGATGTTAACTCTAGCTATGTTGAATGGATGTATAGGTGTTGTGCAACAGGTGCGAAGTCGTCCGCCATGTTTTGCTCGAGCCTCGTTACCATTGGTTTTGTGTATGCTATAATAGCGGTAAGAAAACACCATTTAGCTCGGAAAGATTGAAAACGATTCCGATATGGAAAGGAAAGCAACGCGTTGGATACAAAAAATAAAGTGACAATAGAAGATGTGGCGAAGAAGGCTGGCGTAGGAATCGCAACGGTATCGAGGGCCATCAATGACAGCGGGGGAATCAGTCCGAAGACGAAAGCGTTGATTCTGGACGTCATCGATGAGCTGGGCTTTATTCCAAACACTTCCGCGCAAAGTCTAAAGGTGCGCCAAACCTATCAAATCGCATTGGCTGTCCCTGATATTCGCAATGCGATCATTCCGGATATCGCCTGGTCGGTTGAGCAAGCAGCCAAGCAGCATGGCTATCGCGTCGTACAAATTAATACAGCGGGAAATGCCCGAATGGAGCTTGAGACTGTGCGTGAGGTCAAAAAGCTGCATGTAGACGGGCTGATTATCATGCCGCTCGCCTATCCGAAGACGTTGGTCCAGATGATTAACAAAGCGAGTGTTCCCGTTTCGATTATTAACTATGGAAAAAAGCTCGAAGACAATGTGAAAGCAGATATTGTCAGCATGGCCCGTCAAGAAGGGCGACTGGTCATGGAGCATCTGATCAAAATTGGTCGTACGCGAATCGCTTACGCAGGTGCGCCGAAGGACAAGATCGAGGAACGGTATTTTGCCTATGAGGCGTCGCTTCAGCACGTCGATCCCTCGCTGGTGTATTTCGGTGAGGACTTCTCGTTTGAGACGGGCCTTCGTGCTGCTGATTACTTTTTTAGCTTGAAAAACATGCCGGACGCTATCTATGCGGTCAATGACATGGTGGCAATCGGGATTGTGAATCGGTTCAAGGAGCTCGGCGTCCGTGTGCCAGAGGATGTCGCTGTCGTGGGCATTGACAACAATGTGTGGACGACGATTACGACACCGCAGATCAGCTCTGTTTCGATCATGGGGGAAGAGGTAGCACGGCTGGCGACAGAGCTTTTGCTGAAACGGATTCGTGAGCAGGGGGCAGGGGCGTTTGAGCGCGTACAGTTCGAGCCGCGGCTGATTGTAAGGGAGTCCAGTGTGGCGGTTATTCGTAAATCGCCATTGGATACGTAGGGCATTTTCAGATGAAAAGCCGAGTGAGCGACAGGTGATCGGTGATGATACCTGGCTTTTACTCGGCTTTAGCTTTAAGGCAATATGGCAAACGAGCGAACAGGAAACCCGGAGGCTTTTTCCGGCTTGGGTGTAATGTTTACTATGACAGCGCCTTTTGCCGGGAGCTTATCGAGATTTTTGAGCAGCTCCACTTGATAGGTGTCTTGATCGAGCACAAAATATTCGCCCAAGAGCGCTCCGTTTTTCCGGTAGTCGATTGTCGCATCCGTATCGAAGGTTTCGTGACCGACTGCTTTGATTTGTCTTTCCTCGAACAAAAATTTCAAAGCCTCCAATGACCAGCCGGGAGCGTGATTATTGCCATCTGCATCCTTGTTGTTGAAGGCATCGACGTCTGGCCAGCGCTTGCTCCAATCTGTGCGCAAGGCAACGAAGGAGCCGCCCTCGATTTGACCGTGCTCGGTTTCGAAATGCAAGATGTCTTCCACGGATAGCGAATAGTCGTTGTTGGCTTCGGCTTCTTTTGATTTGTCGATGACGACGAGCGGCAGTACGAGTTCTTTCAGCTCGATCTCGTCCAAGTAACGCTTGTTGCGCACAAAGTGAATCGGTGCATCCAAGTGCGTACCGTACTGTCCAGGAAAAGAGAACCGCTGGGCGAAGAAGCCGTCGTCATGTGTGAACAGCGTTTGGAATTCGGCGGCGTCAAAGGCGTGGAAGTGCGGGGATTCCGGACCGAATGTGTGCGTGAGATCTACCCATTCTTTTTGTTTTAACAGGGTAATTGCTTGAATCAAATCGTTTGCCATGTGCCCACCTCGTTATTGTTTTTGGAATTTTCGCGCTTGTAAAACTGAGTTTATCCAATACTTTATCGGTTCTAATTCCGAGTGTCAATATCGGAAATAATTTAACAAAAAATAGCAATCGAGAAGAAGCGTTCAAGCATGATTCTGCTATGCTTTAAAGGAGAAGAATGAGTATCATCCAAACAAAAAGCGAAGGAGAAATTCCCATGACAAAAGAGCTTTGGATCAATTTGCCCGTCAAGGACCTCGAAAAGTCCAAATCATTTTTTGCCGCACTCGGATTCTCTTTTCATCCTCGCCATGAGAATAGCAAAGAGATGGCGGGCTTGGTAATCGGCGAAAAAAACATGCTCATTATGCTGTTTCCAGAGGCTACCTTCCAAACCTTTACGCAAAATGAACTGGCAGATACAAAGCGCGGAACGGAAGTGTTGTTTTCGATCGATGCCGAGAGCAGGGAAAAGGTGGATGAATTGGTGGGTAAGGTGATAGACGCTGGGGGCACTGTTTTCAGTGAGCCTCGGGAGCATGGTGCGGGAATGTACGGGGCAGGCTTTGCTGATTTGGATGGTCATCGGTGGAATGTGCTGTATATGGATAGGAGACAAATATCGAGAGAATAGAGGAGCGTGCCCCTGAGAAATCAGGGGTTTTTGCATGAACAAGCAAAAAATTCATGTTCTATTAAGGTTGTATAGAAATACGATTAAGATTGATTGCTTACTCTTCTAGAGAAGGAAATAAGGGTAAAGGAGAGGAGCAATCTTATGAAAATGTTTTCGAAGTTACAGACATTAATGGCGACTGTACTTGTAACTACTATGAGCGTCAGCCTTGTAAGCGGAGTTGTTTCTCCAACCAAAGTGTTCGCATCTTCTGTATCTGGGCCGGATGATCCGAGAGAGGTAGAGCAATTTGCAGATGAATTTTTTAACCAGTCAGAAATTAAGAACAACTTGGCAGGAGCTTCGTTTGTAGTTGTAAAAGGAGACAAGGTCCTTTTGAAAAAAGGGTATGGATATGCGGATGTAGAGAAGAAGATTCCGGTCGATCCTGATCGGACTGTATTCCGTGTAGCGTCAGTATCCAAGGTTATTACAGCTACAGCCGTTATGCAATTGGCGGAGCAAGGAAAAATAGATTTGAACAAAGATGTATCCGCATATATGGGGGGTGCCCGGATTCCGAATAAGACAGGCACTCCTCTTACAATGAAACATCTGTTAACGAACGCCACTGGATTTGACTTTGGAGACACTTCTGACGGTTCAACAACCGACTTGAAACGGGAGGTTTCTTTAAAGAAATTCGTTATGGACAATCTCCCAAATGTCATTCGCAAGCCAGGAGAGTTTTACAGATATGACAACCTCGGCTTCACCATTCAAGGTTATGTTGTAGAACAAGTAGCAGGAAAACCATTTGGTGAATACGTGCAGGAACGCATCTTTAAGCCACTTGGCATGGAAAATAGTGATTTTCGACTTACACCCTCAATAGTCAAAGAGTTGGCTGTACCTTATAATATTATCGGACAGCCGATCCCGACTTATGCAACGGTACCAACTGAGCTTCCTGATGGTGGAATGCTCTCAACTGGTTCTGATATGGCTAAATTCATGATTGCTCATCTCAATAAAGGAAAGCTTGGGAATGCGACGATTATGGAAGAAGAAACGGCGGCAGAAATGCAGAGACCTCATCTTTCCGTGCATCCAAAGCTGAATAACATGGCGCTTGGTTTCGAATATGCCAACCAGCAAAATTACAATGGACATTATGTTATTGAAAAAGCAGGGGATTTACAAGGATACCATACCGGGATGTGGTTGATCCCGGAAGAAAAAGTGGGAGTATTTGTTACAGTCAATAAGGACTTCGAAATTCGTATGCCTTTGATTGAAGCGTTTATGGATCATTACTACCCGAAAAATGAGCACAAAAAGGGACCGTTTGCGTTAGCGAAACAAGAACTCACGAAGTTTGAAGGGACATACAGCGATTTGCGAAACCGGATGTGGACGACTCGTATACGTGCTGAAGGCGGCAAACTCATTGTAAAAGACCCGCTGGGAGAACATTTCCTATATGAGGTGGAGCCACTCTTATTCCAGGATGAACAAGGTAGTAAAGCTGCTTTTAAGCTGAACGATCACGGAGATGTGCAAGCTTTCTATTACGATTTAAAATCAGATAGTTGGGCAGAAAAATTGCCTGAGCCGCAACGTTATCAGGATGTGGAGAATGACCATCCATATGCGTCCTATATTTATCACCTGCGCCAGATCGGTGTCTTTGCTGATATGGAAGGAGACAATCGCTTTTCGCCCGAACAACAGATAACAAAAGGAGAGTTTGTTGGCTGGTTCATCAAGTGGAGTGGCATTGCCCCATCAAAGCATAAACCGATTTACACGGATCTTTCAGGTAACAAGTATGCGCGGGAAATTCAAGCAGCTTACGAGTTAGGTTTACTAAAAGCATCTGCTGATGGCAAATTTTATCCGAACGAGCCATTGACGCGTCAAGAAGCAGCAACCATCGTATGGCGCATGGCATTTGGCTATCTTCATGGAGAGCCGAAAAAAGCCAAGTTGAGTGGTAGGACAGATGCTTGGGCTTTAGAGGGAGTCCATTTCGTAGTGGCAAAAGGATTATACGGACCAGAAGTGGTGAAAGGCAGAGATGGCAGTTTCGATTATAAATCAGAGCAGCTGATGGTAAGGAAAGAAGCGGCTGCGTTACTATCTCGGTTCGCAGACCAATTATTTTAGGGTACAACAAGCCGTGACTTCTTGTTTGTGCTTCGTTGCGACATGAGGCGATGGAGGGAAATACAATCAAAACGATACTGATCATCGACGATGAAGCACAAATTCGTGAACTACTCAGTATTTATTTGAAAAATTACGGGTTTGCTACTTATGAAGCAGGTAATGGGGTTGATGCGCTGGCTGTATTCTCAAACGTGCAAATCGATCTGGTTATTGCTGATATTATGATGCCGATGATGGATGGATACGAGTTATTAAAAAAGATGCGACATATTTCCGAAGTTCCGTTTTTATTCCTGTCCGCGAAATCGGACGATATGGATAAAATTATTGGACTGCAGCTTGGCGCTGACGACTATGTGGGGAAGCCTTTTAACCCCATAGAAGTCGTCAGCAGAGTTCAAGCGTTATTCAGAAGAATGGATGTATTTTCTAAAGGTGAAAAGCAGAACGATGAAATCATACAAATTGGCGATGTCATGCTCGATTTGGTGAGCTGTAAGCTGTACAAAAATGGACAGCAGAAAGAAGTGACATCGTACGAGTTCAAGATTTTGTCTTTACTGATGAAGCATGCGGGGAGAGTTTTTACAAAAGCATCCATCTACGAGCATGTTTGGGGGCAGGAATACATAGGGGATGAAAACCTCATCATGGTCTATATCAGCAAACTCAGGGAGAAGATTGAGGATAACCCAAGAAAGCCAGTTTATCTTATTACGATCAGGGGGTTAGGCTACCGTTTTGAAAAAAAATGAGAGCATCCCCGACAAGCGGCCGTTAAAACAACTGTTTTTTCGGCACTATGTTGTGATAAGCGGTTTGTTCTTATGCACGATTATGATTGCTCTTTTGGGGACAGACCTGTTGATGGACAACTATTTTGATAAAACGCCCGATTTGACCCGAGTGGACGGCAGTAAAATATACCAGTACCCTTTTGAAAAGATTGATGGACGGTTGTTAGACGAGTACGGCGGCTGGTTCGAGATCGTGGATGAATCGGGGACAGTCATCTATGTAAAAGGCAACAAGGAAGACAATATCATGACATATAGCGATGGAATGCTGTACGCTAAAGTGGACATACTGCGAAATGATGATTCAATTTTCTACCATGCCTATCGAGCGCAAGGGCCAGAGGGTGAAAACTATGTTCTGTTGTGGAAAATTCCTGAGCGGTCGGAAATTATATCATTGGCGCTTGGAATCTTAATAGCGTTGTTTGTCGTTCTGTTGTTCATCTCCCTTTATTTCTATACCCGGTACTCCGTCTTGCAGATGAAGAAGCCTCTCCGGCAAATTGTAGAGGGTATTAAAGAAATGGAAGGCTTCAATTATCAGAAGAGGCTTACATTTTCGGCAGAAATGGAATTTGCAGAAATCCGGGAAGCGTTTAACGGAATGGCAGAACGACTACAGCAGACCTCGGCAGAGAAAGAAGCGGTAGCGGACAACAAAAGAAACATGCTGCTGCATTTGTCTCACGATCTGAAAACGCCGATTACCTCTGTATTCGGTTATTCTCAGTTGTTGCTGGATAGGCCGGAGCTAGAAGAAGAGCAAAGGCGTCAGTATGTTCAATATATTAACGACAAATCGTCTTATATGGCCCATTTGATTCAAAATTTGTTCGAGCTGGCAAAGCTGGAAGACCAGCACGTAAGACTTGATAAAGAAAAGGTGAATATCAGTAAGTGGTTTATGCAGCTTGTTGCGGAATTTTATCCGGAAATAGAAGATAGGGGATTTCAGCTGGATGTGAAAATTCCAGAGGAGCCGCTGTTTGTCATGTTCGACAAAATGCATATGAACCGCGTTATTACGAATTTGATCGGTAACTCACTAAAACATAATCCTCCGGGAACGCAGCTATTCGTTTCATGCGAGAAAATAGAAGCCGGCGTTGTTCTGTGGTTGGGTGATAACGGTACAGGTGTTCAAGAGGATGTTAGGGAACACATTTTTGAAGAGTTCATAAAAGGGAGTAATCCTGTGAAAGATAGCACCGGACTCGGTCTAGCCATTTGTAAAAAAATTATAACGTTACATCAGGGGACCATTCATTTGGAAAGAAATCAACGGTATACGACTCTATTTAAAATAACGTTGCCTCTTGAATGAGCGATACTGTCCGGGAATGTATAGGGTGGGCTTCGCTGAAATCTGCTTGTATATGGATATGAGCAAAATGCAGATGGAGTAAAAGGTGCATTTGCTAAAAGGAGCCTTCCAAATGTGAGGGCTCCTTTTCCAAAACGAGAGTTTGGGCGAGGGTTATTTACTCGTATACGTTGAGAGAGACCCATCCGCTAATAATACGTTGTAAGTACGGTGCAGCATGACTACTGCCTCCGCTCGTGTGAGTGGATCGTGTATTTCCAATTGGTTATCCCACGTACTCATGATGTCGTTGCCCACTAGCCATGCGAGTGCATAAGCTTTTAATGCGTCAATGTCACCATTGGCGAAAGTTATTTCTCCAGAGTCGAGGTGACTGTAGCTAATTGTGTATTCGGCGTTAGGAATAGCAGTGGAACCAGGATAAGGTGATCGATAGTTAGGTGAATCGACCGACTGTACGGTAATATCGTCAATTCTAGAGAGGACTTGCAAAACTTGATCGGCGGGCATTTGATACATCTCTTGGTAAAAAAACGTTTGGAAGAAGTACATAGCTTCCCACCGCGTTACCTTTTTTTCGGGATAGATGTAGACTTTGTCCCAGTCCCAATCTACAACACCAAATGAGTTTGCATCGTACATTTCCATTAATGGTTGATAGGCCCAATGTTTTTTGGGGACATCTTCAAACTTCTGTATTTTCTGCTCGGAGGATTCTTTGTTTAGATTCGGACGGAGTTTATTAAACAGCTTATGAAACATAACAGTGAGCTCGGCTCTGTCAATCGTCTCATTCGGTCTGAAGGCCCCATTGGAATAGCCGCTTAATACACCTTTTTTTACCATGAAATCAACGGATTCCCGAGCCCAATGTCCATTCGGGATATCGCTGAACTGACTGGCTTGAACAGGCATGGAAGTTGAGAAAAGAATCGAAACGATAAGAGCTAAGCATAAAGACATATTTTTCATCATGTTCCTCCTTTACCATCCCTTTCCTTTTCCCTTCTCTATTTCTGCTTAAACATTTTGGCTATACTCAGGCTGATGTCAGGAAGAGATGCAAATGGTATGCTGGAGGGGTAAGGCAGGATTGGAGAAGGGGATGGTGTTATGAAAAGGACACGCAAAATCACCTCCTAAAATCATGATGTTTTCGATTTTAGGAGGGATATCCAATGAAATTTCAGCGAATCGATCTAAATAATTGGAGCAGAAAGTCTTATTTCGAGCATTATCTGAACCGAGTGAATTGTACCTTCAGTATGACAGCCAACATTGATATATCGGGATTGCTCCCCGCTCTACGGCAAAAAGGGATGAAGCTGTACCCGGCTTTTCTGTATATGGCGACAAACGTTGTCAATGAGCATCGTGAATTTCGGACATCGTTTCAAGCGGATGGCGAGTTGGGCTACTGGGAGAGCATGATACCCAGCTATACTTTTTTTCACAAGGACGATCAAACTTTTTCTACGATGTGGACGGAATTTGCTGATGAGTTCCCTGTGTTTTATCAAAATTACGTAGCGGATATGAAACAGTATGGGGACAACAAAGGTTTTGTAGCGAAAGAACCGGAACCGCCTTATACCTTCCCTGTCTCGTGTATTCCCTGGGTTAGCTTCAGTGGGTTTAATCTGAATATTTCGGGAGATGGGCGATATTTGCTGCCGATCATTACGAGCGGAAAGTATTTCGAGCAAGGAGGCAAAACGTTATTGCCGGTTTCTTTGCAAGTCCATCATGCGGTTTGTGATGGCTATCACGCCAGCTTGTTCATCAACGATTTGCAAAAATGGGCAACAAATTATAAGGAATGGTTAGGTGTCGAGTAAATTGGCTCGTTTGGTATGCTTCTTCTTCCTAATCTCTCCCAATCATTTATAATAACGGTAGGAGAACTGGGAGGAGAAGGAATGAACAAAGAATTGGTAGGAAAAATCTTCGGCTGTATTGTTTTGGGTGCGATCATCACTGTGATCGGAGTCGTGGCGATGGTGATGACTGCCTTGAACGCACAGGGAAGAGTTTATTGCCTACTTGTCGCTGTCACGACGGTCGTTTTTATCATCTACATCATCGGCCAAATGTTCGCCCCGCAAAAGAGTCGGTTATGGAACCGGGCCCTCTTTGTCTATTTTCTCTTTTGTACGCTGCCAGTTGCAGGATATGAGATCAGCAGCTATTACCATAACAGCATTCCTGTGGTCAGTGAGGCAGAGGTCGATCTGGAACAGTATAAACCGTTCGCCACAGACTCCAAGGTCCATAAACTGGATCAACCAGCGACATTGTCATTACAGTCTGATTTGCCCAAAATAGATGGGGCGACGGCCTTGTATCCTCTTTACGCTTCCTTTGTGCAGGCTGTTTATCCCGAGAAAAATTATGATCTTTACGACAGTGAAGTCATGGTAAACAAGACGCCAAATGCGTACGAAAACTTACTGGATGGCAAAGTCGATATCATTTTTGCGGCAGCGCCTTCCGAGGAACAGCTTCTGTCAGCAAAAGAAAAAGGCGTAGAGCTTAAGCTGACCCCGATTGGAAAGGAAGCTTTTGTCTTTTTCGTCCATGCAGAGAATTCTGTTCACGGACTCACTACCCAGCAGATTCAGGACATTTATGCGGGAGACATCAATTCCTGGGATCAAGTCGGGGGCGGGTATGAGTATATTCGATCCTTTCAGCGTCCTGAAAATAGCGGAAGTCAGACGATGCTCAAGAAAATCATGGGAGGCAAAGAGCTCATGAAAGCACCACAAGAAGACGTGGTAACAGGAATGGGTGAAATCATCGAGCAAACAGCCAACTACAAAAATTATTCGAATGCCATCGGTTACTCGTTCTTGTTTTATGCCACGGAGATGGTGCGAAACGGAAACATTCGTCTGCTCGCGATTGATGGGGTAATGCCTAATAAGGAAACGATAAAAAGCAGAGCGTATCCGTTTGCGGCCGATTTTTACGCAGTGACAGCCGGGACGGACAATCCGAATGCAGAGAAACTGATCGAATGGATTTTGTCTCCACAAGGACAAGAATTAGTAGAAAAAACGGGCTATATTCCGGTGAAATAAAATTAGGCGAAGCAAAGGAGACCCTTGGGAGATTGACCCGAGGGTTTCTTCTTCGCTCTCCCTTTGTCTCGATTTGGGGTCGTGATTGTCGCGATGATCCGGGAGTCAGGCTTGCAGGCTGGCAGGCTGGCGGTTTTATTTCTAGTTGGATCATATTGACAGAAAAATCTAAGACTGTTATAAAAATAGTGAATAGCACTCGCGAGGTGAGAGTGCTAACATCGAAAAAGGAATACATAAGAAGTCCGGAAGGGTGGGTATTTCATGGAAAAAAAGCAGTTTCAAGCAGAATCTACACGTCTGTTGGAAATGATGATCCATTCTATTTACACACAAAAGGAAATCTTTTTGCGCGAGTTGATCTCCAATGCGAGTGACGCGATTGACAAAATTTACTACAAGTCGCTCACCGATGATCAATTGGTGTTCGATAAAGAGAACTATTACATCAAAGTAGCGGTTAACAAAGATACCAGAACATTGACGCTGACAGATACCGGGATCGGCATGACACAGGATGAGTTGGAAAATAATCTGGGTGTCATTGCGAAGAGTGGGTCTTTGGCGTTCAAAAAAGAAAACGACGCGAAGGATGGCTACAACATCATCGGTCAATTCGGCGTTGGTTTCTACTCGGCTTTCATGGTTGCCGACAAGGTTACGGTTATCAGTAAAGCACTGGGCAGCGACACTGGGTACAAATGGGAGTCCAGCGGTGCGGATGGCTACACGATTGAGCCTTATCAAAAAGATTCCGTCGGAACCGAAATCATTCTCGAAATCAAGGAGAATACGGAAGAAGAGAATTACGACGAGTTTTTGGAAGAGTACCGATTAAAAGCGATTATCAAAAAGTACTCCGATTTCATTCGGTACCCGATCAAAATGGACGTTACGCAGCATAAGCCAAAAGAGGGCAGCGAAAACGAGTACGAACAGGTGAAGGAAGAACAAATCGTGAACAGCATGGTTCCGATTTGGCGTAAAAATAAAAGCGAGCTGACCACTGAGGATTACGAGCAGTTTTATGCGAGCAAGCATTACGGCTTCGACAAGCCGCTGACGCACATCCATATCAATGCTGATGGAGCCGTTGTTTATCAGGCGATTTTGTACATCCCGGAGAGCATGCCGTTTGATTACTACTCGAAGGAGTACGAAAAAGGTCTGGAGCTGTATGCGAACGGCGTACTCATCATGAACAAATGTGCAGACCTGCTTCCCGACTACTTCAGCTTTGTCAAAGGGATGGTTGACTCCGAGAGCCTGTCGCTCAACATTTCCCGTGAGATGCTCCAGCATGACCGTCAATTGAAGCTGATTGCAAAAAACATCACGAGCAAAATCAAAAGCCAGCTGCAAAGCATGCTGAAAACAGAGCGGGAGAAATACGAGCTGTTCTACAAGTCGTTTGGCAGACAGCTGAAATACGGCATGTACAGCGATTACGGAAGGCATAAAGAAACGCTGCAAGACCTGTTGATGTTCTACTCTTCCAAAGAGAAAAAGCTGGTGACGCTAGAAGAGTACGTAGAGAGAATGCCAGAAGACCAAAAGTACATCTACTACGCATCTGGCGAGTCGATCGAGCGAATCGAGAAGCTGCCGCAAACAGAGCTCGTATCCGAGAAAGGCTACGAAATCCTGTACTTCACAGATGACGTCGATGAGTTCGCGATCAAAATGATGATGAACTACAAGGAAAAGGAATTCAAATCCGTATCGAGCGGGGATTTGGGAATCGAACCGGGTGAAGAAGAAAAAGCAGCCGAAGCAGAAAACGAGAACAACAAAGAGCTGTTCGACTATATGGCATCGCTGCTCGAAGGAAAAGTCAAAGCTGTCAAAGCTTCCAAGCGCTTGAAGTCACACCCTGTCTGCTTGTCGACAGAGGGTGAAGTGACGATTGAAATGGAAAAAATCTTGAATGCGATGCCAAACAATCCGAGTGTGAAGGCAGACAAGGTCCTGGAGATTAATGTGAACCATGCGGTGTTCCAGTCATTGAAGGGTGCATTTGACACAGACAAGGAAAAGGTCAATTTGTATACGGCGCTTCTGTACAATCAGGCTCTCTTAATCGAAGGCTTGCCGATTCAAGACCCGGTAGAGTTTACCAACGACATTTGCAAAGTGATGGTGTAATCACAAAAAAGGGGATGAGACTTGCTCATCCTCTTTTTGATGTGGAAAATGTCTCGGAATGATAAAAAACTAGTTGCTTGCCCTCGGTACATACGTGAAGATTGGATCTCTTAGCTCGAACTCATATGTTGCTCCATTCACGATTCCAACGACCTTCTCACTGTCATATAAATCGAGCAAGAAACCGGCCATTTGTTTAGCTGTATGGAACTTAGGAACTGCACCAGCATATTCAAAATGATCCATATCAAAGGAACGCTTCGCAAATTCGGTCTCTGTTGCAGCAGGTGCCAAGACTTTTGCTCGCATTTCTGCTCCGTTCTCCCTCAATTCTTGTGCTAGACCTTCCGTAAAGGCACTTACATAGAACTTCGTTGCACAATAGGTCACGGCGTTAGCAATGATTCTGTAACCTCCGCCTGAAGAAATATTGATGATTTGTGTTCCTTTCACATGTGCATAGTCATGAGCATAACGAGAAGAAAGAATCGTTAGTGCTTCAATATTCAAGTGAAGCATGGACTCAATTTTATTCAAGTTTTGTTTTCCAACAGAAGCAAAGTTTCCAAACCCCGCATTATTAATCCAGGTCTCAATCTCATAATCCTTTAGACTGTCGTAAAAGTCATGAACATTTGCACGTACACTTAAGTCAACTGTTCGAATGACTACATCCAATTTTGCGTTGATTTCAGCCACTTTTGATTGTAACTTTTCTAATTCATTCGTTCGACGTGCTGCTAAAATTAAGTTTTTTCCACGAGCAGCAAATGCCAGAGCGGTTTCAAAACCAATTCCTGAACTTGCCCCCGTAATGACCGTATAATTCATGTATACCCCTCCTGAATTTATTCAATAGCTTCCATTGAGATTGAATGTTTCATTGAGTATACAGATTAGAGTAAACTCTAAGTCAAGGGTATAAAATCCATTCGGAGGTTTCTCATGCACACGATTGGTGAAGTGGCACATCTATTAGGGATCAGCACACATACGCTGCGATATTATGAAAAGGAAAAAATAATTATTCCGGATCGCGATGAAAGTGGTGACAGGCGATATAACGATTCGCATATTCAATGGCTGCGATTTGTTATCAAGTTAAAAGAAACGCAAATGCCTATCTCGAAAATCAAGAAGTACGCTTCACTATTTTTAGAAGGAGAACATACTGCTTCAGCTCGATTGAGTCTTTTAGAAGATCATAAACACTATATTGAGCAACAAATAAAAATTTTAATCGATGTGGACGGTATGCTAGAACGTAAAATTGTTGCTTACAAAGATTTCATCCGTAACAGAGATTGATTTTCCATTCATAAGGGCCAGGGGGGTGATTGTGATTTAAGGGATTCAAATTTGCATTTCATCCAAAATCTATCTATATAAAGTTAAGAGGTTGTATCATGTTTATGATAGAACTTTAAAATAAAGGTAATGGAACGAGGGTACATCATTTATGTATAGAGTGGCTATTTGCGATGATGAGGAGAAACACAGAGAGTTTGTTAAAAGTATTCTACTTACATTGTCGATAAAGACAAATATTGAATTTGTAATCGAATCATTCGACGCGGGAGAGCAGTTGGTATCTTATTATGAGCGCCAAGAAATTCCGTTCCATATTTTAATTTTGGACATTGAAATGGGTGGAATGAACGGAATTCAAACAGCCCGAACCATAAGAGGGTTAAAGAACCTGGATGAACAAATTATTTTTCTGACAAGTTACCCCCAGTATATGGTGGAAAGTTTTGACGTCATGACATTCCAGTACTTGATAAAACCCATTGCACCTTCGATCTTGGAGGAGAAAATCATCAAGCTACACCAATACTTTCAAGCACTTGATAAAAAGTATATGGTCATCAAGTCAGGCTATGAAGAAGTCGTATTAAAACATGATGAACTTATTTGTATTGAAGCTGCCAAAAGCTTAACCATAAAAAGCAAGCTGCATTTTACGACCACAAATCAAACCTATGAAAGCAAAGGCATCATTTCTGATTATGCTCTGGCCTTAAAGGACTGTAACTTCATACAAATCCATCGTTCCATTATTATTAATCTGCTTCATGTGAAGAAATTTGCAAGTGGAGTGGTTCTCATGTCCAATGGGAGGGAATTGCCTATAGGCCGTTCTAAAATGAAAGAGGTTAAAGACACTTACACCAAATTTATGATTATGAAGGTCGATTGATATGATTCAAAATAATTTTCCGATTGTCTTTTGCATGATACTTCTGATGGGTGTGCAAGTTAATTTTTTCTTCAATTCGGTATTTGATAAATCAGCTAAAAAACAAAACCGATTTATATACTTCATTATCTTTGGATTGCTCGATTACCTATATTTAGTTATACCAGCCTCTCTTATTTTATCTTCGATGCTATCTTTTCTTGTGATATTTAGTTTTGCGCAATCTTATACAGTAGAATTTAAAACGAAGTTTACTTTTTCTATACTTTACAGTGTTTTAGCATCTCTCTCTTATTTTATATCGCTATATTTATTTTATTCCCTAGATTCCGTTGACTTTAGCTTTCACTCTATAAATGAACAAGATCAAATAGCCAATACGAAAGCTATTTTACTCAGTTCCATGATCATGTTTGCGATCATTCAGATCATACGACTACTTGCAAAACGTAGAAGTTTCTCTTTGGATAATCGTTACTACGCATTATTCTTGGTTATTCCTGTCGTAAGTATATACCAGCTGAGTATTCTAACTTATATGGACGTTTATTCTTTCATTTCCGTCATTGGAATGCTTCTCTTAAACGTTATTATTTTCTATATTTTTGATAATATCGTTGATAAATTTCAATTTATGCATGAGAATTCGCAATTGCAAAATCAAATGGACTATCAAGATGCGAATTACGAAAAAACAGTTCACAGCTTCAAATCGATTAAACGAATCATTCATGATACGAACCAACAGCTTTTGTATATCGAAGAATGTATTAAGCGAAATGAGTTAGAAGCGGCAATGGAACATATCAAGACTACTTTAAATAAAGTCGAAGGAGCCTATCATCGCGTTAATACGGGGAATCTGGTTATAGATGCCCTTGTCACAAATACGCTTAATATTGGACAAGCCAATGGTATAAGAATAGAGACGAAGATTAACCTATATTCACAGGAAGTTAATATTGACCGTTATGACTTATGTGTAGCTCTAGGAAATATGCTAGATAACGCAGTGGAAGCTTCTAAACGAGTGAAAATCGCAGAAGATAGGTACATTCTAATCAAAATATATTCTACCGAGTCTACCCTTCTCATTCACATCTTGAATCATATGGAGAATGAAGTTGCCTATTTGCACAGCCAAAAATCAAACGCGGAATTTCATGGTATCGGATTAACAAACATAGCTAGAATTTGTGACAAGTACGGTGGTCATATGACCATTGAAACGAAACATAAAGAATTTAATAATATGGTCGTACTTCCATATTAAAGCAACAATCCTTAGACAACATGTTGTTTAGGGATTGTTTTTTTCGTTTCAGGGTCATTTTTATTCTAGCAGACTTTTTCCTTGTATGATCATTTCAGCGAAGTACAATACAGCAAGAATTACGAGGAGGAATTAACAATGAAGAAGGTGGTTGCTGTATTCATGACCGCTATTCTTATTGCAATACTGGTCACCCCTGCTTTTGCTCTAACGAATCCTGATACTGTAGAAGAAAAGGCACGGGAGCAGGCTTCGAAGATCGTATCCGAATATGGTGCTAGTGGATTGCAGTATGCAATTAGGGATCATGGATCCATTGTCTTATCAGGCAGTGCTGGTGTATACGATAAAGAGACCAAGAGTCCGATCACCGAAGACACGATGTTTGGAATCGGCTCGGTAAGTAAAATGTACGTGACTGCTGCAACGATGATGCTGGCTGATTCTAAAAGAATTGATATTGATAAGCCGCTAACCACGTATATCAAGGACTTTAAAATGGCAGATAAGCGATATAAACAGATTACGCCACGTATGTTGATGAATCATTCTTCTGGAATTTACGGTAGTCAATATGGGAATAGTTTTTTATTTGATGATAATGATACGAAAAATCATGATGAATTATTGGTAAGATTACAATCCGAAAGCTTAAAGTCAACTCCCGGCGAGTTTTCAGTATATTGCAATGATGGTTTTCAGCTGCTTGAAATATTGATTGAGCGAGTGAGCGGTTTACGTTATAGCGAATTTCTTGAAACCTATATTTCTGATCCTCTTCAATTGACCTCTACCAAAACACCACTTGATTCTTTTGATAGAGACAGGCTCATAAAAACTTATTATCCTGGGTTGGATCAAGCTTTACCCGTTGAGAATGCCAATCTCATAGGGACAGGAGGCCTTTACTCCACGGCTGAAGAAGTAACTGAATTCGCTGAAGTATTAATCGGGAATCGAACGGATATTTTATCTGAGAAGTCAGCAAAGGCTATGCAAAGTCATGAGTATAGAAAAGGCGTGTGGGTTCCTGAAGAGACAAACTCGATTAACTATGGTCTTGGTTGGGATGCTGTCCGTTTAACACCGTTTAGTGATTACGGAATAACAGCATTATTTAAAGGTGGAGATACGATTATGTATCACGCTGCTTTGGTGACCTTACCCGAACATGATATTACGATTGCTGTGCTTTCATCGGGAGGCAGTGGTATCTATAATAGTTTAGCTGCATCAAATATTTTATTGGAATATCTAAGAGCCAAAGGCACCATTAAAGAAATTCTACCTGAAAAAACATTTGAACCTCCAGTGAAAGTGGACATGCCATCCGATATGCTTGCATACTCTGGGTTATACGGTAGTGTAGGTAAAACGGTAAAACTGGAGATAAAGAACGGGGAGATTCATTTACCTGATCTAGCATTTGGAGGGGTACCGCCGCAAAAATATGTATATACCGGCAATGGACAGTTCAAAAACAACGATGGGAATGCAACGATAAGCTTTGACCGAGCGAAGAATGGAAAAACCTATTTAAAACTTAACGCTTATATAAATAATCCAGGATTAGGTCAAGCGTTTTCGGTAACCTATGAATTTCAAAAGTTAGCTTCCAATCCACTAAAACAGTCAATGAAAACGGTATGGGAACATAGGGATGGAAAAAAATACTACGCTGTAGATGAAAAGATCACTTCAGTGATGTATCTAAACAATGCGCTTGTGACCAAAACTATATCGGTTGATATCAGCCATGGATACGCTTCAGGCACTAAAATCGTTGACAAGAATAATGCAGTAAATGTAATTCAGATTCCTGTTGCAAACGGAAGAGACGCTTTTGATTTGAATTTCTATCATAAGAATCAAAAAGAGTATGTAAAGATCAATGGATTATCCTATATCAGTGAAGATGCTATTCCAACCTTTAATGATGGGAAAGATTCATTATGCATCATACCATCGGATGGTCAGGCTAGATGGTATAAAATCGATGCAAAATCAGCCAACCGAGTTATGAACGTTGAGACTCCGGAAAGCGGAGGATTCGCCGTTTATGACAAGAATGGAATGACTGTGAACTTTTCAAAGGCAAGTAACAAGCATTCGGTAGTACTGCCTGAGGGTGGGATGATCGTTTTTGGTGGGAATGCGGGTGATGTATTTAAAATTAATTTTGAAGAATAGATAGATGTAAGCATAAAAGTCCGCATTACTGGTAATATCCCCTTTGAGTAGACAGTGTTAAAAGCCCGCCAAACTAACAGTGGGTGGTACACTCTCCTTGGAGGGGATTTTACTATGGCTAAAAAAAGGTCAAACATTCAAAACCAGTGTGCCCCGGTCGAATACCGAAACACACTGGCTGCTTAGAATTTTCTAGTTGTGTTTACTTGACAGGGGTAAGACCATCTCAAGTTTTTTTTCACCCAAACGAGCTTTGCAGGAAGCCGAACCAAGCCACGTATGTGGATTGCCAGCCCAGCACCAGCCTAGCTTTGGCTTGTTTTCGCTGATCCACATGGCCGTTACTCGTCGATCGCCACAACGAGAGCCGAGTAGAGAAAAGCCGTTGTTTTTCTTTACCAGATCCGGGAAGTGGGTGATCAGGGCAATTCCTTCCTCCAGCGTGAGCGGAGAACGCTGCTGCTCCAAGAGGATGGGCATCGCGTCATTCGGAGTGATGTTCAGCGTTTCTTTTCCCGTATCAATTCCGGTCATCAGGTAAGCCATTCCTGTAGGAATCTCGATGTCTTCGATGGGTGTAAATCGCCGGATTTCTTCTGCATCCATGACACTGAAGCCAGCTTTCTTTTTCCGCTCGATGGCTTGCATCGCTTTTTCTCCGTCGAACCATTCGCCTTTTACCACGAGAACAAAGGGGACGACGCCCGCTTGCAGGTCGTCTTCTTGAATGGTGAGAGCTTCTGCCAGTGGTTGCAGCGGGGTCAGATTTTCCCGAAATTCATCTGCTGTCATGCCCGCCATTTCAGGATAGCCCTTATGAATGAGTGTTGTCAGTTGCCGTTCGAATTCAGCTTTGTGCATAAGTTAATGCGCCTCCTTCCACTTGTCACATTCATCTTACAACATTCGCGCTAATTGAAAGGTTTCTCCAAAAGAAAAGGAATGAAGCTGATTTGGGTTGAAGTAACTTTACAAATAAGCTTTAATCTTTGTGGAAGAAAATCGGAAGGAGGCTGGCTGCCGTGCGCCCCATTGATATTGCACGTAAGCTGAAACTGAGTACGAGCGCCTTGCGCAATTATGAAGCACATGGGCTGGTTCCACCTGTAGAACGGTCAGTGAGCGGCTACCGGAAGTATACGGAGGAACACGTCGCTTATTTTACCTGTATCCAAGCCATGTCCCCAGGCTTTGGAATGGATGTGACGGCGCAGGTCATGCGATTGATTCAGGATAGACAGTTGCAGGCTGCTCTATGGCTTGTGAATGAGGTACAGGCTAACTTGCAGAGGGACAAACAGTTAGCGGAACGAAACGTGGCGATGCTTGAAGACGGTCCAGCTGGAAAGGGTGAGGAAGCTGGAAACGGCGAATGGATGACGATTGGGGAGGTAGCAACCATGACTTCTCTGCCGAGCTCAACCATCCGCCACTGGGAAAAGGTTGGACTTATTACGACTTCCCGCGATGAGAAAAATGGCTACCGTCTCTTCAATCGCTCGCAAATCCGCAAAATCATGCTGCTACGCACGCTGCGACCTGCTGTCTATTCCTTATCGGTTGTGGAGCTGAAGGAAGCTATCGCGAACATGAATGAAGAGGATGTAAAAGAGGCGCGAAACATCGCTTTGGAAACGTTGCGCTATCTGGATCAGATGAATCTCGTACAAACGCGTGGGGTTTTCTATTTCTATCAATTATGCAAAGTGGTTCAGTTGGTCGAAGAATAGGGTAGCGAAAAGAGAAAACCCTCTTCTGCACATTCGCAAAAGAGGGGATGTCATCGTTATTCCACAAACAGTGATACTCGCTCAAATCCTGCATCTGAAATGCGAATCAAGCCCGTATCCGATATATGCAATGTCGGTATGACGACCAGAGCAAGCAAAGACAATGTCATAAAGGCGTAGTTCATCGTGCAGCCCGCCTTCACCAATGCTTGGCTAATCTCCATGGATTGCTGCACAACTGTTTCATAAGGCTCGGTCGACATCAGTCCAGCTAAACGCAGCGGAAGCTCTACCATTTCGCCGTCTCCAGTCACGACAGCGATGCCGCCTTGCATGCTGATCACAGCATTGGCTGCTTGTGCCATCCGCTCATCATCGTTTCCGATGACAAGCACGTTATGGCAGTCATGGGCGACAGTCATGGCAATCGCTGCTGGCTGGTTAAATCCGACATTGCCGACAATCCCAATGCCAGAGCCGCCTGTTTTCCCATGGCGTTCGAAAACAGCCATTTTGCACAAGGTACTCTCGGGCGTGATCTGGAGCTCGCCATTTGCGACAGCCACATCGACAAACACTTCGTCCGTCTCTACGTGATTTTCGCGGACAACTGCGACGCGTGTCTTGATCGTCCCGGACGGAACGGGGGTCTTGATGATGAAGTCAGATGGCGTGAGCTCAGCCTTGATTTTCACAGAGTTGATGGCAAACTCAGGGTAAGGGAACGGAGAAAGTTCGAGCGTCATTTCACCGTTTTCCGCCACTACTTCACCGCGTGCGATCGTCGTCACGACATTTACATCAGCCAGATTCCCGTCGAGCAAAATGATATCGGCGATGATACCCGGTGCGATCGAGCCTACATCTCGTGCGACACCGAATCGTTCTGCTGTATTGATGGTCGCCATCTGGAAGGCAGTCACAGGCTTGACTCCTTGCGAGATCGCATGTCTGACGATGAAGTTCATATGACCTTCTTCTTTCAACGAATCACAGATGCGGTCATCGGACACGAGCATCATCCGGCGGGAGTCAATGCCCTGTTCGGTGTGTGCCTTGATCGTTGCTGCAACATCGTGCCAGGCTGAGCCGCGGCGCATTTTGGCATACATGCCAAGGCGTACCCGCTGTGCGACATCTTCGCTGGTCACACACTCATGGTCGCCGGTTACACCCGCAGCTGCATAAGCAGCCAGACGTGGATCACTTGACGGCCATGTATAGTGACCATCCACTACTTTTCCTGCCCGCAGTGTCGCTTGAATCTCTCCAATCATTTTCGGGTCTCCGTACACGACCCCAGGGAAATTCATGACTTCTCCGAGCGCGATCATATCGGGTCCCCAGCTCAATGCTTCCGCGACTTCCGCTGGTCCGAATTCTGCCCCAGCCGTTTCAAAAGAAGCATCCGTTGAAGGGACGCAGGAAGCGACCTGCATGTAAGCAGCCATCGGGGTTTGTCTCGCCTCATCCAGCATGATCCGCAAACCAGGTAAACCGAGAACATTCGAGATCTCATGTGCGTCGAAAAAACCGCCTGTCGTTCCGAGGGGCAGTACCGCATTGGCGAATTGCGTCACGGACAGCATGCTGCTTTCGATATGACAGTGCCCGTCCAACAGTCCTGGTGCCATATACTTTCCTTTTGCATCGATGGTCCTGGTGGATTCATCCGTCATCCCTTCTACAAAAGGACCGACATAGGCGATACGTGTGCCAACAACAGCGATGGACATATTCGGCAAGATTTCACCGGAGAGAACATTGACGAGAGTGCCGTTATGGATGAAGAGGGTCGCTTTTTTCTCCCCTCTGGAAAAGGCAACGAGATCAGGAATGCAATCTGCGAGTGGAGGTCTTGCAAAGGACGGATGCTGCTGTGTCATGTTTACTATCACCTCATGCTGGATTTGGTTTTTTACATATAGTACACATCGAAGAGGAAGGAAGCTAGTTTTCTTTTAGAAAAAATTTAAAAAAAGAGGGTGTAGTGGATGACGAGAGTAAAAGTCATAAACATAAAAATATCGTCCTACATCAAGCTGTGTGCGGGAGCCGGGGTTTCGATCGGGGTTTTGGATGGAGCCTTTCGTTTCCTATTTTTACTTGTAATGGGGCAGTTTGGCGCTTCGGAAGCTTTGATTTTCAGTATGCAGGTCAAGGGATGGACAGCGGGAATCTTGCATGTGCTTTCTGTACCGCTGCTGTATGGATTAGGCGCAGTCCTATTTGGCTTTGTCTCCTATTTTCCGTTTATGTACTACCTAAAGTGCAAGAAGGGTATTGTGATCGAAGGGGTATTTGAAGGGGAGCAGCGCGAGGAGATACCAAAATAAAGCACCTCCCGTTTTCACCGTTGTTGAAAGTGAAAACAGGAGGCGCTGCTTAGTGTTCGGCTACCTCTATTTCATTTGTTCTCGTTTTCCGCAGTTTGTAGATCACGACGAGCAGAATAAACCATACAGGTGTGATAAACAAGGCGACTCGTGTATCTTCTGCGAGTGCAAGGACGACCAGGATGAAGGCAAGGAATGCCAGGATCAGGTAATTGGCAAAAGGATAGAGCGGCATTTTAAATGGGTTCGCTTTTGCTAATTCCGGTCTCGTTTTGCGATATTTCAAATGACAGATGACCGTGATTCCCCAAATAAAGATAAAGCAAACGGTCGACACACTAGTAATCAGAGTAAATACGCCCTCTGGCATGACGTAGTTCAATACGACTGCGATTAGAATGACAACTGTCGAAAAGAGTAGTGCATTTGCCGGGACCTTGTTGGCAGTCAGTTTGGTAAGGGGCACAGGTGCATTCTTTTCTTTGGCAAGGGAGTAAACCATCCGGCTTGTACTGAAAATGGCGCTATTACATGCGGAAGCGGCGGATGTCAGTACGACAAAGTTGACGATACCGGCAGCGGCTGCAATGCCAATCGCTGCGAAGACCTGCACGAATGGACTCTCCAATGGGTTGATCGCGTTCCAAGGATAAATGCTCATGATGACGATGAGTGCGCCAACGTAGAAAATCAAAATTCGAATCGGAATTTGGTTAATCGCCTTTGGAATGACGCGTTTTGGGTCTTCTGTTTCACCGGCCGTCAGACCGACGAGCTCGATCCCAACAAATGCGAATACGACCATCTGGAAGGAGAGAAGGAACCCATTGAAGCCGTTCGGGAACATACCGCCATGACTCCAGAGATTCGTAAAGGTGGACGCACCTGCATTCGTAGAAAAGCCCTTGATGATCATGAAAATGCCGACAAAAATCAGGGCGAGAATCGCGATGACCTTAACGAGCGCGAACCAAAATTCCATTTCTCCAAAAAGCTTCACCGTAGCCAGATTCATGATTAACAAAATCACGAGGGCGATTAAGCCTGGCATCCACTGCGGTATTTCCGGAAACCAAAATTGCGTGTACAGACCAACCGCTGTCAGGTCGGCCATGGCGATGGAAATCCAGCAAAACCAGTAAGTCCAGCCCGTGACAAATGCGGCCATATTCCCCAAATAGTCTTTGACGAAATCCACGAAAGAATGGTAGTTCAAATTGCTCAAGAGGAGCTCCCCGAGGGAGCGCATGATTAAAAAGCAGATGACGCCCGTAATCAAGTAAGCAAATAAGATGGATGGGCCGGCTAAATGAATCGATTTTCCTGCGCCCAAAAATAATCCTGTTCCGATTGCTCCACCGATCGCGATGAGTTGTACGTGTCTGTTTTTTAGACCTCTCTCCAATTTTTGATCCTGCATACGATCCACCTCTCTCTATTTTTAGTTAGTTTTCAATTTTTAGATTTTTATCAAACAGATAATCTTCATATTAACATAACTATAGCGATTTAACATATGTTTATTTATTTTTATAGAAAAAAAGCTTTTGGATATGAACGGAATAGGAACATCCTGGAAGTGCTGACTCTTTTAAACATAGGCTGCACTTTTTTTGTATTTCAGAAAAAAGAATATATTGACATGAGAATGGAAATCATTTAATTTTGCGTTAGGGAAACTTTTTTATACGAATGCATATTAGTTTGTTTAGGTTAATATTATTGGTACAAGACTACATTGTTGTGTGTAGGCATATGTACATGTGGGATTTACCCGTTTCACCATCGGTTTTTGGGCGGGATCATATAACGGGCTATTATTTGGAGGGAAAAAATCATGGAATCTGCTATCGCGGTAAGGGGCTTGCATGTCTCCTACTTTGGGAACGAAGTTGTTCGGGATGTTTCTTTTGATGTTGAAGTAGGGAGCATGGTTGGAATCATCGGTCCAAACGGGGCAGGGAAGTCAACCCTGATCAAAGCGCTCTTGGAACTCATTCCGAGAGATAAGGGGAATGTGCGGATTTTTGGGAAAGAGACAAATGAATTCCGGAAGAAAATCGCCTATGTACCACAGCGGAGCATAATTGATTGGACGTTTCCGATCACCGTCATGGATACAGTGCTGATCGGGACATACCCAAGTGTTGGACTGTTTAAATTTCCGAAGAAAAAGGAAAAAGCGTGGGCGTTGGAATGCCTGAGAAAAGTAGGGCTGGAGGATTTCCGCGACAGGCAGATTGGGGAGCTCTCCGGCGGGCAGCAACAGCGTGTCTTCCTGGCAAGGGCACTTGCGCAAAAACCAGAGCTGCTGCTTCTGGACGAGCCGTTTGTGGGAATTGATGTGGCGAGCGAGGATACCATCATTCGCATTTTGAAAGAGCTGCAATTTCAGGACAAAACAATCGTCGTCGTCCATCATGACTTGTCCAAAGCATATGCGTATTTTGATCAACTCCTTTTAATGAACAAAGAATTGATCAAGTTCGGTACGGTCGATGAAGTGCTGAATCGAGAAGTCATGTCGAGAGCATATTCCTATCAACTCCCATTTCTCGAAAAGACCGAGGTGCTTGCATAATGGATTTCTTGATGGCAATTGGACAGTATGAGTTTTTGCAAAAAGCAATGTTTACATCTGTAGTGGTTGGGTTAATCTGCGGCGTCATCGGTAGCTTTATCATCTTGCGTGGAATGTCCTTGATGGGGGATGCCATCTCGCACGCTGTATTACCTGGGGTGGCACTCTCCTATGCTTTTGGGATCAATTTCTTCGTGGGCGCTGTTTTAACAGGTGTGCTCACCGCTGTTGGAATTGGCTACGTGAGCCAAAATAGCCGCATCAAGAACGACACGGCGATTGGGATTATGTTCACGTCCGCCTTTGCAATCGGAATCATCATGGTTACGATGCTGAAGAGCAGTACGGATCTCTATCACATTTTGTTCGGGAATGTATTGGCTGTGCGTTCGTCAGACATGTGGGTGACAGTCGGTATCGGGGTTATCGTCATCGTGACAGTCTACGCTTTTTTCAAAGAACTGTTACTGACTTCGTTCGATCCGACCATTGCTGCCGCCTACGGCTTGCGTAACAACCTCATTCATTACTTGCTGATGACCTTGTTGACGATGGTAACTGTCGCTTCCTTGCAAACTGTAGGAATCGTGCTCGTCGTCGCCATGCTGATTACACCGGCTGCTACTGCTTATCTTTTGACGGACCGTTTGTCGATCATGATCTTTTTGGCTGGCGGTTTTGGGATGTTGTCTTCGGTTATCGGCCTTTATTTTAGCTTTACCTATAATTTGGCCTCTGGTGCCACAATTGTCGTGGTTGCAACTGTGCTCTTCTTCCTGGCCTTTCTTTTCTCCCGAAAACACGGGGTAGTATGGAAATCAATCCGAGCCCGGCAAAAACGGGTCGAGCTCTTAAAGTAAAGGAGAATTATTGTTATGAAGAAGTGGAATCTGTTTTTCGTTTTTCTACTATCAACCGTATTGATGGCAGCGTGTGGTGCTCCGCAAAGTGCGAACGAGCCCACGAAATCAGATAGTGATAAGCTGCAGGTCGTAACCACGTATTCCATCCTGTATGACATCGTGAAAAACGTTGGGGGGGATCGGGTAGAGATCCATAGTCTCGCTCCAATTGGCTCCAATCCGCATGAATATGATCCACTGCCTGCTGACGTGCAAAAAACGACGGATGCAGACGCTGTTTTTTACAATGGACTGAACTTGGAAGCCGGTAACTCCTGGTTCGATAAACTGATGACCACAGCAGGCAAATCAGGCCCGGATGCACCTGTGTTCCGTCTCAGTGAGGGCGTAGCTGCCAAGCACTTGACGACCAAAGGCAAAGAGAGCGAAGAAGACCCGCACGCTTGGCTGGATGTACGCAATGGCATCAAGTATGCGGAAAATGCAAAAAATGCCTTGATCAAGGTGGACCCAGCGCACAAGGAAACGTATGAGCAAAACGCCAAGAAGTACATCGAACAGTTGACTGCACTGCACGAGGAAGCGGTGAAGCAATATAACCAGATTCCGAAAGAACAGCGTTTGCTTGTGACGAGCGAGGGAGCGTTCAAATATTTCAGCGAAGCGTACGATTTTGAAGCGGCGTACATTTGGGAAATCAACTCGGAGAATCAAGGAACACCAGAGCAGGTTACGCAGGTGGTCGATACGATTCGTGCGAAAAAAATCCCGGCTCTGTTCGTAGAGACGAGTATCGATCCGCGCAGCATGGAGATGGTATCGAATGAAACGGGTGTACCGATTGTCGGGAAAGTATTTACGGACTCTCTCGGAAAGCCGGGAGAAGATGGTGATACGTACATCAAAATGATGGAGTGGAATATCAAGACGATTTACGAAGGATTGACCAAAAAATAAGCCTGGCAAAAGCAAAGCACAGCTCTCCTAATCAGGGGCTGTGCTTTTAAATTCTTCCACTGCTTAACATCTTTCGTCAGATTGAGGTATAATAGGCTAGTGTGTAAAAGGAATCCGGAGTATTCATATTTTAATCTGTCATATTGAAAGAGAGTGGGATTATGGGTCGTAAGTGGAACAATATTAAAGAAAAGAAAGCTTCTAAAGACGCGAGCACCAGTCGTATTTACGCGAAGTTCGGGAAGGAAATTTACGTAGCGGCAAAGCAAGGCGAGCCGGACCCAGAGTCCAACCGTGCTCTGAAGGTCGTCCTGGAGCGTGCCAAAACGTACAGCGTACCGAAAGCGATTATCGACCGCGCGATTGATAAAGCAAAAGGCGGCTCTGATGAAACGTTTAGCGAGCTGCGCTACGAAGGCTTTGGGCCAAACGGTTCCATGATCATTGTGGATGCACTAACCAACAACGTAAACCGCACAGCTCCTGAAGTACGTGCCGCTTTCAACAAAAACGGCGGTAACATGGGCGTATCCGGTTCGGTTGCTTATATGTTTGACCCAACAGCGGTATTTGGTATGGAAGGCAAATCCTCTGATGAAGTGCTGGAAATCTTGATGGAAGCAGACGTAGACGTCCGCGACATTTTGGAAGAAGACGGTGCTGTCATCGTTTACGCAGATGCCGAACAGTTCCATGCTGTACAAGAAGCACTCAAAAATGGTGGCGTTTCAGAGTTTACCGTCGCTGAACTGACCATGCTGCCACAAAACGAAGTAACGCTGACAGAAGACGTACAAGCTCAATTCGAAAAGCTGATCGATGCTTTGGAAGACTTGGACGATGTGCAGCAGGTGTACCATAACGTTGATTTAGGTGAATAATTTTTTCGATGGGGGAAGACCTTTGTTTTAGGACAGAGGTCTTTTTTATGTTGCTTTGGTGAAGAGAAGAATATTTCCAGTCTAGGCTCCAGGCTCCGTCCCGCTGGGGGCTGGGGCTGTCCGCTCCGAAGGGATTTGCGGGGAAACGCAAAAGTGGTAGCCGCTTCGTAGCGTGGGCACGTTGCGTTTCTGTTGCCCGCAAATCCCTTCTCCGCTCGGTAGGACTCCACAAGTCGCTACGTCTGGAAATATTCTTCTCTGTCGTAACAGATTACATTCTCCCATCTTTTAAGGCTTTTAAAACCCGTCTAACACGGAATGCTCGTAGAGGAAACAGGAGAAAAAAGCAAAACACGCCCTTAAGCGTCCACCTCTGAAAAAACATCCTGAAAGGACCACTTTGGACGCGGTTTCGCTTTTTGCATAGTTATTGAGATTAATAAATAGAGTGTTTAAAGAAATAGTGAAATAATACGGGATTCTGAAGGTTCTGATAGGATTGTGAAATATGAGGGGAGTTCATATTGGAATTTAATATGACTTGGAAGGTTCTCTGGGTGTTTTAGTGATGTAGATATAGCGGAGGTGGTTTACACCATTTTTGTGTTAGTTGGATTAAGCAAGATAAAGGGTATGCACATTCATCACCTAAGAGTAATTTTCGACAATCACTGATTCCAACATATAGGAAAAATGATGAATGTACACTGAAAAAAGTAGTAAAATTTATCTAATTAAAAAGACCGGAAAAACTCTGTGAGTGAAGTCCGGTCTTTTTATCAACTTGCCCTATCGGTGAATAACTATGTTAAAAATATCTTTTTGGCAACATTTATAGCATTCAAGACTTTAGGAAATCCCGTGTATGGGTAGCATTGCAGTAATGCCTCAATCACTTCTTGTCTCGTTAGACCTACACGAATGGAGGCATTGAGATGAACGTGCAACTGTGGCTCGCATCCACCTTGAGCAGTTAAGGCTCCTAATGTGACGAGTTGGCGCTGTTTAGGGTTTAGTCCTGAGCGGCTGTAGATTTCACCAAACGCAAATTCAATGATTTGTTCAGCTAATACAGGGGCAATCTCGGCAAGTGAATCGGCAACCGCCTCACCATGTTTGCCGTCGATTTCTTGAAGTTTTGCTATGCCTCTTTCCCGTCGTTCCCCTACAGAATGTAGTAGTTCGTCCTCGATGTTTACTTCGATATTTTGTTCTGCAAAAAGTTGTTTCGCAACGGTAATGGCATTTAAAGCACGAGGAGCGCCGCAAAACGGAATACAATGGGTAGCAATTTCAATAATTTCGTTCGGCGTAATTCCAACTTTCAAACCGAAGTTCATGTGCCATTTGAGTTGATTTGGAGTATCACCTAACGATATTAACGCAGAGATCACGATTATTTCTCTTTGTTCATAGGTGAGTACGGGATTATTGAAAACTTGCCCAAAAAATTCAATAATGTACCGACTTATGTGGGGAGATACATCGCTTAAAGCATGAATAACCGCTTGGATTCCTGATTCATCAGTTTCTTGAAAAAGTTTTTTTCCATTTTCATAGTTTGAGTTCATCGCTTAATTGCCTCCAGTTTTGAGGTTTTCTATTTCCCGGTACTTCTAATGTAGTTTATTATTGCTGCTCGAAGTCAAATATAGGTTTTTACAATAGAATTTGCTATTAGTGTAGAGGTTACTAAAGCATTTTTCTATTTTTTTGATCTACATTTCGTTATAGTAACTATAACGAAAGGGGACGGATCGGATGTCATTTTCAATGAAATATGTAGTTGATAACTTACATGTGTCTGCAAATACACTCAGATTTTATGAAACGGAAGGGTTGTTAAGAAATATTTCTCGAGATTCAAATGGTCGTAGAATATATAATGATGAAGATTTGAGATGGATCAACTTTATCCGATCTCTGCGGTTGACAGGAATGCCTATTTCTAAAATAAAAGAATATATCGATCTTTATGAATTAGGCGATGAAACATTCCTGCAAAGAAAAGAAATGATGATGCAGCATAAATTAGAAGTGCAGAATAAAATCAATGAAAACCTAAAACATTTAGAAGTAATAAGTTATAAGGTTGCGATGTACGAACTTCAAGAAAGGAAAGACACGCAGAAAATTTAGTATACTGGACTGTAAGATAAAAGCTCGGCTGTATGCCGAGCTTTTCCAATGATTACACAGTTGTTTCAACATGGTTGTTTGTTACACGTTCCCACGCCATAGCTTTTTAGTCAGTCCAGCTGAACATAAAACGTCGTCTTATCGTTCGGCACACTCTTCGCATAGATCTTGCCCGCATGTTCGGCGGGGATGCCCGGACCAGTATTGGTCACCGATAGCTGGATATGGCCCTGATGCTTTTTAAGCGTTAGGTGGATTGAGCCCTTTGGATTGGCATACTTGATCGCGTTGTCCAGCAGGATCATAAAGACCTGCTCCATTTGCTCGCTGCAGCCGGTGACGGTGAGGCCGGGTTCGATGTCGTAGTCTAGCGCGAGATCCTTCTCGAAGATGACGGCTTCCATTGTGAGAATAACGCTCTCGACAGCTTCGCTCAAGTTGAACGGAACGTGAAGCGTCCGCGACCTTGTGCCGTCCAACTCGGTGAGATACAGCAGATCGTTCGTGAGCGTTTCTGTTGGAAGTTCCTGAAACGGTGAGTATCGGAACAAAATCGAATCTCAGGTGCTATTTTCCAGAGGATCGTTTGAATTTTTGACCTGTCGAAGTGCCAGGTTTGCGTTTCTGTTGCCCGCAAATCCCTTCTCCGCTGGGTAGGACTCCACAAGTCGCTACGTCTGGAAATATTCTTCTCTGTCGTAACAGATTACATTCTCCCATCTTTTAAGGCTTTTAAAACCCGACTAACACGGAAAGCTCGCAGAGGAAACAGGAGAAATAAGCGAGGATCTTTGGGACACCGACCGAGGCGCAAAGAAAAAAAGGGAAACAAGCTCTTAGCGTCCACCTCTGAGAGACCTCCTGAATGTACGACTTTGGACGCGGGTTTCGCTTTTTTTCATGGAGCCGGGCAGTAAATCCCCCCCAGCGGGTGGGACAAGAAGCTGAGCGTTTTCTCCTGTTTCCTCCCCAGCACTACAGCAACAACTTAAGGTTCTTATGTATGTGGCTGAGGTGAAGAGAAGAATATTTCCAGTCTAGGCTCCAGGCTCCGTCCCGCTGGGGGCTGGGGCTGTCCGCTCCGAAGGGATTTGCGGGGAAACGCAAAAGTGGTAGCCGCTTCGTAGCGTGGGCACGTTGCGTTTCTGTTGCCCGCAAATCCCTTCTCCGCTGGGTAGGACTCCACAAGTCGCTACGTCTGGAAATATTCTTCTCTGTCGTGACTGATTACATTCTTCATTCTTTTAAGGCATTAAAAAATCGGATCAAACGGAAAGCTCGTAGAGGAAACAGGAGAAATAAGCGAAGATCTTAGGGACACCGACCGAGGCGCAATGAAAAAAAGGGAAACAAGCTCTTAGCGTCCACCTCTGAGACACCTCCTGAATGGACGACTTTGGACGCGGGTTTCGCTTTTTTTCATGGAGCCGGGCAGTGAATCCCCCAGCGGGTGGCCCTAGAATCTGAGCGTTTTCTCCTGTTTCCTCCCCAGCACTATCGCCCGACAAACGCGCACTTTAAAAGAAATAAAACCGCCTCCATAAAGGAGACGGCATATATCGAGCTCGTTAGTTTTGAGGTGTTACCGATCATCACGTGCGACGCATCTACCTCCAATATGAAGTTAGAAGCTTAAAGCAGTGTACGGTTTCCCTTACTCACTAGGTGATCGTGTAAATCATCCATGGCACATCGCCTCCGTAAAGGACTACAGCCTGATTGAAAACACACCACCGAGCTCGATGAGTATAGTATGAGCAAAGCCCATCTTTTTATTCACTCATCTTTAGCATCTGTTTTCGAATTGCATTTAAAAACGATTGGTTGCTGTAGGCTGTGCCACCAGCCAATCCTGGTTCAACGGCATTCACGTACATTTGACCCGTTTTGACTGCGCTTAGATTTTTCCATGCAGGCTGCTCTTGCAACTGCTTGAAAGCGGGCTGGTCCTCTTTGTTGACCATCACAAACAAGTAGTTAGGATTTTCTTTTGCCAAAGCATCCATAGGGAGCGCTGTACGCTCCTGCATATTCGCGACGACATCAGGGACAGGCAGGGCCAAGTCCGTATATAACAGGTAATTGTACCGTTCATCCTTTGGATACGCGTAGAAGGAGCCTTCTTGGAACCATAGCGTCAGCACTTTCTTTTCTGGGAGTTCGGCGAGCTTGTCGCGGAGTTCCTGTGTGTTTTGCTTCACTTTTCCTATAAAGGTATCCAAATTGTCGTCTCTTCCACGAACATCAGCAAGCAGACGCAAGTTATCTTGCCAATCAGCTCCGTTGGTAGAGACGGGAATGACGGATGCAGCGGTTTGTAATTTGGCCAAGTCTTCCTTGGAGGTCTTGTCGGTTGTCATGATGACGTCAGGATCGAGGGCAACCAGCTCATTTAAGTTATCTACTATATGATAAGGGAGATGCTTGGCATTTCTGATCATAGCTTGATATTCCGCCGGAAACTTTCCGTTTTTATCCACCGTAGCTGCGACGGGCGGGACTCCCAGCAAGAAAGAATCTTCATAGGAAGCAGGTAAGCCAACGAAAACAATTTCTTTGGTTCTGGCTGGAATTGTATAAGTGTTGCCTAGGTAATTGATCGATCTGGTCGGTTTCGATGCCGCATAATCGCCCGTTTGTCCACCATTGCCACAAGCTGCCAAGACGAGGAGCAAAGCGGCAAGCGGGATAGCTAGTAGCCGTTTATACATACAGGTCACTCCGTTCTTACTTCTGTGTTATCAGGAGAGTAGCAGGACTCATGTAAATTATAGGCTACCCGATCCATCCGTCGCTGTTGCATTCCTGAACATTTTCAAACATTCTGCTGTAACCTTTTTCCTGCTCAAGACACTAATGGGTATCCAAGAAAATTTTCGCATAGGAAAGTAGTCGATCAGCCGACAGCAAGAGAATGGAGGAGCTTCTTTGTATGAAGAAATGAAACATCAGGTCATGACCATCTATGAGCGGCATTATCACGATGTGTATCAATTTTTGCTGTACTTTGCCGGCAGTCAGAATGATGCGGAAGATTTGACACAGGAGGTATTTTTGCGAGTGATTCGCTCGCTTGAACGATTTGAAGAGCGATCTGACGTGAAGACATGGCTGTTTGCGATCGCGAAGCATACAGCGATGAATTACTATCGAAAACGTAAGTGGCAAAAGCTGTTGTCAGGGGACTGGCTGTCTGTTGTGATGCCAGCCTCGGAAGGGAATCCGGCACAGGAAGCGGAAAGCCGGGAGGACGAACAGGAATTGATCGATGCGATCAAGGGACTACCACCGCATCACCGCATGGTTGTCATTCTGCGAGGCATTAAAGAGTACAGCGTCAAAGAGACTGCTGAAATACTAGGTTGTTCTGAATCAAACGTGAAAACGACAATGCACCGGGCACTGAAGCTGCTGCATGGCAAACTTTCGCATACGAAGAAGGGGGAATTGTACAGTGGATTGGCAAAATGAACGAGATATGCTGGAACGGTTAGTGACTCTGCAAAAAAGTACACCCCCACGTAAGGAGTTTGTAGAGAGTTTACGTACAGTGCTGGAACAAGAAGTAATTCGGGTCGGCAAGGGGAGACGGCTGTTCATGAATCCGCTGACAGTAGGGTTGACAGCAGTGGTGATCGCTTCTGGATTCGGCCTGTATATCATGGCTGGGATGGGGCAAAACGAAAGCGTGAACCCTCAAGTGACGGCAACCAGTAGTCCGCAGCTTCCCGCCCATCCTGTATACGAGCAGGCGAAGAAGCTGCTACAAGAATTGGCAGGGCGAGATGCAAGTCAATATGCGGTAAACGGCATGCTGTCCAATACAGAAACAGGTCATGTCGTGATGAACAAGACGGTTAACAACATTCCGGTTCTTGACGACCAATACACGTTTACAATAGACAAGGCGGGCAGGCATCATAAAAAAGTGGTACAGACAAACGATACGACAGGCATGGTCTTTCCAGATCCCAACAAGGCAATGCCAGTAAAAAAGGCAGAACAAATTTTTGGGCAAAGCGCCCGGCTGCTCTATTCAGAGTGGGAATGGCGATTGCAATATGAGTTTCCTTTTTCAGGTGACATTGATGCCATTACAGGAGAAATTTACCCCACAGAACGCTATCATCCCGATTACAGTCTAGTAGATATGCCGCCAATTCCTGTGAAACCGGGAGGCATAAAGCTGGTAGCTCCCAACATCGAAGAAGCAGATAGACTTTTTCGGGAGTGGGGATTCGAGCCTCCGTTTTCCTTCGTTATTCAAGAAGGCTCAGGCGTACATACGTACAAAATGGAAACCCGAACCAAACAGAAAATAGAACTGGACGTAGTAACAGATACAGGAAAAATTCTGAACTATCGGTATGAAAAGGTCCATGAGAAAAAGGAAAAGCTCCCTCATCCAAAGCTGGAAAACGTACAAGAAGCAGCAAAGCAATTTCAGAAATACCTTCCGTTAGACACCAAAGAACTGCTACTTGGTTCTGCCACTAGAAAAGGCAACATCGAAACCTATCAATTCTTCAAGTCCCATCAGGGAGTACCGATTATGGGGGGGTATACGGTTCATTTTGATGTGGACAGAAAACAGGTGATCGGGGTCGATCCTACGTATACCATGGAGTCTAAGCAGCTTCCTGACAAAAGCAAGGCAATGTCACGGGAAGACGCGACTAGCGTATACGTCACCCATCGCCCGCTCCGATTGGTCTACAAGTTGATGGAGAATCCAACTACAGGAAAATTAGAACCCCGTCTCGTCTATCATATTTATTATCACGACACACCGCTCTATATGGTTGATGCGCTGACAGGGGAGTGGGTGCGTAGTTAATAACATCGAAACAACAGAAAAACCAGGGAGGAGATTCCCTGGTTTTTCGCTATGTCTCTTATTTGAAAAGCGGAACATAAATATCAATCTCATTATCTTCTTGCTCTGGCTTGTAGCGCTCGTCCCAGCACTCAAAATCAAATCCGGCATACTCATATCCCGATTCAGAGAGCCAGAACCCGTAAAGAAAACCATACGTCTCGCCCAAGTTTGTCTCAGGTCCCTTGTGTGTTACTTTTGCAAATGTCCCCGCGGGAATCGTGTGACTGACCATCCCTTCAGGAATATCGGCCAGGCTGGAAACTTCGAGTCCAATAATTGTGGTAAAGGGATCTACCGCCGCATCGAAGTCAGCTTTGTCAGGATAGATTTGAATCAGATATTCGGCCTCACCAACCTGATGGTGAATTTCGTTTTTTCTAGCTCGCAAAGCTTCAGTGGTAGTAGCGGAGAGCTTTTTGCCCAAGTCCTCTGTCACATTCGCCGTAAAAGTGATACCAATTACGTGTGTTTCCTCGCGGGAGAGAATAGTTAGCTTCACGAAATAACGTCCCTTCATTTAGTAGAATAGGGAAAAGGCTAATCCAGCAGCTATTTCAGCTCTCGGGCAAAAGGGTCTTTTTTCTTTCGACTTTTATCTGTAGACGGTAGACGTACCGTGAAAGCTGATGTTACACATGTGTTGATCTTACAAGATTTGGGTGATAGAATCATATACATAGATTTATGATGTATTGTTTATCTAGGTATCTGCGGTTAAATCGGGAGGCACTATGAAAATCAATAAGGAGCTTTTAAAAGGCAGTACCGTGATCCTGATCTTGACGATGCTGGATCGAAAGGAAATGTACGGGTACGAGATCACGAAAGCCATCGAGAAGGAGTCAAATGGTTTGTTTACGCTAAAAGAAGGGACGTTGTATCCGATCTTGCATGCACTCGAAGCGGAGCGTTATGTGGAGGCGTATTGGGATGAGAAGGATGGGAGGAAGCGTAAATACTATCGGATTACGGCAGAAGGTTGCGGGCAATTGAAGGAGAAAAAGCTCGAGTGGCATACGTTCCGCGATGGGATTGATCGGGTGCTGGGAGAGGGAAGAGCATGAAGCAGACGAATACACATCCATTGATTGCAGACTATCTCGATCAAGTATGTCGCCATGTGCGGGCAACGGAAATGCATCGCAGAATTCGGGATGAGCTGGAAAGTCACTTGCTAGATTTGATGGATGAGCAGATGGACGAGGGGTTGGGAGAGGAAGAAGCGGTAAGGCAAGCCATTTTGCAAATGGGGGATTCTGCTGCGGTTGGGAAGCAGCTGCATCGGATTTATAAGCCCAAAGTGGAGTGGAGGCTTCTAGTGTATGTGGTGGCTTTCCTGGCTGTAGGGTTGTTTACGATGTATGGCATGCAGGTCAGTTTTATCGAGTTTAAACTGGACAGTTACTGGTTCTATGCCTTATTTGGTATCGGGGTGATGCTCGCTGTTACTTTTACGGATTATCGCAAGCTTTTGCGGTACTCGTTGCATTTGTACATGCTGACTGTGGGCGTGTTTTTTCTCATTCTTGCGTACGGCTATACAATGAATGGAAAAACATATATGTACCTTGGTGGCTCGATTAGGATCGATTTTGTGGCAATGTCCATGTATTTGTTTCTCATAAGCGTTGCGGGTATGCTTCTTACCAGGACGTGGCGATTTCGGAGCACGGCTTCCAAGCTGACCGTATTTGTTTTGCTGCCAGCTTGCCTCTTTGTTATGGCTGGATCGATTATGGAACTCATGCTGTACCTATTTGGATTCATGATACTCATGATGTATACGAAAACCGTCCGGAAAGAAAAACTCTATCTAATGATTGTGTCTGCTATTGTTTGGACAGCTGCCTGTTTATTGGATAGATACACGCTAGGAAGGGTGCAGGGCTGGGTACAACCGACCCAAGATCCGCTCGGAAAGGGATATGAATATCTAGAGGCGATGGAAGCAATTCGCTCGGCAGGTTTTTGGGGAAGGGGCTCCAATGCTCCATTACCGAGAATGCCTTATTTAGACTCCGATTTCAAATTTACTTACTTAATCCATAGTTATGGCTGGATTGCGGGCATTTTGATCTTGTTAGCCATTGTTCTGTTTATAATAAGACTGGCTCGGGTAGTCAAGGAAGTGGACGAGCCGTATGGGAAGCATCTCATTGTCAGTATCGTTCCTTTATTCTCTCTGTTCTTCGTTTGGCCACTGCTGATGTCAACCGGCATGCTGCCAATCGTGAATATTGAGATTCCTTTTCTCAGCTATGGCAACATAGGGACTGCTTTGGCTCATTTCGCTGTCTTAGGTCTCGTTCTGAGCGTCCATCGGCATAGAAGCTCAATTGGAAAGCCACATACTTACATGGCAAAATAGCAATCGATGAGAAGCCTCGGGTAATCGGAAATGCTAGGATATAGACATCAAGGAAAAACAAACCCGAGGAGGAATCACACATGGCATTGCAATCCAAACAAATTTTCGTTAATTTACCCGTGAAGGACCTCAACAAATCAATCGACTTTTTTACGGCGATCGGGTATGAATTTAACCCGCAATTTACGGATCAAAATGCAGCATGCATGGTGATCGGCGAAAACATTTTTGCCATGCTGCTCGTTGAAGAGTTTTTCCAAACGTTTACGAAAAAAGAGCTGACGGATGCAACCAGAAGTACCGAGGTCATTGTCGCGTTGTCTGCGGACAGTAGAGCGCAGGTCGATGAGATCGTAAACAAAGCATTTGCTGCGGGTGCAACTCCATCGAAAGACCCGGTTGACCATGGCTTCATGTACGGCTGGAGCTTTCAAGATTTGGATGGCCATCTGTGGGAGTTCTTGCATATGGATCAAAGCGCTGTTCCACAGGAATAAAAGACGGAGTAAACGAACTGAGGGCAAAAAGCATGGGATCGAAAAAAGATTCCAGCTTTTTGCCCTTTTTGTCCATTCAATACTGGCACATCCCAAGTGGATTCCCGTCCGGGGTCAAAAAACGTCAGCACTATAAACCCCTTCCATGCCTTTTAACAGTGATTGAGCTACACACTTTCATTTTGACAATCACTCGTGACATTTCGCTAGCTAAGCGTTATCTTGTACGTAAGAACACAGATGGGGTGAACGGATGCGCTTCTACACAACCTACATAAAAAAATACGGCGTAGTCGCCGGGATTTCCATGTTTTTCTTAGCTTTGGAGGCGGTATGTGATCTTTTGCAGCCGACGATCCTGTCGCACATTATCGATACGGGTGTAGCAAACCGGGATATGGATTACGTGCTCAAGACCGGTGGGCTGATGCTGCTCGTTACGGCGCTGGGGGCAATTGCGGCATCGATCCGTAATGTGCTGGCTTCATACGTCTCGCAAAACTTTGGTGCGCAGCTGCGCGCAGATTTGTTTTCCAAAGTGCAGTCCTTATCCTTTGAAAACTTGAACAAATTCGACAGAGCCTCGCTCGTGACACGTCTGACCAATGACGTTAATCAAGTACAAATGTTTGTAAACGGCATGATGCGAATCTTCGTCAAAGCGCCGTTGATGTGCATTGGCGGGTTGTTTATGGCAACCCAATTGAACGCGGATTTGGCGGTGATTCTCGCCATTGTCGTGCCCATTGTGGGATTGTTTATTTTCTTGAATATGAAAATCGGTTTCCCGTTCTTCCTGAAGGTACAGCAAGCGCTCGACCGAGTGAATGGTGCGATGCGTGAGTATTTATCTGGGGTACGAGTCGTTAAGGCATTCAATCGTTTTGATTTTGAGCGTGGCAAATTTACACGGGCAAACGAAGAGCTGCAATCCAAATCGGTCTCGGCTACGCGGGTAATGTCCATTTTCAGTCCAGCGATCATGCTGACGATGAACCTCGGAATTGTCGCGGTCCTATGGCTTGGGGGTCTTGGCGTAGAACAAGGTAGCATCGAAGTCGGACATATCATCGCGTTTACGAACTACATGACGCAAATCCTGTTTTCACTCATGATGATTTCCTTGGTATTTAACATGTTTGTACGGGCTAAAGCATCAGCGGGACGCATCGGAGAAGTATTTGCAGAGGAAATCCAAATGAGCTGGAAAGAAGAACAACCTCAGGAGCTTCCAGGCAAAAAGGGACGCATCGACTTCGAGGAGGTCAGCTTCTCGTATGATGGAGAGGGTGGCCAGCCGGTACTCAAGCAGATTTCATTTACTTGTCTGCCGGGGGAGACCGTCGGGATTATCGGGTCGACAGGCGCTGGAAAAAGCAGTCTGGTTGGCTTGATTCCACGGTTTTATGACGTAACGGAAGGCACGATTATGGTAGATGGCATCGATGTACGCGACATCGAACCGAAGCGATTGCGAGAAAAAATG
This sequence comes from Brevibacillus sp. M2.1A, assembly GCF_013284355.2. Lineage (NCBI taxonomy): Bacteria > Bacillati > Bacillota > Bacilli > Caryophanales > Paenibacillaceae > Brevibacillus > Brevibacillus sp. M2.1A. The sequence goes on from NZ_JABSUY020000001.1 coordinate 2,109,269, forward strand.
GCGATTGTCCCGCAAAAAACCATGCTGTTTACAGGCACGGTGATGGAAAATATTCGTTGGGGCAAGGCAGAGGCTACCCACGAGGAAGTCGAGCAAGCGGCACGCATGGCACAGGCTCACGAGTTCATCTCCGCCACTCCTGAAGGCTATGAAACACGCGTAGGGCAGGGAGGAGTCAACTTTTCTGGAGGGCAAAAGCAGCGCATTTCCATCGCCAGAGCCTTGGTGAAAAAGCCGGAAATCCTCATTCTCGACGATAGTACGAGTGCGGTAGATGTGGCGACAGAAGGGAAGATTAAGGATGCGCTTCGAGCCTATGCGGCTGGCCTCACCTGCATCCTGATTGCCCAGCGGATTACGTCTGTCATGGATGCGGATAAAATCATTGTACTCGACAATGGAGAAGTTGCTGGCATCGGTACGCATGACGAATTGATGACCTCTTGCCACGTATATCAGGAAATCTTTCAGTCACAAATCGGCCGGGAGGTGAAGTAAGGTGAGTCAACAGAAGCAACAGCCTGTCTTTTCACCGAGACCTGGTCGAGGCTTTGGACATGGTGCTGCCAGAGGTCCAGTGAGTAAGCCCAAAAATTTTTCAGGTACACTAAAAAGGCTCTGGCAAGCTTTTGGCAAAGAAAAAAGGCTGCTGCCGATTGTATTCGGCATTGTTTTTGTCGATGCATTACTCATGCTGTCTGCGCCTTATTTGATCGGAAAGTCGATAGATGCGATGACAGGTGGCGAGGAAGCTCTTAGCTTTTTGTCTATCATCATTCTTGCGTTGCTCGGCTCGTACATCTTGGATGGGGCACTGACGTTTTTGCAAAGCTGGTTGATGGCAGGCATCTCGCAACGGATCGTCACGAATCTAAGGCAAACCCTTTTTGACAAGCTGCAAAAGTTGCCGATTGCTTATTTCGACGCTCGCACGCACGGCGAGTTGATGAGCAGGCTCACGAATGATATCGACAACGTCAGCAACTCCATTTCCCAATCCACAACGCAATTGATGTCAGGAGGGATCGTGCTCCTCGGTTCGCTGGTGATGATGCTCGTCTTGTCTCCGATCCTGACACTCGCATGCCTGATCACGGTGCCACTCGTGTTCCTGCTCACACGCACGATTGCCAAACGAACGAGCGTACTGTTCAAAAATCAGCAGATGGAGCTAGGCAAGCTTAACGGACACATTGAAGAGACGATTTCAGGCATACAGGTAGTGCAGGCCTTCAATTATGAGCAAAAAGCCATTGAGGACTTTACGACGATCAATGAACGGCTCTGCAAGGTCGGGATGAAGGCACAGGTATGGACGGGCTTTCTCATGCCGATCATGAACGTGATTAACAACCTCGGCTTTGCCATGGTGGCGATTGTCGGAGGCGTTCTCGCTGTCAAAGGATTGATCACAGTAGGTGTGATTGCGAGTTTTCTCAGTTATTCCCGCCAGTTTGTCCGTCCGCTGAATGACCTCGCGAATATTTTCAATGTGCTTCAATCCGGTGTTGCTGGGGCGGAGCGGGTGTTTGAGGTATTGGATGAACAAGAGGAGCCAGTGGATTCTCCGGGTGCCACTGTGCTCGCACAGCCGAAGGGTCACGTCGTCTTTGATCAGGTCAGCTTTGGCTATCGTCCCGATCAACTGATTTTGAAAAATATCAGCTTCGAGGCACAGGCAGGGAGCACCATCGCGCTAGTCGGACCGACGGGTGCAGGCAAAACCACTATCGTGAATTTGCTCACGCGGTTTTATGATGTGACCTCGGGTACGATTTATTTGGACGGAAAAGACATTCGAGAGTATTCGCGGGACAGCTTGCGGCGCAGCTTTGGCTTTGTTTTGCAGGATACGTACTTGTTTTCTGGTACCATCAAGGAAAATATTATGTACGGCAAGCCGGATGCGACAGATACGGAGGTAGTAGCCGCTGCGAAAATGGCAAATGCAGATGTGTTCATCAATCGGCTTCCGATGCGTTATGATACGATGCTGACGGAAAATGGGGGCAACCTGAGTCAGGGACAACGCCAGCTTTTGGCGATTGCCCGCGTCATACTCGCCAAGCCCTCGCTGCTCATACTCGACGAGGCGACAAGCAGTATCGACACACGGACAGAGCTGAATATCCAGGATGCGCTCCTCACCATTATGGAGGGACGTACGAGCTTTGTGATTGCACACAGGCTTAATACCATTCGGGATGCCGACATGATTATGGTCGTGGATCGGGGAGAGATCGTGGAAAAAGGCAGTCACGACGAACTTATCGAACAAAAAGGTACCTACTATCAATTGTTTTACAACCAGTTTAAAAATCTGGAGGCTGCTGGGGAATAACAGAGCACCCCGTCCAAACACGGAAATGACGTGGAGGACGGGGGCTTTTTAATAGTTAGGATGCTGGTTTGCTGGCAGCGATCAACAAGAAGATCGGCCGACGGATTTCGTCTCGCATCCCGGGTATATCCAGCATTTCTTCAGGAGGGCCAGGTTCGGCGACTTTTGTTAGGTGAAATCCGGCAGCAAGGAGGTCGTTCATATAGCTCGAAAACGTTCGGTGATACTTGACAACTTCATGATCCAGAAAGCTGGTATGCCGGATGCCTTCCTGCTGATAGTTGTCCACTGGCCAGTGCAAGCGTTCGCCTTGGGGGCCGTAATGCCAGTCCTGTTCAGCCAGAGCAGTGAAGACGGGATGCTCCACGGAGAAAACGAAGGAACCTCTAGGAGCAAGACAGTGATAAACACGTTGGCAAAGCAAGTCAAAGCGCTCCACATAATGAATGGCCAAGGAGCTGATGACGACGTCGAATTGCTCTGGAGCAAAATCAATGTCTTCAATCGGAAGACGCAGATACTCAATGGCGGGATCTGTTGTCGTCTCTTTGGCACGAGCCAGCATTTTTTCGGAAAGGTCCACACCTATAACGGAGCGGGCCTGCTGCTCGCGCGCATAACGGCAGTGCCAGCCGAAGCCACAGCCTAAATCGAGTACTTTTTTCCCGCGAAGGGAAGGCAGTAGCTCCCGAAAAGCGTGCCATTCTCCTGCGGCGTTCAGTCCCTCAACCGAACGGGCCATTTGACTGTAAGTGGTGAAAAAACCTGGCTCATCGTATTTGTTCTGTTTCATCCGTTCAAAACCTCCGGCGTCGGGTCGTAGGCTTGGATTAAATCTCGAAGTGCTTGCTTGACGTCCCCCTGGAACAATCCACCATGATAGCAAATCAACTGCTCGATGTCATAATCGAGCAAGCGGCGGACAGAGCGAATCGCTTCCTGCATATCCAGCGTATAGAACGGATTGGCGATTTCGAGTCTACTGTTTTCGATTACAACAGCATCACCGGCAATCAGCGTTTTGCTTGCGATCACATACAACGAAATATGTCCCGGCATATGTCCAGGTGTGTGAATGATCTCGATGCCGCCGCACCAAGGCAGGCGTTCGCCATTCGTTACGGTTCGATCAACCGCTGTGGGCTCGATGGACTGTAAAAAGCGAATAAATTCATGAGCGTTCTGCTTTTCATCCGACGACAGATGCTCCAGTGTTGCTTGCGCCTGTTCCAATCGCAAAGATGTCTTTTGTCCGGCGATGTATGGTGCTTCGCCTTCGTAGGCGATGATTTCGAGGTGCGGATAGGTTCTTTTTAACGCTGCCAAAGAACCGATGTGATCCATATCGTGATGCGTCACAATGACCTTCGTAAGGTCATCGAGCGTAAGCTGTTGCTTGTGTGCGGCCTCCTGAAGCAGAGGCAAAAAGTCCGGATACCCACAGTCTACAAGAATCAGTTCATGCTCATCCTGCAACAGCACCGGGGTAATGACCTGTGCAGATCCATTGTACATAAACGAAATGTCGAGAAAGTGAATCTGGTTCATACGTTGTCCCTCCTGACTGACTGATCTTAAAAAGGAGTGTAACGCAAGAGTAGAGCAGACACACGGTCGACTTTTTCTCTGTCTCATTTATGTCCACGAATAATCCGCCGAATACTGTGTTCGGTCAAGTAATGCTTCTGGGCGAGCATTTTGACAGAAGCCCCTTCGTGATAGGCCTGCCAAATAGCCTGATTGCGCTCGTTTAGCCATTGCTTTGTGTCTGTGGAGGACCCCCATTGTCGTTTGTTTTCGTGGTGGATGGGGATGTACAAGTAACTTCCTTGTATATAATGCTGAATTTGTCGCAGCAGATCGTCTGGCAAAAGGTCTTGTGCATTTTTGTATTTCATGTGCTTTGCTCCTGTCTATATAGCGTGATGTGCGTATATAGATGAGCAAAGAGATCTTCAACTCAATATGGGGAAGGCTCTGAACCAAGAGAAAGAAGAACTCTCTGCTCAGAGCCGCATTCGGCTCTTCGTACATAAGGGTCTCGCATTTAAATCATCTCCCTTCTTGTCTCTATAGTAGTGAGAAAGGGAAGTTCCTTCAATAAACATCTTTTCCTTGCTTGCGAAAGAAAGGGTAAGATGAGAGGGATACGTAGATTGTTTTTTGGATGGAGATGAGAAAAGATGAGTCTTGGCGGCTTTCAAAGCGGCTTTTCCGCTCGTAAGGTACCACGTTCTGAAGTGCGGTGGGGACAGTTTTTAATATGCAATCACGGGTGTGAGGAAGTCATCCAGTTGATTTCGCATGTATCTGGTGAAGTTGAATTTGAGCTATGCAAAATCGAGGCAGAGCGCATGGCGCATGTCCTTTTGGAGGCTTCGAAAGCAGAGCGCTCATGACATGTATTTTTCATAAATTTCTTGAAACTTACAGCCCACACTCTCGTATAAATGAATGAGCATGTATAGATAGAGGGAGGACGAGTATGAGCGACAAAAATGTTGTAAAAATGAGTCCCTTTCAAGCTGGAGGAAAGCTGATCGCAACGATTTTGATACTGGTCGTGTTGGTCTTGCTTGGCACACAATCCTTTACGATTATTTCCGCAGGGCATAGTGGGGTTGTGCTGCAGCTTGGAGCGGTACAGCCAAAAGTGCTGCAAGAGGGCATGCATTTTAAAATTCCGTTCATCCAAACCGTAGTGCCGATGGAAGTGCGGGTGCAAAAATCAGAAATGAGTCAGACTTCCGCTTCACGTGACCTGCAAACCGTATCTACGACGATTGCTGTTAACCATCATTTGGATGCAGAAAATGTCAATAAACTGTACCAGCAAGTGGGATTGGAGTACAATAGCCGAATTGTTGATCCTGCCATTGCCGAATCATTTAAAGCCGTGACCGCTCAATACACAGCAGAAGAACTGGTATCCAAGCGTTCCGAGGTAAGCCAAAAGGTAAAAGAAGTCCTGCATAAAAAGCTGTCAAATTATAACATTATCCTCGACGAAATCAATATTCGCGAGTTTACTTTCAGTGATGAATTTAACCGCGCTATTGAATCCAAGCAGGTAGCTGAGCAGCAAGCGCTCAAATCGAAGCTGGACCTGGAGCGGATCAAGATCGAGAAAGAGCAAGAAATCACGAGAGCAGAAGCACAGGCACAAGCACTGCGCCTGCAAAAACAAGAGGTAACGCCAGAGCTGATTCAGCTCAGACAGATTGAGGCGCAACTCGAAGCGATCCGCAAATGGGATGGAAAGCTGCCGAACGTTACAGGCGGAGCTACTCCGTTTATCAACGTGGGTACCCCATAACCGAATAAATAAACAAAGCCACTCCCTTGAAGAGGAGTGGCTTTGTTATTAGTTGCGGATGAGATAGTCAAAAGCTCCCAAAGCCGCAGTAGCACCAGATCCCATCGAAATGATGATCTGTTTATAAGCACTGTTCGTGCAATCGCCGGCAGCAAAAACACCAGGGATGTTTGTAGAACCATGGCTGTCTACTACGATCTCACCAAAGCGAGTACGCTCAATCGTGTCGCCCAACCAATCTGTATTCGGTACCAGACCGATCTGTACAAACACACCTTGCAATTCAATGTGCTTGGTTTCGCCTGTCTCACGTTCGATGTAAGAAATGCCGTTTACTTTATCCGTACCCGTAATTTCTTTGGTTTGAACGTTTTTGAGTACTGTGACATTTGGCAGACTGTAAAGACGATCTTGCAAGACTGCGTCAGCTTTCAGTTCTGGCGAGAATTCCAGAACGGTTACATGTTTCACAATACCTGCGAGATCAATCGCTGCTTCCACACCTGAATTACCGCCGCCAACAACGGCAACATCTTTGCCGATGAACAAAGGACCATCGCAGTGAGGGCAATAAGCTACACCCTTGTTCTTGAACTCTGCTTCACCTGGTACACCCAGATTCCGCCAACGAGCACCTGTCGACAAGATGACTGTCTTACTCTTCAGAACAGCGCCGTTTTCGAGTTCAATTTCGATCAAATCCTTCTTCTCCAAACGCTTGGCACGTTGCAGCTTCATGACATCAATGCCATACTCTTTTACTTGCTTTTCCAAGTTGGCTGCGAGCTGAGGACCTTCAATGTATTTCACACTGATGAAGTTCTCAATGCCCAATGTGTCATTGACTTGACCCCCAAGGCGTTCAGCAACGAGACCAGTACGAATCCCTTTGCGTGCTGCATAGATCGCCGCACTAGCACCTGCTGGGCCACCGCCCACAACAAGCACATCGTACGGGTCTTTATTGTCAAACTCGGATGCGTCCGGAGCAGACCCCAGCTTGGCAAGGATTTCTTCCACGGTCATACGGCCGCTTTCGAAAAATTCGCCATTGAGGAAAACGCTTGGCACAGCCATCACGTTTTTGCTCTCTACCTCGTCCTTGAATACGGCACCGTCAATCATTGTATGAGTAATACCAGGATTGAAGATACTCATCAAGTTCAGAGCTTGGACAACATCTGGACAATTGTGGCAACTCAAGCTGATGTAAGATTCGAACTTATATTCACCACGAAGGTCTTTGATTTGATCAATGACACTTTGCTCGACCTTTGGAGCTCTTCCGCTAACTTGCAAGAGAGCCAATACCAAGGAAGTAAATTCGTGACCCAGCGGAGTACCGGCAAAAACAACGCCAGTATCTTCGCCGACACGGTTTACGCTAAAGCTAGGTGTGCGAGTGAGTTCTGCTTTCTCCACACTGATCTTCAAAGACATGCTGGCTAGCTCATCAATCAGTGCAAGCATCTCAGAGGATGCCTCATCCGTGCCTGCACTGACCTTGAGTACAATATCGCCTTCCAAGAGCTCGAGATATTGTTCTAGTTGCGCTTTGATTTCTTGGTCAAGGGCCATTTTATATCACACCTTAAATTTTGCCTACGAGATCAAGGCTTGGTTTCAGTGTTTTGCCACCTTCTTGCCATTTAGCTGGGCAAACTTCACCTGGATTGTTGCGAACATATTGTGCTGCTTTGATTTTGTTGATCAGAGCACTTGCATCACGGCCAATGCCACCTGCAGTAATCTCAACAGCTTGGATGACACCGTCTGGGTCGATGATGAATGTACCGCGATCTGCCAGACCTTCAGCTTCGATCAATACGTCGAAGTTGCGGGAGATCACATGGGAAGGGTCACCGATCATGATGTATTCTACTTTGCTGATTGCTTCAGAGCTGGAATGCCATGCTTTATGAGTGAAGTGAGTATCTGTAGAAACGGAGTATACTTCAACACCGAGTTCTTTCAAAGTTGCATATTGGTTTTGCAGATCTTCGAGTTCAGTAGGGCAAACGAAAGTGAAGTCTGCTGGGTAGAAGCAAACTACGCTCCATTGACCTTTGAAGTTTGCTTCAGTTACTTCGAGGAATTTACCTTTTTGGAATGCTTGTGCTTTAAAAGGCAATACTTCAGTTCCGATGAGTGACATAGTGTTAGCTCCTTTATATGTTTTTTGTATAGTACATATTCAGGACATGCGTAACGAGGCATGCTTGAATATAATTTACAATGATTATTATTTAATAAATGATTCAGTAAGTCAAGTTTTTTATAATGATTATAATGTGATAATTTTTACAAGCCGTTTTCTCCATTATTTAGTATGATTCGAACGGCATAAGAGTATTCGTTTGCTGCATGAAAAATTGACGATTCGTTCGTAGAAACCAGACGGAATGTTTTACGTATGAAATAAAGGGAGCATGGACAGCGGAATAAACATACAGGAGTGATGATATGCCTTCTCGAATTAGCGCACCACAGAAGAGCTTGTCCAAGGATGCGTTCAAGGTAGAGCTTATTACTGCGGGGATTACAGTTGTAATCGGGCTTGTAATTTTGGGCGTTCTTTATTATCTAGATAATCGTTTTGCCTGGAAGGAATGGATTGGATGGTGTTTGCACGGATTGCTCGTTATCGGTGTGATCGCGACGATCTGGTCTTTTGTCGAGCCGTATTTTTTATATAAAAGCTGGCGGTATGATATCGATGAAGATTTCCTGCAAATGAAATTCGGGGTGATCACAGAGAAACATTTCCTTGTTCCCATGACGAAAATTCAAGCAGTCTCAACGAAACAAGGACCAATTTTGCGAAAGTACGGGCTGTACACCATCTCGATTAAAACAATGGGCTCCTCACACGAAATTCCAGGGTTGCCGGGGGATGTCGCTTCTCAATTAAGAGAACAGATTGCACACTACGCCAAATTAAAGGAAGTGGAGTAGTGATGGAAGCAAAACGATACCATCCACTAACGATCCTTTTTGAGCTCATCATCCAAGCTAAGCATCTGTTTTTTCCTGTGTTGATTCTGTTTGTGTTCAACCATGACTCGACAAACGCATTCATTACATACGGGAGAATTGTTTTTTACATCTATGTAGGAGGGATGCTGGCCTATCTGCTTATGAAATGGGTTTCGTATAAGTATAGACTGGATGATACGGCTTTCCAGCTTTACGAAGGGATTTTTACGAAGACAAAGCAAACGATCCCCTTTAGCAAAATCCAAAACGTCAATCGACATACGACGTTGCTGCACCGGATTTTTAAAGTGACTTCTATCCGGTTTGAGACAGGGATGGTTGGGGATGATTCTTCCGTGGAATTCGCGGTGATTTCTCTGAACGAAGCGGATCGACTGGAGGCTTACACGAAACAGGCAGTGCGATTAGAGAAAGAGCCTGAAGCTAAAGGGAGAGAAGGAATCCCTTCGGTGGAAATCGGTACGCCGTATGCCACTCCTGAGAGAATCATTCACTTTACGCCAACGAAAAAAGAGATTATCAAGGCTTCCTTCACTTCTCTCAGCTTCCTCGGGATGATTACGTTATTGGTATGGGCGTATTTCAAACTCACCGAATATATCGACGTGGAGGAGCAGGTAGTAGGAATTTATTCGCTGATTACGAGTTCCTGGACAGGGGTCACGCTGACTGCCGTTGGACTTCTCGTCCTATCCATCGTATTCGGCATGATCACGACCTATATTCGTTACGGAAAATACGAGATTTCGTCGGATCATGAGCGGATTTACATTGCCAAAGGAGTCATTGAAGAAACAGCTTTTTCGATTGCAAAAGAGAGAGTGCAGGCGATTAAAATCAAGCAATCTTTGTTAAAGCGCATGCTGGGTCTCGCCGAAGTTAAGCTGACGGTTGTCGGCGGGGATAGTGATTCGGATAAAGATAAACAGGATGTCAGCTCACTCTATCCATTTTTACCGGTAAAACGTGCGTATGAGATGATCTCCGAAATATTGCCTGCGTATGAAGTGACGGAAAAAATGACGAGTCTCCCCAAAAAATCGTTATGGGTTCGCTTGGTCAGATCGAGCTGGATTTGGATCATAGGCACAGGTGCGCTTTCCTATTTCAAGCCGAATATTTGGGGATGGGAGCAAGCGTGGTGGGTCATATCCATTGCGTTGACACTGCTCATCCTGGCGTTCGAAGTCATTGAATTCTACAACACCCGGTACACCTTGAATGATCATTTTATTCAGTTCCAAACAGGGAGCCTAACTACGACTTTATTTGTCTCCAAACGAGAAAAGATTATTGAGGTCAGCGTCAAAAGGGGCCTCTTGCAAAAGCAGCTAGGGCTTGCTTCCATCAAAACGGTCAATCGGGCCAAACCAGTGAGTCATAAAGGGGTAACAGATGTGCCGTTAGAGTTGGCGGAAGGGTTTTATCAGTGGTATATGGGACGTAGAAAAGAGATCAAAGTAGAATAGAAGGAGAGGGGGCGTAGAAGGAAAAGGAGGACCTTTTCCCTCTACGTTCTTGTGCTTTCAAATAGCTCCAGCCATTCTCCATTTGGACCTTTGAAGAACATATAACGAGAGCCGTTCGGCAATGTGGTTATTTCCTGATCGATAAAAGTTACATGTAGTTGCTTCAATCGGTCGATTTCAGCTTCGAGGTTGTCCACAGCAAACGCCATGTGGTGGACTTTGCCCTCTACCGGAAGGGAATCGCTGTATCCGTGAATGAGCTCCAGCTCTGTCTCTGTGCTTTCCGGAAATCCAAGAAAAGCAAGCGTAATGACTCCGTTGGAATGAGCGAGCTTTCCTTTGAGCTCCATCCCAACCACTTCGGTGTAAAAGGCAATCGAGGCCTCCATATCTTTTACCATCAAGCCCACATGCTCTAGCTTTTTGATCGCCATATCAATTTCATTCCTTTCCATGGGTATGATTTTTTTCTATTGTAGAAGAATCTGTAGAAAAAGTCTGTATGCGCAAGCAGTTATGATGGGTTCTCCGCTGAAAAACATGGCTATAATTGGGGTATGGTGCAAATTTCGTCATCCCCGGGGTGGAGCATGGAATCTATTGTGGAAATGATTGCGAGAGCAGTGCTGGCTTTTGCGATCATGATGATCATTACTAGGGTGTTGGGCAAGCAGACGATTGCGCAAATGACGTATCACGATTTTGTCGCGGCGATCACGTTGGGGGCGCTGACAGCAAATCTTGCCTTTAACACCATGGCCAAAATATCGCACATGCTCGTGACATTACTCACTTTTAGTGGTATCGCCTATTTGTTGATGATTCTCTCCCTGAAAAATCGGAAGATGCGAAAATGGTTTTCGGGCCAACCGACGATGATTATCCAGGATGGAAGAATTCTCGAAGATAACATGCGCAAGCAAAAGCTGTCTTTGGATACGCTGAATCAAGAGCTGAGGGAAAGAAACATTTTTAATATCGAAGAAGTTCAATATGCTGTGCTGGAGTTGAATGGAGAGATATCCGTCCTGCGAAAACCGCAGTTTTTACCTGTCACTCGCGGGGATTTGCAATTGAAAACGGGAAAGAAACAAACATTCCCGATTGAACTGATCATGGATGGCCAAATCATCCAGAGCAATTTACGCCAACATAGCTTAACCATCGAGTGGCTACTCTCACAGGTGGGCAAAAAAGGATTGAGCGTCGCGGAAGTGAATTACGCCGTGATTAGCTCTAATGGACAAATTTATTTCGACCCGTATGAGGACGGTATTACTAATCCGATCGACAAAGAATAAGGTGGCGCAAAAAAACCTCCGAGATGGAGGTTTTTTACTTGCTCGAGTATTGGCTGAGTGTACCTGTTTTCTTCAAATGGTTATAAAATCGGTGCAAAATAGTGACAGCTTCCGCGCGGGTCAGCATTTCTCCACCCTCGAACTTGCCGTTCCACGCAGTCATGATCCCTGTTTTTTGCAAGAGGGCGAGGTTGGTTCCTATGATTCCACTGTAGTCATCCGAAAACAAAATTTCATCGCCATCTTGGCCAAAGAGAAGCGGATACAGGATATTCGTTTGGTCTCTCCCGTCTTCGTTGTACCGACCATCCTCCTGGAAGAAGTTTTCAGGCGAGTTTGGGTCAAGCGAATACTGAGTCAAGATGATGGGAATATCCCGCATGCCGGAAAGGATTTGTAAGACCTCTGCCGCCGGAATGTCTTGGTTTTCTAACATAAAGACGGGCAAGACGTTTGCCGCACCAATTCGATTGAGTTTTGTGTCTGGGGAAAAAAGGTAGCCATTGGACGAATAGCGGACAGCATTCCACCAGTCTCTTGTGACAATCGAGCTAATCTCCGTGTACGCCCAATGATTTTGGGGCACGTCGGCAAATCGCTCGATGTGATAGTTGCTGTAATCTGTCTTTTGGTTAGCTTTGTACGGTCTGTACCGATCAAACAGGCGATAGATCATGACGGTCAATTCTGCTTTGTCTACCAATCTTTCAGGCTGAAAGCGACCGTCAGGATAACCACTCACCACACCCTTATCTACCATAAAGGAGATCGAATTCATGGCCCAGCCGTATTTCTTCGGATCGACATCATGAAATTTCGGAGCAGCATGTGTGACTGCAGGATAAATACCAGATAACCCCAAAATGAGTGCAAGTAATACCGTGATGACTTTCATATGTTCTCCTCTCTTTTTTCTATGAAATGGTAAGGATTATCCTTCTAGTATACTATCAGGCTCTGGAAAAGGAAGGTGAACTGCAAGAACAGATGTGACGATATAGAGCGAGTCAAACTCGCCAGACGAAGCCGCGATGATCGGTGCCGATTCCCAATCCCCGACGCGAACAATCCCTTCGAAACAGGCTACATCTTCCTGATGATGAATGTGAATCATACTGCACACCTCCCCTAGTGATGGAATCATTACACTATTGAATGATTATTCAGTCATTTTCAATTACGATCCACACTCATCCTACATCCCTGTATCGTGTATGATGAATAGGGATGATTGCTCGTATGAGGTGAAAACATGAATGCATTGCCGATAAATGAAGTATTGCCCGAGCTGGTAAACACGCTTCGCAAAGAGACAAACGCAGTGTTGGTAGCCGCTCCAGGTGCGGGGAAGACGACGCGGGTACCATTGGCCTTGCGTGACGAAGCTTGGTTGGACAATCGCCGAATTGTAATGCTGGTACCACGACGACTGGCCGCACGTCAAGCCGCTGCCTACATGGCTGCCTTGCTGGGTGAAGAAGTTGGGCAAACGGTCGGATACCGGGTCAAGCGTGAATCAAGAGTGGGTCCAGACACACGGATTGAAGTGATGACAGAAGGAATTTTAACGAGAATGCTACAGGATGATCCAGAGCTATCCGATGTTGGTCTTGTTATTTTCGACGAGTTCCACGAACGGAATTTGCACGCGGATTTAGGGCTGACCCTTAGTCTTCAGGCACAAGGCTTGTTTCGAGAGGACCTGCGAATTCTCGTGATGTCCGCTACCCTCGATGCAGAGCCCGTGTCAGCTTTGCTGGGGAATGCTCCTGTTGTCAGTAGTAAAGGCAGGATGTTTCCGGTGGAGACGCACTTTTTGACTTCTCCGATGCAGGGCCGTCTGGAGGAAGCGGTTGTCCAGATGATCTTCCATGCGTTGAGACAAGAAGAGGGAGATATGCTCGTCTTTTTACCGGGAGCCAAAGAAATTCATCGGGTGCAAGCGTTGCTCGAAGAAAGCGGTGTGGGATCGAATATACGGATTGCGCCTCTTTACGGAAATTTGTCGCAGGAGGAACAAGATAAGGCGATCCAGCCCGGGAAAACAGGAGAGCGCAAAATTGTCCTCGCTACGACTATTGCCGAGACGAGCTTGACTGTCGAGGGTGTGCGCATCGTGATTGATAGTGGTTTAAAACGGGTCCCGCGCTTTTCTCCACGAACGGGGATGACGAGACTGGAGACTGCAAAGGTAGCGAGAGCATCTGCTGACCAACGGCGAGGAAGGGCTGGACGTCTTGCACCCGGGGTCTGCTTTCGATTGTGGACAGAGCAAGAAGATCGCATGCTCATTCCACAGCAGGCACCTGAAATCATGGAAGCGGATCTGGCTGTGCTCGCTTTAGAGCTGGCTCTGTGGGGAGTCGGGGCACCGGACGAGCTGGAATGGCTGAATCCCCCGCCGAAGCCAGCGATGGCACAGGCTCAAGAGCTGCTGATTCAGCTGGGCGCATTCGATGAGCGGAAGCAAATCACAGCACATGGACGAGTGCTGGCTGGGATGGGTGTACATCCGAGGTTGGGCCACATGATTCAAAAAGCGAATGAGCTGGGGGAAGGTGAACTGGCCTGCGAGCTGGCTGTTCTCTTGGAAGAACGAGATATTATGAGGGGGCGCCAAGCTTCGGCAGATGCGGATATGCGTACGCGTGTTGAACTGCTCCGACAGGTAACAAACAAACAGAGTGTTGCAGTGGAGCTTCCGATTGATGTAGGAGCATGCAAAAGACTTTGGAATGAGGCGGCTCACTTTAAACGGATATGGATAAACAACATGCCCAGTGATGCGCCCACTCGTACAGAAGCAACGGGAAGACTACTGGCGTTTGCGTACCCGGATCGGATTGCCCAGCGAAGAGCAGATGGACGCTATTTGCTTCGAAATGGGCGTGGGGCGGCTTTTTCCGTTCAGCAACCACTGACTGCTTCGCCGTATATTGTGGCAGCAGAACTCGATGACCAAGGTGCAGACAGTCGGATATTACTGGCGGCTAGTGTGGAAGAAAGCGAGCTGTTGAATGATTGTGCGATGCAGATTACCGAACGAATGAACGTATGGTGGGAGCATACAGCTGGGGCAGTTCGCAGCCGCAAGCAAAAGCGGTTAGGCGCGATCCTGTTGGCAGAAATACCTGCGGAGGCTTCGCCAGATGAGGTGTTAACAGCGTTTTTGGACGGAATAAAAGAAGAGGGCTTGGAGATTTTGCCGTGGAACCGGCAGGCGAGACAGTATCGGGAGCGTTTGCTCTTTATGCAGCATCTGGAGGAAGGCTGGCCGAATATGGAAGATGAGGCACTGCTTGCTTCCTTGGAGGAATGGCTCGCTCCCCATTTGTATGGTTTCAGAAAAAAGGAAGACCTGCAGTCGCTGTCAGTGACGACGTTGCTGGAGAGTATGCTGTCATGGGAGCAGCGCAGACAATTGGACGAATACGCTCCGACCCATGTGATCGTCCCGAGCGGTTCCAAAATTCCTGTCGATTACAGCGATCCAGCGGCACCGGTGCTTTCGGTCCGGCTACAGGAGTTGTTTGGTTGGCAAGACTCTCCGCGAATAGGCAGAGGCAAAGTACCGCTGACATTGCACCTGCTTTCGCCGGCTCATCGTCCGGTACAAGTGACACGGGACTTGGCGAGCTTTTGGGCACATGCGTATTTTGAGGTGAAAAAGGATTTAAAGGGACGTTATCCCAAGCATTACTGGCCGGAAGATCCGTTAGCGGCCATTCCGACAAACCGGACGCGACCACGCATATAAATCGATTGGCTAGGTATATTCGGGCATAGAGGGAGGGCTTCGTGTCAGGTGAAATTTCCCATTTTGCTAGTTCCATGTTCGTGAGTCACATCAATTGTGAAACCTTCTTCGTGCTTGCGTACGTCAGGAAGATACCGTGAATCACGTACTACCCCCTCTATTTCTCTGGGCTGCCTGTTCCATCAGGCGGTCTTTTTTTTGTAAAAAAAAGGTGCCGCAGTTGCAGCGCCCTTTCTTTCGTATGGGGTCAAGGCTTACGCCTTATTTCCCCACTGCTCCCGATAAATCAACTGTTGCAAGTCCTCACGTTGTCTCCATTGGTGCAGCTCCAAGAGTGGACGTTCCGGATAATGATCCGTGTAACCGATCGACAGCAATGCGACAGGATCGATATGCGGCGGTATGTTCAGGATACGACGCACGTCGGCCTTCTTGTAAAAGCTGACCCAACCCATTGCCAAATCTTCGGCGTAGGCTGCCAGCCACATGTTTTGGATCGCACAGCTGACAGACATGATATCTGTTTCCGGGATGGAATTGCGTCCGAGTACATGGTCCCCGCCACGTGTAGGATCACAAGTGACACAGATGGTGACAGGCGCTTCCTTGATCCCTTGAATTTTCAACTCCAAAAAGGTCGACTCTCGTCCCGTCCCTTCGTAGTGGATGGCAAGCGCCCGGCGTTCTTTATCTGCACATTCTGCGAGAGCTTGTTTGGTTGCGTCGTCTTCTACCAGGACAAAATTCCATGGTTGCATGAATCCGACAGAAGGAGCATGGTGGGCAGCAGCCAAGATCATGGCGAGCTTTTCCGGGGCGACAGGATCTGGGCGAAAGGTACGAATATCGCGACGATTGCTAATGGCTTTATACAAACCGTTTTTTTCTTCCGCGGTTAAGCGTTTCATGAGAAAACCTCCCTATTTGCATTCTGGTCTCTTTATTTTACTTACAAAGTATGCTTCCTTCCAGACATCTGCTTGACATATTCATGTCCTACGCTAAAGGGAAGATTAGTCCGAGCAGAGGGGAGAAAGAGTACGAGTATGCAAAACATCTTGATCGTGGAAGACGAGTTACCCATCTCTCGGGTATTAAAGGCGTATTTGGAAAAAAACAACTTTCGGGTTGAACAGGCATTTAACGGCGAGGAAGCTGAGCGGAAGTTTGATTCACTCAATCCTGCGCTCGTTTTGCTAGATGTGATGCTGCCTGGACGAAGCGGATGGAGTATTCTCGAATATATTCGGGCCAAAAGCTCGTGTCCTGTCATCATGCTGACAGCGCTGGGACAAATCGATAACAAGCTGGCGGGTCTGAACCAAGGTGCTGACGACTATATCACCAAGCCCTTTATTGCCGACGAAGTGGTCGCTCGCGTACATGCAGTATTACGTCGCTCGAAACAATTAATAGAAGGCAATCATGTGAAGCAGTTTGGCAGTCTGAGAATCGACTTCAAGGCGTATTCCGTCATGCTGCACGGCATCGAACTGGCGTTCACACCAAAGGACTTGTGCCTGTTTCTTTTTTTGGCGCAGTACAAAAACCAGACGTTCACCAGAGAACAGCTCATCGAGCAGGTGTGGGGGATGGATTACGAAGGAAGTGATCGCGCAGTAGACCTCGCGATCAAACGCATCCGGCGATCTTTGGAAAATTGGCCGACATCCGAAGGGGAAATCCGTACCTATCGTGGCTTGGGCTACAAGCTGTGCGTATATGAGTGAGAAAAAACGCACCTCTTTGTTTCGCTATTGGACGACGCGATACTTGATCATCTTGTGTATCGGCCTTTTCGTGATCGGGATTGCATCCAGCTACTGGATTTCTTATAGCGAGACGCAAAAACGCCTTGATTTTATGAGACTGATGGCAGCGGAAGTAGCGGATCGGGTCATTGATGTGGAAGGCAAGGTAAAAATGGCTCCGTTCTTGTTTCGTATTGTGGACAGTCGTCAGGAGTCACTCGGAGTCAATTACAAGCCAATTATGATGATCTTGGATGAACACAAGCAACCGGTATTTGGCGTACCTGGTCCTTTTTCCGGGGAATTAAAGCGCATTGCGCCTGATCTGGTGGAAGCGGATGACAGCCTGTCACAGTTTGAGCTTGCGCGGGGCGAAGAAGTGCTTTTCGTGAAGGAAAGCATTAAGGTGGATGAGCGAGTGGTTGGATGGGTCATGCTGTTCACCCCACAAAAACAGGTGATACGAAGCATGACTGAATTTCAATTGCTCGCGATCATGCTTCTGGGTCTCGGTTTGCTTGGCTGGCTCGTCATTTATTTGCTGACGAAAAAGCTGTCTCAGCCGATTAAGGATGTGGCAGACGCTGCCAAGCAAATCGTGCTGGGAAACTACGAGATTCAATTGGATAAAAACAAGCGCGAACAAGAAGTGTATGAGCTCATTCATTCCTTTGGAGAAATGGCAGAGCGATTGAAGCAGCTGGAAATGATGCGTACCGAGTTGTTGGCAGGGGTGACCCACGAACTCAAAACACCTGTTACGTCCATCAGTGGGCTGGTGCAAGCCGTGAGGGAAGAGGTTGTGAGCGGTGAGGAAGCCAAGGAGTTTTTGGATATTTGTACGAAGGAAACGACACGTCTGCAAAAGATGGTAGAGGATTTGCTCGATTTTAACTCTTTTGCAGTCGGTGACATTCGCATTCGCAGGCAGCCTCAAAACATGCAGGAGCTGGTCCGGGAAATTACGCACCAATGGAAAATTATGCAGGAAGAAGAGAAGCTCTGCCTGGACATCGAAAGTACCTCTGATCCGATCATGATAGATACCGACCCGCTGCGAGTGCAGCAAATCATGTACAATCTCCTAAATAATGCAGCACAAGCGATGGAATCGGAGGGGAGGATCGTCGTGTCACTATCTGCATCAAGAGAAGAGATCCGCATTGACGTGAAGGACAATGGACGTGGGATACCGATAGAAGAACAGTCTTTGATCTTCGAGAGATTCTACCGTGGCGAGGACAAGAAGCACATCGTCCGTGGGCTGGGGCTTGGCTTGTCTTTTAGCAGAATGATTGCCCAAGCGTTAGGAGGTGTGTTGATTCTGACTGAGAGTACCGCGTCAGGCAGCACCTTCACGTTGATTTTGCGCAAATAATCCATGCATGATCGAAAAGCGACCTGGTTTCTCTCCGGTCGTTTTTTTTTTGTGCCTTCATCTGACTTTTCCCTGACGTATTCGTTCCGTATAGTGGTCGCAACCAAAAAGACAAGTCTTCAATCAAGCAGACGGTAGGAGGACTGAGCGTGACTCACAAGGAGAACAAGAGAGAGTTGTTTTCGAAGACAGGAAGCAACAGGAAAAGGTGGATCGTTGGAGTTTTGGCTGTCGGGGCCGTGATCGTTTCAGGAGGTATATTTGGCTACCAGTCATTTTTTACCCCACAAACGGCGCAGGCCGCTTTTCAAGTGGAGACGGTAAAAAGGGGAGACATCTCAGAAGTCGTGCAGGCATCAGGTACTGTCCAGGCTTCCAAGCGCTCGTCTCTCTCGTTTTCTGATGCAGAAGAAGCCAAGGATGCGATCTCTACTATTCAGGTCGGCGTTGGTGATGCCGTGAAGGCAGGGCAAATTCTGGCGACGATGGACGATTCTGTAGCGAGAATCCAGGTGACGAATGCGGAAGCCAATCTATTGTCGGCTCAAGCCAAGCTAGAGGAGGCGCAAAAGCGCAAAAGCCCTGCTGAAATCACTTCTTTACAAGCCGCCGTCAATCAGACCAAGAACGAATGGGAGCTCGCCAAGCAAAACATTGACGGAAAGAAAGCGGCGAGTGACGTAGAAAAGGCAAAGGCAAACCTGGAGAATGCCCAGAAGACGTACACTTCCCAGCAGACCTTGTTCGCAGCAGGTGCGATTGCCAAGAGCGAATTCGACAGTGCCCAAGCCTCGTTGGACCAAGCTAAACGCGATTACAACTCGGCTGTATTGACTGCCGGACAGACGACAGGGCAGGCCAGTGTGAAGGTAGAGCAAGCATTGGCTGCGTATCAAACAGCACAAGAAGAGTTACAGGAAGCCAATGAAGGTCCGGATGCCGCCACAGTACTATCAGCCAAAGCAGCGGTGGAACAGGCAAAAGCGGGGTTGCAACAAGCACAGAAGGCATTGAGGGCTGTCACCTTGAAAGCACCGATGGACGGAGTGATCGTCCAGGTGAATGGCAATGTAGGCGAAATACCCGGGAATGATTTCATTATCATGGATAATTCGAATAGCGGAAATTTAGAGGTATTGGCCCAGATCAGCCAGAGCGACATCGGTAAAGTGCAGGAAGGCTTGCCTGTGACGTTTACAACGAGTTCTTATGCGGACGAGACGTTCCATGGAAAAGTAAAGCTGATCTATCCGGAAGCGAAAACTGACGCTGGAGTCACCACTTACGATGTGCTGTTGTCTGTGGCAAACCAGGATAACAAATTGAAGATCGGAATGACGATGAACGTCGCGATCGAACGAGGAACCCATAAAAATGTGCTCGTGGTACCTGCGCAAGCGCTGCAAACGCAAAATGGCAAGGATGGCGTGTATGTACTAATGGATGCTGCTGCACAACAAGCTGGTGAAGGAGCAGAAGGGAATCAGGCTGAGGCGAAGCAAGTGAATAACCGCAGTGGAGGCAAAGAGGGCAGAGCGAATATGCCGTATCGATTTGTTCCAATCAAAATGGGATACTTCACTGCCGATCAGGTAGAGGTGACAGAGGGGCTTACTGAAGGAGATCGTGTCGTCATCCTAGCGAACACACAGACCTCATCTGGAACGAGTCAAAATGGAAATCGAATGGGCGGCGGTATGCCGGGATTCGGCGGAATGGGCGTCCAGATAAGGGGACGGTAGGCAGATGAAACCGGTCATTCAAATAGAAGAGCTGAGAAAACAGTACATCATCGGAGACCAGGAGATTTATGCGCTCAGGGGTGTCAGCTTGTCGATTGAGGAAGGGGATTTCGTGGCAATCATGGGGCCATCGGGTTCAGGCAAGTCTTCGATGATGAATGTGATTGGCTGTCTGGATAAGCCTACCTCGGGAGAATTTTTTTTGGACGGTTATCCTGTATCACAAGCCCATGATGATGAATTGGCAGTCATCCGCAATCAGAAAATCGGTTTTGTTTTTCAAAATTTCAATCTGTTGCCACGTACAACCGCAGTCGAAAATGTCGAGTTGCCTCTGTTATATGGAGGCACGCCTGCACGGGAACGAAGAGAAAAAGCCATCCGGGCATTAACCAGTGTCGGACTGGCAGAGCGATTGAACAACAAGCCCAATGAGCTGTCAGGTGGACAACAGCAACGCGTATCGATTGCGCGAGCTCTCGTCAACGATCCCGTCATTCTGCTCGCAGATGAGCCGACAGGAGCGCTGGACACGAAGACGAGTGAAGAGATCATGGGTATTTTTCAAAAGCTGAACGATGCGGGCAAAACGGTTATTTTGGTGACACATGAGCCTGATATTGCGGAGTATGCCAAGAGGATCGTCCGGTTTCGCGATGGGCAAATCATCGCGGATGAAGTGGTGGAGGATCGCAGAAGGGTGTCGATGGAGGGTAGAGCAGATGAGCTTTCTTGAATGTGTACGCATTTCTTTTCGCAGCATCAGGGCAAATGGCTTGCGCTCCGTCCTCACGATGCTGGGAATCATCATCGGTGTGGCTGCTGTTATCGCGATGGTGGCGATCGGAGAAGGGACTTCCACGTCTGTTGCTTCACAGATCAATGGTTTAGGGAGCAACCTGTTGATTGTCACACCTGGTCAGGCGACACAAGGCAGGGTAAGCCTTGGGGCTGGCTCTCTGAATACGCTGACGATGGCAGATGCAGAAACCCTGATGCAAAAAGAGTCCATTTCGGGTGTGGCTCCCAGCGTCAATGCGCGGGGGCAGATTGTTTGGGGAAGCAATAACTATTCCAGTATGCTCGAGGGGACGTCAGCCGATTTCCCGCAGGTGAGGAATGTAGAAGTAGGACAAGGACGCTTCTTTAGCAATTTTGAAGTGAAGATGCAATACAACGTGGCTGTCGTGGGGACAGAGGTGGTCAGCAACCTGTTTAAAGGAGCGAATCCAGTGGGGCAAACCGTTCAGATCAACCGGATTCCGTTTACGATCATTGGCGTATTGCAGAGCCAGGGTAGTTCAGGCATGACAAACAACGATGATCGGATCATGATTCCGATTACCACTGCGATGAACAGGCTGACCGGAGGCAAAAATGTGGGCTCGATCTATGTCTCGGCAGCATCGTCGGACTTGATGGAGAAGGCGCAACAAGATATTCAGCAAGCCCTTCGTTCCAATCACAAACTACGGCCACAAGCTGCCGATGACTTCCGCATTACGTCTCAATCTGACATTTTAAGCACGGCACAGTCAGTATCCAGCTCGATGACGGCGCTTTTATCTGGTATTGCTGCCATCTCGCTGATTGTTGGTGGAATCGGCGTAATGAACATTATGCTTGTTTCTGTCACAGAGCGGACACGGGAGATCGGAATTCGCAAAGCGATTGGAGCGAAGCGGGGAGATATTCTCCGTCAGTTTTTGATCGAAGCGGTTACGCTTAGCCTGATTGGCGGGGTGATTGGTATTGCCTTAGGGGTAGGGGCTGCGTTTTTGGTTAGCAAGCTCGGTCAGATGGCAACCTCAATTAGTCTGTCGCCGATCATGTATGCGTTTCTGACCTCTACATTGGTCGGTGTCATTTTCGGTGTGTATCCGGCGAGAAAAGCAGCACAGCTCAAACCAATTGACGCACTGCGGTATGAGTGAGTGTGTAATTTTACCAATCCGGGGCATACTAGCCGTGAGAGGTGTTGGTGCTGATGGAAAAAAGCGTTCAATTTTCCGTACCATGGCGAGAAGCGACACGCATTGTGAAAAGGATCAAAACAAGCAAATTGCGATATTTTGTCAGACAGCAAGAGGGCAAGGCCAGTGTTGCGTTCGTCTTTCCTCGCGTTAGCGTCAGCCAATATGTCTATTTGTATATCATTTTTGGACCGAGAGCTGCTGATGTGCTCAACAACGATAGCAAATAGAATGCTCCCTGATGGCCTTAAGCAGGCGTCAGGGATTTGCAATAATTCACAGGAAAACAAAACCTGACACTTTTCGATAGGACTGTTTCATAGTACAATTCGAATATGAACGAACTTGGGGAAGTTCGGGATGGCGGCACCCAATCTGTGCAGAAGGGCCGCCTCTTTTTTTTGATCATAGGATATAATAGGTACATTTACCTGAATATACAGCTAGAATGAGTGAGTAGTGGGATATAAAATAAGCTTATTCACGTGAATATAACGTACTACTCTCTCCCAAGATTTGATCTTGGGGCTTTTTTTTGTCCAAAATGCATGAAAAAAAGCCGTTTCGTTTCTCATGACGGCTTTGTTATCGATAGGGTAGGTTGAAAGCTTCCTTTTAGCAAGGCATCAATAAATTGCTCCTGTGTGAGAGAAATCGTGATGCCCATCCCAGGCAGATCGACAGAAAAAACATTCTCTCGGTACAAATACCAGAGGTCGCCTGTCGGCTCGATGGAATAGACGTGTATATTTTTCTGGGAATGCTGGCCTGCCTTTTGGATTTCCCGTAACGCTGTAAACAGTTCTCCCCAAACAGGCAGATAAGGCTTCGCTTGGTGCAGCATAATCGCTTGGATCAGTTGGTTTTTCACGAGAGAAATAGCATCCATGTTTGAGTGGTTCAACGAAGGCATGACCGTTATACTCCTTTAGCATGGCTTGGCGCATTAGTCTTGCGTGATGGCGATTTTTGTCGAAGTCATGAATAAGTGTAAAATAGTTATCCGTTCGATGCAAGAGAAGAGAAGGTAGAGATGAGTATTTGGATATTTGACGGTTGCTCTTGATTTGGATAGCATAGGAAAAGCGGTTTTGACAAATGGCAATAGCGAGAAGCGGGAGATGAGATTGTGGCAAAAAAACACCGGTTGATCATCGAGTTTTGCGGTGGATTTGGACAAGGGCTGGCCTTGCTGTATGCTTTGCGATCGTCTGATGTTCAAGTAGCAGGAATCATTTGCAGAGACACGCAGTCAAGCTTGGCTAGCAAACTGATTGATTTTGCACAGCCAGGTTATGAAATTCCAATCGTTACAGGTGCCAGGCAGCCGCTTTTCTCAGGAACGGTAGAAACGACCACCTCGGAAGGTGTACGACTCCTTGCAGAAACCACGCAAGATGAGGAAAGTGAATTGACGCTCGTGACGTTTGATCGTTTGACGACGCTAGCTCTGGCTGTCGCGCGTGATCCATTGTTGGCCAGTAAATTTACGAGAATCGTGGTGCAGGGTGGAGCGATACGCGTACCAGGAGATGTAACGGCTATTGCCGAAACAAACATGCATGGTGATCCGGAAGCAGCTGCGCTCGTTTTGGCAGCACGCTTGCCGCTTGTGCTCGTTCCATTCGATACAACCAGCTCGTTTCGTCTGACGGAAGAGCAAGTACATACGCTAGGAAGTCTCGCACAAGCAGTGGGTCTAATCGATAGAACGACGATGTCGGACATGCAGTTCGCGGCTTCTGCTCGTGGGTTACATGCATGGGTAGCGATGCTCGCGGCTCTCTCGCCTGATAAAATGCGAACGGAGCAGATGAAGCTCTCAGTCGAATGCAAAAGCGAATTATCACGGGGGGCCATTCTAGCCGATCTACGGGCAAAACCGAGTGTAGGAACCGATACGGCCGTATGTGTTGAGGTTGAGATCGTAGAGGCAGAGCGCTGGTTGCAAACCGTTTTGGATCAGGGAGGGGTATAAGCGCATGGAAAAAATCATTTTGGATGTAGATACCGGGATTGATGATGCGCTGGCGATTGCTTATGCCGTTCACTCGCCTGCTCTTGAAGTGTGTGGGATTACCACGACTTTTGGCAATATTACGGTGGAGGAAGCAACACGCAATACCTTACAGGTGCTCGAGCTGCTGGGTGTGCCTGCGATTCCTGTCTATCAGGGGGCATCGAAGCCGATTGTTCGCGACCTTACAGGAAAAGCAAGGCTGTTCCACGGTGAAAACGGGCTAGGCAATGTCGTCCTTCCAGATCCAGCGACAACGGTTCAGCAACAGTGTGCCACACAATTTCTCATCTCTGCGATGAAGGAAAATCCTCACGAATTGACGCTTGTTACCGTCGGGAGCATGACTAATTTGGCGCGGGCGATTATGGCTGCTCCAGAAATCGTATCCCTTGTCAAACGAGTGGTCGTGATGGGGGGAGCTGTAACGGTGCCGGGGAATCGCACGCCTGTAGCGGAGGCGAATATTTGTGCCGATCCGGAAGCCGCAGCGTACGTCTTCCAGTCTGGTATTCCCGTGACGCTGGTAGGCCTGGATGTAACGATGCAAACGCTGCTTACCCGCGAACACTTGCAGGAATGGAGAGCGAAGGATACACGCTTAAGTCATGTTTTCGCGGATATGTGTGAGGTGTACATGAATGCCTACGCAACAGTGGGCAATTTGCGCGGCTGTGGTCTGCATGATCCGTTGGCGGTAGGTGTTGTCATTGATCCGACGTTTGTGAAGTCAGTCCCGATGCATGTTGCGGTAGATACGTCCGGGGGAGCCAGTGATGCCCGTACGATTGGGGACAGACGGGAACATCCAGCGCAGCCGCCAAATGTGGACGTGTGCTTGGAGGTCGATCATGAGCGCTTTGTCAGCCATTTTTTACAATATGTTTTAGGTAGGTAAGGAGGAAGTCATTATGTTAAAAGAGTTTAAAGAGTTTGCGTTAAAAGGAAATGTAATGGATCTCGCTGTCGGTGTCGTGATCGGTGGGGCTTTCGGTAAAATTGTTACCTCACTCGTTAATGACATTATTACCCCATTGATCGGATTGCTTCTGGGCAAGGTGGATTTCTCCGGCTTGTTCATCAATTTGAGTGGAGTTCCTTATACGACCATCGCCGAAGCAAAAAAAGCTAATGCTGCCACACTGAACTACGGGTTGTTCCTCAACTCCGTGATTGATTTTGTCATTATCGCCTTTTCTATTTTTATCGTCATCAAGCAGCTCAACCGTTTCAAACGCAAGCAAGAAGTGGAGAAAGCACCTGAAACGACCAAAGAGTGCCCGCATTGTATCTCCGCGATTCCAATCAAGGCTACGCGTTGCCCGAACTGCACCTCCATGCTGGAGACAAAAGGAACGGCATTGGCACACGAATAAGACATATACAGGAATCAAACGAACAGAGGAGGGCGATTATGCCTTCCTCTGTTTTCGTTTCACACGGTTTTTATACTGATAGTGAAGTCTTTTAATCGTATGGTAATAAGTCTTGTCTTTGAGCTTGGCAAACAGCCCGTGGGAAGGAAAGTCGTAATTGACCTCAATAATGGAGAGGTTTCCTGCTTTATCAATGGCAAAATCGACGCCGATTTGCGCGCTGTGCCGATATTTATTAAAGTGGGCACATACGCGGTGACTGATTTGGATCAACTGAGAGACGATACTTTTTATTTTGTCGGGCGTGACAGCTCCAGACTTTTTCAAGGCATGCGGGACTGTGACGGCATATCCGCCGCCGCGAGCTACATTGGTAATAATGCTGTCGGCACCAGCGACCTTGGCTAGCATGCCGGCATATTGCCATTTGCCCAAGCCATTGCGCATCATCATGACACGAATGTCAAAGGGACGACCGTCGATTTCAGCTAAATCCAGCCCTTTTTGTATGACATAATTTTTTTCTGTGCATTGAGCGGCAAGCTTCTGCTTCAAGTCAGCTAAAGAATCTGCCTGCATAGGCTCTCCGCGCTCCTTCACAAATTGATAGCCCCCGCTATCCGTTTTCCAGACGCGAATAATCCCTTTTCCCATATGGGTTCTCGTCGGTTTGATATAGACAGTAGAATACTTCGCTACATACGAATCCAAGCTTTCGGGCTGATATAAAGAAGTAGGCGGCAGGTAAGGGCGAATGTAAGGACTTTTTGAAAAGAACTGATGAAGACTCCACTTGGAGGAGGAGATCACATCATGCACCTCGCTTTACGAAAAATCCATTCGTTCCAGCATATGCAACTACATTCTCGACCGTTTTTGCTGGCTCCCGATGAGACTGGCGTTTTTCAAAAAATGCCGAGGAGTGAGAAGGATTTCAAAAATTGTGGGGGAATATATGTTCTAATCATTGGACAAGGATGGCGAAAATCATGCGGCTATATCGCCCAGTGCAACCTCCGACTCTGCAACGAGCGAACGTCCAAAATGAGTACCGTTACCGAGAGTACATGCCCAATAAAAGCTTGGCGAACTATATCGCCTGCTACTGGGTCTCAGAGTACAACGGCGAGGGTATCGCACATGCGAGCCGAGTCATTCCGGATGGCTGCGTCGATATCATTTTCAATCTCAGAGCTACTTCTGTAAAGAAGGGGGCATTTCTAACGGGACTGATGCGGACGTACGAAGACATGCTAGTAACCGAACCACAATCTTTGATCGGCATTCGATTTTACGCTGAGGGAGCGGCCCGCTTTTTGCACTACCCCGTCGCCATGATCAACGGACATCATCCCAATCTGGAAGACATCTGGGGCAAAGAGGCGGATGAGGTGATAGAAGGCTTGCTTGAAGCCTCCGACACGGCGGAGCGAATCGTTTTGTTGGAGCGGGAGCTTATCAAACGAATGTGGATGGATGATCCAGCAGACCCGTTGCTATTGACAAGCATGAACTATTTGTATGAATACAGAGGAAATCTTTCCATGGGAGCGCTCGCTGAGAAAGTGAATTACAGCGAGAGAACCTTGCGCAGGACGTTTCAACAGCAATTGGGTATGAGCCCGAAGGAACTCGGACGAATCATTCAATTTCAAGGGCTGCTGCAAATGCTGGCAAAGGGAACGCGCACTTCGTTTACAGATGCCGCTCTCCAGTGTGGCTATTACGATCAGTCGCACTTGATCAAGAGCTTTCACACTTTTTACGGTGTAGCTCCAAGCAAAATTGTCTCGCCAGATCGTGTGAATCGATAGTCTTTAAAAGTTGTCCGTTTTTTACAATCTTCTTTTGGCGAGATGCGTTACCCTAAGGAAAGGATGGTGAATTCATGTGAATGAACAAACATTGGATACATACTGCCGGAAGCAGCCCGGTGCCACCCATGACTATCAGATGGATTGGGAATGCGATCGTTACCAAGTCGGAGGCAAAATATTTGCGATGATCGGGGGCGATTCCAAAGGTGTTCGCATCCTCACCTTGAAATGCGACCCGATGCGTGCGGAGGAATTGCGCGAGACATATGAAGGGATCGTACCTGGCTATCACATGAATAAATCCCATTGGAATTCTGTCTACTTGGACGCTGACATTCCCGAAGGCTTATGGGAAAGGATGATCGAGCATGCGTACGAAACGGTGCTCCAAAAACTGCCCAAGCGCGTCCAGCAAGAAATCAAGAGTGAACAGGAGTGAGTGATGTGGGAATCAAGCTTGATATGGTAGGGATTGTCGTACAGGACATGAAAAAAGCGTTGGACTTCTATCGGGTACTCGGTTTCGATATACCCGAAGGTGCAAATGAAGAGCCGCATGTGGAGGTAGCGCAGGACGGTGTTCGTCTCGCCTTTGATACAATGGAAGTTGCCAAGGGTGTATATGGAGGATGGGAAGCACCTGTCGGGCATCGGATTGAGCTGGCTTTTTTGTGTGGGGATGCTGCGGAGCTTGATGGGCTGTACACGAAAATCGTTTCCCAAGGATACGAGAGTCACCGTGAGCCATGGGATGCGTTCTGGGGGCAGCGGTATGCCATCGTGAAAGACCCGGATGGGAACTTGATCAGTTTGTTTGCCTAATACGATCCTTACCATAAGAAGACAAGCCGAGCCTTTGTGAAAGAGGCTAGGCTTGTTTGCGTTTGTAGACGAAATCATTGGCTGATATATAAAACTTTTTAATAGGAAAACATACCCATAACATCGCTGGTTTTTCTCAATAGAACGGGCTGGTGCTGAGACAGCTTGAAAGGGGTGAGACCTGTGCTTGGTTGTTGCTTAAAGAAATAAAATTTACTAATAACTGATTGACTTGTGTAATTTTACTACATATAATGAAAGCGATAACAGGTTCGAATTTTTCAACGATTCTCGATTCTCAATATGGGGGCTTTTGACATGGATCAACCTGCAAATTTGCTCGATTATCGTGCGAAAAATGAGCATGTACTCATCGGCCTCATGTCGGGTACTTCGCTGGATGGCATTGATGCCGCACTCGTAGAAATCCGCACGGATGAACAGGGCGAGATCGAAAATGTGACTCTCCGCGATTTTTTTTATATGCCATACTCCGATGACTTGCGTGAGTGGGTCATGAATCTGTGTAGTGTAGAGACAGCGAGAGTGGATCAGCTGACTGCGGTTCATTACGGCTTATCTGAATGGTATGCCTATGCGGTACAGCAGTTGTTGCAAAAAGCTGGTGTCACGACAGCGGAAGTAGACGCAGTCTGTATGCACGGACAAACCATTTGGCATGTTGCCGGGCGGACGCCATTTCCCGGACCACAAGGAATGACACAGGTCAGGGCGTCCTTGCAAATCGGCGAGCTGTCCACACTGGCTGAGCGTACGGATATACCGGTAGTGGGAAACTTCCGCGCTCGAGACTTGGCTGCTGATGGAGAAGGTGCACCGCTTGTTCCGTATGCGGACTATATTTTGTTCCGCCATCCGCAAAAAGGCAGACTGCTGCAAAACATTGGTGGAATCGCCAATGTCACATTGCTTCCTGCAAGTGCAGCTATCGATCAGGTCGTCGCTTTTGATACGGGCCCTGGCAATATGATCATGGATCAAATCGTCCAGCTCATGACCAACGGACAGATGAGGTATGACGAGGGTGGCAAGCTGGCCGCAAACGGCACCGTCTCTTCAGTGTTACTGGAAAAATGGCTGAAAGACCCTTATTACCAGATCAAGCCACCGAAAAGCACAGGCCGCGAAGTATACGGCAGAGCTTTTGCCCAAGAGCTGTTCCATGATGCGAATCAAATCGGGATCAGTCAGACGGATCTGTTGGCAACCGTGACAGCATTGACTGCTACGACAATTGCGAACGCCTACATGCAATTCGTATTACCAACAACCAAAGTGGAGGAAGTAATTGTCTCAGGGGGAGGCGCTCATAACCAGACGCTTCTCTCCATGCTGCAGCGTCAATTGCCGACAGGAATGACCGTGATGACGGCGCAGCAGTTTGGGATGCCTGACGATGCGAAGGAAGCCGTCGCTTTTGCCATTTTGGGTCATGAGACACTAATGGGACGACCATCCAATGTGCCATCCGTAACAGGGGCGAAGAGGGCCGTGCCGTTAGGAAATATATGCTTCTAACATGAGAACAACAGAGGGGGTACCATCGTGAAAAAACGAGTATTGGCAGGCTTTTTCTTATCATTGTCTCTCGTGCTTTCCGCTTGTTCTGGTGGAGGAACAGCACCCGCAGAGCAAGGCAAGTCAGCGGAAGGACAAGCAAAAACAGAACTGATCGTGGCAGCCGAGCAAGAGCCAGTGGGCTATGATCCCCACAAGGTTCCAGCGGCATCCAGTGTGCGCGTCTATGCGCTCATTTACGATAGCTTGACCAAGCTGGATGAGAACATGAACATCATACCGAATCTGGCAGAGAAGTGGGAGATTGCGCCGGACGGAAAAACGGTCACGATGTTCCTGCAAAAAGGCGTCAAATTCCACAATGGCAAAGACATGACGGCAAATGACGTAAAATTCAGCTTTGAGCGAATCATGAACCCAGACACGGGTTCGATCGCGAAATCGTATTTTTCCAGCGTAGAAGCAATTGAAGTGAAAGATCCAACGACGGTTGTCTTCAAGCTGAAAAATGCGGATGCCTCATTCGTTGCAAATACGGCAAGCGCCTATGCTTCTATCGTGCCAGCAGGCTCCACTGACCTGACCAAGGAAGCTATCGGTACTGGTCCATTCAAAATGGAAAAAAGTGAGTCGGGACAATATGTCCTACTGAAGAAAAATGCGGATTACTTCAATAAAGAACTGCCAAAGGTAGAGTCCATCAAGTTCCAAATTATGAAGGACGAGGCTGAGCGTCTCGCTGCAATTCGCTCCGGTAAAGTCGATATCAGCATGGTGTCTGCTGATTCTGCGAAGCTCTTGGAAGGCAAGCCAGGCGTACAGATCAAGAACTACCAATCCTTGGAGTACAGTTACCTGGGCATGAACGTAAACAAAAAGCCTTTTGACAATCCAAAAGTGCGCGAAGCAATCAGCTATGCCGTTGACCGTAACCAAATTATCCAGACTGTTTGGAAAGGGGAAGCGACTCTGACTGGTCCGATCGCTCCTGCTTTGACCAACTCGGCTTTGGACCCTGCTACTTATCCGACCTACAAAACAGACGTAGAAAAAGCGAAGCAATTGCTGGCGGAAGCGGGCTATCCAAACGGTTTCGAAACCCAAATCGAAACAGCAGCAACTTACCCAGACATGGTAGAAACGGCACAAGTGATTCAACAACAGCTCAAAGCAATCGGCATCAATGCAAAGATCAACCAGCTTGAGTGGGGGAACTACATCGATACGTGGAAATCCAAGGATATGAACTTGATGGTAGGCCGCAACACTTCTGGTGTAGATGCTGACCGTTCCATGCGTTTCTTCTTCTCGACAACTGGCTCTGCCAACGTGTGGAACTACTCCAACCCTGCCTACGATGAGCTGGTGCAAAAAGCACTGACGACAGTAGATCAAGCAGAGCGCAAAAAGCTGTATGATCAAGCACAATCCATGCTGGTAGCAGATGCACCCAACCTGTTCCTGACATCTCCGAAAAACTACTACGCGGTTCGTGACAACATCGATTTCACGCCGTCCGCAGCGGGTGAAATATACTCGCTGATCAAAACTTCGATTAAGTAAAGTAGCATACATGTGATGAAGGCTCCGCCAGAGGTTAGGCGGAGCCAAGTTTCTAAATATGGAGGGAAACTCGTGGGATCTTATCTAATCAAACGTGTCGCCAGCCTGATTCCCATCCTGTTTGGCATATCCGTCTTGATCTTCACGATCCTGCATCTGGTGCCGGGCGATCCAGCTTCCATCATGCTAGGAACGAGTGCCACACCGGAAGCGATTGCGGCGTTGAATAAAAGCATGGGGTTAGATCAGCCTTTGATTAACCAGTACCTGCATTGGGTCACAGGAATCCTGCAAGGGAATTTTGGCGTATCGGTCCACACAGGAGAAGAGATTTTGCCCCAGATTCTCAAGCGCTTTGCCATTACCATGCAACTGACTGTATTTGGCGTTCTGATTGGGTGGGTGCTCGCGATTCCGTTCGGGATTCTCTCGGCTATTCGCGCTCATTCCAAAACAGACATCGTGGTTCGTGTGTTTACGCTACTAGGCATTTCTGTTCCGAACTTTGCCATCGGGACACTGCTCTTGCTCGGCTTTTCACTTTATTTCAACTGGTTCCCGCCTATTGATGTGGTGAACTTCTGGGATAATCCAATCGAGGCGTTCAAGGTATTCATTCTGCCTGCGACAACGATGGGGATTGTGGTGGCTGCTGGTGTGATGCGGATGACTCGTTCTGCATTTTTGGAAACCATGGACAAAGATTTTATACGGACAGCACGGGCCAAGGGTAACAGTAAATGGAGAATCGTCATGGGCCATGCGTTCCGCAACTCTTCGATTCCGATTGTGACGATCGCAGGTATGCAGATCGGTTACCTGCTGGGCGGGTCTGTGATCGTTGAGCAGTTGTTCTCGATTCCTGGTTTGGGCCAGTACATTCTGGAAGGAATTTATCAGCGGGATTATCCGGTTGTACAGGGAGGCGTTTTGTTCGTCGCTCTGGTGTTTGTCCTGGTCAATCTGCTCATCGACCTGATCTATACCTGGATTGATCCGCGTATCAAGTATTGACAAGGGGAATGCGACATGAGCACATTTCGAAAGCGTTTTTTGGCGAATAAGACAGCCGTCTTCTGCTCCATTTTGCTGGCGTTGCTCTGTTTGACGGCAGTGCTGGCTCCGGTGTTGGCTCCGCATGACCCGACACAAATGTTTCAGGATCATCGGATGGAAGGCAGCTCGGGTGAGTTTTTGCTGGGTACGGACCAATTTGGTCGTGATCTTTTGAGCCGCATTATCTACGGTGCGCGCGTATCGCTGGTGGTTGGGCTTTCTGCCGTTCTTGTCAGCGTCGTTTTCGGTACGCTGTTTGGCTTGATCGCTGGCTACTTCGGGCGCTGGATTGACGGTTTTATCATGCGCTGTATGGACGTTCTGTTTGCTTTTCCGGAAATTTTGCTGGCGCTGGCGATTGTCGCCGCATTAGGGCCGGGAACCTTCAACACGATCATGGCCATCGGAATTGTGAACATCCCGATCTTCACCCGGACGGTGAGGGGAGCTGTTCTCTCTATCAAAAATCTGGAGTACGTAGAAAGCGCTCGTGCCATCGGTGCGAGTACACCGCGTATCTTGTTTCAAGAAATTTTTCCGAATGTAACGGCACCGCTGCTGGTTCAATCCTCTCTGGCGATTTCAGGTGCGATCCTGACAGAATCGGCCCTCAGCTTTTTGGGCTTGGGGATTCAGCCGCCAGACCCGTCATGGGGTGGGATGATTTCAGAGGCGCGCCGCTACATGGAGCTGGCTCCGGGCATGATCATCTGGCCATGTCTTGCCATGACGGTGACGATTCTTGCTTGCAACATGTTTGGGGATGCCGTCCGTGATATTCTCGACCCGCGTCATCGTGGGAAATAGGAACGATAGGCTGAGGTGAGAACGAATGAATGTGCAACAGATCAGAGAACGAATGGAGTCTAGTCTGACGCAAGGGATCCATCAGGGCATTTTTCCGGGAGGCGCTGTCAGCATGCTGCGAAAAGGCGCGCCTGCTGTGATGGTCTGCATGGGAAAAACAAGCTATGGACAAGAGGGAAGGCCGGTTCATTGTCAAACGCTGTATGATATGGCCTCCTTGACCAAGGTGATGGTGACCTTGCCGCTCATCCTCATCAGTGTGCAGGAAGGCAAGTTGTCGTTGAATGACTCGGCGACGACCTACTTGCCTGAATTAGCGAGCGCTCACGATCAGGAACGCAAAGGGCAGATTAAAATCATTCATCTGCTCACACATACATCGGGTCTTCCTGCATGGCGTCCGTACTTTTTGCTAGGGAAAAATCGGGAGGACTATTTGCGGCTCATCGCAAACGAGTCGATGCTGGATGCCCCGGGGCGTAATGTTGTGTACAGCGATCTGGGATTCATGCTGTTGGGCTTTTTACTGGAGCGCATCTGGGAGGAGGAACTGGACGCGCTTTCGAAGCGACTGATTTTTCAACCGAGCCGAATGTTTCATACAAGCTACTTGCCGCTGGAACAACCACGTCTGCAAGGAATGGACATTGCTGCTACGGAGAAGGGCAATGCCTTTGAACAAAATATGGCGGTGAATTTTTTATCGGAGCTAGCAGAAGCTAGACATCCTTTGGCGCTGGAGTGGCAGCAAGCTTTGACCGGATACGGTTGGCGAGAAGGAGTTATTAGTGGCACTGTTCACGATTGCAACGCCCACTATGGCTTGGAAGGTGTCAGCGGGCACGCCGGACTTTTTTCCACCTTGGCTGATACAGAGCGCTACATCCACATATGGACGAGTGGGAAGGCTTCCGTACAGCTTGATCCGACGCTGTGTTCCTTGGCTACTCGCTCACTCACAGACCATTCGATTCATCGCAGAGGTTTGGGGTGGATCATTTCCCCGACAGGCGGTTCCTTGGAACAACTTGCCGCAGGCTGTAGTGGGGGAGACCTTGTTTCGGAACGCGCCTTTGGGCATACCGGCTTTACAGGAACGTCGATCTGGTCGGACCCGGAGAGAAACGTGGCGCTGATTACATTGACAAACCGCGTGCATCTTGTCGCGAGCCCGTTGATCGGGGCGTGGCGGACCGCTCACCATAACCGATTATTTTCTGTAATCAAACCTGACCACACATCCTGATGAAAAGGGGGAGTACTCATGGCAGCAATGCTTACGATTGATGATTTGCGAACTTCTTTTATCCAAGCAGGCAAAAAGCTGACCGTGATCGAGGGTGTCAGCCTCTCTGTAGAGCCTGGTGAAACCGTCGGTGTGGTCGGTGAATCCGGATGTGGAAAAAGCGTGACCAGCATGTCCATCATGCAGCTCTTGGGACGGAATGTAGAGATGACCGGGAGCATCCGTTTTCAAGACAAGGAGCTGCTCTTACTCACGGAAAAACAAATGCAAGCGATTCGTGGCAATCAGATCGCGATGATTTTTCAGGAGCCGATGACTTCGCTAAACCCATTGCATTCGATCGGCAAACAGATCAGCGAGCCCTTGCGTCGGCATCTCGGACTGTCCAAACAGGAAGCCAAGCGACGGACGATCGAGCTTTTGAAAGAAGTCGGGATTCCGCGTGCCGATGAAATCATTTCCGACTATCCGCACCAATTGTCAGGTGGGATGCGTCAACGTGTGATGATTGCGATGGCGATGTCTTGTGCGCCTAAGCTCTTGATTGCCGACGAGCCGACGACGGCTTTGGACGTGACGATTCAGGCGCAAATATTGGAACTCATGAAAAAAGTCCGTCAAGAGCAAGGCACTTCCATCCTGCTTATCACACATGACCTGGGAGTCGTGGCGGAGATGTGTCATCGCGTCATCGTCATGTATGCAGGTCAAATCGTAGAGGAAGCCGACGTCAAGCAACTGTTTGACGAGCCGAAGCATCCGTATACGAGAGGGCTTTTGAAATCAATGCCTTCTGTCAGTGTCAACCAAGTGCGTTTGGATGCGATTCCGGGCTCGGTGCCCCTTTTGAGCGAAATGCCTGCGGGTTGTCGTTTTGCACCGCGCTGTTCACAAGTCATGGATATTTGCCGCGAGAAAAATCCAGAGCTTACGCCTGTCGCAGACAACCAAAAGTGCCGCTGCTGGCTGTATCGCGAGGAGGACGTGCAATGAGGCAACCACTATTGGAAGTCAAATCATTGACCAAGCATTTCACGAGCAAGCAAGGATTCTTCAGCAAGGAAAAAGTCGTTCGTGCCGTCGATGGAGTCAACCTTGCTGTTTATCCTGGCGAGACTGTCAGCATCGTTGGCGAATCGGGGTGTGGGAAGTCCACGACAGGACGATGCATCCTGCGCTTGATTGAACCGACTGATGGAGAAGTCTTTTTTGAAGGACAGGATATCCGCAAGCTCAATGAATCAGAGCTGCGTAGAGCCAGACGCAACATGCAGCTCGTTTTTCAAGACCCGTTTGCTTCGCTGAACCCGCGTAAAACAATCGGACAGCTTTTGGAGGACCCACTCATCATCCACGGCATCGGCAATTCAGCAGAACGCCGCAAGCAAGTGGAGGAGATGATCCAGATCGTCGGCCTCTCCAAGCAGCAGCTGGATCGCTTTCCGCATGAATTTTCTGGTGGTCAGCGC
Organism: Brevibacillus sp. M2.1A; assembly: GCF_013284355.2. Taxonomy (NCBI): domain Bacteria; kingdom Bacillati; phylum Bacillota; class Bacilli; order Caryophanales; family Paenibacillaceae; genus Brevibacillus; species Brevibacillus sp. M2.1A. The sequence continues at coordinate 2,145,006 of NZ_JABSUY020000001.1, forward strand.
CAGCGGATTGGCATAGCAAGGGCACTGATTTTGCGCCCGAAGCTGATTGTGGCCGATGAGCCTGTGTCTGCACTGGACGTGTCGATTCAGGCGCAAATTTTGAACCTGATGCAAGATTTGCAAAAGGAGTTCAATCTGACGTATTTGTTTATCTCGCATGATTTGAGTGTCGTCCGCCATATTTCTGATCGGGTAGCGGTTATGTATCTAGGAAAAGTGGTGGAGGTAGCGGATAAACAATCGTTGTACGAGAAACCCACGCATCCCTATACACAAGCACTGTTATCAGCGGTGCCTGTACCAAATCCCCATTTGACGACCCAGCGGATCATTTTGGAGGGCGACCTGCCGAGTCCAGCGAATCCGCCGTCTGGCTGCACATTCCATCCGCGTTGCCGCCACTGTATGGACATTTGCAAAACGGTTGCTCCTGTGGCTAGCGAGGTTTCAACAGGGCACTTTGTCACTTGCCATTTGGATCAGTCATGAAGTGAACATGGGGCAGTAAGATTGAAAAGGAGGTTCGATAGAGCATGAATCTGGAGAACTTGCAAGCATTGACGACTGAAGGAAAAAACGAGGGCAGCAGTGATTTGGATCAATTGAGTGCCCGAGGCATCGTACAAATGATGAACGATGAAGACAAGAAAGTTCCATATGCGGTAGAGCGCGTCCTCGATCAAGTATCTGATGCGGTAGAGGTTATCACACACGTACTGGAAAAGGGCGGAAGACTGTTTTACTTTGGTGCTGGAACGAGTGGACGTTTAGGAATTTTGGATGCGTCCGAGTGCCCGCCCACCTTTGGTACCCACCCTGAGCTCGTTCAAGGCGTGATAGCAGGCGGGCCATCCGCAATGGTACGCGCGGTAGAGGGCGCAGAGGATTCCTTTGAACTGGGTCAAGAAGATGTGCATAAATACGGTGTGACCAAAAATGATGTGGTCGTAGGGATCGCAGCCAGCGGACGGACTCCGTATGTTCTCGGTGTTTTGGCGGAGGCACAGAGGATCAAAGCCAAGACGATTGCTGTCTCTTGCAACAAGCCTTCGTACATCAATGAAGGCGTAGATGTAGCAATTAATGTCGTCGTAGGACCGGAAGTATTGACCGGATCGACGAGGCTCAAGGCAGGAACGGCCCAAAAGCTGGTGCTGAACATGCTGACGACAGCGACGATGATTCGCTTGGGCAAAGTGTACGGAAATTTGATGGTCAGCGTGCAAGCGACCAACCTCAAGCTAAAAGAACGAGTAAAGCGGATCATCATGGAAATAACCGGAGCGAGTTACGAGGAAGCGGAGCAACTGGCTGATCAGGCAGACGGTGATGCGAAGACAGCTATTATCATGAAGCTAACCGGATCGAGCAGGGAAGAAGCCACTCGTTTGTTGAATGTTACCAATGGAAGAATCAGGGAAGCAATTTCGCAGTTGGACTAAGTTCATGGGAAAGGGTGGAGAGATTCCATGTTGCCAGAATCTATTCGCGAAGAGCTGCGTGCTATCGTCGGAGCGAAAAACTGTCTCGACAAACAGGAAGCATTAGTCGCTTATTCGTATGATGCGACGCCAATGCAGCAGGCATTGCCGGATGTGGTCGTCATGCCGCAGAGCACTGCCGAAATCCAACAGGTCATGCGAGTTGCAGCACGACACCACATCCCGATTGTGACGCGTGGGGCTGGCTCTAATCTATGCGGTGGAACGATACCAGTCGGGGGCGGAATTGTTTTGGTGTTGAGCCGGATGAATCAGATTGTAGAGATTGACGAGCAAAATTTGACGATAACGGTGCAGCCGGGGGTACGAACGGTCGACATCCATCAGGCGGTAGAGGAGCTCGGTTTGTTTTACCCACCCGATCCAGGCAGTATGGTCATCTCCACGATTGGCGGGAATATTGCGCTTAATTCGGGTGGACTGCGCGGGTTGAAGTACGGGACAACCAAGGATTACGTGCTGGGTCTCGAAGCTGTTTTGCCGAACGGAGAGGTCATTCGCACCGGAGGTAAGCTGATGAAGGATGTGGCGGGCTATGATCTGACCAAACTTTTGGTCGGCAGCGAGGGCACATTGGCGATCATTACCGAGGCTATTCTCAAGCTGATTCCGAAGCCGCAGACACAGCGAGTTATGCTCGCGATGTTTTCAGATATGGCACAGGCAGCGAGGTCTGTTTCCGATATCATTGCCAATCGGATCATCCCTGGCACGCTGGAATTTCTCGATCAGGGCACGATCCGTGTTGTCGAGGATTTCAAACAGATCGGGCTACCGACAGATGTCGCGGCGATCCTCCTGATCGGACAGGACGGAGAGCCGCAGACGGTTGATCGAGATATGGGGCAGATCGCTGCGATTTGCGAGAAGAATAATGCGGTCCAAATCAAGGTAGCGACGACAGCGGAGGAAGCTGATGAGGTGATGACGGCCAGACGCAGTGCACTCGCCGCGTTGTCACGGATGCGTCCGACGACCATTTTGGAAGACGCAACCGTTCCTCGCGCCTCGATTGCGCCGATGGTCGCCGCGATCCAAGAGATTACAGAGCGATACGGTCTGCGCATTTGCACCTTTGGCCATGCGGGAGACGGCAATTTGCATCCGACCTGCATGACAGACGCCCGCAATACGGAAGAGATCGAGCGTGTCGAGCATGCTTTCGAGGAAATTTTCGCAGCGGCAATCGATTTGGGCGGAACGATTACGGGAGAGCATGGTGTAGGGATCGTCAAGGCACCGTATTTGGAGTGGAAAGTAGGAGCCGCAGGTATGGAGATCATGAAAGGCATCAAGCACGCTTTCGATCCTCACAATCTACTGAATCCTGACAAGATGTTTGCCAAAGAGTCCCGGAACAGAGTGGTGATCCAGCGTGCTTAAAGAAGCCTTGGAAAAGAAACTCGATTACGATGAACTGTCCAACTGTATGCGCTGTGGCTTCTGTCAGCCAGCTTGTCCGACTTTTCGGGAAACAGGCTACGAGGCAGCTTCTCCACGAGGTCGCATCGCCTTGATGAAAGCTGTAGCAGACGGTGTCATGGAGCCGGACAAGGATTTCGTCGATCAAATGAATCTATGTCTAGGCTGCCGGGCATGTGAGCCAGTATGTCCAGCAGGTGTGCCGTACGGTCAACTGATCGAGCAGACGAGAGAAGCGATCGAAGAGGTGCAGGAGCATCCATGGTGGGTCAAACTCGTCCGCAAGCTCGCGTTTTTCCACCTGTTTCCTCATCAGAAGCGCATGTACCAGCTCGGTGGGCTGTTGCGCTTTTATCAGCGTTCAGGCGTGCAAAAAGTCGTTCGCAAGCTGGGAGTGCTGTCCATTCTGCCAAAGCAAATGCGGGAAATGGAAGCGATCATGCCAGAAGCTTCTGGAAAAGGTATCGTGGACTTTTTCGGTGGCACGGTTATTCCAGCGGCAGGCGAGCGCAAGTATCGTGTAGGAATGTTCCACGGCTGCATCATGGATGTCCTGTTCAATGAGACGAATCGCAACACCGTGCGGCTTCTGAGTGAGGCAGGCTGTGAGGTCATCATCGCTCCAGACCAGGTTTGCTGCGGTGCTCTCCATGCACATAGCGGTGAACGTGAACAGGCCCGCCATCTGGCGCGAAAAAATGTGGCTGCTTTTCACAAGGCTGACGTGGATATCATTGTATCCAATGCAGGTGGTTGCGGGGCGATGCTGCAAGATTACGACCATTTGCTTGCGGAAGATGCCGAGTGGCAGGAGAGAGCACAATGGTTCGCTTCACGCGTGAAGGATATTAGCGAGGTACTTACACTCCTCGTTGAGCCAAAAGAGTGGCAGTCCTTGCCGCAACGAATCACCTATCAATCCTCGTGCCACCTGCGTAACGGGATGAAGGTGACAAAAGAGCCAGTGAACCTCTTGCAAGCCATTCCGGGTGCTACATACGTACAACTTCGCGAAGGAGATCGCTGCTGCGGTTCAGCTGGCATTTACAATCTGGTGCAGCCTGAGATGGCCGGGAGCCTTTTGGATGAAAAAATGGGTCATGTAGCAGCTACTCAAGCAGACATTTTAGTGACTTCGAATCCGGGCTGTCTGTTGCAAATGAAAGCAGGCATTCATCGAGCGGGACTGGAAGGAAAGATGGAGGCCGTACACATCGTCGATTTATTGGCACGTGTGCAGCGGAAAGAAAAGCCCTTGTCTCCCCCTGAGTAAGTGGGGAAGGACAAAGGCTTTTTCCGCTTAAGAGGGGCTAGCTGCTTTGTGCTTTTTCCTGATCGTAGATATCCAACGCAGCTTGAACGGCGCGTCCTGCGTGTACACGGGCGCCATGCCGGAGAAGAACCGCTTCCAACGCCCCTAGCACATGCAATACATTTTTCTTCCTGCAGCTGTAGCCCATTGTGCCAATCCGCCAGATTGTCCCTTTTAACGGCCCAAAGGAACTGGCAATTTCAATATGAAAATCTTCGAGCAGCATGGCACGCACTGACTCTCCGTCGAGCCCCTCAGGAATTTTGATACAGGTCACGACAGGAAGCTTGCAAGCCGGATCGCCGTAGAGCTGCAAACCCATCGCCAACACACCAGCGACCAAGGCTTGTTCATGCAAGCGATGTCTGGCGAATCTCGCCTCCAGGCCTTCTGTGAGGGCAATGCGCACACCTTCTCGCAAGGCGTACAACATCGTTGTCGCCTCCGTATGGTGGTTCAGCCGTGCGGGTCCCCAGTAATCCATGAGCTGGCTCAAGTCAAAATAATTGCTGCGAATCGTTCGGGTTTGAGCAGATTTCGGAGCAGAGGGATCAGCGAGTCCACGCTCAATTTTTTTCCGTTGGAGCAAGAGTGCTTCTACACGAGAATTAAACGTGATAGGAGCCATTCCAGAGGGGACAGACAAGCATTTTTGTGTGCCGCCAATACATGCGTCGATATACCAATCGTCCACCTTCACTTCTGTCCCGCCGATAGAGGCGACAGCATCGACGACAAACAGGACATCCATCCGGCGGCAAGCCTCCCCGATTTCTTTCAAAGGCTGAACACAGCCAGTGGATGTTTCGCCGTGAACCATTGCTACGATTTTGGGCTGAACTCGCTCGATTTCAGCAATCACGTCCTGCGGCTCAAAGACACTTCCCCAGCGCGTTTCCATCGTAATCACATCTGCGCCGTACCTTTCCGCAATCTCTGTAAGCAAGTGCCCGAATCGTCCATAAATGGGTACAAGCACCCGATCTCCTGGTTCGATTATGCTACACAAAACGGCCTCAATGCCCGCACGGGAGGTTCCGTCTATCGGGAATGCCCAATGATTGGATGTCTGGAACAATTTCCGAAGCATTTCCATTGTTTCGTTCATAATGTTCGTGAATTCTGGATCGAATTGCCCCAGAATGGGTGAACCCATCACGCGAAGAACACTAGGCTCGGCCTCGACGGGCCCTGGCGTCATGATTGTTCGTTGTGAGGTGGTCAGTTCTTTGTACGCACACATAAGCTCTCCCCCAGATCTTTCTATGTCAACGGCCGATTCTCCGATTTCATCACCGGAAAAAACGGCCGTAGCACTACCAAACTTCTATGCCCATCAAAAATCTATTTTGAAATTCAAGAAGCCAGCTTTTCGCAGCGCCTCGTAGATAATGACGAGCGCTGGACCGAGTATCAGCCCGAAAAATCCAATCACCTGAAATCCGAGGAACATGCTGACAAGAGCGGCTAGGGCGCTAATTCCCAGATTAGATGCGAGTACCTTGGGTTCAATAATGCGGCGGACGACCGTAATCACGAGGAAGATGACGATCAGGCCGATTGCCAAATAAGAGTTGCCCATCAAGAAGTTGTAAATAGCCCATGGAACGAGGAACGAGCCTGCCCCCAAGATGGGGAGAATATCGACGAAAACGATCATGAGCGAAATGACGGCTGCATACTTGACCTGTAAAATGAGTAATCCCAAAAAGGACAGCGTGAACGTCATCAGGCTCAAGATGATTTGGGCACGTAAAAAACCAACGGTGGCACGGTTCAATTGAGAGATAACCACCTCGACCTTTTCACGAGCAGACACCGTGAACATTCGCATGAAGCCCGCACGCAATTTCGGCAAATCGAGACTGATCAAAAACAAGGCAACCAAGTAAATAATCGTAGAGATCAAAAAGCCCGGAACGATGGCTGCCACACCGAGAATACCTTTGGCAATCGTGGAGGCTGAAGTAAGCGCCCAGTTTTTAAGCCCAGCGAAGACGCTCTGGATTTCCGATACGGTTTCGGCAGGTAATGACGCATAGTACGTTTCCCAGCTCATCAAATAGGACTCGACCAACTCAAAAATATGCTGCGAAAAGGCCGGTAATCGCTGAGCCAAAACAATTCCCTGAACCACAATCTGCGTACCGATCCAGTACAGTATGATCCCAAAAGAAATGAGGAAGAGGAAAAAGGATGCGATTACCGCACTCAATCGATTCATTCGTAGCCTTTTGGTAAGGAATAAGACGAGCGGTTCAACCAGAATTGCTGTTAACAGTGCTAGCAAAAAGGGGACGGAGTAAGGCAAAAGAAACAACCCGACTGCTAGAACTAATAGCAGGATGATCATTTTCCGAATCGTCATGACTGCGCTCCATTCTGAATGAAAAATCGCTGAAAATTGATTCCCTTATTTTATCATTTTTCCAGAAGCGAACACAATGAACCCAATCATAGCACGAAATTGATAGAGATTATCAGAAAAAATAAAGAAATAAGAAGAATACAAAAAAGGGGAAAACACAAAAATTCATGATATGATGCTCACCTATATACCACTCAAGTTTGATGCGTATAAGCATATCGACTTGAGAGCTACATCTTAATCTTTCATAGCGAGGTGTCAGAATGAAGCGGTTTGGATTAGCGATGCAAATTGTCGTCGGTCTCATTCTGGGTATCCTGGTGGGTGCTATTTTTTACGGCAACCCGGCAGTGGCGACCTATTTACAGCCTATCGGTGATATTTTTCTCCGATTGATTAAAATGATTGTCGTTCCGATCGTTGTTGCCACGCTTATTGTGGGCGTAGCAGGCGTAGGTGACATGAAGAAGTTGGGCAAAATCGGTGGTAAGACAATTTTGTATTTTGAAATCGTTACCACGATTGCCATTATCGTTGGTCTTTTGGCGGCGAACATCTTTCAACCGGGTGTCGGTGTGGACCGAACAGTCCTTACCAAGACTGATATCCACAAGTATGTAGACACGGCAGAATCAACACAGAGCCACGGTATGGTGGAAACATTCGTTAAGATTGTACCAACGAATATTTTTGATTCTCTTGCTCGTGGTGATATGTTAGCGATTATTTTCTTCTCCGTTCTGTTTGGACTTGGTGTCGCAGCAGCAGGCGAGAAGGGAAGGCCGGTTCTCAACTTTTTCAATGGAGTCGCGGACGCCATGTTCTGGGTTGTGAACACCATCATGCGTTTTGCTCCGTTTGGTGTTTTTGCATTGATTGGTGTTACCGTTTCCAAATTTGGTTTGTCTTCCTTGATTCCATTGGGGAAACTGGTTATTTTGGTTCACGTTGCCATGTTGTTCTTCATTTTGGTGGTATTGGGCATCATCGCGCGTATCAGCGGAGTCAAAATCACTTCCATCCTGCGTGTACTGAAGGACGAGCTGTTGTTGGCTTACTCCACTTCCAGCTCCGAGACTGTACTGCCTAAAATCATGGAAAAAATGGAGAAGATGGGCTGTCCGAAGGCGATCGCGTCCTTTGTTATTCCGACAGGCTACTCCTTCAACCTGGATGGTTCCACACTGTACCAGGCACTGGCTGCTCTGTTCATTGCGCAAATGTATGGTATTCACATGCCAATCAGCACACAGATCACGCTGATGCTCGTACTGATGGTTACGTCCAAAGGGATCGCTGGTGTACCGGGAGTATCGTTCGTAGTACTGTTGGCTACGCTCGGCTCTGTAGGTCTCCCAGTAGAAGGTCTTGCTTTCATCGCCGGTGTAGACCGTTTGATGGATATGGCTCGTACAGTTGTTAACGTTGTAGGTAATGCGTTGGCAGCAATCGTAATCTCCCGTTGGGAAGGTCAGTTCGACCAAAAGAAAGCAGACGATTATGTTCAGGCAGTAAAAGCCGATCCAAGTGCGGCTTAATCTAAGCTATTAATAATTTTAAGAAGCCTCCTGTCAGTGAATTTAGCTGGCAGGGGGCTTTTTGTTTTGTTTTAAAAAGTGGCTAGGGTGGTGGGAAGAAGCGCATTTCCAGTCTACGCTTCGGCCTCCGCCCTGCAAGGGGTGAAGACTGTCCGCTTCGCAATAAATGGCGGGAGCGCTTCAAACGTAGAAGTTTCGAGGAAGTATTCCATAAGTGAAGCTGAAAACCCCCGCCATTTATTACTACGCTAGGGCGGGCTCCAGAGGCGCTTGGACTGGAAATGCGCTTCTTCTACGCGGCTTTTTAAGACAATAAAAACTCTCGCTTGAAGTGGGTAATTTTTATTGACACCAAAAACAGGAAAGAGTAATATGATACCAACAACTTGATAATAACATTTTGTTAATAACAAGAAGGCAACAACAAATCAGTAGCAAAAAGAGGCGATTGGATGAAGGGTAAACCTTATGTCAATAAACAAGGTCAAACCGAACAGGAGTACTTGGAAGCTTATGATGTCAGCCAATTCGAGCGGCCGTCTGTGACAGTCGATATGCTGGTATTCACCGTGATGGATGAGCTGGAGGAGAATTACCGCAAGCTCTCGCCCAAGTCGTTGAAAATTTTGCTCGTGAAGCGTGGTGAACATCCGTATATCGGCCAATGGGCGTTGCCAGGTGGGTTTGTTACACCTGGGGAGAGTCTGGAGGAGGCTGCCAGACGCGAATTGCGTACGGAAACAAACGTAGACGACATTTACTTGGAGCAGCTCTACACCTGGGGAGATGCGGGCAGAGATCCACGGACATGGGTTATCAGCACGTCGTACATGGCCTTGGTAGACAGTTCGTCTTTACAGCTGCAGGCAGGGGATGATGCAGAGGAAGCGGAGTGGTACCGCATCGAGGACAGGTGGCTGAAAGAAACAAAGACGGCGACGATTGACGGCTCCATTACTGAAAAATGGCTGGAACTGCGACTGGTACACGAGAAAGAGGAACTGTCTGCCACGATTAAAATTACCAAAACAGTAACGGGCCGCGCCGTACATGAGACCCGCGAAATTGTAGAGTCGAACAACATTGCATTTGATCACGCCAAAATCATTCAATACGCACTGGAGCGATTGCGCAACAAGATTGAATACACCGATATCGCCTTTGCCTTAATGCCGGAGCTGTTCACATTAAGCGATCTGCAACAGGTGTACGAAGTGATTTTGGGACGTGAGCTGCTGGCTGCGGCGTTTCGCAGGAAGGTAGCCGACAAAGTGCTGGAAACGAATCAATATCGAAAACATGCCGGGCACCGACCATCCAAGTATTTCCGCTTTAACCCGGAATGGATGGATCAGACGTAGCCCCGTACCAGGGAGGAAATCACAATGAATCAGGGACATAATCGAAGCGTGCGCGTACGAATCGCGCAAGAGACGCTGCAAATCATAGAGCAGGGCTACTACGTGAACAAAGCGGGAGAAAAGAAGAGCATTACGGAGGATCTCGCTGCTGCAATCAGCCAGTCGGTCTTGTATCGTCCAAATGATTTGGCTGCAGACACAGTACAACTGCCAACGCATCAAACAACGGCTGCACAACTGCGTGCCAAGGTCGAGGTTACCTCGGAATCCAGCCTGGATGCAGCCAAGCGCCTCGTCGTTTCTGAGAAACGAGCAGATGTCATATGCTTGAATTTTGCTTCCGCCAAAAATCCGGGTGGAGGATTCCTCGGGGGAAGCCAGGCGCAGGAAGAGAGCTTGGCGCGTTCCTCCGGGCTGTATCCTTGCATTGTGCAAATGCAGGAAATGTACACCTATCATCGCCAGTTGAAAACCTGCTTTTATTCCGACTACATGATTTATTCACCGCGGGTCCCCGTGCTCCGCGACCAAAGCGATCAGCTTTTGCATGACCCATATCTCTTGTCTTTTATTACGGCGCCTGCTGTGAATGCTGGGGTTGTTCGTGAACGAGAGCCTGAAAATATAGCAAAGATTGGTCTTGTCATGAAGGAGCGCATCCGGAAAATTTTGCGGGCAGCAGCCCTTCACAATCACAGGACGATCATTTTGGGAGCGTACGGCTGCGGAGTATTCCGCAACAAAGCTGAGGACGTAGCAAATTACTTTGCGACTGTTTTGATCGAGGAACAGTATGCACAGTTTTTTGACCACATTGTTTTTGCTGTCTACGACAATTCTGCGCGCCAGGAAAACCTGCGAGCGTTCAAGGAGAGATTCGCATGAATGCGAAAAGCACCGGCTTTTTAGCAGACTGGAATTGGTTTGAAAAAATATGGCTCATCTCGTTTACACTCGTTACCGTCTATTTGTATTTCGCACTGGGTGATACGTTCATCGGATTGATCGCGTCCTTAACAGGGATGTTGAGTGTTGTGCTGGTTGCTAAAGGAAAGACGTGGAGTTACTACCCGGGTATCATCAATGTGGTTTTGTACGCGTTCGTCGCCTATGGGCAAAAGTATTATGGGGAAGTCATGCTGAATCTTCTCTATTTTTTGCCGATGCAATTCATAGGACTCTACCTGTGGCGTAAAAATCGCGTGTCCGAAGTCAAACAAAATGACGTCAAGATTGCGGTTTTGTCCAACCAAGCACGTATTTGGTGGACCATCTTGAGCATCATTGCAACGATTGCCTATGGATTTGTATTGAAGCAGATGGGCGGGGCTTTGCCTTTTGTCGATTCCTTGACAGCTGTTCTCTCCGTCATCGCGATGCTTTTCATGGTGAAGCGCTTGGTCGAGCAGTGGGTGGTCTGGATCGTTATTGATTTGTTCACCATCTACATGTGGCTGGCAGCGTTTTTGAAGGACGGAAGCGACATCTCGATGCTGGTCATGTGGTCCGCTTATTTGGTGAATGCCATATACGGCTTGATGAACTGGGTAAGACAGTACCGCAAGCAAAGGGAGGAGCAGACATGGGGGGCGTAGGCTTCATTGGTGGCAAATTTTTGCCACTGCATCAGGGTCATGTATACGCGATTACACAGGCGGCCTGCCGCTGCGACGAACTGTACGTCGTTCTTTCGCACAGCCCGACTCGGGACCAAAAGCTGTGCGAGGAGGCAGGAATCAAGCCAATTCCCTATGAAGTGCGCTTGAGATGGCTGTCCACGCTGGTTAAAGACATGGAAAATGTTCGTGTGCTTGCAGTTGAGGATCATGCGGATAGTGACGAGAGCTACGATTGGGAGGCGGGAGCAGGGGACATCAAGCGCAAGATCGGGAAAAAAATCGATCTGGTTTTTAGCTCCGAGTCCGCCTATGATCCAATATTTCGCCGTTTATATCCGGAGGCAGCGCACATCATTCTCGATGAACCGCGCAGCCAAGTACCGATCTCCGCTACCCAGATTCGCAACGAAGGGGTATTCGCTCATTGGCAGCACATCCCGACTGTTGTTCAACCCTATTTCGTCAAAAAGGTAGTGGTCGTAGGAACAGAGAGTTGTGGGAAATCGACCTTGACCCGTTATCTTGCAAAAATCTACAACACCGTGTTTGTCGAGGAGTATGGACGCACAATCTGCGAAGAGGTTGGGGGCTGCGATACGATTTTGACACCGGAGTATTTCCCACATATCGCGTATGGTCACAAAATGAAAGAGTACGAAGCGCTCCAGAAAGCTAACAAGCTCTTGTTCATCGATACCGAAGCGATTGTCACCCAGTTTTACTCTGAACTGTATACCGGGCAAACCTTCCCGGTTCTTGACCAGATTGCCAAAGAGCAAACGTATGATTTGTGGCTGTTCATGGAGCCAGATGTCGCATGGGTAGATGATGGGCTGCGTGTGCATGGAGAAGACCAAGTGCGCCTGCACAATCATGAAAAGCTGCGCCAGATGCTGGATGAGCGGGGAATTACGTACGTGACATTGCGAGGAAATTATGCCGAGAGACTACAAGGAGCTATGCAGCATGTCGATCAACTGTTGAAGACGACTTCTCAACGAGCCAGAATTGGGCTAGACTAAAGTCATCAAACGATTCTGACAGTAGAAGGGAGCCGTGCTGCATGCAGTCGATCGCACAGCCGCTATCCCCCCTTAGCTTGAAGGAATGGGCAGTCGCCGTCAAAGCACTTGGAGAAGGTGAGCAGATCATCACGATCCGCAAGGGTGGGTTATACGAAGAAACACGAGAATTCCGCTTGGAAAACAATCAATTTTATTTGTATCCGACCTATGAGCACCAGAAGCGCGACATGGTAAAGGCGGACTACCAACACCTGTTAGACGCCACCCTCGAAGGCTGGACAATGGACAAGAAGACGGTGATGATCGAATATTTTGCCGAAGTAACCAACGATGTTGAGCTGATGGACGAAGCCAAGCTACGCGCGTTATCACCTTTCCACATCTGGACGGATAATTTCGCAGATGTGCGCCTGCATTGGAAGAAAAAACAGCCGCTGCACATTTTGTTCGTGCGGATGTATCGATTAGAGCAACCGGTGGAAATTCCGATTGACGCTGCTTATCAAGGCTGCAAATCTTGGCATGACCTATTGGTGGACATTCCGCGAGCTGCTTTTACCCCTGTGCTTTCCGACGAGGAGTTTGAAGCGAAAAAAGCTGCGATCATGACCATTCTGCAAAACTGACGTTCCATTCCACTCTTGTCTGGAGGGTTCTCATGAAAGCGATCTTGGTAACGGAATTAGGCGGGCCTGAGACGATGAAATATGCGGAAGTCGAGATGCCGATCATGTCACCTACACAGGTGCTGATCCGCGTGGAGATGACCAGTGTCAATTTTGCCGATATCAAATCCAGGTATGGAAAAAAGGGAGCAGCCAAGCTACCATTTATCCCGGGGCTCGATGCGACTGGCGTGATCGAACAAGTCGGGGCAGAGGTGCAAAGACTGAAGGTGGGACAACGAGTCATTGCGTTTCCGGCAAACGGTTCATACGCCGAGTATATCGTGGCTGATGAGAGCTTGACCTTTGCGCTACCGGATCAAATCAGCACGGAAACAGCAGCCGCTTGCCCGGTCGTGTCATTTACTTCGTACCAGCTATTGGCGAAGGTAGCCCGTATTGCCGAAGGGGAAACCATACTGATTCACGCTGCGGCAGGCGGAATCGGGACGACGGCGATTCAATTAGCCAAGCTGCTCGGAGCAGGTCGTGTCATCGGCACAGTCGGTAATGAAGCAAAAGCGGAAATTGCCCTGTCAGCCGGTGCCGACCATGTGATTTGCAATGATCGCGAAGATTTTGTGGAAAAGGTACACACGCTGACGGATGGTGCGGGAGCCGATGTCATTTTGGACTCAATTTCCGGAACGGTGAGCGAGCGTAGTCTTGAGTGCCTCGCCTGGTACGGCCGACTTGTCCATTTTGGCAATGCCAGCGGCGAAATCGGTCAGATCAAGACAATCGATTTGCACGCAAGCTGCCGCTCTGTTTTAGGCTTCAGCTTTGGTACGACACGCAAGCTACGCCCACACTTGTTGCAGGATACAGCCAAGCAAGTTTTGGACTATTTGGCGAATGGACAGCTGAACATCAAGATCGGCAAGCATTTTGCATTGGAAGAAGCAGCGAGCGCTCATGCGTGGGTAGAGAGCAGGGCGAGTACGGGAAAAGTATTGCTGGATGTCCGCTCGTAAAGATGTGGAGCCCCCTGCTGATTCACAAGCAGGGGTTTTCGCTTTATCAATTTCAAGAGGTGAATGCTATGCAGATGATTTCAACAAGTGAATTGGACAAAAACGTCATCACTGAATTTTTCATCAAACACTGGGGAAGTCCGCAAATGGTCATCTCCAGCGGTGTCTTCCAATGCGATGTGCTGGATGGCTACGCAGTGAAGGGAGAAGATGGAGCAATCGAGGGGTTTATTTCCTATGTTCTCGAAGATCAGGAATGCGAAATCATTTCCTTGGACAGTGTGATCGAAAACAAAGGAATCGGTACCGCACTTCTCAATCAAGTAGAGCAGACCGCCAAAGAAAAAGGCTGCCACCGCATGAAGCTCGTCACCACCAACGATAACCTGCACGCCATGGGCTTTTACCAAAAGAGAGGCTATCAGCTTCACGAGCTGTACATCAATGCCGTGGACAAGGCCCGCCAAATCAAACCAGAAATCCCCCTGATCGCAGACAATGGCATCCCAATCCGCGATGAAATCCTTTTAATAAAAAAACTTATTTAAAAAAGCCTCGCAGAAGCAATAGCTGTCCGAAAAGCGAAGGTACGTGTTTGGAAGGAGACCGCCCGAACGTAGTGAGGAAAAAGGCGACTGGAAAACATGTGCCTTCGCTTCCCCCGACCACCGAAGATAAAAAACCTCCCGTTTTTTTAAAAAAGTTTGCCCCCACACAATTGTTGACATTCGTAACTGTACGAATTATTATTACAGTACTCTTCGCAAGGAGGCCGTCTGTGACGTGAATAGTGAATTTACCATAGCTGTTCACAGCTTGGCTTTGTTGGCTCATATCCCAGAGCATATGGCAAGCAGTGAGCTCATCGCAAAAAATGTATGTACGAATCCTGCCAGAATTCGCAAAATCTTGAGCATTCTGCGTAAGAACGGGTTTGTGAAGACGAAAGAGGGAATTGGCGGCGGTTATATCCTCGCATGCGATCCGAATGAGGTCACCTTGGCCGAGATATATCGTTCGATCTCGAATGGTACACTGAAGCCACACTGGTGTTCGGGAGATCCGCAGGAAGCGTGTCAGGTTTCTGCGAATATGCACGGGGTCATGGATCAGATTTTTACCGAAGCGGAGATGTACTTTACGAAGTATTTGGAACAAATAACGATCCAAACCGTATTAGATAAAGTCCGTCATGGCTGTCAGGAGAATTCGCAACAGTAACCATACAAATTTTTAACATGGAAACTGTAATGATTTCCGTTACAATTAGGAGGTGCACGAAAATGAATCGAGATGAGTTATTGGAAGTCGGAGATTGGGTATTGGGCAAAACCAAATTCGGAGAGTTAGTTCAAGGCTTCGTCGAAACAGATGATTCATTGCGAGGTACCGCAAAAGTATATGTGGTTCAATGCGACAACGAAGAGACGATCGGCAAACAGGTGGTGATTCCGAGACAGTGGATGGAACGCATTCCGGTAGGCTCTTTTGATGATGAGGAGCATATGCATGATTTGATCGACCTCGCCCTCGCAACCAAAGATAGAGAGTGGTTTATGGATCTGACTGCCAAGGCAAGCACCATGAAACAGGCGTCAGGGAAAGAAACCCGCAAAACAAGAAGCTCTTCCATTCGCAATCGCTTGGGAACTTCCGCTATTTGGGAGCAATAATTTTCAACATACAGGAGGAGTACGGAGTATGTCTAACGTGAATCAGAACAGTTGGTTTGAAAAAGGAATGAGCTTTGCAGCGTACAAAGAAAGCATGAACGTCAACAAAGAAGAGCTGTCCCGTGTGTATGATCAGCTCACATTTACGGATGAGGATCTGGCAGTCTGGAAGGATCTCTCCCAGCGCAATTGGAAAGGGGTCGTGCTGACCGCAGACTGGTGTGGGGATGCTTCCTTGTGCGTTCCTGTCATTCAGCGAATTGCCGAGGAAAGCAATATCGAATTGCGCTTTCTCATCCGCGACGAAAATTTGGAGTTGATGGACCAATACCTGACCAATGGCACAGCACGTGCGATTCCTATCTTTATTTTCCTCGACCAGGATGGATACGAGGCAAGAGTTTGGGGTCCGCGTTCGCCAGAGGTGCAGGAAATGATTACGACTGCCCGTGCAGGATTGCCGGCTGCAGACGCTCCAGATTTTGAGGAAAAGCAAAAGGAGTTGTACCGCAACTTCAAGCAAAAGATATCTACAGACCCTGCCATTTGGCGCACGGTGATTGAAAGCGTAAAAGCGAAGCTGCAAGGCTAAAAAGAAAATCTAAATGGATAGGAATGGATAAATGAATATGAGTAAACAAGAGAATAGTCAGCGACCGATTCTCTTCCTGATGATCAACATGTTTATCGCCATGCTGGGAATTGGCTTGATTATTCCGATTTTGCCCGAATTTCTCAAAGAGTTCGGCGCGGGTGGGGAGACGGCTGGATACTTGGTGGCGGCTTTTGGTGTAACTCAATTTCTTTTTTCTCCGATTGCCGGGGAATGGTCAGATAAGTACGGTAGAAAAATCATGATTGTATCGGGACTCGTCCTGTTTACGATCTCCAATCTGGTTTTTGCCTTGGCTGAACAGACATGGGTGCTCTACCTTTCTCGTCTGATCGGCGGGATCGGGGCAGCAGCGATGATTCCGTCCATGCTGGCGTATGTAGCAGACATTACGACAGAGGATAAACGTGGAAAAGGACTGGGGATGCTCGGGGCCGCCATGTCGCTCGGATTTGTTATCGGACCTGGTATTGGTGGATTTTTGGCGGAGCTTGGTCTGCGTATGCCGTTCTACATTTCCGCGGCAGTTGGTGCGGTAGCCACACTCGGTTCCATCTTTTTCTTGTCAGAATCACTTCCGAAAGAAAAGCAGCTCGCGGCGCGAAACGCCAAAGACAAACAGGAAAACATCTTCGTACAACTCGGCAAGTCGTTTCAATCGTCGTACTTCATTATGCTGGTGTTGGTCTTTACGATGACGTTTGGCTTGGCGAACTTCGAAGTCATCTTCCCGCTGTTCGTCGATGCAAAGTTCGCTTATACTCCGCGTGATATTTCCATCATTATCACAGTGGGTGCTCTTGCCGGTACGATTGTGCAGGCAGCGCTGATCGGCAAGCTCATTACTCGTTTTGGCGAGAAAAAACTCATTAACGTGACGTTCTTCTTGTCTGCTGTATCGATGGTGATGATGCTATTGTCCGGTAACTTCTGGTATATGCTGATTATGACGGTTATCTTCTTTACCCTGACGTCGATTATGCGTCCTGCAATCAACACGCTGATCTCCAAGCGAGCGGGGGATGAACAGGGCTTCGTTGCAGGGATGAACAATGCCTACATGAGTCTGGGGAATATTTTTGGCCCAGCAGTGGCGGGTACGTTGTACGGGGTTCATTTGAACGCACCGTATTTGTTCGGCGCGATTATCCTGGTTCTCAGCTTGTTCTTGTCGCAGGTGGAAAGCCGTCGCAGTGTGAAAAGGGCAGTGGCCTAATAACTTTTGAAAGAGGAAAAGAGTAGCGCAAAGTGTGGAAACGCTTTGTGTTGCTCTTTTTTGCATTATAGGAAAAACGACCTGCATCTTTTATAATTTGTTCGAATTGGAATGATTTAGCATAATGTAGGGTGGAGTAAGAGGAGGGGGAAGCTTTTTGAAGAAATGGGCATCGTTTATTGTGTTTCTTACGCTAGTGATGACGGGCTGTACAGACTCTGATCCTGGGCAAAAAGACACTGCTGCGACACAACAAACCGCGAACTTGCAGGAGCAGACCAAAACGCCTGATCAGACAACTTCAGATACATCCACACAAACGCAGGCCAGAGAGCCACTGCCGCCTGTCAAGCGCGAGTTGACGGCATTTGAGCTCGCATTGGCAAACCAGGTGGTTGGAACCTATGCTGGCGAGAATTACGATGAAGAGAAGGTCAAAAAAGAATTGGATAAGCTCCCAGCTACACTCACATCGGAGCAATATCTCGAGGAGCTGCTGAAATTACTCGGAGAGGATTATCGCCCGTTCGTTCTCACGTTTGCCAATTTTGATTCCAGCGTAGACGTTCACTTGCAGCGGCCGACAGAGGAGATTACCTTGCCGGATACGCAAACGCATTTTGCCTTGTTGATTGATGCGAGTGGCAGCATGAAAGGAAAAGTCGGCAAAAAAACGAAGATGGAGGCAGCCCGAGAGGCGATTGACCAATTCGCGTCTGTCCTTCCGAAAAACGCGACGATTTCTTTACGGGTATATGGTCATAAAGGAAGCGGCAGTGAGCAAGACAAAGCATTATCATGCGCCAGCACAGAGACATTTTATTCGGAGACAGGCTATCAGAAGGAATCGTTTCAACAAGCATTGGGCAAAGTACAACCAGCAGGCTGGACACCAATTGCAAAAGCGCTGCAAGCCGTGCAAGAAGATATTCCACCCGGGACAAACGAAACATTCGTGTACGTGGTGAGCGACGGGATCGAAACGTGCGGAGGAAATCCCGTAGAAGCAGCCAAAGCACTGAATCAGTCGAGCATAAAGACCGTGGTGAACATTATCGGTTTTGACGTTGATAACGAAGGGCAGCGTATGCTCAAGCAAGTGGCGGATGCGGGAGCGGGGACATACATAACCGTGCAGGATGAAGAAGCTTTGAAAAAGCACCTTCGGGGCGAATACGACAAGCTCAAGCAGGCTTGGTATGCGTGGAAGGAAAATGCAAAAGAAGACGCACTCAGTCAAAAAGAAGCGAAGAAAAAACTCGCGGAAGATACCAAGGAAAAAGTAAAAGCGTTGGTGGAGGAAGAAAAACAAAGATTGCTGGACGCCAGGGAATATTTGAAAAAGAGATTTAACGGAAAAGGCGGAATTATGGATACCGATAGCGCCATTATCGACCGGAAGCAGGAAATATGGCGATACGCTGTGGATACAGGAAATGGGTTATGGAGAGATTCTGTTGACAAGGGCAATCAGGAGTGGCGTGAAGTCATTGAAGAAGGACAACAAGGGGTTCGGGACGCAAACGATAAAAAACCTTGAGGGAAACTCGCTTCCTTGACATTTTCTTGAAAGCAGTGTAAAAAGAGTATACGAATAGAACACCAACAAATTCATTGACGAGAAAGAGTAAGCTAATCCCCTTGTTCCCCAGAGAGTTGGCCCTAGTGCTGAAAGCCAACGTTCAAGACTTAGCCGAAAATCCTCTCCGAGAAGGAAAGCTGAAGCATTTTGGAGTAAGCTGACCCGGAATCCCACCGTTAGAAGGGACGCGTATGATGGTACGTAGTAGAGGTGCCGAAATGACATGCTTGCATGAAGATTTCGGAACAAGGGTGGTATCGCGAGATCAAATCTCGTCCCTTAGGGGGCGGGATTTTTTTGCGTTTTATGAACCTACACTTCTACGAAATTTACAGAAGAAGGAGTGTACAAGATGAGGAAAGTAGACGTAAAAGAAAAAGCGAGGACACGTGAGTTACGCGTTTTGGATCAGTGGAGGAAAGACGATACATTCCGCAAGTCGATGGACAATCGGCTGGGAAAGCCAAACTTCGTCTTTTATGAAGGTCCTCCGACTGCCAACGGACAGCCGCATATCGGTCACGTGCTCGGACGGGTCATCAAGGATTTTATCGGACGCTACAAAACGATGTCTGGCTACCGTGTCGTCCGCAAAGCGGGCTGGGATACACATGGTCTCCCGGTGGAGCTTGGGGTGGAGAAGCGACTTGGCATTTCCGGCAAGCAGGAGATCGAAAACTACGGGGTGGCCAAGTTCGTCGAAGAGTGCAAAAACAGCGTCTTCGAGTACGAAAAACAATGGCGCGAGCTGACGGAAGGAATCGCATACTGGACAGATATGGAGCATCCATATGTCACCTTGACCAACGATTACATCGAAAGCGTCTGGCATATCCTTTCTGACATTCATAAAAAAGAACTGCTGTACAAAGGCCATCGTGTCAGTCCATATTGCCCGGATTGCCAGACGACACTCAGCTCCCATGAAGTGGCGCAAGGCTATGAAGACGTGAAGGACTTGAGTGCGACCGTCAAATTCAAAAGCAAGACAAGCGACGACATCTTCCTCGCGTGGACGACGACACCGTGGACACTTCCAGCCAACGTGGCATTGACCGTTAACAAAGAGCTCGATTACGTGCGGGTGAGGCACAAGGATGAAGTGTACGTCGTAGCAAAAAATCTCGCGGAGAAAGTGTTCAAGGAAGACTACGAGGTTTTGTCCACGCACAAAGGCGCAGAATGGGTCGGAACCCCGTATGAGCCGCCTTTTGGCTATATCCAGGTAAACCATGGGCATATCGTCGTCGATGCGGACTATGTCAGTGATACGAGCGGAACAGGGATTGTGCATACTGCTCCAGCGCACGGGGAGGATGACTATCGCACGACCCGTCAGCATGGGCTTGATTTCGTGAACGTCGTAAATTTGGCTGGTCGCTATACCGATCAAATCTCGGATTTCGCAGGTCGCTTCGTCAAGGATTGCGACGTCGATATCGTCAAAGACTTGTCGCATCGCGGTCTGCTGTTTTCCAAGGAGCGGTACGAGCATAGCTATCCGTTTTGCTGGCGGTGTAAATCACCACTGCTCTACTACGCTATGGAGAGCTGGTTCATCAAAACGACAGCGATCAAGGATCAGCTAATCGAAAACAACAGCAAGATCGACTGGTATCCGGGCCACTTGCGCGAAGGGCGCTTCGGGAAATTCCTCGAAGAGCTTGTAGATTGGAATATTAGCCGCAATCGGTATTGGGGGACGCCTCTCAATCTATGGCTTTGTCAGGATTGTGGCAGCGAATATGCGCCAGGCAGTGTAAAAGAGTTGCGTGAGAAATCTGTGGCACCAATCGACGAAAAGCTGGAGCTGCACAAGCCGTTTGTGGATGAGGTGAAGCTGCGCTGCTCTTGCGGTGGTACGATGGAGCGGACGCCTGAGGTCATTGATGTGTGGTTCGACAGCGGTTCGATGCCGTTTGCTCAGTACCATCATCCATTCGGAGACGAAAAGGTATTCGAGGAGCAGTACCCTGCCGACATCATTTCGGAAGGAATCGATCAGACGCGGGGCTGGTTCTTCAGCTTGTTGGCAGTCTCTACCCTGTATAACGGAAAAGCCCCTTACAAGGCGGTCATCTCTACCGGTCACGTTTTGGATGAACACGGTCAGAAGATGTCTAAAAGCAAAGGAAACGGGATCGATCCGTGGGAGGTAATCGAAGAGTTCGGTGCAGATGCATTCCGCTGGGCGCTTTTGTCTGACAGTGCGCCGTGGAGCAGCAAGCGGTTCTCCAAGCGGATCGTCGCCGAGGCGAAGTACAAAGTGATCGATAAGATCCATAACACGCATGATTTTTATTCGTTATACGCCTTGATCGATGCATTCAAGCCAGAAGAGCATCCAACGCAACCATCTGTGAACAAGCTGGATCGTTGGATATTTTCCCGCTTGAATACCACCTTGCAGCACGTGGTAAAAGGTCTGGAAACCTACGATTTCATGAATCCGGCAGGGCATATCGAAACGTTCATCGACGAGTTGAGCAACTGGTACATCCGCCGTTCGCGGGATCGCTTCTGGAGCAGCGGGATGACGCCTGACAAAGTATCTGCTTACCAGACCCTGCGGGAAGTGTTGCTAACGCTGGCGAAGATGATCGCACCATACGCGCCGCTGATCGCAGAAGATATGTATGGCAATCTGGGAGGAGAGGGCAGTGTTCATTTGACTGACTATCCGAAAGTGAACACAGAAGCAATCGACGAAGCCCTTGAGCGGGACATGGAAATGGCTCGACACATCGTGGAGCTGGCGCGAAATGTTCGCAATGAAACTGGACTCAAGACCAGACAGCCTCTGTCCGAGCTGATCGTATCGATGGAGCAGCCATTTAACCTCGAGCGATTTGCCGGCATTATCGAAGACGAGATCAATGTCAAAAACATTCGGGTAGAGCAAAGCGACAGCAGCTTCGTAACGTATCATTTCAAGCTCAACCTGAGTGTAGCCGGAAAAAAATACGGCAAGCTCGTCGGGCCAATCCAAGGGTATCTAAAAGAATTGAACGCAGCCGATGCACAGAAGGCAGTGGACAATGGCTACTTGGATGTGGAGGTCGCAGGTGAGAGTGTGCGGCTTACGCTAGATGAGCTGCTTGTGGAAAAGCAAGGGAAGCAAGGCTTTGCTTCCGCATCCGGCTATCAGCTCCATGTGGCACTGAATACGACGCTGACAGAAGAGCTTGAGCAAGAAGGCTTGGTTCGTGAAGTCATCCGTGTCATACAGGATGCACGCAAAAAGCTGGATTTACCCATCGATAAACGTGTCCAGCTCACACTGGATGTAGACGATGAGCTACGAGCAGCCTTGGAGCGTTTTGATCATGTTTTGCGTGAAAGTGTACTCGTTTCGGATGTGACTTTTGCGAAAATAGCAGATAGGGAGAAAGTTTCGTTCGGTGACAAAACATTTGGCTTGCACATTGGATAACGAAGCAGTTGGATAAAGAAACAGCTAGGGAACATGGTTACTACACCGGTTCTCTAGCTGTTTTGTAATAATTCTGGGTCAAACCAAACATCCTCATAATCGCCCGCAACCAAAAAATTCCAGCCAACAGGTAATCCAAGCAAGTGCTATTTGACACCCCAGCAATATGTATACTATAATTTCCTCCAGAATGAAAATTCATTCCGCAAGAGAGGAGTCATGAACTTGTCTGAAACCAAGCGCGAATTAATCTTGGATGCAGCGCTCGATTTGTTTGTAGATCGCGGTTTTGATGGGACGACCGTTCCGATGATCTCCGAAAAGGCAGGGGTCGGTGCAGGTACCATCTATCGTTATTTCGAAAACAAAGAAGCGCTCGTCAATACGCTGTTTCAAGAATGTGTGGGGGAGCTGCTTGAGACAATCAATGATGGTTATCCTCGCACTTCTGATGACTTACGCGAGCAATTTCGGCATATTGCGAATCAGGTGATTCGCTACGCCAAAAAGAATTTGAACGCCTTGCTGTTTCTGGATTCCCATACAAACGGTCACTACCTAGACGAAGCCAGCCGCGAAGCATACATGAAGCTGCGAACATTTTTATGCGAATTCATTGAACGGGGACAAAAAAATAAGGTTATCCGTCCATTGCCAGCGGATGCATTGATTGCGATTATGGACGGGGCATTCATCGCATTGAACAAGTGCATCAAGGCTGGCGAAATCGAAGAAACCCCGGAATTGCTTGCCGGTGTAGAGGAAGCTTGCTGGGATGCGATCAGAATTCATTAATTCTGATCCTTCTTTTGAACAAAACGGAATGAATGTTCATTCCGGAATACTTTTCTATAAAGCAATAGGAGTGAGGCCTACATGAATAAGACGGGAAGAAAAGTGGTGGGGATGTTGCTGATCATCTCCCTTGCAGTGATTGGGACGGCTTGCAATCAGATGAAGCCGTCAACGGAAAGCGAAGTCCAAGCCGAGGCCAAAATTGTGGAAGCGGAGCCGGTCGAGCTGAAAAGCTTCCAATCGACTAGTGAACTGTCAGGGACACTTGCCCCTATCGAAGAGACGACTGTTTCTTTTGAAGTAGCCGGGG
This sequence comes from Brevibacillus sp. M2.1A, assembly GCF_013284355.2. Classification (NCBI taxonomy): domain Bacteria; kingdom Bacillati; phylum Bacillota; class Bacilli; order Caryophanales; family Paenibacillaceae; genus Brevibacillus; species Brevibacillus sp. M2.1A. Next base: position 2,168,414 of record NZ_JABSUY020000001.1, read on the forward strand.
AAATCAAGTCGTTGCCGTACAAAGAAGGAGATGTTGTCAAAAAGGGAGAAGTGCTTGCCCGCCTCAATGCTACAGACTACTCTCTCCAGCTGGCATTGGCAAACGCTGAGATGCATGGTGCGAGCGCCGAGCTTTCCAAAGTAAAAAACGGAGCGCGGGAACAAGAAGTTCAGCAAGCGAAAGTAGCGGTCGAAGCGAAGAAAATCTCTCGGGATCAAGCACAAAAAGACTATCAGCGCATGGAACAGCTCTATAAAAATGGGGCGATCTCCGAAACCGAATTTGAAAGTGCCAAGAATGCCTTTGAACTAGCAGATAAAGATTATGCAGAAGCGCAAGAGACGTATTCGCTAGTGATAGAAGGCGCTCGGACTGAGGATATCAGCGCGACAAATGCCAGCTACCAAGGGGCGATGGTCACTCGCGATCAGGCTGCAGCTACTTTGGCAAAAACGGAAGTGAAAGCACCTATTCAAGGAACAGTGCTAGCGAAAATGGCTGATGTTGGGCAACTCGCAAGTTCAGGGGCTCCTGTCTATCGAATCGGCAACATCCAACAGTTGAAAACAGTCTTGCCTGTACCGGACAAGGACATCTCAGCGTGGAAGGTGGGAGATGAGGTCGAGATTCGTTTGTATGAAGACAAACGAATCGGAAAGGTTACGACGATTTATCCTGCGACGAACGAGCAGACGGGCACGATTAGCGTGGAAGTCGTCATTGATAACACCAAAAAAGATTGGTTTGCAGGGCAAGTCATCAGCGCAAAGCGAACCTTGTCTCAAAAGAAAGGCATTTTTGTCCCTGCCAAAACCGTTTTTAGCCGTGGTTCTGAGCCTTACGTTTTTTTGCTAGCGGATGAAAAAGCGATCAAGACCACTGTCACGATTGGTCAGTATGTTGACAATCATTTGGAAATTACTGCTGGCTTGCAAGCAGGCGACATGTTGATTACGAAAGGTGCTGATCGTTTGCTTGGCGGGGACTCTGTCACCGTGAAAGGAGGCAATCAGCCATGATCGAGTTTTTCATCAACAAGCGCAAAATCACCCTCGTTTTCTTTTCGATGCTCGTGCTGATTGGTATGTTCATCTCAGTTACGCTTCCGAAGCAAGAGCAACCAGACATTATCGTCAGCATGGCTACCATTACCACCGTGTATCCGGGAGCGACTCCTGAAAAGGTGGAGCAGACAGTCACGAAGAAGCTGGAAGAAAAAATCAACGAGGTGCAAGGAATCAAATCCATTAGTTCGGAGTCCCGATCAGGTGTATCCATTATCAACGTGCAAACAGAGAATGACGTTGAACCAAAAACGGTGTTTGAAGATGTACGGAAAAAGGTAAAGGATGCCGAGGCGGATTTACCCGATGAAGCAGAGCAGCCCTTCATCAATGATGACATGAGCCGGACTTTCATCCAGACCTTTCAAATCACAGCCAACTCTTTTGAAGAAATCCTCCAACTACGCGATATGCTTGATCTATGGAAGGATCAGCTTCGAACCGTGCCAGGCGTATCCGATGTTTCGATCCAAGGATTGCCGGAGCAGGAAGTAAAGGTCGCGGTCGATGCACAGAAGCTGCAACAATACGGCATTTCCTGGGCGCAAGTCATCCATGCTGTCCAAACGAAAAACGAAACAACACCCCTAGGTGATGTCAATATTGATACGCGAAAATATCAGCTCACATTACCAGTCAGCTATGAAGTAGCGACTTTTGAAAAGGTAGTCGTGACACGTACGCAGGAAGGAATGCCCGTCTATTTGAAGGATATTGCCACCATTTCCGACAGTACCAAACGGGTGGAGTATCGAACCTATTACAACGGGAAGCCCGCTGCGACCATTAGCATCAACGCTGAGCTGGGAAGCGATGTTCCAGCTGTGCAAAAAGCGGTGGATACGAAGCTTGCCACGTTGGAAAAGAGTCTCCCGGCGTGGGCGAAAAAAGAGCCTGTGTTTTTGCAAGTGGATCGAATCGACAGTATTTTTTCCGAATTGTATCTGGAAATGATCATTGCGATCATAGCTGTACTTTTTATTTGCATCCTTGGTTTGAATGTAACGACATCCTTGATGGTTGCATTGGCGATCCCCATCTCTTTGGCAGCTGGGATGGTGGTTCTGCCCTTCTTTGGCATTACGCTCAATCAAATGACCGTATTCGGGCTCATCATTGTTCTCGGTATTTTGGTAGACGACGCAGTGGTGGTAAATGACAACATCGAGCGCAGATTATCTGCTTTGGGCGAGGATCCGTACACGGCTGCTGTAGCCGGGACGAAGGAAGTGGCCATCTCCATTGTCACTGCTACCCTTGCTACCATCTCTGCGTTTGGGCCGATCATGTTTCTGCCTGGTGATGCTGGTCAGTTTATTTTTCCGGTACCGCTCATTATCATTTTTACGATGGCGGCCTCGATGTTCATGTCACTTACGATCATTCCGATTTACCGGGAATGGAACGAGCGAAGGAACAAGAAACGGAGCAAAGCAGAGACGGACTACCGTAAGCCAGCGGGCTTATTAGGCAAACAAATCGATGCATTGACGAATTGGTATGGCGATCGTGTTCTGAAAGCCATGTTGAAACATCCGCTGAAAACAGGAGTGAGCGGAGTACTGATTGCTACTGCTATCTACGGACTCGCTGCGGTTGTTCCTGTTCAGCTTTTCCCTGATGATGACAGGCCACAGATGGTTGTGAATATAACGACGCCGATTGGCGGCAATTTACAGGAAACGGATCGAATTGCCCTGGGTGTTTCCCAATGGATCGCGAAACAGGCACACATTCAAAAGGTTTCATCTTTCGTAGGTGGCAATGCGCCACAGATGATGCCCTCAGCACCGCCGGTTGGTACAGGTGAACATGTAGCGCAATTGATCGTTACTTTTGACAATCACAAAATGGATGCGCGCAAGGTGCTGGCGCCGTGGTCGGAGCAGTTTAAGAGGATGTATCCAGAAGCGAACATCATTCCGTACAGCGTAAAGGCGGGGATGTATTCTGGTAACCCGGTTGGAATTCGGGTGTATGGGGATGATCTGCAACAGCTGTACGCGCTCTCTGAGCAAATCAAGCAGCTCATCATGGAGTCAAAAGGAACGTACAACATCAACGACACGCTCGGAAATGAACAGTACTCCCTTCAATTCCATGTGAATCAAGAAAAGATGGACAAGGAGCTGATCAACGAAGCGGATTTGACCAGAACGTTGCGTTTGATCAGCCAAGGCATTCCAATGGGACAATTTGACAATGGGAGAAACTTGATCGATATTACGCTGGTAGCCGATCAGCCGGGAATGACGACAGAGCAAGTCTTCGCGCAACTCACGGTTCCGAATGCACGTGGGCAGCTTATTCCGGTTTCGCAAATTGCAGAAATGAAGCCGGATTTATCGATGCAGAGTATTCCTCGTTACAATATGTCCCGTAGTGTCACGATCACGAGTGATGTCCGAGATCGGACGGCTGCAGACGTGATGAGCGAAATAACAGCGAAAATGGAGCAATTGGAATTGCCAGACGGGTATGGCTGGAATGTAACAGGTGAAACAGAGGAGGAATCGGAAGTTTTGCTCGATTTGGGTGTGCTTGCGATTGTGGCGGTCTTTCTCATCTTTTTGCTGATCGTGCTGCAGTTTAACTCGTTGTCTATTCCTGTCTTGGTCATGAGTACAGTCTACCTCGCCATCGCGGGCAGCTTGATCGGGCTATTTATCACTTCCACACCGATTGGATTCATGACAGTAGCAGGCTTTATCGCATTGGCGGGTATCGTCGTTCGCAACGGGATCGTACTAATCGAATTTATTGAGGAAGCGAGGCATCAAGGCGTCTCTCTGAACGATGCAGTCATCAGGGCGGGGAAAGCAAGGTTGCGCCCGATTTTACTGACGACCTTTGCCGCAGTAGCAGGTCTGTCACCGATGGCGATTACGGGAAGCGTGCTGTTTCAGCCGCTCGCCATTACGATCATTTCTGGTTTACTGTTCTCGATGCTACTTACGCTGATTGTCGTTCCCTCTCTCTATACAGTCATAGCCATCCAGAAGGAGAAAAAGCGGGTAAAAAAGGAAGCGCAGAAGCAGCTGACAATCTGAGCTTTTCAGAAGGAATGTTCAGATCAATGGAGAAAGGGGTAGAGGCACGAAGACGAACATTCACCAGGAAGTGAGGAAAGGCAGATGGACCAAGTGAAATGGAACGTTGGAGTTATTGGCGCAGGCGTTATGGGAGAGCGCATGATGAACGCGATCCGTACCCACGAAAAATTTCGAGTAGCCGCAGTCAGTGATGTATCTCCGGAAAGAGCACAGGAAGCCGCGCAAAAGTACGGCGATGTGCCTTGGTACACAGATTATAAGGTATTATTGAAAAAGGTAGAGCTGGACGTCATCTATTTGGCGGTTCCTCCCAAGTTCCATCATGCGATTGCCTTGGATGTACTGGCGCACAAAAAGCATTTGCTCTGCGAAAAGCCATTGGCTAATTCATTGACAGAAGCGGTAGAAATGTTGGAAGCAGCAAATGACGCAGGGGTTGTCCATGCGATGAACTTCCCGCTCTACTATCAAGGTGTTTTTCCTGAGCTCTCCCGCAGACTCAGAGAAATCGGAGATGTCCGCCGTATCGATATCCTGACGCATTTCCACCAGTGGCCGCGTCCATGGCAGCAAACACCCTGGCTGGCTGGTCGTGAGCAAGGCGGTTTCATACGTGAAGTGCTCCCTCATTTCACTCACCTGACTTACGCGCTCTTCGGAGACCTGCATGTAGTTCGCTCAGAGGTAGACTATCCAGCAGATCCTGCGCTATGCGAGACTGGTGTATCGGCCTTCCTGCGTCTGACAGATGGTACCCCGGTTACGATCAATGGCTTGGCGGGTATCGCGCATGAGGAGCATTTGGATTATCGCGTGTACGGGTCAAAAGGGACGTTGAGCGTCGTGAACTGGAGTAATCTGTTTGTGGGTGGACACGGCGAAGCGCTCGTTCCGGCTGAAATTCCACAGCAAGACCGTCTCTCCCTGTTGTTGGATGAGCTGTCTGTTGCGATGAACGGTGGGGATGCCAGACTGGTTACGTTTGAGACAGGTGTGAAAGTACAGCAGGTGTTGGAAGCATTGCTCGGACATGAAAAAGTACACTACATCAAATAGAAATTAGTCCACGAAAAAAAGAGCAGGTAGGCAGGGGGAGCACATCCCCTCCGACTGCTCTTTTCTTTTTGCTAGGGCTTGTATGTCTGTAAAAGTTGCTCTATATGCTTGATGGCAAAATGGACATGCTTGTTATCCCGGGTGAGTCTGCTTGCCATGATGGCTCCTTCAATGGAAGAAAAGATAAACGAAGCGACGGCTTCTGCGTCCATGTCAGAACGAAATTCTCCCTGGGCAATTCCTTCTTCCAGCAATCCCTGCATGAACGAAACGACCTCTTGGTAAGCGGTGACAGCATAATCGCGAAGAACAGGGAACGAATGGTCACTTTCGACGGCTGTGTTGAGAAGCGGGCAGCCACCTTGGAGCGGGGGATTGTTTACCGCATCAGAATACACCGTTGCCATGGCTACGATTTTTGCAGTGGCCGTGTCCTGTTTTTCCAGCGCAGCCGCAAAATGTTCCTGTAACACTTCCCCCGCATATTTGAAGGCCTCTATTGCTATTTCATCTTTACTTGCAAAACCTCTGTAGAGGGCACCTTTGGTAAGTCCCGTGGCATCCATGATGTCTTGCATGGAGGTTCCTGTATATCCGTTTTGATTAAACAGCTCTGCTGACTTCTGGATAATATGCAGCTTTGTTTTTTCGCCTTTTCGCATCGCGATAGTCCTTTCATTCCGGCCAACACGGTCTATATTCGTCCAAGTTATTGTAACATTTCTCTTGTGTACGAAAGAAGGCAATCATGTAAAATCAAAAAGAGACCGAACCGTTCGGTCTCTAAAATCGAACAAAGGGTTGTGTGACAGGTGAACCGTATCAAACCATATTCGATTGTCATTTTCGTCGCTTGTATAGCCATCACGTATGCACTCGTGCAAAACTTTATCATCGACCCAGAAGCGAAAGGCTTTCTCAGTCACAAATCTGATTACAACAAAGAGCGAATGAACACATCGATCTGGCTTACGGTCATGTATGTCCATTTGTTTTTTGCCTTGATTGCCCTGGTCTGTGGGGTGGCTAACTTTTCGGACAAGCTGCTCGCCCAGAACCGCAAGCTACATAAAGTAACAGGCTATGTTTATCTGTTTAGTGTGTTGGTTGTAGTAGTTACATCCGGTTATATGGCTCCTTATGTAACGGGCGGTAAAGTGGCGAGTTGGCCCTTCCACCTGTTGAACATCATTTGGCCGGCCATCACCATTACGGCGCTCGTCAAAATTAAAAAGCGTCAAGTCATAAAGCATAAGGAATGGATGGTCCGGAGTTTCGTCTTCTTGTTCACGAACATGCTGATTCATCTCGTGAAGCTGATCCTAGAGAAGGGAGTAGGGTTGCCGTATGAGCTCAGCTACACAATCAGTGTTTATGTCGCCATGATTGGACTTGTCGTGACGGCGGAGATGATCATTCGTACGAAATGGCGAGTACCGAAAAAAGCATGAGTGAGACGAAGGGCCTCTCAAACAAAAAAGCATCGCATCAGAACCCACGAGGTTAGACTGATCCGATGCTTTTTCAATTGCTACTTTTCTTCGACACGCTTGCTTCCTTGCTTCGGGGGAAATAGTCTCTGTAACCCTCGTTTGTGGTGATATTCATTCTGCAGAAGAGTGGGTTCAACTGCGTAGGCTAGCTCGGGGCTTTCCGGTGCAACGGATTCCAATGTGATGTGGATACTTTTAATGGGGGGCTTGGGGACCTTTTTCTGTTGATTCCTCTTTTTGTTTCTACTTTTGTTTACTGGTTGAGAGTTCGCTACAGGTTCGGCGATGTTTTGCACTTCCTCCACCACTTCCATTTTTCCTTGGAAAAACAAATGGTGTGCTGTTTCGTTTATTGGATCTTTATCCCCTTCTTGCAAAACACGTAATTGAAGTTTCGATCTTTCGATGAGAAGGTTGATCTCGGGCTCTAGGAGCTCTTGGGTAATTTTTTCGTGTGGATCGTCCTTCCAAAATGTATTGATCGCCTGCACATCGCCCGCAAAGTATTCCAGCTTATGTCGAGCGTAAATGTGCTTCCAGCATTTTTCCGAAATGACCACATTCACTTTGATTTTTTTATCAAATTCGGTTAGCTGGTAATCCCAGGTAAAGGTCACTTCCTTGAAAGAATCTTGTGCGTCTTGCGTGTTTGATTTCGCTGTTTTGTCTTTTTCATACCCTAATAAATGTTGCTTTGAGCCCAAATTCTCTAACTTGCCTGCTCCCGTTTTTAGCCATTCTGCAGGTACACGCTTCACATTTTTCGTTTCAGATTTGTACCAGATGGTTTCATCATAGCTTGGCTCCTCTGAAAAATCCTCGCGTACTTTCTTCAAGCATGTCGTAATGTCATTCATTACTTTGGAAAGCACTTCATCCATTTGTTTGGCCAGATCTTCATCTTTTTTCGTATTGGGAAACAGCGGGGTCAAATGGTAGAGCTTACGTATATATGAATCAATTTCTCTTAGTTTCGCTGAGACTGCCTTTTCACGGGCGATGTTTGTCGACTCGTCTTCCATGTCTGCCATCTCAATTTGTGGATCGAATTTTGAACCGGGATTCCCAGTCGTTACATTAAAACCAGGCACCAAGTTTTTATAGAAATTCACCAATTGAATCCTCGTGCATTTTTCCTCGTTATCGGACACCATTTTTATTTCGTTGATAAGAGTAGCGTAGGATTGCTTGGCTGCCTTAAATGTCTTATTCGGCAATTGCTGGATTTCTCCTAATAACTCGCTAAAGGTGATAAGGGAATGCTGTGAGATGGTATGATCCATTTGCATCTCATCATTTTGAAAAGCTTCGCTTCTAGCTGTTTCTGCGTTTACTCGACGCTTCGTATTATACTCATCCTCGTCCTTAAAGCGTTGGATAGGCTGTTTGTTATGCGCGATTCCTTGTCTCTTTGATTTCATTAACTGAATCAGTGCACGATTTCCAATCGACTTCTGCAGCTGGATAAGGTGTGACGGGCTATCGTGCTTGAGGGATGCAGAAGGTGGGGGCATGTTTTTTTGGACGGGCTGCTGCATAGTAGATGCTTGGGCTGAGTGCTGGAATAGATGAGACGACATGGGAAATCACCTCCAGGGGATTTGAATGAATAGAATGCAGTGATCAAGGGGCGTCCAGCATTTCGGGTTTCTGCGCAGATCTCCCGCTACTGCTGCAAGGCTTTGCTCTGCATCAAAAAGTCGATAAACGTACGCATAATCCCGTGAACAGGAGTATCCTTGAGGTAAATCAGCTCGAAGTTCCTGTTGATTTGCGGCAGATTCAAGACATCTACTTCCTGCAGCTCTCCTTCGTCCAAGTCTTTGGAGATGGCAAACCGAGGCAAAAAGGCGATGCCCAGCCGTTGTTTGACCATCCGTTTCACGACCTCGATGTTGTCAGCCTCCATGACGACATTGTTTTGTAGCTGAAAATGGCTAAACGCGTTATTGATCAGCTTCCAGTCGAGCGAGCCCCGATTGAACAAGATCAGTCGTTCACGTGCGACTTCTTCAATGGAAACCTGATGGCGAAATCCAAACGGATGGTCGGGATAAATCGCTAAGACCATGTCATCTGGCATCAGCTGAATCCGGTTAATCTGTGGATGGGTAACGGCACGAGCAATTCCGAATGACACCTCGTGGTTCAGAACCATATCGAGCACCTGATGGGAATGCCCGGTGAGGATCGTCAGCTTGATCTTGGGGTACAGCTGCTGGAATTGCTGAACGAGGTCAGGCAAAATGTAAAAGGCGGAGACAAAAACGGTGGAGATGGTCAATTCTCCCTCTACATCGCCTTGCGATCGCTGAATCGCTTGCTGTCCCTCCTGCAGCATGTGCATGATGTTTTTCGCATAGGGAAGAAACAGATCGCCTTCTTTTGTAAGAGAAATCGTATGACCCGTACGTTGAAACAGCTTACAGCCCATAGTTGTTTCGAGTGCCTTGATCCGCATGCTGACTGTGGGCTGTGACAGATAGAGCAAATCAGCCGTTTTGCTGAAGCTCCCGGTCAGGGCGACAAAGATGAATGCTTCCATTTGCTCCATATTCATGAGTAGTGGCTCCATTATGTGAATTTTTAAATCGTACGAGAAAGTTTACGTGCTTCACAGTGTGAAAGCGACCATGTTTAAACTTTCCGCAAAAACGCGGCTGTTCCTCCTCGAACATGCCTCGATAATGTTTTCTTAAGGGACTTATTGCAATAATTTATTGGATTCGCTCTTCAAAATACATTACCTTAAAATTAACAGAATAGGTAGTGTTCTCAAAGGAAATTAGGACAAGGGATGGATACAGATGGCCAAGATGCCGATTATCGATTTGCACTGTGATGCGCTTCTGAAAATTTGGGAGAAAAATGGGAATTTGTCCTTTGCGGATGCGGACGAGCTGGACGTCAACAGGAATCGGCTACACGATGGCGGGGTAAAACTGCAGTGTTATGCGATCTGGACATCACCTGAATTGTCCACGGAGCAACGTTTTCAAAAAGCTTTGGATCAAATTCATTACTTTTATACAGAGGTTCTTGGAAAACATCCGGAAATGAAACAAATCCGTGATTGGAGCGATATCGACCGTTTGCAAGAGGGAGATATCGGAGCGTTGCTAACGTTGGAAGGGGTAGAGCCAATCGGCAACGATTTGAAGAAGCTGCATATTTTTTATCAGCTGGGGGTTCGCTCTGTAGGTCTCACCTGGAACTTCGCAAATCTCGCTGCGGATGGAGCGTTGGAACCGAGGAATGCCGGACTGACGACCTTTGGCAAGGAAATCATTCAGTTCCACAATGAGCATAAAATGCTCACGGACGTCTCGCATCTGGGGGAGAGCAGCTTCTGGGATACGATTGAGCTCGCTACATACCCGATCGCGAGTCATTCAAATGCACGAGCGATCTGCGACCATCCACGCAATCTGACGGATGAACAGGCAAAAGCGTTATTTGCCAAAGGCGCGAATGTACATGTCGTCTACTGCACCCAGTTTATCAAGGAAACGACACCAACCGCGATTGATGATCTGATCAAACACATCGATCATTTTTGTTCACTCGGTGGCGTGCGTCATATCGGGCTCGGCTCTGACTTCGACGGCATTACCGCAAAGGTTGTGAGCTTGGAGCATGTGGGACAGAGTCAAAACCTGATCAACGAGCTGCTCAAGCATTATAAGGAAGAAGAAGTGCGCGGGTTTGCCTATGAGAACTTTCTGCGCAATCGTCCCGTGTAAGCGATCGGCATAGATTCACGAAAGGAATGGAAGGCATGACGAAAAAAATTCGGCGACTCGGTGCTACAATCGGGAGGCTGTCGGTCGGTGAGAAAAATGACATTACGGATGTAGCCGGAGTCCGAGTCGGACATGTGACGATCCAGCGTGAACTAGACAACGGGGACTATGCATGCACCGGTGTGACAGCCATTTTGCCACATGGCGGCAGCTTGTTTCGCGAAAAGGTAACCGCAGCCAGCTATGTGATCAATGGCTTCGGCAAAACGACGGGACTCGTGCAGGTAAATGAGCTGGGGGTGTTGGAATCGCCGATCATGCTCACCAATACGTTTTCCGTTCCCGCGGTTGCGCAAGGGACTCTGCAATACATGCTGGATACAAACGAAGAAATCGGGGAAACGACGGGGACGATCAACATTGTCGTGGGCGAATGCAACGATGGTCATCTCAATTCCATTCGCCGCTGTGTCGTGCGTCCAGAGGATGCTAGGGAAGCGATTCAGAACGCAACGGACCGGGCTGTAGAAGAGGGAGCTGTCGGGGCAGGGACGGGGATGGTTGCCTTTGGCTATAAAGGTGGTATCGGCTCGTCTTCTCGTATCGTGGCGGCTGAAGAGCAGACGTTTACATTGGGGGCTTTGGTACTCAGTAACTTTGGCAACAAGAATGATTTCTTGGGAGCAAATCTGTTCACAAGCTGCAAAAGCAATGAAAACGCAGTAGAGAAGTCCGAGGATGGCTCCATCATCATCGTACTGGCGACAGATGCGCCGCTCAGTGATCGACAACTGCTTCGGGTAGCCAAGCGCGCAGGAATCGGCTTGGGACGCACAGGGAGCCATTTTGGGCACGGGAGCGGCGACATCGTCATCGCTTTTTCCACAGCGCAAAAGATTCCACATCAGACAACAGCCATTGCGGAAACACGCGTACAACTACGCGAGGATCACCCGATCATGAACGAGCTGTTTGCTGCTGCGGCGGAAGCGACAGAGGAAGCCATCTACCATTCTCTTGCGCAAGCAGTCACAACTACGGGAAGAAAAGGACGCATCGTTCATGCGTATTCAAGTCAAGGCTTAGGAGAGTAATAACATAACCCTACAACTGGTGACATACCTTGAGTGTAAAGAGGCGCATGGTGTGAAACAGGAGGTAGGGTATGTACATTGAAGTCGAAAAGGGTGTCACAATTTTCGTTGAAGACCTCAATCCTGGTCCGAATAGCAAAACGATTTTTTTCGTTCACGGGTGGCCGCTCAACCATAATATGTTTTCCTACCAATTCAATGTACTTCCCCAGCGTGGGTTCCGTTGTGTTGCCATGGACATACGCGGCAACGGCCAATCGGACAAACCATGGAGCGGCTATACGTATGATCGCTTGGCAGATGACATCTATGTTGTTTTGGAAGCATTACAGATAAGGGATGCTGTCTTGCTAGGCTTTTCGGTGGGCGGAGCCATTTCGATCCGGTATATGTCTCGGTATGAAGGGCGTCATATTTCCAAATTAGCGTTGGTGGATGCGGTTTCTCCGTCCTTTGTGAAAATGCCGGGTTCTCCATACGGCGTCTCGAAGGAGCAAGCGGAGGGGTTGATCAGTCAGATGTACGCCAATATGCCTGAGTTATTAAACACGGTTTCATTACAGTTTTTCAATCGAAATTTAGGGACTGCTACGCTCCAGTGGTTTGTCAAAATGGGGCTGGACTCCGCTTCCTATGCGCTCATCAAAATCATGCAAGCAGCAGCGAGAGAGAATGTAATCAATGACTTGAGCCAAATCCGGGTGCCAACCGGAATCTTTCATGGGATTCACGATCAACTGATTCCATTCAAAAGCGCCGAGCTCACCCAGCAGCAAATCAAAGGGTCAAAGCTGTTTCCGTTTGATAACAGTGGACACGGCTTGCCGATTTGTCAGGCGGATGATTTTAATAAAAAGCTGATCGAGTTTGTTCAATCCTAATTCCTAAGGGAACGGACAGCCGATATTTCTGCCAAAGTGCAGGATATCGGCTATTTCTTTTCGAATTTACCAAAATATATGTTTCAATAGCACATGGAAAAACAACGAGTAAGGATGGGGAAATTGAAGAAGAAACTGTGGATTTCTATACTACTTACAGCAATAGTTGTAGGAGGTTTTTATTCCCTTGTGAAAGGGAATCCTCCATTGGATATTGGTACCCTTGCTTCAAGCAATGATCATAAATCTGTTGTTGTGGGAATGGGTAATAAGGGCTTTGGTGAAGTGAAAATCATAGATGTTTCCGTGAATAATGATGAAAAACCATCAGAGACAAAAGTGCAGGTTAGTAATGCTTTACAAGGCTTCATCATAACGGATGATTATGATAATCCGGACTCCAAACCGTATGGATTTCAGAATATAGAGGACATAGCGATAAAAGCTGGCACAGCTACAAAAAGCGATGAAATGTATGGACTTAGTCTCATTCATCATGAAGCAATAAACAGAGTGAATATAAAGTACAGCTATCTTGGGATGACATTTGATGAAAGGGTGTTCTTTGCAGCGGGGGTAAATCAATGAGTCAAATGAAAGTTGAGCGGGAAGTAAGCGTGAAAAGGAGTGTTCCAAGGGCATGTTGAATGGAATGAACCACACAAGCGTTTCAGCTCTGGAAGCATTTGTGCAACAGTTCATGGAGACGGAAAAGGTGCCGGGGCTCTCTCTTGGCATCTCCATGAATGGTGAGACCATCTATCAAAAAGGCTTTGGTGTTACCGATCTGGGGACGAATCAGCCCGTAACACCCGGGACCATTTTCGGCATCGCGTCGGTTACCAAATCATTTACCGCTGCCGCCATCATGCAGCTCGTGGCAGAAGGCAAGCTGTCTGTTGACGACCCGATTCTCAGCTACTTGCCTGATTTACAAGTAAAGGGGTACATACATACTGACAAAATCACGATCCACCATTTGCTCTCTCATACTTCAGGGGTTCCACCACTGCAGCGCCGTGAAGAACTGACGAAACTCCCCGAGCATATTGCCTATTTGAACGAAGTCCAATTTGACCCCCTTGGTATACCGGGTGAGTATATCAGTTACAGTAACGACATGTTTCTTCTGCTGGGAGCCATTATCGAGCGCGTCACTGGGCAGCGCTACCGTACTTATGTAACAGAACGCCTGCTAGCGCCGCTGGAAATGAATCGCTCGACCTATAACCTAGAAGAAGTCGCTCGCTTTGCCGATGTCTCCGTCCCTTATATCAAAGGGGAGGAGCAGCAACTGAAAAAGGTACCATGGCCCACGCTCGGCAATTATGAAGTGGGGGGAGGCATTCGCTCGAATGTCGTCGATTTGCTGAAATACGGTCAGCTCTATATCAATGCCGGGCGTTATAAAGAGCAGCAGGTAGTAGATGGAGCCTTGCTGAGAGCCATGTGGCAGCCGGTTCATCGACTGACAAAAGATGCCTGGTATGGCTATGCGCTCAAAACAACCCCCGGTTATGAAGGAATGACGCTAGTGGAGCATGGGGGCGGTCAGCCCGGAGTGTCGTCGAACTTTGGCTTCGTTCCGGAAAAAGGGCTAGTCGTCACTGTTCTTTCCAACCTGGAAAACGTGCCAATCCGAAACGTCTGGCTGGCTGCCGTGAATGCTGCCCTTGGTTTACCGCTTGCACACAAAGAAGCCGAAGCCCTGCTCTATACGCCAACGAGAGAAGAGCTACAGAAACTCGTCGGGACGTACACGTCAGGGGAAGGCGGAAGATTGCGACTCTTCCTTCGAGATAATGCTCCTGTAGCAGAGGTAGCTGGTATGGAGTATGCGTTACGAGCCAGTAGCCACGATACGCTGATCGATGTACAAAATGGACAACCCCTGCGCTTCTTTTTCAAAAAACAGCAACAAGCATGGGCGGTTCTCATGGGGCTGAGGATGCTCTGTAGGAGCGAAGACAAGTTCTAGGCTGACTCCATAAATGAAGCAGCGGCGACCGAAGACATGATCATAAAGTCTTCGACTCGCCGCTGTTATGACTGTATTGGGATTCCACTGTCTAGGCTAAATAATGATACGTCGAGATTAAAAAGGAGAGAATGCAAAGAACGAGTGCCGGTATTGCTTTCGGAAAAGGATCTCTAGCAATCACAAGTAGAATGAAGGCAGCTACCAACATGGTCACGCCTAAAAGCAATCCAGATAATAATGCCGCGATCGAAAACCATATTCCAATAATCAAGCCAATGGAACTGATGATCTCGATAAAGCCAGTTAAGAAGTTAAAGATGGGCGGGAGTCCAAAGCGGTCAAATTCATTCGCCATTTTACCGGAAATAATTTTTGTACCTGTAAACATAAAGAAGATCGCTACAATGACTTGCAAAACGATTAGGATCATGATGGCTTCCTCACTTTCGTTATTCATTATCAAACTAAGTGTATGCTATAGCATGTATTTGATGGAGAAAGTATCTGATCTCTATTTATTCATCTTTTACGACTTGATAGAGTTTGTCGAGCAAAGCATGCAATTCCGCAATCTCTACATCGGTAAGGTTTTGCGTTACATGGTTATGTGCCTCAGTAACAACGGGTAGAAGCTTTGATTTTAGCTCCATCCCTTTGTCACTCAGTAACAAGTTATGTGAGCGTCGATCTGCGTCATTTAAAGTGCGAATGACGATTCCCTTTTTTTCAAGCGAGTAAATCATTCTGACGACGGTGGTTTGATCGCGGTCAATCGCGTCCGAAAGTTCCTTTTGTGTGATCGCTCTTTCTCCATCCATGACACTGAGAATGCCCCATTGCTCTGGCGTGATTTCCAATTGCTTTAACCTCTTCTTAAAATAGTTCGTCATTTTCATATCTGTACGGTGAAGAAGAAATCCGGTCAGATTGAATAATTCCATAGAGAATTCAACCCCCTTTGTTTATATGCTATAGCATATAAGATGCTAACGTATTTGTTCCCGTTAGTCAAATAAAGAGTGTCAGGGAAGCCTCATTGAAAAAAGAGTAAAGAAAACGAAAAAATTGGTAAAGATATTAAAACTTACAATTCAGAATATTTAATATAATACGAACTGTCTAACAAAAAAGATTATGAGGGGGTTCGTGTATGGGATTTCGTTCCTGGATTTCTGTGGCGCTCCAATTAACGATGGCGACAGCATTGCTTGTAGGCTGTAGTCAGCCGGCGGCCACTTCTGACTCAGCATCACCGTCAGATGCGAATGGCGTCACGCTAAAAATGGTCGAGAGCATTACTAGCCCACAACGAACTGCGCTGTTAAAAGAAATGCTAGCCCAGTTTGAAGCGAAGAATCCGGGGATCCAAGTCGATCTGATTTCACCTCCATTTGAAGGAGCAGATCAGAAGATCACGCAGATGCTGATGGCAAAAGAAGAGCTGGACGTACTAGAGGTACGCGAATTCAATGCCAAGCAGTTTTCGATGAACGGCTTTATTGAAAATTTGAAGCCCTACACAGACAAATGGCAAAATTACGATCAGCTGACTGACGTCGCCAAACGTCGAGCCACTTGGGTGGACAAAACTCCTTATTACATTCCGAATGGACTGTACCAGCGCGTTTTGTATTATCGGACAGATTGGTTTAAGGAAGCAGGGGTCGAAGTGCCGAAGACGTGGGATGAGCTGTTGGTCGCAGCCAAAAAGCTGACGGACCCTGCCAAAAACCGCTACGGGTACAGCTTCCGGGGAGGAGCGACCGGGTGGGATTACGCGCTGATCACAATGTGGGCCTACAACGGGACAGAGGTCGACCCTGACTCTGCCTTTTTCATGAAGGATGGACGCACGCTCTTCTCCACGCCACAATCATTGCAAGCCATGCAGTATTACAAACAGCTTTACAAGGAAGCCTCTCCAAAAGATTCTGTGAGCTGGGGCTTTCAGGAGATGGTCCAGGGCTTTGTAGCGGGTTCGACTGCCATGTTGATTCAAGACCCTGACGTCATTGATGGAGCCAAGGAGAAGATGCAGGAAGGGACGTGGGCGACTGCTCCGATTCCGCTTGGTCCTTCGGGTGTTGCCCAACAAGTAGTCGGAGGACCGGGCTGGGGAATGACTTCGTACTCGAAGCACAAGGAAGAGGCGTGGAAGCTGATTGAATTCCTCTCTGATCCCGAACAGAGCACTCATTTTGCGAAAAAGACTTCCACCATTCCTGTTGTGAAAAGTGCGGCAGAAGATGAATTTTACAAGACGGGTTACTTCCAGCCGTTTATTGAGATGAGCCAACAGCCGACGAAGTTCCTCGATGTTTCACGTCCTGTGGACTACAAAGGCTGGGGAGCTTGGCAAAGCACGGCGGATAAAGATATTCAGAGTTTTTTGCTCGATCAGCTCACCGCAGAGGACTTATTGAAAAAATGGGATCAATACTGGACAAAAGAAAAAGCCGAGCGAAAGTAGACGTGGGGGGATGGTAGCTTGGACACACAAAAACCCATCGTCATGATGACGAAGCAGGTTGTGCCGGAAGGGAAGAAATCGTTCCGAATCTCCAAAGAAGGTCGCTTTATATTTTTGTGCCTCTTGCCCGCCATTTTGTTTGTTTCCGTCTTTACGTATTATCCACTCGTGCGTGGAATCATCATGTCTTTTCAGAACTACACGCTTTTTGATTTGATGAATATTCAGTTCATCGGGCTGGACAACTTTGTGAACGTACTGACAAGCCCGGACTTTCCGCGTGTTGCCATGAACAGCTTTTACTGGGTGTTTTTCTCCCTTGTCTTTCAATTGCTGTTTGGCTTCATGCTGGCCCTCTTGATGCGTAAAAAATTTCGCGGGAGAGGGATATACCAGGCGTTTGTCTTTTTCCCGTGGGCGATGTCCGGCTTTCTGATTGGGCTGATTTGGCGATGGATGTTCAATGCCCAGTTTGGCGTTATTAACGATTTGCTCTTGAAAACGGGTCTGATCGATGCGCCGATCTCCTTTTTGGCGGATGGCACTTGGGCGATGGCTGCGGTCATTATCGCGAACATTTGGTATGGCGTCGCCTTTTTTGCCATCATGATTCTGGCTGCCCTGCAATCGATCCCGGAGGAGCTATACGAAGCGGCGGCGATGGATGGAGCGGGGCGGATTCAGCAGTTTTGGCGGGTGACACTGCCGTATATCATGCCTACGATGCTGGTGACGATCCTGTTGCGGGTCATCTGGATTCTCAATTTCCCGGACATTATTTACGCGATGACGAATGGAGCTCCTGCAGGCTCCACGCATATATTCGCTACCTACATGATCGATAAAGTCATCTTTGGACAAGACTACGGGCAAGCCTCGGCTGTGGGTGTCATCATCGTAGTGATTTTGATGTTGTTCACCAGCTTCTACGTGAAAGCGACCAAAGTAGAGAAGGGAGGGGACTTCTGATGCACCGTGAACATCTAAGGTGGAGGACTGGCAGAGCAATTGTCTTGACCTTGTTTCTTGCGTTTGCTATTTTCCCGCTGTATTGGATTATCATTACGTCGCTCAAAGGTCCAAAGGAAATCTTTTCGCTCCCGATTCAATATTGGCCGGAGCAGGTGACGTTGATCAACTACTTGGAGATCTTTCAGATTTCCCACTTTCAGGTGTACATCTGGAACAGCTTTCTCGTTTCCTTGGTCGCTTCGGCTATGGTCGTGTTCATCTCGATGCTCGGCGGTTACGTGTTGGCCCGCTTTTCGTTTACAGGCAAGCGTCAGGTGATGTTCGGATTTCTCGTCACCCAAATGATTCCGATGTTCATTGGCATGGCGCCGTTGTACATGATGATGTCCAAGATGCACATCTTAAATAGCCTGTTTTCGTTGATGCTCATTTACACGGTCATGCTGATTCCGTTTTGTACGATCATCATGTCCGGCTTTTTCCAACGGATACCCAATGCCCTGGAGGAAGCGGCGATGATGGACGGCTGTTCCCGATTGAGCGCCCTGTTTCGCGTCATCGTCCCGATCATGCTCCCCGGAATTGCCGCCACATTTATTTTCGCCTTCGTTCAATGCTGGAACGAGCTGATTATGGCGGTTCTGTTCATTGATGAAGAGTCAGTCAAAACGATTCCCGTCGCGATGAATGCCTTCATCAAAAAATACGATATCGAATGGGGAGCGATGTCGGCGGCT
Source organism: Brevibacillus sp. M2.1A (assembly GCF_013284355.2). Classification (NCBI taxonomy): domain Bacteria; kingdom Bacillati; phylum Bacillota; class Bacilli; order Caryophanales; family Paenibacillaceae; genus Brevibacillus; species Brevibacillus sp. M2.1A. Next base: position 2,186,958 of record NZ_JABSUY020000001.1, read on the forward strand.
ACGGTGCTGTCAGTCATCCCGACGATGCTGTTGTTTGCGCTTTGCCAAAAGTACTTGGTGGAAGGGCTCACACAGGGTGCTGTAAAAGGCTAGAGGTAGTCCCGCATGCCAGCTTGGTACGCTGTCTCATCGTCGTTTTCCAAACCGAACAACGCTTCCTCCAAGGCAAATGTACTCCGGTAAAATCTCATCCTAGTCATCACCTGCTCAAGCTGGGGGTACACCGGAGTGAAATGCTGCAAGAACGAATCCCCGTAGCTCGCACAGAGTCCTGCGAGGTCGTAAGCAGGATCGCCTACACAAGAGCCGCCAAAGTCGATAATGCCTGTGATGCGTTGTTTTGCTGGGGAGTACAAGATATTCCCTGTGCCAAAATCTCCGTGAGTCAGGCAAGGCTGAAAATCAAAGTGAGCAGGGTCAGCCAGGTATGCTTCAAAGCGCTCTGCCACATCTTTTTTGGCTTGCTCACGCATGGCTGGGAACAACTTCGAAGCAATCTGTTCATACAGGTCAGTCAATTGCTTGGCCATGTCAAAATCACCAGGGATAAGCTCCGGGAGCAGGGCGGTGACGGGAAGCTGGTGCAGTTCATGAAGAAATTGTGCCAGCTGGGCAGCGACAGTCGGTACGGAATTTTGACGCGAGGCTGCTTGAAAAGCTTCTCGGGTAAAAGGCTCACCTTCGAGTTGCGGATATCCGGCAAACACCCGCCCAGGTATTTCCTCAGCAAAGGACAAAAAGATCGGAGCCGGAATCGGCAGGGAGAGATATGGTTTTACTGTGCGTAAAATGCTCGTTTCGATCTTCAGTTGCTCGATTCCGGCGGTGTATTTCGGAAAGCGAAACACGTACGCGTCATTGACGATAAGCACATCATTGTTTTGGCCCATCTTGTTAAAGTAAGAGGAAGTAATGGTCAATTCTGGATACATTGCTTGAATGTGTTGAATATACGCTTGCGTTGTCGTTGTCATCATGATTCTCCTTCCAATACCCCGCATTTCGAAAAAGGAGCACTCTCCCCTTAGGAAAGTGCTCTTTTGTATTTACGATGCTGCCAGTTCAAATCTGACAAGCGTTTCTTTGGTGTTTGCGAGCTTTTCTAGTTCAACAATTCGCCAGTTAGGGGAGATTGTCCTGCGCATCCACGCCAATGCATCGTCTCGTAAGCGAACGCGGTGCAGTGCTGTTTCCTCAACGTGATAGTCACGCTCCGCTTGGATGTTGTAGCGTTTGTTCAACAAAAATTTGATCCCGTTAAAAGTGGTGAACTTGATCTGGTAGCCTTCGCGAATCGCAGCTTCCAGCGTAGAGGGATCATTTTTGGACAGTTCAAAGAGATAGGTGTAATCGTACTTGCCGCCCTCCACGTCCGAAAAAGGCGCAGGGTCACCTTTTCTCAGCTTGTGGATGATTTCTTCATCGACGAATCCATGGGCACGGGCTGCCTCTAACAGCATCGTTTCCCACTGGGATAGTTTTACGGTAGACATGGACTGTCCCTCCTCTTAGCACGATGTAACGGTACAGACTCGCCCGCTTTCTCCCAGTATAAAGCAATGAAATTGTACTTCTCAACTACAATTCCGACTGTTTTACTGTGAAAAGTGCGGCGAACTGCTTTGCTCAGGATGAGAGTGAGGAGAGGTTCTTCTTTTCACGCGGCTCCTTGGAGGTTGTAGTCAAGGTCACGCCTGCAATGATGAGAATCGCACCGAAAAACTGTACGGCTGTTACAGGCTTTGCCAGCAATAATAAGCCGAAAAGCATGGCGATAAATGGTTCGAGATTGGCAAACATCGCGGCTTTGGCAGCCCCTACCTTCTGTAGTTGGCTGTTCCAGATTAAGGTCACTATGCCGTGCATAACGACAGCGGTGACAAACAAGAGAAGCCAGGATGAAAGGCTGGTGCTTACCGTAGCCGTAGGGATGCTGATCAGGACAAAAGGCAGCATCGATCCGAAGCCGATCAAATTGGATACGAGCGTCGTCACGAGTGGAGGGAGTCGATGTCCCAACAACCTGACGAGGATGATCGAGGTAGCGAATGTCAGCATCGTCAATACAATCCAGAGGATACCGACATCAAAATGCAGCTCTGCCCCTGTATAAATGACGAATAAAACGCCTGATGTACCGATCACCGAACCGATTGCCATGCGACCGGTCAGTGATTCTTTCAAGAAGAAGGCAGCCAAGAGAGCGGTAGTAATCGGCGTCAATGCCAGGATCAGGGCAGAGGTGGTCGGATCAGCTGTAACGAGCCCTTTGTAGAAGGACCACTGGTTAATGAATACGCCGACAACTCCCAATACCGCGAGCAAAAGCCAGTCCGTACGAGAAAGCTTTGGCATTTTCAGACGTCCTCTGGACCAGATGAGCAGAAACAACACGATAAACAAGAGACGCATAGCTGACAAAAAGAGCGGAGAAAACTCGGCGACGAGCATTTTCCCGAAGACGAAATTGCTGCCCCAAGCGGTTACGCAAAAAATGAGCAGCAAGTAGGAGCGTAGCATAGGATTCGTTCCTTCCTGTGGGTCAGCGAGTGTGATCCGGCGTTCGGATGTACCGTTTCCATAGCCAGGTCATGGACAGGTAGGCCGTTAAAACCAGAGCTGTACATAAGGAGGCAATCCAGATTGCCATCATTGGATCGACGTACATCCGGCTGCTATAGCCTGCGACGAATCCCATTACTGCGCTGATCAAAATGAAAGTAGGTGCTTTTCCCTTTGTCAAAACAATGACGACGACAGGCAAAAACAGCGAGGCATACATAATGCCAAAGAAGAACAGTAAATCCAGCAAGGTCGGCTTGAAGTAGATCGTCAAACCATACGAAAGGGCACCGATGGCAATGGCAAGGATGTAGCCCAAACGTATTTTTTGCCGTTCCGAAGCGTCTGGGCGGAACAGCTGATACACATTGTTGACCATCAGACTGATCATGGAATGAAGACCTGCACCGAAAGCGGACATGATTGCTCCAAAGGCACAGAGGACAAATAATACAAGCAAGATCATCGTGTCAATCTTGCGTACGAGATCAAACAACAGCGAGTAGATATCATCAAATCCGCCCGTAAAAAGGACGATGATGATCAGCGAGGAGAACGCCAGGGGTACGGTGGCAAAAATGAGCCCGGACACCAGAAAGGTAGGAACGATCTTTTTCTCTTCCATCATATAAAGCCGCTGCCACGATGCCTGATCGACAAACACTTGACCAAACCCGATCAACAGTCCGGTAATGATAAAAAAAAGACCCTCGTTGTTGTTGAGCACCAGAAGGTAAGGATGGTACAGGCGCAGCCCGTTATAGACGTGCTCGACACCTTTTCCGACGAAAAAGTAGACGGGAATCAGAATAATGGCTGCAAACGTAATGACAATTTGCACGATGGCAAACCGATGGATCGAGCGGATTCCCCCGATGCCTGCAAACAGCACACAAAACCCGAAAAAACAGAGCAAGCCGAGCGGGATCGGTAAGCCAAACAAGATGTTGAGCAATACGCCCCCAGCCATCCCCTGAACGAACATCGCTTCGATCGTCGTAATCAAAAGGATGATGATCATCAACCAGTAACCAAACGGATGCAGCTTGTCCCGCATGTAATCCCCGATGGTCATCCCTTCTGACAACTCACGCCGGACCTTTCGCCCAAGCAGTCCAAACATACTGAGGGCAAATGCTCCCATCAAAGCGAAGCCGATCCCGCCAAATATTCCGTATTTGACGAGTGCTTCCGGTGAACCGAAGATCGTGTTTCCGGTCACCCAGCGGGCGAGGATCGAGACGACCCCAAGCCCGATGCCGATCTTTGCTGCACCTACCACGTATTCGCGAAACGATAAGTAGGTCAAGATACATTCCCCTTGTCCCGGTATTCTTTCGGGGTTTTCCCCACTACCTTGCGAAAAATGGTGCTGAAATAGTGTTGGCTGTTGAAGCCAGTCCGCTCGGCAACCGTCGATATGCTCCAATCAGGATGAGCAATCAGGAACTTCTTCGACATTTGAATGCGGTACTGCATTAAATACTCAGAGAATGAGACGCCTACTTCTTCATGAAAACGGCGGCTCAAATAGGTAGGATTGATATGGACTTCTGCGGCAAGATCAGCCAAATTCAGCTTCTCCGCGAATTTTTGATGAATGATGTTCATCGCATCAGAAATAATTCGGGTGTAAGCAGAGAGGGCAGGGCTCTTCTGATATTTTTTTAGAATGTCGACCAGCTCGCTCTCAATGACGGGCTTCGTGATGTAATCCACGACACCGAGGCGGATCGATTGTTTGGCATAATGAAAATCTTGATATGCCGTTACAATGATGAGCTCAATGTCTTTGTGCTGGGCTCTCAGCTCCTCGCCAAGCACCAGCCCGGATTTCCCCGGAAGATTAATGTCCAGAAAGGCGAGATGAAGAGGAACCTTCTGGCTGATCGCCATGGCCTTGCTGCCATCTGCGGCCTTGTAGAATTTCCACAAGGGGAACATGGGCTGAATCAAATACTCGAGTTGGTCCAGCTCCAATGGTTCGTCATCCACGAGTAATACGTTCATCTTCTCACCTCAGATCGATTTGTTCATACGTACAGGGCCACCTGACAGACACAAGAGTTCCTCCCTCAGATATCGGAGCAAGCTCCAGATGTGCATGATCACCAAAACAAAGGTGGAGCCGTCTGCGGATGTTATCCAACCCGTGACCGCTCTTCTCATGTGGCTGTTCGGTTTCGATCTCACTTTCATTCTGGAATGCTGTAAGTCCGGAAGAACCGTTGTCGATGACCGTAAGCAGGACATCGTCATATTGTCGGCTTATGCGGATGTCTATGATAGCTTCGCCCATTTTTCGTTCTAATCCATGCTTAAATGCGTTTTCCACGAGCGTTTGCAAGACGAATGGCGGTATGGATGCCTGCAAGAGATCATCTGCACAATCTAGCTGAATCCGGAGACGATCGCCGAAACGCAGCTTTTGAATCTCCAAATATTGCTCCGTGTACGTAATCTCCCGCGCCAATGAAATCAACGGCTCTGTGGATTTGTATTTGAATTTGAGAAACTGGGAGAGGACTTCGAGCGCTCTCACTAGTTCCTTCGTTCGGTTTAATCGCGCCAGACTCAGAATGACATTTAACGTATTAAACAAGAAGTGAGGCTGGATTTGTTGATTCAATTGATTGTAGAGCGCTTGCTGAAGCTCTTTTTCCAGCTCGATCTTTAGATTTTTGTTTTCTAATAGATCAATCCGCTTCTCGAAAATAAACAGAAACAATAAAGCAATAGCTCCTACGATAGGAGCCAAAATAAACAGCAGAATGAGTAATGTGAAACCTTCGAAGCTTATCATGAGATCCCTTCTGTATAGATAGATTTTGCAGTTACCATCATATCATGCTGCTTCGTGATCTCTTGTGTTTTTAGAAAATTTTAATCTCTCTATGAATTAGACTTGAGCAAGGTGGCAGGCGACTTGGTGCGTGTCGTGCAAACTCGTCAGCCCAGGTACTTCTGTTTTGCAACGATCAATCGCATACGGGCAACGCGTATGGAAGCGGCAGCCCTGAGGAGGATTGATGGGAGAAGGTACATCTCCGCGCAAAATGATCCGCTCCTGCTTTTTGTTAATATCCGGAACGGGGATCGCAGACAAAAGTGCCTGCGTGTAAGGATGCTGCGGGTTGTCGAACAGCGACTTTTTATCCGCGATCTCTACCACTTTACCGAGGTACATCACCATGACGCGATCCGAGATGTGACGAACGACGCCGAGGTCATGGGAGATGAACAAATACGTCAGCTTGAATTGCTTTTGCAACGATTTCAGGAGATTCAACACTTGAGCCTGAATGGATACATCGAGTGCCGATACGGCTTCGTCACAAATGATCAGCTTCGGCTGCATCGCGAGCGCACGCGCAATCCCGATTCGTTGGCGTTGTCCACCGCTGAACTCATGCGGGAAGCGGTCAATTTGGTCCGGACGCAAGCCTACATAGCCGAGCAGCTCGATAATGCGATCACGTCGTTGATGGGCAGGTACGATATTTTGGATCGCCAACGCTTCTCCGAGAATAGCGGATACAGATTGGCGCGGGTTGAGCGAAGCAAATGGGTCCTGGAAAATAACCTGCAAATGCTTGCGCATATCGCGCATTTGCTTCTTGGACATCGCCAGTAGATCTTGTCCCTCGAATAGTACCGTTCCGCTCGTCGGTTCATCCAGGCGGAGGATGGCACGACCGGTAGTGGATTTGCCACAACCGGATTCGCCTACAATACTCAGTGTTTCTCCTTCGTGGATCGTGAAGCTGATGTCATCCACGGCTTTTACATGGTTGACGGTACGGCCTAAAATGCCGCCTTTGATCGGGAAGTGCTGCTTGAGATTTTTTACTTCCAGCAGTGGTTTTTTCGTTGGATTCGCTTGTGTCGTCATCATGATCATACCCCCACTTCCGTAGCAGTCTTGGTGTCGCCGTCCCACTCAGACGTATACATCCAGCAGCGTACTTTGCTTCCGTCTGCATACTCCAAGAGCTCTGGAAGCTTCGTATGGCACAGCTCAGTTGCATGCGGGCAGCGTGGAGCGAAGCGGCATCCAACTGGCATGTTGAACGGACTTGGTACATTTCCTTTAATCGCTTGCAGCTCTTCTACATCCTCATCCAGACGGGGGAGGGAGTTCATCAGCCCTACTGTATAGGGATGACGTGGATTCGCAAACAGGTTTTGTGCAGTCGTGTACTCCACCACTTTTCCTGCGTACATGACCGCAACGCGATCGCATGTTTCAGCAACAACGCCTAGATCGTGGGTAATCATGATAATACTCATGCCCATTTCGACTTGCAGCTTTTTCATCAGCTCGAGAATCTGAGCCTGAATGGTAACGTCCAAAGCGGTCGTCGGTTCATCCGCGATCAAAATTTCCGGGCGGCAGGCGAGAGCCATCGCGATCATGACCCGTTGACGCATACCCCCAGACAATTCATGCGGCTCTTGAGTCGCGCGTTTTTCCGGGGAAGGAATACCGACCAGACGCAGCATGTCTACTGCCTTGTCCCATGCTTCCTTCCGTCCCATGTTTTGGTGCAGGCGCAATACCTCTGCAATTTGCTCCCCAACCGAATAAACCGGATTCAGCGAGGTCATTGGCTCTTGGAAAATCATCGAAATCTCGTTGCCGCGGATTGCGCGCATGTCTGCTTCCGATTTTTTCGTCAGATCTTGCCCTTTGAAAAGGATTTCTCCTCCTACAATTTTTCCCGGAGGACTGGCAATCAAACGCAGGATCGAGAGGGAAGTGATACTTTTTCCACAGCCCGATTCTCCTACCAGACCCAGTGTCTCTCCTCTATTTAGAGAGAAATCAACGCCGTCCACTGCTTTACTGACGCCATCTTCTGTGAAAAAATGCGTTTGCAGATTGCGAACGTCTAGGATGATATCTTGTTGTTCCGGCATGGTGATCCCTCCTTAGTTCAGATCAATTCGTTTATTAAAGTAGCGATACAATACATCGACGAGCAGGTTCACGAACACGAAGATAATGGAAGCGATCAGTACGCCGCCTTGTACGACAGGCAAATCACGCATGCGGATCGCATCGACGATCAGACGGCCCAAGCCGTTGATGGCAAATACAGATTCTACGAGAACCGTACCACCCAAAAGGAAACCGAACTGCAAGCCCACGACGGTAATAATCGGGATCAGCGCGTTTTTCAAAGCATGCTTGTAAATGATGACTGTTTCACGCAAGCCCTTTGCTTTCGCTGTGCGGATGTAGTCTTGACGCACGACGTCAAGCATACTGGAGCGAGTCATACGAGCAACGATGGCGGCTCCGGCAGTACCGAGTGTGATCGCTGGCAAAACCATGTGCTTCCAGGTGCCCCAGCCTGCGACCGGGAAGAGTTGCAACTTGACGGAGAACGTGTAGATCAAGCTCAAGCCGAGCCAAAAGCTTGGCAAGGATACACCGAGCAAGGCAATAACCATGATCGTAATATCAGCAGCAGAGTATTGCTTGGTAGCAGAGATGATCCCTGCGATCATCCCGAGGACAACCGTTACAAAAATACTGGCAACGGCGAGCTCGATGGTAGCAGGCAAGCGTGCCATAATCTCATCCCACACGGGGAGATTGGAGCGAAGTGATGTCCCTAGATCGCCTTGGAACACATTGACAACATACTGCGCGTATTGAACCATAATCGGCTGATCCAAGCCGAGCTGTGTACGCATTTTCGCAATCGTTTCTGCAGAAGCGCCTTCACCAGCAAGCAATACAGCCGGGTCGCCAGGAACCATTTGCATGATCAAAAAGACGACAAGAATAACACCGAGCAGGACGGGAATCATCTGCAGCAGGCGACGGGTAATGTAAACAATCATGTAGCATTCCCTCCTATTGTTTCATTCGTGGATCGAGAGCGTCCCTGAGGCCGTCCCCAAAGATGTTGAAGCCGAGAACAAGAGTTGCAATAGCGAAACCAGGGAACATGGCCAGATGCGGAGCGGTAAACAAGAAGTCGCGTCCGTTACTGAGCATGGCGCCCCACTCCGGCAGAGGAGGCTGTGCTCCCAGTCCGAGGAACGAAAGGCCAGCCGCGGAAAGAATCGCAGTAGCGAGGCGCATCGTTGCCTGTACAATAATAGGAGACAAAATGTTTGGGAAAATGTGTCTAAAGATAATCGTGAAGTCATTGGCACCGAGTGAGCGGATCGCATCGATGTACTCCAGTTTTTTCACGGTCAAGGTTGAGCCGCGGACGATCCGTGCAAATACAGGAATCGAGAAGATACCAACGGCGATCATCACGTTAAAGAGACTTGGCCCTAAGGCACTGACAATGGCTAGAGATAGCAGGATTCCCGGGAAGGCGAGCAGGACATCGATGATACGGGAGATGACTGTATCTACCCAGCCCCCGTAGTAACCGGATAATAAGCCGAGAATAATTCCGAAAAATGCACCAATAAAGACGGCAACAAATCCGACGGACATCGAGAGCTGTGTCCCGTATAAAAGACGGCTCAGTACATCCCGACCTTTGTCATCGGTACCCATCCAGTGTTCAGAAGATGGTGGCTTCAACTTGTTAACCAAGTCAATCTCATATGGATCATGGGGAGCGATAAATGGTGCCAACAGGGCAATCGCGATGTAAAAAATCACGATACAGCCGCCTACCATGGCGAGTTTGTTTTTTCGTAGTTTCCTGTAAAAAGTCCGCCATCTGCTAGGGCGTGCAGCCGCTGCTTTCGGCGGAAGAGCTTGATTGGTTGGTGCGATCTCAACCTTCATGGTGTAACCCCTCCTTTGCTTACGTCAAAGTTATCAGAAAAATGTACGAAGTAAAGGCAATTTGAACAAGTCGTAAAAATAGTGAAAATAGACGTAAAGATTGTGCAAATCAAGTCTTTCCGCTTCCTAGATAATGGGGGAGAAAGGAATGGAGAGAGACAAAGAGAGGGTGGATAATGGATGGGCGTTACCTATTGGTTGACCAATGTTCGTTTGGAGACGGGCTACCGTCGGGAAAATGGTGTCGTCACGGGGACAGAGGCATCCTTGTTTCACATTTTGGTTAAAGACGGAAAATTCGCGCGTATTGCACCAGCGACAGAGAAGCTTACAGACGGTATTTTGCAAAAGGATGCAAAAGGCTTATTGGCACTCCCATCTTTCGTAGAGAAGCATGTTCATTTGGACAAGACGCTTCAGGGAGAACCATGGCGGGCTGTTATTCCTGTGTCCAATATCATTGAACGCTGCGAAATTGAAAAGCGCACACTGCCGGGATTGCCGACAACTACACAAGAGCGTGCGGAGAATCTGCTGGAGATCCTCTTGTCCTATGGCTCGACACATGTGCGTACACATGTGGACATTTACCCGGAAGTGGGGATCTCCAATCTGGAATCAGTGAAAGCAGCATTAGCAACCTACGCGGATCGAGTCACCAACGAGATCGTGGCATTCCCGCAGCATGGCTTGTTGCGTACAGACGCAAAAGCACTCTTGCGTGAGGCATTGCGCCAAGGTGCGACTCATGTCGGGGGCGTGGACCCAGCTAATGTGGATGGCGATATAGAAGAATCCTTGCACCAAATGATGGAGCTGGCGGTAGAAGCAAACGCAGGTGTGGACTTGCATTTGCATGACCCGGGACATTTGGGAACCTACACAATGAAGCGACTGGCAGCAATGACCGTGGATGCTGGCTGGCAAGGCCGCGTAGCAGTCAGCCATGCGTTTGCGCTCGGAGACATCCCAGTGCAAGAAGCAGAAGAGATGGCGACGATCCTGCGGGAAGCAGGCATTACGATTATCACCAGTGTGCCATTTAGCCGCGTGATCCCACCTGTACAGCTACTGCACCAAAATGGCGTAGACGTTGCGGTCGGCTGCGACAACATTTTTGACACGTGGCAGCCATACGGAAATGGTGATGTGCTGGAACGCCTCTGGCGACTGGCAGAACGCAATCGTTGGCTGGACGAGCTGTCTCTGTCTCAATCTCTGCGTTTTATCACAGGTGGCAAAACGACGCTGGATGCCAACGGAACACAGCTATGGCCTGCACAAGGGGAAGACGCTAGCCTGATCCTCGTGGATGCGACCTGCTCGGCAGAAGCGATTGCGCGCCGTGCAGATCGACACGCTGTATTCTTCAAAGGCAAGCTCGCTTCTGGGCAAGTGGAAGAAGTGAACGTTTAAGAGGGGGGAAAAGCCGGTGAAATCTTCTCCTTATTGGATCGTCAACGCTCGACTGGAAATCGGGTATGAGTGGGAAGAAGGCGTGATCAGTGGAACGCGGACAGAGCTGTGCGATTTGCTTATTGAGCATGGAAAAATTACACGCATTGTCCCTTCCAGTGAAATTTTGGAGGATGGGCTGCCTAAAAAGGACGCGAAAGGCTTACTGATCTTGCCGTCTATGGCCGAGAAGCACATTCATCTGGAAAAAACGTATTACGGCGGCCCATGGAAGGCAACAACTCCCGTAAAAAACTTGTTCGAACGCCACGCTGAGGACAGAGGGCTGTTGCCGATGTATCTCAAGCAGGCACAGACAGGAGCAGAAAATATTCTCTCGCTGCTGGTGGAAACAGGAGTGACACATGTAAGAACGCATTGTCATGTGGACCCACAGGTTGGTCTTGGGTTTTTGGAAGGAATGAAAAGTGCGTTTGAGACGTATGCAGACCGTGTCTCCCACGAAATTGTTGCTTTCCCGCATTATGGGATGCTGCGTACACAAGCGCGCGACATGGTACGTGAGGCACTGCGTCAAGGCGCTACTCATGTAGGCGGCGTCGATCCGGGTGGAGTAGACGGCGACATCGAGCGTTCCCTGCAAACGATGCTAGAGCTGGCAGTCGAAGCAGATGCCGACATTGACATGCATTTGCATGATCCGGGGCATCTCGGCGTGTTTACGATGAAGCGCCTCGCTGCTCTGACGGAAGAGGCAGGCTGGCAGGGCCGTGTCACGATTAGTCACGCGATGGGATTGGGCGATGTTTCTCAGGAGGAAGCTAAAGAGCTGGCACAACGCCTCGCCTCGCTTGGCATTTCTATTGCATCGACCGTGCCAATCAATCGCCCGACCATTCCGATTCCGTTGCTGCATCAAGAAGGGGTTGCCGTCATGCTCGGCAACGATAGCCTGACAGACAACTGGACCCCCTTTGGCAGCGGAGACTTGTTGGAAAAAGCAGGACGACTGGCTGAACGCTTCCGCTTGACGGATGAAAGATCGTTAGGCGTAGCACTCGGCTTTGTGACAGAAGGGCGGATCACTCTCGATGACACCGGGAATCGCCTGTGGCCATTGGCTGGAGATGAGGCGAGCCTGATGGCGGTCGAAGCGACATGTTCAGCAGAAGCAGTTGCGAGACGTGCGAAGCGCAAGGTCGTGCTTTTCCAAGGCAACCGGGTAGCGGGTGAGTGGTAGTACTACTTTTAAATAGAAAGGATGTCATGGATAGATGTCTACAGCCTATTGGATAACCAACGTCCGCTTGGAGAGCGGATACCGCAAAGAAAATGACAAGGTGGTTGCTACAGATACTGAAGTGGCGCATCTATTAATCGAAGACGGACGAATTGCGCAGATCGTGAGTGGAGCCGCTCCACAAACCGAGCTGCCAACGAAGAATGCCAGCGGTCTGTTGGCACTGCCGTCATTTAGGGATATGCACATCCACATCGATAAAACGTATTATGGCGGCCCTTGGAAAGCCGTGACGCCAGTAAAAAACATCTTGGGTCGACTGGAAGAAGAGAGCCAGCTCATGCCGAAGCTGCTGCCAACAGCACAAGAGCGCGCAGAAAAAATGCTGGAATTGCTGCTGTCCGCAGGCTCCACCCATATTCGCTCCCATTGTAATATCGATCCGTACATCGGACTCAAAAACCTGGAAGCGACGATGGCAGCACTGGAAACCTTCAGCGGCAGATTGCAGTGCGAGGTCGTTGCCTTCCCGCAGCAAGGTCTTCTGCGAAGTAACCAGGTGGAGAACATCCGCCAAGCCTTGAAGATGGGGGCGACCTACGTTGGCGGTGTAGACCCGGCGACCGTGGATCAAAACATCGAGAAATCGCTCGCTACCATTTTTGAGCTGGCAGTGGAAGCGAATGCACCCATCGACGTTCATTTGCATGATCCGGATCATCTCGGGGTGTTTACATTCAAGCGTCTTGCTAAAATGACCGAAGAAGCAGGGTGGCAAGGTCGCGTTACCATCAGCCATGCCAATTCCCTTGCTGACATCAGTCTGGAAGAAGCAGGGGAAGTAGCAGAAATGCTCGCTGGCTTGGGCATTTCGATCACTTCCACTGTACCCGTGAACAGAGGGACGATTCCGATTCCATTGCTGCATGAAAAAGGCGTGTCTGTTTCTCTCGGAGACGACAGTATTACCGATCACTGGTCGCCATTTGGACAAGGAGACAGCTTGGAAAAAGCGGGCCGATTGGCTGAGCGCTTCCGCATGCAGGACGAACGTTCCCTGTCCCAAGCACTGGGCTTCATTACAGGTGGGAAAACGCCGCTGGATAAAGAGGGCAACCGCCAATGGCCGAATGTTGGCGACGAAGCGGATATTGTATTCGTTCATGCATCCTCGGCAGCAGAAGCAGTTGCACGCCGCGCGAAGCGCCAAGCTGTAATGTTCCGCGGGAATGTCGTTTCTGGGGCTTTGTAAGATCGAAAAGAAAATCTATAACAAAAACAGACACGCAATTGTGACGTGTCTGTTTTTGTGTTCATTTGCCTGCACCTAAAATGCATGGCACCAGCACAAAGGATCATCTCCCCCACAATGTGGGCAACAACCCCCTGTATAGCGAAGTCGAATTTGATCTGAATGCAGCACACCATAGTCGGTAATCGGTTCGACGCCCGGGATTGGTTCGTCCGGGGTCTCGCGCACTTTCATGTCCGACCACTTTCCGCTCCAGGAACATATACGGCACGTTAATCTCTCAGCTGTAGGGTGCAACGCATTCTCGATGACGATCATACATTCTTGACTGTTGGTATTACAGGTAGGACAATCGTGAAGTTTCATGATTCATCACCTCTCAAGTTTGCATACATCCTCAAAATAATCGACAACAACCTCACGGAATTCTTGGGCAGCGCGCGAAATGTACCGACTCTTGTGCCATAATAATGCGATTTCCCGTACCAATTCGTGATTCTCGACTCTTAGATACGAGATTTGTTCACGAGAATCTCTTGCCGTGCTTGGTATGAAGGCTATGCCGATTTCTGCTTCCACCAGTTGGATCAGCCTTGCAGGTTCATCTCCCTCATACACATAGGTGGGTGCGAATCCAACCGACTTGCATATAGTGTCCACGAGATCGCGTGTACCGTACCCTTTCTTTACACCGACAAACGATTCATCTTTCAGCTCTGTCAAAGATACGATGCTTCGGTCTGCCAGTCGATGTCCCCTTGGAACAGCTACGAGGATAGGGTCAATGAACACGATTTGACATTCGATGTCATCGTCTTGCACAGGAGGGGAGGACAAGCAAAAATCGACCTCTCCTCTATGAAGAAGCGTAACCATTTCCTGGGTGGACAGCATTTGTACATGAAATTGGATATCAGGCCGCTTTTTCCGAAACTCGCGAAGGATATTAGGCAGCGTGCTTGCAGTAGTCACCGCTAATTCAAGAGTACCATGCTCCGGGTTGGACAAGTCGCGAAGCTCCAGTTTCCCTTGTTCCAATTCAAACAGAGCTCTTTCCACCCGACAGAGGAATTTGCTTCCGAACTCATTCAGACGCAGCTTTCTCCCTGTACGATCAAATAGCGGGACTCCCAGATCCTCCTCTAATCGTTGAATCGTTTTACTAAGGGACGATTGGGTCACATGCAGGCTTCGTGCAGCTTCGGTCACATGCTCCATACGAGCAACGGTAAGAAAGTATTGCAGTTGAAGAAGTTCCATTTAGCTCCTCCATTCATTCCTTTGAATCAATGGAATCATAACATGAAATACGTTGGAGTAAATGTTTGATTTCCAGTACGATATCATCAAAACGCTTTAAGGAGGGCTGAAAATGGGGGCTCACAACAGGTGGTTGATGATTTCCGTTGGACTAGGGATATTGTTGAACCCGTTAAATTCTTCGATGATTTCTGTTGCGATTGCAAGGCTGCAAAATGTGTACAGTCTTGATTTCACGGTTGTTTCGTGGATGATTTTCTCGTTCTACATTGCGAGTGCAATCGCTCAACCTGTCATGGGAAAGGCAAGTGATTTGTTCGGACGCAAGAAGATATTCCTTACCGGGCTTGTCGTATCTTTCGTTGCTTCCTTATTGGCTCCATTATCTCCAAACTTTGGGTGGCTCATTGTGTTCCGAATTGTGCAATCGATTGGAACAAGCATGATGGTTGCCGTTGGAATCGCCATTGTACGAATCCATATTACGGAGAAACAAGCGACTGCGCTTTCCGTACTGTCCATATTCCTGTCTGGAGCAGCTGCGATTGGACCTTTTATTGGCGGGGTATTGCTTCATTATTGGGATTGGTCTGCGATCTTTCTCGTTAATATTCCGTTCGTGGTGGCGAGCTTCCTGTTAGCCTGGAGGATGATTCCAAAGGATGGATCGGCAGCATCTGTTGCACATAAGATGTCCTTTCGAAAATGGTTGGAATTGATTGATGCAACAGGGATCATGCTCTTCGCGGTGGGTCTGGTTGCACTGCTCGTTGGATTGCTTTTCGCAAAATCATCGGGGCATGTCTCATGGTGGCATATCATGGTTGGAGGGATCGGCCTCGTTACACTGGTAGCTTTCGTACGACATGAGTTAAAAACGGCTTCTCCGTTTATTCCGCTGCGGACATTCGCGAAGTATCCTGCGATGACGTGGGTCAATATCGAATTCATGCTCGTTAACGTCCTTTTTTATTCGCTTTTTTTCGGCCTTCCATCCTACCTACAAATGGTTCGTCATGTCAGCGAGTTCCATACAGGAATGCTCATGCTCAGCTTAGGTTTATGCTCCCTCATTGTGTCTCCACTAGCAGGACGATGGATTGATCACTCAGGACCTCGGCCGGCATTGCTCACATCCGCCATGTTGATGACATTTGGGTCATTGTGGATCGTGACGTTAAAGCAAGATTCACATGTGATCAGTGTGTGTGTGGCGTTAGCGGCATTCGGCATTAGCAACGGGTTAAACAATGTCGGTATGCAAGCAGCCTTGTTCAAAAGCTCTCCAAAAGAAATCATCGGCGTAGCATCCGGATTATTTCAAACATCCAGATACCTGGGTACCATTCTCTCCTCATTATTGATCGGCATTGTAATGGGAGATAAGTTCAGCGCCGAGGGTTTGCAAGTGCTTGGCATTATCCTCACGACAATCGCGTTGTCTTTGGTACTCATGAGTTGGCGACGGGCATCAGGGCAGCGAGGCGAGTCGTAGGTTCGCTCATCCCTATTCAAAATCGCAGGCATGATCCATAACAAATTGTTTGAATTTTTCAGTGGCAGGTGATAAATATCTCCCTTCTACCCAGGCAATTCCAATTGTCCGTTGGCACTTCGGGCTTTTGACAGGGATTTGTGTGATCTTACTCTGGTCCGTTCCTTTTAAATTGGGCAACAGGGAGATTCCCAGTCCAGCAGCGACCAGTCCTGCAACGGTATCTGCTTCCTCTCCTTCAAAGGTAATGGGAGGTGTAATTCCCGCTTCCTGAAACAATTGCTCGACAGTGATACGAAGGGAGTATCCTTCTTTTAAATGGATAAAGGATTCATCCGCAATCTCTTCCAACGTAATCGAGGTACGATTTGCATATTGGTGGTCTTTCGGGACAATCACAAAAAGTTCTTCATTCCAAAGCGGCTTCCATACAAAGGGAGATTTCATATCCATAGGAGCAAGTAGACAAAGATCAAACTCTCCTCCTTGCAACTGATTCATAAGCGTATGGGAGGGACCTTGTCCGAGTCGAAAATGAATGTTGGGGTAGAGGGAGCGAAAAGAAGCCAGTAAATCAGGGATACGACTGGTACTTAATGTGTGCAGAAACCCAAGAGATACCTCTCCCTTATCTGGATCAAGTAAATCCATGATTTCTTGTTTTCCCTCATGATATTCCTTCATCATATTTTCGACTCGCTTTAAAAAGAGATGACCATATTTATTGAGCCGAATCGAACGTCCTTGACGGTCAAACAGAGGAACGCCTATTTCATCCTCAAATCGGGCAATCGAACGACTGAGGGCAGACTGGGAAATCGAGAGAGCTTCGGCCGCTTGTGTCACGTGTTGGATTCTTGCCAGGGTTTGAAAATATTCGAACTGTTGCCATTCCATTCGAAAGCACCACTTTCCGTTTGGAGTTTTCATTACATAAATGCATGAAAAACATGATTATAATGAATTATACATCATAGATAAATGGTGGTACCATGAAACCATAATCATCCTGAAATGATATGGTGATCGCATGATACAACAAGGTACAGCACTCTTCCGCAAAACCAGCTTTGCTTTTTTTGCCGCTGGTTTCAATACGTTTGCGATTCTTTATTGCGTACAGCCCTTAATGCCGGAATTTTCAAAAGAATTTTCAGTTAGCCCAACGACAGCAAGCCTTTCCCTCTCCATTACAACAATGGTTCTTGCCGTCAGTATGCTCGTTCTTGGTTCGCTGTCTGAAGTATGGGGACGCAAGCCAATTATGATCGTTTCCATGCTCGCTTCGTCTGTGTTTTGTATTCTCACAGCATTCAGTTCGAATTTTCATGTTCTCCTGGTATTGCGAACGATTGAAGGGATTTCATTGGCGGGTTTGCCCTCCATCGCAATGGCCTATCTTGGAGAAGAAATCGAATCCAAAAGTCTGGGAGCGGCTATGGGTCTCTATATATGCGGGAATTCCATTGGGGCTGTGTTTGGCAGGGTTTTCTCAGGTATGGTGAGTGACTACTTCGGCTGGCAGATCGCAATAGGGGGGATTGGTCTCATCAGTTTGGCTGCCACACTGATTTTTTGGAACACCTTACCACCGTCACAAAATTTTAAGGCACGCCCATTCGTAATGAGAAAGTTAGGTCTGTCTTTAGTAGACCATCTAAAGGCTCCAAGTCTCATTTGTTTATTTGTCATCGGCTTTATACTATTAGGGAGTAATGTAGCGTTGTTCAATTACATCGCTTATGTATTGCTCGAAAAGCCCTATTCACTCAGCCAAACATTTATCAGTTGGACGTTTTTAATTATGATCATCGGAATGTTCAGCTCCGTCTGGACAGGAAAATTAATAGATCGTCACGGTAAGCAAAATCTGTTATTCACAAGCTTGTTTCTCGCATTGATCGGCGTCTGTTTGACGTGGGAAGCGAATCTCATGATGAAGATAGCAGGACTTGGATTTTTTACTTTTGGATTTTTTGGAGCGCATGCGGTTGCAAGCAGTTGGGTAGGACAGCTTGCTTTACAGAACAAAGCACAGGCCTCTTCTTTGTATTTATTTTTCTACTACACGGGTTCAAGTGTAGGAGGAACACTTGGGGGATTGTTTTGGTCCGCATACGGATGGGGAGGCGTCATCAGTATGAATGTCGGCTTTCTCCTAGTCGGCTTCATCCTTTGGGCGTGCGTCTCAAAAATGGTGCAGAACGCGAAGAAAGTGACCAAAATCGCCGAGACTTGTGCCTCAAAATAAAGAAAACGGAAAAACTCAGTATCGTTTGGTGATACGAAGTCTTTCCGTTTTTTTATAGGTCAAACGATAAGCCGAATGCCAACGCCATTAAGACGGCGAAAGCACCACCTGCAAGCGAACCAGCGAGATTGACCGCATCGTTGTTCCAACCAGTGCGACCGCGGATTCGTACGGCTGGCGTGCCACAGTGACGAGCTTGCTCGATTTCACGACCGCAAGCTGTGCAACGGTACATTTGCTGCCAAGTCGCACCGATCCACGAATCAACCAGTGACCCTATTACGCCAGCCAGTCCTGCTATGCCGATCCAAGCTGCCAGTCTAAGGGCAGGTGTGATCACATCCGGCGCGGGTTGATCGGTTACCGCAAGCAGCAACCACGCTGCACCGCCGATAAATAGTCCACCGGCAAGCGATGCACCCATTCCCAGGCTAGAAACGCCGCCGGAAGTGCCAGGCGGAACACACTGCCCCGTTTTGATTGATCGCGGAGGCTTCCGGCTCAGGCCGCCGATTTCTGTTGCCCATGTATCGGCTGTGACCGCTGCCATCACGCCGAGGAACGCGTACCACCAAAGCGGATGCGACCACACCCAATTTGCTACACATAACAGTAATCCGAGCCCTCCGTTTGCGAGCACCTGGCCAGCATCGCGTCTCCCCGTTTTCTCATAACCGCTCTCGGCCTCTTCCTTTTTATGCTTTTTCCACTTGGATAATAAAGTGGACGAGACAAAAAATGCG
This sequence comes from Brevibacillus sp. M2.1A, assembly GCF_013284355.2. Classification (NCBI taxonomy): domain Bacteria; kingdom Bacillati; phylum Bacillota; class Bacilli; order Caryophanales; family Paenibacillaceae; genus Brevibacillus; species Brevibacillus sp. M2.1A. The sequence goes on from NZ_JABSUY020000001.1 coordinate 2,205,943, forward strand.
ATGAGGGAGCCGAACCAGATAAGGCTTCCGAGTGCGTACATCACGGTGCCCAGTATCACCGCCGCCAAAAAGCCGGAACCAGACAGCGACCGTTTTACATAAGCCGCCCCTGCAATCCCAGCGCTGCAGGCCAGACCGATTAACCACTCCACAGTTTCCCGCCCCCTTTGCTTTGAACTATTATACCTCGGAAGTAGGCAAGATGAGCGGTTTCCTTTAGAAAATGGTAATGACAGAATAGAGGAGGAACAAACACTTGCCCATATTGATTTGCTTATCGTATTTGGCAAAAACCTTTTGAAATGCCGCCCAAAATATGACTCACAATAATAAAGCCGCGCACCCGATCAGTATCGTTGCACACATGGAAAAAAGCATGGCCGTTTGTGAATCATGGTACGGCAGTATGAAAGTTTATCGTGCTATGTTCGAAAAATACCTAGAAGAACGAGGGCTTGCCTTTTCTCAAATGATGGAACTGTGGAGCATTGAGGCAATCAAACGATGTGTAAGGAGTGGGCTAGGTATCACTTGTTTGCCGTTAATGACTGTAAAAGAGGAAATTGAGCAGAGAAAGGTAAAGATCATTCCCTGTGACAGCAGCTTTCCTACTATTTTTGCGCAAGTCGTTTATCACAAAAACAAATGGGTTTCTCCAGCCATGACGGAGTTTATTGCGATAACGTTACAACATGAAAAAAGTTGGGCATAGATAGACGTGTTGTACGAACGGGTATCTTAATAAAGAAAGGATGATTTGTTATGATGACTTCTCTTAAAGAGAATGCGGTGTCGTTTTTGCAACTGGTAGCGTCGGGGAAGGTGCGGGAAGCATACCAAAGATACACTAGTCCGAATTTCCGCCACCATAATCCCTTTTTCCGTGGCGATGCTCATTCTCTCATGCTCGCAATGGAAGAGAACGCCGCAAAAAATCCGCATAAGATTCTCGAAGTGAAACGTGCCATCGAAGAGGGGGATATCGTTGCTGTCCATTCCCATGTAAAGCAAAACCAAGAGGATCTTGGGGGAGCTGTGGTCCATATCTTCCGTTTTCATAACGACCAAATCGTCGAATTGTGGGATGTAGGCCAGCCCATACCTGCTGATTCTCCCAATGAGAATGGAATGTTCTAAGACAGTAAGTACGGCAGCCAGTGCATATGGCTGCCGTTTGAGCTTAATCAAAGATTGTCATTTCCTTATTATGGATATCCAGCACTTCCATCTTCACCATACCACCTAGATGATGTGGCACGAAATCAGACAATTCTTTTAGCGCCATATGGAATTCATCGCTTCTTGTTTCATCTACTAATTCAATACAGAGGAATGCATTTTTCGTATGTTCTGTTAGCATCGTCCTCTGAGCTTCACGCCAATTCCAGCATCTGCATATGGCACCGACATCGTCTTTATAAACAATTTCCCCTTCATAAGGCGAAGCATTTTCATCCTGTCCCAATGGGATAAAGGGTTCGTTGCCATTTGCTTGCGTTAGCCGAATATCGCCTACAAAAGTGTCGATATCTTCTCCGCCACACGGAAGTCCATATCGCAGTGAAATGGAATTATAGATGTCAACAAGCGGGTTTATGGTTCCGATCGGATTGCCATTTTTCACTCTTTTTAATAAAGCTTCAATGGAGCACCTTGCCCCTTTCTTCGTCTTGAATTTCTGAAAAGCTTCTCGCCAAACGGAAATGACAGGGTTACTGCTGAATTCCTCCAGAGTAAAAAATTTATGTGCTTCTTTCTCCGCCTCCTGCAGCAGCTTCTCGTATTTTTCAACGTCTCTACGTGAATTATCAATCCCCTGGCAAATCACGATGCCTATTTTTGCATGGGGAAATAACGACCAGAAATCATCTTCAATGAGAAATTTCGACATAACCTATCTCTCCGTTTCCTTTCACTAATTATGTTTTGGAGGGGCTCGCAAAGGCAGAGAAAATCCCGAGAGCAATATATAAATAACCAGTGATCCGATTCATTACCTTTGAACTCGCCCTACTACCCACAATCCGCTTTCTCATACTTGCTGCGAGAAAGGCATACAGACCATCGCTAACAAAAGCAAGGATAATAAATATCGTTCCTAAAAGCAAAAATTGAGCGGTGACTGACCCGGCAGTAGGTGATATGAATTGCGGAAAGAAGGCTAAAAAGAAGAGTGCTGTCTTGGGATTCATTACCTCTACAAGCGCTGATTCGTAAAAAATCTTTCGTAATTTTTTGCGAGGGGCTTTTGGAATTTCAGAAACCGTGCTATCAGCTTTAGAAAATAATGTCTTACACCCCAGATAGATTAGATAAGCAGCACCCAGGTACTTCACGATATGAAAGGCTGTTGCTGATGTCATAAGGATCGCAGAAACGCCAATTGCCCCAGCTAAAACGTGAACAGAACCACCAAGAGACACTCCTAGAACTGATACCAGACCAGCTTTCTTCCCTTGATCGATACTTCTTGCCATAATATAAAACACAGCTGGTCCAGGTATGATTAACAATGTAGAAGCGGCAATGACAAATAGCCAAATAGTTGAAAACTCCATAAGAAGCAACTCCTTGTTGTATCTATAGGCTGATCATTTAAATAACTCTTTTCGTTGCTCACGCATCCACTGAGCAACCTGAATTTCCTCTTGATCATTTGATTTTTCAAGCTCTGCCACAATCGATTGATAATCGGTGTTGTTGCGATTTTGACTCATTTTGGCTGCCGCTTGAATCGAGGTGATTTCAATCTCAAAACCAACGATTCCTTTCATTTCTCTCTCAAGCAATTCAGGATGAAAGGTCTCCCAGAGTCGACCATTTTCCCGGTGAGATTCATAGTGTGTCAGCATTTTATCCAAAGCCGACTTCAGTTCATCCTTCGTGAGAATACGTGCTGTCCCATACGCATGTACAGCGAGATAGTCCCATGTGGGAACCTGTTCACTCTCATACCAGCTTGACGAAATGTAAGCGTGCGGTCCTTGAAAAATCAGCAAAACATCTCTATTGTTATCCAACGTTTTCTTCTGCATGTTTCCGTATGCAATGTGCCCAGTTGCATAGATTTTCCCTTCCTCTTCACGAATTTCCAACGGGATATGCGTAGCCAACGGGCGGTGTTCATCAACTGTAATCAATAGGGCAAACGGATTAGACTTCATCATCTGAACGGCCTCATCATGTTCCATACGATATTGCTTAGGAACGTACATAGGAACCACCCTTTCAACTTGTATTTGAACCAAGAGTATGATACAAACTGACATAAAAAAAGATACAATAACAAAAAAATGTACATGTCAGGAGAGGTGCTAATGAAAAATACCATTTTTACATTCAAGGATAACTCTCCTAAATACAAACAAATCTACGACAAATTTAAATCATTTATTGAACAAGGCGATATTAAGGCGGATGAGCCATTGCCCTCTATTCGTCAGCTTGCAGATTCCTTACATGTAAGCCGCAATACAACATTAATGGCGTATGAACAACTCGTTGCGGAAGGGTACATTCGTGGAGAGGGACGAAAAGGGTATTTTGTAAATGAGTTAGAGCCCGTTTTATTTCAAGAGGCCCGCAGTTCTTCTACTCACAAGCAAACAGAGCCGGTACCATCTGTTCGCATTGATTTTCGCGCAGACGTCGTCGATCAATTGCATTTCCCTTTAAAAACATGGCGGAGGATCTCGAATCAAGTATTAACGGAAAAGGACAGCTTTCGGTACGGGGAACCTTTTGGTGAATGGAGTCTACGTGAGCAAATCGCAGCGTATTTACTCCAATCTCGTGGGGTGAGAACAGAACCAGATGCCATCATTATCGGCAGTAGTACCCAACAAATGCTTGTGTATCTCGGTCTGGTCCTGAAACATGATTTTTCCAGCGTGATTGTGGAAGACCCTGGTTATGATGGCGCTAGAAAAGCTTTTCAATTAAATCGTTTTACACTGGAAACGTTACCTGTTTATGAGACAGGTGCTGATTTTTCACACCTGGAACATAGGAAATCACGATTGATTTATGTAGCGCCGTCGCATCACAGTCCATATGGGGTCAGTATGCCCATTCAACAAAGGCATGCACTCATCCATTGGGCAAAAAATAGGCAAGGGTATATTATCGAAGACGATTATGATAGTGAATATCGCTATACCCAACAACCATTTCCGGCTCTCGCTTCCATCGATTCAACGAGAGTGATTTATCTCGGGAATTTCTCGAAATGCTTTCTGCCAGGGATTCGTTTAAGTTATATGGTGTTGCCACAGCCACTGGTCAGCTGTTATAAAAATCAATTCGCACATTTCGAGAGCACCACTTCACTCCTTAGCCAATTCGCCATGGCGAAATTTATGGAAGAAGGGGAATGGAATCGCCATATTAAACGCATGCGTCTTGTTTATAAACGAAAAATGCAGCACTTCGTTTGTGAATTAAGGAAGCATTTCACGCACCATATTTCAATCATTGGCGAGCAGTCTGGTTTGTACGTACTGGTCAAAGTACATCTGGAACGCTCAGAAGAATGGCTCATTCAACAAGCTTCTCTTCAGGGAGTTAAAGTTTATCCGACTTCACTCTTCTTCATTAAAAACAAAACGGAAGAACCGATTATTAAACTTGGTTTCAGTAATTTATCAACTGATGAAATTCAGCTTGGTGTAAAGCTCTTAACAAAGGCTTGGTTACAACATGACGGGTTCGATAGCTCAAGCTTTTAAGCCCGAACAAACACCCAAGCTGGTAGGAGAAAAAAGAAGAAATAAGCGAAAGTCTTTGGGATACCAACCGAATTCTTCTTTTTTCTCCCCACCACCAAAGGCTCGATTTTGACAAAAAAATAAAGACTTCACTGAAAAATCAGCGAAGCCTCCGTGGTCTATCTGGCTACTTTGTTTCTCCCATTCTCTCCAAAGCACCATGCACAATTTTCCCTTTAAACATAACAGCAGCCCGACGAGATTTTCTCGCAATCGCTTCCGCTGAGCAGGAGCTTTCTGCAAACACGATGCTTGCCACGTCGCCAACCTTCGGCCATGCACGGTTGCCATCTTTATCGAGCGTTGTTTTTCCTCCGGTGATGAAGTACAAGGATTGCACCAATGATTTCTCATCGACCCAACGGTAGCGCTCGACCAGACGGTTTAGCTTATCGAGCATATCGCCTGTTCCATAAGGCGACCATGAATCGTAGAACCCATCATAGCCAAGTGCGACATGTACGCCTTTGGCATGAAGCATCGGAACAGGTGGCATTGCCCGATTAATCGGAACGGTCGTCAGGATCATCGTTCCCAGCTTGGACAATCGATCGGCCATGTCCGAGCTTTCTTCCAACGACACATCTCCGAGCGCAAAGGCATGACTGATGGCCATACGGTTCTGCCAGCCTGCTTCCTCGGTCAGATCGAGCAATCTTTTGATCGTATAAAAGCCGAGTGTCCCCGGATCATGCAGATGAATATCGACATCCGCGTCTGCTTCCACTGCAATGTCCATCATTTCACGCAAGGAGCCTTCCAACTCATTATCGATCCCAGCCGGGTCCAAGCCCCCAACCAGTGTAGCGCCTTCCTTCATTGCTTGTCTCATCAAGGAGCTTGCTTGTGTGCGCAGGAGTCCCTGCTGCGGGAAAGCGACGATTTCATACGTCAGGCGATCACTGTACTCTTCCAAGGCTGCACGCACACCCTCCAGGTTTTTCAGGCCAATGTATGGATCGATGTTGACGTGTGTGCGTACATGTGTGGCACCGCCTTTGATATGGAGCTGGAGCATCGCTTGTGCGCGCTCTTTGGTCGTCCCTGTCATCAGCGGCATTTCTTTTGCTTCGAACTCCAAGCGATCAATCAGTTTTTTCGGAGGAAGGCAAGATTTCCAGGTTGCGCCCGCATACGTTTTATCCAGATGATTATGCTTTTCAACAAAAGAGGGGAGGGCCAATAAACCTTTTGCATCTTCTTGCGGTAAAGTGGTGTCGAGTGGTTCGTTCGCCGATACGATCTCTGCGATTTTGCCGTCTTCGATCTTCAAATGACAGATTTCCGAGAGTGTGTGAAAGACGCCGTCTTCTCCTGTTTCAAAACCTTTATCGAGACGAACGTTGGTTAACCAAAAAGCTTGCATCACTAGAAATCAGCCCTTTCTCTATCTTGCAAGTAGTGGATGAGAGTCCAGTCTAGTTGTCTTCATTAATTGTAGTGAATATTTCGAACAAGGTTGTTCATCTTCTTTACTAGTTTTTGCATGATCTTTACGTATTGTGTGGAATCTTGCCTGTTTTCGAAAAGGAGTAAAGATTGTGCAAATACATGTAAAGGTTTTGAAACAAATTTTACAGAATATTTCCTATAATAACGAAGGATGCAATGGAGTGAAGAAGCCGGAACGAGAAAGATAGGGAGGATCGTCATGAAAAAGAAAATAACCGCAAAATATGTCATCGGTTTTGACGGCGAAGATCATGTGATTATCAAAGATGGGGAAGTCGTTTACGAGAATGACACCATTGTTTATGTGGGGCACGATTTTGATGGCGAGGTAGATGAAGTGATCGATGCGGGCAATGCTGTAGTCAGCCCGGGCTTCATTGACCTGAATGCGTTGGGTGATATTGATCACGATATCGTACATTTGGAGCAAGCTTCTGCTCGAAACAAAAATATGCTTTGGTCAGAAGACTACTACCGCAAAGGCTACCATGAGGTAATGACCCCTGAGGAAGAGGCATTCAAATCCCTTTACGCCTACAGTCAATTGATTCTTAATGGGGTAACGACAGCGATGCCGATTACATCTGTCTTCTACAAGCGCTGGGCGGAAACGTATGAGGAGCTGGCAGCGGCAGCCGATCATGCAGGGCGCTTGGGATTACGTATGTACATGGGGCCGAGCTACCAGTCTGGTATGCGTGTCGTGAAGGCTAATGGAGAGATTGAAGTACTGTGGAACGAATCGGAAGGACAAGCAGGTCTGGAGCGGGCTGTACAATTTGTCAAAGATTTCGATGGGGCTCATAACGGACTCATCCGTGGAATGCTGGCACCAGAGCGAATCGAGACTCAGTCTGTAGAGAACCTGATCAACACAAAGCGTTACAGTGAGGAGCTCGGATGTCCGATTCGTCTGCATGCTGCGCAAGGTCTCTACGAATATACGGAAATCCATCGTCGTCACAACAAATCACCGATTCAGTTCCTGAATGAGATCGGCTTCCTCGGAAAGAAAACGGCAATTCCGCACGCACATTTCATTCCAGGCTTTAGTAAGGCGAAATTCGGAGAGGGAGACGATTTGGCGATCCTCCAAGAGACAGGTACGACTGTGATTCACTGTCCGCTCGTAGTCGGTCGCCACGGCGAGGCACTCGAATCGTTTGCCCGTTACAAGCGTCGTGGTGTCAACATCGCGATTGGAACTGATACGTTCCCGCCTGACTTCATCCAAAACATTCGCACAGCCAGCATGCTGTCCCGTTTGGTGGAAGGCGATGTCGCGGATTCCAGCTACGCGGATATTTACCGCGCAGCGACATTGGGCGGAGCACGTTTCCTTGGAAGAGATGATCTGGGACGATTGGCGCCGGGGGCAAAAGCAGATATCATTGCCATCGATCTGGACGGTTTCCACATGGGGGCGGTTGATGATCCAATCCGCACGATCATCACGTGTGGCTCGGGGCGTGATGTAAAGCTCTCCATTATTGCTGGACGCACCGTAATGAAAGACCGTCTCCTGCCAGGAGTTGATCTGGAAGAGATCAAAGCGAAGGGACAGCGTTACTTTGACAAAATGCGTCTGGGTTACGTCGAGCGCGACTATCAACAGCTGGGCGAAAAAGAGCTGTTCAAGCCTTCTTTTCCAATCGTGAGCAAACCATAGCCTGTACAAAAAGAAGAAGCACAATCTGCTAGAAACGGCGGATTGTGCTTTTTTCACTTACCGGATGAACCCGCCTTCGGAATGCATAATCTGTCCGGTAATCCACTCCGCTTCGTCACTTGCCAAAAAGGCGACAAGACGTGCTGCATCCTCGGGCTGTCCAATCCGTCCGAATGGAAATTGCTGCAAAAGGTAATGCTTGATTTCGTCGTTCATCCAGCCTGAATCGGTGGGCCCAGGATTTACAGCGTTGACCGTAATCCCTCGCGTAGCTACTTCGGCAGCAAGTGTCGTCGTCAGGGCATCCACGGCTCCTTTTGTTGCCGCATACGCGATCTCACCAACCATCGGGCCTTTGGACTGACCAGATGTCATGTTGATGATTCGGCCTCCGCGTTGTTGGGAGAAGCGACGTGCAAATTCCACACTGAGCATCGTCGTTGCCCGGACATTGATGGCATAATGTGCGTCCAAACTGCCTATATTCAGCGCCTCGTAACCGTCATTTGTCGAGTAGCAAGCGTTGTTGACGAGGATGCTTGGCTCACCAAGTTGTGCTGTAGCTGCGTCGAGCACCTCCTTGTAGGCATCAGGCTGAGACAGGTCGACCTCGATTCCCGCACATCTGACCCCGTAGCGTCTGATCTCTTCCTGCAAGATGGCGGGTTCATCCTTTTGAAACCCATGCGCCATGGAATGGTCATAGGCGGTCCAGTACGTATGGAATATATCGGCTCCGTGTGAGGCAAGCATTTTACAGATAGCGGCCCCAATCCCTTGAAGGCGGCTGGCTCCTGTTACTATGGCAATTTTTCCGTGCAGGCCATGGTGCGTGGTCATACATATCCCTCCTCATTCTGTCTCTATCCATTCTTTTCGGGATACCTATTCCCGTCATCCTGCCTATGAAGAAAAAAATTGATCACGAAATGATTGCGAAGTTTTCGCTAAATAACCATAAAATGTAGAGGCAGGAGAAACTTACGCTGGAAATCATGCAAAATTGTTGCTATTTTGTATATATAGGAAGTTTCAAATCGTGGTTTTCATACTAAGGGAGATGTAGAAGATGGAGTGTCAGTTAACAATTACCCGGACAGAACAGAAAAAAGAGAAACCAGCTTCTGACAAGCTGGGGTTCGGTGTTCATTTTACCGATCATATGTTCACCATGGATTATACAGAAGGTAAAGGATGGCATGATCCACAAATCGTCCCTTATTCTTCGCTGACATTGGATCCGGCAGCAATGGTGTTCCATTATGGGCAAGCTGTCTTTGAGGGTTTGAAAGCTTATCGCAACCAAGAGGGCAAGGTTAGCTTGTTCCGTCCTGATCAAAACTTCAAGCGTATGAACCGTTCGCTTGAGCGTATGAGTATGCCGTTGATCGACGAGGAATTCATGGTCGAGGCATTGAAACAGCTGGTGGCAGTAGATAAAGAATGGATTCCAACCGAAAGCGGACAGTCTCTCTACATTCGTCCCTTCGTAATTGCGACAGAGCCATGCTTTGGTGTGCGCGCTTCGCATACGTACAAATTGGTAATCGTGCTCTCTCCGGTTGGAGCGTACTATGCGGGTGGCATGCAGCCCGTGAAAATTTATGTAGAAAACAACTACGTTCGTGCGGTAAGAGGCGGAACAGGAAACGCAAAAGTGGCAGGTAACTACGCAGGCGGTCTGAAAGCACAAGTGGAAGCGAAAGAAAAAGGCTATGAGCAAGTGCTGTGGCTCGATGGCGTAGAGAACAAATATATTGAAGAAGTAGGCAGTATGAACGTGTTCTTCAAGGTAAAAGGGGAAGTGTGGACCCCAGCATTGAACGGAAGCATTCTGGAGGGGATCACGAGAGATTCGACCATCCAATTGCTCAAGGACTGGGGAATTCCAGTCGTAGAGAAGCGGATTTCCATGGAAGACCTGCATACTGCTTACGTCAATGGTGAGCTGGAAGAAGCATTCGGCACCGGAACAGCGGCTGTTATTTCCCCGGTCGGTGATCTGAACTGGAACGGGCATCAGATGATCATTAACGGTGAAAAAACAGGGGAATTGACGATGAAACTGTACGACGAGATGACAGGAATCCAGTACGGTGAGCGTGAAGACAAGTTTGGCTGGTCGGTAAAAGTGACAGAATAGTCACGCCAGCAGCATAAGAGGCATAGCCTTCTCTTTTTCGGGAGAGGGCTATGCCTTTTTTGAGCTGGAGAAGGATCACTCAATTTCGCGTGGGTACTGGTAAGTCCAAGTATTTCACCTCTTGACAGGAGTTGTGTAAAATATTACCTTTTGTGGTAATACCACAAATATTTGTTATAGGACCAGCAACGCAGGGAGGCGATCATGACAATGGAGAAAAAAGGGGGAAAGAAAGAACGGTCGTCGGATCAAATTGAGAAAAAATTAATCAAAGCAATTTTGACCCGCGAGTATCCTGCAGGAAGTACGCTGCGGCCCGAACGGGAGTTGGCAGAGTACTACGGGGTAGGCAGGCCAACCGTTAGAGAAGCACTGCAACGCTTGGAAAGAGATGGCTGGATCACTGTGCGGAAAGGACATCCGGCAATTGTCAACGATTATTGGCATCAAGGCAATATCATGACCCTTGTCCATATCATACAAAACCACGACGATGTTACGGATGAGTTTATTTCGTACTTGCTGGAACTGCGGATATCGTTGGCTCCTGTTTACATTCGTAACGCGGTTGCTGCTCATCAGCCGAAGGTGGTCGCATTGCTTGCGAATCTCGATCAACTGAAACCTGATGCCGATTTTTATGCAGCGTTTGACTGGGAGCTGCAGAAAAATCTGACGAGGCTTTCCCCAAATCCTATCTATTTACTGATTGTAAACAGTTTTGATTCTTTTTATCTAAAAATGGCGCGAAAGTATTTTTCCATCCCGGAACACCGCGAGGCATCTTGGCACTATTACCATCAGCTTTTGAAAGTCTCTTTGCAAGGAGATTACATCGAAGCAGAGCGTGTAGCCAGAAAGGCAATGGAAAAAAGTTTGGAGCTGTGGAGAAACCGAACCGTGTTGGAACAAGACAAGTGAAGGAACACAAGAGGAGGGCGTTCTGATGAAGGCAAAGTTTCTGAAGGAATTCTTTACGTTTCCGGATATCCTCATCATGAGCATTCTATTCCTGATTAGTTTGACTTTCACTCTTTCTGAATGGTACGTGTTGAAAACATGGGTGGCACTCGTGGCTGGGATGATTGGATATGCGGCAAGTGAATACTTGATTCATCGATTTCTCTTTCACCTCAAACCGCCTCGAAATCCATTTTTTCTCCAAATGTTAAAGCGTTTACATTATGATCATCACGCCGATCCGAACAACTTGCACCTGCTATTCTTGCCCGTTTGGTACAGCTTGCCGCTCATTGCAGGTACCGGAGCCATTTGTTATCTGCTTACTTCCGACATGATTGCGACCAATGCCTTTGTTACAGGCGTGATCGGATTTCTGCTATTTTATGAATGGACGCATTATATCGCCCACCGCCCGGTTCAACCCATATCTCCATGGGGGCGTTGGATGAAAAAGCTCCATCTATGGCATCACTTCAAAAATGAACATTATTGGTATGGTGTTACCAGCCCGGTTTTTGACGTCATGCTGGGGACTTACAAGAATGAACAGGATGTCGAGAAAAGTTCAACCGTGAGAGATCTGGAAAGACGGTGGGACAAAGATGTTGAAGTGTAATTGGTCTTTCATGCACGGCCATCTCTTTTTGAGGGATGGTTTTTTCTTTAGATTTAAAAGCTACCGATAAACGCCAAAGCTAGTGAGAAGAAAAAGCACAGGGCTCGCAGACCTTGACAACGCCTACCCAGTCGGAACTTCAAAAAGGAGACAACGCTTGTCGAACACTTCTTCCTCGAGAAACTTCCCCCCGTAGGGTGGCTTTGGCTCGACGGTCCCTTTTTGAAGTGGAGACGTCCAGTGATTCCCCCTTGCTAGCGTGTCAGTGTCGAAGAGAACTGTGCTTTTTCTTTTCCTCCACTATGGTAGGTAGCTCCAATAGAGTTATTTTGAACATTCAAAAACGACATAGTAAAGAAAATGAAAAGAAAGGTAAAGATAATGAAAAGATTAATAGTAAGAAAATTAGTAATATTTAGTCATACCATTTTCTTTTCATTCTATCATCCAGAACAAGGGGGCATTCACAGTGAAGAAGAAGCACATGCTAGGATCCATTCTCGCCCTGTCTGTCTTGGTTTCCACAGTCTTGGCAGGCTGTGGGGGCAGTCAGACATCCAGTGGGACGAATTCCGCGTCCAACTCCAATCAAGCTTCGTCTAGCCCCGCTTCTTCATCGGCCGCAGCAGGTGGAGGCGGTACCTTGATTATTGCGCGCTTGTCCGATGCGAATAATTTGGACCCGCATTTCAGTACCCAGATTAATTCCATGGCAGTGACGCAGCACAAGATCTATGAAGGTCTGGTCATGTTGGATCGGAATAGCGAGTACAAACCTCTTTTGGCAAAGGAATGGAAACAAAAGGATGATGTCACGTGGGAGTTCACACTGCGTGACGGTGTTACCTTCCACGATGGGGAGCCTTTTCATGCAGAAGCGGTGAAAAAGACGATCGACCGCATTTTGGACAAAGACAATCCGACTCCCAAAGCAAACATGTTTGGCATGATTAAAGAGGTGAAGGTCATTGACCCGCTGAAGGTAGAGATTATTTTACATTATCCGTTCGCAGGGCTCTTGTCCGTACTGGCGAGTGCCGAGGGTGGCATCATTAGTCCAAAGGCGATTAAGGAATTCGGCAAAGAGTTGTCCAAGAAACCAGTTGGGACGGGACCATTCACCTTTGAATCATGGACGCCTGGACAAGAAATCGTCTTGGTGAAAAACGAGAAGTATTGGGGCAACCAACCGAAACTGGAAAAAGTCGTTTTCAAGACCATTCCTGAGGATGCGACACGTGTAGCCATGGTGGAGACAGGTGAAGCTCATGTCGCAGAACAGCTACCGGTCACTGAACTGGAAAGGGTACAGAACTCGCAGAGCATGTCTTTAGGCCGGTTTGAATCATTCGCGGTTGACCATATCGGGATGAACGTCAAGCAGAAGCCTTTTGACGATGTTCGCGTCCGTCAGGCCATTGCCCATGCGATCGATAAGGAAGCGATTATTAAAGGGGTTTATAACAATGTCGGAAAGGTAGCCATTTCGTCATTAGGGCCAAAAGTCATCGGCTACAGCCCGAATATTAAAACGCCGGAATACGATTTGAACAAAGCGAAGCAATTGCTCACTGAGGCAGGCTACGCCAACGGATTCAAGGCAACCATCTATCTCAATGACAACAAGGCACGGATCAATGTGGCAGAAGTGCTGCAATCCCAGCTGAAGGGAATCGGCATCGACTTGCAGATTCAAGTGATGGAGTTCGGCGCGTATCTGGAATTGGCGGCAAAAGGGGAAGCGCAAATGTTCATTAGTGGCTGGGGCAATGCCACTGGAGATGCAGATTACAACCAGTACAACCTCTTCCACAGCACGTCAGCAGGTGTGCCAGGCAACCATTCCTTCTACAATAATCCGAAAGTCGATGCGCTGATTGAAGCGGGTCGTAAGGAAAAAGATCCAGAAAAGCGCAAGGAAATCTACGCAGAGGCGCAGCAAATCGAGATGGAGGAGGTGCCGTTGCTGCCATTCCGCAGCAGTGAAAACCTCGCAGCCATTGCCAAAAATGTACAGGGTGTGTACATCAGTCCATCCGGGTACATTGACCTGAGCCAAGTGACGATTCAATAACAGGAGCTAGAGACCTTCTCCACCAAATGGAGAGGGTCTTTTTTTAGTAGATAAGAATTTATAAAAATTCATACCGACATGGATGACTTTTGCCCTTAGGGTATGAAGGCTTCACCAAAAATTGGTGAAGCCAGTATTGTGGCTGCGGTGGGGAGAAGAATATTTCCAGTCTAGGCTCCAGGCTCCGTCCTGCTGAGGGATAAGACTGTCCGCTCAGAAGGGATTTGCGGGGAAACGCAAAAGTGGTAGCCGCTTCGTCGCGCGGGCACGGTTGCGTTTCTTTTGCCCGCAAATCCCTTCTCCGCTTGGTAGGACTCCACAAGTCGCTACGTCTGGAAATATTCTTCTCTGCCGTGACAGATCACATTCTTCCATCTTTTAAGGCTTTTAAAACTCGTTGAACACGGAAAGCTCGTAGAGGAGGCAGGCGAAGATCTTTGGTAAACCGACCGAGACGGAATGCGAAAAGTGAAAAGTGAAAAGTGAAAAGTGAAACACGCCCTTAAGCGTCCACCTCTGAAACACATCCTGAAAGGACCACTTAGGACGCGGTTTCGCTTTTTGCATGGAGTCGTGTAGCGAATCCCCCAGCGGGTGGGACAAGAAGCTGAGCGTTTTCTCCTGTTTCCTCCACACCACTACAGCACCATATAATCCAAGTCTATTTTTATTGCATGATTCGCACAAAAGTAGAAATACTGAAAAAAAGAGTAAAGAAAGTGAAAATACAAGTAAAGAGAGTGAAAATACAATGCCAGAATAGTGGGTAAAATGAAATATGCGCGAATGGTCAAAATATTCAAGTTCATCTGGCGCAAAAAACGGTCACGACCGTTTTTTTGACCGCAAGCGGTCACATCAACATTTATGAAAAACGTCCAGACGTTTTTCACAAAACAGGGGGATCACTACATGAAAAAGACGCGCTTTTTCCAGACGCTGCTTGCCATGACCGTTGCGGTTTCTACTGCGTTGGCAGGCTGCTCACAAGCACCTGAAGCAGGAGGGAGTACCAATTCTTCGGGGCAAACCAACTCTTCAACACCTGCTGGCAAAGAAGGCGGGACACTCGTCATCGCCCGCTTGTCTGATGCGAACAACCTCGACCCACATTTTCTAACGCAAATCAATTCCGCCGCCATCATTCATCACAAGGTATACGAGGGTCTTGTTCGGATGGACAAAGAAAGCAAATATGTAGGTTCACTCGCTTCTGAATGGAAGCAGCTCGATGATGTGACATGGGAATTCAAGCTTCGCTCTGGTGTGACATTCCACGATGGCACGCCATTCAATGCGGAAGCTGTGAAAAAGACGATTGCACGTGTTCAAGACCCGGCTGTAGGCTCAAACCGCGCCAATTTGTTTGAAGCCATCAAAGAAGTAAAGGTCGTGGACGATACAACGGTTCGATTCATCCTGCACTATCCATACGCACCGCTCCTGTCCGTGCTCGCCAGTGCAGAGGGAGGAATTTTGTCACCAAAAGCGATTGAACAGTATGGAAAAGAATTGACCAAGCATCCAACGGGAACAGGGCCTTATAAATTCGAATCATGGACACCTGGTCAAGAAGTCGTCCTGGTGAAAAATGATAGCTATTGGGGCGATAAACCGAAGCTGGACAAAGTCGTCTTCAAGACCGTTCCAGAGGATACGACCAGACTTGCGATGGTCGAGACAGGAGAAGCGAATGTAGCTGAGCAGTTGCCAGTGACAGAAGTCGATCGGGTGAAAAATTCTCCGAGTATGACACTTGGTCGTTACCCTGCTTTCGCTAGCGATCATATCGGGATTAACAACTCGAAGAAGCCATTCGATGATGTACGCGTTCGTCAAGCAATTGCACATGCGATTGATAAGAAAACCATCATTCAAGGGGTGTACAACGATGTAGGGACGGTCGCTCATTCCTCCATTACCCCGTCTATGGTTGGTTACAGCCCGAATGTAAAAGACTTGCCTTACGATCTGGAAAAATCCAAAAAGTTGTTGGCGGAAGCTGGATACGCGAACGGCTTCAAAGCAACGATTTACTTAAATGATAACAAGGCACGAGTAAGCTTGGCAGAGGTGTTGCAGCAACAGCTGAAACAAATCAATATCGATTTGGAAGTGAAAGTGCTAGAGTTCGGTGCTTATATTGAAGCAGCCAACAAAGGCGAAACGGAATTGTTCCTCAGTGGTTGGGGCAATGCCACAGGCGATGCAGACTACAACCAATACAATCTGTTCCACACGAAGTCGCAAGGGGCAGCTGGCAACCATGCTTTCTACAGCAATCCGGAAGTGGACAAGCTGATCGATGAGGGCCGCAAAGAGAAAGACGAAGAAAAACGGAAGCAAATCTACGAAAAAGCACAGCAAATCGAAATGGACGAAGCAGCAATGGTACCGTACCGCTTCTCTGAAAACCTCGCAGCGATTCAAAAAGGCGTAGAAGGAGTTTGGATCAGCCCAGCAGGACACATTGAGATCGATGCTGTAACTTTGCCATAATTTCAGCAAAAAGTGCTTTATGATCAGCATAGCTTCGCCCATTGGGAACGAGCTATGCTGATTGATTATACAAAGAAAGATTAAAATGGGGGCGTGTCTAATGAAAAAACAGAAGAGGCTAGGTTCAATACTGGCAGGTATCCTGAGCGTTGGTCTCGTGCTTACAGGCTGTTCATCGGGTACAGAGCAAAGTGCGGCAGGGGCTCCGACTGCGAAGGAAGCTCCGGCAACAGATCAGACGCTGGTGATTGCACGGCAGTCTGACGCAAACAATCTAGATCCGCACTTTATTTCAGCGATCAATGCAGCGAGTGTGGTCCATCACAAAGTGTACGAGGGTCTTGTCCAGCGAGATGATAACATGGCGTTCAAGCCGATGCTAGCCACGGAATGGAAGCAGTTGGACGATGTCACCTGGGAGTTCAAGCTGCGTCAGGGGGTCAACTTCCACGATGGTACGCCGTTTAACGCCGAAGCGGTGAAAGCAACATTCGCACGCGTCCTCGATGAAAAGGTCGCCTCTCCACGTGCGTCTCAGTTTAAGATGCTTTCGGAAATAAAAGTAGTGGATGATTACACCGTGCAATTCAAGCTAGCCTACCCGTATTCCCCATTGCTGTCGATCCTCGCCAACCACGAAGGAAGCATCATCAGTCCAAAAGCAATAGAGCAATACGGCAAGGACCTGAGCAAACATCCCGTCGGCACAGGGCCGTTCGTATTTGAATCGTGGACACCTGGCCAAGAGATCGTACTCGTGAAAAATGACAACTACTGGGGAGAGAGGGTGAAATTCAAGAAGGCTGTCTTCAAAGTCGTACCAGAGGACACGACGCGCGTAGCCATGGTAGAGACGGGAGAGGCGCACATCGCTGAACCATTGCCGGTGACAGAAATTGACCGCGTCAGTAATTCCCCTCAAATGAGTTTGTACCGGACAGAGGGCTTGGGGACAGATTTTATCGGGTTCAATACCAAGAAAAAACCGTTTGACGACATCCGTGTTCGCCAGGCGATCAACTATGCGATTGAGACTGATGCGATCATCAAAGGTGTGTACAACGATGTAGGAACGAAAGCGAATTCCGCAATGAGTCCGAAGGTTCTTGGATACGATGGGGCGTTAAAAGGATACGAGTTTGATCCGAACAAGGCCAAGGCCCTGTTGAAAGAAGCGGGCTATCCGGACGGCTTCAAGACAACCCTGTGGACAGGCGATCGCAAGGAACGGATTAATGCTGCGGAAGTAATTCAGTCCCAGTTAAAGGGAATCGGCATTGAAGTAGAGGTGAAAGTACTTGAGTATGGAGCCTATTTGGATGCAGAAGACAACGGTGAAACAGAGCTGTTCATCAGCGGATGGGGCAATGCCACTGGAGACGCTGACTATAACCAGTACAATCTGTTCCACTCCAGTTCTTTGGGCAAAGGCGGTAACACAACGTTCTACGTGAATAAAGAAGTGGACAAGTTCATCGAAGAGGGGCGTCGCGAGCAGGATACGGAAAAACGAAAGCAAATCTATGCAAAGGCGTTGGAGATTGAAAAGCAACAAGCACCAATCGTCCCGATCCGCAATCTTGAACATGTCGCTGCAATCAGCAAAAACATCAAAGGCTTCTGGATCAGCCCTTCAGGGTATATGATGATCAACGGCATTACGATTGAATAGCGCAAACATTTAGAGAGAAAAGGATGGGAGACGGAGCATGAAAGAAAGCCTATGGATCAAAAATGCGAGTCTGGAATGTGGTTATTCAGAGACGAATGGCATCGTGACGGGCACAAAGACGGATCTTTTCCACGTCTTGCTCACGGACGGTCGCGTTGAGAAAATCGTACCTGCTTTGTCAGATATACCTGATGGGGTTTCTGTGTGGGATGCACAAGGCCTACTGATGCTGCCTTCTTTCCGGGAAATGCACATTCATTTGGACAAAACATTTTATGGAGGTCCGTGGCAAGCTGTTCTTCCTGCTCCCAATCGTTTTTTTCGAATCGAGCAAGAGCAGGAACTGTTGCCTCACCAACTTCCCGTCGCCCGTGAGCGTGCAGAAAAGCTGTTGGAGTTAGTGCAATCGCACGGCGCTACTCACGTGCGGACGCATTGCAACATTGACCCGGTCATTGGGTTGAAAAATCTGGAAGCCACATTGGAAGCATTGGCAACTTACCGTGAAAAACTTTCCTGGGAAATTGTCGCGTTTCCCCAACATGGCTTGTTGCGCAGTGATTCTGTTTCCCTCGTTCGTGAGGCAATGAAGCATGGAGCTGGCCTCGTAGGTGGTGTCGATCCTGCCACATTTGACGATGATATCGAGAAATCACTTGATACGATGATGGACATAGCGGTGGAAGCGAATGCGGATGTGGACATTCACTTGCACGAGCCTGGTCATTTGGGCGTTTATATTATGAAAAAATTGGCTGTGATGACAAAGGATGCGGGTTGGCAAGGTCGAGTCACTGTCAGCCATGCTTACGGGCTAGGAGAGGTACCGACTGCTGTGGCAGAAGAGGTCGCGGAGCTTTTCGCCGAGCAGCAAATCGTTATCATGTCGGCTGTTCCTATTGATATGCCGACCATCCCGATTCCGTTGCTTCATGCCAAAGGCGTCCATGTTGGTTTGGGCAATGACAACATTACTGATCATTGGGACCCATTTGGAACCGGAGATATGCTGCAAAAAGCAAACCGTCTGGCTGAACGGTTTCGTTGGATCGATGAGCGATCTCTATCGCGTGCGCTGGGATTCGTTACAGGTGGCGTGACTCCACTGGATCAAGCTGGCAATCAGGTTTGGCCGAAAGTCGGAGATGAGGCAAATGCGGTTTTCGTCTGTGCCAAATGCTCCGCCGAGGCTGTGGCTAGACAATCTCCGAAGGAAGCGGTGGTTTTCTCGGGCAAGATGGTTTGGCAGAAACAATAAAGAGTAGGAAATACGATCCGATCTTCTTAAGAAGGTCGGATTTTTTTGTTTGTTTAAAAGTGTCTGTAGTGGGGAAGAAGTGCATTTCCAGTCTACGCTTCGGCCTCCGCCCCGCAAGGGGGATTGACTGTCCGCTTCGGAATAAATGGCGGGAGCGCTTCAAACGTAGACAGTTTCGAAGAAGTATCTCATGAATGAAGCTGAAATTCCCCGCCATTTATTCCTACGCTGAGATGGGCTCCAGAGGCGCTTGGACTGGAAATGCACTTCTTCCGGCGTAGCTTTTGTAAGTATTTCGAAAGCCGTCTCAAGATGAGAAAAGATTGCTTCGTGACCATACTGACTTTCATTTCAAATCTATTCATTGGAACATATCAGCCAAGTACAACGATGAAATACCTTCTAAAATTTTCCATTATCATCTTTCAAACAGATCGAAAAATAGACAAAAGCAACGTCAAAGAAGCGTGTTTCCAATCATAGCGCCTTTGGAGCCCGACCGAGCGGAGGTATGAATGACGGGAGCGTTTTTAGCTTCAACGTGCGAATACGTCATCGAGGCTACCCCTTTTGAAGCGGCTCCTGTCATTCATTCCGGAGCGGACAGTCTTCACGCCTTGCGTGGCGTAGGCCGAAGCGAAGACTGGAAACACGCTTCTCCACCGAAGCTACGGTATCAAGTGTATTTTCGTACTTTTTCATCTGCGTGAAATTAAATAAAAGTAAAAATATTATAAATTGATGTAAAGATGCTGAAAGGTTCGTTTGAAAATCTACCGTATAATGCAAATAAGAAATACATTCAGAATTTTCGACAGTATTCTACAGGGGGTAGACACAAATGAAGAAAACACGCATGGTCGGTTCCTTGTTGGCTCTGACATTGACGGTTAGTGTTGCGTTGACTGGATGTGGTGGTGCGAGCTCCGAGCAATCCGGTTCGACGAATAATACTACTGCAGAGGCTCCGAAAGAAGGGGGAACCCTGATTGTAGCCCGCAAAGCAGACGCCAACAATTTGGACCCGCATTTCATCTCCAATATTCCTTCGGCAAACTATGTGTACGGAAAAGTCTATGAGAGCTTGGTTTCTCGCGATAAAAACGGCGAGTACAAGCCTACACTCGCTACTGAATGGAAACAGCTCGATGACTTGACATGGGAGTTTAAGCTCCGTGAGGGCGTTACGTTCCACGATGGTACACCTTTTACAGCAGACGCTGTGAAAAAGACGTTCGAACGTGTACTCGATCCAAAGGTTGCATCACCGCGTGCATCCAACTTTTCCATGATCAAAGAAATCAAGATCGTGGATGACAAGACTGTACATTTCGTGCTGGAGTATCCGTTTGCACCGCTGCTCTCCATCTTGGCTAGCTCAGAAGGAAGCATCATCAGCCCGAAAGCGATCGCCGAGCATTCCGATACATTGGCGAAGCAGCCTGTGGGAACCGGTCCTTTCAAATTTACATCGTGGGCACCGGGTCAAGATATGAAGCTCACGAAAAATGATACCTACTGGGGTGAAAAACCAAAGGTAGATGAAGTATTGTATAAGGTCGTTCCAGAAGATACGACCCGTGTAGCCATGATTGAAGCAGGCGAAGCGCACATTGGCGACCAGCTTCCTGTAACGGAAGTAGAGCGTGCACAGGCATCTCCTGGGATGAACATGGTGCGTGCAGAAGGCTTGGGTGTGGATTATATCGGCTTTAACGTACAGAAGAAGCCATTTGATGATGTACGTGTACGTCAAGCTGTCGCGCATGCTATCGAAAAGCAAGCCATTGTACAAGGAGTATACAACAATGTAGGAACACAAGCTGTTTCCTCTATGTCGCCAAAAGTAATCGGCTTCAACCCGAATCTCCAGGATTACTCGTATGATGTCAATGCAGCAAAAGCACTGCTCGCAGAAGCAGGTTACCCGAACGGCTTCAAGACGTCCATTGTGACAGATGATCGTAAAGAGCGCATGAACGTAGCTGAAGTCATCCAGTCACAGTTGAAAGGCATCGGCATTGATTTGGAGATCAAAGTAATGGAATACGGTGCCTACCTGGAGCACACAGACAATGGTGAGCATGCGATGTTCATCGGGGGTTGGGGCAATGCAACAGGGGATGGTGACTACAACCAGTACAATGTTTTCCACAGCACATCGAAAGGCAGCGCAGGTAACATGGCGTTCTACAACAATCCAGAGGTAGACAAGCTGATTGAAGAAGGACGTCGCGAAAAAGATCCGCAAAAACGCAATGAAATTTATGCAAAGCTGCAAGAAATCGAGCTGAAGGAAGTACCGATCCTTCCAATCCGCACGATTGACCATGTGGCGGTTACATCCAAGAATGTAAATGGCTTCTGGCTGAGCCCAGTTGGCTACTTGATGCTGGATGAAGTATCGATCAACTAACGATGATAGAAGGGATGGCGTTTGTCGCTGTCCCTTCTTTCGTCAATAGAAAGGAATTCAAGCTCTGGACCGGGAATGTAACTTGGGGAAGAGAAATGCTCAAGAGACAAGTCATGGGGTGGAAAACATGCAGGAAGAGCAGCTAGACATATTTGATGAAGCAGGGCGGCACATCGGGGTAGAAGCGCGTAGCGAAGTACATCGGTTGGGGCTGTGGCACCAAACCTTTCACTGCTGGATTTATCGCGTAGTAAATGACCAGATCGAAATGTTGTTCCAAAAAAGACATCCACAAAAGGATACTTGTCCGGATCTGCTCGACATTACCTCTGCCGGTCATCTTCTCGCTTCAGAACAGCCATGTGACGGCGTGCGGGAATTGGAGGAGGAGTTGGGCTTGTCCGTGAGCTTTGAGGAATTGGACAAGCTAGGCGTGATTCGTGATGTAATGGTTGCCCCCTCCATTATTGATAAGGAAATGTGCCATACATTTTTGTATGAATGCGATCAACCCTTACGCGAGTATCGTGTACAAGAAGAAGAAGTCACAGGGCTGTTTTGGGTCAGTCTGCATGAGCTAGAGCGGTTGTTTGCGGGCGAGATCGGGCAGATGACGGTGAATGGATTTTTGCTAACGGAAAATGGTGAACCTAAAGATACAACGATGATTGCGGCCAAAGCTGACTTTGTACCACATGAAGTGCATTATTACCAGAAGGTGTTTGCAGCAGTGAAACTACGCTCAGCCAATCGAATGCCCTGATCGGAAAAACAATGCCTCGCTTGTTATTTGACAAGACGAGGTTTTTCGTTAGTGGAGAAAGATGGTTCTCTCATGTGATATACTAAACAATGCTTTTTCACTGCTCGCGATCACGCATACATAGAGAGAGGAGATCGAGATGAGACTTCAGATTATGATTGCCCTAATGCTCTCGACATTCCTTGCTGCGATGGAAGGAACCATTGTGAGTACAGCAGTACCGCGCATTACGAGCGATTTGGCAGGCTTTGAACAGGTGAGCTGGGTATACGCCATCTACATGCTTGCCACTGCCGTATCTGCCCCCATTTACGGCAAGCTGGCTGATTTATTTGGCCGAAAAAACGTATTGTTAATCGGAATCGGCATCTTTTTGCTAGGTTCTACGCTCTGTGGAGTAGCGACTTCGATGTGGCAGCTCATTGTTTTTCGTGCCATTCAAGGCTTGGGTGCAGGTTCAGTCATGCCCATTACGATGACCATTATCGGTGACTTGTACACGGAGCAGACTGCCAGAGCAAAAGCCCAGGGCTGGATTAGTGCTGTATGGGGACTTTCCGGTGTGGCAGGTCCGTTGGTCGGAGGGTTTTTGGTCGATACACTGACGTGGCGTTATATCTTTTTTCTTAACTTGCCTTTTGGACTTGTATCGTTTTTCATGCTCATCTTTTTGTACAAGGAAAAGCTTGCCGTCAAAGAAAAGCGCCATATCGATTATCCGGGCGCGCTTATTTTTTCGGTCGGAACCATCGCCTTGTTGTATGCCTTGTTAACAGGCAGCCAGAATCAATCCTGGACCAGTCCAGTGACGATTTCCTTGATCGTATTTGCTTTGGTGACCTATTTGGTGTTTGTATCGGTGGAGAAGAAATCGCCTGAGCCGCTGATTCCGCTTTCGCTTTTTACTAATCGAAATGTAACCATGATCAATCTGCTGACGCTCTTGACCAATGGAATTGTAATCAGCATGGTGGTGTACTTGCCGATCTGGAGCCAGGGAGTCTTGGGAGAAAGTGCGACGATGGCTGGCTTTGTCCTGACACCGATGCCGGTTTGCTGGACGATCGGCTCTATCCTTGCCGGGAACTTGTTAGGAAAGCTGCGAGCGGAACAGTTGTTTATCGCGGGGACAGCCGTTCTGACGGTAGCGACAACGTTGTTGAGCTTCCTTTCCGCTCACTCAGCGGGATACCTCATTTATGTGGCTGTGGGCTCAATTGGTTTGGGAATGGGACTCATTTCCCCGATCGTTATGGTAAAAATTCAATCGTCTGTTGCAGTCGACAAGAGGGGAACTGCCATTGCCCTCAATACATTCACGGGTACATTTAGCCAAACCTTCGGGGCTGCTGTATTCGGAATGTTGTTCAACATGGTAACTGTAGCAAGTGGTCATACGAATTTAGGGGCCTCGTTTGAACACGGATCGGTCCCTGTGGCACAACTGGCACAAATCCGGGACTTATTGGCTAGTGGTGTTCATGTGGTCTTCACAGGCACCTTAGTGCTTGCGATAGGCAGCTTTATTCTGACGCTTTTGATCGCAAAAGGGAATCGAGTCAAGCAGACACACTAATTCGAAGACGTCCGCCAAGTGCGGGCGTTTTTTTAATATTTGGTTACAGTTTTCCAAAAAATACAAACTTCGTATTGCCAGCGGTTACATTCATCGATACTATTTTCCTAGATGCCCAATTTCTTGCAGACAGGAGTGCATGAGACGATGGAGGAGATTCGCCCGGTTTCAATTGACGATATCGATGAGGTCGTTAGGATTGCAGCGATGAGCTACCCTGGAAGCAATCTTCTGGGTACAGAGAGCAGACAGCGTTTTGCGGACCGTGTAAAAGAAATGATCGAAAACGACCCACACGTCAGCTACCACGGCTGCTATCGGGATGGACGACTTGTGGGAATTATGAAATGGTACGATTTCCCTATGAATGTTCACGGTACACCGCTCTTGACTGGCGGGATTGGGCTGGTCGCCGTAGACCTTTTGCATAAAAAGGAAAAGGTCGCCATGTCGATGCTACAAGGTTTTCTTTCCAGCTACCGGGAACGGGGAATTTCGCTGGTCTCTCTCTATCCGTTTCGTGTTGATTTTTACAAGCAAATGGGGTTTGGAATAGGAACCAAGGTTCACCAATACAAATTCAAACCGTCTAGCCTGCCGTTTGTAGGAAAGGACAAAATCGTTTATATAGGAAAAGAGGACAAAGAAGAACTGTCTGCTTGCTATCATCGCATCGCCCGTCAAACCCATGGTATGATCAAGCGAACAGACCGAGAGTGGGACAGACTCCTCGATGTCCCTGAAATGATTGTTGTCGGCTACAAAAAGGAAGGGAGATTAGGCGGCTATCTCGCTTTCCAGTTCCAGAGCGCTCATGAAAAAAATAAACTCGTCAACAACATAGAAGTAAGAGAGCTTCAATATGAGAGCCGCGAAGCATTTGCCCAACTGCTCTCTTTCCTGCGGAGTCAGGCCGATCAGATTCAACGGATCGAGTTCACGACACCGGACGAAGATTTTCACTTGTTGCTCTCTGATCCGGGCAATGGAACGGATTCGCTGTTGTGGAGCATTTATCATGAGAGCCATGTATCAGGAGTCGGTCTGATGTATCGGATCATTGATGTGCCAGGATTTTTCCGTCAGCTGTCCCACCACCGTTTTGGTTCGGAAACAGTGAATGTAAAGCTGACGATCCGCGATTCGTTCCTGCCCGAGAATGAAGGAACATGGCTCATCAAGTTTGTCGATGGACGTCCGGAAGTAGGAGAGGCAGCGGAGTCAGACGTTTCGGTGCAGCTAGATATTGCCGATTTTTCTTCACTCGTGATGGGGGTAGTAACTGTCCGCAAGCTGTATCAATACGGCCAGTTAGAGCTGGATACTCCAGAGAAGCTTCCCATTTTGGATAGGCTGTTTGCAGTTTCCGAGAAGCCGAGAAGTGTGACAACCTTCTAAAAAGAAGATTCGTCACGTTTTTGACACATTTGGTTATCTTATTTTGCTTCCTCCCATATGTTGTTAGTAAATGGGAGGAGGCAGGTTTTATGATCTTTTTAACACTCGTTATCTTTTTTGCGTTTCTTTTGATTGTTTGGGTGGTCGTTAGGCTCCTCTTCCGGCTGGAAAAGCATGATTCCATCACACATGATGAGAGGGAATTATGGAATCGCTTTCAGGTGAAAGAGCAGGAGATCAAATACCGAAAGCCCAAAAAATAAAAAGAAAGGCGCCAAAGTGACAGGCGCTCTTTCTTTTGCGTGTTACCCCACTATGAGAAGAGAAAGAAGGAGAAAACAATGCCGGGTAGATCAGAGGGGCATCAACGTGAATTTTTTCGCTTACGACTAGAATACGCCCTCTGTGCAGACATGACTATTGTGCTGGTCAAAGGGAAGACCATGGAGATTGGGAGCACGCAGGTTTTGATCGAGGATATTGGGGCAGGTGGACTTCGTTTTCTCTCTCATCTCAAAATGCCAGCAAATGACCAGCTCGTTCTGCAGTTTGCGACGGAATTGTGCGGACAGGCTCTGAAAATGTACGGCCACGTAGTTCGCACGATTCCGTGGGAAACGGACTATTACGAATACGCTGTGCGGTTTACGATGGAAGAGGAACAACATCTGGAGATTAATCGCTTGGTAAACCGACTGGCGATCCGCTATCGGCAGAAACGTACAGCAACAGAAGGACGTTTCTTTAAAGGTGATCGCCAGGCATTTTTAAAAGAGTTGGCCCAAGCAAGTCTTTCGATGCGAGCCAGTGAAGCATAGACAATAAGGCTTTCTGTTGTGCGAATACACGACGGAGAGCTTTTTTGTTTGACATAATATAAACGCGGTGATAAGTTATCTATAATAAGTCAAACGAATAAAGGTTGTGTTTATAGATGAGTCTTCATGAAGCATTTTGGAGCGCTTCTCTTCAAGAATGGAAGCAAGGTTACATCGAACAAGATGAACATTTCATGTGTTTGCTCTGTGGGGAACAGGTGGAGAAAGGAATCATTTATCCGGTGGAGGGTGTCCTGTACGAAGCGTCCCGCTTTATGCGCCATCATATCGAGGTTGCGCACGGTTCTGTCTTTACCCACCTGAGCCAGTTGGATAAACGATTGACGGGCTTGTCTGATCATCAAGTTAATTTGCTTCGCCTTTTTTACCAAGGAAAGACAGACGCCGAGGTTCAATCTGAAATGGGGATCGGAAGTGCATCGACGATCCGTAATCACCGCTTTGCACTCAAGGAAAAAGAACGTCAGGCCAAGGTGTTTCTGGTCATGATGGAATTATTGCATGAAGCGGATAAAAATCAATCGTCCAATGATGCCAAATCAAGCAAGCAAAAGAACACCTCGAAAGATGGCGATGCCGCTGAGTATGTCGCGATCGTAAAGAAATTCCTGCCAAATGGATTATCAGGTCGATTAGAGCGCTTCCCGCGCAAGCAAAAGCATAAACTCATCCTACTCGAAGAGATTTCTAAAAAATTTGAGCTTGATCGTTTCTACACCGAGCGGGAAGTGAATGAGATTTTGGAAGGTCTCTATGACGATTATGTGACCTTGCGGAGATATTTAGTCGATGTGGGTTTGATGGATAGACAGGCGGACGGCAGTCAATATTGGCGGATCGCTGTGGAAAATGAAGGAGAGGAGCGGGGGGCTCAGCAGATGAATCGCAAGCAAGAGCTCAAGCAGATGTACAAGGAAGTAGAAACCGATGCAGGCGTTTATCAAATAAAAAACAAGCAAAATGACAAAGTCTTCATCGCCAGAACGAATAACCTAAAAACGATCAACGGTAGAAAGTTCATGCTTCAGCATGGCTCGCATCCGAATCGTGAACTGCAAAAAGACTGGGATAAATACGGTTCGGACGCTTTCGAAATCGAAGTGCTAGAGAAGGTTGAAAAGAAAGACCATCCGTATTTTGATCTGAAGGATGCCCTGGAAAAACTCGAAGATAAGTGGATGAAAAAGCTGGCGCCATATGGTGATCGAGGCTATCACGTGCAAAAGGATCCGTCCTAGTCTCGTCCATCACCCAGCATGCGGAAGCGCTCCAAGTGATCCCACAGACCTTCCTTTTGCAAGATCTGGATTTGCTTTTCGCCAAGTAAATCAAAATGCGGGAAGGGTGCACGGTTATGAATGTAGACGGGATCGAGTCCGTTGGCAAGGCACCAATCTGTCAGTAACGAATAATTGGCACAGCCTACTTTTGTAACGGTTTTGATGCCAGGAAACCGTGGGTCTAGCCAATAATGCGTGAGAAATGCCAACTCGCCTCGACTAACGGCTTGCTTCCAACGGTTTAGTTCCTCTCGTGTAATCCCAAATGCCACTTTTCCTCATCCTTTGCAAAGCGATCGCGTTTCTCACTCATTAATAGCATGGAATGGTATAAACGTCAAAAAGACAGTTCTCCTCGGGGATAGCCGAGGAAAACTGTCTTTTTGTGCTTGGTCGTTTACCGAACTCCTGTTGGAAGCTGAGGCGGGATGTAATTCAACTCTTCGTCGGCCGTGATGTAATCTGTGTTGACCATGAGGAGCAAATAGCGTTTGCCGGTTTGCGGATCGCTGATAATAATGTGGTCCCGGCCAGCTGTTTCGAGGACACCACGGAAAATTTTAGCGTTCCATTGGCTGTTGTTTTCAAATGTTTGGTACACCGTAATGACTTTGCCTCGATTCAGGCGAAGGATGTTTTCGATGTACGATTCTTCCATCACTTGCCCAGGGGTAATGGGCATTCCGGGAATCAAGGATCCACTTGGTTGCATCGGAACTAGTTGAGGTTGCTGCTGCTGGATCATCTGCTGCTGTTGCTGAGGTATGCCGTATGGATACTGTGCGGATGGGTACATGTCGTAGCCGTATTGTTGTTGAGGGAAACCAGTGTAAGGCATTTGTTGACTCATGATGAACTCTCTCCTTTATCTATCTAATCCTTTTAATAGACGCGTGGACAATCTGCTGGTGTTGGAACGAAGAAGCAGTGTGCCTTATAGCGACCGGAGTTTTGTTGATCCCACCAGGTAGCTGGACAGTTTCCGGCAGGCCGGTAAAACCATAATGCGTTGCTAGCCGGACGGGTCTTTTCGCCATTGACTGCGCGCTGTGCCAATCGTCTTTCTTTATCTCTGGTCCGTTGATAGAAATACGGCTTTTGGACCGCTTCGAATCCTCCCGGAGATTGATAGACCATGTCACGCATGCTGCGAATGTTTTTGAAGTCAAGGCAGTTACCTAAAATCCGATTTACCCCAACGTTGCCAACCATCAACATGCCCAACTCACCTTCACCCTCAGCCTCAGCTCGAATCAGTCTGGCAAGCATATCGACATCTTTGGAGTTCGCTTTGATGACGGCCATTGCTTCACCTCCTTCCCCAAAAATCACAATAACAATATATGGGCGAATAATAGATTGGTGATTGGCCCGATAAATTTTTCATCAAGTTGACGTTTACGTAAACGGCAGTTACAATCATGTTGTTCGATAAATTTTGAATTTTACAAATGTAAGTAAGGGGCGCTGGACATGAGCAGAGAAGGAATACAGAAGGAAGAATCGTGGACCATCTCTGATCTTGCTCAACAATTAGATGTCAGCACCAGAACGATTCGGTACTACGAAGAGCTCGGCTTGATTTTCCCCAGTCGGACAGAGAAGGGAAGCAGGTACTACAACCGCAAGGATCGTGCCAGGCTGCGACTCATTCTGCGAGGGAAGCGCTTCGGATTTTCGTTGGATCAGATTCGCGAGATGATTGAGCTGTTCGACGAGGACCGTACAGGTCGGGCGCAGCTTTTGCGAACGATTGAGTACGGCAACCAAAAGCTGGCTGAGATCGACGAGAAAATCATGGAACTCCGACAACTGAGAGAAGACATTCTCGTCTACAAGCAAAACTTTGAACAAAAATTGCTTGAAGAAAATGAGGAGGAGAAACGATGAACGTATCAGCTCTGCTCGCAGCAAACGGAAGGAAATACTCTGACAAGCCCGCTCTGGTTGCAGGGGATGTGGAGGTCAGCTATTCTCAGTGGGATACACGCTCTACGCAGTGGGCTTGCTATTTGCGAGAGCTTGGCATCGAGCAAGGGGATCGGGTCGTCATGCTGATGCCCAATTGTCCGGAGTTTGCCATTTTTTACGTCGCCGTCATTCGCAGTGGTGCCCTCGTCGTGCCGATCAATGCACGCTCAACCCAAGAAGAAGTACGACATATATGTGATCATGCCGGAGCAAAGGCACTTCTTGTTCACGATGCCCTCGTGCCTATCGTCAATGAGTGGGTCCTCCAAACGCCGCAACTTGTAGCAATCAAAACAGGCAGGAGCCAAGGGAATTGGCATGGCATTGCTGACTGGGATGGCAATGATCTGTCTTTAGATAAAATGAATACGCTTTCTTCGCAGCCTTATTTGGTGAACATGAATGAAGATAGCGAAGTCAGCATCCTCTATACATCTGGCACGACTGGACGACCTAAAGGGGTGCTTTATACACATAGAAGCTTGTTGACTGTCGCGAAAATGATGTCGATTGAACTGACGATGACACATCGTTCCCGAATTTTACATTTGATGCCGCTGAGTCATTCGGCTCCCCTCCATCTCTTTTTCATTGCAGGGCTCATGCTTGGCGCCACCCAGGTAATGGCCCTGACATTCTCGCCGCAGCTTCTTTTGGATTTGGTGCAGCAGCATCGGATTACGCATTTCTTCGGTGCGCCAGTAGCGTATTTGCTGACGATGAAGCATCCCGAGTTTGCGGCGTACGATCTGTCTTCCATCGAATATTGGATGTACGGCGGTGCTCCACTGTCCAAAGAGATGGCTTCGCTCATGGAAAAAGCATATGGACGCGATAAACTGGCGTGCGTCTACGGCTTGACAGAGGCGGGGCCGACCGGAATGTGTCTTTTGCACAGAGAGCATCCGGACAAAATCGGCAGTATAGGCAATCGTGGTGTATTGTTCGTCGAAATGGAGGTCGTAGACGAGCGAGGAGAGCGATGCGCCAGTGGCGAAGTGGGCGAAATTCGCTTGCGCGGAGAAGGGACAATGAAAAGTTACTACAACAATCCAGAGGCTACAGCAGAAACCATACGCGATGGCTGGGTGTACACTGGTGATATTGCACGCGTGGATGAGGATGGATTTTTGTGGATGATTGATCGCAAAAAAGACGTGATGATCACGGGTGGGGTAAACGTCTATCCCAAAGAAATCGAGCAGTTGTTGGAGCGTCATCCGTCGATTGGCGAGGTAGCTGTTGTGGGTTTGCCGCATCTGGAGTGGGGCGAGACGGTTACAGTGTATGTGGTCCTGAAATCAGGAGTCGATACCAATCGAGATTGGCTAGAGGAAATCCAAAGCTTTTTGCGCGGTCATCTCGCCGATTACAAGCTCCCTCGACAAGTAAATATCGTTCCTGCACTGCCGCGGAATACGAGCGGAAAAGTCCTGAAGCATGTATTGCGTGATGTCAGTTCCCAAAAGGAAGTGGAGCTGAGATGAGTGATTTGCAAACGAGCATCGATCAGCGAACTTACAGCGACAACATCCCGCACCCGCGTACGTCACAGGGGGAAAACTTTTTCAAAGCAGATCCCAACCTCGATTACTTGCTGGAACGTTATCTCCCTGCTTCCATGCATGAATGGGCCAGACAGCAGTTGAGCTGGCTAGGTGCGCAAGTGGCAGGACCCATCGACGAGCGTGCCGCCCATACGGACAGAGAAGGCAAGCCAAGATTGCGCAAGTACAATCGGCTGGGCGAGGATATTTCCGAGATTATTACCAATGAAGGCTACAAGGAAACAGTAGCAGAGGTTTACGGAGCAGGCATCGTCAGCTATTTGTATCAAGACATTCCCGAGTTGGGGAGAAAAGCGCCGTACAGCTATTCTTTTTTCATGGGCTATCTTGTGAGCCAGTCAGAGCCGGGGTTCTATTGCCCTGTTACTTTGTCGATGTCAGCTGCTTATTTACTTGATCGCTATGGCAGCGAAGCACAAAAGGAGCAGTACCTGACAGGACTGACCTCTCGTGATCGCACTCGCTTGTATGAAGGAGCTACGTGGCTGACCGAGAGACAGGGAGGCTCGGATGTCGGTGCGAATTTGACTATAGCAGAGCCAGTAGCAGGTCGGCCGGGTGTGTACAGATTGACAGGAGAAAAGTTTTTTGCGAGCAATGCTGGAGCATTTGTTGCGACTGTTTTGGCGAGAATCGATGAGGAGAAACCGGGGACAAAAGGGCTCGGACTGTTTTTGGTGCCATGGGTGAAGCCTGACAACGAACGCAATCACATCCAGGTTCGCCGCTTGAAAGAGAAGCTGGGAGTCAACGCCGTACCATCTGCAGAGATTCTGTTGAACGGGGCAGAGGGTTATTTGATCGGGGAGCCACAGAACGGCTTCAAGTACATGGCAG
Source organism: Brevibacillus sp. M2.1A (assembly GCF_013284355.2). Lineage (NCBI taxonomy): Bacteria > Bacillati > Bacillota > Bacilli > Caryophanales > Paenibacillaceae > Brevibacillus > Brevibacillus sp. M2.1A. The sequence continues at coordinate 2,237,703 of NZ_JABSUY020000001.1, forward strand.
AAGCACTGAACCTCTCGCGCATTTGCAACGCGATTGCTTCGATTGGGATCATGCGTCGGGCCTTTTACGAAGCGAGGTATTACGCTGAGCAACGTCGTGCATTCGGGAAGCCAATCGATCAGTATCCGATGGTAAAAGAAATGCTGGTGAGCCTCTTATTGGATACGGAGGTCAGCACAGGTGCGGTGTTTGATATGATTGCTGTCTATGATCGCTTGCAGTCTCATTCCGCGAGCAAAGAGGATAACGCGCTTGCTCGTCTACTGATTCCTTTGCTGAAATACCGTACAGGGGAGGAGGCTGTCGAATCGACCCATACCGCGATTGAAATTCATGGCGGTAACGGATATATCGAGGAATACGTGACGCCGCGTCTGTTGCGGGATGCCCAAGTTTTGACCGTATGGGAAGGGACCTCGAATATACTCGCACTCGATATTTTGCGTGTGATGCAAAAAGAAAACAGCCACGAAGTGTTTAGTCAATTGCTTCGGGAGCGCATAGCTGGGTGGAAGCATGCCTTTTCACAGCCGTACGCTGAGCTGATTCGGACAGAACTGGTCATTCTCGAGGAAAATATCGCCTATCTCATGCAACAGACCCATGATTATGTAACGTACAAATTAAAAACGCTCGCAGACCATATGGTAGACTTGTACACCTTATCATGCATCGTCAGTGAAGCAGAGGATCAGGTAACACGTATGGGAAATGCGCGCAAATACATTTTGGCAAGACTGTATGCCAAAAAGCATTTCCAATCACTAGAAAAACGGGGGGTTCAATCCGATTCTTTGCTGGACGTACAGTTCTTCACCCAACTGGTGGAGTATCAGTTTGTCAGCGTAGAAGAGTGGGCCCAACAATCCGTGATTGTTCCGACCCGATAATCAAAAAGCGCCTTTAGACCACTTGTTGAGGTGGCTAAGGCGCTTTTGAATTTTACGCATACCGCTTGCGGCGTATGCTCCAAATAAACCAGATCGCAGCTACCAGTGTTGCAATCGCCAGCAGAGTGATCTCAAAGTATTCATCGATCAGGACCTTTGCGTGTTTCCCGTATAAATAAAACAAGGTGCCAATCAGATAAAACTTCAATCCTCGCCCGACGATCGCATAGAACATGAGCTTGGTCAGCGAGTAATTGAATACGCCAGAGAGCACAGTGAAAACCTTGAAAGGAATGGGGGTAAAAGCTCCGATCAGTACGGCAGCATCCCCGTTTTTTGCGAATTTTTCCGTCGCTACGATAACCCATTTTTCAGGGAGAATCTTGTGCAAAAGTGGTTTTCCCAGCCATCTCCCCAACAAAAACCCGATGGGAGCGCCGAGGACGGAAGCAGTAAAGGCTACTGTCGCAAACTGAATCGCTGAGCCTGGATTGAGCAGACTCATCGCAATTTGCATAAAAAACGGAGGAATCGGACTGATAAAAGAGTCCAAAAATGCCATGGCAGCGAGTCCCCACATCCCATATTGCATGAATAGCTGTGTGATATGTTCGAGCATGAGCATCTCCTTGTGAGGTTTTTTCTATTGTAGCCATCTTATGCCACTTTGTCCAAAGAAAGACCACAACGGAAGTTAAACGTCGGGAGGGAAAATAAGGATTTAGGACAAATGACCCATCATTCAATTTCCAAAAAATCCCGATTATAAGTGGGTACGGAATGTCATTACGAAAGGGAAATTTTTAAATGAAGATGCCATTATCTATCAAAGTCATTCAAGGGTTTATACTGTTGCAAGTCATCGTATTGGGGGGTCTCTATTTTGTAGTTTCACAGGCAGATCCGATGAACTTGAGCCACTGGGCCAGTAAAATGGTTTTCAGCGTGGTGACGATGCCGGAAGATATGTTAGATCAAAGCTACGCGTTGGGAAGAATGCAAGGAAGATTAATGTTTCCACTGATCATCACTACTTTATTGTTCATCTTCATACAGATGAGGTTACTAAAATCGTCGATTGTCTGCATAAGTTTGGCGATTTTACTTGATATAAGCAATGGAACTTTTTTGATCGCCATCTTGTATATAACCCTTCTTTTGGTTGTGACCCACAACAAACAATCGAAGAGATATTTTAAGCGGAATCATCATGAAGTTGCGCAGACGGTTTCAAAATAAAAAATGAGTGATCTAGTGAGCTGATCCTAGGTCGAATATTGGTAATGAAGTCCTTGCTTTTTCATTGACGCTAGGAAAGATTATCCACTAAAATGTAGGGAAACAGGACAAACATCATGGGAGGAACCAATGAAAACATTGGGTTCGGGAAAAGTCGTTTTCTATGCGCCAAACGGTACTACTCTGCAATTATCAGGGGAAATTGATGTACGTGGGGATCGGATATCTATAACTGAAATCATCTATTTTAATGGTAAACCAAACGGAGCGCGCGAAACGAATTTGCCACTCGCGCAATCAGTGATTTACTGGGAGCCAGAAGTGTACGAACAGATCGGATATGAAGAAGAATAAGAATCATTGCGATTCCAGACCCTGTCTCTTGCAGGGTTTTTTCGCGTATCGCAGTGTATCTGCCAGCACCTCGAGCTATAGCCGATGTCCTGGTATTGTGTTATGATGTGGGATGGAATTTACGTATGGTACAAGGAGTGATCCTTATGATCGATTCTATATTGGAACGAGCACTCGCAGGTGAACGACTGGGTCTCGAAGACGGTCTGGCTTTGTTTGCGAGCAATGAAATCGAAAAGATCGGACATTACGCCAATCTGGTCATGCAGAAGCATCATCCAGAACCGATTGCGACCTTTGTCATCAGTCGCAACGTCAATTACACGAATGTATGTGATACCTATTGCCGTTTTTGTGCCTTTTACCGTCCCCCTGGCTCTTCTGAAGGATATGTTCTTCCCAGAGAGACTATTTTCCAAAAAATTCAGGAGACCGTTGATGTAGGCGGTACGGAAATCTTGATGCAAGGCGGCACCAATCCCGATCTGAAGCTGGATTATTACACCGACCTCTTGCGTGCAATCAAAGAGCGCTTCCCGCAGATTACGATGCACTCTTTGTCTGTGGCGGAAGTGATGAAAATCGCGGAAGTTTCCAACATGTCTGTCGAGGAAGTGCTGAAAGAGCTAAAGGCAGCAGGTCTCGATTCCTTGCCGGGAGCGGGTGGCGAAATCCTCGATGATCGTACACGTCGGAAGATTTCCCGATTGAAAGGCTCTTGGATTGACTGGATTGATACCCAAAAAGCAGCACACCGTGCAGGCTTGCCTGGTACTGCTACCATGGTTATTGGTTTTGGAGAAGAGATGGAGGAGCGCGTACTTTCTCTGTTGCGCATCCGCGAAGCACAAGATGAAACAGGCGGCTTCAAAGCCTTTATCGTCTGGACCTTCCAACCGGACAACACCAACATGAAGGCTGTCAACAACACGCCAGAGGAATACTTGAAGACACTGGCAATCAGCCGTCTCATGCTGGATAATATCGAAAACTTCCAATCTTCCTGGGTGACGATGGGCCCGCATTACGGTCAGCTTTCTCTCTCTTACGGAGCGAACGATTTCGGCCAAACGATGATGGAAGAAAACGTTGTTTCCGCAGCGGCATGTACGTACAAGGTCAACACGAACCAAATTTTGGAACTCATTCGCGGCGCAGGCAAAATTCCTGCACAGCGCAACACACAGTATGACATTCTCCGTGTTTTCAAAGACGGTGAGATGGCAGAACGTGATTTTGTCATGCAAAACTAATAAACGAAAAAACGCTTCTCTGCCCCTCCTTACAAAGGGAATTTGGCAGGGAAGCGTTTTTGGGTTTTTAATCAGGAACTTTTTACCTGCAACCTTCCCTGAGTTTCCAACCGTTTAAAAGTATATCGCTCCTGACGGGACATATACTGTAACTACAATGGCGGTTGGGGGGATGGTTATGCAGACGTTTCGCGTATTGCTGGAGAATGTCCCTGAGCATTGTGACACGTATCGGACTATCGTAAATGAGATGACGGAGCGGGTCAACACTGCACCGGTGCGCATTACATACAGGGAGCAAGAAGAGAATGGATACCTCTTGTTCTACTTTCAAAGCTGGTGTGAGAGTGAGTATGACGCGCAGACCATCGAATGGGCGAGAGCCTTCGTTGCTCTTACATTAGCCGAATGGGTCATTCAGGTGAAGGAACCGAAAATTATGGAAGAAATGGCCACTGACTTACTCGCAGCCGAACAGATGGAAACCGAGTGGGCGGAGATTTTCCCTTATATTCAACGCATGTGCCAAGAAATCGAGCTAGATGGCAGGGAACTGTTAACGGCGACAACACGCAAGGCAAACGTATATCGCAAAGTTTTCACCTATCTGGAGTCGGAGCGAACGATAAACGTTTTGGGTTTCATCCGGTTTCGATTGCAGGAGCACTGGAACGAGTTATTCGAACTCGTGGAAACTGGTATTGATGAATATCTGGAAGACAAGCAATATCAAGAGTTTGTCGAGCTGTTGCGCTATTTCATTGCTGTACAGGAAACCAAGCAGGAAATCGTTCATGTCGTTCCTAGTGTGGACAAACCTTTCCATCTTTATGATAAAAAAGGGGATCGTCTTTGGCTTGAACAGTTGGATACCGTTCTGAACATGGACGAACAAAAATGCAGGGACGAAGATTATTTGGTCAGTGCTTTGGTTACACTGGCTCCTGAGAGTATCGTGCTCCATTTGGCTTCGGAAAAGCCTGGGCTTGTACAGACGATCCGCAGTATTTTTGACGGTCGGCTTATTACTTGCCACTCTTGTTCGCTTTGCCTATCCGAGAGACGTGTACTTGACGGGAATAATCCCTCTAAACTATAATAGCAACAACAACTTTACATTGCTTATAAATACGATGAGAAGGACACGGACAATAGTAAGGACGCTTTAGAGAGGCGGGTCACAGGCTGGAAGCTCGCTGCGTACTGTTATTGATCTACCACCTTCGAGTAGCTGCCGGGAACGAAGCGTAGGCTTTTACTATCGGTATGCCGGTTAAATACCGTTACATGGAATGAGGAGTCTGTTTTTGTGAACAGACTTGAAGTAGGGTGGTACCGCGAGAACACACTCGTCCCTTTTTGGGGATGAGTGTTTTTTTATTTTCTCAACCAAACAAGATACAGGAAGGAAGAATCCACAGTGGCACAAATTCATGTTACTTTCCCAGATGGAGCCGTTCGTCAATACGACGCTGGGATTACGATCGAGGACATCGCAGGCTCCATTAGCTCTAGCCTGAAGAAAAAGGCAGTAGCTGGTAAAAAAGATGGCAAGGTTGTCGATCTGTACACAGAACTCACAGATGACGCAGCGATTGAAATCGTTACCCTCGATTCTGCTGACGGATTGGAAGTATACCGCCACAGTACAGCTCACTTGCTTGCTCAAGCGGTAAAACGCATTTACGGCGCTGAAGTGAAGTTTGGAATCGGTCCTGTGATCGAAGATGGCTTCTACTACGACATGGATATTCCGGTTTCCCTTTCCCCAGAGGATTTGGGCAAAATCGAGGCGGAAATGGAAAAAATCGTGAAGGAAGACCTGCCGATTCGCCGCAAAGTCGTAAGCCGCGAAGAAGCAACTGCGATTTTCCAAGAACTGAACGATCACCTGAAGCTGGAACTGATTCGCGACCTGCCAGAGGATGCGACTATTACGCTGTATGAGCAAGGCGAATTTTTCGACCTCTGTCGTGGACCGCACTTGCCGTCTACTGGCTACATCAAAGCATTCAAGCTGATGAGCGTGGCAGGTGCATACTGGCGCGGAAAAGCAGAAAACCAAGTTCTGCAACGCGTATACGGTACAGCTTGGCCGAAAAAAGCAGACATGGATGAATATCTGCACTTCATCGAAGAAGCGAAAAAGCGGGATCACCGCAAATTGGGGAAAGAACTGGGCTTGTTCATGTTCTCCGAGGAAGCACCGGGTATGCCGTTCTATCTGCCAAAAGGCTTCACTGTTCGCAACGAGCTGGAGCAATTCTCCCGCCGTCTGCAACAATTGGCACAATACACAGAAGTGCGCTCTCCTTTCCTCATGAACGAGCGTCTCTGGAAAGAATCCGGTCACTGGGATCACTACAAAGAGAACATGTACTTCTCTGAAGTAGACAACGCGACTTACGCCTTGAAGCCAATGAACTGCCCAGGTCACATGCTGATCTATAAAAACGAGATGCACTCTTACCGCGACCTGCCGATCCGTTACTCCGAGTTCGGGCAAGTTCACCGCCATGAATACTCCGGAGCCCTGAATGGAATGCTGCGGGTGCGGACCTTCTGCCAGGATGACGCGCACGTATTTGTCCGTCCAGATCAGATCGCGAGCGAAATCAAAGGCATGATCACTTTGATTGACAGCATCTACAAGGTATTTGGCTTCGAATACAGTGTGGCTCTATCCACTCGTCCGGAAGATTCCATGGGCTCTGATGAGCTGTGGGAAGCAGCGGAAAGCTCTCTGAAAACAGTGTTGGAAGAGCTCGGTATGGCCTATGAAATCAAAGACGGAGACGGTGCGTTCTACGGACCGAAGATCGACTTCCAAATTACCGACGCGCTGAAACGCCGTCACCAATGTGGAACGATCCAACTGGACTTCCAAATGCCTGAGAAATTTGACCTGACTTATGTTGGTCAAGACAACGAGAAGCACCGTCCGGTTGTCTTGCACCGTGCGATGTACGGCTCCATGGAGCGTTTCATTGGTATCCTGATCGAGCACTACGCAGGTGCATTCCCGATTTGGCTGACACCAATCCAAGCACGCATCATGAACATCAGTGAAGTGCACATGCCATATGCAGAACAAGTAAGAGAAAAACTGCAACAAGCTGGCATTCGTGTAGAGCTGGATGGCCGCAATGAGAAAATCGGCTACAAAATCCGTGAAGCACAAGTTGAAAAAATCCCGTACATGCTGGTCATCGGTGAAAAAGAGGTGGCTGACGGTACACTGTCCGTCCGCAAACGCGGAGTGGGCGATGAAGGCGCGATGACAGTGGATGCATTTGTTGAAAAAATCCGCGCTGAAATCAATGAAATGAAGTAATAGCACATAGAAGTAGAGCCGCCCTGAATTTTCGGGCGGCTTTTTTATTATACGTTTACTTGGAAAAAAGAACGGGAAAAGGATGTAGGGTAAAAAGTTTATATGGACATCAAGAAGAACTGCGGGGGATACGTATGCGGGTAAGCATCAAGCAAAGACTGATAGCAGCATTTCTTGCCATTATTTTAATCCCGATTGGAGTGATTAGCTCATTTGTATATGTCAGTATGGAGGAGCGAATCCAAACTTATTTTATTGAATCCTCGACAAAAGAAGTGGCTCAGGTAGACAACGCGATTAACTTGTATTTCGACTCGATTCGTGAAAACGTAAACCTGATAGCAGGCAGTCCCTTGCTAAAGAGTGCAGATAACACCATTACGACGTATATGGATAAACCGACCAAAACCAAACATACCCCATTGCAAAATGGCGGGGTAGAGGCGGCTATTTTTCAAGATTTCCTTCGATTTGTCGATTCTCATCCGAATACTGCATTTATTTATTTAGCGACCAAATACGGAGGATATATACAATGGCCGACAGATGATGTCATTCCGAATTACGATCCGCGTACAAGGGATTGGTACAAAAAACCAATGGAGAATCCCGGAAAAGTGATTACGACAGATCCGTATCTCTATTTGGGGGATAACAGCATCGTGATCAGTAACGTGACGACATTAAAGGATGACAAGGGTGAGCCACTGGGCGTTGTTGGACTGGATGTAAATTTAAAAGGGCTTACCGATATTTTGAAAGAAATTAAGATTGGGAAAACGGGTTACCTCATGCTGATTGGCAAAGACGGAACGATTTTGGCTAATCCGAAGAACCCTGAGCTCAATTCGAAAAACCTGAAAGATACGCAAATTCCTGAATTGGCTGCTATCGCTGAGAATACCTCCAGCAGCTTTGCAGTCACGATGAACGATACCGAGTATTTGGCGAACGTCTTTACTTCCGAAAAAAACGGTTGGAAATATATTTCGTTTATTGAAAGAGCTGAGCTTTCTGCTGAAGCCCATCAAATCGGTTTGATCATCGGGGCGTTAAGCATTTTGTTTGCTTTACTAGCGGTTGTCGCTTCCGTTCTTTTCTCGCACAAATTTACCAAGCCATTGCTTGTTATCGGTAACCAGATTGCGCAGATCGGTCGTGGTGACTTTACCGGGGAATTGTCCAAAAACCTTTTGGAAAGAAAAGACGAAATCGGCATGCTTGGTCAGAGCATTCAGGTGATGCAAGTATCCATCCAGGGACTCATTCGAGAAGTCCAAAAAGCGGTTAATACACTCTCTACTTCGTCAGACAACATATCGGTTCGCTTGGCGGACAATGTAGATACTACCAACAAGATTTCTACTACGATACAGGAAGTAGCGAGCGGGGCGCAAAATCAGCTCAGGGGTACGGAAGAATCCGCAAGAGCGATGGAAGAAATGTCGATCGGCATCCAACGTGTGGCGGAGACCACCTCCATCATCTCGGAATCATCTACGAGTACCGCGGATGAAGCGCAGCTAGGAAACCAGTCCATCCAAAAGGCTATCCAGCAAATGGACTCCATCCGTGGCTCTGTGGAACATTCCGTATCCGTCGTCAAGCAATTGGGGGAGCGTTCCAAAGAAATTGTGCAAATCATTGATGTGATTACGGGAATTGCTTCCCAAACGAATCTGCTTGCTCTCAACGCAGCCATCGAGGCTGCTCGCGCGGGAGAGCATGGACGAGGTTTTGCTGTCGTAGCAGATGAAGTGAGAAAACTCGCTGAACAGTCTGATGAATCTGCTCGTCAAATCGCCAACCTCATTCAGGAGATCCAAGCAGATACGAACATGGCAGTCAACTCGATGGACTCCGTCAATCAAGATGTGCAGGTTGGATTGTCAACCGTACTGGAGTCAGGAGAAGCCTTCCAACGGATCTTACAAGAAATTCAACAGATAACCGATCAAATTCAGGAGGTTTCTGCTGTCTCTGAACAGATGTCCGCCGGATCGGAACAAGTAGCAGCATCTGTGGACGAGACTGCCCAAATTGCAAGGATTTCAGCCCACAATGCTGAAAATCTGGCGGCTTCCTCCAAAGGTCAGTTGGCCACTATGGAAGAGTTTGCGGTTTCCTTTGAATCCTTGAATCAGATGGCTCGCGAACTGGAAAGAATGATTACCAAATTTAAGATATAAGAATGCATAGGGAAGAGTACGAATGTCGGGAGGAATTCGTACTCTTTTTTTTGCAAAGTGGACCCATTTATGACAGAATGTGCGGTTTGCGTTTGAAAATTTGGCGATTTCGATTTAAGATAATAGACTGGTACTAAGTCGAAATGCGATATGATGAAGATGAAGGAAAAAAGTCGTCTTATAGATTAAAGGAGAGTGAACAGCAATGCCAGATAAAGTGCTTGATTTACGGAACCGTCCTCTCCGAGATTTACGAATATCTGTCACCGATAAATGTAATTTTCGTTGCCGTTATTGCATGCCTGCCGAAATTTTTGGACCGAATTTTGAATTTTTGCCGCAAAGCAAGTTGCTGACCTTTGAGGAAATTACCCGTTTGACCCAGATCTTTACTTCGCTTGGAGTCGGGAAAATCCGCATTACCGGCGGAGAGCCATTAATGCGCAGAAATTTGCCTGAATTGATTCGAATGATCCGTGAGGTAGAAGGCGTTCAAGATATTGCGATGACGACCAATGGTTCTCTCTTGTCCCGTCATGCGCAAGCGCTAAAAGAAGCAGGTCTGGATCGGGTCACGGTCAGCCTGGACAGCTTGGATAATGAGCGCTTTGGGATGTTGAATGGAAGAGGCTATCAGGTCGATGCCGTGCTGGATGGGATTCGTGTTGCAGCAGATGCCGGGCTTTCGGTCAAGATCAACATGGTGGTACAGCGCGGAGTCAATGATCAAGATATTTTGCCGATGGCACGGTACTTCCGTGAGCAAGGGCATACCCTTCGATTTATTGAATTCATGGATGTGGGAAACAGTAACGGCTGGCGGCTGGATCAAGTCGTACCTTCCCGTGAAATTGTGCGTATGATCCATGAAGAGATGCCGTTGGTAGCGACAGAAGCGAACTACTACGGAGAGGTGGCTTCCCGCTATCGCTATGAGGGATCGGACCAGGAAATCGGGTTGATTTCATCGGTGACCCAAGCTTTTTGCTCCACTTGTACGCGGGCTCGCCTGTCGGCAGAAGGGAAATTGTACAATTGTCTCTTCGCTTCATCCGGAGATGATTTGCGCGAACCAGTCCGCGATGGACGCACGGATGAAGAGATTCGCGAGCTGATACGTGCGATCTGGGAACGGCGTGACGTGCGCTACTCGGAGGAACGACTAAGTGAAACGCCTGGTCTCGCCAAGCGTGAAAAGGTCGAAATGTCCCATATCGGGGGATAATTAGGTATTAGCCTTGACAAAACCCAAGCTACCCTGTAATATAAATTGCGTGTATAAACACTTCATACTTCGAGAACAAGCAGAGGCGCCCAGCTTCTCACCTGGGTCGACGTCGTATACGACTGTTGACAGGTAACTCTTACGCAAAGATCCTCGGATCTGATGAAATTGCTTAGGTGAGATATGTGCGGGCGCAGAATGCGTTCGCACATTTTTGTTCCTTCTCGAAATTGACGGGGGTGGCAAGTATTAGCAAGGATCAAATGTTAATTAACGAAGCGATCCGTGCCCGTGAAGTCCGTTTAATCGGTGCTGACGGGAGCCAATTGGGAGTCGTACCTTTTAGGGAAGCATTGCGCATTGCCCAGGAAGCTGAATTGGATCTGGTAAACGTTGCTCCTACAGCCAAGCCGCCTGTATGCCGTATCATGGACTATGGAAAGTTCAAATACGAGCAGGCGAAAAAGGAAAAAGAAGCGCGTAAAAACCAGAAGATCATCGAGCTGAAAGAAGTGCGTTTTTCTTCTAACATCGAGGAACACGATTTTCAAACAAAGCTTCGCAACGTCCGCAAGTTCTTGGAGGATCAACACAAGGTGAAGTGTACGATCCGTTTCCGTGGACGTGAAATCACCCACTCCGAAATTGGACTAGGCGTTATGGAACGTGTAGCTGCCCAGTGTGAAGATCTCGCTACGCCTGAGCGCAAGCCGAAGATCGAAGGCCGCAGCATGATCATGATTCTGGCTCCGAAAGCGGAAAAGCAGTAAGATAGTAGTTTAGACAGGAGGATTTTTCAGATGCCTAAAATGAAAACCAACAAGGCCGCTGCGAAACGTTTCAAAAAGACTGGAAGCGGCCAATTGAAACGCGACCGTGCGTTTGGTAGCCACTTGTTCGCTAACAAATCGACTAAGCAAAAGCGCCACCTGCGCAAAGCTGCACTCGTTTCCAAAGGCGATCAAAAACGTATGGAGCAAATGCTCACTTACCTGTAAGTTTTTCTTTATTACACACCATTACGCAGCATGAGCTCCCTAAGCGCCTAGCAGTAGGCCGCCATGCTGGAAAGACCAGGAGGAGTTTAGTATGCCAAGAGTAAAAGGTGGCATTGTTACACGCCGTCGTCATAAGAAAATCCTGAAGCTGGCGAAAGGATACTTCGGTTCCAAACATCGCCTGTTTAAATCCGCTAATGCGCAGGTAATGAAATCCCTGCTGTATGCATACCGCGACCGTCGTCAAAAGAAACGTGATTTCCGCAAACTGTGGATCACTCGTATCAACGCGCAAGCTCGCATGAACGGTCTGTCCTACAGCCGTTTGATGCACGGCCTGAAAGTTGCTGGCATCGAAGTTAACCGCAAAATGCTGGCTGACTTGGCTGTTAACGACAAAGCTGCGTTCAACGAACTGGCAACAGTTGCAAAAGGCAAACTGAACGCTTAATTTTTGAAAAGAAGAGTCGATCTGCCCGATTAAGGGCAAGGTCGGCTTTTTTTGTTGTGGTCAGAGCGCAAAATCAAACGAATAGCATCCTACACCTGTCCACACGCTATCAATCTTCTCCTCATATCTTATAGCAAAGATAGAAGGAGGTGAGTGGCATGGCAGAATTACGAGTAAGCCTATGGGCAGGCAGAAACTTTGAAGCTCGTCGTATTCGTTTTCGCAGACGTGGGGTAGCAGTCAGACAGTGTCAAGCGCTTGAATTCAATGACGTACTGTCGAGTTTTCGATTGCGAGCAGGAAATAATGGCCGAGTGACACTCGTTCTGTTTTCAGGAACCGCTTATCAGGGGGATTTTCGTGTTTTCCGGGGGAATCGCGATATTGCCAACCTTGGTAATTTCGACTTCAACAATCGTACCTCGTCGTTTATTTTTGTGGGACGCAATCTGACTACTTCTCAAATCAGAGAGATTCAACGGACGAGAACGGCACCGAGAAACGTGGTAGAAATCAGAACGTAGGAAAAGGAAGTATGAGTCAAAAGAAAAAACAACCGAGCTCACATTCGGTTGTTTTTTTCTATTTCTATTCAACAAATGATTCGCTGACGAATAGCGTCTGCCACGCCTTGTGCGCGATTTTGCACACCGAGCTTTTTTAAGGCGGACTTGATGTAATCCTGCACGGTAAATTCACTAATTCCCATCCAGTTCGCCATCTCCTTAACGCTTTCGCCCCATGACATCCGCTGCATGACTTCGACTTCTCGGCGTGAGAGCTTGACGGTTTTAGGGCGAAGGGAGTCGGTTGTCAATACTTTGCCCAGCATTGAACAGTATGCGTCCAAAGATTGTAGCAACTGATGATTGATGCCAGAACAGCCATCCTGATGCCAGGAAATACCAGCATATCCGAGTACGTTAGGCCCATAGCTAATAGGGAGAATGAGCGCATAAGGGGCACCGTACACTAAATGGGGCGGGAACTGACGAATCGCCTCAGAATCTAGCAGGATAGCTCTCTGTTCACGGATCGCCTGCTGGATAAGGGGCATATTGCGCATGTCCACCCGTATATTTCGAATGGAGCATAACTCTTGGTCAAGGATCGACCATAGTCCCTCACCCATTTGACTGAGCGTCGAGTAATTGCACAGAATGGCTCCCATGAAAGGAAAGAGCTCCACGAAGCCGCGTACAGCAAGCACCAGTTTCTCCTCGTAATATGCCGTTTCTTCGATCCGATTGATGTACATGTTCAGCTCTGGACTGACCATGGAGTGATTGCCACCTCCATTTGAGTGATGGACACCCCCTGATTTTTGGGGATATGAACGACCGTTCAGCCTGACCTATAATCAACCTACAGCGCCTTCATTTTATCAAACCGCCGATCGGAACGTAAAGGATGGGAATGGTATAAATTGACATTTTTATGACTTCTTTCATTCGTTCGAAATAGAAGGTGCATGAGAAAAAAGAAAGGTTGGATGGGGATGAGGAATGGTTTTGTTTCGACCAGCCAAAAAGGATTGAATCAGGAGCTACTGCCGTACCAGTTGTATCAAAAAGCGAAGAGATACGGCATTTGGAACCCGCAGGACATTGATTTTACGCAAGACCGCGAAGATTACGCGAAGATGAATCCGGAGCAGAAGGAAGAAACCTTGGGAAGGATTGCTGGTTTTCTGGGGGGGGAAGAGGCAGTCACCCTCGATCTTTTGCCTTTGATCATGGTCATTGCCGAGGAAGGGCGCTTGGAGGAAGAAATGTATTTGACGACCTTCCTCTTTGAAGAGGCCAAGCATACGGAGTTTTTCCGGTTGGTTCTCGACAACATCGGCGAGTCAGGAGACTTGCATCATTTTCACGATGATGTGTACAAGCGAATTTTCCATGAGATCTTGCCAAATGCACTCAATCGTCTATTGACGGATAAATCCCCCGAAGCCATCGCAGAAGCATCTACTGTCTACAACATGTTTGTGGAAGGCGTGCTCGCAGAGACAGGCTACTATGCGTTTTATGAAGCACTCAGTAAAACGGGGCTCATGCCTGGTTTAATGCAAGGAATTGGCTATTTGAAGACAGACGAATCGCGGCACATCAGCTACGGAACATTCTTGTTGCAGCGGTTAATCTGTGAGCATCCCCATATTTATGATGTCATTGCCAAAAAGATGGATGAGCTGGCTCCGATGGCAAGTCATCTGTACGACTGGATGGATGACCCACAAGGGGTGAGTGCATTCGGAGTGAAGGTCGCTGATTTGCAGCAGTTTGCGAAAAAGCAATTGAGTGTGCGTATGGAGGTACTTGCCCGAGCAAAAGGGCAGACGATTGAAGAACTGTATAAGCATACAAGAACAACGATCGATGTGTAAGAAAAACGATCGAACGTATTCGAGTCGTTGCTTACAGAACTAGGCTATGGTCCTAAAGCAGAATCCGCCCAAGGTCTGAGAAGAAAACAACCTCCCGTCTGTGTTAGACAGCCTGGCTGATCCCTTACAATAAAGCCATAAGAGGAAAACATTGGATAGGGAGAGAGATCAAAATGAGAAAACAAAAGTGGATGATGATGGGAATTACAGCAGTTGTTTGTTCGGCGATGGTCGTGCCAGGGGCGTTTGCCAAAGAGAAAGATGACGCACATTCCGTGACGAATTCTTTCTTCGCCCCTGCTCCGTACACGACGGCTCCAGTAGTTCAGAAAACAGATGACGTGACCGGCACGCAAAAAACAGGAAGTGCATTCATTTTCGCTCCAAATGTAAACGAAAAAGAAGAAAACTAACGGGATTCAAGCATCCGTACAGGATGCTTTTTTCTTTTGCAAAAAACGATTCCGTCTCAAGTCTGAAAAAAAAACAATCTTTCGTCCGTGTCGAGCAGACTCCCCATTGCCATACAATAAAAAGCGTTACAGGAAAACATTGGATAGGGAGAGAGACATAGATGAGAAAACCAAAATGGATGATGATGGGTGTAACAGCAGTTGTTTGTTCAGCATTGCTCGTGCCAGGAGCGTTTGCAAAAGAAAAGGATGATTCTTACACCGTAACTCCTTCTCTGATAACCCCAGGTTCATACGCCGTACCAACGGTTCAAAAAATGGAGGCAAAAAACACGCAACAAATCGGTGCCTCTTTTACTTTCGCTCCCACGGTAAACGAAAAAGAGGAAAAATAAAGCAGCAGAAAGCTGTCAGACCCTGTCTGGCGGCTTTTTTTCTGTGAAAAGCGTCTCAACCAAACGGTCATGATGTTTGGTTTGGGCGAGTTGGATATAGGTGGACGATGCGCCACTTCCAGTCACTAGGCATATGATGGTGGGTGAATCCTAGCAAGAGAGGAGCTTCGCTGATGAACAATCGCCAGAAAATGGCGGATGAGGAATTACAGGAATGGGCAAGCCGACTGGAAGTTCAAGCACCGCAGGATGTGCTAGTGAACGCCGTGGAAAACTATGCAGCCGGTCTGATCCTAGCTGCCAGCTTTGGGGCTGAAGATGTCGTTTTAATCGACATGCTGCACAAATTGGCCCCCATGATTCCTGTATTTTACCTCGATACCAACATTCATTTTGCTGAAACGTATGATACGCGTGACACACTGCAAGCCAGATACGGCACAACATTTATTCAAGTACAGCCACAGTTGTCGTTAGCCGAGCAGGCAGAAAAACACGGAGAAAAACTGTGGGAAAGAGAACCGAATCTTTGTTGCGAGATTCGGAAGGTGGAGCCGTTAAAGCGCGTCCTGTCCAACTATCAGGCGTGGATTACAGGCATTCGCCGCGAGCAATCACCTACCCGAGCGAATACCAAAAAAGTGGAGTGGGACGAAAAATTCAACCTGGTTAAATTCAATCCGCTAGCAGATTGGACGGAGGCCCAGGTGTGGGAATATATCCATGCAAATGATGTCCCTTACAATCCATTGCACGACCGAAACTATCCAAGCATTGGCTGCCGAGTATGCACGCGCGCTGTCCTGCCTGGCCAAGATTCTCGGTCGGGACGGTGGGCTGGCTTTGAAAAGACCGAATGCGGTCTGCACAAATGAACAGCGCAGGAGGGAAAGATGTGAAGCAAACGATCTTGCCGCACGGGATCAAAAAAGCCGTTATCGTGGACAAATGGACCCTGTCGGACATCGAATGTCTTGCCATCGGAGCATTTTCACCGTTGACTGGATTCATGGAAGAGGCGGATTACCACACTGTCGTGAAAACGATGCGTCTGACCAATGGAGCGGTTTGGCCGTTGCCGGTGACATTGGCTGTCGATGCAGATGAGCACGACGATCTTGTGCCTGGCGACAGTATTCTGTTACGTGGGGAAGATGGAGTGGATTATGCGATTTTGCGGGTGAAAAGCTGCTTTGTGCCAGATAAAATGCGGGAGGCAGAACTCGTTTTTCGCACGGTAGATCTCGCTCACCCCGGTGTGAAAAAGCTGTTTGAAAAGCCAAACCTATACGTGGGTGGGCCTGTAGAAATCATGCAAAAGCCACAGCCTGAGCGCTTCTCTGATTTTTATTTGACCCCGGCAGAAACCAGAAAAAGATTTCGAGAAAATGGCTGGGAGACGGTGGTTGGTTTTCAAACGCGCAATCCTGTTCACCGGGCACATGAATATATTCAAAAGGCAGCATTGGAGATTGTCGATGGCCTTTTTCTCAACCCATTGATGGGGGAAACGAAATCAGACGATGTTCCTGCACAAGTGCGAATGAAAAGCTATCTCGCCCTTTTGGAAAATTACTATCCACACAACCGTGTATTGCTAGGTGCTTTTCCGGCTGCTATGCGATATGCGGGTCCGCGTGAGGCGGTCTTCCACGCCTTGGTGCGAAAAAATTACGGTTGTACGCATTTTATCGTCGGCCGCGATCACGCAGGGGTAGGCGATTATTACGGCACGTATGATGCACAGCACATCTTTTCCGAGTTTGCGCCAGGCGAGCTCGGTATCCAACTGCTCTTTTTTGAACACAGCTTTTACTGCAAGGCATGCCAAGGGATGGGGACAACCAAGACGTGCCCGCATGACAGAGACTCGCATATGACCTTATCGGGAACAAAAGTGAGGGAAATGTTGAGAAACGGGATCACGCCACCTCCGGAATTTACACGTCCGGAAGTCGCAACGATTTTGATAGAAGGATTGAAATCCCCGCAATAAAGTGGAACCCAAAAAACAGGAGAGGGACGGCAATGCTGTCCTTTTTCCGTTGTGAAAAACTGGACAAGTTTTCTAGTTTCTGGTGAAAAAATGTATCCGCTTTCAAGCAAAAACCGCGCTGTAAAGCCATTTCCAACTGAGCATTCGTTCGGACGAAAGTCCAGTAAAATCTTTTTGTTTTCGTTGACACCCCCTAGGTGCCTAGCTATAATCAGACGTAACACTTTATTCTGACAACAACAATATTGAAAATATTGTTTAAATAGCAGGCTATGACGAGGATGGTGCACGTTTCCCCTTTTACAGAGAGCCCTGATGCTGAGAAATGGGTATTGGGTACGTCGCATTGCTCACCTCCGAGCCGTTTAGCTGAAACTTGTTTTACAAGTAGTAGGCCAAACCGCTTAACACCCGTTAACGTGTTACAGTCCACATTTGCTGTGACTGGCTGAGATCGGCTGACCGTGAGGCGCCGATAAAGTTGGGTGGTACCGCGAACCCTTTCGCCCCAAAAGACATGGAAATAAAACCGTGTCGGGGCGAAAGGGTTTTTCTATGTGTCTATAGTTATTTTCAATACCTGTTGGAATTGGGAGGAGGAGAGATCAATGAGTGTTGAAATGGCCGAGTTGCAGAAAAAGAACGGCATTCCACCGATTCAGTTCGGGGAAGAAGTGACAGGAGCAGAAACACTGCTGCGCTGTCTGATCCTGGAGGAAGTCGAATACATTTTCGGCTATCCGGGTGGTGCGGTGCTCCCTATTTATGACTCCCTGTACGGGAGCTACTTCAAGCACATTTTGACCCGCCACGAGCAAGGTGCTATCCACGCTGCTGACGGATATGCCCGAGCGACTGGCAAACCGGGCGTATGTATCGCCACTTCTGGTCCAGGAGCAACGAACCTCGTAACGGGGATTGCAACCGCTCAGATGGACTCGGTTCCGCTGGTCTGCATCACGGGTAACGTGGCACAGTCTCTGATTGGTACCGACGCGTTCCAAGAGGCGAACATTACAGGAATTACTATCCCGATTACAAAGCACAGCTACTTTGTCCGCGACATTCGCGATCTCCCGCGGATAGTGAAGGAAGCTTTCCACATCGCGACAACCGGTCGTCCGGGCCCCGTATTGATCGACATTCCAAAAGACGTCGCCAATGCGAAGGCACCATTTACCTACCCGGATAAAGTGGAGATTCGCGGCTACCGAGCATCACTCGTACCGAGTGACGAAGAAGTACAAGAGTTTGTCAAAGCCGTTAGCGAAGCGAAGCGTCCAGTCATTTTGGCGGGCGGGGGAATCATTGCAGCTCAAGCAGAGAAAGAATTGCGCGACTTTGCTGAAAAAACACGCATTCCGGTGATCAACACCTTCATGGGATTGGGCGGTTTCCCTGGAACACACGAGCTGTCGCTGGCAATGCCAGGGATGCACGGAAATTACACAGCCAACCAAGCGCTCTTGAATGCGGATTGTGTCATTGGTCTGGGAGCACGCTTTGATGACCGGATCACGATGGGACGCACGAAGGAGTTCGCACCAAAAGCCCGTATCGTACACGTCGACATCGATCCAGCAGAGCTGGGGAAAAACGTAGACACAGCCGTCACAGTAGCGGGCGACGTGAAGAGCACGCTGGCAAAAGCAATTCCACTCGCAAAAGCTTGTGATTCGGAAGCGTGGATCAGCCAGTTAAAAGAGTGGAAAGAACAATATCCGTACAAGTACAAAAAAGATGGCGACGTATTGAAGCCACAAGCAGTCATTGAACTCTTGTACAACTCCACAGATGGGGAAGCGATTGTCACAACAGACGTTGGACAACACCAGATGTGGACAGCTCAATACTATAAGTTCAAGCACCCGCGCTCCTTTATCTCTTCCGGTGGTCTCGGCACGATGGGCTTTGGCTTCCCGGCAGCAATTGGCGCACAGATCGCTCACCCGGATCGAACGGTAATCTCCGTCGTAGGGGATGGTGGATTCCAGATGACCAACCAGGAGCTGGCAATCGTCTCCCAGTACAACATTCCGGTTAAAGTAGCGATTGTGAACAACCAGTGCTTGGGTATGGTACGTCAATGGCAGGAGCTCTTCTACGATAATCGCTACAGCCAAATCGATCTGACATGCAGCCCGGATTTTGTCAAACTGGCGGAAGCATATGGCGTAAAAGGCTTGCGAGCAAGCACGCCAGAGGAAGCAGAAGCAGTTTGGGCAGAGGCGCTTGCGCATGATGGACCAGTCGTGGTGGACTTCCGAGTTGCGCAGGAAGAAAACGTATATCCGATGGTTGCATCAGGCAACACACTAGATCAGATGGAATTGGGGGACGATTAGGATGCAGCAACATACCATTTCCGTACTCGTCAACGACCAACCAGGCGTTTTGACCAGAGTGGCGACACTGTTCGGCCAACGCGGCTTCAACATCGACAGCATTACGGTGGGGGGCACGGAAGAACAGGGGCTTTCCCGGATGATCATTACAACCGGGGGAGATGACCGCCAAATCAATCAGCTCATGAAGCAATTGCACAAGCTGATCGATGTCATCTCGGTGACGAATCTCAGTGAGAACCCTTTTGTATCACGGGAACTGGCGCTGATTAAGGTGACGGCATCGCCCAGCCAGTTGGCAGAGTTAAATGGAATTGTCGAGCCGTTCCGTGCCGCGATCGTCGATGTGGGCCCCAGCTCACTGATCGTGCAAGTAACGGGTGACACCGAAAAGATTGATGCGCTGCTCGTACTATTACAAAGCTACGGCGTTATTGAACTGACAAGAACAGGTTCAGTAGCGATGGCGCGCAGTATTGTTCCAGCAACAGCCGCAGCAACGGTTTAAATTGCCAAATTTCAGAATAAAAATTCAAACTAAACTTTTTTAGGGAGGCTACACAAATGGTAAAAATGTATTATGAAGCGGACGTAAAACAAGAGGTACTGCGTGGGAAAACAATCGCAATCATCGGTTACGGTAGCCAAGGTCATGCACAAGCACAAAACCTGCGCGACAGCGGTTATAAAGTAGTGGTGGGTCTTCGTCCAGGGAAGTCTTGGGATGTGGCAGCGAAAGACGGTTTTGAAGTTTTGACTGTAGCAGAAGCAACCAAACGCGCTGACGTGGTTCAAATCCTGATGCCAGATGAGCGCCAAGCACAAGTATATCGCGACGAGATCGCTCCAAACCTGAAATCCGGCGCTGCACTGTGCTTCTCTCACGGATTCAACATCCACTACGCGCAAATCGTGCCACCAGCTGATGTAGACGTAATCATGGCAGCTCCAAAAAGCCCGGGCCATCTGGTTCGTCGCGTATACCAAGAAGGCTTCGGCGTACCTGGTTTGATCGCCGTGTACCAAGATGCAACTGGCAACGCGAAAGATCTCGCACTCGCCTACTCCAGCGGTATCGGTTGCACAAAAGCTGGCGTAATCGAAACCTCTTTCCGTGAAGAGACAGAAACTGACCTGTTCGGTGAGCAAGCAGTATTGTGCGGTGGAGCAAGCGAGCTGGTAAAAGCAGGCTTCGATACATTGGTGGAAGCAGGTTATGCTCCTGAGATCGCCTACTTCGAGTGCTTGCATGAACTGAAGCTGATCGTTGATCTGATGTACGAGGGTGGCTTGGCTCGTATGCGCTACTCCATCAGTGACACTGCTGAGTACGGTGACTACAGCACAGGTCGTCGCATCATCACAGACGAAACGCGCAAAGAAATGAAAAAAGTACTGGCTGAAATCCAAGACGGTACATTCGCTCGCAATTGGATCTTGGAAAACCAAGCAAACCGTCCTGGCTTCACTTCCCGTCGCCGCCTGGAGTCCGAGCATGGCATCGAGGTAGTAGGGGAGCAACTGCGCAGCATGATGTCTTGGATCAACAAAGATACGAAAAAAGAAGAAGTGAAAATCGGTCAATAAATAGGTGTGTAAAAAACGCATATATAATGTAGGGAAAAATGTGGAGGTGAAAAGTTCATGCGGACCATTGAGATTTTTGATACGACACTGCGCGATGGGGAGCAGTCTCCGGGCGTCAATATTAGCACGAACGAAAAGGTGGAGATCGCCCTTCAACTCGAGAAGCTGGGCGTAAACAAAATTGAGGCGGGCTTCGCTGCTGCCTCCCCAGGTGACCAAAAGTCTGTGGCCGAAGTTGCAAAACGGGTGAAGAATGCAACCGTCGTCAGTCTGGCTCGTGCCGTAAAAGACGACATGGATAAGGCATACGAAGCGCTTCGCAACGCACAAAACGCTTCCCTCCACGTCTTTCTCGCAACATCTCCGATTCACCGTCAGTTCAAGCTGAACATGAGCAAGGAAGAAGTCCTTGCTCGGGCGGTGGAAGCGGTCACCTATGCGAAAAAGTATTTTACGGAAGTTCAGTTTTCCGCAGAGGATGCGGCGCGTACCGAGATTGACTTTTTGGCAGAGGTTGTAGAGGCAGTCATCAAGGCAGGGGCTACTACGGTAAATATTCCAGACACGGTTGGCTACATGACGCCGTATCAATACGGAAACATTTTCCGCGAGCTGAAAAAACGTGTGCCTTCTACTGATCTGATTCGCCTGAGCTGTCATTGCCACGATGACCTCGGGATGGCAGTCGCCAACAGTCTCGCTGCTGTCGAGGGTGGAGCTACGCAAGTGGAGGGCACCATCAATGGAATCGGAGAGCGCGCTGGAAATGCTGCTCTGGAAGAAGTGGCGCTTGCGTTGGAGACGCGCAAGGATTACTACCAGGCAACGACCAAGCTGAATTTGAAGGAAATCGCACGGACCAGCCAGCTGGTAAGCCGTTTGACGGGGATGATCGTGCCAGGAAATAAAGCAGTCGTGGGTGCAAATGCTTTTGCGCACGAATCCGGTATTCACCAGGATGGTGTGTTAAAAGAGGTCACTACGTACGAAATTATCCGTCCGGAATCGGTCGGCTTCAAGTCAAACAAACTGGTTCTCGGCAAGCATTCTGGCCGCCATGCCTTCAAAGAAAAGCTGGTTGATCTGGGTTATCACTTGGAGCAAGAAGAGGTAAACGCAGCGTTTGCAGCATTCAAAGTATTGTGCGACAAGAAGAAAGAAATCACGGATGACGACATCCTCGCATTAGTCGACTCCAAGATGGTTCGCGGACCTGAAGCGTTCCAGCTGGAATCCGTGCAGCTCGCATACGGCAACATTTCCGTTCCGACAGCGAGTGTCCGGCTGGTTCGTGCCGACGGATCGGTATGCGAAGAAGCTGCATGTGGAAATGGATCGGTTGATTCTATCTACAAAGCGATTGACCGCGCTACCGGAGAAGAAGTCACCCTTGTCGATTACAAAATCCTTTCTGTTACCCACGGGCAAGATGCGTTGGGTGAAGTGTTCGTACGACTTCAACAGGACGATCTGATCGTAACAGGACGCGGTGTGAGTACGGATGTGCTGGAAGCAAGCGCCATTGCCTATATACGGGCAGTCAACAAGATCATGGAGCGCCGAGGCGAGCCTACGCCTGTCAGTGCAACGATATAAAGATAGGGTCAAATGTGGATAGGATCATAGGAACCAGCAGCGTTCGGAAACCATTACGTATAGAAAAGCGGGATAAACGATGAAGAAAAATTATCGCATCGCCGTTCTTCCTGGAGACGGTATTGGACCAGAAATCATGCAGGAAGCGGTCAAAGTCCTTACACTCGTAGGGGAACTTGAAGGTGTCACTTTTACATGTGAAGAAGGCCGGATCGGTGGTATCGCAATCGATACAGATGGAACACCGTTGCCAGAAGAAACGGTAACGCTGGCAAAGCAAGCGGATGCTGTGCTCTTGGGAGCCGTTGGCGGACCGAAGTGGGACCAGAATCCTGGGCATCTTCGTCCGGAAACAGGGCTGCTGGGCATTCGCAAAGCACTCGGTTTGTTTGCAAATATTCGCCCAGCTACCATGCACAGCTCTCTGGTGGAAGCGTCCACCCTCAAGCCAGAAGTTGTTTCTGGCGTTGACTTGATCGTTGTACGTGAACTGACCGGTGGGATTTATTTCGGTGAGAAAAAACGTTATGACGGTCCGAACGGAGAAGTCGCAGAAGATCAGTGCATCTATCATGAAGCGGAAGTCGAGCGAATCATTCGAGTAGGCTTCGACATTGCGCGCAAACGCCAAAAGCGTCTCGTATCTGTAGATAAGGCAAACGTCCTCGAAAGCTCCCGCCTCTGGCGCAAGGTAGCCGAGCGAGTAGCGGCTGACTATCCAGATGTAGAGCTGTCTCACCAGTTGGTAGACTCTTGCGCGATGCAGCTCGTGCGTGATCCAAAACAGTTTGACGTCATCGTGACGGAAAACATGTTTGGCGACATCTTGAGCGATCAGGCAGCGATGCTGACTGGTTCGATTGGGATGCTGTCCTCGGCGAGTCTGGCAGCAGGCAGCTTTGGCTTGTATGAACCGGTTCATGGCTCTGCCCCTGACATTGCTGGAAAAGGCATTGCCAATCCGCTGGCAACCATTCTGTCCGTAGCGATGATGCTTCGTCTTTCTCTCGGAATGGATGAAGCGGCAGCAGCTGTGGAAAACGCAGTTTGGTCCGTGCTGGAAGCAGGGCATCGCACTGGCGATATCGCGGCAGACAGAAGCAAAGCGATTGGTACAATCGAGATGGGCCAACTGGTACGCGACGAGCTGTCCAAACAGTGGCAAAAACAATAAATCATATACAAAACGAAACCCTGCCAAAATCCTTTCGGTGCTTTGGCAGGGTTTTCTCCATTTTTATACGGCTTATCCGATGGTGATCCTCCCTTTTGGATAGCGGAAGTACTCCTTTTGTTTGCGCTGTGCGAGGGCAAAGGCAATCGTGAGGGGGCCGAGCCGACCAGCAAACATCGTTAATATGATCAGCGTTTTCCCGATCGGAGTCAGATGAGGGGTCAGTCCCATAGAGAGTCCGGTCGTAGCAAAAGCGGAAGTAACCTCGAATAGGATCATCTCAAAGCGTGCTCCTGTCTCGGTAATCGAGAGGACCATCGTCATGACAAGTACAATGAACAGGGCAATCATGGTCAGTGTCAGCGATTTGTAGACCATGTGTGGCAGGATGCGTTGCCGGAAGAAGATGACATCTTCTTTTCCTTTAATTTGGGCAATAACAGCGCCAATCAGTGTGGCAAAGGTCGTCGTCTTGATACCGCCTCCCGTCGAGCCAGGAGAAGCACCGATGAACATTAGGATAATAAGGAGGAAAAGCGACGACTGATACATATCCCCGATATTCAATGTGTTGGAACCTGCCGTACGGGGTGTAACCGATTGATAGAAGGAGCCGAGCACTTTGCCCATCATGGATAGGGGCTGCAACGTTTTGGGATTGTTGTACTCCAAAATAAAAATAAGCACTGTCCCTGCCGTAATCAAAAGACCGGTTGTTGTCAGTACGACTTTCGTATGTAATGACAAGCGGCGGTTATGACGATAATCGTAAATCTCGCTGACAACGATGAAACCAATACCGCCAAGTATGATCATCAGACAGACGACGAGATTGACGAGCGGGTCCTCCACATAGGCTGTCAAGCTGGCGAACTCGCCCATCAGGTCAAAACCAGCGTTGTTAAAGTTAGAAATCGCATGGAAAAAGCCGAAGTAGATCGCTTTTTTCAAAGGAAAGTCAAAGGCAAAACGAATAGAGAGAAGCACTCCACCTATAAACTCAGTAAGGGCAGTAAAAACCAGAATCATTTTGGCTAATCGTACGACACCTTCTATCGACATCTGATTCAGCGATTCTTGCAGGATGAGCCGTTCACGCAATGAGATTCTTTTACGCATAATCAGTGCGAAAAAGGTAGCGAACGTCATAAATCCGAGACCGCCAATTTGGATGAGCGACAAAATGACGAGTTGACCAAAGGTAGTGAAAGTCGTTCCAGTATCGACGACAACCAAGCCTGTTACACATGTAGCAGAGGTGGCTGTAAACAGAGCGTCAAGCCAATGCAGACCAACTCCATCAACTGTAGCGACCGGGAGTGTCAAAAGCAGCGCTCCCAAGAAGATAATCAAGGCAAACCCAAGAACCAGCGTTTTTGGTGGATCAAGGTGAAGCTTTTCTACGATTTTTTTAATCATAGCAGGTTATACCTCGGCTTTTTTCGAGTCTAGTGAAAAGGAAAAGAGGGGAAATCTATCTCTTAGTATGGCATTTCCCTTGGAAAACTTACCGAAGAAGAGCAGCACCCAATCGGTGAAGCCAATGTTTCAACTCTCGTTCTTCCAGTGGAGCGAGTGGGAAACGGACAGCCGGGCAGCGCAGAATATCGGCAGGCTCATCGGCTACGCGAAAAGCATGACCGCCAGTCAGCTCGAGACCTTCCTCACGCAGAATAGCGACGACTCTCTCTTCTTGTTCAGTTGCTCTTGCGGTTGGCGTGCCCCATTTGATCCACGTATTTAAGCCCCCTGAAATAGGGTACATTCGTGCATGATCAGGGAGTGCCTGGCGTTTTTCCTGCCACAGTCGCAGGAAGCGGGTCTGGAACAGAGCACGACGATCCGTTAGAAACTCTTCATAAAACCACGGATCATCGAGGAGTCGAACAGCGGATTCCACGACGAGCAAGGATGGCTCTGCTCCTGTCATGGAAACAAGCTGACTATAGCGCTCCAACTCGTCATCCGATAAATCAGAAGGAAGCATCAGTACGCCCAATTGTAGATCGCGAGCCAACGTTTTGGACAACGAATGCAGATAGTAGACCTCCACTGGGCTTTTTGCCTGCGCAGCCATCTGGTACAAAGGAACACTCGGTTCTTCAAACCAGAGGTCGCCATAATGGTCGTTTTCCACAAGACGTACGTTGTGGCTCTGCGCCCATTCGAGCAAATCTTCCTTTCGTTTCAACGAATAGCTGATACCGGTAGGAAATTGATAATGCGGGTTAATCAAAAGCCAATTCGCAGGGTAATGCTCCTGCTCTTCCGTGAGAGCTTGAATACAAACGCCTTCTTCATCCATGCGAATCGGGCGAACGGTAATTCCGCACTGGCTCAACAGTCGAAGAAATACAGGATAGCTGTACTCCTCTACATAGACGACATCACGTGCACTCATGACACGCTGCGCAAGAAAGGCGAAGCCGCTCGTGCTTCTATTGAAAAGCAGGAGGCGCTCAGGTGAGTGAGGAAGCCCCCGGCGGCCGAGGTGATCAGCAAAAACCTTGGCAGCTTGTGTACGTCTGATTTTCTTTTGGGCGGACGGTTCATCCAATACAGTCAGACTCTCATAAAAAGCACCACGCAATCGCTTCACCAGCTCTTCGCTTGGACGAGGAGAGGAATCAGCCAGGGAAGCGATCGGAATATCTGTGAGCGGGAGGCGATTTTCCAAACGCGCTTCTTTAGCAAGCTGCGTCAAGTAATAACCTTTGCCGTGCACAGCTTCCAGCCAGCCTTCCAACGCAAGATGATCGTATGCTTTTTTGACTGTCTCCAACGAGCAACCACTAATTGTTTTCATATCTCGCAGCGATATCAATTGTTGTCCATCTACAAGAAAGGCACCACGCAAAATCGCTGTTTTCAATTGTTCAGCGAGTTGTACATAGATCGGTGTGTGCGATTGTTTGTGGAAATGAAAAGAAAAATACGGTCGCTCTGGCATTCGCGCACGCCTCCTTGTCTGTCGAAAAAATAGCAGTCATCAGCATTATATAGGAAAGCGAAGCATCTCGGGTATAGGGAGTGAAGAAATTGTTTCAGGAACGACGAGGGTACTGGAAACCCGAACATGGTATCATGAGAAAAGATATATATTGAAGAAATGAGGAAAATACGGATGAGTACGCAGGAACACAAGGCGCTATCGCCCAAGCAAGTCATATGCATGGTCATTACCGTTTCCGATACCCGCACAGAGGATACAGATAAAAGCGGACAATTGATGAAGCAGCTTCTGACTGAAGCCGGTCACAGCGTAGCGCTCTATCAAATAGTAAAGGACGAGCCTGTACAGGTCATTGCTGCGATCGAAGCGGGAATTGCACATGACGACGTTCAAGTCATTCTTCTTAATGGCGGTACTGGCATTTCGCCCCGAGATAACACCTTTGAGGCTGTTTCTGGCTTACTCGATAAGGAAATGCCGGGATTTGGCGAGCTGTTTCGGATGTTGAGCTTTACCGAAGACATCGGTTCGGCTGCGATGCTCAGTCGTGCGATTGCAGGGACGCGGAAAGGGAAAATGATTTTTTCCACGCCAGGCTCGACAGGTGCGGTGCGACTGGCGATGAATCGGTTGATCGTGCCGGAGCTGGGGCATGTGGTGCGCGAATTAAACCGTTAACGATTTGCCGTTACTAGCCTCGTATGGTACTGTTACGAAAGGAAAAAGATCGGTCAGACCTGAACCATCGATTGCAGATGGTTTTTTGGTGCCGAATTTTGCAAGGAGAGTAGACCCATCCATGAAGATTTTACTATCGACCTTAAACGCCAAGTTTATTCACTCCTCACTCGCTTTGCGTTATTTGCGAAGCTATGCTCAGGAAGCATTTCCTTCGATTGAGCTGGTGGAGTATACCATCAACGATGTGACGTTAAATATAGTAGCAGATATACACAAGCGCAAGCCCGATGTCGTTGCATTTTCCTGTTATATCTGGAACATTCGCGAGACGCTCAGTGTCATGCGCACGCTGAAAAAGATTTGCCCGGATGTTCCGATTATCCTTGGCGGACCAGAAGTGACCTATGACGCGGACGAATGGATGAAGAAGCATCCTGAAATCGATGTCATCTGCATTGGTGAAGGAGAGCAGACCTTCTTGGAGCTTTTGCAGGTGTATCAGGAATCATTGCAAACCAAGCAGCCTCCACGCCTGCGAGATGTTGCCGGAATCGCTTATCGCGAAGAGGAGTACGTACGTTTTTCCATGCCGCGTGCGCAAGTTGAAGAGATGGACAGCATTCCTTCCCCTTACGCGGATCATCTGGACGAGCTGAACAACCGCGTCGTCTATTTTGAGGCATCTCGTGGCTGTCCGTTTAAATGTCAATACTGTTTGTCTTCGATTGAAGACGGCGTACGCTATTTCAGTCTCGAACGAGTAAAAGAAGATCTCATGCGTTTGATCAATCACGGCGTCAAAACGATCAAGTTCGTGGATCGAACGTTTAACATCAATAAGAAATATGCCTTGGAAATCTTTCAGTTTTTGATCGATAACCACAATGGAACGATCTTTCAATTCGAGATCACGGCAGACATTTTGCGCGCGGACGTACTCGACTTCTTGACAGAGAACGCACCTCCAGGCATTTTCCGCTTCGAGATTGGGGTTCAGTCCACGAATGATGAGACCAACCGCCTTGTTCAGCGGATTCAGCGCTTCGATCGCCTTGCGCGTACAGTGACACAGATCAAGGATTCGAAAAAAATCGATCAGCACTTGGATTTGATCGCTGGTTTGCCTGAGGAAGATTATGCGTCCTTCCGCAAAACCTTCAACGACGTGTTTGGTCTGCGCCCGGAGGAGCTTCAGCTTGGCTTTTTGAAAATGCTGCGCGGGACAGGTGTTCGTGCGCGTGCGGCTAATCATGGCTATATTTTTATGGATGAGGCTCCTTACGAAATTTTGGGAAACAACGTCCTTTCCTTTGATGACATGCAAAAAATCAAGCGTGTAGAAGACATTCTGGAAAAGTACTGGAATGCGCACCGGATGGATTATACAGTGGAATGGCTGTTGGCAAATCAATTCGAAACGGCTTTCGACTTTTTCCAGGCATTTGGCGATTATTGGGAAAGTCAAGGCTGGAGCCGTATTGGTCATCAATTAGAGGATTTGTTCGTGCGTTTGCAGAAGTTTTTGCAATTCCAGCAAGTGGAAGGAATGGACCATGTACTTAGCATGATGAAATTCGATTTCCTGCGCAACCAGAAGCATCGTCCCCGCAAGCTGTGGTGGGAGGATGTCATGGACAAGGAAGAGATGCAACAGACGTTTGCTGTGCTAACTGAGCAGCGTGAGCGACTCCGCGATGATTTTGCGGCACATGCAGCATTGGAAAAAGATTATTTCAAACACACGCTGACTGCCAAGGTGACCTTTGACATTGAAAAATGGATGGAGACCGGTGAGCTTGTAGAGGGAGATTTTATACTCGTCGTGTATTATCCGTACAAAGATGAAGAGCAAAATGCTTTTGCTGTCGTCAAGCAGGATGTCCAAGTAGCAGGCTAAATGACCGGATGAGCAGATGGGATGGGAGGAGGAGACGCAGATGAATGCAAGCACGTATACGGAGGCTGTCGAGGAACGGTTGCGTGCACATGGTGATTCGACTGTGGCTGGCCCCATGGCGCAGTACATGAAAAATCATTTTTCTTTTCTGGGGATCAAATCACCACAGCGCAAAGAACTGACCAAACAAATCTTTCGTGATTATGGCGTACCCGAAAATTGGGAGCAGGTCGTTCGTTCCTTGTGGGATTTGCCAGCGCGAGAGTACCAGTATGTAGCGCTTGACGTACTCGAGAAGTCCAAAAAGCGTCTCACCCCTGACCATCTCCCGTTCGTTGTCGAACTCATTACGACAAAATCGTGGTGGGATACCGTAGATTATTTGGCTTCCCATACAACAGGCAAATTGTTCGCCTTGCATCCCGAACTGATTGTATCGAATACGACAGCTTGGATGAATGGAACCAACATGTGGCTGCAACGTACAGCGATTTTATTTCAACTGTCGTACAAGGATAAGACAGATCAGCGGCTGCTCTTTTCCTTGGTGGAAAGAAGCTCGGATTCCAAAGACTTTTTTATTCAGAAGGCAATTGGCTGGGCGTTGAGAGAGTATGCGAAAACAAATCCCAAAGCCGTACGTGAATTTGTAGAAGCGACTCCACTTGCGAGTTTGTCCAGGCGTGAAGCGCTCAAGCATCTATCAGGATAGAGTCGCTTTCGCTTGTTGTATCTGTGCTTGATAAAATACGTACATCTATTGCAAAATAAACAAGTACCATTTTTGAGGTTCATAACGTAATACATAGAGTCAGATATCGTGCGATGCCATAGCTGCTAGTATGTCAAGAAATGACCGCACTGTGGCAAGGATAGGGGATTTTGCCTCATGGAAGTCGACCTGCTAATGTCCATCATAGAGCAATACGGCTACGTAGCGATTTTTTTCATGCTTTGGCTTGGGATTGTAGGTTTGCCGATTCCCGATGAGCTGGTTGTCGCTACAGGAGGATTTCTTGCCTCCATTGGCGTGTTAAACCCTTGGTATTCTTTTTTGGCGGGATATTTAGGGGTTGCCTCCGGATTGACGATTGGCTTTTTACTTGGAAAGTACTTTGGGAAACCGATATTGCAATGGCTGTGCAAAACCGAGAAAATGAGGAACGCGGTGAATCGATCAACGGGCTTGCTGGAGAAGTATGGAACTACTGCCCTCTGCATCAGCTACCTATTTCCGGTTGTCCGCCATGTCGTACCTTATTTGGTCGGCCTGGGCGGTATGACGTTCCGGCGATATGCGATGCTGTCATATCCGATCGGGTTGGTTTGGACCATCGCCTTTTACTTTCTCGGCCATGTATTCGGTAATAACGTGGAAGCTATTATCGAAGTCATCCGTAAATACGGTTTCTACGCTTTGCTGGTGATCGTGGTTGTATTGGCTGTGGTATTCTTTGTACGCAAGCAGTTTATGGGAAATCGGGCATATCGGGCAAAAGGAGAATAACAAATGTACCATGAACAATTAGCTGCCCACCGCCGCAATTTCGTGTTGGTGCTCGTGATTAGCTGGGCCCTCCTCATGGCAGGATACTTCAATTCAAATGTCTGGGTGCTGGCTGGAGGAGCTTTACTGCTGAATGGCTATGCTTATTACCTGATGCAGGCAGACAAGCGTCTGGCTAAAGAAAAAGGTTTTCGGGTTCCGGAACTGAGCCTTTTGTTGGTCGCATTTTTAGGAGGAGGGATTGGTGCGCTGGAGGGTATGCTCATTCAACGGCATAAGACGAAGCATACCTCTTTTCGCATCCTGCTCCCGCTCTTTTGCATCGCGCAAATCTTCCTAGTCATTTGGGTAATACAACTATATTTGGATAAGAATCTCGTGTCGTAGGGGCACGGGATTTTCTTTTTGAAAATGTGATTCTCTTGTTTGAAAATTCAGCCTATAATAAGGGTAACGATAGAACAAGCTGAGGAGGTAGCTATGTCTCAATCAAGCCCCTTGACGAAAACGTACGCACAGCAACTGGATGCACAGGACGAACTCGCGAGCTATCGCGAAGAGTTTTATCTGCTTTCGAGTCTGTATTTGGATGGTAACTCACTTGGCCTCATGTCAAAAAGAGCGGAAAAGAGCGTCATGGATATGATGCAGTCTTGGAAGGAGCTGGGGGTGGAAGGCTGGACAACGGGTATTCATCCGTGGTTTTTCTTTTCGGAGAAATTGGCAGAGATGAGCGCAGCACTTGTAGGGGCAAGCCCCGAGGAAGTGATCGTCACGGGCTCTACGACGATCAACCTGCATCAGCTGGCAGCTACCTTCTATCATCCGGTCGGGAAGAGGACGAAGGTCGTTGCCACTGAACTGGATTTTCCTACCGATATATACGCACTCCAGAGTCAAATGAAGCTCCATGGGCTGGACCCGGAAGAGCATTTGGTTCGGGTAGCGTCAAGAGATGGTCGTCTGATCGAAGAAGAGGATATTATCGATGCGATGACGGATGAAGTCGCACTGGTTGTCCTCCCTACTGTCCTGTATCGCAGCGGCCAGTTGCTCGATATTGAACGCTTGACAGCAGCCGCGCATGAGAGAGGCATTCTGATTGGGTTTGACGGATGTCATTCTGTAGGAGCGATCCCGCATTCCTTCAGCAAATGGGAAGTGGACTTTGCCTACTGGTGCAACTACAAATATGTAAATGCAGGGCCTGGAAGCGTGGGTAGCCTATATGTCAACCGCAAGCATTTTGGCAGAACTCCTGGATTGGCGGGATGGTTCAGCTCGAAAAAGGATAAGCAATTTGACATGGACCATACGCTGGATGCATGTGAAAGTGCGGGCGCGTACCAGATCGGTACCCCACATATGCTGAGTCTCGCCCCGCTGCTTGGTTCTTTGGAAATGTTCCAGGAGGTGTCCGTGGAAAAGCTTCGTGCCAAGTCGCTCAGCTTAACGCGGTTCATGATGGATTTGATCGAGGTGGAGCTAGCCGACATGGGTTTTACGATTGCGAACCCACAGCAGGATGATCGTCGGGGTGGGCATGTCAGCCTTGAGCACGACGAGGCCATACGTATATGCAAGGCATTGAAGGAAGCGGGCATAATTCCTGACTTCCGTGCCCCAAACATCATCCGGTTAGCCCCCGTTGCTTTCTATACGACTTATACAGAGGTTTGGGAAAGTGTCCAGATCTTAAAAACGATCATGTTAGAGAAGAGCTACGAAAAATTTGAAAACAAGCGCGAGGTGGTTGCGTAACAGGTCCGACTTAGGTTGGACCTGTTTTTCTTTTGTAATACGCCTTTTACGGGATTTTCTTTCCATTATTGGGCACACTATCCGTACCTGTAGACAGTCTACATTCCATGGATAAGGGTGAGCAGCTTGAGCCAGTTTTTTCAAGCATGGAAAAAAAGAAAAGAAGCCCTCCAGTCAAAAGCGTTGGAGCAGCACTCCGACAAGAGCATGGAAAGCGTGTCCGATGTTGCGCTCACAACAAATTTGGAAGAAAACATCCAATTGATTCAAGCGCAGTTTGGAAAGTGTGATGATCTTGTCGTTCGTCGATTTCAAACGAAGACGAAGGTTCAAGCCGCTATCGTTTTTATAGATGGCATGGTGGATCGCAATGTCATCAGTGATTTTATTATTCGCTATATGACGACTCCTGATATCACCTATAATGATCCGGCGACAAATGAGCTGGATTTGACAGACAAACTGAGGCAGATCGTCCGAAATATTTTGTCTGGATGCGCGGTACTGATCATTGATGGGTGTCAAAATGCTTACTTGAATAATACGAGAGGTTGGGACAGGCGTTCGGTAGAAGAGCCTCAGACGGAATCAGTCGTACGAGGGCCACGCGATGGTTTTTGTGAGACATTGTGCGTGAATTCAGCCCTGATCCGTTTTCGTTTGAAGGACCCCAATCTCAGAGTGCGTCATATGGTGGTCGGTGAACGAACACAGACTGACGTTTACATCATGTACATCGAGGGTCTTGCGTATCCCCCGATGGTGGAGGAAGTGATTGCGCGAATAGAGAGTAATGTTCGTGTGGATTCTGTGCTGGAGAGCGGGTACATCGAACAAATGATCCAGGATCGGAGATGGTCCCCCTTCCCGCAAATTCAAAATACGGAGCGCCCTGACAAAGTAGTGGCCAATCTTTTGGAAGGGAAAGTAGGCATTCTGGTAGATGGTACTCCGTTCGGATTGATTGCTCCGGCTGTGTTTTCACAGTTTTATCAGAGTCCAGAGGATTATTACGAGCGATTTTATATCGCGACCTTAATTCGTTTCATTCGGATTATCAGTATCAGCATCGCTTTGTTGCTACCTTCTCTATATATCGCTTTTAGTTCATTTCATCCAGAGATGATCCCTTCTCGACTGGTCATTGCGATGGCGGCAGGGCGATCTACCGTTCCATTCCCTTCTTTAGTCGAAGCTCTGTTTATGGAGTTGGCCATTGAGATATTGAGGGAAGCGAGTGTGAGGCTGCCGGGGCCAATCGGTCCTACGATCGGGATTGTTGGAGCACTCGTGGTCGGAGAAGCAGCGGTAACGGCCGGGCTTGTCAGTCCTGTCATGGTGATTATCGTGGCTGTGACGACCATCGGCTCGTTCGCATCTCCGAGTTACAGTGCGGCGATTGCCATTCGGATGCTACGCTTTCCGGTTATGATTCTGGCAGGAATGTTTGGTCTATACGGTATTATGCTGTTTTTGATTGTCATCCTCATTCATTTGTCTTCACTGAAATCGTTTGGAGTACCCTATATGAGCCCGCTTAGTCCGCTCAACCTGAATGGAATGAAGGACTTGTTCTTACGGGCACCCCATCACATGATGAAGACAAGACCGATGATGTTTCATGTTCAAGATAAAATCCGGATCAGAGAGGAGGAGAACCAGAAATGAACAGGAGGGAGGGGCACAGCTGGCATCATAATCTATCGATGTGGCAGCAAATTTGTCTCATGACAAGTACCTTAATCGGTGTCGGCGTTTTGACCCTTCCTCGCACAACCAGTTCGAAATTATTTGAGGCAGGCTGGATCGCTCCTCTGATTGGCTCAGCAGGTGCTTATGTCTCCTTATGGTTAATTGTCAAATTGAGCAAGCGCTATCCAGGTGAAACCTTTATTGAATATAGTCATAAGGTGTGGGGATCTGCCAAACGGCCTTGGGTGGGCAAAGTTTTCAGCCTCCCCTGGATTTGTATCTATCTAGTATACCTGTATTTCTCCACGGCCGTCGTTTCGCGTGTATTTGGTGAAGTGGTTGTGACTTCCGTTCTTTTACAGACTCCGTTGGAAGTTATACTCATGTCAATGTTTTTATTGATACTATTTTTGTGCATGCATGAGGTGGAAGTAGTAGCACGAGTGAACGAGCTGCTGTTTCCTTTTATTATCTTTCCACTTCTTTTTATCGCGATTGCGTCGTTCCAAAAGGCGGAAATTGGGAATCTCCTGCCGATTAATCATGTGTCAATCCGTTCAATGGTAGCAGGAGTGTACGAAGGAATTTATTCCTATTCTGGTTTTGAAATTATGTTCGTCTTTTTCGCCTATGCGCAACAAAACACGAACAGGGAATTGGCGGGACTTTACAGTTTATTAATTGCAGCATCACTCTACATGTTAATTGTGGTTGCTGGTATTTCAGTGTTTGGTTACGAAGAGCTACAGAGGGTGACGTGGCCGACACTAGAATTGGTCAAGACGACGCAGGTGCCTGGATTGATCTTGGAACGATTGGAATCCGCTTTTTTGGCAGTGTGGGTATCGGCTGTTTTTACTACGGTAGCCAATGCGTATTACGTTGTTGTTTATTCATTGAGACAGTTGTTTCGTAAGGGAATCAGATTTCAAAGAATCGTGGCTACAGTCCTTCTCATCCCTTTATTCTTCTTTGCCCTCATTCCACAAAACATCACGGAAGTATTTAGGGTGGCGTCGTTGCTGGGATTGTCTAGCCTGGTCATTAATTTGCTGATCCCTGCTGTTTACTGGGGAGCAATCCTCATTCGTGACATGGTGACCCGACGAGAGGGGCGGAATATCGATGGGTAAATCTCTTAGATACTTCGCTTTGTTGATCATTTTTACCATCCTGCTGACAGGGTGCTGGGATAGACGTGAATTGGAAGAACGCGCATCGGTGTTGGCCATTGCGATAGATCAGGATGAAAAAAATGAAAATCTGTACAAAATGACCGTCCAAATTCCAATTCCTATGAAAATCGCTGGGAGTGGCGGGAAGGGTGGAGGAAATAATGCGGATGCCGTGAAAATCATGAGCGTGACAGGAAGAACGGTGACAGATGCTTCCAATAACTTGCAAATGCGGATGAACCAGCGATTGTTTCTTGGACATACCCGTATTCTTGCCGTAAGTGAGGAGGTCGCCAGAAAGGGAATCCAAGACATCATGGACAGTTTTCGTCGCGAACCGCAAATACGGCGACTTCTGTGGCCGATCGTCGTGAAGGGCAAAGCATCTACCTTGCTGGAGATAAAACCGAGAATCGAGCCGATTCCAGTCGTCTATATGATGGGGCTGATCGAAAATGGCATGAAATTAGGAAGAATTCCAGACCAAACGCTGGGCGACTATTTCAATCAGACCTCTAATCTAACCATGGAGCCGTTTTTGAATTATGTAGAGGCCAGAAAGAACGAGGTGAGCTGGAAAGGGGTTGCTGTTTTTCGCGGACACAAGATGGTGGGGATATTGGATCACATACAGTCATGGATATTGCTTCAGCTACGTAATGAAAAACCAGGTGGAGACATTGTCATTCCGTTGCCGAAAACCAAGAATGGATATGTGAGTTTTCGTCCGCATTTCGCAAAAAAAAAGGTGATTATTCACAAATCCTCTTCCGCTACCTATCATTGCGAGCTTCAAGGAGATATTGTCGAACTCACAGAAGACCTGAACATTCCTGCGGAGCAATTCATCTTACAAATGCAAACGCTTATTCAAAAAGAAATGGAAAATCGCGCAAAAAAACTATTGCAGCAATTACAAAAGCAGTACAATAGCGACATTTTGAAACTGGGTCTTACACTGCGTGCGAAGCATTACCAAGACTACTGGAAAACTCACAACTGGAAGAAAGATTTCAGGGATTTCCCCATTCGCGTTACATACACAATCAAGCTGCGCCGTCTTGGTATGGAAATGCAATAGGAGAGAGCGATCACTGTGGAGAATCAGAAACGTAATTTTGGTACCTGGCAACTGACAAGCATTATGGTCAGTTCGATGATCGGGGTGGGTATCCTCGTCATCCCGAGAACAGCAACCGAACTTCTTCATCAAATGGGGTGGGTGGGACCCATTGTAGGTGGTTTCATAGCGTCCATGGCTGTAGCGGCTATCGTTTATTTAGGCAACCAGTTTCCCGGTCTTACCTTTGTCGAATTTATGCCGAAGATATTTGGGGTTGCCATCGGTACCCTGTGTATATTTCTCTTCATTCTCTATCAGTTCCTCAATGCGGGAATCACAGCCAGATTGTTCGGGGAAGTCGTCGTGACCTCCGTATTACCGCAAACGCCACTGGAAGTAATAATCATCACGCTGCTGTTGTTGGTCGTGTTTCTTTGTTGTCATGAGATTGAAGTTGTGGCAAGGGTAAATGAGCTGTTGATTCCTTTCCTCCTGTTGCCGTCTCTCTTGATTCCGCTCGTCTCCTTCATGAACGCAGATTGGTACAATTTATTGCCATTCCGATTCGAGTCATGGACAAATGTCATGAAAACGGGTCTGAATACGTATACGCTTTATACCGGATATGAGTTGTTAATGGTTTATTTTGCCTTCGCTATTCCCGGGGCAAGGCTAGGGGTAGCCAGCATGACAGGTATGAGTTTTGCTCTTGTCATTTATGTGATCACAGTTGTCGCAGGCATTACTGTATTTGGCTATGAAGAATTGCAGAGGCTGGTGTGGCCTACGCTTGAACTGGTCAAGGTAACGCAGAAAACCGGCTGGTTTTTGGAGCGTTTTGAGTCCGCCTTTCTCGCGATTTGGGTTGCTTCTGTATTTACAACGATCGGGAATATGCTGTACGCGACGATTTTTTCATTGCGGCGCTTGTTTCACAAAGGCATTCGTTTTCAGCAAATCACCGCGATTGTGATCATGGTGCCCCTTTTTTTCCTGACATTAGTGCCGCAAAATATAGTGGAGCTGTTTTCTTTTACACAGTATTTGACCAACATAGGATATTTGATCACCATCATCATCCCTATCTTGCTGGCAATCACCCAATTCATGCGCAATCAGTTCAACAAAGGTCGAGAAGTGAACAATGAAAAGGGAGGGACGTAATAGCCCCTCCCTTTGAAGCATGTTTGTTCGAAAGAAGAAATGGTTAGATCGGCTTTTCGGCTTGTTCAGGCAAGTGTTCCGCGATAGTCGTAATCATGGATTGGCGTGAGGAAGCATCGCTGTTTTGCCACAGAACTTCAAACAAAACACCTAACCCCGGCAGTGTCTTCTCCTGACCGCTGGCAATGGCATCACTGATGGTCTCTTCCACTGCGTTTGGATCTGAGCCTTGCATTTTGTACATGATCGCTTGACGTAAATTGAGTGAGGCAATGTTCATGACCGTGCTTGCACCTCTCTTTTGAGAATGAATTCAAGAAATAGTATTTGTAAACGCTGATTTGTGCATACCATGCTTTTCGTACAAAACGTTCATGACCGTTTTGTGGGGGATGTTTTGGTTGTGCTATAATGCTTGTTATTGGTAAGTTCCGTAAAGGGGAAGATTAACATGTCCAAGCAATTTGCCATTATCGGGATGGGACGTTTTGGTTCTAGCGTGGCGAGAACGCTGTACGAGATGGATTATGAAGTGATGGGTATAGATGAGAACGAGGAGCGTATTAACGAAAATATTCAATACGTAACGCACGCGGTAGCAGCGGATTCTACGGATGAACGCGCCTTGAAGGAAATCGGAATCCGCAATTTTGACGTAGTCGTTGTGGCCATTGGGGTCGATATTCAGGCGAGTATCCTGACGGTATTGACGCTGAAAGACTTGGGTGTCAAAAAGATCGTGGCAAAAGCACAGAATGAGCGTCATGGACAAGTATTGTACAAAGTGGGAGCTGACCGTGTCGTATTCCCTGAGCGTGACATGGGAGTTCGGGTCGCCCATAATCTGATCTCTTCGAATGTACTTGACTTTATCGAGCTGGCAGAGGACTACAGCGTGGCGGAGGTAGTCGTGTCGTCCAAGCTGGTCGGTCAAAACTTGCGGCAACTGGATATTCGGAAAAAATACGAGGTCAACGTTATTGCCATCAAAAGCGGAGATAAATTCAACATCGCTCCTAGCCCGGATGAAGTCATCCAATACGGCGACGTGCTTGTGGTGATCGGGAACAACAAAGACTTACGCGAATTTGAGGAGCGGGCATAGGTTTATGACAAATGAAATCATTACTTCGGTACAAAACCCACTGGTAAAGCGATTGCACCAGTTGCTGTCACGAAAAGGACGGGAAGAGCAGCAGCGTTTTCTCGTGGAAGGGGCACATCTGGTAGAAGAGGCGTTAAAAAGCGGGGCGGAGGTAGTCACGGTCATTTACGATCAGCAGCGTGACATGGACCCAGCCTGCCAACGTGCTCTGGCTAATCATCCGGAAGCTGTCCAGGTCATTGCTGCATCAGAGGCAGTGTTGGCGAAGCTCTCCGAAACGAAGTCACCGCAAGGAATTGTGGCCGAAGTGAAAAAAACAGCAGCAGATTGGGCAAAATGGGTAGATAAGAAGAGAGAGGAACAAGGAAGCTTGATACTCCTCTTTTTGGACGAAATACAAGACCCTGGCAACCTCGGTACGATTTTGCGCACAGCAGAAGCGGCAGCAGTAGATGGTGTCGTACTTGGAAGTGGCAGTGTCGATATTTACAATGGAAAAGTGGTACGGGCCACAATGGGGGCACTGTTCCGCATCCCGGTCTTTACGCAATCGTTAGTTGAGACGGCTGATGAATGGAAGGCAAAGGGAGGGAGAGTTCTCATTTCTTCTTTGGAGCAAAACAGTGTTGCCTATGACGAGGCTGATTATGCTGGTCTGACGGCAATGGTCATCGGCAATGAAGGAAGAGGCGTCTCCAAAGAGATGTTTGCCAAAGCCGATCAATTCGTCCACATTCCGCTTTACGGCGGAGCAGAGTCACTGAATGCGGCAGTCGCGGCAGGAATATTTGTCTATGAGGCACAGCGCAAAAGAAAAGATCGGCATGACTAGCCGATCTTTTGCTCGTTCTTTTTCTCTTTATACTCTTCACGTGCGAGTTGCCATTGATCTTGCGCCATCCGGATAATGCCGCTCTCAATGGTGTGGTTGCGAAAGGCGAGTGCTTTGCCGAAATACTTGATGGCTAAATCATACTTTTCGAGCCTGCGATAGAGCTCACCAATCAAGTACAGCAAGCGGACTTCGGTCATTTCCTTGTCACCGCGTGTATAGTCAGAATGAATATACGATTGTTCATATTCTTCCACGGCCATATCGATAAAGCGCATTTCTTCCGCGACATTTTTCTCGAATCGATAAAGCCATGCAAGGCGCAAATACAGACCGGCTTTTACAGAATGGGGCTGATCCGTTATTTCAGCTGCGTAAATGGCAAGCTTGTAGCTGACAATGGCTTCTGGTACATGGCGAACTTTTCCAAAATCTTTTGGCTTCCATTTCGAGGAGATTTGTTCATCCACAATCTGCTTTTGCCAGGGGGCGAGCTTGTCCCGGAATTGATCCGTAAAAGCAAAGCCGCATTCAGGGCAGACATTGACGGTATATATAATGGGATTTAAAGATTGCTCTTTAAAAGTGGTATAAAAATCGCTGTCGCGATGGAGCATCGTCAACGTGCCGCTTCTGATTCTTTTGGTCGAAAAGGTCGCTTGGCAATGGCGGCAGATACTTGTCTTATCGTAAAGGGCGGAAACATTATCAATCATGTCAAAATCCCCTTTCGAATGGGTAACATACACATGAAAACACTCTCTGGATATGTAACATTTGTGGAATTGAAAGTTCTCTCTTGTTGCGCTATAATTTTCCTTACGTCATAATTATAACGTAAAGCGATGACGGAGACTAGTACGCAGGACCTATCTGTTTTTCAGGGAGAAGATGTCACAGACTGCGAGCATCTTAAACATGATAGCTGCCGAATTCACTCCAAAGCCGCACTCTGAACCGCTTTTCGCGCAGTAGGAGCAGCCGGGTCATACCCGTTACCAATGATCTGAAGTGAGACAAATGTCTCTTTCCACTAGTGATATTGTCATGGATTTGTCACAGGGCGGAAGCGAATTGTCTAACAAGGGTGGTACCGCGAGAAAAAAGTAACTCGTCCCTTTTTGAGGGGCGGGTTTTTCTTTTTCCAAAACAGAAATAAAGGAGCGATTCGAAGTGCAAACTCGGTTGCAAGAAATGAAAGAGTCCGCACTGGGCCAAATCAGCCAAGTGACAGAAGCCGCACAACTTCAGGATTTGCGCGTCAAATACCTGGGGAAAAAGGGTGAGTTGACAGAACTGCTGCGCGGCATGGGCGGCTTGTCCCCAGAAGAGCGTCCAGTTGTCGGTCAGCTGGTGAACGAAGTAAGGGAAGCGCTGGAGGTGGCGTTCTCTGGCAAACAAAAAGCATTTGAAGAGGCGGCTCTGAATGCCAAGCTTTCTTCACAAACGATCGATGTGACACTGCCAGGACGTCCAGTACCAGCAGGCACCATGCACCCGCTTTCTCGGATCATTGAAGAGATCGAAGACATCTTCATCGGTCTGGGCTTTGAGGTGGCAGAAGGTCCTGAGGTAGAAATGGACCACTTCAACTTCGAAATGCTGAACCTGCCAAAAGATCACCCGGCACGCGATATGCAAGATACGTTCTACGTCACGGAAGAGCTACTGCTCCGTACGCAGACATCTCCTGTGCAAGCACGTACGATGTTGAAAAAAGAAGGCAAGACTCCACTCAAAATGATCTGTCCGGGTAAAGTGTATCGCCGCGATGATGACGATGCGACACACTCCCACCAATTCACGCAGATCGAGGGTCTCGTGATTGATAAAAAAATCGGGATGAGTGACTTGAAAGGTACCCTCTTGACTTTTGCCCGTCAAATGTTTGGAGAAAACCAGCAAATTCGTCTGCGCCCAAGCTTCTTCCCGTTCACGGAGCCTTCCGTAGAAGTAGACCTGCAATGCTTCAACTGCGGTGGTCACGGTTGCCGTGTATGTAAGCAAACAGGCTGGATCGAGATTTTGGGTGCTGGTATGGTACATCCGCGCGTACTGGAAATGGCCGGTTACAACCCTGAGGAAGTCAGCGGCTTTGCATTCGGTATGGGTGTAGAACGAATTGCGATGCTCAAATACGCGGTAGAGGACATCCGCCATTTTTATACCAACGACGTTCGTTTCCTGCGTCAGTTCAATCGAGGCTAGAGAGGAGAGGCAAAGATGAAGGTATCATACCAATGGTTATCTGAATACGTCGATCTGAGTGGAACGACGCCCCAGGAGCTGGCTGAAAAGCTGACTCGCAGCGGGATTGAAGTAGACGCAGTTGAATCGCGCAACGCAGGTGTATCTGGTGTTGTGATCGGTTATGTAAAAGAACGCAGCAAGCATCCGGACGCAGACCGTCTCAACGTATGCGTCGTTGATGCGGGACAAGGAGAAGACCTGCAAATCGTTTGTGGAGCAGCGAACGTAGACAAGGGACAAAAAGTTCTCGTCGCCCTGATCGGTGCGAAGCTCCCTGGAGGTCTAAACATCAAGCGTTCCAAGCTGCGCGGTGTAGAATCCCAAGGGATGATCTGCTCTGCAAAAGAATTGGGTTTAAACGACAAGCTTCTGGCAAAAGATCAGCAAGAAGGCATTATGGTTCTGCCAGCGGATGCGGAAATCGGAATGGATGCCGTTTCGTACCTCGGCTTGGATGACTATGTGCTGGAATTGGGACTGACGCCGAACCGTTCGGATTGCTTGAGCATGCTGGGGGTTGCTTACGAGGTAGCCGCTATCTTGGGCAAAGAAGTGGTATTCCCGCAAATCGAGTTGACTGAAAATGGTGGCGACAACCCGATCCAAGTCAAGATCGAAGCGACGAATGAAAGCTATCAGTACCACGGTCGTCACTTCACCAACGCCAAAATCGCGACATCTCCGCAATGGATGAAAAATCGCCTGATGGCAGCGGGAGTTCGTCCGATCAACAACGTGGTAGACGTGACCAACTATGTCCTGCTCGAGTACGGTCAGCCACTGCATGCTTTCGATGCGACACAGGTAGCTGATCGCTCTATTGTCGTTCGACTGGCAAACGAGGGCGAAAAGCTCGTGACATTGGATGATCAAGAGCGCACGCTGGATGAGCAAACCTTGCTGATTGCCGACCAGACCAAAGGCTTGGCGATCGCAGGGGTCATGGGCGGAGCTAACTCCGAAATCACTGATGAGACGAGTGAAATCATTCTCGAAGCAGCTTGGTTCACACCAAAAACAGTGCGCCGCACTGCTCGTATGCTCGGCATGCGTACAGAAGGCTGCGTACGTTGGGAAAAAGGCGTTGACCAAGCGCGTGTGCAGGAAGCGGGAGAGCGCGCTGCTGCGCTGATTCAGCAATTGTCCGGCGCAACGGTATCCAAAGGAATCAGTTCTGCTGTTGTAAGCAAAGCTGCGCCTGCTGTTGTTTCGGTTACACTTGCAAAAATTAATCAGCATCTCGGAACCGACATGTCGGCTTCTGATGTATCGCCGATTTTCGAGCGTCTGCAATTCCCGTATGAAGTAGCGGGCGACAAATGGACGGTAACCGTTCCAACGAGACGTGGCGACATTACGCTGCCAGAGGATTTGGTGGAAGAGGTTGCACGTCTGTACGGTTACGACAACATTCCGACCAGCTTGCCTTCTGGTTCGACCACACAAGGACAGTTGACAAAAGAACAGCAATTGCGCCGTACGATCCGTCATCATTTGATTGGTACCGGTATGAATGAAGCGATTTCCTATGCACTGGTTCATCCAGATCGTGTCGAGGCAGTAGCGGGTCTGCATCAGGAAAAAGTAAACCCTGTTGCGCTCATGATGCCAATGAGTGAAGATCA
This sequence comes from Brevibacillus sp. M2.1A, assembly GCF_013284355.2. Classification (NCBI taxonomy): domain Bacteria; kingdom Bacillati; phylum Bacillota; class Bacilli; order Caryophanales; family Paenibacillaceae; genus Brevibacillus; species Brevibacillus sp. M2.1A. The sequence goes on from NZ_JABSUY020000001.1 coordinate 2,281,233, forward strand.
TAGCGTTCTGCGCACGAGCTTGATTCCAAGCCTCTTGGAAACAGTGGCATACAATAAAAACCGTCAAAACCACGATGTTGCGATTTTCGAATTGGGCCGTGTGTTCTTGACAAAAGAAGAAACGCTCACACAGCTTCCAGAAGAGCGTCTGTATGTAGCAGGTGCGTTGACTGGACAACTGCTCGCACAAAACTGGATGGGCGCCAAACAGCCTGTTGATTTCTTCCAAACAAAAGGGATTGCGGAATCACTTTTCGCTCGTTTGGGTATCCAAGCTGCCGAGTACAAAGCTGTCCAGGACATCGCAGGTATGCACCCAGGACGTACCGCAGAAGTATGGGTAGGGGAAAAACGTCTGGGCTATCTGGGGCAAGTTCATCCGGGCACAGAAAAAGCTTATGATCTGTCCGAAACGTACGTATTCCAGTTTGATGTAGCTGCTTTGATTGATGTAGCTGCCGAGGTAGGCCATTACAATCAGCTGCCAAAATCCCCGGCGGTAACGCGTGACTTGGCTCTCGTTGTCGATCGCAGTGTAGCTGCTGGTGTATTGGAAGCAACGATTCGTGAAGCGGCAGGCGAACTGCTTGAGTCCGTAACCCTATTCGATGTATACATGGGTGAACGTATTGCTCAAGATAAGAAGAGCATGGCATTTGCCCTGGTATTCCGTCACGCCGAGCGTACCTTGCAGGACGAAGAGATTCAACAAGTGACTACTGCTGTCATTGACGCCTTGAAAAACAAAACTGGTGCTGAACTGCGCATGTAACACAGCTTGACGAACTCTGACATTTTCAGTAACCTAAAAAAGGATAATGTAGAGCAAAGGTCGCAGTAGGGAGGTACCTCTCGTGCAAGGTGATGGGAAAAATCGTTTGACGGTGGACATCTTTGGCCAACAATACCGGCTCAGTGGCAAGGCAAGTGTCAATCACATACGCATGGTGGCCGGTTTCGTTGATGACAAGATGAACGAAATCGCAAACGGCAACCATCGACTGGATACTGCCAAAATTGCCGTACTTTCTGCAGTCAATATTGCGGATGAATACTTCCGCTTGCGTCAGGAGTACGAAGAACTGCTGAAAATCATTCAGGAAGAGGCAAAGGCTAAACCGATAGATTAAGGAAAAGAGGGGCTTAAGTGCCTCTCTTTTTACGTTTTGGGTAAAATGAGAAGAGCCACCCCGTTTTTAAAGGGATGGCTCTTTGGCGTATTCTGCCTATGTCTCCTGCTTGTTCCTGGCATCTCCATTGCGCAAATCCATATGGGTTTTGATCGGGATAAACAAGTCGATGATCCCGATCACCAAGGAAGCCAGAAGCGCGCCAAGAATCGTTACGCGGAAGCCAGAGACGATGAACTGAGTGAGATAAATCACGACGGCACTGACCAAGAAGCCGATAATACCACGATTGTACGGCGAAATTCGATCTCCGAAAATGGCTTCTACGGCCCAGCCAATTAGTGCAATGACAACGGCCGCGAGCAGAGCTGTCCAAAAACTGCTAACCGAAAAGCCGGGGACCAGAAAGCCGACAAACATCAGGACTACGGCAGCGACGATAAAGCGGACGATATGGCGCATGATCGTCATGTGTACTCCTCCTTTAGGGTTGTTTCACCTTTCATTCTCTCACGCAAAGAGTGGAACTATGCCAAGCGAAGACGTGTAAATTTATCCTTCGCCCGTGGTTCCTTTCCGGTGCCATCCGGGCCCAAGTTTTCTAAGCTTCGCTGCCATGCTATAATGGGGAGATCGTAATGATTGCCGGTATAGACCGTCGCTCCCGCCCGCACGGTACAACGGTCGCCGCTGGATAAAGAAGGAGGAGCACAGTGGAACAACGGGTTTTAAAGACGTTAGAATACGATAAAATAGTCGCCCTGTTGATTGACAAGGCATCTTGCACATATGGAAAAGAAAAAGCATCAGAGCTGGTTCCTTTTTTACGCTTGGATGAAGTCATAACCGCTCAGCAAGGGACTGAACAAGCTGCAACTGTGTTACGCCTAAAGGGCAGCGTGCCTCTCGGTGGCATTCGCGATATCCGCGGCCCCGTACAGCGCGCCAGATTGAATGCTATGCTGGCCCCGATGGAATTGCTAGATATCGCCAGCACCGTTATGGCCGGACGCAGACTCAAAACGTTTTTGCTCGATATGTGTGAAGATCACGAGCTGCCATTATTACAACAGCAGGCAGAGCGTATTGAGGGCCTGCGCGAGTTGGAAACCGAAATTCGCCGCTGTATTGATGAAAACGGCGATATTTTGGACAGCGCGAGTCTTGAACTGCGACAGGTACGTCAGGAAATTAGACAACTCGAGTCGCGCATTCGCGAAAAACTCGATCAAATGACACGCTCGTCTACTTACCAAAAAATGCTGATGGAAAACATCGTTACAATTCGTGGGGATCGTTTCGTCATTCCGGTAAAGCAAGAGTATCGTTCTGTATTTGGTGGAATTGTTCATGATCAGTCGGCATCTGGGGCGACGCTCTTTATCGAGCCGGAAGTGATCGTCGAGATGAACAACAAGCTTCGCGAGCTTCGCTTGCGAGAGGAACGTGAAGTAGAGCGCATTCTGTACGTGTTGACGGAGCAAGTATCCTTTGCGGTAGAGGCTTTGGTCGAGAATACAGAAGCACTGACAGAGCTCGATTTTATGTTTGCCAAGGCTCAGCTTGCCTGGAGCATGAAGGCGATTTGTCCACGCATCAATGATCGCGGCTACGTAAACATGCGAAAAGCGCGTCATCCACTTATTCCACGAGAAGTTGTCGTTCCTGTAGATGTGGAGCTAGGCGGAGAGTATCAGGCGATTGTTGTGACAGGTCCGAATACAGGGGGGAAAACCGTTTCCCTCAAAACAATCGGACTGCTGTCCTTGATGACGATGGCGGGCTTGCATATTCCGGCAGAGGAAGAGAGCGAGATGACTGTTTTCTCCTCCGTTTTTGCCGATATCGGGGATGAGCAATCCATCGAGCAGAGCCTGTCTACATTCTCGAGCCATATGACCAATATTATTCAAATCTTGGCGAAAATGGACGACAAGAGCTTGGTGTTGTTTGACGAGCTAGGCGCAGGAACAGACCCGACAGAGGGTGCTGCTTTGGCCATGTCCATCATTGACCATGTGATTGATTCCGGCGCGAGATTGGTTGCAACGACTCACTACAGTGAATTGAAGGCGTATGCCTACGATAGACCCGAGGTCATCAACGCCAGCGTAGAATTTGACGTACAGACGCTGCGTCCTACTTATCGCTTGCTCATCGGGGTGCCGGGCCGATCCAACGCGTTTGCTATCGCAAGACGTCTGGGATTGCCGGAACACATCATTGATGTAGCGCGCGGCTCGATCAGTGAGGAAGACAATCAGGTCGAGAGCATGATCGCTTCGCTGGAGCGTAACCGCAAGTCGGCGGAAGCAGACAGGTTGGCGGCAAAAGCGGCACGCGAGGAAGCAGAAGTGCTGCGTAGACAGCTGGAAGAAGAGCGCGCGCAATTTGCGGAAGAGAAGAACAAACGAATGGAGCGGGCAGAGGACGAAGCGCGAATTGCCGTCCAACTCGCAAAAGAAGAAGCGGAAACGATCATTCGCGAGCTGCGCGAAATGATGGCAGAAGGCATGGAAATCAAGGAGCATCGTCTCATCGATGCGAAGAAGCGCTTGGGCAATGCCGTTCTTGAGCTGGAGAAGGAAAAGGTGAAGAAGCCGGCAAAAGCAGTTCGTGCCACACAGATCAAGGTGGGCGACGAAGTAATGGTGACGAGCTTCGGACAAAAAGGAACCGTGCTGGAAAAGGTAAACAATGAAGAATTCCTTGTGCAGATCGGAATCATGAAAATGAAAGTGAAGCGCGATGATATGCATGTACAAAACTCGATCCAGCAAAAACCGCAAGCGGCTCCGTATACCTCTGTGAAGCGTCGCAGTGACAATATCAAGATGGATCTCGACTTGCGCGGCTACAACGTTGAGGACAGCATTCGGGAAATCGATCAGTTTTTAGATGATGCGCTGTTGGCAGGCTTGCACTCGGTTTCCATTATTCACGGACACGGGACAGGGGTACTGCGCAAAGGCGTGCACGAGTATTTGAGAAACCATCGTAATGTAAAATCCTTCCGCTTAGGTGGTCAAGGAGAAGGCGGCGTAGGTGCTACCATTGCCGAATTAAAATAAGAGGTCGGGAGGGACATATGGAAAGCCTTCTACACAATCCATATTTTGCAACTGCAGCTTATTTTACTGTGTCTGGACTGGCGATGGTTTTATTCTTAGCCATTTTTGAACTGGTGACGCGTTATCGTGTTTGGGAAGAATTGAAGCGTGGGAACATGGCAGTAGCAATGGCAACGGGCGGGAAAATTTTTGGGATCGCGAACGTTTTCCGTTATTCCATTCAGGCGCATTTGTCTTTGGGCGAAGCGTTGATTTGGGCGACCTTCGGATTTTTCTTGTTGTTGTCTGCTTACTTCATTTTTGAATTCATGACCCCTACGTTTAATGTTGATCAGGAAATTGCAAAAGATAACAGGGCCATTGGTTTTATTGCGATGGTCCTGTCCATCGGTTTTTCGTATATCATAGGGGCATCCTTGCCTCGTTAGACGGGTTGAACGATATTTCAAACGAGAGTATAATTTGATTTGGCGAAAGAGTACCAAACTATTCTGCCCAATCAACGTCCTTTTTACGAAAAAGAGGACAAGCCAAGATTGTATGGGGGAGGAACAGCCTTGGAAACGTTGTACAAGGTCCTCATCGGATTGTGTGTGCTTTTTATCGCTGCAGGTGTTTACTACCTGTCCTAAAAATATAACGCAAGTTGGCCGCGTGACTTCTACAGTCATACGGACCTTACTTGGAGAATGTGAAAGAGGAGATACGCAATGACTCAACCTGTACGCGTAGCTGTTGTGGGATTGGGGTTTGTAGGCTTGCCGTTGGCGCTTACCTATGCCATGAAAGGAGCAAACGTCATCGGTATTGACGTCTTACCGCATGTCGTCGATGAGATCAATGCGGCACATTCCCATCACCTGGAGTCCTATCAGGGGAAAACGTTGCCAGAGATCCTCAAAGAGCAGATTGAAGCAAAACGCTTCCGTGCAACGTCCTCCTACGAGGAAGCGGCAGCGGAAGTCCATAACTATATTGTAACAGTCGGATTGCCTGTTCATAACGGTGATCCTGATCTCGGACCGCTGAAAAGCTGTGCGCAATCGCTTGGTCGTGTACTGAAAAAAGGCGATACCATCATGATCCGCAGTACTGTCGTACCAGGAACGACAGAAGACGTGATTCTGCCGATTTTGGAGGAAACAAGCGGTCTTGTTGCGGGTGTCGATTTCTACCTGACATATTGCTCGGAGCGAATTGCAGAAGGCCGTGCTTTTGAAGAGTTCATCCACATGCCGCTCGTTTTGGGAGGCATCAACGAGCAAAGCGCCGAAAAAGGAAAAGAGTTGCTGTCCTTCATCAGCGAGACGGACATCACGATCACGGATATCCGCGTAGTCGAGACTGCAAAAGTCATCGAGAACATCCAGCGTGATGTGAACATTGCGATGGTACAGGAATTTGCTCGTTTCTCCGAGGCATTTGGCATCGATACGTTCGAGTTGATCAAGGTTGCCAATACGCACACGCGTGTAAACCTGTTATCGCCAGGACCGGGTGTAGGCGGCTTCTGCTTGCCGAATGCACTGTACTACTTGCAGCCTAAGGCACGTGAATTGGAAGTAAACCTGCCGATTCTGCAATTGGCTCGCAACACGAATGATGCAGTCCCTGATGTGTTGATCGGAATGCTCGAGCAAGCCTTGAAAAATAATGGCAAGACATTGGCAGGAAGCCGCGTAGCTGTATTGGGAATGGCGATGAAAGACTTTTCCAATGACGACCGCGTAAGCCCTGTCCATGACCTGATTAAGCTGCTCATGGCAAAAGGAGTAGACGTTCGTTCGTACGATCCGGCTGTTCCGACTGTGTATGATCACAAGGTTGACAGTTTGGACAAAGCAGTGAATGGAGCAGATGCGTTGTTCCTGACTGCTGTACAAAAGGAATTTGCTGAGGCGGATTGGGCTCATGTTGCCGAAAAGATGGCTGACGCGCCGATCCTCTTCGACACGAAGAACCGCATCCCGCGTGACCTTGTTAGCAAGGCGACTGTGGTGCGCATTTAATTCTTGAACAAGTTCCACTGATTTGAATGCCAAAACCTCTCTAAACGCACGTAAAAGCGTTTGGAGAGGTTTTTTTCATAAAGTAGTGAACCATATTGAACGAGAGAGCCAATACAAGGTGTATACAATTTCAGGGGGCCCTCCGATGAATGATCAAATGTTAGAACTGTGGCTGGACCGTTTGCGTGATGGAGATCAAGAAGCTTTTGAGGTGATCTACAGCATGACGCGGACAAAAATTTACGGTACCGTAGCAGCCATGGTCACGAATAAAGAAGATGTTCATGATATTGTAAGCGAAATTTACTATCAGCTATGGAGATCACTGCCTGCTTATGATCGCAAGCGTCCGTTTCTTTTCTGGGTGAATGGGATTGTCATTAGACAGGTGAAAAACTGGCGAAGACAGATTTGGAGAAGATTCCGTCTGTTAGAACGAAAACAGAGTTTGGAAGAAGAGAAACATGTCGAAACGCCGGATGAGCCAATGCTTGCGATGGAGTCTGCCACAGAGATGCAGCAAGCAATCCAAATGCTGCCGTTCAAGCTGCGGATCGTCGTCATTTATCGGTATTACTACGATTATACGTACGACCAGATTGCCGAACTGCTGCAAATACCTGTGGGGACAGCAAAATCGAGAAATCATCTGGCATTAAAGCGAATCCGCGAGTGGATTGACGTTGAATGGAATGAGGAGGAACTCCAAACATGTCTATCGAAAAAATCATAAAACAGTCTCTCACCAAACAAATAGACGAGACCACGATCCCTGATGAACTCGATCAGCGCGTAAGGCAGTCCTTTCATCGCTATCACGAAAAAAAGGAGACTGTAACGATGAAGAAAAAATTAGTTATGATGGGATTAATTGCTGCTATTATACTGCCGACTGGAGTATATGCGGCTTTAAATGGAACCTCTTATTTTGCAGACAATCCAAAAGACTTGAACGGTTTGGTGGGTGAAGAGGTTAAGCGAGCAGCGGCAGAAGGGTTGTCCATTCCGATCGATCAAAAAATTACCGATCAGGGGATTACGATTCATTTTACGGAAGTGTATGCGGAAGATAGCAAGGTTCTGCTGCACTATCGCATTGAACAACAAAATGGAGAACTGGTGCCTTTCGAATTCGATACGACAGGTTTAGATGTGGTAGGCGAAGCAAATGGCAATCCCATGTACCAGGATAAAGGCTTGGAAGGTCCAAGTGTCCTAAACTTTTTCGGAACCAAAGAGGATACTATGCCTTTCTACTTAACAGATGAATCCGGTAAGGAACTAGAGGTGGGAATAGCCGATCATAACAAGCCAGAGGGCGTTCTTGCCTTCACCTCGCGTGAATCCAAGCTACCACAACCACTCACCTTAAATATCGATGTGAACCGGATCGGCAAAACAAAGGGCAACTGGAAGGGACAGTTTATTGTGGACCAGAGCAAAGCCAAAGAAGCAACAGAGGCTGCGAAGTAGGAGAAAAAAATTCGGTCACGTATAATAAGCCTCGTAAATGGCAATAGTAACCGAGGTAAGACAATATTTCAAATGTCATGTAAGGGTTACATGCTAGGAGGCAAAAATGGAACGTGGAAGAGTAAAGTGGTTCAACAGTGAAAAAGGTTTCGGTTTTATCGAGCGTGATGGTGGAGATGACGTATTCGTCCATTTCTCCGCAATTCAGGGCGAAGGGTACAAATCCTTGGACGAAGGGCAAGAGGTTGAGTTTGACGTAGAAAACGGTCAACGCGGTCCTCAAGCGACGAACGTTCGGAAATTATAAAAGCTGAAACGACAAGCAGACTCAGATGATGGGTCTGCTTTTTTATTTGGTTAAGAGGAGTAGTGGCAGTGGGGGAAAGAAGTGAATTTCCAGTCTACGCTTCAGCCTACGCCATACTGAGGGAGGGACTGTCCGCTTCGGAATGCGAACAAAAGTGCATTTTTTGCAACTCCACACCATTTGTCCAACACGCTTTGTCCGTCTTTCGCATTTACATGTAGTAGTCTCATGTAAAGGAATGAACTGCACATGTCTCGTCGGAAAGATAAGCTGACTGTCATTTACCAAAAGGGTAAAAAGCGAATGGTCGTGAAGACGTTTTTGCACGAAACCAGTAGGGTGGTTGTTGTACTGAATACGCAGTTTACGAACGCCCCAAACACGACTCAAATTGCCAGCGGAGCAGGACGAAGTAGTGCTGCCGGTAATGATGCAGCCATCGATTCAGCCAACACACTGCAACAACAGAGCGTGGGAGCTGGTGGAATTGCGCGAAATCGGGGAATGGACGGCAAGCAATCGGAGTATCGTGGTCACCATAAGGGCAAAAAGAAAAACGGAAAAGAAGCTATTGTGGTGATAAACGACCAGGTAGTCAAGCTGGCAAGACGCCTTGCAAATGCTTCCGCCACACAAGTAGCAGGTGGGGGTGGCACATACAGTACAGGTGGCACAAATGCTGCGATTGAAAGCTCCAACACGAAGCAACAGCACGCTGTTGGAGGCGGGCCAGGCTCTCGGGCGTCCAATCGAGGAATGAACAACAGGCAAAAGGTGAAAGCGAAGGCAAAAGCAAGAAAGGGAAAAAGAGGATTTCGGTCACGTGTAGCGCGGAAACGGAAGAATGGGCGCGCTTGAAAAATCTCCCGTCAAAATGGAGAACGGAAGAGCTGATTTCAAGCCCTTCCGTTCCTCCCTTCTCTTATTAAAAAAATTCAGCACCCGACGCCAGGTTCAGCATGGCGCGCATTGTTTTGTACATATCTTGCGGATTGGCTGCATTGTAATAAACTGTGTTTGTTGCTGTTTCGTAGCGCGTGCCCGGGACAATTGCGGCCATCTCGGCTTGTCCTGCATGCGAGAATTCCATTGCCAGCTCTACAGGTACAGCTGTACGGAATGGCTGGATGTTGTTCCGGTTGCGCAAGGCATTGGCCGTCTTGCGCTTCAGTTCAGCGGTCGCTTCTTCACGCGAGAGACAGATCGCAGCTGTGCGGGATACCGCTTCCTTCACGATCGCTGTTTGGATGCCCGGAATTAGTTCCTGTGCTTCGACGGCAATGAGATTATCACCAGACACCATGACAACAGGAACGTTGTGCATGCCCGCAATCGCGGCGTTAAAGCCGAACTCACCCACTACTTGTCCGTTGATATACATATTGTGAACCACCCCGGACATCGTATGACTGAGCACGCCAGGAATTCCTTGGCGGGTATGATAGCCGATAAACATCGCTGCATCAAAGCTCTCATCGATTCCCTGCATCATGGATGAATCGCGTGGAGAACCTGCCAACAGTCTCGCTTTCGGATGGAGCTTTTCCCAGAGAATGTTGTTCATGGTGTTGTGGCTGTCTGCTACCACAATATCCGTTACGCCAGACTCAAGTGCAGCTTCAATAACTGCATTGGCATCATCTGTCATAAACTGGCGGCCACGCTGATAGTTAACCCCCGAAGCCGGGTTAATATAGCTCGTATCCACAATGCCTGAAATGCCTTCCATGTCTACCGAAAGAAATAGTTTCATCTCATTTTCACCCTTTCTGTCTGGTGCAGCTTGGTATACAAAATAGTTCCAATTCATATGTAACCAGATTGATCATGAGTAGGCAACCATAAAAACAGATTCTTCAAACAAATCATATGAAAAAAGCACGATGCCCGCTGTTCGCGTTTCACCGTGCCTTTCGTCATTTCAGTAACGTACGATAAAGAGCAACAATTTGTTCGGTCATGAGTTGAATGGTAAAAGTGGATTCTACTTTGCTCAGCGCGTTTTGCACCATGATCTCACGCAATTGTGGTGAAGTCCAAAGCCGTTCCATTGCCTGCGCCAACAATGCGGGATTTCCCGGTTCAACGATCAGCCCCGTTTCGCCATCGAAAACAAACTCTTTCACACCGCCGACACTGCTTGCTACGACAGGAACCTCCGAAGCCATCGCCTCGATAATCGTATAGCCTAGCCCTTCGTACAAGGAAGAGTGGACAAAGCCATCTAAGGCATGCAAGCACGCTGGAATATCTTGCCGAAATCCAGCAAAGCGAACACGTGATTCCAGCCCCAATTCTTTTACCTTGGCTTCGAGCGCAGCACGTTCAGAGCCGTCCCCGATCAACACGAGGTAAGGGGTCTCTTTCTTGTCCGCCACAAGCGTATGAAAAGCATCGAGCAGAATCGGGAGACCTTTTACGGGAACAAAGCGAGCGGCTGTCCCGAACAAAAAGGCGTCCTCTGGTATGTTCCATTCCGCACGCAGTCGATTGCGGTCATTTTCCCGTAAATGGTTTTGCCGATAAGGCTTCATGTCCATTCCGTTATAAATCACGCTAATGTCAGACGAGCGAACACCCTGCCCCCGCAAAATATCGGCAATCGCACCACTGATCGCGATATAATGACGGTTCCAATGTCTCGTGCTCATTTCCATTATGCTGACAATGGCATAGGCCAAAGAGCTTGTATAATCATAACGAAGTGAGCTGTGAACGGTGGTCAGCAAAGGAACCTTCATACCGAGAGCTGCCAGTCGGGAAAAGAAATTGGCTTTAATCCCATGCGTATGAATAATCGCTGGTTGGAATGTGGAAAAGGCAGTCCGCAGAGCCTGCAGCAATCGTAAGTCAAAACGTCCGAACTGATTCAGTGTAATGACCTGGATGCCTGATTCCCGCAACTTACTCGCGAAGAGAGAATCATAGAAGCATACGACCGCGACTTCCACTTCGTCGACTGGAAAAGTAGTGACCAAATTGAGAATATGTTGTTCAGCACCGCCAAATTCCCCCCCGCCAATCACGTGGAGGACTCGTAATTTGCTCATCTGAATTCACCCGAATCGTAATTAAAAAACCTCAGCTGAGGTATGTACATGGAGGCACGACCGAATAGAGGCGGTGTACCGAAAAAAAGGACGATCATTTGTAAACAAAGCCATTTTCACTATAGCAGATGCCTGCTAGATTCGCAATAAGACAGCACTTATGGTATCGTTGATGATGGAAAATTGAAATGGAGAAGGACGGTTACGTAAATGAATACGCACAACGTGTTGATCATATGCTACATATTTCCTCCAATTGGTGGAGGCGGCGTGCCAAGACCGTTGAAAATGGCCAAATATTTGGGGGAGTTTGGCTGGAATGTCCATGTGCTGACAGTAGATCCTGCTTATCATGCGACGCTTGATCCATCCCTTTTGGCACAACTGCCGAGTGATGTCACTATTCACCGTGCGAAGGAGTGGCAGCTGCTGCCGAATCGAGGGGGACAAGCCGCATCAGCAAGTACCAATACAGCGTCCGCACCATTACAGCCGTCATTTAAGGCGAAGGTAAAAAAGCAGGTCGTTCATGTGCTGAAAAAAGTGAAGCCATACTTGTTGATTCCAGACGACCAAATCCTGTGGATGCCGAATGCGCTCAAGCTGGGGCGGGAAATAATGCGCCGTGAAAAGATCGACGTGATTTTTTCCACATCGGGACCGGTGACGAATCACTTGATTGCGAAAAAGCTTTCCCGTGAGTTTGGCTGCAAATGGGTAGCGGATTTCCGTGATCCATGGACGCAAAATATGCACACCTCTGGCATCGAATGGCGAGAGCGCATGGAAGAGCGAATGGAGGAGGCGGTGATGTCCCAAGCGGATGCGATCACGACCGTTACTGCGACCTTCGCCTATAATTTTCGCGAGAAGCACCAGAACCGTATCAAGCGAATGGAGCTGATCTACAATGGGTTTGATCAGGCTGATTTTCAAGGGTTGGCTCCGAGTCATGCTGTTCCGGAAAAGTTTCATGCGGTGTACGCAGGTATTTTGTATCAAAAGCGCAATCCACGCCTCCTCCTGCAAGCCATCCGGGAACTCATCGATGAAAAAGCAGTAGACCGAAATGATCTCTTGCTCAGCTTTGCCGGGGTGTTCGATTATCCGGGGTATTCCGAAAATCGCGATTGTGTGGAAGCATTGGGGCTGGGTGACATCGTTCGTGTGTTGGGGAACCTGCCGCATAAAGAAGCGCTCGGACTGATGAAAGGCGCCAATGCCCTCTTGCTGATTGGGGATGTGTCCGCTGACGCCGGAGCGTATATTCCGGGCAAGCTCTACGAATACATGGGGATTGGCAACCCGATCCTAGCTCTGAACAAAAGAGGCGAAGCGACAGAGATTATTGAAGATTTCCGTCTCGGACAAGTAGCCGATCCAGAGCAAAAAGACGAGATCAAGCAAGCATACCTGAAGCTGTACCAGGAGTGGAAAGCGCAAGGACAAACGGGTAGCGAGGAACGCGGAGCAGATTTTGCAGAGCGTGTGAAACCGTATGAGCGCCGTGAACAGGCGAAGCAATTGGCGCAATTGATGGATGAACTGGTGAAAAAATAGTACGGCATCGCCCCGGAGCCAATGAAGGCTGCGGGGTTTTCTTCGTGTGGCAGGCATACTTCTTTTGTTTCAAAATAAAAGGACCTGACGATGTTCGCCAGGTCCTGATTCGTACCGATTTGTCTGCTTCCAAGCTAAGGTAGCAGGCTTTTTTAGTACAGCAAATATTTCTCTATTTCTTCCGGTTCCTTAATGTGAATGCCACCAGTATCACCGTATTTAAACAGGTTGAACATCACTTGCTGGTCCATCGTTCCGGCTTCAGGCAGTGGGAGAATGATCCAGGTCTCGTACTGGTGGATCAGACGGTCTTCCTTGCCGAACCAAAACGTTGTCTTGATCGTGGATTCCTTCAAGATGTAATCCAGATCAGGGCGTTCTCCCAATTGCTTTTTCAATGGTTCAAACAGTGGGCTTTGGCTATTTTTCAGCCATTCTGCTCCTGTCATTTTCAATTGGAACGGAACGCTGACTACACCGATAGCTTTTTCCTCAGGCAATTGGACAGCCTTGTCCATGAAAGGCAGCCAGTCCTCGAAGCCCTTCAATACGTCGAAGGCAAGTGGCTCCTCTGGAGCGGTCACGAACTGCTCATTCGCCTTGATATAGCGTTTGTCGTTAATTCGATAGTACGAATACGGCTGGGCCGCGATACGTGCATCCACATTGTAGCCTTTCCCGTTGATGACAGCTCCATTGAACATACTCGTCGTGGTACGAGACAGGATTGTGTTTTTCACATAACCTTTATACCAGTAAGTCTGTGCCTCTTTATCTGTTTTGCCCTTTTCAAGGGCTGTTTTTAACCACTCGGCCCCTGACTCGGTTTGGACTGTTGTCGTTTGATCCGGCTTCTGGTCAAAATTGGTAGTGGCAAAAGCCTTCGTCCCTGATTCATACGTGCAGCCACCGAGCAGGGAGGCTGTGCAGATGGCAGCGAGCAATGCCCATGCTTTCGTCGCTTTACGCATGGCGAAACCTCCTTACGACTCCGTATCCCAAAAGTCCCACAAATAGCGCGATCGTGAGTCCGAGTACCGGAATGTTGTGCTGCTTAAACACGAGAATACGATGCGTATTGTACATGTTGGCCACGATTTCGTTTTCTTTGTCTCCATCGATGTCGCCGATTTGCACATTGATCAGCGGCATGTATATACGCCAGTTTTGTTTCAAGCCCTCTGGCGTGTAGTCATAGCCAGACAAATAGCGAGTATCTGTGGTACTTACCCAGCTTTTTGCTTTGGCTACGATCTCAGGCTTGGCGTTGTTACCAATCGTAGCAAAGTTGGAGAAGCGGAAGCTCTTATCGTGGTCACCACTTGCCCACAAAATTTCCCACGTACCGTCTGCTTTTGGTTTCAAGATGTACGAAGGTTTGCCTGCCACAAGCAGCTCATCGACCTTGTCGTTGTCGATATCGGCAGGAATGAACTCGCCAGTTGCCAATTCGGCCTGTTTGCGTGTCAGTGTGTACGATTCTGTCAGTGTGCCATCTGGCTCTACAGACAGTACACTCAGGTGCTCGCCCATGACAACGATTCCTTCGCGGCCATCTGGCAGCATCATGGTGGTCATCAGCTTGGTTGCTTTTGTCGTGCCGCCAAAAGGCTTGCCGTCGTAGTTGCCTGTCAGCATACCATCCTTGATGTGTAGATCCGTGTACTTGGAACCCAATGTTTGTCGTACGTCCATACTGCCTGCGTTATCTGCCAGTTGGTTTGCGATGTTCTCCATATCAAGCATAAACGCACGATAGGGTGCCGTTCCGATTTGCATCATGCCCTCCGCATATGGTTGGCGTTGGACATTCGGTACCAATTGACCGTCTTTCATCGTGTAATACGGGAAGCCCGGATAATCGGTCGGCAATTTTTCCTGGATGATCTTCATGGTTTCTGCCGGAATCTGATCATTCGGCATCCGCACCATTTGACCATCTTTCCAGGTCAGGACGTAAAGAGAAACAGGTTCCGCCTGCAAATGGCGCAGCTTCTCTGCCATTGCTTTTTTCTCTTCTTCCGTCTCTGGCTTTTCAATTTTTTCCGGCAGTGGAAGCTCCTCGGCATTGCCGTACGTGATGATCTCCATGCTGCCATCGCCATTGACGTCATGCAGCGCGATCGGGAAGTAATCCACCCAATCGCCGTTGTACAAACGGTCAGATTCGTATGTCACGGTAAAGTGGCTAAGTGCAGTCAGCGTATCTCTGTTGAACGTCACATTCGCCAAGAGGGCGATCAGAACCAACGAGCCGACTGCACGCCAGTTGAGGCGTCCATACCATTTCACGAGAAGCGCAATCACGATGACTGCGATTGCTCCACCGATCAAGAGAGCAGCAGTCGTTTTCACATCGACGCGTGTCAGTGCCCGATCCAGGAGCAAGAAGCCGATGGTAAACACAAGCACTTGACGTCGCTCCGACGGATGCACCACGAAGTAGCAAAAAGCTAGCAGTGGCAGGAAAATGAGTACAGCAATCCACGTTAAATCAAGGAACGCGGGTTTCACGAGCAAATGATAAATCAGAAACAGGGCAATGGCGTACAGCGCCCAGCTTATCGTTTCGAGAATAGGATTCCGGCGCATGTGCTCACCACCTTTTGTTTTGTGTCTGGTCGACGAATAATGCGCAGAGGAAGCCGCCAAACAGCCAGAAATAGAGTGCCATGAACGGCACCTCGAAAATGTTTTCCACGAGGTTATGAGTAGCTACCGCGATTAATCCGCCCAGCAGTCCGAGAATCGCGAAAAAGTGTGGCGAGCCTTGGAGGTTGCGGATAAGTCCGGCGCCATACTTGAACATGGTGATCACGGTTCCGATTAACAGGATGATCCCGATCAGACCGTATTCCGCCAAGCTTTTGAAGAAATAACTATCTGAATAAATCGTTCCAAAATGGCGTGTAGCAACTGCACCGCCGTGATGACCGAGACCGACGCCAAACAAAGGCTCGATGCGCATCTTGTCATAGGCTTCGCCCCAACGGCCAATACGTCCGCCTTGGCTACTAGATTCGAAGTATTCAGGTGTAAACAGCGTGAAAATGCGATCTTTAACTTTTCCGACAAGCGGAACAGAATCAGGAACGAAGAACAGGGCTACAACCCCGATAATCCCTGCGAGCACCAAGTACCCTGCTACTCGTTTGTTCCATATGTAGAAGCAAACAAATGCAGCAAAAGCTAGGGCAAACCAAGAACCGCGGGAACTTGTTAACAGCATGGCGAGCAAAGTCGTCAGTGCAACGATGGCCCAAATCCATTTTTGCTTGCGATCCTTCGCTGTCATGAATAGACCAGCCGCAATCGGTGTAACCAACGCCATGTAGCTGCCCAAAACGTTCGGGCTTGTTACGAAGGAGAATGCACGCGTTGTAACGGCTTCCCCTTCCTGTACCCATGATTCAGGTGTTTTGACGCCTATGATGACTTGCAAGACACCGTACAGTGCCGCTACGAAACCAATCAGCACAAGTCCCTTCATGAACTTGTCCAAGTCTTCCATCGACTTCAGTAAATAGAAGCCCATGAAAAAGGCGAGGATGTACTGGTAGACGGAACGGAATCCTTCCACAGTCGCTTCCCAGTTCGCCATGTCAGTCACCATGATGGCAATTCCGAGGACGAAAAAGGCTCCAAGCCAATGTTTGATTCCAGGCATCGTCCGATTTGACTGTAAAAACGCAACGAACGTAAACAGCATCAGAACGATGAGCAGTGCTTCATCCCACAAAGAAGATATGACTGGAATCGGTAGAATCTGTCGCAAGACGTAATCGATTACGGGATAGGCCAACAGCAAATACAACCACGTAGATGATTGGCTTCCCCACTTCAACACGGTTTCTCTCATTTTTATTGTAGTCCTCCTACAGGTAGGGATTAACCTACCTATTATAATGAATCTGACAACCCGGTAGCAAGCCGGGGGGAAAGAGGTTGGTAGGAACGGTAGAAATAAGATATGATAACTAGGTAGTTTGAGGGGTTAGAATCAAGCCTGGAACGTAGGGTTTCAAATAGGGATAGGAGAAAAGTGGACATGAGTTTGTTAAAAATTGCTTCCATGATTGTCGTGCTGACTCTCGTTGGAAGGCTTCTGGGCTTTTTTCGCAGTGTGTATGTATCCAGCTTGTACGGGACTGGCATGGAGGCAGATGCGTTTAATATCGCGGCAACGATTCCGCTGACGCTGTTCTTGGTCATACCGGGAGCCGTCAATGCAGTGCTGATCCCGACGATGCGGGGCATGATGGAAAAAGGAGAGCGGACGACTGACTTGTATCAGAAGATGCTCACGATCATTTTGGGTATATTCGTTGCTCTCTCTGCTTTAGGGGTTGTCTTTTCTTACCAGCTGGCTGCGATGTTTGGACTGACGGGTGAGAAGCTGGAGCTCACGGCTAGCATGCTGCAATGGATGTGGCCATCAGCTATTTTCATCGGGTTAACGGGGCTTTGGTCGAGTATTTGCAATGCTCACCAACATTTCTTTACACCGACGCTTGGCACGGTAGTCAATGGAGCTTTGGTGATTGTCAGCATGTATGTGCTCGTTCCGATGTATGGTCCCATTGGATTGGCAATGGCTACGACAATCGGTTACTTGGCTGCACTGTTGCCGATTCTCCCTACCTTGAGCGGATTCGGCTATCAGCAGCGCTTCTCCTTTGCTTGGCGTGAGGACGCAGCTCTCAAAGGCATGGGCGAGCGCGTCATTCCGATTTTAATTGGTGCGGTGGTAGCTCAGGCGACTACCTTTTTGGAGCGAGGCTTCGCGGAAGGGCTTGGAACGGGTGTCGTTTCCGCTCTCGCCAATGCGAACCAGATCATGCAATTGCCTCTGGCTATTTTTGTCGGGGCGTTTACGCTGCCGTTATTCCCGCTGTTGGCTAGTCATGTCAAGCGGGGGGAAATGACGGAGATGAAGCAAATCCTGCAAAAGGGACTTGCCTATCTTCTCATTTTGCTGCTGCCCGTGACGGTTGGACTTGCGCTATACGCAGAGCCAATCATCCGACTAGCTTTTGAGCGTGGTGCGTTCGATGAGCATTCTGTCGCTTTGACAGCGTGGGCACTGCCGTTTTACGGCGTGGGGCTTTTCTTTTTAGCGTCGAGAGACTTGCTGACTCGCGCCTTTTATGCACTGGAAAACACGAAGACACCCGTTATGATCGGGGCGATTGGGATCGGTGTGTATGCCCTTGCCAACTGGTTGCTCATTCCCCTGCTTGGTCATGGCGGAATTGCTCTTGCCAATGCGGTATCGGCTATCAGTCAAGCGCTCCTGCTGTTCATTTTGCTATGGAGGGCAGTAGGCAGCCCTGTACGAGCGAATTTCCTCATGACCACGGGGAAAACCATTCTGGGCTGCGCAGTCATGGCTGGTGCTATTTTGTTCGTCGATCCATGGTTATCCGTATTGCCTGTCTGGTTGTACCTGCCGCTAGGAATTATGGGCGCAGCTCTTTTATATCTTGTCGTGCTCATTTTGGTTCGCGAGCCACTTGTGTCAGAACTGCTGCAAAAAGTACGCAAGCGGTCTACTCCAGCGGGAGGGCGCTCGTAAGCGGGAATTCCCTGATGGCATAGCGGGTCTTACCCGAGCTTGCGGGGGGAATGGTTTCCACGTAAGAAACGTGGATGCTGACCTGGCCTAATGCCGCGCGAATTCCTTCCAAAAGCTTGGCTTCATCAGCAGGCAAAAAACGTTCGGGCTCCTTCACCAGTCGCAGGCTCAGTCGCTCCGGATCATGCTGGACGATCTGAAAGGTGCGGAAGCTGTCCATATTCCGCACGATGTGATTAAAATAATGTCCGTGCACGTACCGTCCGTTGAGCGATAGGAACATGTCGTCTTCTCTGCCATCAATCGAAGCAAGAAGTGGAAAAGAGAGATTGCAAGAGCAGGTTGAATCGGAGAGCGCGACGACATCTCCTAATTGGTAGCGTAGGCGAGGCATGACGGTATTGTGCAAGTCTGTGACGAGCAGTGCTCCCGGGTGCCCTTTGTGGACGGGAATATGCGTAAGGGGATCGACTACCTCCAAATAACAGTTCCCGGAAAAGGCATGCATGCTCCCAGCCGTGCATTGGTAGGCGATAATTCCGCCGTCACGAGCGCCGTACTCATTCACTACAGGCGCATCAAAAGCCTGGGCAATTGTTTGCCGCTGGTGCTCGTGCAGGCTTTCTGCTGTAGAGACCACGGCTTTGAGCGGGATTCCGAGTGTCATGCCCCGTCGTAGCATTATCATGGCGAGGGTATGCAATGCGGAGGCGTACCCGTATAAATAGGCTGGACGGAATTCCCGGATGAGGCGCAGGTTTGCTTCCAAATGACTTTCGTCCAATTCATAGGCAGAAATCATCATGCGGTTTTTCAACCAGCGTTCCTTCCAGCGGTAGCGGCGAGCTTGCTGGGCGTTTAATTCGAGAGGAGAGCCCCAGATCATCACACATGGGTCTCCAATGCGGATGCCGTACCAGGATAGCCCCAACCAGCGCGCAGCTTCATACCGCTCGACCGTTTGACGATCGAGATAAAAATGGGTAGGTTCACCTGTGGAGCCTCCCGTACGATTTCCAACGAGTCTGCATGTTTGGAGGCCCTGGCTCAAATATTGATCAGCGTTTTGCCGAAAGTGTGCTTTGGTCAGAACAGGAATACGCTGCAAAAAACGTTCAGGCATCTCGCGCATTTTGCTCCAGTCTGGGGCGAAGGCAGTGTAAGCTGGTACGTTTTGTATCGCATGATCGAGTAGCTTCACCAGCTTTTCTCGCTGCTGCACGTTAAGCGCTTCGGCAGATAGACGCTGAGTTGCTTGCAATTCTTTCATGTAAGGACGGATGCGATTTCCTTTCAAGGCCTCCATTAACGGCCACTGTACATGGCGGATCAAAAATCCGGTTGTGGGCATAATTTCCCCTCCTACTCACTGATCACACAGGCAGACGATTAAAAAAAATCAATGCAATCTGTTTTTCACCAGTATTCCTGCGAAATTCCATCGATATACCTGTTTGCTGGAAGAGGGAAATGATAGTAGGATAGAGAGTGGGTTCATGTCGATTGGTGCTGCCTTACGGGTATCCAGTCAAAGAGACGAATAAAGGAGTTACCCATGTTGAAAAAAAGTCATTTTCTCGCGGGAGCGTTGATCTTAGCCATAGCGGGGATTTTGTCAAAAGTTATCGGGATGTTTTACCGAATTCCGCTTCAAGAGATAGTAGGCGACAGAGGTCTCGGACTCTATCAGGAAGTATATCCTCTCTACCTGACCTTTCTCATATTGGCGACAGCAGGTGTGCCAGTAGCATTGTCGAGAGTGATTGCAGAGGCATTAGCTGAAGGAAAACAAGGCTCTATTGGACAAATTTTGGCCCGTAGCATGGTTATGATGGGCGCCATCGGACTTATCTTGTTTGCGCTCCTGTACGTCAGCTCCCCACTTATCGCAAAGCTCATGGGGAATCCGCATTTGATTGAACCGATTCGAGCGATTTCCATGTCGCTGCTGTTCGTTCCTTTGATTGCGGTTATTCGCGGCTTTTTCTACGGCCATCAAAAAATGTTGTTTGTCGGACTCTCGCAAATTGTGGAGCAGACCTTGCGTGTCGTATTTATTTTGGTAGCTTCCCTGTATCTCGTGTCACTCGGTGAAGATACGGATACTGTGATTACCGGAGTCAACTTCGGTACGATGATCAGTACGTTTTTGAGTCTCGGGTTTCTAGCATTACTCATGTGGCTCCACAACCGGAAAAATTCCGTGTTTAGCGGGGCAGAGTGGGGGCGCCTTACTTGGTGGTATGATCGTGCCTTCTTCGCCTCGATGTGGCGAATTGCCTGGCCAATTTGTATCAGTGCCTTAGTTATCCCGATTTTCAGCCTGACGGATTCCTTTCTGGCGATTAACATCTTCCGCTACATATGGAATGTGGACGGCTTGACGGCGGATACGTGGTTTGGCATTTACAGCAGGGGAGGACCACTTCTGCAAATGGCGAGCTTGTTCGGATCGTCGATTGCTCTCTCGATCGTCCCTGCCATTGCCGAAGCAATCAGACAAAAGGATCAGGAACGGATTACGACCTTGACCAAGCTCTCACTGCGCTTTGCTTGGCTAATCGGTCTGCCTGCCGGGCTGGGACTGACAGCTGTAGCTGAAGGGGCGAATTTGGCGTTGTATGGTGATATGGAAGGCACGCGTGCAATGGCGATTTTAGGAATCACAGCGATCCCGCTTTCCTTGTTGCTTGCTACAAACGGCATTTTGCAAGGGATCGGCAAAGAAAAAATCCCTGCGCGTCATCTGCTTTATGGTGTCATTGTAAAAGTACTGGCAACACTCGTGTTTACCTCGATGTTCGGTATGGATGGATTGTCCCTGTCTTGGCTGGTTGCTACTGCATTTGTCTGCGTACTGAATATGCGAGTCATCAACCGTTACGTATCGATTCCGATTAACTGGCGCTTCGATACCATTTATCCGTTACTGGTGGCTAACCTCATGCTCATTCTGGCTTGGGGAGCGACAGAGGCAATTGATTTCCTGTTCAGGGGAAGAGAGCCAGTGCGCATTTTGGGAGCGATAGAGACCGTCGCTGGAGTCGGTGTAGGGCTCATCATCTACCTGGGACTGCTCATCCTCATTCCACTTATTGAAGACAAGGAGCTAGACTGGCTGCCAGGTGGAAACAAACTGCGCGCCTTTATCCAATTCATACGGAGGAAGCAGGCCTCCTCGTTAAAGTCCAATACGAATAACGATTAATCCAATCGAAAAACCCCTTTCTCCACAAACGGAGGAAGGGGTTTTATGTGATCTTTCTTATTTCGCTTTTTGATAAACACATACGACCATTTTTACGAAAAATTCACGGGTAGCAGGCAATTTCGCCAAGGCCTGCAACTGATTGCGCAACGGAATCTCTCGCTGGTAAACCGCAGGCTGTACCACGCCTTGTTGAATTTTTCGAAACCGTTTGATCGTCATGCGATTGATGTACGAGATCGTGTCTCTGCCATCAGGGAGCTTGTCGAAGCGAAATGCAATCCGGTCAGAACCGTCTGGCAAGTCGCTAACTAGCTTTTTATAGGCGTCAATCAAGGCCTGCTCCGAAAAGAGGGCATGTACCCAAGGAATGCCGATCGCATCTGACAAATGAGCACCGTATGGATGATAATACGGCGGAAAATTGATGTAGAGATGCCCGCCAGGCTTCAAGACCCGAAAGCATTCCTCCAGCGTCTTTTCCGGTTCGCCAACGTGCTCCATCGCATCATTCATGATGATCGTATCGAACGTGTTGTCCGGGAAGTCCATTCTTGCGGCATCACCAGTCATGAAGGAGACGAGATGATCCAGTCCCTTTTTCTTCGCGAATGCATTTCCTTCCTCCGCGTAGTGGGGGACGATATCGATGCCGATCATTTTTTTCGGTCCATAGGTGGCGTAATAGCAGGTTTTGCCCCCGCCGCCACAGCCGATGTCCAAAACTGTTTTGTCACGGAACATTTGCTCCTGTGAATGGAAGGGGAGGAAAAACTGAATGGTTTGATCCCCTTTTTGAAATTGCCATTCGGTATAGCTCATTTCCCCGTTGTTTGCCAGGTTGAAAGGGTGAACGGGGAGAGGAAATAATCGATTTAAACGAAGTAACACTTGTGAAGAAAAGGACATGATGTCCTCCTTTCCAGGTCAGCCTTATTTACGCAGCGCCTGCAAAACAAGTTCACTGCTTTTGGATGCTTCGATCGCTAACAGATGGGAATGCTTCGTTACTACATCAATTTCGTGATCGAGGTTGTCCAGTTTTTCAGCGAGCAAGGTCAAAAGTGTAGTTTCATCGAGTTGAGTAATATGACCAGCATTGGGCATTCCAGCGCGTTCAACGAATCGATCGATTTTCGGATCGTAGGAGATACCGATAAAAGGAATTCGCAGCATGCAAGCAAGAATGAGAGAGTGAAGCCGCATTCCTACGACGTAGTTGCATTGCTTCAGTACCGACATGATGTCATGAAAAGTCACAGGTGCATCGAGAAGACGTGCTCCTGGTTGGCTCATCTGGTCCATGATTTCCTGGGACGGTGCCAAATCACTAGGGACATGCATCGGGAGGAAGAGAACATTCCATCCGCGCATGATAAACCAATCTGCTGCCCGGGCTATCTTCTGTTTGAATTGCTGTTCCTGCTTCCAGTCCCGGACAGAGATGGCGACCAAAGGCTTGGAAGGATCATCAAACATACCATGGAGCAGCTCTTTTCCCCGTTGATCTGCAATATCGTCTGGGGATATCGTCAGAGCAGGGTCAGCTGTTATATAGATAGGGGCTTTTTTTACGCCGCAGGCTTTGAAGTCCTCTCCTGATTCGTAGTCGCGAACCGTGATAATGTTGACGTGATTCACCACGCGTTTAATCATCGTGCGACTGAGCGATTTGAGGATGGGTCCAAACCCTTGCGCGTAAAAGACCACGGGTTTACCTAAAAGCTTGGCAATGGTGACGATGCCCAAATAGTAGAGGACACTGCGCGGACTGGTTACATCCTGCATCAGTGTACCGCCGCCCATCACCAGCATGTCACTTCGCGAAAGCTCGCGGACGATGGTTCCAAAGCTCCAGCGGTTATAGGCTTCAATCCCGAACAGTTCCGCAGTCCGATCAGGCTGATTGGACAAGACGGCGAGAGAGATATTTGGTTGTTCCCGCTTAAGAGAGCTGATGATGCCGTACAGGACCACATCGTCTCCGGCATTATTAAAGCCGTAGTACCCGGAGATGAGAATTCGCGACATGGAGTGAACCTTCTTTCTATATCAAACGTACAGGAAAAATACATTCTCAAGTATAATCGAGTAAACAAGGGGAAGTAAAGCAACCACAGTAGAAAACTTCACGCCCCAATTGTTTGGACAGATACAGTGGGTGTAGCGAGGTTCGTAGGGTATAATGATGTTGTTCCGACTTACGAGAACATATAGAGGAAACCCATACCGAACATGCCGATGCCAAGAACGATGAGGGCAATCATGACGATGAAAAGTCCCTTGTTTTTGCGGCGACGGTAAAAAAATTCGTCAAACATGGTAAGCCTCCCTGTGGTGGTGATAGTCCATTCTACTATCATACCATGTTCTCTATCATCCTTGCCATCCACAGATGAGTGAATAGATGTCCGCAAGAATAGGGGCGAATGACAGCAAAAGGGAAGGAGCATTTTTCATCATGGAAAGCATGTGGCTCAAATACACATTACTAGTGGAATCAGAGATTGAGGATTTGTTTGTGGCAGAGGTATTGACCAGCTCCTACACACTTGGCTGGATCGAACCGCAAATCGAAGTACTGACAACGGAAAACGGATATGATTACGCAGAAAATACGGAAGGTCCACTTGTTGGTTATCTGTTTGAACCCCAGCACGATCGTGAAGAGGAGCATGTATCCCGCCTGAAGACCTACATTCAGCGGTGGAATGGACAAGTCACTATAAAAGAAGTAGAACTCGTAGCGGAGGAAAATGATTCGTGGAAAGAGGAGTTCCGTGAAGTCAAAATAGGCGACTGGTGGGTGGCACCAACGTGGACCGACCCCGCAGCGCTGGAGTCGGCTCGGCATATCCTATGGATCGATCCAGGTGCAGCCTTCGGAACGGGCTATCATGGAACGACGCAGGACATTCTTTTGTTTTTGCAAGAAATGGATCTGGAGGGTAAGCAAGTCATTGATGTAGGAGCTGGCTCAGGAATTCTCTCTTTGTACTGCGCCTTGAATGGAGCGAAGCATCCTGTATGGGCAGTGGACATTAATCCACAAAGTGAGTATCAGGTTCTCGTCAATGCGACCAATAATCATCTTCCTGACCACGCTGTACAAGTCGTCATTGGGGATGCGAGCGAGGACGCAGTGAAGTCTCAATTGCCTGACCAAGCAGATGTCATTCTGGTCAATATCGGTGGCGATGAAAATGTCGCGATGCTTCCGATGATTACGGAGCGAATGGCACCAGGAGGAACGTTGATTCTCTCGGGAATTGTCGAATGGAATCGGGAAGCTGTCATTGCTACATTTGAACAGGCAGGCTTCCAGGTGGAGAAAGAAAGCCAACATGACGAATGGGTCACCGTTGTATTGAAAAACATCGTTTAGAACCGCCCTGTAACTTCCGTGTGAGACAATAAAGAAAAAGGTTACTCAATGGAGGGGAAAACAAATGGAGCAGGTTGTCATTGCTGCTGCCGGACGTACGCCTATTGGTACGTTTGGTGGCGTCCTGAGAGATGTAAGCGCTCGCAAGCTGGCAGAAACCGTCATTCGTGGTGTTATGGATCGATCTGGCCTGGAAGCTTCTCAGATCAATGAAGTCATTTTAGGCAATTGCATTCAGCGCACAGACGAGCCAAACATAGCGCGAGTGGCAGCATTGGACGCAGGATTGGGAAAAGAAGTGACGGGCTTCACGATTCAACGTCAATGCGCGTCCGGCATGCAAGCGATTGTGAGCGGCGCTTCCCAAATTCTTTTAGGCGACAGTGAAATCGTTTTGGCAGGCGGCGTAGAGAGCATGAGCAACGCCCCGTATGTCCTGAAAAATGCGCGCTGGGGCAAACGATTGACACATGGGGAAATGACCGATGCGATGTGGGAGTTGTTGACAGATCCCCACCATCAAATCCTGATGGGCGAAACGGCAGAACGGCTGGTCGATCGTTACGGGATCACGCGTGAGGAGTCGGATGAAATTGCCTTGCGCAGTCAGCAAAACGCGATCCGCGCCATAGACAGCGGTTTGTTTGCGGAGGAAATCATAGGAGTTTCTATTAAAAAACGGACCGAAGAAATTATGGTTACGGAAGACGAATTCCCTCGCAGGGGAGTGACTCTGGAAAGTCTCGCGAAACTTAGACCCAGCTTCCGGGACAATGGTACAGTGACGCCAGGCAATGCCTCCGGGCTCAACGATGGAGCGTCCGCAGCCGTTTTGATGAAAGAAGGAAAAGCGAGAGAGCTCGGGATCGAACCACTCGGCAAAATTGTCTCGTGGGCGGTAGCGGGGGTAGAGCCTGATTTGATGGGATATGGACCCGTTCCAGCAGTGAAGCGTGCATTGGCAAAAGCCGGTCTGACGCTCGCGGATATCGAACTGATCGAAGTAAACGAAGCCTTTGCCGCGCAATACCTGGCTGTGGAAAAATTGCTGGAGCTACCGCGGGAAATAACGAATGTGAACGGAAGCGGTATCGCGCTGGGTCACCCTGTCGGTTCTACCGGCTGCCGAATTGTCGTAACCTTGCTGCATGAAATGAAGCGACGACAGCTGAAGCGAGGCTTGGCTGCCCTTTGTGTTGGCGGAGGTATGGGTATGGCGATGGTTGTCGAACGCACATAGGTTTAAACGAAGTCTCCCCTGTTAAAAATGGAAGCAAAGGGGGAGGCTTTGTCATGTTTATATGGTTATTTTTCAAACGACATGGAAAACAGATTGCGTTTCATACCTTATCCTGTTTGGCGATCGGGGCGTTGTTGCTGGTTGCCTACAGTGTCTATCAATACAAGCAAATGACAAATCAGTGGTATGCTCCGATTGATGGAGTCAAAGGAAGCGCAAAGCAGGCAGCTGCGTCCCTTCCTCCTCGTAATCTTTTGACAGGAACAGAGCCATTGAAGCCTTTCGTCGCCCTGCTTCTCGGCGTGGATAGCCGAGACGGGGAAAGTGCACGTTCAGATACAATGATGCTTGCGGCGATTCATCCCGGGAAGCAATCCGTCTATCTTTTGGCGATTCCGCGTGACAGCTACATGGAGCTCCCAGGCAAAGGATATGACAAAGTGAACCATGCGATGGCTTTTGGTGGTCCGAAGATGGTGAAAGAGTCGTTGGAAAAATTTTTGCAAATAAAAATTGATCGGTATATCTCCGTAGATTTCGATGGCTTCCGTCAAATTGTAGACGAGCTGGGCGGTGTCACAGTCGATGTGAAGAAACGCATGAAGTACAGTGATCCGAGCGACGACACGTACATCGACATTCAGCCAGGGCTGCAGACTTTATCAGGTAAACAGGCATTGGATTACGCCCGCTATCGCAAAAGTGATCTAGGCAAGGAAGACAGTGATTACATACGGATTGGCCGACAGCAGGAGATTCTCAAAGCGTTGGCTTCTAAAGGCACCTCGCTTCAAGTGTATACCAAGGCATTTTCACTCATGGAAATACTGGGTCAGCATGTGAAAACGGACCTTACTGAGCAGGAAATCGCCTCTTTATTATTGTCTTATGGCGATGGCACTCCGAACTCCATTCAAGCGGATACACTGGTCGGACAGGATGAGCGCATTTGGCATAATGGAATCGTTGGCTGGTATCATCTCGTCCCCACAACTGAACGGGAAAGAGCACGCCAGCAAATCATCAAGGAAGTTACGCCGTAAGAAACAAAGACCATAAGAGCAAGAGCAAAGGACACGGCTTTCATCATGGACGTGTCCTTTTTTGTCGAATGCTCTTGTCCCGATAGAAAGCACATGATTTTAATTGGAAAATTGAATATGTTTCGAATACAATAGTCATTAGGAAGAGATTATGAATGTAGATCATAGGGAGAGGCAAGGCCATTTAAGGGATGGAGGGAATGACCATGTCAAATGCCAAGCCTTGGATTGCCAATTACCCGCCCGAAACTGCGCCGTCATTGGATTACCCCCGTGTTCCTTTGACGCATTTTCTGGAGCAGTCTGCAGCTATGTATCCAGACAGTAACGCGATCTATTTCATGGGAAAAAGCATTACGTATCGAGAGCTTTTGCAGTTGTCATACCAATTTGCCAATGCATTGATCAAACGCGGTGTAAAGAAAGGGGACCGCGTGGCGATTATGCTGCCAAATACTCCACAAGCCGTCATCAGTTACTACGGGGCGCTTTTTGCAGGTGCTATCGTGGTCATGACCAACCCGCTGTATACCGAGCGAGAATTGATTCACCAAATGAACGATTCAGGCGCCGAGACCATCATCACACTGGATTTGTTGTACAAACGTGTTACCCAAGTCCGTGCATCTACCTCACTTCAACGAATCATCATCACAAGCATTGGCGATTTCCTTCCCTTATTGAAAAAATGGCTATACCCGTTCGTACAGAAGAAACAAGGACAAAATCCGCAGGTTACATATAGCGCAGATATTGAGCCTTTTCTTTCCGTATTAAAAGAAAGCGCTACCAAGCCTGCTGAAGTACCAGTCGATCCGACCCAGGACATCGCGCTCCTCCAGTATACAGGGGGGACAACAGGTGTTGCCAAAGGCGTCATGTTGACGCACGCCAATCTCATTGCGAATGCAGTCCAGTGCCAAGCGGTCCTTTACAAGCTGAAAAAGGGAAAGGAACGGATTCTGTGTGTGCTCCCGCTGTTCCACGTGTATGGGATGACTACCGTGATGAACAAAGGCATTTGTATCGCAGCAGAAATTATTCTCGTTCCCAAATTCGACGTGAAGCAAATATTTGAAATGATCGACAAGCGCAAGCCCACTCTTTTCCCAGGGGCACCCACCATGTATATCGGTCTCATCAACCACCCAGACTTGAAAAAGCATGATCTGTCTTCCATCGATGCATGTGTCAGTGGTTCAGCTCCGTTGCCGGTCGAAGTGAAGCTCAAATTTGAGGAGTTGACGGGTGGCAAGCTGGTCGAGGGGTATGGGATGACAGAGGCTTCTCCCGTAACTCATTCCAATCCCATTTGGGAAAAAGGCATTACGGGAAGCATCGGAATGCCGTGGCCAGATACGGATTGCCGAATTGTGGACCCAGCAACAGGAGAAGAGATGCCCCAAGGCGAGGTCGGGGAGTTGGCCGTAAAAGGACCCCAAGTCATGCTCGGCTACTGGAATCGCCCAGAGGATACCGCTGCCGTATTAAGGGATGGCTGGTTTTTGACGGGAGATATGGGCTATATGGACGAAAATGGCTATTTCTATATCGTAGATCGCAAAAAAGACATGATTATCGCTGGCGGCTTTAATATTTATCCGCGCGAAGTAGAAGAAGTGCTGTTTGAGCATCCTGCCATCCAGGAGGCAGCAGTAATCGGTGTTCCAGACCCGTACCGGGGCGAAACAGTGAAAGCATTCGTCGTTTTCAAGGATGGACAACTCGCGAGTGAAGAGGATCTGGAATCGCATTGCAGACAGAGACTCGCCGCCTATAAGATTCCGAGACAATACGAGATTCGTACAGATTTGCCCAAAACCATGGTCGGAAAAGTATTGCGTCGCCAATTACAAGAAGAAGACAAGAAGAAAAGGGAAGCCCAAGAAGAAATCAAAACGAGCTAGTGTAGCTGATGTTTTGAGGCTTGCGATCCCAGGCGGAAAGCGGCCTTTTTTGCTGGCCTCTTGCGATTGACAGAGGAGTGGCCCTGTATTACACTAATTATGAATGAGTGATCATTCATTTCGTCATCAATGTTAGTAAACATGGAGGTAGTTATGGCAAAGAAAACGGGGGAAAAGTATCAAGCCATTATTGATGCTGCTGTTCGAGTAATCGCCAGACAGGGCTATTACAGTGCCCAGGTATCGAAAATTGCGAAAGAGGCGAAGGTAGCAGACGGCACCATATACCTCTATTTTGAAAACAAGGATGATATTTTGATTTCACTGTTTAACGAAAAGATGGGCCAGTTTGTGGAGACAAACCGCAAACGCATTTCGGAAGCGACGACCATTGAGCAAAAGCTGTATGTACTCATTCATGCACACTTGAGCCAGCTATCCAATGACCATGATCTGGCAAAAGTGACGCAAATCGAGCTACGCCAATCCAGTCCGGTCATTAGTGAAGGAATCGGCAACGTGATGAAGCAGTATTTTAACCTCATTGACGAAGTGATCGTAGAGGGTATGGAGCAGGGCGTATTCCGATCTGATCTCGAGGTGCGGATTACGCGCAAAATGATTTTTGGAACGCTGGACGAAGTGACAACATCTTGGGTGATGAAACAGTGCAAGTACGACCTTGTCTCTTATGTTGATTCCATTCATAACCTCTTCCTGCTTGGTATGAAGGGAAAAGAATGAAAAGAAAAGCTTTTTTTGCATGAAAACGTTTGTTACAATGGAAACAGTAAGACTGAGCGATCGCTCGGAATGAATAGTAGCTGTTTTTTATATATGGGGAGAGTATGGGGGGAGAGGAATGGCGTCGCATTGGAATGTAGAAATCGTTGATCGCGTTGCTACGGTTACGATCAGCAACCCGCCTGCTAACGCACTCAGTCAAGCAGTGCTCGGTCAATTGAGTGAACTTTTGGACCAGTGGGAAAATAACGATGAAATCAAAGCAATCGTTTTGACTGGTGAAGGTCGGTTTTTCATTGCAGGAGCGGACATCAAAGAATTTACCCAACTGAATCGGGATAATGCAGAAGAAATGGCGAAGAAGGGTCAAGCATTGTTTAATCGCATGGAAACGTTCCCGAAGCCAATCATTGCAGCAATTAACGGCGCTTGCCTTGGTGGGGGACTGGAGCTTGCGTTGGCGTGCCATATCCGCTTGGCAGCACCTGAAGCCAAGCTCGGGTTGCCAGAGTTGAATCTCGGACTCATTCCAGGGTACGGGGGGACGCAACGTCTACCGCGTCTGGTTGGTCGAGGCAAAGCGACACAGATGATTCTCACATCAGAGATGATCGGTGGCGAGGAAGCATTGCGTATCGGTCTTGTGGAAGCGGTTTATCCCGTAGAGCAGTTGCTCGCAGAAGCACAAAAGCTGGCGGCTGTTTTCGCAAGTAAGAGCGCGATTACCCTGAAGTTTGCCCTAGCGTCCATCCATAACACAACGGAGCTGTCGCTGTCACAAGGCTTGGAGCAAGAAGCAAAGCTCTTTGGTGATGCTTTCGCGACGGAGGACGTAAAAGAAGGCGTGACTGCATTTCTCGAAAAGCGCAAGCCGCAATTCGCAGATCGGTAGTTAAGCATATAGCTTCACAAGTATGAGGTACCACTAAGGAGGAGGCATCCTGATGAATATCGTGGTTGTGTTGAAACAGACGTTTGACACAGAAGAAAAAATCGTCATCCAAAACGGACAAATTTCCGAAGATGGCGTTGAATTCATCATTAATCCCTACGATGAGTACGCTGTAGAAGAGGCAATCAAGCTCAAGGAAGAGCACGGCGGCGAAGTAACCGTGATCAGCGTCGGACCAGACCGTGCTGAAAGTGCCCTGCGCACTGCTTTGGCAATGGGCGCAGACAAGGCTGTTCTGGTGGATGACGAGTCTCTGTTTGGAGACGAATTCACCATCGCTAAAGTATTGGCGGCAGTAGCGAAAAAGGTTGGCTTCGATATCATCATTGGTGGACAAATGGCTGTAGACTCCGGGGCTGGCCAAGGCGGTCCTCGTCTGGCAGAAGAACTGGGAATCAACCATGTATCGACTGCTGTGA
Source organism: Brevibacillus sp. M2.1A (assembly GCF_013284355.2). Taxonomy (NCBI): domain Bacteria; kingdom Bacillati; phylum Bacillota; class Bacilli; order Caryophanales; family Paenibacillaceae; genus Brevibacillus; species Brevibacillus sp. M2.1A. Next base: position 2,312,306 of record NZ_JABSUY020000001.1, read on the forward strand.
AGCTAGAGGTGGACGGGACGAATGTACGCGTAGAGCGCGATGTAGAAGGGGACCTGGAAGTCGTGGAGACGAGCCTTCCTGTTTTGATTACGGCTCAGCAAGGACTCAACGAGCCGCGCTATCCTTCTCTCCCAGGTATCATGAAAGCGAAGAAAAAACCTTTGGATAGACTCGGCGCAGACGATTTGGGAATTACTGCGGATGAGGTAAAAGCAAAGACAGAAATCGTCGATCAGACATTGCCTCCGAAAAAGCAGGCGGGTCGCATTCTCTCTGGCGAATTGGCAGCTCAAACGTCGGAATTGGTGCAACTGTTGCGCAATGAAGCGAAAGTGATCTAAGCGAGAGGGAGAGGATATCCATGAAAAAAGTACTTGTATTGGCAGAAGTACGTGACGGACAACTTCGCAACGTGTCGCTGGAAGCATTGACTGCAGCACAAGCATTGGCTGAGGGCGGCGAAATTGTAGCGGGTGTATTCGGAGCAGATTCAGCAGCGCATGCAGTGACATTGGGTCACCATGGTGCGAGCACGGTATATACGGCTGATCATACAGCGCTGGCGCAATACACGCCAGATGCGTATGTGCAGGCACTCACTCAGTTGATTGAACTGGCTTCTCCAGATGCAGTGGTTTTGGGTCACACGGCGATCGGTCGTGATATCGCACCTCGCGTAGCAGCGAGACTTGGCTACGGTCTGATTTCGGACGTAACAAGTGTAGAAGCTGGACCAGTTTTTGTTCGCCCGATCTATGCAGGAAAAGCGACGCAAACACGCAAATTCGTTGAAGGAACAACCTTTATTACGATTCGTCCAAACAACATTGCCATCGGCGCTGCTGACCCTTCGAAAACGGCAGTGGTGGTACCAGTTGAATTGGAAATCAAGGATTTGCGTACGATTGTAAAAGATGTGGTAAGAAAAACAAGCGGCAAAGTAGACCTTTCCGAAGCAAAAGTCGTGATTTCCGGTGGGCGTGGCGTGAAAAGTGCAGATGGCTTCCAGCCGTTGTACGATTTGGCGGAAGTGCTCGGTGCAGCTGTTGGTGCATCTCGTGGCGCTTGCGACGCAGACTATTGCGACTACTCCATGCAGATCGGACAGACAGGTAAGGTGGTTACACCTGATTTGTATATCGCATGCGGGATTTCGGGAGCGATTCAGCACTTGGCTGGTATGTCCAGCTCGAAGGTAATTGTTGCCATCAACAAAGATCCGGAAGCGCCAATCTTCCAAGTGGCTGATTACGGTATCGTAGGTGACTTATTCGAAGTGCTGCCATTGCTGACGGCAGAGTTTAAAAAAGTATTGGTTTAACAGAAAGATGATGACTAGGCGCTCCTTTTTGGGGGCGCTTTTTTTGTCCTTGGCTCTTACTTTATGCTTTCCTTGCTTGGTATAATAGGGGATAAGGAGAGGTGATCGGAATGAGCGAGGAGCTTTTGCAACAACTGATTCACATGGTTGCTGAGAATAATCGGCTTGTAAAAGAGACACAGCAGGATGTGCGTGACTTTAAGAAAGAGATGTATGATTTTCGGGATGAGATGTACGCGTTTCGAGATGAAATGTACGAATTCCGCGATGACGCTACGCGCCGATTAGACAGATTGGAACGCCAAAATAAACATATCGATGCAGACCTTGATCTGCTGCATCGGAAAGTTAGTGACCACGAACGGGAGATTAACCGGCTCAAACAAGTCGGGCAATAAGGTGCGGTCAGACTGGACAGACTATAACGAGAAGTACAGGGCAAAGTGTGGAGCGGCGTAGTCAATTTGGTGTTTGAATGATATACTGATAACCGTTAGGAACCTTTATTTAGTAATTGAAATTCAAGGAGGTAACTTCTATGGCAATTGTAAATGCTACCGACCAAAACTTTTCCCAGGAAGTAGAGCAAGGCGGTACAGTCCTGGTTGACTTCTGGGCTCCATGGTGCGGCCCTTGCAAAATGATCGCTCCTGTACTGGAGCAAATTGACGGTGAAGTGGGCTCCCAGCTCAAAATCGTCAAAGTAAACGTGGATGACAACCCAGATTCTGCTGGGCGTTTTGGCGTAATGTCCATCCCAACCCTGATCGTATTCAAAGACGGTCAACCAGTTGACAAAGTGATTGGCTTCCAACCAAAAGAAGCGCTCATGGCAACTGTAGGGAAACATCTGTAAGAGTAAAGCAACGAATGAAGCGGCATAGTCATGTGCCGCTTTTTCTTATGTTTGAAAACGGAATTCTGAACGATCGTTTGTCAAAAAATTAAGTTTACTTGAGCGAAAATAATTGCGTTTTTAGAATACTTTGATTAAACTTCATATATTCAATTTATTTCGAGAATAGAGGGGGCTTTTCTAATGAAGGGATTTCATTTGATGCGCTCGCTGGCGGCGATCTCGCTAGGGGCAGTATTGATGGTCGGATGTTCGAGCGGAGGAAATACAACTGCTCCTGCGGCAGGAGAAAGTGGCTCTGGACAAGCCGCCGACGGACAAGAGATTCAAGCGAAAATCGGCGTCGTTGGTTTCCTTTCAGGATCTGGTGCAGCTTATGGAGAAGCGCAAAAAGCAGGATTGGAGCTGGCGTTGGGAGAGCTGAATGAAGCGAACAAAGGTAAGCTCAAGATTGAACTGAAGTTTGAAGACTCCGCCGGAGAAAAAGAAGGCGCGATTAATGCAGTAAATAAACTGATTAATCAGGATAATGTCGTGGCGATTATCGGACCGACACTTTCCGGGGAAATGTTTGCTGCAGGACCAGTAGCAAACGAGGCGGAGACTCCGATTTTTGGTATCTCCAACACGTCAGAAGGAATCAATGATATCGGGGAGTACGTCTTCCGCAATTCATTGCCTGAGTCCATTGCAATCCCGACAGCTATGAAAGCAGCCGTGGAGAAAAATGGCTTGAAAAAAGTAGCACTCATCCATGCATCCAACGATGACTTCTCCGTGAATGGCTACAAGGTCATGAAAGCAACCGCTGAAAAGCTGGGCTTGGAGATTACCGGTGAAGCGACTTTTGCAAATGGCGACGTAGACTTTTCGGCACAATTGACCAAGCTGAAGCAAACAAACCCAGATGCTTTGCTTGTGTCCGCCTTGTACAAAGAAGGCTCCATGGTTGTGAAAAAAGCACGTGAATTGGGCTTTACAGGGACAATTCTTGGCGGCAATGGTTTCAATAATCCGAAAGTTTTTGAAATTGCAGGTTCAGCTGCTGAGGGCTTGATCGTTGCGACTCCATTCAGTCCTGAAAAGAAAGATGATAAAGTTCAAGCCTTCGTAAAAGCATTCGAAGCCAAATATAACAAAAAGCCTGACCAGTTCGCAGCTCAAGCGTACGACTCGCTATACATTATGTCGCAGTCACTGCTTGCCGCAGGAAAAGCAGATCGCGAAGAGTTGCGCGGCCAATTGGCTCAGCTGAAAGACTTCACAGGTGTATCCGGCAAACTGTCCTTTGACGAGAAACGCAATCCGATTGGTGATGCGGTTGTCGTTGTCGCAAAAGAAGGCAAATTCGTCCCGTTTGAATAGGATCGAGCCCGGGGTTGCTCCGGGCTTCTTTTTCTATCGGTTATCTCGCTGGATCAGAAAGTACCAGATCATGTTCTTCGCTTGCTGATCCAGCGAGAATAACTCAATCATCGTGGGATTGTAACGACTTAACAGTGAGGTGAGGCATTTGTTTTGGCAGCAATTAGTCAATGGTTTGACAGTTGGTAGCACTTATTCATTGATCGCATTGGGATATACGCTCATTTTTGGTGTCTTGGGAATCATTAATATGGCACACGGCCAAATTTTTATTTTTGGATCACTAGTTGGCTTGGTATTGATGACCAGCCTTAATATGCCTTTAGGGGTAGCGCTGATCGTGGCAGTCGTCATATCGGCGATCTTGGGTCTTGTACTGGAGTATACAGCGCTTCGCCCCCTTCGCAAGAAAAATGTACCTCATCTGGCATCCTTGATCAGTACGATCGGATTTGCCATTTTGATGGAGGAAGCCATGCACAAGTTTTTCGGTGCTGACTCCCGTGCATTTCCGCAATCCTTCGGGGATACCACTTTTGATCTGGGCATCATTCAAATTCGCAGTGTTGATCTCGTTATTTTGGGGATTTCTGTGTTGCTGATGTTCGTCCTGCATTTTTGGATTCAAAAAACGAAAATGGGAAAAGCGATTCGCGCGACGGCTGAAAATACGGATACCGCAAATATTTTGGGGATTAACACAAATATGGTCATTGTCGTGACCGTCATGCTTGCCTCGGCACTGGGAGGTGTCGCCGGCATATTGATCGGGATGGCGTATTCCGCTCTCATTCCGACGATGGGGATGACGCTTGGCTTCAAAGGTTTGGCCGTTTTGATTTTAGGAGGTGTAGGCAGTATTCCTGGGGCTATGGTGTGCGGCGTATTGCTCGGAATTATCGAGGTGTTTACTGTCGCGTACGGAGACTCGTCGTATCGGGATGCGGTTGCTTTTGGCTTGATCATTCTCATTTTGCTCTTGAAGCCGGAAGGACTATTTGGACGCAAAGCGTAAGGGAGGTGCAGACATTGGACATTCTCAATCCATATAACTTACAAGTACTGACTTTTATCTTGTTAAACAGTATTTTGGCGATCAGTATTTACATTACGCTCTCGACGGGCCAGCTTTCCTTGGGCCATGCGGGCTTTATGAGCATTGGCGCTTTTACAGCGAGTATTTTGACGAAGCAAGCGGACGTGCCGCTGTTTATCGCCATCATAATCGGAGGGCTGGTAGCAGGACTGATTGCACTGTTGATCGGTGCTCCGACATTGAAGCTCCACGGCTTGTACCTGGCAATTGCTACGCTTGGCTTTGGTGAAGTGATTCGCGTTATTTTTCTTAATATGGAGATAACAAACGGGGCTCTTGGATTGACCGGACTTCAATCGGTTGGGAATTATTTGTACGATTTTGAAAAAGCAATGGGGTTAAAAGCGCAAACTCTTGGCATTTCGGTCATGCAAATGAAGTCGTTATCGACCTTTGTGTTTATGCTGCTCCTGTTTGCCTTCGTTCTTTTCTTGACGCTGCGTCTGAACCGCTCGCGTCTTGGGCGTGCTTTTGAAGCGATCAAAGCAGATGAAACGGCGGCACGAGCGATGGGATTGCAAGTCAATTATTATAAAATGCTTGCTTTTGTGATCGGTTCAATTTTGGCAGGGGTATGTGGAGGATTGTTCGCCCACATTACGACGACGATTACGCCAGATGATTTTAACTATCATAAAGTCGTAGAAATTCTGTCTTATGCCGTGATCGGCGGCAGCGAAGTCGTATGGGGGCCGCTGTTTGGTGCCTTGGTTCTTACGGCGCTGCCGGAGGTGCTGCGTGGTTTGGCCGAGTACAAAATGCTCATGTACGGTTTGATCATGGTCGGTGTAATGGCATTCCGTCCGCATGGCTTGATCGGTGCCGATACGTTCCAAAAGCTGTTCAAGCGTCGTCGGGGCAAATCATCGGACAAGGAAGCGAAGGGGGGAGTATAAGATGTTGCTGGAACTTGCGAACGTAGGAAAAAGCTTTGGCGGCATCACCGCTCTTCGTGACGTTTCTTTTACTGTCGGAGAGGGCGAAATTGTCGGCTTGATCGGTCCGAATGGTGCGGGGAAAACGACCATTTTCAATATGGCAACGGGCATATTCGAACCAACAACGGGTACCTTTTCTTTTGCTGGGCAAAAGCTAAACGGCATGGCGCCAAACAAAATTACCGAAATGGGTATTGCAAGGACGTTCCAAAATATTCGCCTATTCGGTCACATGAGTGCGTTGGACAACGTGAAGGTGGGATGTCATTCGCGCATGAAGGCAGGCTTCTGGGCTTCCCTTTTGAAAACACCGGGACAACGTGCGGAAGAAAAAGCGGTTACCAAAAAAGCCGAGGAGTTACTCGAATTCGTAGGCTTGTCTGACATTGTTAATGTCCGCTCGGATACATTGGCTTACGGTCAACAACGACGTCTGGAGATTGCACGGGCACTGGCTACTGAACCAAAACTCTTGCTGTTGGACGAGCCTGCTGCCGGAATGATCGAGACCGAGACGAAAGCACTCATGGAGCTGGTCAAAAAAATTCGCGATGACGGGACGACTGTCCTGTTGGTCGAACACGATATGGGATTGGTCATGAATCTGTGTGAAAAGGTCGTATGTATCAACTTTGGGGTCAAAATTGCTGACGGTACCCCGGCAGAGGTACAAAACAATCCAGATGTGATTGAAGCCTACCTCGGCAAGGAGGACGAATAAGATGCTGAACATCCAAAACTTGACGACCTCCTACGGTCAAATCAAGGCGATTCGTGGGATTACGCTGAAAGTGCCTGAGGGCAAAATCGTCTCGCTGATCGGTGCGAACGGAGCGGGCAAAACCACAACCATGCGTACAATCGCAGGTCAACTGAAGCCAGAAGCAGGGACGATTACGTTTTGTGGTCAACGCATAGAGGGCTCGAGACCCCATCAAATCGTAAAAGCCGGACTGGCGTTGGTTCCAGAAGGGCGTGCGATCCTCGGAAAGATGACCGTTCTGGAAAACCTGGAAATGGGTGCATTCCAGCGCAACGATGCACAAGGCATCAAGGACGACATGGAAAAGATGATGATCTGGTTCCCCATCCTCAAGGAGCGGCTTTCCCAATTGGGAGGGACGATGTCTGGTGGTCAACAGCAAATGCTAGCCATTGCCCGCGCATTAATGTCTCGACCGAAGCTGCTGCTTTTGGACGAGCCGTCGATGGGCTTGGCTCCTATCGTGGTGGCGGACATTTTCAAGGTAATCAAAGAAATCAATGCGGAAGGTACGACCGTTCTTATCGTGGAGCAAAATGTCAAACAGGCCCTCAAAATTGCCGATTTCGGGTATGTGCTGGAGGCAGGGCAAATCGTGTTGGAAGGCACAGGAGAATCGTTGTTAAACGACGAGCGTGTAAAAGAAGCATATTTGGGCGGTCGCAAGCACTAGGTCTGCCTATAAAAAACTGTCGCCATGGAATGAGGCGGCAGTTTTTTTCGTATTGATTCCATGGTACTATGAAGGGTAGAACGTATATTCTCTTATGCGAAAAAGGGAAGGAAGCCGGATACGATGCCAACCAAATTGACGAGAGAGCAAATGGAATATCTTGTTCATCAAGTACAGCGTTACTATAAAGAAGAACGGTCAGAGACACTCGGTAATTTGGAGACGGAAGAGTTGATTGCCTTTTTTTCAAAAGAGCTCGGTCCCTTCTATTACAATCAAGGGGTGCAAGACAGCCGCAAGCTGCTGGTGGAACGGATGAGTTCCTTGGAAGATGAACTGTATGTATTGGAAAAGCCAATTCACAAGAACAAATAGATGCAAGGCAGATATATAGCAAAGAGGAGGGAGCAGCCATGAACAGCTCCTTAAAAGATAAACTGGCCGTCCTGCCAGATAAGCCAGGCTGCTACCTGATGAAAAATGCGAGCGGGGAAATCATTTACGTAGGAAAAGCCAAGGTGCTGAAAAACCGCGTCCGCTCGTATTTTACAGGCAGTCATAACGGGAAGACGCAGCTGCTGGTCAGTGAGATCGTGGATTTTGAGTACATTGTGGTATCCTCAGCGATCGAGGCGCTCATCCTCGAGTGCAACCTGATCAAAGAGCACGATCCGCGCTACAATGTCATGCTTCGCGATGACAAGACGTATCCGTATATCAAAATTACGAATGAGGCGCAGCCACGTCTGGAGATTACCCGTAAAGTATTAAAAGATAAAGCCAAATATTTCGGTCCATATCCGAATGCCGGAGATGCCTCCGAGGTAAAGAAGCTGCTGGATCGCCTCTATCCGTTGCGAAAATGCCGCAATATGCCCAAGCAGGTTTGTCTTTACTACCATTTGGGGCAATGTCTTGCGCCCTGTGTATACGAGGTATCGGCTGAGGAAAATCAGCGTTTGGTGGATGAAATCAGCCGGTTCCTCGATGGTGGCCATGAGGAAATGAAGCAAACCCTTACGGAAAAAATGCTCCAAGCCGCAGAAAACATGGAGTTCGAACGAGCCAAGGAATATCGCGATCAGATCAAGAGCATCGAAGCGGTGATGGAGAAGCAGAAGATCACGTTCACCGATACGGTAGACCGCGATATTATCGGGTTTGCTGTGGAAAAAGGCTGGATGTGTATCCAGGTGTTCTATATGCGAAAAGGGAAGATGATCGAGCGTCAGACGACTTCCTTTCCATACTATGGCAGCGAAACCGAAGACTTCATGTCTTATGTGAGCCAGTTCTACTACGATAAGCAAAATGCGCTGCCGAAAGAAATTTTGCTCCCGCAAGAGAGTGAACCAGAGCTTTTGAGTGAATGGCTGGGCATCAAAGTCCATGCGCCGAAAAGAGGCAAAAAGCATGAGCTCGTGAAGATGGCTTCCGAGAACGCCCGCATTGCTTTGCAGGAGAAGTTCGCCCTGATGTCTAAAGACGATGCTCGGACGGTCCAAGCGGTGCATAATCTTGGTCACATTTTAGGGATTCCGGTTCCTCATCGAATTGAAGCGTTTGACAACTCCAACATTCAAGGAACAGAGCCTGTGTCTGCGATGATTGTCTTTACAGACGGGCGCCCTGACAAAAAGGAATACCGCAAATTCAAGATCAAAACCGTCGAAGGACCAGATGATTACGGCTCCATGCGAGAAGTCGTTCGGCGACGTTATTCTCGCTTGCTAAAAGAAAACCAGCCAATGCCCGACCTGATTGTGATTGATGGTGGAAAAGGCCAAATCAGTGCGGCTATGGACGTTCTGGAAAACGAGCTCGGTCTTTATATTCCTGTCTGTGGACTCGCGAAAGACGAGAAGCACCGTACTGCTCAGCTCATGTACGGAGATCCGCCAGAGCCTGTGAATCTTAGACGTGACAGCTATGAGTTTTATTTGTTGCAGCGCATCCAAGACGAGGTCCACCGTTTTGTTATTACGTTCCATAGACAATCCCGGACCAAAACGATGCTCTCGTCGCAATTGGATGAGATCCCGGGTATCGGTGAAAAGCGGCGCAAGCTGTTGTTCTCTCATTTTGGCTCTTTGAAGAAAATGCGCGAGGCGACCGTCGAAGACTTCCGCCAATTAGGGATCGGCGACAAGCTGGCAAAAGAAATCATCGGGCATCTGCGCAAGCTCGACACTTAGCAAATGTAACTTTTGGAGTAACCTTTAAAAAGGAATTGATCCATTTTTAGACTCATGATATAATCCGATTCAAACAGAATAGTTAGCCTCACTTCCATTATGGAGTGAGGTAGAGGCGCGAAAACCAAGAGTACCACCCTGAGATCGGGTATCTGTGAAGGGGACGGGAAAGGGGAATTCGCCGAAGTGTGGAGGGAAACCCGCTTTTCTCCATGCTGGGTCTGCGTTGAACAAATGCAGGACTGTCATCTGCACAATGACCAATTGTCAGATGGAGAGCTATCTCACGGTGTGTCAATGTGAGTTTTGATGGTGATGACTGTCAATCTTCGTTGTCCGCGTGTATTGGGAGGGAGGAACCGGTATGTCGAAACAGTAGGCAGCGGCAGGTCTTATTCCTTGTCGGTGCCTTTTTTGTAAAATAAAAATGCAAGACTTTTCCTTATAGAGAAAATAGTGAAAAACCATACGATACGAGATAAATACCAACATTGGATATGAGAAAAAGGGAGAGAAGCCGCATGGGGTTGATCGTGCAGAAATACGGAGGCACCTCTGTAGGTACCATTGAGCGAATTTTACGAGTTGCGGATCGAATTATCAGCTACAAAGAGGAAGGACATGATGTGGTAGTCGTTGTCTCTGCGATGGGGAAATCTACTGACGTATTGGTAGACATGGCCAAGCAGATTAGCGCATACCCATCCGAGCGTGAAATGGATATGCTGCTGACCACGGGGGAGCAAGTATCGATCGCGCTTTTGTCGATGGCCTTGCATACAAAAGGCTACGACGCTATTTCTCTTACGGGCTGGCAAGCTGGAATCACCACGGAGGCGATTCACGGAAGAGCGCGGATCAAGCAGATTGATCCCGAGCGGATTCAATCCGAGCTCGGACGCGGTCGTGTGGTCATCGTGGCAGGATTCCAAGGGATCAGTGACGAAGGTGAAATTACGACGCTCGGCCGCGGTGGATCGGATACATCTGCGGTTACACTTGCAGCGAGCTTGAACGCTGAGAAATGCGAAATCTTTACAGACGTGTCCGGGGTGTATACAGCTGATCCACGAATGGTTCCAGCTGCGAGCAAGCTGGATACGATCTCGTATGATGAGATGCTGGAGCTGGCGAACCTCGGTGCAGGGGTTCTTCATCCTAGGTCAGTAGAGGCTGCGAAAAAATACAAGGTAAGGCTGGTCGTCCGCTCCAGCTTTACTGCCGAAGATGGTACGTACGTTGAGGAGGTTGCCAACATGGAAACAGGTAGAGTAGTAAGTGGAGTTGCACATGATGAAGATGTAGCCAAAATCACGGTTGTCGGCATGCCTGCCAAGGTCGGGACGCTCTCCCGTCTGTTCAATACGCTGGCAGACAACCAGGTGAACGTCGATATTATTATCCAAAGCTCTTATGATGCGACTGTTACGAATATTTCTTTTACAGTTGCAGCGGATGACCTGAAAAAAGCACTGGATACGCTGGACAGAAACAAAAACGAGCTTGGTTTTGAAAAAGTCGATTTCGAGGAAAGCTTGACCAAAGTATCCATTGTTGGCTCCGGAATGATCAACAATCCAGGGGTTGCTGCCGAAATGTTCCGCGTTCTGGCAGAAAAAGAAATTTCTATTAAAATGGTATCTACATCTGATATCAAGGTTTCTTGCGTCATTCCAGCAGCCTTGACGGAGCTGGCTGTTCGCAGTCTGCATTCGGCCTATGGTCTGGATGTTGAGGAAACCGCAGTCGTGCACGGCGTATAAAAAATGGATGCTCCCTCTCCCTTCCTTATAGGTAGAGGGGGCATTTTGTTCATGACGCCACTTGTACGGAGATACGTATGTCAGAAGAGCTTTCCATTTCGATTTTGCTAAACGTTTCTCTTTCTTTCCATTGCTCAATCATACCAGCGATGATCCCGGCTTCAAAGGAAAGACTGCATCCTAGTCTTTCTATAGACTGATAGCTAAAAATGGAATGAGTGAGTGAATAGACGATCGTTTGTTTGGTCTCCTCCACGACGTCTAGCTGGCCTAATCCGAGCCGAATAAAAGGCATAATCGGACCTGTTGCAGATTGAATGGGGATTTGGCGGCCCATATTTTTTCCTATCCAATAGAGAATATGGTTTTCACTATCGCCTAGCAGGGTACTAGTCAGCGTTTCGCGTAGAAGATGATAGCCAAGGTAGGGCATATTCATTCTTTCCGCATAGGGAATGGTCTCTGGCGGCAACAGTGCTGCAAGCTGATCCTTCTCTTTCATATGTGCTTCCCTCCTGTCTGTACTAGATTATGAGAAGGGACTCGCATTCATGACATCGTAAGAGAAAAAATAGCTGGACTAAACAAAGTTATTCTATCAATGTATTTAGTACATTGATTGTCTTGACGCTCTGTGTCGACAAGAGTACAATTGGATTTGGTCAAAGTTTTGCCCAACTTTTTCTCGTATTTTGACACATTCCGACAAATTCATTTGATCTAGTGAACGCAGTCTTTTTGTGAACGGCTTCAAGACGCTGTACATAAAATGATCGTGGCGGTTTTGCTATGTCTAATGGGTGAGGCAATGGGTTAGGATATTGGGGAAAGGTCTATCAAAACGGTCGAAGCCGTTTTGGACCGCTTGCGGTGACGCTTGACGTTTTTCACAGAATTGAGAGTTACATACATTGAAAGGGGGACCATTGTATGGCGAAAGGCCATAGCTTTCTCAGTCACAAGCTCCACTCACTTCTTGGTTTGTTTCCGATCGGGCTCTTCCTGCTGTTTCACTTGACAGCCAACTACCAAGCGACCCGTGGAGCCGAAGCTTTTAATCAAACAGTTGGTTTGATTGAAAATGTTCCATTCGTATTGGTGCTTGAATTTGTTTTTATCTACCTCCCGATCCTGTTTCACGCTGTTTACGGTCTCTACATTGCGTTCCAAGCTAAGCAAAACGTAGGGAACTTCGGTTACTTCCGAAATCAAATGTTCTTGTGGCAACGTGTTACAGGAGTCATTACCCTCATTTTTATTGTTTGGCACGTTTGGGAAACACGTATCCAAAAAGCAATGGGTGCACACGTGGATTTTGACATGATGGCAAACATTTTAAGCAGTCCTGCAATGATCGTATTCTACACAATCGGGATTATTAGCACGACTTTCCACTTCTCCAACGGACTGTGGTCGTTCCTGGTTCACTGGGGAATTACAGTTGGGCCGCGTTCCCAGCGCATTGCAACATTCCTGACTTTGGGCGTATTCGTAGTTGTAACCTTCATCGGCTTGCGTGCGATGTCGGCTTTCATTTTGTAGGGATAGGGGGACAAAACTCATGGCAAAAGGTAAACTGATCATTGTCGGTGGAGGTTTGGCCGGCTTGATGGCTACCATCAAAGCAGCAGAAAAAGGCGTTCCTGTTCAGCTGTTCTCCCTGGTTCCGGTAAAACGTTCCCACTCTGTCTGTGCGCAGGGCGGTATTAACGGTGCGGTAAATACCAAAGGGGAAGGCGACTCCACATGGGAGCACTTCGACGATACAGTATATGGCGGAGATTTCTTGGCAAACCAACCGCCAGTTAAAGCAATGTGCGATGCAGCACCTGGCATCATCTATATGTTGGACCGTATGGGCGTTATGTTTAACCGTACGCCAGAAGGTCTGTTGGACTTCCGTCGTTTCGGGGGAACCAAGCATCACCGTACCGCTTTTGCGGGTGCGACAACTGGACAACAGCTCTTGTACGCATTGGACGAACAAGTACGCCGTTATGAAGCTGAAGGTCTGGTAACCAAGTACGAATATTGGGATTTCCTCGGAGCCGTTTTGGACGATACAGGAACCTGTCGCGGGATTACTGCACAAAACATGCGTTCCGGTGAAATTCAATCCTTCCGTGCGGATGCCGTTATTTTGGCAACAGGCGGACCTGGTATCATCTTCGGTAAATCGACGAACTCGATTATCAATACAGGTACAGCAGCGTCTGCGGCGTATCAACAAGGGGTTATCTACTCCAATGGTGAGATGATCCAAATTCACCCAACTGCAATCCCGGGCGACGACAAGCTTCGTCTGATGTCCGAGTCTGCTCGTGGTGAAGGTGGTCGTGTATGGACGTACAGAGACGGTAAGCCTTGGTACTTCCTGGAAGATAAATACCCTGCATACGGAAACCTGGTTCCGCGTGACATCGCGACTCGCGAAATCTTCTCCGTTTGCGTAGACATGAAGCTGGGTATCAACGGCGAAAACATGGTATACCTCGACCTGTCCCACAAAGATCCAAAAGAACTGGATGTAAAATTGGGCGGTATTATCGAGATTTACGAAAAATTCGTTGGGGATGACCCACGTAAAGTTCCAATGAAGATTTTCCCTGCGGTTCACTACTCCATGGGCGGTATGTGGGTAGACTACAACCAAATGACCAATATCCCTGGTTTGTTTGCAGCAGGTGAGTGCGATTACTCTCAGCACGGTGCAAACCGTTTGGGTGCGAACTCCCTCTTGTCCGCAATCTATGGCGGTATGGTAGCAGGTCCAAAAGCGATCGAGTACATCAAAGGCTTGAACCAATCCTCTGATGATCTGTCTTCCACGCTCTTCGACGGCTTCACAAGCAAAGAGCAAGCGAAATACGACAGCATCCTGAAAATGGACGGAACAGAAAATGCTTACCTGATCCACAAGGAACTGGGTGAGTGGATGACTGACAACGTAACGGTAGTTCGTTACAACGACCGTCTGCAAAAAACGGATGATAAGATCGTTGAACTGATGGAACGCTACAAGAAAATCAACATCAACGATACGAATAAATGGAGCAACTCTGGTGCGGCGTTTACCCGTCATCTGTGGAACATGCTCGTACTGTCCCGCGCGATCACAATCGGTGCGCTCAAGCGTGACGAGAGCCGCGGTGCTCACTACAAGCCTGACTTCCCTGAGCGTGATGACGAAAACTTCATGAAGACGACAATGGCGAAGTTCAATGCTGAAACGACTGCGCCTGAAATCTACTATGAAGACATCGACGTATCCCTGATCGCACCACGTAAACGTGACTATACGTCTGACAAGAAGCATTAAGAGAGGAGGAAACTGATCATGGCAGAAAAATTGATTCATTTGATTATCACTCGTCAAGATAGCCCTGACAGCACTCCGTACAAGGAAGAGTTCAAAATCCCTTACCGTCCTGGTATGAACGTGATCAGTGCTTTGATGGAGATTCAACGTAATCCACTCAACGCACAAGGTCAAAAAACGTCTCCAGTAAACTGGGAATCGAACTGCTTGGAAGAAGTATGCGGTGCGTGCTCGATGGTTATTAACGGAAGACCGCGTCAAGCGTGCTCGGCACTGGTTGATAAACTGGAACAGCCGATTCGTCTTGAGCCAATGAGCACCTTCCCTGTACAGCGTGACTTGTCGATTGACCGCAGCCGCATGTTCGATGCGCTGAAACGCGTAAAAGCGTGGGTTCCAATCGATGGTACGCATGATCTGGGGCCAGGTCCTCGCATGCCGGAAGTTGAGCGTCAATGGGCGTACGAGCTTTCGAAGTGCATGACGTGCGGTGTTTGCTTGGAAGCTTGCCCGAACGTGAATGCGAAGTCTGACTTCATCGGTCCGTTTGCGATTTCGCAGGTTCGTCTGTTCAACCAGCATCCAACGGGTATGATGAACAAGCATGAGCGTCTGGAAGCTCTGATGGAAGATGGCGGTATCGGTGATTGCGGTAACTCGCAAAACTGCGTACAGGCATGTCCAAAAGGCATTCCGCTGACAACTTCGATTGCTCACATGAACAAAGAAACAACCAAACATGCAGTGAAGAAGTTCTTCTTCTCCTAATTGTTTGCAATAGATAAGGCGTGCACCGGTGATCCGGAATGCACGCCTTTTTTCATGTCGCTGTAGTGGAGAGAAGAATATTTCCAGTCTAGGCTCCGGGCTCCGTCCTGCTGGGGTTGAGACTGGCCGCTCCGAAGGGATTTGCGGGGAAACGCAAAAGTGGTAGCCGCTTCGTCGCGTGGGCACGTTGCGTTTCTGTTGCCCGCAAATCCTTCTCCGCTGGGTGGGACTCCACAAGTCGCTACGTCTGGAAATATTCTTCTCTGTCGTGACTTACTGCATTCTTCAATCTTTTAATGCTTTTAAAACCCGTTAACACGGAAAGTTCGTAGAGGAAACAGGAGAAAAAAGCGAAGATCTTTGGTACACCGACCGAGACGCAATGCAAAAAGCGAAACACGCTCTTAAGCGTCCACCTCTGAGAAGCATCCTGAAAGGATCACTTTGGACGCGGTTTCGCTTTTTGCATGGAGTCGGGCAGTGAATCCGCCAGCGGGTGGGACAAGAATCTGAGCGTTTTCTCCTGTTTTCTCCCCGCCACAATATCAACGTGCAAGGAGTTTATTCAATTCGACTCGATAACCGCCGCCACCGCCAGCTTTTCAAAGATGCTGACGAACTGCTGGAGTTCATCCTCGCTGAGGTGAGAAAACATTTTATTTAGTTGTTCTCTCCGATTCTGCTTGGCTACTTGCAAAATTTTTTTGCCAGAATCACGCAAGCTGATGTAAACGACTCGGCGATCTTCCTCATCACGATCACGGGCGACGAAGCCGTGTTTATCCAAACGGTCGACCATTGCTGTGATTGCGCTTGGTTTGACCCCCATTGATTCAGCCAACTCTCCAACCGTGCATTGTTCCTTCTGTTCCAACTGATGAAGAATGTAAAATTGTGGGCCAGTTAAACCAGAGACAGGTTCAGCTAATTGCGTTCCCATCGTGCGCATAATGGTACGAAACGCCTCCTGCAAGCGCTCAAGCGTATCTGTAGAAGGGGAAGGCATTGCTCGTATCATCTCCTTATTTGATCTATTTCTTCGTGAGCGAGAATATTTGATATGTAATATTTAATGCACTTAAATATAGGCAGAAAACACATCGTTTGTCAACCTTCGCGAAAAGAAGGGAATACCCAAGCGATTCCTAGTGAAAACTGAAAACATAATGGAATGACTTCCAGCAAGGGGGCAAACGATGAAGAAAAAGGTATGCAGCATTGGATTGATATTGGCTTTGCTTCCCGCAACGACTGTGAGCACAACAGCGTTTGAAGGAACGGCGACCATTCGTACGCAGATTTTACAGGATCTCGCGGATATGCACCAGCCATTACATACAGGCAAGGCGGACAAGGAATATAAAGCGAAAGCAGATGAATGGCAACGACAAGAACTGCTACTGCGAGGTGAGCAATTAAAATCCGCGCCTGTCGATTCGCTGGAAATGATTGAGGCGACTAAGGCTTGGGAGGAAGCGGGGGTAAAAGGGGAAGGGATGCTCGTTTCCGTGATCGATACGGGAGTCAATCCGCGTCACCCTGATTTGCCTGCCCCACATGATAAGCGTTCAGCCATGCAAAAATCAGGCTCTTCCCAGAAGGTGATCCCTGGCTTTAACTGGGCTGACCGTACGCAAACAACGGAAGACGTATCGGAATCCCAGCATGGTATCCATGTGGCGGGAATTATTGGTGCGAACGGAAAAGTAAAAGGGGTTGCTCCCGAAGCACAGCTCATTAGCCAAAAAGTATTTTCCAACTATCAAAGCGAGGTACCTGGGCTAGGTGAATCGATTTTATTTGCAATCAATGATTCCATTACGAAAAAAGCAGATGTCATCAACTTGAGTCTCGGTTCCTCAGCGGGTTATGTGGATGAAACAAATGTAGAGCAAATGGCTGTGAAGCGAGCAGTCGATAATGGGATCGTAGTAGTGGCAGCCGCCGGCAATGATGCGTATTTCGGCAGTGATAAGGTACGAGCACAGAATCCGGATATCGCTATGATCGGTTCTCCTGGCTTGAGTCCTGATGCGTTTTCAGTTGCTTCTGTCAACGCTACAGCACTGGCTGGCTATAGCTTTACGGTGCAAGGAGTACCCGGTATGGAGAAAGTCGTGTATTTATCGGGCTATGTGGAAGGTGGGGGTGCAATAAACCCAGTCATGACGCTGATGAAGCCGTATCCGCTCGTCTATATGGGGAAAGGGAAGAAGGAAGACTACAATGTTTCCGTAAAAGATAAAGTGGTATTGCTCGAGCGAGGGGACATTTCATTTGACGAAAAGCTGCGTCTCGCCAAAGAAGCAGGAGCAGTTGGTGCTGTCATCTACAACAATGAAATGGGACCACTGATTATCAGTGCGGAGCATGCCAAACAAATCCCGGCTGTTTCAATTTTGAAGCACATGGGCGAGCAAATGGCACAAGCGATTAAAAAAGGCAAGAAAGTGACCGTCTCCTTTAACGGTGAATATGGACAAAATCCAATGCCCTACCCAGACGGTGGAACGATCTCTGCTTTTTCATCATGGGGACCAACGCCCGATTTGCAGTTCAAACCGGAGATTGCAGCTCCAGGTGGGGGCATCTTGTCACTCACGCGAGAGTCTGAATATGCCGTGAAAAGTGGTACTTCAATGGCGACGCCACATGTGGCAGGCGGAATGGCTTTGCTGAAGCAAGGCTATCTCAAGCAAGGGCGGAACCTACAAGGCAGATCGCTAGTCGATACGTTAAAGGCTGCGGCTATGAATACAGCAGAGCCGATTATCGATCCGCAAATCAGCGTGGCAGCAGCGGATAAAGAGAAAGCAAAAAAAGTACCTTACAGCCCACGGGTTCAAGGGGCAGGTGTGATGCAAATCGCAAAAGCGATCAAGACACCAGCCATCGTTGTGACTGCAAAAGGAAAAGCAGGCGTCTCGTTAGGAGAGATCGGGAATTCAACGACCTTTTCTCTGTTTATCAATAACAAGTTTGGCAAAAAGCCGATTACGTATCAACTACAAAATGAGTTTGGCGTCTTGACTGACTTGCGCAAGAATGGGATCAACATGCTGACCGATACTATTTTCGAGGGGGCAGAACTGCAATTTTCCGCCCCGAAGATTACCGTTGCCCCAGGGAAGTTAGAGGAAGTGAAGGTAACGCTCACGATTCCGCAAGGCTCCGCACGCAATCAATTTGCAGAAGGATTTATTTCCTTTCAACCAGATGATAAGGAGCTGCCTACGTTGCGCACGCCGTTTTATGGCTTCTATGGCGATTGGGATGAACCAAGGATTATGGATCAGCCCGTATGGGAGGCAGAAAGCCAGGAAAAACGCACAGGTGTCAAGACAACCTGGTATCATGATAAACGCAATGACAAGTGGCGCTATCGCGATTATCTAGGAGTTTCAGGTGTTAAAGCCGATGGCGGTGCGAAAGTCGATCCCAATCATATCGCCTTTTCGCCAAACGGGGATGGGCATTATGATGTCGCTGCTCCTTCGATTACGTTTTTGCGGAATGCCCGTCATATTATCGTCGAAGTAACAGACCAGTCAGGCAAGCCGATTCGCACTCTTGTTCGTGATGAAAAGGTGAGCAAGTTCGACCAATCCAAGCTGGGGACCCCATACTATTATACGGAAAAGGAAGCGTGGAGCTGGGACGGAAAGATCTTTTCACCGCAAAAAGGCGCCTATATACAGGCACCTGATGGGCAGTACCAATTCTCCATTAAGGCCAAAATAGACGATCGCAATGCAAATTGGCAATCGATGACACTTCCCATCCGTGTGGATACAAAAGCTCCTGTAATTACAGCTTCTGTGTCAGGAAATCGGGTTCAGTGGAGTAGCCGTGATAAAGATATCCAGGCCTATTTCCTTTATGTAAACGGCAAAAGAGTAGGAGGCCCCTATTCTCCAAAAGTGTCCAGCACACTCATTAATCAGCCGGATAAAAAAATGAGTGTGGTAGCGTATGATTACGCGGGGAATATCAGTGTGGCACATATAAACGGGAAAAGCGACAGCACCCCGCCATTTGTGGAGTTTCCGGATGATTTGTTTCCTTATTTGAAAATATCCAAGCAGCCGGATGTGGCCTTCAGGGGCAAAGTGACAGGCGAGGATATGATGGACAGAGTGCGCTTGTCGATTAACAAAACGCCTGTAAAGCTGGCGACGGATGGATCATTTGAAACCATCCTGCGATTAACGGAAGGCCTCAATTATGTGATGTACAGTGCAATGGATATGTATGGAAACAAGCGCCAATTCACACAGCGGGTCATCGTCGATACGAGTCCTCCGACATTGCAATTGCTAAACGATGGCAGCGAAGACGTACAGTTCGATCCAGCAACCAAGAACATGCTGGTTCCAGTCCGCTTCATGTACAGAGATCAAACCTACAAAGGTCAGGTAAGTATCAACGGGCAAATCGTGTCCTACTTTGAAGAAGAGCAATTGGAAATCCCTGCGCAAAAATACGTAACGCAAATGTTGAGTATGAAGCAGGGAGAAAATCGCATTTTACTCGAAGGAAAAGACGGCGCAGGCAATCAAAGCATGCTAATGGTGTATGCGTATGTGGATGCAAATGCAGGGGCTGTTGTCATAAGCAATGGGGAGCAGCGTATATCCTACAAGGCGCGAACAGTGCCAGCTCCGACGATACAGCTTCCTAACAAACAGCTGGAAGGGCAGGAAGGCGAAACGCTGCCCATCGAAGGGAAAGTGACAGGTGCTGGTGCTGTTAACCTCCAAATCAACTACGGATCAAAGAGCTTTCAGACCAACGCGAATGATCATGGGCTTTTTCGCTTGGTGCTTCATGAGGTAGAGGAAGGCAAGCAAAAACTGACGGTTGTTGCTACCGATGCGCTGGGTAGGGAAGCCCGAGCGGAGATGAACGTCGTCGGAAAGAAAAAATAGGCTAGCTGGCCCGTCAGTAGCAGATAAACGGCTATTGCCGGGCCAAATTTTTTTTTTGGAGGATACTATTTGATGTTTTACCACGGGATCAATTGGGAATATGTTACGAGAGAGTACCCAGTGCTCTCACCGAGAAGGACAGCCAGAAGGAAGCGTGGGGCAGAGCAATTGTTGGATCGCATTCATCTGATCGAACAATTCGGTTTGGAGCCTGTTCATTTGCTTGAGGCCGATGAGCATTACGATGATGTCCGCTGTATACAGGAATGCTTGGAATTTGGGGATACTGTTTTTGCCTTTGATCAAGTCGAGCTACCGATGTGGCAATTGAGTAAGCATGAGGTCGGTGTAGAAATATTAGACTTGCGAACGTGCACGACCATCTATACCATTCGTCATGAGACAAAAGTAGAGGAATATTTTCCCGGTATACCTTGTTTTCGTGACCTTATGCCTATGAAGTTTTCGTAATCCTATTGCATCTGCCAAAAAGCGACATTATGATAGTCCTATACGAGTACAACCTCTAAGAGTGAATTGCCCGGGAAAGGAAGAGAATGCAGATGATAGTCCAGTACCTTGATCCATTTCTTGAATCAGCTTCGTCCGTGATTCAACAAGTATGCAATGTCGACATTTCGCGTGGAGAGTTAGCTGAAAGAGAATGGAGCCATGTAGAAGGCCATACATGGATTCGAATCGGAATGACAGGCCAATTACAAGGTGAGGTCTTTTTCGGTCTGCAAGAGGAATTGGCTTTGCGCATTGTCTCGGCCATGATGGGCGGCTATCCTGTGCAAGAGATGGATGAGCTCGGTAAAAGTGCCATTTCCGAGTTAGGGAACATGATTTCCGGGAATGCGAGCACGCTTTTATCCAATCGAGGTGTTATTGTAGACATTACCCCGCCCTTATTTCTACACCAGCATGACTTGAAAGACATGGCAGGGACAGCATTGACTGCACCGCTCGATCTTCATGACATGGGCAGACTGGATATTCAAATAATTGTGATAAGATAGGGCGGCTAATGGCCGTCTTTTTTGTGAAGGATACGTACCCACGCTTTATCATTCAAAGGAGGGATAAAAAGAGATGGATCATTACTTCTCGATCTGCTCAGCTGAGATGTATTACGAGAAATACATGGCCTTTTTATTGGAAAATTACGACCAGCTTCGCATGCCATATTCCTATCCTGTGGCGCTCAGTTTTCTGGCGAGTCCTGTTTTACTGGAGGGGAAAGCATTTCTTTGCTTCAACGATGACGATGAAGTGATCGGTGCCTTTTCATATATTTACGGGACAGGTGAAAATCAGTACGAAGACAAGCATATCGTTCAAATTCAGGTGGTCTATTTTTTGGAACAGTATCGCAGCAGTCGCCTTTTTTTGCACGCCCTTCAGTATGTAACCGAGTATATTGCCTATATGGAGGAGGACGTGAAGGAGTTTCGATTCTGGGCTTCCTCGGACGACTCTTTACGCAAATTGTTTACCAAGATTGCAGAACGGGTAGCTTCTGTGGAAACGACAAACGGTCCATTGGATGAATATCGCGCATCTTTTTTGGCTTGGCAATCCTATGCAGCACGGTTTCAACATGAACCATTTTTCTAATCCAAGAAGGAGACGTCACGATGCTGTTCGTCATCAAAAACCTGTTTAGCTACATACGCCCCTATAAGCTCCTGAGTTCCCTTTTTTTCCTTACGCTTGCTCTCGATTTGCTTTTTTTATCCTTGGCACCTCTCAGTTTCCAGATGATCATTGATAAAGCGATTGTTCCCAAAGATATGCACGTTTTCACAGTCATCCTGTTAGTATTGGCGATTAGTGGGTTTATCTGTGTCAGCGCTGGAATAGTCAGTGATTATGTGCTGGCAAAACTAAATGCACGTGTGCAAAATGATTTGCGGCAAAAACTGTTTGCACATATGCAGCATTTGCCGGTCAGCTATTTCCACAAAACGCGTTCGGGCGAACTGGTCTCTCACTTTTCAGTGGATTTGCCTGTCATTGACAGATCGTTAGCGATTCTCTTCACGACCGGTATTCAGTCATTGGCGGTCGTGACGATTAGTACGATGGTGTTGTTTTACTTGGAATGGGTGATGGCGCTGTGTATTTTGGTGGGGGCAATCTTGATCTTCTCAGGCCCTTATTTGCTTGGCCGACGTGCCCACGCAGTCAATGCCGCATACAAAGAACAACTCGCGGCTATGACGAATGATGTCCAGGAAAACACGAGAGCGCAAATGGTTATCAAGGGCTTCAATCTGCAAGCTGTCATGATCGATAAATTCAATGAAAGACTCAAATTGTTGTTGGTCAGCAACTACCGCAAAAATTTGATGGCAGCGAAGCTGGAACGAATCCCTGCGCTATGCTTACTACTCATCAACTTTACGATTATCGGCTTCGGTTCCTATTTGGCACTCACCGGGCGAATCTCTGTCGGTTCGCTTGTCGCCTTTTTTACCATGTATACGTCGATGGGGAATGCAGTGTTTAATCTGACCTTTACGCTCCCGCTGATGACAGATGCACAAGTCAGTATGGAGCGTATCCAGAAGGTGCTGAATGAACCTAGTGAAAAAGTCGACCATTCTGCGGAACAATTGGATTTACGTACGACTGAAGTGTCCGTCAAAAATGTTACGTTTGGCTATCAGGAAAATCAGTTGTCCATCAAGCAGGTCAGCATGCAGATTCCGGCTCGGAAAAAAGTGGCAATTGTTGGCTCCAGCGGGTCTGGAAAAAGCACGATCGTTCAGCTGCTACTAGGCTTTTATCAACCTAGTTCTGGTCATATCGAGATAAACGGCACAAAACTAGATGAATGTAATCGGGGAGCCATCCGCAAGCATGTAGGGGTCGTTTTTCAGGATCACTTTCTTTTTCACGGAACAATAGCCGAAAACATCCGGCTCGGCAAACTCGATGCGACCAGCGAGGAATTGAGGATAGCTGCACAGCAAGCGGAGATCCATGACTTTATCATGTCTCTACCTGACCAGTACGAAACACTAGTTTTGGATGGGGGAAGCAACCTCTCAGGGGGACAAAGGCAGCGACTTGCCATTGCTCGAGCGATTGTGCGCAATCCTTCTCTACTCATTCTGGATGAAGCCACTTCTGCTCTCGATCCCATTTCAGAGGCTTCTATTAACAAGACTTTTACAAAGCTTTCCAGAGATCGGACTGTCATTACGGTGACACATCGTTTGTCGACGATAACGGACATGGATCAAATATTTGTGCTGGAGCAGGGGGAACTAGTGGAGCAAGGGACACATGTTCAACTGTTGCAAAAGCGGGGCTATTACAGAAGGCTATGGGACAAGCAAAGTGTTTTGACTGCGACAGAAGGTAATGCGGATGTTTTAGGTGCTGACATGCCTGATATTTTACATCTCTTCCATACCGAGACGTTTACGGCTGGACAGACGATCATTCGGGAAGGAGAAGCAGCAGAGAAGTTTCACCTCCTCGCACGAGGAAAGGTAGACGTATCCCAAGCATCTGCTGAATCTGAGGAGCAGATTCACCTTGCGATCTTGGAGGACGGGGATCACTTTGGAGAAACAGGCTTAGTAGGTGCTTTACAGACAACAACCGTGACAGCTCTCACCTCTTGTGTTGTTATGACCTTACCTTTAAAGGTATACCAGTACTTCACGTCCCAACACTCGACGGTTGGCAAGAACGTCCAACACCCGATACGTTAACCAACAGAAAAAAGAGAGGCAGTGTGCAAAGAATGCATGTCCAATTTAGAAAATGTACCAGTGACCATGATTTTGCTCAATTTACGTTATTCTTTATGCGCAATCGATTGGAATTTAGTCGAATGTTTTCCCTCAGTGATACGCTTGCTCATATTTTGACGTTTCTCCCGGATTCTCATTTGATCCTGATAGAAGGCGAGCGAGGTAAATTGGTCGGATGGGGCCATTATCAATACATGACAGCAGAAAGGCAACCAGACCCAGAGGGCGAAATTTGCTATATCCATTCCGTCATCGTCGAAGAAAAATATCGAAAAAGCAGGGTATTTCTGAAAGGCTTTCGCTATCTTATCAGACAGGTTCAAACAGAAAACGCACAAGTGAAACAGGTGACCTTTTGCGCTGATGCTGAACATGCCTATCTGAACCGGCTCTATTCGAAATTTGCACAGGTTGCAGGGGAGCAGGAGGGCTACTACGGACAAGAAAACATCTACATGTCCGAAATCAATCAGCTCGCTTCCTATCTGGGAATGGACGCAATTGACGTTAAATAAGGAAAAATGCTATTCTTAAGAAGATATTGTCAGAAGGGAGGTCTATCAGATGATTCCAATGGTACCACGTTTGAAAGATGGAGTAAGAAAACCTTTTACTGCTTCGATTCAAAATCTTCTCATGAAAAATGAGCAGCTGCGTGTAGCTACTTCTTCTACGAAGTAATCGATCAGCTATCATCTTTTTCGAATCAACTGTTCCCATGAATGGAGAAGTGGTTGACAGGCTATCCTGCTCAACCACTTTTTTATTTCTGTTTGAATAGAATTAAAAAATAAAATATTTTCTATTGTCTGGATGATTTTTAATAGATAGTGTATTGTTGGAAATAGTAAGGAGGTATGAGAGCTTGACCTATGTAAAACAATTAATTGGGATGTTTTTCCTAGTGATCGTCGTTTGCGGTGGGCCGTTCATGCTATATACGCAAAAGGAAGAAATTGTGTTCGAACCGGGAAATATCGTAGTTCATACGGTGTATCTGATTCAGCAGATTGCAGAAGGCTCTCTCGGAACCTATTATTCGGGGCAAACGGAAAGGAGCATCGCGGAGGATATCCTGCCATTTGCCATTAGCTCCTTTGAACTACTATTCGCAAGTGTTAGTGTCGCAGTCCTAGCTAGTATTATTTTTGGATTGTTATTGCAGCGCTTTCAGATTGTGCGTCAATTTCAAAAGGTTCTGAATCTGCTTGCCACGATTCCTGATTTTATCCTGATTGTTGTCTCGATTGTGGGTGCGGTCGGATTCTACAAGATGACAAACATTCGAATTATCACCCTGTCACCTGTAAGTGACTCTGAGAGTACCTGGTTTCCGATTACGCTACTGTCAATTGGACCGACGATATTCCTCATGAAGGTAGTCAGCCTGAAATATGCACAAATCGGCGGCGAAGACTACATTAAAACAGCACTTGCCAAGGGGATGGGGATCTGGCATGTTCTCATTCACCACGTCTATAAAAATATCAAACCGTTTCTCATTGCTGATTTAAAGAAGACAATTGCGATTTCGGTAGCCAACTTGTTTATTGTCGAGTACTTATTAAACGTCGTAGGATTGACCCGCTTTATTTTCAGCAAAGATGGCGGTTACGAGTTCAATGCTGCCGTCATGGGACTGTTAGGTATTATTTTGCTATCCATTTTGGTCTATGTATTGATTCGTCTCATTCTGTATGTGATTGAACGCGCGGTTGTGTATAAATAACCCAGACTTCTTTTGGAATGAGTGAGGGTATGGTATGAGGAAACGGTTCAATTGGGCTTTATGGCTAGGCAGTATCTTGGTAGTCATTCTCATGGTTATCGGTGTAGCCGGACCCTATTTGGCCCCCTATGACGTCGATTACCAGGTGAAAGTGCGCAATGAGATGGTGAACGGGAAGCAAGTGATTATTTCACCTCCTTTGGCACCCTCAAGCGAGCATCTGTTGGGTACGGATAAATGGGGCTATGATTTACTAACAAAACTGCTCCACGGGGCACCGTACACCATTTTTATTACGCTCATGATTGCGTTATTGCGATTATTGATGGGGGCATGGATCGGACTGTATATTGGAATATTGGACAAGCAGCAGCGCTGGTGGATTGCGATTGAGAACGCCTGGGGATACATGCCTATATTTATTCCTGTCTATTTTTTATTGAAAGGAATCAATATCAATCCCGAATTGCCAACGTTTACGCTCGTATTGTTTTTCATAGTGGTTGTGGCTGTGCTAGGGACGCCTTCGGTAGCTGCGTCCATCCGTCAAAAAACGGAGCAAATCAAGGAATCGCAGTACGTTTTAGCTGCGACTTCGCTGGGGGCCGGGCGGGATCAGATCATCTTTCGACACATCCTACCGCATTTGAAGGAGCATCTGGTCATTGTCCTGGTAACAGAGATGATCGCCACCATGACGTTGATGGGGCTTCTCGGGATATTTGGTCTTTTTGTAGGCGGCACGATTATGTACTATGACCCAGTTGAGTATCACTCGACCACACACGAATGGGCAGGACTGCTCGGGACTTACCGAAACTTTGTCTACACGAATTACACGTGGATTTTCCTGATCCCACTTGCTGCTTATATGGTTGCAATTGGTTCCTTTAGTCTACTGGCCAAAGGATTGCGTGATAAATTCGAACAGACGTATAGTCGTACCCCATTTATTTAAGCAGCTGGTCAATTTTCAGCATGAGAGATAAGTGAGGTTTTTGAATGAAAAGACGATTCCATTTTTCTTTATGGCTAGGAAGTATTTTCGTGCTCGCTCTGATGGTGATCGCTGTGGTGGGTCCTTACTTGGCTCCCTATGATCTGGAATATCAGGCGAAGATGCGTCAGGAGATTGTGAACGGGAAACAAGTCATGGTCTCTCCACCCTTACCACCGTCAGAGGAACATCTGCTCGGCACGGACAAATGGGGGTATGATTTACTAACCCTCTTGCTCCATGGAGCGCCATACACTGTTTTTATTACCCTTGCGATCGCATTCATTCGCGTGTTACTTGGTACATGGATTGGACTCTATATCAGTATTCAAGATAAAGAGCAGCATTGGTGGATGGCGATTGAAAATGCATGGAGCTATATGCCTGTGTTTATCCCCGTGTATTTTCTTTTGAAAGGGATCAATGTGAACTCCGAGCTGCCGACTTTCACGCTCGTTCTGCTATTCATAGGGCTTGTCTCTGTCCTTGGAACTCCTTCTGTAGCCTCTTCTGTGCGTCAAAAGGCCGAACAAATTAAGGAATCCCAATACGTCTTGGCTGCCATTTCACTGGGAGCTGGACGGAATCAAATCGTCTTTCGCCACATCTTGCCACATTTGAAGGAACAGCTCATTATTATCTTGGTGACAGAAATGATCGCTGTCATGACCTTGATGGGGCTTCTCGGCATATTTGACCTGTTTGTTGGTGGAACCAAAATGACCTTTGACCCGATTTTGTATCATTCTATTACACACGAATGGGCCGGGTTGCTCGGGTCTTATCGAGGCTTTATTTACAGTAACTATACGTGGATTTTTCTCGTACCGCTGGGGGCATTCATGATCGCCATTGGATCGTTTAGCTTGTTGGCAAAAGGGTTGCGTGATAAGTTCGAACAAACGTATAGTCGTACTCCTTTTATTTAAGGTGTGGTGCCCTTGGTTTTTACGAATCAAGGGCACTTTTGGTTGATCCGGTTAAAAATAGTGGAATGGAAGCCGAATTGTAGGGAGCAGTATATGTGTCGGCTGAATAGACTGGAGTGTCGGGGGCGGTGTTGGCCTTGGGTTCCGATGGCAATCTCATCAGGCGAGGCGAACTCGTCGCGATCTGAACGGGGGACAACTGGCGACCATCGTCGTCTCGAACGGAAAAATTCACGGCGGATGTCGAAGAGGTTTCTCAGCGGTGTTCGGAACCCATTGCCCATTTTCTGAATAGGATGTAAGGCAAAAGCCTAAAATCCTTGAAATTCCGGCACCATCACCCACCCCCCATCATAGGATAAGGTGACTCTGTAATCCCTCAACCTTGTTCCTGTAGAGCCCACAAGGAGGGGTGGCACGATTGAAGGGTAGCGACCAAACCAAGCCGTTGTTAACGAATCGCGAAAGAGAAGTGTTTGAACTCTTGGTCCAAGATAAGACAACCAAAGAGATTGCCGGACAACTCTTCATCAGCGAAAAGACTGTGCGCAATCACATTAGTAATGTCATGCAAAAATTAGGTGTCAAAGGTCGATCTCAGGCAGTAGTCGAACTCGTTCGACTTGGTGAACTAGAGATTTGAACCCAGTCCACCCAGCCTCCCTTTTCTTCCCTTGGTTGGAAGGGAGGGTTTTTTTATATTCAACGATTTATCACTAGCTTCATTTGATAAATCGCCCTCCCAGAAACTTATCTTGCAGATGATATATGTACCAGGCGGTTCTTCATCTAATATTCCGAACATGTTGCTACAAACCCGCGAGCTGATGCCGATTGCATTTCGACGTCAGCTCGCGGACTAGATGCATTGCCATGTGCTCTTTGTTTTAGCCAATTTTCCTGATCACTTTCGAATTTCCACCTGAACTGATAATGATCCATCCTTCAGGAACAGGCGAGGCTTGCAGTACCTCAATTTGCGTTCCGTTAGGAGCACTGGAAACCAGAGGTCAATTGTTGCAGCAGGTCTTGCAAAAAAAAGAAGCGACTATCATCCTTTTCACGAAATACCAATATATACCATTTTATCGCAAAAACAATCCTCGCAACTTTAGGGGAAATTGTCGAATAGAGTTAAGATTGACAATATCTCGAGGTGCACATGGAGGCAGTTGTGCGATTTGGCCAGATCAGAGCATTAAAAGAATAGAAAAGCACCCAATTTCTCCGAGACATGTATGGAAGGTTCCAATGCTCTGCTTCCATTCGCGGTAATTAGATTCTCGTCACGGACAGTTTGAGCCTACTTAATGTTGATCTCCTCTGTATTTTGGGGCTCCTTGCTTCTCTGCATTCGGTTATTGTATTGGAAAAAACGGACTGGACTCTTCCAGGATGGTAAGGAATGGAACCAGTTTCCCGGAGCAATTTAACGTAAGAGTAAAAGGGTGAAATAAACAATAAAATAAAAAGAGGCCTCCAGTAGGAAGCCTCTATCAATTAGCGGGATGGTTTATGGAGTGGTGACTTTAACTGATCCGCTGACTTTGCCAACGCCACTGTTGTTTACTCTAATATAGTATTCACCTGGTGGTAATACCTGGGTGCTGGTAAAGCTGAATGCACCTGTTCCTTCAAATCGTTCACTACCATAGGATGTAGCAGTACCGTCATAATGTGGTTTCATTATTTTATAAGAGACCACAGGAGTACCAGTAGCAGCACCATTACCTCGCTGAGTCACATTTAGAGTAATTTTAGTGGGTGTAGTAATGTAAATCCCTTGAAGATCTGCAAAGCTCCTGTTACTTAGTTCTGCAAAGGTACTATCAAGTAATAACGTAGCTGGAGCTACTGTATTCGATGACTGTTGGGAATTGGCGGCTAGTGTATCTGAGGGCAGAAAAAAGGATACAGAAAGTACTGTCACCAAAGCAGCTTTACCAAACCGTTTCAATTCTATCATCTCCTGTCCGCATTTTCTATTAAACATTACCAATATTTACAATTTATTACAATGTTTTTCGTTACGAAATAACTTTGCTTTCAATTGGTACGATGAACCCTAAGGAGTGACTTGAACCCAGTCCACCCAGCTCCCTTTTCTTCCCTTGGTCGGAAGGGAGAGTTTTTTTGCTCAAGCATTTAATCACAATGTGTAGGGAGGAAAGTGAAAGCCGTCAATCATGAAAAAAGCAATTTGTAGAGGTACCAACATACCCCAATTCCAAGGAGAATCCAAATGAGAATGAAAAGTACGCCAATAATCCAATTTTTCGGTTTACCTTTAGTGAGAAGCTGTTGAGCTTTTTCTCGACAATCACTAATCACTGGTTTAGGTATAAGCTTTAATGCTAGCCATATCCCTAGTGGAACTAAAATGATGTCATCCAAGTACCCCAAAATTGGGATGAAGTCAGGGATTAAATCTATCGGACTAAAGGCATATGCTACAACGAGAATTGCAAATAGTTTTGCATACCAAGAAACTCTGGAGTCCTTATATGCAAAATATAATACATATGCTTCTAATTTTAAGCTTTTGGCTTTTCTTTTTATAGTTTGAAAGAAGGTTGCTTCGGCCAACGATATCACCTCAAGAGTAATGTAACAAACGATATGGTTTCATTCAATTCAACTCCATAAAAAAAGCCTGCAGCAAGATAGGTTTCATCTTGTGCAGGTTAACAGTCGCTTAGGTGAAATTGTTAGAAAGGTCTTCTAATTACCTTAATTCTCCGTGCTCCATTGCGGATAAGCCTTTGCGCTCGTTGACGGCTGATTCTTACAAGTACTGAAATATCGGTGGAATTTTCCACGTCAAAGACTGAGAAAAACCGACCATTAGCGAACAGTACACCTTTAAATTCAACTTCCAATCCTGGGCAGGCTCGCGGTCGTGTGTTCTGAATTATAGTACGCATTACACCTGCTTTAATGAGCGCCCTCGCTTGTTGGGGCGTCGTACGAACTGCAAAAACAGGGTCAATTTCAACTCCAGGCACCTTTGCTTCTACTTCAACAATTAGGAAAAATCTGTCTCCAATCTGTGCAATGCTATTTGCCCCGATTGTAATCGGCTGTGTTGCCATGAGAGATATCACCTCCTTGTACCAAAATATGCAGGTGGTCACGAAGGGGACAAGGGCATCACTACAATTTTTCAAATTTGGTATTTGAACTAGACTCAAAAGCGGATGGGAAATAAAGGGCTAGTAGTAAATTACGATGTGCGTAAAGTTGACACTAGTGAGTTGGCAAACACCTGCTTTGTTCTCCGGCCAGAAATAGATGGCGCTGCAGTAGATATCTGGAAGTTACGACCAATGAAATCATGGGTGCATGATGCGTTTTTGGGGGAATTCACCAATGGGATAACAGCTAAGTGAAGAACGTGACACGACACATGATTTTATGGCGGGTGTTGAATGGTTTTACTCGATCCTAAAAGGATCGAGTAATCAAAAAGTCCCTGGCGGTCGGGGATGAGTGCTAACGGGTGGTATCGGTGGGGGATCAGGATGGAGTGGAGGGAGTGGTACAGGAGTTGGTGGGTGTGGATCCAGACTGTGTGGTGGCCAAGGGGCAGGTGGATGAGGGAATGCCCCCGGTGGCGGGAATTGTGGATCGGGTAAGTTACAATCTGGTGGACAATCAGATTTAGGTTTGGGATCGTCATTTGTTTGAGTCAAACTGAACTACCTCCTTTCATTGTTTTTAGTATCTAGAAATTGAAAGGGGATTATACGAATTTATCAGATGATCCTTTGGATCGATAGGAACGCTGGTTCGTATTATTTAAAATCGGGATCATGCTTTTCCAATACTCCTTTGGCTTTCAAAAGAACGAAGTACATGTATGTGATTATGGCGGGGATCAAATAGGATAAAAAGGTTCCTCCAATATTCCAACCATTAAAATATTGTACTTTGCCAAAATAATAGGCGATGGATTCTAAAATAGTTTGGGCAACAGAAAAAAATAGGATCCAGAAATATGGATGGATTCTGGTTCGGAGAATGAGATAGTAAGTAAAGCAGGCAATCACGGGGAATATGCCGAGGTTCATTGGCAGCACAGAAGCGGTCTTGACCTCTAAAACAGGTGTCAATATCCAGTAATGGTTATAAATCCCCCAGACATTCACGATGTACGACAAGACTGATGCAAATGGACCAATCGTGAGAACAATTTTAGGTGATTGTAAATACAACCAAATTCCAAAAATCCAAGGAAATACGAAGCCAAGCAAAATGTTTATTAGCATTGCTTTATTTTCTCCCAAAAACCTTTTAATGAACATTATTGCCGTAGGATACAAGACTTATGACAATGCTCAATTCGAATAATAAAGGATCGAAAAAAAGAGAATATGTATAAGCCCCGTTGGGATGGGGCCTTGAACTTAGCAATTGGATGGGAAAGAAAAGAGGTTTATTACGAAATTTAATGGAATGGTGATGATGGTGAACGTCTCATTGCTACCAGTGAAGACCCGAAGGCGAAAACCATTTGGTCCGACACTGGGCAGACAGCCCGTAAATGTATCGAATTACTACCACGTCAGTTTCTCGGCAAATTAATCGTCTTGCTTCTCTTACATGGTATAGAGGATGCAAACGGGGGAAGCTTGGCAACTGCTACGAGCCTATGGCAAATGAAAATGTGCGTTGATGCGCAAATTACGAGCAAATCGTCAGTATATTGAGGATGTTCGAACTCACTTTTGATGAGTGAGAATGTTGATAAGCTTGCCAAATGGGTCGCGGACGTAGAAACGACGAACACCCCAAGGCTCATCTGCTGGCCCATATTCAATTGGAAACCCAGCACTCTTCACCCGTTCGAGTGCGGTATCGACGTCATCGACTTCAATTGACAGATCAGGAGTAAGAGTGTGGGATCCTCCCTGTGAGGCAAAACTAATTTGAACGTTCATTTCTTCGGCAGTTCCGTAAGTTGCAATCCAACCATGATCCATCAATAAATTTAGTCCGAGCACGTCCTGATAAAAGCATGTAGCTGCGGCGATATCCTGGGTGTCTATATTGGCGACGATTCGTTTGACCTTCAACTCGTACCCTCCAAATTATTTGCGTTTTTAGTAATCCTTTGATTATCTTACATGGAATATAAGAGATTAACAAAAAGGTCAATCGATGAGATCATGACAAAATTGCCGTTGAGATACGTAAAAACGTCAACACACCTCTTAACCCATGTAAGAGGTGTGTCTATTTTCACACTTTGCTAAAATGTAAATTTATTTGTCAAGTAGGGAACCGTCGGGAAATGCATTCTTTAGAGAGTCCGCAAGTACAATAATTTTACTCCAATCAAAATTGTATTTGTTAAAAACAGATGCGCTTGTGATGCCGCGCTTAACAACTCTTCCATTTTCTTCATCTAAGAGATAGACAGTTGCACTGTTTTGGAACTTTATCAGTTGAGCATTTTCACCAATGACTTGCCCATCGGGAATACTGCTAAGAGACGAGTATTCCCTAATACCATCCCAACTATTAAACAATTTAAAGTAAACTTCGGCACTAACAATGCCTCTTTTTTTACCATCCATGACCAAATATACAGTTGCACTGTTAGTTTCTTTCACCCGAAACCCATTCAATAGATGTGGATCTATTGCTTTTGCTTGAATTGACTGATTTGACTTTGAAGATGGAGAGGTGGCAGTCGTCTTATTTGATTCAGCATACGATGGTGTAGCCAACATACTAGCTAAAAGTAATGTAGCAGATAGGCAAGACAAAGCTCGCTTCATAAAAACAACTCCTTAATTGTAATTTTTTTCCAATTCAATATGAATTTCTTTGCTATCAATTGTTTTCCTCTGGATGTATGGAGGGATTTGTTACAAAAGTGTGAATACTTAAATGCACCGACCCACAAGAAAAGGAGCAACGCTAAGAAAACTTTAGATATTAGCAACGGTGTAAATCATCTCCTATATGTGGATAGTGATCCCGGATAGGAATGCTAGTCTTAACATGATCGATATTGTGTGGAAATTAAAAAAGCCACCAATCCTTACGGAAGGTGACTGGAATCCTCATTGGTTATTTTGTGGTAAATAATCAGTAGGATTAACTAGAGTTCTTTGTTTCATAACAGAAAAATGCAGCATATCTCCTGTTTCGGACGAGCCTACTTCTGCTATTTTTTGACCTTTCTTTACGGTATCTCCGGGCTTCACAAGAAATGAACCAAAGAGAATGTGACCATAGAGAGTACTGAATTCGGAATTGTGCTTGATGATGATAGTTTCTCCATAGCCTTGATTGCTACCAGCGAAAAGAACGATACCATCATTTGCTGCAAAGATAGCTGTACCTTTAGCGGTTGCATAGTCTAATCCGTTATGACCTTTTGATTCCTTGGTTTCAGGATCAATTTGCAAGCCAAAATCAGAGGAAATGACATAAGTATCATGGATGGGGGCTTCTAACAAAAAGCTTGTCTCGTTCATTTTACTAGGCTGACTCGAATTACTTGCCTCCGCCGCGAAAGCTGTTGGTGTTAAAGTAACTGCTAAAGTTAATAGACTCAAAATAGCAATGTTTCTGATTTTCATATTTCCTCCCATTTCCTTTAAAGATAGTTTCTTTATGGAATACGAGAAATATGGAAAAACGTAACTGTAAAAAGGAATTATTTTTTAGATGGTTAGGGAGGAAAGAGACGCAGAAACGCTGAGCAGCTGCCAGTTGCTTAACATAAGAGAAAAAAGTATAAGTGTCCTTGCTTGATACAAGGGCACGAACATCTATGATGTGTAGAGCAATGTTTTTACTCATTAGAAAAGCATCAAGTCTAATCAGCCCCCCTTTTCTTCCTTTGGTCGGAAGGGAGGGTTTTTTATGTTCGTTTGTGTTTGGTCACCCTTTTATTACCATTTATGTAAATGTATTAGCATATCGTGATATAAGTCGTAATAAGATGGATTTGTAACAAAATCCATGAAGATCGAGAGGGATACTATGAAATTCGGGAAATGTGTTAGGAATGTGCTAATGGCAAGTGCTCTGCTGGTCACCTCCGTGTTGCCCATGGCGGCACAGGTGGCGCAAGCAGAGGAAAATCAAGCGGAGGCGACAGCGGTATCCAATTACAAAATTATTGGCTACTATCCCTCATGGGGAGCTTATGGACGAAACTACAATGTAACGGATATCGATCCCAATAAAGTAACGCATATTAACTACGCATTTGCGGATATTTGCTGGAATGGCAGACACGGCAACCCAGATCCAACGGGGCCCAATCCACAGACTTGGGCTTGCCAGGATGAAGTAGGCAATATTAATGCCCCGAATGGTACAGTTGTCCTCGGAGATCCATGGATTGATGTGCAAAAATCCTTTCCCGGAGATACGTGGGATCAGCCGATCCGCGGAAATCTGAATCAATTGGCAAAATTAAAGCAAAAAAACCCTCAATTAAAGACATTGATATCAATCGGGGGCTGGACGTGGTCCAATCGCTTCTCTGATGTAGCAGCAGATCCGGCTGCACGCCAAGTATTTGCTCAGTCCTCGGTAGATTTTATTCGGAAATATCAGATGGATGGGGTCGATCTCGATTGGGAGTACCCAGTTGAAGGAGGCTTGCCTGGAAACAGCAAACGTCCAGAAGATAAGCAAAATTACACACTCTTACTACAGGCTGTCAGAGACAAACTCGATGCGGCTGAGGTAACGGATGGCAAACAGTACTATTTGACGATCGCCTCTGGTGCCAGCCCTAGTTATGCAGCAAATACAGAGCTTGGAAATATTGCCCGGGTTGTGGATTGGATCAATATTATGACCTACGACTTCTATGGAGCCTTCCAAAAGCAGACAGGGCATAACGCTCCGTTGGCCTATGATCCGGCAGCAGGAGCAGCAGGTTTGCCAAATGCTCAAACCTTTAATGTCCAAACAGCTGTAGAGGGCCATCTTAGTGACGGTGTTCCTGCCAGCAAGCTCGTTCTCGGACTTCCGTTTTACGGAAGGGGCTGGTCGGGTTGCGGAACGGCTAACAATGGGGAATATCAAAATTGCACAGGGCCTTCAACAGGAACGTGGGAAGCTGGTATGCTTGACTTCACGGATATCCAAAATAATTATGTGAACAAAAATGGCTTCACACGCCACTGGAATGACGCTGCAAAAGTGCCATATCTCTTCAACCCGGCTTCGAAAACATATATCAGCTATGACGATGTGACTTCAATCGGGCACAAAACTTCTTATATTACATCCAAAGGATTGGCAGGCGCAATGTTCTGGGAATTTAGCGGGGACCGTAACAAGGTTCTGCTAGACAAAGTGAATGGCGATCTTCTGGGCGGGACAGCTCCGGTCGACAACGTACCGCCGACAGCACCAGCTACTCTCCAATCGACGGCAATAACAGCGACAAGTGTGAGCCTGACTTGGGGAGCTGCAACCGACAATGTAGGGGTTATGGGCTATGAGGTATACAATGGCAATCAGCTTGCGAAAACGGTAACCGGTACAAATACGACGATTAGCGGGCTTACACCCGGCACTACGTACCAATTCACAGTGAAGGCGAAAGATGCAGCAGGTAATTCCTCAGCAGCAAGCAATGAGGTAACGGTTACTACGGATACGACTCAACCAGACAATCAACCGCCAAGCACACCTACCAATCTAGTCATTACAGGGAAAACAAGCACGAGTATCAGCTTGAGCTGGGCTGCATCTACAGACAATATCGCGGTGACGAATTACGAGGTTTACAACGGGACAGCATTAGCTGCGGATGTAACGACTACGACGGCAACTGTCACAGGACTCACGCCTAACACCTCTTATACCTTCTCTGTGGTAGCGAAGGATGCAGCAGGTAATTCTTCACAGAAGAGCATTGAGGTCGTAGGTGTGACAGATTCTGCGAATCCGGGAACTCCTGCATGGGCGCCAAATGTAAACTACGTAGCTGGTGACTTGGTCAGCTATCAAGGCAAGGTATACGAATGTCTGCAACCACACACTTCTCTCGTAGGGTGGGAGCCACCAAATGTAGCGGCTCTCTGGCAAGTTCAACAGCAAGCGGCAGTTGAAGGAGTCGAGGGTTATGTAGATGAGCAGATGACGGAAGAAACAGAAGGAAATACAGATACCCAATAAATAGGGAAGGGGCTGTCCCTCCAGTCATGAAAATGACGGAGGAACAGCCCCTAATTGTTCGTTTGGAAATTAAGCAAAGGCTTTTAACAGTTGGAGGACTAATGGAATAAGATCTCCAATAAAAGTAAGAATCGCAATTGCCGTATTCATAGAAGCCCCTCCTTAAAATTCCAAATTCACTATTATTATATTAATGTTCATAATAGTAATCAAGAAATATTTTCCACCTATACTGAAAAAAAGTGACTCATGTGAAAAAGTCATACAATGACTTGATAAAAATAACGATTTGTAAGGCAACCAGTCCAAAAATAATGACAGCCCAGTCTCTGTTCTTTTTCCATTCCAATACGCCTTTCGAGGCACAGATAGCGACTAAGCCTACCATTGCTAATAGCTGAATGAAAGCGACACCTGTCAGTAGTGCTAGAATCCCAATGACAACAACAACCGTCACGGTCGCTTTAAACCAAAAGGGCTGCTCACTCATACTAACGCCCCATTCCTTTTTTTGTAAATTTTAACATACACACAAAAAAAGCCAAGCCATAAGGCTGTTAGAGACTTATGAAAAGCAAAGGGGGAGCATTCTGAGGAATGTATGTATATGTTACTTTTTTTTAGGAAAATGAAACAAAACAGATTCAGGTTCGAATAATGAGTGCGAGAAAACAAATATGGACAGACGAGAGGAAGAGAAATGATGAAAAAAGTTACGCACGCTGTGGTCCTCCTGATGGCTGCAAGTATTGCGATGTCATCTTCTAGTGGTGCACTGGCAAGTTAGAATACGCTGGAAAAAATAAAAGTAGAGCAAATGACTCCTGAAATAAATAATCTGGTAGAAAAAGGGGTAAAGAAAGCAGCTAGTCTCATCCCTTATTTGAAAGATTATCCTGTTAGAGAAGTAGTAGTGAAAGACACTCCTTATCTGCTCGTGAACAACTACAAGTCAAAAGAAAACAATGCAGAATTCGTTACCTTAGTGCTCGACAAAAATACTGGTGACCTGCTTGAGTTTGGCAAACACGAGCTATATAACCAAAAGAGCCAAACGCTTTACCCGATCGACAAATCGAAAGAAATAGCCGTGTCGTTTATGACAAAGTTGTACGGTGAAGACATGGCAGGATACCAGTTTGATGGGGATGGGGTTGCGAAAGTTTTCGATGGTCAAACAAATACCATTCAGTTTGTACGTATGGTCAACGGAGTTCCTTTCACAGACGACATCGTTCAGATACAAGTTGATCACGAAGGGCAAATCACAGGAAAATCCCTTGGCAAACCAATCGAA
The DNA here is from genome assembly GCF_013284355.2 of Brevibacillus sp. M2.1A. NCBI lineage: Bacteria > Bacillati > Bacillota > Bacilli > Caryophanales > Paenibacillaceae > Brevibacillus > Brevibacillus sp. M2.1A. Next base: position 2,350,175 of record NZ_JABSUY020000001.1, read on the forward strand.
AAAATCTCCTTCGCGAAATTGGATCAGATCCTATCCAAAGAAAAAGCTGAGAAACAGCTATCCACCTATATGAAATTACGGTATTCCCTCGATAAAGACGGAAAAACATACAAGCTCCTCTATGTTCCTGCTTTTTCCGGTAAGTTGGATGCCGTGTCCGGCAAAGACAGCTTGAATATGCCTTATCATAGCAAAGTGAATGTGAAACCAAAGGGTGCCAGCCAGCCCGTAGCACAATCCCGTGAAGAAGCACAAGCGTATTTGACTCAGCGTACGGGTTATGATTTTGCAAAAGGGAATGTCTTTTTTGAAGATTTAACTGGTGAAAAACCCGTGATTATCCAATATTTCTGGAAAACAAGGAAATGGGAGGGCCGTACTAATTATTCGTGGAGAACAGACGACGGATGGATTGGGAGCATGCTAATCGAACCGAAGACAGGGTCAATTGTGAGCTATCATGTCATCGATACAAGTGTGTCAAAGACCGCTACCAAAAAATTGACGCAAGAGCAGGCTTTGCAATTGGCCATAAATGAATTAGCAGAGATCACTCCAGCTGGTACAGGCGAGTTGCTGCTACTTCAGCCCGGAGAATATGATGAAAGTACAAATCAATACGACTTCTTTTTTGTGAGGCAAGAGCAAGAGATTCCTGTTGAGGATGGGCTGACGCATATCTCGATCAACGGCAGCAACGGGAAAGTCATGGGGATCGATCTCAATGAAAAGGTCGATGGAGTTATGGCTGATCCGAAGAAGGCAATCTCCCAAGAAGAAGCGGCAGCCGCATTGCTCAAGAAATATCCATTGCAGCTACAGTATAGCTTGCAAGAGGAAGGCAAAGCTTCTCTCGTTTATACGATACCTAGGCTATTCGATGCAAAAATAGATGCGTTGACGGGTGAGTTTTATACGTACGGGTCCACAGAATAAGGAAGAAAGCAAGAAGAACCTCCCTTTCCAACGAATTAAGGGAGGTTCGTTTCTTTATAGGTATTGGCAATCTCCACAAGCCTGGCTATCACATCTTCCTCATAATAAAAATGGTACGTTAGTTCATAGTGGGTGGCGCCGTTTTTCCAGATGAGAGTGGCTAATGGGCCGTTGTAACCGAACTTGGCTGTTCCATTCTTTAGTGAAATGGTGCTCGTTTCTTCGTAGCCTCCTATAAAATCTCCAGAACTATTGGAATCCAAGGTGAGATAGGCGCCTAAAGCGATATGCTCTTCTGGAACATAGGTTAGCGTTAATACCTCGTCCTGCCGCGTCAATCCTAAATTTTCGAAGCGATGCAACGTTTTTTGCGAAAAGGAGTAGGCATGAATAGGTGAAGCGGATAGGACTGGAGTAGCCGAAGCTTCAGAAGAATCGTAGCTTTTGGAGAACAGCAAGTACAGGGAGAAAAAGCTGATCAGGGATATCATTCGGTCACCTCATACAAGTTTTGGTAAATAAAAGTTGATCGAAATCTGAGAAAAAACGAAATTGACACAAAATACAAATTTCAGTATGATCACTTTATAAAGTCATTGGAAAAATAAAGGATGAACGAATACGATGCGCAGAACTGGAGATTTGAAACTAATCCAAGAGCTCAATCGCTTTATTATACTCGATACCATACGCCAGTTTGGGCCCATCTCGCGAAGTGATATCGCCAAAAAGCAGGGCATTAGTCCAACTACAGTCACCTCGGCAGTCAATGAGCTGATCCGTGACGGCATGGTTGCAGAAGATGGAACAGGTGAGTCAAAGGGTGGCCGTAAGCCGATTATGGTTCGCTTCTGTCCAGACGGGAAGTTTTTGATTGGCGTATCTATTACGAATACAGCGATTACGATAGCCGAAATGAATTTGGAAGCGGCTACAAAGCAAAAGAAAATTTATCCCGTAAAAGCTGGGCTGGTGAGTGACCTGATCATCCAGTATGTACTGGATTCGATCCAGGACTTTCTCCAATCGGTGGATGATGTCAGCCGTTGTCTGGGCATTTCCATCATCGCACCAGGGATTGTTGATGCAGCTAGTGGGGTTATCCGCTTCAATTCCAAGTTGCGCTTGCATGATGTTCCGTTAAAGGACATGGCAGAAGACCGTTTTGGGCTAAAGACGTGGCTCGACAACGATGCCAATGCAATTGCCCTGGCGGAAAAAAACTTCGGTGGTGGACTAAATGCCGATAATCTTCTGTTTGTTACCGTAGGAGAAGGGGTTGGTTCGGGACTCGTTGTAAACGGTTCCATCTTCCGTGGAAGCCGAGGTGGAGCAGGCGAATTCGGGCATACGACAGTCGATCGAAGTGGGATGCGCTGTGACTGCGGCAACGTCGGCTGTTTGGAAAACTACGTGGCGTGGCCGGCCATTTATTCAGGCTTGCTGTCCGCTGTTACACGGGGAAAAGAAACGCTCGTCATGGATTTGGCTGAGGGAGATATGACAAGAATCACATTTGATGTCTTCCGCCAAGCACTGCATCAAGGGGATCAAGTATGCCAAGACATCGTCGACGAAATCGCTTCGTATTTATCGATCGGCATTGTGAATTTGGTGAATTTGTTCAATCCGAGCCTGATCATTCTGGGTGGAGAAATGATCCGGGACAACCAAGTATTGTTTGAGCGCATCCAAAAACAAGTGATGGCCCAAGCGATGGGGACGATGGTCGAAGGACTGGAATTCCGTCCAACTGTGTTGGGGGCTGATTTCGAGGTCAAGGCTGCTGCTGCTGTTTTGTTACAAGATGTTTTTCACTTCAGCTTGTAACATCTTTTTATATACTTTATTTGGTCATTGGAAAAAGAAAGTTTCACCATCAAAAATCGTTGAAAGGGGGCGAGTCGAAAAGGGAAGCGTGTTGCGTTTGGCCATATTTTGGGGGTAAAAGAGGAGAACGTAAATCGAGGAGGGATTTCTGATGAAGAAGTTGGTATCGATTGCAATGGCTGCTCTCTTGGTAGCAGTGGCAGGATGTTCAGGTGGCGGGCAGAGCTCCGCACCAGCTGGAACAACTGACAGTGCTGCTTCAGGCGAAAAGGTAACGCTCACATATGCGCTGTGGGACAAAAACCAGATGCCTGCGATGGAGGAAATGGCGAAAAAGTTTAACGAAAAGAACCCGAACGTTGACATCAAGATCGAGCTAACGCCGAACAAGCAATACTGGACAAAGATGGAGGCAGCCGCAACGGGTGGCACCTTGCCGGACATTTTTTGGATTAATGGTCCACGTATCATTAAATACGCAGATAATGACATGCTCTTGCCGATTACTGATCAAATCAAGGCAGATGGCATCGATCTGAACAATTATCCGAAAGCTCTCGTTGATCTCTACACCTATGATGGACAAAACTACGCGCTACCGAAAGATTTCGACACCATTGGCCTTTGGTACAACAAGAAGCTATTTGACGACGCAAAAGTACCGTATCCAGACGAAACCTGGGATTGGAACAAGCTAAAGGAAGTAGCAAAGCAACTGACTGATGAGAAAAAAGGCGTTTGGGGAATTGCAGCACCTCCTTATGGACAGGACGGCTTCTATAACACGATCTATCAAAATGGTGGCTATATCATTTCGGAAGACAAGAAAACGTCCGGCTATGACAAATCTGAAACGATTGAAGGCCTCAAGTTTTGGACAGACCTGATCAACGAAAAAGCATCGCCAACAGCAGCGCAATTGTCCGAAACAGAGGCAACACAGCTGTTTGAATCAGGCAAGATCGCGATGATGTACAACGGATCATGGATGGCATCCGCTTTTCATAAAAATGAGTATACAAAGGACAAAGTGGACGTGACGTATCTTCCAAAAGGAAAAGAGAACACAAGCGTCATTCATGGCTTGGGCAACGTGATTTCGGCTAATACCAAACATCCGAAGGAAGCATGGGAATTCGTAAAATTCTTGGGCTCGAAAGAAGCGGCAGAAATCCTGGCCAAATCGGGTGCTGCGATTCCGGCATTTAACGGAACACAGGATACTTGGGTACAATCCATGCCGAACTTTCAACTGAAAATTTTTATTGATCAGGCAGCAATGGCGAAACCATATCCGATCTCAAAGGACACAGCAAAATGGGCCAAGCTGGAAACAGAGCTCATGACGAAGGCTTGGGCTGGACAAATGAGCGTAGAGGATGCATCCAAAGAGCTGGCGCAAAAAATGAACGAAATGCTTAGCCAAGAATAAAAGGTCCACGATGGATGGCTTCGCATCATGGACGAGGCGAGGCCATCCTTTTTCGAAAAGCTTCTGTAAGGAGGGAATGAATGCGATGAGCAGCCAGTTGCAGCCTGAAATGCACGCCGCCGTCCAGCCAAAAACGAAAAAATCGTTGAATCGCATGAAGAGAAGTGATTGGTTCTGGGCGTATCTCATGATTGCTCCCACACTGATCGGGTTGGGTGTTTTCTACTTATGGCCGATTGTACAAACCATTTATTTGAGCTTTACCAAATGGGGAGGATTCGGAAAGTACAAGTGGGCTGGCTTACATAATTACGAGTTGTTGTTAAAGGACCCTTACTTGTGGATTGCACTGAAAAACACGCTGATTTATACAGTAATCGCAGTTCCAGTGGGTATCGCTATCTCCATTTTTATCGCTGTGCTGCTTAATCAGAAAATTAAGGGGATTACGATTTATCGCACCCTGTACTTCCTGCCCGTTGTGACGATGGCGGCAGCGGTGGCGATGGTGTGGAGATGGTTGTACAACGCTGATTACGGTCTGATCAATTATTTACTGAGCATGATAGGCATTGAGGGACCACGCTGGATATCTGATCCCGCCATTGCACTGTATGCGGTGATTATCGTTGCCGTTTGGAGCTCCATCGGATACAACATGGTGATTTTTCTGGCCGGACTGCAAGGCATCCCGAGAAGCTATTACGAAGCGGCAGAAATTGATGGCGCGGGACCAGTTCGTATGTTTTTTAAGATTACGTTGCCGCTGTTGACTCCTTCGATCTTTTTCGTCAGTATCACTTCCTTGATTGGGGCTTTTCAAGTATTTGACCTGATTTATTTGATGCTCGGAAGCAAAATGGGCAATCCGGCAACAGAGCAAACACAGACGATGGCGTACTTGTTCTTTACCAATGGATTTGAATCAGGGAACGGTGGCTATGCGGCCGCAGTTGCCGTCGTGCTTCTGGTGATGATTCTGATCGTCACTGCTATTCAAATGAAGTTGCAGAAAAAATGGGTTCACTATGATTAAACAAAGCTGAACAGACGGGAGGGATATGGAATGAGTGTTTATACGAGTCGGAATAAAACAACCAAGAAATTGTTGATTCATCTGCTGTTGATTGCAGGTGCTCTCGTGATGATTGCGCCATTCGTCTGGATGGTTCTCACTTCGCTCAAGTCACTCGGCGAATCTACACAGGTGCCGCCGGTCATTTTGCCGACCAAGTACCAATGGGAAAATTACACCCATATTTTTGAGATGCTGCCGTTCTTGGACTTTTATTGGAATACGGTGATTACAACAGTAGCCAAGGTAGTCGGACAAGTATTCCTTTGCTCGCTTGCAGCTTACGCATTCGCGCGAATTGAATTTCCAGGGCGAAACGCCTTGTTCATCCTGTTCTTGACCGTCTTGATGGTGCCAGGTCAGGTGTTTCTGCTCCCGCAATTTATGATCATGAAAGAGCTTGGCTGGCTGAATACGTTGACAGCATTGATTGTACCGGGATTGTTCAGTGCATTTGGTACGTTTCTTCTGCGCCAATTTTTCATGTCGCTGCCAAAAGAACTGGAAGAAGCGGCGAAGCTCGATGGTTGCAACCATTTTCAGATTTATTGGAGAATTATGCTGCCGCTGGCGAAGCCCGGCTTGATCGCACTCGCCATTTTCGTAGCATTGTGGTCTTGGAATGACCTGATGTGGCCGTTGATTGTCAACAGCACGCCGGATAAAATGCCGCTCTCCGCTGGTTTGGCGTACTTGACGGGCGAGCACACCAATTTGACGAACTACCCGATTTTGATGGCGGGCTCCGTTCTTGCCATTTGGCCGATGATCATCGTCTTTATTTTCATGCAGAAGCATTTTGTCGAGGGAATTACCCTAACTGGGTCCAAATAGTCATTTTTTGAAAAAAGGAGTGAAACCATTATGCATCATGTTCTGGTAATCGGAGCAGGAACCATGGGGACTGTTCACGCGAAATCGTATGCTGCCATGGAAAACGTCAAGCTGGTTGGGATCGTCGATATCCGCAGCGAGAGAGGAAAAGAGCTGGCAGCCGAGACAAAAACGGAATGGTTTGAGAGCTATGAAGAGGCACTAGAAAAACTGGCGCAGGTAGATATCGTAGACGTGTGTTTGCCTACGTATCTCCATAAAACCTATGTGAAAAAGGCTGCGGATGCAGGCAAGCATGTCATTTGCGAAAAGCCGTTGGCACGTGATAAGGAAGAGGCTCGTTTTATCGTTGATTATTGCCGGGAGAAAAACGTCAAGCTGTTCGTCGGTCACGTCCTGCGCTTCTTCCCGGAGTATGAAAAGTCCCGTCAGCTGGTTAATGACGGCGCGATTGGCAACGTTGGTGTGGCACGTACGTTCCGTGGCGGTATCTTCCCGACAGCGTGGAACGATTGGTACGCCGACTACAAAAACAGTGGCAGTCTTGTTTTAGATATGATCATTCACGATTTTGACTTTTTGCGCTGGTGCTTCGGGGATGTGGAGCGTGTGTACGCGAAAGGCTTGCTTGGTCGAGGTTTTGCCCGGATGGATTACGCACTTGTCACGCTTCGCTTCAAGAACGGCATGATTGCACATGTGGAAGGCTCGTGGGCACATGAAGGCTTCGCGATGAAAATGGAGCTGGCAGGCAAGGAAGGCATCATTGCCTACGACAGCTCGAAGGAAAAACCGCTAGTGGCGGTTAATCGCTCGAAGCAAGCAGGCATGAGCGGAGTCGCAGTTCCGGAGAGTCCGTTGCGTGAAAACCCGTATTTCAGAGAACTGAAGCATTTCATCGAATGCATCGACCGTGATCTGGAGCCACTCGTGACGGCAGAAGACGCCGTTAAAGCGGTAGAAATCGCTCGTGCTGCGCTTGTGTCAATCGAAACGGGCAAACCCGTAACTTTGGTGTAGGAGGGGACTGGACATGAAACTCGGAATCATCAGTGTTGCACATATGCATGCATACAGCTATGCAAATGCGGTTGCGAAATTAGATGGAGTTCAATTGGTCGGGGTAGCAGATGAGGATGAAGTGCGTGGAAAGGCGGCGGCTGAGAAGTTTGGCGTTCCGTTTTTCGCTGATTATCATGAGTTGCTCGCAACGGATATCGATGCGGTCATCGTCACTTCGGAAAACGCCAAGCACCAAGAGCATACGTTAGCGGCAGCGAAGGCAGGCAAGCACATCCTGTGCGAAAAACCGCTGGCGACAACAGCCGAGGCTGCTCAAGAGATGATCGACTTTTGCCGCGAACAGGGTGTCATTTTGCAGACGGCATTCCCAGTGCGATTCCATCCGGCTGTTGTTCGTGCAAAGCAATTGGTGGAGCAAGGCAAGGTCGGACGTATCATGGCGATCCGGGGTACGAACCGTGGACAAAATCCGGGTGGTTGGTTCGTCGATCCGGAAAAATCGGGCGGAGGAGCAGTGATCGATCACACGGTTCACGTTGTTGATTTGATGCGCTGGTTCATGGACTCTGAAGTGCGTGAGGTTTATGCCGAGATAGACAGCAAGTTTTCCGATACGCCGATTGATGATTGCGGCATTTTGACCATGGAATTTGAGAATGGGGTATTTGCCACACTCGATTGCAGCTGGTCTCGGAACAAGGCCTTCCCAACTTGGGGAGATGTGACAATGGAAATTATCGGGACAGAAGGAACGATTTCACTCGATGCTTTTTCTCAAAAGCTGGATGTCTATTCCAATGAAAAAGGTTTGAAGTGGGTCAACTGGGGCGATGACATGGACAGTCAATTGGTCAAGGATTTCGTCACCAGCGTGCGTGAAAAGAAAGCGCCGTCGATTACGGGTGAAGACGGCTTGCGAGCTGTGGAAGTAACACTCGCCGCTTATCAATCCGCTGAACAGAAGCAACCAGTCGTATTACGGTAGGACGGTGAGGAACGCATGAGTGTACGTGTAGGAATGATCGGCGTAGGTGGAATCGGACAGCATCATCTAAAAGGCTTGTTGACGGACGAGAGGGTAAAGGTCGTTGCAGTGTGCGACGTGAACCAAGAGGCGGCTGCAGAGACTGCTGAGCGCATTGGTGCGCATGGCTACACCTCTTGGCGTGAGCTGGTAGAGGCAGAAAAGCTGGATGCTTTGTTTGTATGCGTCCCACCTTTTGCGCATGAAGAGATTGAGGAAACAGCGGCGGCGAAAGGGATTCATCTGTTTGTGGAAAAGCCAATTGGGCTGGACATAGAGAAAGTGAACGAAAAGCAAGCAGCGATTGAAAAGGCAGGGATTATCACCGCGACTGGCTATTGCCTACGCTATCTCGATATCGTGCAGGAAGCGAAAGCGTACTTGGAAGGCAAGACGATTGCTCTTGTCCGCGGTCATTATTTGACCAAGTTCGTCACGACACCTTGGTGGAGGGAAATGGGCAAGTCAGGTGGACAGCTTGTCGAGCAGGCGACACATACGCTGGACATGATGCGGTATTTGGCTGGAGATATCGAGAAGGTCTATGCGCAGATGGCCTTGCTCGTCTCGCGCGACATACCAAACATCGATATTCCAGACGTGACTTCCATCAGTATGGTGTTTCAGTCAGGCACGCTAGGACATTTGGATACGTGCTTCATCCAACTGGATCACCGTACCAATGTAGAAATTTTGGGCAAAGATTTCCGTGTCATGATTGACGGAAAGCAATTAGCGATCATGGATGAGCAGGGAACACGTACAAAAGCGAGCGCAGTGGATATGTACGTGGAGCAAGATCAGGCGTTTATCACAGCGATTTTGACAGGGGATCGCAGCTTGATTCTGTCGCCGTATGAATCAGCGAGAAAGACGCTAGAAGTAACGTTGGCAGCGAATCAATCGGCACAAGAAGGAAAGCCGGTCACCATTTTGAGAAAAGGGGAGTGAGGCGAATGGCTTTTCAAAAGGGAATCAATGCTTGGTGCTTCCCAAAGGAAACGAGCGTACAAGAAATGTTTCGCCAGGCGAAAGCACATGGCTATCAAGGGATAGAATTGAATTTGGACGAGGGAGAGGCTCCCTTTCATTTAGAGATGACAGAGCAGGAATTAAAGGGGCTGGCAGACGAGGCTCGTGAGCTCGGATTGGAGCTGCCAAGCGTCTCTACGGCCCTTTTATGGAAATATCCGTTGACACACAATGAGGAAACGATTCGCGAGCAAGGTATTCGTGTTGTCGAGAAAATGATAGAGGCGGCAAGCATTTTTGGCTCACGGACCGTCCTCGTGGTCCCAGGTCTCGTAACAGCTGAGGTGTCGTACGATTCGGCCTACGAGCGGGCGCGTGAAGCATTGCAGCGCTTGGCGAAAAAGGCGGAGCAGCATCAGGTATACATCGGGATAGAAAACGTGTGGAACAAATTTTTGCTCAGTCCGCTGGAGATGGCCCGCTTGATCGATGAAGTAGACAGTCCTTGGGTAGGCGCTTACTTTGACGTAGGCAACGTGCTGCAATTCGGTTTTCCTGAGCAATGGATTCGCATTTTGGGCAAGAGAATCCAAGCAATTCACGTCAAAGATTTCAAGACGACGACAGGCAACATCACAGGTTTCGTCCCACTGCTCGCTGGCGATATTCCATGGAACCGCGTGGTGGAAGCATTGCGTGAAATCGGGTACGACGGCTACATCATCCCGGAAATCTCACCTTACAGCCAGTTCCCTGAGCAATTGATCTCGCATACGTCTCAAGCGTTGGAAGCCATTTTTCAATCGTGAATGGACAACAAGGATGTGAAGCGGAAGATGAATCAAGACAAACCATATGCCATCGGGATTGATCTGGGTGGTACAAAGATCATGGCCGCGATCGTCGACCAGCATGGCAACATCCTCAGTCAGGCGAACGCAGCGACCCCAACAGAAGAGGCAGCACAGGCAGTCATCTGCCGTATCGGTGATTTGGTGCAGACGGTACTAGACGAGAGTGGCATCAATCTCTCACGCATTCGCGGGATCGGGATTGCAACTGCCGGAATTATTGATACGCAGCGTCAAATGGTCATTTTTGCGAGCAATCTAAACTGGAGCGATGTGCCGATCGGCGCGATGCTTCAGGAGCGGTTTGGCGTAACCGTGCAATTGATCAATGATGCCAATGCAGCAGCGGTAGCAGAATGGGCGTTTGGAAGTGCACGAGGCACGAAAGACTTGATCTATGTAACGGTCAGTACGGGTGTTGGCGCTGGCATTATTAGTGGAGGACGGCTGGTTACAGGTGTTGGCGATAGTGCCGGGGAGTTCGGGCATATTTCGCTTGATCCAGAAGGACCGCTCTGCGCGTGCGGGAATAGAGGGTGCCTGGAAAATTACACGTCTGGGCTGGCTTTGGCAAGTAGAGCCAGGGAACAGCTTCTACAGGGTGTTACAAGTTCGTTGCTTGTTGAAAATGGGAATGACCTGAGCAGGATAACGGCTAGAGAGGTCGGAGAGGCAGCGGTACGAGGTGACTTGCTCAGCATGACCTTGATGAAGGAAGCAGGCTATTATCTAGGGGTCGGACTGACGAATCTGATCCATCTGTTCAATCCGCAGGTGATTGTCATTGGTGGCGGTGTGATGAAGAACGGACAGCTATTGCTTGCAGAAGCGAAGAACGTCATTCGCGAGCGCTCTATCTCTCGGATGGCAAATCAGGCGAGCATCCAGTTGACTACAATTGGAGCGGAAGCAGGCGTGCTCGGTGCTGCAGGCATGTATTATCCGTCCGAGCGTGAAATGGTTGAAGTATAACGGAATGATAGTACGAGAAGCCGATGTTTGGTAGACATCGGCTTTTTTCTGTTCCCTGTGCAGTGCGAGTCATAGGAGCCTAGACCTAGATTCTATCTATTGGTAAAATATTGATTGGAAAAATCTTCACATATCATGATAGAGAGACAGACGGAGGGGTACCATGGCAGAGGCCAAAACAGCAAAAGCAGCGAAGAAGCCCGGATTTTTCAAAGAACTCCTTACTTTTTTATTGGTAATTGCCATCATCCTCGGAATTGCTAGCGGTGCTATTTTCTATTTATCTGGGAAAAACCTTGATGATCTGCTAGGATCGAGACCCGTAGCAAAAAAGGAAACGAATCAGCCTGCACCCGTAAATCCAGTGTCTACAGGTCAGGAAGCGGGCACAAATCAGCAGTCAAATGCTGTAGCTGTATCGTCGGAGGGGAAAAGTACAACGGACGTGGCGATGCCGGCAGCTTATCCGGTTGAAACGGTAGGCCAACAAAATAATGTCGTAGGACAAGTAGCACAACCAGCAATTCCTACCCAAAAGGGATCGCTCAAGGGTACGATTACTTGGCAGTATAACGATTTTGTTGGGACGAAGCCGGATGTGAATGCAAGGATTCTACTCATTTCCAAAGGTTATGATAAGAATACGCTCACTGATGATGAAGAGAGTATATTTGCAATAGGTACAGTACCAAAAAAAAACGTGGGATTATTTGCTGCAAAAGCAAATGGATATGGAAATTACGAGGTTGGTAACTTACCGGCTGGAGAATATCACATCTTGGTCGTATCAGCACAAACCACTCGCAATATTAATGAGCCTATTGATGAATATTTCACAAGTATATTGAAACCTTACATCAGAAATTGGGATTCATTTGTAAGGATTAGTCTATTACATTTAAAATATGAACTCTCCACGATTACAATCGAAGAAGGTCAAACACTCGATTTCAGTCACGATTTTGGTAATACGTTCTATTAATCTTGTTTTGGCCTTTAGACTCATAGGGTTTTCCCCCGCGATTCATGTATCATAAAACTATGGCACGTTTTGGCAGGAAAACAGGTCAAACGTAATAGAATTTGTGGGTAAAGGGGTCGCAGCAGCATGAAGGGAAAAAACAAAAGCATCATGATCGTAATGGCTCTGGTCATCGTCGCATTGCTGGGATACGCGGGCTATCGTTTCCTTGGTCCTGTGACACTGGCGGAAGGGTATTTGTACGAAGACGATACACGCATGCTATACACGAGTGTCACGGTAAATAACGAGAAAGTAAACGTAGAAATAGCAGATTCCATCGTCGAAACGGAAGACAGCATCCCCTTTCTGAAAACCGAGTCGATCTTGCTGGAGGGAACGCTGGATGGGGAACAGCTAACACTCAAAAATCCGGCAACTGGTCAGGATATCATCGGCACAGTGAACGGTGACGAGCTCCAATTTAACGGCCTGCTTATGGAAGAAAATAAGGAACAGACGAGTCTTGTTGCCACAAACAAAAGCGCGTACGAAAGCAAATTGGCGTCATTAACCAAGCGCATCAACGAGGAAGCGGAAGTAAAAAAGAAGGAAGTAGCAGAACAAAGAGCCAAAGAAAAAGAGCGTGTCGATTTCGCCAAAAAAGTAGAACAGACAGGAAAGCTGGAAGCTGATCTGATTGAAACGGCAAAGTATTTGGACGAGCTGCAATTTACGGATGAAGCGCAGTTTTCAAACGATCAAATAGCGGAGCTACAAAGACTGTTGGAAGAGATTCGTACCTATTCGACGCAGCCAGGCTTGAGCAAGATGGAATTCGAGGTCATGCAAGGAACGCTGGGCAGTATGAAGGTGTTGGTCGATGGGATGAACACGATGGATGGCTCGATCCAGGATAAAAACAAAAACATGCAGGAAATGATCGCCATCATGGAGACCGACATGAAGGACATCCAAACGATTTGGGCGGAAATCAAAGCGAGCGTACCGGATGCCGAGAAACGGGAAAAAGCAGTCCTCGCGGCTATCAAGACGGCGACTGATTCAATCGCGCAGGCGAAGCAGCGCCAAGGCTCGGTAGACAAAAGCGGACAAGCAAAAGTGAAAGAAACCGCGAACGGTCTGTATCAACAAGCGGTGAATGTACTGAATCAGACAAAAGCAAAGTATGGTTTTTAGACAGGAATAAGGCTCTCCTTCGAGAGCTTTTTCTCATTTAAGCACCCTTATCGTTTTCAGGTCGGAAAAATTGTATTATTCTTATAGTATTACTAAGGGATAATGACATGAAGGCATATTTTCCAGGAGGAATACGATGAGCGTCTACCAGAACATTACCGAATTGATTGGAAACACGCCGATTGTTCAACTGAGGCGCATGGTTCCTGAAGGAGCAGCGGAAGTTTTTGTGAAGCTGGAGAAATTCAATCCGTCCGGGAGTGTGAAGGACCGCGCTGCCTACAATCTGATTTTGACGGCTGAGCAAGCGGGGCTGATCCAACCGGGGGATACGATCATAGAGCCGACGAGCGGAAATACTGGGATCGGCTTGGCGATGAATGCCGCAGCAAAAGGCTATCGCGCGATTTTGGTCATGCCTGACAATATGTCGAAGGAACGGATCAATCTATTGAAAGCGTATGGGGCAGAGGTTGTCTTGACTCCGAGCGAGCTGAGGATGCCAGGGGCGATTGCCAAAGCGCAAGAGCTGCAAAAAGAGATTCCGCGCAGCTTTATTCCCCAGCAATTCGAAAATCAGGCGAACCCTGACATTCATCGAATGACGACAGCTAAGGAAATTTTTGCGCAAATGAATGGTCGACTGGATGCTTTTGTCGCCACAGCTGGGACGGGAGGAACGATTACCGGAACAGGCGAAGCGTTGCGCGAAAAGCTCCCGGAGCTGTATATCGCTGTCGTCGAACCAAAAGGCTCCCCGGTTCTGTCTGGCGGCAAGCCTGGTCCACATAAACTGGTCGGCACGAGCCCTGGTTTTGTTCCACAAATCCTCAATACAAGCATTTATAATGAAATTATTCAAATCGCGGACGAAGACGCCCTACAAAGCATGAGGCAGCTGGCAGCCCTGGAAGGGATTCTCGTCGGCCCTTCATCGGGTGCCTCGGTCTTTGCTGCCATCACGATTGCCAAAAGGTTGGGAGTGGGTAAGCGGGTCGTGTGTATTGCGCCTGACACAGGGGAGCGGTATTTGAGTATGAATCTTTTCTAATGAGGAGAAAAGGCGATGAGCAACGAAAAACACGCGCTGATCATCGGGGCAGGTTTGAGCGGACTCGCATCAGCGCTTGCCTTGAAGCAAAAGAGTTGGCAAGTGACGCTTTATGAGCAGGCAAAAGAGCATAAAGGCATCGGTGCTGGAATCGTGTTGGCTGCCAATGCCATGAAGGCATTGGATAAGCTGGGGGTTGGACAGGAAGTACGCGAGCTGGGAGCAGCTGTCCGCTCAGCACGGATTCGCGACTGGAAGGGAAATTTGTTGGTTGAGCTGCCTGTCGCGGAACAAGCAGAACGGTACGGGGCTGACAGCTACTTGATTCATCGGGCTGATCTACAGCAGGCACTTTTTGCAAAAATCTCGACGCATGAATTGGTTTTAGGCAAGCAGTTCGTCTCTTTTTCTCAAGAAAAGGAAAGGGTTCATGCCGCTTTTGCAGATGGGTCACGTACACATGCGACGATTCTGATCGGAGCGGACGGGATTCACTCCCGTGTACGGAAGAGCTTGTTCGGGGAAGAGTCGATGAGATACTCCGGGTATACGGCGATTCGCGGGATTGCTACTTATCAAGACCCTCGTTATCCATTGGAATCAGGAGGAGGCTTTGAAGCATGGGGCAAGGGAATTCGTTTCGGATTTTCCCATATTGGCAACAATCGAATACATTGGTTTGCCGCCATCAATGCACCTGAGGGAGAAAAAGATGGGCCATCGGGCCGGAAGCAAGAGACGTTGCGCCGACTGGACGGCTGGTATGAGCCAGTACGTGCAGTGATTGAGGCGACAGAGGATGCAGCCATCTTGCGGCATGATATTTACGACCGTACACCACTCAGGAGATGGGGTGAGGGCCGGGTTACATTAGTGGGCGATGCGGCACATCCGATGCTGCCGAATCTGGGGCAAGGGGCGGGGCAGGGAATGGAAGATGCGCTTGTGCTAGCCAGATGCTTGGCAGATGACCACACGGACTCGGCTCGCGCTTTGCGCATGTATGAAGAGATACGGAAGAAGCGGGCGAATGCGATTGTGAAAGGTTCCCGCTTGATGGGGGCTGTCACCCAATGGGAAAATCCGCTGGCCATCGCGGCTCGTCATTTCCTGCTAAAAACGATCCCTGCCCGTATCCAGAGTCGAAGACTGGACTGGATAGTTGGACATGAGGTGTGAATACGGCGGACAAAAATGAAAGGCAAGGAGCATGAGGCCCTTGCCTTTAGACTTTTTTCGCTTATTGCTGGCGTGCCTGATAGGCAAGCAACGCTGCAATGAACAACTGACCAGTTTGAATCATGGAGCGCTCATCGACATCGAATTTGGGATGATGATGCGGATACGTCGCCGAAATCTCCGGGTTGCGTCCACCAACCATGAAGAAGGTAGCGGGGCGCTCTTGGGCAAAGTAAGCAAAATCCTCTCCGCCCATGCCAGGTGGGATTTTCAATACTCGCTCCTCACCAAAAATGCGTTTGGCTTCTGCTGTAAGCAGCGGAGTCTCTGTCTCATCGTTCCAAGTAGCTGGGTAGCCGCGTTGGTACATGATTTCGCAAGTAGCGCCGACAGCCTGGCAGCTGGCTTCCACGATACGTTTAAGAGATTGCTCGACCGCGCCCCTCACTTCCTCGTCATATGTGCGAACAGTCCCCTTGAGCCTCACTTGATCAGGAATGACGTTGAACGCTTCGCCCCCGCCTACGAAGGAGCAAACAGACAGAACGACTTGTTTCAGCGGATCTACCTGCCGGCTGGCAATCTGCTGCAAATTCATAACAACCTGACTGCCCAATACGATTGGATCAACGGAGGTATGAGGATAAGCACCGTGTCCGCCTTTTCCGTACAAGACGATCTCAAAGCTGTCTGCTGCTGCTGTAATGTAGCCATCTCCGATCCCGACAGTGCCTACGGGGAGCTCGGAGGCAACGTGCGCGCCATACACGACATCAACACCTTCGAGGCAACCCGCCTCCACCATGGCTTTGGCGCCACCGGGTGGCAGCTCTTCCGCGAACTGATGCAGGAATACCACATTTCCTGGGAGCTCGTCACGGAACTCGCTCAACACTTGTGCGACTCCCAAAAGTCCGGAGGTATGTATATCGTGACCGCACGCGTGCATGACTCCTGGAATGCGGGACTTATACGGTACTTCTTTTTCATCTTGAATGGGCAAGGCATCGAAGTCAGCGCGCAACGCAACTGTTTTTCCTGGCTTTCCACCCCGCAAGAGACCGACAACACCCATGCCGCCAACACCGGTTTGTACTTCTATACCAAAAGAAGCCAGCTTGTCTGCTACTTTCTTCGCTGTGTTTTCCTCCTGAAAGGAAAGCTCGGGATACATATGCAAATCACGTCTGAATGTAACAAGCTCTGGATAAATCTCCTGTAGCCGGGCAAACAGTTTTTCTTCCATCGAACCCACTCCTTTTTCCTAGGGAAAGAGATTGGTATTTCGTATTCGTCTTATTATAAAAATATTCCGAATCATAATTCAATGTATGATTTCGAGAACTATAATGAAGCGAAATTCATATTATGTAGACATTTCCAGTAGAAATCTCTAAAATATTAGAGAGACATGTTCAAAAAGTCGTGTTTTTAGTATAACTGCGTAATCAAAAGACGACTTTTTGAACAGATGGATTGAGGAGATTATGACGAGTACACACCCGAAAAATCCCAGAGTTCTAGTCATTATGCTCGTTTCTGGCATCCTTGTTTTGATCTTGACTTGTGTAAGCATCGCGATTTCCTATTTCAATACGATTCAATCCGTCCGACTCTCCATTGCGAATCAAAGCATGAAAGCTGCTTCTACAGTAGCAGACAGTCTAGATGTTGACGCGTACCAAGAGTTTTTACGAAATCCGGTAAAAGAGACCCCCGCCTATAAACGAATCGAACAGCAATTGAATCAAGCTCGTGAGCAGTTCGGTTTGCTGTATTTATACACGATTCAAGTCAGCGAAGACAGGCAAAGTGGTCGCACAATGATCGTCGCAAGGCCGCCAAATGCGAAGCAAAATTTTGATATCGGTAATCCTATTGTTCTATCTTCTGAGCACATTCAAACGATTTACGAAGGATCATCAGCGTACTACTCAGAGATTATCAGAGATCCAGATTACGGGGTCTACATGTCTGCGGGCGCGCCGCTTAGAGATAGAGAAGGAAAAATCATCGGAATCATCGGAGTAGATACGGACGTAGCCATCATCGAGGACATTGGAAACGATGTCGTTCGTAGCAGCATTCCTGTTTTTGCGATTCAAGGTTTGTTTGTCGTCGTACTGATCTTTCTGGTTCTTTGCATGGAACGCTGGTACCAACGCGCCATCAAGGCAGCAGTTGGCGAGACGGAAGAAACCTACCAGGAAGAATTGCGCTCAGTCATTTGCTCGATGCGCTCCATACGCCATGATTTCGTCAATCACATGCAAGTGCTCTACGGTTTGATCGAATGCGGATATTATCCAAAAGCACGAGATTACGTGCAGTCGTTGCTGAAAGAAACCAAGCTTTTGGACCTCACGGTGAGATTTGCGAATCCTGCTTTAATGGTATTGCTTCACACCAAATGGGAGCAGGCCAAATCCAAACAAATCGTCATGCAATTTGAAGAATGCTCTGATCCAATCGATAGCATTCCTTCCATTGATCTGATCAAAATTTTATCGAATCTTATTGATAATGCGATTGAAGCGGCTGAGTTAGCGGATGGGGAAAAGCGAGTCAGCATCTATTTTTGCTGTGATGAAGAACACGTTGTTTTCCGAGTGGAAAATACAGGACCGGAAATAACGCCAGAACAACGTGCACGTATTTTCGATAATGGCTATACAACGAAAAGAGAGAAAAAATGTGGTGGGCGCGGAACGGGTCTGACGATCGTAGATGCAGTTGTTCACAAGTACAAGGGGAAAATTGAGGTTTGGTCCGAGCAGGGAATCACGAGATTTACCGTTTGGTTGCCAGTGAAATAGGCTCAAAACGAAAACGATTCTAGGATGATACGAAAAAGCCGTCAAATAGTTGACGGCTTTTTGCTTTTGCGAGGCGCTATGCATGGTGTCCTGGCGCTGGCTGCACCACTTGGCTTTCCTGTGCTGGAACAGGGCGTGAGATCGAGTAGAAGGCAAATCCGAACGAAAGCAGTACGAACACGGCTCCAACCCATGGTGTGTAAATAACGGAGGATCGCTCGACGACGAGACCGCCAGCCAGAGAGCCAAGGGCGATACCTAAATGCTGGGCAGAAGTATTCAGGCTTAATTGAATGTCCGCAGTAGCAGGTGAGCAGGAGATCAAATAGTTTTGCTGTGCTGGCGAAATAGCCCAGCTAAGCGCACTCCAGATGACCATGATCGGCAAGAACAAATAAAGCGAGCCTGTAAAAAACGGCAAGACACACATGATCAAGCCGAACACTGGAATAATCAACAGAATGCTCTTGGTTGCTCCCCACTTGTCAGCAATCCAACCGCCAATACCACCACCTGCAACGGCAGCAATCCCGAACAGGAGATAAATCCAGCTCAGTGTCGTTGCGTCTACATTCATCGTCGTTTGCAAATAAGGGGTAAAGTATGCATACAGCGTCAAGTGACCTGTCAGCATTAACATGACGATAAACAAGGCGCTGAATAGCTTGCCGCTACGGAGGGTAGTCATTTGATCACGCAGCGGAATCGGCGGTGCAGTTTGAACTTTTGGCAAAAACATGAGGATAAAAATCACCGCAACGATACTCAGAGCCGCAATCAGCCAAAATGGGGCACGCCATCCGAAGGCATTCCCCAGAGCCAGTCCGACAGGGACGCCGAGTACAAGCGAACCGCTAATCCCCATGAAAATAACGCCAATGGCGCGACCACGGTAAGCAGGTTCCACAAGACTCGTTGCAATGGTAATCGACAGCACAATCAGGATGGAACTACTTGCTGCACTCAAGATACGTGCTGTCATTAATACGGCGTAGCTCGGACTAAGTGCCGCAAGTACATTGCTCAGGAAAAAGGCTGCTAATGCAAACAAGTATAGCTTTTTGCGCTCGACACGCCTCGTAACATGCAGGAGCAAAGGAGCGGCAACAGCAAAGGCAAGCGAGAAAATGGTGATTAATTGTCCGGCGGCACTAATTGATACCTGAAGGTCACGAGCGATCAGATCGAGCGTACCACCGATAATCAATTCCACCGTACCTACGACAAAGGTAGCAATCGCTAAGATGAAGACACGTGGATTCAAAACAATAGCTCCTCTCAAGAAAAGGTTACTACCATAATAGTAACCTTTTTGGTCGTGTGCAACTAGAAATTTCTCCATATAAATAGAAAAGACTCCGGCCAACTGTAGAATGAAAAACATAGAAAGTTCATTCGATAAATGTCACAAACGGTTTGTCAAATTTAAACCCACTGAAATAACAAAATAGGGAAAGGATATGAAGTGGGAAAACCAAGACACGATCATAGTTTACGAGCACTATTTTAATGAAGAAAAAAATCGCCAAGCTCATGATTAATAAAGCTATAGAAGAGGCACAGAAACGTCCATATAATCTTCCGATAGAGTTTCATTACAACGAACCTGAACGCATTTGAGAATGTCTTTATTTCCGTTTATGGGACAAGCCATCATTTGTCTAGGACCTGTTTCGTGACACGATCCAGCAGTTCTTTGAAGCTGAAATGGATGATCACTTAGGTTAAAACAAGCATAGTTCCGACGGTGACTATACTGGAAATAGTCGAAATGGCTACAGTAAAAAGACGGTGAAAACGAAGTTTGGCAACACAGAACTTCGTGTGCCTCGCAATCGTAATACGATAAGGAACTCGAGTTTTTTCATATTGCCGGTACCCTTGGTAGTAGCAGCCATTGTTCTCTGGAATACAGTACTTGGAGTGAGCGACAATGTTGGCGTTCGCCCTTAACGTACGATTTTTTCCATTTCATGAGGTGACCCCAAGCTGGCCGTCTTGCCACGATGGTGCCAGTGGGCAGGTCTTCAAGGCTGATGGAGGGAACAGGAGCTTTTAGCATCTAGAAAAAAAGAAGGAGCTTGTCGCGCCGCGACAGCTCCAAGAAACCCAATTCTTTACCTTTGGCTCTACGTCCATGATTCTTTCGATTGCAGTAACTCCGCCACTACAATAGCCCTCGTTTCATTTCACCCTGATGCTCCTGCCGCTCACTGCTTTTTCTTCGCGAACAGCAACCAGCTCGCGGACAGGACCGCTAATCCGACAGCACCTAGCATACTGATCAGCACATGTCGGTCTCCCGTTCCCACATACAGCAGTCCATTCAAGACAAAAGAAGCGGTGCAAAGCAAAAAGCTCCATTTCAATACTTGTCGCATGATCCTAATCTTCTCCTCCCGTTCTGCTACTTGAGCACATCGACATGCTCGATGTTTCGAATCGACATATACGCGACGGCCGCGCCGAGGAGTGCCAGGCCAATCGGCACTGCAAGAATGGAATATAAGGTGAAGCCGTTGACGTTCTGGCAGACGAGCATCACGACGATGAGTGACGACACGATGGTAGCCGCGCCTGAATGTTTGCGCATGCCGAAATTCAGAGGAATCAGGCTTAAAAAGCTGGTCGCCAGCGCACTCATCACGACCGCAAGCAGCGATTTGGTTGCAACGGACCACGAGAGAGGCTCTGGAACAACGGAGGCGAACAGATTGAATACATAAAAGCCAACACCAACAAACAGGTTCGCCGCAATATCCGCAACGAGCGTAAACAGCACGACGACGAGCAGCTTGGCTGCGATGAGCTTTTTGCGATTGATCGGGTACATGAACAGTACCGTGATCGATTTGTTGCGGAACTCGTTAATGACAAGCCGGGAAATGAGCACTGACGCGAACACTATGTACGTTCCCCGAATGAGTGTATCAATGACGGAGAACGCCATATCGTAGCTCGTAAAAGGCATCTTTTCTGTAATTTTCGAGTCAAGGCTGATAAAGCAAATGAGACTTAAGATCACGACGTTGGCGATCATCGCTGCCCGAATATAAGACCCGATCCGAAACTTGCGCATTTCGAGCTTCATGAGCTTAAACACCGACGCCACCCCCATTCAGAATGGACAGGAAATAATCCTCAAGCGACCCTTTTTTCTTATGAACCGCTTCGATCTTGACATCGTGCAGCACCAAAGTCTTCATCAGCTCGCTTTGCGGAATGCGGCTATCGTAAATGCGGATTTGGCCATCGTCGGTGACGCGGACATTGGATATTTGCAAATAGTTTTCAAGCACGTAGGCCGCTTTCCTACTGTCGTTCGTCGTGATTTCGATATACTCCTGTGTTTGCTTGACGATATAGTCCATCGAAACTTCCTGCAGCAGCTTGCCGCCGTTCATGACGGCGATCGTGTCGGCGACCAGCTCCACTTCCCCAAGAATATGGCTAGAAATGAGAATCGTGGTCCCATATTGCTTGCACAGCATTTTGAACAGATCGCGAAGCCCCTTGATTCCTACAGGATCGAGACCATTCGTCGGCTCATCGAGAATCAGCAGCTCCGGCTTGGTCGTGATCGCCCGCGCGATGCCGAGCCGTTGCTTCATCCCCAGCGAAAATTCCTTTACCGCTTTCTTGTCGATCCCTTTCAGATTGACCAGCTCAAGCGCCTCATCAATCGCCTTTGGGTCATGGTAGCCCATATATTCGCAATGCAGCTCTAGGTTTTCACGGGCCGTCAGCTTTTCGTAAAAGATCGGGTTTTCGATGATCGTGCCCATTCGCCCCAGCAGTCGGTACGACGTATCAGTCAGCCGCTCACCGAAAATTTCGATCTCACCTGCCGTCGGCTTCACCAGGTTCGTGATCATTTTCATGACCGTTGTTTTGCCCGCACCGTTTGGACCAAGCATGCCGTATATTTCGCCTTGCTTGATGTTCATATTGACGTTCGAAACAACTTCCTTACCCATGTAAGCACGAGTCAGTTGATTCGTTCTTACGATATACGTCATCGTTCGATGCCCCCTTCGTTCGTTACAAGCTCTATCGTAAGCATCGAATTTTGCTTTTTCCTTACCTGATTCTTACAAATTCCTTAAGCCCCGAATGCGATTCGCTTCAGTCTGACGGTAAACACTGTTTTTTCGTACGGCTTGCTATGGATGCGGATCGTCCCTCCTTGAGCTTCGATCAGCCTTTTCGTAATTGTCAGCCCGAGACCGCTGCCCTGATACGATTTGTTACGGGAGTCCTCCAGCGTGTACATCCGCTCGAACACCCGGTCCTGATGCAGCTCGTGGATCCCTTTGCCCCGATCCCATACGTCCACATATACAAACTCGTCGTCTCCGCGCAATGTTAATCCGACCACCATCGCCTCTCCGCCATGCTGAATCGCATTGGCGATCAAATTGTTCAGGGTGCGGTCCAGCGCTTCCTCGTTCCCCCACGCATACATTGGCTTGTCCGGGATCTCAATCGCGACCTCAAAGCCTTTGACCGTCAGCGTGTCATAAAATGCGAGTATATTTTTTTCGCAAATATCGTTCATGTGGATCCGAGAAAGGGGCATCGGCTCGTCCCCTGACTCCAGTCTCGCCAAATCAAAAAACTGTCGGATGAGCTGCAGCACCTCGTTGGCCTTGGCGTGCACCTTGGACAATAGAACCTTTTGTTTCGCTGCGTCCATGTCCGGATCCAGATTGATCGTTTCGATATAACCAAGTACAACGGTAAGTGGCGTCTTCAAATCGTGCGATATGTTCGAGATCATTTTCCGCATCGACTGCTCCATCTTCAGGAAATTCGCCGCTCTTTGCTGGTTGTGCTCCAGCAAATGATTGATTTCGATCAAGACCGGTATCAATGCGCGATCGTCCGTAAAAACAAGCAGCTTTTCGCTTGTGCCACCCTCGATAATGTCCTTTAATTTGTGGTGAATCAGTTCCAGGCTGGAGCTTCTAGCCCGGTAAGCTCGGTATTGAGTCGCAATCACGACGAGCAAAAGAACGACCAGCACAACTAGCGCGATCACCATGTCATTATCCTTCCCACTTGTAGCCAATGCCCCACAGCGTCTTGATATAACGTGGTGCGGATGGCTGGTCTTCGATTTTTTCCCGCAACCGGCGGATATGGACGTTAATGACGTTTTCGTCCCCATAATATTCGTCATTCCAAATAAAGCCGTACAGCTGCGCCTTCGTGAACACGCGATTTGGATTTGTGGCGAACAGCTTCAGGATTTCGAATTCTTTGGCCGTCAGCTTCAGATCGACATCGTTTTTCGAAACTGAAAAATTTTCCAGATCAATACGCAGGGCTCCGAACATCAGCACCTTGGCAGCTGGAGATGCCTGATCTGCTGAGCCCGCTCCCGCATTCGAATACGTCGTGGCACGACGAATCGCCGCTTTGATCCGAGCCGACACTTCAATGAGAGAAAACGGCTTTGCAATGTAATCGTCGGCACCGAAGCCGAGCCCGATCGCTTTATCGACGTCGTTGTCCTTTGCCGACATGATCAAAATCGGCACCGAGCTGTTTTCTCGGATCCTCTTGATTACCTCGATGCCGTCCAGCTTTGGCATCATGATATCGACAATGACAATATCGAAGTAGCTTTGCCGAAACTGGGCAATTCCGTCCAGTCCATCAAACGCTGCCAAGACGTCGTAGCCTTCTTTGATCAGATGATTCCGAAGCATCTCGACGATTTGGGCATCGTCCTCAATCAGCAGTATGTTGTGTGGCATGGTGTTCTCTCCTTAATCCTATCCTTTTAAAAAAATCTCTTCCGAAACGATCACGATGTTTCCGAATACGCACATAGGAGTAGCGCTAGCAAATCGCGTTTATCTTAACTTATTGTGACCATCATTGTTAAATCAATGGTTGTCACATTGGAGTTAAGATAAACGCGTAATGTAAATGGCTAACATGGTATTTAGTTATTTATATTTATTGGTTATTTTGGATACTTTGTAGTTTTTAATAAAACCAAAAGCCAAAGTCCAGGGATTGTCAGTATCGGAGGCGGATAATCATCTTGCGGATTTCTTCATCGTCAAACAGTTGATCCACGTATTTTTGGGTGATTTTTGTCAGTGCGACATCATGGTAAAAAGAATCGGCAAAAAATTTGACGAACGGTTGACCGCGTGTCTTGATCGCGTGCCACCCTGTTTCCTCCTCGCCTGCAAAAATCATTTCGTCTTGGTCCGCTACAATTAGCTGATAGCGCTCCAAGCCTTGATGCTCTTGCACAGGGATAAAGGAATGAACACAGGAAAGCTTGGTAGTAATCTGCCCGATCACCAATGCTTCGATCTCTACTCCTTCCTTTTCTTTCATTTCCAGTAAGGGTACATACTCTAAAAAATCATCGGACCAGGCGGAGATACGAATAGACCGAGTCGCTCGTTGGATCAATTGTTTGCATTCCGCGCGGATCGATTCGTCAACCTTCAGGCTCCAGACTCGGTCATCACGTACAGTTTTATGGGAAAGGGAGCTGGTCAATTTTTTGACGTCCGTTTGAAATTGGCGGGTCAGCTTTTCTACCAGGCTGTCCAGGGGAAGGGCTGTATACCGCTTTTTCTTTTCCGATACGGTGTCAAGGACCATCCCCTTTTCTACCAGACGATTCAACACCTCGTAAATTTTTGCCTTTGGCACCCCCGAATGCTTCACGACCATTGCTGCATCGAGAGGCTCGCCGCTAGACGCCAACGCTTCATAAACTTTACTCTCATACAGAGAAAAACCAAATGTTTGCAGCATCAAAATCCTCCATGGAAAACACGAGCATTTTTATTCGATCGTACCGATAATCGAGTTGTTTTGCAAGAAAGAGGAGGGGCGAAAGGAATATTTTATCGGAATGTATCGAGCTTTTTCGACAAAATTCGCTAATTTTTCTGTAGGTCTTTAGGCAGTAGACACACCATGCATATATCAAATTGAGACCCTATATATAAATGATTAGCCGAAAATTCGGCACTTGTTCCGAGTAGGTCGATAGCCTTATTGAGCAATTTCTTTTGAACGTGAAGGTTTTTTTGTCGAAGGAAAAAATTTGGCAAAGATTACGTATCACGTAATAATTAAGAATAGTCGGAATTGGGGGTTTAATTTTCCGATGCATCACAAATAGATAGAAAAAGAGGGTGAACCTTAGTGAAGAAAAGCAAAAAGCTCTTATCCGTTTTATTTTCCTCCTCACTCGTGCTCAGTACTTTCGTGGCTGCACCTGCAACGGGTTTGGCCAAACCCAAAGAGGACAAGCATGATCTGCATGTAGATTTGTCCACTGTTAACCTGGAGCGACTGATTAAAGGGTTAATGGAGCAAGGAATCATTGATGAAGACGCCGATCAGGAAGAGATTGACGAAGCGTTGCTCGAGTACTTCGAAGACAAAAAAGTCCCGCACGGCATTGATGAATCGTCCTCTTACGGTAAGGAAGCGAGCAGAGGACAGCAGGCAGCATTGGCTGATGCTGTGCAGAAAGTGGCTGAGATGGAGGACGGCGATGAAGTACGCTCTTCCAAACGACTACATACGGATAACATCGTTGTCGCTCTTATCGAGTTCCCTGACCGGGAGCATAACCAGCTACCAAAAGTGAGTGACTCGCTTTGGACAGAAGACTTCAACGAAAAGCACTATAAAGAGATGCTGTTTGATCAGAAGGGGTATGAAACTCCTGAAGGTATCGGCATGACAACCATGGCGAAATACTTCTACCTGCAATCGGGAAGATCTTGGACGGTTGACGGTGTGGTAACGCCATGGCAAATGGCAGAGAACGGCTACAAGTATTATGGAGGAAACGATATCAAGGGGGGAGATTCCAATCCGCGTGATCTGGTACTCGAGACCTTGGCGGCAGTTGGGGAATCCATTGCTGGGAAAGAGGAATTGTATGATCAGCGTGATCCGTATGATATCGATGGTGATGGAGACCTGATGGAGCCAGATGGCAATCTGGACAACCTCATGCTCGTTCATGCAGGGATCGGAGAAGAGACAGGGGAAGACCCAGATGCGATCTGGTCTCACCGTTGGACCTTGAGCAAACCAGTGGATATTCCAGGTACTAGCCTCAAAGCATTTGATTACATGATCCAGCCAGAAGATGGCGCACCAGGCGTATTCACTCATGAGTACGGACACAATCTCGGTTTGCCAGACTTGTATGACACCTCAAGAGCCGGAAAAGATTCGCCAGTAGGCGCTTGGTCCCTCATGTCGTCTGGTAGCCATACAGGTAAAGTCTTCCAAACGGAACCTACAGGCCTTGATCCTTGGTCCAAAATGGTTCTGCAACAAATGTTTGGCGGCAACTGGATTGCTCCGACTGTTCTGGACTACAAGGATGTAGAAAAACGCAAGAAAACGGTTCCGCTCATTGATGCGAGCAGCACCGAGAAAAGCGGAAAAGTCGTTAAGCTGAATATGCCGAAAGTTGAAAAGAAACCGCCGGTAGAGCCAAAAGATGGTGGCTACGCATACTTCTCGGATGAAGGCAACAAATTGAACACCAAAATGACTTCCGATGTGATCGATTTGACTGGGGTCAGCTCCGCTACGATGAAATTCGACTCATGGAGGAACATTGAGGAAGGCTATGATTACCTATCCGTCAATGTAATCGATGCGGATACAGGTGAGAAAAAAGAAGTGCAAAAATTCGATGACGTAACAAAAGGCTGGGACAAAGAAGAAATCAGCCTGAACGAGTTTGTCGGCAAAAAAGTGCAAGTCGAGTTTAACTATGTGACGGACGTCGCTTACGTGTTGGACGGCTTCTATCTGGATAACTTTGAAGTAGAGGCAGATGGGCAAGTTATCTTCGCGGATGATGCAGAGGGTGAGAAGAAGTTCAAGCTGGATGGCTTCATCCACTTTGATGGAAAAGGCAAAATGTACGATGCGTACTACCTGGTTGAGCTGCGCTCTCATGAAGGAATTGACGCTGGACTGAAGTACTTCCGCCGCAACGACTCCTTCTTCACGTATGATCCAGGTATGGTGATCTGGTACTTTGATGGTCGCTACGAAAGAACACGTGATAACAATACGAGCCAGCATCCAGGCTACGGCTTGCTCGGTGTAGTAGATGCCCATCAGGAAGTGCGTTACTGGAACAATGATGAGGGTAACAAAAGCGCAATTGCAGACTCCCGCTATCAGGTGAACGATGCTGCATTTAGCCCGAACAAAACGTCCGGTATGGATCTGGATTACATTTATGGAACGATGAAATACGATCCGTTGAAAGGCGTTAAGGAGTTTGACGACAGTGATGATTACTCGATGCCGGAAGTACCGGAAGTCGGAAAAATTCTGCCGCAAATCGGTTTGCAAATCAAGCTGAAAAGGGTAGACAAAAAGTTCACGGATGCTTCGGTTGAGTTCTCCATTGACAAACATTAATGAATAAGCCAAAAGACGCCACACAGCGCCAAGCTGATGTTTGGCGTCTTTTTCGTTTCCATGATTACTGGTCTAAGCTCGGCTGCATCGAAATAGGCTATAACAATGAACGACAAGCTGCCTGATCTGATTGCGCGTAAGAAAGGCAACCTTTTGTACAGGCATAGGAATCGCGCCCGGCAGCAAGGGGGGATCAATCATGCTGCATATTGTCGCTTGCATTAAGCAGGTGCCGGACACCAAAATCATCAAGATGAATCCGAAGACGAATACGATGGATCGCGCCAGTGCGCCAGCCATTCTCAACCCGTATGATGCACATGCGGTGGAGGAAGCCGTTCGTTTGAAAAATCGATATGGGGGTGTGGTCTCCGTCGTCACCATGGGACCGCCGCCAGCGGTGAAGGCCATTCGGAAGTGCATCGAGATCGGGGCAGACGCAGGCTATCTGGTAACGGATCGTGCATTTGCCGGAGCAGACACATTGGCGACCAGCTATGCAATTACCAAAGCCATTGAGAAGATTGCAGAAAGCCAGCCAGTCGACCTCGTCATTTGCGGGAAGATGACCATCGACGGTGATACGGGACAAGTCGGACCGGGAGTCGCCAGACGGTTGGATATTCCGCCGCTTACGTGTGTGAAAAAAGTAGTGGAGATAAACAAAGAACAAGGTTACGCCATCGTGCATCGAAAGCTGGAGGATGGTTATGAAGTCATTCAGTCGACCTTGCCTTGTTTGTTTTCCGTGGAGAAGGAGATTAATGAAGTACCTTATTCTCCGCTGCCCAACATGCTTCGAGCTGCCAGATATAATCCTGTTGTCTGGTCCGTCGATGACTTGGGGGATATTGATCGGGCGCAGTTAGGCCTGAAGGGCTCTCCTACCATCGTTGCAAAAGTTTGGCCCCCAGAGAAACCAAAGGGTGGCGAAATGCTCGAAGGAAGTGCCAGCGAGCAAATTGCACGCTTGATGGAAATTTTGCACGATAAACAGCGACTGTTTCGGGTGAAGGAGGAGCAGATATGAATCTGGATGATTTTCGTGGCATCTGGGTGTTTTTAGAGGTGAGTGACGGTCGTATCGCCCCTGTATCACTCGAGCTGCTGGGGGCGGGAAGACAAATGGCTGACAAGCGAGACGTGCCGCTTGCTGGTTTGTTAATCGGAGATGGAGTCAAGGAGTTGGCCCACACGGCGTTTCCCTACGGTGCGGACCAAGTGTACGTATACGATCACAAAATTTTTCATGAGTACCGGACAGAATCCTACATGCGAGCTGTCATCGCATGTGTCCAAAAGCACAAGCCGGAAATTATCTTGTACGGGGCAACCTCAACAGGAAAAGATTTGGCGAGCGCTGTTGCGACGGACTTGGAGACAGGACTGACCGCCGATACGACCATGCTCGATGTGAACGCGGAGACAGGTTTGTTGGAGGCGAGCCGTCCAGCGTTTGGTGGTAACATCATGGCGACGATTTTGTGCAAAAAACATCGACCGCAAATGGCGACGGTTCGCCCAAAAGTCATGAAAGCGCTTGAGCCAGATGAGTCACGTACAGGAGAGATCATAGAAGAAAGCTTGAAGCTGCGTGAAGAAGACATTCGCACAAAAGTACTGAAAATTGTCCGGGAGACGAAGGAAAAGGTGCGGCTGGATGAGGCGGATGTGATCGTCGCTGGCGGCAAGGGACTCGGAAGCAAGGAAGGCTTTGCGCTTATACATCGCTTCGCAGAACGAATCGGGGCAACCGTCGGGGCCAGCAGAGATGCGGTGGAAGCTGGCTGGATCGGTCATGAACATCAGGTCGGGCAGACGGGAGTGACGGTCACACCCAAAATTTACTTTGCCATCGGCATATCAGGAGCTATCCAGCATTTGGTCGGCATGCGCAACTCAGGATTGATCATTGCCATCAATAAAGATCCGAATGCACTCATCTTCCAGTCTTGCCACTACGGTATTGTCGGTGATGCGTTTGAAATTGTGCCATTGCTCATTGAAGCTTTCCAAAAGGAGCCGGACAAGGAGGTAACGTATGGCTGAGAAATTTGATGTAATCATTGTCGGAGCAGGTCCGGCTGGAACAGCTTGTGCTTATACACTTGCCAAAGCGGGCGTAAATGTTTTGTTGATGGAACGCGGGGAATATCCGGGTTCCAAAAACGTCATGGGAGGTGTTTTGTATCGCAAAACGATGGAAGACATCATCCCCGAATTTTACAAGGAGGCACCTGTTGAACGACCAATCGTCGAGCAGCGGTTCATGATGCTCGATAAGGAATCAGCTATCAATTTCAGTTATAAAGGCATGGAGTGGGCCCAGGAACCTTATAACAATTTCACGGTGCTGCGGGCGAAATTCGACCAATGGTTTGCAGACAAAGCCGTGCAGCAGGGAGCACTTTTACTCAATGAGACCGTCGCTCTGGAGTGCATTGTTGAAAATGGCAAAGTAGTCGGTGTGAAAACAGATCGACCGGATGGGGATCTATACGCAGATGTTGTCGTTCTAGCAGACGGAGTCAACTCCTTGCTGGCGAAATCGTTAGGTTTCCACAAAGAGTTTCGCCCAGACGAAGTAGCGCTCGCTGTCATGGAAGTACTGAAGCTGGATCGCAAAATAATTGAAGATCGCTTTAACCTCGAGGGTGATCACGGTTGTACGATTGAAATCTTCGGGGATTCGACCAAAGGGATTCTGGGGACGGCTTGGTTGTATACGAATAAGGACAGCTTGAATATTGGGGTAGGGACGATGCTGTCGGGTCTAATCAAAAACAAGATCAAGCCGTATGAGTTGTTGGACTATGTAAAGAATCACCCGATGATTCGGCCGTATATCCAAGGCTGTGAGCAGCAGGAATACTTGGCGCACCTGATTCCCGAGGGGGGATATCGTTCCATTCCCAAAATTGTCGGCAATGGTGTCCTTGTCGTAGGAGATGCTGCCCAGCTCGTCAATGCGATCCATCGAGAGGGATCGAATATGGCAATGGCATCTGGTGTCATGGCGGCGGAAACGATCCTGGCAGCAAGAGAGGCAGGGGACTATTCCGAAAAAATGCTCGACGGATACCGGATCAATCTCTTGAACAGCTTTGTGGGTCAAGATTTGAAAAAGTACAAGGACGCAACGCATCACTTTGAAAAATTCCCGCAGTATTTCGAACAATATATTCCGATGATGAACAAAGCGGCGAGTCAGATGTTCACGGTTGATGGCAGCTCGAAATGGAGCAAGCAGAAGAAAATCTGGAGCGACCTCGGCTCTGCGAAGGACAAATGGAGAATGGCGCGTGATTTGATGAATGCGTGGAGGGTGATGAAGTGATGCAGGATCTACCGAAGGGCCAGTCGATCGAGGAGAAACAGTATCTCGTGCGCTTCAAAGCGGATACGGAGTCACATCTGCATGTTCTCTCCGCTGATGTTTGTGCAACGCAATGCCCTGATAAGCTCTGTACCATCTTCTGTCCTGCGGAAGTATACAAATGGGAAGAAGTAAGGATGCACGTCGGTTACGAAGGGTGTCACGAGTGCGGGAGTTGCCGCATTGGTTGCCCGTATGAAAATATCAAATGGGTGTATCCGAAGGGTGGACACGGAATCATCTTCAGACTCGGGTAATGGGCGGCGATGAGCGGTGATACAAGTAGGCGATCTGGTCGTATATGTAAAGGATGGGGCAAAGGGAGTTGTCATTCATATTGAGGAGGACCGCTTCCAGATAAAATGGGAAGATGATTTTGTCAGCTGGGAGAAAAGGGAATGGCTGCTGCCCAGTTCCTTGGAGCCGGGCGACCATCTAAAACAGAAAGAACAGCGGGAGTAAATTCCCACTGTTCTTTTGTTTTGAGGAATTTGACTACTAGTTACGGACTGTATAAGGATACACCCGAGCAAAAGACCCCTCAATTCGAAAACAGCCGAGAACTGGTTGTGGAGAAGCGAGCGAAACGATGAGATACGCAGCCTCCGGGTAATGACAGTAAGCAATATCTTCAGGTGACGGAATGGGAGGAGCAGTAGGGTGGGAGTGATAGATCCCGACCAAATGCTCCCCGCGAAACGCCATTTTGTGGAAAACGTGTTGAATCTGCTTGGGGTCCATGGCGAAGGCCACGGGGCTTTTCAATGTATTTTCCATTCGCCAAACCGTTTGTGCACTCCCATTTCTACCGGAAAGCAATCCACACGTTTCATTTGGCCTCTTCTCCAGGGAATCTCGGATGATCTCATCATAGACAGCACGGGTCATGGAAAAGGGGGTCTCTAAAAGATTAGCCCTGCCAACGCCTGCCGCAGCATCCTCCACTCGTTCTAGTCTGGACGGACGGTTGAACTCTGTGAACCGGACCGGATTTTGGCAAAGGTGATGGTGGCATTCGACGCTGGGTAGGTTGGACAGGGTGTTGTTGACGCTGTTGGTACAGTGCACGCATTTGTTCAGGTGTCATGGTTTTTTCCTCCCTTTCTAGACTGTACTATGTTGTATTCAGTATGGCTGCACATGGTAACGGCTCTCGCACATTTTACTTATTCAACGAAACGGGTTGAAGGCGTTGGCGTTTGGGGGATACATCGGCATTTTTACGGGTGTGGGAGTTACTTGTTGTGTCGAGGGATCGGAGCTTGGCATAAATGGAGTGGTTTGTTGGAATTGGGTGCCTGGCTGGAATTGAGTATTTTGTTGGAATGAAGCGCTATGCTGGAAATGGCTGAAGGCTTTATTGGATCGAGTTTCTTTTTGCGTGAATTCTTTGATGATTTGTTTGTATTTTTCTTCGTTGTTTTGGAACTCTTTCACCATGTTTTTTAGTCCGGCTATCGTCTTTTTCATCAATTGCTCCTGGGATGTAAACTCTTCAATGGCTTTTTCTTTTTCCGTTAGCAGAGTGTCATATTTTTGAGTTGTTTTCTCTAGCATTTCGTTCCATTTATTTTTTTGAAGAGACACGTTCGCGAGCTTCTCGTCGGTTTCCTTGGCTTGTTGCTGAAAAGCTTTGATGCGATTCTCCGCCTCCGTTAATTGCTGTCGTGCTTCTTTTAACTCCGACTGGAGACTCTTAACGGTGTTTTGTGTTTGTTGGATTTCTTCGTCGCGTTTTTGGATGCTTTGCTGCAATTCTTGCTCATGCAGGGAATGGGATTCGGCCAGCTTTTTATAGTCAGCAACGAGTTGATTTTTCGTTAACCGGGCTGCCTCCAGCTCAAGCAGAGCTTCCGTTAATTGTTGAGAAGTCGCTTCGTGTTTGGCTGTCCAACTCTGTTCGAGATCGATTGCTTTTTGCAACATCTCCTGGCGGGTCGCTTCTAGTTCTTGCGCTTTCGTGTGTACATCTTGTTTTTGCGCTTCGAGTTCTTGCTCTCGGGTGTATCTATCTTGATTCTGCACTTGCAGCTCCTGCTCCCGGATATGCAAATCTTGCCTTTGAACTTGGATTTCTTGCTCCTGAGAGAGTAGTGCTTGTTCCAGTGTGTGTAGTTCTTGCTCCCGAGTAAGCAACTCCTGTTCACGAGTTTGTAGGGTATGCGCTTGAGCGAGCAGCTCCTGCTCTTGGGTGTGTAGCTCTTGATCTCGCGCGTTCAGCTCTTGTTTCAGCGTGAGTAACTGTTGCTCGTGGGAGTGGATTTCCTGCTCATGAGAGAGAAGCTCCTGTCCGCGAAGCTGCAGCGCTTGCTCTCGGGATTGAAGTCCTTGTTCTTGTACCTGTAGTTCTTGGCTCTGAGTCAAAAGCGCTTGCTCCTGAGAGAGGTTGGCTTGTTCCCAATCCCGAAGCTCCTGTTCATGGGTCTTGAGTTCTTGTTCTTGAACCTGCAACGCCTGCGAATGAGCTTGTAGTTCTTTTCCTTGAGCCTGCAGCTCTTGTTCAAAACGGTTTAATTCTTCTACCCGTACTTGAAGGCCTTGCGTCTGCTCGAGAAGTTCTTGCTCTCTCGCCTGAAGCCCTTGCTCGAAAGCGAGCAGATCTTGTTCTTTTGTCTGGAGGTTTTGATTCTGAGAGTGAAGTTCTTGCCCGCGCGTTTGCAGCTCTTGCTCGAGAATGTAAAGGTCTTGCTCTCGAGCTTGAAGGTATTGCGTCTGTGTGAGAAGGTCTTGCCCTCGAACTTTAAGTCCTTGTTCGAGGATTGTAAGTTCTTGTTCTTTTGTTTGGAGGTTATCTGCTTGTGATTGCAGTTCTAGGCCCTGTGTCTGCAGCTCTTGTTCGAGAACATGAAGGTTCTGCTCCCGTGCGTTGAGGTCTTTTGTCAGGGAATGCAGCTCTAGCTCTTTGGAAGTGAGCTGCTGTTCTTTCGTCTCGAGGTTTTGCGCTAGGGATTGAAGTTCTTGGCCTTGAGTCTGCAGCTCTTTTTCGAGGACGTGAAGGTCCTGTTCCCGTGCGTTGAGGTCTTTTGTCAGGGAATGCAGCTCTAGCTCTTTGGAAGTGAGCTGTTGTTCTTTCGACTCGAGGTTATGCGCTAAGGATTGTAGTTCTTGCCCTTGTGTCTGCAGCTCTTGTTCGAGAACATGAAGGTTCTGCTCCCGTGCGTTGAGGTCTTTTGTCAGGGAATGCAGCTCTAGCTCTTTGGAAGTGAGCTGCTGTTCTTTCGTCTCGAGGTTTTGCGCTAGGGATTGAAGTTCTTGGCCTTGAGTCTGCAGCTCTTTTTCGAGGACGTGAAGGTCCTGTTCCCGTGCGTTGAGGTCTTTTGTCAGGGAATGCAGCTCTAGCTCTTTGGAAGTGAGCTGTTGTTCTTTCGTCTCGAGATTTTGAGCTAGGGAATGAAGTTCTTGGCCCTGTGTCTGCAGCTCTTTTTCGAGAACGTGAAGGTCCTGCTCCCGCGCGTTGAGGTTTTGCGTTTGGGAATGCAGCTCTAGCTCTTTGGAAGTGAGCTGCTGTTCTTTCGTCTCGAGGTTATGGGCTAGGGAATGAAGTTCTTGACCCTGTGTCTGCAGCTCTTTTTCGAGAACATGAAGGTCCTGTTCCCGTGAGTTGAGGTCTTGCGTCAGGGAAAGCAGCTCTAGCTCTTTGGATTGAAGCAGTTGTTCTTTCGTCTCGAGGTTATGCACTAGGGATTGAAGTTCTTGCCCTTGCGTCTGCAGCTCTTTTTCGAGAACATGAAGGTCCTGCTCCCGTGAATGGAGGTCTTGCGTTTGGGAGTGCAGCTCTAGCTCTTTGGAAGTGAGCAGTTGTTCTTTCGTCTCGAGGTTATGCACTAGGGATTGAAGTTCTTGCCCTTGCGTCTGCAGCTCTTTTTCGAGAACGTGAAGGTCCTGTTCCCGTGAATGGAAGTCTAGCTCTTTAGAAGTGAGCAGTTGTTCTTTCGACTCGAGGTTATGCGCTAGGGATTGAAGTTCATGGTCTTGTGTCTGCAGCTCTTTTTCGAGAACATGAAGGTCCTGTTCCCGTGAGTTGAGGTCTTGCGTCAGGGAATGCAGCTCTAGCTCTTTGGAAGTAAGCTGTTGTTCTTTCGTCTCGAGGTTATGCGCTAAGGATTGAAGTTCTTGACCTTGTGTCTGAAGCTCTTTTTCGAGAACGTGAAGGTCCTGCTCCCGTGAGTTGAGGTCTTGTGTCAGGGAATGCAGCTCTAGCTCTTTGGAAGTGAGCTGCTGTTCTTTCGTTTGCAGGTTTTGGGCCAGGGATTGGAGTTCTTGGCCTTGAGTTTGAAGCTCTTTTTCAAGACCGTGAAGGTCCTGCTCCCGCGCGTTGAGGTTTTGCGTTTGGGAATGCAGCGCTAGCTCTTTGGAAGTGAGCTGCTGTTCTTTCGTCTCGAGGTTATGCGCTAGGGAATGAAGTTCTTGACCTTGAGTCTGCAGTTCTTTTTCGAGAACATGAAGTTCCTGCTCCCGTGAATGGAGGTTTTCCGTCAGGGATTGAAGTTCGAGTCCCTTAGCCTCGAGTTTTTGCTCAAAATCGAGCAAGCCCTGCTCCCGAGCGTTGAGGTCTTGTGCCAGGGAATGTAGCTCTAGCTCTTTGGACTGGAGCTGTTGCTCTTTCGTCTCGAGTTTTTGCTCCAGACCGAGAAGTTCCTGCTTCCTTGCATGAAGGTCTTGTGCCTGAGAGTGTATTTCCAGTCCTTGCGCTTGTAACGCTTGTTCAAGACCGAGAAGTTCCTGCTCCTGTGCTTGAAGCTCTTGTCTCTGAGAATGCAACTCCAGCTCCTTAGCCTGGAGGTCTTGCTCAGTAACAAGCAGCTCTTGTTCTTTGGTCTGCAGGTTATGTTTTAAGGATTGCAGTTCTTGGCTTTGCCCCCGCAACTCTTGCTCAAAACCGAGAAGTTCTTGCTGCCGCGCTTGAAGCTCTTGTGTCTGGGAATGCAGCTCCAGCTCCTTAGTTTGGAGCTTTTGATCTGTGGCAAGCAGCTCCTGTTCTTTCATCTGCAGGTGATCCGCTTGAGAATGTAGTTCTAACCATTGGGTCTGAAGCTCTTGTTCAAGACCGAGCAGCTTCTGTTCCCGTTTTTGTAGGTGTTGCGTCTGAGAATGCAGCTCTTGCTCCTTCGACTGGAGGTCTTGTTGGAGAGCGTGTAGATCCTGCTCGTGCGCCTGGAGACTATGCTCAAATGCGTGGAGGTTTTGCTCTCGCACCTGTAGTTCCTGTTCCCGCACCTCTCCATTTGCGCTTGCTTCTTTAAGCTGCTGTAGGGCAGAGAGTGTCTGCTCTTCCCGTGCCCGTGCGTCCGCCAACTGCTGATTCAACGATTCGATTTTGGAGAGTTGCTCATGCTGCTTCATCTGTGCACTCTCAAATTCTTCATTTGCATGATCCAAAGCTTGTTTCCAGGTAAGCTGTTGCTGCTCCAGATGCGCGATCATGTCTAAATGCTGCTGTCGTTCATGCAGGATTTCCTCGATTTGACTCAGTTGCTGCTGATCTTGCTCGTGTAACGCTTTTTGCCATTGTGCCTCTTTTTGTTCGTAGCTTTGTATACGCCGTTGGAGCAATTCAATGTGCTCCCGCAAGTGTGCTTCTTGAGCTTGGTGTTTCGACATGATTTCTTCAAGTCGTGGACCTTTTCGTTGCTCTCTGATCTCGGTCTGCAAGCTTTCGATCGAACTCTTTAGTTTTGCCTCTGTTTCCTGGTGGTCGGCTATGGCATTTTCGCGTTGTTTCAAGAGATGCTCGTAGTAGTCGAGCTTGCTTTTCATTTCTTGAAGCATGTCTTGTGAATCGTTCAAGCGCTGTTTCCATTCTGCCCCTTTGCTGTCCAAATCGTGGAGGTTCTGGTTTAATTGTTCAAGCTGGTCTCTGTATGCTTCGTTTTTTTGGGATGTTTCCTCTATCAGCTTTTGTAGGTGCCACACTTCTTTCATGAGTTGGTTTGCTTTGTCTTCGTAGTAGTGTGCTTGTTTTTTTAGCAGGAGGAGCTTCTCATTTTCTTTCGGCTTGTTCGCATTGGAGATTCTCCTTTTGTACACAGTGTTGTCCTCCTTTTTCCGTCTGGCATTCCCATATAGTCATATGTACGGGGTGGGAATTGGTGCCTGTATTGCCGTGACTGTTTATCCATAGAAAAAACGGGAGAAGTGCTGGTCTTCTCCCGCCTGATTGGTAATCATCTTTTTTGTTTAGCTTACGGAGAAGTGATGACAATATCTCCGAAAGTGATGCAATCGGCAACCAGCAATTGTTCGTCTGGCACAACGGTGACGGTTGCGGAGAAAATGAGGACACCGGCAGAGTTCGTGAGTGTCAGGATGATGACATCAGGCAGGCCGAGACCTGTTTCCGCCAAAGTGAGGGAGTAGGTTACGGTCTCCTGTGCCCCTGTTGCGGTAAATGTCTGAACGCCGGTACCTGTTACGACGAGACCTGTCACGATAGGAAGGATCGGCAAGACGGTAATGCAGGTCGGAGAGCTGATAGTCGTAGGCGAGAAGCTGAAGCTTTGATCGCCAGGGAGTACATCTGGCAAGACATTATCAAAGAAGTTAAAGGTAAACGAGCTGCTGGACGGATCGCAGCTTGGGCAGATATCTGCGATAAGCTGAATGGTTCCGGCCGCGAGTACGAGCGGGATACCGAGCGATACGGAAATGTTCGGTACCAATGCGTTGACGGACGCCTGGCAATCGCAGTTGCGTACTGGGAAGATTGGCGGGCATTGTGGCGGGAATGTGATCGGCGGGCAACGGAAAGATGGCGTTGGCGATGGAATTGGAATGTTGTTTGGACGCGGCGCGCAGAATTTCGCCAATACTTCCAGTTTGACTTCAGCTTCTACCTGGATTTCTACGCAGACAATGACGTCGAGTTGAACCATGCCACCGAGGAGAACGGTACCGGTCGGTGAGCACTCAAAAGCACTGATTCGGCACAAAATATTGTCCTCATCAAGTGGTTCTGGCAGGCAGAGAACGACTTCCTGATCGAATTGCACGGTTGTTGTGAATTCGCAGAGAGGTGTTCCGTCTGCAAATACACGAACCAGCACAGTGGCTCCGAACACGAAGCGAACGACCCCGACCCGAACGGTGGTTCCACCGACTGTAATGTTCTCGCGGCGAATACTGACGACTCTGCAAGTAGGACCAGGAGTAACTGGCTCAACGCAGGAGAGCGTGATATCTTGCCCTGCACGAATGGCAGCGTCTACCAGAGCTTGACAATCGTCGGGAAGGGCAATCTTGTTTCGGTAGCTGTTCGCTAATACTACCCAGTCATACACCTTGTTGACGCGAATGCACTCTTCCTGCAGGTTGTTCGATATAGGAGGAGTTGCTGTAGGCGTCGGTGTAGGGAGCTGGCGACCCATAATGGGCTTCACGTGATGTTTCACCGTAAGAATCCTTCCTTTCCTAGGGAGTTTGCTTTGCAGTTACATACTATGTGGGCAACGGGAGTTTGGCATGTTGAGCATGCGCCTATTTTTTAGGTCACTATCTTTTGTTAGAACGGAATTTGGAATTTTTGGAAGAACCAATTGTCGTCGAATTTTCTTTGGGCAGCATATCGAACACGCTGAGCGGCCGCCCCGCAAGTCAGCACATCATCCGCAATTTCACTCGCATTTGCGTAGAGTACAAGTTTTTTCGCTGCCTCAATCCGCTGCTCGTTAAAATGGCTATACGCCATTCGAAGCATATTGTAATAAATGTGCTCATGTGCAACTGTGTAAGGGTGAACTTGCCTAAACAAATGCAAGATTTTTACGGATGGCTGTACCATACACGTATATCCAAAGAGCCACATCTTAATGGAAAACTCGATATCCTCAAATCCCCATATGCGAAAACCACGGTCAAAGCCCCCGACTTTCACAAAAGCTTCTCTGGTGACCAGGAAGCATCCCCCTGGCAATATCGCAACCGGTGCAGGGCCCATTGGTTTTGGATACCAGGTAATCTCGAGCTTCTGATTCAGATTTTGCCCATATCCAATTTTATGTGGCTCTGTCATGGAAGCGATTCCGGGAGCAACACCATCTGCCTTTTTTGTCAGAATGAGCTCCATCATACGATCGATCCAAAAGTTTTCAAAAGACAGATGGGCATCGCAAAAAATGAAGTAGTTGCCACGGGCATGATTCACGCCCAAATTTCGTGCTGCTGCAGCACCAATGCCTTCTGTCGTGATTAATTTTATTTTTTCATTTTGCCCTTGGCCTTGTAAAAAGTGACAACCGTTATCAGTTGAGGCATCATCAACTACGATCACTTCATACGGATACGTGGTTCTTGTATTCAAAAGGGAAGTGATGGTAGAACGCACATTGTCCCCCTCATTTTTTACAGGAATGATAATGGAGATCAGGGGCATTTGTGAGGTGGGCATATAACCACTCCTTTCTGTAGCCATCGTATGCGCAAAGCGCTTCTTCGGAACAGTCATCGCCAAAAATGTTCACTTTGGACACTGGGCATTCATACAATATCGCGGACTGAAGGAAAGTGTCGTAAGGAGAGATGGGAATGGATGTTGAGGTATATTACAGTGGTCAACGTGGCGGGACCATGCCGTACGCGGCTCTGCCAGCGTTCCGTTTATTTTGCAAGCAAAATGGCTTTCAATTGAAGTGGGATTTGACGAATAAAAGAGTTGACCTGGATTCGGGGTTGAAAGGAAAAGTTTGCGTTCTTTTTACAGGCATATCTTCAGGAGGGACTGCCTATGAGTGGGAGGTATTGGGGAACGTTCAAAAATTTCTTTCTGATAGTGGGATGGAGGTTGTCTTAAGTCAAAACAATCCGTCTCTGGCGAAAAATACAGATGTCGCCATACGTTTCAGCTTGAAGGAAATGAGAGTCCTGGAAAAGCCGAGACTGATTTTCTTTCAGTCAGAGGATGAAAAGCGGCAAGATCTGATCAAGTGTTTACGTACAGAGATGCAGCAGTCAGGAATCCCGTGTCACTATAAAGTAACCAAAAATCAAAAGCAACCATCGATCGTTCACATCCAGTTGCAGCTGCCCCTTTTTACGGAAGTGAGCAAACGTAAACTGTATTCGGAAAAAATTGCGCTGCACTTAGCATCAGGGGTTTTGGAGTATTTCCAAAATGGATTGCACATTCAACCAATGGCTTTTTTGCCACCCAATATTTTAAAACTGTTTTATTCCACGATGCTCTTTACCTCTGACAAGGAAAGTCAGCAGGGAGAAGACGAAAAGCCATTGGCAGAAGAACAAAACACGATTCAGGAAAATGACCAGCCGAGTGCTGAGGTCATTGACTTAAATAGAGAAGTAAACAGCGAGTCAGAAAGTGAACGGGAAGAGCTGTTGATCCTGGCAGAAGAAGAACTGCTGGAACAGGTAGTGACCATTCATCCAGTTGAAGAAGTGCCTGAACAGGTCGAATTGCGTACAACGGCCGAAGTGTATTTTGATTACACGTTGATTCACTCTGAATCAGTGGAGAAGCCGTACCTGTTGATTGGGACGCTTCAGGTGAAAAATACGGGGAATGTTGAACTGAAAAATCCAATCGTTTGCCTGCGTGTCTCACCAGTCGATTCAATCAAAATGGGAGGGCAGGTATTGCCGCCGAAGCTCGTGGAAACGATGGCCGTGCAAGGTACATCGGGCTTAAAAGGCTGGAGATACTTGGAAGACGATTGGTTTGCCCAAGCGATGGAGAGAGGGGAATACTGGATAGCGCCGATCCAGCCTGTAACCATTGTGCCAGAATCGACGGAATCCTTCCAAAACTTTCAGATTTCTTTTATGAAACAAGAAGCGGGGAAGGGAATCGTGGTCGAGGGTGTCGTGCTGTGCAACGATCAGACCGTACACTTTTCCGCCAATAACCGGATCGCCGTGTCTTTCTAATAGGGAAGAAAAGCCACCATTTCAGTAGAAATGATGGCTTTTCCGTTCCGCGTCTCTATTTTTTCAAGAACATTTGTACGAACGTTTTCCCGTACGGACCGCCATTTACAACAGCAATGGCAACGTAGTCGTATGTTGGACTCATGATATTGGCTTTGTGCCCGGAGGAATTCATGAACATTTGATGAGCGCTGCTTACGGAATAGTTTTGGGCAATATTTTCAGCAGCAGCAATATAGCGAATACCAAAAGTGTCCATCATTTGAAACGGTGAGCCGTAAGTGGGAGACGTGTGGCTAAAGTACC
The DNA here is from genome assembly GCF_013284355.2 of Brevibacillus sp. M2.1A. Classification (NCBI taxonomy): domain Bacteria; kingdom Bacillati; phylum Bacillota; class Bacilli; order Caryophanales; family Paenibacillaceae; genus Brevibacillus; species Brevibacillus sp. M2.1A. Next base: position 2,391,339 of record NZ_JABSUY020000001.1, read on the forward strand.
CTTTGTTTACCATATCTTGGGCTTTTACACGTGCAACATTCTCCAACTGCATGTCCACTTGATAAGGAGCGAGTCCGTGGCTGGTGCGCTCTTGATTCACGAGCTGAACCATTTCTTTTTCCTCAGCCGTCAAACCAGCGGGTAGAGGAACTTGCGTGCCAGCACCAGGGTTTTGCGGTTGCTCAGGCTTGCTTGGTGTTACGGGAGTCGTTGGATTTGTTGGAGTAGTTGGCTTCGTATCTTGCCCGGGCTGCACTGGATTGTTCTTGTATTGCGTTTGAATGGCTGTATAAGTTTTGGCATCTGCTTCACCAGTCAACGGTTGTTTATTGCGCGACTGGAATAGCATGACGGCAAAGCGCGTAGATTCATCGTAATAACCGGAGGCAGTTACTTTGTATCCGAGGCCAGCGAGCATCTTTTGCAATTCCTTCACGTTTTCACCGCTAGCACCCAATTTCAGCGTAACGTAATCGTTGGATTCAGCAGGCTTGCCAGGCTTGCCAGGCTTGGACGGTGTGCTCGGCTGTGTCGGTTGCTCTTGATTGCGTGCTTGGTACGCGCTCTTCAGTTTATCGTAAGTTGCTTTGTTTACAATTCCTGTTTGCTTGAGCTTGTATTTTTTCTGGAACGCTTTGACGTTATAAACTGTGTAGCTGTTGTATGTCTTGTCCACTACCAGCTTGTAGTCGTAATGGAGTGCATCGAGCATTTTTTCCACTTCAAGCACACGCGAGCTTTTCATTCCTTTTTTCAAAGAAGTAAAGCTAGTTTTCGCAAATGCAGGTTGTCCGATCATGGTTACGAGGACGGACAGGGAAAGGATCGTTGCCATTTTCTTCATGTTGCGATTCATCTCATCACGCCTTTCTCTGGTTTGTCGCACCACAATGGTACTAAATGTGGAACAAATGAGAAAAGCACAAAATATTGGAAAGAGGTGGAGGTGGAATGTTTGACCTCTCATGGATTGACCTAATCATTCTCGTGCTGGCAAGCTTTCGTCTCACGCATTTGATTGTTTTTGATGAGATTACGTCTTTTCTGCGAAACCCATTTTACCAGGTGTTATATGTACCTGATGAGTCGGGGCAAATGGTTCGGGACTTTCAATTTAAAGGTGGTAGGGTGCGCCAATGGATAGGCAGACTGTTGAGCTGCCATTGGTGTGTGGGAATATGGGTAGGCGCTTTGATCGTTGGGTTGTATATGTATGTGCCAGCCGCCTATCCGTTGCTGCTCCTGCTTGCCATAGCCGGAGCGGCGGCTGTCATTGAAACGAAGCTATATACGAGTTGAATGGTTAACTCCTTGAAAAAGTTCTGTACACGATCACTTCGTCATACGAAAGAGGAATAATTTCTTCGGCCATGTATCCCCCCACGATTCTTTGCTGGACTTGCGGAGTGCTCGGTACACCGACACTGGAAGAAGCGATGTCCACACGGAGTGTTGTGGCATTCGGATCGAGTGGAATTTCGAGGGCAAAGGTGGGTTTATCAACGGTGTAACTTTTTACGTTGACGCCATTCACGAGCGCAGTCAAAACTATGGGCTTCGGCAATTTTGCAGGGGAGCCAGGGACTTTGCCCTTCAGTAACAACATTTGAGCCGGTGCTGATGGATCTGATTCTACAATCGCACGCAGGACTGGAGGCGCCCACAAGTCCATCCCCCGATTCATGCTTGTAATTCTGGTTGTATTGGATGGAAAGGACTTATAGATCCTCAAGAGGTCGAGTACACCCATGCCTTTGTAGTGTGGAACGTACGATATCCAATGGCTGGGGATAGACGAATAATTTTTCGCAAGTGATCGTAATACTTCAGGTACGCCGACAGAATGCCATTGTGTAGCTGATTTGCAGGTCGTGTGGATTCGGGCGTTTCCTAAGTAGTGAGGCACATAACCGATGGGATAAAATTTGGCGATGCGCATCCACAGGTCGTAATCCATGCAAAATTGCAGCTTTTCATCTACGCCCCCCATATGCCTGAAAACGTGGGTCCTGATGAAAGCGGAAGGCTGGCAAATCACGCAGCTCTGATACAACTTCTTGGAATCAGCCTGTTCTGACGGATAGGTGGAAGATACTTGACCGTACTCGTTCATCACTTGGCAATTGCCGTGAAGCATTCCCCAGCTCGGGTTGTTCGCAAAAGCGTGAACAGCCAGCATGATGGCGCCGGGTACATAGGTGTCGTCTGAATTCAGCCAGCCAATGATTTCCCCTCTTGCCATTGCCAGACCTTTGTTAAGCGCGTGAGACTGTCCGCGATCCGGTTCGGAAATATAACGGAAGCGCGGATCTTTTTGTGCATATTCTTGCAGGATGGAGAGCGTATCGTCAGTCGAGCCTCCATCTACCACGATATGCTCAAGGTTTGCATAATCCTGGGTCAATATGCTATTTATCGTCTCACGAATAAACCGGCCTTGGTTGTAAGAGGGGGTAATGATACTCACTAATGGTTGCTGTGAGTGGGACACGAGATTCACTCCCATCTTTCCATCATAAAAAATGCATGCACTACCTTCAGACTATGAAAAAATGGAAAATCGGGTACACAAGCATCGTCGATCTTGTGCACCCGATTTCAAATTCTCCGGATATTACAGGTAGTCCGGAATGATCCCTGGATTGCGGAATATACGGAGCAACTCCGCGTGACAGTTATGGTCGATTGCGCTACCAGGAATGGCTCTTGCCACGAGGCTGATGCGACCTGCATCGTAATTGTTGATTTTGCCGGAGGGGATGGTCCGAACGGATTCAGGAAGAACTTCAAACAACGTGCCTTTCAGCATCTCCTCAATGCAAAGCACGGATGGCAACCACCAAGTCGTATCGTCCTTATAAATCCGGTTCATTTGTCCAGGAGCTCCGTTGTAGACCATGATGGATTGATTCGTATCCAAAATACAGGCAGTTTCCAACAAGAGGTGCCCGCCGGGTTTAATCACGCTTCGGCATTGCGACAATGTCCACATTGGATCGCGCAGATGATAGAGCAGACCAAGATGCTGGACGATATCAAATTGATTGTGCCGAATTTGATGGGGGAATGGCAGTGGTTCTGTAAAATCGTCCATCAGCAATACCTGTAGCCCCTCCCAAAGTTTATAAGGGCTGGTATTGTACAACGGCAAAACTTTGCTTTGCAGGATGTTCTTGCAAAACTCAAAATTCAAATAGAGTGGCTGCATACAGTCCGTAGCCACGACAAGACTTGCCCCTCTCTGCTCCGCTTCAAAAGCCCACATCCCGTCAAAACTAGCGAGATCAAGGACGCGTTTCCCCGAATATTGGATGTATTCTCGGGATTGTCTCGTCATATTCCATATACCTTCCAGAAGCGAAATCCCGGGTGTGACAATCCCGGGTCGCAGTGCGATTTTATGGTACCATCGTCGTTTGTTGATCTCATCGAGGATTTCCTGATCTGTCCAAAATCTTCCCATCGACATGTCCCCCTTCATTGCAGAGTGCTTGCCCTATACGATATGTTCGGACCATGCTGGGGGAAATGATATAAATGCATTAATTTCGTCCTATTCATGTCTAAAGTTGCTTGGTTACAAGCAGGTTTTCGGAAAAAAGGCATATGCCCGTTTCTCGTTGTCCGTCACCTACATAAAGTATGGGGAGAAAAAGGAGGTGGAAAGAGTATGCCCTTGCCCATCGTGATCATCCATCGCGGGGACGATGATTATCTCACATACAGCTTGCAGCAAGCGAAAAGAAGCAACCCCCATTCGCCCGTCTATCTGATAGGGAATGGAGGGAATAGGAGGCATGCTACGAACGGCATCCTTTACGAGATGATAGACGATTACATGCATGCTGCAGCCGACATGACGAGAGTCTATAAACATATTCATTTCATGCCCTATGAGTACAATTTGTTTTGTTTTCAGAGATGGTTTATTTTGTTGGCGTTTATGGAAAGGCATCAGATTCCGAAATGCTGTTATATCGATACGGATGTCTTGCTGTTTACCGATGTGAACCATCCGCGCTTTGGCAACTTTACGATGGAATTCGTATGGACAAATTTCGTAGATAGGCAGAAGTTGGAGCTATATTGCGAGTTCATGAAATCTCATTTTGCCAATCCGATTGCATTCGCGCAAGTCGTTCAATACACCATGCAAAGAAAGGAACATGTACGATTCAATCAGCCTCTCATTACGGATATGGTGCTGGCCTTGCTATTTCTTGAGCGGTTCAAGGATTACCAAATCACGAATGGCTTGTTTCATGATGGCATAATCGATGGGAATATTCAGCAGGCTACATCAATGGAAAATTTGTACGGCTATAAGAAAGTGTACTCGATAAATGGTGTCTTGTGCTGCAAGGATAAGGCAACGGGGCGATATCTGCCGTTGTTTTCTCTTCATTTTCAAGGATACACGAAGCACTTTATGAGGTTTTTCATGGCTCCCTATCTTCCACAAGCAGGTTCTTACATTTTCGATTATATCTCCAATCGATGGATTCAGTTTTTATAGGCTTCTATCATCCCTCGTGTTATTTGACCATTTTCATTGGATCATAGAGCATCGACTGCGACAAACGCATAAGATGGTGCATACAACCACGATAAACGGATAGAGGTGGCCTGGGTGAAACTGATATTGCTATCGGGTGGTTCAGGGAAAAGGCTGTGGCCGCTCTCCAATGATGTCAGGTCCAAACAGTTCTTGAAGTTGATAGGCAATGCACATGCCCAACCAGAGGCGATGGTTCAACGAGTGTGGAGACAACTGGCCTCCCGCAATTGGTCGGAGCCTGTTTATATTTCAACAGGCCGCTCGCATGTTGATTTGCTTCAAAGCCAACTAGGTGAAGGCGTTCCTTTGATCGTGGAGCCGGAAAAAAGGGATACCTTCCCTGCCATTGCTTTAGCGGTGACCTATTTGTACTCTGCTTTGACAATGGACCCGAATGAAGTCATCACCATCATGCCTGTAGATCCATTCGTTGAGGACCGCTTCATGGACAGGATCAAGGAGTTGGAGAACGTCATCCTCAAATCAGGCGCGAATCTCGCATTAATCGGAGTGAAACCAACGTATCCATCTACCAAATACGGCTACATTGTCCCCCAGTTAGAAGCAGAATCGAATGAGAGTAAAAGGCCACATGCCTATCAAAAAGTAAAAAGCTTCAAAGAAAAGCCGTCCCTTGAGCAAGCGCAGGATTTAGTAGAAAAGAAAGCCCTGTGGAATTGTGGAATTTTTGCTTTTCGATTGGGTTATCTGATTCGCGAATTGGAGCAAAAAGGATTGCCTACTGAATACAACCGCATGCTTGAGCAATATAGCCAAATGCCTGCTATCAGCTTTGATTATGAGATCGTAGAAAAGGCAGAGAAAGTAGTCGTTCTCCCGTATGACGGAGCCTGGAAGGACTTAGGGACGTGGAATACGCTCACGGAAGAAATGAGCGCGAATGCTATCGGTAAGGTTTTGCTAGATGAGAATTGCACCAATACGCACGTTATCAACGAATTGGACATACCTATCGTGTCCATCGGTCTATCGGATATGATCGTGGCGGCGAGCCCGGATGGCATCCTCGTTTCTTCCAAGGAACAAAGCCATATGGTCAAAAATTTGGCTTTGGATTGGACAAAGCGCCCAATGTATGAAGAGCGGCGCTGGGGATGGTATCAGGTTATGCATTTTCAGAAGAATGAAGACGATTTGGAGGTATTAACGAAAAGAATCCATGTATACGCCGGGAAAAATTTGAGCTATCAGTACCACCACCACCGTAGTGAAGTATGGATCATCGTAGAGGGCTGCGGCGAGTTCATTTTGGATGATCTGCTGAGAGAGGTTGGACCAGGTGACGTTTTGCAAATCCCGGTCGGAGCCAAACATGCAATCAAAGCTACGACCGAGCTGGAATTCATCGAGGTACAGATGGGCAGTCAGCTAGTAGAAGAAGATATCGTTCGACTTGGGATGACGTGGTCAGCGATTCTGGAGCAGATAAGGAAGCACGGTGATCGCAATGATTGAACCTGCGTTCTGGCGAGACAAAAAAGTGTTGATCACAGGTCATACAGGCTTCAAAGGCGCATGGCTGTGCTTATGGCTGCATGACTTGGGGGCGAAGGTAACAGGGTATGCGCTTTCGCCTCCAACAAACCCGAGTATTTTTGAGTGTGCCCAAATCAGCTCATTGGTTGATTCCATCATTGATGATGTCAGATCAAAGGAAAGTGTTCAAAAAGCGATCAACCAAGCAGAACCAGATATCATCTTTCACATGGCTGCTCAGCCGTTGGTGCGCCTGTCGTATCAATATCCGGCGGAAACCTACGAAATCAACGTCATGGGTACGGTGAATGTACTCGAAGCGGCGAGAGTGGCTGTTCAGAATGGAATGAAAATCAAAGCGATCATTAATGTTACGACGGATAAGGTTTACGAAAATCGGGAGTGGGTGTGGGGATACCGTGAGCAGGATGTGTTGGGTGGCTATGACCCGTATTCCAACAGCAAGGCATGCTCGGAGCAAGTGACTGCCTCCTATCGCAATGCTTTCTTTCACCCCGACCAGTATGACCAGCATGGCGTAGCCGTTGCTTCAGCGCGAGCAGGCAATGTAATCGGTGGCGGTGATTGGGCTCTTGATCGCTTGATACCGGATTGCCTTCGTGCCTTGATAAAGGGAGAGACAATCACTATCCGAAATCCAAAAGCAATCCGGCCGTGGCAGCATGTCCTGGAGCCCTTGAAGGGGTACTTGATGCTCGCTGAAAAAATGTGGGCGAATGGCAAGGATTACTCTCAGAGCTGGAATTTTGGTCCGAATGAGGAAGATGCCAGATCGGTAGAGTGGATCGTCCATCAATTGTGTGAGCGATGGGGGGCTGGAGCCTGCTTTGAAGCAGAGCGAACCGATCCACAATGGCACGAAGCCCAATATTTAAAGCTGGACTGTTCCAAAGCCAAAAGCGTAATCGGTTGGAAGCCCAACTGGTCGCTCGAACAGACCTTGGACAGTATCATTTCTTGGCAGAAGGCTTATCAACAAAAGCAAGACGTAAGAGAAATTTGTTTGGCCCAAATCGCAGCGTATACAAATAAGGCCCAATGAACAACAGAGGAAGGAGGGCAGCCAATGAAAGTCGTCATCCTGGCAGGAGGGTATGGTACGCGCATTGGAGAAGAAACCCATCTTCGTCCGAAGCCGCTCATTGAGATCGGTGATTGGCCCATCATTTGTCATATCATGTCCATTTATTCCAAGTACGGTTTCCATGATTTCATCATCTGTCTCGGGTACAAAGGCTATATGATCAAGGAGTACTTTGCGCACTACTTCCTCCATCATTCTGATGTGACGTTTGATTTTCGTAATGACAATCAGGTCACTTTTCACAACCACAATGCTGCTCCGTGGCGAGTCACATTGATTGATACGGGGAAAGACACAGGGACAGGTGGAAGGGTGAAGCGCATTCAGAAGTATGTGGGAGAAGAAACATTCATGCTGACGTATGGAGATGGCTTATCCGACATCGATATTGAACAGTTGGTAAATTTTCATCGTACGCATAAAAAACTCGCAACGATCACCACGACTCAACCGCCAGGCAGATTCGGAGCATTGGATATTGCGGAAGGGAATACCGTAACAGGATTCCAGGAGAAGCCAAAGGGGGACGGCGGGTGGATCAATGCTGGTTTTTTTGTCATGGAGCCGGGTGTATTTGATTATATTGCGGGTGATGAGACGGTCTTGGAAAAAGAGCCGTTGGAGGGATTGACCAAGGCGAATCAACTGATGGCCTTCAAACATACCGGTTTTTGGCAGCCAATGGATACGCTTCGAGATAAAAACTACTTGGAAAAACTGTGGAAATCCGGAAAGGCAGCATGGGCAACCAGCCGAATATAAGGAGGAAGCAGGAGTGGGCGGATTAAACGAGAACAGTGAAGAAGTTTTTTCTCCGATCGGATACGGGGACATAACGATCGATTGTGGAGCGAATTATGGGGTTATTTCACAAAAAATGGCGGATAAAGGCGCCCTCGTCTTTGCTTTTGAACCGAATCCATACGTATTTGAGGAATTGAAAAAAAGGGTTGGTTCCTATCCCAATGTCGTATGTATAAACAAAGCGGTATGGCATAAAAACGACAAGCTGCGCTTGCATTTGCATGATCTTTACCATACCGATCCGGCAGGGTCTGCGTATGCCTCTTCTCTTTTGACGAATCATCCTGTTACGAATCCCGATAAGTATGTAGAGGTTGAGGTAATCGATTTGACACAGTTCATCCAGATGCTCAATCGGCCGATCAAATTAATCAAAATAGATATCGAGGGAGCAGAATTTGAACTGTTGGAAAAAATCGTAGAACAAAATTTACACCTGCAAGTAGAAAAAATCGTTGTAGAAAATCATGAATGGCTGATCGAAGGCTTGAAAGCGAAAGCCGATCACTTTCGGAGGGTCATGCAAGAAAAACAAATTCACAACATCGACTTGAACTGGATATAAGAAGAGTGCATAGCAGGTGAAGGGGAGAGATCCCAAATGAAGATACTTGTGACCGGCGCGACAGGCTTTCTCGGAAGCCAGCTCGTAAAAGCGCTGCTATTGGACGGACATACCATCATCCTTTTAAAAAGGAGCACTTCCGATTGCTCGCGTATCCAGGACATACTGCCTGATTTGATTACGTATGATACAGATCGCGGTCAATGGGAAGCTCCTTTTTTCAAGCAGGGGAAAATCGATGCGATCATCCATACGGCAACCTGTTATGGACGCAACAACGAGAGCAATGCCACAATGGTAGATGCCAATGTGACCTTTCCGCTTAAACTGCTGGATATGGCTATGCGCATTGGTACCCCTGTTTTTCTAAATACAGATACGTTTTCCAGTGCGCCCACCCGATTATCCAATCATCTACAACCATATAATTTGACGAAGCGTCAATTTCGAGAATGGGGAAAATGCTTAGCAGATACATCTTCCTTGCAATTCATCAACGTCCGGCTGGAGCATGTGTATGGTCCTTATGACAATACGAATAAGTTTGTCCCTTCTGTCATCAAAAGCTGTCTCGAAAATCAACCAGAACTAAGGCTAACAGAAGGAAAGCAAGCCAGGGACTTTATTTATGTGGAGGATGTCGTTTCTGCCTACCGCGTGCTTTTGGCCCATGCTGCCCGTCTACCCGCAGGCTTTACGGAATACCAGGTAGGGACAGGTACTGCTACCTCGATCCGGGAGTTTGTAGAACTGGTTCATCAGATGACGCATTCTAGGACAGTCCTGAAGTTCGGATCGATTACGTATTCAGATAGGGAAATCATGCATTCACAAGCAGATACCCGATCGCTGCAAGCACTAGGGTGGAAACATCGAGTGAAGCTGGAGGATGGATTGAGAAAGGTAATGGCCACTTTCAAATAGCAACGCAACAAAAAACATGGCGAGCCAACAGCCATGTTTTTATTATGTGCGCTTAATCGAGGAAAGTCTTGTTTGTGCAGAAAAGATCAGCGTGGAAAGGTTTCATTTCGTCTAATAAATGGTTGTAGTTCTTCACTTTTACCACCGTATTGTCCCGCTTGAAAATATAAATATGGGTAAACAATTTCTCCAGCAGTGTGTATAGCACGAGTGGATGTCTGCCGAAGTTTTCCCTGATGCTTTCTGGGTTGAATTCAATGATTACATCCGGGTCCCACTGCTTAAGCGTTCGCATGGCACTTTCCAAGACGACGACCTCCGAGCCTTCCACGTCAATTTTAATGAGGTCGATGCGCGAGATCATATTTTGCTCTACCCAGTCATCCAGCCTGACACATGATATGAATTGCGTGGATTTCCCCACGTCTTCTGGCTCATGCGGGATATAAGACCATCCGCCTCCACGTGGATCGTCATTAAAATGAATGTTCCCGTTGCGGTCCGCTATTCCGAGCTGAAGTGGCTCGACATTGGTGATGTGATTCTCGGCCAGGTTCCGCAGGAGATAAGGATAATTGGCATCGGAGGGTTCGAATGCGTACACCCTGCCTAGAGGTGCGAGATAGCTCAGGGCGAGCGAGATCGGACCGATGTTTGCTCCGATGTCTAGGCAAACATGGTCAGGTTGTACGATTTTTTTCAGAGGAAGGATAACGTAGTCTTCATAATATCCTTTGTAATACTCCATAAAGTACAGGACGCTTTGATCGGAGTCGTCCCCATAGACGGTAAAGGTTCGATTGTCAAACGGCAGGTGAAAGTCAACTTTCTTCATCGAATTTGTTGCTCCTTCAAGTGGATTGTAGATCATGATGATGTCATTTCCTACGACAAATAGGAGGTCAGGACGAAGAGAATGAACGAATTCTCGTAGTTCCTGGATAGTGGGATAATCTTTCAACAATGGATTGGGACCAATAAAGCAGCGAGCATCATCAATCAAAATGACGTGATTTTGAACAGAATGCTGCAGAATGGCAGCTAACTCATGCAAGATAGGGGTGTCCAGGTCTCCCTTGGCTGCCTCCGTTGAGCGCGGGATGTAATGACCGTCCAGCCAAAACAGGCAGGGTGTTGTAACAGAGTGCATCAGGTTGGTCAATACTTCTCCACTGTCACCGTGGAGGATATGGATGTGGCTGTCACCTGAGAATCTCTCTTTTGCCGCTATAAACAATGCTTCATCCAGCTCAATGGAAACGAGCAGGTCGAAATGGTTTTTCATCGCTTCCAACATGTCGCCCTTAAACGTGCCTGTCTCGATCAAGGTGCGGATGCCCATCGTTTTCGCTATATGCTTGATCTTCGACTTTTTCAAATCGTTTGTCGGTGCTTCCAACAGCCAAAAATCCCAAGTTTCTTGTTCTGTTAACGGAAACGGGATTCGGCGCTCCTTCCTCCACGTCTCCCGAATTTGCTGCATGCGAGACATACAAAGATGACCTCCTTTCAATGACATTAGCGTGCGACGGAAGAAAAGACAGCCAATGTTTCGCGTGCGCATTTCTCCCACGAAAAATGCTTGGCTTGATGGATGCCTTTGGCAACCAGGTCTGCTCTTGCCTCAGGTGTCAAATAAAGATGGGCGAGCTTCACCGCGATATCATCGGAAATATTCGGATCGAAGGTGAGAGCAGCGTCACCCACCACCTCAGGAATGCTCCCTGCATTGGAGCATACGATGGGAATGTTGGACTTCATGGCCTCTACCAGCGGAATGCCAAAGCCTTCGAAGAGGGAAGGGAAGCAAAGGAACTGAGCATTCCGATACAAGTAAGGCATCTCTTCCTGCGGTACGTAATGGAGCCATTTGACTTGGTCCCACAGCTGGTTATTTGTGATGTAATTCATGACGTTTTGATGGGCCTCTTGAGCAAAACCGGTGAAAACCATGGGAATTCGTATTTGGTGTTTATCCCGCAAAGTGACAAGTGCTTTGAATACATTCAGGTGATTTTTGTGGTGCCATGTATTCGCAGGGAAAAAGCCGTATTCGCTGGGCAACTTATACTTTTGTATGACCTGTTGGTTGAGTGCCTCATTATGCGGCAAGGAAAATTCCCGCGAGGCATCCAGGTGGATTGCGTGTACTTTATGCGGAGGAAGCCCGAATTTTTGGAGGATTGTTTGCTTGGAAAACTCCGACAGCGTCAGCACGGCACTGCAACGCTCTGCAGACGATTTGTAGTTGTCCAGTCGCCAGCGCAAGGAATGAGCATCGAAAAACTCCGGGTAATACTCGTGCTGGATATCTGGAATGTTGATCACAGAAGGGATTGTGACATCGGTTGGATTTAAGACGAGTAGCGGACAAAACCACAAATTCAACTGCAGGGAGTTAATCCAGTAATGAAGCATCGCGTGTGCATTACCATGGTCGGGGACCATGAATTTGCGCACATTTTTTTGCGCCTCGAAGGTATGGAAGTTGTGTGAGGATAAAAAAAGAAACCACTGATGACCGTCCCCAGCATTCATCGAGTAGGCCAGCAAGTTCCTGACATACTGTTCCATCCCGCCGATTTTGCCAGGAATCACTGACATCAGGTTTATTCCGACTCTCATGTTGGGATCCTCCCTTGCACGTGAGGATGTGCCATGTACCATGCGATCGTTTTCTCCAATCCAGCGAGTAAAGACGTTTGAGCCACGAAGCCGAACCGTTCTTTTGCTTTGGTTATATCTAAAAGGCGGCGCGGTTGTCCGTCTGGCTTGGTATTATCCCATTCGATCTCTCCCTGGAAGCCGCTTAGCTGTTTAATTGTTTCTGCTAAGCTTTTGATGGAGATTTCATGACCAGAACCGATATTGACCGGTTCAGATTGATCATAGCTCACAGTTGCAGCGATAATCGCCTGTGCAGCATCTTCGACATATATGAACTCGCGTGTGACGCTGCCTGTTCCCCAGAGAACGATCTTCTTCTCGTCATTGCGAATTGCATCCACACATTTTCGAATGATGGCAGGGATGACGTGTGAGGTTTCCAAATCAAAATTGTCGCCCGGGCCGTACAAATTGACAGGAAGCAAATAAATGGAATTGAACCCGTATTGCTCGCGATAGGCTTGCGATTGCACCAGCATCATTTTCTTGGCTAAGCCATACGGAGCATTGGTTTCTTCAGGATAGCCATTCCATATATCTTCTTCCTTAAACGGTACGGGCGCATGTTTCGGATAGGAGCAAATGGTTCCGATGGCTACGAATTTTTCAATACCGAATAAGCGGGATTGCTCCATGAGCTGAGTCCCCATGATCAAATTATCGTAAAAGTATTTACCGGGATTTTTTTGATTCGCGCCAATTCCGCCGACCACGGCAGCCAAGTGAAGAATGATATCGGGACGGAAATCTTGCAACATCCTATTCACATCATGTTCTTTGCGAAGATCGTATTCATGGCTTCTAGGGATGAAGATGTCCGTACAGTCCAGCTTGCGCAATTGATGAACGACGTGGCTTCCTAGAAATCCTGATCCACCAGTCACCACAATCCGTTTTTTCGCCAGATTCAATTCGTGTCAACCTGCCTTTCTCGTCCGCATTCAAATTCGAGGCGAAGGGACTCTGCGATTTACCCAATTTTCGATATGGGCCTTGCCTTTGGTAAATTCCTGATAAAATTGGTACTCCTCATAGGAAAGCGGGAGGACTTCTTCCAGATGGTAGCTAACAGATCGTTTGACTTCAGGATTGTTGGGGTGGCTCTGAAGGATCTGTTGGCTGCAAAAAATACTCACTTCACATCGCTGTCCCTCGGAGGCAATGGGAATCGCGACTTGAAAACGCTCCTGGGTAACTTGGAATTTGTGTACGAGTTTCCCATTCCTCATGACATGAAAATGCAGGAGAGGGGCGGTATTTTGGTTGCTTCCTTTGAAAAGCAAAGCGTGCATCGGTCCATGGCTGGCTTCGATGGTCATTCTCAGGTTTTGGGGAGCCCATGCGTCCGGGTAGCGGTTAGATGCAATGATTTGGGGAGAGGGTCCGAATGCATGATACGCTTTCAGCTTGTTTAGAAACCAAAATGCTCCTTGCTTGTAATGCTTCTGCGTGTAGTGATAGAGCCATTCATTCGAGATGGTGCCATGATGCTTCACGCTTGTTTTCAAAATTTCGGAAAATCCTGGCTCCAATTCATAGACAAACGTTTTGCATGCATCATATAAGCGTGAGTTAGCCAAGAATTCCGGTATCGTCCCAATCGGATAATGCAGGGAAATCCGGTTCCACAAATCGTAATCCATGCACCAGTCATGTTCTTCATTTACACCACCAACTGCTTCAAAGGCATGCTTGCGCAGGAAAGCAGCGGGTTGGCAAATGAGGTTGAAATTAAACAATTTTTTTCTGTCAAACTCTACCCAAATGTACGGATACTTAACTTTGTCGTTCTCATCAATGTGGAGCCCTTTTCCGTAAACAACGCCCCAATCGGGATTTTGCTGCAAGGCAGTCACTGCTTTTCGAATGGCACCGGGAAAATACGTATCATCCGAATTGAGCCAACCGATAATCTCGCCTCGTGCCATTTGTAATCCTTTATTGACGGCATGGGATTGGCCGCGATCTGGCTCGGAAACGAAGCGGAAGCGGTCCCCAAGATGGCTGTATTGCTGCAAAATATTCTGCGTACCGTCAGTTGAAGCGCCATCGACCACAATATGCTCAATATGGGGATAGTCCTGTGTTAGTACACTATCGATCGTTCGTTTGATAAATTTTGCCTGATTGTACGAAGGGGTGATGACACTTACGAGAGGAAGGGATTGCATGGACATAAGAAGTTCCCTCCTGATTTTTTCTACTCATCCACTCGACGTTTTTAAGAGCTGTTAGGCTTGCGTAGCACTGAGCGCCAGTAATTCAATACATCTTCCATCGTTTTCTGGAACGAGATCTCGGGCTCCCATCCCGTCTTTTCTCGAAACAAAGAAGAGTCTCCCAATACAATGTCTACATCAGAGGGGCGCAACCGATTGGTGTCTACATGTATTTCTACCTGCACATCAGTCAGAGCGAGCAGCGTCTTCAACATGTCCTCGATGGTATAGCGAGTACCTGCGGATATATTGTAGACATCACCTGGCTCACCTCGCGTAATCGCCAACCAATACGCCTTGACAATATCCCGTACATCCGTGAAGTCGCGAATGGCCCCAAGATTGCCGACATGTACTTTTGGCTCTTGCAGGCCAAGCTCAATCTGGGCAATTTGTTTGGCAAAATTAGAGGTTACATAGCTTTCGCCTCTTCTCGGACCTGTATGGTGAAAGGTACGTGTACGGATGATCGCCAGACCGTAACTGTGATGATATTGATACCCGAGGTAATCCTGGGCAATTTTACTGACCGCGTACGGATTGAGAGGACGGAGGGGATTGGTCTCCTTAATAGGGATTTCCTCCGGATAAACCAAACCGTATTCCTCACTGGAGCAAGCGATTTGAATTTTGCAAGCAACAGCATGGTTGCGTACCGCCTCGAACAAATTTAACTGTGGGACAATATTGTTTACCATCGTATCTGCGGGAGACGACACCGAGGTGGGGACAAAGCTTTGAGCAGCCAGGTGAAAAATGAGATCGGGCTTTATTCTCTGGATGAGTTCATTTACAGATTGGGGATCTCTTAATTCACAGTTTTCCATATGCACGCGGTCCATCAGGTGCCCCAGCTGCTCTTTTTTGGTAAGGGACCGGAATGTGCCGTAAACATCTACATCTCCCCGCGACAGTAGATACTCAGCCAAGTGACTGCCGGCAAATCCCGTTACTCCGGTAATCAATGCCTTCATGAGTCGAATCCCCCCTGTCTATGATGCTCATAGCGAAGGATGAACAGCTTAACATATTATGAATATGGAAAAACGTGAAAAAATGGCACGGCGCACAGCTCGTTTCCAAAGGGAAATTTATAGGGATCAGGGTTCGGCTCGCACCCATTTGCAGGTTGGATAGTCGAAATACATGAAATCATCTGTGTTCGGGATGTCCTGTGAGCGAAAGTAGGGGATATATGCTTTTGCATGTCCTTGAAAATGTAAGGAATGAGCGCTAAGGTAGTCAGTCGTCCCGGTTATTTTGCAATAGAGTGCGCCATTCTTTTGATAAATCTGCTTCTTCCCATCTTGGCTGTCAGCCTGCGGGCAGGATGGGGCAAAAGGACAGTTGAGATTATGATCAAAAAAGCCGTTGGCAACGATCCCATACGTAGCTTTACGGCGAAGCGCGTAATTGTGAAACAGAATAAACAACACCATGTCAGAAATGGGAGCATCTCCGATTTCTTTTGCGAATTGAAGCAGAGTCTGATAGTGAAGAGGGTCGCGAAAGAATTTGGTCGCGTAATCGCAAAATTGATTGAGTTTTTCCAGGTCGCATACGGTCGTCCAGGTATACTCAAATGTAAAGTCATCGAAATCCTCATTGTCTCGGATGTTGATATCGGTGTATAGCATTACGTCCGAGTCCAGGTAACAACAACGTTCTATCCCTTGACTCCTCATAAAATCGCGTAAAATAAACCAGCGTTGGAAACAAAACAGATTGTATTCGTAGGTGTTGGAAGTGGAGTGCTTGTAAACATTAGAGAAAGCTTGGGCGCTTTGGTAGAAATGACTCAACAGGAAGTGCTCTGTATTTTCTGTAGAAAGATACTTGTTTTCTGGGCTTCCGATAAGAATGACACGAGAAGAGGGGTTGCTGTATTTCGCCTGTTGTATGCATAATCCTACATGATCTTCTGCCGTTCTGTGAATAAACACGATGGGCAAGCTCACAATTATACATCTCCTCTGTCTGACAAAATGCCTGATAGGCTCCTATTGATAAACTTTATCCTAATATATTGTCCCGAGGAGGGCCTTGAAACGGCTGGCGCCTCTTACGTGGAACATTTTGTATGAGATGCGTGCAAATAGCCTGTTTTGCAGCCTGTTCATTGAATGACCAATCGTATCCGCAAAAAGATAAATAAGATACGTAAAGACGGACGTTGTAAATGGAGGCATGGGGAGAATGAATGTGTTAAACCGATATGAAAAGCGAGTGTATTCCCAAAATGGAGAAGACGGCATCATTGAAGAAATATTTTCGCGAATCGGAACTACGAATCGCTATTGTGTAGAGTTTGGAGTGGGAGATGGCTCGGAATGCTTGATAAAAAATCTCGTCACGCAGCATGGATGGAGCGGATTGGCAATGGAAGGCGACCTGAACAGTTGCAATAAAATGTCTGCCGATTATGTTGCCTATCCCCAGCTCATCATCAAGAATGAGTTGATCACGAGAGAAAATATTGCCCAGTTATTCGCAGACAATGGTGTTCCCAAGGAATTTGATCTGCTCTCCATCGACATTGACGGCAATGATTACTGGGTATGGCAAGCTCTTTTTGCGTACAGCCCGCGACTCATTGTCATTGAATACAATGCGGCTTACCCTCCTCCACAAAAAATGGTGATTGCGTATCAGGCTGATTTTAAATGGGGTGGCACTAGCTACTTTGGTGCGAGCTTGAGTTCCTTGGCTATATTGGGAAGAAGATTGGGGTACGCATTGGTGGGAACAGATTCAAAGGGCGTCAACGCTTTTTTCCTGAGACGAGACCTGCTTCACCAATCGGGTTTCCCTGAATTAACACCAGAGCAGGCTTATCATGCTCCTCGGTACGGAGCAAACGAGGGGGGACATCCTCATCAGTCCGGTCCTTATTTGGAAATCTAGTCCTTACTAGAAACCGAGCATTTGCAAGACAGCTTGCTTCAAGGTGAAGAGCCTTTCTTGGCTATCCTTACTACTCGTTCCTTTCACGCCTAAATAGACTTTGATTTTGGGCTCCGTACCTGAGGGTCTGACACAAAACCACGAATGATCGTGGAAAAAGTATTTGATGGTATCTGATACAGGCAAGGTGAGCGGTGTGGTTGTACCTGTTTGACAATCTGTGCGGATTCGGTTGGCATAATCTTCGATGGCTATGACGGGGTGGGAGGCGATTTGGGAAAGGGGCTGATTGCGCAGGGAAGACATCGTTGCCGATATTTTTTGCATGCCATCTCCTCCTTTGCACGTGAAAGAAATCAGCTCTTCCGCATAATGACCGTAACGGTTGAATAAGTCACTCAGTGTGGCAGCGAGGCTTTTGTCCTGAGATTTGTAATACGCGCACATGTCAGCAAGCAACAAAGCTGTTTGTACGGCATCCTTATCACGGACAAAATCGCCGATTAAGTATCCGTAGCTTTCTTCGTAACCAAATTGGAAGACGTACGCTCCACTCTTTTCGTAGGCATCGATTTTTTCGCCAATATATTTGAAGCCTGTCAAAGTGTCTTCTGTTGATATGCCGAAGTCTGTCGCGATGGCCCTGCCCATTTCAGATGTGACGATCGTTTTCAATACGATGCCGTTTTTGGGGAGCTTCCCCTTTTTTTGTTTGGTTTCCAGCAGGTAATGAAGAAGCAAGGCTCCCAACTGATTCCCGGTCAGGACGCTGTAGTCTCCTGCCTGATTTTTGACGAGCACGCCGAGACGATCTCCATCAGGGTCCGTCCCCATGATCATGTCGGCATCGACTTGTTCGGCGTACGAAATCGCTAATCGAAAGGCCTCAGGCTCTTCGGGATTAGGCGAGTCTACCGTCGAAAAGTTAGGATCGGGGACAGCTTGCTCTGGAACGACACTTACTTGTGTATACCCGAACAATTTCAATCCACGCGTGATGGAGTCATGCGTCGTGCCGTGCAGGGGAGTAAAGACAATCTTCACTTGCTCCCGGATGGCAGGAGATAAGTCTGGATGGACGCGCAATTGCTTTACTTTTTCCAAATACGTATCTAAGAGAGAATCGTCAATGTAGTTTAGCAGTCCATTTTTGCACAGCTCTTGCTCATCTGCTGGAGTGATTTCGAGTTCATTTCCGGCTGCAACGATATGGTCCATCAGTCGTTCGGCTGTGGCGAGCGTAATTTGTCCCCCGTCTGCGCCATAAATTTTGTAGCCATTATATTCGGGCGGGTTATGGCTTGCTGTAATGACAATGCCAGCACACGCACAAAAGTGACGGACAGCAAAGGAAAGCAGAGGGGTAGGAGTCAGCTGATTGAATATACATGTAGTAATCCCGTACTGACCGAGAACTTTGGCGGTTTCCTTGGCAAACAACGGTGAGTGTTTCCGTGAATCATAGGCAATGACGACTTTTTTGACGGCCAGATCCGGATATGTTTCGCGCAAATAAAGAGCCAGCCCCGCGCTTGCTTTGCGAATCGTGTATAGGTTGATGCGGTTTATTCCCGGCTCCATGACCCCACGCATGCCTCCGGTTCCAAATGCAATCGGGGCAGAGAAGCAATCCGCAAGCTGCTTTTCATCAGCGTGCATGGCGGTCAACTGCTGACGAAGCTCTGAATCGAGGGATTCACACTCGTTCCAGCGTGTGTAGTGTGTGTACCAGTTTGCATTCATATAGAATTCACTCCCGCGTGTAGAGTACGACATCATTTACTAGGGTATTAACAGAATGGTAAGTGGTGAGTGGATGTGATGAAGACGGGAGGATGTGAGTCTAACATGAAGGTGGATTGGCTGATCGTCGGAGCTGGGTTTACAGGTGCTACACTCGCAGAGCGGATTGCCAATCAGCTTGATCAGAAAGTGTTGGTGGTAGAGGGGCGCAATCATATCGGAGGAAATGCTTATGATTGCTATGATGAGCAGGGGGTACTGATTCACAAATACGGTTCGCACACCTTTCATACGAATTCCAAGCTGGTTTGGGACTATTTGTCGCGTTTTACCCAGTGGCGGCCGTACTTCCATGAGGTGCGTGCCTATGTCGATGGCATAAAAATACCGCTGCCTTTCAATCTAAATGCATTGTCCGCATTGTTTTCCCCGCAATATGCACAGAAATTGGAGAGCTTGCTGATCCGTCAATATGGATTCGGGGCGAAGATTCCGATTCTGAAGCTTCGGGAAAGTACGCATGAAGAGCTTGGCTTTTTGGCTGAGTTCATTTATCAAAAAGTATTTCATCGGTATACCATCAAGCAATGGGATTTGAAGCCGGAGGAGCTGGATCCGTCTGTTTCCGCAAGGGTTCCTGTGTATGTCAGCAGAGACAATCGGTTTTTTCAGGACACGTATCAAGGAATTCCGTTGTATGGCTTTACAGCAATGTTTCATCGCATGCTCGACCATCCGAATATCAAGGTGCTCCTCAATACGGACTATCAAGAAATCGCGGATGAAATTAGGTATAAACGTATGATTTACACAGGCCCGATCGATTCCTTTTTTGGCCATAAGCATGGACAATTGCCTTATCGAAGCCTACGCTTTCATTTTGAAACGCATCAAAAGGCATGGTACCAAGAAGTGGGGACGGTCAATTATCCCAATGAGTATGATTTCACCAGAATCCTCGAACAAAAGCACCTCACAGGTCAAGTCGTTCCTCACACAACCATATCCTTCGTATATCCACAGCCGTATTCACCTGGCAAAAACGAGCCATATTATCCAATTCCTCGCAAGGAAAACAGCCAGCGGTTCAGCCTCTATAAACAAGAAGCGGAGCAAATACGCGATCGGGTGCTTTTTGCGGGCAGACTTGCGGACTATCAATACTACAACATGGATCAAGCAGTGGCGCGGGCATTGACCTTGTTTAAGCAGATTGTCGCAGAATAGTTAGGAAGGCTTCTTTTTTGGAATAAGCTTGCTCACATAGATCCAGCCCTCGGGTGTGTACACAAAAACAGGCTCGTACTCGTCTCCCCACAGTTTCAAGATTTTCGTTAGAATGTACTTTCTTGCTTTTGTCCATTGCGGCCAGTTTTTTATGTGGGAATTGTTGCTCTCGTGAATCAAATAATGATAGAGGTTCGCATCGACCCAGTGAATATTACCTGTTCCGATCAATTTTAATAACATGTACTTGTCATGAGAAAACCTTCCCTGCATTGGATCGTCACATTCAAATCCGCCGACATCACGAACCGCTTGTGTCCGATAAAAACGAGGCCAGACCATCGGAGCTTCCAGGTAATCATACTTATCTTCATAGATCGGAGGCCGCATGATTTCGGATAGTTCACGGGTGTCACCCACTTCCCTCCAAAAAACGGTGTTGGAGAACACGACGTTCGTGGTTTCGGGCTGGCGCTCCATCTCATCCAACAAAATTTCTAAGGTTTTTCCGTCGAACCAGTCGTCCGAGTCAAGTGAGACAAAATAGGGCGTATCAATTCGTTCCAGAGCAGCAGCCATTGTTTTGCCGATCCCTGAATTTTCAGGGAGAAGTACGTAGTGAATGCGGGGATCACCGAGGTACTTTTCGACGATGGCCTGTGTGTGATCAGTAGAGGCGTCATCTACAATGAGGAGCTTCCAATCCTTGTGCGTTTGGTTCAACACACTTTCGATGGCTGCGGGGAGATACTTCGCCCGATTATAGGTTGGAATTACGACAGTAATGAGCGACATGGGGGTCGAAACACCTCTTTTGGTCATTTTGAAATATCTGCCGGCTGCCTACCTCCTTATTGAATTCTGACAACGGCTTGCTTTCATTAGTGTATTACGGACTTCTATTCTTGACTCTTACTCTGACAACTGAACGTATGAACATGATCCGGCATAAGCTTAAGAGATGCTTAAAGGGAACTTACCGGAATGAACATTACGGCACAGCCTGAAGAAGGGGAGTAGAAGCGGATGAAAACAGCTTTCCTCACAGGAATTACAGGTCAGGACGGCGCCTATCTGGCAAAATTTCTGCTGGAGAAGGGGTACCATGTGGTGGGACTGGTTCCACGCCGGAGCTCAGTGGACAGGTGGCGGCTGGAGTATTTGAACATCGCAGATCAGGTGGAGTACAAGGACGGCGATCTATTGGATGTGTCGTCGTTGACGCGTGCACTAAAGGCATGTAAACCAGCAGAAGTGTATCATTTAGGTGCACAGAGCTTTGTCGGTTCGTCATGGGAACAGCCAATTTTGACCGCGCAAGTAACAGGAATGGGTGTTCTGCATGTTCTGGAGGCGATTCGGGAAACAGACCCCTCCATCAAAATGTATCAGGCTTCGTCAAGTGAGCTGTACGGGCTAATCCAGGAGCCACAGCAATCGGAGCAAACGCCTTTTTACCCAAGAAGCCCATATGCAGTCTCCAAGCTGTTTGGCTACTGGATGACCAAAAACTATCGGGAAAGCTTTCAAATGTTTAGCACCAACGGCATTTTATTCAATCATGAATCACCTTTGCGTGGGCTGGAATTCGTTACGAGGAAAGTGACACATGCTGTCGCAAGAATTGCCGCGAACCAGCAAAAAGAACTGCGGCTGGGGAATATTCAGGCGAAGCGGGATTGGGGCTTTGCTGGAGATTTCGTAGAAGCGATGTGGCTGATGCTTCAGCAGGATAAGCCGGATGATTATGTCATAGCGACAGGAAAAACATCGACAGTGGAAGAGATGTGCAAAATCGCTTTCGATTATGTTGGGTTGAACTACCTGGATTACGTCGTGATCGACCCGGAATTGTATCGGCCGGCAGAAGTGGACATTTTGTTGGGCAATCCGGAAAAAGCGAAAAGAGAGCTCGACTGGACACCGAAAACGAAGTTGGAAGAGCTCATTCACATGATGGTCGAAGCGGATATGCAGCGGGTTGCCAAACAATAAGTGAAGCCTATTCAGGACACCCTATTTCCGATTGCGGGATAGAAAGGGGTGTTTTTCTTTTATTTGACCATGAAGGTAGCCTGATCATACAAAAGGACAACCTATTTATATTTATAGGGTGACTTATTTATCGTGTGGACTGTTATTTTTGTCCCACTACTCATGCGTGAAATAGCAGAAAATTCAATATTAACTGTCACATCAATGCGTTGGCACGCTAATTGCTTGAAGTAAAAAAGTACAATCATTCTACTATTCACACTCAAAGGAGACTTGCTATGAACGTCGTTGCCAACGTATACCGGGGAGAACAGGTAGAGAGCTCACATCTTGGTCATATCGCAGTCGTTGATTCGCAGGGGACATTGCTCTATTCGTACGGGGACCCCCATCGCCTCACATATGCACGCTCCAGTATGAAGCCGTTGCAAACGATTCCGGTAATCGAGACGGGGACGGCAGACCGGTATGGTTTTGAGCCAGCTGATCTCTCGCTCTGTTGCGCTTCTCACAGTGGAGAGCCACGCCATCGGACGCGGGCGCTCTCGATGCTTGCGCGAGCAGGTCAGCCAGAAGCAGCATTGCAATGCGGGACACATGTGCCACGGCATGAGGAGAGCTACAAACAGCTGATTCGGGAGGGCAAGTCGCTTACACCTGTATTCTCGAATTGCTCCGGCAAGCACTCCGGCATGATTGCCACGGCGACATATATGGGGGAGGACGTAACTACTTATCATTTGCCTACGCATCCGGTGCAACAACGGATTCTCGAAGTAGTCGAGGACATAACAGGCTACCCCAAAGACAAAATCAACCTTGGGACAGATGGCTGTGGGGTTCCCGTCCATCAATTGCCGCTCGCCCATTACGCGTGGGCTTTCGCCAAGCTGGCGAGACCAGAGGTAATCGAGAATCCCGAGCGACGAAAAGCGGTTCAGCGAATTACGGATGCCATGACCGCTCATCCCGAAATGGTCGGAGGCGAGAATCGATATTGTACAGACCTCATGTCAGCCTTTGGCGGTCGTATCGTAGGGAAGGCAGGCGCTGAGTCCGTGTATTGCTTGGGGGATAGAGAAACAGGATTGGGCATTGCTATCAAAATCGAGGATGGAGGACCACGGGCGATCAACCCGGTCGTCAATGAAGTGCTTCGTCAACTGGGAATTGGCCTAGATGGTGCTTTGGATAGGCTCGCCGAATATACCAACCCGCCCATTACAAACATGAGTGGTAACGTTGTTGGACGGATCGAGACGTCCTTCCATCTAGCCAAGACAGATTTTTCTTTACGTGTATAAATGGCATTCCCAGCAGTGCCGTTTATTCATAAAGCAACAAAGGCTACATGTTGTTTAAAAAGAAAAGGGGGTCACATGCAATGAACATGCGAAAAGGATGGAAGCTGCTTAGTACCGCTGCACTTGTCACTGTCCTTGCCATTACAGGTTGTAGTCAGTCGGCAACGCCGACACAGCCAGGAGGGGGAGGTACAGCAGGTCAAGCGTCCTCAGATTCAGGTGGACAAGCCAATGCCGCTGCAAAACTCAAGCTCAACCTGAAGACCGAACCACCTTCGCTTGATCCGCCAAAGGGCTTTGACAGTACTTCCAACGAAGTGTTGAATGCCACAATGGAAGGCTTGGTTCGACTGGACAAGGATCACAAGCCGCAAGCAGCCATGGCTGAGAAATGGGCAGTGAGTGAGGATGGAAAAACGTACACCTTTACCCTACGTGATAGCAAATGGTCGAATGGTGAACCAGTGACAGCACAGGATTTCGAGTTTGCGTTTAAACGCATTGTCGATCCGAACAATGCATTCCCGTCTGCTTTCCTCGCCTATTACATCGATGGAGCAGAAGCGTTCAACAAAGGAACAGGAAATGCAGACGGCGTACAGGTAAAAGCCGTTGACGAGAAGACGTTTGAAGTAAAGCTGAAGGCACCAACAGGTTATTTCCTCCACATCCTGACGCAGCCGACCTTCTTCCCCGTGAATAAAAAAGTCGTGGAGAGCAATCCGAAATGGGCGGAAGGCGCCGCAAGCATCGTAACCAATGGACCATTCAAAATGGAAGACTGGGTTCATGACCAATCCGTGAAGCTGGTGAAAAACGACGGCTACTGGGACCGTGATTCAATCAAATATGCGGGAATCGAGTTTGTCATGGTCAACGATGAAAATACGCAATTCCAAATGTACAAAACAGGTCAGCTCGACATGATCCAGACCGTTCCCAATGATATGAAGAAACAGTTGATCGATTCCGGAGAAGCGAAGGTGGAGACGGAGGCGTCCATCTACTACTACCGGATGAACACTACAATGCCTCCATTCACGAACGCCAACATTCGGAAAGCATTTGCACTGGCCATCGATCGCAAAACCTTGATCGACAATGTTGTGCAAGGGAAACAAACACCTGCCATGGCTCACGTACCATTGGGCTTCCCGGAGCCAGACGGAGCGGATTTCCGCACAAAGGGCGGGGATTTCTTCAAGGATAACGATGTAGAGCAAGCAAAAGCATTGCTGAAAAAAGGGATGGAAGAAGAAGGCTGGACAACCCTCCCGCCTGTCACCATGACCTATAACACCAGTGATGCGCACAAGGCCATTGCGCAAGTTTTGCAGGAAATGTACAAGAAAAATCTCGGAGTAGATGTGAAGCTGGAAAACAAGGAGTGGAAAGTATTCTTGGCAGAACAGCGTGCCCGCACTCTACAATTCTCCCGCTCGACGATTCCTGCCGACTACGGAGATCCGGTCAATTACCTGGAGCTGTTCGTGACTGACCATCCTGGAAACCGTATCAATTACAGCAACAAAGAGTATGACGCACTGGTCGAGAAGATTCGCAACACTGCTGACGAACCCGAGCGCTTCAAGCTCATGCATGACGCGGAGAAAATTTTCATGGATGAAATGCCACTCGTACCTATCTATTTCGGCACAAAAGTATTTATGGAGCAGCCAAATATTAAAGGCATTGTTCGCCATCCAGTCGGCACGATTGACTACAAATGGGTAGAAATCGGCAATAAGTAATAAGTAAAATAAGCGAAGACAAGAGCGAATATTCGAATCGTTCTTGTCTTCACTTTACATCTTGGAGCGGCTGATATGGACAAAAAATCGATTATATTTATTGCGAGAATGGATGAGTTTCTGCAGTCCGTCGTTAGTCAATATCATGAATTGGGAATCGGCGATGATATCCATGTCGAGGCGATGCGAGTCGACCAGCTTCCGTTACGCCCGATCACGCCTGGTGCTCTCGTTATTGTATCCACGAAAAGCATCGTCCCCCTTGTACAACCGTATGTGCCGAAAGAATCCAGCATCATCGTTGCCAAGCGAATGCTGCCATACCATAATTTGCGCGGCATGCTGGAAATCCCGAAAGGCGTGAAAGTGCTTCTCGTCAGTGACACCAAGGAAACTGCTAAAGAAAATGTGGAATTGCTGCGTGCGTCAGGGATGGATTTTGAACTATATCCTTATTATCCAGGTGCTGACTATCCGCCTGACATCGAGATTGCAGTAACGCCAGGGGAGGCAGAGCATGTCCCCCCGCACATTCGCAAAGTTGTCGATATCGGGTATCGGATCATCGATTTATCTACATGGCTTGCCATCTACTCTCATTTTAAAAACGGCAATTTTCAAAAGGTGACCGCACGCGCCATGCAATCGTTGGTCGATATTACCAAAGAGCTAAACAACGAGATTCAGCATGCGCATCTCTTGAGCAAATATTTGGAGGCCATCGTCAATCGAATCGAAGACGCAGTGATTGCCATGGACGAAAAAGAAAACATCCGTTTTGTCAATCAGAAAGCGATCGATACGTTGCAGATGGAAGGGAATGAAGTCGTCGGTGAGCGGGCGTCCAATTGCTTGCCTGCGAGTTTCTATCAGTTGATCCGGCAGTGTGAAGAGAATAAGGATGTTTTGGTAGATTGGGCGAACAAAACCTACTTTTTCCGCAAAATGCATATCGTCATGGAAGGAAGCTTTCTCGGGAGTCTGCTTTTGTTTCGTCAGGCGGCAGAAATTGAAAAGCTGGAGCATGATTATCGCATGCGTCTTTACAGCAAAGGATTGGTAGCCAAATACCAATTTGATGATTTTTATGGGGAGAGTACCCCTGTACAAAAAATCATTCAGATTGCCCGCAAAATCGCAAGAAGCAACTCCACCGTACTGTTGTTGGGAGAGACAGGGACAGGGAAGGAATTGCTCGCCCAGGCTATCCACAATGCTTCGCCACGCAGAAGAGAGCCGTTTGTTGGGGTCAACTTCGCTGCCATATCGGAATCTCTTTTGGAAAGCGAGCTGTTCGGCTATGAAGAAGGAGCTTTTACCGGAGCGCGTAAAGGTGGACATATCGGTTGGTTTGAATTGGCCCACAAAGGGACCATTTTTCTCGATGAGATCGGAGATGCCAGCACCGCTATTCAAAACCGACTGCTGCGTGTTTTGCAAGAACGACAGATTATGCGCGTAGGTGGCAGCAAGATCATCCCGACAGATATTCGCGTCATCGCAGCAACGAATCAAGATTTGCAGCGGATGATTGCGGAAGGGGCCTTCCGTGCTGATTTGTATTATCGTCTGAATATCTTGCCGATTCATTTGCCGCCCCTGCGGAACAGACGGGAGGATATCCCGTGGTTGGCCCATCAATTTATGAAAAAATATTCCTATGATTTGCGCCGTCCGCCGTTTACGTTGACCAATGAAGCGATGCGGGCGCTCCATGAGTACGATTGGCCTGGAAATATTCGCGAGCTCGAAAATGTAATCGAGTATTTAGCGCATGTCGTGGAGGATGAAGCGTATCCGTATCATTTACCATTTCTACGGGAAATACCGGAAGCGCCGTTGCCTGTAGATGGTCTACACAACGAATGTGAAAGTATCGTCACCGAATATAAAAAACGGGGATTTCTGGATGAAATCACGGCTATTTTGCAGGAGCTGGGGCACGGAAGCGGCGGACGCTATACGCTACTTGCGCAGTTGCAAGAACAAGGTCACTCGGTTACCTTGCAACAGCTGCGCTATCGCCTGAAGCTTTTGCAGCAGGATGAGCTGATTCAAGTGGGAAAAGGAAGACAAGGAAGTCAGATTTCCTCGAAAGGTGAATCGTTTCTTGCCTATCTACATCGGATGAAAGCAGGGGAATGCATATGAGCGATTACTGGCGGCAGCAAGCGCTTTTGCAAAGAGAGCAGTACCTGGATGATTTGAAATCTTTTCTTTCCATTAACAGCATCGAAGACATGACGACGGCAAAAGAAGGAAAGC
Source organism: Brevibacillus sp. M2.1A (assembly GCF_013284355.2). NCBI lineage: Bacteria > Bacillati > Bacillota > Bacilli > Caryophanales > Paenibacillaceae > Brevibacillus > Brevibacillus sp. M2.1A. Next base: position 2,418,867 of record NZ_JABSUY020000001.1, read on the forward strand.
CATTTGGTGAAGGTGTTGCCGCTGCGCTTGAAGCCATGCTAGAACGCGGTGAGCTGGATGGCTTCCAGATCAAAAACCTGGATGGTTACGCGGGGACAATCGAGTTCGGCAGTGGGGAAGAAGAGATCGGCGTGCTCGTTCATATCGATGTCGTCACTGTGGGAGAAGGTTGGACGACGCCGCCTTTTGAACCGAGCATTCGCGACGGTCGCATCTATGCACGGGGAGCGATTGATGACAAAGGCCCAGCGATGGCTGCGTACTATGCGCTAAAGCTGGTTAAGGATTCAGGCTTGCCACTGACAAAACGCGTGCGAATGATCATCGGAACAGATGAAGAGAGCGGCTGGCTGTGCATGAAGCATTTTGCCCAGCATGATCGCATCCCGCCGATTGGCTTCTCACCTGATTCCTCCTTTCCGATGACACATGCCGAGAAGGGACAGATCAACCCAACGTTGACGATTCCAGCGATGGAAACAATCGAACCAAATGGTGTGTGGCAACTAGCTTCCTTTGTCTCCGGTGACCAAGGCAACAGTGTTCCCGAAAAAGCAGTCGCTCTTGTACGGCTGGACTCTCAGGCGCGGCAGGAGGTCGTGCTTTCCCGATTGGCGGAAGACTGGGAGATGTTTCTGAATGAAAATCACACAACTGGTCGTATGGAACTGGTAGGGCTAGGACAGTTGCAATTCACGCTCGCAGGAAAGCCAGCTCATGGGATGGCGCCATTTCAAGGTGTGAATGCGGGAACCTTGTTGGCTACTTTTTTACGCTCGTATCCGTTTGGTGGCTCCAGTTTGTCTTTTCTTACGATGTTGGCTGATATTCTGCATGAAGATTATTTTGCTCACCAGCTGCATATGGCTTGTGAGGATGAAGTGTCAGGCAAGCTGACGGTCAATGCGGGGATATTGCATTACGATTCCAGCGAAGGGGGCACAGTTCGGCTCAATATACGCTATCCGGCGACTGTCTCCTGTGAAGAATACGTAGAGAAATTGAAGCAAAGGACTGCAGAGCTGGGCTGGACGATTTCCGCTTTGCGGACATCCAAGTCGCATTATGTACCCAAAGATCATCCTGTGATAAGTACTTTGTCGCGGGTGTACGAGGAGCACACGGGAGAGCCGGCGACCCTTCTTTCCTCAGGTGGAGCAACTTACGCCAAAATCATGCCGTATGGTGTTGCTTTCGGCCCGCTCTTTCCAGGCAAAGAATCCATGGCCCATCTGACTGATGAATATGCCGAGATTGACGACCTGCTGCGTGCCATGGCGATTTACGCGCATGCCATTTACGAGCTGGCTAAGTAAACGAGGAGGACTTCCATGTCAAACTATCTGGTAAAACGTATTTTGATGATGTTCGTCACCCTATGGATTATCGTGACGCTGACGTTTGCCTTGATGCATGCCATTCCGGGGAACCCGTTTGCCTCCGAGTCGGATCAGCTGCCAGAGCAAATTCTCAATAATTTACGTGCCAAATACAACCTGGACGAGCCATTGCCTGTTCAATACGTTTTATATCTGAAAAATCTGTTAATGCTTGACTTGGGGCCATCCATCAAATCAGACTCTCGTGGAGTCAATGACATGATTTCCGATGGCTTTGCAGCATCTGCGTGGTTGGGTGTGCAAGCGATTGGGATCGCACTCCTTTTCGGAATTTCGTTGGGCATCATCGCAGCGCTCAATCGCAACAAATGGCTGGACTACGTTGCCATGGCACTTGCCGTATTGGGGGTAGCCATTCCGAGCTTCATTATGGCACCGCTTCTGATCAATTTCTTCGCGATCAAGCTGCCGCTCTTTCCCGTTGCGACATGGGGTACGTGGATGCATACGATACTGCCTTCATTGGCGCTCGCCTTTGGTCCAGTTGCGGTCATTACCCGCTACATGCGTGCCAGCATGATTGAGGTCATGAATCAGAACTACATTCGAACAGCAGAGGCAAAGGGGATTCCCATGCTTATCATTGTCGTCAGACATGGAATTCGCAATGCGATTCTGCCTGTGGTCACCTTTCTTGGACCTTTGATTGCCAGTTTGATAACGGGAACCTTTGTCGTGGAAAAAATCTTTGCAATCCCGGGCATTGGCAAGTACTTCGTAGACGGCATTTTCAACCGTGACTATCCGGTCATTTTGGGTACGACGATTTTTTACAGTGCGATTCTGATTTTTACCATTTTCCTGATTGATATGGCATACACCCTGATTGACCCACGGATCAAGCTGACCAACAAGGAGAGATAAACTGTGGCGATGGAGCACAAAGTGGACCCGTTGTTTCGCCCGTTGGCGAAAAATATACAGGCGAATGTCATTGCACGACCCAGTCTCAGCAATGGGCAGCAGGTCGTTCGGAAGCTGCTGAAAAACAAGCTGGCTATGCTGGGCCTTTTCATTATTCTCGCTTTGGTTGGCATGGCGATCATTGGACCGAATCTCGTGCCGTATAGTTATTCCGACCAGAGCTTGCTGACCAAAAATCAGGAAATTTCCGCAGAGCATTGGTTCGGGACGGATGAGCTGGGACGTGACATGTTTGCCCGTACGTGGTATGGGGCGAGGATTTCTTTGACGATTGGCATTGTCGCGGCATTCATCGACCTGGTCATCGGAGTGACAGTCGGGGGAATTGCGGGTTATATGGCAGGGCGAGGCAAACGAGGGGATCGCATCGATACGATCATCATGCGTATTATCGAGGTTTTGTATGGGCTGCCGTATTTGCTGGTCGTCATTTTGCTCATGGTTGTGATGGAGCCGGGAATGCTGACGATTATTATTGCCCTGTCTGCTACGGGCTGGGTCGGCATGGCGCGGTTGGTCCGCGGACAAATCTTGCAATTGAAAAATCAAGAGTTCATTCTGGCTGCCCAAGTGCTGGGGGCGAAGTTTTCACGAATTTTGCTCAAGCATCTGATTCCCAACACATTTGGCGTCATTATCGTCAATCTGACCTTTACGATTCCATCGGCGATTTTTGCGGAATCTTTTCTCAGCTTTCTTGGACTCGGTGTACAAGCTCCCGTCGCCAGTTGGGGGACGATGACAAACGATGGCTTGGGCGTTATTTTGACGGGTGATTGGTGGCGACTGTTTTTCCCGGCATTGATGATCTCGCTGACGATGTTCGCCTTTAACGTATTCGGCGACGGTTTGCAGGATGCGCTTGATCCGCGTCTACGCGATTAGAGATGACAGGGGGGGATGAGGATGAATCAGCATTTGCTGACAATCGATAACTTGCGGGTGAATTTCAAGACATATGGTGGCGAGGTACAAGCTGTGCGCGGCGTGTCCTTTTACGTGGATAAAGGGGAGACTGTTGCCATCGTAGGGGAGAGTGGATGTGGCAAGAGCGTTACAGCTCAAGCGATTATGGGATTAATTCCTAATCCACCTGGAAAAATCGTCGGGGGCAAGGTTGTATTTGAAGGAACGGAGATCAGTCACTTGCCCAAAAAAGAGCTGCTCGGTATTCGCGGAACGCAGATCGGCATGGTGTTTCAAGACCCGATGACGGCGCTCAATCCGACGATGAAGGTAGGGGCACAAATCGTAGAGGGGTTCGTTCGCAGTCATCAAGTATCGAGAGAGGAAGCGAGAAAGCGAGCGATTGAGATGCTTTCACTCGTAGGAATACCCGATCCGGAAAAGCGAATCGATCAGTACCCGCACCAATTCAGCGGAGGGATGCGTCAGCGTGTGGTCATTGCGATTGCTCTTGCTTGCCAACCCAAGCTGGTGATTGCTGATGAGCCGACGACAGCACTGGATGTGACGATTCAGGCGCAGATTTTGGATTTGCTCAAGCGATTGCAAGAGGAACAGGAGTTATCTGTTGTGATTATTACGCATGATTTGGGAGTCGTAGCGGAGATTGCTCATCGCATGGTTGTCATGTATGCGGGGATAGTTGTAGAGACGGGTACGGTTGAGGACGTTTTTGCAAGTCCTCGTCACCCGTATACATGGGGACTCATGCGTTCTCTTCCACGGCTGGATGAAGGCGAAAAGCAACGGCTGATTCCCATCGAAGGCAGTCCTCCAGATTTGTTCAATCCCCCAGTCGGCTGTCCGTTTGCTGCACGTTGTGATTTTGCGATGGAGATATGCGAACAGCAGATGCCCGTAACGAGCGAATTCGGTCGTGGACATCAGGCTGCTTGTTGGCTTCACGATCCACGGGCACCGCGAATAGAGGAGCTGGTGGCAGCAGGGAGGCAGGGAGAATGACAGAGGCTTTGCTTGATGTTCGCGATTTGAAAAAGTATTTTTCACTTGGAACGGGATTTGATTTGAAAGCAGTTGATGGTGTTTCGTTTACGATCAACAAAGGGGAGACTTTCGGTCTGGTCGGCGAAAGTGGCTGCGGGAAGTCTACACTAGGCCGGACGATTATTCGCCTGTATGACCATACAGATGGCGAAGTGCTGTTCAAAGGGAAGAATGTTCATCAGCTTCGGGGAAAAGAAGCGGGGCAGTTCAACCGGGATGCCCAGATGATTTTCCAGGACCCGCAAGCAAGTCTGAACCCGCGTATGACCGTGGAGGATATTATTGCAGAGGGCTTGGACATCCACCATCTGAATCGCGGAATGAGACGAGAGCGTGTGGCGGAACTGCTCCATCTAGTGGGTTTGCATAAGGACCATGCGCAGCGTTTTCCGCATGAATTCAGTGGGGGACAGCGCCAACGGATCGGAATCGCGCGGGCGTTGGCAGTAGAGCCGGAATTTATTATTGCCGACGAGCCGATCTCTGCACTCGACGTCTCGATTCAAGCACAAGTCGTCAATTTATTGGAGGATTTGCAGCATGATCGCGGATTGACCTATTTGTTCATCGCGCATGATCTGTCCATGGTCAAACATATTTCCAACCGGATTGGCGTCATGTATTTGGGCAAAATGGTCGAGCTGGCGTCGAGCTATGAGCTGTACGCTCGTCCGTTGCACCCGTATACGCAGGCTTTGCTCTCTTCTGTGCCAGTGCCGGACCCGACGGTAAAGCGAGAGCGTATCGTTTTGCAGGGAGATTTGCCAAGTCCAGCCAACAAGCCGAGTGGCTGCGGTTTTCGTACACGCTGCCCACTCGTACAACCTCGTTGTGCGGAAGAAGTGCCGAGGTGGCAGGAGGCACAACCCGGGCATTGGGTGGCTTGTCATTTGATAGAGTCGTAAGAGAGGAAGAAGGGCTGTTCCCGCTCGGTGGGACAGCCCTTTTTTGAGATTAAAGATAGTAGAAACAGGTTAGAACGATCGAGAAGACAATCAGCCCAGTGCCCGACGTGAGAAAAAGCGAGGTTCCGATTCGTACGAACGACTCTTTTTTTTCCTCGAAAGCAAGGTCGTTAGCTTGAACGATATCACTGTCCATCATGCGAGGTTTACGGAAGAACATCCCTTTCAGTTGCTTGAAGCCACGCAGAAAAATCGTGAAAAATCCAGAACGTGTCACAACCGCAATACTCCCTGCGATCAACAGGAAAAGCCCGATTAAAAAGCTCTGGTTAATCAATGGCACCAACGTATCGGCTTGTATGGTAATCCCTAAAATCACACTGCAGATCACGGAGAGAGCGAGTAGGAGAATGAGCCATTTTTTCAACGAAGAAGCACGTCCTTTTTATAGTGTGGGTGCAATGCTCTCTGCTTCCCGCAAAAAGGCTTGAACGGCAGGTGGGGCTTCACGAAGCGAACGTACAGCCAAGCCGATTTGCCGAGAGAGAGGCGGCGTGATTGGTATGACAGCGACATCGGGTAGTTGCGCTGGTAGTGTCAGTGACGGAACGACTGTCACCCCAACACCGCTTTCTACCATGGCCAATATCGTTGTATGATCAGCGATTTCATAGGTAACATTTGGTGTAAGCCCAGCCTTGGCAAACTCCGCGCCAATCAACAAGTGACAGCCCGCCATGGGCATGAGAAACGATTCGCGGGCTAATTGCTCCAAGGTCAGCGCGGGCTCTTTTGCCAGGGGATGATTGGCTGGCACGACAGCCTGCAGGGCGTCTGTCGTTAGCAAAATTCCCTCCAGCTCGTCATCGGGCCACACATGAAAACCGACATCGACAACCCCCGAGACAATCCATTCTTTTATTTCTTGATAGCTTCCTTCATATAGCTTTGTTTGCATATGCGGATAATGACTTTCTACCGACTTTAGCAATTTTGGCAGGAGCTGAGCAGTTACGCTGGGAAAAGAAGCAATCCGGAGCGTTGCCTCCACATGCTCGTTTGATTCGGCAGCCACCTGTTTAATCAGTGAGACGTTTTCCAATATCGTCCGGGCAGAGGCGACGATTTTTTCGCCCGCTGCGGTCAGCTTAACACCGCTGCGATTGCGGGTGAACAAGGAAATGCCGAGCTCTTTCTCCAGTGCGCCGATCGTATGACTGACACCCGACTGGCTCAAACCGATTTGCTCTCCTGCTCGCGTGAAGTTGCCAGTGTTGGTGACAGCCACAAGGACTTCCATTTGAAACAAAGTCATGGAGCGCCTCCTTTCATGAAGTTTTTATCATGGTTGGTATGCGAAAGCTTCATTTTACAGCGCGGTTGCCTCATTTTATGATGAAAAGCAAGAGAAGCATTCGTTTATGAAAAGGAGAGAAACAACCATGAATCATGTGAGCGTATATCATGTGGACGCGTTTACGAAAGAGCCGTTTGCAGGCAATCCCGCGGGCGTCATCCCGGAAGCAGGTACTTTGACTTTACAACAAATGCAGAAAATTGCCAATGAGTTGAATCTTCCTGAGTCTGCCTTTTTGATGCCATCCGACCATCCAGGAGCAGATTTTCGCATTCGCTACTTTTCTCCTTCGGTTGAGATCGATTTCTGCGGCCATGCGACAGTGGGTTCTGCTTGGATATTGGCGACAGAACGCGGATGGTTGGAAAAGGGTAGCCGTATCGTGTTTGAGACAAACGTCGGTTTGATTCCTGTTCAATTGGTGAAGGAGGATGGCCAGTTACAGCGAGTGGAAATGACCCAAATCAAGCCTTCTGTGCAGGAGATTGAATTAGACAGCGAAGAGGTAGCGAGGCTGGTTGGCATAACATTGCCCGATCTGGATGATCGCTATCCGATGAAGCTCGCTTCCACTGGCAATAGGCATCTGCTCGTTCCGGTTCGCACTCGTCAGGCAATCGATGCAGCGCAGCCATTGCTTTCTTCGCTGGCAGAAATGAACAGGGAACACGGCATCACAACCACCCATTTGTTTACGTGGGATGCTCCTGAAGGCTATGACTTGTATACGAGGGATTTTGCGCCTGCGATTGGGATTGCGGAAGATCCGGTAACAGGTGCTGCAAACGGGGCACTGGCTGGCTATCTGGCATTGGAAGAGTTGATTCCTGCTGGCAAAGTAACGCAACTCGTCATAGGGCAAGGACATGCGATTGGTCGGCCAGGAAAGCTGTATGTAACGGTTGATCGATCTGGAGAGGAGCCTGTTATTCGTGTAGCGGGTGAGGCGCATTTGACGATTGCGGGACAGATGAGGGGATAAATAAGGAAAAGAGAAAGGCGTTCTTGTCTAAGAACGTCTTTTTTTGTCTTTATTTCCTGTTGATCCAATATAAGGAATTCATTATAATTCAAATTGTGTGTTTAAGGAATATTTCAATAATTTTACCTGTACTTATTTTCTTGCGGTTTTGAATCGGTATGGGGGAGGGAGTCTTAGAGATGAACAGTACATTCATCCGTTCCATTCGTATTTGTAACGTATTTATCCTACTCTCTTTACTGTTTTTGCAAATGGTTCCTGAGCAGGTGCGTGCAACGGAAAAAAGCAAAACATACTTGATTGGTTTCAAAGACAGTAAACGAACAAAAAGGAGCGCCATTCAAGGAACATCTGTGCAACAACTCAGCTCCAAAATTATGGTAGCTACCTTAACTGAAAGCGAGAGGGAGGAATTATCTCAAGATCCAAATGTAGCGTACATGGAGGAAGATAGTGACACTGAGTTGGCAGAGATCGACCGGGCAGAAAAACAGGAGATCCCTTGGGGAGTCGAGCACGTAGGAGCACTTCAGGCACATAGCAAAAATTACGTGGGTAAAAATGTCAAGATAGGAATTTTGGATACAGGCATTTCTCGTCATGAAGATTTGAAAGTGAGTGGCGGCATTTCCTATGTAGAAGGTGAACCTGATTATGATGATGCCCACGGTCATGGTACCGCTGTGGCTGGGGTGATTGCCGGTAAAGACAATCATCTTGGAATTGTAGGAGTCGCACCCGAAGCGGAAATCTATTCGATCAAAGTTCTTGATGAAAATGGTCATGGCAAGTATTCGAGTATGATTCAGGGAATAGAATGGGCCATCCAAAATGGCATGAATATCGTCTCGATCAGTGCGGGTGGGGCCGTGGACAGTCGCGCATTGCATGACCAGATAAAAAGGGCAAATGAGCATGAAATTCTGGTCATTGCAGCAGCGGGCAACCGAGGTCTTGGGGAGGATACCCAATTGTTCCCGGCACAATATCCCGAAACGTTGTCGGTAGGTTCCGTTGATCGGGAGAACCAGCGTGCTGATACCTCCAGTGTAGGAGCGGGTTTGGACCTGATGGCTCCGGGCGTGGACATTTTAAGCACTTCCCTTCACAAAGGATATGAATTGCGCTCGGGTACTTCTTTAGCTGCTCCTCACGTGGCTGGTGCCGCAGCCGTCATTTGGTCGAAGAAGGGAAAGGCAACCAACGATGAAGTCCGGGATATTTTGGTCGAGAGTGCAACACCTCTTGGGGAGCCACGTTTTTATGGCAAAGGGCTGGTGAACCTGGAAAAAGCTTTGGAGTTAGGGAATACAGATACTCTCGGGATTCAGGCGATTGAATCTTCTCCTAACGAGCTGGCTATTTCCGTAGGGCAAAGCTATCCATTGAAGATCAAGGCGAAGCTGACAGATGACACGACCAAAGACATTACCGAGGAAGCGAAATATGTCAGTAACGATGAAAAAATCGCGACAGTAAAGCCAACAGGACTGGTGACTGCGACTGGCATTGGTGAGACGCGATTGGTCGTAACGTTTGAAGACAAGACGATCGAAATCCCGGTAGTGGTTAGTGAAAATGTAGCTTTGACCCCACGTGGCGGTCTTGATAAGCCAGAAAATGGTGAATTAATTGTCGGTGCGTATGAGCTGAAGGGATGGTACCTAAATCCCGCAGGCGTTTCCCAAATCAGTATCATGGTTGATGGCATAAAGGTTGGGGAGGCAACCTATGGTGACCCCAGACCCGATATTGAGGCCAAGTATCCAGCGTATCAAAATGGAAACGCAGGTTTTCATTTTAACCTGGATACGAGAGAAATGAGTGTAGGTTTGCATACAATTACGCTTGCCATTCAAAACAAGAATGGTGAGCAGACAGTTATCGAAGGAAATACGTTCTATATTGGCAATAAACAGCCGGTAGAGGGTCTTCATGCAGATGTTTCCAAGCTGGAACTAACGGCCGAGAATACTCATCAGCTCGTTGTTTCTACGATTCTCGAAGATAAAACGCTAAAAGATGTCACGATGCTGGCTGAATACACTTCTTCGGATGAAAATATCGTAACGGTATCTCCAACTGGTTTCGTAAAAGCAACAGGAATGGGAACAGCGAGTGTGACGATTCGCTATGAAGGACAAACCATCACGATTCCTGTCACGATCCAGGAAAAAATCGCGCTCATACCGCGTTGGGAAGTAGAGAGTCCAGCCGATCACTCTACAATGACGGGAGCCTCTCTCATTAAAGGCTGGTATTTAGATCCGGCAGGTGTAGCAAAGATCGAGGTTCATGCAGATGGGAAATTGGTCGGGGAAGCTCTTTACGGGCAATCGCGACCGGATATCGCGCAGGCGTACCCGGCTTATCAAAATGCTAGTTCTGGTTTTCAGTATTTTTTGGATACAGCCCAAATGACGGAAGGGCAGCACACCATTACGGTGATGGCTGTTAATCAGGAAGGCAAAGAGCAAGTCCTGGCAGAACGTCCCGTGTCTATCGAGCGTGCACAACCAGCCAAGAGTATAGCTGCAAATGTAAGCAAGGTCGAACTATCACAAGGGAATACACAGCAGCTTACCGTTTCGGCTGTTTTGGAAAATGACCAAATCAGAGATGTAACTAGAGAAGTGAAGTACACCCTCGAGGATTCTACAGTTGCCAGCATCTCCAATCACGGAATCATCACGGGTCTTCGGATCGGACAGACCACGGTGATTGTCGACTACCAGGGACAAGTGCTGACGATACCGATCTCGGTAAAAGCTGCTGCTGGAGTGTCCCAAGGGGGATTGGACAGTCCTCTCGACAATGCGACGATTAGCGGAGTCTACCCTGTAACAGGCTGGTTTATCGCCTCAAGCGGCGTCTCGAGCATTGAGGTGTTGGTGGATGGCGTTGTAATCGGGGAAGCCACGTATGGAGTTCCGCGTCCCGAAATCGAGATTATGGATATTTCTTTACCAGGTAGCAACGTTGGATTTCATTACAGCCTCGACACAGGCCTTTTCCAGAAAGGAAAGCATACCATTTCTGTTCGCGGAACAGCCAAGGATGGCAATCAAACGATGCTGGGGTCAAGAACCGTACAGATGGTTGAATTACTCCCGGCCATCGGATTGCACGTAGATATCACCGAGTTGCAGCTTTCTCAAGGAAAGACACATCCACTCACTGTCAAAGCAGAATTGGAGGATCAGAGCAAGCAGGATGTGACCAGGCTAGCCATATATACCGTAGAAGATCCATCTGTTGCAAAAGTGAGTCCAGACGGCGTAGTTACGGCTCTGGCGCAGGGCAATACGAGTCTTACGATCAAATACGGAAATCAGAATATCAAGATACCAATCGTCATTACAGCAGCAGAAGTACGAAAGGCAATTGGCGAAATAGAAACGCCAGCAAATGACGCGATTATCAATGGAACGTATACGATAGCGGGCTGGTTTTTGCATCCTTCTACGCCTACTCGTTATCAGGTCGTCCTTGATGGAAAAGAAGTCGGACAAGCCAATTCAGGAATAGCACGACCTGACATTGCCCTGCTGCATCCAGACTATAAGAATACGCATGCTGGATTCAGCTATACGGTGGATTTGTCCGAGTTGCAATCCGGCCATCACACGGTGACTGTTGTAGTGACGGATAGCGAAGGAAAACAGTACCCGTTGCCAGAGAAAAGCTTCGTGGTTGGAGAAGTAGCTGCGGCGGATAGTTTGAAGCATACGGAAACGGGCATTAGCTTGGCAAAATCGTCGATGCAGAAGCTACAAATTACCGCAACTACCGCTGGTCAAAGTCCAAGAGATGTGACTGCGCATGCCGTATATTCGTACGAGAATGCCAATGTGATCCACGTGAGTCCACTGGGGATCGTCACAGGACTCGAAGTAGGAATGACCAAGATTGTTGTCAGTTATGGAGGTCAGACCCTAACCATTCCAGTGGTTGTGACGGAAACAGATTCTGGCCCACTGGTTGCAAAAGGACAAATCGACATTCCGATAGACAAAGCAGAAATTGGAGGAACCACAACGATTCAGGGATGGCTTCTTGATCCCGATGGTGTAGCCAAAATAGAAGTGTTGGTGGATGGGCAGCTACAAGGAACAGCCGTATATGGCGGACCTCGTCCTGACATTTTCACCCTGTATCCGCGGTATGAGAATCCAAATGCAGGATTTCAGTATCTGCTCCATACAATGAGCTTCAATGAAGGCGAGCACAAAATAACTGTACGAGTAACCAACAAAAAGGGAGTAGAAAGTCTCGTCTTCGATAAAGAAGTAACAGTTGGCCCCGTAACAGGGATTACTACCAATCTCCCCAAAATTGATCTTGAGAAAGAAAAGACCGTTTCTCTCACTGTGGTTGCCTCTTATCGGGACAAGAGTACGAAGGACGTAACAGGCGCAGTCACCTACGCGATTCAAGACCCAGCCATTGCAAAAGTAGACGCTACTGGTGTGATAACGGGTCTAGCGCCAGGGAATACCGTTCTGTCCGTCACTTATGCTGGCATTGTTCAGCAAGTGCCTGTTCATGTGAAGGGCGGCGCTTTGATGGCGACAGGTGCGATTGATGCTCCAGGAGAGAATGAACAGATTAGTGGAAGCTATAACCTAACAGGCTGGTTCATGACCTCCGGTGAAGTGGAAAAAATCGAAGTGTTAATGGATGGCGTTGCGTTGGGTGAGGCGAAATATGGACTGGATCGCCCGGATATTTTGCGAATGTACACAGAGGCACCTCCTGTAAAACCAGGTTTTTCGTATCTTTTGGAAGTGAATGATCTGGACTTGGGACAGCATCAGCTGACTGTAGTGGTTACGGAAAAAGACGGGAAACAGACCAGCATGGAAAAGGCGATCACGATTGTGAAGCCGATTCACGACAAATACACCTATTGGCTGCAATTTTCAGATCAGCAGGGCAAGGACAATTGGTCTTACCAAGAGGTGTCAGGGGATCGTCATGCTGATTTGACGTGGAACAAGCAAACAGAAGAATGGAAGAGTCATCACGATACGGCCATCGGGAATACATGGATAAGAGTTGGCAGCTCAAACCCTGTCATCAAATGGGAAGCGCCACGATCAGGAAAAATACAGGTTAGCGGTTGGATTTCCAAAATTCAAATCGATGAGGGCGATGGGGTAAACGTCCGATTGCTGAAAAACGATGAACAAATTTGGCCGTCCACTGGCTGGCAATCTATCGAATTCAACGATGAAATTGGTGTGGAAATTCAAGAAGAACTTGAGGTAGAGCAAGGAGATGCGCTCTTGTTTCAAGTGGATCAAAAAGAAAGCAGCCTCGGGGATTTACTTAAATGGACACCTGAAATTACGTACGTGAGCAACGCCGTTAACGATAATGCGTCTCCCCAAATTTATTTGACCTCTCCCGCTGTGGGAGCAGCAGTCTCTACCGTTGATGGCAAAGATGTTGTCGCGATATCAGGTTTTGCCATGGACCCGAATATAGGAGATCAGGTAAACATTTGGTACCAGCTGGATGATGAAGATCCACAAGAGTTAACGAGATTTACGGCTTCGGAAAAGCACCAACCATTTTTGTTCAACCTACCCACCCATCACCTAAAGCCGGATGTTTTGTATTCTCTTCGGGTCTGGGCAGTCGATCAAAAATCAGGAAGATCACTCAGTGAAAAAGTAGACTTCACTTTGGACATGAGAGCGCAAGCCGAAAAGGAAGACATTGTGGTTGTCGCAAAGTGGACATCTCCGAAGGATGGAACCGAAATTTCAAAAGGAGAAAAGGTTTCACTGACTTGGGATTACGCAAGCTACGGTGGGCACTCCAGTAAAATCGAATCGCAAGAATTGCTCATTTATATTAGCGAAGGTGGGCATGTCACCTCAACGATCCGCGAAAAATTGACAGGCACAGCACGTTCCTACGTTTTTGATACAAGTGTGATCGAGAAAAATGCCCGAGTGGAAGCACGAATTCGCTCGATTATGCCGAAGACGCCTGCTTATGTTTATGGCGGCACTGCGAAGTTGAATTTCAGTGTTCTGGCTGCCAATCAAGCACCGGTCGTATCCAGTACGGAGTTTGTCACCTTGGACAGAGGGCTTACAGGAACCATCAACTATACACTCAATGAAAATGATGTCACGGACAAAATCGTTTCGACAAAATTACGAGTAGGTTTCACACCAGGTGGAAACGAGCTTGGTGAAAAAGAGGAGCTGATCCCGGAGGCTTCCCAGAACAGACAAGTTGTGAGCAGGTACTCCTTCCCCCTTGCAAAAGAGATGCTGCACCAGACCATTTACTGGACAGTGCAGGCGCAGGATAACCGGGGAGCTTGGACACCAGCGGTTAACTATTCCGTTCGACTGGAAGAAGCACTTCCGAAAATCGTGATCTACACGCCGGTTGCCAAGAGAGTGATGGACCTTGATGACATCTTTATATTGGATGGAACATACACGAAGCTTACTTCTGGAGAAACGATTGAAGCCAAAGTGTCCTCCTCTCATTCCGCCAAAAAATTCACAACAACAGGAACAACCGGTCAGTGGGAGCTGAATTGGACGGGGAGGGAAATCGGATCGGGCACGTATGAAAATATCCAGGTGACAGATCCGACTGTAGTCTATTACTACGGAAGCTTAACGGTGGAAGACAAGCCGGATGCACCAAGCATCGTTAACGCAGAGGCAGAAACCAATTCACTCAAAATCTATTGGAGTCCGTCTGTAGGTGCCATTGACTACGGCATCCAGATCGATGGCGGTGGTATCAAAAAAGTGGGCGATGTTACCAGCCATACGATCACGGGCCTTCAGCCTGCGCGTGTGTATACCATCAAACTTTGGGCGTATACTTCAGCCGGGATTAGCAGTTACAGCAGTTCGATTACGGTTGAAACGAAACCAGCAGAAAGCAATTTTAATGGAATGGTCGAGAACAGCCCGGTGCGGATGTATTTCCCTGCAAATGAGGCGAAATACATGAAAATCGTTGCCGGAACAAATGGAGCGTATTCATTCACGTTAAACAACGATTCGGGTTTACCAGCAAATGCAACTATCTCCGTCTATAAAGCGGCCAGCTTGCAGGCACATGAGGAGATTGCGGCGGGAGCGAATGGAAGAGTCAACCCCGTGTTTGTTGCAGGAAAAACCTATTATGTAAAAATTGTCGCTAATGATTCTATTTACGCTACGCTTCTGGCAAAGCCAGGGGGAGAGGCTTTTACCTTCAACCAACCAAAGGAAATTACGCTTCAGCCCGGTCAAACAGTAGAGATGATCATGAATACAACCATTCCTGGCAAGTATCGTATGATGACACAATTGAAAAACCAAACAAATAAATATCCGGTTGTCACGGTACTGTCCAATGGAAATGCCGTAACACCAAAAGAAACGCCAACTCCTTCAGAAATCAATTATGAGCTGGGGATGGGCAGCTACACGATCAAATTGAGCAATACCGAGAGTGATCCAGTGAGTGTTTCCTTTACCGTTTTTGCTCCCCTCCCTGGTGGGACTCTTTATGAGTACGTTTACGATCAAAACAATCGGATTAAGGCGATTAAAGAAAATGGCGTAGAATCCGTCACCTTCATTCATGATGAAAATGGAAACATGTTAAAAAGTGTCAAGCATGCAGTGACGCTTCCACCAAAAGGAACCGTACTACATGTGGATCAGGAGAAGGTGGAGGTACGAGCTGGTAGCACGCGACCGATTAAGGTCACAGCAACACTGGAGGACGGCAGTACGCTGGATGTAACAACACAAGGCCTTTACTCGGTAGTAGATTCTCGGGTTGGATTTATCGTGAAAGGTGTTGTGCATGGGATGAATCCTGGAACAACAGAGGCCAGGGTGTTTTACGGCGGACAGTTTAAAATAATAACGATTACGGTTGTACCCTAATCCATGTTCATGCAGTCCCCCCGTCGCATCATGGGGGGACGAATATCTCTAACGGAGGCATTATGAAACATTTTTCCATAAAATCACTCATGATCGTTGTGCTTTGCCTTGCATTATGCACAACGATGTTGCCGCTTGGAACGACGTTCGCAAATGAATCCTCCCCCGTGTCCATCTCTCATGTAACCTCAGGTGAGAAAGCAGTAACACCAGACACGGCAATCGAAGAGATTCAACAATCCATGGGCGAGTCAATCACCAATGACAAAGGAGAAGTAAAAAATCCAATCGAGTACACGGAAACGGATATTTCTTCGCTTACATGGACGCAGCTAGAGACTGACACTGTTATTGACATTCATCGCAGTTTTGACAGAGCATTGTTAAAATTCGCAGCCTATTTCTATTCCGAGCTGCTGCAATTACTAACAGCAGAAGAACAAGAAGAAGTCAAACGTCTTTCCTCTGAGCAGATTATCACCCAATTCGAGAATCTGAGTCAGGAAAGCAAAGACCTCTTGCAGCGGTTAACTCCTCTCGTTTTATCTAAAATCAATGAATTGAAACAACTGGAAGAACAGATGGAGGTCCAATCCACTACTCCACCCCCGGTAAAATACACCGAAAAGGATCAGGAGTTTCGTTTTGCTCGTTCAAAAACAGAGCAATCCGTCGATGATCTATACCGTGCTGCGAACCTGGTCGAGCAAGATCTCTACTTGCCAGGAAAGCATGGACTGGATCTGGACATAAAACGCAGATACCACTCCCTGAGCAGTAAAATCAGTGCGCCAAGCTGGGATGAGGACTTTTCCAAGAATGAAGCACTGAAGTCCAATGAGAAATTTGCAACCGGCTGGGATTTTAATATGCCCAGATTGGATATTGTCACCCGGGAGCAGGCCGTAACGGTAAGGGACGACCCCTATAATCCAGGTCAACAAATTTACTCTACCAAAGTAGACAAGGATCCATCGAGTAATCGGTATTACATTACTTTAGAGGACGGCACATCTTTAGAATACCGGTTCAACAAGTTTGTGAATTATCCGTATCAAGACATCTTCTTCACGATTGACGATGTGAATCGGAAGTACACGCTGCATTACCGCAATTTGAAGTACGAGTTTGATGTCACGTTGGGAACGGTCGTCAAATCCAATATTTATGGGGACACGATCAAGTACAACCTGAACAGCGATGGAGAGCCGGTGAGCATAGAAGACAGTGTCGGCCGTTATGTGGTGCTGAAACGAAAGCAAAACGACACCACGCAGGACTTGATTGTCTACAAAGACAAGACTGAGACCACCGTGCTCAAGCACATTCGCTACCATTTTGAACGAAAGTTCGCATTGAGCGGTTACCATCAGCTTGTTCGCGTAGAAGTCCTGCCGACAGCAGGGAGCGGCAGCAGCGCATATACAGTGGCCCGGTATGCCTATCATGATCCCAAAACAAAGGGCATTGCCTATTTCAATTTAAACAAAAACTATACGCTGGAAAAGCTGCCTACAGATCAAGCCCTACAGGATTCAGCGAAGTTTTGGGAGTCCGATGTAGCGAAACGCTCGGAAATCGATTACTTGCTCATGCAAGAAGCGTTTTATCCCTTGCAGGGCTTAAAAATCAATTACGATTACCGCCCCTATCAATTAGGTCAAACTACCTTCAATGACGGACTCGTACGAATTTTTCAAGACAAGCATGCCTTGAGCTATGTATCCTACCATCCTGTCAATAAAGTATCGTACAGCTATACACAGAAAACACCGAGCGGTACAAATACGTATAAGCTGGAAAAGAGCTATACAGATAACGGCAATTTCCGTGAGGTATGGAAGGTGCCAAAGGAAAAGCTGCCCAGATTGAAGAATTTTGCGGATCGACATGGGGATACCATTCATGTCACCGAATCAGAGGCATCCCGTTACACGAAGAATTCCATTTACAAGGTCAATCAAGACGGAAATCCTTTGCTGAGAAGTGAGAAAACGACAGGCATTAGTAAAGGCGGAACAAATGTATCTGGCGCGAAGTACCGGGTCGAGTATAATCCCACTACCTACACGACCTACGCCTACTCCGGTCGGAATACTAAGCCGACGTATCAGTACGTTTTTCTCGAACCGACTTCGTCCGTTAGCGATCTGGATGTGTACAATCACTACCTGAAAGACCCGAATGTTTCCAAGCGTGCTCAGTATGCTGCCAAGATCAACAATTACGCACAAGAGACGTATTTGGAATACAACCATTATGGACAACTGATCAAGCAGATTGCGCCAGACGGGATTATGAGTACATGGACATATGATGAGGTGGCGCTGAATCCATGGGGCTTCCGGACCTTCTCCGTATTGAAGGCAGCCCGAACGCAATCTACGACAGCATCCGGTGATCCTTACTATTCGAATACCACCTTTGAGTACAACGATCAATATTTGCTTCGGAAGGAAACGGAGATCAACTCGTTCCCTGCCAATTTAATCAATACACCCAAGAGTCAATCGGTTGAACGGACCTACGAGTACACAAACAAACAGCTTTATTCGATAACGGAGAACTTTGGCGGAGGAAAAACACGGACGCAGACCTTTACCGCTTATGATCAATACGGAATTCAGCCTACGCAGATCGCACTCGCCGGAGTGGAGCTGGAAAGCGGAAAATCGGATGTGCTGAATTTTTCCTACGAAATCGATGACAAAGGCCAAATCAAAAGTCAGACCTATCCGAACGGAAGCAAGGCTACCTATGAATACGATGAGTTAGGAAGACCTCTTTCGGAGACTTTTCATAATCAAGGCGCAAAACGAAGCATTACGTATGTCTATCGGGACGGCGAAGCTTCTGGGGAGACGACAGAGGGACCGGGCATCGTGGAGAAAATTGCACCGGATTCATCGAAGCTCATCACCTACTACACCCCATATGGAGATACGGCCTATCAAGAGCAGGTAGGCACAACAGGTACGAAACGTCCCTTGGTAGAAAACGAGTTCACGCCGGATGGGTTAGAGGTTAGCCGCATGGTTCCTTTTGGGAAGCAGGGGGAAAGCACCTCGTATCTGTATGACTGGGATGGCTTTTTGTATCAAACGACGAATGCACTTGGAACTACCAAGAATCATCGAAACAATGCCTACTCGGATGGATCGAAATATTTGCCGCGCTTGACGGAACAAACGCTCTCTCCCAATGGGCTCATCGTAACCACCTATCGCGACTTGTATGGAAGAGTGGAGAGCACAGAGGAGACGACCCAAAGTGGCAGTCACCATCGCGAGACAAACTATCAGACTGATCGATTCGGGAAAGTAACCCATAAAGAAATCTCTGACGGCAAGACTTCCCAAGCGTGGAGTATGCGCTTCGATCATAACGACAATCTCGTATATTTGCAGGACCCGGAAAATAACGTAAACGTATATGGCTACGATACGCTAGGCAATCTCACCAGTGTTCTGGAAAATGGCACGACTACGGCAGAATATACCTACAATAGCTTGGCATGGAAGCTCTCCGAGAAGAATCCGGAAACGAGAGCAGAGACGTACACCTACGATAAAAGCGGTCTTGTGAAGAGCTACAAGGACAAAAACGGCGTCACGTTCAACTACGACTATTCGCCTTTCCATGAACTGACGAAAGTTTCTTCTGGTACAGCCTTCTATGAAGAGCGCGTGTACGATCCACAGTCTGGTCTACTTCTGAGCGAAAATAATCACATCGGAAACTCTATCAGCTATGGCTACGATGGATTCCATCGGAAGAATCGCCAGACGATGATGGGCAAAGACTACCAGCTTCTTTATTCAGACAATGACGATTCGGTAGATACACTTGTATACCCTGCACGAAGTGCGGTATCTGGTTCTGCCCCATCTCTTAGTGTCGGGTACACCTATGACAACGCGAACAGATTGAATTCGGTGGCGATTCCAGGAGTCGGAACGACCACGTACACGTACGATATCAGCAACACAGGTGAAACCAATGCTGTATCGTATCCGGGACAACCGACAGCGATGCAGCAATCGGTCAGCTCATTCGGTGAAAAAACAGCCTTGAATCACGCGGACGGCTGGAACGAGACTAATGGCTACGATCTGTTTGGCAATATCACTAGTCAAAAGCGCTCCGGTACGAATTATGGATTGTTTGTGTACGACAAGCTTTCCCGGATCAAGGAAGAATCGGTGGAAGGAAACGTTAAGCAGTATGCCTATGATAAGCGCGGCAACCGCCAAGTGTATGCCAATGCTCCTGGTAATATCTTAAGCTCCTATGAAATGAAGCACGATTTATTTAATCGTTTGCAGGAGTATAAGGACGAGAAAGGGACGACGACGTACACGTATTATCCAGGTGGACTGCGGGCGACGAAGCAACAGACTGGTAGTGTGACGGATACGACCAATTACGTTTACCTGAATGGGCAAGTCATTGAAGAGCTCACGCAGGATGGCAGGGTCAAAGCGCGGAATGTGTTTGGTAACCAGTTGATTTGGAGGAAAGACTACGCGGCGAATCTTGAAGGTACCTACTATTACAACAGCCACGGGGATGTTGTTAAGCTCAAAGACCCGAACGGCAACGTCCTGAATACGTATGACTATGACATTTGGGGTAACTTGATCGCGGATAAGGTCAAGGAGACGATGTCTAACCCGTTTACGTATGCGGGGGAGATGTTTGACAAGGAGAGCGGGTTTTACTACCTGCGTGCCCGGTATTATGATCCGAAGATAGGGAGGTTTATCTCGGAGGATACGTATAAAGGGCAAGTGGATAATCCATTGTCGATGAATCGGTATACGTATACGCATAATAATCCGTTGAGGTTTGTTGATCCGAGCGGTCACGTCGTTGAAGAAGGAACGGGCGGAATCGGTGGCTTTACATCACAAAAAGCAGAGTACATGCATTGGGCAGGGGTTGCTGCAAGGAAGGCATACGAACAGGGGATAGAGCCAGAAGATGCAGTAAGAATGTATGTACCAACGCATTTACAGGAGGAAGTTCTTTCGACAGCTGTCGTAACATTTAATACTGCGGTTTGGGTGAATCATGGAGATGCTCCCGATTTAGGATTGGCAGCTTCTACCACCGGTGCATTAGCAGCGGGGACGTTGAAAAATACGTCTAAAGGGATGGGGAAGGTTTCCGGTATGCCACCTATCGTTCAATCTCGAATAAATATCAGTAATGATGGATGGAAGCATGTTGTAGACAGGCATTTTTCAAATAAGAATGCTTCAAAGTTCACAATAACACAGGACGAACTTCGCTCACTTTTATCCAGCAAAGATATAGTAAAATCATCAGTAGTAAGAAGTATCGACAGCTCAGAAGGAGTTCGATACGTAAGAGTGGTCACATTAGACAAGTCAATTGGACTGGATAAATTTAATAATTTCAAGCCCACTTCTACAATGACTATTCTAACTGATAAGCATGGTAATTTGGTAACAGCATTCCCTGGGTTGCTAAAATAGTTAGTGAAATGAGGGTGAAACGTGAAATTAATTGGGAGTAAATTGGAACAAGAAATAAGGGAGCAACTTAATAAATCGAATCAATCACTATTTAAGAGTGAAGAGAAACGAAGACTACTTGAAGTGATTAAAAGTTCATATCCGGAAATGAATACAGCTTATATTGTTCATTGGATACCCGAGCAAGGGGAAGATATTTATAAGATTTTAATTAACGATAGCATTATCGCAGAAGTTGAATTAGATCGCTATAACGAGCTTGAACCAATTGTTGCAACTAAAACGATTACGCAATATTTACAAGGCCTTAGTAAACAGTGTCGAATTACGTTAGCGGTTGCTCTTGATTTGGCGAAGCAAGACTTAAAGAATGTGGAATAGGCTGGACCGAAAGACCGTACAAAACTGAAAGGCAATAAAAATGTATTGAAGCATGGTCAGCATTTTGGGATGCAATTACTGGTTTAGTTGAGTTACTTGAAAGAATGGTATTTAAGGGGTGGGGATAATTTATTGACTAATCTCCCAGTTGGTGCTGATATTCTAAAAAAGAGACTGGAAGATATGAATATACGATACCCAAATACTTTCGTTGAAATTGAATATACGTAACACCAGACCCAAACGAGTAATCTAAGCTCGCTTGGGTCCTTTTTTGTCTATCTCAGAATCTATCTGCTAATGAACATGAACTGCTCTAGGTAGTAGGCCATTAGAGCAAGACTGACCTGCAAGTCAAAAAAAACATACTCTAACTTGGAAATCCCTTCTGCTAATCAGCAATATTGGCTGACTAGTAATTTGTTAGTCAAAACATATTGGTAAGTTCCTATTGATCCAATATCAGGAATTCACTATAATTCAAAATGCTGTTTAGGTAAAATTTACATTTTTTATCTGCACTTATTTTTAGGAAGGAGATGAAGAGTAACTGGCTGGCTAGAAATATTTTTAAAAAGGAATGATACCAAAGCTCAACACAATTATGACAAGGAGTTACAGGAATGAACCCTAGATTCATCCGCTCAATCAGTCGTTTCAATGTATTCCTACTGCTAGCTTTATTGTTTTTGCAACTTATCCCAGAGCACGCTATCGCAAGCGCTAGTAGTAAAACGTATTTAATTGGTTTTAAAGAAAGCAAGAAAACAAAAGTGAGGGCGATTCAAAGATCATCTGTCCAGCAACTTAGCACGAAAGTGATGGTTGCTCAATTAACAGAGAGTGAAATGGAGGTAATGTCTCAGGACGAGAATGTAGCCTATATTGAGGAAGATAGTGAAATAGAGTTAGCAGAAACAAACAGAACAGAAAAGCAGGAAATTCCGTGGGGGATTGAGCACATAGGGGCAAATCAAGCTCACGAAAAAAATTACAAAGGCCAAAACATCAAAATTGGAATTATTGATACAGGTATATCCAATCATGAAGACCTCCAAGTAAAAGGAGGCATTTCCTATGTAGAAGGAAAATCAGATTTTGATGATGAGCACGGGCATGGAACTGGGGTGGCTGGTGTTATCGCTGGTAAAGATAATGATGTTGGGATTGTTGGTGTTGCACCAGAAGCTGAAATCTATGCCATTAGAGTCCTTGATGAAAAAGGTCACGGTACCTATTCCGGCATGATTCAGGGGATTGAATGGGCGATACAGAATGACATGAACATCGTTTCCATTAGTGCTGGTGGTAGAATTGACAGTCAAGCGTTACACGACCAGATAAAAAGAGCGAATCAACAAGGAATACTGGTTATTGCAGCAGCAGGAAATCGCGGAATGGGTGAGGATACCCAGTTATATCCTGCGAAATATGCTGAGACATTGTCCGTCGGTGCGATTAATCAGGACAATCAACGGGCTGATTTTTCAAGTGTTGGCAGTGGGTTAGACCTGATGGCTCCTGGCGTTGATATTCTAAGTACGTCTCTCCATGGAGACTATGAGCAACGTTCAGGCACTTCTTTAGCAGCTCCTCACGTAACCGGTGCAGCAGCTGTTATTTGGTCGAAAAAGGGTGGAGCCACCAATCGCGAAGTGCGTGATAGTTTAGTCGATAACGCAACACCTTTAGGGGAATCACGTTTTTACGGAAAAGGGCTTGTAAACCTAGAGAAAGCGCTGGGACTAGGGGATGAAGACTCCGCAGAGATTACCTCACTGGAATCGACGCCGAACGAATTGCGACTTTCCGAAGGTGAAAATTATCAACTGAAGATTACTGCGAACATGACAGATGGCAACACCAGAGATGTCAGCAAAGAAGTTACGTATTCGAGCAAAGATGAAAAAATTGCTACGGTTACACCTTCAGGGTTCGTCACAGGAAGTGGAATAGGAGATACGCAACTGATCGCTGAGTTGGGTCACAAGACGATTGAGATTCCGATAGTCGTGACGAAGCGAGCTCCTTTGATACCAATAGGTGGGCTCGACACCCCCGAAAAAGGCGAGTTAATCAGTGGTACGTATACCATTAAAGGATGGTATCTCCATCCAGACGGTGTATCGAAAATCAGTATCCTGATTGATGGTACGAATGTGGGAGAGGCATCTTATGGCGACCCGAGACCAGATGTTGAAGCGAAATATCCAGCTTATCAGAATAGCAGTGCTGGATTTCACTATCAACTGGATACTGGGAATTTAACGGCAGGCACACATAGCATTACGGTGGAAGTTCAAGATACGAATGGACAACAAACCGTCATTGATGGAACGACGTTTTACATTGGTGACGTGGAGCCGTTGAATGGTCTGCATGCCGATGTAACCAAGCTGGAACTAACGAATGAAGGTTCCCATCAGTTGGTGGTATCTACTGTTTTAGAAGATAACACCCTGAAAGACGTTACAAGTCTTGCAGAGTACGCTTCATCAGATGAAAGTGTCGTAGCAGTAGACGCTACTGGGCTTGTAAAAGCAACGGGGTATGGAACGGCGATTGTGACCATTCGATATGAAGGTCAATCAATCACGATCCCCGTTACGATCAAAAAGGATGAGCCACTGATACCGCGTTGGGAGTTAGAGGCGCCAACAAGTAATTCGATGATGACAGGCGTCACACTCATCAAGGGTTGGTACCTGGATCCATCAGGTGTTTCCAAGATAGAGGTTCATTTTGATGGAACAGTAGTGGGGGAGGCTTCTTATGGGCATACCCGACCTGATATTGAATCCTCGTATCCACAATATCAGAATGCTAAAGCCGGATTTGAGTACTCCTTAGACACAACGCAGCTAATGGAAGGGCAGCACTCGATTAAGGTAACGGCTGTCAATAAAGACGGCGCTGAACAAGTTCTGGCAGAGCGAGCTGTTTTCATCGGTCGTGCTGAACCGGCAACAAGTATTGTGGCAAATATAAGCAAGGTAGATTTGATACAAGGGAATACACAGCAATTATCCATTTCTGCTGTTTTACTGAATCAACAAACGAAAGATGTGACGAGAGAGGCTCAATACACGATTGAGAATCCTGCGATCATTAGCCTTTCAGATAAAGGTATCGTTACGGGAATTGAAGTCGGTCAAACCAATATCATCGTGAAATACCAGGAACAAACGCTTACGATACCTGTTTGGGTCAAAGCAGCAGGGGCTCTGGCTCGGGGAGGCATTGACAGTCCCGCAGAAAATGCATTAATCAGCGGTGTTTACCCTGTCACAGGCTGGTTTATTGACTCTACTGGTGTTGAAAAGATTGAAGTACTGGTCGATGGAGCCGTAAGTGGTGAAGCAACCTATGGCATTTCTCGTCCGGAAATAGAAATTATGGATGCTCCCAAACCGGATGGAAACGTAGGGTTCCACTACAATCTCGATACAGGGAAATTGCGGGAAGGCACACATACTCTTTCTGTTAGAGGAACAGGAAAGGGTGGAAATCAGGTAATGCTGGGGAACAGAACGATTCAAGTCGTTACCTTGCTACCAGCAATAGGATTAAAGGCAAACGTTACTGAGCTAACCGTTCCTCAAGCAAAAACACATCAAATGACTGTCATGGCGGTATTGGAGGATCAGAGCAGTCAGGATGTAACCAAGTTGGCCCTATACGACATAGAGAATTCTTCTGTCGCAAAGGTGAGCACTGATGGCTTGGTCACGGCTCTAGCCCAAGGAGGTACGAGTCTCACCGTAAAATATGGGGATCAAAGTATCAGCATTCCTATTACTGTTACGGAAGCGGAAGCACTTAAAACCTTGGGAGAGATAGAAACGCCTGTAAATGGTGCTACTGTCAATGGCACCTATACGATTTCAGGATGGTTTTTACATCCCTCTGCTATCTCAGACTATCAGGTTGTCATTGACGGGATCGAACATGGGAAAGCAAAGTCAGGCATTGCTCGACCTGATATTGCCCTGCTTCATCCGGAATATACAAATACACAAGCAGGATACAGCTATACCGTAGATCTGAACGAACTGCAACCGGGTAATCATACCGTTTCTGTGATCGCAACGGATAGCGAAGGAAAGCAGCATCCACTACCCGAAAAAAGTTTCGTAGTTGGAAAAAATGCTCCAGCGATCAGTCTGCAAAATACAGAACCAACTATTAGCGTAGCAAAAGACGCTATGCAGAAACTGCAGATTACCGCCAGTTTTGAGGGTCAACAATCAAGGGACATTACAGGGGAAGCTGTTTATACAGTAGAAGATCCGAATGTCGTTTATGTCAGTCCGCTGGGAATCGTAACAGGGTTGAAGGTTGGAATGACAAAGATTCAAGTGAATTACGGGAATCAGTCATTAATGATTCCAGTTGTTGTCACAGAATCAGAAGCAGGCTCGCTTGTTGCCAAAGGGCAAATGGATATCCCAAAAGAAGGCACAGTTATTGGTGGAACCACAACCATACAGGGATGGATTCTGAACCCAAGCGGTGTGTCCAAAATCGAGGTTTTGGTGGATGGACAATTACAGGGAACTGCCGTATATGGCGGACCTCGTCCAGACATTTTAGCCATGTATCCACTCTACCAGAATGCAAATGCTGGCTTTCAATATCTACTGGATACGTCCTTGTTTGCGGAAGGGAATCACAAACTGACCATAAAAGTAACGGATAAAGCGGGCGCGGAGAGTCTCTTGCTGGAAAGTAACATCATCATTGGTCCCGTTACGGGAATCACAGCTAATTATTCCGAAGTTACTTTAGAAAAAGACAAGAGCGTAGCATTCACGGTCGTTGCATCTTATCGAGATAAGAGTACCAAGGATGTAACGGGAGAAGTAACCTACACGATTGATAATCCATCTATCGCCAAAATAGATGCAACTGGATTACTAACCGGGCTCTCATCAGGAAGTACAGTGCTCACTGTGTCTTATGCTGGCATAGTCAAGCAATACCCTGTCACTGTAAAAGGCGACGTCTTGGTAACAGGGGGCGCCATTGACACCCCGCAAGATAACGAACTGATCAGTAGGAATTACAACATGACGGGATGGTTCGTTTCTTCTGGTGAAGTGGAGAAAATCGAGGTTTTGATGGATGGAGATAAGCTGGGCGAGGCGAAATATGGGCTTGAACGACCAGATCTGAAGCGCAAATACCCAGACGCACCACATCTAAAACCAGGCTTCTCCTATCTGTTGGAAGTTGACCAGATGCAAGTAGGGGAACACCAATTACAGGTGCTGGTCACAGAAAAAGACGGGAAGCAAACCAGTATGGAGAAGACAATCACGATTGTTGAACCCATACATGACACGTATGCTTTTTGGCTGCAATTTTCTAATCAGCAAGGACAGAACAATTGGTCCTATCAGGAGGTAAGCGGAGATCGCTTCACGGACTTGGAATGGGACAAAGCTGCCGAGGAATGGAAGAGTAATCAAAACGAGACGGCAATCGGAAACACGTGGATAAAAGTCGGGAGCTCAGATCCTATCCTGAAATGGAAGGCACCGCGTTCAGGACGAATTCACGTTAGCGGTTGGATTTCCAAAATCCAAGTGGAAGAGGGAGACGGAGTTAACGTCCGACTACTGAAAAATGATGCTCAAATTTGGCCTTCCTCAGGCTGGCAATCGATTGACTTTAACGATGAGATTGGTGTGGAAATTCAGGAGGAGCTTTCGATTGAAGAAGGAGACGCATTGATTTTTCAAGTCAACCAGAAAGAAAACAACATTGGGGATCTTCTAAAATGGACACCTGAAATCACCTACATAACGACTGAGGTGAACGATAATTCTGCTCCCCAAGTCTACTTGACCTCACCCGTGGTAGGGAAGGCTGTCACTACTGTTAATTCAGAGGATGTCATCGTCATATCAGGCATTGCGATGGATCCGAACATCGGAGACCAAGTTCATATTTGGTATCAGCTAGATGAAGAAGATCCTCATGAACTGACTCGTTTTACGGCGTCTGAGAGCGCAAATGAATTTTCATACAACTTGCCCATCAGCAATTTGAAACCAGATCATCTCTACTCACTTCGTGTCTGGGCGGTCGATCAGAAATCCAGTAAATCTCTCGTCGAAAAAGTCGATATTAGCTTGGATATGAGAGCGCAAGCTGAAAAGGACCCGATAACCATTTCTGCGAATTGGAAATATCCGAAAGATCGAGCAGAAATACCAAAAGGGCAGTCGATTACGTTGGATTGGGACTACTACAACGGTAAAGGGTATCCAAGTTATATAGCCTCGCAAGAATTAATCATTTATATCAGCGAGGGCGGGCATGTCACTTCTACAAAACGGGAGAAATTAACAGGTACAGCCCGTTCTTATGTATTTGATACAAGCTATATACAAAAAAACGCCCTCATTGATGTGCGCCTAAAAGCGATAATGAAGAGCGATGCCCCGAAAATCCTTGAAGGCAGTACCGCTAAATTGGAGTTCTATCTATTAGCCACGAATCAAGCACCTGTCGTCGTAAATACAGAGCTTGTCATCATGGATAGTGGCCGAACAGGGTTAATTAATTATTCGCTTAGAGATAATGATGTTTCAGACAAAATCGTATCAACAAAATTAAGAGTGGGACTGACTCCAGGCGGAAACGAGCTGGGTGAGAAACAAGAGCCGATTTCCGAATCGAACCAAAATGGGAATGCGTCCGGCAGATATTTTTTCCCCATCACAAAAGAAATGTTATATCAAACCGTATATTGGACGGTTCAAGCTCAGGATAATCGTGGTGCATGGACTACACCAACGAATTACACATCCCGATTGGTAGATGCTCTCCCGAAGATCGTTATTTACACCCCTGGGGCAAAGAGGGTCATGGACATTGATGAGACCTTTACTCTGGAAGGAGTCTATACCCATCTTCAAGCAGGCGATGTCATATCTGGCAGGATGAATCGTCTTAAAAATCCGCAGGAATTTACTACTACTGGTAGCTCAGGTCAGTGGAGCCTTAGCTGGAGGGGCAGGGATCTTGGAGAAGGCACCTATCCGAACATCGAAGTATCCAATCGCGGCGGTTTTGTAGCGGTTTATCCTGGAAGCTTGACTATCGAGAAGAAACCAGATGCCCCAAATAATATTAGTGTAGAGGCAGATACGAATTCCCTTAAAGTATTTTGGAGTCCTGTCGTAGGCGCAACAGACTACGGCATTCAAGTAGATGGCGGAGGTATTAAGCGGATAGGCAATGTGTCCAATCATACCATCACGGGCCTACAACCGGCGACCGTTTATACAATTAGACTTTGGGCGTACAATTCATCCGGTACTAGCAGCTATGGCAGCGGCTCGATCACGGTCCAAACGAAACCGGCAGAAAGTAATTTTAATCTGTTGGTAGAGTATAACCCGGTACGGATGCATTTTCCTGCCAATCAGGCAAAATACTTTAAAATCACAGCGAGAACGAGCGGAGTTTATCAGTTCACGTTAAATAACGACTCGGGATTAGCGGCAGATGCAAATATATCCGTTTATAAAGGGGCGAGCTTGCTGGATCATGAGGAGATCTCCTCAGGTAGTAATGGTAGAGTGAATCCAGTATTTGCTGCCGGAAAAACGTATTATGTGAAGATTGTAGGAAAAAGTGCGTTTTACGCTACGCTTTTGGCAAAGCCAGGAGGCGAAGCCTTTGTTTTTAATCAGCCAAACGATATCACGATTCCAGGTGGACAAACGGTAGAAATCGCCATGACTGTTACCATTCCTGGAAAGTATCGCATGGTTACCCAATTGAAAAATCCAAGTCAGAAGTATCCTGTTGTAACGGTCTATTCCAATGGGGTTCAAGTGTCACCGAGGGAGAAGCCAAGTGCAGCGGAGGTCATTTATGATTTGGCGGCAGGTGCCTATACGATTAAGCTGACCAATACAGAAAGTAATCCAGTCAATGTACTATTTACAGTTTTTGCTCCAGCGGCTGGGGGAACGGTTTACGAGTATGTATACGATCAAAACAATCGAATCAAGGCGATCAAAGAAAACGGAGTCGAAAGCGTCATTTTCTATCATGACGAGAACGGAAATATCACAAAAAGTGTAAAGCAAAACGCATCTACACCACAGAAAGCTAAAGCCTTGAGTCTCGATCTGGAGAAGGTGGATGTATCACCCGGTAACTCCAAATCAATCAAGGTCATGGCAACGTTGGACAACGGGAGTCAGGTGGATGTAAGCGCGCAGGCTGTATATGTCGTGGAGGATCCCTCGGTTGCCTATATCAACAAGGGGATTGTGTATGCGGTGAACGGCGGGACGACGAAGGCCAGGTTGTATTTCGGTGGGCAGTCGAAGACTTTTGCCATTACCGTTAATGCACCATCCGTTCATTTGACATCAATCAGTCTTGCACCAGGACAATCAACAATAACAGAAGGCCAGATCCAACGCTTGTACGCATCCGCTTATTACTCAGATGGTAACAGCAAAGATATCAGCAGCGTTGCCAGCTTTGACACCTCGAATGCATCTGTTGCGCAAGTGAGCAGCCAGGGTGTCGTAACGGGTATCAAAGCAGGAACAGCGATGATTACCGTTTCTTATGATGGTAAAAGTGCATCTAGCCAGATAACTGTTCAAGGGGCTACCATTCAGGAAATAAAAGGAACACCGGTGCAAGTATCGTTGGTTGCAGGTGGTACTCAACAGCTTAGTGTAACGGCGACTTATTCAAACGGGGCCGAAGAAAATATTTCTAGACAAGCCGTTTATTCAAGTAGTAATGCCAATGTTGCATCAGTGGATAGTGGTGGACTGATAACAGCAATTTCGCCAGGAGCTACGCAAGTCACGGTAAGCTACGGTGGGCAAAGTACGATCATTCCTGTTACGGTTTCAGGAAATGCCATCTCTCTCGTGTCTTTGGCTGTTACGCCAGCGACAGTGAGCATTGGCAAAGGAGCCAGCCAGCAGTTGGAAGTGAAGGCGACCTACAGTGATAACAGCCAAACGATTGTAACGAATCAGGCGACTTATCAGAGTTCGCAGCCTGCTATT
Organism: Brevibacillus sp. M2.1A; assembly: GCF_013284355.2. Taxonomy (NCBI): domain Bacteria; kingdom Bacillati; phylum Bacillota; class Bacilli; order Caryophanales; family Paenibacillaceae; genus Brevibacillus; species Brevibacillus sp. M2.1A. The sequence continues at coordinate 2,449,266 of NZ_JABSUY020000001.1, forward strand.
GCCAGTGTTGGAGCAAGTGGGTCTGTTACTGGAGTGGCGGTCGGAACATCTACTGTAACAGTATCTTTTGGTGGAAAAGTAGTTACCGTTCCTGTTCAGGTTACAGAGACACAAGAGCCTGTGCAGAGCTTGTCTGTTACACCAGTCAGCTTGAACATGTTGGTTGGGAAGACGCAGCAGCTACAAGTAACAGCGACCTATAAGGATGGCAAGAACATGGATGTTTCGGGGCAAGCAGTCTACTTGCCAGGAGATGCCACAGTGGTAACTGTTGATTCGAACAGAGTGGTTACGGCTGTTAAGGCAGGTAGTACGAACATCACCGTTTCCTTTGGGGGAGCAAGTGTGGTTGTGCCTGTTGTTGTTACTGCTGAGAATGTAATTCAAAGCATCAAAGTTCTACCAGAAAAGATAACAATGCTAGAGAATGGTACAAATCAGTTGCTTGTAAAAGCAGTTTTTATGGATGGTACAGAAGTGGATGTAACCAATAAAGCTTTGTATACATTAGAAGATCAAGCCATTGCTTCTGTTACTACCGATGGGTTGTTAACAGGTTTAAAAGTGGGAAGTACCTCGATCACGATTGCTCATTCAGGAAAAACGATTAATACCATGGTGCATGTAGTAAGCGTGGAAAGTAAGATAGCGAGCTTGTCCGCAGGTGGAGCACATACGTTGATGGTGAAAGAAGACGGAAGTGTTTGGGCGTGGGGTCAAAATGAGAAGGGTCAGCTAGGAGATGGAACGGTACAGAATCGGATGACGCCAATAGGAAGTATGCTGGTCATCTCCGCGCAGCAATTGGTAGCGAATCCAGGAACGGTCTTACTGCCAATATCTCAAAGCAAGCCATTACAAATCACGGCGACTTATGTAAACACCAGTACCCAAGATGTCACGACGCAGTCGACGTATGAGAGCAGTAACCCAGCGGTTGCATCGGTAGATGCGACAGGTGTGATCACAGCGGTATCGGTAGGGACAACGAACATTACAGTGAGCTACTATAACAAAACGATTACGGTCCCTGTAGAAGTCAAGGAGACAGAGGTCAAAGTCAATCGCTTGTCCGCAGGTGGAGCACATACGTTGATGGTGAAAGAAGACGGAAGTGTATGGGCGTGGGGACAAAACGAGAAGGGACAGCTAGGAGATGGAACGGCACAGAATCGGACAACGCCAATAGAAAGTATGCTAGTCATCTCTGCTCAGCAACTGGTAGCGAGTCCAAGTACGGTGTTGCTGCCAACATCTCAAAGCAAGCCATTACAAATCACGGCGACCTATGCAAATAACAGCACCCAAGATGTCACGACGCAGTCGACGTATGAAAGCAGTAACCCAGCGGTTGCAACAGTAGATGCAGCAGGTGTGGTCACAGCGGTATCGGTAGGGACTGCGACTATCACAGTGAGCTACTATAACAAAACGATTACGGTCCCTGTAGAAGTCAAGGAGACAGAGGTCAAAGTCAATCGCTTGTCCGCAGGTAACGCACATACGTTGATGGTGAAAGAAGACGGAAGTGTATGGGCGTGGGGACAAAACGAGAAGGGGCAGCTAGGAGATGGCACGGTACAGAATCGGACAACGCCAGTAGAAAGTATGCTGGTCATTTCGGCGCAGCAACTGGTAGCGAGTCCAAGTACAGTGTTGCTGCCAACATCTCAAAGCAAACCATTACAAATCACGGCGACCTATGCAAATAACAGCACCCAAGATGTCACGACGCAGTCGACGTATGAGAGCAGTAATCCAGTGGTTGCATCGGTAGATGCGTCAGGTGTGATCACAGCGGTATCGGTAGGAACAGCGACTATCACAGTGAGCTACTATAACAAAACGATCACAGTTCCTGTGGAAGTAAAAGAGGCGGAAGTGAAGATTAATCGCTTGTCCGCAGGTGGAGCACATACATTGATAGTGAAAGAAGACGGAAGTGTATGGGCGTGGGGTCAGAATGAGAAGGGTCAACTAGGAGATGGAACGGTACAAAATCGGATGACGCCAATAGGAAGTATGCTGGTCATCTCCGCGCAGCAATTGGTAGCGAATCCAGGAACGGTCTTACTGCCAATATCTCAAAGCAAGCCATTACAAATCACGGCGACTTATGTAAACAACAGTACCCAAGATGTCACGACGCAGTCGACGTATGAGAGCAGTAACTCAGCGGTTGCATCGGTAGATGCCGCAGGTGTGATCACAGCGGTATCGGTAGGGACAACGAACATTACAGTGAGCTACTATAACAAAACGATTACGGTCCCTGTAGAAGTCAAGGAGACAGAGGTCAAAGTCAATCGCTTGTCCGCAGGTAACGCACATACATTGTTGGTGAAAGAAGACGGAAGTGTATGGGCGTGGGGTCAGAATGAGAAGGGACAGCTAGGAGATGGAACGGCACAGAATCGGACAACGCCAATAGAAAGTATGCTAGTCATCTCTGCTCAGCAACTGGTAGCGAGTCCAAGTACGGTGTTGCTGCCGACGTCCCAAAGCAAGTCATTGCAAATCACGGCGACCTATGCAAATAACAGCACCCAAGGTGTCACGACGCAGTCGACGTATGAAAGCAGTAACCCAGCGGTTGCATCGGTAGATGCCGCAGGAGTGATCACAGCGGTATCGGTAGGGACAACGAACATCGCAGTGAGCTACTATAACAAAACGATCACGGTTCCTGTGGAAGTCAAGGAGATCGAAGTGAAAGCCAAACGGATGTCCGCAGGTGGAGCACATACGTTGATGGTGAAGGAAGAAGGAAGTGTATGGGCGTGGGGACAAAACGAGAAAGGACAGCTAGGAAATAATAGTCTACAAAATAGCACAGTCCCAGTATTAACGAATGACAATTAAATGGAGTGAGCTTAAGTGAAAAAAAATCTAATGAAGTCAAATTTAATAAGAAATATTTTACTGATGATGCTTGCAGCCCTTTTTCTATCAAAAGAGACGGCTTTGGCAGCGGGTAATGCAGTGAGCAGTGCAGCGGGTTATCATCACTCTGTCATTCTGAAGAGTGATGGTACAGTTTGGGCATGGGGTGAAAATAGTTACGGTCAATTGGGAGATGGCACAACTGTTCAAAAAAATGTTCCTGTTCAAGTAAAAGGTCTTACAGACATTTCGCGTATTGCTGCGGGAGTGTACCATAGCTTAGCTTTAAAAACTGATGGTACAGTATGGAGTTGGGGATATAATTATCACGGTGCATTAGGTAACGGCACAAATATAAATAGTGCTACACCGGTACAAGTAGTTGGTCTTACAGATGTCAAAGAGATTGCTGCTGGAGGAGATCATGGACTAGCCCTCAAGAAGGATGGTACGGTGTGGATGTGGGGAAGAGTGCAGGGGTTTAACACAACAAATAAACCGTTCAAAGTAGAAGGGCTTACAGACATAAAAGGTGTTTCTGCAGGGAACGCACACAGTCTCGCTCTAAAAAAAGACGGAACTGTATGGGCTTGGGGGGAAAATTCTAGTGGTCAATTAGGCATTAACAATACAACATGGACTTCAACTCCAACTAAAACAAACGGACTTTCAAATATTGTCTCTGTTGCAGCAGGATTCAGTCATAGCTTGGCTCTTGATGTAAATGGCAAAGTATATGCGTGGGGGAGCGCAGGACAAATTGGTGATGGTGATGGCAGTTATTCGGATAAACTTGTTCCGGTGAACATATCGGAATTGACAGAGATTGTAGAAGTTGCAAGTGGGCCTATTGCAAAACATAGTATAGCTTTAAAAAGAGATGGAACAGTATACGCTTGGGGTAATAACTCTCAAGGTCAACTAGGAAATGGAACAACTTCATTCAGTCCAAAACCTGTAAAAATCACATTTACACCATAATTATTACAAGTAAATCCCCCTTCTAACCAAGGGGGACAACATTTCTTTCGGAGGCACTATGAAACTCCTGTCGACAAAATCAACACTGATCTTTATACTATGCATTTCCCTATTTGCAACGCTTATACCACCAGTGAGTATCCTGGCAAATTCACCGTCAGTGCCAAACTCATACGACGTACAAAGTGTGGAAGAATCAACTCCTACCGACACAATAGATGAAATCCAGCAATCCATCGCAGAGCAAACTCTCACCCCTTTACCAGAAAAAAGAGAAGCAAAAAATCCCGCATCATATAACGCAGAGGACATCGCTTCACTAACATGGACCGAGCTGGATGCAAACACAGCAATCGAAATCCACCAAACATTCGACCGATCCTTACTAAAATACGCTGCCTATTTTTATCCGGATCTATTGCAGCTGCTTTCAACTGAAGAACAAGCAGAAGTCAAAGCTTTTACCAGTGACCAGCTCATTTCTCAATTCGATAATCTCAGTCAGGAAAATAAGGCCCTCTTAAATCGCCTTACTCCCCTCGTACAATCGAAAGTAAATGAACTCAAGAGTCTGGAAGAAACGCTCGACATTCAAGCAGTGAATACAACTCCTCCAGAAGTTCTCTACACAGAAAAAGATCAAGAGTTTCGCTTTGCTCGTTCAAAAACAGAGCAAGCCGTAGATGATGTATATCGAGCTGCGAACCTGGTCGAGCAAGATCTCTACTTGCCAGGAAAGCATGGACTAGATCTGGATATAAAGCGCAGATACCACTCCCTGAGCAGTAAAATCAGTGTACCAAGCTGGGACGATGATCTAGACAAGAATGAAGCCCTAACCAATGAGAAATTTGCAACCGGTTGGGATTTTAATATGCCAAGACTGGATATCGTCACGCGGGAGCAGGCAGCTACAGTAAGGGACGACCCCTATAATCCAGGCCAGCAAATTTACTCCACCAACATAGACAAGAGTCCAACGGCGAATCGTTATTACATTAGCTTAGAGGACGGGACATCTTTAGAATATCGGTTCAACAAGTTTGTGAATTATCCGTATAAGGACATCATGTTCATCACTGACAAAGTGAATCAGAAGTACACGTTGTATTACCGTAATCTGAGATATGAATTTGATGTAAAGTCTGGAACGGTCGTCAAATCCAATATTTATGGGGACACGATCAAATACAACGTTAACAGCGACGGAGAGCCAGTCAGCATTGAAGACAGTGTCGGTCGTTATGTGGTGCTGAAACGAAAGCAAAACAACACAACGCAAGACTTGATTGTCTATAAAGATAAAACTGAGACTACTGTGCTCAAGCACATTCGCTACCACTTTGAACGAAAGCTAGCATTGAACGGTTACCATCAGCTCGTCCGAGTAGAAGTCCTGCCGACAGCAGGGAGTGGAAGCGGTTCTTATACAGTAGCAAATTATTCGTATCATAATCCTACTACCAAGGGTATTGCTTATTTCAATTTAAACAAAGAATACACACTGGATAAGCTCCCTACTGATCAAAGTCTTCAAGATTCAGCAAAGTATTGGGAATCGGATACAAAGAAGCGTAAGGAAATCGATTACTTGCTCATGCAAGAAGTTTCCTATCCGCTGCAAGGATTAAAAATCAATTACGAATATCGCCCCTATCAACTAGGTCAAACGACGTTCAATGACGGTCTCGTACGGATTTTTCAAGACAAGTATGCACTAAGCTATGTAGCTTATCATCCAGTCAATAAAGTATCGTACAGCTATACGCAGAAAACGCCAAAAGGAACTAATACGTATAGGCTCGAAAAGAACTATGCCAATAACGACAACCTCCGCGAGATATGGAAGGTACCAAAGGAACAACTGCCCAGATTGAAGAATTTTGCGGAACGACATGGGGATACCATCCAAGTCACCGAATCTGAGGCTTCCCGTTACACGAAGAATTCCATTTACAAGGTTAATCAAGATGGAAATACGTTGCTGCGGAGCGAGAAGACAACAGGCGTGAGCAAAGGCGGAACAAATGTATCTGGCGCGAAGTATCGGGTCGAGTACAATCCAACTACGTACACAACCTACGCCTATTCCGGCCGGAACACAAAGCCGACTTATCAATACGTTTTCCTGGAACCGACATCGGCAGTTAGCGATCTGGATGTTTACAATTCCTACTTGAAAGACCCGAACCTTTCCAATCGCTCACGGTATGCGGCCAAGATCAACAATTACGCTCAAGAGACGTATTTGGAATATAACGATTACGGACAACTGATCAAGCAGATTGCACCGGATGGGATTGTAAGTACATGGACATATGATGCAGAAGGGGTAAATCCATGGGGCTTCCGGACCTTTTCTGTATTGAAGGCAGCCAGAACTCAATCTACTTCCGCTTCGGGCGATCCGTATTATTCGAATACGACATTCGAATACAACAATCAATATTTGCTCCGAAAAGAAACGGAGATCAACTCGTTCCCTGCAAATTTGATCGATAATCACAAGAGCCAATCGGTTGAACGGACATATGAGTACACCAATAACCAGCTCTACTCGATTACGGAAGACTTTGGCGCAGGAAAGACAAGGACGCAGACCTTTACCGCCTATGATCAATATGGCGTTCAGCCAACACAAATCGCACTCGCAGGTGTTGAGCTGGAAAGCGGCAAATCGGATGTATTGAATTTTTCCTACGAAATCGATGACAAAGGCCAAATCAAAAGCCAGACCTATCCAAATGGAAGTAAGGCTACATACGATTACGATGAGTTAGGCCGACCGTTATCGGAGACTTTTCACAATCAAAGCGCAAAACGAACCATAACGTATGTGTATCGGGACGGCGAAGCTTCTGGATCGAGTTCAGAAGGACCGGGCATCGTGGAGAAAATTGCCCCGGATCAATCGAAGCTGATCACTTACTACACCCCGTATGGAGATACCGCCTATCAAGAGCAGGTGGGCACGACAGGTGCGAAGCGTCCATTGGTAGAAAACGAGTTTACGCCAGATGGCATGGAGATAAGCCGCACGGTTCCTTACGGGAAGCAGGAGCAAAGCACCTCGTACCTGTATGACTGGGACGGCTTTGTGTACCAAACGACGAATTCTTTAGGAACCACCAAGCAACATCGAAACAATGCCTACTCGGATGGAACAAGATACTTACCCCGTCTGACGGAACAAACGCTCTCTCCGAATGGCTATATCGCGACCACCTACCGTGATTTGTATGGAAAAGTGGAGAGCACTGAGGAGACGACGCAAAGCGGCAGTCATCATCGCGTGACGAACTACCAGACGGATCGATTCGGGAAAGTAACTAATAAAGAAATCTCAGACGGCAAAACTTCCCAAGCGTGGAGTATGCGCTTCGACCATAACGACAACCTGGTGTATTTGCAGGACCCTGAAAATAACGTAAATGTATACGGGTACGATGGGCTAGGCAATCTCACCAGTGTATTGGAGAATGGCACGACTACGGCAGAGTATACCTACAATAGTTTGTCGTGGAAGCTCTCGGAGAAGAATCCAGAGACAAAAGCGGAGACGTACACCTACGACAAAAGCGGTCTTGTGAAGAGTTACAAGGATAAAAACGGTGTCACATTCAACTACGACTACACGCCTTTCAATGAATTAAAGAAAGTTTCTTCCGGCGCTTCTTTCTATGAAGACCGCGTGTATGATCCACAATCTGGCCTGCTTCTGAGTGAAAATAATCACACCGGAAACTCTATCAGCTATGGCTACGATGGGTTCCATCGGAAGAATCGTCAAACGATGATGGGCAAGGACTACCAGCTTCTGTATTCTGATAACGACGATACGATAGATACACTCGTATACCCTGCAAGAAGTGCGGTATCTGGTTCTGCCCCATCTCTAAGTGTCGGATACACCTATGACAACGCAAACCGATTAAATTCGGTGGCGATCCCGGGAGTGGGAACGACCACATACACGTACGATATCAGCAACACAGGTGAAACCAATGCTGTATCGTATCCGGGACAACCGACAGCGATGCAGCAATCGGTCAGCTCATTCGGTGAAAAAACAGCCTTGAATCACGCAGACGGCTGGAACGAGACAAATGGCTACGATCTGTTTGGGAATATCACCAGCCAAAAGCGATCCGGTACGAATTATGGATTGTTTGTGTACGACAAGCTTTCCCGGATCAAGGAAGAATCGGTCGAAGGAAACGTCAAGCAATACGCTTATGACAAACGCGGCAACCGCCAAGTGTATGCAAACGCTCCGGTAGATATCCTGCGCTCCTATGAAATGAAGCACGATTTGTTTAATCGTTTGCAGGAGTACAAGGATGAGAAGGGTACAACGACATACACGTATTACCCAGGTGGACTGCGGGCGACGAAGCAACAGACTGGCAGCGTGACGGATACGACTCACTACGTCTATTTGGATGGGCAAGTGATTGAAGAGCTGACGCAGGATGGCAGGGTCAAGGCGCGGAATGTGTTTGGTAACCAGTTGATCTGGCGAAAAGACTATGCGTCGAATCTTGAAGGTAATTACTATTACAATAGCCATGGTGATGTTGTCAAAATCAAGGCTCCTAATGGGAATGTTCTGAATACGTACGACTACGACATCTGGGGCAATTTGATTGCGGATAAGGTCAAAGAAACGATTTCCAACCCGTTTATGTATGCGGGGGAGATGTTTGATAAAGAGAGCGGGTTTTACTACCTGCGTGCCCGGTATTATGATCCGAAGATAGGGAGGTTTATCTCGGAGGATACGTATAAGGGGCAAGTGGATAATCCGTTGTCGTTGAATCGGTATACGTATGTAAGTAATAATCCACTGCGGTTTGTCGATCCAAGTGGTAATAAACAATGTGAAGGCGCGAATAATTGTGATGGAGATTACGAGTCACGTCTGCATTATATTTATGTAAGCACCAAAGATTTGGACTTGTCACAAGCTCTTACGATATTATCGACAAGTGGAAAGTTTTCCGATACAGTTGTCCAAGGTGCTCAAAGAACGGTATTACTATCAGTTATGGGACCAGACAAAGTCTCAAAATCATTCAGGAATGCGAAGAGTGCAGCCCAATTAACAAAATACAAAGAGGTTTTAAAGACATGGCAGGATGCTAACCCATTAATTGAGAGTTTAAGAAGTACTGGTAAACTACCGTCAAACTATTTTACTAAAGACCAAGCTCGGGCATATGGATGGGCAGAAGGTAAAGCAGTTGGAAGTTGGGTAAAGCATATCCCTAATGCACAAATAGGTGGAGACATATTTGAGAACAATAAAGGTACATTACCAATGATAAATGGAAGGGTGTGGTATGAGGCAGATGTAGGACTTGTAAATACAATGGGTAGAAATAAGCAGCCCGGTACTAGATTGGTATACTCAAATGATGGTCAAATGTGGATTACTATAGACCATTATGATAACTTTTATTACATTGGGAATTATTTTGATAATGGAAATATGACATAAAATAAAGGAGTGTCTTTATGAACGAATTTGATGATGAAGTACGTGTTGCAATGGTTGTTATTGATGTGTCGGAAGTCAAAGATCCTTTCGAGTTACAGAATGTATTGAAGGAGAAATTGGGGTTTCCTGATTTTTACGGTAAAAATTGGGATGCTTTTTGGGATGCTATTACTGGACTAGTTATGTTACCAGAAAAACTAGTTTTTATAGGATGGGATGATTTAGTAAGAAACCTACCTAAGGATGCAGAGTTTTTAGAAAAGTTAATTGAGAAAAAAAATAATAAGTACCCATCCACATTTGTGGAAGTAGACTATAAATAATGATTAGCCCCAAGCGAGTAACCAAAACTCGTATGGGGCTTCTTTAATTTATTCATGAAAAAAGCAAAAACTCTATTCTTGCTTTAAGGTGAAAATTTATAGTAATATAAATTCAAGGAAGTCAAACTGTAAATTTATAGTACACGTGTTTCAAAGAAAGGTGTGTAACCATGTTTAACCCCGAAACAAAAACAGCCTTTCTTCAAGGATATAAAGAAAATACCCAAAAAGCTTATTCTAGAGTGTTCAACCTGACAATGAAGTTCGAAGTGGAAAAGGATAAGGATTTGCTCCACTTTACACTGGATGAGATTGAAACTGCCCTGCACAGCTTCCATGCTTCTACAGGAGACTCTCTTAATACGGCTGGGAGAACGATTTCTGCTTACTTGAATTGGGCAAGGGCAGAGGGGCTTAGAGAGGACATCAATCCACTGGAGTTCGTTTCAAAAGAATGGTTTAAGAACATGGTAGGTAACACCCACCAACAATTTATTACGAAGCAAGAAATCGATGCAATCATTGACCAATGTAATAACGATCAGGATTCTGTGATTCTCTCCCTGCTATTCGAAGGTGCGGGTGGAAGAGAGGTAAGTGAACTACGCAATCTAAAACGTGATCAAGTCAATGATGAGAAACGAACATTGATATTGATTAACGATAAAGAAGAAACAAGAGAAATTCCAATATCCGAGCAGTGTCTGAAATTAATAAATGGCGCAATCAAGCAAAAGGATTATCTCAAAGGGAATGGGGAGATGAGACGAGATCATCTCAAAGAAACAAGTGAATTAATTGAAACAGGCTATGTAATCAGACCAGCCAAGACAAGAAATGTTCATATGGAACAAGTCAGTCCTCATCTGATTTATGGGAGATTACATGCATTAGAAGAATACTTTGGTTTGGACAATCTACGAGTGAAAACGATTCAACGCAGCGGGATGATCTGGATGGGAAAACAACTGTTAGAACGTGATGGTGAACTCGGAAAAGAGCAGTATTATGAGATATGTGAACGGTTCAGCGTAAGCAAAGTAATGAATGGCAACAAGCTAGAGTATATGTGGTGGGGATTAAAAGACTTGATAAATCCAGACATGATTGCTGCATTGTACGAGTAACGCACCTAGAGGATGTAATTCCTCTGGGAAAACAAGATAAAACTAAAAATTTATTGTAAATTGATAAGGGAGGTGATCAAACACATGAGTTGCTATCTTTTGTTATAACAGTCCAAATCATATCCAATATATTAAAATTTATAGTAAAAAGGAGAGAATATTATTGTTTGATTCCATCAAAATGAAAGTAAGTTCCGTATTTATTCAACCTGACATATTACGACAATATAACTTTGCATCTTTTACATACCGTAATCAGAAAACAGGTGTTATGACCACATTCCAAATGCAAGACGAGATCATTCCATATATCAAATATCAGGAAGCAAGCAGCACTTTAACTATCCAAGTTTCGATTCCCAAGATGCTATATGGAAACAATGTCAAAGCAATCGAACTATCAGATATTCCTATCTTCTTTCAGCGTATACAAGAACGATTACAGTTATTATTCGGTATCCATATTGCCCATGAAGATTGGAGAATTACCCGTTTAGATGTTTGCTGCAATTTCCATGTTGGGAATCGAACAGGGGAATATGTTCGTCAGTTGAGCAAAGGGAAAATGCCATATAAAGATACACGAAATTATAATCATGATGAAACGGTAGAGTTTTATAACAAAAGCAGCAGAGTCATGCTATACGATAAATACAAGCAATGTAAGCGAGCGAAGGAACCGAAGGAGATCATTGAGCAATCCAAGGGAATTTTACGATTAGAAATTAGACCGAGCGACAATGACATGAAGAAATATACCAAAGAGAAGAGAGCCATTCATCTCGTCACTCATTCCTTTTTTACCTACATAATCAACAAGACACTTGAGGGATTGCCATACACAGAAAATGTGGAAACCATTGATTATGAATGGCTTTTGGAAAATAAGAAGGACATATCCAAGATTGAGACCTATCTAGCCTACACCATGATCAAAAATTTGTTCCAAGAAAGTGGAATAAGAGCAATTTATACAACATCCACTCTTCCTAATCGTAGGAGTTTGGCAAAGCAAATAACCATCCCGAAAAAGGAAGGGTTAAAAAGATTGGAGATTGTTGATTCAGTTCAGGGCTGAAGACATCCACCCAATTGAATCTGTTACGTTTACGATAGCGATAATAATTACAGAATATTGTATCTGATTCAAGGTGCCAAAGCGTGAAAAGTAGGAGAAATAAGGACAAATTGGTACAACCTATGGAAAAACGAGGGGAAAACGATGCATTGACGATTGGAACGGTGGGGGGCAAATTACATCTAAAGCCGAATCTAGCACCGAAGATAAGCGCCTTGCACATCGAGTTCCACGGTGAAGTTGTAGAAATTACAATAAGCAGCTATTCAATTTCAATAAGCTGCTCAATAGGAATGTTTAAAGTCTTGCAGATGAGTTCTAGTGTTTCCAAGTAAACCCGATCAACCTTTTCAGAACAAAGATGATTGACTGTGCTGGCTCGCAACCCAGTCAATCTAGCCAACTCCCGCTGAGTTATCCCTTTTTGTTCAAGAATTTCTCTTAATTTTATACGAATTGCCATGTAGTTTCTCTCCTGAAAAGTGACTCCTAAGAGACGGAATTTGTTTTCATTATAGCATCGAAGAAGGAGGAAGTCATTGAATGTTACGGTTAAGAGTTATATAATAAAACCATAATGTTTCGGTTAAGCGTTACATTAATTTCAATTCCTGTAACGGTAGGGGTGAAACGCATGGAGAAAGTAGTCGGTTATGTGAGAGTATCCACCAAAGGACAAGTAAAAGATGGGTACAGCCTATCCTATCAAGTAGAAGAGATCGAGCGCTATTGCAAGGAGAATAACCTAGAATTACTCGGAATCTACAAAGATGAAGGAATCAGCGGAGCAAAGGTGGACGAGGATGGATTAACGATTGAACGTGCAGGTCTACAGGAATTACTTGCTAATCTTCATTGGCAAAAAGTAAGCCATATTATCGTTCTCAACACTTCCCGATTATGGAGAGCGGATATGGTGAAAGTCCTTATCCAAAGAGAGTTAAAACGGCACGCGGTAGATGTAAAAGCAATCGAACAGCCCAACTATAGTATTTATGCCCATGACCCGAATGATTTTCTGATTAATGGCGTGATGGAATTACTCGATCAATACCAACGTTTGGAGATCGCACTAAAACTAGGGAGGGGAAGAAAAAAGAAAGCGCAACAAGGAGGATATGCAGGAGGTGGCGTTGCTTTCGGATATACGGCAACGAAAGGACAGAAAGCGATTCAGATAGATGAGAGACAGGCTGAGACGGTACGTAGATTGTTCTCCTTACGTGAAACGCATCCCACTTGGTCACTGTCCCAATTGGCTGACCAACTGAATGCAGAAGGGTATACAACGACACATGGTAAGTTTTTTACCAAGGTACAGGTCAAACGAATTATTGATCGTGAAGCCTTCTACAAGGGTACCTACCGCTATGGTCAGATTGAAGCAAATGGACTTCACGAAGCCATTATGTAGCGGGAGGAACGAACGTGGAAGCGCAATTCACTCACTATCAACAGGAAGAGATACGCTCTCTTGAAAAGATTCAGACGTGTGAAATAGGTACGCAATTAATCTTTGACTATGTTCAACAGGAAAACGCTGTATTTAACGTCGCTACGATAGAGGAAATCATCAGAGTCATTTTTCAAGTGGAAGTGGATCAACGAGAATACTTGTTGCAAATCCGTTTAGCGAAGGCATTGTCTAGCACCAAATTACAACCGTAATGATAGAACGATAATGACATGAAAAGAATGTACGAGCTAACGTATCCGTGCGTGTTCATCCTTGAATAATGCTTGTTCGGAGGGTGCTGGCATTCCTTTTCTCTACATCATTACTCATCAAAGATAGGGGTGAAGTCTTTTTGCATCATAAATTGAAGTACCTATATATCGGAGTAGACTTACATAAACGTCATCATACAGCGGTGATGATGACCTGTTTCCATGAAAAGAGAGACGAAATCCAATTCGAGAACAAGCCGTCAGCGTTTCCTAAGTTTCTGCAACAGGTAGAAAAAATGGCAAAGAGGGAAGGCTTGACCCCTGTGTTTGGCTTGGAGGATGTAGGGGGCTACGGAAGAGGATTGGCTATGTTCCTTAAGGTAAACAAATACGAAGTAAAATCGGTTAACCCTGCCCTTACGATATCTATTCGGAGAAGCAGTCCGAATAACAAGAAAACAGATGCGTGGGATGCAGAGTGTGTGGCTCGAATCCTGATTTCCAACTTGGATACATTGCCGACTGCGAATCCACATGACCTTTATTATGCAATCTCACAGCTTGTCACAAGAAGAGAGAACATTGTGAGTGTTGTAACAGGAATCAAGTTACAGCTTCATCAATTGCTAGGTTATCACTATCCAAGTTACAAGAAATTCTTCTCACAAGTAGATGGGAAAACAGCATTAGCTTTCTGGCTGAAGTATCCTTCTCCAAGTTGTTTGAGCGGGGTGAATGTGGATGAATTGGCTAACTTCTTATACAAGAAGAGCAATCGCTACATGTCTACCAAGAAGGCAAAGGACATTCTATCTCTCGTACAGCAAGATGGAGACACATCGAAAGACTATCAAGGAGTCAATGATTTTCTTGTTAAAAATGTGGTTCGGGACTTGATCGCCAGAGACCATCAGCTATCACAAATTGACACAGAGTTGGCTAAGCATCTTGCATTACTGGATTACAAACTAGAGACCATGCACGGAATTAGTACGGTCACGGCAGCGGAACTAATCGCGGAGATTGGCGATATTTCACGTTTTTCCAATGCTGACAAGTTAGCTAATTTCGCTGGAATTGCACCCGTTCAGCATAGTTCAGGGAACAAGCAGAAGAGTAAAAAGAGCAAGTTAGGCAACCGTAGCCTGTATGATATCTTCTATAATCTTGCCATTCGTCAACTGGGTGTATCAAGGGCGAAGAAACCCAATCATCCTGTTTACCATGCATACTACGAAAGAAAGCTGGCAGAAGGGAAAACCAAGTGGCAAGCGATTATTTGCGTCATGCGTAAATTGGTCAATGTCATATACAGCATGATGAAGAACAAGACGGAATATAAAATGCCAGTCCTTACAGAACAGGTGGCGTAGTAGCAGGGTGGTAGCGGAAATGTTGCCACCTAACCTTTATCCATTGAGCGCTTTATCATGGAGGATACTTATAAGGGTTCGGTGGATAATCCTCTATCCTTAAACCGATATACGTACGTGCATAATAATCCTATTGCTAATATTGACCCGACTGGAAACTACTGCGTTTCTGCAAATGGTAAATATGCTCATGGAGGTGGATGTAATTCAGAAAGTAGTATTTATCTGGGTGACGATAGAGACTTTGCAGGTCGACCTGTTATAGATAACGGAAGTGTTAGTGGTTATATTGGAGTTGCTGGACCAGGTTATGGTCAACAGAATTACTGGTCGTCGTTTAAAGAAGACTATAACTACGTAAGATGGGTAAGTGGTGATAATGAGTTCTACTATAGTCTAGACCAAGAAATGAGGTCAAAATTAAAGACAAGATTGCTTCAAGGTTATATGGTAGACCAGATTGAAAAAGGGTTTCCAGATTTTCAGGCAGGATTTAACTATGATCCTAGCTCATTAACGTCTTATGCGGGTTTAAAGAATTCTACTACACCATGGGATATTAAGACAGGTGCTAGTAGTAAAATTGACTATAATATAAATGGTTCTAAAGTATCTGCATACCAAGACCCGAAAACTGGGCTTTATTGGGCTAGGGATACAGAAGGGCATGCAGGAAGGGATGGTCAAGAAGGAAAAGCTTACAAGGTGTTCGAAAAGCGGGGAAATGAATTACGATGGGTAGCTGACGCTGATAAATATGGAAATTATTTACCGAACGTCCATAAAGGTCCAACTGGTCTAAAAATTAAGATAAAATAGTGAGGTGATTACATGTATTTGACTAAAGAACAAGCATTGGAACTGCATAAGCTTGGATTCCTAAAAACTTATTATGATGGAGAAATAGCGCCTTGTGACTTTTACTCTTTTAAAGATGAAGAATGGATACTAGGTGGCAGAATTCTACCACAAGGAGACTTATTAGCACCTGAGGAAGTTATTTCTGGAGGAATATGGTTGCCGAGTATACAAGATTTACTTTACTGGCTATCAGATCATGACTTTACGTTTGTAATTGAGTCTAAAGAAAGAGGGTATGGTTATAAAGTTGACGTATGCAAAGAAGGAAAGAACTACATGGGAAAAGGCGGGACAGTAGAGTTTGCTTTATATAAAGTAATTGTGAAGATATTGGAACAAAAAAGATAATATATTAGCTTGACCCCAAACGAGTAACCAACTACTCGTCTGGGGTTTCTTTTTCGACGTTTATAAGTGATGTTCATCTTGGATACATAACTTATGGAAAATCAAAGCTTGGGGAGGTAGTTCTTGTACCAGAGAAGAACAAATTAAAGTGATGTGGAGTTTAGCGGCAACAACGGAAGATCAGAATAAAGCTTTGAAGAATGGCAACTAGCTGGAGTATATGTGGTGGGGATTAAAAGACTTCATAAATCCAGACATGATTGCTGCATTGTACGAGTAACGCACCTAAGAGGATGTAATTCCTCTGGGAAAACAATATAAAACTAAAAATTTATTGTAAATCGATAAGGGAGGTGATCAAACGTATAAGTCGCTATCTTTTGTTATAACAGTCCAAATCATATTCAATATATTAAAATTTATAGTAAAAAGGAGAGTATATAATTGTTTGATTCCATCAAAATGAAAGTAAGTTCCGTATTTATTCAACCTGAAATATTACGACAATATAACCTTGCATCTTTTACATACCGCAATCAGAAAACAGGTGTTGTGACCACATTCCAAATGCAAGACGAGATCATTCCATATATCAAATATCAGGAAGCAAGCGGCACTTTAACTATTCAAGTTTCCATTCCTAAGCTGCTTTATGGAAATAATGTCAAAGCAATCGAACAATCAGATATTCCCATTTTCTTTCAGCTTGTACAAGAACGATTACAGCAATTATTCGGCATCCACATTTCCACGAACCCCTGTTGGAAGCATACAAGATCAATCATGTAGAACAAGACTGTCTCACAAGTAAAGAATTCCACTACAAGAGACAGTCCTATTTTTTATACAACCAAGAATTACCGTTCTAAACCTAAATGAATCAAAGGAAACGGCCTCCCCGAACCATCCAGCTCAGACCGTCCTGTCTGCACAAACCCATACCTTCTGTAGAAAGCATAAGCCCCTTCGTTTTGCTCGTTGACATCTACTTTCAGATTCGGACCATACTTACGTTCTGCATGTTCGAGTAATCTACGCCCAATCCCTTTCCCGTGGTATTCTGGATCAACGAACAGCATTTCGATTTTCGCTCCATCAAGGCCAATGAAGCCTACAGGCTCTTTCTTCTCGTTAATTTCCATCCATACCTCAACAGCAGATAGTGCTTCATTTTTTACCATGTTTTTATAAAACTCAATATCTTCTTTCGTCAAAAAATGGTGCGTATGGCAAACAGCACGATACCAAATATCTACCAATTGATCACGATAGCTGACTTCATAAACTACAGTTTTGGTATTCATCATGAAACCTCCCAATTCAAACTGACAAACAAAAAAGAGCGCTCTTGAGAGCCTATTATATAGAGTCGCCAGAAGCTTTCCTATCTTGTTCACAGCTTTTCTATCCTCCCAGAATAATCTGACGACTGAAAAGGGGGAAGGGTGCAAAAAAGATGCGAGATGTTTCATGGAAAAAACGGGATTTCGCTACTGAATTTAGCAGAATTTTTAAAATATTTCAGACAACGATTCGCAGATTAAGCTATACTGTTTTTATGGAACAATCTTCTAATTAGTGGGGGCGGAAAATATGAAAAAACTCGTTTCACTGGCAGTCGTTGCAAGTATTGCGATCCCGTTACTAAGTCCAACGTTTGTCCAACATGCTGCTGCAAATGCTATTCATGACTATCGTAGCGAAGCTCAGGTCAACCAGTTCCGACCACATGGTGGAGATAAGCAGGAAGTGAATGATTACATAGCGTCCTTGGTGAAGCAACGCTCCAATCCTGCTGAGGTAGCAAAGCTGGTGGCAGATGACTCCTTGACGAATTTTGCGATGAAAACCTATGTGGAAGGACTGGCGCAATACAAAAACATTCAGGTGATCGAAGCAAAAGTTGACAAGCTGTACACCGTCACGAAGGAGGATGCTTACAATAACTACCGTGCGATTGTGAAATTCAAATACGTCGGGTATACCGCAGATAACAAGGCCATTGAAAAAACGGATTATCTCGGCCTAGCCAGACTCGGTACAGACCCGGTGAACTGGAAGGCGTGGGGAGTCGTTTGGCAGGACTCTGGCATCGATGTGTCAGATGTGAAGCTGATTCAGTTGGAGAAGCCACGCAAAGGCGAAGAAATATGCGTGATCACGACAGATGCTGGTGTGATCAAGCTGAGACTGTTCCCGAACAAAGCTCCAAAAGCGGTGGAAAACTTTAAGACTCTCGCCAAAAAAGGGCAGTACAACAATATGATTTTTCACCGTGTGATCAACGATTTCATGATTCAGGCGGGAGATTTGAAAGGGCCGGATGGCAAGGAGCTCCCGAGTATTTACGGAGAGTCCTTTGAGGACGAGTTTAGCAGGGATCTGTTCAATTTCAGGGGAGCGCTCAGTATGGGGAATGCTGGACCCAATACGAACAGCACGCATTTCTACATTGTACAAAGTCCCAAGGTAGATCAGGAGTACCTCGATTTGTCGGCGCTGCCGTTGAACGCAGAAGCAAAGTATAAAGAAATTGGCGGACGGGCTTACCTCGACAACCGCCACACTGTTTTTGGTCATGTATTTGCCGGGATGGAAGTCGTTGACAAGATCGCTGCCCAGAAAACAGATGAGAATGCGAAGCCCATCCAAAATCCGATCAAGGTGCAAAAGATCGAATTTGTCCCGTATAACGAATAAGCTTCGCCAGCAAAGCAAAAACCCCCTCTCATTCCTGGCATTTGGGATGACGAGGGGGGTTGTCAATGAAGGGGAGATGCAAGTCAATACGGCTCCCAGCGCAGTTTGCGTGCCTTCTCGAATCGCTCTTCCACATAGGGCCAGTTGACGATATTCCACCAGTTCTCTACATACTTGTCTCGCTGGTTTTGATACGCCAGGAAATAGGCATGCTCCCATACGTCCAGGGCCAGTAGCGGAATCACATCCCATTGTGACAGGTTCTGGTGCTTTTCGGCTGTAAGAATCTCCAGATGATGTGCCCGCGGGGACCAAACGAGGATCGCCCACCCAGGACCTTCTACCTTTTCTGCCGCCTGACTAAATTGTCTCCTAAAGGCGTCATATGAACCGAAATACCGATTGATTGCCGCCGCGAGATCACCAGAGGGAGTGCCACCCCCATTTGGACTCATGGAGGGCCAAAAGATCGTATGCAAGTAATGACCGGCCCCGTTGAAGGCTAGCTCACGTTCCCAATGGCGAATGAGATCGAAGTTGCCACTCTCTCGGGCATCCGATAGCTTCCTCTCTGCTGTATTGAGATCGTCTACATACTTTTGGTGCAGTTTGTTGTGATGGATTTGCATGGTTGCTTCATCGATGTACGGCTCTAAAGCGTTGTACGCATAAGGGAGCGGGGGGAGGGTATGCCGGCCGACAGCCACGGGGCGTGCCGCACGGACTGGCTCGCGTGCACTGGGATAGGAAACGGGTTCTGGCACAACAGGCACTTGTGCTTCTTCCGCCACCGCTGGCTGTGCATTCATTGATTCCGCAACAGGTTCCCTCGTTTCTCCTTCCAGTTGGTCATCTTCACTCAACTGAGCCAGTCGTAAAAAGTGATGGAATTGCTGCTGCACTTGTTCGGCGCGAGTGATGAGAGCAGGGAGTTCGTCGCTGTCTTTTGCCGAATGGAGCTTGGATGCTTGCCTTCCGATCTGTGTAAATGTTTCCTCGAATTTGTGCAGATGCCGTTCGAGTTCTCGGTTGAGGGTCTTATGTCTTCGTAAATGATCGATCCATTGGCGGCCCCATTGGCTCCAGTCCAGCAAATTCTTGGCTTCTTCTACCAAAAGATTCTCCTCCTCGTGGGCACATCATCACTCCTCACATTATGAAAGGTGCCTAGAGAAGGTGCGACATTTGCGGAGTACAAGAAATTTCATCTCGGCATATGGTAGTAGCACAAATGTTTGAGTGGTATGCTGTACTATATTCATTTCAACAGGGGAGACACATTAGCATGAGTAGAGAACGAGCGATAGCCGTTATTGATTCAGGAGTGGGAGGATTAACTGTTGCGAAGGAAGTCATGCGTCAGCTACCCGAAGAACGGATTGTTTATGTAGGCGATAACGCCCGTTGTCCGTATGGCTCCAAATCGCCGGAAGAGATTCGTACCTACAGCTTTCAAATGATCGACTATGTGATGCGTACACCGTTAAAGGCATTGGTGATCGCCTGTAATACTGCGACTGCCGTCGTGCTGGAGGAAGCGATGGGTGATTTGCCGCTGCCCGTCATCGGGGTGATTGAACCAGGGGCGCGTGCAGCTGTTCAAGTGACGAAAAACGGAAGGATCGGTGTCATCGGGACGGAAACGACCATTCGTACCAGGGCTTATGAACGTGCGCTTTTACGGATTCAGCCGGATCTGTACGTCGCAGGCATGGCTTGTCCCGCATTTGTGCCACTGGTGGAGAGCCACATGGCGAACACAGAGGAAGCAAGAAGAGTAGTAAAAGAAACGCTTGCCCCGTTCTTGCACGAAGATTTGGACACGTTAATTTTGGGTTGTACACACTATCCGTTGCTAGCTCCAATTATCTCGGAAGTGATGGGAGATCGAGTGCGCCTGATTAACTCCGCAGAGGAGACAGCACGAGAATTGTCCCTGCAAATTGCGACGGACGCCGAAAGCAAGCAAATAGAGCGCCCGGAGCATTTGTTTGTGACCAGTGGGGACGCCCACAAATTCCGGACCATTGCAGAAGAATGGCTGGATTGCAAAGTAAACGTCCAGCACAACTCATTGGAAAAAACCGTCCAGCCCTAATGAAAGGCCTTGTCTGGCGAGACAAACTTTCAACGCATAAACCCAAGCCTAGCTCGTATACATGGTAGTACAAAGTGTGTGGAGGAGGCTGGGGAAATGAAGATAAGGCACATCGGGAAAATGACGGCCGTGCTGGGGGTTAGCGCAGTGCTTTTGTCGGGCTGCGGTCTCTTTGGCCCGGAAAAGGAAACGATAAGTATTGATGCACCACCACAGTCTGAGGTATCAGTTGATTTGCCAAACGGCACGCCGTCCCCGGATGCTTCAAAAGAAGGAGCACAACCGGTCGTTCAGGAGACTGGAGAGAGAATGGTGTACTTGCAGGATGCCAACGGATATATCGTTCCTGTCTCGATGACGCTTCCGAAATCAGAAGGTCCTGCCAAACAAGTATTGAGCTACATGGTAAAAGGTGGACCGGTAGAGAGCATGCTCCAGGGTGGCTTCTCCGCTGTCTTGCCGAAAGGGACGGAAGTAAAAGGACTTGTCATCAAAAACGGCGTAGCCACTGTCGATTTTTCCAAAGACTTCAAGACGTACGAGGAGAAAGACGAGAAGAAAATTGTCGATGCCGTCACCCGGGCGCTGACGGAATTTAGCAACGTCAAGACTGTGCAAATTTGGGTGAACGGAACTCCATTAACAGAAATGCCAGCAGCCAAAACGCCCATAACGCTATTAGACCGTAATCAAGGAGTCAATCTCGAATTGGGCGATGGAGCAGTACCAGGAGACACTTCCAGCGTAACGGTTTATTTCCAGGGACAGCTGGATGATACCCGTACGTATTATGTCCCAGTCACTCGCCTGGTTCCTGAAACGGCTGATATCGCCAAGGCAACCGTTGAAGAGTTGATCAAAGGGCCGAAACAAGGATCTCATCTCTTCAGCTCCTTGCTGCGTACGACACGTGTTCTAAATGTGAAGCAGGAAAAAGATTTGGTGACGGTCAATTTGAGCAGTGACATCCTCAAGTATGACGATGGCAAGGAAGCGAGCCCAGAAGCTCTGCAATCGCTCGTCTTGTCATTGACAGAGACGACAGGAGCCAAGCAAGTGCAGCTGCTGGTGGAAGGAAAACCGCTAGCTAGTGGCGAGTTCACCAAGCCAGTGAGCCGTCCGGTTCAACTCAATCCCATACAGATGTAAGGAACGAGCCACGCCCGTATTAACGAGCGTGGTTTTTGTTCGTCAATGATTCGTTGCCACTACCGCGTACAGTTCTCCAAATAACCAGCCCGAGCACAAGTGATGGGATCGTGACCAAAAAGCCCGCCACAAAGCCGACTATGCGAGGCTCTGCTATCGTCAAAATCCAACCGCCAAGGAGCATGGATAGACCGATCAGGATGTTTGAAATCGTCGCATCCAAGGCAAATACTCTGCCATGGTAGCTGGGTGCGACATGCCGCATGATCAGCGTATTCAGGCTGGCGTTCCCCATTCCTCCTGCAACGGTGGACAGCGCAAAGAACAGTGCCGTTACATAAATCGTAGGTGAAAAGCTGGTCAAAAGCAGCGCAAAGCCTTCCAAAGCGAAGCTGCTGGCAGCCACTTCGTTAAAGTAGCGCTGAAAGCGCTGAGCAAGCAGTCCCCCGATGATGAAGCCAATTCCGATCGCACCGTACAACAAACCAATTCCCCATTCACCGGCAGTAAACACTTGATAAGCATAGACACTGATCAGGACATTGATGATCCCCCCGCCGATTGGCCACACGGCTTTCAGCAAAAGGATTGCGTAGACAAGCGGTGTGGATGTGATGGCGCGAATCACCTCTCCGTAGGAAGAGACTTTAACCGTCTGCTGCAACTGCACGTTATTAACGGATTGGTCTGGGGAGGAGGGTACCTTCAGTCGAGCCAAAAACAGAGCGGATGCGAAAAAGGAGAGGGCATTGAAAAGAAAAGCGAGATCACTTCCCCACAGTGCTATAAAAATACCGCCGATCAACGAACCGATGGCCATGACGATTCCATAGATACTTTGATCAAGGGCGTTCGCAGTCGCCAATTCCTCAGGGTCAACGATTTTGGGGAGCAGGGAGATTCGTGCCGGATTGTAAAGGGAAGAAAAGGCAACTAACGAAAACGTGCCTGCATAGACGATCCATAAATCTGATTTTTCAGATACAAACAAAAACGAAAGAGCAACGAATCCGCGAACGAGATCACAGGCGACCATCACTTTTTTTCGATCAAAACGGTCTGCCATCAAGCCGCCCAGCGGACCAAAAATCAAGTGAGGCAGCGTACGCAGGGCAAGGGTAATGCCTACAGCGATAGCTGTTCCCGTTATTTCGAGCAGCAGAGCGAGCACAGCAACGCTGTTAAACCAATCACCGATTCCGCTAAGGAAATTGGCGGTTAAAAGACGCCGCAAATTCGGCTTTTTCAAAAGAAACAGGAAGCTCATTACCTAAATTCACCTACCATCAAATTAATCAAATATCTAATTAGATAATATTCAAAGTAACGGGTGGTAGCAAGAGCTTTTTTTATGTGGAAGGAAGTGAAAAGAATATTTGCAATTAACGTAAATAGGGAAGAGGCGTTTGTGCAGTGGCAGATCGTTTCCTGCGTCTGGTATAATGAGCGGAGTGTAACAAAGCGATTTAGGAGGAACTTGGAATGAGAGTGGATGGCCGTGCCCATGATCAATTGCGCCCTGTAACCATTACGCGCAATTACATTAAACACGCAGAAGGATCGTGCCTGATTGAAGTCGGAGACACAAAGGTGATTTGTACGGCGACTTTGGAAGACCGGGTACCGCCTTTTATGCGTGGTGGCGGGAAGGGCTGGATCACAGCCGAGTATTCCATGCTTCCCCGAGCAACAGCGACCCGCAACGCGCGTGAGTCGTCCAAAGGAAAAGTCGGTGGACGAACCATGGAGATTCAGCGTCTGATCGGACGTGCTTTGCGCTCCGTTGTGAGCCTCGAAGCAATGGGTGAACGCACCATTTGGTTGGATTGCGATGTCATTCAGGCAGACGGTGGTACACGGACAGCTTCGATTACCGGAGCTTACGTGGCAATGGTAGACGCGATGCAAAAGCTGGTGGATAGTGGCACCTGGAAACAGCTGCCGCTCAACGACTTCCTGGCAGCGACCTCAGTAGGGGTAGTCGGTGAGGAAGCCGTGCTCGATCTCAACTACAAAGAAGATTCTACAGCGATTGTCGACATGAATGTCGTCATGACGGGAAAAGGAAAGTTTGTCGAGCTGCAAGGAACAGGGGAGGATGCTCCGTTTTCTCCTGAACAGCTACAAGAAATGATTGCCCTTGCAAAAGTCGGCATTGACAACTTGATTAACAGCCAAAAAGAGGCGCTCGCTGATGTTACGCTCTCTTTTGCACAATCAGTAGCGGAGGAAAGTCATGCCTAATCGAAAAAAAGTCGTTCTTGCAACACGTAACCAGGGAAAAGTGAAAGAATTCAACAGGCTGTTCGCAGATGCAGGCTGGGAAGGAATCAGCCTCGCTGAATTTGACGGTGTGCCTGAGGTAGTAGAAGACAAGGACACCTTCGAAGGAAACGCGCTGAAAAAAGCAATCGAAATCTCTACATACCTGAACATGCCTGCCCTCGGAGATGATTCCGGTCTGGAAGTAGATGCGCTGGAAGGACGCCCTGGTGTTTACTCCGCACGCTTCGCTGGGGAAGATGCAACAGACGAGCAGAATTGGCGTAAATTGTTGAAAGAGCTGGAAGAGGTTTCGACACAGGAACGCACAGCTCGCTTCCGTTGTACGTTGGCGTTGGTGATTCCGGGCGAAGAGCCAATCATTGCCACTGGCGCTTGCGAGGGTGTGATCGCACGTGAACCAAAAGGGACAAACGGCTTCGGTTACGATCCGGTATTCTACATCCCATCGATGGACAAAATGATGGCCGAACTCATGCCAGAAGAAAAGAACCAGATCAGCCATCGTGCTCGTGCCATGCAGCAACTGCTTGAAATCATCAAGTAGACAAGAGAGAAAACAGGAGAGTGAGGCGTGATGGGAATTCTCATCATGAGCGATAGCCACGGCTTGGTTCGGGAAGTAAGCCAGGTCGTCAACCGACATCATGTCGAAAAAATTTTGCATTGTGGCGATTTTTGTGTGGACCATAAGCGCGAGCCGTTTTCCAACATGACGCTTGTCCGAGGCAATTGCGATTCGACACAAGAGGTGCCGACCGAGCAAGAGACCAAATGGCGCGACCTTCACATCCTGCAAACGCACGGGCATCTTTATGGCGTGAAAGGCTCTCTTCTGCGCCTTCATTACCGTGCAGAAGAGGTCGGAGCAAACGTAGTCATATTCGGTCACTCCCATGTGCCTGTCTGTGGTGTGGAAAGAGACATCTTGTTTCTGAATCCGGGCAGCTTGCAAATGCCACGCGGCTTTCATGTACCGACATATGCTCTTTTAGAAGAGACAGGAACGAGTCCGACAGAAACTTACATATCAGTGGCGTTTTATGATCATGTAGGCAACCCGGTTTCACAATTGGGAGGGAACTATTCTGTTCGTCGACCAATGAGGTCTTCTTGAAAACTAAAAGATTTGTGCTATACTAGAATGGTTATAATGGCTAGAATATTATCATCCGAGCCTGCGAAGATACCATGGCGCGGCTGGCGATGTTCTGTTGATTCGATTTAGGAGGGGAAGTTTACGTGGCAGCAAATTGGGAAAAGGTAGAGAATAACCAGGGAGTCCTGACGGTTGAAGTAGATGCTACGCAAGTAGACGCAGCATTGGATCAAGCGTTTAAAAAAGTGGTTCAAAAAGTTCAAGTTCCAGGATTCCGCAAAGGAAAAGTACCACGCAAAATGTTCGAATCCCGTTTTGGTGTAGAATCTTTGTACCAAGACGCTCTTGACATTCTGCTTCCAACTGCATACGGACAAGCTGTTCGTGAAGCTGGTGTTGAGCCAGTAGATCGTCCAGAAGTAGACGTAACGCAAATGGAACAAGGGAAAAACCTGATCTTCAAAGCGACTGTAACTGTGAAGCCTGAAGTGAAGCTGGGCGACTACAAAGGTCTGTCCATCGAAGATAAAGACTTCTCTGTAACAGAAGAGAGCGTTGACGCTGAACTGAAGCGCATGCAAGAGCGTCATGCTGAGCTCGTAGCAGTAGAAGAGGGTGCCGCACAAACAGGCGATATC
This sequence comes from Brevibacillus sp. M2.1A, assembly GCF_013284355.2. Taxonomy (NCBI): domain Bacteria; kingdom Bacillati; phylum Bacillota; class Bacilli; order Caryophanales; family Paenibacillaceae; genus Brevibacillus; species Brevibacillus sp. M2.1A. The sequence continues at coordinate 2,475,375 of NZ_JABSUY020000001.1, forward strand.
GCTGTAATCGATTTCGAAGGCTTCCAAGACGGAGTAGCTTTTGAAGGCGGTAAAGCGGAAGATTATTCTCTGGAACTGGGTTCCGGTACTTTCATCGCAGGGTTCGAAGAGCAACTGGTTGGCCTGAACATCGGCGAAGAAAAAGAAATTACCGTAACTTTCCCTGAAGAGTACCACTCTCCTAACCTCGCTGGTAAAGAAGCGGTATTCCAAGTGAAGCTGAACAGCCTGAAGCGCAAAAACCTGCCTGCTTTGGATGATGAGTTTGCCAAAGACGTGAGCGAGTTCGACACGCTGGAAGAGCTGAAAGCAGACACCAAGAAAAAACTCGAAGAAAAAACTGCGCAAGAAAAAGATCAATATGTTCGTGAGCAGCTCGTTCTGAAAGCAGCTGAAAACGCTGAGATCGATTTGCCAGCAGTAATGGTTGAGCATGAATTGGATCAAATGGTAAATGAATTTGGTCAACGTCTGCAATACCAAGGCATGACGCTGGAACTGTACTACCAGTTCTCCGGAATGGATGAGAGCCAACTGCGTGATCAATTGCGTGCAGACGCAACATCCCGCGTTCGCACTTCCTTGACTTTGGAAGCAATCGGCAAAGCAGAAAACATCGAAGCAACAGAAGAAGACGTAAACGCAGAGCTGGATAAACTGGCTGGCGTATACGGCCGCCCAGCAGATGAGCTGCGCAAAATCTTCTCCGCACAAGATGGCATGGCTGCTCTGTACCGCGATGTGCAAACTCGCAAAACAGTAGATTTGCTGGTTGCAGAAAGCAAAGTAACAGCATAAGCTTAGAAGAACGCATGATTGGTCAGTGGGCAGGCTAACCCTGAGCGCTGGCTGTCAAGACCACAAGGCACGAGTGTATCGTGCCTTGTTTTTCCACCATTGACTTTTTTCGGCAAAGGAGGAAAATACATAATGCTAATCCCAATGGTCATCGAGCAAACAAGCAGGGGAGAGCGCTCCTACGATATTTACTCGCGCCTCCTGAAAGACCGGATTATTCTCTTGGGCACCGAGATTGATGATGAAATCGCCAATCTGGTTGTTGCTCAACTGCTTTTCTTGCAAGCAGAAGATCCGGACAAAGACATATCGCTATACATAAACTCTCCAGGTGGTTCTGTTACAGCTGGAATGGCCATCTATGACACCATGCAGTACATCAAACCGGATGTGTCCACGATTTGTGTGGGCATGGCTGCCAGCATGGGTGCGTTCCTGTTGGCTGCTGGTGCAAAAGGCAAGCGCTTCGCTCTGCCAAATGCCGAAGTCATGATTCACCAACCGCTCGGCGGTGTGCGTGGGCAAGCAGAAGACATCCGTATTCATGCGGAATGGATTATGAAAACGAAGCGCCAGCTGAATGAGATTTTGTCTGAGCGGACAGGTCAGCCTTATGAACGCGTAGAGCAAGATACAGACCGCGATAATTTCATGAGCGCAGAAGAAGCAAAGGCCTACGGATTGATTGACTCTATTATCGAACGCAAAAACTGACCCGTTGTGAGGTGAAGCGCATGTTTAAGTTTAACGACGACAAAGGCCAACTGAAGTGTTCCTTCTGCGGCAAGTCCCAGGAACAGGTGCGCAAGCTGGTAGCTGGTCCTGGTGTTTACATTTGTGACGAATGTATCGAACTGTGCAATGAAATTGTACAGGAAGAACTGGGCACTGAAGAAGAAATCGATATGAAAGAAATTCCAAAGCCAGTGGAAATTCGCAAAATCTTGGACGACTATGTGATCGGTCAAGATATGGCGAAGAAGTCCTTGTCTGTAGCGGTGTACAACCACTACAAACGGATTAATTCCGGGGCGAAGATCGAGGATGTGGAGCTGCAAAAATCCAACATCATGCTGATCGGGCCGACTGGTAGCGGGAAAACGCTGCTCGCGCAAACGTTGGCGCGCATTCTGAATGTGCCTTTCGCGATTGCGGACGCAACTTCTCTGACAGAAGCAGGCTATGTGGGCGAAGACGTTGAAAACATCTTGCTCAAGCTGATTCAGGCTGCCGACTATGATGTGGAGAAGGCTGAAAAAGGAATCATTTACATCGACGAGATTGATAAGGTAGCCCGCAAATCGGAAAACCCATCCATCACGCGTGATGTGTCTGGTGAAGGCGTTCAGCAAGCGCTTTTGAAAATTTTGGAGGGGACCGTTGCGAGTGTTCCACCACAAGGCGGACGCAAGCATCCTCACCAAGAGTTCATCCAAATCGACACGTCGAACATTTTGTTCATCTGCGGTGGTGCATTTGATGGCGTCGAGCAGATTATCAAGCGTCGTTTGGGTAAAAAAGTCATCGGTTTCGGTGCAGACTTCGGCGATGGCGTAAAAGGCGATCTGAAAGCCGGAGAATACCTAAAATACATTTTGCCGGAAGACCTGCTGAAATTCGGTCTGATTCCGGAGTTCGTCGGTCGTTTGCCAGTGCTGGCTACCTTGGAGCCGCTGGATGAGGAGACGCTCGTGCGTATCCTGACAGAGCCGAAAAACTCTTTGGTGAAACAGTACCAAAAACTGCTGAGTCTCGACGGTGTTGAGCTGGAGTTCGATAACGGTGCGCTGCTGCAAATCGCGAAAGAAGCGATTAAACGCAACACTGGTGCGCGCGGACTGCGTGCGATTATCGAACAAATCATGCTCGATATGATGTATGAGCTTCCTTCCAGAGAAGACGTCAACAAGTGCGTCATTACCGAAGAAACGGTACGCGACAAAGTGAAGCCGCAACTGTTGACCAAAGAGGGACAGGAATTGCACGAAGAAACAGCCTAAGCATCGTCTACACGAACCATCTCGCGATAAGCGAGGTGGTTTTTTTGTTGTTGGTTTACGTCTACGCTTGCGGGGCAATACTACTTGATATCGTTCAAGAGAAGCTTTACATATGCACAAAACGGTCATGAACGTGTTCCTCTCTCTTCGGGGGACAAAAGTTGACCGCAAGCGAAGACGCATGGGAGGGACTGCATATGGACTATACGACATTGGTCATTGCTGTCATTGAAGTGGTTGTTGGTATCGTGATCGGCACCTACTTTTGGAACTTGCTGCGAGCGCAGAGAAACACGAAAACCTCAACCGAAAAGGAATCGCGTAAGGATCTGGATTCCATTCGTAAAATGAGAATGGTTGCGTTGACAGAACCTCTGTCAGAGAGAACAAGACCAGCGACTTTGGAAGAAATTGTAGGACAAGAAGATGGACTTCGTGCGTTGCGTGCCGCCTTGTGTGGTCCCAACCCGCAGCATGTCATTATTTATGGACCACCTGGTGTAGGCAAGACCGCAGCGGCTAGGGTCGTGCTGGAAGAAGCGAAGAAAAATCAGCTATCGCCGTTTTCTTCTGATGCCAAGTTTATTGAAATCGATGCGACGATTGCTCGTTTTGATGAGCGCGGGATTGCGGACCCGTTAATCGGCTCTGTACATGATCCGATCTATCAAGGGGCAGGCTCGCTTGGGCAGGCGGGGATTCCGCAACCAAAGCCAGGTGCAGTGACGAAAGCGCACGGTGGTATGCTTTTTCTTGATGAAATAGGGGAACTTCATCCTATTCAAATGAATAAGTTACTAAAGGTTCTTGAAGACCGCAAAGTCATGCTGGAGAGTGCTTACTACAGCGAGGAAAATAACCAAATTCCTTCGCATATTCATGACGTTTTCAAATACGGTTTGCCCGCCGACTTCCGTCTGGTTGGAGCGACGACGAGGTTGCCAGAAGAACTGCCTGCTGCGCTTCGTTCCCGTTGCCTGGAAATCTTTTTCCGCCCATTGAAGGCTGGGGAAATTGGGAGTATCGTGCGTACAGCTGTTCCTAAAATGAATATGAATATAGAAGACAGCGCTGTTTCCGTGATCGAGCGTTACGCGACCAATGGACGTGAAGCGATCAATACATTGCAAATCGCTGCGGGAATTGCCTTAACGGAAGAACGCCAGGACATCCAGGCTGCCGATGTGGAATGGGTGATGCACAGCAGTCAAAAATCGCCTCGCCCCGAAAAGCAGGTGCATGATGCACCGCAGGTCGGATTGGTCAACGGTCTTGCTGTGTACGGTCCGAACATGGGTAGTGTGATGGAGCTGGAAGTGACTGCTTCACCTACAGCTATTCCGGGTCAAGGTCGAATGGCGATGACAGGAATGGCAGAGGAAGAGGAAATGGGCAGCCGCAACCGGACGATTCGCCGGAAGTCGATGGCAAAAGGCTCGATCGAAAACGTTTTGACTGTATTGAACAGAATGGGCGTCCGTCCGTATGATTATGATCTGCATATCAATTTTCCGGGAGGCATCCCTGTGGATGGGCCTTCTGCGGGCATTACCATTGCCACTGCGATCTACTCGGCGATTGTGAATCAGCCTGTTGATAATTTACTGGCTATGACTGGTGAAGTGAGTATTCATGGGAAGGTAAAGCCAGTTGGGGGTGTAGTCGCAAAGGTGGAGGCTGCTAAACAGGCGGGAGCGACCCGAGTCCTCATTCCCCAGGAAAACTGGCAAAGCATTTTTGCCGACATGAAAGGGATCGAAGTCATTCCGGTGTCTACCGTCTCTGAAGTAATTGAGCTAGCTGTACCGCAAGCTGCCATGCAAGAAGCAGAGGCGACGGGATTTACTTTGCAGATCCCAGCAGAGGATCTCGCTTCCTCTCCGCTATCCCTGTAACAGTCGGGTATGCTCGCGGATTAGACATCGGATTGTGTTTGCGCTACAATGGAAAAAAGCTTCTGCTTGCAAAGAGCCTGAGGCCTTGCCCAGCCTGAAACGAGCTCCACAAAAAATGATTGTGTATGATCTTTTTTGTCTCGTTTTTGGGGCTGGGTGGGCGTTAGAAAAACGGCTTTGAGGGCCGTTTTTGTCTGTTATAAGGCTCTTTGCAAGAGGGTAGATCAACAAGGAGAGGTGCATCCGCTTGGGCGAACGTTCCGGTAAACGAGAATTACCGCTTCTCCCGTTGCGAGGATTGCTTGTTTATCCGACAATGGTACTCCATTTGGACGTTGGACGGGAAAAGTCCATCCGCGCATTGGAGCAAGCCATGGTAGACGATAACAAGATTTTGCTTGCGACACAGGAAGAGGTCCATATAGAAGAGCCAGATGCTGAGCAAATTTACAGTATTGGTACCGTTGCGCGTGTGAAACAAATGCTGAAGCTGCCGAATGGGACAATCCGTGTATTGGTAGAAGGCTTGCAGCGCGCGAAGATCGAGGAGTATCTTCAGCAGGAAGATTATTTCGTCGTGTCGATTACATATTTGCAAGATGAAAAAACAGAGCAAAACGAAGTGGAAGCCTTGATGCGTTCCTTGCTGGGCCACTTTGAGCAGTACATCAAGCTGTCCAAAAAGGTTTCTCCAGAGACGCTAACCTCTGTGCAGGACATTGAGGAACCGGGACGTTTGGCGGATGTGATTGCTTCGCACTTGCCGCTCAAGATGAAGGACAAACAAGAAATTTTGGAGACGACCAACATCAAGGAGCGTCTCGAAATTCTTTTGACCATTTTGAACAACGAGCGCGAGGTACTGGAGCTGGAGCGCAAGATCGGCAACCGCGTGAAGAAACAGATGGAGCGCACGCAAAAGGAATATTATCTGCGTGAGCAAATGAAAGCTATCCAAAAAGAGCTGGGCGACAAGGACGGACGCCAGGGCGAAGTAGATGAGCTGCGTGCTCAGCTCGAAAAGTCCGACGCTCCTGAGCGAATCAAAGCGAAGATCGAGAAGGAGCTCGAGCGTCTGGAAAAGATGCCGGCGACTTCTGCGGAAGGCTCGGTTATCCGCACGTATATCGATACCTTGTTTGCTCTGCCGTGGACGAAGACGACAGAGGACAATCTGGACATTCATCATGCGCAGCAAGTACTCGATGAAGATCATTACGGCCTGGATAAACCGAAGGAGCGCGTTTTGGAGTATTTGGCAGTACAAAAGCTGGTAAACTCCATGCGTGGACCAATCCTTTGTCTGGTAGGTCCTCCGGGTGTCGGAAAAACATCTCTGGCCCGTTCCGTAGCGCGTGCAATCGGGCGTGAATTCGTTCGCATTTCCTTGGGTGGAGTACGCGATGAAGCAGAAATTCGCGGTCACCGCCGCACGTATGTAGGTGCTCTCCCAGGACGAATCATACAAGGAATGAAGCAAGCCGGTACGATTAATCCTGTCTTTTTGCTGGATGAGATCGACAAGCTCGCATCCGATTTCCGCGGAGACCCTGCGTCTGCCCTGCTCGAAGTACTCGATCCAAATCAAAATGATAAATTCAGTGACCACTATATCGAAGAGACCTATGATTTGACGAACGTGATGTTTATTACGACTGCAAACAGTCTCGATACGATTCCACGTCCGCTTTTGGACCGGATGGAAGTCATCTCGATTTCCAGCTATACCGAACTGGAAAAGCTGAACATTTTGCGTGATTACCTCCTGCCGAAGCAAATGCAGGATCACGGTCTGGGCAAAGATAAGCTGAAAATGAACGACGATGCGATGCTGAAGCTCGTTCGTTTGTACACGCGGGAAGCGGGGGTTCGTAACCTCAATCGCGAAGCAGCCAACGTATGCCGCAAAGCTGCCAAGCTGATTGTGGGCGGTGAGAAGAAGCGAGTCGTGGTTACAGCCAAGACGTTGGAGACACTGCTCGGCAAACCGCGCTACCGCTATGGACTGGCGGAGAAAAAAGATCAAGTCGGCTCCGTTACAGGTCTGGCTTGGACACAGGCAGGCGGCGATACGCTGAATGTAGAAGTCAGCATTTTGCCTGGAAAAGGAAAGCTCACCCTGACAGGAAAACTGGGTGACGTCATGAAGGAATCTGCGCAGGCTGCATTCAGCTATATTCGCTCCCGTGCAGATCAGTGGGGAATTGATCCTTCCTTCCACGAGAAGAACGACATCCACATCCACTTTCCAGAAGGGGCGATTCCAAAAGACGGTCCGTCTGCTGGGATTACTATGGCAACCGCACTCGTATCCGCCCTCACGAAAATCCCTGTGAAAAAAGAAGTGGGGATGACCGGGGAGATTACGTTGCGAGGTCGGGTTCTGCCAATTGGCGGGCTGAAAGAAAAATGCATGTCTGCTCACCGTGCAGGTTTAACCACGATCATTTTGCCAAAAGACAACGAGAAGGATATCGAGGATATTCCGGAGAGCGTACGTGGTGAACTGACATTCTATCCAGTTGATCATTTAGATGAAGTGCTGCGTCACGCGCTAACTAAACAGCCAGTAGGTGACAAAGCATGAAAGTAACATCAGCAGAGTTTATTATCAGCGCGGTTGGACCGAAGCAGTATCCGACGGATGGCCTCCATGAGATCGCGCTGGTAGGACGCTCGAACGTAGGAAAATCATCATTGCTCAATAAAATGATGAATCGCAAAGGGCTAGCCCGGATCAGTTCTCGTCCGGGTAAAACCCAGACATTGAACTATTTCCGTGTCAATCAAATGCTCTACTTCGTTGACTTCCCGGGTTATGGGTATGCAAAGGTAGCGAAGACGATCAAGGAACAATGGGGAAAAATGATCGAGGGCTATTTGAAAAACCGGAAAGAGCTTCGTTTCATTATTCAACTGGTTGATATTCGCCATGCTCCGAGTAAAGACGATATTGCGATGTACGACTGGTGCAAGCAAATCGGGATTCCTACCGTAGTCGTAGCGACGAAAGGTGATAAAATCGCTCGCGGGCGTTGGATGCAGCATACGAAGGTCATCCGTCAAAGCCTGAATTTGCGCGGGGATGATACGATCATTGTATTTTCTTCGGAGACAGGTCAGGGCAAGGATGAACTGTGGGCAGAAATCATGCGTCGTATCCGTGCTGGAGAGGAAATGGCTAGGGAGACGGCTGCTATGGATGAAGAGACTGCTCCAGCCAATGAGTAATTCTTAGACCCAATTCGTCGTGGGGAAGGGAGCATCTGAGTGAGCGGGAGTGCTTGCTTTGCTGTACGTGGTGTGATCGAAGGTTTCTATGGAACACCTTGGACACATGAAGAGCGGCTGGATATGATCGACTTTTTGCACCGATATGATTACAACGCGTATTTCTATGCTCCCAAAGATGACGAGTATCTGCGGGAACGCTGGATGGAGCCGTTTCCTGCGAAAGCCAATCAACAGTTAGATGAGCTGATCCAGCGGGCAAAGGCTCATAACATGCAGTTTATTTATTGTCTGGGTCCTGGACTCAGCATGGAATATACGAATCGTCAGCACTTGGAGCTGTTGGGCAGGAAGTATCGGGATTTGTATGATCGTGGTGTGCGTTACTTTGCGCTATTGTTCGATGATATCCCCATGCACCTGTTGCATGACAAGGATGTAGCCGAGTTTGCCCATTTGGCGGAAGCGCATGCCCATACGACGCTTTACGTGTGGGATTTAATACGCAGCTGGGGCGATCCAGTCAAGCTGGTTGTCTGTCCTACGCAATACAATGGGATTGGAAAAGAAGCGTACATTATGTACCTCGGTCAGCATTTGCCGCCAGAAATCGATTTGTTCTGGACGGGACGATTCGTCTGTTCGCCCTATCTGACGGACGGCGATGCGATTCGTTTCCAAGAGTACACGGGTCATCAACCATTTTATTGGGACAACTACCCGGTGAATGATTTGGCCATGGCGAACGAACTACATATCGGTCCATTGCGTCACCGTGACCCTGACCTGTGGCAATACGCGGCAGGATATGTGGCGAATGCGATGTCCAGACCAGAATGCTCGAAGATTCCTTTGATTACGACGGCAGCTTATTTGCGAGATCCGGTCGGCTACGATCCTGATACAGTATGGAAACAAGCGGTCGAGGAAGTAGCGGGACAAAAGGATGCGGATGCTTTCTTCACCTTTGCGGATAACGTGCAAAGCTCGTTTTTATGTGAGGTGGAATCGCCGCGATTGCTGGAAGCGATCCTGACCTTCCGCTTTCATTTTTTGCAGGGAGATCGGCAAAAAGCCATTGCCGATTTGACTGCTCTTTTCCAGAAGATGGAGGCGGCTGCTGACAAGCTGTTGGCAGGGATGACGAATGGGAAGCTTGCAGAAGAAACGAGGCCATGGTTGGAGAAGTTCCATCTGTGGACCAAAGTCGGTCTTTCGGCAGTCGCTCTCATCGATCATGGGACAAGAGGAAGACTTCCACAAGCAGCCTATCACTTGCTCCGGCTCAAACAGTGGCTCAAACGAACGGAGCGTTACCCGCAAGAAGTGTGCGGACCGGTCATGCAACTTTTTGTGGATGCGGTAATGCTAGAGGTTAAGAAGAGCTCATAAAAAAAGTTCCTTTCCCGCAGGGGTGAAGGAACTTTTTTTGCTTTTCGCATCAGGCGGATTCACGCCCGTCATTGGGTTTTCTCTGACGGAAATTCCGCAACCATTCTTGAATCGGCAGTTCTGCGAGAATCATGCCGGTGAAAATCAGGAGACATCCGGTTAACTGTCTTCCACTCAGTACTTCATGAATAAAGACGTAGGAGGTGAGGGCTGCAAATACAGGCTCCAAGGCGAAAATGAGAGCGACCCGCGTCGAGCTGGTTTGCTTTTGCAAGGCTGTCTGCGCGAGAAAGGCCAGTGCCGTGGCGAAAATAGAAGTGACGATCAAACCAAAGGCCACCTCGGGTATGAACAAGATCGCCGGATCAAAAGCACGACTCCAATCCTCAAAGAAAAAGGAGTACAGCCAGCTCATTACACCTACCGTGCCTAATTGCGTAATGGCAAGGGGCAAGGCTGCAAAACGAGGTGCGTATTTGCCTGTAGAGACGATTTGCATGGCGAAGCAGATTGCACCGAAGAATATCAGGGCATCACCAAGGTTAAAGGAGAATGACTGGTTCTGCGTCAGCAAATACAAGCCGAATGCTGCCAGAATCACACCGACGATAGCGAATGGTTTGACACGCTCACGCAAGAGCAAAAATGAGAAGAGCGGCACCAATACGACAGATAAGCCAGTGATAAATCCAGCTTTGGACGGCGATGTATACAAAAGTCCTACGGTCTGAAAGGCGTACCCCAAACAGAGCCAAAAACCGAGAATGACGCCGGCACGAAGCAGTGGCCCTCTCCATTCAGAGGTCTGCCCACGATGACGATTGCGGATGAAATAAATGATCAATAAAAATAACGCAGCAATGGTAAAACGAACAGCGTTAAACGTATTGGGAGGCAGCGATGCGATTGCCTGCTGAACGATCAAAAACGTGGTTCCCCAGATAAAAGCAACGAGGAGCAGCGTTATGTCTGCCATCCATGGTTTTCTCAAAGCTTCTTTCCTCTCCTTTCCGACATTTTCGCAATTTTTCTTCTGCTTCATGTATAGCCGACATCATAAGGTATTCCCGGAAGGAACGCAAGCGGATTATACAGGATATACCCAAAGTGCACTCCGTTAAAAAACTTTTCACAATTACTCCTATCCGATTCGGGACATAATGATATAATAATAGTGCATTTTACATATGCCGCTAACAGGTTTGGTATTCTGGGAGGACATTATGGATATTCTTTTGCTGGGTCTAAACTATAAAACAGCTCCTGTCGAAATTCGCGAAAAGTTTACATTCAGCGACGACGGGACAGCACGCGCTCTTCATCTTCTCTCCCAGACGAAGAGTATCGCAGAATGTATCATCCTGGGGACGTGCAATCGGACGGAAATTTACGTCGTTTGCGATCAGGCGAATATTGGCCGAGACTATACCCGCCGTTTTTTGGCTGAATGGTTCGGCGTGGAGAAAGAACAATTTAAGGATCATCTCTATATAAAAGAGAACGAACAAGCAATCGAGCACTTGTTCCGCGTCTCTTCCGGTCTTGATTCGATGGTAATGGGAGAAACACAAATCCTCGGACAAGTCCGGGATGCGTTCCTGTTGGCGCAGGAGCGTCAAACGACAGGAACTGTCTTCAACACCTTATTCAAGCAAGCGATTACGTTCGCCAAGCGTGCCCATACAGAGACAGCGATTGGACAAAATGCGGTTTCTGTCAGCTACGCTGCTGTCGAACTGGGCAAAAAGATATTCGGTTCCTTCGCAGGGAAGTCTGTTCTGATCGTCGGAGCAGGCAAAATGAGCGAACTGACCGCCAAGCACCTGCACGCAAATGGATCGGAACGCGTCATGGTAGCGAATCGTACATTGGAACGAGCGCAGCTTTTGGCAGAAAAGTTCAAGGGTGACTCCTGTACGATGGAGCAGTTGCCAGAGGCACTGCTCACAGCAGACATCGTCATCAGCTCGACCGGAGCGACAGGTTATGTCCTCGGAAAAAAAGAACTGGCTCCGATCATGAAACAACGGAAGCATCGTCCGTTGTTCATGGTGGATATCGCAGTTCCTCGCGACCTGAATCCAGACTTGCATGATCTTGATAACGTATTTTTATATGATATTGACGATCTGGAAGGAATCGTTGCGAGTAATGTTGCGGAACGTTCTCGTGAAGCGGAACGTCTGGATGTCATGATTCAAGAAGAGATCGTGGCATTCACGACCTGGTACCAGACGCTTGGCGTGGCGCCACTGATCGCTGCACTGCGTGACAAGGCAAACACGATCCAAAGCGAAGCGATGCGAAAAATCGAAAACAAGCTGCCGAATCTGTCTGAGCGGGAGATGCACATCATCCGCAAGACAACCAAGGGCATTGTCAATCAACTGTTGCACGATCCGGTCGTGCGTTTAAAGGAAATGGCAGCGACCAAAGATGGGGAAGAAGTACTGGATATTTTCGAGAAAATGTTTGCGTTGGAGGAGATCCTGGAGCGAAAAGAACAGGAAGCAATCTGGGCTAACGATAAAAATAAACAGACATCTTCTTCTCGGGAACAGGTATTGGCTTCCCGGTTCCCTGACTAAGCTGACCTGACAATCTATCTGCTACTAGAGGTTGTTCAAAAAGTCGTCTTTTGATCACGAAGTAGCTCCGAAAGCTAATTCGACATCGAATATGGCGTTCACCTCCGAAGTCCGGTGCTCATGTAGATTACCTACACTGCGCTCCTCCTTCGTTCGGTTCTCGCCATCTTCTCGGTGCTAAAAAGCCGACTTTTTGAACACGCACTGTTAGAAACCGATTGGGAAAGTGGGGGAGAGAGTGCATGGCCGAGGTGAGATGGATCTACGACTTGACGATCTTTCTCTACGCTGCAAGTGTTCTCTTCTATTTTAACGACTTCTTGCAAAGCAACCGGAAAGTCAATCGTCTGGCTTTCGGGTTGCTTGTTGTCGTTTGGGCCTTGCAAACCGCATTTTTTGTCTCGCAAGCAGTCATGAAGGGGTATTTTCCAGTCATTACGCTGTTTGAGACGCTCTTTTTTTATTCATGGGTGCTGGTAGGCTTGTCGCTTGCCATTCACTATTTTTTTCGGATTGATTTGCTGGTTTTTTTTACTAATATTATCGGGTTCGTCGTGCTCGTCATGTCGATGTTTTTGCCGGAAACGCCGATTGAGGCTGTATCGAGCATTTTGACCTCTGAGCTATTGCTGACGCATGTGACACTGGCCATGTTCAGCTACGGGGCGTTCTCGCTCTCCATGATCTTCTCGGCCATGTACTTGCTTCAGCACAAAATGCTCAAGGGAAGACGGTGGTCGCCGTTGCTCAGGCGTTTGCCAAGCCTCGATCAATTGGAAGGCTACGCGTACCGAATGAACATGCTCGGCGTGCCAATGCTCTTGCTTTCGATTGTATTAGGGATCATTTGGGGTAAAATGGTTTTGCCGGAGAAATTTCTGCTAGATTCTAAAGTAGTGCTCTCCGTGCTCGTCGTTGCGATTTATTCGTTGTGGCTGTACCAACGCTATCGGGATACGATGCAGATGCGCAGACTCGCGCAGTGGAACGTCCTGGCGTTTTTGTTACTGCTTATCAATTTTTTGGGCTTCACTACTTCTACATTTCACGACTGGTGGTAGGAGCTGTTCATCAAGGAGGCTGTCATGGGAAAATGGAAAGTGGGAACGCGTCGCAGCAAATTGGCGCTCACCCAAACGAATTGGGTCGTAGATAAACTGAAGGGGTTCGCACCTGAAGCTGATTTTGAATTGCATGAAATCGTAACAAAAGGCGATCGAATTCTCGATGTGACCTTGTCCAAAGTAGGCGGAAAAGGATTGTTTGTCAAAGAAATCGAGCAATCCTTGTTCGATAAGGAAACCGATTTTGCCGTACACAGCTTGAAGGATATGCCGGCTGAATTGCCAGAGGGCTTGGTAATCGGCGCGATTCCGAAGCGTGTTGATCCTCGGGATGTTCTGCTTTCCAAGGACGGCAAGACGTTGGATGAATTGCCCCAAGGAGCTTTGGTAGGGACCAGTAGCTTGCGCCGTTCTGCACAAATTCTCGCACATCGCCCTGACATTCAGATCGAATCTCTGCGTGGAAATATTGATACGCGCATACGCAAGCTTGCGGAAGGTAATTTTGATGCGATTATCCTTGCTGCGGCTGGACTTGAGCGCGTGAATTTTGAAGGCGAAATCTCGCAGTTCCTGCCTGTTGAAATCAGCTTGCCAGCAGTCGGTCAGGGTGCGCTTGCCATCGAATGCCGTGCAGACGATGAGAAGACACTCGCTCTCTTGAAGCAGTTTGATGACGCACCGACACGCTTGGCGGTAACAGCAGAGCGGAGCTTCCTGCACAAGCTCCAAGGAGGCTGTCAGGTACCGATTGGCGCATACGCGACAGTTGGAGAGAACAATGAAATTACGTTGACCGGAATGGTTGGCTCCCCTGATGGAAAACAAATGTTCAAAAACACGGCGACTGGCCAGGATCCGTTAGCGCTTGGCATTCAAGTGGCGGAAGCTCTTCTGGCGCAAGGAGCGGGAGACGTACTTGCGCAAGTATTGCGGGAGAATGAGCAATGATTGTCCACGGATCGCACAAGCCGCTGACTGGCAAGTGCATCATGGTCACGCGGGCAAGAAGTCAAGTTCGCGAGCTCGTTGAACATATCGAGCGGTTGGGTGGAGAAGCGTATGCATTTCCCCTGTTAAAAATGATGCCGCCGACGGACACTGCCAAGCTCGATGAAGCCATCACCCAGTTGCCAACATACGACTGGGTGGTCTTCACAAGTGTGAATGGTGTACGCTTCTTCTTGGAGCGCATGCGCGAGGTCGGGGTAGGCCTTGAAGCATTCACTGGCAAAATTGCAGCAGTCGGTCCGAAGACGGCCAAGGCACTTGAGCATCACGGGCTCGAAGTAGCTGTCATCCCGTCTGATTACGTGGCGGAGGGCTTGCTGTCGAGCTTGTATGATCAGTTGCTTTCTGGTCAGCGCGTTCTGCTGCCTCGTGCAGATATTGCCCGCAAGGCACTGCCGAAGGAGTTGGCTCGCTTGGGACTTGCTGTGACAGAGGTAGACGTGTATCACACTGTCATCGATGCAGAGCAGGCTCCAGACGCAGCGGAAAAGCTCCAGCAAGGACTCATCGATATCATCTTGTTTACCAGTTCTTCAACGGTGACACATTTCATGGCAGCGATGGAGCTTTATGCATCGTTAGACTGGCTCAAGCATGTTCAGATAGCCTGTATCGGACCAATAACGGCAGACACCGCAAAGCAAAACGGGCTTTCTGTTCATGTGGTAGCGAGTGAGTACACCGTGGAAGGACTACTAGCAGCTATCATAGAGAATCTGGGAGGGAATCGACATGGCACAAACATTTGACCGTCATCGCCGTCTTCGCAAAAGCGCGGCTATGCGCAATCTGGTGCGGGAGAACCACGTACGGGTGGAAGACTTGATTTATCCGTTGTTCGTAGTGGAAGGAACCGGTATTAAGAATGAGATTCCGTCCATGCCAGGCGTGTATCAGCTCTCCTTGGACACGCTGGCCGAAGAAATGAAGGAAATCGTAGCTCTCGGCATTCAGGCTGTTTTGATGTTTGGGGTACCGACGCATAAAGACGCATGCGGAACAGAGGCGTACAATGATGATGCGATTACCCAACAGGCGATGCGTCTGATCAAGGAAGCCCATCCGGAAATGATCGTGATTGCAGATACATGCCTGTGTGAATACACCGATCATGGTCACTGTGGTGTCATTCACGAAGGAGAAGTCGTGAATGACGAAACATTGAAGCTTTTGGGTCAGACCGCTGTTTCCCAAGCAAAAGCTGGAGCAGATATTATTGCACCTTCCAACATGATGGACGGTTTCGTGATTGCAATCCGTGAAGCTTTGGACGAGGCTGGTTTTGAGCACATTCCGATCATGTCCTATGCGGTGAAATACGCTTCTGCCTTCTACGGGCCATTCCGCGATGCGGCAGGCTCTACTCCACAATTCGGTGATCGCAAAAGCTACCAAATGGACGCAGCCAATGCACGAGAAGGTCTGCGCGAGGCAGCTTCCGATGTAAAAGAAGGCGCGGACTTCTTGATCGTGAAGCCAGGTCTTGCCTTCATGGACATGGTTCTTCGTCTGCGTGAGAACTTCAACCTGCCAATCGTGGCTTACAATGTGAGTGCAGAGTATTCCATGGTAAAAGCGGCAGCTTTGAATGGCTGGATCGATGAAGAGCGTATCGTTATGGAAACATTGGTTGGCTTCAAGCGCGCAGGTGCGGATATGATCATTACGTACCATGCAAAAGATGTTGCAAAATGGCTGGCGAGGTGAGCACGAGATGAATAGAGAAAAATCTACTCAGTTATTTGCAGAAGCACAGCATTACATACCAGGCGGAGTTAACAGTCCGGTTCGTGCCTTTAAAAGCGTTGGAGGCAATCCTGTTTACATCGCAAAAGGAGAAGGCTCCCGCATTTTTGATGTCGATGGAAACAGCTATATTGACTACATCGGCTCGTGGGGTCCATTGATCTTGGGTCATGCGCATCCGCGTGTCCTTGCAGCGATTACGGAAGTAGCTGCACTTGGAACCAGCTTCGGCGCACCCACTGAGCGGGAAACCGAAATGGCAAAGCTCGTTTGTGAGATCGTGCCATCTGTGGAAGTGGTGCGCATGGTGAACTCCGGTACAGAGGCGACGATGAGCGCTCTGCGCCTCGCGCGTGGCTATACCAGACGCAACAAAATCATGAAGTTCGAAGGCTGCTACCATGGACATGCCGACAGCCTGTTGATCAAAGCTGGTTCCGGTGTGGCTACACTTGGACT
Organism: Brevibacillus sp. M2.1A; assembly: GCF_013284355.2. NCBI lineage: Bacteria > Bacillati > Bacillota > Bacilli > Caryophanales > Paenibacillaceae > Brevibacillus > Brevibacillus sp. M2.1A. Next base: position 2,491,559 of record NZ_JABSUY020000001.1, read on the forward strand.
GCCAGACAGCCCAGGGGTACCAGAAGGAACAGCACACAACACGATTACGGTTCCTTACAATGATCTCGAAAGCGTCAAACTGGCATTTGAAACGTTTGGCGATGATCTGGCAGCAGTTATTGTGGAGCCAATCGGTGGCAACATGGGGGTTGTTCCTCCACAACCGGGCTTCCTCGAAGGACTGCGTGAAATTACGGAGAAACATGGGACACTGCTCATTTTCGATGAAGTCATGACTGGCTTCCGTGTAGCATTAGGCGGTGCACAAGAGCTGTACGGCATTACTCCGGATCTGACAACGATGGGGAAAGTCATCGGTGGTGGCTTGCCAGTAGGTGCATACGGTGGCAAACGGGAGATCATGCAGCAAGTGGCTCCAGCAGGACCAATCTATCAGGCAGGTACGCTGTCAGGAAATCCTTTGGCAATGGCTGCTGGCTTGACTACCTTGCAAGAGCTCAGCAAACCAGGCGCTTACGAGCGCTTGGAGAAGATGTCCGCTCGTTTGGCTGAAGGCTTGGCTGATAATGCCAAGAAGCTGGGCATCCCGCACACGCTCAATCGCGTAGGCTCCATGGTTTGCCTGTTCTTCACAGAGACGCCGGTTATCAACTATGAAACAGCGAAAACATCCGATCTGGAGCGTTTCTCGGCGTACTTTAGCTATCTGCTCGAGGAAGGCATCATGATCCCGCCGTCCCAGTTTGAGGGTATGTTCGTTTCCTTGGCTCATACGGATGAAGATATCGAACGGACGATTGAAGCAAGCTACAAAGCGATGAAAAAAGCGTTTGAATAAAGAATCAAAAGAAGAAAGCACTTCCTTGCTGATGCAGGAAGTGCTTTTTTTGATTTTTTGCAGGATTTTTCCACCCCCTGTCAAAATACGAAGGAAAATGCAGATGAGTGAGGTGGAAAGATGGAAGGGACGATTGTTCACGTACCGCAAAAACATCTGATTGGACTTAGCTTCTCCGGTTCTTTTCCGATGCTTGTCGAATACATGCCCAAACTGTGGGAGACTTTTTTGAAGCGTCAGGATGAGATTCCTTTCGTGATTTCACCAGATGTTCGTTACGACATCAGCAACGAGAATCGGACGTACCAAATGTATACCGAGTACATTGTGGTGGAAGTCGAGCGTTTTGAGCAGATCCCTGAGGGCATGGTAGGGTTTACGATTCCTGCGAAGACATACGCTCGCTTTACCCACACAGGACCGATGGAACAGGTCCAAAACACATACCACAGTCTGTTTGGCTGGCTCAACGAGAATGGCCATCAAGTGGACGACCAAGCCCTTCGCATGGAGCGCTACGACCAGCGGTACATTCCCTCTGTGCATCAGTCTGCTTGCGTCGACAATGCGTATGAAATTTTTATCCCGCTTCGGTAAAAAACAAGAAAACAACACCTACTTTGCACGAGCAAGAGGTGTTGTTTTTGATGTCAATCCATTTGCTTGTCCAAGAAGCGTGATAGTTCACCCATGACAGACTGAAGCACTTGAAGAGAATCATCGATGGAGAGATCGACATCGAGGGAGTGCTTGGCGTTTTGCGGGAGATGGAGCTGGATGTTTGGTTTGGATGCGGCAAGCTGATCAACCACACCCTGGTTGTAGTAATGATCGGCAGTGCCTGAGACGAGAAATACCTGTTGGGCAAGAGTCAGCAATTCAGTATGGACCACATCCTCAGTCAGCAATGGCGTCAACAGGATAGCTGATGAACGGGCAAAACGAGATTCCTTGAGCAATTCACATGTAATCGGCACCGTACCGAGTGACTTCCCGAGGAAGAAAACTCGTTCATACTCATGAGCATCCAGCACATGTGAGACAACCATTTGCATCTCTTCGCTGATCCAAGCACTTCGTTTGGCGAATGAGCAATTCCAAAAATCCGTATTGTCTCGTCCATACTCTGCGTGTACATGGACGAGATCGATCTGTTTGCTCAAAAAAATCATGGTAGAATAATACAGATAAGGTCTGTCGAACGAATAGCTGGCTCCGGGAAAGAAAAAACAGACGGAGCGAGATGGCGTCTGATTTGCCTGAATGTGCGTGTACGTCATTTCTCTGCCGTCCCTGACGATCACGGAACCTGTTTTTGGGTATACCATCTACTAGCTGCACCTCTTTCATGTTCTTCGGAACAGGGGTATTTTCCAATCGTAAGGGCTAGTAGCATTTGTTGACAAGAAGTAAACAAACGATAAAGGAGAATGATTCGATGAAAAAGGAAGTCCAACTGAGTAACGGCATCAAAATAGCTTACGTAGAAGAAGGAACGGGGGAGTCGCTTGTTTTGATCCACGGCTTTTGCGGGAGCTCATCTTACTGGCACAAACTAATGCCACTCCTGTCAAAAACGCATCGTGTCATTGCGATCGATTTGCGTGGTCATGGAGATAGCACGGCCCCTGATGAACCGTATTCGATGGAGCGCTTTGCAGACGATCTGTCTTTGTTTGTAGATGAGCTGGGGGTAGCGAAGATTCATCTGTTTGGACATTCGCTCGGTGGCTATGTGACCTTGGCATTTGCCAATCAATACGCGGACAAGCTGGCGAGCTTTGGTTTGATTCATTCGACGCCATATCCGGATGACGACGCTGCAAAGGCCAATCGGGATAAAGGCGCAGACAACATCCGCCAAAATGGAATGGAGCCGTTTATCAAAGCGCTCATACCGAAGCTGTTCGCACCTTCCCATATCGACACGATGAGAGAAGAAGTCCAGCTGGCAAAAGAGATTGGCTTTGCGACAAGCCCGGTTGGAGCTATTCAAACATTAATCGCCATGCGTGATCGAGCGGATCGCAATCATGTGCTGCAAGAAACAACTTTGCCTGTGCTATTAGTCGCAGGATCAGAGGACCAGATCATTCCTGCTGAAAAAACTTTTACAGTAGATAAAAATAACGTCGAGCAAGTGTTGCTGCCCGATGCAGGGCATATGGGCATGGTAGAGGCACCAGAGAAAATGGCAGAAGCCTTCAAGAGCTTTCTAAACAGAAAGTAAACAAATATCACACCATAGTCCTAGCAAATTTTGCTATAATGAAAACGTTATCCTATTTATTTATACATAGACGAGAGGGGAAATTATCATGAAAAAGGCACGTCGGATTACGATGACGGCGTTTGCATCTATCGTATTTGCATCGCTGATGTCTTCCTCAGCATTTGCAGCACCTTTGCATCCCGTACAGCACGTTGACTGGATGGTAAAAAAGGCAATTGTATCAGCGGGTCAAAATGGCGATCTTGCTTTGGATCGTGCCGTGACTCTCGCCGAAGCTACTGTTGTTTTCTCTAAATTGAAAGTGGCAAAAGTGGGAGCTGCCGCTAAAGGTGCTCATTGGTCCACTCCTTACTTCGACTGGGCGAAGAGCCAAGGTGCTCTCACACAAGAAGATTATAAAAACCCTGCGCAAGCGGTAACATCTGCCAAGCTTACACAAATGGCTGACAAACTGGGCTACAAAGTGAAGCTCGAAAACAAGGCGACTGTAACGCGCGGCGAGTTTTTCCAAGCATTGGGTGATGCGGCTACCACGCATGTAACGATTGCACACACCAACGATACACACGGTCATATTCAAGAAGACAAGAACCAAAAAGAATTCGGCTTTGCCAAAATCGCAACCTTGCTCAAGGAATGGCGTGCAGAGAACGAAAACTTCTTGCTCTTGGATGCTGGTGATACCTTCCAAGGTACCGTTTTCGTGAACCAATTCAAAGGCGAATCTGTTGTTCCGATCCTCAACAGCCTTGACTACAACGTAATGGCAACAGGTAACCACGAGTTTGACTTCGGTTATGAGCAATTGCTCAAGCTGCGTGATATGCTCGAGCATCCAGTTATCTCAGCTAACGTATTCAAGTCAGATGGAAAAGAATTGCTGCCGCCTGTTTTCAAAGCAGAGATTGGCGGAAAGAAATTCGCCTTTGTTGGTTTCGTAGCGGAAGATACCCCTGTATTGACTCACCCTGACAACGTAAAAGGGCTGACATTCAAAAACCCGGTAGAAGTGGCGAAAGTACTTGTACCTGAGCTGAAAAAAGAAGTAGATCACGTGATTGTTGTTTCCCATATCGGAGTGAACGTAGACCGTGAAATCGCGAAAAACGTTCCTGGCATTGACCTGATCGTTGGTGGTCACTCCCATACTCCGCTGAAAGAACCTGAACTCGTAAACGGCACATACATCGTACAAGACTGGGAGTACGGCAAGTCACTCGGACGCGCTGACCTCTACTACCTCGGAAAAGAACTGGTAGCATTCAGCGGCGGTTTGAAAGAGTACGATGAAGCAGTTGTGGCTGATCCAGATGTAGATAAGATGGTTAAAGAAATCGTGAGCAAGATCGATACGGTCATGAATGTTGTCATTGCGAAATCCGAAGTACCACTCGACGGTGACCGTGCACTGGTACGTACGAAAGAAACAAACGTCGGTAACCTGATCACAGATATCATGCTGGAGCGCACGCAGTCCATCAAAGGCTATGAGGCAGATGTAGCACTTGCTAACGGCGGAGGCATCCGTACACAGCTGCCAGCAGGCGATATCACGAAAAAAGGTCTGTACACGCTCCTGCCATTCGAGAACAATACACTGGCAGTCGTAGAAGTAACAGGCGAAGAGCTGAAGAAAGCCCTCGAAAACGGCGTGAGCAAGGTAGAAGAGGGAGCAGGACGTTTCCCGCAAGTGAGCGGCATGAGCTTCACGTACAACCCATCCAAGCCAGCAGGCGAGCGCGTAGTAGAAGTAAAAGTTGGCGAAAAGCCGCTTGACCTGACCAAAACATATAAATTGGCTACGATTGACTTCCTGGCAGCAGGTGGAGATGGTTACGAATCTTTGAAAAAGCCATTCTTCAACACAGGCCTGTCCATGTACAGCATTGTGGAGGAAGGCCTGATCAAGCGGAAAACTGTCAATCCAAAAGTAGAAGACCGCATTGTTGAGGTAAAATAAGGTTTGACCGGACAGGGGTGGAGAAAAACCTCCCTGTCCGTCTTTTATTATGAAGTACCTTGCAATATATAGTAGCGATTTGGTAAGCTTTTACATGGGTGATATTGATGAACGTACAGTTTAAAAAAGGGGTTCTGGAGCTGTGTGTTCTCGTCTTGACAGCTAAGCAGGACAGATACGGCTACGAACTGGTTGCAAGCATCTCGGAAAAATTCCATATCTCTGAAGGAACGGTTTATCCCTTGCTTCGCCGTTTGACCCAGGAAGGATTTTTTACGACCTATTTGGCGGAATCACAAGAGGGACCCCCGCGGAAATATTACCAGCTGACAAATCGCGGACGTCAATACATGAATGACCTCGTCTTGGAGTGGCGAATATTTAACCGCGGGGTAAATGAGATCATAGAGGAGGGACTCGAATATGACAAGGCGTGAGTTTATGGATGAGTTAAATGCTTTGCTTAGCGCTTTGCCCGATAAAGAACGTTTAGACATTCTTGCCGATTATACAGAGCATTTTCTCTTGGGTATGAATCAAGGGAAGACGGAGCACGAAATCGCGGAAGGATTGGGAAGTCCGAAGCTAGTGGCACGCGAGCTTTTGGCTGGCTACCGAATTGATCAAGCTCAGTCCACCGCATCGGTAGGGAATATGACGAGAGCGATTATCGCGACAATCAGCTTGGGATTTTTCAATCTCGTCTTCGTTTTGGGGCCATTTCTAGGCCTGATCGGCATACTGATGGGGTTGTATGCGATGACTGCGGCGCTTCTGGTTGCGCCAGTTGGAATATTCTTGGATTACGGGATTCCTGCCCCTTCTCAAGAGCGACTTTTCTTGTTGTTCTCCAGCATGGTTTCCGTAGGATTGGGCGGAATGTTTGCCATTGGCTTGCTGCGACTGACGAAATGGCTGTATCGTCAGTTCTTGCGTTATCTCCAGTTCAACGTGAAGATGATCAGGGGGAAATGAGATGCGAAATTTAGGGAAAAGACTCTTTGGCATAAGTCTTCTTTTATTCATCATCGGTGTATGTGGAATCATCTGGCTCTTTACGAAGCAAGAAAATTTCTCCTTTTCGTTAAAACAAGTCAATGAAGAGCACGTGATCGAACAAGAGGTAAAAGCGATTGAGTTGCTGACGGAAGCGGCTGATGTGGAAATCATGGCAAGCAAGCAACCAAAAGCGAGCGTACGAATGGTCGGGGAAGTATCCGAACAACAGCAGGAGCGACTGGAGTTTCGGAGTGTAGTCTCACCAGATGGTACGCTGCTCGTAGAACTGCGTGAACTCCCCCACGTCAATATGTTTTATCCTCGTAACGGGAAGGTAAAGCTGGAAGTCTTCCTGCCAGAAAAAGTGTATGAGAACGTCCAGCTCGAAACGATGACAGGGGATATCAAGAGTGGAATGCTGCGTGCAAAGAACACGAAAATATCCACCGGCAATGGAGATGTGAACGTATCGGGCTATGAAGGAGAAGCACTTAACGTCCAGACAGCTACAGGTGATATCAATCTTGAGGATGTTCGCTCGGCCGTTGTAATCGAAAGCTCCACAGGCGAGATTGATAAACTGACAATGCCTGAGCTAACCCATGACGTTTCCATTCGAACGGATACGGGGGATATTCGAGTGACAGTGGCCAAGGAGCCTGCTGCAGCACAGTTGGAAGTAACGACAGATACAGGTTCCATCTCAACCACCTGGTCGAACCTCATCTATGAAAAGGACGAGGAATACAGGGTGAAGGCATCGATTGGATCAGGTGGACCCAAAATGACTGTGAGAAGTTCGACCGGGGATGTTCGCATTCAATAGGAGAAGTTTGGAAACACTGATGGATAGGATTGGAAACGGAAGAAACGAAAAGATTTTGACACAAAAGAGACATTACTTGTCGAATGACGAATGGTATCATATTGAAGGAAACATAATTGTGCAAAGCGAGGTTTATTCATGACCGCAAAAACTTTTAACGATACGTTTTTGAAAGCATGTCGCGGTGAAGCGACAGAGCATGTTCCGGTTTGGTACATGCGTCAGGCGGGGCGTTATCAGCCAGAATACCGCGCCATCCGCGCGAAGCATAGCTTTTTTGAAATGAATTACATACCGGAAGTTTGCGCGGAAGTGACACGTCTGCCCGTTGAGCAACTGGGTGTTGACGCTGCAATCTTGTTTGCAGATATCATGACGCCACTAAAACCGATTGGCGTGGATGTGAATATCGAATCGGGTATTGGTCCTGTAATCGCAAACCCAATCGAATCCTTGAAGGATGTTGAGCGTCTGCTTGAGCTCGATCCGGAAACACATGTGCCGTACATTCTTGAGTCCATTAAGATCTTGCGTCAGCAATTATCTGTTCCATTAATCGGTTTCGCGGGTGCACCATTTACACTGGCTAGCTATTTGATCGAAGGCGGCCCTTCCAAGCATTATCATAAGACAAAAGCATTCATGTATACGGAGCCAGTTGCTTGGCAGGCGCTGATGGAAAAACTGGGCGATATGACTATCATCTACCTCAAAGCGCAAATTAAAGCAGGTGCACAAGCTGTGCAAGTATTTGATTCGTGGGTCGGTGCATTGAATGACGAAGATTACCGCGAGTACATTACACCAGTCATGACGCGGATCTTCAACGCCCTAAAAGATACTGGCGTGCCAACGATCTATTTTGGTATCGGCGCGGGTCATCTTTTGATGGATTGGAACCGCTTGCCTGTTGATGTGGTTGGTCTGGACTGGCGTACTTCGATTACAACTGCTCGTGAAATGGGTGTGACGAAGAGGCTTCAGGGCAATTTGGACCCAACGCTGCTATTGGCACCTTGGGAGAAGCTCGAAGCGAAGGCGAAGGAAATTTTGGATGAAGGCACAAAACAGCCAGGCTTCATTTTCAACCTAGGCCACGGCGTATTCCCTGACGCCAAAGTAGAAACGCTGCAACAACTGACGAAGTTCATCCATAGTTACAAAAGGGACGTCTAATCAGGAGGGGCGCTTACATGTCAAAGCAGAAGATCGGACTCTTGTTAATGGCGTATGGAACGCCACGCAGTCCTGAACAGATTGAACCATACTATACGCACATTCGCCGTGGTCGCAAGCCACCACAAGAATTGCTCGATGATTTGATGGCTCGTTACGAGGCTGTAGATGGATTGAATCGATTTGCAGACATTACGGATGAGCAGGTTCACGCTCTCGAGCAGGAAATGAACAAACGCTACCCAGACCGTGAATTTGTAGGGTACCTTGGTTTGAAGCATATCGCTCCGTTTGTCGAAGACGCAGTAGAGCAAATGAAACGCGATGGAATTACCGAAGCGATCAGTCTTGTTCTGGCGCCTCATTATTCCAGTTACAGCGTCAAAGAATACAACGGACGAGCACAAGAGCATTCCGTGGCAATTGGTGGACCTGTCATCCACAGCATTGAGAGCTGGTATCTGGAACCAGGCTTCATTGGATATTGGGCAGATGCCATTCAATCGACGTTTGGCGAGATGACGGATGAAGAGCGTGGACAAGCAGTCGTGATATTCTCCGCTCACAGCCTGCCGGAAAAAATCTTGAAGTCAGGTGATCCGTACCCAATGCAATTGGAAGAGACAGCAAAGCTCATTGCCGAGCAAGCGGGGATCACTTCCTATGCAATTGGATGGCAAAGTGCAGGAAATACACCCGATCCTTGGTTGGGACCAGATGTACAGGATTTGACCAGAGAGCTGTACGAAGCAAAAGGCTACCAAGCATTTGTTTACTGTCCTGTCGGATTTATTGCAGAGCATTTGGAAGTTCTGTTTGATAATGATGTGGAATGCAAAGCGGTTACAGATGAGCTAGGGGTACATTACTATCGTCCAGCGATGCCTAACGCCAGACCTGCGTTCATTTCCTGTCTGGCAGATGCAGTCGGAAAGAAGCTGGCGAATTAGGGGATCGATCATATGAGCGATAATACCTATCATATTACGATTATAGGCGGCGGTATAACAGGGTTGACCGCTGCTTTTTACTTGCAAAAGGAAATCGAAGCAAAGCGCCTGCCCATCCGTTTTCAACTGATTGAAGAGCAAGGACGACTTGGTGGGAAAATCAAGACATGGCGTCACGAAGGATTTGTGATTGAGCAAGGTCCCGATTCGTTTCTCGAGCGAAAAACAAGCGCGGCTGAGTTGGCAGTGGACTTGGGGCTTGGGGATGATCTCGTTCGCAACAGTACAGGACAAGCTTATATTTGGCATCAGGATCGCCTGAAGGCTATACCAGAGGGAGCGGTCATGGGTGTGCCGACAAAGGTCATGCCTTTTGTCACAACCGATCTCATTTCTTGGCCGGGCAAGCTTCGGGCAGCTTTGGATCTCGTTCTTCCTGCCTCCAAAGGAGACGGCGATATCTCTGTGGGTGACTTTTTTCGGCGTAGGCTAGGTAATGAAGTTATTGATAATCTTATAGCGCCCTTATTGTCCGGTGTCTACTCCGGGGATCTCGACAATCTCAGCTTACTTGCGAGTTTTCCTCAATTCGCGCAAATGGAGAGGCAACATCGCAGCTTGATCGTAGCGATGAAGCATTCTCGCCCGCAAGCAAAAACGCAGGGAAAGCCAAAAGGCATCTTCCTGACGTTGAAGAACGGCTTGCAGTCTTTGGTTGAGGCAATCGAGAAGAGCTTGCCTGAAGATGTCATCTCGAAGAATACTGGTGTCAAAGAACTGGTGAAACGGCCAGACGGGAAGTACACCTTGGTATTGAAAAATGGAGAAGCGATTGAGACGGATACGGTGCTGTTGACCGTACCACATGCTGTCGCAGAGCCATTGTTCCGACCTTATGTACAAGTTCCTACCCTGCCACAAGCGAAGCCGCATATGGTTGCAACCATCGCAATGGCGTTTCCAGAGTCAGCAATTGATTTAGGGATGGAAGGGACAGGATTTATTGTACCGCGGAATTCTGGCGCAAAAATTACGGCGTGTACGTGGGCGCATCGCAAATGGCCACATACGACGCCGAAAAACAAAGCCTTGCTGCGTAGCTTTGTAGGGAGAGCAGGAGAGCAATCCTTTATGGAGCAGACGGACGAGGAAATTCTGGAGGTCATCCTCCGCGATCTGCGCAAGATCATGACGATTCGAGCAGAGCCGGATTTTTATAACGTATCACGCTTGCAAAATGCCATTCCATATGTTGTCGGACATCAGGCTTGGGTGCAGGATGTGAACAATCAATTAAAAGAAAAACTCCCTGGTGTTATCGTGGCAGGTGCGTCGTACAGTGGTGTAGGTGTACCAGATTGTATTAATCAGGGGAAAAAAGCAATAGCAGAATGGATTGCGTCTGTAAAACCGGGGAGATAGATAACCCCGGTTTTTCCTTTTTTTTCGGTGCTAAACGGCTCGTCCTGTCCATATAGTATAGGGAAATGTCCTGCACTTGAAAGGAGGAGCACGAATGGCATTACAGGATGGGCAACTCTCTTTTGCCATCAAGGAGACCATTTTCCTCTCATCCGATAGAGCTGGAATAGGTGAATTGCAAGAGCTGGAATTGGTTCCAGATGTAGAGGTGCTGGAAAACGATTCCTACATCTCGATCACGGGCTGCTTGCAATTAGTAGGGAAGTACGAGCCAATCAGGGAAGCCGCAGAAGCGACAGGCGGCGAAGGAGAATCGCTGGTTGAGGCCATGACTTTTACGCCCTTTCGCCAGGAAGCATCGGATCAAGCCTTTTATGGCTGGGAGGAACAGATCGGTCATCGCATTCCATTAAACATCACAATCCCATTGGATCGGATTACCGAGATCGGAGACATCTACGCAATTGTGGACAGTTTTGACTACAAACTGGAGTCACCACATCAAATGCTAATTGATGCCGATCTGAAGATTTTGGGGATCGTCCTGGGGGATAGAGCTGAAAAAGCGGAGCAGATCGAAACACGGGCTGCTAGTCCAGGCGAAGGAGCATGGGAATACACCTTCGCTGCTGGAGAGGATGGGCAAGAATATACGGAACCGACGTCCCTCGATGATATTGATCAAAAACTGAGTGCGCTGGAGGAAGAATTGGAGCGGCAGGCATTGCCGGCATCCTATGAATCAACCGAATCTCCTTCCATGTTCGATACTCCGGCTATTGCTCAATCCAATGAAGAGGAATACTACGAACAATATGGTGATGTGCTGGAAGTGACACAGTCCAATCCTCCAGAATCCTGGGAGACTGCTCCTATTTCGTATGACTTTGATTCCCAACAATCTGCTTCGTACGATTCTTCTGACTCCTATTCCGAACAGCCAGTATTGGCGGATGAGCAGGAGCAAATGAGAGAAATAGCCGAAAAAGATTCAGGACATGAGGAACCTATACTGGCTATACACGATCAACAGGCAATCGCATACATGCAAGTTTCCAATGAATCTACTGGTTCGTCAGTCGAGGCAGAGTCGCAGGAAGCAGTGCAAGAAGCGGTGGAAGCCAGTGTTGTAGCCGAGCCGGAACCTGAGCAAGAAGCAGAACCAGTCGTTGCACAACCAGAGACTGCCGCGGAAGATGTTGAAGTGCGAGTGGCGATTTCAGGGAAACCCTCCCAGGAAGAAAGAAGTAACGTGAACATTACTTCCATCTTCTCACAAGCGAGTCGTGCCAAACAGGAAGCGATGGCGTTGGAGGCGGAATCTTCATCCAGCTCTTCGCGACATGGGTCTGCGGCGAATGCCAGCCCTTCTACGATGGAGGCCATGCAAAATCTCACATCGTTTGTCCGGAAAAAAGAAGAGCGCTCCAGTCAGCTGAAAATGTGCATTATTCAGCGAGATGAAACGTTAGAGCATATTTCACAGCGATACTCCTTGCCTGTCTCCAAAATCGTGGAAGTAAACCGATTGACTTCCGAACAGCTTGTAGCAGGCCAGATTTTGTACATCCCACAATAGAGGAGTGGGGGACCGTGGATAAAATTGATCTCTCCGAAGTTTGCCAGCAATATCGGGCGCGCGTAATCCGAATTACGCCCCTTGATGATTGCTATTTATTGGAGACAAACCGGGGCCCCAAAGAACTCCACGTTTGGCCGCGTGTAGATGTGATGCGCTGGTCGTTTGCCTGGCGCGAACGACTGGCTCGTCAGGGGTTTCGAGAAGTGGAGCGGTTTATTCGGACGAGAGACACCAAGCCATTTTTAATTTTGGGTAAACGCGGCGTTACCATGACCGACCATCACCGACAATTCGAAGACTATCAGCCCGGCCAGGACATTGCGAGGCAATGCGGACGCGTGATCGCGATGATGCATCAGTCTCAGCAGGAAAGTCCTTTACTGTCCGGTAGTGATTTGCTCAAGCAGGAAAAGCAGCAAGTGGAGGAAAAAGGCAGGCGTGCCAAAGAGCTGGTCGAATCATTTCGAGCCAAATATGAGAAGAATTCTAAGGAAAATCGTTGGGTATCGGAGCTCATGAACCCTATGCTGCAAAGAATGGACCGTTCTGCCGCGATGTTGGCCCATGAGCGAATTACCACGGAGGCGGTCGCTGTATCCCATCGGGACCTTTTGCGTGATAACTGGGGAACGATAAACGGGAAGCTGTACTTGAGAGGCTTTTTCAGGCCGGTGATTTCTGTCCAGCAACGCGATGTTGCCACCTTTTTACGCGATCATTTTTTAACCCATAAGGATCTGAAGCAGATTGACGCTTTTTTTGACGGCTATGAAGAAATCAAGCCACTTACCTATGGAAACTATTCGTTGATTCTCGCCTTTATGGCTCGTCCTCGTGAAGTGTACAGAAGTATCGAATCTTACGTGAAACGCGTTTCGCTGGATCAAGAAGCGTCGATCGCTGGTATTGAGCACGCCTTGCAGAGTCAACAATCTGTTGACTTGCTGCTTCGGCATATTGCAGAGCGAGCCGAGCGTTCGAGGAGGGAGGGAGTCTATGAGTCGGTATGATGACATTGCTCCTTTGTTTAAAGAGTATGACATGTATGCCCAGAGCATTGACGTTTTAAAGGAGCCAAATGTATTTAAGGCGACGACTCCCTACGGCTCCTTCGTATGCAAACGAGCGCAAATACCCGTTCAACGTCTGGTTTTCGTCAGCGATATGCTTCGCCAATTGCAGCACCGCGGATGGGATGGGGCCGTTCCGTTTACGTACACGAAATACGATGATCCTTTTGTTCAACAGGGGAATACTGCCTTTTACGTAACCCCCTGGCAGCCAGGAAGTGAGGAATGGGCCGAGCAGCCCTTGTCTTGGGCGACCCCCGCCTTGGAACGTTTGGCGGAGCTTCATCATTTGACGCAAAACTATCGCTACGATGACCCGAGACAGGTAGAGCCGCTTGTGGACTCCTTGCTAAACCGTTGGCAATATTGGCAAGACCAAATGAATAAGGCGGCAACTCTTGCGCAGGAACGCAAATACCCTTCCCCTTTTGATCTGGTGTTTCTGGCAAACAAGGAGTTTATTGAGGAAATGGCTCAAACAGCGACAGACTTGTTGACCGATTGGCGAGAACGTCATGAGACACATGCTCATTTTCGCTTATCGTTAATCCATGGCAACCCGAATCCAGAGCATGTTGTGCCAGATCGATCGGGAAAAGGACGGCTGCTTAATTTTGATCGTGCCAGTTTTGATACACCAGTACGCGATTTGACGCTGTTTTATCGTACTTATTTTCAAATGGCGGGGGATGAGGCTGGAGCTTCTCAACTATTTCATCGCTACGCCGAGATATTTCCGCTGGAACCGGAAGAAATTGAACTGATGGCTTCGTTTTTGTCCTATCCGGAGAGGATCATGAGGGACTTGGATATTTATTACCATCATCCTCGCGAGTGGAGTGAGCTTTACGCTGTCCAACGTTTTGAAAAAGATATGGACCGCCTGATGCGCCTGCATCGTTGGGTCCAGCAAGCCTTTTAGCGAGCAACGTCTCACCGCGTGGGGCGTTGTTTTTCTTTTTTATAACCATTCAAGAGAGATGGCAACATAGAGCATGGCTAACAAACCGAGAAGGATGACATCAAAAGAGGTAGGAAACACAACCGTTCGAATAAACTGAAAAACCAACAGCGGAAAGAGCACTTGTTTGCAACCGTATTTGATCCGTAAATACGTGGGGTTATACTTCCAACGAAAATTCATCACAATCACCTCATTCCAGCATATGCGCGGTGACTTTGGACAGTGTCTACAACCTTGAGCAAACGCCTAAAACATTTTCATGGAAAGTAGATAGTGGTTTGAATAGTGCCCGAAAAGGGAAGGTGTAGGGCATGAAGGCTAGGACGAAACGAATAAAGGTGATCACAATGTTTTTGAAAATTGCCAAAACCCTTTTCGCAATTCCCGAAAGAAAGAATTATGCTAAAGTGTGTATGGGAGTGGCTCGGGGATGAATCATCAATTGGTCAAACTAATGGAATTGAAACAGAACTACGAGTATCTGGTATTGACCAGCAATGAGCAAAGCAAGCGCCAGGTCAATTACGAGAGTCTCATGCCATTTATAGAAGAGTTGGTCGATACGTGGTTCGTGAAAATGGACAAGCCTTGCTTCCTGTCGATCACGTTTGAATCGGCGCTAGGTGCTGTCTATTTTCGAATCGAGCGTGGGAACAAAGAGAGTGCAATAGCGCAGCGCGAAGTAGAGGAGCGTATAGTTGTCTCGGAACAGTGTGACACCGCTCAAACACCGCGTTATGTCCGCTTGTTCGCCCAGAGTAACGTCAACGACCGTGATCTAAAGGAACTGGAGAAATCTTTTTATGGACTGCTCCTCGTAAACATTCGGGCGTTGATCCTCAGATGTCAACAGGACCAGTCATCAGGACAGCGAGAAATCGAGATGGAGATGAAGCTGGCTAGACGAATGCAGTCGATGCTCATTCCGACAGAGGAATTGCAGTTGACCAGTTTGCGAACAAGAACGGTTTACGTACCAGTTGATTATGTAGGCGGAGATTACATCGACTATAGACAAATCAATGATCGCTACACCTGTTTTATCATAGCGGATGTGTCTGGGCACGGTTTTTTGGCCAGTATTTGGGCAACGGGGATTAGGATTGCCGTACGACAGGTTTTGCAGTCCAGCTATCTGCCAGACGAGATTTTGGAAAGACTCAATCAGTTGCTTTATGCAGATTTGGTGAAAACCCGTTCTTACATTACGATGCTGGTTGCAGTCTATGATGAAGTGGAACACAAAATTCGATTTAGCAGAGCAGGGCATCCGCAGCCTTTTTATTTGTCCAGGTCGAATCAAACCATTTTAACTAGCAAGGGCGGGGTCGGTCTAGGGCTTTTGCCCGATAGCACGTACCAAATGGAGGAGGTACCCTTAGAAGAAGAGGGCATGCTATTACTCTACACAGATGGCTTGCTGGATACAGGGAGAAAAGAAGTGATTCGAGGCAGCAGGCATTGGCTTGAAGAACTAACCTCCTTATTAAAGATGCCTGGTGACACTAAGCAGGACTTGATGAATCGAGTTGAGGCCTACTTAATGGAGATAACACAGCAGCGACAACAAACGGATGATATTTCTGTGTTGATTCTTCAATTTGAGCCTGAAGAGAGTATAGCCCTCGTGTAGTTGCGTCAGTGAATAGGAGGATGAACTGTGATTTTGTGTGAGCGTTGTCCGGACAATCCCACTTGTGATAATTGCCTTGTCGCGCTACGTTCTGGCGGTGCAGCAAACAAAGTTGTTCCGCCCCGCACTGTAAAGGTGACGAACCTAGCAACGATGGAATCGTTCCAGGCGAAGCTGGTAGCAGTGAGTCGGACGACCATTGGGTTAAGCAGTTCTGATCATGATTTGCACGGACGCATAGAAATAGAGCTCGCCTATGATTTTCGAATTATCGGTAGCGGATTGCGTGGTATAGCAGGTGATCCTTACTATATTATCGACATCGAAAAAGTTTTGCGACGGGAAGATGTTCTGGAGCGATTGCTCCTGGAAGAATTTCACACGTGGCACATGAGTGGCGAATTGGACCCTACAGACGTCTTGTTACATTGGAAGGATCGAGACGACGAGCGGGGGCGATTAATCAAACAAGAGATTCAAAAGTTATCGATACTGCGTCAGATCGAGACCGTTTTCCTCTATCTTTACGATGAAGGGAAAGTGCGTCCGCTGGGTGACGTTCGTGCGAGTTTGGAAGTCGAGCGAGAAATGCAACGACTGGTCGAAGAGGCAGCGGGAATGGGCGGACCTGTGAGGGAGCAAATTGTCACCTCGGATGGTACAAAGGTGTTCGAATTATACACATCTGTCTTGCCAGATCGGACCTGTGGAATCGCTTTGATTGATGTCACCGCCGTCATTGCAGAAGAGCGAAAAAGCAAAAGACGGGAATGGGAGATCTACAGGGATATTCTGGGTGTGGTCACAGAAGGTAAGCTGTTGTTGCTTAGTGATGAAGAATTATTTTTCTTGCTTCGGGAAGGGCATAAGCTCTTGGCGATCGATATCCGTTTACCGGAGCAGCTTGCAGAACTGCGAAAATTATTCAAGCAGGCTTTGGAACCACAAGGAATTTCTGATAAGCGATTGCTGCAGTTTCTCGTTGCGGTCAACGAAGCTGCTTCGAATACGTTGAAGCACGGCAATGGCGGTGTGGTCACGTTATACTTATCGAATGACAGGCAGATGTGCCGGGCTGTGATCCATGATGAAGGACAAGGAATTTTGCTCGAGGATATTCCGCGAGCTACCCTACAGCAAGGATTTTCTACACGCCACTCGCTTGGGGCCGGTTTTCATGTGATCCTGCAATACTGTGATCGTGTATATTTGAGTAGCTCGCTGGCGGGTACAAAGCTTATTTTAGAATGTATCCTTCCGCGTTAAGCAACGATTTCCAAAAAGCCAAATGTTTGCAAGTGAATGAAAATGGGTAATATAGTAAAAGGACGAGCAGATTGGGTGTACCGATACCTATTGAGAGGAGTTTGAGCATGGACTACCGCGCAACAGAGGCGAACGGACAAGCTACATTGTTTTTCGTCGGAGAGTTGGACATGGCTGTAGGAGATCGAGTAGGTGAATTGCTCCAGCAGTATGGAGGGCGAAATCAATCCGTTACCGTCGATTTTCAAGGTGTCTCCTTTGTAGATTCTTCCGGTATTGGAAGCCTGTTTTTTACCACGAAAGAACTATTGGCCATGGGCAAACAGGTAGAAATCGTCAATGTCCGAGAAGAAATTCTCGATATTTTGGGCGTTCTCGGTTTTACCGAAGCACTGGGCATTGCAGTTGGAAAAGTGGGCGAAACCCGGGTTTGACGCCAAACAGCGTGATTGTATATAATAGTGAAAGCTAATAATAAGACAACTACATACGATATGAACGATGAGTGGGAAGAGTAAGTCAGGACGCCTTGGCAGAGAGGAGAATCAGATGCTGCGAGATTCTCTAAGGTCATGAATGGCTGAAGGTCGCCCAGGAGTTTTTTCGGTGAAAGCATGCGCCTAGCCGAGACCGGTTCGCAACCGTTATCTTGTCAGAGTGAACACGCCATAAGCATGACGTTTATCGTGTGTTAACAAAGGTGGTACCGCGAAAATAATCCTTTCGTCCTTTGCGATGAAGGGTTTTTTTATTTTTTGCAAAGCAAGTTATGCGAATAGGAGGAGTCGTACATGTCTACACAGCCAACAACCGACATCGACCAATTGCTGCCGAAAAACTATGATCCAAAAGCAGCAGAAAACAAATGGTATCCGTATTGGATTGAAAAACAATTTTTCAAGGCAGAACGTGATCCGAATAAACGCCCGTTTACAATTGTTATTCCACCGCCGAACGTAACGGGTAAATTGCACCTGGGCCACGCGCTGGATACAACTTTGCAAGATATCATTACCCGTACCAAACGTATGCAAGGCTACAGCGCCTTGTTCTTGCCAGGTATGGACCACGCCGGTATCGCAACCCAAGCGCGGGTAGAAGCTACATTGCGTGAAGAAGGCATCTCTCGCCATGATCTGGGTCGCGAAAAATTCGTGGAAAAGGTATGGGAGTGGAAGCACATTTACGCTTCGCATATTCGTGAGCAATGGGAAAAGCTCGGTCTTGCCCTGGATTACTCGCGCGAGCGTTTTACCATGGATGAGGGCTTGTCCCAAGCTGTACGCGAAGTATTTGTTCGTCTGTATGAAAAAGGCTTGATCTATCGCGGCAACCGCATCATTAACTGGGACCCTGCTGCTCGCACGGCTCTCTCCGATATTGAAGTAATCTACAAGGAAGTAAAAGGTGCGCTACATCACATGCGTTACCCATTGGCAGATGGCACTGGTTATATCGAAGTAGCTACAACCCGACCTGAAACGATGCTCGGTGATACGGCTGTAGCGGTACATCCGGAAGATGAGCGTTATAAAGACATGATCGGAAAAACCGTGATTTTGCCAATCGTAGGACGCGAAATTCCAATCGTAGCGGATGACTACGTTGATCCTGAGTTTGGTTCTGGCGCTGTAAAAATTACGCCAGCACACGATCCGAATGACTTTGAATTGGGCCTTCGTCATCAGTTGCCACAAATCGTTGTCATGGATGAGACGGGCACGATGAACGAGCTGGCAGGTATCTACAAAGGCTTGGATCGCTTTGCTTGCCGTAAGCAAATCATCAAGGACTTGACCGAGCAAGGTGTTATGTTCAAGGTTGAGGAGCATATTCATCAGGTTGGACATAGTGAGCGCAGCGATGCAGTCGTAGAACCATATCTTTCTACCCAATGGTTCGTAAAAATGCAGCCTTTGGCTGACGAAGCACTGGCTAATGCAAACAGCCCTGAGAGTGTGAAATTTGTCCCGGAGCGTTTCAAGACAAATTACCTGCGTTGGATTGAAAACATCCGCGACTGGTGCATCTCTCGTCAGCTTTGGTGGGGTCACCGAATTCCCGCATGGTATTGCGGAGATTGTAACGAAACGATTGTATCTCGCACGGATGTGACTGAGTGCCCTAGCTGCCACAGCCACAAACTGGAGCAGGACAACGACGTCCTCGATACATGGTTCTCCTCTGGTCTATGGCCGTTCTCGACACTGGGCTGGCCGGAAGAATCCGAGGACATGAAATACTTCTACCCAACGAATGTCCTGGTAACAGGCTACGATATCATCTTCTTCTGGGTTGCTCGCATGATGTTCTCAGGTCTTGAGTTTACCGGGAAAAGTCCGTTTGAGTCTGTCTTGATCCACGGCATTATTCGCGACTCCGAGGGCCGCAAAATGTCCAAATCACTCGGCAACGGTGTCGATCCGATGGAAGTGATCGAGAAGTACGGAGCAGATGCGCTGCGATACACACTGGCGACCGGAAACTCCCCAGGGAATGACCAACGCTTCTATTGGGAAAAGGTGGAGGCAAACCGCAACTTCGCGAACAAGATTTGGAATGCGTCTCGTTTTGCCCTGATGAACCTGGCTGACTTCAAATACGAGGAAATCGATTTGAGCGGTGAGCTGACTACACCAGACAAATGGATTCTCTCCCGCCTGCAAGCGACAATCGCAGATGTAACCCGTCTGTCTGACGCATTTGAATTCGGTGAAGCAGGCCGTGTACTTTACAACTTCATTTGGGATGACCTGTGTGACTGGTATATCGAGATGGCGAAGCTGCCGCTGTACGGTACAGATGAAGCGGCAAAGAAAACGACCCAATCCGTTCTGGTTACGGTTTTGGATCAAACGCTCAAGCTGTTGCATCCGTTCATGCCGTTCATCACGGAAGAAATTTGGCAGGCATTGCCTCACCAAGGCGAGAGCATCACAGTAGCACCTTGGCCAACTGTTAACGAGCAATGGATTTTTGCGGAAGCAGAAAGCGAAATGAACCAGTTGATGGATATCATCCGCAGCGTACGCAACATCCGCGCAGAAGTAAACGTACCGATGTCCAAGAAAATTGAGCTCTTGATCAAGCCAAGCGATGCATTGTCCGCTGAACGACTGACACGCGGTGAGCACTACCTCACTCGTTTCTGCAACCCTGAGCGTCTGGAAATCAGCCTGGATCTGGCTACGCCTGATAAAGCGATGTCTGCTGTGATCACGGGAGCAGAATTGTTCCTTCCACTGGCAGGCTTGATCGATATCGAGCAAGAGCTGAAGCGTCTGGAAAAAGAAGTGGCGACACTCAACGGCGAAGTGGAGCGCATTGAGAAAAAGCTCAACAATGCCGGATTTATGGCCAAGGCACCTGAAAAAGTAGTCGAAGAGGAAAAGGCGAAGATGGCAGACTACATGGATAAGCGGGATAAGGTGATTGCACGACTTGCTGAATTGAAGGGCGAATGATCCGCCATACCATCGCATATTTTTGAGAATGGAGCATTGTGGTATGCATGCAGAAGAAGGGTTTGTAGAATACACGCAAGCGCTCGACTGGCTGCATGGACTGCTCAGGTTCGGTCAACGGCCGGGGCTTGAGAGAATGCAGTGGGTTTTGGAGCAACTAGGACATCCTGAGCGGAGAATCCCATTTATTCATGTGGCTGGGACCAATGGAAAAGGTTCAACCTGCGCATTCCTGACGCAAATGCTGATGGAAGCCGGATATAGTGTAGGTACATTTACCTCCCCCTATTTGGTGGATTTCCGTGAACGCATCCGTTACAACGGCAGCATGATCACGGAAGAAGACCTATTGCAACTGGTGAATGAAGTCAAGGTATGGGTGCGACGATGCGAACAAGAAACAGAGTTCGGTTCCCCTACCGAATTTGAAGTGATTACGCTGATCGCCATTCTTTATTTTTCAAGAGTGGCGAGACCAGCGGTAGTCGTATGGGAAACAGGATTAGGCGGGCGATTGGATTCGACGAACGTCGTCCTTCCGCTTGTTTCAGTCATCACGAATATCGGCATGGACCATACACAGGTGTTGGGAGAAAGCCTGGAAGATATTGCCCGGGAAAAAGCGGGGATTATCAAGCCGGGTGTTCCTGTAGTCACAGGTGAGGTTAGGCCGGAACTTCTCGCGATTTTTGAGGAGCGCGCGAGACAAATGAAGAGTACGCTATACCATATAGGTGAACATTTCCAGGCAGAGCAGGTAGAGGAGCAGTTGGGTGACCAACAGTTTCGTTACAAAAGCATTCACCGTCGTGCGGAAGCATCCTACCGTCTTACCATGAATGGCATTCACCAAACAACCAATGCAGCCGTTGCTTTAATGACTATCGATGTCCTGCGAAATTACTTCTCTTTCTTGCTGGAGGAAGAAGAAATATCTCGCGGTTTGCAACAAACGCGTTGGCCTGGTCGTCTAGAAGTCATCTCTCCAAGACCAATGGTTATCTTGGATGGGGCACACAATCAGGAAGGAATGGAGGCACTTGTAAGCAGTCTGGAGCGGTTGTTACCGGATGGAGTACAGCTGCATTTGCTCTTTTCTGGCTTGGCAGATAAGCCGCTTGCCAAAATGGCAGAGTCGCTCGCGCCAGTAAAGTCAAAAATTAAAAAGCTGCATGTGACAACCTTTGACTTCCCGCGTGCAGCCGTAGCCAATAGCTTACAAGAGTCGTTTTTAGCCGGTGGCTGGGAGCAAGAGCATCTCGATGCAGTCCCAGACTGGCGGGCGTTTCTCCTTTCTTGGATGCGGGAGAAGCAATCAGCGAAGGCGGATGACTGGTTGGTCGTCTGCGGTTCGCTCTACTTCATCGCCCAAGTACGCGCATTCTTTCCCACTATAGTAGAAGAGGCAGGTGAATAGGGTGGATCAGGCCCAACACGTCCACTTTGTGGGCATCGGCGGTTATGGCATGAGTGCCATTGCCCGCGTCTTGATCGACCTTGGATACAAGGTAACCGGCTCTGATGTCGCCATGAACGATTTGGCGAAAAAGCTGGAAGCAAGAGGGGCGGTCATTCATATTGGCCATAACGCTGCCCACGTGGAGGGAGCAGACAGCATCGTATACTCCACCAGTATTTCTAAAGACAATCCTGAGGTGATCGCAGGCCAAGCGCTAGGAATTCCGGTCATGCACCGTTCCCAAATGCTTGCTCGCATATTAAATGAGCGCACAGGAGTAGCAGTAGCCGGAGCACACGGCAAGACGACCACGACCTCGATGATCTCTCACGTGCTGGAAGAGTGCGGTGTAGACCCGACTTTCATCATCGGCGGTGAATTGATGAGTGCTGGTACCAACGCAAAGGCAGGTGCCAGTGACTATGTCATTGCCGAGGCAGACGAGAGCGACGGTTCCTTTTTGGAATATAGACCGATGTATGAAATTGTGACGAGCATCGAACCAGATCATCTGGAGCATTTCGATGGCGACTTCAATAATTTGAAACAGGCGTACGTCCAGTTCTTGAGCCATCTCAAACCGGATGGAAAAGCGGTCCTGTGTATCGATGATTCACATGTGCGAGAAGTCATGCCGTCCGTCGAAAAAACGGTCGTGACGTATGCAGTCGATCCGAACTTTGTGGCACAAGCACAGTTTTCTGCCACTTCGATTGAATGTGGAGATCGTTGCAGCACATGCCAGATTTATCACAAGGATGAACGGTTGGGTGAATTGTGTCTCGTAGTTCCAGGCAAGCATAATATTGCAAATGCACTGGCTGCGATCATTGTATGCCTGGATATTGGCCTATCCTTTGATAAAATTGCACAGGCACTGTCTACTTTCAGCGGTGCCAAGCGCAGATTTCAAATTATCGGGGATGCACGAGGCGTCCTGGTCGTAGACGACTATGCGCATCATCCGACAGAAATTATCGCGACACTAAGCGGGGCAAGGGCGTCAGGCCGTCGTGTAATCGCTGTGTTTCAGCCGCAACGCTACACACGCACCTATTTCCTCATGGATGAATTCAGCCGTGCCTTTGCAGAAGCAGACGAAGTGATCATCACGGATATCTACTCCCCAGCGGGAGAAGAAAAAATCGAAGGAGTAACCTCCGAAGTGTTGGTGCAAAAAATCCGCACCAACAGCCACCCGCGTGCGCAGTACATTCCGACGAAGGAACAAATGCAGGAGCATGTCTTCAAAGGATTGCAAGAGGGCGATCTCGTGTTGACAATGGGTGCAGGAGACATTTGGAAATCCGCTTACTGGCTGGCTGAAAAGCTTGAGAAGTAACGGATAGAGACGTATACAGACTTGGAACCTACGGGTTTCAAGTCTTTTTATTTACGATCGCAAAGTTTTTGTGAAATACTGCTAAGAATGATCTACCTATATTTTAAAAGGCATCGATGAACCAACCAAGCTAGTGAGAAGAAAAAGCACAGGGCTCGCAGACCTTGACAACGCCTACCCAGTCGGAACTACAAAAAGGGGACCGCGCTTGTCGAACACTTCTTCTTTGAGAAACGTCCGCCCGTAGGGGTGGCTTTGGCTCGACGGTCCCCTTTTTTTAGTGGAGACGATCAGTGAATCTCCCTTGTGGGCGTGTCAGAGTCGAAGAGAACTGTGCTTTTTCTTCTCCACCACTATGTTGACTCAAACCAAAATGCCTTTTTTCTTAAAAAATTAGTACTAGATACTAATATCTAGTGTTATAATCAGATCATAAAAACGGAAGGTGATGATTGGATGATGACAAATACAAGCCCCTTCAAGTCGCGAATTACCGCCATCGGTACGTATGTGCCGAGTCGCGTTCTTACCAATACAGATATGGAAAAGCTAGTGGATACATCGAATGAGTGGATTTTGCAACGAACGGGTATTCATGAGCGCCGTATGGCAAGGGAAGATGAATTTACCAGTGATTTGGCCATCGCTGCTATCCACGATATGATCGCAAATTACGGGAAGGATGTCCGCGATGTCGATATGATTTTGGTGGCGACCAGTACGCCAGATTATCCATTCCCAAGTGTAGCAAGTCAAATCCAGGCGCATTTTCAAGTCGAACAGACGGGAGCCATGGACCTCTCCGCTACCTGTGCAGGATTTACGTATGCGCTCCATACGGCAAATGCACTCATTAGCTCTGGCTTGCATCGCAAAGTGCTGGTGGTAGGTGCAGAAACGTTAACAAAAGTTACTGACTATACGGATCGTACGACATGCATTCTGTTCGGTGACGGTGCGGGCGCGGTGCTGGTTGAGCAAGACTCTACAGCTCCTGGTTTTTTGTCCGCCTACTTAGGTTCAAAAGGGGACGGAGGGATTCATGTATACCGCTCGGGCTTGTCAACGCATATGGATGGACGAGAATTGAGCGGGAATGGATGCATGGTCCAAAACGGGAGAGAAGTCTACAAGTGGGCAGTAACTACTGTTCCAAAGGGGATGCAGGAGGTAGTGAGCCGTGCGGGCAAATTACTCGAAGATGTGGACTGGTTCATCCCGCACAGTGCCAATTTGCGCATGATCGAATCCATTTGTGAGAAGAGTCAGTTCCCTCTTGAAAAAACATTGTACAGTCTGACACATTACGGGAACACATCAGCGGCTACCATCCCATTGTCGCTCGCCCTGGGGATCAAGGAAGGCAAAGTAAAGGCAGGGGACACGATCCTGATGTATGGGTTTGGCGGTGGTCTCGTCCACGGTGGTCTTTTGTTTACGTGGAATCCGTAAAAGTGGTCATAGATCGAAAATAGAGAGGCTGTCCAGAACCGTTCTGGGCAGTTTTTTTGTCCCGGGAATGGCAGATATCCTTTATGGACTGTTTTCGACTGGGGGAAGAAAAAATGACTAACGCTGTGATATTATTCGTGCTCTGCCTTTACCTTTCGTGGGTAGATTTTCATCATAGACGAATACCTAATCGCGCGTTAGTTGCAGGGTTTGTATTGATTTCATTTTTCGAGTTTGTTCTCTTTTCGCCGATGGAATGGCTGATGGCTGGACTCTTTTCGATTCTCTGTTTACTCGTGTTTGGAGGCATCAGCTGGTACAGGCCGCTTGCACTTGGGATGGGGGATGTGAAACTGTTCGCTCTCGTCTGCTATGGAATTGGGGTTCGTGATTTTGTTCTTGTTCTTACGGTTGCGAGCTTGGCAGCCTTGCTCGTTTCTCTCGTTTTGTTGCTGATACGAAAAGGAAGTATCAAATGCGAGGTGCCGTTTGCGCCTTTTGTGACGATTGGGCTAGCTGTCCTTTTGGTTATGAGCGAAACCTCTTGAATTGGCATGGGGAATAGTAGTAGTAACAAATTCGATAGAATCACTAGATAGAAGTCATAACCCGTCCGAGCAAAACGTATGCTAGTACAAAGAGCCTGTGACTAGGAGGGCAAGCGTATGAGCGGACAAAATAAAAATCGTGTGACGGTCAAAATGAACGGCAGATTTTGGGATGAAAAGCGGGATGACATCCCAAAGGAAGAAAGTAGAAAGCGCACCCCAAAGGATGATACGCCACGCATTCGTTTTCAAGCTCCTCCCTTACCATTTACTGACCCGTTTAAGGAGAAGGGCAACGAAGCATGGGAACGCATGATGCAGCTACGAGGAGCTGCAGCCAAAGAAACGAAGTCGAACGTTGAATTCGACCAGACGACAAACTACTCCCACGAAATCGATTATTCCTTCGAGGATACCGAAGAGAAGGCATACAGAAGTAGTCCGATGAGTCGGCTTGCAGCGCTATGGCCAAAGGGACCCTTTTGGCGTACGACTTTAACAACAGGTGGGGCTGTAGCAATTGGCCTCTTGTTCGGATTTCTTGTTTTGACGGTCTTTTCCCAAAAGGAGTTTTCCGAGTCGTACGGAAATGTTCTGAGTGAAACGGTTCAGACACTGACCGCGCCGGGTGCAGGCACTGAACAAACGGTTGGGAAAAATGGTGTGGCAGGTCCTGCCTTGCCAGATGAAAGTCAGCAAACGCAAGGTGCGTCGATGAAAGGTAACGCAGCGGGTCAAACAGCAGTAGCTCTAAAATTTCCAGCCGTAAACATGTACGTTGCACAGGCGGGTGTATTTCAACCGGATGCATCGCCGCAAACAGCTGTAGAACCACTGGAGAAGGCTGGTATTCCTCATCTGCTGTATAAGGACGCGAGCAAGCAGTACATGTTCGCAGCCGCTGCTCCCACAAGAGATGCTGTGCTAGGCTTTGCTGCCAGCTTGAAAAACAAAGGCATGGATATTTACGTCAAAGAATTTACCTTTCCCGCTTTTGAAGGGTCTGTCCCTGTCGGAAAAGCCGCGAACGCATCTGGTGATCCTAACGTGAATGCCTTTTTCACCCACGGACTTAAACTCGTCCAAACGCTTTCGGCACAATCAGGGTTGATTATTACGACGGGTCAGCTTTCGCCAGCGGCAAAAGAAACGGCAGAATTAAAAGAAATTCACCGCCAATTTCTGGAGGAAAGCCGTAAAATGGAAGCCAAGGAAGCCTGGAAGCCACTGCTAGATGGGATGGTAAATGGGGTGAATCAAGCGATGGCAGCTAGGGACAAAATGGCAGAAGCGAGCGCTGGCAAAAAGGTGGAAAGCGCCGAATCCTATGCGTGGCAAGTGCAGGCAGGTGTTCTTGCCTTTTTCGAGAGCTATGCGAGCTGGATTCAAAATGCACGCACATCGACATAAAAATATGTTTATATGGTCTTCCGCAAGGTTTTCTTGCAGGAGGCCTTTTCTTTCTATACAGTAACTACCAGGAGCAATCAGGGATTGTTTCGCTTCTCCCCATTTGCTAAACTTATGTTTGGCAAAAAGAGAATCCCTTATAAAAAGGGAGTTGGGAAAATGGGGAAAGAAACGCTTACTCTCGTGTTTCTGTTGGTGAGTGGACTTTTGTTTGGCAGCATTATCGGGGAGATTTTAAGTCCCTGGCTACCTTTTTTGACCAAGAGCAAAGAGATTACTTGGTCGCCTGCGGCAGATTTAGAAATTTTGAAGTACGAACTGAACTTTCAGGTAAAACTAAATCTAGCCAGTATCGGAGGCTTAGCCCTCGCATTTTGGATACATCGACGAATAAAGTAGGTTGAAAAATGACGAAAAAAAATGTTCCTCTCATTCTGGCTTCATCTTCGCCGCGTCGAAGAGAGCTTCTGCAAACTTTAGGCTTATCATTTACCGTCATCACCAGTGATGTAGATGAGACGACAGCAGAGCATTTATCTGCGAGCGAAGTAGTAGAAGAATTGTCTTTGCGCAAGGCCAAAGAAGTGGCTTCTCGCTTGACGGAAGGCGTCGTTTTAGGATCTGATACGGTAGTCGTTCTTGATGACCAAATACTGGGCAAGCCTGTTGACGAAATGGACGCATATCGTATGTTGTCCATGCTTCAGGGGCAAGAGCACACCGTTTATAGTGGAGTCGCCTTGATAGATGTGGAGACAGGCCGTGCGGAAGTCTCACATAGTCTAACACACGTAAGAATTCGAGCTTTAACAGAGCAAGAAATCAAGTCGTACATTGCGACAGGTGAGCCGATGGATAAAGCGGGCTCATATGCCATTCAGGGTATTGGAGCCACGCTCGTGGAAGGAATAACCGGAGACTACTTCACAGTCGTTGGTCTTCCGTTAGGCCTGACGTCTACACTTTTGACACGTTTTGGGATGCCTATATTGTAAAGTTGTCATGCTTGAAGCAAGCGGCGACGGCCATACGCCTCATGAACATCTCCATGTCAGCCGTTTTCGTTAATGTGAATATGGCTGGAGGCGGATATAAAATGGCAACAAATACCTGTAACAAAACGCTGTTGAAAAACGTCCCTTACTATGACCGTCCACGTGAACGACTGCTTCGCGAAGGAGCGGTCCATCTGTCTGATACTGAACTTCTTGCCATTTTACTGCGGACAGGCAGGGAACAAGAGACGGCTCATCAGCTGGCTCAGCGCTTGTTAGCCAGGTTTGGAGACCTGCGTGGTTTAGCCCAAGCCTCTCATGCTGAGTTAACAGAGCTAAAAGGAATTGGTCCAGTCAAAGCGATTGAATTGCATGCTGCGTTTGAGCTTGGGCGTAGATTGATGGGAGTGCCTCGAGAGTATAGGGCTTCTATCCGTTTACCACGGGACGTAGCTGATTTGATGTCGCCTGAGCTTGCTCATTTGACACAGGAACATTTTGTCTGTCTCTTTCTGAATACCAAGAACCACGTGATTGGCAAGCAGACGATTTTCGTAGGCAGTCTGGACGCTTCCATCGTACACCCGAGAGAAGTCTTTAAAGAAGCGATCCGTCGTAGCAGCGCATCGGTGATATGCCTACATAACCATCCGAGCGGTGATCCGACACCTAGCAGGGAAGACATCGCGATTACGCATACATTGCGTGACGCTGGTGAACTGGTGGGGATTTCATTGTTGGATCATGTTATTATCGGGGAAGGCAAGTACGTTAGTCTCAAAGAGCAAGGGTACTTGTAACATGTTTTTACGCGCAAGATTTATCATCGATCCTTCTATGAATTCTTGTGCGCATGAAAACCTTCCACAAAAGCGCGGTCGCTCTACCTTGGAGAGGCCTCGAAAGAGGTTCTCTTATGCTTGTCATTTGGATTAATATTTGGAAGGAGTTTTTTTATGTTTGGTGGATTTACACGTGACTTGGGGATTGACCTCGGCACTGCCAATACACTTGTTTTTGTGAAGGGTAAAGGAATTGTGGTGCGTGAACCTTCTGTTGTAGCGATTCGCACTAATAACAATTCCATTGAAGCAGTAGGGAATGCAGCGAAAAGCATGATCGGTCGTACGCCAGGTAATATCGTAGCGGTTCGCCCAATGAAAGACGGGGTTATCGCTGACTTTGACACAACTGCGACAATGATGCGCTATTTCATCAATCAAGCACAAAAAAATCAAGGGTTGTTTACACGTCGTCCAAACGTAATGGTCTGTGTACCTTCGGGAATTACTGCGGTGGAAAAACGCGCGGTCGAAGATGCTACGAAGCAGGCTGGGGCGAAGGAAGCATATACGATTGAAGAGCCGTTTGCAGCCGCGATTGGTGCAGACCTGCCAGTGTGGGAGCCGACTGGAAGTATGGTCGTTGACATTGGTGGTGGTACGACAGAAGTCGCTATCATTTCTCTCGGGGGGATTGTTACATCCCGCTCCATTCGTGTGGCCGGGGATGAGATGGACGAGGCGATTATTCAGTACATCAAGCGCCGTTACAACTTGATGATCGGGGAACGGACAGCAGAAACATTGAAGTTGGAAATCGGCTCTGCGATTGCTCCTGATGAGGTCGAAAACGTTGACATTCGCGGTCGTGACCTTGTAACCGGATTGCCAAAAACGCTCTCGGTAAGCAGCACAGAGATCGCGGAAGCATTGGCAGAAACCATTTCTGCTATCGTAGAAGCGGTGAAGGTAACACTCGAAAAAAGCCCGCCTGAGCTCGCGGCGGACATCATGGATCGTGGAATTGTACTCACAGGCGGCGGTGCGCTCTTGCGCAACATGGATCGCCTGTTAAGTAAGGAAACGGGTATGCCCGTGCATGTCGCGGAAAACGCACTGGATTGCGTAGCGATTGGAACAGGTCGTGCATTGGAGAACATTCACCTGTTCAAATCCAAGCAAGGCATCACCTCTTCCCGACTAAAACGGGGTAAATAAACGGAGGGTAGGGCATGTCGTTTTTCGGGAATAAGCGGCTTATCATTGTACTTGTAGGCTTGGTCCTGCTTATCTCCGTCGTGGGCTTCACTTCTCGTGAACGGGTTAGCCTGACCTGGCCAGAAATGTTCTTCAAAGATACCTTCAGCGTGGTGCAGGGCTTTTTCTATCGCCCTGCCCAGGCTGTTTCTGGCTTTTTTCAGGAAATTGAGGAAGCGTACGGCGTATATGAAGAAAACAAGGCGCTTAAGGCAGGGCTGGATCAATACGCCAGTCTAAGTGCTGAACTGCACACGCTCAAGGCTGAGAATGATCGCCTTCGAGAAATGCTGCAGGCAAAAGATTCACTCAAGTCTTACCGCCTCCGCTATGCGGAAGTCGTGGCGAGAAACCCGGATACTTGGAACAACGTCATCACGATCGACAAAGGACTGAAACATGGCATCAAAAAGGATATGGCGGTTATTACAGCCAAAGGAATGATCGGCCGCGTACAGAGTGTAGCCAATTTTTCAGCTACAGTGGAATTGTTGACGAGCTACGAGCGACGTGACCATATTTCTGCGGATATTCTGACGCAGCAGGTGGTCGATGGCAAGCCTGTGTACCATCAAATTAGTGGTGTTATTGAAGAGTACGACGCGCAAAAGAGATTGCTCGTCATGCGCAAAATCCCTTGGGGGCAGGCCATTAAAAAAGATCAGCAAGTTATTTCATCCGGTTTGGGAGGAGTTGTTCCTCGCAATTTGCCGATTGGCTATATTGTTCGCGTTGAACCAGATGATTATGGCTTGACTCAAACCGCCTACATCCAGCCAAGCGCTGATTTTTCACAATTGAATGAAGTCATGGTTGTGGAACGAGACTTCACAATCGCTCCCAATGGTGAATTGATCCCGCAACAGCCAGCCGGCCAGACACAAACGCAGACAACTGTGCCTCCGGCTCCACCTGCTAGCGGGGGTGGTCAGTAATGGCTCGGTTTTTATTGACGTTGGGCGTCGTGGTTATGTTTGTTTTGGAAGGAACTGTGATGCAAGTATTTTCACCTGATACATGGGGTCTGTCTTGGATGACAGTACCCCGGTTTGCACTTGTCTGCTGCATCTTTATTTCGATGTATCTCGGCAGGCGCGAGGGCTTGTATTACGGGATTGCCTTCGGATTTTTACAAGATGTCCTGTTTGGGCAACTAATTGGAATCTATACCATGTCCATGATGGTGGCCAGCTACTTTGCAGGGATGATCGTTCTTTTGTTCCAGAGAGGATTCGGGATGGTTTTCATAACCAGCTTCCTGATTTTGTTCGGACATGAGTGGCTTTTGTATTCCTTGTTCCGCTTGTTTTCCGCTGCCCCCTTTGATGTTCAATGGATTTTGACGCATCAAATTTTGCCTAGTGTGCTGTTTAATCTCGCTTTTGGCTTACTGGTATACTTTCCGATCAAGAATGTCTGCAACAAGATTCTGGCGAAAAAGGAAATGCACATGCAGTAAGGGCGAAGGAGAGGAGAGTTCGTGGAAGAAGTCAAAGAACCGAAATCAGACATACCTATTCGGCTCAATATATTGTTTGTGATTGTATTTTTGTTCTTCGCCGCCATTATTTTGAGACTAGCCTTCGTGCAGCTGGTGGAAGGTGAACAGTACAAGCATGAATTGGAAAAGTTCAGTATTCGTGAACTACCGATTTCTGCTCCTCGTGGCCGTATCTTGGATAAAAATGGCGAGGTACTTGTTTCGAATAAGCCGGTGTACACCGTTCAATACGTTGAAGAACAAGGGCAGGACATTGATGAAGAGAAAGTCGCGGATCGTCTGGCTAAAATCCTCATTCCCGATGGTGGCAAAATTGGTACGGATAAGGAACTGTTAAAGAAGACGATTGAATTGAGATCAACTTTGCCTGTTGCTTTCAATGCGCAAGAAACAAACGATCTCAAGGCAAAGGTTGCGGCGAAGTTAAAAGCCGTTCCGAAAGCAGGGTCCGTTGATCAGATGTCGGACTTTGAGCTGGTAAAAACTGCTGTGTATCTCGGGATGCGCGTTCGTTCTCCTTTTGATGACAAGGAGAGAGCAGACCTTATTAAGAAGCTGAATGCCGCCAAGCCTGGTACACCCGCGATTACGGAAGCGAACACTACTGACTTCGAGCTGTTAAAAATGGCGATAAACGCCAATATGACCCTCACTCTGAAATTGGACAAGGAAGATCGCAATGACCTTGCCAAAAAAGTGAAGGATCAGATCGGAGTTTTGCCAACTCCCGTGGGCTTGGCAGATAAGTCTGACATGGATTTGCTGCGCTATGCCTCGTTGTTCGACATGGATATCAAACTTCCGCTGACAGAGCAGCAACGCCAATTTCAGTGGCACAAGCTCTCTTTACTACAAGAGATGCGTTCACCGCAGATGGCCAGCTACATTCCGAGACGTGTCAAGGTAAACATCACGGAGCAGGAAATGTTCCAAATCGAAGAACGGCGTACTGAACTACCAGGAATTAGTGTAGAGTTGGAGCCTGTTCGCCAAATTTTCGAAGATCCGGATGGTTCAGCATTTGGTACTCACTTTCTCGGTTATATCAACGCGATTCGCCCTGAGAGCTTGAAAGAATATCAGGCCCAAGGCTACAACGCTATTGATCGTGTCGGTGTAACCGGACTGGAGAGCTCCTATGAACGTTATTTGCGTGGCAAAAACGGGATCATGGAAGTGCACGTGAACAAAAATTCGGAGACCGTAGAGAAAAAGATGCGCCAATCCCCTGAGCCAGGAAACGATCTTGTTTTGGCAATGGACTGGCGTTATCAAAGCAAGGTAGAGGCCATCTTGAAAGAAGAGGTTGAAGCATTCAAGAAGCGCCCGTCTACTCCAAAAGCATTTAAAGACGCACATGTATTGGTGATGAATCCGAATACGGGCGAAATATTGGCGATGGCGAGTTATCCAGATTACAATTTGAATCTGTATTACGACCGTAAGAAATTCAACGAGAATTACGCCTCGCTTATTTTGCCGAACGAATCAAACAGATTCATTTATACGCCGTATCCTCCTGCTTCTACCTACAAGCCACTGTCTGTCATGATTGCGCTTCAGGAGGGGCTGACTACACCGAACGAAGTCATCTATGACCGAGGCGGATTGTATGTCGGAAACACGTATAAACGCAACTGGAAGGCGGGTGGTCATGGAGCCGTTAATGCTCGTCGTGCCTTGCAGGTGTCGAACAATACGTATATGTACGAAATGGCGCTTCGCTTAGCAAGAAAAGGGAAAGATGGCTGGGAGAAGCAGTTCTCTGTCTATGATTACTACAATGCCCAGTTTGGACTTGGTGTGAAAACAGGTGTGGATCTACCGAATGAACATACCGGTTGGGAAAACCAGAACATGTACTTCGGGAACTTGGCGGACGTGATGATTGGTCAATATGATTTGTTCACGCCGATGCAGCTGGGTCAATACGTATCGACCATTGCCAATGGAGGATATCGGGTACGCCCCCATCTTGTAAAAGAAATTCGCAAAGGAACCACCGATCCGAAGAAACCAGGACAGACGCTCTCCGTCATTGAACCTGAAGTGCTCAACCGGGTTGATATCGATCCGAAGTATATACAGGTGGTAAGAGAAGGGATGCGGTTGGTTACTCAACCAGGTGGTACCGTTCAACGATTCAATGGGTTGCCGTTCACGGTTGCAGCCAAGTCTGGTACGGCACAAACGTCGCAGCCAGCGGAAAATGCACTGGTTGTCGGCTTTGCGCCTTATGAAAATCCTCAACTGGTATTCGTCGTCGTTGCGCCGAACAGTTTGAGAGATGGTACATCCAGTTCGGATGCTACTGGTCCGATCTCGCGTCGATTGCTCGAAGCTTACAATGAACTGAATCCAGGGGTCCTAACTGGTGGGGTTCCGAAGCCAAATCCATCGTCCTCGAAGTAACCGCAATGGTTGTCCAGGGCAATCAAGCCCGAGAGAATAATCGAGTCAAGCTCTTGTAAAACGCCACCAATTGACCCGATTCGGCAATTTTTTCACGCAGAGCAGGAAAAATCTTTCTGCATGGCGAATGGTATCGGTCGAGGTGAAACCGGTGACGACTGTGAAAAGCAAGGTCACGATCAAAGGGACTAAAGAGGGTCTCGTCTTCTTTATGGATGATACCTGTTCCTTCGACGAACTGCTGGCCGATATGCGTGAAAAAATAGAGCATAGCCACCAACAGATTTTGTCGGGGCCACTCATTCGGGTATCTATAAAATTGGGAAAACGATACTGCTCACCCGAGCAACAAGAGCAGTTGACTCAAATTATTCGGACAAAGGGCAACCTGGTGATCCATACAATCGAATCCGATTTGATCACGCGGGAAGAAGCTATGGCTGAACGCCTAAAAACCCATTTTTCCATACAGGTAAATACGGTACGCTCTGGGCAAGTTCTGGAGTTTGACGGTGATTTGCTCTTATTGGGAGATGTCAATCCCGGTGGGACGGTTCGCAGTACAGGAAGCATCTACGTGCTGGGACATCTCAGAGGGTACGCACACGCAGGTATTTCCGGTGACTCACAGGTAATTATTGCGGCTGCAGTCATGAGTCCTACTCAATTGCGGATTGCAGATGTGATTAGCAAGCCGGGTGAGGAATGGACGAATAATTCCGGAGGCACAGAATTTGCCTATCTGGAAAATGAGATCATGCTGGTAGCGAAAATGAACTACTTGTCGCGAATTCGCCCTGATTTGGGTGAGAAAAAGCGTGAGGGTTGAGGGAAAGAGGAGGAACGGACGTGGGGATAGGAATTGTCGTAACTTCCGGTAAAGGCGGCGTGGGTAAGACGACCACTTCCGCCAATTTAGGAACGGCGCTCGCATTGTTGGGACAAAAAGTTTGCATGGTAGATACCGATATTGGCTTGCGCAATCTGGATGTAGTCATGGGACTTGAGAACCGAATTATTTATGATCTGGTAGATGTTGCAGAAGGCGCATGCCGATTGCCGCAAGCTCTGATCAAAGACAAGCGGTTTGACAATCTGGCATTGCTCCCGGCTGCTCAGACCAAGGACAAATCAGCAGTAACTCCTGAGCAGATGGAGGAAATCATTACGCAACTGAAGCGGGAATATGATTATGTCATCATCGATTGCCCTGCGGGTATTGAGCAAGGCTTCCGCAATGCGGTGGCAGGGGCTGATCAAGCAATCGTCGTGACTACACCTGAAAAAGCGGCCGTTCGCGATGCGGATAGGATTATTGGCCTGTTAGAGCGAGAAAAAATCGGAATGCCTAAGCTGGTGATCAACCGCGTTCGCTCCCATATGGTGAAAAATGGCGACATGCTGGATGTAGAAGACATTTTGGATTTGTTAGCCATTGACTTAATTGGTGTAGTGCCGGATGATGATCATATCATTAAATCCGCGAACCAAGGTGAGCCGGCTGTAATGAATCATGAATCACGTGCTTCTATCGCGTATCGGAACGTCGCTCGTCGACTTTTGGGTGAAGCTGTCCCATTGCAACCATTGGAAGAAAAAGCGGGCGTGTTCCACAAAATGCGTAAATTCTTTGGACTAAAATAGGTAATACATGGCTCCCTTCTTTTATAGAGGGGAGTCACGTTTTCTAGGAGGAAACGGATGGACCTGGAAAAACGTCATTTAAAAACCATTGACTGGACCATCATTTTGATTATGGCAGGTCTGGGTGTCTTCAGCTATTTGGGGATTTCCGGTTCTGCGGCAGGTGTAGATAAGGCGCATCAGCAGGTCATTTGGTATGTGATCGGCTTTATTGTGTTAGGTGTGACATTGCTATTTGACTATCGTCTATTCCACAACACGGCCTATGTCTTATATGCACTCGGTCTTATTCTGTTGATCGGGGTATTTCAAACAAAGCCCATTAACAATACGACGAGCTGGTATGACCTTGGCCCTGTGTTGTTTCAGCCTTCTGAACCAATGAAGCTGTTCACGATCATAACGGTTGCCCGCTTCTTGTCCAAGAGGGCAAACGATCAGGATCGGTTTTACTATTTTTATAAGCTGATTCCGGTAATGGCTTTGGTTGGTGTACCACTGCTTTTGATTTTAATTCAGCCCGATTTGGGTACAGCGATGGTTTATACGGGTATGCTTGCCACTATGCTAATCGTTGGTGGTATACGGATGAAGCATGTATTGTATATGGGCGGGCTGGTCGGCAGTTTTTTTGCCGCTATGACACTGTTGTATCAATACAAGCAGGATATCTTTTTCAAGATTATCAAGCCGTATCAGTGGGATCGGATCGTCTTTTGGATGAACCCGGATCTTGAACCGATGGGACGAGGGTTCCAGCTCAAGCAAGCCTTGATTGCTATCGGCTCAGGGCAACTGTTCGGAAAAGGGATTGATACGCCCACACAAGCGAGCTTTGGATGGGTGCCGGTAGGAGAAAGTGATTTTATCTTTACCGTCATTGCAGAAAAGCTGGGCTTTGTCGGAGCGGGCTTGCTGATGATTTTGTTTTTCGTATTGATTTACCGAATGATCCGCATCGCGATGGAGGCAAAAGATCCGTTCGGCTCCTACGTTGTCGCGGGTGTCGTAGGGATGCTTACCTTCCAGATCTTTGAGAATATCGGGATGACAATTCAGTTGATGCCGATTACGGGTATTCCGCTACCGTTCATTAGCTACGGAGGGAGCTCGCTTGTAACCAACTTCCTGATCATTGGTGTGGTCCTTAACATTGGGATGCGTAAGGACAAGTTGCGTTTTGATTAAATAGTTGTTCAAAAAGTCTTCGGTTCTCGCCACTTTCTCGGTGTTGAATAGAAGACTTTTTGAACACTCATGAAATGCGTGACAAATGCAAATACTTATGCTAAAATCATCCTAAGTTAACCATTTTTACAAGTTATAGTGTTTGATTGATTGGTATGGAGTCGTACGTATTGTGAGTGACGTCACCAATTGTCATTCGCAATTCGTATGACTTTTTTTCCTTGACGCAAAAGGCTTATCTGTAAAAAAGAGGTTAACGCTACACTCTTTCGCCTCGTGGGGCGTAATGTTCAGGGAGGTTTTGTTTCATGCAACAAGGTATCGTAAAATGGTTTAACGCAGAAAAAGGATACGGCTTCATCCAAGTTGAGGGTGGCGACGACGTATTCGTACACTACAGCGCAATCCAGTCAGAAGGTTTCAAATCTCTTGACGAAGGTCAAAAGGTTGAGTTCGAAATCGTTCAAGGTAGCCGTGGACCACAAGCTGCTAGCGTAACTAAACTGTAAAAATTGACAGATTCAAAGGCAGTCTCTCATTGGGGAGACTGTCTTTTTTGCGTATTTCCAGCCGATACGCTGGGGCGTTGGAGAAGGACAACGCTCGTCATAAAGCAGATAGACAAGTCATAGGATGATACTAAAGGCTTGGCCTGCGGAGGGATGGACATGTTTGAAAGAGCAGATCGTGTAAAAGAACGACGGAGGGAGCGTTTGGAGCGAATCCGAACACAGTCGCGAGACAGCTATACTCCGTACGTCGATGATTGGAAAGATCCAATCGAAGAAACGCCAAACCCATTCAATGATTCGCCGCGCGAGAACGATCTGATGGACCAACCACCGTCCCATGAAAAGTGGGGCGTGCAAATTTTAGCATCTGTCTTATTGATTGGTGCTGCTTATGTATTGTTTCAAACAACGTTGATTCCTGCCTCATGGAAAAGCTCCGCGAAGGAAGTCATGACACGGGACTTTAATTTTTCAGGCGTAGCGGACTGGTATGAAGCGAGATTTGGACCGATTCCGACGATGCTTCCTTCGATACCTACCAATCCCCTTGCCGTGCCAGCCACGAGCACGACGAAGGATGCAAGTGCTGTATGGAAGTTCCCGAATAGCTGGAAAGTCGTAAAATCCTATGATCCAGAGAGTGCGAATGTGATCCTGCATACGGGTATGAACGATCAAATCACGATCGGAGAAGCTGGTTGGGTTGCTTTTGTCGGTGAAAAGCCTGATTATGGGACGACAGTGATTGTTCGTCTAACCAAAGGGCGGGAGATATGGCTGGGCAATCTCGATAGTATAGGGGTGACGAAGGACGAGGTCCTTGCACCTGGTAAAGTCATCGGAACCGCTCGGGTAATGGATCAGACATCACGTCATCTGTATGTAGGGGCCAAAGTGAATGAGCAATTTGTAAACCCCCTGGAAGTGATTCCGTTTGAATAGGAGAGGCTGGCTCGACATTCGGTTTCGCATTCACCTGCTATTTTGGGCGGTGATTGGCTTGTCCGTGGTGACAGGCCATTTTTTGGAGGTCATTACCTTGTTTGTCATCGTGCTGATCCATGAATTGGGGCATGTAGCGATGGCGCGTGAGCTCGGATGGACCGTAAAAGAAGTGCAGCTTCTGCCTTTTGGTGGAGTAGCGACGATGGAAGACTCGTATGCTACGGACCCAATGGATGAGATTGTCGTGGCGCTCGCAGGGCCCTTCTTAAATATGGTGATGATGGCTGCCTCGTACTTGTTTTGGTTTATGGGGATTTGGACGGAAGAGTGGGCCCGCTTTTTCTTGGTAAGCAATTTGACGATTGCGATGTTTAACCTGTTGCCAATCTGGCCATTGGATGGCGGGAGAATCTTGTTGGCCGTTCTATGCTGGTTTATGTCGTATAGGCAGGCGACGATGATATCGATGTCCGGAAGTACGCTGTTTGCGGGGATCATGGTGGGGATGTCCAGCCTGGAGTTGAAGTACAACTTAGCAGTAATCGGGATTTATTTATTGACGTTGAACATTCAGGCGTTTTTGCGGTTTCCTTATCAATTTTTTCGCTTCCTGGTGGAAAAATACGACCGGCAGCAAAAAGAAGCTGCTGTTCAAGCGATACGCGTGCATCCCGAGGAAACGGTACTGGCTGTCTCGCACAAGCTTCGGCGAGGATGCTCCCATCTTTTCTACGTACAAGGGGCGGGTCTCTTGGCAGAGGAACAGCTCTTGTATGCCCTTTTGTTTGAGCAAAAGCACGACGCTGCAGTGGGCAAGCTCCTTTAGACATTAGTCCTTAATCAGCAGGAGCGATCCATTCCATCAGCCAGCAATCACGCATGCTTCCTTCGTGCCATTCGTGCAGAGGAAGCTCTTTTACTTTTCGAAAGCCACATTTTTCGTAGCAACGGAGGGCTCGTTCATTCCATGCTTGCGGGTCAATGGCTACTTTTTGAACTCGTTTTTCCGTGTGGAGATAGTGGAGGATAGCTTTAACGAGCTGAGTGCCAATACCGCGATTCCAGTAAATAGGCTCTCCGATGAACTGGTCCATACCGTAGACAACGTCGTCTTTTGCATACCCATACTGTTGTTTTGCAGGGGCATCGAGCGGATAAAATTGCACATAGCCAATTGGTTTATCCGCGTATATGATCAGGCAGCGGGTTTCACCGTCGTCTTCTGAAAAAAAGCTTTGCAGTACGAGGGACTCGTCATGTGGCCGATCGCGACCTTCATAATAGGCCAAAACGCGCTCGTCAGAAAGCCATTTGACTAAATGAACGGAATCGTTAGGGGATAATGTTCTTATTTTAAGATCACCAGTATGAATCATGGTTTATCTCCTTTACCTTGACTTGGTAGCTATGTTAGATTACTTCCTATGAGCCCGGTTATCCTTCTTTTGGGCAACGTTTGTACGGGGAATAAGGAGTGAAAGCAGTGAAGCAAGTAGCAATCAGTGCACAAGGTGGCAGCATCCGCATCGCATTTATGGAAAACGGGAAATTACAGGAATGGCGTACACAGGATGTGGGGACACACGCAAGCGTTGGTGACATTTATCAAGGACGGATCGCAGATGTGAAGCCTGGTATCCAATCTGCTTTTGTTGATATTGGTACAGGTCAAAATGCTTATTTGTACGTAGATGACACGGTCGGTGTGGAGCCGGGTGGAACAGCGAAACCAAGTATTGCGGAACGTGTTCACGTAGGGCAAAAGGTATTGGTTCAAGTGAGTAAAGAGGCGATGGAAATGAAGGCGCCAAAAATCACGATGCGGATCAGCTTGCAGGGGCGTTACCTGGTGTACCTTCCGACTGAAGAAAGCATTTCACTTTCGCGTAAAATATCCGATGATACCAAACGAAAACGACTGCAACAGGTTATCTCTTCGACAGTAGAGCAAGGGGAAGGCTGCATTCTGCGCACGGAAGCAGCGGAAGCAGAAGAGCAGACACTTATTAGTGAATTGACTTATTTGCGCAAACGCTGGCAGGATATGCTGCGAACAGCGGAGGGACTGCGCTCGACCGGGCGGATTTTTCAGGATGCCGAGTTGATTGAGGTAGCGCTCCGAGATGGCTTGGCGAACGGAATGGATGAGGTGTTGGTAGAAGGTGCGGCGACTCATCAGGAGGTAAAAGCGGCGTTGGCAGCTCTTGCTCCGGAAGTACAAGAGAAGCTTCGCTGGTATCAGGGCAAACAGCCGCTCTTTGACTTCTTGGGAGTCGAGGCAGAGTTGATTCGTGCTCGTGATCGACAAGTCCCGCTTAAGAGTGGAGGGTCCTTGGTCATTGATAGGACAGAAGCGATGACGGTCATCGATGTAAACACCGGTTCATTCACTGGTGGGGGAGGGCAACAGCGGGAGCAGGCAGTGACGGCGACCAATCTGGAGGCGGTAGCTGAAATTGCCCGGCAGCTGCGGCTGCGAGACATCGGTGGCATCGTGATCATTGATTTCATTGACATGAAAGAGCAGGGCAATAAGGAACGAGTGATCGCGCGATTGAAACAAGAGCTGGCGAAGGACCCTGTGCCTTCGACTGTTCTCGGGATGACGTCGCTCGGATTAGTCGAGATGACGCGAAAAAGAGTTCGTGCGAGCCTGATGGAGCGGTTGACGGAGCCATGTGAGGCATGCAAGGGTCGAGGGAGAGTTTGGCGAGTAGACGAGCTGTTCCGGCGCTTGTACGCGGAAGTCACCGCTTTGGCAAAGAGCCAAGATGCAGAGGCTGTTCTCGTGGACATGCCACCAAGAGTGTTGGATATGATAGACGAGTGGGAAAAAGCAGAAGGAATTACATGGCCTGTCCAGATCTATAAGCGGCTGGTCCCTTCTATGAGTCCAGACAATTTTCAAATTGGATACGTCGGAAATCGGGCAGAGGCACAGCGATTACAATCGAAATAACTTGACTGGGCTATTGTAGCTATGATAACCTAATGGTTGTCATGCAGATATGCCTCGTGCATACTGTAACCGCACGAATCAGGTACATAAGCCGTCGCTTGTCGACGCACCTGTAAAGGCGAGTCTGAGTATAGGAGGTGCACACAGTGTACGCAATTATCGAAACCGGTGGAAAGCAATACAAAGTTGAAGAGGGAGCAGTTCTCTTCATCGAGAAATTGGCTGGCAACGAAGGAGACGTTGTTACTTTTGACAAAGTTCTCTTCGTAAGCAAAGACGGCAAAGTTACTGCAGGAGCTCCTACAGTAGCTGGTGCAACGGTAACTGGTAAAGTAGAAAAACACGGTAAAGCTGCAAAAATTATCGTGTACAAATACAAAGCCAAGAAAAACTACCGTCGCAAGCAAGGTCACCGTCAACCATTCACCAAAGTTGTGATCGAGAAGATCAACGCTTAATTGGTGACTTGTTATGATTGAAGTGATCGTGAGCCGTGCGCAGCACGGTATCCATGAAATTAGTATTTCCGGACATGCCAATGCGGGTGCCTATGGGGCAGACATCGTTTGTTCTGCTGTATCAGGCATCAGCTTTGGTATATTAAACGCCATCCAACCTTTGACCGGCATCACTCCTGATGTCGCTGTCGCACAAGAAGGCGGTGGGTTCTTGAAGTGGAGTCTTTCTTCTTCAGAGGATGAGACTGCACGCGAGAAACAACAGCTTTTGGCAGAGAGCATGGTAATTGCTCTTTTGTCAGTTGAGGCGAATTACGGTAAATACGTAAAAGTAAATGATCGTAAATGGCAGGGAGGTGTCTGATATGAACATGCTGTTTAACTTGGACCTTCAGTTTTTCGCATCGAAAAAAGGGGTAGGTTCCACAAAGAACGGTCGCGATTCCATTTCCAAACGTCTGGGCGTGAAACGTGGCGACGGGCAATTCGTTACTGCTGGTAACATTCTCGTTCGTCAACGCGGAACTAAGATTTACCCAGGTGCGAACGTAATGAAAGGCGGAGACGACACTCTGTTTGCAACTGCAGATGGTGTTGTTCGTTTCAAGCGTCTGGGCCGTGATCGCAAACAAGTTGTGATCGAGCCGGTTGCTTCCGAAGCGTAAATATTTGTTAAGAAAAACCCAGCGATATAGCTGGGTTTTCTTTTTGTCCGGCTCTTTTTTAACGAGCAGGAATTTAAAAATTCCGGAGCGCATAAAAACTTCCAGTAAAACGCGGTCGCTCTTCTATGATTTTGCCTCGAAAGAGGTTTTTTTATGGTACAATAGATGGGAAAGATATTCTTATCGACTTGGGTGAATGTGATGGGGGACGAGCGGAGGCTGTTTACGCATCAGACAGACCAACTGCTGACCGTTCTGAACAGGCAGCGGCATGACTGGTTGAACCATGTTCAGGTTCTGCTCGGCTATTTGCATTTGAACCGTACTGAACAAGGAGAGGCCCATTTGAAGCGCATCGCACAGATGGCGATGCAGGAATCGATGGTGGCCCGATTGAATAGCTCCTTGTTGTCCGTCTTCTTCTTGACATTTAACGCACTGAACAATGAATTGCTTTTAGAAGTAGACGTGTGCAATCATGTGGATCTCACGCGAGTAGTTTTGAACGAGCAAGACTTGTTTCAGTTGGTGTCAGAGATATTATGCACAGTGAACGATCATGTAGACCAGAGTGGATACGAAGCAGCCAGCATGCAATTGAGCTTGCAGATGGATGAGCGTGGCGTTCATTTTCGTTTTGACCTGGCCGGTGTACTTCGTGCATCCGGAATGGAAGAATTGGAAAAGCTGATACGTAAAAGCGAACAGAGTACGGTGGAGGTCACCGAGTGGATACATACGGAAGAAGAATGGGTCCTGAAATTGGTGGTTCCATTCGCGGAATGAAAGAGGTGACACCATGTTTGTCGATCAGGTAAAAGTATATGTAAAAGGCGGGGACGGTGGTAATGGAGCCGTCTCCTTTCGCCGGGAGAAGTACGTACCGCTGGGTGGTCCAGCGGGTGGAGATGGTGGTCAAGGTGGAGATGTCGTATTTGTCGTGGATGAAGGTCTGCGTACACTGGTAGATTTCCGCTATCAACGACATTTCAAAGCACCTCGCGGAGAGCATGGCCGCAACAAATCTCAGCACGGAGCAGGCGCGGAAGATATGGTCGTGCGCGTGCCACCGGGAACAACTGTCATTGATGATGATACCAAAGAAGTAATTGCCGATCTCGTGGAGCAAGGACAACGTGCTGTGATCGCAAAAGGCGGACGTGGTGGACGAGGCAATATTCGTTTTGCCAACTCTTCGAATCCAGCTCCACACATCTCGGAGAACGGTGAGCCAGGTCAAGAGCGTTACATTGTCATGGAGCTCAAACTGATTGCAGATGTGGGCTTGGTTGGTTATCCGAGTGTAGGAAAATCCACGCTGCTGTCCAGTGTAACAGCTGCGAAGCCAAAAATTGCGGCGTACCACTTTACGACGCTGACACCGAACCTGGGTGTTGTGGATTTGGGGGAGCAGAGCTTCGTCATGGCTGACTTGCCAGGATTGATTGAAGGCGCGCATGAAGGTGTAGGCCTTGGTCATCAATTCCTGCGTCACGTAGAGCGTACACGCTTGATCGTCCACGTGATTGACATGGCAGCGGTTGATGGACGCGATCCGTACGAGGATTATTTGCAGATCAACCGAGAGCTGACGATGTATAACCTCAAGCTCGAAGATCGTCCGCAAATTGTAGTCGCGAACAAAATGGAATTGCCAGAAGCAGAGGAAAACCTGCGTATTTTCAAGGAAAAGGCTCCAGATGTGAAGGTGTACGAAATCTCTGCTGCAACCCGTCAAGGCGTACAAGAACTGATGTATGCGATTGGGGATACCTTGGCGACGATTCCGGACAAGCCTGCTGTAGAGGAAGTTGCGGAAGTGGAAGAGCGCGTGGTCTTCCGAGCAGAAAAAGAACCAGAGGCATTCGAGATTACGCGTGATAATGATGTGTTTGTCGTCAGCGGTGAAAAGATCGAGAAACTCGTACGCATGACGAATCTGAACAGCTATGATGCAGCCCAGCGTTTTGCAAGACAAATGCGCAGTATGGGTGTAGATGATGCTCTGCGCAAGCTGGGAGCAAAAGACGGGGATACCGTTCGGATCGGCAAATTAGAGTTTGACTTTGTGGAGTGACAAAAACCATGATTGATATCCCATCACTGAACCCATTTTTGGGGGATAAACGACTCCAACGCGGTGCGACGCTACCGCTAATCATCTCCAAGCAGGTGAAGACACCTGTCCAAGTTTTGGTTGAACATGCAAAGGGCAGTTATCTCGTCGTTTCGTATGAGATGAAGCCTGAAACAAAAGCAGAGCTTCTCGGATCAACTGTGCGCATTCGTTGGGAGACGGATGCGGCAGTGAACACTATTGATTTGGAAGTAGTTTCGGAGCAAACGCTTTGGCCGATCAAGCTTTTAGGGATGATTCCGATTAGTGTAGGGGTAGA
The DNA here is from genome assembly GCF_013284355.2 of Brevibacillus sp. M2.1A. NCBI lineage: Bacteria > Bacillati > Bacillota > Bacilli > Caryophanales > Paenibacillaceae > Brevibacillus > Brevibacillus sp. M2.1A. Next base: position 2,535,828 of record NZ_JABSUY020000001.1, read on the forward strand.
AATTACACAAAAGCGCAAGCAGGATCCCATCTCCCCAGATCTCGGTATTTCTGTCCCTTACAAGGTGATGGGAGCTAGACCGATCGAAGAAAAAGGCGAGGCAGTGTTGCTGAAATTCTCTCCAACCCGTCTTGTTTTGGGAACGGACGGTTATGTGTCAAAGGGCGATTTTCTCCATTTGTCTTTCAAGATACCGAAGCAAGCGCAGGAGATCGTCATGATGGCGAAAATCGTGGAAAAAACGTTCCAGGACAAGCAATCAATCATTGAATTAATCTTTACGGATATTAATGAGAAGCACCATGAAATCATCAAAGATTACTATAAAAGGCTCTCAACTACCGCTTCTTCCTAAGGAAGCGGTTTTTTTCCTTTGATGTTCCTGTGAAGAAGGTATATAGTAGTGTACATAGAGTTCTAAATCGAGCCTGTTCACTTTATGATTTGTTGTGTACGCTTTCCTGAATAAATACTTGTGAAATCATTCACTTTTGATTATTCGAATCCGTTGTTTGCTTTACTTTGTGAAAAATGTTACAAATAATTTTTTACCGGATTTTCAGGGAGAATAGCGGCCGTTACTCGTTTGAACAGGCATCGAGAATGAAAGGCCTCTATTCCAAAGCAAAGGAGGACGTTTTTTTATGTCTCAAACAACTACGCAACAAGCTCAAGCTGCTGCAGAAGTAGCAAGCACTGCTACTCTGGCACCAGCGCAGCAACAAGATGTACTGGATCAGCTGATGAAACCAGAAATCCAAGAGTCACTGAACGTATTGGTGGCGAATCTGCCTAAATTGGCGGAACTGACAACTCTTTTGACCAAAACGTATGATTTGGTACAAACGGTTGCAAATGATCATGTATTGATCGACGACATCAAAGGTGGAATGGAAGAGTTCGTAAAACCGATCTCTGATAAAGCAAAGGGTATTGCCCAAGCAGCCATTGAAGCCAATGACCGTGTTCACGTAGAAGAGTCTACGATCGGTTTGTTCGGTATTCTCAAAATGCTCAAAGATCCGCAAGTACAAAAAACATTGCGTTTCGCACAAGCATTCTTGGAAGTAACAGCAGAACGTCAACAACAAAAACGCTAGTTTTTTTATTATGGAATGGAAGACAAGGACGGAGGATTGGGCATGGCGAAGCATATTCTGATTCTAGGCGGCGGTTATGGCGGTTTGCTCAGCGCATTGACTGCACGTAAATACATGACGGCTGAAGAAGCGTCGATCACGGTGGTAAACCGTTTTCCTACTCACCAAATCATTACGGAACTGCACCGCTTGGCAGTAGGAAACCTGTCTGAACAAAACGTAGCGCTCCCTCTGGAAAGATTGCTGCGTGGCAAAGAGATTAACCTCGTAGTAGACACGGTAGAAAATATTGGTCTCGATTCCCAACGCGTAACACTGGCGAGCGGCGAGTCCATCAAATACGATGCTTTAGTTATTGCGCTGGGTAGTGAAACCGCATTCTTCGGAATCCCGGGCCTGCAAGAGTACAGCTTTACACTGAAGTCGGTAGAAGAAGCAAATCGTCTGCGCGCACACCTCGAAGAGCGCGTGATTGAATACAAGACAAGCAAAAATAAAGCAGATGTTACCTTCGTTGTAGGCGGTGGCGGTCTGACAGGTATCGAGCTTGTTGGGGAATTCGCTGATATGTTGCCAAATTTGTGCCACAAACATGGCGTAGACTTTGCAGACGTATCCATCTATTGCGTAGAGGCAGGTCCATCCATTTTGGCTGGTTTTGCTCCTGACCTGGTTGAGCGTGCGAAAACGAGCCTGGAAAAACGTGGCGTTCAATTCCTGACAGGCGTACCTGTAACGGAAATGAAAGAAACCACAGTTTGCCTGAAAGATGGCGGTACCATTGAAACCAAAACAATGGTATGGACTGGTGGCGTACAAGGCAATCGCGTAGTAGCTGAGTGCGGCGTGGAAGTAAACCGCGGGCGTGCAACTGTTACAGAATTCCTGCAATCCACTTCTCACCCTGATGTATTCCTTGCAGGTGACAGTGCGGTTGTAATGGGGCCAGAAGGTCGTCCATACCCTCCGACTGCCCAACTGGCATGGCAAATGGGCGAAGTAGTAGGTCACAATCTCTTCGCGCACTTCAACGGCACCAAAATGGATACCTTCAAACCGGTATTCTCCGGTACACTGGGTAGCCTGGGCCGTAAAGACGCAATCGGAACAATCGGTGCAAGCCAACTGAAGCTCAAAGGCTTGCCAGCAACCTTGATGAAAGAAGCGAGTAACGTTCGTTACTTGACTCATATCAACGGTCTGTCCTCTTTGGCATACTAATCGAATCAGGAAAACCCGGGATGAAAATGTCCCGGGTTTTTTGTGTTTGTTTATCCGTTTCCGCTGGGATCTTCAATCACGTTTGGGGATTGGGCCATCTTTTTGCCCCGCATGTCATTGCCAAACTGATCGAGACTGCTTGGCTTACCTGCTGGGTGATTGTTACGACGCTCCGATTTATCTGACTTTCCACGTCCGGCCATTTGCCTTTCACCTCCTCCATACGATACGCATTATTGTGCGCGAAGAAGCCTCCCCTCATGTAATCAAAGTAAACCAAATATGATCCGATGAAAAAAAGTGACGGATAAGGATTGTCACATGAGATGCTTTCCGTTATAATGTCCTCTATGAAGAAACAACTGTTTTTCTCAGGAGGACACAACGCATGAAAAAGGAAGAAAAATTCTACTTGATTCGATCTGACATCCTGCCAGAATCGATTGCCAAAACGATTGAAGCCAAGAAGATGCTGGAATCCGGCGAAGTGGATACCGTGAATGAAGCGGTTGAACGGGTAGGATTGAGCCGCAGTGCTTTTTATAAGTACAAAGATGGCATTTTTCCGTTCAATGCGATGATGAGCGAAAAAATTATGACGTTTACTTTCTCTTTGGATCACATGTCAGGTTACTTGTCCAAAGTGCTCACATATGTAGCAGATCAAGGTGGAAACGTTTTGACCATCAATCAGACGATTCCACTTCAAGGGATTGCTACTATATCCATGTCAGTCGATATGGCTAATCTTCGCGTATCTAGCACGGAGTTTTTGGATAGCTTGCAGCTGATCCCGGGCGTTCGCAAAGCGATGATCGTCGGTAGAGGCTAAGTAAAAAACAATCAAAGAAAAGGCAGGGGAGAGAGACATGGAGAAGCAGAGCATTAAATTGGGGTTAATGGGTTTTGGAACAGTCGGGACTGGTGTCGTACGCATTATCCAAGCCCATCAGGAGGATTTACAAAAGCAAACTGGCCTCAGTATTGAGGTTTCCCGTATTCTAGTTCAGGATGCGGAAAAATCTCGTAATATTCCATCCATGGAGAGCGCGCTGACCACTGATCCTGCTAGCCTTTTGGATGATCCAGAAATTGAAGTCATCGTAGAAGTGATTGGCGGCATTCACCCTGCAAAGGAATACATTTTGGGTGCACTCGAACGAGGCAAGCACGTAGTAACAGCCAACAAAGATCTGATGGCGTTGCACGGAGCCGAAATTTTAGAGAAAGCGCAAGAAAAGGGCTGTGACGTTTTCTACGAGGCGAGTGTGGCAGGTGGTATACCGATCTTGCGTGCGTTAGTAGAAGGGTTCTCCTCAGACCGTATCGAGAAAATGATGGGGATTGTCAACGGAACGACCAATTACATCATGACCAAAATGAGCAAAGAGGGCGCAGAATACAGCGAGGTATTGAAAGAAGCGCAAGCACTGGGCTATGCGGAGCAGGACCCAACCTCCGACGTGGAAGGCTTTGATGCCGCCCGCAAAATGGCGATTCTGGCAACGCTGGGCTTCCGTGTACCGATGAAGCTCGAAGATGTAGACGTAAAAGGGATCAGTTCCGTGAGCAAGGAAGATATCGCCTATGGCAAGCAACTGGGTTATGAAATCAAACTGCTCGGACTGGCTCGTCGTGACGAAGAGGCGATTGAGGTAAGTGTGCAGCCGACTCTGGTTCCGAAATCTCATCCACTCGCTTCCGTAAATGGTGTCTTTAATGCCGTGTACGTACATGGGGAAGCGGTAGGAGAAACCATGTTTTACGGGCCGGGCGCAGGTGAATTACCGACTGCTACCGCCGTTGTGTCTGACCTGGTCACTGTCGTCAAAAACAGAAAGCTAGGAGTGAATGGACGCGGAATGGTTGCTCCATACAAAGAAAAAGTGCTGAAAGAAGACAGCGAAAAATTCTCTAAATACTTCCTGCGCATCGTAGTTGCAGATAAACGCGGTGTTCTTGCTCAAATTACGCAGCTGTTGGCTGACAAAAATATTTCCCTCGAGCAGGTCATCCAGCAACCGTTCAACAACGGACGTGAAGCGGAGATAATCATGATTACACACCTGTCCTCAAAAAGTGACATGGATGCGGTACTGGCTTACATGGAACAGATGGATATCGTATCAACTGTGCAGAGCTGCTACCGTGTAGAAGGGGGAGACAAATAATGGGTTCTAATCGACAGTCTGGCATTCTGGCACGTTACAGGGAATTTCTCCCGATCACGGAAAAAACTCCGCTGGTCAGCTTGCATGAAGGAAATACACCCCTGATCCATGCTCCGAACCTGTCCAAACAATTGGGGGTAGAGCTGTACGTCAAGTACGAGGGGCTCAATCCGACCGGCTCTTTCAAAGATAGAGGCATGGTCATGGCTGTAGCCAAAGCGGTAGAAGAGGGAAGCAACACAATCATGTGTGCTTCGACGGGGAATACATCAGCAGCAGCTGCGGCGTATGCGGCACGCTCAGGTTTGCGTTGTATCGTCCTGATCCCGAACGGCAATATCGCACTGGGCAAGCTGGCACAGGCCATCGCTTATGGTGCAGAAGTCATCGCGATTGACGGTAATTTTGATGAAGCGCTCGATATCGTTCGCGAAATTACAGCGAAAGAGCCGATTACACTCGTGAATTCCGTGAACCCTTACCGGATCGAAGGACAAAAGACTGCGGCATTTGAAGTATGCGATGCGCTGACGGACGCACCTGACATTTTGGCTATTCCGGTTGGTAACGCAGGTAACATTACAGCCTACTGGAAGGGCTTCGAGGAATATTTCGCAGCCAAAAAATCGAGTCGCTTACCGAAGATGTACGGATTCCAGGCAGCAGGGGCAGCGCCGCTGGTTCATGGCGAACCCGTAGCCAACCCGGAAACGATTGCGACAGCGATTCGCATTGGCAACCCGGCGAGCAAGGATGGCGCTTTGAATGCCATTTCGAAATCAAGTGGTCTTGTCGATAGTGTAACGGACGAAGAGATTTTGCATGCCTATCATTTGCTGGCGAAGAGTGAAGGCGTGTTTTGTGAGCCTGCCTCGGCAGCATCGCTGGCTGGTATTATCAAACTCCATGAGGCTGGAAGGCTTCAACCTGGCAGCCAGATCGTGTGCGTGTTGACTGGAAACGGACTAAAAGATCCAAATATTGCTTTGAAGCTGGTAGGTGAAGAGCCGCGTTCAGTTCCGGCGACACATGAAGCTGTAATGGAGCTGGTTCGTCAAAGCGGGAGAGAATTTGTATCATGAATGGACGGCGTGTAAAAGTAACCATACCGGCATCGACAGCGAATCTGGGACCGGGGTTCGATGCGCTGGGAATGGCCTTCCAGTTGTATTCTGTTGTAGAAATGGAAATCAGTGATCATACGACAGTAGAGATGATGGGCAAGGAGCTGCAAGGAACACCGACGGACAAAAACAATCTTTTGTACAAAGTTGCGGCGGGATTGTTTCAAGAAGCAGGTCTCGCCATTCCTGAGCTCGCGATCCGTGCTTCCAGTGATGCCCCCCTGACAAGAGGATTGGGGAGCAGTGCGGCTGCGATTGTAGGTGCACTCGTAGCGGCCAACCATCTCGCTGGCGAACCGTTTACGCGTGAGCAATTGTTTGAAAAGGCAACCCGCCTGGAAGGGCATCCGGATAATGCCGGAGCGTCGATGTTTGGTGGTATTATTGTTGCAACAATGCCGGAAGTACCAGGAGACCCCGTTCCTTATGTGCGATTTTCTGCCCCGGCGGGATTGCAAACTCTCGTCGTGATCCCAGAATTCATGCTCTCGACAGAAAAAGCGCGGAACGTCTTGCCACAGGTGTACAGCAAAGAGGATGTTGTATATAATGTGGGTCATAGTAGTTTGCTAGTTGCTGCACTGGCACAAGGCAGACTCGACCTGATGGGACGGGCAATGTCGGATCGGCTGCATCAGCCGTATCGAGCAAAGCTTGTACCTGGCTTGAACGAAATCCTGGACAAAGCGACTGAACACGGGGCACTCGGGGCTGCTTTGAGCGGCGCTGGACCGACGATCCTCTGTTTCTTCTCTTCGGATGAAGAATTAGAGAAGCTACGTGCATTTGTGGACAGAGTGATGAAAGGGCACGACATCTCGTACCGCGTGATGATCTTGCAACCGGACGAAAATGGCGTACAGGTAGAAATCCATCAGAGATAGACCATAGTGGATAGGAGTAGCCATGGAGAAGAAACTTGCTTTTCTAGGACCGCGTGGAACGTTTACCGAAGAAGCAGCGCGTATCTTGTCGCTCGGACAAAAGCTATCTTTCGTTCCGTACCCAAGTATTATTGAAGTACTAGACGCTGTTTCCAAAAAGGAAGTGGCATACGGTGTCGTACCGATGGAAAACTCCATTGAAGGAACGGTCAATTCTACACTGGATTGGCTCATTCACGAAGTAGATTTGCCTATTTTGGCGGAGCTTGCACTGCCCATTACGCAAAACTTGCTGGTGGCAAAACGAGAGCATCCATTGCCATTGTCCGCGATTACGAGAGTGCTGTCACATCCTCAAGCGATTGCGCAAAGTCACAACTTTTTGCGTGAGAATTTGCCAGAAGCAGCGATCGAAACGGTAAACAGTACGGCATTGGCTGCAAAAATGGTGAGTGAGCATCCAGAAGAGCCGTGGGCTGCTGTAGGTACTCGATTAAATGTAGAGATCTATCCATTGGAGTTTGCGCGTGAACAAATTCAAGATTATTCGAATAACTACACGCGATTTGTTCTCGTCGGTCTGGAAAGTCTTGATCTGCCGGTTTCCCGCAAGGAAAAGACGACGATACTGGTCACGCTGCCAGAAGATTTCCCAGGAGCATTGTATCAAGTGCTTGCTGCTTTTGCGTGGAGAAAGGTCAACTTGTCTCGCATCGAATCACGTCCGACGAAGAAAGCACTCGGAAGCTATTATTTTGTCATCGACATTGAGCAGAAGATGGACGACGTCTTGTTGCCAGGGGCGTTTGCGGAGATTGAAGCCATTGGCTGTCAAGTTCGTCAGCTCGGGACATATCCATTTTATATGCATCAGACCAATTCCTAGAGGGATTGGTTTTTTCTTTTTCTGCTCTCTCCCAACAAAGGAATGGCGTCAAGGAGCAAAACGCCCATGACTGCATACGATGTTAGGGAGTTTGGTGCAAGGGAGGAGAAAAACATTGAGAATACACATCGTCCAAAAAGGCGATACGATGTGGAAGATCGCCAAAAGATATGGCGTCGATTACAAAGAACTGTTACGCCTTAATAGTCAATTAAAAACTCCCGATACAATTTATCCTGGAGCGAGAATCAAGATTCCGGCGAAACAAGTTCCTGTCCGACCATCGCAAAGAACGACACCCCCGCATCCAATGAGTGAGGCGGCCCCTTATGTGAAAGAAAGACCGATTACGGAAGAGGAAGAGATGGAGGTACCGCAAGAAATTGAAAGGCGGCCAATTGAGCCGGAAGAATCAGGAGAAGTGGAAATCGAATCCAGGGAGGAGACCAGACCTACTCTACCGCCGGCTCCCATTCCTACGAGACCTCCCAAAGAAATGCCAAGACCACCAGTTCCTTCTGTGTCCCCAGAGGTAGTCAGGCCAACGGTACCACCAACATTACCACCAACATTACCACCAACATTACCACCAACATTACCACCTCCACCACCAACACAGCCGATTCCAAAACCAACGGAGCCGATCGAAAAACCAATCGAGAAGCCAAGTGAAAAACCGATTGAGAAACCGATTGAGAAACCGATTGAGAAACCAACACCGTATAAACCACCGAACATTTCAGGGAATCCAGATGTGCAGCCTCCGGTTCCGCCTGTGCCTATACGCCCACTTATACCGACTCCACCTCCAACCAGAGTGAGCCCGTATATTTATCCACCGGCGATTCCACCGAATCAAAATGTGCCCTACATTCCATATAGACCACCGACCCAGGTCTTGCCCTTACAGCCTACACGACCGCCAGCAAATATATGCCCACCTTGCCCACAGCCGAATTATCCGCAACCACGGGTAAGTCCATTGCAACCGATGCAGCCAAACTACCCACCGCCACGGGTAAGTCCATTGCAACCGATGCAGCCAAACTACCCACCGCCACGGGTAAGTCCATTGCAACCGATGCAGCCAAACTACCCACCGCCACGGGTAAGTCCGTTGCAACCAATGCAACCAAACTATCCACCACGGGTAAGTCCATTGCAACCAATGCAACCAAACTATCCACCACGGGTAAGTCCGTTGCAACCAATGCAGCCAAACTATCCACCCCCAAGGGTGAGTCCGTTACGGCCGCAGAAGCCGTCTTCAAAGGTGAGCCCACAACAGCAGCACAAGCCACCTTCAAAAGTAAGCCCGCAACAGAAGCTGAAGCCATCGACGAGGGTAAGTCCGGAGCAAGAGCGCAGGCCAATGCCACAGGTGCGCCCATTCCCGCCATTCCCACCGTCGTTCATGCCACCATTCCCACCATTCCCACCATTTCCGCCTTGCCCACCGTGGATTAGCCCGTTTGTACCAAATCGACCGATTGTAAGTCCAGAACAAATTCGACCAATCAATCCATTTCCAATCTTCCCACCACACATCAGACCGATGCCGTTTCCTTATCCATGCCCACCACCATTTCCACCCATGCCATTAAAGCGGCCACGAGCGAAGAAGCCTGTGTGCCCGGAACCAGTTGAGTCATCATCATGTGAGTGTTCTTCTGAAGTCCGGGAGTACAGAGGCCGAAAAGGCAAGTACAATCGTTCTCCACAGGGGATTCACAATAACATGATGTTCCCGCCTTCCCCGTGTATGGCTTCCATGCCTGAACAAGGGGTTTGGCCGAACTGGGGAGATGGGCATGAAGAATCCTCTTCTTACTGAGAGGGTATGGGATGAACAAAGGAATCTTATCTACCATTGAAAAGGCTTTTCGCTGTCAAATCTACGGGGTGAAGCCGAAGCGAAACGTCAACCTGTTAAAAACAGACCGGGGGCATTGGATACTCAAAGGATATAAGCAGGTCGAAAAAGCTGTGTGGGTGACAGAGTTAGCAGATGCACTACATCAGAAGGGCTTTCATCATACGGTGCAATATGTGGCGAATCAGGAAGGGACCAAAATTTTTGCATTTGAAGACCGCCATTACACCATTATGAAAATGATTGATGGGCATGAAGCAGATAACGCTTCTCTTTTCGATGTTAAAAAAACAGCAGAGACATTGGCACGTTTTCATGTCGCAGCTCAGGGTTTTCCTATTGCTCATTCCTATGCGTATGAAGGAAAACCGCCTCTTTTAGATAAATGGGAGAGCCGCTTGGAATACTTTGAGCGTTTGATGTGGTCGATTGAACAGAAGGGACCCCAGAGCAAACTGGAGCAACTCATTTCCCAACAGGCAGATCATGTCCTTCGGGATGGCAAGGAGCTCCTGGAATCTGCCTACAAACTGCCTCTGACGCCAGAAATGTTTTTAGCCATGGAGAGGGGGACGCTCGCGCACAGAGACGTGGCGAGTCATAACTTTTTGCTTACGGAGCGAGGCAATTGCTATTTGATTGACCTTGATACAGTAGGTCATGATCTTCAGCTTGTTGACCTTGTACAATTGATGTCGCGGATGCTATTGATGCAAGAGTACCGCATGGATTCCTTTGTGGAAGCGATGGAAGCCTATAGTAATGTCAACTATTTATCTGATACGCAGATTTGGGCTGTTCATCAATTGCTTCGTTATCCGGATAATTTCTTGCGGGAGGTAACGGGCTTGTATAGTCAGCGCCCAGGTTACCACATGCGGGGTGTCATGCAACTGATCCAGATGGAAGGCAAAGTGATGGCGAATCGCCAACGCTTTTTAAACGACGGAGAACGAATTTTCTCGCGCTCTCCGTGGGGGCATTACCATTTTGTTGGATAGTCGGATAAAATAAAACATCCCTCTCGTAAGAGGGATGTTTGTGTTGTTGGCAAGCTTACTTGGAAGCAGGCTTGGACAAATCAATCGAGAATTTCGCAAATCCGGATTCCAATACGTTGATGAACTTGATATTGGACAATTTTTCAGCGAATGGTTTCGCGTCAGGAGAAGAAGTGAAGGTAACATTCAGCTTCGCATCTACTGGAGCAAAAGACCAGTTGTTGTCTGCTGCTGGGTCGATATTTTTTTGGTTCAGGATGTAGTCGATTACGATTTGACGGTTTTCATCTGGAGAATCGATTACGATGTTTTTGCCATCCAGACCCGGGAACGCACCGCCGCCGCTTGCACGGTAGTTGTTGGTTACGACGATGAATTTGTCTTCAGGTTTTACTGGTTTGCCGTTATAAGACAGGTTTTTGATGCGGTTTGCATCTTTGTTTGCTACTTTTCCATCTACAGCGTATTTGGATGGCTGTGTAACATCGATTTGATAAGTAACACCGTCGATGACATCAAAGTTGTACGTTGGGAAAGACTCGTTGATGAGTGGTTGCTCATCTGTTTTCTTCGCATCGATTTGGTTGAACTGTCCAGCGGAGCGCTCCAACCATTCTTTCACCGTAGCTCCATCAACCAGAACCGCTTTCAGTGTGTTCGGGTAGATGTACAGGTCAGATACGTTTTTGATGGCGATTGTACCAGCTGGGATATTGGAGTAGTAGCTTACTCCGTTGCGGCCGCCTGCTTTAAATGGTGCACCAGCAGACAGAACTGGAATGCCTTCGTATTCTGTACCCTTCACGTTTTTCTCAACAAACCATTTTTGTGCATTGGTTACGATTTGGATAGATGGGTCATCTTGTACGAGTGCAAAGTAGCTGAAGATCGGGGAAGATGTTTTCCCTACAGCGGAGCGAACCCATTCAACCGTTTTATCGTGATCTTCTTTTACTGCTTCTACGATAGCTTTGTCTGCGTCAGCCAAGGATGCTTTGTTTGCTTTGTCATAGATCGGAACTACTTTTGTAGCAGAATCAGCCACTTTCCATTTTCCGTTTTCTTGTTTCAGCGTAAGGTCGATCACGCCGAGGTGGTTACCCCAGAAGCCAGGCATAACGGCTGGTTTACCGTTGAGCGTTCCTTTTTCTGCATCAATGCCTGGAATTTTATCGAATCCAGGGCCTGGGAATACGGAGTGGGAGTGTCCGAACAGAATCGCATCGATGCCATCTACTTTGCTCAGCTGGTAGCTAGCGTTCTCCAATTGAGGACCACCCTCGATAGGGCCAATTCCGGAGTGAGGAACTGCGATGATGATATCCGCACCTTTTTTCTTCATTTCAGGTACGAATTTGTTGGCAGTTTCCACGATGTCCTTCGCGATTACTTTTCCTTCCAGGTTAGCCTTGTCCCATTGCATAATTTGTGGTGGAACAAAACCGATTACACCTACTTTGAGTTTTACATCTTTGCCGTCCTCATCTTTAAAAGTACGCTCCAGGATTTCGTAAGGAGTGAACATGTTTTTGTCATTGTCAGGGTTTTTGTCCTTGTCGTCTACATAGACGTTGGAGTTTATGTAAGGGAATTTCGCACCTTTCAAGCTGGTGTCCAAGAACTCCAAACCAAAGTTGAACTCGTGGTTACCGATATTGGCAACATCATAGTCCATCAGGTTCATTGCTTTGTAAGCAGGGTGAGTATCTCCAGCTTTCAACGGGTCGATTTTTGCCACGTAGTCGCCCAATGGGTTTCCTTGCAACAAGTCACCGTTGTCGATCAGGATGCTGTTTTTCGCTTCTTCTCTTGCTTTTTTGACCAATGTCGCTGTTTTTGCGAGGCCAAACTCGTCTGTGTTTTTGTCTTGGTAGTAGTCATAGTTAACGATGTTGGTGTGGATATCTGTCGTTTCCAGCAGGCGAAGCTTGAGGACAGAACCTGTTTGCGCGCTTACAGGAGTAAGAGGAAAAGAGAGTGCGCCAACAATCAAAGAAGTGCTGAGGAGAAAAGCGGTCAGCATTTTTTTGTTCGTTTTTTTCATGTTTGAAATGACCTCCATAAGTTTACAATAATGCCAAGCAAAAATAGTTTATCATTAGATTCAAAGGCTGGATAGATGGCGAGATGAAATAGTATGTTAATTTTTTGTATTGACAAAAATAAAAAAATATAACGTCAATCCCTCTTTAGTCGCGTATGTCCCTGTTTCTTTGTGGCAATGATAGGAAGAAAAGCCTATGAAGAAGGGGTTCTAAGTGACTGAGAACAAAAAGTGGATGGTATACGCGACGTGGGGTGTAGCTTTAGCTACAGGCGTCGTAGTCGGTATCCTGTTCGTGGGTAATGACGGAAACGATTCAAGTCTTGCGCGTTTACTAAACCATACAGGCAATGCAGATGTAGTTGCGAGTCCGTCGTACGAGTTGGTTTTAGCTCGCCATTATTTGTGTGGGGTGCGAGATGAAGAGCATGTATCCGTTCGTACCAATCAACTGGCAGACGTCATGGGCAACTATAGTGGATGGGAAATTGTACAAGCAGAACCTGTCAAGTTGACCTTAATGAAGCGAGAGCAGGATATTGCGCCAGCGTGCAAAGAGAATGGACATATCGGAATAGCTGCGGACGGCATGCTTACCCTGTTTCATGGTCTGCCTGCTGAACAAGATGTCGTGCAAACTTTTTATCGAATCGATACTGCGAAAATGGAAGCGAGTCTGCCAAAAGAGGAATGGGAGAATCTGAAACGAGGGATTCGCATTCGGAATTTGGCAGAGTATAACAGTGTATTGTCCACCTATGGCGAATACCAATGGAGTGGCCAATGAAAACAGGTGGACCAAAAGAAATCCCTTTCGAGCCTTTCGTGTAACAAACACGGATTGTACTGGAAAGGGATTTTTATTTTCATTGCTATGGATTCAGTTCAACCCCTATGATTTGCCAGCGTTCCCCCGGGACTTCGCGGCGCAAAAGAAACTTCCATGTTCGTCGAAAATTCCCGCCTTCACGGGCGATGTACGCGAGTCGAACAGGAACCTCTATCAAGAGAGGACCACGTTCGTCTGAGGGGATGACAATTTCAGAGGTTCGCACAGACTCGATCGCGGACAGTCCTTCTGGAAGTGTGAAGCCATCTGTTGTCATTCGCATCGCATGAGTGTCATGTTCATGCAAAGCGGTGAGGAAGTAGCCGACCAATTCTTCAGGAGACGCCCCTTTTAGTGTAGTGGCAAGTGCTCCCGAGGCTTTGAGAATCATCATGCTGTGACTAGGATCGGGTTCTGAGCGTCGATGGGTAGAACTGCCAAAAAAGTGGATGCAAAAATGCCCCGGAAATTCATTTCCTTTAATCGCACCAGCGCCATGAGGCATTCCGTGCATGGATGCTGCAAAATAAGTACCGTCTACCTCTACCAGAATGGCTCTGCGCTTCCATGACCATTTTCCCTGATAAATGTTTTTCATAATTTGTGTATCCTTGCGCGTCAAGGGTTGAACATCGGCATGGCGACTACCTGCTCTGCGCTGGACATCAAAACGTAGTCCTGTTTCTAAATCAATTACGGTACCGAACTCCATCCGCTTTAACGTTTTTTTCACCTGCTCCCAAGGAATGGCTTGTGCAAAATGGACTGCCTCTACTGACTTGACCATTTCTTCGATCCGCTGGCGAACATCGTGTGCCAACACATAGCGACGAGGCATTTTTTTTTCATAAAGCTGGCCGTCGTGATCATATACATACGTTCGTTTTTTTACGGTCAATGTAGCACGTACCCAGTGCGGGTTATAGGAGGCGACTTCGGTAGCAGAACTCAATATCCGCTTCGCAAATTGCTTTTGATCACGGAAGGACATGGTCGTTTGGAAGGAGGAATCGGGTGACACTGAAACGGTGACCGTGATGTCATTCTTGACTTTGGCAAGCGTAGAGTGCGGCATGGATAGCGCGATTGCGAAAAAGCATATACAAAAAATAAGGACTTTGCTGCGCAAGAACCAACACCTCCACAACTTATCGTTTCAACAATAGGTTTGGCTCATGTGGCGTAAATCTTGGTATCATAACGCCCTTGCGCTTACGCCATACTGATTTCATACGGTGATCGAAGGAGGAGTCTTTAGACCATGTCTACCATGCCTAGAGGTAGCTACAAAGACCAGTTCCATCAGCGTTTGTACGTTCAGTTGAACCAAGGACACAACAAGCTCAATTACCAACAGATCAACAAGATCAAAGAGCACATGCAGAGTGGTGTAGACGAATATGCCCACATGCAGCATGATGTGTCGGATTCACTCGGAATGAACAGACACTAACAGACGCCGTATAACCCGTTCCTTTTATAGGGAGCGGGTTTTTATATATTTTGAACTTCGATACAAAATGGAAATGCACGTTCGCTTTTTGGGTGCTTTGTGTTACAGTAGAGAGTAGAATCTTTGCTCACGGAGAGTGGACTATGCGCATTTTAGGAATTGACCCTGGCATTGCGATTGTTGGCTTCGGGGTTGTGGATAAAGAGGGCAGCCAATTGCGTCCCGTCCAATATGGAAGCATTCAGACAGAAGCAGGATTGCCAGTGCCGCTTAGATTAAAACAGATTTTTGAGGCAATGCAGAGCCTTCTGGAAACATATCGTCCCGATGAAATGTCTGTCGAAAAGCTTTTCTTTAATAAAAACGTGACGACGGCATTTACAGTTGGTCAAGCCCGAGGAGTTATTTTGCTTGCGGCAGAGCTGGCTGGTGTGCCGGTCTATGAATACACCCCGATGCAGGTCAAGCAAGCTGTGACTGGATACGGGGGAGCAGAGAAGAAACAAATACAGGAAATGACGAAGCTCCTATTGCGGTTAAAAGAAGTGCCAAAGCCTGACGACGTGGCGGACGCATTGGGCATTGCGATTACGCACGCACAGTTTCGCGCGTTCATTTCCATTTCGGAAGGGGTCAAGAAATGATTGATTTTGTAGAAGGTACACTTAGTTATCTCGATTCGGAATACATAGTTCTCGAAACCGGCGGAATTGGTTATCGACTGTTTTGCCCAAACCCGTACCAGTTCGTTCGGTATGAAGGCAGCAAAACCAAATTGTTTACCCACCATCACGTTCGGGAGGATGCCATCTTGTTGTATGGCTTCGCTACCCGTGACGAACGCGATTTGTTCCGCAAACTGCTTGATGTTAGCGGAATCGGTCCAAAGGGTGGATTAGCTATTCTGGCTGCGGCGACGCCTGAGCAGCTGGTGATGGCGGTTCAACAGGAGAATGTTACCTATTTGACGAAATTTCCGGGGATTGGGAAAAAGACGGCCCAGCGCATTATCCTCGATTTGAAGGATAAATTGGTAGGGTACACACCATCTGCGATTTTGACTGTTGCAGCGGGTGATTTGACAGCAGGCGAACAAGCTGTGTCTGCACTGAACGAAGCACTCGATGCGTTGACTGCACTGGGTTACTCTGATGGTGAACTGCAAAAAATCAGAAACACGCTGTCTGAGAAATCAAAAGAGGGCGATGGTGTAGAAAAGCTCATCAAACAAGGGCTTGCGTTGCTCATGAGGGGGTAGGATTTTGGATTCTCGGATCATCACGACGCATATGAATTGGGAAGAAGATGCGGCGGAGCTGAGCCTCCGTCCTCGTTATTTAAACGAATACATCGGTCAGCAGCATGTGAAGGAAAACTTGAAAATCTTTATTGAAGCGGCCAAGATGCGGAAAGAGTCATTGGATCACGTACTGCTGTACGGTCCGCCTGGACTAGGGAAGACGACTTTGTCGCAAATTATTGCAAATGAGCTGGGTGTGAATATCCGAACGACGTCTGGTCCGGCAATTGAGCGCCCCGGTGATTTAGCCGCGATTTTGACGAATTTGCAAGAAGGCGACGTCCTGTTTATTGACGAGATTCACAGGCTCAACCGAAGTGTCGAGGAAGTTTTGTATCCGGCTATGGAGGATTTTGCGCTGGACATCATTATCGGTAAAGGGCCAAGTGCTCGCAGTGTCCGTTTGGATTTGCCGCCATTTACACTGGTCGGGGCTACGACGCGGGCTGGCATGCTGTCCGCGCCGCTTAGAGATCGCTTTGGGGTCGTTAATCGCCTGGAGTTTTATACAGTCCCGGAACTGACCTTTATCGTTTCACGGGCAGCCGACATCCTGCAGGTCGTCATTCGAGAGGGCGGGGCAGAGGAGATTGCCAGACGTTCACGTGGAACACCCCGGGTGGCAAACCGTTTGCTGAAGCGGGTCCGCGATTTTGCCCAGGTAAAAGGCGAAGGCGTCATTACGACAGAGATTGCCAAGGAAGCGCTGGAAAGATTGCAAGTGGATGCCTGCGGTCTCGATCATATCGACCACAAGCTGTTGCTAGCGATTATTGATCGCTTTGACGGTGGACCGGTTGGACTGGATACGATTGCAGCAACAATCGGAGAAGAGTCACAAACGGTGGAAGATGTTTGCGAGCCATACCTCATGCAGATTGGCTTTATGCAGCGGACGCCGCGGGGGCGGGTTCTTACCCCAAGTGCGTACCAACACTTTGGTCGGGAGATGAAATCGTGAATCCTGTAGCCAAGCTACTCATTATTGGTGGTGCTGCTTTAATCGTAATCGGTCTTTTGTGGCAGGTAGGTGGCAGATTTTTGCCGCTGGGGCGCTTGCCCGGAGATATCGTGGTAGAAAAGGAAAACGTCAAGTTCTACTTTCCGATCGTGACTTGTATTGTGATTAGCATCGTCCTGTCTCTTGGCATGTATTTATTCCGGCTGTTCAAATAGGGGAAATGTGAAGACCATCGGAGCTCATTGTTCCGGTGGTTTTTTTGCGTGCGGGCGTTTGGTCCCATTTTACGAAAAAGGCAGGAGATCAGCCTGCGATTGTCGAAAAACAGTGGGAAGACATGCCAATTTTTGTTGTAAATCAGGTGAAGAAAGGACAATGGACGACATGAGAAAGAAATGGATGGGGAAAGTCCTTTCGGTGGGCCTGCTGTCAGTAGTTCTCGTAGGAGGACATGTACCAGCGCAGGCAGCCGGCGACAATATCAGAGT
This sequence comes from Brevibacillus sp. M2.1A, assembly GCF_013284355.2. NCBI lineage: Bacteria > Bacillati > Bacillota > Bacilli > Caryophanales > Paenibacillaceae > Brevibacillus > Brevibacillus sp. M2.1A. Next base: position 2,553,163 of record NZ_JABSUY020000001.1, read on the forward strand.
TGCGCTTTTTGTGGATACAGGGCAAGGCTATCGGGGAGTAGTTCCTTCCATTACGCTGACTGCCGAAAATGGAATGGATGTCGTGCTCAATGGACCCGAAGGCAAGACAGATTTACCCGAATTAAAGGGAGATGCAGCTCGTTACCGGGTTGATGAATATCATCTGATCGTTGCCGAAACAGGTGACTGGAATCGCGCACAACAGATTGCACAGCAAATGAGTCAACGAAAATACGAAGGCTCAATCCAGGTGGCTAATCGTAACGGTCAGACCGTCTATCAGGTTGTAAGCGGAACGTATGACACGTATCAGGCTGCTGCAAATCAGGCAAAAACAGTTGCCCAAGCAATCGGGCAGAATCCGCTGGTAAAAGGTCCGCATCGACTCGAAGCGGGTACATTCAAAAGCTTAAAGGAAGCACAAGAATGGCAAGCGTCATTTGAAGCAGCAGGTATTCCTGCTTACCCCGTGATGGTATCCGATGGGGATAAAGTCAAATATGCGGTTTGGATCGGTGACGAGGTTAGCCCTGATGCCGTGAAAGAATTGAAACGAAGAGCAAACGCTGCATTTCCCTCTTTCTCCTATCAGGAGCCAGACAGCCAATCTTATGTTATATTGAAGCAGGATGTATACGGATCACCAGATGAAGTGATTTGGAAGTATGTTTTCTCCCCTCAAGTTAAGCTGACAGTTGAAGCGAATAAAGCAGGCGATGAATCGGTGATTGGCGTTGTGGAACGAGAGCAGCGTACATATCGCGGTGAGATGGAACTGTCGGAATACAATGGTCACTTGACACTAGTAAATGAGCTTCCAATGGAAGAGTATCTGTATGGTGTCGTTGGCTCTGAAATGGCTCCAGGCTGGCCGTTGGAAGCATTGAAAACGCAGACCGTCCTTTCGAGAACTCGTGCTGTGTGGCAAGGCAATAAGTATGGAGTTGCCAATGTGTCTGATACGGTTTTCGAACAGGCGTATTATGGTTATACAAAAGAGTCTGATGATGTGCGTGAGGCCGTCGACGAGACTGAAGGTGAAATCATTTACTACCAAGGCAAACCTGCTGAGTCGCTCTTCTATTCCAATGCAGGCGGTATGACAGCGGACGGCACAGAAGTATGGGGCAATCCCGTTCCTTATTTGCGATCTGTCGAGAGTAAAGACACCTATCCAATGGACAATGCAAGCGTATGGTATAAGGTGGCTTTAGCAGATGGCACGCTCGGCTATGTAAGAAATGATCTGGTAACCGAAACGGGCCAAAGCAATTCAGCGGGCCAAAGAATCGCGGTCATTTCGACCGAGAATACCAATTTGCGCTCAGGTCCAAGTACAACGACACAACGTGTGTTGTCTGTACTCCCTACTGGCGCAGAGGTTACGATCCTTTCAGAAGTAAAAGAAGAAAATGCGTATTCGTGGACGCGCGGTCCATTTACCTCTACAGAGATCGCAGCCATGATCAACGCCGCGCATGACAAGAACAAAGCTCCACGCATTTCGGGAAACGTAACGAGCCTGAAAGTGACAGAGCGCGGTCCATCTGGACGTGTGATCGCGATGGAAGCAAACGGGACGCCAATCGTCGTCTCTTCACCGGATGCTTTGCGTTCTGTTTTTCAACAAGGTGGCTCCCCTCTGCGTAGCACGAAGTTTGAAGTAGAAAAAATCAATGGTTCGCAGTTCATCTTCCGTGGTACTGGCTTTGGACACGGACTTGGTGTTTCGCAATACGGAGCACGTGCGATGGCAGAGGAAGGGTATGACTACAAGGATATCTTGCAACACTACTACCAGGATGTGACAATCGAAAAGTAAGTCGTTTGCCACAAGATCTACCGCAAAAAGGAGTAACGATTTCGTGGACGTGCAACAATTTGATTTTGATTTACCAGAGCATTTGATCGCCCAGCACCCGCTAGAAGACCGAACTTCATCGAGATTGCTCGTGTTAGAGAAACAAACAGGCAATATCGTTCATCAGCAATTTACCAATTTAATCGATCATCTCCAAGCAGGGGACGTACTCGTCATGAATGACAGCCGCGTTTTGCCTGCCAGATTGATTGGTGAAAAGGCTGAGACTGGTGCGAAAATAGAAATCCTTTTGTTAAAATCACTTGGTGACGATCGCTGGGAGACGCTGGTGAAGCCCGGTAAGCGGATGAAGCAGGGGACAGAAGTGGTTTTTGGTAACGGTCTTTTGCGTTGTGTTTGTGAAGACGTGACAGAGACAGGTGGACGAATCGTGCGCTTTGTGTACGAGGGTATTTTTTACGAGATTCTCGACCAATTAGGCTCGATGCCTTTGCCACCGTATATTCACGCGCAACTGGAGGACAGTGAACGTTACCAGACAGTCTATGCGAAGGAGCGCGGTTCAGCAGCAGCTCCGACAGCCGGGCTTCATTTCACGAAGCCGTACTTGGAGCAAATCGCTGCCAAAGGAGTACAGCTGGCTTATGTAACACTGCATGTTGGACTTGGGACTTTTCGCCCTGTATCAGCGGATTCCGTGGAAGAGCATGTTATGCATGCGGAGTACTATCAGATTCCCGAGGACACAGTAGAGCTGGTGAACCAGGCAAAAGCAGAAGGTAGAAGAGTAATCGCTGTCGGGACGACATCCTGCCGAACATTGGAGACAGTAGGGCGCGCGAATGGAGGAAAGCTGGTGGCAACCTCTGGTTGGACGGATATTTTCATTTATCCGGGTTACACTTTTTCCATCCTGGACGGGCTACTGACAAACTTCCACTTGCCGAAGTCTACGCTCGTTATGCTAGTGAGTGCTTTGGCTGGAAAAGAGAATGTGATGCGTGCTTACAAAACGGCTGTGGAAGAGGAGTATCGTTTCTTCAGTTTTGGCGATGCGATGCTAATTTTATAAAAATGTGAACAACCCACCTGTATAAGTGTATACTTATTAGTCAGGTGGGTTTACTTCACCCAGAAGTTTTTCTATAATAGGTAAGACTTACATACATAGCTTGAGGAGTGCAAAGATTTGGCTGTACGCTACGAGTTAATCAAAACATGCAAGCAAACTGGTGCACGTCTCGGTAAGCTACATACACCTCATGGGACGATTGACACCCCTGTCTTTATGCCTGTCGGTACACAAGCGACAGTAAAGACGATGAGCCCCGAGGAGTTAAAAGCGATTGGTGCGGGCATCATCCTCAGTAATACGTACCATTTGTTTCTTCGTCCAGGGCATGAAATTGTTCGCGAGGCAGGCGGACTGCACGGCTTTATGAATTGGGACCGTGCCATTTTGACTGATTCCGGCGGTTTTCAAGTATTTAGCCTTAGTAACCTCCGCAAGATCACGGAGGAAGGAGTATCCTTCCGTTCCCACCTAAACGGAGAGAAGCTGTTTATTGGTCCTGAAGAGGCTACACAGATTCAAAACGCGTTGGGTGCCGATATTTTCATGGCATTCGATGAGTGTGCTCCTTATCCTGCGGAGTACGATTACGTAAAAAAATCAATGGAGCGAACAACCCGCTGGGCAGAGCGTTGTCTGAAGGCGCATACTCGTCCAAACGAACAAGCGCTGTTTGGTATCGTTCAAGGTGGAATGTTCAACGATTTGCGCGCACAAAGTGCACGAGATCTCGTTTCCATGGATTTCCCAGGATACGCGATCGGCGGTTTGAGCGTGGGAGAACCGTTTCCTTTGATGTACGAAGTGCTGGAGCATACCGTTCCACTGCTTCCAACAAGCAAAGCTCGCTATTTGATGGGGGTTGGTTCACCAGATGCTCTTATCGAAGGAGCGATCCGAGGCATCGACATGTTTGATTGTGTGTTGCCGACAAGAATCGCCCGCAATGGGACATGCATGACAAGCCAGGGAAGACTGGTCATCCGCAATGCAAAATACGCGCGCGACTTTACCCCGCTTGATCCAAATTGCGATTGCTACACCTGCAAAAATTACACACGTGCTTACATCCGACACCTGGTCAAGTCGGAGGAAACCTTTGGCATCCGATTAACTACCTACCACAACCTGCACTTCTTGGTGAAGTTAATGGAGCAGGTGCGTCAGGCGATTGCCGAAGACCGCTTGCAAGATTTCCGCGACCAGTTTTTCGCTCAATATGGATTGGGTGAAGATAGATCTTTTTAATCGAGGGGGATTTTTTTCATGGATGGCTTGACTCAGTTTTTACCGATTATCATCATGTTTGCGATTTTTTACTTCTTGCTGATTCGTCCGCAACAAAAGAAGGCAAAACAACGCAACGCTATGCTTGCTGCTCTGAAAAAAGGCGACAAGATCGTAACAATCGGTGGAGTGCATGGAACGATCCAAGAACTGTCTGATGATACAGTTACGTTGCGTATTGCTCACAACGTAAACGTTACTTTTGATCGTGGAGCGATCAACAATGTAGTTTCTTCCAGCAACGAACCTGCGAAGAGTGAACCAGCGAAGAGCGAAGAGACAAAAGAAGAATCCAAATAATACATGCGAAAAGCAGGTGGGTGATCCACCTGCTTTTTTCTGTCTTGTTTTAGCGGCGAGGCTTGATAATTTTAGGTTTACTGCCTTTGTGCTTGTTGTTGGAATTGGCCGAATTCACGCCGAGAATCCCACCTAACGCGGCCACTCCAAAAGCGCCGAACAAGAACAGGAAGATCCCCCATTGCATTGGTGCGTCAAAGCCGAGGAAGCCGATCAAGAGGATGAAGAGGAAGTATGTGAGTCCGGTAAGTCCGCCGTAATACCAGCCCTTGCCGCCACAACGTCGTCCTGTAACGAATCCCCCAATCAAGAGGGCGATGGCATTGATCACGTACGTAAAATAGGGCAGCGTGCCTTCCCGTATCGAGGTAAAGCTAAGAAGCAGGGTCGCGAGCAACGCTCCAATTAAAACTAGACATGTCGTATACAAGAGACCGGTCAGTACAGATGTGGATGCACTTCGCACGGTATGTACCCCCTTATTGGAAGTGTTTGTACATCTATATGAGAGGCTTGGCTCACGTATTCATCTTCGCGTTGAACATTGATAGGAATTTTCGTATGATGGATGGGGAACGAGACGGGGGTGAGGAAGATTGATCAAAACGTACTTTTATAACCACTCTGAACAGAAGATGTTTCACGACGTTGATCTGGCAACGAAAGATCAATGGCTGAAATCACCAGAGGATTTGCTCTGGATCGATCTGTATGATGTGGGAAACAATGAACTGCCCTATATTGCCAAGATTTTCGACTTTCACCCGCTGGCAATTGAGGACTGCCTGCACGTCAGTCCACGTGCCAAGGTAGACAAGTACGATGACTACTATTTCTTCGTTTTTCACGCCCTGCGTTACAATGAAGAAAGCGATGACGAGATTACAACGGTAGAACTGAACGTTTTTCTCGGCCCTAACTACATCGTGACGATCCACAAGTCTCCGATGAATACCATCGGTCGGATCGCTGCCATGTGTCACCGCAACATTTCTTACTTGAACAGAGGTCCCGACTATTTGCTGTATGCCATAGTAGACGGGATTACCGATGAATACTTTCCCATTATTGATCGGATTAGTGTGCGGATTGACGAGCTGGAGGACGAGATTTATGAACATCAGATGGAGGAAATTACCGAAGAGTTCCTGGCGCTGAAGCGAACAATTATTTTAATCAGGCGTGTGATTATGCCGCAAAAAAGAATTTTCGCGAACGTCAATGGCCGTTACTCCTTCGATATTTCCGAGGAAAACGTTCCGTTCTACACCGACCTAACAGACCACTTGGAGCGGATTTCGGATTCAACGGAAACCTTCCGTGATCTGGTAAACGGTGCGTTGGATACGTACTACACCATCATTAGCGCCAAAACAACGGAGACGATGCGAGTTCTTACCATCATCTCCACGATCATCCTACCGTTGACATTTATCACCGGACTGTTCGGGATGAATACTTTCGCATGGCTGGGAGAAGAAGCAGAACCTTATATGCTGATCGTGGCACTCGTGATTATGCTAGCCATGACGTTTGCCATGCTTCACATTTTCCGCAAGCGAAAGTGGCTGTAATTGGTGCTAATACTTTCCCTGCCCCCTGTTGAACACTACTATCAAATGTTCTTTGGGGGGCAGCGTAAGTGGATAATATTACTATGGTGTTACTTCGCACCCTTTTCTCGTATTTTTTCCTCCTGATTTTAGTGCGGTTAATGGGAAAGCGGGAATTGGGAAAGCTGTCCGTTTTTGATGTGGTCATCTCGATCATGCTTGCAGAAATGGCTGCACTGGCGATTGAGGATGTCGATAAGCCTGCTCTTCGGTTTTATTTGCCGATGCTGTTGATTGCCTTGTTGGAAGTCGCCTTCGCTTATCTGTCATTAAAGAGCAAGAAATTCCGCGATACAGTGGACGGCTCTGCCGATTTGATTATAGAAAATGGGCAAATCAGGGAACATGCGATGCGTCGCAATCGCTTGAACATGGATGATTTGATGGTACATCTGCGGCAAAAAGACGTAAAAAACATTGCGGATGTTGAATTTGCGCTGTTGGAGCCAACTGGACAGATGAGTGTGTTTTTAAAGGAGCAAAAAGAAAAGGTCTCGAGGGAAGATCTCGCGTTGATGGAGAAGCCACAGGTCGGTCTTGTCTCGTACAAAGGTCTGCCCATCCCGCTGATTCTCGATGGAAAGGTGAGAACGGAGGCCTTGAACAAGATCGGACAAAACGAGCTTTGGCTCAAACGAGAAATCCGGAAATACGGAATCAAAGACATTCGAGAGGTGTCTTTTTGCAGCATTGACGAGCGTGGCATCATGTATTTGGACAAAAAAGACAAGCCGCAGCAATAAGTGCTAGCGGCGAGGGAAGAACACGGCGAGTTGTTCGCCAATCCACGGAATGCGACGTACGTCTTGCTTGCCCAAGACGCGCATGGCGACGAGCAGGACAATGTACAGCAAGGTGCTAATGAAGGTGCTTGCAGTCAATAGCTGTCCAATCGAAATGTCCATAAACCAGTGCCTGGCAATGTAGGAACCGGAATAACCCATGAGAAGCATGGCGATCGCGATTTTGCCGAATTCCCGAAGGTCGATCGTAAAACCGATTTTTTTGATCAGGCTAGCAAAATGCAATAACGTCCCAAGCGTAATGCCGATATTAAGAGCAATGACAGCGCCGTGAATGCCGAATGCTGGATGAGCCGTGAAAAAAAACATAGCGACAGTTTTGACAATGGCACTGATCAGCGTATTTCGAAAGACGACCTGAGCGTAATCGAGACCTTGCAAGGCGGCGGCAAGCGGTGCTTGGAAAAACAGGAAGACGGAGAACGGTGCCAGCTCTTTTAACAGCACGCCAACCTCCCGATATTCATTGCCGTAGAGCAGGACACATAAAGGTTCTGCAAAGATAGTGAGCAAGACGGTACAAGGTGCTCCGATGACGAGTGTAATCCGCATGGCTTGATAAATGCGGCGATGCACGAGTGGAGCATTTTTTTGATAGGCAGCTTCAGCAACGGCAGGAACGAGGGAAACGGACAAGGAATACGTTAAAAAAGTAGGAAAAAGCAGCAAAGGAACGGCCATCCCGGCAAACTGTCCGTACAAACCAGTAGCAGTCGAGGTGGTAAAGCCTGCAATGACCAGTGCGTATGGCACAAGCAACGGCTCTAGCACGTAAGCAATGGAGCCGATGACGCGGCTAAGCGTGACAGGGAGAGCGACATGGATGAGTTGCGACAAGCTCTTTTTGCTTGCTGAAACCGTCATCAGAAGAGGCTTATCCAAAAGCTGAGTTGCTGCTTTTTTGCTGCCTTTGCGATACTGCCAGAGAATGTACAAGAGTCCGGCGGCTTCTCCAAAAATAATGCTGGCGACAGCCCCTGCTGTGGCGTACTCAATGCCTGCCGAAAGAAACGACATCGTCATGACAACGACCAGTGCCATTCGGACGACTTGCTCCACGAGTTGGGAGACGGCAGTAGGGATCATGTTTTGCTTGCCTTGGAAGTATCCTCGCAGGACAAGGGAAATGCCGGAAATCGGGATGACCGGAATGGCTGCAAGCAGAACGATGTGTGCACGAGGGTCTGTGAATAGCATTTCGGAAATCCATTGAGAGAACAAGAGGAGCAGGACGCAAATGAACAGGCTAATCCCGCCAGCGACCGACAAGGCTAGTAACAAAAACCGGCGAGTCTGCTGCGGATTATTAGCTGCTTCCGTCTCTGCCACTTGCTTTGCAATGGCAACCGGAAGTCCGAATGTCGTCACAGTAATCAGAAAGTATAAAAGGGGCACAACCATCTGATAAAGCCCCATTCCTTCCGCTCCGATAATGCGCGACAACACGATCCTGTGAGCAAAGCCAAACACTTTGGTGATGCCACCAGCAATAATGAGGATGACCGTTCCGTAAAAGAAGGATTGTTTCATGGAAGGCTCCTTTGCAAGGATAAATTCACTCAGTAAAGAATATGGACGTGCCGCTGTCGGCATGACTACTTTGAGGGGGAAATTGGATGGACCAAGCGCAAAAACAGGAATGGTATGGGCAAGTGGCAAGCCTTTGTGTAAGCAAGGCAGAGGAATTTGCTCTTTTGGGGTACGACAACGTGGCGCCTGAAGATGTTTGGGAATGCGTCACGAACGGCTATAAAGAAATGCCACCGATCCACCAGCTTGTCAACGACATATTGTCTCTAAAGCCAAACAAGTACATGAATTACCTCATGATACAAATGTATAAAAATTCTTAGTAATTTTATAGAAACTTCTGGTCGCCCTCTTCGTATACGTACATGTCGCGAAAAACGCAAGGGGTTGGTTACCATGGTTCACCTTTCCAGCAATAATTGACACGTTTTTTTGTACTTCGTTATAATGGGCATATTGGTTTCTCGTCTAGGACGGGACCCTGTTAGGAAAGAGGGGTATTACTACTATGATTAAATGGGGAAGATTCCTCCTGTTTCTGGTCGTTGTAGGGCTTTTGGCTACGCTCGTAGCAACAACGACCAAGCAGGTGGCAGGAAACATCACACTCGGTCTGGACCTGCAGGGCGGGTTTGAGATTCTGTATGAGGTAGAGCCTCTCGAGGCTGGGCACAAAGTTGATATCGAGCTTTTGAAATCAACAGCACACATGATTGAAAGACGGATTAACATCGGTGGCGTGGCTGAGCCAGTCACCACTACCGAATTGCCAAACCGGATTCGCGTTCAAATCGCATCACAATCAGCGGATCAGGACAAGCTTCGCGAGTTGATCGGGAAGCCTGCTCATCTGACATTCCGTGATGAACATGGCAAGATTATATTGCAAGGAAGTGACTTGGCTCCAAACGGGGCAGCAGTTGGTTATGACGACCTGAAACGCCCGCTCGTAACCCTGAAATTCTCTGACCCGAAGAAGCTAGAAGACGCCACACGTGCAAACCTGCACAAGCCAATGGCGATCTTTTTGGATGAGACGATGCAAACTAATCCGACCATTCAATCGGTCATTTCTGGTGGTAGCGCGCAAATTACTGGAAATTACACACAGGAATCGGCACAGGAATTGGCTGATCTACTGAATTCCGGTGCGATGCCAGCCAAATTGATTGAGAAGCAAGTAACCTCCGTGGGTGCTTCCTTGGGAACTCTGGCTCTGGAGAAAACCTTGTATGCAGGATATATCGGGGCTGCGCTGATCTTTATTTTCATGCTAGTTGTATACCGTATGCCAGGTATGATTGCAAACATTACCTTGGCTGGATTTACTTATTTTTGTATGGTCGTACTCGACTGGATGCATGCAACGCTGACGCTGCCAGGTATTGCTGGATTTATTTTGGCGGTAGGGATTGCCGTGGATGCCAACATTATTACCTATGAGCGCATCCAGGAAGAAATTCGTTCTGGCAAGACGGTTCTCTCTGCCTTCCGTGCAGGTGAACGCCGTTCCTTGATTACGATTATCGATGCTCATGTGACGACACTGATTGCAACGGGCGTTCTGTTTTTCTTCGGGACGAGCTCCGTACAAGGCTTCGCTGTTGTATTGGCGATGACGATTATCGTAAGTATCATTACCAACGTGTTTGGGTCCCGCTTCCTCCTCTGGCTGGTTGTCCGTTCCAACATGTTTAAAAAGCCGTTTTGGTTCGGGGTAAAGGAGAGTGAGATCCGTGAGCTATGATAAAGACCATACAGTAATCAGATTTGACATCGTGAAAAATCGCAGGAAGTTTTTCATCGCTTCCTCTGTGATTATTATCATCGGCCTTCTGTTTACGCTATTTCAAGGACTTCACCTTGGCGTTGACTTCAAGGCAGGAACTCGCTTGGATCTTTACATTGGAAAACAATTCAATCCGACAGATATAGAAGCAGTGATCAAGAAAGAGGTTCCTAATGTGAATTTCAGCGCGGTCACTCCGTACGGGGAAAATCATGGTCAGGCCTATACACGTTTTGACCAAACCATTTCATCTGACACACTGATGAAAGTGGAAATGGCTCTCAAAGCAAAATATGGTGAGCAGGTCTCGAAACAGGTTTCGTCGGTTGATCCGAGTATTGCGCAAGAGATGGTGAAAAAAGCAGGGATTGCGGTTGCGATTGCTGCTGTGGGTATTGCCATCTACATCGCGATCCGATTCCAATGGCTGTTCGGTATTGCATGTGTCGTGGGGCTTGCCCATGACGTGTTTATCCCGATTGCATTGTTCTCTATCCTCGGGTTGGAGGTAGACATTACCTTTATCGCCGCGCTTCTGACGATCTTGGGTTACTCGATTAACGATAAAATCGTTATTTTCGACCGGATTCGGGAAAACTTGAGAACGATGAAATCCAAGACAATTCCTGAACTGGAACATCTGGTAAACGTGTCACTGTGGCAAACGATGCGCCGTTCTGTATACACGGTAGCGACTGTATTCTTCACAGCTCTTGCACTGGCTGTTTTGGGAAGCGAGAGCATCCAGAACTTCTCCTTGGCCCTGCTGTTCGGTCTGGTGAGTGGTACGTATTCCTCTATCTTTATTGCAGCCCAAGTATGGGTGAATTTGAAAGAACGGAATATGAAAAAGAAAAAAGAAGGAATGTAAAGGTGGATGAAACCGCAGGGAACCCTGCGGTTTTTCTATTCTCTGTTTCTGTATTTGCTGCAGTTTGAAGCCGTATGAGAGTTTTGCATAAAACGGTATGTTTTATGCAGTTGTCAGCTTCCTGCTCCATCCTCTATAATGAATGAGGATTGGAGGAAAGCCCATGCTGAAAGCGAAAACACGCTGGAAACTGGCCACCTATGATGAGCAGCTTGCTGCTAGTATTGCCGCAGATTGCCAGCTTACTCCGCTCGTATCAAAGCTACTGGTGATACGTGGCATTGACACATCACAAAAGGCTCGTGATTTTTTGCAAGCCGGTCCAGAATTGTTTCATGACCCTTTCTTGCTGGATGGAATGGAACAAAGCGTGCATCGCATTCAACAAGCCATTCAGAGGCAAGAACCGATTTGCATATACGGCGATTACGACGCCGATGGGGTTAGCTCCACATCGCTAATGGTACATCTACTGCGCCAACTCGGCGCTGTTTTTGACTACTACATTCCCAACCGTTTTACAGAAGGGTATGGGTTACATAAAGACGCCTTGGCGCATCTGCATCAAAGTGGCTATAAACTGATCATCACTGTCGATACAGGGATCAGTGCAGTCGAACAGGTAGCGTACGCGAACCAGTTGGGTCTTGACGTCATTGTAACCGACCATCACGAACCTCCGGCAATCATCCCGGAGGCATTTGCTGTGATTAACCCCAAGAAGCCTGGTTGTTCGTACCCGTTTGATATGTTGGCGGGAGTGGGGGTCGCCTTTAAAGTGGGGCATGCCTTGCTGAAGGAGCCGCCTCTGCATTTGGCAGATTTGGCTGCCTTGGGGACGATAGCGGATCTGGTGCCGTTGGTAGATGAAAATCGCATTCTGGCTCGAGCAGGATTAAAGCGCTTAAATCATACAAGGAACCTTGGGCTGCAGGCCTTAATCCGAGTATGTGGCTTAGCCGATACCGAGCTGTCTGCGGGACATGTAGGCTTTGCGCTTGGACCGCGTCTAAATGCAAGTGGAAGGCTGGAGACGGCTGAATCCGCTGTGAAACTGCTGACGACTTCGGATATGGACGAAGCAGAGAAATGTGCCCAGGCGCTGGACGACTTAAACCGTGAACGTCAGGAAATCGTCGCAGCGATGACCGAGGAAGCTGTACAGATGGTGAATGAGCTGTATCCGCCAGACCAGAACAATGTTCTCGTTTTGGCTAAAGAAGGCTGGAACGTGGGCGTGGTAGGGATTGTAGCTTCCCGATTGGTTGAGCTTTTTTACCGTCCCACGATTGTGCTTGGCATCGATCCGGAAAAAGGAACAGCAAAAGGCTCGGCGAGGAGCATTGCAGGTTTTGATATGTATGAAGGTCTGACTGCTTGCAAGGATTGGCTACCGCACTATGGCGGTCATACGATGGCAGCGGGGATGACCTTGCCTGTAGAAAATCTCGACTTATTACGCCAAAAATTAAACGAGCTTGCTGGAGAGTGGTTGTCCGCTGAAGACTTCACGCCGATGACCAAAGTGGACGTTGCGATGAACATGGAAGAGATCAGTTTGACCGCAGCGGAGCAACTCGAACAGCTCGCCCCATATGGCATGGGGAATCCAACTCCGCTCGTTTTGTTAGAAGAAGTAGAGACACAAGGTATGCGCATCATTGGGCGAGATGACAATCATTTAAAGTGTACATTGAGCAAAGCGGGGACCTCTTTGGATGCAATTGGCTTCAACTGGGCACATGTAACAAAGAGAGTAACGCCCAAGGCACGTTTTCACGTATTGGGAGAATTGTCTGTAAACGAATGGAACGGAAATCGAAAGCCTCAGCTGACGATCCGTGATTTGTCTGTTGGACATCAGCAAGTATTTGACTGGCGAGGCAGCCGTGACAAGATAGAGAAATGGCAGCAAGTGATGGCGGAGTCTAATTCGGTGACTATTCTGTTTCGCGAGGAAAGCTATGAGCCATTGGCAGCGAAAGCAACAAGCGAACAGGTGAATTCCTTGTTCGTGGTTGGTCGAGAAGGGAATATTACAGCCTCATCCAATGTGATTTTGTATGATTTGCCGACGCGCCGTTCTGACTTGGAAGTGGTTCGTGTCTTGCTCAAACAAGCGGAGCGCATTTACTGTTTGTTTGGTGATCCGGATTTAGGAATGGAGCGGCTTTCCTGTCCGGGCCGAGATCATTTTAAACAGTTGTACCAGTTTTTCGTTCAGGTGCCAACTGTTAAAAAAATCCATATTGATGCATTGGCCAGAAAGCTGCAATGGAAAAGAAATCTATTAGACGGCATGATCGCCATCTTTATGGAGCTAGAGTTTTTAGTAGAGGAGGCCGAGCAGTACACGCTGCAGGCAAACACTGCCAAAAGGCCGCTCGAGAGCTCTGTGCTCTATGCGAATTGGAAGGAAGAGGCACAGCTTGCTACGGATTTATTACTATCTTCTTCCGATGCAATGATTCAAGCGCTTCATCAATTGGTGGAACCAACCACCGTTTAGGAGGAATTTTTCATGGATTTTAAACAATACATTCGTGTTATCCCAGATTTTCCACAGCCAGGTATTCGTTTCAAGGACATCACTACTCTGTTGAAAGATGGCCCTGCTTACAAAGCTGCGATTCAAGATTTGGCGGTCTTCGCTCGTGAAGTACAAGCAGACGTGATTGCGGGTCCAGAAGCTCGTGGATTCGTAGTAGGTGCGCCATTGTCGTACGAAATGGGAATTGGCTTTGTACCAATCCGCAAGTCTGGCAAGCTGCCATATGAATCCATCAAGGCGGATTACGACCTGGAGTATGGAAAAGATGCACTGGCCGTACACGTAGATGCGATCCAACCAGGTCAGCGTGTTCTGATTGCAGACGATTTGCTGGCGACAGGTGGAACCATTGAGACAACAATCAATTTGATTGAGCAACTCGGAGGAAAAGTAGTAGGAGCTGCCTTCTTTATCGAACTGTCCTACTTGGATGGACGTAGCAAAATAGGTGAAATTCCTGTCAAATCGCTCGTTCAATATTAATTGATGCAACAAGGAAAAACGGGTCAAATGCCCGTTTTTTTCTTTTTTCTACGACTGTACATACTTTACAGGGGAATTCAGCTTTACAAGACGAACGACATACAAGATAATAGTATGAAATAGACAGACATGATACGTGCAAGTAAGCCTTCGCCTGCGCCAAAAGACTTGGCAACGCCCAAGTTTTCTAGTCGTATAGGAAAGTTCAAGTGCTTCACAGTGCGAAATGCGTCCAGGCTTAAACTTTCCGGAGCGCATCACGAAGTGCCTCAGCTTCTGCTTCCGGCAATACTTCGGTGAAACTTTCCGCTATAATGCGGTCGCTCCTCCGTGAGAAGGCCTCGATCGAGGTTATTTTACTGAGAGGATAAGGGAAGGGAACTATGATTACCGGCATTGATGAGATAGTAAAAAAAGCAAGCACCTATTTATCACAATCGGATATGGACCTGATTACACGTGCCTATCAGCTTGCCGAAAAAGCGCATGAAGGGCAAATACGCAAATCAGGCGTTCCTTACATTATGCATCCAATCGCCGTGGCGGGAATTCTCGCAAACCTGCACATGGATGCGGTTACGATTGCGGCTGGATTTTTGCATGATGTCGTAGAGGATACCGAGATTACGCTTGATCACCTCCGTGAGCAGTTCGGACCAGATGTTGCTCTTCTGGTAGATGGTGTGACCAAGCTGGAAAAAATTAAATACAAGTCCAAAGAAGAACAACTCGCCGAAAACCACCGCAAGATGCTGGTTGCCATGGCACAGGACATCCGCGTCATCATGATCAAGCTGGCAGACCGTCTGCACAACATGAGGACACTTCGGCACATGTCCGAGGAGAAGCAACGAGAGATCTCCGATGAAACGCTGGAAATCTTTGCGCCACTCGCTCATCGCTTGGGGATCGCTTCCGTCAAATGGGAACTGGAAGATACAGCGCTTCGGTATTTGAATCCGCAACAGTACTATCGGATTGTGAATTTGATGCAAAAGAAACGGGTGGAGCGAGAAGCCTACCTGAATGAAGCTTCGGATACGATCAGAGAAAAGCTGGGCGAGTTAAACATTGAGGCAGAAATTTCGGGACGTCCGAAGCATATCTACAGTATTTTTAAAAAGATGACGAGACAAAACAAGCAGTTCAACGAGATTTATGACCTGCTTGCATTGCGGATCATCGTGAATGACATCCGCGACTGTTATGCGGTTCTCGGTATCGTGCATACCCTGTGGAAGCCGATGCCAGGTCGATTCAAAGATTACATTGCCATGCCAAAGACGAACATGTACCAATCCCTTCATACGACAGTGATTGGGCCAAAAGGTGAGCCATTGGAAGTGCAAATCCGCACGTGGGATATGCACCAGACAGCAGAGATCGGGATCGCGGCTCACTGGGCGTACAAGGAAGGCAAAAGCATCGTGCAAGGCTCGTTTGCAGAGAAGCTGGGCAGCCTGCGGGAGATTATCGAAGGTGGGTCAGAAGAAGCTCCGAACGCGCAAGAATTCATGGAGAGCCTCAAGCAGGATCTTTTCTCCGATACGGTTTTCGTCTTCACGCCAAAAGGTGATGTCGTTGAGCTGCCAAAAGGCTCTGTACCGCTGGACTTCTCCTATCGGATTCACTCTGCGGTAGGAAACAGAACGATTGGCGCCAAAGTGAACGGCAAGATTGTACCGCTCGACTACGCGATGAAAACAGGCGATATCGTCGAAATCCTAACCTCCAAGCACTCGTACGGTCCTAGTCAGGACTGGCTCAAGATGGCCAAATCCGCGCATGCCCGAAATAAAATTAAACAGTGGTTTAAAAAAGAGAAGCGGGAAGAGAACGTCGCCAAAGGTCAGCAGATGGTGGAAGCGGAGATCAAATCGCGCAGCTTTGATGTAAAAGAAGCGATGACGGAAACGAACCTGAAGGAAGCGGCAGCCCGTTTTAATTTCCAAGGGGCAGAAGACATGTTTGCCGCAGTCGGCTATGGCGGCATTACGGCTTCGCAAATTGCGACTCGTCTCCTGGACAAACTTCGTCGGGAGCGCGAAGAACAAAACCCGACCATTCCTGAGGTCAAACCGAATCCAGCAAATCGTTCTGCCAAGAGTGAGTCTGGCGTCAAAGTCCGTGGCTTGGATAATTTGCTCGTCCGTATTTCTCGTTGTTGTACACCTGTCCCAGGAGACCAGATTATCGGTTTCATTACGAGAGGTCGTGGGGTATCGGTGCATCGACTGGACTGTCCGAACGTACTGACTGATGAATGTACAGAGCGTCTGATTGATGTCGAATGGGATACCGATTTCAAACATAATTTCCATGTAGAGATCGAGATCACAGGCAATGATCGGAGCGGACTGTTAAACGATGTATTGCAGGTTGTCGCTGAGACAAAGACGAATATTGCGGCTGTCAGTGGCAAGTCCGATAAAAACCGAGTGGCAACGATTCATATGACCATATCGATTAGCAATGTGGATCATTTGTTGAAAGTAGTAGAGCGCATTAAGCGCATCAAAGATATATATTCGGTTCGCCGGATACTGAGCACCTGATCCCTCGTGGATTAGGTGTTCTTGTTTAGCGAAGGGGAAGGATGAATCAGTGTGAGAGTTGTCGTACAAAGAACGAGAGAAGCGAGTGTGACCGTAGCAGGAGAGATCGTCGGACAAATTGATCACGGCTTAATGCTGCTGGTAGGAATTACGAATGAAGACACAGAAAAAGAAGTCGAATTTGTCGCAGACAAAATTGCGAACTTGCGTATTTTTGAAGATGAGGAAGGCAAAATGAACTTCTCTGTTTTAGACAAGGGTGGTCAAATTTTGTCCGTATCACAATTTACACTGTATGGGGATTGCAGAAAGGGCAGAAGACCCAACTTCATGGCTGCTGCACGACCTGAGCAGGCTGAACCGCTGTATGAGCTGTTTAACGCCAAGTTGCGGGAAAAAGGGCTCCATGTGGAAACAGGACGCTTTGGTGCAATGATGGACGTGCGTCTGTTAAATGATGGCCCTGTCACATTGATTGTGGAATCATAAACACAACCAAGGGGATGAAATCATGGCGCAAGAAGCATTGGTTATCGGTGCGAGTGGCATGCTTGCAGAGGTTTCCCGATGGCTGGCTCGCCAAGGCTATCAAGTAACTGTCCTTGGTCGGGATCCAGTCAAATTAAGTCGTATTAGAGACGGTTCCATTCATCCGGAGTCGATTCATTTGCTGCCACAGGACTATCATCAGACAGACAGCTTGCGTCAGGCTATGACCGAGCTCGTAGAGAAGAGAGGGCCGATGGATGTGGTTGTCGCATGGATTCATTCGACTGCACCGCATGCACTCTCGGTGATCGTGGAAGAACTGTCGCGTCCTGAGAAGCACTGGCAATTGCTGCATGTGTGTGGGAGCGGTGCTTGGAAAAATTCACCGAAAGAACCTACATCGGAAGTTTGCCATTATCGACGGGTCATCCTCGGGTTTACATGTTCAGGTGAACATTCACGCTGGCTGACGAATGATGAAATTGCGGCTGGGGTGATTAACGCTCTGCAAACAAATGAACAACAAATAATCGTTGGTCAGGTCGAGCCATGGGAAAAACGCCCCGCTTATTCATCCAGATAACGAAGTCAAATACAAAAAACGATTGCCGAATGCAATCGTTTTTGTCGTTTCAGTACGAAATCGGGTCAGTGAATGTAAGTGGCTGTTGGGAGGATTAGATTTTTGCCAATTAGGTTTGCAGAAATCGGTTTTTTCCCGATTTCTCGTGCCCATATCGAAAGTTGTCCGACATGGTGGATTTCATGAGCAATCATGTGCCGCATAATTTCACCCCATGTGTACGTAGCGATGCTACCGTCTGGTTTCGTATCCTGAAAGGCTCTTGTTTCCATACTTTCATCCCAATTGCGCAAAAATTGAAGCACATCAGGGCGGAAAGTTGCCTCCAGCTCACGAACCTTTTCCAACCGTTTGTAAAGGTTGAAGCTTTCTTGAAAATCAGGCCTTCCCAACATGACTTGAATCCAGCTCCACTCTACATCAATGACATGGAACAGTGTATGCAAAATACCTCCGACACCTCCGAGGCGCGGACGAAGCAATTCTTCCAGTGGAACATCCTCACACCATTTCAGCCATTCTTCACGAACCATCCAATTGTACTCAAACATGGTCTTAATAGAAATCACTCCATTTTCAAAGGTTAACTTGTGATCACCTGCGTCCATACCGTGCGATTACTGATATTGTGATTGTTTTTCATCCGTCATCACTCCTTTCGATGCCTTATGATATTCGCAAATCATTTGGGAATTCCTGCCAGTCCTGCCTTAATGCGATTGGATAGGCCATAAAAGAACCTCCATACGAGTGAGCTTGAGCCAGCTTTTTTCGCATGGAGGTTTTAGTAAGAGAGGGATCAGCCTCCCTGATTGCTTTGTGTATTAAAGTACTGGACAATCCCTTTGAACATACCTTCTGCCGCAAGATCCTGCTGTTTCTCAGAACGTGCGCGAATCTCATCGTTGTAGTTTGATAAGAAGGAGATCTCGGCCAAAATGGATGGCACCGGGTTTTCGCGTAGAACGAAATAGTTTCCGTACCGATAATTCATGTCCTTGTAGTTTGTCGCTTTGACCAGTTCCGTTTGAACCAGGGAGGCGAGCTTGCTAGAGTTACCTTGGCTGTAGTAGAAAATAATCGAGCCATTCGTTGCAGAGTTTGGATGCGTATTATGATGGACGCTGACAAAAATATCAGCCTGATTTTGAATCGCGATGTCGACGCGCTGTTGCAGGGTCAGCTTGCGATCATCAGCCCGTGTCATGATGACTTTGGCACCTGCCGATTCCAACTTGTTGCGCAGGAGCAGAGATACTTGCAGATTGACTGTTTTCTCTAAAGTAGAGAAGCTGGAACCCGTCGAACCGCCATCTGTGCCACCATGTCCAGCATCGACGACGATGACTTTGCCGGCAAGATCATTACTGCGCACCACTGCTGGCGCACCATTCGCAGAAACGAGCCAGCCCGCAATGTAGCCTGTGGAGCCATCAGGGAAGTTTACTTGGAACCACTCGCCTGATTTATTGGCAATCCCGTATTTCTCGCCAGGTTGTACCTGTTTGATAACATCGTGATCGGTGCTCGGACCAGAACGAACATTGGTATCTGGATTCATGATCGTCACGTATGGGCCAGTCGGAGTAGGCATGCTTGGTTGGTTCACCGTAATATGCCAGCCTGCCACCCAGCCAGTTTTTCCGTCCGCCGTGTTGATGCGGTACCAATCTTCTTGTTTTTCCAAAACAGTCAGCTTGCTTCCGACTGATAGTGTAGCTTGAATGGCACTGGTTGTGTTCGGTTCACTTCGCAGATTCAATCCGTCCGTTTTTACTGTGGCGGTTTGACTGGAAGAGGATGGTTGCCCAGTCTGAGGTTGTTTGTTTCCATTTCCATTTTCGGGTAGAGTCGGTTGACCTGTATTCGGGTTGGTTTGATCGGTGGAGAGCCAAGCATTGACTCCATCGTAAGGGAATTGAATCCAACCATTTTGTTTGTTCAAGACCGTGATTTTCTCGCCCGCATGTAGTTGACCGATAGCAGGTGTACTGGCATCCGGCGTAGCGTATACGTACGGAGCGAAATCCAAGGTTAGGCTGGCTCCTTGTACAGCAGGAGGCTTCTGTTGTGAGCCTGTTCCCGCTGGATTGGTCGTTGGGGGAGTACTACCTGTAGAGGGAGGGGAAACTGCTTGTCCCGTACCTACTTCTTTTACAAGCCAGTTTGCTACCCAGCCTTTTGTTCCTGCGTTGAGTTGAATTTGGAGCCATTCGCCACTCGTTTGCACGATAGGGTAGCGCGTACCTGGATTGATCGTTTGTACGACTGCATATGTCTGACCGGGCCCAGAACGAACATTGAGATTCGTTGTGGTGCTCTCCACTTGCTTGGCAGATACAGCTGGTGGTTTCTGTTGCTGTTGCTGTGCGCTGACGAGCCAGTTCGCTACCCAACCGCTTTGACCGTTCGGAAGCTTTACTTGAATCCAGTCATTTTTGGTGGAGATGACAGGCAGCACAGTTTTGTTCGGCAGTGTAGTGACGATAGCGTCTTGGAGGCTGGGACCTGAACGGACATTGAGCTTGTCCACTGTGACCTGAACAGAACCGGCGGCCCAGGCTGCAGAAACGGGGAGGGAAATGGCACAGACGACAGTCAGGAGACTCCTCAGGATCTTTTGACGAACAAACACGATAGACATCCTTTCCGATATACGTAGCTTTTTGAATTCATAGCGTTCTTGCATGTTTTTACCAAAATAATCACTTCGCTCTTTCTCCTGCCTTTTCCTGCAAAAAACGACAAAGTTCTGCATGACTTCCCTGATTGCTTTTCTGTAGCCAAGGCAATACTAGATTTTACTAGACGCTAGCGAACGTAGCTTATCAGGAGGAATTCATCGTGAGACAGTCAAAGAAGGAAACATTCGCGCAAGGATTGAATCGGCAGTTTTTATCTGTCGATTTTCAAGACGATTTAGAGAAAGAAACGTCACTACAAAATGCAGAAATGGCCCAAGATTTTCATCCGGGCTTGCGGGATATCCAACACCCCAGGCAAAAACGGAAATGACCGCTTTTGCCACCTTGCACATGATGCCACAACTTGTCTAGTTGACCCGAGTAATTCTCGTCGGCTATGATGAGGAGTGGCATTTTTGAAAAAAGCAGGTGAACTCCATGATACAGATCATATGTGAGGGACACGCATTCGAGCGGGAACTCTCCTTAATTCTCGCATTATTTTATGAAGATCCAGCGCTCACTTTTGTACCTGAGTGGACAGATGGGGCAGATTTGAAAATCAAGCTGGCATTGACCGTGCATGAAAATGGAGTCGTAGCATCGGGAGAGTTATACGATGGCAAGCGAAGCATCTCCCATCAGGTGGAGCGAAACTATGTAGCACGTGATGAGAAAGCGATGAAAAAGACAGCCAAGCAAGCTCTTTGTTATGCGCTGTTATTGATGCTGGAAGAATATACAGGCATGGAGCAAGGCTGGGGAATCTTGACCGGGATACGTCCGACGAAATTGCTGCATCAGTTGAACGCCGCTGGTGTAGACAGACAGGAAGCACATAAGAGATTGCAGCAGGATGTAATTTTGCGACCATACAAGCTAAAGCTTTTGCAAGAAATCGTAGACAAGCAGCTTAGCGTCGTGCCTGATTTGTATCAGATTGACCGCGAGCTATCGGTATATATCGGCATCCCATTTTGTCCGACGAAGTGTGCGTACTGTACGTTTCCAGCATACGCGATTCGCAGTCATACGGCTTCGGTTAATCCGTTTCTCGAAGGTCTCCATTACGAGATGGAGCGGATGGGAGAGTGGCTTCGCGCGAATGATCAACGGATCACGTCCATTTATTTCGGCGGTGGAACCCCAACGAGTATTACCGCAGATGACATGAACCAGCTATTTGAGACGATGCATCGTTCGTTTCCACACATGGGAGATGTGCGTGAGTTGACGGTTGAAGCGGGAAGACCTGACACGATCACTCGCGAAAAGCTCGATGTGATGAAGCAGTGGGAAGTGGATCGGATCAGCATTAATCCTCAATCGTTTACGCAGGAGACGCTACAGGCAATCGGTCGTCATCACACCGTCGAAGAGACGATTGAGAAGTACCATCTGGCTATGGAGATGGGCTTGACGAACATTAATATGGATTTGATCATCGGACTGCCAAACGAAGGCGTAGCCGAGCTGGCACACAGCCTCCAAGAGGTAGAAAAGCTGATGCCCGCCTCTCTGACGGTTCATACGCTGTCTTTCAAAAGAGCATCTGAGATGACGCAGAACAAAGACCGCTACAAGGTCGCCAGTCGCGAAGAAATTAGCAAGATGATGGAGATGGCCTCCGAGTGGACAGCAGCGAACGGTTATGACCCGTACTATTTGTATCGTCAGAAAAACATTTTGGGAAATCTGGAGAATGTCGGGTATGCCAAGCCAGGGCAGGAGAGCATCTACAACATCATGATCATGGAAGAGGTACAAACGATCCTTGGTCTCGGCTGTGGTGCGGTATCCAAGCTGATGGCCCCAGGAAGCGGCAAGCTGACGCGCTTTCCGAATCCGAAGGACCCGAAAACGTACAACGACACGTACAAGGTTCTGGTGGATAACAAGCTCCGTGATTTGGATGAAATCTATTCTGGCGCGAGAACGGCTGGACAGGTATCTGGGAAGTAAGTGATGGATATACTTGTTCTTAATAAAAAAAGTTTTATTCGAGCGCCTGTTGACGGCTGTTGGCGGGTTTGCTATGATTCACATTAAGCTTTTTTATTGAATAAGAAATGATCTGATGACGGGAACAAGTATCCAGGAACCGGATGCCCAGAGAGAAAGCGCCGTGGCTGAGAGTGCTTTCGTATAACGGCTTGGTGAATGACATCCCTGAAGACCGCAGTGAACGGCTGAAAGAAATCTCTTTCCCCAGTAACTGGCAGGCGTGTGCCGGCGTTAACGGCTAATAAGTGGGATAGCCTTTTGTAATTGTAGGCTATTCAAACAGGGTGGCACCACGGGAGTATAACCAGTCTCTCGTCCCTGACATGCGGCGATTTGCTAAATGTCAGGAGACGAGGGGCTTTTTTATTTGGTCATAAAGAAAAGTTCCTTGATCCTGAAGGTTTGGCTTTAGCCCGAGTTTTTGAAAAGACATGGAGGTTCGAGAGGAATGACAAGAATCCAGATCCCACGCGGTACGCAGGATATCATGCCTGGTACTGTAGAGCTGTGGCACTACGTGGAGGCCAAGGCCCGCGATCTGTGTCGCCGCTCCAATTACGCGGAAATTCGTACACCGCTGTTTGAGAGCACAGAGTTGTTCCAACGGGGTGTAGGCGAGACCACGGATATCGTGGAAAAAGAAATGTACAGTGTAGCCAATCCGCGCAGTACGGATGCCCTCACGCTGCGCCCAGAAGGGACAGCGGGTGTTGTGCGCTCCTACGTGGAAAACAAGCTGTACGGTGTGCCTAATCAGCCGACCAAGCTGTACTACTTAGGACCGATGTTCCGTCACGAGCGTCCGCAAGCAGGCCGCTATCGCCAATTCGTCCAGTTCGGTGCAGAAGCGATAGGTTCAAGCGATCCAGCGATCGATGCAGAAGTCATTGGCCTTGCGATACGTCTGTATCAGGAGCTCGGATTGACAGGACTTTCTGTGGAGTTGAACAGCGTAGGTACGGTAGAAGACCGGGCGCGTCACCGTGAGCATTTACTCGCACATTTGAACGGTGTTCGCTCCGAGCTGTGCGAGGATTGCCAGTCTCGTATCGATCGCAATCCGTTGCGCGTGCTCGATTGCAAAAATGAAAAATGCAAAAGACTGACGATGGATGCTCCGTCCATTTTGGACTACTTGAGCGAGGAATCCGCGGCACACTTCGAAGCCGTACAAAACTATTTGACCGCGCTGGATATTCCGTTTCATGTAAATCCGCGCCTGGTTCGCGGCTTGGATTACTACACACTGACCGCATTTGAAATCAAAATGGCGGAGATCGGTGCGGTAGAAACGCTATGTGGCGGTGGGCGCTACAACGGACTGGTTGCAGAGCTGGGCGGCGACGATATGCCGGGCATCGGATTCGCACTCAGTATCGAGCGTCTGCTATTGGCTCTGGAAAAGCAAGGCGTTCAACTGCCAATCTCGGGTGGCATCGACTGCTTCGTAGTGGTGCAGACACCAGAAGCGAAAACAACAGCCTTCGTACTCGTCGACCAATTGCGCCAGGCGGGGATTGCGGCTGAGCTGGATTATCTGGATCGGAAAATGAAAGCACAGCTGAAGCAAGCAGATCGTTTACAGGCTCGCTTTACTGCGATCATCGGTGAGTCTGAATTAGCGAATGGCACGGTTGTTCTAAAGGAAATGGCAACAGGCGAGCAACAAGAAGTGAAACGCGAGGAACTCATTGCTGTACTCGCTGCAAAAGTAAATCAATAAAACAAATCATTGGGGGAAATGATCATGTCTTGGCAATATCGCACCGTACATGGTGGAGAAGTAACAAAAGCACACGTTGGACAGGAAGTCGTACTGAACGGATGGGTACAAAAGCGTCGCGACCTCGGAGGCGTTATCTTCATCGACTTCCGTGACCGCACTGGCATCGTCCAAATCGTATTCAACCCGGAGTACAACAAAGAAGCTTGGGAAGCGGCTGACAAGGTTCGCAGCGAATACGTACTGGTTGTAAAAGGGAAAGTGGTAAACCGTGCACCTGAAGCAGTCAATCCGAAGTTGAAAACCGGTGAAGTAGAAGTGCACATCTCTGAAATCGAAATCTTGAACGATGCAAAAACGCCTCCGTTCCTGATTGAAGATGAGATCGATGTAGATGAACAAGTTCGTCTGAAATACCGCTACCTCGACTTGCGCCGTCCGGAAATGCAGCGCTCCCTGCTTTTGCGTAGTAAAGCAGCAAAAGCTTTCCGTGACTACCTGGATGAGAACAACTTCCTAGAAATCGAAACACCAATTCTCCAGAAGAGCACGCCTGAGGGCGCACGTGACTACCTCGTGCCTTCCCGTGTACACCCAGGCGAGTTCTACGCACTGCCACAATCGCCACAGCTATTCAAACAGCTTTTGATGGTATCCGGTTT
Source organism: Brevibacillus sp. M2.1A (assembly GCF_013284355.2). NCBI lineage: Bacteria > Bacillati > Bacillota > Bacilli > Caryophanales > Paenibacillaceae > Brevibacillus > Brevibacillus sp. M2.1A. The sequence goes on from NZ_JABSUY020000001.1 coordinate 2,577,984, forward strand.
GGAGCGGTATTACCAAATCGCTCGTTGCTTCCGTGACGAAGACCTGCGTGCTGACCGTCAGCCTGAATTTACCCAAGTGGACATTGAAACCTCTTTCCTGTCTATGGAAGAAATCCTGCCAATGATGGAAAAGATGGTCGCTCACGTGTTCAAGCAAACGGTTGGGGTAGACATACCGACTCCATTCCCTCGTCTCACGTATGCGGATGCCATGGCGCGTTACGGTTCTGACAAACCAGACGTACGCTTCGGCATGGAGCTGACAGACGTATCTGATCTGGTTGCGACAAGCGACTTCAAGGTGTTTGCAGCAGCAGTAGCTGGCGGCGGACAAGTAAAAGCGATCAACGCAAAAGGTTGCGGACACTATTCTCGTAAAGAAGCAGACGACCTGGGCAAATTCGCTTCCCGTTATGGCGCGAAGGGCTTGGCTTGGATCGGCTTCAAAGACGGAGAGGTCAAAGGGCCAATTGCGAAATTCTTTAAAGAAGAAGAGCTTAACGAGATGAAAGCACGCTTGGCGGTAGAAGAAGGCGACTTGCTCCTGTTCGTTGCTGACAAACCAAAAGTAGTAGCAGATGCGCTGGGTGCTCTTCGCTCCAAGCTGGGTGCTGAACTTGGTCTGATTGACCAAAGCCAGTTTGCATTCCTCTGGGTAGTAGACTTCCCGCTGGTTGAGTGGGATGAGGATGCAAAACGTTACGTTGCCCTGCACCATCCGTTCACACGTCCAAAAGACGAAGACCTGCACCTGTTCGACACCGATCCAGGTCAAATGCGCGCACAAGCGTACGACATGGTTCTCAACGGATACGAGCTCGGCGGAGGTTCCATGCGAATCTTCAAGCGCGAAGTCCAAGAAAAAATGTTTACCGCCCTTGGCTTTACACCAGAAGAGGCGCGGAAACAATTCGGCTTCCTCATGGATGCATTCGAGTACGGTACACCTCCACACGGTGGAATCGCTCTTGGATTGGACCGTCTGATCATGCTCTTGGCTGGCCGCACCAACCTGCGCGAAGTCATCGCATTCCCGAAAACAGCAAGTGCGAGCGACCTGATGGTAAACGCACCAGATGTCGTAGACGGAAAACAATTGAAAGAGCTGTCCATTGCAACAATTGTCACAGAAGAAGAAAAGGTAGAAGCGTAATCGACTTGCGCAACTGCATTGCTCTTTGATACATTGGTAATACTATGATGAAAGCCCTGCGATGCCCGTGACATCCGATAGTTTTGAGCCACAAAGTTTGTTTAGGGAGTTTTTCGTCCGTGATTGTAAAGGCATGCCTCCTTAGAGTGGACGTCTGTAACAGTTCGGCAAGACACCCACCTGCGATGAGCAGGTTCAAAACTAAGGAGCAACACGGCATAATGGGGCTCCTTTTTTCTACTTCAATCCTACTTTTCCGATTGACTATAAACTCGCTTGTGAAAGGTGACACGAAATATGCTTCATCAATTTTCTCGTTGTGAATTGGCCTTCGGTCCCGAAGGTTTGGAAAAAATGAAAAATAGTCGCGTTGCTGTATTAGGGATTGGCGGAGTCGGTTCCTTTACAGTAGAAGCACTCGCGCGTACAGGTGTAGGCAAGCTCATTTTGGTAGATAAGGATGTAGTAGACATCACAAACATCAACCGCCAAATCCACGCGACGCTGAACACAGTCGGTCAAAAAAAGGCTGAGCTCATGAAGGAACGTATTGCGACGATCAATCCAGAGTGCGAGGTCGTTACACTGAATATGTTCTACAATGAAGAAACAGCGCATGAGCTGTTTGAGCATGAACTGGATTACATCGTGGATGCGATGGATACCATGTCCGCAAAGCTACATGTAATTAAGGAAGCGAAGCGTCGCAATATCCCTATTATTTCTAGCATGGGTGCGGCGAACAAAATGGACCCGACCCGTTTTGAGGTTGCCGATATTTCCCAAACGAGTTATGATCCGATTGCAAAGGTCATTCGTCGTGAGCTGCGGAAAAGCGGTATCTACAAAGGGGTAAAAGTGGTATATTCCCGTGAGATTCCCGTAACCGTACGTGTAGATGTACGCGAACAGATCGTTTCCAACCCGGACTCACCGATTAGTAAAGTGCGGATGCCTCCAGCAAGTAATGCTTTCGTGCCTTCTGTAGCTGGTTTAATTTTGGCCAGTGTAGTGGCAAGAGATATTTTGGAGTGGCAGCCTGTAAAAGGATAGTGGAACATGGATGATTTATTCACGTTTGCCTATGACCAGCAGGGTGGCGGCAAACAGAAGCCATTGGCTGCGCGGATGCGGCCGAAAACGATTCAGGATGTAATCGGGCAATCGCATATTTTAGCTCCTGGAAAGCTGCTCCGACGCGCGATTGAAGCAGATCAAGTGTCCTCTGTCATTTTTTACGGACCTCCAGGAACAGGGAAAACAACACTGGCAAAAGTCATTGCCCGAACCACACGTACGCATTTCTCCGAGTTAAATGCCGTTACGGCTGGTGTCGCTGACATTCGCAAAGTGGTAGATGCGGCAAAGGAACGGCTCGTCATGGATAGTCAGCGGACAACCTTGTTCGTAGACGAGATACACCGCTTCAATAAATCGCAACAGGACGCCCTTCTTCCTTATGTGGAGGAAGGCACGATTATTTTGATCGGCGCTACGACGGAGAATCCTTTTTTCGAGGTGAATCCGGCGCTTTTGTCGCGTTCACAAGTATTTTCCCTTCAATCGCTTTCTCATGAGGAATTGAAGCAGGTCATGGATCGGGCCCTTACTGATGAAGAAAATGGATTGGCGGAGCTATTTGTCACCGTAGAACCGGAAGCGGCTGAGCATTTGATTCAATACGCTGAAGGGGATGCCAGGCGATTGCTCAATGCATTGGAACTGGCGGTGACAACGACGCAACCAGGAGCGGATGGAAGAATTACGGTGACATTGGACGTCGCCGTAGAATCCATTCAGCGCAGGGCTGTACGCTACGATAAGAGTGGGGACAACCATTACGATACGATCTCTGCTTTTATTAAATCCATTCGTGGATCTGATCCCGATGCAGCTCTTTACTGGTTGGCAAGGATGATTGATGCTGGAGAAGATCCGCGGTTCATTTCTCGCCGTTTGGTCATTTCGGCTTCAGAGGACATCGGAAATGCTGACCCGCAAGCGATCACAGTTGCGATTTCCTGCTTTCAGGCGGTAGAATTGGTGGGGATGCCTGAAGGGCGTATCCCTTTAGCACAAGCGACGACGTACCTGGCAACCGCCCCCAAAAGCAATGCCGCTTACAACGGAATTAATTCTGCGTTGGATCGTATCCGAACGGATGGTCACAAGCAAGTGCCGATTCATCTGCGAGATTCTGCTTACAAGGGAGCTGCGAAGCTGGGACACGGTCAGGGATATCTGTACCCTCATAACTATCCATATGGGTATGTACCTCAACAGTATCTGCCTGACGGTGTAAACTACTCGTTCTACCAGCCAAAGGATCACGGCTATGAGCGTCACATTCGCCGCTTCCAGGAAGAAAGACAGAAGATGGATGAACGTGGATTGCCAAGGAAAAACTCCCCCGAATAATGGGGGAGCTAACATGTTAAGTGCGGACATTTCCGCCTGGTTTATTGGGCAAATCACCGTTTTCATTCGGCTGTTTGCTCTGCTCACTCGCACCATAACGGGCTTTGTGAGCAATCGTGCCTGCGGGTTGGTCGTACAAGGTATCGGACGGGTGGTTGCGACCTCGTTCCGAGCGTTTGTTCGTTGTCATTTGCATATCACCCCCTAAGATGTTAGTGTGTCCCGCGATACTGAAGACATGTAGGGGGCGGGCGCGTATTACCGATACAAAGAGGAGAGTTGTTAACGTGAAGATTTCAACGAAAGGACGTTACGGGCTGACGATCATGATGGAATTGGCCAACCGTTGCGGTGAAGGGCCGACTTCCCTGCGGAGCATCGCCCAAAAACACGATTTGTCCGAGCATTATTTGGAGCAATTGATTGCACCTCTGCGTAACGCGGGTTTGGTCAAAAGCATTCGTGGCGCATATGGAGGTTACGTTCTGGCAAAGCAGCCGGATGAGATTTCTGCTGGAGATGTGATTCGCGTGCTGGAAGGACCGATCAGCCCTGTGGAATTTGCAGAGGAAGAAGATCCGGCTAAGCGTTTTTTATGGCTGCGTATTCGGGATAGTATTTCTTCTGTTCTGGATTCGACCTCTCTTCAAGACTTGATCAGCTTTGAAGACGATGGTCCTGCCGATAATTATATGTTTTACATCTAAAATATAAGAGGTTGTTCAAAAAGTCGTCTTTTGATCACGAAGTAGCTCAGAAAGCTAATTCGACATCGAATATGGCGTTCACCTCCGAAGTCCGGTGCTCGCCATCTTCTCGGTGCTAAAAAGCCGACTTTTTGAACACGTACTATAAGTTGGTAGAAGGTGACAGCAGTGTCAGATCGAATGTATTTTGACCATGCAGCTACTACGCCCGTTCATCCGCGGGTAGTTGCTGCTATGACTCCCTATTTGACGCAAGTATACGGGAATCCATCCAGTGTCCATGGTGCTGGTCGCGAAGCGCGAAAAGCGTTGGAGCATGCGAGAGATACGATTGCAGACTTTATGGATGCTGATCCGCAATCGCTTATCTTTACGAGTGGCGGGACAGAAGCCGACAATATGGCAATCATTGGCGCTGCAATGGCACAGCGCGAACGTGGTCGTCACGTCATTACTTCGCAGATCGAGCATCATGCGGTCTTGCATGCTTGTGAGTTTTTGGAGCAGGCAGGATTTGAAGTGACATACTTGCCTGTTGACCAGACAGGCATGGTTCATTTGGAAGACCTGAAACAAGCGGTTCGCCCGGATACGGTCCTAGTGTCCATTATGTACGGCAACAATGAAGTAGGAACGATCCAGCCAATCGAGGAAATCGGCACCTTTCTGCGAGAAAAAGGGATTGTTTTTCATACGGATGCCGTACAGGCTTTTGGTGTACTGCCTGTCCATGCACGAAAGCTGCCTGTAGATATGCTCTCGGTATCCGCCCATAAAATTAATGGGCCAAAAGGAGTCGGCGCTTTGTATTTAGCGCGTAAGGTTCCGTTTTCCCCGATTTTGCACGGCGGCTCACAAGAGCGTAAACGCAGAGCGGGAACGGAAAATCTGGCTGGGATTGTTGGGTTTGCCGAAGCGACAAAGGTCGCTCGCGAGGAAATGGCGGAGCGGGTTGAAAAGTATGAGCAGATGAAAGCAGCGATGATCGCAGTCTGGCAGGAAGCGGGAATTACGTTCTGCCTGAATGGACATCGCGAGCAGACTTTGCCACATATTTTAAATGTGTCATTCCCTGGCGCCCATACAGAAACCATGCTGATGAATCTGGACATCGCCAAGATTGCAGCTGCGAGCGGCTCAGCTTGTACATCCGGATCATTAGAGCTGTCACATGTGCTGAAAGCGATGCACTTGGACGATAAAATTGCTCTTTCAGCTATTCGTTTTAGCTTTGGGATTACGAATACGGTGGAAGAGGCGAAACAGGCTGCTACAGCGGTTGCTGCGATTGTAATTCGCTTGGTTCGTGAATAGCGAAGGATGAAAGCCGTTTGGATGAAGCCAAGCGGTTTTTTCTTTGAGCTAAAGCGGGTTTCTTATTGGAGTTTGTGGTGAATAGTGGAAGAGGATGGTAAAATGATGCTGTAGTACTAATCCTGAAGAACTATACAATTCGGATCATCCGATAAGGAGAGGACTTTCATGTTGGCCAGACGATACTCCATTCGCTACAAACTGGTGTTTACGATACTCATCCTAACCATGCTCCCATTAATGGTCGTCGGCTATATCCAATTTGAAAATGCGCGCAGCGCGCTTTACAAGCTGGCTGTATCTGACTTGCAATACATAACGGAAATGAAGGCGCGTGAGCTGGCTGCTTACGCTCAAGATACAACGATTCGTGAGGGAAGCAGACAGAAAATTAACGAAATAACACGCGAGGTGGCCGAACAATATTACAAGCCAAATGGCATGGTTGGCTACGCCTATATCTTGGATGCGAGTGGAATCGCCGTCTTTCATCCAGATCCGAAAGTGGAGAGTACCTCTTTGGCGAATGAGGAATTCACGCAAGTCATGCTCGCTCAAAAAAACGGCTGGATCGAATATGAATTCGGAGGCTCTACCAAAGTGGCGGCGTATAAGCAGTTGCCGAACGGGTGGATTCTTGTCATTGGCAGCTACGAGAATGATTTGCTGACGACGATTGAAAGCAGTCGTCCGATGATGTTTCTCCTCAGCCTCATAAGTGCCAGCCTAGCGCTGGTCACGGGTATTTTTATTGTCAACAAGCTGGTACGACCGTTAAAAGAGCTGGTATCAGCAATGAAGCGTGCAGAGACTGGAGATTTGACCACGCAAGTGACTGTTCGTTCCCGGGACGAGCTTGGGGAATTATCATCGATGTACAATGAGATGATGGGGGTATTTCGCAGCATGGTCAACGAGGTGCAGCGAGTAGCCCAACAAGTCGCGGCAGCTTCGGAAGAATTAACTGCGAGTGCGACAGAAAGTGCACGTGCTTCCGAACAGATTTCCATGGCTTCTTCGGAAATCGCGACGGGTTCCGAACAACAAAAACAAACGGTGACGGATACAGTGCGCTTTTTGTCTCGTATCGGTGGAGATATTCAACTTATTGCGGCCTCGACTTCTCAAGTCAATGTCGATGCGACAGACGCGAATCAATTGGCACAGGTTGGTGAAGGCAAGCTGAAAGAGCTCGTACAAGAGATGGATCAAATCACGGATCATGCCCGTCGAACAGAGCAGGTTATCCGCGAGCTTGGCTCTCAATCCGAGCAAATCATCGGAATCATCACGACCATTCGTCAAATATCCAACCAAACGAATCTATTGGCTTTGAATGCCGCCATCGAGGCTGCCCGGGCGGGGGAACAGGGACGCGGATTTGCGGTTGTGGCCCAAGAGGTACGCAAGCTGGCTGAGCAATCGGGTGAGGCAGCAGAAGAGATAGCAGGCTTGATTCATACGATCCATACAGATATTCTCGCGGCTGTATCGGAAATGGGAACGACTGCTGTCGCTATCCAGGATGGACGCGAAGGAGTGGCCCAGGCAGGGGACAGCTTTAAGCAAATCTTGGCGGCCGTTCAAGACGTCAGCCAGCAAGTACATCGCATGAACGATGCTGCCCAAGCGATTCATCGCGATACAGTCCAATTGGTGAGTCACTCCGAAAAAATTGCTGGGCTTGCGGAAATAGCGGCAAGAGATACACAGGAAGTGGCAGCAGCGTCCGAAGAACAGTCAGCAACGTCCGAGGAAATGACAGCGGCATCCGAAACGTTGGCGAAAATGGCCGAGCAGTTGTCAGAACAAGTAAAACGATTTACAATTTAAGACGAGCATATGAGAAATCCACTTTCAAGAGAAGTGGATTTTTCCTTTCTGGAACGGTTTTTATGTAAGGAGGCGTTTAGATGGACGAGCAGCAGTCAATCTCGCTGTTTGCAGAAACCTACATTCGAGGATTTGTTTCTCAAGAAATTTTTTACAATGATGAAACCTGGTACGGAGTTATCCGTCTAAAGATAGAAGAGACTACCGAATCGACCAAAGAATCGGAGGTCATTATTGTCGGTAATTTTCCTCGTCCACATCCAGATGAGCTGTACACCTTTTACGGTGAATGGAAAACACATCCTCGATTTGGGCAGCAGTATGTAGCAAAGCGCTATGAACGTGAAACACCGAAGACATTGGCCGGGGTTGAGCGATACTTAGCCAGTGGCTTATTTCAAGGGATCGGAAAGAAGATGGCCAAACGAATTGTAGAGCAGCTCGGGGTAGATGCGCTGTCCATTATCGCGGACTTCCCGGAGCGATTGGCTGAGGTACCAGGCATTTCTGAACAACGTGCCAAAACGATCTATGATTCTGTAGTCGAGCATCGTTCTTTGGAAAGTGCCATGGTTTTCTTGTACGACTTCGGCATTGGTGTAAACATGGCGCTGCGTATTTATCAGACCTACAAGCTGGAAACGATGACAGTGCTGAAGGAAGAGCCATACCGTTTGATTGAGGATGTCGTAGGAATCGGCTTTAAGCGGGCGGATGACATTGCACGAGCAACTGGTATCGCGGCTTCCTCGGAAGAACGTGTGAAGGCAGCGGCACTCTTTGGGCTGCAAGAGGCTTCGTATTCAGAAGGACACGTTTATTTGCCTGTGGAGGAGCTTTGTGAAAAAACGCTGCGCCTTCTCGAAGAGTGCGGGGGACACGTCTTTTCTGGTGACGATATTCGACTGGCAGTGGAAGCCCTGTTTGTGTCGAGCAAAATTGCCTGGGAAGATGAGCGGGTGTATTTGCCCTCTCTGTTTTTTGCTGAGCTCGGTCTAGCCAAAAGACTGCGTCACTTCGCTGCGCGTGATGAATTCGGTACGTTCCCGACATCGGAATTTTACCGTGCGTTAGGGGCTGTCGAGGATGAACTGGGGATTACGTATGCCCAGACGCAGCGTGATGCCATTGAACAGGCGATCAAAGCAGGTCTGATGCTGTTGACAGGGGGACCTGGTACGGGGAAAACGACAGTGATTCGTGGGATATGTCGTGTCTTTTCCCAGCTTCATGGATTGTCGCTGGACTTGAAAAAATACAACGAAGAAAATCCGTTCCCGATTGTTCTTGTGGCTCCTACTGGACGTGCAGCAAAACGTATGACAGAGACTACGGGTTTACCTGCTATGACCATCCATCGTTTGCTCGGTTACAAAGGGGAGAGCTTCGAGCATGATGCGGAGCACCCAATCCGTGGTCGGCTATTAATTGTGGATGAAATGTCCATGGTCGATATCTGGCTCGCAAATCAATTGTTTCGTGCGGTCCCAGACGACATGCAGATCATCATGGTAGGTGACCCTGACCAGCTGCCTTCTGTAGGACCGGGCAACGTCCTGTTGGATATGATCCGATCTGGATTGCTACCGTTAGTGCAGCTAACAGAAATTTATCGGCAAGCGGAAGAGTCTACCATTATTCGGTTGGCCCATGATGTACGCAAGGGGAATGTACCGGCAGATTTGCTTCACACCACCCCGGATCGGCGATTCTTCACAAGTTTGCCACAAGAAGTTCCGGAAGCAGTGAAACAAATTTGTTTCGGAGCCGTAAAAAAAGGATATACGGCAAAAGATGTTCAGGTATTAGCCCCTATCTATAAAGGTAATGCCGGTGTGAACCGGTTGAATGAAGAATTGCAGGAGCTGTTTAATCCGAAAACGCCGCAAAAGCGTGAAGTTACTTTTGGAGAGACGACTTTCCGTACAGGAGACAAGGTTCTGCAATTGGTAAACAATGCTGAAGAACAGGTGTTTAACGGTGACATGGGTGAGATCGTCGCCATCTTTTTCCCGAATGAAAATGCGGAGAACCAGGAGATGCTGGTCGCTGCTTTTGATAACAGGGAAGTGGTGTACAAGCGTTCGGACTATCATCAGCTGACGCTTGCCTACTGCTGCTCGGTTCATAAGTCTCAAGGCAGCGAATTTCCGATTGTGATCATGCCGTTTGTCAAAAGTTACTACCGTATGCTCAGACGCAAGTTGGTCTATACCGGGATTACCCGGAGCAAATCATTCCTCATCATGTGTGGAGAGCCGGATGCGTTCCGTGCTGCTGTAGAGTCTGATGAGGAGGGGGTACGGTACAGTTACCTGGAGGAACGGCTAAAGCAAGAGTGAATTTGGAACCATTTGCGCCGAATGGACGTATCCATTTCGCCTGATACTAACAAGGCGGAAGGGGGATGTCCCACATGCGCAAGGCAATGGATGCAGTCGGATTACCAGTTGTTTGCCTCCAAACAGGAGAGACGATGGGAACCGTGCGTGACATTCTTTGCGACTCCACTTGGCATGTACGAGGAGTCTTGCTGAGCGAACAGGGCTGGTTCCAATCAGGTACCTATATTCCTGCCGAACATATTCATGCGGTCGGGGAGTCCTGCCTTACCGTATCGGGAAAAGACGCGATCACGCCCTTACCTCATCTCGCCGGACTAGAGCCTGTCGGCATTGTGACGGGAAAGACGAAGTTAAAAGGAAAAGCGGTGATTACCGCTTCCGGAGAGTGTTTGGGGAGGCTGGAAGATGTTTACTTTTCAGCCAACTGGGAGAAACTTGTAGGGTACGAACTATCGAATGGCTGGCTTGCAGATATTACGGAAGGTCGAAAGCGCCTCCCTGCACCAGCATCCGTGATCATCGGGGAAGAAAACCTGATCGTGCCGGACTAGTTCGTGGCCAGGCGTGAAAGGGAGGAAAAGCGTGATGCGTGTCATATGCCCGAATTGCAGTTCCAAAGACGTAGGGAAGATTGGAACCAATCAATACTATTGCTGGAACTGCTTTATAGAAATGAGCGTTTCCAATGAGCAGATCGCTTCTGTCTACCAAGTTGAGGAAGATGGATCTTTGCATTCGCTCAACGATCTGTTTATTGAGGATCAGACAGTAACCGCTCACTTGAATATGTAGTGGATTTGAGCGGCAAAACCAATGGAGGTGGCACGCTTGTTCACTCGAAGCCTGTTGCGGGTTCTGGCCACAAGCGGAATTGTGGCGATCATTGGCTATTGGTTGGCTCCGCGACGTCGCAGTCGGTTTTCATTGAATTGGAATCAGTTGCCCTTTTCCATGCGTGATGTAACACGTATGTGGAAATCAGGTCGCAAGCTGATGCGTGCCGTCACTCGTTAACACAAAATGTGAATTGGAACGTAAATAAACACCCGAACATACACTGTGTTCGGGTGCTTTTTTTCGACCGGCATGAAAAAGCTCCGTCGCAGAAACGACGGAGCCTTGCTTTGTATTAAGATTGTTCTGCCAAGCGTTTTTGCTGTTGGCTTTTCATGCGTCCGATCAACAGGACACCAACCACAACAGCTACGATGAATACCCATTTTACCCAAGGGTAAGCGGCAAAGAATGGTGTGAGGAACTTCTCGCTTGTTACCATGCTCGCAGCAGTATACGCCAATACTGCAGAACCGATATATATAACGACCGGATATTTCTCGATCAGCTTCAAGATCAATGTGCTACCCCATACCATGATCGGAACACTGATGATCAAACCGATAACTACCAGAAGAAAATCACCATGTGCTGCACCAGCAACCGCGATCACGTTATCCAAGCCCATTACCGTGTCGGCTACGATAATCGTCCAGATCGCTGCTCCAAGCGTTCCGCTTGCCTTCATATTCTCATGACCATTATCTTGAATCAGCAATTTGAGAGCGATCCAAATGAGAATCAAACCACCTACAAGCAGCAGACCAGGAATTTTCAACAACCAAACAACAGCAAGTGTCGCCAATGCACGAATGACAATTGCACCAACCGTTCCCCAGATGATGGCTTGCTTTTGCTGATGAGCAGGCAGGTTACGAGCTGCCATCCCGATGACGAGGGCATTGTCCCCGGCCAGCACGAGGTCGATGATAACGATAGAAAGTAATGCGGTCCAAAACTCAGGGCTTAACAATAAATCCATTTCTCTTCCTCCTCCTAATCCATTTTGGAAGCGAATAATCCGCTGGCCGTTTTCTTGATACCTCCCATAGTGTGTGTAAAGGGGCGAAAAAGAAAACGACCTTTCCCGATGCAGGAAAAGGTCGTTTAAAAAACAAAAATAGACCTTTTACCTGGTCGGCAAAGGTCTTGCTTACAACATTTACGAAAATGTTGCCAACATAGCCGGGGAAAAATCCCGTAATGACGACTATGTTGCGAAAAAGCTACTCCCCTTTGGAGATATCCTCTTGTAATTACATACTACTGAACACGAAATTGTGTGTCAATAGGTTACATGAAATTAATGTGAATGAGACAAGCTAAAAAAGATGTAGGCAAATAGGGAGGAGTTGGGGAACGTGGATGAACTTCGGCGAAGTCGTCTATTTGCTGCTGCTGTTTGGGTCATCACACTTTTGGTCATCGGCAATCTGCTTTGGCTGCTCCGCCCAGTCCTGTCCCAGTTGTTTTCGCTCGTAAAGGAAGTGCTCGTTCCCGTCATATTGGGACTCGTCATTGCGTACTTGCTCCATCCGATCGTGCAATTGCTGGAAAAAAGAAGGGTTCCGCGCTTGATGGCAGTCCTGCTCATTTATGGATCATTTGTATTGGTGATTACCATTGCGATTATAAACGCCATCCCAGTTTTCACGAAACAATTGGTGGAGCTGTCAGACGATATTCCCCGCCTGATGGATTGGTACCATACATGGATGAGTGAGTGGGAGGCACGAAAATATTTCTTGCCGGATAGCATCTCCAAGGGTGTGGACCGGGTGATCATCCAGTCGAATGAGGGAATGTCTCATTCTGTATCGAAAATCGTGGATAATGCCAGGCATTCGATGGGAAAGCTGTTTGCATTTGCTATCGTGCCGTTTATCGCTTTTTACTTTTTGAAGGATATGAAGCAATTGCACGAGACAGGGATGTCGATTGTTCCAAAGGCTTATCGGAAGCAAGTGCTGATCGTCCTGCGGGATATAAACGAATCCTTGGGCAAATACATACATGGACAAATGATGGTCGCCTTGATCGTAGGCGTTTTCGCATACGTGGGCTACTGGTGGATCGGCATGCCGTATCCTTTTGTACTGGCTGCATTCGTATGTCTCACCAACATTATTCCGTACATCGGACCATTGATTGGGGCGGCACCAGCAGTTGTGATCGCGATTACGATTTCCACCAAGACACTGCTACTCGTGGTCGTTGTCAATCTCATCATTCAAATCGTAGAAGGGAACATTTTGTCTCCCAACATCGTTGGTCGTTCCTTGCATTTGCATCCGCTTCTCATTATCCTGGCACTGCTTGTAGGGGAGACGGTAGGGGGGATCATCGGGTTGATCGTTGCTGTCCCGATTCTTGCCGTTTGCAAAGTGATCGTTAGCCGAATCGCTGTCATGATGCATGAAAGTTGACAGTGATCAGGTAAAATATTTATAATATGGACAAAGTGATTTATGTGAAATCAATGAGGGAACGAGTATGTTGCAGACCTTTTACAGAGAGGACGCTCCATGGTTGAGAGGGCGACCAAAAGAAGAGCAGCAGAAGGCTACTCCTAAGACCGGGCAAAACCCGGCGGCTTGGCACCGTTAGACGCCACTTAAGCGACAGGCCTTGGCTCAGAAACGTGTAGCGAGCCTGTAAGCAGGGTGGTACCGCGAGAAATCAGTTCTCGTCCCTGAGGGGATGGGGACTTTTTTTATTTTTAGATGAGGAGAATGTTAGATGAAGAAACTGACAGGCAATCAAATCCGCCAGATGTTCCTCGACTTTTTTGTAGAAAAAGGACATCGCATTGAGCCTAGCGCTCCATTGGTTCCAATCGACGATCCTTCCCTTCTGTGGATCAACAGTGGTGTGGCGACTCTCAAGAAATACTTTGACGGCCGCATCATTCCAGACAACCCGCGTATTACGAACTCGCAAAAGTCTATTCGTACGAACGATATTGAAAATGTGGGACGTACTGCTCGCCACCATACTTTCTTTGAAATGCTGGGTAACTTCTCTATTGGTGAGTACTTCAAGGAAGAAGCGATTGAATGGGCATGGGAGTTTTTGACAAGCCCAAAATGGATCGGCTTTGATCCAGAGTTGCTCTCCGTTACCATTCACCCGGAGGACGAAGAAGCATTTGAGCTGTGGAGCAAGAAAATCGGTGTTCCAGAAGAGCGAATCATCCGACTGGAGGGCAACTTCTGGGATATTGGAGAAGGCCCGAGCGGACCAAACACAGAGATTTTCTATGACCGTGGAGAAGCATTCGGAAACGACCCGAGCGACCCTGAGCTGTACCCAGGTGGAGAGAACGAGCGTTACTTGGAAGTGTGGAATCTGGTATTCTCCCAGTTCAACCACAATCCAGACGGTACCTACACGCCGTTGCCTAAGAAGAACATTGATACAGGGATGGGTCTTGAGCGCATGGCCTCTGTCATCCAAGGCGTAGACAACAACTTTGAGACGGACTTGCTGTTCCCGCTGATCGAAAAGACCACGGAAATCTCCGGTGTGAAGTATAAAACAAGCCCTGAGATGGATGTAGCCCTGAAGGTTATCGCTGACCATGCGCGTACGGTTGTGTTTGCGATCGGTGACGGTGCGCTTCCATCCAATGAAGGGCGTGGCTATGTCATTCGCCGTCTGCTTCGCCGTGCCGTACGTATGGGGAAAAAGCTGGGCGTGGAGAAGCCATTCCTGTACAGCTTGACTGAAACAGTAGGCACGATGATGGGCGAATTCTATCCAGAGGTTGTCCAAAAGCGTGCGTTTATCGAAAAAGTCATTCGTGCCGAGGAAGAGCGCTTCCACGAGACACTGAACGACGGTCTGGCGATCCTGTCCGACATGGTAAAAGCAGCAAAAGAAAGCGGAAAGACGCAACTGTCTGGGCAAGATGTGTTCAAAATGTACGATACGTATGGATTCCCTGTTGACTTGACAGAAGACTTCGCAGACGAGCAAGGGCTGACTGTCGATCGCGATGGCTTTGATCAAGCGATGGAAGAACAGCGTGAGCGCGCACGTGCAGCACGTCAAGATGTAGACAGCATGCAAATCCAAGGCGGTCCATTGTCTGATTTGACGGTTACGAGCCAATTTGTTGGTTATACTGAATTGGTAGCAACAGGTAAAGTGGAAGCGATTATTTTGGACAACCAGCTGGTAGAAGAAGCAGAAGAGGGGCAAACCGTACAAGTCGTTCTGAGCCAAACTCCTTTCTATGCAGAAAGCGGTGGTCAGATCAATGACGAAGGTTTCCTGATTTCTGATACCGTGAAAGCACGCGTGACAGATGTACAAAAAGGACCAATGGGACAAAATGTGCATTCTGTTATCGTCGATGCAGGTACCCTGCGCAAAGGCGACGAGATTCGCGCGGAAGTGAATCGTGAAGCACGTCTGGCAATCACGCAAAACCATACAGCGACTCACTTGCTGCATCAAGCACTCAAGGATGTCCTGGGAACGCATGTCAATCAGGCAGGTTCCTTGGTAGCACCAGAGCGTCTCCGCTTTGACTTCACTCACATTAGCTCCATTACTCCAGAAGAACTGGAGCGTATCGAAGCGATCGTGAATGAAAAAGTGTGGGCAAACCTGAGTGTCGAGATCTCCAACAAACCATTGGCTGAGGCAAAAGCGATGGGCGCAATGGCGTTGTTCGGTGAAAAATACGGCGACGTTGTACGCGTTGTAAAAGTGGGCGAATACAGCCTGGAGCTGTGCGGTGGATGCCATGTAAACAATACCGCGGAAATCGGTCTGTTCAAGCTGGTTAGCGAGAGCGGTATCGGCGCAGGCACACGCCGGATCGAAGCAGTAACAGGGCGCGGCGCTTATCAGTTCTTGAACCAGCAGTTCACTACGCTCAAAGAAGTGGCGCAAGCACTCAAGGCACCAGTTTTGGCAGAAGCACCTGCACGTGTAGAAGGTCTGCAACAACAATTGAAAGAAGTACAGCGCGAAAACGAGTCCCTGCGTGCAAAACTGGGGAACATCGAGGCAGCGTCGTTGACGGATAAACTCCAACAAGTAGACGGTATGAACGTACTCGCTGCACGTGTTTCCGCTGTCGATATGGACAACCTGCGCGGCATGGTAGATGAGCTGAAAAACAAACTCGGCTCCGCTGTCATTGTGTTGGGTGCGGTCGATGGCGACAAGGTGAACCTCGTTGCAGGTGTAACCAAAGATCTCATGGATCAAGGCATTCACGCTGGCAAGATCATCAAGGAAGTCGCAACTCGTTGCGGTGGCGGCGGTGGTGGACGTCCTGATATGGCACAAGCCGGTGGTAAGGACCCATCCAAGCTGCAAGAAGCTCTGGACGCTGTGGTTGACTTCGTGAAGAGTCAAGTAGTAGCGAAATAGTGCGATTGCAAGAGAAATTTGTATAATCGACAGGAGTAAACGAAATCCGAGTCGAATACAAAAAAGAGTATGTAACCAAAAGAGTCTCAAAAGGAAATCGAGGTGTTGATTGTGAGTTCGTTGGATAATACCATGAAATTCACGGTGCCCAAGGAAGCGAATGCGGCGGATGTGCAAGAAACATTGACAGAGGTGTACAAAGCCCTGCAGGAAAAAGGATACAACCCGATCACCCAGATCGTAGGTTACTTGCTTTCTGGCGACCCGGCGTTTATCCCACGCCACAACAACGCGCGGAGCCTGATCGGCAAATTGGAACGGGACAAAATTATAGAAGAGTTGGTGACCGTTTACTTGTCAGAGCGCAAGTAGACCTTAACGATGACACGATTGATGGGGTTGGATGTAGGCGACAAGACGATTGGAGTGGCTGTCAGCGATGAGCTGGGATGGACTGCGCAAGGAGTAGAGACCATCAAGCGACAATCCAAGGAAAAGGATCTTGCCCGCCTGAGCGAATTAGTTTCGCAGTATCAAATTGGGGCTTTCGTCGTTGGTTTGCCCAAAAACATGAACGGAACCATAGGCCCGCGTGCTGAAATGTGTCAAGCATTTGGCAAGCTTTTGGAGGAACGCACGTCTCTTCCTGTCCACATGTGGGACGAACGCTTGACGACAATGGCGGCAGAGCGTATGCTGATCTCTGCTGATGTTAGCCGTCAAAAGCGAAAGACAGTGATAGATAAAATGGCGGCCACTTTAATCCTCCAAGGATATTTGGACGCGAAATCGAGGTGACCACAATGAGTGAAGAGATGATGGAAGAGTTCGAAGTGGGCGATGTGATCGCGCTGACGGAAGAAGGTACCGAGGAACCGCGAGATTTTCGTATCATGTACATTTTTGACATTGAAGACCGCAGCTATTTGGTGCTCGTACCAGTAGATCAGGAAGAGGAAGAAGAGTACGAGGTTCACTTCCTGCGTTATGATGGTACAGACATGCTCCAGCCAATCGAGGATGACGAAGAGTGGGAGCAAGTAGAAGCTACCTTCGAAACATTGATTGCTGATTTGGAGAAAGACGGAATTTAATAGACGAGTGGAAAGAGAGTCCGCAACTGGCGGGCTCTTTTTTTGTCTTTTTTCGCCAAAATCACCCATGAAGTGACAGGTAGATAAGCCTCTAGTATAATGAATGGGATGGAGATAAAGAGACCCTAAAGGGAGGATTTCTAGCTTGAAACCAATGTCAGCGAAGCCTGATTTTAACCCCGGCCGCCCTGTGACGCATCGACGCAGACGCGGCGGACGAATTGTGATGTGGCTGGTTACCTTTTTGTTATTGATCATTTTGGCTGCAGGGGGAGCAGCGTGGTACGTGTACCAGCAATTGCAGCCCGTTGCAGGTGAACAGACGGTGAAGAACGTAGCGATTCCGTCCGGTTCCTCCGTACAAAAAATCGGTCGACTACTGGAAGAACAAGGTCTGATCCGAAATGCCGATGTATTTAATTACTACGTGAAGTATAAAGGCATGGCTCCTGATCTTAAGGCGGGAGAATACCAATTTACGACTGGCCAAGCCATTGACGAGATCCTAACCGCCATGGTGGAAGGAAACACGGTGATCAATGCGAACCGATTTACGATCCCGGAAGGCTGGAATGTCGAACAGATCGCAGATCATCTCGATAAAGAAGGCATTGTAGAGAAAGCGGCATTTTTAAAAGAAGTAAATGAAGGAGCATTCCCGGACTATCCTTTTGTCGCAGCCATACCGAAGCATGCAGACCGAAAACACCGTCTGGAAGGGTATTTGTTCCCGGAAACGTATGAGGTGGGCAAAGACGCTACGGCACATGATGTCGTCTCGCGTATGCTCGCTCAATTCCAAAAGGAATGGAAGCCAGAGTGGACAGAGCAGTTGAAGCAGCGCGACTTAACACTGGATGAAGCAGTGAATCTCGCATCGATTGTCGAGCGTGAAGTAACAGTAGACAAGGAGCGTCCGCTTGTAGCAGGCGTGTACTACAATCGGATTCGTGACAAGTGGCCATTGCAGGCTGATGCTACCGTCCAATTTATTCTCGGCAAACAACGAGACCGTCTGACCTTTGAGGACCTAAAAGTAAAAAGCCCGTACAACACGTACACAAATCCTGGATTGCCACCAGGGCCGATTGCCAACCCAGGTAGAGCTTCGCTTGAAGCCGTCGTCAATCCGGCGAAGCATGATTACTTTTTCTACGTGACGAAAAAAGACGGAACGTCCGAGCATTACTTTTCCAAAACACTGCAAGAGCATGAAGCAAATGATAAGAAAAGCAGGGGAAACTAACCAGGTTTCCTCTTTTTTTTGCATACGGTCAACAGTGCTTGACGTAGCCAAGTTTTCCTAAGGTGTGCTATAATAATTCGGTTGTAACGAAAGAGGAGTGAAATCATGATTACCAATCCGGCAATTGACGACTACGTGTCAAGCCTGGTTCCCGAGCGTTCTTTGCTGCTCAAGCGACTGGAGCAGGAGGCGGCAGAGGAAAACATTCCGATTGTGCAGCTCCCGTCCGCTCAAGTCATGCGGATGTTGTTATTGCTGCATCGTCCCAAAGCGATTCTTGAAGTGGGTACGGCAATTGGCTATTCCACTATTTGGCTTGCAGAAGCTGCACCGGAAGCGCGAATTGTCACGATGGACATAGATGAAGATCGATTGGTGAGAGCACGGGAAAATATAAAAGAAGCAGGCTGTGCAGATCGTGTGGAAATACTCTCACGTGACGCTACTTTAGGGCTGCCGGAGTCGTATCAATTTGACTGCTTGTTTATCGATGCGGCCAAAGGTCAGTATCGAGTATTCCTCGATTTGTATCTACCGCTACTTCGCGAAGGCGGTTTGGTAATCAGCGACAATGTCCTGTTCCGAGGACTGGTGGCGACCCCAGAAGAAGCGGGCAAGCGCCAGCGTCCGATGGTGGACAAGCTGCTTTCTTATAATTCACATCTGATGGAGCGTCCTGATTTAGAAACGACATTTATTCCAGTGGGAGACGGGCTGGCTATCAGTATGAAAAAGAGGTAAAAACTTAGGGTCGTATAGGTGTTAAGCATCATGAGGAAGGGGACATGAAGCATGGGTAACCCCGTATTGATTGGGGTAGCGGGAGGCAGTGGTTCCGGAAAAACGACTGTAGCAAAGGAGCTGTACCGCCAGTTCCAAAATGATAGTGTAACGATGATTGAGCAGGATTCCTACTACAAGGATCAAAGCCATTTGAGCCCAGAAGAGCGGGCGTTGACAAACTACGACCATCCCTTCGCTTTTGACAATGATTTGTTGCTTGCGCATTTGCAGGAGCTGATGCAAGGAAAAGCGATCCAAAAACCGATCTACGACTTCAAGGTGCATAACCGCAAGCCGGAGCAAATCCAGGTCGACCCGAAGGATGTCATCATTCTGGAAGGAATGCTGATTCTGGAGGATGAGCGGATTCGTAATTTAATGGATATCAAGGTGTTCGTCGATACCGATGCGGATGTGCGTATTGCACGCCGAATCGTACGTGACATCGAAGAGCGCGGTCGTTCCCTCGATTCAGTGGTGACGCAATACTTAAACGTCGTTCGACCGATGCATTTGCAGTTTATTGAGCCGACGAAGCGATATGCAGACGTCATCATTCCAGAGGGCGGCTACAACCGTGTAGCATTGGATCTGTTATCCACGAAAATCAGCAATATTTTATTGGAGAAGCAACAATTCTCCAATCAATCATAAACACTTACAAGTGCACCGTGACGTACGGTGTGCTTTTTTCTTTGTTCGTTGTTTCTGTCGCGTACATTCCGGCAATACTGGTGAAAAAAGCCAGGGAGGGAATTCGATGCAGCTGGATCGACGAATCAAAAGACGTCACTTTCTTGTATTGCTATCCATGTCGTTGTTATGGCTCGGTTTGATCGTGCGCTTGTGGTGGATTCAACTCGGATCGCCCCATCGGTTTTCTCGGCATGGCGTTGATTTGGTAAAGGCAGCAGTAAAGCAAAGACAGCAAAGCATTGTACTGCATAGCGGTCGTGGCGATATCGTGGATCGGAATGGGTACGCCTTTACCGGAGAAGAGCATCTCGCCTTGATTTTGTTCCCGTTGGCGCGTGGGAGCCTGCAAGGAACAGATGGCTTGCAGCGGGTGGCACAAATAACCGGAGAATCCAAGGAACGGTTGTCGGAGACCATGGAAAAGGCGAAAGCACCGCTGCTCATGCGAGAGGCGTCCGGCAAGCTGGTGATGCTCACCGAGCGGCAGGCCGAGGAAATCAATGCCCTTGCCATCCCGGGAGTTGTGGCATTGGCGGTGACAGAGAGATACCGAGCTGATGAGGTA
The DNA here is from genome assembly GCF_013284355.2 of Brevibacillus sp. M2.1A. Taxonomy (NCBI): domain Bacteria; kingdom Bacillati; phylum Bacillota; class Bacilli; order Caryophanales; family Paenibacillaceae; genus Brevibacillus; species Brevibacillus sp. M2.1A. Next base: position 2,598,360 of record NZ_JABSUY020000001.1, read on the forward strand.
GCCAAGCATTTGATTGGTTTTATCCATAAAAATCCCGATATGGTGCAAAAGCTGTATCCAGATGAATGGACCAGCGGCAAAATGAATGCCGAGAGCACGCTGGGGGCATCGGGTCTGGAGCGAAGCTTTGATCGGTTCTTACAGGGGGTAGAGCCGTCTGTCTTGTCCTATTACGTAGATGGGCACGGACAACCGCTCCGAGGACTGGATATTCGCTATACAAAACAGTCGAATCAATACTATCCGCTTTCATTAACGACGACCTTGGATGCAGCAATCCAGAGAAGCATGGAAGCAGCAGCCGATCAAGTAGGTCTCAAAGAGGGCAGTATCGTCGTTTTGGACGTACAAACAGCCGACGTTCTTGCAGCTGTGAGTCGCCCTACCTATGATCAAACAAATGTCACGGGAAACACGAGCGATTGGAAGAATCGCGCGTTCAAACAACTCCCGCCTGGTTCTGTCTATAAAACAGTGGTTGCGGCAGCAGCCCTGGCGGAAGGAATCGTTTCGCCCATTGACCGTTTTACATGTACAGGGGAGTACGGGAAGTATCAATTCTCCTGCTGGAAAAAAGAAGGTCACGGCAGTGTGACATTGGAAGAAGCGTATGCCCAATCCTGCAACATTGCGATTGCCCATATCGCCAAGATGGTAGGCGGAGAAAAGTTGGAGGAATATGCAAAAAAGCTGGGCTTGACCACTCAAGTGGGGCATGTTACTCCCAATCTGTATAAACTCAAAAACTTCAAGCAGTTGGATGGTGAAGAGCCGGGTAGAGTCTTTGCAGAGGGGATATCCCGCGACGATGAAGGCGTCCTGATTCAAAGCGCCATCGGTCAGCGGGATGTACGCATTACCCCCTTGCAAGCAGCCAATATGATGGTAACGATTTTGCGTGGCGGGCAAAGCTCTCAAGTACGACTGGTAAAGGAGATCGCATACCGAAATGGTCAGTCGTTCCATACATTTCCCCAGCAGGAGCTCTCTTTGGACGGAATTGACTACGTCACAGCCAACAAATTGCGAAAAATGATGCGTAAAGTTGTCACAGAGGGAACAGGACAGATGCTCATGAATTCCGCTTGGCAGGTGGCAGGCAAAAGCGGGACTGCGCAAATCGGGGATGCGAATGGAAACAATCATCTGTGGTTTCTCGGGTATGCTCCGTTAGAAGAGCCGCGCTACGCCATTTGTGTCGTGGCAGAAAATCAGCCGAGTTGGGGAAAAAACCAGGCTATGGAGCTTTTTCACCGGGTTGTCGCTGAGCTTGCCGATCATACAGCTCAATCTTCCCAACCTCGCGAAGAGTATTTCCGAGGATGAATCCTCTTGCGTTAATTTGATTGTTTTTACCTAGTCCAACGATCAGCATGAGGGGAGAGGAGGACATGTACATGGATTGTGACGCTTTTGACCAAATGGTTCTCTTATCACCTTTGCTGGGAGATAGGCGCTTTACCGTATGGCTATGCCAATCACCAATGTATTTCCATTGTCGATGCCTGCTTAATTTGCGGACGAGCTTTTTGAGATGTATGTCATCGAAAAATATAGAATGTGGCTGGTGAATCGCATTTGGGCCTGGTTCACTTGCATACGTTACGACCCATCTATCCTCTCCAAGTGGGTATCCCATCATGATCCCTCCTGTTTCCAGCGAGGGTTTTTTTCGTACGGCCTGCTCAATTTGTTTCCACGCTTTTGGTGTGATGTACAGCGTCGTCATGAGACATTCGTCCCTCCTTGATAAAACCACTGACATTTGCTTGATATCATATGTACGCGAATAGTGAAATGTCCCGGCGCCAGCAAAGTTAGGAATTGTCGAAAAAAGGATTGTAACTCACCTTCTTCCTTTCTATAATTTGAGTAAAAGTGTGAGTTCAAAAAGTCGGCTTTTTGAACAACCTCTAAAAAGACGGAGACTGGAAAGGTTGATTGTATGCCTTTGGCACCTGTTGATCTCTCACTGATTGGGCAAGTATTAGCGGTTGATTTGTACACCGAACAAGGAATATTGCTGCTGGGACAAAACACGACGATTACGCCTGCCCATGTGATCCTATTGCAAAAGCAACGAGTCCGTGAGGTTGATATCATACAGAGTCTTACAGAGGGAACTGGTGAGGAAGTTACTTCTCAACTATTCCAACTAGAGGCAGATTCTGAGACCGTTGCAGCTTATGTACAAGCCCTCGACAAAACGAGACTACTCTTCGATGAACTGACAGTTGGCGGGGCACCAAGTCTTGATCATTTTTCCAACATCTTTTTTGATGTAGCAGAAAAATCGAGGAAGCATTTGGGGTTGTTCCGGAACTTGTACGTACTGGAAGGAGCAGACAGCTATACATACCGCCATTCATTAAATGTAGGCATTCTCTGCTCGCTCATTGCTCGCTTGATGAAATGGGATGAAGAGCGAGTAGCATTCATGGGGACAGCCGGATTTTTGCATGACATTGGGAAAATGAGGGTACCTAAGGAAATATTGCTGAAGCCAGGCAAGCTAAGTGAAGAGGAATTTGCGATCATGAAGAAGCATACCGTTTTCGGCTATGAGATGATCCGTGAGATGAAGGGTGGATCTGAGCTGTTGGCATTGTGTGCCTTACTGCATCACGAGCGACTCGACGGGTCTGGCTATCCGGAGCAAAGAAAAGGCGATAGCATACCAATCGAATGTCAGGTGCTCGCCGTTGCCGACATGTTTGATGCGATCTGTTCTGATCGTGTGTACAAAGGAAGGTCGTCCCCATTCGAGGCGGCACAGCTCCTCTGGAAGGAAGCATGTAACGGAACGTTGAACGTGGAGATCGTTGCGCAGTTTGTCCGCTACATTGCTTTGCTGTACGTAGGGGCAAAGGCGAGATTGAGTAGCGGGGAAGAAGTCGAAGTAATTCTTATTCATCAAGATGAACCGATGCGTCCATTGGTAAGAAGAATGGGTGAATTCCTCGATTTGCGGCATGATCGCAAGCTGACGATTGAAAAAATGATTGGATAGAAAATCGATGCGAAAAAGATGAAACCGCTCTTGAAAAATGAGAGCGGTTTCATTGTTGCTGATCTGTGAACGATCGTCGGGAAAGCTCGATTAGCCTGGCAGATTGTGACACAATGATAGAGTATCTGGTAGTCTAAGAAACGAAAAGAAACGTGTCGTGCGAATGCTCGAAACGCAAGGAGGAAACACATGATACGCAAAGCGGAACCCACAGATGCAGCTTTTGCTGCGCCCTTAATTTATGATGCCATTGGAGATATCGCGCATACGTTGACAGGTGCGACGGAGGCAGGGGAAGCGATTCGCATGATGGAGGAGTTTTTTGCGAAGGAAAATAACCGACTGAGCTACGAAAACGCGGTGATTGCCATGGATGGAGATGTACCGGTAGGCCTGGCGCTCTTTTATCATGGGAGCCAAACAGAGGTGCTTGATCGTCCCTTCGTTGAGCATGTCCAACGTTTGACTGGCGAGACGATTACGCTTGTAAAAGAAGCAAAGGATGACGAATTTTATTTGGATTCTGTCGCGGTTGATTCCTCATGCAGAGGGAAGGGGATCGGATCACTTCTATTGGATGCTTTTGAAAAAGAAGCAATTCAGCGCGGGCATGACCGAATCGCTTTGCTCGTTGACGAGGAAAAACCGCGTGCGCGCAAGCTGTATGAATCGCTCGGCTATCGTGAGGATGGGACAGTGATCGTAAGCGGCCATAAATTGAGCCATATGGTGAAGGACATTTCGGAAAAGGCGTAAGAAGACCTCTATCGAGGCTTGATACAAGAACCAAAAACGTTTCCCATTGGACATAGAGCTTAAAGTCCGAGGGAAACGTTTTTCGTAAGCTTAACTGCTAAAAGAAGGCACGCTTTGTACTTGGGGTGAGGGCAGGTAAGGTGTGAGATCAAACTTCCAGTCAAATTCACGGATGGGACTGTACTTACCCGTCAGGAGCTTCAAAATATGAGCTTCGGTTGCTTTACTCGTGTTTTTAGACGCGCCTGCTTCATCGTATAGATTGCCACATGCATAGGCAAATAAATACTCTTCCCAACTTGAATAAGCGAGTTGGATTCGCTTGGCTACGTCCAGCATGCCTTCTACGGCATCTGCCTTGGGAAGGTAGGACTGTTGGGCGCCTGCTTTGCAAATAATGAGATACCAGGCATAATCAAACGCGGCAATGCCGGCATGTGGGAGTCTGTTCATGTACGCGTACACGATCAACTGCCGGGCTGACTCCATATCCCCTTTTTTTAAGGACGCGATGTAGTTGGAGCGATTGGCAGCGCTTAGTGCAGATAATACGTGGCGATGCCGATCAAATTCAATTCTTCGCCCATGCTCTAAAAACCAAGTTAAGCGCTCTTTCGTTTTCACGGCGTCCCCGGTATCCCATCTGTTATCAATACGAAGCCGCAAAAACGTATCGCGCAGGCGGTTGTATTCGTGGATGGCCAAATAATAGGCGAGCCGCTTCTGATTTAGGCAAACAGAGGAGAGGGCATGCAAGTAGCGGCTTAACTTTGGGTCGATCTCTTTTTCGTTTTCTGCTTCTTTTGTCATGGAAGTCGTCTCTGCCTCCTTTAGTGGAATGTCAATGCTTTGCGAGTTTTGGGAATCTCACGAATGATGCGGATGTAATACAACATGGAAATCATCGCGAGAATGCCCAGAAGCCATGATCCCGTCCATCCTTTTTCCTCCAAGTCAGGCTTGGCATTGATATACATATCAGTCAAAAGAATCGACTGGTAGGGGTGCTTTCGTTTTTCCAAAGCATTCACAATGACAGGCAACATCTCCCCATCCGGTATCGCCTTCAGCGTGCCTCGCATCGTTATGGATTGCTTGTCATGAATTTCCTTGGCATGGTCGTAGTCCGTAATGACAATGATCGCTTGTTGATCCAGATAACCTATATTTACATAGCCTGTCTCAGAGTTTAACAGATCTCGCTCTTCGGCTTTGGCGGCAGGAATGAACTCAGCTTTTGGCTCGGGATGCTTCTCTGTGTCATAGACGCGGAGCAAATTGATATAAGATGCTTTGGTCAATGTAAACTCCACCTGGTAGCCAAGTCGAGTTTGTTTCAACTCATCCATCGTCTTCAATTGGACAGGATTATATTTATTGACCAAGGAGTCAAACATCTGCTCCGAAGTCATCTCCAGCTTCATGGATACGACAGCAAACATAGCGTAATGGAGCAGAAGGAGAAAAATAATCGTCCAAATGTTACGTCTCGTGTAGAGGGAAAAAAATTGCTTGAACCTTGCTAGCTTGCCAGGAAGCCCGAGGGCTTTCAACGTTTTTCTTCTAGCGGCTTTGGCTTGCTTGTTCACAGCCGGTTCGGACCTCTTGTTAAACGGAGAATGTATTTGCGTCAAACCTATCTTTGCGTCGATATCGGAGGGATTATGCGAAAGCATCTCCTGAAAAACCACTTGAGCCTTCTCCCATTCGCCCAGCTGAAGATAACCTTTCCCTAGCAAGCTGCGAGCGTCCCACAGTTCTGGCATGCGAGTGAGGATTTCCTCGCAATCTTTGATCGCATCGGCGGCATCTCCCTTTTCGAGGAAAAGTCGGGCTCGGCACAAATACGCATCGATGTTATTTGGGTCAAGACGTATCAATTGATCAAAGGTATGAAAGGCTCGATTCTTATTTCCGGTTCGCAAAAAATATTCGCCCTGTAAACGGATCAAATCGGGGTCAAGCGCGTACAGAGCATGTGCTTTTGCCAAATAGTTCTGAGCCGATTCGCAATCATTCTCCATGAGGGCAAATAACGCATCGCTGCGCCATTCTAGAAACGCTTCAATATCCAGGTCATCGCGATTGTCAAAAGAGTGGTAACGCAGCGTGAAGGTCTGATTGAGCTGGCCGTTCAGGTACGCGACAAAACGTCCTGAGAGCTGGCTTGCGAGCTTTTCCGATTTCTCCCGCCATTGAAAATGGGAATCGAGCAACTTCCACACCTCATGAGGCAAGTGATAGTGTTCTTCTAAAAAGTGGAGAAATCGCGTATCGATGAGTTGATGGCAGCCGACATTCCACATCGCCTCGTCATTCAGCAACTCACGCCAGTTTTCAAGCTGGATACGCTCGTGATAGTTGTCGTACAACATTTGCGTACGGCGGAAAAAACGCTCCACCATATCATCGGGGTTCATGGAGCGTTCGGAATGATCGTAGCTCTCCGTGAAATCGTACCGCTTGGGAATAGGGGTTTCTTCTACAGAGACTACTTCTTGCGTTGTTTCCTCTAAAAACCTGTCAAACAGTGTGAGCCGCTGCGGTGGATCGTAGGTAGGCTGCTCTTCTTCTGCTGGTTTCGAATGCAACAGCTCATATTGTCGTCTCGGCGGCTGGAGGTGAATCGTCTCTTCTTGCGATTCATGATTTTCCTCACTATCCAGCTGTCTTTTTTCAGGTAGGGGCGTTTCTTCGATCCTGCGATTCCGCTTGTCATTGCCCGTGAACTTCAGGGCGAGGTCGTATGCCTCTCGCAATCGCTGAAATCCTTCAGGATCAACTTCCGGATTGTGCACCTTCAACTTTTTGGCATAAGCCTTTTTTATCTGGGCAGGATTGTCCGTCGGTTCAATCCCGAGAATCTCCCAAATCCCCATTAATACTCATTCCACCCTTCAAACATGTCCAGCTGTTGCTTCAATTCTTCTGCTGCTTTGGCAATGTCTCTATCATTTTGGGTGGACAGGACACTTTCAAATCGGCGTAAGCAATTCGCAATGATCATACGGTTTTCGCCCAACGCTTCTTCATACATACGCTCGCCTTTTGCCAGAAGCAATCGATTTTCGGTTCGTTCCCTGGGGTGGATCTTAATGTTTTGGAGGGCTTGAAAACGCTCCTCAATTTCTTTTGGTGAAAGGCTGCCCGGGTTTTTTTCGATGACGGCCTTGGTTTTGACCCCTGTAGATACGACAGTCACTTCGACTTCGAGAATCCCGTTGATATCATATGTATAACGAACATCGATAGACTCCTCGCCCTTTTTGGCAGGGGGAACTTTTACATCCAGTTCGCCAAGTTTGAGGTTATGTTCGACCCGTCGGCTTTCGCCTTGATACACGTCAACGAGAATGGAGCGTTGATAATCGAGAACGGTGTATAACCGTTCTACCCGGCTGACCGGGATTGGCGTATTGCGCTCGATGATCGGAAAGAAGTAGCCATCCTCGTGTTTGCCGTTTGCCATGGTTTGTACAATACCCGTACCGAGTGTGTATGGGCAAACATCTGTTAAAACTAGCTCGTTTAACGCCTCGTTGCGTTCCTTGAGTGCTGCTTGAATCGCTGTTCCCAATGCAACAGCCTCATCGGGATTAATATGGGAATAGGGCAGTCGCCCAAATATTTTGCTTACGATGGACTTGATAAGCGGCATCCGCGTCGCACCACCAATAAGCACGATTGCGTCCAATTCCCGAGGTGAGATGGAGGCGTCTCTCAAAGCGCGCTCGATTGGCTGACGCAGTCGTTGCAGCAGGGGAAACGCGAGATCTTCCAGCTGATTCCGGCTGAGAGTCGATTCAACCAGCTCTCCCTGGATATTGACACTCATTTTCCCTTCTTGGTCCACAAACAAGGCACGCTTGCACAACTCAGCTTGTTTGTGAATGGACGAACGCGCTTTACTGTCCAGCGTGTTGATATCGAGTCGATGGGCTTCTATGAAATAAGAGGCGATCAGATCGGTAAAGTCTTCGCCGCCCAAAAAGTTGTCTCCAGCGATTGATTTTACTTCCATCACACCTTCGAACATTTCCAAAATAGAAACGTCAAACGTTCCGCCACCTAAATCGAATACTAGGAATTGTGTCTCCGATTCCTCCTGATGGAGCCCATATGAGATCGCGGCAGCAGTCGGTTCGCTGATTAAGCGCTCCACTTTTAGTCCAGCAAGCTCTGCTGCTCGCTTGGTTGCTTTGCGTTGTGTGTCGTTGAAATAGGCAGGCACACTGATAACCGCTTCGTGAACGGGATGCCCTAAATGAGCCTCTGCATCCGCCTTCAAAGATTTAATCACAAAGGAGGAAAGGTCTTCGGCAGAAAAGGAATATCTCCCCAGTTGGTATCTTTTTTCTGTCCCCATAAACCGTTTGAAGGTAGAAGCTGTTCGATCTGGGTGAGTCAAGAGACGCTCTCTGGCGATTTTTCCAATCAAGATCTCGCCATTCTCATCGACGCTGACAACAGAAGGAGTCAGTGTTTCTCCGAGCGCGTTTGGAATGAGCACGGGTCCATTTTCAGTCCAGTAGGCCACCAGACTGTTCGTCGTGCCCAAATCAATTCCTATGGTGGTCATCAGCTAGGTCCTCATTTCCGAGTTTTTTCTACTAATATCGGCAAAAATAGTTACTTTGTAGATAATTTTACCATGAAAAAAATGGATATAATTGGTGCTTTAGTAGGATATGAAATCGAATTTTAGATAACGAAAATAGATATAGAATTCCTAAGATAGAAAACGACAGACGAGAGAGGTCGTTATGCCAATGCAGCAGCGAATGGAAAAGTGGTTTGAAACGTGGAAGTTACTTATGCATGATATGGAGCGACAAGGTGCTCAGGTTTGGCCGCTCACTATAGAACCACCAGCAAGGCTGGAAGAAATCGAGAGTAGAGAGGAAAGTCTCGGGATCAGATTTCCCGCGACGATCCGGACTATTTTGCTTGCGGGCAGTAGTCAGGTTCAAATAAATTGGTCGTTGCCATCTCGAGCGTTAGACCCTTTTTCGCTGAGTGGGGATTTGGGATGGTCATTGGATGCGTTTGAGTGGCCGTACTTTGGTGGGGACGAAGAGAGTGAGGACGAGAAAAGGTATCTCTGTTTTCACGTCGGCGGGAATGGCGACATGCTGCTCATCGATTTGTCGACAGGCGTGGATGACCCGCCCGTTTATTCCTGGGGGCATGAGACAGACGAATTCCTATTGCTCGGCAAAAGCTTCACAGAGTTCATAGAGCGGGTCACGGAGCTGGGCTGTATTGGGGCAGAGTGCTGGAATTATGAAGCACTCGCCGGTGCAGATGGACTCGATGTCGAGGGACAAGTCGCACAAGAGTGGAAAGAATGGCTGCAAATCTATCGGACGCTAACCTTTGAAGAGGCAGCACAAGATTTCGAAAAGCTAGTCTTGTTTGCCAAAATGCATGGTGCAGGAGATTCGCGTATCCAAGAGGCATTTACTCAGTACGATTGGGAGCCAGTTTTACAAAAATGGGTAACGCAAATCGAGCAGGAAACCTCATCAAGCAATCTGTTACTTTGGTGCCAGCTCATTGTCGAGACAGTAGGCAAGAAGGCAGAGGGCTGGGTGCGCTCGCTATGGAAGTCCGGGCCACATTATGAACGTATAGGCTCAACCTTGCGTGCATATGTAACGGCAGCTTGTTTGCCCGAAGAAGAGGGGTTACAGCGAGTTTTGGCTGAAATGGATGAAGTCGTTGCCAGAAAAGAATGTTTGGTAGGATATGCTGCCAACAGTCATTTGCATCACTTTCGCTCCCGAGAAGTCATTTTATGGATGGAACCGCATGTGGCGTACCCGATTGAAGGCTGGGATGAGCTTTTCGCGGTGTCACGTCCACAATGGGATGATCTGATTCGTTGGCTGGACGGAAATGAAGCACAGCGGCAGATTGCATTAAGTGCTTGGGGCAAAATGCTGACAAGCGGTGAATCGCCTTCCGGTGAGGCGAATTGGGAAGAAATTAATCGGTTGTTGGATGTAGCGTACGAGAAAGCCATTCTGCGCAAGGAAAAGGAGCGTGTAGATCGCATTCGCTCTTCCTTGGAAACAGTAAAGCAGTAGACGAGGGGGGAAATTACAATGAGAAATGTGGTAACGGTATGGGGAACAACCTTGCAGTCTTCTGATGAGCTAGCGGATTTTCTGACTCCGGTTTACGACGAGGACGGGGAAGTGATACCGTCTGGCTTTTTAACAGCATCGGGTCTTGAATGGGTAGACGAGGATTTTTTTGAAGTGCATGAGGTACAGGATGCAGAGGCCAGAGCGGACTTTTTGACGTATTTGGAAAACGAATATGCGATGAATGCAACACTCGACAGAAAAGAATGGCCGAAAAAGCTAACAGAGGAGATTGGCAAGTACCCACATGTCATTTTGCTGTACGGCAATGAATCGAGGTACGGTCCGATTAACGAAAAACTGTTCGAACTCACTGAGGATGGGCAAGAAAAAGACTCACCGCTGGTCCTGCTCGCCAAACTTGTCTTTGAAACAGAGGAGCGGTAAGGAACAGGGAGGAATACATAAGTTAGGGGAGGCAGACATGGCTTACAAATTCGCAGATTTATACGATGCGGCTGAACTGGGAGATATTGAGCTCGTAAAGAAGATCGTCACGCAACAGCCGGAATTGCTGCATGAAAAGGATGAGTATGAGTTTTCCGTACTGCATGGAGCTGTGATGACAGACGATGTCGACCTTATTGCGTACTTGGTGGCACAGGGAGCAGATGTTCATGCGAAAAACGATGAGGGCATTACCCCGTTGCATATTGCACTCTATCCAGAGGTTGCAGAGGCGCTCATCGCCCACGGTGCAGACATACATGCCAGCGCTCATGATGGAAGTACCCCGCTGCACACACAGGTAGCGGATGGAGAGGAGCGTGTGGATGTGGTAGAGTTGCTGCTGGCTAAAGGTGCGAATCCTAACAAAAAGGACATAGAGGGGCAAACACCATACGATATAGCGCGCGAGAGAGAAGACGAAGAGATGATGGCATTATTTGAATAGGGGAAAGGTAAGCGTCCGTTATAATTTCGGACGCTTTCTTTCTTGTTCGAGTGCTGCGACGCGTTTTTCCAGCTCGTCGAAGGCTTTTTGCTTGGTTCCTGTGCGTTTTACGATGAAAATGCAGCAAGCAATGAAAAGGGCTAAAGGCATGAGGAAGACAAAGAGCAGAATGAGTAAAGTACCCCATTCGATCGACACAGCGCCAAAATCTAGCATGGGTGACCACTCCAATAAGTTTGGTTTAGATATGCCAATTCGTTTGGATTATTGTACCAAAAAATATAATTTTTTAAAAATATTGTAACGAAAACGATAGGGAGGCTCATATGCCCGACAACATAAAAAACTTAGTTGAATACACAGAGGTGTTCGCCGAAAAATGGTTACATTTTCAACTAAGCCAGAGGGAGATTTACGTCATTTATCTCCCATTGGATAGCGTTTTAATTGTCGATGGTAGAATAAGGAACTGAGAGAAGATGGTGTGTCTGAGGAGTTTATTCAATTTTTACAACCGCAATTAAGTAATCTTGAAATTATTTCGATAAAAGACGATTGGGATGACCATGCGGTTTTTGGAATATCTGACTCGCTCGTGTTCATTTACCTTCGTTTAATCAGCCACTAACCGAGTACGTCTTTGTACAAAGAAGGATTCGCTTATTCACTCGGTTATTTTAGCGTACATGCACATATAGGCGACCGCCCACATAAGGATAGAAGTAAGCTATTCCAGACGTGGAGGTGGCAGCCATGTCCAGCATTATCGCGGCGCTTTCCCTTGTTTTTAAAGAACTTCTTGTTTTTGTGGCTTATGTCAAGAACAATGCCTTCCCGCAACCGCTTCAGGACACCGAAGAAGAAAAGTACCTCCGACTCATGGCCAAAGGCGACCCTTACGCCCGCAACAAGCTGATTGAGCACAATTTGCGTTTGGTGGCGCATATTGTGAAGAAATTCGAGAACACGGGTGAGGACAGTGAAGATCTGATTTCCATCGGTACCATCGGCCTGATCAAAGCAATCGAGAGTTATCAGGTGGATAAGGGCACCAAGCTGGCTACGTATGCTGCGCGTTGTATTGAGAATGAGATAGTAATGTCAAAAGGGTGCATCAAGAGCTTAGCGCAAGAAAAGGGAACCATTAAGATTCCCCAAAAATTGAAAGATATAACGAAGCCCTTCTTCCTACATAGGACGAGCCCCAGGTCCTGATACACCACCAACAACTGGCGCTACTCGAGACATTCCTGTCAAAGCAGGGTCCTTCTTAAAATCGTATTCCTCATACAGATGTTTACCTTCGACAGAAGAAAAGTGACCTATAAAAGCTTTATCAGGAGCATTCCGTTTAAGATAGGACATGAGATTGTCCATAATTCTTGTCCCTATCCCTACTTTTTGAAACTCCGAAAGTACAACAATAACGATGGTTCAATGTTAAATAAAAACAGGTTTGATTGAAAGTAGAAGCAATTTCAATTAACAAAATGTGTACAGTGTTCAAGTTAGGTTGTCTTCACGAAGCGTATTTTTTACTAGTTCCCTAAAGACAACGTATATCTGATTAATATTACTGCTTTGAAACCATATAGCATCTTTCCAAAAGTCTTTGTAACCTTTTAACTGTACGAGCACAGTATGGATTTCGTCTTTTGACAATTCTCGAATAGACAAATTGTTGTGAAGGATATTGGAGAGAATTTCGAAGCAAATAATTGGTTCACCATCTACACTCATTCCGTTACACATCTCTTTAGAAAGTTCGATTTCTGAAATTTGATCTTGTGTTAACAATGCTTTTAGATCGTTCATTAGAGCACCTGCTTTTTGGAAATATTCAACTATATTAACACTGTAGTTAACTGAGAAATTATCAGATCTCGAAGTTGCGTTAAAACACTAGGTAAGTATTCTTGTGGATGCATAAGAACTGCAATCAACACACTTATGGTTATGGCTGCAATCCAAATAAAACTTTTGGATCCTCTTGATTTTAATTTTTGAGTGAGAAGCAGAGAGAATAACAAAATAGCAATATTTAAAATTAATGTTATTGGAATACTTACAATTCTGCCAAGACCTGTATAAGGAAAGTATTCGATCAATAAGAGTATGGTAACTATACTCGGAATCATGGCTAATAAGAAAGTTATTACTGGTTTCTTCATTTGGTGAACTCCTTATCTGGTTGTTTGCAGTTTCACTTAATTTTCATACTGCAATTCCCATAATAAGGTATTCGTGAAATAAAAAAATCAATCCTGCCCGTTAAGGTAAATTGTCTTCAGTCTCAAACTTTATTTTCATCGAATACTAGGAGTGCAAGTCATTACCAATATCGATCTGCCAAGCTGCTATAAAAGTGGCTGCTTAACACAACGGTAATTGAGGAAAATGGTTCAATTACCTACTTAAGACAAAACAATAACCCACTGTCGCCAGTGAGTTAATATTTTAAAACTTATAATTTGCTTAGCAGTAGCCGTTGTAGGAAAAATTTGGGCATTGCCAAAAAGTTGGGCATCCACCAGTACAACCATACTCAGACAATGGAAATCCATCTTTAACTTGATTTACGAATTTAACCTGTACATCTAAATCAAACAAATCTTGTTTTTGCATTGTTAGTCCCTCCTGATAATATGGTTTTATTTACAATAAATGGTAACTTAATAACGGTTTTTAGTAAAGTACATTAATAGATATTTAGTTTTGTAGAGAGTAAGGATGGTGAAGCTGGTACTTCCAAATGGGTAACACAACACACGATTTGTAAAGGAGTGGGGCAAATGCCGGAATGAGATCTGCGCAAGTTTTGTGAAGACAAGGAATTGGATTGGCGCGGCGACAAGCTGCTCCTTTTGCTACACTTCACCGAAATCAAAGAATTCGAAGATTTGATCGGTCGATATGCTCTGGACGATGGTGGTCTCGACGTAACGCTTTTATCTAACGGAATAGCGGTTGATTTGATAGAACTGTGCGAGAACGAAGACATCGATCCTGAAAGCATTCGTGTCAAAGAGGTATGGACTTAACACTTCATTACTTGTGATAAATCAAGTGAAGGTATGTTAAAGGAAGAGGGATTTGGAAAGGAAGTGATTTAGAGGGGCTGTATATACCACGTTTTTTAGCAGCCCTCTAAATCTTACAGCAAATCTAACATTTCTTTAATAAGCCAATGGATGCGTACTTAAGGAAATGCGGTATTTCACATTGGGGTCCACTCTCATTGCATCTTGGGAAGAAACTTGTATTTTAATTTTTTCGCCAGCGGGCAAATATACGTACCAGGATTCGCGTCCAGTATCTTTTAAAACTTGTTGTGATTGACCACCAACATACAAACTTTGAATCTGGTAGTCTAGGCTGCGATTTTGATAGGTGTCGAAGTTAATATAAAATGCTTTTCCTTGGCCTGTGTCGTTTGTCCATTGAAACCAATCACGATCCATTGGTTTTTCAAATTCTGGATATGCTTTGTAAAGAGTACCTTCAAAATCATCATTAATTCCTTGAAAATAATTCGGTGAGTCGATACTATCAGGCTCTATGGCAGTACCTAAAGCGAATGCAGAAGAAGACATGGAAAGTAGGCAGGTTGTCAGTCCGATCATTGATATCAGTTTCTTTAACTTCATAAATGTAACCTCCTAAAATCTAGTAAAGAACACGTGTGTAATTTGCATTAATTTTTACAAAAAATATAAATATCTTTTCTTTTACAAACTGGAGTATGGGAGAAAGCTCCGTATGCCTGACACTTCTGAAAAGGAAGCCTGTCAATTGGCATTAAAAGGCATCAAAAATAAAGTTACCAAAATCGGTTTATGGTTGTTGAATTTTAAAATAGTTCACACTGGAACCATAATTCCAATTACCAGCTTCATCCTGTATGCTAACACCTACGTACAGAAGTCTATTACTTGGTAATTTGTCTTTTGGAATCACAAAGGATTGAAAGTTATTGCTTGTATTTTGTGGTAGAACTCCTGAACTATAAACACGACCGGTATCATTATCAATGACCTCAACCCAGAAGGTTTTAAAAACAGTATTTGGATCAGGATCTGTTTGAGACCACGTTATTAAAATTGGGTCTCCGTACTTTAGGATTGTAGGGTTGTACGGATCCTTTGATGGTGGGGAGAAAACCTCTACATCGGGCGGAGTATTTTGAGTGATAACTGATGATGTAGGGTTTGAAATTGCTTTTGCAGACGATACAGTGGGAACGAGCAAAGTAACTGCCATTAGTGAAGCTAAGAGAATGGACATTTTCTTCATAGTGACAACTCCCTTAAATAACTTTATTGTGATACGATTGTATTATTACAAATTTTACCAAAAATGTAAATGTATTTTCGGTGTAGGCTGCACTAGATGCGGTGGTGGGCGGAAGGAAGTAAAGAAGATTGGAAAACATCTACGACAACCCCGAGTTTATCCAGACTGCTTAACATAAGAGAAATTGCGAAGAGGAGGGAGACTAAAATGATCAACATCACAGTGCCTGATTATCAAGAAATTATTATCTACAGAGACATTAAAAGTCTTAGAGTTATACCAAGGCATCGAGGTGGGATCTATGCTTTGTTTGACAAACACGATCAACTCTTATGGGTAGGCAAATCGGGAAATTTACGCAGAAGGGTACGAAGTCACACAACGGGTAAAAACAAAGATACGATGGCATGGCATAAAGAAGTCTCACAAATACAAATTATCTATGTAGAAGATGCAGTTGATAGGGCAATTTACGAGGCATACATGATCGGGAGGAGTAATCCGAGACCACGATATAATGTTGATTTGAACTTAGAATAGTATGCTTAACACAATATTTCGGGAGTAAAAAAGAAAAAGCCCCCAGGCGGGAGCCCGTATATATGTTCGCCTAATCTAATTATATCATGGGCTAACAACGAGGGGGAATTGGAAAGATGAGCGCACAAGAGCAACTGTCATTTCTGGAACCAGTAGATGAAAAAGAAGTCAGAAAGGCTGTTGTCAAAGCATTAAAAGAGTATAAGGCCCTTCGTGTTGCTGTACAAAATAAACAGGAGCGACAGGAGAAGGGTATCGATCAACTGTTTCCACGGCTTCAAAAGTCTGAGTCCACGAATGAGTTGAAAGCAAGACAGATTGAAAGGGCATTGAAGTACTCGTTGGATGAAGTAGAGCGTCAGATCATTGAAGAGAAGTATCTCAGCACATCACGAGTAAAAGACATCAACGTATATCTTGACTTAGGTCTGACAAAAGACCAATTCTATACAAAAAAGAAAGAGGCAATTATGCAAATTGCTACGGCACTCGGGATGATCTGAGTGCTTTTTTTATTAAACAAGTGTGCATCGGCTATCTAACGATATTACTCTACAGGCAGTTTTGCGCTAAATTTTCATTTTTTAGCCAGAATGAGTGTTTTTTATCTGATGAAAAATCCAACTTTTGGATGTAGAATCAAACTAATTACTGCAAAAAAAATATCGTGAAAATGCTGGGGGTATTCATGAAACCTGTAAAATTAGTAGCACTAAACGGTAAGTATTCCTCATATTTATATGATGGGAAGTTTTATCATTCAATCGATGTAAATTTAAGTCCCTTTGAACTTGAAGGAAATGAATGTATAGAGAACCCAATAAATACAACGATCAATATTGCATTTCTTAAATTACCAGGTGTTCGGAGCTGGAGGGATTTGGAGAATAAGGCTTACGAGTTTACCGACATCGCTTTCGAGGATTACGAAGTTCCAATGCCTGATGCATCAGTTTTGTTGTCTTATTATTATAGTCCAGTCTTTATTTCTAACATGGAGTTTGGTGAGAGAACGGAACGCTACATAAGAATGTCGATGAAATGTGAAATGGATTTTGAGAACGGAGTACACGGAGTCCAGTCTTATGAACTTTCGTGTCTACTTGAGATTAGGGATTTTTATATTGATTGTAGTTTCCTAGAACCAACAAATGAGAATTTAAAGGATTCTAAAAAAATTGCAAAACAATATGTTACTTTGGATGATTATAAAGAGCCGGAAATCATTCGTAATTTTCTATTTAACGTAAATGATCAAGATGTTTTTGAAGAGAAAATATCATTTCCTTCTAAAATTGAATAGAATAAAAACAAGCTAAGAATAAGAGAGAAATTGAGAAGGCTCCAAGGTTTTAACGGCAGCTTTTGTTTAGCTAACGGGCAGGATTCGACAACAAACGAAGGGTTGGGAAAGTTATAGATATTGTATATGTTCATGTTCGACACTGCCTTTTTTGGTATGGAGTATACGGATTATGTGATAAAAGTTGTAACGATGAAATTACACTTTATGCTGATGAAGAGCAAAAAAATTTTTTAGGGTATTTCGAGCTTACAACCGAAAAGTGCCTAAAAAATTTGTTAGAAAAGGAACTTGATAAGACTGAGGATAAGGAATACTGTGATGAAATTGAGGAGTTCTTAAATAGTAAAAACGATGTTCATTACAGCTATATATATCCAAGAGATTCTGAGGATGTTTTACATCAAGTTAACCACTTTGCTCCAATAAATGAAAATGGTCACAAACCAATTTACATTGATATGTGGTCCAAGCTGTCAACATCTTGGGACATCGATGGGATTAAAAAAAGTGTAAGAATAATTGTGAAAGAATTTTTGCATATGGAGATAGACAATGTAGAGTTGCTGGAGATTCCGACATACGAGGAAACAAAATTATCGTTCCAAAAGGATTATGAACCGTTTATTAAACGCTAAACATAACAACCAATCTGGTCATTGACCTAACGGAGCTCGATAGCTGAATATAGTAGCGCAAATAACCACCTTTGAGGTGGTTATTATTTTGACTGTAGATCAAATATAGGTGAGGCTCTTAAAAAACCTCGACAAATGGTAGGATAAAACCCGGACAAAACCGGGGATAAAAGGCAGGACGATTTGAAATGGTGGAATCGGTAATCTTGAGTCAAGAGCAAGCATCAACTGCTCTTGGGAGACACCGTCTATCCCTTATCAATGGCGTACCTGAGCGAATCTATGGGTGATGACGAATGTGACCTTACGAGAGGGGGACATTCTGAGCCTGAACGCACCAGTTGCGACGAGCGTAGCAGGGAACCATGCAATTATTTTTTTTGCATTGTGTTACAGCGGTTTTCAAGTTTTGGGAACCCCTCTCGGAGCTTTAGAAAATCGCGAATTACTCTGCTGGGATATACCGGACAGGGGATTACATGCGAGATGTAAAGCTTCGGCTTCTCGCCCCTTGTCCAGTACCTCTCAATATCAAATAAACTAAATGTTGCTGTGTGGAAACCTATTATAAATTGTTACTAATGTGTGGATTGTAGGAAAATGCTTTACATGTAAAAAATGGAATTTATAGTAAATTTGTACCGTAAATCAAAGGGAGGTATTTTTATGTCAGGAAAGAAAATGTTATTGGCAGGTTTGTCACTTGCTACAGCCAGCATGGCTATACTTTCAGGAGGTGCCTTTGCAGAAACGACGGATTCTTCAAAAGGTAAAAAGCTAAAGAAGCAACAAGTCATCAGCTTACTAGAAAATAATGATAAAGAAGATTCTTATCTTTACATAGCATTGAGCAAAGATGATCAGGACTATGAAGGTGCACATAATTATTTGAAGAATGAGAACTTTAAAAGAAATTTTAAAGTCATTGGGGAAGAACTAAGTAATTATCAAAAAGATAATCCTGATGCAACGGAAGAAGAATTAAATGAATTTTTTATGGAAACTGCAAAAAAGTATAGTAAAGAAGGATCAGAAACAAGGATTGCTAAAAGTGATGGTGAATATGAATTAGAGGATTACGATATCCCTAAATTAAATGAATACGAAGAAGTATTATTTGATGATAATCCGAAAAGAGGATATTGGTCTATTGCGGCTGGAGTGGAAGCTTACGATTATACTGATTACCTATTTGGTAGCACAAAATGGCCTGGAGGCAAAAATGATGCCTTTAGACACGCGTACTGGAACATCACAATGGTAATGTTGGTTAATGATCAGTGGGCTGATGATTGGGCGACTGCCCATGAATTAGGGGCAGCAGACTACTCAAAAAATAACCCTCATGTGAAAATGGACCTCCATAACAATGATGAAGGCAGATATAAAGCTGCTCAAGATGGATTGGATTTTAATGATCACTTTACTGATGCGAGGGAATCAGCCCATGAACTATATGAGAGCGGAAAGCTGAAATACCTGAAAAACTGGGATAAGTACCCACGGGATTGGAATAAGCTAGATTTAACTAGATTCACTGGTAAATCATCTGATTATGAAAACGATCCAAGATACTAATTAAGAGTAAACACATAGAAAAAAGGATTATGAGGGGGAACATTGTGAGAAAATTAATCGTTTTTACATTAGTTTTCTTTTTCCTTGGCAGCTTAACTTATCTTTTTTTAAACCAAGAGGAGAAATATTATAAGTTGTCTGAAACTGCTCCCCCTGAATATGTAAAGTACCTTAAGGAAAACGGTTTAGATGTTAGGGTAGAAAAAGACGGATCACTTTGGTTAAATGAGAAAGACAAAGCAGACTATGTTGTATGTTGTAGTTAATTAACAGTGTGTGTACAACTTTGGCGCAGCAATTTAGCTGTGCTTTTTTTATGGAGGTGGGTGAGATGTAGTGCGCCAGTATGTCGACTCAACTACTGGAGAAATATACTACACGGAGGAAGTGCTGCGCCGGTCTGACGAGATTGTAAAAGTTTTTCGACCTGTAGGCCGCAGCTCAAAATTCGTGAAGATCAAAGCCAGCCAAAAGGCAAAGCGACGGCTCAGAAAGCTGTCACTCGCTAAGGCTGGCTTTTTCATTCTTACTGTGTCTTAAGGAAGGACTGAATAGCATGGACATACGGAAAATTTCAGTCTCTATGATCAGAGCTGCAGAATATAATCCACGCATCGACCTGAAGCCGGGTGATCCTGAGTACGAAAAGCTGAAACGGTCCATCGAGGAATTTGGCTATGTTGAGCCTCTTGTCTGGAATGAACGAACAGGAAACCTCGTTGGTGGCCATCAGCGTTTAAAAATCCTCATTAACGAACAGCAGGCCACAGAGGTTGAGGTCTCAGTCGTTGATTTGGATGACAACCAGGAAAAAGCACTCAATCTAGCATTGAATAAAATCAGCGGGGATTGGGATAAGGAGAAGTTAGCTTATGTACTGGCTGATCTCAAGGAAAGTGATTTGAATATCTCACTGTCTGGTTTTGACGATGAAGAAGTCACGGAACTACTTAGTGAATACCTGGATATCCATATAGAGGAGCCGGTCGTTGACGATGATTTCGATGTTCAGCAGGCTTTAGGTGAGATCCAGGAGCCCGAGACAAAACAGGGAGATATATGGAGACTAGGAAGGCATCTACTGATGTGTGGAGATTCTACCAGTCGACATGATGTCCAAGCATTAATGGATGGAGTAAAGGCCGCCCTGGTTGTAACTGACCCGCCCTATAACGTTGCATTCAAGAGTGATTCTTCAGAGCTTGCTGCAGATGGCAGGGCGAGCATCATGAACGATGATATGCCAATGGAGAAATTTGAGGAGTTTCTAGGGTACACATTTCAGAACTATTCGGAGCTAATGGATGACAAAGCGGCTATTTATGTATTCCATCCGTCCAGCTATCAACGTGAGTTTGAAACGAAAATGAACGAAGCAGGTATTGTGGTCCGTACGCAATGTGTCTGGGTAAAGAATGCAGCTACCTTTGGATTTGCTCAGTACAAATTCAAACATGAACCAGTATTCTACGCGTATTTGAAAGGACAAGTACCGGCATGGTATGGGGATCGCAAGCAGACTACTGTTTGGCGGTCAGGTCTACTAGGTGAGCAACAAGAGCCAGATTCAGTCTGGGAGATCTCACGTGGTGACGTCAGCAAGTACGTTCATCCAACCCAAAAGCCACTCGAATTGTTGGCAATTCCTATCGGTAACAGTAGTCAAAAGGGTGACATCGTTGTAGATCTCTTCGGCGGTAGCGGCTCAACACTCATGACTTGCGAACAAATGGGGCGTAGCTGTAGAACCATGGAACTTGATACGAAATTCTGTGATGTCATCAAGAGGAGGTTCTTCGAAGCAACAGGCATTGAACCTGTGCTCATAAGAAGACTTGGAGAAGCTGCTTAAAATAGCAACCTAGAGACTCCTCTCGAATTTCGAGAGCGTTTCTCTATATCTTCTGAGGGGCGCGGGAAAGCAACGGTTCCGGCCATTAGAAAGGCGATGCTGGAAGTTACGGGCGTACGAGCTGCAGCAGTCGTTGAGAACTACAAAAATGTTACTGACAGCGATGGCCGTCCTCCGAAATCAATTGAAATATACGTGCTTGGTGGAGATCCTAAAGAGATTGCCGAGGCGATTTTTGAAAACAAAGCCGGAGGGATCGAACCGTATGGCAATCAGACCGAGACCGTAAAAGATGACGCAGGATTTGAACACATCGTAAGGTTCAGATATGCCATTGAAGTGCCTATTCAGTTGCGAATGACGGTGGTTCGATCTACGAGCTTCCCCTCCGATGGGGCTTCTTTGCTTAAAACAGCTGCAATCAAATACATCGGTGGCGAAGACGAGGATGGAATCATCTACACAGGACTAAACCTTGGTATGCCAGTCATCCATTCTGCTCTCGTCGCTGTTCGAACAGAAGTGGAAGGAATCACGGATTTGATCGTTGAGCTGAGCAAAGACGGCACTACGTGGACGGAAGGAAACATCGCAATTGCTCCGCACCAAGTGGCCCAGACATCTTTCGATAAAATCAGCGTGGTGATCCAATCATGACTACCTCAAAGGATTTTCTTCAAAAGCTAATGGATGTGTTCGCGAAGACCCCAAACAGCATTTTCGGCAAACTCTTTGCCATTTTGGCTGAGCAGATCCGGCAGGTTGAAGAGACGCATGAACGGATACAAGCATGGAGAGACA
The DNA here is from genome assembly GCF_013284355.2 of Brevibacillus sp. M2.1A. Classification (NCBI taxonomy): domain Bacteria; kingdom Bacillati; phylum Bacillota; class Bacilli; order Caryophanales; family Paenibacillaceae; genus Brevibacillus; species Brevibacillus sp. M2.1A. Next base: position 2,620,175 of record NZ_JABSUY020000001.1, read on the forward strand.
TTGACGAGGCACAAGGCACCACATTAGACAATATTGGAACCATCGTCAATCAACCCCGTGGAGTGGCCACGGATGAGGTTTACCGTATCCTGTTGAAGTCGAAAATCGCTCGCAACCTTTCCACGGGGGACATTAATACGATCATCCGCATCCTAGCGCTGGCGCTTTCCACTGACCCTAGTAAGATCGAGATCAAAGAGACGTGGAATGATCCTGTTGATCCCGAGCCAGCTGGAATCAGTATCATCCGATTACCTATCGAAGCTATTAATCAGGCAGGAATGCCGCCAGGGCAATTTGTCCGGCTGGTTCAAAAAACAGTAGTTGCGGGGGTACGCGTCAGAGAAATCGAGCTCACAGGAACGTTTGAATTTGCAAGCGGAAGCGAGACAGAAGTAGATGAAAATCGCGGATTCTCCAATTTAGAAGGAACTATCGGCGGAACACTTGGCTATGCCTATACTCCTTCCGATGATTCTGATCTGCCGATTTAAAGGAGTGATTCCCAATGTCGTTCAATGAAAAACTTCCAGAGTGGCTGGCTCCTGGAACGGAGCCACCAGAAAGCAAAAAAGTAAGTGGATGGGCTCCAGCTGATAAGCCGCCAGCATATTATTTTAACTGGCTGTTTCATCGTGCCTATCTTGCTTTGAAAGAATTGCAGGAAAAGGCTGCTGCTAAACTCAATTTTGACAATCACGTTAATGACAACAAAAAGCACCCGTTATATGGAGTCACAACAGGTACAGCCAATGCTTATGTGATTTCTTTCTCCCCACAACCTAGCGGATATACGGATGGAATGGAAGTTGTACTAAAACTCCACTCGGATTCGAAGGCAGGAGCTTCGACAATCAATATCAACAATCTCGGAGTGAAGTCATTAAAAAAGGCTAACGGAAATGATGCAACCAACCTGAAAGCAAATGGTATTTACACCTTTAGATACAACGCCACAACAGGAAATTTTATTCTACAGGGTGAAGGGGGGACAGGTAACGCAATCCCAAGTGATGTTTTAGTAGGGAAAACTTTTTCAAACGATGCTGGCGAACAAACAGGAACAATGCCAAACCACGGGGCAAAAGGTGTAATCATGCCCACAACTGCAAGACAGAACTTTGGAGGTGGGTACTATCAAGCATTCTCTGTTGAAGGCGATCCTGATTTAGTATCTGGTAACATCGTAGCCGGAAAGAACATTTTCGGTGTCAATGGTACAGCGGTTTTGCGAAACATGAATCTAGGTAATCCGATATGGACAGAAAAATATTATTGGAGCGTTACGGCTGGTTACACAAAGTTTTTTGTACCAAGTAAGGATAACATTTACCTGTATATGACCAATGGCACGAGCGTACTGGAAAAAAGGGAAATGACTAGGGGCATCCTCCAATGGAGTATTGAAATGTCAGACGGGATACAGGATGCGGTAGTAGATTCTAAAGAAAATTTATGGGTACTCACATATAACAAGGTACGGAAATTCGATTCTTATGGTAATTTCACAGACTACACAGCGATGGGAGGCGGCCTACATATTCACATAGATGCCAATGATAATCTCTATATACTTGGCTCAAATGGAAAGGCTGTTAGCATGACCAGTGGGGGGGGGCAAACGGTGGGAATACTCAACAGGTAGTTCAAGCCTTTTTGGAAGTGCACTAGGCACTGACGCGTTGTATGTATTCACGGACAAAGCGTATAAAATAAGCCTAAATGGTAGCCTAATCACAAGTAGATCAATCGGCGACGTTAGAGGTAAGGGCGTAGTTACAAAAGATGGCAGTATTTACTTCTCAAATGGTGGTTCGATCGTTAAGTATGACAAAGATTTACTAACATTCACACAAACATACGGGATGGAAGGTTTCAGATATGGCTCAAATCTCGTAAAAGACGCCAATGACAATTTGTATATCGCCGACGACGACACTAAAAATCTGGTATTAATTGCTTTGAACAAAGACATGTCAAGGAGAGCTACATATAAAATACCAGGAGTAGCTCATTCATCTGTAATTGGGATAGAGGGCAACGGATATCCGATTCTTTACAACAATTACGTCATTAGATTTTTCGATCTATCTTGGCCTACAGTGGGCTAGCAAAGGAGAGGAATCTTTTCATGATTTACATTCAATTCGAGAAAGAAACGGAAGTGCGGGCTTTTGTAACCTTCATTCACTACAATCCTCTCGATCCAACAGAAGGATTAGGAAAGACGCAAGAGGAGCTATTACGGACAGGCTTATTGATTGAGGGATTACCAGCAGTAGAGCGGAAAGCTGGAAAAGATGCAAAGCTATATTTCAATCCGCAAACCAAGGAATTGTGGTATGAGTATGTCGACGTTCCTGCACCAATTGAGGAGCGGATAACACAAATGGAAAAGGTCAGCGCTGAAAATAAACAAGCCAATCTGGATACGCAAGAAGCTGTCTTACAACTATACGAAATGGTTTCACAACCACAACCCAAGTAAGCCCGCATAGGGGGAGCAGAGATGCTGAAACGACTATGGATATGGCTTCTTTTTTTATGCCTGAAAGGAGGTGAAGCAACGATGGTAACAGTATGCGTGAGCTTGATCATTAACGGTCGCCGTACCTTTGCACAGATTCCAGTGAGCCTCCAACCAGATGTAAAATCTGACCTGGAAGCATTAGGGCTGGGTATAGACGGCAAGCCTTTGGCATAACGCCTTTCCTAAACAGGAGGGCGTTTTTCCATGGGGAGCTGTTCTTTCTCCTTCGAGACTTTCCCAGAACCCAGAGCGTCTTATCTTTTAAAAATGATTAGGGGAGGACAATACATGAATGGTGATATTGGATTCACATGGGACTGGGGAAGTTTTCTTTGGTTAATCATTTTCGTATGGCTGCCAGTGAGTGTAATCACTTATTTTCTCATTCGAACACGCTTCAAGAAAAAAATGAGCGAATTAGAGGAACGAATCGAGAAACTTGAACAAGAAGGTTCAAAAAAATAAGGGTTTCATAGGGGAGCAGCTAACTTTAGTTAGTGTTCAATCAAGTGTGTTTTGGTTACCATGAAATTGCCCGTTGTAAAAAAAAACTTCTTATCCGTTGATGGAACGCCGTGTGCGTTGAAAGTCGCCTGCACGGTGTAGGCTCGAACGAAAGCCCTCAATAGAAGGGAATAAGTCGAGAATAGCGATGAAACCCCAGCAGTTGGTACAATCACTCTTGTTAATGCGAGCATTTTGCTAATTAACTTTAATGAAGCATTATCAGATGATACCTTATCTATTACTGATATGAATCAGTTGATTACCCACATTAACAATCAGAATGGAGCAAATTTAAAACACCCCAATGCCAATCAAAGTATCGAATGGGATACAACTGATCCTGTAAAGCCCATTCTCAAGATTTACATGGGTTATAATCCTGATACTTGGCATACTGGGTTTTCCTATCAAGTTAAATTTGTTTCCGGGTCAGTAAAAGATAAAAGTGGGAACATTACGTATGAAACTCCATTTAGTAGTCCATTTTGAGATCCCATCGACGGCCCTCGGGAAATCCCGGGGGTGTTTTTTATCATCAAGACTGTGAGTCCGCCTCGAACCTATCGGGGCTATTTTTATTGCCTGATGAGGCAGAGAGGAAAGTGTATATGGATGTTTTTTACAAGGTAGCGTTCGCAGGTGGAAGTGCAGCAGTTACATTCTTATTTGGTGGTTGGTCGGCGTTGCTCAGCGTCCTGGTTGCGTTCGTCATTTTCGATTTTGTAAGTGGGCTAATAGCTGCTGGGGTTGAAGGCAAGCTAAAAAGCAAAGTCGGACTTATTGGTATTGCTCGTAAGGTTTTCATTTTCGGTATGGTTGCAGTGGCACACCTTGTGGACGTTGCTTTAGGTGACCAAAACTTTATTCGTGATGCAACGATTTTTTTCTATCTGGCAAATGAACTACTATCCATCATCGAGAACGCTGGACGAATTGGCCTGCCTGTCCCCGAGTTAATCAAACGTGCTGTAGAAGTGTTAAAAGGGAAGGGAGAGGCGCAACGATGACCCCACAAGAGTTTATTGCCAAGATCGCAACTTCAGCTGTAGAGGAAATGCGGCGCACAAGTGTGCCTGCTTCTTTGACAATTGCACAGGCCATCCTTGAATCAGGATGGGGAACCTCTGAACTAGCGACCAAAGCGAACAATCTGTTCGGAATCAAAGGAACGGGTCCTGCTGGAATCTATCAGAAGGTTTCAACCGAATATGTAGACCATAAAAAAATCGAAAAGCTATCAGATTTCCGGAAGTACAACAACTGGCAGGAAAGCATAGAGGACCATACAGCCAAACTGTTGGAACCCAAATACGCGAAGGTGTTGGGGGCAAGCTACATAGCGACTTGCCACGCGGTGCAAGACGCGGGATATGCAACCGATCCGAATTATGCTCAAGAGTTAATCAAGCGAATCGAGAAATATGAGCTTTATCAGTACGATTCACAAGGAGGACAAACCATGCCACTTCCCATACTGATTATTGATCCGGGACACGGTGGAAGCGACCCCGGAGCAGTCGGTGCAAATGGACTCAAAGAAAAAGACCTCAGCTTACAAATTAGTTTGTATCAATACGCAAGGTTTCAGGCGTTAGGCGTACCGGTTGTTCTTACACGTGCATCCGATATCGTGCTGACGCCGGATCAAAGAACAAAACTGGTAAGAGAGAGCGGAGCCAAGTATTGTATCTCAAATCACATAAACGCTGGCGGAGGCGATGGAGCTGAGACGATCTACTCCATTCATTCCGATGGCAAACTTGCAAATAAATTAGCAGAAGCTCTTAGCACGTCTGGACAAAATGTCAGACGTGTTTTTTCTCGACAGGGTAAGCCGAATTACGACTATTATTTTATGCATCGTCAAACCGGAAATGTTGAAACAGTCATTGTGGAATATGGATTCATTGACTCGAAGCAGGATGATGTAGAGCAAATTCAGAGGGACTGGAAGATATGGTCAGAGTCAATTGTGAAATATTTCTGCGACTTCATTGGCGTTCCTTACAAGTCTCCTACAGAAAATCCACATCCAGAGGCAAAGCCTGTTGATAAACCTATGGATAAAGTTTCTATCGAGATTAACGGAAAGGTTCTGCCAATGCAAGGCTACCTCAAAGATGGCGTCTCAACCTTGCCAGTACGTGCGGTAGCTGAGGCTGTAGGAGTCACGCCAGGATGGTGCCCAGACAACAAGGCCGTGACAGTTAACAGCAAGCAACTGACAGTCACAATCGAAGCAGGCACATCTTACGCACCAGCTCGGGAGATTGCTGCAGCACTTGGCCTACAGGTGGAATGGGATGGAAGCACAAAAACAGTAATACTGAGAGGATGAGATCATGGATAAAACAAACAAGAAGAAACAAGGAATTTTGATGATCATAGGGGGAACGCTTGCAATTGTAGGAGCGGGGTACGGGTTACTGACAGATGAGCAAGCCAAGGCTATCCAGCAGGCACTTGAGGTAATACTGGCTGCATTCTAAAAGAGATAGCCCTCCTTCGGATATAGACTCCGGGGAGGGCTATTTTTATTTGAATTTGCTAGTCTTTTCAATTAATGTAAGCAGGAGTAGAATGGAAGAAATAGGGTGTTTAGACACGAAAGGAAAGAGATAAATGGAAGAAAAGTACTCTTTTTTTATAGAGGTAGCAGATGAGTTAGACGAATTAACATTCGAAGGATTTTTTGGCGAAGATGTACGCTCACTCGTTAAAGAGAGGGATTTTCTGTCGCAGGAAGAATACTTTGTCAAGATTTTGCAAGGATGGAACTCAGATTTAGAGCAATATGGAAAGAATACAGTCAAGCAGTATATGATAATGTTCATGGATTTATACTTAAACACTATTAAAATAAATCCTCAAAAAGCAATAGAAATTTTAAGTGCGTATTGGAGAGGGACGGAGGATAATCCCGAACTTGCAGGGATATCTGGATATTCGGAGGCAGTTCGATATCATGTGGATGCAATGAATCTCTTGAGGGAATTCTCACAAAAGGAACCAAGGAAATTATCTGAAAAAAAGTTAATTGCGAGTTCGTTTATTACATCGTATTCAAAATCAATTGAATATATCGGTCAGATACTGGTTCCCTGTTTACAGATGGCGAAATTAACAAATGGAATAGACGAAAATGCAGTTAATCTCATGGGTCTGACCCTTTATGAAAAAATTCAGATGTTTAATAGAGAAACTTCAAATAAATATGTCGACCTAACGAAGGGAATAAATAGGAATATTAGAAATGCAGATGCTCATTTATCTTTACGTTATGTTCCAAGTAAGGATTCATTAGAGTTAAAGGTTCGAAAAGGTGGAAAGATTAGTTTAGTATTGATTCCTATTAATAAATGGATTCTCGAAATATATCCAATCCCAGGGTGGATAATACAAGCATATATTTATTCAGGATGTCTATTGTGTTTAGGAATGATTAACAAACAATTATTTGCAGAAATGTATGATCAAATATTTAGGGATAGTAAATAAGATAAACCTCGAATTGTCATCTATACTGATAGTTCTAGGTTTATTTTATTTGCACATACGCATGTTGTTCGCATATGATACAAACAAATGTTCTTATTTCTTGGGAGTGGTTACTCTGTTCTTGTCTGACATCGAGCGGAAAGTCTTGCGAGTGATCGGAAACTATTCGGCAGGGCGGCGCAGAACACCAACTATCGACGAACTGTGTATCAAGACAGGGAGAGATAGAGGCGGAATCATGACAATACTCGATGCTCTCACGAAAGAAGAATACATTGAATGGCATAGGTCGGAACCTGACAAGATGGAAGTATTTGAAACGTGGGAACGAAAGGGACGGTAATAATGGCAAAGAAAATCGATAACTTGTTTGGATCATCACGGTTTGTATTACCGGAGCAACGTGAATTGTACCTTTCAATGAAAGAAGATGACAAACTCGTACCCATGCCTATCCTTGAACAGGATGAGCTTGAATCGTTCATTACCAACTCAGAGACGCCGGACGAGAAAACTATGCTGTCGCAATTACTTGGTGGAAACGCAAGAAAAATAGCCTTGGAACTACTTGCAGGATGTGGGGGAAAGTTGAGTGGATAGATACGAATATCAGAAAGGTAAAGCTGCTTACAGATGAAGATGTTCAATGGATACCCATGGATACAATTATTGACGTTAGAACCTAGCTGGCTAATAAATAACCCGCTCCTGTTTTGAGGAGACGGGTCATTTATTAGTACCTATTGTCAATGGAGTCCAATAAAATAGGGGATAGCGAGTGCTATCCCCCTGTGTAAATCAACGATATTTACTTTTCCAGCTTGTAATCCCATGCCGCCTTCTTTTCGTTATATTTGAGTTTGAAGATCAGCGCTTCGCCGTCTTCCCTGATAAATGAGAAGGAGCCTTCTTTCAACTCTTCATCCAGAAGAATAACCGGAATGGTATCCCCTACTTTTGCGTACTTCTGCATGATCGCGTCCTGTACTTCAATGAATGCAGCCTTCGCGCCTACAGAACGCTCATTTTCTATTTTATCCATTATCGGTGATCTTTTGGTGAAGTTGGTATAAATCCATTCTTTTCCATTCTCGTCAGTCAAAGTTTTCATAGGTTCCAAATCATCGGACTTTGCTTCGATCCCCAATGAGCTAAGTGTTTTCATTTGATTTCCATGTTCGAACTGCTCCACATCTTCACTTGCGTATAGATTGCTACCTGCGAAAATAGCGCCAGCTAATGCAAGACCAGATAGAATTACATTTCGTTTTTTCATACTATTCTACCTCCCACATGTTTTTATTCAGGCCATTCTCTCTCAGACGTTTCTGTCATCTTTTCGCCTACTCGGTTGTAGGCATAATGGGACGATGTGACTCGGGCTTTGTGTAATGCTGCTACATTAGCTTCATAATCTACTGACGCATACTCTGCATCATTATCGCCAGCTTTGTGCTTGAGGTTTCCATTCACGTAGAAATATGAGTAGACGCGTACTTTTTCTAGGTCTTTTCCTTCTCCTTGAGTATAAGACCATAAATAAGCAGATTTTGAGGTTACATCGTGAATATTGGATGCATACGTGGATATTTCGAAGTCGTCACCAGTGCCTAATGGAGCGACATTGCTCTCCGCAGCTATTGCTATTGACGTAGACAAAGCGAGAACACCTAATACAGTTGAAAGAGCAGCAGTTCGTTTGTTCATACTAACCTCCAGATCGCTATATTATTCTAATTCTACCAAAATAAGTTAAAAAGAAAAATAGGTAAAATATACCTGTTTGTATGTTGATCGTAGAGAGATTTGCAGTTTCTTCTGTAACACCTTAGTTTCTATTTTTTAGCATCATTTTTGATTGAATTAGCAGAATGTACTGATCTAATTTCTGGCTTAATTCCACGACGTCATCATGCAACAAATCATTCTTTTCTAAAAACAATTGCACCAGTTGTTCTCGCAATTGTTCCACAATGTTTTTTAAATGCTCTATATCGTGATAAGTTCCTCCTTCCCGATCTAAGGATTGCGTGATACATTTATTTATAGGAGCTTTAGCTGCTCCTCCTGTGGGCGTTCCGTTTACCTGGCAATGGGATGGAACGCCCTTTTCGTGTGCAATAGCTCCTATGGTTTTCGCCTCCTTTTTTTACATTTTTGTACATTTATTTATGTACATTTATTACTATAAACCAACATTCAGCAAAACGACCTCTGAAAAATTTTGAATGATAAAAAAAACACCCGAAAGGGTGTTTTACTACTACTACTTAACCTCCTGCACCGTGGGTATACGTAGTTACAACGTGATGACTCCTAAGCACCTCCTGATGTTCTGGTACAACGATTCCGTGAGAAAGTCCGAACAAAACAGTAAGTAGAAGTAGCATACTCCGCATTATTTATTTCTCCCTTCCAAAATGTTTTGGAATTCATCTATCTGCTGGTCAGAAGCACTATGTCTATATTTCCAGAACATAGCGACACAGCTTTGGAACTTTTCTTGCTCCATCATCTTACTCGCTAACGCAAGGCAGCGTAGGGTTTCTGTAATACCTTCTGCAACTCGCCCCTTATCGAGCTGATATATCGCCAAATGATACCGAAAATGAAGATGGCGGGTAAGACTAAAAGGGTCTTTATAATCTTGAAAGCAAGCAATTTCCTTAGAAAAACGCTCCACAATGTCATCTACAGATAGTCCGAATCGATTGGCTGTCTCCATAATGGTAAACATACCCGCTAAAATTTCAGGTGGGTTATTAGCAAGATGATTAACATACTCAGAAAGTAACTCTGTACGCCCCATTAATAAATTCAGCGTGTAATTATTCGCTTTCGCCCATCCACGGAACTTTTCAATTTCCATTTCAGCCAGATCATCACGGAATTCAAACCAGCCCAGCTCAGCATACGCTTGTACATAAGAAATGGCTTCTTCATACCGCTCTTGTAATTGTAAGGCGAGTCCCTTTAGTAAGAAGCCCTGTCCATAATACACGACAAGATGGCGCTCTGTTTCAAGTATTCCCCTCACTCCATCAATTTCCCATCTTTGTACTTCTTCATTATAGATCACGGTTGCTAACTCTCTAAGTTCATCTGCATATCGCTCTACCTCCTTCCAGTTATGGAGCGTAAAGCACACATTTGCTAATTGTAGTAACGCATCTAATTGATAATTTTCAGGCAACCTGTTTCGATAAGGGTGAAAACGGACGACAGCCTTCCACTTTTTCTCTGAATCAGCTCCCCCTTGCACTGCACGAAAAAGCCTATACTGAGACATTACAAAACGATCACCATGGCTGTCTTTTTCCGATTCAATAACAAGTTGATAAAACGGGATTGACTCCTGTCGTTTCCCATTTGTAAAAAGCTTCTCAGCCACGGAAAACAGAATGGACAGGTTTTTCTGATTATCCAAAAGTATAGGGACAATTAACTCGATACAATCCTGCCTGCCTATTTCTGCACATCGAATCAGATAGGGAACAACTCGTGAACGAGACACTCTTCCCTCGACGATACATTCCGTTACATACAGCTCATACAGCCATCCAGGGGCTTGATTAAAAGCTACAGCAAGTGCATCCAGATGACCTATCGTCATAGCCCGAGAAGGAGTTCGATTAAAAATATCGCTCAGTACTCCCTGATTAATACCTGTTATCTCGCCAAGTTTAGTCAGTGTGTAACCACGCTCTTTTAGGTGATGCTCTACTTCTGAACGTAACGATCGTTGAACTGTCTTGCCTTGCCCCATATTAAACCTACTCCTCCTTAGCAATAACAAAGAAACACCAATCTTCCTATATTTTACAGAAAAAGCGCTCGTATGTAAATAATTGGAAGCGGGGGCTATCGTCCTGCATGATTTATTCATTTAGAGTACACCCTGAATCAACAATGGTTGGAAGTCCAAAATACGATATGCCAGAATGTATTCAAGAAATAGTTAACCCGTCCCTGTTTTGAGGAGACGGGTTTTTTTGAGTTAATTTTAATTGATTCTAAAAGCGGATACCTCCTTCGGAATAATTCGGGGGAGGGATTTTTACTATGGCTTCCTGTATATTTTATAGTTTAAAAAAATTTAGTATATATAAAAAAGCTTGACTTGATTAAATTACCATGTAATATTTTTACATGTGGTTATGTAATATATTGGGAGGTAGTATTGTGGTAAGGATAGACAACAACTTTAATTTTCAGACTGTGCCTAGCTATAGAGATTCATTGACAAGCGTAAATAGTGTACAAGATAAATATAAAACTGGAAAGGAAACTAAATTACAGGTACCGAGTAATAATGTCGATACTGTAGAGATTTCAAACGATGCGCAGTTGATGTTGAGAAGTACTAGAAGTGCGGCATATAGTAGTCCTTGGAAGGACGTAGAAGCTATAGTATCAGACTGGTATGAGATAGGGAAACAATGGGCATCTGATGCAGCTGATTTTGCAGTAGAAGCAGGCAAAGCAGGTCTTGATTTTCTTGTATTAGATGATGTAAAAACATTATTTGACCCTAAATCCAGTAATACGGATAAGGGATTAGCTGCTTTATCTTTATTCCCTGCTGGTAAGGCAATAAAAGGGATGAAACTTCTAAAAAAAATTGACGAAGATGTTGCTAAGTTTGTTGATCGTACTCTTTCGGGAAAAGTAAAAGTCGGAAAATATTATGTAGAGTCTCGTATACATGAAGATAGCCTTCTCGTTAGAGAAGCTGAGAAGGCTATGAAAGACTCGAGAATACAGAAGGATGCTGATGCATTATTAAGAAGATACCTAGAAGGGAATAATAATCCTGGGATCGAAAATAATAATATTTTTGGAGACATCTTTGAACTCAGGTCAAGAACAGGTGCAAGAGTGTACTTGAGAAAGTCAGGGGATACTGTTGAGGTACTAGCGAAATCTGACAAACACAATCAGAAAGACGTTATCAACCGTTTGAGAAAACTATACAAATAGAAAATATTGGTTTTAATATTGTCAATTGAGGAGGGAGCCGTTAACTATGAAGAAGCATATTTGGATTAGCACAGAATTATCTGAGATCGAGAGTCAACAAAAAAATGATAATAATGTAGATGTAATTGTCACCTTACCAGATCGAACAAGATGGTGGGGAACCTTTTTTACTTATCAAAACATCGAAACATTACGACGGAAGAATAAAAATACTGGTGAGAACCTGTCTGGCACTTATCTATGGTCGATAAATATGGTTATTGTTGAAGATGTGAGTCGTGAAACGATTGAAAAAGTAGTGGATGAGCTTATTCGAGAAGGTGATCTACAAACAATTATGGCGAAGATCGATGATGTTTCTAGTGACTCAGAAGCTGAATATGGTGATGATTTTTTTGAATAAGCTAAGCACTCAGTCTCTACAAAGCCCTTATTTTTAGTGTTAAAGAAAAAACCCGTCCCTTTTTTAAGGAGACGGGTTCAGGCTGTCGAGAAAGTCGACAGCCATTTTTATTTCACTTAATTTTAAAGCGACACCGCGTTAATGTGTTATTATTTTTATAATATCATTTAACAGTAGGTGATAATTGTGCTTTCCTCCAATGATAAAAATCCACAAATGCATTACGAATTTGTATGCCTCGATGAATTGGTCCCGGAGGACCATTTATTAAGGGTAATTCAAAAGCATATAGATTTCTCCTTCATCCGAGAAAAAGTACGTCAATATTATTGCGAAGATAACGGTAGACCTTCCATTGATCCTATTGTGTTATTTAAAATGATTTTCATTGGATACCTTTACGGTATCCGCTCAGAGAGGCAGCTCGAAAAAGAAATTCAGACCAACATTGCCTATCGTTGGTTTCTTGGCCTTTCTTTAACAGATCGAGTTCCAGATCATACAACAATCAGTTGGAATCGTCGAACTCGTTTTAGAAATACAAATGTTTTTCAGGAGATTTTTGATGAAATTGTGCGCTTGGCTATTCAGAATCGAATGATCGGTGGACGTGTCTTGATAAGTGATTCCACGCATCTTAAAGCAAATGCGAATAAACGAAAATTTAAGAAGCATGTCATCGAGAAAACGAGTCGTGCCTACCTCAAAGATTTAGAGGCAGCAATTAATGAAGACCGTGAAGTACATGGAAAAAAGGATTAAAGCCTAGAGAGGGTGTGAAGGAAGAAAAGGAAATCAAGGTGAGCACCACTGATCCAGAAAGTGGCTACATGGTTCGAGACGGCAAGCCCGAAGGCTTTTTCTATCTTGATCACCGAACCGTCGATCATAAGTACAATATTATTACCGATGTACATGTGACTGCTGGCAATGTCCATGATTCCGTTCCTTACATAGATAGGCTGAATCTCCAAATCGAGAAGTTTGGTTTTAAGGATTCAATTGAAGCTGTTGCATTAGATGCAGGTTATCTAACTACTCCAATCTGCAAGGCACTTCACGATATAAATGTATTTGCTGTCATCGGTCATCGTGCCTTTACACCTGTTAAAGGTCTTTTTTCTAAATGGCGCTTTAAATATGATCTTGAGCTTGACGTGTACGTATGCCCTCAAAAACATAAGCTTACTTATTCGACTACCGATCGAAACGGATACAGGATATATAAGTCCGATAAAGAAACATGTAAAACTTGTCCGAGGCTTGCTGAGTGTACCCGATCTAAAAATCACCAAAAGGTGATAAGCAGGCACGTTTGGGAAGAGAGTAAGGAATGGGTTCGACAGAACCGTTTAAGTAAATCAGGGAAATATTTGTATAGATTAAGATACCAAACCATAGAGCGAAGCTTTGCAGATGCTAAAGAACTGCATGGGCTTCGCTATTGCAGGTTACGCGGACGAGAAAATGTCCAAGAGCAGGCATTGATGACAGCAACAGTTCAAAACATTAAAAAGATAGCACTACACCTAGCGAAGGCAAGTTAGGTGCAGGCTACCTCTTTTTCAGCACTTCGTGCTGGAACAATACCAAAAAGAAATCCCCCAAAAAGGGGGTTTCTCTTCAGTCTGAACCCGTCCCTTTTTTAAGGAGACGGGTTTTTCATGTTTCCTCACTACTTATGACAAGCCGTTCGAGCATATCATCTCGACAGGAGGGGATGAACGGTGCATGTAAAGATTATACCGGGAAGTTCTACTGACAGTATACGTTCCGCCTGTTACCACTATTTATTAGGAAAATACAGGAGGGAGAAGCCGTATGATCGGAATATATGCCAGGGTGAGTACAGAGGAGCAGGCCAAGAGCGGATTCAGCCTCGACGATCAGTTAAGAGAATGCAGGAAGAAGGCAGCGACGAGTGAAGTTGCCGAGTACATAGATGATGTATCAGGCGAGTTCCTAGATCGTCCGGCTCTCTCAAGGCTTAGACAAGATGTGAAGGACGGGGTCATTACAAAAGTTGTCTGCCTGGACCCTGACCGTTTATCGCGTAAGCTAATGAACCAGTTGCTTATAACAGATGAATTTGATAAACGTGGTGTAGAGCTTGTGTTCGTAAATGGCGAATATGCAAAAACGCCTGAAGGTCAACTCTTTTACAGCATGCGTGGAGCGATTGCTGAATTTGAGAAGGCAAAAATTAATGAGCGTATGAGTCGTGGAAGAAGAGAAAAGGCAAGACAGGGCCGCGTTCTACGTGACTTTCAAATATATGGGTACAGTTATGATTCAGAGAAGGAACAGATAGTCATAAATGAAGCTGAGGCAGCAGTAGTGCGACTGGTATTTGATCTGTTTACTCAGCCAAATGATCTTGTTGAAGGGATAAATGGAATCGCTGTTTACCTGACAAGCAAGGGGGTTCCTACAAAGCGAGGGGCGAGTGTATGGCATCGACAAGTGGTACGTCAGATGCTTATGAATGAGGCATACGTGGGGAGGTTTTATCAGAATAAATGGAATACAGAAGGGATGCTCGGCAACCAGTTTCGGCAACCGGATGAGAAAGTCCGTATGAAAATGCGCCCAAAAGAAGAATGGATATTACTGCCCTGCCCATCCATTATTGATGAAATGAAGTTTGAACATGCTCAACGACTACTAAAGGAATCCAGAAGAAGATGGGCGGGCCGGAGCTTTAACGAGTACCTCTTAAGCGGCCTAGTACGTTGCGGGACTTGTGGAAATACGATGCCAGGAAGAAAAGCGAAAAACTGGAGCCAACATGTATTTGAGTATACCGACGTTAAGAATACAGCAGGAGCAAAAAATAAGGGATGCGGTCGCCGTGTCAGATGTGAGCAATTGGACAATCAGGTTTGGGAAACGGTGGCGTCTTGGTTGAATAATCCTGACGAGATTGCCGTGGCAGTGGAAGATAAAGTGGAAACTCCATTCGAGCAAGTGGAGATGGAACGCTTGCAAAAGGAACTCGAAAAAACAAAAGCGGGTCGCAAGAGATTGCTTAAACTGTTTGCTTCCGGCGAAGAAGATATTGGTGAAGAAGATATTCGCCAAGAGTTGAAAGAACTGAAGGAGAAAGAAGATAAACTGAATCATCGTCTAAACGAGCTGATGGATCAAACAAAACAGCAGGTCAATTATGAGTATAGCCGCAACTTGATCCAGGAAGCTGCTGAATATTATTTATCGAAGGGACAGGATGATCTTACCTTTGAGGATAAAAAAGAGCTAATCCGACATGTGGTGAGGGAAGTACGAGTTTTTGAAGAGAGCGTGGAGATATACACGTTCTAAGTTTGCCTATGCAACCCTTTTGACATTTAGATTGAAATCCTCATGCATCTGAGAAGTTTGAAAAAAACCAAAAAAGATGTTTCCTTGCACGACCCAATCGGGACGGATAAAGAAGGCAATGAAATTACATCAATATCATAGACGTGTAGGATAAACTAAATGCGTGGTAACAGTACCAAAGAGAAAGCATTTCCTTGCTGATGTTGTTCTTTAGTGTAAACCGCGTGACTGATAATTTTCTTCAAAAGAGAGTTCTTCTTTAGCGGATCTTCGGTACGTTTTATTAAACTCACCACTGTTTGAACTTCTGGGATTATCTTCTCCTGTGTTTCTATCAAATTATTCTCATGTTCTATTAACTGTTTAGTTTGTAGTATTGCTTCATTCGTCTCCGAAATTCTTTCTGATATCCGCTTTGATCTTTCAAGGAATGTTGCCTCATCATAGATGCCCCTTTCTAAAAGATCGAATAACTTTTCTTTCTGAGATGCCAGTTCTTTCATCTCTCGTTCAAGAGAAATCAAGGCGCCTTTTTTGTATTCTAGCTCATGATTTTCACTAATATGATCAGTATCTTCTAATTTGACTTGAAGATCATGGAGCCATTTATCCAATGCTTGAAGCAAACGGTTTTCAACATATTCATATCGAGCGCTTTTGTTATTGCATGATTTGGTTGTGCAAATTAAATGTGCAGCTTGGCCAGTGTATGGCCTGTACACCATTGTAGCCCCGCATTTTCCGCACTTTACTAAACCAGCTAGTGAAGTAGAAATTTTCGGCTTACCGTTTTCCAAATGATAGGGAATGTGATATTTTCCAGCAAGTATTTCTTGTGCTTTGTTATAAACATGTTCATCTATAATTGGATCGTGTTTGCCATTTACTGTTATCCACTCGGTTTTAGGAAGAGACGCAACACTTCTTCTTTTTCCTGGTTCTGTAGACTTTTTAGTTTTTTTCTTTTTCCATTGTATTTTTCCAATATATACAGCATTTTTTAAAATGTTGATAATCGTTGAAGCATCCCATTGTTTTCCAGTATATGAAGGAATTTGTAACTGATTTAAATTATTCGCTATTTTTCGGCTGCCAATTCTCTTTTCAGGCGCCTGATGTGTGTACCAATCGAATATCATTTTTACTGTATTGGCTTGCTCTTCATTAGGAACCAAGTAACGACTGCCTTTTTCATCATAAAAGATGTTATACCCGTATGGCGGACGGGTACCGATGTAATTTCCTTCCTCAACAGAACGTATACGACCGCTTTGTAAGCGACGGGTAATTATCTTTAACTCCTTTCTAGCCATAAAGGCTTCAAACTCACTGTACTCCTCATCAAACTCGTTATTGAGATCATAAATTTTACGAGGCGTGATGATTTTTGTGTTTGCTGTTCGGAAAGTCTCCAATATTAACCCTTGTTCTTGCATATTCCCACGGCCCAAGCGATCTAAATCCATAACAAGAACGCCCTTAGGCTTTTTTTCTTCTAATAAATTCAACATTTTTAACATAGCATCACGGTGAATGATACTTTCACCTGAAGCGATTTCTTCAAACACTTCTGTAATACTAATCATATAGTCCTTTGCTAGTTTCAATAGCGCTTTTTTGTGTTTAGCTAGTGTTTCTCCGTCTCCACGAGCTTCAGCTTCTAAATCAGCACGAGATTTACGAAGGTATATCCAGTACTCTCCACCTTCTAAATGTCCAACCATCAGATCACCTACTGTTCTTTTTCTGGTTTGAAGTGTCCTGCATAAACTCCGCAAATAACAACATCATTTGGCAATGCTTTAACAGATGCGTAATCATCATTTTCTGGAATCAATGTAATAAAAGGTTGTTCTACAGACCATTTTATTCGCTTTAAAGTACCGACTTCACCATTTATGATTGCTGCTACAATTTGGCCGTTGTATTCAGCCCATTTTGCTTTCCTCATAAATACTATGTCACCATCATCTATACCAGCATTTTGCATTGATTGTCCTTGTACCCGCAACGCGAAATCTGGACGCTTATTATTTTGCAAAGGGTACTGAACAAACTGTTCAATGTTTTGTTGTGCGAGCAAACCATCACCTGCACATATTATCCCAACAAGCGGAACGCCAGTGCAAAGTTCTTCGGGGTAAATACCGTTTTGATCATTATCAACATTTTGATAGTAGTCTTGTCTGCCTAAAAGGTAATCAACAGAGACTTTATGATGATCAGCTAGCTTGCTAACCATTTCAATGTCTGGTTTCGCGAAATTGTTTTCCCAAGAGTTGTACCGTGCTCTCTTAATTCCCAAAATATCAGCCATCTGATCTTGGGTTAACCCCTTCTTGTTCCTCAACTCAGCAATAACTTTACCTAAAAGCATTACAAAAACCACCTATCAAATGTGATAAATAAAATATCAGAAACATATTGACGATAATCTAATTATCAAATATAATCTGAACTAAGAAGGGAGGGAAATAAATGGCACAGGTAAGGTCAGCCTTTAGAGACAAGCGTAAGATGAAAGGCTTAACACAAGCGAAACTGGCAAGTTTGGCTGACAAGTCTACAGTTTATATTCGAATGATCGAAAACGGAACATTTACTCCTGGCAGAGACACTATGTTCCTACTTGCATCCATCCTTGATTCAACCGTTGAAGAGTTGTTTTCGGATTACTTCGCTAAGATTCATTCCACCCCAAATAATTCAAAAGCGATAATTTAATTATCTATAACGAATTATAGGTGATATGTTGATTATCGTCAATAAGTACTTTTGCAACTTTTTGTAAAAAAGTTTCTTTGTCATGCCTTAGTTGATAATTAAATTATCAGAAAGGGGGACAATCAGTGCTGCATATGTTAAATCGAGGTGATGCAGTGATGGAGAAATACAACGGAAAATTTGCTGCTGTATATCGCTTTGGTGAAACCACTGTTTTTATTGATGACTCCTGTATGGTTAAAACCCCGGAAGAAAGAGAAAAAATCATGGATGAAATTAGGGCAGAGGGCATCCAAATACTTAAGGAAGAAGCCAGAAGGAAGATCAAGGAAATCAGTTGATAGATAATTCTGTTTTTGGGAATAAGAAAGCGACTCTTTGGAGTCGCCACGATGGACAAGCTTGAGAGGAGATGGAAGTGTGAATCAATTACAAGTCATTCAACAAAACGGACAACTACTGGTGGATAGTCGGGAAGTTGCAGAAATGACTGGAAAGCAACATAACAATCTGCTCCGAGACATTGATGGCTATGTCGCCATTTTAAATCAAAACTCAAATATGAGTTCTGACCACTTTTTCATTGAAAGTAGTTACTATTCTGGAACTGGAAAACAGTACAAGTGCTATCTTCTCACCCGCAAAGGTTGTGACATGGTTGCAAATAAAATGACTGGCGAAAAAGGCGTCCTCTTCACAGCAGCTTATGTCACAAAGTTCGAAGAAATGGAACGTCAAGTGGCTAACCCATACCTCGGACTCAGCAGAGAGTTGCAAGCAATCTTCACCATTGACAAAAAGACTCAAGAAATCGAAACCCGCGTCGAAAAGCTTGAGGATAACATGACCATCGACTACGGACAGCAGTTGTCCTTGCAGAAGGTAGCAAAAAATCAAATCCTCACAATCGTCGGCGGTAAAGAAACGCCTGCATATCAAAACAAGCCATTACGGGACAAGCTATTCAGTTCCATCTGGAGTGACTACAAGGAATACTTCAATGTTGGATCATACAGGGATACAGCACTTAAAGATTGCGACAGAGCAAAGGAGTATCTCAAACAGTGGTCTCCACAAGGAAAGCTTTTACGCGAGGTAGAGGAAGCAAATCAGCAGCTTACATTTGCCAGTTAAAGCAGTAATGAAGTGATCAAACATTTTAAAGAAAGTGGGGTTTTTAAAATGAACATCGAGATAGCCGATCACCTCAACCTGGTCAGACACACAATCAAACATTTCAACTATACGCCGCCATACGATATGGACGAAGATGATCTGTTTCAAATTGGGTGCATGGGTTTAATGAAAGCAATTAAGAAGTTTGATCCGTCGCTAAATTATAAGTTCTCAACTTATGCGGTTGTCTTAATAAGATCCGAATTAAATCGCGCTCTTGATTATTATAAACGAAATAACCGAAGCAAAGTTCGGACGGTTCGGATCGATCAAAAAGTTAAGGAAACAGGAGCATTACTTATAGAGGTCATTCCTGCTCAACACTCATTAGAGGAGGAGGTGATGAATCAGGAGAGGATACGAGAGGCGCTACGAATTGAACCAATCATTACAAACTATCTTCTTTCTGGGTTAACTCATCTTCAAATAGGAAGAAAAATGGGGATTACTCCACAACGGGTACATCAACGCATAAAAGCTATGAGAAAGAAGTTGATGGCGTAATGGACAAGCCGTTCGGACGGGACATCCGTAGGGACCTAGCTTATTACCAGCAACTCATGATGACCGCAAAGACAGAAGGTGATATGCGGTTGCATGAAAGCTGTGTGAAGATTACGCGTGAACTGAGTAAGCGAATAAAAGAAAAAAGCAGTCTGCTCGTAACAGACTGCAAAACCTCAATATACCCGAACCTTATTTTAACCGAATGTCGAACGGGGGTCAATCATGAATCCGTCCAACATCCGTATTAGAGAACTCCAAAAGGAGATAGACAATCTCACTACATTGAGGGATGAAGCGAAGTCCGAATGGAATCAACATTCCGACGAATATCTGCTGCACAAAAATAAAGCTGAACGTGCCGAAAAGCGTATGCACGATTTAGATGACGAGATTCAATATAGGCTTTCAGAAATCGCCGAACTGGAAGAACAGTCAAACAGTTCAGCTCTAATGGGAGTTTGCTGACATCGAGCGTGGCGCAGTCTGTGGAGCTGTAACGATTGTGTAGAGGTAGGGGCACGATGTAACTCGATATTAGGAGTACTTACTATGAATACATGCGATTTATGCGGTGAATATGCCCGTCAATCTGTAACTCTAATGCATGGTACGCATAGATTTGATGGACACGAAAGATGCATGGAGCAAATAAAGAAGATGCTGGACAAAGAAGCAGCAGACCGTGGCGAAAATCCAGAAGCATATCCGTTGTGGCCTGACAGAGACTTGAATATCCCGCGGAGGCCAGCAGAACCTTCTCAAGATGAGTACCCCGAAGCCTGGAAGAAAAAACTGGTTTATTGATAGGAGGCTAATAAATTGAATAAAAGCGATTCAATTGTCGAACTTTCAAAAGCACTGGTTAAATTTAACGGCGAGGTATCGAAGATTGCGAAAGACTCTGCAAATCCACATTTCCGCAATAAATATGCCTCCTTGGATCAAATTGTTGATGAAATTAGACCTTTACTTCACAAGAACGGATTATCCATTTTGCAATTCCCTGGTGGCGATGGCGAAAAGCTGACCATGACCACAGTGCTGATGCATGAGAGTGGTGAGTGGATTCAAAGTGAGGCATTGACGTTGATTCCAGCTAAGAAGGACCCGCAGGGAATAGGGAGTGCCACAACATATGGCAGACGATATCAACTATCCGCATTTCTCTCTTTGAACACTGGTGAAGACGATGACGGCAACGATGCCAGCACACCTCCAGCACAACCAAATGTAAACAATTCAAAAGAAGCTGTATTGAAAGCAAAATGGCAACAAGGCAAAGGTTCACTTGAAGGATTTGATGAGTGGTATCAGCAACAGAAACAAGCTGGATATACAGATGCACAAATGGACACGTATCTCACAAAACTGTTGAAACAAAAAGGGGCGTAATGCATGAATACTGTCATTCTAATTGGTCGATGGGCGCAGGGTGTTGAGATGCGTTATACACCAAACGGAAAAGAGGTGGCAAGTGGAAACCTCGCCGTCAGTGATGGATACGGAGACAACAAACATACAAGCTACATTCCGATTGTGATGTGGGGTAAAGTCGCTGAAAACACAGCTCAATATGCTGGTGACAAAGGACGGCAAGTTGCCATCGAAGGAAGGTTGAGTCAGAGATCATATGAGAAGGATGGTCAAAGGCGTTATGTACTTGAAGTTGTAGCATCAAATGTTGAGTTTATTGGCAGTAAAGAGAAGAAAGAACAACCAGAAATGAGCGATCCGTTTGGAGATCCTTTCGCAAATGCTGGAAAGCCAATCAATATTGATTCCGATTCATTGCCATTTTGAGGTGATATATGTTGAAAAGCTCAGGTTATGGACGAGTTTGGACTGAAGAGCGTGTAAAAGAAGAGATTCTCGAGTGCATGATAATTCTTGCGATTGAGCGGATGCCAACAGCTCAAGAGCTTGTCTCAATAGGTAGAAACGATCTTCATTGCAAAATTTCTAAGACCAAACGATATTCTGGATGGGCCAATGAATTGGGATTGAAACTCAAAGCGTGTGAAACAAGAACTGGACAAGCTTACGAATCTAAAGCAAAGGATATGCTGCTCCAACAAGGATATTCAGTAGAGAGAATGAGCACCAAATATCCATATGACCTACTTGTAAATGGGCATTTAAAGGTAGATGTAAAGGTTGCGAATCCTCATATGTTACGTGGTGAGTCAAGAGTTCACACCTTCTCAATCCACAAAGTCAAACAGACCTGCGATCTGTACGTTCTAATCGCGCTAGATGAAAGCGAACAATTTGAAAGAATCTTCATTATCCCAAGCCATGTTCTTAATGTTGTAACCCTTTGCGTAGGGCGGGAAAGCAAGTGGAACGCTTATGTTAATCGCTGGGACCTTGTTAAAACATATGATGACTTCTTTCGAGGAGTGAGCTGACTATGTTCAATCAAGTTAACGCTGCGCCGAAACCTGACCACAAACGGCGTGCTCCTAAACGCAAGGAACAGGGCCGTATTAAGCCACAAACCTATGCCAAGGTTTTCGAACGCGACAACGGACAATGCATCTTGTGCGCTCGTGGAGACAGCCTACAATGCCACCATCACGTTTATAGATCGCAGCTCGGGAAAGGCACAGAAGACAACCTAGTTATGCTATGCGTCAGCTGCCACGAATTGGCGCATAGCAGCAAGGTGGTAAGAGAACGAATTGGGGAGTATTTGAAAGGTTTGTATCCAAAAAGACGGTCCATAAGGAGGAGCCATGGATCTGGTTGATATCGTTGCCGCGATTCGAAACGTAGCTACGCGCTTAGACGGTGTTCCGCGCCAGCTACATGTTCAAGCAAAGGAGTATGCCAGTGCCGAACGTGATTACCGAATTGCATTACGACAAGAAATGTTGAAGCTACGAGCTGAGGGTTTGCCAGCGACACTAATAACTGATGTTGCTCGTGGAAATGTAGCCGAACTGAAGTTTAAACGTGATTTGGCAGAATCGTTGTTCAAGTCTGCTTCGGAGTCATCTAAAGCGCTCCAGGCTGAATTGAGTGGGTTGCAGAGCATCTATAGAAGACAGGATGAGATGTAAAAAGAAGGTGGTAGGTGGTGTTACATGGGTGGGTATCGCTCCACAGAAAAATACTTGACAGTCCGGTTTTCCAAAACGAAAAGCTATTCAAAACATTTGCATGGTGCCTTCTGAAAGCCAGCCACAAAGAGCATGAACAGATGGTGGGTAAGCAAAAAGTGAAGCTTCTTCCAGGGCAATTTGTATACGGAAGAAAGGCGGCTGCAAGAGAATTAGGCATGCCTGAGTCAACTGTCCGAAATAATATAGACTTCTTAAAAAAGGACGGCTGCTTGGACATCAAGACGGACAGCAAATTTAGCGTCATAACCGTTGTAAATTGGGGCTTTTACCAATCAGAATCCTCGGATGTGGACAGCAGAAAGGACAGCTCAGAGGACACGAAAAGGACAGCAAAAGGACAGCAAAAGGACACAAACAATAATGGTAATAATGATAACAATGGTAATAAAAAAGATATTCATGCAGATGCAGATAGTAACCCCTTCCTGTTCTACGAGCTGAACTTTGGAGGATCAATCCCATCGATGGTTCAACAAGATATCATAGCTTGGGAAACAGAGTTGCCAACCGAAATGATTATCGAAGCCATGAGCAGATCGATAAAAGCAAATAAACGATCATGGAATTACGTTGAATCCATTTTGATGAGTTGGCATCGAAACGGAATCAAAACTATCGAAGCAGCAATGGCAGAACAAGCTGAATACGAACGTAAGAAGGCTGTAAAAGGAGGCGCGCAACATGGAGGGACTAGACAAGGTTCTGGAGCGAATCCAAGCAAGGGCGGAACAAGCCCGTTTGACGGCTTCAAAGTCCCAACCAAAAAACGAGACTTCGATCCAGCCGAACAAGACGGGTTGTTCTAAATGCAATGGAGCACAAGGGATGTTGCGAACTTGGTATGAGGACAAAAACTTTACCAAATCAGTCAATGGCGAATGGATCACTGAAACGAGACAAATAAAATGCGAGAGTTGGGAATGGTGCACATGCTATCTACAAAAGCGCACCTTAGCAGCCAGCAAGATCACTGAGGAATTCAAAGAAAAAGGATTTAAAAACTTTATCTTGGATGGACGGGCGGACATTGCAAAAGAACTTTTACAAGTAGCTAAGAGCTACACCTTGAACTTCGAGAAGATACGAAAAGAACGGAGAAATTCAATTGCGTTCCTCGGCAATCCAGGAGTAGGAAAAACTCATTTGCTCATGGCTGCTTGCAATAATTTGATGCATCAGAAGAATGTACCTGTAACTTACTTCCCTTGGGTAGAAGGTTGGAACGAAATAAAAGACGATCTCGACTTGCTGAACAAGCGCGTGAACATGCTCAAGGAAAGTGAGCTGCTATTCATAGATGACTTGTTCAAGGGTAGACCGATGGACGAGCATGGTCGCGGTGGCCCAACAGCATTTCAGTTAGAGCAGTTATTCGGAATCGTGAACTATCGTTACTTAGAGAAAAAGCCTATCATGCTATCGTCCGAGTGGTCATTTGAGAAAATCGTAAAGGTTGACGAGGGGATTGGTTCCAGGTTGGTACAAATGTGCAAGGACTACACCGTAGAAGTATCTGGAAATCCATTTGAATTGAATTATCGCCTGATAGGGGAGGAATGACATGCAAATTGAATATCACGGGAAGCCGTACACAGTCGTTGACTTAGCCCGCAGCACGGTCTTGCCAGAAGAGTTTATTGTTCTCCAAGGCGAAGACGAAATGTTAGTCGCACCAACTCATGATTTATCAGGACTCAAACACGGGGGTGTAAGCCTGGATGAAATCAAACAAGCAATCATTGCGCCGGGACTTAAAACGTAAAGAGGACAGAAAGACAACCAAATTGGGGTCATACGCAAAGCGACCAGTGAAGACATACTTCCGATACTGCTAACACGCTGCCAGACGAACGGAAACAGGGTAAATTTCAACGAAAGAATTAGAATCGACTGAATACACGGATACGAGCGAACAGTCGATTACGGAGCATCCTAGAGATTCATTTCAAGATTCATATAACAATTTGAATGTGAGGGATGAGTATGGGAAAGAAGGGACCACCAATCACAATCATTCCAAAAGCAGTAAGTGACTGGATCAGAGGGTCGAGCAATTTGTCCAGGGTCAACAATTGGAAGAAAGGTGGAGGGAAACCGCAAAAATGACAAAAGATAGCGCGGCAAAGAAATTCCTATTCAGTATCGATCCGATGGGAGCAGTACGGACAACGCGGAGACAACAATATGTAGATGAACGGGCCATTAGATACAGGGATTACAAATTGATAATCGCCCATTCTGCACTGGACCAAATGCGAGGCACGGCAAAGCTAACTACGGCACTGGCCCTAAAGATTGTGTTCATAATGCCAATCCCGGCTAGTTGGAGCAAAAAGAAACGCTGGGATGCTTTGGATAAACCCCACACAAGTACTCCTGACTTGGACAACCTGATCAAAGGCTGCACAGATGCATTAAACAAAGTTGTTTGGTTAGATGACAAACAAATTGTTTCTGTAGAAGCAACAAAAGTGTATGGATTCGAACCGCGGATTGAACTATATGTTACCGAACTGAGGGGGCAAACGGGATGAGTGAAGTGAAGCAGGTTAATGTGAAGATCAAAAAGCTGCATTCAGATGCAGTAGTGCCGCAATATGCAAGACCAATGGATGCTGGATTTGATTTAGTGGCAGTCGAGGATGTGGTTATTCTGCCAGGGGAAACAGCGAAGATTCGGACTGGATTGGCGTTTTCTTTGCCAGAAGGCTACGAGTTGCAAGTAAGAAATCGCTCGGGAGTAGCCGCTAAAACAAAGTTGCGTGTGTCTAACTCCCCGGGAACTGTAGACGCTGGATATCGAGGTGAAGTCTCTGTAATCATGGACAACATCAGTCAATTGAAACAAGGGATGGTTGCGGGAGAGATTGTGTTCGTTGATGGAAAGGATGCTATCGGCAGGGAGCACGACAGAGGCACATACATCATCCGCAAGGGAGACAGGATCGCCCAAGGAGTAATTGCCATCGTCCCTATCGCGCAATTTGAAGTAGTGGACGAGCTTGACGAAACTGAACGGGGAGCAGGTGCTTTTGGCAGCTCGGGGGTGAGAGCATGACGCCAAAAGAGTGGATGGAATGGCAAAGGAAAGTCATTCGTGAAGAGATGAGGGGGGGAAGCCAATGAAAGGGCATAAGAAACCTCCTATTAACAACAACAAGACGATGCGTCCGGTTGATGTCAGCAACCTGCAAAAAGCAGCTTCTGAAACAGCAGAACAAGCAAAAAGCATCGTATATGAAGCGCTGCGCCAAGAATTCGGATTTGGTCCCGCAAGGATTGCAAAGCTGCAATCTGTGGTTGCTGAGATAGAACGTCACAAGAGCTTTGATGCTTGGGTGGATTATACGATCAAACAGAAGATTTAGGATAAGCCTTCCCATGGCTGCCAAATAGCTCATGAACATGGCGATACACCCTAACATGCATATCAGGAAAAACAAAAGCAACGGAGCCTTCATCAAGAACCAACTTGTCAGATGGTTGCTCAATCACAAAAGGTATCTCGATAGCTTGTAGAGTTTCTTTCAAATAGCCAATATCTGACCACTGCACTGAATAGTAAAACGACTTTTCCATTCGAAACACACTCCTTTACCTGATCATAACGCAGGGAAGAGGGACAAAAATAGCATTTCTTTATTAGGGGGTGCATCAACATATGAGGCTGAAACGGAAATGGAAAATTCACAATCGTAAATCTCTGGATACTCTTTTGAAACGTGCAGATCGCAAAGAAAACAAACCTTACCGTTGCCCATGCTGCAACAAAGCTCTCTATCGACACAGCTACCATGAAGATTACTGGGGCGAAGTAGAAGGTGGCTACATATGTGAGGTATGTGACTACCGGGATTATTTCTGCTATGGCGAACATATTGTGGCCGCTGGCAAATGGGAAGGGTATTACGGTTACAACGCAGATGAAAAAGAAGTGAATCAAATTCGCAACGAGTTTACAAAGCAGATCAGGATAGCCAAACAAGCGCGGAAGAGAAATAGGCAGCTTTACTACTCTAAGAAAAATAGGCAACGGAAGGCAGCTTAACACAAGCTCAATTATGTTAAATAGGCGGTGAAGTGCATGAGGATGCTGTCGTTATTCGCTGGGATCGGCGGGATTGATTTAGCAGCTCATTGGGCCGGCATTGAAACGGTAGCGTTCTGTGAGATTGAGCCGTTTTGCCAGAAGGTTTTGCAAAAGCATTGGCCTGGAGTGCCAATCTTTGATGATGTTAGAACGATCGATACACAGCAGCTCATTGAAAAGGGGGTCATAGGGGATGAGCGAACAATTGACATTATTTGCGGAGGATACCCTTGCCAGCCTTTCAGTAATGCCGGGCAACGACTTGGCGAAGAAGACGACCGTCACCTCTGGCCAGAAATGCTTAGGCTTATCAGAGAGCTCAGGCCCACTTGGGTCCTTGGAGAAAATGTTGATGGTCACGTTACTTTGGGGCTCGACACTGTGCTTGCTGACCTGGACAAGGCGGGTTACACCACAAGGGCGTTTGTTATTCCAGCTGCAGCCGTCGGTGCCCCGCACCAAAGGAAAAGGGTCTTCGTTGTGGGCCACTCCAAGCGCGGCAGATGCGGTAGGAAGTCACGGCGGTGGACAGGGCCGATCGCTACGAACAGACATAGCGAATTGGAAGAAAGGATTTTGGCCTACTCCAACGGCGATGGAGACGACAGGACGGAAAAATATCGAACTAACGGAGAATGGCAGGCGGAAGTGCAAAAACGGGAACAGTCACAGCGTAGATTTGGCGACCACTGTCAAACTGAGACAGGGAAATCAAGGGCAGCTCAATCCAGAATGGGTGGAAACCTTGATGGGATTTCCGATTGGCTGGACCGATTTAGATGGCCTGCAACAATGGGATTAGAACAGTATGATTGGGAGCCATCCAGGGTGATAACTGGCATGAAGGGAAAGGTCCGAGAGGCGCGTTTAAAGTCTTTAGGGAACGCGGTGAATCCGGTTCAAGTGCTGCCGATCCTTTGGGGAATAAAGCAGATTCACGATGCAGTTTAACAAAATGCTCATTTTGAAAAAGAGAGGTGAACACAATGGGTTCCACGGCAGTTAAATCGAAGTGTGAACGTGAACCTTGCACGCGTGAGCGGTATGAACTATGGAAATCCCCAATGCAGAACGACAAACGATGGGTTTGTAAAACTTGCTGGAACATGCTCTACAAGCAGTCGAAAGTTTCAAAGTGAGTCATGGATACAAACTGTGTATTAAGGCAAGGAGGTGGGCGGTCAATGCAGGTATTTGCTTACTGCTGGGCATGCAACAAAGAGTACGATGTAAGTCGATGGTCTAACAAGTACGGCGTTAAATGCGACTCACCCGAATGCGATGGTTATGTGATTGGTCCAACTGGAAGTATAAAACCTCGAATAGTCGGTGACTTTTCGAAGACACCGGAACCATTGATAAAGGTAATATCATCGAACTGAATTTAACTTATTAGTTATTAAGGAAAGGCGGGTTTAAATGGTGAAGTGCCACGCTTGCAACGGAAGGGGCTCTTTTGACCAGCATGAAATGTGCTTGTATTGCGAAGGCAGCGGAGTACAAGAAATTGGGGAGGAAAAAACGATGGAAAATAAAGGTCTGATCGTGAAATATGATGTGCGCAAAGTGGACAATGGGGAGCTGGTAAACAACTGCTTTGTTCTTCGTCCAGATATAGACGGGGCAGCAGTAGCAGCACTCCGTAAATATGCCGAAGTCACAACCAATGGAAAATTGAGTAACGACATCACCAATTGGCTTGATTCCATTGTTAATGAAAAAACGAAGAATTTGAAAGCTTTCGCCATTGGTCCAGATCGATATGAGGTTGTAGTGGGCTATGACAAAGAATCTGTCGTAGCGTGGTACAAGCAGACGACAAGGATTAGCGAAGAAGACTGGGCTGCATATGAGGTAAGCGACTACCCAATGGATAAATCAGTTCAGGTGGAAGCATTGAGGGGGACTCCGTACGAAACCACAACCGTCCGCGAATGGGTGCATGACGTTAAATCATTTCCATGCGTGGCTTGGTGGAAGGAGTAGTTTATCAAAACGGTAATTGAGTCTAACTCTCTTCTACTATCTCGCACTGATTTTTTAACATTTCGTTGACAATCGCGTCATGCAGATCTTCATCTTCAATCAACAAAAGTGTATTTGTAACACGGTTACAAACAAAATAACGACCATCCATCTTGACTAAAACATAATTTTCTTTTCCGGTTGTCCAAATGAGTTTGTAGTTATCTAAATCCATTTTTATCTTCACTCCTTTCGATAATTTAGGGAAGAGCGAAAGAGCATGTCTGCTCTCTCCTAATCTGAATCCACACATATTACCATTTTGGAGGGCGGCAATCAGGTTGTCAATGAATAGGAAACACAACACACGATTTGTAAAGCAGGAGGGGAAGTCATGAAAACCGTTAAGCTAAAAAAAGGCATCGGGCTGGATAAACTATTTGCTTTCGGATTTGAGGAAGACCAAGCCAATTGCGAAAAGGGCGACACCTATTATCACTTGAACAATTATTACGTTCAAAAGGGCGATTTCAGGATTACGGTTAGTACCATCAGTGGTCACGTAGATATCTTGTGTTTGGCTAAGGAGTCAGGCCTCCATAATATGTTCGATCTTACGCCATTGTTCGATTTGATGACATCCGGTCTAGTGGAAATCGAGGACTTGGCAGATTAACAAACCAATCGATTTGATAAATAGGAGGCGAAGGTATGGGATGGAACTTCCCTTTGTGGTTCACCTTCATCGTGGCGCCGTGGGCGGTTGTCATACATGTAATCTGGAATTTGTTTACGATGCAATGGTGGAAGTTGAGATGGGCGACAGTCGAGGCTATGGTAGTATCTTTTGTCTTGATAGGACTTCAATTGGCAGGCTTATACTTCGTAATCAAGTCGATTTTGTAATCGCAGAAATTCAAAATAGCCATGTTGAAAAACTGGAGGGTGTCCGATGAGAGAATTCTTCAAGATTTCTTTTTGCGATGGTCTCGATAAGAAAGTGATAATCGCCAGCAACAAATACGAGGCAGTGGGGTACTACCTGATGGAAGTACAGAAGGAGTACGACTGCTGCATTGAAGACCTTGACGAGATCGAAGTGTTATCACCAGATCATAACGTTGAAGTATCATGCATTGGATGGCCCGAGCACAAGACGCTTATGGAAATCTACAAGGAAAAAGAATACGGGGATACGCCTCAAGTGGTTGTGGGGCTTGAGTGATCTTAACAAAACATTACTTGTGAGAAGGAGGAGAATGGAATGCCGGATGTAGAGAAAATATTCGTCCATATGAAAAACCTGAGAACCGGGCATGTACGGGTTAGGGAAGTGTTGGCGATGGTAGCTTTCGAAATCGATGGATATAAGTTTTATTTTCACGACGATCAAATTACAGATGGATTGTGCGGTTGCCACATCGGTACGAATCAACTAATGAAACCAACCATGAAGTTTATTGATGACATCAAAGAAAAAACGCAAAGTCACATGGATGAGTATATACGACGGGCGAAACTGATAAAAACTCAATCTCCGATTAACTGGAAGCCAATGGATGTGTCACATGTTACACGAGCTGAAAACATGGCCCAAGCACTTCGCAGACGTACGCGCAGGCATAAAAACCGCCGAGCTGCGGCTGAATGATCGGAACTATCAGCCTGGGGATGTGCTGGTGCTGCGGGAATACGATCCAGAAGCAGCCGAGTACACCGGCGAGGTTGAGACGAGGACTGTCACCCATGTACTGGAAGGACAAGCATGGTTACAACCAGGAGTAGTGATGCTGTCAATGAGTGGAGGGGAACGGGATGCAAGCAGTAACCGAGGAAACACACCAGGGTTTTCAGGTAGATGAAGATAATGCCCAGGGCGAGAACTGCTGGAGCTGCGGGCATTGGTTAATCGGAGGAGGCTGTTGGAAGAACGGTCAGATGAGTGAAGCAGGCTGGCGAGATACTGGCCCAAGTGATTCCTGCGATGAATGGGTAGCTGAAGGGACGGACGGAACGATTACAGGGCTGATTGCAAGTCATAACGCTGGGGAAGGTGAATCTGATGCAAGCAAGACGTGAGGTAAAATACCGGGCGTTTGTTCACTCAGTAAAATGGGTAGTCGATGTGGTTGCAATTGATTTCTCTATAAACGAAGTAGAACTGGACATGTCTGGTACTGGCGACACTGCATACTACCGGTTTAACGAAGTAGATTTATTGCAATTCACCGGAGTACACGATGATCAAGACCAGGGGGAAGAATTCTACGATGGGGACATTGCAGAAGTCTTATACGAAGGACACACACATATCTGCAAGGTCAAAATTGAAGGATGCGCTCCAATGTTTGTAGCCGACAGCCTTCCTGATGGATTCCTTTGGTTGACAGAAATATTAGAGTGCGATTCTGGTCATTGGTGGGCGGAAGGAACCAAGAGGATCGGAAACATCTACGACAATCCTGAGCTGCTGGAGGTGGGCAACTAATGGAGCTGACCCTGAAATTTGATAGGGCGATAATAAACGATGAGTATCTTGAATGGAACAAGATTCAGGAAAACGAAGCTGTAATTGGTATGTTGAACGGTAAGAAATGCATCATTCAAAATATCACAGATGAACAACACGAGCATATTAGAAAACAAGCAATGGATGCTCATTTAGCAAAGCAAAAGGATATTTAACATAAGAGAAATTGTGATGAGGAGGACGGACTGTGAAAAAAGTGAAGTTTCTAACCACTGATACAAAAAACGTTCCACTCAACGAGTTTGAGGATCAAATCAAAACTGAAATTGAAATGATCAAAATGTTTGCTAAGACAAGCAATCCTTTGGTGGACATAAAAATCGTGGCGCACGAAAAAAGAGAAGTTGTTCCAGATTAAACGAGAAATTGTGATGAGGTGAGAATGTGAAGCGTGAACATTACTGCCCATGCTGCGGTTTGTTTTTCTGGCATGAGCAATACCAGCAAAACGGCGAACGGATTGAATACGTAGCTGCTAGTTGTCCGAATCCAAAATGCGAATCACAGAAACAGCCTGCCGATTATATGGTGTTTGCGGTAGATACGTTTGGATTTGCATATTTCGCAGAAGCGAATAAAAAAGAGATTGATCAAAACAAATGGTCATCTGCACGCTATGCACCACCAGGAGCACTGGAGATATACAAGAGGCAAGGATTTAGGATAGTTGATGATTGCTCGCAGGTAGCAACTCCCAAACCAATAAGCGAGTGGATCAGACAGCAAACCGATTTATCTTCAGAAGAACGGGACGAGCTTGCAGAAGATTTGGAGAACTACTTCGTGCAGCGGCGCAAGCGCATAGAGCAAGAGAAATTGTGATGAGGAGGAGTTAGAAATGTCTAGCTTTGAGCATTTGCCACTACAGATCGGTGATAAACTAGTTCTTTTGCAGGACATGGAATTCATAGACGAAGAAGATGAAACATTCATGGTTGCGAAAGGTACTGTTCTTGAAGTCGAATCCATGGACTACAATCGCGCATATTATCGTGACTTCGCTTACTATGCCGAATCCGGGGATTTGGAGATCGTTGTTAGGCACACAGATTACGGTAAAAAGTACGTAAAGCATAACGATCAATGAGACAGTCATTTGATTGGCGGAACGTTTTTCTATGGGGCTTGGCATTCGGCTCTGATGTAACAATGGTGTGTTTAGGACCAGTAACGCTGTTTATTCCCAAGCGGATGAAGGTGATAAGGAGGGGAAGTTCATGAAGGCTCCAAAACGATACGAATGTTTGGAATGTGGATTTATTAGCAGCCGATCCAAGACAATGAAAGTCAAATACGGCAGCGTAACTATTCTTGGATTTGCCATCTGCTTTAAATGCAGAGGACGAGTGAAAGAACGCGAAGAATGGATTGAATGGAATAGACAGGAGTACATGAAGTGGGAAGCCGACAGGTATAAATGGCTTGAGGAGCAGGCTAAAAAGAGAGGGTTGTTGGCTTAATCACTTAACAAAATATTTCGTGTGATAAGAATGGAGGGAAAACAGATGAGAGACCTACAATTCCAGCTTCAACAACATTCGCTGTATAGACACTACAAAGGAAACCTTTACTACGTAGTGGGTTTGGCTGAACACTCCGAAACAAATGAATTGATGGTAGTATACCACGCATTATACGGCGACAACGAAATGTGGGTTAGGCCGTTGGAAATGTTTCTTTCAGAGGTTGAGGAAGGCAAGGAGAATCCGACAGGTCAAAAATATCGATTTGAACTGGCTCAGTAAATTGACGATCCGGTGAAGGGGTGGGAACAATGATGCCTGCTGGAATCCGAGATGACGGACAACACAAAACGTTTGAAACTGGGGCAAAACGAGATCGAGCTTCAGGTAAAGGTAGGTATGATTTGCTCTCGCCTGTAGCAATACGCCGAATAGCACAAAGAAGCGAGTTGGGTGAAATCAAATACGGCGATGGACGCAATTGGGAAAAAGGTATGCCGATCAGCGAGTTTATGGACAGCGCTTTGAGGCACATCTTCCAATACATGGCTGGCGATACTCAAGAGGACCATTTGGCGGCAGCAGCTTGGAATCTCAATTGTGCCATGCACCTTGAAGAAACAATGCCGCAAATGCAGAACATCCCTGCTCGGCAGGAACAATAGGGAGGGGATAGCTTGACTGTGATAGATAACTTTGGTCACACCTATAGCGAACTGGTAGCAGAAATCAATATGTTGGAAGCCAGGATGAATGACCTACTCACAGAAAGGCGATTTCTTCTGAAGAGCATGAATTCAACAGCACCAAAAGGAATGGGCGCGGTTGACTATTCAAAGGATCAGGTGCAGTCGAATTTCGTTCCATATACTTTGGATCGGATCGTGGAACGAATGAATAAGATTGATACTATGATTCAACAGGTGGATGAGCAACTAAAGGCAAAGCGAGAGACGCTGAGTAAACTGGACAGTATTTTGGCGCAAATGGACGGTCTTGAATACAAAGTTGCATTTATGCGAGACAAATTGAATATGAAGTTGCACGAGATTGCTGATAAGTTGGGATATAGCTACGATCATATCCGAAGAGTATCCAGCAGAATTCAAAAGATGCCACATCGATGCCACATACAGCATAAATTTTCTAGTGTAAACTAGGTTACAGGTCGAGGTAAAGGTTTGTTTTTGCAACTGATATGAAACGAGGGATCGGGGATATCCCGGTCGAGTAAAGCCGCTCAGAAATGGGCGGTTTTTTTATTGGAGGTGAGACTGGTGAAATGGTTATTAAAATTTCTCAGACGTATGGCTCCATGTAATGGGCTTCAGCCACGTAATCGGCAAGAAAGAAGGCGCGGACGAGCATTATAAATGACTAGGGGCTTAAGAAACAATATTGATTTAAAGGTGGGCGATGGTATGGAAATCAAGTTGACACGAGAAGAGATAGAAATGGCAATCAAGATTCATGTTTTCTCGAAGACAGGCATGCGAGTCGGGGAAGATGCTGCTGTAAATTTCGTCAAAGATGGGAACTCAACCCGTGTTGATTCTGTATCAGTGCAAATCTAACGCGCTTTCAATCTTGTTTCGTAAGCCTCTCTTTTGAATACTCCAATCCTGGTTGCGATCATCCATGATCATAAACACCATGTGCAGCTCATACCCGTTCTACCTCGGGCAACCGCGACCACAGTGGTGAAAGGATTGGATCGTGGCGGCAACCTCACGCCGAAGCAAATGGGGTATTTAGTGTGAAACCAACAGGAAAACCCTCCCTTGTTGTCGAAGGATGTGGAAAAGGAGGGGTTTTATTGAAAACAAGAATCTATTTAAGCAATGGCAAAGAGTATTTGGTGCCATATGGTATTGAGCGGCTTAACGAAAACTTCCTTACTCATAAAGATGGTTCTTTAATTAATGGGATGGTTTACTTTATGGGATTCGCATTAAATCCAAGTCACATAGCTTCGTTAGAAGAGGTGAACGACGAGCCTCGAAAAGTACAAGATAAACCTCCATACCTGTAAAGCACCCACGCGGTGCTTTTTTCTTTTGCAAAACAAACACTATGTTAACGAAGGAAAGCTGTAAAAAAGTAATGCTGTTTATGCAGTTTTTTATGCAATATGCGACTCGGGAAATAAAGAAAAACATTGATATATCGAGGTTGTATAAAAATGCATCTCGAGATAAAAAGGAAGCAATTTTAATCACACCTTGAAAACATAACGTTTTCGGGTGGTTTTCGTTTTGTTAGCTGAGTCCGATA
The DNA here is from genome assembly GCF_013284355.2 of Brevibacillus sp. M2.1A. Taxonomy (NCBI): domain Bacteria; kingdom Bacillati; phylum Bacillota; class Bacilli; order Caryophanales; family Paenibacillaceae; genus Brevibacillus; species Brevibacillus sp. M2.1A. Next base: position 2,655,268 of record NZ_JABSUY020000001.1, read on the forward strand.
GGGACTATTATGTTAACTTGTTCAGGGTCTTTATGCATGTTTTATGCAGTCAAGGACTCGTCATTTTTAAATAGGGCGGTGAGGTGATATGTAGTGGCAAGGGAAAGGAGCCCTAATCGACAAAAGGCGTTCGATCTATGGAACGATAGCCAAGGGACGCTTCCGTTAAAGGATATAGCTCATGCTCTTGGAGTTTCGGACTCTCAGGTTCGCAAATGGAAGAACCAAGACGCGTGGAAGTTGGGTAGCAAAAGTAACGTTACTGATGACAAAGGTAACGTTACCAATAAACGCTCTGGAGGGCAGATTGGCAATAAAAACGCGGTTGGTAATCGGGGAGGACCAGGAGCGCCAAAAGGTAACAAATACGCTGTTGGTAATTCAGGCGGGTCTGCGCCTCTCGGGAACAGTAACGCTGTGACTCACGGTTTTTTTCGCAAGTACTTCCCAGATGAAGCACTGGAGATCATGGAGGAGTTAGAAACGCGCTCTCCGCTCGACATGCTCTGGGACAACATTGTCATTCAGTATACGGCGATTATCCGGGCGCAGCAGATCATGTTTGTCCGTGACCAGCAGGATGAAACCAAAGTATTGAAGAAGCTTAAACCACTTGAGTTCGGAGACGAGAAGGAATGGGAGTATCAGCACGCTTGGGATAAACAAGCAACCTTCCTCAATGCTCAATCACGCGCAATGGCTACACTTCAATCATTGATCAAACAGTATGAGGAAATGTGCAACAAGGGGCTGGCGACAGAAGAACAGCAACTCAGGGTCGAGAAATTGAAAGGTGAAATAGCCCTTATTGAACAGAAGGCAAGTCGAGACGATGACAAACCAATCGAAATAGTCATCAAGCGTAAGGGTGATTCCTCATGATCGAAAAAGAGGTAAACCCACACTTTGAAGACTTTCTATTTGATTGGAATCAGAAGTTTCAATTTCTGGTCGGTGGCTATGGATCATCTAAGAGTTATCACATTGCTCTAAAACTGGTTCTAAAGTTACTCGAAGAAAAACGGACTGCGCTGGTTATCCGTGAGGTTTATGAAACCATCAGGGAATCGTGCTTTTCGTTGCTTGAAGAGATAATCATTGATCTAGGGCTGGAGCATAAAATCAAATGCCCGACATCACCTATGCAAATTCGATTCCCAAACGGTAGTAAGATCATCTTCAAAGGAATGGATAAGCCCGCAAAGCTAAAGTCGATCAATAATGTATCAATCATCTGGATAGAAGAGTGTTCAGAAGTAAAATACGCTGGATTTAAAGAGCTTATTGGGCGCTTGCGGCATCCGGATTTAAAGCTGCACATGCTTCTTTCGACGAATCCAGTCGGCGAGGATAATTGGTCGTTTAAGCATTTCTTCAAGGATGTTGAGAATGACCGTTTTATCCTGGATGACGATGATTTGTATGAAAAGCGAACGATTGTTGTTGGTGACACGTACTATCATCACTCTACGGCTGATGATAACTTATTCTTGCCTGCTTCTTACGTTGAACAGTTAGAGGAACTAAAAGAGTACGACCCAGACCTTTACCGGATTGCTCGGAAAGGTCGTTTTGGCGTTAATGGAGTAAAAGTGATACCTCAGTTCGAAGTGAAGTCTCATAACGTGGTTATGGATGCAATCAGGACGCTCAGATCACCAATCAAACGGAACGGTATGGACTTTGGTTTTGAGGAGTCGTATAACGCTCTGGTACGGCTGGCGATCGATCATGACAACAAGATACTCTACATCTTCTGGGAGTACTACAAGAATAAAACGACTGACGATATCACAGCAGAAGAAATCGCAGAGTTTAAAAAAACGTATGAGCTGATCAAAGCTGACAGTGCAGAACCGAAGACTATTCAGTACTTTAGGCAAAAAGGATTCAACATAAAGGCAGCTAAGAAGTTTCAAGGCTCTCGATTGCAGTACACAAGGAAAGTGAAACGATTCAAAAAGATCATTTGCTCTGATGAATGTAAGAACGTCATTAGGGAATTGAAGAATCTCACATACGCCACAGACAAAAATGGCAACATCATTCCAGACGAGTTTAACATCGACCCGCATACATTCTCAGCGATCTGGTATGCACTCGATGATTACGAGGTTGCGGACCTTAAGGGTGGTTCCGTCTGGTTCCCTGAAGGAAGGAGGTAAAGCATGGGTTTTCTTGATCCAAACATTTTCGATTACAACCCTCAAGAGCATATAGACAGCATCCTCATAAAGGGCAGGCTGTCAGCTATGAGCATTGAACAGATTATCAACCAAGAAGTCAGCGAGTGGAAATCGTCGCAGAAACGCAAATGGATGTTGACTGGGGAACGATATTACCGCAACAAGACAGACATCTTAGAACGGCAAAGGATGGCAGTAGGCGAAAGTGGCGCTTTAGAGCCTGTAGCAAACCTTGCCAATAACAAGCTTGCCAATGCTTTTGTGCGTAAACTGGTCGATCAAAAAGTTGGCTATCTGCTAGGTAAACCTTTGAGTGTACAGACTGACAAAGATGAATACGCTAAGTTGCTAAACGGTTTCTTTGACAAAGCGATGATGCGCAGGCTGCAATCAACTGGCAAAGAGGCGGTAAACAAAGGCATCGGTTGGATGCATGTCTATTACGATGAAAACGGGAATCTTAGCTTCAAAAAGATGTGCAGCGAGGAAATCATACCTCTTTGGAGAGACGAAGCTCACACGGTCTTAGATGCCATTATTCGCGTGTATGATGTCGTTGTATTCGAGGGTACACAGCGTAAAACGGTGACTAAGGCAGAGTGGTGGGACACAAACGGCGTTAAACGATACGTTTATGATGGGATCGGAATTCAGCCGGATATAGAGGCTGGCGAGGCTGGATCACATTTGTTTATGGATGTAGAAGGGCAGGAAGAACCAGCAGCACTAAACTGGCAACGTATCCCGTTCATCCCGTTCAAGTACAACGAAGAAGAACAGCCACTTGTTGAGTTAATCAAGTCACTTGTTGATGACTATGACCGCAACAAGAGCGACAACAGCAACAACCTAGAAGACCTGCCAAACAGCCTTTTTGTTGTAAAGAACTACAACGGAACAGACGCTGGTGAATTTAGAAAGAACATTTCGGTCTACCGGACAGTATTTACTGAAGGTGATGGCGGTCTTGATTCAGTATCAATCGATATCGACACAGAAGCATACAAAACGCACATGGAAATTGCTAGGAAGGACATTTACGAGTTCGGACGCGGCGTAGATACAACATCCGAGAACTTTGGCGGAGATAAGTCAGGCGTGGCTCTGAAGTTCCTGTATGCCGATCTGGACATGGACGCAAATATGATGGAGACAGAGTTTCAGGCATCATTGGAGCAATTGTTATGGTTCATTAACATGCATTTGTACAACACAACAAAGGTTGATTACAGCGCCGAACAAGTGGACTTCATATTCAACCGTGACATCATGATTAATGAGACGCAAGTAATCGAAGATATCAAAAACAGTGTTGGTCTTCTTTCAGACGAAACCTTGTTAGCAAACCATCCTTATGTGACAGATGTTAATGCTGAAAAGAAACGTAAGGAAGAAGAAAAGGAACGATCGATGCAAGAGTTAGACACATATGCTGGACTTCCAGGCGATAATCTGGATGGTTCTACAGAAGGCGAGGGAGAAGAATGAGCAATGTTGATGTAAATAAATACATTGAGGTCGCTAATGAAGCAGCGATTGTTTTACAAGACATTATGGGGAGTTCGACTTCTGGTCCAGTAGCTAGAGCAATCGCAGCATCTACACTGTTGCATCATTGTGAATCAGTTGTCGGAGCCGAACGATTGAAGGCAAAGGCTAGGGCAAAATCATGTAAGCGTCCAGTTGATCATCAGCCCACCGTTAATGTTCACGTTCAAAAAACCACAGATGTAGACCCTGCAATTATTTATGAAAACGTTCGTAAACTTGGGATGAATGTTGAAGAGGCAATGAAACTTGGGCGATCCATGTATTAATCGAAACGAGATGATGCCATATGAAACCACAAACCTATTGGCAGAAACGCTCAGAGCAGCTTCATAACGAACAGTTCAAAAAGACGGACAAATATATTGGCTCAACGTTAAAACGTGAATACGACCGCGCCATGACCTCTATACAGCGTGATATTGAAGTGTTTTATCAAAGGTTCGCAACCAATAACGAAATAGACTTGGCTGAGGCACGCAAGCTACTAAACAGCGACCAACTCAATGAGTTCAAAATGAGCCTGGAAGAGTTTACGGATCTTGCTAAGAACAATCCAGACGGACGTTGGACACAAATCCTCAACAACGTATACTACAAAGTCCGAGTAACACGACTGCAAGCTCTGCAAATTCAGATCGAGGCTGCCATACAGTCAGTGAACATGAAACAGAATGAGCAAATGACAGAACTGCTTGGTGATATCTACACGGACACCTATTACCGGACAATTTTCGAGATTCAAAAGGGCCTGGGAATGGGTACAACGTTTGCCAAAGTAGGCGATGTCCAAAAGATTGTTAGGCAACCGTGGCTTGAGGAGAACTTTTCAAAGCGAATCTGGAAAGACAACTCCAAACTGGTTCAACAACTACAGACGCTGTTTAGCCAATCCCTCATTCGAGGTGACAGCAGTGACTATACAGCAAAGGTCATCGCCGAACGAATGGGAGTGGGCTACAGAGCCGCGCAACGTTTAGTGAGGACAGAAGCTAGCCATATCCAAAATGAGGCGTCATTTGCTGGCTATAAAGAGTCTGGCGTGGTACAGAAATATGAGTTCTTAGCAACATTGGATAGTCGTACAAGCTCGATTTGTAGGTCCATGGATAACGAGGTATTCACTCTGGCGGATAAGGAAATAGGCGTAAACTTCCCACCATTGCACGCTAATTGTCGATCAACAACGGTTCCTTACTTTGATGATGAGATTAACCCAGGGGAACGGATTGCTCGAGACTCGAGAGGTAGTTATATGGTGACGGGAAACCTTTCCTATCGTGAATGGCTAGAAAAATACGCAAAGGGATGATGGACGGTGAATATCGAAGACATCGCAAGGGTTTGTCACGAAGTTAATCGTGCATATTGCAACAGCATTGGAGATGATAGTCAATCTTCTTGGGAAGACGCTCCTGATTGGCAACGGCAAAGTGCTAAAAATGGCGTAGAGTTCCATCTGGACTGCGAGACGACGCCAGAACAATCGCATGAAAATTGGATGCAAGAGAAAATTGCTGCTGGTTGGATATATGGACCAGAAAAGGATCCAGAAAAGAAAGAACATCCTTGCATGGTTCCGTATGATCAACTCCCAATTGAACAGCGTACCAAGGATTATCTTTTTAAAGCAATTGTTGACTGTTTCAAATAGCAGATGTGTTGTATTTGCCCTGCCAAAAGGCGTTAAACTGGGTAAATTCATCACCGGACGCGACCGGGAAAACAAGCGAAGATGAAAGGATGATCATATATGGATTGGCTCAAAGAACTGCTCAAAGGAATGCAACTTTCTGAGGAGCAAATCAAACAAATCACGGAAGGGGTTGAAGGCAATTACAAAGGTTATGTGCCTGAGCATCGATTCAAAGAAGTCAATGATGCTAAGAAGTCGCTGGAAACCACCTTGAAAGAACGTGATCAGCAACTAACGGACTTGAAAAAGTCTGCTGAAGGTAACGAAACCTTGCAAACCAAGATCAAAGAGCTTGAAGATGCAAACAAACAAGCAGCTGATAAGTACCAAACCGAATTGAAGGAACTGCGTACTAACACGGCGTTGAAACTTGCGTTGAATGGGAAGGTTCATGATCCTGACCTTGTATCCAGTCTACTGGACAAAACGAAAATCGAACTAGACGATGCTGGCAATGTAAAAGCTGGTTTCGATGATCAACTTAAAGCCCTGCAAGAGAGCAAGGCTTTTTTGTTTGTGCCAGAGGATAAAGGTGGATTTCAATTCCGAGGTTTCCAGCCTGCTGATGCAACTGGAGGAGGCGGAGGACAGCAGCCTAATATCGGTAAACAGTTGGCTGACCAAAACAAGCAGTCTAACGAAGCTCTTCAGCAAGCGCAAGCAAACTATTTCAAGTAAAACGGAGGTATAAACGATGAGTAAATTTGTCAAAACGCAATATGGAACACCGAAACAAATTCTAAAGTTTCCTGATCATTACGTAGCACTTGCAGTAACTGTTGATAATACAGGGATTGTTGCAGGTGCAGACGGAAAGAAAATCGTTCCTGCTGGAACAATCGTAGGTGGTGGCTTTTTGGCTGATGATACGAAGAAAGCGACTGTCATAAATGATGCGACTTCAGAGGGAGTACTGCTGAATGATGTTGATGTGACGCATGGTCCTGCTCCAGGTGCTGTGGTAATTCATGGATTCATTTCCACGTCTAAGCTTCCAACAGCCCCAGCAGCAACTGCTATCACAGCACTCAAACAAATCACATTTGTGAAGTAAGGGAGAGATAATTCATGACAACAATTTTTGATTTGATTAATGCACTTAACATTGCCACATATTACGAAGAAAATGGTTCAAATAAGATTCCGTATTTAGGAGAAACGTTGTTCCCAGCAAAGAAACAACTGGGTCTTGATTTGAGTTGGATCAAGGGCTTCAATGGCCTGCCTGTTCAATTGAAACCATCTGAATTCGACGCAAAGGCAACACTGCGTGACCGTGTGCATATGAACAAGATTGATACAGAAATGCCGTTTTTCCGTGAAGCTATGCGTGTAGGAGAGAAAGACCGCCAAGATCTACTGCGCTTGATGTCCTCTACAAACTCCCAATATTTGATGCCTGTTATCAACAAAATTTATGACGATGCTACTAATTTGGTAAATGGTGCTCGTGTTATTTCCGAACGAATGATTATGCAGTTGCTTTCTTCTGGCAAAATCTCAATCGCAGCAAACCGACTGAATTACGAATATGACTACCAAATGCCAGCTGCACACAAGGTAACCTTGACAGGTACGGATTTGTGGAGTGATCCAAACAGCAATCCAGTTGATGATATTCGCACATGGCAGGACTTGATTGAGGATGATACGGGTGTTCGTCCTGCTCGTGGTCTTTGCACACGTAAAACGTGGAATTACCTGCTTGCAAATGACACTATCCGCAAAGATATGAATCCTGTTGGTGGACAAAACTTGATTCTGACAGATTCTATGTTGCAACAATATTTTGCCACTAAATTGGGAGTTTCGATTGCGGTATACAACAAGAAATTCGCTCTTGAAGTAGGTGGTGCGGCTCAATTGTTCTATCCAGATGATTACTTTACACTTCTTCCGGACGGAAATTTGGGTAATTTGTATTATGGTACAACTCCTGAAGAAGCTGATTTGATGAGTGGCGGAACATCTGCTGAAGTTCAGGTTGTTAATACTGGTGTTGCAATCACAACGGTTAAGGAAACGCACCCCGTAAACGTGAATACCATTGTCAGTCAGATTTGTCTGCCATCATTCGAAACCATCGACACAATCCTAATTGCTAAAGTCGGTTAACAAGGAGAGGTTAAATGCCTCTCCTATTTAAATGGGGGTATGAAACGTGTTTGCTGAACAGAGTATCCAAGAAGTAGTGGAGTTAGTTGAAAGAGGAGAAATTACAGCACAAGAAGCGTTGGAAGCTGAGAAACAGGGGAAGAACCGAAAAACCTTGCTCAACACTCTGGAAAAAATGGTTGGTACAACTGATCGTGATGAAGATGATTCGAATAAACAAAATCAAGAAAACCAGAAATTGAGTGTGACCCTGCTAAAAAACATCAAATACAAGCGTAAGTGGTACAAAATTGGTGATGAGATCGAGATTGACTCAGGAGAAAGAGAAGCCTTTATAAGAGCCGAGATCATCGAGGAGTGATGAAATGACTTGGGATGAGCAAATAGCCAAGGTGCTTGAAAACGTCAAGCTGCGACTTGGGCTTGCTGATGGCACGCGGGATGCATTAATCACCTCGTACATTACGGAAATCGGCTTGCGCATTAAACATTACTGCAACATTTCATCCATACCTGATGATTTGGTTTATGTATGGACCTCAATGGCCATTGATGCTGTTCGTGTCGATCTTCCGAATGTGGATGAGATTGCCGATAGCGTTGGAGGAGGATCAAACGTAAAGGTTGGAGACACTTCAACAGCTAGTGGCGGATCAGGCGGAGAGTTATCGAACACAGCCAAATCAGTAATTGACAGCGTTGTGTTCAACTACAAGATGGATTTGCATAGGTACAGACGGTTGAGGTGGTAGCCATGGGCCGGATTAATTACAAGCGTCATAGGCGGCAAATTGAGGGTCTGTATGAGGATAAATGCACCATCTACCGTTATGAGAAGGTTACTGATTCGGAAACAGGAGAAACAACGTTAAAACCTGTTGCTGTTTACGCTGATCAACCCTGCCGCATATCGCAAAAGGCGCTTGGAACAAACAACCAAACAGAGGCGCAGAACAACATCAAATATGAGACGAAGCTGTTCATTGCTCCTGAGTTAGAAATCAAGCAAGGTGACATACTTGAAGTCACTAGAGGAACGATTACAAGGAAATACGAAGCAGGCGAGCCATTTCCCTATCAGAGCCATCAAGAAGTGTCCATTCAGCGTAAGGAGTGGGCTTAATGGCTAGATGGGGAAAGTTTGATTTCAGTGAGTTCGAAAAGCTTACAAAGGCATTTCAAACTACACTTGATGAACGTGTGATCGAACGTTTCATCAGAGTCTTTCTCATGGAAATGGCTATGCGTTCATTACGGAAGATTAAGAAACGTACTCCTGTAGGGGAAACGGGTGATCTACGTAATGGTTGGCAGATTGGGAGAATCGAAAAACGAGGAAACACTTATCATGTTGAGATTTACAACAACACTTACTATGCTTCCTTTGTAGAATATGGTCACAGGACTGGTAAGGACTTGACTGGATGGGTAGACGGTCGATTCATGTTGACCATATCCATGCAAGAGATAGAACGCGAACTCCCCAAGTATCTTGAGAAACGTGTGGTTGAACTACTGAACGACATCATGAATGGCAGACCGCCACGGAAGGAGTGATGGCGTGCAGCCGGTTGCTTTTTTAGATGTACGGACTGGTGTTTTAAAGGCATTGGCGCAAGCTTTCCCCAACATCGATAGGTTTGGTGAAGAAATCAAAGAGGGACTTAAACCGCCATGTTTTTTTGTGAAGATTTTAGAACCTACACATACACAGGAGTTGGGAAGGCGTTATGCACGTGAAATTCCTGTGGACGTCCATTACTTTGATGAAACAAATAAGGACCGCATAACTATGGCTGAGCAGTTGACGAGCCTACTTGAAACAATCCAAGTTAACGGGAACCCGATCAGAGGTATCAACGTTTCTTGGGAAATTGTCGATGAAGTACTTCACTTTTTCATTACTTACCGAATGCAAGTTTGGAAGCAGAAGCCTAGTTATCCAAGCATGCAAACTCTTGATATAGAGGAGGCATTGAAGAATGGCTGAGAGAGAGACGGGTCAAAAGGAACCAGCGTTTACTAAAGAGCAGCTTCTTACATCAAAGCAATTTGCACCATCTGAAAAAGATTTCCTTCGTGCAGTCCTTGAGGAAGGCAAGACATATACGATTGATCAGGCGCGAAAGGTGCTTGAAAAAACACTGAGCAAAGAGGTGAAGTAAGTTGGCAGGAGGTACATGGGTTGCACAAAACAAAGAACGGGCTGGCGTTTACATCAATTTCAAGAGCAAACAGAAACCGATTGGATCGATTGGCGAACGCGGAATTACTAGTCTGCCTTTGAATCTCTCATGGGGCCCAGCAAAACAAATTGTTTCACTAGATGCTGGCACAGACACAACTAAGTTGTTCGGATATGCATTGACAGATCCGCAAATGTTGCTAATTCGAGAAGCAATGAAACGCGCAAAAACCATCCTTATCTACAGGTTAAACGTAGGAACTCCTGCAACCGCAACTGTTGCTCCGTTAACTGCTACAGCGAAATACGGTGGTTCTCGCGGGAATGACATTACCATTTCCGTAGGTACAAATGTGGACGACAATTCCAAATTCGATGTAAAAACCTTTGTTTCTGGTATGGAAATTGATTTGCAGACTGTAGCAACTGTTCAAGAACTACAGGCAAATGATTGGGTGACATTCAGCGGAACCGGGGCACCAGTATCCACAGCAGGAGCACCTCTTACTGGAGGCGCTGACGGAACGGTAACTGCTCAAGATTACGCTGATTATCAAGCTGCAATCGAGGTCGAGGATTTCAACACGATTGGCTTAACCGTAACGGATACTACGATTAAAGATGTATTTGTGTCGTTTGTGAAGCGTCAGCGTGAGGATGAGGGGAAGAAGATCCAACTTGTCTTGGAGAACTATCCTACAGCGGATTATGAGGGCGTCATTAGTGTGAAAAATGGTGTTGTATTGGCTGACGGGACAACACTCACAGCTGCACAGGCAGTTGCATGGGTTGCTGGGGCTGAAGCAGGAGCAGAAGTGAATCAATCGCTCACCTTTGATGCATATGACGGCGCCGTGGATGTTACGCCCAAATACACCAATAGTCAGATCATCGAAGCCCTAAAAGATGGAGAGTTTCTCTTCACAGCATACAACGGCAGAGCGCTCGTAGAGCAGGATATCAACACATTCACCAGTTTTACAGTTGATAAGAACAAGGAATTCAGAAAAAATCAAGTCATCCGAGTGCTTGATGGACTGGCCAATGACTATCAACGAATCTTCACTGATTATTACATTGGTAAGGTTCCAAATAATGATGATGGCCGAAATTCGTTTAAAGGCGAATGCATCAATCTCGTTAATCAGTACCAAAACATTGGAGCTGTTCAAAATTTTGACCCTCAGACTGATATCGAAGTCCTACCTGGTCAAGAGGTTGATGCTGTTCTTGTGAATGAATGGATTCAGCCGGTAAATGCAATCGAAAAAGTGTATATGTCAATCACGGTGGAATAGGAGGGATAAATCATGACGTTTTTTCGCGAACAAGATGCGGTCAGCGGCAAGATGGCTCGAGCATACGCTACGATCAATGGAAGACGAGAGGAATTGTTTTATGCGAAATCGCTAGAAGCCACTATTGAGAAGAACAAAGTAGATGTGCCTATCTTGGGGAAAACAAACACCCCGCAACGTTCGGCAGGGTGGAGTGGATCTGGAACGTTGACTGTATACTATGTCACTTCAGTGTTTCGTCAACTAATGAGAGATTTCATCAAGACAGGTAAAGATTTCTGGTTCGATCTACAGATTATTAACGAAGATGAAACATCGGGAACAGGAAAGCAAACGGTAATGCTCCTTGGATGCAACTTAGATAGCATCATCGCTACTAAGTTTGATGCAACTAGCGACGACATGCTGGAGGAGGAGTTGCCATTTACCTTTAATGATTACGACTTGCTTGATCAATTCAACACATTAACGGGAGCTTAAGCAGCTCCCTTTTCACTTTAATTCGAAAGGAAATGATCATTAATGAGTACATTGCAAGATTTTCTGAACGCTAACCCAGTAGATAATTTAACAGATGAAGTTTATATTTCTGAACGATTTAAAGACAAGGATGGCAATCCCTTCCTCTTTAAAATCAGAGCGATGACCAACAGGGAGTTTAACGACATCCGGAAGCGTGCAACAAAAATCAAGGGAAGAAAAGCTGAGTTTGATGCCGAGGCTTTTAATAAGGCGATCGTCATTGAACATACGATTGTACCTGATTTTAAGAATGTTGAGAGTTTGAAGAGTCTGGGATGCGCAACTCCTGATCAGTACCTGGAGCGCGTCTTGCTTTCAGGTGAGGTTGTGGAGTTAGCTAGCCAAATTCAAAAGCTCAGCGGCTTTGATACAGAAATGGAAACGTTGGTGGAAGAAGCAAAAAACTAATCGAGGAGGGCGATCCAGAAGCGAATTACGCTTACTACGCTCTCCATAAACTACATATCCTCCCTAGGGATTTTATTAACATGCCCAGGGAGGATAAAGCTTTTGTAATAGCAGCCATCGATAAAAAAATCGAGGCTGAGAAAAAAGAAGCAGCAAAAATGAAACGAAAATAACCCCTTCTCGTAAGACTGTGGTAAAATCATAACAAAATTTACCTGGGGAGGAGTTATTATGCTTAAGGGTTGTTTCTCTGTAGTTTTGGCATTTGTTTTATTTTCGTCTCCGTTTGCTGTCCATGCTCAAGGGGCTAATCAAACTGTTAATAACAATCCAGAAACCAAACTTTTTGCTGTGGCGGGAACGGGTAAATATGTTGGATATAATGAATTAAAGGGATATCCGGAAGAAACTAAGTATAAAATTTACTTTAAAGGTGACCCAACGTCATTTTCGACAGCCATTGAAGATTTGAGACAAATTAATCTAAATGAGGTTGTCATCTGGAAGTATCAAGGAAAAACGTATCAAACAGTAAGAAAAGATTTATATGTCTTCTTCTCAGATACGACTTGGTTTAGGAATAACCTGAAGGGAATTACAGACTATACACTCACGCATGAGTGGTTTGTGAATACTTTTGGAAAAACTTATTTAGATTGGGCAGATGGAATTGGATATTCTAGCAATGCCCCAAGATTGGTTGAGAAATATTTCATACAAACGGGACAACTTAAAGTTAACAATAACGTTACTTTAACACCTGATGCTAAATTTGAACCCGTTGAAACTCAAGCAAAACCGAAATCTATTGAAGAAATCATAAAAGAGATCGAGCAGAATCAGAAAAAATAGAAGTATTTCTTAAAGGGCCTACATAGGCTCTTTTTTTATCGTCATAAAAAGGTGGTGAGGCATTGGCAACGGTTGCAGGTACAATAAAAATGTTCGACGCCATGACTGGACCTCTCAAACGAATAACACAAACTATGAATATCATGATATCTACCATGCATGATATGGAGAATGCGACAAAAGGGAACATTCAGATGGACAAAATGTTGTCTGCGGCTAAGCAACAACTTGCTCTAGCTGAAGCTGAGATCAACTCGGCAATCAACAAATCCACCCAGGCGCAGCATAACTTCAATAAAGCTGTATCAAATAGCAGATTTACTCTTAACGGGATAGTTGATAAGGTCTTTGCAATCAACGAAGCGTTAGAACTTATGCAGCAGCTTTGGAATGGCATTACGGCATCAATGGATCGTGCAGATGAGATTCTTGGTGTACACTCACGACTTAATTTTGTTAATGACGGATTGCAAACACAATACGAGTTACAAGAGAAGATTTTAAAGTCAGCAAATGCGACAAGATCAAGCTATCGCGATACATCAGACACAATTGCAAAGTTGGGTCTATTCGCCCCAAATCTATTCAAATCAACTGATAGACTCATTGGCTTTACTGAAACACTTAACAAATTATTTGTAGCAAGTGGGGCGGGAACGGTTGACCGCCAAGTAGCTTTGCAACAGTTGGGACAGGCATTGTCATCAGGCGTATTACAAGGGGATGAATTGAGGTCAATTAGTGAATCTGCACCTTTGTTTATGGATCAGCTTGCAAAGGGGATAGGCGTAGCCCGTGGGGAATTAAAGGGCATGGGGGCTGATGGTAAGTTAACGGCAGATGTTGTTGTAAAAGCAATCGAGAAGCAAGCGAATAGCATCGATAAGCTGTTTCAAACGATGCCTATGACATTTGGTGGAGCGTTTGCGATAATTAACAACAAGATTGATGCATGGATTGGAAAGATGTATGAAGCGGGTGGACCATTACGATATTTAACCAATCAACTTGAGAATATGATTTCGTGGATGGATAGCGATAGAGGAGCAGCCTTCTTTAGTGGAATGACTGCGGCTTTAAATGTGCTAATTTATTCTATAGTTCTATTTGGCAAAGCGTTCGGCGCTGCTCTCAATATCGCAATAGATTATGGACCAGAAATCACGGCCGTGCTCGCCACTTTAGCTCTGTACCTTATCCCTCTGCTCACCGCAAAGCTTTGGGCGATGGCTGCTCCTGTAAGACAGATTGCGATCAGCTTTTGGAGCGTTCATTGGCCTATTTTAGTAGTTGCACTTGCAATAGGTGTTCTAATTTTAATCCTACGCCAATTCGGAGTCACGACTGACCAAATTGTCGGATTTGTAACTGGAGTATTTATGGTTTTCTTTGCGGCCATCCAAAACGGCATCGGCTTTGTTTGGAACCATATTCTCGCCTTGGCTGAATTCCTAGCAAACATCTTCATTGATCCGGTTTACGCTATTCAAAAGTTGTTCTATGACATGCTCAAGAACGTCTCCAGTTACTTTTCAAACTGGTCGAATAACGTTGTGGATGTCCTGAACTGGTTGATTAGTAAGATCAATGAGGTATCAGGAATGACCATTCAAGCTATAGCTAAACAGGATAACTCCTGGATAGAGAAGTTTAAGCCAGAGACCAATAAAGCTGTGGTTGATCTATCAAAGTATCAAATGCAACAGAAGGACCTAGGCGCAGCTTATAAATCAGGATACAACTGGGGCACATCTGCATGGAATCAGTTTACGAATGGGCCGGCAGCTCAATTTGGCCCGATGGTTCCTGGTGGCGCTATGGATAAGATAGCGAATATCAACAAAGTTGGAGAAGTGGGTAAAATCCGAGACAGCGTAGATATTTCGAGTGAAGACCTCAAAACAATGCGTGAACTAGCTGAAATGAAAAACATCCAAAACTTTGTCACGTTGACTCCTGTTGTTCAAGTAACAGGAGACAATCACTACAACAGTGGCTATGATATCGACACGGTTATTTCGCGAATCAATCGAGGACTTGAAGAAGAAATCGCATCATCTGCAAAAATGGTTCTGAATGTTTAATGAGAGGAGGTACTTATGTCAAATTCTTATGGAATATGGCTCTCCTTTAACAACCAACAAGAAGGCTTCCAAATTCCAATCAATCCCGGAGAGATTGAAGTTGACGATGGCAGCAACAGCTCCACATACGATGTTGTTGGGCTTGGAGAAATAAATGTAATCAAAAGCCCTAAGTTGTCATCATTTGCATTTAGTAGCATCTTTCCGGCCCAAGCATATCCTTTTATCTCATCAACCGTCGTACTAGAGCCATCTGAATATAAAGACATGATTGGGAAATGGATGGCGACCAAAAGGCCCATCCGTTTTATTTTTACTGGAGCAAGTTTTGATATCAATGAGGCGGTCAGCATTGATGATTTTACGTGGAAAGAGGTTGCTGGTGGCGGCGGTGACATTGAGTATACGCTAAAGCTAAAAAAGTATGTATTTTACTCTGCCCAACGTATGAATGTATCCACAAGACAAGCAGGAGCAGCTGCCACGCAAGTTATTCAAAAGGGAAACAAACCGCGCCAGAATGATCGTCAGACGCCAAAGACGCACAAACTAACTCCTGGAGAGAACTTATGGACTATTGCAAAGAGAGAGTTAGGTGACGATTCAAAATGGAGAGAAATCCAAAGGCTTAACGGGATTTCTGACGCACAACTAAAGAAACTACCGGTTGGCATGGTGCTTAAGCTACCAGGAGGTACTGCAAATGTATGAGGTGCTTCTTGACAACAAAGATGGTAATGTCTGGGATATCTCTAATATCGTCACGGGTATTACATGGAAAACAAACCGGATCGGTAGTCCTGGAAGCCTCGACTTTACCCTAATTAAAGGTGCTATTTATCAGGACGTTTCATTCAAGGTGAAAAACGGAGATATAGTCCGATTCCGTTACAACGATCAAAACGTTTTTTATGGATATGTCTTCTCTATTGATGGTGGTAGAGACGAGAGTGTCCGGATTAAATGCTATGACCAGATACGGTACCTTTTGAACAAAGACACCTACGTATTTGCGAAGGTAACAGCAGCTGATATCATTCAGCGGATTGCCGATGATTTTAATTTGAAGACTGGTCAAATCACCGGAACTACTTACGTTATCCCAACCATGGTTGAGGACAACCAAACTTTACTTGATATCATCGATAAAGCTCTTGTCTATACCCTGCAAAATACAGGTGTAAATTTTGTGCTTTTTGATGAGTTCGGCACGCTGACCTTGCGCAATGTTGAGGATTTACTTGTAGATTTCATTATCGGTGATAACAGCCTAATGACCAATTACATTATGAAATCAAGCATCGATCAGGATACTTTCAACAAGGTGAAGTTGTACAAAGATAACAAGAAAACAGGTAAACGCGATGTCTACATTGCACAAGACAGCGCAAATATGAAGGCTTGGGGAACGCTCCAATTGACTCAATCGGTTGACGAAGACAAGAATGAGGCCCAGATTAACGCGTTGCTTAACGCGCTGATCACTATTAAGAATCGCGAATCAAAGTCATTACAGGTAGAGGCGATTGGAGATGTCCGAGTAAGAGCTGGATCATATGTCCCCATCGTAATCAATGAGTACAATATCAGCCAGCCGTTCTTAGTGGATTCTGCAACCCATCGATTTGATGGAGATGACTACATGATGACTTTGGAATTAAAGGTCATTTGAAGGAGATAGTTGATGAGTCTGCTAATGTTAATTAAACAAGCAGCCACTGAAGCTGTGGACGCCTCCAATCCGGTAGGTGTTTTTTTCGGCACAATTAAGAGTACTACCCCACTGGAAATCGATATCGACCAGCGATTTGTATTGACGAAAGAGTTTCTTGTTCTTACTGAAGGCACAAAAGAGTTGCGATATGGCGATATCATCTTGCGTCCAGCATTAAAAGCTGGTGATCGCGTTGTTCTCCTGCGCATTCAAGGAGGGCAGCAATACATTGTTTTAGAGAAGGTGAGGGATACATGATTCCAACAGGGACGACCATCCTAAACGCGCCTGTAGAGGCTCAAGAACAGCCATCTTTGACATGGAAGTTGGATCTTGAGAATAAGAGAATTACTCAAATGGTTGACGGTCTGGAGGCCGTTAAACAAGCAGTGTTCATCATCCTTGAAACGCAACGATTTCAATATCTCATATACAGCTTCGATTTCGGAAGCGAACTGGAAGGACTCATCGGAAAGAGTCCTCTTTTTGTGCAATCCGAAATCAGGAGGCTCATTAAAGAAGCGTTATTGCAAGACGAGCGAGTCATAGATGTGCAAAATGTAACTTTTCAAACGGAAGGCGATTCCATGCTCGTAGAGTTCACGGTTGTATCTGTGTTTGGGGATTTTACGATGACAAGGGAGGTGTAATCATGTATGAACAAATGACCTATGACTTCATTTTGAACAGAATGCTGGACAATGTGCCTCTAACAATAGATAACCGCACCGTGGACAAGCGAGAAGGAAGTTTGATTTACACAGCGTGCGCAGCAGTTGCTGCAGAAATGGCTCAGATGTACGCAAATACGGACATTAACCGGAACCTTTCTTATGCGGATACAGCGACAGGGGAATCTCTTGGCAAACGTACTGCAGAATATGGGGTTAATCGAGAACCAGCGACGAAGGCGAAACGCAAAGGCCTGTTTTACGGTGATAACGATGTTCCGTTAGAAATACCAATCGGCAGTCGCTTTTCACTTGATGCCATCAACTTTGTGGCGTTCGCAATGATGAGCGCTGGTGTTTATGAAATGGAATGTGAGCAAACGGGAACTGTCGGGAATCAAGCCTCTGGATCAATGCTTCCAATCGATTACATCCCTGGCTTAGTTCGAGCTGAGTTGACTGATGTATTGGTCCCTGGAGAAGACGAAGAGACAGACGAACAGCTACGCGAACGTTATTTTGAAGAGATGAACGAACCGGCATTTGGTGGAAACATCGCTGATTACAAGCAGAAGATCAACGCCATAGACGGTGTAGGTGCTACGAAAGTCTTCCCGGTTTGGCAAGGTGGTGGGACGGTCAAGTGTACAATCATCGGGTCTGATTGGAATGCTCCATCATCTACGCTTGTATCCGATGTCCAAACCATCGTGGACCCAATTGTGAATCAGGGAAAAGGATTGGGCACAGCACCAATCGGGCACACAGTCACCATTACTGGTGCAGCCAATCAAACAATCAACGTTGCTACAACGCTGACCCTCTCTGCGGGAACAACTATAGGACAGGTTCAATCTCCAATCGAAACAGCTATTGAGAACTATCTACTTGGCTTACGAAAAACATGGGCTGATACAACAGGAATTGTCGTGCGCGAGGCATTGATTGAGGCAGCCATTCTAAGTGTCCCAGGCGTGGTTGATGTAACGAATACAACTTTGAACGGAACAGCTGCTAACGTCACTTTGACAGACGAGCAAATCCCGATTAAAGGGACGGTGACATTGAGTGCCAGCTGATCGCATCCTAAAATATTGGCCCTCCTTTTATCAAGAGGTTGATGATTTCAAGGCTCTGGCTGATGTTGAAGCAACTGAATTGGATGATCTGGACAAGGCTATTCAACGGTCATTTGATGATGAATTTGTGATGACGTCAGGCCCAGAAGGCATTGAACGCAGAGAGAAAATGCTCGGTATTCAAGCCGACCCATCAACTGAGTCACTTGATTTCCGGAAGAAGCGCATTTTGAATCGGTATCAGACAAAGCCTCCTTTTACAATCAGATGGTTGCAACGACAACTAAATGAACTCGTTGGCGCAGGCTTGGTCATTGTAAATGTAGATGTTCAAAACTTCATTCTTTATGTGAAAGCAGACATAGATGCTGCTGCTGTATTCAAAGAGGTTAACCATACCGTATTAACTGTCAAGCCGGCAAACCTCATCTATAATCAACAAACCGAAATCAATGAGGGAATCACGCTTCAGGAGAACATCTACAAAAGCAGCTTAGATCGTAGAACTGGATTATCGACTACATGGCAGCTTGGAATAAGCCCATTTGCGATGAGGGGAGAGGAGGTACTAGTGAAATGATTACAGATGAATTTTTAGGAACCGTAGCTGAGTTTGTAAATTCGAAAGTGGCCAAAGTTGTGTTGAACCAGACTTATGAAATCACCAACTTTACGATCAAATCTGTACAAGGTACTGTGCTGACCATTGAATATATGGTTCCAACTGCAAGTGTAAGCGTCATATCACTGATCCAAATCAAAGACGCTGTTGGCGGATTGATTAGCGAGAATCAAGTTTATGTGCCAGTGCCATCAGATACGATCATCACCCAGACGGTCAAAGTAAGAGAACTAGTAGGAGTGGTGTAAAAATGAGGAAACCTGCCGATAACGGCCATTTGCAGAAGGAAGGGGGAGGAACATGCCAGTAGTTACGTTAACAACAGAAAATTCGATTATTAAAGATACGTCAATTATGAACTGGGCGCCCACCACCAATAACGCGAGTTCTGTAGGAATTGGAGTTGGGATAAACTCTAATGGCTTGCAGCGTAGTTTTTTAAAATTTGATCTAGGGCTGATACCGAACGATGCCATAATAAACAACGCTACATTGAATCTATACACATCACCGACCGTATCTGGTAGAACTATTGAAATTCACAAAGTTACTTCTGATTGGATTGACACATCTGTAACTTGGAATTCCGCTCCGGGATTTGACTCTTCAATTTCAACAACAGCTATAACAGGATCAACCGTAGGTACAATGAATTTCAATATAACTGGTTTAGTGCAAACATGGGTTAATGGCGTATCACCTAACTATGGAATGGCACTAAAAGATTCAAACGAGACAGGCAGTAATAATGCTACAGTATTCAATTCAACAGAGGCATCGTCGAATAAACCCACCATTATCATAGACTACTCCATCCCGATAACAGGCAAAAAACAGGTGGAATATGTGGGAAGTAGTCAATTTATCGACAACGACTCTCAAATCACACACAATTTACCTATTCCTGCACTAGCAAAAGATGGGGATTTTTTAGTAGTCCAGTTTACAGTTACAGCCCGAGGCTATAAATTACCGCCAGGTTGGGGAGTATGGATTACTGGGCTACAAGACGGTCGAGATCATGTCATAGCAGCAAAATTTAAAACGAGTACAGACGTCGGTAATGTTCCTATATCTACTGATACTGCCGGCCGCTTAAATGGGTACATGCACATTTTTAGAAATGTAAAGCAGGTTGATGGGAGATGGAGCAGGTTAATAAACGGATCGTCACTATACTTCCCAACTTCTTTAGCTACAACAAATAAAAACAACACAATGTTTGTTTTACTTAATTCAGTCACTGCCTATGCTACGTTTTCTCCACCCAAAAATTATAACGAGGCAGTGGACTCCGCGATGGTTGCCCCCTATTCGAGTAACTTGCAATGTGCATTTGGCTATATGCATGATAAGCGATCACAAAATGAAAGTGAATTGACATCTCAATCAAATTATTCTGCGAGTTATGGAGTAGCTGGGTTACTCGTGTTGGAGCCAATTATCAACAACCTGCCAACACTTACTCTAACATCACCTTCCAACAATCAGACATTGACGGAAGGAAAGACACTAACAATTTCCGGTTCAGCAACAGACGCTGATTCCGGTAATGTTGTCACAGTCAAATATAAAATCGACAACGGGACTACCTACAACATAACAGCATCCGTTTCGAATGGCACAACGCCTATAAACTTCAGCAAAACACTGACGTATGTGAATAATCGCCTCTATGACGGTTCTAATCCAGTCACTCCGATTTTGGCGGAGAACGTCACACATACTCTTACAGTCTGGGCTGAAGATGATCAAGGTGGAAAGAGTCCCGACACAACAAGGAACTTTACTGTACTGTACAATCAGCCTCCGCAGATTTCTGGAAGCGATCAGGATTTAGGAACAATCACAACGCCTCCGTCAATCCAGTACACCGTAACGGACGTAGAGGGATATTCTTTTACCATTACTGATGCCGTTGATGGCAATACAATTCGCTCTTTTCCTGGGACAGATGGTAAACAGGAAACCCTTACGATTCCTCACGACATGTGGATCAAATTACAACCAGGCGTAACACATCAATTGACCATTACTGCTACGGATCAATATAACGCATCGTCAAAGAGAACATTCACATTCAAACGTGCGGTTGATGGAATCGAATTAGCAACCACAGCAATTCTTCCAGCAGATGCGCAACCGACGAGGGTCATCCTTTCGCTCAACGGAACAATCCCAGACGGTGCAAATCTGAATGTACAGGTTTGCAACAACGCTCATGATGTGTCTCCTACATGGGAGGATATGTCTCAATCCGTAAAAAACGGTCGCCCTTACGTCTTCACCAACACAACAAGCACTTCAGGTCAATGGGGGATTCGATTTAAAATAAGCATTTTGCCAGGAGGATGAAACCATGTCATATCAAGCAAAACTTGACTGGAAGTATGCTGATACGCCGACGGAAGGAGATGTCAATCGATGGGAAAGGGGGATTCTTGACAACTACTTATCCATTGTTAATTTAATCACCCGTGTACAAAAGGTTGAAGATGCTCTGTTTTCGGATATTGCGCACAACAAGTTTGAGGAAGATTTAGCGAACTTAGATGATGTGAGTGTCACCAAAGGTTGGTTCAATGAAACCTACCAACGAATTGAAGGACCAAGCGGAATTATCTTAGATGGGTTTGGGGGTGCCTATGAATGAAACTTATCAATCCTAAGCCTATTTCGGAGATCAACCAGGAGAAAGACCTGTTAGCACAAAAGGACGAACTGATTGCCCAATTGAAAGCTGAAAATGCGCATCTCAAATCGCGTGATTCGCTTATTCAGGATGATGTGACGTTTATTCTCGAGACATTAGCAAACAACGGCATGGTTTGAAAGGGGATAGCATCATGGCTGAAACGCTACGTCAACGACTTGTTAGAGGTTATGCCTATCAGATTTACGTAGATGGGACAAAGCGGTTCACTGACATCAATGCGCAATATCACGAAGAAGTAAAACAGTACGCCGCCACTTACTTCACAGTTGAACCATTCGCTACAGAAGAAAACCGGACAAAGCAGTTGGACATTGCTTTGGTTAACGGATGGATCACTCAACAAGAATATGATGAAACCGTGGCCTATAAAGTAAGCTGATAGCTCCATAGGGGCTTTTTTTAATGCATAAAAAGCTGCGTGCATGACCGGCGGGAGTGCGGTAACACTTCCCACCGGACCATTCTCCACGCAGAAAAGAATGGTAAGGATAATTCTAGCAAATTCAATACACGCAGAAAAGAGGGACAAAGGATGCGTTTTTTTCTATCCCTTGGTTGCTTGGCGCTTGTTGTATTCTTCGGGGCATCCTACTATGCTACATCCTCAATAACGTTTAAATTAGACATCAACACGTCCAGCTATGAGGATTTAACGCGACTACCAGGGATTGGAGAAAAACTTGCCCAAGAGATCATCAGGAACCGTCCAATAAGCTCGTGGGAGCAGTTAGATAAGATCGGAGGCATTGGCGAACGTAGAATGCAATTGCTAAAAGAAAGGGTGATAATCCGGTGATTGATACAGCAATTCTGACAGAGTTTGCAATGAAATTTGGGCTCCCAAGCGCACTGTTCGTCACATGTGTGCTTTTTTTATTGCGCGAATACAAAGAAGAAAAACAGAGATCCCGCGAACGGGAGCAGCAGATCCACGAAGATGCAAAGCAGCGTGAAGAACGTTTAATGGATCATGTAGACAAGATGCAGGAGACGCAGGAAAAAATCGCATCTACTCTTGAGAAAATGGAGTTCCGAATCGAACGTCTTGAAAATAACTTCGGTACAAAATAGGAGGGATAACGATGATTGAAATTGGATTGGTAGTGGCTGTAGTAATGGCGATTGCAACTTGGTTGAAAAGTGAAGCTTGGTATCCAAACAAAATGATTCCGTTAGCCATTGTCTTAATGACAGTGGCTTTTAATTTAATCAATGCCTTACTGTTTAACGGAGACTTTTTAGAGTCTGGAAAATTGGCATTTATTGAAGCTCTTGCAGCAATCGGAATTCATTCCGGAGTCAAAAATTCGTTCCCGAAAAAAGGTGACGAGAATGACGCAGCTTGAGTTCATCTCAAAGGTTGCGCCTGCCGCTGTGGATGATATGCAAAAACATGGTGTTCCTGCATCTTTGACGATTGCTCAAGCTATCCTAGAATCCGGATGGGGAACCTCTGAACTAGCAACAAAAGCAAATAACCTTTTCGGAATCAAAGGGACGGGTCCTGCCGGGATATATCAGAAGGTTTCACCCGAATATGTAGACAACAAAAAAATCGAAAAGCTATCAGATTTCCGGAAGTACAACAACTGGCTGGAAAGTGTTCAGGATCATACAGCTAAACTCTTGGAACCCAGATACGCAAAGGTATTGGGCGCAAGTTACAGAGCTGCTTGTCAGGCCATTCAAGATGCAGGGTATGCAACCGATCCGAATTACGCTCAAGAGCTAATCAAGCGGATCGAGAAATACAAACTTGATCAGTACGATTCACAAGGAGGACAAACCATGCCACTTCCCATACTGATTATTGATCCGGGGCACGGTGGAAGTGACCCTGGAGCAGTCGGTGCAAATGGACTAAAAGAAAAAGACCTAAACTTACAAATTAGTTTGTATCAATACGCAAGGTTTCAGGCGTTAGGGGTTCCGGTTGTTCTAACACGCACATCTGATATCGCGCTGACGCCGGATCAAAGAACAAAACTTGTTCGAGAGAGTGGAGCCAAGTATTGTATCTCAAATCACATTAATGCCGGCGGAGGTGATGGAGCTGAGACGATCTACTCCATCCATTCTGATGGCAAACTTGCAAAAAAATTAGCAGAAGCTCTTAGCACGTCTGGACAAAATGTCAGACGTGTTTTTTCTAGGCAGGGTAAGCAAAATTATGACTATTATTTTATGCATCGCCAAACCGGAAAGATTGAAACGGTCATTGTGGAATATGGATTCATCGATTCAAAGCAAGATGATGTGGCGCAAATTCAGAGGGACTGGAAGATATGGGCAGAGTCAATTGTAAAAAATTTCTGCGAGTTCATTGGCGTTCCTTACAAGTCCCAAAATCCACAACCGGAGAAAAAACCTGTGGATAAAGTGTCTATCGAGGTCAACGGAAAGATGCTGCGAGTTCAAGGCTATCTCAACAATGGCGTCTCAACCCTTCCGGTGCGTGCGGTAGCAGAGGCAGTAGGTGTCTCGCCAGGATGGTGTCCAGACAGTAAGGCTGTGACAGTAAACGGCAAACAGTTAACGGTGACTATCGAGGCAGGTACATCTTACGCAACAGCCCGGGAGGTTGCATTGGCTCTTGGGCTGCAAATTGAGTGGGTACAAGAGACTAAAACGGTAAAATTGAAAGGTTGCGTAACTGTATAAAAGACTTGCTGAGAAAGAATAAAAAGAGCGTGCTACTTATTCTAACTGGTGTCCTTGGAATTGCAGGTGGAACCGTCATTGGTTTCGGTGAAGACATGCAAAAACAAATCGTTAATATCTTCGATCAACTACTATCTTCCCTTCACCCTTAATTGGGTGAGGGGCTTTTTTATTTTTGACAACAATTGTATGATTAAGAAAAAACGAGGTGGTAGAATGACTTTCAATTTAAAAGATTTTGGCGAACGCTGCACTGTGCTATGTTTTGACCTCGGAGAAAGACCACAAATCCTATTTACTGGACCTGAATGGAAAATGGATGGTGGTCCAGGTTGGGACACAATTCATTTCGGAACTGGTCCTGATTGGGTATTGAGTTTGGATGGCGGACCTGGCTGGAACCCGATGACTTTGCCCCACTAAAAAGTGGGGCTTTTCTTTTTTCGTCACCCGTCATAAAATAGGAACAAACGTTCTTGTTTAAGGGGTGATTGAATTTGCTTTCTGATATTGAGCGTAAGGTATTAAGAGTGATCGGAAACTATTCGGCAGGGCGGCGCAGAACACCAACTATCGACGAACTGTGTATCAAGACAGGGAGAGATAGAGGCGGAATCATGACAATACTCGATGCTCTCACGAAAGAAGAATACATTGAATGGCATAGGTCTGAGCCCGATAAGATGGAAGTGTTCGAGACTTGGGAAAGGAACGGTGTGTTGAGATGGCCTCTAAGATAGAAAATCCTTTTTCAATGCGTTTCGTGTTGCCGGAGCAACGTGCGCTGTATCTACAGATGAAGGAAGATGACAAGCTTGTATCTATGCCTATTGTTGAGCAAGATGAACTGGAATCCTTAAACTATGTTATTTGTGATTCAGCGCGGGCGGATTATGCTATTACAGTAACGTGGTGGAAGCAAGTAAAAGGCAATCTGGGAACGATATGCACGATGTGGGGTGTGGTCAAGTGGATTGACCAGAACGGCAGAAGAATTAAACTTGTGACCGATGAAGATAGCCAGTGGATATCTATGGATCACATAACAGCCGTAAAAGCGGATTAAGGAGGATTCTATGGCAAAGTCAACTACACCAAAACGTCCTACAAGAGATGAATTCGAGTTAGAGGAATTAGGGAGTCAACTCATTGAAGCAAAAGATGATGGCGACGAAAGGGCTCTGTCTGTCTGGGGCGAAGCAGAGAAGATCCGTGGACGGATCACTGTACTTGACTCGCGTACAAGGCTAGTTCATATAGAGGAAAACGGAGCAACAAGGAAGATACCTTTCATGGACATTATGAAAGTCTCCTACGAGTAATTACCAGCGCATGTCCCTTGCAGTATTGATACAATTATAGCGGTGATGCTATATGGAATTTATATACCCGATGCTGCTCGAGCAAGCTGATAAACCATTTTCGGACGGTCGCTACGTCTTCGAGCCTAAAATTGACGGCCACCGTCTGATTTTATCCCGGAGAAACGGCCAGACGCGCCTTTATACAAGACACAATAACGACGTGACCTCGAAGTACCCCGAATTAATTACGGACGGGCCTGATATCATCCTAGATGGCGAACTCGTGGTGATGGACCCAGACACAGGGATTCCTGACTTTGAGCTGACTATGCAACGATTCCATTCAAAGCGATCACGGCTGCCGATATCCTACGTTGTATTCGATATCCTACATTATGATGGAGTTGACCTAAGAGGACTTACTCTAATGGAGCGCAAAGCTGTCCTGGACGGTGCAATAACGAATACTCCAACCATGAGCAAAATCGCGTACATTGACGGTCGAGGCGAGGACTTATGGGGCGCAATTGTTGCTCGAAACATGGAGGGTATAGTCGCCAAGAAAAAGGATGGGCGATACCACTCGGATAAGCGGACAGACGATTTCATCAAGATCATTAATTATACGTATGTAGACGTCCAGATCGCAGGCTACAGAAAAGGTGATTTTGGCTGGCTCGCACATTATAATGGTCGCCCAGCAGGTGTCATTGAGTTTGGCGTGCCGCCTACTCATAAGAAGGCGTTTTACGGAGTTGCGAAATCATTGGTTACCGGAGAGGATCGCGATTTCGTTTACATCCAGCCTCAAATTAAAGCGCGCGTCAAAATGAGAAACTGGACGAAGAGCGGCATGCTACGCTCACCAGTATTCGTCGATTTTATTCTAGCCGCATAAGAACAAACCCGTCTCCACGTTGTAGAGGCGGGTATTTTTATTAGATGCTTTTTCCTATTTGCTCTAGCACCTTAATGAACAAGGGAGAGAGTTGAATAAGCAGATATCCCAATCCAGAGTTTTGAATTGTGGACCAGGCCCGTTCAGATTGCCCGAACATGAAGAAGAAGCAACCGCCGATCATGACTACTGAGGCAACAGGAAGAGAGATGGCCACAAGTATTTGCGTTAATGGATCGAGCGCATGAGCTAGGACCTGTAATGTTGCGCCGGCCACAACTTGTGTAGCGGCTGCTGGGATGCTTTCCGCTGCACTCGCGTGCAATGCAGGTGTTAGAGCAAGTGGAACTATTGCGCCTGTTTTAATCAGCGCATCTGTAAGCTTCTTCAGATCGCGCTTTTTAGTCTTCGTATTCCAAGTACCATCCATGAAATCACGGAACTTGATAACCTCAGTTCTCGTCATTTTGACCACTCCTCACATGATGTCATTTATCTGGCACACCTCAACAGGCAATCCCTCGCACAGCTCTGTAAAGCGTCTGACTCTGCTTTTGCTGACCGTAACAATATGCAGAGTAGGGAAGTATCCAAACTCCTTCTGAAACAAACCTCGCTCTAACATATCCCTGTATCGCTTTATCTTTGCGCTGTTCTCAGCCATGCTTTGTGTGTTATCGACTTCGAGAAAGTTGTGGCGCTTATTCTTTGTAAATAGAGCATCAGTCACAAGTGTTGTTTTGCCGTCCGTCACTTTAATTTCAGTGCGCCAATTGACTGGGCATCCCATGTGGAAGAAATAATCGTTACGCATAAGAGTGTGCTTTGTTTGCAAAGTGCGACGCACAATCTTCTGCGATCCGATCATTTGCCGACCTACTCGACTGAGATAGTACACGGTGCCGTATTCTTCTTCTCGAAACGATTGAAGGTATTCTTCCATGTTCTTGAGGACCTTTTGCGCGTTCCTGTCGCCTCCTAGACGGTGTATCCGTTGGATATGCGACCTACTCAAAAAACCGAATCTGTCCAGACTGTGGAGGATTTGTTCTTGCCTCTCTATGCGCTTCACGGCTGTTGTCTGCATCGTTCTGCTCCTTTCTCGGCTTGATGACGATGTGAGGTTGAACAGACTGCCGAATTGTCTTTGAGTCTATGAAAGGAGTCTGCACAATCTGCATTTTGTCTGCTGTCTGGTATATGGCGCGGCCTTTTATCTCAGGGAGTGTTTCGGCCCCAGTCTCATCCAAGACCACACGGGAGGCCGTAGCTGTTTGCACGCGAAAGCATAGCTTGGCGTCACTGTTTTGCTTGCATTGGCGCGGAATTACATCGCCAGTAGGGTATTGAGTGGCGAGTATTTGCCTATACCCTAAACCTGCACCCAGTCGAGCTATCTGGCTCAAATATGTTTGGCAGCGTTCCTTAATGGCGCGGTCCTCTTTGGAAACAGACTCGTCAGGGTTTAATTCTCCGACCTCATCAATGATAATGAAGTGTCTGACCTTCTCTCTGGCTTCCTGCACGTTCCTGTAGCCCTTCTGCTTAATCGCCGATTGTTTACCCCTCATATCCTCGACGAGCGTACGCAAAGCCTTATCAGCCTCTTCTGGCTCCTCTGCATAGTTGATCACTTGCTTAGCATTTCGGTAGTCCGAAAACTCCACGCCGCCTTTCAGATCGATCAGTGTGAATTGAACGTTGTCCGGCTGTTGAGCTAGTAGAGTTGTGATGATCAGATTCAAAAAGTTACTTTTGCCATATCTCGTGGCGCCCCCAACTACCATATGGGGAATCTGTTCGAAATCGTGATGGATAATCGCGTTTCCTTCTCTGATCAAACCAACAGGCACCTTCCAATTGCCAGCTGCGAGTGCTTCTTCGTATTTGACTAGGGAGGGCATTGGTTGATTGTAAACCTTCACTTTGAGCAGCCCATCATACGTAAGCTCAACTTCCTTTTTGGCAGTCTTTTTCTTCGTAAGGAGCGCTTTAAGTTGGGGGAGTAGGGGGCTGGTGAGATCGATGGTTTTTAGGTCTGGAAAGGAAAATGACAGCGTGGTTTTGCGGTTGTTCAACCCGTCTTGAATGTGAGCGAGTTTAGCCTGGTAATCCTCAAAACTTCGGCCCAACGGAATGCGATACCGGTACTCTGTACCCCAGGAGTGATTTACTTTTTTTACAAGCTGCGCGGTATAAGTTTTGTCTTTGTCCTTTACATTCAATCCGGTCAGAGAAAAAATCTTGTTCAATTTCTCACTGTCGTTTGTAACTCCAGACTTTTGCAAATGAGCATACAGTGCAACACCTCCCAGCACAGCAGACGAGATCACTTCCAAAATCACCGATCACCAACTCCTTTCACACCACCTCATTGTTGTTTCGATAGAAACAGTTGCGGTTGAAACGAACGAGTAGATATTCAATAATCATTGCCAACGTTGTATTTTTCAGTTCGTATTGTCGTTCATAATGTCCGCCAAACAAACGAACGAGATTACGAACTCACTCTGGTACAATTGATGCGGTATAAATTGTCCATTATTCCGATTTGTAACGGAAAAAATGACTAAAATTATTCGGTCTTGTCCAAAATGGTTTACTGAGGTGAGCAGAATGTTTGGACTGGGTAAGCCCGAAACCAAAGTTAAAAAGTTTTTGAAAAGGCATGGAAAGAATCAACAATGGCTATGTGCAGCTGCACCGGTTAATAAAGACACGGCAACTAAACTCTGCACAGATGAGGACTATTATCCTCCGCCGATAGTAGGGAGAAAGGTATTGAAGGCCCTGAGGTTGCTCGACAAAGACGTAAAGGAAAGTGACTTTTGGACAATGTGAAAAGCCCTTCTCATTCGAGCGGGCTTTTGTTTTTTGTAAAATCTTGATAATTAGTAAGAGTAGGGATATTGTAGGAGAGAATAGTCTGCAAAAGGGGACATGTGAGTGAACACGATATTATATCTTTTGCTTGGATTCGCAGATATCATTGTTGTACTGGCATTCATTTTCAAGTTGTTCAGGTTCCCTTTTTGGGACTACAAAAGAGAGTTTTTAATCATGGGAATAACCTTGTCGGTTACTTCCTACCTAGTTAGAGTTATTTTCAAAATACCTGAGATTGATCTGGGAATTCAATATGTTTTGTTCATACTATTTTTTCGGTATCTAATAAAGTTCCGGTTATGGGAATCGACAATGTTAACGGCAATCGGCATCTTAGCATTTGACCTATCTCAATTAATCCTAATACCAACCCTTATCTCTTTAGAAGTAGCAACTCTTGGCGATGTTTTCAGGTCCACAGGTAAGGGTACATTCTTAATACAGCTTGTTAATGAAGTTGTAATGGTCTTAATCAGTTATCTAATATATAGGTTTAACTTAGGTTTCTCGTTTGTTATGCAACCACCACATGAATTAAAGTGGAAAACTTCGTTAAATGGCATAAATTTCATAGTACTAATGATGGTGATAGTAGCATCTAATGCAATTTTTGTAACACTATACGTATTACTAAACTACTTTAACGAGATTAAATATGTCGCTATGGCAGTTGTGGTCTCGTTTCTAATTTTTATGATTACTTCTCATGTGAAGGAAATGGAGGATATTAAAAGGAATGATTGAAAAGGCAGCAGAACGTATGGCGAAGGCGATCAAAGCTGCAAATCCAGAAGAAACGTCGAGTGTCAGTGCGATGCAATACCCTATAGCCATGACAATGAACTTACTCGGGGTTGTGCTTGGATGTCTAATAATAGGTGTAATGATGGGTAGACTGAGTGAAACGTTCACAGCATTCATTTCATTCGCTTTGCTACGGAGATTTTCCGGGGGCTACCATGCTCGTTCATTGACCGTCTGTGTTATTATTTCTGTTGCGATTTTTACTGTTATACCGTTTGTGCCTTTAACCACAACAGCTCAGTGGACACTAAAATCTATATCTTGTTTGTTGGTCTTATTTCTTTCTCCAGCTAATTGCGAACAGAACGAAATTAGAGATAGCATTAAGAAGTATTTTAGAATCATTTCGATATTGTTAGTAGTGGCCCACTTATTCACTGACTCAACAATTATTATATTATCGTTTTTTGTACAAGCATTACTCCTGATTGATGCAAGGCGGTTAAAGGAGGTGATAATAAAATGAAACCAGTAACTGCTAAAGTTCTTTCTAAAGTATTATCAGGTATCTCCTTCGTATTTGTTTTTGCCGCAGCTAAACTTGTAGTGGGTAGCATGGAGACACCACAAGAACTCCGTAAGAAATAAGTGATGATACGATGACATCTCCACGAATCTTTTGTGTTAGAGTTGATAAGAAGGGCGATGAATTTGATTACATGGAATTTGATCTAACTGAAGACATATTCTATGTGTCCATTTATCGACCGAAGAAAAACAAAGACGGCATTTTTGTTTTGCACACTCGATATGGAATGTACCATTGGGTGAATACACTTGAAGGTGCAAAAAGACAATGGCGCAATTATGGTTTCGTAGCCTTAGACAGTGTGAATGTTGTCAATGTAAACAAAATCAGCTTTGTTGATCCTGTTGCTTACAAAGTATATTTTGAGGATGGATCATCAACAACTGTATCCAGTAATAGAATGGAATTAATCGAACATCTACCACAAAAGACAGCCCAGTAATAATGGCTGTCTTTTGTTTTTTTTTTGAAAAGTGATATAATACACGATAATCTGACATTAGTCAACAAAAATTGACCCCCCCTTCTAAAGGAGATTTCCAAACTCAAATTCAGTGTTATTATTTTCCACATATAGGGATAAAAAGGCAAGAGGGGGATGGATGTCCATGAACAAATCGAGGGGTTTTACCATATTTGTAGATAAAGGTTTTGTAGAACAACATGTTTTTGAAAGCATGCAGAACACCTGTTTATGCAAGTCGGCACATCACAAAACTTGACTATATGTCAAGTTTTACCCCAGAGGAGGAGCTTGAAAGCTCACTGCCGATTGCCTTTTTTTACATCGATCCATTCGTAAAAATCCTCAGCATGACAGTCGAGGATACGAGCAGCCAGAACAGCATTTTCATAACTCATCTCGCGCTCTTCAGAAATCCAGCGACTTACAATGGACTCAGTCACACCCATGCGACGAGAGAATTCAGCCGGTTTCATCATTCGGCTTCTTAGGATTTCAGGCAGTCGGCATCTCCCTTTCTGGAGAGCCATATTTTCAGTCCTTTGTTTAAAGCTAAACTTGCATTTCTTAGCATCATAACATAATTAACAAATTTATGAGATTCATGTTGTTAAAAAGACTAATAATTTCGATGAAAGGTGGTATAATGATCCTGTACATTTATTGTTTTGTACAAAAATGTTGTACATATAAACAAACGGGAAAAAGTGTGCAGTTTTCCTATGAATTCGAAAAGGAGGTATGATGATGTTGAAGTGGTTAGAACCAGCTATTGAACAGAGGATCTTAGAGGTTTCTGATGCTTGTGAAGAACAAACAAACCAGTTATATGAAGAGTTGATTAAACTGTTAAGACAGCTTGAATCATCAAATTCAATATCTTTAGACCTCATAAATAAAATTGAAAATATATATGTTTTAAAAACGAATATCGTTGTAAAGCATGCGTACAAAGCAGGTTTTAATGATGGGATGTACATTGGAAGCAAATTAAAATAAAACACATCTATGCATAAGATGTAAATGAAATCACCTTAATCGACGTCCTTGGCACAGAAACCGACGAAGTGGTCGACGCTGTGCAGCTCAAGTTAGAGTCCAGTAAAATTTATCAGCACATACACATCCTCGATGAGCGCGAAAAAGAGGTGATCATCGGCAGGTTTGGGCTGGATCAGGACAAAGAAAAGACACAGCGTGAAATTGCACGTGAGCTGGGCATATCTCGTTCGTATGTATCCCGTATCGAAAAGCGAGCGTTGATGAAGTTGTTTAATGAGTTTTATCGAACGAAACAGCCGCAGGGAAGATAAAAGGTAAGGGAATAAAGGAGAATCATTTGGGGAAATCACCCGTAAGAGAGGCATTCTTTCAGCCAGCCATCTTACGGGTGATTGCTATTGCTGTGCGAATAGCTCAACTATGATTGTATCCGCATAGAGTTTTTCAAGAGGAACGATAGCTATCCTTCCCATTTATGGTTTTTTGTCCGATGTAAAGAGCTTGATATCTAATACATTTGCACGAAGGAACGAAATGAAATAACTGTAAGGCAAGACAGCTCCCAAAATTGCCAGTAACAAATATAGGTTTTTCATTCTTTACTTCCCCCTTTTTGGGAGATACCGTCTATTCCTTATCAATGGCGTACCTGAGCAAATCTGTGACCTTAACGAGAGGGGGACATTTTGAGCCTGAAGGCACAAATTGAGACGAGCGTAGCAAGAAACCATGCAATTATTTCTTTTTTGCATTGTCTTACAGTGGTTTCCAATTTTCGGGAATCTCTCTCGGAACTTGGAACTTGGAAAATCGCGAATTAATCTGCTGGGATTTACCGGACAAGGGACTACATGCGAGGCCTACGGCTCCGGCCACTCTCCCCTTCTCCAGTCTCCCTCATATTCGTATAAGTCAATTCTGTCTCAAGTGTGCCGAATTACCTGCTGCACCACCTCCACAGCCTGTGACCGCAGTAGGCGTAAGGATTATCTTGCGGCGGAGGCCTCTGCCGAAAGAGTGGAGTTTTTGATATAGACAAGCGCCTGCCATTACCTCAGAATGGAAGTATAGGGGGTGATATTTTGCCAGAAGTTTATCTTGGAATTTCAATACCTGAAATTGTTGTTAGTTCGAAAATTATTCTTCCAAGTATCGCAGGGGTTTTTGTCACAGCGATACTAATAAGAAATAGTTTAAATTAAGCACCTACGCGGTGCTTTTTCTTTTGAAAACCAAGTTTAATATGGTGGGCTTACTAGGTTGACAATTAATTACATAAATTTAAAATATAGTATTATTCTGCAAGCTAACAAGACTCTTTGATAAAATGGGGACAAGCAAATAAGAAATAAGCCATTCGGGAACACTGGGTGGCTTTTCTTTTTGCTATCTGATCAGAAAATTCACAAATCAAAGGAGAGAAAATTTATGAAGAAAAAAATTTACTTGGTCTCTTTTAAGGAGAACCGTTCAAGAGAACGACATTAAAAGAAGTACATGAAAGTAACATGCAAAAGTTAATTAAGCACGGAGCCAAAGTACAAAAAGAACTCAAGAATTTACCTCGTACCTTTATTATCAGTGATCCAGATGAAAGTTTACTTGTTTCGTTAAGAAATGACCCGGACATTCTCGCGGTGGAGGAGAATATTGAAGACCAGCCCTTAATGGCACAGAACCCACCAGAATGGCCATCTGCATTAATTGGTTTACCAGAATTCGTTTCTAAAGGATACACGGGTGCAGGTGTAAAAGTGGGTATTATTGACTCAGGTTTCGCAAATCATGAGGACATTGTATATGCAGGCCGCTATAACGCTTATGCAGCAGTCTATGGATATACAACGCCACCAGAGTCTGATTACCTGGGTCACGGAAAATCAGTTGCAGGAATTATTGGCGCGCGTAACAATGATAAAGGTTATGTGGGAATTGCTCCAAGAGCGTCTCTTTATTGTGCAAAAATTACCCGCGAAACTGGAAATGGTTTGGACGTAGCAGCTCAAATCGAAGCAATAGAGTGGTTGGTTAGCCAAGGAGTAAAAATTATTAATTGCAGCTTTGGTGGAATTGTAGATGTGGAAAACCGTAAGATCGCCTTTCGAGATGCTGCATTGTTTCATGACATTCTAATAATTTGTGGTGCGGGTAATGAAGGAAATGTAGGCGGGGCAATGAATGACAATATGATTTATCCAGCAAGATACGATTTTGTATTATCTGTAGGGTGTTTAAAGGCTAATAAAGAACCTGCCGTATATTCAAGTCGTGGTCCGGAATTGGATGTGTCTGCTCCTGGTCATAATGTGATGACAACCATTCCTTCAAGCGCCAATAGAAATGGGATTAATCATTATGATATTTCTAAGGAGTACGGATTATTTCATGGTACTTCTTGTGCAACTCCTCACGTAACAGGACTAGCTGCCTTGTATTGGCAAATGAATCCTTCTTATACGGCTAGTCAAATTAAAAATTTGATTTTGTCAAATGTAGAAGAGTTGGGGAAAGATGGCATGGATGTCGTCTTTGGAAAGGGAATGGTTATTTCCCCGTGGACCTCACGAAATGCATATACAGGGAAATTAACGTCTAGCGCTACTACCATTACAGGTTCTCATACGAATAGCAATTTAGTTAATAGTGGTGTAAAACATTTTAAATATGTGGCTCCAATATCCGCCAGATACTTGTTTAAAACAACTAATCAAATGAAAACTCATATTCGTGTTTATGATGAAAGTTATAAATTGCTAGGGTTTAGTCCGTATGGAACAGTGACAGGAGTAACGAATGCAGCTGTATTTCTTGATGCTGGAAAAACTGTTTTCATTAGCGTTTCTGGAGAAGATGACTCTCAAACAGGTCCTTTTACATTAGAACTGTATAGCTTAACTCCAACTGTAGTTAAGGAGGACTTTGAAGATGCACAACATGCATTTGACTTCTCGGGCGACTGGGTACGTACCAATTTAGATCGATATGATGGCACATACAGTTTTACCAATAAAGATATTTCCGACGGACAAGAATCCAGATTTAGTTTTAATTTAAGTATTCCTACAACTGTCTCTAGTGCAATTTTGTCTATGGATTATAAAGTTAGCTCAGAAAGTAACTACGATTTTTTTGGAATTTTGATTGGAGGAATGAAAGTTCTGAGTGTATCTGGTAACGTTTCTTGGTCAAAGTTCGAGACTCCGATTCAATTCGGACTCCATACAATTACTTTAAGGTATGTAAAAGATGGTAGTGGGAGTAGTGGGTCTGATTCAGCTTTTGTCGATAATATTACACTAAAATGGTAACGTGCGAGTTTTATCATGACATTTCAAAGAAAGGGAGCTATATTTGAATCCCTAAAAGCTTCCTTATTTAATCAGAAAGGAATTTCATCTACACTCTGACCCGTCTCTGGACGGGGCTTTTTTATTGGGAGGCTTTCGACAGAATCACGACCGTGAGCTGGGTATATCTCGTTCGTATGTATCCCATATCGAAAAGCGAGCGTTGATGAAGTTGTTGAAGATAAAAGGTAAGGGAATAAAGGAAAATCACTTGGAAAAATCACCAGTGAGAGAGGCATTCTTTCAGCCAGCCGTCTTACGGGTGATTGCTGTGCGAATAACTCAAGTATGATTGTATCCGCACAGAGTTTTTCAAGAGGAACGATAACTATCCTTCCCATCTATGGTTTTTTGTCTGAAGTAAAGAAACAGAGGAAAAGCAAATGATAGCCCAATAGTTAAAGTTGCGACTATGTAAATCCACCAATGCTTAATGTGATGCTTTCGAACTTCTTGAAAAAGGAATACCCAGAAAATTAAGCATGAGATAAGAAAATCGGTTGCAAAAAACGAAGAAATGTCGTTTGCAAAAAGTTCCGATGTAAAGAGCTTGATATCTAATCCATTTGCACGAAGGAACGGAATGAAATAACTGTAAGGCAAGACAGCTCCCAAAATTGCCAGTAACAAATATAGGTTTTTCATTCTTTACCTCCCCCTTTATTTTTGGGGATATTATACAGTCAATAAAGAGTCAACTTCAATTCGTTTTAGAGTTACTTTTTTACAATTTAGGGAATCTTCGCATTGCTCGAAATACTAAATACCATGGTGAACAATTATGTAGTTAACATGAAAAGCTTGAAGGGATCCAACGAAGAGAGTATGAACAAAATGTGTACTTAGTCAATAACGAAGAAATCATCAGGGAAATAGAGAGCGGCAAAACTATCTTGCAGCCCTGGTAGAATGCGAATGCATGCTTGCTGGAGATTGGTTGGGTGTGGATTTTGATGTCCATATTTAATCTCTGAAAAAATGTTATTGGGTACAAAGGGTTCTGTATGTGGAATTCGGTTCTCAAGAACATCAATTAACCTTTGGATGTCTTCTTTCGTAGCAGGTTGCTTTTCCAATTTAAGTTGATATCCTAAGTTCCCACTAACTTCAATTGTAGCCCACTCAACATCAGAGATACTTGAGATTCCAGCTTGCCGTAGTCTCATTTCAAGCTTATCAGCTGTTAGCCTGAGTTTGCGCATGTTACTTTCAACCAATTGCCCATTTTCAATTACATGAACTGCCTTGCCCGTAATAAAAGTTTCGAATCCGTTAGACTTAATCTCCAGGTATTCCATCAACATCATGACCACGACCAAAACTGCTGCTAATAGAAAAGTTTAATACCTCCGCATTCATGATGGTATAGGTTGCCCAATTGGCAGGAAGAATTTTTAAACCACACGATTTACTAAAAGGGGGGAAGACGATGAAAGTATGTAGCAAGGAGACGAGTAGGCAACAAAACAATCGAAACGATAACGGCAGGCAATGAAAGAGGCGCTAAGCTTTTATACGCTTAGCGCCTCTAGGGTTAGTTATTTCAGTACATTCAAAGCACGTCGTAGCTTCTTTGCAAACTCTATGGGGGGTTCAACGGATTCAATATGCAAATACATGAGACGTGGCTTATCAAAGAGCCAGTGATTGTGCAGGGCAGAAACGATAAACCCTTCCTTACGAACAGCGTCAATAAATTTTTGGACTTCGTTTTGCAGGAGTGTAAATTCCCCCGTATTCAAGGTATTTCCTTCTTTATCGAGGGATTCAATGGTAATTTCATGCTCAGTATCATATGGTTTGCCCAAGATTGTTGCATTGAGATTACGCTGAATCGTGATAGAACAAGTATCATTTGACATGCCTGTCCCACCCAGAATTTTGGCTATACGATCGCATAAACTTTTCGGTATCTTCAAGTGTGATCCTCCTTTTCTTGATTTAATGCATTCTATGTAGAAGAGAATAAGAGGTTCTGGACAGAGGTAAAAAAGGGTGCATGTACAAGTGAAATGATAATAGCAATGGGATTACTACATTAATGGCTATTGGAGAAAAGGAATTTGAGACGCGTAGCTGGGGAAGAAGGTATCGAGGAGAAATATCTTAGCTAATCAGGGGTAAAAGATATCAATCCTTTATCTTGAAATGGGTTTGACCAAGGACAGGTATTACGAAAGAAAAAAGATGCTATACGTCAAATTGCTCTGGCACTCGGGATGATCTGAGTGTTTTTTTTATGGCAGAAAGACCGAAAAAAACCTAGATAAAACCCTGAGAAAATCGGGGATAAAAGGCAGGGCGATTTAAAATGGTGCAATCGGTAATTTTGAGTCAAGAGCAAGCGAAAGTAGTATTTCGGAGATACCGTCTATCCCTTACAATAGCGTACCTGAGCGAATTCATGGGTGATGAAGAATGTGAACTTACGAACGGGGGACATTCTGAGCAGAGTAAGTTCTTGGCTCGAGTCGGAGACCTTTGCCGAAAAAAATCCTGGAATAATTTTAAAAAATACACTTGTACTATTTAAGGGCACGTGTTACGATGTTTTTGTAAAAAATGGTAGGAGATGGAAAAAGAAAAAGTTCTCTGTAACATTTGAATGTCGGCAACCAAGTCCACTCCCCCGTTAACTTGCTTCTCTTCTGAGGGCGGGTAAAAATAAGAAATAAAAGGAGTGTTTTTCGATGAAAAAGTTTCTGACTAGTTTAGCAACATTGGCACTATTAACTTCAGCTGTACCTGCATTTGCACAGGAGGGACAGCAATCACCTGCACTTTCTGCAAGCGCTAAATATTCACCATCAAAAATATCTTCTAACGAAGATGAAAAGTATGAAGATATGTTTCAAGACATTGGGGTGAAGTTTAATTATATTCCAGGTGCAGATAGATATAAGTGGGTTCGGTACAATGTAACCGATGGATACGAGGATATGACTGGTACTTCTTACACTACTAGCTCAAAAATTTATAGTTTGAGAATTGGAAAACTATACAGAATACATGCTTATGCTGTAGACGAAAACAATAGAGTACTCGCAGTATCAGCTCCGGTGGAAATTAGAGGGGAAAAAGGTTGGGATACGGTTATTAATTTTTGGTTAAAATAATTGCTAACTGAATATATAGACATAAAAGCACCCACGCGGTGCTTTTTTTTTGCAAAATTAGCTCATTAGGCAAAGGTTCCAGTCCTAGCCTCTTGTTCTGTACTTCTCATATTTCGAATACGCCGATCCTGTCACAATGTGCAGATTTATCTTCTGCACCACTTCTTATAACCTGTGGCCGCAATAGGTATAAGGATTGGCTTGCGGCGGAGACTTCTGCCCGGAGGTTGGATATCTTCGGGGAATTATGGGTGTGATGTAACTTTATTCAAGAAAGGTGCGTCTAACAGATGTATTTTGCAAACACCCGTGAATCAAATTCCGATACCCTTGCCCCAATGAGGAGGTAACAAATACATGAAAAAGGTTGTGTTTATCGCTGCAATCGCAGCCGTTCTGTCTGTCGGGCAGATCGCCTATCCAATTCAAGAGGCAGCAGCGGCAACGGCGGCCTCTTATCGCATTGCCTACAAAATGCCAACGGTCAATACGCTGGAAGAAAAAGAAGTTTTTCATTATCTCCTAAAAGGAGCGCTCAAGATCAAAAATCCGCATCCGGCCAGCATCTTGGACAAAAACAGAAGAGACCTCACGGAAATCGTCGGCGATCTAAACGGTACAGACACGCCGCGCGGTTTCATGATCGATGAATTCAGCGTCTCTAAAGATGGGTATTTACTTGCCCTGTACAATGAGATCGGGATATTGGATCCCGTCTATCCCCAAGGATATGATCCGGCTGCCATCAGCAAGCAAATATTGGACCAGCAAGCATCTGGTCAATGGGGAGGCGAGTTGCGGCAAAAGCGGGGGGAAATAGAATTAAAAGCGCGGATAAACGCACTTGTCCAGGCGGGGTACGTACAGCCTGAGGAACTGAAAGATCAGCGGCTTACGAAGCAATTTGTTGCGGAGACGTTGTACCGCATGTACAAGAAAGCGAGGCCTTATAAGGGGAGTGTAGCTCCCAAGGACAGCCAAAGTGAAGCGGTTCGCTGGGCAATAGAGGTGGGAGTGCCGGGATTCCAGGTCGATGCAAAAGGGTATGTGTATCCGCAGTCACAGCCGTACTACACAAATATGCTCGACTTCATCCATCTGTTTTTGCCTAGTAAAAAAACGGCGACTGGATGGGAGTATTTTCAATACGAAGTCAATCAGGACTTATTGCTAGAGGCTGTGCATAACTCTTCAGGCGAATTGTTGCATATCAACAACAAGCCGCTGTCTTCCCTACCTAACTATGTGATGCTATCTGATCTTCCAGAGAAGAAAAAAGCCGAAGCACAGCTCAGCGCCTCTCTTGCACCAAAAGTAATAGAGATGGTGGAACAGGTCCGGCGAGAAGTCCAAAAACCGCGCGTGTGGGACTGGCGAACAGACGTAATCCGGCATCCTTCCTTCACCAAACTTGTGAGTGAGTACCGGAAAACGAAGAGCCAAAAAGCGCTGAATCAGGTATATCAAACAGTCAAGGCCCGCTACAATTTATTCGACCGGCAGGACTCGCCGCAGGTCATGAAAAGCGTCCTGGACCATATTCGGTGAGCTTACGACGCATCTATAAACTTTATGTAAAACATTATGATCTGTACCATTATCAAACAAAAGCACCCGTGTGGTGCTTTTTTTATGTTTCCTTCCTACTTTTTACAAGCCGTATGAGCGGAGGAGGATGGACAAAAAAAGACCCACCCTATAGCACATTCACTATGGGTGGGAGTGGGAAGTGTTACCCTGCCTATGGCTCACTCTTTAGGGATTCGATCCAGTCAGCATGACAGGTATCGCATAATAGTTCATCGCGATCCTGCTTACCTTGGAAAAACGTGATTTGGCGAACGCTGTCGGTTTCACGTTCACAGTAATAACAGCGATATTTCCCCAATTCGTTCCCTCCTTGAAGAGTTTTTCAAGAGTAACGATAGTTATCTTCTCCATCTATGGTGTAATCTAACACACTTGGGATTTTTCAAATGATCACAAACTCACGGTTTAACGACGCTTTTTAATTTTCTCGGGAGTCTTGTAGAACTGAATCAATGATGAAATGTTTGGCTACTCGTTACCTGCTCAGTATGGGGTGTGATATTTTGTCTAAAAAACTATTGCAGTTACTGAATTGTATAAATAAACTAAAAATGTAATTAAATGTAAAATAGAGAGAGGGATAAGATGTTGAGAGGCAAATTTAAAAATACTCTGTTATGTGCTGTTGCTGCTTCCGCTTTAACGATTGGTACTCAAGCTGCATTTGCGAGTGATAGCACACAGAATTCGATCCAGAAACTCAATCAAGAGAAAGTCCAAGCCAATGCCCAAGGTCAGGTTCTTATTTCTTTTGATATTTCTAGAGTAGATCGTTGGCACAACTCAGAAACATTTACGGTAGACTCTACAAAATCAGTAAAGTTGAAAGTCAATACAGCTAATATCATTTGGGCTCCGGTTTATCCAGATTCAAAGGTAAGTATTATTAGACTCGGTGACAGAAAAAGTGTGTCTATGTCGATAGTGGCAAGAGATTATAAGGAGGAGGACTTTATTCTGGAGCCCGGGACATATTACCTGGAATTTGCTAATTATGCAAGTGTTCCGGTTTATATGAGGGGTTCTGTAGTTGAAAATTAATTTTGGGTGACTTGGAGTATGCCAGCATGTTCACTCAGCGACAGGGGAAATTTACAGCACTGATGAAGTGCTTCGTCGGTCGAGTGAGCGACTGGGCAGCAGATTGGATCAATGTAGAGGACCTCGTGAGTGTAGTGAAGTAATTGCAAATAAATGAGCTTAAAAAACAAAGGAGGCATGTTGTTTGGACACGTCCCCTTTGTTTTTTAATTGTTTTGAAGTTGTTTTTTTCTAAATGTAAGTACTAAGTCAATCAATAGTCCAAACAAGAAGTAAGTAATGACATGCAGTAGATACCCAGTAGGAA
This sequence comes from Brevibacillus sp. M2.1A, assembly GCF_013284355.2. NCBI lineage: Bacteria > Bacillati > Bacillota > Bacilli > Caryophanales > Paenibacillaceae > Brevibacillus > Brevibacillus sp. M2.1A. The sequence goes on from NZ_JABSUY020000001.1 coordinate 2,696,912, forward strand.
GAATGGTACTATTAGCATCCTGATGCACTTCCATTATCCAATGTTTGAACGATTCCATATAAACGATTTCATTGAGGATGGGGTTTGTCACCATAAATAAGATGTGTTTCGTATCATTCGCTAAAAAATCGAATAGGCAAATCAAAATACTGACCAAAGTTAGCCAAAGACTGAACTTTTTAAGCAGGATCATTTTGTTCTCACTCCTAAATATGGATTCGGATCTTTCGGACTATGGTCATGGACATATCACTTCCGTGCGTGTACCAGCATCTTATTACACCGACATGTTAGAAAGCAGGTTTTAAACAAGTAAGTGCAGACGATGTCTTAAAAATGAACGAAATAGTTTTGGATATTTTGATACGTTCATTGATTTGTTGCCGAATACAGGAAACTGGACGAAAGGTAAAAAGCTACTTCAGACTGACTATGTGAGCCAATAACGATCTTGAATCATGAGTCGGTTTTTTAAAATTGGCACGTTCTTCTCATGTTCACAGGCTAAGACATGCTATTTAATTATCAGCAAAAAAGAAGCGACTTCCAAGAAGAAATTGGGGACTAGTCGTGAAACAAAAGAGAGAATCATTCGTCAAAGTAAGTGGGGAAATTACATATATTTACATGTAGAAATGCTGTAGTATTCTACCTTTTTTAACAAAATAGAAACGGAGGAAGTCTCCGTACGCTGGATCCAAACTCTTATTACATGGATGATATGAGTTCATGTAAAAAAGAAATGGGAAGGACGAAAAATGAAATGAAGAAAAATAGACAATTTATATTATCAACACTAATAGTAGGTTTTCTTTTTGGCGGGGGCTATCTATTTTTAGATTCTTATAAAATCCAAACGATTCGTGCTTACGACCAAACATCTCATAAACCAGCAAAAAGTGATAAGCAGACTATAAAAAAAGTAGATGTATCGGGAGAGGTCGTAGAGGACTTCGACAGTATCCAAAAGCTTAATGAAAGCGCTGAAGTGATTGCCAAGGTTGAAATCAATGTATCGGAGAGCTTCCAGTATAAAAACGTCGTATTTACCCGTAGTGATGCAAAAGTCAAACAAGTGTATAAGGGTGATGTAGAGCCGGAAAATGTGATCAAAATACTAGAGACCGGCGGATATAAAGATGGAACAGAGTATACTTTTGAAGGTAATGAGGTATTTGAAACAGGTGAAAAAGCGTACGTATACTTAGAAAAATATGAAGGTCCCGTTGCCAAAGATGCGTACGTAATTAAAGGGGTTTATCAAGGGAAATTCCTCGAAGAAGAAGGTGAATTGCAGTCTCCTAATGGAGTGGCCAAAGGATTGCAGGTAAATAACGAAAGTCAATTACAACTTGATTAAAATTAATGACATTAGACACGTTCCCCCCGCAAAATCGAGAGGGAAAGTGTTTTAATCCTGCAAACCTACTTAATTTTTCCGTATATGATTGCAGCAATTGTAACAGACAATTTAACAGTCGTGCATATAGGAGGACACCGTGACCTGCACAAACATCACAACAAAGCCAGTAATGGTTGGCAGTCCAAAAACGATATGTTCAAATGAAATCTAAAAATAGCTAACCCGTCTCTGTTTTAAGGAGACGGGTATTTTACTGTGAAGTGTTTATTCGTATCAATGCAAGTTCACAAAATAGAGACCTTATTTGACCAAGATTTCAACCTTGGTTCCGTCTGGAAAATCCTCTAGTTGATTGGAAATCCACGATCCAGCACCGCGATTATCTGAGGGAGATATGTATTCGATATGTGCCCCTGTTCCACCCTCAGCACACATTGCCATCGGCCATTCGTCTCGATCGAACCCCTTTTTTGTAGGAATGCCTTTGAGTGATTCTTCGCGATTTTCATGTGCTCCACTGCGGTCAATTGTGCATACAGCTGACTTCCCAGAGGCAACCGCTTCTTTAATATGCTTTGCAGTCTGAGGGTATCGATCAGACGGAAAAACAATCGTATGGTCTACGTTCCCGTTGCTGACTGTTTTGTTCTCTATTGGAACAAGCCCAAAGAAATAGGCGGCGCCGATCATTAACGCCACAATCAACACCAGCATTTTTTTCTGTGTCATGCTTTTGTCCTCCAATGTAAGTTCTTTATCAATAATAACACCGCCAAACATTATATCGAAGCGTTGTGAATGCTTAAAACCCTCTGTTAACCTTTATCAGAGGTGGGAAGTGTTATGGTTACTTGAGTTATCGTGTGTACTTTTCATTAAGGAAAAAGCTTATTCAAAAAACAGATAAAGACGTATGGTGAATGAAATCACCTTAATCGACGTCCTTGGCATGGAAACCCACGAAGTGGTAGACGCAGTACAGCTCAAACTGGGGTCCAATAAAAGTGCGCAGAACTCCATCGTCAACGTGGAGTTATTTAAAGGGGGTCCGATCACCGTGGGGATTACAAAAACAGGAGCAGCAGATTTTACGAAAGAAGTTAACACGGGGGAATCGATCAAAGAATCGATAAATACAAAAGAAGGCATAGATTACACGAAGTATATTCGCTTGTTGTATCGGTTCGAAGAGGATATGGCAGAAGATGTCGCGCGTTTTTTGGAGCGAGGAAAGTTAGCACCCGAACAATATGTGGGGATTACCGGTGAAGGATACGAAGCATCCGTAGTTGATCAGCAGGTTGTCGGATAGTCAAACGGATGCTTGAAATAAACTTTGTAATTGATCAAATCCCAAGGAACAATACTTGAAACATCTTGCTGAATAAAAGGAAATGGCGCTCCCATAAGTACATGGTCAAGTTGCTTAACGTCAGTAATGGTGACTGGAAAAATAAGTGGAGTGAAAGCGACTAAATCACAAGAAAACCTTGTGAATAGTATTTCAACAAAAAAGTTATTTTGTAGCGGTGACATAAAACATTTCTGCCAACACGAAAACCTGAAAAGCAGCTACACCAAACAGAGCAAAGGCCATCTTACGGTTTTTCTTCAGTTCAAATGATCCTAAAGAAGCCATGACAACGGCAAGGCATATCATCGTTACTATTCTTAAAAAAGCCACATGTGTAAAAATATTCACTACTGCAATAGAGAAGGCAACGACTGAAAAGATATGGAACCAAAGAGGTCTATTTTTCATAAAGGATCACCAACAATTCCCTTTTTACAACAATTTTAACAGATAGACTGATTAAGTCCACTTAACACAGGGGTAATTATAAATTTTGTCATGGTGAATGCCATTAGACCGATCCATTTAGCAGGTGGATCTGGAAACATAGAAAAATGAAAATGTCAAAGAGAATGGTGATAAGAAAAACTCCCTAATAAGCAGGGAGTGGTAATAGTACAACCAATGCTGGTTAGCATGGTGTTTATTGGAGCAGGCTCACATTACATCTCGCGTTCCGGACACCACCAACCGCACCCATGACGCATGCAAATCCAGATACACCCTCCAGCTTGAGCTGGATAATAAGATGAATATTGCACCAATTGACCATTTACTTTCTTGTATTTCTTAGAATTAGCTTTCTTTTTTTTCATGGGATATGTCCTCCTTTAGGATGGGTCTAAAATAAGGTATTAACATAATTTTCCTTTTGACTGTACGAGTGTTCTCAAGTGACAAAAATGGACGGAATAAACCGTTTTAAGTAATTTGGATCTTTGTAGTAACGGGCATTATGTATTCATATTTGGTACCCAGACTTTCTTAGTTAATAAGACAATGAGGCACCATCCTGTCTGATAGGAGGTGCCTCTTCGTGTTTTTTGGTATATTCCATCACTTCAAACCAGGCAAATTGAATCGTATACTTTCCCGCTCCTGTTTTTAGGAGACGGGTTCAAAAGTATCCTATATATCGAAAAGCGAGCGTTAAAGACGTGCTCGTAAGATACACTTTTCATTAATTGACAAGCTTACGGGTGAATTTTATTTAGATTGAAGATGTTCCTCTTGTTTCACTACTTTGCGTGTGTAAGGGATACTTCAAAGGCATCTAAAATCTCTAAAAAATGCGAGGCTTCTCTAAATACATGGTCAGCGAGCAATGGGGGGATTATGCTCTTAATTTTGCATTCCTCAATGAGATCACGAGCTGTTTTTTTGAAGTCACGCAATTGGCGGACAGATACACGATTTTGATCGACAAATTGATTCAGTAACGGTTTCGTTTGAGACTGGGGACGCATGGAATCAAGATCCTGAGCTTGGAACAATAATTGATCAAAATCATGGCTGAATTCTCTAGCTTGATCCACTAGCTTTCTTTCGGAAGGATCGAGCAAATGGTTAATAAATTTCGCATGGTCAGCCATGATTCGTAGGAAAAAGACATTTTCATTAATCACCGCATCTGGTAAGGGATCAAGGTTTCCCGTATTCAATTGTTCTAATCGATTCCGAAAATAGGCAGCTTCCCTGCTCACATGATCGACCAACAGCGGAAAGTTGTTACCACCGATTTTGCAATGAATAATAAGTCCGAGTACTTTGCGTTTGAAAGCCCAAATATAGGAAACGGCATTGTGAACAAGCTGATTAAAGTCATAGATTCGTTGAGGGTCGATGTCAGAAGAAAAGGCAAGTGATTGGTTTTCAATTTCTTCAAAAATACTGTAAAAGCGATTCGCTTCTTCAATCAATTTTGTGTCTTCGCAGTTAAAGCCCAATTTGAGAAACAGGGAGTGTTCTTTCATGATACGAGACCAAAAACGTATTTCCTCTAATGATCGATCAACAAAAACATTTGTCATGTAGTACCTCCGGATAGGATTTGAGCAGTTCATAGCCCATTTTCCACTTTTGATCACACATAATGTATGTCTATGCGTTTACCCAGTTTCGTGAATGGGCAGGAGCACAGAATTAAAAAAATTCTGGTGTTTTCTGGCTTGTCCCACGAAAAAAACTCCCTGTAACGGGAGTTTTCCATGTCAAAAACGACGCATCGAATGCATTTGCGTTCTGTGGTGATGGGCCCTCATGCGATGGAAGTGTTCTCTTTCTCGAAAGGTATGATGACGCAGTCGATCATGACGATGTTCAAAAGCTAGAGAGCGAAAACGTTCTGCTTGCCGCATGTGGTGATGCATACGCTGTCTATGATGCTCAATTGGATCCATGACACTACCCCCTTAACGTTGGTACTAATAGGATATGAGGACAGCTTCCTGCTTGCTTATGCATAAGTGGATATCGTAAAGAAAGAATGAAAAAGAGGCGTAAAGCCTTTCGCTTTCGCCTGGTGATGAACAAGGTTAATCTTTTACTCGATTCGCGGTCTGGTGGGGAAACAGTCTGGTGACGGCACGTCGGAAACCTCAGATAGCTTCATCAAATAGTAGCATTCTTCTCGAGACATATGGTCGGCCATGAGCGGGGATAAAACTCCAAGCAATTCATCACGCATCCGCATCTCTTCCAATTCATGCAAAAATACCTGAAAAAGCTTCATTTCCATTTCTGCTTGATGGTTAAAACGGCGTAATGCCGGGAAGTTATTCAAGTTTGTTCGGAGATACCCGGCTAATTCCACCGCTTTTAGGTAAAAATGCTCGAACTGTTTGGTAAATTGTTCACTTTTAAGCTGATAGTCTTTTTCCACCATGTCCAAAAGGGAAGTGATGGTGGCTGCATGCCCGACCGCATCGGATAGCCACAAAAGATGGAGCTCTACCGGGTGATTGGCAGGTGGCAAGCCTCCGGAGAGAAAAGCATGCAAAATTCGTTCATACTCTTCTAGTTCATTGACCATGTGGTTCATAAACGTTGGGGGAAGACTGATCGATATTGTACTGATGAGGTGCCTTTCCAGAATGTGGAGTTTAAAATCACGCAGTTGTTGCGTGAGTTCACTTGCCTGCTGGTTGAGTGTGTGCAGTTCATCGGAAGACAGCTTCTGCCTGGCGTTATCCAGCAAGTTATCGAATGACATGATATAGTATACGGATCTTTCAATTTCCTGCTCTTCATTCGGAGCGAGTGATTGAAAAATAAAGCGGGCATGATCGCCCAGAATTTGTAGCCAGAAACGATGCTCAAACAACATACTTTCTCTTAAAGGTTCATTCACTGTTGTTCCCTCCTTACTCCCCATCAAGATATGTAAAAGCGCCCAGAAGTGTGTGACGGATTGACCTTGACTCCCAAATGGACATAAATGGTAAAATACTTGTAGGAGGAGCAGCGGTAAGGGGGGAGAAAATGAAGAGACCAATCAAAAATATACCAAAGACAGGCAGCGAATGGCTATGGGATGTAGTTGGTTGTTTATTTTTCGTAGGATCACTATTCTTTTTAGTCATTGTATGGAATAAGCTTCCTGACGAGGTGCCTGCCCATTATAATGCTTTGGGGGAAGTAGATCGCTGGGGCTCAAAATGGGAACTGCTTCTTTTACCCGGGATTGGCGTCTTTATTGTTTTCCTCATGAAGGTACTCGAAAAACATCCAGAGCTCCATAACTATCCGGCACGCTTCTCTGAATCGAATGCCGAGCAGTTTTATTTGCACAGTCGAAAAATCGTGAACCAAATAAAAAATAGTTGCTTAATCATTTTTTCCGTAATCCTGTTGGAGTCAGTTTCTATTGCTCAAGGATGGGGAGGCGGCTTTGGGAAGTGGTTTCTGCCGATCACCATCATTGGGATGATCGTTCTGCTTGTAATAGGAATCGTGAAACAAAAAAAGATTCAATGAGAAGCATGAGCGAGGGGGCCTTCTAACGGAAAGGGCCTCTTCTTGGTTTGAAACGAAAATGATGAGGACATATGTCCTTCCCTATCTACCTTGCCATCCTTTTTAATTAGGAACAGATTAGTGTGAGGTGAGAGGATGAAAGGAATTATTTTTGCTATTTTGGGCGGTGTTTTCATTACCTTGCAAGGTGTAGCGAACGCAAGAATCAGTCAAGATATTGGTACTTGGCAGACCGCGACACTTACGCAGTTAACGGGCTTCCTCACGGCTTTAGTACTCCTGTTGTTTTTTCGAGACGGAAAATGGCAGGCATACAGGCGAGTGAAACCGTTATATTTGACAGGTGGGGCATTCGCTGCGTTTATCATTTTTAGCAATGTTACGGCTATCCAGCATATCGGGGTAACCATGACGATTTCAGCTCTCTTGATTGCGCAGTTAAGTCTGACTTTTCTCATTGATAGCAATGGGTGGTTTGGTGTCGATCAACAAAAGATGAGGCTGCCGCATTTTATCGGGATCGGGATGATGATTCTGGGTGTGCTGATTCTGAGGGTCTGATAGCGAGAGGATGAAACAGAGGGATGAAGGAAATCGAAAATCGTGAGCTTTTGCAACAATATCTCCATGACCATCAGTTAGCGACTGTCTTTCATGAGCCTTTTCTGCCGCATTTGTCCTTGTACCAATTTGATCAAGGAGAGCTCATTTGTGCCCAGGGTGAAGCGACCTGTCACCTGTATGTTTTGGTGAAGGGCAAAGTAAAGATTTTTACGACTTCCCCTGAAGGAAAAACACTGATCCTTTCTTTTAAAAAGCCGCTTGAAGTGATCGGAGATATTGAGTATGTCAGAGGGATTTCTTATCTTAATTCGGTTGAAGCGGCCTCGTCTGTTCAGATGATCGGGATTCATTATCGCTGGTTGAAAAAATACGGGACAGACTACGCTCCACTCCTGCAATTTTTACTGCAAATCATTACGAATAAATTTTGTGTGAAGTCCAATACATTAAGCATCAACCTTCTGTACCCAGTAGAAGTACGTTTCGCTCGTTATTTGTTGTCCGTTTCGATAGAGGAGTGGAATCCTGCCAACAAAGAGCAGATCCGTACAAGCAATCTCTTGGATGCAGCGAATATGATTGGAACGAGCTACAGACATTTGAATCGGGTCATTCAACAGTTCTGCAAGGAGGGACTGATTGAGCGTGCCAATGGATTCCTTCTGATCAAGGATAGGGAAGGTTTAGCTAAAATGGCGAGCGAGACTCCGAACGAATAAGGAGACAGGAGTGTCAAAATCATGGTAGTCGGGCTATTCTTCGCGTTACTGGCTGGCTTGTTGGTCAGCCTGCAAAATATTTTCAACAGGAAAGTAAGTGAACAGGCAGGAACGTGGTCTACGACGACTCTCGTGCTTGGGATGGGATTTCTGTCGTCTTTGACGATGGGTCTTATTTTTGAAGGCGATCAGTTGTTTTCGTTTCGAGCTATGCAGACGTGGTACTGGTTCAGTGGCATGATCGGCGTTGGGGTGGTCTTTTGCCTGGTACAAGGAATGAGACTGCTTGGCTCAACGTATGCTATTTCTATTGTTCTCACTGCCCAGCTCGGTTTTGCTTTGTGGTCGGATTCAATCGGCTGGCTAGGGTTGGTTCAAGTGCCGATGACATTTACGCAATTGTTTGGAGTTTTGGTCATTGTCGGGGGTGTCATTGTATTTAAACTAGGTGGCGAATGGCAACAGAAACGCTCCATAAGTAAGATGTAAATTTATTATTGACTTAATTTTAAACGTCATGTTAAAATAAAAAATTTTAAATTCGATTTTTATGTTATAATGGATATAGATTGCTTTGAAGGAGGTGGACGTATGTTTCAAGTTGGAGACAAGGTTTTTTATCCGATGCACGGGGCAGGCGTAATCGAGGCGATGGAGGAGAAAGAGTTTCTGGGTGAAAAACACCTCTATTATGTGCTCAACATGATGCTGAAAGAGTTAAACATCATGGTCCCGGTTGAAAAGATGTCCGCTCTGGGTATTCGAAAGGTGGTCGAAGCCAACATTCTCGAGAATGTTTTGGCCGCCATACGAGAGGGGCAACGCGACACCGCCTTGAATGCAGCGCAGCGCTACAAGCTTCATACAGAAAAAATGAAGAGTGGCGATATTTACGAGCAATCTGAGGTCATCCGCGATTTGTTTGGAATGAGTAAAGAAAAAGTATTGGGAACGAGTGACAAAGTGATGCTGGATAATGCGCAGCAGCTCTTCATTAGTGAGATTGAACTGGTAAAAGACGTAGATACGGAACAGGCAACAGAAATGCTAAAGCAAGCTATTTGCCCAGAAGAAATGTCTGAGATTGTCCCATAAATGCCATACAAGGGAAGTAAGGGGAGTGATTGTTATTGCAATCGCCCCCCTTTTTTGTATATCCGTCAGAGCAACAGGCCACGATCCAGGGTAAATTCTTGGCGACTGGCAAACTGGTGGTATCCAGCACGTAAAAAGGCTTTGGCCATTGGCGTGTTTTTTATATCGGTATCCGCGCGGATGTAAGTTTCGCCAGCTTGTACAAGAACGTCTGTGGCCTGTTTCAGCAATTGATCAATATAACCGTGTCCTCTTTGCTCGGGGAGAACACCGATGTATCCAATCGTAGCAAAGGTAGGGCTGACCGTAGGCATCAAAAATCCAATGAGCTCATTTTTTGCCGTATAGGCAAGTTGCCACCATTCCGGCTCGTATTTCATTTGTTGCAAATCTTGGAACATCTCCTGTGCCTGGGCTCGAGGGCCTTTTTTCAAGCGCTCCTCTGTTATTTGTTGATCATGGGTGAATTGCGAGACACGCAAGATGGCATCCACAAATGCAGCCTCGCCAACCTCAGGAAGAGTGCGGTACACAATCGGATCATGCGTTTTGTTTGACGGTATAGCAGTTGCCTCAATCGGAGCATGCCATTCGAATCGGTTTGTTTCCCGGCTAATCCGAAAGCCAAGCGCGTCCAGAACATTTCTTTGCTCTTGGTGATCCGTTTGCCATTGGGGAGAGGAGGAAGGTGAATCCAGAACATAGCCGATTTTCTCCGTGAGGTTTCCTGCCATGAGTGTGAAGACTTCGCGTAAGAAATGAGCTGCGAGCGAAGGGCATTCTGTCTCTTTCCATGGAAGCTCCCACAATACCAAATCAGTCGCTTGCTTACTGCCAGGCAATGTCCAGAAAGCAAGACGACCAGCGATCTCACCTTGTACCTCCAGAACGAAGCACCAGTCCTGACGCATGGCTCCTTGTGCGAACATTTTATCGAGGTAAGCAGCGATATCATCCCGCACGGATGCAGGGTGATCCGGGAAGGCTAGAAATGCAGGTAAATCCTCCGGGTGGATACGGCGAACGGTGGTCAAGCAGTCATCTCTCCTTTGTAACCATCTAAAGTGAAATGGTTAGTTACAAGTGGATTTTACCAAAATGTTCTGTCAATCGTCAATCGTCGCCTATGTAGAAAAGAGGAAGGGTAGGGAGCATCCTGCCGGCTCCCTCGTTTGCTCCTGTTGTTATTCAATCAATACGCCCCGCGCCCTACCTATGATGCGGGTGGCGCGACTCCATAGCAACTGGAGCTTTTTTCTCTGCAGGGGGCGCACATACAGATCAGGGCTTTTCAGGTAGGAACGCATGGGGATGACGCGAAAGCATACACGTCCTTGACTTACATACCGTTGCGAAAACGTCGGAATGACCGAAATTTGCTCGAGTGAAACCTGATTCCTCTCATCTTTTTCGACGGTAAATCGCAGGATTGCTCCGCACTGGGATTGATCAAACGAGAGCATTTTCTCTGATGTAAAATTGCCCAAAGAATACGCGACTAGTGTTTGTCTCTTTGTCCCGTGAGGAGTCATGATACTCGGGGTGACGACAGGCTGCAGAACATGTGGGTGAGCCCCGAGGATGACATCAGCACCGTTGTCGAGCAGGCTTTGTACGAGCTGACGCTGGCGAGTCGTTGGAGTATAGCGGAATTCAATCCCAAAATGAAGGGAGATGATCACAACATCGACGTGAGGACGAACTTTTCTCAGGTCGGATAATATTGTGTCAAGATGAAGCAGTCGGACGATCCATGGTGTATGAGCGGGGATCACCTGCTTGTTTGTCCCGTAGGTGTAAGCAAGCAGGGCGATGCGAATGCCGTTTACCTCCTTGATCAGGTAGGTATTTGCCTCCTCAAGGCTTCGATAGGTTCCGGTATGGGCAAGCTTGTATCGATCCAAAACATCAAGGGTTCGGCATAGTCCGGTTACTCCGCCATCCAGACAGTGATTATTCACTGTAGTCAATACGTCAAATCCAGATGCTTTCAAGTCCCGAGCCAATTCATCTGGACAGTTGAAGCGAGGGTAACCGGTTCGTGCCGAACCGATTTGATAGGGCTGTGTTTTCCCGGAAAAAGTGGTTTCTAAATTGCCTATTGTGAGATCTGCCGCTGAGAGAATCGGTGTCACGGGGTGAAACATATCTGTAAAAGTGAATTGATCTGTACCAGGCAGTCTGGCAGTTGCCACCTGCTCTTTCCACATCAGGATGTCGCCTACAGCGGCGATGGTGGCCTTCTTTTTCATGCGCTTCACCTCCCCTCCTACTCTATTCCAGAAGTCGTCCGTCTGATTTGGATAGTAGCGGAACGTTTTCATAGATAATGGTCTATACAGGCTGTCTATGTCGTTCATACAATAGGAAAGCTGATCGAGAGAAGAAGAACGAGGCAAAGGGGTGATACCCGTGAAAAAGAAGAGAAGAGCTGTAGCACCTGTAAAGACGCTGATTCTCGACAAGCCAGTTATTGCTGTGACGGGAAGCGCAGGGAAGACCACGACAAAAGAAATGATCTACACCATCCTGAATCTGCGCATGCCCACATATAAATCGATGTACAACAAGAACTTCCTGGGAAATACAAGAGCGCATACCAAAAGAATTCGGGACGAGCACAAGGCCGTTGTGCTTGAGTATGGAATTTATCGAAGCGGTCATTTGCGACAGCACTGCAAAATCATCCAGCCGTCGATGGGAGTCATCACGAATATTGGCACGGCTCATATCGGAAATTTTGGCGGAGATGCCAGACGGCTGGCATTAGCAAAAACGGAGTTAATTCGCCATATGAAACCCACGGGAACCATTTTTCTGAATTGGGATTGTCCTTATTCTCGCGAGTTTATTCAACAGCCTTACCTAGGGTCGTTCACGGGAAAAATCGTGACATTTGGCAAGGAGCAGGAGGCGGACTATAAGGCGGGGCGAACGAAAATAGAAGGCAATGGGTTTCGATTCGAATGTTCTTTGCGTGGAGAAAAGGAGTCATTTTTTGTTCCTATTCCTGGCGAGCATAATTTATACAACGCATTGGCTGCTATCGCAGTTGCACATACGATGGGGATTCCCGTCGATGACATTCGTCGCGGGTTGAGTCAGTTTCGCGGACAGCGAAAACGCCTTACCAGCTATCGGCTCGCGAATAACATTCAGGTGCTGGATGATACCTTTAGCTCGAATCCGGATGCGGCCAAGGCAGCGATTGATGTGTTAAGTCAAGTCGGGCATACCACAAAGATCGCCGTTCTCGCCAGTATGCTGGAAATGGGCAAATACGATGTGAAAGGTCACGAGGATGTCGGGAAATATTTGAGTCAAAAAAATGTAGACTACTTGTATACGCTGGGAAGTAGTGCCAGGTATATTGCAAGAGCAGCGATTCGCTCCGGATTTCCGGCAAATCGGGTGAGGCATTGCTTAAGTAAGGCAGGCCTGCATCGGCGTCTAGCAAAACAGCTGCAGCCAAATACAGCCTTTCTCGTAAAAGGATCAAATCGGTTGAAAATGGGAGAGACTGTACAATTTTTGTGCAGGGTAACTGCCAATCAAAGCACTGGAAAAAGATAAAAAGAGTGGGGACGCCTGCGGATTTATAAACAGGCTATTGCGGAAAAAATAGGTGAATGACGGCGGGCAAACGCACATACCATCTGTGCGTTTGCTGCATTTCCTATAGGGAGACTAGTAGGAGGTGACACGTCATGTCATATCAATTTCCCCCTGGCGGCCGAGATGGTTCTCCAGGTTTTCCAGGCTCCCCTGGTTCCCCCGGATCACCGGGAGGATTTCCCCCTCCACCACCAGGTCCTCCACCGAGCAGGACGCCAAGTGCACCGGGAGCAAGAGGCTATGGCGGAACACGCCGGATTGATGCTGGCGGATTCTATCCCTGTTTATATCGTTACACGTACGTGTGGTTGCGAAATGGTCGTTCTTTTTGGTTTTACCCCGTCTATGTCAGTCGTCACTCTGTAACCGGCTATCGCTGGAGAGGGTATCGATGGGAGTATTACGGGACAGACTTGGATCGAATCGCTTATTTTACATGTTAATTCCATTCACGAGCAAAAAGGCCATTCCCTGAGAGGATGGCCTTTTTATTTTGGAGGACTTATTTTATGGAGAGTGAGAAATCCTTGTGATCATGAATGTCTCCTTTTTCCACATGGACCTTCACTGTATAATCCCCGGCAGCAGGGAATTGTGCGCTGGCTTCATACTGGCCTGCCGCAGTTTCCGTTGCATCAACAAAGCTGTGCTTCTCGGCATTTCCCAGCCAGAACTCGAATTTGACTGTCGCTTTGTCCAACGCTTTGTTGTCTTTCATCAGATGAACAGTGAGAGCAGATGGTGTTGCGACTTGAATATTGTCGGCTGGAGAGAAATGATAATCAACGGTCTCAACATTCGCGTGACCTGCCGCCCCATGATCGTGTGACTGACCTGCGTCAGCTTGAGGGGAAGATGGCGTCGCCCCAGTCTTGCTGTTTACGGTAAACGGGGTCTTCTGCATGTTGTGGAAATCTCGTGCTGTTACATGGTAGTAGACAAAATAAGAGCCTGGCTCACTAATGGTTTGTTGGGCCGTGTAGACACCGTCTCCTTGCAGAGAAGCCGGGATCGTTTCATGCTTTTCTTGCCCATCTTTCCACCATTCGAATTTTACTTCCTTGGCATCATCCACGGGTTGGCCATCTTGTGTGACTTTAACGGAGAAGGTAACTGTGTCGCCCGCTACGAGCTCCTTTGGTTCCAATGTAAAGGCAGCCTTAACGGGAGCTCCGGGTTGAAAAGCTTGTTGCTCGTTTTCTTTTCCACAAGCGGCCAAAAGGAGCATAAGCATGGATAAGAGCAAAATCATCGTACGTTTCATGTTGGATTACCCCTCCTTTTTCAATTTCAACAATTCCTGATAAATTTGTTCGGGATCGAAGTCGTCGCCCATGCCAAATTTTTGAATGACGGTATTGTTATCATCCACGAGATACGTACTCGATGTATGAGAGATAAACCCATCATCCATCTTATTGGCAAAAAAGCCGAGCGAATTTGTAACCGTTTTGATCGTTTCGTCATCACCCCGAAGCAAGGTCCAGCCTTGTTCTTGAATCCCCAACTGCTTGGCATAGTAGCGCATGACATCAGGGGTGTCGTTTTGCGGATCAATCGTGATGGTCAAAAACTCAACGTCTTGCCCCATCAGGTTTGCTTCGAGCAAACGCTTTTGCAGTTGAACCATTTTTACCGTTGTCGTGGGACAAATATCCGGGCAACGGGTATAAATCAGCTCCACCAAGCGAAATGTTTTCTTTTGCGGTGCTAGCGAATAGGATTGTCCATCGATAGTTTGCAGAGTCACATCATCAGGCAATTTCGCCTGGGCGTTTTTGGGCCCGAACCAAACCCAAGAAGCGACAAGAGCAACAAGGACAAGGACGGGTAACAACAAGAGCAACCGTCTGATTCGGATAGCGGTAGCAGGGGCGATATTCACGTGTGTGTAACGCCTCCTTTCTGATTCTTTTGGCTATGGCGTTATGAGGCCGTCCTCTTCCTGATTCTTTTCTTTTCGATACCAGGTAGAGAAAATGTAAGCCAGGACGACTCCGTACGTCAGCTCCTGCATGAGCTTCATCACGATTCCACCCAGCCGTTGATCGTCCAGAGGGAGCAGTGGAACGGCAAACATCGATTTATCGATCGGCGTGGAAAAGAATGGAGCGCAGAGCATGGAAGGACCGTCTACATATGTTGCATACAAAGGTGTTGCTGAAAAAATAATCAGTGCGCATGCAGGCGTAATCAAAACGCCGTTCGCAAAAATGTAGGCAAGCTTTTGCAGTTCCGACAGACGGTGAATTTCCGGTATCGGTGCGACAACAGGCATCCACATCAAAATTGCAGTCACCAAAAGCAGTAAATGAATCAAATTATGCAGGGCCAGGTTGTTCATTGCCAGGTCTAAAATAACAGGCATATGGTAAAACGAGAACAGGGCATTAAACATGAGAATAGCAGGTATCGGGTGACTCGCTATGCGCATGAAAAGCTTGAGCCCCCGGCGATAAAACAGGGAACGGATCAACCATGACGGGGTCCCTGCCAAGAGCAGCAAGGGCATGACAAGATAAAGCAACGATTGCTGCAACATATGGGCACTAAACAAAAAATGCCCGGCTACGTTCAAGGGACTCCCCATACTAAAGTAAAAACCAAGTAAGCCGAGCGTGAAAAAAGTCTTTTGCTTGCGTGTGACAGGTGTGGAGTCTTGAAAAGTTTGGCGTAATGGTCCGGTTAGTGAAAAATAAGCCAGACCGATTAAGAAAGTCAAAAGAATCAGCTCTGGATTCCATGTCGCCCGAAAGCCAAAGGTTTCAGTGAAATAAGTGAGGGTCATGCGATTACCTCCGTTTTCAAGGATTATCCCCAGTACTCATTATAGGCAAATAACTGGAAAAGCCTAATGACTCGTTCGGGCTATTTCTTCCACGGGAACGGAATTCTTCACATATTTGTCACGTATGTCCAATATGAAAAGAGCCTCCCGCAAATCAAGGGAGGCTGCTATCGTTATGATTTTTTCTGTTCTTCCAACCAAGCTTTCCATTCGCTTGCTTCGCGTCCACCGACGAGTCGAGCTACTTCCTTGCCGCCCTTGTAATGAACGAGGGTCGGGGTAAACTCGATCTGATAATCCTGGTAGCTGGCATTGAATTCGAGCAGGTTGTGCTTTTTCATGTCGATATCCAGGCTTTTGACAATCGGCACCAAGACAGGCGTAGTTGCTTTGCAGTGCACGCAGAGTGGACTGTAGAAGTATACAAACATGTCTTCCTGATTATCGAGCTTGGCTTTGAGCTCGTCAGGCATAATGAGATTATCGTACAGAGGGTCACTCAATTGTTCGATAGTAGCCGGGTTCAAATTGGCTTTGCCGTATGGGTTTCCTTCCGCGAGCTGACGGTTCGAAATGTCAGCGTACACGATCGCACCGATCAGGAGCGCAGCCACAAGGATGGATAGAAAGATGACTTTCTTCATGAATCATTTCTCCTTTGCATTTTTCATTACGATGACAAGCAGGATGCTGATCAAGGTGAAGGCAATGAGAGCAAGGAACGGAATCGTGATAAATCCTAGCCAGTTAATATAGTCCGTGTTGCATGGCACAATGCCGCAAGCGCTGCCCAGATCTTGCAGGGCAGGTATTTTTTGAATCGAGTAATGATACAGCGATGTGAGTCCTCCGATAATGGAGAGAATCAAGGCGTACGACGCGATCTTGTCATCTTTCTTCGCGGAGGCAACCCCGAGCAAGATGACGAGCGGGTACATCAAGATTCGCTGGTACCAACACAGGTCACACGGTATGTACTTTAACACCTCTGAAAAAAACAAACTGCCTCCTGTTGCGATGAGGGAGACTCCCCATGCGGCAAACATGGCTTGTTCCACGATTTGCTGACGTTTCATATAAACACCTCGTCCATATCTTAACATATTACAAATCGAAAGTAGATTATAAAAAGTAATAATTTATTGAACGAATGGGCTTGTCTCCTGCACCAGACTGGATGCACTACCCGATGCGCTTGCAGCAGGTAGGAACCAGTGCGAAAGCTCCCAGTTTCCCGAGCATGATCAGTAGACCCGTACTTGTGGAGAGGATTGCCTATCCCGAATCGGTACGAACATGGTTTGAAGAGAAGGCCATTCGACGAGCATGACACCTCGCCAGTATCCCGCGCCACCATCAATGCCGATCATATTGTCTCTGCGCCAAGGACCGTTGCCTGCGTATTGAGGCAATCCTGGAACAGGGGTATGGCCAAAGATGACAGGGAGGTCTCCATCATAATAAAGGTAGAAAGGCTCGCGAATCCATAGTAAATCTTGCGGATTTTGTTCCTGCAAGGGGATGCCGGGTCGAATGCCTGCGTGTACCAAAAGTGCGGCTGGAGCTCCTGTTCGCGGATCGGCTGGCAGCTCAATATACAAAGGAAGAGACGACAAGGCTGGCAAAATTGTTGGATAGCGAGAAAGGATGAATTGCCGGGCTTCTTCTTGCTCCTCCAAAGAAGGCATCCGATTAAGAAAAGCTCGCCGAAGCGGGTGATTTCCTAAGAAAGATCGAATGGTGGCATCGCCGCCGTTGTAGCGCAGGTATAACTCCGGATTGCCGTTGCCGGATAGCCAATCTGCAAGCATTTGCTCGTGGTTGCCTTTTAAGAGATAGACTTGGTTCGGATACGCCTGCCGAAGAGCGAGTAAATCGAGCAATACTTCCTTTGATTCAGGTCCTCGATCGATCATGTCCCCCAATACGAACAGACGATCACCAGCTTGGGGGGAGAAGGAAACGTCCCGCAGCGCCTTTTGAAAAGCCTGATTCTGACCATGTATGTCCGAGACCAAATAAGTAGCCAAACAAAATCACCCTCCTCGATAACCCGTTATGCCTTTTAGTAGGATATGTTTGTGCAAAGTAGAGGGTGAAAGGGTGTGTCTCTTTCTCCGGCGTATAAATGGGTGCACATCTTTTGTGAATGGGAATAGAGATGCAGAATGAATCAAATACCCATACGGTGGGAGGATCAAACGACAGATGGCTACTTCCTATCGAGACTATACATCGCCGAATACTCAGTTCACGTACGATATGAGAAATAATCTGTTTTTTAAAAAGGACGATCGGAATTTTATCGATGCCTTAGGGATTGCACAATTAAATACATTGGGAAACAGCTCGCTGCTGGATATTTTCCTGACAACCGGAAATGTTGTCGAGCCACATATTCATCAAAATGCGGCTGAGCTGGTGTATTGCATCGCTGGTGAGGCCATTGTGTCCCTGATTAATCCTTTTACGAATCAATTGCTCAACTACCATGTTAAACCGAGACAAGTTGCCAATATCCCGCAGGGCTGGTGGCATTATGAAATGGCTTTGACAGACGATACGCATCTACTGGCTATTTTTGATGCGCCTGTTCCTGAGGTGATCTTTGGCTCCGATATTTTGCGTCTGACTCCTGCGAGTGTGTGGGCACATACGTATTGTTTAGACGAAGCAAAGGTAAAAGAAACATTTGCGCCTATTACCAAAACAGTTGTGATTGGCCCGCCAGCAGGATGTCAGCAACAGGGGCAGATGCCAGATCGAGCTGCTTCAAGCCAGTACCCGTACTATGGCTATTCGAGTCAGTTGCCTGATAGTTACGGTTATTACGATGCCAACTATGTGCAGCAGGGTGGGTATGGACAACACCCAGTCTATCAACAGCCGACTGGTTATTTGCAATATGGTACGGACACTTACCATACCGGATATCCGCCACAACCCATTTATCCATCCTATTGAAGTGAAAGATCGTATCCTGATGGGCAGGTCTCCCAAATCCGGCATTCTTCTATTACAATCAGGAGAAGTACATTTTCAAAGAAGAAGGGGAGACCATGATGGATCATCTGGCATACTGGTTGCGGACATCTTCCTTTACCGTTGTATTCACCGGAGCAGGCATGTCGACGGAGAGTGGCTTGCCTGATTTTCGCTCGCAGTCTGGACTATGGCGCGGCAAAGATCCGATGCAACTCGCGAGTACACGCGCGATGATGGAAAATCGGGAAGCATTTGTAGAGTTTTATCAGATGCGCATTCAAGGACTGTTGTCTTGCAAGCCACACGCCGGACACGAATGGTTAGCAGAGTGGGAGCGTCGTGGATTGGTTCATGGGATCATTACACAAAATGTAGATGGCTTTCATCAAGAGGCGGGAAGCTTGGCTGTAGCCGAACTCCATGGCTCTCTTGCGAAAATCCGCTGTCTAGCCTGTGGGACCGAGTATGCCCATACACGTTATCTGGAGGATCAAGGGACGATTTGCGCATGCGGAGGATTTTTGCGTCCAGGTGTTGTCCTGTTTGGCGAATCATTGCCGCAATCGCAAGTCGATCAGGCCATCTCGTGGACGGAACAAGCCGATTTGTTCATCGTATTAGGCTCTTCACTTACTGTGAGTCCAGCCAATTGGTTTCCGCAGCATGCAAAAGAAAGAGGAGCCAAACTGGTCATTGTCAATCAGGAACCAACCCCATTGGATGCGTGGGCAGATGAGGTCATCCAAAAGGAGCGGATCGGCGACGTACTGCAAAGAATAGGACAGTCGTTAGGAGAATAAAAGCAGGCGTGCTCGATGGAAAGAGTACGCCTCTTCTGTTTGGGCCGGTTGACCTGCCTGATTGCTGGTGACGCTTCCTATTTTATTTTTGTACATGCGCCAATATTACTTACTATTCAATATTTTACCATTAATGAGATACTATTCCAATATTTGCTCCATCCAGTTGAATCACCCTAGAGCTTGCGCGAAAAACATGATACCATCGAGTGTAAGATTCATATGGCTTCTCGATAAGCAAATAGAAAAGTACAGGTGACGTTCATGCAAATATTATCAGTAGAAAACCTCTCCAAAGGCTATGGAGAAAAAGTATTGTTCGATAACATTTCCTTCCATATTGCAGAGCAAGAGCGCATTGGTCTGATCGGGGTAAATGGGACGGGAAAATCCTCGCTCTTAAAAATCGTGGCGGGCTTGGATACAGCGGATAGCGGGAAAATTGTTCACGCGAATCATTTTCACGTGGAGTATTTGCCGCAAAATCCCGATTTTGACGAAAACTCCACGGTACTGGAACAAGTATTTTACGGTGATTCTCCGCTCATTCAGCTTTTGCGTGATTATGAAACAGCGCTAGAGGCTGTTCAGGAATCGCCTGACGACGAGAAAAAGCAGGCGCGATTGTTTGCTGTTCAAAACAGGATGGATGCGGCTGATGCGTGGGAGAGCAACACGCAAGCCAAAATGATCCTGACCAAGCTTGGCCTACACAATTTTTCGCAAAAGGTAGGAGAGCTCTCAGGTGGACAAAAAAAGCGGGTAGCAATGGCACGTGCTTTGATCCAACCAGCAGACCTGCTCATTTTGGATGAGCCTACGAACCATATTGACAATGAGACAGTCGAGTGGCTGGAAGAGTATTTGTCCCGCTACAAGGGCGCTTTGCTGCTCGTCACCCATGATCGTTACTTCCTGGATCGCGTGACGAACCGCACGTTTGAGCTGGATCGCGGCAAACTCTACAGCTATGAAGGCAACTACGCGATGTTCCTGGAGAAAAAGGCGGATCGTGAAGAAAACGAAGCGGCTGTAGAGAGCAAGCGGCAAAATTTGCTTCGACGCGAGCTGGCATGGCTGCGTCGCGGTGCAAAAGCACGGACGACTAAACAAAAGGCACGTGTGCAACGGGCTGAGGAGTTGCGAGATAAAGTCGTAGATGGACCTGCTGGCAAGATGGAGATGGCACTCGGGGCCAGCCGTCTCGGCAAAAAGGTGATCGAGCTTACAAACATCCATAAAGCCTACGGTGAGCGAAAACTGATCAACGATTTCAGCTACATTGTCCTGCCGGGTGATCGAGTGGGGATTATCGGGCCAAACGGAAGCGGAAAAACGACGCTCTTGAACATGCTTGCAGGAAGAATTCAACCGGATAGCGGTTCATTGGAAATTGGGACGACCGTTAAAATCGCCTACTACACGCAGGATAACGTCGAGATGGACGAAAAGCTGCGCGTCATCGAATATGTAAAGGAAGCCGCAGAGGTTATTCAGACGAGCAACGGAGAGTCGATCACGGCCTCGCAAATGCTGGAGCGGTTCCTATTCTCGCCGCATATGCAATGGACACCGATTTCCCGTCTGTCTGGGGGAGAGCGGAGACGTCTGTATCTGCTTCGTACGCTCATGGGAGAGCCAAATGTGCTGTTTTTAGATGAGCCTACGAATGATTTGGATATTCAAACGCTCAGTATTTTGGAGGATTATCTCGAGCAGTTCCCTGGCGCAGTCATCACGGTATCGCATGACCGGTATTTCCTTGATCGTACCGTAAACCATTTGTTTGCTTTTGAGGGGCAAGGAAACATCCGTCACTACTACGGCAACTACTCCGAGTACCTGGAAGAAAGACGCCAGGAAAAAGCAACACAGGTGCAAGAAGCGGATCAACAGGCAGAAAAGGCGGAAAGCAACAGCGGGGCTAATCGCGGCAACAACCGCACACGCAAACTGTCTTACAAGGATCAGAAGGAATGGGATGCGATTGAAGGCAAGATCGCGGCTTTGGAAGAGCGCAGCGTCAAGCTGAAGCAAGAGATTGCAGCGTCAGGCAGCGATTACGGCAAAATTGAAAAGCTCTACGCAGAAGAACAGCAAGTGGCGGCAGAGCTCGAAGCCACCATTGAGCGTTGGGCGGAATTATCTGCACTGGTAGAGGAATTGGAGCAAGGGAAATAATTAGTGACGTAGCCAGTAATTGAGGGCTGGGAATGCGACGCATCCACCTGTAGACTAGAGTAGATTACTAGAGTAGAGGAGTCGCTGTCGTTGCCTGCCTATAAGTTAGACCCGGAATGGGTTATGTCTTACCTAGAGCTGCAAGAACATCAGCTCTCTTCCGAAATGCATCCAGAGGATAAAGAAGTGATCATGAACAAGATCAGGGAAATGACGTTATCGATCATGTACAAGCAAGCGAGAAGATTTCTTGTATACTTGGAATCGGATGAAACGGAAGCAGATAGAACGAAAAAGACTCATCTTATGTAAAGAAGACCCGCCTTGGATAAAAAAGAGGCGGGTCTTTTCATGTTTATGTTTATTGCTGTCTGATTCGAACGGGCGTACCAATGGGCACGATTTTTGCCAGAGCATTCACGTCCTCATTGTACATGCGAATACAGCCGTGAGATACATACTTGCCGATAGAGGAAGGATTGTTCGTGCCGTGAATGCCGTAGTGTGGCTTGCTCAGTCCCATCCAGATGGTGCCGAATACACTTAAAGGACCTCCTGGATAGGAGTTCGGATAGGGGACTTTGTTGATGATGGTAAAATCCCCTCGTGGTGTCGATGTGGCAATTTTGCCCAAGGCAACAGGATAAGAGCGGATGAGTTGGTTCCCATCGAATAGATCGAGACGTAACCTCGCAATCGAGATGCGGATGTTGTAGGACGGCAGCTTCTTCACCTCCCAGCACAAACGATACGAAATGCCGCTCTTACCATCTTATGAAAACCAACGGAACCGGTACCTTTTCTCTCGTGATTAATGTAGCTTGAAATCTAACGAAAACGTATCCGGATAGCGCAGACCGTCACGATAGAACAAGGTTCGCACCCAGACGTACATCCGTAAAGGAATGGAAGGAAAGACGATGGCGAGCTTTCCTTCCTCCAGGACAGGCAAATCGAGTGGGGATTGAATTTCATAGGGGACACCTTCTTGATCAAGCAACGTTTTGTAATGTTGGGCCTCGCTCCAGCTAACAGGATAATAAAATGATTTCTCCATCCAATTCCAACACCTTTCCAGGTTTCACTGCTTCCCATTGTATGTAAAACATTTGAGATAAAAAAAGAAACAAACGCCACAGGCATTGAAAAATAGGCAGTCCAATTATGTTTGTAAAGTGTTGACTGGGCAAAAAACGTCATGATTTTCCCAGAAAATGCGTGTAAAGTGGAAGTTAGCACAAACTGGAGGGACAAGGGAATGAAGCAGACGCACTTGCACTTTAACATGCAAATAGGCAGAAAAAAGCCAGTGAGTGTAAACAACACAGAAACGGCCTGTCCTTTTTGTGATCGAAACAGTCTCACTGATGTTTTGGAGCAGCGGGGCTCCATGATTTGGCTCATGAACAAATTCCCTGTTCTGGAGGATACACATCAAACTGTTTTGATTGAGTCGGATGAATGCCAAGGGGATTGGTCTGTTTACTCCAAAGAACATGTACGTGCATTGCTGGCATTCGGGGTAGAGAAGTGGCTTGAAATGGAGCAAAGCAAGTCTTATCGTTCCGTTCTGTTTTTCAAAAACCACGGTCCGTATTCCGGAGGGAGCATCCGTCATCCGCACATGCAGATCGTCGGACTAAACGACTACAACTATCTGGATCAAGTAAAAGACAGTGATTTTATGGGCATGATTATCGATCAAGAGG
This sequence comes from Brevibacillus sp. M2.1A, assembly GCF_013284355.2. Taxonomy (NCBI): domain Bacteria; kingdom Bacillati; phylum Bacillota; class Bacilli; order Caryophanales; family Paenibacillaceae; genus Brevibacillus; species Brevibacillus sp. M2.1A. The sequence continues at coordinate 2,720,060 of NZ_JABSUY020000001.1, forward strand.
CGGGGGTTGAATGCAATCTGTCTACGCATCCGCGTGCAGGTTTTTTTGAATACAATGTCATTCTATCGGACTTTGATCGATTGCCGAAAATGGCAGACTACTTACAAATTTTAGCACATTGGATACTGACTCATGTCAATCCGCGTAACCAAAGCTACAATTTTTTCTTTTACCATTGGGGAGAAAAGCTGATCGCCAAAGTGGTTCCGAGGTTTGTTACCTCGCCTCTTTACGTAGGCTATTCGATTCCGCAGGTCGCCAATAATTTGGAAGATATGGTCGCCCAATTGCAACGACGATACTTCTAATCATAGAAAGGGTGCTTACGCTATGACGTATACGATCACGGCAAAAAAAACACTCACCTCAGAGGAACTGGCACAGATTAAAGAGCTGGTTGCGATTTGCAATGAACAGGATGGGATTGATCTCAAAGTAAACCCGGGGATGCTGGAAAAGCGTTCAGGAGAGCATGAAGAAGACTTTGTCTGTTATGCGGATGGAAAGCTGGTTGGCTTTTTAGGGCTCTACGTGTTTCATGGCGGTGAGGCAGAAGTGAGCGGTATGGTCCATCCAGCCTACAGAAGAAAAGGCATATTTACAGCGTTGCAAGCACAAGCCGCAGACGCATGCAGACGAAGAGGGATTCCGGCGCAGTTGTTTATCGTTCAGCGAGATTCGGAAAACGGTAAGTCATATATGGAGCGAATCGGCGGGGAGTATCAATTCTCGGAATACTGGATGGATTTAGGGGACAAGCAAAGAGCAACGGTTTCTGGAAACGTGCTGCTTCGACCTGAGATCGCCAGTGACTACGAAACATTGATTTGGCTGAACGTCCATGGTTTTCAAATGGAAGAAGAACGCGCAAGGGAAATGGCCGAGAACATGGCGGGTGATCCCAAGGCTACCACACATTTGATGATAGTCGATGATAAGGCCATTGGCAAAATAAGCGTAAACAAGGATGAGGGCAAGGCGTTTATTTATGGATTTTGTGTCCACCCAGATTACCAAGGGAAAGGATATGGACGCCAGGCATTGGCACAAACAATCGAGATGCTGGTGAAAGAGGGATATCAGCACGTATCACTGGAAGTAGCCTGTGAAAACAGCAATGCCTTGGGGTTGTATGAATCATGCGGCTTTTTTGTAAAGTCGGCCAATGATTACTACAAGCTGGCATTGTAGCGCGCAAACTGCTTTTGAACATCTCCCAGGTTGGAAAACGCAATAGCTTCCATGCTACGATAAGAGAGAAGCAAGGAGCGTTGTAAAAAGGAGTGACTCACTATGAAACTGTTGTCCATCGAACCGACGCCCAGTCCAAACGTCATGAAGTTGAATGTCGACGAGCGTTTGCCGGATGGGGTCCAACATGTCTATACAAAAAAAGATGCGAGTAAAGCACCAGAACTCATGAACAAGCTCTTGGAGATCGAAGGGGTAACCTCGATTTTTCATACGGCAGACTTTCTCGCGCTGGAGCGAAAGTCCAATGCAGATTGGCAGCGTATTTTGACGGTCGCCCGCGAGGTTTTGCAAGCAGGTGGAGGAGCGGCTGTTCCTGATATGTCTGCGGAGGATGCGGGGGCATTTGGAGAGGCGCAAGTGTATATTCAAATGTTCCGCGGTGTACCGATGCAGGTAAAGGTGACCATGGGGACAGAGCAGATTCGTGCAGCGCTGCCAGAGCGTTTTGGACAGGCAGCCGTGCGGGCGGGATCTGCGTCGCCCAACCTTATCATGGAGCGAAAATGGGTCGAGCATGGCGTTCGCTATGGCGATTTGCGCGAGATTGGCGAGGAGGTCGCATTGGAAGTCGATGCCTCCTATCCAGAGAGCCGTGTGGAAGAAATCGTGCAACAGGCCATGGCGCTTGGTCCCGGGGAAACTCCAGAGCCAATCGTGCGTGAAAAGAAAGTCGTTACGCTGGAGATGCTCGATGATCCAGATTGGCAAAAAAGATATGAAGCGCTGGATCGGATGGAGCCTACCGAAGAGGATTTGCCTGTTTTGGAAAAAGCGCTTCGTGACGGCAAACCGTCGATTCGCAGGCTGGCGGTTGTGTATCTGGGCATGATTGGCGGCGATGATGTTTTCCCGCTGCTGTTTGAAGCGCTCCGAGATGATTCCGTCTCTGTACGACGCACAGCAGGCGATACCTTGTCTGACTTGGGTGACACCCGCGCAATTCTGCCGATGTGTGAGGCGTTGAAGGATAAAAACAAGCTGGTACGCTGGCGTGCTGCTCGCTACTTGTTTGAGGTTGGGGATGAAACCGCTTTGGACGCTTTGCGTGCCGCACAGAACGATCCCGAGTTCGAGGTCAGCTTGCAAGTCCAAATGGCCGTCCAGCGCATTGAAAGCGGCGAGGCGGCTAGTGGTACCGTTTGGCAGCAAATGACTCGCCGAAACGATTAGTCGCTGCTTTCAGTTGCATAAGAGCCCTCTATCAAGCAGGCTGAAGTGAAGTGCCCCCTGCTAAGAGGGCTTTTTTGTTCTTGTGTTCGTTGGTTGGATATACGGCGAATAGCGGGGCATACTGCTTCAAGAAGAGTGGTAAACAAGTTGGTTTATTAGGTAAATATTGGTATAAGTCAGTATAAAAATAGACACAGTTCAATAATAGTTGACTTCCACCTTATCCATCCCTTAGACTAGGATAGGGTTTAGCTTATGTTATCAACATCGCTAGTGCGTAGGGGAGATTGTGTATGACAACCAATCACTATGACGTTGTTATTGTAGGTGGGGGACTTGCTGGTCTTTCCAGTGCCGCCTACCTGTCGTCGAAAGGCAAAAAAGTTGCAGTTTTGGAACGCGGTCAATTGGGTGGACGTGCCGTTACACTGAAGATCAAAGGATTTAACTTCAACTTCGGTGCCCACGCCATTTATGCTCGCGACAGCTCCGTTTTGAGAACGTTTGAAAAAGAATTGGGTCTGAGCATCGATTGGCAGGATTTCAATCCGACAAAAGCCAAGTACGATATTGGTAGCGATCTGACTGCAGTTCCGGCGAATGTACAAGGACTTTTCCAAACGAAGCTCTTAAAAGGCATGGACAAAGTATTGTTTACGTTTGAGATTTTGAAAACGATGCTAAAAATGGAGAAAGGCCATCCACATATGTCGATTCAAAAGTGGATGGAGAAAAAGCAAGTCAACGAAGAAGTGCGAGAAATGATGTTGACGCTTGCTTCTTCCAACTTTTTCACACGTGAACCTGAAAAGATTCCTTCTGACGTCTTCTTTTCTTACTACAGCCGTTTGTTTACAACGAATAAACCGGTAGCGTATATCGGTGGTGGCTGGCAAGCATTGATCAATGAATTCGTGCATGTGATTGAAGCAAATCAGGGTACGATTCTGATCAAAACCAAAGTAGAAAAGTTCCAAGTAGAGAATGATCGTGTGGTTGGAGTGGTGACACCGGAGGGCGAATTTACGGCGGATGAATTTATTTGCTGTATTCCGCCGAAGGAGATGGCGAAAGTCTTTGCAGAGACTCGCCTGGAACATGCAATTGCACAGCATGCTGAATACGAGCCAACGGTTGTTATGGTGTATGACATTGGCTTGAAAGAGCGAATTGACGTACCGTTCTCCTACATCTACGAAAAAGCAAACAATATTTTCATTACCGATATCTCGTATTATGACCGCACTTGTGTACCTGAAGGCGGGCAGTTGCTGCAGGCGACTGCTTACATGCGTCAGGATGAAGTAGGAAACAAGGAAGCGGCCGAAATCCGCAAACAAGAGATTGAAAACCTGTATGACAAGCATTTCCCGGGCTGGCGTGAACAACTGGTTGTGCCACGCGTTTCTGCTCGTGCAGTCGTACAGGAGATCAAATGGACCATGAATCAGAAGCCAATGCCGATTTTCATGCCAGATTACCGCAACCTGTTCTTCGCGGGTGACTGGTGTGAAGGACAAGGCCAGCTGTCTGAGCTGTCTTTCTCTAGCGCGATGAACGTTGCCAAGCTGATTTTGGAAAAAGAATAAGTCAATGACGAGCGGGTGTTCCTTGGAGAAGGGAATGCCTGCTTGTTTTTTCTCAGTCAACGTTTCAAAAAGAAAAGCCCGCCAATGGAGATGGCAGGCCACATGGATTACGCTTTCTGACTATATACGTGATAAACGAGATTGCCGATTTGCGCCATGACGTTGGCAGCATCCTTTTGTTCGAGTCCCTTGTTTAAAATGGACAAAGTGACAGCATGAGAACCGGTGTAGAGGATGCCGACATCATGCGTGATTTTGGTCACAGAGCCAGTCTTGTTGGCGAATTCCCATTTCGGAATCATCCCGATCACATCGCCGTCTGGGTCAGGCAAAAGGAAGGGAATGCGGTCACGGTGCTGCTGAGCCTTCAAGATGGCGACCATTTTTAAACAGCTGTCGTAGGAGATGACTTTTCCTGTTGCCACGTATCGGAGGTGACTTCCCATGTCTTTTGCCGTTACCTCATTGTATCCTTCCAATTCGGCTGGGACGACCATGAGCTTGTTGTAGAAGTGACTGTTTGTCATTTCGGTTTTTTGCATCGCATTGCGGATGCTCTCTGTTCCGACGAGATCAATCATCATGTTCGTGGCTGTATTGTCGCTTTGGATGATCATCAGGGTAACCAGGTCGCGAATCGTAAATTCAGTGCCGGGGGTCATATGCTGAAGAACACCTGCACCGCCAACGAGATCCTCTGCACGCAGTTTCATTTTGTCCTCTAAGGCAAACTTGCCTGCATACGCCTCTGCAAAAACAGCTGTCATGATCGGGACTTTGATTACACTGGCTGCATAAAAGCGTTGATCTTCGTTGATGGATAATGTTTCACCGGTTTGCAAATCTTCGAAAAAGATTCCCCATTCTCCTCCAGCGTCCTTGATCAGACTGGATATTTGGGCAAAAAGACTGGATAACATGCAGACCCATCTCCTTTTGTTTCGATGTAGACAAAATTTTCTCAAGATAATATTATTTAGTCATGCTCCTAACAAGCAAGAAGAATTATTCCTAAGATGGGGGTTTTGCTGTTGCATAAGTGGAAGAAACTATCATTTTGTGCTGTTCTGTTAACCAGTTTAGCGTTCGCTGGCTGTGGAACACCGCAAGCAAGCACCACGGGGGAGACGACAGGTGCGAAGCAGGAGCAGAGTAGCGCCCCCCAAGTGATGCAGGTCAACCTGAACACTGGTGAGCCAAGCACGATCGACCCTGGACTGGCAGAAGATATCCCTTCGATGTCTGTTGCCCGTGCAGCATTTGATGGCCTCCTGCGCTTGAATGAAAAAGGCGAGCTGAAAGAGGCGGTCGCAGAGAAGTATGAGGTTTCCGCTGATGGTCTCACGTACACCTTCCATTTGCGAGAGTCCAAATGGACCAATGGAGATCCGGTTACGGCTCATGACTTCGAGTACGCATGGAAACGGGTTCTCGACCCGAAAACCGCTTCGGGTTACGCGTATCAGATGTACTATTTGAAAAATGGGCAAGCTTTTAACGCCAACAAGGCAAAAGCCGAAGATGTCGGCGTGAAGGCAACTGACGACAAGACACTGGTTGTTACACTGGAAAACCCGGCACCGTTTTTCCCGGAACTAGTTGCGTCTGTCACCTATTTCCCAGTCAACAAAAAAGCGGTTGAGGCCGACAAAGAGTGGGCTTCGAAGCCAGAGACGTACATTACAAACGGGCCATTCAGCTTGAAAAATTGGGAGCACAAATCAAAGATTGAATTCGAAAAGAGCGATTCTTACTGGGATAAGGACACTGTCAAATTGTCCAAGCTGACGTTGAACATGATCGAGGATGCCAATACAGAGCTGTCGATGTTTGAAAAAGGTGATCTGGACTGGGCGGGCTCGCCACTGGGCGATTTGCCACTGGATGCATTGGATGCTCTAAAACAATCCGGAAAGATGCAAGCTCAAGCGACAGCGGGTACGTACTGGTACATTTTTAATACGACGCAAAAGCCGTTTGACAACAAAAAGATTCGTCAGGCATTTGCTACGGCAGTCAATCGTCAGGAAATTTCCGATAATGTCGTACCATACAAGAGCACGCCAGCGACGGGTATTCTCCCGCCGACCATGGCACTCACGCCAGAGGGCTACATCAAAGACGGCGATGTAGAGACCGCGAAGAAGCTATTGGCAGAAGGTATGAAAGAAGCGGGGATCAAAGAGTTGCCACCGATTACGATTGCATACAATACGTCAGAGGTCAATTCACGTATTGCGACAGTCATTCAGGATCAATGGCGCAAAGCGTTTGGCATCGAAGTCAAACTGGTTAACAAAGAGAACAAGGTTCACCGTGAAGACATGAAGCAAGGAAACTTCACCATCGGTCGTGGTAGCTGGATTGGCGATTTCAACGATCCGATCAACTTCCTGGAGGTATTCAAGGGTGGACTGAATACATCCAAATGGGAAAACAAGGAGTTCCTCGATTTGCTCGCGCAATCTGCCAAAGAAGGGGATGCAGCGAAGCGTAAGGAAATCCTCAAGAAAGCTGAACAAATCGTCATGGATGAAATGCCTGCGTTGCCAATCTACTATTTCACCTATGCGTGGGTGAAGCAGGATAGCGTAAAAGATGTGGTAGTAGATGCACTCGGGTTCATCGACTTCAAGTATGCTTCCAATCAAAAGTAATCATGAGTCTGTGAGGGAGTGACTGGCGTGCGTCCGATCATTGGTGTGGCATGTACGAAAATGTATTTTCCAAAGAACGATCTCGACCAGTTTTTCTATGTAGGTTCAGGCTATGTGAACGGAATTGCCCGCAGTGGCGGTACTCCACTGATCTTGCCACTGCTGACGATTCAGGATGCTCCGTTTCGTGAGATGATCGAATCCCTGGACGGCTTGATTTTGTCCGGCGGTGAAGATCCTGCGCCACATTTGTACGGCGAAGACCCGCAGCAAGGGCTGGGCGATATCAATTACGAAAGAGACATCACAGAGCTTGAGATTATCAAGATTGCGCTGGAGCTGAAAAAGCCAATCCTGGGCATTTGCCGCGGAATGCAAATTTTGAATGTGGCGTGTGGCGGCACCCTCATTCAAGATATCCCGAGCCAAGTACCAGGAGCATTACAGCATGCACAGAAGGGTTCACGGCAATACGGGGTGCACAAGATTACGTTGCAACCTGGCTTTGTAGCGGATGCCCTCGGAAAGACAGAGGTGCTCGTGAACACCTCTCACCACCAAGCAGTCAAAGACATAGCACCGGGCTTTAAAGTCACAGGATGCGCGGCTGATGGTGTGATTGAGGCGATGGAAAGCCTCGACGGGCTACATGTGGGCGTACAGTGGCATCCAGAACGGATGTGGGCACACGACGACGACATGTTGAAGATTGCCGAGGCATTTGTTGCTCGGGCAAAGCAGTTGAAGCTGCAAACGACTAATTAGAATAGCAATGAGAGAAACCGTTTTGGGATTGCCCAGAGCGGTTTTTTGCATGCGGGAGGGCTTCACCGTGCGGGTTGCTCCAGCCAATGGTAGAAGTGTAGTCAAACAAGGATAAATGACAGGCAGGCAGAATCGAACTTCACGTAAGAGAATGGATTTTCGTGAGGTGAGTTTTTGAAGAAAATAATTGTAGTTATTTTGCTGAACGCGAAATGAAAATGATTTTGACATTCCGGAAGCCCTTGTATACTGAGCATAGAGGTGAGAGAAATGTTAAAGGTCGGAGACTCGGCTCCCGTCTTTACTGCGGCGAGTACAAAAGGAACCGTTGATCTTAGGGATCACATCGGCAAAGAAAATATCGTCCTCATTTTCTATCCGGGAGATGACACCCCGATTTGCACGAAGCAGCTATGTGCGGTTCAGGATCACTACACCAAAATCGAACGAGCAAACACAGTCGTTTTTGGCGTCAATCCAGGTGGCATGGACAAAAAGCGCTCATTCGCCGATAAGTTCCGCTATGAATTTCCATTGATCATGGATGAAGATGAATCCATTCGAAAAGCGTACGATGTTGGAAAAGTTCTCGGGCTGTTTTTCCAACAACGCATCGTGTACATCATCGGAAAAAACGGAACAATCTTATCTGCCAAAAAAGGAAATCCTCCAGTATCAGAGCTGCTACAGGTAATCGAAAACCAAACCTAGGACGTTCTCGCTTGCGTCAATGGAAAAAAACAGGGATAATAGAAATGAGAATGTATGTTTGGTGGGTATCCCTATGAAAAAAATTCTTCACTTGGATATTGACGCATTTTTTGCGAGTGTAGAGCAGTTAGATCGTCCAGAACTGCGGGGGAAGCCGGTCATTGTCGGGGGAACTGGCAATCGAGGTGTGGTATCGACCTGCAGCTACGAGGCACGCAAATACGGTGTTCGCTCCGCAATGCCTATCGCCATGGCGAGGAAAAAATGTCCGCAAGGCTTTTATTTGCCTGTCCGCTATAGCCGTTATATCGAAAAATCTGTTGAAGTCAGACAGATATTTACTTCTTATACAGAGCGTTATCAAACAGTAGGTTTAGACGAGGCTTATTTAGACGTGTCCCATTATGAAAATGCGGTACCCATTGCCCGTGATATCAAGAGGCGAATCAAACGAGAGACCGGACTTACTTGCAGCATCGGACTTTCCTACAATATGTCGTTGGCGAAAATCGCCAGTGATTTGAAAAAGCCGGATGCCTTTGTCATCATCCGACCAGAGCAGGCTTTGGATGTGCTGCGGTCGTTGCCAATTGGTACCTTGCATGGAGTTGGTAAAAAGTCACAAGAGCTGCTCGCGAAAAAGGGGATTGAGACGGTAGAGGATTTTTGGCGGCTTTCACTTGATGAGGCCACTACGCTATTTGGGAAGTTTGGTCGTTCTCTCTATTACCGGGCGAGAGGAGAAGACAATCGCGAAATCGAAATGGACCGCGCTCCGAAATCATTGAGCCGTGAAACGACACTGCCATTTGATTTGTTTGACAGGGATGCGATTGCTCCGATTGCCATCTCCCTCTTGCGTGAGGTCGAAGAGGACATCCGCGAAGAAGGGGTTGAACCCCAGACGATAACGCTCAAAATCAAGTACGCGGACTTTACCCAGCGGACCAAGCAGCACAAGGCTGTGGCAGGGGCTAACTGGCAGGAGCTGTTGGACGATTTGCTCGACGCTTTTGACTATACAGCGGGCGTTCGATTAGTTGGCGTAGGGTTTTCGAATTTTGCCGAGCAACAAGGGGAGCGGTACGAGCAGCTATCGATGTTTTCGTGGAAGCTCGGAAAGTAAGGGAGGGAGAACGGTGGAGACAGAGAATGCCTTTCATTGCTGTGCGACCTGTATTCATTTTCGTGTGGAAAAAGGGGCGGGAGGAGTCAGCTATCGATGCTCTCGTCTAACCTATGAGACACGTCCGGACTATCGATTCCAATGCTGGACTCCGACAGAGAAGGTCAAGCGACTGATGGAAGCACGGAAAAGTCAACGATAGCGACAAAAAGAGGCACCCCCTTCGTTCTGATCGACAAAGGAGGTGCCTTTTCTATTCATGTGTCAGGTCGAGAGGACCATCACTTCCTCCGAACCATCCATTTCGCCATTTGAAATAAAGCCGAACGACTCATACAGCTTGCGAGCGAACTCGTTTTCAGGATGAATACTCAAGTAAATGCGCGTACAGCTGTAGCGTCTGCACATTTCTTCAACGAGCATGTTCAAAAATTGTTTGGCGTAACCCTTACCCTGATGGCGAACATCAATCATAAAGCGGTCCAGCCAAATTCGGCCATTCTCTACTTCGATTCCGTGCATGGCATAACCGACAGCGATGTCTTTGTCATACAGACCGCATGATATCCATTCCGGTTCAAAACCTGATTGGGCGATGGAAAAAGCGTTGCTCTCGATGAAGGAGTGTTGACCTTCCTTTACAGTCAAGTAGGCAATTTGGCGCCAATTTTCTTTCGTAATTTCACGAATAGACAAGCTCAAAATTTCATCTCGCTTTCCTTTGTGCCAAGACTGGCGGAATTGCTTGCTTTTAATTGGACAAAAAGGAAAATGCCGAAGCCTAGGATGGATGCTGCCACAATCAGGAGGGCAGAGGATACAGGAAATAAATCCGTCAATATTCCCCCTGCCAGTGGGCCTGCCACCATTCCGATTCCGTGAAACATATTAAAGAGAGAGTACGCCGTGCCGTATGCGCCGCTTCCACCTTGGTCAATGATGGCTCCCAATGTAGCCAAGGTTGGCGATAAGGTAAAACCGATGCTCGCGCCAACCAGGGCCATTGCGAGCATTGCTTGCCAGAGGGAGTCCGCCCACGCCAAAAATGGCAGAAACACAGCCAACGTCAAGATTCCGCCAAACATGAGTTTGTACGGATTCATGCGGCTGGAAAGGGAGCCGGCAACTGGAGCGATCAATCCGTATGCGAGTGTCATGACCCCAAACAAAAGACCAATCGATGTCGGCGTCATGCTGAGCTTCTCTGTAAAAAATACGGGCAACGTCGGTTCCAGCAAACAAAGGGAAATTTCAGCCAACAGGACGATTCCAGCGATAAAAATGACTTGCGGATTGCGGATGAATCCACCGACATGAAGCTTTTCACTGACACTTCTCGTCGCGTCTTCCTTCAAGAACAAGTAGACCAGCACAATGTTGATCATGGTAAAGGCTGCTGCTGCCAGGAAAGGCATACGATGGTCACTGATTTCAAACAACCATCCGCCAATCGGCGCTCCGAGCAAGGTACCGGTCGAAATCGCCGTCAATGCAATTCCCATAACAGCTCCGCGCATTTTGGATGGGAACAAATCCGCCAGGAGGGCAAGGGCAGTTGGCCAAGTAGCCGCAGCAGCAATGCCTTGAACAAAGCGCGCGGTAATCAACAAGGCCATTGTTTCAGAGAAAGCAAACAATAACGTGGAAGCGGCGAGACCGAGCAACCCGACCAAAAGCATGGTCCGTCTGCCGATCCGATCAGATATCGGCCCAAAAATAGGGGTGGCAATGAGCATCGCGACCGCATAGCTGCTAAACAGCACGCCCATCATCGTGGAGGATGGCTGCAGCTTTTCCGTAAAATAAGGAACAATCGGAATCAACAAGCTGTACAGCAGCATGTCGATGAAAAGGATCAGGATGACAAACAGTAGTCCGATTCGTTGTTGTTTGGTCATTTGTGTAAAAATAGACATGATGGAACACCTCTTAACTATAAAAACTATTTTTGTTTTATTGGTTTTCTTGCATAGAACAATATCGTGGTCTTCCAAAGGTAGCGGGATGACCACGAATCATTTGTTATCTTTTATCTGCTGGTACCAATCCAAACAAGAGGACATCTACAATAGCGGAAAGCGCCTCTGAGACAGTAATCTGGTTTTTCATGTAAAAGCGCTGGTCGAGTGTAGAATTCAGCGCATCGACAATAACCTTCAGCATGAGGGTGACGTCCATATTGACGATGAGCCCTTCTCGAATCGCTTGCTCGAGAAGAACGCGCAGGGTTTGCCAATCCTCGGATAAAGACGCCTCGACTTGGGCATATTGCTCAGGATAATATCGCTTCATCTGTTCGAGGATGCGCAAATCATAAAATTCATAGTGTGTCGGTAAAACCATCATGACGCCTTTGATTTTATCGATAAGAGAGAGACTGTCGTCTGCGAGAATTTGCTGTGTTTTTTCATCGCCCTCTTCAAAGGACTGTTGAATGATTGTTTCCAGAATTTCCACCTTGGATGAGAAGTGCTCGTACAACGTGCGTTTGCTGATCCCGAGCCGCTTCGCCAAATCATCCATGGAGAATTTCATGCCTTTATCGCGAATCTCTTCAATAAAACCTTTCATGATCCGGTTTTTAATTGCAATCAACCCCCCAGCTCAACATAAAAGAAAACTATAAAAACAAAAATAGTTTTCTTGGTAACATTATTTTACACAGGTTGGCAGAGCAATGCAAGTGGTGATCATGCTTTTTGTTTTGCAACCAAGTGGTCGATTATGGTATAGTAGGTGCCGAAATCGCGGTTGATTGCTTCACATCATTTGGAGGTGCCCCGTGTTTTTAGAGAAGCTGATGCCTAGTCAGTTCGTCGAATCAATCCATCACATTGACATAGATCAATTGAAACGAAATAACATCCGTGCGGTGATTACAGACTTGGATAATACCTTGGTGGAATGGGACAGGCCACATGCAACCCAGGAGGTCATTAACTGGCTTGCTCGCATGCATGAGGCAGGTATACAGGTCACTGTTGTCTCCAATAACAACAAGGAGCGTGTAGACCGCTTCTGTGCCCCATTAAATCTCGGGTTTATTTGTGCGGCTAAAAAGCCGACAAACCGTGCCTTTTTGCAGGCAGTGCGGCAGATGAATGTAACCATCGCTGAGACTGTTGTCATTGGCGATCAATTGTTTACCGATGTGCTGGGAGGAAATCGATTAGGATTTCATACGATCCTGGTTGTTCCTGTAGCCCAGACGGATGGTTTTTGGACGCGCTTTAATCGTCAGATGGAGCGTGTGGCCCTTATTTGGATGGAGAGGAAAGGAATGGTTTCGTGGAGGAGAAAAGCATGACGGAACAAACGCATGGCTCCTGTGCTGGATGTGGGATTGCCATTCAGACAGCAGATGCAAAAAAGCCTGGCTATGCACCTGAATCCGCGCTTGGCAGAAAGGTAGTCATTTGCCAGCGGTGTTATCGCATCAAGCATTATAATGAAGTAGCTCCTGTAGGGATGGGCGATGACGACTTCCTCAAGATTTTGGATGGTATCGGTTCTACGGAGTCGCTTGTCGTGATGGTGGTCGATATCTTTGATTTCCAGGGCTCCTGGCTCAAGGGTTTGCCACGATTTGTCGGGAAAAATCCGATTTTGCTCGTGGGTAACAAGGTCGATCTGCTGCCGAGAAACATCAACCTGAACCGCGTGCGCAACTGGATGCAGCACGAAGCAAAAGAACGCGGACTGCGCCCAGAGGATGTCGTACTGATCAGTGCGCAAAAAGGGCTTCATATCGATGAACTGTTGAATCGCATTGGAGAGCTGCGCAAAGGCCGAGATGTTTACATTGTCGGTGTAACCAACGTAGGAAAGTCGACCATGATCAACCGCATCTTGCATGACTACGGTGCGGCTGAGCTGGAGATTACGACTTCGCCATTCCCTGGTACAACACTGGACAAAATTGAGATTCCGCTTGAGGATGGCCGCTCCATTTTCGATACGCCGGGAATTATTAATCGCGACCAGATTGGACATATGGTATCCCCAACTGATCTGAGAAAGATTACCCCGACTAGCCGGATCAACTCCAAAGTGTATCAGCTCGATAATGGACAATCACTCTTTTTGGGTGGTTTGGCCCGTATCGACTTCGTACGTGGGGAGAGACAGCCGTTCATCATCTATGTGGACAACGATCTGTACATTCACCGGACGAAGCTGGAGAAAGCAGACGAAGTAATGCAAAAGCACCATGGAACCTTGCTGGTACCGCCAACAGGGGAGGAAGCTGCGAAAGCACTTCCGCCATTTGTGAAGCACACCTTTAAAATCAACAAGTCCACTACGACGACTGACATCGTAATTTCCGGTTTGGGCTGGGTCAGCATCCAAGGAAAACACGAAGCGAGTGTTGTCGTGCATGCACCTAAAGGCGTAAGTGTTGGGATACGCAAAGGGCTGATCTAGCTTACACAAGAAAAGTCGAGATAGCCTTGCCCCTTGCCATATGCTATAGAGAGACGTCCGGGGAGGAAGAGCTCCATGATTACAAGCAAAACACAACTGGTTGGCCTGTTTGGGCATCCAGTTTCCCACTCGCAATCACCGATGATGCACAATACAGCTTTTTCCGAGACCGGGTTGGGGTTTGCCTATGCTGCGTTCGATGTAGAACCGGAAAATCTGGAAGATGCAGTCGCGGGTATTCGCGCGTTAGGCTTGAAAGGGATTAACGTCACGATCCCCCACAAGGTTGCGATCATGCCGATGCTGGATGAAATCGATCCGCTTGCCAAGCGAATCGGTGCCGTCAATACCGTCGTTTCTCGTGATGGACGCTTGATCGGCTACAACACAGATGGTATGGGCTATGTTCGTTCGCTTGTGGAAGAGACGGGAATCGTTCTTGAAAAGCAAGTGGTAACCATGGTAGGGGCTGGTGGCGCTGCCCGTGCAGTCGCGTTTACCTTGGCTGAACAAGGAGTCAAGGAAATTCGCATCATCAATCGTTCCAGGGAAAGAGCCGCGGTATTGGCTGAGCATGTCGGAACGATTGTACCTACGAAAATCGTAGAACAGGGCGAAGGGGAAGCAGCTATCGCGGACTCATCGCTGTTGATCAATACGACATCGATCGGAATGCTGCCAAACGTACAGGAGACCCCTGTGCCAGCAGAATGGCTTCATTCTGGTTTAACTGTTAGCGATCTGATTTATAACCCGCTCGAAACACGTCTGCTCAAAGAAGCGCGTGCCATCGGAGCCACTGTTCATTCCGGAATCGGCATGTTCGTGAATCAAGGTGCACTGGCATTCGAACTGTGGACGGGCGAACGAGCACCGACTGGGGTTATGCGTGAGGTCGTCTTGCAACAATTAAAGAAAACAACCTGATTGGCAGGATGTAAAAGGAGGCATTGCCGATGTTGACTGGCAAGCAAAAGCGCTTTTTGCGCGCAGAAGCACATCATCTCACCCCTATTTTCCAAGTTGGAAAAGGCGGCGTAAATGAAAACATGATCACGCAGATCAAAGAAGCGTTAGAAGTACGTGAATTGATCAAGGTAGCGATTTTGCAAAACAATAATGACGATAAACATCAAGTGGCAGAAGATCTGGCAGCAGGTGCTGGAGCAGAGCTTGTGCAGTTGATTGGCCATACAGTTGTCTTGTACAAAGAGTCCCGGGAGAACAAGACGATCAAGCTGCCATAAGTGACCTGCATGCGATGAGACAGCCAATCAAGCAAGTAGGGATCATGGGAGGAACGTTTGACCCGATTCATTGCGGGCACTTGCTGGCGGCTGAACAAGCCAGAGAGCAAGCGGGGCTGGATGAAGTCTGGTTTATGCCTACACACGTTCCACCGCACAAAAAGAGAGAGAGTCTGACGCTGGCGCATCACCGCTTGCAAATGGTTCAGCTTGCCGTGTCTGATTATGAAGTCTTTCGTGTAACAGATGTGGAGTTCGAAAGAAAAGGCCCATCGTACACGTATGATACGATGGCTCAGCTCATCAGGCAGTTCCCGGATTGCCGGTTTTCCTTTATCATGGGGGGAGATATGGTAAAAATCTTGCCCAAATGGTACCAGTACCAAGAGCTGATTCATATGGTACGCTTTATAGGTCTGGCGAGGCCAGGAACCGAACTGGACCTGAAATCGAGCGAGGACGTCACATTTGTGGAGATGCCTGTTTGGGACATTTCCTCCACGATGATTCGCGAGAAGGTAGCTGCCAGGAAAAGCATCCGTTATCTTGTACCTGATGCCGTGGAGCGCTATATAAAGGAGAACCGAATCTATGAAACTTTTGGATAATCGGGAAGAGCTTCTCGTTCGCGTACGGCAACAAATGCATGAAAAACGCTACAAGCACACGCTAGGGGTCGCTGCGTCGGCTCGCGAACTGGCTGAGAGATTCGGGGCTGATCCCGACAAAGCCGAGCTTGCTGGACTGTTGCACGATTACTGTAAGTGCTGGCCAGTGGAAAAAATGTTTGAGATACTCGTTCGCCACGATATGCCTACAGAGCTTTTGGAAGGGGAAAAAGAGCTGTGGCACGCCTTTGCAGCAGCGATTGTGATCCAGACAGATCTAGGCGTAACGGATGCAGATATTTTACAAGCCGTTCGCTACCATACAACGGGTCGGGCTGGCATGTCCCTGTTAGAAAAAGTCGTTTGTGTGGCAGACTATATAGAACCGAGCCGAGTTTACCCTGGTGTCGATTTTATTCGCGCCAAAGCCATGTATGATTTGGATGCCGCCCTGGCCCTCGCCTTGGGAGGCACGATTCAATTTTTGATAGAGAAGCAAAAGACGGTTTTCCCGTTGACATTGACGGCATATAACGATTTGGTTTCCCGCAAAGGGAGAGAAGGAGGGTTTTGATGGTTAAAACAGTAGAAGATTTGGCCCAATTGGTTGTGAAGGCAGCGGAGGACAAGAAAGCAGAGAACTTGAAGGTGCTCGATATTAAAAAGCTGTCCGTGATCGCAGACTATTTCATGATTTGCCACGGAAACAACGAGCGTCAAGTACAGGCAATTGTTCGCGAAATCCGTGACCAAGCCCACAAAAACGGCTTTGACGTCCGCGGTATCGAGGGAGCGGATGAAGGTCGCTGGGTACTGGTTGATCTGGGCGATATCGTCATTCATGTTTTCCATCGCGAAGATCGCGAGTTTTACAACCTGGAGCGCCTGTGGAAGGACGCAGAGGAAGTTTCCTTCAGCGAGCAAGGGTAAGGTCAGATGGCATACGCACACATGGCCGCTGTATATGACAGGCTGATGGCGGATACTCCTTATGACCAGTGGCTCGACTGGGTCGAGCGTCATTGGGCAAAGGGAGAGAAGCCTGTGCGGGTCATTGATCTTGGTTGTGGGACGGGCACGATTGCGATCCCACTCGCCAAGCGGGGATACCGCGTTACTGGAGTGGATCTCTCTACAGAAATGCTTGCGATTGCCTATGACAAAATGAGGCAGGAGCAAGTGGATGTAGCGTGGGTGGAGCAGGATATGCGGGAGCTGTCCTTGCCGGAAGCGGATGCGGTCATCTCCTTGTGTGATTCATTGAGCTATCTTACAGAGGAAGCGGATGTGCAGGAAACGTTCAAGCGCGTTTTCGCTCATCTCGCGCCTGGTGGGAGCTTTCTGTTTGATGTGCACAGTCCGTACAAGATGCTGCACATTTTCGGAGACGAGACGTTCACACATGTAGAAGATGAAGTTTCGTACATTTGGCAATGTTTTTGCGACCCACTGCGTCTCGAGGTAGAGCATCAGTTAACGTTTTTCATTCGTCAGCCAAACGGATTGTACGAGCGGATGGAAGAAGAGCATTGGCAACGGGCTTATCAGCCTGTCCAACTGTTGCGCTGGCTGACAGATGCCGGCTTCACAGACATCGTCATCACTGCTGATTACTCGGATATGCCGCCACAAGAAGCGAGTGAGCGCCTATTTTTCTCAGCCCGCAAGCCGAAAAGTTTGACATGATTGGTTCGGATTGACTATAATGGCGTTATAACTACAGATTTCGACGCGTTTAAGAGGAATAGTAGGTATAGGATTCGAGCACTCACAGAGAGTTGACGGATGGTGCAAGTCAACCCGAATCTATCTGAACTCACCTCCCAGCACTTGCCCCCAAGGTCATTTACGCCATGATTGTGTAAGGGTGAGCGGCTTATCCCCGATACGGATGAAACAAGTGGGTGAATGCTTGTCATTTGCCAATCTGGGTGGTACCGCGGGAATGTAAACAACCTCTCGTCCCTTTCGCAAGAGCGATCTGGGATGTGAGGTTTTTTTATAATATCGGAAAGTATATTCTTCTTTGGGTTTCTTCCCGATATTACGGAAAACATTCCGCTCATACGCGATCGCTCAACCTTGAGCAATCCTCGATAGAGGTTTTCTTATTTTCACCTATTTTAAGATGGGAGTGCTTTACCATGGTATTCAGTCATCAAAATGTCGAAAAGAAGTGGCAGCAATATTGGGAGCAGAACAAGACCTTCAAAACCTCCGAGGATGAAGGCAAGAAAAAGTTTTACGCACTCGACATGTTCCCGTATCCATCTGGAGCTGGCCTGCACGTAGGACATCCAGAGGGCTATACGGCTACTGATATTTTGTCCCGCATGAAGCGGATGCAAGGATATAACGTTCTCCATCCAATGGGCTGGGATGCGTTTGGTTTGCCAGCGGAGCAATACGCGCTCGATACAGGAAACGATCCAGCGGAATTCACCGAGCACAATATTAACACCTTCCGCCGCCAAATTAAGTCGCTCGGATTTTCCTACGACTGGGATCGCGAAATCAATACGACCGATCCGAACTACTACAAGTGGACACAGTGGATTTTTACGAAGCTGTATGAGCACGGCTTGGCTTATATTGACGAAGTAGCTGTAAACTGGTGCCCTGCTTTGGGAACGGTTTTGGCAAACGAAGAAGTCATTGACGGAAAAAGTGAGCGTGGCGGACACCCAGTAGAACGCCGCCCAATGAAGCAATGGGTCCTGAAAATTACTGCATATGCGGAAAGACTGCTCGCTGACCTGGATGAACTGGATTGGCCAGAGAGCATCAAGGAAATGCAACGCAACTGGATCGGTCGTTCTGAAGGGGCAGAAGTAACCTTTGGTATCGAAGGTCATGACGAAACCTTTACCGTCTTTACGACTCGTCCAGACACTCTCTACGGAGCAACTTATGCGGTACTGGCTCCTGAGCACAAGCTGGTTGAGCAAATTACCGTACCAACTCAAAAAGAAGCAGTGGAAGCGTACCTGGATCAAGCGAAACGCAAGAGCGATCTGGAGCGTACTGATCTGGCGAAAGAAAAGACAGGAGTATTTACCGGAGCGTATGCGATCAACCCGGTTAACGGCGAGCGTCTGCCAATCTGGATTGCAGATTATGTGCTGATCAGCTACGGAACAGGCTCCATCATGGCAGTTCCAGCGCACGATGAACGCGACTATGAGTTCGCGAAAACGTTTGATCTGCCAATCAAGCAAGTAATCGCTGGTGGTGATATCTCCAAGGAAGCATATACTGGCGACGGAGAGCACATCAACTCCGGCATGCTCGATGGTTTGAACAAAGAACAGGCTATCAGCAAAATGATCGAGTGGCTGGAAGCGGAAGGCAAAGGAAATCGCAAGGTAACGTACCGACTGCGCGACTGGCTGTTCAGCCGTCAACGCTACTGGGGTGAGCCAATTCCGATTCTCCATCTGGAAGACGGCACGATGAAAGTCGTTCCGGAATCCGAACTGCCAATCATGTTGCCAAAAACAAAAGAAATCAAACCATCCGGTACAGGTGAATCGCCATTGGCAAACATCTCGGAGTGGGTTAACACTATCGATCCGGAAACAGGCATGAAAGCACGTCGTGAGACAAACACGATGCCGCAATGGGCGGGTAGCTGCTGGTACTTCCTGCGCTTCATCGATCCACACAACGACAAGGCATTGGCTGATCCAGACAAACTGAAAGAATGGCTGCCAATCGACATTTACATTGGTGGTGCAGAGCACGCGGTACTGCACTTGCTCTACTCTCGCTTCTGGCACAAGTTCCTGTACGATATCGGTGTCGTACCAACCAAGGAACCATTCCAAAAGCTGTTTAACCAAGGGATGATCTTGGGTGAAAACAACGAGAAAATGAGTAAATCCAAAGGCAACGTCGTAAATCCTGACGATATCATCAACAGCCATGGTGCCGACACACTGCGCATGTACGAAATGTTCATGGGACCACTGGATGCTTCGATCGCTTGGTCGACAAAAGGCTTGGATGGTGCACGCCGCTTCTTGGATCGTGTATATCGTCTGTTTGTGGGCGACAACGGTGAACTGAACGAAAAAATCGTGGAAACCTCCAACGTGGCTGGCATGGAGCGCGTGTACCACCAAACTGTGAAAAAAGTAACAGAAGACTACGAGGGCCTGCGATTCAATACAGGTATCTCTCAGTTGATGGTATTCGTCAACGAAGCATACAAAGCGGAAGTTCTGCCGAAGAAATTCATGGAGGACTTTGTGAAAATGCTGTCTCCTATCGCTCCGCACTTGGGTGAAGAGCTATGGGAAAAACTCGGTCACAGCGAGAGTCTGGCTTACGCAGCATGGCCTACGTATGACGAAGCGAAGCTGGTTGAAGACGAGGTAGAAATCGTCCTGCAAATTAACGGTAAAAACAAAGAGAAGCTGCTCATCGCTTCTGATTCGACCAAAGAACAGATGGAAGAGATGGCGAAAAACAACGAGATGATTAAAGAGCTGATTGAAGGAAAAACGATCGTCAAAGTCATCGCTGTTCCAGGCAAACTGGTGAATATCGTCGTTCGTTAAGAAAAGGACGGCACGGAAATAAGAAGAGGAGTGGGGCCTGCGAGTGACAGGTATCCACTCCTTTTTTTGTAAATATCGCTTCTTCGTTTTGCGCTAATGCGGCTGATTGTTTAAATTTCGTGCAACCAGTTCCTGATCCTCGGCAAACTTCGCTTGTGTGCGGCGAAACACTTGGGCGAAAAGCCCGGGAATCCCGTCTTGCAAAGGAATCAGACCTTCCCCCGTAATTCCACCGGGCACGCAGACCCTCTTTTGCAAAGTAGGGAGGGTGAATGCTTCTTCGCGTAAAAGATCTGCCATTCCAATTAGCATTTGCGTGGTCATGTAAGTAGCAGCTTCTGCGGAAATGCCAGTTTCTTCAACAGCTTCTTGAATCATTTGCTGCAAAATATAGCTGATAAACGCAGGACCACAACTGACAATGTCAGAAGTAATTCGTAAAAATGGCTCCGAAATCTCTACAGGGGAGCTAATGTGGGCAAACAGACTTCGTATAAAATGACGTTGTTCCTCTTGGATACGTGATCCAAATTCACATAAGCTGACTCCGCTCATTACAGCATTTGTTATTGAAGGAACAACTCTGGCAACGGCACAAGGAACTTGAGACTCCAAATCGGCCAGCTTGATCGGACTGGTGATCGTAATCAACAGGTGTTCCGGCGTTAGTGCGGGAGCAATTTGTTCGAGCATCACGCTATATTCCAGTGGCTTGACGCACAGAACGATTGTAGCAGCTTCTTTGACCAAATCGGCATTACTGTGCGCGACAATGAGCCCGGGATGTTTTTCTGCCAGTTGCTGCGCCTTCGCAGGGGTTCTGTTGCTGATAATGATATGACCAGGACTAAGCGCCTTGGCCGACAGCAATGATTCAATCAAGATACTGCCCATGCTGCCCGTACCAATGAACCCAATTCTATTCATGGGCATACCTCCCTCCAATATTCTTTTCCCATTCTATGTAGGAGTGTCTATGATCATGACCAGATCTCATTGTACCACCAGCCGATCCTTTATCCGTGTAAACATCTTGTCGCCAATTCCTTCAATCTGTTTCAGGTCATCCGCCGAACGAAATGGACCTTGTTTTGACCGGTAATCCACGATTGCCTTGGCACGCGCTTCTCCAATGCCGGGAAGGCTCATGAGCTCTTCTGCAGTTGCCGTGTTGAGATTAATGGCTGAGGAGGCACCAGTGGTGGATACGCTGGCAGCAGATTGTACAAGGCCAATGGATGTAGAGACTGGCTCGCTTGCCCCTTTAGCCGGGATGACAAGAGCTGCTCCATCTGTGAGCGGCGCTGCCAAATTGATCTGGACAAGGTCAGCATCAGGTAGTGCTCCTCCTGCTTTTTCGATGGCATTTGCGACACGTGTACCTGGTTCAAATTGGTACAAACCGGGATTTTTTACTCGCCCTTTCACATCGACAAAGAGAGGAGGGGAGAGTTGTTTCTTATCCTTATCTGTTTCCGGTGTCGTTTTTACAGGCTTGGCAGGTTGAGCAGTTGCTGAATCATCAGTCCCTTCTTTTGTTTCAACATCCGATGCCGCATAAGCAGGAGAATGCAACGGTAGTTCGCCAGTCTTATGCGATTGGTCGCGTTGATATAACCAAAAGCTACAACCGACAAACAGAACAGCCGAAGTCAACAAGATGAAACGACGATAACGCTCCCACCACTCCAGCACCATAACAAAAAAACCTCCCGTCCTTCACATAGCAATACGTGCATAGAGAGAACTTGTTCTCTATTAACGATGCTACGAAAAGTAAGAGAGGGTCTGCAAATTTATTTATTGTGTTTGCGCTGTTTAGCCGATATGCTGCAGCGAATTTTTCTTGCGACGAAGGTCTACATTCGGGCTGACATAAGGCTCAAAATTGTGCTTTTGCTCAATGAAGATTTGATGCCACAGCATGAAGACCAGGATCGTCCAGATTTTGCGGCTGTAATCCGCATTGCCTTCGCGGTGTTCATCGAGCATGTACAGCACATAGGCCTTATTGATCAAATTATCCACCTTGGATTCGAAAATGATCTCTTTTGCCCATTTGTAAAATTCGTTTTTGAGCCAATGACGAGTCGGAACAGGGAAGCCCAGTTTCTTTCTCGTTTGGATCTCAGGTGGCAAGAAGTCTTTCATCGCTTCACGAAGCACGTGCTTGGTCGTGCCGTTGGCAATTTTGTACTTTGTTGGAATGGTAGCGGCGAATTCAAACACCTTCAGATCAATGAAAGGCACTCGCAACTCCAAAGAATTGGCCATGGTCATCTTGTCGGCCTTCATCAAAATGTTGCCTCTGAGCCATGTATGAATGTCCAAGTATTGCATCTTGGTCACATCGTCGT
Organism: Brevibacillus sp. M2.1A; assembly: GCF_013284355.2. Classification (NCBI taxonomy): domain Bacteria; kingdom Bacillati; phylum Bacillota; class Bacilli; order Caryophanales; family Paenibacillaceae; genus Brevibacillus; species Brevibacillus sp. M2.1A. Next base: position 2,742,531 of record NZ_JABSUY020000001.1, read on the forward strand.
ATTCAGAAGCGCGTTTGTAAATCTCTTCAGTAATGGTGAAAGGAGATACATACGATTCCGAACGGGTAATATCTTCCATGACGACACGCTTTTTCATCTCTTCGCTGAAAATCAGTGCGTTTCCGAAGAAGCGTTGTTCAACCGTTTTCGATCCACGGATGAGGAAGTTTTTCCCTTTTACCTGATCGGGGAGGCGTTCTGCCATGTATCCGATGGATTGACGCATCCAGCCCGGCATCCCGGAAAACATTTTGAGAGAATGAGGCTCTCTGTAAATATTGTATCCGCCAAAAAATTCATCTGCACCTTCACCGGACAATACGACGGTTACGTGTTCACTCGCCATCTGTGCTACGAAATAGAGCAGGATGGCAGATGGGTCCGCTACCGGTTCGTCTTGATGCCAGATCAGTCGTGGCAATTCATCCATGTACTGCTTGGCGTTTATCACGCGCTCGAAATGCTCCGATCCCAAATATGCTGCGGTTCGCTTCGCATAATCGAGCTCGCTATAACCAGGAATATCTGAGCCGACAGAAAAAGATTTGACTGGCTCGAATGTACGCAGCATCCCAACGATACTGCTAGAGTCAACACCACTAGACAAGAAAGCACCACGAGAAACTTCGCTAATCCGGTGTTTGTCGACAGATTCGAGCATGACACTGCGCGTACCCTCCACAAAATAAGAGAACGGCTTGCTTTCATCAGGCTTGAATTCTACATCCCAGTACCTTTCCAGCTTGATCAGGTCATTTTCAATTACGAACGAGTGTGCAGGCGGTATACGGTAAATGCCAGCAAACATCGTTTCAGGATCAGGTACATATTGGAACGTCAAATAGTGATAAAAAGCGGTTGGATTCACTTCACGCTTGAATCCTGGGAGCTCCAGTAAACTCTTAATCTCGCTGGCAACTCCGATCGAATCATTCGTCTCGACATAGTAGAGAGGCTTGATTCCAAAATGGTCGCGTGCCCCAAACAGACGTTTTTTACGGGAGTCGTAGATTGTAAAGCCAAACATCCCGCGTAAATGCTTAGGTGCATCTGTTCCTACCTCTTCATAAAGGTGGAGGATGGTTTCAATATCAGAATCGGTATGGAAAACGTGACCGATGTCCTTTAACCATTGCTGTAACTCTTTGTAATTGTAGATTTCGCCGTTACCAATAATCCAGATGTCACGTGTTTCGTTAAACAGCGGTTGATGTCCGCCTTCCACGTCAATGATGCTTAAACGACGAAAGCCCAGGGCGATGTTGTCTTCAAGGTGAAAACCATCGTCATCTGGACCACGGTGCAGGATGACACCCGTCATTGCACTAATCGCTTCTTGTTGAACAGGCTTTTGCCGCTTGTTATAGAGTGATACGATTCCGCACATAAGAAATGACTCTTCCTCTCACTGGATTGCTCCTGCTAACTCTATCATGTATCGACCATCAGCGCAATCTCTTATGAGTGCCAGTGATTGACCTCGAAAACGCTGATTCTACAAGGGAATTAGCCTTTCTTCTTTTCTATTTTTGTCCCCATTCGGTTAGATATACTCCCTGAGGAGACCATGAATCGTTCGACAAAACGGTTCATGAAAGAACAGGACGGGGGGATTGCAGTGTCAGTATGGATAGCAAGCCTAGCGATGATGATCGGTCTTATTCTGTCCGCCTATTTGCATCCTGCTTGGCTGCTGTTGGCTGCGGGCGTATCATGGGCACTCGTTGCATGTATCCCGTTACCATACCGCAAATACGTCGCATACTACTCACTGATTTCTATTCTAGCAGGTCTCTTTTTTTATGGGTACGAGAATCTCCACAGCTCTGAAGTGAAACCATTGGCAGAAAGGGAGCAGAGCATCTGGATAGAAGGAGTCATTGATTCTCCTGTGAGACGGGACGGGGATGTAGCACGTTTTTTTGTCACGATAACATCTTGGGGTGAAAACGAGCGTGATCAAAATGAGCATCGGTCTTTCGAAAAAATCGCGCTTCGTGTTAAACTATCTTCTTTCCAGGAAGCTGTACAAATAGAGCAGTGGAGTCGTGGCAGTGTTGTCGTGGCACCGATTCGACTATCCTTACCGGCTCCCGCGCGCAATCCTTATGCGTTCGACTACGCTAGCTACTTGTATTGGCAAGGTGTCCATGTCACAGGGGAAACAAGCTATCAAGCGGTAGCGATGACACCTGCTTTTTCCGTGTGGGCGAGCTTCCAAGAATGGCAGGACTCGGGTGCCAAGCGAATTGAATCATTATTTACAGATACAGAAACGGCGGGTTACATGAAGTCGCTCCTGCTTGGTCTTGGACAAGAGGTGAACCCTGAGCTTGCGGCGATGTATTCGAATTTGGGCTTAAGTCATATCCTCGCGATTTCCGGTTTGCATGTGACATTGGTCAGTTCCATGTTTATGTGGTGTTTGGAGCGGATTGGAATCAGACGCAGACTGGCATTTGTCGTAACGATTTTGTTCTTGATCGGGTATGTTCTCCTGGTGGGAGCAAGCGCGTCCGCGATTCGATCTGGATTGATGGGAAGTGTAGGTCTTCTCTGTCAAGTAATTGGAAAGAGGTTGGATGGCAAGGACGTTTGGGCTGGGGCACTTATTCTGATGCTGGTGGTAAATCCGTATCAGCTGTGGCATGTCGGTTTTCAGCTTTCTTTTGCGGTGACACTTGGTCTGATTATTTTTGTTCCATATAGCTTGCATGTGTTTATCCGGGTACCCGTCTGGATTCGTACACTTGTGGCGGTTACTTTGTCAGCCCAGCTCGTTTCTTTTCCGTTTCTCATCTACCATTTTCATCTGTTTTCACCTGTGTCATGGCTGGTCAATTTGGTGGTGACACCGATTCTTTCGGCCATAGCGCTACCATTCGGGTATATCGCGGTTGTCCTCGATTTCGTCCACCCGTTTTTGGCGGTGCTCCCTGTTTGGATATCGACGGCAATGTTGAAATGGATTCATCTCCCGTTGTTTGCTATTGAAAAAATAAGGCTCCCCTTCACTTATTGGCCGCATCCTTCGTGGTGGTGGCTTGCTTTGTATACCTGTTTTTTGGGGGTACTGCCCATTGCATGGAGGTTGGGCTATCATCGAAAGCGTGATATAATGCTTACTTTCGTTATATTTCTCTCGTTCATAGTAGTGGCCAGACAGCCGTTTTCAGGAGTCGAAGAAGTGCGAATTACCTTCCTTGATGTCGGACAAGGGGATTCCATCGTTGTCGAAATTGGTGATAAGAAGGTATACTTAATGGATGCGGGTGGGACAATGCGGTTCCCAGCGGCTGAACCATGGATGGAAAAGCGTGACCCATTTGAGGTGGGGAAAGACGTCGTTCTGCCGTTTTTGATGGCCAGAGGAATCGAGAAAATCGATCGTGTCATCATGACGCATGGCGATCTGGATCACATCGGGGGATTCAAATCGCTTGTTCCTCATTTTTCTTTTGGAGAGGTATTGGTGAATGGAACAGTACCTTCGAAATTGGAGGGCGAGATTGTCCGGCTTTTCCAACAGGAAGGAGTTCCGATACTAACCGGGCTTCCGGGTCAATCATGGTCAGATGGACCGGGAATCGAGTGGAAGTGGCTGCACCCAGGCGAATCGACCTTCTCAGGAAATGATGCATCCGTAGTACTCCAGCTGACTGCTTTCAACAAGTCTGTATTGTTTACGGGTGACATTGAAAAGGATGGAGAAAGTCAGCTTGTTCAAAACGGTTTGACTTCTGTGGATGTTTTGAAAGTAGCTCATCATGGAAGCAATACATCGAGTACCGAAGAGCTCCTTGCAGTCATAGCACCAAAAGCTGCTGTCATCTCTGCCGGGGTGAAAAATCGATACGGGCATCCTTCGTCCGAAGTGCTGCTTCGCTTAAAAAAATCGGGTTCTGCTGTGTACAGAACGGATGCTCATGGAGCGATTACGCTGGTTATTACACCTGCGGGATTGTATTGGCAGACCCAAATAATGGATACATAATCTGTTTGCAACTTTTTCAATGAGCGAACCGTCTGTAGGGGGGAGAAGCGAATATGCATGAGGCAGAGTTGATCAGGATGGCGCAATCCGGGGATCATGACGCGCTAGTCGAACTGCTTCGATCTATTGAGACCTCCGTTTACCGAAGCGCTTATTATATTCTAGGGAACGAACAAGACGCGCTTGATGCCTCCCAGGAAGTCCTCATTCGAATTTATCGAAAGTTGGACACCTATCAGGAAAAAGCAAAGTTCTCTACCTGGGTACAACGCATTGTCAGCAACGTCTGTATGGATAAATTTCGCGCGAAGAAGGAAACGGTCTCAATTGACGAGCACGAGTTGATCATTCCTGATCGTAACAACGTAGAAGAAGAAATCCTTCTCACCGGGCTGTCGAATGACATTCAGGAAGCCATCGGAAGATTGCCAAAGCAATATCGGATGGTTGTAGTACTCCGCTATCTGGAGGATTTGTCCTATCAAGAAATAGCGGAGGCGCTAGATTTGCCGCTTAACACGGTAAAGTCGTACTTATTTCGGGCTAGGCAACAGTTACAGGAGCTGTTGTACGACTACCAGAAAGGGGGGATCGGTTGATGACCAACGAAGAGATTTTTGAACTCATGCAGCGGGATCTGGATGGAGATCTGTCGGAGTCCGAGCAAGAACTGCTCCTACGTTTGATCCAGAAAGATGCTGATCTGCAGCTTATGTACAACCGTTTGAAAGATGTGTCACAACAATTAGAACATCTGCCCCCTGTCGTACCTCCGATCAGCATCGTAGATTCTATCCTGCCCAAGCTGGAGTTAGCCGCTGCAAAGCCTGTTGCGGTGAAATCTACGGTGAACGAGGAAATCCTGCCCACTCTGGAAGTTAAGCGCGAGTCGTCTTCGCTGCCGGAATCAAAAAAGTGGAAGCGGATGAAAGTGTGGATGGCCAGTCTTGGTAGTACGGCCGTCGCTGCTAGCTTATTGGTTGGCGTGCTGTTTTCGGGCGGTGATGGTAAGAAGCATGAAGTCGATTCGTTCCAGAACGGAACGGACATGACGCCAGCGGTCGTGGAACAACCCAAAGTTCCAGTCGATCCTACTCCTCAAAGCAATAATCCAATACCTTCAAATCCAAAAGAGGAAGAGGGCAAGGCCAAAAAGTCTACTGGAGCGGCTACTCAGACAAAGAGTAAAAAGCCACCGGCAAAGAACGTTCAAAAGCAAACACAGCCACCGAAGAAAACGAATCCGACACCACCACCAAAGAAAGCTGTACCTCCAACTCCAGTAGTTACAGAGGATCAACCAACGGGATGGCCGATCGGACTGGACGAGAATCCGGACAGAGAAGACAAAGAACCTGCTAATGACGATAAGGACGACGGCGGGGACAAGCAAGAGGAGAAAGACAAGGGAAAAAATAAAGAGAAGAAAAAAAATAAAGATAATGACTGACTTTTTTCCGCGTATGGACCGGCACCGCTTGCGGGGATTTTGCGTATAGTACATTATCAAGCACCCCCTGCTTACCGTTTGGGGAGGAGGAATCCCGGGGCTTTTCCCTAAACGTTTACATAGAGGTGCCAACGGATGAAAAAACCGCTACTGATTCACTGGTGGCGGTTTTTTTTCGCTTTGCCCTGATCAACATGTGCTATAATAACGCAGGTAAGAAGGAAGGAAAGGGGAGAAAACGTATGCCACTCCTATCGGCTATTCGCGAAATACGGCAAAAACAATTCTCGCCGATCTACGTCTTATACGGTCCAGAGTCTTTTATGGCCGAAGATTTATTGGCGTTGGCTCGCAAAGAAATGATTGATCCAGAATTTACGGATTTGAATTTGAGTGTGTACGATTGTACGGAAACAGGATTGAGTGAAATTTTGCAGGATGCGGAGACCTTGCCGTTTATGGGTGAGCATCGATTGGTGATTGCCAGACAAGCCTACTTTTTAACAGGAAGTAAGCCTTCGACCAAGGTAGAAAGCGATCCGGATGCTCTGCTCGATTATTTGCAAAATCCACCTCCGTATACCACACTTATTCTACATACAGAAGCTGACAAGCTCGATGAAAGAAAAAAGCTGGTCAAAACACTGCAACAAAAGGCGAAAGTGATCCCATTTCCGTTGCTAAAAGACGGAGATTTGTACGGCTGGGTGGAGAGGCAAGCAGGTAAATACCAGGCGAAAATCGATCGTCAGCAAGCCATGAAGCTTGTGGAGCGAGTGGGAGCCGAGCTGCGTCTTCTGGACAAGGAAATCGAAAAGATGGCTCTGTTTGTCGGGGTGGGTGAAAGCATCACGGACGACGTCATCGAGCTGCTCGGGGCACGTACGCTGGAGCAGGATGTATTCGCCCTGATTGAACAGGTCGCTTCGGGGAGATTGGACAAGGCACTCCGGATGATGTACGACTGCATGAAAACAGGAGAGGAGCCGATCAAGCTGCTGGCACTCTTGGCGAGACAGTTCCGCATGCTGTTGCATGTTAAGCAATTGGCTCCACGAGGTTATTCGCAGCAACAAATGGCAGGCATGATTAAAATGCATCCTTACGCGGTGAAAAAAGCAATGGAGCAAGCGCGTCATTTTTCCGAGGAGTCGTTGAAAAAGCTGTTGGGCATTCTGGCAGAAGAAGATTTTCGGATGAAGTCGGGGCAAGTGGACAAGCGTCTCGCCCTCGAATTATTCGTTGCACGTGCACACGACGAACGAACAAAACGGTCGTGATATTTTTACAGTAAAAAACCCCTAGAACTAGATGTTCGCGGGGTTTTTTGCGCTTGGTCTCTTACGCTACAGGAGCGCTCAGAACGTTAAGCTTTTTCATCAAACGAGACTTTTGACGGTTTGCTGCGTTTTTATGAATGAGACCTTTCGAAGCGGCCTTGTCCAGCTTTTTCACAGCCACCAGAAGAGTAGATTTCGCTAATGCTACATCGGAAGCAGCGACAGCTTTCTCAAAGCTCTTGATGGAAGTACGCAGATCAGACTTTTGAGAAGCACGGTGTGCGCGACGCTTTTCGATTGTTTTGGTGCGTTTAATCGCGGATTTAATGTTTGGCATGTGTGTCACCTCCTTAATACGACCATAGACATACAGTCATACAACAAAGTAATTCTAGCATGGGGCGAACCCATTTGCAAGAAAGGATTCGGAATAAAAATGAAGGATTCAAGCAAGCTAGTAGCAGGAACAAAATGGTCAGTACTTTTTTCACTTCGGATCAAAGGAGCTGAAGAACATGGCACATAACATTGACTTGTCTGGTTATTCCATTCGAACGGATCTGGCTTTGGAGGCCCACGAGCTTGCCCAGCAGCAAAACCAGAGTGATATTGAGGGGATTTGGCTGCAAGCTGACGACAGCGAGCCGAATGTGAAAGTAACGAGATTGCATGTGGAAACAGAGGAAGCGGGGAAGGAAATCGGCAAGCTCCCGGGGCATTACCTTACGATTGAAGTGCCCAAGCTGCGGGATAACGATACATCGATCGAGGAGCAGGTGGCCAAGCGATTCTCCGTCGAATTTGCAATGTTCCTCAAGCAACTGGGAATCACCCCAGACAAAAAGGCTCTCGTCGTTGGTTTGGGTAACTGGAATGTGACTCCCGATGCGCTTGGACCAATGGTTGTAGAAAATTTGTTGATTACACGCCATCTATACACGCTGGCGCCTGAAACCGTTGGAGAAGGGTATCGGGAAGTCAGTGCGCTATCACCGGGTGTCCTTGGGATAACAGGTATAGAAACGAGTGAGATTATTTTTGGTGTCGTGGAAAAAAGCAAACCCGATTTTGTCATCTGTATCGATGCTCTTGCGTCCCGCGCCTTGCACCGGGTCAACACGACGATTCAAATATCGGATACAGGGATTCATCCCGGATCAGGGGTCGGAAACAAGCGCAAAGCGATTGATCAGAAGACACTTGGTGTGCCTGTGATTGCGATAGGAGTCCCTACGGTTGTTTTTGCCTCCACGATTGTAAATGATGCGATTACATATTTGCTGGGGCATTTTGGACAATCGATGGTGGAGAGCAAGCGGGCGTTTAACAAACTGGCATTGAGTACGCTGCCCGAGCGGAAGGAACCGTATACGGAAGAGGATTTGCCTGACTTGGAATCCCGCAAGACATTCATGGGATTGGTAGGTTCACTGCCGGAAGAAGAGAAACGGCAACTGATTCATGAGGTCCTCCGACCGCTGGGACAGGATCTGGTCGTCACCCCAAAAGAAATTGATGATTTTATTGAAGGCGTGGCGAATGTGATCGCAACAGGTCTGAATCGCGCCTTGCACAGTGCTGTAAATGCAGAAAATAGCGGCTCGTATACCCACTAAGCCGTGAAAAGCTAGAGTGAGAGAGAAAAGCTAGAAAAGGGTTCTATCGTCTCTATGAGCCTCATAAGCTAAAGCATAGACAAGCGCGAGGGAAAGTTCTCCCGACGTGCAACCATGCTACAGCTAGAGGAGTGAGACAGATGGCGACTCTCATTCAACGCCAATTCGTTGTTCTTTCATTTATAACCGCCTTCCTGTTTGTCATGACAGGAGTGCTTTCGCTCGGCGGTAACCGAATCGCAATTTCGTCCTCAGCCATTCAACAGGCCGCTTCTCATATTTCCAGTCTGGCGATTTTGGGATGGATGGGGCAGGAGATTCCGGTTTTGTCCGAAACCGTGCAAGCACAGGCCGATGATCGCACGAATAGCGTAACCGGTTTTCTCTTTCGCTTGGCAACCAATATACAGCCGGGAGACTTGCGTAGCCTGTTAGGCAGGGAATTGCCTGGGATGGTGACGACAGAGGATGCCAGATTTGTCGTACAGGGAAAGGGAGCTTCTCTCGCAGATTTTTACTTGGAGTATCCCGCCTATCCGAGACAGGTAGCAGATCAATCGCAAGTAGTTCCAATCGTAGAGCCAAAGCCGGAGGATACCACAAAGTCAGGCGAAGCAAAGCCAGCACCTGTTCCCAATTCAATCACGGATGGCAAGAAAATCGTGTACATCTACAACTCGCACAACCGGGAATCGTGGTTTAGTGAGACGAAGTCAGTGGGAACCTCGGTCGATCATCCTACGAGAAATATATCGTTAATCAGCAAGCATTTATCAGAAGCGTTGAATGACAGAGGAATTGGTTCCGATGTGAGCACCGACGACATCTATCAGCAGCTGTTGAACAAAAAAATGCATTACTCTTTCTCCTACGCGGAATCTTTGCAAGTGGTCAAAGCCGCAACGGAGAAAAACAAGGAACTGTACTACTTCTTTGATTTGCATCGAGACACAGCGCCACGAGAGCGTACGACGGTCACAATCAAAGGAAAAACGTATGGAAGAGTATTGTTTGTCATCGGAAAAAGGAACAAAAGCTACGAGAAAAATGAGGCATTTGCGACTGAACTACATGAGTTGATGGAAAAAATGTACCCAGAGCTTTCGCGTGGCGTAATGGAAAAAGGCGCAAAAACGGATCATGGCGAGTATAATCAGTCCCTCTCCCCGGGAAGCCTGTTAATAGAAATAGGTGGTACGGAAAACAGCGTGCAAGAAAGCAAGAATACGGCAGAGGCACTGGCTGACGTTTTCGCAGCCTATTATCAGCAAGCTGAAAAAGTAGGCAAAACAGTTTCTGACGAGCCTGCAAAGAGGTGACGGGCATGAACGTGACGATGAAGCTGACTGGACTGTTAATCATCTTGCTGGTCGGGGTAGTTTTGGGATTGCAAACGGCTGAGCGCGGAATATCCAAGGTGAGTGGAGTGCCTGAGGGGCAAGCGCAAACCTTTTCCATCAAAAAAGTGGACCAAGGTCAAGTGGAGATTGCGGTAATGGGAAAGCAGGTTCAGACTGCTAATCCGAAGGAAATGGTCAACTACGTCAGTCGGATCGGTTTGACTTTGGGCGGAAGCATTAAAAGTGGGGCGCAGAGTTTTGTCGATTGGGTCGGGAGTTTTTTTGAACCGTGAAAATGGTTTATGCGCAAAAAGAAGGGGTGCAGAAAGCCCCAGTGACAAAAGACCCGTACAGGCGGGTCTTTTGCATGTGACCACAGATACATCATACGATCTGCTAAAACAGTGCAAGTGAGGCTACATCAACAATGAAAGGGCTATCATAAAATTCCCCTAGATCATTTTTTAGTGCAAGCAAAATATTCTTTTTAGTCAGTAAAGAGCTAATAGTTTGAATTTATTGTGTTGCGAAAAAATTGAATAAATGTCATAATGTCTATTGATAGGGCTATTTTGGAAGTATATATCGGTGAGAGAGGTGAGCCACGTGTCACATCCTGTCCTGCAAATCGAAAACCTGCAAACGCACTTTTTCACGGACCGCGGCCAAATCCCTGCCGTTGATGGCGTGACGATCACGGTACAAAAAGGAGAAGTAGTCGGTATCGTAGGCGAATCCGGCTGCGGAAAGAGCGTTACCTCCCTTTCCGTTATGAAGCTAGTACCCAACCCCCCAGGGAGAATCGTGGGAGGCTCGATTAAATTCAAGGGGGAGGACCTCGTATCTGTTGACGAAAAGCGAATGAGAGACATCCGCGGAAATGAAATTGCGATGATCTTCCAGGAGCCGATGACGTCTTTAAATCCGGTGTTTACGATTGGAGACCAGATAGGAGAATCAGTCCGATTACATACGAAGGCGAGCAAAAAGGACGCAAGAGCACGTGCTATTGAGATGTTGAAAAAAGTCGGAATTCCTCGAGCGGAAGCGATTGTCGATGAATACCCGCACCAGCTTTCCGGAGGCATGCGGCAGCGTGTCATGATTGCGATGGCAATGGCCTGCAATCCAGCGCTTCTGATTGCAGACGAGCCTACTACTGCGCTCGACGTGACGATTCAAGCGCAGATTTTGGACCTGATGCGTCAACTCAACCGAGAAGCTGACACAGCCATTCTCCTCATCACCCACGATCTTGGGGTCGTCGCGGAAATGTGTCACCGCGTCGTGGTGATGTACGCAGGGAACGTGATTGAACAAGGAGATGTTCGTACGATTTTAAAAAATCCGAAGCATCCTTATACGATCGGCTTGTTGAATTCGTTGCCGAAGCTGGAAGGATCACAGGAGCGTCTCTATTCGATTCCAGGCAACGTCCCGATTCCGGGTTCTCTTACTGTCGGATGCCGTTTTGCACCAAGATGCGATAAAGTATCAGACCGATGCCGCAGTGAGATGCCAGAATTAAAAGTGGTAGGGGACAATCACCTTTCCCGTTGCTGGCTGACCGAATAACCCGAGAGGAGCATGCAGGTGGCTGAAGATCTTCTGATTGTAAAAAATTTAAAAAAATACTATCCAATCACAGGCGGTGTTCTTGGAGGGGAAATAGGTGTAGTAAAGGCGGTAGATGACGTATCGTTTACCGTTAAGAGTGGCGAAACTTTGGGGCTGGTAGGGGAGAGCGGCTGTGGAAAGTCCACGACGGGGCGTTCCTTGCTGCGACTGATAGAACCGACCTCAGGTGAAATCAACTTTGACGGGACAGATGTCATGTCACTTTCCACAGATGCAATGAGAAAGATGAGACGTGACATGCAAATTGTCTTTCAGGATCCGTTTGCTTCACTTAATCCTAGACATAATATTGAGAAGATATTGGAAGAGCCTCTGATTGTACATGGTTTGGGTTCTTCGGCAGAGCGAAAAAAGCGCGTGCAGGAAATGCTGGAGATCGTTGGTCTGAGCAGCTATCACGCGAGCCGCTATCCGCATCAATTCAGTGGAGGACAGAGGCAGCGGATCGGCATTGCGAGAGCACTGATGCTCAAACCCAAATTGATCGTTGCGGATGAGCCTGTGTCTGCACTAGACGTGTCCATTCAGTCGCAGGTGCTCAACCTCATGCAGGATTTGCAACGCGAATTCGGCCTTACATATTTGTTCATTGCTCACGATTTGAGTGTTGTGCGTCATATCAGTGATCGGGTAGGCGTGATGTACCTTGGCAGAATTGTCGAGCTGACGACGAGTAGCCAATTGTACTCCAATCCGCTCCATCCGTACACGAAAGCACTGCTGTCGGCGGTACCTTCGCCAGACCCTGATGCGGTACGAGATAGAGTGATCCTCCAGGGAGATGTGCCGAGCCCTGCAAAACCTCCCAGTGGCTGTACCTTCCATACGAGGTGTCCCCATGTGACAGAGGAGTGTCGTACTGTGCGCCCAGAATTTGCGGACACAGGCGATGGTCACTTTGTTGCTTGTCACTTATACAAGTCCTAATCGACAAAAGGGAGTTTGCCTGCCGAATAGGAAGTCTTGTAAAGGGGGGATGCAAAGCAGGAGGTATTGTATCGACCATCAACCAAAAAGGAACATGCGACCATTCATTAGAAAAAGGGGGATGTTTTCATGAAGAAGAGGGTTCTCTCCGCAACCATGACTAGCCTAGTGGCGCTGGCCATGCTGATTGCAGGATGCTCTAGCACTTCTACGACACAAGCGCCGGCAGAACAACCAAAGACAGAAACTCCGGCACCTGCAACTGAGCCTGCAAAAACTGGACCGAAGCAATTAATCGTCGGTCGCGGTGCAGACACAAAAGGGCTTGACCCAATCACGCAAACAGATGGTGAGACATTTAAGGTAACCGAGAACGTTATGGATACATTGATTGGCTTTGCGGATGGCTCAACAGAGCTCGCTCCATCGTTGGCTGAGAAATGGGAAGTAACTCCTGATGGTCTCGTTTATACGCTGAAACTGAGATCAGGCGTGAAATTCCACGATGGAACTGATTTCAATGCAGAGGCGGTCAAATACAACTTTGAACGCTGGAGTGACAAGAGCCATCCACAGCATTCACCAGAGGGCTTCGAGTACTACGTAAGCCAATTTGGTGGTTACAAGGGTGACGCGACTCATATCATCAAATCCGTGGAAGCAGTCGATCCGACCACTGTAAAATTCACGTTGAATCGTCCACTGGCTCCATTCCTTGCCAACCTGGCAATGTCTCCTTTCGCGATTGGCTCGCCTGAGGCATTGAAAAAGGATGTTAAGAAATTTAATGAGCATCCAATCGGTACAGGACCTTTCAAATTCGTAGAGTGGAAGCGCAACGACACCATCACACTCGAGAAAAACCCTGATTACTGGAACCCAGGATATCCGAAGCTGGATAAATTGGTGTTCAAGGTCATCCCAGAAAACACTGCACGTCTGACTGCATTGGCATCTGGTGAAATTGACTTGATGGATGGTCTAAACACAGACGATATCCCGGCAGTAAAAGACAATAAAGACTTGCAACTCTTCCTTCGTCCTACTAATAACATTGGATACATCGGCTTTAACGTAGAGAAGAAGCCACTCGACAATCCAAAAGTTCGTGAAGCTATTGCTTATGCGATTAACAAACCTGAAATCGTAACTGCCTTCTTCGATGGGGTTGGAGAACCAGCAGTCAACCCAATGCCAAAAACAATGTGGGGACATAACAACGATATTAAAGATCGTGAGTTCAACCTCGATAAAGCAAAACAATTGCTGGCCGAAGCAGGACATCCAAACGGTTTTAAAATCAAGTTTTGGGCAATGCCAGTTCCACGTCCGTACATGCCAGAGGGTGTGAAGATTGCAGAAGCAATCCAGCAAGACCTGAAGAAAATCGGGGTTGATGCTGAGATCGTGACGATGGAATGGGCAACGTATTTGGAAAAGACTCGTTTGGGTGAGCAAGAAATGTTCATGCTTGGTTGGACAGGTGACAATGGCGACCCTGACAACTTCCTGGCTGTCTTGCTCGACAAAAATAACATCGGAAGCAACAACTATACACGCTGGGCAAACGAAGAAGCACATCAATTGATGATGAAAGCACAGTCCACTCCAGACCAAGCAGAGCGCGAAAAAATGTACAAACAAGTACAAGAGATCATCTTCAAAGATGTGCCAATGGTTCCGCTGGCACACTCTACACCAGCATTGGCAGGAAAAGCGAATATCATAGATTACAACCCGCATCCAAAAGGGTCTGAAAGTTTGGAAAAGGTAGATTTCAAGTAAGCTGATTCATCGTAAAAGGGTAAGAGGAGTGCATACCTCTTCTTACCCTTCTTTCATTATTTGGCGATTATTTTATGCAGGAAGGCGAGGAGATGGCATTGCTAGCTTACAGCATTCGAAGAATTTTAATGCTCATTCCTGTCTTAGTGGGCATGTCAATCATCGTTTTTTCCATTATTCGTGCCATCCCTGGTGATCCGGCTTTGACGATTTTGGGAGAAAAGGCAACACCACAAGCGATTGCAGACATACGAGAAGCGTTGGGATTGAATAATCCGTGGTACATACAGTATTTCGATTATATGAAAGATATTTTGAGCGGAAATCTTGGGGAATCGTTACAAACGAATGCGCCGATTTCAGATGAAATCATGCCTTATTTGGCGGCGACGACTGAACTTACGATTGTGAGTATGCTGATTGCGGTGTTTATCGGTGTAAATGCAGGGATTCTTTCTGCGTGGAAGCAAAACTCCTGGTTTGACTACTGTGCGATGTTGATCGCCTTGGTTGGTGTATCCATGCCAATTTTTTGGCTAGGTTTGATGGAGCAGTGGGTGTTTGCCCAAGAGCTGAAATGGCTGCCATCAGTTGGTCGCGACGATTCGCGTAATCCCGTAGAGGCCATTACGCACTTTTATATACTGGATACGATGATGGCTGGTCGCTGGGATCAGCTATGGGAAGTTATCAAGCATTTGATCCTGCCAGGCATTGCATTAGGTACGATCCCGATGGCGATCATTGCACGTATCACTCGTTCGAGCATGCTGGAAGTCATGCGTGCCGACTACGTCAGAACCGCTCGTGCAAAAGGGCTGACACAGTTTTGGGTCGTGTACAAGCATGCGCTGAAAAATGCAATGATCCCTGTTTTGACGGTAATTGGTTTGCAAACAGGGTTGCTGCTGGGTGGAGCTGTTTTGACAGAGACGATCTTCGGATGGCCAGGTGTCGGTCGTTATATTGTGACCGCCATTGGAAACCGTGACTATCCGGTTATCCAATCCGGTATCCTTGTGATCGCGACGATTTTCGTCCTGATCAATCTCTTGGTCGACCTTCTGTATGCCTATATCGATCCTCGCATCAAATATCGCTAAGGAGGGACGAAGAGACATGGCACAACCACAATTACAACCACAAGATCAGGTAGTACCTTTAAAAGTGAAGCAAGAAGAAGTAGTCTCTCCTTGGAAGGATGCATGGAGGACACTACGAAAAAACAAGCTGGCGTTGGTGGGCTTCGGGATTATTTTGTTTTTCATTGTTGTGGCGGTATTAGCTCCATGGATTGCTCCGTATCCGTACGACGAAGGTCAGCTCGTAATGAAAAACAAGCCCCCTTCCGAAGAGCATTGGTTTGGAACAGATTACAATGGTCGTGATGTATTTAGTCGCGTTATTTATGGGGCGCAAATCTCCTTGTGGGTAGGGACGTTCTCTGTCATTGGCTCCGTTCTCGCAGGGACCTTGCTCGGTCTTTTGGCAGGATATTATGGCAGATGGATTGATACGATCATTTCGCGTCTCTTTGATATTATGCTTGCATTTCCAAGTATTCTTTTGGCAATCGCTGTCGTTGCCATCTTGGGGCCTTCTTTGCAAAACGCCTTGATTGCCATTGCGATTATTAACATTCCGACATTTGGACGGCTAGTACGTGCCCGTGTATTGAGTTTGAAGGAAGAAGAATTCGTCATGGCGGCACGGGCAATCGGAATGAAAAATTCCCGGATTATCATGCAGCATATTTTGCCGAACAGTCTCGCACCAATCATTGTGACCGGGACAATGGGGATCGCAACAGCGATTATCGAAGCAGCTGCACTTGGCTTTCTTGGACTGGGAGCACAAGCGCCAGAACCAGAATGGGGAAAAATGCTCGCTGATTCACGTCAGTACATTCAGAAAGCACCATGGACCGTTATTTTTCCGGGGCTCTCTATCATGCTGACCGTTCTCGGCTTTAACTTGATTGGGGACGGCCTGCGCGATGCACTTGACCCGCGGATGAAAAGCTAGTCCAATCGCAAAAAAGACAGAAGGGAATGTGATGCCGTCCTTCTGTCTTTTCTTGTTTATTCTTCTTCCATGAAGGTGCGGCACAACTGATTGAAAGCAGGAGCAGCTTTCGTGATGACTTGATGCTTTACGTTCGGGATCATTTCGAGTCTTGCTTTTGGCAATTTCATGCTAAGCGTCTGCGCATAATGGTGCATCCGTTGATCACGTTCGCCATAGGCAAGTAAAATCGGAAGCTGGATGTTGCTCAGGCGCTCTGTACATTGATATCGATGTCCGGCAGCGTAAAGGTATTTCACGCTAGTAGGATCTGTTTTGGAGGCGTGTGCCGTCCATTTTTCGCGCATTTCTGGGTTATCGACATGTGAGGAAGCAATGGAACGGGCAAGAAGAGGAACTCCGTGAAGCATCGACAACGCCTGGGCCATCCAAAATCGTCCATGTAAATACAGGTCATTCACTTCGGAAAATCCGCTCACGAGTATACCGCCTTGTGCATGATCAGGATAGCGAAGACAATATTCAAGGGCGATAGAGGCACCTTGGGAGTAGCCCAAAATAAAGGGACGCTCAATGCCGAGTGCCGGGATCAGCTTATGGAGCCGTTCTGCCAACTCCCCAATGGAAAAGGGCTTCTCCATCGGAGAACTGTCGCCATGTCCGGGTAAATCAGGGACAATGAGCTGATATGTATCTGCGAGTGTTTGCTGATAAACAAAATTGATAGAGCCGATACATGGCGCATGGATACACAATAACGGCTGGCCTTTTC
Organism: Brevibacillus sp. M2.1A; assembly: GCF_013284355.2. Lineage (NCBI taxonomy): Bacteria > Bacillati > Bacillota > Bacilli > Caryophanales > Paenibacillaceae > Brevibacillus > Brevibacillus sp. M2.1A. The sequence goes on from NZ_JABSUY020000001.1 coordinate 2,759,358, forward strand.
CTGATATGTGAAAAGCAAACTGTTTGCCATCCTGATGGACGAGTATTTGTTCCATTTTCATTTTCACCCCACTTATAGGTTGTCCGATCCAAGGGAGATTTTTCAATTGAACTCTTCTTTTTTTGATGGGGAAGTGGTATTCTCGCAATAGAATAATTGGTGAAAGCAGGGTGAAGAAGTTGTTTCAAGAGCGCATTTCGAAGCTCCACACGTTTTTGACAGAGCAAGAGCTGAACGCGGTGTTGATTACCTCTCCCAAGCACGTCTACTATTTGACCGGATTTTTTACAGACCCGCATGAACGTTTTATGGGTCTTGTTATTCCTGCTGAGGGAAAGCCTTCCTTGATTGTACCTGCTCTTGATCGTGAAGCAGCGGCAGAAGCTTCGTTCGTTCAAGATATCCATACACATACGGATATCCAAAACCCGTATGAAATTCTCAAGCAAGTGTTGCCAGCGAACTTGGCGAAGCTCGGTATTGAGAAAAGTCATATGACTGTCGAGCGCTATGAAGCACTTGGACAAGTTGTTCTGGCGTCAAGCTATGTGGACGTGGAAGAGCCACTCCGTGAAATGCGTTTGATCAAATCCGTGGATGAAGTGGATCGTCTGAAATACGCTGTTCAGTTGGTCGAGGATTCCTTGCGGGAGACCCTGAAGAAAGTTCAGAAAGGCATGACCGAGACAGAAATCGTAGCTGAGCTGGAATTCCAGATGAAGCGCTTGGGCGCAGAAGGCCCATCCTTTACGTCCATGGTATTGGCAGGGGAGAAGTCGGCACTTCCACACGGAAAGCCAGGAACCCGCCAGGTGCAAGAAGGCGACTTGCTTTTGTTTGATATCGGAGTAGCTGCAAACGGATATGTATCCGATATTACTCGTACCTTTGCTGTAGGCGAGATCAGTGCCCAGCTGCAAGAGATTTACGAGACGGTATTGGCGGCCAACGAAGCGGCAATTGCTGAGATTCGTCCGGGTGTGACCTTTGCGCATTTGGATAAAACCGCTCGCGATGTCATCACTGCAAAAGGCTACGGTGAATACTTCATGCACCGTCTTGGGCACGGACTTGGGATGGATGTACATGAATATCCGTCTGTTCACAGCCAGAACCAAGAAGTGCTTCGACCAGGGATGGTTTTTACGATCGAGCCGGGCATCTATTTGCCAGGTGTAGGCGGCGTGCGGATTGAAGACGATGTATTGGTTACGGAAACGGGAGTTGAAATACTCACGCAGTTCCCGAAAAAACTGACTTCCATCAACTAATGAAGAAATCATAAAAATTGAATACGTATCGAATGGTGCTGGATGGCATATGCCGTCAGCTTAAAAGGGAAGTCCGGTGAGAAACCGGCGCGGTCCCGCCACTGTAACGAGGAGTGCCTAGCAAATAGCCACTGTTTTTTGGAAGACAAAAAATGGGAAGGTAGCTGGGTGTGTTGATCCGTAAGCCAGGAGACCTGCCATGCGATCCTATACAATCGACCCACGAGGATGGGGCAGATGTGGAAGCAGTCTATGAAAGGGCGCCTTTATGCCTGCTTATAGTTATATCTACGTTTGTCATGCACCTCCCGATTGAAATGGGGGGTGCTTTTTTGTGGAGGATTTGGTTCAAGCCATCATTTCCAAACAGAAAAGAGGATTACAGATGATGAAGGCAAACAAAACGCATACAGTAATAAAAGGACTAGCTTTCGGTATTATGACAGCTGCCATGCTTTTGGTTTCGGCATGCGGCTCCACTACGACAACACAGGCTCCAGCCAAAACAGAACAAACAGCTGCTCCAGCAGCAGAAGGCAAGCCAGTAACACTAACCAATAATGGTATCGAAATGACTTATCCAACAGCACCTGAGCGTGCAGTGACTTTGAACCAGCACGTCACCGAAATCATGCTGGCATTGGGCCTTGCTGATAAAATGGTCGGAACTGCTTACCTGGATGATGAAATCCTTCCTGAGTTAAAAGCAGATTACGACAAGATTCCGGTACTGTCTGACAAGTATCCTACGAAAGAAGTGCTGCTGGCAGCGAACCCAGACTTTGTATACGCCGGATGGAAAAGTGGATTCGGCGAAAAGGGCGTAGGATCGATGCAAGATTTGGAAAAGGTTGGCATCAAATCGTATCTGCAAGCGTCATCTAGCATGCCTGGCCCGACTATCGACGATGTGTTTGCGGACATTACGAACATTGGACGCATTTTCCGTGTGGAGGACAAAGCCAATGATTTGATCCATAAAATGAAGAGTGAAATGGATCAAACAATGAGTAAAATTGGCAAGATTGACGAGCCACTAAAAGTGTTCGTGTACGACAACGGGGAAGATAAACCATTCACAGCAGCCAACAACTACATGACATCCTTAATCAAGAATGCAGGCGGTAAGAATATTTTTGACGATATTCAAAAGGGTTGGGCAGAGGTAAGTTGGGAACAAGTAGTAAGTCGCAATCCAGACGTGATTATTATCGTAGATTACGGGGATAGAACCGTCGAGCAAAAACGCAATTTCCTTTTGAGTAAAAAAGAATTGGCGGATATCCCTGCGATTAAAAATCAACGACTAATGGTATTGCCTTTGTCCGCAGCTTCTGAAGGTGTTCGAGCACCGATTGCGCTGAAAATTTTGGCGGAAGGACTCTACCCGGATAAATTCAAATAGAGTACGCCCCTTTTAAGGGAGGGAATAGCACTGCAACAGATCAAGTTACCTTATATCATCATTACTTTACTGGTCGGACTTTTCCTCTCGATTACGTTCGCAGTTACCCTGGGATCAGTAGAGATTAAGCCGACTACGGTATGGAAAATCGCCTTATCAAAAATTCCGATGTTGACCCAATGGATCGAAGTGGATTGGTCCAAAGGTGAGCAAACGATTATTTGGGATATTCGCTTTCCTCGTGTACTCTTGGGGGCAATCGTCGGCGCAGGTCTGTCTGTCGTGGGAGTAGCGATTCAATCGTTGGTTCGCAACTCCCTGGCTGACCCGTATGTGTTAGGCGTATCTTCAGGTGCTTCGGTTGGCGCTACCTCGGTAATTATTTTTGGAGCATTCAGCATGTACGGGCAGTATGCGCTATCCTTTGGCGCTTTTACAGGCTCCCTTGTGTCCATCATTCTTATTTTTACGCTATCCCGTATTGGTGGACAAAACTCGACGGTACGCCTGCTCATGGCTGGAATTGCGATATCTGCGATCTTGTCGGCCATTACCAGTCTGCTTGTTTTTTCAGCGCCAAATGAGCATGGAATTGGGACGGTTCTGTTTTGGTTAAGTGGCAGTCTGGCTGGCGGGAAATGGGAATACCTGACGATCCCTACAATGATTGTCGTCATCTGTCTCATCGTCTTAATGGCCCAATACCGCTCGCTCAATGCGATGCTGATGGGCGAAGAGTCAGCGGGGACATTGGGGGTGAATACGGTACAATTCCGCAAGCTTCTCCTGGTGATCACGGCACTGCTCACGGGGGTGATCGTGTCCATCGCGGGATCAATCGGTTTTGTCGGATTAATGATGCCCCACATCGTCCGTGTAATGGTTGGATCAGATCACAGACGTGTTCTGCCTGTCAGCGCTTTGTTTGGCGCGATCTTTCTCATCTGGGTTGATGTAGTTGCCAGGCTTGCCTTTGCACCGGAAGAGCTGCCGATTGGTATTTTGACAGCACTGTGTGGAGGTCCATTCTTTATCTGGTTGATGCTGCGGAGTTCTTATTCCTTTGGAGGTAGCGGACGATGAATTTGCAGGTTGAGAATATATCGGTCGAACTGGAGAAAAAGGGAATCCTGCACAACGTCAGTCTGGAGGTGCGCTCTGGAGAGTTTGTGGGGCTGATCGGGCCGAATGGCAGTGGGAAGTCCACGTTGCTAAAAAGCATTTATCGCGTACTGAAGCCGCGTTCGGGATGGATCTCACTCGATGGCGACGACGTATACAAGCTAACCTCACGCCAAAACGCTCAGCGAATGGCGGCAGTACGGCAGGAGACCTCTGTCGAATTCGATTTTTCGGTGACCGAAATCGTGAATATGGGACGTGCCCCGCATAAGCGACTATTTCAGTCCGATAACGCGGAAGACGTTCGGATTTGTGAAGATGCACTACAACGGGTAGGGATGCATACATACGCTGATCGCAGCTTTTTCAGTTTATCCGGTGGGGAGAAGCAGCGGGTGCTGATTGCCAGAGCTTTGGTGCAGCAAGCGCAGTTTCTTGTTCTTGATGAGCCGACGAATCATTTGGATGTTCGATACCAGTTGCAGGTCATGGATCTCGTCAAAACGTTGGGGATTACGGTCTTGTCTTCGCTGCATGATCTCAATATCGCAGCGATGTACTGTGATCGGCTGTACGTAATCTGTGAGGGGGAAATCGTTACATCGGGAACGCCAGAGGAGGTCTTGACACCCAATCTGATCCGGGATGTTTTCGGAGTAGAAACAGAAGTGATGACCCATCCTATTACAGGAAAAAAGCATGTGTATTTCTACTCGGAAGCGATCCGTGTAAAGCCACCTATCCAGAAGGTAATGAGTGGAGCCAATTAATAAGGTGCAAGTTGAGTTTCTTTGATTTTCATAAGAGGGGGATGCCTAGTCGGCGTCCTTTTTTGTTAAGCCGACGGCAGAAAATTCAATCTTTCCACCAGTTAGATGAAAGGGTCTCTTATTGATCAGAGGAGCCGTGCAATACGTCGCGAATTTGTTGGATATAGCCAAATTTATTTCGATCAGAAAATTCATAGAACAAGATGGGAGATGACCCGTATGACGGAAGTAACGAGAGAACAGGCGCGCAAATTTCACGACGGTGTTCACGTTTTGGATGGGCATTTTGATCTGCTGATGGATGTGGAGATTCAGCGTGGATATGGTCGAACCAAAATGATCGAGACGGAGTACTTGCCACGGTTCCAGCAGGGTGGCGTGCATTCCATTGTGGCAGCCGTGTTCGTCGAGGATGCTTTTGTACCAGAGATGAGTCTTCGCAAGGCGCTCAACCAGATCAGTGCTTTGCATGCAGAGGCGGCAGAGTCTCCCGAGCACATCGTCATCGCCAAAAATCTGGGTGATTTGCAACGGGCAAGAGCGGAGCAAAAAGTATCGTTCATTCTGTCGTTGGAAGGGGCAGAGCCACTGCATAACGATTTGAGTCTCTTGCGTGTCTTTTATGAGCTCGGAGTACGGATGATGGGGCTGGTTTGGAGTCGGCGCAACTTTGCTGGGGACGGCAGCTTTTTTGCACCGGTTCGTGAAGGGAAAAAAGGAGGCATCACCGATTTCGGTGTTCGTCTTATCGAGGAAGCGGAAAAACTGGGTATCGTCATCGATGTGAGCCATTTGAATGACGAAGGGTTCTGGGACGTGATGGAGATCGCAGAAAAACCGGTGATCGCTTCTCACTCCAACAGTCGAACAATCGTGCCGACAATGCGCAATCTGACAGATGAACAGATCAAAGCAATTGCGGAAAAGGACGGACTCGTCGGGTTGAATGCGTGTAGCATGTTTACAGCGACTAACAGTGCCGACTCAACTATCGAGAGACTGATTGATCATGTTGACTATATGAAAAAGCTTGTCGGAGCAAGGTACATCGGTATTGGCTTAGACCTGTGCGATGATTTGACGAAATATTTGCCCTTGGACAAGATTGCCAAAACGAAAGAGATGCCATTTGACGTAGTAAAAGGCCATGCGTCACTGCCGGAAATTACGCGTGAGCTATTGAAGCGCAGATACACCGATGCAGAGATCGAAGGAATCTTGGGTGGCAATTTCCTCAGAGTGTATCAGCAAGTGTGGAAGTAGATCAGGTAACAGGAGGAATGACGGGTGGCACAGACTGGGCACAAACAAGCTTTTTTTGGCTATTATCAATCTGGCATCAAGGTAGCTGATATACGCTTTGAGGATGGGGAAGTTTGGCATCGGAGCACAGGTTGGGATACGGGTGGTGCGGTTGACGGTCCGTTTTTACTACTGGCTGAAGGGGAAGCAACCTACGAGTTGCCACTCCTTACCCTGGCACAGAAGCTTCCGGAATGGGAGCGAATTGACTGGGAGAGCGAATCAGTTGTGTTTCCGGGAAGTGGAGGGCACTACCAACGCCATCTATCCATCGAAGGAACAGGGCCCACAAGGCAAAAGCAAGCTTGGGTCTGGGCGGTGCGCGAAGCAGCGCAGCCAATTGACTTGATCATTTGTGAGAACGAAGTCATCGCGTTGGTGCTGACAGGTCGTGGTGATAGTGTCGTATTGGTGAAAACAGGGTGGGAAGATTTGACTCCGCTTACGATGTGGCAAGACCCTACGCTGTCTGAAGTTAACTACGGCGTACATCATTTGGGTAGGCATGATGTAGCGATGAGAGATGGCGTTCGGCTGGCTACCGAGGTATGGCTACCCGCAGGCTTGGCGGAAGGACAGCGGGTTCCAACGATTTTCATGCGCACTCCCTATGGACGGATGGATGGCATTTTTCGCCGGTTGCCCTTTGTAGCTCGTGGATATGCGCTGGTTGTTCAGGATACGCGTGGACGGGAAGATTCCGAAGGAGAGTGGATTCCACTCGTTCATGAGCGTAATGATGGAGACGACAGCCTCAACTGGATCGCGAGTCAGGAGTGGTCGGATGGCAACGTAGGGATGCTCGGCGGCTCCTATGTGGGGTACGTGCAATGGGCTGCGGCCGCAAGCGGAAATCCGCATCTGAAGGCGATTTTCAGCTACGTGACAGTAGGAACACCTTATGTGGACATCCCGCGCAAAGGGGGGACGATTCTTGGTGGCCTGTCATGGATTTTCATGATGGCTGAGAAGCGTCGAAATGTCGCGGCTCTTTCCCGAGATGACTGGAGTGAGGTCATCAAAGTGCGTCCGATCAAGGACATCCCGCAAAAAGTGCTGGGGAAAGAAATCCCGTTTTGGACAAAATGGATGGAACACCCGAATGGTGACGAGTTCTGGACCATGTCGGACTGGAAGCGGCATGCGGATCAGGTAAAGGTGCCTGCTACTCTGGTATCTGGCTGGTATGACGACAACGGGATGGGGACGAGCGAATCATGGGAGGTTGTCTCCCGAAATGTGCCAGAGCACGCCAGACTCATCTTGGGGCCATGGTATCACAAGGCGAATACGACACGAGAAATCCATCATGTGCCCTTTGGAAACAACGCCATCCGCTACGATCTGGATATAACGCAGCTACGGTGGTTTGACCGCTATCTAAAAGGAGTGGAAAATGGCGTCGATCAAGAGCCGCGGGTTGAGTACTACATGGTGGGAGAAAACGAATGGAAGACCTCGCAGACTTGGCCGCCAGCGGAGACGACGCTGACGAATCTGTATCTGAGCAGTGGGGGAAACGCCAATACGAGCGGCGGAGATGGAACACTGACCCTGTCTATCCCGGATGAACAAGCGGTGGATACATACAGTTATAATCCGCTAGACGCAGCACCGTATCTGTTGGATTTGTCCGAAAATGAAAATAGTGTTCCGGAAAACTATCGTGATGTGGAAGAACGAGCAGATGTACTTGTCTACACATCAGAGCCATTGGAAGAGGAAGTCGTCATCGCGGGAGAAATCTCGGCTATTATCTACGCATCCAGCTCGGCGCGGGATACTGATTGGCTGGTCCGGCTATGTGATGTAGACGAGGAAGGCAATTCGATTCGTCTATCGGACGGGATTATTTGTGCACGCTACCGACACTCATTCGCGGAGCCAGAGCTACTTGTTCCAGAACACATCGAACGCTATGAGATTCGCATGACCAAGATCGCCAATGTCTTCCGAAAAGGTCACCGTATTCGCGTCTCCGTTACTTCTGGTGCCGAGAACTTCTCGTTCCCCAATCCGAATACAGGCAACGATCTGGCAACGGAAACCGAGACGGTCATTGCCTCGCAACGTATATATCATGACAGCCAGTATCCGAGTCATATCAAACTCCCTCTCTTGCATTCTGGGGGAAGCAAGCAATTTTCAGGAGGTATCTAAATCATAATGACTGTTTATAGTTGCAGAATATGCAAGTTCCGTTACGACGAGTGGCTAGGTGATACGAAAAATGGCGTCCCGCCCGGGGTGCCTTTTCCTCATTTAGCAGGTTCTGTGTGTACTGATTGTGGGATGAATGAGGAAGGACGGCACTTGCCGCTTCCTGAAACGAAGTACACGAACGTAGAAGCAACGTATTACGATCAGTTTGCCGGGAAGGCTAGCATCGCTTTTTATCGAAACTGGTTGCTGCAGGAAGCGGAGCAATCTTCAGTCTCGGTGCTGGAGCTGGGTGTTGGAACAGGGAGAATTGCCATTGAGCTGGCACGGAATGGCTTGTCCGTCTGCGGGATTGATTGGAGCCCGGATATGCTTGCGATGGCCGCCAAAAAGAAACGGCGCATGTTAAAAGGGAAAGAAGAACTGTTGGAGCTGGTAGAACAAAATATGTGGGAGCTGGAACTTGATCGGCAATTTACACATGCGCTACTTCCGGAAGGGATTTTTCAGCAGGCCACCTGTAGAGACAAGCAACGTCAATTGCTTTCGGTCATCCACGATTACATAATGGAGGACGGAACAGTGGCAATTGATCTACTCTTGCCGCCAGTAAAAAATCAATGGACAACGATGCAACGCAAATTCGTTTTCCCAGACCGAATGGTATATCAAAAGGTAGAAGGTGAAACCTCGCTCTTGGATCAAAAGTTCCGCTACACGCTTACTTATGAGACTTTTCTTGATCAGATCGAGCAGCCGAGGTATCGCGTAGAGCGAGAGATGGCGTTGCTTTTGCCTACAGAGCTTGAGCTGTTACTGGAAGGATCAGGCTTTCGCGTCACCTATAGCAAAGAGAATGTCTTCCACAAGCAAGACTTCGAGTCGAGTCAAGCGGACGAGGGCTATGATATGGATCGTTGGCAGCATGGGGGATATCCATTCGCTGAACCTGTCGGGAAACCGGGTGGAGCTACCCGCTGGACGATTTTGGCGAAAAAAATTTCTTCCTCCTCTTTGTAACAAAAAGTTTGTAGCTGCATCTAACCAGTATGATAGCGAGTGAAGGAGGTCGCGCCCTTGGAAAAATTGCAGCAGACGACTGATGCTGCGTTTGAACAAATCATGAGGGAATATGGGACCCGTGTGCTTCGACTCGTCACCTTTCTGGTCAAGGATCGCAGCTTGGCGGAGGACATTACCCAAGATGTATTCGTTAAGGTGTACCGGCATCTTCCTCGCTTTCGGCAGGAGAGCAGTGTGCACACGTGGTTATATCGAATCGCGGTTAATGAGTGCAAAGGTTATTTGCGTTCTTGGTCGTTCCGTCATATCCTTCCCCGCTCGTGGATGAGACAGAATGGGGAGCTTTCTACAGAAAGTCTTGTTCTCGATCGAGCCGAGAGGGACCAACTCGTAGCAGAAGTGTTGCAGCTCCCTCCGCTCTATCGCCAAGTGATTGCCCTTCATTACTATGCGGATTTATCCATCGGAGAGGTGGCAGAGGTGCTAGGAGTAACGGAAGGGACAGTCAGAACCCGGTTGCATAGGGCCAGACAGCAACTACGGCAGAGTATGGGAGAGGGGAGGGACTGGGAATGGACGAAAACCGATGGCTCACGGGCTTAAAGGAACGGGCAGATCAGACCATTTTTCGTGATGTACAGTTTACTGCATCGATGAAAGAGCATGTACAGCAGAGGGTGAGATCTGGGACTAGGTGGATGACTGGCCGGAGGAAGCTAGCCTTGCCGGGCATTGTACTGACGGTGGGCTTGCTATTGTGGCTAGGGCTCCCCATTCAGGAGGAGAGACAATCTGCACAGCATGAGATGATACCTCCACAACAAGAGGCACGTATACCCTCCCTGTTGCCAGGGGGACAAATCGTCGAAGCGGATTTGTGGAAGCTGTCGCCTTCTTTGTCCTCCACTTACAACAATCAGTCCTTTTCTTATTTGGGAGAAAAACCTGTCCGGATCATGACAGATCAGGACGGTTTCTATGAAGGACAGACGCAGCGGGTGATATGGCTGTTGAATGGGGATTACACACAAAAAGTAGAGATCTCTGCTTACAACGCCAATGGGGCCCGTTTGTCATTGGGCAGCTACGAGGTCATGGACCCGTTATACGATGCAGATGGTCATTTTCCTTCAGGGATCGTGTTGCCTGAACCGGGAAAGTGGAAGCTGGAAGTAAGATCAGGAGGCAAACATTTCGGACAAGTTTTTGTTGAGGTGAAAAAAGGGATAGCACCTGCGAATCGTCAGCTCGTCGGGTCTATCATTCAGCGGTATTTGGAGACGGAAAGCGATAAGTTGGGGTGGCTGGGAAAATATCGAGAGATGAACGTTGAGCTACTGGGAGTGGAAGCGCCAGACGCTGCAAAGCGAATTGTATACGCTTGGGTGAAAATAACGGGTAGCAATTCTTCCGCGCTCAGTGCACCGATGGTCTTTCAAATCGTCTACAATGGGAATGATTATCGGGTAACGGACTTCCAAATGCCCGAGGAAGGCAGCAACTACCAGAGCAGCCTGCAAAAACTGTTTCCATCTAAAGTGCTCGAGCAAGTTCACAATCGATCAAAAACAAAGTAAGGATGACAAAACGGACCTTAGCCTAAAAAAGGTCCGTTTTTCGCTTTTCATATCTATCCGTATATTTGAGCACCTATCGCCCAGTACGTCCCATTGCGGCGGGGCAGGTTACTAGCATTTGCGACCATCACTGGGGGATGAGAAACCTGAGTGAAGCCGTTTTGCTCCAAATAAGCGTGAAACGCTGCTTGTTCATCCGGTACGTCTATCCGTACGCGTCCGGTATGATATTGTGTCAGCTTGTACAGGATGTGTTTAGCTATGACGGCATTTTCTGCGACGATCGGTCCAGCGATAAGGTTGACGGGGCCTTGAACGGCAAAGCCATATCCGATGACCTTGCCGGAGCGATTTTTGGCAACCAGACAGGTACTAGCTTGTTTCATGCGTTTCTCGAGAAAATGCGAGCGTTTACTACCCAGTGCTGCTTTGTCCAATTCAACCATACTCGAGAAATCGTCCAACTCCATTGACACAATTGCAAACTCATCATTGGCTTCGTTTTGCGGAGGAGCTTTAGGTACAAAGCGTTCAGCAATAAACTTTCGAATACGATCGACTGTCTGGAACCCGAGATTTTTGTACATTGGTTCTCCTTCTGGAGTTGCAATGAGCATGATGGTTGTATCGGTCGAAACAGACGCCATGCACGCCTTCATGAGCTGGCGACCATAGCCTTTGCCTTGTGACAAGGGATTGACAATCACCATGCCAATGCTCGCAAGCTTGTCATCGTACGGGATGATCGCCGCACATGAAAGTAGGGTGCCGCTCGCGTCTTTGTGACCAAAAACGGTTCCGATAGACAGAATTGTGTGAATTTCCGCTTCGTCGTAATCCCAGCCTACGGAATCAGATAAGGCAATGAGTCCGGGAATATCCGATATCGTTAAGGAATGCAAGCCAGAGTCAACGCTGTTCACTTTGATCATTCTCCGTTTCTTTCTTTGTGTTCGCGGCTGTGTTGCCAAAGAGATCGTTTCATGCTTCCGCCACCTTTTACCACTTTATCACAGAGAAAGTTTGGATTCGAGAAAAAGGAGGCAAATGCCTGATTCTCTTTGGTTGCTCTTTATATCATCGGTTTGTTATAATTACCGTTAGTGTATTTTTTGCGAGGCGCAATCTGAACGTTTGAATGGATTCGCGTGGGAGGGAACGAACAACACATGGATCGTCGTGAAAGACAAAAAAGGATACGAAATTTTTCCATCATCGCCCACATTGACCATGGAAAGTCGACGCTGGCAGACCGCATTTTGGAGCTGACCGGTGCTTTGACTGCACGTGAGATGGAAGCCCAGTTTCTTGACACGATGGAGCTGGAAAAAGAGCGCGGGATTACAATTAAGCTGAATGCCGTGCGTTTGAACTATAAAGCAGATGACGGTGAGGAATACATTCTCCACCTGATTGACACTCCTGGGCACGTCGACTTTACGTATGAAGTATCCCGCAGTTTGGCTGCCTGTGAAGGGGCTATTCTCGTCGTGGATGCGGCACAAGGGATCGAAGCCCAGACATTGGCTAACGTGTATTTAGCGTTGGACAGCAATCTGGAGATCATTCCAGTTATTAACAAGATCGACCTGCCGAGCGCAGAGCCTGAGCGCGTGAAGCAAGAGGTTGAGGACGTGATCGGTCTGGATGCCAGCGATGCGGTTTTGACTTCTGCCAAAGCGGGTATCGGGATTAAGGAAGTACTGGAAGCTGTTGTGCAAAAAGTACCTGCTCCAGAGGGAGATCCGGATGCACCTCTCCAAGCTTTGATTTTCGACTCCTATTTTGATGCGTATCGCGGCGTTATTGCCTCCATTCGTGTCATTAACGGAACCTTGAAAAAAGGTATGAAGATCAAGATGATGGCGACAGGCAAGTCGTTCGAGGTAACCGAAATCGGTACATCGACTCCACGCCAAACACAAGTAGAAGAATTAACGGTTGGAGATGTAGGCTACGTAGCTGCTTCCATTAAAACAGTGGGAGACACCAGTGTGGGGGATACCATTACAGATGCAAATCGCCCTGCACCTGAACCGCTACCAGGTTATCGCAAAATCAACCCGATGGTTTTCTGCGGTTTGTACCCAATCGAAACGAACGAGTACAATGATTTGCGCGATGCATTGGAAAAGCTTCAGCTAAACGATGCGTCCTTGCAGTTTGAACCGGAGACTTCCCAAGCACTTGGCTTTGGTTTCCGTTGCGGTTTCTTGGGTCTTCTGCATATGGAGATCATTCAAGAGCGCATCGAACGGGAATTCAACATTAACTTGATTACGACCGCGCCGAGCGTTATTTACCGCATTACCAAAACGAACGGCGAAGTATTCGAAATCGACAACCCGTCCAAAATGCCGGAAGCGCAAAAGATCGAAATGGTCGAGGAGCCTTACGTTACGGCGACTGTTATGGTACCGAAAGAATACGTCGGTGATGTTATGCAGTTGTGCCAAGGTAAACGCGGTGAGTTTCTTGACATGCAGTATATGGGTGAGAACCGTGTGCAGCTGAAGTACGACATGCCTTTGTCGGAGATCGTTTACGATTTCTTTGACATGCTGAAGTCGGGTACAAAAGGCTACGCATCCTTTGACTACGAGCTAGGTGGGTACAAAGCATCCAAGCTGGTGAAAATGGATATTCTCCTCAACGGCGAAGTGGTGGATGCTCTGTCGTTTATCGTTCACAAAGACACGGCTTATCCTCGTGGAAAAGTCATCTGCGAAAAGCTGAAGGAATTGATTCCGCGTCAGCAATTCGAGGTGCCGATTCAAGCGACCATCGGACACAAGGTTGTTGCTCGTGAAACGATCAGTGCGTTGCGTAAAAACGTTCTTGCTAAATGTTACGGCGGGGACATCTCACGTAAACGTAAGCTGCTCGAAAAGCAAAAAGAAGGAAAGAAGCGCATGAAGTCTGTTGGTTCCGTAGAGGTACCGCAAGAAGCATTTATGGCTGTATTGCGCATGGATGATAAGAAGTAGCAGCTCTCCCCCCACCAAAAAGCCACCAATGGGCGAAATGGTGGGGGATTTATTTTTTTTTCATACATAAGTTACTCGAAGGTTAACGGCATGAAATGGGATATAAAATGCGACGACGCAGGCAGAATTTTCAAATCTGCTTTTGTCGTCTTTCTTTTTGGCATATTCCGTTCTGGTGACATGAAAACTCGACCTTGGGGAGGATCGAGTGATCACCAAGGATGTGGTGGTTAGGGATGATTGGTTACAGGTGGTATCGCTGGTGGATGTGGATTGATTGGGGGCAGTGGTACAGGAGTTGGGGGATGAGGGACTTCATTCGATGGCGGGAATTCTGGATTCGGTAAGTTACAATCTGGTGGACAGTTAGAACTAAGTTGGGAATCATTATTGGTTGGTGACAATCAGAACTACCTGACAATCGGGATTAAAAAGTGGCTGTAAAGACATATTTGGACAACTCCTTTCGACCTAATATTACTCATTTTTTTAAAATATTTCAATCTTCAATCAAGGAGTTGATGTGAAGTGAAATGTCAGCATTATTGTGACGAATTGCTGCGTTACAAAAAAATAAGCCGCCCATAATGGACGGCATAGCGTTTGGTGTTGCCCCTGAGTTTCTTATGTTAACCCGTGCTTCCAATTACACTAACTCTCCACAAGCCACCAGGGACAACAAGGTAATCAATGCGCTCATAAACACCATTCCTTTCTTTGGTAAAAGAGAGAAGATGTTTGCAATTGAAGCTCCGAGCAAACCTGAATAAAAGTTTGCGAGGAACCACTTGCTTTGCATTAGAGCCGCAAGGCAGGAGAGTGCTGGAATCGAACCAACGCCGGTGGCAACCTTGGTACTAGTTAAATAATAAAACAGTTTCAAATAATTTGCAAGAAAGGGTGAACCTCCAATGCACGACATCGAACTTGATATATCATTCGGCAAGCATCGTGCGGACACGAATTTGGAAGCCGGAATACCTGACGTGGGTAGAGTTCGTTGACCGTCTGCGAAAGGTGCGCCGGACGTCTGAGACGATGGCTCAGTACAACAAGATGCACAACATTGACCGTGGCAAGATTAAAGACGGGCCTGCTTTTGTGGGCGGGCTTGTCCGGGGCTGTCATCGGAAAAAAGAGAACGTCGACACTCGCAGCCTGATACATTGGACGTCGATCATGCCAACGAGGACTTTCTGTTCACTATGGAGCTCGTGCTTGGTGGTTCAGCTTATGTTGTCTACTCCACACACAGCCACCGGCCCAAAAAGCCAAAGTACCGTTTGATTGTACTGGTTGATCGTGCAATGAGTCCGGACGAATACGCTGCCGTGAGTCGCAAGCTGGCTTAGCAGACTTCGACAAGACGACGTTTGATGTCCACCGTTTGATGTATCTACCGTCGTGTTCCATAGATGCTGAAGCAGTATTAGAAGTTTACGAGGGCGATCCTGTTAATGTAGATGCCGTGCTGGCTCAATACGACGATTGGTGTGATCACCACTCTGTGAAGATGATAGGGCACAGGGACAGACGGCAAAGCGGATGGAAGACCCGCGATCAAAGCAAGGCGTTATAGGAGCATTTTGCCGATGCTATTCGATCAGCGAGGCGATAGCAACCTTTCTGACAGACGCATACGAACCAGCCCACCATGAAAGTGACCCGTGTAGTGGTCGAGAGGTAAACGCTTTTGACCTTGTAAGGCTACACAAGTTCGATAAGCTGGATGACAAGGCCAGTGAAAAAACCAATGTGAGTAAGCTTCCGAGTTTTACAGCTATGACCGCATTTGCCACACAGGATACGCAAGTAAAACGTGAGGGCTTGGCGGAGCTATCGGACGATTTTGCTGGAACAGAGGCAGAACGACAAGGAGCCGGAGGCTGATTGGATAGGAAAGCTGAAAACTCATGAGAAGACCGGACTTCTGTTGCCAACGGCCAAGAAAGCGGAGATCATCCTGAGCCATGGCCCATTTAAAGGCGTGCTGGCATACTACGCTTTCGGTAATACGGAGGTCATCCGAAAGGCATTACCCTGGCGAGGACGGGAACGGCCATATGAAGACTATGAGCCATGGCTTGGTGCCGATGACCGTCGGCTTGAACACTGATTCGGCAAAACGTATGAAATCAAGTCAGGTACAACATTGAAAAATGCTTTTACAGAGGTGGCGCATATCAACCGTTTCTATCCGATAATCGAATATTTGGAGGCGTAGAAGTGGGACGGAGTATCGCGTCTTGACCGGATTTTTGTGGAGTACCTCGGGTCTGCTGATACGCCGTATGTGCGGGAAGTGACCCGCAAAATGATGATTGCAGCCGTTAAGCGCTTGTATGAACCTGGGTGCAAATTCGATTTTATGCTGGTTTTGGTTGGCCCCCAAGGATTCGGTAAAAGCACGATCATTCAAATGCTGGCGCTGCGCTGGTTCAGTGACTCATTGAAAACCTTTGACACCAAAGAGGCAGGAGAGCATCTACAGTCGGCATGCGTGTTTGAGTTCGGGGAATTGGCCGGAATGTACAAAACAGAGGTAGACGAGATCAAGCAGTTCATTACCAAGCGCAGCGATAAATACCGGGTTGCCTATGATCGTGTTATTGCGGATTTCCCGCGAAAGTGCGTGTTTTTCGGAACGACAAATAACTGGAACTTCTTGAAGGACCCGACCGGGAATAGACGCTTCTGGCCCGTTAACGTGGAGCCGGACAAGCGGACAAAAAGCGTCTTCGCCGATTTGACTGAGTATGAAATTGGCCAGATATGGGAGGAGGCTTTACAGGCATACAAATCTGGTGAGGAGCTTGTCCTATCACCGGAGGTTGACCGCGAGGTTGGACGCATTCAAGGGCTTCACTTGGAGGATGACCCGCATGTAGAACGGCGCATTTCGCAGCTTATGATTTGCGAGAAACCGCAGGCATCCTGAAATAATGAAGTAGGTTTTCTATAACCAGATTAAAGAAAGATAAATATTTATCAAGCAGTCTTTGTCAACAGCCCCCAATCATTAGTTTTTGTCTTTTCTTGTAGGAAAATAGTGCTATAATATGTAAAACTGTGTATTTACACCAGATTGGAGGCTGTGCCAGTTGACCAAAGAATCTACTCCAAATGATGTAACATTAGCGGAACCGATTGAACAAGAAGTTGAAGCGCACAGTGAAGACAACAAGGTAAGTGTACAGGAGAAGAAAAAGTTTGAAAAACGAGAAAAAGAAAGGAAACACCTTGTTTCGAAACTGGCACAAGGTAATATGGATCATCTTCTTACGCGGGTTGCTTCCGTATTAAACCATTACCAGGAAACTCGGAATTCAGATATCACTTTACAAACTCGGTACTGGGAAGTATTCCAGAGTGATATATACAACGGGTCAGTAATTGATCCAAAAGATATGTATAAGCTTGAGAGGCTCACATCAATTGCAAGAGCCCGAGCAAAAATCCAAAACGAATTCAAAATGTTCTTAGCTGACGAAGAAGTTCAAGTATCTCGTCGCAGTAGACAAGAAACAGAAAAAGAAATGCAATTAGCAACAAAACCGGAAATTCCGCTTATTTCAATGTACTGTGATGAAAGTGGAAAAACAGGCAATTTTGCTATTGTCGGAAGTCTTTGGGTTATCAATAAGGCAAGGCAAACACAAGTAAGGGACCATTTCTCAAAATGGAAAACCGAGAAAGGTCTTTCTGCAAAAGATGAATTTCATTTTACAGAAATGAAAAAGCATCAATTAGACTTGTATAAGGAGTTCTTCGATGAGGTGATAAAGAACTCTGACGCACTAGGCTTTAAAGCTGTTGTTGTAGATAAAACGAAAATAAAAAGACCGATTGATGAGATAATAATGGACTTGCATTACCAAGTTGTCCATCAAGGCATTGAACATGAAGTAAGTAATGGCCGTCTTGCTTTGCCGCGAATCGTAAACTTCTTCAAGGATGAAGAAGATGGTCAAGAAGCATTATATGAAACAAAACTAAAGCAACATTTGCATTCCCAGTTTCGATTGGCATTCGATGATCAGCTAACCCTTGACCTCTTTAACTCGGTTCCCTCATTCCAAAACGTATACATCCAGATGGCAGACCTGTACACTGGATGTATTTCACGGGTACTAAACCATCCAAAGCAAGGTGAGGGAAATCATAAAGACCACTTTGCAGAATACGTTTTAGAGTTATTGCGGCTGGATTTGGGAGCTAAGAATGACCAATCTCAAGACTTCGCAATGGTACATTTCTTCGAATAAATTGTATGATTCAGACCTGGCTTACGACAAACCAGGTTTTTTTATTTGCACGTTGCTACTTTCTATATAAAACAAGAACGAACGTTCTGGTCTCAGAGGCGAACGAAGTGGTTAGGGAGATACAACGTGCTATAACATAACAGAAAAACATCCAAATCATTTACCTGGGTAGCCAGGGCCAAGCAACGAAACAACTCTTGCTTACACTGGAGATTTTAGAGGATCGGCTGATAGCTTATTGTTTAACCCGGAGAGCGCCAAGGGTTTTTGCCATCGAAAACATCATTGCTGTTGAACTGGTGGTGACCGAAGCGGGCTGTCTGATATCGAGCGAAAAATCTTGCGTGTAATCGCCAATTATTCGGCTGGTCGGCGCAGGACTCCAACTGTGGATGAATTGTGCATCCAAGACGGGACGGAATCGCGGAGGGATTTATGACTGTGTTGGAGGTTCTAGCTAAAGAGGATTACATTGAAGGGCAGCGTTCTGAACCTGACACCATGGCCGTTCTTGAAGCATGGGAGAGAAAGGAGCCGGGTAGATGGCAAACAAGGTAGAAAATCCGCTGTCAATGAGGTTTGTATTGCCGGAACAACGGGAATTGTATCTACAGATGAAAGAGGATGAGAAACTGATCTCTGTGCCAGATATAGAGCAGGATGAGTTGGAATCCTTTCATTATATTATCCGGGATTCCGCTCGAGAGGATTACGCAATTACAGTAACAGGGTGGGGCCTGTAAAAAGCGGGATCGGAAACACCTGTAGCATGTGGGTAGTAGTGGAATGGAGTGATCAGCAAGGTGGGCGGATTAAACTAGTAAATGATGAAGATAGCAAGTGGATTCTATTGATGGAATTACAAAAGTAAATGCATGAAGTAATTGAAAAAATCACAATTTTATAATCGTTTAATAGTGGTCGAAATTTGAATAAGACGCCTTATTAAATTACCAAACAAGCCACCCAATAGAATGAGAAAGAACTTATAATAGTTAAAAGCATCTATATTTACTATAACATTACAATTAAAAAGACTGATACATTCAATAGGGGGATAATGTGACCAATCAGAAAATAAAAAATGTAAACCAAGAAACCTTTAGAGAGTTAATCTCAAAGTACAGTGAAATGTACGACAGAAATCAGGAAGAATTTTGGGTTATGCGCGCACATTACATATATAAGAAAGAAACCAATTTTGAACTCGATATTTCATTTTTAATGAGTGGATTGTTGACCACAGTAAGTAATCTGGCAGGCTGGTTTGTTACTGCTACTATATTGGCATTTGGATGGTCTGTTAATGTCTCAAAAGACTATAAGATGATAAATGAAGCTTATAAACTTATAATGGACAACTCAGTAAGGATTGCTTTTTCAATTCTGGTAATGGTAGGGATACTAACACTAATTGGATGGGGACTCTATAAGCGTGCCCCTCAAAGGAAATATGAAAAAGAAATTGGCCCCCATCTTGTAGCTTTTGACCAAGTGCTTGAGTTAAAAAAAGTACAGAAGAAAAACACGGAAGAGGTAGTAAAAAAAGATGAGCAAATTAGGCATGAAACAACATTAACTAGTGAACATAGTAAAGGCGCCAGTTAAGTGTGCAGGAGCTCGTTGCAAGTTGACGATTTGTTGACGAACTGTTGACCAAACTCGTCAACTTGCATACTGCTCGATATGGTTTCGATGTGGGTAGAGCGGAAACACCATGAGTACCGGAGCTGGTTCGGGCGGTTCGGGGGCAAGATACACTCTCAACAGTCACCCTGTTGGTTTTTTATACCGTGTCCTTGTGACTGTTCCAGGCCGGTAGGAAGAGTGCGTCTACAATGTGCATCATTTAAAAGCTGAATGTTAGGTAAGGCTTAACGATTTTCTATACAGTGCAAAGCAGCAGGCGAACGGACGTGCATAAACTGAACAGAGGGATTATAGCAGCAAACAACCCGCCTCATTTTTCTGGGCGGGTTGTTTTCATTAATCTATATATAGATCGTATAGCTGAAAATATCTATCCACCCTACAGCCACCGTTTCTGGTGGATAGATGACGGATTGACTCGATATGTAAAAATACACTATGATGTTGAAGCTTTCACAAATTCTTGTCACATCAACGTTTACAGAATACGCTTCGATTTGATACGATGCATTATGATGCGTTGGGTCAACAAGAAGCATTTATGGCTGCATTGCGCATGGATGATAAGAAGTAGCAGCTCCCCCCACCGTACTGCCACCACATTGGCAAAATGGTGGGGGATTTTTTTACCGTCATACCTAAGTCATTCAAAGGTTAACGGTATGAATTGGGATGTAGAATGCGACGATACAGGTAGAATTTTCAAATTTGCTTCTGTCGTCTTTCTTTTTGGTGGATGAGGGACGCAAGTAATAGCAAGGGGTACCGCCAATAATATGGAGGTACCCCTAAGTGTGTTCTATTTGACAAGTTCGTTCTGCGCTTGATAACTTTCGATTACATTTTGATAGCCGGGAAGGTGGGCAGCCAGTAAAGCACCAAAACCTTCGACGTCGTTGCGCCAATCCCGTTGTAGCTCGCACGCTACACTAAACCAGTTCATAAGCTGCGCGCCTGCATGTGCCATGCGCATTAACGAGGCTTCCGCTACCTGTTTGCTGAAAGTGCCAGAAGCGTCGGTGACGACAAATGCTTCATATCCTGCATGAAGAGCGGAAAGTGCAGGGAAGCTTACGCAGACATCGGTAACCACACCAGCAATGATAAGTTGCTTCTTGCCAGTTGCCTGGATCGCTTTTACAAAATCCTCATTATCCCACGCATTGATCTGTCCTGGACGAGCAATCTTAGGCGCGTCTGGAAAGAGTTCGACGAGTTCCCTGATCAATGGACCGTTTGGACCACTCTCGAAGCTCGTGGTAAGAATGACAGGCAAATTGAAAAATTTCGCGGTCTTTGCTAAAGCCAGAACATTGTTCTTGAATTCATCAACCCCGTAATCACGCACAAGTCCAGAGATAAGGCCGGTTTGATGATCAATCAGAAGAACAGCAGCATCATTTTTAGAAATACGGGAATAGAGATCAGTCATTTAAGAATCCTCCTCAAAAACAAGTAACAACTCTAACATGTCTATTCGAAATGAAAAGTTTCATTCACGAATTTGAACAAACTGCTTAAAACGATAGATTTTGTTTTATTCCTGCGCTTCCCTATCATGTTTGACTCGATATAGAAAAATACACTATGATAATCAAGCTGTTACAAATGCTTGCTGTATCAATGTTTGCAGTCGATTCTCTCATTTACTGTGTTACAATAAAATAACGAGGTCGATCAAAGGCGTATATGGCTGTTTTACGCATGGATGATAAGAAGTATGCCTGACCTTGTGTCAGGTCTTTTCTATTAAAGAGGTTGTCAAAAAGTCTTCTTTAGAACAACCCAATTTTATAAGGAGGGAAAGGGACATGATGCCACAATCGGTTTACATTCACATTCCCTTTTGTACGAATAAATGTTACTACTGTGACTTCAACTCATTTGTGACGAACAATCCGCAGCTCATTTGGGATTACTTAGACGCATTGAAAAGCGAAATGGAGATCACCTTCAGTCAGCAGCCGATCGAGCAGGTGAAAACGATTTTTGTCGGCGGAGGGACACCTACGTTTCTCGATCATGCCCAAATGCGCGCGTTTTTGGAAATGGTACAAAAGCAATTGGGCAAGTACTTGGCGGATGATATCGAGTTTTCGATGGAAGCGAATCCGGGAACGACAGACGTGGAAAAGCTGCGGATCATGCGTGAACTGGGTGTCAATCGGCTGAGCTTTGGTGTGCAGTCCTTTGACGACGCGCTCTTAAAACGACTAGGACGAATCCATGACCAGGAAGCCGTGTACCGCAGTATCGACAATGCGAAAAAAGTAGGCTTCGACAACTTCAGCATCGACCTGATGTTTGGATTGCCGGATCAGACACTCGACATTTTCCGTCAAACATTGGACAAGGCATTTGGGCTAGGCACCACCCATTTCTCCGCGTACAGTCTCAAGGTGGAGGAGAACACGCTGTTCCACACCCTTTACCAAAAGGATCAGCTGCCACTGCCATCTGAAGAGACGGAGCTCGAGATGTACATGGTATTAATAGAAGAGATGGAGCGGCATGGGTACAAGCAGTATGAAATCAGCAATTTTGCAAAACCGGGCTTTGAGAGCAAACATAATAAAACCTATTGGCTCAATCGTGAATACTATGGGTTGGGTGCAGGTGCCCACGGCTATGTGTGCGGCCACCGACACGTGAATGCAGGCCCGCTTGCGATTTACTTGCAGAAGTGCAAGGAAGGGCTGCCGCGTGTAGAACAATTCGAGGTACCGCGCGAGGATGCCATGGAGGAACAGATGATTTTGGGACTGCGGTTGAGAGAAGGAGTTGATCTTTCGGCGTTTGCTTCCCGTTTTGGCGCAACTGTTCATGATGTTTTTGGGACAATAATAGAAGAAGAGGTAGCCAAAGGAATGCTGGAAGAACAGGACGGGTTTTTGAAGCTGACGAAGCAGGGGCTTCCGCTCGGAAATGAGGTATTTGCGCGCTTTCTCCGTTGAGGATAAAGCGAAACTCGCGAAAAATGAGATTTTTTGTCTCTGGAACTAGCTCAAGTTCGTTGACAAATCCTTCTACTATTGATACCTTAGTATATAGATTTAGCACTCGATAAGCATGAGTGCTAACAATCCAACAGGAGGCGAGCGACATCCATGTTATCAGACCGTCAACAAATGATTTTAAATGCGATTGTCGATAATTACATTCATTCTGCCGAACCTGTTGGCTCCCGAACCATTTCCAAACGGGACGACATCGGATTCTCTTCGGCAACGATCCGCAACGAGATGTCTGACTTGGAGGAGCTGGGATACTTAGAACAGCCCCACACATCGGCCGGACGTGTTCCTTCTACAAAAGGATATCGCTTCTACGTCGATAACCTGATTCAGCCTCATCTTTTGGAGGAAGCTGAGTTGGGTAAACTAAAACAGTTGTTTGCCGAACGTATTCTCCACGCAGAACAAGTGGTAGAGTACACCGCCCAAATTCTCTCTCAGTTGACAAACTACACGGCGATTGTCTTGGGTCCAGAGATTTTTGAGCATCGGTTAAAACATATTCAAATCGTTCCTCTCAATGCTGAACAGGCTGTCGCGATTGTGGTGACACATACCGGACGAGTGGAGAACAAGCTGATCGATCTTCCAGAAGGCATAGGAGCCGGGGAAATCGAGAGACTCGTCAATCTGTTGAATGCAAAGCTGACCGACGTGCCACTATGGCAGCTTCGGCAACGTCTTTATCAAGAGATCTCCGGTGAAATGCAACGTCATACCGAGCAGTATGAAGAAATCCTTCAGCTCCTCAACAACTCGCTGACACAAGAAGAAGAACGGGTATACTTACGCGGTGCGACCAAGATCATGAACCAGCCGGAATTCCGAGACGTGGATAAGGTCAAGGATATTCTCGAACTATTAGAGCAGCACGATCAATTGATGAATGTGATCGGCATGCAAGGTGATGGTCTCACGGTACGCATCGGCCAGGAAAACCAGCTGGACGCGATTAAGCAATGCAGTATTATTACCACTTCTTATTCGCTTGGAGGCAAGCCGGTAGGAATGGTGGGGATACTTGGTCCGACGCGGATGGAATACGGCAAGGTCATTACTGTGCTCAACCATTTGGCGGAAGGACTATCGCGCATGCTGACTTCGCAGTTTGAGAAATAAATGGAGTGAATGGCTAAACAGTCTTTTGACTGGGGAAATGCCGCCAGGAGGTAGTGACGTTGAGCGAGGAAAAAGTAACGCAAGACCCGACTCTCGAGGAAGAACAAGTAGCAAAGGATGCAGACCAAGCGGAAGCAACCGAGATGAACTGGGAGCAAGAGGCTGCTCACTGGAAGGCTCAGGCTGAGGATCACCAAAACCGCATGCTGCGCGCCATGGCTGATATGGATAACCTCCGCCGCCGTGTTCGCAAAGAACAGGAAGATCTGGCGAAGTACGCTTCACTTAAAATCGTGGAAGAGCTTCTGCCAGTTCTCGATAACTTCGAGCGAGCACTTGCCGCTGACAAGGAATCCATGACAGTAGACTCTCTTTTAGAGGGGGTAAACATGGTATATCGTCAGATGGTCCAAGTTTTCGATAAAGAAGGCTTGGCTGCAATTGAAGCACAAGGAAAACCATTTGACCCACACATCCACCAAGCGGTTATGCAAACACAAAACCCTGAGTTTGAATCAGGCGTTGTGGTAGCCGAGCTGCAAAAAGGATATATGTTCAAAGACCGCGTCGTTCGTCCGGCGATGGTTCAAGTGAACGAGTAATTTCAAAAAACGTAAATTCACTAGACGTAAAGTGTTAGGAGGACATTTTGTATGAGTCGCGTAATCGGAATTGACTTGGGAACAACCAACTCTTGTGTAGCAGTAATGGAAGGCGGCGAGCCAGTCGTTATTGCCAATGCGGAAGGTAACCGCACCACACCATCCGTGGTAGCATTCAAAAACGGCGAGCGCATCGTTGGGGAAGCGGCAAAACGCCAAGCGATCACCAATCCAGACAATACCGTAATCTCCATCAAGCGCCACATGGGTAGCACCTATAAAGAAACGCTGGAAGGCAACCAGTACACACCTGAACAAATCTCTGCTATGATCCTGCAAAAGCTGAAAGCAGACGCTGAAGCCTACCTTGGTCAATCTGTGACGCAGGCAGTGATTACGGTTCCAGCTTACTTCAATGACAGCCAACGCCAAGCAACAAAAGATGCGGGTAAAATTGCTGGCTTGGAAGTACTGCGTATCGTGAACGAACCAACCGCGGCTGCACTTGCATACGGTATGGAGAAAACAGAAGATCAAACCGTTCTCGTATTCGACTTGGGCGGCGGAACCTTTGACGTATCCATTCTCGAATTGTCCGATGGCTTCTTCGAAGTAAAAGCGACTTCCGGAGATAACAAGCTGGGCGGAGACGACTTCGACGATGTCATCATGAACTACCTGGTGAGCGAATTCAAAAAAGAGCATGGCATCGACCTGTCCAAGGATCGCATGGCTCAACAACGTTTGAAAGATGCTGCGGAAAAAGCGAAGAAAGACCTCTCTGGTGTATTGACTACGACCATTTCCCTGCCGTTCATTACAGCAGATGCAACAGGTCCAAAGCACTTGGAGATGAACCTGACTCGTGCGAAATTCGAAGAGTTGTCTGCTGAGCTGGTTGAGCGTACAATGGGCCCAACTCGTCAAGCACTGAAAGACGCTGGTCTGACTCCAAGCGAACTGGATCGCGTTATCCTGGTGGGTGGTTCTACTCGTATCCCAGCGGTACAAGAAGCAATCAAGAAATTTACAGGAAAAGAACCACATAAAGGTGTAAACCCGGACGAAGTAGTAGCACTGGGAGCAGCTGTTCAAGCGGGCGTACTGACTGGTGACGTAAAAGACGTCGTTCTTCTCGACGTAACGCCACTGTCCCTCGGTATCGAGACATTGGGTGGCGTATTCACCAAGCTGATCGATCGTAACACGACGATCCCAACAAGCAAATCCCAAGTGTTCTCTACAGCTGCGGACAACCAAACATCTGTAGAAATTCACGTTCTCCAAGGGGAGCGTCAAATGGCAGCCGACAACAAATCGCTCGGGCGCTTCAACTTGTCCGATATCCCGCCAGCGCCACGCGGCATCCCGCAAATCGAAGTATCCTTCGATATTGACGCGAACGGTATCGTAAACGTACGTGCAAAAGACCTGGGTACAGGTAAAGAACAACGTATCACGATCACTTCTAACTCCGGTCTGTCCGACGACGAGATCGATCGCATGGTAAAAGATGCTGAGTTGAATGCAGAAGCGGACAAACAACGCAAAGAGCAAGTAGAAGTTCGCAACGAAGCAGACCAACTCGTGTTCACTACCGAGAAAACATTGAAAGAAGTAGAAGGCAAGATCGACCAGGCTGAAATCGATCGCGCTAACGCTGCGAAAGATAAAGTGAAAGCTGCTCTGGAGGGTGGCAACATCGAAGAGATCAAGACAGCAAAAGATGAACTGTCCGAGATCATCCAACAAATTTCGGTGAAGCTCTATGAGCAGGCTGCTCAAGCGCAAGCAGCACAAGGCGGCGGCGCTGAAGGTCAAGAGCCGAAGAAAGACAATGTCGTTGATGCTGACTACGAAGTGGTAGACGATAAAAAGTAACACGCTGGAATTGTGAGGGGAGAGATTTCTTCCCTCACTTCCCACGATGTGACCCATGAAAGTCAAAGTCACGGAATGCTGACTTTGACTTTTTTTCAAGTCTGTCACATGCTATGATAACAGTTGACTGTCATGGGAGTGATGTAGGAGATGAAACGTGATTTATACGAGGTTCTGGGCGTAGCAAAGGATGCGGACGCTGATGAAATCAAAAAAGCGTATCGCAAACTGGCACGTCAGTACCATCCCGATGTAAATAAAGAGGCTGACGCGGAAGAAAAGTTCAAAGAAGTTAAGGATGCGTACGACATCCTGTCAGAGCCACAAAAACGTGCGCAATATGACCGTTTTGGTCATCAAGATCCGAATCAGGGCTTCGGTGGCGGAGGTTTTGATGGATCAGGCATGGGCGGCTTCGGAGATATTTTTGATATGTTCTTCGGTGGTGGCGGCAGACGTTCGAATCCAAATGCACCTCGCAAAGGATCTGATCTGCAATTTGGCCTCAGCATTGACTTTATCGACGCGATTTTTGGAAAAGAAACGGACGTGGAAATTCCAAAAGAAGCAGAATGTGATACATGCCTTGGTTCCGGTGCAAAGCCTGGTTCCGGTGTCGATACTTGTAAGACTTGTAATGGTACAGGACAACAAGAAGTGGTGGCGAACACGCCATTCGGTCGAATCGTCAATCGCCGTGTTTGCTCGACTTGCGAAGGCAAAGGGAAAGTTGTCAAAGAAAAATGTTCAACTTGCCGTGGAAGTGGACGTGTCAAGGTACGCCGCAAAATTCATCTCAACATCCCAGCAGGTGTGGATGATGGAGCACAATTGCGCGTAACAGGCGAAGGTGAACCGGGAGCAAACGGTGGACCTCCTGGAGATTTGTACGTCGTTTTGCGCGTGAAGAGTCATGAGTTTTTTGAGCGAGAAGGAAATGATATTTACTGCGAGGTTCCGCTTACTTACGCACAGGCAGCACTTGGAGATGAGATCGAAGTGCCGACTGTCGATGGTCGCGTGAAGTTGAAGATCCCAGCGGGTACCCAAACAGAAACATTCTTCCGCTTGCGTGGAAAAGGTGTTCCGCATTTGCGTGGAAACGGCCGTGGGGATCAGCATGTGAAAGTGCGGGTCATTACGCCGACCAAGCTGAGCGATAAACAAAAGGAATTGTTGCGTGAGCTCGCCGAACTGTCTGGAGAAAAGCCAGGACAGCATGGAGGAGAAGACGAAAGCTTTTTCGAAAAAATGAAACGGGCATTCCGCGGCGAGTAATCCGTCGCGGTTTTGTCCGCTTTTTGCCTAAAGTTTCATGTAGCGAAGTCGATTAAATGAAAAGCCCGAATGGGAGCTTATGTGGGGAGTGGTAGATTCGTGAAATGGTCAGAAATCAGTATCCATACTACAGCGGAGGCTACGGAGGCGGTATCAAGCCTCTTGTATGAATTGGGTGCAAATGGTGTCGTAATTGAAGACCCGGAGGTGCTCTATCGTGAGTGGGATACCCCTTTTGGCGAAATCTACCAGCTTTCTCCTGATGATTTTCCGGCCGAGGGCGTATTCGTTAAAGCATACCTGCCGGTTGACAGCAGCGAACTGCTAGACGTTGTAGAAGAGCTAAAAGAGCAATTGGCGCAGTTGATCGAGTACGGTTTGGACATCGGCAAGGCATCGATTGCTGTAAACGATGTCCATGAAGATGAATGGGCCCACGCCTGGAAAAAATACTACAAACCGGTTCATGTGTCTGAACGCATGACCATCAAACCAGTATGGGAAGAGTACGAGCCAAAGCATCCAGATGAGATCATTATTGAGATGGACCCAGGCATGGCTTTTGGAACAGGTACACATCCGACGACCATTCTTTGTCTGCGTGCACTTGAGAAGTATCTTGCCAAAGGCGATCAGGTGTATGATGTTGGGACAGGCACAGCTATTTTGAGTATTGCTGCCATCAAGCTCGGAGCAAAAGATGTACTGGCGATGGATTTGGATGAAGTAGCCGTTCGTTCTGCGCAGGCCAATACCGAACTGAATGGTGTGCACGAGCATATTAACGTGAGACAAAACAACTTGCTTGACGGCATCGAGGAGCAGGTAGAAGTGGTCGTGGCCAACATTTTGGCAGAGGTCATCGTGCGTTTCACCGACGATGTATTCCGCGTGTTGAAGCCAGGTGGAACCTTCATCTCGTCGGGTATTATTGCTGCACGCGAAGCGGATGTGAAAGCGGCGTTGGCGGCTTCAGGCCTTGAGGTCGTGGAAACCATTTTCATCGATGACTGGGTAGCAATTGTAGCAAAAAAACGATAGAATAGTGGGGTTGGCGAGATGCAACGATATTTTGTCGAGCCACATTCCTTTACTGAGAATGAGCTAACGATTGTCGGAGACGATGTACACCATATCGTAAATGTAATGCGTGCTCGGGAAGGCGAAGAAATCATTGTTTCTGATGGAGCGGGCAGGTCTGCAAGAGCCAAGCTGGTCTATCTTTCTGCCAAGGAAGTACGGGCAGAAGTATTGGAAATGCTTCAAGAAGAACGAGAATTGCCGATCCGGGTCACAATTGGTCAGGGGCTTCCAAAAGGCGAGAAGCTGGAGTGGATTTTGCAAAAGGGGACGGAACTTGGGGCGTACTCCTTTTTCCCGTTTTCTTCTGAGCGAACCATTGTAAAGCTAGACGCCAAAAAAGAAGCGAAAAAACTGGAGCGTTGGCGCAAAATTGTCAAGGAGGCTGCTGAACAGTCTCATCGTGCTGTTTTGCCAGAACTTTTATCTCCTGTTTCATTTCGTGAGATACTTGAAGCTGGCCAATCGTATACGCATTGCGCAATTGCCTATGAAAAAGAAGGCAGTACCACGATTCATCACGTGCTAGAAGAGATGACTGCGGGAGATTCACTTCTCGTCCTCGTTGGACCGGAGGGAGGCTTCTCTCCAGAGGAAGTGGCTCAGGCAGAGAGCAAAGGGTTCCTGACGGTTTCCCTCGGCCCGCGTATTTTGCGCACGGAAACAGCAAGCCAGTACGTCTTGGCCTGCGCTTCCTATCAATTTGAACGAAAGGCTTCATCACTTCGCTAAGGATGAGCAGGAACGAAACGGTTATGATCGTTTCGTTGACCGCAAGCGGTCGCATCCACTTTTATGAAAAACGTTGAGACGTTTTTCACGGAAAAGGAGGAATGGCAATGTCTACCGTTGCTTTTCATACATTAGGCTGCAAAGTAAACAGCTATGAGACAGAGGCCATCTGGCAATTGTTCAAGGCAGACGGCTATGAGAGAGTCGACTTTGAACAAGATGATGCAGATGTTTATGTGATTAATACTTGTACGGTTACGAACACCGGAGATAAGAAGAGCCGCCAAGTGATTCGTCGTGCGATTCGCCGGAATCCTGAGGCGATCGTAGCCGTAACTGGCTGCTATGCGCAAACCTCTCCAAGTGAGATTGCGCAAATTCCCGGTGTAGATATCGTAGTTGGTACACAAGGACGCGAGAAGCTGATCGAGTACGTGGATCAAATTCGTGCAGAACGCAAGCCGATCAACGCAGTGGGCAACATTATGAAAGCTCGCGAATTCGAAGAGCTGGATGTTCCTAACTTCACGGATCGCACACGTGCTTCCCTTAAGATTCAAGAAGGCTGCAACAACTTTTGTACGTTTTGTATTATTCCGTGGGCACGCGGTCTGATGCGTTCCCGCAAACCGGAAAGCGTCGTCGAACAGGCCCAAAAGCTGGTGGAAGCGGGCTATCTGGAAATCGTTTTAACTGGGATTCATACAGGTGGTTACGGCGAGGATCTGGAAGACTACAATTTGGCCAAGCTGTTGCTTGACCTTCACCAAGTGGAGGGACTCAAGCGCATCCGCATCAGTTCAATCGAAGCGAGCCAAATCACCGATGAAGTGATCGAGGTCATCAACAACTCCGATCGAGTCGTGCGCCATCTGCATGTACCGCTGCAAGCGGGCGATGATGAAGTGTTGAAGCGCATGCGCCGCAAGTATACCACTGCTGAGTTTTACGAAAGAATGGTCAAAGTACGCGAAGCATTGCCAGGAGCAGCGATTACAACAGACGTTATCGTAGGCTTCCCAGGTGAGACCGAAGAGCAATTCTGGAACGGATACGAGTTTATGAAGAAAATCGGTTTTGCCGAGATGCACGTATTCCCGTATTCTATGCGTACAGGTACACCAGCAGCGCGTATGACGGATCAAATTCCGGAAGAGGAAAAGAACGAGCGCGTAGCGAAGCTCCTGGAGCTTAATCAGGAATTGACCTTGGCATACTCCAAAAAATTCGTAGGAGATGTACTGGAAGTCATTCCGGAGCGTCCGTTTAAAGAAGCACCAGATAGCGGTCTTCTGATGGGCTATTCGGACAACTACCTGAACGTCGTCTTCCCTGGCGATGAGAGCATGATCGGCAAGATTTGCAAGGTCAGACTGGATGAACCAGGCTCGGAATACTGCAAAGGAACTTTTGTTCGTGTAGTGGAAACAGAGGCGCTGCCTTACCTGAAGGAGCGAGCTATATGAGGGAGATATCGGCAGGAGGCGTTGTATATCAGAAGCAAGACACAGAGTACATGCTCCTATTGATTGAAGACCGCTATGGCAAAGTAACACTCGCAAAAGGGAAGCAGGAGATGGGCGAGACCATCGAAGAAACGGCTCTGCGCGAGGTTTTGGAAGAAACAGGCGTAGCAGGACGATTGGGGTCCAAGCTCGACATGATCACCTACGTGTATACGCATCCGGTAACGGGCGAATCCATCGACAAAGAAGTCCATTATTATTTGGTGGAAGCCTACAACACAGAGATCACCGTCCAGCTAGAAGAAATCAATGATGTTCATTGGCATTCTGCAAAGGAAGCATGGGATTTGCAGCTGCAACGAGGATACCGTAACAATGACAGCATTTTTCGCCTTGCATTCGAACAATTAGGGATAGAGGTGTAGTTCTATGAACATGAACAAATATATCGACCACACGCTGTTGAAGCCTGATGCTACACAAGAGATGATTGACAAGCTGTGCGCTGAAGCAAGAGAGCACGACTTCATGTCTGTTTGCGTAAACCCTTATTGGGTAAAACGCTCTGCTGAACTCTTGGCAGGCTCCGATGTGAAAGTGTGCACAGTTATCGGATTCCCTCTGGGAGCGAGCACGATTGAGTCCAAAGCAGCCGAAACCCGCGATGCGATTGCAAACGGAGCGACTGAGGTAGATATGGTACTGAACGTAGGTGCCTTGAAATCCGGCGACCTGGAAACTGTCAAAAAAGACATCGCTGCTGTGAAGCAAGCTGCTGGCGATATTCTCTTGAAAGTGATTCTGGAAACTTGCCTCTTGACCGAAGAAGAAAAAGTAGTTGCGTGCAAGCTCTCCGTAGAGGCTGGTGCTGATTACGTAAAAACCTCCACAGGATTCTCAACAGGTGGAGCAACGGTTGAAGATATCGCCCTGATGCGTAAAACCGTAGGACCAAATGTAGGCGTAAAAGCGTCTGGTGGCGTTCGTGACGGCGAGACAGCAGTTGCGATGATCGAAGCAGGCGCGAGCCGTATCGGTACGAGCTCCGGTGTTTCCATTGTAACTGGAGCAAAAACAACAGGCAGCGGATACTAATACGAAAGAAAGCCTGGCCGAGGTAAGGCCGGGCTTTTTCCGTCCTGCATGCTGATGTTCCTATAGAGAGAGGATAGGGAGCGGGGAGGAGATTAGCAAAATGAAATTTGTTAAAGGAATCGTCATCCTGTTGGCTTTTTATGGGGTAGGCGTAGCTGCGAGCAAATGGCTGCATATTCCCCTGCCCGGTAACCTGGTGGGAATGCTGCTGTTAACACTGGGACTGTGTATGGGATGGATACGAATGGACTGGGTAGAACAAGCGGGTACTTTTTTAATTAGACATATGTTGCTCTTTTTCGTACCGATCATCGTCGGAGTTGCTTCCTATTTAAACGTATTCACGCAAAACCCATTGCCAATCATACTGTCGATGGTTCTCGGTCCTTTGCTCGTCATGCTTGTAACTGGCGTGGTTGTGCAATGGTATTTGAAGCATCATAAACAAAAATCAGAATCGTCCTTGCCGCAAGAGAGGAGGACTCTGGATGCTTAGTCAATTTTTCGCCATTTTGGTATCGATAGCAGGGTACAAAGGCGCAACCATGATCAACGCTCGATTCCAACGGTTGCAGCCTCTTTTGGTGGCTGTGATCTTGGTCTGGACCATGTGGTGGGCGTTTAGCGGCGATTGGGAGGCGTTTGCTGCCGGAGGATCGTGGATTTCCTTTTGGCTCGGCCCTGCCACGGTGGCACTCGCTATTCCGCTGGCTAAACAGATCAAGGAGTTTGCTCATATTTGGCGCGGTGTTTTGCTTGGTGTATGTGTAGGCTGTGCAGTTGCGATCTTTGTCGTTATGGGGGTTCATTGGTGCTTGGGTTCAGATGAGCTCGTATACAAAAGCATGCTCAGTAAATCCGTGACGACCCCGATTGCGTTGGAGCTAAGTCGTTCCATAGGTGGGGAACCTGCACTTGCAGCCTTTTTTACCGCATTAACGGGGATGGTCGGTGTCATGATTGCCCGTCCTGTTCTCAAATGGGGAAAAATTACCGATGATTGGGCAATCGGGATCGCCATCGGTACGAGTGCACATGCCATTGGTACGGCCAGCTTAAACCGCGTTTCTCCTGTTCAAACGGCAGCGTCCAGTGTCGCAATGATCGTGGCGGGTGTTATTACTTCCATCTACTTGATACCATTTTCTTTCTAATAGTGAGGTCAGTAGGACGACGCTTATCGGGGATCAGCCATTGAATAAACCGGGCTATTTGCGGGACGAATGGGAGCGCGACCAGGGAGCAGACGAGATTGAAGATCGTCTGCGAATGGGCGATCTGCATAGAAGGACTATCCGTTAAAAATGCACTAACGAGGGCAAGCTGGGAAAGAAACGGTAAAAAAATAATCGCGCCTGCGACGTTGAAGAGCGTATGGCACCATGCGACCTGCTTGGATGACGTATTCGTCCCAATAGCAGCAATGACAGCGGTAAAGCAAGTTCCGACATTCGCGCCCAATACGATGGCAAGTGCCGTTTCCATCGAAAGAATTTGATGACTGAGCAGGCCCATCGTGATCACGGTCGTAGCGGAACCGCTATGAATGAGAGCGGTGAAAATAATCCCGGTAATCAAACCGATCCAGATGGAATGGCTGCTCTCCAGAAAAAGCGATCGAAACGTCTCAGACTGCTCCAGAGGCTTCGCCATGACTTTTAATGTATCGATTCCAAGGAAGATCAGTCCGAAGCCGGCGACGACGAGACCAATGCAACGAATATTGCGGCGCGGCATCAGCCAAAGAGCGACTCCGATGAGAAGCATGGGGATGGCAAAAGACTCAAGCTTGAGCGCAACCAGCTCCGTTGTTACAGTCGTGCCTAGATTGGTTCCCAATATGATGCCGACGGTTTGTGTGAACTGGATGATGCCTGCATTCGTCAACCCAATCGTCAGGACGGTTACCGCACTGGAGCTTTGCAAGACAAAAGTAGCGAGTAGACCAACCCAGAAGCTATGGAGTGGGGTACGAGTAAAGCGCCCCATCCATTCTTCCATTTTTTTGCCGGCAAGGTTTTGAAAGCCGGAGCGCATGGCATACATACCGAAAAGAAAAAACGTGAGCCCAAAGGCAAAAGGGGCGAGGATGGAGACTATCACAAGATACGTTCCTCCCTGTCCATTTTTAGCAAGTTACTATAACGCTATGCCTGTACAAGGGCAAGCATGACAAGAGGAGGAATAACTGCATGGCACGTGTGCTATTGAATCAACATCGGAAAAAGCGGCTAGAAGTTGGACATCCGTGGATTTTTCAATCAGAGGTATTAGAAATTCAAGGGGATGTAGAGCCAGGTGAAATCGTCGAGGTCACGAATCACAAAGGACATTTTTTGGCAAAGGGCTACATCAATCCAGCTTCACAAATGATCGTGCGGATTTTGAGCTACGACCAAAAGGAAGAGATCAACTACGACTTTTTCTTGCGCAAAATCAAGGAAGCGGCAGAATTCCGGACGAGATTTGTGGACAATCCGCGGGCTTGCCGTGTCATTTACGGGGAAGCTGACTTTTTGCCAGGATTGATCGTTGATCGCTACGAAGATACATTGGTTGTCCAAGTCCTCTCATTGGGGATAGAGAAGCGCATCGATTGGATTCGGGATGCATTGGTAGAGGTATTTGCACCGACCGGTATTTATTTGCGCAATGATGTGCCTGTCCGTGAACTGGAAGGGCTGACACAGGGCAAAGAAGTCCTGTACGGAGAGTGTCCGCGTGAGGTTTTGATCGAAGAAAACGGATTGAAATACTATGTGGATATCGTAGAGGGGCAAAAGACAGGTTTTTTCTATGATCAGCGGGAAAACCGTGCCTCCATCGCGCCTTTGATGAAGGGCTGGGGCGAAAAGCACGGCATTTCCCTGACGAGCATGGAAGTAGACGGCGAGACAAAGCAGATGCCTGTAGACAAGCGCGGTAAAGTCGTCAAAAATCCGTTTTGGGATGGCGCTGAGGTATTGGAATGCTTTACTCATACCGGTTCCTTTACGCTGAATGCTTGCAAGCACGGTGCGAAAAAAGTGACGGCCCTCGATATTTCCGATCACGCCATCGAAACAGCGAAGCGTAACATTACACTCAATGGCTTTTTGCATCGCGTTGATTTTGTGGTGGCCAATGCATTTGATTACTTGCGTGAAAATGTAGAGGCAGGCAAAAGCTGGGATGTGGTGATTCTTGACCCGCCAGCGTTCGCGAAATCCCGTGGAGCAGTGAAGGGCGCTTGCCGCGGTTACAAAGACATTAACTTAAACGGAATGAAGCTCGTCCGTCCGGGCGGATTTCTCGTTACCGCGTCTTGCTCGTACCATATGTCACCTGAGCTGTTCCTGCAAACGATCCAAGAAGCAGCGGTCGATGCGAAAAAGATATTGCGTCTGATTGAATGGCGAGGCGCGGGCAAGGATCATCCGCAAATCAGTGGGGCTGATGAGGCTCATTACTTGAAATTTGCCATCTTTGAAGTGAGAGATCGTCGATAGAGAAAAAGAAAAACAGCGTCCGCTTAAGAACGGCGCTGTTTTTCTTTTTGGCTTTCAGTCTGATTTAGGACTTTGGTTTTTCGAAAATCAATTCGAAGTATTTGGCCATACCGTCGCCCCCGATGCTTGGCGCAAAGATTTGCACCAAACGCCAGCCTTCCTTGGCGTGCTCGTGGACAACGGTCTGATAATCTTCTTTTGGTTGGCGTCGAAAAGAGGACAGCTCAACTCGGACGAATTTGTATTCAAACATGTTCTTTCCCCCCGCTTGTATCGTCTCTCTTTTTATACGCGCGACGTGCGGAAAGAGTTGCACAAAGAATGTGAATCATTTCGAATAAAGAAATAAGTGCTCATGACAATTGCTTGTCATTTTTTACACGCCTGACGAGATCGAGAGCCTGCTTGAACCCCAGTTCTTTGCCTAAAAAGACTTGTCCTTCGGCGGGGGTAGAAGCGCGGGCCTGGCTTAAGTTTTGAAGCTCGTGGGTCAAGAGATGCTCGACCAGATATAGCTGTACCTGACCAATTTCCCGTTCGCTTTTCCGATCACGCTCCTTGAACTTTGCCCGCTGCTGACTTTCCTCCACATACTTGTCGATATCATCCTCTAAAAAATGTGAGGCATTGGAGATGATATGGCGGTAGTCATCCGTCTTAGAGGGAATGGTACGGATGGTGTGACCGAGATGGGCGAGGAGAAATTTGTTCAAGACGATTGGGTCACGGGTGTAGTTGTTATGCAGCAGGGAGTATTCTCCCAAGAATGAACCGCTGTCCTTATCATAGCTGTGCAATAATGTGTAAGAAGCGCAGTACGTGCAGTACAGTAAATAATCTCTCATGGAAATCCCTCCAAAAAATAGCTCCATGACAGGAATTTTATTTATATGGTATGAGAAAAAACGTGAGCAGGTGATACTTGCTTCTCTTGTTTTTGGCGTTTGGTTTGTGTATGCTAAATGACGGGCTCGGCCCGGTAAATAGAGCAGATGTTGGGCTTTTGCATAGCATAGGAGAGAGTAGAAACTGGGTAGACTCTCCGGGTATCGTACGGAGGGGAAAGGAGCATGACACAGATGGGAAATCAAAAGATTCGACTGGGCATTATTTATGGAGGAAAATCCTCAGAGCATGAAGTTTCATTGCGTACGGCCATGTCCATTATGCAGGCTGTAGATGCAAATAAATATGAGGTAACCCCTGTGTACGTTCAATTGGATGGCTCTTGGGTGACTGGAGAAACACTGGCAGGTCAACTGCCGGATAAGATCGAAGCGTTGCGCTTATCAGCAAAAACACCAGCGATTACCGAGGCAGCAGAGACAGGGCAAGAGCTGGCAGTAACAAGCAAGTCGGGGTCGCTGTTTGCCATGAATGAGCAAATGGATGTTGTTTTCCCTGTGGTTCACGGACCATTTGGGGAAGATGGGACGATTCAGGGGCTGCTGGAATTGGCGAATATCCCGTACGTGGGAACCGGAGTAATGGCTTCCGCTGTCGGAATGGATAAATGGATGATGAAGACCGTCTTTGCACAGGCTGGACTTCCGCAAGTGAAATATGTAGGCTTGCTGCGCTCGCAATGGGAAAAAGGCCAGGACGATGTCATGGATCGGATCGAGCGTGAACTCGGCTATCCGTGTTTCGTCAAACCGGCGAATATGGGCTCCAGCGTAGGGATTAACAAAGCGAAAAATCGTGAGGAGCTCAAGCACGCATTAGATGTCGCTGCCAAATTCGACCGCAGATTGATTGTGGAAGAGTTCGTTCAAGTCCGTGAGTTGGAGATTGGCGTTTTGGGGAATGAAGAGCTGATGACTTCTGTCGTTGGGGAAGTCATTGCCGCTAAAGAATTTTACGATTACGAAGCCAAGTACAAGGGGGCGGGAACAGAGCTCTCCATTCCTGCCATCGTTCCCGAGCATGTATCCGAACAAATTGCGGATATTGCCAAGCAGGCATTCCAAGCACTCGATGGCTCTGGCCTTTCTCGCGTAGACTTTTTCTGGGATGAGAAAAACGACAAGCTCTATATCAACGAAGTGAATACGATGCCAGGCTTTACGCCGTTTAGCATGTATCCAATGCTTTTCCAAGCAGCGGGTGTGAGCTACAGCGAGCTGATCGATCGTCTGGTGCAACTCGCTATCGATCGACATGCCGATAAAGGTCGCAACGTCGTAGATGCGGAAGAGTTGGATTAATCATGAGAAAAAAGATGCTGATGAATCGGCATCTTTTTTCTTTTTATGTAGGAGGGAGGAACTAATTTCGGTCAGCGCATTTCTTTGAATTGTATAAGACGAATTTTATTGCTTGAAATGAGAATGATAATCGTTTACATTATACATGGGACGTTTTACCAGTTATGTAAGTTGCAATGCTTGAAATAAAAAAATTGGATCAAGCAAGAGGAGAGGTAACATGTTCGTAGTCAAGCATATCGCAGAGCATGCAACGATGCAGAGCTTTCTCAATTGTTATCTCCGAGAAACAGGTAGGGGCGAGTGGATCAATCGGAAAGACGAGATTACGAAGCAGCTAACGAAAATCATACAGCCGAGTACAACAGGTACGTACCTTCATTGCGAACTCCCGCATCAGGGGATTTCCCTCTATGTCGGTGTCAAATATCATTCGGTGACAGGCAGGCATCTGTTTCATTATCCAGCTTGCTATCGAAGTGGTGACTGTACTCGATTCGTCAAAGCGGACTATTTGACATTAGCGGTTCTTTTGATTAAAGAGCTAACGCTTCAGCATGGGGAAAATGCAGTTCCAGATGAATTGGTCTTGCGTATGATTCAAAGCTGCCAAAGCATTGAGAAGTTTGTTCGGACTCGCCAAAGTAATGCGGAGATTTTATATGGCGTAGAACAAAGCTTTATCGAAGCAGAACAGGCACTTTTGTTCGGTCACTTGTTTCATCCAACCCCGAAGAGTCAGCAAGGAATTCCTGATGCCAAGCAAGCGTTGTATGCACCGGAGTGTTGCGGGAAGTTTCAACTCCACCTGTTTGCTGCCCATCCGTCGATTGTTCACGAAAAATCTGGACTAACAAAATCCGCTACGCAATTACTGAAGGATGAGTTTCCTTCGATATCTGATGTCGATCCGTCATTTTCAATCGTCCCGATTCATCCGCTTCAAGCAGAATGGTTGCTTGAACAGGTAGCCGTACAATCCTTGATCGGGAAAGGGTTGCTTCTATACCTGGGGCCAGCGGGTGAGGAGTATATGGCGACATCTTCTCTTCGAACGGTTTATCATCCTGAGAAGAAATACATGCTCAAGCTGTCCGTCCCAATCAAAGTTACGAATTCATTACGGATCAACAAGTTAAGTGAGATGGAGATCGGTTTAGAGGCGAAGCAACTTTTTGAAACAGGGATAGGTGAAGTGAGTCGCAAGTATCCAGGCTTTGGCTTTATCTCTGATCCGGCTTACATCACGATCACGTTGGATCAGGCGAAAGAATCCGGATTTGAAGTGATCCTGCGTGATAATCCCTTTATGGGGAGGAATGCAGAGCAAGTCACGCAAATCGCGGCACTCGTTCAAGATCCACTTCCCGGTTACAAGAGTAGGTTGGCAACGATCATTCACCATCTGGCACAAAAAGAAGGGAAGTCACAGGAAGTAGTTAGTTTGGAATGGTTTAAGCGGTATGTAGATATTTCTTTGAAGCCAATGGTATGGCTTTATCTAAAATACGGAATCGGCTTGGAAGCCCATCAACAGAATAGTGTTGTCATGCTTAAAGACGGATACCCCGATCAGTTCTTTTATCGTGATAATCAAGGCTACTATTTCTCAGAATCGATGCAAGAAGTATTAGAGGCAGAATTGCCTGGGGTTGGCAAGGCGAGCAGGAACATTTACAAAGACAATCTAGTAGATGAGCGAATCACTTATTACATGATTTTTAACCATATGTTTGGACTCATTAATGGATTTGGAACGGAAGGATTAATTGACGAACAAATCTTATTGGCAGAGATGCATGAGGTTTTGACGGAGTTTTTACCGATGAATCGAGAGGCGTCGAAGTTTCTGGAGAATCTACTCACGCGCGAACAGCTTCCGTGTAAGGCGAATTTGCTCACGCGCTTCTATGATTTGGATGAATTAACCCAACCGGAAGAGAGATCATCTGTTTTTGTTTACATAGATAATCCTTTAGCAAAAGTAAAACAGACGGAAAAGGCAGGGCTGCATGCTTTTGGATAGCTTACTAGCATCTAGCTTGAAGAGACTTGGAGGATAACGTATGGAGTTAACAATACAAGATTTCTCGATTGAAGAGGCACTTCACTCGCCCCAGTACGTGCAGGTGAGAAGACGGGTGTTTCGACAATGCATCGAGTCTTTATTATATGAGGGAATTTTGATCCCTGAGACCCTTCAAGAGGGGGACGAAACGATTTACACCCTGCATGGGCTTGATGAGGGTGAACTGCCTGTTCGCTATCTTTGCCGAGGGCGGAAAAGTGCCAGTTTTGGGCTTGTTCGTTTAGGGAAGGACCCCGTTACCCGTGTTGTTTACGATCAAAACGGGGTTGAAAAGCAAGAATCTGAAGCGGTATCCCTCACTCGTTTTTTAGTGGAAGTCTTTCGAACGAACACGGTAGATGAACAAAGACTGAAGCTATTTGCCAATGACTTGGAACAAACGCTGTTAAAGGATACATTGTCCCAATACTATCGGATACAAAATGATATTCGGATGCAGGGCAAATCGTACGATGAGCTGGAAGGTGATCTGATGGATGGTCACCCTTACCATCCTAGCTATAAATCACGTGTTGGCTTTAGCT
This sequence comes from Brevibacillus sp. M2.1A, assembly GCF_013284355.2. Classification (NCBI taxonomy): domain Bacteria; kingdom Bacillati; phylum Bacillota; class Bacilli; order Caryophanales; family Paenibacillaceae; genus Brevibacillus; species Brevibacillus sp. M2.1A. Next base: position 2,799,465 of record NZ_JABSUY020000001.1, read on the forward strand.
ATGTAGATCATTTTGCCTATGGTCCTGAATTTAAGCAGGAAGTTCATTTTCTTTGGTTAGCAATACATAAGCAATATTCTCAAGTATCCATTGATCAAGGAAGGAATTTCGATGACCTTCTTTTGGATGAAATAGGGCGAGAGCAAAAAGAAGCCTTTCAACAAATCATCGTCAATCATGGATGCGATCCTGATCAGTACGCCTTTGTGCCTGTCCATCCGTGGCAGTGGCGCAATCATATCGTGCCTGGGTTCCAAGACGATATCCATCGCAAACAGATCATTGTGCTAGGTGCAGGCTCTGATGGTCATCGTCCACAACAATCCATCCGCACATTTGCTAACAAAAGTAATCCGCATAAACCGTATCTGAAACTCTCGATGAACGTAGTGAATACTTCAGCTCCACGTCATCTCACGCCGCACTCACTGGCTAGTGCCCCCATTGTTTCGAGGTGGCTCAAGGGGATTACGGACGCAGATGCCTATTTGCGAGATGTGCAAAAGGTGATCATGCTCCAGGAGTTTGCGGCAGTGGCATACGATCCTCCACCTGCTTCTGAACTAGTGGAAATGGTTACATTCGGGGTAATTGGGTGCATGTGGAGAGAAAGTCTCATCCCTCATCTCGAAGCCGGAGAAGAGGCGGTTCCTTATAACGCATTAGCGGCAGTAGAGGTGGATGGGATGCCATTCATTGACCCTTGGGTTCGTAAGCAAGGGCTAGAAAATTGGCTTGTGCGATTATTGGAAAGCAGTGTATTGCCAGTCGTTCATATTCTTGTGAAACACGGAATTGCAATGGAAACCCACGCGCAGAATATGGTCTTGGTGCATCGGGATGGTGTCCCTACTCGGGTAGCATTGAAGGATTTTCATGAAGATTTGATTTTTTGCCAACCGTTCTTGAGTGAGCCAGACAAATGCCCGAACTTCGCGGAAGTGCACGAATATTACGCAACAAAGCCCGATGATGTGATGTTTCACATGAATCAAACATCAACAGTCAGGGATTTGACATTGGAGACTTTATTTATGATCAATCTGGGGCAACTTGCACGGCTATTAGAGGAGCATTACGGCTATGCCGAAGAGAACTTCTGGGAGATGGCCGTTCAGGTATTGGAGGGTCACCAACAACGATTCCCGGAATTGGTGGAGCGATTTAAGCGATTTGATCTGTTTGTTCCATGCGTGCAAGTAGAGAAATTGACCAAGAAAAAGCTATATACAACGAAGGAGAACTATCATTTACATGAAGTTCCCAATCCTTTGTTCGAGGCAAGGAAAAGGCTTCATTCCATGGCTGTGGGAGGTTACTAGCATGTTCATTGTAAATCAAAACGAGATTTCTGTGCATGAATTGGAGAGACATAAGCAAGGGTTCGAAAGCATGGATCATTTTCGGCAGCCAGAAGGAAAGAGGTATGCAGTCTGCTTGGCTGACCCACTTGACGTGATTAGTCTTGTTCAATATTTACGTGAGCATAATGGCTCGGTGTTGTTAATTCATGGGGAAACCCCGATGGAAACAGCCTATCAAATGGCAGTGAAGGCAAGATGTTATGGGCTTGTCTATCAAGAGACGAAGCACTTCATGTCCATCACGGATAAACAACAGAGCGAAAAACCATCGCTCTACCAATATAGCTCAGGTACGACGGGAGACGCGAAGCTAATCGGAAGAAGCTGGGATGATATCCAAACAGAAATTCATGCTTACAACCAGTTATTCCAAGGTGAGGAAGCGTTAACCCCGATCGTGCTGGCATCTGTGACACATTCGTATGGATTGATATGTGGAGTATTGGCAGCCCTGGAACGGGGAAGTAAGCCTTCGATTGTGACGCACAAAAATCCGAAGTTTGCTTTGCAAGTGATTCAAGATACTCCCCAGCATATTGTTTATGGTCTGCCAGTCTTTTATCACATCTTATCCAGCTTTACGCGAGAGCAGGTACGCTTTCACCGGTTAATGACATCAGGAGCCCCCATGCCAGAAGGCTTGTTTCTAAAGCTGCAAGGCATGAGCGACATCTTGATGCAACAATATGGTTGCTCTGAGGCGGGGTGCGTCAGTATGAGCAAACAGATGCGGTCGCATACAGATCTGGGGGTTCCCCTTTCCCATGTAACCATGACAACAGGCGAAAAGGAAGACCAACCTGATGAAATTAAGATTTGGAATGGACAGAACGAAATAGCGACGCAGGATTTAGGTTTTTGGACAGGAGAAGGACACATTCAATTTGTATCAAGGATGGATGATGTAATAAACGTCTCTGGCTTAAAGGTATTTCCTTTAGAGGTCGAGGATGTCATTTTGAAAATGAATGGGACAAAAGAAGTGGTCGTGTATCGTGGACGTCATCCAGTCATGGGAGAGATTGTGAAGGCGCAGGTTATTACTGAGGGAGGAACGACTCCTGAACAAATCAGGGAATGGTGCCAAGATCGTTTGCCAGGCTATAAAGTCCCATTTGACATCCAATGTGTGACGAGCATTCCTAAGACAGCCACCGGAAAAATCAGCCGTCGATTAGTAGAAATGGAGACGATCAGCAAATGACACGAACAGAAAGAATCGAGCAAATTCATACGATCATGACCGAAAAATTAAAATTATCGCATATCGTCAAGCTAGAGGAGTCCATGCGATTGAATGAGGATCTACATATTGATTCGATCATGCTATTGCAACTGATTGTGTATATCGAGGAAGATTTGAAATTGGTCGTACCTGCTCATGAGTTGGATCCACGAATCTTCCAAACGGTCGGATCACTGCTTACTTTTGTTGAACAGCTGGAACCGCAGCATGTATCGAATTAGCGTCTATACAAACATCGAGTGGGGGATACAGAATGGTTAAGGTTCATTGCATTATTTCATGCCTATGCGAAGTGATAAAGCGCCGCACAAAAATTGATTATCGTCCCTATTATTTTGGCATATGGGATGCCGAGTACTCCATTACGGATCAAGGTGTGGTCACCTATTACATTGATAACCATGAGGAGATCATCAAGGGATATGAGCGACTTTTCCGAGCGAAAGTAACGGAATGGTATGATCATTCCCGAGATAAAGCCTCCAATTTGGACATGTTCTTAGAGTTAATTGATAAGCGTACCGAGGATCAGTTTGTCCTTGTTCAGATAGACATGTCGCTGGTTCCAGAACGAGATAATAAATTTGCATTGAAGCCATTCCCGCATTTTTTGATGATTTCAAAGACGGAGAATGAAGATGAGTGGTTTATGTTTGACCCGGATTTTCGTTGGGAGGGCAATGTGAAGAAGGAGACGGTGATCAAAGCCTTCTTGGAAAATCCGTTTGGTGGCGGCTTTATGGTGGATGCGAGTGAAATTAAGGAACCAACCTATGAAATGATCCATGACTATTTCTACGACACACTCAAGCGTGATCATAACCCATTTACCCTTGAGTTGAAGCAATTGATTACAGACATGGCAGAAGGGCGCAATGGATACAACTTGGACATGTTGCTTGCGGCAGTGACTCAGGTAAAAGTGATTGCGATCCGTAAATACAGCTACGAGTATGCATTTCTCTATCTGCAAGATTACCTGCAATACCATCGTGATGAGTTTTTGCGTATCGCCTATAAAGTGGAGGACATCTACCAAGGGTTTACAACAGCTCAGTACTTGTCTGTCAAAATGGCGATGACCAAGAATCTGGCGTTGTTGCCTCCGATTATCGAGGCGTTAGAAGAGATTGATCTGATTGAACTAGAAGTGAAAAAAGAGCTGGAACGTCAGTTTGTACTGTGGACCCAAATGGATAAAAGTCTCGTCGCTGTAGATGAAAAAGGGTGGAGGTAAAGATCAAATGAAACTCTCATTGTGCACAATTACTTTTCGCCACCAGTTGATTTCGTTTGAACAGATTGTTCGGTTTGCTCATCGTCATCATTTTGATGGAATAGAGTTATGGGGAACCCACGCTCAACATCTGTACGATCATGATCGATTAGAGATGGAGGAGCAGGTAAGGTCGGTCAGGGATCAAGGCATGAGTATCTCCATGCTTAGCGATTATCTGGATATTGCTACTTCGTCTGGATTTCAGCGTACGCTGGAAAAAGCAAAAAGACTCATTTCACTGGCAAATTGGCTACATGTGAAGCAAATCAGGACGTTTGCCGGACAGAAGGCAAGTCAAGAAGTTGGGCCAGAAGAGCGTGCACGCTATGTGCATCATTTGCAAATCTTATGTAAGCTGTGTCAAGAGCACGGGATTCAGCTTTTGGTCGAAACACATCCGAACACGCTTACAGATTCGCTGAGTTCTACACTTGCTTTGTTGCGGGAAGTCAATCATCCTGCACTAAAAGTGAATCTTGATTTTCTTCATGTCTGGGAATCCGGTGCTGATCCGATCGATGCGTACGAGCAATTGAAACCGTGGGTAGCTCATTATCATTTGAAAAATATTTCTTCATCGAATCATCTGCCGGTATTCGCTCCGCATAATGTATATGCCCCTAACGGTGATCGTGAGGGAATGGTACTGCTTGGTGAAGGTGTTGTAGACTATGGGCCAATTTTAGAAAAGATTGCGGATACGGATTATTTTGCATCTATTGAATGGTTTGGTCAGAGTCCGCAGCGTGTATTAGTGGAAGAGATAGAATGGTTGCGAAAGGCAATGATGGTTAGTGCGTAAGTGAGAAAAGGTCGGAGGCGCAGGGGTGCTTCCGATTTTTTTTTTTATGTAAAAGGAAACCAAGTGCTCCCAGCGAGCGTCTACGTATTGATTACTTATTCGGGAGGACCCTTGATGAAAAAACACCTATTGCTCTCATGTTTGCTGATTTCCTTGCTGGGCATCCTTGTTCCTGGACAAATCAATGCTTCTGCTCCTGCAAAGGCAGACCCTCGCAAACCAGAGCCAGTCGTCATCTATAAAGTCACAGTAGATGGAAAAGTGACAAAAACCGTGACGAACATGCCCTTGATTCACCGGGCGAACATGTCGCCATCGGGGCGGTTTGTATACGGGGAGCGAATCGGATACGGAAAGGCAGACCGAACCATACCGTACTTGTACGATATGCAAACAAAAAAGATGACGCAGCTATCCGGCTATGGCAAATGGTCGCCAAAGCAAGACGTACTCTACGTTCGTGAAAATGGCGGTATCGTAAAGCTCAGTCTGCCAGACGGCAAAAAAACGGTACTCGTCCCGGCAGCAGCTCAGTATCCTGTCCTTGATTTTTCCGTTTCACCGGATGAACAGTACATGGCGTTCACCCGTATGGACATGCTCTCTTCCAATTCCAAAGTAAGCGGTCACTTGTACTTGCAGCACCTGCCAACACTCAAAATGAAAAAGAATGACCAATATGAGTGGAAGGTAGATCATTACGCACCACAAGAGAAGTTTTATTGGATGCCAAATTCCAAAAAGCTGTTTTACCGGACGCAAACAGCCTTCAAAGAGCTTGATTTGCCAACAGGGTTAAAATACGAACACAAAATGACCGACTTTCCTTCTTATTCGAATGATATGAAGTACCGGTATATGCGAACGGAAAAAGAAGAATACATGCTGGATCTGCCAGCGGGGAAAAAATTGATTTTGAAGTCGTCCTTTTATCCTGATAACGATTTGAAACAGATTTTCTGGTCACCGGGAGGGAATCAGTTTGCAGCAGAAGTATATGTACATCCATCAAATTCACAAGACTCGTATGGGGCCATCCGCTTTTGCAAGCAGGTGAAAAATTGCAACGATCCATTCAGTGATCCGAAGAAAGGCTTACCAAACCCGTATTTGAGCTCTGCTGATAACTATCGCATCATTGGCTGGGCAAAGGATGGGAAATCGTACTACGTAGCCGATCTTGCTTCTACTCACTATACGGCTTTCGCGCTTGATAAGCTCGATATTTACAACGAAATCTATGAGCAGCGCTAACCAACAAATTCGGCTAATCTTCAGGTTCGCTTTCGCAGGGGGAGAATCCAATGAAGTAGCGGGGGAAAGAGGAATCGCTACCTTTCAGGAAGTTTTGGATCACCATCAAGGCAAAAAAGTCGCGATTGGCATCCATGGAAACATCATGACGATCATTATGAATCACTACGATCCATCATACGATTTCTCCTTTTGAAAAAAGACCTCGATGCCCGATATTTATCATCTAAGCTTTGAGGAAGATCGATTAATCCAGGTAGAACGTCTGTGGAATGATAATGACAAGCGCTAAAAAACAAGCCGTCTCCCGTATGATACGAGAGGCGGCTGTTCTCTTACTATTATTCGTGACCTTCGAGATCAGTAATAAGCGTCCATAAAGACATACCTTTGGAAGCCTTGAACAAAAAGGCATGTTTTTCATCCCGCAGCGGCAGCAGAGCAGCCAATGCCTCTGCTTTGGTCGAGAAATGCAGCTTTTTGCCCGAATAAGCATCATGGAGATGACGTGAATCCTCACCGATTGTCACGAGCAGCTCGAAGCGCTCAGCGATGTCTTGAAGCGAGGCTCCGACGCCCGCGTGCATAGCCGCACTTTCTGGACCGAGCTCATACATGTCACCTAGCACAACGACTCTCGCGCGCTTAGGGTACAGCTCAGCAAAGGTCCGTACGGCGGCTTCCATGGAAACGGGGCTGGCATTGTACGCATCACTGATATACACAGTACCGTGCTTCCCGTTCATTTGCTCAAACCGCATGGCGGAGAGCTGAACGGTGGACAAAGCGTGAACAATTTGCTCCGTATCCATTCCGAGTCTCTTGGCAATCGCGACAGCAGGCAGTGCATTCAGGACACTGTGGCGGCCATGCAACGGCAGGAATGCCTCGAAATTCTCCCCGGAGGCTAAGCATACTTTGAAACGAGTCCCGCTTTCAACCGTTTCGATTTGCTCGGCCCAAATATCCGCCTTCTCATTAACAGAGTAGTACATGATTTCACCCGGATACAGATGGGCTATCATCCGTAGATACTCCGAATCCTTGTTGAGCAGCACGAGCCCGTCCAGAGCGGTATGAGGAAGCAGCTCTGCCTTTGCGAGAGCAATTTTTTCACGCGTGCCAAAATACTCAATATGAGACTCTCCGATAAATGTAATCACGCTAATATCTGGCTGAACCAGCGATGCGAGCAGATCGATTTCACCGGCGTGGTTCATCCCGAGCTCCAGTACAGCAGCTTGATGTTTTTCTTCCATCTGCAATAATGACAAAGGTACACCGATGTGGTTGTTGAAGTTTTTATACGTCTTGTATACGGGCGAACGGCTGGCAAGTACGTGTGCCACGATGTCCTTTACGGTTGTTTTCCCGATACTTCCTGTAATGGCGATGCGAGGGAAAGAAAAGCTTTTCCGATAAGCGGCAGCCAGCTTTTGAAAGCCACGCAGTGTATCGTTGACGAGAATTAATCCAAAATCGTTTGGCAAGTTCCCAGGAATCTTATCCTGATTCGAAACGAGAGCAGCTACAGCTCCGTGTTCAGCGGCTTGTAACAAAAAATCATGTCCATCCCGTGCGCCGCCTGTCAGCGCTACAAACAAAGATCCCGCAGTCAGCTCGCGGGTATCAAAGTGAACGGATGACAAGGCAAGCCCTGGGGAACCAGCGAGCAAAATCCCTTCTGCGTTGATTGCTGCCTGATCCAGTGCAATTGGTTTCATCTGCACGAACTCCTTTGATCCGTAGTAACCTCGAAGTCATGCTACCATGCGTTAGGTAGCGCCGCAAGACAAAAGTGAGGGAATGTGATACGATCAATTCTTACATACATAACGATCCACATACAAAAAAAGAAAGGAGTCTCCCATGGAAAAAAGTATTTTTACCAAAATCATGGACGGTGAAATTCCTGCTCGTATCGAGTATGAGGACGAGCACGTCATTGTCATCCACGATATTGCACCAAAAGCACGCGTTCACTTGTTGATTATCCCGCGTAAGCCGATTCCCACGCTCATGGATGTAAGCGCCGAGGATCTGCCGCTGATCGGGCATATCCACCATGTAGCGCAACTCTTGGCGAAAAAGCTGGAGCTGCCAGGTTTTCGCTTGATTAACAACTGCGGCAAAGAGGGTGGACAAGAGGTTTTCCACATCCATTATCACCTGTTGTCCGGTTTTTACGAATAAAATTGAAGTAAAGGTTGACCTTCTTTAGTCAATTATCCTATAATGAAGTGTGACAGTCTGTTCGTACGTTCGACTCAGGCGTCCCACGGTTTTAGCGGAGGGAGGGAAGACAAATGGCAGAAATTCGAGTCAAGAAAAACGAGTCTTTGGATAGCGCACTTCGCCGCTTCAAGCGTGAAAGCGCAAAATCCGGGGTGATGGCGGAACTGCGTAAACGTCGCCACTTTGAGAAGCCTAGCATTAAGCGCAAGAAGAAATCCGAAGCAGCTCGCAAACGCAAGTTTTAATTGACGGAGGGCTCATCATGAGTGTAATGGAGCGACTCGATCAAGATATGAAGCAAGCAATGAAGGACAGAGCTGCTCTAAAACTCTCTGTTATTCGCATGGTGAAAGCCGCATTAAAGAACGAAGAGATTAACAAGGGCAGACTTTTGTCTGAAGACGAAGTGCTGACCATCTTGACTCGTGAGTTAAAACAACGCCGTGAATCCCTCCACGAATTTGAGAAGGCAGGCCGCGTGGAACTTGCCTCGAAAACGCGCGAAGAGATCGACGTGCTCTCCGCTTACTTACCCGCTCAGCTTAGCGAAGACGAAATTCGTGATATCGTTCGGGAAGGTATCGCAGCTACCAATGCCTCCTCCAAAAAGGAGATGGGCAAAGTGATGGGTGCGATCATGCCGAAAGTGAAAGGCAGAGCAGACGGAAACCTCGTGCAAAAGATTGTATCTGAGGAACTACCATCGTAGACGAGAGTAACACCTCATATAGATACGAACAGAAAAACTCAACCTGTAAAGGTTGGGTTTTTCTTTTTTTCCAAATGTAAAATAAATATGAAACGATTGCCAACCTCTTTCGTATACCTTATTGCACACACGTTGAAGCTGATAGAAGGAAAGGAGGTACATGCAATGAGTGCAACAAGGCTAGTAAAAAGCCGCGTGCGATTGCTTTTTTCACTTCTTTGCCTGATTATGGGAATGACCATGCTTCTTGCTCCCGCGTCCACAACAGCCAAGACCTATCAAAAAGCTGTCTGGATTCCAGTAGATAGCACCATCGAGCGAGGGCTGGAGAGCTTTTTACACAGAGCATTTGCTGACGCACAGAAGCAGCAGGCAGACCTTGTTATCTTGCATATCAATACGCCAGGTGGAGAAGTTAACGCTGCCGACCAGATTGGGCAGTTGATCCGTCAGGCTCCCATGCATGTGATAGCCTACATTGATAATCAGGCTTTTTCAGCGGGAACTTACATCGCCCTGAATGCAAATGAAATTATTATGACTCCAGGTAGTAGCATGGGGGCAGCCGCACCGATTGACATGGCAGGGAATGCGGCAGACATTAAGTTCATTTCCGGTTGGAGCAATAAAATGAAGGCGGCAGCTGAGCTGAACAATCGCAATCCTGACGTTGCTCGCGCGATGGTGGAAATCGATACAGAATTCCCGGGATTAAAGCCAAAAGGCACGGTGCTTTCTCTTGATGCCCAACAAGCGAAGCAGTTGGGTTATGCAGATGATGTGGTGTCCAATAAGGAAGAACTGCTCAAAAAGCTCGGCATTCAGTCAGATTCCCTCCAGGCGATTGAGCCAACTGGTGGAGAACTGGTAGCAAGATGGGTAACGAGTCCCATTGTGATGAGCCTTTTGCTCATCATTGGTTTGGGAGGAATTGTAGTAGAACTGTTTGCCCCTGGCTTTGGTGTTGCGGGGACGATTTCGCTCTTCGCGTTTAGTCTGTACTTCTTCGGGCATTATGTAGCGGGATTTGCCAACTGGTTGCACATAGGATTGTTTGTCATCGGAATCTTACTGATGCTTCTGGAAATTTTTCTTCCGGGCGGCATTGTCGGTGCGATTGGCTTCCTGAGCATTGTGACTGGTCTCGTAATGGCAGCCTACGACACGAAGCAAGGGCTGGCATCCCTGGGTGTGGCTGCTTTGATCACGGCAATTGTTACGTTCCTGTTAGTGAAGAAATACGGGGTCAAAGGTCTATTCAGCAAGTTTGTCTTGGGTGAGACGCAAAGCAATGAAGAAGGTTACGTAGCTCCGCGCGATCAGCGTGAGCTGGAAGGAAAATCAGGCATCGCCCTGACACCATTGCGCCCGGCAGGGGTCGTCAAGGTGGAAGGAAAACGTGTGGATGCTGTATCGGTTGGTGGTTTCATTGAAGCAGGTACCGCCATCACCGTTGTGCAAGTAGAAGGCACGCGTATCGTCGTTGCCGAACTAGAACAAAAGGAGTGAGCTCTACATGTTTGAAAGTGGTTTGATTCCCCTTATTTTTATGGTGGCAGTAGCCATCGTTGTACTTTCAGTTTTCTTCTCATTCGTACCAGTCATGCTCTGGATTTCTGCACTGGCTTCCGGTGTGAATATCGGGATTATTACCCTCGTCGCAATGCGCTTGCGTCGCGTCATACCATCCCGTATCGTGAATCCGTTGATTAAAGCGCGTAAAGCGGGCTTGCAGCTGGATACAAATCAATTGGAGAGCCATTATCTCGCAGGCGGTAACGTAGACCGTGTAGTAGATGCGCTCGTAGCAGCACAACGCGCAGATATTCCACTTGGCTTCGAACGCGCAGCAGCCATTGATCTGGCAGGTCGTGATGTTTTGGAAGCGGTACAGATGAGTGTTAACCCAAAAGTGATTGAAACACCTGTGGTAGCAGCCATGGCAAAGGACGGTATCGAGCTGCGCACTCGTGCCAAAGTAACGGTTCGTGCCAACATCGATCGATTGGTCGGTGGTGCTGGTGAAGAAACAATTATCGCCCGTGTAGGTGAGGGGATCGTATCGACTATTGGTTCGTCAAAAGGACATAAGGATGTATTGGAAAATCCGGATCTGATCTCCAAAACGGTATTGAACAAAGGTCTGGATGCCGGAACCGCTTTTGAAATTCTCTCGATTGATATTGCGGACGTAGATGTAGGGAAGAACATCGGGGCACAATTGCAAACCGACCAAGCAGAAGCAGATAAACGTATTGCCCAAGCGAAAGCGGAAGAGCGTCGTGCCATGGCGGTAGCCCAAGAGCAGGAAATGATCGCGCGCGTACAAGAAATGAAGGCAAAAGTAGTAGAAGCCGAAGCGCAAGTACCACTCGCTTTGTCCGAAGCATTGAAAAGCGGCAAAATGGGCGTAATGGATTATTACAACATGCAAAACATTGCTGCTGATACACAAATGCGTCAATCCTTCGGGCATGCAGGTGACAAACAAGATCCTGCTACGCCAGACGAGAAAGAATAAGGGCGATTGCCATGGAAGATCTTATGGATCTCGTCGCAGATTTACTGGATTTAGTCGAGTGGATCATCCCGCTCATCGGCAAGTTCTGGTTTGTCATCCTTGGTTACTTAGGATATAAAGCTCTTGGAAAAACCGGAAAGAAGAAGATGTCTCAAGGCAAGAAAATGCCTCCGCTTACCCCGGCTACAACGTCGGATATCCCGAAGGAAACAGAGGATTATGGCAGGGAGACGGTGCGAGCATCCTCCAAATACGAGCCACTTCAGCAAGAATCGATGGAAGGGATTGGAGTCGAGCAGGAATGGGCATTTTCCAGTCCAGCTCGTGCTTCAACGGGTCCGACCATCACAGTGAAGCAATCGGAATCAATGAAGGTTGCTGATTTAGACCGAGCGAAAACACTCACATCAAAACACGGCAATCCCCGTGATGGCATGAAATGGGCGCTCATTTTTGGAGAGCCGCGCTCAAAGGCTCCGTACGCTAAGCAGGTTCGGCAAAGAAAGATTTTATAAATAGTAGCTAGTCAAACAGGTGAACTTCGGTTCGCCTGTTTTTCATTGATTGATACGCAATGTTTTCATGTCGAAATATATCGAATAACTTGTCTTGTTTCTCATATCCTTGTTGACTATCCTGAATGTAATGAAAATTCCTCCAAATAGAAGAAGGGACAGAGGTCAAGCGATGAATCAACAAATTTTTGAGCAAATGGGGCGGTTTCGTCAAAAAGTGATTCGGCTTGCCATCTTCGAAAACAAATCAGTATATGAAACAGCGATCGCATGCGGTTGTTCAGCTGAGAAAGTAAAGCGAGTCATGAAAAAATGGAAGGCGCTTACAAAAGAAAGCAAATAATCAATAGGTTTTGTGGAATGTATTTCAAAGTATGAGTCCTCATCTGCTTGCCAAATCGCGAGCGATGAGGGCTCTTTTTTTGTGACTGTTTTTGATGAATGCCACTTTATGCTCGCGCATACGCATAGATAAGAATGGTTTTGCACCTGCAAACAGATGAGATCGTCATATTCGCCAATATATAGAACGAGAAGGGGGGCTAATCCATGAAGCGTTGGAGCCGCCGTCTGCGCCAGCTGGCCGGAGGGGTGTTGGATCTGCCGCAAGATGTAGTCCTGGAAGTCCCGCGCATCACGATGATCGGTCATTTGCAAATGTATATAGAGAATCATCGAGGAGTCTTGCATTTTAGCGAAAAAGAGCTTCGTCTGTTGTTGACGAACGGTCAAATGATTGTTTCAGGTGAACAGCTTGTCATCCGAGCGATTTTGCCTGAGGAGGTTCTGTTAGAAGGCAGAATCGGTGGTGTGAAATTTTTGGAGACAGGACCACAGAGCTCGTAATCTTGGTAAAGGTAGGGGGCGGCACGTATGCGGTATGGAATCAAGGAGTGGGTGGATGGACATGTAACCATTACCGTTCGGGGAAAACGGTTTGAGCGGATGCTGAATATGGCCGTACGGGATGGAATTCGAATCTGGAATATTCGCAGGGTAGGAGAAGAGGTGACTCGCTGCGATATTTTGATTCGGGATTATTTTCGTTTACGTCCGCTTTTAAAAGAGACAGGCTGTCGCAGTCACGTGGAGGCAAGAGACGGGCTGCCTTTCTGGCTGCTGCGTATACGTAGACGATCTGGATTGGCAATTGGGGCTGCCCTTTTTTTCATTGGATTGTACATGCTCTCCTCCTTTGTCTGGAGTGTTGAAGTGAGCGGGACGAAAATGGTAGATCCGCGTCGAGTGATTCAAGCTGCCGAACAAGTGGGGATTAAAGAAGGGGCATGGAAGGTCAAACTAAAAGAACCGTTGGTATTGCAAAAAGAGCTGTTGAGTCTGCTGCCGGAAGCGTCCTGGGTTGGAATTGAGATTCAAGGAACCAAGGTCATGCTTCAAGTGGTTGAAAAAGAGGCTCCCGTAAAGCCGCTTGCAACTGGTCCTCGTCATCTTGTAGCGAAAAAGAGGGCTGTCGTCCATAAAATTCTCCCAGAGGTTGGCCGCAGTCAGGTTGTGAGCAATCAATTGGTAGAAAAAGGCCAAGTTCTCATTTCCGGGATCATTGGCAATGATACCCGACAACAAGCCGTATCAGCTCGAGGCAAGGTGCAAGGGGAAGTGTGGTATATGAGCAACACATCTGTCCCGCTAAAACAAACGATGCACCGTTTGACGGGAGAAAAGCTGCAGCATCAATACCTGCTCGTAGGACCCTATGCGGTATACGTGTGGCCATTTGAAAAACAGTCCTTTGCACAAGCCGAAATGGCAGAACAACGGTATTTGCCCTCGTATGCGGGATATACTTCACCACTTGGCTGGAAGACAGTAACGTACGCGCAAACAGAACCCGTTCAAACAGAAATGAGCGTGGAGGAAGCGACGGAACTGGCTAAAAAATTCGCCAGGGAGGATATCTTGAAAAAAGCTGGAAAAGATGCGTTCATTCAGGACGAAAAAGTTTTGCACGTCACAACAGAGAATGGTAAAGTTTACGTAAGCATTCATTTTTCCGTCATTGAAGATATTGCCATTGAACAGCCTCTCGTTGGGCAGTGAGGGATGGCAAGCAAATGACGCATTGCTGATTACCGTTGCAAGGAGATGGAAGCCTGTTGCACGTACAAGATGAGGTAAGAATCCCGTTTTCAGACGCATCTGAGGCCTTGCTGTTGTTCGGACCACATGACGCGTACCTAACACTGATCGAGCAAAGAAGTTCCGCCAAAATTATGACCCGAGAAGGCGAACTGGTTATTAGCGGGGATAAGCCGGAAGTGGACAAACTGACAGCGTTGATTGAAACTCTGCTACAGTTGATTCGCAGAGGGATTGCCCTGTCCGAGCGAGACATCTCTTATGCGATGTCGTTGATTGAACGGGGAGAAGGTGCCCAACTGCTCGATGTGTATGATGAAGAAGTCGCTCGTACCCAACGTGGCAAAGTAATCAGGGCAAAGACTTTGGGCCAGCGTCACTACTTGTCTGCGATCAAGAAGCATGACATTGTGTTTGGAATTGGACCAGCTGGTACCGGAAAAACGTATTTGGCTGTTGTCACAGCAGTAAATGCGTTGAAAAATGGGCGTGTCAAACGGATCGTTCTTACCAGACCGGCCGTAGAAGCGGGGGAGAGCCTTGGATTTTTGCCAGGAGATTTGCAGGAAAAAGTAGACCCTTACCTGCGTCCGCTCTATGATGCCTTGTACGACATGCTGGGTAACGAACAAGTCGCCAAAATGATGGAACGCGGACTCATAGAGGTTGCACCTTTGGCGTACATGCGTGGTCGTACGCTCGAAGATTCCTTCGTTATTTTGGATGAAGCCCAGAACACGACTCCCGAGCAAATGAAAATGTTTTTGACCAGGCTTGGCTTTGGTTCCAAAATGGTCATTACGGGTGATGTGACCCAGGTGGATTTGCCAAAAGGCAAGAAATCCGGATTGCGAGAAGCACAGCGCATCTTAAGTCCGATTTCAGATGTAGCCTTTATTCATTTCCAAGAGGGAGACGTCGTTCGCCACAGTCTGGTACAAAAAATCATTGCTGCATATGCCAAGGAAGAAGTAGAACACGGCTATTAATAAATGGCGTCACAAAAAGGAGATCGTTTACCTGTGTTATCTGTAGAAATCCTACATGAAGAAATCGATGCGATCGATGAGAATTTGCAAAACCTGCTCGTTCGTTGCCTGGAAGCAGCGGCAAAGCTGGAAGACGTACAAGGAGAAGTAGTTGTCACGCTGGTGAACAACGAGCGCATCCACGAGTTGAATCGCGATTATCGTGGCGTTGATCGGCCTACGGATGTTCTGTCCTTTGCGATGAACGAACCGGGTGAAGGAGAAATGGAAATCTTCATCGATGAGGAAGAGGCCAGCGAGTTTCCGAATATGCTTGGAGATATCATTATCTCAGTGCCAAAAGCACATGAGCAGGCCGAAGACTATGGCCATTCATTCGAACGCGAACTCGGATTTCTCACGGTTCATGGTTTTCTTCACCTTCTGGGTTATGATCATGGAACACCAGAAGAAGAGAAGGAAATGTTTTCACGTCAAGAAAAGGTGCTGGAAGAAATCGGCTTGACGAGGTAGGAGATTACGTTGAAGGAATGGCGACGATTGATTCGCAGCTTCGCCTACGCTTTGCAAGGAATTTCCTATACCGTACGGACACAGCGAAACATGCAAATCCACGTAGCCGCAGCCATTTTGGTGCTGGCGGCAGCGTGGTGGCTGCAGATACCCCGCAGCGATGTTTTGCTGGTCCTTTTTTCTATCGGTCTGGTCTTCTCCTTGGAGCTGGTAAATACCGCGATTGAAGCAGTCGTTGATTTAGCTTCCCCGGAATGGCACGCCAAGGCAAAGATTGCCAAAGATGTGGGAGCAGGAGCTGTGCTTGTGGCGGCAATCCTGTCCCTCATCATCGGAGTCCTCGTATTTGGACAGCCACTGTTGCAAAAAGTATGGGGATAGTTTTTACTAGTGGTACCGGACGGGTCATTCCAGTTGACCTTTCAGTCTGGTTTCTTCGTGTCTCTTTGGACACATCTTGCTATGAAATGATGTTAAAGATCAATCATATGAGGAATGATGAGAATGGATAAACAATCATTGTTAGCACAAGCAATCGAAGCCAGAAAGCTTGCTTATGTACCGTACTCCAAGTTTCAGGTAGGTGCAGCTCTTTTAGCTGAGAGTGGCAAGGTTTATTTGGGAGGCAATATTGAAAATGCAGCGTACTCGCTGTGCAACTGTGCAGAGCGTACGGCTCTTTTCAAAGCGTATTCGGAAAATGATCGGACTTACAAGGCTTTAGCTGTCGCTGCCGATACTCCGCAAGCTGTATCACCGTGCGGGGCTTGCCGACAAGTCATCGCGGAGCTGTGCCCGCCGGACATGCCTGTATTTTTGACGAATCTCAAAGGCGACCTTTGGGAAACGACAGTATCTGCCCTGCTTCCAGGCGCATTCACCAAGGAGGATTTACGTGGATAATCGCAAGACCAAGCAATCGTTTAAATCTGGCTTTGTCTCCATTGTGGGACGTCCAAATGTTGGAAAATCAACCCTGTTGAATCATATTGTGGGACATAAAATCGCCATCATGTCGAATAAGCCGCAAACGACACGCAACAAAATTACGGCGGTTCATACGACAGAAGAAGGACAAATTATTTTCTTGGATACACCTGGGATTCACAAGCCCCAATCCAAACTCGGAAACTATATGGTTTCGGTTGCCGAAAATACATTGAACGAAGTAGACCTCGTTTTGTTTGTTGTCGATGCAACAGAAAAACGCGGTGCTGGGGACGATTACATCATCGAGCGGTTGAAGCAGGTCAAAACGCCAGTATTTTTGGTCATCAACAAAATTGACAAGGTGCACCCGGAAGCACTGCTGCCAATTATTGACGATTACCGCAAATTGTATGATTTCAAGCAAATTGTTCCAATCTCTGCTCTGGAAGGTAACAATACAGGATCATTGCAGCAGGCTATTTTGGGTGAAATGGAAGAGGGCCCGATGTATTACCCTGCCGACCAGGTGACAGACCATCCGGAACGCTTTGTAGCAGCCGAGTTGATTCGGGAAAAAGTTCTGCATTTGACCAGAGAAGAAGTACCTCACTCCATTGCGGTCGTCATTGAAGAAATGAAGCGAGGCGAAAATGGCAAAACGCTTTACATTTATGCGGCTATTTACGTTGAGCGGGATTCCCAGCGGGGTATTTTGATCGGGCAAAAAGGCCAGATGCTCAAAGAAATTGGTCAACGCGCGCGTAAGGATATCGAGCGACTGATGGGGGACCAGGTATTTTTGGAGCTCTGGATCAAAGTGAAAAAGGATTGGCGCAACCAAGAGCGGATGCTGCGTAACTTCGGTTTCTACGACGAGCAATAATATTCACAACGCGATGTGTTAATTTTTCCAAGGCATAGAATAACGGGCAAAGGTGATTCTAAGAAGGAAGTGGATAGACCCGATATAGGAAAGGATGATGCTCCTTGCTTCGTGACTTTTCTTGGAGAGTTTTCGCTTCAACCGGTGACATCCATGCTTACCTTCTCTACCGTGATCACCATCAAACGGATGTTTCCAGTGAGGAGACCTCGTTTGATCTCGCCCAGGAAGAATTGGGTGACACGCAGGCATGCTTGTAAAGTGGGAAGGGATTGTCATTCGCAGTGTGGACTATGGCGAGTCCAGTAAAGTGATGACATTGTTTACCCGGGAGAACGGCAAATTAGGCGTGATGGCCCGTGGTGCCAAAAAGACCAAAAGCCGTCTTGCCGCCGTCTCCCAGTTGTTTTCGCATAGTTATTATCTATGCAAGGCAGGACCCGGTACGGGAATGCCTGATCTCTCTCAGGGAGATATGCTGGATTCGTTCCGGGATATGCGGCAAAGCCTGACTGCTACGGCTTATGCCGCATACATAGCAGAGCTTTTGGATCGACTGACGCAGGAAAGAGAGCCGAATCCCTACTTGTTTCAGCTACTCCTTCATACGTTCCGCTATTTGGATGAAGGACGAGATGCTGAGATCCTGTGTCGGATTTTTGAGACCAAGATGCTAATGGTAGCGGGTATCTCCCCGCAGCTCACGGCGTGTGCAAACTGTGGCGAACAGCGCGAGCCCTATGCGATCAGTGTAGGACAGGGCGGCCTGTTGTGCCCAGTTTGCCTGCCTTCCGATCCATACGCTATGGCAGTTACACCCTCGACCTGGAAGCTGTTACGGCTGTTCCAGGTATTTGATTTGGAGCGTCTTGGTGACATTGAAGTAAAACCGGCTACACGCAACCAGCTCAAGCATGTGCTGCGGAGTTTCATGGACGAGTATCTGGATCTCAGGCTGAAAAGTCGAGCATTTCTGGAACAACTGGAGCGTATGGAAAGAATGACGCAAACAGATCAGGACTAATTGACATACGAATTTGTTTTCGTTATGATAAGAACCAAACTTGTATACCGAATGTTGCCATGAAGGAAAAGAGTAGTCGGCCACTGGCTGTGAATAGCGAATCGGGGATAGTGGGAGCCCGGTCACCATGCTGATGAAGGGCGTTCTGGAGCAATTTAATTTTAAGGTGGGCGAAGAAGTCATTCGCCAAGTAGGGTGGAACCGCGAGAATCCTCTCGTCCCTACACTGTCGCATCAGGCAGTGTAGAGGCGGGAGGTTTTTTTAGTTTCGACTTAAAGCCTAGTAAATCATTTAGAGGAGGAAAAAGCATGAAAATGACATTTCAAGACATCATTTTGACGCTGCAAAACTTTTGGGCAAAGCAAAACTGTCTCATTGTCCAGCCGTATGACGTTGAAAAAGGGGCAGGTACGCTCAACCCAATGACCTTCCTTCGTTCCATTGGACCTGAGCCGTGGAATGTGGCATACGTGGAGCCTTCCCGCCGCCCGGCAGACGGACGTTATGGGGAAAACCCGAACCGTCTGTATCAGCATCACCAGTTCCAAGTAATCATGAAGCCATCTCCGGACAACATTCAGGAGCTGTACCTGGAGAGCTTGCGTGAACTCGGAATCGAGCCACTGGAGCATGATATCCGATTTGTAGAGGACAACTGGGAGCACCCAGGGCTTGGCGCATGGGGTTTAGGCTGGGAAGTTTGGCTGGACGGTATGGAGATCACACAGTTCACGTACTTCCAGCAAGTGGGCGGTCTGGAATGTAAACCAGTAGCAGTCGAGCTGACTTACGGACTGGAGCGTTTGGCCTCCTATATTCAGGAAAAAGAAAATGTATTCGATCTGGAATGGTGCAACGGGTATACGTACGGAGATGTATTCCTGCAACCAGAATACGAGCATTCCAAATACACATTCGAGCTGTCTGATGTCGATATGCTGTTCTCTCTTTACAATACGTATGAGTCTGAAGCAAAAAGACTGATGGCGGAGCGACTGGTTTACCCAGCATATGACTACGTACTGAAATGCTCCCACACCTTCAACTTGCTGGATGCGCGTGGAGCCATCAGTGTGACGGAGCGTACAGGTTACATCGCTCGTGTACGCAATCTGTCTCGTGAAGTAGCACAAACCTATTATAAAGAGCGTGAGCGCCTCGGTTTCCCGCTTTTGCAAAAAGGCAACGCGGACGCTGCGGATCAAGTGAATCAGGTGAAGGGAGAGGATACAAATGAGTAAGCGCGATCTACTCGTAGAGGTTGGTTTGGAAGAAATGCCTGCTCGTTTTGTCGCACAGGCAGCGGCACAATTCAAGGAAAAAGTAGAAAAGTGGCTGACTGCTGAGCGCGTGCCGTTTGATCAAATTACGGCATTGGAGACACCTCGTCGTTTTGCCCTGTTGATCAATGGACTTGCAGAAAAGCAACCTGACCGCAATGATGAAGCGAAAGGTCCTGCACGCAAAATCGCACAAGATGAAGCGGGGAACTGGTCTAAGGCAGCACTCGGTTTTGCACGAAGCAACAATGTTGAGCCTGACCAACTGTATTATAAAGAAGTAAACGGGATCGAGTATGTTCATGCTCGCAAATCCGAAGCGGGAAAACCAACTACCGAGCTTTTGCCGCAACTGGCTGAAGTGATCACTGGTATGAGCTTCCCGAAAAACATGCGCTGGGGCGCACGCGATTTGAAATACGTTCGTCCGATTCGTTGGCTGGTTGCTTTGTTCGGCGATGAATTGATCGATCTGGAGATTGCTGGCGTAAAAAGCGGACGCGTTTCTCGTGGACACCGCTTCTTGGGAACAGAGGTTACGTTAAATCACCCAAGCGAATACGTGAGCAAGCTGGCTGAGCAATTTGTCATGGTGAATCCTGATGAGCGCAGAGCAGCCATTGTAGAACAAATTCATCGCTTGGAGAAGGAAAATGGCTGGACAATTCCAATGGACGAAGGGCTTCTGGATGAGGTAGTCCATCTTGTAGAATATCCGACCGCTCTTTACGGTACGTTCGAGCAAGAATTCCTTTCCATTCCACGTGAGGTTTTGGTTACCTCCATGCGTGAGCACCAGCGTTATTTCCCTGTTGAAAACGCACAGGGTCAATTGCTGAATCATTTTGTGACAGTGCGAAATGGAGACAGCCGCGCTCTGGAAAACGTAGCGAAAGGGAATGAAAAAGTTCTTCGCGCACGCTTGTCTGATGCTCGTTTCTTCTATGTAGAGGACCAAAAGCTGTCCATTGAAAGCTGCCTGAAACGCTTGGAGACAATCGTTTATCACGAAGAGCTGGGAACAATCGGTGATAAAGTTCGCCGTGTACGCAAAACAGCTGCGCAAATGGCAAGCAAGCTGGGTGTGAGCGCGGAAGAAACCCAACAAGTAGACCGTATTGCCGAAATCGCAAAATTTGACCTCGTTACCAACATGGTAGGCGAGTTCCCTGAACTGCAAGGGATCATGGGTGAAGATTATGCGCGCAAAGCGGGTGAGTCCGACCTCGTTGCGAGTGGCGTATTTGAGCATTATCTCCCGCGTTTTGCAGGGGACAAAATGCCTGCTTCTGCTCAAGGCGCTATCGTCAGTTTGGCTGACAAGATGGACACGATCGTAGGCTGCTTCTCTATCGGTATTGTGCCTACTGGCTCTCAGGACCCGTATGGTCTGCGCCGTATGGCAGCGGGAATCGTTACGATTTTGGTTGAGCGCGACTGGCAAATTTCTCTTGCCGATCTGTGGAATGCTGCGATGGAAGGCTATGTAGCACAAGGCGTAAACAAGAGAGCGGCAGAAGACGTGAAAAAAGACCTCGTAGACTTCTTCGCACTCCGTCTGAAAAATGTCTTGCAGGATCATGGCGTTCGTTACGATGTCATCGACGCCGTTCTTGCTGCCGACCTGACACTGGTTCCAGAGGTGCTGGCAAAAGCAAAAGCACTGATGGGAGCGGTACAAACAGAAGAATTCAAGCTGATTGTGGAGCAGTTTAACCGGGTGAACAACCTGGCGCAAAAAGCGGAAGCAGACAAGGTCAATGAAGCTCTGTTCGCTGAAGATGTGGAGCGTGCCTTGTATCAGGCATTCCAAGCTGTTCAGAAGGACGTAGACAGTCTGAAGGATCAAGAGAAGGTGCTCGCAACCTTGTCAACCTTGCGCCAGCCGATTAACGCATTCTTTGATAAAGTAATGGTCATGGCAGAAGATCAGGCAGTTCGTGCGAATCGTCTGGGGCTGCTCTTGCAACTTTCTCGTGTGCTTTATCGCTATGCGGATTTTTCCAAAGTTGTATTCGCGTAAACAAAATAAAACCGGTGCCTTCGTCTGAAAATCAGGCGGGGGCACCTTTTTTCCGCGTGAAAGAAGGAATATCCCGTCGAATAGAGTAATACTAGGAAGAGGTAAAGACAGAACCGGGGTGATTGGTCATCGAGCTTACCAAACGACAAGAGCACATCTTACAGATAGTGAAGGATGATGGACCGATAACAGGAGAACATATCGCGGAGCGACTGAATTTGACTCGCGCGACGCTGCGCCCTGATTTATCCATCCTCACAATGTCAGGATATTTAGAAGCCAGACCTCGGGTCGGGTATTTTTATGCCGGCAGACCCGCAAGCTCAGTCATAAGTGAACGGCTTCACAAGCTTCTCGTCAATGACTACAAGGCGGTACCGATTGTGGTTTCCGAATCCGCCTCGGCTTACGACGCTATCGTTACCCTCTTTTTGGAGGATGTTGGCACGTTATTCGTCGTCAATCAAAAAGGATACTTGGCTGGCGTGATCTCACGAAAAGACCTCCTGCGGGCTTCTTTAGGGAATAAGACGCTGGAGGATGTGCCGGTCAGCATTATCATGTCTAGGATGCCGAATATCATTACATGTGCACCTGATGAGACCTTGTACGCAGCCGCCAAAAAGCTGATTGATTTTCAGATCGATTCTCTGCCTGTCGTGAGGCCGAGCGAGGAAGATCCGAAGCATATGGAGCTGTTGGGGCGCGTCACCAAGACGACGATCGCGAAAGCATTTGTAGAATTGGGTAGCGAACCGAAAGTGTAGGAGGAGAAGCGATGCAAGGTAATCAGCGAGGACAGCTCATCTATGTAGTCTCAGACTCCATCGGCGAAACGGCCGAACTTGTCGTTCGCGCAGGAGCTAGTCAGTTTGATCGTTTTTTGTTTGATGTACAAAAGTATCCGTATATTGAAGACAAGGAATCGATTGACGAAATCATTGCTTCGGCAAAAGAATCGCGGGCAATGATCGTATTTACTCTGGTCATTCCGGAGCTGAATGCGTATATTACAAAACAAGCTGCTCTTCACGGAATTCCGGCTCTTGATGTTATGGGGCCTTTGATGAATACATTGCAGGGCATGTTGAAAGAGCCGCCAACAGGAAGACCGGGCTTGGTACGCCGACTGGATGAAGAGTATTTCCGCAAAGTAGACGCCATCGAGTTTGCCGTCAAATACGACGATGGTCGGGACCCACGCGGCCTGTTGCGAGCAGATGTGGTTTTGATTGGCGTTTCGCGTACTTCCAAGACGCCTCTTTCCATGTATTTGGCTAACAAACGACTTAAGGTTGCCAATGTTCCGCTTGTCCCGGAGGTAGAGCCACCGGAAGAATTGTTCCAACTGCCAGTAGAGCGGTGTATCGGTCTTACCATCAATCCGGAGCAATTGAACGGCATTCGGACAGAGCGTCTGAAGGCACTGGGATTGACTGCACAAGCAAATTACGCCAATCTCGAGCGGATTGCCGAAGAACTGGCTTATTCCAAACGCATTATTGAGCGCCTCGGATGTACTGTTATCGATGTTTCCAACAAGGCAGTAGAAGAAACGGCAAACATCATTTTGGAGATGATTCGAAAAAACAATCTCCGCAATGAAAGGAAATAGGCCAAAAGAAGGATTTTGGCGTTTTTTGTAGAAAATCAATTAGCCGGGATACTTATCATCCGTGATTTTCTCAGCGTTTATTGCCCTAAGAAATGTGGAAAAGTAGAAAAGAAGAAAAGAAGTTTGATGCAAAGAAGGAAATTGACGAATTTTGACGAACTAAATATTCTCACGTGCGATTCTCCTTATAAAGGTGGAAAGACATGACTGGTCCCACTTCAGATGAATTTGTAAATCAAGTGCGTGCCGCTGTCGACATCGTAGACGTTGTAGGAGAGTACGTTCAACTGAGAAAAAGCGGTCGTGCCTTTCTCGGTCTATGTCCGTTTCACTCTGAAAAGAGCCCTTCCTTCAACGTAAATGCAGAGCGACAGTTTTTTCATTGCTTTGGCTGTGGAGCAGGTGGGGATATCTTTTCCTTTTTAATGAAACTGGAGCAATTGACTTTTCCAGAGGCACTGCACAAATTGGCGGAGCGTGCCGGAATAGCTGTGCCCCAGCCGCAGCAAGTAGAGGATTCACCTGAAAAACGGATGAAGCATGCGATGCAGGAAGCGCATACGTTCGTTTCACGCCTCTACCACTACGTGCTAACGAAAACCCCCTATGGCGCAGAAGCGATGAAGTATCTCGCAAAGCGCGGAATGTCTGAGGCGACAATAGCCGAATACCAAATCGGATTCGCCCCGGATTCCTGGGATTTCGTGACGCAGCAGTTGACAAAGCGGGGATTTTCACAGGAATTGATGGTGGAAGCAGGGCTTTTGGCCAGGAGCGATGCAGGAAAAATCTTTGATCGCTTTCGAGGTCGCATCATGTTTCCGATCCAGGATTCCCAAGGTAACGTCATCGGATTTGGAGGGCGCTTACTGCAAGGATCGAAGCCCAATTCCAACCAAAAGTCTCAACCCAAGTATCTGAATAGCCCGGAAAGCCTTTTGTTCAACAAAAGTGCTACGCTGTTTAATCTTCATCGTGCGCGCCCCATTATTAGAAAGAGAAAAGAGGCGCTGTTGTTTGAAGGATATGTCGATGTCATATCGGCATGGCAGGCGGGTTTTATGCAAGGTATTGCCACTTTGGGAACAGCCTTGACGGAGCAGCAGGCCAGAATTCTTCGTCGCAATACAGAGTCAGTCGTACTTTGTTATGACGGAGATGCTGCAGGACAAGAAGCAACGAGCAAAGCGATTCACGTTTTGCAGCAAGCCGGTTTGATCGTTCGAGTAGCTCCACTTCCACAAGGAGTGGACCCGGATGATTACATCCGCCAGCATGGGGCTGAAGCATTTTCCCAGCAGGTATTGTTACAGGCGATGCCGATTACGGCTTTCCGTCTGAAACATTTGCGCAGTCAGTTCGTAATAAAAGATGAGACGGACAAAGCTCGCTTAATCGCGAAGGCGGTCGAGATCATCAACGAGCTTAGCAGCCCGGTGGAACGGGACATGTACCAACGGCAATTGGCTGAAGAATACTCCCTTACTCTCGGTGATCTCAAATGGGAGTCCAAACGCGCCTACAATCAGCAAAAAAGTGAGCGCCAAAGGGATAAAGTGACGCCAGCATGGAATAATAGTATAAATAATGGCAAAGTTACGCTCGCGAAATCACTGCCACCCGCTTATCACACGGCTGAGCGCATGCTGCTTTACTACATGATGCGGAACGTAGAAATCGCTGCCCGCGTCCAACAAGAATGCAGCGCCCACTTTCAGGTGGATGAACACGATGCGCTGGCTGCCTACCTGTACGCCTACTATGCAGAGGGAAACCCGGAAGACCCTGGAAAGTTTATACATTATGTGCAAGACGATTTGTTAAAGCAATTAGCCTCGGGATTGGCCATGATGGAGTGCAACAACGACGTATCTGAGTTGGAGATCGGTGACTACATCAAACAAGTGAATAACTACCCGAAGCGTGCCGAGTTGGAACGATTGCGCGATGAGCAGCGGAGCTTACACCTCCAAGCGGCCGCAGCGGACAGCGAGGATGCGCGCAAACAACTTGAACTTCAAGCAGCCGTTACAGGGATGAAGATTCTTGAATTGGAAAATGCTTTAAAAGAAGGGTAGCTTCAGATCATTCCCGGGGAAGGAGGGAAAGTAGATGAACAAGCAAAATATCACTTCCGACATGGAAGCAATGTCCATCGAACAAGTGAAGGAACAGTTGGTCGAATTAGGCAAGAAACGCGGCGTGTTGTCGTATAAAGAAATTACGGATCGCCTGGCAGGTTTTGAGCAGGATTCTGATCAAATGGATGAGTTTTTTGAATATCTTGGTGATCAAGGCATTGAGATTAACAACAATGAGAATGAAGATGACGATGATGAAGTCGATCAAATGATCATCAAGGACGAGGACAACGAAGAATTTGATTTTGACGATCTCTCCGTTCCGCCTGGAATCAAGATCAATGACCCTGTACGGATGTATCTGAAGGAAATTGGTCGAGTTCCTCTGCTCTCCGCAGAAGAGGAGATTAAACTGGCACAGCGAATTGAACAAGGTGATGAGGAAGCCAAAAGACGTTTGGCTGAGGCGAACTTGCGATTGGTTGTATCGATCGCGAAGCGTTATGTAGGACGCGGTATGCTATTCCTCGACTTGATTCAAGAAGGGAACATGGGCCTGATTAAAGCGGTGGAAAAGTTTGACTATCGCAAAGGCTACAAGTTCAGTACGTATGCGACCTGGTGGATTCGCCAAGCGATTACCCGTGCTATTGCAGACCAGGCTAGAACGATCCGGATTCCGGTTCACATGGTGGAAACGATCAATAAATTAATCCGCGTTTCCCGTCAGCTTCTGCAAGAGCTAGGTCGTGAACCTATGCCAGAAGAAATCGCTGAAAAAATGGATCTTACTCCGGAAAAAGTTCGGGAAATCATGAAGATTGCTCAAGAACCAGTATCCCTGGAGACTCCAATTGGGGAAGAAGACGATTCCCACTTAGGTGATTTCATTGAGGATCAGGATGCATTGGAGCCATCTGATGCCGCTGCCTATGAACTTTTGAAAGAACAGTTGGAAGACGTTTTGGATACATTAACAGACCGGGAAGAAAATGTACTGCGTCTGCGTTTTGGGCTAGATGACGGACGTACACGGACGTTAGAAGAAGTAGGCAAAGTGTTTGGCGTAACCCGTGAACGGATTCGTCAGATTGAAGCAAAAGCTCTTCGCAAATTGCGTCATCCGAGTAGAAGTAAACGCTTAAAAGATTTCTTGGAATAACCGATATAAGAAGTATGTGGCCTACGTTAGCCGACGTAGGCTTTTCTTATTCATGAAGGAAAACACTTTTTGTCGTAGTTAGGAGGGGCCGCGTTGGACGACCAGCGCAAGCGCACGATCATCGCCGAAATTGAAAACTGGCGGCGCAACCATTTACTGCCTGAACATTACTGCATCTTCTTGTTAAACCTGTATACAGAAGGGGATCGGCCAAATACACCGGCGTCCGCAGGCGGGAATGAGCGAATGGGAACGGCACCGGGTGTGCTGTCAGGAAAAGTCAATTCAACATCATCTGTCACAAATACATATGCACCTAGAACTGTCTCTCCAGTGACGGGGAAAATGGTAGTGGCATGGCTCCTTGGTGCCTTTGTCATTGCTGGTTTGATCTTACTTGCTTTTCATTTTAACCGTTTTCAAACCCCAATGCAAATTACCATCTTTGCCTGTTTCGCACTCGTTTTCTATATTCTGGGACTCGTTTATCGAAGGTCGGCCCCGCCATTGACGCATTTATTCCTGGCTTTGTCTTTTCTGATCTTGATCGCGGGAGGCGTTTATTGTATCCAAAAATTGGATGGTAGCATGCCATTCGTTCTGTTCTATTTAGGCTTTGTTTGCATGTTACTGTGCATCAGTGCTATTGTTTTCGGTTATGCTTATTTGCTCTATGCAGGCTTACTGGGTTTGGCCATCTTGTATGGCATTACAACCGTTCATCGGGTAGGGATAGACTATACTTGGTGGACATCGGAGTTGTACTGGGTACCGCTTGCGTGCTTGCTCACGGGTATGGGCTTCTTGATGAATAAGGCTAATTCGAAATGGGCGGGAGTATTTGCTGTATGTGGACTTGCCTTTTTCTTTGGTGCAGAGATACAGGCTCTGTATATTCCAGCAGCGAAGCGGGATATGATTCAATTGCTGTTGTTCATCAAGGTGTTCATCGCGTCCATTTTGTTTTTCTTCACGCGTGGATATTGGTATGCATGGTTGCGGCTGTAAGACTCGTTTTCCTCTCGCTGCTTATTTGTTACAATTTCTGAAGAGCGCAAACGGGGTGAATAGATGAACAACAAGTGGAAAGTATTAGTCGGTATTTTGCTGGCGGCTTTTTTTCTGGGTGGAGAAACAATAGCCAAATTTATGGGTGTACATACATACAGCATCGGATTCATAGCAGCATCTGTATCTTTTTTGGGAGCGATTTTATTAGGAGCACGCCGATCTTAGGCGTGTTTTTTTTTAGAAATTACCACATGAATCCAAAATCGTGGTGTATAATGGTAAGAGTATTCTGAACAAACGCTCAGTCAAAATTGTGTGTTTCTTGATAGTTCTTAACTAAAGCGTTTTCAAGGGGGCAGCGATTATGAACTTCGATTTGACTTCAGAACAACAAATGTTGAAAAAAATGATACGCGAGTTTGCTGATGAGGTAGTGGCGCCAGGAGCAGATGAACGCGATCAAACTAAACAATTTCCTGTCGAAATATTCAAGCAGATGAGCGAGCTGAACCTGATGGGTCTTCCCTTCTCTGAAAAATACGGGGGTGCGGGAGCTGATTCCACGAGTTTTGCAATCGTTGTAGAAGAGCTAAGTCGTGCATGTGGTTCTACAGGAATCACGTATTCGGCGCATATCTCGTTAGGTGGCGCTCCACTGGCTTTGTTTGGAACGGAAGAGCAAAAGCTGAACTATTTAAGCAAAATCTGTTCCGGCGAGAGCTTTGGCGCATTTGGCTTGACGGAACCGAATGCAGGATCTGACGCAGGTGGAACGAAAACGAATGCGGTCTTGGCTGACGGGGAGTGGACGATTAACGGCTCCAAATGCTTCATAACCAATGCTTCCTATGCTTCATTTCTCGCCTTGACAGCTGTGACTGACAAAGATCAGGGCTCACGTGGTATTACTGCTTTTATCGTTCCGACAGATGCACCGGGTTTTCAAGTACTGGCGAACTATGAAAAGCTCGGCTTGCACAGCTCTAATACAACCGAGCTCGTTCTTGAAAATGTGAGAGTGCCAGAGGAAAACGTCCTTGGAAAGCGAGGCGAAGGCTTCAAGCAGTTCCTCATTACACTTGATGGTGGGCGAATTGGGATCGGAGCGATGGCAGTAGGAATTGCTCAGGCTGCCTACGACAAGGCACTGCAATACTCGAAGCAGCGTACAGCTTTTGGGAATTCCTTGAGTCATTTTCAAGCGATCCAGCACAAGCTGGCGGATATGGCGATGCAAATAGAGCTGGCGAGAACGATGGTGTATAAAGCAGCGTGGCTGAAGGATCATGGTCGCAAATTTACGAAAGAAGCGGCTATGGCAAAATTGTATGCATCGGAGATTGCCATGTCTGCTACTCATCAGGCTATTCAGATTCACGGCGGCTATGGTTATATGCGGGAGTATCAGGTAGAACGATTTTTCCGCGATGCCCGACTGTTAGAGATCGGAGAGGGGACTTCAGAGATTCTGCGTAATGTTATCGCAAGAGAAATCGGTTGCTAGCCTTTTTGTGTTTGAGAACAAAGAGCATGACTGCCAGTGTTAACTGACAGCCATGGCTCTTTTTTTGTTTTTTACTTTTTATTGATCGCCAGGCTGTACAGTTGGGAATCCAAATCCACTAGCAATATCGTCTCCTAGAGCAGCGCTTGAGCCACCTTTGATGTCATTTCCTTTCGCGCGTTTTTGCAATTCCACGCGAACATTTTGAGAGCTCCAAGATGGATTGGAAGCCCAGATTTTTGCAGCCAAACCTGAAATGTGTGGAGTTGCCATGGAGGTTCCGCTGATGGAATTATAGCCTCCGTTATTCCATGTAGATTGAATAGCGCGTCCTGGTGCTGATACTTCCACATCGCGTTCTTGAATCACGTAGTCTCCCGCCTGCCCGCTCTTGCCACGAGAAGAGAAGTCAGCCACACGGTAGGTACCGTTTTGTTGAACATTCTCTAACGCTGCTACGGCTACTGTATTCACTAATGCTCCAGGGTAGCCAATGCTATTCACTGTCGGTCCAGAGTTACCAGCCGCAGCGACGACTAATACACCTTTTTGGTTTGCATACGTGATGGCACTTTCCATAAGGGTGCTCTTACCGCTAGAGCCAAGAGACATAGAGACGATCGTTTTCACGCCTAATTGAGCGGACTGGTCAGCAGCGTAACGAATAGCATAGGCAATGTCATCCTCATAGCCGGAACCGGAGTCATCCAATACTTTATATGCCCATAGCTTTGCATCTGGTGCTACACCATAAATACCTGCGCCACCACCGCCGTTAGCGAGAACAGTCCCGGCGACGTGTGTTCCATGACCATGCGCATCATTGCAAGCGCCGGTAACAACAGGAGAAGCTTGCGTGAAATCGTTGCACTGCTCTGCGTTAGCGGTTAGGTCCGGATGTTGCGTATACACGCCAGTATCCAGAACTGCAACACGAACATCTGCACCGCCAGTCGTAGAGGAGAGGGACTGGTTCTTATAGATTGCTTTAATTCCCCACGGAACGACTGCCGCAGGAGAGAACTCTGGCTCGCTTGCCTGATCTTCTTCTATATACTCAGCGATCTTTAATTTTTGCAATACTGTAATTTTTACATTGGGATCGCTTTTCAGTTGGTCAAGTTGATCGCTATTTACATCAAGGGTAAAGCCATCTTCGCCAAAATCATGGCGTACTTCCAAAGGTCCAGCAAAATAACCGGTTCTCACATCCGAATCTGACTGAATTAATACCCGTTCAGTTCCAAATTCATTGAATGAATCGTTACTTGCTGCCCCCACACCTGTGAAGACACTCATCACTAGCGCCGATGAGAGTAATCCCATTCCCCACCACTTGCCGGTTCTTTTTTTCATACTGTTCTCCTCCTTAAAGAGTATTTAGTTTATGTAGTTCGTGATGTTCATGGCGTTAATATACATATCTGTAAAAAATTTGTAAATATTTATTTATTAAAATAAAGTTCACAATTTAATAAAAATTAAGTTAAATTACATAAAACATCAAAAAAACAACGTCATATTTAAAAAAATCGCTTGTAATTCCGAACATTACATCCAACGTAACAGTCACCTGAAGCTTCCTGACTGTCACACATGGTTCCCCCTTAGTTGCCATATCTTTTGTTGGGTGCAACAGCGAGGATTTTGTCGTTCTTTGCTGAGTATCTGTTAGGGATTTAGCATTTCGCAATTGCTGCCAAATAGGGTAGAATAGAGGCAACGGAAGGTGAGTATACAGATGACATCAGTATCAATATCCAAGCGGCTACAAACGATTGCCCGCTATTGTCCAGAAGGAGCCCGCGTCGCCGACATCGGGTCGGATCATGCGTTGTTGGCTTCTTATTTGCTTGTAAAAGGAATTGCTTCTTTCGTAATCGCAGGCGAATTGA
Source organism: Brevibacillus sp. M2.1A (assembly GCF_013284355.2). Taxonomy (NCBI): domain Bacteria; kingdom Bacillati; phylum Bacillota; class Bacilli; order Caryophanales; family Paenibacillaceae; genus Brevibacillus; species Brevibacillus sp. M2.1A. Next base: position 2,830,398 of record NZ_JABSUY020000001.1, read on the forward strand.
ATGAAGGGCCTTTTCAAGCGGCACAAAAACAAATACATACATTGCAGGTAAAAGACCGCGCTTCGGTGCGTAAAGGAAACGGGCTCGCGGTAGTACAACCAGGCGAAGCAGATGTGATCTGCATTGCTGGGATGGGCGGACAATTGATCGTTTCCATTTTGGAAGCAGGAAAAGACAAACTGGAAGGCGTACAACGCCTGATTCTGCAACCAAACGTAGGAGAAGAAGCGGTTCGCCTGTGGATGATAGAGAACGGTTGGCAGTTAATTGCCGAGTCCATTTTGCAGGAAGACGGCGTGATTTATGAGATTCTCGTCGCAGAACGAGGCAATCCTACCTTGCCTTATGAGGGCAAAGATCGTACACAGCAAGAGCTCCTGCGCATTGGTCCATTTCTTTGGATGGAAAAATCAGAGGTATTACAAGAGAAGTGGCTGCATGAGCATGAAAAATGGCAAAAGATCATCGTTCAATTAAAGCGTTCGGACAAGCCGGAAGCAGCAGAACGAATAAAAGAAATCGAAGCAGAAGTAAAATGGATCGATGAGGTGATCGCATGCTTGCGCACGGACAAACAGTAATTCAATATATAGAACGTCTGGCACCTAAATCGTTGGCGATGGAAGGCGACAAGATTGGTCTTCATGTAGGCACCTTGCAAAAAAAGGTAAAAAAAGTGATGATCGCATTAGACGTACTGGAATCTGTGGTGGATGAAGCAATCGCAGAGGGTGTCGACCTGATTGTGGCTCACCACGCCGTCATATATCGACCACTGAAACACCTGAGGACGGATCTCGCCGCAGGACGCGTGTTCGAAAAGCTGATCAAGCACGACATTGCGGTATATACAGCTCATACCAATTTGGATGTTGCGTACGGGGGAATGAACGATTGGCTTGCAGAAGCAGTTGGACTCACTGACGTAGATGTACTGGATGTTCTTTCACGAGAGGCTTGGAAGAAGCTCATCGTATTCGTGCCTGCTACCCATAAGGAAGCAGTGTTTTCTGCACTTGCTGAAGCGGGTGCTGGGCATGTAGGTAACTATAGCCACTGTTCTTTTCAGACAGAAGGCACTGGAACCTTTTGGCCAGGGGAAGGAACGAATCCCCATATCGGTTCGAGAGGTCAACTGGAAAAAGTAGAGGAAGTTCGCATCGAGATGATTGTTCCTGCGTCCAGGCAATCGGCTGTGGTCAAAGCAATGCTTGCTGCCCATCCCTACGAAGAAGTCGCCTATGACATCATTCCACTAGAGCAATCAGGAACTGTGTACGGAATTGGGCGTATCGGCAGTCTGCCTACACCACTGACGCTCCGTGAGTTTGCTTTGCTCGTCAAAGAACGGTTTGCCCTACATGGTCTTCGCGTAGTTGGTGACTTGGATGCGACAGTCAAAAAAGTAGCGGTAGTAGGTGGAGACGGCAGCTCCTTTGTTTCCAAAGCCATTTTTAAAGGCGCGGATGTTTATTTAACAGGAGACATTGGCTATCACACCGCACACGATGCGCAAGCGGAAGGCTTGTCGATCGTAGATGCTGGTCACAATATCGAAAAAATCATGAAGGAAAAGCTGGCAACCATCTTGCTTGAGCAATTGCAGGCAAATGGTTACGAGACAGAGGTTATTCCTTCGCGCGTGCACACAGATCCGTTCCAGTTTGTTTAAGACGTAGCAGGACCAACCTTTTGTTGCCTGCCAGATGAAGTGTAGGAGGATTTTATGTGCAAAAACTAATCCGGACGATTTCTTGTGGATTACTGACATTAAGCTTACTCTCCCCCGGCGTCGCATCAGCGGCTGGGGGCTTATTGCCATACAATGACATCAGCAAGCACTGGGCGAGAAAAGCAATCATTCAAGGTGTGCAGCTCGGTTTGTTTGAGGCTGGTCCCAATGTTCCGAAGTTTTACCCAAATCGTGACATGACGCGTGCGGAATTTCTTGTCATGGTCGATCGTCTTTATTACGGCGGGCAGTATCAGATCTATCCCCTTACTTTCTTATCCGAGCATTCGGAGTGGGCGCGGGCAGAAGGTTTTCAGGAACCGTATTTGCCGTATAAAGATGTTGATCGCCTGACGTGGATGTACAAACCGACGTTGCGCGTCTCCACGATCTTGGATAGACTGTACGGTCCAAATGCGATTCAGTATATTTTTCCTGGTGAGATGATGAATCCGAATCAACCGATCACCAACGAAGAAGCTGCCAAGATATTGCAAATGTTCACGATGTCTCCAGATAGTAAAAATGCTTGGGAAGAAGTTAGTTCCTGGGGATGGCTAAAGGGAGAAAAAACGGATCGGGTGAAGCGGGGAGATGCTGCAGTCGCTGCTGATCGCATGGTGGATTATTTCCTTCAGGATGGAATCATGCCTCTGCTGGATTACGACGGGAAAAAGTTCCCCATGGTCCCGGATATCGATGAGGTATTGCCGTTATTCGCAACCTATACAGATCCCAAAACAACAGAAGAACAGATTTATGTAGATGCGGCTGCCGCTATTCGCAGTAGAAATGATAGTGAAGAGACCTTCGAACAGTTACGCAAGCTGGCGGATTCCTCCTTCCCTAATCAAGTCGGTGTTCACTATTTATTGAGCTGGAATCCTGAAACACCGATTGAAACCAATCTCGAGGAAGCTTTTCTTGCTATCGATGCTTACTTCGAAGACAAAATCATTCTCCCGGACACACTCGGGCTGTTGAGTGCCAATGTGTATGATATTTCATTGCAGCTAGGGAACAAGGATCAAAGCCAATACAAAAAAGTGCTCGACCGACTTGGTGCTTATGAACAAAAAGTGAAGCAAGATTCCAAAGAATGGGAATCGCTCGCCATGTATTTGGGGGCAATGGAAATCAGGAGTGGTCAGGGAGACCTGGCGATGGCACGTTACAAGCGATTTGCCGACAGGAGCCCGGAGGCATTGTTGAATACTTCCTATTATTATTTGCAGGAAGGACGCATGCAGGAAGCAGAAGAAGTTCTTGCTACGATGAAACCGAAAGCGTCAGACAGCAGAATGAATCAGCTGCACAAAATGTTGCGTCAAGAGTTCGCATCTTTAAAAGATCAGCCAGCTATTATTTCTGATTTGGGATACTCTTTGCGCCTGTTGGATAATGCCGACACCTACCAAGTGAAGGGTGAAGCGGTATTGAGTGGATTGACGTTCTCCTATACGCAGGATGTTAACAAGGAAAAACAAATAAGCAAAATATCCGGCTTTTATCAATCTCCGCAAAAGCTAATATCAGACAAGCTGCTCTCCTATACAGATGGGAAAACAAACACGCAATACTCGTATGATACGGATCGGCAGACATGGGACAAGAGCAAAACGGACAAAGTTGACTTCTTGCACGAGTGGGTTGGTGCTGTCAAGGTAGCTGATCGGGCCAAGGAGCTTCATGCACGCTACTACAAACAATCATACGGGAAGTACGACGTCATTACGGAGTGGATTCCGGGCTCTATGCTGGTAGAGAAATCAAAGAAGGTTATGCTCGGCCAAGGAAAAGTGAAAGAGGTTCCCTTGTTCATGAACAAGTATTATATTGATCGAGCTAGCGACCAGATTGTCAAACATACATGGCGTTATGAAGAAATTTATGAGGGCGACGAATACGTAGCCTATTCGGGTACCGACCAGTATGACTTTACAAGCAATGTTGAATTCTCGATACCTGATGATGTTCGAAAAGGGGTGGCGCCATGAAACGAATTAGTCAATGGGCAGTAGCAACAGTACTGCTATTCACAACTGTTCTTCCCGTGCAAGCGGCAGAGTATCCTTTCGAGGAAACAGAAGAAGTGTTCCAGCATGTCATAGAAAGCCACTTGAGCAAACCGACAGCCAAACAATTGGTAAAAGGAGCTTTAGAGGTGGTCAGTGAGCAGGCCAAAGAGAAAAAACAGCTTCAGTTCAAATTTTCAGAAGAAGATGACACCTGGGATGAGTTGGAATTGAGGCTCGAAGAATGGCAGAAGAAAGGCGGGTTTGATACGCCGACGATGAACACTTGGGCGATTGATGGAATGCTTTCCACGCTCAATGACCCACACAGCGTATTTTTTACCCAAGATGAATTGCGTCTGTTTCAATCTGACGTTGAAAATCAATTCGTTGGATTTGGCTTTCGTCTGCGGCGTCAAAATGATCATATTATCATCCGTGAAATCGTTCCGAATTCTCCAGCAGCCGCATCTTCTTTGCAACGAGGCGATCAATTGATCAAAGTCAATGAGACCTCGTTGGTCGGAAAGACTTTTGAAGAAGCGTATGCTTATTTGAAGGGCAACGAAGGGACTGAAGCCGTTCTTACAGTATATCGTCCATCTGACAAACGGGAGCACCAGGTAAAGTTGAAGCGTGTCTCCATGACCTTGCCGGAAGCGGAAGGACAGATGTTTACGAAAGGCGCGGTTGGCTATATCAGTCTTGAAACATTCGGATCAGAAGGAGCTATCCAGGTAAGGGATAAGCTTGCTGAACTTTCCCGTGTGCAAAAGCCGTTGTCCGGATTGGTGTTAGACCTGCGGGATAATGGCGGGGGATACTTGTCCACAGCGCGGGATATCGCGAGCCTCTTTATGGAAGAAGGCTTGCTCATGTATACCACGAATCGCAATGGGGTAGAGGTAGAGACGTGGGTACGAAATGGACAGGATATCGGCATTCCTGTGCGAATTTTGGTAAACGGTGGAACAGCTTCTGCATCTGAGCTGTTGTCGGGTGCGCTGCGTGATCATGGCATCGCCAAGCTTGTGGGTACCAAAACATTTGGAAAAGGAAGTGCCCAACAAGTTATTCCGTTGTCGGACGGTGACGCACTCAAGCTAACACTGAACGAATATTTTACGCCTAAACATACTGTTGTGAATCACGTAGGCCTTCAACCTGATATGGTTGTGGAGGATTATGGAGCACAAGTGGTTGAAGCCCTCCATTCATTAAAGGTCAATACGTGGGAACTGAGTGACGCAGAAGGCGATACAGTCATCAATGGAATTCCTTTCCCGACGGTGGATCCTCTCTTTAAACAAACGCCTCAAGGGCTGCAAATCCGAGCTGCTGTACTATCGCATTTGCTGGGGGATTCGTCCATTGGGGAAAAAGATTACGTAGCACTAGCTCCGTTTTTGAAGAAGTATCCTGCACTGAAACTGCAAACGAAAAATGGTGTCAACATCCTCACATTTACTTCGTGAGCATGGTCCCCTGTCGCTATTGGCGAGCGGGGGCTTTTTCTTTTTCAGGCGTATACTCGGTCATGCAAAATCGAACACTATCAAGTGCGACTATGACTATTACGACAAGAAGGGTGGCAGCTGAATGAAAAAGGTCATACTTTTCCTGATCGACTCCATGATGCCTGATGTTCTGGAGCGATGCATTGCTGCCAATAAAGCACCGGCACTTCGGTTTTTCATGGAGCATAGCCAGTACATACCAGATTGTGTGACCGTGTTCCCTACAATGACGGCTTCGATAGATTGCTCCCTCATTACGGGGGTCTATCCCGATCAGCACAAAGTGCCGGGGTTAGTTTGGTATGATGCCGAACAGAAAAAAATGGTGAATTATATTAATGGGGCCGCTTCAATCCGAAAAATAGGCATTTCGAGCTGTGCGGGAAACGTCCTTTTTGATTTGAACGAACGTCATCTGAGCAAGGATGTAAAAACAATTCATGAGGTACTGGAAGAAAACAATCTCGTATCCGGTTCCATCAATGTTATCGCCCACCGCGGACATAAGCAGCATAAGGTGAAAATGCCGACCTTGCTGGATACAATTACATCCTTTTCCCTGCGCGAAAAAATGAGTGGTCCAACGATCATGAGTATGGGGACACTGGTAAGCCCGGCGTTATTTCGTACCGTCCCGTGGGATTTCTCCCAATCGGCTTTGGAAGGCTACGGAATTAATGATACGTATGCAATCGATGTTATGATTGAGGTGATTCGCAGCGGTCAGCAGCCACATTTTACGCTGGTCTATCTGCCGGAAAATGATCATAAACTCCATAATTCCCCGGAGGATGCCGTACAGCACTTGGCAGATGTAGACAAGCAATTGGCTCGTTTGCTGGATAGCTTCGCATCATGGGAGCAAATGCTTGAGAGAAATGTATGCATTCTGATTAGTGATCATGGACAGACCGTCATCGGAGAAAGTGAGGACCACAATATACCGCTGGATCGTCTTTTGGCGAATTTTTCGATCCATGCGCTTGGTACTGATGTGACATCAGAAGTGGAAGTGGTCATTTGCAATAATGAGCGTATGACTTATTTGTATCCAGTGAATGAGACAGATCCGCTTTCTATTGTAAAAGCGGTTAGTGTGGAAGAAAGAATTGATTTGATTGCTTGGAAAGAGGGCGAGAAGGTAAAGGTGCGTCGGGGAGGAACACAACAGGAAATGTGTTTTTGGCGAAACGGGGAGTATCAAGATGCGTACGGTTCTTTTTGGTCCGTTGAAGGGGACGTTTCCGTGTTGGATGTGCAATATGATGGAGAAAGTCTTTCTTTTGATACATACCCGGATGCTTTTTCTCGACTATACGGGGCATTGTTCTCGCAGACCGGTGACGTGGTAGTTGTTACTGCGGCCAAAAACTATGAATTCTTATCGGAGTGTGCCCCCACGCATTTAGGTGGAGGAAGTCACGGATCACTGCATAAGCAAGATTCGCTAATTCCGTTAGTAATTGCAGGTGCTTCGGAGATGTTTCCACTTCCAGCAAGACTGGTAGATGTCAAAGACTTTATTCTCCGTGAGCTGGGGATTCTGTCAAACTCAGATCCACAATGACCGGGACATGATCGGACCAATTGACAGGTAGCAGCTCGTAATGCTCAATATTCCAGTGATGGGAAGCGAAAATATAGTCCAAACGTCGGCGGAAGGCAGGAAGCGTTGGCATTTTTTCCTGACCTGAGACAGTAGCACAGTCCATCAGGTGTGGAGTAAAGGATACATTACTCGCGTTAAAATCCCCCATTAGGAGGAATGGGGCTTTTGCGTGTTGCTGTATCAATGTCGACATGAGCTGTAGCTGGGCCAGTCTGCTTACTTGATTTAAG
>NZ_JABSUY020000001.1:2842500-5362500 GCF_013284355.2 Brevibacillus sp. M2.1A
GTACGCGAGCTGGGTTCAGAACGTCGTGAGACAGTTCGGTCCCTATCTGTCGCGGGCGTAGGAAGTTTGAGGAGAGCTGTCCTTAGTACGAGAGGACCGGGATGGACGCACCGCTGGTGCACCAGTTGTCACGCCAGTGGCACAGCTGGGTAGCTATGTGCGGACGGGATAAGCGCTGAAAGCATCTAAGCGTGAAGCCCCCTCCAAGATGAGACTTCCCACAGCGCAAGCTGGTAAGACCCCTCATAGACGATGAGGTTGATAGGTTCGGTGTGGAAGCGTGGTAACGCGTGGAGCTGACGAATACTAATCGGTCGAGGACTTATCCACACATTCTTAGCAATCATGCATATCTAGTTTTGAAGGTGCATATAATCACGGAGAGTTACCCAAGAGGCCGAAGGGGACGGTTTGCTAAACCGTTAGTATGCGCAAGCGTAGCGAGGGTTCGAATCCCTCACTCTCCGCCATTTTTATTTTGGCGGCGTAGCTCAGCTGGTTAGAGCGTTCGGTTCATACCCGAAAGGTCGGGGGTTCGATTCCCTCCACCGCTACCAAACTACATAAAAAATATGGCGGTCGTGGCGAAGGGGTTAACGCACCGGATTGTGGCTCCGGCACTCGTGGGTTCAAGTCCCATCGATCGCCCCATACAACACGGGAGTATAGCCAAGTGGTAAGGCACGGGTCTGCAAAACCCTTATCCCCGGTTCAAATCCGGGTACTCCCTCCATTTTAGTCCCAGTAGCTCAGCAGGATAGAGCAACGGCCTTCTAAGCCGTCGGTCGGGAGTTCGAATCTCTCCTGGGACGCCACGCCTTTTCAAAAGATATCCTCCTTAGGACGTTGTGGCGTCCGCAGGAGGTTTTTTTCGTAGAAGATAGCGCGCCTTTCAGGAGGCAATCAGAAACAAATGATAAGTCAAATGGCCTATTTCAAAAAAATAGCAAAAAAACTTTCACCCACATCTGGAAATATTTTGTCTAATTTGTCATAAATTATGTAAAAATATCACAGAATATGGCTCCCTTTCTGTTCGGAAAATGTGACGAAACGATGATATTTTTGTAAGGAGGCGCTTGCATTCTTTCAAAATTTTTGCGACATGTAACTTTCTTTTTCGACAAACGTATCTACTAGAAGACAGAGCAAAAAAACAATAGTTTGACAGGAAAAATATGGGCTCCATCTACTCGAAAACGATATTGACTTACGAAAATTGATTGTGTATACTCAAAAACGTACTTCGTGTCAACAGAAAAACACGAGTAAAATCAGTGTTTATAGGCGGTCGTGGTGGAATTGGCAGACACACCATCTTGAGGGGGTGGCGGGGCGACCCGTGCGAGTTCGAGTCTCGCCGACCGCACCAATCCCGGAAACAATCAGGAAGAAATGGAAACGAGCGTTTGTATTTTTCTAAATAGATGGAGCCTTTTTCGACAAGGGCTTTTTTTTCTGCCAACTGCGAAAGCACTGTCGAATAGAAAGAGAAAAAGGTGGGAAAGGTGATAGCAGTGCCTTATTTTTTCCCACTTTTGGGTCATTGCTTATGAATCGCATTTGATGTAAACTGCCAATTGAGAGAAAAACAATAGAGAAATGTTGGAAAAACAACACTACCTAAATTCAGATCAGACCCAATCTGGTTTAGGTCGAGGAGAAGAACCCATGAGTGTAATTAGAGAGATCATTGAGGGATTATTCATCGGATTTACTTCTGCGGTGGGCGTAATCGGCACATACCAAACACTAGTTTCTTGTGCAGGCCTGTTCCGCAAAAAAGAGCAAGTAACATCTGAGCCGCAAAAGACATTTGCTGTGCTCGTGGCGGCTCACAATGAGAGCGCCGTAATTGCTCCGCTTATTGAAAACCTGAAGAAACTCGACTATCCACGTGAAATGTACGACATCTTCGTCATTTGCGACAACTGTACAGATAACACGGCAGAAATTAGTCGGGCGCATGGTGCAATTGCATGTGAGCGTTTTGACACATCCAAGCGTGGGAAAGGCTACGGCATCGAATGGATGCTGGAGAACCTCTGGGCAAGACCTAAGCAATATGACGCTGTCGTCATGTTTGATGCTGACAACTTGGTTGAGAAAAACTTCCTGAAAGTAATGAATGACCGTCTCTGCAAAGGGGCGCGTGTGATTCAAGGTTACCTCGACTCCAAGAACCCGTTTGATTCCTGGATTACGCTGTCTTATGCGGTTACCTACTGGTTTACAAACCGTATGTGGCAACTGGCTCGTCACAATTTGGGACTGCCGAACACTTTGGGCGGAACTGGCTTGTGCATTGAGAGCAACCTGCTCAAAGAAATGGGCTGGGGAGCAACCAGTCTCACGGAAGACTTAGAATTTGCAACACGTTGTATTGAACGAGGTATTTACCCGACATGGGCACATGACACCAAGGTATGGGATGAAAAACCGATTGACTTAAAATCGTCTATGCGCCAGCGTTTGCGTTGGATGCAAGGGCACTACGATGTGGCAGGACGCTATATTCGATCTGTCTTGTTTAATGGTATGAAGTCGAGAAAGCTGGGGATGCTTGATGCAGCCTTCTACCTCTTCCAACCGATGTATGTGCTGATGGTGACAATGATGTCGGTATTGTTCCTGGCAAGATTTTTTGATATCGGTACGTTTTCAACGGTATCCACGATCTTGCCAACATGGCTGGTATACGGTTCTACTGCCGTGTTCTACCTGTTGCCGATCTTGGCCCTCTATTTGGATAAAGTTCCGTGGAAGGGGTATTTCGGGCTCCTCTTGCTACCGTTCTTTTTCCTGACCTGGCTTCCGATTATGTTTTACGCGTTCTTTACGAAGAAAAACCAAGTGTGGAGTCATACCTCTCACACACGCGCGATTCGTATCGAGGAGATCCAGCAATAGTGACGTAAACAAGCAAAAACCACAGGGGGAATATTCACCTGTGGTTTTCCTATTATCTTAAAGTAGCGAGACCGTTGCCGAATTTGGTATAATGACGTGATCAAGCAAGTAGCGTTCGCCAACGGGATTAAGGCACCAGCGCCAGACGTAGCGGTGCCCATAGGAGGAAAACAGCAATGAAGCTCGCGACAGATATTCACAACAACGACGTCCCATTGTTGTGGGGCGATAAACGATACCATACATGGAATTATCATTTAAGAGGGACTTTTCACGAAAAGATTTTCAAGGTTCCATTGGATGGCGGTTTTAGTTGTCCGAATCGGGATGGGAAAGTAGCGACAGGCGGCTGCACATTTTGCAGCGCCAGAGGATCTGGAGATTTTGCTGGTGACCGCAGAATGGATCTGGAAAGACAGTTTCACGATGTGAAAAATCGTATGCACGAGAAATGGCCACAAGCCAAGTATTTGGGCTTCTTCCAAGCGTATACGAATACGTATGCGCCTGTGGAGGAACTGCGGGAGATGTACGAAGTCATCCTCCAGCAAGAAGGTGTAGTCGGACTCTCCATCGCCACACGTCCTGACTGCCTGCCTGACGACGTTGTGGAGTATTTGGCTGAATTGAATGAGCGCACATATTTGTGGGTGGAGCTCGGACTCCAGACAGTTCATGAGCACACAGCCCAGTTAATTAATCGAGCACACGATTATCAATGCTACGTGGATGCTGTAGAGAGGTTGCGCAAGCACAACATACGTGTATGTTCTCATATCATCTACGGATTGCCCGGAGAGAGCCACGAAGAGATGATGCAGACGGCAGATGCTGTGGCACATCTGGATGTGCAGGGGATCAAAATACACCTGTTACATCTGCTGCGCAAAACACCGATGGTGAAGCAGTACGAAGCAGGACTCTTGGAATTCCTGTCTCAGGAAGAGTACACGAAGCTCGTTGTGGATACATTGGAAATTTTACCTCCAGAGATGATCGTCCATCGAATCACAGGGGACGGACCACCTGATCTTTTGATTGGACCGATGTGGAGCCGCAAAAAGTGGGAAGTTCTGAATGGTATTGATGCAGAACTGAAAGCACGGAATAGCTGGCAAGGAAAGTTATTCGTGCCACGCACGTAAATTCATCGCAACAAAAAGGGAGCCATTTCTGGGCTCCCTTTCTTTTTATAGATTGCGAATCAGATTTCTCGCACGCTTCGGGTAATTGGTGATCAGACCATCTACCCCACAGTCGATGGCTCGCTGGATTTGCGGACCAGTATTTACCGTCCAGCTCAAAACTTCAAAATGACGCTGCTTTGCTTGTTTGACCAAATCCTCCGTCAATTGATCATAGGGGACGTGCAATTGATCAGCTCGATAGCGACTGGCTACTTCCCAAGGCTTGGCGAGTGGCCCAACATATAAAAGTCCCGTCGTTTGCGTGGCATCTAATTGCTTGATTCGTAAAAGGCTATCGAAGTTAAACGTTGAAATGATCGTTCGCTCTGTTAGCTGATATCGTCTGATTTGTTCGATGACGAGCTCCTCTAAGTGAGGTTGATCGAGGAAGAAATTTTTCATCTCGATGATAAAGCGCAGTGGTGTGTCTACAAATGACTGAAATACCTCCTGTAGGGTTGGAATGTGGGCTTTTGGTACTCGCATAGACGAGTCTTTATCCGCTCGTAGCTGACGCAGCTCACGCAATGTGTAATGACGCACCAAGCCAGAACCATTGGTCGTGCGCTCCAGGTTATGGTCATGAATGACGACCAGCTTATTGTCACTGCTGAGCTGAACATCTAATTCGATCCCATTGGCTTTTCGTCGGGCGGCTCCTTGAAACGATTCCATCGTATTTTCCGGAAACAGGCCGGAAGCGCCACGATGGGCATAAATAAGTGGGGGCACGAGGGCTTCCTCCCTTCTCGAGCGTGTCATTGCCTACTATCATGATATGTAAAGGGCCCCTCGATACGACCTGACATGAGAGGCATCTCCAGAAGTCTATCCGATTACGACGAGTACGATGACCAACAGGACAAAGAGGACAAGGATCAGGGCAAAATTGTTATGGCAACTCACAAAACACACCCTCCTTCTCGCACATGAAGCATCTACTCTCATGGTATGAAGAAGAGGTAAATATGACCCAACAGAATGCCCACCTTCCGTTTTTTTGTGCATAAGGAACGCTTTTTTATACAGATTGGCAGATGACGGTATACCTTGTTTTGCTACAATGAGAGTAAGAGTATTGTAGGGGAGGGTGAAGACCGTGATAAATGTTGTAGGCGCACAGGATGCTGGCGACCTGATCATTGATCGACAAAATCGCCGCGTAAAGCTGCATGTGTATGAACCATCACAAATCGAGCAGTGGGATCGGGTCTTGAAGGAACTGGCCGAGGAGTCAGAGGCAACAAAAGTGATTGTGTACGGGAAGAAACAAGATGTTCCGCAATGGCAATCCCTAGGTTACGAGTTGGAGGGTACCATTGACGGCTTTTTTCAAGGGGAAAACGCACAGATGCTCACCTGCTATCTGACAAAAGAGCGGGGTACCTCTGGTGCAGAAAAACTTGCTGAAGAAATTCTTGGGTTGAGCCTGTCAAAAGCGGGGAGTATGATAGAAAAATCATTACCAGAGGGATATCACCTGCGTGAAGCAACGGAGGCAGACACGAAGGAATTGGCGTGTCTGTATGGACTGGTATTCGCGACGTATCCTACACCGATGAACGATCCGTCCTACATTCGCAAAACCATGCAAGAAGGTACCCTCTACTATGTCGTTGAATTTGAAGGCAAGATTGCTTGTGCTGCGTCAGCAGAAGTATCCGAACGCTTTGGGTCAGCGGAAATGACGGATTGCGCGACCCATCCAGACCATGCGGGGAAAGGTCTCCTCCAACCGCTGTTTATCGCGTTGGAAAAAAGGATGGAGGAGGCAGGGATTTACTTTTTGTACACCTTGACCCGGGCACAATCGGCAGGCATGAATGTGACGGCTGCCAAAATGGGCTATGCATACCGCGGACGGCTAATTAACAATTGTACGATCTTTTCAGGTTATGAAGACATGAATATATGGGTTAAGCCACTCCGCCCGACGAGGGAATAACAGGCTACCTGTTTGTAGGATACAACTGCTGCTGCAGACGGCGGGCCATCAGGGCCAACTGAAGCTGCCAGCGTTGATGAGCATCCTCCAGGCGGTAGCCTGTTTTTTCTTCGATCTGGGTCAACCGGTACTTGAGCGTATGTCGATGGATATACAAGGCTTGCGAGGTCTGAAGACCGTTTCCGTTCTGGGCTAAATACACCTCAAGTGTTTCGAGCAGCTGTTGATTATATTTCGTATCATAGCGAATCAATGGATCCAGCAATGGGTTCCACAGGCGGAGCAAGCTATCTTTTTCACGATGGTACGGAAACAAAAACTGATAGCCCTGCATATCCCGGTATCGCAAAATCTGCGGGGACTGGGCCAACAGCGGGTAAGCTTGCAGAGCAAACATCGCTTCTTCGGAGGCAGTGACGACGTTTGGCAATTGCTCACAGGGATTGCTCAAGGCGATGTGTAGAGCAAAGTCAGGGTGCAGCCCTCTCCAGCGGGAAGTGAGCTGTTCCAACAGGCGCAGGCTCGTCTGATCATCCGGCAAAATAAACAAGAGGCAATGTGGCCGCTCGCGAAGCAAATAAGAGCGTTGATGACGGTCGCTAAGCCTCCGCATCAACGTAATGACACTTTGATGCATGTCTCCGAGCATCGTTTGATCGGCTACCTCTACACGGACAGCGACGCAGAGATGATGTCCAGCAAGCGGGTACCCGAGCATGCGACAACGGCTCTCCAGCTCCGTGTGGGTCATCTGCTGCCCATTCAGCAACTCCTCCACAAAATCCCCTTTTAACCGCCATTCCGTTGCGGCTACTGCCCTTTCCTTTACATATTCGAGTGCACATAAAGTAGAGGCATGCTGTAGAGCGACGTCATCGAGCTCTTTCCAGGCGTGCTCGGGCTTCGTTAAGGTCAACGTGCCAAAATGCTCGCGATTGGCGCGAATCGGTACATGATGCGCGATTTCCTGGGACTGATCATGCGGCAGCGCTTCCGAACTGCCATGCTGTGTGACTTCAAAGCCTAGTGCATCTACGAGCGAAACGACGCCTCCCGTAAGTGCAGCGAGCTCGCCTGCGATGGCGGGAAGGCCTCCTTTAGACAGGGCAGCATCAATCATTCGGTTATGAATCGCCGAGGAATAGGCCAGCGTTTCAAATTGCCGATTCATGATCGGCTGCAAAATGGCTTTGGTAATAGTAGAAAAGTTTATCTCCGTAGGAATTTCAATCAATGGAAGTTGATACTGATCCGCCAAAGTCAAAAACGTCTCGGGAATTTCCCGTAAATAAAAGCCCGTATGAATCGCAACGCCACTCAGCTTTTGCTTCGCCAACGAAGGAATAAAAGAAGCGAGCTTTTCTGTATGCTCAGCCAGCCCAAAGCCGGTTGTAATCAAAAATTCGCCTTCCTGCAAGCGACTCGTATCCTCCAGCACCTCGACAATTGTCACCCAACGAATCGGATTGTCCAGTCCGCCTGCTCCTGCGATCAGCCTGGTGTGAACCATGTCCGGCAGTTGCAGCGCTTCTCTTATCGTGATGGTCATCAGGTATCTCCTCCAAAAGCCTCGGTAAAGGTTCTCTTATACAAAATGTACAAAAGATTTTGTCTCTTTGCCATGTTTTTTTGCCAGCACGTAGGATGGCTCTTGCGTGCTGGTCAGCTAGGATAGAGGTAGAGAATAAGCGAGGTGGCGACGAAAATGACGAAAAGCTATGTAATCAAGCCTGAATTGGGCAAAGAGTATCCGGTTATTTCTCACGGAAAAGGTATCTATCTTTACGATAAAGAGGGGAATCGTTACATCGACGGTTCCAGTGGAGCGGTGACGGCAAGCATTGGTCACGGTGTAGAAGAAGTAGCTGAGGCGATGTATGCGCAAGCCAAGGAGGTTTCCTTCGTATACCGCTCGCATTTTAGCAGCGATGCCGTGGAGAAGCTGGCTGCAAAGCTGGCGGAGTGGGCACCAGGCTCACTGAACTGGACGTTTTTTGTCAGCAGTGGTTCGGAAGCAACCGAGACAGCACAAAAAATCGCGATCCAGTATTGGCAGGAAAAAGGAAGACCAACGAAAAATCGGATTATCTCCCGCTGGATGAGCTATCACGGGATTACAATGGGTGCGCTCTCGATGTCAGGACACGTCTTGCGCAGAAAGCGGTTCACCCCATTATTGGCTGACTATCCGGCGATCACAGGACCATATCCATATCGTAAACCGGAAGACATGTCCCTGGAATCGTATGCGCTTGCGTGTGCAGAAGAGCTGGAGACCGCAATTTTGCGCGTAGGACCCGAGCAGGTAGCGGCATTTATTGCAGAGCCTGTCATCGGAGCTTCTGGGGGAGCGGTCGTGCCACCAGACGGTTACTTCCAGCGTATTCGCGAGATTTGTGATAAATATGAGGTTTTGTTTATCGCAGACGAAGTAATGACAGGAGTAGGTCGCACAGGAAAAGCGTTTGGGATCGACCATTGGGGCGTCGTGCCTGACCTGATGACATTGGGTAAAGGGATGAGTGCCGGTTACACGCCTATGGCTGCTACGATTGTCTCGGACGAAATCATTGAGACCATTACAAAAGGCAGCGGCTCGATTATGGCAGGACATACGTATAGCGCCAATCCACAATCTGCTGCTGTTTCTCTGGCTGTCCTCGACTATGTGGAGAAGCATCAGTTGGTCGACAAAGCAGCCGAACAAGGTGCCTATATGCTTGCCCGCCTAAAAGAACTGGCAGACGAGCTCCCGTTGATCGGAGATGCACGTGGTCTTGGCATGTTGTGCGCGCTGGAATTTGTGAAAAACAAGCAGACAAAAGAACCGTTTGCGCTTTCTCAAGGCGTAGGCGGGAAGGTCATTCAAAAAGCATTTGAAAAAGGCTTGCTTATTTATCCGGCAATGGGCGGAATCGAAGGGGTGGCAGGGGATGCTGTCATCATCTCACCTCCACTGACCATTACTACGGAGCAAATCGATGAACTGATATCTCTGCTGAAAGAAGCGGTGGTAGCTGTTCAGCAAGAGCTCCAAGACAAGGCACTGATCGGATAGAGAAGGAGGAACGAGGATGACAAATCGATTTGAAAAGGTCGTCTCCCTGTCCGAAGCGCTCACCCATTTTCGTGATGGGATGACGCTGTTGGCAGGGGGATTCGGTGGCGTAGGAAACCCGCCTACTTTAATACAGGGAATTTTGGATAGAGGTGTGCGTGATCTGACGCTGATCAGTAACGATACGGCTTTCCCGCATATCGGAATTGGCAAGCTGGTAACCGAAAAGCGCGTCAAAAAAGTGATAGCTTCGCATATTGGCTCAAATCCGAACGCAGGGGCCCAAATGACAGCTGGGGAGCTGGAAGTAGAGTTCTGCCCGCAGGGGATACTTGCAGAGCGTGTACGGGCAGGTGGAGTCGGTCTGGGAGGCATTCTATCGGATGTCGGCATCGGGACGATCGCGGAAAAAGGAAAACAGAAGGTCGTTCTGGATGGAAAGGAATACTTGTTGGAGACACCGCTCACTGCCGAAGTGGCTATCGTACATGCGAAAAAAGCGGATCGCTTTGGCAATTTGGTGTTTGATACAAGTGCACGGAATTTCAATCCGTTAGTGGCGATGGCAGGTGACATTACCATCGTGGAAGCGGATGAGATAGTAGAGGTAGGCATGATCGACCCGGAAGAAATCGTCACCCCGGGTGTTTTCGTGAACTTTATTGTCCAAAGTGAAGGGGTGAACTGGCAATGGGCATGGGAGAAGTAAAAGAAACCGAGAGCTATCGTGAACGTATTGCCCGCCGCGCAGCATTGGAAGTGGAAGACGGTATGATCATTAACTTGGGAATCGGCATTCCAACATTAGTAGCGGATTTTATCCCAGCGGAAAAACGAGTCATGTTTCACGCGGAGAACGGCATTCTCGGTACAGGGCCAAGCCCTGCGAAAGGCGAGGAGAATGCCATGCTTTGCAATGCGGGCGGTTTTCCTGTCACGCTTGCCACTGGGGCTTCCTTTTTTGACAGTGCGACTGCTTTTGCCATCATCCGCCGTGGACTATTGGATATGACGATTTTAGGAGTCCTGGAAGTAAGTCAAAATGGTGACATTGCCAACTGGATCGTTCCAGGCAAACGTGTCCCTGGCATGGGTGGAGCTATGGAACTGGCACAAAAGGCCAAGAAGGTCATGGTTGTGACCACGCATCTGGATAAAAACGGACGTTCGAAAATCGTGCGAGAATGCTCACTGCCGTTAACCGCGACAAAAGCTGCGGATTTAATCATCACGGACATGGCAGTGATGGAGGTCATGCCAGATGGGTTGTATCTGCGAGAAGTTATGTATCCATACAGTGTCGCTGACGTGATTGGAGCAACGGAAGCCGAACTCAAGATGGACGGAGAGGTTCGCGTTTTCCGCTAAGCAAAGAAAAAACGATAGAACGGGGGAAAAACATGGCAAACTGGCAGGTGCGTATCCGGGAGCAATTGGAAAAAGATCGGGAGGCCGCTGTTCAACTGCTGCAGCAATGGGTAAAAAGCCCGAGCGTGCAAGGAGAAGAACAATCCATTCAACAAAGCATTGCAGAGCTTTTGGGGCAGATGGGGCTGGACGTTGACTTATGGGTCATGGAAGGCGAAGAGCTGGTGTCACATCCGTATTTTGTCTCCCCGCGCACAATGTTTGAAAGCAGCCCGAATGTCGTCGGTGTGTGGAAGGGGCAAGGAGATGGCCGTTCCATCATTCTGAACGGACATGTGGATGTAGTGCCAGCGGGCGATCTGGCACAGTGGAGCGATGATCCGTTTAGCGGGAAGGTTGAGGATGGCAAGCTTTACGGGCGTGGAGCAACCGACATGAAGGGTGGAAACTTATCTTCACTGTTGGCGATCCAGGTTCTACAGAAGTTGGGTGTGCAACTAAAAGGCGACGTCATTTTTCAGAGCGTCGTAGAAGAAGAAAGCGGCGGTGCAGGCACATTGGCGACGATCATTCGCGGGTACAAAGCGGATGCTGCCTTGATTCCAGAGCCGACCAATATGAAAATTTTCCCGAAGCAGCAAGGTTCCATGTGGTTCAGATTAACGGTTAAAGGTCGTTCTGCTCACGGAGGGACTCGCTACGAGGGAGTCAGCGCCATCGAAAAGAGCATGCTCGTCGTTCAAGCCATTGGACAATTGGAAAAAGAGCGTAACGATCGACTCGACGATCCGCTCTATGCCAAGCTACCTATTCCGATCCCGATTAATCTGGGGGTGATTGAGGGTGGCAAGTGGCCTTCGTCTGTAGCGGACCTCGTCAAGCTGGAAGGAAGGATGGGGGTTGCCCCAGGAGAACAGATGGACGATGCCAAAGCGGAAATGGCGGCAGCACTCAAAAAGCTGGCAGAGGTCGACCCGTGGTTTGCAGAGCAGCCTGTTGAGCTGGAGTGGTTCGGAGCTCGTTGGGTACCGGGAGCAGTGGAGCTCGATCATCCGTTGATGGATATTTTGCAAGCGCAGTTTGAAGCTGTGACAGGAGATCGTGCCATTGTGGAAGCATCACCTTGGGGTACAGACGGCGGTTTGCTGACGGCTTTGGCCAATACGCCAGCGATTGTGGTCGGACCTGGAGTCACACAGGTTGCACACTACCCGAATGAATTCATCGTTTTGGATGAGGTATTCCGTTGCGCTGAGATCTTTGCGCTTACGTTACTGGAATGGTGCGGTGTGGCTGAAAGTGTGAAAGAGTAAAAAAACCAAATATTTCAAAATCGAGACAGGAAGGCACACGGATGAGAGAGAATGATTGGAAGGTGAACGCCAATCAATGAGAGTGGGGATATGCCGATGAAAAAAACGTGCTTTATCGGGGGAGAGTGGGTGCCAGCCACTACTCATGCACCACTGTTCTCTCCATGTACGGGTCAAGAGATTGCACAAATTTCGCAAGCAGACTCATCATTAGTTGAAAAGGCAATTGCTGCGGCCCACGAAGCGACTGCCGACATGCGGCGTCTTCCTGCTTATCAACGCGCCTTCCTGCTTGAAAAAATCTCGATTTTAATGAATGAACGTTTGGAGGAAGCGGCGCGAATCATCGCAATAGAAGCGGGGAAACCAATCAAAACAGCTCGCGGAGAAGTGATTCGAACCATTCAGACGTATAAGTTTGCGGCAGAGGAAGCCAAACGCCTCCACGGAGAAACCGTACCACTCGATGCAGCGATCGGGGGAGAAGGACGCTTGGCTTATACCGTGCGTGAACCACTGGGAGTCATCGGAGCCATTACACCCTTTCCTTTTCCGATGAATCTCGTCGCCCATAAGGTCGGGCCTGCTCTCGCTGCTGGCAATACCGTTGTTCTCAAGCCAGCATCGCAGACACCGCTTAGCGCATTGTTTCTGGCAGAGCTCGCAGAGCAAGCTGGTATGCCTGCTGGCGCCCTCAATGTGATCACGGGAAGTGGGGCGAGCGTTGGCGATCAAATCGTGTCTGATCCGAGAGTCAGGGCCGTTACCTTTACAGGGAGTCCAAGTGTTGGGCTGGATATACGCAATCGAGCAGGTATGAAAAGAGTCATGCTCGAGTTGGGATCGAATTCGGCAGTGATCGTTGATCGTGATGTACAGCTGAATGAAGTGATTCCTCGATGCGTTTTTGGTGGCTTTGCCTACTCAGGGCAGGTATGTATCTCCGTGCAAAGAATTTATGTGGTGAAAGAGATCTATCAAGATTTCGTCCAGCGTTTTGTTGAACAAACACGAGCACTTCGCGGTGGTGATTCGCTCTCTGAGGACGCAGACTATTCGGCTATGATCAATCCGCGCGAAACTGAACGAGCGATGGAGTGGATTCATGAGGCACTCCTTCAGGGGGGACGTTTGGAGTGTGGGGGACAGATCGTGGATCGGATGCTTCAACCTACGGTGTTGACGGGTGTTCCGGCAGATGCAAAAGTATCTTGTCAGGAAATATTCGGCCCTGTCGTGCTGATAAATCCAGTGGATTCGGTCCGGCATGGCATTACGTTGGTCAACGATTCACGCTACGGATTACAGGCTGGTGTCTATACCAACAATCTGTCGTTGGCTCTGGAAGCGGCAGAAGAGCTGCGTGTGGGCGGTGTGATGGTGAATGATATTCCGACTTTTCGGGTGGACCATATGCCCTTCGGTGGCGTAAAGGAGAGTGGACTTGGTCGGGAAGGGGTCAAATACGCGATAGAAGAAATGACGGAATTGAAACTCGTTGCCATCAAGCGATAAAGGAAATGGAGAAAGAGCTCTTGCAAAAAATAGTAGAGCTGTGATATAGTTTATATTGTTGAAATACGGAGGGATACCGAAGTGGTCATAACGGGGCGGTCTTGAAAACCGTTAGAGTGCAAGCTCACGCGGGTTCGAATCCTGCTCCCTCCGCCATAAATACAAAATGAACCGACGCCAGTTGAAAAAGCTGGGGTCTTTTTTATGGTCGAGAACTTTGAGAGTAAGTTGTCGTTTCTTTTTTTTGAAAATATCAGAAAATAAAGAAAACTATTATATAATGGAGAGGAGACTATAAGTGATGGGGGAATATGCATGCTCGAAGCGCAAAGGGTTCGTAGAAATGCACTTGGCGATATTTTGCGAAGAAGTCGTGGACGAAATCCTGATAAGCCTGCCCTGTACTTTGAGGAAGAAGTATTGACCTACACGCAGCTTGATCAGTTTGCGAACAAGACGGCTCATTTGCTTCTTTCCAAAGGCTTGCAAAAAGGGGAGCGGGTAGCAGTATTGTCACGCAACTCGATGGATTTTGCGATTCTGAACTTTGGGCTAGCGAAAGCAGGGGCTATCATGGTTCCGATCAACTTTATGTTGAATAAGGAAGATGTCGCCTATATTTTCGGTCATGCGGAAGTGAGTGCGTGCTTCGCAGCTCCCGAATTCATGCAGCTCGCTCAAGACGGACTCCAACTAGCTGGAATTTCCCCCAAGCTGCTTTCCCTCATGTCCAAACCAGCAGTTCAAGCAGGGGAATGGTTGCCTTTTCGCACGCTGATTGAAGCGGCAGACGATCATGAGCCCGAAGTCGACATCGTGGACGAAGATGTTGTGCAGATTTTGTATACCAGCGGAACGGAGTCAAAGCCCAAGGGTGTTATGCTCACTCATAAAAGCATTATCTCCGAATATGTCAGCACGATTATCGAAGGCGGGATGACGCAGGATGATGTGGCTGTTCACGCACTACCCTTGTTTCATAGCGCGCAGCTTCACTGCTTTTTGGGACCATATGTGTACCTGGGTGGAAGTGGCATTATTTTGGAACAGGCAACCCCTGCGCTGATGCTAAAGACGGTAGAGACGTATAAGGCCACCCAGTTGTTTTGCCCGCCAACTGTATGGATTGCTTTACTTCGTTCTCCCGATTTTGCCGCGCGTAATTTGAGTTCTTTGCAAAAGTGCTACTATGGTGCAGCAATCATGCCAATAGAAGTGTTAAAAGAGCTCAGTCAACGCCTCCCGAATGCACAGTTTTACAATTTTTACGGACAGACGGAAGTGGCGCCATTAGCAACTGTTTTACCACCGAAGGATCAGATGAGAAAAGCAGGCTCTGCAGGCAAGCCAGCGTTAAATGTGGAGACAAAAATCGTCGATGATGACGGGAAGGAAGTCCCTCGTGGTAGTGTTGGTGAAATTGTACACAGGACCAGTCACGCGATGCTGGGGTATTTCCGTGATGAGGAAAAGACACAGGCTGCCTTCCAGGGAGGGTGGTTTCACAGCGGGGATTTAGGCATCATGGATGACGAAGGCTATATTACGGTCGTTGATCGGAAAAAAGATATGATTAAATCGGGTGGAGAGAACGTAGCAAGCAGGGAGGTTGAGGAGCTTATTTATCAACATCCGAAAGTGTCTGAGGTCGCCGTGATCGGCGTTCCTCATCCGTTCTGGATCGAAGCAGTGACGGCCGTTGTTGTGCCGAAAGCGGGTGAGTTGCTGACTGCTGACGAGATGCTTGCTTTTTGCAAAGAACGTCTTTCCTCCTTCAAAGCACCTAAATATGTAGTGATTGCTGATAATCTACCCAGAAACCCCAGCGGCAAAATCTTGAAAAGAGAGTTGCGCCTCCGATACGAAACACTGACGACTTAGCCAGTCACAAGGTATAAAGCTTCAGAAAAGCCCGCTCTTTCAGGGAGCGGGCATTTTGCTGTTTAATTATTTTACATTGGAACCAGTCGGGCGATCGGCTTGAATGACTTCAAAACGATAGCCTTTTTCTTTCAAATACGAGATGATTCCGGGGAGAGCTTGAGCTGTTGGCGATTTGGTGCTTGAATCATGCATCAAGACAACGATTTCTTTTTGTGACTTTACTTGCTGCTTTATATTTGCCAGTGCTTGCGCGGCTGTGTATTTGTTGCTCCTGGCATCGCCGTTTGTTATATTCCAGTCGATAAACGTAAAGCCACGTTGTTTCGCCTCTGCTTTGATCGCATGCATAACTGTTTGTTCCTTGTTATAACGTTTGGGATCTTGATATTTCAAACTGACGGTATTCGTACTGCCACCTGGATAGCGGAATACGGTTGGTTTTATGCCGGTTGCTTTTTCAATCATTTGGCTGCCTTTTTCCACGTCAGCAAAAAAGCTCTCCATATTTTTGTAAACAAGCTGATAATTATGGGAATACGAATGTCCTCCCACCGCATGTCCTTCAGCTACAATCCTTTTGAGAATGGCCTCATGACCAGCTACCTCACGACCCACAATGAAGAAGGTGGCTTTGACCTGATGCGCTTTCAGCGTATCCAAAACGTGCGGAGTTACAGGAGAGGGTCCATCGTCAAAGGTTAAGTAAGCGATCTTCTCAGAAGACTTCGGTGTCTGAGGGATCGGTTTTGTAGCAGGTTCAGGCTTCTTCGTTTGATTGGTGGTTCCTTTGTTATTGCCAGGCTGCGGTGGAGTCGGTGTCTCTGGTTTTGCAGGCTTGGATGGTTTCGGTTGTTCTGGTTGCTTTGGTTGTTCAGGCTGCTTTGGCTGCTTCTGTTGAAGCGGCTGCATCGGAATAAACGGTTCATTGCCATAGATCAAATATTTTTGACGCAGCTCAACAAATTTCTTCAGATCCGCTTCATAGGAAGAAACAATCTCCTGCGGGGATTTGCCTTGTTCGAGAAGCAGAGCGATTTTGTTGGTACCCATTACCTTGTCGAACATGGAGATTTGCATACTCGTACTTTTTGGCATAGGGAATGGTTGTAATTGCTTGGCATATGCCAGCGCGTAAATACCTGTTTTTACCGGGTTAAACTGATATGGATCGTTGATCTGAAGACGTACTCCCCCTGCAGTTCCTTTATTCTCAGGAATAAAGATGACGCCAGGTAGAAGACTTCCATTTAACAGATCAGCGTACTTGTGCGAGTCTAGACCCTCTGCCCCGATCCAAGTGAAATGGTCGCCTTGACGAATGGGGGTACCCTCACCCAAACCAGTTGCCATATATCCGAAAACCGAGATCAAGCTAGGAATGTGCGGAGAACTCGGAATCCAGGCCAAACCAGTCTGTTGATAAATCATGTTGCGTGTATACCCTTGCATCGGAATGACGGTAAGATCTACACCGATGGTACGGTTGAAATACAAGGCCAGCTCTCCGATGGTCATGCCATGTGCAAGCGGGAGGGTATCCACTCCAATAAAAGAGCGGTATGGCAGTTCAACTACAGGACCCTCGACAATCGTTCCACCG
This sequence comes from Brevibacillus sp. M2.1A, assembly GCF_013284355.2. Classification (NCBI taxonomy): domain Bacteria; kingdom Bacillati; phylum Bacillota; class Bacilli; order Caryophanales; family Paenibacillaceae; genus Brevibacillus; species Brevibacillus sp. M2.1A. The sequence goes on from NZ_JABSUY020000001.1 coordinate 2,859,281, forward strand.
AGAGGATTCGGTCGATCCAGTACCATTACTTCTTTTCCTTGTTCTTTTGCAGCTGTCATGGCATATTGCAAGGTAGATATGTACGTGTAGGTTCTCGATCCGATATCCTGCAAATCAACGAGAAGAATATCAATGTCTTTCAGCATTTCTGGTGTCGGCTTGCGAGTTGATCCAGACAAGCCATAGACGGGAATAGCGTAGACGGGATGAACAAAGCTCGTTACTTGTTTTCCTGCGACCGTTTTTCCGTCGAGGCCGTGTTCAGGTGCAAAGAGAGCGGTTAAATGGACGGAGCGATCTCGTCGTAACATGTCGATCGTGCTAACCATTTGACTGTTCTGACCTGTTTGATTCGTAATTAACCCGACTTTTTTGCCTTCAATGAGATGGTGGAACTGATTGAACAGTACATCACTTCCCAATTGGATGGCAGTCGTATTGGCGGAGCTTCCTACTGGAGGAATTAAAGTTAAGATAAGTGCCAGGATGAGGAAAGGGAGAAATTTGTTCATCATTCATTGCCTCTTTCAAGATAAAATACTGTCGCTTCTTGTCTATTGTAACGGTTTTGCAATGCAAGATGGTTGCATTTTTGTAACAATTTGAAATTAGGTCAAAAGGAGCAGAAAAAGGTAACGGAAAAGGGGAGGGGTATTAGGAAGAAATGTTCTTTTGAAAGGGAGTCTACAGGAAAATCTTGAAACAGCCTTCATCCTATAGTAGATTAAGAATCGTGTGAACCTTTTTGGAAATGGAGTGAATGTTTTGCTGAAAAAAGTAACCTCATTACTGCTAGCGATTGCCTTGGTACCGATGGCAGCGTTTTCTGCAGCGGCAGCGACTGCACCTGGAGCACCTAAAGCCGTACAGAATGCTGTTAAGGTGGAGTACAATAAAAAACAAATTGCGTTTCCTGACCAAGCACCTATTATCACCCAAGGGCGGACATTGGTTCCGATTCGTCCGATTGCAGAGAGTCTTGGATTTGAAGTGAAATGGAATGAACAAACACGTACCGTAACCATCAACAAAGGAAAGGATAATATCAGATTGGTGGTTACTCAAAAAATTGCCAACAAAAATGGACAAACCATCAACCTCGACGTGCCTGCACAGATTGTGAACAAGCGTACTGTAGTACCTGTTCGTTTCATCGCGGAAGCTCTGAGCTACAAGGTTGAATGGGATCCGAAGACACAAACGGTATTGATTGCGGATAATGTGAACCCTAATCAAGTTGGTCAACAGGAAAAGCCAAAAGATCCGACGAAACCAGCAACAGATGAGAAAAAGGCTGAGCAGGTGGCTTTGATTGATAAAGAAAGTATCGAGGGGAAATCTACCAAAATAGCTGTTATTGGACTGTATAGAGTTACTGGTAAGGTTGATCCGAAAGCGGATCTAACCGTTGTAATTGGTGATGATACACATGAAGTAGAAGTGAATGCAGATGGCACTTTTAAATTACAAATAAATGGCGATGAAGGCATTCGCAGCTTTACCGTTAAAGCTGAAAAAGACGGTAAACAAGATACTTTTGAAGGCGAATTTATTTCCATTGATTAAGCCATCTGATTTCTGAGTAAGAACACCTCCTGCACATCACACTAAGTGCAAGGAGGTGTTTTTGTTGTGAGACGAATAAGTAGGAGTATCATTGCAGTACTCCTGTTTGCCGGCTTGCTGACAGGGTGTTCGCCTAACAAAGAACAGGGCACCGAAGATCAGAACGGAAATCAGGCCAAATTTGAATCTCTTGGGATTAACTTCCAGAACGATAACGTCGGTAGGGACAAAGGACCGGCAGCCATGATTAGCCAAAAGAGGGTTCATCAGCGAGAACCGCAGCTTGTGACGTCCTTGGAGGGGCATGCGGAAAAGCTGCCCGGTGTAGCTGATATCAAGGTGTTAGCGTACAAGGATAACTTGATTGTAGGTGTGCTGCCAGTCGATACACCAAAGCCTGACGAAGTCAATCCGCGGACGTCGATCCCGTATACGCCTGGAAAAATTGTGCGAGTCGATAATGGACATCCAGATTCGCTGCACAGACGTGTTGTGAATCGGATGAGGTCAAGTTTACAAGCAGAAACACGCTTCAACATTTTGTATGTGTCTACCAATCGCGCTGTTTATGACCGAATCGCAGATTTGCATTCACGAATTTCGAACGGAGAGCACATCAGTGACGAGGAATTTCAAGTCCTGTTAAATGATATTGGATATACTGTTATTGGATATAATTTAGTGGATTGAAAGAGTACCACCTGGACTCCCGGGTGGGCTTTTTGTCGATTAAGGGTCAAACGGCAGGAGAATAGTTAGAAATGGGGAAATAGTCAAAGAAGAGCAGGAGAACGGCAAGGAGTGCACATTGTATGATTCCAATCCACATCCCAATATCCAAAATAACTCCTCCAGGACAGAAGCCGTATGTCTTACGGAGACCTGCATTGGCAAAAAAATTACGATTGTTGAAATATACGCAGCTTTGTCTCATACATGCAGGGACAGGCTACGGCAAAACGACTTCTTTGGCTACATTTTTACATGATGATGCACTGGCTTCGTCCTGGTATACCATTCAGGATGGAGACGATGCCCTTCTTGCATTTGTCATCTGTCTCGTCGAAAGCGTTCGTCAGGTTCATTCTGATTTTGGACAGGTATTGCGAGAGCAACTCAAACGTATCACAGAGCAAAGTCCGGTGCCCTCCCTGGACAGTAAGGTACTGGTTGACTGGTTTGTCGGGGAGTGTGTACAGCTCCAGGCTGACCACATAGTTGTTTTGGACGATTACCAACGAATTGAGAATGGTAGTGAAGTTGATCGATTTGTTCAACGGTTAGCCGAGGCTCTTCCACAAAAGGTCAAGCTGGTTATTTTAACGCGTTCCCGACCGAAATGGTCCAATCTCGACTTGTTGTCCGCCAGAGGGGAGTGTCTGGAACTTACAACAAATGACCTTTCTTTTACGCTGGAGGAGAGTGAGGCCTTTTATTCAGATCAATACGACATCACACTGTCCGAAGACGATTGGGGCCGAGTCGAAGAAGTGGCGCAAGGCTGGGTGATGGCGCTGCGCACTTTTGGTGAAATGGTAACGAGGGGGCAGACGGTATCAGATAGTCTGCGTGAATTATCCCGATTGCTGCACTTGCTGGAAGTAGAAGTCTGGACACAGTTGGATGCACGTATGCAGGGCTTCTTGTTGGAGGCAGCGGTTCTCGAACAATTCGATTTGGAGGATTGCAAGCAAGTACTTGGGGAAGGATGCATGGAGCACCTGTTGGAAGCCCAGCGTTGTAATCTTTTTCTTCATGTCCAAACAGGATCTCATTATTTCTTTCATCCACTTTTCCAGCGTCTCCTGTCTAGCAAGCTGGCTGCGAATCAAGCGACATATCTGCAGGTCAATCAAAAGGCCGCAGGTTGGTACAGACGTAAAGGGGACGAGGCAAAAGCTTTTGGGCGGTTGCGTCTCGTCGAACAGTGGGAGGTGCTGGGCGAATGGCTGTGCCAAGCATCGGAAAGGTTGCTGCAAGAAGGGAAGCTGGACTTTTTATATGAGTGGATTACGCTGTTACCAGATCACATCAAGTGTGAACAGCATTGGCTGTTGTTTTATCAAGGCGAAGTAGAACGTTATCGCTGTCTATATGCGAAGGCCTTTTCTTCTTATGAGCAATTTTTGAAACAATGTGAACAAAAGCAAGATCAAATCGGATTGTGCCGAGGGCTGGAAGGGCAAGCACGCGTTCATCTCGACAGCGTACAAGGCGTCCGGGCAGAAGAACTGCTTAAAAGAGCGATTCAACTCTTGCCCCCATTTGAACAGGAGAATGAGATGGCGCCGAGGCTGTATCGCTTGTTGGCAGAGATTTATACGAATCGCGGAGATGCCAAACAGGCGTCTGCTTGGTATGAACGGAGTCAGGAATTAGAGCAGCAGACGGAGGTTGAGCTGGAATCGCGCCTATTGTTTCGTACTGGCCGACTACAGTCCTCCATTCAGCTGTTGGAGAGTAAGTGGCAGGTAGAACAGAGGAAGCATCCTCCCTTGACCAGATCGTATCGGGAGACCTCTTTGCTCCTATCTTTTGTGTATGCATTGAATGGCGAATGGGAGCGAGGGTGGGAAGCAGCAGAAACTGCCATACAGCTCGGACGTGCAGCGCATTCCCCTTTTGTAGAGGCGAATGGTTATGTTCGAAAAGCCCATGCGGCCCTCATCAGTCAAACATTGCCTACAGACGAGATTCTCCAGCTTTATGAAAAAGGTTTGCAAATCATGGAGGAGCTCCAGTCGACACGGGGAAAGTCAGAAACGCTTCTGGGACTAACCTTGCTTCATGCAAGAGAAAAGGCACTCGACCAAGCGCTTTTATATGGCAACAGGGGGATACAAGAGACAGAGGCAATGCGCGACGACTGGTTAGGCAGTCTTGTACGCATGGCGATTGGAATTGCTTATGCCAAATATGGGAAAGAAGAGGAAGCATGGGCTACCTTTATCGATTGTGCCGACCGACTCAGTCACTGCGGGGACAGCTACAGCGTCGTCATTTGTCAACTGTGGCTGAGCTTCTTGGCTTATCGCAAGAAACAATGGGATTTGTTCGTACCTGCAGTGACGCAAGCGCTGTCCTTGATGAAGTCCGGTGAATATTCATTCCTTTTGCAGAGGCCTACCCTACTTACACCGCATGATGTACAGCAGCTTATGCCAATTCTGATTGAGGCAGAGCGCCGCAAGGTATCACCGGATTACGTCTCTCAACTGTTAAATGATTTGGGCTTGCAAAACGTGACTTTCCACCCCGGGTATACCCTTCGTATTCAGACGCTCGGTGCTTTCCGTGTATGGCTGGGAGAGCGGGAACTGAGCGAAAAGGCATGGCAGCGTGGGACGGCCAAGCTGTTGTTTCAGCTTTTATTGACGAAGAGACATCATTTATTAGCCCGGGAAGAAATCATGAACCGGCTATGGCCAGACAGTATTGAAGAAGCGGCAATTCGTGATTTTAAAGTATCGTTGAATGCGTTGAACAAAGCCCTCGAGCCAGATCGTGCGGCCAGAACGGACACATTTTTCATTCAACGCCATGGCAGCTCTTACGGTTTCAATCTGGCATCGGGCTACCATATGGACGTCGAGGAGTTCGAGAAGCTCGTTACACTGGGCTTGGCAGAGTCTGATCCGCGTCAGGGGGCCATCCTTTTGGAAAAAGGGCTTGCGTATTACTTGGGTGATTACATGCCGGAATGCCGTTATGAGGATTGGTGTGTAGAAGAGCGTGAGAGAGTGCAGGCGCTGTTTTTACGCGGAGCAGAGAGGGTAGCCAAAATCATGCTAGAGGACGGGCAATTGGAAAAAACGATCCGTTGGTGTGAAGCGATTTTGCGAGTGGACGATTGCTGGGAGGAGGCGTACCGCTTACTTATGACTGCGTATTATCAGCAAAATAATCGGACGCAGGCAATCCGCTTGTATGAAAAATGTGTAGCAAAACTGAAGGAGAACCTCGGTGTCGCACCAATGCCTGCAACCTTGGAGACTTACCTTCAAATTATTGAGAAGTAAAAGATCGCTCACAAAGCGATCTTTTTTTGTACATAGAGCAATGGCTGCTTGACAAAACTAGGAAGTATTCGTAATATAATCTTTGTACTGACCAGTCAGTTCAAAAAATCGAAAGGGGACAGGAGTGATGGCACCATCAAAAAAAGATCAAATTGCAAACGGAGCTTTAACCGCATTTGCCCAATTGGGTTATAGCGAAACGACCATGGATGCAATCGCGGAAATGGCACAGGTGGCAAAAGGAACACTCTATTATCACTTTTCCACAAAGGAAGAGCTGTTTTTGTACGTGATAGAAAAAGGCGTGAAGATGCTGATTTACCATGTAGATCATGTGATGCAGAATGAAGAGCTTTCCTTGGAGGATCGCATTCTGAATGTGTTGGATGAGCATCTTCGCTTCTTTTCCGAGAATCAAGATTTGTGTTTCCTGTTGCTGAGTGCCTTTTCAGGAGATGGACAGCGCGACAGGATGGTTGGCAATCTGTTAGGTGGCTATTTCAGCACGATGGAGTCTCACATGCTGGAACTGCAGAAGCAAGGGTATATCCGGGCGGATATCGATATTCGCACACTTGCTTCCTCGTTGTTTGGCATGGTTGGTTTTACTGTACTACGCAAGCAGTTTCGCAAAGAGCCAGTGAACAGTGCCGCAGATAAACAGACGCTTCGTTATATGCTTTCAGGAATGTTTCAAAATAACGTCTAGAGAAACGAAAACAAGAGGAGAAGACAGATGAACAAACGTGCATGGATCGGTGTAGGTAGCTTTGTAGTCAGCATTGCAGTACTTGGAACTGTATTGTTTGGTTCAAATGTGAGTAGCATGGCAGGTCAGAATACAACGAAATTAGCAGGTGTAATCGAGGGAACAGAGGTAGACCTCTCTTTTAAAATGGGCGGTTCCATCGAACAGCTCTCCTTAAAAGAAGGAGACGAAGTAAAGGCAGGTCAAGTAGTTGCCACGCTAAGCAGCGCGGAAATCCTTGCGAAGAAAGAACAGGCTGAGGCTGCTTACAAGCTCTCACTCGTCAGACTTGATCAGGCAAAAAAAGGAGTATCAGTGACGGATAACTCCAGCAATGCTCAAGTCGACCAAGCAAAAGCAGCAGTAAACTCGGCGCAAGCGCAGCTTGACGCGAACAAAAATGGAGCGCGTTCGGAAGAAATTACGCAGCTCGAAGCGAAATTACAAGCAGCACAAACTGCGAATCAAATTGCCGCGACTAATTTGGAACGAATGAAAAAATTAATGGCGGAAGGCGCCGTTCCACAAGTGAAAGTGGAAGAGGCGCAGATGCAAGCAGATAAAGCTCAAGCGGAGTTTAAAGCAGCAGAAGAGCAGTTGAAAATGGCTCAAACTGGATCGCGCAAAGAGCAAGTCGATGCCGCACAAGCACAACTGGATCAAGCAAAAGCTGCATACAACCAAGCGGTAGCAGGGAGAGGTCAGGTAGGCTTGAAGGAGCTGGATGTTAAATCCGCAGAAGCGAACGTCATGCAGGCAAAAGGTGCACTGGCAGAAATGGAAGCCTATGTGAACAACACCAAGCTGACAGCTCCAGTAGACGGTATTGTAAAATCAGTAGCCGTTCAAAAGGGAGAGCTGGTTTCGCAAGGCTTCACCGTCTTGACGATCCAAACGAAAGCAGACAACTATGTCAAATTTTATGTGAATGAATACATGCTGGCGAATGTGAAAACAGGCGATCAAGTGAAATTGTTTGTCCCAGCCCTGAACAGAGAAGTAGACGCCAAAGTGGTTACTGTAGCTCCTGCTGCTGACTTTGCCGTGAAAAAAGCGACACAAGAACTCGGTGATCGTGACATTCGTTCCTTCCAGGTGAAGCTGCTGGTGTCCGATCCGGAATTGCGTCCAGGTCTGACGGTTGAGTGGCAACTTGAAGGAGCTGGTAATGGTGAATAGTTTCTCTCACCTATTTTGGAGCGAATGGAAAAATCTTTTTGCAAACAAAACCATTCGCAATATTCTCTTTCTCGTTCCGCTAATTTATTTGACGATGTTCGGCTTTCTGTACAGTGAGAAAAAAGTAATGGAGATCCCCACTGTGATGGTGGATGCCGATCAAACCGAATTGAGTCGTGAGCTCTATCGCGCCTTTGAGGTCGATCATACATTTCGGATCACGTCAATCGTAGGAACAGAAGAAGAAGCAATGAAGTTGGTTGACAAGGGCGAAGCAAATATCGCCCTGATCATTCCTGCTGGATTAGAAAAGGATGTGAAGGCTGGGAGAGAGGCAGAGGTACTGACTGTTATCGACGGCAGTAACATCATGATTTCGAATACGGCAGTTCGAGCAGCAAATACAGCGATTAAGTCTGTTTCAGCAGGAACCACGCTGAAGAAGATGGAAGCACTCGGCGGCTGGGGAGAAGAAGGGAAAAACATGTTTACGGGTATCGACTATCGATACAGAGTGTTGTACAACCCGACCTTCAGCTACCTGTCCTTCATGGTATTCGGTCTTGCAGGTACAGTGCTTCAACAAGTGCTGTTTCTCGGAATCGTATTGTCGGTTGCCCAACAAAAAGAAGAGGGTACCTGGAAGGATACACTCTCTCGCCATGGCTTCTTCGCGATCACAGCGAGCAAATTGTTGCCGTACTTTCTGGCAGGGACACTCAATATGTTCCTTGCGTTTACTCTGATGTTAAAAGGTTTTGATATCCCTTATTACGGAAGCACGTTTGACCTAATGCTACTGGCTACCATGTTTAACTTGGCGGTATTGGCTATCGGTTATGCCATCTCCTTTGTATCCAGCAGCCAGCTCCAAGCTACACAGATCGGGATGATGATTGCCGTACCTTCTTTCATGCTATCAGGTTATACATGGCCACTGATGTCGATGCCAACAGGGATTGCTGCAATTGCAAAATCTTTGCCACTGACCTATTTCCTGGATGGTGTCAGAGAAATTTTGACGAAGGGCCACGGGCTGTCAACAGTCATGGACGACTTTATGGTTCTCGGCTTCATGACACTCATCGGGTTGTTCGCAGCCTATGTGATTTATTTGTTGCAGATAAGGAAAATGAAGGGGAAAGTTAGAGAACAAACGGCTGTAGAAATATGAGAATTTGGCTGCGCCAGAGCTATGGCGTAGCCTTTTTTTACTTACATGCATCTTGTTTGGCAGTCAGGCTGCATAAAAATAACCCTTGTGTAATAAATAATCCTTCCTTTATACTTATTATAAAAAAGGCAGATTCTTCAACACTAGGGGGACTTTATGTCAGCGACTCATCTAAAGCAATTGTGCGAGGAGACGTACACCAAGTTGAAAAAGGTCAGCATGGAAGTGGAACGTTTTTTGAATCAGGTTACCTTATCTGCTCTAGTATCTGCGTCACGTGATCCTGAAGAATTTGAAACGTATTACCGTAACTATCTTTCCGACTTGCGCCACCTTTTGGTCTACTGCGAAAATGCATACGAAAGGCTGGGAGTATCACTCCGACGCGCACGATTCCATGAGGAGTTTGCCGAGGAAGTATTGTATCAGGTCTACCATACCTGTATAAATAACTTCTACTATCCAAAAGGTGAGGTCTACGAAGAAGATGGGCGGTTGGCCTATACAGGTCAGGACTGTATCATTTTCCGCAAGCAGGTAGTCCCTGAGTTGCAGGAGTTGACCTTGTCCCTGGCCAGAGTGTTCGAACAGATGCGTAATGATCTTCAATATTATGAGACCGACTACATTGCGAAAAAAAGTATGCAAATAGAAAAAGCACAGGCCTAATAAGCCTGTGTTTTTCTTTGGTTTCCCAATCAGGGATGAACCCTGATGGAAGTCCTATTATTTATAAAAGTGTAGCGTAATGGATAATGGCTGTGTACATTATGCTTCGAAGTACTCACTTTTCTCCTCATCAAAAGAGAGAGGAGAGTTCATGAGAAAAAAACGAATTTCCTCAATGCTTAATCCCATTTTTCGTGCTGTAAGGATTAGATCGATCCATTCCTTATCCAGGAGATCTTTAGGAGACGGAGTGGTTTTCATGTTAGTTCCCCTTTTACCCTCCTTTTGTAAAAACAAATAAAATACCCAAAAAATGGTTGGAAAAAGATAGGTAAAAAGCTTATATCAGAAATGATACTTAATTCAGTTTCATATGTAAATCTAGTATTTGTGACTTTTGTTTTAAATTCATGCAAAAAATAATAAGCCACCACTATTTCAGTGCTGGCAACAATGTTATTTATGTCGATTTAACCGCCATTTATTGTACTCCAAAAATTCCCGAAACTGTTCTTTACTTACCCCGGATTTCATAGCCTCTTCGATCAGCTTGTACCATTCTTCATCAACATTCTCGCTTGAAGGAATATCTTTTTCCTGAAGCAATGTGTCTACTGTCACATTTAATACTAGTGCGATTTTCTCAAGAAATTGAATAGAAGGATTTCGCTGAATGCCACGCTCGATTGAACTCAGATAAGACTTGGCGACACCAGCGCGTTCAGCTAAATCAGAAAGAGAAAGGCCTTTGTCTATTCTAAGCTGCTGTATACGCGAGCCGATCATGTAATAGCCACCCCTTTAAATCTCTTCGTTTATTATAACGTCAACATAGCTGAAACACAACTTTTTGTGGGACTAGTCCTGTGTCGTTTGGCTCATTTATTCGAATTGAACCTACTGACACTGCTAAAAAATTACCTTTCTACTAGATGAAATGTAGCCCCATTATGGCTAAGTATCTATAATTGTGGTTGTTCTTTATAAGAAACGCGTTGTTCGTTATTAAGGTTGAGCAAAAACGAGATATTCAGACGTTATTCAACAAAATAGTCGATTTTCGCTGTTTTTGGTCTATTTTTAGAGAAAATTGATATTTTACATTCTTTTGCTTGTACAGGATACTAATTTCAAATCGTTCTTTATAAAGAACAAAACGAACAAAGTGTTCTCTATAAAGAAAGTTTCGAATTTGAACGGCGTTTACTGCTGTCGATTTGAAATGGATAGGAATGCACAGAAAAACGTACAAAAAAAATCGGAGAGGAGAGATCCATTCTGCATGCCAATTTGTCAGAAGCAGTAACGGTAATCTGCCTGCTAATTGTAATAATTATACTATTTTTTATGGGGATCTTGGTGATTAAATCAAGGAACTTGTTGATAGAAAGGAGAACGCGCGTTTACCTGAGACAGTTTCAAGACTACTTCACGTATATCCAGTCTCATATGGACTCGCCTGAGAGATTGAAACCGCCTTACTGGCAATTAAATCGTTTGGAAATGAGAGTTCTGCAACAAAAACTCATTGAATGGATCGAATCTCTAACAGGAAGCCACCGAGAGAAAATGATTACACTATGTGAGGATATAGGACTCGTCAAGCAAAACCTCCGAAGGCTGTATAGTCGCTTCCATTGGATAAGGATCGATGCAGCGTACTTTCTAGGAGCAATGCGGTCGGAGGAAGCTGTACCAAGACTTCTACAATTGCTACAGACAAAAAAACTCGATCCCACTCATTTTATCATCGCGAGATCTATCGCTAAGTGTGCGAGAAATCTGGAGGATATAAGGAACATGCTGATGCTCCTTGTAAAACATCGAAAAAGCAATCATTACCTTGCCGTTGACATCATGAAAGAGACAGATCTCGATTGCACACCATTATTGCTTGAATGTTTGCGAAGTACGGACAAGGATTTGAATAAAATCGCTTTGATTGGATGGTCTGCTCCTTTAACCGCGGAGATTGCCGATTTGGTATATCGGCAGATCGATTCGGAAGACAAGGAAGTCCGCATCCAGTCAATGAGGTTGCTGTTCAAATATGATGCTGTTTTGGCAACGGCATTATTCGAGTCCTTGATGAAGACGAACGATATGGAAGTTTGTCAGAATACTGAAATGATTGAGACGTATGCCAGTTACAAAAAGCAAATCAATGAGGATGAGCAGGTGGACAAGAAAAGCCGGTATGTTTATGCCGTGTAACTATACCTGAAAGGAGTTTGACATGAGGGACTTTTTGCAAGCATACGGGATCTTTGCTGTTTATTACGTAATCGTGATTGAGACGCTCTATTTAACGATTCTAAGCCTGTCCATCAAAAATATTTTTTCCATCATCAAAAGCTCCATGTATTCTCGCTTTCAGTCACTCTCTGGATCAGAGTACGTACCACAAATTTCGATTCTCGTTCCCGCTTACAATGAGGAATTGACCATCATTGAAAACGTTCGTTCGCTTCTCGCGCTAGATTATCCCAAGTATGAAGTCGTTGTTATTAATGACGGTTCCAAAGACGAAACGTTGCAAGTTTTGTTACAGGAGTTCCAGTTAACTCGCACAGAGTATGCAGGGGGCTCCAGAGTATTGGAAACCTCCAACGTACGAGGCGTTTATTACAATCCGCAATATCCGAATTTATATCTCATTGATAAGGAAAACGGAGGAAAAGCCGACTCGCTAAACGCTGGGATTAATCTTTCCCATTATCCATTGATTGCTTCCATCGATGCTGATTCCTTATTAGAAAAGGACGCGTTGATCCGCATCGCCAAGGTGTACATGGAAAACCCTGAAGAAACGGTCGCAATCGGCGGCATAGTCCGAATTGCGAACGGTTGTGAAATCGAGGATGGAATGATAAAGAAAGTCAATCTTCCTAACAAAATTTTGCCTATGTTTCAGTGTGTCGAATACCTAAAGGCATTCCTAGGGGGAAGGATCGGTTGGAGCTCAATCAACGGACTGATTATTGTGTCTGGTGCCTTTGGGGTATTTCGAAAAGATTTCGTTGTCAAAGCCGGCGGTTATCGAGGGGGATATCCCGGCGAGGACATGAACATTATCATCAAGCTTCATAAATATATGCTTGAAAATAAACTTCCATATCGAGTGGCTTTTTGCCCTGATGCCGTTTGCTGGACCCAGGCTCCTGATACCTTGAAAATACTTGGCAGCCAGCGAAGAAGATGGGGACGTGGCAACCTTAAAAACATGCTGGAGTACGGTATTTATATAGTAGGCCGTCCCAAGTACAAAGTTGTAGGGCTGATTACATTTCCCTATAACATCATTTTCGAAACGCTCAATCCTTATTTCAGGTTTACCGGTTTTTTGGCTCTGCTGGGATATACATTGATGGACATGACTCAATGGAGAATACTGGCTATCTATGCGCTGCTGAATCTCTTGTTTGGCGTGCTGCTCGGGATCGGTTCTCTTTTTATGGAAGAGCTGGCCTTCAAGCGTTACACAAGATTTCGCGACAACCTCAAGATGTTGGCATTCCTCTTCTTCATGTTTCTTGGATATCAGCAGTTGGGAGTCATTTGGAGATTTCTGGGGCATATCGAGTTTATGCGCAACAATAACACATGGGGAACCATGACGAGAACAAGCTGGAAAACATAGAGAAATAAGGCACAGGAGGGAGATACCATGAGTCAGATTGCAAAAGCGTATTCGTTTCCTTTATTTCAAGCCTTTGAACATGTGCTTACCTTCTATGAGTCGAGTCAGTTGCCATGCGGGATTATTCTGGCTGTCACGAATGGAAGCAGTGAGGAAAAGCTCCAAGATTTGAAAATGTCTTTGGCAAAAGCAGAGGGGTTTACGGATATCCATTGTTTTTACGACAAACAAAGCAGCATTCTGGGAATTCTCCTTGGCGATCAAATGCTAGGCAATACTCATTTCTATTCTCTCTTCATCAAGGAACAGCTACAGACCCAACAACTGTTGGCAGGGCCAGTATTCATCGCCAGCTTCCCTGAACAGGGGGAATCAGCAGCACAAGTTCTAAGTGGTATGGTACAGGAGATTACTGCTGGAAAGGGAAGCGCTGGTGAGATTCACATATACAGCGGTAAAAGATCATCGGAAGAAAAGAGAAGTCTTTTGCTTGTTTCGCAAGATGAAACTGTGAATGAGTTTTTACGCATCTATTTACAAAGAAAAGGTTACTGCGTTTATTTGGCGGACAACGGGAGAGAAGCGTGGGAAAAATACAAACGATTTTTACCGGACGCTGTTATCACCGATGTCAATTTGGCCATTGAAGACGGTTACCAGCTCATCGGCAAGATCAATGCAGTTGAGCATGGCACCAAAATCGTGGTGTTAACCCACAAACGGTTGGAAGACGACAAGAAAAGATCATTCGAGCTGGGAGTCTCAGATTATATAGCGAAGCCATTTTCACCAGTGGACCTGGAAGCACGAGTGAGAAGTCTATTGTCTTAAAGATAGATAAAAGGGAGGAAGAAAAAAATGAGCTACTTCACAAAATTGAAGCAAAAAATGGAATCAAAAACCGTAAAAGTCGGGGTAATTGGTCTTGGGTACGTTGGTCTTCCCCTCGCTATGGAAATGGCAAAAAGCGGTTTCTCTGTTTACGGCATCGATTTGGACCAACGGAAGGTAGAAACCTTGCTTGCAGGGAGGTCGTATATTCAGGACGTTCCTTGCGATGTGATCCAATCAAGCCTTTCTGCTCAGCGATTCTTCCCGACTACTGATTATCGGGTGCTCAAGGAGCTGGATGCCGTCAGCATATGTGTGCCAACGCCGCTCAGTGAAAATCAAGATCCGGATACGTCCTTCATTAAGGGAGTTGTCCGTGAAATTATTAAATATAAAAAGAAAAACCTTCTGATTACGCTTGAGAGCACAACTTACCCGGGGACGACAGAAGAATTGATTCAATGGGAGTTCGAAAAGCTGGGTCTGACCGTCGGAAAGGATTTCTTTCTTTGCTTCTCTCCTGAGCGAGTAGACCCAGGTAACTATTCCTTCAACACACACAATACGCCAAAAGTAATCGGGGGAACCACGCCGAAGTGCTTGGAGTTGGGGGCCTTGTTGTATAGCAATTTGGTTACGAATGTAGTAACGGTTTCTTCTCCGAAGGTCGCTGAAATGTCTAAATTGCTGGAAAATACATTCCGGAGTGTAAACATTGCCTTTATCAATGAAATGGCTATGATGTGCGACAAAATGGGCATCGATGTGTGGGAGGTTATCAAAGCTGCGTCAACGAAACCGTTTGGCTACATGCCATTTTATCCAGGTCCTGGAATCGGTGGGCATTGCATTCCGCTTGATCCGATGTACCTCTCATGGAAGGCAAAGGGCTTCCGTTTTCATAGCAAATTCATCGAGCTGGCACAATCGATTAACGACAATATGCCAGACTATGTGATCAATAAAACAGCACAGGTACTGAATCTTTATGCCAAATCAATCAAAAACTCCCGGATTCTCATTTTGGGGATGGCCTACAAGCCTGACATTGATGACCTACGTGAATCCCCAGGCTTGCATATATACGAGCTGTTCTTGGAAAATGGGGCACGTGTGGATTACTACGATCCTTATGCACAAAGCTTTGTAGACAAACGCGGGAACACAGTTCGTTCCATTCCGCATGACTTGGAACAAATGAAAAATTACGATTGCATGGTACTCGTTACGAATCATAAGAGCTTTGACTATCAGGAGTTTGCTGACCTGGGTGTAGCCATCATTGATACACGAAATGCTTTTGACAGCATAACAGGTCAACACATTTACAAGCTGGGGAATCCGGCAAGGATGCACGCCGAGGAAGAACGAGTCGTACTCCTGGCTTAATTAGAAAACTGGCTGATGATTACGGAATAGGGAGGCAATCGTATGTGCGGTATCGTGGGATATATTGGTGAGGGGCAAGCGCAAAAAATCCTGACAAATGGTTTGCAGAAGTTGGAGTATCGCGGCTATGACTCGGCTGGTGTCGCAATATTTAACGGTGAAAAAATGGAGATTTGCAAGTCGAAAGGAAGGCTGGCCGTTTTGGAAGAACGGCTCGTCCAATCTCCTATGCGAGGTTGTTTGGGAATCGGACATACGCGTTGGGCCACTCACGGACGTCCATCCGATGAGAACTCACATCCGCATACGGATGAATCGGGAAAGTTTTCTGTTGTCCATAACGGTATTATCGAAAACTATCTGGAAATCAAGCAGGAGCTTTTGGACCATGGTGTCACGTTTACATCCGAGACCGATACAGAAGTCATTGCTCATCTCATTGCTGTACTATACGAAGGCGATCTCGTTACCGCGGTTCGAAATGCAGTACTGCGTATGCGCGGAGCATATGCTCTCGGGGTTATTTGCGAGTACGAACCAGATAAAATGGTGGCAGTCCGATTGGCAAGTCCATTAATTATCGGGGTAGGCAAAGGAGAAAACTTCATTGGCTCCGACATCTCTGCTGTACTTGAGCACACACGCGAAATTGTCATCTTAGAAGATGGGGAAATGGCGGTTCTCAAGAAAGACAGTGTTTCTCTCATGAAAGTGGAAACGAGCGAACCGCTTCAACGAGAGTTATTCCGCGTAGATTGGAATGTGGAACAGACGGAGAAGGACGGTTTTGAGCACTTCATGCTAAAAGAAATTTACGAGCAGCCAAATGCATTTCGGAACACGCTGCTCAACCGGATTGACGAGGACGGAAAGCAAATTGTTTTAAAGGATTTTCAACTACATCCAGAACAAATCAATCGGTTTGAGAAAATATTCATCGTAGCGTGCGGAACCGCTTATCATGCAGGGTTGATCGGCAAGAATGTGATCGAAGAACTGGCGAGGATACCGGTAGAGATCGATGTCGCTTCAGAATTCAGATATCGCCGCCCTATTATATCTGAAAAAACGTTGGTCATTGTCGTGAGCCAGTCTGGTGAAACAGCTGATACGCTGGCAGCGTTGCGGGAGAGTCGACGCCTGGGAGCCAAGGTCTTGGCCATCACGAATGTACAGGGCAGCTCCATTGCCCGTGAAGCCGATTACGTACTTGCTACCTTTGCCGGGCCGGAAATTGCTGTCGCTTCAACGAAGGCGTACTCCTCTCAGGTAATCGTTTTTTACCTGCTCGGATTGTATCTGGCTCAGGTGAAGGAGACGCTTACCGAAACAGAGCGGGAATTCATGATTGCCAATCTGCGACAGCTGCCTGAGCAGGCTGAAAAGGCACTCCAACATGCGGATGATATTCGCGTCTATGCCGAGTCTATCCAAAATCATGCCAGCCTGTTCTTTATCGGTCGAGGCATTGATTATGCTGTGGCGTTGGAAGGGTCCTTGAAGCTGAAGGAAATTTCTTACCTTCACTCAGAGGCATACGCTGCAGGGGAATTAAAGCATGGAACGCTGGCTTTGATCGAAGAGGGTACGCCTGTCATTGCCTTGGTGACACAAAAAGAGCTGCAAGAAAAAATGGTTAGCAATATTACAGAAGTGAAGGCCCGAGGTGGGAATGTGTTAGCGATCACATTGGAAGGGAATGTCGAATTGCACCGAAATGTTGACGAAGTGTGCTTTGTGCCTGCGACTTTGCCTGTATTTACCCCCATCCTGTCCGTTATTCCGCTGCAGTTGATCTCGTATTATACTTCTCTGGCATTGGGTAATGATGTAGACAAGCCACGGAATCTTGCCAAAAGTGTAACCGTTGAATAAAAAATATGATTTGGAAGAATCCCGGAACAGCCAGCTTATTGGAGTGAACGGGATTCTTTCCCCATTTTGACTTGTCGGATTTACATTTATTTCCGTAAGGGGCTGAAGTGTCCATGATGGATTCCACTGACCAAACTCTTGATCAAAAAACGTTGATAGAAATCATGCTTCAGGTTTACGAGAAAGGTCAACAGACAACGACAATGGGAACGAGAGATATTGTTGAGGATATTGTCAACAGAGTAAGGCCGTACTTCAAAGAAGCCAAATAAGTCGATCTGATAGGAGGATCACATGACTAGTCGTTATGCAATTGTATTGGCAGCGGGAAAAGGGACACGAATGAGGTCTGCGCGATGCAAAGTGCTCCATGAGGTTTGTGGCAAACCAATGATCCAGCATATTGTCGACCGATTACATGGTCTTGGCATCCATGAGATTATTTTGATTGTAGGGCATGGGTCCGAGCAAGTGAAAAAGCAATTCGGTGCTTCTGTCCGCTATGCTTACCAGTCCGAGCAATTGGGGACTGCCCATGCAGTGATGATGGCGGCTGACCTCCTGCATGACAAACAGGGAACAACGATCGTGTTGAGCGGGGATACACCATTGGTGAGGGAGAAAACACTGGCGCAACTGCTCGAGCAACATGAAACTCAACATGCAGCAGCAACTGTATTAACAGCACGCGTAGACGATCCTACAGGGTACGGGCGATTGATCCGCAACGCAAACGGTCTTGTAGAACGGGTCGTGGAGCACAAGGATGCAACAGCCGAAGAACGGCTCGTATGCGAGATCAATACAGGAATGTATTGTTTCGACAACCAAAAGCTGTTTCAAGCCATATCTCGAGTGAAAAATGATAATGCCCAGAAAGAGTATTATTTGCCTGATGTTTTGAGTATTTTAAACGAGCAAAACGAGCGCATTGGGGCTTTTATGACCGATGATGCGGAAGAGGGGGGCGGCGTGAATGACAGAATCCAGCTGGCTTGCGCCGAGAGATTGCTCCGTATGCGAATCAATGAGCAGCATATGCAAAACGGGGTCACGATCATTGATCCAACCTCCACCTATATTGATGCCGATGTGTGTATCGGACCTGATACGGTTATTCATCCGGGAACGTACCTTCGCGGGAAAACAACGATAGGACCGGCTTGCGTCATCGGACCAAATGCAGACGTAAGTGATTGTATCGTAGGGGATAACGTAGAAATTCGCTACTCAAATGTATGTAATAGCACGATTCGAGATGGAGCTGTGGTTGGTCCTTATGCCTATATTCGTCCAGGTTCAGATGTAGGTGAGGGGGCGAAAGTCGGAGATTTTGTCGAACTGAAAAATTCACGTCTCGGGAAAGGTGCAAAGGTTGCTCATCTCTCGTATATTGGTGATTCTGATATTGGTGAACATGTAAACGTAGGGTGCGGTACAATCACTGTCAACTACGATGGCGTCCACAAGCATAAAACGATCGTTGGTGATCACGCCTTTATTGGTTGCAATGCCAACTTGATCGCTCCAGTTACCATCGGAGAGGGCGCTTATGTAGCCGCAGGCTCTACGATCACAGATGATGTTCCGAACGACGCTTTGGCCATCGCCAGAGAACGTCAGAGCATCAAAGAGCAGTATGCCAAACGGTTGATGACAACCCGCCCATAATCGCAGTCAGTAGGAGGATGTCTTATTTTTACAGCTAGCATAGAACCAGAACAAAATCGATCAAGCAAAAAAAAGCTACTGCTTGGTTTTTTGATCATCATCATACCAGTCATCGCAATCATCGCTTATTTGTATAAGACTCCGCCGATGATCGCGACCTGGATTTGGAATACGCAGCTCATTGTTACAGAAAGAGAAGAAATCATCGCATTTGCCAAGCAACATGACGTCAATCTCATTTATTTGCATATTGACCAAGAAAATGTTGCCCATCAAGATTATCGTTCCTTTATTAAGGAAGCAAATGCATCCGGCATTCGCGTGGATGCTCTTGCGGGAGATCCGGTCTGGTCTCTCATTTCTAATCGAAAAAGTATTACCACCTTCTTAAACTGGGTTCAGACCTATAATAAATCAGCAGGAGAAGGTGAAAGATTTAGCGGCCTCCATCTCGATATAGAACCTCACGTACTACCCGAATGGAATGAGAATAAAGAAGTAATCAAAAACGAATGGGTAGCCAATATCGAATACTTGTCCGCGGAAATCAAAAAGGACCCAGCGTTGGAGCTAAGTGTCGATATTCCGTTTTGGATGTACGAGCTGTCGCTGGCAGACCAATCGGAAACGGTCAGCAAGTGGCTGGTCAGCACGCTAGATCATGTAACGTTAATGGCCTACCGCGACAGGATAGAGGGACCGAACGGGGTATTGGAAATTGTGAACCCGATCATGAACGAAGCGAACGGTCACAAAAACAAAGTGGTCGTAGGCCTTAACCTGCTGCAAAGCGCAGAGGGAGAAAACACAACCTTTTATGAGGAAGGGCATGGCGGATTGGAGGAGCAGCTGGCCGTTCTCGAAGATAATCTCGAAGAATTTGGAGGCTACGCCGGATACGCCATCCATGATTACGAGAAGTGGAAGGAACTGGTCAAAAAAAGCGAAGCCCAAATGGAAGCAAGCAAAGCGGCAAAACCGATGCCTGTATTCGAAGGTGAAGGCAAGAAGCTGGTTGCCAAAGTAGACGGCGGGGATATTGCCCTCTATAACGGGCAAGGCTGGGAACCCGTGTTTTGGGCGGGAATCAATCTGGGTGCAACGACACCAGGGCACTATCCTGGAGAGCTCTCCCCGACCCGCGAAGATTACTTGCGCTGGTTTTCACAGATGAAAGAAATGAATAACAAAGTCGTCCGCATTTATACAATTCTACCTCCGATTTTTTATGAGTCATTACATGAATTCAACCAAAAGCAGGAAGAGCCGTTGCTCCTACTGCAAGGAATCTGGTCGCCGGATGAAGCGCTCGCGGGTGAAGATCGGAAAGGACGGGATGCATTTACTCCCGAGATAACCAGAGATTTTCGCCAGGAGATTAAAGACGCTGTACAAGCAGTCCATGGAGACGTGACTCTCCCGGAGCGGTACGGTCGTGCCAGCGGTGAATATCGAACAGATGTGTCGGAATACTTGGTAGGGTGGATACTCGGTACCGAGTGGCATCCGTATACGGTACAGGTGACGAATGCAACAAATCTGGACATGCCTCCTTATCAGGGAAAATATATCATAACAACGGAAAAAGCGTCTCCTTTTGAAAGCTGGCTTGCCTCCATGCTTGATTATTTGGCTGAGGAAGAGATGAAATATGGATGGCAGCATCCGGTATCGTTTACAAATTGGCTGACGACCGATCCGCTGTCGCATCCCAACGAGCCGCTGCCGCAAGAGGATATGGTCTCGATTGACCCGATGAATCTGAAAGCCTCGGCGGAATGGACAGCTGGTTACTTTGCCGCATATCATGTCTATCCGTATTACCCGGACTTTTTGCGATATGAGGGAAAGTATCAAACGTACCGGGATTCAAGCGGCAAGATAAATCCGTATGCCGGCTACCTGCGTGATTTGCGTGCCCACCACAAAGGAATCCCATTGTTAGTTGCCGAATATGGCGTACCTAGCTCGCGAGGAATGACTCATTATGGGCCTGCTGGACGGAATCAGGGAATGCATACGGAACAAGAGCAAGGCGAGATGAACGCCGATATGCTGCGCAGTATTTTTGAAGAGGGTTACGATGGTGCACTTTTATTCGCATGGCAGGATGAATGGTTCAAATTTACTTGGAATACGATTGACCTGGAGCTGCCTTGGGAACGGAGGGCAATGTGGAACAATCCGTTAACAAACGAGGAGAAATTTGGCGTCATCGCGGTCGAACCTGGTAATTACGTATCTGACCAGATCATCCTTGATGGGAAAACAGCAGATTGGGAAAAAAGACTTCAGCGTGTCAAACGTGCTTATCCCGGATTTGATCTCTCTGTTTCACACGATGAAGCGTACCTGTATCTCATGCTAAAGAAGAGCGAAGGGGTTTGGGATTTCTCAAAGGACAGGCTGGATATTGGCTTTGATACGCTGAGTGGTGGGAGTCGAACAGCTGATCAAGCACCAGGAATTACATTTTCCCAAGAGATCGAATTTTTATTGCGAATGCAAGGGGAAAGCAATTCTCGCATTTTTGTCAATAGCGCCTATGATCAGCATAGTTGGCTATATGGGTATATCAAGGGAATGCTGCCTTGGGATGAACGTTATGATCAAGCAGATAGGGGCATATTCTTGCCATGGAAGCTGACACTCAACAAAGCATTGTATTTACCGGAAACCAAGAAAAAAATGCCTTTCGAAGAGTTGGAAGTGGGCATCATGAAACCAGGGATTTCCGATCCAGAAGATCCGACGTACAACTCATTGGCGGATTGGTATGCAAAAGGCAATGTTTTGGAAATACGTATTCCTTGGATGTTTCTGGGGTATACTGACCCGAGTAGCAAACAGGTTTGGAAATACCCGTATGAGGCGAATGGAATCGTTCCAACCGAAAGTAAAGGGGTTGGTGTGGAAGTATTTGCACATTCCAATCAAAAGCCATTCTCTCGGGAAGCTTCCAAACCACTCTTGTACCAATGGGACAAATGGGATTTGCCAACGTACCATGAACGAAAAAAGCTGAGCTTTGAGATTTTGCGCAAGGCGTACAAAGCATATGGTATGCCAAGGCATGAGTAACGAAAAAGGTGGTTAGATGCCACCTTTTTCTATTCGAATCGCTCCGAAATGTATATAAAAAGGCGTACAAACCTTAAACGGGGACGTACGCCTTTTTGTTCACCGAAATTTATTACTGCATTTATTGTGCCCCAAAACGCAGACGTTGGAAAAACTTGGTAAGTAAGCCGCCAATTGTTTTTGGAGGCTGTTCCGTTTTGACTTGCTCGACCGGTTGGGCTTGGCGAAGGGCTTGGTTCACGTTAATGATACCGTACCCGTACAACTGGTCGTGACCTGGAGCTCCGAGGTCAGTTGCGGAATGTCTAATGAGATTCATCACGTCTCGGGTGTTCATGTCGGGATGAATGGAACGGATGAGCGAAGCGAGTGCAGCGACGTGAGGACATGCCATCGAAGTACCGGATAGCGAGGCATAGTCGCTATAAATGTACGTGCTCGGAATATCGACCCCGGGAGCAGATACATCTACATAATCGCCAAAGTTGGAAAAATCGGCGCGTTCCTTGCGGTGATCGACAGCGGCAACGGCCAGGACTTCATCATAGGCTGCAGGAAAGCTAGGTTGATCACTTGCGTCGTTTCCGGAAGCCGCGACCAACACGACATTCCTTTCAAAGGCGTAGCGACAAGCTTCCCGTAGAGCGGCTGAGGAGGTATAGTTGCCTACGCTCAAGTTGATGACATCCGCTCCGTTATCAGTCGCCCAATAAATACCTTGTGCGATGTCTACAGCTGATCCCGAGCCGTCTGCGCCAATGGCTTTGACCGGCATAATCTTGCTATTCCAGGACATCCCGGCAATGCCATCTCTGTTATTCGTTTTCGCCGCTATGACACCTGATACATGGGTTCCATGACCATTATCATCCTCGGGTTTGTTACTGCCATCCAAAACGTTATAGCCTTTGACCAGCTTACCGGCAAATTCCGGATGCTTCATATCCACACCTGTATCGACGACTGCAACGATGACATCACTGCTACCTTCACTGACGTCCCAGCTTTGCTCCATGCCGATCAGAGGAAGATTCCACTGGTATTCCTTGTAGTACGTATCGTTTGGTTTCACGTTCGGGAGTAAAAGGTAATTTGGCTCGGCAAATACGGAGTCAGGATGTTCAGCCAGTTTTTTCATGAGCTGCTTGGTAGTCATGCTCTTTGATTTGATAATGAGAAATTTGTCAAAGTCGCGCTTGATCTTGGCATCCAACGAAGAAACGAGCTCATCAATTTTTTCTTGCTTGGGTCGAGGGGAAAAGCGCACGACAACTTCATTTTCTACATAATGACTGCGATCACGCTGGTTATGATGAAGCGTTTGGATATGGCTTTTTGTCTCCAGGTCACGACGAATGTCTTTCACTTGTTCAATGTAGTTAATGCGGGGAATTCTCGCTTGAACGGATGTCACGCGGGGATGAGGTTCGCGCATTTCCTGCTCTGCATTCTGATTCATCCGATACGGGACAACTACGAGACCGACCAAGGCAATAGCGGCAACAAAAGGCCAGACGCGCAAAAAAACTCACTCCCTCCAGTGCTGTTATCTATATCGTGCACATGAAGGGAGTGATTATGAAGGAAATAGCTTACAATTGGCGTGACTAGATTAATCCAAGCTTTGCTAAACCATGTTGAATGCCATTGTCGTTTACGTGGAGCGTAATCATATTGGCGAACGGCTTCAATTCTTCATGAGCATTCCCCATTGCTACTCCCATACCAACATAGGAGAGCATCTCTTTGTCGTTCAATCCATCTCCAAAGGCAACAGCATCCGCAGGAGTGAGTCCAAAATGTTTCAAGACGGCTTCAATTCCTTTTGCCTTGGAGCCGTTTGGGGGCAAAATATCCATGCAGTGTTCATGCCAACGAATGTAAGTAACGTCACGGAATTCTCCTGTGTACCTTGCTTCATCAGGACCACAGTATAGAAATGCTTGATAAATCGGCGTTTCCTCCCAGTAGCGATGGCGATACGCTGGGTATTCCAGTCCCAACCAATCAAAAGACTCGATGATATGTGGGTGGTCCATCGTATTGGCATAGAAGTGATCTGCGCTCAAAAATACCATCGGATGGGAATAACCCTCAGCCATTTGTTCGAGCTGTGCCAATGTTTCTGTAGCAATTGGCGTGTGATGAATGATCTTTCCTTCACTCTTCACATACGACCCGTTAAAGCCCACGAATGTCTCAATGCCTAGTTGCTCAGCGATTGGCATCAAATGATAAGGAGCTCGTCCTGTTGCGATCGCGACATGGACACCGTTTTGTTTTAATGTCTGTATGGCGTCCACCGTTGTTTGTGGAATGATGTGATCGGTGTTCAGTAAGGTTCCGTCAATGTCAAAAAAGACGATTTGATAAGCCACTTCTTATCCGCTCCTCTCCACGCTCTCTCTCTAGGTGTTCTCTCTATAAAAAGTTTTGCACAAAAAAATAGGAAAAGGAATGCCGTTTGGGACACTCCTTTTCATTTCGCTATTAGAATACAGCTACTTCTGTCTCGCTGTCAAATACATGACATTTGGCAAGATCCATCGCTAGTTTTACCTTCATCTTTGGTTTGAGCGCTTCACGAGAATCCACACGCGCTACCATCTGGGTATCCCCGATATTGTGGAAATAGACATACAATTCGGAACCCATATTTTCTACGACTTCCACTTCTGCTTCCAGTGAGCTCTCAAATGGATTTGCTTCCATAAAAGAGGCGTCGCTGTAAATGTCCTCGGGGCGAATCCCAAAAATAACCTGCTTATTTACATAACCTTTTTCCCGTAAAGTCTTGGCTTTATCTTCCGGGAAGCGTACATGAATATTTTGGGCATCAAAATAGAGTGCTCCGTCTTTCTCGGAAAGATTCCCTTTCACAAAGTTCATCGCAGGGGAGCCGATGAAGCTTGCTACAAACAGATTGACTGGATGATTGTAGATTTCAGTCGGGGTTGCCACCTGTTGGATGAGGCCGTCCTTCATGACGACGATCCGGTCTCCCATAGTCATGGCTTCCGTTTGATCGTGCGTCACATAAATGATTGTGGTATTCAAGCGTTGATGCAGTTTCAAAATTTCCGTGCGCATTTGTACACGTAGCTTCGCATCGAGGTTGGACAACGGTTCATCCATCAAAAATACTTGCGGTTCACGCACGATAGCACGGCCCAGTGCGACACGCTGTCTTTGTCCCCCGGACAGCGCTTTTGGCTTGCGGTCTAGCAAATGCGAAATATCGAGAATTCGAGCTGCATCTTGAATGCGCTTATCAATATCGGATTTGGAGAATTTGCGCAATTTCAGACCGAAAGCCATATTTTCATATACATTCATATGCGGATAGAGTGCATAGCTTTGAAAAACCATGGCGATGTCGCGATCTTTGGGAGCCACATCGTTGACACGGCGATCGCCTATGTATAAATCACCTTCCGAAATCTCTTCCAGACCCGCAATCATGCGCAGCGTGGTAGATTTTCCACAACCAGATGGTCCGACTAGAACGAGGAATTCGCGATCTTGAATTTCCAAGTGAAAATCGTCTACTGCCGTAACGTTGTTTCCATATCGTTTATAAATGTGGGAAAGACTTACCTTTGCCATGAAAAAGGCACCTCCTCGGGTTTGTGAAGAGAGAATTCTTGGATGACTGTAATGGTAGGGTACCAATTCATTTGCAAGTTGGATACGGACATTATATACAAAATGTTTTGTTAATTTTGACGAAAGAGAAGGTAGAGCTGGAGCATGACGGCATCAGGAAACAATCGCGGGTCTAATCCGGTTTGTTCCGTCAGCTTGTCCAATCGGTACAACAGTGTATTCCGGTGAAGGAAGAGCTGTCGTGCTGTATCGCTTACATTCAATTGTCTGGCGAACAAGGTATCTAATGTTTCCAGTTGTTCATCTGTCATGTGCGGAACGGTTATGACAGCGGTTAGCTCGTTGGCGATTGCGGCTGCTATTTCTTTGGGGAGAGAAGCCGCCCATCGTTCCAATGGATAAGACCAATCTCCAGCAACCATCATTTGTGGTCGATAGGTTTGAAGGGCACGGGCCAGTGATAATTGCTGTAAAAGAGTGTCGCCCAATGCTAGTGGACTCGCGATTGGCGATCCAACAACAAGGCGAACGGGTTCCATCCATTCCATCGAAATCAGATCATGCAGCCCAGATGCCCACTCCAAAAGCTCTGAAGCCGTTTTTTGGTGATCGAGCATGGAGACAGGGATGATGAGAAGGGCATGTGTTTGCGTTAGCGAAATGAAATCAGGTGCTCCTTCAAAAAAATCATGCAGCAAGGGCTGCAAGGAATCCCATTCTCCCTTTTGATCCGGTCTGCATCGCTCTAATAAAAAGGAGACGCGAGCTTCTTTCCACGGCCATTTTGCTTCCAGTTGAGCAGGAATTGCAACAGGGGAACCGGAGACAATGCCCGAAAGCCAATTGGATATCTGTTTTGGAAGGGGAAGCGTTGTTGGGTCATCCATATGAGGAAAAATCAGATCCAACAACGCCCGGGCTGAAGCATGCCAAGATGCCGTTTCGATAAGAATCAATGTCATTACACCGTTACTCGAATGGAGGGCAACTAGTTCCCAACCTTTTTGTACCCAATCCTGCTGGGCTTGTGCAGCTTCCGTTTGTGAGACTTGTACATATTCGATAGGTAAATTCGTCGTTTGTCGGATGTGCTCGACATCTTTCTTCCATTTTTCCACAAGGTGACCCCCATCTCGACACGAAAGTAAGGCTATTATACCTTAGTCGAGGGCAAGCGTGGCAGCAGTTTCTTGTAGGGCCGGAGCTGGAGCGGCTATCACGCTGAATGGAGCATCACTGCCCAATACATGCAAGGTTATCTCGGGACGGGAACGCAGACGGATGTTTACCCCTGTTTGCCCCAGGCCCTCACTGATGTAAAAGGGTCGACCATCCATCTCATGAAGACCTTTCACGATATTTAGCTTCGGCAATTTCCCCATCTTTACGAGATGAAAGGGACGAGGCCAATGGATCTGACCTCCGTGAAAATGCCCTGACAACAAATAATCGTAAGCATACTCCTTCATGTGCAAAACTATATTAGGATCATGAGTCAAGACGAGCCTTGCTCCTGTCTCGGGAACACCGAAGAAAGACTTGGCCAGGTTGCTATGGCGCGTACTGAAATCATCCACACCGATAAGGTGCAGGGGTTGCCCTTTGTGATAGATCGTTTCATTTTCGTTGACAAGAACATGACAGCCAATTCGTTCCAACTCAGATTTTAACTGTGCAAGCTTGAAAGGGGTAAGCACGTAGTCGTGATTGCCAAAAACTACATAAGTTCCGAGTGTCGGCTGTAATTGCTGGAGACATTGCACAAAAGCAACTGCCTTCGGAATGTTTTTGTCGCGGTCGAGCAAGTCGCCGGTAATCGCAATCAGGTCTACCTGACGCTGCGAGAAGTCATCGACAATGCGCTGGGGTAATACAGATAAGTTTTCCATGTGCAAATCAGACAGATGCAAGATCGAAATCGGTTCAAAATCATGCGGTTGTTGAAGATGCCGTGATTTTTGCAAGGGTATTGCTACTTCTTTTATTTGAACATCAAATGTATTGCGATAGGCTCGAAAAAGCAACAAGGCGATAGCGCCAAGTAAAATAAACCAGATCATCAAGGTCAGCCATCTCCTTTACGATAAGCGTACCGTCAATTATACAAGAAAAAGTTCGCAATCGAATAAGTAGGTTCTGGCAGGAGGAATTACGCAAAAAATGTAGAAATATTATGAATGTTGCGTAGTGAGAAAAACGATGTAGAGTAGGAGAGTGAAGACATGAACGTAGAGAAAATTCCAGCAACGGAAGGCCCTTATAATCTGGAAAATTATGACGAAGCATATGCGAATTTTGATTGGGCGGATGTGGAGAAGCAATTCTCTTGGTATGAGACCGGGAAAGTGAACATGGTGTACGAAGCCATTGATCGACATCTCGCTACTGATCGGAAAGACAAAATTGCTTTGATGTACAGCAATGCAACGAGAGACGAGACTTATACGTTTGCGCAATTAAGCGAATTATCCAATAAATTCGGGAATGTTTTGCGGAATTTGGGCATTGTAAAAGGGGACCGCGTTTTCGTCTTTATGCCGCGTTCGCCGGAGCTTTATGTAAGCGTTTTAGGCACGATCAAGATTGGCGCGATTGTAGGGCCGCTGTTCGAAGCGTTCATGGAAGCAGCAGTGCGTGATCGTTTGGAAAATAGCGAAGCCGTTGCGATCGTTACGACGCCTGCACTCTTGCCGCGCATTCCCGTAAGCGACCTGCCTGCCCTAAAACACGTGATTGTTGTAGGTGCAGAAGAGGAGCTAAAAGAAGGTCACATCCGCTTTGAAAAAGCAATGGAAGAAGCCTCCACCGAGCTGGAAATCGAATGGGTCGATCGTGAGGATGGCATGATCCTGCACTATACCTCAGGCTCAACCGGCAAGCCAAAGGGTGTCCTGCATGTCCACAATGCCATGATCCAGCATTATCAAACTGGGAAATGGATTCTCGACCTGCAAGAGGATGATATTTATTGGTGCACAGCAGACCCAGGCTGGGTAACGGGTACTTCCTATGGCATTTTTTCGCCTTGGTTGAATGGAGCGACGATTGTTGTACGTGGCGGACGTTTCACTCCCGAAGATTGGTATAAAGTCATTGAGAAAAACAAAGTATCGATCTGGTTCAGTGCTCCGACTACGTTCCGCATGTTTATGGGGGCAGGGGATGAACTCGTCAAGCAATTTGACCTGTCCAGCCTGCGTCACGTCCTGAGCGTTGGCGAACCACTCAATCCTGAAGTTGTTCATTGGGGCATGCGCGTGTTCAATCAACGCATTCATGACAACTGGTGGATGACGGAGACAGGTGCCCAACTAATTTCTAACTATCGCTGTATGGCGATCAAGCCTGGATCGATGGGTAAGCCGTTCCCAGGTATTTATGCAGCGATTATTGACGATCGAGGAAATGAGCTGCCGCCGAATCGTATGGGGAACCTGGCAATTCGTGCGGGCTGGCCGGCCATGATGAGACAAATCTGGAACAACCCGGCGAAGTACGAAGAATACTTCAGCATCCCGGGCTGGTATGTATCCGGGGATTCTGCCTACAAGGATGAAGAAGGCTACTTCTGGTTCCAAGGCCGTATTGATGATGTGATCAATACTTCCGGTGAGCGAGTCGGTCCGTTTGAAGTAGAGAGCAAGCTGGTGGAGCATCCAGCAGTAGCCGAAGCAGGCGTCATCGGCAAACCGGATCCGGTTCGTGGTGAAATTATCAAAGCATTCATCGCGCTGCGAGCTGGGTATGAGCCAAGTGAAGCGTTGATGGAAGAAATTCGCAAGTTTGTGAAAGAAGGACTGGCTGCACATGCTGCTCCTCGTGAAATCGAATTCCGCGACAAGCTGCCAAAAACACGTTCCGGAAAAATCATGCGCCGCGTCTTGAAAGCGTGGGAATTAGGTCTACCGACTGGTGACCTGTCTACAATGGAAGATTAATCACAGGAAAACCATCTCTCGAAAATGTCGGGAGATGGTTTTCTTTTTTTAGGAATGGCTATGTTGTCTAATGATCATGAGGATGGTCGTGGTCATGGTTGTGCTCATGGTTATGATCGTGATCGTGGGAATCGGCTGTTGCCTGGCAATGTAAGTCACCATGTAGAGTAGAGGAGTTCTCAATCTGGATGGTAGCGTGTGTAATGCCGAATTCTTTTTCCAAAAGGACCAGTGCGTCATTTAATACAGGGTAGCTGGGCAAATCGTCTTGAACAACCAAATGGCATGTCAGGGAATCAAATCCGGAAGTAACCGTCCAAATGTGCAGGTCATGCACTCTGATAACTCCAGGCAGTTGACTGAGTCGCTCTTCCACTTTTGTTGTATCCAGTCGTGAAGGGGCGCCTTCCAGCAAAATATTGACAGATTCTTTCGTTACGCGCCATGCGCTCAGCATGATTAGGACAGCCACGACGATACTGATAATTGGGTCGGCGATGTACCAGCCAAAAGCCCACATCAGGATACCACCAGCGATTGCGCCGACAGAACCGAGAAGATCGCCGAGAACGTGGAGATAGGCACTGCGTACATTGACGTTATTTTTGGTATCGCCACGCATGAGTACAATGGCTGCAGCAATATTTGCCAAGAGTCCGACTGTGGCGATGATGATCATGGAGCCACTGGCAACCTCAGGCGGATTCCACATGCGTTGGAACCCTTCCCAGAAAATGAACAAGGATATCAGTACAAGTGTCACACCATTGGTCAGGGCAGCCAAGATTTCAAAACGTTTCAACCCGAATGTTCTCTTTGCAGAAGGTGGTCGTGCAGCGAAATGCACAGCGATTAAGCTCAAAAGAAGCGCTAATGCATCGCTTAACATATGCCCAGCATCAGAGAGCAACGCCAAACTATTGGTGAGGAAGCCCCCGATGGTTTCTACAACCAAAAATACAGCAATGATGAGGAAAGAAATGAGAAGAGCTCGTTTACTGGCTCCTTTTCCATGGTGATGGTGATCGTGACCATGACCATGACCATGACCATCTCCATGATCGTGATGATGAAAGCCCATGATAGAATCCTCCTTATAGAAAAGAATTTATAGATGTTCCACTAGATAAAGGGCGTCTTTTCCTACACCACCCATAAGCGCTGACGCCCTCGTATGCTGCCATGGAAGTCCGAGAAAGGATAGGCCAGGCACTTTTGTGATACCCCGAAGATGAATGGGTCTGCCTTTCGAATCCAGCACATCTGGAATACTCAACCAATCGTAGTTTGGTCGAAAGCCAGTGGCCCACAATACGTTATTGACTGTTGCCTCTGTTCCATCTGCAAAATAAACGGTACGCCCATTAACCTGTACGGCTCGAGAAACCAACCGCAATGCTCCTGAGCGAGAGAGCTCGCGCACCTGCTTTTTATAGCCGAATATTGGATCGGGTGAGCTGCGCATTTTCTTGCCGATCCAGGTGGAGTGGGGAGCATCGAGTAATCCAAGTGTCTTCATGTAATCAAATATAGGTTTTCCAAATAGGAAGTTTGGCAAGTAAGAGCGTGATTCTCCCTGTGAAAAAATAACAGGTCGATGAGCGGCGAGCTCTACCGCAATCTGTGCCCCAGAGTTGCCGCTGCCAACGACAAGAACCGCGCCGTCGATGAGCTGGCTCTCATTCTTATACTGCGAAGTGTGCAGTTGATGAACGGTGTGGTCCAAGCTGTTCGCAATACCTGGGATAAACGGCGTATGAAATGGCCCTGTTGCAATGACGACTTGCTTCGCGAAGAGCAGACGGTCTTGTGTCCGTACTTGGAAGCGGAAACCAATTTTGCTGAGCTCCATAACAGTCGTACCCAGCATGACAGGCAATTCAAAATGTTTGGCGTACAATTCTAGGTAGTCTGCTGCTTCATCCTTGTTCGGGAGCGTATTCCGCTCTCCGGGAAACGCAAGACCAGGTAGTTGATTATGTTTACGTGGTGTAAAAAGCACCAGTGAATCGTAGCGTTGCCGCCAACTGTCCCCGATCCGTTGGTTTTGCTCCACGATGACAAAACGACGATTTTTACGCTTGAGCGCATATCCGAGCGCAAGTCCTGCCTGCCCTCCGCCAATTACGATGACGTCATAATCATTCATGAGTAGTGCCTTCTTTCTGGTAAGGATTACCTACATCATACCACATTCATTATCATATTCAAGTAATTGTTTGAATGTTTTTTGGAAATCAGCAAAAAAGGCCGCCACATTGGTGACGGACCTGTTTGAAAGCCAGTGGATTTACGGTTTTGATTGCTTCAATTCGGCAGCATGCTCAATTCCACACATGATTAAATGGCGGACATGATCATCATCGAGTGAGTAATAGACGAGCTTACCACTTTTCCGATAACGGGCGAGACCCATGTTTTTTAACAGTCGCAGATGGTGAGAGGTATTGGGGATCGAACTATTGATAGTTGCTGCGACATCACAAACGCATAGTTCTCCTTCAAGCGCCAGCGCGTAAATGATTTTTGCTCGGGTATCGTCTGCGAGAGCCTTGAAGAGAGGGGCGACACCTTCCGTCTCCATCATCCTGGGCCGAAGCCGGTTTACTTTTTCTTCATCAATCGTCTGGACTTCACAAACCTCGAGATCAGTGGGAATGCGCTGAATGTCTTCGTTCACTTCATTCACCCCAAACCGTACCATTTTCCACCATTATAAGACGGATACAGGGGGAAGGGAAGGCTGGACAACCTGTTCTTCTTGTAAAAAAAGTAAAGGAGAAGAAGGAATAAAAGGTGTCTTTATCTAAATAGGAATGATACCTATTTGTAAATGGAGAGGAGAGAATTCCCACTTGATTCTGAAGATTCGCCAATTCCTGGTTGAAATAATCGGGGCGCTCCTGCTTGGACTAAGTGTCGTTTGGTTAACAATGGGCACGGACAGCAGCTTGTTTTCCGGTTGGAGCATAGAGTGGTCCCCTTTGTGGCTTGATGTGAAAACCTTTTTCCTTAGTATTTGGCTGGAAGCAATCCCGTTTGTCCTCCTGGGTGTATTCTTTTCTGCGTTTATCCAGACATTTGTGACAGAAGAGCAGGTGAGGCGCTGGACACCGAAGCATCCACTCGTTGCCCTGCCGTTTGCCGGGTTGCTCGGATTTTTGTTCCCCGTATGTGAATGTGCCATCATCCCTGTGGTTCGTCGTTTAATCCAAAAAGGGATGCCCTTGTCAGTCGGGATTGTTTTCTTATTGGCAGGACCGATTGTGAATCCCGTTGTTTTGTCATCGACCTATGTCGCTTTCACTCGTCAGCCGGAAATGGCTCTCTACCGGGGCATTGCGGGATTCGTTGTTGCACTTATTGTGGGCATGCTTGTCTTCTTGTTTGTCAAAAAAAATCCGATACGGCTTGGCATGGAAGCACAAATCAGTCATGAAGCCGACCATGTAAAAGCGACGGGTGGAAAGCTGTCCTCGACGTTTGCCCACGCGGTAGATGAATTTTTTGACATGGGAAAATATTTGTTGTTTGGTGCGTTTATCAGTGCGCTTTTACAGGTGTACATCAGCAGGGATACGCTTATGGACATCGGTCAAACGCCGCTCACCTCCCATTTGGTCATGATGGGGATGGCGTATTTGTTTTCGCTTTGTTCAGAAGCAGATGCGTTTATCGCTGCTTCCTTTGCCAATACGTTTTCAAGCAGCTCGTTGCTTGCATTTTTGGTTTTCGGCCCCATGCTCGATTTAAAAACGACGTTGATGCTATTTGGAACATTCCGTTTTGGTTTTGTTATCAAGCTGGTCGTGGCTATTACGCTTTTAGTGATTTGCGTCACCATGCTCATACCGATATAAGGAGGAGAATATGGATCAGAACAAATTGAAGCGTCATCATATCATGCGCAGTTTGATTTTGGCGGGCATTACAGCGTTGTTGGCCTATTTGATCCTGTCGGAAACACTCAGTCACTATCTCGCACCGCGATTGCACATGTTCAGCTATGTCACGCTCGTCATCCTGGCCCTGTTGACCATTGTCAGCATACGGCAAATTTTTGTAGGCAGTAGCGTTTACGATTGCGATTGTGAGGAGCAACACAAAGTTCCGCGTACACCTATCGGCTCCCTTTTGGTTTATGGATTGTTTGTACTCCCCATCGTAATGGGATTTGTCATGCCGGATAAAATTCTTGGCAGTGATGTCGCACAGAAGCGGGGGATCACGCTGCTCAGCAATGATGTACGAAAGCTGGCGGATGTTACGGCGAACGCGAATGTGAATGCGAATGCAGAAGAAAATGTGAAGCAGAAAGCAGAAGGAAAAGAAGATGCCGAACAAAGCGTAGAACCACAGCCAGAGGCAACCAATCAAGTAGCAATACCCCCGGTTCAAGCAACAGACGACGAACAATTGCGACAGCGATTCTCGAACGAGGGATTTGGTGACTTTTACACGGATATCGCCGTCTTTTTACATAAACAGCCAGTAATCGAACTCAATGACAAGGTGTTCCTGGACGGACTCACCACGATGGAGCTATATGCAAAAGAATTTGCTGGAAAAGAGCTTGAGACAATGGGATTTGTATATCGGCAGCCTGACTTTACCAAGCAGCAGTTTGTCGTAGCGCGTTTTTCCGTCACCTGCTGTACAGCAGATTCCAGTGTTTATGGTGTTCTGGTGGAAAAAGAGGACGCGAACAAATGGAAAAAGGATAGCTGGGTAAAAGTACGCGGAAAGCTTGAGTTGCGTCAGGTAGACGGGTACGACATGCTTGTTCTCAAAGCCTCTCAAGTAGAAGCCGTTTCCGCACCCAAAGATCCTTATGTGTATTACAGCTTTGAATCAGCACCAGACAGTTAAAATGCGGGGGAACCGAAATGATCGTGCGACTAGATTTACAGGATGAACAAACGGTACAAAAACTTTGGAACATGCAGCAAAGAGCGTATCGTGTAGAGGCGGAGATAATCGGTACAGAAGATATTCCTCCCCTGCGAGAATCGGTAGAACAACTAAGAGCATGTGGAGAAACGTTTTATGGCTACATAGAGGGAGGCGAGCTGGCTGGGGCTGTATCTTTTTTGATCGAAGGAGATACATTGGATATTCACCGAATGATTGTAGATCCTATTCATTTTCGCAAGGGAATCGCGAGTCAATTGCTCGCCTCTGTCCACGAGCATGGCAGCAGCAAGATCATCGTCGCGACTGGCTCTTTGAACGAACCGGCCGTTCGGTTGTATGGGAGACATGGTTTTACCTTGACGGATAAAAAAGAAGTGAAGCCCGGTTTGTGGCTATCTTTTTTCGAGAAAAGGTTAAAGTAAGTCCCCGCACATCCACTGCTATAGAGTATGTTCGTCCGGATGCTCCGCCCATATTGATTATGCATGGTGATGCAGATGATGTAGTGCCCTATGAACAAAGCGTTGAATTTTTTAATGCATTACGTAGAGCTGGAAACAATGCAAGTATGTATAAAATTAAGGGAGCAGGGCACAACGGTTTCACACAACAGCAAACAATGGAAGTTGTTAAAGCTTTTTTCGACGAACATTTAAAATAAGAGATAGTGACCTAATAGAGAAGGATCTCATAAAAAAGGATAGTCCCGTGAGCTAGCGAGGGGTTGGCGATATGCTTTTCTTCTTCAACTCAAAACTAAATGACTGGAATTTTGGCTCCTTTTTAGTCACTAAAAAAACTCCCTAGTACTGCAATGGGGAAGAAGAGAGTTTTAGAGTCGGTCCGATAATTATTGGTGCCTTCGGGGGAGTTATGGGTTGCGTCCTAAATAGTTAGGTTAGACAACATGGTGGAATTTTATTTATGCAATGTTCCGCGGACGATAGGAGCGGAATCAGGAGAAGATCTAGGCCATTTTCCTAGGTCTTTTGTATTCGTCGAAATCCCGTTTGTATGCGTAATCCCCTCCAGTAGTCACTAAGTAGGAAGAAGCAGGAAAAAGGTTTAACGAAGACTTGCTTTCCGATTTATTGCCTAGGAATAAGGTTACTGTACAAGATTGTCATGCTCATGCTCTTATATAAGTAGGAATAGGTTGGAAAAACATTTCCAATATCGCTAAAAATGGAGTGTGGAAAACATGAGAACAAGGGAAAAGAATCATTTCCGTTGCCGGCGGTTCTTGATCCGGATGGTTGGCTTCTCGTTGGCGGCATCGCTTTGTCTGATCGGACAAGCTTCCGCTGCCGATGATGAGATCCAACTGAAGTGGGAACAGCGTTATACGAAAGAGGAGACGCGGGAGTTAGTCCAAAAGGTCGTCCCGACGAAAGATGGAGGCGGGCTGGTATGGGCAAACGGGACGAACAGTGATTATCGCATACTCCCCCCTTTGCTGGTGAAAGCAGATGGAACGGGTCAGGAAGAATGGTCAAAGCGCATGCCGGAAGAGTTCTTTATCGCCGACGTGGAGCAGGCGAAAGAAGGCGGATATCTAGTGATGGGAGCGCTGCGCTCGGAGCCGGACAAGCTGCAGTTGATCAAATTGAGTGAAACCGGAGATGAGGAGTGGACGAAAGCAATTGAGGTAGAGGGAGGGGCGATGATACCGGACAGATACGTCCTGCTGTACAGTGATTTCGCCGAAACATTCGACGGTGGTGTGGTCGCAGTAGGCCACAAATACCTCGAAGAGAGTGGACAGTACCTATACAATATCGTGAAGATCACAGCATCAGGTGAAATCGAATGGGATAAGCCGTTGAGCAACTCGGCTCATCGGGTTTTTGTTACCAAAAGCGGGGAAATGTTTGTCCAAGGCAGTGTGTTCTCCGGCGATGCTCACCTGTACGTGGCAAAGCTGTCCGAAGAAGCGGACAAGCTTTGGGAACATACCTACGAACAGAAGGGTTCAATCACAATCAAATCAGTCCTCCCATCGACCGATGGCGGGCTTCTCGTCACCGGATACACCAACCGCTTCAACTCTGACCCGGGTTTCGATGACATCGTTGCGTGGCATATCGATTCGGAGGGGAAAGTTGTTTGGCAGAAGCTTTACGATACCGAAGTGGGAAGTGGAGAAGTGTCGGACGGAGAAAGAGGCTTATTGTTGTCCGAGACAGCGGATGATGGCTACATGCTGATCGGGCTGATGGATTCGATAAACGCTGACCCTTCCAAATGGAATTTCAAGAAGTTGGATCACTCTGGCGACCTTTTGTGGGAGAGAACGATCTCGTTCCCGCAAATACGCGTTGCTAATGCGGTTCCCCAGGGAAATGACCAGTACTTGTTATTGGGCGAATATTGGGAAAAAAGCACAACAATGGCGGACAAGCGAGACATCTATCTGATCAAATACGGCAAAACAAAAACCATCGTCTCCCTTAAGCCGCAAATGCAAATGCACAAACTGAAACTGGATAAAGGCGATACAGAAGAACTTAAGGTTACGGCTGTTTATGATGACGATACTAAAGAAGATCTGACGAACGGGGTTCAATGGACCTCTTCCAACGAAGAAATGGCCGTGGTTGACGAGAATGGACGAGTTACGGCCAAAGAGAAGGGAAAAGTGCAAATCATCGCAACCTTTCAAGGAAAAAAAGCAGTATTCTCGGTCCAGGTGAAAGGGTAGATACTCAAATTGCGTCAATAGATAACGTACTTAACCTCCTGTCAAAGAGATAGGAGGTTCTTCCCATTAACATCGTCGAAAGATGTCCCAACCAGCCTCAAACATGTTTCTACAAGTAGGGGGTGAACAGTTTAGCGTACGAGGTCAATGCCCCACGGGTAGGGACGTTCTACCCCGGCTACGTAATCGTAGAACCATATTAAAAATGATAAACCAGTAAAAATTGGCTGACCTCATAATACGAACGGGCAGGATAGCATAATTATTAATTCGGTAAGCGGAGTTGATGAGGTGATATTGTTTTAAGAAAAATGAAACAATCAGGTAGGGGTCAACGTAAAAGGTATCATTCTTGTTTTACAGCCAAAGATCTTGTACACGGAGGATTAAATTGTGAGAAAACAATGGGGTGGCAAAATCGCTATTGTATTAGGGATGGTACTGTTTGTTCTGCAATATTATTTTCAGACCTTTGAATATAACTATATTTTAATAGGGCTAGGGGTGATTCTCTGCCTGATGGGAGGGTTCCTGGTTTCGGGCGATTCTCCCAAAAAGGAAACAAAGATGTGATCCTGTCAACCTTTCCCGGCAAAGCGTCGGTGAACGATACCACAACAATGTTTATTCTTTTCTACATGGACATTAGCAATTTAATGCTAGTGTCTTTTTGTATTGATTACGATTCATCATAATCCTTGTGTAATGTAGACTTCTCATTCCGTAGACAGTTTTTAAAGGTTAAGATGTGATTGGACTGGATATAGATTACTATGATTTTCAAGAGAATCCAGATGCAATGAATATAGAAGCAAAGAAGAGTATATTCAAATGGAACGTAGGGGAATTAACAAGACTATGCAATAGATACCTTTCCACGAGAAGGCGAAAGCCCGCCCAAATAGCTTGGGAAGGGATAGAGTTGCACAAAACAACCCGGATAACGGGCACTTTCCCAAGTGTCTGTTTCCGGGTTTTCTTTCTTTTTACAGCATAAGCTTATTTGGTATCGTCTGTTTCTTTCTGTTGGTCTTCGTAAAACCAGAGAGGATCATCGCAATCCTCATCACCATTGTAGTTGATTAAGATTTCTTCACCCGCCTGAATGTCCGTATACGCATAAAAATCAAACGTGTGGTTGTCGAAATTAATCTCATACGTGGCATTTGGCGTGTAGGAATGATTAAATAGCATACCATACCCTAACAAGAAGGCCGTGTGATTAGCACCGTACTCAAATGCATAATCCGCGAGCAAGGTTTTCTCAATATGCTCATGCTCTTCGTTCAAATAAGGCAGCACGGGCGCTTCATGAATCAGGTCGCCTTTTCGGATATCTTGCGTTGCAAATACACCTCTATTTAATTCTCCATTGCTTAGTTTGGAGGTCTTGACTTCGATCATGCGGATCACCTGCATTTCTTATGTCTGTGGAAAACGTATCTTTCTAAGGATGACAGTTGATCGAGCAGAAAGCAATGTTTTTTATTTGATAACCAAATG
Organism: Brevibacillus sp. M2.1A; assembly: GCF_013284355.2. Lineage (NCBI taxonomy): Bacteria > Bacillati > Bacillota > Bacilli > Caryophanales > Paenibacillaceae > Brevibacillus > Brevibacillus sp. M2.1A. Next base: position 2,897,785 of record NZ_JABSUY020000001.1, read on the forward strand.
ATGGCGAACCGCGTAAGCAGCGAGCTGGACGCGATTAGCCAATTGCAGCTTCTCGAGAATGTTTTTCAGGTGGTTTTTCACTGTGTTTTCTGCGATGATCAGCGCTTCGCTTATTTCCCGATTCGTTTTTCCTGCTCCCACATACATGACAATCTCTCTCTCTCGCGGGGTCAGAACAGCAGGGACCATTTCATCTGTGGTTTCTTCTTGACGGAAGCGGTACATGAGTCGTGTTGCCATTTCGCGAGTCAATTCACTGTCCTCGCCGAGCAAGGCATGCAAGTAGTTAATCCAGTCGTCAGGCTCTAAATTTTTCAGCAAGTAACCTTGGGCACCGAACTGAATGGCAGTGATCAGGTCAGCAACGTCATCGGAGACGCTGAGAATGACTACCTTGATGTGCGGGTATGCTTTCTTGACCTCGCGGGTCGCTTCGAGTCCGCTCCATTTCGGCATGTTGATGTCCATGAGCACAAGATCCGGTTGTATTTGTCCGCATAAGAGAAAGGCTTCCTCACCATTTTGTGCTTCTCCGATGACTTCAAAAGAGGGATCTGGATCAAGGAGGCTGCGAATGGCCATACGAGCCATCGGGTGGTCGTCGGCGATCAATACACGGTAAGCGTTCATAGTGTTTTTCCTCCTGAATAAGAAGATAAGCGGATGATCGTGCCGCCTGCCGGTCGCACCTGAATGTCGAGGTAGGCGTTCAACTGGCGTGCTCGCTCGCGCATCATGGACAAACCGTATTTTTTCGTATCGGGAGAAGGGTTGGAAATCCCAATGCCATCGTCCTCAACGGCGAGAATCCAGCCAGTTGTTTCATCTGTCGTGAGGTGAATCCACGAATGCTTGGCCTGAGAATGCTTGCGAATGTTGGCAAAAGCTTCCTGGATGATCCCAAACAGTTGTACTTCTGCGGTGGGAGTAAAAAAGCCGTCTTTGACGTGCAATTCGCTAGCAACGTCGATTCCTGATAAAGCGCTCCATTGGGCCAACCATTTCTCAAGGCGTTGATCCAGACTGCCTTCTTCTGGCAATGAGCGCAAGTTAAAGATGGCTTGGCGTACATGATTGTCGATGGCAGATACAGCGACCCGTGCATCGTCCAATTGTCCCTGCTTCAGCTTTACGTTGAGGAAGAACAAAGACTGTGCAATCCCGTCGTGTAATTCGCGGGCAAGGCGTTCCCGTTCTTCATAAACAGCGCGACGGGCTTGTTCCTCGACGATTCGTGCATTCATTTGTTTAAGTGTGTGAAACATCCAGGTAGCAAATAAAAAAGAGAGAAAGAGCGTCAAGAGGGTAATGTACACATTTCCAGCTTCCATAGACATATAAGGCAGCAGAAAGTCGTGACGGATGAATTCAAAACCCCCGATGATGATGGTTGGAATCAAAAAGGTCAACCAATAAAAGATTCGATAGGACATGCAGATGCCTCCTTGCATGACTGTTGGCAAACATTCCTTAAGTATACCGAATGGGACGAGCGGATGGTATACTCAGGTGAGAAAAGGTGGAAAGCAGGAGGGAATATCATGAGCACGATTGCGAAAGCATTGACGATAGCGGGTTCAGATAGCGGTGGGGGAGCTGGGATTCAGGCAGATCTGAAAACCTTTCATCAACTCGGTGTGTACGGGATGAGTGCGATCACCGCAATCACTGCACAAAATACATTGGGTGTAGCAGGTGTTTATCCGTTGCCGACAGAGGCAGTTGCCCAGCAAATGCATGAGGTGTTGCGTGATCTTGGCGCTGACGCGGCGAAAACGGGCATGCTGTTTAACGCTGATATCATTCGTGTTGTTGCGGAAGAGATCAAAGCATTTGGCCTGAAAAAGCTGGTGGTAGACCCGGTGATGATTGCCAAGGGAGGGTCAAAACTACTGTTGGATGAGGCGATCGTTGCATTGAAAACAGAGTTGTTGCCGTTGGCGGAAGTCGTCACACCTAACTTGCCGGAAGCAGAATGCTTGACTGGCATGAGAATCGAGACGACAGATGAGATGCGCGAAGGGGCAAAAGCGATACATGCGTTGGGCGCCCGCAATGTCCTGATGAAGGGTGGACATATGCAAGGGGACGTTGTCGTTGATATTTTGTTCGATGGTACCGCATTCCATGAAATATCCCATGAGCGTATTCATACACGCCATACGCACGGTACAGGTTGTACATTCTCCGCGGCTCTTACAGCAGAGTTAGCCAAACATACACCGCTCATCACTGCGGTAGAAAAAGCAAATCGCTTTATTTTCGAAGCAATTAAGACAGCACCCCAATTGGGTGGCGGGCATGGGCCGACCAACCACTGGGCGGTTGTAGACTAAGTTTATCAAAAGAATGCCCCACAGCGATTCCGTACAAGCAATCGCTGATGGGGTATTTTTTATTTGACTTCTACAGAAAAAGTACCTTGAAGACGTTCAGGATAGCTGGACAGAGGAAAGGAATAGGAAGTAGGGGTGCCTTTGTTTGTTTTTCGCTTGAATAAAATAGAATAGTTTTGAATCGATTCATCATTTGTGGAGTAGTTGCTTCCTTGCACATAATCATATTCATTTCCAAGGTCGTCAGTCAGGTCATACCCTAAGGATATATGAGAGTGTTTATCTTGAAGCGGAACCTTCAAAGAAAAGTCCATACCCACCACATCATCGACTTGACGCAGTGCTGTTAATTTTAAGCGATCATTCGGCACGTTTGTTAATGTGCCTGTCTTCGCGTCGATTACGATTCGCAATTTATCTTTGTCTAGGGCACGAATGCTATCGGCTTTGAGAATTAGCTTTTCGGGCTCTACAAAATAAATACTTTCCAGATTGTATATCCTCCCATTTTCACCGTTGTCACGAACAGGAACGCCATTTCCCCAAAAAGCGAATGTTTCTCCTTTTTCATCTTCGAGCCTCAGCTTATCAAAATCAAATACGTGCTTTTGGTTAGCTGGATCAAAGCGAATGCTCACTTCTGTCTGAGTAGGAAAGACCGCGATTTGTTCAATCGTGAAACGCTGACCGTCGATCATGACTTCCTTCATCACCGGGTACACTTTTTTGTCAAAGGTCTTAAATTTGTTTTTATCTACAGCAAAGTCGATCAAGAGAGGAGTCTTTTGTTCGAGATTATCGATTGCAAGTGTGACTTTTGCAGTCATTGCATCGGGTATTTCAGTGGCTTCATTGATGACAATATCAATACGATCCTGAATCACAGGCTCTTCTCTCCCCATGCTTGACCAAGATACACCATGCTCCCATTCCTTTCCCGTTTTGTCTAACAACTCGATCTTGTGCAGGGCTACTTCTTTATCCGTAAATGGATGCTTTACAGTATAGAAGAGGACCATCCGTTTTTCGTCGGCCAAAACTTGATCGATGGTAAACGTCACATCTTCCCTTGAACCACTGGCGCCAATATTTTGAACGAGGTTGTGTTCTGCTGCCTTTTGCAAGCCTTTATCGTCCCGAAGAAAATCAACGATCTTTTCCATCCAGGGAATCGAGCTGACATATGCGGCAACAGCGGGTGAAAGGCGAACGGAAAAAATAAACACGAAAATGAACAAACAAGCAACCAGACTAGAACCAACGCGTACCCAGCGTTTGCGGCTCCGATTTTGACGCAGCTCTTTTGCTTGTTCCATCCCTCTTCGAATGTATTGATCAATCTCAGCGGGAACAATGAATGGACTCGCATTCTTTTTTTCATTTTCACTCATAAAGCTCACCAGCCTTTCCCGAGATCTTTGCGCAGTGCACCCAGAGCCTTGTGCAGCCATGTTTTGATGGTGCCTTCCGGATGACCGAGTACCTCAGCAATGTCGCGTATTGTCCGATCTTCGAAATATTTCAAAATAATGATGTGCCGATAATTTGGACTGAGACGAGCGAGAGCCGCTTCAATTTGGATACGCTCGACATTTTGGTCGTCCATCGGAGTACTTGCAAGACTTTCGACGTCATCCTCCATAGGATCCAATATGATCCGTTTTCGGCGCTTTTGCTCATCCAGACAAATATGAATAAGGATGCGGGTCAGCCAAGTACGAAAATACGCAGGCTGTTTCAATCGTGCCAGCTTGAGATAGGAACGGCACGTCGCTTCCTGAATGGCCTCTAATGCATCTGTCTCGTTACGAAGAAAGGCGTAGGCGATTTTATACAGTTGTTCTTTATGAAGGCTGACGAGTTGAAAAAAGGCATCATCATCCCCATTTTTTGCGCGTGAAACGAGCAGTTCCAGATTCACTTTTTCCCCCTCCTCTACCATTAGACGGCCAAGAGGCAAAAACGGTTTTCCTAAAATGTCAGCAACTCTCTTTTGTGTTGAACCAATCACCCGTCCACTGCTTACTGTAAAAGAAAGAAGTGTGTAAGGATGGGGTGCAGGTGTATGTGGATCAAATGGGTTACGATTCATGAATCGTATGGTCTCCCACGGATTGCTCAGGAATGTCGGCGTTATTTAGAAATGAAAGGAATTCGAGTCAGGCTTTTATCCAGGCAGACCAAAAAAGCAGGACATGTCTATACGCTCCAAGTCCCGCAAACTCAAGAGGAGCAAGCAAAGACGCTATTACGCGATTTTAAGAACACCCTGAAATAAAAGGCAAAGACACAGCCATACTTCCCCTCACGTCCAGTCGAGTGGCACGGGCATACTAGGTGAAGGGGGGAATGATGGCTATGGGAACAACCCTTTTGGAAAGACCTGAAAAAACGGAGCAGAAAGGCAGCAAGCTGTTTGTTCCGGATTATATTTTCGTGGAGCCACATGCATTGAATTATCCACTTGGTCAAGAGCTGTATCGCCGTTTTCAGGCGGAAGGGATTCCGATGCAGATGACGACAAGCCATAATCAGGTTCGTGGCATTCCTGGTGATACAGAAGTGGAGAAATATCGCAATGCGAAGCGGACGTTGGTCATTGGTGTACGCAAAACATTGAAGTTCGAGACTTCCAAGCCTTCCGCAGAATATGCCATTCCACTGGCAACAGGATGTGCTGCCCACTGTCACTATTGCTATTTGAACACCAATATCGGGACTAAGCCGTATGTTCGGGTGTACGTTAATACAGATGAGATTCTGGCACAGGCCGAAAAGTATATCCAAGAACGCCCGGGAGAAATCACTCGTTTTGAGGCAGCTTGTACATCTGATCCGGTAAGTATTGAGCATCTTACAGGCAATCTGAAACGAGCAATTGAGTTTATGGGCCAGCAGGAGTTTGGGCGGTTGCGCTTCGTGACGAAGTTTCACCATGTGGATTCCTTGCTGGATGCCAAGCACAACAAGCATACCCGATTTCGTTTCAGCATGAATGCCGACTATGTCATCAAAAATTTTGAGCCAGGTACCTCCAGCTTTCATCAGCGACTGGAGGCAGCAGGGAAGGTAGCCAAGGCAGGTTATCCGCTGGGCTTTATTTTAGCGCCTTTGTATTGGTTTGACGGATGGGAAGCAGGGTATACCGATTTGTTGGAAAGGCTGCGTTCGCAGTTGGTTCCCGAAGCGATGGAGGATTTGACGTTTGAGCTAATCCAGCACCGTTTTACCAAGATCGCGAAAAGCTTGATCCTCCAGCGTTATCCGAAAACGAAGCTGGAGATGAAGGAAGAAGAGCGCAAGTACAAATGGGGGAAATACGGGAAAGGGAAGTATGTCTATCCCGACATCCAAGCAAAGGCTTTGCAGGCCCATTTGGAAAGTGAAATTGCACGATTGTTTCCACAGGCTCGGGTTGAATATTTTACGTAAGAACCAGACTGCTCTTGATGAAGAGCAGTTTTTCTTTTAGAAAGATGAGCACCAAATGATACCAAACGACACGATGCGAATATTTTCGACAAACGCTTACATACGTGCTAGAATATGGAGTGCTCTCATTTTCTTGAAAGGAATCGAAGCATACATGAAGTCCATATTGATTACCGTTGAGGGACCTATTGGTATTGGAAAAACCTCTTTATCGCGGGAACTAAGCCGTGCATGCAACTTGCAGCTACTGGAAGAGATCGTCTACGAAAACCCGTTCCTGGGTAAATTTTATGAAAATATTGCCGAATGGAGCTTTCAACTCGAGATGTTTTTCCTCTGCAATCGTTACAAGCAGTTGCAGGATATTCATTCACAGTTCCTGAATCAAGGTATTTCCGTTGTTTCTGATTACAATATTTTCAAAAATACGATTTTTGCCAAACGGACGCTACAAGGAGATAACCTGCCAAAGTACCTCAAAATTTATGATATCCTAACAGAGGATTTGCCTCAGGCGCATTTAGTGATCTACATGACAGCTTCGATTGAGACCGTGATGAAGCGAATTGCGATGCGCGATCGCGAAATGGAGCGCAGCATGGATGTCACCTATATGGAGAACCTGATTGCTGATTACAACGAGTTTATGGAAGCGTTTGAAAAGCATCATCCGGATACGCCTGTCATCAAATTCGATTGTGACGATTTGGATTTCGTACATCGACCAGAAGATTTGAAGGTTGTACTGGATCGAATTGTGCCACGAATTCAAGAGTTGATGGGACAAGAAGGATAGGGAACAAAGGAAAAGTAAGCATGGGGATAAGGAGTTGCGTACATGTCGAGGTTTCAAAACAGCACGCTTCGTGAAAAATACGGGATACCAAACAACGCAGTAATTACGATCGGCGGGACAGTAGGGGTAGGAAAATCCACCTTTACACATGCCTTGGCAGATCAGCTCGGATTTCGCGTATCTGTAGAAAAGGTTGACAATAACCCGTATTTGGGCCGTTACTATAATGATTTATCGCGATGGGGTTTCCATTTGCAAATTTTCTTTTTGGCAGAACGCTTCAAGGAACAAAAACGGATGTTTGATTATGGCGGCGGTTTTGTCCAAGATCGCTCCATCTATGAGGATACCGGGATTTTTGCCCGCATGCTGTACGAGCAAGGCAACATGACAGAAGAAGATTACCGCACTTATACAGAACTTTTTGAAGCGATGGTCATGACGCCTTACTTCCCGCATCCGGACATTTTGATCTACTTAGAGGGCAGCTTCGATGATATTGTTGGTCGCGTAAAAGAGCGCGGGCGTCCGATGGAACAACAAACGCCGGTGGATTACTGGCAGGATTTGTTTGGTCGCTATGATAGCTGGATTGCCTCCTTTACTTCCTGTCCGATTTTGCGGGTCAATATCAACGAATACGACGTTGTGGATGACCCATCTTCGGTAGAGAGCATTATTGAGCGGGCTGCTGAAAAAATTCGGATCGGACGAGCTACCCGCTTTTCATCATAAAACCCTTTACAATAACAGAGCACCCCTGCATTTTGCCCGGAAAGAGGCGGAAGCAGGGGTGCTTTGCTTTTATTGGGTGCGATATCCTTCCAAGAGCAAGGTCAATGCTGCAGAAATTTCCTCAAGGGACTTCTCATGATCAGGCGTCTCCGAAATCCAGAGGACGGCTTCGTTCATCGCACCAGACAGCAAATGGGTCAGAGCGTCGATGGAAACGGGACGTAGGTACCCTTGCTCCTGCATCGTTTGAAGCTGCTCCCTGAGATGCCGCATGGAGTTTTCCTCGTCCATTCGGCGCCACGTTTCCCACCCGATGACAGAAGGGCCATCGATAAGCAAAATCCGCTTGGTGCGATGTTCGATGGCCGAGGAGACAAAGGCCAGGCACCCCAAGATCAATTGTTGCCAAGGCTCCTCACTTTTCGCAGCTTCAGCTTCTACGCGCTCTCCGATTTCTTGTTGGACAGAAGCCAGTACTGCCTCAAACAACCCTTCTTTGTTCCCAAAATGATGGTATAGTGCGCCCCGGGTCACCCCGGCTTGTTTTACGATGTCTTCCATGGCGGCATCCGCATAGCCTTGTTTGGAGAACACCTCTCTTGCTATTTCGATCAGTTTTTGCATCGTCTGCTGTTTTTGTTCTGCTTTGGACATCTTCATGCTTTACAATCTCCTTACTTGTTTCATGCCAGATTAGACAGGGTCAACATAGCTGTCAGCAAATGCTTCAGAAGGCGGGATTACTTTTATGATATCAAGTAAAATGCCGTTTGGATCGGATGTGATAAAATGCCGCTGACCGAAATCTTCGTCTTTAATGTCAAGATGGAGAGGAAGACCTGCTTTCACAATAAGTCTCTCGTATTCAGCGTCAACATCATCGACTTCGAAATTAAGGATAAGACCACCATCAACTGGCTTTCGGAAACCCTGTGGAATCGTGTTGTGTGAAGGATCTAAGATGGCTAGCTCAAATGCTGGAGTACTGCTCTTATTTTGCAGGCTCACATACCAGTCTGCTTCGAAAACAATTTCAAAACCAAAGTGCTCTCGATAAAACTTCGAGCTAGCCTCAACTTGTTTTGTCAAGATGACAGGATAAAAGCTATTCACTTTCATTACGGATCTCTCCTTCACGATTGGATGAGGTTAATTTTACATACATACAGTATGTATGTAAAATGTTTTCACAATTTTTTCAACAAAGCTTCCTACACTTTGCCACACGCAAATCGGCAACGGATAAACCCCGCTGTGGTATAATAAGAACATCTTGGAATTAAAGGGGCTCAGACATGGCAGAAGAATGGTTTGAACGCAGCTTTCGCGAAGATTATGTGCTTGTGTATCGTCATAGGGACGATTCGGCAGCAGATGGAGAGATCGCTAATCTGTTGGAAAGATTGCCGGTAAAGGACACAGGACGCGTACTTGATCTTTGCTGCGGGAGCGGGCGTCATTCGCGTGCGCTGGCTCGCCGGGGGTATGAAGTAGTTGGTGTGGATTTGTCGCCTGTTCTTTTACAGTTGGCCGAGGAACAAAACACCTATCCACAGCTAAGTTTTGCCCGCTGTGACATGCGCGACATTCCGTTTCGCGAAGAATTTGATATCGTGGTGAATTTGTTTACCAGCTTCGGTTATTTCTCCACAGATGAAGAAAATGCTAACGTTATTCGTAACATGGCACAAGCTCTCAAAACAAAAGGTGAAGTGGTCATCGATTTCTTAAATGCAGCGTACGTCATCGATAATCTCGTGCCGCACTCTACCAAGGAAGTCAGTGGGATGTTGATTAAAGAAGAGCGCTGGATCCAGGATGGATTTGTGAAAAAGCGGATACTGATTTCCGACGAGTCATCGAATGAACCGCGTGAGTATATGGAGCAGGTTCGCTTGTTTTCTGCCCAGCAAATGATTGCGATGCTGACAGAAGCGGGATTCGAAAAAATTCAAGTATTTGGAAACTATCTATTTGAAGAATATGTGGCGCATGAATCACCGCGTATGATTTTTTATGCTGTGAAGCAATAGGGTGCGGATAACCTGTACGTCTCGTGAATATGATGGTGTAACAACCATTTATCGGGTAAAAGGGGGCATTGCTACAATGAGCAAGCTGTCTTTGGAACAGGTCAAATTGTATCTGAGCAAAGTACCTGGCTGGAAGCTGGTAGAAGACCGAATGGCACTATCACGCACGTACCACTGTCGTGACTTTTCCACTGCGGTCAGTTTCGTCAACCGTGTGGCGGAGATGCTTGAGCATGACAATCAGCATGTGGAAATTCATCTGGCAGGTGGGACAGTCACGTTTACGTTAGCCACCCGTGAGGCAAAAGGTTTAACCGGCAAAGATTTTGCATTAGCCCAGACCATTAGCAAAGTAAGCTGAAAGGCAGAAGAGAAATAACCGCTTCCCATAGCGAAGCGGTGTTTCTTTTTGGCTTTTTAAGAGTTACTTTGTTATGATGGGCAGTATGAACCATTTCGGAGGGATTACAAGATGGACATTCAACAACATGAGCAATTGATTCAACTGTTGGCGGAGTATAAAAATCAAAAGGCTTCCGTGACTTTTACCCAATGGGATACCGATAGGGAAGAAGAGGAAGAGGTAACACAATTTCAAGCTCAGCTTTTGGAAACCAAGCTGACTGACAATGAATTTGAAGAAAAAGATCTCCTCCTTGTGTTTACCACAGCAGATAGCGAAGAACTGGAAATCCTGATGGAGATTCCGGGTGATGAAGTAGATTTGGCTAGCTATGAGGAAGGGCATTTGCGTATTTTTGGAACAGAAGCGGAGATTGTTTTGCAAAAATGAAAACGAAGCGAGCTTTTCGTTATGTAGGCACGCCCGATCCTATGTCTGATAAAGAGGCGTACCACTGCGAAAAATATATAAAGAAAAACAAGCATTCGTTGGTGAGAGCGGGACAATATTTGGTTGATGTAACAGCCCTCCATGCTTTGTTTCACTTGGACTGTTGGAATTGCAGGACGGTTCATCGTGAGACCTGTTGTGAGGGTGGACAACCTTACGCCGTAGAAGAATGGCAGATTCCAATCATGGAGGGGGAAATCCCCTCTATCTCTGCTGGACTCGAGGATGAGGCTGAACGCAATCATTGGCTTCTTTATGGAGTTTGGGATCGCAATGAACCTCAAGGAACTATTCGCATGCGGCATGGCAATTGCCTTTTTTATCAAGAAAACAATGGGCGTTACGGGTGTGCGATCCATGCTTATGCGGAGCAGGCTGGTCGTGAAGTAGAGCCTATTAAGCCATTTAGCTGTCAACTGTATCCAATCGATTTGATTGATACAGGGGAGGGGATTCTGTTAACAGCAGTTACCAATGAAACGTCCTCCTTTTCCAGATGGGGTACGGATTATTTGGAGCAGTTTTATTGTGCCAGTCCGGCTCGCCGAAAGCTTGCCACGCACATAGATGACAAGCTGTTTGCATTAGAAGGCTATCGACCAGCCTATGAGTGGAATCTCCCTTTGTTACGTTATATCTTGCAAGATGATGCCGAGCGAATAGAAGGCATACTTGCGAGTAGCTATCAATTGGAACGTTGAATGCCTTGTGATATGATGATGTATGCATCAAGTAGATTGATAAAGGAGCAACAGCGATGAACGTCAAGACAACTCAAGAATCTCGTACAATTCAGGCATCACTGGTTCAGCCATCCGATACGAATTACCATGGGACTATTTTTGGTGGTACGATGATGGCTTATATAGATGAGGTAGCTGCAATCGCTGCGATGCGACATTCGCGTCGCCCTGTTGTGACAGCATCGATTGACTCGATTGACTTTCTTGCTCCCGTCAAAATGGGACATTCCATTTGCCTCGAAGCGTTTGTTTCGTCAACGGGCAAAACGTCCATGGAAATTTTCGTAAAGGTTATCTCAGAAAATCTCCAGACTGGCAATCGCATTTTGACCGCGACATCTTTTCTCACCTTTGTTGCCTTAGATGAAGATGGAAATCCGACTGAGGTGCCAGCCATTGTCCCTGAAACAGAGGAAGAAGAGCGATTGATGGCCACTGCGGATGAGCGCAAAAAAATGCGCAAAGAACGAAAAGGGAATCTGCAAGATTTCGTGAGCCAATTGAACATCGAGAAAAACATATAAATTCTTTTAGTCTTCACCCTGAACGAACATTCGTTCAGGGAATTCTCGTTTATTTATGAGGAGGAGGAATCGGGCAATGAAGTACCGCAGACTAGGAAAAACGGATCTGAACGTATCCGTGATCGGTGTAGGTACCTGGCAATTTGGCGGGGAGTGGGGCATGGATTTCTCCCAAGAAGCTGTTGACCAGATTCTCGACAAAGCAAAAGATCTCGGCATCAACTTGATTGATACAGCGGAATGCTACGGAGATCATCTGTCCGAACAGCTTATCGGAGGATATTTGAAAAAAAGCCGCCGGGAAGACTGGATTGTGGCGACGAAATTCGGGCATCATTTTCATGACAAATTTTCTCGAACCAATCATTACGGTGCAGTTGAAGTACAGCAGCAGTTGGAAAAATCGCTGCAAGCCTTGCAGACCGACTATATTGACTTGTACCAATTCCACTCGGGACCTGACGAGGCTTTTGACAATGATGACTTGTGGACCTACCTCGACAAACAGGTGCAGGCAGGAACGATCCGTCATCTCGGTCTCTCCATAGCGAAAAACGACAACATGCATCAAACATCAGCTGCTTCTTCAGTACATGCAAAAGCAATCCAAGTAGTTTACAATCGTCTGGATCAAAAGCCGGAAGAAAGTGTTTTTGCTTCTTGCCAGCAGCAAGACCTGGGTGTATTGGCTCGCGTTCCGTTGGCGAGTGGTTATTTGAGCGGAAAGTATAAGCCGGGTTCTGTATTCAGTGGAAATGATGTTCGACACCGACACGATCAGGAGCATGTCAACAAGCTGTTGCTCCAGGTAGAAGAAATCAAGAAAAATGAAGTTCCAGAAGGAATGGATATGGCGCAGTGGGCATTGGCGTGGTGCCTCAAGCATCCGGCTGTCACGACCGTGATCCCGGGCAGCAAGAGCCCAGCACAAGTAGAGGCAAATGCCAAAGCGGCTGACTATGTAAGCGATGAGCATCCACAAGCGATGTCGAAATAAAAAGGATACGTGCCATGACAACTTCCAAAAAAACGGAAAGAACGTGCGCGAATGGTCATTCATACATGAAAAGCACAGATTGTCCGACTTGTCCAATCTGTGAGCAAGAACGCAAACCGGACATGGGATTTCTTTCTCTGCTCTCGGCACCAGCAAGAAGGGCATTGGAACACAATGGAATCACTACCTTGGAACAGCTCGCAAGCTACAGCGAAAAAGAGGTTCTGAAATTTCATGGGATGGGGCCAGCATCTATGCCGAAACTTCGGACAGTATTGAAGGAAAAGGGATTGTCATTTAAGAACGAATGATTGAACACAGCGAATAAAAAAGGAGGAGCCGCGAGAGGACAGCGGCTTCTCCTTTTTCATTTAATCCAAAAAGCGGGATCTGATCTGCGGGGTAGGTAGCATGCATTGCTCTGCTTTACCCATCCATCGATAGCGATTTCTCGCGACCCAATCATAAATCGGATTGCGGACAGGTCTAGGGATGAGTCGAGCTATGTTTGACAGCAGAGGCCATCCGCCTTGAAGCTTGCGGCCAACGTGCAAGATCGCATCCGATTTCGTATATAGCTGTCCGTTGGCGATAAAGACAACGGATGACATGTCTTTTTCCTGATAGTTGTAATGAGACAAAATTTCCTGCGCTCTCTGTGACTGCAAGGAAGCAAAATGAATGTGTCCATGCGGATCACGCTTCAAAATAAACTGCACAGCACCGTGGCACAGATGACAAACCCCATCAAACAGCAACAGATACGCAGGATGGTCCAGTTCTCTGCCTGCTTTCATGAGACAGCCCTCCATACTTCAAGTGGTTTGTTCTACATGCTTATCCTTAGCTCCATCATAACAGAGAAAGACAATGGTTCCTATACACGAACAATTATTCCGTCACAAACGCGAGTGTCCCTTGCTGGATCAGCTCTTCTGCCTTTACGAGATCAGGATGCATTTCGCGGTCTTCATGCAGGCGGGGAATCACCCGGCGCAACTCTTCATAGGCTCGTGCTGTACCTGTTCCAAGATCTCCCGAACCAAAATCGATAGCTTGTGCTGCTGCCAAATATTCAATGGCAAGCACCTTGGTGACATTAGATACGATCGTGCGAAGCTTGCGAGCAGAAGTTGTACCCATGCTGACATGGTCCTCCTGATTGGCAGATGACGGGATCGAATCGACAGATGCCGGATGGCAGAGCACTTTGTTTTCAGAAACAATGGAAGCGGCTACATATTGCGTAATCATAAATCCAGAATGGAGTCCTCCATTTTCGGTTAGGAATCCGGGAAGACCGCTTAGCTGTGGATTGACGAGACGTTCTGTCCTTCTTTCAGAAATATTTGCCAGTTCAGCTATGGCAATGGCAAGAAAATCTGCTGCGAATGCCATTGGCTGACCATGGAAATTTCCGCCGGAGATGACGTCGCCAGTTTCCGTAAAAAGGATAGGGTTATCGGTGACGCTATTGCATTCACGAGTAACTGTGGTCCATACATACTCCAGTGTATCACGAGTTGCACCGTGCACTTGCGGGAGGCAACGAAGGCTGTAAGGATCTTGTACACGCAGTTCACCCTGCGCAGTTGTACGTTTGCTGCCGGATAAGTGCTGGAGTAATCGCTTGGCCGATTCCTTCTGTCCTGGATGCGGGCGGACGAGATGGAGTTGAGGATCAAAGGCTTTTGGAATTCCACGTAGCGCTTCAATCGTCATCGCCGCAATCAATTCCGCGCTTTCAAGCAGAACTCGCGAATCATACAAGGCCAGGCAAAGCTGTGCGGTCATCGCCTGTGTACCGTTAATCAGAGCCAGACCTTCTTTTGCCTCCAGTCGAATAGGGGAGAGACCCACTTCGTTCAGTGCTTCTTTGCCAGAAAGCCGCTTGCCATTGACGAGTGCTTCACCTTTGCCGAGCATGACCAGAACCATATGAGCGAGAGGGGCCAGGTCGCCACTGGCACCAAGGGAACCTTGTTGAGGTATAATCGGATGAACCCCTCGATTGCATAGTTCTACTAGCTGGAGCAATGTTTCTTCTCGAATTCCTGAATACCCCTTTGCCAACGCATTGATGCGCAAAGCCATCATCGCACGAACAACTTCAACGGCATAAGGGTCGCCCATCCCGCAAGCATGACTCATAATCAAATTTTCTTGCAGTTTGCTTACGTCCTCACCGTGGATCATGACATCAGAGAATTTTCCGAAGCCGGTGGTGATTCCGTATACGACTTCCTGTTGCGATACCATTCTCTCCACCATAGCCCGTGAAGCACGAACACGATGCAATGCTTCTTCGGTCAATTGGATGTAGGTGGCGCTCCTTGCAATGGAAACGACATCTTCGATACACAATTGATCCCCGTCTACTTTTACAATGTTTGCTTGCTGATTCATCTGTAATTTCCTCCTTTAGCAGAGCAGAGAACGAAAAGAGCGAGGGGTTAGGATATCATATCCTAACCCCTCGCTCGAGAGCATGTATGTGATTGGATGAAAACGTGTAAGCCTGCATTCGTCGCGGCATACGTTCTTCCTCACTTTCGTTCATGTGCAACTGTCTGATTATTTAAGCTATTGCTATCATTGTATCAAATGCCTACGTGCAGTCAAGATGATCTTGTCACGGCGACTTCCCTAAGGAGCAAAAAAAGGGCTTAGTCCATTTTTTGAAACTGGGCGAGAGTCGTCTCTCGAGTTGGATAAATGTCATACCATGTACTGTGTTATTTCATCCGAAAGGACGTGTAGAATTCCGTGGAAAAGCGACGTAAGATGCCGCCAATGCCTACCGCACTCCCAAGGCGTCCTAAAGAAATGCCGAAACCGCCTTCTTCAGCTATGCCATTGCCCTCCCCATCGATGCCGTCACCTATGATGCCTTCTCCTGAAAAACCCAAGTCGGAAAGTCCGATCAATCCGAATCATTCTATCCCAGCGCGCCCAATGCCGCAAAAGCCGATTATGCCTGCTCCCAATTTGGCTAACCCGAACGTGCCAAACGTAATGCCGCCAAATCGGATGCCAGCAAACCCAATGCCACCAAATAGTAAGCCGTCGAATCCAATGCCGCCAAATCTAATGCCACCGAACCGAATGCCGGCAAACCCCATGCCTAACGCTTCACCGAATGTAAGGCCAAATGAGAGCCCAAACATAAGGCCAAATGTAAGACCCAATGTGCGGCCGAATGAAAGTCCAAACATGAGACCAAACGTGCGACCAAATGAGAGTCCAAACATGCGGCCAAATGTAAGACCGAACGTAAGGCCAAACGAAAGTCCAAATATGCGGCCAAATGTTGGACCGAATGTAAGGCCGAATGTAAGGCCGAATGTAAGGCCGAATGAAAGTCCAAATATGATGCCAAATGTAAGACCGAACATCAGACCGAATATCAGACCGAACATCAGACCGAACATCAGACCCAATATAATCAGGCCGAATACGCGACCGAATGAGAACATAGGAAGGGAACTGGAGCTGTACCTGTTCAAATTCCAGTTCCATATGGATCGGATGGAATATTTCCGCCACAAATGCGAGGAGCATCGTGAAAATCGCCGCAAATACATGGATTACCGCAGACATTACAAGCATCATGAACGGAGAATGCATCATTATCATGACCGGTGCCAATTATGGAATGACGGTAGCAGTTCCTTTGGCCGAGGTTCATCATCTTCGGGTGGCAGTAGCTCCTCCTCCTCCGGATACAATTATCAACATAGACGGGGTCATAGACGAGGGCGTGGGTGTGATTGCGGATGTTCATTTTGAAGCGCATGAGGAAGGACGCCAGCTAATTAAGCGGCGTCCTTTTCCATATTCATTTCGTAAATGCCTCAACAGCGACTCCTTTTTTCTTTAATTCGCGTCTTAAAGTAAGGAGGGCATCATCTTTGTTTTTACATTCCAATATGATGTCCACATTGTAATTCGCGAGTGCACTGACAAAAGTTAGGAACGCCTCAGGGTCAATATTGTCTGCATGAGCGCGAAAGTCTTTTTCTGACTTTGGCGAGGACATGTGCATCTTCGGAGTGCGCTCTCCCCAGGTTTGAATAATCCTTGGAAGGTATTCCGTCCAATCTTCGCCTTCAGAATGGCAGTTGTGGTGGTGAATATCGAGCACCATCGGCACACCGATCCGTTCGCACAGCTCCAGTACCTCGCGCATGGTAAAAGACATGTCATCGTTTTCCACGACTAAACGACGTTTGACGTTTTCAGGAAGCAGCTCGAAGTTGGATGCAAAACGGTCGAGAGAAGAGGCTTTATCTTCGTATACGCCTCCCACATGTGTCACCAAGACGGAATTATCGTCGAGCCCCAGTAAATCAAACACTTTTGCATGGTAGGAGAAATCGGCAATCGTCGATTCCAGCACAGAAGGCTTGTCGCTGTTCAATATGCTGTAATGGCCAGGATGAGCTGTTAAACGAATGCCATGATTGCGGATATAATTCCCTGCCTTTTGGAAGTCCCATGCGAATTCTTTTGCCCAATCCCATTCAGCTGCTACTGGATGGGTCGCCAGTGGAACAAATTCAGAAGGAAGTCGATACAAAAAGATCTGATTTTCTACATTATAAGCAAGCAAATCCATTAAATTGAAAAAGTTTGCCTGCATAACTTGCCGCAGCTTTTTTAACCGGGCTTGGGGATCTAATTTATTTACTTGGGCAACCGTCGTTTTTTTGTTTGGATTGTTTTTGGTCTTGACACTGATGCAGGCATAGCCCATACGGATCAAAGATAATCTCCCTCCTTTGCAACAGCATTCCTTTGTAGTATCTCCAAAACGGGAACGTCGTCGGCTTCTTGCCAGGGAATTATAAAACGGATAAGATGGGAGAATGTCACAGGTATGCCGATAAACTTTCCTTGAAAACGCGGGTGTTCCTTGTGAGTAGACTTCGGTAAAGGTTTTTGAAGGAGAATGCAATGAATAGTCTTGACCAATCCTATAGTATGACTCTGGTTTTTCTCTCCTATTTTATTTCAGCAATGGCGTCATACACAGCATTAGATCTAGGCGCACGTCTCCATTATGCGAAAGGCAGGGGACGTGTGTTTTGGTTATGTGCTGGAGCCGTCTCCATGGGGCTTGGTATTTGGGCTATGCATTTTGTTGCCATGCTTGCCTTGCATCTGCCGATTGCTGTTCAGTATGATAACTTGATTGTATTTTTCTCGATTGTTTTGGCCGTGTTATCATCGGCGCTTACATTATGGATCGTGAGCGAGCAGTCCATGTCCAATACGAGGGTAGCAATAGGATCAGTTGCCATTGGAGCTGGTATCGCAGGAATGCATTATACAGGGATGGCAGCGATGATGATGAACGCCATTATTCGATACGATTGGCTATGGTTTATCGTATCCATTTTCGTGGCCATCCTGGTTTCGATGGTTGCATTGATTCTTACGTTTCAATTGCGTTCGGTGGACCCAGTAAAAGGTCTCCGGCGTAAAATTTTTGCAGGGCTGTTGATGGGGGCAGCCATTACGGGTATGCATTACACTGGTATGTACGCCACCACATTCATCGCGCATGAGTACATGACAATCGCAGCGATCTCGTATGATGATTCTGGGCTGATCGCTACGATGATTGGCATAGTCATCGTGTTGATCCTGATCGTGACCTTGGCTTCTGTATACGTGGACAAGCAATTTGCAGGGAAGACCTTGCGCGTGCTAGAAAGTGATCAACGCTATAAATCGCTATTTGAGCACAATTACGACGGGGTGATTTTTTACTCGATCGATGGTAGCCAAAGCGTTATGAATCCTGCGGCAATGCGATTGACAAAGGAGCAGAGCCTGCCTCTTAAAAAACTAATGACGATGTGTGCTTCTGCGGATGCAGAGCTCATATCGACACATTTTTCAAATGCAGTACATGGTGAGGCGCGCAGCTACGAGATTACCTTGACCACGAGAGAGGGGCGTCAGCTTCATCTGAACATGACCCATACCCCCGTATTTGTCGATCAGCAGATTACGGGTGTCTTTATGATTATGAGAGACATTACCAATAAGAAGGAATACGAGGCAAAAATCAATTATCTCGCTTTTCATGATTCGTTGACTGGTTTGCCGAATCGCCGTTTTGTCGAGCAGAAACTGGATCAGGTGATCATGGAGGCACAAAAAACGCACCAGCAAGTATATGTGTTGTTTTTGGATCTCGACCATTTCAAGCTGGTAAACGATTCCTTGGGGCATGATTTTGGTGACCTGTTACTACAGGAAGCTTCCTTGCGTTTGCAGGAATGTGTGGGTAAAAAAGGAACGGTGAGCAGGCTTGGCGGAGACGAATTCATGGTGATTCTTACAGATGTTACGGAAAGAGAAGTATCTTCCGTGGCGAATGAAATCAACCAGAGGATTGAACAGGCATTTTTTATCCATGGGCACGAGATGTACATAACAACGAGTATCGGGATTTCTCGCTATCCAGAGGATGGGCAAGACAGAAGTGTCTTGATGCGTAACGCAGATGCGGCGATGTATGCAGCCAAAGAAAAAGGGAAGAACAGCTTCCACCTGTACGTACAGAATCTGGAGCAAGCAGTGAATGACAAAATGAATATTCAAAATGAATTGAATCGCGCTTTGGCCAGACAAGAATTTTTATTGCATTACCAGCCACAGGTATGTGCGAAATCAGGCGCAATCGTTGGCGTAGAAGCGTTAATTCGTTGGGATCATCCTGAACGAGGCTTACTTTTGCCAGACCAGTTCATCTCGGTAGCAGAAGAAACAGGGTTAATCGTACCTATTGGAGAATGGGTGCTGCGGACGGCATGCAAGCAGAACAAGCAATGGCAAGAACAGGGACTCATACCACTTCGGGTAGCCGTCAATCTATCTGCGCGTCAATTTCTCAAACAAGACTTTACCCAGATGGTCACTGAGATTCTGGACCAGACAGGACTGGCACCGGATTACTTGGAGCTGGAAATCACAGAAAGCAGCATGATCGACGTCCAGCGGGCCACACAAGTACTTAAGGAACTAAAGCAATTAGGGGTGTGCGTTGCGATTGACGATTTTGGAACGGGCTACAGCTCTCTCTACTATCTAAAAGAATTTCCGTTGAATCGTTTGAAAATAGATCGCTCATTTGTGCGTGACATGATCGAACAGCCTTCGAATCAGGCCATCGTGTCCACGATTATTTCCATGGCGCATCATTTACAACTGCGTGTGATTGCAGAAGGGGTCGAGACAAAAGAGGAGCTTGCGTTTTTGCAGGACCATCTGTGTGAGGAAGTGCAAGGCTATTTATTCAGCAGGCCGCTACCAAGCGAAGACGTAGCATTTTATTTGCAAGCACAAAAAGGCGCTAGTTAAACAAGAGGAGTAGCTCTCATGAGTTGCTCTTTTGTTTTGCATCTGCTAGCCAAATGAGATGGTATAGCTGTCAAAATGGCACGTAAAATGTACTATTCCTGCTAACTTGTCAAGGAATTGCATGAGGGACGAAAGGAGGGAGAGAATGCTGGCTCTAGGTGTCATCTTATTGCTGTTTACCATTGGAGTTGCGATTGCCATTGGGTATCGGGCAAACGAAAGCGTCCGGCAATTTGATGAAAGCGCGCATGAGAGCTTTATCGGTTCCCAAGCAGAGAGGGAGGGATAACGAAATGCAGCAGGAAAAAGAACAGCAATTGCTCGAGGACAAGAGAGACCTGAACAAGTTTGGTTATGCGCAGGAATTACTGAGGGATATGGGTGGCTTTTCGAACTTTGCGATCTCATTTTCGATTATCTCTATTTTGACTGGTGCAGTATCCTTGTACGGGCATGGTTTACTGTATGGCGGTTCTGGCATGATGGGCTTCGGATGGACCTTGGTTGCGTTATTCGTCATCTTGATTGCAGCATCGATGTCTGAACTCGCATCTGCGATCCCTACAGCCGGAGCGTTGTATCACTGGGCAGCTATTTTAGGTAGCAAACGGTGGGGCTGGTACACAGCGTGGATCAATCTCATCGGCCAAATCGGGATTGTCGCGGGCATTGACTATTCGTTCTCTTTGTTCGCGGACCCGCTGCTCGCGAGTGCATTTGGTTATACCTCAACAGAAACGACCACATTAATTCTATTCGGGATTACACTCCTTTTACACGGTACGTTTAACCACATTGGAATTCGACTCGTTGCCCGGTTAAATGACTTCTCCGCTTGGTACCATATTGGCGTCGTCGTCATACTCGTCGGAAGCCTCGTCTTTTTCTCCCGTCATGATTTGCAACCGCTTGATTACCTCTTTCAAGTCGGTCAAACCTTTTCAGAAAAACCGTACGTGATTGCTTTTTTAATTGGGTTGTTACAGGCGCAGTGGACGTTTACTGGCTATGATGCATCGGCGCATACGATTGAAGAAACAATTAACCCCCGCGTTCGTGCTGCTTGGGGGATTTATACGTCTGTGGCCTTTTCCTTTATTTTTGGATTTATCATGCTTGCTTTTGTCACCTTATCTATCAAAAACGCAGCGGCTGCGAGTGAAGCGGAAAATGCATTTATTTATGTGATTAGCGAGGCATTAGGCGGCGCATTTGGTTCGGTGGTGCTGTGGCTGGTTACCTTTGCGATGTGGTTTTGTGGCTTGGCGTCGATTACTTCCTTTTCGCGAATGTTGTATGCGTTTTCACGTGACAAAGGAATGCCGTGGAGCCATCAGTGGGCAGAAATTTCGACCAAATACAGAACGCCGGCAAAAGCAATTTGGCTGGTTATCATTCTTTCCTTTGCGCTTGCCTTGTTCGATTACATCGTGAAAAGCATCAATCCGAACACGTCGTATACCACCTTGGCATTTCTTACAGCGGTAAGTGTCGTTGGGTTATATGTCGCTTACGGGATTCCGTTGTACCTCAAGCTCCGGGCGGAATCAAGAGGACTTTTTCAGCGGAAGCATTACGGTCCCTGGCATCTGGGGAACTGGAGTAAACCCATTAATGTGTTGAGCTTGATTTGGATCGTCTTCATCTCGATTATGATGGTGATTCCACCCAATCAGACAGCGGGGTATGCCTTGATAGTTATGTTTTTAGTGCTTCTCATCATGGATTTGGCTTATTACCGGAAGCATTTCAGGGGCCCGCAAGCTGCGCTGGGCAATTCGGAGGAAGACATTAAACGTCAGGAAGCAAAATTTCGGGACTCCTAATAGAAAAGAATTTCCGGTGCACGGAATGCGAAGAGCCTCCCTTATGTCAGTAATGGCATAGGGGCTTTTTTTCGCGAAGAACGGTTTTGCATAACGAATAAGGGCAATTTTCGAATTGCTTTCAAAAAAGCTCCCAATTTAGCAGTATAAATGTTTTTATTGTTCCAAATAGTATATTTTACATGGACATTGTCGATGGAAAATTCTAAAATAACAAATAAATAGACAGCAACAGATGTAGATTCGACAACTTTGTCCTTGTGGAATGGACATTTGTTATTTTCATCGTTCCGTGATAGAATTCACAAAACGATATTTTTTTTAGTTAAACTTAACTGACTCGGAAAATGTTGAGGAAGAAAGCAAAAAAAGGAGTGATTGTGTGAGTTTGGAAACGAAGAAATGGGCGGATGAGGTAGCTGAGCAGGTAATTTCATGGCGACGATATCTCCATCAGCATCCAGAATTGTCGTTTGAAGAGGAGAAGACGTCCCAATTTATTTACGAAACGTTGCAATCTTTCGGGAATTTAGAGCTTTCGCGGCCAACCAAAACGAGTGTGGTCGCTCGACTGATCGGATCACAGCCAGGAAAAGTTCTTGGCATTCGCGCTGACATTGATGCTCTCCCTATCCATGAAGAAAATGATGTGCCATATGCATCAGGCAAAGCTGGTGTGATGCACGCGTGCGGACATGACGGCCATACAGCAATGCTGTTGGGAGCCGCAAAAATTTTGTCCCAGTACAAGGATCAAATAAAAGGTGAGGTTCGTTTCTTCTTCCAGCATGCCGAGGAGTTGCCGCCGGGTGGGGCTGCTGAAATCGTAAGAGCTGGTGCAGCGGACGGTCTGGATTCGATTATCGGCATTCATTTGGCATCATACATGCCTGTCGGGAAATTTGGTGTTCTTTACGGGGCACTTACTTCATCGACAGATCGCTTTGATATCAAGATTCAAGGAAAAGGCGGGCACTCCTCGCAACCGGAAGCATCTGTTGACCCGATCGTCATTGGGGCACAGGTTATTACTGGCCTACAACAAATTGTATCCCGCAATGTGAGTGCGTTGGACAAGGTCGTTATTTCGGTGACGATGCTGAATGCTGGGACTGCTTATAACATCATTCCAGATTCGATGACACTGACGGGCTCCACACGCTGCTTCGATGCGGAGATTCGCAAAAATATACCGATGTGGATTGAACGAATTGTCAAAGGAATTACGGAAGCGCATGGCGCAAGTTATGAATTCACGTTCTCACATGGCTACACGTCCGTTGTCAACGACAAGCAGGTGACGAAGCTGATGGAGGATACCATCCGCGAGCGTTGGGGAGAAGAAGAGATTATTTACATTGATCCTTTGATGCCGGGTGAAGATTTCTCTGAGTATTTGAAAAAAGCTCCGGGCTGTTTTATTCAATTGGGTGCTGGCAATCCGGACAAGGGCTTTACGTATCCGCATCACCATCCACGCTTTGATTTTGATGAGGATGCAATGGTACGCGGTGTGGAGTTGTTTGTTCGGGCAGCTCAAAAAGTCGTCATGGAGTAGAGCGAGATAGAATGAGGGGGATGTCGTATGGCAGAGGCACGCGTCAATGAGTACAAGCTGCATTTTCTCGTACTGATTCTCGTCGCATTGACAGAATTTATCGGGACAAAAAAAATCAGTATTGGCATCGGGGTTATCGCTCTGTTTCCGATGCTTTACGCGCTCGTTTTAGGCGGGGCAATTAGTTGGCCCAAGTTCAAATTATTGAGTGAAAAAGAAATGAACGTCGCAGCCAATATTTTGGGCGTTTCGTTTTTAATCTTTATTGCGAAGCTGGGAGCCAATATCGGTCCTGAGCTGCCTAAGCTACTCGGCTCTGGTGTATCCTTGATTGTTCAAGAAATGGGACACATTGTAGGGACAATCGCGCTTGGCCTGCCAATCGCATTGTGGCTGGGTCTGAAGCGCGAAGCAATTGGGGCGACTTATTCTCTCGACCGCGAACCAAACTTGGCGATTATTGTAGATAAGTTTGGAGCAAACTCTGCCGAAGCTCGCGGCGCGCTGGGCGTATATATTTGCGGAACTTTGTTTGGTGCCATTTATATGTCGATTCTTGCAAGTATTTTAGGAAGCAGCGGGTTGTTTCACCCGATTTCTCTGGCGATGGGAGCAGCAGTTGGTTCCGGTAGTATGATGGCTGCAGCAACAGGTTCATTGGCTGTTATTTTCCCGGAAGCGCAAAAAGACATTGCCTTTTATTCCGGAGCGGCAAACTTGATGATGAGTATCGTCGGAACGTACGTATGTATCTTCTTCTCCTTGCCGGTTACACAAAAGCTGTACGCATGGCTTGAGCCAATCATTGGACGCAAAGGCGCTTCTTCTGAAGCAGAAGGGGGGAGAAAAAGCGCATGAATCAAATCTTGACGATTTTTATCATTGGCTTCATTGCTCTTATCGGTAACTGGATCGGTTATAAAGTACCATTCATGGAATCTTTGCCAGGTATTTTGCTCTTGGCGGTCATTACGTTGATCGGAATGGGCTTTACTCGCATTCTGCCGTTCAAATCCCCCGTCATTGTTTGGATTTCTTTGTTTGCGATGCTTGCGACATCCCCGTTTTTTCCAGGGAACGAATATACGGCTGCTGCGATTGCCAAGATCAATCTGCTCGCACTGGCCACTCCGATTCTCGCCTATGCGGGTCTGTCTCTTGGAAAAGACGTTCATCTATTCAAACAGCTTAGCTGGCGTATCGTAGTGGTGTCTCTCGTCGTCTTTACCGGCACGTTCCTATTCGCTACGTTGTTTGCGGAGATTGTATTCAAGATTCAAGGCAAATTTTAACGAAACTGTTTTTGTGTTAGGGCCTCCGTGTGCTTCCATATGCCATGGAGGTTCTTTGCACATACAACTGTTAAATTTAGGAGTGGAGAGAGTATGATCATTGATGTAAGAAAGGTTACCTGGCAAAGAGATGAAACAACCATTTTGCGAGACATTGTCTGGCAAGTGCAAGACAAGGAGCATTGGTGTTTAGTCGGTTTAAACGGCTCTGGTAAAACCAGTCTGCTGAATATCATTTGTGGCTATGTATGGCCGACAAAGGGGGAGGTCAGTGTATTAGGCAATCTTTACGGAACAGTCGATTTGCGCGAGGTACGTAAATCAATCGGCTGGGTAAGCACGGCGCTGATGGCACAGCTTCACGAGCATGAAACCGCACTCCGTGTCGTCTTGAGTGGTCGAGAGGCAACCATCGGCTTGTATTCCGTTCCAGAGGAGGCAGACGTAGAGAAAGCGTCGGATTTACTTGATACATTTGGATGCCGTGCATTGAAAAACAGACGTTTTGCCGCTTTATCGCAAGGGGAGAGACAAAAAGTACTGATTGCGCGTGCGTTGATGGCTTCCCCTCAATTACTCATTCTGGACGAGCCTTGCACTGGACTGGACTTGCTTTCAAGAGAGCAGCTGTTGGCCATGATTGAACAAATCGCCAAACAGCCAAATGGGCCCACGCTCATTTATGTCACCCATCACATCGAAGAGATTTTGCCTTGCTTCACGCATACCTTACTGTTAAAAGCGGGAGAAGTAGACCAAGCTGGAAAAACAGATGAGGTCCTGACGGCTGAACGTCTGACAAGCTTTTTCGGCGTACCGGTTCACATTCAACGCTCGCAAGGAAGATCTTGGGTCAGCTTAGGGGAAGAGGCGAAAGTTTGATCGTGTAGGATAAGTTTGGGCACGAGTCAGCACGGTTGTGCATGATTGTGTATAATAGCAATAAGAAATTGTATCTGGGAGGAGAGGAGAGATGGAGGCATGAACAATGTGATTGCACCAATCACAGACTCCACCTGGGCGATCATCACCTATGAGGAAGCGTGGAATAGCTACGTGAACAGCTATGTGATCAAACAAGGGAATGCCTTTGTATTGATTGATTCTCACCAGCGCAAGCAACGCTCATTTTTTCAACAGGCGTTGGAAGAGATCGGGGTCAAGCCAGATCGAACGGAATATGTCTACTTCACTCATCGACATGCTGATCATATTGGAAATGCCGATATGTTCCCTTCTCGAAACAATTGGATTCACCTCGACGATTATTACGAACTGGACGATTTTTCACAGACGCTATTCGGCCATACGTTTACAGGTAGTGGGGGAGATCTGCCTTCTCTGCGTTTCCGACAGCTTTCCTTTCATACAGAAGGCTCCGTTGCCTTCTTTGATCCCCAGTCGAAAATATGCTTTGTTGGCGATCATTTATGTTTTGAAAACACAGAACTCGGCCAAATCGTTGGAGGAGAAGTGGACTGTCGGACAGCTTATCAAGAACACTTGAAGCAATGGGTAGCACGTGAACCAGAGCGAGCAGCGGAGTTTACGGAGGGCTTGGAGATTTTGCAGGATTGGCCCATTGAGTATTTAGCCACTGGTCATGGCCCTATTCTTCAAGGCGAAATCAAGGAGTTTTTGCAAGAGTTGATTGCGATTGCTCGTCCGTAACGAAAAAAGACTTGTGTGCCGCTCATTGCCGGCTTGCACAAGTCTTTTTGCATTACTTGCTGGAAGTTGTTGTTTCTTCTTCTTCCACTGATTTTTCTTTTTCTAAATCTTTATCCATGATTTGGACGTTATGCTTTTTATACAATTCATCGATCCATTTATCCATATTATTTCGTTTGTTTCTGGATTTTACTTTTTCGATCACTTTCGGGCGAGCTTGTTCAAATGTTCCCTCGAACTTATCTTTGTTTTTCTCATAGTATTCCTTGATTTGTTCTTCGGTGATCGGGTTATCCTTCTCGAACAGCTTGTCCCGTAGCATAACAGCGCGCACGCCTTCACGGAGCTCTTGCTCAGTCATTTGCTTTTCCTTCAAATACTCTTGGAATCTTTCTGGTGATCCCATTTTTTCTTTGACTGGGTTCACACGCGCATCGAGTTCTTGATCGGTTACAGTAACTCCTCGTGCAGCGCCTTCCTGTTTGTACAGCTCCAAGGTGACGATATCAGCCATGATACGCTTGCCAGCATCTTTTTTCATTTTGTCGTACAGTTGCTCTTGCGTGATCGTCACATTACCAATTTTGGCAACAGGGTTATCCGCAGAGAATGCAGAATCTTTTCCAGGTGTACAGCCCGCTAGAGCGAGACCGAGTACAAGTGCTGAGGCAGCAAGTATAGATACATTGAATTTTTTCATGAAAAATACCTCGCTTTCTTGATAGTAATACGACTGTGCATAGAGCAGCGTTACGGGAAGCGGAAAATAAAAACCGCACACATAAAGCAATGTGCGGTCGTCAATCGATTAGCTGGCTTGTGTAGAGGCTTTTTTCCACTCTTCCAAGCGTTTTTCCAGTACGGTTTGATTCAGATCCAAAAGACTGGCTGATTTGTCCATCAATTGCTTCAGATGGGAAAGGGCTCGCTCATAATTTCCTTTGGCAGCTTCAATCTCTGCCAAGCAGAAGAGCTTCCAGTCTTTTGCCGATCGTTTGCTTGCGATCAGCTGGTAAGCTTCTATCGCACTCTCTACTTCACCCAGGCGGGCGTGCGAGCAGGCAATAAGAGCTAAGGAATCAATCATTCCCTGATCACGCTGGTAAATACGAAACGCCACTTCCAATGATTCGTTGTATCGTTCGGAGGAATAGTAGACGATCGCCAAGTTGTAAAACAAGTAGTGAATCATCGCTTGATTGAATAACGTTGGTCGTTCTTTGCAGACGTTGATTCCTTGAACGATATATTTTTCGGCCATTTCATAGTTGCCAAGCATGATTTCATGGGTTGATTTATCCAGCATAGCGACAGCACGGGAACGGTTCTTCCGATAGGAAGCCTCCAGCCAGCGCAATCGAATATTCAAACGACGTTTGAAAAGATTGGCCATGTACTGAAAGCGGAAGGGCCAGTGCAGGCGAATAAACATAACCAACAGCACAGCCGCAATCCCTGCCAGCGTCGATGTCAAATTAAAACTCAAATACTCCACGTAGTGACACCCTCTCTATTTACGCTGCATCTATTACCCCATCTTAGCACAGAACCTGTCCGCATGACAGAGCATTACCGCTATTTCGCCAATGGCAAGATATTCTCTTTTTTGGGGGTAGAGAGCTGCTGCGTTTTGACGTAATCGTCAGAAACGGTATAGAGCGTGTCGCCAATCGTAAGTATCCGTTTAATGTTACTGGAGCTGTCGTACCAGCCTTCGCCTGCTTTCGCAACATCTTCCTTCGACAGATGGGTGATCTGATCTTTCAGTTGAAATCCTTTTTGCAGATCAAGCCGATATACGTAGGCACCTTGGAAAGTAAAGTGGCCGTACTCGCGCATATCGTTTTTGGCTTTTTGTTCAGCTGTACGTTCGTGGACGGATACAGGGAAGGCTAGCAGATTTTTTTCTTTGGAGAACAGCAGAGCCTTGTGATTGTGCAATAGCTCGGAGTCCGTCCCCCTGTCCCCGATAACCGTCTTGAACTTTTCCTTCGGTTTGGTTACATCACTGACGTCAAAGAGGGCAATTTTCATCCCTTGGTAGTACGCCCAGTCTTTATCAGATTCTGCCTCTTTGCCAAAACCGATGATATGGTTTTCATCATACGGGTGTAAATAGTCGCTGTAACCTGGAATTTTCAGAGCACCCAGTACGCTTGGCGCAGAAGGCTTCTTCAGATCGAGAACGAACAGCGGATCGACTTTTTTGAAGGTGACCATGTAGGCGCGATCTCCCATGAAACGGACAGAGTAAATGCGTTCTCCAGGAGCGATGCCTTCCAGCTTGCCGAATATCTCGAGTTTGTTGTTCAGTACATACAAATTGTTTTTGGACGTAAGCTCATCGTCTCGCCACATGTTCCCGCTCGTGGTGGCGATTCGGAAATAACCGTCGTTTTCATCCATAGAAAACTGATTCAGAATGCGTCCAGGCACCGACCCTTTTCCCGTATACTGAATGTCTCCCTTGTTCATGGCAAAACGATAAATGGTTGTATCAGACTCAATGGGAGGTGCAACGAAAGGAGTTGGTACTCCTTTTTGCTTAACGGCTACTGGCTGGGCGGCATTGTTCTGAGTGACGGCTACATACAGATTTTTGGTGGATGCATAGATGTTCTCGCCAGCGCCGAGATACGTATGCAGTGACATCTTTTCTTTCGAATCATCCAGATTCACGCCAGTGACGATCAAATACTCGGGACGAAAATGATCCGGGAAGTAACGAATCTCGCTGTAGGGAATGGTTTGGTATTGATTATCATGGGCGCTGTCTTTATACGTTGGGCCTGGCACTTCCGCTTTCTCTTGCAGAATACGATACGTATCCATGTAATGATTGGCTGTCACGTACAGGCTCGCGCCGATTTTGCGGGACGACATGTACTGGCCTTCCAGCTCCAGTTGACGAATGAGCCGAGGTTGTTTTTTGTCCGAAATATCGTAGATCATGGTTTTCACGGACTGCATGCTTTGGAAACGGGGGATGCCTCTTTTGGAAGCAGAACCAGGAGGATAAGAGATGTTCTCATCCGCTTGCCCGATGACGATGAGTCTCCGATCGTCTACGTACATTTCTTGCGGTACGAATTTTCCATTGTCATAGCTGATACGGCTTGCGACCTTCATCTCGGTGGCTGGATATGCTTTGATGATGCGTACCTCATCCTGCGTGGATTGATAAAGATAAGTTCCGTCTGATTTGACGATATCTGCTTCATCTACGCCCTGCACTTGTGTATTCGTTGTGGAAAAATCACCGCGAGCAGCGCCGCCGGAAGTGTCCGCTACTTTGTTGGCTGTGTTAGGTGCGGCTGCTGGCATAGCGGCAGTCGTTTCCAAGGTGCCGTAATGATAGCTGTCCAAGTCTGATGATTGGATGAGCTTTTTTAGCTCCGCATAGGAACCGACTACTGGCAACTCTTCTGTAGTTGCTGCGGCTTGAACGGCAGGCTCCGCAATTGTACCTGTTGTGAACAGGAAGGGTATAGCGGTCACCACCATCACGGAGGCGAGAAGCCCGGCAAATGTTCTTTTCATTTTAATCCCCCTCGTATCTGCTTCTTGCCAAAATTTGCTGTCGGTAATAAGACGACGCACGTTTACGGAATGTTTCACACACTCTTTGGGCAGCAATCTACGGACAGGTGGGGGAGCGTGTGCTATAATAATAGGCGGTTTATGCTACCATTTACACCACTACGTCAAAAGGGGCGTCATAGATGGAAAACTTGAAGCAAAGCATTCTGGAACTCATCACGGATACTTCTACGAATCTACCACCAGACGTGCGTCGTGCCGTCAATGCAGCTAAAGTGAAAGAGGATCTTGGCACTCGTGCAGCGCTGTCTTTGTCTACGATTGCGCAAAACGTCGTCATGGCAGAAGAAAATGTTTCTCCGATCTGTCAAGATACGGGGATGCCTACATTCGAAGTGAAAACTCCGGTTGGAGTCAACCAACTGATCATTAAACAAGCGATCAAAGAAATGATTGCAGAAGCAACCAAAACAGGTAAGCTGCGTTCCAACTCCGTAGATTCCTTGACGGGTGCAAACACAGGGGACAACCTCGGACCAGGTACGCCTGTCATTCACTTCGAGCAATGGGAAGAGAATGAAATCGAGATCAAGCTGATTCTCAAAGGCGGCGGCTGTGAGAACAAGAACATCCAGTACTCCCTGCCCTGTGAGCTCGAAGGCCTGGGCAAAGTGGGCCGCAACCTGGATGGTATCCGCAAGTGCATTTTGCATGCCGTCTACCAAGCGCAAGGACAAGGCTGTAGTGCCGGCTTCATCGGCGTAGGAATCGGTGGGGATCGCACCTCCGGTTATGCACTGGCGAAGCATCAATTGTTCCGCAAAGTGGACGATGTGAATCCAATTGCTGAACTTGCTGCTTTGGAAGACTACATCATGGAAACAGCGAACCAACTCGGAATCGGAACCATGGGCTTTGGTGGTAACTCGACTTTGCTCGGCTGTAAAATCGGCGTGGAAAACCGCCTGCCAGCAAGCTTTTTCGTATCCGTTGCGTACAACTGCTGGGCATTCCGCCGTCAAGGTGTTCGACTGAATCCGGAGACTGGCGAAATTCTCCGTTATCTGTATAAAGATGAAGAAGTGGCGATGGACTTGTCCCCGGTAGCAGCTACGGACGATGCGGGCGAAAAACGCCGCGAGGTTGTTCTGGAAGCGCCAATCTCTGAAGAACAAATCCGCAGCCTGCGAGTGGGCGATGTGGTCATTATCAATGGTGAAATGCACACAGGACGCGACGCCCTGCATAGCTACCTGATGGATCATGACTGCCCAGTGGACCTGAACGGTGGCATCATCTACCATTGCGGTCCGGTCATGCTGAAGGACGAAGCAGGCGAGTGGCATGTAAAAGCGGCTGGCCCGACTACCTCCATTCGCGAGGAGCCTTACCAAGGCGAAATCATCAAGAAATTCGGAATCCGTGCCGTTATCGGAAAAGGCGGAATGGGTGCGAAAACCCTGAAAGCATTGAACGAGCATGGCGCTGTGTACTTAAATGCGATTGGTGGAGCGGCCCAGTATTATGCAGAATGCTTGGAAAAAGTAGAAGGTGTCGACTTCATGGAATTCGGTATTCCAGAAGCGATGTGGCACCTGCGCGTAAAAGGCTTCGCAGCAATCGTCACCATGGATGCTCATGGCAACAGCTTGCACGCGGATGTGGAAAAGTCTTCCGCAGAGAAATTGGCTCAGTTTGCAGCACCTGTATTTAAATAAGAAATGTAAAACACGAAAGCCTCTGGCGCACTTCACGTGCTCCCAGAGGCTTTTTTTTCAAACTAGGCGGAAGAGGAGAAGGAAATAGTCGGATAAATGATGAACTTTCGAGGAACTAACCACGATTGCGGACAGATGAATTTTCATTTTTGACAGGGGGGACAGGAATGAAATGGTTGATTGCTGATCGCGTCATTATCGGAGATGGAGAGCATGTAATCGAACAAGGCGCTGTCGGGATTGATGAGCGAGGAAAGATTGTAGCAGTAGGGACAGAAGCGGAGCTTACAGATTCCATTTCAGGAGGAGAAGTAAAGCGGTACAGCGGATGTTCCATTTTACCGGGTTTGATCGATTTACATGTTCACATCGGGTATTGGTGGAGCAAACCAGATTCCGCTGAGTATCGCAACAACGATGGACTCGTGGCTTTACTTGCGACAGCGAACTTGAAAGAAGCACTTTCTTTAGGGGTCACGACGATCCGCGATGTAGCAGCACCGGATGGATTGTGCAGTACACTGAAACTGGCAGCCAAGAATAAGTTCATTGTGTCCCCTCGTCTTTTTCAGGTTAACCAAGGGATTATTATGACCGGGGGGCACGGCTGGCAATTAGAGGGTGCCCTCAGAGAAGCAAACGGTCCGTGGGAAGTTCGGACAGCCGTGCGTGAACAAGTGCGAGCAGGTGCAGACTGGATCAAGCTCATGACGAGTCATCGTACACCAACGCCGGAGTTCACACAAGAGGAGTTGGATGCGGCGGTTGATGAATCTCATCGCTTGGGACGAAAGTGTTGTGTGCATGCCTCGCTCCAACCGGCGATCCAAATGGCGATTGATGCGGGATTTGATACGATCGAGCATGCAACGTTTATGACTGTCGAACAGGCGGAACAGATGAAAGAAAAAGGACTCGTATGGGTACCGACCATGGTCACCTTCTTCCAGATTGCTGATTATTACAAGCATATTTGGAATGAGCAGCAACAGGCAAATCAAGGCATATTGAGCGAAGGGCTTATTGAGCAGGGAGCTTTTTTCATCGAATCGGAAAAGGCGTACCGGGAGAACTTCGCACGATTGATAAATACAGGTGTAAAGATCGCTACGGGTACGGATATTGTATTGGAAGGCTATCCGATTACACCTGTGGCAGAAGAGATTAAACTGATGGTGGAGCTGGGGATGGAGCCAATTCGGGCGATCCAGGCTGCTACTCAAAACGCTGCCGAGGTGCTGGATCAAGGAAGTAAGATCGGTACGTTAGCGCCAGGTTATTTTGCAGATTTGCTTGTGGTAAAAGGTGATCCATTACAAGAGATAGAGGTATTGAAGCAAGTAGAAGAAGTGTTACTTGAGGGTGCGACAGCCTATTCAAAGTGTTAATGGGGCTAAGCCTTGCACTTCCGGGTTTGTAACGGCGTTTGTACTGGGTGTTTGACTATTTTAAGCCAAAATGGGTATTGGTTTATTGCGCGTGTACCAGGGCGGGCATAGGTTAATAACGAATGATCACAGAAAAAAGGAGTGAGATTCGTGAACTATGTAGTCCGTTCGGGAGATACGCTGAACAGCATTGCGGCTCGTTTTGGTGTATCCGTTCAGGAATTGATCCGCGTGAATAATATCGCCTATCCTTACTACATTTACGTGGGGCAAAATTTGTACATCCCAATTACTCCAACTCCGACACCAACTCCTGGTGGGGATGTCGAGCGTCGTTTGAATCGACTGGAGAACCGAGTAGATGCGCTGCGCGAAGACTATCGTAGGCTGGATAATCGAGTAGATCGATTGGAGAACCGTGTCACTCGTCTGGAGCGGGCCATTACACCAACACAACCTCCGCGCCCACGTCCGACCGGCACGCCTCGTCCACGCTAAGCAGCTGGATAGAGGAACGAATAATTTTCCGCATTTCGCAATTTCCCCTTCGCCTGATCCTGCATAAAGTAATACGAGAGGATTAAGAGGAGGTGCGGCCATGCTAGGGTTAAATGGAAAAAACGTCCGACACCATTTCATGGGCGTCTATGGAAAAGTAGTGCAGATTCGAGAGCTGGTGGATGTGATCGACCAAGTTTTTGACTCTGTAAACAAAGTGGGCAATATAGGTAAGGCGATGCTTGGACCTCGTAAGGCAAGTGCCAAAAAGCTCGACAAGCTGAGATGAATGGCAAAACAAAAAAACCGCGTCCATCATGGAGGCGGTTTTTATTTATGATATCATTCGTGATTCCTAGGGGCAGACTCTATCATCAGAATAACTCAACTGAAAGAAAAAGTCTACTCTTTTTTTGAAAAATCCCTTATATTTTTGGAGCTGTTATCAACTGACTTCAAAAAGGGGAGTGCGATGGAGATGGAAAAGGAAAAGCGTCGCGTAGACTTAGTCACGGGTGGAGTGCTGATGGGGTTAGTCTTGTCATCGTTGGATCAGACGATTGTCTCAACAGCCATGCCGACAATTACGAAAGAGCTGGGAGGTCTGTCTCTTTATAGCTGGGTGTTCGCCATTTATATGCTCACATCGACCACGAGCATGCCCATCTATGGGAAAATGGCAGACTTGTTTGGGCCGAGAAAAATGTATTTGATCGGGTTGTTTCTGTTTCTCTCAGGATCTCTTCTGTGCGGCATGGCGAATTCCATGACGGGTCTTATTGCAGCGAGAGGAATCCAAGGCTTGGGCGCCGGGGCATTAATGCCGGTTGCGTTCATTATTGTGGGTGAGCTGTATCCACCCGAAAAGAGGGGCAAATTTCAAGGTCTTTTCGGAGCTGTCTTTGCGATAACGAGTATACTCGGTCCCACCATTGGAGGAATTATCGTGGAGCATCTGTCATGGGGATGGATCTTCTTTATCAACCTTCCCATCGGTATCGCTTCCATTTTTATCATTGCCCTAGCCTTTCGAGATCAGCGGCAATATGATAAGAAGCCTGTCATCGACTGGTATGGGGCGGCTAGCTTAAGTGCAGCCATCATTCTCATCTTGTTGTCCCTTGTCATGGAGAGCAGGGAATACAAGATCGGGTTAGGGGGTGCGGGCATCTTATTTCTCGGTCTGTTCATCTGGATTGAAACCAAAGCAAAGGAGCCCCTGCTTCCGTTGTCCCTATTCCGCATTCCGGCCATTGGATATGGCAACCTCGCAGGATTCTTTGTGAGTGCCGCTTTGTTTGGGGCAATCGCATACATCCCTTTGTTCGTCCAAGAGGTACGCGGTGCGAGTCCGTCAGAGGCTGGTTTCCTTTTAGTGCCACTCATGCTGTCCGCAGCGATTTCTTCGACGCTTGGGGGAAGATGGATGGCAAAAGCTTCATTTCGGGCGATTCTGATTCCCAGCTTGCTCATCATGGCGACAGGCTTTTTCCTTCTGAGCACGATGGATGTAGGGACAACCAACACACAGCTCGTCAGCTACCTGATTGTCACAGGTCTAGGCATGGGGGCGATCTATCCGGCACTCGGTACAGCAGCACATAGCGCTGTAAAACCGCAAGATCGAGGTGTTGCCATGTCGACATCGCAATTATTTCGTTCCATCGGGGGGACGATTGGAGTTAGCGTGTTGGGGAGCATCGTAGAATGGCGGATGCGGGAAGGTCTGGTGTTTAACGAAGCTTTGCACGACGTCTTTATCACTGGCTTGTTTCTGATTGGAATCAGTTTGATAGCCAGTATCCGACTTGGTAATACTCGCTTGCTCGACAAAGAACCCCGCCATTCGCATTCATCAAATAGCGGGGTTCCCAAACAATAGGATTACGGTTTTTTATTCATACCTTCCATTGCCATCCGAACCATCTCTCTGACCATACTGCCGCCCAAGCGTCCTCCGATTCGACCAGCATCGTGAGAGGTTAACTGTCCATTGTAGCCGGGATGCAATGGAACATGAATTTCTTCTGCGACCTCGAATTTGGCCTGCGCGGGATCAGCAACATCTGCAACCTGCGCTTTTAGGGCGTCCAGCCCTTTTCTCGCCTCGGGTACGAGAGGGCGTTTGCGTCTGCTCATGATAGATCACCTCACGCCCTAGTGTGCCCCATTAAACGAGTGCTTTGCGCAGAGTAAAATCAGTCTCCTGATAGTAAGTATTAGCAACGAGCAGGTTCGGTCCTGCACATCCAGCAGCAGGGCAGAAGCAATTGATCTTCTGATTCAGCGTGTGTTCTTGCCATTTTTCAAACATCGACTGGAGCTGATGGGTTTGAATATTGCCCAATGGCTCTACATCCCCGAAATCGGTCACGATGACATCGCCGGTGAAAATGTTGATGTTTAGACGATTGCGACCATCTGGATCATTGCGAGTCGTCACATTTTTCGCAGAGCGCAGTCTGCTGATCAATTCTCTGTCTGCTGCTTCAGGACTACAAGCGAAAAACGGAAGTGTCCCGAAAAGCATCCACAAATCTTCATTGCGCACATCGAGCATCCGGTGAATGGCTTGACGGAGCTCATCGAGTGAAAGGACATCCAGATCACGGGCAAAATCACTCGCGTACATCGGGTGTACCTCATGTCGTTTGCTGCCCATCTCCTGAATTTGACGATGGAGGGTATCGAGCTTTGTCCATGTGCGATGATTCAGCATCGTTTCAGCTGAGACAAAAACACCTGCTTCCGAGAGTTTGCGGGCATTTTCCATCATCTCATGAAATTGTGCTTCCGCTCTTTTGATTGAAACCGGCTGCCGTGCTTTTGCGTAAACAATATCATGGAATTCTTCGGGAGTAGACCAATTCCACGAAATATGCATGACATCGATGTAAGGCAGGATCAATTCATAGCGAGAATAAGGCATAGACATGTTGGAGTTGATTTGCGTCCGCAGCCCGCGATCTGCTGCATATTGTAGAATAGGCGCGATCACAGTTTTCACGGTGCGCTCGCTGTACATCGGTTCTCCGCCTGTTATACTGATAGTAAGCAGATCTTTTGCTTCATCGAGACGACGGAGTATGAGATCAACTGGGAGAGCGGGATCGTCTTTGTATCGCAATGTATCACCAACCGCGCAATGCTCACAGCGGAGATTGCACAGATTCGTTACAGTAAACTCGACGCTGGTAAGTTTATAGACGGGGGGTGTCGCATTGAACAACGGCTCCCATGGATCGTGTAAAGGTGTTAATGGTGTATTTGGAACCATGCGGATCAATTGTGAAACCTCCTTCATTCTGCGTACAACTCAACCTATTATAACGACATTAGGGCGGAAGGAGAATAGCTAACGACATGATTATGGGGATGTCTTTTGGACGCGGTGTGCTTTTTCATGATCGAAATGTGCTGGCTTGCGCGGAAGTAAAAGACGGCGTGATTCACATGTGGGCGGAAAAAATCACATTGAAAACGATAGGGAAGCTCTGGTATCGAATCTTCTTCTCCTTTCCTTGGTACTATCAATTGTTTCACTTCCTTCTTGCTGGTTATGTACTGGCGGCGATCATAAAGCCTGACTGGGCCATCATCGATCCAATGTGGGTAGCTGTATACATCGCAGGGTTTCACTTCGTTTTTCCGAAAAAGATGAAAAAATTTCACGGTGCAGAACATAAAGTGTTTAGCTATGGAGGGAAGAAATCGCTAGCAGCACTGAAAGAGATTCAACGGGCAAATATCGTGAATGACGGTTGCTCGACGAATCTGGTCGTGTGGTTTTTTACGGGGTTCTTTTTGTCTGTATTCTTCTTACCCTTGGAATGGAGCGTCGCATGCGGGGGAGCAGGACTGCTTGTTGGTATGCTCGGGGATCGCTACGTGCGTAAATATTTCGGTTTTCTTTACAAGCTGTCGGCTTTCTTTCAAAAATACAGCACGACCAAAGAACCGGATCGGATTCATTTAGAGACAGCGATTCGCTCGTATATGCTATTTGAGCACATTCGCGAAGTGGATCGATTGCAGAATGCTTCGTAAGGAAAAAGCGGTGTTTCCACTATGGATACGCCGCTTTTTTTGTTCCATCACAGGGTCCTAATTCTTCCTTTTTTTCTATTCCCGTTCGAGCGGGCTTTCTTCCAGTTGGCGATACGTCTTTCCTTTATCCACATACGATTGGCGAATGCGTACGAATTCTTTCAGGTCTGCCTCGTTGAGTTCACGTTTTACTTTTGCTGGGTTGCCAACAACAAGCGAGCGAGGTGGCACCTTCATGCCTGGAGGAACGAGTGCACCCGCAGCAACCATCGCTTCTTCTCCGATTTCCGCACCATCCAGCACAATCGCGCCCATTCCAATCAATGCGCCCCGACGTACCACGCAGCTATGTAAAACAGCGTTATGTCCTACAGTCACCTCGTCTTCAAGGATCAACGGGTTGTTCGGGCTTTGATGCAGGGTGCTGTTGTCTTGGACACTGACGCGTTTTCCAATGACGGTCGGAGCGATGTCCCCGCGGATGACGGTGTTGTACCAAATAGAAGAATCCTCGCCAATTTCGACATCGCCAGAAACGACGGAGCCTTTTGCAAGAAAAACCGTAGGGTGAATCTTCGGTTTGATGTTTTCAAATGATAAGAGCAGCATAGTTACCTCCTAATCAATGAGTAAGCGAGCAATCTGTTTGCATGGGGCGCGGATGGAAAATGGAGAAGCGGCCAGTTGCAGGATCGCAGTCGATGACCGTCCCGGAGAGCTTGTCAATCTCATGTGTTTGATAAAAGAAACGAATCCCACTTATTTCTTGGTCGAGATCATGTTTGTCCGCTTCCGTAATGGCGATGCTATATGTATAGCTGCCACAACCCGTCGTAGTCGGGACGAGTCTGATTCCGAGCTGTTCAGCATCCGATTCCTCCGCGATCATTTGTGCAAGACGTACTGCCGCAGTTGGAGTAATGGTTATCATCGTCCTACCTCCTTGTACCATTTCTATTGTACTACAAATGACCCTTCCAAATCCTGCTTGTTGACCATGTAGGAGGCATGTGATAGAGTAAATGTTACTGATTCTGATGTGCAGGAAATGTGGGTAGTCGCTGCCGCAATCGTTTCGATGATTGGCGGTAGAGGAAAGTCCAGGCTCGCCCAGGCTGAGATGCCTGGAGTGTTCGTACCTGGTGCAAGCCAGGGCAGTGAGGTGCTGAGCCTTGCTGACGGCGTGGAAAGGGCTCTCTCTGAGGCCCGAGTACGCTGAAAGTGCCACAGAAACGTAGCTTTTCTGGCGACAGAAAAGATGGAACGCGGTAAACCCTGCGAGCGAGAAACCCAAATTAGGTAGGGGAACCGTCCTGAAGGAATCAAACGGAAAGGACGGATGGTATCTTCGGATGCCATAGATAGATGGCTACCGCTCTTGGTGCGAGGGATTGCCCCGCTTGAAGCACGGGAGAGACAGAACCTGGCTTATAGCATTTCCTGCTGGAATGAAACGTAAAACCACCTGATCTCAGGTGGTTTTTTTACGTTCTGCGAAATATCGTGAACCCGCTACCTATCAATGTTTGAGGAACAGTGGAATGATTTACCGTAAACAAGCTCTGAAACTTTTTCGGAAATCGTGTCGTCTAAAAAGAGCGTTCAGCCGAAGAAAACAGTTCTACTGTGGACTATTCCATCATTTCTTCAAATGGGAGTGTCTGCTGGAGAGAATGAACTGATATCACTGTTATATTGATGGAGGGGTTTATTTTGCAAAAAGAAAAGAATCGAGCAAGCAAGGATCTCAAAAAATTATTGGCGACAGCGGTTCTGGCAGGCTCGCTTGCATTGCCGGGTACCGGATGGGCTGCTACGGCACTGCCATTCTCCGACATCGGGGGAAATGTGAACAAAGACGCGATTCTGAAATTGAATTATGCGGGTGTTCTGAAAGGTTATACCGATGGCACATTCAAACCGTATAAAGAAGTGACGAGAGCAGAGTTCGCCAAAGTTGCGGTCCTGGCACTCGGATACACAGATGCGCAAGCAAAGCTTCTGCAAGGAAAGACTGTATTTAAAGATCTGCCAGCAGATCATTGGGCAACAGGATACATTAATCTTGCGGTATCCCAAGGCATCATCAAGGGATATCCAGATGGAACCTTCAAACCGAACAACAATGTAAAAATTGCGGAAGCGTTGACTGTTTACGTTCAAGGCTTGAAGATTGACGTTCGTCCATCAGCCTCTAGCGAGTGGTACATCCCGTACTTGCTGGAAGCGGACAGAGCAGGTATTTACGATGCAAAGGAAACGCCGACAGCAGCAGCTCCGCGTGATATCGTCGCGAAGTACACGGATCGTTTTATGGAGACGCCTGTATACGCAAACGGCGCATACTACGACAAAGATGGCAATGCAAAAGGAACCAATCAGAAGCTGCAAGTAGTGAAGGGCGCAGTCGCTTCTTATGACAAGTCTGGCAAAAAGCTGAAACTAGTCGGACAAAACAAAGAAATCGAATTGGCTGATTCCGCGCAAGTATACGGCAATCTGGTCGTAGGCGCGCAAGTGGAATACATCACGAAAAACGGGCGAGTGGCTTTCCTCACTGTTGTTACTTCTGACTCCGAAATCGTGGAAGGAATCGTGAAGACTGGCCTTAATTTTACAACGGCTGTAGGCGATGAGAAGAAATTCAAGGCAATCGTCAATGGTAGAGAAGTCGTATTGGAAGTAGAAGATGGCGTGAATGTAAGCCGTTCTCACATCGGTCAAAAGTTTGTGGCAGTCGTTGGAGACAATGGCAAGATCAAGTCCATCACGATCAGCGATAACACGACAAAAGGAATTGTGGAAAAAGTATCTTCCGTGAGCGGTTCCAACTCGAAGAAAGAGCTGAGAGTAGACGGCACGACCTACACGCTGGATTCCAAAGCAACGATCAAAGGTAAGGCA
This sequence comes from Brevibacillus sp. M2.1A, assembly GCF_013284355.2. Taxonomy (NCBI): domain Bacteria; kingdom Bacillati; phylum Bacillota; class Bacilli; order Caryophanales; family Paenibacillaceae; genus Brevibacillus; species Brevibacillus sp. M2.1A. Next base: position 2,938,050 of record NZ_JABSUY020000001.1, read on the forward strand.
CATCCAGAGGCAAAAGCAACAAGTGCTTCGTTCTCTGACATCGAAAAAGATGACTTGGTTGAGCTGACACTCAATGTGGACGGCAAGGTATCTGAGCTTGTTTACACGAAGCTGAGCTACACAGATACGATCACCGTTGATACAGACAAAAATCTGATTCGCGTTGGCGGCGTCAATTACGAGGTGCATGAAGATACAGAGTTGTTCGTAGACGAAGACGAAGTAGATGAGCTGGATGAGTTGACGAGTGGTCAAATTGCAGTGCTTTCGTTTGACAAAAATGGAAATCTGGTAAAAGTAGAGCAGGGCGTAGGGGCAGCTACGAACAAGCTGGTCTCAGACACAACTGCGTATGCACCTGGTAAACTGGCAACAGTGAAAATCGACGGGAAAATCTATGACATCTTGACCAATGCGAAGCTGACTGTCGATGGCAGCTCCGTATCTCCAACAACGATTAAAACCGATCAGTTCAATGACCACCGTATTCTTACGTGGAAATACAACGTCGGCACGAATGACATTGTGGAGCTGGCTTTGGAAAAGCAAACCGTAAAAGGATACGTGACGAAAAAATCCGGTTCCAAAATTACCGTGAACGGGAAAGTGTATGAGCTCTTGTCCGGTGTAACGATTGACAGCGATGCAGCATCCAACGACAAAGAGTACACGCTGACACTCAACAACGCTGGCAAAGTAAAAGCAGTTACAGGTGCGCCTAGAAAAGTAAGCGGCGTGGTTGACTCTGTTGAAGTCCGTAACGATGACGGCAAGGTGACCTCCGCAAAGGTAGAGGTTAATGGTAAGACGTACGATGTAACGGATGAGGATGCGATTGAAGACGTCGATCAATTTGAGTACGTAACATTGACCCTTGATCGTGATGGCGATGTCATTGCTGCTTCCGTCAGTGGAAAGCTGGCGAAGGAAAACGTGCGTTTCGTCGGAATTGAATCCCGTGTGAACAAAGACAAATACGTATTCTTCGATGACGTATCGACGAGCTTGAAGATGACAGAAGATGCAAAGATCAAATACTACAACGGTAATGACTTGAAAGAAAGCGATCTTTCCTCCAAGGACAAAGTGGATTTGTGGACAAATGATCAAGGTCATGTCTATGCCATTGTCGTAGCAAAACGATAAGAAAATAGAAAAAGGCGATCTCTTGCTCGATTCGAGAAGGGGTCGCCTTTTCATTTGCTGGCATCGTCTTTCAAACGTATTTCATTGAAAATGGTTTTCAATTAAAAGAAGGTGTGATATATTCATATTGTTTCGTGCAAAACAAAAAAGAGGAGTGGTTTCCATGCATGTCGATTACGAAGTGATTATTGTTGGTGGCGGACCAGTTGGCATGATGGTGGCTGGAGAGCTGGCGTTGGCTAAAGTGAAGGTTTGCGTACTTGAGCGTTTAAAGGAAACGACCCCGTACTCACGGGCGCTCACTGTCCATCCGCGCACACTGGAAATCCTGGATATACGCGGGTTGAAAGCGAAATTACTTGATAGAGGAAAGCCGATTTCGACGGGGCATTTTGCTGCGCTTGATACACGCTTGGATTTTTCGGTCTTGGACTCTTCTTCCAACTACACCCTGATTATTCCTCAACATGACACGGAGAAGGTGCTTGAGGAGTGGGCGAAAAGTCTAGGGGTGGAAATACGCAGAGAAGTGGAGGTAATGGCCGTACACCAAGATCAGCACATGGTTGAGGTTGAGACTTCCGGGCCGAATGGAAAAGCTGTGCTGACGGCACTTTTTGTGGTCGGCGCAGATGGCGCTGCCAGCATTGTCCGCAAGCAGGCAGGCATTCCGTTTGTCGGTAAGAATGCGACTTTTACGGCTATGCAAGGGGATGTTGTTTTAAAAAATCCGCCGGAATCAGGAGCTCCTTCCTACTTTAATGAACGAGGATTAGTCATGATTGTACCCTTGCCAAAAGGGATGCATCGGGTGGTGCTGATCGATTCGGAGCGAATGGCTGTGCCAAAGGAAGAACCAGTTACACTGCACGAACTGCGAGCAAGTTTGTTGCGTATTCTTGGAGACGATTTCGGGATTTCCGATCCGTTTTGGATGACTCGTTTTGGCAATGCGACCTTGCAAGCTCAGCGTTATCGAGAAGGACGGATTTTCCTGGCGGGAGATGCAGCGCATATTCATTTTCCAGCCGGAGGACAGGGGATGAACGTTGGCTTGCAAGAGGCAATCAACCTGGGGTGGAAACTGGCAGGCCATTTAAAAGGCTGGGCACCGGATTGGCTGTTGGACAGCTATCATACGGAGCGTTTCCCCATCAATACCGCATTGCTAACGAATACACTGGTGCAATCACTGCTGTTCGGTAGTTCGGAATTCTCCCCATCTGTTATCGCTTTGAGGAATATGGTGTCCGACCTGCTGCAAATACCCGAGGCAAATTATCGGCTGGCTACCCAAATTTCTGCGTTCAATGTCCAGTATGAATCGGTTGGGGAGATGCCGCCGCATGTATTGAATGGTCGACGTTTTACAGAGTTGAATCTGCGTCTGGAGAACGGTGAGTGCCAGAATGCATACGAGCTTTTTCATTCTGGTTCCTTCCTCTTGCTGCATTTCGGCTCGGATGAACGATTGGACGATGCACTCGATTGGTCGAAATACAAGCATGTCCATGCAGTTCACGCTTCGCTTGCTAATGGAGCTGCTGACTGGCATGACGTGCATACAGCGTTGATTCGACCGGATGGATATGTCGCATGGGCGGTTCCCCAAGAGGAGTCTAATCCGATAGAAGCTATTCGGAAAGGAATCACCCACTGGTGCGGACATGATTGATTATAAGTACGATTGTTTCGCACAAAACAAAATGAAATTGTTTTTCTCGAAACAATCAGTATATAATGGAGAGGAGATTAGATAGTAATGTAGGAGACATGATATGCAAAGCACAGAACTTTCCAAGCAGCGGATCATACAGCTTTACATACAGCTAGTCACGCAGCAAGAGCTGCGAGAAAGCAAATTGACTGCCCGAATGGCAGAAGAGATGCAGAAGCTGGAAGCCGAGATGGGGATGAAGCTAAACCTTACCCTATCGGAAATTCATTTCATTGCCTGTATCGGGGATCATGGTCCCATAAATGTCACGACGATTTCGGAAAAAGTCAATTTAACGAAAGGGTCCATAACACGGATCAGCAAAAAGCTATGGAAGCTTGATTTAATTAAAAGGCAACAGCTGGTTGATAATAAGAAGGAAGTGTACTATCGGCTAACCGCAAAGGGACAAAAGCTGTATAAGATTCATCACCAGTTGCATCGGGACATTGAGCAGCGATTTAAGAGCTTTCTGGATAAATACACACCGGAGCAATTAGCATTTTCCCGGGAATTGCTGGAGGATTTGCTGGATTGGGATTTCTAAGTACGGAAACAAAGGGGCGCCATCACACTGATGGTGTCCTATGTCTGTGAACAGTACTCTCGATAAGTAAAAAGCCGGATTACCCCACGGTAATCCGGCTTTTTTGCTTATTTAATCTTAGGGTTGAATTTTGCATTTCTCATAGGAAACCGCTCTTAGTTAGGTATACGTCTGTCTTTCCACTCGTCAACTTCTCTTGGATCGATGCCGAGAACTTCGCAAATATGTATCGCAATCAAGGGCGTTCCACCCCTTGGCCAGGTTAAAGGAACGCCCGCAGGAGGAGCAGATACAGCTCCTATAAGTAAATGTACCACGCTAGCGTTAGATCAGGAAGGAGGAACTTATCACGATGTAGATCATTTGAAAAACATTGTGGAACAATTACGCGAGCAACTGGTGCAATTGTTTTTGGAGAAGAATGATTTGTTGGATGATGCAGTCGTGGAATTAAGTCAGCAATTGGATCAGTACATCCTGGTAATTCAATCAAAAATGATGCAAAAATAAGAAAAAAGTAGATAAGGTTTTATTTGAATTAAGGTTATAGCAACTCAATTTGGAAATATATGTTATAATTCCCTTGAATTTAAAATTTCTAAAAATATACAGGAGGGTAAAATGAATATTAAGAAAATTTCTTTCGCAACTCTCTTACTTAGCAGTTTAGTTGTATCTGGAGCTGGCTCTGCTTTCGCAGTATCTCAAGGTGAGACTATTAAAATAGGTAACCTAAAAATCGTTGAACGTGTATATGAGAACCCAGTAGAGTATGATTTTACAGATGACCTTACAAAGAGTGATTCATCTAAGATTGGTCCCTTTGGCAATGATATGACTGGCAAAGTATATGAAATGTCTAAGAAGGACCTATACAAAGCAAAATCTTATGAAGCTGATATTGAGAACGATAGTAGCGAAAACGATACCTTTTCAAGGAAGGTTACAAGAAAAACATTTCTAACCGGAAAAATAGGCGTGGAAGCCGAGACGAAAGTCAACTGGAGGATCATAGAGGGAAAAGTGGGGATTAATGCAGAAGTCTCCTTTGGAGATGAAGACATTGTAGAAACAACCCACAGTTGGGTCATACCAAAGCGTACGATTACAACCGTTGAATACGGATCAAAAGCCGTAAAAACAACTGGAAGCTTAAACGAATATTTTCAAGGCAGAGTAGTAGATTCTAACTACGTTAACGTCAAATACTCGTACAAAGAGTATTCTAGTAAAAAATCAAAAGATCTATGATCCGACCTCTCCATATACTTCTCCTTCTGTTCATAGTTCTTCTTAGTGGCTGTAGCGAGGCAGTAACAGTCCCTAAAGAGAAGTCATATGTAACTGTCTACGATTATTTCGAAGAAATTACAGGGGAGAATCTAAAAACATCCGTGCTTCAAATAACAAAAAACGGTAATTCGGCAGAACTCACGTTACGAATCTTAATTTCGGACGATTTAAGAGAAAAAATGATGCATACTGAAAAACCCATTTACTTTACGTTTGCAGATATGCCAGGCAACGAGACCATTAAAAATTTGCTTGCTGAGACTCCTTCACACGTTCAAATTGAGTTCAACAGTAAAGAGAATCGGTATACGATTTCGCAACAGCTAAAGCTAAAAGAAAATTTATCGGAAGATGATGAAAAGGCGCTATTGTCTCCTGCTAATTACCGATTTCAGGTCAGCAACGAAGAAAAGCTCTCCGTAGCTAGTTTTATGGGTTTAGAATATTCGCTACTTCCTGAAGATAATCAGAAGTAGCAAATCGCTTGTTACGAATTGTACCTCTTGTGGCAAACGTGGCCACAGCCTACATGGTATCTTTTGGGGGTACCGCCAACAAAATGTGACCTGGATGTAATAAAAAACTCGTATTCCTGTACGCTAAGGAACACGAGTTTTTCATATTGCCGGTACCCTTTATTTTTCGAGTCTAATACATTATTTTCAGTGAACACCTAGGCTTACTAGCAACTTCTTGTTGTATCCCTCAGCGTGTTATAACGTAAAGAGTGCGCCTACAAAGAGGTTTAAATGATTCTCATTTTAAAGATTCTGACCACTTTAAGCCTAAATGAATTGCTGATGTGGAATAGTTTACCTAATCATGTGATCATAAAGACATGTCAATTAAGTTGAAACGGAGTTTACAGTTTAGCGTGGTTATTTATTTGCTTGGGCGCTTGGACTATAGTGCTACAAAGTATGACAGAATCTAAAGTGGCATCAAAGTCATTGGAAAAAATAGTCATCATCAACAGAAAACGATTGTCGTTAATAACCATATTACTACTAATGGAGGGGTGACAAATGATTTGTTTCGGAAATAACAAATTCAAAACTCCTTTTACTGTCATTAGGATCTATTAACTTAGCGCCACTCTACGCCTTAACCGGCGTAGGGTGGTTCTTTTTGAGCAAAATGAACACTACCCAGTGCCGAATAAATTGGGCGGAACGTACTGAATGAACTTAACCCTAATTATCCCCGTATGATGTTCCTTTAATATGCCTGTACGCACAAAAATGTTTGAATTTAACCCATTAGCGTTACATATTACAGCTTCGAACAAAGGGAGCTTTGACAATGGCAAAGATTCGGCTGAATATCATTTCAAAAAAACGGCCCATCATCGCTACAAAAAGAATGGGAAATGTATTGATATTGCCAATGACGGTACAATTGTTTTATTCGATCTGGTGAAAAGAATGGACGCGAATTCAAAGACGATGCACGTTTGGCGAAATCTAAAATTTTGAAAGAAACCGTGCTTTTCGAATTATATTTGGCAGGCAAAGATCTCGATTGATCGAGTGGATATTGTGACGGAAGAATATGATTTGATTGTGCAGCATTCCAAGCTGTATGGCAAAGAACAAAAATCAGTGATTTGGCAGCCATATTTGACGCTGATGGCATAGCAGCCAACTGCCATTAAATAAGTTTTGGAGGTACGATTGAATGGTTGAATTATGAAAAAAGTGTTGAATATCTAGGCGATTATGCAGAGAAATTACTCCAAGTCTTTACTGATGCAGAGAAAAATGGAAGAGGATTTAAAGTGATAGTAAAATGAAAACTGGTTTGAGTGATTTTAAGTATATAGAAAGCACCAGAGTAGCCCTTCCAATGTAATCTTAAAAAAAGCTATTCATTCTTTCCAAAAAGATGTAATCGATCTTAACTAATATAACCCAACTCACTTTCAATATATTGATCCAAACACAGGGAGAACTAGATCAGACCAACATTTCTACTTTAACGATTAGGAGAATAGCATGGAACTTAACTTTATAAAATTAATTGGAATGTTAAAACATAATGTGTCAACTGAGGAAGTTGCTCAAATTCTTAGTTTTTTAATAGAAAACGATTCCTTGCTGTTATTCTCCTTCTATGAGAGAAATCTTCATTTATTCGAGTCGGAGATTCAAGATTTCATCAATGAAAGACGTCTATTTACTAATTCCGAATGGGTATTGCCGTGGGAAGAGACAAGTCCTCACTGGGACAAACCAAATAATACTCCACCAAATATTATTTGGTTCTCAGTAAAGACAACGGACGAGATTATAAAAGCGATAGATATCGACAGTTTGTTTCGATGTGTTGTTGTGAAGGATGGCGACGACTTTTCGAAATACTCGAATATGATATTCCAACAAGAATATTATGCAACTTTTGACGAAGAAAATTTTAAGCATTATATTGGGTTTACGAACAAGGTTGAATTTCTTAACGCCACATGGTCAGAATTAAAGAACCGATTTCATGTAAACTTAGTTGAATAGAGTTGGAGGACCTTATTTGATAAATTCTAACACGGCCTCGGGTCTGTAAGGGTTTTGTGTAAACTCAATCAACCGATATTAAAAAGGTTTCATCCCCTAATTGGGACATCTTTCATGGAACCAACAAGGTGAAGGGCGTAAGGCGAAGCGAACCCTTGACACGTTGGTGTAGAGAAAGACAATCCCTTAGGGGTTGAAGCCTTTCTTTATTTTTTAACGGATGTGTGGATGTAGGAGATCCTAGAATCATTGATGCCATTGAACCAAGCATAGCAATAAAGCCGGTTACACCCTTAGCGTGGTGAAAACAAAATGTTTTTGCTTTCTGAATCGCTTAGGTTAATAACGGATGAACATCCTTTCTGGATTGTTGGAAAATATTGTTGGAAAAGAGTGGCTCAAAGCTAAAGACCTTCTAGCGGGAGACGTATTGATTACTTTGGATGATAAGAAACTAGTGTAACTACCTTTTCTACAGGAGCATTTCGAGAGACATGGATCAGACTTTGGTCTCAACCCCCAGTGGAATATGCAAAATGGCAAATGACTTCTTTAAAAACAGAAGTAATTCTCAGGTTAAGGTTGATTGCGAGGGAAAGATTAGAGAGTATGACCAAAATACCGACGTTTTTGGTTCCTATAATTCTCGTGGTTACACTAGAACCTTCTTTAAACCTACATCACCTACTTATTGGAGTAGGCAACCAGGGAGATGATGATCAATATGAACAGGTGCTTTGTTTGCAATTATAATGAACTTTTGGAGGCCCCATACAATGAAAGGGGAATACCTTCAGACGAAATATGCCCGTGTTGTGGGATTCACTATGGTTATGATGACGATGATGTACCTGATAAAGAGGCGGTTTACAAAAAATGGAGAGATAATTGGGTTAGCAATGGATGCGTTTGGTTTTCAAAAGGGAGACGCCCTCCTGTAGGTTGGAATTCAATCGAACAATTAAACAGAGGTAAATAAATCATATCTAGGGCAGCACCATTTGTTGAAATATCTACTTAGAGGCACAGCCTTCTTGATTAGCCAACTCACATCAATTAAACTAATCCGCTAGATATGCTCAAGTTCAACGAGTTAAATTTTCTTCCAACTATTTGTCTATTAACAGGAAGAAAAACTCATTTAAAGTACGGCTCTTGAACCTCATTGCACACCAAGTGTGCGCCTCTTTATCTGAGGAGAGAGGACGGTGTCAGCTTAATCGTAACACTATTTGAAAGCTTGGTTGTATCGCGGAATGGTAGAATCTTTGTGTCGTCAGATAATAGGATTAACTGGGTACCTTCTTTACTTCAACAACGCCTCTCTAAACTAATCCGAAAAGGTAACTTTTCGGATTAGTTGGTTATTACTTCTAAAGATCCATGGTATTGGGGCCAGGCCGTCGTACAGCATACAAGGATAGCGGGATGATTCATTGTGTTACACAACAACCTTGATTCAAGATAATGGTTTCATCTGAACGGGTAGGATAGAGAAATACCGGCAGGACCTATCCCAGCAGTTCTTTGGCTCCGTTCATCACTAAGGGCATTGTCTGTTTAACGAATGATTCCGCACTAATTAGACGCCCCTCATTGTTCCAAACGTAAGCCGCCCCATACATCCCCCAACTTAACATGATAGAAGCTGTATTTATTAAGAATTGCGCGTTTGGACTCGATAGCATCTTGTCTTCGTCTATAAAGGAAAGAAGAATCGTTTGAATTTTTTCCTTTATTTGAATTTCGAATACAGGTCCAAGCGATTCATACCTTCTTTTACACATAGTGCTTAGACCCTTGTGAAAATCGCATACACCCAGAAAAATACTCTGAATTGTTTCTTCATTTAATACTTCATGACCGCTTATTCTACGATTTATGATAGTCATAAATGATTCCATTAGTTTGGCCTCAAGAATTTCGAACTTATCTACAAAGTGCGCATAAAAAGTCGTTCTGTTAACAGTAGCCCGCTCTGCAATATCCCTAACGGTTATCGATTCAAAATCTTTCTCTTGAATTAGTGAATCGAAAGCGTCTTGAAGGAGTCGCCGTGTACGTACCACACGAGGATCAGCTTCATTCTTTTTCATTGTCATGGTTAGGATCTCCCCCATAAAAACGACATTATAGAGATGGTGTTGTCTATACAACGGTTTAGGGTTATTGATGATTGCGCATCAATCAGTTGTTATTATAACCTACAAATACAACAAGTGTTGTTCAAACAACCAGTGTTGTATTTGAACGAAAAACTGCATGCAGCTTTTCCAAACCAAAAGGAGGAGAGAACCATGTCAATTTCACAACCATCGCAAACGATGGAGTACCAACCTTTTTTCGATGTTATTCAAGAACGCCGGTCGGTTCGTAGTTATAATCCCGAGGTCAAAATTTCGCGGGAGGAACTGGCCGAAATACTGCGGCAAGCCACGCTGGCTCCTTCAGCCGCTAACCTGCAGCCGTGGCGGTTTCTCGTTATCGACGCGCCGGAGCTGAAGCAGAAGCTGCTTCCGATCGCATTCAATCAACAGCAAGTGGTCGAAGCTTCGGCTGTCGTCGCCGTTCTTGGAGACCTCAAGAACATCCGGATGGCCGAGAAGATTTACGGTCAAGCTGTCGATGCGGGCTTCATGCCTGCGGATACGGCAAAATCGATGGTTAAACACTATACCGGCATGTATTCGAGCATGCCACTCGAGGACATCCGCCAAATCGCTTATACCGACGGCGGGCTAGTATCGATGCAACTCATGCTTGTCGCCCGCGCTAAAGGATACGACACGGTACCGATTGGCGGCTACGACAAACAAAAGTTCATGGAAGCTTTCCGCATATCAGAACGCTACATTCCGATTATGCTGATCGCCATCGGCAAGGCGGCGAAGCCCGGTCATCCGACTGTGAGGCTGGCAGTCGATGAGGTAGCTTTCTTTAACGAAATGCCTAAGGAATAACAAACTGTAAAAGGGGGACCGCCAGCATTTTAACGAAAATATGCGCTAAGCCGCCAACCATTACCGGATTGGCGCTTTTTATTACTTTAAGGATAATCCGGCACTTTGCAAAGAACCCAACCAAATAAAACAAGAGCAAGAAGAGATATGAGTCCGAATACGGCACGCCAACCGATAAGGTCACCAAGCAAGTGCCGACCGGCACCCCGAACGTAAGTGCAATCGGCGTTCCTACCATCACGACAGCCAAGGTGCTCAAATTGGTTTGTAAAGAATGCTAGTTTTACAAAATAGCAGCTATTCAATTTGGAACCACATGGACTACGCAGTGTTTGTAACAAAAGCACCTTTAAAACGTAATCCGTTCATGCCTGATGACACAAACATGTATACCAACGGGGCGGTTTCATAATCACTATTTACTTGTAATTGCTGATTATAATTCAAGGGTGAATACGTTCCAGATGAACGGTATACATGTTTGTGTCATTTTGGTACCTATATTTGTGTCACTCGACAGTTCACAGTAGGGGTTTACTCAGTCATTATCATGGGATCCAGATAATTATACATAATATCAATTATGTATAAATAACGAAAGTACTCATAAGCCACTTGACAATCCATAGATGGAGGTTTATCAAACAATATCGGAACATGCAAAATACGTCTAAAAAAATCCTCAACGTGCGATACTGCGATGTAAAGTAATAGTATGTTTGAGTTGCAAAATCGATTGGCAGTATGCTTGTGTCGGCAGACATGTACTATTATGGAGAGGGGCTACTTAGTTGTTTTAGACAATATGAAGATCGTGGTATAAAAAGTCTACACATTCCTTACATACAAAAGTGTTTTGTAAATTAACCTTCTTTGTATGGAATGAAGCAATGCTTGTTCTTTTCTTGTCACCAGTAGCACTCGATTTAGGGGAACATGCTAGGAACGGGATAGCTGCTTTGATTGCCGTGGCTATTTGGAGCCTTTCTCTGCTATTGACCGCGATTTAAAACTCATGAACTTCTCATTCAGCAGGGGTAGTGCCTTCTTTTTTCAATCGATTATAATAGCGTATAAAAGCCATTTATGGTTAGGAGAAAGAGGGAACCTCCATGACTTATACGACACAGGAAAACGGTGTTTTTCCAGCAGTCTGTTCACTTGATTGCCCGGACCAATGTGGATTGCTCCTTCATAAAAAAGAGGGGAAAATCGTCAAAATCGAAGGGGACCCGAACCATCCGGTGACGAAGGGGAATATTTGCAACAAAGTCCGCAACATGACAGAGCGCATTTACGATCCCAAGCGACTCACGCATCCGTTGAAGCGTGTTGGCAAAAAGGGGAGCGGGGGGTTTGTTCGAATCAGTTGGGAAGAAGCCATCACTACCATAACCGAACGTTGGCGTGCCTTGATCGATTCAGACGGTCCCGAGAGCATCTTGCCTTACAGCTTTTACGGGAACATGGGGCGAATTAGTGTCGAAGGAATGGATCGCCGCTTTTTCCATCGGATGGGGGCTAGTCAGCTTGACCGTACGATCTGCAACAGTGCAGGGGCTGTAGGGTACAGCTACACGATGGGCGGAGCTTTTGGAACAGATCCGGAAGACACCGTTCATTCCAAGCTGTTCATCATGTGGGGAATCAATACGGTCAGCACCAACATGCATCAAGTGGTATTTGCAGAACAGGCTCGAAAAAATGGGGCGAAGATCGTCGTGATCGATGTCCATAAAAATCAGACGGGTCGATGGGCTGATTGGTTTATCCCGATTTTACCCGGAACAGATACAGCTTTGGCTTTGGGTATCATGCATGTGCTTTTTGCAGAAAACTTGGTGGATTCAGCCTTTATGGAAAAGTATACGGTAGGACATGAAGAGCTCAGGGAGCATGTTCGTACCTACGATCCTGCTACCGTATCAGCCATAACGGGAGTCCCTGTCGACGATATTTACAAATTGGCGAGAATGTATGGCACCACTTCGCCGTCCTTTATTCGCATTGGAAACGGCATTCAGCATCACGACAATGGTGGAATGTGTGTAAGGACGATTGCTTGTCTTCCGGCCCTGACAGGGCAGTGGCTCGTCAAAGGTGGTGGGGCCAATAAAGGAAATAAAGGTTTCTTGGAGCACAACAAGCTTGCCGTGCAGCGACCAGATTTGCTGGCCAATAAACAGACGAGAGTCATTAACATGAATGAGCTTGGAAAAGCGTTGCTCAATACAGAGCCGCCGGTGAAATCGCTCTTCGTCTATACGAGCAACCCAGCCATTGTTGCACCGGATGGAAACAAAGTACGGCAAGGCTTGGCGAGAGAGGATTTATTCACCGTTGTGCATGATTTATTTTTGACGGAGACGGCTCTTTATGCCGATATCGTTTTGCCAGCGACGTCTTCTTATGAAAATACGGATTTTTACACGTCGTATTGGCATCATTACATTCAACTTCAGCAACCGGTGATCGCCCCGTTTGGAGAGAGCAAGTCCAACACGGATGTTTTCCGCTTGCTGGCTGCCGCCATGGGGTATGACGAACCTGTTTTTCAAGACAGTGATGCAGAGATGGTCAGACAGGCGTTGGAGGGGCACGGCAATCCTCATTTGGAAGGAATCACGTATGAAACTTTGGTCGAAAAACAATATGCCAAAGCAAATTTGGAACCTTTCTTTTTGGAACATCTCCCCACACCAAGTGGCAAAATTGAGCTTTACTCGCAGGCAATGGAAAAACGAGGGCTGCCCCCATTACCGACGTACACGCCATTGGTAAATGATGGGAATTTCCCGTATTTATTTGTGCCGGGACCGAATCACAACTATTTGAACTCCACGTTCTCGAATAATGAGAAGCATAAGAAAATGGAGAAAATACCACGTTTGCATATGAATGAGGCAGATGCGTCTGTATCAGGCATAAGTGACGGAGATACGGTCCGCATATGGAATGAGCGGGGAGAATGCGAGCTGGTTGTATCGATAGGAGAAAATGTTTTACCGGGAGTGGTGGTTAGTCAAGGCTTGTGGGCTGATGCTCCTCACTCAAAGCATTATGTAAATGTGCTGACCCCGGATCGCATCGCGGACATGGGGGGAGGAGCTACCTTTTTTTCCGGGCGTGTCGATGTGGAGAAGGTCATACGATAAAAATCAGCGAGTGTCTCGATTGTAGCCGGACACTCGCTGGTTACTTTTATTACCCGAAAGGATAGCAAGGGTTATAGTGAGGGAGTTGTCCAATGATCATAGTTGCTGTAAAACCAATTCATCTTAATTATTTTTGAGCTTTACACAAAAACAGCATGTCTTTAATGATATCTACGACAACATTTGGCTGATCAATATGAATGGCATGTCCAGCATTTTCAACGATGATATGCTTGCTGCGGGTTGATAATTTCGTAAGCTCTTTATGTAAATGGACCCAAGCAGCCATAGATTCGGGATTATGATGAGGTTGTAATGTACCCGATACGACAATGAGTGGCTTGTTGCCAAGTGATTTAGAATTCCGAGCTTGTTCAAAGCTTTCTTCTATCTCTTGAATAGAACCTTCAAGAACAAACTGACTATAGTACGCTGCTTGAACTTCTTCAGAGAACAAAGGAACCATGACTTTATTTTGATCTTCATGACATGGATCTAATAAAATCACTCCGGCAACCTCTTCTGGGAATGTACTTGCATATAGTCGAACATTCAATCCCCCAAAAGAGTGCCCGACCAAAACGTAAGGGGGAGACACGTTTGCTTTCTGAAGCAAGCTTCTAAGATTCTCAATGATTTGCTGACTATGACGAGGTCTTTTATCATTTTCACTTTCCCCTATACCTGCTCGGTCATAAATGAACATCCTAGTATGCTTTGAAATGTCACCACCAATTGAACTCCAGTAGTTCAATGTACACCCATAACCAGAATCAAAAACCACCGTCGGAAAATCACTTATTTCACCAAAATATTTGAAACATAGTCTAACTCCACCGATGTCGAGCTTTTGACTCGGTTCATTTATTCCAATGTCACTCATTTTATCTCCTCCAAATATTTTTTTATTTGGTTCATTTCCACAAATCATGCAATCATCCTTTTTTTGTAAGAGAACTTTAGCTATACCCTTTGCATACAAAAAAGTGTCCCTACTGCACATGGCAGAGGGACACTTTTTTATGTCACTTACAAAACAAAGCTGACGACGATACCAGACAAAAGACTAACCAGCGTGGCACCGAACAACAGCTTCAACCCAAAGCGAGCAACCACATTGGATTGTTTCTCATTCAGCCCTTTCACCGCACCAGCGATAATGCCGATAGAGGAGAAGTTCGCGAACGAAACGAGGAAGACGGAGAGAATTCCTACTGTACGTGGGCTCAGTTCAGATACGACTTTTCCCAGCTCGATCATCGCTACAAACTCGTTCGTTACGAGCTTCGTCGCCATGATACTACCAGCCGTCATCGCTTCCCCAAAAGGAATGCCCATCAGGACGGCAAAAGGAGCGAAGACGAATCCGAGCATTTCTTGGAACGTCCAGCCGAAAATCATGCCGAACAAGCTATTCACAGCTGCGATCAAAGCAACAAAACCGAGCAGCATGGCTCCCACGACTACCGCTACCTTGAATCCGTCCATGATGTACTCGACGAGCATTTCGAAAAAGGACTGCTTTTCATTACTTTGAATCTCCAGTAAATCTTCTTCTTCGTTCACTGTATAAGGGTTGATAATCGAAGCGATAATAAAGCCGCCAAACAGATTCAAGAACAGGGCCGTGACAACGTATTTTGGCTCAATCATCGTCATGTACGCACCGACAATCGACATCGAAACGGTTGACATGGCTGACGCGCACAGCGTATACAGACGGTGCTCCGGCAAGGAACCGAGCTGTTTTTTCACCGTGATGAATACTTCATTTTGGCCGACAATAGCAGAAGCAACAGCGTTGTAAGACTCCAGCTTACCCATGCCGTTAATTTTGCTCAGAACAAAGCCAATTGCTTTCATGATCATCGGCAAAATCTTGAAGTGACGCAAAATACCGATGAGGACGGAAATGAAGACGATTGGGAGCAAAACACCAAGGAAAAAGGACATTTGTCCGTCGTTTGCCAGATTGCCAAATACGAAATTGATTCCTTCCGCAGCAAAAGCAAGAAGCTTTTCAAACGATTTGGAAATGGCTGAAACGAATATAAACCCAAACTTGGTATGCAGAAGAAGAAAGGCGAGCAAAAATTGCAGAGCAATCATGACGATGATCGGTCTGTATTTGACCTGTTTTCGACTATTGCTCCCTAACAATGCTAACCCGATCACGATGAGTATGCCAGCGATGGGAATGATAAAATTCATTACAACCTCCAAGAAATTAAATAGTACTAAACTTAAAAGGCAAAAAAACGCACTTCCCGACAAGAGAAGTGAAAGCGGTTTATATTCTATCATCCCGATAATATGATTGCAATTTATATGTATGTTCAGAATTGTTGTCTGTTTGCGTTTGGAGCGCTGAAATCGGGCGTACTAGCATAAGCCCACCACCATACGGTTTATGGAGGAGGTGAAATCCCTTGGATGAGTTGCAGAGGCTCAAACAGTTTATCACTTCAGCAGAGCATGTCTGGACTCAGATCGCGAATTCGCCGAGAGGAAAGCCTGTTTATACCGTAAACGGTGTGGATTACACGCCATTGCCCGAAAAATACAACACCAAACGAAAAATCTCCCGTATTTTCCGCCGGTATTGGGGGAAGCAATTGACGGAAGTGATGATTCGGAATCTCCATTTGCGGATGCTGAAAGGTAAGCTCTGTGTTCCTTACCGTGACATCCCGCCTTTTCCAGCAACCGTGCTGTCGTTGCAGATAAAAGTGAATCTGCCGGATCATCGGACCGTGGCTGCGATCCTGAGCGGGGGAGGGAAAAAAACAAGAGTGGACTACCGTTTGATCCGAGTCGGCGCAACCAAAACGTTCACGATCATGAAACGCTCAGGCGAGCAGTTTGATCTGAGATATCAATCTCTGGCTACCATACCCCTCAACCCGAAGGCACAACCCGTACGTAGAACCAAGCAACGGGGAAGAACCAAAAAGTAACGAAAAGCTCCTCAATTCCCCCGAAACATAAGGGGCGAGGAGCTTTTGTTATACCGTTACGTACGAATGGAAACACGGTACTCCCGCAGCCAATAATCCAGCTGACCGAGATAGGCGAACAACTGAGGTGTACTCATGAGCTGACCGAAAAACGGAATGCTCGAAGCCTGTGCATCTGACTCAGCAATTTTTCGAATCGTTGGAACATCTACCAGTTGAAGCAGTGGAGAGGAAGAGTCGTTTATGATATCCAGCAGCCAAGAGCGAACGGCTTCCGTATAGGCTGGATTGTGTGTTTTTGGGTACGGGCTTTTCTTGCGGTACAAAACCTCATCAGGCAAGATTCCTTCCATGGCTTTTCGCAAAATTCCTTTTTCCCGATGCCCGTACGTCTTCATATCCCATGGGATGTTCCAAACGTATTCCACGATACGGTGGTCACAGAACGGGACACGCGCTTCCAGACTGGCCGCCATACTCATTCGGTCTTTGCGATCCAATAATGTGTTCATGAACCACGTTATATTCAAATAAAACATTTCCCGTCGGCGAGCTTCAATCGGATCTTCCCCTGGAAGATGTGGGACTTCATTGAGAGATTCCTCATATCGCATGGCAACGTATTCCTCTGGTTTGACCCAATCACGAAGATCAGGGGATAGCCAGGTGGCACGTTCTTTTGTCGCTCTCGACCAAGGAAAGGTTCCGGCATTTAACAGCTCCTCACGATGAAACCACGGATACCCGCCAAATACTTCATCTGCACATTCTCCAGAGAGGACGACGGTTGTCTCTTTTTTTATTTCGCGGCAAAACAGGTAAAGGGACGCATCTACATCAGCCATCCCCGGCAAGTCGCGGGCGAGTGTCGCTGTTTTCAAGGATTCGATCAAATCTTCAGTGTCGAACTCAATCGTGTGGTGCTCGGTTCCGAGAAACTTTGTAACGAGTTGCACAAAAGGTTCATCCTCATTCGGTTGAAAAGCACTCGCCTTGAAATGTTTTCGGTTGTCGACGTAATCGATGGAGTAGCTGTGCAGGGTGCCGCGGCCTGTTTTTTGAAAATGATTTGCCGCAACGGCTGTAATAATGCTCGAGTCCAACCCACCTGACAAGAGGGTCGAAACGGGCACATCCGCAACCAATTGGCGTTCAATCGAATCCGTGACTAACTCCCGGACACGTTCCGCTGTTGTCTCCAGGTCATCTGTATGTGGGTGGCTTTCGAGCTGCCAGTAGCGTTTTTGCTTGACGCCATCCCGCGTCACTAACAGATAAGCGCCGGGCCGAACCTCGTGTACGTTGTGAAAAACACCATGGCCAGGCGTACGGGCGGGACTGATTCCGAAAACCTCCGCCAAGCCTTCACGAGAGAGCTCTGGTTTGACTTCGGGGTGAGCGAGCAAGGCTTTCAGCTCAGAGGCAAGCAGAAATGAACTGCCTCTTTGCGCATAAAACAGCGGCTTAACCCCCATACGGTCACGACCGACAAACAATCTTTGTTCGCGTTCGTCCCAGATCGCAAAAGCAAAGATTCCGTTTAGCTTTGACAGACATTCTGGGCCCCACTCCAAATACGTGTGCAAAAGCACCTCCGTGTCCGAGTGAGATTGAAAAGTATGTCCGCAAGCAAGCAGCTCTGCTCGCAAATCCTCAGTATTATACAATTCACCATTGTAAATCATGGTGCAGGCATGTTCGTTTTTGAGAGCCGACATGGGCTGCTGTCCGCCCGCAGGGTCTACGACCACAAGGCGACGATGACCGAGGGCCGCGCGAGGAGTCAGCCAAAAGCCTTCTGCATCAGGGCCTCGATCCTTGAGGCATTGGGTCATTTTTTGCAGTACATTACGTTCACCAGATAAGTCCTTTTCCCAATCAATCCATCCTACAATTCCACACATGGCATGATCACCCTTCTCCTGAAGCATTGCACACACAGCGTATGCAATTAGCCCAACGAGGTTGTCTGTCCAGCAGGGAATTGCGGGTAATATGCGGAATTTATAGAAGATTTAAACTAAGGGAGGCTACGGTGGATAATCTCACGTTATTGCTCATTGAAAGAATGGGCATTCTTTTGACGCTGGCATTTATTTTGACAAGGACACCGTTGTTTCGCCAGCTTTTAGACCGCGAATTGCACGTAGGGACGTCAATTGCATTTTCCGTGATGTTCGGGTTGTTTGGGATTGCAGGTACATATGCAGGAGTGGTCGTGCAAGGGGAGAGCTATCTTCCTGCGTTTTGGATATTTCGTTTGTCCCATGATGAAATAATTGCCAATTCTACTTTGGTAGGGGTCGTTATTGGAGGTTTGCTAGGGGGACCTCTCGTTGGCTTGGGGGCAGGTGTCATGGCTGGACTTCATGTCTTTCAATTGGGAGGATTCGCCGCAGTACCGATGGGCTTGTCGATCCCGATCACGGGGTTGCTGGCAGGATATGTAGCGCGTTTTTTCTCACAGGAGCGGGTTATTTCTCCGTCCAAAGCCATGTTCATCGGCATGTTCGCGCCCATTATTCAGATGTCGCTTTTATTGATCATGGCAGCTCCACCCGAGCTGGCGCGAACCATGGTCAACGTAATTGGAATCCCGATGGTGCTGACGAACAGCGTTTCGATTGCGATTTTTACGACGATGATACGGGTTGCCTTGCAAGAGGCAGAACGTTCGGCTGCCATTGAGGCGGAGCGTTCCTTTACGATAGCGGAAAGAATTTTGCCACACCTGAAAAGGGGGCTTACACCGCAAACGGCTCAGTCCGCAGCCCTCGTTTTACAAAAAGAAACGAAAGCAGCAGCCGTTGCGGTAACCGATCGAGAACGGCTTCTTGCGCACGTTGGAGTGGGGGCAGATCATCATCATCCGGGAGAAGCGCTCCATAGCGAGCTCGATAAGCGGGCTCTGTATAGCGGTGGAATCGACAAGGGATTGTCGCGAGAGAGTGTCGGGTGCAAGCGGAAAAATTGTAGCCTGCATGCCGCGATTCTCGTGCCGATTAAAGAGGGGGACAGCGTCGTTGGTCTGATCAAACTCTATTATCGGAGGCCGCAACAAATAGGAAGGGTCCAGGAAGCATTGGCAAAAGGGCTTGGCAACCTGATCTCCAATCAATTGACCCTATCTCTCACGGAGCAAATGAAAGGTTTGATGAAGGATGCAGAGTTGCGGATGCTACAGGCACAGATTCATCCTCACTTTTTGTTTAACACATTAAATTCAATTGTGACCTTGATACGAATTGATCCGCAGCTGGCCCGGCATATGACCATTCAGCTTGGCGTGTTCATGCGTTTTAACCTGAAGCTAACAGCGAGTCCGCTTGTCACCGTGAGACAGGAGTTGGATCACCTGCATGCTTATTTGGAAATTATCAAAATCAGATTTTCCGAGCAATTCGCCGTTCGCACTATCATTGATGCGGGGGTAGAGGAAGCTCTTATTCCCCCTGGCACGTTGCAGCCGTTATTTGAGAACTGCATTCAGCATGGTGTTCGCGACATCACGAACGGCGGTGAGATCATTCTCCATGTGAAACGGGAGGATGTGCATGTTGTTTTTCAAATCGAAGATAATGGACAAGGCTTTCCAGACAACTTGCTGCCAGTTCTAGGAAAGGTGCCCATGGAGAGTAAGGAGGGCAACGGAATTGGCATCCATAATGTCAACCAACGTCTGATCAGCTTGTGCGGACAAGATGCCCAACTTCATTTTGCCAATAAACCAGAAGGCGGCAGTACGATTACCTTTACGATTCCGATTACAAAAGAGGTGAGTGCCTGATGCCAATACGCGTCATGATTGCAGAAGACGAGCGACTAGCACGCGAAGAACTGAGTTATTTACTGCTACAGGAAGGAGACGTAGAACTGCTGCCCTATGCTACTAACGGGCGAGAGCTTTTGGAATTGGTCGATGTGCACGAGCCGGATGTCGTCTTCCTCGATATGAAAATGCCTGAGCTGGAAGGAGCGCAGGCAGCGAGAATGCTCGCTTCACGCAAGCAGCATCCCCTCATCGTTTTTTGTACCGCGTATGAGGAATTTGCCATCGATGCATTTAAGCTGTACGCCGTCGACTATTTGTTGAAGCCTACGGAGCCCAAGCGGTTGGTAGAAACGATGCAACGAATACGAGAGCGTCTGGTCAAGCCAAAAGTAGAGCCTGTCCAGACCAAACGAACCAAGCTGTTGGTAGAAGACAACAGCAGATTAGTGGTTATTGATCCAGCGACGATTGTCTATGCAGTGCGGGAGGAGCGATATGTGCAAATCGTCACCCAAACGGCTACCTACTCGACGAGAATGACCCTGACACAACTGGCGGATAAGCTTTTCGCATACGACTTTTTCCGTACCCACAAAAGCTATTTGGTCAATCTTCAATACATAAGCGAGCTCGAACCCTGGTTCAACGGTGCCTACAACCTGATTTTGAAGGGAGAAGGTAGACCACGTATCCCCGTGTCTCGGACCTCCGCTAAGGATTTGCTCAAACGGCTCGAGGAGTAAGCCTGGTGATCCATTGGTTTGCAGATCGTGGTTAAAAATCTGCCACTGACACACGCTCCCCGACATCTTGCGCAGAAAAATACACGGTTAGAAAAGGATTCTCTACAATGTAGGAAGCGCTTACATTTTTGTAGATGAGGGGGAGGTTCCCATGGGCAAATCCGCTTCGGCAAAAAAAGCCGAGGATCAGAAGAAGGATGCTGTTGATTATGCAAAAGTGATTCAGTCAGCCACTTTCAAAGAGCTTTTAAGAAGAAAAAAAGCATTTATTTTGCCATCTTCTATTTTTTTCTTCGTGTTTTACTTTACCCTTCCGATTTTAACCTCCTACTTCACCGTACTGAATCAACCAGCGTTTGGAGCCATTTCGTGGGCGTGGGTATTTGCCTTTGCTCAGTTCGTCATGACATGGGGTCTCTGTATCCTGTACACGAGGCGGGCAGAGCAGTTTGATCAGCTCGTTGAGAAAATCAAACAAGAGGCAGGTGGAAGGGGCTAATGAACGTTACTGCATTTTTACTCTTTCTCGTCATTGTTCTATTGACGCTTGTCATCACTTTTTACGCTTCGAAAAAGACGAATACGACTAGTGAGTTTTATACCGCTGGAGGAGGCTTGACGGGTTGGCAAAACGGCCTCGCGATTGCGGGAGATTACATGTCCGCTGCTTCCTTCCTGGGAATTGCCGGAATGATTGCGTTGAGCGGGTTTGATGGATTCTTCTACAGTATCGGTTTTCTTGTCGCGTATCTCGTTGTGCTCTATTTGGTAGCAGAGCCTTTGCGTAATTTAGGAAAATACACGATGGCTGATATGATAGCCGCGCGTTTTGACAATAAAAAGGTTCGTGGTGTCGCCGCTCTCAATTCGATTGCCATCTCGATTTTTTACATGATCGCGCAATTGGTTGGAGCAGGGGCCTTGATCAAGCTGCTCTTGGGGCTGGATTACACGACCTCCGTATTGATCGTAGGGGCATTGATGACGATCTACGTCGTCTTCGGAGGGATGACGGCGACCTCGTGGGTGCAGATCGTAAAGGCAGTTTTGTTGATGGTCGGGACATTCATCATCTCTATGATGGTTTTCGCCAAATTCGATTTTAATCTATTGAAAATGTTCGAGCAAATGAAGACGGCGACACCATTGGGAGAACAATTCCTCAATCCTGGCAACAAGTTTAAAGTAGGGCTCGATACGATTTCACTGAATCTCGCGCTTGTGCTCGGAACAGCTGGATTGCCGCATATTTTGATTCGTTTCTTCACCGTAAAAGATGCCACAACAGCTCGCAAGTCGGTCGTGTACGCGACGTGGATCATTGGTGTCTTCTATGTCATGACGATCTTCCTCGGCTTTGGGGCGGCAGCGTTTGTCGGAGCGGGAAATATGGACCCGGCAGGTAACATGGGAGCTCCTCTGCTTGCGCAAGCACTCGGCGGAAATTTCTTGTTCGCCTTCGTGTCCGCGGTTGCCTTCGCTACCATTCTCGCGGTAGTGGCTGGGCTGGTGCTGACTGCGGCTTCTGCGTTTGCGCACGACTTTTATGGACACGTATTACGTCAAGGAAAAGCAACGGAAAAGGAGCAGATGAAGATGGCCAAATGGGCGTCTGTCGGAGTCTCGATTGTCTCTATCTTGCTCGCCTTGTTTGCGCAAAATCTGAACGTGGCTTTCCTTGTTGCCTTGGCTTTCGCAGTAGCGGCGAGTGCAAATCTACCAGTGATTTTGTTCACGATCTTCTGGAAAAGGTTCAATACGGCGGGAGCAATCAGCGGGATGCTCGTCGGATTGTTCAGCGCTCTCATTCTGGTTGCGTTGAGTCCGAACGTTTGGAATCCTGTGGCTGGAAAAGCTATTTTGGTCGGCGAAGCGCTGTTCCCGTTACCGAACCCGGGTATTGTCTCGATCCCGTTAGGGTTTTTGGCAGCATGGATCGGAACCTTGTTGTCCAGCTCCCGTGATGATAAGAAGTACGATGAAATTTTGGTGAAAGCGAATACAGGAATGAAAGATTCAGCGTAGAAACAGTAAACATAGGAAGCTCATGCCACGAAGAGAAGGCTGGGGTTAGCCCCTGGTCTTTTTTTCATTTTTGCAAGAAGGGAGAGGTATTGTCCGTGACGACGATCATCTTTTTCCTTGCCGTCATTATCGGGACGATGGCCATCACTTATTCGGCTGCCCAACAGACAGGAACGACGAGAGATTTCTATGCAGCTGGAAATCGCTTGAATGGGTTACAAAATGGCATTGCCATTGCAGGAGATTACATGAGTGCTGCTTCGTTTTTGGGGATTGCGGGAACGATTGCGATGTACGGCTTTGACGGGTTCGTGTATGCGATTGGCTTTTTTGTCTCTTATCTGATTATTTTGTTTTTAGTAGCGGAGCCGTTGCATAATTTGGGGCGATATACGTTGGCAGACGCGATTGCCGTCAGGTTTGACAGTCTTTGGCTGCGTGGCGTTGTTGCCTGTACGACACTATTAATTACGATTTTTTACATGCTGGCGCAATTAGTTGGGGCAGGTGCCCTCATTCATTATTTATTGGGAGTCCGTTACGATACGGCGGTCCTGATTGTCGGGAGCCTGATGACATTTTACGTCGTGTTCGGCGGGATGGTTGCGACCTCATGGGTTCAGATTATTAAAGCGATTTTGCTCCTGACGGGGACGTTGATCTTAAGTCTGATCGTGTTTGCACGTTTTGATTGGAGCTTCTCCGAAATGTTTTCCCATGTGAGTACGATTACACCTCTTCAGGAACAGTTCTTGCAGCCGGGTAATCAGCTTCATGATCCGCTTGAAACGATCTCCCTGCATTTGGCCTTGATTCTCGGTACCGCGGGACTGCCCCATATTATCTCCCGGTTGTTCACAGTCAAGGACGCAAAGACGACGCGTAATTCGATTTACACCGCTACCTGGGTCATCGGCGCTTTTTACTTGATGACGATCTTCCTCGGTTTCGGGGCGAGCACGTTTGTAGGCTACGAGGCATTGAAAAATGTGGGCTTCGGGGGGAATTTGACTGTCACACTCTTGGCGGATGCTCTCGGCGGAGAGTTTTTGATGGCGTATATTGCTGCCGTTGCCTTCGCGACGATATTGGCGGTCGTGACAGGACTCGTGCTCTCCGCCTCTTCTGCATTCGCGCATGATGTCTACAGTCATCTGATCAGGCGAGGGGTGGCATCAGAAAAAGAACAAGTCACCATGGCAAAGCTTTCGTCAGTTGCGGTGGGCGTGATCTCCATTTGGCTGGCGATCGGTGCAGAAAAAATGAACGTGGCGATTCTGGTTGCGCTGACGTTTGCGGTCGCAGCATCATCCAATTTGCCACTGCTGTTGTTTACCTTGTATTGGAAGCGGTTTACTGTAAGAGGAGCGATTTGTGGTGTCCTGACAGGGTTAACGGCATCAGTAGTCCTTGTCTTCTTGGGACCGACTGTTATGCATCCCGTAACCGGACTTATTCGTGCGGAGCCACTATTTCCACTGACGAATCCTGGTTTGGTCTCTATACCCCTCGGCTTTTTAGGGGCAGTGCTCGGAACACTACTGGATCGGCCTGATCCGGATGCCGAGAGGAAGTACCAACGCGTACTGTTTCAGGCGTTGACGGGAATCCGAGTTCCACCTGCGAAGAAATCGGAACAAGAATCTGCATAAAGCCCAGCCGCGTGCCCCACTCTAGGAATAAAGGAGGAGGGGTAAGTGGGGACGACGAAAGAGTCAGACGCTTTATCACATGACCAGCCAGATGTTTATGAGCGCGCAAGGCTGGCACTGGATGATCTGATTGGCGAGCTATGTGAAGCACTGGAAGAGGAAGATACCACATCCTATAAGCGAAAAGGCTATGAAATGATCGGAAGCTACTTTCCTGAGCCGGTCAACACCGGGGAGTTAACGTTGATCTATGCAGCGGTGCTTGCCGATATCCTCTATAAGCTGGAGTTGACACAGCATGAGGAAAACGTAACGATGATCCGTGATGAGTACAGCATGATGAAAAAAGACGATTGAGTGGCGACCCCGTTTGAGGGTCGTTTTTTGATTGGCACGATCTCACCCTGCATGTTTCGTTGGGCAATCATTCATACTACGGGTAAACGACATCAAAATGGGTGATTGGTATGGAAAAGGTCGGGCTCGTTTTGCAGGGAGGGGGTAGCCGTGGAATTTATACTGCTGGCGTTTTGGATTACTTCATGGAGCAGGAGCTATACATTCCGTATGTGATTGCTGTATCAGCAGGTGCATGCAATGGGGCGGCATACCTGGCGAGACAGCACGGATTGGGCAAGATTTATCATACGAAATACATTCGTGATCCCCGATACTTTCACTACAAAAATTTGATCAAGAAGCGCTCGCTGTTTGGCATGGATTTTATTTTCAATGAGATGCCTAACAAACTGGAGCCGTTCGCCTTTGATCGGTTTCGTGAAGCCAAGGAACAGTTTGTTGTTGTCACGACGGATTGCGCGACAGGGGATGCCGTTTACTTTACGAAAGACGACTGTGAGGATATTTTTCATGTGATTCGGGCTTCGTGCAGTCTTCCGTTTCTATCACCCAAAGTTGCGTTCAACGGACGTAAACTATGGGATGGAGGCATCGTGCATCCGGTACCTTTTGTGAAGTCCAAGCTTGATGGCAATCAAAAACATATTATAGTGCTTACTTCTTCTTGTCCGCCAAGTGAGTGGATGCGCAAGCTTTCGCGTGTCGAGCGTTTTTTTCCCAAAAGTAAGCGCTTGTGTCAAGCATTCATTCGTCATTTTCGTATCTATTGTGAGGCTATTGAGCAGGTCAAAGAGATGCAAAAGGAAGGCAAAGCGTTTGTCATCGCACCTCCCGTCGGTACCTTTCTACGAGGTTTTGAACGTCAAGAGGAGAAGCTGGAGCATTATTACTCACAAGGCTACCAGGATGCACGTACCCAATTTTCTGGGCTTTGTACATGGCTTGGTCTTGGAAGACACAGATGAAAAACGAGGAGGAATCTGTTCCGGGGATGTTTTTTCGGCAAAATCCCGCGAAACAGGTTTTTTCAAAGCAAAGATAGGGAAGAAGCATCAGGGGAGGACGGAATCAGGAGGAAAGACCCCATGAAATATGTGAATGTAGACCTAGTAGAGCCAGGAGACGTTTTGGCTCGAAGCATTTATACAAGCGAGGGTTTGACGCTCTTGCATGCAGGTGTCCAACTGACTGTCGGAATGATTAATAAATTGCGCCGGTTTGGCGTCACGATGCTAAGCATCAAAGACCCGCTGCTCGACGAAGTGAAAGAGCAGGAGGTCGTCACGGAGACCACTCGGAAGGACGCAATCCGCAATCTGTCACAAGCGATTTCGTGTGTGCAGTCCGGAAAAAACTTCGATGTCCGCGGCATTCAAAAATCAGTGGGAAGTATCATCGATGAAACCTTGAGAAATCGTCGTGTGCTCTTGAATCTGGGAGAAATTCGCACGACCGACAACGCTATGTACATTCATTCCTTGAATGTGTGCATGATGGCGACAGTAATGGGCGTTGGATTAGGTTATAATACGGCTCAACTAAAAGAGCTCGCCATCGGCGCCCTCTTGCATGACATTGGAAAGCTGTCAGTCGACAAGGAAGCACCAGCATACAAAAAGAACAGCAAAACGAATCATCATACCTGGCTGGGCTTTGATCTGTTGCGTAAAAAACATGAGATGAGTATTGTGTCCGCACATGTCCCTTTGCAGCATCATGAATGGGTGGATGGTAGTGGGCAGCCACGAGGACTGACTGGCGATGAGATTCATGATTTCGCCAAGATTGTGGCGATTTGTAACTACTATGACAATCTCATCTCGCCTTTTTCGGGGGAAGAAGAGACGTTGCCAGCGTATGAGGCTTGCGAAAAAGTCATGGGGCTTGCGGAGAAACGCTTCGATCATAAAATGGTCATTCACTTTTTGCGCTCGATTGCCATGTACCCGACAGGAACCTCGCTTAAGCTGTCAACAGGCGAAATTGGTGTGATCATTGATCAAAATAAAGGCTTGCCTTCGCGCCCAGTCGTTCGGGTTATTCGAAGAGACCAACAGGCGACTCGGCGGATGGTGGATGATCATGAGATTACGGACATTGATTTAAGTGAAAAGCCTACTATTTTTATCACGGCTGTCATGGACTAGCGCATTGAAAGATTAGGACTCCCTATCAGGGAATATCCCTACCAAGATCAGGGAATACCCCTACATACACGTAGGGCCCACAGGGCTACAATGAAATCAAGGCAGATGGATACATAGAGCTACACCGCATTTGCCAGATGAAAAAGAGGAAGGACGTGTCATTATGTCCCGCATTCTAGTTCCTGTTGATTTCTCAGCGCAGTCCATTCAGGCTGTCCGCTTCGCGCTGGCCTACGCCAAAAATAAGCATGATATCACATTGCTTCATGCCATCTCTCCGTTCCCTTCACGCAATGTTGTCAGAAGGTTGGGACGAGATGTCGTAGAAGATTATCAATTGGATGAAGCAAGAGAAGATCTGAAGAAATTTCTGGCGATCGTAGAAGAAGCAGGTATCACGTATGAATTGGAGATTGAATTCGGAGAGCCGCATGAAGTCATTGCCAAGCACGCTGCGAATGACTATGCCGCCATCGTAATGGGAACACACGGCTACGGCCGCATTACAGGCTTCCTGTTGCAAAGCGTCAGCTATCCGACACTCCATGATGTCAAAGTTCCGGTTTTCCTCATTGCAGAGGAGACAGATGAGA
Organism: Brevibacillus sp. M2.1A; assembly: GCF_013284355.2. NCBI lineage: Bacteria > Bacillati > Bacillota > Bacilli > Caryophanales > Paenibacillaceae > Brevibacillus > Brevibacillus sp. M2.1A. The sequence goes on from NZ_JABSUY020000001.1 coordinate 2,965,624, forward strand.
GCCGCTTCCCTTGGAACAAAGTACTCATTGCAGTAGATGGTTCCGATCATTCGATGGAAGCTGCGAAAAAAGCCATTGAGATGAGTCAGCACCTCCCAGATGTATCGTATACGCTTTTGTCCGTTGTCATCCCACCAGCCACATATGCAGGTGTATATGGCGTAGGCTGGGATAACATGAATACACTCGAAGGTTGGGGACGTGAATCGTTAAAACCTTGCGAGGAGATGCTTGAAGCTGCATCGCTTCCTTTTGAAAGCAAGGTCGTGGTCGGAGATCCAGCGACTGTGATCCGCCAGACCGCTGAAGAAATCGATGCTGGACTGGTTGTGCTTGGTCATCATGGCCAAGGTGCAGTCGCAGGTACGCTGCTCGGCAGTGTGACATTTAAAACGATTCATCGTACGAAAACACCACTCCTCATTGTGAAAACATAGCATTTTACTAGAAAAAGCTGTCCGTTTGGTGGACAGCTTTTTTGCTTGGTCGTATGTCTCTTACGATAGCGTTTGCGCCTGCTTGTGTTCGAGAAGTTGGTTAGCTCCATCTTGTGTTACTTCCGCCGAATCCCACTTGATTTGCTTACATCCCCATGCAGCGAGCAGAAGGATGACAGATGCAATCAGAAATACCGTAATCAACGAAGTCATCTGCATGAGCGGACCTGCTGCAAAGGAACCGACCATCATGAGTCCGACCATGAGCGGTGAGATCGTTCCATTCACCCTTCCGATATATGCTTCATCCACGAGCTTGATCATGAACATACCGATTACAATCTGTAAAAATGCCATCCCTATTCCGGTAAAAAAGCGCATCGCTGCAGTTAGGTACATCCATACAGAGAGAACTTCTACGGCGACGGAGAGAGCGAAGAATATTAATCCACCTGTAATGACCCAGCGACTATTCAAGCGTTCCAGATAAATGGAAGCCAAGATGCCGCCCAACAGCATACCCAAACCGTCTAGCGCGGTAAACCATTGAATGGCTTCCTTGGAAAGTAAAAGACGATCCGTGATGACAAATACCTCCAGTGAATTGATAAAACCCGAGGATAACCCCAGACATGAAAAGGTAATGGCGATCCGGCGCAAGGCTGGTCGCTTTTTTACATAGGCAAAACCTGCTTTAATCTCAGAAAGGAGAGTTCCGCCTTCCTCTGTTGCACTGGCAGTTGAGGTGGGAAGTATCAGCAAGATCAGTGCCGAGACGAAGAACAGCCCGGCCATCGTTAACAGGGAAGGGTAGATGCCCCACTGCTCAAAGAAAAAGGTACCAATAATCGGGCCAACCAGCAGAAAAATCGAACCCGTACTTTGGGAAATAGACACAGCTGCTGCAACTTGCTCATCAGGAATATGACGTTTCATCATCTTGGCAGAAGAAGGCTGGGAGAACTGCGACACGATAGCCGAGATAAAGGTCGCAAAGAATACAGCGATCCACATCCCTTGCCAGAGCAAATACACGATGACCAATACAGAGAGGGCGCTTAACAGGTTTCCGGCTATCATCGTTCGCTTCGGGTTCCAGCGATCAGCCAATGCCCCGCCAATAATCGAAAAAACCAAGATCGGCGCAAGTTCGATAGCAGTCAAAAGCGATACGGCGGTCGGATTGTTGCCGCTCGTCTCCATGACATAGTAGAGCAAGGCCATGTTGCGAATCCATATACCAATATTTTCTAATGTATCCGTGATAAAAACGGTAAGAAAAACTTTGTTTCCCCAAAGACCTTTCATGGGTCATATCACTCCCGAAAAATTATACCGAACGTCCGGTCTAATTAAAGTTGAAAAAAATGCTACCTGGCAATAATGCCGTGCAGCAAAACGTCAATGCTCCTTTTCAGCAGAGCATGAAGACGCTCATCTTCCATTTGATAACCTACATTGATGATTCCATTCATGAGCCCTTCCAGTATCATCGCCATTTCTTCGGGATCGCATGGAGCGAACTCCCTTCGGTCGATTCCTTCTTGGAAGAGTGAGGTATAGAGGGTATACGTGGAGCCGAGCATTTCCAGCACTTGTTCCAAAATGACTGGATCAGCGAGCTGGCTGCCGGAGAACTCTTCGCCTGCTTTTTTCAGAGGGTGGGACAAAAAATCCTCCAAGAAAAAGGCAGCTAAGCCGTACAGCTTTTCGATGGATGTCTCGAATTCTTTTTCTTTTTCCTGCCATAAATCTACCCATTCGCTGTACTGCTTTTCAAGCAAATGCAGGAACAACTGCTCCTTGTTTTTAAAGTGGTAATAGAGGCTGCCCTTACTCGCTCCAGTTGCTTGGCAAATGTCCTCAATGGAAGTGGCTGAATAGCCTTTCTGAGAAAATAACTCGGTGGCTTTCTCTACGATATGTTGCTTGGTTTTCTCCCCATCGAGACGGCGCTTTGACATTATAGAAATGCTCCTTATTATAGACTGAACGTTCGGTTTAGTTTTAGTTTATTCGATCTGACAGGGAAGTGCAAGTGCTCGATTGAGAAAAAGGGACAGAGGGAAAAATGAGAAGAAGCGAGTGAGGGGAGGGGCTATCTTGCAAATCGGTTGTCATGTCAGTATTCGTCACGGGTACGAGGAGGCGGCGAGAACTGCATTCAGAGAAGGAGCGTTAGCATTTCAATTTTTCCCGAAAAACCCGCGTAGCTTAGGTGTCAAGCAATTCGATGCCCTGGACGCAGAGCGATGTCGCGCTTTTTGTCAGCAAAATGGCATGCTATCGATTGCTCATACACCATATCCAGTGAATCTTTGCGTCGAGGAGCAGGAGCTTTTCGCCGTTACAGTGGGCTCCGTACGAAATGATCTTGAAATTGCCGAAGCCTGTGGGGCGTTGGGTGTGGTCGTTCACTTTGGCCAGTATAAAGGCGCGGATGTCCTTACCGGATACAAAATCATGATCCAGATGGTCAATCAAATACTGGATGGCTGGAATGGAAAAGCCCAGCTGTTAATTGAAAACAATGCTGGACAAGGCAACCGCATGGGCACGACACTCGAAGAGCTTACGCAGGTTCGACAACTGTTTGCTGAGCCAAGAAAGGTAGGCTTTTGCTTGGATACGTGTCATGCATTTGCCAGCGGATTGTGGAAAGGGAATGATTGGGGAGAAGTAGCTGATCGGATGCGAGAGCTCGATTATTTTACGAGCCTGCGAGCCGTTCATCTGAACGATTCCGTTTATCCGAGTGGTTCCTTTCGAGACCGGCATGCCTCTATCGGTAAAGGGATGATCGGGGATGCAGCCATTGCCGCTTTTTTACAAACACCCGAATTGCGGGAACTTCCCATCGTTCTGGAAACCGCGAGAGGCTCAGAAGGGGGACATCGCGAAGAAATCAAACATGTCCGTCTGCTTATAGACAATTGGCAGGGCTGACCATGTTGTGGTAGAGTGTGAAATGATGTGTTCAACACGGGAGGGGTATCTATGAAAAAGCGTATTAAGGTGACGATTGCGGATTTTACTCATCTGACTGAAAACTTGAATAACCCGGAGGAGCTCGCTCTGTACGAAGCGGCGAACGGAAATACATACGATGCTGAAATCGAGCATGATGGATATGCGATTGTAGATGTGACTGACGAAGATTATATCGAGCTGGCCCCAGGTGAGTATCAGCTGATGATCGAGGAGTGGACAAGCGCCGGACAAATCGGCGAGTGGACGCTGCAAACCATGTCAGACCCAGCGGATGACAAAGCTTTGCTGTACCGCACAGTGGACAAGGCTGGAACGGAAATACAAGCACCACAATCATTACCGAAGCAGGTAGTCGAGCTGGTTGCAAATACGTGGTTTGGCAAAAAAGCAAAGAAGATTGACGAGTAATCCAAGAACGAAAAGGAGCGCTGCAAGGTAGCGCTCCTTTTTTATGTCAATAAGAGTGTATACGGACGCTCATCTGTAGCATTGAGCCTTATGAAGATTATCCCTCAGTTTATACTGACGAGGATCTTGCTTTTAAAAGGTACCGATGAACAAAAAAAGCTGGTGAGAAGAAAAAGCGCAGGACTCGCAGACCTTGACAACGCCTACCCAGTCGGAACTTCAAAAAGGGGACCCGGTTGTCGAACACTTCTTCCCTGAGAAACGTCCGCCCGTAGGGTGGCTTTGGCTCGACGGTCCCCTTTTTGAAGTGGAGACGGACAGTCAATCCCCCTTGTGGGCGTGTCAGAGTCGAAGAGAACTGCGCTTTTTCTTCTCCTCCACAATGTTGACTCAGCTTCCCAATCATTCCTCCTCAGAATCCAGCTGAATCCCATACTTTCTAATCCGCCGCATAAGTAGCGACTGGGTTATGCCGAGGGCCGATGCTGTTTTGCGAGTTGTTTTGTGTGTACGCAATGCTTGCAGAATAAATTCCATCTCAATTTTCTCCATCCGCTCTGTAAGAGAAAGAGAACCGAGTGAAAGAATTCCCTCCTCCAGCTCACGAATACTCCGCAGTTCTTCTGGCAAATCACTCACTTGAATTTCATCCAGTTTTGACGTAATAACGATCCGCTCTACCAAATTTTCCAACTCCCGCACGTTCCCAGGCCATTCGTATTGATGCAAAACATCCAGTGCTTCCGGAGATAAACGCCGTTTCTGGTTATGTTTGCTATTGAATCGCTGTAAATTGTGATGGAGTAACGGGAAAATATCGTCCTTTCTCTCCCGTAATGGCGGAACATTGATGGGTAAAATATTTAGGCGATAGTACAAGTCATGTCTGAATTTGCCCAACCGCACGAGCTCCTGAAGGTTGGCATTGGTTGCGGTTATGATGCGGATGTCAGCAGTGTATGTTTTCGTTCCGCCGATCGGCATAAACGTTTTGTTTTGCAAAAGCAGCAATAATTTCGATTGCAAGTGATAGGGAAGCTCGCTGATTTCATCCAGGAAAAGCGTCCCTTTGTCCGCCATTTTTACTAATCCGATTTTTCCCGAGTGACTCGCCCCCGTAAAGGCCCCTTTATGGTAGCCGAACAGCTCTGACTCGATCAAGGTTTCGGGAATGGCACTACAGTTGACGTGGACGAACGGCCCGCTGCTTCGTTCGCTCAATTGATGGATTTGCTCCGCAAGATAGCTTTTTCCTACACCTGTTTCTCCTGTAATAAACACGGTCGTGTCCACAGGGGCTGCTTTTTTCATTAATTCCAGCAGGGCGAGATAGGAACGGCTGTTGCCAATCAAGGTTTGGGAAGAGCTCTGGCTAGCTTCCCACTTCATGAGCTGAATTTCTTCGCTGTACCGCTTTAGTAAAGCGACCGTCTCTTCCAGCTGTGAACTGGCACGGGCTGCCTCAGTGATATCGCGTGAGTGGGAAACGATCAGCTCCGGTCTTCCATCCTCATCCGGGATAATATGTCCGGTCACCAGAAATTTCCCCTTATTATTGACGAGCTGAATGGTTGTGGTCGGTTTTCCCGTTTCCAAAACCAAGCGGGTGACAGAGGGGCTGAAAATCCCCATTTCTTCGAGGTCGGATACGTTTTGCCCGATGAGTTCGGCTTTTGGCAGACCACACAGGTTTTCACTGGCATTGTTTAACCATAAAGTAGTTCCCTGCGCATCAGCAATGAATATGCCATCTGCCAGTGTGTTCAGGATGTCAATAAAACGATCAACAGAAGACAGTGCTAGTATCTCCGCAGCTTTTTCCATGTTGAGTAGCTCCCCGGTTTTTCAACTGATTGTACAAGATCAAATTGATTGTTGTATAGTGAATCGAAATTAAAACTAGCTGAGTCGAAATCGATTCAATAGAAAAGTTAGACTTTTCCTGCCTTTTCGCTTCAAAAGTGAGTCTATTTCGACTCAGTAATAGAAGTAGCTTGTAGCTTGCTTGTGTTTTTATGCCGCTTTGAGGCTTGGCACAAGAGTTGCTACTACATAGTTCGACGTAAGCGATTTACCCAAGAATACGAGACAAGGAAATGCATGCGATGTTATCAAAACTGGTGACGCACGAACAAGCAGTGGAGCATGTTCTGGATGGCACCCGGCTAATGTATGGCGGATTCGGCACGATCGGTTCCCCGGCACTCTTGATTGATTCGATCTTGCACAAAGGCGTGCAAAGCTTGACACTCATCGGAATTGATGCGGGGTATCCGGAAATCGGAATCGGAAAGCTGATCAGTCATGGACGGGTGAGGCGGCTGATAACCACACATATTGGCTCCAATCCCGAAGCAGGTCAACAAATGTTGGATGGAATGCTGGAAGTGACATTTTGTCCACAAGGAATTTTCGCAGAAAAGATTCGGGCAGGGGGTGTTGGCATTCCGGGAATCGTTGTAGATGCGCATGTGAGTGGAGAGCGAATGGAAGGAGCAGAGCCGTTTGCTTTTGCCGGAAGAACCTGTCAGATCGAAGCTGCCCTGACAGCGGAAGTAGGGATCGTCTATGCAAAACAGGCGGATACTTACGGAAATCTCATTTATGACAAGGCAGCAAGAAATCTGAATCCGCTAGTAGCGATGGCCGCAGATATCACAATCGCTGAGGTGGAAGAGATCGTTCCGGCAGGAGAGCTGGACCCGGATAAAATCGTGACGCCTGGCATTTTTGTGGATTATATCGTGGTTCGTGGCGGAGGGAACAGCTAATGGGGTTGGAAATGGATCAGCGCAATATGGTTGCGTGGCGTGCGGCCAAAGAGGTCGCTCCCGGAATGGCAGTGAACTTGGGGATCGGAATACCTGAGCTGGTCGCTGATTTTATCCCGAATGAATGGCAAGTCATGTTTCACTCGGTGAATGGAATCTTGGGTGTCGGACCTACGCCGTTAAAGGGAGAAGAGGACCAGCATATTTCCAACGCAGGTGGAGCACCTGTTACCGTTGTACCGGGGGCATCGTATTTCGACAGCACCATTGCGTATGGCATGATCCGAAGAAGAAAGCTGGACGCAGCGTTTATCGGGGCTTTGCAGGTGAATCGCCGAGGAGATCTGGCAAACTGGATTGTTCCTGGCTCGCGCGTTCATGGAATTGGTGGAGGAGCAGAACTGGCCTATTACGCCAAGAAAGTGATCGTGCTCATGAGCCATGTCAATCAGGCAGGTGAGCCCAAAATCCGCAGGGAGTGCACATTGCCACTGACGGCGAAGGGCTGCGTCGATCTCATTATCACCGAGAGGGCTGTAATCGAGATCACGCCAAGAGGCTTGCTTTTGACAGAGGTAATGTACCCGTTCACCTTGGAAAATGTCATTACGAATACCGGGGCACCTTTAATGATTTCAGAAAATTTACAAATGGTAGAGTAATGAAAAATGTAAGCGCGAACAAATAGAACAGGGGGATGAAACACATGAAAAAAACAATCAAAATGATCGCAGGAGTCGTATTTTCGTTGTCACTACTTGTAAGCGGATGTAGCCAAGGCGCTTCCACTAACAGTGCGGGAGGGCAAGCAGGTGGGGCTTCTGCTGGAAATGCGTCGTCCATGACAAAAGAGGCAGGCGTATTTGTATACGCGGCTTCAGGTGAATATCAGCCATTCAGCTACTTCAAGGATGGTCAATTGACCGGATTTGATGTCGAGATCGGCAATGAGATCGCCAAGCGTTTGGGTCTTGAGCCAAAGCCAGTCACGTCGCCTTTTTCCGGTATTATCGCAGGGGTAAAAGAAGGACGCTACGATGCAGCGATTGCCAGCCATGCGATTACAGAAGAACGGAAGCAGCAGGTTGATTTCGCAGACCCGTACTACTTGTCCGGTGGTCAACTGTTCGTTCGCCCGGATGGGACGATTAGCACACTGGAAGGTTTGAAAGGTAAAGAAGTGGCAGTCGCACTCGGCACTACACACGAAAAGATGGCGCGGGAGTATACGGATAACATCAAAACGTATGACAGCGATGTAACGGCTCTGCGTGCCTTGGAGCAGGGAAAACACGATGTCGTGATTACAGATAGCGTCGTAGGGGAGATTGCCATTGCGCAAGGCTTGAAGCTCAAGAAAAGCGGGAAGCCACTCTCGGAAGTCAAGCATGGAATCGCAGTGCGCAAAGGAAATACGGAATTGCTGAACAAGATCAACGAAGTGCTCAAGCAAATGATGGAGGATGGTACCTACGTTAAATTGAGCGAGAAGTACTTTAATCGCGATATCAGCAAAGCAGAATAGTGAGTTGGTATAAAAGACAAATTCCATTACGAGTGAGGGGTGGCATCAAGTGCCCAGTTTTGCCCATCTGACAGAAGAGTTTTTCCGGACATTGCCGTTTTTTTGGAAGCCGTTGCTGCTGACCTTTCAGTTGACGATCGCTTCTGTTATCGTAGGCTCGATTATCGGATTGTTTGTCGCTTTGTTAAAGGTATCCAGGCTTCCAGTTGCACGCTTCATAGCCAATGCGTACATCATGATCATTCGCGGTACACCGTTGGTCGTGCAAATTTTCGTTTTGTATTTCGGCTTTTACAAAATTATTGATCTCGGTCAATTTTGGTCGGCAGCGCTCGCTCTGGCGATTCACAGTGGAGCCTATATCGCAGAGATTTTCCGGGGCTCGATTCAGTCGATTGATAAAGGACAAATGGAGGCAGGTCTATCTTTGGGCATGTCCGCTCGTCAAACCATGCGCCGGATCATTTTGCCGCAAGCGATGAAACGATCAATCCCGCCGCTTGGTAACCAGTTTATTTTGTCTTTGAAGGAATCATCTCTGGCCGCTTTCATTGCCATGGATGAGTTGTTCTCACTGGCCCGTCGCTTGTCTGCGGAAACCTTTGATGAAATGACGTACTTTTTGATTGTGGCGCTCTATTACTTGGTTATTGTTATGGCGTTTACGTATGTGGTCCACATCATGGAGAAGCGTCTGGCAAAAGGAGAGGCGTAAAGCGGAGGGGAAAGACGATGGAAAAGCAAAGAGAAATGATACGCGTGCAAAATTTGAAGAAAAGCTTCGGAAAAGTGGAAGTTCTCAAGGATGTCACCCTGCAAGTCGGAAAGGGTGAGGTCGTCGTCTTGATCGGTGCCAGTGGATCGGGGAAAAGCACATTGATTCGATGCATTAATTTTCTGGAGATCAAGGACGGCGGAGAGATTTATATCGAAGGTAAAAGCATCGATCCGAAGAAGGATGACTTGACCAAAGTACGGCAAAAGGTAGGCATGGTGTTCCAGCACTTCAATCTGTTCCCGCATAAAACCGTTCTGGAAAACATCATGGAGGCACCGCTGATTGCGAAGAAAGCGGACAAGGAAGAAACGAAGCAGGAAGCGCTCCGGCTGCTGAAAAAGGTAGGTCTTTCTGAAAAAGCGGACGCCTACCCATCCAGCCTCTCCGGTGGACAAAAGCAACGCGTGGCCATTGCTCGTTCACTGGCGATGAAACCGGATATCATGCTCTTCGACGAGCCAACCTCGGCGCTTGACCCAGAGCTGGTAGGGGAAGTGCTGGAGACAATGAAGCAGCTCGCGCAAGAAGGAATGACGATGATTATCGTGACGCATGAGATGGGGTTTGCCAAGGAAGTGGCTGACTGGGTGGCGTTTATGAATCAAGGCAAGATCATCGAGATGGCTAGACCCCAAGAAATTTTCAACAACCCGAAAGAAGAGCGCACGAGAGAATTTTTGAACCGTGTACTGTAATGGCGTAAAAACGAAAGGGAGCTGGGGTATGAGAGACGTAGTCATTGTTGCGGGTGTGCGCAGTGCTGTGGGTGCATTTGGGAAAAGCCTGCGGGACGTACCGGCAACAGAGCTGGGGCGGCAGGTATTGGAAGGCTTGATGAATAAGGTTGATTTGCCGAAGGAACAAGTCAATGAAGTGATTTTTGGCAATGGGTACGTACATGGGGGAGGACTCAATGCTGCACGTATCAGCTCGCAGCTGGCGGGATTTCCACGCAATGTCTATGGTCACATCGTTATTAAAGCCTGTGGTTCAGGATTGAAAGCAATTGGCAACGGTGCGCTAGCCATTGCAGCAGGTCAAGAGGATGTGGTGATTGCGGGCGGAGTGGAATCCATGAGCAGTGTTCCCTACCTCGTGAAGAACCGCTGGGGCAGCAAATTCGGCAATTTGTCCATGGAGGACGCTCTTTTGTCCGATGGCTTGATCTGCTCGTTGACCGGCGAGCATATGGGGTTGACCGCAGAACGGCTGGCGGTACAGTACGGTATTTCCCGTGAGGAGCAGGATTGTTTTGCCTATGAGAGCCACGTAAGAGCAGCGGCAGCAATCGAAGCAGGCACGTTCGCGAATGAGATCGTACCAATTGAAATCAAGGATCGCAAAGGCACCCGTGTTTTTGCGCAGGATGAATCGGTGCGACAGGATATCAAGCTAGAAGAGCTCGCCAAGCTGAAAAGTGTTTTTCAAAAAGAGGGATCTATCACTGCCGGAAATGCGTGTCCGATGAATGACGGCGCAGCCGCAGTATTAATGATGTCTCGTGAAAAGGCGGAGGAGGCGGGTTTGACTCCGCTCGTGAAAATCAAGGCTTTTGCCAGCGCAGGAGTCGAACCTGACGTAATGGGGATCGGACCAGTTCCCGCTACGCAAAAAGTACTGGAGAAAGCGGGATTGGCGCTAGAAGACATTGGGCTCATCGAGTTAAACGAGGCATTTGCCGCCCAGGCTTTGTCCGTGATCAAATGCTTGGAGCTGGACTCGAGTAAGGTGAATGTCAATGGAGGCGCGATTGCCTTGGGTCACCCTGTGGGAGCAACTGGCGCGAAGCTGACAGTGACGTTGATGAACGAAATGATGCGCAGACGCGAGAAGTATGGCATGGTGACGCTGTGCATGGCAGGTGGCATGGGAATGTCAGTGATCTATGAAAATTTGACGCTATAAACTTTACATGTACAAAGGAAACAGCCCCGAACGTTGTTATGTCGGGGCTGTTTGTCATGAAAGCTAGATCGGTTATGAAGGGGCATTTTGTTCACGTAAGTATTTTCGCAATGTAGCCGCTACTTCTGTTGGGTTTTCCAGCTGTACAATGACGTGCTGGTATTTGGCATGACCCTCTACTTCCAGGATCAACAACGAATCTGTCTGGGTAAAAGAAAGGAAGTACCATTCATTTCTATACTGAAAGCTTCCTTCATAAATGTTCAATGGGCCAAAAGACGTCCCTGGCATGCGCAACATCCATTTTGGCGGAATGAAAGAACCAACCTCGACATGCTTGATCGACTGATAAGGTAACGTGATCGTGCTCTTTAAGGCTAAGAGCGTATGCAAGCCAGTGAGTCGCAAGGTAAAATCCGTCTTGCCGAAATGTACACTTCTTCCCATTGTTGCTCACCTCTTTCATCTGCCATCGTTTCATTATCTCACAGAAGAATGACGATGACACGGGACAATCAAAAAAGCCGGCGCTTCCCCACAAAAGGAAGGCAACCGGCTTTTCGTATTCTTTCTTACATTTCTTCTGGAGCAGACAGACCGAGCAGACGCAGACCTTCCTTCAGCACAGCAACGACTGCTGCTACGAGCTGGAGACGAGATGCCTTCACATCTTCTTCCTCAGCCAGGATGCGTACATTCGCATAGAATTTGTTGAACGTTTGTGCCAGGTCGATCACATACTTGCCGATTTGCGACGGATCGAAGTTATCGGCAGCACGTTCGATTATCTCTGGGAACGCGTTCAAGAGGGTAATCACTGCCCAAGCCTCTTTGCTGTCGAGTGCACCGGAAGCCAGGTTTACCGCCGTCGCTGGCTGGTAGCCACCTCTGCGCAGCAGCGAGCATGCACGCGCGTGTGCGTATTGCACGTATGGTCCTGTTTCCCCTTCGAAGGTCAGCATCTCTTCCCAGGAGAAGTTGACATCATTGAGGCGGAAGTTTTTCAAGTCATGGAAAATAACTGCGCCTACCCCGACTTGACGAGCCACTTCTTCTTTATTGGACAGCGTAGGGTTTTTCTCCTCGATGACTTTTTGGACATCAGAAATGGCTTGTGCCAACACTTCTTCCAAGAGAACAACTTTCCCTTTACGCGTGGACATTTTCTTGCCGTCCTTGAGCATCATGCCGAATGGGATGTGGTGCATATTTGCAGACCACGCATAGCCCATTTTTTCCAACACTTTATAGAGCTGCTGGAAGTGAAGACGTTGCTCGTTTCCTACGACATAGAGTGCTTTTGCAAAATCGTACGATTCGTGACGGAAGAGGGCAGCAGCCAAATCGCGCGTTGCGTACAGGGTAGCGCCGTCAGATTTTTTGATCAGGCATGGCGGCATGTTGTATTCATCGAGGTTCACGACCATCGCACCGTCGGATTCAGTCAATAGCCCTTTTTCCTCGAGCAATGTAACAACGCGATCCATTTTGTCGTTGTAGAACGCTTCCCCGTGTGTGGAGTCGAAGGCTACGTTCATCAGGTCGTAGATCTTCATGAATTCCTTGAGGGACTCATCACGGAACCATTTCCACAGATGCTGTGCTTCTTCGTCGCCATCCTCGAGCTTTTTGAACCATTCGCGGCCTTGATCTTCCAAGGTAGGATCGTTCTCGACTTCTTCGTGGAAACGAACGTAGAGGCTGAGCAGCTCCTTGATTGGTTCTGCTTTTACCTTTGCTTCGTCACCCCAGAGGCGATACGCAACGATCAGTTTCCCGAACTGTGTACCCCAGTCACCCAAGTGATTGATGCGCACTGGCTCGTAGCCTTGCTTTTCCATGATGTTGGCAATTGCGTTCCCGATAACGGTAGAGCGCAGGTGACCCATGGAAAACGGCTTCGCGATATTCGGGGAGGAGAGGTCGATTGGTACTTTGCGCCCTTGACCGACATTGCTGCTTCCGAATGTGCTGCCTTGGGTAAGGATGGTTCCGATTACTTGCTCTGCCACATTTTCTTGATCCAGGAACAGATTCACGTACGGACCAACTGCTTGCGATTCGCGCACTGGTGCACCGGTGAGCTGTCCAGCCAGCTCTGATGCGATCATCGGTGGGGCTTTGCGCAATGCTTTTGCCAATTGGAAGCATGGGAAGGCCACATCGCCCATTGCAGGGTTTGGAGGTGTTTCCAGCATGCCGTATACAGCTTCTTTGGTCAGTGTGTCAACGCCCATCGAGGAGAGCGTAGCGGCAATCTTTTCAGCGACTTGGTGTTTGTAACTCATCTAAATTTCTACTCCTTTCAAATAAAAAAACCTCTACGTCTCCTGTGAAAAAGAGACGAGAGGTTATACTCCCGCGGTGCCACTCTTGTTGTTTTTCCCTTCCATCGAACAGGAAGGCAAAAACCGCTTGATCTGCTGTAACGGGCAGTCCCGGCATAGGCCCTACACGATCCGTTGCCCATAATGGCTGGCGCAGGATGTTCAGGCCGCATCTCCGAGGGGCGCTTCCTCACATGGTTTGGCATCGGGCTCACACCGTCCCCGACTCGCTTTCGTCCTCACACAAGGAGTACTTTCCTCATCAACGATTCGTCTGTTTCACTAGAATTATAGCTGTTTATACCGTCATGATGCAAGGTGCCTCGATCAAGGTTTTTTTAATATCTTATCTAATTCCGCGAAATATTGCTTGGTCAGCTCTTCCTTTTCTTCCGCGCTGAGGTTTTCCGCATTCATCATTTGCTCTTTGTACTGCTCCAACTTTTCGAGCATAGCCAACTCGGCAGCAGCGGCCTCATCCAGATCGTAATTTTCCGATGGATCGAACGGGATCAATCGATTGTCATTCCCACTTCGCAAATAAGCGGAGCGCCAGTTCTCCGGAAACTGGTACGGCTGTTCGCCAAACATAATCGCTAAAATATCGTCGGATTCAATCGGCAGGAAGTGATCGTAATCGTCTCTTCTGCCTCCCTCGGACAAGTTAATGTGGGACAAAAAATAATGGAGATAATGTTCCCCGGTTTCGGTATTCTTAACGATGGAATAGGTTTCAAAATCGGATTTGGATAGTTCTTTTATGGTTTCCAAACAGGACAGAAATTTGTCTTTTTCTCGTGCTTGCAAGTCATCCATGTCATCTCGTTCCTTTCGCTCTACAATAAGCCTCATGATAGCAAAAGCAATGGGCGCTGACAATGAAAGCAACGTAACAGAGTGCAGCAGTGGAAGAAGAGAAAAGGATTATGGAAAAAATAATTGGATATTCTTGTCACAAAAATAAGCCAGCTGGATCAAATACATATCAACACGAAACAAGGAGGTGAACAGCGCGTGAATGCAAGTGCCAAAAGTAGCGAAGCGGACTGGACGCTGCAATTGACCAACGAGGAGAAGCTGACGAGGCTCATGAGCGAGTACGGAGACAACATCGTGCAGCTCGCCTACTTGATCGTCAAGGATCGGGGAATTGCGGAAGACATTACCCAGGAAGTGTTTCTGAAGGCGTATCGGGGTCTGGATCAGTTCCGCCATCAGAGTAGCGTGAAAACATGGCTTTACCGAATCGCGATCAACGAGTCCCGCAAATATTTGCGTTCGTGGTCCTTTCGCCAGATTTTTTCTACATACCTCTCCAAAGAGGAAGCACCCCCGGAAAAGGTCGACACGGCAAATGTTGAATCGGCAGTCATCGGACAAATGAGCAAGATACAGGTAGCGGAGCAGGTGATGAAGCTCTCGCCGCTGTACCGAAAAGTCATGGTACTTCATTACTATGAAGATTTGTCGATAAAAGAGATTGCGCATGTGTTGGATATTTCAGAAGATGCCGTACGAACCCAATTGTCACGGGCCCGAAAACATTTTAAGGCATTGTGTGAAAAGGAGGGATTGGAATGGACGTAGATAAGCAAATGCGTGAAGCGGTACGGAGTGCAAGTGAGGAATCGGTGGAGGAAGTGAGGTTTACAAAGGAAATGGAATTGCGGATCAGAGATGCGATTGCAAAGAATAAACACAAGAATCGAAACCGAATTTTCGTGGCTGGTTCGCTGGCAGCTTGCTTGGCGGTTACTGCTGTGGGAATGCACCAGCAAGGCTGGTTTCCACAGTTGCCAAATGGCAAAAATGTAACGAATGCGATTGCAACGACTGCTACGGAAACAAATAATAAAGAGGCAAATCAGAACAGTGTAATGGTGTCGGCGGAAGATGCCGTCTTACCATTGAAAAAAGTGATTCCAGCCTTGAGCAAGATGACAATAAGAGTGGATCGTACAAGCTATGGATTCAGTGCACTAACTTTACTGGAAGGGGATACTGCGCGTGCCAATGTTGTCTATGATACACAGACAGGACAAATTGAGAGCTTTACAATAAACGGTGAGCGGAAAGAACAGAAGGAGATAAACTTGCCATCATCCAAGACTGCGGCGAAAGCAGCAAGCGCATTTCTTCAAGCTTTTTTGGGGGAGGAAAGTAAGACCTATCAGCTCGTCGAGACTCAGATCTACACCGACGAGCATATGGTAAAAGGCCCATGGATGAGCGTGAATTATCAACGGATCGAAAACGGCCAGCCCGTTCCGTTCGACGTATTGTCGGTTGGAATTGACGAACGTGAGCAAGTCGCGTTTTTCGGGCGATTGAACAAGAGCGAACAAGCCTTTTTCACCAAGCTGACAGATGCCATGCCCGATTTGAGCCCATCCCTTCTTCTTTTGGATAAAGAAAAGAACCACGATGGCATGTCATTCATTTTGGGGAAAACGAACAAAGAGGGTCATGAAGTTTCTCTTGTGATCACTGGCAATGGTCAAGCATTGGAACATTATAGGCTTCTGTTTAAGGATGAAAAGGAAGCAAAGAGCCAGAAAAGAGCAGAAGGAGCAAAAGCATTGGAGCAAGAGCGACAGTTCCTGAACAAGCTGCTCGGGGCTGATAGCGAGAACTATCGGTTGTTGGACGCCAACCATCCGGGATTGTACCTGAGATACTATAACGGGATGCCGGTGTTGTCTGATGAAATAAGCATCGAAACAACCGACTCTGGCCACCTCGAATATTTCAATAAGGGGCTCGAATCATTTGAGCCGTCGCAGTACCCGGATGTATCGACTGCTGTGTCAGAAGAGGTAGCCATCAAAGAGCTGAGCGAGCATATGAAGCTTCGGTACGTGCAGAATCCGAGAATACAGCCACAATCAAATCAAGGGGATATGTGGCAGCCCATTCTGGAGTACACACCAGCTGTTTCCTTCATGCAAAGAGGACGTGAAGATGGTCAGGAGTGGTATATCGACGCGACCAATGGCAAGATGGTGTATGGAACGGGAGATAACGGGCTTGCTTATGATCAGTTGAATACGAAGGAAGCACATCCGATCGAATCTCCAAAGGAATACGTCAAGGTTCGCTCCAAGGATGAGGCAAAAGCGTTGCTGCAAGCGGAATTCGGCATACAAGTGGATGACTCGACCTATAGAGAGAGTAACCGTGACGGACGCAAGGAATACGTCTGGAATGATAAAAATGACAAGTATATCGGCGTAGAAGTTCTCGCAGAAACAGGCAGTGTCGTCGGGCTGGGGTCACCGCGATCCGATACAGCAGTGACAGTCAAACGCGAGCAAGCGGAAGAGGCTGCACTTGCCTTTCTGCCTAAATACGTTGATCCAGGCATAAAAGAAGTGCAATTGGCGCAAGTCATACAGCCAGACGAAACGAATCCTGTGTCTTCGGGCGAATGGGAATTCAGATATCTCATGAGCAAGGATGGCATTCCAGTACAGGATCGCTGGCCGAAAGCGGCTTATTCAGTAACAGTCGATCCGTCTTCTGGCAAAGTGACAAAGTTCGCAAACTACAGAGAGACGCACGAGTTGGTGGAGCTTCCAGCATCCGACGAGATCGTCTCGAAAGACAAGGCTGTTGAGGCGTATTTACGAGTCATGCCATTAAAGCTGGTCTATTTGAGGAGAGATGTGGATGGGCAAAAATTAGCTCAACCAAAGATGGCGTATGTGCCGTGGAGTGACGAAAAGCTGGCGTTCAAATATATTACTCTGGATGCTGTGACAGGCAAGATCATCACCAAATAACAAGAAAAAAAGGCTATCCCGAAGCCATTCCTGATGGCTTTTGGGATAGCCTTTTTTACACTTATCTAACAGTCGTCACACGAGCACCCGATAATAACCAACAGGATAAACAGCACGAGCACGATTGCGAAGCAGTCACCGAAGAATCCGTTACCGCAGAAAGATGTACTCATCTTTGTTTCCCCTCCTTTCCGTTATACTCCAGTCTATACACGAATGCCGATATTGGACTGGGCGGATGCCCACTTAGGCAAAAATGGGCGGGTAAGAAGAGAAGCTCAGTAAAAAATAGACAATTCACAATTGACGGGGAGACAAAGGGGGTGTTAAGATACTTGCAAACATTCAAGACATTTCGCAAACCAACTAAATGACAAGTGTACGACTCTTATCCAGAGAGGCAGAGGGACTGGCCTGATGAAGCCTCGGCAACCGGTAAAAATCCGGTGCCAATTCCAGCAAAGCTACGTGCTTTGAAAGATAAGAGGATGTCTCAGGCGTTTTCGTATCTGCTGACAAATCCTCTTCTTTCAAAGAAGAGGATTTTTTATTTACCCAGATGCAAGGGAGAAAAGGGGCACGTCAATGAAACCAACTTTTCCAACTTTTCGCGAACAGCTTTCCCGGAAAATTCTGATTCTGGACGGTGCAATGGGCACCATGCTTCAACAGGCGAATCTGACTGCTGATGATTTCGGCGGTGAAGCCTATGATGGCTGTAATGAACTCCTGAACTTGACCAGACCAGATGTGATTCGTTCCATTCACGAGAAATATTTAGAGGCAGGCGCAGACATCGTCGAGACAAATACGTTTGGTGCTGCTTCCATTGTTTTGGCCGAGTACGATGTGCCAGAGAAAGACCTTGAGATCAATATAGCGGCAGCTCGCTTGGCCAGAGAAGCGGTGGATGCCTATTCCACGGAGGAGTGGCCGCGTTTTGTAGCAGGTGCCATGGGACCGACGACCAAAACCCTTTCGTTGACAGGCGGTGTCACCTTCGAAGAACTGATCGAGGCTTATTATCGTCAGGCAAAAGGTCTGATTCTCGGCGGCTCCGATGTTCTTCTTTTAGAAACCTCGCAAGATACGTTGAACGTCAAGGCTGGCGGGATCGGGATTCGCAAAGCTTTTGAAGAGCTTGGACAGGAGCTCCCCGTTATGCTGTCAGGTACGATTGAGCCGATGGGCACGACGCTGGCGGGCCAAAATATCGAGGCGTTTTACGTCTCCTTGGAGCATATAAAGCCTGTTTCTATAGGTCTGAACTGTGCGACAGGACCCGAGTTCATGCGTGATCATCTGCGGACACTATCAGGAATTGCCCAATGTGCGGTCAGCTGTTATCCGAACGCAGGCTTGCCAGATGAGAACGGTCATTATCATGAAACGCCACAGGGACTTGCTTCGAAAATGCGGGCGTTCGCGGAACAGGGCTGGATAAACGTCGCTGGCGGTTGCTGCGGAACAACGCCTGACCATATTCAAGCGATGGCAGAAGCATTGAAAGACTGCAAGCCGCGCAGTGCTGCTGTAGAACCGCTGAGCGCGGTCTCCGGGATCGAGGTCGTTTACGTCGAAGATGACAATCGTCCCTTGCTCGTAGGGGAGAGGACCAATGTCATCGGTTCCAAAAAATTCCGTGATCTGATTGCAGCTGGTCACTATGAAGAAGCGTCTGATATTGCCCGAGCCCAAGTAAAGCGTGGGGCACATGTCATCGATATATGCTTGGCTGACCCCGACCGTGATGAATACGAAGATATGGAAAAATTCCTACAGTTCATCGTGAAAAAAGTAAAAGCACCGCTCATGATCGACTCGACAGATGCCAAGGTCATGGAGTTGGGACTTCGCTATTCGCAAGGGAAGGCCATTCTCAACTCGATTAACCTGGAAGACGGGTTGGATCGATTTGAGGAAGTGGTTCCGCTTATTCACAAGTTCGGTGCCTCCGTTGTCGTCGGAACGATTGAAGAAGCGGGTATGGCTATCACTCGCGAAAAGAAGCTGGAGGTCGCACAACGTTCGTATGACATTCTCGTCAACCAGTATGGAATAAAGCCACAGGATATTATTTTTGATCCACTTGTCTTTCCAGTAGGGACAGGGGATGAACAATACATCGGCTCTGCCAAGGAAACCGTAGAAGGCATTCGTTTGATCAAACAGGCAATGCCTGCTTGCAAGACGATCCTGGGTGTCAGTAATGTTTCCTTCGGCTTGCCTCCTGCGGGTCGGGAAGTGCTGAATGCGGTCTTCTTGTACCACACCACTCTCGCAGGGCTTGATTACGCCATCGTTAACACAGAAAAGCTGGAGCGCTACGCTTCGATTCCAGAAGACGAGAGAAAGCTGGCAGAAGCCCTTCTATTCGAGACAAATGATGAGACATTGGCGGCCTTCACTGAATTTTATCGTCAAAAGAAAAAGGAAGTTCGTGTGGAAGTCTCCTCGTTAACACTTGAAGAACGTTTGGCCCGTTATGTAGTCGAAGGCTCCAAGGATGGTCTGGTGGAAGATCTGAAGCTGGCGCTGGATAAATACACACCACTCGAGATCATCAATGGCCCGTTGATGGCTGGGATGGAAGAGGTAGGTCGCCTGTTCAACGGCAACCAGTTGATCGTGGCAGAAGTACTGCAGAGCGCGGAAGTGATGAAGGCATCCGTATCGTTTTTAGAGCCATTCATGGAAAAAAGCGATGCCGCTGCAAAGGGGAAAATCTTGCTGGCGACCGTCAAAGGCGACGTACACGACATCGGAAAAAACCTCGTGGAAATTATTTTGTCAAACAACGGCTACAATGTCGTAAACCTGGGGATCAAGGTACCGCCAGAGCAACTGATTGCCGCATGCAGAGAAGAAAAGCCGGATGCCATCGGTCTGTCTGGACTCCTGGTAAAATCCGCGCAGCAAATGGTCATTACCGCACAAGACCTTCGTGAAGCAGGCATTGATATCCCGATGATGGTTGGCGGTGCGGCATTGACACGCAAATTCACATCGAACCGGATTGCACCGGAATACCGTGGAATTGTTTTATACGCAAAAGACGCCATGGATGGTCTGGAGCTTGTGAATCGTCTGCAAAATCCAGAAGAACGTGATCGCTTGGTAGAGGAACAGCAGCATCTGCTGGAAGCAGTCGCAACGGCTCAGCCTGTTGTCGAGGAGAAAAAAGCACCTTTGCCAGCTCGTTCAGCCATCAGCAGAACCGTTCCAATCCATCTGCCGCCCGATTGTGAACGACATGTTTTGCGACAATACCCGCTGAGCCATCTGCAACCGTATTTGAACCTGCGGATGCTCCTCGGAAAACACCTCGGCGTACGCGGAAATGTAGATAGATTGATAGAGGAAGGCGACGAGAAGGTACTGGAACTGTACGGCATTGTGGAAGAGTTATTGAATGAAGCGAAGCAAAAAGGAACCATTTCGACCCACGGTGTGTATCAGTTCTTCCCGGCTCAGTCAGATGGCAACGATATTTTGGTCTATGATCCTAAAGACCACAGCAAGTTGCTGGAGCGCTTTTCGTTCCCGCGTCAGCTGGAAGAACCTCATCTTTGCCTGGCCGACTTCTTGCGACCGGTGGAGAGCAAGGAAATGGATTATGTCGGATTCCTGACCGTAACGGCTGGGGGCGGGATTCGCGAAAAATCTACAGAGCTAAAAGAGCGTGGTGACTACTTGCGCTCTCATGTCCTCCAAGCCTTGGCATTGGAGCTGGCAGAGGCATTTGCTGAGCGAATTCATCACGTCATGCGCGACGTGTGGGGTATACCAGACCCTGTTGAAATGACGATGCTGGAGCGCTTTGGAGCTAGATATCAGGGCATTCGTGTCTCCTTCGGTTACCCTGCTTGCCCGAACCTGGAAGATCAGGCGCAGTTGTTCCGTCTATTGCGTCCAGAGGATATCGGCGTTCAGCTGACAGAGGGATTCATGATGGAGCCAGAGGCTTCTGTATCAGCGATGGTATTTGCTCACCCTGAAGCGCGTTACTTCAATGCAGGTCCATCTATTTTTGAAGTCTAAAACGACGGAGTTTGACCACGTATAAATGAAAATGGGAGAGAAGGGATGGAGTTGACGACGAGAAAGAAAGATTTACGAGCCTACTTGAAAGACCACCTCCTAGTCGGAGATGGTGCAATGGCGACCCAGCTGCACGGGCTGGGCGTCCCAGTTGGCGTCAGCTTTGAAGAGCTGTGTTTGTCCAACCCTCGTTTGGTGCATGAAGTCCATACGTCTTACTACCAGGCGGGTGCACGTTTCCTAGAGACAAATACGTATTCTGCCAACCGAGATGCATTGAGCCGTTACGGTTTGGAGCATAAAGTAGCGAGGATTAACCGGCTTGCAGTCGCCATTGCAAGGGAAGCTGCACAGGATGATGCGTATGTAGCTGGCAGCATCGGATCTATTTTGGCTGGACGGGTGAAGAAAAAGGTATTGGATGAATTCCGTGACCAGTATGAGGAACAGGCAATCGCATTGTTGCATGCGGGCGTGGATGGACTGATTCTGGAGACGTTCCTCGATTTGGAGGAGCTGCTTCTGGCGATCGAGGTAATCCGCCCGCTCACAGATGTACCCGTAATCGCGCAGTTAGCCACTTTGGAAGTAGGGCGTACACGTGATGGCTACGCTTTGACAGATGCCTTTTCTGAGCTGAAAGCCGCGGGCGCTGACGTGATCGGACTAAACTGTCGCCTTGGTCCCGCTGAACTCTTACGCTCGTTTGAAAATACAGTGATTCCAGAAGATGCACTCTTATCTGTATTCCCGAATGCAGGGCGTCTGGGGATGACTGACGGAGAATACGCTTTTAAATCATCACCTGAATATTTTGGACAGAGTGCGCTTCGTTTGCGTGAGCAGGGGGTTCGGTTGATTGGCGGATGCTGCGGAACCACACCTGCACATGTGAAGGCGATTGCGGATGCACTTGAGTCACTGGAGCCGCAAGCGCGTGTAAACCCGACCATCGTAGCTGGAGATCGTCCTACGATTTCTGTGCAGAACACGAGGGAGAGGGAGAAACCGAGCATTGTCGAGCGCGTAAAAACCGCAACGACGATCATTGTCGAGTTTGATCCGCCACGTGATCTGGATGCAGACCAATTTCTCCACGGATGCTGCGAGCTGCACAAAGCAGGAGCGGACGCGATTACGCTGGCGGATAATTCGTTGGCGACAGTTCGGATGAGCAACATGGCACTCGGGGCACTCATGAAGAGCAGACATGGAATCGATCCACTCTTGCACCTTGCTTGCCGGGACCGCAATCTGATTGGGCAGCAATCGCACTTAATGGGGCTGCACGCTCTGGGGATCGATCAAATATTGGTGATTACTGGCGATCCATCACGCTTTGGGGACTTGCCGGGTGCCAGCTCGGTATTTGACGTGACCTCGTTTGATCTAATCCGCATGGTGAAGCAGTTGAACGAAGGTGTTTCGTTCTCAGGACGTCCGTTAAAGCAAAAAGCCCAGTTCATCGTAGGCGCCGCCTTTAATCCGAATGTCCGAAATATGGATGCTGCTGTTGCCCGATTGGAAAAGAAGGTCGAGGCAGGCGCGGATTACATTATGACGCAACCTGTGTACGATGCAGAGTCCATTCGGAATGTGTACGAGGCGACGAAGCATATCGGCATTCCTGTCTTTATCGGGATCATGCCGTTGACCAGCTCGCGTAATGCGGAGTTCCTGCATAATGAAGTGCCCGGAATCAAACTGTCGACAGAGGCTCTGGAACGGATGAAAAAGGTTCAGGGAGAAGCCGCCAGACAGGAAGGAATTGCAATCGCGAAGGAATTGGTCGACACGGCCGTTCGTTACTTCAATGGTATCTATCTGATTACACCGTTCAATTATTACGAGATGGCGGCAGAGCTCATTTCATATACACGCCAGCAAAGCTCTTTGGTGAAGATGGCCCAGGCTTAACGGTTTTACGCCAGATATATAGGGAAGGCCCATTGTATAGACAGGCTATAGCCTTGCTTCTAATACACATGGGCCTTCATTTCGTTTAGCATAAAGGCGGTCTTGAGAGCTTCCCGATTGCAAAACTGTTGAATCTCCGCAAGGTCCATCTGGGCATACAGCTTTTTGCGTAAAAAACGTTCAATGATATGCGGGAAAGTGAGATCGACAAAGAGCAAATGCAGTTGCTCCATCGAAAGGGGATTTTCTTGGAGATAGCCACGCAATATATGAGAGAACAATTCCTCGTTCCACTGGTCATTTTTTCGCATAGCAAGGGATAGAACACGGGCAATGTCTTTGGACGGAAAATCGTAACGAACGTCCTCCCAGTCAATGATCGCAATTCTTTGATTACTGACGAGCAAATTCCCATTATTAAAATCTCCATGACAGAGAAAATGGTTGGTTAAGGGTTCCCTTTTCCATTTCGAAAAGTATGGAGAGGATATCAAATGTTCCTTTGCTGTGATCCCGGCTTGTTTAAAAAAAGGAAGGTATTCCGCGATCACAGCGTATTTTTGATCATTCTTCCCGGCATATTGAAGCTCCCACTTCTCAAGGGCAGCTAAATCTGTCTTGTACTCCACGGTCCATTTTTCTGCGCCATTATAAAGGTTGCCATGCTTGGAAGAAAAACCGAGCGACCTCATATGAAATTTGCCCAATACCGAGCCGATCCGTTCCATTCGAATAGGGGAGTTATACGCGATATTTGGCCAGGATAGCCTTTGATGGAGAACGAAAAGATTTTCCTTATGAGTTATGTAACGCTTATTATTTTTGGTTCGTTGAATGTCGGGGATGAGTACGTCTTTTTTCCGCAAATGCGCTTCAGCATCCAGGATGAAATGTAAACGTTCCTTTTGCAGAGGGGAAGCTTTTCCAATGAATTTGCCATTGGTTGTTTCCAAGTAAATGACGAGTGATTTGGGTGTATCCCGAATGGTCTTGTGATGCAAAACAGTCATGTCGTATTTGATCTGGATTTTTTTGATGAGGTCGTCCACTGCTGATGCCCCTCCTTGCGTACAGAGCTACAAGTATTGTACGGAAGAAAAGGTGTGAATGACACTAAATATCTACTTAGCTGGCAAGGGAAGAGGGTGCCAATTCATCTCGCGTAAAAAATGACTCAGCTCAGTAAACTTGGCGATTCGTTCCTCACGTGTAAAAGATGCGTTAGCCCCACTTGTAGACGGGACGACAAACACATAGCTGCCGGACCAATCTTCTGTCCCAAAGTACCTGATTGGCTGCAGTCCCAGTGAAATTGCTTGTTTTTTTTGTCCAGTCGCGTGACGAAAAGCAGTAATGCCGTTAAAACAGATGACACGAGGCCGGTAAGTCTGGATCATTTGGACGAACAGCTCTGCCCCTGCAGCAAAATCCTCATTGCGCAGGTCTGTTGCGGAGCGGGTAGGGCGTGAGACCAGATCGGTAATACCATAGTTGTAGTCTAAGAGGGTAGCAGTTTCCTCTGGCAAGAGCTTGTGAGGTGTCAGGCCTCCTTCGTACAATCCGCGCCAAAACAGGTTGGCTGGATTGGCGTAGTGAAAACCCGTCGTAGCTGATATACGCCCTGGATTGATCCCGCAAAATAAGACTGCCAAATCGCGGCGTATGTATGTAGGCAACCATTTTTCTGTGAACTCGACCAAAGCGAACCCCTCCTGTTTACCACATTGTAGCACATCAGTGAGCGCTTTCAGAAAGAAGCAAAAAAAGCTGCCAGACTCGGCAGCTTCAGGTTATATTGGATCAAGTAACGGATCTTAGAGCTGGGGATGCGGATACGGCAGCACTTGCTGTGGCTCGTTGAACGTGAATTGCTCCATTTCATTCCGGACGTATCTTTTCGTCTCGAATGGAACGACTTCTTGTTCTTCATTACCCCACAACCAATTCGACAGCATTTGTATCATAAGGATACCCTCCACTTTGTGGAAATGTTTTACATGTTCATCATACTCCAGTTGAGGGCATTTTTGGTTGGGCAGGTGTGAATAAGGCGTGAAGAAATCGTGGATAGAACGTGAACAAAATTGAAGCGATTTCACAGGGCTTCGAAAAAAAGCGAAAAGAAATCCGCCTGTACGAACGGATTCTTTCCGCTTTTTTGCCATGTCATTTCTATGGATTGGTGGACCACAGTCCAGCGGATTTCACAAAGATGCGTTTGTTCAGTTTCAGCTGGCTAACCACGAACTCAGCAATATCCTCAGGCTGCATCGTCTTCTCAGGATTTCCGTCTGTCAGACCCAAGTCTAAAGCCAAATCGGTAGCTACCGTACTCGGAGTCAGCGCCGTGACGCGGATATTGTGTTTGCGTACTTCAAGAGCCAAAGACTCCGTCAGACCAAGAACACCGAACTTGGATGCGCTGTACGCACTGGTAAGAGGAGCACCTTTTTGTCCTGCTGTGGAAGAGATGTTGATAATGTCACCGGCGTTTTGTTCAATCATACCTGGGAGCACCGCGCGAGTCACGTAATAGACACCCATCAAGTTAACTTGGATGATTTGCTCCCATTCACTTGTTTCCAGCTCCATGAACTTGCCGAATTTGGCAACGCCCGCATTATTGATCAGGATATCAATCTGACCCAGTTCATTTTTGATAGAAGCAATAGCTGTTGTGACAGCATTGTAATTGGAGACGTCTGCGGTCGCAGTCGCTACCTTGACGCCGTATGCTTCTACTTCCTTGGCGACTTGCTTCAGACTTTCCTCAGAGCGAGCCAAGAGACCGAGATGCACGCCTTCCTTTGCGAGAGCGATCGCAATTGCGCGGCCAATACCTTTACCTGCACCCGTAATGAATGCGGTTTTTCCTTTTAGATCGATAGCCAAACGAAAAACACTCCTTTTTCAAGACAATAGGAATCTCATGTATATTGTGCAGTGTACTAGCATTTATCCCTGGGGGGAAGGATGCACTTTTATGTACGTAGGTTACGAAAAGTAACTGTTGAAAATGGAAATGTCCTCCCTGAGTAGGGAGAACATTGGGGAGCAAGGGGAGAACTACTTACAGCTTGTATACGTCTGTGTATTTTTTCTCGAGGTAATTCATTAAGTAAGTAGCATTTGTACCTTCGCCAGTAATCGCTTGAACGAGTTCACGAGGGCTCTTCATTTTACCGTACTGATGGATTTTTTCCTTGAGCCACTCACGGATCGGCGCGAAATCGCCTTTCGCGATCAGCTCCTCGTAACCGTTAATCTCATTCTCCATAACGTGGACGAATTGTGCCGCATACACATTACCCAGCGAGTAAGTCGGGAAGTAACCGATCATTCCGCCTGACCAGTGGACATCCTGAAGCACACCCAATGTATCTGTCGGTGGCTCGACACCCAGGTATTCTTTCATTTTTTCGTTCCAGATTTTTGGCAGATCAGCCACCTGAATGGTTTGATTGATCAAGCCTTTCTCGATTTCGTAGCGGATCATGACATGCAGGTTGTACGTCAACTCATCTGCCTCTGTCCGGATAAAGGAAGGAGTAACAGCGTTAACCGCACGATGCAGATCTTCTACAGACACTCCTTCGAACTGGGTAGGGAACGCTTTTTGCAAGTCCGCAAAAAAGTGATTCCAGAATGGCAGACTGCGTCCGACCATGTTTTCCCAGTAGCGGGATTGAGACTCGTGAATCCCCATGGAGGTACCATCGCACAGTGGTGTGAACAGCAGTTCTGGATTGATGTTCTGCTCGTACATCGCGTGTCCAGCCTCGTGAATACAACTGAAGAGTGCAGAATTGAAATCATTTTCAGCGTAGCGCGTCGTAATGCGAACATCCCCAGGGTTGAAGGTGGTGCAGAACGGATGCGCACTACGATCCATGCGACCAGACGTGAAGTCGTATCCGATTTTCTCGAGGATATAACGGCTGAATGCTTCCTGGTCTGCCACTGGGAAGTTTTTTGTCAAGAAGGATGTGTCTGGCTTGTTCGGAGAGTCGGCGATCGCTTTTACCAGCTTGACGGTTTTCTCACGCAAGGTAGCAAAGATCGGATCGAGCTGGTCGACAGTCATGCCAGGCTCATACATGTCCAAGAGGGTGTTGTATTTGTTTTTGCCGTCATGACCCCAATATTCGATGAACTCGAGCTGGAAGTTCACGATTTTCTCGAGGTACGGCTGGAACATGGAAAAGTCGTTGTTGGCACGAGCTTCTTCCCACACTGTTTCTGCCTTGGCGGTCAGTACAACGTACTCTTGATGCCTGTCAGCAGGAATTTTCTTGTTGCGGTCAAATTCCTTTTTGCATTCCAGCACACTGTGACGGGTAATTTCATCCAATGTTTCGAGGACAGATGGCTCACTTAGCTCTGTCAAAAGCGCTTCCATTTCTTTAGACGTCGCCAGCTTGAATTGCTCGCCTGCCAATGTCCCGATGATTTCGGAACGGGCATCCATTCCATTGCGAGGAGCTTGTGTAGCCTTGTCCCAATAAAGAACGTTCAGTGCTTGCGTGTAGCTGGTTATTTTCTTCACATAGTCACGGAATTTGGCCGCACGTGTTTCCACAGTCGTTGACATAGGGTTCCTCCTGTAAATTTGTCATGTTCTGGTAATCAATATGTACGTCATGCAGTCAAAAAATTTTTACTACTGAATATTATATCGGTTTAACAAAAAATTACTAGGTGGATGCGGCAAGCATTTGTCGGTATAATCGTAGAGGATACGAATGTGTTACTTATTTGCGATGACAGGAGAATGAAGATGAGTCAATCCAATCCCCAATGGGAAAATGAGATAGCAAAACGCCGTACCTTCGCCATCATCTCCCACCCGGATGCGGGTAAAACGACAATGACGGAAAAGCTGCTCTACTACGGCGGAGCCATCCGTGAAGCAGGGATGGTCAAAGGGCGCAAAAATTCCAAGCATGCCACCTCCGACTGGATGGAGATCGAGAAAAAGCGTGGAATCTCCGTTACGTCCAGTGCGATGGATTTCGAATACAACGGACACCACATCAACATTTTGGATACACCTGGTCACCAGGACTTCAGTGAAGATACGTACCGTACGCTGACGGCTGCTGACGCTGCTGTGATGATTATCGACGTAGCAAAAGGGGTAGAGGCACAGACTATCAAGCTGTTCAAGGTCTGTCGGATGCGGGGTATTCCGATCTTTACGTTCGTGAACAAGCTGGACCGTCACGGTAAAGATCCATTCGAGCTCTTGGAAGAAATTGAGCGTGTACTGGGTATTCGTTCTTATCCGATGAACTGGCCGATTGGGATGGGCAGCTATTTCAGCGGCGTATTTGACCGTATGAAGTCTCGTGTCGAGCTGTATCAAAACAATACACAGCACGAGGAAATTTCCTTTTTCCCTGTTGAGGGAGCAGAAGATCCATTGATCGGTGATCGTGTTGGTCAAGAACTGTGGCAGCAATTGCAGGACGAAATCTCTCTGCTGGATGTTGCGGGAGATGAATACGATCCTGAACTGATCAACAAAGGGCAACTGACGCCTGTTTTCTTCGGTAGTGCCATCAATAACTTCGGTGTACAAACATTCCTGGACAACTTCCTGCAAATGGCGCCAGCACCTTCCGCGAAGAAGAGTACAGAAGGCTTGATCGATCCGTATACGAACGCGTTCTCCGGCTTCATTTTCAAAATCCAAGCCAATATGAACCCAGCTCACCGAGATCGCATCGCTTTCTTGCGTATTTGCTCCGGCAAGTTTGAGCGGGGAATGTCAGTCAAGCACGTCCGTCTTGGCAAAGACATCAAATTGGCGCAGCCGGTACAGTTTATGGCACAGGACCGCGAAATAGTCGAAGAATCGTTCGCGGGAGATGTCATCGGTCTTTTTGACCCGGGCATTTTTCAGATCGGCGATACACTCTGTGTCGGAAAATCATTTGAGTACGAAGAAATGCCGCACTTCTCGCCAGAGTTTTTCTCCAAGGTGATGGTGAAGGACGCGATGAAGCACAAGCAATTCCAAAAAGGAATCATGCAGTTGACCGAGGAAGGAACGGTGCAATTATTCCGTACCCATCCGATGGAAGAGCTGATTCTTGGCGTGGTAGGTGTGCTGCAGTTCGAGGTACTTGAATACCGTTTGAAAGCCGAGTACGGGGTAGACATCATGCTGACTCGTATGCCGTATCAAATCGCTCGCTGGCTCGAAGGGGAGAAAGCAGACCTCGATGCTGTGAAGAACCGAACCGTTTCCGACCGTTATGGCCGTCCGGTTATGCTGTTTGAGAGCGAGTACCAGCTGCGTGTCGCGATGGATAAGTACTCGAATATCAAGTTCCACGAGAGTTCTCTCGGTTTGAAAACTGTTCATTCTTAATTGAAAAAGAAAATGCAGGGCCTCCCGATCACGGTGAGGCCCTCTTTGTCCATTTCACGAATTCCACGACTCATTTGGACAGCATGGACTAGAACTCGATGGCAAAAAATCTGACCTCATCCGTAGCATTTGGAAGGGTAACCATTCCTTTCTCTTGCAGACCGATTTTCTTTAGAAGGTTGGCTGAAGATGCATTATCGGGGTTAGTGATTGCTACGATGCGCTTTAAGCCGACAACTTCTTTTCCGTGGGCAAGAACAGCAGAGGCTGCCTCATACGCGTAGCCTTTGCCCCAGTATGCGGGCAGTAAGGCAAAGCCGATATCGACATCCTCCAACGAATCTCTCTTGATCAGTCCACATAAGCCGATCGGAACATTTCCTTCCTTCAGCTCTGCCAAATACAGACCAAAGCCAAGACTCTCGTACATCGCGACAGCACCATTCAAAATATAGTTGCGGGCGTCTTCCGTCGTACGAAGACCACGATCGCCAATAAATCGAATCCAAGAAGGCTCATTCATGAGTTTCAAGACAAAATCTGCGTCTTCGGCAGTTTGCCAGCGGAGGATGAGACGATCTGTTTCCAGCACTTTCAAAGGAACGACACCAGCCTTTGCTTTTTGGATTTATCCAATAATTTGCATTTCTTTGGGAAACGACGTCAATACTTCTACGCCATCCTTCGTGACGAGCACATTGTCTTCGATGCGGATGCCACCGATCTTCGTGTTATAAATGCCTGGTTCAATCGTGAAAACCATGCCCGGGATGAGCTCTCCTGCTGCTTGGCTATGAACGTAAGGAGCTTCATGTAGCTCTAGTCCGATTCCGTGCCCGACACGATTGATGAAAAATTCTCCATAGCCCCGGTCCCCAATGACAGCTCGTGCAGTTCGGTCAACCTCTGCGATCGGAGCTCCTGGTCGAACGGCCTGTATCCCGGCCAGATTCGCTTGCAAGACCGTATCGTACATGTCTAGCAATTCTGACCCTATTTGACCAACTGCAAAAGTACGAGTCAGATCCGATACATACCCATCGACATAGACCCCTGCGTCAATCAACAAAACTTCTCCTGCCTGAATCGCATGTTCTCCTGGGTCACCATGGGGCAGTGCTGATTTTTCTCCCGCCAGTACAATCGTTGAAAAGGAAGGGCCTTGGGCTTTTAGCTTTTTCATTTGGTATTCCAGTTCTGCTACGACGTCCAGTTCCGTCATCCCTACGGATATCAGAGGGAGCGTACGGCGTAGGGATTCCTCCATCACCCAAATTGCCCGCTTGATGGTAGCGATTTCAGATGCATCCTTGGACACACGTATATTGGACAGCAGTTCTCCGACATCGACTGCTTCTGTAGCGTGCACGATCGAGACAAGCGACTCATATGTTTTCGCTGTCAAATGGTTCTTCTCCACACCAATGTGAGAGAGGGGAGTTGGAAGCAGCTGCTGAAGCACAGTCAGTGCATCCTGTGAATCATCATGCGTGTAAATCATAATGGCTGGACAAGCCTCCCGTGCTTTTTCACCGTCCAGCAGTGGAACGAAGAGGAAGGGGGACTCACCTTTCACCAAAACGAGGGCCATAAACCGTTCATGTGGCTCCGTCAAAAATCCGGTAAAATAGTACACGTTTTTGGGATGCGTCATAATCAATGCGTCCAATTTCCTGCTTTCCATGTACGCGTGCAGCTTTTCCAATCTTTCTTGCATCCAGATCACCCTTTTTTAATGGTAGACAAGGTTAGGTTCTAAAAATGACAGGTGTCAAAACGGACAGGATCTCGGCTTCTTCAACAGTGGAAGGATTGTACCACGTATGAAGGAGAGAGGAAGGGAAGTGAATTGTGTCTCCTTGATCGAGATGGTATTCTGTTTCGTCGACGACGATGGTGACACATCCTTTAACGACATAGTAAAACTCTTCCCCAGGATGCTGAAAGGCGACATGCTTCGTCTGTCCGGGTGGCAACACGTTGAGGAGGGGCTCAAGTGCTCTGTCAGGGAAATTTCCACCGATTCGAACGTACTTCACAGGTGACCCTTCAATCTGCAACGTTTTACGCCTTGCAATGGGGGTGTGGTACGTGACATCTTTTTCGACTTCAAAGAAGTACGTAATGGGGACACCCAGACATTCCGCAATTTTCTGCAGAGAAGTAATCGCGAGCGAACTATTGCCGCGCTCTACCTGTGATAAAAAACTGACGGAGAATCCCGATTTCTCGCTTAAATCCTTTAAAGTAAGCTCCTGCTGAATACGAAGTGCTCGTATTTTTTTGTAGATGTGCTCCAAAAAGTCACCTCCTGACAAAGTCGACTACGGTATTACAGTAAATATTACGGTAATACAAAAATAAATGCTACATCTATTCTGAATCTTCCTTCTTCTTTTCGTATCCTACTTGTACCATTCGCTTCATATACTGGAATAAAGACAGGCCGTTAGAGAGGAAGGGAATGTTTTGAGAGCTCTCCTGTTAGTGGTTTTGTTTCTTGTTGCCTTTGACATGCACGCGCAGACGCCACTTCTTGCGCCGTATTTAAACGTATTGGGTGTATCCGCTGCGATGATTGGTTTCGTGCTCGGGGGATATGCGATCAGCAACTTGACAGGCAACCTGCTCGCAGGACCTTTTCTCGATCGCTATCCGAAAAAATGGTTTATCGCAGGTGGATTGATTTTGGCTGGTGTGATGCTGATTGGTCAAGGCATTGTGCAAAATACCGCGGGTTTCTTTACCTTTCGGCTGATGCTCGGGTTTTTGATGGCGTTTGTTTCTCCTGCTTGTTCTGCCTTGCTCGGAGAAACAGGGAAGACGGCACTTGAGCAGGGCGAGATCATGGGAAAAAAGGGATTGGTCCTTACCTCGGCAGGTATTGTATCCCCGGCAGTCGGTAGCTTTTTGGCGGTGCAGTTTGGTTATGGTCAATCATTTGTGATTCTCGGCTACATGATGATGATTGCTGGCGTTTTCGCTTGGATGATGCTGCCCGATAGAGTAGAGGGAAGCGCGCCGTCAACGCCAAGGATGAAAGGTGGGGGCAAGCAGAGCCTAACCGCCATCCTGGAAAATCGAATGCTGTATCCAGCGTTTCTTGGGGGATTTGCGATCATTTACGCACAAGGAACGATCATCTATGAAGTGCCTTTGCTCATCCAAAGACAGGGGATGTCCCCGGCCGTTACGGGGATATTATTCAGCTTGAAAGGGTTGGGAGCACTTGCGATTTTATGCCAGTTTTGGCTGCACCGCGTCCCTGTTGAGACGAGAACGTTTGCCGGATTGGGTGTGCTCAGCCTTCTGCTGTACGCCCTGGCAATCGGGCTGGCGATTCCGATTCACGTTATGATGTTTTTCTTCGGTGCATGCTTTGGGATGCTGTTCCCTGCTTTTGCAACCGTTTTGACGGTACATTCACCCCGAGAGTTATACGGGAGTGTGTTTAGTATTTACTCGGCGGTTTTGTCAATCGGAGCGGTATTGAGCCCAGTATTGGCAGGCTTGCTGGGGAATTGGCACCATTCCTACTTCATTGCGTTTTTTGTAACCGCGGGTGTCTGTCTGATCGGGGGACTGCATCGATTCTTGTTAAGCGGGGTTCCACGCTAGGAGGATACGGACTTTCTGCTTAGTAAGCAGGGGGTCTTTTTTCGTTTTCAAAATAAAAAGTTGAGCATCTTGCCATGATCCGCTATAATACCCATTGTGATTATGATAATTATTCTCAATGAAAATGCGGTCAAGTAGGCAATTGTCGCTGCTAGATGGCATGACGCAAATGGAGGAACACACCCATGAAAAAAACAGCCAAACTTTCGATAGCCAGTGTCGTATTGGCAAGCCTCGTTACAATCGTGAGCGCTTGCTCTGGCCAGCCGAACACTGCGAGTCCAGAGACACAGACGGGCAACAGTCAGACCGCGACACCAACTGCGGAAGCTCCACGAGTACTGAAGGATGCGATGGGGAATGAAGTAACAGTCCCAGCTAAACCGCAGCGCGTGATCGCTTCTTATCTGGAGGATCATTTAGTAGCGTTGGAAGTGAAGCCAGTTGCTCAATGGTCAGTAGGGAACAACCAGGTACAAGGCTACCTGCAAAAAGAGTTGGCGGGTATTCCAGCGATTCCTTACGATCTGCCGCCAGAGGTCGTGATGAGCCACAGCCCCGACCTGATTATTTTGGATAGCGCATCCCTGGTTCAAGGGGACAAGTATAGCCAGTATTCAAAAATCGCTCCTACGTACACCATTGGAAAAGAAAAGAACAGCGATTGGCGAAAAGAGCTCCTGACAGTAGGAGAAGTCCTCAACAAGGGAGAAGAAGCGAAGAAAGCGCTGGCGGATTATGAGACGTTTGCAGCCGAGTCGAAGCAAAAGTTGCAGCAAGCAATTGGGGAAAAATCAGCGGCAGCGCTGTGGATGACGGGGAAAAATGTGTACGTAGCACGTCAGGACTTGTCTAGCGGCGATGTGCTCTACAAGGATCTCGGGTTTAAGGTTCCTGCTATCGTTCAGGAAATCTCCAAGTCAGGAGAAGCAAACTGGAACGCGATCTCTATGGAGAAATTGGCTGAACTGGATGCCGAGTACTTGTTTATTGTAAACAGTAATCCGACTGCTGTAGAACAACTGCAAAAGGATGCAATATGGGCGAATATCCCTGCTGTGAAGAATGGAAATGCGTATACGTTTGCGAAAGATTCCAGCTGGCTGTACACAGGCGTCATTGCCAACCGCCAAATGATTGAGAATGTACTCAGCAACGTTATTAAGTAAGAAGAGAAAGCCTATCCACCCTTTGACGTTTTGTACGAAGAGTGGATAGGCTTTTTACATGTGTTCCTTGCTATCATGGGATTGGGATCGTCTGGATTTTACGTGCTTCAATTCCGCCACGATAATAAAGCTCACGATGACAAGTAAAAACCACGAGCTGATTTTACTGAGATGCACGAGCTCCCAGCCTGCTCTTTGATTCGGATAATTCCAAGCGCCGAGGAACGTCGCTATATTTTCCGCAATCCAAATGAAAAAACCGATCAAAAAGTAGCCAAGAGGGATGGGCATGAAAAACCGCTCGTTCGCGACAGTAAAATATACACGTGTTTTCCAGAAGACAATGAAAATAGCTCCCATAAGCACCCAACGCAAATCCCAAATATAATGGTGGGTGAAAAAGTTCAGATAGATCATTGCACCCAAAATGGTGGCGATAATCTGATTCGGCCAACCGGTGAGAGAAACCTCTAGTCGACGCCAAGCTTGACATAAGTAGCTCGCGACACTGGCGTACATGAACCCACTGTAAAGAGGAACACCAAACACTTTGCTGTACGCATCCTCTGGATAGCTCCAAGATCCCATATGTACCTTGAATATTTCCAAGCAGAGCCCGATCACGTGAAAGACCGTGATGACCTTCAATTCGTCCCGAGACTCCAAGCCGCTTTTCACCATGAAAATCTGAAAGAGCAGGCAGAGCAACAGCAGGAGGTCATATCTTGGCAAACCAGGAATGGTGACGAGTTTGGATAAGGCGAGCGAACCGAAAATAAAGACCGGAAACAAGCAAGACATGGCTTCTTGATAACCGAAATGAAGCAATAGACGCATATATCGTATCATTTGTCTGTCCTTTACGTTTACGAGAGTAGTTTCAAAGGGCTAATCCGTAAGCACAAACCGCACAAGCCTATTAATAGCGGAAGGGAGCACGCTTACGTGGCCCTCATCTTCGAAATTGATGAAGCTCACTTGAACACCTTTGGTAGCGAGTGATTCCATGCGCTCGACGACCCGTTGTGCACCCTCGACCATGAAGGAGAGCTCATCGCCGCCAACAATGACAAGCAGCTTTAGTTCATGATCGCCTTTCCAACGGGCGATGAAGCGCTCTTGCTCTCTTAATACCTCGTCGTTGCCCCACCAGACGGAAGGGCTGCCTGATACGACGTGTGAGAAAAGCTTCGGACGCGAGAACATCGTATACAGTGTGAAATGACCGCCCAACGAGTGGCCGAAAATCGCCTGTTTGCTCGGATTTACCTGCCATTCGGAAGAAACAGCTGGCATCAGCTGCTGTTCAAGGAAATCGAGAAACAAATCAACTCCACCATGCTCTGGCCAAGGCTGCCCATTCGGTCGGTCAGGAAGTGTAGCTGCGTCCACAGGCATGGTCAAATCGTAACAACGGCGGTTCATGTCAAATGGCAGACGGGACGGGTAGCCGATTCCTACAACAATGGCTGGGTTGAAGCCCTTGGGCTTGCGGGTTTGCAACTTCACTGTCTCGGCAATCGTTCCGAACATCGCATCGCCATCTACGGCATAAATAACCGCATATCCTTCGGGAGGGGCCTCAGCTTCCGGAATCGCAATCATAATCCGATAGTCATGACCTTGGCTTGATTGCAGTGTCCACTCTACACAATTACGAGTGGAGTAGTCGTTTTTCTCTATGATTTTCATTTTGCAATCAATCCTTTCACATCGTCAATGACTTTCCTATGTGCGATCAGGCCGCCACTTAACCAGTGATCTCCCTCTACTTTAAACGTACGACCATTCCTCACAGCCTCCATGCTTTTCCAAACAGGACTCTCTGTTAATTCTTTCTCGAAGGCATCTCCCGTACCAGCATCATTGATGAGGAAAATATAGTCCGCATCCAAATCAGGTAAGCTCTCCAGTGATAAATTGATGTCACCGCCGGATACAACCTGGCTTGGCAAAAAGCCTAGCTCATTGGTAAGGACATATCCACTGAAGAAATCGTACTTGATGAAAAACATCCCTCTGCCATTGAAGCGAATGATCGCTGCTTTTTTGCCTTGGATATGAGGGGCCAGCTCCTTTTTGGCTGCCTCGACATGCTCCTTATATGTCTGTAAAGCTTTTTCAGCTTCCGCCGACTTGCCCAACAAATTGCCAACCACGCGTACGGAAGATTCGAGATCAGCATTTGCTTGCTTGAACACATATGTCGGCGCAATCATCTTATATTTATCGTACACGCCGCTTTCGATATGGTTGGCATTGTGCAAGAGGATGAGATCTGGCTCATGGGCCATAACCGCTTCTGGCTCTGGAGGCAATCCACCTGTGAAGGCAATGGACGGCACATCTTTTAGCTGATCTTGCAAATACATTTTTGGTCTTGAGCCAGAAGACCACTGCACGACCGGAGCAACGCCCAGTGCGACCAAAGTATCTTCCAGATTGGGAGCGAATATTTTGGCAGGTGCGGCAGGCAATGTCACCTCGTTACCCATTTCATCTTTTAATACCCGGGGGTAGGTAGGGTGGTCAGAAGAGCTTTTTGCCGATCCTGCGAAATTCCCAGTCGCAGACGAATCGACCTTCTGCGTCACTGCCTCACTGCTTACGTTGTTCCCACAGCCTGCTGCCAGTCCAGCAACGAGCATCGTCGTGGTCAGCATCAGCGCAAGACTTGTTTTCTTTGTCATACAAGTGGAATCCCCTCTCGTTGATAATGTTTCTCACTCAGGAACATTATAATTCACCCAAGAAAGGGGCTCCATGGACAACACCTTGAATCGCATTTGGACTTTTCCCCGTTACCATCAGCAGCATCTCATCCAGCATACGGTTCATGGCGACCGGTGAATACTCGTACCACGGATTAGAAGGCAAGGGGTAGAGATACCCATTTTGAACAGCGCGAAGTCCTCTCCAAATCGAATGGTGCTGGAGAGTCAGCCAGCTTAGACGTGTCGACTCATCCAGACAAACGAACAACAGGATTCGCTCCGGGTCAATGCTCGCAAGCTGCTCGAGTGTGATTGGCCGATTGCAAGGTTCCATTTCCTCTTCCACAAGAGAAAGCTGCAAATCGTCGCATAGAAGCTCCTTCATTCCCTTGTTGTTGTAAAGATGGATGCCATCCCGATAAAGTCGAATGATCGCAAATTTATCTTGTTTGAGCACGGATTGCAGGTCTGCTCGAACGGCAGCAACCTTCGCCTCATAAGAAGCGATCCAGGCGTCACAAGCTGCTTCTTTGCCCGTGTAACTGGCAACCTCACGTAATTGCTCCTTCCAGCCAGAAGATTGGAGGGTCATTACGTCAATGCCGTGTGCGGACAAACGTTGTCTGGTAGTACCGGCAAGCTCTATGTGGCTAATGACAACATCCGGCTTGGCACCTAGAAGCATGACTTCCTGATCGTCATCGTTCCACGTTGTTTCGACCGCTTTTAGATGAACCGCGATCTGTTGCTGATACTGCTGATAGTAATAGGGGGTCCACTTCGCATCCAAAGGAGCAGCGACTGGTATAATCCCCAGTACTACTAGATGTCCCAGCAGGGAAGGGGAGTAGACGGCAACTTTGCGCGTGGTAGCTCTTTCATACGCGGAGGGGGATACACCCACTTCCTTTTTGAACTTCCGGCTAAAGTAAAACTCATCGCTGTACCCGATTGTTTTCGCAATATCGCGCAGCTTCATATCCGTCTCGCGTAACAATCGCTTGGCGTGATTGATACGCAGACTCGTTACATAATCCATGACACTTTGTCCGTAAGCTTTCTTGAACGAATCGCCAAAATAGCTCGGACTTAAGTTCGCCATCGCTGCCAATGTAGTTACGTTTAATGGACGATCGAAGTTACAGATCATATAGACGCGAACCTCGTTGAGTGACATTTTGCGACTAGGCTCGTATTCTTCGTTATGCTTCATGAATCCATCCACCTTTTCAGGCACGTGCAGATGCTTGTGATAATGATAATTATTATCTATGAATGGTGGCGAAAATGATAGAGGAAGAAAAAATAAGACGACCGCTCCTACTGTGGGTAGGGAAGCGATCGCCGCCAGTTCAATTATGGATTACTCTTCGCCGGTCGCTACCGGATTATCTGGATACGAGCTCCAATCACTCCAACTGCCCAAATACAATTTCACATCGGTTCGACCTGCAGCATGGAAAGCGAGCAAATTGGAGCAAGCCGTCACGCCTGAGCCGCAATAGACGATCAATTCTTTATCAGCGTAAGGAGCGAGACGCTTTTGCAGCTCGTCTGCTGGAAGCATTGTCTGATCCGCAGCCAGGTTGTCCTTATAAAAGAAATTGTGCGCCCCGGGTATGTGACCTGCTTTTGCGTCGATCGGTTCGTTCTCGCCGCGGTAGCGTTCTGGTGCACGAGAATCGAGCAATACAGTATGTTCACTGCGTTTTTTGACACCTTCCATGTCAACCAGCATATCGTGACGTACATGGGGGACGAACTGACGAGCTTGTACAGTAGGTACTTCTGCTGTTACCTCATAGCCAGCCTTTTTCCAAGCAGCGTATCCGCCGTCGAGGACAGCTACCTGATCGTGACCAAGGTATCGCAGCAGCCACCATAGCCGTCCTGCCATCGCCATTTCCTGATCATCGTAGGCGATGACAGTCGTGTTGGCATCGATTCCCGCATTTGAAAAATGGGCAGCCAGCAGATCCGTATCTGGTAGGGGATGACGTCCACCATGCTCGCTTTTGGTGCCAGAAAGGTCACGGTTCAGATGAAAGTAGAGGGCTTGCGGGATATGGTCCTTCGTGTATTCCTCTGCACCTGCTTCAGAAGCACTTAAAGCAAAACGACAATCGACGACCACCAAATTTTCATCGTTCAGATGATCCTTGAGCCATTGAGGTGTGACAAGTGCTTGCATGAATCTCCCTACTTTCTCTTTTTTCTTCATCATAGCAGATGGCAATCCAATCAGGTACAATAATTACGGAAAAGTGGTTAGTAGAGAGGAGAAGAGAGATGAAGCGTTTCATTCGCTATTTTTTAGAGGGGTTATTGTTTGTCATTCCTTTGGCAGTGACAATTTATATTTTGTACTGGATTTTCACGACCGTGGATAACTGGTTCTATCTGCTGGTCCATAGGTGGTTTAATCTCCAAATTCCAGGACTTGGTGTCCTCTTGACTATACTTGGCATCACGATTGTAGGCTTCCTCGCATCGAATGTACTGACACGTGGAGTGCTTTCGCTGGTATCCACTGTCTTCGAGAAAGTACCATTTATCAAACTCATTTATACGTCCATCAAGGATTTGATCAGAGCGTTTGTAGGGGAGAAGAAGAGCTTTGACAAGCCGGTGCTCGTGACGCTATCCAAGGATGGAAATGCGAAGGCCATTGGGTTTATTACAAAGGAAAGCCTCGATTCTTTCGGTCTCAGCGACCACGTAGCAGTCTATCTGCCGCAGTCGTACAATTTTGCGGGAAATCTCCTGTTGTTTCCGAGTGATCAGGTACAGCTGCTTGATACGGAAAGCTCAGAAGTCATGGCATTCCTGGTATCGGGTGGGGTGTCCGGAGGGCAGCAAAACGGTAACAAAAAAAGCAGCGATGCGTAAATCTATCTAAATTCGACTGTTCCACACAAAAAAGACACTCAAGCGAGTTTGAGTGTCTTTTCATTTCAGTAACGTTAGCTGCTAAAAAATCCACTATGGCTGGAATATTTGCGACGATAGTGGCGATGACCGTATGTTCGATGCCCCATCTTCCACGAGGGCCGATATCGGTAATCACTGCTGCTGTACTTGTGATAGCCACGTCCGGTCATTTTCCATAAGAACCGGGCACCTTTCTTAAAGAGGACCGCCACAATGACAACCGCAACGATCAAAATAACCAAACCGATCCCCAAAATCGTGAGTAGGACTGACATCCACATCGTCTCCTCGCCTAAAAGGTCTTACCTTTTTTACGGATGACTCCACAGGAAGTTTCAATTATCCCTCGGCATTCAAATATTTCTCATAGGGCGTGTAGTCGATTTCTTTGGATTGCAGGTGGGCAATGAGCCATTTATGGTCACGCTTGGGGGTTGCTACGATGTATCCCTTTACAATCAAATCTGTTGTAATGGTGGTTGCTTTCTCTTCTAATGCAATCTGGCCGATTTTCGCTGCGATGGAACGTCTCGCAACATCACGAAACAACTGTGGCACAGGATCAACCAGTTCATTGAGTAAGGTCAAACCCTCATCTGTCCAGAGCGAACGTGTCTGATCAATGTAATGGTCTTGCCAATCCAAGTCAGATTTTCCGTCTTGCTTGGGCATGGACTTGAGAAATTTGCGGAACATGAAATACCCGCCAATCGCCATCAGACTTACGAGAACAATGGTCCAGCCAACGATAAACAGGGAAAACCCTGTAGTCATTTCACCCATACCTTGTACACCTCATTACCAATATCCATTCATTAGTAAAATTGTACCTTATTTTGGTTCGGGCAACAAACTTTTTGTGCGTTTACCTATCCTAAGGGGTTTGCTCTTCCCAAGAACACATACAATTTAGTATGATTAGAATTAATCTTTATTGGGAGTTGACGCTCATGTTCAAGCTTGGACAACGCGTCGTCATTGTTGCCGACTCCTTCGAGCAGGGTTTGCCTTTGGGTGAATACGGTTACCTGATTGCTCGTGACCGCAATCCGGACAGCGCATTTTCCTGGGTTTTACGCATTCCGAAAATTGATAAGCATATCGCCGTTGTAGAAGAGGATATCGCCTTGGAGGAGCAATTGCTGGAGGAAGAAGCAAACCGCATCTCGCATGAGGCTTTACTTGACTTTGCATTGGCGACAAGGAACGAAGCACTGTTTCGACAACTGATGGGCATGGAAGATGCAGAAGAGGCAAATGACGAACCGGCGAAGGAATCAATGGAGGAATTTATCCGTAAAGTAAATATCAAAGCATGGATCTAATTGGCGATACAAGCATTTGAAACTTTTGTGAGGAAATGAAAGCGAGGCTGTTTCATGTCTGAATTTGTGACGTTTACCAATGAGCTTGGTCAAACCATCGATATGTCCCGAGAGGATTACCAGAAAAAAATAATTCCGCAAAATCTGGATAAGTACTGGGATGAAAAAGATAAGCTTCGCGATTTTGCGATGGAGTTGGTGAAGGGTCAATTTCACGAGCAAGCCCAGATCGCTGCCGACAGGCTTCTCGAATTATACGGGCCAATTGAGTCTGCTCTCATTTTCCGTGCAGTCGTTCATATGCAGGCGAGAGAGTTTGAAAGCGCTAAAAAAATCCTGACAGATTGTCTGGAACGATTCCCGTCATCTGGTACGGCTTGCACCAATTTGGCAAAAATCTTCGCGTTTGAGGGAGATGAGCCAAAAGCGTTCGAGACACTACATACAGGTTTGCACAAAGACCCGAATCAAGAAAATGGCTTGAACATGTTTGTCGAGAGCTTCTTGCAAAGAGGGGAAAAGGATGAGCTAAAAGGGCAGCTGGAGGCGCTGGCAAGTAAAGAAGGAGCTTGGAGACCACAGCTTCAACTGGCTCGTCTTGCTTTGACGGAGGAGGACCTCCTGAATGCGATGAAATGGTACACGGTAGCGATTGAAGGAGCGAAGGACCGCTTTGAGGTCGTCATGACTGTGACTGGTGAATTGGGACAAGCGGGTTATGTCTATCAATTGATTCAGATTTGTGAAAAGTTCTGGACGCCACATTTCCCGTATCCGTATGCGGGCTTCAACTATGCCAATGCTCTGTTGGCGACTGATCAAATGGAAAAGGCAATCGGCATCCTGCGTAACATGCAAGAGCATTTGCCAGATAACTACAAGCCAATGGTCGATCACTTCCTGAATCGAGTACCTGGAGCGCTCGAAGTGGAAGCAGCCGCCCAACAGAAAGTCGTCGAGAGCCAAATGGATGATCCGACGACGAAGAAGAGCAAGTGGAAGTTTTGGAAGTAAATCGATAGCTAGAGCGCCCGGCATTTCACTGTCGGGCGTTTTTCTGTAAGAAGGGGGATTGTGCGATGCTGCATCATGTGGAAGTAAATGTCTCCAATCTGGCGCGCTCAAAAGATTTTTGGGGTTGGTTGCTGGAGGGTGAGCTGGGTTATACGCGGTATCAGGAATGGGCCAGTGGGGTAAGCTGGAAACAGAATAGCACCTATCTGGTATTCGTCCAGACAGAAGAGCGATTCCTCGACATTTCGTATCACCGTTGTCGTGTCGGTTTGAATCATCTGGCATTTTACGCACGGGATCGGGAACATGTGGAAAAGCTGCGGGAGGAAGCTGCTCGTCGCGGCATCTCCTTACTTTATCAGGATCGGCATCCCCATGCTGGAGGAGAGGGGCATTATGCTTTGTTTTTCGAGGACCCAGATAGAATAAAGGTCGAAATCGTGGCACCCTGATCTCCCCGGAACATATTAGTCCATGAAAAAACGGTGCAATCATCCCCGGTAGATGGTTGGCACCGTTTTTTAGAAGCCATCTATTTGAACTGGCTGGTGAGCCGCCGCTCTATATAGGCTACGCCTTGATACATCAGGGTAGCGATGACCGCGATAATGGCTAAGCTCATCATGACCAGGGTGAAATTAAACACTTGGAAGCCGTATATGATCAAATACCCCAAGCCTTGCTGGGATACGAGAAACTCTCCGACGATGACGCCTACCCACGAAAGTCCGACATTTACCTTCAGCGTTGCGAGAAGGGTTGGAATGGTAGCCGGCAAAATGACGAGCGTGAAGATTTGCCGTTTGCTCCCTCCGAGTGTTTGCACGACTTTGACGTAGTTTTGATTGACTTCCTTGAAGCTGGTGTAGACGTTGATCGTGGTGATGATGACCGAGATCGCGCACCCCATAGCTATGACGGAGAGCAAACCTGGACCAAAGCCGACGATAAAAACCGGACCGAGGGCTACCTTTGGCATACTGTTGGCAATAACCAGGTAAGGCTCTAGTACGCGGGAGAGAAAAGGGGACCACCATATGATCGTTGCCATGACGGTTCCCAGAATCGTTCCTAAGAGAAAGCCGATAATCGTTTCCCATACAGTCAAGCCAACATGCGGGAGAAGACTGCCATCTTGCAGCTGCAACCAAAATTGAGCCCAAATCTTGGAGGGATAGCTGAAGATGAGCGCATTTATGGTATTGGTTCGAGCCAACAGCTCCCATAAGCCGAGAAAAACGAGAAAGAGGAACAGTTGTGCGGAAAAAACGGAAAAGCTCATACGCTTTTCTAGCTGCAAGTAGCGGCGATGGACGGATTCAATTTCCTTTGGCTGCATCAGACACTACCTCCATCTCTTTCCACACGCGATGGAACAAGTCTTGGAATCCTTCATGATTTCTGGCGTCGAAGGGCAGAGCATCCCGAATCGGGCTGGGTACGACAATCTCGCTGTTGATACGTCCCGGGTTGCGTGAAAAGATATAAACGCGATCGCCCATCGCGATCGATTCGGAGAGATCATGTGTTACAAGGACTGCCGTTTTTTTATGCCGACGCAGTGTTGAAAAAATCAAGTCTTCTAGCTTGAGTTTGGTCTGATAGTCCAATGCCGAAAATGGTTCGTCAAGTAACAGCACATCCGGTTGACAGGCGAGTGTTCGGACGAGGGCAACCCGTTGCCGCATGCCGCCTGACAGCTGCAGGGGAGAGGATTTGCGCACATCAGACAGCTCCATTTCATCCAGCAGATGCAGCGCGTACTCCTCTGTTTCTTTGGTTCGGATGCCTTGGATATCGAGTCCGAGAAACACGTTGTCTTCGATGGAGCGCCAGTTGAACAAATAATCTTGCTGCAGCATGTAGCCAACTTGCCTAGACGTTCCTTGGACTTCTCTTCCGTCGATCCACACCTTGCCTGCTGTCGGCTTCTCCAGCCCTGCGATCAGGGAGAGCAGCGTCGTCTTTCCACAACCGCTGGGACCAACCAGACAAATGAATTCGCCTTCCTCCACGCGCAGGTTAATGTCTTGGACCGCCATGAACGCCCTGGTCGTGGATAAATAAAGATGGGTCACGTGGCCGAGTTCTATTTTTGCCGGCGTAGAAGAAATCTGCTTCATGACGGCCTATTTCCCTTCTTTGGATTGGATAGCAAAAGTGGTGTTTACCAGCTTGTTGTAATCAGCGCGTTGCTTTAATTCACCAGCGGAATCCATAATATCTTGTAGCTGGTTCCATTCTTTTTCGTCCAGAATGGGAT
This sequence comes from Brevibacillus sp. M2.1A, assembly GCF_013284355.2. Classification (NCBI taxonomy): domain Bacteria; kingdom Bacillati; phylum Bacillota; class Bacilli; order Caryophanales; family Paenibacillaceae; genus Brevibacillus; species Brevibacillus sp. M2.1A. The sequence continues at coordinate 3,009,916 of NZ_JABSUY020000001.1, forward strand.
CTGTCGCATAGGAGCCTTGCTCCAGGTAACGCTGTACAGCGGTTTCCAGAATCTTTGGATCGATTTGCTCGAAGTACTTGCCTATTACATCAGCCGTTTCTTTTGCACTGTGGCTGGCAACCCACTGTTGCCCTTTGTAGACCGCATTGGTAAACTTTTGGATAGCTGCTGCGTTGCTGTCGATATAGCTTTGTTTTGTCATGAAGACAGTGTAAGGAACGGTTCCGCTCTCTTTGCCAAAAGAGGCGACGACATGGCCGATTCCTTCCTGTTCAAAGCGGGAGGCTTCCGGTTCGAACAACTGTACATACGCTCCTGTACCAGATGCGAAGGAAGAGGCAATGTTTTTGAATTCGATATTCTGAATGAGTTCCAGGTCGCCTTGCGGATTGATGTTGTGCTTTTTGAGTACATACTCCCCGACCATTTGCGGCATGCCGCCTTTACGTTGCCCCAAGAAGACACTGCCTTTTAGCTTGTCGAAAGTAAAGTCATCCATTTTGGTGCGGGAGACGAGGAAGGTACCATCCGTTTGTGTGAGCTGCGCGAAGTTGACAACGGGATCGGCAGCTCCTTGCTGAGAGACGTAGATGCTGGTCTCGGAGCCGACGAGCGCGACCTCGATGCCGCCAGATAACAGAGCCGCCATCACTTTATCTCCGCCGGGAATGGTTGAGAGCTCCACTTCCAGACCTTCTTCCTTGAAAAATCCTTTTTCAAGTGCGACATATTGCGGGGCGTAAAACAAAGAACGAGTCACTTCACCAATTCTTATTTTTTCGGGAGTGCTGGAGCAGCCAGTCAAGACGGCCGTCATAACGAGAAAAGCGGCCAGCCCCAGCGCCAAAAATCGTTTCATGATAAGGAGTCCCTCCTTGCTAGGCTTTGTATGTTGTAGGCTATGCGCCCAGACAAAAAAGGGTGAATGCCTAGAGATAGAGACAGGCACATGATGAGGGAAGGCCACAAAGGAGATGGACATAGCGTGATCGTTACATTTTTAGGCACCGGATCAGGTGCACCCACTACGCGAAGAAATGTGAGTGGGATCGGCTTGCGATTTTTACAGGCAGGAAAGTGGTGGTTGTTTGACTGCGGAGAGGGGACGCAGCACCAGCTACTGCGAGCACCGATGAAAATCAGTCAATTGGACAAAATTTTTATCACCCATCTGCATGGGGATCATCTGTACGGACTGATCGGACTGCTTGCGAGCCGGTCATTGCGCAATACCGAGCCAACTCCGTTAGAGCTGTACGGACCACCGGGGCTCGATAAATATTTTCGAGCGATCATGGAGGCAAGTCCGGTTCATTTGCAATATCCATTAGAAATAAAAATCGTCAGTGAGGGCGTAATCTACGAGGACGAAGAGATCGTGGTGAGCTGTCGGATGGCGAAGCATCGCGTGCCTTCGTTTGCTTATGCCGTGGTGGAAAAGGAGAAGACAGGAGCATTTCAAGTAGAACTGGCAAAGCAGGCCGGGGTGCCGTCAGGGCCGCTGTTTGGAGCCTTGAAGAGAGGAGAACAGGTCACACTCGAGGATGGTCGTGTTCTGGACGGGAAGGACTTCGTTGGAGAGCCGCAGCCAGGACGCAAAATCGTCTTCAGTGGAGATACGGAACCGAGCCACGCGGTACTCGAGCTGGCAAAAGGGGCGGATTTGCTCGTCCACGAAGCGACCTACGCCCATCACGACAAGGAGCTGGCGACCAGAAGCGGGCATTCCACAGCACGAGAGGCGGCTCAAATTGCCAAAGAGGCTGGCGTGAAACAACTGTGTCTGACTCACTTCAGTCCACGTTATGAAGATGAAGACGGGGATTTTTCGATGGAGGATTTGTTGGCAGAGGCGCAGCAAATTTTCCCAGCGACCCAATTGGCTGACGATCTCGGCAGCATTTCTGTCAAGCGAGAGAGAAACGATGGGAGAAAGAAATAATCCTTGCTATAATGAATGATCACGATGGAGGAGGTGGGGGAGCATGAAGCGGATTACCTTTGCTACACCAGAAGAACTTATTCAACATTGTCAGTCGGAAGAAGTCAGCCTCGTTGTCGAATATCGAGACGAAGTGAACAAGCAACGCCAGGTCATTTTGACGGGCGAGCAGCTTGCAGAGGCACAGACCTACCTAAACTTCTCCAAATCCGAAGCGTATTACCGGAAGGACGGACTTTTTTACGAAGTCATCGCAGGCTGGAAGTAAAACACATCGTCAGGAGATGAGTAGACGTGTCTGGCAGAGGTTCCAACCGGTCGATTGCGGTTCGCTACATGATGTTTGTGCTTGGCTTGTTCGTTGGTGCATTCGGTACGGTGCTGGCCATTAAGGCAAACTTAGGCGTAGCACCCTGGGAAACCTTTCACATCGGCCTGCAAAAAACATTTGGATTAACGATTGGCCTATGGTCTCAGATCGTAGGAGTCGTTGTCATTTTCGCCACGTATTTGGTGGCAAAAATCAAGCCCAATTTTGGAATGTTCTTAAATATGATTTGCTTTGGCTTTTTTCTCGATCTTATCCTATGGTTGGATTTTATTCCTGAACTGCAATCAATTTGGGCGAGGTTCTTGATGTTTCTCGCAGGTGTTGTTGTTCTGGCTGTCGGAATCGGGATGTATTTGTCTCCTTCTCTTGGTGCGGGTCCGCGTGACAGCTTTATGCTGGCGATGAATGAGCGTCTTGGCTGGAGTATCCAGCGAGTCCGCCTCATCATAGAAGTAACCGTCCTGCTCGCAGGAGCAGCTTTGGGTGGACCTGTGTCAATCGGCACGATTCTGATCGCGCTGTTAACGGGACCAATGATTCAAAGGACGATTCCGTTTTGGCGTCAAGTTATGAAAAAACAGTATGAACTGCCCGAGCCAGTTGAAAGACAAGCGAGCTAATCTCCATTCAATTTGCCAGTAGCTGTGTAAAAATCCGGGAAAAACGGTCTTGTATAGGCGATGGTCCAATCATCTTTGAGCATTCGCACATACAGTATGACTAGTTGCTGGCAAAGGAGGGAAAGCGAATGAGTCTGTTCAACGGAGGATTTGACGACTTTGCTTTAATACTGGTGTTGTTCGTATTGCTCGTTATCGTTGCTTGCTCTTGCGACTAACGAAAAACACTGGGTAGCTTCGCCAGAGGGAGAGCGATTTTTCGCTCTCTCTTTTGTTTTGCATGAAAAAGGCTTCGCCAAAGAGTGGCGAAGCCAAGGGTAGACATATCTTATCCGAGACGATCATGCACTTGCTTTTTTACACTGGACATTTGCTGGTCGGATAATTTGACACCGACTGCCTTGCTGACTTTTTTAATCAGCTCGCTTAATTTCTTGTCGTCCTTCAAGTCTTTCATGGAAAAATCTTTTGCCAGTGATCGTACATCGCCCATCGTCCATTTTTTCTTGCTTTTCTTGTTGATGGACTTCAGTAAATCACGTGGATTGCCCTTCGCTTTGAGCTTGACTTTTGCCCTTGCTTTTCCTTTTGCTTTTGCCATGATGCTTCGCTCCTTTCAAAAGAATACGTCTGCCCTATGCAGTTATATGGAAATGCAAGGGGGTTCGCTTGGACAGATTCACGCCGCTTTTCGCCTATTTTGCTTAACGTTGTGCAATGGCCCAAACCCATAGGGGGAGCCATGACATAGGATGAGTCAGAACGATGCATGACGGGAGGCTAGTAGGTTGAAAATTGTCAGCTTTCATCGGGATACGCCATTTACCGAGATACTGTCAGATTTGAAAACCAAGGTTCTGACCAAAACCGAGAGACTTCCATGGCGATGCTATGATGACCTTTCTTGCTTGTGTGTCAAACAAAAGATTTTTGAGCAGCATGAGGAGCTTTTTCGAAGGTATAAAGCGATGGTGGAAGAGAACATTACCGTAAGCGTCCATGCGGAAGGGGAGGATGAAATCCCGTGGGGCGTGCGATATGTAGGGGCACAAAGATTGTGGCGAAAGGGGCGCGGAGCAGGCGTCAAAGTCGCTGTCATCGATACAGGAATCTCCCGGGATCATTTTGATTTGAGAGATCAAATAAAGGGCGGCATCCAACTTGTACGCGGCAAACAAAATGGACACGGTACGCATGTCGCAGGAATCATCGTAGCTGAGATGAACCAAAGAGGAATTGTGGGAGTGTCTCCTGAGGCCCATTTGTATGACGTCCGTGCTTTTGATCATGAAGGTCAATCATCTTTGTCGACCATTTTGCAGGCTCTGCAATGGTCGATTGCCAATAAGATGGATGTGATCAACATGAGCTTTGGCATGCCCCAATATAGCGAAGCAATGGCGCGAGCAGTTGGCAGGGCCCATCAGCAAGGAATCGTACTGGTGGCTTCTGCAGGAAACGGAGGGGGAGAAGCGGAGTATCCCGCTCGGTACGATGGTGTCATAGGGGTTAGTGCGATTGATCAAACGGGAAAATTGGCATCGTTCAGTGCGAGAGGCAAGGGCGTAAATATGAAGGCACCCGGAGTTGATATTTTGTCTACGTGGCCGGGCAATCAGTTTAAAAAGCTGAATGGTACTTCTATGGCTGCCCCGCATGTGGCAGGGCTGAAAGCGCTAGAAATTGGTCGCAAACGAAAAAAAGCGTAGCGTTTCTACGAAAAAACAGCTCCCAGGCTAAAATGAAGCCAAGGAGCTGTTGCTTTTAATAAACGAATTATTGATGGATTTTGGTGTCATGGTCTTGCTGGACACGGAACCATATATTAAGATCGTTAATAACACTGGCCAATTCGTGGATCTCGCTGTTCAATTCGCAAGATCTTACGAAATTTTCCTCTTCGGACATTTGTTTGGTTTTCTCAATGATAACCTGCTCTACCCGGTGTATTTGATCCGGAATGGTTGCGCGGATTTCTTCCCATTCCAGCAACATGTCCGCTCTTTCTACAGTCGAATAATCTTCCCATTCCAGATGCAGCACGGGAAGTCGTATACCTAGCCGTTCATCATGGATAAATTGATAGCGCAAAGGTGAACTCACTCCTCTCCACCTCCATCATACCAAAAATGAATCGGTACGGGGAGAGAAATACACACGAAAGGAGCAACCATGTCAAAAGGACGTGTTCTTATCGATGCGGATGCTTGTCCGCGCCAGGCACTCTTAACCGCCCAAGCATTGTGCAAAGAGCTCGACTGGATCTGTTTGACCTTTGCCAGTTATAATCATCAAATCGGCAACGCAAATCATGTGACGGTAGATGCCGGGCCACAAGCGGTAGATATGAAGCTGGCGAACGAAACGAGTCCGGGGGATGTCGTGGTGACACAAGATATTGGTCTGGCAGCTCTCATTCTCGGGAAGAAAGCCCATGCCCTGACACCACACGGGATGGTTTTTGACCCAGAACGGATTGCGTTTCACTTGGAAGAACGAAATGAAAAAGCGAGATATCGCCGCGGGGGAGGTCGTACGAAGGGGCCTGCTGCTCGTACACGAGAAGACGATCAACGATTTGCTGAGTCCCTGCGCTTTTTGATAGAAAGAGGAGATCAACAATGATTCAGACAACTAGAAAAAATGGATATGTAGGCGGAGCACTAGCGTTTGCTGTTCTTGCTACGATCATGTTTGCCCTCTACCTAGCAGGGAGAGTGGCAGGTATGGATCAAGCTGCCATCGCATTTGCGGAGTCGATTCGCTCGGATGTTGGGACTGCCTTTTTTCGATTGGTAACCAATCTGGGCGGAGGCATGTTCCTTGTACCAGTAGCAGTGATTATGATCGTTGTCCTATACATAAAGAAATATCGTGTGGAGGCAATGTTTGTTCTCATTTCCCTCGGTGTCAGTGAAGTCGCAAATGAGCTTTTAAAGCTGTTTTTTGCCAGACCTAGACCGAGTGGCGTCAATCTGATTGAGCTGCCGGAGTCCTTTTCGTTTCCGAGTGGTCATGCAATGATCGGACCAGCCTTTTATTGCATGGTCGGGTTTTGGATTGCCCAGTGGTTTGCGGAGAAAAGATGGTCGTCGCTTGTGCAGCCTGCGATTTTTATTTTCGTGGCATTGCTCGCGTTCAGCCGTGTGTACTTGGGCGTTCATTTTTTGAGTGATGTGCTTACTGGCTTTTTCCTGTCGATGTGCTGGTACTTTCTCCTTCGTCTTGGCTATGAAGAATGGATGGGGAGACGAAGCACAGTCGTCGACCCCATACCGCAATCCAGATAATCACGAAGCTAGGTGGAATACCCTAATTCACTCATTAAACTCAGCCATTTTTCTACGCTGGGTTTATTTTTTTTGTCCTTCGGCAAGACGATGTACGCCGAGCGTTTGGGAGGCTTATTGCCTGTGATGATCAGTTCCTTCAAGGTACCAGCCGCAAGCTCGGCTTTGACGGTAGAGCGCGTCAACAAGCTCACGCCGAGACCCTCTTTTATCAGATCGATGGCGAGCTCCGCTTTGTCTACTGTTAGCTTGGGTACGTAATTTCGCGGCAGTGTCTGTCTTATCCACTCGTTAAAAGGAGGGCCCCAATTCATGTACAGCAGCGGCAGATTGCGCAGTTCGCGCGAATCGACGTGTGTAGATGCGGCGATGGAGCTCTCTGGACAGCAAACCAGGACAATTTCATCATCCCACGTTGGAATGACGTCAAAGTTGGGTAAGGATGGAGGAACATATACGATTCCGATTTGAATCACGTTATCCAGCAAATACTGGATGACATCGGACGAGTGGCCTGTCTTTGTGCTGATAGCAATTTGTGGATACCGGTAGTGGTACTCTTTCAAGATTGGTTCGAGGGTGGATGTCCAGATCGCGTTTAAGCTGCCAATCGATAAATAGTCTTCATAAGGCTGGAGTGAGGCGACTTCATTTAGGGCTTCATGGGACAGTTTGAGAATTCTCTCTGCATACGGTAAAAGGGTTAAGCCCGCTTGGGTTATCTCAACACTTCTTTTATCACGAATGAAAAGAGGTTTGCCAACTTTTTCTTCCAGTTGCTTGATTCGCATTGTCACCGTAGACTGGACTAAGTGGAGCATTTCCGCAGCCTTGGTGAAATTTTTCGTTTGGGCCAATGTGTAGAAAGCGCGTAATTGTTCGAAGTCCATACAGTTGGAATCCCTCTTATCTAAATATTTGATTACCATATACAAAATTGTTCGTTTCCCAAATTATACCCTGTTCGCTAAGCTGGGGATATCCTTATTTCATGGGCTATCGGGAGAGCGAGGGGTATTGGAATGAAGTGGGAATGGTGGCGAGAAACGCCCTTTTCAGTGAAGCTCTTGTTAAGCACATCTTTTATGATGAATATGGGTTTTTATGCATTAATCCCATATCTCACTTTGTATTTGACAGGCAGCATCGGCTGGACACTGGCGATGGCAGGAATTGTCCTGAGTGTGAGACAGTTCTCGCAGCAAGGTCTTGCCTTTCTTGGCGGTGTGATCGCGGATGCCTTCGGATACAAAGGGGCGATGTTCCTCGGGTTGGGCGTGCGTGCTGTTGGTTTTGCGATGTTCGCTTTTTGCACCGAGACGTGGCACTTTTTTGTTGCCGCGATTCTTTCCGGTTTGGGTGGGGCGTTGTTTGAGCCTGCATGTTCTGCTGCCTATGCCATTATTACGCCTGATCCCATTCGAAAAGAAGTATTCTCCCTTCGCAATGTGCTTGGCAATATTGCAGTTGTCGGCTCTCAAATCGTGGGGACAGCACTCTCGGCTATTGATTTTACGTACATTTCGCTGTTTGCAGGGGCGGTTTTTGGTGTGAATGCTATCGTGATCTTCTTTTTATTCCCACCGATTCGCGCCACGAATACACGGCATAGTATATGGGAAAGTATGTCTACGGTAGTGAAGGACAAGCTGTTTGTACGTTATACCTTTATTTTGATGGGGTATTATTACTTGAATATGCAGGTGTTTTTAACGATTCCGCTATTTGTTGAAAATGTTACACATAGCAAGGTGAATGTAGGGATCGTGCTTTCTGCGCTTTCGCTGTTTGTGATCTTATTTCAAATGAAAGTGACACAATTGCTGGAGGGTTATCCGCAAAGGCTTACCTTGATTGGCATCGGGACGTTGTTTATGAGCGTGGGACTATTTTTGTTCACGTTTGCTGATTCATTGTGGCTCATTCTCTTGGATGTGTTCCTTTTTGCACTAGGTACCATGATTGCTGTTCCGAATCTGGTGGATGTCGTTCCCCGTTTTGCTCCTAAAGATTTGGTGGGCGCCTATTATGGCTTTAACGGATATTCGATTGCCATCGGAGGTTCATTTGGACAGGTAGCGGGAGGATGGGTGTACGATGTCGGGCTGCGTTTGCAAACGCCGTGGCTGCCGTGGACCATTTGTTTGGTCATTGGTTTTTGGGTGGCCTGGATGCTGCATCGTATGGAACAACAAACCGGACAAATCGGGAATGATTTGAAGAAAATAGCTCGCTCATAAATATTTTTGGGCGAAATGAAACATTTTCCATTGTTCATACGTATATATCGATAGAGATGATTGGCGCAAGAAAGTGAGGGAATTTTATGGAAGATATGAAAAAGCTGAAGCGCATGTTGCTGGTAACGAGTTCCCTTGGATTTGCAGTCTTTGCCATGGTAGTCGTTACGGAAATTGTCCGAATCTCATTGTAGCAATGCCAAGCCTAACGCATCGCATATAAAACATGAAAAGCTTGCAGTCCCTTCTTGAAAGTAGGGGGCTGCAAGCTTTTCTTTTTGATTTACGCTTCGAGTTTCTTTTTTAAATGGAATTGATACACGCATATCGCAATGATCATGAACGGAACTCCGCAGTACAAGGCGATGCGCTGTTCTGGATCGAATGCCAGACTCACGAGAACGAGCAAGTTCAAGATCAAGGAGATCAAAGGCAGTATAGGGTACAAAGGTGTACGGAACTTCAGGTCCTCCAGCTTTCCTCCATTTTTCAGGTAATGGCGACGGAAAGCGAGCTGCGAAGCGGAGATGGAGATCCATCCCACCTGTGCGCCGAGACCAGCGATGGACAAGAGCACCATGAACACCGTATCTTCTGCAAAAATACCGGACAGAAGAGACAAGAGAGCAATGGCAAACGTAATCAACAAAGCGTTCATCGGAATGCCTTTTCCATTTACCGCCCCAAGCTTTTTCGAAGCCATTCCTTCTTTGGACAGGGAGTAAAGCATACGAGTTGCTGCGTACAAACCAGAGTTGGCCACAGACAGAAGTGCTGTCAGGACAACGAAGTTCATAATGTCAGCTGCATAAGGAATCCCAATGCTGTCAAATACGACGACAAATGGACTTTCAATCACACCCGCCTGTTGGTGTGGAATCATCCCTGCCACAATGGCAATCGCCAGAATGAAGAATACGAGTGTGCGCCAAACCGTCGTACGAATGGCCTTCGGAATCGTCTTCTCTGGATTCTCACTTTCTCCAGCCGCAATCCCGATTAACTCGGTACCTTGAAAGGAGAAGTTCACGGTGATCATCGTCATCAGCAAGCCTGTAATTCCAAAGGGGAGAAGCGGGCTTTCTGTAAAGTTGGTGAGCATTGGCGCAGGCTGACCGTTTTTTAGGTCGATAATGCCAAACATCGCCGCTCCACCCAAGATGATGAACAAGATGATAGCGCTTACTTTAATGCTGGAAAACCAGAACTCAGACTCACCGAACGCTCGAGCAGATAAAGCATTTAATAAGAAGAGCACTACACCGAAGATCGCACACCACATCCAAACAGGTGAGTCAGGGAACCAACGTTGCATCAGCAATCCTGATGACAACAACTCTAAAGCAACGGTCACGGCCCAACCAAGCCAATACAACCAGCCTACACCAAACCCAAGTGCTGGGCTAACAAAGCGAGTCATATATGTTTGGAACGAACCGGCCACTGGCATGGCAACTGTGAGCTCGCCCAGACATAGCATAGTCAGGTACATGATAAAGCCGCCGACTAAATAGGAGAGAATGGCACCAACTGGTCCTGCCTGACTAATTGTATAACCTGATCCGAGGAATAACCCGGTTCCGATTACGCCGCCAAGAGAAATCATAAAGAGGTGTCTGCTGTTCATCGTGCGTTTCAATTGATTGTGCTGTTCCATGTTGCTTTGGGACATATAACCCTCTCCTTCACGCGAGTATGTTAAATGGATGTATGCGTTTTCAGGCGCGATAGCGATATATGCTCTGCAAGAATGATACCAAATGAAATACTTTATGAAAATATTATTTTTGAGGTATATCCTGGCAAAAAGTGCAAAATGATTCGGCAGTTGATGCAAAATAATTAAAAAAACGCCAAATCTCTTGGCGTTTATTAAAATTGATAAGGGAATAATTGGATTGGCTGAATAGCATCTCATGAGATTATCATGCAAGTTTTTTAGGGAACGATGAACCAACAAAACTGTCGAGAAGAAAAAGCGCAGGGCTCGTAGACCTTGACAAAGCCTACCCAGTCGGAACTGCAAAAAGGGGACCACGCTTGTCGAACACTTCTTCCTCGAGAACCTTCCGCCCGTAGGGTGGCTTTGGCTCGACGGACCCCTTTTTGCAGTGGAGACGGATAGTGAATCACCTTTGCAAGCGTGTCAGAGTCGAAGAGAACTGTGCTTTTTCTTCTCCTCCACTATGTTGACTCAAACCAAAACGTTTTTATTGGTATGCTTTACCCCTTTATCCCCAGCTTACGCAAACGATATTGCAAGCTCTGACGACTGATTTGTAATTCCTTGGCTGCTCTTGAAATATTTCCGTTATAGCGTTCCACAACATGGTGAATATATGCTGTTTCAAATTCTTGCATCGTTTCCTTCAACGGCTTTCCTTCGTCCACAAATGGCAACGTGTGGGGGGAAGGTTGCTCGATTGTTACAGAAGCGGCTGGCATACGACGCAAAAAGTGTAAGGGCAAGTGTTCATAACGGATGGTTGATTCGTCAATCATCAGATTCATGGCCCCCTCAATCAAGTGCTGAAGTTCACGCACATTGCCAGGCCAGTCATGCTGAATAAAAAATTGCAGAACCTCGTCACTGATGCTTCTTACCTCCATTTGGAACAGCTCATTGTATTTTTCGATAAAATGGCTGACCAGCATCGGAATATCTTCCTTGCGTTCCCGAAGCGGGGGGAGAAATAACGTGACGACTCCGAGCCGATAGTACAGATCTTTTCGCAAATGCGAATTGGCGATTGCTTCAACAGGATCTTCATTGATAGCCGCAATAATTCGTACATCGATCGTTCGATCCTTTGTGTCACCAATACGTCTAATCGACTTCTCTTGCAGAGCACGCAACAATTTTGCTTGTAGTGGCATACTAAGCGAGTTGATTTCGTCGAGAAAAAGTGTTCCGCCTTCTGCTTGCTCAAACAAGCCAGGTCGCTCTACTGCGCCGGTAAATGCTCCGCGAGCAGTTCCAAACAATAACCCTTCGATCAGGCTATCCGGAAGTGCAGCGCAGTTTTGTGAGATAAGGGGACCAGATGCACGCAGGCTGGCATTATGGATGCTTTGCACGAACAGCTCTTTCCCGGCACCAGTCTCACCGACTACCAATACGGATGAGGAGGTGCGTGCTGCGCGTTTGGCATTCTCGATGACATCGAGAATTGGACCGCTTCTCCCGATAATGTGCTCGAATGTGTAGCGTGACCCGTTTTTTTGCAGCAGGTTTTCTCTGATCAATCGTTCCATCTTGGTAACATCATTGGCGATTTCCATCGCCCCGATGATCTTGCCATTTACAATGATGGGGTACGTATTGTTGATGGTTGAAATTTCTTTTTGCTTGTCATTGAAATACGTTTGGCGTGTATTGCGGATGCTATTTCCGGTACGCAAGCATGTGAGCAAGGTACTTTCCTGACCAGACGGGAACTGAAAAACTTCTGCCAAAGGTTTGTGCAAAACATCTTGTCTGGTCATCGATTCCAGCTCGGTCATTTTGGCATTGTATACAATCGTTGTCCCGTCCGAATCGATGACGTGTACACCTTCATTCATTCTGTCCAAAGTATGTTCATAAATGCGCAAGAGAGTGTCAGCAGAAGAATTATGCGTAGAAGACGACACTGTGGTCACCAGCCTTTCCTTATGAGGGTATCATAGCATAAAGGGAATGAGTGCAAAAACATTATGCACTGCAAAAGATTACGAATGCGAGATGCAAAATTTTTTTGCTCAACTCATCGAATTGGATCGACTTTTTGGGGTTTTGCTGTTTGGCATCGTTCTTGCTAGATAATTTTAGCAAGTGATCTTGAAGGAGGCTAACGACATGAGTAAAACAAACGTGGTTATTGAACAAACAGAAAAATTTGGTGCGCACAACTATCATCCGCTACCGATCGTTATTTCCAAAGCAGAAGGCGTATGGGTACACGATCCGGAAGGCAATAAATATCTGGATATGCTGAGTGCATATTCTGCGCTGAACCAAGGACATCGTCATCCACGTATCATCCAAGCTCTGAAAGATCAAGCAGATAAAGTAACGCTCACTTCCCGAGCTTTTTACAATGACCAACTGGGTGAATTCTACGAAAAGCTCTCTGCGGTGACAGGTAAAGAAATGATCTTGCCAATGAACACCGGTGCTGAAGCAGTAGAGACGGCACTCAAAGCAGTTCGTCGCTGGGCTTATGATGTGAAAAAAGTACCAGAAAACCAAGCAGAAATCATCGTATGTGAAGGCAACTTCCATGGTCGCACTGTCACAGTGACTTCCTTCTCTTCTGCAGAAGAGTACAGACGTGGCTTCGGGCCATTTACACCTGGTTTCAAAATCATTCCTTATGGCGATATTGAAGCGCTTAAGCAAGCGATTACACCGAATACAGCAGCATTCATGCTGGAGCCAATTCAAGGAGAAGCAGGGATCATCATTCCGCAAGAGGGCTTCTTGAAGCAGGCACAAGAGGTATGTAAAGCAAACAACGTACTCTTGGTCAGCGACGAGATCCAAACGGGCTTCGGACGCACAGGTAAAATGTTTGCCAGCGATTGGGAAAATGTAGTACCAGATATGTACATCATGGGGAAAGCTCTTGGGGGTGGCGTGTTCCCGATCTCCGCAGTAGCAGCAGATAAAGAGATCTTGAGCGTATTTGAGCCAGGCTCCCACGGTTCTACTTTTGGCGGAAACCCACTCGGATGTGCGGTTGCCATCGCAGCTATGGATGTATTGGCTGACGAAGGTCTCGTACAGCGCTCCCTGGAAATGGGCGCATACTTCATGGAGAAATTGAAAGAAATCAACAACCCGATTATCAAGGAAATTCGCGGACGCGGTCTGTTCATTGGCTTGGAGCTGACTACAGCGGCTCGTCCATATTGCGAAAAACTAAAAGAACTGGGACTCCTGTGCAAAGAAACACATGAGACAACCATTCGCTTTGCACCGCCACTTGTTATCAGCAAAGAAGACCTGGATTGGGCAATTGATCGCATCAAACAAGTTCTGCACGTGACAGAAGCAGCAAACGCATAAAAGCAACAAGGAAAGCCATCCTGTACAGGGTGGCTTTTTTGTGGGTTATTATGACAGAATAATCGCATCATTCGTTCGACAAATTTCGACTGACTGTGGATAAAAGAAAAAAAACATCCACAAAGGAAATGCTTGGATGCTTATAAGTTACACACAATTTGCCCACATGTTACCAACAAGATGTCCACATTGCTTGTGGATATCCGAACGATTGTTCGATACAAATGCTTCTGGTACAATGGGCTCATATTAAGGATGGAGGTGAGCAAAGGTGAAATACTTAAGTGACCAAATGTTGATAGAAGTATATCATCGAGCTGTCGACCTTCAACTAGATGCAGCTTTTATCGAATTGCTTCGCGAAGAACTACAGCATCGGAATATCCGTATCACGCAGTTCAGCGCCTAAGAGCAAAATCATCACACATACGTCACATATGGCAAAAGCCATCCTCTTTTTTCGGGAGGATGGCTTTTGTTATCTTACGCTTGCTCCGTAATAAACTCAAAAGCGGTAATTCCTTTAATTGGTTCTTCATTGGCAAGCAACATTTCAGGCAAATAAAAATACACAGGACCATCCTCTTTAATAGGCCTGCCGCCTTTGGAGAATTGGAGGATGGCTCTTCTTGCCTCGGCAAGTGGAAGAACGATCGCTTCCTCATCCTCGCGGTGAAGACGGACATGAGTCACCTCTGGTAGGGGCTCAGCATTTGTAATGAAGGGATCAAGGCGCATTCCGTACTCGCCTTCGAGCACTTTGCGTTCTTCGGCTAAACTTTTTCTTTCGGAAGGAAGCGTAGCTCCTTCGCGCAATTCCTTATCCCACTGCGTACCTGTGCCAGCCAAATATTTTGCTTGCGTGGCCAGCGAGCTATCATCTTCGCCCGAGTATGTTTTCAGATCGAATTTGCGTTCATCAAAAACCCAGACGGTTGGATCCAATGTAATAGGGAAAGCAATAGCCCCTTTGAACACGATAACATCAGACATGCGTCATTCCTCCGTGGTCGTTCATAATCAATCTCTATATTACTATAGACCAGCAAATGACAGCAATTATCGGAAAAGCGAAAATTTCATAAAATAGTCTAAAAATTATTGACATACATTTTACAGATTATATAATCATATTAGAAAGTTATTATGTGAGAGTGAACTTTGCCTGTGATATTTGAATTCCTACTGAAAAGTGGGGGGGCCAGATAAAAGGCATTGTGTACAAGCCTTTCGATTTTTGAAAAGGCTTTCACGAAAAAAGGGAAGCTCACTTCGTCTTTCTCCCGCTGAACCATCAACGGCGATGAGCGCTAGAGAAGGAAACCTACATCATTCATCCCGAGGATGGTTGCAAAGCCGCAGAAACATTCAGGGAATTCAAACGACTTAGGGGGCGAAACTATGGCGAAAGGCACGAATGTGCAAGCAGATCTGATGAAGCAAAAAGGTATTTTAAAATGGATTGAAACCGTAGGGAATAAACTCCCGCACCCATTTGTACTGTTCATTATTTTGTGTGGCGTGTTAATGGTCGTCTCTGCAATCCTCGCAGCCATGGATTTTTCGGTTATACATCCTGCAAAAGGCGAAGAGGTTGCTGTAAAGAGTTTGCTTAGCGTCGAAGGTATTCATTGGATGTTAACGAGCATGCTGAAAAACTTTATTGAATTTCCAGCACTTGGCCTCGTTCTGGCGATGACGCTTGGAATTGGACTGGCAGAAAAAATCGGTCTTTTGACGACAGTTCTACGCAAAATGATGGCAGGCATTCCGGCAGCCGTTGTCAGTTATGCCATTGTCCTTGTCGGTATTTTAGGAAATCTTGCTTCTGATGCAGCCATGGTTATTATTCCTCCGCTTGGCGGTCTCGTGTTCTTGGCAATGGGGCGTCACCCGATTGCAGGCTTTGCAGCTGGTATGGCTGGTGTATCCTCCGGTTTTACAGCGAACTTTTTCATTGCCGGCACAGATGCTCTCTTGGCAGGGATCAGTACCGAAGTAGCGAAAACAATTGATCCAAATGCAATGGTTACACCTGTAGATAACTGGTTCTTCATGTCAGCTTCCGTTGTCATCCTCGCTTTCTTTGGAGGGTGGATTACCGATAAAATCATCGAACCACGTCTTGGCACGTATCACGGGGATCGAAACGTACAATTCGAGGAAGTAACTCCGCAAGAAAACAAAGCACTGCGCAAAGCTGGTATCGCAGCATTGATTTTCGTAGTCATTGTAGGGTTGCTGGTCGTTCCGGAGGGTTCACTGCTGCGTGATCCAAAGACAGGTGACTTCTTGACCTCACCGTTTTTGAAAGGGATCATTCCCATCATCTTGTTGTTCTTCGTGACTGTGTCGTTTGTGTACGGCAGAGCAATGGGACTGATTAAAACATCGAAGGACATTCCGCATTACATGTCCGAAGCCATCAAGGATATGTCAGGCTTTATTGTGTTAGCGTTTACAGCAGCGCAGTTCATCGCGTTCTTTAACTGGAGCAACATTGGTATTTTGATGGCTGTCAATGGTGCAGAATTCATGACAAGCATGGGCCTGACAGGCTTGCCGATCATTATTGCCTTCACCCTATTCACAGGTGTTTGTAGCTTGTTTATCACGAGTGGTTCAGCTTTGTGGGCGATCCTCGCACCTGTATTTATGCCAATGCTGATGCTGTTGGATTACAATCCGGCGTTTATCCAAGTCGCTTATCGGATTGCGGACTCCGCAACCAATACGATTTCACCTGTGAATCCGTACATCCCGCTCTTCCTGGCTTTCTATCAGAAGTATAATAAGAATGCCGGGATGGGAACGATTTTCTCTACCATGACTCCATTTGCAATCGTTTTCTTGGTTGTATGGATCTTGCAGTTGACAGTATGGTACTTCCTGGATCTTCCATTTGGCCCTGGCGTATACGCTCGCTAGTTTATTATTTAGTAAGAAGAGAGTCGCTCATCAGGGCGGCTCTTTTTTTCGTGCACCAGAAGCTTGGACAATTGGAAAAAGACGGTTTATGCTGTGTGTATGTAAGTGAAGGGACTACGGGGAGGGAACGAGCGTGTACGATTTTGATCAGCGCATCGAACGTAAAGGGACAGACAGTGTCAAATGGGAGATTCAAAATCCGAGAGTCAACGGAGAAGGGATGCTTCCGCTGTGGGTGGCCGACATGGATTTTGCTTGCGCTCCTGAAATCACAGAGGCATTGATCAAACGAGCAAATCACCCGATATACGGATATACGTTGAAGTCAAATGCCCTTTATCAGAGCTTGAAAGAGTGGATACACAAGCGATTTGGTGTAGAGGTAGACGTGAGCTGGATGACAGGGATACCTGGGGTCGTTCCCGGCATTCACGTCGCTGTAGAGGCTTTTACAGCCCCAGGAGACGGTGTCTTGATCCAGACGCCCGTGTACCATCCTTTTAATCATGCAGTCGAAAATCGCGGACGTCATGTCGTTGCCAGCCCACTCATAGAGCGTGACGGGCGTTATGAAATGAATTGGGATGATCTCGAACAAAAGCTGAGCGACACGCGAGTGAAGCTCATGCTGCTCTGCACACCGCATAATCCGATCGGCAGGGTATGGACCAGAGAAGAGCTGGAGCGCTTGGGGAGATTGTGTGTAGAAAATGGCGTGATTGTGGTTGCCGACGAGATTCATTCGGATTTGGTCTATGAGCCAAATGTTCATACGCCTTACTATTCGCTGGCACCGGAGCTGGCTAACCAGAGCGTTACCTTTCTATCAGCCGCCAAAACGTTTAATTTGGCTGGCCTGTATACTTCCTATTTGGTGGCAGAAAATCTGCAGTTATTGCGGGACTTCCAGGACACAGCATCCAAAATGGGCTACGAGAACCTGAATCTGTTTGGGATGGAAGCAACGATCGCTGCCTACCAACATGGAGAAACATGGCTGGAAGAACTGTTAATCTATTTACGTAAGAATGCGGCCTACGTACATGAGTTTTTATCGACTCGTGTTCCGGGGGTATCTATGGCAATTCCAGAAGCGACATACTTGGGGTGGATGGATTTTAGACAGTTAGGTTGTAGTCAGGCGGAGTTGAACAAGCTCATTCGCGAGGAGGCAAAGCTCGGTTTGCACGATGGCACGACGTTTGGGCCAGATGGTGCAGGGTTTATGCGAATTAATTTTGCCTGCCCGAGATCGATTCTAGTCGAAGCGATGGAACGATTGGAGCACGCTGTTCAGAAGTAGGGATAATTTGACATGTCCCCTATAGAAATCTACAATCGAATCTGTATACATCGACGTAATAGACAGAGGGGATTTTCGATGGATTTGAAGCAAGCGTCTGAACAATTGTTACAAGTACGCAACCAATCACTTGAGTATACACACAATGGGAGTGTAGCGTCCTACATCCCTGAATTGGCAAAAGTCGAACCACATCAATTGGGGGTGGCTGTATGCTTGCCCGATGGGACGATCCTTTCTGCTGGTGATGCAGATGTGCCATTCTCGATGCAAAGCATCTCCAAGATTTTCTCGCTGATCGTCGCCTTATGCCAGAACGGGAAGGAATACGTGTTTCGGCATGTGGGGAAAGAGCCAACTGGCGACCCGTTTAATTCGATTATTAAACTGGAGACGACCGAATCCCATAAACCACTGAACCCGATGATCAATGCAGGAGCCATTGCGGTTGCTGGCATGATTCGTGGCGCTAATGTGGACGAGCGGATAGATGCTGTGCTGGCTTTGATGCGGAAAATGACGGGAAACCCTCATCTTACGATCAATCAAGCTGTTTATTGTTCTGAAAAGAAAACGGCTGATCGCAATCGTGCCCTCGCTTGGTTTCTAAAGGACAGCGGCATTCTCGAAACAGATGTAGAAGAGACGCTTGATCTGTATTTTCGCCATTGCTCGATAGAAGTGACAGCGAAGGAAGTAGCTACACTAGGGATGGTCCTTGCAGCGGACGGAATTCTCGTGAATACGGGTGAGCGAGTGATTCCAGAAGAGGTAGCAAGAATCTGCAAGACTTTCATGGTGACTTGTGGGATGTACAATGCCTCTGGTGAGTTTGCGATTGACGTAGGAATCCCTGCGAAAAGCGGGGTTGCCGGCGGTATTATGGCAACCGTGCCACAGCGTATGGGGATTGGTGTGTTCGGTCCGTCCTTGGATGAAAAAGGAAATTCGGTAGCCGGTGTCAAGCTGTTGGAGCTACTCTCAAAAGAGTGGAAGCTTGGTATCTTTTAGCTTCTTGCAGTTGATCTGTCTTCTCCCCTTTTCAAATGGCCCAGAATCGCGTACTATGTATGATAAGGATGGAGGCAAACGGAGGGATAGGTTTTGACAGAAATTAAGGTTCCCGATCTGGAACAAAAAGCGCTAGCGTTGCTTCAAGCAGACGCCGACAAAATTTACAAGCTGATCGACGTACAGATGGAAAACCTGACCATGCCGCAGTGCCCACTGTATGAAGAAGTGCTGGATACCCAAATGTTCGGGCTTTCTCGTGAAGTAGAGTACGCGGTCCGCTTAGGACTGATTAGTGAAGACATTGGTCGAGAAATTATGGGTTCATTGGAACGTAAATTGGCCCATCTTCATGAACTGTTTAATCAAAAGTAAGGCGAGGAGAGCGGCGATTATCCTCGCTTTTCATTTTGTTAAAAGAAAAAACACTTGCCTATTTCGTATATTTATATTAAATTAAATTCTATAATTTTTTATTAATTTTGAAATGCGATGATGGAGACTAGTATGCGGAATCACCGCTTGTCAGGGAGAAGCTGCCTTAGACTGTAAGCAGCTTTGAAGCGCGCCCCGTAGAATTCCCTCCTGAGCAGCCCTCTTAATGGCTTTTCGCCTAGTAGGAGGAATCGGGTCATTCCCGTTATCAATGATGGAGAGAAGTGTGTAGGGGTTCTGTATCCCGTGCACTTAATCAGGGTGGTACCGCGAATAACTCGTCCCTTTTTTGGACGGGTTTTTTTAATTTTCGTGAATGCCCAACAATCGAATCATAGAAACAAGCAAGGAAAGAGACTAGTAAACGGACCTGCTACATGACAGGAAAGGCTGCCATAGACTGAGAGCAGCCTGATGGAAGCCCCGTTGAATTCACTCTTGAGCTGACCTCTGAACGCAGGCGCCGCCAGTAGGAGAGTCCGGGTCACACCCGTTATCAATGACGAAGCGAGGCATCGCCTTTAGGGGGATGTCTAAGTAGGGTGGTACCGCGAGAAATGAAAACTCGTCCCTTTTTGGGGCGGGTTTTTTTGTATCCATTTTTGAGCATAAAAAGAATATCTTTGGAGGGTGAAGACTATGAAACAAGCCGAACAATGGACGAGCAGGCTCGGCTTCATCTTGGCAGCAGCAGGCTCGGCGATTGGATTGGGGGCCATTTGGAAATTTCCTTATATGGTCGGAACGAGCGGTGGTGGAGCGTTTTTTCTCCTTTTCATCATCTTTACACTAGCAATTGGTCTTCCGCTGTTGCTAGGAGAATTCACAATCGGACGCAGTACGCAAAAAGAGGCGATCAGTGCGTACAAAACAATTGCGCCAGGGTCACTCTGGCATTGGATCGGTCGCCTTGGGGTGATCACTTGCTTCTTGCTCTTGTCCTTTTACAGTGTAGTGGGGGGCTGGATTCTTAGTTATCTTCTTCGCGGGTTTACTGGTCAATTGCAAGGGCCAGCTTATGACAAAGTGTTTGGTGACGTTATCGGTGATCCTGTTAGTGCAGTCGTTGCGCAGTTGGTTTTCATGCTCATCACTGCATGGGTAGTCGCGAGAGGCGTACAGAGTGGAATTGAGTCCGCTAACAAGTACATGATGCCTGGTTTGTTCCTTTTATTCATGGTATTGATGGTTCGTTCCTTGACGTTGGATGGAGCGATGGAGGGCGTTTCCTTCTTTCTGAGTCCTGATTTTTCCAAGCTGAGTGCACAATCGATCCTGTACGCATTGGGCCAATCCTTTTTCGCGCTGAGCGTCGGGGTGTCTGTCATGGTCACGTACAGCTCGTACCTTGCCAAAAACGAAAGTCTGGTTCGTTCTGCTGGATCGATTGTCAGTTTGAATCTGCTCGTATCGCTGTTTGCCGGTTTGGCGATTTTCCCTGCTGTCTTCTCCCTTGGAGTAGAGCCAACAGCAGGGCCGGGATTACTGTTTATCGTACTGCCTTCTGTGTTTGAACAAATTGCCTTCGGTAGTATTTTTCTGTTAATCTTTTTGGCTCTTTTCCTTTTCGCTACGTTGACTTCGGCTTTTTCGATGTTGGAAATTATCGTCGCATCTCTTGCAAAAGGGGACGAAGCAAAGCGCAAGCGCCTTGCTTGGGTGGTTGGTCTGTTGATCTTTATCGTCGGTGTACCGTCGGCGTTGTCATTCGGCGTATGGAGCGAGGTTACGCTGTTCGGTAAATCTATCTTTGATGCGATGGACTTTTTGGTCAGCAATATCTTGATGCCGCTGGGAGCGCTGCTTATTGCGATCTTCGTTCCTTTGAAAATGAAGCGGGAGACCTTGATCAACGAGCTGGGGGCGCATACTTCTCTGGGCAAACGCCTGTTTATTGTTTGGCTTCTCCTGATTAAATATGTAGCACCTATCGCGATTCTCGCCGTTTTCCTGCAAATGCTGGGAATCTGGTAAAACAACGAAAGGCTTCGCCACTTTAGGATGGCGGAGCCTTTTTTGTTCCTGCGCCCTACGCGAAGAAAAAAACCGTACCCAAAATAATATACACCGTCAAAAGGAGTACGCCTTCAAACCAGTTCGTAGCGCCATCCCGTGTGATGGAAATCGTAATAAAGGTAGCAACTCCGATCGCAGCTAATTCAAAGCTAGTGAACACGATGTCCATCGGATTGCCTAGCAAGAGACTGAGAATGACGAGAGTAGGGGCCACAAACAAGGCAATCTGCAAGCTGGAGCCGATCGCGATTTCGACTGCTGCACCGATGCGTCCTTTTAGTGCCAAAAGCATGGCAGCGCTGTGCTCTGCCGCATTCCCGATGATCGCAATGACAAAAGCACCGACGAATAACTCTGACCACCCTAACGATTCGGAGACATGCTGAACTCCCTCTACCAGCCATTCCGAGACAACGGCCACGAAAAAGGTGGAGACAGCAAGCATCAAGAGAGAGACGCCTTTTGACCATACCGCATCACTTTCTTGCGGCTCGATATCCGATAAAAAATCACTGTGGGTAATCATTGAAAAGATGAGCCATAAAATGTAGGCAATGATGAGCAGGCTGGCGATGACGATGCTGATGATCTCTACCTTGATCATAGGCAGATCAAACATGAAGACTGCCGGTATGAACAAAGCGACGATTGCGAGTGTCATCAGGGAAGCATTGTGACTGGCCAGCCTGCTATTGAAGGTTTGTTCCTTGTACTTAAGACCGCCCAGTAGCGTGCTCAAGCCGAGAACCAACAGCATATTTCCGATGATCGCACCGGTAATAGAGGCTTTGACCATATCGAACAAGCCTTCTTTCACCAGAAAAAAAGCAATAATAAGTTCAGCGGCATTTCCGAAGGTAGCGTTAAGAAAGCCCCCGATTCGGTCCCCAGCATAATGGGCGACGCTCTCTGTCGATTTTCCGAGCCAAGCCGCCAAAAAAATGATGGCAAGGGAAGACGTGGCGAATTGGAGCATTTCATTTCCAGAAAAATAGTGGGCGTAAAGGGCTAATAGCATGCTCCCGCCTACTAATGAGAAAAAGAGTTTCAAGTTCATTTCATCACCTCAGCAGTTTTTACGCATCTCTAAACCTTATAGGTATAGAGTTCCTGTTCTGGACAAAACTAACCATGAACTAGAAAAGGGAGGTGTTTTTTTATGACCCAGCCTTTATTGTGCCCGACATGTAAATCGAATCGGATGAGGTTCACTGTCATTGAGCAGACCCCTCGCTATATAAGACTGGATCCACAGTCAGGCGAAGTCGTAGCAGAACTCCATCAAGACCAGCTCGATATGTTTCACCAGCCGTACAAAGGTGAGAACTACATGATACAATGTGGAGTTTGCGGGACCACTGAACCGGAAGAACGATTCATCAAAATGGCCCAGCATTTCCAATCGCAGCGTTCGAAATGAAACGCGAAAAGGAAAACAGGCACACAGTTTACGACTGTCGTGCCTGTTTTTAATAGAATGCTAACGACAAAAAATGTGTCTGCCGATCTTTTTGATCTGAGGGCGGCTCCAAATCCAACCGGATGTAGCGGTATCCGGGTTGAAATAATAAATGGCCCCGTCAGTTGGGTCCCAACCTTTGAGCGCGTCATTCACTGCTTTTTTTGCCTGCTCGTTCGGTGTTAGCCAAATCTGACCATCCGCCACGGCCGTAAAGGCCCGAGGTTCGAAAATAACGCCCGCGGGTGTATTGGGAAAGGACGCATTTTTCGTCCGGTTTAGAATAACAGCCGCCACTGCCACTTGGCCAATGTAGGGCTCTCCACGCGATTCTCCGTAAACGGCATTCGCCATCAGACGCAGGTCGTTCTCCGATATTCCAGCTGCGTGATACGTAGGTTTAGAAGGCGTAGAAGGCTTCGTTGGTGCTGGGGTTGCGGTTTGTGGCACCCCGAGATCAGAAGCAGTGGGCTTATAATTTTTCGTTGCATTGTACAGCTTTACTTTCGTCTGCGCCCCAAGGACACCGTCTACGGTTAAGCCAAACTCATACTGAAAGTTACGCAGCGCCCAATAAGAACGCCATCCGAATACCCCGTCTACTTTTCCGGTATAGAAGCCAAGGTGCTTCAAGCGATACTGCATTTCGCGCACGTCTGAGCCTTCTGCCCCTACTTTGACGATCTGCTTACTGAATGCATCCGAGCGTAAGGGAGATACCATAACCGCAGACGTAATCAGAAGTGCGAATACTACTACAGCTAGCAGCCATTTGACAGGCTGTTTCATTTCTTACCCTCCTTCGGGTATGGATTTGTATATCAGTTGATTATTGTTAGGTTCTCCAACTTCCGTCATTTTGGTCTTAGTAAAATATTGGAGAATGCGTAGACTACGAGTACATGTATTTGCACTTTGTCCTGAAAGGGGAAGATTTTGATGCAGGTCGCGCAATATTTGACGGAGCAATTGATTAGATGGGGAGTAAAACGAATCTACGGGGTGGCAGGTGACGGAATCTTTGCCTGGCTGGATCAGATCGCGAAGCAATCCGACATTCAATACATTGCTTGCAAGCATGAATCTGCTGCGGCCATGATGGCAAGTGCGGAAGCAAAACTGACGGGGTTTCCGGCTGTTTGTACCGCGACGATGGGGCCGGGTTTCGTCAATCTGCTGAATGGACTTGCAGATGCCCATACGGATCGTGTACCTGTCATTGCAATTACAGGTCAAGTGGAGACATACAAGCTGGGTGGTGCGTACAAGCAGTTTATCTCACAAGAAGATATGATACGCCCCATCAGTTTTTATTCGACAACGATTACGCATCCAGACGCAATCCAAAGTGTTCTGCACAAAGCATTTGTCACGGCTATGCAACAAAAAGGAGTGACACATCTCGCCATTTGCAAGGATGTCTTCACCCAAACGACTTCAGAAGCTGTCCTTGCAGCACTTCCACGTATTCCACATGCCATTTATCCTGATCGGATGGAGATTGAGCTTGTTTCCGAGCAGGTTGCGAAGGCGAAAAAGCCTCTCGTTCTCCTTGGAATCGGTGCCCGCAAGTCGGCCGATTCGTGTGTGAGGCTAGCGGAACAGCTAGGGGCAGGGGTGTTGCTGTCGCTCGGAGCAAAAGGGACGGTTGATGAATCTCATCCACTTGTGATTGGCGGTTGGGGAGAGGGGGGCAGCGAAACCGCTTTACATGCGTTAGCGGAAGCAGATTTGTTGCTGATTCTGGGAGCGAGCTGGTTCCCTCGTACTTTTTTGCCAAAGAAACTGTCCGTCATTCAAGTAGATCATCAGCCTGGATCCATACATGCTCATCCCTACCTCCAGTCTGTCACAGCTGAATTGGATGATGTCCTGCCGATCTGGATGAGGCGTTTGCAATCGCACAGAAAAGACGATGCGTGGCAGGAACAGATCAAGCGTTGGCATGGAGAGTTTGGCGAGGAGACAGAGCAAGCAGTCATTCAACAAGTGAGTGAACGAGTAAAGCCACAAACCTTGATGCATACACTTGGGGGCATGGTCAATGAAGATGCGATTATCGTCCTGGATACGGGGGAGCACACAATCTGGTTTAACCGTGCGTTCCGTGGGAAAAAACAGACCCCACTCTTTTCGGGAAAGTGGCGAACAATGGGATTCGGGTTGCCTGCGGCTGTGGCTGCAAAGCTCACCTATCCTGAGAAGCAGGTCGTCTGCGTCGCTGGGGATGGGGGATTACAAATGAATCTGGCGGAACTTATGACAGCGGCCCAGCTCCAACTTCCGATTGTGATTCTTGTGGTGAACAATGGGACATTAGGATTGGAAGAGGTGAAAATGAGTCAGGCGGGTTTGATCCCTTTTGGAGTGAAATTGCGTAATCCAGATTTTCAGCAATTGGCGAGTGCTTGCGGAATCAGCGGCAAGGTTGTCAAAGAGGTACAAGCTCTTGAGCCAGTATTGCGGGAGGCTTTTGCTGCAGATCAGTTGACACTCGTTGACATACATTGCACGTCTCCGACACTAACGGAGAGAAAAAAACAAATTTCCTTCCAAGCCCAAGCATGATTTGTTTATAATGAAAGAAAAGGCAAATGAAACCAGTGGGGGAAGAACGAAACGGGCGAAGAGGGAGGGCGTCCTGATGGCTGACAGGCTTGGCGAAATCAGAGTAGCAGATCAGGTGATCGCAATCATTGCTGGCGTTGCTGTAGAAGAAGTGTTGGAAGTCACAGTCCGTTCAGGCGGAATCTATCAAGATTTGGCGAAAAAGCTGAATGGCGGCGCGAAAGGCATTACTGTATCCGTAATCGACGACAGAGTCACCATTGACATGCGTGTATCCGTCCGTTATGGGGCGCAGATCCATCACGTCTGTCACGTCCTACAGGAAAAAGTAAAAGAAGCGGTGGAAACACTGACAGGTCTTTATGTGGAAGCTGTGAATGTACGGGTGGAAACAATCGAACTTCTTCGAAATGACTAAGAAAAAAGGGATACTGGACGCATCCGGTATCCCTTTTGTTTGTTTTTCACATGGCATATGGCTGTTTTTGTAATTGCTCTTCTACCTTCTGGCGACTGACTTCCCGCGATATACTGAGTAAAAAGCCAGTGGCGAGCAGACATACGAGTAAGGAGGAACCACCATAACTGATAAACGGCAATGGTACACCTGTCAAAGGAATCAAACCCGTCACTCCGCCGATGTTTAAGATCGCCTGAATGGCAAACATGCTGACAACACCGATACCTGCCAGACTGGCAAAGGTGTCTTTTACGCGCAGACAAATATGGATGCCTCGCAGCAGGAAAAGCAAGAAAATCAAGAGGAACACCGAGGCACCGATAAAACCAAGCTCTTCTGTCATGATTGAGAAAATAAAATCGGTATGTCTCTCGGGCAAATACAAATACTTTTGAATGCTTTTCCCAAAGCCTGTCCCAGTCAGACCGCCATGTGCAATCGCAATCCAGGATTGAATAATGTTGTAGCCGGTGCCATCCATATCACTCCACGGATTGAGGTACGAGTAAATCCGATTCAAGGCATGGGGCTTAGCTGTGATGTATATCAATAGCGCAACAGTCACAGCTGGTGCACCGAGACCGACCAGTTGACGGATTTTGGCTCCACCGCAGATCATGACAATCAAAGCGCACCCGAGCAAGATGGCGGCAGAACCGAGGTCAGGCTGGACTACAATCATCATAAAAAACATCCCCGTTACCATCAGTGGGGGCATCAAACCAGATTTCAGCTTTTGAATCCCGTTCCCTTTTTTGGAGATGATCGCTGCCAAGTACAGAATAAGGCCAAGCTTGGCAAACTCCGCAGGCTGTATAGTTGCAGAACCGATTTCAAACCACGATCGAGCTCCGTTTACTTCCTTACCAATACCTGGAACAAGGACCAGGAGCAAAGAAAAGAAGCTGACTAGCGCAATCAATAAGAAGTTTCTCTTATAAAAGGAGAAGGGAATGTTCATGGCCACCAGCATCCCAACGACACCGAGCAGCAAGAAAACAGATTGACGCTTCACGAAATAAAGCTCATCTCCGCCACAATAATCACAGCCGCCGCTTGTAAAGCTCGTCAACGCGAAAATGGAGCTGGAGCTAAGCACCATGGTTATCCCAAACCCAACAAGTAGGGCGGTCAAAAACAGGAGCAAGAAGTCAGGTACGCCCCTCGTCTTCATAAAAATAACCCCCCTCTACGTGAAACAGAGAGGGGATTCCTCTCTGTACACCGTGCCATTTCATTTTTTAGTGTGAGGACAGCTTTTCACCCAGCATTTGCAGCTTCAACTTCGCTGTTTTTACAACGGAGTCTGGCATTGGGTAATCGTAATCCAGACCGTGTGGGAAAAGGTGTTTGCCCATGTAAGGATCTTCGAGCTTCAGGACTGCGTGCGTATCCTCAAGTTTGCCTTCTGTCACGTTCGCTTCGATGCGCAGGTAGAAGACGTTGCCTTTATCTTGGATTTTATAATCGTATGTAGCATGCTTGTAATCCCAAGCGCCGCGATCAAAGCCGAGTTCGCTCATATAGTGCTCCAGATCGGCGAAAAAGACTTCTTTCGTGCCAATACCCGTGTCCTTAATGACCATTCTTTTTCCTCCTAAAAATGGGTGAGATATTCACTTATTAATCATAGTCTGTTTTTGGAAGAAGCGCAATATATCATACTCTTTCTTGCGAATGAAACGATAGATGAGCGGACAAACTACAATCGTTGATTAGCAAAAGGAGGAGAATGAAATGGCAAAGCTGGAAAATCGCACTCTGCGCGAAATTATGACAAAAGATGTCGCTACTGTGACGCTTAAGGATAATGTGTATGAAGTGGCTTGCAAAATGCGCGATTGGAATGTAGGGGTCATTCCGGTTGTAGATGAAAAAAATGATGTGATCGGCGTGATTACGGATCGTGATATTGTGATTCGCGGTTTGGCTGAAAAGCATGAAGGATCGACTGCAACCGAGGTTGTCATGACCCGAGACATTATTCTCGGTCAGCCAGGAATGACGGTTGATGAAGCGGCAAAGGTGATGGCTCAGCATCAAATTCGTCGCCTGCCCGTTGTCGAGCATGGCAAGCTGGTCGGAATTGTGGCGTTGGCAGATATGGCTGTTCGTCAAGTCCACCACGATGAGGCGAGTGACGCTCTCCAACAAATTTCTGAGCCGGCGCCACATTAATAAGTATAGAAATGAGCTGTCGGGAGGAATCCGGCAGCTTTTTTTCTTTCTATCTGTACATTCACGCTGCGTCAAGGTTTATGATAAGAAAAGAATGATACAGGGAGAGAGTTCCATGCAAATCAAAGACATGGCCCATCGCTTGCAAATAACCCCGCGTGCGATTCGATATTATGAAGAAAAAGGGCTAATCAAGCCATCGAAAGCAGATGCATCCGGTTATCGCCAGTTCACAGAGGAAGATGTCTGGAGACTGCAAACCATCATTACACTGCGCGAGGTCGGGATGGCGGTAGAAGACATTCGGGAGCTTCTGATTCAAATGAAGGATCAGGAAGGCACTCTTCTCCATTATTTAGAGCTGCAGCGTTCGTTTATGTATACAAGATGGGTAGAAATGAGCAAGGTCATCCAAACGACAGAAGCGATGATTGAGCGGATAAAGGGTAGAGAGTCGATTGATCCAGCAGAGCTGTTTACATTGGCAGAGGCGAACAAGCGATTAAAGCAGACTCGGGATAACTGGGTGGATCGATGGAATTTTAATGAATGGGCGGACCGATACGACGAATGGGTATATGGCGGGAATGGTCACGAATCTTACGAAAACGTGCTGGATGAAGTCGTTGCGACAGTTGCAGTCAAACCGGGAGAATGTGGCCTAGATGCCGGAACGGGAACTGGAAACCTCGCAGGGCGTCTTGTGAAAAAAGGAGCCAGGATGAGCGGGTTCGACCAATCACCGCAAATGCTGAAGCAATGCAGAGCGAAACACCCAGAGGTCGAGACGAAGCTGGGAACCTTTTTCGCCTTTCCGTTTTTAGAAAATCGGTTTGACTTTGTGGCTACGAGTTACGCCTTGCACCATTTGACGGATGATCAAAAGCAGCTTGCCTTGGCGGAATGTCGTCGTGTGTTAAAACCAGGGGGACGCTTGGTCATTGCCGATTTGATGTTTGTGGATCAGGCACATAGACAAGCGCATCTTGTTGCACTAGAGGAGGCTGGCCATACGAGCGTGATAGCAGATATTCAGGACCGCTGTTATGCTGATCGCTCTCGGTTGCTACAGGAGCTTGTTCATCTTGGTTTTACGAATGAAGTCAGACAGCTAGGTACCTATACGCATTTGATCCTGTCTACTAGTAAGTAGTACATTCTTGTTGAGGTTTTTTAAAAGTCGTCTGTCGAACACGCATTTCACTTTTGGGCTCTTCCACCTACTGGCACGCGTCTAGCCTTTTGCATAGGCTGTAGCGAGAAGGAAAGGAGGACTCCACCATGGGTCTGTTCGACGGTTTTTTTGATCGCGAGAACGAGGAATTTATATGGATTATTATTGTCGTGGTCGTCCTGTTGTTCTTGTTTAGTGCCGATCGTGACTAAAATCTGGACGTATAAACAAAACGACCTTGCGCGAAGGTCGTTTTTTTCGTTACCCAAAATGGACTTCTTTATCCAACACATACTCGAGCGGTGGCAGTTCTCGTGGCGCTGCGTAGGGGGTCAAGGAGAAGCCAACACTATCGAGTTGATCGGGAAGGGCAGGACTGACCATAAACTGCAGGGAGATTTTTCGCTCAGAGCCGCGCGCTCCGCTTTTGCGTACATGGTGCTCCTGTGAGCTTTTGATTTCAAGCATGAGATGTGGGCGTAGCATACCAATGTCTTCATAATCGGTCAATCCCGATTTTATCTCGACATGAACGATGCTCAAATTCTTGTGTTGCATGGCATGTGTCAATGTGTAGGTAAAACCATCAAGCACAGTTGTTTTCATAATTGGCAGCACACCGATCAATTCGCCGTGCTCATCAGGGAATACGGGCCTTATTTCAGAATTTAATGTGTGCAGAAACCAACCAAGTTCAGCTTCATCGATACCGTATTTCTCAGCCCATTCCTGTCGGATTTCCTGGGGTGGGGTTAATCTTTTCCCGTTTGCAAGCACTTTTCGCTCACGAAGTAGCTGAAGAATACTCTCGTCGATTTTTTTGCATTCGTCGTTGTACTGGTTTGGTACAAGTTGAAATTCAGCCCAACCCATCAAGAATCGCTCCCTTTCCATTTTCATTATTTTACCAAAAGTCTTGAGTGTTTGTACTTTTTTCTCTCCTATTGACCTGCGCGGGCAAATCCACTACGCTGGAAAACAATGCAACATAGAAGAGGAGAAGGAAGTCTATGAAACGATTTGCAATGTATCTGCTCGCACTGGCTCTTTTGCTATCGGCCTGTGGAGCGTCCGGCAAACCAGAAGCTAACGGAGAGATGGATGCTGTGATCAAACGAGTGGTTGATGGCGATACATTCGAACTGGACAGCGGGGAAAAAGTCCGTATGATTGGCGTAGATACCCCGGAGACAGTGAAACCCAACCATCCAGTCGAACCGTATGGGAAAGAAGCGAGCGATTACTCCAAGGAGCTTTTAACGGGTAAAAAGGTTAAGCTGAAGTTCGATGTCGAGCCCTATGACAAATACAAGCGTTTGCTTGCTTACGTATATTTGGAAGATGGAACCTTTGTCAATGAAAAGCTCGTTCGTGACGGCTACGCCCGGATCATGACGATCCCACCGAATGTAGCCCAAGCAGAGCTGTTCCTGGCAGCCGAGCGTGAGGCGCGGGAGCAGAATCGAGGGCTTTGGGCTTTAGAAGGGCAAAAGGCAGGGGCTTCTAAGGAAAAAGCCAAGCCCCAAAAACAATCCAATAACAATACCGCCGCAGACGCTGCACCACCAGAAGGCAAGACCATCAAGGGCAATGTCAACAGCAAGGGCGAGAAAATCTATCACGTTCCTGGCTCCGCTAGCTATGAGCAAACAAAAGCGGAAATGTGGTTTGCGACGGAGGAAGAAGCCCAGCAAGCAGGTT
Organism: Brevibacillus sp. M2.1A; assembly: GCF_013284355.2. Taxonomy (NCBI): domain Bacteria; kingdom Bacillati; phylum Bacillota; class Bacilli; order Caryophanales; family Paenibacillaceae; genus Brevibacillus; species Brevibacillus sp. M2.1A. Next base: position 3,040,622 of record NZ_JABSUY020000001.1, read on the forward strand.
TTCGGGCGCCAAAACGATAAGACATGCAGGAAACATGAGCCGCATAAATGAAAATGTAAGCCTCGTCTGCCTTGGCAGTCGGGGCTTTTTCCTTGTCGAAAAGAATTTCAGAAATGTTACAGAACGATGTTAATTGATGAAAAAAGGTCAAAAGACCTATGGTAAATGCCGTTACATAAGATAAAGGGATTAGTGAACTTGCCCGCCATTTTTCCCGAATGAAGCACAATTTGCAAGATTTATTAGAACGAGTCTCCTTCCATTCACAACAAGTAGCCGCTTCCTCCGAGGAATTGACAGCAACGAGCATGGAGCATGCGATCAGCTCATCCATTGAAGCGAACAAAACAGCAACAGAAGGGAATGAAGTGGTTGCCAAATCTATCGAGCAAATGAATGAGATGAATCAAAGAGTGAGCTCTTCAACTGAAGTGGTCAATATGCTCGGCGAAAAATCAAAAGAAGTCGGTTCAATCGTTTCGATTATTACGAAAATCGCGAGTCAAACGAATCTCGAAAAGAACACAAGAAATGTCAGGACAAATCAATAAAGCCAATTACGGAACGGTTTCCGTCGTGGAATTTTCAGAGGGAATTGCTCATGTTTCAAGAATGGTGGCGGAGAACAAACAGCTTCTATGGAACAGATTACAACCGCTTCTAGTACACTCGCCGAAATGGCAGAAGAGCTGCAGCATTCCATTCGTAAGTTTCAATTGTAATGCGAGAACAGGCGGGGGTGCCATGTGTTTAATCAAATCAGAGATGTAAAGTATGCATTATCTGCATTGGAAGAGTCATCTGTTATTTCGATAACAGATGAAAAAGGAATCATCACCTACGTCAATCACAACTTCTGTCAAATATCCAAGTTTAGTAGAGAGGAATTAATCGGAAAAAACCATAACATCGTCGATTCCGGTTTCCATCCGAGAAACTATTTTAAATCGCTATGGGATACCATCAGCCTAGGAAAAGTGTGGAAAGGCGAGATGAAAAATCGGGCAAAGGACGGTACGGAATACTGGCTTAGCATGACGTTAGTGCCGTTCATGAACGACAGTGGTTTCCTTTATCAGTACGTGGCAATTGGGACGGACATCACGAAACGAAAGCAGATGGAAGAGTCTCTTTCAAAGACGATGAAGGACTTGCACGATATCAAAAATGCACTTGATGAATCTTCGATTGTAGCGATTACAGACGATAAAGGCGTCATTACTTATGTAAATGACAAGTTTTGTGAAATCTCCAGATACGAAGTGGATGAATTGGTTGGAAATACACATCGGGTCATTAACTCATGCTATCATTCCAAGTCGTTTTTTAAATTGATGTGGGAAACGATCAAGCAAGGACGAGTCTGGAAGGGCGAAGTGAAGAACCGCGCCAAAAACGGCAGTGAATACTGGATGAATACGACCATCGTGCCATTTTTAGACGACCGGGGAGTTCCGTATCAATATGTTTCGATCCGTACGGATATTACCGACCGGATTGAAGCAGAGGCAGCATTGGCAGAAGCATTGCAGAACGATTTTCGCAGGACGGTCCAAAACTTGCAAAACTGCGTGTTCAAGATCGTAACAGATCCAAAAGGAAACATCACCTATACCTTGTGTGAAGGGAAAATTGCCGAAGAGCTCGGGCTAACGTCTGAGAGGATGTTGAGAAAAACATCGTATGAAATCTTTCCATATGAGGTAGCGGAGCAAATGGAAAGCTATTTTCGCAGAGCATTTGCTGGTGAGTCTGTTACCTTCGAACTGAAACTATCCGGAAATGATTATTACATTACATTGTCGCCTATTGAGGAAAACGGAGAGATCGTGGAAATGGTAGGCTCCATGATTGACATCACCGAGAGAAAAAAGGCAGAAGAAACGATTCGCTACATGGCCCATTACGATTCCTTAACCAACCTGCCTAATCGAACGCTTTTTCATGAAAAACTGGCTGAGGCCATGCTCAAGGCAAAACAAAAAAATGAGAAAATCGGCGTCATGTTCATCGATTTGGATCGTTTCAAAAACATCAATGACACGCTTGGCCACTCCATTGGGGATGTCCTTTTACAAGCAGTAGCAAATCGTCTCATCGGTTGTTTGCGAAAAGAAGATTCTGTTTCTCGACTAGGTGGAGATGAGTTCGCCATCTTTCTCACAGGTGTCTCACACAAGGAGGCTGGTGAAATTGCGCAGCGAATCATCACGAGCATGTCAGAATCGATTACGTTAGACCATATCGAAATCTTTATCACACCAAGTATCGGCATCAGCATGTATCCGGATGATGGAGACGATATCGAAGCGCTACTGAAGCATGCAGACGCAGCCATGTATTTGGCAAAAGAGCAAGGAAAAAATAATTATCAATTTTTCTCGGAGGAGCTGCATCAGGTTTTAGCTAAAAAGCTACAGCTTGAAAGAGAATTGCGAAAAGCTCTGGATGAGAAACAATTTACACTGCACTACCAACCGAAGATTCATTTGCACACCGGCAAGATTATCGGCATGGAGGCGCTGATTCGTTGGGAACATCCAGACCTTGGTCTCATCCCACCAATTCAATTTATCCCGATCGCAGAAGAAACAGGCTTAATCGTTCCACTTGGGGAATGGGTAATGCGAACGGCATGCCAGCAAACAAAAGTGTGGCAAGAAGCAGGCTATACAGAACTGGCTGTTGCAGTGAATATATCCTTACGCCAATTTATGCAAAACAACCTCATTGAGATGATTACCTCAATCCTTGAAGAAACAGGCTTATCACCGCAATACTTAGAGCTGGAAATCACGGAAAGCATGGCGCTAAATGTAGACTATACGATACGGATTTTGAATCGGTTGAAAGGTCTTGGGATTAGCATCAGTATCGATGATTTCGGGACGGGCTACAGTTCTTTGAGCTATCTAAGTCAATTTCCGATCGACCGGCTCAAAATCGATCAATCCTTTGTCCGGAATTTGAATCCACGGAATCAAGCGATTATAAAAACGATCATCGACATGGCACACAACATGAAAATTGCCGTTATTGCAGAGGGCGTAGAAACACACGAACATGTTGAATTTCTAAAGGAACAAATGTGTAATGAAGTCCAAGGGTACTTTTACAGTAAGCCGCTGCCCACGAAAGAAATCGATTCCTTTTTGCAGGTAAATCGTTATGGGAAATCAGGCAGCATGGTTAAGTGAGACCATCGAGATTAACAAAAGGAAAGCGGTGAACGAGCTTGGATCACCAGATACATGGAACGTACGACAGTTTCCTTGTGATACTATCTTATTTAATCGCGGTTGCAGCTTCTTTTTCTGCTCTCAACCTGGCAGCCAGAGTGAGTAAAAGTAAGGGGAAGCATCAGCTACTCTGGTTGATTTTTGGTGCCACAACGATGGGGCTTGGAATCTGGTCCATGCATTTTGTCGGAATGCTGGCACTTACCCTCCCCATTAAGGTTTTGTATGACATGGAGTATGTCGTCCTATCCGTCATCCTTGCTATTTTTGTCTCAAGCATAGCCTTGTTTACCGTCACGAAAAGCAACTTACATGCGAGACAGCTAGGTATCGCGGGAATTCTTATGGCTGCTGGAATATCTGGGATGCATTACGTTGGAATGGCCGCGATGATTATTGAAATTACATACGATATGTGGATCGTCATTTTATCCATTATCATCGCAGCGACTGCTTCGGCAGCGGCACTTTGGCTCTTGTTTTACTTTCGCCGTGATCAGGCAAAATACGCGTATTTATACAAATTGGGCAGCTCACTCATAATGGGAGCAGCAATCGCGGGCATGCATTACACCGGGATGGTTGCAGCGCATTTCTACGTTACAGAACTGCCGACAACAGAAGTGGAAACGCAGATTGAGCCGGAGACCTTGGCCTATATCATTGTCTTGGCCACCTTTTTACTGATCGGCATTACATTGTTCGGCTTGTTTATTAACAAACGACTCTCGCAAAAAGATACGGTCATTCAGGAAAGTGAAAGCTGGTATCGTTCCCTTTATAAAAATAATGAGTACGGGATTATTTCCTTAGATACAGGCGGATGTATTATCAAAATGAACCCAGCTGTTACGAAGATTGGTGGATTGCGGGAGGAAGAATTCATTAATCAACACGTATCGAAAATTGGCATGCATATTGTAGAGGAGAAAAGGGACATCACCAAAGATTCTTTTGCCCAGTCTTTTCAGCCCAATCGGAATAATTTTGAGACGACCATTTTTCATCCGAACGGAAATCGCGTAGAGTTGAGTGTACTCAATGTCCCGGTTGAGATTGAAGGAGAAGTGGTGGGGAATCACATCATTGTGAAGGATATTACCGAAGAGAATCGCGTGAAAGAAAAAATCAGATATTTAGCTTATCACGATGAGCTGACCGACTTGCCGAACCGAAGAAAGTTTAATCAAGTTCTTCATCAATCCATTGAAAAAAGCAGCCAAGATTTATCGAGCTTTGCCATCATGGTTATCGACATCGATCGTTTCAAAATGATCAATGATTCCTTGGGTCACTCCTACGGCGATATCTTTTTGCAGGGGGTCAGCGACAGAATTGCAAAGAGTGCGGAAGGGTACCACGCCACAATTGCCCGGATGGGTGGAGATGAATTTACCATCCTTTGCGAAACAGGAGCGGACCGCAGGGAAGCGGCGAGTTTAGCGGATAAGATCATTGAAGCGTTGAAACAGCCATTCTCGCTAAAAGACAGTGAGTTTTACATATCAGCGAGTATCGGAACGGCAATCTTCCCAGACCATGGAACGGATGCTGTCGCGCTACTCAAAAAAGCGGATACGGCCATGTACGAGGTGAAAAAACAGGGGAAAAATGGTCATCTGTTCTACACGCCCGAATTTGACGTCCAATTGCTGGAAAATATTGAAATAGAACGTGATCTAAGAAAAGCAATTGAACGAAAAGAGCTGGTGGTGTACTACCAACCTCAATTTCATTCGGAAAGTAATCGCATGATCGGAGTGGAGGCTCTCGTCAGGTGGAATCATCCTACCAAAGGGATGCTTTCACCAGGAGTGTTTATCCCTATTGCTGAAGAGACAGGGTTGATCTATGAGATTGGTACATGGGTGCTTCGCGAAGCGTGCAGGCAAATGAAGCAGTGGCATGATGGAGGGGGACCGTTGATACCCGTTTCCGTCAACTTGTCCTCCCATCAATTTCACCAACGGAACCTCGTCCAGTACATCAAAAATATCCTCGAGGAAACCAAGCTTGCCCCGCACTTTTTGGAGCTGGAAATCACGGAGAGCATGATGATGGATCCGGCAGTATCGATCAGTATCCTGCAAGAGTTAAACAAAATCGGAACGAGAATTAGCTTGGATGATTTTGGAACCGGTTACAGCTCATTGAGCTATTTGAAAAAGTTTCCGATTCACAAGCTAAAGATTGACCGCTCCTTCATAACAGACCTGTCTCGAAATGAAAACGATAAAGCCATTGTGGCCACCATCATTTCGATGGCAAAGCATCTGAAATTGGATGTGATTGCAGAAGGCATTGAAACGAAGGATCAGCTGGATATTTTAACAGAAAATCATTGCAAGGAAATTCAAGGGTACTATTACAGTCGCCCATTATCAGCGAATGAGGTGGAGCAAGTGTTTTTTGTTCCCATAAGAACGCATCTCAGCCAAGAAGCGTAAGCAAATAACTCCCTGTCTTAAATAGATGGGGAGCTCTTTTAAATGTACACAGCAGGAAATGTAAATTTGGGTATTGTATACCCTACAGGGGTATTGTAAAATGTAATCGAGATAAGTTTCCCAAAAACAAAGGAGGATGTAAAATGAATGTCACTTTGAACGTACAAGGAATGTCCTGCAATCACTGCGTTATCTCTATAGAAGGTGCTCTACAAAAACTGGAAGGGGTTAGCAAAGCAACGGTAAGCCTTGCTGACAATCAGGTAAGCGTGACTTTTGATGAATCTGTTGTTTCGCTGGAAAATGTGAAAGAGACGATTGAAGATCAAGGATACGATGTCGTATAAGCAAAAGTTGCGGGAAAGGCTGTGATTGTAGAATTGCAGCCTTTCGTATATCGATCAGTTGACCGAATATTACAAATCCAGATAGTGTAGGAGGAATGCTTTTTGAAGCGTGTACAGTTTGCCGTAAGTCCAGAAATTCGTGTCGGGGGTTCTGTGTTTACTCCTGCAGATATGATGGCAATCGGTCAAATCGTTGGCGAGGATGCCCAACTCGAACTTTCGATCTTTCAGCAGCTTATAGTCGAGATGAATGAAGAGAAGGCGGAGGCTGCCAAAAATGCGCTGCGTGACAAAGGCTTATGCGTGTACGAAACGGGCTCTGTTGTAAAGAATTTGTCAGTCTGTTCTTTTTGCAAAGGAGCGGAGATTGAAGGGCTTATGGCAGCGAGAAATTTAAATGACACGATTGCAGGGATGACCGTTCCTTTTACGATGAGAGTCGGTTATACAGGCTGCCCAAATGCCTGTGGAGAGCCGTTGGTAAAAGATATCGGGATCGTCAAGCGAAAAGAAACCTTTGAAATCTACGTCGGAGGCCAATCGAAAACAATGGAGGCCAGAACAGCCCAGCTCCTGATCGAGCAGGTGAAGGAAGAACAATTATCCACCATCGTCCAAAGCATCATTGCGTTGTATCAGACGCAAGGGAAAAAGAGAGAGAAGTTTTTCAAGTTTGTCGAGCGATTTGGATTGGAGAATGTCCGAAAAGAATTGGGGCTGTCTTCCTGACAGAGATGTGAATATTGTAGGATGATTAGAGGGGGAATCTTATTGTCAAATGCGGAATTGAACATTGTGCAGTCTTGTCATACATCTGATCGAAACAGTCATCATTCAGAAAAAACCAAGCAAAACTTGCAGGCGCGTCTCAATCGGATTGAGGGGCAGATTCGCGGGATTAAGGGCATGGTGGAGAAGGATGCTTATTGTGATGATGTCTTGAATCAAATTGCTGCAGTACAATCTGCCTTAAATTCAGTGGGACGTATCCTTTTGGAAGGACATATGAAATCGTGTGTGATTGAGCGCATCCAAGAAGGGGACAGTGCAGTCATTGACGAGCTGTTAACCACGATGAATAAGCTGATGAAATAAAAAGCTTCAGAAATGAAGCTTTTTATAATGGAGAAAGCGTGTGACGGTGCAAAATCTGGACAAGTTTTGAAATGAAGCAGGGGATGTTTTTCGCAGTAAAAAGACGAAGACGACGGTCTATGCATGAATTCAACGAGGGTGTCCTTTTCTAGTTCGTTTTGTCCTATTTAGTTGGCGTAGGACATACTTTACAATGAGGGGAATATACTCGGGGGTGGTATCTTGAGCGCGGTGTATCAGGTCCTGATCTACGTCAGTCTCGCTTATGCTTGCTTCACATGGTTTATTTGGCGACGAAAGCAAGGGATCGATCATATGCAAGGCATGATGAGCACGATGTCTGTCAGTATGATAATTGGCCTGATCGGAGGGTTGATCTTCGGCGATGTTTACAAGGGAGACCTTTATGTATCCACTATGTGGGGAATGCTGGCAGGTGGATTGTCTGGTTTTTTGCTAGGCGTTCCATTGTCGATCCTGAGTATTGTAGAAGGAATCTTATCTGGCGTCATGGGCGGGATGATGGGCGCGATGCTGGGAGAAATGGTTCCCGGTGAAAAAGTAGAGCCTCTCCTGTTTGTTTTCGTCATGCTCTATACCGTATGTATGCTACTCGTATCCAAGCTGATTGATTTCAATAAAAAAGAAACGAAGTGGTCTTCCTTTTTTCATCATCCAGCTACCCCAGCTGTGTTGCTGCTTGCCGTCTTCTTCTGGTTTCAATCGTTACCGTTTCCATCTCCGGCGCTTTATGCGACAGAAATCACCCTCACAGCCGTCGACTTTTCCTATAAACCGAACCAATTTACTGTTAAAAAAGATACGGAGATCAAAGTCGTCTTTCAAAATGATGGCAATGTAGAGCACGATATTAAGGTTGCCTCTCATGGAAAAATCGTTACGATTTCAGAATCAAGCAGTGAACATCAGCATGGAGGAATGGCTGAGGGTGTGGTTCACTTGCACGCCAAACCGGGAGAGTCTGTTGAAACAGTGTGGAAGGCATTGGAGGAAGGAAACTATGAATTTTATTGTACGATCCCGGGACACAAAGAAAGCGGCATGATTGGTAGCTTGCAAGTGACGGGATGAAGCAACGGGGGAGGAGAATGCCTTTCTTTTTGGGGTAGCAATCACGCCTACTGGGTGGGCTGCATAGTGTAGTCATGAAGGAAGTGACATTGCAAGTTGGAGGAGGATATTGGCATTGCATTCGCAAACACGCGACTACTTTCCGTACGTTGGTCCCTTCGATCCTTGTCCGCCGATTCGGGTAAAAACATACCAGGTGCCCCCTCAGCTTTTTATGCAGTTTCAGCCAGAGAACTTGCCGCAATACAGCCCGATGGAAGCGTTGAAATTAGGTACGCTATGGCCGGCGCTTTTTAGCCCATATGATCCCAGACTGAGTCATTTAGGGAGGGGAGGCACATGACAGCTGAAAATAGATTTGGCGATGAACAATATTACGCATTGCTTGAACAGTTGCAAGCGATCGACTTCGTGCTGGTAGAGCTAAATCTTTACTTAGATACTCATCCAACCGATCAGAATGCGCTCCAGCAGTTTAACGATTTAACGGAACAACGCTGGGTTTTGGCAAACGAGTATGAGAGGCTGTATGGACCTTTGCAAAATCTTGGCCGCAGCTATTCAGGCTATCCGTGGCAGTGGAATGATGATCCATGGCCTTGGCAAGTTTAGAAGAGAGGGATAACGAAACCGATGTGGATCTATGAAAAAAAACTACAGTATCCGGTTCGTGTCAGTAAGTGCGATGTGAGAATGGCGAAGTATTTGATTGAGCAATACGGAGGAGCAGATGGAGAGCTGGCAGCCGCTTTGCGCTATATGAATCAGCGGTATACAATCCCAAATAAAGTGGTCGGATTATTAACGGATATCGCTACCGAGGAGTTTGCGCATCTCGAGATGATTGCCACGATGGTGTATAAGCTGACCAAAGACGCGACGGTAGAAGAATTGAAGGAAGCCGGTCTGGGTGACCATTACGCCAATCATGATCGGGCGCTCTTTTACAACAATGCCAGTGGTGTACCGTGGACGGCTGCCTACATCGCTGCCAAGGGCGATCCAATCGCTGATTTGTATGAGGATATCGCAGCAGAAGAAAAAGCCCGCGCGACGTATCAATGGCTGATCGACATGACCGACGATGTTGATTTGCAGGACAGCTTGAAGTTTTTGCGGGAGCGGGAAGTGGTTCACTCTATGCGTTTCCGCGAGGCTGTAGAGATTTTGAAGGAAGAACGGGATGCGAAGAAGATATTTTGAATGTTAAAAAAGAGAGCTGGTGGGCTCTCTTTTTCTAATTTATTCTATCCCATAGCTGGCGAAGGTGATTGAAGTTGTTAATCTTCGCTAAAATCGTATGGGATCACTATAATGGATTTCTGCCCCCATTTATGAACAAAAATAACCTCGCACTCTAACATTTCTGCAACTTCTCGTAACGGGACCACAAGAATGGTATTATTGTGCAGCTTTGCCTTTGCCGATGCAGTAACTGGGTAATTATTGATGATGAATCGATTACTCCCTGCTGGAATGGTAATCCAAATTGCGCTTCCCGGGTAGGTCTCTTTTGTGATTGTTGCGGACTGAGTTGAATCGTCCCATTGAAGAGTAGCACCAAAAGCATCCGCTAAGTCGCGAAGTGGCACATATGTGACATCATTTTCAACCAAGATTAAATCATTAAGCTTTTTATTATTAACTGTCACACTCAGGGCTGTATCTTTATAAGGTGCTGAGTTCTCATGCGTAAAAGAAAACTTTATCGTGAATATATCTTGAAAGCTATTAAACTTAGAATTGATAAAATTCATTGGTATTTGAAAGGATACACGGGCGAATTGCCCCGGTTCTAGCCGCAATGATGAATTGATAACATCGTGATTTGTTTCAGAATAGAAGTGTACCATTCCATTTTGATCGGTTAATGATATTCCCGAGTATTTAAAATTTGAGGCTGTTGCCTCTCCGTGATTAATTAAAATGGTCTTGATGGAGAGAGTGTCCCCGGACGGCCCAAATGTTATTCCTCCTGGTACGATGTCAGGTCTGAGTTCAGCTTTTTTTCCTAATGTAAATGTATACGTTGGTTTTAGATAAGCACCCTCGATTTGTTTGGGATTTGTAACGGAAGGAACAAGATCAAAGTCTACCAATTCAAAAAAGTCATAACCACTAGTACCCGAATCGAGATGATAACTTTCAATGGATTTAGGTTTCGTACTGATTTTTTGTCCCTGCTTATTGAGCAAATCAATGCTTCCCTTAAGTTCAATAATTTCATAAGGACTGAGATTTCCCCAGTTCAAGTATCCTTGTGCATAGTGACTTCCATCTGGCTTGGTTACAAATTTTACTTCCGTAAATTCGAACAGTAAAGGATTCTTCTCCAATGATGCCAAGGAAACTGGAACCGAAGCAAAGAAAATAAAAAAGCTCGAAAGAAGGCACATAAACAGTTTTGCCATTTTCACCAACTCAAATCACCCCAAGATTGAAAATATCATGTTAGAAAAGCCTTCAGTAAAGAAGGCTTTTCCCTTCTCATCTATAAAGAAGATCATTCGGAATGACGACGATGGTTTTCTGACCCCCTTTATGTTCAAAAACAACATAGTAATCCAGCATTTCTACAATATCTCGTAAAGGTACAACCAGGGTGGTGTTATTGTACAGCTTCGCTTTTCCCGACACAGTAGTTTCGCGACCTTGATCAATAAAGCGATCACTGCCAACCGGTATGACTATTTGTCTATCGTATTCCATGAAGTTGTCTCTCAGGATGAGCGTTGCCGTTTGGGTAGGATCATTCCACTGGATCGTAGCACCAAGAACGTCGGCTAACTCGCGAAGGGAAACATAAGTGACATCATTTTCAATAAAGGTTTGTTGCACAAGCTTTTTATTATTTACGGTCACAGTCACTGCTGAGTCGTCTTTATAAGGAGCAGAGTTATCGCGGAGAATCAAAATACTAATTTTTTTGATGTCATTTATGTTTTTAAACCTAGAATCAATAAAATCTAAGGGCAGTTCAAATTTTGCTTCTACAAAATGTCCCGGCTCTAGCTTCAACGATGAATTGATAACAGTGTGGCTAGTTTCGGGGTAGAAGTGGTCCATTCCGTTTTTGCCCTCAAATGAGAGACCTGCGTAGCTAAAATTTGTAGCGGTTGCTTCACCTAGATTAAGTAATAGGGCATAAATAAAAAACGTGTTGTTGTCCTCTGATCTTCCATAAATCATTGAATCTACAATGACATTTGCCTTGAGTTCTGCCCCTTCAGACTCTGGAACTGAAGCAAAGAAAATAAAAAAGATTGCAAGAAAGCACGCTAAAAGTCTAACCATTTTCACCATTTCAAATCACCCCAAGATTGAAAATAACATGCTGGAAAAGCCCTCCTAAAAGAAGGCTTTTCCCTCACACATCCATAATAATCGGCAGGATCATGGGTCTGCGCTTTGTTTTGGCATACACGAATTTCCCAATCGATTCCCGCATTCCTTGTTTCAAGCGGTTCCACTGGCTCACATTTGCTTCCTGCAAATTGGTGATCACCTCGGATGCAATGCGAGTCGCTTCTTCCAACAGGCCCTCCGATTCCGGGGCATGGATAAATCCGCGAGAAATAAGGTCAGGACCCGACAAAATCTTGCCGTCGGTTTTGCTGCGCGTCACAACGATCACGAGAATGCCATCTTCCGAAAGATGTTTGCGATCCCGTAATATTCCATTCCCTACATCACCGATTCCTAAACCATCCACCAACGTATTTCCAGCAGGGATTTTTCTTTCCTGCATAGCCACACCGTCCTGAATATCCACGACATCTCCGTTATTCACAATGAAAATGGACTCGAAATCAACGCCGACAGATTCAGCCAACAGACGATGTTGATGGAGCATCCGATACTCGCCGTGAATGGGGATAAAGTATTTTGGCTTCATGAGAGTGAGCATGAGCTTCAATTCTTCCTGGAAGCCATGACCAGATACATGCATGCCCGTCCCGGAGCCATAAATAACGTTGGCACCCATGATAAACAAGTTGTCGACGATGCGCGCTACATTTCGTTCATTCCCTGGAATAGGGGATGAAGAGAGGATGACGGTATCGCCGCGTTCTACTTTCACGTGCCGATAGCCGGAGGTCGACAACCGGGATAGAGCAGCCATCGGTTCGCCTTGGCTTCCCGTGCACAGAACAGCAACACGGGCTGGATCGAGCTCGTTTACTTCTTCTACTTCCACCAGCATGTCTTCTGGAATATGCAAATAGCCTTGTTCCGATGCGATTTTGACCACATTGACCATACTTCGGCCCAGCAAAGCTAGCTTTCGATTCGTTGCTTCTACGGCATCAATGACTTGTTGGAGACGGTATACATTGGAAGCGAACGTCGAGACAAAGATTTTCTGCTGTGCCTTACTAAATGCCTCTAACAGACGATCGCCTACGTGTTTTTCTGACGGGGTAAAGCCTGGACGCTCCGCATTGGTGCTCTCCGACAACAAAGCCAATACGCCTTTCTGACCGATTTCAGCCATTCTGTGCAAATCGGGGGATTGCTTATGCACCGGTGTTAAATCAAATTTAAAATCGCCCGTATGCACAATGGAGCCTGCTTTTGTCTCAAATACAACGCCCAAGCAATCTGGGATGCTATGGTTCGTCTGAAAAAAGCTGATCGAGAGCGAGCCCAATGAAATAGTAGAGTCACGATCGATGGAGATGAGGGTGGACTGATGAAGCAAATTATGCTCCTTGAGCTTTAATTCGATAAGACCTAACGTTAAGCGGGTACCATACACAGGGACGTTTAGTTGTCGCAAAAAATAAGGAATGCCCCCGATGTGATCCTCATGCCCATGCGTGACAATCAAGGCTCGGACTTTTTCTTGATTTTCCAGCAGATAACTAATGTCCGGTATGATCAGATCAATTCCTAAATAACTCTCATCCGGGAACTTCGAGCCACAATCGATGAGGACAATTTCATCCCCATATTGAATCCCGTACATGTTTTTGCCGATTTCATATACTCCTCCTAATGCAAAAATAGAAAGAGTTTCATTCGATGTATTCATAAGCAGTCAATGACCTCCCCAAAGCATCTTGTGGTTACTTTTGCCTATTGGAAAGCTGAGTATGTATGGATAGCAGGGGAGATCATGCAGTAAAAATGGATGAATGAACCAAACAGGAGTCGGGCACACTGGGGTAAGACTCATTTTGGAAGGGAGCAGCTCCGGTGAAAACCAAACGATTTCTTTTCCGCTTGTTTCTATTGATTGCCATTGCGGCTGGTGTGGAATGGTTTGTGTATGCGAACCAACAAGCGCAAACCGAAGTGGTAGCAGACGAGTCGCACGCTCATCATGCAGCGCCGACACTCGCTGTGACGCATACCCTTGAGAAAGATGATTTGCAGCTCAAATTGGCTGTTACGAACTTCTCTTTTTCCCTCGAAAACATGGGAAAAGAAAACAAGCACGGGGAAGGTCATGTACATCTGTACCTCGACGGCAAAAAGATCGCCAAAGTATTTGAGCCTAGCTATGTCTTGAAGGATATCCCTGCTGGGAAGCATGAGGTCAAGGTAGAATTGGCCCATAATAACCACGAGTCGTATGGTGTTGCAGAGAGCTTTTCCATTGAGGTAAAGCCCTGATAAGCAAAGGGTACTGTAGGGAAAAGGAAAAAAGCCGACTTCGATACGCCTTGTGGCTTTCGAACTGTCGGCTTTTTTCATGGATAGACTAACGCATATGCACACTGACTTTTGCTTGCTGGTCTGGCAGGGCAATCACCAAAGTCGGATAGCTGATGACTTGGGTTTTCATCGAACCTGGAGCGGGTGCTTGTACCCGAACGTGTACGGCAAAGGCATGTGGGCCAGTCCGCTTGACTTGATCCGCCACTAAACGATATCCTCCTGTAGGGCGCTGTCCTGCACCCACGACAACATAGGATTTTCCATTGGCACGAACAATGGTGTGTCCGCCAGTTTTTCGAACTTTTTTCAAAGCTTCCTGCACGGCAGGAGGATAGGGAGCAGCAACGGCTTCGTAAACAGCATCTGCTTGTACAGCCTCTTTCCCCACAGGCTCAGATACGGTAGGATGTTGAGGTGACAAGACTTGTGTACCCGTTACTGCCAAGGTTGCCGTTAAGAGTAAACTAGGAAATACATGCAACATCAAGATCCCTCCAATTGGTAAAAGTAATGAATCGAACATCATATAGACCGAGGTGACAGGCGTGCGTGTGAAGGATTCGCTGGAATACCTGTCCGAATCAACGCGACAAGCGATTCTACATGAACAAACCAAACGATATCAGATTGCCGAAGAGCAAGATTTAACAGCGAGATTATTGGACCCGGTTTTTATTGGGCAAGTATGGAGACAGGCAGATGAGTTGGAACGAACCGTTATCCGGCTTTTCGTAACCAAAGCGACGAGAGGTTTTTTTAGCAAACGAACTTGGGAACGCGAAACGGCAAAAGAGCACAGACATCTGTCAGTCGGCTTGACGAAATTGCGACGGCTTGGACTGATCTTGACTGTACGGAAAATGTGGAGTGAAATTGGCTATTTGATGCCACAGGAGGTTCGCGAGCAGTTGACGAATCTAATGCTGCCGGAAGCCTCTCAGGCTTTTGTTTCTCTTTCAAAAACGCTCCCTTATTATATATCAGCAGGCAGAGGGATACAGCTGGATCTTTTTGGGCTTTTGTTGTTTGTTCGGGACAACCAAATTCCCATTACGCAAAAAGGAAGTATTCATCGCAGGATGTCGCAAAAAATGCTGCCGCTGCTCTCGTTAACAG
Source organism: Brevibacillus sp. M2.1A (assembly GCF_013284355.2). Classification (NCBI taxonomy): domain Bacteria; kingdom Bacillati; phylum Bacillota; class Bacilli; order Caryophanales; family Paenibacillaceae; genus Brevibacillus; species Brevibacillus sp. M2.1A. The sequence goes on from NZ_JABSUY020000001.1 coordinate 3,055,622, forward strand.
ATGAGCATGTAAAAGGAATCATCATTCCGCCGATCGATCAGGAACAGAGAGAGGGCTTATCCTTGACCGTTGTTCTCGATATTGCGCTCAGACTGGGCTTGGTGCATAGGGAAGAGCGGGAACTTGTCCTCGATCTCAATCGAACGAAGCAATGGCTGCAGCAACCTCCCCTCGTACGTTGGGAAGAGATGTACCAACTCGTCATGGAACAATTTTTGCCGCATGGCGACTGGTGGGAATTTTTTATTCAATTGATGAGACAGGTTCCAGTCGAGCAGTGGTGCTCCATCCATGAGCAATTGCGCATGTTAAAAGACGCCGGATTCCCATTGCCCGACAATGCAGGGGAGCTGATTGTGGAGCAATGGCTGCATTTGCTGTTAGGCTTGGGATGGATTCAGCTCGGAATGGACGAGAATCGAATGATTTTTTGGCGTTGGAGCAGCTTGCCGCGATTGTCGGCGGAGGAAGGCTGGTTTGTGGACCCCACAGGTGCCATTACAATCCCTCCGCTTGTCCCGTTGCTGGAAGTATGGGAGATCAGCCGATTTTGCCAGCTCCAATTTGATGGGCAATTGATTCGGGGTGAATTGCAAGCAAGGCTGTTGCAATCGTATTTGGCCCAAGGAGGGACGGAGGAGCAAGTCATCGAAAAGCTCCGTGCCTCCTGTGTTCATCCGTTGCCTGAAAGCTTGATTGAGGTTGTGAGCCAATGGGCGAGAACAGCGAGGCAGATTCAAATGGAGCCGTACTTCCTCGTGCGGACAGCACATGCTGGATTTCTGGAGGAATGGCGCGAAATTCCTGATTTTCGGCCATTTCTTACCCAAGTGATCTCGCCGACTTCGTTTTTGATTCCGTTCACGCAGGAAAAAGAATTGATTCGTTTACTACGGCACTTCGGTTATGAACCACAAGTACTGGCGCATGTTGCTAGTGCAGGCAAGGAGCTCCAGCCACTTCAAAACAGTCAAGCGGGAAATAAGGGCCTGCTTCTCATTGAACGGCCCTGGGACGGTTATGCTATAGAAAACACGTTCCCTGAGCAAAATGAGCAAATCGCAGCACTTCCCAAAATGTGGACGAAGCATTTCCAATCGTATCATCCACAATCGATGCGGGATTTGTTTAAGCGCGCAATAGAACTGAAGCTGGAAGTCGAGATCCAGCAAAGTGGAAAAGAAAAGCTGCGCGGGCTACCAACAGAGGTACGCCTGGAAATGGGGTACTGGATGGTTACGATTGCAGGACAGGGCGGCAAACAGTCTTACCGTCTCGAGAACATCGAGCGAGTGCGCATTGTAGTGCCCGAATATCTGTACTAAGGGTGTGCATCGTGATACAATCAGGAATGACGTAAAGTTTTCAAGCTTTACGGCGAAAGGAGGTCTCGCTTTATGGAAACATTGGAAGCTGTGGATATGTCACAGTTGATCATGGAGTCTCATGAGCTGTCCACGATGATTAACCAATCGCGCGAGGTCTCAGAGTATCTGGAGGCCAAACGCCAAATGGAAGCAGATGAGGAAGTGCAACGTCTGCTCGTCGTGTTCGAGGCTAAGAAGGAACAGTACGAAGATGTGCAACGGTTCGGGAAGTATCACCCGGATTACAATCATATATCCAAAGAAGTACGGGAATTGAAACGCAGCATTGAACTGAGGGATTCCGTACAGGCATTCAAGCGAGCAGAAGATGCTCTGGATGAACTCTTGTATCAGGTGAGTAGAACCATTGCTCATTCCGTCTCGGAAACGATCAAGGTACCGAGCAACAATCCGTTTTTAGAGGCGCAGGGCAGCGGTTGCGGGACAGGCGGAAGCTGTGGCTGCAGCGTGAAAAAGCCATCGTAATTTACGCTGTTCCAGATTCATTTTGACGCAGCAGAAAACAGTTTTCACAAAGATTGCCACAGCAAAATTGCTTTTCGTCAGGTACACGAAAGCGGAAGCGATACACGTGTTGCACGTCATCTGAACGCACGTAAATGCATTCTGGCTGTAATTTGGTATCAGTGGTCAGGCGCTCTCCTGTTTCCATGAGTTGCTTCGTTAAGAGAGGAGCAGGGAGCGTACTGCATACATAGAAAAAGAGCTGGCCTGCATATGTTTGCCAACTGCTATGGGTCACGATTTTTTCGCGGTGAAGCGCTTCCTCAAATTGATGATAAAACGTAGCCAGCATAGACCACGATTCCTTTCTGTAATAAGCTTTCACCAGTAAGTATACCACGATTGGGAAGGAGACCGACGGCCAAACATGAGAGAGCGACGTCTGGGGGTCGCCGTGTGGGTGAAAAACACGCGTGCCGCCAAAAATTTACGCAAATTTGGCACCATTCATTACATCTCCAAGCGCTTAAATTACGTTTCGATGTATGTGGATGCCAATTTGTTGGACGAAACGATTCGCATTATGGAAAAGCTGCACTTTGTAACGAAAATTGAACGTTCCCATCGCCACGAGATCCCGGTAGAGTACAACAATGCCAGACCGGATAAGGCAAAGGAATACGATTATAAACAAGAAAAGAACCAGGTAATGGCACTAGCAGAGACCTTACAGACAGAAGAAAGCAGTCAAGCAACCGTTGGTTCGACATAAGTTGTTCATAAGCTGCCATTTTTCGGCAGCTTTTTTGCTTTTGTTAAACTGGCGTACATGGTATGCTAAAGTGGAAGAAAACGAGAAGTCACGCGCATGAATGCGTTTTCAAGAGATGGATTAGTGAAAGAAAGGTGAGCATACATGATTCATCTGGATATTAACTGCGATATGGCAGAGGGCTTCAGTAGAGGTCGACAATCAGAGGATTTGGGGATTATGAAATGGATCACCTCCGTTAATATTGCTTGCGGATTGCATGCAGGGGATCCCCATATTATTTGCAGAACAATCGAAGCTGCACTCAAGCATGATGTGAAAATCGGGGCACATCCCGGCTATGCAGATATTCAAGGCTTCGGACGTCGTTCGATGAACTTGTCTGTCAATGAAGTGTATGAGCTGGTGCTGTATCAAATTGCAGCCTTGGCTGGAACTACAAAAGCACTCGGCGGGGAGCTTCACCATGTAAAGTTGCATGGCGCGCTGTATAACGAAGCGGCTGAACGCCCAGAGCTCGCCGAAGCGGTAGTTCAAGCCATTGCGGATATTGATGAAGAGCTGATCCTCTATGCACTGTCCGGCAGCAAACTTGTAGAGGCAGGCTTGGAATACGGGCTACAGGTGGCAGAGGAAGTATTTGCAGAGCGGGCTTATTTGCCGAATGGTCGATTGGCCCCGCGTGAGTTGGAAGGAAGCGTGCTGATCAGCAAGGAAGAACGCATGGAGCAGACACGTCAGCTCGTTTTAAAACAAAGAGTAATGACGGTTAATGGCGAGCACATTGACTTGGCAGCCGATACCCTTTGTGTCCATCACGAGAGCCATGACGTACTGCAATTCCTTGGCGAAGTACATAAGTGGGCAAAGCAAAACGATGTAAAAATTGAACCAATCACAGCTCGATAGGTAAAAAGCCATCCAGCAATGCCATCCCATTATCGGGAGAGGGACGTTGCTGAATGGCTTTTTTCATTTTTCCGTTCTTTGATTGTGCCGTTGTCAATCAGGAAAATGACATTGGCGAGCTTCTCGGCTTCCTCACGATCATGGGTGACCAGCAGAAACGGGATGTTCCACATGGCGTGAAGGCGAAGCAACTCATCCTGGCATTGTTTACGGGTATCCGCATCCAGCGCGGATAAAGGCTCATCAAGGAGCAGGATGTCTGGTTCAGTCGCCAGCGCTCGTACAAGTGCCACCCGTTGTTTTTGTCCCCCGGATAACTGGTGAGGATATTTTTGCAACAGATGATCGATTCCTACCGTGGACAACAATGGTTCTACATTCAGCTCATGCCCCTTTTTCAAGCCGTAGCGAACATTTTGCTCGACGGTCATGTGAGGGAACAGCGCATAATCTTGAAATAAATACCCGATGTTGCGTTTTTGTACAGGTAGCGGCTTCTGTCCTTCTCGATAAAAGATGTTCTCGTTTAATTGGATCACACCCGTATCAGGATGAACCAGACCTGCAATACTGTTCAATATCGTTGTTTTGCCAGAGCCGGATGGTCCGAACAGCACGACAATTTCCTTTTGCACCGAAAAGGACACATCCAGAGTAAAATCAGGCAAACGCTTCTGTATGTGGACAAAGAGCAATGACCATTCACCTGCCTTACTTTTGATTGGCGTACCTGCGCACATTGCGACGACTCCACCAATTCAGCCAGAGAGTCGTACCCATCCCCAAGGAAACAATAATGACGACCCAAAACAATGCCTTATCCATTTGACCAGCCTCAACAGCAAAATAAATGGCGACGGGAATCGTATCGGTTTTCCCAGGGATATAGCCTGCGAGCATCAGCGTAGCGCCAAACTCCCCTAAACCACGTGCGAAAGAAAGAACAAACCCTGCCAACAGGCCAGGCCAAGCCAACGGAAAGGTAACGGTCCAGAATAATCGCCATTCGGAAGCACCCATCGTGCGTGCCGCATTCTCCAAACGACGATCCACTCCCGTGAAGGCAGCGACTGCACTCTGATACATCAACGGAAAGGAAACGACAATCGAGGCAATAACGGCTCCTGTCAGCGTAAAGACGACGGTAATATTGAACCATTCATGCAGAAGCTGACCGAGAAAACCATTTTTTCCGAAAAGCAGCAACAAGCCGAAGCCAACAACAGTAGGAGGAAGAACAAGCGGAAGCAAAAAGAAGGACTCCAGCACATTCTTCCCCCAAAAATCTTTTTGTGTCATCCACCTTGCAAAAACCATCCCCAGGACAAAAACAAAGGAGGTGGAGAGCGCAGCAACTTTAAGGGAAAGCATCAAAGGAGTAAGATTGGTTTCGATCACGCTTGCCACCTCCAATTCGATTCGTTTGGTTTATTGGAACCCGTACTTCTGTAAGATCGCTTTTCCTTTATCGCTTGTCAAGTAGGCTAGAAAAGCTTTTGCTGCATCTGGGTTCTTCGATGCGCTGACGACTGCACCTGGATAAACGATCGGCTTGTGCCATTCAGGCTTTGCTGTCGCCAATACCTTAACATTTTTCGAAGCTGCGGCATCACTGGAGTAGACAATGCCGACTTCGGCGTTACCGGATTCTACGAAGGTCAAGACTTGGCGAACATCGCTGCCAAATACCATTTGTGCCGAAAGAGAATCCCACATTTTCAACGTATCCAATGTTTCTTTTGCATATCGTCCTGCCGGGACCGTCTCAGGCTCACCAACGGCAATATGCTTGATTGCTGAGTTGTTCAGCTCTTCAAAAGAAGAGATAGCGACAGCACTTGTGCTACCAGCAATGAGAACAAGCGAGTTTTGCGTGAAGTCTTGGCGTGTGTCTTTGGCAATCAGTTGCTGTTCCGCTAGACCGTCCATGTCTTTTTTACTAGCAGACAAAAATACGTCAGACGGAGCGCCTTGTGTAATCTGTGTGGCGAGTTTGCCAGAGCCTCCGAAGTTAAAGGTGAGGGTCGTTCCCGGGTGTTCCGTTTCGTATTGGGTTTTCAACTCATTCAAGGCATCTGTCAAGCTGGCAGCAGCAGAAATCATCAGTTCTACCTTTGCTGCATCGGTTTTGGCTGGCTCACTTGTTTGTGGCGCTGTTTGCGTTGTTGAGCAAGCAGTCAGCATCAAGCAAAATGCTGTCAATAAGGCTAACCAGTGCTTCTTCATAAAAAAGGACCTCCATAACTATATTTAGTTATAATTAATTATAACTGGACATAACTAGATTATATGGATTCGTAATGAATAATCAATTGCGATTTTACGACACTTGTTTGAAAATAGAGCAAAGGAGATAACGGAGGCGGGACATGAGTCAACAAAATTCTTACACCACCGAAGAAATAGCAAAAATTCTACGTATTTCTAAGCTGACGGTCTACGACTTGATTAAAAAAGGCGAGCTGCCTGCATATCGGGTCGGTCGGCAAATGCGCGTAGACGAAAGCGATCTGGAAGCGTACAAGGCGAAGGCAAAGGGGGAATACAGACAAGCCTCAGCCGTCAGCATCCCGCAGGCAGGACAAGCTCAGCAGACGTCACGACATGAGCAGGCTGGCACAGGTCGGAATATCATTATCAGCGGGCAGGATGTGAGCTTGGACCTACTGGCTGGGCATTTGGAGAAAAAGGATGAGGCATACCGACCGCTTCGCTCGTACGTGGGCTCTCTGAACAGCCTTGTGGCGATGTATACGGGTAAGGCTGATATCGTCAGCACTCACTTGTACGATGGGGATACCAATGAATACAATGTCCCGTATATTCGTCGCATTTTGTGTGGGCATCGTTATGTTGTCATCAATATGTTGTCACGTTGGGCCGGATTTTACGTTCAGGCAGGCAATCCGAAACAGATGAAAGCATGGAGCGATTTCACGAAGCCGGGCATTCGCATGGTCAATCGGGAAAAAGGGTCAGGTGCACGCACGTTGATTGAAGAGCAGTTTCGATTGGCAAAAATAGCGGGGAGTGACGTGATTGGCTATGAACGGGAAGAGTCCAATCACCTGGCAGTCGCAGGGGTAGTAGCACGGCGCGAGGCAGACGTAGGGGTGGGCATTGAAAAGGCAGCTTCACTCGTCGGAGTGGAGTTTGTCCCAACTATTCGTGAGCGATATGACCTCGTCTTGTTGAAAAACAAGGACAACGAGCAGCTCATTCAGGCAGTGCTTGATGTTCTCGGGTCGCGTCCATTTCAAAAGGAACTGGAAGCAGTTGGGGGATATGATCTGAGCCAGACCGGAAAAATTATGTACGAAACCTGGTAAATACTAAAGTAAGCTGCCAATCATTACGATACAATGAGTGGCGGCTTTTTATTTTCGCAGAAAGATCATCGCCAAATAAGGCGTTTTCTCTACAGAATCTCCTGAATTTCTACTCAGTTTGACATATATTTGCTACAATGAAACAAAAACATATAGCGCCTGCCGCCGGGCGATTTATTATATGGGGGCTGTCATGAAATCACTACATAAAACCAGCTTGCTCGTATGCGTGACGATCCTCGTTTTTTTCGGCTCAGTTGGGGTCGTCGCGTATTGGCCAGCCATTTCTCAAATCATTGCCATGAATCAATCACCTGAGGGGGAGCAAACGTTCGTCGATCCATTTTCATATGATCCGCCTCTGCCGTCTTATGTAAAGGATTTAAACCCGGTATATAAGATTCAAGCTGAATTACATACGTCTGAAGCAAAAATAACCGGAAACATGACATTGGAGTTCGATAATCCGAAAACGCCAGATGTACGATTGTATATTTACGATTACCTTTGGAACAAAATGACGGTGAAGTCGATTCGCTACAAGGACAAGCCGCTTTCTTTTGAACGTGGTCAATCGCTGGTGAAGCTGGCAAATCCTCTTGGTAAGGAGCTTCGTGGCGCCTTAACCATTGAATTCGAGAACCCGGTTCCACGCAGAGGCACACGTTTTGGGGTCAAAGACGATATATGGACGTTGACGACTTGGTACCCGATGCTTGGGGCCCAAAATCAAAAAGGCGTTTGGTATGACCCGCCGCAACGCGTTGATTTTGGTGATCCATTCGTCTACCACTATGGAGATTACGATGTGTCATTTACCTCTCCACAAGGCTACAAATGGGTCAGTTCGTGGGGCAGAGGGCAAACGAAGTCAATCGGTGGAAATAAGCAGCAAGTCCATTATCAAGCAAAAAATCTGTTGAACTTTGGATTGGTGGGAAGTCCGCTTTATCACATTGAAACGATTCAATTTGCTCCGAATTTAACGGTGGACATTGCTTCCGTGGATAAAGGTAACATTGAACGAATCAAGACCATTGCCCAATCGGTCTTTCCTACTTTCATCGACATGTATGGACCGTTGCCGTATCCGCATGTGGCGATTGCGGAAACAAGTTCAGGAACGACGTACGCCATGGAATACGCAAACCTCGCTGTGTTCAAAAGAGACATGCATCACAATAATTTGATCGATCATTGGCTGCCGCATGAGGTAGGACATCTTTGGTGGTACAACAGTGTAGCTACCTTGGAGTCCTCGCATGGGTGGCTTGATGAGGGGCTGGTAGAGCTCGGTGTTTCCCATTACTTGCAGAAGCGTTATGGTGCTCAATCAGCTACGACTCTGCTGGATACGTACAACCGGGATGTTAAACGTTTGCAAGAGCGTTATCCAAATGGAAAGCTCGACAAGCCATTGCAGAGGTTTGCCACCGAAGAAGAGTTTAAGCTGACCTGGTATTCCCGGGGAGCACTCCTGTTCGACAACCTGCGCCGCAAAATTGGTGACGATGCCTATAAGCGATTCTTGCAGCGCGTCCAGCAAAATTATCATGGCAGTGTCATTGGTGCAGAGCATCTCGATCAGGCGCTTGGACAAACCTTGCAAGGGGAAGCGAAATATTTCACCCTGTATACCAACAGTGCAAATAAGAATGGCTTTGGTGCTGTTCAATTGGAACCCTATATCACCACAATCATTAATAACATGAGTTTTTATCCATCGATTCCAGCTCGGGTCACCCAAAATACGGTGTATATCCCGTTGCGAGAGCTCGGTGAGAAAATGGGATTAGCGATTAGCTGGGACGACAAGAAACAAATGATCCGCGTAAAAGGAAATGGACGCGAGGTATTTATAAAGGAACGGGAGCGCTTTGCTGACGTAGATGGGAAGCGAATCGATCTAGGCAGCCCGTTAATTGAGATCAAAGAACGTACGATGGTTCCACTGTCCTTTTTTGAAAAAGCATTGGGATATGAGACAGCGTACAATCAACAACAAAAAACGGTGAAGATCAATACATACCAAACGATTGGAAGGGCGGCAGAAACAAAATGAAAAACCTGGTGTTGGTCGGATTTATGGGAACGGGAAAAACCACGGTTGGCGCCGCACTCGCTGCCTCTTTGGGAATGAAGCATACGGACTTGGATGATGCGATTGTGGAAAGTGAAGGTCGGAGTATTCCAGAAATCTTCACGGATCAAGGAGAAGCGTATTTCCGAGACGTTGAGACGAAACGTCTGGCGCAATTACTGGCAGTAGGATCTCAGGTAGTAACAACTGGGGGAGGAGCTGTATTGCGGAAGCAAAATGTAGAGATGATGATGGAGTATGGCATCGTCATCGCGCTGCATGCCACGGAAGAGGAGCTCATCAAGCGTTTGGAAAATGATACAGGCCGGCCGTTGTTGGCAGGAGGAGTCGCAACCAGGGTAAAAACCTTAATGACGGAGCGCGCAGGTGTATACGATTTCGCTCCGATTCAGGTGGATACGACAGGAAAGAGCCTTTCCGATATCGTGATGGAAATTACGAGCCAAGTGGTTGAAAGAACACAGGACGGGGAACAATAGAGGGGACAGCGCTTGCGCCGTGGTGGAATCCACGAGTAAGAAGGAGGTCAAGTGCGATGTCCTTTCAGGAATATTTAAAGTACCTGACGAAACTGTTTGTCCAGTACATGGACACCCCAAAAGATGAACGCCGTTTGCGTAAGACTCCACGGGAGTCCTGGTCGTCACGCTGGTTTGGTGCCATTCCCATGTCCATTCGATTGTTGTGGCGCAAATAAAATTCGTAAACCTATCATGAACGAGACGGAGGGTGCATATGGCGAGAGTAGCGGTAGAAAATTCCCTGTCTGAAGTGTGCAAGATGCTGCGTCAAAATGGTTACGAAGTTGTTGATCTGGGCAACTGGCAGCAGGTGGTAGATGCGATTGTCATTACAGGACAGGATATCAACGTACTGGGTGATCAAAACAAAACGATTACTGGAGCTCCCGTCATTAATGCAGAGGGTATGACGGTCAATGAAATTTTTCATGCCGTTCATGAACGTCTCTCTCCTACAGAACATCGGTGAATAGAAAACGTAAAAAACAAGCTCTCCAACCGGTTATTCGGCAGGAGAGCTTGTTTCGTTTACGAAAAATCGTCCGACGCGATGGGCATACGAATACGGAACAAAGCGCAGGCCCTCATCCCATACACCGACATAAGCATTTTGATCATTCCATAAATGCAGGGACCCCACGACAAAGGGTGCCAAAACCTGTGACTGATGAATCGGGACGGCTAATGTTACCGGTGAGGTATAATCTTGCTGCCATAATTGGTTCCAGGACACGTCCGTATCCGTTGTACTCATTTGGCTGACCCACCCGATATGATCAAAAGGATCAGACTCGGCTGCGCTTAAAATTCTCATTTGAGTCAGGCGTTGGCCATTTTGTATGAGCTGCTCGTCTGCAAAAGCATCGACAGCGGGTTCACTAATTTGAAAAGAAGTGGGATACATTTCTCCCGTTTTTGCATTGACCATTTGTGTATCTGACTTCTGGGTGATCAGCCAGTAGGAAGCGAACCCGTCATAAACTGGCTCTGCCGCGATTTCCTTCGGAGCAAAAGCGTCATCGAACAAGATGTACTCCCCGACACCGTATTCCAGCAGAACAAATTTTTGATGGGTAGTGGAATCAGGTGCTTCTCCTACCACCAAATATCCTACTTGCTTGTCCGCTTTTTTTATACTTACCAGCCATTGATGCTGTCCTGCACCAAGTGTTTGCACGTCCGTCTTTGCGCCTTGCCATTGCTTGAATTGAGGGTCTCGGCTTGCGATCGCATCCATCCATTCTCGAATTTGTGCTTGGAATTGCTTGTCCCAGCTTGCTTCGTCTTGTGCAAAAGCTGGTGAGGAAAGCAGCATTAGAGCCAAAAGAGCAGCGATAAAAGGAAAAAATCGTCTGGTCACAACTATGCACCACCTTTTGTAAAGGCTTAACCTATTCCTATTGTAACCAGCTATGACAAAAAGATTTGTTGCAACGTGTCTTTTCTGTTTCACATTTTCTCGTTGATCTTTTACATGATTCGCCCTGATGCGGGGAGATGTCGCATGCTTTTTGCTTTCGATGACCGCATGAGCGGAGGAACGGAAGATAAATAGAACAAGCCACCATTAATGAACGAAACCTCGATCCGCGGCTCGTATTGCCATGCCAGCTCGTCTTTTCTGCGTTGTCGCTCCTCATCTGGTGTGCTCTTTTTCCACTCTGCTTGATTAACCTCTTCGCGTGGAGTGATTGGGATTCCGTTTGTACGTAAAAAGTCGAGGATTCGTCCGCCAGACGCCCGGTATTCGTCAAAAGATACGGGCTGTTCGACAGAAGTTGGTCCAGCTGGATCAGGCTCGGGGTGCAGAGCTTCTTGCTCGAGTGACGGCTGAGCTTCCGGCTGCTCTGCTTCTTCTTCTTCGGCTTCGTCTGTGTTTGTCTGCTGATTTTCCGGTTCGCGTCGTGCCAATTCTTCATAGTACGCTTCCAAGATGGCCAACTCTTCACGCAAACGTGTGCGCGCTTCCTCTGCCCATTGCTGATCTTCTTGTTCCAGTGTATGTTCGACTTCCTGCTGTGCCATTTGGAGGGCTTCCTGTATGGTAACCTTCCGATCCAATGTGTAGTAGTAGTCAGGGATCGCAGGGGTCAGGGAAAGTGAAAATAAAAACGATGTGAAATCCGTCACCAGCCGTGGCTGATGCAAATTAATCCCCAGGTACAATAAAATGTCCCGTCGCTTGTCACAGAGCAGAGAAATCTTTAAATTCATCCCGAGCCAAGGCACGAGAGGGGTTGACCTACGCTTGCCTGCATTACCTAAAAGGCCCCCTTGTTGCTCGTACATACAGACAAAGCTGCCGTGCTTTTTGGCTGAAGCGAAAATTTGTTGCATGCGGGTAGCGCCTATATGCAGATGCTCAGATCGCAAACCTTCAGGCGTGCAATCCGGATGAAAAGTAAAGGTGAGCACCAATGGCTGATAAGCCAAATTCATCTTATCCACCCAGCTCCAGTAAAAAGGGCGATTGCCGATATCTTTGTCCACCTCGACAGGGAGCTTGACTGTGAAATAATCCGGGTGAGACTCGACGATATGGGCAGAAAAAGTCGCCAAATAGCGCTCGACAAATTGTCTGACCTGTTGTTGCTGCATCAGGAGACCTCATTTCTTTTTCGTTTCCAACAAAAATTATTGGTCAGCCGCCTCAGAAAGCGGGACGGCTTCTTTTGTTATTTTGCTTGCCCGAATGGCGTGTCCAATGTTATCGAGCTTCAGCGCCATTTCTTTGGACGAACGGGAATCCATAATGATTTGAATCAGATTATCTTCCAAGGAGTGATTTAGATTCAGGCGTTCCACAATATCATCGAGTTCACCGATGACCATTTCAAACAGATCGATTTTTTCATACAGCAGCTTGAGAATATGCTCCTCGATCGTTCCTGTTGTCGATAAATTGTAAATGTGCACATCCCTTTTTTGACCCAGTCGATGGACGCGGCCGATTCGTTGCTCCACTCGCATGGGATTCCAAGGCATGTCGTAATTAATCACCTGATTGCAGAACTGCAAATTGATACCTTCGCCGCCTGCTTCCGTCGCGATCAGGACTTGTGCTCGGTTTTGGAAAAGATCAGTCATCCAGTCCTTTTTGCTGCGTTTAAAGCCGCCGCGAAAGGGGACAGAAGTAATGCCGTGGTCATGCAAATATTTTTGCAGGTAGTTTTGTGTTGCCCGGTACTCTGTAAAAATGATCACTTTGTCGTTGATTTGTTGAATGAGCTCAACCGTTTTGGCAGCTTTGGAATGCGTCTCAATTTGTTTGATCATCTCGACTAGCTCAAGAATTTGCGTACGCAGGGGAGAGTCCTCGCCAGTGCGCTGGTGCATATTATACAGCGTCATAAACGCAGCTTCCTTACTTGAACAGACCTCACGCTGCAAGGTAATCAAAGCAAGGGAGTTGAAGCCCCCAACCCCCAATCCAGTTTGGTACTGCTCGCGGACAAAGCGGGTCACGCCTTCGTACAACGTCATTTCCTCAGGCGAAAGGTCAATCGGAATGGACTGAACGCGGCGGCTGGTAAATTGGATACCGCCATCACTTCGCTTGTTGCGAATCATGACCTTTTCAATTTCTTCCCGCAATTTCTCGCTGTTTTTGGATTGACGTTTGCCCTCTACGTAATTGGTAGAGAAGGTGGAAGTATGGCCGAGGTGACCTGGCTTTAACAAATTGATGAGGTTGTACAGCTCGTCCATCTCATTTTGAATGGGGGTGGCTGTAAGGAGCAGGCAATATTTTTTGCGGATCTCTTTGACGAACTGATAGTTGCGTGTCCGTTTATTTTTGAGTTTATGGGCCTCGTCGATGATCAGCATATCGTAATCGATGTCGAGTACGTGTCGCCTGTGCGGATCTCGTTTTGCTGTATCTATCGATGCGACCACGACTTCGTGCTGGCGCCACATATATTCTTTTTTTTGTGCGACGGCTGCAATGCCGAATTTTTGATGAAGCTCTTTTGTCCATTGAATCACGAGAGAGGCTGGAACCAGGACGAGAATTTTTTTAGCCAAGCCGCGAACCATATACTCTTTCATGATCAATCCTGCTTCGATCGTCTTTCCCAGACCGACCTCATCTGCGAGAATGGCACGACCGCGCATTTCTAGCAGGACCCGTTTTGCTGTGTCCAACTGGTGAGGAAATGGCGATAAGAGTGGGAGGTATTTCAGACACTGTAGCTGGTCAAATTCGTGAACAGCCATCGCTTCCTCCGCTTCCAATGAGAGCTTGAACAGCTCCCACTTATCCCAGGGGCCATCTTCTTGCATGCGTTCTGTAAGCGGATTGATCCAACTCGTATCAAATGAAATAGGAACATTCGGCATATAAGATACTCCTTTTCATAGCTCTGCCATAACTTTCAAGGTTATCGTCAAAAAACTGAACATTTATCTATTGTCAATGTGTTTTGTTAAGTTTTTCTGAATCTGACTGTTAATTTGTATATTTTCAACTTTGGACTCTCATGGTAGGATAAAGAGGTAGTACATCCCTTAGTATGGAAATGACAGCAGAAACTTATGTATGACCATGAAACAACCGCGAATGATGGTAGTAGGGAGAGACTGCTTGAACGTTTGGCAGCGCCGAAGGAGCAAGCCGGTAAACGGTGAATCTCTCAGGCAAAAGTACCTCTACCGGACGCAACTCTGGAGAGAGCTCACATGAGCCACCAAAGGGGAAACTTGCAAGTGGGGAACGATGTAACCCCCCATCTGATTCGCAAGGTAACTCTCAGGTACCAAGGACAGAGGAGGAGAAATGGGCACCATTCATTTTGGTGTACCCGTTTTTCCCCCTCTGTTTTGTTTTGGTCGATAAGACTCCTATCGACATAAGTGCAACGAAGGCCTCGCCAAAGGCTCAGTGAAGCCAAGTTTTCTAAGATCTTATTGTTCACAGGAGGTGCCACATGTCCAATTTGAAACGTACGCCACTATTTGATTCTTATGCAAAGTATGGCGCGAAAACCATCGACTTCGGTGGTTGGGATCTGCCAGTGCAGTTTACAAGCATTGGTCAAGAGCATGAAGCCGTTCGGACAAAAGCTGGTCTATTTGATGTTTCCCATATGGGAGAAGTGGACGTAAAAGGGGAAAACGCTCTTTCTTATCTCCAGCGTGTGACTACGAATGACGTGTCCAAGCTGCAAGTCGGGCAGGCGCAGTACAGTGTGCTTTGCTACCCGGATGGGGGGACGGTAGACGATCTGCTTGTTTACAAGTATGCAGATGATCATTACCTGCTCGTCATCAACGCGGGGAACATCGACAAAGACTATGCGTGGCTAGAAGAACATCTGATTCCAGGCGTAACGATTGAGAATATTTCGCCACAAACAGCACAAATCGCGATTCAAGGTCCTTTGGCAGAGTCCATTCTGCAAAAGCTGACGACTACAGACTTGTCACAAATCGGTTTTTTCCGTTTTGAGCGTGATGTGCAAGTGAGCGGCATTCCGGCATTGGTCTCTCGCACTGGCTATACTGGCGAAGATGGCTTCGAGATTTATTTGGATGCCGATCGTGCAGCAGAGCTGTGGGACATTTTGCTCGATGCCGGAAAAGATGAAGGTCTGTTGCCGTGCGGTCTCGGTGCGCGCGATACGCTTCGCTTTGAAGCCAAGCTGCCACTGTACGGTCAAGAGCTCAGCAAAGACATTACGCCGATCGAAGCGGGCATTGGCTTTGCTGTCAAGGTAGACAAAGAAGTGCCGTTCATCGGTCAAGAAGTACTGAAGGCACAAAAAGAAAACGGAGCTCCACGCAAGCTGGTAGGGATCGAAATGATCGATCGTGGGATTCCGCGCACGCATTATCCTGTCTATGTGGGAGAAGAGCTCATTGGCGAAGTGACGACGGGAACACAATCCCCAACCTTGAAGAAAAACGTCGGTCTCGCTCTCGTAAAAACCGAGCATGCTGCGCTAGGTACACAAGTAGAAGTAGAAATCCGCGGAAAACGTCTGAAAGCAGAAGTCGTTGCCGCTCCATTTTATAAACGCCCAAAAAACTAAACGATCCACCACATACATCCTTTTAGAGGAGGACAACGTCCGTGAAATACCGCTACCTGCCCCAAACTGATCAGGACAAGCGCGAAATGCTGGAAACCCTCGGCATTTCGAGTGTAGAAGAACTGTTTGCTGATATTCCGGAAGAAGTGCGCTTCAAAGGTGCTTTGAATATTCCAGAAGCACTTTCCGAGCCAGATTTGGTGAAGTATTTTACACACCTCGCAAATAAAAACGTAAACTTCAGCACGCATGTTAACTTTCTAGGTGCGGGTGTTTATCAACATTACACGCCGAGCACAGTCAATCACATGCTGCTCCGCGGTGAATTCTTTACCGCTTATACACCTTACCAGCCAGAAATCAGCCAAGGTGAGCTGCAAGCTATTTTCGAGTTCCAAACGATGGTATGTGAGCTGACTGGCATGGAGGTAGCCAACTCCTCGATGTATGACGGCGCGACTTCTTTGGCAGAGGCAGCAATGATGGCTGCTGGCCATACTGGCAAAAAGCGCGTAATCGTTTCCCGTGCTGTACATCCAGAAGCGCGTGGCGTTTTGAAAACATATGCGTATGGTCAAAACGTTGAGCTGGTTGAAGTAGGTATCAACAGCAATGGCGTTACGGATACAGCGGCTCTGGAAGCGCTTGTCGATGAAAACACAGCAGCGGTCATCGTGCAGTATCCGAACTTCTTCGGAAACGTAGAGGACTTGGGAGCGATTGAACCAATCGCGCACGGAAAAGGTGCACTGTTGATTACATCCTCCAATCCGCTTGCTCTGGGTGTACTGGAGGCGCCGGGCAAACTGGGCGCAGATATCGTAGTGGGCGACATGCAGCCATTTGGTATCCCAGCATCCTTTGGTGGACCACATTGCGGATACTTTGCTACCACATCCAAACTGATGCGCAAAATGCCAGGTCGTATCGTCGGTCAAACGAAGGACGAAAATGGCAAACGCGGCTTCGTTTTGACACTGCAAGCGCGTGAACAACATATTCGTCGTGAAAAAGCGACTTCCAACATCTGCTCGAACCAAGCGCTGCTCGCATTGGCTGCTTCTATTGCCATGACAGCACTCGGCAAACAGGGTGTACAAGAAATGGCGATGATGAACCTGCAAAAAGCTCATTACGCCAAGAATGCTCTGCAAGCAAAAGGCTTGGAGATCGTATTCACTTCTCCATTCTTCAACGAGTTTGTGGTGAAGCTGAACAAACCAGTTGCAGAAGTAAACAAAGGCCTGTTGGCTGCAGGAATCATCGGGGGCTATGATCTCGGTCTCGACTATCCAGAGTTTGCAAATCATACCTTGCTTGCAGTAACTGAGCTGCGAACCAAAGAAGAAATCGACACATTGGCGGCTGAATTGGAGGCGATCACACGTGCGTAACGACCAAGAGAAAGCACTGATTTTTGAAATGAGCAAGCCAGGCCGTGTGGGCTACAATTTGCCGGCATTGGATGTTCCAGAAGTAGAAGTAGCAAGCCTTTTGCCAAAGCACCTCATTCGCGAAACGCCGGCTGAGCTGCCTGAGGTATCTGAGCTGCAATTGGTTCGTCACTATACAGAATTGTCTCGTCGCAACCACGGGGTAGACAATGGCTTCTACCCGCTTGGTTCTTGCACGATGAAATACAACCCGAAAATTAACGAAGACGTTGCCCGTTACGCAGGCTTTGCGCAGACACATCCGTACCAACCGGAAGAAACCGTACAGGGTGCTTTGGAGCTGTTGTACAACCTGCAAGAAGAGCTGGGTGAAATTACAGGCATGGACGCAGTTACTCTGCAACCAGCCGCTGGTGCTGCGGGTGAGTGGACAGGTTTGATGATGATCCGCGCCTACCACGAGAGCCGTGGGGAAGGCCATCGTACCAAAGTAATCGTGCCGAACTCCGCACACGGTACGAACCCGGCATCTGCTGCTGTAGCTGGTTTGGATACCGTAACCATTGCATCTGACGAGCGTGGATTGGTTGACATTCAAGCGCTGCGTGATGCAGTAGGACCTGACACGGCTGCTTTGATGCTGACGAACCCGAACACACTCGGATTGTTTGAAGAAGATATCGTGGAAATGGCGAAAATCGTCCATGAAGCTGGCGGCCTCTTGTACTATGATGGTGCGAATGCGAACGCGATTTTGGGAATTGCCCGTCCGGGAGACATGGGCTTCGACGTGGTGCATCTGAACTTGCACAAAACGTTTACAGGACCTCACGGCGGTGGCGGTCCAGGTGCAGGTCCGGTCGGCGTGAAAAAAATTCTCGAGCCATTCCTGCCTACCCCAATCGTAGCGAAAAAGGAAGACGGCAGCTTCTACTGGGACAGCAATCGTCCGGCTTCCATCGGTCGCGTAAAAGGCTACAACGGAAACTTCGGTATTCTTGTTCGTGCGTACAGCTATATCCGTACGATGGGGCCAGAAGGCTTGCTGCAAGTTTCCCAAAACGCGGTTCTCTCCGCCAACTACATGATGCGTCGTCTGGCAACGGCTTATCATCTGCCATTTGATCGCGTCTGCAAGCATGAGTTCGTCCTGTCTGGAGTGAACCAGAAGAAGCTGGGCGTACGCACACTCGATATCGCAAAACGCTTGCTCGACTTCGGTTATCACCCGCCAACGATCTACTTCCCATTGATCGTGGACGAGTGCCTCATGATCGAACCGACCGAAACCGAGACAAAAGAAACGCTCGATGAGTTCATCGACGTCATGCTGCAAATTGCCCGCGAGTGCGAGGAAACGCCAGAAATCGTTCAGGAAGCTCCTCATACGACTGTGGTCAAACGTTTGGATGAAGCGACAGCGGCAAGAAAGCCAATCCTGCGTTATCAGCCGCAAGCATAATCCTAGATTCCAGGAAAAGTCGCCTGTTGTTATGGGCGGCTTTTCTTTCCGCTCAAAATTAGAGCATCAAAGGCTTGCCGTCCCTCGTGCCAGAAGCGTACAATGAAGGCGTTGTGAATGAGGAGGTACATAGATGGAACAGTGGCGCTATATCGTGACCGAAGCCATGTCACCCGCGATGAATATGGCAGTAGATGAAGCAATTTTGCAGTTGCACAGTGAGGGCAAGGTTCTCCCGACCGTTCGTTTTTACACGTGGGACCCGGCGACACTGTCTATTGGTTATTTCCAGAAGGCCATCAAGGAAATCAATCTGGAGGAAGTTCAAAATAGAGGACTGGGCTTTGTTCGCAGAGCGACAGGAGGGCGTGCTGTTCTCCACGATCAGGAGCTGACATACAGTGTCATCGTGTCCGAAGAGCATCCGAAAATGCCTTCGAGCGTTACGGAAGCCTACAAAATCATCAGCTTGGGTCTTCTCCACGGATTCCAAAACCTCGGACTCTCGGCGGAAATGGTTTCCTTGGCAAGTGAAGAGGAGAAGGAAAAGTACAATTCTCCAGGGTCATCCGCTTGCTTCGATTCTCCCTCTTGGTATGAACTCGTGGTAGAGGGGAAAAAAGTAGCGGGAAGCGCGCAGACCCGACAAAAGGGTGTTATTCTTCAGCATGGCTCTATCCTGCTTGATATGGACGTAGATTTGCTATTCTCACTCTTGCATTTCCCATCCGAACGGGTAAAACAACGGATGATCGATAGCTTCCGACAAAAAGCCGTGACGATCAACGAAGTAAGCCCTCGGCCAATCAGTCTGCAAGAATCTATCGAGGCGTTCTCAAAAGGCTTTGCATCCGGACTGGAAGTGGAGCTGATCCCTTCAACGCTTACGGACGAAGAACTCGCTTTGGCAGAAGAACTTGTGCGTACGCGCTATGCCACAGACGAATGGAATTTGCGGCGTTAAAAAAGAGTAGCTCTCTCGGATTTATGTGCATACCGGGAGAGCTTTTTTTCATTACACGAGTATGTCCAGTGAAAATAATGTACTAGAATCCCATTTACGGGCAGGATGATCAAATACAGTAGATGGAAGAAAATACACTATTTTTGATTTAGTCCCCACCTTTTTTTGTAACGTGTCGTTACTCTATTTGTACTTGGAGTTCGGTTATATAGTCTTTATGGTTTGAAGAAGCATAATTATTCGAAAGCGAAACTTCGTATACATTATTCTCTTTTGAAAAGCCTAATGACTTCATTCATGGATTGACGAATAACAAAATGCGGAAATGTAACTTTCAATGTATCGGGTTCTTCGTCCTTATAGTCCTTCAATGTATAACGGAGGTTGTCAACATACGAGGATAGGTTGTAAGCCATTGTTTATAGACTTGTGCGAGAATGATGAAATTGGAGAAAGTGGGACATTAAACTAATTCTAAGAGTGACAGGAACCATATTATAAACCTTTTGTTTTTGATCGATTTTTAATACTATAAATACTATTGAATATAATTACTAAATAACGGTTGAGCTGTTATACATTACATGAGAAATGAGGGTATTCATATTCTATGACAACGATAGGTATTGATTTGGGAACTTCGAATAGTCTGGTAGCTTTTTGGTGTGATAACGGTCCCGAGCTAATACCGAATGCGTTGGGAGAACACCTTACTTCATCTGTTGTAAGCATCGATGACAATGGTGAAATTCTGGTTGGCCAAATTGCAAAAGAGCGTCTCATTACCCATCCCCATGTAACTGCAGCAGCCTTCAAACGGTATATGGGTACAGAAAAGCTGTTTAAGTTGGGGCAGTATTCATTTTCTCCTGAAGAGCTTTCCTCTTTTGTCCTAAAAGCATTGAAGGCAGATGCTGAAGCATTTTTTGGAGATGAGGTTACGGAAGCGGTGATTAGCGTTCCGGCTTATTTTAATGACTCTCAGCGAAAGGCAACCAAGCGTGCTGCCGAATTAGCCGGGTTAAAAGTAGAGAGGCTCATCAGTGAACCTACTGCCGCTGCGATCGCGTATGGACTTCATCAGGAAAAGTCCGATACCAAATTCCTGGTCTTTGATTTGGGGGGAGGAACCTTTGACGTTTCTATACTCGAGTTTTTTGAAGGAGTCATGGAGGTCAAATCGATAGCAGGAGATAACTATCTTGGTGGCGAGGACTTCACCAAGCTACTCGCTGCCTATTTTGTTGAAAAAACAGGGATGGATTCTGAGGCTCTAGATGCCAAGGCACACTCTGCCATTGTCAAACAGGCGGAACTTTGTAAACGGATGATTGGCCGAGATCTGATTGGAAAAATGAACTTTACCATAAACGGCAAAACACATGAAATCAGCTTGGATCGAAATGAATTTGAGAAGCTTGCAAGTCAGCTCTTGCTTCGTTTGCGCCACCCGATCGAGCGAGCATTGAGAGACGCATCTCTTACTCCTGAGGAGCTGGATGCTATCATTCTCATCGGTGGTGCCACCAGAATGCCGATAATCAAGTCGACTGTTAGCAAAATGTTTGGACGCTTGCCCTACTCGCAAATCAACCCAGATGAATCGGTAGCGATTGGAGCTGCGATTCAAGTTGCTCTCAAGGAGAGAAACGAAGCCTTAAAAGAGATTATTCTGACGGATGTATGCCCTTATACGCTTGGAACCGATATTGTGAAAAGAACAGCAAGTGGCTTTGAGGATGGACATTATCTGCCGATCATTGAACGTAACACGCCCATACCGGTGAGCAAAGTAAAGCGTCTGTATACAGTCAATGATGATCAGACTGCGATTCTCACCGAAATATACCAGGGGGAGAGCCGCCGTGTCGAGAACAACATCAAACTGGGGGAACTCAAAGTAGAGGTGCCAAAAGGTCCCGCAGGCCAGCAGTCTATAGATATACGCTATACCTATGATATTAATGGGATTTTGGAGGTTGAAGTTACTATAGTCAGTACTGGCTTGAAAAAGAACATGATTATTGAGAAAAACCCAGGAAGCCTGTCACCTGAGGAGATCGAAGCTCGTCTTAACGAATTGAGAGATATCAAAATCCATCCGCGTGACAGGGCCGAAAATAGACTGTTGCTTGCTCGGGGTGAACGGATGTATGAAGAATCCCTTGGGGACAAACGGACAGAAATTGCATATTTACTGGAAAAGTTCGAAGCTGTGTTAGCCACACAAGATCAGCAACTGATAAAAAAGGCAACTTTAGCGTTTAAAAAACAACTGGATCATTTAGAAGGGTGGTTCGACTACTAATGGGTGTGTGGGAGGTACTTGGGATTGAACCCACAGAAGATATTCAATCGATTAAAAAAGCCTACTCCCAAAAACTGAAGGTTCACCACCCCGAGGATGATCCGGAAGGCTATCAAAGGCTAAGAGAAGCATATGACTATGCAGTGAAGGCTGCGAAAAAGGGTGCCATCAAAGAAACTGGCCCGTCGTTCAGCGATGAAAGCAACATCCATATCTGGCCCAATCCTCCCAACACGGTCGAGCTAACAGTTGAAACGATAGACCGACCAGAAGAGATTGACCCAGTAGATGAATTCATGGAACAAGTTGAAGAGGTGTATTCTGATTTCTCTTCCCGTATCAGCCATGAACAATGGTCAAAGCTTTTAAATAACGATATTGTCTGGAATGTAAGGCTCAATGAAATAGTAGAAGTAACCTTATTGGATTTCTTGCATGAACATCGGTTTCTTCCTAAAAGAGTTTGGGAATCCATCGAATACTGTTTTCGATGGCGTGAACTAGCAACAGAAGATCCGGATGATCGAATGGAGCTTTTCACCGAAGAGTTTTACCATTTTTATTGTAGACAATTGGATGAACCTGCTCTTCGTTATACCTTTATACAGCATGCAGCCGATTTAGACTACGATGTGTTTCTGAACAAGCGGGAGACGGCATATCAGGCACTTAAGGAAAACAATCTGGAACTGGCAGGTCAATCGCTTGATGAAGCCTATGCGATGTATAAAGATGATCCTGACTTGCTTCGGCTACAGGGTGAATACTTCCTTCGAATGGGTGAAAAGGAGTCTGCTCTTGCTGCAATGGAACACGGAATCCGTATTTATCCAGATGACATCGATTGGTATCTGATTCGATCTCGGATATGGTATGAAACCCATCAATTCGTAGAAGCAAAAGACGAGTGTCTGTACATCCTCTCACGTATGCCTGCCAATATGGGTGCCCTGCGTCTGTTGGGGAAATGCTTCATTCAGCTTGGTGAGTTAGAGAAGGCAGAGGAGAACTACTTGAAGATATTGGAGAGTTTTCCGAATGATATCGATGCCATAACCAGCCTTGCACAAATCCGTTCTGAGATGGTGGAGCGGGCCAAGCGGATGCCCATTTTCACCAGAAGATCAGTCATAAAGAGATTGTATAAAAAGCTTGGGAAGCCAAATTTTTTTGGCAGTGTGAAACTGTTTTGGATGCAGTTGCCCAAAGCAGGTGTCGCATTCATTCTATCCTTCATTCTTTTTCTACATGTTTTGTTATCTGATTCTTTCATCAATGATACCGGATTAACACCTATCTCCTATCTAAAAAATAGGATTCATCCTGTAGAACTATCTTCCACTGAGGTGCTGAATCAACTGGATTATTCTGATGTCGCCCAAATAAAGCTTCCCAGTGTTCAGTTTCTAGGAATAACAGAGTATCAATTAAAAGCCCAAACGGGTGCTATCAGTACTCGATATAATTCTTCCTACAGTAAGAAACGTAATTGGGCTCGAAGCATTCTCCCCACAGGATGGTTTTATGTTGCTAAGCTTGATAACTCATCAATCGTTTTATTGGTCTCAGATGCTAATCAAGCCGTGCAGATACAAAAAAGTAATTTCATTGATTCGCCAGGAACAATCGTGAAAATGCCGGAAGAGTTACCTGACTATGTATGGGAAGTTTTGCAGATTACAGACTTTGGATCCAAATACAAAGATTCCAAATTTGTTGTCGATAAACTAATTGTTGTACATAATGTCACGAATGAAGTTCCTGTTAAAGCAGTGATTTATTCCGTATTGTTACTAGTTCTCTATGCATTTTTGCTTCGACTGTTTGTCAGAACCTACAAAACGGTCCGATTCTAATAAGGAGGAACCGATGGCACCCACCGTTCTTACCTATAATCAGAAGGGTCACAGATTATTTCTGCGAGCTCTTTCGTCTGTTTGCTTTAGCAAAAGTGGAGCCTACTATTATGCGTTATATCATGAAAATTTAAGTAGACGAACGTGCCTATTTCTTCTTAAGGAAAAACAGATTACAGATAAGACCGCACTCATTGATACAATAAAATGGCTCATATCGGAAGGGAAGAGGGAAGAATTCAATCGTCTCCGTCATTTCTTATTTACTTTTTCCGAATCAGAACGAACGGCATACATTCAAGCGTTACCCGAGGACCATCAATCGAAATCTCAGTTGATTCTTGTCGATTACTATTCGAGAGGTCTGCCTTCAGCGGGGATTGCTGCTCATGACTATGCTTGGTGCGTCCTTTTATCCAGAGCTGGCTTGAAACTCGGTTACTTGCAAAAGGATCAGGCAATGGAATATATGTTAAGTGCTGCAAGACTGGCACAACAAGCGTATTCCGGATGGAGTGAATATATTGCCGGTTTTGTGGCAGGAATTGATTTTCTAATTCCGGATACGTCTTTCCAAACTGCTAAAGAAAATCGAGGTTTCTACACCAAGCTGCTCGCCTCTAGGCACAGTCCCATGCGTCAAGTTGATTGGAATGTAGCTCTCAACAGTAATAAATGATCTGACCTTCGTAAAATATCAGTCCTCATTCGTACCAAGAAAATGTAGGGCTGGCTTGATTTTGAGTAAACCAAACAAATGTTCAAAACATAGAGTGGTTACCAACACGTCCTCGTCGATTAACACGAGGGCGTGTTTTTAAATAGAAATATGGGATTATATAGGGATATTGGAATGATATGTGACACAAATAATTGCCCATCCGTCTTACCATTGGTTGGATCGATGCTCTAACCGGCAAAGTCATCGGGGAAGAAGCTGAACTGGCAGGGGAGCTCGTCAAGGTGTCCCGCCAATAAATGACGTAACAGCGGATTTGCTCTCGCAGCAATATCGGCTGTTTTTTGGTGCGCCTAGCATGGGCGTCGTTGTTCACTGAAAAGTCCAGTCCTAGTATTTCAAGGCACCGAATGATTTGGATGATATAGTTTATTCCTATTAACATTATTAATACTATATATTAGTCCAATAGAGGAAGTGGCCTTATTATGTAATTAAACTGCGGACGTCTAAATTTCGGTTTTGCAGAGGCAACATAATAGGGGAGGAACGATATCATGTCGATTTATGATTTTCAAGTCACCTCAATTAATGGAAAGCTGGTTGAATTGTCAGCTTACCGAGGGAAAGTTCTCCTCATAGTCAACACTGCCAGTAGGTGCAGCTATTCTCGTCAATTCGCTGGTCTTCAAAAGCTTTATGAAAGTTACCATGAGCAGGGGTTTGAAATACTTGGGTTTCCTTGTAACCAATTCAACGAGAAAGAGCCAGGGAACAACTCGGAAGTGCGGGAATATTGTGAGAGCAACTTTGGAGTGACCTTTCCGTTATTTGAGAAAATGGAGGTTAGAGGTCAGACTGCTCATCCATTATTTCAATTTTTAACAGAGCAAGCGCCATTTCAAGGTTTCGATACTCAGACCTCGGACGGTCAATGGATGCAGAGCTTTCTGCAAGAAAAGTATCCTGACATATACGCTGGTGTTGAGATCAAGTGGAATTTCACAAAGTTTTTGATCGAACGGAACGGTCATGTATACGGAAGATACAAAACAACGACGGAACCATTGGAAATAGTGCCAGTAATTAAATCACTGCTTTTAAAGTAAATGAATATTTTCGGCCATTCAATTAAACATCCCTGTAAAGGCTAAGAAATGGCCTTTGCCAAAAAAAGAAGAACTAACGAAGACGTTAGTTCATTCATAGGCCGAAACAGCAGCGGTAGTCTAAGACTTTATTTTTCACATCTTAGTCCGCCGCTGTTTCTTTTATTGAACCGGTCTTAAACTTATTTTGCGAAGGCTGCCGAATATATATTTGAAAAACCGCGTTAGATCAATAACCCCAGACTAAAACGTTATTTTCATTACACGAGTACACTTGTGTTGATATGCTGTTCAAACAAGTCTTGTAGCGTAAGTGCGACGGGTCCTGGCTGTCCGTTTCCGACAGCGACGCCATCTACCGAGATGAGCGGCATGATTTCCGCGGTCGTGCTGGTGAGGAATATTTCATTGGCTTGCTTCAAGAAAGCAATGTCGAATGCTTCTTCATGGACAGTGATGCCATTGTCTCGAGCCAAATCAATGACCACTTGCCGAGTAATTCCGTGCAGGATCAGATTGTCAGCCGGATGCGTATACAGCTCGCCATTTTTCACGACGAACAAATTGGAAGAGCTGCACTCTGTGATGATGCCGTTGCGGTGCAAAATTGATTCTTGGGCACCTGCATCCTTTGCGTATTGTTTGACGAGAACAGCTCCCAGCAAATTGAGCGTTTTGATATCGCAACGCAGCCAGCGAATATCTTCGACGAGCTGAGCTGTCCAGCCTTTCTTCATATCAGCAACAGGGCGGTCCTTGCGACGGACAAAGCCCATAATCACAGGCTGGATTCCAGACGGAATATCGTGTACACGCGGAGCGGTGCCACGAGATACTTGCAAGTAAAGACTGGCGTCGTCATTCTCCGTGATGTTGTTCTTGGCGATTAGCTGATTTGCTAAGTCTGTCAGCTCTTCTGCGTTCCATGGGAGCTCCATTTTTATTTCTTTGGCACTCCGAAATAATCGGGTAAGATGACCATCCCATTGGTACATGCGCCCCTTATAAATGCGTACTACTTCATAGATGCCATCCCCAAAGTTATAACCGCGGTCTTCTGGATGAACTGCGACTTGGCCTTCTTCTACCCATTTTCCATCTACATATAGCATGGTGCTTCCCCCTCAATGGATTCCAATCCGTTTCTTTCAAACGGTTTTTTGTTGATTCCACCTTAGCAAAAGGCAAGGACATCGGTCAATTTGAAAGTCGCCTTTTCTTTATCAATAATTTTACGGAGTAAAGCCTCTTTCTATTAAGAATTCATATGGAAGGAAGTCATGCGAAAAATCGACGTTTTGGGCAGAAGAAAGCGAAAGCTGTCCAGGGATGGCGCAGGATGAAGTTATTTGACTAACTATTCTGACTAGACTCGGTTTGTCGTAAACACCCATAATAAATAGCAAAGAGCGAAGGAAAGGGAGAATGCCATGCGATCTGTCCGTCATTATGCGCTATGTGCCCTGCTTGTCTGTGGAACGATATTGCCGATACCTTTCCTTTCCCATCGTGTTCATGCAGAAGAAGCTCAAGATTGGATCGATCGTGAACGCTTGTACAGCCATGTCGAGCAATTGGCGAGAACAGCCCGTCCACCTGCTACTGAAACGGAATTTGCGGCAGCGGTCTATGTGGAAAATACACTTCAATCTTACGGCTATAAGACCAAGCTCGATCCATTTTCTTATTATACGTACCGAAATCCTACTACTCTATCACTGACAATGGAAGAATGGCCGGGTCAAAAATGGACAGTAAGTGGATTTACTTTTGGGATCAATGGAACCGCAACAGCACAAGTGGTGGATGCAGGATTGGGAAGGGCGGTTGATTTTGCGAATGATGCCTCCCGGGGAAAAATTGCCTTGGTCAAGCGGGGCGATATTTCGTTCGGAGAAAAAGTACGCCAAGCAGCGGCTGCAGGAGCCGTTGGTCTGATTATCTGGAATGATCGGGAGGAAGGTTGGAATGCTTCACTGGGCGAACCCTTGGATATCGCTGTTCCTGTAATCGCTTTGTCCAAAGCGGATGGTACGAAGCTCCAAAAACGCATCTTGGACAAGCAGCCCGTGAAGGGAACCGTCAAGGTAGAAGGAGCCGTAACGACCAAGCAAACCTCGTATAATATCGTGGCAAGCCGAAAGCCTAATCAAAATGACACCGGGCAGGTCGTTATGGTATCCGCTCACCATGATTCCGCCGGGTTATCAGCCGGGGCAAATCACAATGGCTCTGGTGTAGCTGCCTTACTTGAGATAGCGCGTAATATCGCTGACAAGCCGATTGATACGGAAGTGAGGTTCGTTAGCTTTGGCGCGGCTACTTCGGGAAGCAGAGGTCCGATTGCTTATGCAAATGCCTTATCAGCCAAAGACCGACAAGCTATGATTGCAGCCTTTTATATCGAAGGGGTGGGCAGTCAAAAGGCGGAACTCGTTGCAACCAATTCGCAGGGAAACGAAAATCTGCCAACCCAACTCCTGAGAGCAGCAGGGGTGTCTCCAACAGATAAGGATGGGAAACGTGAACGAAACGGTGCAGCGGACTCTTTAGCCGCCGCGGGTATTCCTACGGCACTTGTGACGAGTGCAGGGATGGGACAAACAACAGATGACTCCATCGCGCAGATTGATTGGGCACAAATCGCAACGGCGACAAAGGCGGTTCTTTCAGCGATTGACAAAATTACAGAGCAAACAACGCCAGCTTATCCGATCGGTTCTCCAAATGGGGGACAGCGGAGAGCGGAAAGTGAGTCTTTGCAGTAAACAGTAAACGTTTCCTTCGGGGGACGTTTTTCGTTTGTGGTAAAATGAGGGAGAGTAACCATGTATAGAGGAGGCCTACATGACGATGAGTCCTTTAAATATTTTGGTGTTTATTCTTTTTTTCTTGGTAGTGGTCGGAATATTGAATTGGCTCCTATAATGGCGAAAAAAAGTGGCCAAGATTCTGTCTTGACCACAGGAGCTACGAGTAAACAATCCATGTCAATTTTGGTGCTTCCAAACGTACCAGCCCATTAAGAACATGCCGCAATAGGTCGCTGCACTGGCGATTGCAGACATACTCCACGGAACAACGAGTGTAAGGACAGAGAATACAAAGACGGTAAGCAGCATGACGACAATGAGTGGCAGCATTTGTAGATGTTGACGTGTCGCAATTGGATGTGTCAACGAATAGAGGAGGGCTGCGACAATGACTCCACCATGCACGAGTGAGAGGATAGCGAGAAGCCAATCGCCACCCGGTATCATTTGCACCAATATTTGTTTGATAGGCAATACAGAGGCGTGGGCATCATGCCAGTGGGCAAGAAGGATAGCTTGACCTGACATCGTGAACAAAAGAAAGATTCCAGCTCCGATCATTGCGCCCATCCGAACAGATTGCTCATGGGACGCATGTACTGCCAATGGTAGGGTCGTGGCCAAGCCGATGAGAAAATGCAAGGCAAGGAAAAATACGGCGTGAATCAGCCAGTTCACGTTCATTTGATAACCCAAGCTCGGTAGAGGCACATGGGATTGTGCACTGAAAATCAATCCGAATAATACTAAACCGATGGATAGAGATACGGCTGTTGCAGTGACAATCCATCTCCGACGATTTATGATAAAGAAGATGGCTGCAATGGTCAGAAGGATGAACCAAAGAGGAGAGACCCCCTCCAAGAGGAAATCTGCCTGTTGGCCAAGCATGACTCCTGTATACCCCAATAGCAGAATGTGGGTGATGACAGATAGGCTAGAAGCGAACGCTTCGCCACACAATACGTAGTACAGCTCGTACAGGGAGCGAATTTGCTTGCGATGGCAAAAGGTCAACAGCTGGACGCCGAACCAGCCGAGGCCAAGAGCCGCAAGTGCAATGCCTATTGTCCCCCAGGAACCGAAATAAGTAAAAAAGCGTAACCATTCATATCCACCCAAGTAGAATCCGCCTAACGCAGACCCTCCAAAAAGCACGGCGATACGCCAAGCGACTTTGTCCATAGGCATCATCCTCACTTGCAACTTGGTACAAGTGTATGAGACAAACAGGTACGTTCAGAACAGATGATATTAAATAAACATAAATGTTTACAAATTATACTTAATGGAATATAATGAGGAACATACCAGTATTTAGATTATCGATGGGGTGAAACCATGAAAATTGTAGGAATAGCCGGAAGCATGAATGCCAATTCTACGACAAAACAAGCGATTCATATTGTACTTGAAGCCGCGAAGGCTGCAGGTGCCGATGTTGAAATGATTCATCTGGCGGACTGGAAGCTGCCACTGTATGATGACCGTGATGATACCAGTACGTACCCTGAAATTGTCCATCAATTTGTCAAAGCGGTTTCTGAAGCAGATGGATTGGTAATCGGTTCGCCTGAATACCATGGCACGATGACAGGTGCTTTGAAAAATGCCATTGACTTCCTGGAAGGGCGCATTTTGCGTGATAAGCAAGTTGCCATCATTGGTGTCGCTGGCGGAAGTATGGGTGCTACGAACACGGTCAACACCTTGCAATTAATCATGCGCAACCTGCATGCATGGCCGTTGCCATCTAGCCCTTCCATCCCAAGTGCTTACAATGCCTTTACACCAGAAGGCAAGCTGAAGGATGAGCGATTGCAGGCGCGCATGGAGCAATTGGGTCAACAACTCGTACAATATGTCCAAATGATGAACCCAACACCAGAAAAACAGCTACGATAGGTACTTTTCTCTTGCAAATGCTTCTCATTACACGGTATCATATTTCTACGTGCCTTTTTTGGCTAGATGAAATAACGGTTTGGAAATGAGGGGTTCACAATGCCGCCGACGCCGAGTATGGAAGACTATTTGGAACGCATTTACAACTTAATTGAAGAAAAGGGCTATGCTCGTGTCTCCGATATTGCTGAAGCGTTGGAAGTACATCCCTCTTCGGTCACGAAAATGGTTCAGAAACTAGACAAAGACAAGTATCTCGTTTATGAAAAATACCGTGGGCTTGTCTTGACGGCAAAAGGGAAGAAAATCGGAAAACGCCTAGTAGACCGTCACAGTCTTCTGGAAGAATTTATGCGGATCATTGGCTTGGATGAAGAGCACATTTATCAGGATGTGGAAGGAATCGAGCACCACCTGAGCTGGGAATCGATTACATGTCTGGAGTATCTGGTTCAGTACTTCGAGGCAGATCCAAAGCGTATAGAAGAGCTTCGTAACATTCGTTTGTTAGATGAGCAAAAAGAGGAATAGTCCATATCGTTATCGTATTATAGCGCAAGCCGACCAGGCTTGCGTTTTTCTTTGTGGTAACGGAAAAGCTGTCGTCTTATACATGGAAAAGGGGAGGAATTTTAGGGAGGGGAACAACGTGAAAGCGGATGCAGTCTTTGAAGGTGGCGGTGTAAAAGGAATCGCTTTTATCGGTGCCTTGCGAGTCATGGAGGAGAATGGATACACATGGGAAAGGCTCGCTGGTACCTCGGCAGGGTCCATTGTTGCGGCTTTGCTCGCCGCAGGCTATTCCAGCCATGAGTTGAAACCGATCTTTGAAGAGCTGGATTACCTTCACTTTCTCAAACGCTCAGGGCTGGGCAAGCTCCCTCTCATCGGACCAATCTATGAACTCGTCGTGCGAGAAGGGATTTATCGAGCAGATCGAATTGAGTTGTTCATAGAGGAGTTGTTATTACGAAAAGGAGTACGAACATTCGGAGATCTTCCACCTGGTAAGCTGAAGATTGTCGCATCTGATGTCACTGACGGAAAAATGCTTATCTTTCCCGACGATTTGGTACGGTATGGTATAGAGCCCGATCAATTCCCTGTGGCACGAGCCGTTCGTATGTCTTCCTCCATTCCGTTTTTTTTTCAGCCAGCAAAGCTGACAAATGCTGGACATGTACATTACATCGTCGATGGCGCATTATTGAGCAACTACCCCGTTTGGTTGTTTGATGTACCGGGGACTCCGCGGTGGCCTACGATTGGTTTTCGTCTGAGTGATGATCAAGACAAGAGAGAAGCGACCAGCATCAAAGGTCTTTTTTCCTTCTCCCGGGGATTGCTGGCGACTATGCTCGATGCTCATGACCGTCTCCATGTGGAAAAGGCAAAAGCCGTCCGGACGATTTTTATCCATACATTAGGGGTGAGAACCACTCAATTTCAGCTGTCAAATGAAATCAGGCAACAATTGTTTGAATCAGGGGAGGGAGCGGCTCACAAATTTTTGGCACAATGGGATTTTGAAGATTACGTCAAAGTGTTTCGCAATCGTTCTCCGAAAATGCTGGTCTAATAAAAAACAGGTTGCCGATTCAGGCAACCTGTTCTTCTTTTTAGTGGGAGATATTATTTTGGGATTTTTCGTCTTGCTTCTCTTTTTGCTTCCCTTTGCTGCCTTCGATCACACGAAACGGATGATCTTTTCTAGGGGTAGTCGACTGCTTTTTCACTGCTTGCCGAGCGATGGAGGGCTTTTGCTTCACCTTGACCTTTGGCTGTCTAGGTTTGCCCGCTCCTGCGCCTTGTGAAAAGAAGGAGCCGGTTTGTAAATAGTTGCGCACGACCAAGAAAAGTACAACGGATAATCCCAAGATGACAATCGTACTGACAGGATCATTGATGAGAGTGATCAAAAATCCGTAAATCGCCAATACGATCACTATCAGAATCACTGGTGGAATGCGGCGTAACATAGGGCTTCACCTCTATGGGAATAAAAATGCCTCACGTTATCCGGTCGTAATCATTCTTTCCTGCACGTGCTTCTGATCAAGCTCCCGCATCTTCTGGAAGGAAGCGATGGCTACCTCGACTTGGCTGTCATCTGGTTCACGAGTTGTGATCTTTTGCAGCCACAATCCTGGATAACCAAGATAACGTAGGACGGGTACATCACGGAGCTTGTTTGTCCACTGCAAAACCTCATAAGAGACGCCGATTACCAGTGGCAAAAGAACAATGCGTTGTACGACCCTCTCCGTCAGGGAGTCATAACTGAACAGTGAGTAAATCACTACACCGACGAACACTGAGAAAATGAGAAAACTGCTCCCGCAACGATAATGCAGAGCGGAAAATTTTTGTACATTGGCTACTGTTAATTCTACCCCGGATTCGAATGCGTTAATCACTTTATGCTCGGCTCCGTGGTATTGAAAAAGCCTTTTAATCAACGGAGTTTGTGCAATCGCTGTAATGTAGCCGAGGAGGAGCAAAATTTTAAATCCGCCTTCAGCCAACGTTTGAGGAACGCCATCCGGTACCCATTTTCCGAGTAAAAAGTCTGCCAGGAAAACAGGAACGAGTGTGAATACGAATTTCCCGAACAAGAAGGAAAGTACCCCGACGACAGCAACACCTAGAATCATGGTGAGCTTCGATGGACTTTCAGAAACTTCTTCTCCAGACTCCATACTGTATTGTTCAGAGGCGAAGTTGAGATGTTTGGCCCCATTGGCGCTGGCTTCGACCAAACCAACAATCCCACGCAAAAACGGAATCTTTTTCAGCGTAGTAATCCATTTATATTCGGACCTAGGGGATTCAAAATACTCAATTTCATGATTTTTTTTGCGAACAGCCGTAACAGTCGTGGTTTTGCCACCGAACATAACTCCTTCGATGACGGCCTGACCGCCGTAGCTAGGTACGTTTTGTTGCGCCAATACAATCACCATCCTTACCACTATATTAACGGAAATGGCGACTTGAAGCTACAAGGAGTTCGCACTTTTCCAACAAATGTAAAGTGAAAGTGAAAAGCTTGGAGGAAGAGCATACTAGAGAACAGAGGTGATGGAAATGGAAATAAGCAAAACAGGACGGAGGCACAAGCAAGCACGCGTATCCCATACAGAGGAAGGAAGGAAAGGGAGTAAAAGAATCTCCGCTTCGAAGATTTTGGAGGTTGCATTCTGGGGAACGATCATTTGGGGGCTCGTTCGATGGATTGCTCACTTTTTGAACATGACCCCGTACGGAGTGGGGGCGTTTGCACGTCCTTTTATCAGCATCGAGGACGAAAATACGTTTGCGAGCGTGTGCCTTGGTGGTATTGTGCTGTTTGTTGAAACAGTAGTTGCTTCCTTTGTGTTTAGCTTGCTATTTAGCCGGATCCGTGCGTGGTGGTTGGGACTCGTATACGGGGCGGTCATGTTAGTGATAGCGGGTTTCTTCTTTCATATCGGAAATTGGGAAATAGCCACCTTAAGTACGGAAGGCGCTTGGTACTTGACGTTTGGTTTATTCATAGGGATGACAATTATGCTTGAACAATCAGACGAGAATCATGCATGGAATGAGTCCACAAGGTAGGAGGATTTCTCCGTTCCTTGTCAAAATGGATGTACCAATGTTCGAAATGTTGCTTTGGCGATTGTCTGCTTTGGATTCAGAACGGCTTGTGGTAAAATGTTTCATTAATAAAAAAACTTTTATGGGAAGAGGGATGGTCGATGACTTCCGTCTTGTTACTGAACGGGCCCAACCTGAATTTATTGGGGACAAGGGAACCGGATGTTTACGGAAGGGAAACGCTGGAGGATGTGGTGACAACCTTGAAGGGTGTCATGGATGAGTTGGGTGGAAAGCTTGAGCATCTCCAATCGAATCACGAAGGTGTCCTCATCGACGCGATTCATCAGGCGAGAGGCGTCCATGACGGCATCTTGATCAATCCAGGGGCATTCACCCATTACAGCTATGCGATCCGAGACGCATTGGCTAGCGTGGCTCTGCCGACGATTGAAGTACATATTTCCAATATTCATGCACGGGAACCATTTCGACATCACTCGGTCATCGCACCAATCGCGATTGGACAAGTTGTCGGGTTGGGGATCGATGGATATGAATGGGCGTTACGAGCGCTCGTCCGTAAAATTGAAAAAAAATAAAAGCTTTCAAAAAGGGGAAAAGGCTGCCATGAAACAACGTCTGGATAAATTGCGCGAAGCACTTGCACAAGTGGGAGCAGAGGCGTTTATTACCGAAAAAGCAGAGAATCGCTTCTACTTGAGTGGTTTCACCGGATCAACGGGATGGGTAATTGTCACTGAAACAGAGGCGTTTCTCGTCACTGACTTCCGCTATGTGGAACAAGCGCAAGAACAAGCACCTGATTTTACGGTGGTAAATAACGAGAGAAAAGCTGTTGAAGCGAT
This sequence comes from Brevibacillus sp. M2.1A, assembly GCF_013284355.2. Classification (NCBI taxonomy): domain Bacteria; kingdom Bacillati; phylum Bacillota; class Bacilli; order Caryophanales; family Paenibacillaceae; genus Brevibacillus; species Brevibacillus sp. M2.1A. The sequence goes on from NZ_JABSUY020000001.1 coordinate 3,090,056, forward strand.
GGCAAAGCTCCTGCAAGAAAAAGGGATCAAGCGTTTGGCATTCGAGAGCAGCGTGTCCTTTGGCACCTATCAGGAATGGAACAAAGGGTTTGACGGAGTAGAGCTGGTGTCAACAAGCGGACTGCTTGAAAAAATCCGCATGTTTAAAGACGAATCCGAGATGGTTATCATTCGTGAAGCAGTTCGCATCGCGGAAGCAGCATTTACGCATATTCAAGGGTACATCAAGCCAGGTGTGTGTGAATCCGATGTTGCCTTGGAATTGGAATACTTCATGCGCAAGCAAGGAGCGTCAGGCTCTGCATTTGATATGATCGTAGCCTCAGGTGTGCGCGGTGCTCTGCCACATGGACGTGCGTCCGGGAAAGTGATTCAGGCAGGGGAAATGGTTACGCTCGACTTTGGTGCTGCATATCAGGGCTATCATTCTGATATCACACGCACGTTGTCTGTGGGAGAGCCAGACCCGAAAATGCGTGAAATCTACGAAATCGTTTTGCGAGCCCAGCTCGCAGGTTTAGAAGCACTGAAGCCAGGTGTCTCCGCAAAAGACGCTGACGCAGCAACAAGAAATATCATCACAGCAGCAGGCTATGGTGACGCATATGGACATAGCGCGGGTCATGGTCTCGGACTGGAAGTTCACGAGCTGCCAGGGCTGTCGACTGTAAGTACGTTCGTATTGGAGCCAGGTATGCTCGTAACGATGGAGCCAGGCATTTACGTCACAGGACTTGGTGGCGTTCGGATCGAAGACGATGTGTGGATTACAGCTGACGGTCATGAGAACCTGAACAAGTCCACGAAAGAGTTGCTCATTTTGCCTGTGTAATTTATACTTATTCTGTTATTGATTGATTTGGGAGGACTACCATGATCTCTGTAAACGATTTTCGTACCGGTTTGACAATCGAAGTGGATGGCAATATTTATACCGTGCTAGAATTCCAACACGTAAAACCAGGTAAAGGTGCGGCTTTCGTTCGCTCCAAACTGCGCAACCTGCGTAACGGCAACACGACGGAAATGACTTTCCGTGGCGGTGAAAAAGTTAACCCTGCCCGCATCGAATCCAGCACCATGCAATACCTGTATGCGAGCGGAGACGAGTACACTTTCATGAATACCGAGACTTATGAGCAAATGACGTTCACCCGCAACCAAATCGAGCGTGAACTGCGTTTCCTCAAGGAAAACATGAACGTGCAAATCATGCAGTACAACGGCGAAACAATCGGTATTCAATTGCCAAATACGGTTGAACTCGTTGTAACAGAATGTGAGCCAGGTGTAAAAGGTGACACTGCTTCCAACGTAACAAAGAAAGCAACCTTGGAAACTGGTTTCGTAGTAAACGTTCCTCTCTTCGTAGAAGAAGGAGAGCGTTTGATCATCGATACTCGTACGGAAGCATACGTTTCCCGCGCGTAAAAGTACAGATTACAAGAAAAAGCTGTGCCCATATGGGTGCAGCTTTTTTTATTTCCTTCTCCGATTGAAGTGGTATTGTAAAAATTATGCAATTGCACTACATTAATTGTACGAAGAAATAGAAAGTGGAGGGGGATGGCTTTGAGAACGGAACAAGAAATGATGAGCATGCTGATTGATTTCGCTAAAAAGGATGATCGAATCCGCTTGGTAACATTGGAAGGGTCACGCACGAACAGAAATATACCCGCTGATCCATTCCAAGATTATGATATTTCATATTTTGTAACTGAAATGGATTCATTCAAGGAAAATGATGAATGGCTCGATGCTTTTGGGAATCGGATTATGATGCAAAAACCAGAGGATATGGAGCTTTTTCCGTCCGAGCTAGGAAATTGGTTTTCCTATCTGATGCTATTTGAGGATGGGAATAAAGTAGATCTCACACTGATTCCGATAGACGAGACGGAGCAGTATTTCGCAGATAGCGACGGCCTTATTGAGGTTTTGCTGGATAAGGACGAGCTTATCCAACACGATGTGCTCCCTTCCGATCACCAATATTGGATCAAGAAACCAACTGCTAAAGAGTTTGACGACTGCTGCAACGAATTTTGGATGGTCTCTACTTACGTTGTCAAAGGTTTGGCGAGAAAAGAAATCCTGTTTGCGATTGACCATCTCAACGAAATCGCCCGACCGAATTTGCTCCGCATGATGGCTTGGCAAATCGGATGTGAGAAAGGGTTTACCTTTAGTGTCGGTAAAAACTACAAATTTATCGATCGCTATCTTCCAAAAGAAGATTGGGAAGCGCTACTATCCAGCTATAACGAAAACGGCTACCCGCAGATGTGGGAATCGTTATTCATGTGCTACGCGCTATTTCGAAAGTACTCCAAAGCGGTGGCAGATAGTCTCGGATATCCGTATCCAGATTACGATGAAGCCATTACCAAGTACGCGGAAAATATCTACCATTCGTGGAAGTGATGGATGGAACTCAACCGCCTTTTATCAAGGGCGGTTTTCTTATGTTGTGTAGATCGCTCGACGGTCCCCTTTTTGAAGTGTAGCCGGCCAGTGAATCCCTCAGGTATGGCGTGTCAGAGTCGAAGAGAACTGTGCTTTTTCTTCTCCTCCACCATGTTGACTCAAACTTTTTTAAAAAATGTAATCATTTTTGGAAAGAAAATACAAAATGATCCGTTAATCCATATGAAGCCTGCCAAAACGAACGCTGCGCAGCGAACTTTTTTGAAATGGGAGGATTTCCTTTGCAGGATGATTGGTTGCTCATACAACAGGTACAAAAAGGGAATCGGGATGCCTACGCGCACCTGGTCGACAAGTACAAAGAACGATTATACAGCTATCTTTATCGAATGACGGGACAGCAGCAGGATGCTCAAGACCTGACACAAGAGGCTTTCATCAAAGCGTACTGTCAGCTGGATAAGTATAAGCCGACAGATGCTTTTTTGGCCTGGCTGTATCGGATTGCGTCCAACTTGTGTATAGACGCGTGGCGCAAGAACAAGCACTACGCCAAAACACCTTTGGAAGAGACAAGACTGATTGAATCTGATACACCCGAAAAAGCGTATTTGGAAAAAGAAAAGCAAGATACTTTGCAGCAGCAAATCATGGCGTTGGGGGAAGAATACCGCGTTGTGTTTATGCTGAAATACTTGGAACAGATGAGCTACAAAGAGATTAGCGAAATTTTGCATGTTCCGGTTACAACTGTACAAATGCGTATCCATCACGCCAAGAAAAAGCTCCGGGCTAGTATCGCGCAAGAAATGTCAGGAGGTGCTGCTATCTATGAATTGCTCCAAAACTGAAGAGTTGCGCAAGTATTTGACTGGTGAGCTATCTGCAGGTGAAGCTAGACTGCTGGAAGGACATGTCGAAGAGTGCCTGCTCTGTCAGCGGCAGATGATGGAGGAAGAAGATAGCAGCGAGGAGTTTCCCAGCCTGCACGTTCCAAGCGCGTTACCCGCAGATTTTACTGCCCAGGTGATGTCGGCGTTGGAGCACGTCAAGTTGCCGAAACCAAAACCAAATTGGAAAAAAAGGAGTGTAAACATTTTGAAGAAAACCGCGTTAGCAGTAGCGAGTGTCACGGCAATTATTACGTTTGGGTCCATGGTGTCTCCGACTTTTGCGAGCTACGTAAACAGTGTCATCCAATCCATACAAGGCATCGACCAAGGAATGAAGCAGGCAGCAGAGAAGGGTTATGTCCAGGAGATCAATAAAAAGGTGACGGATCAAGGAATTACACTGATTGTAAAAGAAGTGGTTGCGGATCCGGCTCGGATGGCGATCATTGCAAATATCGTGGATCAAAATGGCAAGCGTATCCCGTTTGATATGGAAAAAAACGCATTGTCCCTTACTTACAAAACCAAGTCAGGTGAAGACCTGAATCCTGGTGGAGGGGGTTATTCCTACGGTGAAGAAGGAGAGTATCTTGTCGTCAACCATGATATTTTCCGATTCCTGAAAGATAGCAAGTCATTACCGGATGAGATGGTCGTCGGTGTCGAAGCAACCATGTTAGGTGGGAAAGAAGGTAGCTGGAAGGTAGAGTTTCCAGTTGATATGAAAAAGGCAAGGGCAGTGGCAAGCTACACCGAGATAGGTCAAAAATATATGACTCCACATGGAATCGAGATCATGTTGCAAAACATTATGACGGTACCGAGCACAAGTATGATCGAGTTGGAAATAGACTGGACAAAAGAAAGAGAAGAACAAATCCAAAAATGGAAAGAGCAAAACGGTTGGGTTGTAAAAGAGCCAAAAACAGGTGCATTCACAGAAGCCGAGAGGATGGAGAGGTATTTCATCGACCTGGGAGTAGCATTCCAAATAATTGATGAAAAAGGGAATGTGGTAGCAGGATGGGACGATGCGTTGCATGAAGAGCTTAACCAAATTCGAAAGAACAACGTAGAGCACTCGTACCGTGGAAAAGTGCATGATGACGGCAAAGGAGTTACGAAATGGAATGGGATAACTCCACTGGAAAAGGATCAAACGTACAAATTAAAAATGCATTCTCTGTACCTGTATGAGCCAGCGAAGTTTCAGGCAACCATCCCGGTGGATACCCTGTTAAAGGATAAGGTGACAGTGACGAACAGTGACAGTACCTATACCTTTACGGGCTTTACCTTAAAAACGACGGAGGGAGAAGAAAAAATCGGGAATGAGACCTATTTTGGAAAAGGTGCACTGATCTCGTTCTCGGCCATCCTTCCAGAAGGGATTGTTGACACGAGCGAATGGTCAGCGAAGGATGAATCTAAACAAAATTACAAGGTCTCCCGCAGCGGAACCTATAAGCGAGATAAGGATGGGCGCGTGCACGTAGAAGGAACATTCTTCATCCGCGACCTTGAAAAACAACCGAAAGAATTAAAGCTGTCCCACGCTATTCAGCAGCGGCAATACCAAGACCTCAACTGGGAAGTTCCGTTTGAGACGTCCAATAACGCCAAACGATAAAACAACATAGTCAAATCCCCCTCTGTCATGTATAAGAGGGGGATTTCGTTTTTTATTTGCTTCCAAACCACTCCCACAGCTTCAACACAAAGGCAGTAATGCCCGCAGCCATCAAAGGCCCGACGGGAATGCCCCGGAAAAACACAATGCCAATAATCGAGCCAATGACAAGTCCGACAATCATATGTGGCTCTGAGCGCAATAAATCGAGTCCTTTTCCATTCATCCAGGTAGCAATGGCCCCACCAGCCAGTGCGGTTAAGCCGACGACCGTAGTGAAAAGAGGCGTGACGTCTTTCCATGATATTTTTTCGCTGGCGAATGGAACCAGTACGGAAATGGTCAAAAAGAGCAGTCCGAGCTCCAATCCGCGCCGTTCTACTGTTGGGAAAAAACGCTCCAGTGCCGTTAGCTTCAACACCAACAATATACTTGCGGCAGTCGCAATAATCGGTGAGCGCCCAATAAGACCGATAACGATTAGGATGACCAGCATCACTTCTCCAGACATCATTGGCATCAAAACCCCTGTCCCTGTTCTCCTTTCACATTATGAGACAAGGTGTGGGAGTATGCGTTTCTCCTTGATATAAGGAACGATTTGATACTGATCCACTTGAGCGCAGTACCGTATATCGCTTGCGAGATGGTGCTGAATGAGCCTTTTTCCTGTTGTTGTGTGGGGTAAAAGCTCGCTCAGTTTTCCAGCGTAATAAAGATAGCTCGCTTTGAGCACTTCACCCAGATCACAAATTTGGATGCTCGGCAACGATTGTTGTGCCTGTGCAATCATCAAGCCGGCAGCTAGACCGTCTTCCATAGCGAATTCCGACCGGGTACCGGCACAGTACAGCGTAATATCGAGATGATACGAAAGAGCGTGCCGCATGCATGCAGTGGCATTCAAGAAGCAGCCAATCAAGAGAGCAGAGGCGCGTTCTGCTTTTTGGATCGCGCGAGTCCCGTTCGTCGTGGTGAGAATAAGCTGGCTCCCCGTTTTCCCTAGTGCTGCGATTTCAGTTGGCGAGTTGTTGCAATCGAATTCGGGGATTTTTTTACAGTGACGTTCACCGGCCAAAATACAGTCGCTAGTGCGGAGGGAGTTCGCTTGCCCAATGGTTTCGACCGGGATGACGCTGCGAAATCCATTACCTAATGCGGTGACAATCGTACTGGAGGCACGAAGCACATCAATGACGATGACTACATGATTGCTGATCTGTTCAAAACGTATTTCTTCCACGGTCGGCACCACTTCTATTCGCACGGATAACACCTCCCTGATTCCATGAGTAGGGCTGTATCGCCGCGCAATCCTCGCCGTAGCGTCTCCAAAGAGAATACATCTGTATAGGCAATGTTTCCGAGATTCACGTCGCTGCCAATGGCCTTGATGAAGCTGACCTGTTGATCTTTTTGTGGTGCTTCCCAGATCAGGCGAGTTGCCTTTTCTTTGGCCGCCGTGACAATGTCCAAAACGAAGGAATCGTCAATCTTGCCATCTCCGTCACACACACCGACAGTCCCGCTTTCTCTCGCTTCCACAATAACGTGACTGGCACCATTGTGCAGGTCAAAGCTCAGGGTCTCCAGCAATTCTTCTCGACATGCGCGATACTCGGCCGTTTTTTTCCCGACCTCTGTATAGACCACCAGATCATTGTCTAAGGCGTAATTGATGGCTTCCTGACGCTGTGCAAAGGATAGAGGGAATGTTCCATCGGATATTTCTACCGCAGAAAAACCGAGTGAGCGAATCAGCTTCATATAATCTGCAATTGTATTGTGGCGAATGGCGATTTCAAAAAAAGTTCCTCCTGGCATGATGTGTACGCCATATTGTTTTGCAAGCATCAATTTTTGGCTGAGTATTTCGAGGGGGTACAGAGCGATGGTGCCAAAACCGAGTTTGTATAGATCGATATAGGGAGCAGCCAGCGCTAACAAGTCGGAATAAGCGGTAAGTCCAAGGCCTTTGTCAATGACCATGGTTAAGCCCTTCACACGAGGCTTCTCTCGTATTTGCCCGGACGGGTTTGCCCAGCTATCAGGTAAAAAAGATTGATCACACTCTACCATCGGCAAGTTCCTCATTTCTTCTAGGCGTATGGTTCAGTGTATGCCCAGTGAAGGGGAGGAGTGAGGGCAAAAGCCTATAGAGATGATTCAAAAAGTGCTGAAATGATGTGGTACAGGCATAGAGTGAAACGGAGGGGAGGACGAGACGGTATGTTGGAAAAAGCAATTATGGGTATGGCGGCACTTCGGGTCTTTTCAGGCAGTATCGAGATCATTGCAGCTTTGCTCATTTTGAAAGTGAACCAGGTCGAAAAAGCTCTGCTCATTAATTCAGGTCTGGCGATTGTCGGGCCAATTATCTTGATCACCACCACGACTATCGGATTATTAGGGATGTCGGACCGGGTTAGCTTTGCCAAAATAGCTTGGATTCTGGTGGGAATCTCCTGCATTTTGATTGGCGTCCGCAAATAGCTACCATTTCCTTCCACTGGTAAATGCCATCACCATGGGGAATTATATGTGGGAGAGATTGGATGGGAGGGAATGTGGATGCCAGAATCATTGGCGAATCGAATCGCATACTTGCAAGGGTTGGCAGATGGGCTGGATGTAGGTGAGAAAAGCTCCGAAGGAAAAATTATGGTAGAGATGATTGAGATTCTAAATGAGGTGGAGGGCCAACTGCGAGAGCTTCACGCGCGAGTGGAAGAGGCAGAGGATTATGTGGAGGCCTTGGATGAAGACTTGGAGGACATTGAGCTCTACCTATTTGAAGATGATGATGACCTCTACGAAACCGTTGTCGATTGTGAGGATGATGACGACGAGTATGCGACCTTCTACGATTTGGATGATGATGAAGACGCACAACTGTACGAAGGACAAGTAGATCCCCATCTCGATACGACTTATGAGTTCGCATGCCCTAGCTGCCAAAAAGAAATCTACTTGCACGAGGGCAAAGATGAGGAAGGCTTCAGACACTATATAATAGAGCCGGTGGATAACAAGAAAACGGATAATCGATGATTCCGATAGGAAAAGCTTGCACTCGCGTTCTAGCATGAGAGCAAGCTATTTTTTTTGCATAAATCTCGTCCACCTCTGCATAGGATGGAGGTAAGTCAAAGTGGACAAAGGCAGAATGCTGCAAAAGGAGGGTACCTGATGAATGAGATCTTGGCGATTTTGCCAGCAACTTTACGCACGATTTTGACGGCCCTTCCTATCGCTGTAAGAGAGAATCTGGAAGAGATTCGGCTTCGGCAAAACCAGCCGCTGGAAGTCCGGTTTGGCCAGCAATCCAGCTATGTGACATCGTCGGGACAAATCACCTCGATACCCGCACAAGGATGGCTGTTTTCGGCAGAAGAGGCAGGAAAGCTCTTAAACCAGGTCAGCCAGCATTCTCTCTATGCCTTGGAAGAAGAGTTGAAAAGGGGTTACATCACGGTGGTTGGCGGTCATCGCATTGGCATTGCGGGGAAAGTGGTGCTGGACAAAGGTGAAGTGAAGGGAATCAGAGATGTGACCAGCTTCAACATCCGGATTGCCCGCGAGAAAAAAGGCGCGGCCAAGAAGGTCATGCCGTATTTGTTTGAGGATGGCAAATTGCAAAACACGCTGCTCATCTCCCCACCCCAATGCGGGAAGACAACCTTGTTGCGTGATATCGCACGAACCATCAGCTACGGGAGTGAGTGGTCTTCAAGTCGCAAGGTAGGAATTGTGGACGAGCGTTCCGAGTTGGCGGGATGCTTGCAAGGAGTTCCTCAACGAGACGTCGGTCCGCGAACGGATGTGCTGGACGCTTGCCCAAAGGCAGTAGGGATGATGATGCTGATTCGCTCCATGTCTCCTGATGTTCTGATTGTGGACGAGGTGGGAAGAGCGGAGGATGGTGACGCAGTCTGGGAAGCGATTCATGCAGGTGTAGCCGTCATTTGCTCGGCGCATGGAGCGAGCGTAAAGGAAGTGGCTGAACGCCCCATGCTGGGCAAGCTGATTCGATATGGAGCCTTTTCCCGCTACATCGTACTCAGCCGGGCAAAAGGTGTCGGAACGATCCAGGCCATCTACGATCAAAGCATGAACCTGGTTGAAAGGGAGAAGGTTGCATGGTCAAGCTGATGGGAGCCGTACTCATCCTGTTCTCGGCGTCGATGGTTGGTTGGCAGATCGGTAAGTATTACGCGAATCGTCCCGTTCAGCTTCGGGCTCTACTCGTTGCTCTGCAAATGCTCGAAACGGAAATCGTGTTCGGGATGACTCCATTACAGCGAGCGTTTGTGAAGGTCGGTCATCGCGTTTCCGAAGAGGTGGGGAAAGTATTTCTTCTGGCAGCTGAATTCCTGCAGACAGAAAAGGCGCATTCGGCTGAGGAAGCGTTGCAACAAGCCATGAACAGACTCTGGACCCAAACCGCCTTGCGCAGACAAGAACGAGAGGTGCTTGAGAGTCTAGGTCAGGTACTCGGATCATCCGATCGGGAAGACCAGCAAAAGCATTTGCGCCTGGCTGTCACCCACCTGCGAGGGTTGGAAGAGGAGGCTCGTGCAGAACAGGAAAAGTACGAAAAAATGTACAAGAGTTTGGGCTTTTTAGGTGGACTCTTGGTCGTCATCCTGATGTTCTAAAGGCGAGGTGTTCACAGTGGATTTTGATTTGACACCTGTTTTCCAGATAGGAGCAGTAGGGTTCATTACAGCCATCCTGCATACGGTCCTGAAGCAGGCGGGCAAGGAAGATATTGCGCATTGGGCAACTCTGGTTGGATTCATCATTGTCCTTTACATGGTGTCCCATTACATCGGCGATTTGTTCTCCGAAGTAAAACGCGTCTTCCTGTTCAACTGAGGAGGGGCTCCAGATGGAGATTGTACAAATTGTCGGACTAGGACTGGTGGCTACGATTCTCGCGCTAGTCATTAAGGAGCAGAAGCCGATGTTCGCCTTTTTGCTGGCGATCGCGAGCGGAGTCATCATCTTTTACTTTCTCGTCGGAAAAATAGCAGAGGTCATTCGGATTTTGGAAAGATTGGCGGTTCAAGCAGATTTGAACCTTGTGTTTCTGGAAACGATTCTAAAAATCATCGGAATTGCCTACATTGCTGAATTCGGTGCGCAGATGACCCGAGATGCTGGACAAGGTGCGATTGCTTCGAAAATCGAGCTCGCTGGAAAAGTTCTCATACTGGTTATGGCTGTACCGATCATCCAAATCATTATCGAAACAGTGATCGACTTGTTACCGGCATAAGGGAGGTGGGATGTCCATGGCACATACTTGCAAGCTGATCCTGTTCTGGTTCCTGCTATTTGCCTTGTTTCCAGTAGCGGTGTCAGCTACAACGACACCCGCTGTGGCACCCGGAGCCGGTCCGATCAATCAAATCGTGCAACAACAGGTCGATCACTTGCAGCTAGACCGAGTCGAACAGTATTGGAAACAGTTGCAGCGCGACTATAAAGGGTACTTGCCTGATTTGAAATCGGAAGGCTTTATCCAAATCCTCATGCAGCAAGGTGACTTTAGTATTTCAGGAGTCCTGCAAGGAATGGGCAAGTTCATCTTTCATGAGATTTTGATGAATGGCAAGCTGCTCAGCTCCATCATTATCATTACAGTCTTCGCGATGATTCTCGAAACGATGCAGAACGCCTTTGAACGCAATGCGGTATCGACAGTGGCGTACTCGATTACGTATCTCGTCTTGATGGTACTTGCGATCAACAGCTTTCATGTCGCCATTACCTATGCAAAAGACGCAATCGCGAACATGTCTGATTTCATGCTGGCCATGATCCCGCTCGTCATCGCTCTGCTCGCTTCGGTAGGCAATCTGGCATCCGCCACAATGTTTCACCCGTTGATTATCTTCATGATCAACACCAGCGGCATGATGATCTCTTATGTCGTATTCCCGCTTCTGTTTCTCTCGGCGATGCTCTCTATCGTCAGCCTGTTTTCAGAGAGGTACAAAGTCACGCAGTTAGCGACCTTGCTGCGCAATATTGCAATGGGTGTCCTTGGCTCGTTTCTGACGATCTTTCTCGCCATCATTTCCATACAAGGAGCCACTTCAGCTGTTGCGGACGGGGTCACGCTCCGAACAGCGAAATACATCACGGGCAATTTCATCCCGATAGTAGGTCGTGTGTTCTCCGATGCGGCAGATACTGTACTCAATGCCTCGCTACTGGTCAAAAATGCCGTGGGCTTGGCGGGAGTTTTGATCCTGATCATGCTATGCGCGTTTCCGGCTTTGAAGATACTGGTACTGGCTCTGATCTACAATCTGTCATCTGCCGTACTCCAACCGCTTGGAAACAGCCCAATCATCAGTGCGTTAGGTACGATTGGGAAAAGTCTTTTGTTCGTCTTCGCTGCTTTGTCAACGGTCGGCCTGATGTTCTTTCTGGCGATTACGATCATTATTGCGGCGGGCAACATCTCCATGATGGTTCGGTAGGTGATGAGATGACGTGGTTAACCCTGTGGTTGAAAAAAATTATCCTGCTCGTCCTTTTGGCTGCCTTCCTCGATCTGATCTTGCCCAATACGACACTGCAACGCTACGTAAAAATGGTGATGGGCTTGATTCTCTTGCTGACAATCATTTCTCCTGTGTTCAGTCTGTTCAGCCTCTCGCAGGAAGATTTGGCCTTTCGTCTGGATCGATACCAGCAAGAGCTGAACAAGCCTGCTTCGGCAGAGTGGAAACGCATCACTGACAAGCTGCTCGGTCAACAAAACCAACAGATGACCGCTTACGTCCAGTCACAGGTAGCGTCCTCAGTAAAAGCGAGTGTCAAAGAGCAGTACGGCGTAACTGTCGAAGATGTCACGATTACCGTCAATCAGCAAAATCCAGAACAGCCAACCCTTGAGCGAATCGAGCTGGTAGTCGGTGACGCAAACAAGGAAGAGCAAAAAGGGCAGAGCACGATTGAGCCGATTAAACCTGTCCAACCTGTTGAGATTACGATTGGCAACCCCATTGAAATACAACCGGATCCCAAACCAGATATTGCAGCAACAGCTCATCATGACAACCCACTTTATGCGCAAATCACAAACGACGTCGCCAAAGAGTGGGGGCTCTCGAGAAGTCAGGTCGTCATCAAAGACGAATCGAGAGAAAGAGAGAAACAGTAGCGGATACAGTCAGGAAGCGAGGTGAAAACAATGAACCAATTGTGGGAAAAGCTGAAAAGTCTGTTTATGAAGCAGCAAGGTGAGACGATGCAGGAAGAAAAGAAAATCGTAGTAGGAAGCAAGGGGAAAAACCAAAAACTAAAGCCGCTGCATTATTTCATCGTCATATTGGGAATTGGCGTAGCCATCATGATTCTGACGGATTTCCTCAGAGTGGAAAAAGACCAGCCACTCGGATTTGGAGATATAGGGAGTGAGGCGCCAGGTCCTTCTGGAGGCGATACAACTTCCCAGGTGTTGGGGGGATCACCGACAACCGATGTCATTGCCGAATATGAAAACATTTACGAGACACAGCTTCGCGATATCCTAGCTTCTGTTGTCGGCGTCGGTGAAGTAGAGGTCATGGTCAATCTGGAATCAACACCAGAGCTGGTTGTGGAAAAAAACCGCAACATTCGTTCTTCAACCAATCAGGAAATGGACAAAGAAAAGGCAACCCGCAATCAAAATGACCAGTCACGAGATGAGCAGGTTGTCATTGTGCAAGGCGGCAAGCAAGATGCCCCCGTTATTGTGAAGACGCTGAAGCCGAAAGTCCGCGGGGTCCTAGTAGTTGCAAAAGGGGCCGATAACATCCAGGTTAAAGCGTGGATCACTGAAGCCGTTCAAAAGGTTTTGGATGTTCCCGCTTATAAAATATCCATTTTGCCCAAAAAAGGGTAGGAGGTAATGGCGAATGATTCTGCGAAAGCAAACGGTTTGGTTGTTGACAATGCTTGCTGTCATGGTTGTGCTCTCTGGATATTACTTGGTGAAGGGACCGCAAGAACAGGTCCCAACATCAGGACAAGAGCAAGCCGTTCAGAAGCAAGAGCAAATTTCCGGAGTGGTTGTTGAATCCAAGCAAGTAGATCACGCCCCACAAGCAACGCCTGTCGATCAAGCTCCGAAGACAACTCCGGTAGACGAAAAAACTGGCACGAAGGAAGCGAAAACGCCTGCTTCGCCAGATGCAAAACCAGCAGCATCGAACACAGTCGTCCCGGTAGCAGAAACGGCAAGTGAAATTTTCCAAGGCTACAAGATGAAACGCGAAGCCATGCTGGCGCAACAAAAAGACGAACAGCTAGCGATCGTAAACAGCACGGATTCCTCTCCGCAGGCAGTAGCTGAAGCGATGGCCAAGTTTGAAGAACTATCCAATATGGAAAGTGCTACCATGACTGCAGAAGAAATGCTCAAGGCGAGTGGTTATCAGGATGCGGTCGTTACTGTCCAAAATGAAAAGGCGACAGTCATAGTACAAAAAGATAAATTGAGCGCAACCGAGGTTGTGGAAATCATTGCAAACGTGAAGCAGCACTTGAATATTCCGGCGACAAACATTAACGTACAATATAAGTCTTCCTAATCAAGCTACGGTACTTTCTCGTTATAAGGAACAGGAGAAACGGGCATGATGGTAAGGATTTTCTCGCTTCTGTTGGAAAAGAAGCGGGGAAATCCTTTCTTGACGTGGTTTAGGCAACAGGCTACCATGGATTTATGGTTTGCCAAAAGGATACATACTGGACTCCACGAACCTCTATTGAAAGAAAAGAAGGAGTGCTTGTTCGTAATGAAAATGCATGAGATCCGTGAAATTATTAAGTTAATTGATCAATCATCCATTCAAGAATTTAACTTGGAAACAGAAGGTGCCAAGGTGTCTCTGAAAAAATCCAATGGTACGGAAACGATTGTCGTCACGCAACCAGCGGTTCAAGCTCCTGTTGCAGCACCAGTAGCACATATCCCGGCTCAGCCAGTTGTCGCAGCAGCACCAGTCGCAGCAGAAGCTCCGAAAGCAGCAGCTGTACAAGCATCGGATGACGCAAATCTCCACAAGATTGTATCTCCAATGGTAGGGACTTTCTATAGCGCACCAGAACCAGGCAAGCCGCCTTACGTACAAGCTGGTGACAAAGTGACAGCGAGCAAAGTCGTTTGCATCGTGGAAGCAATGAAACTCTTTAACGAAATCGAAGCAGAAGTAAGCGGAGAAATCGTGAAAGTGCTCGTAGAAGACGGCCAATTGGTTGAGTATGGCCAAGCATTGTTTTTGGTGAAGCCAGAATAAGGTGGGGGAGAGCGGAATGTTTCAAAAAGTATTGATTGCCAATCGCGGGGAGATTGCCGTGCGTATTATCCGGGCATGCCGCGAGCTGGGCATTCGTACGGTCGCCGTCTACTCCGAAGCGGATCGTGAAGCGCTTCATGTGAAGCTGGCCGACGAAGCCTACTGTATTGGTCCCAAGGCATCCAAGGAAAGCTATTTGAATATAGCTAACATCATGAGTGTAGCGACCAAGGTAGGGGCAGACGCCATCCATCCTGGTTATGGCTTCTTGGCAGAAAACGCCGATTTTGCCGAGATTTGTGCCGCATGCAACATTACCTTCATCGGTCCAGACCCAGAAGCAATTGTGAAGATGGGGGACAAGTCCACAGCGAAGGATACGATGAAAACGGCAGGTGTGCCTACTGTACCAGGTACGGAAGGGCTGATCGAAGATGTGGCTGACGCTGTCGTCACAGCAAACGAGATCGGCTATCCTGTCATGGTCAAAGCGACAGCGGGTGGCGGCGGACGTGGAATGCGCGTAGCTGTAGACGACGAGGATTTGGAAAAAGCGATCCGTCAGGCGCAAAATGAAGCAAAAACGGCTTTTGGCAATCCAGGTGTTTACTTGGAGAAGTTCGTGGAAGGTCCACGCCATGTGGAAATTCAAATCATGGCAGACAAGCATGGCAATGCCGTATACCTGGGTGAGCGCGACTGCTCTATCCAACGTCGTCACCAAAAGCTGATCGAGGAAGCGCCATCGCCAGCACTGAGTGAAGAGCTGCGCCGTCAAATGGGTGAAGCTGCTGTTGCGGCGGCAAAAGCCGTTTCCTATCACGGTGCGGGCACTGTCGAGTTTTTGCTGGACAAACATGGAAAGTTCTACTTCATGGAAATGAATACACGTATTCAGGTAGAACATCCGGTAACCGAGCTGGTGACTGGCTTTGATCTGATCAAAGAGCAGCTGACCGTAGCGGCAGGCCAACCATTGTCCTTTACGCAAGAGGATATCAAAATGGATGGTTGGGCTATTGAATGCCGTATTAATGCTGAGAATCCTGCAAAAAACTTCATGCCTTCGCCAGGTCGTATCACGGAATATTTGGCGCCAGGCGGCTTTGGTGTGCGCGTAGACAGTGCAGCGTATGCGGGATATTCCATTCCGCCATACTACGACTCTATGATCGCCAAGCTGATTGTGTGGGGCAAGGATCGTAACGAAGCGATTGACCGTATGAAGCGTGCTTTGGACGAATTCGTCGTAGAGGGTATTACGACAACGATTCCGTTCCATTTGAAGGTATTGGATCATGAGGTATTTGTCAGCGGGCATTTCGATACGAAATTCTTGGAAACCTACGACTTGAAACTGGATGAAGAGTAAGTAGGGCTGATTTGTAAAAATACGGTGTGCTTGGTATAATGAATTACAAATTAGAGGGAGGTGCGAAGCATGGAAGAGTTTACTCCAGACTTAGATAGAACAGAACTTGGTAAGGTCCAGATCGCTCCCGAAGTGTTGGAAGTGATCGCCGGCATGGCTGCGTCCGAAGTAGAAGGTGTGGCACAAATGAGCGGCGGTTTCGTAGGAGAAATAGCTGAACGTTTAGGCCGTAAAAATATAGCACGTGGTGTGCGTGTAGAGGTTGGCTCCCGCGAAGCGGCGGTGGATGTTTCGATTATTGTCAAATACGGACATCGCATCCCGGAAGTCGCTCGAAATATTCAAGATAGTGTACGCAATGCGATTGAGAGCATGACAGGTCTTTCTGTAGTGGAAGTAAACGTACATATCGTTGATGTTGAGTTGAAAGCAGAAGAAAAAGTACCGGCACCAGTACCGGTTGAAGAACACCAGCGCGTGCGCTAACAAGCAGCGGATGGATGCCCCCTACGAACAGGGGGCATTTTCCTCATTTGAAAACATTGATTTTGTTTAGGTTTTGAGCGTAAATTCATGGAGTTTTCCGGAGCGTGCCGTGTTTGTCTCCTTTTTCAAACATGGCTGAAAGGAGAGGTGCTTGTGAACTTGTTTGACCGCTTTATCTTGACGATTTACAGCTTTGCGCTCATTGTTTTGTCCTGCATCGCGATAGCAGCTACCAGCGGGTTGATCCCGCAAGATTTTTTCCGTCCATATGTGGATCAGATGCTGGCGGGTACGAACATCACCTATCTCATTGTCGCAATCATTTTCCTCGTAGTCAGCCTTCGCTTCTTTTTCAGTTCTTTCCGCTCTAACAAGCCTAAAGTAGAACGGGGAATCCGTCAGCGCAGTGATTTGGGTGAGGTCAACATTACGATTCAGACGATCCAGACCATTGCGGAGCGTGCAGCCCGCCGAGTGAAAGGCGTGCGCGATATGAAAACGACAGTAAAAGCACTCGAGAGCGGCAATATTATCACCCTGCGTGTTTCGGTAGATGGAGAAACGCCATTGCCCGAACTGACACAGAAGCTACAGGCGGACGTGAAGGAGCAAGTCGAGGGGATTGCTGGTGTTGTCATTTCTGAGGTGGCCATTGTCGTGACGGAAGTAGCTCAGCAGGAAAACTACGCGGCTCGTAAACGTGTGGAATAGAAGGTGAAGTAAATGATGCGGGAGTTAATGTGGGAACACAAGGGGAAGCTAATGGGGGTTTTTGCCGGACTTTTTTTAGGCATCATCTACCTTCTCGTGGGATTTTGGGATACACTGGTTTTTGTTGTGTTTGTCGGGACGGGTTATTATATTGGACGCAAGCTCGATCATAAAGAAGACTTGCGCGAAATACTCGACAAGATTTTGCCAGGCAAGTTTCGGTGACATAAAGAAAGTCCGAGCTCATTTTAATTAGTAGGTGAATGAATGGTATGAAACGAAGAACAGCACGAGAAAAAGTAGTCCAATGTCTTTTCCAAATCGATATGGCAGAGGTTCCGTTAACTGATGCGGTTGCCCTCGTCATGGAAGAATCCGAGGAAAATGCACAGTATTTGCGTTATCTCCTCGATGGTGTATTGAAAAACTTGACCGAGATTGATTCAGAAATCAAGAAGTATCTGCGTGGATGGCAATTGGAACGCATCGCCAATGTAGATCGCGCTATTCTTCGTCTGGCTTTTTACGAGATCATGTTTGAGCAAGACACACCAGACAAAGTCGTGATGAACGAAGCGATTGAGATCGCGAAGCTCTTTAGCGACGAGCAGTCCCACCGGTACATAAACGGTGTGTTGTCGAGCTTCTTGCAATCACGTGAAACCAAGCAGGCGTAATAGGTAGGAGATACAAGCATGAGTAAGGTAATGTTGGGAATCGACACGAGCAATTACCGGACATCACTGTGCTTGGCTGAGGAAGACGGCCGAATTGTCGCAGAAGCAAAACGCCTTCTGAAAGTAAAGGAGGGCAAGCGCGGACTGCAACAATCCGAAGCCGTCTTTCAGCATGTGATGAACCTGCCGGAATTAAGTGAAGAGATGAAGTGGAAGGACTACGAGATCGCAGCGATTTGTGTGAGCGAGAAGCCGCGTCCGCAAGACGGATCGTATATGCCTGTTTTTAAGGTAGGAGAGGGCTTGGCGAAATCGTTGGCGACTTATTTGCGCGTTCCTCTGCACTTGACGACTCATCAAGAGGGACATATCGCGGCAGGGGAATACTCCGCTGAGGTACGGCCGACAGAAGACCGCTTTTTGGCTGTACATTTGTCTGGAGGTACCAGCGAGTTGCTGCTGTGTGAGCGTCATGCAGCCGGTTATGCCATTGAGAAAATCGGTGGGACGATTGATCTGCACGCAGGTCAACTGGTCGATCGGATTGGTGTGGCACTCGGTCTGTCCTTTCCTGCAGGTCCCGCGTTGGAGCAGTTAGCAAAGGGAGCAACAGGAGCGTTTCGGATTTCTTCGGCAGTTGACGGTCTTTCCTTTAGTTTCTCTGGTCCAGAAGCATCGCTTTTGCGGGAAGTGGAGAAGGGGAGTACAAGTCCTGCTGAGATTGCGCGAGCGACAGAACAATGTATTGCCAATACACTAGAGAAGTCATTGCGCCATGCAGTAGAGCAAGGTTACCCGAAGGACATCTTGATTGTCGGCGGAGTAGCTGCTAATTATTACATACGTGAGCGGCTGATCAAACGACTTGAACACCCTGCCGTTAAGGCGAAGCTGTACTTCTGTGACCCCGTTTACTCCGGTGATAATGCCTATGGAGTCGCTATGTTGGGGTGGATGAAGCAAAAGGCGAACGTTAAATAAATGAAAACTTTTTATAATTCGGCTTTACAGCTGAGGGGGAAATCGGTACACTTAACGTATCGACGTTAATAAAGGAGGCATTTTCTCCATGGCTGCAACCATTCTCCAGGGAAAAGAAGTAGCACAGAGTATTCGGACCGAATTGGCGAACGAAGTAGCTGAATTGAAAAAGCAAGGGATCGTACCGGGTTTGACCGTTGTTATTGTTGGAGACGACCCAGCTTCACACTCATATGTACGGGGGAAGGCAAAAGGCTGCGAGGAAGTCGGTATTTCATCCGAGATCATTATGAAGGACGCTGACATCACAGAGGAAGAATTGTTGGTGATCATTCAACAGTTAAACGAAAACCCGAACGTTCATGGGATTTTAGTTCAGCTTCCTCTTCCCGCTCATATTTCAGAGCATGCGGTCATTGAAGCCATTGCTCCAGAAAAAGATGTGGACGGTTTCCATCCGATTAGCATAGGAAACATGGTATTGGGAAATGAGACGATGCTTCCTTGCACACCGCACGGGATTATTGAATTGATCAAGCGCACAGGCACTCCGATGGCAGGCAAGCATGCAGTGGTGATTGGACGCAGCAACATCGTTGGTAAGCCGGTCTCATTGCTGTTGCAACAGGAAAATGCTACGGTAACCATGTGTCATTCTCGCACACAAAATCTCGAGGAATACGCTCAAAAGGCAGACATCCTCGTCGTAGCAACCGGAAGGGCTCATATGATCGGTAAAGAGCATGTTAAACCGGGCGCTGTCGTCATTGATGTTGGTGTGAATCGCATCGAATCAGGTAAGCTGGTTGGAGATGTCAAGTTCGACGAGGTCAAAGAAGTGGCTAGCTTTATCACCCCGGTTCCTGGCGGCGTTGGTCCGATGACGATTACGATGCTGTTGAAAAATACCGTTGCGGCTGCGAAAAAGCAAGCAAAACAATAGAAGAAAATCGGCAACTTATTATAGAATGGATAAGGCATAAGCTTTATCCATTCTTTTGCATAGTCCTTGTTGCATGCACGGCAAAGCCAAGTTTTTTTTGTAAAGGAGGGGCCGCATGGCATCACAAGATATCTTATCCGTCAGTGATCTCAATCGCTATATTAAGTTGGTGCTGGAAAAGGAACCCCACCTTCAAGATATATGGGTGAGAGGGGAAATCTCCAATTTTACCCATCATTCCAGCGGCCATATGTATTTCACGCTAAAGGACAAGCAGTCACGCATCAAAGTCGTCATGTTTGCGAGTTATAACCGCTTCCTGCGTTTCTTGCCCAAAGAAGGAGCCAAAGCGATTGTACGAGGGTCTATTTCTGCATACGAACGGGATGGTGCATATCAGTTTTACGCTAAAGAGATGCAGCCAGACGGAATTGGCTCGCTTTACTTAGCATTTGAGCAGTTAAAAGAAAAATTGGCTCAAGAAGGGTTGTTTGCAGCGGAGAGGAAGCGGATGCTCCCGCGTTTTCCCAAACGTGTCGGTGTCGTCACTTCTCCGACAGGAGCTGCTATCCGAGATATTTGCACGACAATTCGCAGACGTTATCCGCAAGCAGAGATCGTACTATCACCAGCCGTTGTCCAAGGTGCGGATGCACCTGCATCGATTGTTTCCGCTATTCGGATCATGAACGATCAGCCTGACATTGATGTTCTCATTGTAGGGCGCGGTGGTGGTTCCATCGAGGAGTTGTGGGCGTTTAATGATGAAAACGTAGCGAGAGCAATTGCTGCATCACTCATCCCCGTCATCTCTGCTGTAGGACACGAGACGGATGTGACGATCGCCGATTTCGTAGCAGATGTACGGGCAGCAACACCGACAGCCGCAGCCGAATTGGCTGTACCGCATTATTTGGAGTGGGTGGAAAGAGTACGGCAGCTCGAAATACGGATGCATCGAGCAGTGCGTGGTACCATGACAGAGCAGAGAAGCCGCTTGACACGCTTGAGCAATTCGTATGCGATGCGCCAACCGGAGCGGAGGCTGGAGGAAGCCGCAGAACGATTGGATCGGGCACATTTGCGGATGCGTCAATCGATGAAGCACTTGCTGGACAGAAGACGCGAACGCTATACGCGATTAGACGAACAGATCAAGCGATATCGCCTCGCTGATCAAATCGGGGATAAAAGAAAAAATCTGTCTAAACTCCGCTCCACTTTGGACGAACGGATGCTGGGCCGTCTTAATCAAAAAAGAATGGCATTTGCAGCTCGCATAGCGACACTGGAAGCACTGAGCCCGCTGAAGGTCATGCAGCGTGGATTCTCACTCGTATACACCAATGACAGACTCGTGAAATCGGTGGAACAGTTTGCCCCTGGCGACGAGATCATGGTACGATTAAGTGATGGCAGTGCGACTGCGCGAGTGGAAAAAGTGAATCGGGAGGAGGAGAAGCAGAGTGGCTCGCAAGAAAACAGAACAAGAGACTGATATGCAGTTCGAGGACGCGATGAAACGCCTGGAAGAAGTCGTCAATCGACTTGAGGAAGGAGATATACCTCTCGAAGAAGCGATTACTCTATATCAAGAAGGAGTAACTCTTTCCAGAATTTGTGGCCAAAAGCTGGATGCAATCGAAGCGAAGATTACCCAGTTGGTGGAAGAAGACGGACAGGTAAAGCAGAAGGCTTTTCGTGTGGAAGGAGAATCATGATCGGCGTGCATACATTCGAGAGTTATTTAGTGGAGAAGACCGCCTATATAGAACAAAGACTCCTGCCAGCTCTTGAGAAGCAAGGAGTTCCGGAAAACTTGTACGAATCCATGAAGTATTCGCTCATGGCAGGCGGAAAAAGGTTGCGTCCCATGTTGGTTTTGGCGGTCCTCGAAGCACTGGACAAGCCGATTGAACGGGGTGTGGCATTTGCGGCTGCCTTGGAAATGATACATACGTACTCTTTGATTCACGATGATCTCCCTGCGATGGACGACGATGATCTTCGTCGCGGAAAACCGACCAATCACAAAGTATTCGGTGAAGCAACAGCCATTCTCGCTGGAGATGCCTTACTGACGAGGGCGTTCGCTTACATTGCAGAAGCTTACATGGATCGGGCTGATGTTTCAGCGGCTACTACCGTAAAACTGATTGCGGAGCTGGGAAAACGTGCAGGAGCAACTGGCATGGTCGGCGGACAGATGGCTGATATCGAAGGAGAGAGCAAGCGTCTTAACCTGGATCAGCTCGAATTTATCCATCGTCACAAAACGGGTGATCTCTTAATCGCAGCCTTGCGCGGGGGAGGCTATCTCGCAGAAGCATCCGAAGGCCAAATGGAAGCATTGACGCGCTATGGAGTTTGCATTGGGCTTGCTTTTCAAATTCAGGATGACATCTTGAATGTGGAAGGGGATGCCCAAGAGCTGGGGAAAGCAGTTGGCAGCGATGCAGATCGGGAAAAGGCGACATATCCATCGCTTCTTGGTCTAGCCGAATCGAAGGTGCGTCTTGATGAATTGATTGCGGAGGCAAAAGCAGCGCTTTCAGATGCGGGAATCGAAAATTCTGCACTCAGTCCTTTGGCGGACTACGTGCGTGATCGCAATAAATAAGGGAAAGCTGGCAACCCATGCGGGAAATGCCAGCTTTTTTCGTACCTGCCTATTACAAGCTTTTATCGTCAATGCTATTTAAAAATTGTTCAATCTCGCCAATCACCGATGGAAGGCAGTCGTCCTCAAATGGAGAATAAAGCTTCGCCACCTGTACCAGCTCGAGGAACGATTTGCTTCCGCCTTCGCGGCAAAGCGTCAAATAATCCTCCCAAGCTTGTTTTGGCTCTGATTGTGACCGTTTCCAAAATTGGAACGCACAAATCTGGGCCAGTGTGTAGTCGATGTAATAGAACGGACTTTGAAAAATATGCGATTGCTGCTGCCAGAACCCACCCTCCTCGAGATACTCGTTCTGCGCGTAATTGCGATGCGGGAGGTACTTGCGCTCAATTTCACGCCAAGCCTTTTTACGCTCTGACGGAGTCATATCTGGATTCTCGTAAACAACATGCTGGAACTCATCAACAGACACGCCATACGGAATGAACTGGAGTCCGCTACTGAGATGAGAGAATTTGTATTTGTCGGTATCTTCCTTGAAAAAATGCTCCATCCATGGCCACGTCAAAAACTCCATGCTCATTGAATGTATTTCACATGCCTCATAGGTTGGGAAATGATATTC
The DNA here is from genome assembly GCF_013284355.2 of Brevibacillus sp. M2.1A. Taxonomy (NCBI): domain Bacteria; kingdom Bacillati; phylum Bacillota; class Bacilli; order Caryophanales; family Paenibacillaceae; genus Brevibacillus; species Brevibacillus sp. M2.1A. The sequence goes on from NZ_JABSUY020000001.1 coordinate 3,112,729, forward strand.
AGGTACGTCAAAATCTCGGCTTACATACACCTGAAACGCATGTCCTGCCTCGTGCGTGAGTACGTCGATATCACCGGATGTACCATTAAAGTTGGCGAAAATAAAGGGGAGCCTGTATTGGCTGATGTATTCACAGTAGCCGCCAGTAGCCTTTCCTTTTTTGCTCAATAGATCTAAACAGTCATTATCCAGCATGAAGTTGTAAAACTCATCCGTTTCAGGTGACAACTCGGCATACATCTTTTTCCCGTTTTCCACAATCCATTCCGGCGGGCCTTTCGGGCTGGGATTCCCTGTAGCAAAATCAAAGGAAAGATCGTAATACTCAAGTGTATCGACACCAATGCGTTGTCGCTGACGTTCGACGAGCTTTGACGCTACGGGAACGATGTGATCGAGCACTTGCCGGCGGAAACTGGCTACCATTTCTGCATTGTAATCGGTACGGTTCATGCGTGCATAGCCTAGCTCCACAAAGCTATTGAAACCGAGTTTTTTGGCAATGCGTGTGCGTACCTTGACGAGCTGATCGTAGATGCGATCAAATTCATCCGTATGTTGCTGCATAAAATCATACTTCGCTTCATTAGCGCGCTTGCGCATGTCTCTATCCTTCGCAATTGTAAAAGGAATCATCTCGGAAAGGTTTCGCTCTTCTCCATCAAACATGATTTTGGCAGAAGCTTTCAGTGCGACATATTGACTGGCCAAACGGTTTTCTTCCTGCAAATCAGAGATGACTTCCGGCGAAAATGTACGGAGTGTGCTCTCTGCGATGCGAAAAAGCTGTGCACCCCATTTTTCTTCCAATTCAGCGCGGAAGGAAGAATCGACAATCGCCTGATAGTAGCGGGAAACGATTCCCGTATACAGAGGAGTTGCTTCATCCCAATAGTCTTGTTCCGCTTTGTAGAAAGGATCTTCTGTATTGATCGTGTGGCGGATTTGTGCGACATGCCGCGCAGATTCCACTTCTTGTCGCAGTTTGTTCAATTGAGCCATGATCGCATCCTGCTCAGAGAAGCTTGCAGCATGTTGAAACGCTTCCAATAATTGCGTGAATTGTCCTTCAACTTTGTCCATATCCATGCGCTCATACTGAATTTGTGAGAACTTCACGGACGTCCACCTCTTTTGTTCGGAGTATGTATTCAAAATCATCTTACCAGAAAATGCAAGATATCGCTTTCATATTCGTATATATTGATGAAAAGTGGTGTTTTTATTAAGAAACCGTTATAATGAATCAAGCTGAAAATAAGCGGAATCGGCTATAGCAATAAGGAAAGCCGGGTTTTCTAGTGGCTTGATTGATATGCAGCATGCACAATCGCCGGAGAACGAACAGTGGAAAGTGAGGAATACCAATGCTGCTTACTACTATAAATGATCCTCAAGACTTGAAAAAGTGCACGCAACCGCAGCTACATACATTGGCATCCGAGATCCGTCAGTTTCTAATCGAAACGCTCTCGAAAACAGGCGGTCATCTTGCGCCGAATTTGGGAGTCGTCGAGCTGACGCTAGCGCTGCACTATGTTTTTGACAGTCCCAAGGACAAGCTGATCTGGGATGTCGGACATCAAGCATACGTACATAAAATGCTGACCGGACGCCGGGAGATGTTTCCGACCTTGCGTCAGTACAAAGGTCTGTGCGGGTTCCCAAAAATGGTGGAAAGCCCGCATGACGTCTGGGAAACCGGGCATAGCAGTACGTCGTTGTCTGCCGCTATGGGGATGGCGACTGCGCGGGATTTGAAAAAGGAAAAGAATCATGTCGTTGCTGTGATCGGTGACGGTGCGCTGACAGGCGGCATGGCTTTAGAGGCATTGAACCACATTGGTCATGAGCGCAAGAATGTCATCGTTGTGCTAAATGATAACGAGATGTCCATTGCGCCAAACGTTGGTGCCCTGCACAACTACTTGGGCAAAATTCGCTCAACGGAGAACTATCAGTGGGCGAAGGATGAAGTCGAAGGCTTGTTGAAATCGATACCGGCTGTAGGGGGCAAATTAGCTCATATGGCTGAACGCTTTAAGGACAGCATGAAATATCTGCTCGTATCTGGCGTTCTTTTCGAGGAGTTAGGCTTTACGTATATTGGCCCAATCGACGGACATAACATGGAACTGTTGCTCGATACATTGAAGACAGCCAAGCATACAAAAGGACCTGTATTGATCCATGCCATCACGAAAAAAGGACTGGGCTATGCGCCAGCAGAAGCCGATTCGGTCAAGTGGCACGGCATCGGAACGTATAAAATCGAGTCAGGCGATACACCGAAATCTGCACCAACGTATACATCCGTTTTTGCGGATACGATGATGAAGCTCGCAGATGAAGACAATTCAATTGTGGCTGTGACCCCTGCAATGCCAGCGGGCTCCGGCTTGATCCCATTCGGTCAGAAGTACCCGGACAGACTATTTGACGTAGGGATCGCAGAGCAGCACGCATGTACATTTGCGGCAGGATTGGCTACGCAAGGCTTGAAGCCGGTCTTTGCGATTTATTCGACCTTTTTGCAAAGAGCCTATGATCAGTTGATCCACGATGTCGCCCGCCAAAAGCTCCATGTGATTTTTGCCGTTGACCGTGCTGGGCTCGTCGGAGCAGACGGGGAGACACACCAAGGCATGTATGATGTGGCATTCATGCGCATCATTCCGAATATGGTCATTATGGCACCAAAAGATGAAAATGAACTGCGTCACATGATGAAGACAGCAGTGGAATATAAAGAAGGCCCGATTTCTTATCGTTATCCGCGATTGCCGATTCGTGGCGTCAAAATGGATGAAGAGCTGCAAGTGCTGCCAATCGGAAAAGCGGAGATTGTACGCGAAGGCAAACACGTGGCGATTCTCTCGTTCGGTCACGTATTCGAAATAGCTGAGGCGGCTGTTAATCAGCTTCAAGAAGAAGGAATCAAACCGATGCTGGTCAATGCGCGTTTTTGCAAGCCGTTGGACGAAGAGCTTCTATTCCGACTGGCGAAGGAAGGCTACGATATCATTACAGTTGAAGAAGGCTGCGAAATGGGCGGCTTCGGCAGCGCTGTCATTGAATGCTACAGTCGTGCAGGCTATCACGGCATGAATGTACAAGTTGTCGCGGTACCTGATTATTTTGTTGAGCATGGAAGTGTGAAAGAACAGCGGCAAGAGGTAGGGCTCACAGCTGATCATATCGCTGCTCGTGTCCGGTCTTTGATGCCAATTTCGAAGGGCGTAGTGGAAGCATGAGTGTAAGAAAAGAACGGATTGATGTTCTCTTGGTCGAAAGAGGCCATTATGAGACCAGAGAAAAAGCAAAAGCAGCCGTAATGGCAGGCCTTGTGCAAGTAGCTGGCGAGCGCTGTGACAAGCCGGGAACCAAATTTGCCGAGGATGTTGCGATTACGGTGAAGGGCGAGGTACACCCGTATGTGAGTCGGGGTGGCCTCAAGCTGGAAAAGGCATTGCGTGTCTTTGAGATCGACATGAAGGATCGTGTCATGATGGACATCGGGGCCTCCACTGGCGGATTTACGGACTGTGCACTGCAAAACGGTGCGCGCCTTGTATACGCGATTGACGTCGGGTACGGACAACTCGCGTGGAGCTTGCGCCAGGATGAACGAGTGGTCGTCATGGAACGGACGAATTTTCGGCATATGGACCCGGAAGCTTTCGAACATGAACGTCCAAACGCGGCATCGATTGACGTATCGTTTATTTCGTTACGATTGATCTTGCCAGTGTTGTACCGTTTTCTGACGGATGGCGGTGACGTCGTTGCGCTGATCAAACCTCAATTTGAAGCAGGCAAGGATAGAGTCGGAAAGAACGGAATCGTCCGAGATCCTGAGGTACACGAGAGCGTGCTGACTGACATTGGCCAATTTGCCAGTGGATTGGGTTTCGCGCTGAAAGGCTTGGACTACTCTCCAATTACTGGGGGAGAAGGAAACATTGAATTTGTTATGCACGTCCAGAAAAATGAGGGCGGCATGGATTCGGAAGCTTGGCTTCAATGCGTAACAGAGGTAGTTGCGTCTGCTCATGCGAATTTGAAATAGGATAAAAACCAAAGCCTCGGGAGTTTTGTCACAATCGAGGCTTTTTATTTATGCATGTGAAGTTGTATACTTGTATATGAGGTTGTTCAAGAAGGATTTCCAACCAACCAGTTTTGGGGTGGACCACGTGAAGAAAATTGGAATCATAGCGAACAAAGGAAAACCCGAAGCACGTATCGTTGCACGGGAACTGCTGTATTTACTTGAGGACAGAGGGGCGCAAGTATTCCTGGATGAACATATTGCTTCAGATGTTGGGCATCTGGAACTGGGCGCATCTGTAGAAGAGATGGGGAAGCAGGCGGATTTGGTTTGTGTATTGGGAGGCGATGGCACGCTACTCAGAATTGCTCGCCAGCTTGCCGGTCACTCTATCCCAATCTTTGGAATTAATTTAGGCACGTTGGGCTTTTTGTCGGAAGCGGAACCGGAGCATCTGCCTCAGGCTGTAGACAATCTCCTTTCTGGAAAGTACGACATTGAAAAGAGAGCCATGCTGGAAGCTTGTTTGGTTCGAAAAGGAATCACGCTGGGGACATACACGGCCATGAATGATATAGGGATTGCAAAAGGGTCATTTTGCCGGATCATTCAATGTGCAGTCTTTCTGGATGATGAGTACGTTGCGACGTTCAGTGGAGACGGTGTCATTGTCTCTACGCCGACCGGATCAACGGCATACTCACTTTCTGCAGGCGGTCCAATAGTGGCCCCTAATGTGGACATGCTATTACTGACACCAGTGGCTCCTCATTCCTTGACGGCTCGGCCAATGGTATTGTCTGGCAATCAAACGATCCGGGTCGAAGTGGATGCCATTCATCAAGAGATGGGATTGTCCATTGACGGGCAGTTTGGTTATCGACTCGAGGGCGGCGATCATATTTACATTAAAAAGTCACCGTGTGTTACCCCGCTGATTAAGTGGAAAAAAGGTGGCTTTTTCGAAGCAATACGAACGAAATTACAAGGGGAATGGGAGTAATCCATATGAACAAAGGGCAACGACATATTCGTATTCGGGATATCATCAGCAATCAAGAGGTGGAAACACAGGATGAGCTGGTGGACCGCTTGCGGACTGCTGGCTTTAACGTAACGCAAGCAACTGTATCCCGAGACATCAAGGAGCTACACTTGGTAAAAGTGCCCCTTCCTGATGGACGATATAAGTATTCAATGCCTGCTGAACAAAAATTCAATCCACTGCAAAAGCTGAAACGTATGCTTGTGGATTCCTTTATTAGCATTGACCAAGCCGATCATTTTATTGTACTGAAGACGCTTTCGGGACATGCGAATGCGGTAGCGGAACTGATTGACAACCTTCCTTGGGAAGAAATCATGGGGACGATCAGTGGAGACAACACCATCCTGATTATTTGCCGTTCGAAAGAAAATACCAATGAAGTGACGAAACGCTTAATGGAAATGTTGTAGAAGGTGGTCGCTTGCGATGCTAGTGGAACTCTCGATCCGAAATTTTGCCATCATCAAATCAGTGACGGTCTCTTTCCAAAAAGGGTTAAACATCCTGACAGGGGAGACTGGTGCTGGTAAATCCATCATTATCGATGCGCTAGGACTGTTGTTAGGAGGCCGGGCTTCGGCTGATTTTGTCCGTTACGGTGAGCCTCGTGCAGAGGTGGAAGGGCTGTTTGAATTGCCGCCTGGTCACCCGGGACTTGACGTCTGTAAGAATGTCGGCGTCCAGATTGAGCAAGACGGTATGCTTGTGGTACGCCGAGATATATCGAATCAAGGGAAAAGTATCATTCGAATCAATGGCCAGCTCGTAACTCTCGCTATGCTGCGTGAGTTAGGGCCATGGTTGGTTACGGTGCATGGGCAACACGATACGCATATGCTGATGCAGTCAGACAAGCATATCAATTGGCTGGATGCATATGGGGAAAGTGCGTTGGGAGCTGCGAAGCAAGAATATGGAACCCTGTATACTGCGTACCGCAAGACAAAGCAAGATCTGGAGCGCATGGCACGCAATGATCGGGAGCTGGTGCAGCGCATCGATCTTTTGCAATATCAGCTCGATGAAATTGAGTCGGCAACCCTCACGCCTGGTGAAGACGAGAAGCTCATGCAGCAGCGGAAAAAGTGGATGAACATTGAAAAAGTTTATTCAACGATTCAAGATGCATACCGGGCTTTGCATGGTGACCAAAAGGGCATGGATTGGTTGGGTCATGCGATGGGTGAGCTTGAGCGTGGTGTGAACTACGAAGAACAGCTCGTTCCGATTTTGGAAATGGTCCAATCGGCATACTATCAGATAGAAGATGTGGTGCATAACCTTCGTCAATTGTCGTACCAAATGGATTTTGAACCGGAGCAGCTGGCAGAAGTAGAACGCCGTCTTGATCAAATCCAGTCGTTAAAACGCAAGTATGGCAAAAGTGTAGACGATATTTTGGAGTACGCGGCAACGATTCAGGATGAATTGGATGACATGCATCACTACGAAGATCGTCTCCAGCAGGTGGAAAAGCAATTGCAGGAGCTTGCAGCCGATTTGGCAGTGGAAGCATTGGAGTTGTCAGTTATTCGCTCCGAATGTGCAGGAAAGCTCGCACAAGAAATCGAGCAGCAATTAAAAGAACTGCACATGGAGCGAGCTCGTTTTGCCATCGACGTCAGACAGACACCGGATGAAGACGGGGTAGAAATCGACGGAATCAAGCGCTTCGTAGATGCGAACGGAATGGATCAGATCGAGTTTTTAATCTCACCTAACCCGGGTGAGCCATTGCGTCCCTTGGCGAAGATTGCTTCCGGCGGAGAGCTGTCGCGTGTCATGCTGGCCATTAAAACGATTTTGGCGGGTACTGATCAAGTGGAGACCCTCATTTTTGATGAAGTCGACACAGGAGTAAGTGGAAGGGCAGCTCAAGCGATAGCAGAAAAGCTCGCCCGGGTCGCTGGACAGCGCCAAGTCCTGTGCATTACGCACTTGCCACAGGTCGCATCCATGGCAGACGCTCATTTTCTGATCAAAAAGGAAATGAGCGAGAATGAAACGGAGACGCGGGTGAATCGTCTGTCTGATGATGAACGGGTATCAGAGCTGGCTCGTATGCTAAGCGGGGCAGAGGTAACAGCAAAAACAGAAGAACATGCACGCGAGATGATCCTTCTCGGTCGTGAACGAAAGACTGTCAGCTAATTTGGTTGGCAGTCTTTTTTCGTTGATAAAAAGTGCAAAAATGGACTCGCTAAGGACTTGATGAAGCGTGGCTTTCTAATGTTCAGAGTGGGTTATTTTCCTGACATAATCCGCTTGGCTGGTGGCAACATTAAAGGTACACAAGGTGGAGGTGTCCCTCATGACCGCTTGCGGTCAATCAAAACGGACCTGACCGTTTTGTTTTTGTAGGTGTAGGTAGGGAACGGTAGGAGTGATTACTGGTGATCCGACAAAACAAAAGAAAATGGATGGGAAGTCTCCTTCTCCTCATCACGGCGCTTGTCGTGAGTTCCACCCCGTTCCGCGATCTGTCCTCCTTTCCCCGTGAATTGCGTTTGATGGAAGGGTCCCTCGAGCAACTACGGGTCTCAGTGCCGGTAATGGGCACGCTAATCAATAGCAATCCTGATATTTTGCACGTTAACGGGACAGAGGCGCGTGAGGTTTCCGTTGATTTGAGCAGGCCTATGTCTGTAGAACCGCGTAGGGCTGGGGAAGCCCAATTGCAGGTGAAGTGGCATAACATTCCGCTGACTGCTGTAAAAGTAAATGTATTGCCAGATCTGCGGTTGTACCCTGGTGGACAGTCAATCGGGGTGAAGCTGCAAACAGCGGGTGTTTTGGTTGTCGGTCATCATTTAGTAGACGATGGTAAAAACAAGTTTTCTCCAGGTGAACAGGCAGGTATACACGTTGGTGACATGATTATCAAAATGAATGACATGTACATCAACGACATGAATGATGTAAAGAAATTGATCAACGAAAATGGGAAAAAGAATCATTCCGTCCAATTGCTTGTCGTTCGTGGCAAGGAAAAGCTTTCGCTCACTTTGCACCCAGCAAAAGATAAAAAAGACAGTGAATACCGTATGGGTCTCTATATTCGGGATTCAGCGGCAGGAGTAGGGACACTGACCTTTTATGATCCAAATTCCAAAGCGTACGGGGCATTAGGGCACGTCATTTCCGACGTTGATACTGGTCAAGCTATTGTCGTAGGAGATGGCCAGATCGTGCAAGCAAGTGTCACATCGATTGAAAAAGGACAAAGTGGCAACCCAGGGGAGAAATTTGCACGTTTCTACAATGAAAGTGAAGTTCTTGGAAATATAACGAAAAACACCCCTTTTGGCATCTTCGGCAAAATGAAGGACGAGCCCAAACGCAGCTATTATCAGGAGCCGTTACCAATCGCTCTTGCCGAGCAGGTAGAGGAAGGGCCAGCCAAAATTCTTACTGTCGTGGAAGGTCAGAAAGTAGAAGAGTTCGATATTGAGATCGCGAACGTGGTCAAGCAGCATTTTCCCGCAACCAAAGGGATGATTATTAAAGTCACGGACAAACGCCTTTTGGAAAAGACAGGTGGCATCGTACAAGGGATGAGCGGCAGTCCCATCATTCAAAAGGGCAAGATCGTCGGTGCTGTCACGCATGTGTTTGTCAATGATCCTACTTCGGGATACGGTTGCTACATTGAATGGATGCTTCAGGATGCTGGCGTGAACGTCCGAGATACAGCCGAATCCCGAACCCATACAACCAAGGCTGCCTGAATAAAGTGCCGTCACGCGAACGAAGCGAGACGGCTTTTCCGATTTTTGCAGTCCTTTGACGAATCGGTTAGAAATGAAAGAATTCTTTGTCGAAATATCAGTTAAATCATTCAATCTTTCGTCATTGGCAGGAATGGAATTTGCTTTGTCGAATAATTTTTGTAGAGAAAAAGATGGTATGGACTAAACCTTTTAGATTTGTTAACTTCTAAAACGCCACCTTCTTTCCAAAAGACCGTCCATTGTTAGGAGGAACGACCTTGAGCAAGATTGAAGTGTTGTTGGCAGATGATAACCGAGAATTTGTGAATCTGTTGGAAGAGTACATCAGTAGCCAGTATGACATGAATGTTGTGGGTGTTGCTTACAACGGCAATGAGGTAGTTCGACTGCTGCAGGAACGTGTACCCGATGTATTAATTTTGGATATCATTATGCCACATCTGGATGGCTTGGCTGTTTTGGAGCAAATTCAGGCCATGCGCTTAAGTCCTCAACCTAAAATTATCATGTTGACTGCTTTCGGGCAGGAAGAAATTACGAAGAAAGCAGTAGAGCTGGGAGCAGCATACTACATTTTGAAACCGTTTGATATGGAGGTGCTGGCTCAGCGCATCCGTCAAATCATTACAACCAAGCCTGCCTCTTCTTTTGTTTCTTCTGTGAAACCGCAAGCTACCTTGCAAATCCGCGGTCGCAATTTGGACGCGAGCATCACCAGCATTATTCATGAGATTGGAGTTCCAGCGCACATCAAAGGCTATTTGTATTTGCGGGAAGCGATTACAATGGTATACAACGATGTCGAGCTGCTCGGCTCGATTACCAAAGTCCTGTACCCGGACATTGCAAAGAAATTCAATACAACGGCTAGTCGTGTAGAACGTGCCATCCGTCATGCGATTGAAGTAGCATGGTCCCGTGGTAATCTGGACTCGATCTCCAGCTTGTTTGGTTATACGATTTCCAACACCAAGGCGAAGCCGACCAACAGTGAGTTTATTGCCATGGTGGCAGATAAGCTGCGGATTGAGGCGAAGATTAGCTAGGATGTAGAGAATCGTTTACACGATCCTTAAAAAGACATTAGCATTTGCTTGCTAGTGTCTTTTTGTATGGGTAGGACGTAGTAAAAGCGAGGTGCAAAATGGAAAATCCAACAGTGCAGTGTCCAAAATGTGGGTGTAATGAGATTGGAAAAGGGAGGCAAGCTGGGGATGCGGGAGTGTTTCCCTTCGGCAAGTTTGTTCCGCTTAGTTCCGCGATCATTCATAGAATCTGTACAAATTGTGGCTATGTGATCGAAAGTTATGTTGAAAACCCATCAAAGTTTAAAGGTTAATACTTCGGAGATTAAATGAAATGAGCAAACTACTATCCTATAAAGAAATTAGAATTAGCTCTTCTACATCACCAATTGCGTATAAGCAGGCTGGTTATCGTCAAAGGTTTCTAACCATTGAGGGAAAAGAAATAGCCAATACAGGCATAGATTGTGAAACCTGTCTTTTTTATGCCGACGTTTCAGGAATGGATATGAAAAGCCCAACAAAAATATCGAACAAATTAAATCAAGGGATAAATACACTAGACGAAGATTTCATGTCAGATTTATCCTGTCTCATTCCCAATGGTCATTACATTGCAACTTTGTTGAAGGTGTATCCTAGAATGAAAAGAGAGGCATATGGGACTGAGTACTACAAGGCTGGGCTAAGGAATATTAGCAGTATGAAGAAAATAGAGGAATATATTGTACCCATTCAATCCAGTGAATCATTGAATCATGTAGCCATAAATGATTATGTAGAAAGGGTGAATGTAGAAGAAACACCAACAGCGTTGAGCATTTCTTTCCTAGATATAAAATATCCGTTGAATCATTTTGATGAGATAGGGGTTTATAGTCATTTCTTATTGGATGGTCATCATAAAATGTTTGCGGCAAATAAAGCTAAAAAAGCAATTACCCTATTATCCTATTTATCGATTGATGAATCATTCGCAAATAAGGAGCAATTAGGAAATATATTTCAGGTTTTAACCTAATGTATTGACTAGTAAACGTAGAAGTGTCTAGGGGCAAGAAATAAGCCAAGGTATTTTAACCTTGGCCTTTGATGAAACTCAATTAGAAGTTTCTTTAGCTGGTGTAGTAGGTGGTTGTTCGGGGCTTGCTGGGGGAGCGTTTTTATATTCAAAGACCATTTCGGAAATACTACTCAATCCGGTTTGTTCCATGCCTTTACTCGTCAAGGCAATTCTGCCAAATGCAGTAACAGTGGAAGGAATCCTTCCATCTGGTTTGATAATGGTCACAGAAACGGAGTTAACTTCTTCTTTCTTGTCTTTCGCTAAGGTCCGAGTATTTTCCACTAAAGCGCGCAATTCCTTTTCATCATCTGATTCTGTGGCTAAAGCAACCATCCACATACCGGTGCTTTCGTCAAATCGGTCAATGGCTAATACATATGCAGGTAGCGGCACTTCTGGTGTGCTTGCAGTTTCACTACAGGCTGGAAGGATTAGTGCTAGTGCAAGTATTAAGGCTAGTCTAAATTTCAATCTGCAACTCTCCTAATTATTTTTTTGATTATTTTACCAAAGTTGGGGTACTTTTACTATAACTAAAAATGTACTCTTCCCGGAGGAACTGAATCCATGTGCCTAGAATTATTCGTCATGATAAGAGAAACACCAGGAATTGACCCTAATCCGATAGTCTCTCCTTATGTTTTGACAGGCAAGCTATCACATGAAAAAAGTCCTCATTTCTTCAAGCGTTTTCCGAAAAAACAGGCATGGTGGATGACAACCGAAGAGGGTTGCGCTTGCAGATTTAGCATTTCCAAGTATCCTGATAAAGTAAAATTCGGGATGTATCCAGAAGAGGAGAGACCTCGTCATTATCAAAGATACCTAGAGGACTATCAAAAAAGCATGAACAGAATGATGCATCTTCGTGCTTGGTGCGAGGAGCTGCTAGATCACGACAAGACACAGGCATTACATCCTGACAAAATGAACCATTTGATAAGAAACTGCCAGAGTCCCTTGCGAGATTTTGATCCTCCTATGTAAAATAGAAAAGCATACAATACAAATACATACTACTAAGAGCGAGGCAGGTGCTGTGAAAGTGCGCAATTTGGATGAAATTCTCGCATTTAACCGCGAATTTGTGGCCAACCAAGAATATGAAAAGTACCAAACCACCAAGTTTCCTGATAAACGATTGGTCGTGCTGTCTTGTATGGATACCCGTTTGGTTGAACTTCTACCGAAAGCCATGAACATGCGCAATGGGGATATCAAGCACGTAAAAAGCGCCGGGGCAATCGTGTCCCACCCTTTTGGGAGTATCATGCGTAGTATTCTAATTGCGATCTACGAATTGAATGCTGAAGAAGTGATGGTCGTCGGGCATTATGACTGCGGGATGAGTGCGATCGATAGCAAACGCACAATGGAGAAGATGCTGGAGCGAGGAGTCACGGCTCAAACGTTTTCCACGCTCCAACATGCGGGGATTAACTTACATAAATGGCTGCACGGGTTCGATCGTGTAGAGGAAAGTGTAAAAAATAGCGTAGAAACGATTAAAAATCACCCGCTCCTCCCACCGAATGTGGAGGTACATGGCTTACTCATTGACCCGGTGACGGGGAGATTGGACGTTGTTGTGAATGGGTATGAGCGAACGAAGGACAGTGAATGATCCTAACCTTGCTCCCATTTCGAGGAAAACATTTCTCCACAGAGTCACGAAATGGGTAGGGGGATTGATTGGTCTCGGAATAGCGACTGGCGTGTACGGTCATGTATGGGAACGTAAAGCACTTGATATCGTGCGATTGTCCATTACGATACCGGGATTGCCAGAAAACTTTAAGGGAACAAAGCTCATTCATTTCAGCGATGTCCACCTCGGTCATTATTTTGAAGCGAAAGAGTTGGAGTCGGTTATTGCTGTGATCCAGTGCGAAAAACCGGATTTGATTTGCTTCACAGGGGATATCGTTGATGAAGTGACACGACCTCTATTCGCCGCCGTTCCCCTTTTCAATCAGCTCCTAGCCCCATTAGGTAAATTCGCCGTTTTGGGCAACCACGATTATCGAGCTGGTGAACAGCAAAAAGTCCGGGATGGATTGGTCGCATCAGGATTCGAAGTGTTGGATAATCGGCATGTTGTCGTACACCAAGATGGCCAGCAGTTATACATGGCGGGAGTGGATGACCTTTTCTATGGCGTACCAGATCTTTCAAAAGCGTTAGAAAATATCCCGCCAGAGGGCAGCGTTATATTGTTGGCGCATGAACCTGATTTTGCTGATATGGCGTCACAATATCCCGTGCATCTTCAACTGTCTGGCCACAGTCATGGAGGACAGGTACGCTTGCCCTTCATTGGTCATCTATTGGCGCCGCAATACGGGCGTAAATATGTACAAGGAATGTATCAGGTAGGTGGCATGGCTGTGTACACCAACAGAGGATTGGGTACGACGATCTTGCCTGTTCGTTTGTTTTGCCGCCCGGAGCTTACGGTACTAACCCTACAGTGAATTTTGTTAATAATGTTCCTTGATCCATTGGACGAATTGCTGGAAAGCATCGTCCTCTTTTTTTGGATGAAGGTAGGCGATAAGGGTTGGGCGAACTAATTCGCCGTTTGCGATATCGTAGGCAACCAATCTTCCGGTCGCAAGCTCTTGTTGTATGGTTCTTTCCGGAAGGATGGTGATCCCTAGCTGCCGTTCGACCATTTTTTTAACAGCATTGAAGCTGTCCAATTCCATAATAATATTCGGAAAAACTCCCTTCTGTGCCAGATAGCGGTCAATCCGTTGGCGATAAGGAGCGGTGTGATTCCCGAACACAATCATTTCCTCGGTACGCCATGCTTGAAAACCTGGAAACCCACTTGCCCAAGGGTGGCTCGGGGCCATGACGAGCAGGAGTCGATCGCTGGGAAGAAATTCTTGATGGATGTGCGGGTGATACATTTCACTCCCGAGAAAGGCAATATCGGCTGTGCCGGTTAGCAGAGCGCTGAGGGACTCCTCGTACAACGTAGAGCGGACGTAGCAGGTAAAGCCCGGATGAGCAATCCGGTACTCACCAATCAGTCTCGGCAGCTCATAGGCGACAAAAGCTTTTCCTGCGACGATGTTCATCGATTGGCGCTGTTCTTTCTCTTGGATAAAGGAGCGCATTTGCTCCACGATATTTGTAGCCACCGGTAGTAACCGACGTCCTTCGCCTGTTAGACTCACTCCTGAAGCAGTGCGAACAAAAAGCGCACTCCCAACCTGGCGCTCTAGCTGCTTCAATCGGTGTGTAAGTGTTGATTGCGCCAAAAATAACGCCTGTGCAGCACGATTAATCGATCCATGACGAGCAATCGTCAAAAAAACCTCAAGACTTTCTCGATCCACTTTTAGTTGCCTCCTATTCAAATTCTCGATAACTAGTTATCTGTATTCTATAACAAGGATGACAAACATTGGAATATGATGTAGGCAGGAGGTGTTCCTGATGAAGAATGAGGAGATCAAACAGGCTGTACAAGCGCAATTTGGAAAAAATGCTGAGCAATACGTGCAAAGCAAGACGCATGCAAAAGGCAGCGACCTGGAACTGATGGTGGAGTGGATGCAGCCAAGAGAGAACTGGCGGGCACTGGATATCGCCACGGGAGGTGGGCATGTAGCGAGGACATTGGCTCCACATGTGAGCTTGGTTGTCGCCACGGATTTGACTCGTCCGATGCTCATGGCGGCATCGGCGGCCAATGATACAGCACTTGTCCATAATGTGATGTATGTTCAGGCTGACGCAGAATCTCTCCCGTTTCTCGATGGATCATTTGAGATCGTCACATGCCGAATTGCGGCTCATCATTTTCCCGATCCGGCGGCTTTTGTTCGTGAGGTGAGTCGCGTGCTTTCCCCTGGTGGGTTGTTTCTCTTCATCGACAATGTCTCTCCTGAGGAATCGTCACTCTCGGCATTCATAAATGAAATAGAGAAAACACGCGATCCCAGTCATGTTCGCTGTCTTTCCGTAAGTGAATGGCGAGGTTTGTTTGAAGCGAACGGCATGACTTTGCAAAAGCAGCAGGGACGCAAAAAAAGATTTGAATTTTTACCATGGGTCCAACGTACCTCCGAATCATCCGAGCAGGAAGCGAGCGTGGAAAAACTGCTGCTGAACGCTACAGATGAACAAAAAGAATATCTAGGGCTTACCACAAAGGATGGTAGAGTCATGACCCATCAGATTGACGAATGGATGGTTCTTTGCCAAAAATGAGGAGGAAATGAAGACGATGACAACAACAACGCATAAATGGATTGGGCTTGATCATGTACAATTAGCAGCACCAGCAGGAACAGAGGACGTAGCGCGCAAGTTTTTCGGTGAGCTCTTGGGAATGCCGGAGGTTCCAAAGCCAGCGAAGCTTCTTGTTCGAGGGGGTGTATGGTTTCAATGTGGTGCCCAAATGATTCATATTGGCGTAGAAGAAGGATTCATTCCCGCGAAAAAAGCGCATCCGGCGTTTCTCGTGCAAAACATTGGTTCACTGATGGAGCACCTGCAAGCAAATGGGGTATCGTTTCGGATTGATGAAGAAATCCCGCACCTTATCCGCTTTTTCACAGAGGACCCATTTGGGAACCGATTGGAGTTCATGGAGGCGAAACAGGAATGACAATTGATTTTCACGCGGAGAAAAACCAGTTGAGCTATACAGGGAGAACCGCCGACAATTCGTGGAGTCAGGCGATCCAGTCGCTCGTCAATCCCGTGGGAAAAAACGTCGTGGACATCGGTTGTGGTGGTGGAATTTATACCAAGGCTTGGTCTGGGTTAGGAGCTGCTTCTGTCACGGGGGTTGATTTTTCCCAGGTGATGGTTGAAGCGGCGAGAGAGCAATGCGCTGACGATCCGAAGATTTCGTTTGCACAGGGGGATGCACGGGCAACCGGCTTGCCGAGTCAATGTGCGGATATTGTATTCGCTCGCGCCTTGATCCATCATTTCCCGGAGCAAGACTTGCAGAAATTTTTTAAAGAAGTCATTAGGCTATTGGCACCGGGGGGAATTTGCTTAATCCAAGACCGGACGATGGATGATGTCAAAATGCCGGCCTCGCCGACTCATTTTCGCGGTTATTTCTTTACGCGATACCCGCGCTTGCTAGCGATAGAGCAGACACGAAGACCGGATGATACAACGGTGCAGGACACCATGAAGCTCGCGGGGCTTGAGCAGGTGAACAAGACAACGCTATGGGAGACAAGACGAGAATACAATAGCTGGTCTGATTTGGAGGCTGACTTGCTTTCAAGAAAAGGCCGATCCATTCTGTATGAATTAACTGATGGCGAACTGAAAGACCTCGTTCATA
Source organism: Brevibacillus sp. M2.1A (assembly GCF_013284355.2). NCBI lineage: Bacteria > Bacillati > Bacillota > Bacilli > Caryophanales > Paenibacillaceae > Brevibacillus > Brevibacillus sp. M2.1A. Next base: position 3,128,973 of record NZ_JABSUY020000001.1, read on the forward strand.
CCATCCATGGTCACGTAGCCGGGCAAGAAAAATGGATCGAGCAGGATTGCTGGAGTATCTGGATAGGCAGCGCAACTTGTGGCACAATAAAAGGAAAATAATTGTGAAATTTTTTGTTCACAAATTTGGATATGCTTGTCTCATAATACCCGAAGCTATATAATGGAATTGCCATTGTATTCCTGTTGCGTCATCATGGTGAAGGAGTTGTCGTTAATGAAAATCGTTTTATTTGACATCCTGATGTTTATCTTCACATTCTTTATCGCTTGGGGCTGTTTGAATTCCATCAGAGCGAAAAACACATTTGCAATCTTATTTGGCTTTGTATCTTTGGTGGTTTTCCTGTTCGCAGACGGTTTGATCATTTACTACCTGGCCAAAGGTGCGTAGGTGAAACTGAAAACGCTTCGCTTAAAAGAGGCTGTGCATTTCGTGCACAGTCTCTTTTTTTTTGCATGTGAGAAGGAAATATTTAGCATACTAAAGGCGGAGGTGGAAAAGTGGGCAAACGAAAAGGTTCTGCAGCACATTCATACACGGCTGTTGTAGCGGCTGATCTGAAGACGAAGCAGTTGTGCAAACGTCTCCACTCCCATCATATCGCCATCATTGATCATCCGGACGTTGATGAGATAGCAGCACAGTCCTTGCTGGAAAGAGGGGTAAAAGTCGTCCTCAACCTATCGGCATTCATGACGGGGCAATACCCGGCTGAAGGGGCTCGCCAACTTTTAACAAACGGGATCACACTCTATGAGGTACTGGATGTAGATGTGTCGGATTCATTCATGGAGTGGATCGAGGGCAAGTATGCAACAATCCGTGAAGAAAATCTGTACATCCTTTTGGAAGAAAAGTGGGTCCATGTATGCAGGCTGCAGCAGGTGACGGTTCCCTCCATTTTAAAACGATGGCATGAAGCGCACGATAAGTTGGATGACACACTCTCTTCGTTTATCGACAATACACTTTTGTACGCCAGCAAGGAAAAAGACCTATTTTTAAAACCGCTTTGCCATGTGCAATTACATACAAAAATGGAGCAGCGACATGTCGTTGTCGTCGTTCGCGGGAAACATTACAGAGAGGACTTGCTGACGCTATCTTCCTACATTCGGGAATATCGACCTGTTTTGATCGGGGTCGATGGTGGTGCAGATGCCCTCATGGAAGCAGGATATCGTCCAGATCTGATTGTGGGAGATATGGACAGCATCTCGGACAGAGCGCTCCAATGCGGAGCGGAGATTGTCGTACATGCTTTTGTGAATGGGACAGCACCTGGAACGACTCGCGTAAAAGCTCTCGGTTTGCCTTATCATGTCTTGCCAGCGCCTGGTACGAGCGAAGATGTGGCGATGCTGTTAGCGTACGAAAAGGAGGCTGAACTGATCGTCACGATCGGTGCTCATACCAATATGATTGATTTTCTGGAAAAAGGCCGTAAAGGTATGGCGAGCACGTTATTGGTCCGCACGAAGATCGGGACAAAGCTAATTGATGCCAAAGGAGTCAGTCATCTCTATAGGCCGAGCGAGTCATGGAAGCTGTGGGGTTGGTGCCTAGTCGCTATGCTTCTCCCTGTTTCAGCCGCGCTCGTTATTAATCCAATCGCCCGCAGTGCTGTACAGATGATTTGGACCCAATGGCGGACTTGGACTTTATGAACAACGCACTTTTCATGGAGGTATACATGATACCCTTCCGCTATCATTTGATTTCACTGGCTGCCATATTTGTCGCACTTGGGGTAGGGATCTTGTTAGGAGGGACGGCAGGCCATACATGGATAACACAAGGAACTAAAGGCATCCTTTCCAATATGGAAGCAAAGTACGACCGTGCTCTCAAAAGCAACCATGAGTTAAGGCAGCAAATGAATCGTTTGCTCAAGGAAGTTGCGCGCAGCAACCAAGAAGTTGTCCAGCTCATGAGCATACGCTATGTGGACGAACTTGCAGGAAGCAAGGTGTATGTTTGGCAGGAGGATGGCAACGTTTCTGAACAGCTTACGCAACTGATGCATTCAGTAGGCATGGATGTGGTTTCTTATCGCGAGGGAAACAGTTGGGAAGATGGGGTGCTTTTGGTGGTAGCAAGGCAAGCCCCGCTTTGGCTACGGGAAAAACAGATGAATTCCTGGATACAGGTCGTAGAAGTGCCCGACTCTCCTGCAAAACAATGGGCACTTTTAGAACAAGTGCAAAAGAGATTGACTGAGAGGAAGGGCTCGCGTGAAAAAAGTTAGTGTCGTCATCCCGGCGTTCAACGAACAGGCTTCCATTGGTGATACTCTCCGTGCCGTCCGTGAACGCTTTTTTTGTGATGAACTTATCGTCGTTGATGATGGCAGTAAAGATGAGACGGCACACATCGCAAGCAAGTGGGCGGATAGGGTCATTCGAGTGCCGCGCAATCAAGGGAAAGGTGCAGCTGTTCAATTGGGCTGGCAGTACGCCAGTGGGGATGTGGTCATGCTTCTGGACGGTGATTTGCGAGACAGCGCAGCAGAAGCCGCACAGTTGCTTACACCGGTGCTACAAGATGTCTGTGATATGGCGGTAGCTGTTCTGCCACCTCCGAAAGTGAAAGCAGGTCTCGGATTAGCAAAAGGCTTGGCCCATCATGGCATTCGGATGTTGACAGGCTTTGAAACAAAAGCCCCTTTATCGGGACAACGCGCAATACGTCGTGAGCTTCTTGAGCAATTAGGGAGCCAGGATAGAGGATTTGGCATAGAGGTGGGGCTCACTGTCGATGCTTTGCGGGCAGGGTATCGTGTAGCAGAGGTCCCTGTCTTTTTTTCGCATCGTGAAACGAAAAACGATTGGGCAGGCTTCTGTCATCGGGGGAAAGAGTTTGTCGCGATTAGCCGAACGCTATGCTGGAAATGGTGGGAGGGGCAAGAGTGGAAACGAAAATCATGATAATGATACTCGTCGCGGTCGTTTTTCCACTGGTGCTTGACCGTCCCCTGTATAAAGTCGGCACACAAAAGCTCAAAGCGCTTGGAATGAATCGATTCAATTACGATGGAGAGCCGGTATTGACAGCAGGGGGGCTCATCCTCGTAGGTTCGAGCGTTATAACCGGGATAGTTCTAATCGGACTACTTTGGCTCAGAAGGGTCGATCGCGAGCTTTTCCTGCAAGGTATTTTATTTCTAACAGGTATGATTACGATGGCCTTTTGGGGCTGGCGTGATGATTGTGCATCAGATCGGGATGTAAAAGGCTTTCGTGGACATTTCGGTGTGTTATGGCGAGAAAGGCGAATAACCAGCGGCATGTGGAAGTTAATTGGGGGGACAAGCACGGCCTTCTGTCTCACCCTGGCTCTTTCAAACACAATTTGGGCAGAGTTTGTGGCCTTTGGTTTGCTTGCGCTCACACCCAATATCATTAACTTGTTTGATCTGCGGCCAGGACGAGCGATTAAAGTATTTTGGTGCCTGATAGCACTCGCTGTAGCTTTTGGCCTACTGACAATAGGAGCCAGTGCGGCAATGGTCAACTGGATTTTGTTGATTCCTATCTTCCTTGCGAGCATCCTCCTATTTCCCCACGACGTAGGCGGCAAAATCATGCTCGGAGATACAGGCTCGAATGCCTTAGGTTTTGCAGCAGGCTTTTTCTTTGTCATCGGGACACCGATTTATGTGCAGGCGAGTATGCTCGTGCTTTTCTTGTGTGTTCAGATTGCGGCAGAATTTTGCTCGTTTTCCCGCGTTATTGAACAGATTGGTTGGCTTCGTCGACTCGACCAATGGGGGAGAGTTACAGAAGCCGAAAATAAAGAAAACCAGACTGGCTCGTCCGGTTTGGTCTAGTCCTCGTCATCAGGTTCAGGAACCATGAAACGGGGCTGTACGCGATTTTTTTTGCGTTCGTGATGAAGAATAAATCCTGCAATAAACCATACAGGGATGGCGAAAGCCAGTATACCTAGAATGAGTTTTCCCCATAAAAATCCAACGTCTGGAGAGGCAGAATAGAAGAATGCGTCACGGATTAATTTGATTCCGTACATGGCGATTGCCGCCGGAATTACCATAATTAAGAGTGCAATGATTTTCTGAAAAACCAAGGGTTTTCACCCCTTTCTCGAATGCGTAAAGGACTACAATAATTACGGGACGGTCTTTTCATCATATCGGATGCGTTCAGCCTTGTCCACCGTACCTGTTGCACACGAACGAGCGCACGTTAGGGAAGAACGCCTGTCCATCAACGATTTGTTGGAGTACAATGGTTACGAGTAAGATCGTAAAGAGGTTGTTCAAAAAGTGAGGGGTCTCTCGCATGCACAAGCTGCTCATCGTTGGTGCGGGACGTGGTGGAACAGCACTCCTGCGGATGCTAAATCAGATGGACCGATTACAAGTTGTTGCTGTCGTCGATCAAAGGCCGGACGCCCCAGGCATACTGCTTGCCCAATCATTGGGGATTCCCGTCGATCAGGATTATCGGCCTTATTTGGATGAGGATCTGGATGTCATTCTAGAAGCTACAGGGGACCTGGGGGAGTATGAGCACCTCAGGCAATTAAAAAAAGACAAGACAGTGCTCATCCCAGGAACGTTTACAAGAATCGTCATGAAATTGATTCGCGAACGCGATAAGCTGATTGCCGTTTTGATGCAAAATCAGCGAGAGCGGGAAACGATGTTGAACTCTACACATGACGCGATCATTGGGGTCAATCGCCAAGGGATTATTACATTGTTCAACAAAGCTGCAGAGCGATTGATGGGCATCGAGGCGAGTGAAGTGCTGGATACAAAAGTTTCAGAGCGTATACCGAACACTCGGTTACATATTGTATTAACGACAGGCTCTCCCGAGTTGAATCAGGAGCAAGTCTTGCCGAATCAGACGCGCATTATTACAAACCGCGTGCCCGTTCGCAATGATCGAGGAGAAGTTGTCGGAGCTGTTGCCATTTTCCGTGATATTACAGAAATCATGGCGTTGGCAGAAGAAGTGACGAACTTGAAAGATTTGCAGAGCATGCTGCAAGCGATTATTCAATCATCGGACGAAGCGATATCAGTCGTTGACCAATACGGGAATGGACTTTTGATCAACCCAGCCTACACAAGGCTTACGGGTTTTTCGCAAGAAGACATTATCGGGAAACCAGCGACGGTAGATATTTCCGAAGGCGACAGTATGCACATGCAAGTCCTGAAAACGAAGAAGGCAGTGAGAGGCGTCCCTATGAAACTGGGACCAAAGCGCAAGGACGTCGTGGTCAATGTTGCGCCGGTTGTGGTCGATGGGGAGCTGAAAGGCAGCGTAGGCGTCATTCACGATGTCTCCGAATTCAAGCGTCTGTCAGAAGAGCTGGAGAAAGCTCGTCGCATCATCCGCAATCTGGAGGCAAAATATAGCTTTGCAGACATCATCGGCTATAGCGAGTCCATGCAGCAGGCGATCGAGCAAGCCAAAAAAGCGGCGTCAACACCAGCAACTGTCCTTCTCCGCGGGGAATCGGGAACGGGGAAAGAACTGTTTGCCCACGCCATACATAATGCAAGTGAACGAAAATACAACCAATTCATCCGGGTTAATTGTGCAGCGATCTCAGAGAGCCTCTTGGAGAGTGAGCTTTTCGGGTATGAGGAAGGCGCGTTTACAGGTGCGCGTCGAGGAGGGAAGCGGGGGCTTTTTGAGGAAGCGAGCGGTGGAACCATCTTTTTGGACGAGATCGGCGAGCTGTCCATGAGCATGCAGGTCATGCTTTTGCGCGTCCTGCAGGAGCGAGAGGTTGTGCGTGTCGGTGGAACGAAGCCGATCAACATCGATGTTCGCGTCATTGCGGCTACCCATGTGAATCTGGAGGCAGCGATCGGAGCGGGACGTTTCCGTGAAGACCTGTACTATCGTCTCCACGTCGTACCGATTCATATCCCTCCACTCAGACAGCGCTTGGAAGATATTAAGCCGATTGCTATGCACCTGCTACGAAAAGCCAATCTGGAATACGGAAGAAATGTAGAAGAGCTGCATGAAGAAACATGGCAGATGCTTCTGTCCTACCACTGGCCAGGCAATGTACGCGAGCTAGAGAATGTACTGGGCAGAGCGATGATTCATATGCGGATCAACGAGCGAATCATTATGCCGGAGCATTTACCCCCATTGGAAAGAAGAATCGTTTCGACCAAAAAGGAAGAGGCCCAGCATGAGGGTTCCACTGGCACTACGTTAAAAGAAGCGGTGGAAAAGGCCGAACGTCAGCACATATTGCGGGAACTGGCGGCAGCCAAAGGCAATCGCACTCTTGCAGCCAAGCGCCTCGGAATCGCGATTCGCAGTTTGTACTACAAGATGGAAAAATTGGGCATCATGGATGTGCAGGAAGAGTAAGGAAATGGGTGTGCAAAATATTGCACGCAAATCTTTGCGCGTATATGCAAAAAAATGCAGACTTGACGCAGGGACAATCATCCCGCGTTCTCTAAAATAAAGCGCTTTCACAAGTTTGGTTTTGTTGGCATGACTTTTGCATATACCTCTTGGCGGGAAATTCTCCAAATGGAGCCCACTGTTACGCCAGCTTACTTAAGCGGAAAACGAAAGATACTAGGGAGGTTTCTTCAGTGAACATCTTTGACTACATGCAAAAGTACGATTACGAGCAATTGGTATTTTGCCAAGACGAAAATTCCGGTTTGAAAGCAATCATTTGCATTCATGATACGACATTAGGACCAGCACTCGGCGGTACGCGCATGTGGCCGTATAAAACAGAAGAAGAGGCGATTGTGGACGTACTGCGTCTCGGTCGTGGGATGACTTACAAAAACGCAGCAGCAGGACTGAACATCGGTGGTGGTAAAGCAGTCATCATCGGTGATCCGCGCGAGCATAAGAGCGAAGAGCTGTTCCGTGCTTTCGGTCGCTATATTCAAGGGCTGAATGGCCGTTACATCACAGCTGAGGATGTAGGAACAACGGTAGCAGACATGGATATGATCCACTTGGAAACAGACTTTGTCACAGGTGTTTCTCCTGCATTCGGTTCCAGTGGCAATCCATCCCCTGTCACAGCTTACGGTGTCTACCGTGGAATGAAAGCTGCTGCAAAATTGGCGTTTGGTTCCGACTCTCTATCCGGACGAGTGATTGCTGTACAAGGTGTAGGAAACGTAGCGTACAATCTGTGCCGCCATCTGCATGAAGAAGGCGCGCATTTGATCGTAACGGATATCAATCAAGAAAACGTAGATCGCGCAGTGAATGATTTCGGTGCGAAAGCTGTTGGTGTTAACGAGATCTTTGGCGTAGAGTGCGATATCTTCTCTCCTTGCGCATTGGGTGCGATCATCAACGATGACACCATTCCACTCTTCAAAGCAAAAGTGATTGCAGGGGCAGCTAACAACCAGCTGAAAGAAGAGAGACACGGCGACCAAATTCACGAAATGGGTCTGATCTACGCGCCTGACTACGTGATCAATGCTGGTGGTGTAATCAACGTGGCAGATGAGCTGCAAGGCTACAACCGCGAGCGTGCACTGAAAAAAGTAGAAACAATCTATGACAGCATCCTGAAAATTTACGAAATCGCTGAACGTGATGGCATGGCTTCCTACAAAGCTGCTGACCGCATGGCGGAAGAGCGCATTGCAAGTGTTGCCAGATCACGTAATACTTTCCTGCAAAACGGCAAGACTGTTTACAAGCGCTAATCTTGTTTCATCTATTAGGTTCATACTCCTGTCCGCTCTTCTAAGGAGGGCGGTCAGGAATACATAAACGATTTTCTTTGAATATTCATATTCTCGTTAATACGCAGGTTAGCTTTCCGAATGAAAGGAGAGATCGTGGTGTCTCAAGAGTTTGATCTAGTCGTCCTCGGGGGAGGTACCGGCGGTTATGTAGCGGCAATCCGCGCTTCCCAATTGGGAATGAAGGTAGCAATCGTGGAAAAAGAAAAGCTCGGTGGTACTTGCTTACACCGTGGTTGCATCCCATCCAAAGCGCTATTGCGCAGTGCAGAAGTATTCTCCACCCTGAAGGAAGCTGACAAATACGGAGTCTCGGCAGGTGCTGTAGGCTATGACTTCACCAAAATACAAGAGCGAAAGCAAGGCATTATCGACCAACTTCACAAAGGGATTCAATACTTGATGAAAAAAGGCAGCATTACTATCTTTGAAGGCTTTGGAAGAGTCATGGGGCCTTCCATTTTTTCTCCGCAGGCAGGTGCTGTACGCATTGAAAAGGAAAACGGGGACCAAGAAATGATCGTTCCACGATTCCTTTTGCTGGCAACAGGTTCCCGTCCACGCACACTCCCGGGTTTGGTCATCGACGGATCCTATGTGGTAACAAGCGATGAAGCATTGCAGTGGGAGCAATTGCCTGCTTCTGTTGTCATCGTGGGTGGCGGTGTCATCGGGATTGAGTGGGCTTCCATGCTCAATGATTTCGGTGTGGAAGTAACTGTTGTGGAGTACGCCGACCGTATTTTGCCGTTTGAGGATGAAGAAGTGAGCAAGGAATTGGCTCGCCTGTTGAAAAAGCGGAAAGTCAACATCGTGACGGGAGCAAAGGTACTGCCTGAATCGTTGGAAAAAGGGGAAGGCAAAGTCTCTATTCAAGCGGAAGTCAAGGATGGAGTCCAAACCTTTGAAGCCGAAAAGGTACTCGTATCAGTAGGACGCCAAGCGAACGTAGAAAACATCGGTTTGGAAGCAACAGAAATCAAAGTCGAGCGCGGCGTAGTCGTAGTTAATGAATACTTCCAGACAGCAGAGTCTCATATTTATGCGATTGGAGACGTTATTGGCGGTCTGCAATTGGCGCATGTTGCTTCGCATGAAGGAATACTCGCGGTAGAGCACATGGCTGGACAAAACCCGCACCCGATGGATTACACCAAGGTTCCGAAATGTACGTATAGCCGACCTGAAGTCGCAAATGTTGGACTCACTGAAAAAGAAGCAAAAGAACAAGGCTACGATGTGAAAATCGGCAAGTTCAGCTTTAAGCCACTAGGCAAAGCACTAATCCACGGTGAGAATGACGGCTTTGTGAAGTTGGTCGTAGATGCCAAGACCAATGATTTGTTAGGGGTTCACATGATCGGTACACATGTGACAGATATGATTTCCGAAGCGGGCCTGGCCCGTGTGCTGGATGCGACTCCGTGGGAGATCGGTCAGACGATTCACCCGCATCCATCCTTATCCGAAGCAATCATGGAGGCAGCTCAGGCTGTCGACGGAAAAGCGATACACAATTAGCAAGGAGGGAATGTAACGATGACAACCAAGCGACATGAGCAAGTGGGATTAACCGATGCACAAGTCCTTGACATGTATTATTACATGCTATTGGCCAGAAAAATTGACGAGCGCCAATGGCTGTTGAATCGTGCGGGCAAAGTACCGTTCGTGATTTCCTGCCAGGGTCAGGAAGCAGCTCAGGTGGGAGCCGCTTTTGCGATGGAAAAAGACAGAGATTTCTTGTGCCCGTACTATCGCGATCTGGGTTTGGTGCTGGTCTTTGGCCAAACAGCCCGTGATTGCATGCTGTCCGCTTTTGCGAAAGCAGAAGATCCGAATAGCGGAGGAAGACAGATGCCAGGTCACTTCGGTGGCAAGAAGTACAATATTTTGACTGGCTCAAGCCCTGTGACTACCCAAGTGCCACACGCAGTCGGTATGGCTTTGGCAGGTAGAATGAAGCAAAAAGATTTTGTTGTGTATGCATCGTTCGGTGAAGGCTCCAGCAACCAGGGTGACTTCCACGAAGGTGCGAACTTTGCGGGTGTCCACAAGCTCCCAGTTATCTTTTTCTGCGAAAACAATAAATACGCGATCTCTGTACCACTGAAAAAGCAGTTAGCTTGTGAAAGTGTAGCAGACCGTGCGATCGGTTACGGCTTTCCGGGAGTCAGTGTGGACGGAAACGATCCGATTGAAGTATATCGTGTCATGAAAGAAGCGGTTGAACGTGCTCGCAGTGGTCAAGGGCCGACACTGATCGAAGCCGTTATGTACCGCCTTGTTCCCCACTCCAGTGACGATGACGATCGTGTGTATCGTACGAGAGAAGAAGTGGAAGAAGCGAAGAAAAAGGACCCATTGATTGTTTTCGCTACGTATTTAAGAGAGATCGGGCTCTTGGACGAACACAAGGAAGCAGATATGCTTGCTCGCGTACAGCTGGAAGTGGATGAAGCCACTGAATATGCAGAAAACGCGCCATATCCAACACCAGAATCGACAATGACGTACGTATACGGGGAATAAGGGGGGATCTTTTATGGCAGTCATTTCTTTTATTGATGCAATTACAATGGCGATGCGTGAAGAAATGCGTCGCGATTCCAATGTGTTCATTCTCGGAGAAGACGTTGGCGTTCGTGGTGGAGTTTTCCGTGCGACAAACGGATTGATTGAAGAGTTTGGCGAGGAACGCGTGATTGATACGCCACTGGCTGAATCCGCAATTGTCGGTGTAGGGATTGGTGCGGCAGCTTACGGTATGCGTCCAATCGCAGAGATTCAGTTTGCGGACTTCATCATGCCAGCTGTGAACCAAATTGTCAGTGAGGCGGCGAAAATGCGCTATCGTTCGAACAACGACTGGCATTGCCCGATCACGATTCGTGCTCCTTTCGGCGGAGGGGTTCACGGTGCATTGTACCACTCGCAATCTGTGGAAGCGATGTTCACCAACACTCCTGGCTTGAAAGTAGTAGCACCTTCGACACCTTATGATGCTAAAGGTCTTCTGAAAGCAGCTATCCGCGATGAAGATCCGGTGCTCTTTTTCGAGCACAAGCGTTGCTATCGCTTGATCAAGGGCGAAGTGCCTGAGGATGACTATGTACTGCCGATTGGCAAAGCGGACGTCAAGCGAGAGGGGACAGACATCACAGTCATCTCCTACGGTTTGACTCTCCACTTCGCACTGCAAGCTGCGGAAAAGCTCGCTCAAGAAGGCATCAGCGCGCATGTTCTCGATTTGCGCACACTGTATCCGTTGGACAAAGAAGCGATTGTTGAAGCGGCTTCGAAGACAGGCAAAGTATTGATCGTACACGAGGACAACAAAGAAGGCGGCGTTGGCGGTGAGGTAGCTGCCATTATAGCGGAGCATTGCTTGTTCGATTTGGATGCACCGATTAAACGTCTTTGTGGTCCGGATGTACCAGCGATGCCATACAGCCCGCCAATGGAAAAATACTTTATGCTGAACCCGGAAAAAGTATTGGAAGCAATGCGCGAGCTGGCCAACTTTTAAGGCGAGGAGGACCAAGGATCATGGCAACGAAAGTACTTATGCCCCAGCTCGGAGAGAGCGTGACCGAGGGCACCATCAGCAAATGGTTGGTCAATGTAGGCGACACGGTCAAGAAATACGATTCGCTGGCTGAAGTGACGACGGATAAAGTAAACGCAGAGGTTCCTTCTACCGTTTCAGGACGCGTTACTGAGATCGTCGTGCCAGAAGGTGAGACAGTCGCTGTCGGCACATTGATCCTATATATAGAAGAAAGTGGTGCGGAAGGTGGAACTGCAGCGCCTGCTAGCACGACGGAAACTACGGCTCCCCAAGCGCCTGTAACCGAGCAGCCAAAGGCAGCAACGCCGGCTGTATCCATTGAACAAGCACCAGTCGTCGATGGATCAAAACAACGTTATTCACCTGCTGTTGTCATGCTCTCCCAACAACATGGCATTGATTTGTCCCGCGTTGCAGGGACTGGAGCAGGCGGGCGCATTACCCGTAAAGATGTCCAAGCGATTATCGACGCGGGCGGTCAAAAGCCAGCTGAGACAGGAAAGGAAACGGTCGCGCAGGCACCCGTAGCAGCGGTCGAACAAACTACTGTCGTTTCAACACCCGCACCGGTAGCACCAGCTTCTACTCCTGCTGTTTCCGTAGATATTCCGGTTGCAAACGGTGATCAAGTTGTACCTGTAACCTCCATTCGTCGTACGATTGCTAACCGGATGGTGCAGAGCAAGCATGAAGCTCCACATGCTTGGACGATGGTCGAAGTAGATGTGACCAATCTCGTTAACTTCCGCAATCAGGCAAAAGGCGAATTTGCGAAAAAAGAAGGGCTCAACCTCACGTTCCTGCCGTTCTTTATCAAAGCGGTTGTAGAAGCGTTGAAAGAGTACCCAATGATCAATTCCACATGGGCACATGACAAAATCATTGTGAAAAAGGACATCAACATCTCCATCGCAGTAGCTACGGAAGATGCTCTCTATGTTCCTGTCATCAAGCATGCTGACCAAAAATCAATTCTTGGCATTGCTAAGGCAGTCGATGATCTGGCAGCGCGGACCCGTGCAGGGAAATTGACGATGGATGATATGACAGGTGGGACCTTTACGGTTAACAATACAGGCTCCTTCGGCTCTGTTTTGTCCCAGCCGATTATCAATGCTCCGCAAGCTGCGATTCTTAGTGTCGAGTCCATTGTGAAACGCCCTGTCGTCATTAACGATATGATCGCAGTGCGTTCTATGGTCAATCTGTGCATGTCCTTGGATCATCGCGTGCTGGACGGTCTGATATGCGGGCGATTCCTGCAAAGTGTGAAACAAAAGCTTGAAAATGTAGGACCGGATACCAAGTTGTACTAGGGTGTCGAAAAACCAGGTCAAGTAAAGACCTGGTTTTTTTGATAAAAGAATCGCCAAAAAAAATTATCCAAATGGATCATTACGTATGTAACTTTTTCCGAGACATCTTCGTCATAACAGTTGGAGCCAGTAAGTCTCATAAATGACATAGAAATCATTCCCACCTGATAGCATTTGTGGTAGACTGGTAGCGTCCTGCTAGAGGGTTTTCCAGATTAAGGGTAAATATGGGAGGAAAAACATGGAGAAAAGTAAAAAAGCACTACCAATAGTGCTGGCATCAGCGCTGGCCGCTACACCTTTTGTTGCAGTACCGCAAGCATATGCAATTGAAAAGTTGGATGTATCAGCTGACAACGATGGTGCCGGGAAAGAAAGTGAATATGATATTAAATTCACGCTAGAAGAAGACCTGGCGAGTGGAGATACCATCACGGTTGATTTCGACGATGATTTCGATGTGGATGATAGTATCAGTAAGAAAGATATTTCCGGTATAGATGTGAAAAGGGTAGAAGTGGATGACAATGAAGTGACCATCACGGTGGATGAAGATTTTGATGAAGGTGATAAAATCTCGTTTACCATTAAAAAGGGAATCACAAACCCCGATGACAAGGGTACATATGACGTAAGTGTAGAAACAGAAAATGAGAGCTCTGACACAGACGAAGTTGAGATCAAAAAAAGCAGCTCCAGCAGCAGTAGCAAGTCCAAAAACGATTACAGCGTAACGTTGAGCAGCAAAGCAGCAGGCGAAAAAGTAAGCCTCAAGCTCGGCAAAATTTCTCTGAAAGGTAGCGATGAGCTGGAGACGAACTCCACGATTACTGTCACTTTCCCGGAGAAAGGCATGTTGCCTTCGAGCATTGATGAAGACGATGTAACGGTAAACGGTACGAAAGCGAAATCCGTCAGCATCAGTGGTAGCTCGGTAGATATCAAGATTCCGAGTGGAGCAGACTCAGATGATTACATTACGTTGGAATTTGACAAATCTGCTGGCATTGAGAATCCTAGTTCCGGTGACAAATATGTTTTCAAAGTGAAATACGACGGTACGACATATGAGTCAGATGAATTTGAAATTACGAAAAACGGCTCAGGCTCAAGCAGCGCTTCCGACAGCTTTACGGTTAATCTGTCTGATCCAGGTGCGGGAGCTCGCACTAGCTACACGTTTGATGCTGACTTCGGCAGCAAAGAGCTAAAAGAAGATGGAGAATTGATTCTTGAGTTCCCGTCCTCTGATATGGTACCGGGCATTTTGACAGCATCAGACTTTTTGCTCAATGGGAAATCAGCGAAGAAAGCAACTGCAGTAGGGAACAGAGTTGCCCTGGTTGCACCAACCGGCTTCAAAGCGACTAGCAAAGTGAAGGTTGAAGTTACTTACGGAGCGTGGATTTCGAATCCAAAAACGGCTGGCAACTACACGTTGAAGGCTACTGTTTCCGGAAGAACTTTGGAATCCAAATCCTTCAGCATCGGTGGTTCTTCGGTGAACCCGACGCCAACCAACCCAACTAACCCAACAAATCCAGTACCTGTACCAAATACAGGTATTAACAATAGCACTGCAACTATCGCATTGACACAAAATGCACTTGGCAAGCAGACAGGTGTAAATGTAGCAATCAAAGGATTGGGTGTTGGTCTGCAAAAGCAGCGTGATTTCATCGAGATCGTATTCCCGGTAGGCTACAAGGTACCGGCTTATATCGCACCAGCTAACATCTCTGTGAATGGTGTAGGTGCGAATTTCGTTGCAGTTCGTGGACAAAACGTTCTGATTTATCCTTCTCAGGATATTCCTGCGGCAACAAACGCTAATATCGTGATCAATCCAGCTGCGAACATCGTAAATCCTGCTGTGAAAAACACATATAGCATTAGCGTATTTACATCCGAAGAAAGAGGTTTGTTGTTTTCTCGTATTGTTGGTGTAGGAATGCCTTCCCCGGCTCAACCAAAGCCTGCAACGCCAACACCACAACAGCCGCAACAACCATCGACTGCTATTCCAGCGAACTCGGCTTCCTTTAAAGTAAATACGGCAAACTTCACCCTGCATGGCAAAACGTATCCTCTGTCTGCAGCTCCATACATTGATGGAAATACGACTATGGTTCCAGCCCAATTCTTTAAAGAAGCGCTGGCACTGACTACGCAATGGAACAATACAAGTGTTGCTGTTATCAGTGGAACTAAAGTCGTGAAGTTTACAGTTGGATCGAAAACAGCAAAAGTAGGGAAAACAGATATTCAACTGCCTACACCTGTTGTCCTCAAAAACGGCATGCCAATGATTCCGATCCGTACAGTAACGGATAATCTTGGTTACAAAGTCGGCTGGGATGCGAAAACTTCCAGCGTATACGTATACAAATAAAAATTAGCTGGGACAAACGAAAAACCCCTTTCCGCTTTTTGGTCGGAAAGGGGTTTTCATTGTGAATCATCACTCGTTTATTGAAAGTAAAAAAACGTGGGAACGATGAGTGAAAGTATTAGAATGCCGATCAGGATTTTGGCAAAAAGAGATTGGTGTCTCATTCTAATCAAACCTCCTTTCAAGGTAGAGGAAATTATCAGGTGATTCTGTAAGTGGCTGTGCTAGAATGAAGAAAAGGATATCATTGGCTTTCTTTTTTCGCCCATGCTGAAATTGTACCGAAATGTAGCCAATGAGACAACCACTTACAAAAGGATGATGATTCGTGAGCGCACCGAAAAAAATTGCCCATATCGGCATTGCGGTAAAAAGCTTGGAAAAGACGCTTCCCTTTTATACCGAGCAATTGGGATTGGAGTTGGTTGGAACCGAAATCGTAGAGAGCGAACAAGTACAAGTGGCATTTTTAAAGATCGGGGAAAGTCATATTGAATTACTAGAGCCGTTGAGTGATGAGAGTCCGATAGCAAAGTTTATGGAAAAACGCGGAGAAGGCATTCACCACATTGCGTTTGATGTAGATGATGTTGCGGGTCGGCTAGTTACATTAAAAGAACAAGGTGTACCTCTAATCCACGAGGTCCCCAAAGCGGGTGCGCACGATGCGTTGATTGGATTTTTGCATCCGAAGGCTGCGAATGGCGTGTTGTATGAGCTCTGCCAATATCCGAAAGAATCATAGGCGTTTACGTAGTAGAAAAAATTTTTTTGCGGTATACTGGAACTTGTGAATATGTACCAAAATCGGGCAGTACGATCAGGAGGTAACGAGTGTGAGTACGATCAATCAAGAGCGTTTGTTAAATGAATTTTTAGAGCTCGTCCAGATTGACAGTGAAACGAAGAACGAAGCAGAGATCAACAAGGTGCTCAAAGAAAAACTGATTGAGATGGGCTTTACCGTAGAAGAGGATGACGCAGCAGCGAAAACCGGACATGGTGCCAACAATCTGATCGCAACTTTGGAGGGCACTGGAAAAGGTCCAACCATCCTATTTAGCAGCCATATGGATACGGTTGTGCCAGGAAACGGAATCAAGCCTCAGATTCGCGATGGCTACATTTATTCTGATGGAACGACGATCCTCGGTGCGGATGACAAAGCAGGAATAGCAGCGATTTTTGAAGGCATTCGCAGCATGAAAGAGCAAAACCTGCCACATCCAACGATCCAAGTCGTATTGACGGTAGGAGAAGAGTCCGGACTTGTAGGCTCCCGTGCAATGGATTCCAGCCTGCTGAAAGCAGAAATGGGCTTCATCCTTGATTCGGAAGGTCCAGTTGGAAAAATTACAGTAGCTGGTGCTGGCCAATACCGCATCGTAACCAAAATCCACGGCAAAGCAGCGCATGCAGGTGTGAATCCAGAGGATGGCATCAGTGCTATATCGGTGGCTAGTAAAGCAATTTCCCGTATGCCACTGGGCCGTATCGATGCGGACACAACTGCGAACATCGGTCGTTTTGAAGGCGGAAAAGCGTACAATATCGTAACAGATTATGTGGAAATTTGGTCTGAGGCTCGCAGCTTGGTAATGGACAAGCTGGAAGCTCAGGTGAAGAAAATGACGACAGCATTTGAAGAAGTGGCAGCCGAGATGGGTGCGACTTGCGAAAATGAGGTTATCTTTATGTACCATGGCTACAAGTTCAACGAAGAAACGCCAGTTGTACAAAAAGCGATTGCAGCGGTTAAACGTGTAGACCGCAATCCTGAACTGGTTGCAAGCGGCGGCGGAAGCGACGGTAACGTATTTAACGGCTACAACGTACCAAGCGTAAACTTTGCCATTGGCTATGAAGAAATCCATACAAAAAATGAGCGCATGCCAATCGCTGAACTGAACAAAGCGGCTGAGCTGGTGCTTGCTGTTATTGCAGAAGTACAAGAGTAACCAACAGAAGTCGGAATCTCCTTGCGAGGGGTTCCGGCTTTTTTATTCGCTTGCTATCTGGTTTTGCATGATTGAGACAACCACTGTTCATCATAGACTGAATAGAAAGCTCGGGGACGAGGCAGGCATGAAAGGGGGAGGCTGAGTGCTTCGTTTGGCGGTGGGGACGGTCCAAAAAGTTCTGGAGAAGCAAGCGGGTATGCAGATGCTCGAAGTCCGGACAGAGTCAGTTGCTGGATGCAAGCTGCAGAGAGTACTGTCTTTTTTGCAGGAGGATTATAAAAGTGGCGATTTACTTTTGATCAATACAACCGCTGTTCACCTTGAATTGGGAACAGGCGGGTATCACTTTGTTGTAGGGAAGGTAAACCAACCCGTGGAAACCGATGTCCTTCCGAATGAGTGGGGCCATGTCATGAAAATGCGCTATTCACCTTGGCAGCTCGCGGTTGATTCGGTAGAAGAACAGGCCAGCCCGTACCACGATTTGTTTGTACAAGAAGACTTGTCCTTGGAAGGTACCCCTGTTTTGATCGGCGAGCTGCACAGTCTTCTACCTGTTGCTGTCCTTACTTTGCGTAAAAAAAATCCAAATGTCCGTATCGTATATGTCATGCCAGATGGCGCATCCTTGCCGATTGCCTTGAGCCAGCACGTCCAACAATTAAAAGCAACCGGGAGCTTGGCTGCTACAGTGACGACAGGTCATGCATGGGGTGGTGATCGTGAGTCGTTGACGATTCATAGTGGCTTATTGGCTGCACGCCATGTAGAACATGCCGATATCATTATATGCATGTTGGGACCTGGGGTAGCAGGTACGGGTACATCTTATGGTTTCTCGGGAGTTCAGTTGGCTGAAGTCATTCATGCTGTATCCACTCTTGGCGGAACACCCTTTTTTATTCCCAGAATCAGCTTTGGGGATCAACGTGCCAGACATTACGGCATCAGTCACCATACTATATCGATCGTAAACAGGTTTACTCTCTGTCCTGTTCTGGTTACAATCCCGATTTTCGGAGATGAAAGAGATGAAATCCTTTCACGGCAGATGAAAACAATAGAAGGTGCGGGGAAGCATATTTTCATAAAGGGAAAAGTCCCAGATCTGTCAGGGCTGGCATCACTGGAAAAGGGGTATGGCTTGTCCTTTTCTACAATGGGGCGGAATTGGCAAGAGGATCCTGCGCCTTTTCAAACGGCATGGATGGCAGCCGATTTTGTAGGAAACAGTCTGGGGTACATCGTCCAAACCGTTAACGACGCTCCGCATTCGCCCGCCTCATCAAGTACTCTTGAAGGGTTAGGTCTTTATTTGACCAGAAACGAAGTGCGGCCTTGATCTGCCAAGCTTTCCCGACCATACGCAATTGCTTTTCGCTAACATATGTTTTCATTCATGATCTCCTCCGATACAATAAGGTGGACAAGCTCTATGCTCCCAACTTATGGAGGGAATCGACGATTTAGAACGACTTCATGGAAAAAGGATGATGATGACCGTGAATAAATATGATCACTTATATGAAAAAACCATTTCGAGTCAGCCGATTTATGACGGGAGAATTATCAAGGTTAAGGTAGATGAAGTTCTTCTGCCCAATGGCAACACAGCCAAGCGAGAAATCGTAAATCATCAAGGGGCGGTTGCCGTATTGCCGATCACTGATGATAACAAAATGGTGGTGGTTCGACAGTTCCGCAAGCCGTTGGAGCGTACGATCGTGGAGATTCCAGCAGGAAAACTGGAGCCAGGGGAAGAGCCGCTTGCATGTGCAATGCGTGAGCTGGAGGAAGAGACGGGTTATGTTGCGAGTCAGTACACACCGCTTAGCTCTTTTTACACATCGCCGGGCTTTGCAGATGAAATTTTACATGTTTTTGTAGCCACTGGTTTGAAAAAAGGAGAGAGCAAGCCGGACGAGGATGAGTTCGTTGATGTGCTGGAAGTGACACTGGAAGAAGCGCATGCCCTGCATCAAAGTGGAGAAATTCGAGATGCCAAGACGGTCGTGGCATTGTTTGCGTGGGAAAACAAAATGCTGCGTGAGCGTGGATAGACCCATGCTTCCTACCTATTTTTGCGACATGCATATTCACATCGGTGGTACGTGGACAGGTAAACCTGTGAAAATAACGGCTTCACGCCAAATGACTCTCACAAAAATTTTAGAGGAGGCCTCCGATAAAAAAGGGATGGATGTCATCGGGATAATCGATGCACATTCGCCTGAGGTTCAGGATGAGCTGGTAGATCTGTTGGAAAAGGGAGTAGCGACTGAACAGGAGTATGGAGGAATTTCCTACAAAGATACGTTGTTAATCTTGGGGTGCGAAGTAGAAATCAAAGAGCCAGAACGCGGTGCAGCTCACTTTCTCGTTTATCTGCCGAAGCTGCAAGAAATGAAGCGATTTACCGCATGGCTGTCAGAACGCTGCAAAAATGTTCAATTGAGCTCTCAGCGTATCTACACATCACTTAAGGAATTGCAAGCTTGTGTCCAGCAATTACAGGGTCTTTTGATCCCGGCACATATTTTTACACCGCATAAAGGGTTGTACGGGAGCTGTACGGATTCAATGGCTGAAGTGTTTGATCCTTCGCTCATCTATGCGGTTGAGCTGGGCTTGAGTGCGAATACGAATATGGCGGACCGCATATCCGAGCTACATGACAAAACCTTTCTCACGAACTCAGATGCCCATTCTCTGGCGAAGATAGGCCGGGAATATCAAGCGATATATATGCAAGAGCGTTCCTTCGCAGAGTGGGTGAAAGCGATCAAGCGCATCGGTGGAAGAGGGGTTCATGTGAATTACGGTCTGCATCCCGAGCTAGGCAAGTATCACCAGACGGCGTGCCAAGGTTGTCAGTCTCTACTCGCGGCGGATGCCTCAGGCAAATGTCCGGAATGCGGCTTCCAACGAATTGTGCGAGGGGTTGCAGCGCGCATTGATCAGCTAGCGGATGTTGAGGTCGGCCAGCATCCGGCGTTTCGTCCTCCTTATATCGAGCAAATCCCGTTGGAATTCATTCCGGGAATTGGTCCCAAATTATTGGACAAGCTGTATCGGTCGTTTGGTACACAGATGAACGTGCTGCATCGCGTGAACGAAGAAGAGCTCTCCCATGTTGTTGGAGAGAAAATCGCTTCACTTATCGTACAAGCACGAGAGGGAAAACTCTCTGTCCAAAAGGGCGGCGCCGGTACCTACGGAAAGATCGTCCCGATGTAGATTGTCATAGGGGAGAAATCGTCCGCATAAGCTGTACAGTAATCAGCCAAGCGGGAGGCGACGAAGCGTGCGTTCACGAGTCGGACAAACTATCCAATCCTATGCGAGAGAACATCAGTCACTCTACTGGTTCACGATCGTCCTGTTTACGATGGGCATTATTTTCGGAGCCGTCCTCGTCAATTCACTGCCATTGTCACAGAAGCAGGAGCTATACGGTTTTCTGCAATATTTTTTCAACAGTCTTGGCAGTGATGGAATCCCTGAGACCAGTGCCCATTTTCAGCAGGCATTTGGTCATTATGCCAAGACCACTGCAATCATGTGGGTACTAGGGTTATCCATCATTGGGTTGCCGATGATTTTGTTGATGCTCTTCTTAAAAGGAGTCGTGGTCGGTTTCACCGTCGGTTTTTTGGTGAGTCAGCTCCAATGGCAAGGCGTAACATTTGCCATGGTGGGTGTTCTCCCACAAAATTTATTAGTCGTCCCTGCCCTTTTTATTGTAGGCGTCAGTGGAATATCGTTTTCACTTCGACTCATACGTACGAGAGTGCTGAGCAAAAGAGATGTTATCATGCCGCACTTTATGGGCTATACCGTCCTCGTGCTTAGCATGCTGGCGGTATTGACGATTGCAGCCTTGTTTGAAACCTTCATTTCCCCTAGGTTAATGCAGCTCGTACTTAATTAAGAATAATTCTCAGGTAAGAACTTATGCATTTGACTTATTCGATGCCCCTCTACTATAATAGGAACAGGTTTCATGCGAGCGGGGAGGGGCATTAATGTTGGAAGAAAAATTAGAGAAAATTAAGCAGCAGTTGCATTCACAGAACTACAAGCTGACACCACAGCGTGAAGCCACTGTTCGCGTGTTGTTGGAGAATGAAGAAGATCACTTGAGTGCGGAAGATGTTTACTTGCTGGTGAAGGATAAAGCACCGGAAATCGGGCTTGCTACCGTATACAGGACATTAGAGCTGTTGAGCGAACTAAAGATCCTTCATAAAATGAATTTTGGCGATGGCGTAGCTCGTTACGATCTCCGTGATGATAATGCTGCCTATCACCATCATCACCTTATTTGCCTCAATTGTGGTACGGTGGATGAAATTTTTGAAGATCTGCTTGTCACAGCAGAAGAAAAAGTCAAGAATGTTTACAACTTTTATATTACCGACCACCGATTGACCTTCTACGGGATCTGCAATCGTTGTGTAGATAAAGTGAACGTGGAGGACTTCAAATAAAGTCGACTTCTCTGGGAACGGAGAAGTTTTTCTTTTTTCCTGGGAGCTTTTGTAATGGCAGACCTATTCCTGTGGAATCCTAAGAGAGGATGAATCGAATGGAGCAAGGGACAAGTGCATATAGATGAAAGAAAGTCTGTAAGGAGGCTTACGGATGAAAGTCTCTTATCGTCGCGTGATGGAGGGTCTGCGTTTCTTGCTTCTATTCATTACTTGTACCTTGCTCTCCTACGGCATCATTACCTTGCTGGCGGACAAATTTCTCCCGGCAAACCCTTATCATGAACCACATGGAAATGCGGTGAAGGTAGTAAAAGTCATCAATACCTCTCAGGCACAGGATTTTGACGGATATGTCGCACGACTTCAGCTCTTTTTTTTAACGGGAGAGTAAATGCAAGTTTGTGTTTTTTATCTGGAGAAGCAGGAGTTTCTTTTTCTTTGTGGAAAGCAATACAAGATACTTATCAGCTGAAGGGGACAGCTTCATGGACAGTCTGATTGATCAGTTTATTCATTTCCTGACTGTGGAGAAAGGGTTAGCGAGAAATACCCTGGAATCCTATCAACGGGATATGGTGGCCTTTACCTCGTATTTACAAGAGCAAGGTGTCGCTCGAATAGAGGATTCTACTCGGACGCACATCATTGGGTACTTGCTTGTTTTACGGGAAAAAGGACGTGCTACAGCAACGCTTTCTCGCAATATGGCATCGATACGAGCGTTTTATCAGTTTCTCATTCGGGATAAATACATAGATAAAGATCCATCCATTCATCTAGAAACACCGAAGATCGAGAAACGCTTACCCAAAGTGCTCTCTGTTGAGGAAGTGGAACGTCTTTTGGAAAGTCCTCCTGTCAATCATCCTGCCGGGCTGCGGGACAAAGCGATGCTTGAGCTTTTATACGCGACAGGCATTCGTGTCTCGGAGTTAGTCAATCTGGATAGTGCTGATGTGAATCTGGATATGGGCTTTGTAAAATGCTTGGGAAAAGGATCAAAAGAGCGAATCATTCCGTTAGGCTCGGTTGCCATTCAAATGGTTCGCCACTATTTGCAGGCAGGGCGCCCCAAGCTGGTAAAAGGAACTGGCGATACTGCATTATTTCTGAATCACTTGGGCAAACAAATTACACGGCAAGGTTTTTGGAAAATTATTAAACGATATGCCCAAAAATCAAACATCCGTGCTGAGATTACACCCCATACGCTTCGCCACTCCTTTGCCACTCACTTACTGGAAAATGGAGCCGATTTGCGCTCTGTTCAAGAGATGCTTGGGCATGCTGATATTTCAACCACCCAGATTTACACACATGTGACCAGAACGCGGATTAAGGACATCTATGCCAAGACGCATCCGCGAGCATGAGTATGAAAAAACGATCGTCTCCGCCTGATTGTCGGGCGGAGAAAAATTTTCTGAATCAGGTCAGACGTCTGACGACTTGATGAGAGAAATGAATGACTGGTAAACAGGAGGCGTTAAGATGCAGTATTCACGAGTTTTTTTGATCGTAATGGACAGCGTAGGGATTGGCGAACAACCTGATGCGCCTAAGTTCAATGATGCAGGAGCGAACACCTTAGGTCATATTGCGGAACGAGTTGCGGGATTTTCATTGCCCAACTTACAAAAATTGGGTTTGGGAAATATAGCACCACTCCAAAACGTTGCGCCAGTTGCAACTCCTATGGCCCATTATGGAAAAATGCAGGAAATCTCTATGGGGAAAGATACGACGACGGGCCATTGGGAGATCATGGGTCTGCATGTGTCCACTCCGTTTAACACGTATCCAGACGGATTTCCTCAAGAGTTAATCTCGGAATTTGAGCAACGTATTGGTCGTAAGGTACTCGGGAACAAAGTCGCTTCTGGGACAGACATTCTCGACGAGCTTGGCGAAGAGCATATGAATACGGGTGCAGTGATTGTCTATACATCTGCGGACAGTGTATTTCAGGTGGCAGCACACGAAGAGATTGTTCCGCTTGAAGAGCTGTACCATATTTGCGAGGTAGCTCGTGAGTTGACGCTTCGTGATGAGTTCGCCGTAACTCGTGTCATTGCGCGTCCATTTGTTGGACAGCCAGGCAATTTTAGCCGTACAGCAAATCGTCACGATTATTCCGTGAAGCCATTTGCTCCGACAGTCATGAATCGTTTGCAAGATGCTGGCCTTGCTTCTATTGCCATTGGCAAAATCAGCGACATTTACGCGGAAGAAGGCGTTACTCAATCTATCCGTACCAAAGATAACATGGATGGTGTGGATCAAATTCTGGGTACGATGAAACAATCGTTTACGGGCCTTTCCTTTGTCAATCTTGTGGACTTCGATGCGAAGTTCGGTCATCGCCGTGATCCAGAAGGGTATGGTCAGGCATTGATGGAGTTCGACGCTCGTATTCCAGAGCTTTTGGAAGCGCTACAAGAAAATGATTTGTTGGTAATCACGGCAGACCACGGAAACGATCCAGTACATCATGGCAGCGACCATACCAGAGAATACGTTCCGTTGCTTGTCTATCACAAGGGTATTCAAGCTGGACAACATTTGGGCATCCGCGAAACATTTGCGGACTTGGGTGCGACCATCGCAGACAATTTTGGGGTGACTGCTCCGACAATTGGGAAGAGCTTCCTTAATCATTTATAAAGGTAAAGTAAAAATAAACATTTATATAATAGAAGAAACACAAAAAAGGAGAGAGTTAAATTGGCAAATTTCCATGATGCAGTAGCATATATCGAACCGAAATTGACAGAAAAACCAACCATTGGTCTCGTGCTTGGATCAGGGCTAGGTGTATTGGCAGATGAAATCGAAAATCCAGTGATCATACCTTATCATGAAATTCCTGGATTCACAGTGTCCACTGTTGTTGGGCACAAAGGACAACTCGTGATTGGTAAGCTGCAAGGCAAACAAGTCGTTGCGATGCAAGGTCGTTTCCACTTTTATGAGGGACATGGTCTGGATGCCGTTGTTTTCCCAATCCGTGTCATGAAGTTGCTCGGCGTAGAAACGATTATTGTGACCAATGCGGCTGGCGGAATTAACGAAGGCTACAATCCAGGCGACCTCATGCTGATTTCCGATCACATCAACATGACGTTCCGCAATCCGTTGATTGGTGCAAACGATGAACAATTGGGAGCGCGTTTCCCGGATATGTCTGAGGCTTATTCCAAACAGCTCCGCAAGCTCGCCCATGAAGTTGCGTCCGAGCAAGGAATCCAGCTTCGTGAAGGTGTATACGCAGGTCTACTAGGACCAACCTATGAAACTCCTGCTGAAATCCGTATGCTTCGTCTGTTGGGCGGGGATGCTGTAGGGATGTCAACCGTACCAGAAGTAATCGTGGCACGACACATGGGTGTGAAGGTGCTCGGTATTTCGTGCATTAGCAACATGGCTGCAGGTATTTTGGAGCAACCTCTGTCCCATGATGAAGTTATGGAAACAACAGAGAAGGTAAAATCGCAATTCCTGGCTCTGGTGAACGGTATCGTAGCCAAAATGTAAGTAACGGATTCGGAGGGATTAACAATGCGTATGGTCGATATGATCGCCAAAAAACGTGATGGCGGAGAACTGACAACAGAAGAGATTCAATTTCTGGTGACAGGCTATACAGATGGAAGTATTCCTGACTACCAAATGTCCGCGTGGGCAATGGCAGTCTTTTTCCGTGGCATGACTGCGAGAGAGACGGGAGATCTAACCTTGGCAATGGCAGGGTCAGGCGAACAGCTTGACCTGTCTTCTCTGCAAGGAATTAAAGTAGACAAGCACAGTACAGGCGGAGTAGGGGACAAGACTACTCTTGTAGTTGCGCCATTGGTAGCGGCAGCAGGTATTCCTGTGGCAAAAATGTCTGGAAGAGGCCTTGGATACTCAGGAGGCACCATTGACAAGCTGGAATCCTTCGCAGGTTTTGAAGTAGAACGCACACGCGAGCAATTTTTGCAGCAGGTGCGTGATATTGGCGTGTCTGTAATCGGGCAGTCCGGCAACCTGACACCTGCAGATAAGAAGCTGTATGCTCTGCGTGACGTGACAGCTACTGTAGAGGCTGTGCCGTTGATTGCAAGCTCCATTATGTCCAAGAAGATTGCTGCTGGGGCAGATGCCATCCTGCTTGATGTAAAAGTAGGGAAGGGCGCTTTCATGAAAAGCATTGAAGAGGCAGAAACATTAGCAAATGCGATGGTTGCAATCGGCAGCCAAGTAGGACGTAAAACGGTGGCGGTTATCAGCGATATGAACCAGCCGCTTGGCTTTGCTGTGGGCAATGCACTGGAAGTGAAAGAAGCGGTTGAGACACTTGCAGGTAAAGGGCCACGCGATTTGACCGAGCTGGTATTGGCTATTGGTTCGCGCATGCTTGTTATGGGTGGCCTTGTTACTGATGTGGAAGAAGGGCGCAAGAAGCTTGAAGACCTGATGGCTTCCGGAAAAGCAGTGGATAAACTGGCGGAAATGGTAGAGGCTCAAGGCGGCAATAAGCAGGACGTCTATGATTTGTCTCGTCTGCCGCAAGCAAAGATCATTCATACGGTAACAGCCGAGCAGGACGGCTTTGTAAGCGCGATTGATGCGGAAGCGATCGGTCATGCTTCTGTTGTCTTGGGTGCTGGCAGATTGACAAAAGAAATGCCAATTGACTTGGCAGTAGGTCTTGTCCTGCACAAAAAACGCGGGGATCAGGTGAAGGCTGGAGAAGTTTTGGCCACCATCCATGCTAACGAAGACCATCTTTTGCAAAATGCGTTAAAAGAGATGGAAGGCGCCTTCCAAATTTCGACAGCAATCGATGGAGAACAACCGTTGATTTATAAAATTATCGAAGTATAGAATGTCCAGGTATTAGTTGATCAATCAAATAAAACAAGGCGTGCACAGCACTTGAGCACGCCTTGTTTTATGAGTAAAAATACAGTTTCTCGAAAAAATATTGTTGATTAAATCGAGTTTTTCATATTCAATAGAAAGATATAACTCGTTTTTTGTTATATAAAATATATTTTACTGTTCGGATTGACTTTATAAAGTTTTATTATTCTACTTGTCAAATTTCGTTGACACCGCTATCATTTCCGATTACTTTTATTGTATTAGACTGTTTGTAAAAGATTATTGCGAAATTCGTAAAAAAATGATGGAGGTTCCCAGAAAATCGTATTTATGAAAAAGCTGGACCATGTCGATAGACAGATTCTGCAAATCCTCCATGAAGATGGGCGTATCCCATATACAGAAATCGCCCATCAACTAGGCGTGAGCGAAGGAACGATTCGATCGCGCATCACTCGACTTTTGCAAGACGGAGTATTCCAATTCGTAATACAACCCGATCCAGAGAAATTAGGATTACATGTGCAGGCTATCATCGGGTTAACCACAAAGCTAGGTTTGCAGAAAGAAGTGGCAGAGAAATTGAGCAAATTTTCTGCAGTACGCTTTGTAGGCGCTTATAGCGGTAAGCACGACTTGATCATCCAAGCGTGTTTCCATAGTAATGATGAGCTGATCACCTTTGTCAATGAACGACTCTCTCAAATTGAAGGCATAGCAGCTGCGGACGTTTCACTGGAACTGAAGCAGTACAAAGACACCTTCTCTTTCGTTCAAGACGACGAGGTGACCCTGCAATGAAAGGGGTTGATGCCTTCCAGCCGAAGTCAAGCAGCTTCGTGTAGTTTTCATTTTTTTTCGTCCTTTATTTTCAGAAAAAAGACAAAAAAGAAAAACGTACTGGGGGTTATTGCGTTGAAAAAGAATGTGTTTGCACTTGTGAGCTCGATTGCTGTTTTAGGAACCGCCCTGGCAGGGTGCGGAGGAGGACAACAAACTGCCACTCCACCGGCAGGAGGTACACCAGCACCTTCACAGCCTGCAACACCAGCTGCTGAGAAGAAGCCACAAGTTTTAAAGATGAACCTGCACTCGGAGCCACCTACAACTGATCCTGGGCTCGCAGAGGACACGACTTCAGGCGCGATTATCTTGGCAACCTTTGATGGTTTGACCCGCATTGGGACTGACGATAAGCCGCATGAAGCTGCCGCTGAGAGCTACACCGTCTCTGATGATAAGCTCACTTACACATTTAAAATCAGAGACGCGAAATGGAGCAATGGTGACCCAGTAACAGCACATGACTTTGAGTATGCTTGGAAGCGTGCTCTCGATCCAAAAACAGCTTCCAACTACGCATATCAGCTGTACTACGTGAAGAATGGCGAAAAAGCAAACAAGGGCGAAGCAAAGCTTGATGAAGTAGGCGTGAAGGCACTAGACGATAAGACGCTGGAAGTGAAGCTGGAGAATCCGACTCCTTACTTCCTGGAACTGCTCGCATTCCGTACCTACTTCCCAGTTAACAAAAAAGTAATTGAAGCAAATCCGAAGTGGGCAGGCGAAGCAAGTTCGCACGTCGGGAATGGACCTTTCAAAATCGAATCTTGGGAGCACAAGAGCAAGATGGTGCTCGTGAAGAACGAAAATTACTGGGATAAAGACAATGTAAAGCTTGAGAAAATCGAATTCTCCATGGTAGAAGACGAAAATACAGAGCTCTCCATGTTCGAAAATGGCGAAATCGATTGGGCTGGCGCACCTATGAGCGCTTTGCCAACAGATGCGATTCCTGCATTGAAAGAGCAAGGAAAAATTCAAACCAATCCAATCGCGGGTACTTACTGGTACAAGTTCAATACCGAAAAGCCGCCATTTAATAACATAAAAGTAAGGAAAGCATTTGCCTACTCGATCGATCGACAAGCCTTGATCGACAACATTCTCCAAACGGGTCAAATCCCGGCAATTGGCGCTGTTCCTCCATCCATGGTGCTGAATCCAAATGGCTATTTCAAAGACAATGATGTAGAAAATGCGAAAAAGCTCTTGGAAGAGGGACTGAAAGAAGCAGGTATGAGCAAGCTTCCACCGATTGTCTTGTCCTACAATACATCTGAGGCTCACAAGAAGATTGCGGAGGCCATCCAAGACCAATGGAAGAAAAATCTCGGCGTAGAAGTGAAACTCGAGAATAAAGAATGGAAAGTTTACCTCGAAGATATGCATGAGGGTAAATTCCAGATTGGACGGATGGGTTGGCTGGGTGACTTCAATGACCCAATCAATTTCCTGGAACTCTTCAAAGATAAAATGGGTGGGAACAACGATACGCGTTGGGAAAATGCAAAATATAAAGAGTTGTTGAACCAATCTGCAAAGGAATCCGACCTCGAGAAACGTAAGAAAATTTTGGCAGATGCCGAGCAAATCCTGATGGATGAAATGCCAATCATGCCAATTTACTGGTACACACAATCTTGGGTTCAGAAACCAGAGGTGAAAGGTGTTCACCAAACGGGTCTGGGTGACGTGGATTGGAAAGGCGCATACATCGAGTAATTTCATAACGAAGGAAACGGGATTTGCAGCAGAGGGTATATGGTTGCACATATACCCTCTGCTATGCAAGCCCTTCCCATAAATTTCAGCTGACATAATTGCCAGCAAAGAGAAAATAGAGAGAGAAGCTTTACTGCAAGAGATCTAAGGGTTATTTACACAGCCGATTTTTACACTGTGTCGGCAGCGTTCCGCAGTGTAAACATGGGACGTGAAAGCAATCAAAAATCTACCAAGGGGGTAAGTTAGTTGATCCGTTATCTCGGTAAGCGCATCATTTTTATGCTCATCTCGCTCTTCTTAATTGTAACGGCCACCTTCTTCATCATGAAAGCAGTACCAGGTGGTCCATTTACATCCGAGAAGCAGGTCCCGCCGGAAATTAAGGCAGCACTAGAGGCAAAGTACAAGCTGAACCTGCCGTTGCATGAACAATACTTTGAATATTTGAAAGGTGTAGTCACATGGGATCTCGGTCCGTCGTTTACGGAGAAATCTTCGAATGTTAACGACATGATTAATCGTGGTTTCCCTGTTTCTGCTCACTTAGGAGCACAAGCTTTATTGCTCGCTATCTTTGGTGGAATTACGTTAGGGGTTATCGCAGCGTTAAACCACAATAGATGGCAAGACTATTCTGCAATGGTTATCGCCGTTTTGGGATTATCGGTACCAAGTTTTATTTTGGCGTCCTTTTACCAATACATTTTCGCTATTAATTTGGGCTGGTTTCCAATCGCGAAATGGGAAGGATTCGAATACACCATCCTTCCATCATTGGCACTCGCCGCATCACCGATGGCATTTATCGCGCGTTTGACGCGTTCCAATATGATTGAAGTTATGGGTCAAGATTACATTAAAACAGCAAAAGCAAAAGGGTTGCACACTTTTACTATTACAGTAAAACACGCTATCCGTAATGCGCTCTTGCCAGTTGTTACTTACCTGGGTCCACTGATTGCTGGTATTTTGACAGGTGCATTCGTTATTGAACGTATTTTCGGTGTTCCTGGTCTTGGTCGCGAATTCGTTTTGTCTATTACAAACCGTGACTATACAGTAATCATGGGTACGACCGTGTTCTACTCCATTATCCTGGTTGTGATGATTCTGATTGTTGACATCGCATACACCTTGGTAGATCCACGGATCAAACTTTCGGACGCAGGAAAGGAGTAATGACACGTGCAAAACTTGACTAAAGAACATTTCGAGCCAATTTCCGTTGACCTTCGTCAAGCTGAAGCAATTAAGCGCCCAAGTCTCTCTTTTTGGTCTGACGTTTGGCGTCGTTTGAAAATGAATAAAGTCGCAATGATTTCTATGATCTTCATTGCTGCGTTAATCGTATGTGCCATTGTGGTCCCATGGCTAACTCCACAAGATTATTTTACGACGGATCTGGCTGGCAAGAACAAAAAGCCGTCTGCTGAACACTGGTTTGGCACAGATGACCTAGGTCGTGACGTATTTGAGCGTATTTGGTACGGTGCACGTATCTCTCTGCAAGTAGGTCTTGCGGCAGCGTTCATTGACCTGATCATTGGTGTGATCTGGGGTGGTATCGCAGGTTTCTATGGCGGTAGAGTAGATGAAATGATGATGCGTATTGCGGACATCCTGTTTGCGATTCCTTACCTGCTGGTTGTTATTTTGTTGATGGTAGTGTTAGAGCCTGGTGTCGGAACGATTATTATTGCCTTAACGATAACGGGATGGATCGGTATGGCCCGGATTGTGCGTGGTCAGATCCTTCAATTGAAAAACCAAGAGTTTGTACTTGCTGCACGCTCCCTTGGTGCTGACGCCAACCGTCTGATCTTCAAACACTTGATTCCTAATGCTTTGGGTCCAATCATCGTAACGCTGAGCTTGACTGTACCGTCCGCGATTTTCGCAGAATCCTTCTTGTCCTTTATCGGACTAGGGGTTTCGGCACCGATTGCATCGTGGGGAACGATGTCCAATGAGGGCTTGCCGGCCATGAAGTACTATCCATGGCGTTTGACATTCCCGGCAATCTTCATTTCCGTGACCATCTTGGCATTTAACTTGTTCGGTGACGGTCTGCGCGATGCAGTAGACCCACGCCTGCGTAAATAGGAGGGATAGTCGTTATGGAACGCATTCTTGATGTAAAAGACCTGCACGTATCCTTCCATACGTATGCAGGTGAAGTAAAAGCAGTCCGCGGTGTGAATTTTCACGTCAACCGCGGAGAGGCTGTAGCGATTGTAGGGGAGTCCGGTTGCGGTAAATCCGTAACCGCTCAAACCCTCATGAAGCTGATTCCTATGCCTCCAGGTGAAATTAAAAAGGGACAAATTCTCTTCAATGGAGAGGATATCGTCAAGAAGTCCAAAAAAGAAATGGAATCGATCCGCGGTAAAGATATCGGGATGATCTTCCAAGATCCAATGACTTCCTTGAACCCAACAATGACCATCGGCAGCCAAATTACCGAGGGCTTGATCAAGCACCAAAACATGTCGAAAGCAGCAGCACGTGATCGTGCCATTGAGCTATTGACCATGGTTGGTATTCCGCAACCTGAGAAACGTGTGGAGCAATATCCACACGAGTTCTCCGGCGGTATGCGTCAACGTGCAATGATCGCTATCGCACTCGCCTGTTCACCGAAGCTGTTGATCGCGGATGAACCGACGACAGCTTTGGACGTAACGATTCAGGCGCAAATTTTGGACCTGATGAAAGAATTGCAAAAGAAAACAGGCACTTCCATTATCTTGATCACACATGACCTTGGTGTAGTTGCTGAGATGTGTGACCGCGTAATCGTTATGTACGCAGGAAAAGTGATCGAGACAGGAACAGTTGACGATATTTTCTACAATCCGCAACACCCTTACACCAAAGGCCTGCTTCGCTCGGTACCACGTCTTGACTTGAACCGTGACGAGCCACTGACACCGATTTTTGGTACGCCGCCAGACCTTCTGCGTCCGCCAGTTGGCTGTGGATTCACTGCCCGTTGCGAATCAGCGATGCGTGTGTGCCAAGAGATCGATCCTGAGCTGAACGACATCAGCACAACTCAGCGAGCAGCTTGTTGGCTTCAGCATCCGCTTGCTCAGAACCGTGCGTAGAAGGAGGGATATCAGTGGATAAACGTGAAAATTTGATTGAAGTACGCAATCTAAAGAAATTCTTTTCCATTGGCGATAATACTCTGAAAGCTGTAAATGATATCTCGTTTGAGATCAAACGTGGAGAAACATTGGGCGTAGTAGGAGAGTCAGGCTGTGGAAAGTCCACTGCTGGTCGTACCATCTTGAGACTGTACGATGCGACTGAAGGGGACGTCCTGTTTGAAGGCAAGAGCATCATGAACCTGAACCAGCAGGAAATGAAGGCAATGCGCCGCAACATGCAAATGATTTTCCAAGACCCTTACGCATCCTTGAATCCGCGTATGACAGTAGGGGATATCATCGGCGAGGCGCTGGATATTCATGGCCTGGCGACTGGTCAGAAGCGCAAAGAGCGCATTCAGGAGCTCCTTTCCTTGGTGAGCTTGAATCCTGAGCATATGAACCGCTTCCCACACGAGTTTTCAGGTGGTCAGCGCCAACGTATCGGAATTGCCCGTGCATTGGCAGTAGAGCCAAAATTCATCGTGTGTGACGAGCCGATCTCTGCTTTGGACGTATCCGTACAAGCACAGGTTGTAAACCTGCTCGAACAGCTGCAAGAAAAAATGGGTTTGACCTACATGTTCATTGCCCATGACTTGTCCATGGTAAAATACATTTCCGACCGAGTAGCGGTTATGTACTTGGGTAAAATGGTTGAGCTGGCAGAAAGTGATGCTTTGTATGAAAAGCCGCTCCATCCGTATACGCAAGCGCTGTTGTCTGCGATTCCGATCCCAGACCCAGAGATTGAGCGTAACCGTGAGCGCATTGTATTGCAAGGCGATGTACCTAGCCCGATGAACCCACCAAGCGGTTGCCATTTCCGTACCCGTTGCCCGAAAGCAATGCCGGAATGCGCTGCATCCGTACCTGTGTGGAAAGAAGTAGAGCCAGGACATTTCGCGGCTTGTCATTTGTATAACTAAATCAATTGCAAATAGCGAGTTCCGAGGCTACTCGTGCAGCCCGGAACTCGTTTCCCTTCATAAGGGAGGTTTTACCTCTGAAAAAAATGGGTATTGTACCCAGAGGCAGTTTTTTCAGGGGTATTTTTTCGGAATTCTTGCACTGGAAAATGGTAGCAGTGATAAAGGGGGCAAGTAGCATGAGCAAATTTTTGTCGCCACGATGGAAAAAGAAGGAGGGAATATCGAATCTCTTAAAAAAAGTGAATCTGACTAGCCAAGTAGCAACGGAAAAGCTAAAAGGCTCTCTTGCTACAAAGATGATTGTGTTTGGTCTAATTCTCGTACTTATTATTATTGGTTCCTTGCAATACATAGCTCTTTCCTTCTCGAAATCAACGCTGTTTAGCATTACCTCTAATCAAGCAAAAATGCTGGCTGACCAGCATGCGAATAGCATGGAAGATGACCTGAAAGCGATTGTGAACTCGACGAAATCGGCGGCAAGCAAGCGTGTGATGATGACAGAGCTGCAGCCGCTTATCATGGAGCAGTTTACTCTATTGCGCCAGGCACATAAAGAAGTATCCCGAATCTATTTGATTGACACGGCTAGCGGAAAATCTCTGTATTCCTTGACAGGTACAAATGAGATTGACTTCAAGCAAAAGCAATACTTCCAGAGAGCACTAACTACGAAATCCTTGGTTATTTCTGATGAAGAAATCGTTGAGGGCAGCAACAAGAGTTTTCTTTATATTGCGACACCCATAGGGGAAAAGGCCGATGATACGAGCCGATTGTTCGTTGTTGGTTTTACGATTGACCAAATGATTCAAAAAATTCCTGAGATCTCTTTCATGGAGAATGGCTACGCTTTCGTCGTTCGACAAGACGGTTTGGTTGTCGCCCATCAAAATCCGAATAACAACAACAAGCTCGTGTTGGCTGGTGACAAAGATTACGAAGAGATGCTTTCCCTGATGAAGCAAGAGACAAGCAACAGCTTGCTGTACTCTGACCATGGCATTGATTCATTTGCAGCTTTTGCACCGATTCCCATGTTGAAATGGAATGTCGTTTTATCAACGGGAACTGACGAGGTATATGGTGAAGTAGACGGAATGTGGCTGTACTTCGTGCTCTTCAGCTTGCCAATCATCGGACTCTCGGTTTGGGCAATCTGGTGGTTTGCGAAGCGGATTCGACTATCCCTGTTCGCGATCGCCCGAGATATGGATCAGATCGGCGCCGGACATTTTAATATCAACGTAAAAGTAAATGGCAATGACGAGCTGGCTATGGTTGGCCGCAAAATGAATGAGATGGCAGCTGAACTTCGCAAGCTGATTGCCCTTGTACAGGGACAAGCAACACAACTGAACGTAGCGACAGATGAGTTGACTCTGTTTGCGCAAGAAAACAAAGGAGCCATTAACGTTATTACGGATAATATTTCGACGATTGCCCATCGCGTTTCTACGCAGACGAATGAAGTGCAAGCAACGGCGAATACCGTCTCGGAAATATCGGAAGGCGTTGAACAAGTGGCGGTGGCTGCTGAATCTACATCGGTTGCCACGACTCGTACGTTTGAGAGAGCGCAAGGCGGAATGGAGTTAGTAGAAAACGTAATCAATACGGTAAGACGTGCCACTAGCGAAGTAGAACGTACTGCTGGGCAAATGCACAGTCTTCGTGAGCGGGCTCGTGAAATTACGAGCATCGTCGAAATGATTACGAGTATTGCGTCGCAGACGAATTTGTTGGCGCTGAATGCCGCCATTGAGGCTGCACGTGCTGGAGATGCTGGACGAGGCTTCTCGGTTGTCGCCAGCGAGGTTCGCAAGCTTGCAGAGGAAAGCAGCTCCTTCTCTGAGCGTATCGCTGCCATTGCCCATTCGATCAATGATGAGGCAATGGATATGAGCAAGCATATGGACGAGATCGTTACCATGGTGAGTGGAGGCTTGCAGTCTGTAGAATCTGTGGGTACTGCTTTCCAAAATATCGTGGCAGAGATTCAATCGGCTGCAGAGCAGAGCGAATCGATGACGGCGACCTCAGAAGAAATGGCGGCGGGTAATCAGGTTGTGACGAACTCCATGCAACGCCTTGCCACCATGTCGGATGAAATTAGTGAATCCATCTCAGGTGTGGTAGAGACAGTGGATGAACAATTGAATTCGATTGCACGCATTAATGAAAACGTAGAGCAATTGAAAAAAATGGCGGACGAGTTAACGCAAAATGTGAGCCGCTTCGTCATTTAAGAAAGTATCCCTTCTGCTAGTAGCGGAAGGGATTTTTTTGTGAAACCGGATGGTCTTTCGAGAAGATAATCATGCTGTTTTTGTGTGAATATTTTCCTTTCATGATGGTGAGAATAAAACCATGAATGGAGGGAAGAGACTGCTATGAAACGGAATGGATACCTCGCTCTATGCTTCGTTATGTGCTTTACCATCTTTTCTCCGATGGCGATTGCCAAAGAAAAGGCTGGACAGCAAAAGAGTGACAATCATTTTGCCCCACAAGCTTCATCCGCAGTGATGATTGAAGCGGATACGGGAACAGTCTTGTATGAAAAGAACGCCAATGAAAAAATGCCACCCGCCAGTATCACCAAAGTAATGACCATGCTTTTGATCATGGAAGCGGTGGAGCGGGGAGAGCTTAAGCTTACCGATAAGGTTCGAACAAGTGAAAGAGCAGCATCAATGGGCGGGTCGCAAATTTTTCTACAGCCCGGTGAAGAAATGACGGTAGAGGACATGATGAAAGGGATTGCGATTGCCTCAGGGAATGATGCCTCTGTAGCGATGGCTGAGCACTTGGCTGGGACAGAAGAGAGTTTTGTCGCGCGAATGAATGAACGCGCTCAGCAGCTCGGCATGAAAAATACGCATTTTGTTAACTCTAATGGACTTCCTGCCGCGAATCACTACTCTTCGGCAGCGGACATTGCGATCATGTCACGGGAGCTCTTAAAGCACGAAGGCATCACGAAGTTCACCGGTACGTACCAGGACTACTTGCGAAAAGATACAGAAACCCCCTTCTGGCTGGTGAATACGAACAAGCTGGTGCGTTTTTATGAAGGGGTGGACGGTTTGAAAACAGGGTACACAGGCGAAGCGAAATACTGTTTAACAGCGACTGCCAAACGCAACAACATGCGTGTCATTGCAGTCGTCATGGGCGAGCCTGATGTAAAGACGCGCAATAATGAAGTATCGACTATGTTCAATTACGCATTCACACACTTTCAGGTGACGCCGATGTACAAAAAGGGAGAACCTGTGCGTGCACTCGTAGTGGATAAAGGACAGAAACCGCAAATCAATGCGGTAACACCACATGCAGTGAGTTTGTTGATGAAAAAAGGAGAATCGGCCGATACATTCCAGAAGGAAATTGTCATCAATGAGACTGTTCACGCACCGATAGCAAAGGACCAAGTAATCGGCCACATTTTCATCCGGACGAAAGATGGCAAGGAAGTAAATCGAGTCGATCTGTTCCCGGAAGATCAGGTAGATAAAGCCAACATGTGGGAGATTCTCAAGCGAACCACCAAGAGCATTTTGATTAGCTACTAACAGACAGCATGAGCGCGAAAAGAATCGAGTTGCCCCGAATGGAATGGCGCGGCTGCTCGATTTTTTTGTTCTTTTGTCGGCTGGCAGGAATTGGTTTCGCTGAAGAAGAAAGAGAGTTTCTATCAAGGGAGAAGGAGTGTGGCAGCTATGAGTTTACGAGTTGCGATGGAGACACGGCAGGACGTGCTAGTGATCCGTTTGCAAGGTGAGCTGGATCATCATACGGCAGAGGAGTTGCGCAAGAAGGCAGATGATCTTTTGCGTACCTCTACTATACGTCATATTGTGCTGAGTCTGGCTGATTTGACGTTTATGGACAGCTCTGGTATCGGGGTTATTTTGGGAAGATACAAGCAGATCTCTGCCCGATCTGGAGAAATGTACGTCTGCTCGATCAATCCTACGATCTATCGAATATTTGAGATGTCCGGGTTATTCAAGGTGATCAAGTTTCGCGAAAACGAAGCGGATGCTTTGCATGTTCTGGGGGTGGCGTAATGATGGTACAGCGTAACTTTATGTCAGTGTCGTTTGCAGCATTGAGCCAAAATGAAGCATTCGCACGTGTAGCAGTTGCAGCCTTCATTTCGCAACTCGATATTACGATGGACGAACTGGAAGAAATCAAAACCGTAATATCCGAGGCTGTTACGAATGCCATTATTCATGGTTATGACGAAAATCCAGAGGGTGTGGTACAGATCTCTGTGCGAATTCAAGAGGACAGCATTGATCTGATTGTGGAAGACAATGGACGAGGAATTGAGGATGTAGAGCAGGCCATGCAGCCACTCTATACGACGAAACCGGAGCTGGAGCGCTCTGGAATGGGCTTTACGATTATGGAGAATTTCATGGATTCTTTGGAAGTGGCAACGGTTGTAGGTAAGGGAACAACTGTGCGCCTCACCAAACGCCTGGCGTTTGCCAAAGCCTTGCAAAATTAGGGGTAGTGCCTATGGGTGCCGATATCAAAAACGCGAGTCAACCATTTCTGACCAATGACCAAGTAAAAGAGCTAATCGCCAAAAGCCAAGCTGGCGATACTGAGGCACGAGAGCTTCTCGTCAACAGCAATATTCGGCTGGTCTGGTCCGTCGTTCAGCGCTTTATCAACCGTGGATACGAAGCGGATGATTTGTTTCAGATCGGGTGTATTGGCCTTTTGAAGGCCGTAGACAAGTTTGATCTCTCCTATGATGTTCGATTTTCAACCTATGCTGTGCCGATGATTATTGGGGAAATTCAACGCTTCTTACGCGATGACGGTACAGTCAAGGTGAGTCGATCACTCAAAGAAACAGCCAACAAGGTACGACGAACAAAGGATGAGCTGTACAAGCAATTCGGTCGCGCACCCACGATTGCTGAGGTTGCGGACGCGGTGGGGATTACTCCAGAGGAAGTCGTGTTTGCGCAAGAAGCAAATCGAGCACCTTCTTCCATCCATGAAACGGTTTTTGAAAATGACGGGGACCCCATTACGCTGATCGATCAGATTGCGGATGAAGGAGTCAACAAATGGTTTGAAAAGATTGCGCTCAAGGATGCGATTAGTCGATTGACCGAGCGGGAACAACTCATTGTCTACCTGCGCTACTACAAGGATCAGACGCAATCGGAAGTAGCGGAGAGGCTGGGAATTTCGCAAGTACAGGTATCGCGCCTCGAGAAGCGCATTTTGCAAACGATCAAAGACCAAATTGAGCATTAACAGATGCAAACACTCCGGTCACTACGTGGCTGGGGTGTTTTGTTTTGTGAAAGAAACGGCCATTTCCGTTTACTTGCATGGGTTTTGTGGCTCGGCACATACTAGCGAATAATCAGGTATGTGAGGGAAGGGGAAGGTACCATGAAAGACGCGTTGTTTCTGCTCCTGAGAAAGCGATTGGCTGTACAGCCACAAGCCATGATTACACTTGGAGACATTTGCCAGCTTTACTGGGATGGAGAGCGCGAGGAAGCGTTAAGGCGGATGCCCATTTATCAGACAAAGCCAACGGATGGCAATTTGATCATCATCGATATTATGCAGGTAATTAAAAGGCTGCGTTCTGTCTATCCTGACGTGGAACTGGACGTCCAGGGTGCTCCCCAAATCATTGTGGAGGTGCTTAATCCACGAAAGAAATCGAACCCGATTTTGGTGGCGATGGTGTGGATTCTGCTGTTCATTGGCTCTGGATTGGCGATCATGAATTTCCATACCGATGTCAGCATGATGCAGGTTCACGAACGAATCTATTATTTGATTACAGGTGAAAAGAGCCATCAGCCCTTGTGGATGCAAATTCCTTACTCCATCGGAATCGGTTTGGGGATGATTCTGTTTTTCAACCATATTTTCCAGAAAAAAATCAACGAAGAACCTAGTCCGCTAGAAGTGGAATTGTTTATGTATCAGCAAAGCCTGGATCAATACTACATACAAAATGAAAACAAGGAAAACCAACGGACGAAGAAATGAGCGTCATCAAGTGCTTGTTGCTTATTTTGATCGGACTGGGTGGAGGTCTTGCTGTAGGGAGCGGGCTGGTCGCGTTTATTACCGTTCTGGACATCATTCCGAGGTTGACACAATTAACGAATGCTCATCGATATATCCGCTCCCTGGAATGGGCCTTGGTGGCAGGAGCGCTTTTTTTTACGTTTATTGATTTTTTTCACTGGGGTGCTCATTTACCCGTTCTCGTATCTTCGATTTACGGGATATTTGCAGGGATATTTGTGGGCACACTCGCCGCGGGCCTGACGGAGGTCCTGAATGTCTTCCCCATATTAGCGAAGCGAATCCACATGGATGGCAGTCTTCTCTTTCTGTTGATGGCAGTAGTTTTGGGAAAAGTGACGGGTTCCTTACTGCAATGGCTGCTCCATCTGTGAAATGGTAAATACCACTATTCATAGGCATCTTTAGAAAAAGGAAGGATATAGGAAGAAAGCTTACAAAGGGAGTGAAAGGGCATGGCAACCAAAACAAAATCCAAAAACCCCGGATCGATGCAGATGACCAAACAACTGTATCAACAGCAGGCTTCGAAGTTCCAGCCCAAACGAAACGTTCTGCTTAACTCGTTTCGTGCTTTCTGGGTAGGAGGGACCATATGTTTGTTGGGTCAGGCCATTCAAAATATGTATATTACCTTCTTCGGATTTACGGAGAAAACGGCAAGCAATCCGACTGTTGCGACGCTCATCTTTCTGTCCGTTTTGCTGACAGGGTTAGGTGTGTATGACAATATCGGGCAGTATGCTGGAGCAGGATCAGCCGTGCCTGTTACAGGCTTTGCCAACTCGATAGCGTCTGCTGCCATCGAACATCGGAGCGAAGGGTTAGTGCTCGGCGTTGGCGGAAATATGTTTAAGCTCGCTGGTTCGGTCATTGTATTTGGGGTTGTTGCTGCTTTCATTGCGGGAATAATAAAGAGCCTGATCAACATGCTTTTCTAAGGGAGGGCTGTCGGTGTCAAGCAATCAACCAGTGAAACGAGTCAATCGGCAAACCTGGCACTTCGATCAAAATGTTCGTCTACAAAGCTCGGCAGTTGCTGTGGGACCAAAAGAAGGCGAAGGACCGCTGGCGCACTTGTTTGATAAAATCCACGACGATATGTATGCAGGCCAACAGACGTGGGAAGACGCAGAACGCCAGCTGATGGAGGACGCGGTCAATACATTGCTGCAAAAGGCGGGCATCACCGGCAAGGATGTGGATCTCATTCTCGCTGGCGACCTGTTGAACCAGAACATCACGACCAACTTTACAGCAGAAAAGCTGGCCATGCCTCTGCTCGGCATGTACGGAGCATGCTCAACCTCGATGCTCACACTGGCTAATGCGGCGGCTCTGGTAAACGCAGGCTATGCGAGCAAGGCGATCGCTGCTTGCAGTAGCCACAATGCCACAGCGGAGAGGCAGTATCGTTATCCCACGGAATACGGAGGACAGAAGCCCCCAAGTGCCCAGTGGACGGTGACAGGAGCTGGCGCAGGATTGGTTGGAATCGGGGGGAATGGTCCGCGCATTACATATGCGACGATGGGAAAAGTAGTGGACATGGGGATTAAAGACCCGTTCGACATGGGGACGGCCATGGCTCCAGCAGCTGCATCGACGATCCAGACGCATTTTCAAGATACGGGGCGCTCCCCACAATCCTATGATTTGATCGTGACTGGCGACTTGGCTGGTGTCGGCTATCCGATTCTAAAGGAGCTTATGTTGACGGAAGGATACGACATGGATCAAGTCTACAATGATTGTGGGCTGATGATATACTCCCCTGAT
Organism: Brevibacillus sp. M2.1A; assembly: GCF_013284355.2. Classification (NCBI taxonomy): domain Bacteria; kingdom Bacillati; phylum Bacillota; class Bacilli; order Caryophanales; family Paenibacillaceae; genus Brevibacillus; species Brevibacillus sp. M2.1A. Next base: position 3,169,831 of record NZ_JABSUY020000001.1, read on the forward strand.
CAGGATGTGTTTTCAGGTGGAAGCGGTTGTGCAAGCAGTGCTGTGGTCACGTATAGCTACATTATTGATCAGCTCAACCGTGGGTTACTGAAAAACGTGTTGGTTTGCGCCACGGGAGCACTCTTAAGCCCGGTAAGCACTCAGCAGGGAAATTCGATACCATGCATCGCTCACGCGGTTGCGCTTGAAGGAGGCAGCTAATGGAATACCTGATTGCTTTTGTCGTAGGGGGATTGGTTTGTGTAGTGGGTCAGCTCCTTTTGGATGTTGGCAAGCTAACGCCTGCTCATGTCATGAGTACGCTGGTCGTGGCAGGAGTTTTTCTCGATTTTATCGGCGTGTATGACAAATTTATCGATTTTGCAGGCGCAGGTGCGACTGTACCGATCACGAGCTTTGGTCACTCTTTGTATCATGGAGCCATCGGCGAGGCCGAACAACATGGGTTGATTGGTGTCGCCACGGGGATTTTTGAGGTCACGAGTGCGGGTATATCGGCTGCGATCGCATTCGGATTTTTGGCCTCACTCATTTTTAAACCCAAAGGGTAAGTCCAAGCAGGAAAAGGCGGTGACCCAGCATGGACACAGTACGCCGGAAAGTCATAGTGGTGACAGACGGAGATCATATTGCCCAAAAAGTAATCGAGAATGTCGCCAAGCAATTTGGTGGTCGATGCATATCACTGTCTGCCGGGAATCCGACTCCACTGCGAGGGAATCAGATGGTCGAACTGATTAAAATGACGCCATACGATCCTGTTATCGTCATGTTCGATGACAATGGAGATTACGGCAAGGGTAGAGGGGAACGAGCCCTCGAATACGTGGTGAAGCATCCTGATATCGAAGTAATCGGTGCGATTGCAGTAGCCTCGAATACACATTGGGTCAAGGGTGCGACCGTCGCTTATTCCGTAAACAACCAAGGACAAATTGTAGAAGAAGCCGTGGACAAGGACGGGTACGCAGACGAGCAACTTCAGCATCACATTTATGGAGATACCGTAGATATTTTGAATTCCCTGCATGTACCTAATGTCATCGGTATTGGAGATATAGGCAAAATGGAAGGTAGAGATAGTTTGCAAAACGGTTGTCCCATCACAACGAGAGCGGTGCAATGGATAATGGAAAGGAGCGGCGCTCATGGCACAGGTCACGGAAAAACGTCATCCCATTTCAACTTATCTTGAAGAGAATCAGAGGTATTTGAACGACAGACTTGGTGTCGGTAAGAGTTTTGACATTGGGGTTCATGATTTTTATGTGGGTCATACACGAATGTTGTTGTATTACATAAACGGCTTCGCAGAAAGCATACTGATTTCGCAGATCATGCGTGAGCTGAACGATGTACGTGAGCGGGATATGGGTGACAATGCTTTCGACCATTTGTTTCATAAATTCATCCCTTTCTACCAACTGAGCAAGGTAGAAACCACTGACGAGTTTATGGATAAATTGCTCGTTGGCCAAGTAGGACTGATCATTGACCGATCTCCCCATGCCATTATCCTCGATGCCAAAATCCTGCCGAATCGCACACCGCAGGAGCCCGATACGGAAAGAATCGTCCGCGGCGCCCATGACGGCTTTACTGAAGTGCTTGTAACCAATACAGTTCTTACGCGCCGACGGATTCGTGACGAACGGCTCCGATTCGAAATCATGCAGATAGGGGAGCGTACTAAGACAGATGTTGCGGTTGCCTACTTGCACGATGTAGCAAATGAAGAGCTGGTCCATACATTGAAGGAGCGTCTACAAAACATCCAGATTGACGGGATACCGATGGCAGAAAAAACCGTCGAGGAATTTATCATTGGAAAAACGTTGAACCCCTTCCCGTTAGTCCGATATACAGAGCGGCCCGATGTGGCTGCTGTACATCTATTGGAAGGTCACGTACTGATTTATGTGGATACTTCACCGAGTGTCATGATCACACCCGCCACCTATTTTCATCATGTACAACATGCGGAGGAGTATCGACAAACACCGGTAATCGGTGCTTATCTGCGCTGGGTTCGTTTTCTGGGAATCTTTGCTTCCGTTTTTGTTTTGCCGATCTGGTTGCTGTTGGTCATGCACCCTTCCATGATACCGGAGCCGCTTCATTTCTTAGGGATTAAAAAGATGGGCAGCATTCCTATTTTGGCACAATTTGTGATCGCTGAGGTCGGTCTGGACTTGATGCGAATGGCCGCCATTCATACGCCTGCGCCGCTCTCGATTGCCGTAGGTTTATTGGCCGCGATTCTGGTCGGGGACGTGGCGATCAAGGTAGGACTCCTTGCACCTGAGGTTATTTTGTATTTGGCAGTGGCGGCAATCGGGATGTATTCGACTCCCAGCTATGAGTTAAGCTTGGCCAATCGACTTATTCGCTTGTTTCTGATACTTATGGTGGGCTTTTTCTCTACACCGGGACTGATGATCGGGATTACGATCATCCTGATTTTCTTGGCTTCCACCCGTTCGCTGAATACGCCTTACTTATGGCCGTTCATTCCATTCAACTACAAAGGGATGAAGGATATTGTGGTACGGCTGGCTGTGCCAAGCAAAAACAACAGGCCGAGTATCGTTCGCTCGCAAAATTCCTCTCGGCAATAATATTCTGAAAACGGATGGGATCACCCATTGTCAAACGCACAACCTTGTAGTAAATTGTAGGGAAGCCTTACGAACAAAAGTTTCTGTATGGCAACTGACGCTCCTTGTTGGTTGCCTTTCTCTATACAAGGTTGTCTATATACATCATCGGTGCGAATGAATTGGGGAGGAAACAGAACATGTACTTACACGGGACAAGTCGAGTGAATGAACAAGGAAACCTGGAAATCGGAGGCTGTGATACGACACAGCTAGCTGCTACTTACGGAACACCTTTATATGTGTATGACGAACAGCAAATTCGCACCAAATGCCGAGAATTTGTCAATGCGTTTCACAATACGGGTTTTTCGTTCCAGGTTGCTTATGCGAGCAAAGCATTTTGCACGTTGGCGATGTGCAAGCTTGTTGAAGAGGAGGGCTTGTCACTCGATGTAGTATCTGGCGGCGAATTGTATACGGCTCTGCAAGCTGGATTCCCCGTAGAGCGCATCCATTTTCATGGCAACAACAAATCTCATGATGAGTTAATCATGGCCCTTGATGCCAAAATTGGCTGTTTTGTTGTGGACAACTTTTATGAGTTGCACATGTTGGCTCAATTGGCCGAAGAGCGAAACGAAAAAGTCGCCGTACTCTTGCGTGTCACGCCGGGTGTAGAAGCTCATACACATGAATACATTTCTACTGGGCAGATCGACTCCAAGTTTGGCTTTGATGTGCAAAACGGCCAGGCTCTTGAGGCGATTCAATTCTCTCATGAAAGCAATCATCTCCATTTATTGGGAGTTCATAGCCATATTGGCTCACAAATATTTGAAACAGAAGGCTTCCTCGTGGCTGTCAAACGATTGACAGAGCTGTTGGGCGAAGCAAAAGAAAAGCTAGGATTCCTCCCGGAAGTTTTGAATGTAGGAGGAGGCTTTGGTATTCGGTATGTAGAAAGCGATACACCGCAGCCAGCGGAAACGTATATCAAAGCCATAACAGATATCGTTCGCCAAGAGCTAACAGCGCTGGCGATTCCTTTACCTGAGATTTGGATCGAGCCAGGTCGGAGTATTGTAGGGGATGCAGGGACAACCTTGTACCGAATTGGATCGCATAAGAACATTCCAAATGTCAGAAAATATATTGCGGTCGATGGTGGGATGACAGACAATCTGCGACCAGCTTTATACGATGCAGAATACGAAGCAGCGATTGCGAACAAAATGAATGCACCTGCCTCAGAAGTTGTATCCATTGCAGGAAAGTGCTGTGAGTCAGGTGATATGCTCATCTGGGATGTGAAGCTGCCAGAAGCGCAAGCGGGCGATATTCTCGCAGTCCCAAGTACAGGTGCATACGGTTATTCCATGGCGAACAACTACAATCGGATTGCTCGTCCGGCAGTTGTATTTGTAAAGGATGGAGAAGCAGAAGTAGTCGTACGACGCGAAACGTACGCAGAAGTAGTCGGTCACGATGTTTTGCCAAAACGCGCGCAGCTTATGCGTTAAACTTCATAAAAAATGCACAAACCTTCCCGATCGTTTGGGAAGGTTTTGTATTTCCTTCATCTCCCATTCATGATTGCTTAATGTTTTCTCGGCATAATGAAAGGGTGAGGGGGAGCGATTCATCATGTTGTCGACTCTTATGAAGCGGTTTCGACGAATACCCTATATTTCATTGGACAAACGCCAATGGATGAAGGCGATGATTCGGCAAGAAGTGGAGAGAGAGAAGAAAGTCGTCATGTTTTATATAGATATCGTCAAGCTGACAGAGGTAGAGCATCGTTATGGTGATACGAGCGCCAAGAGAGTTCTTCATATATTCGAAAGCATTTTGCCAGCTGTCGCTCGTCAAGCATTTGAAATCAAAGGGAAAATCATCGCGATTCAAAAGCTGTGGGGCGATGATTTTGCCATCTACACTTCCTTTTCGAAAATGATGAGTGAAGAAGACTGTCAAATGCTATCCATTCATTTTCAGGAGCTAGCTGAACGACAGTTAAATCGACAAGTGAGCTTCGTTAATCGCGAGGAGCTTCGTGTCCATATCGGCTTTTCGGAAATCATCGGGGAAGATATCGTGAAAGAGATGTATACCTCTGTTAAACATGCTGTACATATGGCCAAGTATGGGATTACCTCCGAAAAGTATGCACACATTAGACAATTTCACAAGCTGCTTGCAGAGGAAAACGTTCAGATGCACTTCATGCCGATCATTCATTTGCCAAATGGCGAAGCACTGGGGTGGGAGGCACTGGCGCGCGGACCGGTCAACAGTCTTTTTGCAACTCCCGCAGCCTTGTTCAATTATGCACAAGAGACGGATACGGTGTTTCGTTTGGAGCATATATGTCGCAAGCGGGCATTGGAGCATATACGCTACCTGAAGCCTCATGAAAAACTATTCATTAATTTGGACCCACGGGCGATTGACGATCCGTTTCTGTTGCGTGGCAAAGTGCAGATGCTTTTGGCAGAGTATGAGTTGACGCCGCAAAACATTGTTTTTGAAATTACAGAGCGTCATGCGATTACGAATTACGCTGTCTTTCGAAAAATCATTGAGGAGTATCGCAAGCAAGGATATATGATCGCCGTAGATGATGCGGGAGCAGGGTATTCCAGCTTGGAATCGATTACAGAAATCTACCCGGACTTTATTAAGCTCGACATGTCCTTAATTCGTAACATCGATGTCGATCCGATTAAGCAGGCGTTGTTGGAGACGTTTGTATCTTTTGCTGACAAAGTGAACTGCAAAATCATAGCAGAAGGGATCGAGACAGAGCGTGAGCTGGAAACGCTCATGGAAGTCGGTGTCATCTACGGACAGGGTTACTATTTAGGCAAGCCGGACAAAGGAATGGCGCAGCTATGTGGAAAGGCGATGAACTTTCTGCGTTTTACGATGGAAAAGCGGATTGAGCAAGAAGCAGCGCCAATACTGCCCACTCCCGCTATGACGGAAATCTTGGCGAAGACGATCAGTGTTGAAAAGCACGTGAAAGTAAGACGCATCCATGAGATTTTCGAGCAAAATCAGCGAATTGAAAGCGTGGTTGTGCTGGAGAACGGCATACCGGTAGGACTTGTCATGAGGTTTTCTCTGTATCAGATCCTCGGTGGTCAATACGGAATTGCACTGTACTATGAAAGACCCGTTTCTCAAATCATGAATACCAACCCGCTCAAAGCTACCAAAGACGACAAGCTGGATGAGGTGGCGAAGCGGGCGATGGCCAGAGATGCTTATCATTTGTATGATGTGGTCATTATTATTGATGAGAAAGGGGAGTACATCGGTATCGTTACTGTGCAGAGGCTGTTGGACAAAATGGCTTCCATTAAACTCGAGATGGCGAGCTCAGCCAATCCACTGACAGGATTGCCGGGAAATGTGCAGATTGAAAGAGAATTGAACCAACGGCTAAAACGGTATGATCATCAGGTGGTCATCTACTGTGATCTCGACCGTTTCAAATGGTTTAATGACCGCTATGGGTTTGAAGTGGGTGATCAGATCATTGTTCGAACCGCGAATTTGTTGCGGGAAGCCTCGAAATGGTACGGAAGCGGGACTGACTTCATCGGTCATATTGGCGGAGATGATTTTATTCTGATTACGACGGCGCAGTGTGCGAATGATGTAGTTTTGTTTATCATGGATGCTTTTACGCCATACTTTTCGGACATTTATGAAAAGCGCAGAATGGGGGACGGTCAGGAGCTCTCGATGTCGATGGCAGGTGTCGTCCTTTACGCAGGGAAGTACACTAGTGCGGAACAAGTTGCAGAGAAGGCTGCGTACGTGAAAATGGTGGCAAAAGCGAAGGCGGGGACTGTTTTTATTACCGACTGTGAGTTGCCTGGCGAAGAGCAGATCCGCATCGAGGGATAAATTGGACGTCAATCGATCTCCATGGTAGAATGGGTACGTTAACTTTACAAGGTATGGAGGTCAACATATGAAAAAGGCGCTCATCACCATGGAAAATGGTAACCAAATCGAGCTGGAGCTGTTCGATCAAGAAGCTCCTGGCACAGTTGCAAACTTTGAGAAATTGGCTAACGAAGGCTTCTACAACGGTCTGTCCTTCCACCGCGTTATCCCTGGCTTCGTAGCACAAGGCGGATGCCCTTACGGAACAGGAACAGGCGGTCCTGGTTACACCATCAAATGTGAAACAAAAGGAAACCCACATAAGCATCTCCGCGGTTACCTGTCCATGGCACACGCAGGAAAAGACACAGGCGGAAGCCAATTCTTCATCTGCTACGATTCTTTCCCTCACCTCGATGGCGTACATACCGTATTTGGTCGCGTCACTTCCGGTTTGGAACACGTTGATGCAATCAAACAAGGCGATAAAATGGGTACAGTAAAAGTAGGATAATAGAAGTTGAATGAACACCGATGAGGGAATCCTTGTCGGTGTTTTTTCGTCAGGCTACATGCTGGGTCAAGCTGGATTGGGGTTGTAAGCCTATCTATCTGCTGGTATGCTAGAAGATAGACGATTTTTATCAGGGGTTGTTCAAAAAGATGACTTTTTGAACGCGCATGATTGGAGGAAGCAATGGATCTTTTTCACTTTGATTGGAAAACGGTACCGTTTCGCTTAATTGCGTTCGTTATCGCTTTCACTTTGCATGAATGGGCGCATGCCTTTGTCGCTTGGAAGCTGGGTGACAATACGGCGAAATCGGAGGGCCGCTTAACTTTAAATCCAATCCCGCATATTGATCCGTTCGGCTTGATTCTCATTTTGTTTGGTCCATTTGGTTGGGCGAGACCAGTGCCGATTAATCCTCTGCATTTCCGTGGGAACAAGCGATTAGGGATTGTTTACGTTTCATTTGCAGGTCCACTCATTAACCTGATACTCGCGGTATTGTTTTACATGGTGTATTTCGTGGTAATTAATTCCGGAGTACTAGTAGGAATGCATGAAAAAGTGGCTTACGCAATTGATATGACACTACGATTTTCTGTTTGGATCAATACAGCTCTTTTCATTTTCAACCTGTTGCCGATTCCGCCATTGGACGGTTACAAAATACTGCGATTTTTGTCTCCGCGAAGTTGGGATGGAAAGTTTTACAATTATGAAGTCTACGGGCCGTGGATTCTCCTATTACTCATCTTTATTCCGGGGGTCAGCACAATCATTTTTGGTATTCCCCATGGGATTGCCCTGGAATTGGTTCAACGAATTGGAAGTAGTATCTTAAGCGTGTTCATCTAACGGAAACGAGGGACGACTTTTGGCTTACAGCATCAAACTTGATTCCTTTGAGGGACCACTCGATCTGTTGCTCCATCTGATCGACAAGGCTGAGGTGGACATCTACGACATACCGATAGCGGAAATTACGGAGCAATACCTCGCGACGATTGACAAGATGCAAGAGCTCCAACTGGATGTGGCCAGTGAGTTCGTAGTGATGGCGGCTACGCTCCTCTCTATTAAAAGCAAGATGCTGTTACCCAAAAAGGAGGAGCATGTCTTTCAGCAGTTCCTCGATATGGATGTAGACGAGATAGACCCGCGTGAAGAACTGGTTGCGCGTCTGTTGGAGTACAAGCGCTATAAGATGCTTGCCGAGAACCTGCGAGAAATGGAAATCGGTCGTAATCAAGTCTTTACACGTCCCGCAGAGAATTTGTCTCCTTATGTGCGTGAAGAGGATCATACAGTATCAAATGTGACCCTCTACGATTTGATCAACGCGCTGGAAAAGCTGGTAAAGAAAACGAAAGAAAAAGAACCGATGACCAAGGTATCGCGCGACGAAATCTCCATCAAGGATCGAATGACAGAGATACGCCAAGCGGTACGCAGCGGTGGGATGGTTCGTTTTTCTGAGTTGTTTACGCAAGGGGCGACGCGTACAGAGATTGTGACGACCTTTCTCGCCTTGCTTGAGCTTATGAAGGCTAAGCACATTACGTGTGTACAAAATCAATTGTTTCAAGACATCATCATATGTGAAAACGGAACGGAAGGAGCCCACACTGATGGACTATGACAAGCTGAAAGGCGTAATCGAGGGCTTGCTGTTCATCTCGGGTGATGAAGGAATCGATGCCAAAGAAATCAGTGAAATCACTGAGGTGTCGGAAGAAGAGGTCATCGACTTGATCGAAGACATGAAAGCTGACTTCCGCCGGGCAGGACGCGGTATTCAAATCGTGGAAGTGGCAAAAGCGTATCAGCTGACCACTCTGCCCGAGCATGTGCCCTATTTTGAACGGTTAGCAACATCACCAGGTCAGTCAACGCTATCCCAAGCAGCGTTGGAGACACTCGCCATTGTTGCGTACAAGCAGCCCCTGACCCGTTCGGAGATTGAAGAGATCCGTGGCGTTAAATGCGAAAAAGCACTGAACACCCTCTTATCCAAGCAACTCATTCGTGAAGCGGGGAGAGCAGAGGGGATCGGACGCCCCATTTTGTACGCGACCACCAAAGAGTTTTTGGAGCATTTTGGTTTACGGGAACTGGGGGATTTGCCAGAACCGCCTGTCAATCTTGATATTGAAGAAGCGCGTCTTGAAGCATCAGCGCTATTCGGAAAAGCAGAAGAAGCGACAAACGACTAGTTACAGCCCGGACAGTTTTTCGTACTATCATACGACTCGTCCCCATATACTATGGTACAAACCTGTGTATCGTGGTATAACGACGGCTTTTCTCTTGCCTTATAGGCAAGGTTGAGTCCAAGTTTTCAAATGGGGAGGACGTTTATGAACATCCGAAAATATCTGTCCGGCGTACTCGTCGTTTTTCTTTTTATACAGATGGCTTTTACGCCGGCAGCGGTGGTAAAGGCTGCTGCAGCTCCACCTGGCTTGTCAGCTGAAGGTGCAGCACTAATCGATGTCGAGAGTGGACGGATTCTTTATTCCAAAAATGGTACGAAAAAAATGAGGATTGCGAGTCTGACCAAAACGATGACAGCAATCGTAGCAATCGAGATGGGCAAATTGGATGCACAGATAACGGTACCGCCACAAGCAGTAGGTGTAGAAGGCTCATCCATCTACTTGAAAAATGGAGAGAAGCTCACGCTGGAAGAACTGCTGTACGGTTTGATGCTGCGATCTGGCAATGACGCAGCCGTCACCATCGCTACCCACATCGGAGGATCAGTGCCCGGATTCACTTACTTAATGAATGAAAAGGCTGCAATGATTGGAATGGAGCATACGAATTTCACCAATCCGCATGGTTTAGATGACAGTAACCAGCATTACTCCACTCCGGAAGATATGGCAAAGCTGTCCGCCTATGCCTTACATAATCCGGTGTTTCGTCAAATCGTCTCAACGAAAGTCAAGGATATTTCGTGGGAAGGCGAACAATGGGACCGGCGCTTACTGAACAAAAACAAGATGCTTCACCTTTACAACGGTGCTGATGGTGTGAAAACGGGATACACCAAACTCGCGAAGCGCTGCCTAGCTTCCTCTGCCACAAGGAACGGAAGACAGCTGGCGACAATTACTCTGAATGCTTCTGATGACTGGAACGACTCCGCCAAGCTGATGGACTGGGGCTTCGCAAATTATCCGCTACAAGAGCTGGTCAAGAAAGGGCAGGAGGTAAAGCCTGACACGCCAGTCACACTTGAAGCAGGAACTCATCTTGTCACCACAAACACATTTCAATATCCACTGCAAACGACAGAAACAGAAGCGATTCACAAGCGTGTCGTTATGGGAGAATCAACGGTGACATCGAAAATGAATGGTCAACTGGCAGGATTTCTTCAGCTCTATTTAAAGGAAAAGATGATTGGGCAGGTTCCGTTGCTAGTTCGTGTGGATGCGCCGACTTCTGCAGCCCCGCAAGCTTCACGCTCAATGTGGCAGCAGTTTTGGGGAATAGTGTCAGGGGGGCTGTGGAGTGCTTAATGTCATCTGGCTCGGGCTCATTGTCATTAGCATTGTCGTTGCGGCCGTGACGGGGCGGATGGAAGCGATCAACGCAGCAGCGTTTGAGGGAGCCAAGACGGGAGTAACGGTTTGTCTCGGACTTCTCAGTGTTCTCGCCTTTTGGATGGGAATGATGCGGATTGCTGAAAAGTCAGGACTCCTTGAGCTATTGGCTCGGGCATTGTCACCGATCATTCAAGTCCTTTTTCCCGATGTTCCAAAAGGGCATCCTGCTATGGGGTATATCCTCTCAAATATGAGTGCAAACCTGCTCGGGCTTGGTAATGCAGCAACGCCGATGGGGCTGAAAGCGATGGAAGAACTCCAAAAGCTGAATCCAGACAAGCAAAACGCTTCGGCTGCCATGTGTACACTGCTGGCGATCAATACGGCGAGCATAACGATTATTCCTACAACCATGATCGCAATCCGCATGCAGTATGGCTCCGTGAATCCCGTAGAAATCGTAGGGACTACGCTGTTATCTTCCTTTGCCGCCACGATTGTCGCGCTGTTGATTGATCGCATGTACCGTTATCGACATATACGAAGACACAGATAGGGGGAGTCCTTATGTACCAATGGGTATCCCTGCTCTCTCTTTGGGCCATTCCCGTTACGATTGCCTTTGTCTTGTTGTATGGGTGGCGGAAACAAGTCCCCGTCTACGAGACGTTTGTAGATGGAGCTAAAGGCGGCTTAACCACTACCATTCGCATACTCCCGCACCTAATTGCCATGATGGTCGCAGTGAGTATGTTTCGGGAATCAGGAGCGTTGGATCTACTGCTTCGCGCGCTCAAGCCGCTGCTTGACCTGCTGCATTTTCCGGAAGAACTGGTCCCGTTGGCGTTGCTTCGTCCGTTGACGGGAACAGGCTCGCTTGCGATTGCAACAGATCTGATCGCACAGTACGGTCCCGATTCTTTTTTGGGCAGACTGGCCGCTACTATGCAAGGGAGTACAGATACGACTCTGTATGTCCTAACCGTTTATTTTGGCGCAGTTGGTATTCGCAATTCTGCTTATGCACTAAAAGTAGGCTTGTGGTCAGACCTGGCAGGTGTCATATTTTCGCTGCTCATTGTCTCCTACATTTTCGCTTAAAAGAGCTCAAATAGAGTAGGCTTTGAAAACTTCCTCATGGATATGGGGAAGTTTTTCCCTTTTTCTTGTCCACACTAGTAAGAATGGGTATGATGTTGTAGAGGTGAACCAACGATGGAACGTTTACAGAAAGTATTGGCGCATGCTGGAGTCGCCTCTCGTCGCCATTGTGAAGAATTGATTGCGCAAGGCAAGGTGCAGGTAAATGGCCAAGTCGTACGAGAGCAGGGAATAAAAGTCGATCCGCTCAAGGACAAAATTGTGGTGAATGGACAGCCGGTTAAGCTGGAGCAACATGTCTATCTCTTGTTGTACAAGCCTACTGGTGTCATTACGAGCGTCACAGACCCGCGCGGCAGACGGGTAGTGATCGATCTGTTGAAGGGAATTAAAGAACGGGTATATCCAGTAGGTCGCTTGGATTATGATACTTCCGGCTTGCTGCTCTTGACGAACGACGGGGAGCTCGCCAACAGGCTGGCACATCCAAGCTATGAAATCGATAAAGTGTATCGGGCATGGGTAAAGGGAATCCCCAGTCAGGAAAAAGTGCGCAAGCTAGCAACCGGCATTCGTTTGGAAGACGGCATGACTTCTCCCGGTCAGTCTAAATTGCTAAAGACAGAGTCTAGCAGTCAAAGAGCATTGGTAGAACTGACCATACATGAAGGACGAAATCGCCAAGTGCGCAGAATGTGTGAGGCGATCGGTCATCCGGTGTTGACATTGGAGCGAATCCGTTTAGGATTTCTTACATTAGATGGACTGAAGCCTGGCGAATTTCGCAAGCTCACTCATGAGGAAGTGGAGAGCTTGAAGCGGGGCTTGGTTCAAAAGAAAAGGAGCCCGCGCGCGAAACATTGATTCGTTCAAAATCTGTTCATAAGTTGTGCGCTGTCGGAAAAACTAGGAACGCTATAATAGAATGGGAAAAGGATGCAATTTATTAGCAGTAGATGGGAGTAAGGCCTCATGAACAAAAGCAATCGTACATATGTCAGGATCGCGGTATTGGGTGTTTTGCTTGTGGCGCTGGTCTTTGCACTCTATTCCAGCTTTGTGAAGGACCCCGGTGCTGTGAAAGTAGGTAGCGATGCTCCGAATTTTAGTTTGGAACAATTGAATGGACCAGAGCTGGCTCTGGAAAGTTTGAAAGGAAAAGGCGTTATCCTCAATTTCTGGGGCACATGGTGTGAACCCTGTAAGGAAGAAATGCCGGCATTGCAAAAGCAATATACGAAGTTTAAAGATAAGGGATTGGTTGTAATTGGCGTCAATATCGGAGAATCGCCAGTTGCCGTAGAACCATTCGTAAAGCAGTTCGAGATTGACTTCCCTATTTTGCTTGATCGCCAATCGGAAATTACAAAGCTGTATCGAATTGGTCCGATTCCGACGACCTTTTTCATCGACCCAGATGGAGAAGTGCAGGAAGTATTTATCGGGCAATTGGATGAAGCCATGATTGAGTCAAAAGTAACAAAAATCTTGCCGTAAGTGAGGAGCAATGATGGATCAGCGAAAATGCGAATGCGGTCATACCAACCCGGTTGGGACGCTGCTCTGTGAGTCTTGCGGGAAGCCTTTGAATGTGGAAGTCCACGAGCAGACTTCGTTTCCTGACATGCGTTATGAAGGAATGGCAAGACGTTCTCAAACGAATAACACGAAGGTAATCGACCGAGTCTGGAACTTTTTTTCTTCGGTCAAAATTGCAATCGGTATCATTATTGTCATTTTGGTGGCGTCCGCAGTCGGAACCATCTTTCCGCAGCAAATGTACATACCAGTACCCGTACCGACAGAAGCAGATGTTGCCCGCTTTTATACGGAAACATATGGTACGCTTGGAACGATTTTTTACGGCCTTGGATTTCACAATATGTACTCGTCCTGGTGGTTTGTGACGCTTCTGGTTATGCTCGGTACATCTTTGGTTATCTGTAGTCTGGACCGCGTAGTACCGCTGTATAAAGCGTTAAAGAAGCCGAGATTGAACCAGCACAAGTCCTTCTTGAAAGGGCAAAAGCTGTTTGCAGAGGGTGAGCTTGCTCCAGACGCCAATCAGGAAGCAATACTGGACGCCTCCGCTCTGGCATTAAAAGAAAAAGGATACCGCATTTTCCGCACGGAGCGAGCGATTATGGCTGAAAAAGGCCGTTTTAGCCGTTGGGGTCCTTACATTAATCACATTGGATTGATTTTGTTTTTGGTCGGTACCTTAATGCGAAGCCTGCCTGGCTTTTACTTGGACGAGTACGTCTGGGTGCGTGAGGGACAAACAATGGCGATTCCGAATACCCCTTACTACATAAAAAACGAGAACTACACGACAGAGTATTGGTCGGAAGAAGAAATGCCGGAGCAACTGGAGCTTAAGGGCGGAGCCATCGTGAAGAGCTACCAGACAGATGCCATTTTGTATGAAAATAAAAGCGCTGACGTTCCAGGAAAAAAGCCGGATTTGGTAGAAGTACAGAAGGGGCCGATCGTCGTGAATCATCCGATGGAGCAGGACAGCCTCTACATTTATCAGAGCGGCGTGCAAGAGATGCAGCTTGGAGCGCTCAATTTTACAGTGGTCGATTTGAAAAACAATAAAAAAGAAATCGGCCTTATCAAAATTGATCTGTACAATCCACAGCCCGAGCAAACCATTGCGGATGGGTTCACGGTACGGATTTTGGATTACTTCCCCGATTTTATAATGGGAAAAGACGGGAAGCCTGCGACGAAAACCAATTTACCTAAAAATCCGATGGTCGCATTAGAACTCATTGGAGACAATGGCAAGTACAACGAAAAATTGGTATATCTTGAAGGAACCATTCTTACACAGAAAAATGATCCTCGTTACGGCCTCGACATCAAAATGCCTGATTTAATCGATATTGCAGGGCTGAATGTACGGGTGGACAAAGCATTGCCACTGATTTATTTCGGTTCATTCATTTTCCTTGCGGGCGTTGCAATCGGTGTGTTCTGGCAGCATCGCCGGGTTTGGGTACAGACACAAGAGGGAAGTATCTTGGTAGCGGCCCATACGAATAAAAACTGGTTCGGTCTTCGCAGGGAAGTAGACGGGCTGGTTAAACAAGCGGAGCTCCCTGTCACGATAGAAGATAAAACGAAGGCCAAGGCCTAAAGCTTCAAAGGGGGTACTAACAACGTGCAGCTCATTCAACTGAGTGACTGGTTATTGGATATCGCGTTTCTGCTCTACGTGATCTCGTCTATCGTCTTCGCTGTAGCCGTGACGGGTAAAAACTGGGCAGGGCGTGATCCCAAGCAACATGAAAATCGCTATGGACGGATTGCGTATTGGTTAGCCGTTGTCGGTTTTGTGGCGCAAACAGGGTATGTGGTTGCTCGCTGGATTGCCGGCGGCCATAGCCCGACGAGTAACATGTTTGAGTTTATGGCATTCTTGGATTACTGTATTATTCTGGCCTACTTAATTATTTACCGGATTTACAAGCTGACCTCGATTGGGGCGTTCGTTCTTCCGCTTGGGGTAATCATGCTCGCGTACTCGTACGTGTTCCCGAAGGAAATCACCCCACTGATTCCGTCTTTGCAGAGCTACTGGCTGCACATTCACGTGACAACTGCAGCCCTGGGTGAAGGGATTTTGGCGGTTGGTTTTGCAGCGGGTCTCATGTATTTGATCCGTACCGTTCCGCAGCATATTTCCACGAAAAGTACGAAATGGTTGGAGATTGTGCTGGCTGTGGTCCTGATGCTCGTTGGATTCATTTTAATGGATTCTACCTTTGCTCGTATGGATCAAAAGACGGTATTCGAGATGAAGAAAGAAGAAATGAATGCAGCGGGACAAAAGGTAAAACCGAAAGTGGAGTACATCCTGCCTGCAATTGTTGCACCGGCTGATTCAACCATCATCAAGGAAGGGCCAATGTCACCACTCTTTGAGGCACCTACCTGGATGGAAGGAAAAGACGCTGCACGGAAATTGAATACGATGCTGTGGTCAATCCTTACAGGGGTAATTCTGTATGGCGGATTGCGTTTGATTTTCCGAAAACGATTAGGGGCTGCTATCAAGCCTTCGGTTGAAAGCGTCGATCCTGAGCTTCTGGATGAGATCAGTTATCGAGCAATCAGTATCGGATATCCAGTGTTTACTCTCGGAGCCCTTATCTTTGCGATGATTTGGGCAGAAGAGGCGTGGGGACGATTCTGGGGGTGGGACCCGAAGGAAGTATGGGCATTAGTTGTCTGGCTTTTCTACAGTGCCTACTTGCACTTGCGTCTATCGAGAGGCTGGATCGGTGCAAAATCAGCATGGATGTCCGTCATCGGGTTTGTCATTATTTTGATTACACTGGTCGTGGTCAATTTGGTCATTGCTGGTTTGCACTCTTACGCTGGGGTGTAGAATTTCCTCAAAAAGCTGGTTATACCACCAGCTTTTTGGACTATCTTCTAACGGTTTTACGATATTATGAGAGCAAGAGGTGTTCCAGATGGAAAAAATGGCACGTATACTCGTGGTGGATGATGAAGAACGCATTCGCAGACTACTGAAAATGTACTTGGAAAGAGAAAACTTCCTGATTGATGAAGCAGATAACGGAGAGCAAGCAGTCGAAATGGCTGTGGGAAGTGACTATGATATCATTTTGCTCGACTTGATGCTGCCAGGAATGGACGGGATCGAGGTATGCCAGCGTGTTCGTGAATTCAAGGCAACCCCTATTATTATGCTGACGGCAAAAGGGGAAGAAACGAACCGCGTTCACGGGTTTGAGGCAGGGGTAGACGATTATGTTGTGAAACCGTTCAGCCCGCGTGAAGTCATGTACCGGGTAAAAGCGATTCTTCGCCGTTCTTCCGCGACAGCTTATTTGAAGACAGAGACATTCAACAGTCATTCCGTCCTTGTTTTCCCGGAACTGACCATTGACCACGATGCACACAAGGTCATTGCAAGTGGCCAAGAGGTGAGCCTGACTCCAAAAGAGTATGAGCTTTTGCACTACTTGGCATTGTCGCCGGATAAAGTCTTCACGCGTGAAGAGCTGCTGAAAGATGTGTGGCACTACGAGTTCTTTGGCGATTTGCGTACGGTGGATACGCATATCAAGCGTCTCCGCGAAAAATTGAACCGTGTTTCTCCACAAGCAGCCAATATGATCGCCACGGTTTGGGGCGTCGGATACAAGCTAGAGGTGCCAAAGTAAAGTGGACGTTATTTTTCGCAGTGTAGTCGGAAAGCTATGGATGACCATTATTGCCTTATTTGCTCTTGTCTTGACGATCTTCAGTTTGTTGCTCGTTCAATCCTTTGACAGCTTTTATAGCAATCGGCAGTCCAAGAATTTGCACGATTTGGCAGACGGGATCGCAGTCGGTTTGGCGCAGAGTCCAGATATGACTGCCGCTATGGAGATGGCCTCCAGGTTTGGTTTGGTCCATCATACGGGCATGGTCATTCTCGATGAAAAAGGCAAGCAAGTCGGTATGAGCGAGGGGGCTGGGCTCCCTCGTATTCCGGTTGAGCGATTGCTCCAAAATCCTGCATTGCGTTTGTCTGATGCGCTGGCGGGCAAGCATCCTGCACCCAAAACGATCTATATTGATGTGAATAATTCGGCCGATCATACAAATAACAAGCATGAACTTCTCGCCGTCGCTGTTCCTTTAGAAATGGCAGCAGGGAAAACGGGTGCAGTGGTCATGTATCAGGCGATTGAAGATTTTGATGATACGGTTAGGGAAGTCAGATTTTTAATTTTTGTGGTTGGCGTCATCGGATTTGTTTCTACCACTGTATTCGCCTTTTTCCTTTCATCGCGTATTGCGACTCCATTACGTCAGATGAAAGAAACGGCGCATCGCATTGCGGAAGGGGACTTTCATGCTGAAATCCCGATCAGGACCCAAGACGAGACTGGTGAACTTGCGGCTTCGTTTAACACGATGGCAAGCAAGCTCAATCAGTTAGTCGATGCACTGTCCAAAGAGAAGGAGCAGCTGGCGAGCGTTCTTAGAAGCATGGTAGATGGTGTTGTGATGATAGATGCGAACGGTAAGCTGGCTGTAACGAATCCGCCAGCGGAACGTTTTTTGCGAGATTGGGATTTCGAGCATTCGGATGAGCCTGTTCCGCTGTTCCCGTTCTATCAGCAGGTTTTGCAAACCGGACAGGAAGTGACAGAAGATATCCCTGTTCAAGGACGCATATGGTCGGTTGTCATGGTACCTTTGAATGATCGGGATCAAATCCGAGGTGCTGTCGCAGTTCTTCGAGACATCACGCAGGAGCGTAAACTGGATAAGATGCGCAATGATTTCGTGGCGAACGTATCCCATGAGCTGCGAACACCTCTATCCATGTTGCAAGGGTACAGTGAAGCGATTGTGGATGATATTGTGGCAACACCGGAAGAGCATAAAGAATTGGCCCAGATCATCTATGACGAGTCAGCGCGTATGACCAAGCTGGTGAATGAATTGCTCAGTTTGGCACGGATGGAAGCGGGGCATGTTGAGTTGTTCCAGGAGACGATGGAACTGCGTCCGTATTTGGAGCGCATTCAACGTAAATTCACCAATTTGGCGAGAGAACGCGAAATCCATCTCTTCCTTGAAATATCGACGACGCATACCCATGTATTCATTGATCCCGATCGCATGGAGCAAGTGCTAACGAACTTGATCGATAATGCGCTGCGACATACACCAAGTGGAGGAAGCGTCACCATTCGGGCTCGCGGGGATAAAACATTGCTGGTTGAGATAAGCGATACAGGCAGTGGCATCCCACAAGAAGATTTGCCGTTTGTTTTTGAACGATTTTATAAAGCTGACAAGGCTCGCACACGTGGACGACTAGGCGGAACTGGTCTTGGACTAGCCATTGCGAAAAACCTTGTCGAGGCACACGGGGGCACTATCAGTGTGCAAAGTAAGCTGGGTGAGGGAACGACATTTACAATCGCCTTGATGCTGCATAAAAACAAGTAGGAGTGTAGAGAGAAAATGATCAAAACGATCTTATTTGATGTTGATGGGGTTATGTTGAGTGAAGAGCGTTACTTTGATGCTTCTGCATTGACCGTATGGGAATTTTTGTACAGCCCGCAGTATGTAGGGCTTGCAGGCGAGGAATTCACACCTTCTCCGGAAGAAGCACAAATCAGACGAGTGCGCGAGCAAGTTTTCGCTCATGATGAAGTGCTGAACTTCATCAAGTCACGTGGAATCAACTCCAACTGGGACATGGTTTTCCTCGCGTTTTCCTATCAGTTGATTCGTTTGATTGAAGCGGTTAAAACGCAAGTTCCAGAAGCAACGAGCCTTCTTGTCGAACAAATTGATCGACCGCAATTGGCAAAAGTGAAAGAGTGGGCTGCCACTTATGCTCCTGATTTCCAAGTAGACTACGCAGCGTTCACCGCTGATTTTGCCAAAGGTTCTGCACAAAAAGCAGAAATGCTGCTCTACTTGAATCAAATTGCAAAAGAGCGTTGCGGTATTGCAACAGAAATGTTCTCACGCAATAGTGATCTATGGCAGTTGATTCAAAAGACGTTTCAAGAATGGTATCTCGGTGATGAGCGTGTGGCAGCATCGATTGGGCGTGAAACCATGCAGCCAGGTAAGAAAGGATTCTTGTCAGACGAGATTCCCATTGTACCACCTGCTGAAATGGTCGAGTTGTTCCGTACATTGAAAGAAAAAGGCTACACACTGGGAATTGGAACAGGGCGCCCTACCATCGAAACGCATGTTCCTCTCAGTGAGATGAACATACTGGAATGGTTCGACCCGAACCGCGTCGTAACTGCCTCTCACGTACTCGATGCGGAAGAAGCGTTTCCTAGCTTTGCGCCGATGTCCAAGCCACACCCTTATTCCTATATCAAAGGGTTGCTTGGACTCGATACACCGATTAGCGATGCTGTCCATTTTGCATTGCCAATCGAAAATGGGGATGAGGTGCTGATCGTCGGCGATTCACTCGCAGATTTTCTAGCGGCTCGCTCAATCGGTTGCAAGTTTGCAGCGACATTGACTGGACTGTCCGGTCAAGACGCTCGCAGCAAGTTTGAAGAGGAAAAAGCAGATTTTATTCTCGATGATGTCCGCGATATCCTTTCCATTCTGTAGATAAAAAAACTCCGCCGTATGTAGAAACGGCGGAGTTTCTTTTATTCCCAACTAATCGATTGCAGACATTTGAAGCGAAAGGCGTGGATCAAAAAGGATTCGATCATGTTGAGACGTACGATTACTTCGAAAGATCCATCCTCTCGTGAAAAAAACAGGACATCCGTGTAGTCTTTGTTCCCCTCAAAATAACGCCGTACCTCTTTGACACGACCTCGCATGGACTCGGATTTAACGACAATGTGGTAGGTAGCATCCTGTTGTGAAATTTGTTCCTTGATCTCAATTTCTTTTTCATTAAAGGTATAATGGAACATTAGGGGTTCCTCCTCACCAAATAAAATAGCGCAAGTAAACATAGACATGAGCAATCAAGATAGACAGGATCATTAACGGGAAGGCGACCTTCATAAAGCTGAAAAAACCGATATGATGTCCTTCCTTTGCAGCCAAGCCAGCAACAATCACATTGGCACTAGCTCCAATCAAAGTACCGTTCCCACCTAAACACGCTCCGAGTGCAAGACTCCACCAAAGCGGCTCTAAATTGGTGATCCCGAGGGCTCCCATTTCCTTGATCATTGGAATCATGGTGGCAACGAACGGGATATTGTCAACAAAGGCAGAGGCGATGGCGCTCAACCAGAGAATTAACAGGGAGGTCTTGAGTGAATCTCCACCGGTGAGATTCATTGCTTCCGTTGCGAGCTTTTTGATCACGCCTGTTTCCACTAAACCAGAGACGAGAACAAACAGACCGATGAAGAAGAAAATCGTATTCCACTCGACTTTGCTGATCGCGTCTTCTAAATAATGCTCTCCGGTAAGGAGGAGCAAAAGAAATGCTCCAGTTAAAGCGATCGTTGCCGACTCCAAATGAAGGGCACCATGAAGCATGAAACCAATAATGGTCAAACCCATCACCGTCAAAGACTTTTTCAATAAACGGCTGTCGGTAATCTCATCACGCTCATTTAACTGCATGATTTTTGCACTCAACTCAGGTGATGTTGCTAACTGCTTGCGGTAAATCAGGACCAAACAAACAACAGTTACAGCCATAATCACGATGATAACGGGGCTCAAATTCACGAGAAATTTCATAAAATCAAGCTCCGGTACTGAACTGCCAATCATGATATTCGGTGGGTCACCGATCAACGTAGCTGTTCCTCCGGCATTGGAGGCGATGATTTCACTGATTAAAAAAGGAATCGGATTAAGCTCGAGCTGGCGGGCGATGCTAAACGTCACAGGTACGATGAGAAGTACAGTAGTAACGTTGTCCAAAAAGGCGGAGGCAATGGCCGTGATCAAGCTCAGATAGACGAGGATGCGAATCGGTTTGCCTTTTGCGACCTTTGCCGCACGGATAGCCACATACTTGAATACGCCGGTCTGCGCCGTAATGGCAACCAAGATCATCATTCCGATAAGTAAGCCAAGCGTGTTAAAGTCGATATGGTGAATCGCTTGTTCCTGTGTAATGATCCCGAACAAGACCATGAGAATTCCGCCAGACATGGCGACGATGGTTCGATGTAACTTTTCGCTAATAATAAATGCATAGGTAACTAAAAAGATACCAATAGCGAATAATGCCTGATTCGTCATAAGAAGCTCCTTCCTTGGTGTGCAGAATTATCTTGTCCCATTATAGCTCTAACCAAAATCAGGGTAAAGAAAAAGACCCGGCATATGGCCAGGTCTATTCTCAGGTGAAAGGGATAACCTTACAGCTCGATTTGTGTAACGCTTTTCACTTCCGCCAGCTCGCCCATCGTATCGAGAAGCTCTGGCGTCAATGGTTTGTCGACAGAGAGCATCATGATCGCGTCTCCACCGATATCACGGCGTCCTACCTGCATCGTTGCGATGTTCACGCTGTTTTCACCCAAGATGGAGCCGACACGTCCGATCACACCTGGACGGTCATTGTGGTGAATGTAGAGCAGGTAGCCCTCAGGCGCTACGTCAATCGCAAAGTCGTCAATTTTCACAATACGCGCACCGTAACCATTAAGTCGCGTTCCAGCCACTGTGCGTGTCTCTTGCGTCGTTTTCAAGCTAACGGTCAGTAAGTTCGTAAAGCCTTTGTTTTGCGCTGCCTTTTGCTCCGTTACGGTGATGTCGCGCACTTTTGCGAGAATCGGGGCGTTCACATAGTTGACTTCCTCGCCTAGACGGAAGGATAGTACTCCTTTGAGGACTGTGCGAGTCAGCGGGGATGTGTCTACCTCTGTCAATTCACCGCTATATTTAATCGAAATCTCCGAAATGGAACCTACTGTCACTTGGGCAAGGAAATGGCCCAGCTTTTCACCCAACGTGAAGTACGGTTGGACTTTTTCCATCACATGTGCAGGGATCGAAGGCAAATTCACGGCGTTTTTGAATGGCTCGTCACGAAGAACCTTCAGGATTTCTTCCGATACGTCTACAGCCACGTTTTCCTGTGCTTCAATGGTCGAAGCTCCCAGATGTGGAGTCGTTACCACTTGTGGCAGACCTACAAGAGGGTTGTCTACAGGTGGTTCTTCTTCGAAAACGTCCAGAGCTGCCCCAGCAACTTTTCCTGCAGTTATCGCCTCGTAGAGAGCCTTCTCGTCAATGATTCCTCCGCGAGCGCAGTTGATCAAGCGAACGCCATCTTTCATTTTCGCGAATTCACGCGTGCTGATGATGTGGCGGGTTTCTTTCGTCAGCGGAGTATGGACGGTAATGAAATCTGCTTTGCGGCAAATTTCATCCACAGTTGCGTTGGTTACACCCATCTTTTCCGCACGTTCCTCGGTCATGAAAGGATCGAAGCCCATAACGGTCATGCCAAATGCTTTCGCACGCTTCGCAACCTCAGAACCGATACGCCCCATACCGATGACTCCCAATACTTTGTTATTCAACTCAACCCCTTGGAAGCTTTTGCGATCCCATGTACCGTCTACCAGCTTCTTGTGAGCTTGAGGGATGTTACGAGCGACAGCCATCAGCATAGCAAACGAATGCTCTGCAGTAGAGATGGTGTTGCCGTCTGGAGCGTTGATAACTGGAATACCTGCTTGGGTGGCAGCGTTGATATCAATATTATCGACACCGACACCCGCGCGACCGACTGCCTTCAGCTTTTTGCCGGCAGTGAGGACTTCTGCTGTTACTTGGGTTTGGCTGCGTACGAGGAGTGCATCGTAGTCGCCAATCACACTGATCAGTTCGGCAGGGGAGAGGTTTGTTTGACGAACAACTTCTACATCAGAAGCGTCCAAGAGCTGTTGAATTCCAAATTCGCTAAGTGGATCGGTAATGAGTACTTTATACATGTGCAATGAGCACCTCCTGAGCAGCTTTTACACCAGCACCCAGCTCAACTGGAGCACCGATTTGGTGAAGCGACAATTCGATGGCAGAGATAACTTGCAGAACATCCAATGGCTCGCAATAACCCATGTGCCCGATACGGAAGATCTTGCCTTTCAGGTGCTGCTGACCGCCAGCAATCGTAATGTTGAATTGCTGCGTTAACATTTTGCGGAGAGCTTCTGCATGAAAGACACCAGCAGGATCACAAGAAGTAACGGTCGTCGATGCGTACTGATCTTCGGCCATCAGTTTTATGTTTAATGCCCTCATCGCTGCACGAGTCATGTCTCTCATCAGTTCATGGCGCTTTACGATAGCTGGCAAGCCTTCTTCCTCCAACATATCCAATACCTCGGCGAGACCGAAAATGAGGGATACAGCAGGCGTATACGGAGTTGTTTGCTCTGCCAAGCTCTTACGGTATGCTTTTAAGTCCAAATAGAAGGCGAGCGATTTGTTTTGCTCAATCACTTGCCATGCACGTTCACTCGCAGCGAGGAAAGCAAGACCTGTTGGCAGCATGAAAGCTTTTTGCGAGCCAGTTACCACGATATCGACACCCCACGCGTCCATTTCGCATGGAACTGCACCGAGGTTGCTTACTGCATCCACAATGAAGAGGGCGTCCGAATGTGTGCGAATGGTTTTCGCCAAGTCAGCAATCGGATTTTCAACCCCAGTGGATGTTTCACAGTAGGTTGCGAAAACGGCTTTTACCTGTGGCTTTTTTTGCAAGAATGTTTCAACCAAATCAGGTGTAACAGCTTTGCCCCAAGGAACTTCCACGCGATGGGCGATGATACCGTAACGCTCGCAAATTTTTGCAAAGCGCTCACCAAATGCACCGCTGACGAGGACGGCAGCTTCATCGCCTGGTTGAAGCGTATTTACGACGCCCATCTCCAGTGCGCTCGTTCCGCTACCTGCCAAGATGTATACATCCTGCTTGGTGCCAAAGTAAGGCTTCAGTCTTTCAGCAGTACGGGCGAAAAGGGCAGAAAATTTGCCGCTGCGGTGTCCAATCATCGGTTGGCTCATCGCCGTTTGGACACGTGGTGGAATAGGGGTAGGGCCAGGGATTCTCAAGATCATTTTGTCTGCGAACATGGTTCTCTCCTCCTAAATATGTGCATATCAAAAAAACCTCCCGTTCTCACACTGCTCCTATTACAGAACAGTGAGGGACGAGAGGCTTTGCTTCGCGGTGCCACCCTCATTCGCTCCTTTTTTCTCAAAAAAGAGCCTTGGTAGGTACATGACCTAAAAGAGATAACGGATCTACCGTTTGCGTCTACTGGGAAGGTGAACCTTCCTTTCAACGCAGCAGCTCAGAAGTGCTTAACCGTGGGAGAAACCGCCGATTCGCAGCAACCATCGGCTCTCTGGGGATTTCTCGATCACAGCGTTTCTTCGTCAACGCCGTTGTTTTATAAGGTGTTTCGTAAGATTTGTACTTACAATATCACGTCAAAATAACACCGTCAAGAATAAAAACGAGAAAAAATGAACATTATTTATTTTAAATTGATTATCGTTCGTGAATAATACTCAGTTTAACGCTTGATACATATCAAAAACGACCAAAACACGAACATTAAGATATTGACATCACAAAAAATGGAAAAAACGCATTTTAATGTTCGGTTTTTGCTGTTGCTTTTATCTTACCGAAAAATCTCAAAAGAAAGAACGGGAAATTGCCGATCAATCGTTCAGCAAAGGAAAGGAGGGCATAATGAAAAACCTCTTACATACCGAAGTACGTAAGAGGTCTCTTCCATTAGTAGATGGAATACTATTCCACTTTAATAGAGTCGGTCGGGCATCCTTCAGCAGCATCACGAACATCGTCATGCAGGATATCCGGGATTTCAACACTGTTAGAGTTGTCATCCAACTTGTTGAACGCAAGGCCCTCATCGTCGTAATCAAAGACGTCAGGAGCCGTGGCGCCACAAGCACCGCAAGCAATACAAGTATCTTTATCTACCCATGTAGTCATCGTGGTTTCACCTCCCATACCGAAGTGGTACGTCCACTATCATAGACCATTGTATGCTCTTGGTGACAAGATTTCAAGATTGAATCAGTCTAAAAATGTACGACTACTTATAAAGAGGGATTTCAGGTGCCTTCAGCACGGAGTAGAGCTGTGTATTCAAGCGTTTAAAATCTCCCGCAGATACTGCATCTGTCGCGTTCAAAATCTTCACGGCAGCGGCTAAATCCTTGATTCCTAGTGCCTGAACTTCATTAGATGCGATGAGCAAATCAAGTCTTGCAGTCAGGTCCTCCGGATTATAGCTGCTCCATTGAGTGCTTGCTGACATAGCAACAGCTGCAAGATAGGTGCGGTAATGGAACGGATATTGCTTCCACTGTGCGGTGTTAACGGTTCCAGGTAATTGCTTCGGCATAGCTTGCTTCACCACATAAGCCGATTCCCATGACGCGATGGAGTGATAAACCATTTCCTGTGCAGTTAGCCAGTTATTTTGGAAAAGTGTCAGGCTAGCTCCAATGGAAGCAGGCGTAGCCTTATTTTGATCGGAACGAATCTGCTCCATACTATCCAAATACGCCCGTACACTGTTTGTAAAGGTGGCATGAGCTTGTCTCAGCATGGGTGACGTCGGCAAGGGAACGTTTTTCTCCAGCTCTTTCCTCGTCTGGTCAGCTATTTTACTGAGCTGCTTCAAGCCTTCGGTCCGTTCACTTTCGTTCATTTGATTCCATTTATCCATCGTATCAAAATGTGCTTGCTTCAATTCAAGCAGCGGTGCATAAACGGCATAATAAAATCGGATAAAGTCCTGTTCGTTGTACAGCTTTTGCTCACGCAGCAGTTTTTCTTTTTCGGCTTCCTTTTTCTCAGCTTCGAGTACGGCGGCTTGTTCCGACTCCAGTTGTGTCTTCATATAATGGGCCCCGAAAAAAAATCCACCAACCGTGCATGCAAGTGTTATGATGATCATGTACGCCATCATAAATTCAGTTCTTTTCAATCGTTTTGTCATACTATCCTCCAAATACAATGATGCAGTTTACTTCGCTTACTTTGAGCTTTGAAAAATATAGAATGATGTAAGGAGTACCAATGAACAGTCGGAACAGTGCGGCAGAGGAGCAGGACCTTCTATGTGCGGTCGCCTTGAATGCCATGTTACCTCTGGCCAATGAACGAACGCTGCAATCAGCCTACTACATACTGCGTGGCAGAAAAGCCAATCAGACACTGCAAGATGTGCATTTGTATACCCTTTATCCGTATTATCGGATGTTTTCTCGTTTTCCAAGAGAGGATTGGGAGAAAATAGTTTCAACTTTATTTCAGGCGGGCTGGATTTTACCTGTTAATGCAGTTGGAACGAACGGGAAGCCGACCTTTACCTTTTCTGATAGTGGATTGCAGCATGCCAAACACACGTACCAAAAATATCGGTTTGATGTGTGGTTCGCACCTTTCACCCAATCCGACTTGGCGGAGCGAATCGAACCGTTTTGGAGCAGACTTCATCTTATGGTGCAGACGATCTCGCAAATGCA
This sequence comes from Brevibacillus sp. M2.1A, assembly GCF_013284355.2. Lineage (NCBI taxonomy): Bacteria > Bacillati > Bacillota > Bacilli > Caryophanales > Paenibacillaceae > Brevibacillus > Brevibacillus sp. M2.1A. The sequence goes on from NZ_JABSUY020000001.1 coordinate 3,196,536, forward strand.
TCATGGTGATCTCGGCTTCATTCCGGTCGTTTCGGACAAGACGGCACAGCGTTGGGTAAAAAACCAATTGGCTGATGGGGCAATGCGAAATACTTGGAAACAGCAATTGTCTGACGAGTTATATCGATTGTGGGAGCCTCTGGATGAAGGTGTGCAGGAGCTTTTATTTTGCCAACTGTCAGGAGCAGGACAAGTTGGCAAGACCATGGGACAAGTAGCAGAGATTCGCCAAACGAGTCGCAGCTATCTCATGCTGCAATTTCGATACGGACTGGCCGCGTCAATTCAGACGCTGCTTGCAGAGAGCAATCATTATCCTCTTTTATCAAAACTTGTTACAGAGTCGCACAAGCTTGATGCTCGCCTGACCGAAAGTGCTGCTCGAACGTACGCACTGCTTCAGACTGGCTGTGACAAAACAGAAATAGCGAAAAGACGACAAATGAAAGAAAGCACAATAGAAGATCATTTGGTAGAGATTGCCCTGCGCTGTCCGGAATGGGATATGACAACGTATTTGCCGAATGAGCTGGCAAAAAAGATCGTGGAGACCAGTGAGCGACTCGATACAAGCAGACTCCGGCTCATCAAGGATCAATTGGAGGCAACAGTATCGTATTTGCAGATCCGATTGGCACTGGCACGAGCGACAAGGGGGGCAAAATGAATAAACAGTTCATGTACGACAGATTAAAGCTGCATTTTGGATACGACTCATTCCGCCCCGGTCAGGAGTCTATTATTGAACGTCTACTGCATGGACGAAGTGTTCTCGGGCTGTTAGCAACAGGTGGCGGGAAATCAGTGACGTATCAGCTGCCAGCAATGCTTTTGCCGGGTCTGACCGTCGTTGTTTCCCCGTTGATCTCCTTGATGGTTGATCAGGTGCAGCAGCTCCGAGCGCGAAAAAAAATTCCGGCTACTTATTTGAACAGCATGCAGGATCAGACAGAGTCCCGCGAAATCTTAAAAGGGCTCTCGGAAGGTGCTTACAAGCTGTTGTATATTTCTCCAGAAAAGCTTCAACAGACCTATGTTCAACAAGTGTTAAAGCGGGCGAGGGTGTCTCTGATCGCGATTGATGAAGCGCATTGTATCTCGCAATGGGGACATGATTTTCGTACAGATTACCTGCGATTGCCTGAAGTCGTGAAACAATTGGGAGCACCTCCTGTTCTGGCTGTGACAGCGACTGCGACGGAATCTGTTCGTGAGGAGATTTGCAACTTATTTTCCATTGAAAAGGAAGATGTTGTGTTGCAGTCCCTTAATCGGGCGAATATCGCTTATGATCTGGTTGAAGTTGTGGAGGAAACAGACAGGCGCTCCTATGTATTTGATCAGATGAATCGTCTGCAGGGTCCAGGAATCGTTTACTGCAGCACGCGACAAGCGGTAGATGTGTTGGCTGCCTCTTATCAACTCGATGGAAAAAAACGCGTACACGGTTACCACGGGGGCATGAATAGCATGGAGAGAATGCTGATCCAGTCCCAATTCCTCGCAGGAGAGCTCGATGTTATTATTGCAACCAATGCATTTGGTATGGGAATCGACAAGCCAGATATTCGCTACGTCATCCATTATCAAATGCCAGCCAGTTTGGAGGCATACGCACAAGAAATCGGGCGGATCGGCCGTGATGGCAAGCCTGGTTATGCGCTGCTTTTATTTTCGTGGGACGATTGGCAGATTCACCAACACATGCTGGAGAAGGAGTACCCGACACAAGTGCAAGTTCAAAAATACGAGCAGTTGTGCAATACCGGAGTACCCTTGACGAATGAGGCCTTGGCGATGATGGACATATCCGAAGAAATGGGCGCACTCCTTTGCTTTTATTCGGAAAGAGTGCTGGCCTCATGCGAAGCTGCCGCTGCGGGAGAGTCGTATCCAAAGACTCAAATGATTTGGCAGGAAACGGAAAAAAGGAAAAGCTTTAAGCAAAAAAAGCTGGCAGAAATGGTGTCTTTCGTTAGAGGAGAAAACTGTTTGCGTGCGAGCATCAATACGTATTTCAAAGAAAATGATCATCAGTTTGATCTGTACTGCTGTAAGAAATGCGGCTTAAATACGGAAGCGTATTTCCAAACGAATGACCATGCAATCACAAAGAATGAACAAATCAAATGGAATTTGCGGCAGGCGTTAGATACTCTTTTGCCGAACAAATAAAGGAGAGAAACATCGAGTGAGGGAAGATCGGCTAGAGGTGGATGAAGCCACTCTTCGGCTGAATCTATGGTTGACACAAGGAATCGTAATGGGAGTGGCTGCTGCCGGTAGCTTATTAGTGCTGGGCTGGGATGCTACTCTGTCCTTGTTTATTTTGCCAGGCTGGAATGCCGTCCTGTGGGCCGTGGTTGTAGCCGCAGGTATTATCATCGCGAGCATTGCGATGGATCGTTCCTTGCCTAAGCGATGGCAAGATGATGGCAGTATCAATGAAAAAGTTTTTGGCGCCATGTTACCATCTACCACAATTCTCGTCTGTATGGTAGTAGGGGTGGGAGAGGAATGGCTATTTCGTGGAGTCATTCAAACGCTTACCGGGAATTTTTGGAGCAGTCTTATTTTTACTCTGATCCACGTACGTTATTTGAAAAAACCACTCATGATCATAAGTGTATTTGGTACAAGCTGGATCTTGGGAGTCTTGTTTTCCTACTATCAGTCCCTATGGCCCTCGATTGTGGCTCATATCCTTATTGACATCATGCTAGCCTTTCATTTACAAAAAACGATCAAGAAAAAGGGGGAGGAAGAGTGAATCTTGAGCATAATCCATTACCACCCCGACGCTCCCGTCATACTCGCCCTAAAGCGTCGTTCTCGTTTAAAAAGTGGATTCAACCTGGATTGTACTTGTTTGGATTCGTCTTTTTCGGGTTGATTGGTCTTGAGTTGTACAGGGCCAATATCCCACACGAGTCAGCAGCTACTGGTAGTGTTGAAGTGAAGGATGTTAGCAAAGCGATTACCGCTTCGCAAGGGAGCAAGGCAGGGGAAAAGGAGCCAGCATCCGTCGTTCTTCCTTCTGCTCCTGATCCCAATGCAAGCGCGAACACCCCACCTGCCAAAGCAAAAACGACCGAATCAAAACCAGTTGAGCCTGTAGTGAAGGCGACCCCAAGCGTACAGACACCTGCAGTGAGCCCAGTCCCAGCCCAAACTACGACTGGTACACCAGTAAACAAGCCAAACCAGATCGCGAGTCCTTCTGCTACTAAAGTAGCTACACCGGGAAAGCAAGCTTCAACACCGTCTACAACAAAGTCAAAGGTCGTCAAGCATGTGGTGAAGAAGGGTGAAACGTTGTTTATGCTGTCACGAAAGTACTACGGAAATAATTCGAACGTAAGACGAATTGCAACATACAACGGGCTTCATTCAGAAGCAGGGCTCGTCGAAGGGAAAATTGTTTTGGTTCCCCTCGTTCAGTAATGAGATCGTGCTTCACTGGCAATGCTATCGGGAAAAGGATAAGCAGGTGGATGCAAGTGGAGTATGATACGGTCATCGTCGGCGGCGGGATTGCAGGGCTTCAAACTGCGATTCAACTTGCAAGATGCCTTCGGCGCGTTGCAGTCATTGACATGCCAGCTGGTCGATCAACAATCGCCAAAGCCTACCGAAACATTCTCGGATTTTCGGAGGGGGTTAGTGGCGATTTTTTGCGTCAAGCGGGCAGGGAGCAAGCACAAAAATACGGCGCAACCTTGATAACAGATGAGGTAACCCAGCTTTCTACGGACCCAAGCGGTTTATTTTCGATAGGTACGAAAAGTGGCATACATACGCTTACTTCGCGAACGCTGGTTTTGGCAACCGGCATTCGTGATCCGTTCCCAGCGATCCCTGGCTTTTCCGAGTGTGTAGGGGTATCGATTTTCTTGTGTCCCGACTGTGACGGCTATGAAACAGTCGAGAAAGATACGGCAATCATAGGAGCGGGTCCTCAGGCTGTTTCGATGGCGGACGAACTTATTTACTATACAAGCAGGTTAACAGTCATAAACCATGCAGAAGTGCAGGTGGATACGCAGGCTCTCTCTGGACTTAGCAAGCGAGGGATAATGTATCGAAAAGAAAAAGTATGTACCCTTCATCATACGGCGGGTCAATTGCAGGAAATCGAGCTCTCTTCGGGTGAACGGTTGTCTGTGGAAAGAGCATTTCTTGCTTTTCCTGGTGCTCATGCATTGACAGAGCTTTTGCGTGGTTTTTCCGTGCAAATCCTCGAAAAGGGCCACATCCATACGAATCCGCGAACAAAAGAAACGGATCATCCCAACATCTGGGCGGTTGGCGATATCAATGAGCATTCTCAACAAGTGTCGATTGCCATGGGAGATGGAACACAGGCTGCTATTTGGATTCAAAAGCGGCTGCGTGAATATGAGACGTAGAAAAACGCCTGATTCTGGGCGTTTTTTCATGTACAAACCTTTATGAACGAGAAGGAACCCGAACTAGCAGAGCCAAATATAAATACAGAAAAAGAACAATGAGGGGGAACTTTTCCTGGGAAAGCGCAGGAAATGACAGGCAACAACAAAGTTTCTTTTTTCATGAGTTGATTCGACATCGATAAGCGAATGCTGTGTAGGTGTCATGGTAGCTTTGTTCCCGTAAATAAATGTGATATGATAGGACTACCCCGTATTTTCCAGTCCATCAAAAAATGGATGAATGCCAACAGGTATTCGCCGGAGAATGTGGAGAACTCTTACAGGCTTACCATCATATTTTGTAGTACGACTGGATGGCGAGGAGGGACAGTCATGCGTGTTGAACGCCTTGGTCAAGATAAAATACGAATCTTTTTAACTTTTGACGACCTCTCAGAGCGCGGGATAGAAAAAGAAGACATGTGGCGTGACATTCCTAAAGTTCATGAACTGTTCAACGACATGATGGAACAGGCTTATCACGAATTAGGGTTTGAGGTATCAGGGCCTGTTGCAGTTGAAGTGTTCGCCTTGCCAGCTCAGGGAATGGTCGTAATCGTAACGCGTGGCAAGACGGGCTCAAAGGACGGGAAAGAGGAAGAATTCGAAGACGAGGATGTATACGAGCTAGAGGTCACGTTGGAAGAAAGCGATTTAATCATGTATGCCTTCCGGGACTTTGAGCATATGGTTGAAGCCGCCCACCGCATTAACGCTCTTTTGACCAATGGCGGAGCTGCCTACTTCTACCAGGGGAAATATCATCTGGTGCTGGAGGAAGTCGACTTGGATCAGGAGCGTTATCACAAACTAATTGCGATCCTCTCTGAGTACGGAGAAGCGACGCCGATAACGATTTATGTGTTGGAGGAATACGGGAAAGTGATCGTTGCCGACGATGCTGTAAAAGAAATATGCAGGCATTTCACGTAATCAAAAAAGAAATGTCTGGGAATATAAAACAGCACCTAGTCAACCAACTAGGTGCTGTTGCTGTCTGTACAGATTATGCTAGGCCTTCAAAAAAGTCAGCTTCTTTACCTTGAAGGGTATAGTTCGGAAGGCTGTGCCAAGCCAGGATGTAATGGTTGTTTGGCGGAACAGAATGGTGCTCGCCTTTTGTTACACCTGGGAAAACGCGTTCTACTGAGAGGTGTTGTGTCCTATGTGCCCGCAAGGCATCTGCTACTTTTTGCATATATTCAGGTGCGTGAATGATCGTCGTAATGCTCTCGATTGGATCCGTAAAGGGAGGCTTCATCGTACCAAATCCTTCGTCGGATGAACGAGTCGCATAATAAAGCTTTCGTACGCTCGTATCTGGGCCTAAAGAAAGGACAGCCTGGGTGGTTGCATGACTAATCGCCAAATGGTCAGGATGTCCGGAGATGCCATGCGGTGCAAACGTGACGACAATTTCCGGTTGGATCTGGTGAATAGCCTGATGGATACGAGTAACGAGCTCATCTACGGGCACTGTGTTTAGGAACTTATCCTGATATTCCCAGACGTCTACTTGATCGAACCCAAGAATGGCACAAGCGTCGCGAAGCTCTTGCTCACGAAATCGGGGGAGTTCTTCTGGTGTGCATAACGGGGGGTCACCAGCTTTTCCTGCTTGCCCTTTTGTTGCACACAAGAGATGAGTGCTGGCCATTTTGGTCTCACTATATTTGGAAATGGAAATCCCACAAGCAAACGTTTCATCATCGGGATGGGCAAAAATAAACAAGATAGACTTTTTTTTCATAAAAACACCTCCATGAATAAACTTCCACATTACGTTATCCATTATGGCATAAATTCACTAATCCTGTAATGAAAGAAACAAGTTTGGGGACAATACAAGCATGGCTGGACGTGCATTTGAAGCAATTTGTACAAAATGTAGTCTGTAAAAGCGATTTCAAAATGGATGGGAAATAATTGAATGATTATGCAAAACAAGGCACGAAAACGTTTTCGAAATGGAAAAAAAACATTTTTAAGCTTCTCATAAATGATACAAGCGTGTATACTAAAGGCGGCATTGACCGAAAACATTTTTGAGGTGGTAAGTAATGGGTAATCAAGACGTGGTAACCGAAAGCACCGAAGGGAAAGAAAAGCAAGAATCATTGAACTTGCTCCATTCAACTCAAACGGTGATCAAGGAAGCACTGGAGAAACTAGGTTACCAAGAATCGATGTTTGAACTCTTGAAGGAACCGCTACGCGTTTTGACTGTACGTATTCCGGTTCGCATGGATAATGGCGAAGTAAAGGTATTTACGGGCTATCGTGCACAGCACAACGATGCAGTAGGTCCGACCAAGGGGGGCATTCGTTTCCACCCGGAAGTTACTGAGGATGAAGTTAAAGCACTTTCTATCTGGATGAGCCTCAAAGCAGGTATCGTCGATCTGCCATATGGCGGTGGTAAAGGCGGTATCATTTGCGACCCGCGTGAAATGTCCTTCCGCGAATTGGAAAGACTGAGCCGCGGTTACGTTCGCGCAATCAGCCAGCTAGTGGGCCCTACTAAAGATATTCCAGCTCCGGACGTCTTTACGAACTCACAAATCATGGCATGGATGATGGACGAATATAGCCGTATCCGTGAATTTGACTCGCCTGGTTTCATTACGGGTAAACCAATTGCGCTGGGTGGTTCCCATGGCCGCGAAACAGCAACTGCAAAAGGTGTAACCATTTGCATCCGTGAAGCAGCGAAGCGTCGCAACATCGATGTAAAAGGTGCTCGCGTAGTTGTACAAGGCTTTGGTAACGCTGGTAGTTACTTGGCAAAATTCATGCATGATGCAGGCGCTAAAGTTGTAGGTATCTCTGATGCATACGGCGCGCTGCATGATCCAAACGGTTTGGATATCGACTACTTGTTGGATCGTCGTGATTCCTTTGGTACAGTTACAAAACTGTTCAACAACACGATTACCAACAAAGAGCTTCTTGAACTGGAATGCGACATTTTGGTTCCGGCAGCGATCGAAAACCAAATCACAGCTGCAAACGCTCACAACATCAAGGCGTCAATCGTAGTAGAAGCGGCAAATGGCCCAACTACACTGGAAGCGACTAAAATTTTGACTGAGCGTGGAATTCTTCTGGTTCCAGACGTACTTGCTAGTGCTGGTGGTGTGACTGTTTCCTACTTCGAGTGGGTACAAAACAACCAAGGCTACTACTGGTCTGAGGAAGAAGTAGAAGAGAAGTTGGAAAAAGTAATGGTTCGTTCGTTTGAAAATGTATACTCCATGTCCCAAACTCGTCGCATTGATATGCGTCTGTCTGCTTACATGGTTGGTGCCCGCAAAATGGCTGAGGCTTCTCGCTTCCGCGGTTGGGTATAATTTTTCAAACAACCCTCCATATATTGAGAAAACATGGCTCCGCCTTTTGGCGGGGCCTTTTTTATTGGCGACGTGTGATGTGGCTGTGGTGGAGAGAAGAATATTTCCATGCTAGGCTCCAGGCTCCGTCCTGCTGGGGGCTGAGACTGTCCGCTCCGAAGGGATTCGCGGGGAAACGCAAAAGTGGTAGCTGCTTCGTAGCGCAGGCACGTGCGTTTCTTTTGCTCGCGAATCCCTTCTCCGCTTGGTAGGACTCCACAAGTCGCTACGCCTGGAAATATTCTTCTCTGTAGTAACTGATCACATTCTTCAATCTTTTAAGGCATTTAAAACTCGGTTAAACATGGAAAGCTCGTAGAGGAAACAGGAGAAAAAAACGAAGATCTTAGGGACACCGACCGAGACGCAATGCAAAAAGCGAAACACGCTCTTAAGCGTCCACCTCTGAAATACATCCTGAAGGGACAACTTTGGACGCGGTTTCGCTTTTTGCATGGAATCGTGCAGTCAATCCCCCAGGTGGTGGCCCTAGAATCTGAGCGTTTTCTCCTGTTTCCTCCCCACCACTACAGCACCGTTCAAGTTCTGTTTTTAAGGAAAAAAACCTCCTGAAGAATCAGGAGGCTGTAGTCCTATTATTTAGTGGTCGAACAACTGCTGCAGTTCTTTGAAAGTCCGTGTTTTTTGCAGCGTTACAATTAGTTTGAGACGAGCCTTTTGCCCGTTCAAGCCATTGGAGAAGATGATGCCCATCTCTTTTAGTTTGCGGCCTCCACCTTCATAGTCATAGATATCCTGCACCTGTCCATTGTAGCAGCGGGAGACGAGCACGATCGGTACGCCTTTGTCGAGAAGTTGCTGCAGGGTAGGGATGATAGCGGATGGAAGATTTCCTAATCCAAACGCCTCTACGACGAGTCCATCAATGTGCTGCTCCAATAAAAACTGTAGCCAAGCAGGCTCCATGCCAGCAACTGCTTTGATCAGCGGCACATTCGCATCAGCTTGCGTGATGGCATAATGCTCTCGATCCAACGGAGCATGGTGGTATTGCACACTTTTTTTCGCAATGGTTCCAATCGGTCCGTATTGTGGCGACTGGAAGGTAGCGACATTGCTCGTGTGTGTTTTCGTTACGTGACGTGCCGCGTGAATTTCGTCATTAAAAACAACGATAACACCTTTGTTCAAACTGTCGGGGTCTGCGGCTGCACGAACGGAAGAAATGAGATTGACGGGACCGTCAGCACCAAGCTCATTGCTGCTGCGCATGGCTCCAGTCACGACAATCGGGACGTTGACCGACAAAGTCAGATCGAGGAAGTATGCGGTCTCCTCCAACGTATCAGTCCCGTGGGTAATAACAATGCCATCATAATGATCTTGTTGAAAGGCTTCCTCAATATAGAGTCGCAGTTGATTCATGATCGCAGGAGTCATATGAGGGCTAGGTAGGTTGAGTACATTTTTCATGGTGACATCCGCGTGTTTTTCTAAAAAAGGAAGGATTTTGTTGACAGCTTGATCATCCAATGGCTTTACGCCTTCTGAGTCATCGACAGACATGGCAATCGTACCGCCTGTGTTCACTACCAAAATTTTTTTTGACATGATCTCTCTCCTGTAGCGGGTTTTCATCAACCAGTATTCATGGTACGATGAACAATAGCCTTGTGTAAAGGAGTAATAAAAGATGATTGCTTTGATCGGCGCGGCAGTTGCCCCCGGTATCGCCATCTTAAGTTACTTTTACCTGCGTGACAGTCTCGAACCGGAGCCGATTTCGATGGTAATCCGGTCGTTTATCTTTGGTATGTTGCTGGTCGTACCCATTATGGTACTTCAGTACATCATGCAGAATGAATGGAACTGGCGGGATGGCATTGTCGCGGAAGTTTTCCAATCCGCTGTCGTGGAAGAATTTTTTAAATGGATGGTCATCTATTTTACGGTTTATAAACATTTGGAATTTGATGAGCCATACGATGGAATTGTTTATGCAGTTGCGGTGTCACTTGGTTTTGCTACGTTGGAGAATTTGTTCTACCTTATTATAAATGGAACGAATATCGCCATCTGGCGTGCCTTTTTGCCGGTATCCAGCCATGCGTTGTTTGCGGTGTGGATGGGATATTATCTCGGACGGGCCAAGTTTTCCAAGGACGCCAAACATGAGCGGCTTTTTTTATGGATGTCGATTACCTTGCCGATCGGCTTGCATGCCCTGTACAACGTGATTTTTTTGGCGGTGCAAAACTGGTTGGTAGTGATTGTGCCATTCATGCTTGTTTTGTGGTGGCAGGGCTTAAAAAAGGTACAAAGAGCACACGATTTCGGTTCTAAAAATCTCTCTTCACGTCCACAATAGACGGTAAGGAGGAGTCGTACGTGCTAAAAACTGATCGAGCAAAAGTGACCATTCAATGCAATGTATGTGGAGAAAAGTTTACACTACGTGGCCAGCGAGAACCTGGAGGACAAATAGAAACAGGGTTCAAGCAGTGCCTGTGTGACAACGACAAGCATTTTCGAATTGACGAGTCCTGATCTTTTCCATTCCCAACTGAAAAAGCGTGACCAATCTATGTGGGCCGATGCAAATAGCATCGGTCTTTTTCTATATCCAGATTTTCATGCATAATCCATTCTTCCTCCACCAACACTATGCAAAGATTTCAATACATGCCAAGGAGGATTCAGCCGTGCGTACAATCTGGATCGCAGGTGTGTTGGTGATGTTGGTAGCAGCGGGCTTGAATGGATACAAGGTTGTCTGGAAGGAAAAGAATGCAGCTGCTGTATACGAAGAACAGATGGCTGCACCTGCTGCAAAGAATCAGACGGCCAAAACCAAAGCCAGCTTTCATCCTTCAAGGGTCTCTGACAATGATTTGAAAATCATGGCAAATGCTGTTTACGGAGAGGCAAGAGGAGAGCCGTTTGAAGGGCAAGTAGCTGTCGCAGCCGTTATTTTAAACCGCGTCAAGAGCCCTTCGTTTCCTGATACGCCCTCGGCTGTGATATTCGAACCACGCGCTTTTACAGCAGTTGCTGATGGTCAAATATGGCTTACACCTAATGAAAGTGCGATGAAAGCAGTGAAGAACGCACTAAACGGCTGGGACCCGTCGGGAGGCTGCACGTACTATTTCAATCCAGATACAGCAACGTCCGGTTGGATTTGGACCAGACCGCAGGTTAAAAAGATCGGGAAACACATCTTTTGTAGATAATGGATGCGTAATCAAAGGAGGAGTGGCAAGGGATGGTATATGGAGCAACAGCACGCGTGTTATTTCCCGTTGCCCTGGTCGCCTTAATAGGCGCTGGCGTGTGGGGATATCAGGAGCACAATGAGAAGAACTCGGTCTTGATCAAAGCGGAAAACTCATACCAAAGGGCTTTCCACGATCTCACTTATCATGTGGACAAGCTGCATGATGAGCTTGGCAAATCACTGGTGGTCAACTCTCGCAGACAAATGACTCCCATCTTGACGAATGTCTGGCGCCTTTCCTATGCGGCACAAGCGGATGTCGGACAACTGCCATTGACCCTGATGGCATTTAACAAAACAGAAGAAATGCTGTCGAGGGTTGCAGATTTTTCCTATCGTGTCGCTGTGCGTGACCTGGACAAGCAGCCGTTGAGTCAGAGTGAATACAAGACATTGAAGAGCCTACACACACAAGCACAGGATATCCAGAATGAGCTGCGCAAGGTACAAACCGTCGCGATGGACAAACAATTGAGATGGATGGATGTCGAGACGGCATTAGCCTCCAATAAAAACAAAGAGGACAATACCATCATCGACGGATTCCAAACCATTGAGAAAAAAGTGCAGGAATACCCTGATTTAGACTGGGGTGTCGGGATACAGAGTCTCGACAAGAAAAAGCAGCAGCGAATCAAAGGGATCGATGGCAAACCAGCCACCAAAGAGGAAGCAGAGAAGAATGCACTGGCGTTTCTCGGGTTGAAGCCAGGAGATGCGAAAGTAGAAGTAAACGATAACGGCAAGGGGCAGGAATACTCAGCGTATAGCGTACGTGTCACGCCAAACGGGCACAAGACGGCCATTAACCTCGATGTCACCAAACGCGGTGGAAAAGTTGTTTGGATGATGAACGAGCGTGGAGTTGGCGAGGAGAAGTTGGACATGAAGCAGGCCGAAGAAAAAGGTCGCGTGTTCTTGCGCAACCATGGATTTGACAATATGCAGGTCTCTGAGATTGACAGCTACGACCGCAACGCGCTCTTTACGTTTGTGCCAGTTCAGGATGGCGTCAGAATTTATCCGGACGGGGTGGTCGTCGAAATCGCGTTGGACAACGGAGAGGTTACTGCCTATAATTCGACGGAGTATCTGTTTAATCACAAAAAGAGAATTCTCTCCGAGCCGCGCCTCTCCAAAGAAGAAGCAAGGAAAAAAGTCAATCCGAGCGTAAAAGTGACGGATCAGCGACTTGCTCTTATCGAAGGGAAAAACGATGGAAAAGAAGTACTGACGTGGGAAATGACAGGGAGCTTTGAAGGAAATTCGTACATGGTCTACATCAATGCCATGAACGGAGAAGAAGAAGAAGTTGTGAAAATGGAAACGGGATCGGGACAGAACGAGGGACAATAGTGTTAAAAAAATAGGGGGAAAGCTAGTTTTTTAGCGGCTTTCCCTATTTGCTGATTCGAAACAAAAGGGTATATAATGGAAAGGGTGATAGGAAGGGGAGGAACAGTTACTTTATGATGCTTCCACGAATAGGACAAACAATAAGACTAAACTTCACGAGTTCCTCAGAAGAAACGGAGCTGCAAACTTTCAAAAGCCGTGTGGCCGATTTGAAGGATGATGTAGCTTCCATCGAGCTGCCAACCAGCGAAAACACTGGACGGACTGGGGTATTTCAACCAGGGACACCATGCTTGGTTTGGTATGTTGGCGAGGATGGCTCACGCTATGAATTTCGCTCTGCAATTATCGGCAGGGAAAACAATCACATTCCTGTACTGCTTCTGCAACTGCCGGCTAAAGAGGAGATTGTGCGCACACAGCGACGAAACTACTTGAGAATTGACACTACGTTAGACATCGCAGTCAAACTGGATGATCCGATTCGACGCTATCATTTTCTAGCACGAACGTTAGATATCAGTGGTGGTGGGCTGTCTTTTAGCTGTGAGGAAAGCTATCATTTGAAGGAAAAAGACAACTTGCACGTCTGGATTTCCCTTCCAAGTAAAAATGGACAGGTTCAACATGCTTTTGTTGAGATGGAAATCGTCAGACAAAAACCGGCGGAAGAAAAAGGTTTGCACCAATGGATTTCGGGTAAGTTCACCCAAATCAGCGAGCAAGATCGGGCAAAAGTGGTTAGAGCGTGTTACGAGAGACAGCTAGAGCTTCGCAAAAAAGGCGTTGTAGATTGACGCTTCATCAGAGGAAGTGACCCTATTGACCAGTCAGTACAACGATCGTTTTCGGAGCTTTTCCAAACGGGTAGAAAAAGGCATCATGATTGGAATTGTCGTATGTGCGATTGTACTGACCATAGGCGAGGTCCTCATTCAGTACGTACCCGCTAGACTAGTATTAATCGAAACAGAGCGCTTGGAAGGCGTGTCCAGAGAGCCCTAAAGGTTTGCGCATGCTTCCATACTATGGTACTATTATAGATAACATAGAAAACGGTCTTGGATCGTTTTTTTTGTAGACCGCTAGTGGTCACAGCCAAATTCGAAAAACGCAATATCGTTTTTCATCACACAAAGAATGGGAAAGGGCTTCGACAGAAGCTTTTCTTGTTTTATTCCCATCCGAACTAACGTACATAGCAGGTGAGAAGTAATGAACATTGCCATTGATGGACCAGCGGGAGCAGGCAAAAGTACTGTCGCCCAAAAAGTAGCGGGACAACTGGAATACGTGTACATTGACACGGGTGCCATGTATCGTGCCCTTGCTTGGGCAGTCCACCACCATCAGCTCCCTATCAGCGACGAGTCTGCAGTTTCCGAACTTTTGCAAAAAAACAAGATTCAACTGATTCGGGAAAACGGACAGCAACATGTATACTGGAATGAAATCGATGTCACGAGCTGGATCCGTTCCACAGAAGTGAGCCAGTACGCCTCCATTGTAGCGAGCTACGGTTCCGTCCGTGAACAAATGCTTGTGCTCCAGCGACGCTTGGCAACCCAAGGCAATGTCGTCATGGACGGCAGAGATATCGGTACCCATGTTTTGCCTGATGCTGATGTGAAGATATTTCTGACGGCCTCCATCCAAGAGCGTGCAGAACGCCGCTGGAAGGAACTACTCGCAAAAGGTACCCAGACAGACTTGGCTGAGCTGGAAAAAGAAATCGAAGAGCGAGATCGACGGGACATGCAGAGAGAAGTCGCACCGTTGCGTCAGGCGGAAGATGCCGTTTTGGTAGACACAACAGGAATGACCATTGATCAGGTGGTCGATCGCATCTTGCAAATCTGCGAGCGAACGGGAGAGTCAACCCATTGAGTTACTATCGTCTATTCAGAGGTTTTTTTCGCATCATTTTTTCGCTTGTCTTTCGTTGGCAAGTGATCGGGCGTGAACATATACCTAAGGAAGGCCCAGTGATCCTTTGTGCTAACCACATTTCTTTGTGGGATCCACCTCTTCTCGGGGGTGGCATCGAGCGTCAGGTTCATTTCATGGCCAAAGAAGAGCTGTTCAAAATTCCGGTCTTATCCTTTCTCATTACCAAATTCGGTGCATTTCCGGTCAAACGGGGTGCAGGAGATCGTGCGGCCATTCGTACGACTCTCAAATTGCTTGAAGATGGAAAAATCTTTGGAATCTTTCCTGAGGGAACCCGCAGCAAAACAGGGGAACCAGGGGAAGCGATGCCGGGTGTGGCAATGTTCGCGCTCAAATCAGAAGCTGCGGTCATTCCGGTTGCCATTATCGGGCCATATCGACCGTTTCGTTCCATTAAGATCGTTTACGGTAAACCGATCGATCTGACTCAACTGCGCGAGGCCAAAGCAAGCGCTGATACGTTGAAGGAAACGAGCGATCTGATTATGGAGCACATCAAGCAATTACGAAACCAGCATCTCTCTTAGCAAACGGTATAGAATTGCTAAAGGGACGAATACTAAATCTGCTGGAACTTACTGGCTTCATCAGTACTAACTGCCAGCCATCAGGCGACAGTTAAAAATATACATGCTCCCGCTTCGTGTAGTGAGGTTGTACACAACCTGTACATAGATGTTTGGGACTGGATGGTATTAAGGAGGTCTTTTGAATGATGGAAGAAACGAACGTAAGCTTGACGGATGCAACAACCATTTCTGTAGGAGATGTCGTAAAAGCAACCGTAACAAAAGTTGAGGACAAACAAGCGCTTGTAGATCTAGGCTACAAGTACGATGGTCTGATTCCTATCAGCGAACTGTCTCCACTGCATGTTGAAAAGGTATCTGATGTAGTAGCGGTTGGTGATACTTTCGAAGTGAAAGTCATCAAGCTAAACGATGAGAAAGAAGAGCTCGTTGTTTCCAAGAAAGCAGTAGCGATGGAATCCTCGTGGTCTGATCTTGAGCAAAAAATGCAAGCGGGTGAAATCATTGAAGCGACCGTGAAAGAAGTAGTGAAGGGCGGCCTTGTTGTTGATGTAGGCGTTCGCGGCTTCATTCCGGCTTCCATGGTAGAGCGTCATTTCGTTGAAGATTTCTCTGATTACAAAGGCAAAACATTGGCTTTGAAAGTAGTAGAAATGGATAAGGAAAAGAATAAAGTCATCCTGTCCCACAAAGCGGTTTTGGAAGACGAAGCAAAAGTGCAAAAGCAATCCATTATGGATAAAATCCAAGTGGGTCAAGTATTGGAGGGAACGGTTCAGCGCATGACCGATTTCGGCGTATTCGTGGATATCGGTGGTGTTGATGGATTGGTTCACGTATCTGAACTTGCTTGGAACCGTGTAGATAAGCCGTCCGATGTTGTGAAGGAAGGCGACAAAGTACAAGTGAAGGTCCTCAAAATTGACCGCGAAAACGAGCGCATTGGCCTTAGCATTAAGGAAACGCAAGCAGGTCCATGGGCGAGCGTTGCAGAAGATTTCAAAGCGGGCTCTATTTTGAATGGAACGGTAAAACGTTTGGTGTCCTTCGGTGCATTTATTGAGCTGGCTCCTGGAATCGAAGGCCTCGTACACATCTCCCAGATTGCAAATCGCCGGGTGAATACACCGAGTGAGGTGCTGAAAGAGGGCCAAGAAGTACAGGTGAAGGTTTTGGATGTTGTTCCACAAGAACAGCGTATTAGCCTGAGTATCCGTGCAGTCGAAGAAGACCGTGTGGAGCAGGCAGAACGCGCGAGCAAGCGTGAACAGCAACAATTCACGCAGGAAAACAACCAACCAATGGGAGTGACATTGGGCGAGTTGTTCGGTGATCTGAAAGACAAGTTTAAGTAAGATAAAAGTAGGATTCATGGGGATACGCTCTGGCGTATCCCTTTTTTCTGGGAGTGAAAGCTAGGAGGGGTACAATGGATCGTCGTTCGATTAGAAAACTGGACCATATTCGAAACGCTCTTGTCACCGGGGAAGATAGTGCGAATAGCTTTGATGATGTTAGCTTTGTTCCGAACAGCTTGCCGAATGCAGCGTATGCTGAAACCTCACTGGACACCGAGATCGCATCTTTGCGACTCTCCTCACCGATAATAATTAATGCGATGACGGGTGGAGCTGGTGGGACTACGCAGATCAATCAAAAACTGGCGATCATTGCGAGAGAACGAAATCTGGCTATGGCTGTTGGCTCACAAATGGCCGCTCTGCGTGATCCAGATGTTATGGATAGCTATCGGATTGTCAGAAGGGAACATCCACAGGGGATCTTGTTTGCAAATGTAGGGGCAGAGGCAACAGTGGAGCAGGCAATAGCAGCTGTGGAGATGATTGAAGCGAACGGACTGCAAATCCATCTGAATGTCATGCAAGAGCTGCTGATGCCTGAGGGGGACCGGGATTTTCGCGGCTATCTTGAGCGGATACAAGCAATCAGGGAGAGTCTGGATGTGCCGGTTATTGTCAAAGAAGTCGGTTTTGGAATGGCGAAGGAATCAATCGAGAAGCTCATAGGAATCGGAATCAGAACAATCGATGTGGGTGGAAGAGGCGGAACAAATTTTGCTCAGGTCGAAAATATGCGAAGTGATCAACCTCAGGTCATGTTCGAGGATTGGGGATTTACGACGGTGGAGAGCTTACTGGAAGCGAATGCTATCGGTCATTCAGGAATGTCGTACATAGCAACTGGTGGTGTTCGTCATGGACTCGATGTTGTCAAAGCAGCTTCTTTAGGTGCGTCCGCTGTTGGAATGGCAGGGGCAATGCTGCGTCTGGTTCAACGCGAATCTCTGGAAGAGTGCTTGTCTACCGTCGACAGATGGCATCATCAAATTCGTGTGGCGATGACCGCACTAGGAATGAAAGGTCTGGCTGAGGCCGTTTGTACTCCTGTAATGATCACGGGTAAAACAGCAGAGAGAGCTAAGCTTCGTCACATGCAATTAGAGGAACTGGCGCAACGTTAAGTAGTGGACGAGCATTCGATTCATGAAATTTCCTTGGTTGAGGCATACTTTGGGGAGACAACCATCATTTTGAGGAGATGAACATGAACGAGGGAACCGTTGCGATCCTTATTCAGTGGTCTTTGCTGTGTCTTGTATGGATGGGAAGCTTTGACTTTCAGCTACGAAACATGAAGATGGAACGCAGACGAGTGCTCGCAGTGATCAGCGCATTTTTAATTTGTACGTTTGTTAGCTGGGAAATCTACTTT
This sequence comes from Brevibacillus sp. M2.1A, assembly GCF_013284355.2. Classification (NCBI taxonomy): domain Bacteria; kingdom Bacillati; phylum Bacillota; class Bacilli; order Caryophanales; family Paenibacillaceae; genus Brevibacillus; species Brevibacillus sp. M2.1A. Next base: position 3,214,183 of record NZ_JABSUY020000001.1, read on the forward strand.
GCCCCCATTCAAGTTAGTCTGAGTGGAACGATATTGCCACTGATCGCAAGCATTTTCCTTTACACCAAGCTCACGTCCAAAATACGCAGATTGTACGTGCTGAGTGCGCTGGCAACGGCTCTTTTGCTATTTTGGCTGCGCTGGCTGTTTTTTACCGATCCGATCTTGCTGTTTTGGGATGAGAGGATCATCGTACCCGCTGTTGGAGTCAGTACGATTTTTTTGATGAGCAGAACAAATCTGGGACAGCTGTTTCAGCTTATGCTCGCAATGCCTCTCGCAGATGCGATACATTCGCTATATTTTTGGAAATTGTCGGGTTCCTGTCATTGGGGATCGGAGTATGCGCAAGATTTGATGTGGAGTAGCCTATCTCTATGGGCTCTCGTCAGCATAGTCTGGTCTGCGATTCGTCGTATCCTTGGTAGAACTGAAACAGAGTCTTCTCATTCCGATACGGGTAGGTGACGCTAGGGTGTTGAAGGGATTGCTAGCTTATGATTATGTTTTTCCGTTAGTTCTCGGTTTCCTATTCGGCATTATGTGCCGGATTCATCTTTTGCGCACGGATTATCGACAATATCCAACTTATCCGCACGGAAAAATTATTCACGTTTCACTAGGGGTGATCGCATCCGCGCTCGGAGCGTTAGCGATGCCTGCGCTGCTCAAGGAGAATTACACGGCAGTCACATTTTTGACGTTGGCTGCTCAACAATTCCGTGATGTCAGGAACATGGAACGCACTACGCTCAACGAGATCGATAAACAGGAGCTGGTTCCCCGTGGAGGCCCCTATATCGAAGGGATTGCCATGGTGTTTGAAGGACGCAATTACATGGTCATGTTTACCTCATTGGTGACAACGACGGCGACCATTCTCTTTCATTGGTGGGGGGGTGTCATTGCAGGTGTCATCGCCTTATTGATTTCTCGCAAGCTGCGCTCTGGAAAAACATTATCGCTGATTGCAGAGATCGAGCCGGGAGAAGTGAGAATGGAAGGAAGAGACTTGTATGTGAACGACATTTACATCATGAACGTCGGGTTGGCAAATGCCCAAGAGATCATACGCGAGCAAGGCGTGGGCTTTGTTCTGACACCGAGGGATGCCAATGCCAAGGTCACGATTGCCCATCCAGGTCAGCGGCAAGCAATTTTGCACGATGTTGCGACGCAACTCGGCGTATATACAGATACGGGAGAGCCATCGCTAACACCTTTGGTAAAACGTGATATAAAGTCAGGGAGACTGGGTGTATTTTTATTGCCGCAAGAAAAAGATGTGGAACGTGCAACGTCCGTCATTCGTGCAGTCCCGATTCTCGAAAGCGTCTTCCGAATGCCAACGAAGACTAGAATCGTGAAAAAGGAGCTGTAGGCCATGACAGGAGTAATCTTGGCGGTGATTACCACGAACAAAGACAGGATAGCGGGTGGTGTGCCGATTTTTATCGAGTCTACTACCGAGAAGATGCAACAAACAGCCTTCACGCTGGAAAAGATACTAGACGGGATGGTGCATGAAGTAAGCGCCGATACCCTTATCATTGTTCGGCATAAGTAGTGTATGGTATGATTAGCTAGTCAAAACGTAAAATGAGAGAGAGTGTTGTTGATTATGGGATTACCAGTGGTAGCCATTGTGGGGAGACCCAACGTGGGGAAATCCACGATTTTTAACAGATTGATTGGCGAACGAGTCGCGATCGTGGAGGATATGCCGGGAGTAACCCGTGACCGCCTGTACGGGAAAGGTGAATGGTTAACTCATACTTTCCATGTGATTGATACCGGTGGAATTGAGTTTGGCGAGACCGACGAGATTCTTACACAGATGCGTTACCAGGCAGAGCTTGCGATTGACGAAGCAGATGTCATCATTATGATTGCAGATAGCCGTACAGGTGTGACAGATGCGGACGTTGAACTGGCACGAATGCTGAATCGGACAGGAAAACCTGTCGTACTCGCGGTGAACAAAGCGGATAATCCGGAAATGCGTGCGGATATTTACGATTTTTATTCCCTGGGCTTGGGCGAGCCATTCCCTGTCTCGGGTAGCCATGGTCTTGGCTTGGGCGATATGCTGGAAGAAGTGGTTCAGCATTTCCCAGCAGAGGATGACGAAGAGAAAAGAGATGATGTCATTCGTGTATCCATCATCGGTCGTCCAAACGTCGGGAAGTCTTCCTTGACGAATGCGATTCTAGGTGAAGAGCGAGTCATTGTCAGTGATGTTGCCGGAACGACCCGTGATGCGATCGACACGCCATTTGAGCGTGATGACCAAAGCTACATTCTCGTAGACACGGCAGGTATGCGCAAGCGTGGAAAAGTGTATGAAACAACGGAAAAATACAGTGTGATGCGTGCCATGCGTTCCATTGAAGATTCCGATGTCGTTCTTGTTGTCATTAACGGGGAAGAAGGCATTATCGAGCAAGACAAGAAAATCGCGGGTTATGCACATGAGGCTGGCCGTGGTGTCATTATTATCGTGAACAAATGGGATGCGATTGAAAAAGACGACAAAACGATGCAACGCTTCACAGAATTGATCCGCGAAGAGTTTAAATACCTGGATTATGCTCCGATTTTGTATGTGTCTGCAAAATCGAAGCAACGTGTCCATACGATTCTACCGAAGGTCAATGAAGTAGCTCAAGCACATGCGATGCGCATTCCTACCGCGGTTCTCAATGACTTGGTAACCGATGCGACGATTCGTACACCTCCACCATCTGATCGCGGCAAACGCTTGAAGATCAACTATGCGACACAAGCAACAGTGAAACCACCGACGTTCATTCTGTTTGTGAACGATCCGGAACTCATGCACTTTTCCTATGAACGTTACATAGAGAACAAGATCCGTGAAGCCTTTGTATTTGAAGGCACACCAGTTAGAATCTGGACACGGAAAAAAACGTAGGGAGAGAAAAACGCCATGGTGTTATTATCCTGGGTGCTTAGCTATTTAATCGGTTCTATTAGCTTTAGCTATCTTATCGCCAAAAAAGTCGCAGGAATTGACATTCGTTCTCATGGCAGCGGAAATGCCGGTGCAACCAATACCCTCAGGGTGTTAGGTAAAGGCCCCGGCATTGCCGTTCTCCTTCTTGATGCACTAAAAGGAATAGCTGCGATGGGACTGACTCACCTGATGACGGGGGACCCGGCAGCATACGCGGTGGCAGGCCTGTTTGTTATCGCGGGTCACAATTGGCCGATCTTTTTTGGATTCCGTGGAGGGAAAGGCATTGCGACCACGCTAGGTGTCGTGTTAGGGTTTTCTCCCTTGGCATTTTTGATCGCTGCCGTGTTGGCTGTCGTAGTCATTGCGATCACTCGCTTTGTTTCATTAGGATCATTGGTGATCGTAACGGTTATTCCATTCACCCTTTACTTGTTGGACAAACCTATCTCCTTTGTTTGGGCGAGCTTGGCGATCGCAATCTTTGCTTACATTCGTCATTATAATAATATCCGCAATCTTCTTGCAGGAAACGAACGGAAACTAGGAGACAAGTCCAACCGGAAGCTGGGATAATGTACGAACGGACATGAGAAAAGTGGAGGGGGACGTATTGATTCAAAATGTTACGGTGATTGGTGCTGGAAGCTGGGGAACGGCACTTGCTACAGTCTTGGCGGACAATGGGCATCAGGTTACGCTTTGGGTACGGGATAAAAAGCTGGCAGAAGAAATAAACAGCAAGCATGTGAATGAGAAGTACCTGCCGGGAGAAAAGCTTTCGGCCAACATTGTTGCAACCACCAATATTCAAGAGGCTGTCGTTGGCAAGCGCATTGTTCTTCTCGTTGTTCCTTCCCATGCCATGCGCCAAATCTGTCAGCAAGTAGCTCCGTACCTGGAACCGGATGTACTTTTGATTCATGCGACAAAAGGCTTTGAACTGGAAAGCCTGAAGCGAATGTCAGAAGTCATTGCGGAAGAGGTACCGAAAGAGATTGCGTCCAGATTGGCTGTGCTGTCAGGACCGAGCCATGCTGAGGAAGTAGTCAAACGGCAACCAACGACAGTTGTGATGGCGTCTGAATCCGAAGAAAGCATGCTGCGCTCTCAGGATCTGCTGATGAATACGAATTTTCGTGTGTATACCAATCCGGACTTGATTGGCGCTGAGATCGCCGGAGCGTTGAAGAACATCATTGCACTTGGTGCAGGGATGTCTGATGGTTTAGGGTATGGGGACAACGCTAAGGCAGCCCTGTTGACCCGAGGCTTGGCAGAAATAAGCCGTCTTGGTATCAAGCTCGGCGCTAAGCCGCTAACGTTTTCGGGCCTTGCTGGTGTTGGCGATTTGATTGCCACATGCACGAGTAAACACAGCCGAAACTGGCGCGCAGGCTATATGCTCGGACAAGGAAAAAAACTCGATGACGTACTGGCACAGATGGGTATGGTCGTCGAAGGCGTTCGCACGACAAATGCAGCCTTTTCCTTATCGCAACGCGAGCAAGTTGAAATGCCAATCACCTCGGTTCTATATGGCATGCTGTTTGAAGGAAAAGAAGCTCGTCAAGGCGTGGAAGAATTGATGGGGCGCGGAAAAACCTTTGAAATGGCGTTCCTCAATCCCGATGCGGAATAAAATCATGTATCACCGATTTAGGCTTCTGCACATACGATAGGGTGAAAGCCCATGTGCAGGAGGAGATTTCATATGAATAATATGTCGAAACGACTTTTTGAGCGTTTGCAAGGAAAAGCAACGGAAAATGTTGATGAAGAAAAGCTTCGCTCACTTGCTGGTCAGGTCAAGCGTAGTGACTTTGAAGACGAGACCAAGCTGCGGCAAATCATTCGCACGCTCGCTACCCTTAGTGGCAAGCAATTAACTCCTGAAAAGGAGGATAAGGTCATTGAAATGTTTCGCAATCAGGAAATCAACCTCAATGACATGTCCACCTTGACCAAGCTGCTCAAATAAGAGAAATGGGCGATTATGCCCGTTACCTGCAACAAAAACCGTCATACAGTAAGACTAGGAACAATCATGGCTCTACAGGGACATGGCTGACCTACAGATTGCAAGAAAAAAAGAGGGATCTTATCCCTCTTTTTTTCGTTCTTTGGAGTTGCTGCTTACCTGTGTAATCAGGTTCTGGACCAAGGGGGATTGCAGGAGCCCCAGTAATTGCCCGATATCTATATTGGCCAATAGGTTGCCTAAGCCTGATTCCGGCGGTGTTGTTGTTTCTGCAGCCTTTTGTGGCTCTGGAGCAGCTTTGCGTTTGCCAGCAGCAGCAGGCTTTTCGGCAACGACCTCTGGCTCAGGCGTGCGTTTTCCGAGGTTCTCAATCATCTCCATCGCCCCGTACAACGAATCCATCGTGTCTTCTACCTGCCGAATCGTGCTCCCGATCCCTTTGATGTTATGGCGCATTTTCGTAACAGAGGTGCGCAAATCAACGGCGGGCAGGATTCTTTTCGGTGAAATGGAAAGGGAGACATTCTCGACTTGGTCGCTTAATTTTTTGCTGGGTATAGGCGCATATGGATTCCGCCATTTTCGATTACTTACTTTATTACTCAACGTTTCATCCCTCCAATGGGCGAATTCATCACGATAGTCTATGCGAATGTCTAGTATTAGGTTCGCAAGCGTCAGACGATGAGGGGGAATTATGGTATAATAAAGCAAAAATGCAAAGGATGCTGCAGTCCCGATGTATATTGATCCTATGACAAAGATGAACATTTCCTTAATCGCCATTGGGCTCATGTTCGTCTGCAATTTACTTATGATCTTTGCCAGAAAAATAAGTAATGGGTTTTTGCGGTTCCTTGTGAAGACCATCGCATTCTTACTATTACTCGTCGTGCTTGTCATGATTTTGATTGTGATTTTTGTCTAGGGAGGATGAAAAATGTCAACAATCACACTACTTACTCGTGCAGGCAGTCATGAAGTCTTGATCGAGTTGAATCAATCGATTGTTGCTCTTGCAAAAAAGAACAACATCGTGTGGGGCCATGCATGCCAAAGAGGGGTATGTGCACAATGCCGTACACATGTTTTAGAAGGTGCGGAGCACTTAAACGAAGTGACACCAGAAGAAAAACTGAGATTGAGAAAAGCTGAACGCGCAGAAGGCTACAGATTAGGCTGCCAGACGAAGGTTGTTTCATCAGGAACAGTCAAGGTAGCTCATCGGCCGTACTAGTAAAGGAAGTGACGAAATGGGGAAAGTAACCTTTCTCCCGAGCAAGAAAAGTGTGAAGGCGCGGACAGGGCAAACCTTGGTCGGTGTAGCTTCGTCAGCTCGCGTCGTAATCCCGCAGAGATGCGGTGGACACGCATCTTGTCTAATGTGCCGCGTGGTCGTTGAGAATGGCCTGCTGTGCCCGCCAACAGCGCTGGAAAAGCGCAAGCTGCCTGAAAAGGATCTGGCGAAAGGGATTCGTTTGGCCTGTCAGGCAAAAACGACAGAAAAGGATTGTACGGTCAGGATTCCAGAAAGTAAGCTGAAATCAGTGGTAGCGGCTGCACTCGAGCGACAACGCAAAGAAAATGAAGATGGGATATAAGAGGTGTGTACATAAGATGTGGCAATCGTGGCGAAAATCGTTCAAGCTTGTGATCAGTTTGACGATTCTGTCTTCCCTTTTATCTGGATGCTTGTATCCGGATGAGCGCAGAGCAGAGAATCAAATTCCGAGTACCTTTTTTGTAGAAGCAACACAAAAAGCGATTGAGCAATTTCAAAAAGACACAGCAGTGTTGCCAATCGTAACCAAATCGCTCGATACTCCTATTTTTGAAAAATACGAGATTGATTTCCGCAAGATGATCCCAAAATACATGCCGGATGTACCTGGGAACGCATTTGAAAAAGGTGGCGTGTACAAGTACGTACTGATTGATGTGGAAACTAAGCCAACAGTGAAGCTCATTCATTTGACAGCTGTCAGTACTGTAGCGGATGTACAGAGCGAAGTAGACCGTTACAAGGGACATTTCGAAAAGCTGCCTGTACTCGCAGACTTGGGGAATGGATACTATTCCATCGATCACGAGCGGCTCGGCTTAAAAGCGTGGCAGGTGCCGTCCACGATGGGGACTTACTTGTTGCCGCTGGTCATGAACGCTGAAGGACAAGTCGGGATTGATTATGCTTCGGATATCGCGCAATTACTTCGGGATACAAAAGTAACCGTGCCGGAAAAAACAGACCCGAGATACGTGCTGGCGCGCAATTCCATGTTCGTGCCCGCAAAATCGTTCCCATATGAAATGGTCAATGGTGAACCACAGCTTCTCAAACTAAATTAACTTCGTGAAAAACGACTCTCATCAGGGTCGTTTTTTTTGTTCTAGTTAACGCAAAAATACATATATTTGTACTGTCCACAAAACTAGTACGAGATTCCCTACGAAAATACTGGCGGTCAGGGATAATTCGGAAAATCGGTCATAGTGTAAAAATAGACAAATAGAAGGAGGTCATCGATGGTGGAACGAGTCGACATCTTTAAAGACATTGCCGAGCGGACGGGCGGAGACATCTACCTCGGAGTGGTAGGCCCTGTTCGTACGGGAAAGTCGACCTTTATCAAACGGTTTATGGAGCAAGTTGTCATCCCGAATATCAACTCTGAAGCGGAGCGGATTCGAGCGACAGACGAGTTGCCGCAGAGCGCTTCAGGACGAACAATCATGACAACCGAACCCAAATTTGTTCCGAATCAGGCAGTTAACGTACATGTGACAGAAGGACTCAGCATCAATGTCCGCCTCGTTGACTGCGTTGGCTATACGGTGCAAGGGGCAAAGGGCTTCGAAGACGACAATGGTCCAAGAATGGTAAATACACCGTGGTATGAAGAGCCTGTACCATTTGAGGAAGCGGCCGAAGTCGGAACACGCAAGGTTATCCAAGAACACTCAACCATCGGGATCGTTGTGACAACGGATGGCAGCATCGCGGAAATCCCGCGTGTAGGATACATCGATGCAGAGGAGCGGGTTGTAAACGAGCTGAAGGAAGTCGGAAAACCGTTCGTGATCGTTGTCAACTCGACGCGTCCGCGCTCCGACGAAGCACAAAACCTTCGTGTCCAGCTTCAGGAAAAATACGATGTACCAGTCGTGGCCTTGTCGGTTGATCATATGACAGAGCAGGAAATCTTGCTCCTTATGAGAGAAGTCCTGTTTGAATTCCCAGTTCATGAAGTAAATGTCAATCTGCCAAGCTGGGTTATGGTGCTGGAAAACGGGCACTGGCTCCGTCAGAACTACGAGGAAGCTGTACGTGAGACCGTGCAGGACATCCGCCGGTTACGCGATGTGGACCGTGTCGTCGGCTTCTTCAATGACTATGACTTCGTAGAGAGAGCCTCTCTTGCTGGTATGCACATGGGGCAAGGGATCGCTGAGATTGACCTCTACGCGCCAGATGAACTGTATGACCGCATCTTGATGGAAATCGTCGGTGTAGAAATAAATGGCAAAGATCACTTGCTGAAAATCATGCAGGAATTCGCACATGCCAAGCGCGAGTTTGATCAGGTAGCGGAAGCGTTGCACATGGTCCGAAGTACGGGCTACGGAATAGCAGCCCCGTCGTTGCATGAAATGACCTTGGACGAACCTGAACTAATCCGCCAGGGCCCGCGCTTTGGAGTCAGACTCAAAGCAACAGCGCCCTCTATTCACATGATCCGGGTGGATGTTGAGTCTGAATTCGCTCCGATTATCGGAACAGAGAAGCAGAGTGAGGAACTTGTCCGCTATCTGATGCAAGATTTTGACAAAGACCCGCTATCCATCTGGAACTCCGATATCTTTGGACGCTCGCTCCATTCCATCGTAAGAGAGGGGATTCAGGCAAAAATTACCATGATGCCAGACAACGCCAGATACAAATTACAGGAGACTTTGGGTCGAATCATCAACGAGGGATCGGGTGGCCTGATAGCGATCATACTCTAATAAATAGTTCAAAAGTCCTATAAACAACAAATATAGGGAAGGCATCTGACATGACGAGATGCCTTTTTTTCTTGTATTTCGTTCAATTTCGACAGGAGGGGCTTGAATTTAAGAAATCGGTGTATTACTATAAGCTTGTCAGATCGGTAAAAACAACCAATCGTGTATAAAACGCTTCGTTTCGGTTAAGAAAAATAATAGCTAGGACTTGGTGTTCTTTGAGGGGAGGTGAATAAAATGAACAAAACAGAACTGATTGCAAAAGTGGCTGAAACCACAGAACTCACCAAGAAAGATGCAACAAAAGCAGTTGATGCAGTTCTTGACGCAATTGCAGATGCATTGAAAACTGGTGATAAAGTCCAACTGATCGGCTTTGGTAACTTCGAAGTTCGTGAACGTGCGGCTCGTAAAGGTCGTAACCCACAAACTGGTGAAGAGATCGAAATCGCTTCCAGCAAAGTACCTGCGTTTAAACCAGGTAAACAACTCAAAGACTCCATCAAGTAGTTGTTTCTTTTGAGAACGAAGCACTTACATAAAAAAATCCACATTGATAAAATGTGGGTTTTTTTCTATCTACATACAGTTTGCCTATGAGAATTCTGGGATATCTTTTTGTCTTTTTTAAAACGATATGGTAAGATTGGCTTTGATCGCGAGCAGGCACTAAGTCTGGCACTGATTTGGAGCAGGCAGACCTTAGTGATGAGAAACAAGGCGTATGCCGTTACGTAGGAGGTACAATGATGAACGTCGACTTAGATAAAATACAGCAAGCTGTTCGCATGATCCTAGAGGCAGTGGGGGATGATCCTGATCGTGAAGGAGTGCTGGATACCCCTAAGCGAGTTGCGAAAATGTACGCCGAAGTATTTGAGGGCATGCATATAGACGAAGAGCAGTATTTCGAGACTGTCTTTAGTGAAGATCATGAGGAAATGGTATTAGTAAAGGACATTCCGTTTTACTCTATGTGTGAGCATCACTTGGTTCCCTTCTTCGGAAAAGCGCATGTCGCTTACGTACCTCGTGGAGGCCGCGTAGTAGGACTGAGCAAGCTCGCGCGTGCGGTTGATACCGTGGCAAAACGTCCGCAGTTGCAGGAAAGAATTACAGCAACAGTAGCTGACGCGATTATGCGCAAGCTTGATCCGCACGGCGTCGTTGTGGTAGTAGAAGCAGAGCATATGTGCATGACGATGCGTGGCGTGAAAAAGCCAGGCTCGAAAACGATCACCTCTGCTGTTCGCGGTATGTTTGAAAAAGATGCGGCTGCGCGTGCAGAAGTCATTAGTTTGATGCGTTAATCAGAATGCAAAAATAAGGAAATTATATTGACTTTATAGGTAAAATATTGTATAGTACGGATGTACAGTCGGGATGTGGCGCAGCCCGGTAGCGCGCACCCTTGGGGTGGGTGAGGTCCAGGGTTCGAATCCCTGCATTCCGACCATCTGCATATAATGATCAGAAGCCTTGAGCAGAGGCTTCTTTTTTATGTGAAATGGATACTCTCCCAAGTAGTACCATTTTGCTATTGGCTTCCTGATCTTTCTTTTTTATAATGATAGGTAGACAAGCTAGGGAAGGGTTGTTCAATGCTATGAAGGTGCCAGTATCACTTCAACCATATTTGCAAACATTGCCGCAAACCTATGATGCCTCTTCGCTTTCGTATGGAGACGAGGGGCTCTTCTCGGACATCTTGCAGTCCCAGTTAGCAACAACCGGCCAGCGGGTAATCAGTTCGCAGGAGATTTTGGCCAAACTAGATGGATCCAGAAGCTGGAAGATTCCTACCCATATTCAAAATGAGCAGTCCCTGTCTTTTGCAAAAGGGCCATCTGTTCCTACCCCGGAAATCTTGGACAAGATTGATCAGACAGCGAAAACGATCGGAGTGGACGTTGATCTGGTGAGAGAGGTCGTCAGGGCCGAATCCAATTTCAATCCGAATGTAGAATCGCGTGCAGGGGCGAAGGGCTTGATGCAGCTGATGGATAATACGGCAAAAGCCATGCAAGTCCGCAATGTATACGACCCTGATGAAAACCTTGAAGGTGGAACAAAATATTTGAAGTCGCTTTTGGATCGTTATGATGGAGATGTGAAAGTAGCACTTGCTGCTTACAATGCTGGTCCGGGTCGGATGAGCCGTCTGGGGATCAGCAGTGATGACGAGTTAGAAGCGAAGTTTGACCAATTGCCGCAAGAGACACAGCGCTATGTAGACAAGATCATGAGCCGTCTGGAGTCGGAAGGGGCATCATACTAGACATACGCGCATACCGTATTGGTCAGGAGGAAACACATTGGCACAACCATCGGGATTCAATCAGGATTATTTCGTAGTCAAAGCGAAGGAAAATGGCGTTCATGTAATCGGATTAACAAGAGGTTCTGATACGCGTTTCCATCATACAGAGAAGCTCGATAAAGGCGAAGTCATGATTTTTCAATTTACGGAGCACACCTCTGCAATTAAGGTGCGAGGAAAAGCGGTGATTTACTCGCAGCATGGCGTCGTGGATACGACCGAATAAAGAGCAAGTCGTTTTGCTAAGAAGCAGGCATAGCCTGCTTTTTTTATTTGTACAATGGAGGAGAGGAGGGATGTCTATGCCGCGCCAATTGTTGATGGCGATTGCTGTTTCCACTTTCTTGGCTCTGATGCTGTCGCTGGTCCCCACAAACCAGTGGATGCAAGCGGATATACCGACATTTCAGTCAGCTCGTGCCATTCACTTAAGTGAGCAAAATGCCCTTGATTTGTTTACAAGGATGTCGACACATTATAATATTAAGCGTATAAAATGGGAAAACCCATCGATCTATGTCGATTTTGTGGTGAAACCTGCCGAAAAAGTAGAGTTAAATACCGTCTATCAGGATTTTTACCGTTTGACATACGACTTGCGTACCTATGCAGACAATGTCGGGCCCGTGTACTATCGCTTGTTAGAGGAGACGGATCCACCAAAAGAATCGAGATTATTGATTGCCATACAATCGACAACTGGAAATCTCGCAGGACATGACAAACCTTTGACCGACCCTTCCGATATCCAGACCTTTGTAAGCAGTACATTTCCTATTCGAATCGAGCCGTATTTTTATGAGCGAATTAGTCCCTGATGGAAGAAGTATGGTATGATAGTAGAGACGGCCTTTTGACCGGACGGCAGAGGAAGACCGAAGAGTAAGGAACAGTACGGAACAGGCAGACATCTTTAGGTTGTGCAGCTTGTGGAGGAGGACGCATGAGCAAAGAACTTTCCCCGAATGTAGAAGAGGTTCGGTCCATTATCGAACAAATCTACAAGAGAATCACCCATTCCTATGTAGAACATTATGTTGACGTTCCTTCCATGGCGGAAAATCGTCTTGAGCTGTTGTACCTTTTTTTGCTGGAACAAGGCATGCCGAAGGAAAAGGCTTCGGTTTTATGTACAGCAACAGGGCTTGTCCAATTGGGACTGGACACGCATGAGCTCGTAAAAAATGAGTACGACTCCTCACAGAGCGCGGAGCGAAACCGACAGCTGACCGTACTTGCGGGTGATTATTACAGCAGTCGCTATTATCACCTTCTGGCTTCAGCCGGTGAAATCCAAGCCATTCAAGTGTTGTCGGCAGCCATTCAGCGAGTGAACGAAGCGAAAATGAGACTTTACATCGCTGGGCGAGATAGCAAGACTTTATCAGATGAAGAGTACTGGGAATTGCGAAATACGATTGATACAGGCTTATACGTGGCTGTTGTAGAGGAGTATGCCGATTCAACTGAACGCCGTCGCTTCTGGAGCGATCTGATGAAGCAAACAGCCAAGGTAGAGAGTGTGATCGGTGAGTGGGAGCAGCTCAAATGGCAAGAACAAGTCCCTTTTGGTTTTGCCCGTTTTTTGCTGCAAAAACCCGGGGCTACACTCGCGCAAGTTTTGTCTGGCGTTGAGGGGAAAGCCCTCGAATTAATCGGTTTATGCGAGCAAATGGTGCGCACGCTGCATCCGGCAGAGACGCGGAATATGCTTGCATCCATTACGGCACGGTACTCCCATCGGATCAGTCGCTTGAAGAAGGTAATTGAGGAGATGTAGCCAAGTGAACCAGACACAGATGAATGAGAAAGCAGAGTACGTTCACTCCGTTTTCGAGAGCATTGCAAACGATTACGACAAAATGAATAATGTAATCAGCTTTGGCAGTCATATTGCTTGGCGTAATTACACGATGAAGCAGATGAATATCCAGCCAGGGCATACAGCGTTGGATGTTGCTTGTGGTACAGCAGACTGGACGATTGCATTGGCTAAGGCTGTCGGAAAAGAAGGCAATGTTGTTGGCCTTGATTTCAGCCAGAATATGCTGGATGTAGGGGCATATAAAGTAGCGAACGCAGGTGTTGGCAACAACGTAAAGCTAGTGAACGCAGATGCAATGAATCTGCCTTACGAGGATCATACCTTTGACTTCGTAACAATCGGGTTTGCTCTGCGCAATGTACCGGATGTTCAGCAGGTCTTGAATGAAATGGCACGTGTTGTAAAGCCGGGCGGTAAAGTCGTTTCTTTGGAAGTGTCCAAGCCCCCATTCATTCCGTACCGGAAGCTATTTTACTTATATTTCTACAAAATCTTGCCGTTTATTGCGAAGCTGACAGTCAACAAATACGAAGAGTATGCTTGGCTGCCCCAATCCCTGACCAATTTCCCGGACAGTCGCGAGCTGGCAAGCATGTTTCAGAAAGCAGGCTTGGACCCGGTTCAGGTCAAATTGTTTATGGGCGGCGTATCAGCCTTGCATATTGGCACAAAGCCATAATTATGAGGAGTAAACCGGTATTTCTTCACTAGATAGGAAGTGTCATAAATGGGTCTACGTAAATTGAAAATCATCTTGGAAATGATTAAATTCGAGCACTCCCTTTTTGCCTTGCCCTTTGCCTTTATGGGAGCTGTTTTGGGAAGCATTGTGGTAGAGAATGCTTGGCCTACTTGGTCGGAAATTTTTTGGGTGACGGTAGCGATGGTGGGCGCTCGCAGTGCAGCGATGTCCTTAAACCGTGTCATCGACCGGGTAATTGATGCGAAAAATCCTCGGACAGTCACACGAGCGATTCCTGCTGGCCTCATTTCGATTGTGGAAGTCATTTTGTTTATCGTGGTGTCCTTTGCGGTGCTGTTCATTGCCGCATTCCAGTTAAATGATTTGGCTGTGAAATTGTTGCCGCTCGCTGTGTTTGTTCTTGTGCTTTATTCTTATACGAAACGCTTTACCTGGCTTTGCCACTTTGTACTCGGTGTTGCCATCGGCTTCGGCCCGCTAGGGGGCTGGGTAGCGACAACGGGTCAAGTAGATGGTGTCGGCCTTCTATTGTTTGCATCGGTTATGTTCTGGACAGCAGGATTTGATATCATTTATGCATGCCAGGACGCCGATTTTGACCGGAAAGAAGGACTTTATTCCATGCCGAGCCGCTTCGGAATTGCCAATGCACTTCTGATCGCCCGCGTATGCCACGTTCTTACTTTCGTTGGTCTGATGTCGTTGTATGTAGTTGCAGACTTGTCGATCTGGTTCCTGGTAGGTGTGCTCATTTCGGGTGCGATTTTGATCTATGAACACACGCTGGTGAAGCCAACAGACTTGTCCAAGCTGGATATGGCATTCTTCAACATGAACGGCATCTTGAGTGTCGTGATGTTTACCTTTACGATGATTGATTTGGTGATTGCATGAACAAGCAAAAGTGGGCTGTCGGGATAACGGGTGCAAGTGGTGCTATCTATGGTGTTCGAGTCGTCCAGGAGTTATTGCGTGCTGGACATATCGTTCACTTGATGATTACAGAAGCAGGCTGGCAAGTATTTCGTGATGAACTGGATTGGCACACAGATGACAGAGAAGCTCTGTTGCAGGAGAAGCTGCAACTAGACTTTTCTGGTGAGCTACATTATTGGGGACTGCGAGATTTCAATTGTCCCGCAGCCAGTGGTTCCTATCGCTGTGACGGTATGATCGTCGTACCGTGCTCGATGGGGACTGTTTCTGGCATCGCACATGGCGCATCAGGGAATTTGCTGGAGCGCGTTGCTGATGTCATGATTAAGGAAGGGCGGCGTTTGGTCATCGTTCCGAGAGAGACGCCGCTCAATGCGATTCAGCTCGAGAACATGCTCAAATTAAGCCGTCTGGGCGTCAAGATTCTGCCTGCTATGCCAGGCTACTATCAGAAACCGCAAACTATGGATGATCTGATCAATTTTGTGGTAGGGAAAACTTTGGATGCAATTGATGTACCACATTCGCTGTTCCGGCGTTGGGGGGAATAAACGCATGCAAAAGTCTTTGCGTGTTGGACAAATTTTGTATACCAATGTATTGCCGGTTTACTTCTATTTTGATCAAGAAAAATTCGAAGACCGAATCGAATTCATCCGCCAAGTTCCTGCCCAGTTAAACAACGCAATGGCGAATGGCGAGATTGACTTGGGACCGATTTCTTCGTTTAGCTATGCAGAGCATGCCTCCGAATACGTGGCATTGGCAGATCTGTCTGTCAGTGCCAAGGGGAGAGTAGGCTCCCTTTTCTTATTCAGCAAAAAGCCGATTGAACAACTAAACGGCGCCAAAATTGCCTTGACCAACACATCGGCTACCACCGTGAATCTCTTAAAAATCATTCTCCATAAGTTTTACGAATATGAGATTTCCTACGTTACACAGGAACCTATTTTGCATGAAATGCTGGAGGGTGCTGATGCTGCCCTCTTGATCGGGGATGACGCCATTTCCGCTGAGCGAACGGCCAAAGACCTTCATGTCTACGATTTGGGAGAGCTGTGGCATCAATTTACAGGCTATTCCATGACCTTTGCCATTTGGGCTCTCCGTCGAGCAGTTATTGCCGATCATCATGACTTGATCGCGGACGTCCATGCCTCTTTTTTAGAGAGTAAAAGGAAGACCAGGGAGAATACAGCCCCATTGATTGACTACGTTCACACGCATTTCGGTGGAGAGAAAGAGCAATGGATCCACTATTTCCAAGGATTACAGCACGATTTCGGTGACGTTCAGCGGATTGGACTGGAGTACTATTACCGATGCGCAGCGGAGCTGGGACTTCTATCGGCACCTGCAACCGTCGATCTGTGGCAAGCTGGCGGCCGACAGACCAATACTACGTTGACGAGATAGGTGGAACGGATGAATCTAGTCGATATTTACTTCAAGATGAAAAAAGATGTCCAATACATAGAAGATGAACTGGAGAAAGCAATTGACACGCCGGTTCGAGAGCTGTATCTATCCTCGACTCACTTGCTCAAGGCAGGAGGAAAGCGGATTCGTCCCGTTTTTGTTTTGCTGGGCGGTAAGTGGGGCAATTACGACATCAAAAAACTAAAGCATGTGGCTGTTCCTCTTGAACTGATCCACATGGCATCCCTGGTGCATGATGATGTAATTGATGATGCGGATAAGCGTCGCGGAAAAGATACTGTTCGGATGAAGTGGGATAACAAAGTAGCCATGTATGCCGGCGACTATATTTTTGCACGGGCATTGGCCATTGCCTCCCAGCTCCCGATCCCGCAATTGCACCAAATTCTCTCGAATGCAATCGTCGAGGTTTGCAAGGGAGAGATCCAGCAAGTAAAGGATTTGAATAACTGGGACCAAAACTTCCGTACCTATTTGCGCAGAATCAAACGAAAAACGGCGCTTTTAATTGCGATTAGCTGTCAATTAGGAGCAGTGGCAAGCGGAGCGTCAGATGATATGATTCGTAAAATGTACTGGTACGGCTACAACGTGGGGATGGCTTTTCAAATAACCGACGACATTTTGGACTTTACAGGGACTGAGAAGCAGTTAGGAAAGCCGGCTGGAAGCGACCTGGTGCATGGTAACATTACGTTGCCTGCTCTTTATTCTGCTCATCATGGAAAGGCACGAGCGCAATTCCAGGAATGGAT
Source organism: Brevibacillus sp. M2.1A (assembly GCF_013284355.2). Classification (NCBI taxonomy): domain Bacteria; kingdom Bacillati; phylum Bacillota; class Bacilli; order Caryophanales; family Paenibacillaceae; genus Brevibacillus; species Brevibacillus sp. M2.1A. The sequence continues at coordinate 3,231,128 of NZ_JABSUY020000001.1, forward strand.
CGCGCAAAATACGTTCTGGGATCATACAGATGAAGCAGTTCGTATGGTGCGAGAAGATGAGGGCATTGCCTTTTCGCAGCGCCTTGCTGAACGCTATATCGCCCGTGCGCATGCCATTCTCGCTGATTTGCCTAATAACCAAGCTAAGACATCTTTGACAGGTATCGCCAATTATATTATTGATCGTAAATTTTAATGATATTTTGACGGTCTGCCTGTTGCTTGACCACTCTAGTTTTGATAAAATTTTCGTTGGTGTCCTATTCACCAATACATAGCTCTAATGGAGGCATACTTACAATGGAAAAAACATTCCTTATGGTAAAACCAGATGGCGTACAACGTAACCTGATTGGTGAAATCGTATCCCGTTTTGAGAAAAAAGGCTACCAACTCGTAGGTGCTAAGCTGATGACAGTAAGCCGCGAATTGGCTGAAGAACACTATGCAGAGCACAAAGAGCGTCCATTCTTCGGTGAACTGGTAGACTTCATCACTTCCGGACCAGTATTCGCTATGGTATGGCAAGGTAACAACGTAATCACAACTGCTCGCGCTATGATGGGCAAAACAAACCCGGTAGACGCTGCTTCCGGTACGATCCGTGGCGATTTCGCTACTTCCGTTGGCATGAACATCATCCACGGTTCTGACTCTCCTGAGAGCGCTGAGCGTGAAATCGGTCTGTGGTTCTCCGCAGAAGAAGTTCTCTCCTTCGAGAAAACCATCCAACGCTGGATCTAAGATGGATCGAGAAGACCCCATTTGTTGGGGTTTTCTTTTTTTTGTCAAATTCTTTGTCAAAACAGATAGGATAATGGCGAAATATAGCGAATGAAGTTAGGGAGTTTTCAAAGGGGGTACGATTCAGCATGGAAGATAAGGACTTTCTCCAATTTATTGCTAGTGTGAAAAAAATGACTGGAATTGATCTTGCCCTCTACAAGGAAGCACAGATGAAGCGCCGTCTAACCTCGTTGAGACAAAAGCGGGGGTACAACACATTTGCCCAGTATTTCGATGCCATCGCTAAAGACAAGGAGCTTTTCTATGAGTTCCTCGATAGGATGACCATCAACGTATCGGAATTTTTCCGGAATCCAGGCCGGTGGGAAGTTCTCGAGAATAAAATTTTGCCACGCTTGGCAAAGCAATCGCCGCGGGTGAAATGCTGGAGTGCGGCATGCTCGACAGGGGAGGAGCCGTATACACTCTCACTGATTTTGCTACGCATGAAGATGGATGCGACCGTGCTCGCTTCCGATATTGATGAGGGAGCACTGGCAAAAGCGAAGCAAGGGGTGTACACGGACCGATCCCTGCAAGATTGTCCGAAAGACCTCGTAGCAAAGTATTTTGAAAAAGATACACTCAGCTATCGCATCACGGACGAAGTGAAGAGAAAAGTGACGTTCAAAAAACATAATTTATTGGCGGACTCATTTGATTCTCAATTTGATTTAATTATTTGCCGGAACGTGATGATTTACTTTACCGAAGAAGCAAAGCATGAGCTGTATCACAAGTTTAGCCGGGCCCTGAAACCTGGTGGAGTACTCTTTGTAGGTAGCACGGAACAAATTTTTCAGCCGCAACAATACCAACTGGAGACAGAGGATACGTTCTTCTATCGGAAAATGGGTTGATTCCTGTTGGCCTTGGTATATCTCTGCTGTTTTTTCCCAAGACTAGGAATACCTACTTTGCAAGAGGAGGCAGCAGATGGATAAACACAAGGTCATCGAAGCATACCGTCGAGGGCTGATCACGCTGCAGGAATGTGGTCAGATTTTAGGGGCGGAGAGGACACAACTAGATGATTTGTTACGCGTGGATCACACTCGCAAACCGCTGAGCCCCAATCCTTTTTTCAACGTGTAGGAATATATAAACACTTCGTTTATATATTCCGGAACGCATGGAAACTTTCCCCTAAAACGCAGTCGCTCCTCTGTGAGCGATCAACGATAGAGGTTTCCTTAACTTGTAGGAATATCAATCCTGATTCATTCGCGATAGCGTAAAGAGAGCGCTTCTCCCCATGCGGAGGGGCGTTTTCCTGTAGGAAGAAAAGGTTTTTCGCAGACGTTTCCCACTTTTGTATTTCCACGGCGTACTAGGTATGATATTATAGCGCTTAAAAGTGATAAAGGACAGCACCCCAAAAAGAGAACCTGAAGGGGATACAGGCTGCCTGGAGGATGGAGGAAGGATAGAGATGCGTTACTTGACAGCAGGGGAATCCCACGGGCCGCAATTAACAGCTATCATTGAGGGCGTACCGAGCAACCTACCGATTTCCATTGAGGAAATTAATGAGCAGTTGGCACGTCGTCAGAAAGGCCATGGCCGCGGCAGAAGAATGCAGATTGAAAAGGATCAGGTGAAAATTCTTTCTGGTGTCCGTCATGGATATACAACCGGAGCTCCTATCACACTGGTCGTTGAAAATAATGATTGGACGCATTGGCAAGGAATCATGAGCGCTGAGCCTGTAGAGGAAGGCACTGAAGAAAAGCGTCGTGTCTCCCGTCCACGCCCTGGACATGCTGATTTAAACGGGGCGATTAAGTATCATCAACGCGATATGCGCAATATTCTGGAACGTTCCAGCGCTCGTGAGACTACTGTCCGCGTAGCTGTTGGTGCAGTCGCTCGCCAATTGCTGGCTCAATTTGGTATCCGTATAGGCGGGCAGGTACTCCAGATCAATGAGATCGTGGCGAAGAGACAAGAAGTAAGTCTGGACGAGCTGATTGCCCGCACCGAAGAATCGCCAGTACGCTGTTTGGATAAAGAAGCAGAACCACTGATGATGGCAGCGATTGACAAAGCAAAAGAAGACGGGGATTCCCTCGGTGGTACCGTAGAAGTGATCGTTGAAGGCGTGCCAATTGGTTTGGGTAGCCACGTGCAATGGGACCGCAAGCTGGATGGACGTCTTGCACAGGCAATCATGAGTATTCAGGCTTTCAAAGGTGTCGAAATCGGTATCGGATTCGAGGCAGCCGGTCTGAAAGGCTCACAAGTTCATGACGAGATTATTTGGAACGAAGAAACTGGCTACAGCCGAAAAACAAATCGTGCAGGTGGACTCGAAGGCGGTATGACGACAGGAATGCCTGTAGTTGTTCGCGGTGTCATGAAGCCGATTCCTACCTTGTACAAACCGTTGATGAGTGTGGATATCGACTCGAGAGAGCCATTCTCAGCGAGCATTGAGCGTTCTGACAGTTGTGCTGTTCCTGCCGCAAGTGTCGTTGCGGAGGCAGTGGTAGCATGGGAGATCGCGAGTGCTATGTGCGAAAAATTCCCTTCTGATTCTCTTGATGACATGGAAGAAAACGTACGTCAATACCGTGCGTACACGGAGAAATTCTAATGAGCGTGGAGATGCTGACTGTTGAGCTGGGGGAGCGCTCCTACGAGATTGTGATAGGTGATGGTCTTTTGCACCAGGCTGCAGCGTTGCTAGTAGAGGCAGGCATTGCTTCTACTAGCAAGTTGATGATTGTCACAGATGAGAATGTAGCCGTTCATTATTTAGAGCCTTTGCTCGATGTATTGCGGCAGCATGGGTATCAGGCCCACTCAGCTGTCATCGCTGCTGGAGAACAATCGAAGAGCCTGACTGTCTACGAACGATTGATGACAGAGGCAATTGATGCAGGACTGGACAGGAAGTCTGCTGTATTGGCTCTCGGTGGTGGAGTCGTTGGAGACTTGGCAGGATTTGTGGCTGCTACGTACATGCGCGGCATTGATTTTGTTCAAATGCCGACTACCTTGCTCGCACATGATAGCTCGGTTGGTGGAAAAGTAGCGATCAATCATCCGCTCGGAAAAAATCTCATTGGTGCTTTCCATCAGCCCAAAGTTGTCATTTACGACACGAAAGCCTTGCATAGTTTACCGAAGCGTGAAGTCGCAGCAGGCTTTGCAGAGGTTGTTAAGCATGGACTTATCGCCGATGCTGCCTTTGTCGATTGGCTGGAAGACAACGCTGAAAGGCTATGGCAGCTCGATTCAGAATTATTAGGGAAAGCCATTGAAAAAGGCTGTGCAGTCAAAGCGGCTATTGTTTCCCAAGACGAGACAGAACAAGGGCAACGTGCATTGCTTAATTTGGGTCATACGTTTGGTCATGCCTTTGAAGCGCTATCTGCTTACTCCACTCTAAATCATGGGGAAGCCATCTCAATTGGCATGTGTTTGGCAGCCAAGGTAGCGGAACGGATTGGTTTTGCCGAGACTGGTGTATACAACCGCACGAAACGGATGCTGGAATTGTTCCACCTGCCAACGGCGTGGCCGGGCAATCTCTCGCCAGAAGCTGTGCTGGAAGCCATGAAACGAGACAAAAAGACGGTAGGCGGAAAGCTGGCATTGGTGTTGCCTAGGGCTATCGGGCAGGTGGAAGTCGTCAAAAATATAGAAGAAGAACTCATACTGGGAGTCATGAGAGAAGAAGTGGAGGGATAAGGATGGGAATGAGAGGAATCAGAGGCGCGGTCACGGTGGAAGCCGATACGCGCGAAGAGATTGTCTCCTCAACAAAATGGTTGTTGGAGGAAATGGTAGCCCGCAATGAAGTAAACCCCGAAGACATTGGCAGCATTATTATCACGACGACAGAGGACCTCTGTGCGACCTTCCCCGCTCAAGCGGCCCGTCTGCTTGAAGGAGAAGCTTGGCAATACGTACCGCTCATGTGCGCAAGAGAAATCCCGGTGCCAGGTGGCTTGCCGCTTTGTATTCGTGTCATGATGCATGTGAATACGGACAAGACAGCAAAAGACATTCATCATGTGTTTTTGCGCGAAGCAGTCAAGCTGCGCCCGGATTTGACAAATCGCGGTTGACAATTAGGGCGCTCTCTTTTACCATAAGTGAAACGAGAGCGCCTCGTTTTTCCGGTAATAAGCAAAAGCCGGCTGAGAGCAGAGAATGAGTTGAGCAGAGTTGAGATGAGTTAGGTTGAGGAGAGAAGAGAAGGCTGGGTACATATTGACACCCAATCCAGGTCTCTTTGTCTGGATTTTTTTGTATACAAATATTTCTCCCCCCTACCTCTCGCTCTAGAAGCGGGTGTAGAAAAGGTGGATGTCTCATTCCCTTTTCTCTCCCACTAATTGAGGAGATGAGAGTCCATGTATTTCCCTTCCCTTGCCGAGGTTAAGACCCTATCGGCGTCGTATTCCCTTATCCCTGTAAGCATGAAACTGTTGGCGGATCAAGAGACACCGATTCGTTTGTATCAGAAGATTCGCAAAAGTGATTCCTTTTTGCTGGAGAGCGTAGAAGGTGGTGCTCGCTGGGCGCGTTTTTCGTTCATTGGCATGAATCCTTTTCAAATCGTGGAAGCAAAGGGTGAAGAAATTAGCGTTTCCTATCGCACTGGTGAAAAGCTTGTTCACACAGGAAATCCCGTCTCCTTTTTGCGTGAAGAAACCGATCGTTACAAAAGCCCGAAGCTGCCTGGGTTGCCTCGTCTCAGTGGTGGTGCGGTAGGCTTTTTCGGCTACAATACGTTGCGCTATTTCGAAAATTTACCAGCACATCGCAAGGAGGCTGTACGAGTCCCGGATATGCGCTTCCTGTTCGTCGATGAGATGATAGCCTTTGATCATTTGAAGCAGGAAATTCAATTGATTGTGAACCTCCATGTGGAACCAGGAGACACTGAGGAAACTATTGGCGAAAAATACAAGCACGTCTGCGAACGAATCGAGGAGTTGGCTGCCAAAGTCATGGCTCCGCTTGAAATGGATCAACGCATTCAAGTAGCAACTGATACACCAGCGCCATTGACAGTAGAGCCAAATATGACGCGGGAGCAATACGAGCAGCTAGTCGTGCAGGCGAAAGAATACATCGCAGCCGGCGACATTTTTCAAGTCGTGTTGTCCCAACGTTTTTCCGTAAAGACTGAAGTCGATCCTTTTGCAGTGTATCGATTGCTGCGTACGTTGAATCCTTCCCCATACATGTACTATCTCGAATACGAGGGAGAGACAGTCGTCGGGACTTCCCCAGAACTGCTCGTGCGTGTAGAGGATGAAAAAGTAGAGATGCGTCCGATTGCAGGAACGCGAAAAAGGGGGGCGACCCCACAAGAAGATGCTGCATTGGCGGCTGATCTTTTGGCAGATAAGAAGGAGAGAGCCGAGCACTACATGCTGCTGGATCTAGGGCGCAACGATGTTGGAAAGGTCTCTGCTTATGGAAGCGTGAAAGTGGAAGAAGCATTGGTGATTGAAAACTACTCCCACGTGATGCATATGGTTTCGCATGTGACTGGCAAGCTTCGGGAGGGACTGCACGCTTTCGATGCATTGCTGAGTGCTTTTCCGGCTGGTACAGTATCTGGTTCTCCGAAGCTGAGGGCGATGGAAATTATTGCAGAGCTCGAGCCTGACGCACGCCATTTGTATGCGGGAGCAATCGGCTACATTTCGTTTGATGGTTCACTCGATAGCTGCATCACGATTCGAACGTTGTTCTTTCAGGATGGATACGCACATGTGCAGGCAGGTGCAGGCATCGTAGCGGACTCGGTCCCTGCGAGTGAATACCAAGAGACGGTGAACAAAGCAGCAGCGATGCTCTCTGCGCTAGAAAAAGCGGAACAGTTGTTTGTCAGAAAGGTGGAGTTGTCATGCTAACATACGCGCTAGAACAAATTCTGCTTGGGAAGCATTTAACACGGACGGTTGCAGAAGAGGCCATGGGCGAGATTATGGACGGAAAGGCAACTCCAGCTCAGATCGGTGCATTTTTGGCAAGCCTTCGCTTGAAGGGTGAGCAGGTGGAAGAGATTATCGGTTTTGCCAAAGCCATGAGAGCGCGGGCGATGAGTTTTCCCATCGAACTGCCAGGTCTGGTAGACACCTGCGGAACAGGCGGAGATGGAAGTCATACCTTTAACATTTCGACGGCAAGTGCAGTTGTCGCAGCAGCTGACGGTGTGCGCATCGCCAAGCACGGGAATCGTGCGGTTTCCAGCAAAAGCGGCAGTGCTGATGTGTTGGAAGCGTTGGGAGTGCCCGTCAATTTATCTCCCAAGGACACCGCAGATTGCCTGCGCGCGACTAATCTCTGCTTCCTGTTCGCTCCTCTTTACCACCAAGCGATGAAGCATGCGGCTGGCCCGCGAAAAGAATTGGCGATTCGCACGGTGTTTAACTTACTTGGACCATTGACAAATCCAGCAGGTGCCAGCCATCAGCTGATGGGCGTCTATGATGCCAAGTTGCTTCCGAATGTGGCCGCAGTCTTACACGAGCTCGATGTGAAAAGAGCGCTCGTTGTAGCAGGCTCGGATGGACTGGATGAATTGACTGTTACGGGAACGAGCCATATTGCCGAGTTGCGGGATGGGCGGATTTTGACATATGAAATCGAGCCAGAACAGTTCGGTCTGCGCAGACATGAGAAAGATGCTTTGCGCGGCGGTGATGCCAATGAGAATGCCAAGATCATTCACGACGTGTTTTCTGGAGCACGCGGGGCAGCACGCGACATCGTTTTGCTGAATGCGGGCGCGATCCTCTACCTGGCAGATCGGGTTAGCTCGATTGAAACAGGGGTTATACGTGCAGCGGAACTGATCGACGGCGGACTGGTCATGCGCAAGCTCGAGCACGTTCGTCAAATCGCAGGAGGTATGATTCATGCTTCGTAAAATCGTGGAAAAGAAACGTGAAGAGATCGCACGACTTTATACAGATACAACCGTGTCAGCATTGCTTTTTGCAACGAAGGAAGTCCAGCGTCCACGCGGATTTCGTCAAGCATTGGAGACGAGTGTACGGCCTGTAAGCGTGATTGCCGAAGTGAAAAAAGCATCCCCGTCCAAAGGGTTGATCCGACCTGCTTTCCAAGCAGTAACCATCGCGAAGGCTTATCAGGCCGCTCGCGCAGAATGTTTGTCCGTTTTGACAGACGAGTCTTTTTTTCAGGGGAGTTTGAGCTATCTACGGCAAATTCACGAGGCAGTTGATCGTCCGTTACTTAGAAAAGACTTTCTTCTGGATGAAATTCAAGTCGTGGAAGCAAGAGCAGCAGGTGCTGATTGCGTGCTACTCATTGCTGCCATTCTCGATCGGGAAACGCTTCGCCACCTGAACCAAACTGCCGAGGAGCTGGGTATGGATGTACTGGTCGAGGTTCATGACAAACGCGAATGCGAGCTTGTTTTTCAAGCAATGGAACCGAAATTGCTCGGAATCAACAATCGAAACTTGAATACGTTTCAAACGGACCTAGCCGTTACACATGAGTTGATTGCAGAACTGCCTGCGTCATTGACGATCGTGAGCGAAAGTGGGATTTCGACACCAGCGGATATTGAAAATGTACGAAGTGCAGGTGCCAGGGCTGTACTGGTTGGAGAGCATTTTATGCGCCAAACAGACGTAGAGCGCGCAGTAATTGACCTTGTAGGAGAAGCAGCACCGGGGGTGAGTCTATGACTCGTTTGAAAATATGTGGGATCAAGCGGGCGGAAACACTTGCGCTGTTAAAGGCACTGGAAGTCGATTACGTTGGCCTTGTTTTTGCCCCAAGTAAGCGACAAGTTGATGCCCAAACTGCGGGACAATTGCTTGCAGCCGTTCCAGGCCATCCTCCTGCTGTAGGGGTGTTCGTTAATCCGACGATGGAAGAGCTGGAGGAAGTGCTAAGCAAGGCACCGCTATCCGTGATCCAACTGCATGGACAGGAGACGCCGCAATTTTGCCAGCAAGTTCGGGAGCGGTTCGCTATTCCGGTGTGGAAGGCGTTGGCCGTGGGCGGAGAAGCGGATGCTGCGCAAGCAATTCAATCCTATCGTGGCATTGTCAGTGCCTTTTTATTTGATACGTATGACCCTACTCAAGCAGGCGGCACAGGGAAAAAGTTTTCGTGGGAGCAAATCCCTGCATTGCAAGCAGCATGCGAGGAAGCAGACTGCATCATCGCTGGCGGGATTCATGCGGGGAATGTCGGAGAATTAACGGGACAGTATCAGGCAGGAATTGTCGATGTGTCCAGTGGTGTAGAGACGGATGGCGAAAAAGACGCTGAAAAAATGAAAACATTGGTGGAGAGGGTGAAGGCGCATGAACAACATTCAAACAACTACGCGAGTCGTGCCTGACGAAAACGGGCGATTTGGTGACTTCGGAGGCAAGTTTATTCCAGAGACCTTGATGAATGCAGTGACAGAGCTCGAGATCGCTTTTGAAGAAGCGCGTCGTGACCCGGCATTTGTTCAGGAATTAAATGGACTGCTCAGCGAGTATGCTGGACGCCCAACCCCGCTCACCTATGCAGAGCGTTTGACAAAAGCGGTCGGCGGCGCCCAAATCTATTTGAAACGAGAAGATCTCAATCATACGGGGGCGCATAAATTAAACAATGCTTTGGGCCAAGCATTGTTAGCCAAACGGATGGGCAAAAAATCAATTATTGCCGAAACGGGCGCTGGTCAGCACGGAGTGGCAAGTGCAACTGTCGCGGCAAAGCTCGGACTCTCTTGCAAGGTGTTCATGGGGGAGGAAGATATTCGTCGCCAGTCTTTGAATGTTTTTCGGATGAAGCTGCTTGGAGCCGAAGTCATCCCTGCGGTATCCGGCTCTCGTACACTTAAGGATGCGACAAACGAAGCGATTCGCCATTGGGTGTCTCACGTAGATGACATGTTCTACGTCATCGGATCTGTCGTTGGCCCACATCCATACCCATACATGGTTCGCGAATTCCAAAAAATTATCGGTGAAGAGACACGGAGTCAAGTCCTGCAAATGCTCAGAAGGCTGCCAGACGAGGTCGTTGCTTGCGTCGGTGGAGGCAGCAATGCGATTGGCATGTTTTATCCGTTCATACAGGATGAGTCGGTCGCGCTCAGAGGAGTAGAAGCGGCAGGAAAAGGAATCGATACCGAAAAGCATGCGGCAACACTAACACTTGGACGCCCAGGAGTCATCCATGGTTCCTTAACTTACTTGTTGCAGGATGAAGGCGGACAGGTGCAAGAAGCGCATTCGATTTCGGCTGGCTTGGATTATCCAGGAGTAGGACCTGAGCACGCTTATCTCAAAGACAGTGGAAGAGTAACCTATACATCGGTAACAGATGCGGAAGCACTCGAGGCGGTACAAGTACTTTGCCAAACGGAAGGCATCATTCCAGCGTTGGAGAGCGCACATGCGATAGCGGAAGCAATAAAACGTGCAAAAGAGATGTCTTCAGACAAAATATTAGTAATCTGTTTGTCCGGTCGAGGCGATAAGGACGTACTGACTATTCAAGAAGCGCTGACAGCAGAAGGGGGAGAGTAATCATGACGACCGCTCTTAACAGAATCGATCAATTATTCGCGGATCGTGATCGCAAACGATTCATCCCGTTTCTAACGGTAGGCGATCCTTCGATAGAAGCAACCTTTCATCTCGTAAAAGCGATGGTCGAAGCCGGAGCAGATCTCATCGAGCTCGGGGTCCCTTACTCTGATCCTTTGGCAGATGGCCCAACGATACAACGGGCTTCAGAGCGTGCATTGAAAAATGGTGTGACGATCAGGGAAGCTTTGCAATTGGTCAAAAGGCTCCGGGAATCAGGTATGGAGGCATCCATCGTCCTGTTCACCTACTTCAATCCGGTTTTGCAATATGGTATCGAGCGCTTTTTTGCCGATCTCGCTGCCTATGGTGCGGACGGAGTTGTCATTCCGGATTTGCCGATTGAGGAAAACGGTCCAGCAGTAACGGCAGCAAAACAGCATGGCATTCATGTCATTTCACTCGTAGCACCAACTTCCAGTTCCAGAATGAACATGATCGGCGCGCAAGCAACGGGATTCCTTTATTGTGTATCGTCTCTCGGTGTGACGGGTGCCCGCGCGGATCTGCGCGAGGATTTGGCAGATTTTCTGGAACGAGTAAAAGCCAGCACATCGGTTCCTACTGCGGTAGGCTTCGGCATATCCACACCGGATCAGGTACGAGCAGTAGCACCCCATACGGATGGTGTCATTGTGGGAAGTGCCATCGTACAGCAAATCGAGGAGTATGCTGAGCAGCTGAAAGACCCCAAACAGATGCCAGAAGCTGTAGAAAAAATAAAAACCTTTGTACATCAGTTAGCCAGTGCGCTACAATAGTGGGAAAAATGTGACTGGAGTGAACGTGGATGCAACCGAAACAACGCATACTCAATGCCCCGGTATATCAACCTGGCAAGCCGATTGATGACGTGAAACGTGAATATGGTTTGACCGAAGTCATCAAGCTGGCGTCCAACGAAAATCCTTTTGGTTCCTCACCGAAGGCGAAAGCTGCCATTGCGGAACAGTTGGACAATTTGGCCCTTTATCCAGACGGTGCAAGCCTTAATCTGCGCTGGGATCTTGCTGACTTCCTCGGAGTCAAACCAGGCCAATTGTTTTTCGGCAACGGGTCTGATGAAATTCTGTTGATGATCTCTCGTGCTTTTTTGAGCGAAGGAACAAATGCAGTCATGGCGACGCAAACGTTCTCGCAGTATCGCTCAAATGGGATTATTGAAGGTGCAGACTTGATTGAGGTGCCGTTGAAAGATGGCGTTCACGATCTTGAAGCGATGGCGGCTGCCATCAACGAACAAACAAAGGTCGTATGGATATGTAACCCGAACAATCCGTCAGGTACGATTGTAACAACATCCGAGTTGGAAGCTTTTATGAAAAAGGCTCCAAAAGATGTCCTCGTCGTGTTGGATGAGGCTTACTACGAGTATGTGGTGGACCCAGAATATCCACAAACAGTACCGATGCTTGCTGAGTATCCGAACCTGATTATTTTGCGTACGTTCTCCAAAATCTACGGTCTGGCTGCCCTTCGTATCGGCTACGGGATCGCGTCAGAAGAGCTCATTTCCTCACTGGAACATGTGCGTGAGCCTTTCAATACAGGCACACTTGGACAGGTAGCAGCACGTGCGGCATTACAAGACCAGGAATTTGTGAAAACATGCCGTGATCGTAACCGAGAAGGCATGAAGCAGTTTACCGATTCATTTGACGAGTGGGGACTCTCCTACTATCCATCTCAGACCAACTTTATCTTGGTTGATTTGAAAAAGGATTCCGATGAGGTATTCAAAAAGCTGCTCTCTCAAGGCATTATCGTTCGCTCTGGTAATGCGCTAGGCTTCCCGGGTTTTCAACGTATTACGATCGGGACCAAAGAGCAAAATGACAAGATTCTTTCTGTCTTAAAAGAAATCGTGACTGGAGCATTGAAATAAAGGACGAAGATGCCGGGCATGCCTCGGCATTTTTGTCTAAGAGAGATATAGGAAGGATAGAGAGTGGAGATGAAAAAAACCACTATTACTGTAATCGGCGTCGGATTGATCGGCGGCTCCATCGCGCTGTCAATGCGACGCGATCCCAATATTCGGGTAGTCGGTTACGATTTACGTCAGGATTGTTTAGATAAAGCACTGACCTTGGGTGTCATTCATGCAGGCACAACTGATTTGCAGACCGCAGTTCGAGAAGCAAATGTCATTTTCCTCGCATCACCTGTAGAGCAAATCGTTGCAACCATTCGCTCGTTAGTGGAAATGGAACTGCAGCCGGGTGTGATCATTACAGATGTTGGCAGTACAAAAGCAGGTATTGTGAGACAAGCGGGGGATGTCATTCCCGACCATGTAACGTTTATAGGTGGACATCCAATGGCCGGCTCGCACAAATCCGGCGTGGAAGCTGCTTCTGATCGTCTGATGGAAAACGCCTATTATGTTTTGACACCAGCGCCGGGAACATCTGAAGAAAAAGTAAAGCAATTGTCTGAACTACTTTCACTGACTCGCGCAAAAATCGTGCAAATGGACGCGGATTCGCATGATCAGGTCGTGGGTGCAGTTAGTCATTTCCCGCATATTCTCGCTTCTGCTCTGGTCAATCTGGTGGCAGGGTACGACGAAGAAAATGCTTGGCATGCAACCCTTGCTGCTGGTGGCTTCCGTGACATTACGCGCATTGCTTCGAGCAACCCTCAGATGTGGCGTGACATTTTGCTGCAAAATCGTGATCCGATCCTAAAAATCGCAAAAGATTGGGCAAACGCATTAGAAGATGTCGTTTCTCTGGTAGAACAGGGAGATCCAAAAGGAATCGAGCATTTCTTCAAAACGGCCCGAGAATTTCGCGACAGTTTGCCAGAGCGTAAAACGGGTGCATTGCCTCCTTTGAACGATTTGTATATCGATATCCCGGACCACCCGGGTGAAATCGGACGAATTACGACATTGTTGGGAGCAAGACAAATCAACATCACGAATCTCCAAATCAGAGAGACACGAGAAGACATTTATGGGGTGCTACGGATTACGTTCCATTCGCAACAAGAGTTGGAAAAGGGAGAGGAAGTTCTTCGCTTTTTCGATTACAATGTATACAAGCGCACATAAGTGTTTTTATGCAAACACACTTTACAACGAAGACGCTTCACAGTGCGACTGGTGATCTGGGAGAGCGTGAGAGAGAAAAGGAGTGGAAGTAATGCTTCGCGTACAACAAGCCAAACAAATCAAAGGTACCGTTCGCGTGCCAGGAGATAAATCCATTTCCCACCGTGCAGTTATGTTTGGTGCTCTAGCAGAAGGAACGACGACTATTGAAGGCTTTTTGCCAGGTGCCGATTGCTTGAGCACGATTAGCTGCTTCCGTCGGATGGGTATCGAGATTGAACAACAAGGAGATGCCGTAACCGTACAGGGAAAAGGCTGGTATGGTTTGCAGGAACCATCTCAACATTTGGATGTTGGGAACTCCGGTACGACCATTCGCTTAATGGCAGGGATCATGGCGACACAGCCTTTCCATGTGGTGATGGAAGGCGATGAGTCTATAGCCAAAAGACCAATGCGCCGCGTGATCGGACCGCTCCGTCAAATGGGCGCCAAAATCGACGGAAGAAAAGACGGCGAATTCACACCGCTATCCATTCGGGGTGGGGAGCTTCAAGGGATCGCGTATCAATCCCCGGTTGCAAGTGCACAAGTGAAGTCAGCGATTATGCTGGCAGGGTTGCAGGCAAAAGGCGTGACGAGTGTAACAGAGCCACATTTATCCCGCGATCATACAGAGCGTATGCTGCAAGCATTTGGTGTACAGGTTGTGCGTGATGGTTTGACCGTTTCAGTAGAGGGTGGACAAAAACTGAAGGGCCGTGCCATTTCTGTTCCTGGTGACATTTCTTCCGCTGCCTTTTTGATTGCAGCTGTAATGGTCGTACCAGGCAGCTCTCTTCTCATTGAAAACGTCGGAATCAACCCAAGCCGCACGGGCATCATTGATGTTGTCAAGGCGATGGGGGGAAGCCTGGAGCTTTTGAATGAGCGAGTCGTAAATGAAGAGCCGGTTGCAGACCTCCTCGTGACGCATTCGGAGCTACATGGTATTGAAATCGCCGGAGATATTATTCCGCGTCTGATTGACGAAATTCCAGTGATTGCAGTCATGGCAACGCAGGCAAAAGGACAAACCGTTATCCGTGATGCCGAAGAGCTGAAAGTAAAAGAAACGGATCGTATTGCCACGGTGGTGAGCCAACTGTCCAAATTCGGTGCGAGGGTAACACCTACAGATGACGGAATGATCATCGAAGGAAAGACTGGACTTACAGGGGCTGTCATCGATAGCATGGGGGATCATCGAATTGGCATGGCGATGGCGATCGCAGGTCTCGTTGCCGATGGGGAGACGACAATCGAAAATGATGATGCGATTGATGTATCGTTCCCTGGCTTCCATGACTTGCTTGTGAAGATCAGCCAGTAATGAAAGAATGAAAGAGAAGTCTGTTCCTTTATAGGGGAGTAGGCTTCTTTTTTTGTGCGAAGGAAAAGCGTTCCGAATTTTAGCAAAAATGATTTGACAAGCGCTTACATTCCGTTTATTATAAAACTACAGTATGGTTTCTCTCCACTCCTATCCAATATAAGAAAGCACGTGTGTGCTACCGTCGTTTGAATGCGCTTACATCAACGGCGGTCTTTTTTTGTTTAAAAAGCGGTTTGACTCGAATGAGTACTTTTTCCCCGGTCTGTGCATATGCTCGTACAAAGGTAGTGTCCGCAAGAGAAGTAGGAGGGGGACGAGCTATGCTGGAGCGAGGGATGGTCATACGCGGGGGAACGATTGTCACAGCACGGGGAATGAAAGAAGCAGATATTTGGATCCGTCAAGGAAAAATTGTACGAATTGCTAAAGACACCTTGACGAAAAACCCCTTCAACGATTTATTTGAAGAAATAGATGCTACCGGTATGTATCTTCTGCCCGGTTTTGTCGCACTCCTGACACATTCGTTGTATAAAATCAAAGATGTAGATGTTTATATAGCGGCCATGCGAAATCTCATCAGCACGGGATGTACAAGCCTGGTAGACGTCTTCCGGCCAGAGCGTTGGATGAGCAGACCGCAAATTCACTTCCAACAAACGCAGCATTTCAACAGCTTGTTGGATTACGTTTGGCACGTAGAAATCGATGTCGCTGATCTTCATGGTGACCGCTTAGGGGAATGGATGAATCATGGCTATTCTTCGTTTCATGTCACGATTCGAAATCCAGAAGAAATTTCCACAATAAAATGGGAAACGCTTTTGCAACTTCATACGTCTAAACATACGATCCTGCACATGCAGGTACAAAATGATCCGTTTCTGAAAAAGGAACAACGGGAATTCATTCGAAAGAGTTGGCTGGAGGCTACTCGTTATTGGCGGTTGCGTACTGTCATTACTGATTCTCAAGCGGCCTTTCATTTTGAAGAAAATGACCCGTACCTGCATATCTTTCGTTTGCCGGCTGAAGTGACGGATCAAGGTCTTCGTCAATTACATCGCCAATGGTTTGGGAGCTGGCAAGTAGCATCTCCGATTCACGATGTGCGGATTGATACACGGAAGAGCTGGTGTACGCCCGAAGAATTGCTATGCTTGCTAGTCAGGCTCGCTTCGACAAATGTTGCAAAAGCAGTTGGACTGTATCCACGAAAAGGAAGCTTGACAACTGGCGCAGACGCTGATATCGTTTTCCTGAAAAAGGAAAACTGGTTGACAAAGAATGATCTTTCCACTATTCTCAATTTTAGTGAAATGCATCTTCCAACATCTGTTATGTCGAACGGTAAATGGATATATCGAAATATGCGATTTATCCCCTTGATTGGTATGGGTAAGTGTTTATTCGACACGAAGCCCTACGCTTATGTCATATAACCCCGGTTTGGGGGTTTTTTCGAGAATGGTTTCCAGTAGACAGACGTGAAAAAGAATCGTAAGGTCGCGCAACTTTTTACATCCCCAGCAGTCTAATTATGCAAAAGGCCGCTGAGGGATCGGAATCGCAAGGAGGTAATCTCTGATCATGACCGATTCCCAGCTTATCCGAGAGATTAAAGAAGGTAATCTGGAATGCTATGCTGAACTGATTCGTCGATATGAAAAAAAGATCCTCTCATTTGTCACTCATCTTTTGCGTCAGGCACATTTAGAGCATATAGCGGAGGATATATGTCAGGAGACGTTTTACAAGGCGTATAAGAGCATTCATTCTTTCCGAGATGTAGAAGCTACATTCTCCACCTGGCTCTATACGATTGCACGCAACTCCGTACTCAGTGAATTGCGCAAGAGTCGCAATTCAGACGTGTATCTGGATGATACGTTGCAAGTACCTATGGCATCTCCCAAGACACTGCCTGAGCAAGTTTTGCTCCGGAATGAACGGGAGAGCATGGTAAGACTGGCGATCAACAGCTTGCCAGAGAAGCAACGCTCTGCACTGATATTACGTGAGTACGAACAAATGGATTACACAGAAATCGCTACGATTCTGGATTTAACAGTGAGCTCTGTGAAGTCTCTACTGTTTCGAGCGCGGCAAAGTATTCGTGGACAGTTGGAAAACTACATCCTGGACCCTCATTTGGATGAAGCTGAAGGGATGAATCGATGATGAGATGTGAAGAAGTTCAGGAAATTCTGCCTGAATACGCCGAAAATCTGTTGCCTGAGGTGACCCAACGCCGGGTTGATCACCATATGGCGGCATGCTATGCCTGTCGTTCCGACTATGAGATTTGGTCGGACAGTGGTGAATGGATGGAAATGGATAAAGAAGAATACCATTCTGTAACTCCATCACGTTCCATTGTTGACGCGGTGATGGCCCGTATTTTATCGGAAGAGCAGTGGGCGATCCCGATTGGCAGAAAAATTTTCAGCGTGACAGCGAGAATGCGACGCATGGCTGCGAGTGTAGCTGTTTTGTTGCTCATGGTCTTTTCGTTCACTTTATATGTGAATACAAGCACCACGGAGCATGCGAATTCGCTCGTGATTAACGGAGAAGTTATGGAGATTAACTCGCCAAAAGCGCAGGTTATTTCTTCTTCCATGCAAACAGACGACGGTACATACGTGGTAGAAGCCCAGCCATATACGACGCAAGAAGATTCGCTGGAACATGCTACTGCTTCGATCGTACCGCTCGATGGGAAGCCGACTTCTACTGATTCAGCCAAACCGAATTACAGCATTGTACTTAGTATTTTTGGAATCCTTATTACTGTTCTTACAATGAGCTGGCTAACGCGAGCATAATGGTATATGATCAAGAGTAAAAGAAAAGACCGTCTTCGGACGGTCTTTTGTGGCTATTTTATTAGAGTGGTTGTTCAACAAGCGCGAAGAGCAACAAGGCCACGCAAAATACATATGAGGTGAAAGAAATGCCGAAAAAGTGGCTGTATGTTATAGACGAAGCGATCAAGCGGATCGAAAACGATGAAGTTGAATTGGGCTTGACCGCTCTGCAAAAGGTTCAGGAGCATGGAAAGGATTTGCCGGATGTCATGATGTATTTGGCAGAGGTCTGGTATCGACTCGGTCATTTGGAAGAGGCGAGTCAATTGCTGACAGATGTCATGGCCAAAAATCCGCAAATGGATTCTTCTTTGCGCAGAGAATGCCAGCTGCTGCTAGCGGAGATTGCTTTGGATTCCAGTGATTTTGAGACGGCGCAACATCTTCTTTATGAATGCAAAGAATCTGGCTTTGAAAGCATCCAGCTTGATTTGTTGCTAGCGGATCTGTATTCACTTCAAGATTTAGATGAAGTGGCGGTCAAGTATTTGGAGCAAGCAAGACTCAAGGAGCCAGACAACCAAGATATTATGGCAGCGCTGGGTAACTTGTATTTCCGCATTGGCGAAGACGAGAAAGCAATGAAGCTCCTGGAACAAGCCGGGGATGAAAGTCTGTCTATGCTTTTGACGAAGGGGCGCTCGTACGCACAAAGCGGTCAATTCGAACAGGCTTATCAGGTATTCCGTCAGGCGCTGGTCATGGATCGTTCGCCAGAAGTACTCTACGGTTGTGCACTGATGGCTTTCCACGTAGGACGACTGGATGAAGCAGCAGAATTGGTCAGCAGTTTGCAAGCGGTTGACGAGGAGTATGTGGCTGCTTATCCGTTAGCTGCAGATGTGAATCTATCGATGGGGAAAACAGAAGCCGCTATTGAAGCGTTGAAACAATATGTGTCTTTGTCCGGTTTCGATTTGGATCAGATTCGCAGGCTGATTGCCCTTTTGACTCAAGCCGGCCGCTATGAGGAGGCGAAGGAATACCAACAGCTTCACGATTTGTGGGACCATGAATCCGACGAGGAGCAATAAAAAATCGACAAACAGGAAGTCACTTCGGTGGCTTCCTGTTTATTTTTCCGCATTTTGGCAAGAATGAGTGACAAGTAAGCCATCGTAAAGAAGGGATGCACAGATGAACTTGGCTGAGATCTTGGTTTACACCGATATCCGGCAGCTCCATCAGATTGCCAACCATTACGGATGCGAATGCAACCCTCATTCCAAAAACGAATTGATTACGTCACTGTTGTCTAGCTTGAGGCACAGGTTGACAATCTCACAAGAAGTTGAGCAGCTGAGTAGTGTAGAAACCCATTTTTTGCTGCAATTGTTCCTGGACAAGCGTACGGTCATGTCGCTTGAGGATTTGTTGGCGAAGGCTGGAGTGGCACTGGCGTGTGAAAAGGAAAAAAAGCAGGAGGAAGGACGGAAGTTTGTCGCGGCTGCAATGAAGCGAGGATGGGTTTTTCCGGCGAAAAGTAAGACAGTAGGGCAGTACCAAATTCCGCTGGACATCCGCGAGCCGTACTTGCAAGCATGGCTGACAAAATGGCGTGAGTCAAACGCATCTTTTCATCCTGGGCCGCAAGCGTACAGGGATGAAGGAACAGCACTATGCGATGATATCATGCAATTTTTACAATTTCTCCAGCAGGAGCCAGTACCGCTAACCGCAGAAGGTGGCATGTACAAGAGACATCAGCAGCAGCTTTTTCAATTTTTGTACGTAAAAGAAGAGCCGCTATTGCCGCAAAAATGGCGTTTTGGGTACGGGCTGCATTTTGATTTATACCCTGACCGCTTTTCCTTGCTCTACGATTTCTGCTACTATCACCGATGGATCGTCGAAGTCGACGGCAAAGTAGCAGTAACGGAAGCGGGAAGAGAACGACTGGAGCAACCGTATACCGATCAATTGTACCATGATGTCATTCGCTTCTGGATGAGGCTGTACAAGCGGGCTGTCCCCAACTTGCCGATGTTGGTTCAGCTCATTCCGTTGATCGCGTCGGCTGGATGGGTAAGTCAGCAATCTCTAATGGACACGCTACTCCATTGGATGAAAGAGTTTTACTACGATTCACCCACAGATATCTTGGTGAATCGGGTATGCAAAATGATGGTGCATCTTGGATTGTTGCGCGTCGGCCAAGACGAACAGGAGCAGTGGCTATACACCGCGACGTATGCGAGCCAGACTTGGCTTCGAAAATACAATGGTTTTACCGAAACGACTATTTTATTGAAGTGAGGGATGGGTATGGAGTGGCCGAATTTCTATTCCAACGCGTACGGAACGAACAATCAAATGGTTTCCGGTTTGCTATCTGAAATGGTGATCGACGAGCAGATGCGTCAATACCGCAAGCGCACGCTGATTCAGGAGATTGATGAGGCACTTGCATCGAAAAACAAAGAGCTGTTTATGCGCTTAACAGACGAATTGAAAGAAATCATGGCTTACGAGCAAGCCTAAATACATATCGTATGCGTTATTGCGAGTCTCCAACCATTCATGGTACGCTTGTTTCCAGAAATGAACAAGGAAATGAGGAGACGGCTCTATGCAGTGGAACTTGAACGATTTTGAAAACTGGGAGGAGTTGCGATCCTTTGTGGATACCGCGCTGCTCCCTCTTTATTTGTACAGTACGGACAGAAAAGTAGAAGAGCATGTTGTTCGGATGAACTACTTGTTAAATGTAGCTGCCGGGATTGAACAGCGCCTAAAGGGGCGAGTGCTGCTGTTTCCGTTAAGCTATCAAATAGGAGAAGAACAGCTGGAACAACGAACACCGGCGGAATTCCCCTATAAAGTACTGCTTCATTTTCGCGGAGAGCAGATTCAAGTAATGGAGAGGGCAGAAGAAGGCGTGTTGACGTTATTGGTAGGGGATGAAGACTTGGAATCTTCTTTGCGCTTCGAAGTGACCGTGGATGTGCTGTACAAAGAGGTCATCAAGTTGTGGCAAACTGGGCAGCGATAATCCATTTGACTAAAATAAGAGACGCAATAGAGAAAGCGTTTTCCGGTAATACTACAGAAAAATGGGTGGGGCAAGGTCTTAAATTTGACAATCTGGCAACAATATCCTGTCACACATCGTTTGTGCAAAGACATGTCCACTGGACATTCTTGACATCTTTATAGGCGTTAGCTATGATTGGGATTGACCTAGTGTATATGTATAAAAATGCCATCGTAGCGCTATTTTACAGGATAAGGAGGGAAAAAGATATGGGAGACAAACGCGAAATTTCCAGGCGTACATTTTTGAACTACGCCCTTATGGGAACTGGCGGATTCCTTGCTGCGGGAATGATCACCCCAATGATTCGTTTTGCGGTAGACCCCCTTCTGCAAGGACATGCAGGTGGAGATAAAGTAGCTGTCGGCAGTCCGGATGAGTTTAGTGCCGTGCCAAAACGCGTTGAATTCAAGGTCCATACCAAGGACGGTTGGTATGAATCAGAATCAACACTTACTGCATGGGTTACCAAGAACGACAAGGGTGAGATTCTTGCTCTGTCCCCGATCTGTAAGCACTTAGGGTGTACGGTTGACTGGGGAACTGGTGCAGGCCAACCGAATGAGTACTTCTGTCCTTGCCACATGGGTCGTTATACGATCAATGGCGAGCACATTTTGGGAACGCCACCCACGGCCTCTCTCGATGAGTATGAGACAGAAGTCAAAGATGGAAAATTGTATTTAGGTAAAGTAAAAGCAAATCCTCGTCCGGGGGTGAACGGCTAAAATGATGCAAAAAATGTATGATTGGGTCGACGAGCGCTTAAACATCACTCCGATGTGGCGTGACTTGGCTGACCACGAAGTACCTGAGCACGTGAACCCGGCACATCATTTTTCCGCTTTTGTTTACTGCTTTGGTGGACTTACGTTCTTTATTACCGTTATTCAAATCTTGTCTGGTATGTTCTTGACGATGTACTATGTACCAGACGTTATCAATGCTTACGAATCCGTTAAGTACCTGCAGAACGAAGTAGCGTTCGGGGTAATCGTGCGCGGTATGCATCACTGGGGTGCCAGCTTGGTCATCGTGATGATGTTCCTACATACTCTGCGTGTATTCTTTACAGGTGCATACAAAAAGCCTCGTGAATTGAACTGGGTAGTCGGCGTATTGATTTTCTTCGTTATGCTGGGTCTCGGTTTCACAGGTTACCTCTTACCTTGGGATAACACCGCATACTTTGCGACCAAAGTAGGTGTGCAGATCGCTGACTCTGTACCTTTAATCGGTCCATACGTGAAAACATTGCTTACAGGCGGAGACATTCTAGGAGCGCAAACGCTTACCCGTTTCTTCGCAATTCACGTGTTCTTCCTTCCAGGCGCGCTGCTTGGTCTGTTGGGAGCTCACTTTGTAATGATCCGTTCGCAAGGTATCTCGGGTCCACTATAATCGGTCTTCGAAAAAAGGAGGAAATAGCATGGCAAAACAAGATAAAGATGCTACCTTCGTCGGAGATTCCCGAGTATCGGCGAAGCGTATTCCAAACATTTCTCCATCCTACTCCGACTTTCCAGGAAAAAATGAGCCGTTTTGGCCAAACTTCCTGCTGAAAGAGTGGATGGTGGCAGCCGTTTGCTTGGTTGGTTTCCTTGTGTTAACGGTTTCACACCCGTCGCCGTTAACTGACAAAGCAAACCCGAATGATACATCATTCATTCCGTTGCCAGACTGGTACTTCTTGTTCCTGTATCAATTGCTGAAATATCCATGGGCTGCAGGGGATTGGGTCGTTCTTGGGATCGTTGTTATTCCAGGTATCGCATTTGGTGCACTGATGCTGGCTCCTTGGCTGGATACCAGCAAAGAGCGTCGTCCTAGCAAACGTCCAGTTGCTACAGGATTGATGCTGACTGCACTCGTTGGTATTTTCTACTTGACTTGGGCAGCAAACCATGAATATCATCTGGCTCACCCAGATAAAGGTAAAGGAACTGGTGGCAAAGAGGGATCGAGTGCAACTGCACCTGCTCCAGCTGACACCAGCTTTAAAGCAGATGCGCTTTGGAAAGCGCAAACAAGCTGTATGGGGTGCCATGGTAAAAACATGGAGGGTGGCATGGGTCCAAACCTCCAAAAAATCGGCGCAACTTTGGATGCAGCCAAGATTACTGATATCATCAAGAACGGTAAAGGCGCAATGCCAGGCGGTATGATCAAAGATGATGCAGAAATCGCAAAGCTGGCTGACTACTTGGCTGGCTTGAAATAAGCTAATAGGGGAAAAGCTGGCTGGTAATGCGGTCAGCTTTTTCGTTAGCGGCGTACACAGCGGGAGACGATTATAGATGATCTGGATATGGGAGTGGTTTCGGCAATCTTTGGGCAAAAGGTGGTTTCTTTGGACGCTGTTCGTCGTCAACTTTTTAGGAACCATATATGGATTCATCTGGTATGGTAACCAATTGGCTGAGACACCAGCATATTTGATTCCTTTTGTTCCGGACAGCCCGACAGGTAGCGGACTTTTTTCGCTTGTACTCCTTACCTATTTGTTGGGTCGCCACATTCCTGTACTGGAAGCTTTGGCTGGCATCACCAATTTTAAGTATGGTGTCTGGGCCGTCTGCATTATCGTGGCTGGTTGGATGATGGGCAATGAAGTGCGTTGGACAGACGTGATGCTGATTATTTCCCACACGGGCATGGCTGTGGAATCTGTTTTGTACGCACGTTTTTACAAGCTAAGTCTTCTGCCGGTGGGAATCGCTGCGCTGTGGACACTGAATAATGATTTTCTCGATTACGTCATGGATATCCATCCGTGGCTGCCGAGTGTGCTGGATCCGTATGAGGGTTTCGTAGGTTTGTTTACGGTTCTTCTCAGTCTGATCTCGATCTCGGTGATCTGGTGGGTAAACATGAAGTATACGACAAATAAGGTCTAATCTTGTCCTCCTTTCCATAGTCTGTACTAGGGAAGGAGGTTATTTGCGTTGAAGAAAAACATCCGGTTTTTATTATTCTTTCTCATGATCGGGTTGTTCTTGTCGTGGCCCATTCATAACTTGTACTCGAAGCTAAATCAACCGATAGAACAAAAGCAGTTGGCAGCATTGGATCAAATTGCGCATGAGTTCCTGACGTATGCAAAAAAGGGAGATCTTGAAGGCGCAGAGCAGCGCATCGTCCAGCTAGCAGACCGATTTCCGAACCAGCATTTGCCCAATCCGATACGTATTGAGAGTCTGAATGCAGTGACCCAGTCTATATTGGCAGCCAAGCAAAGCTTTGCTTCCGCAAATGCAAGTGAACAGCAATTGCTGTGGCATGCCACGCGGGTCCGTATCGCCATAGACGCCCTTACCCATGATCACCAGCCGATGTGGCGTAGCTACTATCCTTCTCTCGTAACACAGGTCCAAAACCTGCAGCTATCCGCTGTTGAGCGGAATTTCAGTCAGTTTCGCGAACAGTTCGATGAGAACTACCGGTTATTTTTGGCCATCAAGCCGGGGATGAGTATTCAGCTTCCAGAGGGGCAAATGTCCTCGATTACGGTTGCGTACGATATCATATCCAAAGAGATGCGGAACACCCAAGTAGATTGGCAGCTTGTTCGAGAGGCATTGCGAGAATTGAACAGCTCCTTTCAAGTGGCTTTTGTGGGAGAAGAGAAGAGTACGCTTGCTCGTTTGATGATGCGTCCAGACTCTCCGATTGTTACTCTCGCTTCTATCATGATAGCTTTGATCATGGCCTTGTCTTATGTGGCATGGAAGAAATACAACGGAGAAATCCGTTCGACCTAATAGGTGCAAAAAGGTGCAAAAACCCTTGCCTGTATGAAAAGGCAAGGGTTTTTCTGTGCTGCTTCATGTTAGTCGTGAAGCGGTTTCTTGTTTTCATCAAGGGTGAAGCCTTCTCCGAGAACTTCATGCACATCATTGACGATGACAAAAGCATGCGGATCAATTTCTTGCACAATGGTTTTAAAACGCATGACTTCGTTTCGGCTGACAACGACATAGATGACTTTCTTTTCCTCGCCAGAGTAGGCGCCTTTACCGGCTAAGAGTGTCACACCACGACCTACATCGAGAATGTGCTTGGCGATGCTATCTGCTTCGTTGGAGATGATTGTCAATGCTTTTCCTGCATAAGCGCCATCTTGGAAAAAGTCGATGACACGTGCTGCGATAAAGACGACGACAAGGGTGTACATGGCGCTTTCTAGGTTCAAATAGACGAGGGACGCCCCAATGACCAAGATGTCTCCGAAGAACAACGTCCTTCCCATACTGATACCCATGTATTTCTGAAGGAGTCTGGCAATGATGTCCACACCGCCGGTCGTTCCGCCGTACCGGAAAATAATCCCTAAGCCGACACCAACAGCTACCCCGGCATACAGGGAAGCAAGCAAGCGATCTTTCATTGGCAACGGAAGCACGCCATCAAATAAGGATAAAAAGACGGAAAGAGAAACCGTTCCCAAAATCGTGTAGAAAAAAGAGGTTCGTCCAAGAATTTTCCAGCCCAAGAAAAATAACGGTACGTTTAGGACAAAGAAGACGATTCCCTGATCCACAACAGGAACTAACAGCTTGATCAAAATACTGATACCGGTGATACCGCCCTCAGCTAGATGATTGGGAATGTTGAACGCGTTAATACCAAATCCCATAATGGCAGAACCGATGATAATGGCAATGATACTGTCAAGACGAATTTTCATATTTCCTCCTGTTCGCCGGACCAGGAAAAGGCTTCCCCCCGGACTTGATGTGCAGGTAATACTTGTGTTACCTGAGGGCTATCCGAAAGCCATTATAAATGAACGCTCGTTTGATTGTCCATATGCTGGAAAGACGAAGTATTGTGATTTGGCAAACGAAGCCTTTTTTAGTACGATAGGTGAAAGAGAGAAGAATGTGAAAAAGGAGTGGTCGGATGGAACGGCAAAAGACTATGCAAGAGATGCAGCAAGAAGTTGATCAATACATATCGCAATTTAAAGAAGGATATTTTTCTCCGCTGTCCATGCTGGCTAGAATGACAGAAGAAGTAGGCGAATTAGCCAGAGAGATTAACCATTTTTATGGAGAAAAACCGAAGAAAAAGGACGAAGGCGAAAAAACAGTAGAGGAAGAGCTGGGTGACGTACTCTTCATTGTAATTTGTTTCGCAAACTCACTCGGAATCGATTTGCAGGAAGCGTTTGATCGTATTATGCACAAGTTTAATACACGCGATAAAGATCGCTGGACAAGAATAGAGGAGAACGAGCAGCATGACTAAACAAATTCGTGTAGCAGTTGCTGGCGCAAATGGTCGAATGGGGCAAGAAGTAGTGAAAATGCTAGCGCAGGATACCGCGCTCGTTTTTACAGGCAATTTGGATACGCGTGTGAGCGAAGAGGGAATCAATCAACAATTGGACGAAATGAAGCCGGATGTTTTGGTAGACTTTACGACACCGCATACGGTGTATCGTCATATGGAGCTCTGTCTGGCTCGTGGTGTGCGACCGGTGGTTGGTACAACAGGGCTGACAACAGAGCAGCTCCAAGAGATGACGGAGCGCTATAGAGAAGCGGGACTGGGCGCCATCATTGCTCCGAATTTTGCAATCGGAGCGATTCTATGTATGAAGTTTTCCGCAATGGCAGCAAAATATATGCCGCATGTGGAAATTATCGAGCTGCATCATGACCGAAAGCTGGATGCGCCAAGCGGAACGGCATTGAAGACCGCCGAGATGATTGCAGCCGTTCGTGAAGAGCTCAAGCAAGGGCATCCTGAAGAGGTAGAAACAATTCCAGGCGCTCGCGGAGCAGATTACGAAGGATTCCGAATTCACAGTGTCCGCCTGCCAGGCATGGTCGCCCATCAAGAGGTTTTGTTTGGGGCAACAGGCCAAACACTGTCCATACGCCATGATTCGATTAACCGGGAATCTTTCATGCCAGGGGTAAATATGGCTATTAAAGCGGTAATGAATATGAACGGATTGATTTACGGATTGGAACATCTGATTGATTAAACGTTTGATTAACATACACACGATACCCAGCCATAAAGGGAGAGGTTTTCTTGAAAATTGCATTGATTGCCCATGATCGAATGAAAGAACAGATTGTGCAACTAGCGATGGCCTATGAATCCATTTTGGCAAAGCATGACCTGTATGCCACAGGAACAACTGGGTCGCGAATCATGGAAGCTACGTCGCTTTCCCTAACCCGATTTCTTTCAGGGCCATTAGGAGGCGATCAACAAATCGGTGCGATGATCGCCCGCAATGAGATGGATTTGATTATCTTTTTGCGTGATCCGCTTACCTCTCAACCGCATGAACCTGATATTATCGCACTGCTTCGACTGTGTGATGTGCACAAGATACCGTTTGCCACCAATCTCGGTTCGGCAGAAATCATGCTGAAGGCCTTGGAAATGGGACAACTGGATTGGCGCGAAGTGGTGCGTGAGGAGAATGAAGCATGAGTTCACTCGATATTTTGGCAATCGGCGCTCATCCTGACGATGTCGAGATCGGAGCGGCAGGCAGTCTGATATTGGCAGCTAAAGAGGGAAAACGCGTGGGGATTCTCGACTTGACCTACGCAGAATTGTCTTCGAATGGAACGGTGGAGAGAAGGCAACAAGAAGCGGCTGCGGCTGACCAAGTGATGGGAGTGGCTGCACGCTTTAATTTTGGACTGCCTGATCGCGGCTTGGAAGCAGTCAGGGAAAGTGCGATTGAACGTGTCGTAAAGCTCATTCGTGAAACACGCCCAGCCATTGTGCTTGCGCCTTATTACGCGGATCGTCATCCAGATCACGAAAGCGTAAGTCGGATCGTTCGAGAAGCGGTGTTTAATGCGGGTATCCGCAAGTATTTGCCGGAGCCTTCTTTGCCTGCCTATCGCCCATTGCAATTCCTTTACTATTTTATTAATTCCACTGTCACGCCACAGGTTGTCGTGGATATCACTGCTGTTTATGAGCAAAAAATGGAAGCGCTGCGTTGCTACCGCAGTCAGTTTGAGCTTGAAGAAGGCAGTGTCCAAACACCACTTACCAACGGGTATCTGGAGTCTGTTGAGTATCGAGAGCGACTGTTTGGTCAGCAGGCTGGTGTAGCCTACGCAGAAGGATTTGTCAGTGCAGCTCCGTATGTATTAAAGAGCTTGTGAGAAGGGGTGACACTGTATGAAGATCGGGATTACTTGCTATCCGTCATTGGGCGGATCGGGCGTAGTAGCCACAGAGCTGGGCAAGCTATTGGCTGAGCGAGGACATCAAGTCCATTTCATTACAGGTGGAATGCCATTTCGTTTAGGCGCGTTTCACCCGAACATTTTCTATCATGAAGTAGAAGTGAACAACTATGATGTTTTTAAATATCCACCCTATGACTTGACCTTGGCGAACCGAATGGCGCAAGTGGCAAAAAATGAAAGCCTGGACTTATTACATGTGCATTATGCTGTTCCACATGCATTGTGTGCGTTCCTCGCCAAGCAAATGGTAGGGGATCATTTGAAAATTGTGACCACACTGCACGGGACGGATATTACTGTTCTGGGTTATGACTCGAATTTGAGTGATATGATCCGCTTCGGCATTGAGCGAAGCGATTTGGTAACAGCGGTGTCCAATGATTTGATCAGGCAGACAAAAGAGCTGCTGCATACTGAAAAAGAAATTGTTCCTGTGTATAACTTTGTAGACAAGCGGCGTTATTACCCGAAAGAGGTTACGAAGCTGAAAAAGGTATTTGCACCGAATGGTGAAAAAATTCTTATGCACATTTCTAATTTCCGTCCGGTCAAACGAGTGCCGGATGTGATTGAAATATTTTCGCGTGTACGTGAAGAAGTGCCTTCCAGGCTGATCCTTATTGGTGAAGGTCCCGAAATGGGGCTGGTCCGCAAGATGATTGCCGAGCTCGGTCTGAATGACGATGTTTGCTTCCTCGGCAAGCAGGAAGACGTCGCCGAGGTATTGTCGATGGCAGACATTATGCTGCTTCCATCAGAAAAGGAAAGCTTCGGTCTCGTCGCACTAGAAGCAATGGCTTGCGGTGTGCCAGTCGTCGCAACAGTGGCAGGTGGTTTGCCTGAAGTCGTACTGGATGGTGTGAACGGCTTCTTGCGTCCAATTGGCGACGTGGAAGGCATGGCGAAAGAAACGATACGTCTCTTGCAAAACGAAGAGCTCTACCGCGAATTCTCCGCGAATAGCATTGAGCGATCCTGCAAAACGTTTTGTCACGAAACGATTGCTTCGCAGTATGAAGCACTGTACGCCAACTTACTGGCAAGCAAAACTGAAGAAAACCTAAGTTTTTGAACGTAAGATGGAGCTTTTAGCTAGCTGATGCACTTTGGATATAAAAATAAACAATCCATACAAAACTCTCATGATAAACGCCTCCTTGAGTAGATCAGGCGGAGCAAACCAGAAAGGGGGGATTGGATTGGCGATAGAATTGGCAAAGCGTGTTCTCGACAGATTGGAGGAACACGGTTTTGAAGCTTACTACGTGGGTGGTTGCGTCCGCGATTGGCTATTACAACGACCTGTTCATGATATAGATATATGTACGAATGCCCATCCCGGCGACGTCATCCGATTGTTTCCCGATCATGTCCCGACTGGTCTGAAACACGGTACTGTATCTGTAAAAGTCGAGGGGGAGCTGTTCGAAGTCACGACGTTTCGGACGGAAGGAAAATATGAAGTTTACCGTCGACCCGCTGAGGTTCAATTCGTTTCGGAACTTCGGCTCGATCTGGAGCGACGGGATTTTACGATGAACGCAATGGCGATGGATCGTCATCAAGTATTGCACGACCCTTTCCGTGGACAAGAGGATATGGAGCATCGGCTGGTTCGGGCTGTAGGCATTCCGCTAGAGAGATTTCAGGAGGATGCCCTTCGGCTATTACGGGGTGTGCGATTTGCTTCCCAGTTAGGTTTTGCTATTGAAGACCAGACCATGCTCGCCATGAAACAGACTGCGCCATTGTTAGCTCATATTGCTGTGGAACGCATACGGGAAGAGCTGAATAAAACGCTCGACAGCAAAGCCCCAGAGGTTGGTTGTCAGTTGTTGAATGAAACGAGGCTCATGGCTTATGCCCCTGAGGTAGAAAAACTGTTCATCTTCTCGAATGAGCATGCTTGGCGGCTCCGTCATTTGCAAACCGTGACGCAAAAATGGTCGTTGCTACTGTTTGCAGCGAAATATTCGCCTGTGCAATCGCGTGAAGTATGCCAATTCCTCAAAATGTCCAAACGCGAAACAGAAGCAATTTGTTGCTTGGTTGAGCTTTTGACGCGATTGCAGCCGCAATGGGATGTCCCCCAAGCGATGGAGTGGGGGCCATTGCTGCTTGAAGTCGGGTGGGACACTTGCAACGAGTTTTTCCTTTTACTGCAAGCGTGTTGGTGGAAGGAGAGGCATTCGTTTTCGAAGCAAGCACTCCTCGATCAATACGAAAACATGCCTGTCAAAACCATCAAGGATTTGGCAATTACGGGGCTTGACCTGCAAGTAGCCGTTCAGAAAAAGCCCGGCGAGTGGATTGTCCGCGTCTTGGAATCGTTGCTTAGACAAACGGCACTGCATGGTTTACCAAATACACCAGAAGCACTCGTCGAAGTTGCAAAGAAAGAGGTTGCACAAGATGAACATTAAGCAAGTCATCCTTCAAGCATTCCGTGATCAGCCAGGCAGTTTCATCTCTGGTGAAGAATTGAGCCAAACATGCGGTTGCTCCAGGACGGCGGTTTGGAAACATATCGAAGAGCTGCGCCGGGATGGTTACGAGGTAGAGGCGGTGCGAAAATCGGGGTATCGCCTGTTGGTTGCCCCTGATCGCTTGTCAGCAGCAGAAATCATGGCTGGATTGGAAACGAACCGGATTGGTCAAAATGTCATCGCTTACGATGAGGTGGTATCTACACAGCCACTGGCACACGAGGCTGCGGCAAAAGGGGCAGTAGAAGGTACGATTGTACTGGCAGAACTGCAAACAGGTGGGAAAGGAAGACTCGGTCGCCCCTGGCATTCTCCGAAAGGAACGGGGATCTGGATGAGTTTGATCATCCGACCTGCGATTCCGCTACCAAAGACACCTCAGATGACGTTGCTAACGGCGGTTGCTGTAGCGAGAACGATCCGGGAAGAGACTGGGCTCCCTGTCAAAATCAAATGGCCGAATGATATTTTTATTGGTGACAAAAAAGTATGCGGGATTTTGACGGAACTCAATGCCGAATCTGATCGGGTCAATTATTTAGTGATCGGAATCGGGCTCAATGCCAACAGTATCGAGGCGGATTTTCCATCTGACTTGGCACAGATTGCCACTTCACTTCGAATTGAATCTGGCGAGCCACTCAAGCGCGTTTCTTTTATTCAGCGGCTCTGTCGAATTTTTGAAGAAGAGTATGACCACTATTTGCAGGCTGGCTTCGAGCGTGTAAAACAAGAGTGGGAGAATCATTCGTACACCATTGGCAAATGGGTGACCCTCCAGACGATTTCACAACAGTTGGAAGGTCGTGCCGTTGGCTTGGATGAAGAAGGCGTACTCAAAGTCGAGGATCAGACTGGACAGATTCACAAAGTTTATTCGGCTGATGTCAATTATCGTGCAAATGATTAAATCATTTGCTATACTCCAATTTGGAGGCTGTATCACTTGGTGAACGGTACTCCCGGAGTATTTTTGTATCTATCGTGTAATCTTAAATCAATACGTGTAAGGACAAAAATCTGCTCAGAGCCTGTGTGGACCGAGACAGAAGGAATCCGCTAACGCAAAATGTCTTTTTGACATGGACAACCTTCTCCCGATTGACGCGAGAAGGTTTTTTTATTCCTCACACGATCCACGGGCTTGATGCGAAGAGGAGCAATGAAAAATGGCACAAAACGACAGACCTATTACGACTTCGAGTATCCGCAAGAAAAAAGAAATGCGAACCCCGATTACCATGGTGACCGCTTATGACTATCCGTCAGCGAAATTAGTGGATGAAGCTGGCGTTGATATGATTCTGGTTGGTGATTCGTTGGGAATGGTCGTACTCGGTTATGACTCCACCATCCCTGTTACGATGGAGGACATGCTACACCATACGAAAGCAGTAACGAGAGGGGCCAAGCGTGCATTTGTCGTGGCAGATTTGCCTTTCCTCAGCTATCACGGAACAGTTGAGGAAGCGGTGAAAAACGCGGGCAGACTAATGCAAGAAGGGCTGGCCAAGGCCGTCAAAATGGAAGGGGGCCGCGAACTCGCCCCAATCATTACACGCTGTGTACAAGCGGGCATCCCTGTCGTTGGACATATTGGACTTACTCCGCAATCGGTACATCAATTAGGCGGTTACAAAGTACAAGGAAGAGATCTGGAGGCAGCCAAAAAATTGCTGGACGAAGCCCTTGCGATTCAAGAAGCAGGTGCATTCGCCATTGTGCTGGAATGTGTTCCGGAAGAGGTCGCTGGCATGATTGCAGACAAGCTGGACATCGCTGTGATTGGAATCGGAGCGGGTGCGACTTGTGATGGGCAAGTGCTGGTGTTCCATGATATGGTCGGCTACGCATCGGATATCACACCGAAATTCGTGAAGCGCTATGCAAACATTGGCGAAACAATCCGTGAAGCTGTGGAGACTTATAACAAAGAAGTGGAAGCAAGAAGCTTCCCAGCGCAAGAGCATGTCTTCCATGCCTCCGAAGAAACCATCAAGGAACTGTACGGGGAAGGAGTGAAGCAGTCATGATGCAAACCATGATGCAGCAAGTCTCCACGATTGCAGAGATGCGTGTTCATATAAAAGAAGCGCGTAGGCAAGGAAAAACGATTGGAATGGTACCAACCATGGGCTTTTTGCATGAAGGACATCTCAGCTTGGTGAAAGCTGCCCGTGAAGTATGTGACTTGGTTGTGATGAGCATTTTCGTAAACCCGTTGCAATTCGGACCGAATGAAGACTTTGAACGTTATCCACGCGATATCGAAAGGGATAGCAAAATGGCGGAAGAAGCGGGAGTGGACTTTCTTTTTACCCCGGAAGTCAGCGAGATGTATCCGACGCCGATGTTGACCAATATTTCAGTAGCAAATGTGACGACACCATTGTGTGGAGCTTCTCGTCCAGGTCATTTTGATGGCGTATCGACCGTCGTCAATAAATTGTTTCAAATTGTCCAGCCCGATCTCGCCTTTTTTGGACAAAAGGATGCCCAGCAGGTAGCCGTTGTAACGCAAATGGTCCACGATTTATCGATGCCAGTACAAATCGTTCCATGCCCGATAGTACGGGAAGCGGATGGGCTTGCCATGAGCTCTCGGAACGTGTACTTGTCAGCAGATGAGCGAGCACAAGCACTCGTGCTATCACAGAGCCTGAGGCAAGCAGAAGAATGGCTAAGTGAGGGTGTGGCTCTTTCTACAATCAAGGATCGTATCACGCAAATGATTTCCGAGAAGCCGTTGGCTGATATTGATTATGTGGAAATTTTGAGCTATCCAGCGCTTACTCCATTGGAGCAGGAAACGGCAGGTCAGACCATCATCATCGCGCTGGCTGTTCGTTTTGGCAAAACACGTCTGATCGACAATACGATTACATCAATCAAGTAGAGATAAGGGAGGAATTGTTAGTGTTCCGCACCATGATGAAAGCAAAAATCCATCGCGCAACAGTAACTGAAGCAAACTTGAACTATGTCGGCAGTATTACCATCGACAAAAATTTGTTGGATGCGCTGGATATTTTGCCAAATGAAAAAGTACAAATCGTCAATAACAACAACGGAGCGCGTCTGGAAACATACGTCATCGAAGGTGCTCCAGGCAGTGGCGTCATTTGCTTGAACGGAGCAGCTGCACGTCTTGTACAAGAGGGCGATATCGTTATTATTATTGCCTATGCGATGATGACGGATGAAGAGGCGAGAACCTACAAGCCACGTGTCGCCATCATGGATGAAAAAAATCAGATCAAAGAATTGATTGCAGAAGAAGTACACGCGACGATTCTGTAAGCGATCTGTCGACTCCTGCATAGAGCCACCTGCCTTGTGAGACAATGAAAGTACTCATGCCTCATAGGGGGTGGCTTTTCTTGTGAAAATCGAAGACTGGTTTCATACGCTTCGGAACAAAGCGCAGACGATCGAAGAGAAGTGGCAGGGGGCTTCTGAACAAGAACGTCTTCAGCTCGCGGAACAATTGTTTCAATTGCGCCAAGTAAGTGATACAGTCGTAGACCTGTGGCTGCAATTCGAAGAAAAATTATCGAATGCGATCCGTAACATCAAGGAAATGGAAGGACAGCTTCCGGCAGAAGAGAAAAAGCCGGATCAGTTGAAGGGTAATGCAGAATCACCAAAGGCAGTAGAAACAGAAAAAACAGCAGAGGGAAAAAAGAAAGAGTATTCCCCGGAAGCGGGTCCATACGAGCCGATTTTTCGACGTGGGGAAGGCTTTTATCATCTGCGCATGTTTCAAGACGCAAAAAAGTGCTTTGCAGAACTAGTTCAAAAATCGCCAGACTGGGAAAGTGGGCGCTTGTACTACGCTTACAGTCTCCTTTTGTGTGAGGAAACAGAATTAGCCTTTCGGGAATTCCGTCTTCTCGGCAGGACGGCAGGCTCACCTACCGTTGTGGCCATCAGTTTTAATGCCATCGGATGCATACTTGCGGAAGAGGAGCAATGGCTGGAGGCGGCGCAAGCTTTCAAGACGTCTCTCGAGATCAAGCCGGAACAGGAAGAAGCCAAGTACAACCTCGCGCTCTGCTATTTAAGAGATGGCGATGCACAGGAAGCTTTGGACGAATTGGAACCGTATTTAGAAAAAAACGAGCACGATTGGGAAGCGCAGATGCTATGGCTGCGTGCTGCCAAGTTATTGCATACGATGGACCAGACGGTGGAATGGAGCCCACCGAAAGGCTTGCAACTGCCGACACGTGATTTGGACAGCGATACTCTTCAGGAAATGGCCTCTTTATACGAAACAGTGGGCAATTACCACCGGGCACAGATTTGCTATCACTTTTTGACGGAGCGTTCCCCAAAAGAAGGCTGGACGTGGCATGGCTTGGCCTGGAATACATGGCTCATTGCGGGTACGAAAAGGGCATTGACGCTCGTTAAAAAAGCGATTAGTCTCGCACCCGAAAATGATGACTTTCTTTTTAGTTATGGTTGGATGTTGTTGTTTGACGGAAGGGTAGACGAAGCGATCAAAGCGTTTCGGATCATACTAGAGAAAAACCGAGACAATCGCCTCGGACAATCCGGGATGATTTCCGCATACGAAAAGCTGGGGGATACACAAGAAGCAAAACGGTTGGCAAAGTATTTCCTGGAAGACGCTGAGCCATATGTACGTTCGTTAGGGTATTTTCATCTGGGGAGAATCGCGGTTGTGGAAGAAAATTGGCGCCTAGCTGAACAATATTTTCAACGGGCATTGCCATTCGCAGAACAGTTATGGGAAATCCCCATCTATCTGCAATTGTGTGCAAGCAAGCTCGGTCAAACAGAAATGCAAACCGAGCTCGTACAGCCTTAAATGTACAGGAGAGCAGGAATATTTCCCATCGTTGCCGAATGTGAATGGGTGCGGATTGAATGTTTCCGCCCAGGTTACGAGGTGACAACGTTTGAATCGATTACTAGTTGTAGATTTTGAGACGACGGGAAGCCATCCACGCCAAGGGGATAGCATCATTCAGATTGGTGCTGTCGCAATCGATGACGGGCAGATTACCGAGAGTTTTTCCACCCTGATTCATCCGGGCCAGGATATTCCACCGTTTATTACTCAATTAACAGGGATTACCAATGAAATGGTTGCAGATGCTCCTTCCTTGGAAGAAGTGTTTCCAGATTTCTTACGTTTATTGGACGGACGAGCATTTGTAGCACATAATGCAAGCTTTGATCTCCAATTTTTACAAGAAGCCCTGCTGAGCCAGGGCTATTATGCGTTTGACGGCTACGTGCTCGATACAGTGGAGCTATCCCGTGTTCTTTTGCCAATGCAAAATAGCTACAGACTCGGAGAACTGGCGTCTGAGCTGGAAATCGAGCACGATAATCCCCATCAAGCAGATAGTGATGCACTCGCAACGGCGCAGCTGTTTCTCCACTTGCTGGATATTTTAAAGAGACTGCCACTCGTGACGATCCAGCGCCTGCAGATGCTCGTTTCTTCGTTTCGCTCGGATATCGAGGTTCTTTTACGTCAGATCGAGATGGAAAAGCTCATAGAACTGCCAGAGCTGGATGGAACCCCAACCGAAACGGATTCCTCAGACATGTGGGATATTTATCGCCAGTTGGCTCTACGGAAGCGCGAAGAAAAATTAACAGCGTCTCTAAAGCGTCCTCATGTCGATGCGACAGTGACGAAAGCGTTTGCCGACCAGCTCGAGGAGGTTTTGGGCGAAAACGGGTACATGCAGGCAAAAATGTCGGGATATCAACGTCGGGATGCTCAGGAAGCAATGATGCATGCCGTTTATGAGGCAATGGAGAATGGCGCCCATTTATTGGTAGAGGCAGGGACAGGTACGGGAAAATCATTAGCCTATCTCTTGCCGGGGATCATTTGGGCTCATTACAATCAGCAACAGCTGGTGGTCAGTACCAATACCATTCAATTGCAGGAACAGCTATTCCATAAGGAAATCGCTACCTTGCAGGAGTCGTTGCCGTTTTCGTTTACGGCTTCGACACTAAAAGGCAGAGGAAACTACTTATGCTTGCGTAAATTTGAACAAGCCGTAGACGAACCTGTAGAAGGAAGCAGCCAAGAAATGCGCTTGGTCAAAGGACAGATGCTGACGTGGCTCACACAAACCGTTACCGGTGACGTGGAAGAACTGAGCATGCCTCCAAGTGGTCAACTGCTGTGGCAACAGGTAAAAAGTGATACGAGTTCCTGTTTGAATCGGGCTTGTCCGTGGTTTAGTCGCTGTTACTATTTCCAGGCGAAGGAACGGGCACGCGATGTCGATGTCCTCATCGTCAATCACGCCCTATTCATCAGCGACTTGCAAGCGGAAAACAGAATCCTCCCTTCGTATGAAGTTGCTATCGTCGATGAGGCCCATCATTTGGAGGATGCAGCGACACAGCATTTAGGCAAGCAGTTTTCAACCACGCAGCTTCTTTTCTTGTTAGATCGTGCATCGGTTGAGGAGGGTGGGGCTATAGCCCGCTTCGCAGAAGAGCTGCAAAGCTGGATGCCTGCGGTACAAGAAGATGTCGCTGCCAAGCTTTTGGAGCTAAGAAAACAGTCCGCTGCCTTGCGAGAGAAAGCGCAGCAATGGACACAGCTCTTGTATGCATGGGCATCGGATCGTGCGGAGGAGACGACGGACGCTGGGCGTGAGACGGTACGTTATCGAATTGAATCGTTTGTAGGCAAACACGAGAAGATACGCAAAGTAACCAAAAAGCTGATTGAAGGGATGACTGCATATGCAGCGGGCATCGAACAGCTTTTGCGAACGACTCCGCAAGAGGAAAAGCCTCCTTTTGCCGTACGCAGTCTACTGACAGATTTATTCGGTCTCATCAAAGACTGGCAGAACGCCGTGGAGCTGCTTCACTTCTTTTTACTTGAGCAGGATGCCGAGTATGTGTATTGGATGGAAGTAGAGTCCCGTACAGCTCGCAAGCAGGTTCATTTGTCAGCGGCACTCTTGAAGGTTGCCGACTCACTGGCAGAACCGCTTTTCGCACAAAAGCGGAGTCTGATTTTGACATCAGCCACTCTGACGGTCAAGAACAGCTTCTCCTACATCAAAAGCCAGTTTGGTCTCGACCAGCTTCCCGAGGAACGAGTGCGTACCTTGTCACTGCCATCGCCGTTTCATTATGAAGAGCAGGGGCTGCTGTTGATTCCATCTGATTTCCCCGCACCAGGCAAAGAGAGTGACCACACGTACTTGGAGGCGGTCATTCAAGGGTGCGTGGACGTCGTACTGGCTTCGAAAGGAAGGACGCTGATCCTGTTTACCTCCCATTCGATGCTTCGACTTGTTTACCAAGCGATGAAAGAACGACTGGCAGATGCTCCAGAACCGTATACGTTATTCGGTCACGGGATTGATAGCAACAATCGGAGCAAGCTGGTGCGACTGTTCCGAAGCATGGAGAGAAGTGTGCTGCTTGGAACTAGCAGCTTCTGGGAAGGTGTCGATATCCAGGGGGAATGGCTGAGCAGTTTAGTTATTGTTCGCCTTCCGTTTGCTCCGCCGAATCATCCTGTCTATCAAGGAAGGGCAGAGCTTTTGAAGGCAGAAGGAAAAAACGCCTTTATGTCGTTGTCTCTTCCACAAGCCGTTCTACAATTTAAGCAAGGGGTGGGGCGATTAATTCGCCATCACTTGGATAGAGGGGTCGTGATCGTTTTCGACACGCGTGTGGTTGAGTCGAGATATGGACGCTCATTCCTTCAATCTTTGCCGCCATTTCAAATCGAAAGCGGTCCATGGCCAACTCTGCGAGAGCGCATAGAGCCATTCCTTAGTATGCAATCCCTGTCAGATTCATAAAATGAAGCAATAGTCTCATAGGGATTAAGGTGATAAAATAAATGTTATGGAAAAAAGAGTGGCGTTGGTGGATAGTAGTTCTGAGTGTGTTTTTCCTTTGCGCATGCTCGATTGATAGCCATTTGTATTTGCAAGAAGCAGCAGTGAAGATAGATGACCCGTTTGAAACCGAGACAGAACAGGAATTTTCGGGTCTCATAATCACCTACTTCGCACTTCCACAAGGTGAGAGTACGCTTTTGAGAATGCCAGGCGGCAAAACGATGCTGATTGATACGGGTACGTCAGAAGATTGGCCCGTTCTTTCAGCGCGCTTGGCAGAGCTCAAGATTACACGGCTCGATTTTGTGGTGTTGACGAACGACCAGCCGGAACATATGGGAGGCTACGCTTCATTGAGCCAACAAGTGCTCATCGATGCTGTCATTTTGCCAAAGCTGATCGCACCATCCATTCGGCATGTCGTGCTGCTTCGCTCCAACCAAAAGCAGATGGAAGCAGAGCAAGGACAAGTACTCACTCTTGACCAAGAAATCTCCATGGAAGTATTGCTTCCGGATGAACCGTTATTTTTATCGCCTCAGAACAATTCTCTTGTTTTTCGATTGACGCACGGTCAACTGCGGTTTTTGTTTATGAGTGCCGTGAATGAAAAAGCAGAGGAGCGACTGTTGGAACGGCAAAATGACAAACTGAAGGCGGAAGTGCTAAAGGTAGCCGGTCAGGGAAGCAATCAGGGATCTTCACAACCGTTTCTGACGCAGGTCGATCCTCAGGTCGCCATTATTCAGACAGGCCGATCACGGGATCAAATGAAAGACGGTCAGACGGAGGTCATAGAGCGTTTGGGTGAGTCATGGGCCGAGACATACGTTACCAGCCACGACGGTTCCATTACCATTTTATCGAATGGAAAAGAATATCGGATTTTGAAGCAAAAGAATTAGGGGGGAAGACCGAACGTGGCAAAACACGAAAAGATTTCAGAAGCGGTCGTCCGTCGTTTGCCGATTTATCTGCGTTACCTCAGTTATTTGCAGCAAGTTGAGGTGACCACCGTTTCCTCCCAACAGATGGGCAAGAATCTTGATGTGAATCCTGCCCAAATCAGAAAAGATCTTGCAGCTTTTGGTGATTTTGGAAAAAAGGGAATCGGCTATGATGTCGATTATCTGGTGGAAAAAATACGTGAAATCCTGAAGCTAACGGATGAAATCCGTGTCGCTTTGGTCGGAGCTGGGCATTTGGGCCATGCCATCAGTAACTACAACGCTTATTTGAAAGATAACATGCGGATTGCGGCCATCTTTGACAATAATCCAGAGAAGCAGGGCAAAAAAGTCGCAGGTATACCGATTCAGCCTTTATCAGAGCTGGAAGAGACAATCGTTAAAAAGCAAATCAAGCTGGCGATTATTACGGTACCGGCCCCTGCAGCGCAATCCGTATGTGATCAGTTGACTCAAGCGGGTATCAGGGGGATCTTGAATTTTGCCCCTACGACGATTCGCGCAGGAAAGGATGTTCGCATTCACTATGCGGACGTGACGTCCAACCTGCAAAGCTTGGCCTACTACTTGACATAAGAATGGAGTGTATACTATGAAAAAGACGATCCTCATTCACGCAACAGTCATTACCGTTAACGATACGAATGAAGTCATTTACGATGGTGCCGTAGCATTCGAAGGCAACAAGATTACGTATGTGGGCCCAACTCCTGAGGACCTGTCGGAAGCGGGATACGATGAAGTTATCGATCAAAAAGGAGACTACATACTGCCTGGGTTAATCAACACGCATGGACATGCTGGTATGTCCCTCCTACGTGGTTATGCAGATGATTTGCCGCTACAACAATGGCTGGAAGACAAAATGTGGCCATTGGAGGCGCAATTCACGGGTGACACAGTAAAATGGGGTACCCAACTGTCGCTTATTGAGATGATTCGTACCGGAACTACCACGTTTGTGGATATGTATGACCATATGGATGTTGTGGCGAAGGAAGTCGATGCAGCTGGAATGCGTGCCCGCCTTTGCCGAGGAATGATCGGTCTGTGCTCCGAAGAAGAACGTCAAACAAAGCTGAAGGACGCGACACTTTTTGCAAAAGAATGGCATAATCAGGCAGACGGACGTATTACCGTCATGATGGCACCGCATGCGCCGTATACCTGCTCGCCAGAATTTATTACCCAAATTATCGAAAAAGCTGATGAGTTGTCCTTGCCGCTTCATATCCATATGTCAGAAACCGCTTGGGAAGTCGGTCAAAACGAGAAGGACTACGGACTGCGTCCAGTCGCTCACTTGGAAAAGCTGGGTATGTTCAATCGCCCAACACTCGTCGCGCACGCTGTTCACCTAACGGATGAAGAAATCGACATTTTGGCAAAATACAACGTGAGAGTTTCTCATAATGTAGTCAGCAACTTGAAGCTGGCAAGCGGTGTTGCGCCTGTTCCGAAAATGTTGGCAAAAGGCGTAAGCGTATCGCTCGGTACAGACAGCTCTGCAAGTAACAACAATTTGAATCTGTTCGAAGAATTGAAGCTCGCTGCGATTCTGCACAAAGGTGTGAACAACGATCCAGTAGCAGTTCCAGCAGAGGAAGCGCTTCGCATGGCTACCCGTTATGGCGCAGAAGGGGTATTCCAAGAAGAAACGCTTGGAAGCATTGAAGTAGGCAAGCAAGCTGACTTGATCGTGATGGATAGCCATCAAGCCCATTTCCACCCGGCGCACCAACCGATTTCACACGTGGTGTACGCGGCAAATGGACGAGATGTGAAAGATACGATTGTAGCGGGTAAATTCTTGATGCGTAACCATAAGCTGTTGACCATCGATGAGGAGCGCGCGATTTACGAAGCGAACCGCGTATTCCAAACGTTAAAACGGTAAAAGGCTCCTGTCAGGTGGGGGACAGGAGTAAGGCAGTGCAGGTGTAGGTAGGGGAATTGGATACTACGACGTTCCGTTGTTCATTTTTGCCACAGCTTTTGTCAGGAGATGATGGCGAAAATGAAGAGTGGGTGTGTGCGACCATTGACGCAAGGGAGACGACAATCCTGCCCAGGAGACGCGGTATTCCTGTAACAGAAACCCAAGTATGTCAGGAGATGTAGTTTGTTGCGAAGATGTCACGCGCTCACCTCCTCGGGGTGTATGTGTAGTATGACCGCCCGACCTTAAGCTATGATTAGCAACTTTTCCGTGTCGTTCTAAAACCTTCCCGTATAGCATAGGCTAAAGACAAAAATGGGACAGGGGGGACGACATGTACATCCGGCCCAAATTGCTGTGGTGGCTCATTCCTATCCTACTCGGTCTATTTCTCCTGGGGATTGTATTGGGGACAGTAAGTCGATCAGCCAATACAGGCAGCACGGATCCTGCGTCTGCGGTCAGACAAACAACAGGAACGGGGCAGACGACGACGGTAGCGGAGCTTTTGGAGCAGATCACGCAGGACGAGGAACGCTCATTTCTGGTTTACATGAAGGATCAGACCTTACATGGGCGATTTCAAAATGAGCAATTTCAGCTCGCAGGAGAAATCGGTGGCCACCAGCTTGAAATAGCCAGAAAAGATGGGCAGCCAGTTTCGGTTCGAATTGATGGCCAGATACAGGACCATGCTGCACTGCCGTATGCGCTGTTCACCCCGTATGAGCACGCAGTATTGCTCAAGGGAGTTATGCAATCCGTTCGTCCTGAACGCCT
Source organism: Brevibacillus sp. M2.1A (assembly GCF_013284355.2). Classification (NCBI taxonomy): domain Bacteria; kingdom Bacillati; phylum Bacillota; class Bacilli; order Caryophanales; family Paenibacillaceae; genus Brevibacillus; species Brevibacillus sp. M2.1A. Next base: position 3,273,129 of record NZ_JABSUY020000001.1, read on the forward strand.
TGAAGATACTGCGGGGCAAGGATGGAGTGGATATCGGATTGCGGTTCCACCTGAGAAAGTCTCTTCGTTATTATCGATGTGGCTAGGTCCATCCTTCCCTATTCATGATTTGACTTCGAATGTAACGAACGGAATGAAAGTCAATTACCAACTATGGTACGAGTCAACTACGGGGCAGCTTCGTCAACTGGAGCTGGATTTGCAAATACAAACGGCAGTTGGAGTGAAGAGAGACCAGCTTCGATTCCGATTGTAATGTCAGCCACGTAAAGGAGTTACTTTGCTGTGTTAGTACGAATTATCCTATCAATCGTTGCCGTCATTTTACTTACGGGAGCTGGGTTCGCCTATCACCTGACGGCTTCTGTAGCAGGGGAACGCAATCAATTTGAGGAAACCGTTCGTCAGTGGGTCCAGGATCGCACAACGATCACGGAGATTGAATCCATTGATGAATATCGAGGCAAGGAGAGCTACGCTGTCGTCATTGGGAAAAATAAGGCGGGGACACAAGTTGTAGCTTGGATGACCGATCAGAAAGTTAGCTTTGATCGAATGGATCTTGCTGTTCCAAAAAAGAATGTAGAAGAGGCAGTTTATAAGTCCTTCCCACAATCGGAGATCACTCATTTGGTTCCTGGTCTCGAAAACGATAAGAAATTTTGGGAAGTCACTGTAAAAGACAAAGACGGTCGTTATCACTACATTCACTATGATCTATTCACGGGCGCTCTGTTAACCTCATACGTGCTCGCTCCAACCTGAGACGCTTGCATACGACAGGCCTTTTCCTTATGGGAGAAGGCCTGTTTGGCATTCCATCCAACATCTGTATAAGAAATTGATATACTCATATGATATACTTTGGATGTTGCTTAGAGAGAAAACGAGAACGATATTTATGGGGGGAGTAGCCGTGCAGTTGAAAAAGAGCGCAATAGGATTATCTTTGGTGGCAACATTGGCACTCCTGTTCGGAGGATGGTTCTTGTACCAAAAGATGGAGATTGAGGAGCCAATCCGTGCAGAAATTGGCCAAATGCAGTCCGCAACATTGGGCAATTTGGAGATCAGCAAAGATAAAATTCAAATAGATGTAACTGTTACAAAACCAGACACATTTCCAGCAGAATATCGAAATCTGCTAACGGAAACACAAAAGATCGCAGGTGAAAAAGAAGTGGTCATTGACATCGACAATCAGTCGACAGCGATGGACGATATTTGGCAAAGCGGTCAATTTGTGTTTACCGAAGCAGTGGAGTTGCATGAGTATAGCCGCATTCCAGCCCTCGTGGCACAATGGAAAAAAGGGAATCAACTCGACGAAGCATCTGCATCGATGGATGACGAAAACATTTATGTTTATTTGAAAAAAGGAACGGAGGATTTTTACACCATCATACCTCGTTCCATTGAAAAAGAGGTGAAGGCACGTGCGTAAGGAAGTACTGATCGGCGTCGTACCTGCACTGTTGATTTTTCTTGTTTTTCTAGGTGTAAACATTACCCCATTTTTGGTGTTCGGAGTCGTACTGGGTGCGCTTTACTTTCTGGTCATCCGTCAGCAAAATGGACAAGGCGGAAATGTCGCCCTCGGTGGGAAAAGAAAAATAAACAAGCATGAGCTGCCGAAATCGGACGTGCAGTTTGCCGATATCGGTGGACAGGAACGCGCCAAAAAAGAGCTGAAGGAATCGCTTGATTTTCTCGTGTATAAGGACAAAATTGAGCAGTACGGGATTCGTCCGATCAAAGGTGTTCTTTTGACAGGTCCTCCTGGTACGGGTAAGACACTGATGGCGAAAGCAGCAGCGAACTATACAAATTCTGCTTTTGTAGCGGCATCAGGTTCGCAGTTTGTAGAGATGTATGTCGGTGTCGGTGCACAACGCGTCCGTGAATTGTTTCAGGAAGCGAAGGCATTAGCAGAGAAAAATGGGCAAGACAGCGCGATTATTTTTATCGATGAGATCGATGTCGTCGGTGGAAAAAGGGACGGTCAACAGCAGCGGGAATACGATCAAACCTTGAATCAACTCTTGACGGAGATGGATGGTGTGGCTACGACCGACAAGCCGCGGGTTTTGGTCATGGCTGCTACGAACCGGAAGGACATGCTCGACGCAGCGCTGTTGCGACCTGGTCGTTTTGACCGTCATATTAGCGTTGATCTTCCAGACAAGCCAGCACGCGAGCAGATTTTGACCATTCACACGGCCAATAAACCGCTAGGCGAGGATGTCACACTGGAAAAAGTGGCACAGGAGACATTCGGATTTTCTGGCGCGCAGCTGGAAAGCGTAGCCAATGAAGCAGCTATTTATGCCATGCGTGACCGTCAGGAAAAAATCACTGCGAAGCATTTTGCCTATGCCGTAGACAAGGTTATGCTCGGGGAGAAGGTAGACCGTCAAGCATCAGAGGAAGAGAAGAAGCGTGTTGCTCTCCATGAATTGGGACATGCCATTGTCAGTGAGAGCGTGCGACCAGGCTCTGTCTCGCAGGTCACGCTGAGTCCACGAGGCAAAGCATTAGGATACGTCCGACAAAATCCAATGGAAGACCGCTATCTGTATACCAAGGAAGCGATGGAGAAGCAAATCATGGTTAGCCTTGGAGGAGCCGTAGCGGAGGAAATCTACTACGGTGGGCGCAGCACTGGATCGAAGAATGACTTCGAGCAAGCGCTGGGAATGGCACAGGAAATTGTACAAAGCGGTATGTCCGATCTGGGGATTGTACATTTGCAATATGTGGATAAGAACCGGATTCATGACGAGGTTGAGCGTCTGCTGGAAGGATTGCTCGCAGAAACCCGCAATCTTTTGAGACAGTATGACTCCGTATTCCAAACAGGCTTGTATACATTGTTGGAAGCGGAAGTTCTGCAAGGCGATGAGTTCAGGGCGCTATTATCACAAACGAAGGAAGAAGTTGCTGTATAAGTAAGATGAAGAACCTGTTAGCCAATGGAAGAGTTGGCGAAGCAGGTTTTTTTGTGTTAGCTGGCAACTTGAGCAAATCAGGATGAAACAATTTTGTAGACACGGTGCCAAATAGGGAAATGGTTGAATATCCTACAAAAGTGATACGGGAATGAAATCAGGAGGCAAGGAGACCCTATGGCCAATGTGAACCGGCGAAAAGCAAACAAAAGTCTGAGCAAAACCTTTAGGCAGACCATGCACGAGTTACCGCTCTCATATACATCATCACCCGATCGGGAGTGGATGGAAGACCTCGAATTAAATCTGCTTGAAAGTAATTTGGAGAGCAGTCACAGAATACCTCCCATTTCTGCTGCCACACCGAAAGAGCAACAACAACCGATTCCCAAAGTACCCAAGCAGGACCTATCCTCCAAACAGGACTCGCTTTCCAAACAGGATTTAACTCCCAGGCAGGATTCGACTTCCAAACAGGACTCGTCTTCCAGACAGGATTCACCTTCCAAACAAAACGTATCTTCTAAACAAAGCGTATCCTCCAAACAAAGCTCAACTGTCAATCCGAACTATTTTTCGAAGGTCATCAAAGACCGAAATGATGATCGTGTCCAATCTTTTGTTTATACAGACGACTTGACAGATCAATCGGTGACAACAGAAAAAATTGCGAACCGTGCCATTGACGCATCCAAGATTAAGCAAGGCGCCGTGGATAATTCGATTCTAAAGGATTATGCCGTGGATAGCAGCAAACTCGCGGACAAGAGCGTAACTTCCACCAAACTCGCACCGCATTCAGTACAGAGGGATCATTTGGGGCAGGGAATCGTAAGCGGCGAGCATTTGCAGGATTATTCGATTTCCGCACAAAAATTGATCAACCATAGCATTACGTCCGAGAAGTTAGCCGATAAAACCATCGACTCGATGAAATTTGCCGACCACTCGATCCAAAGCAAGCATATTCAGGAGCAAGCGATCACGAATGAGTTGATCCAGGATCAATCGATTACCTCGGAAAAAATAAAGATGGGGACCATTCAAACAAGTAATCTCGCCAATTATGTGATCAACACCGTGAAGATTGAGGATGGAGCTGTCACGGGCGATAAATTACGCGATGGTTCAGTAACATCCACGAAGATAGATGAAGATGCAATTGAGTCTCAACATATTCGTGAAGGCTCCATTTACCATCATCATCTCACGGAAGAGCTGATAGATGGCAGTAATATTAGTGCTGGAAGCATCACGGATCATCACATTGCATTTCAGGCCATTTATAGTCAGCATTTACATCCAGAAGCGGTGACCAGTGATAAGGTAGGGCCATACGCGATATTAACCGAGCATTTGGACAACAACAGTGTCACGGCAGAAAAGCTCGCCAAAGAATCAATCGGCAGCACACATTTACAAGCTGGCAGTGTCCTATCGAGTCACTTGCAAGATGGGATGCTGACGGCTAAAAAAATTGGGGATCAGCAGATTACCACAGCTAAGATAGCTGATAAGGCTATTACTACCGACAAATTGGCGAACAGGAGTGTAGGAGAGCAACACTTGCTTGATGAGAGCGTGAGTTCACGACATCTTATTGACGGGACCATTCGCTCAGAAAAGCTGGCAAGAAGATCTATAGAAGAACAGCATTTAACTGACAGAATCATTGGGGGCAATCATCTACGCGAGTACATCATCCAGACCCAGCATCTGCATGACCACTTGGTAACCACCTCAAAATTGGCACCAGAATCTGTTTCCACAGACAAAATTTCAGATCTAAGCATTACGACAAGCAAACTTGGAGATGCCGTCATCACAGCGCCCAAAATAGCGAAAGATGCGATCAAGACACGCCACCTCGGCAGATCAGCCGTCACGGGGGAAAAGATTGCGGAAAAAGCAATTTCATCTACACATCTCAACACTCACATCATTCAAGCGGACCATCTCCAGGGTAACTCCATTTCTAAGGAAAAAATACAGGACGGAAGTGTCACTCGAGAGAAAATAGCCGATCAGAGCATTGATGCGAGCAAGCTGGATAGCCATTCCGTTCATGGTGCTCATGTCATAAAAGGCAGCTTGGATGGAACTCATATTAAGGAAGGGACGCTCAAAGGAAGTCATCTTGTTAGCAGGAGCATAACAGAACAGCATCTGCAAAACCGGATCATTACGCAGGAAAAACTGGCAGAGGACTCCGTGACCGGTTCTAAAATTGCGTCCAAAGCTGTCACTACCCATCACATTGCGGATCAGTCTATTGATGCTGAGAAATTATCCTTTCCGGTAATTGAGACGCATAATCATATAGGAGTAACCTTGCAACAATACGGTTTTGTCCCCTTCAGACTTTCTGCCGCAAGCAAGTCTACAGATGTGACCGTTCGATTGCCACAGCCTTATGCGGATACCCATTATTGTATGGTGGCGATGACAAACCAACCGGGCATTTATACGTCGCTCAAATATACGAAAAGGACTTCCGCGATCATCACCGTATTTCGCAATCAAGAGGGGCAGGAAGCGACAGGTGTGATTCACTGGATCGGGATTGGAGTAAAGGGAGTAGATGTTCCACACGAAATGTTGGAATGGTCAACAGAGAGGGGACAACTGGGGGCAGAAGAAGTCGAAGAAGATCACGACTTTGAAGAGGAAGACATGAATGATGAAGATACGGATGATGAAGACATGGAAGACCAAGATACGGATGATGAAGACGTGGAATATGAGGACATGGAAGACGAAGATACAGACGATGAAGACGAGGAAGATGAGGATATGGAAGACGAAGATACGGATGAGGAAGACATGGAAGATGAGTACAGGGACGAGGATGACATGGAGGATCACGACACGGATGAAGATGAGGAAGGCACAGATGAAAGTGATCTCGAACAAGATTATGAAAGTACTGAAGAATACGATAGCGATATCGAGAACGATAAATAATTCGGCAGGAAACAACAATGGGGCGAGTGGATGATTCAGGAGCAGGGAGGCCGATGCTGAGATCAGGTCTCCCAAATGCACATTTGTTTACATAATTAAATTATGGTTAACATTATGTAGGGATACTTTCATTGAATTTGCAGGCCCCCAATAGTATAATTGTTTGGTATACTTAGTCTGTATTTGCGTGGCATGGTAAATGGAGGGAATCATTCAATGTTGACGACGATTGCCCGAATCGGGCAGCATGTTGGACAAGAAGTACGCCTAGGATGCTGGTTATACAATAAACGCAGCAGCGGCAAGATTCAATTTTTGCAGCTCCGCGACGGATCTGGCTTCATCCAAGGGGTAGTAGTAAAAGCAGAAGTAGGGGAAGAAGTGTGGGAGAATGCATCGCAGCTCACACAAGAAAGCTCACTTTACATAACCGGTGTAGTTCGTGCGGATGACCGTGCACCAAGCGGTTACGAACTGACAGTAACAGGTGTGGAAATTATTCAGATCGCCCAGGAATATCCGATTTCCTTGAAGGAACACGGTGTTGACTTCCTCATGGACCATCGCCACCTGTGGCTGCGTTCTCCACGTCAGCGTGCAGTCATGGCTGTGCGTTCCGAGGTGATTCGCGCCATGTATGAGTTCTTCCACGAGAACGGTTTCGTAAAAGTAGATCCACCAATTTTGACACCGACCTCTGCGGAAGGCACCACCAATCTGTTCCATACCAAATATTTTGATGAGGATGCGTATCTCTCACAGTCCGGCCAGCTTTATATGGAAGCAGCCGCTATGGCGTTAGGTCGCGTTTACTCTTTCGGTCCAACTTTCCGCGCCGAAAAATCCAAGACACGTCGTCACTTGATCGAGTTCTGGATGATCGAGCCGGAGATGGCTTTCGTGGATCACGAAGAAAATCTGCGTATTCAAGAAGCGTTTGTTTCTCATGTGGTACAATCCGTATTGAAAAACTGTGAGCGCGAACTGAAAACGTTGGAGCGCGATACAACAAAACTGCAAAATGTAACGGGATCGTTCCCACGTATCTCTTATGATGATGCGATCAAACTCTTGCAGGAAAAAGGTAGCGAGATCAAATGGGGGGACGACTTCGGAGCACCGGATGAGACGATGATTGCGGACCACTTCGACAAGCCTGTTTTCATCACCCATTATCCTACCGAAATCAAGGCTTTCTACATGAAGCCTCACCCTGAACGTCCAGAGGTGGTTCTGTGCGCGGATATGATCGCACCGGAAGGCTACGGTGAAATCATCGGGGGTAGCCAGCGGATTGATGATCCAGAACTCTTGGAGAAACGTTTTGCTGAGCATGAGCTTTCGGAAGAGGCTTATCGCTGGTATATGGATCTGCGCAAATATGGTACAGTTCCTCACTCCGGCTTCGGTTTGGGTCTGGAGCGCACCGTTGCATGGATTTGCGGTCTGGATCATGTGCGTGAAACCATTCCATTCCCACGCATGCTGAATCGTCTCTACCCATAGAGTTCCTTTATCGATGAACGATCTACACCCTGTTGCGCGAGGGCAGCAGGGTGTTCCTATTGTTTGAAAGCGCGTTTTACGCACTCCCTTGTTATTCCAACCCAGAGGTGAATATGCGTTATGGACTCCCATATATTGCAACTGTTGCAAGAAGGAGCAACATCCGTCTCCAACCTTCTTTTAAAAATGTATAAGCGTATGTCATTGACTGATGACGAGATGATGCTACTGATTCATCTGCTGTCCTTTCAGCAGGAAGGGAATCGATTCCCGACCTTAACAGAGCTGGAGGAACGCATGTCCATGACGAGCAGGAGATTGATTCAATCTCTTCAAAAGCTATTAAAAGAAGATTGGATTACGATAGATGAGTTTATCGATCCACAAACGGGCATGCGTCATGAGCAATACAATTTGACCCCGTTGTACAAAAAGCTGTACCACACCTGGCGGGAGCAGCAAGTAGACCCGAGAAGCATGGACCCTTTTATGGAAGTGGCTGTTTCTCTGGATGCCGAACCTGTTGCCATTTACGCTCGTTTCGAGCAGGCATTTGGTCGCCCGCTAGCGCCGTTTGAATTGGAGAATATCCATATGTGGACCGAACAGGACGGCTATCAGGAAGAATTGATTTTGACCGCTTTGCGTGAGGCTGCAACCGTCGGTAAGCTCCACATCCGCTATATCGACAGGATCTTGCTCGAATGGCAAAAGCAACAGATAACAACCGTAGAACAAGCGCGTCTTTACAGCTTGAACTTCCGTAGACAAGCAAATATGAGAGACCACGGGCAACCGCTTTGATTTCATCCAAATCAAGCGGTTTTTTCTATGTCACCGTACACGTACCCATTTTCCTTGGCTGTCATAACATATTACGTAGATGCAAGCTTCAGGAGGCGATAACTTGTGGAAAAACGGAAAAAATGGGATCTGTCTCATTGGGTGACACCAGGTGTGTTTTCAGGGAGTTATGTCGTAGATGAGGCAGTTCAACGTATTTCAATTGTAAAAGCCAATGAAAAGCAAGAAGAGGAAGTAACGGAAAACGTCCAGGAGTTGGTCGTAAATACAACAGCAGAGCAGCCAAAGGAACTGGTCTTGGAGCCTACCTTTGAAATTATTATGAGAGAGACAGACGAGGCTGTCGTGGAACAGGTTCACAAGCTTGAGCAAGAAGTGATGGAACTGAAAGAGGCACTTGCGTCGTGGGAAGAAAGATGGGAGAAGCTTGAAGAAAACCATACCAAACAATTGCAGTACTTGTATCAAGTAGTTCTTTCACTGAAAAAGGAGTGGGAGATCGAGCGAAATGAACATCGCAATTATTAGTCCGGGCCCCTTTTCAGTGCCACCAGTCAAAGGAAGCTCGGTCGAGCACGATATTGACGAGGTCACAAAGATGATTGAGCCTATGCATAACGTAACCATCTACACTCGTCAATGTGCAACCTATCCGACCTCATCTGTGGAAGAAAACCGGCAGTTCATTCGCGTCCCGTATCAAGGGCCAAAGCCTTATTTGCGCCGGATTATTAACCATATCAAGAAGAACAAGCCAGATGTCATCCTCGTGGAAAACAGACCAATCTATGTTCTCACATTAAAACGCCATTTTCCCAATATCCCAATCTTTGTAAATATGCACTCTCACGTGTATGGATCACAGCCGACCATCAGCAAGGAAAATATGCGGCGCTCCGTTCGACTGGCAACAGGCTTTATTACGAACAGTGAATTTTTACGTCAACATTTTATTCGGACGTGCAAGATTCCTGCAAATAAAATTCATGCGGTTCACCTCGGGGTTGATGTCACGCCTTATCAGGTTGCAAAGATAGCAGTCAAAAAAATGCGTCAAGAACTCGGGTTGAAGCCAGATGATCGCGTCTTGTTTTATGCCGGAAGACTCATGCGCGGCAAAGGGGTACATGTGCTGATCAAAGCATTTCGCCGGGTGAGCAAACAAGACCCGAAAGCCAAACTCGTCATTGTCGGCGGTACGGGATACGGCAGTAATCGCTTGAATCCGTATGTTCGTGAGCTCAAGCGCCTTGCGAAGCCGTTGGGGGAAAAGGTGCGTTTCGTCAATTTCGTTCCATCCGCAAAGATGCCGCTTTACTACCAAATTGGGGATGTCGTGGCGACACCGTCTGTTTGGAAAGAAGCGTTTTGCCGTGTCAATTTAGAAGCAATGGCTTCCGGAAAGCCCGTCATTTCCACTCCACGCGGCGGCATTCGTGAAGTTGTTGCCCACGAGAAAAGTGGCTTTATCATCCCTCCAAAAGATTGGGAAAAAGGATTGCCCGCTGTCTGGGAACTGTTGTGGAGTTCACCTGCTGTCCGGAATGAAATGGGCAAACAGGCCCTCCAGCGAGCCAAGTTTTTCTCTTGGTATGCAACTGCGCAGGGCTATCTGAACATATTTGAATCAGTCGTTCCAACACGAAGTGAAGAGAAACAACAGCTTTTAAAAACAGGATAGTTCGAGTGGAAATGATATAGGTGGTTGCCTTTTCTTGTGTCATTGTGGACGTCTGCCCTGTCCAGCAATCCAGAAACGCATACCTTATAAGTATCGCAGAGCACAACTGGGGAGTGATACTTGTGAAAGGGTTAATCTTGTGTGCTGGACGTGGGTCGCGACTGCACCCCTTTTCCTATTCGCAACCGAAAACCCTCCTCCCTGTGGCCAATCACCCGGTCTTACACTATTGCATTCGCAAACTGCGTGAAGTGGGCATTCAGGACATTGGCATCGTGATACATCCTTCTCAATCACAGATTCCTCCCATGGTGGGTGATGGTAGTCAATTCGGGGCTACCATTACGTTTATCAGGCAGGAGGTACGACTGGGAATTGCCCATGCAGTCCAGCTAGCGCAACCGTTTTTGCAAGACGAACCGTTTATCTTGCTACTAGGTGATAATTTATTGATGGATTCGCTTCACGGGCTTACCAAAGCGTTTGCGAAGGGGAAATCTGACGGTGTCGTGATGCTAAGTCAAGTGGAGAGACCACAGGATTATGGGATCGCAGAAGTACAAAAAGGACGACTAATCTCTGTAGAGGAGAAGCCACGTCAGCCAAAGAGCAACCTCGCTGTGATTGGCGCATACCTGTTTACGCCACCTATTTTTGAGTCAATTGCTACCCTACAGCCATCTCCCCGAGGCGAACTAGAAATAACGGATGCGATTCAATCGATGATTAATCGCGGATTCAAATTGGCTCACTCCGTCACCAACGGAAAATATTCGGATGTGGGAACTATTGATCGTTGGCTTGAGGCCAACCAGTGGATGCTTACGAGGGAGCTAGGCAATCAACATCAAATTGGCAAAGGAACGATTGTAAAAAATTCGAAGATTACGGGTCCCGTACTAATCGGTGAAGATTGTGTGATCGAAAATTGTCAAATCGGACCCTACGTCTCGATCCAAAATGGCGTAAGCTTGAAAAATTGCTCGTATCTCGAAAATAGTATCTTGCTGGAAAACTGCTCGTTGCATGACATTGCCTGGAAAATAACTAACAGCGTTTTCGGCCGCTCATCGATGATGACGGGTCAATCTTCTAACAGTACGGGAGTCTTCATTGTAAGCGACAAATCGTCCATTTGCATTCCGGCTGTAAAGAGGGAGGACGTATGAATCCGACCTTTACTGTAGTCATTCCGACATACAATCGCGCCAAGTTTATTCGCAAAGCCATCAAAAGCGTCTTGAATCAGACCTCAAAAGATTGGAAGCTGCTGATCATTGACGATGCGTCCACCGATCGCACCAGAAGTAAAATTGAAAAATATATGTACCACCCAAACATTATGTATCATCGAATGGAACAAAATTCTGGAATCGGCAAAGTCATGAATCAGGCATTGTCAATGGTGGATACCCCATATCTCGTACAACTCGACTCCGATGACTGGTTACCGAAACGAACGCTGGCCGTACTCAAAAAGTACATTCACAAAAGCAAGAAAAGCACAGCTCTCTTCTACGGAAACATGAACATCTGGAAAGTTAGGCGTGGAAAATATACCAAGTCGATTAAGGTGAAGCACAAGACATTTCATAACAAATACCAGTTTCTGAAATACAATCGCTGGATGGTTTCTCCACGTTGCTATCGTGTTGAAGCCCTACATCAAGTGGGTGGTTGGGATACCTCGGATCGATACGAGGGAAGGATTATGGAGGATCGGCGAATCATTTTGCGATTAATTGAAAAGTATCGGGTGAGGTACATCAACCAAACCCTTTACAACCGGACGAAGCATAAAGGTCAGCTCACGGATAGCAAGATGAAGTTTCGCCGTAATTATTTGCGAAAAAAAACATTCAAATTTTATCTGAAAAGGTGGGGCAAGAAGTACAAGGCCATTTATGGTTACAAGAACGGTTATTTAGTCATTAGAAGGCTCAAGAAAGTGAGGCGTCGGAGGCGATGAAGAAAGCTCTTGTCACCGGCTGTGCAGGTTTTATTGGGTCTCATTTGACGCAGCGATTGTTGAACGATGGCGTGACAGTCATCGGGATCGACGGATTCATCGATAACTACGATGTAGCTGCGAAACTGCGTAATCTGGCCGAAATAGGAAAGCACCCCGCCTTCACCTTCCACTCCACAACGCTTCAGACCGGGCGTTGGGACATTTGGCTCGAGAACGTCGATGCTGTTTTCCATCTCGCTGCCTTGCCAGGTGTGAGAAACAGCTGGGGAAAATCCTTTGCTGATTATGTTAGCCATAATATTTTGGCCACACAAGAATTGCTGGAGGCGTGTTTGCAAAGACCGAAGCCACCTGTCATCGTGGTCTCGTCCTCCTCTTCGGTATACGGAACGATGCAAGGGACAGTAACCAATGAAAATGCACCTCTTCGCCCAGTTTCCCCCTATGGGGTGACCAAGGAAGCGATGGAGCAAATTTGCTCGGTTTATGTAAAAGCTTATGGACTCCCGGTTAGCATGCTTCGCTACTTTACGGTATATGGTCCCAGACAGCGTCCAGATATGGCTTTTCATCGTTTCTTTCGTCAAATGCTGAAAGGCGAGCAGGTCATCGTCTATGGTGATGGACAGCAATCTCGAGACTTTACGTATGTAACAGACGCGGTAGAGGCGAACCTGCTCGCTGCACAGCATGCAGTTCCTGGTGACATTTTTAATGTGGGTGGAGATCGGGAAATCAAGCTCATCGATGTGCTGTCCATCATGGGCACGTTAATGAATCTGACTCCTCGCATTACGTATCAAAATGGGCCGGCAGGTGACTCCTTACGAACCTGTGCGGATATCCAATTTGCCCAACAACGCTTGGGATACAAACCAAAAGTGACGCTAGAAGAGGGCCTTCGCCATCAATTAGCAGAGATTCGTTCGCAATCAAAGGGGTAACACCCGTCATAAAGGAGGCCAGTTGCATGCATCGGGTCCTCGTTTATCGCAGAAAGTTTCTTCCCAAGAGTGAAACATTTATTTACGAGCAATTGCTTGGACATCAAGTGGTCAAACCCGTGGTGTTGACCCGACAGCGAGCCTTTAACCGAAAACAATTTCCTTATTCGCCGGTCTATGTGCGCAAGCATATGGCCGGCCTCTCCACTTGGCTGCGAAAAAAGAAAATTAAATGCCTGCACGCCCGTTTTGGTCCTGCTGGATTAGAATTGCTTCCTTATGCACAAAAAAGCAAGCTCCCCCTGATCACTTCCTTTCACGGCTTTGATGCGACTAAGCGCGTAAAAGAAAATCCAGTGTACAGAAGGTCCCTTATGCGTCTCTTTCGAAAGGGCCAGGCGTTTACAGTCGTCAGCAATCACATGAGAAAGCGCTTGATTCATCTGGGCTGTCCCCCGTCCAAAATTACCCTTATCCGCTCAGGAATTGATTTGCGCAAATTTCCCATGCTGCCGCCTCAGCCCGTGGAAAATGGGGAGTACCGTTTACTTAGCGTAGGAAGACTAACTGAAAAAAAGGGGATGGATACGCTTATCAAGGCGTTTACTCACGTGCATAAAAAACATCCCAAGGCAAAGCTGATCATCGTCGGTGATGGAGAAGAAAAAAAGAAGCTCAAACGACTGATCAAGAAAAACAGGTTAGGCACACAAGTCGTGCTCAAAGGAGCTCTGCCACATCGTGAAGTCCAGCGTGAACTGGCCAAGTGCCATTTGTTCATCATCGCATGCAAGACCGCGAGAAATGGCAATCAAGAGGGGATTCCCAATGTCATCATGGAAGCGATGGCTAGCGGACGCCCTGTCATTTCCACCTATCACGCGGGGATTCCGGAGCTGGTCGAAAACAAAGTGACGGGGTATCTAGTGCCGGAGAAATCACCGACTGCGCTTGGGAAAATGATAAACCGAGTACTATCAGAAAGTCACGAGTGGGCACAGATCACGGCGGAGGCTCGACTGAAAGTAGAAAAAAACCATGATATCCATAAGCAACGTATGAAGCTAGAAGAGCTCTATTTGCGTGTGTCAAAAAAATGATGAGGTGAAGGAATGAAAGTTGCCGTTATTGGGACCGGCTACGTAGGTTTGACAACTGCTGTTTCCCTTGCCATGAACGGTCATCAGGTGACTGGTATTGACCTCGTTGCATCCAAAGTAGAAAAATTGCGCCAAGGGATTTCGCCGATTTACGAGCCGGGCTTAGATGAGGCATTGAAAAAAGTATTGGATGATGGCGCGCTCACTTTTTATACGGATCTGACAGAGGCGAAGGATGCAGAAATTTTTTTCATTTGTGTAGGGACACCTGAAGCAGCAGACGGCACAGCCGATTTAACCTATTTACTCGGGGCAGTTTCTGACATTGAAAAGGTACATTCGCTCGCACCGCAAGAACGCATCGTGGTAATCAAGAGTACCGTACCAGTCGGAACAGGGGAAAAAGTAGCGGGGATGCTGGCTGGCTGCCAAGGGATATCTGTTGCATCCAACCCGGAGTTTTTACGGGAAGGGAGTGCATTGTTGGACGCATTGGAGCCTTCGAGAATTGTCATTGGCGTAGATAATTCACAGGCAGCGGATCGCATGGAGGAACTGTACAACGGTGTGAAGGCACCGCGAGTAGTCACGACCAGAGCAAACGCGGAGCTGATCAAATACGCTTCAAATGCATTTTTGGCCACGCGAATCTCCTTCATGAATGAGCTAGCACGATTAAGTACTGCGCTGGGAACGGATATCGTGACGATCGCGAGAGGAATGGGACTGGACAGCCGAATCGGTCCGCAATTTTTACGGGCCGGAGTAGGCTATGGCGGCTCCTGTTTTCCGAAGGATACGATTGCGCTATTGCAGCTAGCAGCTGAGCACAATATTCAATTAAGCATTTTGGATAAAGTGCGAGAGGTGAATAATACGCAGCCTGCCTGGTTTTTGGAACAGTTGTGCTTGCAACTCCCTGATCTGAAAGGGAAACAAATTGCCGTTCTGGGGTTGACGTTTAAACCGGATACGGATGACATCCGCGAAGCGCCATCGCTCAAATTGATAGAAGCACTTCTGCAAAAAGGTGCTTCCGTGAAGGCGTTCGATCCGATTGGAGCATCTGGTGTCAGTAAGCAGTTTCCACAGATCACGTATTCGCAATCCGCGACAGAAGCATGCGAAGGAGCACACGCCGCATTATTGGTCACAGAATGGGAACAGTGTGTCCAGCTGGATTGGAAACAGGTTCACCAAAGCATGGCGCTGCCGATCTTGGTAGACGGTCGAAATGCCTGGCCGAACCAGGAGGTAAAGGAAGCAGGCTTTCATTATATCGGAGTAGGAAGAAGCTGACTTTTCCATTTCGGGAAAGCTCAGCTTTTTTTCTGTGGAAAACATGAAAGCGTCTGATTGATTTGAACCTGTAGGCATAATACGATAGGATACACATATGGATGATTTGACCATTTCATCTTACATGAATAACGAGGGAGTGATCACGGTGAATAAAAGCAAAACACTGCCGAAACGCAGTGACGTCCCCGCTGAATACAAATGGCGTCTTGAGGACATGTATCCCACGGATAATGATTGGGAAGCGGACGTTCAAAAAGTAAAACAGCTCACAGAAAAAATCGCAGCAATGAAAGGCTCTCTGGCTACTTCCGGTAAACAGTTGCTGGCCGTGTTGACTCTGCAAGATGAATTGTTGAAGACGCTTGACCAAGTGTACGTCTATGCACGTATGCGCCGTGACGAAGACAATGCGAATAGCAAGTATCAAGGGCTAACCGACAGAGCGACCAGCCTGAGCACGCAAGTATACGGTTCCATTTCGTACATACAGCCGGAGATTTTGGCGATTCCGACGGAAGACTTGCAAACGTGGATCAAAGAAGTAGAGGGTCTTGAGCACTACCGCATTTTGTTGGAAGAGATTACTCGCTTCAAGCCACATACGTTGTCCGCCGAGGAAGAAGCATTGCTGGCAAACATGAGTGAGCTTGCGTCCTCGCCTTCTAAAATTTTTGGGATGCTCAACAACGCTGACATGAAATTTCCGATGATCACCGATGAAAACGGCGAGGAAGTCGAGCTGACCAAGGGACGCTATACGCAGTTCATGGAAAGCAAAGACCGACGCGTGCGCAAAGAAGCATTCGAAGCGTTGTACAGTACGTATGGCAAGTTCCGCAATACGATCGCAGCCTCGCTGACATCTGCCATCAAAGGGGATGTTTTCTACGCGCGGACGAGAAAATATCCGTCTGCCCTGTACGCAGCCTTGTTTGCCGACAATGTGGAGCTCCCTGTGTACGATAACCTGATTGCAACGATCCACGAGCATCTTCCGCTTATGCACCGTTACATTGCCTTGCGCAAAAAATTATTGGGTGTAGATGAATTGCACATGTACGATTTGTACGTGCCGATTGTACCTGAGACGGACATGAAAATCCCGTATGACCAAGCTGTCTCAACGATCAAAGAAGCACTTCATCCACTGGGTGAGGAGTACGGTCGCATTTTGGAAGAGGGCTTTTCCAACGGTTGGATCGATGTGCATGAAAACGAAGGGAAGACAAGCGGAGCTTACTCATGGGGCGCTTATACGTCGCATCCGTTTGTCCTCATGAACTATCAGGACAACGTCAACAACATGTTTACGCTCGCCCATGAGATGGGGCATGCTTTGCATAGCTACTATTCCAATCACGCACAGCCTTACACGTATGCTGATTACAAGATTTTCGTAGCAGAAGTAGCCTCCACATTGAATGAAGCACTTCTGATGAATCATTTGCTCGAGACGACGACAGACAAGAAACAACGTATGTACCTGATCAATCACTATCTGGAGCAGTTCCGTGGCACCGTATTCCGTCAAACCATGTTTGCTGAGTTTGAGAAAATTGTGCACGCAAAAGAAGAGCAGGGAGAGCCGCTGACAGCCGAATCTCTCAGTACGATTTACCGTGAGCTCAATGTTGCCTATCACGGTCCAGATATGGTCGTAGACAGCGAAGTTGATTTGGAATGGGCACGGATACCTCATTTCTATCGCGGATTCTATGTGTATAAGTACGCGACTGGCTTCTCGGCCGCAACGTCTCTTTCGAAGCAGATTTTGGAGGAAGGTCAGCCAGCCGTGGATCGTTATTTACAGTTCCTCAAGGGCGGCAGCTCGGATTATCCGCTCAATCTGCTCAAGGGCGCCGGCGTAGATATGACGTCGCCAACACCAATTGCAGAAGCATTGAGTGTCTTCAAGGAATTGCTCGAAGAACTGGAACAGCTGGTCGAACAATAAAATGGATCAAATCCTAAAGGCAGTTCAGGTCTATGACTTGACTGCTTTTTTTTGTAAATTTTTCTTCGAGATCGTCCAATAAAAGGTAACTTTCCCAGTTATCTTACGTATCTATTTATGCGCTGTTCGGAACTGTTATCCGTCTCGGGGCGGAGATGAATTTCCACCCGCTGACTGTTTTGCAGCAGAGGTAAAAACTGGCACAATTACGCCATGAGGAATGATTGTGAAAATTTGGAGGAATTCTTGTGAAAAAACGGGCATCCATTATTCTGGCTTCGGTCATGTTGGTCGCTGCTGGTTGTTCAGCACCAGCACCAGAGGCACCGCAGCAGACAGAGGCAAAGGCGAAGGTAGTAGAAGTTGTAAAGGTACAAAAGGCAACAAAGCCAGTGATGCTCGCAGTCACAGGGATGGTGGAAGCCAAGCGTGACGCGGTACTGTCGTTTGGTACAGGCGGAACAATCTCAGCGATCTCCGCGACCAAAGGAGCAAAAATCGCGCAGGGTCAGTTATTGGCCACATTGGATACGCGTTACCACCAAAAAGAAATTGCAGCGGCACAGGGGCAGGTAGAGGAAGCAGCAGCGCGTAAAATCAAGACGTTAAAAGGTGCGACAACAGAAGCACTTGAACAGAAGCGTTTGCAAGTAAAAAGTGCGCAAGACAGCCTGGATAAAGCAAAGCAGGATCTCGCAACAAGTGAGAAGCTGTTTGCCGGTGGAGCCATTTCGCAAAACGAAATAAATGCAAGTAAACGGGCTGTTACGCAAGCAGAGATTACACTGCGTGACGCTCAGCTATCTCTAAATGAGCTACAAAAAGGAGCAGAGCCAGAAGATGTCATGGTCGCCAACGCATCGATTAAAGCTGCAGCCGGCGGTGTAGACCGTGCGAAGAAGAGCTTGGATGATGCGAAAATTCAGGCGCCATTTGCGGGAACAGTTGTGGATGTAAGGCTGCAAATCGGAGAGCAGGCTTCTCCAGGTCAAGAAATTATTCGTATTGTCGATTTGTCTGACGTAAAAGTAACCTTGGATGTCTCCAATGAATTGATCGGTCAATTCCGTGAGAAAACGAAGGTGCAGGCTTTGTCGGACGATGGTAAGAAAAGTGAAGGAACCATTGCATTTATATCTCCAGTTGTGAACAAGGATACAGGGAAGTACCGCGTCGAGATCACGATTCCGAATGCAGATGGTTACTGGCGTGGAGGAATGGCCGCGACAATTGAGGTACCGCGCCAAGTGAATGGCTTCCTCGTGCCACTGGAAAGTGTCGGCGTGAGTCAAACCGACCATTACGTGATGGCAGTAGAGAATGGCCTGACTGTAAGAAAACCAGTGAAAACCGGTCAAATGGTCGGAGACTCTATCGAAATCGTATCTGGAGTGAAAGAAGGCGACCAGCTCCTTAGCAGTGGAATTACATTCTACGTCGAAGGGCAAAAAGTAGAGGCGAAGGGAGAATAGTTGCATGAACAAGATGATTCTCTTTTTGCTTAAGAGACAACTGATTGTCTATTTGTTTACTTTTTTGCTCGTCATTGCCGGACTGGGTTCCTTGTTCAGCTTTAATATTGAATTGGTACCGAAAACGAACTTCCCGGACATTTTTGTTCGGATATCGGGTGGGTCACTTCCTCCTGAAGAGATGGAAGAGAAAATAACGAAAAAAGTAGAACAAGAGCTAAAATCGATTAATGATATTAAAAAATATTCTTCTTCAACGAGTGCTGGGCACGTAAGTATCAATATTTCTGCGAACGAAGGAAAAGGCGAGCAAGTCAAGCAAGATGTGCAAAATGCCGTTAACCGCCTTCGCAATGGGTTCCCGAAAGCCATTGATTCCGTAGAAGTCAACCAGAGCAGCTTTGGTGGCGAACAGATGATTGACTATGCTCTCGTAGGTGCTGATCCGAAGACGATGCTGAGTCTGGCCAAAACATCGATCAAGGACCGCATTGAGGAAATCGAGGGAGTCAAGGAAGTATCGGTTTCTGACCGAAGCTTCGAAAATAAAATTGCCATTTCTCTGTTGCCTGAGCGATTGAATGCATATCAAACCAATCCTGCAGCAGTCATCTCGCAACTGCAGGATACGAACTGGAAACAAGGGATTGGGACGCTGGAGAACAAAGGTTTTGACACAGTAGTCATGATCGACAATTCGTACCAAAACGCGGAGGAAATGAGAGCTCTGTCGATCGATACGCCGAAGGGGGCGGTTTCCCTAGATCAGCTCGCAGACATTGAAGACCTGCGTGGAAAAGTGAAGGATCAAGTAGCGCTTACAAACAGCTCCGTTTTTGTTCATTTGAGCGTTACACGATCGGATGGTTATGATTTGATTACCACGCAAGCGAAGGTAGAAGAGGTTGTTCGCGAATTAAATGCAGAAGCGAATGGCAAATATACCATCAAAGTCATGTTTGAAGGAGCTTCCTTCATTAAGCATGCGGTTTCCAACCTCAGTCGTGATGTGATGATCGGTGGAGCGCTTGCGATTATCATCCTGTTCGTTTTCCTTCGTAACTGGAGGGTTACTCTCGTTATTGCAACGACGCTGCCACTCTCTGCTTTGATGACATTTATCGCGATGAAAATCGGCGGGTACAACATTGACATGATCAGCTTGTTGTCCTTGAGCTTATCCGTCGGATTGATTGTTGACGCCGCGATTGTGGTGCTGGAGAGTATTTATCACTATCGAGAGAAAGGCGAGGAGCTCAAACAGGCGATTGTAAAAGGAACGAGAGAAGTACTGACGCCTGTGTTTACTTCGCAGCTTACGATTATTATCGTTTTCTTGCCGCTCGTCCTTGCAGATTTTGAAGACTGGCTCAAACCGATTTTGGGAACAATCGCGTTTACCGTGTCTGCCGCCATTATCGCTTCAACAATCGCCGCATTCTTTTTTGTTCCCGTATTCTCCAATCGCTTCTTGCAAAAGGATAAGCACGTTTCGCTAGAAGGTGAAGGGAAAGAACACTTTATCATCCGTACGTTCAGCGGACTTTTGCAAATTGCGATTAGACATCGCGTCAAAACGATTTTACTGGCGATTTTGATGCTAGTCGGATCAGCATTCCTTACGCCAATGATGAAAACTGGCCAAGGGATCAATCCAAATGAAAATATCATTTTTGCCAATATTGACATGCCGATTGGGTCTACACTGGAAAAAACACAAAAAGCAGCTGTAGCCGGGGAAGATGCGCTGCGTAAAATCCCCGAAATTAACGATGTATTCTTCTTTGCTTCCAAGGAAAGTGCAGAGTTATTCATTTCCTTGATTCCGAAAACAGAAAGAACAAGGGATAAGGAAGCTTTGAATGAAGATATCAACAATATTTTGAATGGCTTGCCAGGAATTGAAACGGTCTCTATGTCTTACGGACAACAGGGTGGCAGTGCGCCGATCCAATTGGAAATCTTCGGGGACGACATGGAGCAGATGAGCAAGATCGCTACCGATCTGGAAGGAATGCTTTCTACCATCTCCGGTGTCGGCAACATTCGCAACGACTTTAAAGAAGGCAAGGAAAAGGTCACGTTATTGCCAAAAGAAGAAGCTCTCGCAAGGCTGAATGTAGATCATCGTTCGCTGTTACAACAATTGAGCGTGCTGATTGGCAGCCAACAAATTACTTCTATCACGCAGGACGGAATCGAAGTGAACGTAGTGGCTAAAATGCCTGATAACTGGCTGAAGCACCCGGATCAACTTAAAAACGTCATGGTGAGTGCGAAAAATGGTGCAGCAGTGCCTTTGGTTGATTTGGTAGAGATGACCTATAGCAAATCTCCCGTTACGATTCAGCACAAAAAAGGCGAGCGGATCATCACCGTTTCCGCTGAGCTTCAAGGTGGCGATTTGGCCGGAGTTGGTCGTGAGATCGGAGAGAAGCTCCCAGGTGTAGTCATTCCAGCAGGCTACAAAGTAGAGATCGCCGGAAAATTGAAAGAACAAAGCACGAATATGACACAAGCGATCTTTGTATTCGTTGGTGTACTTGCCTTGATCTATGTCGTCATGGTTGCTCAGTTCGGACGTCTTTCCCAGCCGTTTATCATCATGCTGACCATTCCAATGGCACTGGTCGGTGTCGTGTTAGGATTCGTCCTTACACAGCGGACTTTCGGTGAAATGGCGATGATTGGGATTATCATGCTGGTTGGTATCGTCGTTTCCAATGCGATTCTTCTGATCGACCGGATCAACTTGCTCCGCAAGCGTGGAATGGATACAGCCGAAGCCATTATCCAAGGAACCAAAGAACGAATTCGTCCTGTTATCATGACGAAGCTGACGGCGATTCTCGGGATGCTGCCGATGGGACTTGCGATGGCGGAAGGCTCTGATTTGGAGGCACCGCTCGCAACTGCTGTAATCGCTGGCTTGATCTTCCATACCATTGTTACGCTGGTGCTCGTTCCTGTCCTGTACTCCCTGTTTGAGGGGGCGAAGGAAAAAAGACTGGCGCGCAAAGCGGCTCGTCAAGCGAAGCGAGAAGCAAAACGAGAGGCAAAACAAAACAAAGACAAGAACGTACCTCCGACAGAGGTATAGTGATTTGCAAGAGAAGGGGAGTATATGCTGTACCCCTTCTCTTTTGCTTTTCCTTCGTCTGAAAGTTCTGTAGAATAAAGAGATCAAGATACATACCTGAGTGAACCATGAAAGGAGCAAGCATATGGATCTATTTTTGCAAGGAAAAACGGCTCTGGTACTCGCCTCGTCAAAAGGCTTGGGCAAGGCAACAGCCCAGTGCCTCGCCGAAGAAGGAGCGAATGTCACGATATGCGGTAGAGATGAAGCTGCTCTGGAAATCGTTCGAGCTGAGATCGAACAGGCTACTGGAAAATCACCTCTTGCCGTAACAGTGGATGTGACAAAGGAGGAAGATATCAAGCGAGTTGTGGAAGAAACGGTCAAGCATTTTGGCAGCGTCGATATATTAATTAACAATTCAGGTGGGCCTGCAACAGGCAGATTCGATCAGCTCACAGACGAACAGTGGATGCAAGCCTTCCAGCTAAATTTGCTCAGCTATGTACGTGCTATTCGTGCTGTTTTGCCCCATATGCGAGCGAACCAATTTGGCAGAATCATCAACTTCGCTTCCTCGTCCTTTAAACAGCCGATTGAGAATTTACTTCTTTCCAATACGTTTCGTACAGGGGTATTGGGCCTTTCCAAGACGCTTTCTTCAGAACTCGGACCAGATGGGATTCTGATTAACACCATTGGACCTGGCAGAATTGCGACGGATCGGGTGGCACAACTGGATGGGTTTACCGCAGAGGCGAAGGGCATCAGTGCTGATGAAGCAAGGGAAAATTGGGAGAAGCAAATCCCATTGGGCAGATACGGTCAGCCTGACGAGTTTGCTCGCATGGTGACGTTTTTGGCTTCGCCAGCAAACAGCTACGTGACAGGTCAATCCTTCCTCGTCGATGGTGGTTTGATCCGCGCGATCTAATAAAAGAGAGGAGAATTCATTTGAGTAAAGAGAGCTCATTTGATATCGTGTCCAAAGTAGAGTTGTCCGAAGTGAACAATGCGATTCAGACCGCATTAAAGGAAATAGAAAATCGCTTTGACTTCAAAGGAAGCAAGAGCAGTATCTCCTTGGAAAAGGAAGAGCTCGTCCTCGTCTCCGATGATGACTTCAAGCTCAGTCAGGTAAAAGATATTTTGCTTGGCAAGCTCGTCAAACGGGATGTCCCGATCAAAAACCTCGACTACGGGAAAATGGAACCGGCAGCGGGCGGCACTGTCCGTCAGCGTGTCAAGCTGGTGCAAGGGATCGACAAAGACAATGCGAAAAAGATCAACAGCATCATCAAAGATACAGGACTCAAAGTGAAAACACAGATTCAAGACGATCAAATTCGTGTGACAGGAAAAAGCAAAGACGAATTGCAGCAAATCATCAACGCAATTCGCAAGGCTGATCTGCCGTTGGAAGTACAATTTATTAACTATCGCTAACTACTTGCTGAAAAGCCAACTTTTTGAGCAGTGACTACTAGAAAAGTTTTTGCTTCTAACTCTCTTCACTCTCGCATATGCATGTACAAATAAGTGACAAGCACTTGCGAAAGGGAGAGTAGAGACATGAAGGTCTTTATTATCAGTATGCGCAATCTCATTTTAGGCGGAATTGTTTTTCTTGTAGCACTGGTGGCGGGAATCGTACTTTTGGTCAAAGATCCCCTGAGCGTCTCGGACTCTTATCGACCGTCAGATCCAACTGCTTCTGTTACAGCGACGGCTCCCGTGAACCAGCCAGCAGGGTCAGAAAAGCCGGCACTGAATATGGCTGTCAAGGTGGATGGGACGACGGCAGAAGTATCCTTGCTAACGGAGAACTTCACGTTTGTCCAGGATAATGGCGAATTGGCCGAAGCCCCAGTTTTTGGAGAGGGACACGCACATTTATACCTGAATGGCGAACCAAAAGGGATGATTTATCAACCAGAGTTCTTACTGAAAAAGTTGCCCAAGGGAGAGCATGAAATTCGCGTAGAGCTCAACTACAGCAACCATCTGCCATACAAGATAGAGACTACGAAAAAAATCGTTGTGAAGTAAAACAGATCGCGTTCCACAAAAGGGACGCTTTTCTTTTTGGGAGGAGAAATCGCATTTTATCAAGGAACACGAGAAAAAGAAGGGATTGTGGCGGAAAGGAAGAATCCTACAGAATAGTCTGAATGTTTGGGGGTGCTTGTATGATTCATATGACCACAATCGGCAACATGTTAGACGACACAGCTAGTAAGTATCAGGAAAAGGAGGCTCTGGTTTATCACGAACGAGGGCTTCGCTATACGTTTGGAGAATTTCAAGCGATATGCAATCAGGCAGCGCGGGGATTTATGTCTCTTGGCATTCAAAAAGGGGATAATATCGCGATTTGGGCGACCAATGTGCCTGAATGGGTGATTTCGCAATTTGCCACAGCGAAAATGGGTGGAGTGCTGGTAACGGTTAATACGAGTTACCGGGTGCATGAACTGGAATATTTGCTGCGTCAATCAGAGTCGACGACGCTTCTCTTAATGGATTCCTATCGCGATGCGAATTATCTTGCCATGATTCAGGAGATTTGCCCGGAGTTACAGACATGTGAACCTGGAGCGTTACAATCCAAAAGGCTTCCGCATTTAAAAAATGTCATCTATCTAGGGAATGAGCGACAACCTGGAATGTTTTCGTGGAGTGATTTGCTCGAGCGTGCTTCACGGGTCACCGAAGAAGAGCAGATGGCACGCCAGGCGACGCTTTCACCTGATGATGTTATCAATATGCAGTATACATCCGGCACGACTGGTTTTCCAAAGGGAGTCATGCTGTCGCACGTCAATATCGTCAACAATGCCATCAAAGTAGCGGAATGTCAGCGGCTCGGGTTAGAGGATAAGGTGTGCATTCCGGTTCCGTTTTTCCACTGCTTTGGCTGTGTGATGGGGACCTTGGCATGTGTGGCGACAGGTGCAACGATGGTTCCAGTCATCGCCTTTGATCCCGGCGTTGTACTTGCGGTTGTGGAGGCCGAACGCTGCACAGCACTGTACGGTGTGCCTACGATGTTTATTGCCGAGCTGAACCATCCGACGTTTGCCGAGCGAGATCTCAGCTCGCTGCGTACAGGCATCATGGCTGGTTCTTTATGCCCGATTGAGGTCATGAAGAAGGTCGTCGATCAAATGGGAATCCGTGACATTACGATAGCGTACGGTCAAACGGAAGCTTCTCCTGTCATCACACAGACTGTACCAGAAGATTCCCTCGAGCGAAAAGTATCCACTGTCGGTCGTTTGCATGCAGAAGTAGAAGCAAAAATCATCGATCCAGCGACAGGTGATATTTTGCCGCCAGGTGTACAAGGCGAACTGTGTACGCGAGGATATTTGGTTATGAAGGGCTATTACAATATGCCAGAGGAGACAGTCAAGGCCATCGATCACGAAGGCTGGCTACATACCGGAGACTTGGCAACCGTCGATGAAGAAGGCTACTATCAGATTACAGGCAGGCTTAAAGACATGATCATACGCGGAGGGGAAAATATTTATCCTCGTGAAGTAGAAGAGTTCCTCTATACACATCCAAAAGTGCTGGACGTCCAGATAGTAGGTATACCGGATGCCAAATACGGAGAGCAGGTATTGGCGTGCATTCGGGTAAAGCCCAACGAGACGTTGTCCGAGGATGAGGTGCGGGATTATTGCGAAGGGAAAATTGCTCATTACAAAATACCCCGTTACATACAGTTTGTAGACGAATATCCGATGACCGCTTCCGGTAAAATACAAAAGTTCAAGCTGCGGGAGCAAGCGTTACAGCTGTTTGGACAAAGCAATTCAAATCATACGGGAACTGCATAGGATGAGGTTCAAGCGCTAGGGAGATGCTCCTGGCGCTTTTTTAGATAGTTCTTTACTTTCGAGCAACTCTTGACTAAGATAAGTGGAAATCAAAATAGGAGAGGTGCAGCCAAGCATGGAAATCAGATTTTTGGGACCAGAAGATGCAGAAGAGTTGGTAAAGATTAGACTGGAAGGGCTGCAAACAGATCCAGACGCATTCGGCTCTACCTATGAAGAGGCTATGCAGGTATCGATGGAAGAGTGGCGGCAAAGACTTTCTCAAGGGGATTCAGGCGATAGCGGCTATTTTGGTGCATTTGTGGAAGGACATCTGGCTGGCATCATCGGTTTTTTCCGCCACCGAGGGCTAAAAGCGAGACACAAAGCTTCTATCATCTCGATGTACGTTCGTGAAGTCTATCGCGGGACAGGTGTCGCACAAGCGCTCATGCAGGCAGAACTTGCCTACTTAAAGGAGCGGGGAGATATTGATACGGTACAACTCGCTGTCGTTACGACCAATCCGGCTGCCATTCGTCTTTATGAGAAAATGGGCTTTATTCCATATGGGTTAGAAAAGCGTGCACTGAAAAATGGCGATCAATACTTTGATGAGAGCCACATGTATATTCTTTTATAGAACATGAAAAAAGCGAAGGCTCACATTAGCGGATGCCTTCGCTTTTTCTATGCGCTACGCTATGGATGGAAGCTTATCGGCTTGCCTCGTATGCAGCGATCTTATCTTCATACTGCAACGTAATTCCAATATCGTCGAGACCATTCAGCAGGCAGTAACGACGATAGGCGTCTACCTCGAACGGGTAGGAGAGACCTTCACTGTCACGAACAACTTGTTCTTGCAGATCGATGGTCAGCTGGTAGTTTGGCTTGTTTTCGGCACGGTTGAACAGCTCATCGACTTGCTCTTCACTCAACTTGATCGGCAGGATGCCGTTTTTGAAGCAGTTGTTGTAAAAAATGTCCGCAAAGGATGGAGCTATCACACAGCGGAAGCCATAATCAAGGAGTGCCCATGGCGCATGCTCACGAGAGGAGCCACAGCCAAAATTGTTGCGGGCAAGAAGGACAGTAGACTCCTTGTATGCAGGCGTATTCAGAATGAACGAATCGATGGGCGCACCATCGACAGTAAAGCGCCATTCATAGAACAGGAATTGACCAAAACCGCTGCGTTCAATGCGCTTCAAGAACTGCTTAGGGATAATTGCATCCGTATCTACGTTTACACGATCGAGTGGGGCTACCACTCCGGTGTGGATGACAAATGGATTCATTGGAAGACCTCCTTGCTAGCGTTCTCGTTTTTCCATTCACGAACATCTACGAAGTGACCTGCGATAGCTGCTGCTGCCGCCATTTCCGGGCTGACCAGATGTGTCCGTCCGCCGCGTCCTTGACGTCCTTCGAAGTTCCGGTTTGAGGTAGAAGCACAACGCTCACCCTCGGACAGGATATCCGGGTTCATTGCCAGACACATGGAGCAACCAGATTCGCGCCAGTCAAAGCCAGCTTCTTGAAAAATGAGGTGCAAGCCTTCTTGCTCAGCGAGCTGCTTAACTGCCTGAGAGCCAGGAACGACCATCGCGTGTACGGAAGGGGAGACCTTGCGTCCTTTTGCCACTTCGGCTGCCTTGCGCAAGTCTTCGATCCGACCGTTTGTACAGGAGCCGATAAAGACGCGATCGATTTTGATTTCGCTCATAGGAGTGCCAGGGGCAAGGTCCATGTACGCCAGAGCATCCTGGGCCGCTTTGCGCTGTGCGGCTGTCTCGAATGACTCAGGACTTGGAACAGTGCTCGTAATGTTCGTCCCCATACCAGGGCTCGTTCCCCATGTCACTTGCGGTGCGATCTCAGCTGCCTCGATTTCTACACAGGCATCAAACACAGCGCCTTCGTCCGTGCACAGCTCTTTCCAAGCCTCAACAGCTGCAAGGAAATCTTCCCCTTGCGGAACATAACGCTTGCCTTTCAGGTAATCAAACGTAGTCTGGTCAGGAGCGATTAAGCCAGCACGAGCGCCACCTTCAATCGTCATGTTGCATACCGTCATGCGTTCTTCCATGGTCAGGTTGCGGATCGCAGCACCTGTGTATTCTACGACGTAGCCAGTTGCAAAGTCAGTTCCGTATTTTGCGATAATCGCCAAAATTAAATCTTTTGCACTGACACCGAATGGCAGGTCGCCGTTTACGCGTACTTCCATCGTTTTTGGTTTGGATTGCTGCAAGCATTGTGTTGCGAGTACATGCTCCACCTCACTGGTACCAATACCGAAGGCGAGGGCACCAAATGCTCCGTGAGTGGAGGTGTGGCTATCACCGCAGACAATTGTTTTGCCTGGATGTGTGAGTCCGAGCTCAGGACCAATGACGTGGACGATCCCTTGATCCGGGCTGTTCAGATCCGCGAGTGTAATCCCGAACTCCGCACAGTTCGCCGTCAAGGTTTCCATTTGTTGACGAGAAATTGGATCCTTGACATTAAAACGGTCAGCAGTCGGTACGTTGTGGTCCATGGTTGCGAAGGTAAGCTCTGGACGGCGTACTTTGCGGCCAGCCAAGCGGAGTCCTTCAAAGGCTTGCGGCGAAGTCACCTCGTGAACCAGGTGCAGGTCGATATACAAAAGGCTCGGCTTGCCTGCCTCTTCGTGAATAACGTGATTGTCCCAAATCTTTTCAAACATCGTACGGGCTGTCATCATGTTTTCCTCCTTCGTTCAAAAACTCTTAACAAGGTTGTAACATGGCAAAGAGAATAGTTCAAAGATATAATAATTATAAGAAGGATAGTTTTTGCCTATCGGGAGGTCTATATGGAGTTACGACAAATTCGTTATGTACTTGCTGTTGCGGAAGAACGCAGTTTCTCCCGTGCAGCCAATCGATTACATTTGGCCCAACCGTCGTTGAGTCAACAAATTGCGAAGCTGGAGAAAATACTCGGTGTCAGCTTGTTCCATCGCTTGCCGCAGCACGTAGAACTGACTGATGCGGGCCAACGCTTCATACAGGTGGCGCAAACGCTCGTCGACATGTCAGAGGGGCTGGAGAGGGAAATGCGCGCTTATGCCGTAGGTGAAAGTGGCAAATTGTTAGTCGGAAGTTTACCGATCACAGGGGCGTACGTGCTTCCAAGGGTGTTGCCTACGTTTACACAGCAATTTCCAGGTGTCGAGCTGCAATTGATGGAGGAAACGTCGAGTCATTTGGAGCAGCTACTTGTGCGGGGGAAAATTGACGTCAGTCTATTAACCATGCCCATTAGTGATCCGTCTCTGGAAATCATCCCCGCAATCAACGAAGAAATCTTTTTGGCGGTACCAGCCAATCATCCGCTCGCGAAACGAAAAGAAGTCGATCTCGCGGAGGTAGCCGATCAGCCTTTTATCCTGTTAAAAGAGGGGCAAGGCTTCCGCACGATCTCGCTTCGGCTCTGTGAGCAGGCGGGATTCCGACCGCGAATCGTGTTTGAGAGCTCAAACATCCAGACGGCTCAGTCACTTGTTGCAGCAGGCATGGGGTTGTCGTTTGCACCGAAAATGATTACACTCGCACCCGGAACGATCGAACCGCCAACTTATGTTCGGATAAAAACAAAACCTTCACGCACACTCGTCGTGGCGTATCGTAAGGACAAACCGCTGTCACGCCCGGCTGAAGCGTTTGTACGATGTCTCATTGAGCAGGGTGGAAAAATATAAAGGCAAACAAGAAACCCAGTCGCCGCAGTCATTTGCGAACACTGGGTTTTTCATCTTGCGGTTTTGTATCTTGAACAAGTTCGGAAAAGACGACGAGCCTTTGAGCGTGTTCCTGTGTTTTCTTGTTAAATTTGCCGGAGCAGGTAATCAAATTCAGATGGGAGCTCTCAGCCTTCCCAAAAATCTGATCGATGGGGGCCTCGGCTGTCTGGAAGCTTTCTACTTTGCGAACCTGGAAGGTTAGCGTCCTTCCTTTTGCTTCACGCACTCTGATTTTGTCGCCGGGCTTTAGTTTTTTCAGATGGTAAAAAACAGCTGGACCCGTATAATGATCAAAATGGCCGGCGATCACTGCATTCCCCTTCATCCCGGGCTTTGTCCATGGCGCCAAAATACCGACGCGATCAAAAGCCTTTGGGACGTCCATTTGCCCATTCGGTAAAACGCCAACCGGTTCTACACGAGTTTGAAGGTTCAGTTTTGGAATATGTAGAAGGGTTGGCATGATTCCGTCTGGAAGAGGAGGGGCAGGAAGGAACGTCGGTTGAGGGGGCAGCGAGGGACCATAAACGGTAACCGTTTGTTTGATATGAATGGGCCCTGCTGGTTTTTGTATGGTACTTGCAATTTTTGGAGCTTCGACAGGTTCTTTAGTTGTATGGCCGCAACCAATTGTAACCAAACTAATGAATAGTAGGGACCCGAGCAGTTTTTTCATAGGCTGCAAAGAAAAGGGGGAAGCTCCCCCTTTAATTGCTTGCTCCACCCATACCGGTTTTCGGCATAGCCTTGATATGCACTTTGCCTTTATGTGCCTTGGTTTTCATATGGTGAGCTTTGGTCTTCATATGATGCGCTTTTGTTTGTACCTTGTGGTGTTTCTTGTGACCGTCATGAGTCTCAGCAGATACAGGAATTGCAGTAGTTACCAAGCATGCAACCATCAACAAAGCAGCGAATTTCTTCATGAGTCACCTTCCTTAAAAATTATTGGCTTACAACCAGTAGGATTTCCGTTTGCTCGTTTGTTAGTGATGGCAATTGTTTCTCCTAAACGTCCCAAACAGCCCACACCTGTGGTACACTATTTCCAAATCATTCTGGGAGGAAGATAACATGAGAGAAATTAAGACAGAAGCTGAGTTCGAGCAAGTAATCGCAGCAACCAAGCCAGTCATCGTCAAATTCTTCACGGATTGGTGCCCAGATTGTCATCGGATTGATCCATTCATGCCTGCCGTGGAGGAAAAATACAAAGAACAGCTGGATATGATCGAAGTCAACCGGGATACTCTCCCGGACCTGTCCGAAAAGTACGATGTCTTCGGGATTCCAAGCTTTATTGCGTTCCATAATGGAAAAGAACTGGTTCGCTTCGTAAGCAAGCTCGGAAAGAGTCGTGAGGAGATCGAGCATTTCCTGGACCGTGCTATTCAAGTCAGTAAAGGTCTCGAGCAAGCATAATTGCATGAACATCGAACAGGGAGATAGACAGAAATGTTATTCATGAAAAAAGAAGGGGAATGGCTCGTTGCTCATTTACGAGACAATGACGATGCTATCCCGATTGGGAACCTGCTGCGCGAAGTGTGGAAGCTGCCTCGCAAGCAGGTCCATCTTTTATTCCAAAACAAAGAAGTGCTGCTGGACGGTGCACCTGTTGCTCAGCATGTTGCTGGAAAAGCAGGGCAGGAAATTCGCCTGCGGATGTGCAAGCCTGAGCCATTGGGGCTCGATCCGGCCAGTGAAGCACCGGAGATCTTGTACGAGGATGATCATTTGCTCATCGTGAATAAGCCGGTTGGCCTTCTGTTGCATCCGACCGAACGCTATCATCATGTGACGTTGGATCATCTTGTGTCGGGGCACTTTTTCCGTACGGGTTTGGAGGCAAAGGTCCGTCATGTCCATCGACTGGATCAAGATACGTCAGGCGTCGTCCTGTACGCAAAGCATGCGTGGGCCTCTGCACTTTTAGATGAAATGCTGCGTGAACGCACAATCAAGCGTACATATGTCGCGTATGTTTCGGGGCAAATGCCCAAAGAGCGCGGAAAAATTAATGAACCGATCGGGAAAGATCGGAACCATGGGACCCGCAGAAGGGTCACACCTAACGGCGACCCAGCGATTACCCATTATCAGGTGAAAGAACGTTTTCAAACAGCTACGAAAGTAGAATGTCAATTAGAGACCGGGAGAACCCATCAAATTCGCGTTCACTTCAGTCATATTGGGCACCCGCTTTTAGGGGATGAACTGTATGGTGGCAAGCTTGAACTCATTAAGCGACAAGCTCTCCACGCAGCAGTGCTCAAATTTGTGCATCCATTCGGAGGAGAAGTCATCGAAGTTATGGCTCCGTTGCCACTCGATCTGTTTCATTTGGAAAAGAAGCTGAGATAATCGCCATTTGACGACGGACTGAATAAACTGCCAAGGAGGAAACGAGAGAGGGTGGTCTTTTGAAACGACCCATAATCGGCATCTTGACTTGGCGGGAAGGCAAACGTTTTGCAGAGCCAACCTATTTTCGGCGACTGCTCAAGGCTGGACAAGAACTGGGCTGTACCGTTTTCCTGTTTTCACCAAACGATGTACTTGGAGCCGGCAAACAGGTGAGAGGGTATGTCCCGGGGAAGAGTGGCGGCTGGCAAGCAAGGATATTTGACCGTCCAGACGCTGTTTTCGACCGATACCGCTATACACCGACACAATCGTTTAAGAACTATGTGGCCTTTCGGCGGACGAGTAATTTTTTGTACGCAAACAATCGCTTGGCAAACAAATGGCGTGTACATGAGGTGCTACATCGGGACCCCAGAATGCATCGGTGGCTTCCGGAGACGCACCTGTACAACCGACACAGCTTGGCCAACATGCTAGGCAAGCATCCATTGCTCTACGTAAAGCCACTCAATGGAACAGGGGGACGAAACATCCTGTCCATTGAAAAGCGTGGCGACGAACTTCGACTGCTCGGCCGGAACAAGCAAAGGGCGAAAGTGTCCACAGTAGTAAAAGACAAAGCCGCTGCCCAGAGATGGGTAGATCGTTGGACGAGACAGGAGAAATACATCGTTCAGCAAGGGCTTCGTTTGCAGTTGGTTCCTTCGCGGGCAGTAGACATGCGTCTCTTGATTCAAAAGAATGGGCAGGGAGAATGGAGCATTACAGGCCATGGGATTCGCGTAGGTCCAGAGCGCAGTGCCACCTCTAATCTGCATGGCGGCGGAAAAGCGATTCCTGTATCGGTATTTCTCCGACCGAGGTTTGGGGAGGAACGTACCGCGCAGATCGTGCATGATTGCGAGCAGCTCGCTTTTCAAACAGCGGAAACCCTCGAGGATCATTTTGGACGGATGGTTGAATTTGGACTAGATATTGGCATCGATGTAGAGGGGCGCGCGTGGCTGATCGAAGTGAATCCCAAACCAGCTCGGGAAATTTTCCGGGAGATGGGGGCAATGGAGCAGTACAAGGATGCCATTACTCGCCCGCTTGAATACGCCATCTACCTAGCCAAAACACAGGGACGCGAAGGTCGCGAGCCACTGTTGAAGAGAAAAGTCGCCAGAGGATAGTGTGAAAAAGGAACAGCGGCAGCCAGGGACAATGTATGAAGCCAGTCCTCGTCTGCCGCTGTATTTCTAGGTGGAGATGGAAAGCGGTAATTGCAATTTGCTCGGGATGTCAGGGGCGAAATCGGGTGTATGAATAACAGAAAAAGAGTATCCTTCCCGGACGAATGTAAGCTCATGAGCATCCGAATGGAAGAGGACGTTACTTTTTTCAAAGCGCCTCCGCACCTTTTGCAGGAACGTTTGGTCAGGCGTTCCAAAAGTCACGTGCATTTTTGGTGGTAGCGCTTTCATCGCGATGGGAATCCAAGGCCTTTTTTTCCATGTGGCTACGATATGTGCCGTTCCCCCGATGACGAAGTTAAAAATTTCGCCATCCTCGTAAGTTTTCAGGCTTAGATTCGATTTTAGCCATTGCGTAAAAACAGGCACACTTTCTACGGGACAGCCCACTTCCCGTAAATACAAAATGTGCAGGGGAGTGGATGGCATAATGACCTTTTCTGACACATAGTCGTGGGCAATAATCTCAAGAAGATTCCCGTCTCCATCGCGGAAATACAGGTTCATCCGTCCTTTTTCCTGATCAATGTCATGCCCATCCTCCCATCGAACAATCAACAGACCAGATTCTCTGATCTTTTTCGCTGATTCATGAAAAAGGGTATAAGGCACTTGAAAAGTAATATGGGCGGGGGAGATTGGTTCATACACTTCATCAAAGGTTAAACGAAAATCGGGTGTGACTTGAAACGTAATCTGTTTGTCTGATTGAGACAAAATTGGAAAACCGAGACGGTCTGCGTAAACCTGGTGAACTCCTTGGATGGACACCGTTCGTAAGGTTAATTTAGAAAAGTGCGTAATCACCTGCCATCACCTTTTCCTATAAAAAGATAACATAATATAAATTATGTATACTCATTCGGTTCACACTGTTGCTAGACAATCTTCTCAAATATCTTGGGAGAGGCGAACCATATCTATCACCTGAATCCCGTTTTCGTAAATCTCTTCTTCATAATGCCGCAAGAAAAAGTCCCGATCGATCCAATTCATGCGAAATCCACACTTTTGATACAGGGCGAGCTGACTCACACTAGAATTCCCTGTTCCGACCTCGATTGTCTTATAACCGAGAGATTTGGCTACTGCTATGGAATGAAGAACGAGCTTTTTGCCAATGCCCTTGCCATGATAGGCTTCATCGACTGCAACATTCACGAGTTCAATCGTATCCGGTCTGGTTGGTATCAAGACGTAGACACCTACGATGCTCTCCTCCAGAACAGCGACATAGCAATGACCTCTTTGTAAATAATCCTCCACCAATCTGACAGAGGGGTCAGCCAATAAGAGTAAATCCATTGGTGGTTGTTCCTGTGCTGCAAGCTTGCGAATTTCCATCCGTGTTTCTCCTCCGATTCAAGTTGTCACTGGCTTTTGCAATGGAGCTGTTTCGTAGTTGACAACCAGGTTCTTTTCGTACGTAAAGATATGCCGACAAGGTTCAGCATCTTCCAACATGTATGGTAAAAATATGGGAAGGTTTTCTGGGACGCCAGCATTGTCAGGGTCCAAGATCCACGCTAGCTCTTTCCAGTCAAGGATGCCTTCTTCCACTACCTGTGGAGTTTGAGAGCGCTCGTAGTCTTCCGGAAGATGAGCGAGAAATGCATACATACCGCCTGTTTCAACTCCATCGACCAGCCAAGAGACAATTCCTTTGTAGCAAGCGGTTTCTAGTAAAATGCCCGTCTCTTCCCGAACCTCGCGAAGGACACTGTCCAGTGGAGTCTCTCCGTGCTCCAGCTTACCGCCTACGCCATTCCAAAGCCCCATTAACGGTGATTTGTTGCGATTCAGCATGAGTATTCCATTTCTATGTTTGAGAAAGCATATGGTATAGCGATACATGTTATCCCTTTCCTTTTTGTTGCAGTCGACTTCTTTAACACGACCATTGTATCAAATGAGTGCAATCATCAGTTATTTTTATTTGGTTTTCCAAAAGAAGTTTTGTAATATTTCGTTATAATAACAAAGAAGAGTGGAAGGATGAATAGGGGGTTCGTTCAAGATGGGAAACAATGAAAAGGTAGAAGGGCTAACAATAGAGGAGTGGAAAATGAAATATCCGCTTCTCCATAACATGATGGAGACAGAAGAAGTTTTCTGGACGAACCCATGCTATGATGAGATCGCAAAAGCAACACTCTCCGTTTCGCCAGAGGAAGTCCAGGATGCAGAAGAACGCTTGCGGCGTTTTGGCTCGTTCATTCAAGTGGCTTTTCCCGAGACGAAAGAATCTGGCGGACTAATCGAGTCTCCACTTGTACCGATTAAAGAGATGCAAAAGTACCTGGAGTCTCGTTTTGCATTGAATATACAGGGGAATCTCTGGTTAAAATGCGACAGCCATTTGCCTATTGCAGGGTCGATCAAAGCGCGTGGCGGTATCTACGAGGTGCTGGCACATGCAGAAGAATTGGCTCAAAAGCACCAGATGCTGCAACCGGACAATGATTATGCTATTTTGGCCTCGGAAGCGTTCCGCGAACTATTTTCCCGTTATTCCATTGCAGTAGGCTCGACAGGAAATCTCGGTTTGAGCATCGGGATCATCAGCGCAAAGCTCGGTTTTCAAGTCACCGTACACATGTCAGCAGACGCTAAAGTATGGAAAAAGGAATTGCTGCGGGCAAAAGGGGTCCATGTAGTTGAATACGCATCGGATTATGGGAAAGCGGTGGAAGAGGGCAGAAAGCAGGCGGAGGCCGATCCGAATTGTTATTTCATCGATGATGAGAACTCCAAGCGTCTATTCCTCGGCTATGCGGTAGCAGCCGGACGATTAAAGAAACAGGTAGAGGAGCAGCAGATTACAGTTGATAGCGATCACCCGCTGTTTGTCTACCTGCCGTGTGGGGTAGGGGGAGGTCCTGGCGGTGTGGCGTACGGATTGAAGCTTATCTACGGAGACAATGTTCATTGCTTTTTTGCGGAACCTACTCATTCTCCCTGCATGCTACTAGGTTTAATGACAGGACTGCATGACAAAGTTTCCGTTCAAGACTTTGGAATCGATAACAAGACAGAGGCGGATGGTCTGGCTGTTGGGCGTCCTTCTCGATTTGTAGGAAAAATGATGGAGGACTTGCTGAGTGGCGTGTTTACAGTGGACGACGAAGAGCTATATGCTTTGTTGCGTGCCTTGCGCGATCACGAGTCCATTCGATTGGAGCCGTCCGCATTGGCTGGAATGCCAGGACCTGTTCGATTGTTTCAGGAGACAGGACGTCATTATTTGGCAAAGCAAGGTCTAATGGAAAAAATGAAAAAAGCGACCCACATCGTATGGGCGACGGGTGGGAGTATGGTGCCTGGTAATATTCAAGAAGAATATTATGCGAAAGCTCTGGGTGAGAATGGAAAAAGATAACACGTTGCTTGTGAATACATAATATTTATTATGTCAACTCGATTCTATTTTCACATTCTTGCCTTATTCATAAGCATCGAAATGTTGCAGAAAGCCCGGAGCACTTCTCCGGGCTGTTGCTCATTCATTTCAAAGTCTTCTGGGTCTTGAAAATAATAAACGTTGGTCTTCTTACTTCTGAAATCTGATGCGGTTGCAAGCGGAGTCCTTCTGACGTGCAGGTTGGCTCGATGATCTCTTGCAGGGTAAGTCCGGCTCGGATTAACGTATTGACGGCAGTGGACATGGAGCGGTGGTAAAAAAGGGCCTTTCTGCCGTTCATCATGTACATTTCACGTTCTCCATCTTCCAGGTAGTTGTCCAAGGGCCAGAAATGCTTCTGTCCTTCTTCGTCGCGTACCCAGCCCTCGACCTTTTTGCGAGCGGTAATATGCGGATGGAGGGTAGAGTAAACGAAATGTCCTCCGTTGCGCAAGGCGCGGCTTACTTTGTTGATCACGTGCTCATAGTCACGAACGTAGTCCATGACGAGAGAGCTCGTTATTAGATCGTAGTCATGATCAGCAAGCGCAATGTCCTCCAGGGACCCATGCAGATATCGAATGTTTCTATGACTGTTATTCGTTTGCGCATACTCCAGCATATTGTGGGAGAGATCAACACCAATCACTTCACGTGCTCCTTGCTCCACACAGTACCTGGCAAACTGTCCGCCACCACACCCGAGGTCGAGTACACGCAATCCTTTTAGGGAGGGGAGGCATCCGCGAAAGGCAGGCTGTTCGATAATGTCATTCTCCGATTGACCGGACAGACGCAGTTTTTGATAGTCCTGATAAAAATCCGGTTGATCGTACAGATTTTGTTTCATCCTCTATCACCCGTTTCCAATTTTTCTCGGATTCCCTATTATGGATAAAGGATGATCATGATGTCAATTATTCGTTTAAAACGATTGAAAATGAGAGCAGGAGTTTGCTTTTTTTACGAGAATTAGTGAGAGACAACCCATTTTCGCGATTCCGTCCGCTTTGCTGTGACGGTTTTTTTCTGTAAGAAGATTTGGTTTCGGTATTTTTGGGCGAGACTGAAATCGAAGGAGGGATAGACGTGGACCAAATACTTCAACTGATCAAAGATTACTGGCCGATTGCGCTAGGTATCATAATCATCATCATGGCTGCCCAATGGGTGGTGCGAAGTATCATTCGAATCATTTCGCTTGCAGCTATTATTGGTGTTGTGCTCGTGTTGTTTTTCCAATTCAGTCCTGAAGAAGTGATCCAAATGGGACGCCAGGCAGCCGTAGCGACACAGGAAGTCGTCGATAAGACGATTACTCCGGTATTGGACAAAGAGCTTAAGGATGCGGATATTTCTTTCAAGGAAGATGGCACCTATGAAGTGAAGACAACGAGTATTCGTATCGTAGGGAAAAAAGGCGAATCCAAAGCGACTGTTTATTACAAGGATGAGGAATGGGAAGTAAATATCGGTCAATTGAGCAAGCTGTTCCAGGACCGACTCGGTAAAGCGGAGCAAGAAAGCAAGACCATGTAGAAAAAGAAAAACGCATGGGGCCAAAAAGGTCTCATGCGTTTTTTGCTGGATAGGAGAGTACTTCCTTTACACGGTAGTCATACTCGGCGCTACACGCAGTCGAGTTGCTTGCTCATAAGCGTAGGCCAGGCGAAGAAGAGTAGGTTCCTGGAATGCCAAGCCAGTCAGCATGATGCCAAATGGTTTGCCAGCGGAAGTATAGCCAGCCGGAACCGTAATCGAAGGGTAACCAGCTTTGGCCGGGATAGCATAACCAGTACTGCCCGGGTACAAAAGGGCATCGAGTTTGTGCTCTTTCATGACTGCATCAAGGCCTTGTTTCTGTGACATTTCCAAATCGAACAGGCGATTAGCGAGATATTCAGGCTCTGTCAACGTACCACTTGTTTGCTCGGATTCTTCCAGCAGCTCTTGCCCATATAGCAGTGCTTGTTCCTCATGTGCCCGATTAAAAGTGATGACATCCTGTAAGGAGCGAATCGGGTAGGAGGCGGGTAAGGTTTTTAAGTATGCATTTACCCCAACCTTGAATTCATGTACGAGAACATGGATGTCCCAGTTGGCATTTTCTGTAGGAATGGTAACCGAATCTATGACAGTTGCACCAGCCTCTTTGAGCTTTTCTATAGCTGCTTCGTACAAGGCCATTTCTTCTTCTTCACACTCAGCCAAAAAACTGGAGCGTACAACGCCGATGCGCGCCCCCCGCAATCCATCTGCATCGAGGAAGGGGAGGTAATCGGGATGACTTAGACCTTCGCTTTTTCCAGTTACCGGATCATTTACATCGATACCAGTAAGCGCGCCAAGCAAAATAGCTGCATCTGTCACGGTTCTCGCCATGGGTCCGGCTGTGTCTTGGCTATGTGAAATCGGGATGATACCCGAACGGCTAATTAAGCCAACAGTAGGCTTGATTCCCACAAGAGAATTGTGCTCGGCTGGGTGGAGAATCGACCCGGAAGTCTCTGTGCCGACTGCCACAACGGCAAAACCTGCGGCAATCGCAGCAGCTGAACCGGAGCTAGACCCGCCTACATCGAGTACGCCAGGGCCGTATGGGTTCAACACTTGTCCACCGCGAGAGCTGTAGCCATCGGGCATATTATAGGAGACAAAGTTAGCCCATTCCGTTAGATTTGTTTTTCCTAAAATAACGGCGCCCGCCTCTCGGAGCTTTGTCACAACAAATGCATCCGCTGAGGCAAACGAATCAGCCAAAGCTAGGGCTCCAGCTGTCGTGTGCATCTTGTCAGAGGTCGCAATGTTATCCTTGATCAGTACAGGGATTCCATGAAGCGGTCCGCGACTGCCTGACACCGCTCGTTCCCGATCCAGTGACTCTGCGATCGCCAGTGCATCTGGATTTAGCTCACAAATGGCATTGATTCGGATGTCTTGTTTGTTGTAGGTGGCAATCCGCTGTAAAAAGGCGAGGGTAAGTTCCCGGGAAGTCGTGGTTCCAGCTGTCATTGCAGCTTGCCATTCGAGTATGCTCGTTTCATGAATCTCTGACATAATGTATCCCCTTTTACGAATGATTTGATTTTTATTATAGTACCAAATTCAGGTAAAGGGAAAGAGAGGGGAGTGTGAGCCTTTTGCCAATAAAAAAACAAGCTGACTCTACGAGAGAATCAGCTTGTCTGTGTTCGTACTATGCGTTTGATCCAGTGGCTTGCAGCTTCGCATTTTCTTCCGCTTCTACATAACGGTTGCGAGGGTGCTCACGGCATTCATCGGAGCAAGAACGCTTGAATTTTGTTTCGCATTCTGTGCAGCAGAAGTGCTGTTTGTTACAGAATGGGTTGGCGCAGTTTACATAGCGGTCTTCCACAGTCCCGCAGTAATGGCAACGGCCAATGACGACGTCTTCTTCTGTATGGTTGATCGGCACAGAGATGCGCTCGTCAAACACGTAGCATTTTCCATCCCACAGGCGTCCTTGGACCTCTGGATCTTTTCCATATGTGACAATTCCGCCCTCAAGGTGGTAAACATTTTCAAAACCTTGTTGCAGCAATATACCTGTCAGCTTTTCACAACGAATACCGCCTGTGCAGTAGGTGAGGACTTTTTTATCCTTGAATTGGCTCATGTTTTCACGAATCCACTCAGGGAACTCACGGGATGAATCCACTTCTGGGCGAATCGCACCACGGAAATGTCCCAAATCGTATTCGTAGTAGTTGCGACCGTCAAGGATCACGACGTCCTCTTCCTGCATCATTTCATACCATTCTTTTGGTTTCAGATAGGTGCCGACTAATTTATTCGGATCAACATCCTCTTCCAAACGCCAGGTTACAAGCTCTTTTTTCGGTCGCACAAACATTTTTTTGAACGCATGTTCTTCCGATTCATCTATTTTAAACCACATATCACTAAAACGTGGATCTTTTCGCACATATTCCATGTAGGCGTCGGTTTGCTCGATCGTCCCGGATACGGTTCCATTAATGCCTTCCGGAGCTACGATAATCCGCCCTTTCAGCCCGTTATCCTTGCAAAATTGCAGGTGCTCGGCTGCGTACTCCTCATAATTTTCAATAGGAGTATACTTGTAATACAACAAAATGCGATATGGTTTTTGTACTTGCAAGGTACAATTCCACCTTTCTTTTCAATTGTGATTTTAGATGCAACGGTGATTATACCACATTCCATTGTTAAAAGCGCTGAAAAAGAAAGGGATTTGTGAGGTTTTTATGAAATTCGGTGCTTCTTGCTGGAAGTGGATGCATCCTGTACACTATGAATGGTATTCAGCCGACAGGCTATAGAGGAGAGACGATTACATGAACATGACAAATGAGCGCCTGGTCACACAGGTGAAAATTAAAAAGCTCCACCAAGACGCCGTGATCCCAGCGTACGCGAGAGCAATGGACGCGGGCTTTGATCTGGTCGCGGTAGAGGATACATTGATTGCCCCAGGACAATCTGCAAAGGTTCCAACAGGCTTGGCTTTCGCGCTTCCAGAAGGATTTGAATTGCAAGTGCGCCCTCGCTCCGGGATCAGTGCAAAAACAAAGCTGCGGTTGTCCAATGCACCAGGGACTGTTGATGCAGGCTATCGCGGTGAAGTATGCGTCCTGATCGATAACATTCGAATCGCATCCGGAAAAAGTGGCAAGGTATGTCTGGGCGCGGGCGAAAACGAAGTAACCGTTGAACAAGAAGTCGATGCACATAGCTACTTGATCAAAAAAGGGGACCGGATCGCACAGGGTGTGATTGCAATCGTTCCAGTTGCGCAGTTCGAAGTAGTGGATGAGCTGGATGAGACGGAAAGAGGAGCGGGCGGCTTCGGAAGCAGTGGTATCAAGAGCTAATTCTATCGAGTAAAAATACAAGACCCCTGATCATCAGCCGTGTCAATGGACTTGAGCTGATGCGTCAGGGGTCATTGTTTTAATCAAGTCCTCATCCTTTGGCGGATAAAAACTGGTCAATTCTCGATAGGTCGTCAGCCGTCAGTGAACGACCATCCGCTTTGACGAATACGCAAGGTCCATAGACCCAGTCTAAAAAACCATCGGACGTGATGGGGAAATTGTTCGCTTCCACTCCGCGAGCATCTTCATTCACGACGAGGGAGATTCCCTCCAGATGGTCATCTTCCACTACCTCATAGTCACCACCCACCAGCTCCTGCAATTCATCCGTCCCATCGATTTCTCGGACAACTGCATTTTCATGCGGAAGTTTTATGTACACCGTAGTCAAGCGCAATCACTCCTTCTGACACCCATCATACCGTATAAACAATGAATTGGGCGATAGGGGAGCGGATGCCTGCTGGTGTGTTGGTTATCCTATGGTTGAGAATTGAAGAAACGACTGTATTGATACTTTCAGCTTGAGGGGACATGCTGATGATATTCGTGACCGGAAAACTGTATTGGCCAGAAACATTGCCAGCGCCACCCCTATATCCCGCGCTGACCGAGGACGTGAAGTGTGATGTTCTGATCATTGGTGGCGGTGAAGCAGGAGCACTCGTTTCCTATTATTTGAAACAGCATGATATGGATGTCATCCTCGTGGATAAACGGCAGGTGAGTGGGGGCAGCAGCAGCGCTAATACCGGTTTGCTGCAAATATGCAACGATAAAACGTTGACAGCCTGCATCCATTCGTTCGGTGAGAAAAAAGGAGTGCGTTTTTACGAACTAACACGACAGGCTGTTGATGAATTGGAAAAAATCTCAGGGCAGCTAAACCAATCTCCCGATTACATAAGGCGTGACAGCTTGTATTATGCCAGTGAACCAGCTCATGCAAAGAGCTTGCGGACAGAGTTCCAGTTATTGAAGAAGTACGGCTTTCCAGTCACGTATTTGGAGCGTTCAGATATAGAGCAGCGATTCTCCTTTTCGAAGGCAGGGGCTATTTTGTCCAAGGGAGATGCAGAGCTCAATCCGTACAAATTTGCCAACGGTGTGATCGCCCACTCTGTGAAAAAAGGGATGCGCGTATATGAAAACACGGAAGTCGTGCATCAAAAAGTGCAGGATGGAGGACTTTTGGTCTATACAAAAAGTGGGCACACAATCAAGTGCAGGCGTGCCGTGTTTGCTACTGGCTACGAAGCACAAAACATGAAACGCAATGCCAACGCTGTGATTTCCAGCTCGTTTTCCATCGTGACCAATCAAGTCGAAGAGCTTACGGGTTGGCCGCATGCCTGTTTAATCTGGGAAACAGCTCGTCCCTATTTGTATATCCGTACTTGTTTGGAAGGGAGAATCATTGTCGGAGGACTTGATGAGCCGTTGAGAGACTTGCAAAAGAGAGAGGCCTCCAGTCTCAAGAAGCGGGATCAATTGCTGGCAAAGATTCAAGAGTTATTTCCACAGATTCCGATGCGAGCCGAATATTATTGGGGAGCGACTTTTGTTGGAACACATGACGGACTCCCGCTGTTTGGGGAGCAGGAGGGCTATCCGCATTGCTTGTTCACACTAGGTTACGGAGGGAACGGAACCGTTTATTCCACGATCGGCGCGCAAATCATCAGTGATCTAATTACAAAAGGAAGCCATGCGGACGCAGATCTCTTTGCTTTTGACCGGGGGAAATATGCCAGTGCCACAGTCTGATCGAAACAAGCTTTCCCAATTTAAACGGGAAGGCTTGTTTTTTTGAATAGGCCATGTTAAATCCTGATGTTGATTTTTACGATAAGAAAACCGCCTCGTTGAAGAGGCGGCTTATTTAGCTATCGTATATTTCAGTTAATTTAAACGTCGCTTATTTATTACCGAGTTGTTCCGCCAATCCAATTAGAAGTCCATCTTTTCCACGAATGTAGCAGAGCCGATAGGAGTCCTCGTACTGAACCACTTCGCCAACGAGCTGAGCACCATACTTGGTG
This sequence comes from Brevibacillus sp. M2.1A, assembly GCF_013284355.2. Classification (NCBI taxonomy): domain Bacteria; kingdom Bacillati; phylum Bacillota; class Bacilli; order Caryophanales; family Paenibacillaceae; genus Brevibacillus; species Brevibacillus sp. M2.1A. The sequence goes on from NZ_JABSUY020000001.1 coordinate 3,316,375, forward strand.
AGTCTGGATACCATTTCGTCAATGTTTTCAACAGCGAACATGACGCGTAGATAACCGAGGGCATTTACTGGAGCAGTTCGGTGATCTGATATGGTAGGTGGGGTGAGAAATTGAGAAAGTTCAAGTCGGCTGTGGCCATCTGGGGTAACCATCATAGCAATCTCTACACACTGTGAACCCAGCCCGGTTACGCGACCAGCCCATTCACCTTCGACAGTAGCTCGCCCTTCGAGCTTCAAGCCGATCTCCTCGAAGAAAGAGATTGATTCATCAAGGGATTCTACAACGATGCCAACATTGTCCATTCTTAACAATTTGTTTTTTGCCATAGTTTTATCTCCTTATGTGAACAAATTTTTAACATCTGAGCAGAAAGCCGAAGTTTGTCACTCGTGTCGGTCACAGAAAACAGACATGATATCACCAACATATTTTTCTTATTCGATGCTGTATCCTCATATTCCTTGCTGTCAAAGTACCGAAACCAAGCCAAATAATGTTGCAATATCCACTTTTTTAAGCGGCTGTGGTAGCTGTTTGCGTTTTGGATATGGTACACGGTGCTGCTCACCCTCATTACAGAAAGATAATTCGTTTCTATCCACTATCAACAACAATGCTTAACATAGCCTTTTGAAAAAATCAGAACGGGCGGGCCCAAATTTGCTGGATAGGCGAATAACATTTGAACGTGGCCTACCTGCCTAGCATAGGGTAGATGGAAATATCGTTGACAGGAATGAAAAGGCAGGTATAATTTCAATAACAGAGTATTCCGAGTAAATTACTATAGATTAAAAGAGGAGTGAAGGTGAGCTGTATGAAAACCACGAAAGGCAAGGTCCAGACGATCCTGAAACGCGTAGGTATCGTTGTTATGGCGGCTGCAATGGCTGGCTGCTCGGCTGCTGCACCAGCAGAAACTGGTAGTGGAGCGGGGAGCAGCAATTCTATGGTAGAGCTGCTCAATGTTTCCTACGATCCTACGCGGGAGTTTTACCAAGATATCAACAAGGAGTTTGCCTCAGAGTGGCAACAAAAGACAGGTCAAACAGTGACGATCAAGCAATCACATGGTGGTTCAGGCAAGCAATCCCGTTCCGTCATTGATGGATTAGAAGCAGATGTAGTTACCCTCGCCCTTGCCTATGATATTGACGCGATTGCCGAACGCGGTCTGATTCCGGCTGACTGGCAAAAGAAGCTCTCAGACAACAGCTCGCCTTATACTTCCACGATTGTGTTTCTCGTGCGCAAAGGCAATCCCAAGCAAATCAAAGATTGGGATGATTTGATCAAGCCTGGAATCTCCGTAATCACTCCGAACCCGAAAACGTCTGGGGGAGCCAGATGGAATTACTTGGCTGCCTGGGGTTACGCCTTGAAGACAAATGGGGGAGATGAAGCGAAGGCACAAGAATTCGTAGCACAATTGTTTAAAAATGTCCCCGTTCTCGATTCTGGGGCACGTGGTTCGACTACTACGTTTGTCGAGCGTGGCATTGGGGATGTGCTGATTGCATGGGAAAACGAAGCGTATCTCGCGGTCAATGAGCTTGGGAAAGACAAGTTTGAGATTGTAAATCCGTCCGTGAGCATTTTGGCTGAACCGCCTGTCACCCTCGTTGACAAATACGCTGACAAACACAAGACAAAAGAAGTAGCAGAAGCATACCTCCAGTTCCTGTATACCAAAAAAGGCCAAGAGCTCGCAGCCAAGCATTACTATCGCCCTCGTTCGCAGGAAGTACTCAAGGCACATAAACCCGCATTCCCTGACATTCAACTGTTTACCATTGATGAGTTGTTTGGTGGCTGGACGAAAGCACAAAAGACTCATTTTGCAGATCAAGGCGTCTTCGATCAACTTTATAAACCATAGACCTACACTTTCCTCAGAGGAGTTACCTTCATGAGAAAATCACTCCACAACAGAGGGTTTCTGCCAGGCTTTGGCATGACCATGGGCTATACAATCATCTACCTGAGTCTTCTGGTGCTGATCCCTCTGTCTGTCTTGTTTTTAAAAGCCTCAACGATGAGTTGGGAGCAATTCATAGGGACGATTATGGATACGAGGGTCCTTGCCTCCATTCGTGTGAGTATTATGACTTCTTTTTTTGCGGCTTGTCTTAATGCAGTGTTCGGGGTTTTGGTGGCATGGGTGTTGGTTCGCTATCAGTTTATGGGGAAGCGGATCATAGACGGCATTGTTGATCTGCCATTTGCTTTACCTACCGCTGTAGGCGGGATTGCCCTGACTTCTATTTACGCTGAAAATGGCTGGATTGGGCAGTACCTGGCGGAGTGGGGGATCAAGGTAGCGTACACCCCGATGGGTATATGGGTGGCACTAACATTTATCGGTCTTCCTTTTGTCGTCAGAACCGTTCAGCCTGTTTTGCAGGATTGGGATTTGCAAATGGAGGAAGCGGCGGCTACGTTGGGTGCTACTCGATGGAATACATTTTGGCGGGTGGTTTTGCCGCATCTGTTACCGGCGATCATTACGGGTTTTGCGCTCGCCTTTGCCAGAGCATTGGGGGAGTATGGCTCCGTCGTGTTCATCTCCGGGAACATGCCGTTAAAAACAGAGATTGTACCCCTCTTGATTATGACCAAGCTGGAGCAGTTTGATTATGCAGGAGCTACGGCAATTGCAACTATCATGCTTGTGATTTCCTTCGTCATGCTTTTGATCATCAACTACTTGCAATGGAAAATCAATAAATTCGATGCGGCCCGTTAGGAGGTATGACGTATGAAGCATTTAACGGAGCCAGCCTATATCCGATGGACACTGATTATCGTGGCCTTGCTCTTTCTCGGCTTGTTTTTGATCCTGCCGCTGGTAGCTGTTTTTACTGAAGCGTTTCGGCAAGGGGCGGAGGTGTTCGTAGCATCCATTACAGAGGAGGAAACGTTATCTGCAGTCAAGCTCACCTTGCTAGTCGCAGCCATTAGCGTACCGCTGAATGTGACGTTCGGGATCGCTGCTGCATGGGCAATCGCCAAATTTTCGTTCCCGGGGAAAAATGTGTTGCTTACGTTGATAGACTTGCCATTTGCCGTATCTCCAGTCATTGCGGGCCTTATCTTTGTCCTCTTGTTTGGGAGTCAAGGTGTGGCGGCGCCCTTGCTTGAGGCTTGGGATTTCAAAATCATTTTCGCGGTTCCAGGTATCGTGCTCGCGACGACCTTTGTTACGTTCCCGTTCGTTGCTCGTGAACTGATTCCGGTCATGGAAGCACAGGGAAGAGATGAGGAGGAAGCAGCAGTTTCGCTCGGGGCGAGCGGCTGGAAAACATTTTTACGTGTCACGCTGCCAAACGTAAAATGGGGGCTCCTGTACGGGGTCATTTTGTGTAATGCCCGCGCCATGGGTGAATTCGGGGCAGTATCCGTCGTTTCTGGTCATATCCGCGGCATGACCAATACGCTCCCGTTGCATGTGGAGATTCTCTACAACGAATATCAATTCGCTGCTGCCTTTGCGGTAGCCACCTTGCTTGCTGCCTTAGCCTTAGTGACACTTATTCTGAAAAGCTTGATCGAGTGGAAAACCGAGCGGCAGGCAAAGCTGGATGAGGAACAACACTACGACGTGACAGGAGAGAGAGCCGGATGAGTATTGAGGTAGTGAACATTACGAAGTCATATAAAAGCTTTACGGCACTGAAAAATGTAAATCTGCACATCCCGGAAGGCGAACTCGTAGCGCTTCTCGGGCCTTCCGGATCGGGAAAGACGACTCTTTTGCGTCTCATCGCTGGACTGGAGCAACCGCAGGAGGGGAGCATTCTCTTTCACGGAGAAGATAATACGAACCGTGACGTGCGCGAGCGGCAGGTAGGGTTTGTTTTTCAGCATTACGCCTTGTTTCGGCATATGAACATCTTTGACAACATCGCGTTTGGATTGTCCGTGCGCTCCCGCAAAACACGACCGAGCAAGGAGGAAATCAGTGAAAAGGTTCATTCGCTGTTAAAACTCGTTCAGCTAGAAGGTCTTGCACATCGCTATCCCTCACAGCTATCAGGTGGGCAGCGCCAGCGTGTTGCATTGGCGAGGGCGTTGGCAGTGGAACCAAAATTTTTGCTGCTGGATGAACCGTTTGGCGCTTTGGATACGAAAGTGAGACAGGAGCTGCGTCGCTGGCTCCGTCATCTGCACGGGAAGCTTGGGTTAACGATTTTATTCGTCACACACGATCAGGAGGAAGCGATGGAATTGGCGGATCAGGTTGTTGTGATGAATGAAGGGCGAGTGGAGCAGGTCGGTTCGCCCGAAGAAATTTATCATTATCCGGCGAATCCATTCGTGTACAGCTTTCTCGGGCGGGTCAATCTGTTTCACGGACGAATCCAAAATGGCAAAATCAAGCTCGGAGAAGCAGAGTTCGAGACGGATTGGAAGGATAAGGCGGTGGAGGCTCCCGCTGTCGGATACATGCGGCCACATGATGTAGAGATTTCATTGCGCGCGCCAGAGGGGAAGTCTGCCAGATCTGTTCAGGCTGAGATCAACCATATTTCTCTCTTGGGGCCGATCGTTCGCCTTGACCTGAAGCGATTGGACACGGAGGAAGTATTTGAGGCAGAGATGAGCAGGCAGCGCTTTATGGAGTTGAACGTAGAAGAGGAGAGCATTGTATACGTGACGTTGCACAATGTATCGATCTATGTAGATTCCCAACCTGTACAGACACAACGCCCTGCCCTCGTTCCGTTGCAGGCCAGTGTTTGATCCAAGCATGGCAAATAAACCGGTCTGCATATGCCGCAGGCCGGTTTTTGATTGGAGGCACTTGCTACTCGCCGCGTTGCTTGGAGCGTGTCTGTTCTTTGCTAAGTGTGTTGGAAGACCGTGTTTGCGAAGGGTTTTCTTTCTTTCCCATCTCATTTTTTACACCATTTTGCTTGGACATATCGTAAGCCTCCTTCCCACTGGATTGCCATGGTAGTTTTCCCTGCCAAAGTCCATTTCATGAATCAAGTATTTTTTGCTGTGCGCCAAATCGTTTATCTTTTGCAAAATGAGGTCATCTCTGGTAAGATAAGTGTTTGAACGATTCAAAAAAGGCAGGTATTGCGACGATGATAAGCACTCAGAACGTGACGCTGCGCTACGGCAAGCGCGCACTGTTTGAAGATGTATCCATTAAGTTTACCCCAGGTAACTGTTACGGCCTCATCGGTGCGAACGGTGCAGGGAAGTCTACCTTCGTGAAGATCCTCTCCGGAGAGATCGAGCCGACGAGCGGTCACGTTTCGGTGACACCGGGCGAGCGTATCGCTGTATTAAAGCAGAACCACTTTGAATTCGACGAGTACGAAGTGTTAAAAACGGTTATTATGGGCCACAAGCGCCTGTTCGAGATCATGGAAGAGAAGACCGCTCTTTACATGAAAGAAGATTTCTCCGAGGAAGACGGCAATCGCGCGTCCCAGCTTGAGGGAGAATTCGAAGAGCTGAACGGCTGGATGGCCGAAGCAGATGCAGCTAGCTTGCTGATCGGCCTCGGTATCCCGACAGACCTGCACGACAAGCAGATGAAGGACCTCTCTGGTACGGAGAAGGTACGCGTTCTGTTGGCGCAAGCGCTGTTCGGTAATCCACACATCCTGCTCTTGGATGAGCCGACGAACCACTTGGACATCGAGTCAATTCGTTGGTTGGAAAACTTCCTGGCGGATTATGAGAACACCGTCATCGTTGTATCCCATGACCGTCACTTCCTGAACAAGGTATGTACGCACATTGCGGATATTGACTTTGGCAAAATCCAAATGTACGTAGGTAACTACGACTTCTGGTACGAATCCAGCCAATTGGCGCTGAAAATGGTTCGTGATCAGAATAAGAAGAAAGAAGAAAAAATGAAGGAACTGCAAGAGTTTATTGCGCGTTTCTCTGCGAATGCTTCCAAGTCAAAGCAGGCGACCTCGCGTAAAAAGCTGTTGGAGAAAATTACGTTGGAAGACATTCGTCCTTCCAGCCGTAAGTATCCGTTCATCAACTTCAAGCCAGAGCGTGAAGCGGGTAAAAACCTCGTAGCGATTGAAGGCTTGAGCAAGACGATTGAAGGCGAAAAACTGTTTGAAAACCTTCACCTCACCATCAACAAAGGGGACAAAGTTGCGTTTGTCGGACCAAATGAGCTGGCGAAAACAACCTTCTTCCAAATTTTGATGGGCGAAGTTCAGCCTGATAGCGGTTCTTTCGAATGGGGCGTTACGACTTCCCAAGCGTACTTCCCAAAAGACAATGCGGAGTACTTTAACTCTGACTTGAGTCTGGTTGACTGGCTGCGCCAATACTCCAAAGATCAAGACGAGACATTCATTCGTGGATTCCTTGGTCGCATGCTGTTCTCTGGAGATGAAGCGCTGAAAAAGGCAAACGTACTGTCTGGGGGAGAAAAGGTTCGTTGCATGCTGTCCAAGATGATGCTGGCGAGCGCCAATGTATTGATCATGGACGAACCGACGAACCACTTGGATTTGGAATCCATTACTGCATTGAACAACGGCTTGATTGAGTTCGACGGTACACTCCTGTTCGTATCTCATGACCACCAGTTCGTCCAAACGATTGCGAACCGGATCATTGAGTTCACGCCGAAGGGTGTCATTGATAAGATGATGACGTATGACGAATACCTGGAGAGCGATGAAATCAAGCGCCTGCGTGACGAGCATTACGCGTAAGCTGCCTACGACATATAAAAAGCCCTTGGCTTCGCACAAATCGTGCAGAAGTCATGGGCTTTTTCTCATGTGACGGGGTCTTCCACGAACTCGATTTTGTTAAGAAACGCTTCCTTGCTCGAGAAAATAACACGCTCTTTTCGTGGGGAAGTAAAGAACACCACGATATACTGGTCATCGATATATTCTACCGTGCCGCGTTTCTTTGGTCTTTGTATCGTCTTCACGGGTTTATTCAACCACTCGTTCATCTGCTGTTCCTCCTACCTGACTTTCCCATTCATTATACCAAGTTTAATGACGATGCCCAATGACATGTGCAGTTATGGCGATGCGAAGCAGCATTTGATCGTGCCCGTTTTCCGCATTCAATCCGGTCCACTCGCGGATGAGCTGAATGCGGTATTTGATTGTATTTTTATGGACATACAAACGACGCGCGGCTTCGGCGTAATTACCATCCGCTTGCAAAAACACTTGCAAGGTTTGTAGTAACTGTCCGTTTTTTTCTCGATCATAGCTTTGGATTTTACCGAGACATTCTTCTGCAAAGGCTTGGGCTTCTGTTGCAGGATCGACTGCGTACATGATTCGCTCAAGTCCCAAGTCGTGGTAGCTTTTGACGCGAAAAGAAGCGGCGTTGGCTGGGCTTGCCGAATGTAATGCGGTTTGCAAGCTGACTACTGCTTCCCGATAACTGCGAACGATGCCTTCCCGTTCAGGATGATATCGCCCAATTCCTGCAAAGACGGGCTGATCCAATTGCTTGGTGAACGTCTGTAAGCACTGTTCTTGCAGCCATTGCGAGAGCGATTCAGTGGGTGCATGGTTAGATTTCGGCACGAGCAAGAGGACACGATTTTCCTGATCCAATCCATACAGAATCGCTCCATTGGTAGAAAAAAAGCTGTGAAACGCGTTCAGAAGATGATGATTTTCTTGCCAAAGTACCATGCCGGTCTTGTCATGAGGGGAGGTGCTTAGGAGCATCGCGACATAGTGATCGGACAACTCCCAGCCGACTTCATCCGCCTTTCGCATGAGCATTTCGTGTGAGACGATCTGCCCACTGACGAGTTGTTGCAAAAAATCATTGCGAAAACGTTGGAATGTTTCCTGGATGGCTCGTTGTCGCTGCATTTCAAGGGACAAGAGGGCAGCACTTTGCTCGATGGCGACTTTTTCCCACGCGTATAGATCACGCTCCCGCTGTCCAATGATGATGGTTCCCTGCACGATTTGGTCGTGGAGAAGCCACCGGACATGGATTCCCTCTTTTTGTTTGCTAAGCGGCTCTTGTGTTAGTCGGATCGGGGCGCGTTGACCGTACCGCTTGTCCAATGAATCATCGCGTGGGATCGAACCAAACGAGGAATCCCATTTCCATTTATGCTGGGGGACATGGATGGAGACAGGAGCAGCAAGGATATCGGACAGTAAATCTGTCAATGTAGAAATCGGAGCTCCTCCCGTCAAAAAGTGATGGAACCGTTCATAAATGGCATGGGTTCTGTCCAGCTCGATGCGCTGTTTGTCATTGATGTACTGAACGACTGGCACGATAACATCTGACCAAGCTTTTTCCATCGGAAAGGACAGGATGGGAAATGCTTTTTTCGTAGCGTGGGAGAGAACGGCTTCAGGAAGATTCTCGATGTATCGACCTAATTTGATGGCGAGCCCAGGTGTGCCGATGGCGACTAGCTCATCGATGAGTGTTATCAGTCGTTTTGTACATGGTTTTTGCTGAGAGAGGAATGGAAAGCCTGTCGTCAGAACGAATTCACCAGATCGCAACCACCTATGGCCATCGGGAGAATCAAAGGAAGTAACATTCAACAGCTCATTTTCTAAAGAGTCCGCGCCTGCAAGCACTGACGATTCATCAAAGCCACCAACTTGTATGAGCTCACGGACAGTAATCATTACGCTCACCATGCCTTCTTCATCTTTTGGCTACTCGCACAAAACCCCGTTCCGTTTTCTGGCCATGTGAACAAAGGAACTATTTGAATTTTTAGATAATACTAATGTACATGTCCAGGATGTGTACAGGCAATGGGACAAATCGAGCAAACTGGGGGGAGTCGTATGAAAGCGAGAGATTGGCTAGGGGTACTGCCATTCATTGGGATGCTGGGAGGAATTCCGTTTGTGAATCGGGTTGAGCCTTACGTATTAGGCATGCCGTTTGTCCTGTTTTGGATTGTTCTCTGGGTAGTCTTAACTTCCGTTATCATGGCATTCCTCAACAAAATCGATCCTGCTACGAAGGAGGACGGCCAATGAATATCGCCTTGATCATTATTTTTGCCTTTTTATTGCTGTCCTTCTATTCCGGTATTCGTGCGCAACAAGGGAAAGACATGAATATGGAACAATGGACCGTTGGCGGCAGAGGATTCGGTTCGATCTTTATTTTCTTGCTGGTAGCAGGCGAAATTTATACGACATTCACCTTCTTGGGGGGCAGTGGTTGGGCGTACTCCAAAGGGGCACCTTCTTACTACGTTCTCTCTTATATTTCCCTCGCCTATGTCATTTCCTACTGGCTCTTGCCGCCGATTTGGCAGTATGCAAAAGAGCACAAGCTCGTCTCCCAATCCGATTTTTTTGTAAGCAAGTACAAGAGTCCGATACTCGGCATTTTGGTCGCAGCAGTCGGAGTCATTGCGATTATTCCGTATCTCGTCCTCCAATTCAAAGGGCTGGGGATCATCGTATCGGAAGCATCCTATGGCTCGATTTCGCCTGCTGCTGCGATATGGATCGGGGTCATTGTTGTGACCATTTACGTCATGATCTCAGGAATTCACGGTTCGGCTTGGACGGCGGCGATCAAGGACATCATGATTTTCTTTGTCGTCGTTTTCCTCGGGCTTTATCTTCCGTTTCATTATTACGGGGGCATCCAGCCAATGTTTGAAGCCGTACAAGACTCCAATCCTGGTTTCTTGACGTTCCCTGAGGAGGGTTTAAGCATTTCCTGGTACATTTCGACGGTGCTGGTAACGGTGTTCGGCTTTTACATGTGGCCGCATACGTTCGGCTCTGTGTTTTCTGCGAAAAATGCGAATGTGTTCCGCAAAAATACGATTATGCTGCCGCTCTATACCTTGATGCTTTTGTTTGTGTTTTTTGTCGGCTTTACGGCGATCCTGCAAGTCCCCGGTTTAAAAGGGGCGGACGGTGATTTGTCCTTGCTTCGTCTGTCGTTGCAAACATTCGATCCGTGGGTAGTCGGGATCATTGGAGCAGCAGGCTTGCTAACGGCACTCGTACCAGGCTCGATGCTATTGATGACAGGGGCGACGCTTTTGGCGAAAAATGTGTACAAAGTTATGGCTCCGCACACATCTGACGTACAAATCGCCCGGATTGCCAAATGGTTGGTGCCTGTCATCTCGTTGATCTCGCTGTATTTTGCACTGAGTGGGGGAGATACGCTCGTTACGTTGCTATTAATGGGCTACAGTTTGGTCACACAGTTGTTTCCAGCCTTGCTTTTTAGTCTTCCTGCCAAGCCGTGGGTGAATAAATACGGAGCGTTTGCCGGAATTTTATGTGGGGTGTCAACCGTTGCGTATGTGACTATTTTCCAAGTGACGATTGCGACCCTGTTTCCGAATTGGCCAGCCGTTGTCAAAGACTTGAACATTGGTGTCGTGGCATTGCTAGTCAATCTTGTCGTGATGTTTAGTGTGACGTTAGTGACGAGGAATCTTTTTGCACTGAATCGTCATGCCGCAAAGACAGAAGGGACACCAACTCTTTAATACTAATCCTTTAAAGGAGGCAGTTATATGGCAGATACTGTTTTTATCAACGGACAGGTGATCACGGTAGATCAAGAGAATCGGGTGGCGGCGGCGGTGGCAGTCAGAGGGAATCGCATTCTTGCTGTCGGGTCTAATGAAGATGTGAAGCAGTTGATTCAATCACATACAAACGTCATTGATTTGCAAGGGAAAAGTCTATTGCCCGGCTTCATCGATGCCCACCTGCATATTACGATATACGGTACGAACAAGCTGGGGGTTGATTGCAAAGCGAGAGGGATCAGGTCAATTGATGATCTGCTCACTGCACTGAAAGAACAAGCGGAAAAAACACCCAGAGGTGAATGGGTGAGGGCATGTGGTTTCGATGAAAATCTCATGCAAGAGCAACGCTATCCGACACTCGCCGAGCTGGATGAAGTGACGACAGCGCATCCCGTTTTTGTCATGAGGACGTGCGCTCATCACTCTGTCGTAAACAGCAGAGCGCTTGCCATTGCAGGTTACGACAGAGACACAGCCGACCCACAAGGTGGACGTATTGAGCGTGATGCAGATGGTGAGCTAACCGGATTCCTCATCGAAACGGCACATATGAACATGTTTGAAAAAGCTGCTTTTACAGAAGCCGAGTATATCGAAGGTCTGCGATTGGCTTCGAAAGACTTTGTTGCTGCTGGCATTACGAGTGTCCATGATGCGGGAGGATACGGTCCAGAGAACTATCGGGCAATGCAAAAAGCGGTACAGAAAGGTGACGTAAAAGTTCGTATCTACGCAATGGTTTGTGCGCTGAATCAATCGGATGATTTTGTCCGCAGGATGATCGATGCCGGAATGGTAACGGGTACGGGGAATGCTCGCTTCCGTATCGGACCTGCGAAGGTTTTTACCGATGGGGCAAGCATTGCGCCCACGATGGCCATGCGTGAACCGTTCACCAGCCGACCAGATGATTACGGAATTCTCTACTATGAACAGGACGAGTTGAATACCATTTTGGGAGAGGCACATGCAAAAGGTTTTCAAATTACCGCTCATGCCCAGGGAGATCGAGCGATTGACATGCTGATGACATGCTTTGAAACGGCATTAGAAGCACATCCGCGCGAGAACCACCGACATCGGATTGAACATGCGGGTGTATCTGCGCCTGATCTGTTGGCGAGAATGGCTCGGCTAGGTGTCGTACCCATTCCGAATCCTGCTTTTATCTATGATTACGGCGATTCGTATGTGAAAAATATCGGAGAGCGTGTCGGACATATGTTTCCGGCGAGGGATCAGGTAGACGCGGGGATCATTGCGGCAGGCGCATCGGATAGTCCCGTGACTGATTTCAACCCGCTGATCGGGATTCATGCTGCTGTTAATCGGTTGAGTAAAACAGGTCAGGATGTGGGGATCAATCAAAGGGTCAGCATCATGGAGGCGATTCGCATGTTTACTTGGAACGGAGCGTACGCCAGCTTTGAGGAGGGGATCAAAGGGAGTATTGAAGTCGGGAAGCTGGCTGATCTCGTGGTGCTGGACGGCGATATTTTGGCAACGCGGGCAGATCGCATCAAAGAGCTACGCGTAGACAAAACGATGATAGATGGAGAGTTCGTCTATCATCGCCAAGATGAGGAGGTTCTACTAGCATGAACGTAAAAGCGAGAAAGCTTGCGATCAATGAAGAACGCCTGCAAAAACGAATCGAGCAATTGGCGCAAATCGGGAAAATAGGTGAAACGGGTGTATGTCGACTCGCTTTGTCCGCTGAAGACCGGGCAGGTGTAGAGCTGGTGCGTAGCTGGATGGAAGAAGCCGGTCTTCAGACCCGGATCGATGACTTCGGCAATTTGATTGGCCGGATGATGGGGAAGGATGAGCAAGCCCCGATTCTGATGATTGGCTCTCATATCGATTCGCAGCCATACGGTGGGCAGTACGATGGTGTGATCGGCGTATTGGGGGGACTGGAGGTCGTCCAGACGTTGAATGAACAAGGAATCATGCCCACACAACCTATTGAAGTCGTTGCGTTTTGTGACGAGGAAGGGTGCCGGTTTCAAAAAGGACTGTTTGGCTCCAAAGGCATTCTCGGCATGCTGGACCCGACAGACTTGGAGCGGACGGACAAAAACGGGATTACACGCAGGCAGGCACTGGCTGATTTTGGCTGCGATCCTGATCGCCTGGAAGCGTCTATTTATCCAAAAGGCAGCATAGGTGCTTATCTCGAGCTGCATATTGAGCAGGGGCCGATTCTCGATGATGCCAAAGAAGCGATAGGAATCGTGTCGGCGATATCGGGGCCTTTGTGGTGGACGGTCGAGCTGACTGGCTTTGCCGGGCATGCTGGTTCCGTACCGATGCCGATGAGAAAGGATGCACTGGTCGGAGCGGCAAAAGTAATTTTGGCAGTAAACGAGTTGGCAAAGCTCGATCCACAAGCGCCGACAGTTGGTACAGTCGGTCATTTGGAGGTTTTCCCGGATTCGCGTAACATCATTCCCGAGCGGGTGCGTTTTTCGATTGATTTGCGCGACATTGATTTGCAGCGACGCGATGAGCGCGAACAAGCGTTGCGCGAGGCGATTGAGCTAGCCGCCGTAGAAGGCGGATTGCAATATACCATTACGGAAGATACGAATAGTGACCCGCGTTACTGTGCCGACTGGATAAAGGCAATCATGCATGAGGAGAGCAGCAAGCTCGGTGCCTCTGTGCGCGAACTGATGAGTGGTCCTTTCCATGACGCTTTGGCGCTCTCCTACGTCTGTGATTACGGGATGATTTTTGTCCGCTGCAAGGACGGTATCAGTCATAATCCAAAAGAATACGCAGCCTATGAAGACGTGGCGCTGGGAACAGAGCTGCTTTACAAAACCGTATTGCGGATGAGCACCAACCAATAAAAGAGAGAGTCGCCCGTCTTAGCGGATAGGCGACTTTTTTCATACAGTCTATGACGAGACTTTACAGACTGTTTTTGATATATTTTATTCTTAGAGGTTCTTATCACGTCTGAGGAAGGAAGAATGGCATGAAAATGCGTGTTTCCGCTGTGCAGTACCATCTGCATACCATACATAGCTTTGAAGACTTCGCCAATCAAGTTGAGCACTACGTGAAAAACGCGCAAGAGTACGACACAGAATTTCTCCTTTTCCCGGAGCTGTTTACGACTCAACTCATGTCAATCGGAGACGAACAGGGCCATGCGCTGCCGATTACGGCATTGCCATCGTTCACGGCCCGTTATGTCGAGCTGTTTCGTTCCCTCGCTGCCAAATATGAGATGCATCTGATTGGTGGAACGCACATCATCGAAGAAAACGGCAAGCTTTACAATACGGCTTTTCTGTTCTACCCGGATGGACGTGTAGGCCAGCAGAAAAAAATCCATATCACGCCATGGGAAGTAAAAGGCTGGAACATGGGGGCTGGCGACTCGCTGCAAATCTTTGAGACCGACAAAGGGAAGGTCGCGATGATTATTTGCTACGACATCGAGTTCCCTGAGTGGGTGCGCATCGCCAAAGCACGGGGTGCAGACGTCATTTTCTGCCCGTCTTGCACGGATGATCGCCATGCGTTCCACCGCGTACGTTATACCAGTCATGCCCGGACGATTGAAAATCAAGTGTATGTGGTGCTGACTGGAACAGTAGGCTCGCTGCCGACAGTTGATTTCATGCGAGCGAACTTTGGACAAGCGGCGATCTTGACACCAAACGATGTGCCGTTCCCTCCGCGAGGCATTCTTGCTGAAGGGGAAATCAACCACGACATGATGGTAACCGCTGACCTGGATATTCAATTGCTATACGACGTGCGGGAAAAAGGTTCTGTCACAACCTGGCGCGACCGCCGCACCGATTTGTATACAGACTGGAAGTAAGCAACCCATCGTGATCAGGACAGCAGGAGGATGAATATGTACAGAAAAGAGCTGTATGTATTTGAAGGGAACAAGCCACGCAGAGCCGTCATACGCAACTACAATCGGGCAGACTTCTTCGAATTGATCCAAATACAGGCGGAGAGCTTTCCTCCGCCATTCCCGTCTGAGCTATGGTGGAATCAGGAGCAGCTGACGAACCATATTACGCTGTTCCCGGAAGGTGCCATTTGTGTAGAAGTGGATGGCGTTTTGGCAGGTTCGATGACAGGGTTGCTCGTGAAGTTTGATCCCGCTCAACCCGAGCATAAGTGGGAGGATGTCACGGATAGCGGTTATATCCGTAATCATGATCCGCAAGGGGACACGCTGTACATCGTAGATATTTGCATTCGCCCGAGCTTCCGCAAGCTGGGATTGGGCCAACAGATGATGCAAGCGATGTATGAGCTGGTGGTACAAAAGAAACTGCGCAGATTGCTCGGCGGAGGTCGCATGCCAGGATATGGTCGTTATGCAGACCAATGGTCGCCTGAGCAGTATTTAGAGTGTGTTCTGACAGGGGAAGTAAGAGACCCGGTGATTACATTTCTCATGCGCTGTGGTCGCACGCCTGTTCAGGTCGTAGCGAATTATTTGGAAGATGAGGAATCTCGCAACTACGCGACACTCATGGAATGGAAAAATCCATTTCAGCAGCATCTGTAGGGCGTTTATCCGACATAATCGATCGAGAGGGGATTCGGCTGATGGAATTCGTACGTATTCAACATATTGACAATCCGCTGTTTGCGAAGATGCACCGTTTGATGCAAGAGGTTTTTCCGCCTGAGGAAGTATTGGCGTACGATCTGTGGAAAGAACCACTGGAAGATCCGGGCATTCGTGTATTTGTAGCTGTACACGAAGGAGAAGTTGTGGGCGCTACCGAATACCGTTATTACACGGACATGAACGTAGCCATGACAGATTTTACGATCATTGGTCGCGAAGGACTCGGAGTAGGACGATTCCTCGCTAGAGAGCGTCAAAAGGACCTGCTCGCGCTGGCTGCTGAAAACGGCAAGGAGCTGTACGGGATGTTTGCCGAAATCTACGACCCATACCGTGTGGAAGAACACAGCTTTGGCGGAATTAAGCCCATGGACCCATTTGTACGCCGTGAAGTGCTCTCTCATCTGGGCTACAAACGTACGAACTTTACCTACGTACATCCATCCTGGCAAAATGACGGCGAAGCGGTATCCGGACTCGATCTGGGTTTCATGCCGACAAACGAAGAGCAAACGACGCTCGAAGCCGAACTGATCGTCACGTTCTTGAAGCGTTATTACGCTGTGCTTCCACAAAAGCCACAGGCATGGCTCGATATGGTGAAAGACTTGGAGAGCAAAGAAACGGTGGAACTGCTCCCCATCTAATCGAAAGACAACAAGAACCAACTCTCCTGTGGAGCTATGTTCACGGCTCCATGGGAGTTTTTCGTAGTAGGCTAGTCAGATTATTACGAAAAAAACAGACCATATGGAGAGGGACATAAAATGAAAATCATCACCCTATGTGGGTCTACCAAATTCAAAAAGGAATTTGAGCAGGCGAATACGTATTTGACTCTCCAAGGAAACATCGTAATGAGTGTTGCCTTTTTCGAGCAGAGTGAGGGCTTTGCAATATCACAGGAGCAAGCAGTTTTACTCACAGACATTCACTTTCGAAAAATCGACTTGTCCGACGAGATATTTGTCATCGATGTAGAGGGCTATATCGGGAACAGTACAAGACAAGAAATTGCGTATGCGAAAGAACAAGGAAAGCCCGTTCATTATTACTCCAAGAGTGGGATCAACGATAAAGTGATTGCCGCATTCTTTCTCTAACCAGAAACAACAGAGGTGAAACAGGTGAAAGCTCAAAATCTAGCATCGATCTTCCTTTACATAGCCGTCATCTTTCACTTGCTGGGCATGAGCGGCTGGACTTCTGCCAAGCTGGCACAACCGATTGAGCTGGCCATTCTCGCGCTGATGCTCCTGTCCATTTTCGTTTTACGGAAAAAGAAACGAAAAAAGCGTCGGGCAAGAAGGCCAGCACCAGAAGTAGCCGTTCTGCTTGAGCAAGCCGAGGAAGGAGAGCCAGGCAAATGATTCACGACATCCACATGCAGGCGATTCTGGACGCTTCTCACGACGGGATTATCGCGGTCGATCGGGATTCCATGATTATCGGGGTCAATAAAAACGCGATGGAAATACTCGGTCTGCCAAGCAATATCGTTGGACAAAAAATTACCCGTTATATCCCCAATTCAGATATGTTGAGGATTTTGGCAACAGGAAAAAAAGAGATTGGGGACATTGCGACGATTCTGAATCGACAAATTATCATTAACCGTTTGCCGATTGTCGTGGAGGGTGAAATCGTGGGTGCTGTGTCTACTTTTAAAGAGATTACCGACATTCAAAAAATGGAGATGCGCATTCGCAAGCAGAGCATGGAAAGCGGCTTGGAAGCCAAATTCCGCCTGGAGGATATCGTGGGAGAGTCTTCTGCGATCCGGGAAGCGAAGGAATGGGCGGAAACATTTGCGCGGACAGATGCGACAGTTCTCATACAGGGGGAGACTGGGACAGGCAAGGAGCTGTTTGCCCAAGGGATTCATTTGAGCAGCCAGCGTGCAACCGGACCGTTCATCCCGGTTAACTGTGCGGCACTCCCTGGCAATTTATTGGAGAGCGAGTTGTTTGGATACGAGGAAGGAGCTTTTACAGGCGCACGAAAAGGCGGAAAGCCCGGGCTGTTTGAATTGGCCCACGGAGGCACTCTGTTTCTCGATGAAATCGGTGAGTTGTCAATCCCGATCCAAGCATTGCTCTTGCGTATCTTGCAAGAGAAAAAAGTGCGCAGAATCAGCGGGGAGCGCATCGTCCCGGTCGATGTGAGAGTCATCGCGGCAACGAATCGGGATTTGGAACGGCTGGTAGAAGAAAACCAGTTTCGATCAGACTTGTACTTCCGATTGAACGTGTTGACGCTTGAGTTACCTGCTTTGCGAGAGCGAATTGAAGATATTCCGCTATTGGTGGCGTCGATTATGGAAGAAATCAAGGAACGGGAAAATAAAAGGCATTTGAAAGTAGAAGAGGCCGTTTTTCACGTTTTCAAACAATATGACTGGCCAGGCAATGTACGAGAGTTGCGCAACGTGGTGGAAAGAATGGTCTTGCTTTGCAAGGACGACGCACTTGGCAAGAAGGACACAGCTTTTTTTGCCAAGAAGCTGTATCAGCGACAATCTTACCGAGACCAAGAAGAGGGAGAAGCAGAAGTCATCCGAAAGGTGTTGGCGGAGACAAAGGGAAACAAGGGGGAGGCGGCGAAAATTTTGGGAATGGATCGGTCCACCCTGTGGAGAAAAATGAAGCGCTACGAAAGGTCGTAGAAATTGATGCAAGTGCAACATCAGCGATGCATGTTTGCAACAGAGTAAGCACCGTTAATTGCATAATTAACAGAAAATTAAAAACACATTCATTTGGCATGGTAGTTGCTTATTTATGGGGATCACAACATAACGACTTTTACGAAGAGGCGAGGGGAGAGCATGACACCACAACCGATTATTCGTGTAAAAAATGTCTCGTTTGCCTATCAGGTTAACCAAGATCAACAAATTCCTGTCCTGCAAAATGTCTCCCTAGAAGTGTTTCCAGGAGAATATGTCGCCATTATCGGTCATAATGGGTCCGGTAAGTCAACGCTGTCTAAGCATCTCAATGGAATTTTGACTCCAAAGGAAGGTGACGTCATCGTTAACGGCATCAACACGCGTGAAAAACAGCGCATCCATGAAGTGAGGAGCCGTGTCGGGATGGTTTTTCAGCATCCGGACAATCAGATTGTCGCGACGATTGTAGAGGACGATGTGGCTTTCGGATTGGAGAACATCGGGACATCGGCGGAAGAGATGAAAACACGAGTGGATTTTGCCTTAGAGGCAGTAGGAATGAGTGCATTTCGCCATCGCCCGCCTCATCATTTGTCTGGCGGACAAAAGCAGCGGATCGCCATTGCGGGTATATTGGCGATGAAGCCCCAAGTCCTTGTCATGGATGAAGCGACGAGTATGCTGGACAGCTACGGTAGACAGGATATTTTGGCAGTCGTTCGCAAGCTGCATCGCGAAGGAATGACGATTGTCACAGTGACCCATCACATGTCAGAGGTAGCAGAAGCAGATCGCGTCATCGTGATGGAGGGCGGCAAGATCGTATTGGAGGGGACTCCACGAGAAGTATTTTCCCATCAGGAAAGACTTCGCGAACTCCATCTGGATGTTCCAGACGCGAGCCGAATCGCTCATCTCGTCCACTCCGAATATAGCGAATTTACCCCTGATCTCATCCACAATGAGGAAGTTGTTGCGGAGGTTAATCGTCTATACGTCAGACAAGCGGAGGCGAGTGGTTCATGACGCAACCGATCGTAAACGTAGAAAATCTTTCTCATGTCTATATGCAGGGAACACCTCTCGAACATCGGGCTCTCGATCAGGTAAGCATCCAGGTGGCAGAGGGCGAATGCTTGGCCATTATCGGTCATACCGGATCGGGAAAATCGACGTTAATCCAGCATTTTAACGGTCTGATTCGCCCGCAGTCCGGTACGGTCATCATCAATGGAATGGACGTATCTTCACCCAAAATCGATATTCGTACATTGCGCAGACAAGTAGGGCTCGTTTTTCAAAATCCGGAGGATCAACTGTTCGAAAAACTGGTCGGTGATGATGTAGCCTATGGCCCTTTTCGGATGGGGCTGCCTTTAGAGGAAGTGCGGCGACGTGTTCAGTGGGCGATGGACTTGGTCGGCCTCTCGTTTCAGGAGATGAAAGATCGTCCGACTTTTGCCCTAAGTGGAGGGCAGAAGCGCAAGGTGGCATTGGCTGGTGTCCTTTCCTTGCAACCCAAGGTTCTCGTGCTTGATGAGCCAACTGCCGGGTTGGACCCGCGCTCTCGTCTTGAGCTATTGGAACGCATCCGCAGTCTCAATCGGGAAGAAAAGCTAACGGTTATTTTCGTCTCACACAATATGGAAGAGGTCGCCAAGCTTGCAGATCGTGTCTACGTTATGGCAAACGGCCAATCAGTCTGCGAAGGGACACCACGACAAATTTTTAGCAATCAGGAATTGCTGCGACAGCATCACATCGGCACACCGGAATCAGTCGATATTTTATACAGGCTCCGTGAGCATGGCTACAGCATCGATCCTAGCGCTTTTTTACCTGAAGAGACAGCGATGGAAATTTTGAAACTGTTGAACCGCTAAGGAGGGGGTCCACATGTCAGCAGAATTTGAATTGACGAGAAATATTACGATCGGTCAATATTTACCCACTGCTTCGGTCGTTCATCGTCTCGATCCTCGTTTCAAGCTTGGTGCTTTCGTCATTCTCATCTTAGCGATTGCCATCTGCGATACATATGTGGGCAATCTGTTTGCTTTAGCCATTTGTATCTGGATGTTTCAAATCTCGAAGATCCCTCTGCATTACGGCATATCCGGGATCAAGCCCGCTATCCCCTTTATCATTATATTGGCGATCATGCAGTTGCTTTTTTACGGGGAGGTTGTCAATGGCGGAACGGTTTATTTGAAATACGGCTTCATCACGATCACGAGTGAGAGTGTACGCCTCGTCATTGTGTCTGCCATGCGCTTTGTAGAAGTGATCTTTTTATCGAGTGTCCTCACGCTCAGCACTTCTACGACGGAACTCACGCACGGCATGGAGCGACTGCTGGGGCCTTTGGAAAAAGTGAAGTTTCCCGTTCACGCGTTTGCATTGATCATTACGATTGCTGTGCGCTTTGTACCTACCTTCGCGATGGAAATGGAAAAAATGATGAAAGCACAAGCGTCTCGCGGTGCAGACTTCGGTACAGGAGAATGGTGGCGGATTATCCAGAGAACAAAAGATATGTTTCCTATCATTATCCCGCTGTTTAATGTGGCGCTCTCCAGAGCTGAAGATTTGATTTTGGCAATGGAAGCCAGATGCTACACACCAGGTGCCGCACGGACCAGATACACCCAGTACAAGGCAGTAGGCAAGGATTACGTCGCGCTGATCGCAAGCATAGTCATTTCTGCCGCCATGCTCGCCATACCTTGGTAAGGAAGACTAGCGGGAACTCGCCCGAGTAGGGCATTCCACATAAAACTCGTAAAAGGAGGAGTATGCATGGAAAAAGGCTTGACCGTTCGCAAGATTGTCATTGCAGGCGTTTTGGGGGCGATCGCGATTTTGCTCGGGGTGACTCGTCTCGGCTACATTCCGGTTCCGACAGCAGCGGGCAATGCCACTATTATGCACATCCCGGCTGTCATCGGGGGCATCATGGAGGGCTGGGGCGTTGGTATGATCATTGGCCTTATATTTGGAGTCTCTTCTTTCTTAAATGCCACCGTCCCGCTGTTTAAAGACCCTCTTGTCGCCATCCTGCCACGGTTGTTCATCGGCGTGACTGCTTACTTGACCTATGTTGGTTTGAAAAACGTCAATCAGTACTTGGCGATTGGTGCCGCTGGTTTTATCGGGGCGATGACAAACACGATCCTGGTACTGGGCATGGCCGTTATTCGAGGCTACATGACGCTTGGTGTAGCGACAACAGTCGCAATCACGAGCGGCTTGCCAGAAGCAATTGTTTCTGTCATTGTGACATTGGCAGTCGTGGCGGCCTGGAAGAAGTTAGGCTCAGCGGGCAGGCAAAAATCAAAAATTTCAGGAGACTTATAATGACCGGAACGATAGTTGACGTACCCGGCGTTCTTGTCGGGCATGCACAAAACGAAGAAACATTAACGGGATGCAGTGTGATTATGCTGGAAAAGCCGTCTGTCTGCGGCGTGGATGTCCGGGGTTCAGCCCCGGGCACTCGCGAGACAGACCTCTTGGACCCGCTCAATCTGGTGAGTGTGGTCCATGCAATTTGCCTTTCGGGTGGTAGTGCATACGGCTTGGATGCTGCCTCAGGTGTCATGCAGTATTTGGAGGAACAAGGCATCGGGCTAGATGTTGGCTATGGCGTCGTTCCTATCGTTCCAGCAGCAGTCTTGTTCGACCTGGCTGTAGGCGACTATCGGGTTCGTCCAGATCGTCATATGGGCTATGCGGCAGCACAGGCAGCAAGCCGTGAGACAGCAGCACAAGGAAACGTCGGTGCTGGTACAGGTGCGTCAGTAGGCAAGCTGAATGGATTTGTGAATGCGATGAAGAGCGGGGTGGGCACAGCTTCCGTGATTCTACCGAATGGACTCGTCATAGGCGCAATCGTTGCTGTAAATGCAGTCGGTCATGTCGTAGATCCACAGTCAGGGACGATAATAGCCGGACCGAGAGATGAACAGGGTACCATTCGGGATAGCGTGGAGATGATGCGCCAGCAAGCTTTTGCCCCAATCCCTCCAGGTACGAACACGACAATTGCCGTAGTCGCGAGCAATGCCCGCTTGTCCAAAGCAGAAGCAAACAAAGTTGCGCAAATGGCTCATGACGGGCTTGCCCGTACGATCCGTCCGATTCACACCATGTACGATGGCGATACGATCTTTGCTGTAGCAACAGGCGAAGTAGAGGTGAGTGTAGACCTGGTGGGCGCGTTGTCCGCAGATGTGCTGGCAGAAGCCGTCGTCCAAGCGGTTAAGCAAGCTGAGGAAGCAGGGGGGCTGCCATCTTATCGCAGTTACTTCCAGGAATAGGTGTAACAAAATTGGATGCAGAGGAGAGGGTTGGCGGATGAATCAGGTAATATCCTTTGTTGACGAGCAGGAAGTTGTACGCCTTACGCAGGAGCTGGTAAGAATT
The DNA here is from genome assembly GCF_013284355.2 of Brevibacillus sp. M2.1A. Taxonomy (NCBI): domain Bacteria; kingdom Bacillati; phylum Bacillota; class Bacilli; order Caryophanales; family Paenibacillaceae; genus Brevibacillus; species Brevibacillus sp. M2.1A. Next base: position 3,338,623 of record NZ_JABSUY020000001.1, read on the forward strand.
CCGAGTGTATTTCGCCCTGATCAGGCAGGAGCGAATGAAGAGCGGGTCGCGCTATTTGTCGCCGATTATCTTCGCAATATGGGTTTGCAGGTCTTCTATGAGGAGGTTGTTCCGGGCAGGCCGAATGTCATCGCTTTTTACGATTCGGGTAGACCTGGCAAAACGCTTTTGTTCGAAGCCCATACAGATGTCGTAACAGAAGGGGACCGGGATGCTTGGAGCTATGACCCTTTTGGCGGGACAATATCTGGTGGGCGTATCTACGGGCGTGGCTCCTGTGACACAAAAGGAAATCTGGCAGCCGCGATATGTGCCGTCAAAGCAATCCAACGATCCAAACAGTCTTTTACAGGAAAAATCCTCCTGTGCATCCCTTGCGATGAGGAGAGCATGATGATCGGGATCAAAGATTTCATCCGCCGCGGCTGGGCCAACAACGTTGATGCTGCGATCATCTGCGAACCGGAAGAAAATCAGCTCTGCATCACGCAAAAAGGAGCCATGCGAGCGATTCTTCGTACGTTTGGCAAAATGGCGCATGGTGCCATGCCACTGACAGGAATCAATCCAAACACAAGGATGGCACGCGCCATAGTCGCATTAGAGGAGCTGGAGCGCAAGGAAATGGCTCGTCTGGGAGAGCACCCGATGTTGGGGTGGCCGAGTATCACTCCGACGATTTTGCAGGCACCGGTCAAAGGAGACGCCCAGATCAACGTCGTACCCGATCAATGCATGACCACGCTTGATATTCGCACGGTACCCGGGCAGGACCACCAGGCGCTGTATAAAGAAATCAGTGAGATATTAGAAGGATTAAGCAAAGAAGATGACAAGTTCAAAGCCACCTTGGAAGTCATCGAAGAGCGCCCATGGACGTTGACTGGCATGAAGGAAGAAGTCGTGACTGCTGTCGCTAGCGCGTATCGGGAAATTACCAAAAAAGAACCCGTTTATAATGGCGTCCCAGGTGCGACAGATGGTACCTTCCTGCACAAGGCCGGCATACCGATTTTGACGACAGGCGCAGGCGATCGTCACATCCCTCACCATGCAGATGAGTACGTAGCCATTGACCAATTGGTGGAATCCACCCAACTTTTTGCCTTGTCAGCGTTGACGTTTTTGACGCAGCCAGTTCGAGCTTGATCGCCCTATAAAAGAACTCTGCTTATGGTAGCGGCAGAGTCTTTTTATTCTCGAAAAAGAAGTTTTCATAGTAAAAACTTGCAGAATCCATCTAATTTTTTTTACAATAGGCTTGTTACATAAGCGAAAAGGAGGCGCGTGCCCATGAATATGCGTTGGAAATTGGATGTCTTGTATTCCTCGTTTGATGCACCAGAATGGAAACAAGATTGGGAGAAGTTAGTACGTGAAACAGAAGAGATCAAAAGTTGGGCAGCGCAAAACTTGCAATCTTCAGAAGATGCAGTAGCGAAAATGGAGAAATACATCACCATGATGACCTCTGTCCTGCAAACGCAGTTTCGTTTGTACGCCTACGGAGAGTTGACTGCTAGCGTGGATGCCAAGAATGAAGCAGCACTGCTCGCAATTGAAAAAGTACAGAATCAGGCTGTTGAATTGGTTGAACCGGGCGTACAATTCCAAAAATGGTTAGGATCGTTGAGCAACCTGGACGAGTTGATCAGCCAATCGGAGCTGTTAGAGACACATCGCTTTATGTTGACAGAAATGTCAGACAAGAGCAAATATATGCTGAGCGAAAAAGAAGAAATCGTTCTGGCAAAAATGAAAAATACAGGGTCAAATGCATGGACAAAGCTCCATGAAATACTGACTTCCACATTACTGGTAGACATTACAGTCGATGGGGAGCACAAACAGCTTCCATTGCCAGTAGTACGAAACATGGCGAACGAAAAAGATCCGCAGCTTCGTAAAACGGCATATGAGGCGGAACTTGCCGCTTACAAAAAAATTGATGAGGCTGCAGCTGCCAGCTTGAATGGAATTAAGGGTGAGGTTATTACCGTAGCGAAGCTCAGAGGCTATGAATCGCCGCTGGATAAGACGTTGCAAGACTCCCGCATGGACCGCGAGACGCTCGAAGCGATGCTTCAGGCGATGCGTGAGAGCCTTCCATCCTTCCATCAATACTTCCGTACAAAGGCGAAGTTGCTCGGTCATGAGAGCGCTCAGTTGCCGTTTTATGATTTGTTTGCGCCAGTTGGTGAGGCAGACATGCGGTTCTCGTATGAGGAATCCCGCGACTTCATCGTGAAGCACTTTGGTAGCTTTAGCGAAAAGCTCGCCAACTATGCAGCACGAGCTTATGACAATCAGTGGATTGATGCAGAGATTCGAGAAGGCAAACGTGGAGGGGCATTCTGTTACAACCTGCACATCGTAGGGGAGAGCAGAATTATGTCCAACTACACAGGCAGCTACAGCGATGTGAGCACAATGGCACATGAATTGGGACATGGTTATCACGGAGAATGTCTCGTAAACGAAGCATTCTTGAATAGCGAATACCCAATGCCAATCGCCGAGACTGCGTCCATTTTGTGCGAAACCATCATTGCCAATGCAGCGCTGGAACAAGCGACAGCCGAGGAAGCATTTGCGATTTTGGAAAATGATATCAGCGGGGCAAGTCAGGTGATCGTCGATATTTATAGCCGTTACTTGTTCGAGACTGCTGTATTTGAGCGCAGAACAGAAGGTGCCTTGTCTGTTTCCACGCTGAACGAACTGATGCTGCAAGCGCAAAAGGACGCGTACGGAGATGGTTTGGATCCGGCGGCCCTACACCCTTACATGTGGGTATGCAAACCGCACTATTATAGCGCGGATTACAATTTCTACAACTTCCCGTATGCTTTTGGGCTCTTGTTCGCAAAAGGCCTGTACGCAGAGTATCTCAAGCGCGGGGAGGCTTTTGTTGAGCAGTACGACAAGCTCTTGTCAGTAACGGGCAAAATGAGCGTTGCGGACGTTGCAGCTATCATGGATGTTGACGTACGCTCAGTTGATTTCTGGCGGAATTCTCTCTCTTTGGTTGCAAAAGATATCGACAAATTCGTTGAGCTCGCATCTGCTCGCCTGAACTAAACAGGAAGAACGTCCGCTATGTCATGAGCGGACGTTTTTTATTTATGATACAAAGCGTTTTTGTGCGCATAGGGAACAGAGGGGAAGGAGAAAGTAAGAAAAAACAGATGAGGTGATTACGTGGTAAACGGATTGCAGTTACTCGACCTATTACGGGAAACGGAGAACAAGATGCTGCATTTACATAGAGCCATCGACAGAGTAAGCAGCGAGCCGGATTTCAAGGAATCTGTCAGTGTTCTTACCGTAGTCGTTCGCGATTATCAACTCCAACTCGACAAAATGAAGCAAGCGTTGGGCAAAATCGAAATCGGAGGGCAACAACAACAGAATCAGCAGGCCCATAATAACGAAATACATTAAGCACAAAAAAGACAAACAGCCCTCGACCTGCTGTAAAAGCAGAGAGGGCTGTTGTTTGCTTATTTGTGTAGGAAAGCTTACTGGAAATTAGCGTAACGCTTCACGCCGTAAAACGGGTAGAGCTTATGCATGTATTCGACTTTGCCATAACGAACATCTTCGCCATTCGCATGCACGATTGCCCCATTACCCAGATAGATCGCTACGTGAGACACGCGTCCTTTGCCAAGCGAATCGTAGAACAAGAGGTCACCAGGCTGTGCTTGATCCAATGATACTTCTTGACCACCACGGAATTGATCTTCAGAAGTGCGCGGAAGTGTAACCCCAAGCTGCTCAAAAACGTATGAAGTAAAGCCACTACAATCAAAGCCATTCGGAGTAGTTCCGCCTAAGACGTATGGTGTATTAAGCAATGGTTCAAAAATTTCCTTCAAACGACCCAGATCTTCTGCATTTACCTCGGCAGGCAGCGAAACGGTAGAAGTGAGGTTTGGACTTAGGAACTCTGTAGAAACGTATGCTTCACGATCTTCGAATTCGATTTTCGTCCATTCACTACCCGTCTCTACGACTTCTACAATAGAACCGAATCGTAGCTTGCCTAATACTTTTGCGTCAGTCGAAGGCTTTTTACGAACATTCAGCACGTCACCAGTGACGCGGGCTTTTTCACCAGCTGTTAGTTCTTTAGACTCAGTGGTAGCGTTATCATTCTGATTGACAGCTACATCGGAAGGAGTGTCAGTCGCAATGGAGCCAGAAGTGTTTTCACCATGAATAGACAATGTTTGTCCAATTGACAATCTATCATCATTCAGTTGGTTCCATTGAATGAGTTGTTCCACTGATACTTGATGCTCGCGAGCGATTTTGCTCAGCGTATCACCTGCTGATACCACATATGCCGATGAGGAAGCATGGGCAGCAGTAGGCAGCAGAGTGAAGAGGGCGAGGAAGGTGAGTAGCCTCGAAGTCTTTTTCATGTCATCGTCTCCACCAATCTACTAAAATCTGCATATCTAGCTAAAATTCTATCGGATTTTGCTTGGTAAATCTATGAAAAAAATAATCTTTATTTTATTTTTTAAAAACTATTGCATCACGAGATAGGATCGTGCTATATTACAGAAGTCGCCGCGAGATGGAGACAAAAACCACATGGAGCTGTGGTGAAGTTGGAGTTCACGCCGGTCTGTCACACCGGAGGTCGCGGGTTCGAGTCCCGTCAGCTCCGCCATTCTTTTACGAGAATGTGCGAATTTAATAGTTTTTCTAATGTGCCGGTATAGCTCAATTGGTAGAGCACCTGACTTGTAATCAGGGGGTTGTGGGTTCAAGTCCTATTGCCGGCACCATTTTTATGCGGTCGTGGCGGAATTGGCAGACGCGCTAGATTCAGGTTCTAGTGGTGGCAACACCGTGGAGGTTCAAGTCCTCTCGACCGCACCATATGGCAAACAACAGGTTCGTACATTAGCTGATGAAGCTAATGACGAGCCTTTTTATTTTTCTTGCATGTTGAATCCTCCTCCATTTTCCATTACAATCACATTATGATAATGAATCTCATTTTCACTATCGTTTTTGATGATTCATAAACAAACAAGAAAGACAGTGGAGGGGTAGTTGTGGGAGAAAAGTTGGAGCTGTTTGATGTAACCATTATCGGCGGTGGCCCTGCGGGGATGTACGCTGCCTTTTATAGCGGAATGCGCGATATGAAGACAAAACTCATTGAAGCGAAAGAAGAACTCGGTGGACGAATGTTGATCTATCCAGAAAAAATGATCTGGGATGTAGGCGGTGTACCACCACAGTTATGTGAAAAGCTAATTGCCAATCTGGTACAACAAGCAAAGACGTTTGATCCTACCATCGTCTTAGGTGAGGCGATCATTGGATTAGAGCCACAAGAAGATGGAACTTACATACTCGTTGCAAAATCGGGGAGACGACATTGGACCCGCACGATCATATTGGCTTTGGGTCGAGGTATTTTGAAGATGGCAAAGCTGGAGATCGAAGGAGCCGAGCGCTACGAGGTGACAAATCTTCATTATACGGTGCAGGAACTGGAGCCATTCCGTGGGAAGCATGTCCTCATCTCAGGGGGCGGGGACTCCGCGGTCGATTGGGCAAATGAACTGGTACAAATCGCAGCATCCGTCACTATCGTGCATCGCCGAGATGTATTTGGAGGACATGAGCGGAATGTAAAGCGCATGAAAGAGTCCTCTGCGATCGTTCGTACGCCATATGCGGTCACGCAATTGCAAAGCTCAGACAAAGAAACGATCGATAAAGTGACGATACGTCATCTGGAGACAGACGAGACAGAGCAAATCGATGTAGACGCCATTATTGTCAATCACGGATTGAAGGCCGATTTCACTGGAATTAACGAGTGGGGCTTGGACATGGATGAGTGGAACGTGTTTGTCAGTCCTCGTCTGGCAACGAATCTGCCAGGGATTTTTGCGGCGGGAGATTTTGCTAGCTTTGACAGCAAGATTACGCTGATTGCGGGAGCATTCACCGATGCGGCTGTGGCTGTAAATAGTGCCAAATTGCATATTGACCCGGTAGCAGACCGAATGGCGTACGTTTCTTCTCATAACCAGCGCTTTAAAGAAAAGAACAAAGCCCTTGGGGTTATCGATGAGGACGACGAGTAGAATTGATGTAGGACAAAAAGCCCAACATTTGCAGGTTGATCGTCGCTTTTCCCATACGTTACATTGTAAGAGGCAAGGTATAAAAATATTGACAGTCTATATAAATAGGGAACTCCGCGTCAGCAAATCGATCAACAAATATGGGAGAGGAAGTAGAAATGAAGAAAGTTCGGCATTGGCCGATCACTATGGCGATTGTAGCCCTTGTGTTCTCGCTCGGTATGAACTATGCCCCTGAGCATGCAATGGCATTACAAGTAGACCACCGGTTATCTCCTGCTATCGAGTTGCAGGATAAGTTACAGGAAAAGTATGTGGAGAAGATGGGCCTCAAGGAAGAGGAGGTTCTTGGCTTTTATTACTCATCGATGAAAGACAGCACAGATGCTCGTAAACATAACATCAAGCAAGCATTGAGCAAGATTCATAATGAAAAAATCAAGCCGCAACAGGTGTTTTCTTTCAATGAAATAGTGGGAAATTCGAATTTGCCAGTGGATGGTTGGCAACAGGCCGGGGTTATTCAGAACGGCCAGCTCGTCGATGACTATGGAGGCGGGGTTTGTCAGGTTTCCAGCACGCTTTACAATGCAGTTGCTGAAGCGGGAATGATCATGGTGGAACGGCATAACCACAGCAAATCAGTGAGATATGTGCCAGTGGGTCAAGATGCCACAGTCGCGTATGGCTATAAGGATTTTAAATTTACCAACTTGTACGATTTCCCTGTGAAAATCAAAGCAAAATCATATGATGACGAACATGTTGTGATTGCGATCATACGTGCGTAGCTAAGCAGGAATAAAGGGGGCATCCTATGGATGAACCCTGTTTTTTTCGGTATTTCTTCAGGGAAAAAATGGATGGAGATTTGGTTTTGAGTCATGCATTCCTGACCATACTGTTTTAGAGGGAGGTGCCGTGATGTTCGTTCAGGTGACAGGTGATTCACACAATCAAGAGGTTCTCGTCTTGGGAGAACGGTTAGATCGCCAGCAGGATGGTTGTTATCTCTTGCCTGGGAGACTTGTCCACGCATTGAAGCCACATGATTTGCCGGTAGGAATCCCGTTCAAGCTCTCAGGTGCGCTGCCCTCTGGCTACGGGTTTTATCGGGAGGATACTGTTGTTTTCCGGCGGACGAATGATACTCCCTCCCTGTGGATTGATGTTACTTCTACATATATGGTTGCGGAATGGGATGGTTTGTTCTCGGCAGAAGCGACGGTTGAAGCCAGAAAGCATGTCGTGGAACAACAACAGCAGTTTGCCTTTGTCCTCTCCGAAGCGACAGAGCAGCAAGTGATTTTCCATTACGAATTTTCCTGGAGCTCTGAGCAAGAGATGGATTTGGAGAGTGCGTTGGAATCTATTTGTGATACCGTGATTGAAGTAGAAGCACGAGGAAATGCCCGTCTTTGGCCTGGCTATGGAAACTACATGGAAGAGGGCGAACAAGACAAGCTGTAATACACCATGCAGCCATGATATAGTGAAAAAAGAGACAGCCACCAAAGGAGAGGACGAGATGGAGCCAGTCAAAAATATTTACTGTATCGGTCGCAACTATCGATTGCATGCTGCGGAGTTAGGGAACGATGTGCCAACCAAGCCAATGATCTTTGATAAGCCAACACATGCGCTTGCGATGGCAAATGGTGAGGCCATCGAGCTTCCGGCATCTCGTGGAGAGCTTCATTATGAGGCGGAGCTTGTGATTCACATCGCGAGACCGTATGAGGCTGGGGTTACACTTGACGAAATGATTGACAAAATAGCACTCGGGATCGACTTTACTTTGCGTGATGTTCAGAGCGAGCTGAAGAAAGCAGGGCATCCATGGTTGTTGGCAAAAGGGTTTAAAAATTCAGCCATTTTGACATCATTTCATCCTTTCCCTGGTATCCATGAGCTGCACCAAACGGATTTCTCGTTGCTGAAAAATGGAGAGCAGGTGCAACGAGGCAATCTGCGTGATGTGATTTTTGATTTGGAAACCATTATTGCCTATATTTCCGAAAATCTGGGACTGGATCAAGGAGATATCATTTACACGGGTACACCAGCAGGGGTAGGCCCGGTTTCGGATGGAGATGTGCTCACTCTCAAGTGGGGAGAAGAGACGTGGGGGCAGTTTACAGCCAAAATGAAATAGAGACGAATCGCGAACCATCTTCTGACAGAAACAAGCAGAAGATGGTTTTTGTTTGGGGCTCAGGCCAGGAAAATAGCCACTTTTCGCGAAGAAAATCAACTTTGAAACCGTTTTGTAATCTTTATGGTTCCATGGAACTAAGAAGTAACAACCGCCTACTTTGCACACCGTTTTCTGACTAGTCCCATGCTACCAATTCCATCATTGGAAAATTTTACGGTCTTATCCTCCTGTTTCCTCCTGCGCTATTCTGTCCATGTACCCAAGACGGGTGCCACAACATGACAAGGAGGAAAAGAAAGTGACGAAACGAGATTGGGTAATGAGGTCAACAGTAGCAGTCATGCTGAGTACGTCCCTGTTAATGGGTGGTCAAATTGGAGAAGTGGCCGCTAAGACACCAGATTCAAAACAATCAGAGATTGCGAACATTGCTACTTCTTTGATCGGGAAGGATTATGAGTACAAAGCAAAGGGACCGAAGCAATTCGGATCAGCAGAGCTGGCTACGTATGCGTACAAACAAGTAGGGATTTCCATCGGGAGCACAATCTCTAGCCTGTACAAGACCGGGACTAAAGTATCCGAAAAAAGCGTGGTGCCAGGAGATTTGGTGTTCTTCGCCTCTAGCGGAAGCGGCAGCCCAACTTTTATGGGAATATACATAGGCAGTGATCAATTCGTTTATTCTTCAAAAGGGGAAGACGAGGTAGTTGTAAAAAAATATTCGGAGTACAGTGACAAATTTGTAGGGGCTCGTCGTGTTATTGATAGCAATTCCTCAGAGACTACGCCTACTAAGCCAGAAAAGCCGGCAAGCAATCTTGCTGACCAAGTCATTAAAAATGGCGAAAAGTATATGGGTACCAAATACAAATACGGGTCAAGCAGCAGTACGACCAATACATTCGACTGCTCTTCCTTTACACAGCGCGTGTTTAAAGAAGCCGGCATTACATTGCCGCGCGATTCCCGCCAGCAATCAACTGTGGGGAAATCTGTTTCCAAGAGCAATCTGCAAAAAGGTGATCTGATCTTCATGAAGGCATCCGTAACCACTTCTTCTGATCGGATTACACACGTAGCCATTTATGCAGGGGATGGGAAAATCCTGCACACATACGGCAGTCCTGGTGTGACTTATTCCAAGTACGACGGAACGAACTGGGAAAAGCGCACAGTTAAAATCAAGCGCGTCATTTAAGCATCAAATCCATTTCAGCTCTCATGCACTTGCATGGGGGCTTCTGTATTATATAGGACGCTTGTTCGCACAGATCGTTTCGCGTCAATTTTTGCCAATAGTAGTACGGAGCAAGTAGCGTCATAGGCCTTTTTTTGTCCCAATTTTTTGTCGAAAGAAAAAGGTGAGAAATATAGTGATGTCGAATTATTATTCATCAATCTTAGAAAAGGTGGAGATGTGCCTATGGAACTAAACATGCCAGTGAACTATAACTTCGCTGCCCAGGTGGACGAATGGGCGAAAAAACACCCGGAGAGACGAGCGGTTTGGGAGTTAGATGAACAAGGTCAGGAACATATCCTTACGTACGAAAATTTGCGCCAATATTCAAATAAAATTGCAAATGGACTAGGTTCCATTGGAATCGAGCATGGGGATCGGGTACTCGTTCTGGTTTCCAGGGGAACATTGGCTTATGGTCTCTATTTGGCTCTGCTGAAGCTGGGGGCAGTGATTTTGCCAGGGTCTGAGATGCTGCGTTCCAAAGATATTGAGTACCGGATCAATCATGCAAAAGTAAAGGCTGTGATCAGCTTCGGGGGAGCAATGAGTGAGGTTGATCTGACGAGAGGCAACTGTTCTACGCTGCAACACTACATCACGACGGGAGAAGTGAAAGAAGGTTGGATTTCGCTTGAGGGGCTACTCCAAGGGCAGGACACAGAATTTGAGGTAGTAAACACGAAGTCCGATGAGCTGGCATTCCTGTCTTATACATCAGGCACGACTGGGGGACCAAAAGGAGTTATGCACGTTCACGGTTGGCCGTTTGCGCATCTGGCTGTAGCCGCTACACAGTGGCTGGACGTTCGAGAAGGTGACGTGGTTTGGGCAACCGCTGGGCCTGGTTGGGCCAAGTGGATCTGGAGCCCGTTTGTCTCTACGTTAGGACTGGGAGCGACCGCATTTGTCTATAAAGGAAAATTTTCCGCGGAGAATTATTTGACGATTCTGCAAAATTATCCGGTTTCTGTCTTGTGTGCGACGCCAACCGAGTACAGAATCATGGCAAAAGTAACGAACCTGGAACAATACAAGCTGTCCGCCTTGCGCTCCGCATGTTCCGCCGGTGAACCACTTAATCGGGAGGTGATCGACACATTCCGCCGAGTATTCCAGTTGACCGTACGAGATGGATACGGACAGACAGAGAACACGTTGCTGGTAGGTACCTTTGTTGGCATGGAGCCAAGGCCAGGTTCAATGGGCAAGCCATCGCCAGTTGTGAGGATTGCCATTATTGACGAAGAAGGAGCGGAGCTGCCGGTAGGCAAAGTGGGCGATATTGCAATTGATCGTCATATGGTGGCGCTGTTCAAAGGCTATCTGGATGATCCCGAGCGCACTGCCAGAGCATTTCGCGGAGACTGGTACGTGACGGGTGACCAAGGTCGCATGGACGAAGATGGCTACATCTGGTTCGAAGGACGTTCAGACGACATTATCATCTCAGGCGGATATACGATTGGTCCGTTTGAGGTTGAGGATGCGTTGGTGAAGCATGCGGCAGTAGCGGAGTGTGCGGCGGTTGCCAGTCCTGATCCAGAGCGTGGGCATGTGGTAAAAGCTTTTGTCATCCTGAAAAAAGGGAATGAGCCATCCGAAGAGTTGATCGCGGAATTGCAAAACCATGTCAAACAATTAACTGCTCCTTATAAATACCCGCGCAAAATCGAATTTGTTCAGGAACTGCCGAAAACGACCTCCGGTAAAATCAGACGGATCGAGCTGCGTCAGCAGGAGGTACAGCAAAATCAGCATATGTAGTGAATAGTTTGTCTTACGAAATTGTAAGATTGCTGTAAGTGGATTCGATGGGACGAAATGCGCGCATCCCCTACAATGTGAGTAGAAGCAAGGCAAGGGGGAATGCAGCATGAACCACCTTCCAATCCCATTAGGAAGAAACACCGACTTGTATGAAGTGGCGAGCATGCCTAAGAGCATGAAGAAGCTCGGTGTTCGTTGGAAAAAACGACTGCGTATCAGTTTTCTCGTGATCATGATGGCAGCCATCTTGGCACCGATCATGCTTGCGTGGACAGGGAATATATGGATAGATGAAAATAAGCTGGCTGCTGTTCAGCAATCCAACAGCTATGTAAAGTTGGACGAAATGCCTGATTATGTGTGGAAGGCGTTCGTTGCGATAGAGGATCATCGGTTTATGCAGCATCCAGGAGTGGACCCGATTGGATTGAGCCGCGCTATCTGGGTGGATATCAAGGAAGGTGCCTACGTGCAGGGCGGAAGTACAATCACCATGCAGTTGGCGCGGAACCTGTTTCTGACAAACGACAAAACGATGACCAGAAAAGTGAAGGAAGTTGCGATCGCTTTGCAATTGGAACAGCGATACAGCAAAAAAGAACTGCTCGAAATGTACCTCAACGTCATTTATTTCGGGCACGGAAAATACGGGATCGGCGAGGCTGTTCCCTTTTACTTCGGAAAAAAAGCAACAGAAACAGGGGATCGAGCGGTAACACTGGGAGAAGCGGCAATGCTGGCTTCTTTACCGAAAGGACCAGAGCGCTACTCACCGGTAAAGAACTGGGGCCGAGCCAAACAACGGCAGGAGGTAGTGCTGAATCGGATGAACGAATTGGCCGTGATCGACCAAAGCGAAAGTACATTGGCGAAGAACGAACAGATATCCGTTGTGCCTACTGTCAAACGCGCAGTGAAATAATCGAATGTGATGGAAAGTGACCAGTCCGCAGTTGATGCAGATTGGTCACTTGTTTGTTGAGGACTTCTTACGTCGTTCGGTTCACAGCCTTGCCCAGCGCATCTTCTAATACATGGGCATACTGCATGGTCGTCTCGATTTTGGAGTGCCCCAGCTGTGCTTGGAGCTGATGGGGGTCAGGGTTCAACCGAAGAAACTGTGTAGCAAAGCTGTGACGAAGCTTATGTACGGACAAATCGGGGATGCCGAATGCTTTCGCGTACTTTTTGACCAGCTTTTGGACAGACCGCACTTCTATGCGATGCCCATTCGGATTGGCAGGGGAAACAGCGAGAAAAACAGCGTCCTCTTGTGGGTCGGGATTGTATTTGTCACGCAGCTGCAAGTATTTGGCTAAGTACTCTTTGCCCCAGTCACTGAAAAAAGGAGCGTCTTCTTTCTTTCCTTTGCGGATCAATTTCAACTGGTTTTTTTCCATAATAATATCGGATAGATCGAGACTGACGATCTCTGACACACGGAAGCCACCGGATAAAATCATCGCGATCAAGGCAGTATCCCGGTCGCGGTTTTGCATGTGATACTGCTTCTTTTTTTCCGTATCGCAGTGAGCCAAATATCCGTTGTAGACAAAATCGACGAACTGATAGATTTCGTCGTCAATCAGGATTTTTGCCCGAATGGCATGGGCGCGTGCAAGGGGAGTCAGCTCCGTGATCTCCAGCTCGATTTTGGCGAGTACATTCCGCGTCAAATACGATTCCCCATTCTCATCCTCAGCAAGAGCAGACAAGTAATGAAAAAGCGATTTCAGGCTCGATATTTTTCTGCTGATGGTGCGGTCGCTGTACTCTTTCTTCGCGCTTTTGGTAGGGTTCGAGAGCAAAGCAGATCGCTCATACAGATGCGACTCCTGCAAGTATAATATGTAGCTTTCTACCGTTTCCTTCTTCAAGTCATTCAAATCGCTTAACGGAATGTCCTTCATATCCGTCGCGGTACTCAAACCTTCTGTCATCATCCAGCGAAAGAAAAAAGAGAAATCGCGGAGGTAGCCAAGCAAGGTGGAGGGTGAATTCTTTTTTGCTTTTTTATGCTCAATAAACTTTTCGACATACCAAGGGTAGGAGCCCACTGTTTGCAAAAGCTGCAAGGCATCGCGCTGTTTGGTAACGGACATGCTTTCACCACCAACATCTTTTTGTAAATCGTATACGAACATATATTCTATCAAAAACCAAACGTTCTGGGAATTGCAAATTGAACAAGAAACCGTCATGATGGGGAGTGTGGATAGATGTTGGACAAGAACGGAGTGGATTTGTAGTGGCAACATGGGACTTATCTCAGACGAGACATCACGTGTTGATTTGCAACGGTGGAAGCTGTATGCGCAAGGGCGGCGAAGAGGTTACGGTAGCGATACGTGAAGCAATTACCACCGCAGGCTTGGATGACTATGTACATACCACCCGCACGCGTTGCAACGGACGCTGTGAGGACGCATGCGTGATGATCGTGTACCCCGAGGGAATCTGGTACGAAAACGTGACGCCAGAAGATGCACAGCTGTTGGTGGAAGAGCATTTTCAAAACGGCAGACCAGTAGAGTCCTTGATGACGCATCGCTTTGAATCGAACGGTTTTGTGCGTACGATTGACAACAAGCCTGGCATCTTAAAATCACAAAAGGCAAAAAAATGAGGAAAGAGCCACGATCTGCTTATAGGAAGCAAGAGAGTGGTTTTTTCATTTTCGGGAGTCTACGAATATCGACAAAAGGAGAAAGTAGGAGAGATGACATTATGGAAAGGAAAATGATTGAAAACGTTAACAATATGTCTTTGTGATGTGGACGTTTTAAGTAAATGGTGGTAAAATGTCTGTAGATTAAGTTGATTTTATGCGAATTTTATCAAAATGATATGTCCATACAGTGTGAACAATTGTTTTTGTGGAACTTACTAATCGATGGCTGAATAATGGAGGGATTCTCGTTGGCGAGCAAAACACTTGAACACTTTTTACATGAAAATTTGGCAGATTTGAAGAGCAAGGGACTGTACAACGTCATTGATCCTTTGCAAAGCGCAAATGGTCCTGTCATTACGATTGCAGGAAAAGAACTGATCAACCTCTCCTCCAATAACTATCTGGGCCTGGCTACTGACCAACGCCTTGTGGACGCTGCGATCGCAGCAGCGAGCAAATACGGCGTAGGAGCAGGGGCTGTGCGCACAATCAATGGTACCTTGGACTTGCATGTGAAGCTGGAAGAAAAGCTCGCTGCCTTCAAGCATACGGAAGCTGCAATCGCTTACCAATCTGGCTTTAACTGCAACATGGCTGCGATCTCTGCTGTGATGGACAAGGACGATGCAATTCTTTCTGACGAATTGAACCACGCTTCCATTATTGATGGATGCCGCCTGTCACGTGCACAAATTATTCGGGTGAACCACTCCGATATCGATGACCTGCGTACGAAAGCGAAGGAAGCGAAAGAATCCGGCAAATATAAAAAACTGATGGTCATTACTGACGGCGTATTTTCGATGGATGGCGATGTTGCCAAGCTGCCGGAAATCGTAGAGGTAGCCGAAGAATATGACTTGATTACGTATGTAGACGATGCCCACGGCTCTGGTGTTCTCGGCAAAGGCGCAGGAACGGTTAAGCATTTTGGCCTGTCGGATAAAATCGACTTCCAGATCGGCACACTTTCCAAAGCAATTGGGGTAGTCGGCGGTTATGTCGCGGGACGCCAAGAGCTGATCGACTGGCTCAAAGTACGCAGCAGACCGTTCCTGTTCTCGACCTCGCTGACGCCAGCGGACGTGGCTGCTTCGATTGCGGCTATCGATATTTTGATGAACAGCACTGAGCTGCACGACAAGCTGTGGGATAACGGACATTACCTGAAAAAAGGCTTGAAAGAACTCGGCTTCAATATCGGGGAGAGCGAAACGCCTATTACTCCTTGCATTATTGGAGACGAACAGCAAACTCAAGAATTCAGCAAGCGATTGTATGAAGAGGGCGTGTATGCGAAAGCGATCGTGTTCCCGACTGTCCCAAAAGGAACTGGTCGTGTACGGAATATGCCAACAGCGGCGCATAGCAAGGAAATGCTGGATCGTGCCCTTAGCATCTACGAAAAAGTTGGGAAAGAAATGGGGATCCTGAAATGAAAAAAATTCTGGTAACCGGGGCGTTAGGACAAATTGGTTCCGAGCTCATCATGAAATTACGCGATATTTACGGAGCGGATCAAGTCATCGCTACAGATATCCGGAAAAACGAAGACGATCCTGTGGTGCAATCGGGTCCATTCGAAGTTCTTGATGTCACAGACGGGAACCGGATGTTTGAACTGGCGAAGAAACATGGCGTGGATACGATCATGCATTTGGCTGCCTTGTTGTCTGCAACAGCAGAAGCAAAGCCTCTCTTGGCGTGGAACTTGAATATGGGCGGGTTGGTTAACGCTCTGGAAGCAGCGCGTGAGTTGAACTGCCAGTTCTTTACACCGAGCTCGATTGGTGCATTTGGTCCGACTACCCCGAAGGACAACACGCCGCAGGACACGATTCAACGCCCTACGACCATGTATGGTGTAAATAAAGTTTCCGGTGAGTTGCTCTGCGATTACTATTATCAAAAATTTGGGGTAGATACGCGCGGTGTACGCTTCCCAGGTCTGATCTCGTATGTAGCGCCTCCGGGCGGTGGTACGACCGACTATGCAGTTGACATTTACTACAAGGCGATTCAGCATGGGGCGTATACGTCCTACATCGGCAAAGGCACGTACATGGATATGATGTATATGCCTGATGCGCTGAATGCGATTGTTTCCCTGATGGAAGCAGATGCCTCCAAGCTCATTCACCGCAATGCGTTCAACGTGACTGCGATGAGCATTGAGCCAGAAGATGTAGCAGCAGCGATTCGCAAACACATTCCTGAGTTTACGCTCTCTTATGAAGTCGACCCTGTGCGTCAGGCGATTGCCGATAGCTGGCCGAACTCGATTGATGCTACGGCTGCCATGCAAGAGTGGGGCTTCAAAGCGGAGTACGACTTGGACAAAATGACCGAGGACATGCTCGCAAAACTGCGGGGAAAGTTGCTCCAGCAAGTCGGATAAACGAATAGAGAAAAGGAAAACTGCTACTTCTTCTTGTGCGAGATGCGAGAGAGGTGGCAGTTTTTTTGAATGCCTTTCCTCTTCTAAGGGCACATTAACAAAGGATGCTTGGAGGAAAGGATGAACGAGATCGATGAGCAAAAAGGATTACATCCTTACGATTATTGAAAAATTCGAGAAACACAACGATATGATGCCAGAACGGTTGCAGGCTGTGATAAAAGAGGTGAAGCAGGATATTGAAAATGTCCCCGCAGAAGCCTTCTATTTGCAAACGAATGGGGTAGTGACACATTCTGCAACGAGTGGTGATTCTGAGCGTAACAACCCTCTATTTCGATTATCAGAAGTGTATTTCGATCTGAAAAAGCTCGCTGAGACAAATAGAGATACTCATCCAGATTTGATTTCAGCCATTACCCAGTATGAGGGCTTGCTGAACGAATCCGAGGGGTATTCTCCAGAGTAGCTAGCTCAAGCCAACGAAAAAGAGAGGGGGAGAGCCATGGACATGCAAAAAAACCTACATGGCAACCATTCGAAGCACGGCAAAGAAGGACAGGTCATCCAAAATCTTCCGGATGCGAAGGTCAGTAGTCCTGAGGAACAAACAATAGAGAGCTGGGGCTGGTCTAATAATACAGAGACCGTTCGAGATCGCTGACACATCGTAACAAATAAAACCTTCCGGAAGCGGGAAGGTTTTTCTTATTCCAAGATGCCATGACACACATAATATGAAAACCGTCCAAACGAGGACGGTTTTTTGGCTTACAGGAGCATTTGTTGTTGGGGCTGGTAAGCGTTAATCATCGTGTTCATCGTGTGATCGGCAAGCTGCGGAGCTTGGTAGTAGCCTTTGGCATTCATGTATTGCCAGGTTTCATAAGCCATTTGCTGGCAAGCATTTGCACCATTTACGTGATATTGGCGGATTCCTGGATCGACGCACTCAGCCGCCCAAAGCATGCCAATTGCCGAACCCGCTTTATGCCAGTTCAGCATGAGGGTAGCAATTGTCATATCTGACAAGCGGGTCGGGTGTGGGTTGGGAGCAGCCATCTGCGGGTTATTAAGACCAACTGCTGTAGGTTGTGCTACACGCAATTGAATAGGAGCTGGTGCAATGTTGAAACCTTTTCCTTGCAAGAGGCTAATCCCTTGCTGGTAGGCGTTCATGATTAATTGCTGATGTCTGTTAATGATGCCTGTTAATTGAGGGTCCTGTGCCATCTCGGCAAGTACACCGTGCATTTCAATCGCGGCGTGTTTGGAGCGGAGTGCTTCTTGTGTTTCCAAAAACTCATGAGCAGCAAATCGTTGCATAATGGCCTCCTGAAATTGAATTGGGTTACTGTCAACCTTTGATAGTGTTTGTATAGAATCAATGGATATTCAGGAAAAAAGTGGGGAAAGGGGATGTCAACCGGGCTCTAAAACATGTTTTCGTAGCCAGTGCGTGGTATCTCGATATTTTTTTGTCCAGCATTTTCATCGATTTTTCCGTCGTTTGTACCTTCCATGTAGTTGTCACTGACTTGTTCGTGTGTAATGGCGAGTCCTTGCTCTGTCAACGATTCACTTTTATAAAAGGACGGGTCGTACGTTTTGTCGGCGACCTCCTCGGCAGCTTTAAGCAAATCTTCATCGTTGTTTTTCATCGTGTTCCCTCCTGAAGTTAAAAGATAATCCAACGGACATTTTGCAAAGTGGTGCTAGCTTACGTATTCAGCCGAGTACGAATTGAAGCCTGCATGTACCGAAAGCAATGTATTTGCATAACCCACCAAACGATTGACTGTCTCATCTACCACTGCGTAGACCAGCGGATGCAGAGTAGGGTCATGCAGCTTTGGGTCATCGAAAATCACGGTGGTGTTGATAAACACATCCCGATTTCCAATCAAGTCGTAATGAATAAATACTTTCCCGCAAGCCCCTTCTGTCTGCGGATCTCGATATCCCGGCAAAAACAGATACCATTCCTCGGCTGTTGCAGAACGGAAATTTTTCGTGAAAGTGAGACCTTGGATAGCTTCCTCTGTTTTTCTTTTTAATTCAGGGCTCATCAAAATATCCGACAAGAATCTTTCCTCCTTCTGCTCCCTTTCAGTATGAAGAAAGGAGGGCAATCCCATGCAGAACACCAAAGATTGTCTAATAATCGTTTAAAGGAGGCAAACTACTGCTAACTTGCATGCTGGAGGGATCGCAATTGACTGAACAAAACAATCAGGAAGTGGAAAATAAAGAACTGAAAGTACTGGGGACGCACGCAGCAGGAAGCACCGATTTATTTGAGACGCGAAAAGCGGCGAAGGACGAAGTTGTCGAGGCGCCCAAACATCCTGGAGGCGCAGGCTCATCAGGAACTTACTAGGAGGATTTGCCTAGCCTAACAAAAAGAAGCGCCTCTGCCACGGCTATAGCCGGACGAGGGCGCTTCTTGCATGATTCTTACAGTTTTTCACGTGCATGTTTGAGGGTGATCGAATTGGCAATGGCTGTCCACATATCAGGTGATTCAGAGCCAACGTACCAGTACGCCAGTCCACCAATTTGCCATTGCAGACTAGCCTGAGCCTTGAGCCCAATCGACCGGCTTTCTTCCAGCCAAATCGTGTGTGTGACGCCTTGCTTTTGATACGTCGAACGGTATTGTCCAACTTTGTCGTCCCAGATTGTTTTTGCTCTGTATTGCGAGAGTAACTGGTATGACTGAGGGATGCTGATATCTGTCGATTTCAATGACCCATTCGATTGGTACCAGTCGCGTGTATAAAGAGGCATTCCGGCGATCAGCTTTTGGGTCGGAACCTCGTCAAGCAGGTCGGTAATGACTTTCGTAAACCAAGGCAAGGATGCTACGGAGCCTGCTTCTGACCCGCCTACCCAATGCTCTTCATAGGCCATTACTACCAAATAATCCGCGTGTTTTGCTAATTTAGCAAAATCAAAAGGATCGCTCCAGTCTGAATCACCATCAGGCGGTATATCTACAGATAGAACAGCACCTTTTGCGTGAAGAGCAGTCGCGAGCTCCTGGATAAACAAGGTGAAGTTGTTGCGATCCGCAGGGGAGAACCCTTCAAAATCGATGTTAATCCCATCTAACTGGTACTGTTCAATGAAGGAAGAAAGCTTTTGCACGGTTGCTTTTCGTTTATTGGGATCGGACAGCATGGCGTGAGTAGCGTCGGGATCGAATTTATTTCCGAATAGAGGCCACACCTGCTTGCCATTTGCCTGCGCCCAATGGACGAGTGAAGCATCCGTCAAGTCGCTAATCGTTCCGTCTTTTTGCAGGAAGTACCAACGTGGAGATAGCGTGTTGACTCCGCTTGTTTTGACCTGTGCAATGAACTCCTCTGTCGTGGATTGGTATTGCCATCCGAGAGAGACGAGCGGTTTTGCTGTAACGTTTTGCTTCTTGAGATTCTCCTGAATTCGATACAAAATAACAGCCGTTTCTTCTCTCGATAGTGCTTGAGTCGGACGGAAGTAGCCGTTGTAGCCAACCAACCATTTTTTCTCTATGGCGTGGCTGACTGAGGCCCGTGCCCAGCTGGAAATCGTATAGGCATCCTTCACGGACAACTGGTATGAAGGAGAAATGCTCTGCTCCAGTGCGCGTACGAGAAACGCAGCGGCCTCTTCGCGAGAGATCGTCCGCTTCGGAGCAAAAGTAGTAGGGCCGATGCCATTCGCAATGTTAAGTCCAGCAGCAGCTTGTACGTATCCGTATGCCCAAGAGTTTTTTTGGACATCCGAATAGGCTGCGACGTTGCTGGCCACCGGCTTAATACCGAGCGTGCGTGTGAGCATCGCAACAAACTCAGCACGCGTCACCGGGCGAGTTGGGTGAAAATACCCGTTTTCATCCCCAGCGATGACACCTGCCACCTGTAGCGAACGGATTTGCTCTTTCGCATAGCTGTTTGCGATATCTTTTAAATTTTTCGTCGATGCTGTGGATGCAGGGACTCCTATGGCAAAAGAGAGACCGTACACCAGAAAAGCAAAGGAGACTAACCAGATATGTATGTTTTGTTTTTTCATCATACATCCAGTATAAGGAGAGAGAACCATTCTTTCATTGGTCAGATTTTGGTAGAAACCTTGCAGGAGTGCTGGGGAACTCTTTTGTTGTAAACGCGATATGATATGATGGAGGAATAAGAATAGAGAGAATAAAGCGAGGCGGAGAGAAATGGAAGACGTACTGATTGTAGGCGGTGGGCCTTGTGGACTGGCAGCGGCAATAGCCTGCAAGCGAGCTGGACTTGATCCCATCATTATTGAAAAAGGGGCGCTTGTCCATTCGATTTATCGCTACCCGACCTATATGATTTTTCATAGCACACCTGATTTACTGGAAATCGGAGGTGTGCCTTTTGCAACGGCGAACGACAAGCCGACCAGACAGGAGGCACTCAATTACTATAGATTGGTAGCAGCACGAGAAAAATTGCGCGTGAACGTATATGAAACGGTGACAGGTGCGAAGAAGACGCCAGTTGGCTTTCAAATCACGACCACAGACCGATTCGCCAAAACACATACGTACGAAGCGAAAAACTTGGTGATCGCCACAGGTTACTTTGACAATCCGAATCGACTACATGTACCAGGTGAGGAGTTGCCGAAGGTTTCGTCCTTCTACAAGGAAGCACATCCGTACACTGGGCTTGCAGTAGCGGTAGTAGGGGGAAACAACTCTGCTGTTGACGCGGCAATGGAACTGGAGCGGGCTGGAGCAGCAGTAACGGTGATTTGCCGCCGAACGGAGCTATCTGACAAGGTCAAGGCATGGACAAGACCTGTTTTTGAGAGTCTGATCAAAAAAGGACGCATCCAGATGCTGTTCGGTGCAACAGTCGAGAGCATTGAGGAGCGTTCCATCAAGGTGAAAACAGGGGAGGAAGTCATTACGCTTGCCAATGACCATGTGTTTTCTTTGATTGGATACCGTCCTGATCGTACCTTCCTTCATTCGTTAGGGGTTATGATTGACGAGGAAACGGGAATACCAGCGCATCATCCCGAGACGATGGAGACGAACATTCCAGGTCTCTATATAGCGGGAGTCATTGCGGCGGGCCATCACGCGAACGCCATTTTTATTGAAAATGGAAGGTTTCATGGTGAAGGTATCGCCCGCCAC
Source organism: Brevibacillus sp. M2.1A (assembly GCF_013284355.2). Taxonomy (NCBI): domain Bacteria; kingdom Bacillati; phylum Bacillota; class Bacilli; order Caryophanales; family Paenibacillaceae; genus Brevibacillus; species Brevibacillus sp. M2.1A. Next base: position 3,360,152 of record NZ_JABSUY020000001.1, read on the forward strand.
ATTGCCTCTCATAGAGAGTAGTAGCTGTTATTGATTAGAACTGCCACTCCAATTGTCTGCCTCCGATGAGGTGGTAGTGCAGATGGAAGACGGTTTGTTGTCCGTGTTTGCCAATGTTGGTTACGATTCGAAAGCCATCCTCTGTCACGCCCATTGTTTCTGCTACTTTTTGCAGCGACAGATGGAGGTGACCGATCAGCTCCTTGTCCTCAGGCTCGATAGCCAGAACGGATTGAATATGTTTTTTCGGAATCATCAGGACGTGAACAGGGGCAACAGGATTAATGTCGTGAAAAGCCAGTACATGCTCGTCCTCATACACTTTTTTAGACGGAATGTCTCCGTTTACAATTTTGCAAAATAAGCAGTCCATAGGGCTATACATCCTTTCTAAAATGATAGATTGTAAAGCCTACTTCGTCATGCGTGTAGGCTTTCCCTGTTTTTTACTCTGGAAAAGTCCGTTCCAAAAACTGAAGAACCTCACGCCAAGAGTGCTCGGATGCGTAGGCGTTGTTTTTGGGCGTACCACCATTGAGCTGCGTGCGTGTAGTCGGTATGTAAGGAAAGCGGATCCCGTGTCCTGTATCCGCGTAACGCAAATGCACTACCGAATGAGCAAACTGATGGTCCTTTAACCGCTCAACCATTTGCTCGCAATGCTCTGCTGCTGGCCACCAGTGATCGTCATCCGAGGAGAGGAAGAGGATCGGACCATTGATTTTTTCAACCGGAATTTCGGTATCCTCTAACCACTCACAAGCAACCCATGCTTCGGCATGGATATGATCAATACGTTGACCAGCGTCGAGCCGCTCCTGCGAGACTTTTGTCTGCTCCTCTGTCCATGGCACGAATGGAAGAGGCTCTCCTTGAAATGACCAAGAGGATTGTGGGGAGAACGTATCTGATCCAGTGAATGCTTTATCTGTACCGATACTAACTGTAGAGCTGGGACTTGAAGCAATAACAGCATGTACATGTTGCTCGAGCGATGCTGTGACTAATGCCAATTCTGCTCCTTTGGAGCGTCCGAATAACGTGATTTTCTCAGGGTGTACGGCGGGCTGCTGCTGTAGCCAATGAATGGCTCGCTGAACATATTCGATCGGGATCTGGCGGATATCGTCAGGAAGATCATTGCATTGGAAGTAAGCGAGTGCTAGCGCCGGATAGTCGTGAGAGGCGAACAAAGCTGCGAATTGTGAACAGGAACCGATTCCACCTTCGCTTCCACCAAGTACGACAATGGCGGGTCTTTGCTCCGTGTGAGGTTTTGAGAAATACAGACCGACTAGCCCGTTGTCTGTCACTTTCTGAATCGATACGTCACGAGAGACAAAAATACGTTTCACAACGGCTTTCGCTACGGGTTTATCGTAGACTTCTGCCGTTAATTCAATCTCAGTGGAGCGTGGGGTGAACTGAAAGTCGTCAAGAGAATAGGCATGATAAAAGCGCATGGTTTGGACATTCATCGACCAGAAAAGCCCCATCGGATCAATTCCCTCATAAGTACCAAATAAAGGAGCTTGGGAAACCAAATCCACCGAGCCATTTTCGTCTGCTTGGAATATAGCATGTGATGATGCAGTCAAATCTCCTCCAGGCAACCCATTTTTCAGAGTGGCATGAAGGGTGATTAATTGATTGGGGATAAACCCGCTCAGGGTGATATGGACAGGAACATCTATTAAGGCTGTCCCAGGCGTAACTTCAATTTGTGGAAGCATCATTTTTGTCAACACTCCTTCCAGATTGCGGGAACACTTGACACAGTCATTATAGTAGAATGAATAAAAGTTCGCCGGGACGAAATGTGACGGTATGGTTAACTTGACTTCTCGTCTGTGATGTAACTATAATCATTACAACGAAAGGGTGACTACGTATGAAAATCAGCAGCCGGTTCTCTATTGCGGTTCACATCTTATCACTGCTTTCCATTGATTCTAATTCGCATTGCACTTCCGAATGGATCGCAGGTAGTGTGAATACGAATCCGGTCGTGATCCGACGTGTGCTGGGGCTGTTGAAGAAGGCTGGGCTCGTGAACGTACGTGCCGGAGCTGGCGGCGCGTCTCTCGCCAAGGAATTGGATCAAATCACGCTTCTTGAGATTTACCGTGCAGTCGATGTCGTGGAGGAAGGGCAACTTTTTCACATCCATGAGCAACCGAACCCCGATTGTCCAGTGGGAGCGAATATACAGTTTGTGCTGGAGTTGATTTTGATCCGTGCGCAGAATGCCATGGAGGATATTTTGGGCGGAGTGAAAATGTCCGAGCTCGTAGATAACCTGCGTCAAAAAATAACCGAAAAAGCGCAGTAAGAATAAAAATGCCCTTGCGTAAGCGAGGGCATTTTTACGAGAAAGGAGTGCCCGCATCCATTTTTCAAATATTTCATGAATCCAGGTCAAATGGGGCGGGATGTTTCTTTTTCATGATGAAGCAGCCAGCGTTTGCGCGAAAGTCCTCCTCCGTAACCTCCCAAATCACCATTGGAGTTGATGACCCGGTGACAAGGAATGACAATCGCTAACTGATTCGCGCCATTTGCTTGCGCGACAGCACGAAAGGCACTTGGTTTCCCAATAGCTGCTGCAACCTCAGAATAGGATGAAGTTCGACCGGGGGGGATCGATTGTAACTGCTCCCAGACCATCCTTTGAAAAGGCGATCCGCACAAAAACAAAGGCGTTGCAAATTGTGTGAGCTTTCCGTCAAAATACTCCTCTAACTCACGTTCAATGGAACGGATTGGCGCTGTGGAACCAGGGATAATCGCTGACTTCGTTCTTTGTCTAAGACGTTCAACTTCTCGTTCCAAGCCGCGGCGATCAATGAATTCAAGTAAATATAGCGCTTCTTCATCTGCGATTGCTATCATGGGACCGAGTCGCGTATCCAGCCACGATGCCTTTAAGATATGATGATCTCCGAGAAGAGTAGGGGCTGCCCCCATGATTCGTGAAAATGCGTCTCGAAAACCACTGCTGGACTCGTAACCGGTAGATAGTTGGGCATCGATGATGGCTTTTCCTTCTCTGATTTCTTTTAGTGCAATCCCCATACGCCGCGCCCTTGCATACTCGACGAACGTCATGCCAAAACGTTTTTTGAATTGGCGTCGCGCTGTTGCAGCGTCCACGGATAATCTTTGAAAGTCTTTTTCCGTCCAGCGCTGCTCGGGGTTTTCTTCTACAGCGTTTACTAGCAGACGCACGAGCTCTGAGACATGATTGGGATGTGAAAGTGGACGGCAGCGTTGGCAGGGCCGGAAGGAAGCCAGGAGTGCTTGTTTGGCATGATCAAAAAACTCACAATTAACAAACTTAGGTTTTCTTGCTGGACATGTCGGGCGACAGAATACGCCAGTTGTCTTGACTCCAACAAAAAAGACACCTTCATATTCAGAATTTTTATCCAGTAACGCCTGATAATACTCGGACTTCATCTCGGCCGTTATCATTCGGTTCCCCCTCCATTTTTATGTTTTCATTTTACCGCTCGCCAAAAACGACTGCAGCCGAAAATCGTACATTGATTTTTTCTTGTTCCTTCACTATGAAGTCATGAGGGCGAAGGCTGGACAGGATTTAAGCTGGAATTAGCCTGAAAATATAGATATAATAAAAGTATTCAGAAATAGGCAAGAAACCGACAACGGCGTCGGTTGCGTATTGAATGAAGAGTAGTTGGCACGTCCGTTCACTGGTGATCGGGAGGTGGAGTATTGCGTCAGCATTATCGAGTCATCATCATAGACGACGACCCCATAACACGTATGGACCTGGTCGAGATGTTGCAAGAGCAGGGATATAACGTCGTAGCTGAAGGAAAAAACGGCAAAGAGGCCGTTCGATTGACGCAAATGTGGAACCCGCATCTCATTATTATGGATGTGAAAATGCCAATTATGGACGGTTTGACAGCGACTGGGATTATCCGAGAGCATTCGGACGCGGCTATCCTTCTCTTGACTGCTTACAGTCAAAAGGACATGGTCATGCAAGCCAAAGCAAAAGGGATATGTGCCTATCTGGTCAAACCCGTCATGGAGGAAGAACTGCTACCGGCAGTGGAGTTCGTGCTTGCGGGTAAACAATGAACGCAAAAAAGTGAATCGTATGAAGAGCAACGGCGCTTGGACCAAGGCGAGCATTTCGTCTTATGTTTCGAAGCGCTTTTTTTCGTTCTATTAGATAGAGTTTACGGAAATTTGAAAAGAAAGTGAGTGAAGCTAGAGATGAAATTGGCTTGCGTTGTACGTAAACAGCATTACCAGTTTACTTCGGTTCGTGATGTATTGGCAAAAGCCAGTGAAGAAAAGTCTGGCGATCACATGAGTAAACTAGCAGCCAATTCCGCACTGGAGCGGATGGCGGCCAAAGTCGTATTAAGTGAAATGCAACTGCGAGATATATATGAAAATCCCGTCATTCCGTACGAAAAAGACGAAGTGACGCGGATCATTTATGATGATATCAATCTCTCCATTTACGATGAGATCAAAAATTGGACAGTAGGGGAGCTGCGGGAGTACATCTTGTCGTTTTCCACAGGAATGCCTGAGCTGACACGAATTAGTCGTGGGCTGACCAGCGAGATGATTTCCGCTACGGCGAAGCTGATGTCCAGTATTGACCTGGTTATGGCTTCACAAAAAATGAAGCATCAAGCCTACTGCAACACACTCATTGGCGAGCCGGGAAGACTGGCGTTCCGCTGCCAGCCGAATCACCCAATCGATGATCCCGATGGCATTTTGGCTTCGATGAAGGAAGGCTTGTCCTATGGATCAGGCGACGCTGTCATTGGAATTAACCCCAATAATGATTCCGTTGAAAGCGTTACCAAGCTCTTGAAAATGACACATGATTTCATGCAAAAGTGGGAAATTCCTACGCAAAACTGCGTACTGGCTCACATCACGACTCAGATGCAGGCTCTTCGCGGCGGAGCGCCCATTTCTCTGATGTTCCAAAGTCTGGCAGGCTCACAACGAGCGAATGATGCGTTTGGCGTAAACAAGGAGATTTTGGATGAGGCAATGGATTTGATGCTCCGAAAAGGCACAGCTTCGGGACCAAACGTCATGTATTTTGAGACAGGGCAAGGCTCCGAAGTGTCGCTGGACTCCCATGAAGGTGTCGATATGCAGACGCTGGAAGCGCGTACGTACGGTTTTTGCCGTCACTGGAAGCCGTTTATGGTCAATAACGTTTCTGGCTTTATTGGACCAGAAACACTCTATGATGGCAGACAGATGATTCGTGCCGATCTGGAGGACTTGTTCATGGGCAAGCTGCATGGTTTGCCGATGGGAATCGCTCCGACTTATACGAACCACATGTACGCGGATCAGAATGACCAGGAGATTGCAGGGATGCTGACGACCTTGGCAGGGGCGAATTTTTATATGGGCGTACCAGGTGGGGACGATGTCATGCTCAGTTACCAGGACACGAGCTATCACGATGACGCCAGCTACCGTGAGCTCTTGGGACTGCGACCTCTCCGGGAATTTGAGAAATGGATGGAAAAAATGGGCCTTATGGAAAATGGTCGTTTGACAGAGCGCGCAGGCGATTTAACCATTTTTGACTAACGAGCGGGGAGGGAAGCAAGATGAAACAGATCAATATGGAAGACTTGGTCCAGCGCGTAATCGATGAGCTGTCCAAAAAAGGCCAAGGAGTTATTCATTTTCCAGAGCAAAAGCAATGCGGAGTCAAGAACCCAAACAATCCAGAAGCATTGGAGCTAGCGATGAAACGAACGCCGGCTCGCATCGGAATCGGGCGTGCGGGTACCCGAATGAAGACGGGAAGCTACCTCCAATTTCGGATTGATCAAGCAGCAGCACGCGATGCGGTCATGAAAACGATCAGTCCAGAGCTGATCGAGAGTCTGCAGCTACCTGTCCTCCATTCAAGAGCGACGAGCATGGAAGAGTATTTAATGAACCTCGACTCCGGACGGATGCTATCGGATGAGTCCGCTCGCTGGCTGGAGCAGAATGGGGATAAAAACAAAGATGTGCAAATCGTCATTTCGGACGGACTGAGCACGTCTGCATGTGAGGCGACCATTCCAGATCTCTTGCCTGCATTGATGCAGGGGCTGTCCATGCGAAGCATCAGCGTTGGGAAACCAGTGTTTATTCACAAGGGTCGCGTTTGGATTCAGGACCAGGTCGCGTCCATCGTCAATTGCAAGGTCGTCATTTCCTTGATCGGGGAGCGACCGGGGCTTGCGACGGCAGAAAGTCTCAGTGCTTACATGATTTACAAACCGGATGCCAATACGGTAGAATCGGATCGTACGGTTATTTCTAATATTCATAAGGGTGGCACGCTTCCGATTGAGGCAGGTGCTTACCTTGCAGAGCTTTTGGAGGAAATTTTGAAGTACCAGGCGAGTGGAGTAAAATTATCACAGCTTCGGGCGATTAACGGGTAGATTCCCACTGGCGCTTCCTCCTGTCTTGCACTAGAATACATAGAAGATAACCAATTTCTATGAGGAGTTGCTACGCATGACGGAGCCAAACCAAAACGAAAAAGAAACCACAGAGCAAAAGCCTGGGAAGATCAGCCTGCAAGAGGCGATGAAGCGCAAACTGGCAGAGAAGAAACAAGCGCAAGCACAGGCCAATAACCCATTGAATCAAAAGGCGAAAAATCAAACGATGAAAAGCCAGCTCACCAAAAAACCAAACAATCAACGCAGACGTATGGGCGTATAGTTTCGAATGAAGCAAGGCAAAAAGGAATGTGCAGCAACTTTAGGCTGCAGATTCCTTTTTTGTATGATCATTCATACGGGAGTGATCTTCAAATTTTTAAAAGGTATCGATGAACCAACTAAGCTGGCGAGAAGAAAAAGCACAGGGCTCGTAGACCTTGACAACGCCTACCCAGTCGGAACTTCAAGAAGGGGACCCGCTTGTCGAACACTTCTCCTCTGAGAAACTTCCGCCCGTAGGGTGGCTTTGGCTCGATGGTCCCCTTTTTGAAGTGGAGACGTCCAGTCAATCCCCCATGCTGGCGTGTCAGAGTCGAAGAGAACTGTGCTTTTTCTTCTCCTCCACTATGTTGACTCAAAAAAATGGAGGCGTTCATGAAGGTAGAACGGCTACTCGCTATTGTCATCATGCTGTTGAATAAGCGTCGTGTGAGCGCTCGTGAACTATCCGACCACTTTGAAGTATCCTTGCGTACAGTCTATCGGGATTTGGAAACCATTAATGCAGCCGGCATTCCGATCGTCGCGTACCCTGGGGCAAGCGGCGGATACGAGATCATGGAGAATTTTACGATCGATCGGCAATATTTATCCTTGGACGAGCTGGTCGCGGTAATCGCTGCGTTAAAAGGGGTTCATTCCTCTACAGACGACAAGCAAATCGGACAGCTTCTGGAAAAAATAAAAGCGTTGCTCACCACTGCACCATCCTCACTGCAAGGAAGTTCACATCCCGTTGTTTATGACTTTAATCCATGGGGTAGTACACCTGCGATTGCCGAAAAAGTAAACAAGCTGCGGGAAGCCATCGAGAAGAGACATCGTGTGCGAATCACTTATACGAAAATGCAAGGCGATGCGACAGAGCGCATCATTGAGCCTGTCACACTGATTATCAAAGGCTATGTGTGGTATGTGTATGGCTATTGTTTACAGCGGCAGGAAGATCGTCTGTTTCGCTTGTCACGGATTGCAGACATGTCCGTGCTGACAGAGGAGTTTTCCCCGCGCCCGTATCAAATAGACAAACTGGAATGGCTCGAATCATGGGATACGGCAGAGCGTATTTCTCTTGTCCTTGAATTTGCTCCGCGTGTGCATGTAAGGGTACGAGATATGTTTGGGCCAGAAACGATAGAGACCATGCAGGATGGCTCCTTGCTCGTACGGACGATGATGACAGACGATGAATGGTTAAATGGTATGCTGCTTAGCTTTGGCGATGCCTTGTGTGTACATGAACCTGCGTATGTTAGACAGAGAATTGGGGACACGGTAAAAAGAATGACGAAACTTTATGAATAAACGTTGGAACGTTGACAGATAGTTGTCAGGGTATGGTCGTTATACTGAGTCATGTAAACAAACTCATACAGGAGCGTGGATAATGATGAACCCAACGATTGTCAAACTGGATGAAATGCGTGTAGCAGGCTTGCAAATTCGGACAACCAATGAGGCGGAGTGCGGACCGAATGCGAAAATTGGGGGACTATGGCAGCGCTATTATCAAGAAGAGCATCCCTTCAAAACTCCCCATCAAAAAGAGCCGGGTGTTGTTCTGGGGGTGTACTCCGATTACGACAGTGACGAGACCGGTGAGTACTCCTTGTTAGTAGGAACCGTTGTAGAAACAAACGGTGAGCTTCCTGCTGAGCTTACAGTCAAGACCCTGCCGGCTTCTACTTACGCTGTATTTACGACTCGCGTAGGACCGATGGTAGAGGTTGTGATGGAGGCCTGGGCGAAGGTGTGGGAGTGGTCCCATCAACCGGGGAACAAGCGAACATTTACCGGAGATTTCGAACGATATGACGGAGTGCGCTGCGCTGATGCCAACAACGCACAAGTGGATTTGTACATCGCGATCGCAGAAGAATAATAGTACAGCATCTCATCCATGCAGTCGTAGTCGATCAGGCTACGACTGTTTTGCTTTTTTCCATGATTTCTTCACAAGTTTCGTTTACTCTAGAGGAAGAGTGGCAGAGGGGAGTCATACAGACGAATGGATTGGATAACCAATATAGAAGCCCTGGCAGAGTGGATTCGCTCTTTGGGGATGCTGGGGATTGTCGGTAGTATTTTATTGAACATCGTGATCAGTGTGGCGGGTGTATTGCCGTCCATTTTTTTATCGGGTGCGAACGCAGTCGTGTTCGGCTTGTACGGAGGGTTCTTGATTTCCTTAACGGGAGAGGTGGTTGGGGCTTGCATAGCCTTCTTTCTTTACCGCTACACGATCAAAAAAGCAGATCGAAACGAAAAGCTAAAATCATTCAAATGGGTACATACCATCAATGGAACGACGAGTTTTCGCAAGTGCCTTGCCATCGTTTTGCTCAGGATAAATCCGCTGATGCCTTCAGGTGTAATCAATTTAGGCGCGGCTATGACGAATATCACCTTCGTGCAATTTTTGGTGGCGACCTTGCTAGGAAAAGTGCCGTCGATGGTTTTTGAAACATTCGTCGGTCATGATCTGATTACTTTTGGTGAAAACAAGTTTCGCTTGCTCTTTGCCTTGCTGGCAGGCGCTCTCGTCTTTTTTCTTTTCTGGAAAAAAGGAAAGGATCAAACACAAGAGGAGTAGGGAGGATTTACATGTCTACCATTTTGCTAGTCGATGATGAGCCGCAAATCTTAGAAATATTGTCCTCCTATTTGCAAAAGGAAGGATATCATGTCCTGACCGCCCAAACAGGCAAGGAAGCAGTCGAAATGGCCACGACGATTTCATTGACCTGTATCATTTTGGATCTGATGCTTCCTGATTTGAGTGGGGAAGAAGTCTGCGTCCAAATTCGCAAAGAGTCGCGTGTCCCGATTTTGATGCTAACAGCGAAAAGTGGAGAGGCGGATCGGATTCGCGGGCTTACGATTGGCGCTGATGACTATTTAATCAAGCCTTTTAGCCCGAGAGAACTTGTAGCCCGTGTTCGAGCCGTTATGCGTCGTGCGGGCGATTATTCAACACTCTCCGATTTCGTTGAAGTGGGCGACTTGACCATATCAATGAATGAGAAGAGAGTCATGAGAAAGGGAGTCGCTTTGGAGGTTACGCCAAATGAATACCGCTTGCTCACAACGCTTATCCGTTATCCGGGGAGGACGTGGGGCAGGGAGGAACTCGTGCGTGAGGTCATGGGCTTTGATTTCGATGGATACGATCGAACCATTGATACGCATATCAAAAATCTTCGCCAAAAGATAGAGGCAGACCCGAAGCAACCGGAGTATATCAAGACGGTGTATGGATTGGGCTATCGCTTTGACGATCCCATGAAGAAGTGAGGCCACAATGAAGCATATTTGGGTAAAGCTCGCCTTTGTGATCATGACAGTCGGTGCTTGCGCTGTTCTTTTTTCCTCGTTGTTGTCCGTAAAGGAAATGGATGTTCATTTTTCCATGTATGCCAATGAAGTGAGGAATCAGCATAACCAGGAAATATCGCGTGTCGCACTCCAGGCGTATCAGGACAATCAAGGCTGGGGAGCGGAAGCCTATCATAAGCTTGAAGCGGTTTCTGAGGTCTTGGGATTGCATATCACACTCCTCGATCAACAGCAACAAGTACAAAACGAATGGGGCAAGCGGCCAGTCCATACGAGCAATTACAGTGTAGACAAGATTCCCCTTGTCAGTAAGGGAGTCATGATCGGGCAACTGGTGATTAGCCATGATGATCGCAGTGCGTATATGACATTGGAAAGTCATTTTCAATGGGCGCATAAAAACACAACATTGTGGACAATGGCTGTGCTGCTTATCCTGGTCATTATCATCAGCATACCACTCGCCCGGACTATGGTGCGTCCTGTCGTACAAGTGAGTACCGCAGCACAACGAGTCGCGCGAGGCAATCTGTCGATACGTGTACCGGAACCTCGTGGCAAGGATGAAGTTACGTCATTGGTCGCTGCCTTTAACAACCTGGTCCAAAGTCTTGAGCATCAGGAGGAGCTGCGCAAGCGACTGACCTCCGATATTGCCCATGAATTGCGAACTCCGTTGAACACCTTGTTGGCGCAAGTAGAGGGGATGATCGATGGCATATGGGAAGCGACTCCCAAAAATCTCGAAAGCACGAGGTCTGAGGTACTGCGGTTGAGCCGTCTCGTCCGCGATTTAGATCAGGTGATCCAGGTAGAGTCGGGCTCCTTGCAAATGCGCAGTGAAGAGGTGGAACTGCGTGAGGTTGTCAAAGAAGTCACCGAGTCGATGAGTGCGACGTTTGCCCGTGCCCAAGTGAATTTTCACTTCAAAGGAGATCACGTTGCCTGGATCAAAGGGGACAGGCAGCGACTGGCGCAAATCGTGGCCAATTTGTTGACGAATGCCTGCAAGTATACTCCAGCGGGTGGAGAAGTCGTAGTTACAGTGGACAAACCGAGTACGATGGTCCGGTTGCAAGTAAAGGACAACGGCACGGGTATCGACCAAAAGGATCTCCCGTACGTATTTGAGCGTTTTTATCGGGGAGATCGCTCGCGAGCAAGGGAACGCGGTGGAGCAGGATTGGGGTTGACGATTGTGAAAGGGATTGGGGAGGCGCACAAGGGAATCATCTCGTTGGATAGTAGAGTGGGTGAGGGAACGACCATCACGATTTTGTTTCCGTCACAAGCTTATGAAGGCGAAAAGTAAGCCTAACCCGTATCGTTCTCGCAGCACATCGTTTATCATAGGAAGAGAATTTGAATATTCGATACAAAGAGGGAGAGCACATGTTTGATTGGACTACCATGGGAGCATTTTTGGCTGTTGTGATCGGCCTCTTTTTAATTCCGGGTCCCGCTGTTCTGTTAACTGCGACGCGTACCGTCCAGGGAGGCCGTAAAGCGGGGATAATGGCTGGGCTGGGCATTGCTACAGGCGATTTCATTCATACGATTTTTGCTGCAGTCGGTTTGTCCGCGATATTGATGACATCTGCATGGGCATTCAATCTCGTAAAATTTGCGGGAGCGGCTTATTTGGTCTATTTAGGTGTTCGGGCCATGCTTGAAAAACCATCTGACCCAGAGCTGCCAAAAGTAACACCGTTGCCTCCGCTGCAATCGTATGGGCAAGCTATCCTCGCAGAAGTTTTGAATCCGAAGACGGCATTGTTCTTTCTGGCGTTTCTGCCACAATTCGTACATCCGGAGCGTGGGGGAGCCATTTACCAATTCCTTGTCCTGGGACTGATATTCGCTATCTTGGGGTTCTTTTACACCGCATTGATTGCGATCAGCATCAGACCACTTGGGCATATGGTGAAGCGAATTTCCTGGCTGGGTCGCTGGAGTGGCAAGATCGTAGGTTCTGTTTACATCTTATTGGGCTTAAAAGTAGCACTGCAAGAAAGATAAAGAAATGAGTCGGGAAGACAGTCTTCCCGGCTTTTTTATTGTATGTTTACGGCTATTAGGTACTTTTTAGTGCCTATGATACTTGAAAGTACGTACTTCCTACCAAGTGAGGCATGAGACATAATAGCATTCAGAACCAACATATTCGCCAATCATGATAAGTAAGGGCCCTGCTTTGTGAACGGCAAGAAAAATTAAGGGAGGATACAACTCAGATGAGCACAATTACATCCAATGTGAAGCAGCAAGCAACTGGTGCCAAAAACTCCACTCTTGCTTTACTTGCTCTCGCAATCAGCGCATTCGGTATCGGGACTACTGAATTTGTTATCGTCGGTTTGTTGTCTACAGTCGCACAGGATTTGGAAGTAACCATTACCTTAGCAGGACTTCTTATTTCTGGATATGCATTAGGGGTAGCTGTTGGAGCTCCGATTATTACAGCACTCACAAGTCGAATTCCACGCAAAGCGCTACTCATGCTTTTGATGATTGTCTTTGTTGTCGGAAACAGCGCGGCAGCCTTGTCGAGTAGTTTTACACTTTTAATCATTGCCCGTTTCTTTACCGCGTTTTCTCATGGGGTATTTTTCTCCATCGGTTCGACGATTGCAGCCGATCTGGTGCCAGAAAACAAGCGCGCCAGTGCGATTGCTACCATGTTTACGGGTCTGACTGTCGCAACTGTTACAGGCGTACCTTTGGGAACGTTTATTGGACAAATGTTTGGATGGAGAGCGACTTTTTGGGGAGTGGCCATTCTTGGCGTAATTGCACTTATCTCGACAGCGATTCTGGTACCAAGCAATTTGAAAAAAGCTAAGCCTGCTTCCATTAAAGACCAAGTGAAAATAATCACAAACTTGCCATTGTTGCTTGTCTTTGCGATTACGGCTCTTGGCTACGGCGGTACCTTCGTAACCTTTACATTCTTAGGTCCGATTCTAGAAGAAATCACAGGTTATCAGGCGAGTGCCGTCAGTCTGATTCTGCTCGTCTATGGGATTGCGGTAGCGATTGGAAATACGGTCGGAGGAAAAGCGGCCGACAAGAATCCGATAAAAGCGCTGCGTTGGATGTTTATCATTCAGGCGATCATTTTGGTCATTCTCACGTTTACTGCGCCTTTCAAATGGGTGGGAACCCTCACGATTATGCTGATGGGCCTCTTGGCCTTTATGAACGTACCAGGCTTGCAAGTATATGTCGTGCAGCTGGCTGAAAAATACGTGCCAAGTGCTGTTGATGTAGCTTCTGCGATTAACATTGCGGCATTCAATCTCGGCATTGCGATAGGAGCGTTCGTGGGAGGAATCATCGTCGATACCATTGGACTGATTCATACACCATGGGTCGGCGGAGTGATGGTGTTAGGTGCAGCATTACTGACGGTGATCAGCAGCAAGCTGGAAAAAGCTCGTCGCTAATTGTACAAAGACGGCGGATGGATGAAAGCACTGTGTCCGCCGTTGGTTTCCAAAAACATCACGTGAGGAGAGAGCATCGATGAGCAAATTCGACGGTCACTATGGTTTTCAGCGAATGTTCCAAGAAGGGAAGATGACCTTGGGATTTCACATTCCGCTGGAGGCATACGAATGGGAAGCACCGACAATGGAGCGACAGGTTGAACTCGTTCAAGCGGCAGAAGACTACGGCTTTACCGGAATCTGGCTGCGCGATGTGATTTTGCAGGACCCTGCTTTTGGTGACCCCGCAACCGGGCAAATTTATGACATGATGATTTATTTAACCTATTTGGCTGCGCAAACCAAAAAAATCGCTTTCGGTACCTCGAGTATCGTGCTTCCACTGCGTCATCCGTTGCGAGTGGCAAAAGAGACAGCGACCATCGAAAATTTGTTTCCCCAACGTTTGATGATGGGGATTTCTTCAGGAGACAGACGGGCAGATTTTCATGGATTGAATGTGCCCCATGAACAGCGTGCAGAGCTGTTTCGCGATGGCTACGACTACTTGCAGAAGGTCATGGCAGAGGATTTCCCAAAAATCAACTCTCCATACGGTATGATTAATGGAGCGAATCTGGTGCCTAAATCGACTGCGCCCATTCCTACTTTTATCACGGGGTACAGTCAACAAACGATGGACTGGTTCGCGCAAAACGGAGATGGGTGGATTTATTATCCGCGTGACCCATACAACCAAGCACATGCCATCCAGGAATGGAGAGAGCTTGTCCAGAAATATCATCCAGGTGTATTCAAGCCGTTTATTCAGCCTCTTCATCTGGATCTTGCAGAAAACCCGGATGAGTCGGTCACGCCGATTCGATTAGGGTACCGGGTCGGAAGAAAGATGCTTATAGAACTGTTGGCCATGTATCAAGAGGTCGGCGTCAATCATTTGTTCTTCGCCTTGTTCCCTAGCCAGCGTCCTATTGACGAGGTCATCGATGAGCTTGGACAAGAAGTACTTCCATATTTCCCGGCCCATATCGATACACCGGAGCAGGTTTGAAAACATCTTTTATGAGGAGGGGAGGACATGCAAAAATACAATATCCCTGTAGAAGCAACATTGGAAGTCATTGGAGGGAAATGGAAAGTAGTAATCCTCTGCTTGTTGGCAAAAGGGACAAAGCGGACAAGCGAATTGAAACGCGCAATGCCTGCCATCACGCAAAAAATGTTAACGCAGCAACTGCGAGAATTGGAAGCGGACAACATCATTACCCGCAATGTGTATCAGCAGGTTCCCCCACGCGTCGAATATGAATTGACGGAGTACGGCAAGACACTTTCGAAGGTCTTAGATGTCATGTGCGAATGGGGAGAGAGTCACATCGAAAACCAATTGCAAAAAATAGCCGAATGAAAAGGGGAAGTTCGATGAGAGGAATTGGCATCAAGCAATACGGCGACATCCAACAGCTAACAGAAATTGAACTGCCAACAAAGCCGATCGGACCGGAGGATATGCTCATTTCAATAAAAGCGAGCGGGGTAAATCCTGTCGATTGGAAGGTGAGGGAAGGTCTGCTGCAAGCAGATTTTCCTTTTGAACTGCCACTTATTTTAGGGTGGGATGCGGCGGGCACGGTAAAGGCTGTTGGTACGAATGTGCAGGATTTTCAAATCGGGGATGATGTCTTCTTTCGTCCGGAGCTGGAAAGGGAAGGGACATACGCAGATGAAATGGTCGTTCCGGCGAATATCGTAGCCCCGATGCCACGTGGTTTGTCGTATGCAGAAGCGGCTTCACTTCCGCTGGTTGGACTAACGGTTTGGCAGGCATTGGTGGAGGTAGGGAAGGTACAAGCGGGAGAAAAAGTCCTTGTGTTGGGGGGGAGCGGCGGGATCGGTTCCATGGCGATCCAGCTAGCAAAAGCGCTAGGTGCCTATGTGGCAACAACAACGAGCTCCAAAAACAGCGATTATGTCCGTGAGCTGGGAGCAGATGAAGTCATCGTGTATGACCAGGGAGCACTTCATACCTCTGCGCAATTTACATTCATGCTGGACACGTTGGGTGGAGAAGCGTACGGAGAAGCTATAAGATTGATGAAGCAGCAAGGAAGAGTGGCCACCATTATCAGCGAGCGCGATGCCAAGAAACCTTCGTTCGCGGATGCGTTTGAGAAAGAACGAGAGCTGGATGTTACTTTTGTGTTTACGCGTCCAGATGGGATAAACATGAATCGTATTCGTGAGCTAGTGGAAGCCAAACATGTAAAGCCGTTTTTGACGAAGATATATCCAATGACGATTGAGGGGGTTCGCGATGCGCATCTCTTTAGTCAAACGGGTAGAGTGCGTGGGAAGATTGTGCTCGTCCGATCATGAAAGGGAGAAAGAGCACGAGTAGGTTGCGCGAATGGAACAGCGGCGGGCTAGGAGTATCGTTTTCAACCGAGCCCGCTGTTGTTTTCATGATAAAGCCAGCGTGACGGTCTAGTCTAAATCGCCTTCGCTGGTAATCGTCAGCTTCATCTCCTTCGAATCACGGCCCCCTGCAGGACAAAGGTAATCCCTAAAATTCCTGCGATGGCAAGCAGTCGAATGAAACCGTTGGACACAAACAGATTGATACAGATTAGCCCAATAATGATCAGAACAAGCAAAATCACCGTTTTCCCCGACATGTACGTGTTACCCCTTTCCTCAGACAAAATGAGTGGTTTCGTCAAATCGGAATATGCGGGTCGTTCCATGGCGTATGTAATTTGATTTTTTGGTTGTCGGAATTTTCTGTCCGCACTCTGGATACCTACTATTGTAGCGAATACAATCGTGGAAGGAAAGGCGGGATCACGTGAAAAAACTCCCTTCTGTCAACGCAAGGTGTTCACCTGTACGGATGAGAGGGAGTTTACGCTTGTGAATATGCTACACACGTTACTTCGTTGCTAGCTGGCGCTCCGTTGTCTGCTGCTTCAACGGCTGTCCGGCCAATTGTGATCGTTTGGATCGAATCATGATGGCAGTAATCAATAGCGCGATACCATTGATGATAAAAACAAAGCGAATCGGGATGAGTCCTCCTAGAACGCCGCCAATGATCGGTCCCATCATTGTTGCGAGCTGCGTCGAGGATTGGTTCAGGCTAAACGCTCTGCCGCGAAATTCTGGTTCTGTGACTTTTACAATCATGGCATTGATCGACGGATAAACAGCGGCAAAAAACAGTCCGTACGCGAAGCGCAAAATGCCAAATCCATACAGATTGGTGAAGAAAAATTGCAGTAAATTTCCGATCGCTCCACCCATTAAGCCGATGAACAAGATTTTGGAATAGCCAACCTTTGACCCGAGCTTTCCCCATTGTGGAGCTGCAATGACGGTTGCGATGCCCACCGCCGCAAAAATGATGCCGGAGCTGAGGGATGCGTCTTGTTGCGAAGCGCCCAATTGCATAACATACACGGTTAACAAAGGCTCAAGAAGCATAACGGAAATCGTGACCATCAGGCTCATACCTAATATGGACATCAAAGGCCGGTTTGCCATTGCAGCCCGCAAATCTTCTCGTACACTAGATCGACTGCCGGAGCGGTTGAAGTTCGTTTCCTTCACGAAGAAAGTAGCGATCAGCGCTGCTACGAGGACGACAAATCCTGAAAAAATAAAAGCTTCTGCGTTTCCCCATACGTGACTGACGACACCGCCAACCAACGGACCGATGATTCCTCCTGTTGCTCCCGAAGTCGCCATAATCCCCAGTGCGTACCCGACGTTTTTTTCTGGTGTATTCGTCGCTACCAGCGCAATGGCGGCAGGTACGTAGCCGGCAAGCAAACCCTGGAAGATCCGTAACACAAGAAACAAATAAGGGTCCGTAATCAAATACGTCAAAAAATACAGCAAAGCGAGGCTAAATCCAGACCGAATCAACATTGGCTTTCGTCCATATTTGTCCGCAAGCGAGCCCCAAAATGGCGAGATAAGTGCACTTGCCAAAAATGTGATGCCAAACGAAATACCGGACCAGGCTTCCAGATGCTCATTGACCCCCAGTGAAGTATGGAGGAAGATGGGCAGGAAAGGGATCGAGATGGAGTAGGCGGTGCTACAGAAAAATACCCCAATCCATAACACAATCAAATTACGTTTCCAAGAAAATTCCATCTTTCTGTCACAACCTTTGCAGTTAAAAAGCAGGAATATTGTTATTGATCATTCTAGCACTGCAAAATGATGCTGACCAATTCGGAAATATGATCGGACTATTGCAAAAATGAAATAAGAGGAAAACTTGACTTCATTCGGACAAAAGAAAATCCCCTAACGACAAGAGATAAAGCTCTTGTATCCGTTAGGGGATTTCCATTTAAAACGGCAGGTTAATGTCCGGCAGGAGTACGAATACCCACACGATCAATCAACCGCTTGCTTTAACCGCTTGCTTTCATCATTAAGTCCGGTGATAAAGACGAATTTGTCCAACTGTCTGTATTTCTCTACGACTTTCGAGATAGCCGTGACAGCTGACAAATCCCAGACATGGGAACGAGAAAAGTCAATAATAATCTGCTGGGGATCATCCTGAAAGGAAAATTGGTCGACGAAGTGTGTCATGGTACCAAAGAACGAAGAAGCTCGCAAAGCTCAGGCTCAACCAAGCGACAAATTTAGACCAATTCAAGCTGGTTTAAGAATAAAAAATACTACAGAAGACCGAAATTGCACTTCTGCGTTTTCAGTGCAAAAGGATAACGATTTTTATGTTTTAACTGCTGGACACTGCACAGAAAATGTTGGGGATAGATTTCAGCAAGGAGGAGAAAGGTTTGGTAAAACCGCAGATTTTAATTTCGGTGGGAGTGTAGATGCAGCACTCATTGAACTAACAAACGGATCTGACGATGCTACTTACTATGTTTTTGGAAATTATAAATCAGAATACAATACGATTACAGAGGTTCAAAGAACAAGGGATGAAACCATTGGAGATACAGTTTGCAGTGTGGAACGTTGAAATCAACTAATTGGAGGGGGAGTATAGAAAGCCCAAATGGAGACAAGCAATACTTTACTAATATGAGACAAGCTAGTTATTCAGAAGTACCAGGGGATAGCGGAGGGCCTATATTTTACGGTGGAACAGCAATAGGAGTTCATAGCGCAGATACTGGAGTTTACACACATATTAGCGAAATAGAGGATTATTTTAACATTGATTCAATTTTTACTGGTAACTAGTTGAAATAAAGTTCCCCATGAGGGAAGGGGTTCTCATGGGGAATAAGAAAGGAAATGAGCACATTGAAAAAGGCTTTGATAGTAATCATTGCAGCATTACTTATAACTGGATGTGCAACTAATCACAAGAATGTTGAAAAGCAAGCATTAACAGGATACGTAACTGAAAAAGATTTTGAAAAAAAAGGTCTCTTAGTTATAGAAAATGATGAAACCAAGACGAGCGATGAGAATTTCTATGCAGCAGAGTGGTATTTCCCAAAAGAAGAAGCCGTATTCCTCGATAGCAAGGGGAATAGTATCTCGTTTGATGAAATCGAAGTTGGTCACACAGTTTCTACATGGTCAACGACACCATCAGCACAGTCTTATCCCAGTGGCGCAGAACTCAGTAAACTTGTAATTAATGAAGAAAGCAAAAATCCTATTAATCAAATGGATAAAAAAAGTGCGATTCAGCACGCAATCAATTACTTAAAGAGCACACATAATGATGGAATCATTATGAAAAGTGCAAGTAGACAGAAAGATCATTGGCTGATAAAGGCAACCGACTATGATCATAAAACAGATACTATTCTACAAATCAATGCTCAAACAGGAGAAGTAAAAGAGCTTTAAAATTTGTACCTTCTGCACCAAAAAAGGAGGTGATAAGTTTCTCATAAAAGTGTAGAGGTTAAATAAGCATGCACGATGCACTATTTCAATACAAACAACCAAGCTGTACATACTTTAATAAGCACACCAAATGTACCTAGTATAAGCAACTGTAAAGAAAGGGTTCAAAACATCATGAATTGTATAAAAGATGTTGATCTATTAAAGCACCCAATCTTAGCATCAAAGTAGGAGGGCTTGGAACAGCTTCGCGCCGTCTCCCAAAGGCGCGGGTGGGGTGCCCGCTTATCAAGATTTACGCTGAGTAATATTCAGGTTCGAGCCTCTGATTCCTTGATGGATAAGGAGATTCGAACCATTTTTTTTGCCAATGTGCTCCGCGAAGAAAAAAATTCCAATAAAACATCGATATAAAAGTCAAATCCATATATAATGAAAATGATTTTCAAAATCAAACACTTGATTGATGTTGTTCTTGAGAGAGGAGTGCTGCTTCAATGCTTCGCAGATTTTTTTCTTACTATCGGCCTTATCGTGGATTATTCATCCTCGACTTCACGTGTGCAGTTTTTGTTGCTTTGTTGGAGTTGGGATTTCCGCTTGCAGTGAACATGGTTGTCGATCAATTACTTCCAAGCAAGGATTGGAACATGATCGTATGGGCGTGCATTGGCCTTTTGGCTTTGTATGGTCTCAACGCCGGGATGAACTATGTCGTCACGTACTGGGGACATATGCTTGGAATTAACATCGAGACGGATATGCGTAAGAAGCTGTACGACCATATTCAAAAGCTCTCTTTCCGCTTTTTCGATAATACCAAGACGGGGCATCTGCTATCTCGCCTAACGAATGACTTGATGGAGATCGGGGAGGTCGCTCACCACGGTCCGGAAGATTTGTTTATCGCGGTGATGACGCTGATTGGTGCTTTTCTTTTGATGTTCAATATTAATGAAGAAATGGCGCTGCTTACGTTTTTGGTGATTCCGCTCTTGATATTCTTCGTTGTTCACTTCAACCGCAAGATGACGAGCGCGTTCCATCGTCTGTACGGCGACATGGCGGATTTCAACGCACGTGTTGAGGATAACGTAGGCGGAATGCGTGTGGTACAGGCTTTTGCCAATGAGAAATTTGAAAACAAAAGATTTGCAGAGAACAACCAGCGTTTCCGTATCACCAAGCTGTTGTCCTACAAAATCATGGCCCAAAATATTTCCGTCAGTTACGTGCTGATGCGCTTAGTCAATTTGTTCGTCTTGATTTGCGGCAGCTGGTTTGTTATTCAAGGTGAATTGACCTACGGTGAATTTGTCGCTTTCTTGCTATTAACGAATGTATTTTTCCGTCCGTTGGAGAAAATTAATGCGATTATCGAGAGCTATCCAAAAGGGATTGCCGGTTTTAAGCGCTACATCGAAATCATGGACACAGCACCGGATATTGCGGATGCTCCGGATGCGATCCAGGTAGAGTCGTTGAAGGGCGATATCTCGTACAAGAATGTTTCGTTTAGCTACGACCAAGAGTCTTCTGTTTTGCAAAACATTGATTTGAACATCCGGGCGGGCGAGACCATTGCATTTGTAGGCCCTTCTGGAGCAGGAAAAACCACGCTGTGCAGCCTCTTGCCGAGATTTTATGAGATCGACGGAGGCAGCATCACCATCGATGGAATGGACATTCGCGAAATCACGTTAGCGTCATTGCGCAGCCAAATCGGGATCGTTCAGCAAGATGTGTTCCTCTTTTCAGGGACGATTCGTGAAAATATCGTGTACGGAAAACTAAATGCTTCAGAGGAAGAGATCTGGGAGGCAGCGCGTCTCGCTAAACTAGAAGAATTTATCCGTTCTCAGCCTGCTGGTCTGGAGACGATCATTGGTGAACGCGGAGTCAAATTGTCCGGTGGTCAAAAACAAAGACTGGCGATTGCGCGCATGTTCTTGAAAAACCCGCCGATCCTGATTTTGGATGAAGCAACCTCTGCACTCGATACCGAAACGGAGGCGGCGATCCAGCAGTCCTTGCAGGAACTGTCCAAAGGACGTACGACATTGGTGATCGCGCACAGATTGGCTACCATTAAAAATGCAGATCGCATTATCGTTGTAACGGAACAAGGCATTACGGAGCAAGGAAGTCATGATCAGCTCTTGGCTCGTGAAGGCATCTATAGCAGACTGTATAAGGCGCAGTTCGGCACATACCTTGATCAGTCAAACAGCGTTTTTTCTTGATAAGGAATAGAGAGGGAGATCGTGATGCTAGAATGGGATGACGATTTTATTACACAACGGTTTGATATTTCTTCAAAACCGAGACCCAATGCCTTATTTTCGATGAAGGCGAGAGATTTGGTAAACCTGAAACATATGAATGAGCTTGTACAAATCTATGCTCCGCTAATCAAGGCACATGAGCTGACTGCTGCTGGTACTTACATCAGCAGTTGGCTCACGAGCCCTTCACTCGGTCTTTTGTACATGATCTCTGTCTGGAACCGTGCACTTACGATGACGCTGGATAATATGACGATTGAATTGTTTTACGAGGATGACTATCCGCAATTCGTCTTTGTGATCCCGGCATATGAGATCATAGAAGCGCCTACCAGCGAAGCAGAACGCGCAATCTGGCTCGAGGAATGCTATCGTGCGTATTTCCAAGACTTCCTGCATCCGTTGCTCACGACTCTTGCAAAGGTAACAGGAAACCCGGAAGCGATGCTTTGGGGTCAGTTCCCAACCAAGTTCAATTACTATACAGATGTTTTTGTGGCGTTGGTAGAACAGGATAGCGTCAAGCAACAAGTGAAGGCTGATTACGATGTTCTCTGTAATCAGCTGGAAGGCGAGAGCTTTGGATTGCCAAAAAATCCGTTTCGCGTGAAAGTGCGCTGGATCGAGGATATGCGTGACCCCAAAGCGAAAGTGCGGATCAAGAACCAATGCTGTTTGTACTATAAGACGGGGGAGCAAAAGTATTGCTATACCTGTCCGCGGATAAAAGAAGAAGAGCGCGCTCTGATGAGAATTCATACGTAGCGGCCCCTCCCTTTGTGGAGGGTTTTTTCTATACATCGTCGACGTATGGACATGGGCTAGCCTCTTCCTATAAAGTAGAGTCAGGGATAAAGTTAGAAAAATCAGAATGATTTCCAGGAAGGCGTGGTTCGTATACAGAAAATGAACCAAAAGGAACTGGATCGCTACGTTCGTGATTTTCAGCAAGCGGTTGTCGATCAGCAACTGAGCTTGTATTATCAACCACTTTACGACCTGAGAACAGGCAAAATAATCGGAGCAGAAGCTCTGGTAAGATGGAACCATCATCAAAAAGGGCTGCTGCCCCCGGAATGGATATTGTTGTTAGCAGAAAAGAGCGGGTTGATTCTATTGGTAGAGGAATGGGTAATCAGAACGGCTTGCCAGCAGAACAAAGCTTGGCAGGACGCTGGACTACCACCGCTTGTGACATGTGTGAATCTATCATCCTCTACCTTGGAATCGGACCAGGTGGGTAGCAGGATTCAAGCGATCTTAGATGAAACAAACTTGCAGCCTCACTATTTGGAGCTGGAATTTACCGAGGATTCGACCAGAGATGGGGAGCGTACCATTGAGATTTTAGCAGAACTAAAAAGAATCGGTGTAAAAATTAGCTTGGATGATTTTGGGAAGGGCTATAGCAGCATTCAACATCTATCCCGCTTTGCCATGAACAAACTAAAAATCGATCAATCCTGTGTGAGGGAATGTATGAGCGATGTCACACAGGCAACCGTTATTAAAACTGTCATGGCGATGGCACGAAGTCTAGGCGTGCAAGTAACGGCAGAAGGTGTAGAGACGCAAGAGCAACTGGATTTTCTTTGGCAGCTTGGTTGTGATTCTGCTCAAGGGTTTTGGTTTAGTGAGCCCATGCCTGCCGAAGACCTGGCTCGTGTGTTGAAGCGTGAGGAAAGGTTTAGGAACAGTGCTTTTCTATTACTCAATGGTGGACAGCACCGAGCTCTTGATCCATACGAAGTGGACCATAGTGAGCGAGGAGACGTTCTTCGCAAGCAACAACCTGTGACCGAATCACCCTATCGATTGATCGCAGAAAACTTGTCGGATATTATCGTGATCATCAACAGTCAGGGGATGATCACGTATATTTCGCCAGCCGTTCAATCTGTCATGGCAATTGCTCCTGATGAAGTCGTGAATCGACACTTGCTAGCTGTACTACCACTGGAAACGGGCAGGCTTGTTATGCAAACGATTCGTCAGATCACGATGGAGAAGCAGCCTCGTCTCATTACATTTAGTTGCCCGGACCGGAATGGCAAAAAGATCACGCTGGAGGCAAAAGGCACCCCGGTTATTCGTGAAGGTCATGAGACGAACCAAGTCATCTTTATTATTCGAAATCACACGAAGCACGTGCAAACAGAAGAGTTTTTACAAAAGATAGACAAGCTATCCGTCATTGGGCAAATGGCTGCTGGGGTTGCGCACGAAATACGAAACCCGGTAACTTCCATCAAAGGCTTCGTCCAATTGCTCCGTCGAGACCAATGGAAGCGGGAATACTTTGATATTATGCAGGCTGAATTTCACCAATTAGAGAGTGTCCTGCGAGAATACGTCTTTTTATCAAGAGAGTGCACAGAACCGTACGAATCACATAATCTAACGGATTTGCTGCGGCAGGTTACACGATTCATGCAAGCAAAGCTAGAGCGTCATCATCTGATGCTGGATGTCAAGGAAGTGGAAGGGACCACGATTTGGTGCGATCAGAATCAAATTCAACAGCTTTTCATGAATCTTCTGTCGAACTCCGTTGAGTCGATGCAGGATGGTGGGACGATTCGTATCGTGGCAAGGCATAAAAAAAGTGAGCAAGTGATGATTAAAATTATTGATCAAGGTTGCGGTATGGCGGAAGAACGGTTGAAACGATTAGGGGAGCCTTTTTATAGCACAAAAGAAAAGGGGACCGGGCTAGGACTTATGATTTGTTATAAAATCATGCAAGCACACGACGGGTACATCCATTTTTCAAGTACCCCGAATAAAGGAACGACAGTGGAGATTTCCTTTCCACTAGGAAAATCAAACCCAAGGCTCGATCGATAACGTGATCATGCCTTGGGTTTTTCGCACTTAGTCTTTCTTTGTTTGGTTATCGGAAAATTGTTGTTGAACGGCTTCCAAAAAACGCAGCCATGCCTCGGGCAGCTTAGGCTCTTCTGTAGGGCGGCGCATAGTGGAATTGCTATCGTTTTGATTCGCTCGCTCCATTCTCCATCTATCCTTTCGTGTCTAGCCAATCATGCCGCAGGGTGAACAAGTCTCGCAGTTCTTCCGTGGATAGCTCCGTGATCCAGCTTTCGCCCGTCCCGACAATTTGCTGGCTCAGCGATAGCTTTCTCTCCATCATCTCATCAATACGTTCCTCAATTGTCCCGAGCGAGATGAATTTGTAGACGTGAACATTGCGCTGTTGTCCTATGCGATGAGCACGGTCGGTGGCCTGATTTTCTACCGCAGGATTCCACCAGCGATCTACGTGAATGACGTGGTTGGCTTCCGTCAAGTTCAAGCCAGTTCCACCCGCACGCAAGGAAAGAATGAAGATGGCCCCGCGTTCCTCGTCCGGAAGTGTCGAGTCTTGAAAACGAGCGATCATCTCATCGCGTTTTTCTTTCTTTGTGGCTCCATTTAGGAAGTAGACAGGGCCATAGCCTTCTCGCGTCAGCACTCGTTGAAGCAAATTGCCCATTTCGATGTATTGGGTAAAAATCAGACAACGCTCTTTCTTTTGGCGAATATCCTCTACCAATTCCAACAGCCTTTCCAATTTGTGCGAGCGACTGGCTTCATCTGTTGTTGCGATTTCATTCAAAATGAGGGCAGGATGGTCACACAATTGTTTGAGACGTGTCAGTGTCGTCAGAATCAGACCGCGCCGTTCCATAGGTGAAGCTTTTTCCATACGATCAAACATATCTTGAATCGCGGTCTCATAAAGTGCGCCTTGCTCGGTAGTCAGCGGTACATATTCCTTGCTCTCATTCTTGTCTGGCAAGTCGAGCTGAATGTTCGGATCGGTTTTCACCCGACGGAGCAGGAAAGGCTGAATGAGTCGTTGCACTTGATTGATGAGCTGCTGGTCTTGGTCTCGTTCGATGGGATGGACAAAACGCTGGGTAAATTCCCCAAGACTTCCCAGGTAGCCAGGATTCAAGAAGTCGAAAATGGACCAGAGCTCACTTAGGCGATTTTCGATCGGAGTGCCTGTGAGAGCGATCCGGTGCCATGCTTTCAAATCGCGCACAGCGGATGCTTGCTTTGTATAGGCGTTTTTAATATTTTGCGCCTCGTCGAGACATATCGTATCCCATGTAACCATTCCTAGCTCCTGCTCATCCAAATGGGACAGAGCGTAGGAGGTAATGACCAGATCCGCTCCCTTGATCGCTGGCAAAAACGCCTCCTTCTTTTGACGATCATTGCCATAGTGAATCATTACGTGAAGAGAAGGGGCGAAACGCTTCAGCTCTTTTTGCCAGTTTCCTATGACGGAGGTCGGGCAAATTAAGAGAGAAGGAGTACTGGCTGGGCCATGTTGTTTGACATGAAGCAAATACGTAATAAATTGAACCGTTTTCCCCAATCCCATGTCATCGGCCAGACAAGCTCCCAACCCAAAGCGGCGTAAAAAGAACAGCCACGAACTGCCCTCTAGCTGATAATTGCGCAACGTCCCGTGAAAAGTAGATGGCTGCTCCATAATCGGGATGCGCTTCGTTTCTTGCAATTGATTCAACAGCTCTCGCAAATGCTGGTTTAGCTGAACTTCAACCGTTAGGGAAGTATCGAAATCGTACTCATCCTCGGGTAGCTCCTCAACCTCTACAGTGGGGGCGAGGTGCATTCTCATGACATCGCGAAGGGACATGCCGTTTTTCGCTTGGTTTTTCTTGAGCGCTTCCTGCAGCTGCAAGAATAGATCGGGAGTCAATTGCACCCAATGCCCGCGAATTTTCAACAGGCGCTGCTTTTGTTTAATGAGTTCCTCAAATTCCTCTTCGCTGAGCTCTACAGGTCCCAAGGCGAGCTTCCATTCAAAATCCATGAGCTGGGAGACACCTAGGAACGACTGTCTGCTAGCCCCGACAGAGGTTGTAATCTTGGCTTTTAGCTTCGGTTTTACCCGACGCACTTGTTCCCACCATGCTGGCAAAAAGACGTGAATGCCAGCTTGCACCAACTGCAAACTGCTCGATGTCAAAAAGATCCATGCTTGCTCATTCGTCAGTCGGGTGAGAAAACGGCTTTGATTCTCCAGGGTGTCTTTTTGCCAAGGGAGAATCTCTTTGCATTTGGCTAGGTCCGTGAGAAAACGATTCCAATGTTCACGCCAGTCAGCAGGGATGCGAGCGGTGGTTACTCCCTCAGCCGTCAACTGGTGTGGCTCAATGAGGAATAACTGATCGGGCTCTTCACGATTTTGCAAATACACTTGGAGTTGCCAGTCATTGGGGTGCTCCTCGGCCTCAACGATTTGCAAGCATGTGCGAAACGGTGTCGTATCTGGCAGCCAGCCTATCGATTGCAACCATTCCTGTTCCTGCAGGTGTGGAGAAAGCTCGGCGCCCATGACGTAAAGAGCCGGATATTGCGTCAATAGCTGCTCCCACATTCGTCCAATCTCGCCAGTACCTTGCAAGGATTCCTCCACGATGAACGAAAGCCACCTGTGTCCATACTCTGGAAAATCGACGGGAGTGTGCAGGGCTCTCCAGCCGATTTGACCTTTTTTCCAAGAAGAAAAATCAGGGGCAATGGAGCCTTGTGCGAGTGTATCGCGGATCATTCCCGCAACATGCGTAAATTGTTCAAATGGCGTGCTGACTGAATAGGTCCGATGCAAAAGCCACTGAGGGGAGACAAAAAAGGAGAGGGCCTTGGCAGGGCTGAGCAATACGCCATGCTCGTTTTTATCCAGGAAGGTTCCGTAATAGGATGCCTCATCCCACGCAAAAAGTGTTCCTGCCAATTCTTCTGGATCGACCACTGTTCCTTGCGTGTCTTTGCCAGTAATCAAGAATTGTCCGTCTGCCAAAAGCTCTCCGTCTAGAACCAATGTAGTGACGGTCTTCATAAGTTGAAATTTCCTCTCCTTAGCTCTTCTTGAAAAGCACGTAACCGATTATGTTTGGCAGATAATTGTTCCACGTATCGTTCCCAGCGCGCATCTTGGTTTGCTCTGTTGTAAATCGTCCTTACCCTTTTCATGAGCTTGATGGCTTCTTTGTAGGCCGTTCGGTTCCGTTCCGCAATCAGTCTGTTCACCTCACGCAAATAAAAAGGGAAGAGCAGTGTCGGCTCGGCTTCCTCGATTTCTTTTACCTGCATGATCGAGATATCTGCCATGGGGACTTGAAACGACATTTGCAAATCAATCCATTGCTGAAACTGTCGTTCTTCATATAAATAAGCGGCATATTCGTGATAACTGCTCGGCAAGAATTGCTTCAGCTTGGCGCCACACTCGGCTGATCGGCCCACTTGGTCCATTGCTTCCTGCCAAATGGCGATAACGAGTCGGTATTGTTGTGTCTCGGCTTGACCGATTAAGGTCGTCAACGAGGCAGTCCAATCGAGAAATCGCTGCCATTCTCCATTGCGAGCGAATGATTTCATATAGGACAAGTAGAAGGAGAGGTTCAAGCGGCTCATTCTTTTCCAGATTTGTAGAGCAGCTTCGTCCTCCTTTTCCATCACATGAAAGTGGGCACGGAGCAGCAGACCTTTTTCCTTTTCGGCGGCAGAACTGTTTTCATCGTTGATCAGCTGATCCAATACATGGATCTCCTCTTGCATCCACTCTGGCTTTTTCAATAGCATCCACCATAACATTTGATAGGCGAATACCCAGTAGAGGGAAGTAGCTTCGTTTTCTTTCAATTCCTTTGTCAGTTGAAGAGTATCTTCGATGGCATCCTGGTGGTCAACCAAAAGAGCAGGGATGTCTGCAAAGTACAATGTCCCTTCTAATTGATCCAATAACCGCTCGGCGGTCTGAACCAAATCGAGAAACCAGTATGATTGGCGGTACGTTTTGACGTATTGTGTAAGCTTCATGAGATGAAACAGATTGGCATGAATGACAAAGAGTTGCGCCCGATCCTTCGGCCATGAGGCAGCAACACTCAGCACATTTTGATAGCTCGATAATAACTCAGAGGAAGCCCGATACGATTCCATTGCCGCAAACAAGTTGCGTGTCCAGCTCTCAAAAAATGCCCACCATTCTTTGACGGAGCTGTTCGCGTTTAGCGGAGAGGAAACAGACGCTGTATCCTGTTGAGCAGGAGCGGTATGGCTGTATTTATAAGTAGGAATCAGCAGATGAGGAGAAAAAGTAGCTCGTCTTGGTTGTTGGGAGCGGGTCAAAAATGTACGAGGATTCTCGAACACACTGTACATCTGAAAAAATGTAGCAGCAATATGCTTGCAAATGCGCGAATAAGGGCAGGTGCAAGTACTGTTTTGAACCGTTTCCATATCGAGGCGAACATGATACACCTCGGAGCCTTGAACATCACTCGTCAAATATTGGCCTTGTTCTACGCGTGTATTGAAGACGACGCCATCTGAAAAGTACGTATAGCCCCGTTCAATGATGTGTCCTTCGACGGCAATTAGGATTTGCTCGCCTAGCTGTATCGCTTGTTCCCGAGTCAACTCTCTTTGCAACATGTAGTAAGATCCTCCGAACGAAGTGTCATCCCTCCATTATAACCCAAAATGCGGAGAATGGAAAAAGATGCGTGTGTTTGAGAGCATCAATAAATGGTTTTGGGCGATAAGCAGAAACAATACTTAATTTTTGCAAAGACTGGGTGTATACTGTACACGTCGAATGAAAAACAATTAAACGCAATGTGTTTTATTGTCTTTAGTTGTATTTGTACAACAACAGAGAGAAGGGGCATACATGCTATCGATTTCGATTCTGCTCGTACTATCGTCTGGCCTTGCGCACGCAGTCTGGAACCTATTCACGAAAAAAAGTGAGAACAAAATGGCTTTTCTATGGTTGATTACATTGCCAACAACCGTGATCCTCTTACCTGTTCTCATTTGGGAATTGATACACGTACAACTGACATGGACTTTGGGTCTTTTTCTGTTTCTGTCCTTTTTCTTTCAAGGATGCTATACCTTATTGATTTCAAAGGCGTATACATACGGGGATATCTCACAGGTTTACCCCATCATGAGGGGGACGGGGACGCTTCTCATTCCGTTTTTTAGCGCGATTTTCTTTCAAGAGTATTTATCTGTACCGGGATGGCTGGGGGTCATTTGCATCGTGATCGGAGTCTTTGCCATCAGCGGGATGATTGGCACAGATCGTCAGGTACAACCAGTGAATCCGCTGGCCCTGCGATACGCTGTTGCTGTTGGACTATGCATTACAGGGTATACGTTGACCGACAAGCAAATCGTCCAACAATTATCTCCCTTCGCTTTATTGGAAATAACGAACTTTGCCTGCCTGATTGTCGCAGGGGTCTTCGTTTGGAAGAAGGGACTCATTCGCCGTGAGTGGCAAAAAAACTGGCGAACGATTGTGCTGGGTGCTGTCCTGTCTCCAGGTTCGTATCTGCTGTTTTTGTTTGCCATGACATTGGCACCGCTGGCAGCCATTGCACCCATTCGTGAGGTAAGTACGGTTTTTGGTACGCTGCTCGGGGTCTTCTTGTTAAAGGAGCGACAACGCGTATGGCGTCTGTCCATGTCTTTGATGATCACGATAGGCATTATTTCCATTGCCCTTTGGGGGTAAAGGATGATAAAGAGTCGGCTGGGAGAAATCCTGGCTGGCTATTTTTTTTGCTACCAGGGAAAGATGAAGGGGTAAGAAAAAACGGCTAAGGATGATCAAAATGGATGCAAAAACAGTTGCACCGATCACTCATAAGCGAGCGAAAAAAAGGAGGATCGCACTGAGAGCTCTTGGAATCATCATTGGAGCTCTGTTGGTGGCAGTCGGACTGGAAATCTTTCTGGTTCCCAACAACATCATTGACGGTGGTGTAACCGGTGTTTCCATTATGGCATCAAAGCTGACAGGAGGATCACTCGGAATATTTTTATTCCTTTTTAACCTGCCCTTTTTACTTATTGGCTACAAGCAAATTGGCAAGACATTCGCCATCTCTACGCTGTTCGGTGTCGTCGTGATGTCGGTGGGGACGAGCTACCTTCATCATGTTCCCGGCTTGACGGACGATTTGCTTCTCTCTGCTGTTTTTGGGGGGATCATTATCGGAATCGGTGTGGGACTTGTCATTCGCGCGGGCGGTTCCTTGGATGGAACGGAAATTGTTGCGATCCTGATGACGAGGAAAAGTCCGTTTTCAGTCGGCGAAATGGTCATGTTTTTTAACATTTTTATTCTAGGCAGTGCCGGCTTCATATTTGGATGGGATCGGGCCATGTACTCGTTAATTGCTTATTACATCGCTTATAAAATGATCGATATTACGATGGTCGGACTCGAACAATCCAGATCAGTATGGATTATCAGTGATTATCCAGTCGAAATTGGCGATGCGTTAACGGCGAGACTGGGGAGGGGAATTACCTATTTGAATGGAGAAGGTGGCTACTCCGGGGACGTCAAAAAAGTCATTTTCTGTGTCATCACCCGATTGGAAGAAGCGAAGCTGAAATCCATCGTGGAGGAAATCGATTCCTCTGCATTTTTGGCAATCGGTCATATTCACGATGTTTCTGGTGGACGGTTTAAGAAAAAGAATATTCATTAGCCAACGAGTATGGCCCCCTTTTCCAGTTAAGTGAACGGCGAGAAGGGGGTTAAAAATGTATTGACCGTAATGACAGAATTATTCTACGATTATCTTATACCAAAATACAAAATATCATTCCGTATTTTGGGACGATAAAGTGGTGATGAAAAATGGAAAAAACAGCAAACCGCAGTGTGTTGAAAACGCTGGAGTTTTTAGAGTATTTCATCGATAACAGCGAATTGAGTCTGGCGGAACTCGTGGAATTGTCTCAAATGCCGAAAAGCACGGTATTTCGGATCATCCAGACCCTTGAAATGCGCGGTTTCGTCGCCAAAACAACGAGCCATCAACCGCCCAAGTACCAATTGGGCTTGAAGCTACTCGAATTTGGAAACATCGTGGCACAGCGATTGGAGATCAGAAAACTCGCGCTTCCGTACATGCTGCAATTACGTGATAGCGTCGAGGAAGCAGTCAATTTGATTATTCGGGATCAAGATGAAGGAGTTTACATTGAAAAAGTGGATACACGCGGGTACGTGCGGGTTTATACCCAGGTAGGGCGAAGGGCGCCTCTGTATGCCGGAGCGTGCCCGCGCATTTTGTTATCGTTCATGCCAAATGAGGAAATTACCGCTTTCTTGAAGCGGGTTGAATGGAAAAAGATCGCTCCAGGTACCAATACGGATGAACACCTGTTGTGGAAATGGATACAAGATGCGCGTGAGAGGGGTTATACCGTGAGCTACGGTGAACTGGAGCCTGATTCTGCGGCCCTGGCAGTCCCCATTCGTGATTTTACGGGACAAGTTATTGCTGGATTGAGCTTAGCTGGCGCTTCTTCGCGTTTTACGGAGGAGCGATTGGGATATTTGGTCCAGGAGACGAAAGCGGCGGCGAAAAGCATCATGGGCCAACTGGGATATACGGAAACAATCACAGATAAATAGGAGGAGTAGGACATGAAGACGGTTTTGGTAACGGGTTTTGATCCTTTTGGGGGGGAGTCCGTCAATCCAGCATGGGAGTCGGTAAAAGAGCTAGGAAAGATCGAGTCTGCACATTATCAAGTGGAAATACGTCAAATCCCTACTGTCTTTGATAAGTCGATCGAGCAGCTTTATGCAGCGATTGAGGAAACGAAGCCGGACATCGTGCTTTGCATTGGACAAGCAGGCGGACGTGTCGATATTGCTGTCGAGCGCGTTGCGATTAATGTGAACGATGCTCGTATTCCAGACAATGAAGGAAATCAGCCCATCGATACGCCGATTCGGGAAAATGGACCTGTTGCGTACTGGTCTACCTTGCCTATCAAGGCCATCGTCCATGAATTACGAAAACAAGGGGTACCCGCATCCGTTTCACAAACGGCCGGAACCTACGTGTGCAATCATCTTTTTTATGGTTTGATGCATTATCTAGCCGAATATCACGCATCAACGCGAGGGGGATTCATTCATATTCCTTATCTGCCTGAGCAGGCTGCAAGGCTGGCCGAACAGCCAAGCATGGCGCTGGAAACGATTGTGAAAGGGTTGCAAATCGCAATCGAGGCAACGATTTCGCATGAGCAGGATATGGTTGTGGGTGGCGGACAAATCAGCTGATCAAGAGGGGAAACGAATGAAGAACTACGAATTCTCTCCACTTGGTGATTCAGGTGTGATTGTCAAGCTTGGGGAAGTGATTGATCAAAGGACGCATGAGATTGTCGTGATGTTCGCGGATTTTCTTCTGGAGAATCCTTTTCCGGGAATGCTGGAGATTGTCCCCGGTTTTACCACCATCACGGTTTATTATGATCCAATTATTCTCGCACAGCAGTTTCCACATGACCTGATGCCTTATGAGAGCGTCCTCGCTATCCTTGACAGAATGTTCCAGGAGCTCACTGTCACAGGCAAGGCTAAGCCTAGGCTTGTTGAGATTCCGGTTTGCTATGGCGGAAGCTTTGGGCCGGATTTGGACAACGTTGCTCAGCAGAACAGTCTCACGCGAGAGGAAGTCATTGCGATCCATTCATCTGCCGAATATTTGGTTTACATGATCGGATTTGCCCCCGGTTTTCCGTATCTTGGGGGAATGGACGAGCGTTTGGCTACTCCACGCCGCTCTTCACCTCGTCTCTCGATTCCAAAAGGCAGTGTAGGGATTGGCGGTGCGCAAACAGGTATTTACTCAATCGAGACGCCGGGAGGATGGCAAATAATCGGAAGAACACCACTCAGTCTATTCCAACCAACCGAGAGTCAGCCGAGTCTTTTGCGTGCCGGAGACAAAGTTCGTTTTCGTCCGATCTCCGAACAGGAGTATGAGGCTGGGAAGAAGGTGTTTCGATGAGCATAGAGGTTGTATCGCCAGGGCTTTGTACAACCGTGCAGGACTGGGGCAGGTACGGCTATCAGCGGCACGGTGTCAATGTAGGTGGTGCGATGGATGCACTTGCCGTACAGATGGCCAATATGCTGGTAGGCAATCATCGAGATGAGGCAGTTCTGGAGTTAACGATGAAGGGACCGACACTCTTGTTCCAAAAGGACATGCTGATTGCGATCTGTGGTGGCGATCTCAGTCCAACTATCAACAAAAAAACAGTCAAGTCCAATCGAGCAGTCTGGATAAGAAGCGGAAGCATTTTGCAGTTCAGCCATGCGAAAAAAGGCTGTCGTGCCTATCTCGCTGTTGCTGGTGGTTGGGATGTGCCAATCGTGATGGGGAGCCGCAGCACGAATCTGCGAGCGGGATTTGGGGGATTGGCAGGCAGAATGCTGCAAGCAGGTGATAGACTCGAGCACAACCCGCAAAGCTCATTCAGCTTGTATCTCGCAAAGCAATTGGAACAAAAAGTAGGAGACGAAGCTTTTTCCGATACAGATTGGTTTATTCCTGCCAGTCATTTTGCACAATGTCAGGAAAGTATCGTTCGGGTCATTCGTGGGGATCAGTTCGACGATTTCACAGCAGAGAGCCGTCAGTGCTTTTTCGATCAGGCTTTTCAGGTATCTCCTCAATCAGATCGGATGGGGTATCGTTTGACGGGATCGACTCTTGCCCTTACGTCTCCACTAGAGTTAATATCTGCTGCTGTCACGATGGGAACGATTCAGGTTCCTCCAGACGGTCAGCCGATCATTCTCATGGCAGACAGACAAACAATCGGCGGATATCCCAAGATCGGGTATGTGGCGACTGTGGATTTGCCGATCATCGCTCAGTTGCGACCGGGAGAAACGATGCGTTTTCAGGAAATTTCTCTACAGGATGCGCAGCGGGCATTGTACGAACGAGAGCGGACCATGAATGAGATCCAATTGGGAATCAAACTGACTGTAGGGTGGAGGTAATACATGAAGAGCGTAGATTTAAACTGTGATATGGGAGAGAGCTTTGGCGCTTACCGGATTGGGAATGACGAAGCGATTCTTCGCTATGTCAGCTCGGCAAATGTCGCTTGTGGTTTCCATGCAGGAGACCCTGGAACGATGAGAAAAACAGTGCAAATGGCTTTGGAGGCAGGTGTGGCAATTGGTGCCCATCCCGGATTCGCTGATTTGGTCGGCTTCGGTCGCCGCAACATGGAGATTTCCCCCGAAGAGGCGTATGATCTAGTCGTGTACCAAATCGGAGCCCTGCAAGGCTTTGTGCGGGCTGAAGGGGGCGTCATGCATCATGTGAAGCCACATGGTGCCTTGTACAATATGGCAGCCACAAGACCCGCTCTGGCCGAGTCTATTGCGTTGGCCATCTACAAAGTAAATCCGGAACTGGTGTTGTATGGCTTGGCGGGAAGCGAATTGACGCGTGCTGGCGAAAAAATCGGACTAGCTACAGCGCACGAAGTGTTTGCCGACCGCACTTATCAGCAGGATGGCACGCTGACACCGCGCAATCAGCCGAATGCGATGATTACGGACCAACAGCAATCCCTCCAGCAAGTCATTCGTATGGTGAGGGACGGGCTCGTCCTAACCCAGCAAGGCGTGGACATCCCGATTCAGGCCGATACCATTTGTATTCATGGCGACGGTGCCCACGCGTTGGAATTCGCGCAGAGTATTCGAGAGGCATTGTTAGTAGCCGGTATTCCGATAGTAGCACGAGTTGCCCGATAGACATCTATCGGGCTTTTTCTGTTTCTGCACCGGGGGTCTGGTATTGTGTGGTACTTCGCTTTTTCCCCCAGAGAAGGAAGAGCAGGAACAATAGGGGGATATAGCCAAAAATAAAAACGATGCTCACTTTCCCATAAAAATGGAGTGCCATGAGCAAAGGAGTCGTACCTTCGAGCAGATAGGAACCCATTGCCAAAGATGCTAGGAGAAGCAAAAGGGCGCGGAATTGACTGATGCCAAATATCTGCTTCATTCCGCGGGTAACCCCCCATAGATTGAGACAGATGTTTGGCAAAATCACGAACAGCCAGAGAGAGATCACAATGAACTCCAATCGCTGCAAAATCGGAATTTCGACGATTTTAAGCATGGTCAAGGTCGGCCAAATAATCTTATCCAGCTCACCATGGCTAAACATGAGGAATGTTACAATAGCGACGGCTACATACAGGAGCGTGCTAAAAAGGACGCCAGCGTGTGCCCATTTTTGCGAGTGAGCTGCTCGCTTGATAAACGGGTAGTAGAAGAACAGTAGTTCAAAGCCCATATAATTGATAACAGCGTCTTTGGCAGACGCGAACAAGGCGGTAAAGCTATGCGAAAACATCGGGAACAAGTTAATCGGGCGAGCGTACTCGAAAGGGAATAGAAACAAAGGAAGCATCAATATCGCCGGAATCACCACACCAAAAAAGCAGACGCCCGTAACCGTACGAAAACCACCAGCAACAATGTACAAAATGAGGAGCAAAATAATCAGCGTCGTACTCCATGTATGCATGAGAGGGAAAATAAACTGCTTCACAATACTGACATAAGAACGCAAGATGAGAAAAGCAGCCATCCAGACGTAGATTAATACGACAAAGCTCATTAATTTTCCTAGCCATTTTCCAAAGCAGAGCTCGTGAAGGGAGAATAAATCATGGCCCCCCGCATTCAACATGAAATAGAGCATCCAAATAATGAGATGGATGCTTGCCCCGGCAAGTATAAGGGAGATCCAGGCATCGTATCCGGCATGGGCTACGATTGTCCGTTGAAACCCTAGTATTCCGACCCCCACGATATTGGCGTGCACGAGAAAAAATACAAAAAAAGGTGAAACCATCGCGCTTTCCCGAATGGAAGTACTCACCTGATCCCTCCTGGTTATTCATTACTCACCCGTTTGCTCCAGCTTGATCGAAGCAGTCACTGCGATTTTCATTTGTGGATAAATCTTTTTGAAGTGGGAGTAGTTCCATGAAGCGCTTCGACTGCGAACCAAATCACCAAATCCAACCGGATCAACTTCAAGTTTCTGCAAATGCTTCACAAAGCTCGTCGCCTCTTTTTGCAGGTACGCGGAAAGTTCTTTTTCCATTTGATGGAGGACTTGTGGATTGGATAATTGCAGCCACTTTGAATAATCTTTGATTTGTCCATTTACCGTGAGCTTTACCATGATGCTGGGAACAGGCCCTGTCGTATTGACATCGAAGGCGGCATGGGAATGCAGATTTTTCAAAAGTCCGGATTCTTTTCGATTGTTGATCGTCACCTCAAATGGAATCTGACCACTCTTGGCTTTTTCGACCATGATTTTGAGTAAAAAGCTTTCTTTTGAATGGATGCGATGCACGAATTTGTCATCTCGGAAAAGCGCGAGACCATCCAGCTTCACTCTGTCATTATGCATCACGAAATAGGGAAGGTAAGGATCGCGACCCTCACCATAATAATTAAACAAGAAAATATGCAAGTTGGTCTTGGGCAAATTCAACGTTTTGATATTCTGAGCGACGCTATCGGAGATGAAAAAAGGAATTTGCATATGGCGAATGCCTTTCAAAATCGTCATTGCCTTTGGTTCTGCAACAGCGAGTTGAAGGCGAAAACCAATAGCTGGATCGCGGCAAAGGGTATGCACCAGCGTTTCCACTCCGTTTTCTGCATATTTCCTCCCGACTATAACGGAGCGCAATTGCCCAAGCTCCACTTGAGAAGGCGTGATGGCATTAAAATCAGGGAGGATCGTAAATAAATTCGAGCTTTTCGTTTCCAATAGCTCTATCTGAGTCTTTTCCTTTCCATATATGTGAGTAATGGCTGCCCCTTTTATTTTTTGGTCTTCGAGATCGAGACCCAGTGAATGAATCAATTGCACTTCGCTGACAATTCGAGTCGAAGAGCAGCCAGCCAAGATCACTATCAATAGCACCGCTGTCCATTTCCTTTTTGCAAGCATGGTTTCCTCGATGGCTCCTTCTTCTATTCATCAATGTCTCTTTTTTGAGTCGCCTTGTCAGGATCGTACCTCCATTGTGAGATGACGCGCATAACAGCAGACCTTTTGGCTGTGTGGCTGTAGGAAGAGCGAATGAAGCTGTCCGCGAAGCTGCGTCTGCGAAAAGGGTAAAGCGGAGCCAGATAAGGTGTTCCTAACGATTTGAGTTGAAGCAGATGAGTCAGCATGAACATTAAACCGATGGCAATTCCAAGCCCGCCCCAAATTCCAGCCAAAACAATGAGCGGGAAGCGCAGAAAACGGATCGTGTTTGACATTTTATAGATGGGGGTGGTAAAAGAGGCAAGTGCCGATAGAGCTACGATGATCAGCAAAATATTACTGGTCAAGGCTGCTTCTACTGATGCTTGTCCGATGACGATTCCACCTACAATACCAAGAGTTTGTCCGACCTTTGTCGGGAGCCTTGCACCTGCTTCTCGCAAGAATTCGATCGTCAGCTCCAAGAAAAGCACTTCCAAGACGGGAGGAAAAGGGACGTACTTCCTCGATAAAATGATCGGAGCCAGCATGTCTTGCGGGATCATTTCCAAGTGAAAGGTGAGAACCGCCGTATAGGCAGGAGTCATCAAGATCGAAAAAAGCACTCCGAAAATGCGAATCAACCGAAATAAGGATGATAAGATCCACGGTAAATAATAATCCTCGGGAGAAATGAAGAAATCAAAGATGGTAGTTGGACCTGTAATGACATACGGGGAAGCGTCGGAAATAATCACGATTTGCCCGAGAGTTAACGCATAAATGACCCGGTCAATCCTTTCCGTAGACAGGAACAATGGAAAAGGCGTATTCGAATTGTCACTCATGATCTGATCGAGCTGTGATGAATCAAAAATAATATCGAAGTCGATGGAGTGCAGTCTTTGCTCAACGGTTTCAATGTGCTGAGGATTGGTAATGCCAGACAAATAGACAATGGCGATACGTGTATGAGAGAGTGTTCCTAAGGTCAACTCTCGAACGATTAGTTTTGGAGTGCTGATTTGTTGACGGATGAGATGCAGGTTGATATCGATATTTTCAACAAAGCCAACCTTTGGTCCAACGACACTAAACTCGTTTTCCGTATCGTTGTCCGTTCGCAATCCTTCAGTCGGATTGGACAGATTGATCAGGGCGAAAAACTGCCAATTGTCTTTTGCCTGTATAGCAGCGTAGCCCGTCATGATTTTGGAGACGACCAGCTGTATGTCGTCTGTATAAATAATATCCTCCACATGGACGAAGCGGGAAAAATGGCGCAGTTCCGTGAGCGATTCATTTGCTTCTATGCGTTCTTGATAGGGACGCAAGAGATTTTTTTGCAGCAGCTCTGTTTTTATCAACGTTTGATAGTACGAAATGACAAAAGGACTTTCCTCGTTCAGTAGGGCGTAATGTTTAAAATCATTCGAGTCTTGTGCGATGGAAAGAAACTCATTCCATTCCGTTATCATGTCGGTTTCGCTCCATAAGCTGTTGATCATTTGTGTTTTACTATGTCCGGTTCACAGTGGAATTATTATCTAGGAAATAGAATGATTTCCTAGAGGGAGGGGAACAATCAATCAAAGAACGAAGTGTGAAGAGAAATGGAAATTGAGGGGTTCATATGCTGGAAGTTAACTGTGATACATCATCGCTGAAGGCGGAATTGCTGCAAGAGCTGAGGGGAATATCCGTTACGTTGGATGAGAGCATACATGCGCTAAAAAATGAAAACGAATGTGTACTCGGGACGTTTGACCAAATACGGACGAAGTTTAGCCGACTCGAAACAGTAGCAGCCTCCTTTTATTTACAATGCTATCTCTCACCCTATACGGAAAAATATCTGGATTTATCCAAGGCCGTGCAGCACTTGGCCAAAAGGCGCCAAGGAGCATTGATTGTCGTTGAACGTGAGGACCCGCTAGATCTGCTGCTGCAAGCAGGCATACCGATTGGGGCCACGATGAGTCATTCCTTGCTGGAGTCGATTTTTTATCCTGGCAGCCCTTTGCATGATGGGGCCGTCCTGATTCGGGAAAATCATATCGTTTCCGCGGCCAATGTCCTGCCATTATCTCAAGTTGTGGTAGGGGAAAAAAAGCTGGGAACCAGACATCGTGCTGCGTTGGGCTTGAGTGAAAAAAGCGATGCACTGATCGTCGTTGTTTCCGAGGAAACGGGGAAAGCGTCCTTTGCCATGCAGGGACACATGTATCCGATTATCTCTCCTTCATGAAAGCGCTCCGCGAAAAGCCGTTGAATCCGAGAAAAAAAGAGGCTGGATTTGTCATGGTGATGATGAAATCCAGCCTCTCGCTATGTCATTCTCAGGAGAATCAAGCCCAATTTCCGTTGCGGAAGAGTGGTTCACGCTTGCCGTCAGCTGTTTCTCCATCAATGTTCATTTCGGCGGAGCCGATCATGAAATCGACGTGAGTGAGGCTGATATTGATACCGCGGCTAGCCAGTTCTTCATTACTCATGTCAGCGCCACCTTCGATATTCACACTATACGCGTTCCCGATCGCCAAGTGGTTGGACGCATTTTCATCAAAGAGCGTGTTATAGAAAATGATATTTGATTGCGAGATAGGGGACAGATGAGGAACCAGCGCCACCTCGCCCAAATAATGCGAGCCTTCATCTGTTTCAATTAATTGTTTCAGGGACTCTTCTCCCTTTTCAGCAGTTGCCGAGACAATTCTGCCTTTTTCAAACGTCAGCGTAAAGTTCTCGATCAAATTCCCATGATAGCTCAAGGGCTTGGTGCTGCGAACGGTTCCGTTGACGCCTTCTTTTAATGGCGCGGTGAATACTTCTTCTGTCGGCATATTGGCCATGAAGGAGGCACCGTCTTTATTTACGCTCCCGCCGCCAATCCAGATGTGATTTTTAGGCAGCTCAATCGTCAAATTGGTGCCGGGAGCTTCGTAATGAAGATAGCGGTATTGTTTGGCGTTGAGGTGATCCACCTTGCTGTTCAATGTCGCATGATGGTCATGCCAAGCTTGGACAGGGTCATCCATATCTGCGCGAGTGGCGCGGAAGATTGCCTCCCATAGGGCAGGCTCCTGTTCCTCTTGTGGCAAATGCGGGAAGACCATTGCCGCCCATGCAGGTGATGGAACTGCTAGCACGCACCAGCTCACTTTATCAGACATGGTATAGCTGCGGAACTTGTGGAGGGCTTGACCAGCCGTTTTGTTGGCAGTAGAAATGCGTTCAAGATTTACACCCTTCAGCAAATCGGGATTCGCTGCAGAGATGTAGAGAAACGCCGCGCCATTTTCCGCCATTTCCTCCAATCCTTGTACCTTCCATTGCGGGTATTCACGAAACGCTTCGTCAGGAGCCAAATCATATTTCATCCGTGTGAGTTCATCGTCGGTCCAATCAATATGTACATGCTTGGCACCCGCTTCGTACGCTTTTTTTGCTACTTTTCTTACAAAAGGAGCAGTAGATAGCGGAGCTGTTACTACTAACGTTTGCATAGGCTGCACGTTGACGCCGACTTTTACAGCGAGATCAGCGTAACGGTCAAACAAGGTTTCAAAAGACATCGTTCATTTCCTCCTTTTTAGAACAAAAGGCTTACTTGCATTCTATCTATTTTACCTTCCCCTCCGAAATCACCTGCTTATGATTTGAAAGAATTTCCTAGGAAAGCGCAGAAAAAGACAGACTACCGCCTAATTCGAGCAAGTTATCCACTTGTTTATTTTGGTTAATTGTAGGAAAATTCAAATGAAAAGGCAAATTTATTACATAAAAAATATTTTATTGGCAGAATTAAAGGAGGCAGTCAGAGTGAAGACAAGACAGACACGTGATCAAGTCGCTGTCGAGTATACGTGGAACCTGAACGATCTGTTTGAGAGCCAGGAAGCGTGGGAGCAAGAATTAGCAGAAATTATACAGCATCTGCCTGTTGTCACAGCATTCAAAGGTCAACTGCATAAGAGTGGAGAGACGTTGTTGGCATGTTTGGAGGCAAACGAAGCGATCAATGTTCGGGCGAATATCGCAGCGACATATGCCAGACTGCGGTCT
This sequence comes from Brevibacillus sp. M2.1A, assembly GCF_013284355.2. Classification (NCBI taxonomy): domain Bacteria; kingdom Bacillati; phylum Bacillota; class Bacilli; order Caryophanales; family Paenibacillaceae; genus Brevibacillus; species Brevibacillus sp. M2.1A. The sequence continues at coordinate 3,401,800 of NZ_JABSUY020000001.1, forward strand.
TCTGAAGACGGGACGAATCCACAAAACCAAGCGAACTCTGCACGGGTAGGGGATGTCGTATCTCAGCTTAACGCTGCGCTTTCTTTTATCCCTTCCGAAATTTTGGCGTTGCCAGAAGGAAAAATCGAGAGCTTCTTGGAGGAAGAACCAGGACTCGAAATATTCCGCAAAAGCTTGAAAGATTTGCTGGAAACAAAGCCGTACCGACTGTCGGCTGAGACTGAGGAAGCGTTTGCGGCGATGGGCGAGGTTTTCGGTGCACCATACAACATTTACTTGCGTGGAAAGTTGTCGGACATGTCATTTGCACCCGTCCTTGATGGCGAGGGAAAAGAGCGTCCCGTATCTTTCGCGCTGTTTGAGACAGATTATGAGATGTCTTCCGATACGGTGCTCCGCCGTGCTTCGTACGAATCCTTTTCGAAGACGCTCGCTTCTTACCAAAACTCCTTCGCTGCGGTATACGCGTCAGAGGTGAAAAGACAAACCGTCATGTCTCGCCTGCGTGGTTATGAAACCGTAACGGACATGCTGCTTAAGCCGCAGCAAGTTACACTGGATATGTACCACAACATCCTGGATATCATCGGGAATGAACTCGCTCCGCACATGCGACGCTATGCGAAGCTGAAAGCAAAAGAGCTTGGCCTCGAAAAACTTGCCTTTTGTGATTTGAAGACGCCGCTTGACTCAGAATTCAGCCCGCCGATTACGATTGAAGAAGCTGGGAAAAAGATTCTGGCATCCTTGCAAGTAATGGGGCCAGAGTACACGGCGATTATGGAAAAAGCACTGAATGAACGCTGGATCGACTACGTAGACAACGTGGGCAAATCGACAGGTGCGTTCTGCTCAACGACATACAGCAAGCACTCTTACATTCTCATAACGTGGTCGGGAAATATGCGCAGTGCTTTCACGCTGGCTCATGAGTTGGGGCATTGCGGACATTTTATGCTGGCGACAAGAGAGCAAAGCTTTACGAACTCTCGTCCTTCGTTGTACTTTATCGAAGCGCCTTCTACACTCAATGAGCTCTTGCTCGCGCAGCATATCGTGGAGCAATCCGACGATCCTCGTCTGAAGCGTTGGGTCATTTTGCAATTGATGAATACGTATTACCACAACTTTGTCACGCATCTTCTCGAAGCGAGAATGCAACGAAAAGTGTACGAAGGAGCGCAAAAAGACGTACCTTTGACTGCCAAACAGCTCTCCGAATGGAAAGGGCAAGTGCTCGCAGACTTCTGGGGTGATGCAGTTGATCTGGACGATGCAGCGAGCCTTACATGGATGCGCCAACCGCACTATTACATGGGGCTGTATCCGTACACGTACGCAGCTGGTTTGACTGCTTCTACCGCAATGGCGGCGAGCATCAAGCAAGAGGGACAGCCTGCCGTTGACCGTTGGATCGAGGTGCTCAAAGCCGGGGGAACACTAACGCCGCTGGAACTGATGAAAAAAGCTGGCGTGGATATGTCAGATCCGCAACCAATCCGCGAGGCTGTCGCTTACGTCGGAAGTCTGGTTGACGAGCTGGAAAGACTGTTTTAACCTGAAATAAGAAGAAAAGGCTTGTGATCTTCGAGGAGTCACAAGCCTTTTGATTTGATCAAGCAAGAAGGAGTAGTCATCATGACCGAATTTACGCAGCGCGCACTAAAAATTATTGCCGGGATTCCAACGGGCCATGTCATGACGTACGGGCAAATTGCTGCGTTGGCCGGAAGTCCGAGAGCTGCCAGACAAATCGTTCGCATCCTTCATTCCTTGTCCAAAAAGCACAAGCTTCCTTGGCATCGGGTCATCAACGCCCAAGGAAAGATCGGATTGCAAGATTTGGATTCGTTCACGCTACAAAAAATGGCCTTGGAAAGCGAAGGGGTAGTCGTGTCAGCAGCAGGAGAAATAGCGTTGGAGCGTTATCAGTTTCACCCACAGGTAGTGGATGAGCCGGTATTCTAGTATCCGACCTCTACCGAAGCGATGACGATATAGGCAAGGTCGTTTTTGTCCTCTTTTTCAGCGATCACGACCCCACTGCTCGTCAGCATGCCGCCATCGACGATTTCGAAGGAAACTTCCCCGTAAGGCAGTGCTTTACGAACCGTTTCCAGGTCGAGCTCGTCCTTGTCAGCAGGAACGGCCAGTCTCACATTTACTTTCATGTTATGGATATCGTTTCCTGGCAGGACAGAGCGCAGTCCAGGCATCGAATTATGATGGATGGCATTTTGAACAGCACGGACTGCGGCTTTGGTGACGTTTTGTCCATGCATGTCGATGCCCATTCCTATTTCAATAAACATTACTTTTTCCATTGGCTTGTTCACTCCTATTTCATTCTACTTTTCTACCATCTTTATCTTACCACGAAAAGGAATGGTTTTTTCTCTTATCTGTATTGTGTTTATCGTCAAGACATGTCATCATAACATGTTAGCATCTATGCTTGACGATTCTTTTCATTATTGGAGGCAGGTCACAATTGGAACGTTATCCTTTTGCCTACGATCCGTCCCAGCCGTTCATCTCGCAGGTGAGTGATTGGGTAGCGGACGTTTTTTATGAAGTATTGCCTGAGGCTGGATTCGAGGTGCGTGATGAGCAAATCTACATGGCCTTTCAGCTTGAACGGGCTTTTATAGAAAAGCAAACGATTTTTGCAGAGGCGGGAGTAGGCACGGGAAAAACAATGGCTTACTTGCTGTACGCCATCTGCTATGCACGGTATACCAGAAAGCCCGCTATCATTGCCTGTGCGAATGAGTCTCTGATTGAGCAGCTCGTAAAACCGGAAGGCGATATTGCGAAACTGGCTCGCCATCTCAACCTGACGATTGACGCGAGACTCGGAAAATCTCCGGACCAATATGTCTGTTTGCGCAAGCTGGATGAGGCGAGATTCCAGCCTGAGACAGGCGAAGCTTTCCAGCATATTTATCAAGAGCTGCCTTCATTTGTTCATACACATGAAGCCTTGCAGTCCTTTTATCCGTATGGGGATCGCAGCACATATCCTGAACTGGATGATCAAGAATGGGCGCAGATGAACTGGGATACTTTTCAGGATTGCTTTGTGTGCGACAGACAGCACCGTTGTGGGCAGACCCTTTCCAGAAATCATTATCGACAGTCAGCAGATTTGATCATTTGCTCTCATGACTTTTATATGGAGCATGTGTGGACTTATGAGATCCGCAAGCGCGGAGGTCAGCTACCGTTGCTGCCGCCGCATAGCTCGGTCATTTTTGATGAAGGTCATCTGTTGGAGCCTGCTGCCCAAAAAGCATTGACGTACAAGCTGAATCACTCCGTCTTCGAAGAAACGATTACGCGTGTGTTGAAGGGAGAGATCAGGGAAGAGCTCGCCATTGCCATTGAGGAAGCCATTGCCCAGAGTGAGGAGATGTTCTCGCGATTGAACGAAGAGAGCAAGGCTGTGATGGGCTCCAACCGAAAAGAAATCCATTTTCATCAGGAACTCATTGCAACCATCCACCGCTTTACGAGTCTCGTCAGTTGGATTGAAGAAGAGCTGGCGCTAGAGGGCGGTTTGTATACGTTGGACGAGTTCCAGCTGCGAATTGTCGAGGAGCATTTGGAAATGATGCAGTTGGCACTAGGACTTTTCCAGGACCCGGATCACGTCATTTCCTGGATGAGTGAAGAGATTACGGGGCCAACCTTGGTCGTCATGCCAAAAAAGGTGCAGGAAGTACTGGAAGAGCGCGTCTTCTCACAAAAGATGCCAATTGTCTTTTCGTCGGCGACTCTATCTGTTGACGGATCGTTCAAGTATGTGGCGGACAGCTTGGGCATTGATCAATACCTGTCTTTCTCGGTGGCTTCTCCATATGAGTACGACAAACAAATGGAAGTATACGTACCGACACTTTCCGTGACCGATTCATTTGCGGAAAAAATGAGACAGGCTACCCAATTACTGCAAAAATCAGCAGGTAGTGCGCTGTTGTTATTTTCCTCCATGGAGGAATTACAGCAATTCAAGGCTGCCATCAAAAACGAGCCTGCCTGTACGGATCTGCGATTCTTGTTTGAAGGAGATGCGGAAATCAGCCATCTGATCTCTCAGTTCCAAAACGACGAGAAAAGCAGCCTCTGTGCGGTGAGCCTGTGGGAAGGGCTAGACGTTCCGGGGCCTTCGCTGTCCAATGTGATCATTTGGTCACTGCCATTCCCGCCGAATGATCCGGTGTTTACAGCAAAACGAAAAAGTGCAGCGAATCCTTTCGACGAGGTAGATTTGCCTTACATGCTGCTGAGACTGCGTCAAGGCATCGGGCGTTTGATCCGTTCAAGAGAAGATAGCGGTCTGGTATCGATCTTGAGTCCGCAATTGAGCCAAGATGACAAGCTGAGACAGCAAGTGCAGGATGTATTTCCGAGTGGGGTAGAGTGGAAAACGTCTTTGGACGGTGTATTGGCGTAAAGAAAAAGCAGGAAGCCATGAAGGCTCCTGCTTTTTCTGTGGCTATTCCGGCATGTTGCCGACAGTAGGGTCGACGACGAAATCTGGCTTGAAGCCTTCATATTTTACTTCGGATACCATTCCTTGCGCAGCATGGCCCAGATCGTGGCAGTGGAACATCCAATCTCCTGGATTGTCAGCTTCGAAGGCGACTACATATGATTCACCCGGCAAAATGTTCAGCGTATCTTTGACCAGAGGTGAGCCTGTGATAGGCTGTCCGTTTTTGCTTAATACTTGGAAGAAATGTCCGTGCAAATGCATCGGGTGGATATCTTTTGGGGACTTGTTCACCAGCGTGACTTTGACCAGATTTCCTTTTTTGACGTTGAGAGGAGGGACATTCGGGAACGTTTTACCATTGATGGTAAAGGCCATTTTTCCATTTGCCGTTTCCGTGTTTAGATCCATTTGATACGTAATGTCATACTTCTGCTCCAGCATAAAGCTGCTTTTTGCTGCTTCGCCGTATTTGGTGATGTCTATCGTCGGCATGTCGCCAGCTTCTGATTTGGCTGCTTTTGTTTCCGAGCCTTCGTAGACGATGGGTACGACAAGGGACTTGGCGCCTGGATTTGTGCTGCGCTCCTCTAGTAACCATTTGCCCGGATTGTTTGCGACAAATTCGAGATCATATCGTTCTCCTGGTCCGATATTGAGGAGCTGGCCTCCTACGAGGGGCGGATTATTGATAGGTTGCCCGTCCGTTGCTACGATTTTAAATTCATGACCTTGCAGGTTCAGCTTGTGGTTCAAGTATCCGGCATTGATCAGGCGGATTCTGACCTTCTCACCTTCTTTAACAGGTAGCGGCTGGATTGCTGGGCCTGTTTTTCCGTTCACGGAAAAAATCGTATACATCAACGGCATCATCTCAGCGTCACTCATGGGCATCTCCATACCGGTCATGTTGTGACCACCAGAGGAAGAGCTATCGGAAGAAGGGGAACTCGTGCCGTGGCTCATGCCACTTCCGTGCATTTCCGCCATGCTATCGTCCTGCATCCATTCATCCAGAACGAGGGTAAAATCCTTATCAGCTGGCTCTGGCGTAGCCGGTTCCACCACAAGTGAACCGTACAAGCCTTTGTCTACCTGCTTGGCGCTGTTTTGATGCGAGTGGTACCAGTATGTCCCGGCAACGTCCACCTTGAATTTGTAGGTGAAGCTTTCGTTTGGTCTTACGGCATTTTGGGTCACGCCAGGGATTCCATCCATGTTATTCGGGACGGGTAAGCCATGCCAGTGAATGGTGACGGGCTCGGGCAATTCGTTTTTCAACGTCACGCTGATGGTTTCCCCTTGTTTGACACGAAGCTGTGGACCTGGAACGGTTCCATTGTACGTCCATGCGGTTTTCATGGTCTTGTCATCGAGGTGGAGCATGTTTTCTTTTGCCGTGAGGGTAAACGTATTGCCTGTAAGCACCTCCATAGACGAGTCACTGGATGAGGACATCTGTTGTGGTTGAGCTTGTGCGGATGTTTCGGGTGAAGAATTCATGTTGTGTCCATTATGATCCATCGTGGTATTGTCAGTGGCAGTCGAGCATGCGGATAACAGCAAAACGCCACCTAGAACCAGGGGATAAGCCCATCGGCGTATTTTCCGTTTGTTCATGTGTTCCTTTTCCTCCTTTGCGCTGTTGGAAAAAGCGTACCAAACGATTGTGTAGAAAACATGAAGGTAGGATGTATGACACTTCTGTTACGCATTTTGCAAAAATGGGAAAGTAAGCGTGAACAAATGCTATAATGGAGTATCGTACATACGAGTAATCAGTAGAATCGGACAGGGATGGTGTTCACGTTTGGGTAACGTAGATTTTGCGAGCTTGCCTTGGAACGTTTTTTGGGTTGGAGTCGCTTATTTTTTGGTCACAGGAGTCTTTTTCTGTCTTGGGTTTATGCGATTGCTTTCCGAACGGGTGAAAAGTGGCATTGTATGCATGGTGATTGCGGTTGTCAGCGGTGGTTTTTTCTTAAATTATTTGTTTACTCATCATATTTAAATTGGAATAATCAAGCGAAAATCCTCGTCGGTGCTGGTAATCGATGGGGATTTTATTTTTGTCTTGTATTTCCTGTTTCAATTGGCGAAAATGGTAGTGATAGGGGAACAACCGTGGTTGATGTCGCTTTCCTTCGGGGGATGCCGATTCACAAGCAATGATTCCTCACGGATTGGAAGACGCTATACATACTCGTTTTTGGATTCTGCCTTACATCATGCTGAAACTTATTGGCTCAAAGGTTTATCAACAAATGACAATCAGGAATGTCAATACAACTCGCAAAATTTACGAACGGATGCAGGCTGTTGATCCGTAAAACTTTTGTGACAAGTAAACACGTTGCATTTTGCATCTGACAGTGGTGGTCTGCGATGATCTACAATCGTGAAGCTGATGGGGGAAAGTATACCAGCAGCTTCTTTTTTGTTCCGCGTTTTGACCGGGAAAAAACATGGTCAGAATGTAAACAGTTTGTAACGAGTTATCCCCCGAAACCGTCATATAATCAGGTTACAAACAACTATTCAGCAAGAGACTCACGTAAGACAAGGACCGGGTAATTTCCTTGTGAGACGATCCACTATAAGGAAGGTGTGATGCATATATAAGGGAGTAAGCGAACCAAAAACAACGAGATAGTGAGTAGTTCATCACATCCTGAATACGGGCAACGATGATGGGAGAATTCATTTTCCATAAAGATAATGAACGAGATCAACCCCCGTTTTCGCACGATTCTAAAAAACAGGGGTTTTTGCATTCATAGAGCACGCAATTCCCGATGTGTAATGACTGCCCCCAACAACAAAGGACAATAACAGAACGGAAGGTAAAAGGGGAGAATGCAAAATGTTTTGCATGGCGAGCACGAAGAATCACCATAAAAATATGAAAAGGACGATGGGTACGAAAAGAATCAATAATCAGAACGAATTAATCACTCGCCAACATGCAACGACAGGAGGCCACCAGCATGCCTGAACCGATCAAAGGCTCCAGCAGTCGATACATGGCTGGGATCGACGGGCTTCGTGCGCTGGCGGTACTCGCAGTCATTATTTATCACTTGAATTACGACTGGGCCCCCGGGGGATTGCTGGGTGTCGGGATTTTCTTCGTTTTATCGGGATACTTAATTACAGATTTATTAATTGCAGAATGGAATCGTAATGGCAGACTCGACATGAAAGACTTTTGGTTGCGCCGTGCCAGAAGATTGCTGCCAGCGCTTTTCCTCATGCTGTTTGTGGTGATGGCAGGCGTAGCCATCTTTTCGCCAGACCAGTTGAAAACCATCCGCGGAGATGTAGGGGCAGCTGTTCTGTACGTAAGTAACTGGTGGCTGGTCTTTCATGACGTATCTTATTTTGAAAAATTCGGTCCGCCTTCACCATTAGGCCATCTGTGGTCATTGGCAGTAGAAGAACAGTTTTATGTCATTTGGCCGCTGGTACTCGCTCTGGGACTCCGCTTCCTGAAGCGCAGGGGGCCAATCATGATTATTACTTTGGTGCTGGCTGCAATATCCGCCATTTCCATGGCCGTTTTGTATGAGCCAGGTCTTGATCCGAGTCGTGTATATTACGGAACGGACACACGGGTATTCGGGTTATTGATCGGTGCCGCACTCGCCATGATGTGGCCGAGTCGCTTGCTAACGACGAACATTTCACAAAAAGCGCGAATTACGCTCGATCTAAGCGGTCTTATGAGCTTAGGGATTCTTTTGTACAGCATTTGGAACACGAATCAATATGATGATTATTTGTACGAGGGCGGGCTCGTCCTTCTGTCTGTCGTCAGTGCCGTGCTGGTCGCCGTACTCGCACATCCGGCAAGCAGCTTGGCGAAATGGATGGGCTGCAAGCCATTGCGTTGGATCGGCGTTCGATCTTACGGGATTTATTTGTGGCATTACCCTGTGATCGTTTGGACGAATCCGTTCCTAGCGGACAGAGAGTGGATGGCGGTACCTGGAGCGGTTTTGCAGCTCCTCGCAAGCATTTTGCTGGCATCGGTGTCATTTAAATATCTCGAGGAGCCTATTCGTTACGGTGCGTTAGGCAGAATCTGGCAGCGCTCCAATAAGGCGGGTCAGAAAACCAAACGTTTAAACCGTGTATTGGCAACCGGTTGCGCGATTGCTCTTTGTGTCACGTATTATGGGATTGCTTCACTCACGTCAGATGCGACCGCTGGAAATGTGACACAGCCAACTCAAACTGTCACCGAGACAAAGGTCCCCGACAAGCCTCATGGTCCTGAGGTGCCAATCGTAGAGAAGAAGCCGGAAACGGTTCAAAAACCGGCAACTCCCCCGACAAAACCGAAAAACGAACAGAAGCTAAATAACAACGGACAAAAGCAGAAGCCTGTGGAGAAGCAGAAAGATTCGAATGCTTCCAAACAGCCTGACCAAAAACAGGAACCGATCAAAGCGATAGGCTCTGGTAAAGGGATCACTGTGATTGGTGACTCTGTCATGCTCGATGTGGCTCCTTACCTGGAGAAACTACTGCCAGGGCTCGTCGTGGATGCCAAAATCGGAAGGCAAATGGCGCAAGCTCCTGACGTAATTGCGCAGCTCAAGGCAAAAGGCCAATTGGGAAATCGCGTCGTGATTGAATTAGGCTCGAACGGCGCATTTAGTAAAGGGCAGCTCGACAAGCTGCTGCAATCACTGGATGGCGTAGAGCAGATCATTCTCGTCAATGCTCGCGTACCTAAACCATGGGAAAGCGTCGTGAATAAGATGCTGGCGGAAACGGCTGCAGCCCAACCACATGTCGTTCTTGTGGATTGGTATACGGCAAGTGAAGGGCAAAGCTCTTACTTTTACAAAGACGGTGTTCACCCGAATAAGGAAGGCTCACAAAAATACGCGGCACTCGTGGCGAGTGCAATCGCACCGACGGAGCCGGAGAAGAAGCCGGAAGTGAAAGAGGAAGAGAAAGCGAAAGAGTCGGCAGTCGAAGAGGCCGGGCAGATGGAAGGGGCTCTGGAAGCAACTGAGGAGACCCCTATGGAAGAAATGGTACAATAAAGCAAGGGAAGACCAGTGAACTAACTCGTTCGCTGGTCTTTTGTATGTGACAGTGCCTACAACCAAACATAATTTCCTTCAAACAATAGCAGATCAGCTCATGGACTTTTTTCGCACTCTCCTGTACGATAGCTAACGGAAGAATAATGCATCGGGTGAAAGAAGGAACAATCATGATTCGGTCGTACTTGCTGTTGCTTTTTTGTGTAACGCTGTGGGGAAGTAATTTTGTTTTCGGAAGCATGCTGGTCAAAGAGTTTCCTCCGCTGTTTTTGGCAGATGTACGCTTGCTTTTCACATCTATGTTTCTGATCATTTACGCGTGGCTGACCAAAAAATTCGTAAAAATCACCGCTCGTGAGCTAGGACTTCTTGTATTGCTTGGCTTGATCGGGACGCTGGCAAATCAAACGGCGTATTTCAACGGGCTATTGACGACAGACGCGACAACGGCAGCGTTGATTCTTTCCTTGTCGCCGATCGTCACTGCAGTGCTTGCGTCTTTGTTTTTGAAGGAGCAGTTTACCCTGCGCATGAAGGTTGGCTCCGGCTTAGCTCTCCTGGGAACATTCTTTGTAGTCGGTGTTGGAGCAGGATTATCCATTTCCAAGGGAGTCTTACTCATTGTGATTGCCATGGTCACATTCTCTTCTTCCATGATCATCATTCGCAAACTGACACAAACCATCCAGCCGTTTATTGCCACCGTGTACTCGACGACGGTTGGGACTTTGTTTTTGACTCCTGCGGCGCTGTTGACGATCGAGCCAGGGGCGCAGATCAGCCACGAAGCATGGGCATGGGCGATGCTCATTTTGACTGCGATCCTCATGCAAGGAATATGTGGAATCGTCTGGAATCAGCAATTAAAAGTGGTAGGGACGGGCAAAGCAGCTATTTTTCTTAACTTGCAGCCTTTTGTAGCGATGCTGGTCGGGTTTTTACTGCTTGGTTCGCAGGTGACGTCGATTCAAGTGGGGGGCTCCTTGTTGATCGTCGTGGGTGTGATTGTTGCCAGTGTTCAAAAGAAACAATCTGTTCAGCCATCGAAATCGGTATAGGGCTTACTTGCTCATAAGAAAAGGACCTGATGGGAAGGTCCTTTTTTTGCATGGAAGGAAAACGAATGGACGCTATACGAATTTGTACATCAGGACATCATCTGCGTATTCATTCTCAGCCAGCTTGAATTCTTTTACTTTTCGTCCTTCTTCCACAAAGCCAAGGCTTTTGTATAAAGCAATCGCTCTCAGATTGTTGGAGAACACCCCTAAGCTCACTTTTTCAATGAGCGGATGCTGCTTTGCCCAAGCTAACAACTCCATCAATAAAACCTTGCCGATGCCCTTATTTCTGTGAGCTTTCTGGATCATCATCGTGATCGAACCTGTATGAGACAAACGCTTGCGAGCCGGAGATACGAGCACGATCATGCCAGCCAATTCACCGTTTATTTCCGCTACCAACATGGTTTCCCTGTCATTGTCAATAATGTTTTGGATCCACTCAAGCTGCTGTTCCATGGTTTTGTTGAACTCTTCGGAAACAGAAATAAAAAATTCCCCTTCACCAACCACATCACGCTGCAAAGATAAAATGGCCGCTGCATCCTCGATATGAGCGAAGCGAATGGTCACTTTGTCGTCTGTATGTCTAGTCAATGATTTCACCCCGTTTGCAGGCTTACGCTTTGTTTAACCAATACAACTTACATTTTGAAAGCTTTCCGTAATTGCGCCGACATCTCATCCAATGATTCTTGCGCTTGCTTGATCGTAGTATGGAATCCGATAAAGGAATGGATCAAGCCTTGTTCATTCCGATAGACGACCTCGACACCGCTATCGCGTAGCTTGTCTGCATACGTTTTTCCGCCATCTCGCAAAGGATCGTATTCGGCTGTAATCACCATGGCGGGGGGCAGACCAGTGAGATCGGCTCCGTTGATCGGATCAAGATATGGATTTTGGAGATCGGCTGGCGGCAGATAATGAGAGAGGAACCAATTCAGCAATTCCACATCCATCAAATAGCCACTCGCATTTTCCTGCATGGATGGATAGGGAGCAGTGTCCACTATTCCTACGGCTGGATAGATTAATAATTGAAATACGATAGGAGGGCCCTGCCGTTCTTTAGCCATAAGATTCACGACTGTGGCAAAATTACCTCCGGCGCTATCTCCCCCTACCGCTATCCGCGACGGATCAATGCCAAACTGATCGGCATGGTCTGAAATAAATAGGAGAGAATCATAGGCATCTTCCAACCCTGCCGGAAAAGGATGTTCAGGAGCGAGCCGATAATCGATAGAAATGACGACGCATTTTGCGTTATTTGCGAAGTTGCGACATACCGAGTCTACCGTTTCGAGATTGCCGATCACAAATCCGCCTCCATGATAGTACACGAGGGCAGGAAAGGGGGCGTGACCTTCTGGTGTGTATATGCGGATCGGAATGGAACGACCTTCCAAGGGAAGCGATAGATTCTCTACCTTTTTTACCTGTTCACGTTCCACGCTTGAATCTCGATTTTGATCAGTCGCCATTCGCATAATCTGTGGGGTCAATTGGTTAAAATCGACATCATGACGTGAGCGGTTGAAGACGTCTAAAATTTGTTGAATCTGTGGATGAACGGGCATATGACAACCTCCTTTTTGGTCGTTGGATATTTTCCGCCTTTCTCATGGAGTAACAATTAAATGGTTTGTGGGGAGGGGAGTATCCGATAAATTTTCCGTGGGCGCCCCCGGTTTGTTGGCGTCTCTTCCCCAATGAGCTCGATAATGTTGTGTTCTGCCAAGTCACTCAAGATTCTTCGCGCATTGCGAGGGGTCATCCCCATCCATTCCGCGATCATCGAAGCGCTGATATATTTTTGCCCAAGCGCTTTTTGGACGGAAATGATTTTGTTAAACGTCGTAATACTGACACCGGCTTTTTTCAGATTTTCGCTGATTTCTTTGTCCTGTGTCCAATATTCGTAGCTGATGCTGTTCGGCTGACGCAGCGGTCCTTCAATCGAACCGTCATGGTCAACGAGGATCACGGCATCCTTATGGTTTTTGGCCTGACCGAGTGCAAGCTGAGCATTGCGCTCTGCAGACAATGCTGTGACACCAAAGCCGATTCCCATATTTGCGTGCGAATGGGTGAGCAGCTTGATTTTTTCCAAAAGGAGCGTGGGGTGAAAATCCGGATTGTCTTCATACGATCCGCGGGTGGAAAAAATAATGAACTTGGAATTGCCGACCGCGACGAAGCTACCGGAAATCGACTCTGTGTAATCGAGGACGAGCTCTTGGAGCTTCAAGTCGAGGCGGCGCAGCTCGTACGCGTTGGCAGGTTCATTTACGAGCTTTTCCATGTCGGATACCTCAATCAATTGAACAGCAATTTGGGAGCGCTTGAAGTGGAGCGTTTCTCCCTCTTGCAGAATTCGCTTGAAAATCTCTCGGAATATGAAGCGTGTGAAGCCCATTCGATACACTCTGATTCCTAGTCGCTTTAATTCTTCGGTGACAAAAAGCGTTCCCGTGACACAAGCGTCTACCTTGCCTTCCTGGATAAGGCGGGTGTGATAGGCTACCAATTCAGATCTCTTTCTGAATTCTTTATATGGCTTTAGGTATGGATTCTCACAGTGCAGGCCCAATTCCTCTAAAGTCTCACGAAAATGAGCTTCCGAAATGGTATCAAAGCTCACGCGATCCAAAGACAAACCATCGCGGTAGACCAATTCGAGCAATACTTTGGTCAGGACACTTGAATTGACTTGGGGATAAAAGGCTTTTTTCTTGCCAATATGCGCTTTTGCCATCGAGTAGGGAGCGACTCCAGAGAAGAACCAGATGTCTGTTTCCATATCATTTTCGGCTACATAGGCTGGTACTTGTTCCACTCCTTGATAAATAAAGGAGGTGAGCAGGATCTGATCGGAAAACTCACGTCCGACAGCTACCATTGCATCTACTGAATCTTTTGGACCGACTATGCCAACTTTTATCATCAAAATGTCCTCCAAAAAGTTAAACTACGGGATAAACAATTCGTCAGGAAGGAGATCCATCCTTTTTTCGGCATTCTAGTATGCCAGTCTTTCTTATATAGATTAAATATAACCCATCAGATGGGCATGCGAGATGTAGCGAACACGAAATTTTAAATAGGGATGTTTTAGGGAAAATTTCCGTATTAATTGTTTTATATTTGACAACTTTCAGCAAATTCCTTTATAAATCGATGTAAAAAATAAAAAAATCAGAATTGACATTAAATAATCACGGCACTATATTGTTGAATTAAGGAATGTTTTAGGTCAATTTCCGTTAAAGGTTTTTCAAAAGGAGGGTGCGTTTAATTTTCTTAATCTTTTTGCAAGTCTGGACTAGGGGGCTCTTATAAGATGTCACGTTATTTACTTAAAAGAATTCTGATGATGGTACTCACCTTGTGGATTATTGTAACGTTGACCTTTAGCCTGATGCATATGATCCCTGGTGATCCATTCGCGTCGGAGTCAGATCAGTTGCCCGAGCAAATTTTGATGAATCTGCGTGCCAAATACAATTTGGATGAACCGCTGCCGATGCAGTATTTGCTTTATCTAAAAAGTTTGGTCATGCTCGATTTAGGACCTTCTATTAAGTCGGAGACACGCGGTGTCAATGATATGATCAAAGATGGCTTCGGAGCATCTGCAATGATCGGTTTGCAGGCGATAGCGGTTGCCCTTTTTTTCGGACTTTTATTCGGAACAATTGCGGCATTAAACCGAAATACCTGGATTGATTATGCGGCAATGGTCATGGCGGTATTAGGAATTGCTGTACCCAGCTTTATCATGGCGCCATTGCTCATTAATTACTTGGCAATCAAATGGCCGTTATTCCCAGTAGCGACGCTTACCAGTTGGAAACATTCGGTTCTGCCTTCACTCGCACTTGCTTTTGGTCCTTTAGCGATCATTACACGCTATATGCGGACGAGCATGATCGACGTGATGAACCAGAATTACATACGGACCGCTGAGGCAAAAGGAATTCCGACTTTTCTGATAGTGGTCAAGCATGGAATCCGCAACGCGATTTTGCCGATCGTCACGTTTATGGGACCTCTCATCGCGGGGCTGTTAACCGGAACGTTCGTCGTCGAAAAGATCTTTGCAGTACCAGGGATCGGCAAATACTTCGTCGATGGCATTTTCAATCGAGATTATCCCGTTATTCTGGGAACAACAGTATTCTACAGTGCCATCTTGGTGCTCATTATCTTCTTGATTGATCTGGCCTATATGTTCATCGATCCACGAATCAAACTATCGAGCAGGGGGAGGTAGCCAATGGCGGTAGATCAATCAGTAAATGAGTTGTTTAGACCTAGAGCTCAAAAAGCAGATGGACAGATCGCCCAGATGCGACCGAGCCTGACTCATTTTCAACAAGTAACGAGAAAGCTCGTCAGAAATAAGCTGGCCATGGTGGGTTTGACTCTGATTGTTTTATTGATTGCCATGGCGATTATTGGACCACATCTCGTTCCGTACAGTTATTCCGACCAGAGCCTTTTAAATGCAAATCAGGAAATTTCGAGCGAGCATTGGTTCGGAACAGATGAGCTGGGGCGCGACATGTTTTCACGTACATGGTACGGAGCGCAGATTTCACTGATTATCGGAATATCGGCAGCATTAATTGACTTGATCATCGGGGTGACGGTCGGCGGTATTGCCGGATACATGGCTGGTCGAGGCAAAAAGGGAGACCGGATCGATACCATCATCATGCGGTTGATCGAGGTCTTGTACGGATTGCCATACCTGCTCGTGGTGATCATGCTGATGGTTGTCATGGAGCCTGGCATTGTTACCATCATCATCGCATTGTCCGCAACCGGTTGGGTAGGAATGGCTCGTCTCGTTCGGGGACAAATCCTGCAATTGAAAAACCAGGAGTTCATCATGGCTGCGCAAGTGCTGGGTGCCAAATTCCCGCGCATTCTGTTACGCCACCTGATTCCGAATACCATCGGAGTCATCATCGTGAACTTGACGTTTACCATTCCGTCGGCGATATTTGCAGAATCTTTCCTCAGCTTTTTAGGACTGGGTGTGCAGGCGCCAATCGCAAGCTGGGGGACGATGACTAACGATGCACTCGGCGTCATTTTGACAGGGGATTGGTGGAGACTTTTCTTCCCGGCCTTGATGATTTCATTGACGATGTTTGCCTTCAACGTTTTCGGTGATGGCTTGCAGGATGCATTGGACCCAAGAATTCGCGAGTAACCTCGCCACGAAGATAGGAGGATCAGACATGGCGGATCATTTGCTGCAAGTAGAAAACCTCCGCGTACATTTCAAAACGTACGGTGGAGAGGTACAGGCTGTACGGGGAGTTACCTTTCATGTTGATCGTGGCGAGACGCTTGCGGTAGTAGGGGAGAGCGGTTGTGGAAAGAGTGTAACCGCCCAAGCGATCATGGGCTTGATCCCGAACCCGCCGGGAAGAATCGTGGATGGTCAGATTCGTTTTGACGGAAAAGTCATCACGGGGATGAGTAAGAAGGAATTGCTATCGGTTCGTGGAGCTGAGATCGGGATGGTCTTTCAGGACCCGATGACGGCACTGAATCCGACGATGAAGGTCGGCGCCCAAATCGTCGAGGGATTTGTTCGTACCCAGCAGGTCAGCAAAGAAGAGGCGCGTAAAAAAGCGATGGAGATGCTTCGGTTGGTCGGTATCCCCGATCCGGAAAAACGAGTGGATCAATACCCGCATGAGTTTTCCGGGGGAATGCGGCAACGTGTCGTCATCGCCATTGCTCTCGCCAATGATCCAAAGCTCGTCATTGCAGATGAACCGACGACAGCGTTGGATGTAACGATTCAAGCACAAATCTTGGACTTGCTCCGGGAATTGCAGGAAAAGCAGCAGCTCTCCATCGTGATGATTACACATGACCTGGGTGTCGTTGCCGAAATCGCGCATCGGGCCGTGGTTATGTACGCAGGAATTGTGGTGGAAACGGGCAAGGTAGAGGATATTTTCGCAAATCCGAAGCATCCGTACACATGGGGCTTAATGCGCTCTCTGCCGCGGATCGATGGTGTGGAAAAGGAACGCCTGGTACCGATTGAGGGAACGCCGCCAGATTTATTCCACCCGCCAAAAGGTTGTCCGTTCGCTCCGCGTTGTCAGTTTGCGATGGAAATATGCGAGCAGCAAATGCCGGATGCTTCCACATTCACCGAGGGTCACGAAGCTGCATGCTGGCTACATGATCCACGCGCACCGAAGCTGGAAGAACTGGTGGCAGCAGGGAGGCAGACGTAGATGAGCCAAGCGTTGGTTGAAGTCAAAAATCTAAAAAAGCATTTTGAGATCGGCAATGGGATTACGCTAAAAGCAGTCGACGGCGTGACCTTCACCATTCATCGCGGCGAGACGCTCGGACTTGTTGGAGAGAGCGGCTGCGGGAAGTCGACGTTGGGCAGAACGATGATTCGACTCTATGAAAATACAGATGGAGAAGTTTTGTTCAAAGGCAAAAATGCACATCGCTTAAAAGGAAAAGAGGCAGAGCAATTCCACCGCGACGTCCAAATGATTTTTCAAGACCCGCAAGCAAGTCTGAATCCGCGCATGACCGTCATGGACATTATTGCGGAGGGCCTGGATATTCACGGCTTGTCCCGTGGTGCAAGAGCGGATCGCGTCAAAGAATTGCTTGAGCTAGTTGGTCTTTCTAAGGAACATGCGAACCGATTTCCCCATGAATTCAGCGGAGGCCAAAGACAGCGGATCGGGATTGCCCGGGCACTTGCGGTCGAGCCGGAATTTATCATCGCGGATGAACCGATTTCGGCGCTTGATGTGTCGATTCAAGCGCAGGTCGTGAATCTATTGGAAGACTTGCAGCAGGACAGGGGACTGACTTACTTGTTTATCGCCCACGATCTGTCCATGGTGAAACACATTTCCACTCGAATCGGTGTGATGTACCTCGGCAAAATGGTAGAAATGGCAAACAGCTTCGAGTTGTACGCAAAGCCACTTCATCCATATACACAAGCGTTGCTGTCCTCGATTCCGATTCCTGATCCGACAATCAAGCGGGAGCGCATCATTTTGCAGGGCGATTTGCCGAGTCCTGCCAATGCTCCGAGCGGTTGTGTTTTCCGAACAAGATGCCCTAAGGCCATGGAGCAATGCGCGGCACAGGTTCCTGAATGGCAGGAAGCCGCACCGAACCATTGGGTTGCTTGTCATCTCTATCAGTAGTTCGATTTTCTATCTTAATATATAGGGGGAAACAACGTGAAGAAATTAGCTGCCTTTGCCCTGTCGCTCTCGCTCGTCATCCCGGCTTTAGCTGGTTGCGGCGGTAGTGGCGAGTCAGCATCGACTGGAGGTACCACTACCCCAGGCGCTGCTGCCAAACAAGAAGTCGTGTTCAATGCCAAGTCTGAGCCGCCAGACTTGAACCCGCTCACCTCGACGGATACCACGTCCTTCTGGATCATGGATCACTTGGGGGAAGGCTTGTACACCAAGGATAAGGACGGCAATCCGATCCTGGGACAAGCCAAGGAAGTGAAGCTGTCCGATGACAAGCTGAAGTACACGTTCATTTTGCGCGATGATGTGAAATGGACAAACGGCGAGCCAGTGACAGCCGAGGATTTTGCTTTCACGTATATGAAGCATCTTGATCCAGCCACTGCTTCGACTACGGCTTACCTGCTCTATTACATTAAAGGAGCAGAAGCATACAACAAGGGCACAGGAAAAGCCGAGGATGTTGGTATCAAGGCCGTGGATGCAAAAACGCTCGAAATCGAGCTGGTCGCACCTACATCGTACTTTGACAAAATGCTGGCTACCCGTTACTGGCACCCAATCAACAAGAAGCAGGCAGAAGCCAATCCAAAATGGGCAGCAAATGCGGATACCTACATCTCCAACGGTGCTTACAAGCTCGTATCCTGGAAACATGACTCCGAGCTCGTTATTGAAAAGAACGAGCATTATTGGAACAAAGCGGACGTAAAAATGGAAAAGATCACCTGGAAAATGGTGAATGACGCCACGACTGCTTATCAGATGTACAAGAGCGGTGAGCTCGACTTCAACAAAGAGATGCCATCTGACATCCTCGCGCAAGAAAAATCGAGCCCAGACTTTAAATCCGTTCCTTACTACGGTACGTACATGTACATGTTTAACGTAACGAAAGAACCATTTACGAATAAAAAAGTTCGCAAAGCATTCGCCATGTCACTCGACCGTAAAGCACTGTCCGAAATGGTGAGCCAAGGTGGAGAGACACCAGCTTACTCCATGGTTCCGCGTGGAGCGATGCAACCAAACGGAAAAGACTTCCGCGAAGAGGGTGGAGACTACTTCAAAGAAGATTACGAAGCAGCGAAGAAGTTGCTGGCGGAAGGTATGCAAGAAGAAGGCTGGTCCACATTGCCAGAAGTAACACTCATGTACAACACCGATGAAAGCCACAAGAAAATAGCACAAGCGATCCAAGAAATGCTCAAGAAAAACTTGGGCGTAGAAGTGAAAATGACAAACCAAGAGTGGAAAGTGTATCTGGACACAACGAAACAAAAGAACTATCAAATGGGCCGTATGGGCTGGGTAGGTCAAATCAACGATCCTGCGTTTAACCTGGACTACTATTTGGGTGAAAGCCCGAACAACCGTACTGGTTGGGTGAACAAAGAGTATGATCAGTTGAATATGGCGGCAAAAGTTGAGCAAGACCCGAACAAGCGTATGGAACTGCTTCATCAGGCAGAAGCCGTTTTGATGGATGAAATGCCGTTTATTCCAGTCTACCACTACCAGCAAAACTATTTGGTGAAACCGAATCTGGAAGGTCTCACTTTCCCAGTCAACGCGTTCCCAAGCGCTCGCTGGGCAACGAAAAAATAGAAAAAAAGAGGAGCTTCTCCTCTTTTTTCTCTTTACATACTCCAACGTGCATCTAGCCAAAGAGGAAAGGATGATTTCTCGTGATTTTGGACTATCTGCAAGTGAAATCCGCGTATCAATTGAAGGTGGTACCGCAGCGTAGAGAGATTACCTTTTTAACGAAGTTGACAGGTATTGCGCAGTTGTGGCGCTGGAATGAAGCGTCCAATTGCTCGGAGCAAGTGACCTTCTTGCCTGATCGTGTGGTAGAGGTTGACCATTCCCCATGCGGAACGAAAACGATCGTCGGTATGGACAACAAGGGAGACGAGCGGCAGCAGTTCTTTTTGCTGACCGACAATGGTGCAGTTGTAAAACCGCTGACGGACGCACCCGATTACTTTCACTATTTGGGGGGCTGGTCACCGTGTGGGCAAAAAATCGCGTGGTCCAGCAATCGTCGCAATCCGCGCAGCTTTGATACTTTTATACAGGATGTCGAGAGTGGTGCGTATGAGGAAGTCTTTCGCTATGATGGGCGCACAGATCCAATCGGCTGGCTGCCAGACGGGACAGGACTCATTTTCAGCGTGCAGGAGACCAACATTGACAATTGCCTGTATTTGTTGAATCTGCAAACAAAGGAAGCACAAAAGCTCGCCATTTGCAGCAAACATGCGCGCTACCATTCCTTGGTACTGTCTAATGAAGGCAAAACAGGATATCTCGTAACCAACCGTGATGAAAACACGAAAGCATTGTGCCGCTTCTCCCTGCATTCAGGAGAGCTGGACAAACTGGTGCACGACCCGAAATGGGACATTGAGGAGGCCCAATTATCTCCCGACGAGACACTTCTTGCCTTCACGATCAATGAAGGAGGCTACTCCGTTCTTGCTCTCTATTCCTTGACAGAGCAAAGCTGGGAGCGGGTAGAGGAAGCACCACGAGGAGTGATCTCTTCCTTGGCGTGGGTGAGTGATGATCAGCTCGCCTATACACTGAAAAGCCCTACACTTCCGGGCGACATCTGGACGTACACCATTTCGGAGAAAACCAGCAGACGTGTGACGAACATTGGTCAATCTGATGCTCTGGAAGATAAACTCATCGAGCCGGAATTGTGCACCTTTTACTCATTCGATGGCTTGGAAGTGCCGTATTTCCTCTATGCCAAAGATACATCTGAACATGCAGAGAAAAAACCAGTCGTCGTCTATGTCCATGGCGGGCCAGAGAGCCAAATTCGCCCGGAGTATCATCCCGTTTTTCAATTTTTGGCGAACGAAGGCTTTACGGTGGTAGCACCGAATGTTCGCGGTAGCATGGGCTATGGTCGGGAATATGTTCAGCTCGATGATCGTCGCAAGCGGATGGATTCTGTAGCAGATTTGGCTTGGCTGGTCAAAGATTTAGGCAACCGCCCAAGCGTAGACCCGAATGCGATCGGAATCATGGGTCGCAGTTACGGAGGCTTCATGACACTGGCTGCGCTTACGCATTACCCTGACCTGTGGGCTGCGGGTGTTGATATTGTGGGGATTTCCCACTTCAAAACCTTTTTGGAGAACACCGGGGAATGGAGAAGGAGATTGCGTGAGGTGGAGTACGGGTTCCTCGGCGAAGACGATGACTTTTTTGAAGAAATTGCTCCGTTGAATCACTCCCATAAGATCACGGCTCCGCTTCTCGTATTCCATGGACGCAATGATACGCGCGTTCCTGTCAGCGAAGCGGAACAGCTCGTAGCAGACATGAGAGGCAGGGGACAAGAAGTCGATTTGCACATTTTTGAGGATGAAGGCCACTTTACCGAAAAGCTGGACAATCACATCACGTTGAATCAAAAGATTTCCCAGTTCTTTTTGGAGCAACTTGCATCCACCCATAAAATCGAGGAGTGATTAGGATGACGCAAGCAAAAAGAGGTATAACGGCTGAAGATTTGTATCAAATGCGGTACGCGAGCGATCCGCAGCTATCACCAGACGGAAAAACGCTTGCCTATGTGGAAAATCAAATCGATGAGTCCCACTCATACCAAAATCACTTGTTCTTACGCAAATTGGATGCGAATGAACCACAGCCTCTGACGTCTGGCTCCCGCGACACCTTTCCGCGCTGGTCGCCGGATGGTTCAAAGATTAGCTTTGTCTCGAATCGTTCTGGAAAACCACAGATTTGGCTGATCGATGCAACCGGAGGAGAAGCAAGGCAGCTCACACATTGCAAAAACGGCGTCAGCAATCCGATTTGGTCACCTGACGGCAAATACATTGTTTTTTCGTCACTCTTGGATGAGGGTGAAACATTCGCAGACCTCGAGGGAACAGAGGGAAAAGGAAGGGCCAAAGCCATTCATGTCGGAAGATTGAAGTACAAATCCGATGATCTCGGGTTTATTTACGAGAAAAACAAGCAACTGGCCATTGTTCATGTCGAAACAGGCGAGGTTACACCACTCAGCGATGGCCCATACAATCATACGATTGGCTCCTGGTCGCCGGACGGAAAATGGCTTGCCATTACGGCAAACCGAGCAGAAGACCCTGATTTTCAGCATAGTGTTGACGTTTTTCTCATCCCTTTTGAAGGGGGAGAATGGAAAAAGCTGACCAACAGCAAAGGTATTTTTGCCTATCCAACCTGGTCACACGACGGTAAGAAGTTAGCGTATATCGGAAGTGAATTGGACACGCATTTGTACGCAGCACAGAAGCGCATCTGGGTATATGATTTTGAAAAGGGCGATTATACTTGCATCACAGCGGATTGGGATGTACAGGTTGGCGATTCCACCATCGGAGACATGCGCTCGCCTGGTCACCCAAATCCAGGTGCTGTATGGACAGCGGACGGAAATGGCATGTATTTTATCGCAAGCGAACGAGGAAATTCCGGCATTTATCACGTAACACTGGACGGACAGGTCACGAATGTCGTAACGGGCAACCGGAATATTTACGGCTTTTCGCTGCATGAAAACGAACAAACGGTGGTTGCTGCTATCAGTGACCCATTTACGCCGGGCGACTTGTATCAAATAAGTCTGAAGGACGGAGAAGAAAAACGTTTAACAGCGCTGAACGAAGAGCTATTTGCGGGCATTGAGCTTGCTGTTCCAGAAGAAATGGAGTTCGTCGCAAAGGATGGCTGGAGGCTGCACGGTTGGATGCTCAAGCCTGTCGGTTTTGAAGAAGGAAAAAAATACCCGATGGTTCTACAAATTCATGGCGGGCCTCACTCCATGTACGGATATACGTTTTTCCACGAGTTCCAGTTGCTCGCTGCAAAAGGCTACGCCGTACTCTATACGAATCCGAGGGGGAGCTTTGGCTACGGAGAGCGTTTTGTTCAGGCGTGCTGCGGAGACTATGGAGGAAACGATTACCGCGATTTGATGACGGCGGTGCAATTTGCATGCGATCATTTCGATTTTGTCGATGAGGATCGTTTAGGTGTCGCAGGCGGCAGCTACGGTGGCTTCATGACGAACTGGATCGTCGGTAAAACCAATCGATTCAAAGCGGGTGTAACTGATCGGAGTATTTGCAACTGGGTTAGCTTTTACGGGGTCAGTGATATCGGTTACTTTTTCACTGCCGAAGAGATTCAGGCAAATCCATTCACGAATCCGGAAAAAATGTGGCAGCATTCACCGATTCGCTTGGTAGAGAACGTCGAGACGCCTCTATTGATCATGCATGGCGAACATGACTATCGTTGCCCGATCGAACAGGCCGAGCAGCTTTATGTAACATTGAAGCATCAAGGCAAGGCTCCGGTGTCGTTTGTCCGCTTCCCGGGTGCCAGTCATGAACTTTCCCGCAGTGGTGATCCCGAGCAACGTGTATTGAGACTGCAATATACGACGGATTGGTTTGACAGCTATTTGGTCGCACACCAGAAAGAGAAAGTCGAATAAGCAGGTAAATGTCAATAGGAGGTGCCCGATCGTGAACAAAGAACAAGTCTTAGGTATCGTACAAGAAAAGTTGCCGCATGCAATCGAGAACTTGAAGCAATATTTGCGTTTTCCTACTGTATCCGCGCAGCATCAGGCCATTCCTGAGACAGTTGAATACGTGGTCAAGATGATTCATGAGCTTGGCGGAGAGACAAAGGTACTCGACAATCTTGGCGGTAATCCAGTCGTGTATGGGTTTTTTGCAGCAGGCAGTGAAGGAGACGATAGCAAAACGATCCTCTTTTACGATCACTACGATGTTCAACCACCTGAACCGTTTCATGAGTGGAACACGGAACCGTTCGATCCTACGATCATCGATGGAAAGCTGTATGCGCGTGGTGCTGCCGACAATAAAGGTGATCTCGTTGCCCGTCTGACGGCGATTCAGATTTTGCAGCAGCAAGCGGGTGGTCTGCCTTGCAACATCAAGTTTCTGATCGAAGGAGAAGAAGAGATTGGCAGCCCGAATCTGGAGCCATATCTTCGAGCGTACAAGGAGCTTTTCCAGGCGGATGCCTGCATTTGGGAATTCGGTGGAAAAGACGAGAATGAGCGAATCAGCATGGTTGCCGGGATCAAAGGCATGGCGTACCTGGAACTGACATGCGTTGGAGCAGATATCGACATGCACTCCTCTGTCGGTGCGTATGTAGACAATGCAGCATGGCGCCTCGTACAGGCATTAGCGACGATGAAAAATCAGCAAAACGAGATTTTGGTCGAAGGCTTTTTCGACGGGATCGAGGAACCGACAGCGGATGAAAAGAAAGTCGTTTCTGAATTGCCGTTCAGTGAAGAGGCGACAGCAGCGCTATACGGTTTGAAACGCCCACTGATTACCGCGGCAAACAACGTGGACCCACGAGAAGCTATGGTGTTCCATCCGACCATGACCATTTGCGGTCTGGAGAGCGGCTATACAGGAGAGGGCTCGAAGACAGTGCTGCCGAAAAGCGCGAAGGCCAAGCTGGATTGCCGCCTTGTCCCAGGACAAGATCCACAGCACATCATGAATTGCATCGAAAATCATTTGGAGAAGCATGGTTTTACGG
Organism: Brevibacillus sp. M2.1A; assembly: GCF_013284355.2. Classification (NCBI taxonomy): domain Bacteria; kingdom Bacillati; phylum Bacillota; class Bacilli; order Caryophanales; family Paenibacillaceae; genus Brevibacillus; species Brevibacillus sp. M2.1A. The sequence continues at coordinate 3,426,305 of NZ_JABSUY020000001.1, forward strand.
ATATTACCGTCACCATGATCAACGGGCAAAGAGCGTATCGCTCCGATTTCCACCATCCATTTGTTGCTCACGTACTGGATTCGGCCCGCGTCATTTACGATCAGGAGCCAGTACTTTCGCCAAACGCGGCAGGCACAGGTCCGATGTATATTTTCGGGGAACAGTTAAAGCTTCCGGTTGTCAGTACAGGGGTAGGCTGGGTTGGCTGCAAAGTTCATGCGCCGAATGAATCTATCCGTTTGAAAGACTTCCAGGAAGGTATTGCCCATATGGTTGTCATGCTCTCTGGATTTGCCAAAGCGTTGTCAGAGTAGCAACATCCAAAGGGAATGATCATACAATCCGATAGCGAAAAGGGGACCTTTCGTGTAAAAAGGTCTCCTTTTCGATTTGGAACCCCCTCATAGCACTTCCAGAGTGGACTTTGCTTTTGCAAACCATGTACAATCGTAAATGATAATGTACATACATCTACAGGAGGCGAAATGCGTGAACAGCGATACACATCCATTCGAAATCGCAACCTTTGCAGGCGGATGCTTCTGGTGCATGGTCAGTCCGTTTGACAAGATGCCAGGCATTCAAAAAGTCGTCTCCGGCTATACAGGCGGTCATGTCGAAAACCCTACCTATGAACAGGTATGCTCTGATACGACGGGACACTATGAAGCCGTCCAAATCACCTATGATCCGTCGCTCATCTCCTATGAGGAATTGCTGCAAATGTTTTGGAGGCAAATCGACCCGACTGACGCTGGTGGTCAATTCGGCGATCGAGGTCAATCGTATGCGCCAGCGATCTTCTATCATAATGAAGAGCAAGAAAGGCTTGCGCAAAAATCCAAGCAAGAGCTGGATGCGAGCGGTCGTTTCCCGAAGGCCATTGCAACGCTGATTTTGCCAGCCAAGCCGTTCTATCCGGCGGAGGAATATCATCAGGACTACTATAAAAAAAATCCGGTCCGCTACCAATACTACCGTGCGGCATCAGGCAGAGCGAAATTCACCAAGGAAGCGTGGCGCGACCGATCGAAGCAAGAAGAGTTGAAAAAGATCTTGACTCCGCTTCAGTACGAAGTGACGCAAAATAACGGGACAGAACGTCCTTTTACGAATGAATTCTGGGATCACAAGGAAGAGGGCATCTACGTAGACATCGTCTCCAACGAGCCTTTGTTCAGTTCCTTGGACAAATTCGATTCTGGCTGCGGATGGCCATCCTTTACCAAGCCCTTGCAAGAGGAAAACGTAACCGAGCATGTGGATTTGACCCATAATATGATTCGTACAGAGGTTCGCAGCAAAGAGGCAGATTCTCATCTCGGCCACGTTTTCGAGGACGGTCCTGGGGAAAATGGTTTGCGCTACTGCATCAATTCAGCTGCATTGCGCTTCATTCCGAAGGATCGTTTGGAGGAAGAAGGGTTCGGGGAGTATAAGCGATTATTTGAAAAAGAATAGAGTGTAGACCGCTACTCTCTGGGAAACATGGGAGAAGGGCGGTCTTTTTGCTAAACATACAACTAGGTAGACATAAGAGCATGCAGGGAGGGTCCAATGAACACACAGACATTCTTACACAGAAGAATTGGACTGTTACTCGCAGCAATCATGGTTATGGCAGGCTGTTCTTTCGGTCAGGAGTCGCCTCACAACAATCAAATCGTACCGACACCCCAAAATGTTGTCGAGGGTGGGACGTTAATCATTGCACGAATGTCAGATGCGGCAAATCTCGATCCTCATTTTATTTTGACAATCAATGAGGCGAGTGTCGTCCAAGGAAAAGTGTATGAAGGGCTCGTCAAACGAGATCGGAACATGAACATTCAGCCACAGCTGGCAACGGCATGGGAACAAATCGACGATCTTACTTGGGAGTTTACTCTCCGACAAGGGGTTGTTTTTCACGATGGGACGCCCTTTCATGCAGAGGCAGTCAAGAAAACATTTGATCGCGTATTAGACCCGGCAGTGGCTTCTCCCCGAGCAGCCATGTTCGATAAAATAAAGCAGGTAAGAGTCATCAATCCGTACAAAGTGCAATTTATTCTTCACAAGCCATTTGCGCCATTGCTTTCTATTTTTGCCAGTCACGAGGGGAGCATCATTAGCCCTACGGCAATCGATAAATACGGGCGGGAATTATCGCAGCACCCGGTTGGTACTGGCCCTTATCGGTTCCAATCATGGGAGCATGGCAGTCAAATCACGTTGAGCAAAAACCAGTCCTACTGGGGCGAGGCAGCCACGCTTGATCATGTCATTTTCAAGGTTGTTCCCGATGATGCGGCTCGCATTGCGATGGTCGAGAATGGAGAAGCACATGTGGCAGAGTCGATCCCTGTCATGGAGCTGGATCGAATTCAAGCATCCAACCAGATGCGTGTCTACCGCAGTGATGCGCTTGGGACGGAGTTTATCGGGTTTAATGTATCACGGCCACCACTGAATGATCTCCGTGTGAGGAAAGCCATCAGTATGGCGATCGAGACGGGAGCGATCATTAAAGGGGTGTATAACAATGTGGGAACAAAGGCGAATTCACCGATTGGACCGCATGTGTTCGGTTACAGTCCAACTGTGAAAAGCTACCCGTACGACATCAACCAAGCGCGTCGGTTGCTCGCAGAGGCGGGCTATCCAAATGGTTTTCCCATTCAAATGATTACCTACAACAGACGGGATCGAATTTTGGTTGCCCAAGTGATACGGTCGCAGTTAAAAGGAATCGGCATCGACGCGGAGCTAAAAGTCGTCAGCTACGATGAATTTGTCCGAACGATTGAGCAAACGAAGGGTCATGAGATTTTTGTCAGTGGCTGGGCAAATGCAACCGGAGATGCCGACTATAATCAGTACAATTTGTTCCATACATCAGGCGGTGGGGCAGGCAACAGCTTTCAATACAGCAATCCCGGGCTGGATCGTCTCATCGAGGCTGGTCGTAGCGAAACAGATCCTGGAAAAAGACTCGCTATCTACGCAAAAGCACAAGAAGTGGAGCTGCAAGATGCTTTGGTTGTTCCGATTCGCAATTTGGAGAATTTGGCTGTGATTAGCAACCATATTCAGGGCTTCTCCATCAGTCCGGCAGGTTATCTGAATCTCGATCAGGTCGTGATTTCTCAATAAAACATGTAACGAAAAGCCGGTCAATTATGTCATAATAGGTACGTACTTTTTTACCTACATAATTGGATCAGCTCCCAAACGAAAGGAACGTTACAATGAGAAGTTTTCGACACCGACTTTTGCATCCGCTTGTACTCGTAACGGCATTGACATTTGTATTGTCTGGATGCAGCAGTAGTGCTGCTCCACAAGAACCACAGACACCACCATCCGTGGAGACGCCAACTCCTCCAAAGAAAGAAGAAGCGAAGCCAAAGGAGGAGACAACGCCTCTACCTGCTGAAACACCAAAGCAAGAACAACCGGAGCAACCCCAGAAGGCGAAGCCAACGGAGACGAAACCGGCAGAAAAGCCACCAGCGGGTCAGCCGCCTGAGCTATCGTTCCCGGACATCGAGGTTGTTGGTGAGCCTGAGAGTGTTGCTGTGCTGGTGAACAAACAACGCAAGCTTCCGGAAAATTATCAGCCAAATGATTTAGTGTTTCCAAACGTTCCTTACCTACTCCCTGAAAAGAGCGAGAAACGCAAAATGCGCAAAGAAGCAGCGGGTGCGCTTGAGCAGTTATTTGCGGCAGCCCAGGCTGACGGTGTCCAATTGGCTGGCGTATCAGCCTATCGCTCCCACGCCTACCAGAAAGCGCTGTTTAATCGCTATGTAAAAAAAGACGGCGTAGAGAAGGCACGGACTTACAGTGCCGTTCCTGGGACGAGTGAGCATGAGACAGGACTCGCGATTGACGTCTCTGGGAAGGATGGAAAATGTGCTGCAACGAGCTGCTTTGCCGGAACCAAGGAAGCAAAGTGGCTGGATGAAAACGTCGAGAAGTTTGGATTTATCATTCGCTACCCAGAGGGAAAAGACGCGATTACGGGCTATATTTATGAGCCATGGCATTTGCGGTATGTAGGTACCGAGATTGCGCAAGAAATCGGAGAAAAAGGGATTACGCTTGAAGAGTATTCAGGTGCGGTGCCTGTTTCCACACCAACGAATTAAAGAAACAACGCCGATCGCTCACCGAAGAGATCGGCGTTTTTGCTAGGTAGTTATGCTATAATGTTCACGGGTGAAGATAATGGTCGAAAAATCAATCAGAGAACGTATTATTGAAACATCCATGCGCTTGTTTGAAGCAAATGGCTACCACAAAGTGACTGTGGATCAAATTGTGAAAGAAAGCGGCACGTCAAAGGGAGGATTTTATCACAACTTCAAATCAAAAGATGAACTCCTCTACATCATTCATGATCAATTTATTACGTATGTGCTGGAGAAAGCAGAGGAAGCTTACGAGAAGTGGGATACCCCGACAGAAAGACTACAAGCCATCGTAAAATCCTTCGTTATGATGATTGATCTGTATCGCTCTCAGGTTACGATTTTTTATCAGGAAAGCTTGTTTTTAGCTCCGGAGTACTACACGGATATTGAAACGAAACGGGATCGTTATAAAAAAATTATGTTCACCGTCATTTCGGACGGGATCGAATCGGGTGAGTTCCGTCCCGAGCTGCCTGTGCCGATTGTGTCCATGGCTATTTTTGGCATGGTGAACTGGATTTACAAATGGTATCAAAAGTCAGGGACGTACTCGATCGAGCAAATCGCGGATATTTATGCAGATATGGTTCTTCATTCCGTTTTGAAATCAGAATCGATGGAAAACCCGGCCTTTCAACGTTTTTTCCTGCAATCACAAGAAAATCCCTTCAAGCCATTGTAGGGATGCTAACAAGGATCATGCGGCTACACTCAAGCTTTTCGATAGGAGACAGGGGCATAGTCGCTTGATGGTCCCTTATAAAATCCTTCGATCAGACCAACTAGTTGGTCTGTACTAGTATTCTGACATTTGTTATAATATCAAAAAGACCAACTGGTCGGTCTTGCGCAATCATCACGGACCAACTAGTCGGTTCGTGAAATTATGCCAGTCAGATTCGGAAATAGGGGAGGAATAGTCGTGCTTACCATTTACGAATTACGAGAACTTGTGAAGCTATTGGAGCAGACGGACATAGAATCTTTTGAGGTAAATGACGAGGATTCTTCTTTGCGTATCAAACGAAGAAATGGGAACCAAGTCACAGCTGTACATCAGCCCCCCGTACAAACGAAAAGCGCGCCAATCGTGACGGCGGCACCCGCTGTTCTTTTGCCTAAAAAAGAAACGATTGAGCGCCCGGTCGCAACAGTACATGTGGAAGCTCCCCAGAAATCGGCGGAAGTGACGGAAAACTTGCATAAAATCACTTCACCTATGGTCGGAACCTTCTATGCAGCACCAGCCGTTGACGCAGCACCATACGTATCCGTAAATGATCGGGTAGAGCCAACTACCATTGTCTGTATTGTCGAGGCCATGAAGCTGTTTAACGAGATTGAAGCAGAAGTAAAAGGAGAGATTGTCCAAGTCTTGGTGGAAAACGGTCAGTTGGTCGAGCACGGACAGCCGTTATTCCTGGTGAAGCAGGCGTAATGGAGCAGCTTTTAAGGGGAGGACTGGAAGAGTGAGCAAACATACATGGTTCAAGGAATTCTCTGTTCCCACTTACGAGCAATGGCGGGAAGCAGCAGAGAAATCGCTAAAGGGTGCATCTTTTGATGCCAAGCTACTGACGCATTCGTACGAGGGAATTGTTCGCCAGCCAATCTATCGGTACGAAGATGTCAAAACATTGCCGCATCTGGAAGCGCTACCAGGAGAGGCGCCTTTTCATAGAGGGAATCAGCGGCCTGGCGGGCAAAAGGAACAGAAATGGGAAGTCTGTCAGGAAATCAACGCAACGAGTGCCAAGGCATTTAATCAGGCAGCCGTAGAAGACTTGGCGCGCGGACAAACGATGCTGCATCTGATAGTGGATCATGCGACATTGGCTGGACTTGACCCTGACGAAGCATTGCCGGATACGATTGGTCACAAAGGCGTATCTGTTTTTTGCCGAGAGGATATCGAACAGGCATTTGAAGGGGTGAAGCTTTCAGAGATCCCTCTTTACGTGAACACGGGGGCGCTTGGCTTGCCTATACTTTCACTCCTTTTGGCACATGTTGAAGCGACAGGCCAACAAGTCACCGAGCTTCGCGGATGTATCGGGCAAGATCCTGTAGCGGTTCTGCTAACAGAGGGCAAGCTCCCTTGTTCCTTGCAGATAGCTTATAACGCTATGGCAAGAATGACAAAATGGGCAAAAGATCATGCGCCCGCGCTGAAAACGATCCTGGTTCAAAGCAATCCTTATCAGGACGGCGGCGGAAATGCAGTAACCGAACTGGCTTTTTCACTGGCCACAGGCGTCGACTATTTGCAAGCGATGCTTGAACGGGGGCTTTCCATAGAGGATATCGCAGCACGGATGCAGTTCTCATTCTCGATTGGTTCTGATGTCTTCATGGAAATCGCGAAGCTGCGTGCGGCAAGAATGCTCTGGTCAAACATCGTGGCGGCCTACGGCGGATCAACGGAAGCCCAAAAGATGACGATTCACGCCAGAACCTCGGCCTGGACGAAGACAATCTACGATCCGTATGTCAATATGCTTCGCTCCACGACAGAAGCGTTTTCAGCCATCATTGGCGGAGCAGACAGTCTGCATGTATCCGCATTTGACGAAGCGATCCGCCCCGCCAATGAGTTTTCGAGAAGAATCGCCAGAAATACGCAAATCATTTTGCAAGAAGAAGCACATTTGGCAAAAGTGATCGACCCTGCGGGAGGTTCTTGGTACGTAGAATGGCTCACAGATGCATTAGCGAAAAAAGCATGGGAGCTGTTCCAGCAGGTAGAAGCGCAGGGTGGCATGCTGAGCGCCTTAGAAGCAGGCTTCCCACAAGGCTTGATCTCCCAGATCGCGGATCAAAAAGCAGTGAGCATCGATACGCGTAAAAAACGTTTGGTTGGAACCAATATGTATGCCAATACTGCTGAGCAGCCACTCAAGGCCGAGAGTCTTCCGAGCATTTACGAAGAGCGAGCAGAGAAAGCACGATCCCTTCGGCAGAAACAGGACACGACTCTTCTTTCAGCAGAGCTAGATGCGTTGTCAAAACATACCGATGAGCTTGTGGCACAAGCAGTAAAAGCAGTGCTTCATGGAGCGACTGTGGGCGATATCGCCAAAGCCATGAAACGTGAAGATTCAGTGGAGACAACCATTCAGCCACTCCGTATTCACCGGGCATCCGAACGCTTTGAAGCCTTGCGGATGCAAGCGGATGATTTCTTGAAAACAACAGGCAAAAGACCGACCGTGTTCTTGGCGACGATGGGGCCAGTGGCAAAGCATAAGGCCCGGGCAGACTTTGCAGCAGAATTTTTTGCAGTTGGCGGCTTTGACGTTTTGCGCAAGCAAGCATTCTCTACCACTGAAGAGGCGGCCGAAGCTGCGGTGGCATCCGGTGCGATGATCTTGGTCGTTTGTTCAGACGATGCGAGTTATCCGGAGCAGGTTCCACCGTTGGCTCATGCAATCAAGCAACGTGTACCTCAGATGACGGTTCTGTTGGCAGGCTTGCCTGATGCGGAGCAGCTGGCTACTTATAAGGCGGCCGGTGTAGATGATTGCATCCACATGCGTTCCAATTGCTACGAGATGCTGAGAGAACTTCAGGAGCGGATAGGAGTGAGCTCATAATGAAGCGACCTGATTTTTCAAAAATGGCTTATCAGTCCAAACGAGATGTGTCTGATTTGTTTCCCCAACTGGGTTCAAACTCACAAGGAATGGAGCAAATGTGGCACACGCTTGAGCAGATCCCTGTAAAACCTCTGTACACAATGGAAGATGTGGAGGGCATGGATCACCTCGGCTACATGCCTGGTTTGCCACCATATACGCGCGGTCCGTATCCGACGATGTACGTGACTCAGCCATGGACGGTTCGCCAATATGCCGGCTTTTCTACGGCGGAAGAGAGTAACGCTTTTTATCGACGGAATTTGGCTGCTGGACAAAAAGGGCTGTCGATTGCCTTTGACCTTGCTACACATCGCGGCTATGACTCCGATCATCCCCGGGTAGTTGGTGATGTCGGGAAAGCGGGCGTGGCAGTTGACTCCATTCTCGATATGAAAATCTTGTTCGACGGCATCCCCCTCGATAAAATGTCCGTCTCCATGACGATGAACGGCGCGGTTTTGCCCATTATGGCGTTTTATATTGTGGCAGCTGAAGAGCAAGGGGTATCGCAGGCGGAGCTTACCGGAACGATCCAAAATGACATTTTGAAGGAATACATGGTTCGGAATACTTACATTTATCCGCCAGAAGCGTCGATGAAGATCATTTCCGATATTTTTGCCTACACCTCCAAGCACATGCCCAAATTCAACAGCATCAGTATTTCAGGCTACCACCTGCAAGAAGCGGGTGCGACCGCGGATATTGAATTGGCTTACACACTGGCAGATGGCTTGGAATACGTTCGCACGGGACTTGCAGCAGGCATTGACATCGATGCGTTTGCGCCGCGGCTGTCGTTTTTCTGGGCGATTGGCATGAACTACTTCATGGAAGTGGCGAAAATGCGTGCAGGCCGCCTGATTTGGGCCAATCTGATCAAACAGTTCCATCCGAAAAACGAAAAATCGATGGCACTGCGGACACACTCACAAACGTCCGGATGGAGTTTGACGGAGCAGGACCCGTATAACAACGTAGTGCGGACGTGCATCGAGGCCATGGCAGCGGCTCTGGGGCATACCCAATCTCTGCACACGAACGCTTTGGATGAAGCGATTGCGTTGCCGACAGACTTTTCGGCCCGGATCGCGCGAAATACGCAGTTGTTTTTGCAGGACGAAACAGAGATAACCAAGGTCGTCGATCCGTGGGCAGGCTCCTATTACGTCGAGTCCTTGACAGCCCAGCTCGTGGAAAAAGCGTGGGCGCACATCGAAGAAATCGAAGCACTTGGTGGTATGGCGAAAGCAATTGAGACGGGATTGCCGAAAATGAAGATCGAGGAAGCGGCTGCACGCCGTCAGGCACATATCGATTCGGCGAAGGAAGCCATAATTGGCGTGAACAAATACCGTCTGGACAAAGAAGATCCGCTGGAAATTCTCGAAGTCGACAATACAGCGGTTCGAGAAGCGCAAATCAGACGTTTGCAGGAGCTGCGCAGTAACCGTGACGAGGCGAGAGTGCAAGCAACACTACAGGCCATCACGGAATGCGCGAAAACGGGCGAAGGCAATCTGTTGGAGCTGGCCATTGAAGCGGCGCGAGCAAGAGCTTCTTTGGGCGAAATATCGGATGCCTATGAAAAGGTCGTCGGGAGACACAAGGCGGTCATTCGCTCCATCAGCGGCGTCTACAGTTCCGAATACGCTGATGCCGAAGAGGTAGCGGCTGTGCGCAAGATGGCAGATGAATTCGAGCAGTGGGAAGGCAGACGTCCCCGCATTATGATCGCGAAAATGGGTCAGGACGGACATGACAGGGGCGCGAAAGTGATTGCCACCGCTTTTGCCGATTTGGGCTTTGACGTCGATATCGGTCCGTTGTTCCAGACACCTGAGGAAACAGCGAAGCAGGCGATAGAAAATGACGTACACGTGATCGGCTTCAGCTCGCTTGCGGCAGGACATAAAACATTGCTGCCACAACTGGTGGAGGAGCTCAAAAAGCTGGGACGCGAAGATATTGTCGTCGTTATAGGTGGTGTGATACCAGCGCAGGATTACGCCTTTTTGCGAGAGCATGGTGCCGCAGCTATCTTCGGACCGGGAACAGTCATTCCTGTTGCAGCTCAGCATGTTCTGCAAGAGGTAGTGTATCGCTTGGAGGCTGCAGGACAATGACCGGGGGCAAGGCTGACAAGAATTTCTTGAACGTTTCCTCCAAGGCACGCCTCCCACGCTTATCCGTGGACCAATACGTCACGGGCGTACGAGAGAATAACCGATCGGTTTTGGCACAGGCAATTACACTGGCTGAGAGCAATGCTCCCGCTCATATGGATATGGCCCAAGAGGTGATCAAGCAGCTGCTTCCTCATACAGGTCGCTCCATACGCATAGGTATATCCGGTGTACCAGGGGCGGGCAAGAGCACGTTCATTGAAGCATTTGGCAGTATGCTCTGCGAAAAAGGTCATCGTGTCGCTGTTTTGGCCGTTGATCCGAGTAGTACGGTTACACGCGGGAGCATTCTCGGCGACAAGACGCGGATGGAGCTCTTGTCACGCAATCCACAGGCGTTCATCCGACCGTCTGCCACGGGCGGCACGCTGGGAGGAGTCAATCGGAAGACGCGGGAAACAATGCTGATCTGTGAGGCAGCAGGCTATGATGTGATTTTGGTCGAAACGGTCGGGGTCGGACAAAGCGAGACGACAGTCAGGTCTATGGTCGATTTCTTTTTACTCTTGATGCTGACAGGGGCGGGCGATGAACTGCAAGGAATTAAAAAAGGCATTATGGAAATTGCGGATGCGCTGCTGATCAATAAAGCCGATGGGGAAAACCGCACGCGTGCCTTGATCGCCAAAGGGGAATACAATCGTGTTCTGCATTACTTGCAGCCGGCAACCACTGGCTGGGAGACGAAGGCATACATGTGTTCTTCGCTGACAGGGGAAGGCATTGAAGATATTTGGAAGGTCATCGGTCAATTTCGTGAAACCACTATCCAATCAGGTGGCTTCGAAGCAAGACGCAAAGCGCAGCTACTCGATTGGATGCACAGTATGGCTGAGGACTACTTGCGCGCGACCTTTTTCGGCAACCAGCAAGTAGCCGAGCTGCTTCCCTCCATTGAAGGAGCCGTTGCGAGTGGCGAGATTTCACCGACGAGCGCCGTACAGCAATTAGTGGCGATCTATGAGAATGCGATCATGAAAAAGGAATAGAGAGATGGTGGCCCATATGAGCAGCAATATGTACGAAAAAATTGATGAATTGATGGAACGCAAATATAAAATCCAGCTTGGCGGCGGAGATGCTCGCATCGATGCCCAGCATAACCGCGGCAAGTTGACCGCACGTGAGCGGATCGAGCTTCTGCTTGACCCAGACACCTTTATGGAGCTGAACCCGTTTGTTGAGCATCGCGCTACGCATTTTGGCCTCGACCAGATGGAGGCACCAGGCGAGGGCGTCGTGACGGGCTACGGAAAAATCAACGGTCGCCCTGTCTATTTGTTCGCGCAGGATTTCACGGTGTTTGGCGGTGCTCTGGGAGAGATGCACGCCATGAAAATCGCCAAGGTAATGGACTTGGCAGCGAAAAACGGCGCTCCCTTTATCGGTCTGAACGATTCCGGCGGCGCACGTATTCAAGAAGGGGTAAGCTCACTGGATGGCTACGGCACGATTTTTTACCGCAATGCCATTTACTCCGGCGTGATTCCGCAAATCTCTGTCATCCTCGGTCCGTGTGCGGGAGGAGCCGTTTACTCGCCAGCGATTACGGATTTCGTGTTCATGGTAGAGAAGACGAGTCAAATGTTCATCACAGGACCAAAAGTGATCGAAACCGTTACAGGTGAAAAAATATCCGCAGAGGACCTAGGCGGAGCCAAAGTCCATTCGACGGTGAGCGGCAATGCCCATTTTACGGCAGAAACCGAACAGGAAGTACTGGAAGGAGTGCGCAGGCTGCTCAGCTTCCTTCCGCAAAACAATCGTGATCGCGCGCCTGTGATAAAAGCAGAGGAGAATAATGGTTGGCAGGAGGAGCTTTTGGAGCTGGTACCTGCTGAAAGCACGAAAGTATACGATGTGCGCAAGGTCATCGAAAAAATCGTGGATCACGGTGATTTCATGGAAGTACAGCCAAACTTTGCCCGCAATATCGTGATCGGTCTGGCGCGTATCGATGGACACAGTGTCGGCATTATCGCGAACCAGCCGAAGGTCATGGCAGGTGGGCTGGACATTCATTCATCGGATAAGCTGGCACGGTTCATCCGGTTCTGCGACTGCTTCAACATTCCACTGCTGACCTTTGAAGATGTCTCTGGCTTTTTCCCGGGAATCAATCAGGAGCATGGAGGGATTATCCGTCACGGGGCGAAAATCTTGTATGCATACTCAGAAGCAACGGTTCCCAAAATCACCGTGATTCTGCGCAAAGCTTACGGAGGCGCTTATGTGGCGCTCAACTCCAAATCGATTGGGGCAGATGTCGTGTATGCATGGCCGAATGCAGAGATTGCCGTCATGGGTCCCGAGGGGGCAGCCAACGTCATTTTTGCAAAGGAAATCGAACAAAGTGAGGACCCGGCAGCGACTCGCGCAGAGAAAATAGCCCTCTATCGTGAAAAGTTCGCCAATCCATATGTCGCGGCAAGTCTCGGGATGGTGGACGACGTCATCGATCCGCGTGAAACCCGCCAAAAAGTCGCGCAAGCCCTGGAAATGCTAAGAAACAAGCAGGAAGACCGTCCGTACAAAAAGCACGGCAATATCCCATTGTAAAAAAACTATTTTCGAGGTCTTTTCATGGATGAGCGACCGCGTTTTAGCGGAAAGTTTTTATCCGCTCCAGAAAGCTTAAGCAAAGTCGCTTTGACATGTTGTACTTAAGCTTTCTTACACGAAAAAAGAAAGGAGCTCTGATCGTGCTATGAAGCTGCATGAACTGCGTGAATTCATCAAGCTGGTGAATCAGTCTTCCATTGAGGAGTTGGAATGGGAGAAGGGGAAGACCCGCATCGTGATCAAGAAAAGCGCACCAGTCGAAGTCGTGGCTGTCAATACACCTGTACAGGTGGACGAAGTGGAGCATGGCTATCAGGAGGCAGCCGCCACTGCTGAGTCTGTCAATGTTGTTACTGAGGCACCTGAGGAAGAAGTGACACAACAAGTCATGTCACCGGGAGTAGGACTGTTCTATGCGGAAGTGACAGTAGGGCAGACCGTTCAAGCAGGCGAAAAGGTTGGACGCTGCACGGCCGATGCTCTTCAGCTATCTGCGGATATTACGACCCCCGTTAGCGGAATCATCACGGAAATTCTCGTCATGGATGGTCAGTTTGTCGATTATGGAAAAGCTTTGCTTGTTGTCAAAACTCAGTAGGAAGGAGAGGGCCTATGTTTACGAAAGTATTAATTGCCAATCGCGGCGAAATCGCTGTCCGCATTATCCGCGCTTGTCAGGAATTAGGGATACGTACAGTCGCTGTCTTTTCTGAGGCGGACCGGGAAGCATTGCACGTAGAATTGGCGGATGAAGCGTATTGCATCGGACCTACGGCGTCCAAGGACAGCTATTTGAACATGGCACGGATTATGACGGTTGCTCTACACACGAAGGCAGACGCTATCCATCCGGGCTATGGCTTCTTGGCGGAAAACGCTTCGTTTGCCCAGCTTTGCCAAGATTGCTCCATTACCTTTATCGGTCCAGATCCGGAAGCAATCACCAAAATGGGTGACAAAGCCGTAGCAAAAGCAACGATGAGTCAAGCAAATGTTCCATTAGTTCCCGGCACCGACGGCTTGATTGAAGACATCGATGAGGCATTGCAGGTGGCGGAGAAAATCGGCTATCCTGTCATCGTAAAAGCAACAGCTGGAGGCGGCGGAAGAGGCATGCGTGTCGCTTTTGACGCCGAAGAGTTGTCCAAGGCGATTCGGCAAGCCCAGAAAGAAGCGGAGACGGCATTCGGCAACGCTGGCGTGTACTTGGAAAAATATGTAGAAGAGCCGCGGCATGTAGAGATTCAAATCATGGGTGATAAGCATGGCAACGTGGTGTACTTGGGAGAGCGGGATTGCTCCATCCAACGTCGTCACCAAAAGCTGGTAGAAGAAGCACCATCTCCTGCGCTGGACCAAGCTCTCCGCGAGCAAATGGGGCAAGCTGCGGTGGCGGCAGCCAAAGCGGTTTCGTACCACGGAGCAGGTACCGTTGAATTTTTGCTCGACAAGCACGGCCAATTTTACTTCATGGAAATGAATACACGCATTCAGGTAGAGCATCCTGTGACAGAGATGATCACAGGGATCGACTTGATCAAAGAACAAATATCTGTCGCAGCAGGCAATCCGTTATCCTTCTCACAAGAAGACGTGAAAATCAACGGATGGGCCATCGAGTGCAGAATCAACGCGGAGAATCCTGCGAAGAACTTTATGCCATCACCAGGGAAGGTCATCAATTACTTGCCGCCTGGCGGTTACGGTGTACGCGTGGACAGTGCCGTTTATCCTGGCTACGAAATCTCCCCCTTCTATGACTCAATGGTGGCCAAGCTGATCGTTTGGGGAACCGATCGCAACGAAGCATTGGCTCGTATGAAGCGGGCGCTAGGTGAGTTTGTCATCGAAGGCGTACATACGACGGTTCCCTTCCATGAGAAGCTACTGGAGCACCCTGACTTTGTCGCAGGGAATTTCGCTACGAATTTTCTGGAAAAAAATACACTGAATTTGTAACGAGCATGAAAGAACTGTGACAGAAATGCCTCTCTGTTACAGTTCTTTTTTCATTTATAGCAGTATTCATTTATACTACTAAAAAGAAAGGAGGTAACACCTTGATTGATGAGCTTCGAAAAATCGGATTGTCAGACCTGGAAGCCAGATGTTATTTGGTGCTTCACGAGGAACCCAAAATATCTGGATATGAAGTTGCCAAGAAAGTTTCCGTCTCTCGGACAAATGTATACGCTGCCCTTCGAGCATTGACGGAAAAGGGCATGTGCCGCATGATCGAATCGGAGCCTGTTCTTTATGATGCGGTACCAATCGAGCAACTGATTCGTTTGTTACAATCGGAATTTGATCAAACAACCCGTGTCCTTCAAGAACAGTTAAAATCCACCCCCAGAACGTCTCCTTCCTTTTATAATTGGCAAGGTGACAAAGCGATTGAAACAGCCATCAAACGTATCGTCTCAAATGCAAACAAAAGCATTGTTGTCGATATTTGGTCTGAAGATGTTCATTGGGTAGAAGAACCGCTGGTAGAAGCAGAAAAACAAGGGGTTGCTGTCACGCTAATATCCATTGGCGAATGCCATGCAAAGCTAAAAAATATTGTCGTACATAAAAGGAGTGCGGAATGGAATCAAGTACAATCCAGGAAGTTCTCTATTCTTTGCGATGCACATTCGGCATTGCTGGGCAGCTTTGGGCGCGGGATCAAGCCCACTATACTGGAGACCGACCACCCGTCTCTCATTGAGTTGCTGCAAAATGCTTTCTACCATGACATCATCATGGGTCAGATCGAGAAGGATTTCGGCCAAGTGCTGGAAGAGAAATATGGGAGTGACTATGTAAGCATTATCACACCTTACAGGGAATACTTATAACGAGTATTTCCTCTTTTTTCGACTGATTTATAGTCGTGTTTATAAATACCTCTAATAATCGTTGACAGGAAGTGACTCTTGTATGAACTACACCCATTCTGAAAAGACAAGGACGCTGGACACTAAACGATGGTGGGCACTGTTTGTTTTACTACTCGGAACGATTATGGTTATCTTGGATTCTTTTATTGTGAATGTTGCCATTCCAACGATACAGGAACAACTTCATGCAAGTACAACACATATACAATTCATAGTGGCATCTTACGTTCTGTCTTATGCTGTATTATTAATTGCCGGAGCTCGTTTAGGAGATTGGCAAGGAAGAAAAAGAATGTTCCTTGTAGGCATGGGGATATTTATTGTGGCCTCGGCGTTGTGTAGGTTTTCATTGAGCGCGGGCAGACAGCCAATGCACTAGGGATTGCAGCCATTGGAACCGTATTTTTTGCTGTCCTGTCCCAGTCAGCTACATACACGGGTACATCAGCGCTTCAACTACAATTGCACGCTTTTATTGTAGCGTTAGCATGCAGTGCCATTCTAGGGGTGGTGACCTTTATTCTCATCCTATGTTTACAAAAAAAGAAGTCAGTGGCTTCAAGTTCGAAGGCGACTCTCGTTATCAACCAAAAAGGGAATGAAACACAAAAAGCAGCCAATCCTTAAAGGGTTGGCTGTTGATTATGGAGGAGCCTCTATTCTATTATTTCAACTCATCAAGAAAGCTACTTACTGCCTGAAAGTATCCATCAGGGTCAGTAGAATGAATATCATGCCCGCACTCAGCAAAACTTGCAAGCCTTGTGTTTGGCCTTTGGGTAACCATGCGCTCGGCTTGACTTTCATCCAGTACAAAGCTTTTTTTGCCATGAATCAGCAAGATCGGGCAAGAAGACGCCAGCCATTCGTTCCACCATTCCCCGTTAATGTGTCGTTGAGAGATAGGCATGCCTTTTAAATCAGAACGGAATCCCCAGCCTTGTTCATCCTCAAATACGCTTTCCGAAAAATAATCGACTGCCCGAACCCCGGCTTCTTCGAGGGATTTCCTAAGATCGTGTAAAGAAGGGGAGCGATGTGGGAGTTTTTCTGCAAAGGATAAGTCGGCCTTAATTTCTACGCCGATATCTTCCACGATGACTGCGTTCACAAGCTCGGGATAACGGGCAGCAAATTGATAAGCGTTGACGCCTCCTAAAGAATGCCCGACGATCGTAACAGGAGCTCCATCCAACACGGTCTGAACAAAGGCGAGAATGTCGTTGAGATAGCCTTCACGTGAATAATCCGTATCTGGGGCATGCTCGCTCCAACCGTGACCTCGTTGATCCAATCCAATCACGCGCCAATCTGTGAATCTGGAAGCAAACGCTGAAAAAGTTCGTGAATCATTCATATGACCATGCAGCAGGAGCAAAACTCTTTGACTGCCCCCGCCAAAATCGAGGTAAGATAGTTTTACGTTACCTGATTGGAAAAATTTCCTTGTTATCGTCCTGTTTTCTTGTGGCTGAAGCATATAGTAATTCCTCCTTATTTATCATAAGCGTCATGTCCAACTCGACTTCTCCTACACAATAACAGATAATAGTGACAGGAATTGTCATAATAAAAGCATTTGGAGAGTTATGCCATGCCAAAATCAAAAAGACTGCTGGAAATGATGATGACTGTCAACCGGAAGCGCAAGTTTACTGTGAGTGAGCTTGCTAACGAATTTGGCGTTTCAGGGCGAACCATACTCCGGGACCTGCAAGAGCTGAGTGAGTTAGGCGTGCCTTTGTACTCTGAGGTGGGACCGCATGGCGGATATCATGTTTTGAAGGAAAGGATTTTGCCTCCTATTGCATTCTCCGAGGAGGAAGCGGTCGCAATCTTTTTCGCGATCCATGCACTTCGACACCATACCTCTCTGCCATTTGAGACAGAATCCTCCTCGGCGCTGAACAAATTTTATCAGTTCATGCCGCCGGATATTCGCGATCGCATAGATCAGATGAAACGACGTGTTGATTTCGTAACACCGAAGCGGCAAGCAAGCTCCCCACATTTATCGATGTTACTGGATGCCGCCATCCAACAAAAAGTACTCCTTATCACTTATGAAACACGCGGACAACAATCCAAGCGGGAGATGCAGCCGATTGGAATTTATACAAAAAACGGTTTATGGTACTGCCCGGCATATTGTTATCAACATCAAGATATTCGTGTGTTTCGTTGTGACCGTATCCATTCGGCCGAACAATCGGCATCGAAGCCGTTGGATCTTCGAGACATTCACCTGGAAAATCGGCGGATCAAAACAGTGGAGGATCAGGACACGGTCCACTTAATTGCGGAGCTGACGATTGAAGGTGTGCAGGCTTGTGAGGCTGAACTTTGGCTTGCATCCATGCTGCATGTGCGGCAGGATGGAAGTGGTTGGTTGGAAGGAAATGTAGCGCGAAGTGACATCTTGTTTTTTTCAAAGTTCTTGATTGGGTTGGGGAAAGAAGTGACTGTACAGCATTCACCAGAAATAGTGGACGGCATAAAAACGCATTTGGCAGAACTGATGAACATTTATTCGCAATGAGGAGGTAGCCAAGGGGATACATAGCAATAACGGAAAGGGAGTTGTCTAATAGAAGCAGAGGAGAAGAAGTCGGATGGAATGGGCATACGTCAGCAAGACAAAGGATCTTGAGATCGTGCGAGCAGCAGTAGATCAATTAGATATTAACGAACGGGATCAACGCGGGCGAACACCGCTGATGCTTTTTATCACAAACCGAATGCCGCCAGAAGCAATTCAGATGCTATTGGATAAAGGCGCAGAGCTGGAAGCGGAAGATAAGCTGGGTGATACCGCGTTGAAAAAAGCCGTCAAATTCAAGCAGGTCGATGCCGTAAAACGACTGCTGCAACAGGGAGCCGAGCTTGACTCTAAGCATGGCATTTTGGCTACTGCTTGGAATGTGGCTAGGAACGACAAAGCGATTGCAGACCTGCTGCTCGAAACGAAAGGCGCAGTACGTCTAATACTGTCTTCTGAGGAAGAGGAAACGGTGGACGATATTTTATATGAGGAATCTGAGCACAAGCGGTGCAAGAAGATAAGTCTGCTTGATTCATCTGTTCTCCTTCATGCTGTAGTGAATGGCTACAACTGGGATGACGGACCGGAGGCGATGATTGCGGCTTTTGAGAATCCTGCCTGTGCAACGATCACTCTTTTGGATATGTATGAATGGATGGATGCCGACTACTGGCTGGAAATGGACGAGGAGGAAATTGCGGAATCGGAGGAACGAAAACGCTGGAGAATGCTCGCCATCCAATTAAAAGAGAAACTTGCAGATAAATAAGATAGGGGTTGATCATCATGTGTCGATATGGGATGTATGGTCCGTATAAACAAATATACGCCTGTTTCCCTTGCCGAAAAGTGTTCAAGCAAACCTCCAAGTATGAGATGACGGAGGAAGAATGGAACAAGATCAAGCATAGCTGTCCGCAATGTGGTGAGGGAATGAAGGAGATGGGGCATGATTTCAAGGCTCCGAAGCAAACGGATGTGAAGCAGTGGAAAAAGGTTGAAATCCTCTATCAGCATGGGTTTACCTATCATTCTTGTGGCTGTGGTGGTCCAGGCTACCGGCCAGCCCAATTACATGAAGTGAACGAATTTCTTGAAAGGAACAAGCGATTCAAAACAGAGGGAGAGAAATTGCTGAACAGACTCACTGTAAGAATGTAAAACGAGTAGGGGGCGGGGGATCGTGGCAACATTCTTTTTGATCATGATTTACTTGTCGTTTGTCAGCTTGGGCCTTCCCGATTCATTACTGGGGGCAGCTTGGCCGGTCATGCAAGCAGAATATGGGGCGGCATTTGGTATGGCTGGTGTGATTAACATTGTGATTGCGTCTGGAACGATCGTATCTAGCTTGATGAGCGGTGCATTATTAAAACGATTGGGAACAGGACGGATCACGCTGATCAGTTGTTTGATGACGGCAGCAGCCTTGCTCGGATTTTCTTTTGCCCCTTCGATTTTATGGTTGATGGTATTGGCATTGCCGCTGGGACTCGGTGCCGGCTCTGTGGATGCTGCCTTGAATCATTATGTCGCCACGCATTATCAAGCGCATCATATGAGCTGGTTGCATTGTTTCTGGGGTGTGGGTGCTACACTTGGCCCTATTATCATGTCTGGATTTATGCGCGATTATGGTTTATGGCGGAATGGATACTTGACTGTTTCGCTCATACAATTTGCGTTAGTCGTGCTTCTAGCGTTTACGCTTCCTTTGTGGAAACGGATGGAAAACATACAGAATCATGCTGCCAAAGAGCCACATGTTCAGCAGTCTCATGGGCTGAGCGAGCAACCTTTACGGATAAAAGGCGTCAAGCTGACTTTGCTAACCTTTCTGTTCTACTGTGGGGCTGAAGCATCTGTAGGATTATGGGGGAGTAGCTTTTTGGTAAATGTAAAAGAGCTACCTGCGGCTGCGGCAGCGGTGTGGGTAGCCATGTATTACGGTGGCATTACTGTGGGGCGATTTATCACGGGCTTTGTTACCTTCAAAGTGAGCAACCGCGTCCTGATTCGCAGTGGACTTCTCATATCATTCGCTGGGGCAGCGCTGTTGATGTTGCCATTACCAATCTTCTGTTCGGTAATCGGTTTTCTGTTGCTCGGGTTAGGCTTCGCTCCGATTTATCCCTGTATGCTGCATGATACCCCAGAACGCTTTGGGAAAGAGCAAACGCAAAAGCTGATGGGCTATCAGATGGCAGTTGCGTACACGGGGGCCACGTTTCTACCTCCGTTGCTAGGTTGGCTTGCTGCACAGACGACCGTTTCGATTTTACCGTTTTTTATAGCCTTCTACATTGCGTTCATGCTATATGGTTCTGAGAGAGTCAATCGAATCATGAAACAACGGACTGTCCAGTCAGAAACAATCTAGCATGAGGCACTCG
This sequence comes from Brevibacillus sp. M2.1A, assembly GCF_013284355.2. Taxonomy (NCBI): domain Bacteria; kingdom Bacillati; phylum Bacillota; class Bacilli; order Caryophanales; family Paenibacillaceae; genus Brevibacillus; species Brevibacillus sp. M2.1A. The sequence continues at coordinate 3,446,686 of NZ_JABSUY020000001.1, forward strand.
CTATTTTGTCGATAGCATGTTTTGCAAAGCTTTTCCGTATAAAGACAGGGGCATCTGGTCGCTGTTCATGTAATAAAAGATAGCCATGCCATTTTCTAAAGCAAGAATCGTCCATGCCATTTCATCCGCGGATAGAGTAGAGTCATTTTCTTTTGGCATCAATGTCTGAATGGCTTGGGAAAGATGCTGTACCGACTCGATGATCATGTTCGACCATCGCTTTCGAACAGACTCTTCGCGCATGGCATAAAGCAAAAATTCCAGGTTCAGCATGTTCCATGTACGATTTTGTTGCTGAACGGACATAAAATAGGCGTCCATGGCTTCTATAAAATGCGATAATGATGGCTGGTGATGAATTACGTGATGGATATTCGACACATGTAATTGCATCTGACCTTCCAAAATAGCGAGAAAGAGATCTTCTTTGGACTGAAAATGAGCATAAACAGCTCCTTTGGTAAAGCCAGCATGGTCTGCGATTTTATCAACGGAAGCCCCGTGGAAGCCTAACTGAGCAAAGGTCTCGATAGCTGCGTCAATGAGCAATTGCCGTGTTTCCTGTTTACGCTCTGCTTGGGTTAATCTGCGTCTGTTCATTCGTCCTCCTCCTTCTCTTGACAAGCATACCATATAGAATTAACATTCCATATAGTATTTAAATCCTTATTGGTATGTAAGATGCAAATGGCAGTTTTGTAGGATTTAACCGTCTACTATGTCATGCTATTTTGGAGTACGATAGAGATAGATCATCTAGTAAGAGGGGACAGTGTACGAATGCAGAGGGAAGAAAACGTTGCAACGCGGAATCGGCCTATGTCCAATATTTTGGCGCAAACGGTTAAGACGGGAATTATCAAATCGAATCTGATTCCGATGTTTGCCGGATTAACATTGGCTTTATATACGTATCACTTCAGTCTAATTGACAAGCTGCCAGAAATCTTATTCGCTACAATCGGCTCTATTTTAATCATGGGCGCAGCGGGTGCATTTAATAACGTATATGATCGCGATATCGATTCTGTCATGGAGCGGACGAAGAACAGACCTACGGTAACAGGCGATATATCAACGAAGACCGTTTTATGGCTAGCATCCCTGATGACGATTTTTGGCTTGGTGGCTCTCGTCTTGGCATCACCGTTGGCTGCTATCATGGGTTTTCTCGGACTGTTTTTTTATGTCGTGCCTTATACGATGTGGACCAAAAGAAGAACGGTTTACAACACGGAGGTAGGGAGTATTTCTGGCGCAATGCCCCCGCTCATCGGTTGGGCTGCCATTCACCCGGATATTACGCATCCTGCTATCCTTGGTCTCTTTATCATCATGGTCATTTGGCAAATGCCTCACTTCTATGCGATCGCGATTCGCAAGCATGATGAATACAAGGCGGCTGGGGTTCCAATGTTGCCCGTGGTCAAAGGTGCAAGACGTACCTACATTCAAACCAATGTTTATTTGGTTATTTTAATTGCTAGTAGTTTTCTATTTTGGTCATTAAGCGTTGGTCTTACGTTTATGGCCCTGCTCCTGAATATTTTATGGCTGGTTCTGAGTGTTTTTGGATACCGGAAAATGGATTCACAAAAATGGTCGAAAACGATGTTTATTTATTCGCTGATTCATATGACGGTGCTGTTCTCGACGGTGATTATTTATTCACTGATGGGCATTATCTTCAAACTGTAAATCAGTGATCATCCAAGCTGCCTTCACTTAGAGGGCGGCTTCTTTTTTTGTCTGCGAATCTTGCGGCATAGCTGGTTCTTCTCAAGTTAAACCAAAAATGGGCGCATGATCATGGAACGAATACCTAATGTCACTTCATAAATCTAGAGTAGCTCCATGAAGTGGCGGAGGTGAAGATGAATGGATGATTTCAAAAAAGAGCTAAAAAAACTAAAGGCTTCCGAAATAAAATCGGATCACGTACAGCGTTGGGATAAACAAAAAATGAATGAAGCGACGCTTGTTCGTGGTCGATGTGGATGTGGTAGATGCGGTTGTGGCCGCTGCGGGCGTTGTAGTTGTAGTTGCAGTTGTTCCTGCTTCTGCTCCTGTAGCTGTTCCTGCTTCTGCACATGCACCTGCACTTGCTTCTTCCCATGCTTTATCGTTTAACGATAAACCGAATGAAGCGCCCTGCCAGGATGACGTTCTTGGCAGGGGTTTTGTTTTTCCAGCTGGCATGTGAGACAACGTGTTCTACATAAAATGACGATGACACATCATGTCGCAAAAGGACTGATCTCGCATAAAAAGGGGGAGGAGAATGGTTAGGCTGAATCCTTCAATGCGCATAAAAGTGAAGCGGGATACGGTTTATCTGCCTGATTCAGATGGGAGTGTATACTTTCGGAACAACATCGGAACATTTCGAATGAAGGGGGATATGATTGATCGATGGGTTGACCAGCTCATGCCGATGTTTAATGGGGAGTACACGCTGGCCCAATTGACTGACGATTTGCCGGAAGAATACCAGCAACAAATATACCAAGTGGCAGACACGCTTTTACAAAATGGATTTCTTCAAGACATCAGTCGAGAGAAGCCACATGAACTATCGCCTGAAATCATGACGGCCTATGCAGAACAGATTGAATTTTTGGACCAGTTTGGCGGATCGGGTGGATATCTATTTCAAAAATATCGAACGGAAAAGGTACTAATCATTGGGGCAGGTTCCTTTCTCCTTTCTGTTGCCCACGCCTTGCTAGAATCAGGCTGCGTTCAATTCCATTACGTCATCACGAACGAAGCTCCTACGAATCGCGGGCGATTAGACACCATCATCGAGCATGCTCGCAGGAAAGACGCGCAAGTCAAGCTGGAGGAGCTGAAACCAACGTCGTGGGGCATTGCAGAGTGGTCGGAGGCTATTGAGCCTTTCGCTGCTGTTTTGTACACCTCAGCGCAAGTAAGCAAGGATGAAATGAGCGTCATTCATTCCGTATGCAGAGAGAGGCAGAAAGTATTTGTTCCTGCCGTTTGTCTGATGCAAAAAGGAATAGCTGGACCGCTGATTCATCCCGAATCAGCCGCTTGCCTAGAATCGGCTTGGCGTCGTTTGCACCGACAGACTTTATGTGCGGATCCCGATCAACATCCATTTTCAATGACGGCAGCAGGGATACTGGCGAATATTGCAGTGTTCGAATGGTTTAAACATGTGACTGGTGTCAATGAAGCGCAGAATGAAAACAAGGTGTATGTTCTGAATTTGGAGACATTGGAAGGAAGCTGGGGATCATTCCTGCCCCATCCGATGGTGAATAAAGAGATGTGCCTGGAGATATTGGATAGAAAAGAGCTTGAATCTCGACTAGCCGATAAGACAGAACCAAAGGAAGGACTACAGTCTGTGTTTCAGTCGTGGACCTCATCGGATACAGGAATTTTTCACAACTGGGATGAGGGTGAGCTCACGCAATTACCGCTCACACAGTGTATGGTTACAGCTGTCGATCCTGTCTCAGAAGGCCCGGCGGAGCTGATGTCGCCAGTTGTCTGCCCTGGTTATACCCATGAAGAGGCACGTAGAGAAGCGGGGCTTCTTGGGGTAGAAATGTATGTTGGAAGATTGGTGAACCACCTTGCAACCACAGACGCTGCTTTCCGAGCTGTAGGAAATGGCAATATCGGAGTCGGCGCAGGGGAAACGCCAGCAGAAGGACTTAATCGTGCACTTCGACATTGCTTGACGATCATGCATACATCAGAAATGAAAGGGAGACAACCAACAGGACGACCAGTACGCGTTGACACGATTGCTGATGAACCATGCCAATTTTATGTCCGGTCACTTACTACGTTGGGTGAAAAACCAATAATTGCAAAGGGGTATGAGGTGTCCGGATTTCCGGTGTATTGGGTGGGAACGCTCGCGGGTTGGTACGGGAGTATTGGCTTGCAGGAGCGAGATGCATTGCGATCAGCGCTGATGTTTGCCTTGCAACAGGTTCAGACTCCATCCAACCAAGTCTCTAAGTATGTCCTGACAGCGCAATCTGTTGGATTAACGGGTGAAGCCATCGAGCTTGCACTAAACAGCGTTCAGGAAGAATCGGAAAGAGCAGTATGGATACAAGCTCTCGAGGTGCTGGCCCTTCATCACCTTACTCCGCTAGTCATGAATGCCGCGATAGAGCCTTTCCTGGAAGAAGACCTTGGCGGTGTATTCGCCCTGCAGCTTTCGAGGGAGGTGCCCAATGACATCTGATATTCTGCTTATCGGAGACGGAGTACTGGCAGAGCTGGTTTCGGAACGTTTGAGAAAGGACTATCGTGTGTGGCACAGTGAAACCATGGAGTCGGCGACAAGTCGAGCTGATTTGGCTCTCCTGTTACACGATACGTACCATCCTGCCTTGCATTTGCAGGCAGAAAAACATTTTCGGCAAACAAATATCGCATGGCTACGCGGCTTTGTTTCATTCGGGGAGGCCATCGTAGGCCCGTTGGTTCGTCCAGGTCAAACAGGCTGCTCCCAGTGTGCAGATATGCGGCGACTGATGGCGGGACGCGATCGCAAAGAGATGTGGAAGGTACAACACATGCTGAGTGAAAAAGGTGGCATACCCCGTGACCCGTGGGCATCCCGTTCAGGATTGTTACAGGTGGCATACCATGTAAGCGCGGAAGTTGATCGTATAGGAGACGGCAGGCAAGCCCAGTTTTCAGAGCATATCCAGTTCATTGATTTGCAAACATTGACAAGCACGCGCCACTTCTTTTTGCCGAATCCGTTATGTCCGGTATGCAGTCAGTTACCTGAGGATTCCAAAGAGCAGGCGAGGATACGTTTGAAGCCTATCGTAAAACAAAGCCCGGACAGCTATCGGACCAAACCCGTTGCCGAGTTGAAACAAGCACTTTCCACCGAATATTTGGATTCCCGTACTGGGTTTTTGAATGGGAAAATGCGTGATCTTGTCTCTGTGTTCGCAGATGTTAGTGTCAATCTGCCGTTATTTTCGCATGACGAGGGTACGGCAGGCAGATCTGTTTCATACGCGGATAGTGAGATAACGGCGATTCTGGAAGGAATGGAAAGATATTGCGGGCTGATGCCGCGTGGCAAGAGGACGATGGTACGCGACTGCTACGCAAACCTTGCACCGAATGCCCTTGACCCGACGACGGCGGGAACCCATTCAGAAGAGCAGTATGCCCTGCCTGATTTTCCGTTTCAGCCGTTTGATCCCAAGCGGGAAATGAACTGGGTATGGGGGTATTCTTTTAAAGAAGAGCGACCCATTCTTGTACCAGAACTCATGGCCTACTATAGTATGGGATTCGGGGAGGGAGTTGTATTTGAGACCTCCAATGGCTGTGCATTAGGTGGTAGTTTGGAGGAGGCGATCTTTTACGGCATCCTCGAAGTGGTGGAGCGAGATGCTTTTTTGTTGACCTGGTATGCCAAATTGCCATTGCCGCGACTCGATCCCGCTACGGTCAATGATCGGGAATTGCTTCTGTTGATCGATCGGATGCAGACCGTTACCAATTACGATTTGTACTTGTTCGATGCGACCATGGAAAATGGAATTCCTGCTGTATGGACGATTGCGAAAAACCGTGGAGTGGAAGGCCTGCACCTCATTTGTGCAGCAGGAGCGCATCCAGACCCTATTCGCGCGGTAAAAAGCTCCATTTTCGAAACGGCTGCCATGCTCATGACCTTGACAGACAAGTACGAAGCAAACCGAGACAAATACTTGCGCATGCTCCATGATTCGTCCTTGGTGAAAAAGATGGACGATCATGCGATGCTTTACAGCTTGCCGGAAGCAGCGGAGCGCTTATCCTTTCTTATAGATGATTCACGTCCGATGGTGTCATTCGCTGAACGCTTTCCTAGAAGAAACCAAAATCGTGATCTAACAGACGATTTGCGGGAGTTGCTCGGTGTGTTCCAAGAGGTAGATCTCGATGTCATTGTGGTGGATCAAACGACACCAGAGGTAGGGCGCCATGACTTATCTTGCGTGCGTGTATTGATTCCTGGCATGCTTCCGATGACTTTTGGCCATCATCTCACGCGAGTAACGGGATTGAAAAGAGTATTGGAGGTCCCTGTGAAACTGGGTTACGCGAAACAACCACTGCGTGTAGATGAGTTGAATCCTTTTCCGCATCCGTTTCCATAACATGCAGCTGGGAGTGAGCCGGATGAGCCTCGAAAATTTCTTGTACCGCCTTCATTTTGATACAGAAAACGCCAGGTCAAGTGATAGTGAAGTGGATTGGGGGGATGCGCCACTTACATACAAAGTGTACAGGGGGCTACCTGTCATTCCATTGCCAGAAGATATTCCTTTTTCACTTGTAGATCAAACGGTTTCACAAGAAATGTCTCTTCCTCAATTGGGCGCTTGGTTATGGTATAGCTACGGACTGATCCAAATCAGCCAATCGTTGGTAACCACGACTTCGGCAGATGCAGAATCTGAGTCGTTTTGGCCGCTTGTAACGAATCGAAGACCTGTTCCATCTGGGGGAGGGCTCTATCCGAGTGAGCTGTACGTGTATGTGAAGCTATCGAGTATTCCTCCAGGTCTATACCACTACGATGTGGCTCATCACAGACTCGTACAGTTGCGCGAAGGGAATTTTGATCACGTCCTTAGCCGAGCGCTTGGTGGCAGTTGTCCGGTACATGCATGCTTTGGAGTTGCTTTCGTATCCATCTATTTTTGGAAGAACTTTTTTAAGTATGATGAGTTTTCCTATCGATTGCAGGGCCTCGATGCTGGTGTACTGCTTGGGCAATTGCAGGAAATGGCAAGCCAGCTCGGCGTGACGACTTCGGTACACTACCAGTTCCTGGATAGAGCGTTGAATACACTGCTAGGATTGTCTGCCGATCAAGAGAGTGTCTACGCGGTAGTCCCCTTATCGCTTCAAACAGAAGGGGGAAGGTATTCGCACTCACCGGCACAATGGACAGAACGAGAAGAGGAAGAGACAGCAAGCGAGCTAATCAGAGAACTGCCTGAGCAAAAGCATGTGCACGTGATGCGATCAAAAAGAATGAGGCAATATCCTGCACTTCTGCAAATGAATGAAGCTGCCATGCAGGCATCTACCTATGCATTTAGACGATATTCGGATCAGTTGGAAAGCAAGTGGCCTCGTCATTTTGATGAGCGAATCCTTCTCCCGCGTTTGCAGAAACCAAGCTATGATCTGGCGCAATATTGCCGGGAGCGTTTTTCACCGGAAATGGACTTTGTCAAGAGGAAAACAGACCTGAATCAGGTAGCGCGTATCATGGAAATGACGATGAGTGCTCTATCGTATGGCAATGATTTGGGAAATAATCAGGAAGCAGCTTGTAGAAGGCTATCTCTCTATGTAAGCATTCATCAGGTCGAAGGGATGCAAGATGGGGCATATGCATACGAACCACGGGAGCACGCGCTTTATCCGATTGTATATGGAGATTTACGAGCACGCCTTCAAGACGGGATGACTCTGGACAACGTAAATTTGTATCAAGTGCCGCTCTGCTTTCATGTGGCGGGGAAACGTGATCATCTGATCAATGAGTTGGGTTATCGAGGGTATCGCATTCAGCAGATGGAGGCGGGAATCGTCGTGCATCACTTGCTTTTGGCAGCGTTCACGTGTGGAATGGGTGGTCATCCGCTACTCGGATTTGACGTGGAGAATTGCGATGATCTTTACAAGCTAGAGACCGAAGAGAAAACCTGCTTGATTCAAATTCCGGTCGGGCACTATCGCCCCCGCGCCAGATTTCAGACCGGGCTTCATGGATAAAAACGTGGAAGACCCGAGTCTCGTTGACCCGGGTCTTGTATTATGCTCGTATAATGGCTTTGATACCTTGAATGAAACGGTCCATTTCCTCGTGGGTATTATACGGTGCCAGCCCCGCTCGTATCCAGCCGCCACTTTCATTGATTCCCAAACAATTGGCGAGTGTTGTCGCATAAAAGTCCCCATCCGCAAGGAATATGCTATGCTCCTCACACAATCGCTCACATACTTCTTGCGGAGAAATCCCTTCGATCCGAAAAGCGATCGTCGGTGTTTTCGGTACATCTTCACCTGCTTGATAAATGGTGACATCCTTCATTGCGCCTAGTTCTTTTCGGAGCTTTTCTGCCAGCTGATTTTCATAAGCTTCGATTCCCTCGTAACCTGAGCGGATTTTTTCTGGGAAGTTATCACCGAGACCAAGTGATGCAACAAATTCAATAGCGGGTCTGATTCCTGCGATCCCTTCATGATTTTGTGTTCCGGTCTCCAGTTTATCTGGATAAGAAGAGGGAGCGGGAACCAATTTGTAAACATCGAGTGCTTCAAAAATTTCTTTGCAGATGACAGCGATTCCGACATGTGGACCAAAAAATTTGTAAGCGGAACAGAGCAGGATATCGGCTCCAATCTCGTCACGATGGATGGAGAAGTGAGGGGCCGCATGCACGGCGTCGACAGCAACAACGACTCCTTTTGCGCGTGCTTTTTGGGAAATGGCAGCGAGATCATGGATCGTTCCGACAGCATTGGAAGCAAGCCCGACTGCCAAAAGTCTGGTTCTGGAAGTAAGGAGGGTATCGAGTTCATCTAGTTGTAACGTAAGTGTCTCTTTGTTCACCTTCAACCACCGAACGATCATTCCGCGATCAGCGGCAACAGTCAGCCACGGGTCTACATTGGCGCGGTGATCCATCTCGGAGACGATGATCTCATCCCCTTCTTTCCAATGCCGACCTAATGCACGAGCAATGGCAAAGGTCAGGGTGGTCATATTCGCACCGAAGGCAACCTCTAGCGGCCTTACGTGGAAGAGATCGGCTACGGCTTGCTTGGCATCTGCCAGAATGGCTTCTGTCTCCTTGCTCGTTGGAAAGGAGCCATGTAAATTCGCTCCACCGTTCGCCATATAGTGATAGATCGCGTCCATGGAGGATTTTACGACTTGCGAGCCGCCTGGACCATCCAGATAAACAACTGGCTTGCCTTTGTACGTTCGTTGAAGTGCGGGGAATTGCTCTCGGACTTTTTCAATGGGGAAATGTCCTGATGTAACTTCTAATCGCCAATCATTCGAGCGCATAAAACTTCCAGGAGGGTATTCAAAGGTGCATTCTGATTGCAGAGTGAAACCGAGCTTTCGGCAAATGGCATTCGAGGCAGGATTGTCCACGGAGGGGAAGGCATGAATAAACTTGTGTCTCTGTTCTTGGTTGATGTGTGCGATGAGTGAGGCTAAAGCCGCTGAGGCTATCCCTTTCCCTTGATAAGGAGGCAGGACGCTCCAGCCTACTTCGTATACGTTTTCTCCTTGCCAGATGCGGTCCCAATAGCCGATGCTTCCGACAGTGGTGTGATCTGGAAGCAGAACGATACTGAACATCTTGCTGGTAAGCTGTCCGTCTTTATTGACGTATCGTTCGTGCCGAGCAAGGAGCTGTTCCTCCGTCTCTGGGCCTCCAAGATGCTCCATCATGGCTGGCGCATTCAAAAGACGCAGCAAGGAAAGATCGTGATCCGCCCAGGGCTGAATGCGGACAAGCGCAGTGTTTAGCGTTGTAGACATTTTTTCACTCCTTATCGACTGGATGTCCGTTGTGTCTATCATCATTCGTTATCTCTCATTATTCGAAAAAAATTCCAATTAATCAATCTTCTATTCGTTCTCAGAAAGAGTGTTGGAAAATCATGCTATAATGGTGATGCCCGAGCGATTCTTATTATCGGAGTATGGAAAGAGAAGCTGAGGTGTAGGAATAGACCCTTTCTGAAAAGACATATGTCGAGTAAATCCAACGTAAATATTTTCACCGATAATAAAGGAAAGAGGAAGGGGTACCTGTCCATGAATGAAAAAAGCATTCATACACAACGGCTCAAATTGATTCCATTTACACATAGAATAGCGACGAATATTTTGCATGAAAATTACGAAGAGTTATTGGCTATGGGGCTTACATTAGGCGAAGGCTGGCCTGATGCGGATGCGATGGAAACCATACCCAAAATCATCAAGGCACTCGAACGAACAGGGGAACCAACTGGATTTGAATCGTGGATGATCATTACAAAAGATGGCAGGAAGATCATCGGTGATGTAGGATTCAAAGGAGTCCCGAATCCCGAAGGAGAAGTGGACATCGGCTATGGAATTGTTGAAGCCGAGCGAAAAAAAGGCTACGCGTACGAGGCGGCTGAAGTCTTGACGGATTGGGCGCTGTTGCAGCCAGATGTGAAAAAGATTACGGCAAGGTGCTTGCTAGCTAACATAGATTCCGCAAAATTATTAGTCAAGCTGGGCTTTTCAGAAATTAAGAGGGACGAAGCAATGATTTACTGGTATAGGCAGAAATAATAGCACTCCTGAACAGAATCAGAGTTTCACACGAAAAAAAGGACGCACACATGGCAGTCCTTTTTTCGTGGAGAACATCAGTTGCTGGAATTTTCTATGGGAACGTTGTAGATATGTTTCGTACCATCTTTATACGTTACTTCGAGTATACCTGATTGAAGGGAAGGGCCTTTTGCTTTTACTTTTTTCTTCGTGGAGAACTCTCCTGACTTCGAGTCGATTCGCAACGTAATGACCGTATTGAAGACTTGAATGGTTACGCGCTTGATTTCTTTATTCGAGACTTTCCCTGTCACTTCGATTTGGTAATACGATTTAGGGAGCTCACTTGATTCAGCATGGAGCTCAATCTCATCTGGATAGAGAGCCAGCTCTGGAAGAAATTTCGTCTGCATCTTTACAATTTCCTCTTTGCGTTCCTTATCTTCAGGTCCTATGAGGATGTGTACGTAAGAGTTTAACTGAAAATAGTCTGGCGTTAGATCACTCGGCAGTTCGTCTGTTCGGAAATATTCATCTTGCTCGAATGTTCTCCCGGGCTTTAAGGTTTTTTCCTTGATGTCCGGGGTACAGGCAGGTTCGTCTTCAGGGTAGGGAAGCTCCCAAGAGTCTCCAGAGGCAAACGCTTCTAGTTGATTTGTTACACCATAGCAATGACCAGTCGTGTAGGTAATTGGCTTCCGCGAAATATTCGTGACAATCGTATTTAGGTGGTACATTGGTGAGTCGTATTTAGGATTGTCGATTTCGGTAACGGTTACTTGAAACCGAAGTCCTTCTTTCTTAAATGGTTTGTCAATGAAAAACATGCCGGTTGCTTTTGGTACGGCCGCGTTTACATTAACGGCGCCAGCAGTCATAACCAGCAAAAAACATACGAGTGAATAGACAATCTTGCGAAACACACAGTTCACCTCCTCACGATTCGTTTTTGAAAAATGTGCATGGAGGCACCTTTTTAATATTCCATATATTACCTCTCTTTGCAATGTTTTTTGCTCAGGAATATTTTAAATGAAAATTTTCAAAGGAAAGGTAACCCAAGACTTCCTTCTTTCGTATTGAAATAAAGGAAAAGATTATCGCTTTTCATTGAACTATGCAACGCGTCTCTCTATACTGGAGAGATAAGCATTGGTAAATAATTGTGAGGGATAGCATGCAGAACTGGATGACCCAAATTATTGAACAATATAGTTACTTCGGTATCTTGCTCATGATGGCACTGGAAAACATATTTCCGCCCATACCTTCTGAGGTGATCTTGACGTTCGGTGGATTTATGACGACGCAATCATCCTTAACGGTTTTTGGCGTAATCTTGTCAGCTACAATCGGTTCTGTGATCGGGGCAATCATACTCTATGGAATCGGTTATTACCTGGATGTCAAGAAAATAGAGAAGATCGTAGAGAGATGGGGACATATTCTGCGCATTAAACCGGCAGATATCCATAAAGCAAATGAATGGTTCGACCGATACGGGTACTGGACGATCTTTTTTTGCCGCATGGTCCCATTGATCAGAAGCCTGATTTCCATTCCTGCTGGTATGACCAAAATGAACTTCCCTCTGTTTTTGTTGTTTACAACACTTGGTACGTTTATTTGGAACATCGTCCTTGTGGTGGCAGGTCACTTATTGGGGGAATCATGGGAAGACATTCTGTACTATTTCGATCTCTACTCCAATGTTGTTTATGTTGTTCTCGCATTCGCGGGGATAGCGTTCCTCATTGTTTTCCTCCGCAAACGAAAAGTGGATGCCTAGAACCTTCCAACCATCTTTCCTTCAAGGGAAGGTGGTTTTTCCATTTGGAACCAAGAGGTAAACATATTATAAAAAGTCGTAATTTTCTTGCAAATACAAAGCGCCTTAATTGCGTTAAGGTGAGAGAAGGTGGAGCAGGTGACATGGGCACCGCCCTTATTCTTGAGGCTGGAGGAGATGCAACTTGATCGATTTGTTACTCGTAAACGGCGTAGTCATTACCATGGACAAAGACCGTCGGGTATTACAGGACGGGGCAGTCGCCATTGATAAAGGAAGAATTGTAGAGGTGGGCGACACTCCACTTCTAATAGACAAGTATCCCGCGCAAAAGGTAATCGACTGCGCGCATCATTGTATACTCCCAGGCTTCGTTGACGCACATGGTCATGGCGGACATTCGTTGTTCAAAACGATTGCGACGGACAATATCAACGACTGGATGCCAATCATGACCAACACGTATAAGCACTACGTGACAGACGATTTTTGGTACTACGAGGGCAAGTTGTCGGCACTGGAGAGGCTTAAAGCTGGGATTACGACAGGTGTTAGCGTACTCGGCTCGATGCCGCGCTCGGATGATCCGATTTTTGCCTTGAATCACGCCAAAGCGTACAACGAGGTGGGTGTTCGCGAAATCGTAGCGACAGGTCCATGCAACCCACCGTGGCCGCATCCTTTCAGCCGCTGGATCGATGGACAAAAAGTAACGAAGGAAGTCACCTATGAGCAGGTTCTCGCTGGAGCAGAAGCAGTGATCGAAGCCCTGAATCATACGAACAACGATAAAACGAGAGCATACATAACTCCCTTTGTCATCGTGACCTCTGTCAATCCGTCTTATCCGACACCAGCTGACCAATTGTTTGGCTTAACCGATTTCGACCGGTACCAAGCGCGGAAAATCAGGGAGATTGCGAAAAAGTACGACACGCGCATCCATTCCGATGCTTTTGGAGGCATGATTCACCTCGCGATTCAAGACAAAGAGTACGCGCTCTTAGGTCCAGATGTACACTTGCAGCATTGTCGGGGAATTTCTTTTGACGAGGCGAAAATTTTGGCCGAAACAGGAACGAATGTGAGTGCTTCTCCTGGTTTTGGTCAAATCAATGCACGCACCCCGATTACGGAATTGCTGGAGATGGGAGCCACTGTTGCGATCACAACAGACGGCACCTCGCCGATGACTCCTTTTGACATGTTCCAGGCCATGCGCAGAATGCAACTGTTGCAACAAGCGGCGTTGCGCGATTATTACTACCTCCCGCCGGGCAAGCTGCTGGAAATGGTCACGATTGACGCGGCGCGCTGTGTGGGCTGGGACGATGAGCTGGGGTCGCTGGAAGCTGGTAAAAAAGCGGACGTCATTACAGTAAATATGCATCAGGCCCACTTGAATCCCGAAAACATGCATGTCCATCGTGTTGTCTATCAGGCAGTCGGTGGAGATGTGAACCATGTCATTGTCGACGGTGAACTGATTATGGACGAACGCCGTGTGTTGACTGTGGATGAAAAGCAAATTCTCAAGGAAGCGAATGAAGAGGCGAATCGCACAATCGAGCGGGCAGGCCTGGAAGTCTACATGCAGCCAAGCAAGTATTTCTGGGGGCATGCGCGAGCTTATTTGGATGAGAGAAGATTTGACCCGACGAAATTGTAGTTTGGAGAATGTTAATGCTGCACCTAAAGTGTTGCCCTTGCATTGAATAGGAGAAGGTGCCCGCCGCCTTCCCTTTTTTTATTGGATTATAGTTGACAAAAACGATAGGATTAATCATTATTTATTCATAATCCCCATCGACTAAGTTGGAATAAAAAGAGGTGCAGTCATGTATCTGACTATTGATAATGTTACGAAACATTTTGTGGATGAACAGAAACAAAAAGTAAAGGTGCTCGATGATATCAATCTGGAAGTGGAAAAGGGCAGCTTCGTTTCCATTGTCGGCCCCTCTGGCTGTGGAAAATCGACGCTGCTCTACTTGATAGCGGGATTGGATCAACCGGACAGCGGTGACATACACGTTGCTGGCAACAAAGTGAATAAGCCCGGCCCCGACAGAGTCGTCGTTTTTCAAGAAGCAGGGTTATTTCCATGGCTGACCGTTTTGGAAAATGTTACATACGGACTCAAGTTAAAGAAAATGTCTGCAGCGAAAGCCAACGAAAAGGCGCTGGAAGTGCTCAAAATGGTCCATTTGAGCAAGTATGTTCATTCCTATCCCCATCAGCTCTCAGGCGGGATGAAGCAACGCGTAGCCATAGCTCGGGCACTTGTCATGGAACCCGACATTTTACTGATGGATGAACCTTTCTCGGCGCTGGATGAACAGACGCGAATGGTTCTTCATAAGGAGTTGCTTGAGATTTGGCGGACGACCAAGGTCACGATTTTTTTCGTTACCCATAATATCCGGGAGGCCGTTTTGCTTGCGGAGAGGATCGTCGTTTTTGCCACACGCCCCGGAAAAATCAAGGAGATCATTGCGGTTCCTGCTATGCGCGATGGAGTCATGCCGGACAGTGTGACAGTCAACACGGAGCAGAAGGTGCTGTCGATCCTGCAAGAAGAGATAGAAAAGGTGCTGAAGGAGGAAATGGGCAATGACTACAGCTTTAAGACGGGTCATCTTCATCGCTATGATAGCGGCGATATGGGAAGTCACATCTAAATTATCCGGGTTGCCATCGTTCATGTTTCCTAGCTTGACCCAGATTTTTGAAACACTCGTAAATGGCTTGATAAGCGGGCAAATTACCGCCGCGATTGGAAAAAGCATGGGACGAATCCTGTTGGGCTTTCTCATTGCCATTATCGTCGGACTAATATTGGGTTACTTCATTTGGAGATACAAACTCGTAGAAGATACGCTTGGGTTTGTCGTGACGGCGCTTCAATCTATTCCGAGCATTGTCTGGTTCCCGCTTGCGATTATCTGGTTTGGCTTAAATGACTTCTCCATTCTGTTCATCGTGACGATTGGGGCGACCTGGACGATGACGGTCAACGCGACCAGCGGTTTTAAAAATGTCCCGCCGCTATATCAGCGGGTAGCCAAAACTTACGGTTCGACTGGCTTTCACTTTGTACGAACAGTCATTCTTCCTGCATCCGTACCACAGATCATCTCAGGGCTTCGAATCGCTTGGGCATTTTCCTGGCGGGCACTCATGGCTGGTGAGCTGCTCGGGGGTGGCGGTGGTCTCGGTCAACTGCTCGAGATGGGACGTTCCCTTGGACAAATGGATTTGGTGATATCTGTCATGATCATTATTGCGATCATCGGTACCGTCGTCGATAATGTTGTCTTTTCACGGATCGAACGCAACGTTCAGATGAAGTGGGGAGTCCATTCATAAAAGAAAAATAGCGAAGGAGTGTCGTCACATGCTTAAAAAAGTGATCAGTACCGTTGTCGCATCCCTATTATTGATGGGGATTGCGAGCGGGTGCTCTACGGGCGGAGCAGAATCCTCTGAAAAGGAAGTAAAGATCGGATATTTCCCGAATCTTACCCATAGCGCAACGATCATTGCACTGGAGAAAGGCTATTTCAAGGAAGCTTTCGGTGCGGATGTAAAAATTCAAACCAAAACGGTCGCCAATGGCGGATTATTTATGGAAGCAATGGCAACAAAAGCAATTGATGTAGGGACAGTCGGACCTGGACCGTTGTTGAACTTTTATGTCAAGCATCCCGGTTATCGTTTGATTTCAGGAGCGGTCAATGGCGGAGCTGTTCTCGTCATGAATGGTTCAACCAACATTACCGAACTAAAAGATGTAAAAGGCAAAAAAATCGCGATTCCGGTAATCGGCAGCACACAGGATGTCATGCTCAGAAAAGCATTGGATGAGGTTGGCCTCAAACCGACGACGAATGGTGGGGATGTGGAACTGTATGCGGCGGCTCCGGCAGATACGGCAGCATTATTCGTACAAAAATCCGTTGACGGTGCAGCAACCCAGGAGCCGTGGGGATATGTACTGGAAAATAAGGCGGGAGGAAAATTACTTTTGGACTGGGATCAATTCGCTTGGGGGAAAGAATCAACGAATACAGTAGTAGCAGCCAGCGATGAATTTTTGAAACGAGAAGGATTGGCAACCGCTTACCTGCAAGCTCATAAAAAGGCAGTCAAATTCATTCAAGAAAATCCCGAAGAAAGCCAAGACCTGATCATCAAGCATCTGAAAAATCTGACTGGCAAAGAGTTGAGCAAAAAAGAAGTGCAGGCAGCCTTTTCCCGTTTGGAAGTAACAACAGCGGTTAATGAAAAAGTTATTCAGGAAATGGCAGATATCAGCCAGGAAGCGGGCTATATTCCGAGTAATAAAATCGATGGTCTGATAGATTTGAAATATTTGGAATCAGCGAAATAAAATCGGGTGAGAAGGAGGGTGATTCAGCAGGAGGTTCGAGGGGTGGAAAGGAATTAGATGGGAAAGGAGGTCATACCACGATGAGACCACATGAACAAGGAAGTAATCAACCAAACGACAGCTCATTGGAGACACAGATTCATACTGATTTTCAAAAAGAAATGACGTACGGCGATTACTTACAGCTCGATCAAATCTTGTCGAGTCAACAGCGTCAATCCACCCATCATGATGAAATGCTGTTTATTATCATTCATCAGGTGAGTGAGCTTTGGATGAAACAAATTTTGCACGAACTGTCAGCAGCAAACGAATGCATCTGCAATCACGATCTGGAGCCAGCTTTCAAAATGTTCGCGCGAGTCTCGCGTATCCAGCAGCAATTGATTAAATCGTGGGATGTCCTTTCTACATTGACGCCAGCCGATTACCTCCAGTTCCGTGACACGCTGGGTCATTCGTCCGGTTTTCAATCTTACCAAAACAGACTCATCGAATTTACATTAGGATACAAGAACCAGCATGTCCTAGCGGTGTATACGCATCAACCAGAGCTTCACGCCAAAATGAGTGCGGCCTTGCAGCAGCCAAGCATTTACGATGCGGCGATCAGGGAGATGGCTGTTCGGGGCTTGCCGATTGATCCGGAATGTTTGAATCGCGATTGGTCACAGCCATATCAACCAAATCAGAGTGTCGAGCAAGCCTGGCTGACTGTGTATCGAAATGTGAACCAATATTGGGATCTGTACGAGTTGGCAGAAAAGCTGGTGGACATCGCCAGCCAGCAACAACAATGGCGTTTTAACCATATGACGACAGTCGAACGCATCATAGGCCAAAAGCCGGGAACCGGAGGGTCATCGGGCGTCATGTACTTACGCAGAGCGCTCGATCACCGTTTTTTCCCGGAGCTATGGAGCTTGCGGACGTTGTTGTAAAAAACTCTTCAAAAAAAGCGAAAAAAGCGTCTTGGGGACCCAAGGCGCTTTTTTCGATTGTAGTACTCCTTTCACATTTTTTCACATATCTTACCTAATATTGGGTACAAATACCCTTCTTTTCCTGACAAACATATGTTTTCATTTTTAATAGTGTACCTATTTTTTCAAGAACAACCAGAAATGGAGTGGGCATTTGGATGGAAACAATGAAGCCACCTATGGAAGTGTTATATGACAAACAGCTGAATGCGCTGCGATCCCATGATAAAGGGGCAAAACCTCCCAATTGGCTGATGTCGCCCAGAGCTGTGCGCGACTTTATTTTAGGAACGGATGAACCTCTCTCTTATGAGGGTGAAAGTATACCGATTACGAAAAAGTTTTATGGAGACGATGTGCTTATTGAGCGCGCGATCGTCACGTTGGCAGGCAATCGCGGTTTGATGCTAGTTGGTGAGCCTGGAACGGCAAAAACGATGCTGTCTGAGCTGCTGTCTGCGGCCATCTCCGGTACAAGCACGAATACGATCCAAGGCACCGCGGGAACGACGGAGGATATGATCAAATACTCCTGGAACTACGCGATGTTGCTGGACAAAGGTCCTTCTCTGCAAGCGTTGGTTCCCTCCCCGCTGTACACCGGAATGAGTAAAGGAATCATTACCCGTTTTGAAGAGATTACCCGTTGTCCTTTTGAGGTTCAAGACGTGTTGATTAGTATTTTGAGTGACAAGGTGATGAACATTCCCGAGCTGTCAGACGGCATCCTGTTTGCAAAGCCCGGTTTTAATATCATTGCAACAGCGAACCTGCGGGACAAAGGCGTCAATGAAATGAGCAGCGCGCTCAAACGCCGTTTTAACTTTGAGACAATCGCGCCGATTAATCATGTGAAAATGGAAGCCCAAATTATCGAATCCCAAGCAAAAGTGATCCTGGAACAAAGTGGCGTAAACATCGAAATCGATCGCGATGTGGTTGAGATATTGGCGACGACCTTCATGGAGCTGCGCATGGGCGAGACGAAGGAAGGATTCAAAATCGACTCCCCTCAATCCGTGATGAGTACAGCTGAAGCCGTATCCGTCTATGTCCAGAGTGCAATGACATCCCATTACTATGATGGCAGGCCAATTTCCATGGATCGACTGGTACAGAATATGCTGGGAGCCGTCGTCAAGGAAAACCAAAAGGACGCAAATATCCTGAAAACCTACTTTACCAAAGTGGTCAAAGAACGGGCAAAGGAAGAGGGTCTATGGGGAACTTATTACAACGAGAAGAAATGGATCAAATAAAGGATCAGGACCGCTTCATAAAATCATTTGTCGAAGAAGAGGTTTACAATCTCAGCAAGCAGGTCGTCTACTTCCCGGTTCGTCATCATAGTCCTGCCTGCTCGTTTCATTTGAAAAAAACGATCGAAGAGTATCAACCGGAAATCATTCTGATTGAAGGCCCGGACCATAGCAATCATATTATTCCGATTTTGACGGATGAACGGACGAAGCCTCCTGTGAGCATTTATTATGCGTACGCCTCAGGGGAGCAAAAATACGTATGTTACTTTCCGTTTCTTCTATATTCGCCGGAGTATGTGGCCTTGGTCGAAGCAAAACGCCGGCAGATTCCTGCTGCTTTCATTGATCTCAGCTACGGAAGCCGCCTCGAAAGCTTGGAAGACGGCCATGATTTGAAAAAGAAGAATGAAAAGCTGTCTTATCACGATGAGCGCATGCTGGCAGGCTCGCAATTTATACAGCGATTGTGCCAGACGATGAAATGCAGGAACTTCGATGAGCTGTGGGAAAAGGTTTTTGAGATTGACGGGATTCGCAAAAAGACGCAGGATTTCGTCAAGGATGTCTTTGCCTACTGCTACTTGTCGCGAAAATGCTATGATGACGCTACTTTGGAAGCGGAAGGCGATTTGATTCGCGAGGCGCATATGCGTCAAAAAATTGCAGAGGCAAAGCAAAAGCACGCGAGAATTCTCGTGATTACCGGGGGCTTTCATACATACGGGCTCATCGAGGAGCGCAAGACTTCCTACAAGATACAAAAGGTCCAAGAAGAGAAAATATATCCAATGGTGTACACGTACCAGGAAGCAGATCAGTTGAATGGATACGCAAGCGGGATGCCGTACGTCCATTATTACGAGAGTGTGTGGAAGGCCCTGGAGAAGAAGGAACGTGCTCCTTTCTCGAAAAGCGCCTTGATATACCTCCCGCAATTGCTCAAAAAACTGCGCGACAAAGGAGAAACGACGTCTACTGCGGATGCGATCGAAGCGTATAGCCTCATGAACGGCTTGGCAGTTATGCGGGAAAAGGCTGAGGGCGGTGCCTATGAGTTGATCGATTCCGTTCTCTCTGCTTTTACAAAAGGCGAACGGTCGATTGCGACTTCCCAGCCGATCGAGACATTGCGAGAGCTGTTGACCGGAGATGGAATCGGTGAAGTGGCCCCAAATTCACTGGATGTGCCTATCGTTCGAGATTGCAAAGACAGATGCAAATCGCTAAAGCTCGCGATCACGACAACAGGGCGCAATCAGAAGGTGCTGGAGCTGTATGCCAAGAAGTCGCATCGCGAAGCCAGCCAGTTTTTTCACTGCATGCAGTTCTTGGGCACAGAATTTTGCGCCAAAGAAGCTGGACCCGACTGGATGAACAACCGAAATGTCAATCTCGTCCGAGAAACATGGCGCTACAGCTATTCCTCGTTCGTCGAAGCCCGTCTGATCGAGAACTCGGTCTACGGTGGGACAGTGAAGGAAGCGGCTGCCCATAAGCTAGCCGATATGGTAAAAGAACTGCCGCAGCACCAGAGCCATGAACTGGCAAAATGGCTTTTGATGGCGGTTGTCATGGGATTGGAAGAGTTGTCAGAACGACTCTTTAAATCTGTACAAGAGTCCGTTAAGCAAGATGGACATTTTCTCTCTCTTTGCAAAACGTTGAAAACACTCACGATTCTTTTGGAGCAAAAACGGTTATTCGGTTTGATCGAGTCAGAACGGCTGGAGAACCTGGTGGAAGAAGTATATTACCAGGCTGTGACCAAAATCGTCGAGCAGGGAAACCCGAACCCCAACGAACTGGATGAGTTGGCCGATCAGCTCAAATTCCTCTACATGCTGAGTGAGAAGAGACAGGCGGATGATTCTATAGAGATTTTCAGTGATCAACTGCTGGAATTGCTGCGTAACGACAAGCTCCCTGCGAAACTGGAGGGGGTAGTGGTTGCGATCTTGTGCAATCTCGAAGTGGTCGAACGCGCAGAAATCTCCAGACGTGCGCGTGCCTATATGTTCGGCTCGCCTGAGCAAATGCTTCATACTGCCTCGTATTTACATGGCGTTTTTATCGTGGCTCGTGACTACCTCTTTTATCAAGAGGAAATCTTGCGCGATCTGCATCAAATGATTACATCCTTGGCCTACGACGACTTTTTGCAGGTGGTGCCTGAACTGCGATTGGCGTTTACATATTTTAGCCCAATGGAAATTAGTATGCTCTCGGAAAAAGTGGCAGCTCTCTTCCAAACGACGGTGGACCAAGTCACGAATCCAGTCATCGATGAGCGTACTTTGCGTGATGCCCGCATGCTCGATCAAGCGATCAAGGAGGAGTTTGCCAAATGGAACCTGATTTGAGCCGCGAAGCCTTGAATCGCTGGCGGTTATTATTGGGCTCTCATGCCGAGGAATCTTTGGAAGGCAGCGGGGTCTATCAATCATCCGAGTTTTCCTATCAGGAACTGGACTCGATTCTTGAATTTTTATACAACCGTGAATACGGAGAAGAGCAAGGCTATCGAAAAGAAGGCGGCCGAGGAGATTCGGCATTGACGGTTCCCGTCTGGCTGAATAAAATCCGCAAGCTGTTTCCCAAAAAGACGGTGGAAATCCTCGAGCGGCAAGCTCTGGACCGCTATAACATGACAGAGCTCTTGACAGACAAAAAAGTGTTGGAAAGCATGGAACCCAACATGACCCTCTTGAAAAACATCCTCCAATTCAAAGGCAGGATGAAAGGAGAGGTCGTAAAAAGTGCAAAGGAAATTGTACGCAAGGTCGTAGACGATCTGCGGCGTCAGCTTGAGAATGAAGTGCAGACCAGTATCGTCGGCAAACGCAATCGCCACAAACGCGGTTATACAAAGTCGATGAAAAATCTGGATGTGCATAAAACGATTCGGAAAAATTTGAAGAACTACGATCACAAAAAAAGCCGTTTTATCATTGATGACCTGTATTTCCACAGCAATATTCAGCATCACAACAAATGGAACATCGTCATTGTCGTGGACGAGAGCGGAAGTATGATGGACTCTGTGATTTACAGCTCCGTTATGGCAAGTATTTTTTACAAGCTTGCTGCCTTGAAAACGCATTTGGTTATTTTTGATACGAAGGTCGTTGATTTGAGCGATAGACTGGATGATCCGGTCGATGTGCTGATGAGTGTGCAACTTGGTGGGGGGACTCATATTGCCCAGGCGCTCAAATACGGAAGATCACTACTCGAAAATCCATCCAAGACGATATTTATCCTCGTCAGCGATTTGGAGGAAGGCTATCCGATCAAGGAAATGTATCGCCAAAGCAAGGAAATTATTGATGCGGGCTGCAAGTTCTTAGTGCTGACGGCTTTGGATTTCAATGGCAACGCTACGTACAACCAGCATGCTGCACGGGTTTTGAGTGATATGGGAGCAAATGTTGCTGCGATCACGCCTGATGAGCTCGCGCAATGGATAGGTAAGGTTATCAAATAGAGATAGAAAGAAGGAGGAGTAAGGAATGGTTTTACGAAAGACAGATCTGAATCCGGTTACGAAGAAATTTGTGGAGGAGTTTATCAGTGCAAGTGATCGAAACAAGCATTTGTACGATCAAATCAATGATTACATTGCAGGCGACACAGACGAATGCCCGGCAATCGTAGAGGACCCGAGGTTTTACAGCTATACGGTTCGATCCGAATTTGACAAGCTGAAAAAACGCGGCGAGGAGCTGGCTTTCTATCGAGCAGCTGTACTGATTTACAAGGCAAGCAACCGTTTTTACGATAAGAAAAATGTGATGGATGAGTGCTTCCTGGATCAGATCGAACTTCAAGGTATGAAGGACATCAGTGATGCTGATATCCGGGCAAAAGATCAGAAAGCATTGGAAGCAATGAGAAAAACGATCGAGCATTTCGGACATGCGTTGTTTGCCGAATTTATGTTAAAAGCCGCGGAGGATTATCGCGTAAGCATCAGCCGTGATTACTCCTCGACATTTGATCGGGCCGAATTTTTGCTATTCATTTCGTATGCGTACTCGATTTCTCCGAGCTTATTGGAGGAAGCAAAAGAAAAGCTAATGCCGAGCTACTATTACCTAGTTACGGGTGATACGCGTGAATATATAAAAGAACTGCATACCATTGCCAAAGAAATCGTGACCATGCAGTTTTCGAGTAACAATTTGCTGACCAACGAGTCGTTGTACCCTTCGTACGTCAAAGAGAAAAAGGCTGCGTTGCGAGAAAAGTATTACCCAGGAGAGCAAGTAAAGGAAGGCTCCCTTTTGAATCAGAAACATTTGAAGCGTTATATGGAGCTAGTCATCAGCTTGCTGTATTTCCGCATTCACGTAAAAGGCGGGACCAGTGCATTCCTGAAGAAGGAAGAGGAGATCGATCGGGAGCTGCACGACACCTTGCAAATCCTTTTTGACATGTTCCCGCTCGATATCTTGGCCGAAGATAAGAGACTGTCTAACCTCGTACACATGGATGAGCCTTACGATCTACTGCTGGGACTTCGCGAGCATTTGCTATCCCCTCCGACCAATTGGGAGCAAGTGAAGCAGCTGGTGCAGGAAGACGTAACGAAATCAAGACGAGCACTGGAGCTTGCTTCGATCCCGATGGTCAAAGGATTTTTATACAAAACGCTGGCGGCAGAAGGCGTGGATCTCTCCAATTTCCAGCCATCTCTGGAAGCGATTATTCAAGACGCGTTGCGTCGTGCAAAGGGATCGACAAAGCTGGCGAACTATCTGGATGACAAAGCAGTACTCGAGGATGTGCTCGAGCATGTGCATCTGGAGGACGTACAACTTGTAAGACAGCAAATGATCCTGCTGAGCTTCTTGCCTGTGGATCATCCGTTTATTGCGCGTCTGATTCCGTTCATGTGCCAATACAAAGACAAGTCCAACCGCAGAGTAGGCCATATGTGCTTCGCTCATGCGTTCCAGGAGCGATTGACCGGTATCATCGATCATTACCGGAAGGACGAAGCTGTAGATATCCAGACGCTGTTCTATCAGATTTTGTCGATCAAGGAGAATCATTATTATTACACAGACGTCAAAGAAGAGGTGTATCGTTCGTTGGTCGTAGCGAATCCGGAAATGAGTCTGGCTCAATTTGATAAGCTGGATACGGAGCTTCGCGTGTTTGTGATGCAAACCCTATTAGCGGCAAAGGAGACGCTGTCAGAAGAATTGCGCAACCAAGCGATTCTGCTCGGGTTGGGTGACAGCTCGAAGAAAGTGAGCGGCCTTGCTGGTGCGGCGTTTCTTCAGGCCAAAGACAAGGAGCTTTATTTGCACGTTTATCAAACCGAGAAAAAAGCAAAGGTTAAAGAAATGGCGCTGGATGCGATTCGCTCCCTGGACAATAACAAGGTCATTTTCCAAGAGCTACTGACAAATGAAAAGAGCAGCAAATTTAAAACGCTGCTGCAAACATTTATCGACGCCGAGGAACAAGGGCCAGATGCGAGCTTGACTCATTTAGGCAACCTGACCGACAAGCGCAAGCTCACACGGATTAAATGGATGCCTCTGGAGCGCATGCCAGTCCTTCGCGACCAAGACGGCAACGAGCTAGGTCAGGAAGTAATGGAGTACATGCTCACCGCCTCAATCGATTTCCCGACAGCGCCAAACCAGTTGGTACTTGACTTGAAACCGTCTCTGCAAGCGGCATCTGTTGCTGACTTTACCACGGAAGTTTTGCGCAGTTGGGTCGATAATGGAGCAGTAGCCAAAGAAAAATGGGTCATGCCGCTTTGCGTTGCTTTTGGAGATCGTCGTATAGTCGATACGCTTGGTCAGTTGATTAAGGAGTGGACAGATCACTCTCGCGGAGCTTTGGCTGCGGATGGCGTACGTGCTCTGTCTTTCTCGAATGATTTGACTGCGCTGCGTCTAATCGACCAGATTAAACGTACGATCAAAAACAGGCAAGTCAAATCAGCCGCAGAAGAGGCGCTGTCTATGGCGGCTGCCAATCAGAACATTTCCGCGATGGAACTGGAAGACCGATTGGTCACGACGCTTGGCTTCGATGCGTCTGGCAAGCAAGTCTTTGACTACGGCGACCGCACCTTCACGGTCAAAGTCAGCAACGAGCTGGAGCTGGAAGTTACGAACGACAGCACAGGAAAAGCGGTCAAAAATCTGCCTGCACCGTCTGCGAAAGACGATCAGGAGAAGGCAGAACAAGCGCGATTGACTTTTGCCCAATTGAAAAAAGACCTGAAAAATATGGTGAAAGTGCAATCTCTTCGTCTGGAGGAGTCCCTGTCCAAATCACGTTATTGGTCAACGGAAGCGTGGAAACGTCTATTTGTGGAGAACGTGTTGATGCAAAAATTCGCAATCGGGCTCATCTGGGGTGTATACGAGGATGGAAAACTCGTAGATACGTTCCGCTATATGGACGATGGGACATTTAACACCGTGGACGAGGATGAGTATGAGTTGGCAGATGAGCAGCTTATTGGCTTGATTCACCCACTGGAGCTGGACGAAGAGACGTTGAACGGCTGGCGTACTCAGCTGGAAGATTACGAAATTACGCAACCGTTCGAGCAGTTGAGCCGTGAAGCGTTCCTGCCAACGGAAGAAGAAATAAAAGCCAATGAATTGCTCCGCCTGCCTGTTGAATC
Organism: Brevibacillus sp. M2.1A; assembly: GCF_013284355.2. Classification (NCBI taxonomy): domain Bacteria; kingdom Bacillati; phylum Bacillota; class Bacilli; order Caryophanales; family Paenibacillaceae; genus Brevibacillus; species Brevibacillus sp. M2.1A. The sequence goes on from NZ_JABSUY020000001.1 coordinate 3,472,122, forward strand.
GTATTCACCTACTGCTTTTGCGAAAATGATGGAGAAATTTGGCTGGGTTAAAGGAACCCCGCTCGATGCCGGTTATTATTACGAGTTTTACAAACTGTATGACGGTATGGTGGCTGAGCTGAAAATCAGCGGGGCGAGCATTTCGTACTGGGAAGGAATGGAGGATGTGAAGCTGGAAACGTTGGCTTTCTTTCCAAACAAAGATGCCGAGTACAAGCATTTTTACTTCAAACCAGTGGATCGACTGAAGCTCACTGATATTCCAACACGCATTTTCAGCGAAACCGTCTATGATGTCATGCGAGCAGCAGGAAAATAACGATGGCGGATTTCACATCAGAATTTCATCGGTTTATCGCGCTGTGCAACGAAGAGTATCTGATCAAATACGCGAACAAAGGCATTTACAATCGTTCCATCAAGGAAATGGAAAAAGGAATGTCCGTTTCCTACGAGTTCGGGGACGATTACGTCGAGTGTGCGCTGTCAGATGACAGCGTATGCCGACTTCATGCAGATATTGATCGCTTTTCCTGCTCATGTCCATCAGACAAGATTTGCAAGCATGTTATCATCGCCATCGTCTACTATGCCAAAAACCACTTGCAAGCAGGAGCAGAGACCGGGGAAGAGCTGGAGATTTACAAGCCTGACTTTAGCTGGCTCTTGCAATTGCAGCCGTCTCACATTAGCAAGGCTTTTACCCCAGCACAGCTGGAAGAAGTGCTGTTTCGCCTCGACTATTTCGAGGAGATGGAGGTCGTTGAAACATCCTTCTTAACCATGACATTACGTACCCAAGATATTTCCGTATCTTTTGACAGTGAATCGGAGATCGGGAAGAGCATGTGTACCTGCAAGGCGAAAGGCAATTGCTTGCACAAGCTGGAGGTCATTTTACGCTATCGGGCCATGCATCAGCTACAGGATCGGGAGCAGTTACAAGCATCTGTAACCGATGTCAGCTACGAAACCGATGTCGTAGCGGAAGCCAAATCGATAATCGCAGAGATTCTTGGCATCGGCTTGGCGAAGCTATCCCAAACGATTTGTACACGGCTGGAGCTGCTTGCTATTGCTGCGCATAACGGCAATCTTCCCCGCGTGGAAAAAGACATACGCGGCATTCATGGGGAGCTGAACTTATTTTTTCAGCGTCATGTCAAGTTTTCGACGGAAGCGCTGCTCGACCGACTTTCCCGGGTGTATCTCAGTTTGCTTGCCATAGAGAAGACCGATCACATCGAAGCGAAAAAGCAGCTGCTCGGCAGCTTCAAAAGCAAGTACCATATGGTTCCACAGTTAAGTCTGTATGCATTGGGAGCAAATCCATGGGAGACACGGTCAGGGTACAAGGGGATTACGTATTACTTTTATTCGCTTTCTGATCAGCGCATTTACACGTATACAGAAGCGCGCCCCGTGTATTATGAGGGCATATCGTTTTCCTTTAAGGACAGCTATAAAAGCAAGGTCCCATGGGGCGGGTTGATCTCCATGGAGGAGCTCTCTCATTCACAGGTCATCCTGACACAGGCAAAGACGAATCGGGAGCAGCGCTTGTCTTCCAGTGAAGAGACGCGGCTAACCATCGTTCCCAGGGACAACATTGAAGAGCTGGATCTCGGCAAGGTGCTCGTTTGCGACTGGTCAAGTGACTGGAAGGACGCGGCAGGCGATATGTTTGAAACTGCTTTGGACTCGGTTTTTTTATTGAAAGCGAACAAGTTCAATCAAGTCGATTTTGATCAGAAGTCGCAACAGTTGATTTTGACGATCGAAGACGAGCAAGGTTATTCCCTCCCATTGAGCATCTCCTATCAGGGGGATTTCGCCCGCAATATACGTCATCTGGAGCAAAACAAACGGTTGCTGGAGTTGCGCGATGTGTATTTGCTTGTGCAAAAAATAGGGGATGGGCTTTATCCCATCAGCATCATGCAGGGAAAATCGCTGACGAGCTTCAAGTTAGACCTATAAACGGTGAGGGAGTGGACATAAAATCATGGAGGAGTTATATTCCTTTACCGAAAAGCTAACTGATTGGCAGGAACGCTTGTTACTCAAAGGAATCCATAAACTTGATAAGCAAGATTTGCAGGAATTGAAAAAACTGCAAGAGCTCGCAACCGAATACGATATGAGCTTTCTGGGCTCATTGATAGAAGATCTGCATGTGGAGGGCAATCGCTATTTGCAGGAAGTAAAAGCAGATGCCGAGTTGCTAACGCAGCAGTATTTGTATGTGGTGCAGTACATCAATATGATGAAAAAGCCTTTGACTCGATCATCGTAATAGAGTCCAGTGAAGAAAGAGAGATTCTTGAGGAGTCTCTCTTTTTTGTTTATTTATCAAGTTGTAAAGAAACTGAAAATAAAGGTAAACAAAGTGAAAATACAATGACTGAATATTGTCTAAAATAAAACATGTTTGAATGCTAAAACATTTGCAACAAGAATTGGGGGAACACAGATGAAAAAGAAGAGCTTTTATCACACGCTGATTGCCATGACAATCGCGGTATCTGCGGCATTGGCTGGGTGTTCGTCGGGGCAGGATGCGTCGACTAGCGCCGGACAAGCAGGGGGTACTGCGGAAGCTGGCAAAACAGGGGGAACCCTCGTCATCGCTCGTCTGTCCGATGCGAACAACCTCGATCCACATTTCCTGTCCCAAATCCCTTCTGCAGCAATCGTTCATCACAAAGTATATGAAGGGCTTGTCCGCATGGATAAAGAAAGCAAATACGTCCCATCCCTGGCAAGTGAATGGAAACAGCTCGATGACTTGACATGGGAGTTCAAGCTTCGTCAAGGTGTGACGTTCCATGATGGGGCACCTTTCAATGCGGAAGCGGTAAAAGCAACGATCGCTCGTGTTCAAGACCCTGCCGTTGGCTCCAGTCGGATTAACATGTTTGAAGCAATCAAAGAAGTGAAAGTAGTAGATGAGTACACGGTACAATTTCTACTGAATTACCCGTACTCACCACTCTTGTCTGTTTTGGCGAGTGCAGAGGGAAGCATTATCAGCCCGAAAGCCATTGAACAATATGGAAAAGATTTGAGCAAGCATCCAACCGGTACAGGCCCGTACAAATTCGAAAAATGGACGCCGGGTCAAGAAGTGGTTCTGGTGAGAAACAATAGCTACTATGGCGGTACAACGAATTTGGATAAAGTCGTTTTCAAAACCGTACCAGAAGACACAACTCGCCTTGCCATGGTTGAGACAGGAGAAGTTCAAGTGGCAGAAAACCTGCCTGTGACGGACATCGATCGCGTACAAAATTCTCCATCCATGCAATTGGGTCGATACCCTGGGTTCTCTGTCGACCACATCGGATTGAATACAAAGAAAAAGCCGTTTGATGATGTGCGTGTCCGCCAAGCCATTGCCCACGCCATCGACAAGAAAACCATTATTGAAGGCGTTTACAACAGTGTGGGAACACCAGCTCACTCCTCGATTACACCAGCGATGGTTGGGTACAGCCCGAATGTAAAAGACATTCCGTATGACGTCGAGAAAGCGAAGCAATTGCTCGCAGAGGCTGGTTATCCAAATGGCTTCAAAGCAAAAATCGCGTTGAATGATAACAAAGCACGAATTAGCGTAGCCGAGGTTTTGCAACAACAACTGAAGCCAATCGGTATTGATCTGCAACTGGATGTGATGGAATTCGGGGCGTATATCGAAGCAGCATCCAAAGGGGAGACAGACCTGTTCATGAGTGGATGGGGAAATGCTACAGGCGATGCCGACTACAATCAATCGAACCTGTATCATTCGAAAGCACATGGCGCACCTGGTAACCATTCGTTCTACAACAATCCGGAAGTAGACAAGCTGATTGACGAAGGACGCAGAGAAACAGACGCAGAAAAACGAAAGCAACTCTATGAAAAAGCACAACAAATCGAAATGACTGAAGCACCGCTCATTCCGTTCCGATTCTCTGAGAACCTGGCGGCGATTCAAAAGAATGTACAGGGTGTATGGATTAGCCCTGCAGGCCATATCGAGATTGACGAAGTAACGATTCAATAATACAAGGCGCCGCTGACATGCTTGTGTCAGTGGCGTTTTTGGGTTGAAAAGTAGAACGCCATCCCCTAAGATAGATTATATTTTGTTGACCAGCGTGGAGTGGAGGTGGAATGGCGTGAAGCAAGGAAAAACGAATGCAATGCGGATATTGGATAAAGAAAAAATCGCATACACCATGCTGACATATGCAACGGATGATGGGAAAATCGACGGAATCGCTGTCGCCCAAAAGATCGGTCGCGAAGAGAACGTTGTCTATAAAACTTTGATTTCGCAAGGGACGAGCAAATCATATTATGTGTTTGTCATTCCCGTTGAAGCCGAGCTTGACCTCAAAAAAGCGGCGAAAGCAGTCGGCGAGAAGAAGATCGAGATGATTCCCGTGAAGGAGATCACAAAGGTATCCGGCTATATTCGTGGTGGATGTTCGCCAGTCGGGATGAAGAAATTGTTTCCGACGGTGATTGATCAACGAGCACAATCGCTAGAGTCGATTATCGTCAGTGGTGGAAACATTGGCGTCCAGATCGAGATGGCAGTAGAGGGCTTGTTACAAGCAACGAAAGGCTCCTTGGCAGATGTATCTGCAATCTAAAGCAAAAAGGCCACGGCATTAGCTGGGGCCTTTTTGCTGATTATGGAAAAAGTCCCGTCCAAACTTGGATAGGAGTGTCGCATGAGCAGCAGTTCAATTCACCAGCAAGATAAGGAAGGTGGGCAAGCAGCGTTTTATCCTCAATTGCAAGCGCACATTGGTATAATCCCTGAAGTCCGCTGTCGTTTGTCGTGTCCGGTCTTTTGGTGATGATTGAAAGTCGTTTCGCTTTATCATGAAAAACGGGGTCTTCTTCGTAACCATACAAGATTCCCTCTTCCTCATCTGGCCATATATAGATAGACTGATCGCACGTTGGACACACCGTTACATATTCGTCTCCCGCCGAAAAGGTGAGAAGCATGTTGGCAATGTCTTTTTCCCCACGAAACGCAGCGTCCGCAGCTAGTATGTAGCGCTTCTCTGCATCATGCTCTCCCATCCGTGCTAGGTGAAGAATCGATTCTGTCTTCTCTGTCAAAGAGAGAATGGCCTGTCGGTATTCCCGATAGATATCTCGGATGGTCTCTTGATCCAATAATGGTATCTGATCTCGTAAAAACTCCGATGGTACTTCCAGATGAGGCGCATTTTCGCTACTGGCTTCGAACATGCCGCAGGTTATGAAGATGTCCAACAAAATATCGGGGCTCTCTGTTTTTCGTGCGATCTCAACTAAATAGGGGACCGCAGCATATGTACATGGATAAATCGTATTTTGATGATACAGAAGCTCCCAATACAACTCTTCTTTTTCCTCGGAAAAATAGTCGTGCTGAATATGCTGGATGAGCGCAGGGATGCGATCGGAAAGACCATAAGGACCATGTAGCTTCCCCCATAGAGGACTTGCTAAATCTAGCATAAGAACTTCACCTCTCTTGCTGAAATGTGCCACTATTCCCATATCATAGTAGAACTTTCCGCCTTTCGCTATAATTTGAGAATGATTAGCATATGCGTTGTACAAATCTGTCCCTGCATCCAGAGATGGGGGAGGGGTATGTTCGTCGGTTTCTTCCGCGATATAATAGGAAACTTATTGAGCTTTTCCAGATGCTTGGCAAGCCAAAAATAACGCATACGATCACCTTCATGTATACTTAAGCATAAGCGGAACGAATCGGTAAGCAACTAAAGGAGATCCATACGTAATGAAATCAGATCGAATAAAATTCCCGGCGGGATTTTGGGCGGGATTACAACGACTAGGGATTGCCCCCGACGAGCTCGTTCGCAAAGCGCGCCTGCCGCTCACCATTCTTACAGAACCAGCTGTAGTCACCACTGCCCAATATTTCACAATCTGGCAAGCGTACTCTGATCTAGTTGGTGACATTGCTACTGCAATCGTCACACTTTCAACCAACTTTGAAACGGCACAATACCCACCCACTGTTTTAGCGACCTACCATGCTCGTGACTATCGCGACGCGCTTAATCGAATGGTACGGTACAAACAACTGTGCCCTCCGGAAAGGTTGCGTATAACAGAGGAGGGAGAGCACTGTACAATCGAATTGAAGTGGATGCATAGTGAGCAACCCGGACCACCAGTCTTGGTTGGAACCACGCTCGCCTTTCTTTTAGAACTTGGACGACGGGGCACGGGCAAGCGATTAACCGCACAGTCCGTGGAATTTTCTCATTTGATGGGGGATGTCACTGCTCTTGAAGCTTACTTCGGTTGTCCGATACGGATTGGCACCACCGATAACCGATTAACACTCCATCGCCGGGACCTAGACCGCCTCTTTCTTTCGTATAACAAAGAATTGCTGGAGATATTGACACCTGTATTGGACCGATCATTGGATGAACAGTACAGTCATTCCGTTGCTGAGATGGTCAAGTGGATTTTGAAGAGAGGTCTAACCGGAGGTCGCCTTGATATTCGAGCTGTAGCGAGCGAGTTGGGCATGAGTGATCGTACTTTGCAGCGCAGACTTACGGATGAATGCACAACGTTCAAGCAACTGTTAACAAAGGCACGGCATGAACAGGCACGAGAATACTTGGCTGACCCCAAGCTCGATATAAAAGAAGTGGCTTTTTTACTTGGATATGAGGATCAGAACTCATTTTACCGGGCCTTTCGCCTTTGGGAAGGCGATACACCTTCAAATTGGCGTTCCAAAACTCTCAGGTCAATCCCGTCGTCATAGAATCCGTGACCTAACCCGTTCCTCCCAGGGCTAGCATTTTTACGGTTTCTCATATTTGGCGGGTTCAGCAAGAATTTTGGCGCAGTACGCTAGTTACCCAACGATCCAGAAAAAGTACGATAATCTCTATCCGGAGCACAAGGATGTTCCAAGATGAACTTCTAGTCAAGCTTGCCGTAGATGACAACAAAGGAGACAAGTGTTATGGATATGGGATTAAGGAACAAAACTGCTTTAGTTACTGGATCGACGAAGGGTATTGGGAAAGCAATTGCCATTGAGCTTGCCAGAGAAGGCGTCAATGTCCTCGTAAATGGACGGAATGATCAAGAGGTAGAACGTATCGTAAATGAATTGAAGTCGGAATTCCCGGATACTTCTCCTCAGAATGCTACGGCCGATCTTGTGGATAGGCAGCAAAGAGAAGCTTTATTTGAGAAATATCCCCATGTAGATATTCTCGTTAACAATATGGGTATTTATGAGATCATGTCCTATGAAGACGTTGACGATGAAGTATGGGAAAAATACTTCCGAACAAATGTCCTTGCCGCGAATGGATTATCTAAATTTTACTTGCCTAACATGTTGAAGAACAATTATGGACGAATCATCTTTATCGCAAGTGAAGAAGCGATCATGCCTTCAGGGCAAATGCCTCAGTATTGCATGACGAAGTCGATGCTATTATCACTGTCAAAAAGCCTATCGAAACGAACGGTAGGAACAGAAGTCACCTCCAATACAATCATGCCAGGTCCAACGCTTTCCGAAAATGTCTATCAAATCATTGATCGTTTGTTTTCTGATGATATGGCATTTTCGGAAAAAGAGAAGCAATTTATGGCAGCTAACCTCCCTCAATCCGAGTTACAGCGGTTTATCAAGCCTTTTGAAATAGGCAGGCTGGTAGCATTTGTATCCAGCCCTTATGCAACCGCATTTAAAGGTTCACCAATTCGTATGGACGGGGGCATGGTGCCAACTATTTTTTAAAATACGGAGATCGATACAAAAAGTCCTGATGCATTGTTCATCAGGACTTTTTCTTACTCTTGTTGAAAAGAAGCGAGAATCTCCAGGTAGTGTGCATTGTACATGATGCCGAGGACATTCCCAAATGGATCAAGGACAGAAGCCGTAATGAATCCGTCACCTCGCTGGACCAAAGGTTCGTACTCTCTTGCTCCCATGGATAACAACTTTTCCAGTACGGATTCGATATCGTCGACGTGCCAGTACATCACAGCTCCGCCCGGATCAGGTACCGCTTTAGCAGGTGCGAAACGGCGATCAATGAGGCCTAGCTCGTGCTTGTAGTCGCCAATGCGAAACTCGACATAGGCGAGCTGTCCATCTGGTCCAGAGCGTTCGAAATATGGCGCATAGCCCAGTAGTTCTGTGTACCACTTTTTTGCCGCCTGCACATCATCCGCCCAATAACTGATCGTAGCAAAGCCCCGCAAGGTTTGGGTGTGACTCATCATCATCGAAGTTCCTCCTTAAAATGGATGGTACTTCCGATTATAAGGATCGACTACTGACAACTGTCTGTCAGTAGTTTAACTGTACTTACTCAGCACATCAAAAAACTCTTTCAGAAAATGATAAAAAAGCTTTTCGGAAGGGGGGAGCTCCCGGTTGTTGGGGATGATAATGCCCACTGTTCGCGTCACCAATGGCTCACTTATCGGGATTTTCACTGTCTCACGAGGAACGTTATCCGTTAAGGTAAGCTCTGGCAACAAAGTGACGCCCAAGCCCGCTGCCACCAACCCTTTAATGGCATCGATGTCTTCCCCTTCAAACGCAACTTTAGGAGAAAAGCCCATTTGCGAGCAAGCATTGACTGCGATATTGCGGAGGATGAAACCGGGTGGAAACAACACAAAGGTATCTTCCTGCAATTGACTGAGACGCAAGCTTGGCTGTTTGGACAGCGGGTGCTTCGCGGGCAGGAGTGCCACGATATTTTCAGCGAAAAAGATGTAGCTGCGCACATTTTTTTCCTGAGTGGGAACAGGTCCAAGAAAAGCCAGGTCAATTTCTCCGTTGATGACCGAGCTGATCAATCCCTGATAAGAACCTTGCTTCAATTGAAAGCCGATGTCCGGATACCGAGCCCGAAAACCTGAGATGACCGTCGGAAGGGGATTGGCTGCAAGGCTGCTCGTAAAACCAACACGAATCGTGCCCCTTGACGGGTCAAGGAACTCTTCGATCTTTTCTTTCGCTTTCTCGATTTCGTTCATGGCCATTTCGACGTGCTGCAAAAAGATTTTTCCAACTGCTGTCAGCTTGATATTGCGACCTTCGCGGAGGAACAAGGAAACACCAAGCTCCTCCTCCAAATTGGCGATTTGCCGACTAAGGGCAGATTGGGCGACGTGCAAATGATGTGAGGCTTCGGTGAAATGCTCTCGTTTGGCAACCTCGATGAAGTATTGAATCTGTCGTAGCTCCATGAATACTCCCACCTTACCCATTTATCTCGATTTGAGATAGGTTTTGTATAAATTATATATTGTTTGTATCGTTTCACTCAATCTAAAATGTACATACCAGAGAGAGCAAGGAGAGTGGAGATACATGACGACACAAGGAATGCCTGCTAAGCAAGGTCTGTACGATCCGATTTTTGAACATGACGCTTGCGGAATTGGTTTTATTGCAAATTTGAAATCGAAATCGACGCATGATATGGTCCGGAAAGGTCTGAAAATTCTGTGCCAACTGGAACACCGCGGCGGTCAAGGCAGTGATCCGGAAACGGGAGACGGTGCAGGGATTTTAACGCAAATACCACACGCCTTTTTCAAAAAGACCTGTAAAGAGCTGAATATCACGCTACCGGCGCCAGGCAAATACGGTGTAGGTATGCTGTTTCTTCCGATGAATGAAGCGAAACGCCAAATGTATGAAGATCAGCTGGAGGCGATTGTTGCGGCAGAGGGACAAAAGCTGCTTGGCTGGAGAACCGTTCCTGTCGATTCTACGAAAATTGGCAAGACGGCTGTAGCGAGTCAGCCTTATGTCCGCCAAGTATTTATCGGAGCCAGCTCGAATATACAGGACCAAATGGCATTTGAACGGAAGCTGTACGTCATTCGCAAGCAGGTGGAACAGGCAACAGGTGCTGATTTTTACGCCGCTTCCATGTCATCGCGCACGATTGTCTATAAAGGATTGCTCACACCAGGACAACTGGATGCTTTTTATCTCGATTTGAAAGATAATTCATACACTTCTGCCTTTTCCGTCGTTCACTCGCGTTTCAGCACGAACACATTCCCAACATGGGAGAGGGCGCACCCGAATCGTTATTTGATTCACAACGGGGAGATCAACACCTTGCAAGGAAACATGAACTGGATGATGGCTCGTGAAAAAATGTTCCAGTCCGAGGCGTTTGGTGCTGATTTGGCAAAAGTGGTGCCAGTCATTGATATGGCGGGCAGTGATTCGGCGATTTTGGATAACTGCGTGGAGTTTTTCTCGTTGGCAGGCCGTTCCTTGCCGCATGTCGCGATGATGATGATTCCTGAACCGTGGGATCAGGATGAGCGGATCGACGAAAATAAGAAAGCTTTTTACGAGTACCATAGCTGCCTCATGGAGCCGTGGGATGGTCCAACAGCTATTTCATTTACCGATGGCAGACACATCGGCGCGATTCTCGACCGAAATGGCTTGCGACCAGCGAGATACTATGTGACGTCCGATGATACCATCATTTTCTCATCGGAGGTTGGAGTTCTCGAAGTACCAGATGAAACAATTGTTCAGAAAGGACGGCTGAGTCCTGGACGGATGCTGCTCGTCGACCTCGAAGAAGGCAGAATCGTAGCTGACGAGGAAATCAAGCAAAAAATCGCAAGCGAACAGCCATATCGGGAGTGGGTGAAAAACAACCTGTATGCGATCGAGGATTTGCCGGCAGCAGGTCGCATGGAGGAGCTGCAAGGAGATAGCTTGCTTGCGTATCAAAAAGCATTTGGCTATACACAGGAGGAAGTCGACAAGGTACTTGTCCCGATGGTGGCAGAACAAAAAGATCCCATTGGTTCGATGGGAGTAGACACACCACTTGCGGTACTGTCTGATCGCCCACAGCTTTTGTACCACTATTTCAAACAATCATTCGCCCAAGTCACGAATCCGCCGATCGATGCACTACGAGAGGCTTGCGTAACATCGACCCATACTGTGCTTGGCGCGGAAGGAAATCTGCTTGCACCGGATGCGAGGAATTGCCGCAGAATTCGTTTGTCCAATCCGTTGATCTCCAATCAAGAGCTGGCGAAGCTTCGTGCGAATCCACACCAAGAGTTCAAGGCAAAAACATTGTCGACACTCTTCCCGGCGCAAGGGGGCGAACAGGAGCTAGAGCAGGCACTTGATCAATTGTTCGCTGCGGCAGATGAAGCGATTGCTGCCGGTTACACCTTGCTGATTTTATCTGATCGCGGAATGAATCAAGATTTGGCTGCGATCCCTGCCTTGCTGGCTGGAAGTGGACTTCACCATCATCTCGTCCGCACAGGGACACGTACCAAAGCGAGCATCATCATAGAATCCGGTGAACCGCGTGATGTACACCAGTTTGCCATGCTGATTGGTTACGGTGTCGATGCGATCAATCCGTACGTCGCTATCTCAACGGTAAACCATCTGGCTGTATCGGCTAAGCTGAAGGATATCACAAGCGACGAAGCAGTCGAAGTGTACCTGCAAACAGCCGTAGAAGGTGTCGTAAAAGTCATGTCCAAGATGGGCATTTCGACCATTCAGAGCTACCGTGGCGCACAAATTTTTGAAGCGGTGGGCATTCATTCTGCCGTCATCGATCGCTATTTTAGCCGTACCCCTTCTCAGATTTCAGGGATTGGACTGGATGTGATTGCGCAAGAGACATTGATACGTCATGCGAAAGCATTTTTGCCAGAGCATTCCGAGGAAGCATTGGAGGCAGGCAGCGATTTTCAGTTCCGCCGTGATGGTGAGTTCCACCTGTTCAACCCGAAGACAGTTCATGCCTTGCAAAAAGCTTGTCGGGAAGGCAGCTATGAGCAGTACAAAATTTATGCGGAGCAAGCCACAGCCCAGCAATTCGTAGCCCTACGCCATTTGCTCGATTTCAAGTCCAACCGACAACCGATCCCGCTGAGCGAGGTAGAATCTGTTGACTCCATTGTTCATCGTTTTAAAACGGGGGCGATGTCATACGGTTCTCTCAGCAAGGAAGCGCATGAGACCTTAGCAATCGCCATGAACCGCTTGGGTGCGAAAAGCAACAGCGGGGAAGGCGGCGAGGATTCGGCACGCTACATCATGGATGAAAACGGAGATTTGCGTCGCAGTGCCATCAAGCAGGTCGCATCCGGACGCTTTGGCGTATCCAGTCATTACTTGGTCAATGCCTCTGAGATCCAGATCAAGATGGCACAAGGAGCAAAGCCGGGCGAGGGCGGTCAATTGCCAGGAAGCAAGGTCTACCCGTGGATTGCCGAAGTACGCGGATCGACGCCAGGAGTTGGGCTCATTTCACCGCCGCCTCATCATGATATTTACTCGATTGAGGATTTGGCACAGCTGATTTTTGACTTGAAAAATGCGAATCCACGAGCACGAATCAGCGTGAAGCTCGTATCCAAGGCGGGAGTCGGAACGATTGCGGCTGGTGTGGCGAAAGGTCTTGCAGATGTCATTGTGGTCAGTGGACACGATGGCGGCACAGGCGCTTCCCCAAAATCAAGTATCAAGCACGCAGGACTGCCATGGGAACTCGGTCTTGCTGAGACACATCAGACGCTGTTGTTGAACCAGTTGCGCGACCGTGTTGTTCTGGAAACAGACGGCAAACTGATGACAGGACGAGATGTCGTCATTGCAGCTTTACTCGGTGCGGAGGAATTCGGCTTCGCTACGGCACCACTTGTTTCGATAGGGTGTGTCATGGCTCGCGTATGCCACCTCGATACATGCCCAGTGGGTGTGGCGACACAAAATCCCGAGCTGAGAAAACGGTTTAAAGGCGACCCGCAGCACGCCGTGAATTTCATGCGTCACGTTGCCCGTGAAGTTCGAGAGATCATGGCGGAGCTGGGCTACCACTCTATCGAGTCGATGGTCGGTCAGAGCCATGTCCTGAAGATGAGTGATTCGGCAAAAGAACATTGGAAAGCCAAGCACATTGATTTGTCTGCGCTCTTGTTCCAACCGGATGTCTCCGAGGATGTGGGCCGCTATCATCAGCGCAACCAAGATCACAAGCTCGAAGAAACGCTGGATCGTCAAAAGCTGCTCAAGCTGTGCAAGCCAGCATTGAATAAACAGCAGCAGGTAGAGGCAAAGCTCGCCATCACCAATACGAATCGTGTGGTTGGTACGATCTTGGGCAGCGAGGTAACCAAACGTTTTGGCGAGCATGGTCTGCCGGAGGATACCATCCGCCTGCATTTTACTGGGTCGGCAGGTCAAAGCTTCGGGGCGTTTGTTCCACGTGGGATTACGCTGCATCTTGAGGGAGATGCAAACGACTACGTAGGAAAAGGGTTGTCGGGCGGCAAAATAACGGTCGCACCATCGAAAAACAGCAAATTCGCTCCCGAGCACAACATGATTATCGGAAACGTTGCGTTCTACGGAGCGACCTCTGGAGAGGCGTATATCAACGGGATGGCTGGTGAGCGATTCTGCGTTCGCAACAGCGGCGTGACTGCAGTGGTTGAAGGAGTAGGTGACCATGGTTGCGAGTATATGACTGGAGGACGTGTCGTTGTTCTCGGCCCCGTTGGCAAAAACTTTGCAGCAGGCATGTCAGGTGGTACTGCCTACGTACTGGCCGAGGATAAAGAGAAGTTTGCTGCGATGTGCAATCAGGAAATGGTACTCCTGGAGACACTGGAAGATCAGCGGGAAATCGCTCGAGTCAAACGCTTGCTGGAAAACCACGTCAGCCACACAGGCAGCCGTCATGCACAAGCTTTGCTCAATGAGTGGGAACGTACCGTCCAACAGTTTGTCAAAGTCATTCCAAAAGATTACAAGCAAATTGTTACCACAATGGAGGAGTTAGAGAAATCCGGCATGAAGCGTCAAGAGGCAATATTGGCAGCTTTTGAAATGAGCCAGAAGAAAGGCGATGCCAAAGCATCGAAAAAGAAAGCCCGCGAGCAATCCTTTGTTTCAGTGGGGAAATAAGGAGTTGGCCGATGACTTATTATGTGAGTCGTCGGCTTTTTCTTTTGGTAACCAATGCGACGTGGTAGGGGATTGGGAAGTTTGCTATGATGATGAGTAAAAAGGTAGAGGAGGGATCGCAATGGGCATGTGTGGCAATTACATGATAGCAAATGACGAGATGATCGATTCATGGATTGCAGGAGCGATCGATTTATATGACGTAGAGCTGATAGAAGAGGATATGCTGGATATAGATAAAACCTGGCAAGCCATTCCCTATACTTTGTGCGGAGAATTAATGGATGGAGAGCCTCCCTTTTGCTATGTGGTACCTCTATTAACGGACCAAACAGGTGAATTCGGGGAGTTTGGCGCATTCTATTTACATAGTGAACAGGTAAAAGCAGCGTATGAGGCCATTGCCAATATGTCCGAGTCAGCTCTAAAAGAGAAGTACCATTTTCCTACCTTGGTGGAAAACGATGTGTACCCACTTCACGAGGGAGATGAAGCAGAAGGATTTTTTGCGTACATGTATCATCATTTTCAATCCATTCAAGCATTTTTCAAGCGAGCAGTAGAGCAAGAAAAAGGCCTTATTTTCTACATCAGCTAGTGGAACGAGGTGCAGGTTTGCCCCTGCACCCCATCTTGTCAGACATAGAAGAAGCTTGTTTTATTCGGTTCGGTCTCTATTGGCATCATTATTTGTAGCACCAAACGCGTCATTGGCGTCAGCCGACACATTTTCCCCCATTTTGTTGCCAAGTGCACCCCCGGCAACGGCACCTGCAATGGTACCAAGAGGACCTAAAATAGAGCCTACAGCCGCACCTACAGCCGCACCGCCAACTGTTCCTACAGCTTCACCAGCTCCATTGCCTGTCATGTTCGCTCCGTCGTTGCCAACAGCATCGTTGTGATTGCGTTCGTTGTTCGTAGCCAAGATTGTCACTCCCTCGATTAGTGTTGGGAAGCTCTGCTATATCAAACGTGCAGCCCCAAGGCATAGTGTGTCCCAAACTTATCATTTCATTCCAAAAAAAACCTTCAAGGGTGGTACCCAGATCATGATTCAGTCCATCGTCCATATCGCGCTCGTGGTCAAAGATTATGATGAAGCCATTGAGTTTTATACCAAGAAGCTCCATTTTACCTTAGTGGAAGATACGTATCAGCCAGAACAGGATAAGCGGTGGGTTGTCGTATCTCCGCCTGGTTCTGTTGGAACTACAATCTTGCTTGCAAAAGCATCAAAACCTGAGCAAGAGCCATTTATCGGGAATCAGGCTGGCGGGAGAGTTTTTCTCTTTTTAAACACAGACGATTTTTGGAGAGATTATCATGAGATGGTCGGAAGAGGAATCCAATTTGTGAGAGAGCCAAAAGAACAGCCGTATGGAATGGTGGCAGTCTTTCAGGATTTATACGGCAACCTGTGGGATTTACTGGAGCTGAATGAGGATCATCCGATTGCCAAACGAATGAAGTAGCAAGTTACCCAGCCAGACCAAAAACAGGTCTTACCTCCAACGATATGGATGGAAAGACCTGTTTTTCATTTTGTGCTACACGATATAGGACAGTCCCATGATCAAAATGATTGCCACAACAGAAAGAATGGTCTCCATCACTGTCCATGTTTTAAGCGTGTCTTGCACAGACATATTGAAGTATTCTTTGATCAGCCAGAACCCGGAATCGTTTACGTGGGACAGAATCAGGGAGCCAGAACCAGTCGCCAGTACCAAAAGCTCTGGGCTGGTTCCAGGGATTTGCAACGCGATCGGACCTACGATACCGGCTGCTGTCATCATGGAGACGGTCGCAGAGCCTGTTGCCACACGGATCAGGGCCGCGATCAACCAGCCCAGGAAAATAGGGGAGATCGCAGATGCCGTAGCGAGCTCGGCAATATAGTCACCAACACCGCTGTTCAGCAGTACTTTGTTGAATGCGCCACCTGCACCGATGACGAGCAAGATTGTCGCGGTTGGGGCCAAGCAATCATTTGTGAATTTCAGAATATCGTCTTTCGTAAATCCACGGTTGAACCCGAGCGTCCAGAAGGAAACAATCACGGCAATCAATAGAGATGTAATCGGGCTTCCAATAAAATCAGCCCATTGGCGAATCGTATGTTCTTTTGGCAGAGTTACATCCGCAACGGTTGCAGACAACATCAACAGCACAGGGAGCAAGACGGTGAAAACGGTAATCCCAAAGCCAGGTAAGTCACGCTCTGATTTTGGTTCTGCCAACTGGGAAGCTAGCTCGGGAGAGATGCTGGCCTTGACTCGTTTGCTAATCCAGCTGCCGTAGATCGGTCCTGCAATGATCGCGGAAGGCAGGGCGACAATGATCGAGAGCAGAATCGTTTTACCGACATCCGCCTGGAACAGATCGACAGCGGCCATAGCAGCAGGGTGAGGCGGGACGATCCCGTGAACGATGGAAAGGCCGGCTACGAGCGGAATTCCGATTTTGACAAGGGAGACCCCTGTTTGTCTGGCAATCGTAAACACGAGAGGAATCAAGAGCACAAAACCAACCTGGAAAAATACCGGAATCCCTACAATAAATGCCACGAACATCATGGCCCAGTGCACGTTTTTCTCACCGAAGAGGTTGATGAGCGTACGGGCAATGCGTTCGGCACCGCCAGATTCAGCCATCATTTTGCCAAGCATGGTTCCCAAGGCCAGCACAATCGCGATAAAACCGAGAGTGCCACCCATCCCATCCTTGATTGAATCTACAACTTTTACAAGCGGCATGCCGGATGCGATTCCCACAAATCCAGCGGCCAATAACAGTGCGATAAATGGGTTCAGTTTGAAACGAGTAATGAGAACGAGCAGGAAGACAATGGACAGCAGTGTAATGACGAGTGGCATGATGAACCCTCCCTAGTTGTTGTCTCTAGTTGTTTAACCGCTTTTGGAATTCGGCTATCAGCTTGTACTCTTCCAGCAGGTTGTAGTAAACACGCTCGTATATATAGAAAAGCTCCAAATAAGCACTGGATCGTTCCAAATCAGGCTCGTGGCGATGCGAAATATGAATCATCTTTTTCACATCTTGTAATTGATCCATCGCTCCCAATGCATGCATCGCCAGAAGAGCGGCACCAAAGCTCGAGCTTTCATGACTCTCCGGGATCAGCACTTCATATCCGAACATGTCGGACATAATCTGCCGCCATTCTCGCGAGCGGGCGAATCCACCCGATGCCCGGATTTCCTTGGCTCCACCTGCCAGATCGCGCAGGGCGATACCGATGCTGTAGACGCTAAACAAGATTCCTTCGAGAACAGCTCGGATAAAATGCTCGCGCTTATGATGCAGGCCGATACCGAAAAAGGAGCCTCTTGCTTGTGCGTTCCAGTACGGAGCCCGTTCGCCCGACAAGAAGGGGAGAAAGAGCAACCCGTCTGCACCAGCTCGAACATGCTCAGCAGCTTGAATCATGACATCATAGGGATCAACGCCGAGCTGTTTGGCTTTTTCCACTTCGGGCCAACTGAATTCGTCACGGAACCAGCGAAGCATGATCCCGCCGTTGTTTGAGGGTCCGCCAATCACCCAGTGGTTTTCCGTCAGCACGTAGCAGAAAGTCCGTCCTTTTGGATCCGTGATCGGCTCTGGAACAACCGTTCTTACTGCGCCACTCGTGCCAATCGTGATGGCTACTTGTCCGGGGTCAATAGCTCCAATGCCGAGGTTTGCCAAAACCCCATCGCTGGCACCGACAACGAAAGGGGTATCGGGATCGATCCCAATCTCTTCCGCATAACGAATCTTCATTCCTCGCAGGATATGAGTAGTCGGTACAGGCTCACTGAGATGTTGCTTGGAAATGCCTGCGACTCGCAGCGCCTCCTCATCCCAGTCGAGCTTTCTCAGATTAAACAGCCCCATAGCAGAAGCAATGGAGTAATCGACGATATACTCACCAAAAAGCCGATAAATGACATATTCCTTGATCGAAAGAAACTTGGCTGCCCGGCGAAACGTATCTGGCAAGTTCTCCCGAAGCCACATGATTTTGGGCAGTGGAGACATGGGATGGATGGGCGTGCCTGTCGCTAAGTAAATCTGATGACCGACACCGTCTGCTTTTAGTCGGTCTGCTTGTGCCACACTCCGATTGTCCGCCCAGATAATGCTGTTCGTCAGGGGATTGCCACTCGGGTCGACTGCGATCAGACTGTGCATGGCAGTTGAGAAGCCAATACCACCGAGCTCGCTTTTGGCGATGCCTGCATGTTCCAGTGCTTGCTTCAATGCTTGAATGACAGCAGCAAAAATCGTCTCCGGCTCTTGCTCAGCCCAAGACGGCTGGGGAACGAGCAGCTGATAATCGATATTGCCCGTACCGCGGATGGCGCCGGAAGGAGTGAAAACAATTGCTTTGGTACTGGTTGTCCCGATATCAAGCCCGATAAAGTAGGATTGCGTCATAGAAGTCACCCCTAATTGAATACGCTTTCAACGTGTTGTCATGGAGATAACGCGATTATATCGAAATTTTTTTCATTTGTTAAGCATTAAGAAAAAAATTATTTCGTAATTAAACATTTCACACGATGCTTGTATGATTTGCATTTTTCACCTACAAGTTGCAAGAGGAGGCAAGCAAAAGAAAAAACGCCTGATTTACAGGCGTTTGAGTGAGATTGCTTCGCGGATGTGCTGGATATTGGCGATCGTATCATCCTGCCGCCGTAAGGATACGGCTACATAGAGCAGATCAATTAAACTGAGCTGAGCAAGCCTGGACGACAGGGCTTCTGTACGAAATACCGTTTCGCGTGAAGTCGTATACAAGCACATGTCTGCCAGACGTACAAGAGGGGATTTCCCATAGCTTGTGATGCCGATTGTTTTTGCTCCGGCTTCCTTGGCAACCTGCAGGGCTGCCAAGATATCTTTGTTGGACCCAGAGTGGGAGATGCCTACGACGACAGCACCCTCGGTAAGCAGAGAGGCGGACATCACTTGATAGTGGGCATCAGAATGATAGAGACAAGGGATGCCTGTCCGCATAAATTTGTGGTATGCGTCCTGTGCGATGACAGCTGAGCCTCCCGAGCCATAAAACTCGATCCGGCTAGCGTTTTCCAAACAGGAGACGATTTTCATTAACTCATCTTTATTGATAATCTGCTGCGTATCACGAATCGTCTCGATATTCGCTGTGAAAATTTTTTCAGCGATTGCACTGACGTCATCGTCGTCGAGATTGATTTCTTGGTGAATCGTTTGCTTCGGATTTGTGACTTCACTCGCCAAGGCGATCTTGAATGCTTGGTAACCGCGAAATCCAAGCCTGCGACACAGACGAAATACGGTAGCATCTGCACACTGGCATTGATCGGCTAGCTCCGTGATCGAGAAGTGAATAATTTCACTGGCATGCTCCAAAATATAGTCGGCGATCTGTTGTTCTTTCCCGCTTAATTGTGTATAGATAGCGCGTAATTGCGTGAGAACACGCGGAGCATGCGGGGTGGAAGCGTTCATCAATAGGTACCTCCTAACGTTCCATTGTGAATCTGTACTGATAGTATAAGGAAAATCAGACTCCTTTTCATAGGTTCGAAAAAATTTTCTTCATTTTTGATGAAAGATGAAAATTTTTGTCTTATAATACGTGGTAACGGATATGATCCAAAAAAGGAGTGACGTACACGATATGAAACTAGCGATCCTCGGATTAGGAAAAATGGGGTACAATCTCACGCTGAATTTGCTTTCGCATCAGCATGAGGTTGTAGCGTATGATGTAGATTCTGCGCGTGCAGAAGAGTTGAGTCATGAAGGCGCGATTCCGGCATTTTCGGTGGAGGACGCTGTAGCGAAACTGCCGACACCTCGCGTAGTATGGATGATGGTACCAGCAGGAGAGATTGTGGATCAACTGGTTGATCAACTCTCCACCTTGCTTGCCGCAGGAGATATCGTCATTGACGGTGGCAACTCTCATTACAAGCAATCGCTAGATCGCTATGCACGCTTGAAAGAGAAAGCTATTCACTTCATGGATGCAGGAACGAGCGGAGGCATGGAGGGAGCGCGCCACGGAGCATGCATGATGATTGGCGGAGATCGGGAAGCATTCACGCATATCGAGCCGATGGTTCGCGACATTAACGTTGAAAACGGATATTTGTATGCTGGGGAAGCGGGCAGCGGCCACTTCTTGAAAATGATTCATAATGGAATCGAATACGGCATGATGCAGGCGATTGGAGAAGGTTTTGAGGTACTTGCGAAAAGCCAATATAACTATGATTTTGCAGAGGTCGCACGCGTGTGGGCAAATGGTTCCGTCATTCGAGGCTGGCTGATGGACTTGACAGAGCGAGCTTTTCGAAAAGACGCCAAGCTTGATGAAATCCGTGGGGTCATGCACTCTTCCGGGGAAGGAAAATGGACACTGGAAACCGCGCTGGATCTACAGGCAGCCACACCCGTGATTGCGATGTCCTTGCTGATGCGGTACCGTTCGTTGGATGAGGATACGTTCCACGGAAAAGTGGTCGCAGCCTTGCGTAATGAATTTGGCGGGCATGCCGTAGAAAAGAAATAAGATAGGGGATGACCAAAGGTGCTTCGGTGGTTGAAGCTCCGGGGTCATCCTTTTTTTGTGTATGGAAAAAGAAGGAAATTTTAATTCGGAAAGCAAAGTGTGCAGGTATCACCCAGAAGTTTGCCTGGTCGAAAAGTGCTTTTATTCAGTAGCTTCTAAAACGATGGGAGGATGGAAAGATGAGCGTTGAAGAGGTTGTTTTGTACAAAAATGAGAAAGGAATTGTGACCCTTACGCTAAACAGACCACAGGCATTGAATGCTTTGAACCGAGATGTCCTTAATCAGCTTTCGACCATCTTGGACAGGATCAAGACCGATACCAGTGTGAGAGCGGTCATCCTTACAGGGGCGGGAGAAAAAGCATTTTCGGCCGGCGCTGACATTTCGTATCTGCATCAGGCGACACCGTTGGAAGTTAGGAATTTTGCTCAGTTGGCCGTGTCGGTGACCAGTAAAATCGAATCGTTGGGAAAAGTAGTCGTTGCTGCAATGAACGGCTATGCGTTAGGTGGGGGGCTTGAGATCGCCGAATCGTGCACGCTGCGTATTGCGGTTCACCATGCCAAAATGGGACATCCAGAGGTACGAATTGGAGCAGTGGCGGGCTTTGGTGGGACAACCAGACTTCCTAGGCTAATAGGAAAAGGCCGAGCTGCGGAATTGCTTCTTACAGGGTCAGCGATAGATGCGGATGAAGCATATCGAATGGGTCTGGTAAATCGGGTCGTTTCGCGTGAGCGGCTACTGGCGGAAACAGAGGAGCTTCTCCAGGAAATTTTGTCTCAGTCTCCGCTAGCAGTGAAACTGACGTGGGACGCGATTCACCGCGGAAGCAACCTGACAGTAGAGGAGTCCGCTCTTCTAGGCGCAGACTATTTCGGACTCGTGGCATCAACCGAAGACTTTCGGGAAGGAACCAAAGCTTTCTTAGACAAAACTCCACCACGTTTTACAGGGAGATAATCACACGAGCTTCAGTACCTCACACAATTCAACCAACCGCCTAACTCCGTACATCTGATGGCGATTGCGATCGTGAATGCTTCTAATCGCATCCGCCGTCACTTTTTTGGCCTGCTCAATACTTTGATTTTCTACTGCTTGTACAATTTCTTTCATGTTTGTTAAAAAATACACCGTATTGCGCAATGTGCGGATAAGCAAAATCTTCCGTATATCCATGGGAGTGAATTGGCGGTAGCCATTCGCAGGATCTCGTGGCAGTACGAGCAAGCCTTCTTTTTCCCAATGGCGAATCGCAGACGTGGTGACTCCTGTGTAAGCAGCGACTTCACCAATCGTCATGCGATCTCGCCACTTTTTGTTAGAAGGCAAGGAGACATCGAGATTTTCCAAAAGTCCGAGTGTTTGGTCTGCTGCGACCTTCTCTTGTTGGAGGGTGGCCTGTTCTTTATTCACAAGCCAAAAGGCAGCATCCATATCCGCTTTTTGAATCAATCGAAGGACTTCACAGGTGATGGCGACACCGAAGCCGGGGAACATAGCGCGAAGGCAACGAAAATAGGCAAGATGGCTCTCTGTATAAAGTCGATAGCCATTGTCTGCACGTTCGGGAGCAGGAACGACTCCCCAAGATTCATAATGGCGTAAAGCACTCGTGCTAATATGTAGCTCGCGAGCGATCTCAATCGGCTTGAAATAAGGCATCTGACGCACCTCCCGCTGGTTTGTTATCGCGGATTTCACTATACCAAGAACAGCAATTCGAAGCAAATAATCCTGTCATTTTTGGAAAGTCGCCATACTTTTACCCTGTTCAACATGGGATGGAAAGGCGAATATTGTCAGTAGATATTCATACTTCTTTTCCAGAGGTGAGACAACGTATGGCCATTGTTCAGCTACGCTCAGAGAACCCGGATTTTTCGTTCATGATCAAGAAAAATCCAAATTCCGGGCTGAGTTTACGATCTATTCGAAAAGGCATCGCTTACGGGTGGTTTTCCAATACGGATACATACAACGTTTACTTTAAAGATGCAGAAAATGAGGTTTCCTACAAACAATCGGAACAGGAGCATTTTGAATATTTGAATGTCTCCCGGTACAATACACCCTTGTTTCCGTTAAATGCGATTAATGAATTTTTTTCCGCTTCGATGAAGCAACACGACGAGCGGGATGCTGAAGGGTATGAGCATGTTTTTTTCATCAACATGATTCACATCGAACGCCTGCTTTATCTTACTTTTTTTGAGAAGCACCTCAAGGATTTCACCTTTGAACTCAACCACCACGCCGATAAAAGCTACGCTCTGACCATCACAACGAGAACGAGTCTGCATCAGCTTCTCCATGTCGTAAGTGTGCTCTGTCTATTCTTGAGTATGTTTGGAAAAGAGTACATCGATATATCCGATAACATCCTGGATAAATACATCAAAAGCATCCATGTCATCGACGCACCTTTTTACATACGAAGCCTGTTCGCACGCAACTTCCTGACAACCAGAGATCGCTATCGCAAGTATAAGACTGAGATCGAGAAGACAAGCCGCTACCCCATTCAATTGGAGTATGGCAGCACTGGTTTACAGAGAAGGAACTACATCGCGAGTAAGCTTCCTTTTACCAGATCGATTGTGGATATCGGATGCGGAGAAGGCTTTTATGCGATTCCGTTTGCTACCAAGCTGCCACAGTATTACTATGCAATCGATATCGATGAACAATCATTGGAAGTAGTCAGACGCAGGGCAGAGGAAAAAGAAATCCCGAATCTCATTTTGTTCCGCTCGCTTGATCAGTTTTTACAGGATTACAACGGTGAACAGGTAGATGTCATTTTGACTGAGGTCATTGAGCATATGAGCAAAGAGGAAGCGCGAGCGCTCATTAAGCAAATCTGCAGTCGATTGGATTTTAACCATCTTATCATTACAACGCCCAACGCGGATTTTAATCAGTTCTACGAGCTGGAAGGCTATCGCCACGACGATCATAAATGGGAAATGGGACAAGAAGAGTTCCAGGCATGGATGACCGAGATCATGGAAGAAGCCGGGGTAGAGGGGCAATTTGTATCTATTGGTGACGGCGTAAACGACATCCATACCACGCAAGGCGTCATTCTCCAGAGGAAGGGGGCGTAACGATGCTGTTACAGACACAGGTTCATACGATTTTCATGCTCGTCGGTCCCACCGAATGTGGGAAAACGACTTTTGCCAAGGAAGTACTCATGCCAAATCTTTCATTCGAAGATGAACAAAAAAACGTAAAAGCAAATGTCCAATACATTTCCTCGGACAGCATTCGCCAGGAATTGCTGGGCTATGATTACGACAAGTATGATCAGGTGATGCTGGAGGCTAGTGAGCAGGCTTTTCAGCTCCTGTTTGAAAAGCTGCGCTTGGTGACTTCGTTTCCGATCAACGCCGAATTCGTGGTTGTCGATACAACAGGGCTAGCGGAAGACTTCCGCTCGAAAGTCCGCGACATTGCAGCCGAGAACAATTACCGCTTGGAAGTGATCCTCTTTGATTATCGCAATCGGGAAGATTACTACGCATCTGAACGGTCGAAAAAACTGATTACCAACCATATTCTCCGTCTAAAGCAAGAAGTGCTCCGGGCATTGTCCAAAGAAGGGTACCACAACATTCACAGGATACGGCACAAAGATTTTTATGCAATAGCTGATGGGATGGCAAATCCTCTATATGAGGTCGTGATCGAAAATAAGGATGCCTATCTGGCTACGATCCTTCCCAAAGATCAAACATACATCATCATCGGAGACGTTCACGAATGCGTCCATGAGTTAAAAGGTCTTCTGCAAACCTACGGATTCAAGCTGGGGGACAATCGTCTCATCTCGACTGACAAGGTGCAGCATACCAAAATCATCATAGCAGGAGACTGGATCGACAAAGGAGCGCAAACGAGGGAGATCATCGAGTTTTTATATACGAATCAAGAGTATTTCTTGTTTGTTCTCGGGAATCACGAAAATTTTGTCTACAAGTACCTGCGCAAGGAACTAAAAGGGGTAGACCCACAGCTACTGGATACTTATTTTGATTCCATACACGTCCTGGAAAAAGACGCCGAATTAACTGAGAGGTTCAATCACCTGTATACGCTCGCTCAGCCGTTTTATCGATCGAACGCACTGACTGGCCCGTCCTATTATGTCACACACGCGCCCTGCAAAAAGAAGTATATCGGAAAGCTTGATGCGAATTCGATGCGACGCCAACGCAATTTTCGGATAGACCGAACAGCTTCATTGGAAGAGCAACTCGCATTTTTGACGGTTGAAGCAGTAAGTAACCATCCCTACCATATTTTTGGGCATATTGCGGCTCAAAAAGCGTTTCGCTTGAAAAACAAGCTTCATCTCGATACCGGATGTGTGCACGGAAATGCTTTGACCTCTGTCGTGATCGCACACAAGCCGTTTTTCAAATCGTTTCAGTCTGAGCATCGGGTGATGACTGAGGAGTTGCCGATCTTGTTCCACGCTGAAAAACAAGTATCCATAGGAGATTTGGAAGAGGAAGAACTTCGTCGACTCCGTTACTGCTCGCAAAACAAGGTCAATTTTATTTCTGGAACGATGCCTCCCGCGGATAAGAATACGGCGACTCAGGAATTGGAGTCGTTGAAGGCGGGGCTAGACTATTTTGCGAGTCGAGGCGTTCATCAAGTCGTGTTGCAGCCAAAATACATGGGTTCGCGATGCAATCTCTATCTCCATCATGAGCGCGACAAATGCTTTGCGATCAGCAGAAACGGTTATGCCATCAATCAGGTTGATTTGACACCGATTTATGACAGTCTATATGCAAGGTTCCGCACGTACATGGAGCAAAATGAAATTGCGATGCTCATCCTGGATGGTGAATTGTTGCCGTGGAGTGCAATAGGGAAGGGCTTGATCGAAAAGCAGTTCAAACCAATTGAATCCGCGTTGCGGAGTGAATTTGCATTTTTGCAGGAAAACGGTTTTGAAGAGGCGCTTCAGCAACTCATTCACAACTATGACGAGAGCGGATTCGAAAAAGACCAGTTCCATCTATCCAAGAGTGCACTCACGGAAAAATTCGGCGCGAGCTTGTATCAAAACTATAAGTATGTGCGAGAAATCAAAGAGAGCTACGTTTCTGTCGCCGAGCATTTGGAGGCCTATCACATTTACCAAAAACAGATGGAGCTCTATGCAGGAGAAGGGGAGCTTGCCTACAAGCCTTTTACGATTCTAAAGACCGTCTATTTGAATGGGGACGAGCAATTGCCCGATTGGAAAACATCCGATATGTATCGCTTTGTCAATGACGATCATTTTCTCACTATCGATTTGTCTGAGCCGAATGCGTATGAAGAAGCGGCTCGTTACTTTTCCACGATTACAATGGAAAACAAGATGGAAGGCGTCGTGATCAAGCCAGAGCTGATCAATCAGAAGGTCGTTCCTGCCATGAAGGTACGCAATCCGGAGTACTTGTCGATTATTTATGGCTACGACTACCGATTCCCACACAAATACCGCAAGCTTTTCCATCAGAAAAATATTACGCAAAAACTCAAGACTTCCATGCAGGAGCATAGGCTAGGTGAGCGGATGCTTGGTTTCAAATTCGCCGATATTTCTCCAGAAAATACGGAGTATCAAAAAGTAGTCGCAACGATGCTCTTTGAAGTGGCGAAGGAAAAAGAGATCGATCCACGATTGTAAATGAAAAACGAGAAGCCGCTACTACACAGGCTTCTCGTTTTTATTCGTTGCGTTATTTGTTGGAGGAAGGAGTAGCATTATCCCAGGCTTCAATATTATTGAGACCTTCAATACTGTCCTTGTAGAACACAGGGTCTTTTCCTGCCTTTTTCTGTTTCAAATAATCATGTAGCGCAGCATAGGCGACTTTTGACAACATGGCAATTGCAATCAGGTTGACAATGACCATCAAGCCCATGAACAAATCGGCCAAATCCCATACGAGCTGTACCTTTGCCACTGATCCGAACAACACCATAGCGAGTACACTCAAACGATACAGCAATAGCCAAGCTTTGCTTGTTTTCAAAAACTCGATGTTGGTCTCGCCGTAGTAGTAGTTACCAATCAATGTACTGAAGGCGAACAGGAATACCATAATGGCAAGGAAGCCGGACGCCCAAGAACCAATATGAATGCTCAGTGCTGCTTGGGACAGCTCAATGCCACTCAATCCTTGTTGCGTGTACGCGCCGGACAGCAAAATGATGAAAGCTGTGCTTGTACAGATCACGAGGGTATCGAATAGAACACCGAATGCCTGAATCAGACCTTGCTTCACTGGATGGCTTGTCGTTGCCGTTGCCGCAGCATTCGGCGCACTACCCATACCTGCTTCGTTCGAGAACAATCCTCGCTTGATGCCGTGCATGAGCGCTGCACCCAGAGAACCGCCTGCGATTTGTTCGAAGCCGAACGCGTTTTTCACAATCAACGCGATCAGTGCAGGCATCTCGGTGATGTTCATCAACACGATAAACAGCGCCATCCCGATGTACAATACAGCCAATACAATTACAATGTACTCAGACATTTTCGCAATGCGCTTTACGCCGCCGAAAATGATTGCTGCAAATGCGATCGTCATGATGATACCCAGTATCAAACGATCTGTCCCAAACGAATTTTCAAAAGCAATCGTGATCGTGTTGGATTGCACTGCGTTAAATACGAGACCAAACGAAAGGGTGATGAGGACAGCAAACAGCGCGCCCATCCAACGTTTGTTCAGGCCTTTTTCCATGTAATAAGCTGGACCGCCACGAAAACCGCTCTTATCCTTGATTTTATAAATCTGAGCGAGCGTACTCTCAACAAAACTGGATGCCGAACCGATAATCGCGATGACCCACATCCAGAATACGGCACCAGGACCACCTAGAGCAATGGCAATGGCAATTCCTGTAATGTTCCCAGTGCCGACACGCGCGGCCATACTAATAGCGAAAGCTTGAAAAGGGGAGATGCCACCGTCGTCTTTCGCTCTTCCTTCTTTAATGGAACGGATCATTTCCGGCAACATACGTACTTGCAAAAATTTACCCCGGTAGGTAAAGAACAAGCCTAACGCGATAAGCATGATAATGATAATATAGGACCACAAAAAATCGTTTATAGAAGTTGTTACATCCAGTAGGAATTGTTGCATCGTGTCACCTCGGAGTTTGTTATGAATGTTTCCTTAGTATTCTCTAAAAAATTGTTACATCCCATTCGTGAGCCATATGTTTTAACAAAGAAACGCCCGCTACACTATTTCCACAACCGTCAATGGAAGGTCCGAAAATACCGATTCCACAGCCATCTTGAAACGGTGAATGTGGTTTGCGGTTAGGAGGAACCAGCGTCATGATACCGCCTGATACGCCACTTTTTGCTGGCAAGCCAACATTCGCGGCAAATTTGCCCGATGCATCGTACATGCCGCAGGTGAGCATCAGTGCTTTGGCTAAACGGACGACATCTTTCGGGAGAACTTGTTCGTTGCGCAGAGGATGGAAGCCGTCGAGTGCCAACAGGAGACCAATCAAGGCGATTTGCTCGGTAGTTACTTCAATCGAGCATTGCGTTAGATAAACCTCCAAAGCCTCTTCTACTTCGCAGGCCAGATAGCCTGTATCCTTTAAATAATGGGCGAGTGCCCGGTTTCTGTGAGAGTTTTCCCATTCGGAAAGAAACACTTCCTCGTTCACCATTGGCGTGACACCTGTGATTTTACTGAAAAATGCATACAAGTAGCGCAGTTTATGATCCGGTGATTGACCAGGGAGGAGTGAAGAGGTCGTAATTGCTCCCGCATTGATCATCGGATTAAAAGGCTTACCTGGCTTGTTCATTTCCAGTCGGATAATGGAGTTGAATGCATCTCCAGTCGGTTCTACATCCACCCGATCCAACACGTAAGGGATGCCATGGTAGCAGCAAACAGCAATAAAACTGATGACTTTGGAAATACTTTGCATCGTAAAAGGAACTTCCCAGTCACCCGCGGTGTGCATTTTTCCTGTAGGCTCGATGATACAAATACCTAACTGATTCGGATCCGTTCTGTACAAGGCAGGGATATAACTGGCACATTTTCCTTCTGATGCCTTGGAACGATATTGTTCCACCCATTGCTCTAATTCATCCACGAGTAAAACCTGTTGAATCAACGCCTGTCCCCCCAAAAATCGAATACACTGCTCTTACGCGAAGTGGATGAGAAAGCGCTTCCATGCTTCGCGAAAATACATATAATGATCACTTTACAACCACCCTACAAAATAAAACAAAAACTCACAGATTGTTTCATGAGAGTTTCACATTTTTTTTTACTTGTCCGATATGCGTATCCTCGGTAAAAATAGATAGGAGCATCAAGAAACAACATGGGAAGTGAAAGGCGTGCGTGTTCAGACACAAGTAAAACGAGATTGGTATATATTGGTGCTCATGCTGATTACGGTGCCATTGGCAGGGGAGTTGAAATTTTATCCCGTCAATGAGACTTTTCGAATTAGCTTTGGAGCTCCTACCTTTTTCTTCTTTTTATTATTGTTTCAACGAATTCCATCTGTTCTCGCTGGCTTTTTGACGGGGATTACGGTCGTATGCTTCCGGGTTGTGATGGACCTCATCGCCGGGAATCATACAGCATGGGAGGCTTCTCTCCAAGCGCATTATTCTAGCTTTTTCTTTTATTTCGCTTATTGTGTTCTGTTTTACTTAACCGGAATACGTCATTTTCACAACAGGACGATTTTGGTTGGATTAATGGGAATGGTCATCGAGGTATTGGCTGACCTCATTGAGTTTCTCTCGCAACATGTACTGCTGGATACCGTCCTCACATGGGGAGCGGTGCAAGAAATGCTCGTCATCGCTCTGTCCCACAGCTTTATCGTGATCAGTTTTCTCAACATGATGAAGCTGTACGAAGCACAATCGCGAGAGCAACAGACAAGAAAACAGAACGAACACATCCTGATGCTGATATCAAACTTGTATGAGGAATCGATTCATTTGAAAAAAACATTGCAAAATGCCGAGAGTATTAGTATGAAGTCTTTCGAGCTATACCAAGGCTTACAGGAGCTCCATAAGGAACAGGTGGTCACGAATGTAGAGAGCTTTGCCAAGAAAGCCTTGATTGTTGCAGGCGAGGTTCACGAGATTAAAAAGGATAATCAACGCATTTTTGCAGGGCTGCACAAGCTGATTTCCGATGAAAGCCTTACGGATTACATGGACATCCATCAGCTCGTGGACATTATCAGACGAAGCAATATGAAGTATGCGACTTTGTTGGAGAAGGACATACAGATAACAGCTTCCATTACGGGGACACATCCGCTCTACCATGTTTTCATGATGCTTTCCCTGATCAATAATCTGGTGGCAAATGCAGTGGAAGCTATCCAGCAAACAGGAGCCATTTCCATAGAAATTGATCGGATTGGGGATCATGTGGAAATCAAAATCAACGATGACGGGCCGGGAGTACCTCCACGGAGAAAGGCTTTATTATTCAAGCCTGGCTTTACTACGAAATACGATCAAACCGGCAACCCCTCTACAGGGATCGGACTGTCTTATGTACAACAATTGGTAGAACAATGGCAAGGGGAAATCTCCCTACAGGATGGAGTATATGGGAAGGGGACGACATTTCTCATGCGAATACCAATTGATCCGATAACGAAGAAAGAGTGAGAAGATGCTGTTTTATTTAGTGGATGACGATGATGCTGTTCGCCTTATGCTGACGGAAATTATAGAAGACGAGAATCTGGGCGAAGTCGTGGGGGAAGCATCTGACGGTTCGATGGTAGACGGTCATACGTTAACTGCACGCAACGTAGATATTTTGCTGATCGATCTGTTCATGCCCGACCGGGATGGGATCGAAACGATTCGCCAAGTAAAGCCGACGTTCTCAGGAAAGATCGTTATGATCTCACAGGCAGAAACGAAAGATTTGATTGCCCAAGCTTATGCCCTTGGAAGCGAATACTACATTATCAAGCCTGTAAACAAGATCGAAGTCGTAACGATCCTCCAAAAAGTGATCGAGAAAATTCGCCTCGAGCGTTCGATACGGGACATTCACAAATCGCTAAATGCTGTCATGCAAGTGGACCAGCCACCTTCCGGACAACATCGTCCGTCACAGGGTAAACCACTTCGCGAGGCGGGGCAATTTCTATTAACAGAATTGGGCATCGCGGGGGACAATGGTAGTAATGACTTGCTAGATATTTTGGACTTCTTGCATGGATACGAACAGACGCATACGTTTAAAAATGGATTTCCTGCGTTAAAAGAGATCTTTGTGGCAGTAGCTCAGGACAGGCTAGGAGTAGCTCCGGATGATCCACAAATCGCTAAGGTTGTCAAAGCTTCTGAGCAGAGAGTACGTCGAGCGATTTATCAGTCGCTGAATCATTTGGCGTCTCTTGGGCTTGCGGACCTCTCGAATTGGAAGTTCGAGAATTACGCTTCGCAGTTTTTTGATTTTACGTATGTGTGGAAGAAGATGGCGGAATTGAAAAGCAATGCTACATCGCCGAGTTCAGATATTCGGATCAATATGAAAAAGTTCATTCAAGTGCTGTATGCAGAGGCGAAGCGCATACAGTCGGAGTCGTGATTGGCAGATTCTAACGTATAGAGGTAAGTCCTGATCAGGTTGATTAGGGCTTTTTGCTTTGTATGGGGAATACATGTTTTTTATTGACTAAATGTTCATTCAATAATAAACTGGGGTCATATACCAAATACCAAATCTACAATTCACGGAGAGATCACCGATGGATTTGTACTATGAGGTTTCAGGGGAAGGAAAACCAGTCATTTTGTTGCACAGTGGCGGTGCTGATTTGCGGGATTGGGTGTTTGTCGCGCCGATTCTGGCGAAGCATTTTCAGGTCATCGCTTTTGACGGACGCGGCTGCGGGAAATCGCCGTCTCCAACAGAGACACCGAACTACGTCGATGATTTGCTTTCCGTCATGGACCATTTTCGGCTGGATGAAGCCACACTCGTGGGGCATTCGATAGGTGGACGAATTGCAACTGAGTTTGCTTTGGCTTATCCGCAGCGAGTGAGCAAGCTCGTGTTGATCGCTCCGGATTTGTCAGGCTATACGTTCAGCAAGCCTTTCACAGAATGGATGCAAACAATTCAAGCGGCAGCACCGGATGTTGACCGTATGTTGGAGCTTTCTCTGTCCTCCTGCTCGTACCGCGTCGTGATGGCAAGTCCCGAGAAGGACCTCATGGTAGAGATGACGAAGCATAATATAGCGAAAATGTTCGAGTGGGCCACCTGGGAGTCCGTATGGCCGCAACCACCTGCGATTGAGCGTCTGGGAGATTTGGCTCATAAAACATGCTTTCTCCTCGGCAAGGAAGATGCGCCTGATCTACAACGTATCGCCGAACATTTTCAACAAGTCTTGCCAGAGCATAGGGTTATCGAGATTACGGGTGCCGATCATAAACCAACGTTGACGCATCCGGAAGAAATCGCTCGCGCTATCATTGAATTTTTGGAGGATTGATGTAAACCGTGCCGCGTACTCCAGCTGAAAATGAACGCATTCGCCAAGCTGCAAAAGACAAAATCCATGCAGCCGCGATGACGCTATTCATAAAAAAAGGCTACCACGCGACCTCAATCGACGATGTAGCCAAACAGGCCCAGATATCGAAGGGACTGCTTTACAATTATTACAAAGGCAAAGAAGAGCTTCTCGCCGCGATGGTTCAGGTACGGATCGAGGAAGTAAAAGAAGTGATGGAGGCTGCGACTCAGCTTGCAACGCCGAGCGAACAGCTGCGCCATATTGTCAACGGTGCGCTTGATAACGTATACCAGCGACCGGATGTTTATCGTTTTTACTTGAATTTGCAGACGCAGCCCGAAGATGATCGTGTTCTTGCTTCTTACAGAGAGCAATTAAATGAGGAGTCAAGCAGGCAGTTTGAAGTCCAGTGCCAGATCTTCAAACAATTAGGAGTAAAGCAGCCCAGATTGAGATCGCTCTATTTTTCATCGGCGCTCCAAGGCGCAATGCTGATGATGACGACTTATCCGGAAGGGTTTCCGGTTGAAGAGATGAAGGAGCAGATTGTTCGGGAGTATTGTAGCCCTCCGGCAGAAACAGAGAGTTTTGATTGATAATGAAGAGGCTATCCCATTCGTAAAGGATACAGGTGGGGTAGCCTCTTTTTTTCTGTACCTATGACCTATGGTATTACTGAAAAGCCCAAAACACATACCATCCAAACCACCGCTTTGATATATCAAAATATTTTAAATTGACAGAAATAAATAAAACCAATATATTGGTTTTATGGACATGAACCTAATCAAACAGATCGAACGCCCCACATTACGCGAACAGGTATACCAAGGCTTGAAGAAAGCGATCATCATGCTGGAGCTAAAGCCAGGACAACGAGTCAACGACAACGAGCTGGCGGCTTTATTTGGCGTGAGTCGAACACCTGTGAGAGAAGCGCTCAAACGGCTGGAGGACGAAGGGCTTATTGAATCCGTTCCCGGCTCTCTCACACGGGTGACACCCTTACTCGAAAAGGAGGCGAAGCACGCTTTTCCGGTTGTTGCGGCCTTGCACGGGTTGGCAACACGATTGGCGATGCCATTTGAAACAGAGGTCATCTGTAGTTTGGAGCAATGGAATGAAAAGCTGCAGGTCGCACTCGAACAGCAAGATGTGATCAAAGCGCTTGAAGCAGATGATGGCTTTCACGACGTGATCCTCGAAGCTGCTGGGAATCGTGAAATCTACCTGGCTCTTGAGCGAGTTGTACCGAAAATTCGGCGTTTGGAATTTGCTCGGTTTGGTTCCTTAGAAGGGGTGGAATCAGTAGAACAGCATCGCAGAATCATCGAAGCGATTCGAGACAACAACAGTCAGCTTGCCTCTTCTTTAATGGAAGAAAACTGGATCAACCTTGGCAGATTGCTTACGGACCATTCTAATGATGAATAGGGGGTAATGGCATGAGTACGGTTGAAATGAAGGGAGAAGTACATGATTCGCGTGTTCTTCAATGGGCACGATCCATTATCGAAGAGAGTCCGTCCCACCGTCTGATTCAGCAAGAGATCGTGAATGCTGTCAACCGCAATGCGATTTGGCGCGGCGAGGAATGCCTGAATTTGCTCGCACCAGAAGCTCCTACCACGCCCATCGTACGTCAACTGCTCGCTTCTGAGGTTGGTACTCGCGCTGCGGAAGGACATATTGGCAGCACGCAGAGATGGTTCGCTGGCACAAAATATATCGACGAAATCGAAGCGCTATGTGTGGAGCTATTGAAAAAAGTATTCCACGCCAATTTTGCTGACCATCGATTGGTAGCGAGCATGATCGGGAACATGACAGTCTATGCGGCGTTAACACAACCGGGCGATACGATTATGACGATTGCGCAACCGTTTGGGGGGCATTCCAGCAATCGGGTGGACGGGCCTGCTGGCATTCGCGGTTTGCAAATTGTGGATGTGCCAATGGACCCCGCTGAGCTTACCGTTGATTTGGACGAATTCGCGAAAGTCGCACGGCAAGTTAGACCAAAGCTCGTTACCCTCGGCGCGTCCATGACCTTATTCCCATTTCCTTTGAAGGAAATGGCTGAGATCGTGAAGGAATGGGGCGGGCGCATTTATTTTGATGGTGCACACCAGTTGGGGTTGATCGGTGGTGGTCAATTTCAAGACCCGCTACGAGAAGGGGCATGTGTGATGACTGGCTCGGCTGGCAAAACATTTAGCGGTCCGCAAAGCGGCATTATCGTCTGGAATGACCCGGAACTTTCGATACCGATTACAGATGCCATTTTCCCAGCCCTTGCCGCGACACATCAAGTCAACCGGGTAGCGGCACTGGCTGCGGCGGCGGCAGAGTTTTTGGCGTTTGGCAAAGAATACATGGCGCAAATTGTGACGAATGCGCAAGCGCTGGGAAAAGCATTCGATGAACGGGGTATTCGAGTTCTTTGCGCCCATAAAGGCTATACACGTACACACCAAGTCATTCTGGACGTAAAAGAGTTTGGCGGTGGGTACGAGGTAGGTAAGCGATTGGCAGAAGCGAACATCATCACGAACAAAAATTTAATTCCAGGCGATGGACCAGAGGATTGGGACTTTCCAAGCGGTCTGCGTATCGGGACGACAGAAGTCACTCGCTTTGGTATGAAGGAACAAGAGATGGACATGATTGCAGAACTCATTGTTAGTGTGTTGTCCGGCAGGGAAAAGCCCGAGGTGGTTAAGTCAAAGGTGATCGAATTGCGCAGATCGTTTAGCAAGATGCAGTTCTGCTGCCCAGAATAGAGCCGGTGGGAAAAACACCGTATGCCGGTGGGTCAAACCTTGGCATACGGTGTTTTTCGAGTGGTAAGTGGACTCTCATTCTTGACAATGTCTTTTCATTTCGTAAATAATCGATTGATACCATCAAAGAATGGGAGTCTAAACGGATGAGTACAGACCATACAAACTCAAACTCGGATGTTACTATTGATCAGACAACGAAAGAGCTTGCTCTCGTATTTGGTCAGCTAAAGCGGATCGGACATGTTTTCAGTCCTTCGAAAGACCTCCGTCAGAGCGAACTGAATTTGCTAGTTCACTTGACCTACGTCAGTCCACCTGGCACGAACGGCATCAGAGTTTCTGAGCTAGGCAAGCAGTTGAAAATAACGTCTGCAGCTGTGACCCATGTGATTCAATCACTCGAACAGCAAGGCTACATAACCCGTACCGTAGGACCTAAGGATCGACGCTCCATTCTCGTAGCCCCTACGAAAAAGGGATTTGATTTTGTGGCAGCGAGAGAGCAAGAGCTGTTTAATCGTTTTCAGCAGCTGCATGAACATCTAGGTACGGATGATGCACAGGCACTCATACGAATTTTAACGAAATCAATCCGATTCCTGCATACCTATCAGGATAGCGATGAATCACACCCATAGTTCGAAGAGGAACTATGGTTTTTTATTGTTTTGATAAGAACCTTGCTCCAGCTCTTTAAGGAGAGAGTTCGCAGAGGGGCTCCATTGCAACTGTTGTTCCGCGCGCAATCCAGATATCCTCTGATTGATGCTCGCCCCCCAAGCGGCTGGTCCTAACTCCTTGGCCGCATCCTCATAGCTCCATGATTCCGCTTTGTCTATCCCAGCTATTTTGGCAATCGAAGTCATGAGCTCTTTCGTCGTAATCATTTCCTTAGAAGTTCCGTTAAATAATGAGCCTGGTTGTGCGCGTAAAAAAGCGCATTCGTAAAGTCTCGCCAAATCATCAATATCGATAGTAGACCATGCCGTTTGTCCATCATCGATGTAGTTGGCTGACTGAGAGAGCTTCGTTCTTTGAATCGTTGCTTGGACGAGTCCACCACCACGACCATACACAAGTGTAGGACGTATGACGATTGTTCGAATGTTGCGCTCGGCAGCTACTAAAACTTCCTGCTCCTGGTTCGCTTTCCATTGGAGAAAAGGCAAAGGGTTGAGAGGGGAGTTCTCATCCACGACAGTGTCGTACGTATCGTTATAGATCAGCGTTCCGCTCGTATAAATGAATGGCTTCCCTGTCCCTTCCAAACCATCCAGCATTGCCTGAACCGCAGCTACATCCAGTTTTTCCATATCAGGAGTGTGCGAGATCGCCATATGAATGACCCCATCGAATTTTTTAACAATCTCCGTTAGCAGTGTGGTGTCCGCAAGATCGCCAGCAATAGGGGTGAACCCCTGTGAAAGCAACAGCTCCGCTTTCTCTTCCGATCGTACAAGTCCAGCAACCTGATACCCAAGAGACTGAAAATGCTCGGCGACTACGGACCCGACATAACCTGTTATTCCTGTAAGGAAAACATTCATGACAAAACCTCCTTCATACATAATTAATTTAGTAAATAAATTATATAGTGAATTATTTAGTAAGTTCCTTGCAATGTCAACACAATTTATAATTAACTGAATATTGACAAAACGAAAATTGGGTGTTATTTTCACATTAGGAAAACGTTTACCCGCTACATAGAAAGTGAGTGAAGAACCATTACTGTAACCATTAAAGATATCGCTCAACTCGCCAACGTTTCCATCGCGACTGTTTCGCGCGTGCTGAACAATTCCAAGCCAGTCCGACCAGAGCTGCGGGAAAGAGTCTTGAAAATCGTGCAAGAGACGGGCTTTCAGCCGAATGCGATTGCCAGGAGCTTGGTTAGCAAGGAAACCCGCATCATCGGGGTGATGATTCCCGATATCTCCAACAATTTTTACTCCAATCTCATTTACGGAATTGACAGCGTCATTAGCGAGTACGACTATAGTATGTTTTTGGCGATATCCGATGAAGTGGTGGACAAAGAGCTGAAGTACTTGCGCCTGTTCAAAGAAAAACAAATCGATGGTGTCATTATTGCGAGCATCCATTTCCTGGAGGGCAACATCCAGACGCTGCAAGAGATTCAGGTTCCCCTTGTTGTTACCGGCCACGATTTGCCCGGCTATCAGATTCCGACTGTCAACGTGAACAATGTGCAAGCTTCTTATGATGCTACCGCCTATCTCATTTCGCAAGGCCATACAAAAATCGCGTGTATATCTGGTCCACTGTGGGACCCGCCGTGTGGTCTGGATCGCATGGGTGGTTACCGAAAAGCCATGCGGGCACATGATTTGCCCATCCATGAAGGATTTGTCGTGGAAGGAGAATTCACAGCCAAGAGCGGTTACGAAGCCATGCGCCGTATTTGTGAGGAAAAAATTCGTCCAACAGCCGTTTTTGTCGCCACAGACCTGATGGCGGTTGGCGTCCTCAATTACTTGTACGACCATGGCATTCGTGTACCAGAAGACATCTCCGTCATGGGCTTCGACAATTTGGAGCTCGCCTCACTTTCCCGTCCGATGCTCACCACCGTGCACAATGACCCGTTCATGTACGGAAAAGCCGCAGCAGAGCAATTACTCAGACAAATCCGCAATGAACCTGTAGAGAGAATGAGCACCGTCCCCCATCATCTCGTCATTCGCCAAACTGTAAGCGTTTTACTGGAGTGAGGCAACAAGTCTTTACCATATAGAAGAAGCAAACGAGTTTACGCATTCAAAAGGGGTGAAGAGATATGAAGCTTGGCGTATTTACTGTTCTTTTTAGCGAGAAGTCGTTCGAAGAAATGCTGGATCATGTGAAGGCAGCAGGTTTAGAGGCCGTGGAAATCGGCACAGGCTGCTATCCGGGCAATGCACACTGCAATCTGGATGAGCTGTTGGAAAGTCCGGAAAAAAGACGAGCGTACAAAAAAGCAGTAGAGGATCGGGGATTGATAATCAGCGCGCTTAGTTGTCACGGAAACCCGTTGACACCAGAGAAAAGCTTTGCGCAGCAATCCCACGATACGTTTGTGAAAACGGTACAATTAGCCGAGATGCTGGAGGTGCCTGTGGTCAACTGCTTTTCAGGCACGGCAGGCGACCACGAAGGAGCGAAATACCCGAGCTGGCCCGTTGCTCCTTGGCCCAATGAGTATCACGATGTGCTGCATTGGCAATGGAATGAGAGGCTCATCCCGTATTGGCGCGAATGGACTGCTTATGCGACTGACCATCATGTCAAGGTTGCGCTGGAACTGCATGGCGGATTTCTCGTCCACACACCAGGGACACTGCTAAAGCTGCGGGAACAGGTAGGCGAGGGAATCGGGGCAAACTTCGATCCAAGTCACATGTGGTGGCAAGGGATTGATCCTGTAGCTGCGATCAAAATCTTGGGCAAAGAAAAAGCTATCTATCATTTCCATGCCAAAGACACGTATATCGACCAGGAAAAAGTGAACATGTACGGGCTGACGGATATGAATTCCTACGCCAACCTACATGAACGTGCGTGGTATTTCCGAACCGTAGGCTATGGGCATTCGCAGCAGACGTGGGCGGATATGATGAGTGCACTGCGCATGAATGGATACGATTATGTCGTGAGTATCGAGCATGAGGATGCCATCATGTCGATTGAAGAAGGCTTTTTGCGCGCTGTTCAAAATCTGCAGCAGGTCATCTTGCGAGAACCAGTCCAGAATCTATGGTGGGTGTAGGAGGGAAGGAAATGACGAGTAGACGCAAATGGAAAATCGGAATCATCGGTGCAGGGGGGATTACAGAAGCACACTTGGAGGCGATCAAGGAAGAGCCGCGAGCAGAGGTAGTTGCGATTGCAGATATTTCAGCAGAAATGGCTTCCTTTCGTGCGAAACGGCATGAGATTCCGCAAGTTTTCACCGAATACCAGACGATGCTGCAAGAGTCTGATACGGACGCAATCATTGTTTGTGTCCCGAACTACTTGCATGCAGAAGCGACCAAACGTGCGCTTGCAGCAGGCAAACACTTGTTGTGCGAAAAGCCGATGGCGATGAATGCCCAGGAAGCAGAAGAAATGATCGAAGCCGCGAAGAAAGCAGACAAAATCCTCATGGTAGCTCAAAACAACCGATTCCGAAGCGATTCCCTGCAAGTCAAAACATGGCTGAAGGAAGGAAAACTGGGGAACATTTATCACGCCAAAACCGGTTGGATCAGGAGAAATGGGATTCCCGGATGGGGGAGCTGGTTTACGCAAAAAGAAAGGGCTGGCGGCGGTCCGTTGATTGATATCGGCGTACATATGCTCGATTTGACCTTATGGCTCTTGGATCATCCAAAGCCTGTATCTGTCCTCGGGCAAACGTATGCGCAATTCGGACCTCACAAACGCGGCTTGTCAGAGTGGGGAAGGATCGATGATAACGGGAAGTTTGACGTGGAAGATATGGCAGTTGCGATGATCACTTTTGAGAATGGATTGTCACTTACGCTCGATGCAAGCTGGGCTTCTCACATCGCAGAGGAAAACGTTTTCCTTCAACTATATGGACAAGAGGGTGGGGCCTCCCTGCGTTTATTGGAGAACCAGTTCACGCTTTACCACGAGTGGAACGGCGTAACTGCTTCGACAGAATTAACACCAAAACCTCAAAAAGAACGCGTACTCTTATTCCGTAATTTCATAGACGCCATCGAAGGGAAAGCAGAGGTGCTCTGCACACCGGAACAAGCCTTGTACATCAACAGATTGATCGAAGCCATCTACGCATCTGCACAAAAAGGTGAAGCAGTCCGCTTCTAACATGAGCATAGGGGGTTACTTAGATGAAAGTTGCAAAAAGACTTACATCCGCTGGACTTACCTTATTAATGGCCTTCTCATTGGCAGCATGTTCTTCCACACCTCAGCAAGCTTCTACAGATACAACCCCATCACAGCCTTCAACACCAACCGCACCTAAAACAGAGCCATCACAGCCCACAGCAGAAAAAATCAAGCTTGTCTACGCACGCGGAAAAGACGCGACGGATTCCACCAAAAAGCTCGTGGAGGCTTTCCAAAAAGCCCATCCGAATATCGAAGTAGAAATCCGTGAGATGCCTGCCGATTCCGGGCAGAGTCATGATCAATACGTTACCATGTTCAGTGCCCAATCCTCCGAGATCGATGTATTTGACCTGGACGTGATCTGGCCGGCTGAATTCGCACAAGCGGGTTATCTTCTGCCGCTCGACCGCCTGATGGAGCAAGATGGAATCGAGACCGGAAAATATATCAAGGGGGCCATGGATGCTGGGAACTTTGGCGGCCAGCAATGGACCATGCCCAAGTTTATCGACGCGGGACTCTTGTTTTACCGCAAAGATCTTGTATCCAAAGCACCAAAGACGTGGGATGACCTGATTGCCCAAGCAAAGGCAACGAAGGGCAAGGGCGGCACGAAGTTCGGCTACTTGATGCAAGCCAAGCAATATGAAGGACTGGTTTGCAACTTTGTCGAGTTCAGTGCATCGTACGGCGGAAAAATTTTGGATGAACAAGGCAAAGTAGCGGTCAACAATCCGGCTACGATCAAAGGGTTGAAAAAAATGATCGAGGTCGTCAAATCTGATTTCGTCCCATCCAATGTCACCACATTCATGGAGCCGGAATCACACACCGCTTTCCTCGAGGGGCAGGCACCATTTATCCGCAACTGGCCGTATCAGTTCGCGTTGGCGCAGGATCAGGCCCAGTCCAAAATCGTTGATCAAGTAGCAATCGCTCCACTGCCAGCTGGCGATGCAGGCTCCGCAGCAGCACTTGGCGGTTGGATGGGCGGAATCAACAAGTTCTCGAAGCACCCGAAAGAAGCATGGGAATTCCTCAAATTCATGACAGGTCCAGAGGGTCAGAAAATATCAGCGATAGAAGGTGGGCTCGCACCAACTTACCTGCCAGCCTACGAAGACGCCGATGTTCAAAAAGCCAGTCCGTTGTTCGCCAACAAAGATTTCGTCGATGGCGTAAGCGCTGCTGTATCTCGTCCAACGACTCCGATCTATCCCAAAATTTCGGAAGTGATCCAGATTGAAGTGTCCAAAGCGCTTGCAGGGCAGCAAACAGCCGAGCAAGCGGTGCAAAACATGGAAACGCAGATGAACGACTTGATGAGAAATTAAGCGGCACCATATGGAGCTTCCAAGGGAGTCTAACCGACTTCCTTGGAAGTTGCACAACGATCAGGCAAGCCCAAGCATGCTTCTAGCGGGAAGGAAGGTGGTGAACGGATGAATCGATCAACCAAAATGTCTCTCTCAGAAAAACAGATGGGGTATGTGCTGATTTTTCCTGCACTGCTCATCATACTTGTTATCGCGATTTGGCCTGTCATGCGATCCTTTTGGATCAGTCTGCACGATATTCGGTTGAACGACCCGACGAAATCAGAGATTCACTCTTCATACGGACTAGATATGGAACGCTACGTCAGCACGTTACCCAATCTGCTCCGGTATGTAAAGAGGGAGGCGGACTCTGCAGAAGGGTCATCAAAAGAAAAATTGAACGCGCTCCAAGTGCAAATCGAGCAAATGAACACTTCCCTCAACCAAACAGGCGAGGTCGCGAGCCGATACCAAATGATCGACCAGCTATTGCTGGACTTTAAACCAGTCCCCACAGAACTCAAATATGTGAGCCTCTCGAACCTACAAACAGAGTCTATCAAAAACACCTTGGCGGAAATCAGAGCGGTCCTTTTGCAAATGAGTGAACAAAAGCTGCTTTCGAAGCCAGAGGGTGCTCTTGGCGTGATCCAAGGCATTGAAGCTTCGATAATCGAACCCAACTTTGTTGGCTTTGCCTACTACAAGAAGTTTTTAACGGACGCCCGGATGTGGGGGGCTATGTACAATACAGCATTTTTTACCGTTATTTCCGTTGCTATTGAACTAGTGCTCGGCATATTGATCGCGCTGTTGATCAATCGACCTTTTCGTGGAAGGAGTCTTGTACGAGCAACTGTGTTAATACCGTGGGCGATTCCGACTGTTATCTCCGCGATGATGTGGAAGTTTTTGTACGATGGGCAAAATGGCATCGTCGCCTATCTTTTTGAGCAGGCAGGGCTGATCGCGGATATGGGGATGCTCCTGACGACAAAGGCTGGAGCCATGTTTTCCGTCATTTTGGCCGATGTGTGGAAGACGACGCCGTTCATGGCTTTGCTCATATTCGCAGGCCTGCAAACGATTCCCCAAAGCTTGTATGAAGCAGCTTCTGTCGACGGTGCCACCCGCACCCAGCAATTTTTTCGTATTACGCTTCCGATGCTGAAATCAACTATTCTGGTGGCGCTATTGTTCCGCACACTAGATGCGTTCCGCGTATTTGACCTGATTTACACGCTGACAGGTGGGGCACCCGGGAACTCAACCGAGACCATTTCCATTTACGCGTACAAAACGATGTTTGCTCAAATGAGTTTTGGAGAAGGTTCTGCGCTTGCGGTCATTGTCTTTTTATGTGTGGCATTGATCTCCATCGGCTATGTCAAAATATTGGGAGCTGATCTGCTGAGTGATGGCAGTAGCAAATAAGGAGGTGATTGGATGGGTAAACATACAGGTCCCTTGTTTTACGTGGGGCTACTGCTATTCGTTTTTCTTGTGATGTTCCCGTTTTTATGGATTCTCCTCGCAGCATTGAAGCCACCAGCGGAGCTGTTTGGAGAGCGAGCCTTTTATTTTATCATCCAAAATCCTTCGTTGGACAACTTTGTCCGCGTCTTCACGGAAAGACCGTTTGCCCGTTACTTGTGGAATTCAACTGTCGTGGCGACGTTAACCACACTCTACTCTATAACGATCGCTTCCTTTGCTGCATATGCAATTGCCTGGCTTTCCTTTCGGGGGAAAACGGTTATTTTGGGTGTCGTACTGGCTGTGTCCATGTTTCCGCAGATCGCTACCATTTCTCCTATTTTTATGTTCATGCAATCGATGGGCTTAACGAACAGCTACATTGGCCTGATCATTCCGTATACAACCTTCGCGCTGCCGCTCGCCATCTGGAATCTGACCATCTTTTTCCGCAAAATACCGAGTGATTTGGGCGAAGCAGCCAAAGTAGACGGTGCGAGCATTTGGCAAACGATGACGAAAGTGTTTTTCCCGCTTGCTATGCCTGGGGTTTTTACGACCGCCATCCTCGTTTTTATCGCAGCGTGGAATGAATTTTTGTTCGCCTTGACGTTGAATACACAGGAAGCGATGAAGACAGTGCCTGTGGGAATCGTCATGTTTCAGGGAATGTTTACAATCCCGTGGGGAGAAATATCTGCTGCCTCCATCATTGTGACGATCCCGCTCGTAGTGATGGTGTTGATTTTCCAGAGGCGGATTATTTCAGGATTGACGTCCGGGGCAGTAAAAGAATGAAAGGGAGTCATTCGATCATTTGTCCCGCAAATGTGATTGTGTTACGGTGGAAGCAGCAATCAGAAAGCGAGTTGACGAACGCATGAATAATCTTACAAAATTTCAGATTAACAGGCCTGCCCATGAAGTGTTCGAAGCTTTCGTGGACCCGGCGAAAATCGGCAACTTCTGGTTCTCTTCCAGCTCGGCAAGGTGGGAAGAAGGGAAGCACATTACATTATTCTACGATATTTACAACGCAGAAGTAGGGATTGCCGTTCGCGAAATCAAAGAGCACAAACGAATCGTTTTCCAGTGGGCGGGAGAAGAAAATACTGTAACGATTACATTAAACGCGTTGGATGAAGCCACGACGATCATTGAAGTGAACGAAGAGGGTTTTCAAGAAGAGGATCCAGCGCTTCTACAAAAAATCGTCGACAATAAAGAAGGCTGGGTGTACGTCTTAAGCTGTTTGAAGGGGTATCTGGAGCATGGGATCAACACTTTAAGAGAAGGGCTTGTGAAATAGCCCCCGAATGTTTGCAAGACCATACGCTGAAAGAACGAGAAAGCCCGAACCAAAGTGTATCGGGCTTTTCCTTTTGCCTTATTTAATGCCGAGGGTACGCTTTTTTCGAACGAGCGTGGATATGTTCACTTGCAGCTTATCCGCACACTGCTGCATGGTGTCTGTCTCTTTCAAGAGGCGCTGGATATACGCTCGTTCAAACCGTTCGACCGCTTCTTTTAGCGGCAATAGCTCATCCATTTTAGCGAGTTGGAGAGGCAGGGCTGTCTGTTGCGTATTACGAATGGATGTTGGCAACTGATCAAAGGTAATCCGCCCATTTTCACACATGTGGAAAGAACGTTCCACCACATTTTTCAACTCGCGTGTATTCCCTGGCCAATCATAATCCATCAGCGCCTCCAACGCATCTGTTTCGATGCGCATCTCTTGCTGGTACTTCCATTCGAGCTTTTTCAAATAGTAGAAAATGAGAGCCGGAATATCCTCGCGGCGCTCACGCAAGGGTGGGATGGTAAGAGAAAGTACGTTTAGCCGGTAGAACAAATCCTGCCGAAAACGCTTTTGTTCCACCATCGCTTCCAAATCACTATTAGTGGCAGCGATGATACGCATGTTCACTTGACGAGATGTTTTCCCCCCAAGTCTGCGAATCCGTCCATCCTGCAACACATTCAAGAGCTTCACCTGTAAAGGAAAGGGAAGGTCTCCAATCTCATCGAGAAATATGGTTCCTCGATCCGCCAGCTCAAACAATCCTTCCTTTGACTGGCTTGCCCCCGTAAATGCGCCTTTCTCATAGCCAAACAATTCTGACTCAAGCAAATGCTCGGGAATGGCCCCACAGTTAATCTTGATAAACTCTCCAGTTCGTCCGCTTTGCGCGTGAATGTAATTCGCCATGACATCTTTACCAACACCAGACTCACCTAGCAAAAGGATGGG
Organism: Brevibacillus sp. M2.1A; assembly: GCF_013284355.2. NCBI lineage: Bacteria > Bacillati > Bacillota > Bacilli > Caryophanales > Paenibacillaceae > Brevibacillus > Brevibacillus sp. M2.1A. The sequence goes on from NZ_JABSUY020000001.1 coordinate 3,517,005, forward strand.
AGAGTCGTTGGTCGCAAAGCGCTTGGCGAGTGAAGCGATTCGATGCATGAGCCCACTGCGATAAATGATCTGCTCGTCAAAGTTACCATCGGTTTGGATATGCTCCAGAGCCCTTTGATACGCCGAACTGATTTGACGTGTTTCTTCCAGCTCCTTCTGAAGCTGATTCAGTTCCGTGACGTCGCGCACATTTCCCACTACAAACAATAATTCCTGATTTGAATCGAGCAGCGGGGTAGCTGTGTTAATCGCTTGCCGACCGTTTGGATAATCGATCACGACACTATGGGTTTGTTTCGTCAAAATCGTCCGCACAGCAGAAGAGTCAGGAACAAGATGCATTTCTTTTTGCTCCATAAAGCTGAAATTATTCAGGATGTCGGCGGGAACTCCCGTGATGTTCAAGTACGCCTCATTGTAGAGTAGGACGTAGCCGTTGCGGTCACAGATCGCCAATCCATCGTGAGACGTACTGAAGATGGTTGTCAGCAATTTTGCGAGTTCATGATTATCACTGGCCTGGAAATACTTGGTTTGATACATCGAAGTCCTCCTTGGTAGGCTTGTAAACGGAATAATCAGAATTAATCATCAATGCGCAAACATGCATATGCAAAAATGATCATTTTTGAATAGTTTTGTTGTGAAATCGCTTTCAAATGTTTGGCATGTTACTTGCTCTTCTATAGGGACGAAAGCAAAAGTAAGTCGATCTGAATCACACTAACGAAAGACACTGCGGTGTTTTTCATTGAAAAAGAGAGGGATGTTTCCATGTCTTCATTATATCAGGTATTGAGTCCAGCGGGTGAGCTGGTAGGCGATCTCAAGGGGCAATTAGACGAGGCGACGATGATCAAGATGTATGAAAATATGGTGCTGGTTCGCCAGTTTGACCGCAAGTCGATTAACCTGCAACGACAAGGAAGAATGGGTACGTATGCTCCTTTTGAAGGGCAGGAAGCTTCGCAAGTAGGCAGCGCGATGGCATTAACACCTGGAGATTGGCTTTTCCCAACCTACCGAGACCATGCGGCAGCAATCGTCCATGGTCAATCCATGGCACGGGTGTTCCTCTATTGGATGGGCCACATGGAAGGGAGTATCAGTCCGAAGCATTTGAACATCATGCCGCCCTGCGTACCGATTGCGACTCAAATGGTTCATGCGGTAGGGACGGCTTGGGCGAGCAAGCTGCAAAACGAAAAGCATGTCAGCATCGCCTACTTTGGTGATGGAGCAAGCTCAGAGGGCGATTTTCATGAGGCATTGAATTTTGCAGGCGTATTTCAAACACCGACCATTTTCTTCTGTCAAAACAACGGCTTCGCCATCAGCGTTCCGTTTTCACAGCAGTCTTCATCGAAAACGATTGCACAGCGTTCGGCTGCTTATGACATCCCTGGAGTTCGGATAGACGGCAATGATATCTTCGCTGTTTGGCTGACGATGAAAGAAGCCATGCAACGTGCACTAGATGGCAAGGGACCGACGTTGATCGAAGCGGTGACATTCCGCTATGGCGCACACACAACCGCAGATGATCCAAAGAAATACCGGGATCAAGAGAGTTTGTCCGAGGAATGGCGTCAAGAACGCGATCCACTCCAACGTCTGCGTGTATATCTGGAGAATCAAGGGTTGTGGAATGAAACGAAGGAAGCAGAGTTGGTTGCACGGATGAATGAACAGATCGACGCAGCTCTTGTCGAAGCAGAGAGCTATCCGAAGTCCAAACCGGAAGACATGTTCAAGCACGTCTACGCTGAACCATCGTGGATGGCAACGGAACAGGAGAGCGAGCTCGTCAAGCCATCGAAGCAGGAGGGAATCCCCGCATGAAACGCAAACTGACGATGATTCAAGCAATCACGGAGGCTATGGATCAAAAATTGGCAGATGATTCACGCATTATGCTGCTCGGCGAGGATATTGGCGTGAATGGTGGCGTGTTCCGGGCGACGGAAGATTTGATTCACAAGTACGGTCCGGATCGTGTAGTGGACACGCCGCTTGCTGAGGCGGGAATCATCGGGGCAGCAATCGGTCTTGCCATGAACGGGAAAATTCCTGTGGTCGAGATTCAATTCCTTGCCTTCATATATCCGGGCTTTGAGCAAATTGTTTCTCATGCGGCACGCATGCGCTATCGGACTCGCGGACAGTACCATGTCCCGATGGTCATACGCACACCGTATGGAGCAGGGATTCGCGGTCCTGAGCTGCATTCGGAGAGTGTCGAAACGTTTTTTGCTCATGTCCCTGGCTTAAAGGTTGTAGCACCAAGCACACCTTATGATGCAAAAGGCTTGCTTATTGCAGCAATGGAAGATCCTGACCCGGTCATATTTTTGGAGCCGACCAAGCTGTATCGTGCATTTAAACAAGAGGTCCCAGAGGAAATGTACCGTGTCCCCATTGGAAAAGCGAAGGTCGTCCAGGAAGGCTCGGATGTATCCATTTTTGCTTGGGGAGCGATGCTTCGCGTCGCTGAGGATGCTGCGAAGCAGATCGAGCGCGAAAACGGCTTGAGTTGTGAAATCATTGATCTGCGGACGCTCTATCCATTGGATCGGGATACGATCATCGCCTCGGTCAAAAAGACTGGACGCGCAGTTGTCGTACATGAAGCGCATAAGACCGCCGGGTTGGGTGCAGAGATCATCTCCATAATCAATGATGAAGCATTGATCTACATGAAGGCTCCCGTGAAACGGATTACCGGATTTGACGTCCCCGTCCCGCAATTCAGCATTGAGGATGACTATTTGCCAACGGCTGAACGCGTGAAGGATGGAATTTTGGAAACGGCTACGTTTTAAAGAGAAGGAGCGAGTCATATGGTTGAGTTCAAGCTTCCTGATGTGGGAGAAGGTATGCATGAAGGAGAAATTGTAAAAGTACTGGTTCGCACGGGCGAATCCGTTCAACAGGATCAACCGCTGCTGGAGGTTCAGACAGACAAGGTGAATGCCGAGTTGTCTGCGCCAGTGACAGGCATTATTCGTGACATTTTCATATCAGAAGGGGAAACAGTAGAGGTCGGAACTACCCTTCTCGTAATCGATGCAGGTACGGAAGCAAAGAAGGAAGAGACAAAGCTTCCAGAAAAGGTCGTAAATCCGGATAAGACAGTCAATTTTGCCCCAGCTCGTGCTGATCACCGCCGCTCATTGGCCACACCATACGTTCGGCAGCTGGCACGGGAAATGAAGCTGGATATCGAGTTGGTCACGGGAACAGGAGCAGCAGGGCGTGTGACGGAAGAAGATTTGCGCCAATTCGCCAATCGACTGCAAAAATCAGTACCAGCCAAGTTTCCGACCTCGGCTACTGGCAATGAGCGTCTGTTGGAGGCAAGTACGGTGGAGGTTGAGACTGAACCGGTTGTTCAGCCGAAAATAGGAACCACTACTCGTGCGACCACCTCGTCGCAGGGAGATATCGAACGGCTACCTTTAAAAGGCATCCGGAAAAAGATTGCCGAGCATATGGTGAAATCAGTGACAATCATCCCGCATGTTACTTCAGTCGATGAGCTGGAGATGGATCAGCTGCGTGCTTTGCGCGAAAAGCTAAAGCCACATGCGGAAAAACGGAATATCAAGCTGACCTTCCTGCCGTTCTTTATCAAGGCGCTGGTCATTGCACTGAAGGAATTCCCGACGCTGAACGCATCGATTGACGAACCTACGAATGAAATCCTGCTCAAGCGTTTTTACCATATCGGTATTGCAACGGATACGCCGGAGGGCTTGATCGTACCAGTTATCAAGGATGCAGACCACAAATCGATTTTTCAACTCGCAGAGGAAATCGATCAGCTCGCACGCTTGGCTCGCGAAGGCAAATTGACTATGGAGCACATAACAGGCGGCACCTTCACGATCAGCAATGTAGGTCCTATCGGGGGACTGCAAGCAACTCCCATCATTAATCACCCCGAAGTGGCGATTATCAGTTTGCACAAAATGGAGAAGCGTTGGGTCGTGCGTGAGGATGAAGGAGTTATTCGCTGGATGATGAACCTGTCACTTTCGTTTGATCATCGCCTGATCGATGGCGTGACGGCGGTACGTTTTACCAACCGGATCAAGGAGTTGCTGGAAGATCCGAATCTATTGTTTGCGGAGATGGTATAGATGGTAGTCGGCGAAGTAGCAGTCGAAACAGATGTGGTTGTCATCGGCGGTGGGCCAGGAGGTTATGCAGCCGCTATTCGTCTCGGACAGCTGGGGAAATCAGTTGTTCTCATTGAAAAAGAAGTACTGGGTGGGGTCTGCTTGAATCGCGGATGCATTCCGTCGAAAGCCTTGATTCATACAGCAGGCGAATACCACAAGTTAAGTAGTCTAACTAAGCTTGGAATTCAACTGCCGACAGGGAAAACGACGTTCCACATGCCGAGCTGGCAGACGTGGAAGTCTTCTGTCGTTGCTCAGCTGAACAAAGGGGTCGATTATCTCTGCCAGGCCAACGGGGTTACGGTCGTAAAGGGGATAGCGACATTTCTCTCGAGTGATCGGATTGGCGTAGAGACGGGTGGCGATTTTGAAACGTACAAATTCAAACAAGCCATTATTGCGACAGGATCACGTCCATTCATTCCATCGTTTTTAAAAACAGATGGAGAATATATTCTGGATTCTACTGATATGCTGGCATTGGATGACGTACCGGAAACACTTGCCATTATCGGCGGGGGCTATATTGGAATGGAGCTCGGGATGGCGTTTGCCAAGCTTGGATCGCAGGTGACTGTCATCGAGGCAACCGAGCGAATTTTGCCACAGACAGCTGCGCATCTCTCTTCGGAAGTGCTCAAGCAAGCAAAACAGCTCAGGATGACGGTCAAGACCGCAACAAAGGTAGAAAAGGCTGAGGTAACGAACGGAAGAGTCACGCTCGCATGCACCTCGGAAAAGAACGGTTCCGAAAGTGTCACCGCACATAAAACGCTCGTCACCATAGGGCGAGTGCCGAACACAGGCGAACTCGGACTTGCGCAGGCGGGTGTAGAAATGGACGAGCGCGGCTACATACCCGTCACATCGATTGGCAGTACGAACAGGGCGCATATTTATGCCATCGGCGATGTAACACCTGGCCCTGCGTTAGCCCATCGTGCAACGAAGCAAGGGATTGTGGCAGCCGAGGTGATCGCAGGGCTGCCTAGCAGCGTAGATTCCCCTTTTGTACCTTATGTGATTTTTACCGAACCGCAAATAGCGGGTGTGGGGATGACACGCGAAGAGGCAGAACTTCAAGGATACAAGGTCAAGGTAGCGGCTTTTCCTTATCGGGCGAATGGAAGAGCACTCGCCATGGATGAGGGAGAGGGTTTTGCAGAAGTGATAGTGGATCAAGAAAGCCATTTATTATTGGGAATGCACGTTGTAGGTGCGGATGCCTCAAACCTGATTGGGGAGGGTGTGCTGGCACTTGAGCTTGCTGCACGTGTAGAAGATGTGGCGTTAACTATGCATCCGCATCCCACTTTAAGCGAAGTATGGCTGGAGGCTGCTGAAGCGGTGTTAGGTCATGCCATTCATATCGTAAACAAATCAAAAGTAGCTGTGAACCAATAGAACTATCGTGAAACCTTAAAGATATGTGACGGATATTCATGACAATGATCAGCCTCAGACCCTGTCAAGATTAGCATTTGCATGAATGTGCTACGCTTGAATTAATCTCGTGCAAAGGATGTGTGGTCATTATGAAATTGAATCACGTCAATCTTACGGTTACGGATGTTCCAGCTGCTTCTGATTTCTTGGAGAAATATTTTGGCTTGAAAAAGTTAGATACGTCGGATGATGCCCGTGGCGATAGTTTTGGGGTCCTATTTGACGATAACGGCCTGGTGTTTACCTTGATGAAGGGTGCCGAAGTCCAATATCCAAAGACATTTCATATCGGCTTCATTCAGGAGAGCGAAGAGAAAGTAAATGAAATCAATCAACGCTTAAAAGAAGATGGTTACAAAGTAGCACCGCCAGTAAGATCGCATGGCTGGACGTTTTACGTGAAAGCTCCTGGTGGATTTACAGTTGAGGTACTTGCGTAGCATTAAATACACATAGTTGAAAGCCTTCTTTTTTCTCACAAGAAAAGAGGGTTTTCTTTTTTATTGTTTAAACATCCGGTAAATCAGAAGGGGTGGGCGTTAAGTTGCAACTCCCACCGCTGGCTACGATAGAAAGACATTTTTTATACTTGCAGGCTCTCTTTCTTCCCATAATGGAATCCCAATTGATATGCACGGTCCAACAACAACTGCTCGATATGCGCAGGATTTTGCGCCAAGGTGTCATAAAGGAACTCAACTCTCGAATTGTCGATTCCGACGTAACCAGAGATTCCGACATTGAGGTGATGCGCTATCATTTGGTCATAACTTCTTTTTTGAAAATGATCTTCCGTTGCAGCTGCCAGACCAATCCACAATGCATGCTTATGATGCAGTTTACTTGAGCCGTAGGCAAACCCGTTGTTCCAGACGCGATCGATATATCCTTTCAACATGGCTGGCATGCTGAACCACCAGATCGGAAAAATGAAGGCTAACGCGTCGTGTTTTCTCATACGCTCCATTTCAATCTCGACCTCTTCGGAATATTTCTTATCGCCATTATTCCAATCCGGCTCATCTTCCTCCCATAATACAGGGTGAAACCCACTGCGATGCAAATCCAAAACTTCAACCTCATGCCCTGCATCTTTTAGGCCCTGAACGAAGCGTTCTGAAACGGCAAAGGTCAAGGAATTGGTTCGTGGATGGGTAACAACTGTCAGTACTTTCATTTCATACACCCTCTATCTTTGTAGTCATTTATACGGCCATCTTCTAAGGCGCTGGTATATCCGAATCATGCACCATATAATGGAATGTGAAAAGTACGCACTTTTTTGTGCTTTTAATACCAAAAAGTAACATAGGAACAAAAAGGTTCCTGAAAAAATCGTAAGCCATGAGGGAGGATAGTAAATCGATGAGACCAAAGCTCAAACATACATACCAAATTCCTTCTGAAGCAACGCTAGATGTTTTAGGTGGAAAATGGAAAACCTTGATTTTATGTCAGCTATACTACGGGCCAAAAAGAACGAGCGAATTGAAAAAACAAATGCCGGACATTAGCCAAAAAATCCTGACACAGCAGCTTCGTGAGTTAGAAGAGGATGGAATCGTCATTAGGACCGTGTACAGCCAAGTACCGCCAAAGGTCGAGTATGAATTGAGTGAATTGGGAGAATCGCTCAAACCAATTATGGATCTCATGTGTGAATGGGGCGAACGTTACCTACGCGGGGAAATACCGGGCAAAGAAGTTGCAGACCCTGCAAAAAACGCGGTTAGATACAGAGCTATTCAAGGAATTTGACAGAAAGATCAGAAATTGGCAAGAAAAGCAGATTGTTTCAGCAGCGTGGGTTCAAGAGTCGATTCAGCCAAAATTTCGGATATACGAGAGGATTGGGTCTTACGGCTTGTTGTGTTCAGCAGTGAGCTGTACGACCATTCTTTGCGGCCTTTTGCTTTATTCAGAAAGTACATACTTGCAGCGGAATAGAGCGAAAACCAGTTCAGGGCACGAGCAGGTCCTTCGAACTGGTTTCTTTTTACATGAAACATTTTATTTGGGTGGTGCGTCTGTATGGACAAGAGTTGACTGCCAGAATGGCTAGCTGCAGGAAGATGTTGCTGTACACAGATGCGCAGGATTTGCCAAGCCCGTCCAAGGATGCATTCAAATAAAGCATCAAGCAGGATACAAGTGGATAAGGAAGGTATTGTGTACCCATAATACCTTTGACAGACAACAAAGAATTCGGGGTGTTTAGAATGAAAAAATGGAAACTGTTATCGCTCATGCTGATTACCGCAATGGGGTTAAGCGCATGTGGCGGTCCTGCTGCACCGGATGTGCTGGAGCAAGTAGAAGTTGTACCGAAACCTACGTATACAGTAGGGAGTGAAGTCATCTTGAAAGCAAGTCACCAACCAGGGATGCAAGGGGCGAAAGCAAAAATCGTGGGGGCTTACGACACGACGGCCTATTCCGTTACCTATACGCCTACAACGGGTGAGCCCCCTGTGAAAGGTTATAAATGGATCATTCAAGAAGAAATCAAGAACCATATCCAGCAACCGTATAATCCGGGAACGGAAGTCGTCTTGAAGGCGGATCATGTGAAAGGGATGCTCGATGCATCAGCCAAGCTTGATACGGCAAATACAACGACTGTCTATATGATCGATTACACTCCCACGACAGGGGGAGGAGAAATAAAGAACTACAAATGGGTAACGGAGGATGAGATATCACCAGTCAAATGATCGATGCCATCCTTTTATGGAAAAAGGCAGCCGCGGCTTTTTCAGCGCCAAAGCTGCCTTTCTGCTTTTCCATTGATACGAGCTATTTGCTGTTACATACGACGAGACTTCCACTCAACGAGCATTTGGTTGAGAGATTCCCTGTATAGCTCAATTGCTTCCAGCATCTCATGGAATCGCTGCATAACTAGCTCACTATCCTGCAAATTTTCAATTTGCATTCCTTTTTCTATGATATTCTTTAATGATAGGATTCGCTCTAAACCCTGTATAAGCTCTTCCTCAATTGTGTCTGGTGCCATGATGTAATAGCTCACACGGTCGCCTGTCACACTCTTTTTTTCCGCGAATCCAATTTTCAAAAGCATGCGCATATTGGTAGACACGCTTCCGAGACTGACTTGTAATGTAGTGGCAATCTGCTCGGATGAAAGGGGTTCCTGAGAGACCATCAACAGTCCAATAATCCGGCCAGCAATTCTGGATAATCCTTGATTTTCGTGATGGAGAGCCATTTCTTCAATCAATTGCATTGTTTCCGCCGTTAATTTGTCCAACTTCATGACTCCTTTTTCCTCGTTTTGCCCGATTTCCATGCTTTTGTCTATTATACTACCAATAGTCATCGCTTTCTTCAGAAAATACCAAAAGAAAATGCACCTGCTCTTTTGACAGGTGCCCACGTCATTCCTTATTTTAGTGGCGTGGAAGTAGTTTCATGGGTTTGACGAAGATATTCCATGATCATCAAGGCAGAACCTAGCTGGACACCGCATAATTCGCGCAGCGGACGCATCGACCAGTTAAAAAAGGAGAGTAGCTCTTGTAAGCCTTGATTCAGCCATTGTTCTGAATCTGCTCGAATCTCCGAAAGGGCGATGTTGTCGGGCTGGGCATCCAGCATGCGGATAAGCATGCTACAGCAGCATAGAGAACTCCAAAAAGTGCGTAGTTTCAGGTCAAACATTTCAGCTACTGTTGCGAAGCGTGCTAAAGCTGCATCACTTTCAGCTGATTGTAAATGATGGGATCGAACTTCCTCCATACCGATCAGAAAATCCTCTACAGACCGCTGAAATTTGGTTGGTACCGTTATGAATACCTGTGCGTTTTGGTACTGTTTGGATAAAAAAGCAATCTGTTCCCCTTCCAGTTTGGCTATGTCCAGCGTAGCATCCTTGTAGCTATGAGTGGTTTCCGATTTATCTCCCATCCTTGGATCCGTAAACAACGATATTTCCGAAACAAGGCAAAAGGTATCGTAACGTGTCCCAGCATAATCGCGCGATGAGCCCCCCATGAGGATTGCTTTCGAAGGGTCTTCTCCAGTAGGCAGGATACTTTGGTAGTAATCGTACATAGCAGACAGCTCAGGTAGCAGATAAAAACCGGCTTGGATAGGGGGCATGAATGGTGCCTCCGGTTCGCCGATCATCAGCGGTAATTGATGATCATGGGTCAGTTTTATGATCTGTTGGCACAATGCGTCGGGAAGAGGAGTCGATACATAATAAAACGTTCCAGTTTGATCGGAGCTGTGCAAGCTGTTGAGGAAATGCGGCTTGGCTTCATCAATCGCCCGCATAAATGCTACGGTTTCAGGAATGGGCTCGCTGAAGCTGAACGTTTTATACGCATACGGGAATGTCCATTCAACTTGTTCGTGCATACTGGGACGATAGTAGTTGCGGATGTAACGATCTGGAGAAAACGGGCCGCCGTACCAACCTTCATTCAGTCGGCAACCATCTACATCGATTTCTTTGATGATATAAAAGGTATAATCCATTTGCTCTAATAGGGCTGAATCCTCACATAGCTTTTTGCTGAGATACTCTAGCGATAGAGCTCCAATCGGCTCATTTGGATGCGGACAACCGACGAACAGCGCGCGATGCTGGCCATTTCCAATTCGCAGCATAAGGATGGGGTGTCCTTCTGTTGAGTGACCGATGGTACTGAGGGTAACAAGATCTGGATAGGCGGCTGCTAGTTCACGGGAAGAGGTGTCCAATTCCTCAATGGTTAGAAAATGTGAAAAATCAGGCATTTCTTGTAACAGTTTTTGAATGAAATCAGTCAAGCTCCTCACTCCTTTTGAGATGGATAAGAAAGGATGAAACAAGTGCAATTCCTGCACCTACCAGCAACAGGGAAAAACCGGCTTGAAAGGAGAACGCCTGAATAAATGCGCCCATCGCGATTGGTGTAAAAATACTTGCCAGCTTTCCTCCGGTTAACAGAATTCCACTAGCAGTACCCAAAGCATCTGAGGGAATGATACGCATGGTAAGGCCAATAATGGGTTGAGTGGTAAGGGAGAGAAAAAACAAAGAGATCGACTCAAACAACAGAAACTGGTTGACATTGTCAGATAGGATCATAAGTGTAAGGAGAATCGTTGAGAACAGAAGGGACGGAATGACCATCGATCGAAACTTTTGATGAAAATAACGGTCAAACAACCAACCTCCTGCCAAATAGCCAAGCATGGAAATGAGAAGAGGAAGCGATGCGTATAAGCCTGATTGGGTAATAGCAAGATGTTTTTCCGTTGTTAAGTAAGTAGGTACCCATGTCAAGCATCCAACCATCACGATTTGAATTCCGCAGAGCATACTTGTTAGTTTCCACAAATGCCCATTACGGAAAAGAGACATGAAAGGGATGGGGTTCGACTCTGATGATGCTGAGCATGATGGTGATTCCTTCACGAAAGGACGGGGAAGGGATATCCAGAGAATGGGGGCCAAGAGCAGGCCGATTAATGCTGTAACAAAAGTAGCTTCCTGCCATCCCAGTATCGCAATCAATGGTGCGACTAGAAAAGGGGCAAGTCCAGTCCCAATTGGTTCAGCTGATGAAACGATGGAGACTGTGGTCGTACGGATGTTTGCAGGTGTTCGTTCGGCAATCGCTTTTAACATAGCAGGCATTAGGGGGGCATCGATAAACCCCAACAAAAATCGGATGACGAGTAAGGCTGCAAAACTTGTGACCGCCCCTGTAAGCGCAGTCAATATTGCCCACAGTACCAAGTTGATTACAATAATTTGCTTCGATCCTCGTTTATCAGCAATGATCCCTCCCGGAATGGTAAAAATCGCGAAGCCTAAAAAATAAACACTGATGATCGCACCTTGCTCCACTGGATTCAGATGAAATTCTTCTCCAATAAATGGCAGCGCAATAATGATGCTGTACGAGCCAAGAACCCCAACGAGTATGGTGACAAACAAGAGCACAGCACTGATCGAAGTAGTTTTTTTCATGTGCATCACTTCCTAAAAGATGTTATGAGTATTATATTAAGTATTTTCAGTAATTTTAGTCAATACTGAAATTACTGAAATGAATGTCGGCTGAAAAAACTTCAAAGCCATGAGGTGCGGTTATGGAGGTTCCTTATGGCAATGAGATTCAACTGCACATATAATTGGAAGCCGCTGAGAGCTACATTTCGAAAAACGAAAACGACCTGTGGGTTGCACGAATGGTTTTCCATCGTGTTACCTACAGGTCGTTTCATGATCTTATTTCGTAATAGATTGTATCCGTTATGATTTAGTACTTTCTTGTGAGAATTCGAGAATGCTCTCCGTCTACAGTGATTTCCCAGCCTCTTGGGATTTCATAAGCAAAGGCTGGCGAAGGGTGTTTGACCGCTTCAATGCTGGATTCAGTAGGGATACTGGTGATATTGACGATTTGTTTTTCATAGAGACTTACATTTACCACGACCCAGCCATATGGTACAGGCACCCCGGTACCGACCCATTTATTCTCCAGCTCGTGAGGTTGGTACCGTTTTTTATTCTCATTTCTGATATCGATATAAGCCTGTCTCTTGCTGTTATAACCTCGACCGATTTCTACCCAACCAGAAGGGATGTTAAAGCTCAAGCTTCTTTCCACTTGCCCATAATTCGCGCCATTAATATATTTGGCTACTTCATATCCAAGCTGTGTTCCACGATGTGGCTCTTTTTCAATCGAAATCCATCCATTCGGAAAGAACGTATCGTATGCCACTACTAACGTATCACCGTACTTCCAGTTTCCATCAAAGATATATTTTTGTGGACGGACGTTAGAGTCTTTTCCCTTTCCTACCGCATCCGCTGCTTGAGTCGGGACGAACAGGAATGATGATGCCAAGACGAGAATACCCAGACTTCTTACCACTTTTTTCATGATTTACTCCTCCATATGAATGCGAATAAGAAAAAAGAATTTCAATAAGCATGAGAATTCTAAACACATTTGAAAATACCTTCTTTTATGGAAAAAAATTCTTATTCCAGCAAAACGATTGTTGCGAGGGTACACGAGTTTTCAATAGAATCGCAGTAAAAAAACGGAAATATTACTTGTTGAAACGTATAAATGAATATGTTATGATGCTGTTAACTTAATGACTGGAGCTGAAGAGTATAATGGATAATTTTCTTGCTTAAAAAATAAAACAAACTGCGATATCTTTCGCATGTTTTATTCTTTATGTGCAAGAAAGTTACTTATATCTCTTCACTCAAACAATATATCCTTATCTAACTTCATTTTTTGAGTTGGATTTGCTGTATTTATTTGAGCTACAAGAGAGTAACTTTCTTGTAGCTTTTCTATTTTTTGCATGCAGGGGGATGATTGTATGTCATTAATCAATGTAAATAACTTGACGTTTGCCTATGAAGGCAGTTTTGATAACATTTTTGAAAACGTGAGCTTCCAAATTGATACGGATTGGAAATTGGGTTTTACGGGAAGAAACGGCAGGGGGAAGACAACTTTTCTCAACCTGTTGCTTGGTAAATATGAATACAGCGGGAAGATTAGTGCCCATGTCAGCTTTGAATACTTTCCTTTCCAAGTCGAGAACAAAGAATATCTGACGCTTGATATCGTTCAAGACATTGTCCCGGACTATCAGCTATGGGAATTAATGCGCGAATTCTCCCTCTTAAAGGTTTCAGAGGATGTTCTATATCGTCCATTTGAATCTTTGTCTAACGGGGAGCAAACGAAAGTGATGTTAGCCGCCTTATTTCTAAAGGAAAACAGTTTTTTGTTAATTGATGAACCAACCAATCACCTCGACATGCATGCAAGGGAGCTCGTCAGTGATTATCTCCATTCCAAAAGCGGTTATATTCTTGTTTCTCACGACCGAGCATTTCTGGACAATTGTGTCGATCACATCTTGTCCATCAACAAGACGAACATCGAGGTGCAAAAAGGGAATTTCTCCGATTGGTGGGAAAATAAACAGAGACAGGATAACTATGAACTCGCTGAGAACGAGAAGCTCAAAAAAGACATTAAACGCTTGTCGGACGCAGCGAAACGTACGAGCAACTGGTCGGACGCTGTGGAAAAAACGAAAAATGGTACCTTAAATTCAGGCTCTAAGCTCGACAAAGGCTACGTGGGTCACAAAGCTGCGAAAATGATGAAACGCTCTAAATCAATTGAGCAAAGACAGCAATCTGCGCTGGAAGAAAAGTCGAAGCTCCTGAAAAACATTGAAAGCCATGACAGCTTAAAGATTGCACAGCTTGCTTACCATAAGAACCAACTTGCTGAACTGGATAAGGTTTCGATTCGTTATGGGGAGAAGTTGGTTTGCTCAGATATTAGTTTTACGATTGAGCAGGGGGAGCGTATCGCGCTGTCAGGCAAAAACGGCTCTGGCAAATCCAGCATTCTCAAGCTCATTTGCGGGGAGAACATCGATCATACTGGTGCCTTCCGAAAGGGGAGTCAGTTGAAAATCTCGTATGTATCCCAAGACACTTCGCATCTAAAGGGCAATCTGACGGATTTTGCCCAAGAAAACGGCATTGATGAAAGCCTGTTTAAATCGATTTTGCGAAAGCTGGACTTTTCCCGCGTACAATTTGAGAAGGACATTTCCGCATTTAGCGGCGGCCAGAAGAAGAAAGTATTGATTGCGAAAAGTCTTTGCGAGAAAGCCCATCTCCATATTTGGGATGAGCCGCTTAACTTTATTGATGTCATTTCGCGCATGCAAATTGAAGAGCTGCTTCTCGAGCACTCGCCAACGATCCTTTTTGTCGAGCATGACAGGGAGTTTTGCAATAACATTGCTACAAAGATCGTTGAACTGTAATTGGACGAAAAGTCTCTAAAAGAAAGAAGGTGGGGAAAACCGTTTCGTTTTCCTCACCTTTCTTTGTAATGTCTTCTCCAAATGTAGGAACGACTGCTTCTGCTGGAGGGGGAATTTGAGCAATCGAGAAGAAGTACTAAGTGGTGAAATGTGGTAATCTTTTGATAATAATTTTGAAAGAATGGCGGAGATTCGATGGGGAAGATAATGGCAAACGTAAGCAGCACATTGAATGGTATTTATACGGGGCCGACAGGAGAAGAAGACAATATGGTTAGCTGGGCGTTGCCTGGAATTATCGACGCCACAGATGATGGTCTTGCGTTCTTCCAGAGGGTTGACGCCATCTTGATGGGGCGAGTCACCTATGAAGGCTTTGCAAGCTATTGGCCGTTTCAAGTGGGGGATTGGGCTGATGCAATGAATAAGACTCAGAAGTTTGTAGTAACCAATAATCGTGAGTTTACAGAAGTTCATTGGGGGAACTACACCGAGACGATTACACTCCTTCACTCTGATGTCATGACAAAAATACAACAGCTAAAAACACAAGTCAAAGGTGATATCATTGTTCCTGCAAGTGCGGGTCTTGTTCAAAGTTTGATCAATGCTGATTTGCTTGATGAACTCCGGATAATCATTCATCCGGTCTTAATGGGCAGCGGCAAACATTACTTTGACAACATCAACACACGTCACGACATGAAGTTGCTAGAAACAAAGCTTTATGGAAAAAGCGGGTCCATACAACTGCGATATGAGATCGGAGAGGCACAAGTAAAATAAATGGTTGTGTTAACAATTAGTTGTACTCTGGAAGAATAAAAAGCCCCATTTCACGGATAGAGAAATGGGACTTTTTATTGTTTTGCTCTAATTCGTCCGCAAAGCAGGGTACACAAAAGCCTTTAACGTAACGCCTGTAAAGGAACATCCGGAAGCCTTTGGATGACCGCCCCCACCGTAATGTTGGGCGATCACCGACAGATCCAGGTCTTCGCGTATGGTTCGAAAGCTGATTCTGCCTTTTCCAGGATCGAGCATCGCGACGAAATCAATCATTTCCGCATTTTTACATAAGAAATTGCCTGTCGTGGAGTGATATTGCTCAAGGAAAACCACGCCTACTTGATATGTTTTTGGCTCATCTAAATCGATTTCTACGGGGATCAGCTTCATTTGCTTCAGCTTTTTTTGTTCAAATTCATCGATTCGCTTTTCTTCTGTATAGATGAGAATAGATTCTACTTCATCAAATACAAATTGGTCTGTATTGGCACCATCAACACGCAAGCGTCCTAGCACATTTTGAATAAACGTGTCTCGCTCGATCATATAGAATAAAATGTTCAGTTGATTAGCCTGTACAGTACCGGTTGCATCCCAATCCCACGTATCAAAGGCCCGAACCAGCTCCACATAGTCAGAGAGAACGCCAGTAGGGGTCAGATACCCCTGGTTTACCAGGTAATCATAATAAAGGCTCGTTGCCGAAGTCTTTTTCCCTGATTCTTCCGTAATAACTTTTGCCCATTCGTACTTGGAAGCCAACGGCAAGGCAGTTGGGTGATGATCGATCAAGACAAACGCATGTCCTTGATCGACCTTTTTCTGAATAAGCGATCCGACCTCGTCAGTGACACTTACATCGGTAATCATCACGTACGCATCGGGGGTAAGCTCTTCTTCGATAAACTTTTGAACTTCTTGATTGACAGTGTAAGGAGTCACCCCGCGGTAATCGACTTCTTGATTGGAAAAAGCAATTTGACTAAGAATTGCACAGGATACGCCATCCAAGTCCTTATCACTGAAATGAATGATTTTTTGATGATTCATGAAGTATCTCCTTAGGAATCCGTCTGTCGTCCGAATTGTACTGCCTTCATTCATCTTTCCCATTCAATAAGACGTGCTTGCACGAAGACAACAATTGGTGATTATTTGCAATATTACTTTGGTTTTATTATAATGCTTTGGTTAAAAGCACTCCACGTTAGTTCAATCGGTCGGGCGTGTTCGCGTATGTTCGTGATCGCTCTTATTTCTATTACGGGAGTAAAGCAATGGAGAGAAAAAGTAAAAGGTGGTCTTCAACATGAAAAAGTCTACATGGATCCCGGCTGTACTCCTGCTAGCAGTCCTGACTGCTTGCGGCAACACGCAGCCTACAGAGCAACCAAAAAATCAAAATCAGGCGGCAACAGGTACCCAACAGCAAGCGGGTGAAACAACTACGCAAAAACCTGAAGAAACGAAAAAAGAAGAGCAACAGGTGATCGCTACTCCACAAGAAATCGTCGTGTACAAGCAAGGGGAAAAAACATCCCTAAAGCCGGAAGATGACAAGTTCAAGGAAATTCTTGCGCTCATGAACAAACGCTTTGAAACACCTGCGGACCAAATGCGTTTTGACGAGAGCACCCAAGCGGTGGAGAAGGACAAGAAAGAGGCTTTGGCAGTAGAATTCAACTACGCTGAAGTAACGACAAACACTTTGCCAGCGACTGTTAATACAGATAACAAAGCGGAAGTAAAGGCGAAGACACTGTTCTTCGTATTGAGTGGAGAAAACAAAGACCATATGTTTGATTCAGAAGATGGCAAAACTTATGGAACGGCACCGTTGCACTTGACCGAATCCACTGAACTGACCGAGCTATTGAATAAGTAAGCAAACTACCCAGACTGTTGAGCAATCGGCAGTCTTTTTCTATCTGTACTGCCTGATCAAAGAAAACCCTCTTGATCTTGGGGCAAACGATCAAGAGGGAAGGGCATGACAATCTATTTCCTTTTTTGATCCGGTTCGGATTGCACGACAGTTAACGTCGTATCACCATCGGTCTCCACCAGATGCTTCAACATAGAGAGCTTATTGTTCCAAAACTGCTCGTAAAAGGAAAGCCACTGCTTTACTTCCGTCAGAGGACCGGGATGCAACCGATAGATTTTCTCGCGACCTACCTTATGTCCTGTAACCAAATCTGCGTCAGCAAGTATATGAAGATGCTTGACTACAGCCGTTCGGCTTATGGGGAAATGAGAGGTAATCGCTGAGATCGGCAATTCTTTTTCAGCGAGCAAGCGAAGTACTTCCCGACGAGTAGGGTCAGCGATCGCTTGAAATACATCAACCTTTTCTGCTGAAGCAGACATTTACCCTTCCACAACCTTTTTCAGACGTTCGTGTACAATACCAACCCAACCTTGATTCATCTTCTCGCGAATCATTGAGCTCTTCGCGTTTGCTTTTCCGATAATCTCATCTGCCGCTTTCCATCCACCATGAATGAGGGTAAACTCCGTTTTTTCTCCCAGTTCTTTTAAAAGAAACGAGACGACCCACCCGTCTGTATCCCAAGCAAAAGAAAGGCGATGTGGTGCTTCTACTTCCAACACTTTGCATGGAGACGGCCCAAAAGGGGATTGGATATGGAACTCATGACCTACCACTGGTTGAAAATCATTGGGCATAAACCAAGCAGAAATGGCTTCCGCAGTGGATACTTTCTCCCATACCTTTTGAATAGGGGCGTCGAAAACGATGGTTTGTCTAATATCTTCTACGGCTTGTTGATTGTTTTGTTCCACGATAAAATCTCTCCGTTTCGTAGTGAAAATCTAACACCCTTTGGTTATACTTTAAAATAATATAACACCTTTTGGTTATATGTAAATGGTATTTTTCCTCCCATTCACGAATTATATTCGGCTGGGAGTGCGCTAAAAATGTACGAATGTGCTCGAAACTCGCAAGAAAAGGGTATAATAAATTGGCAAAATGTATCATGTGTACGTTACGTCCATGTAAATAACGCCAATCGATAAAAGGAGATCCAATGACAGACAAAAAAGCAACAATCGAACCGGGATGGAATTTTGATAACAGCTATACAACGCTGCCAAAATCGTTTTTTTCCAGGCTCAATCCACCTCCTGTACGATCACCGAAGCTAGCCATTCTCAATGAACGTTTGGCAAAAACGCTTGGGCTGAATGTCGAAGCTCTGCAAAGCGAAGAAGTCATAGCCATGCTTGCGGGAAACAAAACCCCAGAAGGCGCAATGCCTCTTGCCCAAGCATATGCGGGACACCAATTCGGTCATTTTACCATGCTAGGCGATGGCAGGGCTCTTCTTCTTGGTGAACAAATTACACCCTCCGGCGAGCGCTTTGATATCCAACTGAAAGGTTCAGGCAGAACACCTTATTCTCGCGGCGGTGACGGTAGAGCAGCCCTTGGCCCGATGCTGCGCGAATACATCATTAGCGAGGCCATGCATGGACTCGGAATTCCTACTACGCGGAGCCTTGCAGTAGTGACAACGGGCGAGTCTGTCTATCGCGAAACCGAGCTGCCTGGTGCTATTTTGACGCGTGTCGCTGCCAGTCATATCCGAGTAGGGACATTCCAATTCGCGGCAAGATGGTGCTCCATAGAAGACCTCCGTGCGTTGGCTGATTACACGTTGCAAAGACATTTTCCAAAGATCGCAGCAGATGAAAACCGCTACCTCCTCTTACTGAAGGAAGTCATCCAGCGTCAGGCTGCGCTGATTTCCAAGTGGCAACTCGCAGGATTTATTCACGGAGTCATGAACACCGACAACATGGCAATCAGCGGCGAAACGATTGATTACGGTCCTTGCGCTTTTATGGACACATATGACCCTGCAACTGTATTTAGCTCCATTGACGTTCAGGGTCGGTATGCTTACGGAAATCAGCCGTACATTGCTGTGTGGAATCTTTCTCGTTTTGCGGAAAGCTTATTGCCGTTGTTGCATGAAAATGAAGCGCAGGCTGTAAAAGTGGCCGAAGATGCACTTGCCGAATTTAGCAAGCTGTATCACAGCCATTGGCTCACAGGAATGCGGGCAAAGCTCGGATTGTTCAACGAAGAGGAGGAAGACGAAGCGTTGATCGAAGGTCTGCTCAACATGATGAAGGACCACCATGCTGACTATACGAATACATTCCGTGCTTTCACGCTTAATCAACCAGAAGAAACTGCAATGTTTGGCACGAGCGAATTCACGGAATGGCACGAGCAGTGGAAAGCACGACTAACAAGACAGCCAGAGGACACCGCTGCGGTACAACAGGTAATGAAAAAGAGCAACCCGGCAATCATCCCACGGAACCATCGTGTAGAAGAAGCATTGGAAGCAGCGTGGAAAGAGGGCGACTACACGGTGATGGAACGACTCCTGGAAGTCCTTTCCAATCCATATGCGTACACGCCTGAACAGGTAGAATACACGACCTTACCAGCGGAATCGGCATGTCCTTACCAAACGTTTTGCGGTACATGATAGCATGCAATCAGAGTCCAACGATCTTTCACATGTTGGACTCTTTTTTCATACGTCCGATTCGCGCTAGAATATGGAAAGCCGAAGAAAAAAGGAGCAATTGCTTTATGGATAAAAAAGCAAAGCAAATCTTGATGAAAACATTTTGGAGCAGCAACGGGTGGAAGAGTCGCCCATACGATTTTTCGGGAGCAGATTTTGAATACGCCAAAAGCAAAGGTCTCATGTTTGATCTGCAGACAATTAGTCACGAAGATTGTATAGACAAAATCATTACTCTGCATAAAAAAGTGACGAAAGAACAAGCCGCCGCTGCATTTTTGCACAGTCTCTCGACGCGAAAGGTGTACCTGCGCAGCGCCTTGTCTAGCTGGGCTTTGACAGAGTCTTTAAAAGCCCATGACTTCGAAAGTAACGTCGGCAAGTATACAAATCCAGAAAACGGCACCTATTTCGCCATGTACGGAGACTGCCATAAGTGCGACCGTTATTATATCGCTGGACGAGAGCTATATACGGAAGAAGATTTGAACGTTTTGAATTTTGAAAGAATCAAGTGGGGAGGTATCCGCCTAAACTATCTACCGTACCTCATGCTTGATCTGGAGCTGTTAAGCAAGGAAGAAAATCTTTCCGTACAGGAAGAAGATGTAGCAATTCTCCGTCAGGTGCTAGCCATCATTGCCAGCAGTGAACCAACCGATGCCGCCCGTCAATTGGAGAAGCGCCTCCATGGTGTCTTCGCATCTAGCAAAAACGAACGGGATGTCTTAATGGAAATTCTTGCATCCGCCGGGATCTTAGCGCCAAGCAAGGACAGACCAGGGCGTGGCGGGAAGAACGACTTTTTTGCCGTAGTAAATTGGCGCGGCGAAGATAGCTATTCCGAGCAAGCTATCCAGAACTTCTTTGGCCCATGGCTGTAAAGAACGGAAAATCTAGGAACAAAGAAGGGTGCCATCTATACGCGAAGTGTGTATAATATTGGAAAAGCATGTCGAAAAGTTTGTTTTTATTGAAAGGAGGTGAGATATAAGTGAAAAAGAAATTAATCGTCCTGTCAGGCATTGCGGGCAGTGGCAAAAGCAAGTGGGCACAAGAAATTGCCAAAAAGGAACGGGCAACAATCGTGTCTACGGATGAAATTCGTCAGAACTTATTTGGTGACGAGCGAAAACAAAAAAGATCAGCACAAGTATTTTTTGAGGTCTATTCGAAAATCGCAACGGAGCTGGCGAATGGAAAGAATGTCATTTTAGATGCAACCAATATTGACAGAGAGAAAAGAATGAAGGTCCTTGCCAAATTTCCCGATGTCCAGAAGGAATGCTATTACGTCGATGTTCCCTATACCGTTTGCCTAGAGCGCAATCGATCCCGAAAGAGAACCGTAGACGAATACATCCTGGCGAAGATGCGGAAGAACTTCCATTTTCCCATTAAGAATGAGGGCTGGGATCACATTCATCTCTTGCACGAGCCAGTTCCTTATTCCATTGAAAAAGAAGAATTCGTTCAATTGCTTCAAAAAGAACCCTCCTATGAAGAGCTGTTTGAAAGGTTGAATGCCATTCCCATCTTCAAAGAGATGTATCAATTTAATCAGGAAAACCCTTATCATCAGTACCCTTTGTGCAAGCATACCTATCATGTTTTCGATTATGTAAACGCCTTTTACACGGAAGAAGACAAATTTCTCATGCAAGTGGTCGCCTTATTTCACGATACAGGAAAACCATTTTGCAAAACCTACAAGCCGATGAAAGGCCATTACTCCTACTTCGGACATGAGCATGTTTCTGCGCAAATTGCTTGTCATTTCTTAAAAGAATTAGGATTCGAAGATGATTTTATTTTCGAAGCCGTCAACCTGATTCAAATGCACATGAAGATTAATTATGGAACTCAGCAAGATATTTCCGAGATTTATCATTTGTTGGGCGAAGAGTACCTGTGGAAGCTGTACTTCTTCAAGGAAGGAGATGCCTATGCCAAATAAGGAGGTGAATAACGTTGTTGAAAAAATATCCGAGAACCTTTCATCTACCCTGGTCAAGAAGTAGAACCGACGACGATAAAATCTTGCGATCAGTGTGTCACTTCGAGGGGAAACAAGTAGTCGTAACAGAAAAGCTGGATGGAGAAAATACCACGCTGTACCGAAATCATATCCATGCAAGGTCACTCGATAGCAAAGATCACGCATCTAGACATTGGGTAAAGATGCTTCACGGGACGATTTCGTTTCATATCCCGGAAGGCTGGAGAATTTGCGGGGAAAACGTATATGCGCTGCACTCCATCTACTACGAATACCTAACGAGCTATTTCTACGTGTTCTCGATCTGGAATGAAAACAATGAATGCTTGTCGTGGGATGAAACGGTAGAATGGGCCGAACTACTGGGCTTAGAAACAGCACCTGTCTTATACAGAGGGATTTGGAAGGAAGAGACCGTAAAAAGTTGCTACACCAAACAATCTGCCTTCGGCGGAGAACAAGAGGGGTACGTGGTACGGGTAACGGAGAGGTTTCCGTACGAAGATTTTAAACAATCTGCCGCCAAGTTTGTGCGCAAAAATCATGTGCAAACCGACCAGCACTGGTTATCGAAGCCAGTCGTTCCAAATGGGCTAGCACAAACATATTAAAGACTTTGATATTGAAGGGAATGAGAACGATGTAATTTGCTAAGTGGTATTGACCGTCTAATAGAGTATCCAAATTTCATTTTGGCTATTGTTAAGACAGTCATTACATAGGAGGCGTGAGAAATGAACGAAGAGATGAACGAAGAATTGAATGAAGAAATGATGTCAGCTGGCTGGGATGCCATTGATCAGGAGATGCGAAAGATTTATGGAGAGCAGGAGCCTAAACATTACGGCACGCTTATCTCGTATGCACTGGGTGGTCCCGATCCATTAGATGGAATTAGCGCCTACAAAGCGGACGAGCCTTACCCGCATTGGCATTTTGTGACTTATGGGTTTACTGAACTGTATGAAAAAGAGTCCGAGAATGAAGAGGAAAGCGGTTTTGGCTTTGAATTGACGTTTCGATTGGCTCGTAAAGACGACGAGGAGGAACCGCCTGCCTGGGCGCTGAATTTGCTTCAAAATATGGGGCGTTACGTATTCAACACGGGCAATGTTTTTCAAGCAGGTGATCATTTGGATGCAAACGGTCCGATATGCTTGGGTGCCGATACCCAACTGACTGCGCTCGCTTTTGTCACAGACCCACAGCTTGCCGAAATCGATACGCCGAATGGGCGGGTGCAATTTTTGCAAATGGTAGGAATCACTGGTGATGAACTCGATGCAATGATGGCTTGGAATACACGTGGTGTGCTTCAATCTGGCTTGCCGTATATGCCTTCCTACATAACCGATCTCGAGCGTGATTCTCTCCTTTGCAACTCTACAGTTTCTGATGCTGTTCAAAAAGGAATGGAACAAGAAGGCTCCAACACTGCCTATTTGTTTGTCAGCCAGCTTGGCTGGGAGCCAGGGAAAAAAGGCTTCTTGAAAAAAGCACCTTCGACCCTGAGCTTGGGAGCTAAGCAAGCGGAAGTCATCGGAAAAATTCTCCGCGGACGTATGCGAAAAGGAGAAAGCCTGAGCCTGCTGGGACCTGATGTCCGCGTTGTCTTTGAGGCAGGAGCCAATCCTGAATGTATTCCAGGAGAGGACGTTATTCGCTTTGTTCTCGATGATGCGACAACGATTGCGCTTACCAAGCAGTTGCTTCCAAAGGAAAGCAGCTTTGAGATTCCTTCCCTGAAAGGAATTGCCATCAACATTGTGAAAACCAATATTACCGATAGCGAGGGCAATGTCGTCAAGGTCATCGGTTAAAGGCGACAGCGCTGTTTTTTGCGAGGAGGAGAGTCAGTCAATGCATGAGGCAGCAGAAGCATTTCTAAACGAAGTATGGACTTCTATCCAAGAAATTTACCAAAAAGAGAACCAGCGGATCAAAGAGATCAAAGACTGGAGTCTACTGCAGGCGGGGGTCAAAGACTACCTGAGAGTGGCGTGGAGAAAAGGAAAACTCAATTGGGCCAATGGCAAAATCCACGTGGATGTCCACGAACCTTTCAGTTGGAGTGACGACTCGTACAAATACGATGCTGGCTCTTATATCGAGGAGCTTACAGAGGAAATGCTCATGAATGAGTTTTTCCCCGCACTGTGTGATCGAATGGAATCCCTGTTCCATTCCACCGATTATGATTCTCACTTTTTTAATTACCGCTTCGAGCTTGTTTTCGAATTTGAGTGGAAACAATCGGTGCAATGCCATGCTCGCCATTTCATAAACGAGCGAAAACGCGAGAGTCTAAAACAAGTACTGGATCAATTTATCGAAACAAAAATTAAAGCGGAGCTTCCTGTACGTCCGAAAGAAAGAGACGATTTCTTCTTCGCTCATTGCCTCGTCAATCCCGATTTGATGGAACAAAAGCAGGAGCTTGTCGAACCACTCATCCAGCGTCTTAGCGAAAAGCTGCTCTCCAACAAAGAACGCAGTGATTCGTGGACATACCACTATACTTTGGCTTTAAAAGGCTGGGCGGATGAGCGTTTTTTAGTCAAATTTTTTGATCGTACCGGGCATTATGGATTGGATTGGGTTTTGAAACCCGAGCAGGAGCGTCAGGAACCAAAAACAGAGGAGCTGGACTTTTTCCTGTACGTCGCTCTCGCAATAGGTAACAAGGAGCCGGATACCCGCAAGAAGTACCTGGACCTCGCTGTTCAGCTTGGCTCCAAGCGAGCTGTGGACTATGTAAAACGGGGCAGTGGTCGCTTTGAAAACGAGTATAAAAGCAGCCTGATTCAAGCAATGGCCAATGACGTTTTACAAGCGATCGACATCCGTATCGTATCGGAGGAAGAAGCTGCCTACGGTGAAGCCATTGATTTTATCAACGGCCTTTTGCGTGAAGGCTTTCCCAAAGGGTACAAGCTCAAGCTGAAGAGCAGCGAAAAGAATTACTTCCCAGTAAAAAAGCTGGCGAAGTCAGGTCTCCATCAGTTTTTTGCCAATGCGTCCCGTTATCCTGCGTTATATCCGAAAATCGCAGAATATGCCGAGCTTGCGATGGAGGAGTTCGCGTGGTACGGGGATGTAGAGCCAAGCGAGAAATCCGTCATGCCTGGTACCTATGCGGTATTGGCTCTCGGCTTGTCTAGCAGCGATTATTTTCCACTCTTTCGTCGCTATATGGAGATGGTCGACACGGAGCATCAGTCTGCTCAGGACGATTTTGCTTTAGCTTTTATGGAGGCGCATGGTGTAACCGTAGAGAATATCCCCGTACTCGTCTCTCTGGTGCTTGGCAGTAGTGATTCGGCGAAGCCTTTGAAAAATGTCACCATCGATCGTGCAGAGCTGGTGGATGCGCTTATAGAGGAGCTTGCAGCGCTGGAAGATTACAAGCGGGAAACCGTTATTTATCGTCTTTTCGGTGGGAATAAGAAGCTCGCACAGGCGGTAAAAAAGGAATCTTCCCCCATCAAGGACAAGCTCGGACAATTGCTAGCCTTGGTCGAATAGCTACATTGACAATATTTAGAAGGCCATGCTATATTGAAGTCAACTTCATGGAACGGAGGGTGAATCATTTGCGCAATTGTTTATTTATTGGAAAAGCCAATCCCATAATAAATAAACAAGAAGCCAAATTCACCCGCAAATGTATAGCTTGAATTCCTGTATGATCTATTTTTCATATAGCGATTTCTATTACGAGAGCAAGATGCTTCTGTTTATTGGACAGGAGCATCTTTTTTTGTTGTCAAAAAAGGGGGGTGATACAGATGAACAAGGAGTAAATGACGAGAAACGTAAAAACGAAATGGGGAATCCACATGGTTGAACTGCACAATATCACGATTACCACCAAAAAAGACGACAGGACTCTCATTCAAAATTTGCATCTGACCCTGCAAACCGGTGACAAGATAGCCATCATCGGGGAAGAGGGAAATGGAAAAAGCAGCTTATTAAAGTTGATATACGCGGAACAAATGATTGCCGAGTATTGCACATTTGCAGGTAACGTGCTGCGAAACGATTGTTCCATGGGATTTCTTGCACAGGAGCTATCGGGCGAAGAAAAACAATGGACCATCGCCGAGTTTTTTGTCGAAAATCAATGGAGCAAAGAACTGGTGAGGGCGATGGATGACCTCGGCATTCATGTATTGGATTCAGATAAAAAGATGGGTGTTCTGTCAGGTGGTGAGCGTTTCAAATACCGCTTTTTAAGTCTGCTGGCACAGAATCCTGACGTTTTATTGCTAGACGAACCCACGAATGATTTGGATATTCAAACGATGGAATGGCTGGAAGAGTTTATTCAACAAACATCGCTTCCTGTCCTATATGTATCGCATGACGAAACATTTATTGCGAATACAGCAAATGGTATCCTTCATATGGAGCTGACGAAGCGTAAACAAGTACCCAAATATACTTTTTCAAGAGAGCCATATGAAAATTACATTGCGAATCGCGAGAGCCACCTGAACAAACAAGAACAGATAGCCAGAAAGCAAGTTTCTGATCATCAAAAGCAAATGGAGAAATGGCACGACGTTTGGAATAAGGCAGAGCATCAACATCGGAACGTGTCCCGCTCAGATCCACGTCTGCAAAAGAAGATCAAGTCTTTGAAAAATCAAAGAGAGCGCATGGAGAAAGCATCGGAAACGTTTGTAGAGGCTCCGAGTGTGGAAGAAGCAAGCGAATTCCGATTTGATTCTGAGGTACATGTGCCTGGCAGTAAACAAATCCTCGACTTTTCATTGGAAGTCCTGCAAATAGCGAACAATCAGCTATCGAAACAGATTCATTTATCGATTAACGGGCCAGAAAAAGTCGCGATTATTGGGGAAAATGGGATCGGAAAAACGACGTTGTTGAAAAAGATCATGGATGAGCTAGTCCAGCACTCGTCATTAAAGATCGGGTATATGCCCCAAAATTATGAAGAACAACTGGATTCGACCAAAACACCGATTGCGTACCTGGAAAGAACCGGGAATAAAGAAGCGATCACAAAAGCGTATACGCATTTAGGCAGTATGAAATTTACAAAAGATGAGATGCACCAACCCATTCAAAACTTGTCTGGGGGACAGAAAGCGAAATTGCTCCTGTTAAAAATGATTTTGGATCAGTGCGAAATCTTGATATTGGATGAACCGACCCGAAACTTCAGTCCTTTGACGACTCCTGTTCTGTGCCGGGCGTTAACGGCTTTTGACGGTGTGATTATCAGTATTTCGCATGATCGACGGTATTTGCATGAGGTCGCAACAACTGTTTATGAACTAACTTCCAACGGTCTTACGAAAATAAAATAAGGGATCGTGGCGGAATCCTTGCTACATGGTTGACATTGCTATTTGAATTCAATATACTGACTTTAATTTCATATGAAACATACGTTGAAAGAGCCCAGTAGCAGCTTATTCCCTGTCCTAGAAAGCCGGGGGTTGATGGAACCCGGTACACAATAAGCGAGCGAATTACACTCTGGAGTATCTCGGGTAATGCCGAGCGGAATCGCGAACGATAACTCGCTACGAGTGGCATGAATGGCCTGCGCAAGCGCTTGGGTCCATTGGTGCAAGATGGGTGGTAACACGGTTATTCAATCGTCCCTATGTCTACAATAGACAAGGGGCGATTTTTTGTTTTTTTTACCATAGGAGATTGAAGGAGTGTATGGCAGTGAATATTATCGACGAACTCGAATGGCGCGAAGCCATTAATCAGCAAACAGATGCAGAAGGGCTGCGAGAATTAACGAATGAAAAAGCAGTCTCGTTATATTGTGGTGTCGATCCAACGGGTGACAGCATGCATATCGGTCACTTGATTCCTTTCATGGTACTGAAACGCTTTCAGCTCGCTGGTCATCGTCCGGTCATTTTGATCGGTGGTGCAACAGGTACGATTGGCGATCCAAGCGGCCGTCAATCCGAGCGCTCTTTGCAAACACTGGAACAGATTCAGGAGAACGTCGACAAACTCACCGCGCAGATGAAAAAGCTGTTCATTACAGATGGCGACAACCAAATTCGCTTGGTGAACAACTACGACTGGACGCACAAAATCAATGTCATTGAATTTCTGAGGGATTACGGGAAAAACTTCAGCATCAATACGATGCTTGCCAAGGATGTCGTATCGAGCAGACTGGAAAGCGGCATTTCGTTTACGGAGTTTTCCTATCAAATTCTGCAATCGCTGGATTACCTGCATCTGTACAAACATGAAGATGTTCAGTTGCAAATCGGCGGTTCCGACCAATGGGGCAACATCACGAGCGGTCTCGATCTGATCCGCAAAAAAGAAGGAGCAGAAGCAAAAGCATTCGGTCTCACTATTCCTCTGATGCTGAAGGCAGATGGCACGAAATTCGGGAAGACAGCAGGAGGAGCCATCTGGCTTGATCCAAATAAAACAACACCATTCGAATTCTACCAATTCTGGGCGAATACCGATGACCGCGATGTTGTGAAATACTTGAAATACTTTACGTTCCTCTCCAAGGAACAAATTGAAGAGCTGGCTGAAAAAGTACAGACCGAGCCACATAAACGCGAGGCGCAAAAAGCGCTGGCAGAGGAAATGACGAGATTTGTGCACGGCGAGGAATTGCTGGAGCAGGCCAAGCGCATTACAGCAGCTTTGTTTACTGGAGATATCAAATCGCTGTCGGCAGATGAGATCGAGCAAGGCTTCAAAGAAATGCCGACATTCGAATCTACCCTCGAAACGAGGAACATTGTCGACTGGCTCGTTGAGGTCGGCATCGAGCCATCCAAACGTCAAGCACGTGAGGATATTACAAAAGGCGCTATCTCCATGAATGGTGAACGTGTTACCGATCTGGAACTGGAAGTAACGCCAAGCCTTGCTATCGGCGGTCGCTTCATCATTATCCGCAAAGGTAAGAAAAACTACAGCTTAGTAAAATTGTCTCAATAGATAAAGGAATAAGAAGCTTCCCTAGACCCACTAGGGAAGCTTCTTTGTATTTGTGGGATTTATTTCGGATGTGAAGTACTATCTACTTTGTTCGCAGCAATAACGGCAACTGCATTTGGCTCCAGATCGAACCAAAAGATAAGATCGCCATCCGCTTTCTTTTGCGACGGCTTTATCCCGTTCACATAAACTTCCGAAGCTTTTGTCGCCATGGAAAGACCAGAAATCTTTTGCGTGCCATCGTTGTGCAGAACGATAGAGCCGTTTGGTGCATATTCCAATCTGACTTGAGAGAGGGCGAGCCAATAATCCATGATTTCACGTACGGTTGTCAAATGCAATTTTCCTTGATCTCGCAGAACTTCCATTCGCTTTAGCAAGCGGTCAAAATCGGGATGGATGATCCAGTTTCCTTGGGCATCTCGAATGACAAATTTCCCGCCCTGCTTGTTGGATGGAAATTTTGCCAAGTAGGTATGGTTGATAAAAACTCCACGGTTTTGAATGAGCTGCTGGAGATTTTGCTCCCGATACAGATAAAGTGAATCTTCTGGAATGGTGGCAGCCGACCATGAATAAAACGGGCCTGTCACTGTCGGGTGCGACCAATAGAGCGGAGTGCGCAGGGAGTCGCCTCTTTGAGATTGGTACAGATCGAGACCATTATTCGGATTCGCGATATCTTCTGAGCTGTAGTGCCAAAAATACGATGTGCCGTATTTTTTCCACTGATGCGCCAAGTAATTCGCAGTCTGGTTGTCGAGTGCGTTAAACGCAAAGCTGGTCTTCAAATACCCATGGTCAATCCAGGTACGGCTTCGGAAGTGATCTTTCATTACCTGCAGTGCATCTTCCGTCGTCTTTTGATAGTGCCTGATTTCGTATGGATAGAGGGTATGTAGCCCAATTTCATCACCGTTCCGATTCAGATCATTCAGAAACTGCAAAAATTCAGGGCTTTGCGCAATGGCGACATTGACAGGCAATTTCGCTTGAAAATACGGATTCGAGTAAAATACGCTTTTTGTAACCGGAATCCGGTGTTTCACAAAACCGCCTGTCGCTTGTGCCGACGATGTAATCCTCCCGGAGCCGAAATAAACAGCTCGATTCGTTTGCAGCGTCTGCTCGTCAGCATGCTCTGTCCATACATGAGTCGCCAAAAAACCAGAAGGCTGACTCATAAAACGCGGCATGAGCTTTGGTTGATACCCAACTACCAGCGAGAAAGAATTCGTCCGTTCTTCGTTTGCGCGATATTCGGAAGCGTGGCGGACTTTTCCGACTTGATTCGTAGAGCCTTGCTGTACGTATCTGTGATCGTTCATGTGATCCAGATTCACGATGAGCTGTTTTTGCGTTGTATTCAATTCAAATGAAGACACGTTGGGGGCATGGTACAAAAAAGCTGCTTGCTTTCCTTGACCAAATTTCGCGCCTTGGTGATCCAGCCAGTAAGAAGGTTGGAATTTCTGTGCGTCCACTTTCCGATTCTTGCGATATACCTCTGTCACATTTGGCTTGAATTGCAGGGCGAAGGCTTCACGAAAAACCTTTGCCTCTCGCTTATAGGTGGTTTTTACGGTGATATCGATGGCTGGGCTGTTTTTTTGCAATGCATATTGTATTGTAACCACTGCAATCGGAGTATGACCTGTGACAATGACTGTGTTACCAGTAGCGGTTTCCTGGTGTTCCACCTTTACGTCATCCCATTTACGAACCCAGTGGCTGCCCCGTTTGATAAAAATGTTCCTGTCGATCACTTTCGTCGTAGGTGGAGAGAAATACAAATCATTTCCACGGACTGCAGTAACTTTCGCCTGATGGACAAGCGGAGCATTCATTCTACCGCCAAACGATTCTGAGCGAATTTCGATGGCCGCGCCTGGTTGAAATGGTGGGCTTTGATCCAACGTTAATTGATTGGAACCATTCGGAAGGGAAGGAGTCATCGCATTATAAATGGTGCCATATTCAGCTTGGTACTGAATGGAAGAGAGGATTTCGTTTTTTACCAAATCAGTAATGCGGACATTGCCTTTCTCATCCCAGCCAAATACATAATACAGATTTTGAATGGACGATTCCTTCGCAAGCGTAGGGATTGGAAAAGAAAGTACGAAGAAAAGCAATAATAGGAAGTGAATAGCGAAGAACCTTTTTTCCAGCATGATTTTCTCCTTTGTATGATGATATAGGTTAGACGAATGTGTGAGGAAAAAGCCACAAGGTAACCCATCTTGATTTAGACCTTCTCAAACAGCAAGGAAAGATATATAATTATAATTAATTAAATTAATTAACTAATGATAAGGAGCGTAACATGTACCCGTTCTTTTCAAAAGTCGCATTCACACATCGTGTATACAATAACCAATTGCAAGAGGAATTACTTCCATTTGGTATATCCGTCACGCAATGGGCGTTAATTCGTTATCTCAAAAATAACGGTTCGGCTACTTTTAGCGACGTTGCCGATTATTGGCAAGTAGAGAAGCCAGCGATTACACCTATTGCGCAAAAATTAGCTGCGCGTGAAATGATTTCGATTTTATCAGGTGAAGACAAACGGCAAAAAATTATGTGCTTGTCTGAGAAAGGTGAAGCGCTATATAAAACGATCATGGAAGCGACTGATCCATTCTTGGAAGAAGTAATGGAGGGCATCACACAAGAAGAAAGAGACGCAGCAGCCACAGTATTAGAAAAACTTATCATGAACCTAAAGAGAAGAGGGTAAGCAGTGAATAAGGAAAGGCTTTGGACAAAAGAGTTCGTCATTGTTTCTTTCATCAATTTTCTTTTGACACTTATGTATTTTTTACTAATGGTTACAATCGCTTCGTATGCCAAAACAGAATTTCACGCTTCAACCAGTTTAGCCGGATTAGTTTCCAGTATCTTTATCATTGGTGCTTTGATCGGGCGGCTACTCACGGGTAGAGCCATAAGTCATATTGGCACGAAAAAAACGCTTTGGATTGGGTTGGGATTTTTTGCTGTCACCTCGTTGCTTTACTTTTTTGCCGTCCATACCAGCTTTTTACTGGTAAATCGATTGCTGCAAGGAATCGCCGTTGGTATTGCCAGTACAGCTACAGGTACCATTATTGCCCAAATCTTGCCCGCATCTCGCAAGGGTGAGGGGATTGGCTATTACAGCTTAAGTGCGATTTTAGCCACTGCGATTGGTCCTTTTCTCGGCATGATCTTATTGCGGCTTGAAAATGGTTTCACCTGGATCTTCACGCTGAATGTCGTGTTTTCCCTGATTTGTTTGCTGTTTTATGCGATGGCAAAAATCAATGTTCCGCTTCCTTCCACAAGTGTAAAAGAGGAAGCAAAAGGTTCTCTGCTTTCGAAATTCATCGAGCCCAAAGCCTTACCGATTTCATTCGTCGCTTTATTAATCGGCTTCAGCTATTCGGGTGTCTTGTCATTTCTCTCGTTTTATGCGGAAGAAATTAATCTCACCTCAGCTTCGAGTTATTTCTTTTTGGTGTATGCCATTGTCATTATTCTCTCGCGACCATTCTCAGGGAAGCTAATGGATGCAAGAGGGGCGAACATCGTGACTTACCCCAGCCTGGTGATATTTGCTGCCGGGATGCTTATATTCAGTCAAGCTTCGACTTCCTGGATGCTGCTGTTATCCGCTGCATTGATTGGAGTAGGCTTCGGTAACTTTAACTCCATTGCCCAAACGGTAGCTGTGAAGGTGACAGCTCCGCATCGCTTTGGATTAGCTACCTCTACTTACTACATTATGTATGATCTGGGATTAGGAATCGGGCCCTATCTGCTCGGATTTATCGTACCACACACAGGATATCGCATGATCTTCAGCGGGATGGTTGCCTTTATCCTTTTCAGTATCCCGCTTTATCACTGGCTACACGGCAAACGGGATCGGGAATTGATACGTGCTACGTAACTCACCCAAGTAAAAAAAGGGGAGTTAATCCCCCTATAGAAGATAGGCAGGCTGCCCTAAGTGGTAGCCTGTTATATTTTTTCAGTATGTTTTGATACGCATGATTGTGATAAGTTCGTGGGGAGTTTTAGTGAAAGTGGAAAAATAATTACGTACAGCTAAAAAACATAGTATACTTTTGGGTGGACATAGTAATGGAAAAGTTTATGAACAAACAGATCAACTTAGAACTCACAAAGATTAGGAGTCATCCGGAAAATGATGGAGAAAGTACACTGGCGAGATATAAAGAAATACATAATGATCGCGACTTACACCGTATTGCTGTTTGCTGTGGTATGGAATTTTCCTGAGGTAAAGTCATTTGTCTATGAAATATTTGACTTATTAGATCCTGTGATTTATGGGATTGCCATTGCTTTCATCTTGAACATTTTAATGAGATTTTATGAAGAAAGACTTTTCTCCCCCCTTAACCGCGGCAACAATCGAATCTGGTTGAAAGTAAGACGTCCTTTTTCAATCCTGTTAACCCTTGCGACTGTCCTGGTATTTTTTACATTTCTCATGTGGTTTATTGTCCCTCAGCTTCTGACGAGTATTTCCATGCTTGCGGCAAGTATTCCGAATGACATGCAATCATTAAAGGCTTTCGTCGACGGTTTTGCAGAGAGGTTTAACTTGTCCGGCGATTTATGGAATCCACTCATGGAGAAGTGGAATGAAATTGTAAATAAGTTAGGCCATTTTTTCCTGACTTCCATCCCAGTATTACTGACGTACACGAAAATGTTTACCGTTAGTTTTATCGATGTCATCATGGGACTAATGTTGTCCGTCTATTTGCTCCTCCATAAGGAAAAGTTGACGCTCATTGCGAAAAAACTCGTCTATGCCTATTCCTCAAAAGCAAAGGCGGATCGGGCTGTAGAAATTGGACAAATCACCAATCGCGCATTTAGTGGCTTTATTTCAGGCCAGCTAACAGAGGCTCTCATTCTTGGCGGGCTTTGTTTTGTGGGAATGTGGGCATTTCACATGCCTTATGCATTACTTGTGAGTGTGATCATTGGTGTTACGAGCATCATTCCGATTTTTGGTGCTTATATCGGGACGATTCCGAGTGCCTTTATCATTCTAATGATCGATCCAGTCAAGGCTATTTGGTTCATTGCCTTTATTCTTGTCTTGCAGCAAATTGAAGGGAATTTTATCTATCCAAGAGTGGTAGGTAATTCAATCGGATTGGATGGCTTATGGGTGATAATAGCCTTATTGGTTGGGGGAGCATTGTTCGGGCTAATGGGAATGCTGCTTGGAATCCCTGCTTTTGCTGTCATATATACGCTCGTCAGAAGTACGACGAACAAGCGACTGAAGGACAAGAATATTTCCCTGAAAGAATAGTGTCCACCGTTTCGATTCCTCCATGAAATCGTAAATCAAAAGGCTCACACTTTCGAATGAACCCAGAAAGTGTGAGCCTTTTTTAGGGATGGGAGAATGGTTGGGTAAAAAGTAACACAAATAACAAAAATTACCTATTTTTTAACTGATTTCCAAAACACTCTCTGTTATAATGAATAACAGTTTCTCAAACAGGTGCATAAGAATACGTTATTCTGCTGGATTGTAAGGAGGTGTGCAGGCCAGCACATTTGTTTCCAGGTAAGAGTAGCAGAGCACATGTTTTGACCAAAAATGGAAGGTGACTTTTGTCCTGAAAACTGCATGGAGCAAACAGGGAATTATTCCCATTGTGAAAAAGTGTAAAATCGTGGAAAATTTGTAGGTGAAAATTGGTTCATGACCATAGTAATATGAAGATGGGTAATACTTACAAAAAAGATACAAAAACCCACATATTTTGTTACAATTGGCCATTATATTAAATGGTGTTGATGAGAGGGGGGCTAACATGATCCATTCGTCACTGAGGCTCCATCTTCAGTTTTAGCAGACCATTTCCTTGTAGCTTCGTTTACTTGTTTGGCCATTTCATTGTATTGTCGTACTTCATGATAGACAAAAGTTTGCCAATTATCGGAGGGGACATATGTTAGCAAATCAGGCCAATCTTATCGACTTGGAGTGGGAAAAAGAACAGGTAGCCTTGTTTAATAATACAAAGGCGGATTATCCCCAGGATAAGTCGATCCATCAGTTGTTCGAGGAGCAGGCAGAGGCTGTGCCGCACCGAGTTGCCATCGTTTATGAAAATGAGCGCTTAACTTACCAGGAGCTCAACAGGAAGGCCAATCAATTAGCAAGAGCACTGATCGAAAAAGGGATTACAACAGACAGCATTGTCGGTGTAATGATGGAAAAATCCATTGAAAATGTTACGGCTATTCTGGCCATCCTCAAGGCTGGCGGAGCGTATGTTCCCATCGATATCGAATATCCCCGTGATCGGATTCAATATATCCTACAAGACAGTCAAACCAAAATCGTCATCACCCAGAAAAGTGTCAGCCAACTTGTATACGACGTCGGATACCGTGGTCCTGTAGTGGTAATCGAGGAAGAACAGTTGGATTCTCGCTCAGATTCCAACCTTGACTTGCCAAGCAAACCTACTGACTTGGCGTATGTCATCTATACTTCAGGCACAACCGGCAAACCGAAAGGAACCATGCTGGAGCATAAAGGGATCGCGAATTTGCAATCATTCTTTCAAAATACGTTTGGTGTAACACCTGCAGACAGGATTGGGCAGTTTGCCAGCATGTCTTTTGACGCATCGGTATGGGAAATGTTCATGGCTTTATTAACCGGTGCCAGCCTCTATATCCTTTCCAAGCAGACGATTCATGATTTCATCAGTTTTGAAAACTATGTAAATGAAAATGAATTGACCATCATCACGTTGCCACCCACTTATTTGACGCACCTCACCCCAGAGCATATTACTACTCTTCGCATCATGATTACGGCAGGTTCAGCTGCTAACTTCCCTTTAGTGAATAAATGGAAAAACAAAGTCAGGTACGTGAATGCATACGGACCTACAGAAACAAGCATTTGCGCGACAATATGGGAGGCGCCTTCCAATGTGCTTCTCAACCAGACGATCCCAATCGGTAAACCGATTCAAAATACATCCGCTTATATTGTCAATGAAGAGCTGCAACTTCAGCCAATTGGCAGTGAAGGTGAATTATGCATAGGTGGAGTAGGCTTAGCAAGAGGATATTGGAATCGTCCAGACTTGACCGCCGAAAAATTTGTGGATAACCCGTTTGTACCAGGAGAGAAGATGTACAGGACAGGAGACCTGGCCAAATGGTTGCCGACTGGAGAAATCGAATTTCTCGGCAGAATCGACCATCAGGTGAAAATCAGGGGTCATCGGATTGAGTTAGGAGAAATCGAGTCTGTCTTACTGAAACATGAACAAATAAAAGAGGCAGTGGTAATCGCTAGAGAAGACCAACACGCTCAACCCTATTTGTGCGCTTATTTTATTTCGCAACTGGAAGTAACTCCTGCGCAGATCAGAGAATATGCGGCTCAAAAGCTTCCTGCGTACATGCTTCCTTCTTATTTCGTGAAGCTGGATAAAATGCCGCTTACGCCGAATGACAAAATTGATCGAAAAGCATTGCCAGAACCCGATATTACTTCTGAGACAAATCCAGCATACGAACCTCCCAGAAATGAGACAGAAGCGATTCTTGCAAACGTATGGCAAGAGGTATTAGGAATCGAGAAAATTGGGATTCGCGACAATTTTTACTCACTCGGTGGGGATTCCATACAAGCGATCCAGGTCGCTGCTCGTTTACATGCCTATCAACGAAAACTAGACACGAAAGATTTGCTGAATTACCCGACAATTTCGCAGGTTGCTCTCTATGTCAAAAGTACGACGAGGAGAAGCGAACAGGGAATCGTCGAAGGCACTGTTAACTTAACACCAATTCAACAATGGTTCTTTGAAAAGAACTTTA
This sequence comes from Brevibacillus sp. M2.1A, assembly GCF_013284355.2. Lineage (NCBI taxonomy): Bacteria > Bacillati > Bacillota > Bacilli > Caryophanales > Paenibacillaceae > Brevibacillus > Brevibacillus sp. M2.1A. Next base: position 3,553,700 of record NZ_JABSUY020000001.1, read on the forward strand.
CGAATATGTTCCATTGGAATCAATCTTATGTGCTGTATCGCGAACAGGGATTTGATCCTGAAGCCATCCGAAAGGCCTTGGATAAAATCCTTTCTCATCATGACGCGCTCCGTATGATCTATCGAAACGAGAATGGTAGGATCGTTCAACAGAATCGTGGATTGGTGAGTGAATTATACCAATTCCTTCAATATGATCTGACCACTCATTCGGATGTCCAGCAAGCAATCGAAGAAGAGACGAGACGGTTGCATGGCAGTATGAATTTACAAGAGGGACAGTTGGTAAAGGCAGCTTTGTTTCATACGCTTCAAGGCGATCATTTGTTTTTGGCTATCCATCATTTAGTCATGGATGGAATCTCTTGGCGCATTCTGTTTGAGGATCTAGCAACTGCATACAGTCAGGCACTAGCAGGAAAAGATATCGTTCTCCCAGAAAAAACAGATTCTTTTAAAAATTGGGCAGTGTGGCTGAACGAGTATGCGAATAGTGATGCATTGATCAGAGAAATCCCGTATTGGGAGAATCTTGAATCCGGAGCTAGGCATACTTCCCTTCCAAAAGACTATGAAACGGTCGGCTGCAAACAGAAAAGTATCCGAAACATACAGGTCGGATTGTTAGCAGAGGAAACCGAACAGTTGTTGAAGCAGGCAAATTCTGCTTATCAAACAGAAATCAATGATTTGTTACTGGCAGCGTTGGGGTTGGCTGTTGCAGAGTGGAGCAGGCTTGACCAAATCGTGATTAATCTGGAAGGGCACGGGCGCGAGGATGTGATCGAACACGCTAACGTGACAAGAACAATCGGATGGTTCACGTCCCAATATCCTGTTTTACTAGATTTGAGTCAAATGAATCACTTGCCTGACCATATCAAATGCACGAAAGAAAACCTGAGGAAGATCCCTAATAAAGGCATTGGCTATGAAATTTTAAAATATATGACAAAACCTGAAAAACGAAGTTCCTTGTCCTTTTCCTTGCAACCTGAAGTGACGTTTAACTATTTGGGTCAGTTTGACTCAGGACTTAACAGTGAAATGTTTACCCGTTCTCCTTATAGTTCAGGCAACTCACTCGGTGCCGATGGGAAGAACAATCTGAGTCCCGATTCGGAGATTTATACCTCCTTGAATATTACAGGAAGAATGGAAGGTGGGGAGCTTCTCATCACGTTTACTTACAGTGAGGAGCAGTTTAGAGAAGAGTCCATCCTTCAATTGAGTGAGAGCTATCAAAAACATCTCCGGGCAATTATTACCCATTGCTTGCAGAAAAAAGAAGTCGAACGGACTCCCAGTGACTTTAGTCTAAAAGGACTTCAAATAGAAGAAATGGACGACATCTTCGAAGCACTTGCCAATACGCTTAACTAGAGAAACGCTTGCTAAAATTTCATGGGGAAAATCATGCTCCCAACTTACATTTTTAAACAAATAAGACAAATAATGTTGATATCGAGGTGCCGGAATGAGTGTTTTTAGCAAAGAACAAGTACAAGATATGTATCTATTGACGCCCATGCAAGAGGGAATGTTATTTCACGCCTTGCTAGACGAAGAACATAACTCTCATCTTGTACAGATGTCCATTTCGATTCAGGGCGATCTTGATGTTGGTTTGTTTACCAATAGTCTGCATGTGCTGGTAGAGAGATATGACGTATTCCGTACGCTGTTTCTCTATGAAAAATTAAAGCAGCCTTTGCAGGTTGTCTTGAAAGAACGGCCCATTCCCATCCTTTTTTGTGATTTAACTGCATACGACGAGCAAGAAAAGCAGCAACGCTATACACAATACAAAAGGAATGACCAAGAGAAAACCTTTCATCTAGCGAAAGACTCGTTGATGAGAGTGGCTATTTTCCAAATGACGGAGAGCGAATACCAAATCATCTGGAGTTTTCATCACATACTCATGGACGGTTGGTGCTTTAGCATTATTTTTGATGACTTGCTTTCCGTCTATTTATCCTTGAAGAACGGGGCTCCGATTTCCCTTGATCCGGTGCAGCCATACAGCCAATTTATTCGTTGGCTGGAAAAGCAAGATAAAGAGGCTGCTCTCGCATATTGGAGAGACTATCTGGAACAGTTTGAACAGCAAACTTCCTTGCCGAAATTTGGGAAGTCTTCTAGCAATGCCTTTCTACCAGCGCAATATCGTTTTGTGCTGGACCGCATGCTGACGCAGCAGCTTTCTGCGATCGCAAGTCAAAATCAAGTGACATTGCCAACTGTGATCCAAACCTTATGGGGAATCCTGCTCCAATCCTATAACGCTACGAATGATGTGCTATTCGGCTCTGTTGTATCCGGGCGACCAACAGAAATCGTCGGAATCGAAAAAATGGTAGGGTTGTTTATCAATACCATTCCATTCCGTATTCAAGCGAAAAACGATCAATCCTTTGCCGATTTAATACAGGATGTGCACCAAAGAACACGGCAATCTCAGCCATATGAGCATGTACCTTTGTACGACATTCAAAACGATTCCGTATTAAAGCAAGATTTGATCGATCACCTGATGGTTATCGAAAACTATCCATTAGTCGAGGCCTTGCAGAAAAAAGCAGCGACGCAGCAGGTAGGCTTTGCCATTTCTGATGTCGAGATGTTTGAACCTACGAATTATGACATGACCGTCATGGTAATGCCGAAAGAAGAGATTGCGATACGGTTTGACTATAATGCTGCTGTTTTCGATGAAGGATTTATCCAAAAAATGGCTGGGCACCTCAAGCAGATCGCAGCTTGCGTGGCAAACAATCCGAAGGTCACCCTTCAACAGGTTACCTTGCTGACAGAAACGGAAAAACAACAGCTAATGGCTAGAAATCTTGATACTTCGGCTGCCTATCCTACGAAGACGATGCATGAACTCTTTATGGAACAGGTGGAAAGGACACCCGAGCAGGTTGCTGTCGTATTCGGGGAACAGCATCTGACGTATCGGGAGCTAGACGAAAAATCCAATCAGGTCGCCAGATTTTTGAGAAGAAAAGGGATTGCAGCAGACAGTCTGGTTGGAACGATGATGGATCGCTCCATCGAGATGATTGTCGGAATTCTAGGGGTTCTGAAAGCCGGTGGTGCGTTTGTACCGATTGATCCAGAGCTGCCAGAAGAACGAATTGCCTACATGCTCGAGCATAGCGGGATTCAATTGGTAGTGACCCAGCAGTATTTGCTTGGGAAAGTCTCCGCTTCTACTGAAAAAATCGATATTAACGCTCCAGCCATCTGGGAAGAGAGCAGTGCACCTGTCGAAACGATCAATCATCCAGATGACTTGTTTTATATCATCTACACTTCAGGAACAACGGGGAAACCAAAAGGCGTCATGCTTGAGCATAAAAACATGGCAAATCTGATGCACTTTACGTTTGCCAAGACCAACATCGATTTTCATGAAAAAGTATTGCAGTATACCACTTGCAGCTTTGATGTTTGCTACCAGGAGATTTTCTCCACGCTGCTTTCCGGGGGACAGCTCTATCTCATCACGAATGAGTTGAGACGTCATGTTGAAAAACTGTTTACCTTTATCCAGGAAAATCAGATCAGCATTTTGTCCCTCCCTGTATCCTTCTTGAAATTTATCTTTAACGAAAAAGATTATGCACAAAGCTTCCCGCGTTGCGTCAAGCACATTATCACGGCCGGAGAACAGCTCGTCGTCACGCTTGAGCTACAGAAATATCTGCGTAACCATCACGTATTTTTGCACAATCATTACGGGCCGTCGGAGACACATGTGGTGACCACCTACACCATGGACCCAAGCATGGATATACCGGAGCTGCCACCAATCGGAAAACCGATCAGCAACACTGGCATTTATATTTTGGATGAAAAGCTCCAGATGAAACCAGAGGGGATTGTTGGGGAGTTGTATATCTCTGGTGCGAACGTAGGAAGAGGATATTTGCACAATCCGGAGCTGACTGCGGAGAAGTTTCTCGAGAACCCGTATCAATCAGGAGAAAGAATGTATCGAACGGGTGACCTCGCTCGTTGGATGCCAGATGGCAATATCGAGTTTTTAGGGCGAATCGACCATCAGGTAAAAATCAGGGGTCACCGCATCGAGCTGGGGGAAATCGAATCGCAGTTGCTCAACCACGACGTGATTAAGGAAGCAGTGGTCATTGATCGAGCGGATGAGACTGGCGGAAAGTACTTGTGCGCCTATGTCGTTTTGACAGAAGAAGTCAGCAACGAGGAGCTGCGTACGTACTTATCACGAAAGCTACCGGAGTATATGATCCCTTCGTTCTTTATAAAACTCGAGCGAATTCCGGTCACACCTAACGGAAAAACAGACAGAAGAGCCTTGCCCATCCCTGAGGGGAACGCTTTTACGGGAGCGGATTATCTCGCTCCGACAACCGAACTGGAACAGAAAATGGCAGCGATTTGGGAAAGCGTACTCGGCGTGTCCCCGATTGGCATTCTGGATAATTTTTTCACGCTCGGGGGTCATTCTCTAAAAGCGATTCATCTCATTTCCCGGATGCAAAAAGACTGCCAAGCAGATGTTCCGCTTCGCGTCTTGTTTGATAGACCAACTATTCAAGAAATCGCCAAGTATGTGGAAGGGGTAGAGGAAGGATCGTATCACGCTATTCCGCGGGTCGTCATGCAAGAGCATTATCCCGTATCTTCTGCGCAAAAACGCATGCTGATTTTAAACCAGCTCGATCCAGATAGTACGGTGTACAATTTGCCCGTTGTGACGGTACTCGATGGGGAATTGAATATGCAGCAGATGGAGCATGCCATTGCCAAATTGGTGAGTCGTCATGAATCGCTGCGAACCTCCTTTCATACTATCAACGGCGAGCCGGTTCAACGCATCCATCCGGAATGCAAGCTGCCAATTATTTACATGGAAGCAACAGAAGATCGTTTGAATCAAGTCATCACGGATTTTATGCGTCCGTTTGATTTGGAAAAGGCGCCATTAAGCCGGGTTGGACTGGTCAAACTGGGAGAGCGGCGCCATGTCATGATCATCGATATGCATCATATCATCTCGGATGGCGTGTCATCGCAAATCATCCTGAATGATTTTGCGCAGCTCTATCAAGACAATTCCTTACCAGAGCAGCGCATTCAATATAAAGACTTCGCAGTTTGGGAAAAAGGCTTGGCACAGACAGACGAATACAAAAAGCAGGAAGCGTATTGGACCGAGCGATTCCGTGGTGAAATTCCTGTTTTGAACCTGCCTTTGGACTACTCTCGACCGTCTGTTCAAAGCTTTGAGGGCGAACGTTATTTATTCCGTTCTGAAAAACAGCTGCTGGATGGCTTGCAACGAGTGGCGGCCGATACGGGTACTACGCTCTACATGGTGCTCATGGCAGCCTACCATGTTTTGCTCGCGAAATACTCTGGGCAAGAAGACATGGTGGTCGGAACCGTGACAGCTGGAAGAACGCACCCTGACACGGAAAGCATCACGGGTATGTTCGTCAACACGCTGGCAATGAGAAATCAGCCGGTGGCAACCAAAAGTTTCAAGCAATTTTTACAAGAAGTGAAGGACAATACACTTTCTGCTTTTGAGCATGGGGAGTACCCGTTTGAGGAGCTCGTCGAAAAGCTGTCGGTCAATCGAAATCGAAGCCGCAATCCATTGTTTGACACGTTGTTCATTTTACAAAACATGGATGCCGATCCGATTGAGATCGAGGGCATGACAGTGACGCCGTACGTGCCAGAGGGCAAGATGGCGAAATTCGATTTGTCGCTCGAAGCAACTCAAAACGATGCAGGTCTCTTATTCTGCTTCGAATTTTGCACCAAGCTGTTCAAGCAGGAGACCATCGAGCGCATGTCGCGTCATTACACCCAAATCTTGCAAGAAGTCACCCGGAACACGGATTTGGCTCTCTATGAGATAGAGATGCTCACCGAGCAGGAAAAGCAGGAATTGCTGGTCCATTTCAACGACACATTCAAGCCTGTTCAGTTGGAAAGCACACTTCCCCAGCTATTTGAAGAACAAGTGCTGAAAACCCCTGATCAAATCGCACTGGTTTGCGGGGACCAAAAGTTGACATATCAGGAGCTCAATAAGAAAGCCAATCAGCTAGCTCGCACATTACGGAAAAAGGGAGTAAAGGCTGACCAACGAGTTGGGATTATGGCAAATCGTTCCATGGAGATGGTGATTGGAATCCTTGCCATTCTCAAGGCTGGTGGAGCATACGTGCCGATTGATCCAGAATATCCGAATGATCGCATTGCTTATATGCTGGAAGATTGCGAAGCTCGTCTGGTGCTTACTCATGAGCATCTTGGAACAAAGATTGCTGCTGGGGTGGAATGCCTGTATCTGGAGGATAAGAGTAACTACTCCCGGATCACCACAAACCTTGACCCGATTCATGCGGCTACCAATCTGGCTTACATCATCTACACATCGGGTACGACAGGCAAGCCAAAAGGGGTCATGGTGGAGCACCGAGGTATTGTCAACAGTGTGACGTGGAACAAAGAGGAGTTTGCTTTATCCGTCCATGACAGAGGTTTGTTGGCCCTATCTTTTGCCTTTGATGGTTTTGTTCTTACCTTCTTTGCGTTGATTCTATCCGGTTCAACTGTTGTCTTAACGAAGGATGAAGAAGCCAAAGATCCGATAGCACTCAAAAACCTCATCTCAACATGGAGTTGCAGCTACACGTTATGCGTGCCGAGTTTGTTCCAAGCGATTTTGGAATGCAGCACCACCGAAGAGATCAGTCCAATGAAAATGGCTGTGCTCGGGGGAGAGAAGCTATCGCCGAAGCTGGTTGAGATGTGCAAAGAGATGAATCCGCAGATGATCACTGTCAATGCGTATGGTCCAACAGAAAGCAGCGTTATCGCCACCTATCTGTGCGATACGCTCCCGGATGCTCCGATCACCATCGGACGGCCAATTGCAAACACAAGCATATACATCGTGGACCATGCTCACCAGCTGCTACCAATCGGTGTAGTAGGAGAGATATGCATAGGCGGACTTGGTTTGGCGCGCGGATATTGGAACAAACCAGAGCTTACCGAGGAGAAGTTTGTTTCCAATCCATTTGAGCCAGGTGAACGCATGTACAAGACAGGCGACCTTGGCAGATGGCTCCCGGACGGTACGATTGAATTCGCAGGACGCCTGGATGAACAAGTAAAAGTGAGAGGATACCGGATTGAGATCGGGGAGATAGAATCGGTTCTTCTCAGCTATGAAACGATAAATGAAGCGATTGTCGTTGCTTATCAGGACGATAGTGGGGACGCCTACCTGACAGCCTATTTTACCGGTAAAGAAAACATCCCGGAAGTGGCGCTGCGAACACATCTATCTCAAGAACTGCCAGCGTATATGGTTCCAACTTATCTGGTTCAAATGGACGCTTTCCCGCTCACGCCAAATGGCAAGATCGATCGCAAAGCGCTTCCGAAGCCGGAAGGAAAGCCTACAACAGGTGTGGAGTATGTCGCGCCTGCCAATGAAGTAGAGGCAACACTGGCAAAGATATGGGAAGACGTCCTTGGCATCTCCGGCATCGGAGTAATGGATAACTTTTTTGAGCTGGGCGGACATTCTTTGAAAGCCATGACGGTAGTGGCGCATGTGCATCGGGAGCTTCAAACCGATCTTCCGTTGAAGCATTTCTTTGAACAGCCTACCGTTCGAGCCTTGTCCAGGCTGATCGCAAACAGTGAGAATGCGTCGGATGCATCGATTCAGCCAGCAGAACCACAAGAGTACTACCCGGTATCCTCTGCCCAGCAGCGGATGTACGTGCTCCATCAGTTGGAAGGCGCGGGCATCAGCTACAATACGCCTGGGATGATCATGCTAGAGGGTCAACTGGACCGCGATCAATTGATGCATGCGCTGCAAGCATTGGTAGATCGTCATGAAATATGGAGAACCTCCTTTGAAATGGTAGGAGATCAGCTGGTCCAAAAAATTCATGACCGTGTGGAAGTGGAAATGGAGTATCGGAGTGCAGAAGAACATCAGATCGATGAGACTTTCCATGCATTTGTCCGTCCGTTTGATCTGGCTGTTCCGCCACTGCTGCGCATGGGTCTCGTGCAAATCTCGAATGAACGTCATCTTCTCTTGTATGACATGCATCATATTGCTTCGGATGCCTCGTCCATCACAATTATTTTCAACGAACTGGCGGAGTTGTATCAAGGCAGACAATTACCGGAGCTTCGTATCCAATACAAAGATTTTTCTGTCTGGCAAAAACGCTTTATCGAATCAGATGACTTCAAAAAGCAGGAAGAGTATTGGCGCCATGCGTTTGAGGGGCATAACACTGTCTTGGAGATCCCGACAGATTTTCCGCGTCCAGCTGTGAAAAGCTTTGAGGGTGATCAAATCGTACTTGCTACCGATAGACCTTTGTTGGAAGCTTTACACGCGTTGGCTGCAGAGACGAAAACGACCTTGTTCATGGTCTTGCTTGCCGCCTACAATTTGCTGCTTTCGAAGTATACGGGGCAGGATGATATCGTTGTCGGAACGCCAATTTCCGGCAAGACTCGCGCTGAGCTCGAACCGATTGTCGGCATGTTCGTCAATACGCTAGCAATCAGAAACAAACCGATAGCAGAGAAGACCTTCAGGGAGTTTTTGATGGAAGTCAAGCAGAATGCATTGGATGCCTATGATCATCAGGATTATCCGTTGGAAAGTCTGGTTGAGAAGCTTGGCATTCAACGTGATCCGGGACGCAATCCACTTTTTGATACCATGTTCATTCTGCAAACCGACGATTTGTACCAAAAAACACTTGGTCAACTAACCTATCATCCCTATGAATCGACAAGCGCGCTTGCCATTTCAAAGTTCGACCTGTCTTTTCATCTAACTGAACGAGAAACAGACCTGTTGCTGCGACTGGAGTACAGCACCAAGCTGTTTAGAAGAGACACCGTAGACAGAATGTCGCGTCATTTCATGCAAATTCTACGCAATGTTGCGGCAGACCCTGATAGGCAACTTCAAGCGATTGAGATGTTGACGCCAGAAGAAAAGCAGTTGTTGCTGGTGGAGTTCAATCATACAGACAGAGAGTACGTGGAAGACCAGACGATACAACAGCTCTTTGAGGACCTGGCAGCGAATACGCCTGATCAAACGGCTATTGTATTTGAAGAGAAGCAGATGACGTACCAAGAGCTCAATGAAAGAGCGAACCAGCTAGCCGCGGTTTTGCGGGAAAAAGGGGTAGGTCCTTCGCAAATTGTCGTCATGATGGTAGAGCGTTCCTTGGAAATGGTCATTGCCACACTCGCTATTTTAAAAGCTGGCGGCGCATTTTTACCGGTCGATCCTGATTATCCCGAAGAAAGAATTCGCTACATGATCGAGGACAGTCAGTCGAAGCTCGTGCTTACCCATTCTCACTTGACCCACAAAGTGTCCAGTCAGGCAGAAATTATCGATTTGGACGACGCGGGGAGCTATTCGTCGCATACAGACAACTTGCTTTGCATCAACAAATCGTCAGATCTGGCCTATATCATTTACACGTCTGGTACCACTGGCAATCCAAAGGGCGTCATGCTGGAGCACAAAGGGGCAGCAAACCTACAGGCGGTTTTCAAAAATCAACTCGGCGTAACGCCACAAGATCGTCCAGGGCATTTTGCGAGTATCTCTTTTGATGCATCGGTGTGGGATATGTTTATGGCGCTATTGACAGGAGCGACCTTGTATATCATTTCGCGTGATACGATCAATGACTTCCGCAAATTTGAGGAATACGTCCACAAAAACGGAATTACTATTCTCACGTTGCCGCCGACGTATGCCATTTATCTTGAGCCTGATCGTATGCCGTCATTGCGCATCTTGATTACTGCTGGATCGGCAGCATCTATCGCTTTGGTAGAGCAATGGAAAGAGAAAGTGACCTATGTCAATGGCTACGGCCCTACAGAGAGTACGGTTTGCGCGACACTCTGGAAAGCTTTGCCTCATGAACCAGTTGGTCAGACCATTACGATTGGCAAACCGATTCAGAATACGAAGCTGTTCATCGTGGATGAACAAATGCAATTGAAGACAGTTGGTCAAATAGGTGAATTGTGCATCAGCGGGGTGGCGTTAGCCAGAGGATATTGGAATCGACCAGAATTGACGGCTGAAAAATTCGTCGACAATCCGTTTGTGCCAGGAGAGAAGATGTATCGTACCGGGGATCTGGCCAAATGGCTTCCGGATGGAAATATCGAGTATCTCGGCAGAATCGATCATCAGGTGAAGGTGCGTGGTCATCGGGTAGAGCTGGGCGAAGTCGAGAGTGTTCTGTTGCGATATGAGTCGATTATTGAGGCAGCAGCTATCACACATTTGGATGACCAGGGGCAACCTTACCTGTGCGCATACTATGTAGCTGATGGGGAAGCAAGCCCGGCTCAACTTCGAGAATTTATGGGAAAAGAATTGCCAAATTACATGGTTCCCTCCTTCTTTGTTCAGTTGGATAAGATGCCGTTGACACCGAACGACAAAATTGACCGCAAAGCATTGCCAAAGCCAAGCCACGAAGAAAAATCGGGCAGAGAATATGAAGCACCGCAAAACGAACTGGAACATTTACTTGCAACGACTTGGGCAGAGGTATTGGGAATCGGGCAAGTGGGAATCAAAGACAACTTCTTTGAATTGGGCGGAGATTCTATCAAAGCCATTCAGGTATCCACGCGTTTGCACGCAGCAGGCTGGACGCTGGCGATGAAGGAACTGTTCCAATATCCGACCATCGAACAAGTTGCCGTCCATGTCATACCAAACAACAGAGAGAGCGATCAGGGAGTAGTAGAAGGCGAGATTGGCTTGACACCCATCCAGAAGTGGTTCTTCGAGCGCAATTTCACTGATCGTCACCACTGGAATCAGGCTGTCATGCTGTTCCGGGAGGATGGCTTTGATCCGGCACTTGTTCAGCAGGCGTTCTATAAAATCGTCGAGCACCACGATGCGTTGCGCATGGTATACAAACAGGAGAATGAGACGATCACGCAAATCAATCGAGCACTGACAGGTGAGCGATTCCGCTTCCATTCGTATGACTTGAAAGACCATGCAAATAGCGCAGCTCATATTTTGGAGTTGTCTGATCACATCCAAAGCAGTATCGATCTGGAACAGGGGCCGCTCGTTCACTTGGCGCTCTTCTCCACAAGGGAAGGGGACCATTTACTGATCGCGATTCATCATCTGGTCGTGGATGGCGTCTCTTGGCGCATCTTGTTTGAAGATTTTTCATCTGCCTATTCGCAGGCTCTCCACAATCAGGAGATCGTCTTGCCGAAAAAGACAGATTCATTCAAGGATTGGTCGGCTCAATTGCAAAACTATGCGGAGAGTGAGGAGCTTTTACGAGAAGTTGCGTACTGGCACAACCTCGAGAGCACGGTCACGGCAGAAAAGTTGCCTACTGATTTTGTTACAGCAGATCGTAAACAAAAGCACACACGTACAGCGAAGGTCGAGTTGACAGCCCAAGAGACAGAAAACCTGTTACGCCACGTTCATCATGCCTATCACACCGAAATGAATGACCTGTTGCTGACTGCTTTGGGATTAACCGTGAAAGAATGGGCGAATACCAACTATGCTGTTATCAACCTCGAAGGTCACGGTCGCGAAGATATTCAGAATGAAATGAACGTGACGAGAACGATTGGGTGGTTCACATCCCAGTTCCCTGTTGTGCTTGATATGGAAAAATCAAAGGACTTGTCCTACCAAATCAAGCAAATCAAAGAAAGCTTGCGCCGTATTCCGAAAAAAGGAATTGGCTACGAGATTTTGCGCACGATGACGGCGGATAAACTGCGTCCATCCCTGCAATTTAGCCTGCAACCGGAAATCAGCTTTAACTACCTCGGGCAATTTGATTCGGATGTAAAATCGGGTGGATTTACTTTCTCGCCACTTGGTACGGGTCAGCTTTTCAGTCCAGAATCGGAGAGAGTATTCTTGTTGGATATTTCCGGCATGATCGAGGATGGAAAGCTCCAGATCAGTTTTGGCTACAACAGTCTCCAGTATCAGGAAGAAACCATCGCGAGATTGGCAGATAGCTATCGGAATCACTTGCTCAGCATTATTGAGCATTGCCTATCAAAAGAAAATGGGGAATTGACCCCGAGCGATCTGGGTGATGATGACCTTTCCATGGAAGAACTGGAGAACATCCTGGAATTAATCTAATCAGGCGACATGAGAAATGTTATTCCTCCAATAAAAGCTTGGACATTTCGCTTTTATTGGAGGAACCCTCTCTAAAACGATAAATCACAGAGTTGAGGTGCAGAATGAATAAGCAGGAAAATATCGCAAAAATTTACCCGTTAACCCCATTGCAAGAGGGTATGTTGTTTCATGCTGTCAGTGACACAAACAGCAGCGCCTACTGCCTCCAAATGTCCGCAAAACTCCAAGGTGATTTTCACCTGCCCATTTTTGAAGAGAGCATGAACAAGCTCGTAGAGAACTATGAAGTTTTGCGCACGGTGTTCGTTTATCAAAACCTGCAGAGACCTCGACAGGTTGTTTTTAAAGAGAGAAAAGTTACCATTCATTTCGAAAACATTGCTCATTTGCCAATAGATGATCAGAACGAATACATAAAAGCGTATACCAACCAGCATCATACGTTTGAGCTGACGAAAGACGTCTTGATGAAAGCAGCCATTTTCCAAACGGGGGAGAACCAGTACCAGTTCGTTTGGGCATTCCACCATATCATCGTCGACGGTTGGTCTTTGGGGGTCTTGCTTCATAAGCTGCTCGCGTACTATGCCGCCATTCGTAAGGGTGAGACTATTCCGCGAGAAGCAACCAAACCATACAGCGAATATATCAAATGGCTGGATAAGCAAAATAAAGAAGAAGCACTTACTTACTGGCAGAACTACCTGGAAGGCTATGACCATCAGGCTGACTTCCCTAAAAAGAAGAATGTAGCGGAAGATGGCAGTTATGTCCATGTGGAGAATCTTTTCACCATCGCACCTGAGAAGACTCAGCAGTTGATGCAGATTGCCAGTCAGAATCAGGCTACGTTGAGCAGTGTATTTCAATCTCTTTGGGGGATTTTGGCGAGCAAGTACAAAAACTCGGACGATGTGGTTTTCGGTTCTGTTGTGTCAGGTCGTCCGCCAGGGATTCAAGGGATTGAGAGCATGGTCGGATTGTTCATTAACACGATCCCAACCCGCGTGCAAACGAGTAGAAAACAAACCTTCAGTGGGCTGCTAAAAACAGTTCAGAAGCAAGCCTTGGCTTCTGCTTCTTATGATTTCGCTCCGCTGTACGAAATTCAGAGCAAGACGGTACTGAAACAAGAGTTAATTGATCATTTGGTGACGTATGAAAACTACCCGGATCATGCTTCGAGTGATCGGGAGGATTCCTTAGGCTTTCAATTCAACGTGGAAAATGGGGAAGAACAGACTTCCTATGATTTTAACGTTGTGGTAGCAGTCGCACCTTCGAATGAGATGTATGTAAAGTTGAGCTACAATGCATCGGTTTATGAAGAGTCATTTATGAACCGAGTAGAAGGTCACTTGAAAACGATCATTGATCAGGTCATTCACAATTCGAATGTACTGCTTGAAGATATCGGCATCATTACGGATGAGGAAAAACAGCAATTGCTGGTCGCTTATAACGACACAACCGCTGATTATCCACGCGACAAAATGATTTTCGAGCTGATCGCGGAGCAGGCAAGACAGACACCTTCGAAAGTAGCGGTTGTTTGCGGGGAAGATCGCCTTACTTACCAGGAGCTTCAGGAGCGTTCCAACCAGTTGGCCAGAGCTCTGCGTGGGAAAGGAATTTCTCAGGGCAGTATCGTCTCCATTATGGCGGAGCATTCACTCGAGCTGATTGTGGCGATTATGGCAGTTCTAAAATCAGGCGGCGCCTATTTGCCGATTGATCCCGAGTATCCGATAGAGAGAATTCAGTATTTACTAGATGACAGTCAGACGACGATTCTAATGACGCAGTCTCATCTTCAAGAAAAAGTCGAGTTTGAAGGCGACATCCTCTACCTAGACAATCCTTCTTTGTTTGAAGGTGACAGTACGGATCTTGACAATTCATGCACACCGGACGATTTGGCGTACATGATCTATACTTCCGGGTCAACGGGGAATCCAAAAGGCGCGATGATTACCCACCGAGGTCTCGTCAATTACATTTGGTGGGCGAACAAGGAGTATGTTCAAGGGGAAGCTGTCGACTTTCCGTTATACTCTTCCATTTCGTTTGATTTGACTGTCACCTCGATTTTCACGCCACTTTTGTCAGGCAATACGATCTATGTATACAGAGGGGCAGATAAGGTACAGGTCATTTTAGACATCATCCAAGATAATCAAGTGGGAATCATCAAGCTGACGCCAACACATTTGAAGCTGATAGAAGAAATAGATGGAACAAACAGCAGCATCCGACGGTTTATTGTCGGTGGTGAGAACTTGCCAACCCAATTGGCGAAGAGAATCTATGAGAACTTTGGACAGAATGTCAAGATTTTCAATGAGTATGGACCTACCGAAACGGTTGTAGGCTGCATGATTTATTTGTATGACCCAGAGAAGCCGATCCAAGAATCGGTACCAATCGGAGTTCCTGCTGACAACGTCCAGCTTTATTTGCTCGATTCCGCTATGCAGCCGATACCCGTTGGCTCCATCGGTGAAATGTATATAGCTGGGGATGGCGTAGCCAAAGGATATTTCAACAGACCAGACCTGACCCAGGAAAAGTTCATCGATAATCCGTTCCGTCCGGGGACCAAAATGTATCGAACAGGCGATCTGGCGAAATGGCTGCCCGACGGCAATATGGAATACTTGGGAAGAATCGACCATCAAGTGAAGATTCGTGGACATCGGATTGAGATGGGTGAGATTGAGACGCGTTTAACGCAGCATGAATGGATCAAGGAAGCCGTTGTTATCGCGGAAAAGGATGACAGTGGTCAAAATGTGCTCTATGCCTACATTGTTTCCGAGCAGGAGTTGACCGTATCAGAACTACGAGAGCATTTGGGAAGTACGCTTCCTTCCTACATGATCCCGTCCTTCTTTGTTCGTCTGGAAGAAATTCCGCTGACAGCCAATGGAAAAGTTGAGCGGAAGAAATTGCCGAAGCCTGACGGTGCAGTTGTAACGGGAACGGCGTACGTCGCTCCGCAGAATGAAATGGAAACCAAATTGGCTGAGATTTGGCAGCAGGCCCTGGGGGTTAGTCGTGTAGGTGTTCACGATCATTTCTTTGATTTGGGCGGACATTCACTGAAGGCTATGACAGTCATCTTTCAAGTATCGAAAGCGTTGGAAGTGGATTTGCCAGTAAAGGCACTGTTTGAGAATCCGACCGTATCCCAGCTCGCTGCTTTTATCGCGAAATCGGGGAAAAGCGCGTACACAGCCATTCAACCGGTTGAGGAAAAAGAATTTTATCCCGTATCTTCTGCTCAAAAGAGAATGTACATCCTTCAGCAATTTGAAGGAAGTGGCATCAGCTATAACATTTCGGGCGCAATGCTGCTGGAAGGAAAGCTGGATTACAATCGTTTTGCTAGCACGGTCCAACGACTGGCGGAGCGCCACGAAGCCTTGCGCACCTCCTTCCACCGTATCGATGGTGAGCCTGTACAGAAAGTGCATGATGAGGTAGAAGTACCCATCCTGATGCTGAAGTCTACGGAAGACAAGGCGGAGCAGATCATGCGCGATTTCGTCCGTCCTTTTGATCTCGGAATCGCTCCGTTGATTCGAACAGGCTTGGTTAAGCTGGGCAAAGATCGTCATTTGTTCCTACTCGATATGCACCATATCATCTCGGACGGTGTTTCGTCCCAAATTTTACTGAGCGAATTTGCCAAGTTATACCAAGGGGAAGCCTTGGAGCCTCTTTCTCTCCAATACAAGGATTTCGCGGCTTGGCAAAATGAGCTTTTCCAGACGGATGTGTACAAGAAGCAGGAGCTCCACTGGTTAAATACGTTTGCTGATGAAATTCCTTTGCTCAATCTGCCGACGGATTATCCGCGACCAACCATTCAGAGCTTTGATGGGGATCTTGTCCTTTTTGACGCAGGAAAAGAATTGACGGAGAGTTTGCGCAAGATAGCAGCAGATACGGGAACAACCCTGTATATGGTCTTGCTCGCAGCTTACCATGTCCTCCTGTCCAAGTATTCGGGCCAAGAGGACATCATTGTGGGGACGCCTGTCGCTGGTCGTTCTCATGCCGACGTGGAAAACATCATGGGAATCTTTGTGAATACGTTGGCGATGAGAAATCATCCTGCGAGTGACAAAACCTTTACCGAATTCTTGCAAGAAGTGAAACAAAATGCGCTGGCGGCTTATGACAATCAGGATTATCCATTTGAAGAGCTGGTGGAAAAGCTGGCGATTCAACGTGACATCAGCCGAAATCCTTTGTTTGATACTATGTTTTCTTTGGAAAATGCGAATCAGCAGTCGCTGGAAATCGAGCAGCTTACAGCAGCTCCTTATGAGTTGTTTAACAAAATTTCAAAGTTCGATCTTGCTTTGAATGCGAGTGAATCGCAATCTGACATTCAATTCCAATTTGCATTTGGAACAAAGCTGTTCAAAAAAGAAACGATCCAAAGAATGGCCCATCATTATCTGGAAATCCTGCGTACCATTCCTGCACAGCCGAATGCCAAGCTAGCAGAAATCGACATGATGACAGAAGCAGAAAAACGTGCTCTGATCCTGAACGTCAATGACACTTTTGTCGAACGTTCCGCTGATCAGGTATTGCATCAAATGTTTGAAGAGCAGGTAGTGCTTACGCCAGATCAAGTAGCGGTAGCCTATGACGGATACACATTGACCTATCGCCAGTTGAACGCCCGGGCCAATCAAGTAGCTCGTTTGCTGCGGAGCAAAGGAACGCAACCAGATACGTTGATCGGCATTATGGTAGACCGTTCTATCGGGATGGTCGTGAGCATGTTGGCCGTGTTAAAAGCAGGTGGTGCGTATACGCCAATTGATCCTACCTACCCGCCAGAAAGAATCCAATACATGCTCAGCGACAGCAAGGCTCCTATTCTTCTGACACAGCGTCATTTGAAAGAGACAGTAGAGTATACAGGAGAAATCATTGATGTTGACGATGAAGCGATTTATGCAGGGGACGACACCAATCTTGACAATGTCGCTGGTGGGGATGACTTGGCTTATGTCATTTATACTTCTGGATCGACCGGAAATCCCAAAGGGGTTATGATCACGCATCAAGCGATTTGCAATCACATGCTTTGGATGAGGAATGCCTTCCCGCTGACTACAGAAGATGCTGTCTTGCAAAAAACGCCATTTTCCTTCGATGCTTCCGTATGGGAATTTTATTTGCCACTGATCACAGGGGGACGCCTGGTACTGGCAATGCCAGACGGACATCGCGACATCGCGTACATGACTCGCATGATCAGAGAAGAGAAGATCACGACATTACAGATGGTTCCTTCCTTGCTGGACCTGATCATGACCGAACCAGGATGGAGCAATTGCACGAGCTTGCAACGCGTTTTTTGTGGTGGAGAAGCATTGGCACCTGCGCTAGTTTCGCGCTTTTACCAGACGCAAACGGCACAGTTGATTAACCTCTATGGTCCTACAGAATCCACGATTGATGCGACATACTGGATTTGCCCTCGTTTGCCGGAGTATGGCGTGATTCCCATTGGCAAACCGATTGATAACGTCCGTTTGTATGTCGTAAATGCGAGCAACCAGCTCCAGCCAATAGGGGTTGCAGGAGAACTGTGCATTGCTGGCGATGGTTTGGCCCGCGGCTACTGGAATCGTGAAGAACTGACAGCAGCCAGCTTCATTGACAATCCGTTTGAACCGGGTAGCAGGATGTACCGTACGGGAGACATGGTAAGGTATCTAGCCTGCGGCAACGTGGAATATCTCGGACGCATCGACCATCAGGTCAAAATCAGAGGACACCGGATCGAATTGGGTGAGATCGAAGCAAGGCTTATGCAGCATGAATGGATCAAAACGGCTATTGTCCTTGCCCGTCCAGATGAAAAAGGGCAAAACAACTTGTACGCTTATATCGTTTCCGATAGGGAAATCAAGACAGCCGACCTGAGAGCTTATATGGCGTCCCATTTGCCAGCTTATATGGTTCCTTCTTATTTTGTTTATTTGGAGAAGCTACCGCTCACAGCAAATGGCAAGGTGGATCGCAAAGCATTGCCTCAGCCAGAGGGAGCATCCACATCTGAAATCGTGTATGTAGCTCCGCGCAATGAAGTGGAAGCTACGCTCGCAGACATTTGGCAAAGTGTACTTGGCGTGAACCCAATCGGGGTACACGATCATTTCTTCGAGTTGGGCGGACACTCCTTGAAGGCGATGAACGTCATCTCTTTGATCCATCGCACCCTTCATGTAGATGTGCCGTTGAAAACACTGTTTGAATCGCCTACCATCGCTGGCTTGTCGGCATACATCGCTACTGCTGGAAAAGGCAGGTATACGAAGATTGAACCTGTCCAAAAGCAGGAGTATTACTCCGTGTCTTCTGCACAAAAGAGAATGTTTATTCTCCGACAAATGGAAGGTGCAGGTATCAGCTACAACATGCCGGGCATCCTGTACATCGATGGCAAGCTGGATACAGAGCGTTTGCAGCAAGCGCTCAAGAGTCTGGTGAGACGCCATGAATCTCTGCGTACCTCGTTCCACACCGTGAAAGGAGAGACTGTTCAGCGCGTACATGAAGATGTTGAACTGGAAATCTCGTCGATGGAGTCAACAGAGGGAGAGCTGAAACAAATCGTCGAGCAATTTATTCAACCGTTCGACTTGGAAAAAGCTCCACTGATACGCGCTGGACTGGTCAAACTGCCTCTGGAACGCCATCTTTTTATGCTGGATTTTCACCATATTGTGGTGGATGGTGTATCGATTGGCATTCTGGTTCAAGAGCTTGCTCAGCTTTATCACGGGGAAGAGCTGCCTGAACTGAGCATTCAGTACAAAGACTTTGCCCATTGGCAGAATCAATGGTACGAGACGGAAGAGTTTGCTGCACAGGAAGCCTATTGGATCGATACCTTTACGGGAGAAATTCCTGTATTGAATCTTGCAACGGATTATCCGAGACCTTCTGTGAAAAGCTTCGAGGGTGAGCGATTTATTTTCGGCTCCGGTGCCCTTTTGAAAAAAGAACTGAATCGACTTGCCCATGGTACAGGAGCTACGCTCTACATGGTTTTGCTGGCGGCCTACAATGTACTTCTGGCCAAATACTCTGGACAAGAGGACATTATTGTTGGCGCGCCTACTGCTGGCAGGTCCCATGCTGAAACGGATTCGATCATCGGTATGTTTGTCAATACACTGGCGTTGCGAAACGAGCCTGTGGGGACGAAGACCTTCCTTAGCTTTTTGGCAGAAGTGAAAAACAATACGCTGAAAGCTTTTGAGAATCAGGATTATCCACTGGATGAGCTGATCGATAAGTTGGACATTCAACGGGATCTGAGCCGCAATCCTTTGTTTGACACCGTATTTATCTTGCAAAATATGGATCAGAAGCCATTCGAAATGGAGCAACTGACGTTTACACCCTATATGGCAGAAGTAAATCAGGCCAAGTTTGATCTGTCATTAGAGGCGTACGAAGAAGATGAAGAAATCATCTTTAGCCTTGATTACTGCACCAAATTGTTTACAAGAGAGACCATTGAAAAAATAGCGGCACATTTCATCCGAATCCTTCATGCCGTTATTGAGCAAGAAGCCGTTACATTGTCCGAAATCAGTATGCTTTCCGCTGAAGAAAAGCATCGCTTATTAGTAGAATTCAACCAAACGCATACGGAATATCCGCAGAACAAGACACTCCATGAGCTGTTTGAGGAGCAAGTGGAAAAAACACCACAGGTTACAGCGATTGTAATCGGTGATAAGCAGATGTCCTATCACGAATTGAATGAGCGAGCAAACCAGCTTGCCGTTACCTTGCGTGAACGGGGAGTAAAGGCTAACCAATTCGTAGGAATCATGGCGAATCGTTCTTTGGAAATGGTTGTGGGAATCATGGCCATTTTGAAAGCAGGTGGAGCCTACGTGCCTATCGATCCCGAATACCCGGAAGACCGTGTGGCCTACATGCTGGAGGATTGCGAAGCCCGTCTGTTACTTACCCAAAAGCATCTTGGAGCTAAACTGGCTTCTAGCGTGAGCGTGGAATGCCTGTATCTGGAGGAGGAGAACAACTATTCTCCCAACCGTTCGAATCTCGAACCGATTCAAACCGCTTCCGATTTGGCTTATGTCATTTACACATCGGGGACAACAGGTAAACCAAAAGGAGTCATGGTCGAGCATAGAGGCATTGTCAACAACGTGCTGTGGAAAAAAGAGGAGTATCAGTTTAGTGTTCATGATCGAAAACTGGTGTCCCTATCCTTTGCATTTGATGCCTTTGTTCTTTCCTTCTTTACGCCGATCCTTTCCGGTTCAGCTGTCATCCTGGCGAAGGACGAAGAAGCGAAAGATCCTGTATCTCTCAGAAAGCTCATTGCAGCTGCGAGATGCACTCAAATGACATGCGTGCCAAGTTTATTCCAAGCGATATTGGAATGCGGTTCTGCTGCAGATATCAGTTCCCTGCAAAACGTCACACTAGGGGGCGAAAAAGTAACCGCTCAGCTCGTTGAGAAGAGCAATCAGCAGAATCCGCAATTGGTCATCGTCAATGAATACGGTCCGACAGAAAGCAGTGTCGTCGCCACCTATCAACGAATTTCGCAACTGGATTCTGTGATAACAATCGGACGTCCCATTGCCAACACCAGCATCTATATTGTGGACAAATTCCATCAGCTACAGCCAATCGGCGTCGTCGGGGAAATTTGCATCGGTGGCCACGGTTTGGCACGTGGATATTGGAACAAGCCGGAACTCACAGCAGAGAAATTTGTTTCTCATCCGTATTTGGAAGGCGAGCGCATGTACAAGACGGGCGATCTAGGAAAGTGGCTCCCTGACGGAACGATTGAATTTATCGGTCGCTTGGATGAACAGGTAAAAGTAAGAGGATATCGGATTGAAATCGGCGAGATTGAGTCGGTTATGCTCTCCTTTAAAAAGCTGACTTCGGCTGTCGTGATTGTCCATGAGGACCAACAGGGCCAATCGTCGCTTGCTGCTTATTACACGGCGGAAGAAAGGCTTGAAGTCTCGAATCTGTGGACGTATCTGTCGAAAAGCTTGCCGTCTTACATGATTCCTGCGTACTTGATCCAGCTCGATCATCTCCCGCTTACGCCGAATGGAAAGATCGACAGGAAAGCCTTGCCGAAACCAGAAGGCAGGCCTGTAACGGGGGCAGAATATGTGGCGCCAGCAAGTCCTGTGGAAAGCAGGCTGGTAGAGATTTGGGAACATGTGCTCGGGATAACCGACATCGGTGTTCTCGACAACTTCTTCCAGTTAGGCGGGCATTCCTTGAAAGCCATGTCGCTCTCCGCACAGATCCATAAAGAATATCAAGTAGAGCTTCCACTCAGCGTGCTCTTTGCGACACCTACCATTCAGGCATTGGCACAGTATATCGAGACAAGTGGAAAAGACACGCATATACCGATTCATCCTGTACCGCAGCAAGAATATTATCCCGTTTCTTCAGCACAAAAGAGGATGTATGTCCTGCGCCAGTTTGAAGGTACCGGCACAGTTTATAACATGCCAAGCGTAATGTTTATTGAAGGCGATCTGGACTACGCACGCTTTGAAACCGCGATACACGGGCTGGTCAAGCGACACGAATCGTTGCGGACATCCTTCCACACAGTGAATGGTGAGCCTGTTCAGCGTGTACATGAGGCAGTCGAACTGGATGTGCGCTATGAGGATTTGACGGAAGATCAAGTCGAGCAAACCATCGAAACATTTGTGCAACCATTTGATTTGGAAAAGGCTCCGTTGTTGAGGGTTGGACTCTTCAGATTGGGAGAGAAGAGACATCTCTTCCTGATGGATATGCATCACATCATTTCGGATGGTGTCTCTGTCGGGATCATCATGGAGGAATTCTCGAAGTTGTATAGAAACCAATTATTAACAGATATGGCTGTTCAATACAAAGACTTTGCTGTCTGGCAGAAGGATCTGTTCCAAACCGACATCTATACAAAGCACGAGAACTACTGGTTGCAGTCCTTCGCGGGAGACATTCCGGTACTGAATCTGCCCGCCGATTATTCTCGCCCGCTTGTTCAAAGCTTTGAGGGAGATTGCATTACGTTCCAGGCTGACAAAACGTTGATGGACGATTTATACAAGCTCGCCCATGAGAACCAAACTACGCTGTTTATGGTCTTGCTGGCGGCTTACAATGTGCTCCTTTCCAAATACAGCGGTCAAGAAGACATCGTAGTGGGAACGCCGATTGCTGGTAGATCGCATGCGGATGTAGAAAAAGTCTTGGGGATGTTTGTCAATACATTGGCTTTGCGAAACTACCCTGACGGCAAAAAATCGTTCCAGGCATTTTTGGAAGATGTTAAACAGAATACACTGCAAGCATACGCCCATCAGGATTATCCGTTTGAAGCACTGGTCGAAAAACTGGAAATCCAGCGGGATCTCAGCAGAAACCCACTGTTTGACACCATGTTTATTTTGCAAAACCTGGACAAAAAAGCCTTTGAGGTGGATGGACTGAAATTTGAAGCCTACTCCGGAGATGGGCAGCAAGGCAACGCCAAATTCGATCTCACGCTGGAAGCACATGAAGATGAGACAGGAATTCATTTTGGTCTCGTATACTCAACGAAATTGTTCCAAAGAGACACGATAGAAAGAATGGCAGGTCATTTTCTACAGGTGCTGCGAGGAGTTATTGCAGATCAAACCGCTGCCTTGCACGAGCTCAGCTTGTTGACCGAAGAAGAAAAACAGCTTGTGACGGTCGCATTTAACAACACGATAGTCGATTATCCACGCGAGAGCACCATTCAAGAGCTATTCGAGGAGCAGGTTCTGAGAACGCCTGAGCAAGCCGCTGTCATTTTTGACGGACAGATGTTGACGTATCAGGAGCTGAACCAGAAAGCCAATCAGATCGCAAGTGCTCTTCGCCGTGAGGAAATCGGGAAGGATTCCGTTGTCGGATTGATCGCAGATCGTTCTCTCGAGATGATCACAGGCATTATGGGGATCATCAAAGCGGGAGGCGCCTATCTGGGGATTGATCCAGAGCATCCATCCGAGCGCATTACTTACATGCTCGAAGATGGCGGCGTGAAGGTTGTCCTTGTTCAAAGACATCTCTTGCATCTCGTGGAAGAAGGTCTCATTCCAATCATTTTGGAAGACGAGAGCCTGGAGCAAGAAGATGCCAGCAATCCGACTAACCTCAATGACGCCAAGGACTTGGCCTATGTGATGTACACGTCTGGTTCAACAGGCAAGCCAAAAGGAGTCATGGTCGAGCATCGCAATGTCACCCGATTGGTGAAACATACGAATTACGTTCAGGTACGTGAAGAAGATCGCATGATTCAAACGGGCGCCATTGGCTTTGACGCCATGACGTTCGAGATTTTCGGGGCTCTGTTGCATGGTGCTAGCTTGTTCCTTGTGAGCAAGGATGTCCTTTTGGATGCGGAGAAGTTAGGCAGCTTCCTGCGAGAGAATCGGATTACCACGATGTGGTTAACTTCACCACTGTTTAACCAGCTTTCGCAAGACAACCCGGCGATGTTTGAAGGTTTGCGTGCGTTAATCGTCGGTGGCGAAGCACTGTCTCCGAGACACATCAACAAAGTTAACAGCGCCCATCCAGCTCTGGAAATTTGGAACGGATACGGCCCGACCGAAAACACAACTTTCTCGACATGCTATTTGATTGAGAAGGAATTCGAAGACAATATTCCGATTGGGAAGCCAATCTCGAACTCCACAGCTTATATCGTGGATCGCTACAACCAGCCGCAGCCAATTGGGGTGCCCGGTGAATTGTGCGTCGGTGGTGATGGAGTTGCGAGAGGCTATTTGAACAAACCGGAAATGACCGCCGAGAAGTTTGTTCCGAATCCGTTTGTTTCTGGTGAAAATATGTACCGCACAGGGGATTTGGCGAGATGGAAGGCGGATGGAACGATTGAGTATTTGGGACGTATCGACCAACAGGTAAAGATCAGGGGCTATCGGATCGAGCTTGGGGAAATCGAGAGCGTCTTGACTAATCTGGAAAAGGTAAAAGAAGCTGTCGTTACCGTGATGGATGATACGAACGGCCAAAAAGCTCTCTGCGCTTACTTTGTTCCAGAAGAGGAGCTCGACGTAGCAGAGGTGAGAGAGGCTATTTCCAAAGAATTGCCTAGCTACATGGTTCCAGCCTTCTATGTTCAAATGGATAAACTGCCTTTGACTGCAAATGGGAAGGTCAATCGCAGAGCTTTGCCTGAACCATCTGGAGATCGGGTACAAGGCGCCACATATGTCGCCCCACAAAATACAACGGAGCAGAAGCTGGCAGAAATTTGGCAAGAGGTTCTGGGGATTCATCCGATAGGCATTCATGACAACTTCTTTGAACTGGGTGGACATTCTCTCAAGGCTATGAATGTAATCACGCAGGTGCATAAAGCATTCCAGGTAGAGCTTCCGTTAAAAGCACTGTTTGAATCTGCTACGATCCATGAGCTGGCTGCCTATATCACTGCGAGTGAGATTGAACAGTTCGAGACCATTCAACTAGTAGAGCAAGCAGAGTTTTACCCAGTCTCGTTCGCACAAAAAAGAATGTACATCCTGCATGAGTTTGAAGGAAGCGGGATCAGCTACAACGTGCCAAATGTGCTGATCATAGATGGCCAACTGGATTACGAGCGCTTTGAACATGCGATCCAAACACTGGTAAAACGACATGAATCCTTGCGAACATCCTTCCATTCGAAAAACGGGGAACCAGTTCAACGAATCCATGAGGATGTCACGCTGCACATCGGTATTTCCGAGGCGACAGAAGACCAAGTAGAGCAACGCATTCAAGAGTTGGTTCAGCCATTTAATCTCGAGTTGGCTCCGCTGTTCCGGGTTCACTTGTTGAAACTGGGAGAAGAACGACACTTGTTCTTCATGGATATGCATCACATTATCTCTGATGGTGTATCGCTTGCAGTCATCGCCAAGGAGTTTGCGAGCTTATACGAAGAAAAGCAGCTCCCTGACATGCGCATCCAGTATAAAGATTTTGCTGCTTGGCAGACGAAACTGTCCCAGTCTGAGCGTTTCCAAAAACAGCAGGACTATTGGACGGATGTCTTTGCAGGGGAGATCCCGTTACTCAACCTGCCAAATGATTTCCCAAGACCTACTGTTCAAAGCTTCGAAGGCGACACAGTAGCGATCGGTACAGGAAATCAATTACTTGCGGAGTTGCGACAACTCGCTGCAAATACGGGCTCCACACTGTTCATGGTGCTTTTGGCAGCCTACAATGTACTGCTGTCCAAATACGCAGGACAGGAAGAAATCGTTGTCGGTACACCGATTGCAGGTCGATCCCACGCAGATGTGGAACGAGTCGTCGGCATGTTCGTCAACACGCTTGCCTTGAAAAATGTGGCAGCAGGCAACCTGACCTTCCGCGAGTTTTTGGGTGACGTGAAACAGAATGCACTGCAAGCGTTTGAACATCAGGATTATCCGTTTGAACATCTCGTAGATAAGTTGCAAGTACGGCGCGATTTAAGCCGAAATCCACTGTTCGATACGATGTTCAGTCTGGGGCTTGCGGACTCGTCTGCATTAGAAATTGCCGGACTCAACATGTCCGCTTACCCGGTAGATGGCAAGATCGCGAAATTCGATATCGCTCTGGACGCGATGGAACAACAGGATGAGCTTCTCGTGCAATTCAGCTATTGCACGAAGTTGTTTGCAAAAGAATCGATCGACCGCATGGCAGCACATTACGTCCATCTTCTACAGACGATCATTGCCAATCCAGATTGCAAGCTGGCAGAGATCAATGTTTTGTCAAAAGAAGAGATAGAGCAAATGCTGCATGATTTCAATGCAACAAAAGCCGCTTATCCAACGAATAAAACGTTCCAGGAGCTATTCGAAGAGCAGGTAGAAAAAACACCGAACGAAGTAGCTGTCATCTTCGAGGACGAACAGCTTACGTATCGGGAATTAAATGAAAAAGCCAACCAACTCGCACGTGTTTTGCGCAAAATGGGAGTCAAGCCAGAGAGCAATGTCGGCATCATGGTAGACCGCTCCTTGCACATGGTAGTAGGGACGCTCGGTATTTTGAAAGCCGGCGGCGCCTACGTTCCGATTGATCCAGACTATCCGTTGGAGCGCCAAACATTCATTTTGGAAGATAGCGATGCGAAGTTGTTCCTTACCTTGCAAAAGATGAATACGCAGCTTGCATTCCCTTACGAAACGCTCTATCTGGATGCAGAGGGGTTGTATCAGGGAGAAGCGAGCAATCTGGAACCTGTTGCACTGCCGGAACACGCTGCTTACATCATTTATACGTCCGGTACGACTGGCAAGCCAAAAGGGGTCGTGATCGAGCACCGGAGCTATGCGAATGTCGCGTTTGCATGGCAGGATGAGTATCACTTGGATACCTTCCCGGTTCGCTTGCTGCAAATGGCGAGCTTCGCCTTCGACGTATCGACTGGCGATTTTGCCAGAGCATTGCTCACAGGAGGGCAACTGGTCATTTGCCCGAATGAGGTCAAAATGGACCCTGCTTCCTTGTACGAAATCATCAAGCGGTATGAAATAACGATTTTCGAAGCCACACCAGCTTTGATCATGCCGTTGATGCATTACATTTACGAAAACAAGCTCGACATCAGTCAGATGAAGCTCCTGATCCTCGGAGCAGACAGTTGTCCGGCAGAAGACTTCAAGACCTTGCTCGCCAGATTCAGCCAGACAATGCGCATTGTTAACAGTTATGGCGTAACAGAGGCGTGCATCGATTCCAGCTATTACGAAGAAACAGATGTCTCATCCATTCGCTCGGGAACGGTACCGATCGGAAAACCGCTGCCGAATATGCAGATGTATGTGATGGATCAACAATTGAATCTTCAACCTGTTGGAGTCGTGGGGGAGTTGTGCATCGGTGGAGCTGGGGTCGCTCGCGGTTATTTGAACAGACCTGAGCTGACACAGGAGAAGTTCGTACCAAATCCTTTTGCACCAGGTGAACTCTTGTACCGTACGGGTGATCTGGCAAAATGGCGCACGGATGGCAATGTAGAATTCCTGGGTCGTAACGATCATCAAGTGAAAATCAGGGGTGTCCGTATCGAGCTGGGCGAAATCGAGACCCAGCTACGCAAGCTGGACGGAATCCTTGAAGCAGTTGTCATCGCAAGAGAGGATCACAGACAAGAAAAGTATCTATGCGCGTACATGGTGGCAGACCATGAGATCGATACAGCACAAGTACGTAAGGAATTGCTAAAAGAATTGCCTCAAGCGATGATTCCATCGTATTTCGTAACGCTTGAAGCGCTGCCGCTTACCGCAAACGGGAAGATCGACAGACGTTCCTTACCGGCGCCAGATGTATCTCTACTCAGAACGACAGAGTACGTGGCACCTCGTACGGAGTTGGAGGCACAATTGGCCCGCGTCTGGGAGCAAGTGCTGAATGTGGAACATGTAGGGGTTCTGGATGATTTCTTTGCAATTGGCGGTCATTCCCTGCGTGCGATGAGTGTGATTTCGAGCATGCATAACGAATATCAAGTCGATATTCCGCTTCGTATTTTGTTCGAAAAACCGACGATTCAGCAATTGGCTGCACACATCGAAGAGACAGCAAGAGGATATGTCATTTCGATCCAACCAGCACCTGCGCAAGAGTATTACCCTGTTTCATCAGCTCAAAAGCGCATGTATATCCTCCATCAGTTCGAGGGAGTCGGCATCAGCTACAATATGCCTTCGACTATGCTGATCGAAGGAAAGCTGGAACCGGAACGATTAGAGACAGCGTTCAAGCGGCTGATTGCGCGACATGAAAGTCTTCGTACGTCTTTTGCCGTTGTAAATGGAGAACCTGTTCAGAAGATTCACGAGGAAGTATCTTTTGAACTTTCGTATACAACGATCACAGAAGATCAGGCACAAGAGGTTCTTTCATCCCTTGTTCAGCCATTCGATCTGGGGGTAGCGCCGTTGCTTCGCGTCCGTCTCCTGCATATTGGAGAAGATCGTCATGTGCTCTTTACCGACATGCATCACAGCATTTCCGACGGTGTATCCTCCGGCATTCTCCTGTCTGACTTAGTGAAGTTATACCAAGGGGATGTTTTGCCAGAGCTGCGAATCCAGTACAAGGACTTCTCCGTATGGCAACGGGAGCTTTTTGAGTCCGATGCCTTCAACAAGCAAGAACAGTACTGGGCTCAAGTGTTTGCAGACGAAATTCCAGTGCTGAATCTGCAAACGGATTTCACCCGACCAAGCATTCAAAATTTCGCAGGAGATCAGTATAGCATCGGAACCGGTAAACAGCTCATGGAAGGCTTGAACCAGTTGGCCCGAGAAACGGGAACGACACTGTATATGGTGCTCCTCGCGACGTACAACGTACTGCTTTCCAAATATTCCGGGCAAGAGGACATCATCGTCGGCACACCGATTACAGGCAGATCCCATGCTGATCTGGAACCAATCGTCGGTATGTTTGTCAACACATTGGCGATGAGAAACAAGCCGCTTGCTGGGAAAACATTCACCGAGTTGTTGCTGGAAGTCAAGCAGAATGCACTGGACGCTTATGTTCATCAGGATTATCCGTTTGAGGAACTGGTGGAAAAACTCGACATTCCGCGAGACTTAAGCAGAAACCCGCTCTTCGACACGATGTTTACTGTGCAAAACAACACGGATGATGCTATCGACTTGCTCGGCTTGACACTCGCTCCTTTCATGACTGATCAGGCTGGCAACCATTCCAAATTTGATTTGACGTTGATTGCCACAGAAGAGCGTGAAGAGATTCGCATTGGCGTGGAGTACAGCACAAGCTTGTTTACGAGAGAGACAATTGAACGGTTAAGCAACCACTTCATGGCTATTGCCCAAATCGTTGTGCAAAACCCGCATATCCGCTTGAGCGAAATCGATATGCTCTCGACGGAAGAGAAGCAGCAAATTTTCGGGAAGTTCAATGATACAGGTGTTAGCTACGTACCGGACAAAACGATGCATCAATTATTCGAAGAGCAAGTCGCGAAGACGCCAGATCAGGCAGCCATTCTCTTTAACGGTCAGTCACTGACGTACAGCGAGCTCAATGAGCGGGCCAACAGACTGGCAAGAGTTTTGCGCACCAGGGGAGTTGGACCCGATCGTCTTGTAGCAGTCATGGCGGAGCGTTCACCAGAGATGATCATTGGCATCCTCGGTATCTTAAAGGCAGGCGGAGCGTATGTTCCAATCGACCCGGCTTATCCGCAAGAACGCATCCAGTACCTGCTTGCGGACAGCAACGCAGCACTGCT
This sequence comes from Brevibacillus sp. M2.1A, assembly GCF_013284355.2. Lineage (NCBI taxonomy): Bacteria > Bacillati > Bacillota > Bacilli > Caryophanales > Paenibacillaceae > Brevibacillus > Brevibacillus sp. M2.1A. The sequence continues at coordinate 3,583,326 of NZ_JABSUY020000001.1, forward strand.
TCTCTGCCAATCTCATTTATCAGAACTATTGTCTCGCGTGTCGAGCGGTCTTGACTGGCTTGATCTGAACGCAGAGCATGACAACAAGATGGATGGCTCCAATCTCTCATCACTCAATCAACCAACTGATCTCGCCTATGTAATCTATACATCGGGTACGACCGGTAAGCCGAAGGGCGTTATGATTCCACATCGAGGAATCGTCAATTGCTTGCAGTGGAGAAGAGATGAATATGGATTCGGACCGGGAGACAAGGCGTTGCAGGTATTCTCATTTGCCTTCGATGGGTTTGTAGCCAGCTTGTTCGCTCCGCTTTTCGGAGGTGCTACTTGCGTCTTGCCGAGAGAGGAAGAAGCGAAAGATCCGGTAGCGCTGAAAAAGCTGATTGCCTCGACGGAAGTCACACATTACTACGGTGTACCGAGTCTGTTCCAGGCAATTCTGGATTGCTCGACTGCTGCCGACTTCTCACCTCTGCGTTGCGTGACACTGGGAGGCGAGAAACTACCTCCGCAGCTTGTGCAAAAAACGAAAGAAAAGCATCCAGCAATCGAGATCAACAATGAATACGGTCCGACCGAAAACAGCGTCGTCACCACCATCTCTCGTTCGATTGAAGCGGGGCAAGATATCACGATTGGACGACCGCTAGCCAATGTACAGGTTTACATCGTAGATACGCAACATCATTTGCAACCGATTGGCGTAGTGGGAGAGCTATGCATCGGAGGACCAGGACTGGCAAGAGGTTATTTGAATAAACCAGAGCTCACTCAAGAAAAGTTCGTTCCGAATCCGTTTGTGCCAGGGGAGCTCATGTATAAAACGGGTGACTTGGTGAAATGGCGGACGGATGGCACGATCGATTACATCGGCCGGGCTGACGAACAGGTGAAGGTGAGAGGGTACCGCATCGAGATCGGGGAGATCGAGAGCACTATACTTGCGTACGATGGCATCGATCAGGCAGTGGTAGTTGTGCAAGAGGATGACGTAACGGCCGGACAGTATCTTTGCGCTTATCTCGTCCCAGCAGCAGAGGTATCCATTTCCGAGCTGAGAAGGTATCTGGCGAAGGAACTGCCTGCTTATATGGTTCCAAGCTATTTTGTCCAGTTGGATCAACTGCCGCTTTCAGCCAATGGAAAAGTGGATCGCAAAGCGTTGCCGAAGCCAAAGCCATCGGATGCGGCCTCACGTGAGTTCGTGGCCCCAAGAAGTGCGACTGAGCATCAATTGGCTGCCATTTGGCAGGAAGTTTTGGGGATAGAACCAATCGGCATCACTGACTATTTCTTTGAACTGGGTGGGCACTCATTGAAAGCAACACTGTTAGTTGCAAAGGTGTATGAGTACATGCAGATTGAACTTCCGTTAAACCTTATCTTCCAGCATCCAACCATTGAGAAGGTAGCCGATTTCATCACGCACAAGAACTTCGAGGGCAACTCCGGTGGTCCCATTCTCTTAAATGAAGAGACGGCGAGAAAGGTATTCTGCTTTACGCCGATTGGAGCCCAAAGTGTCTATTACCAAAAGCTTGCTGATGAAATCAAGGGCGTCTCCTTGTATAGCTTTGATTTCATCCAAGAAGACAATCGACTTGAGCAGTACATCGAAGCCATTGTAGCGATTGATCCAAAAGGACCCTATACGCTCATGGGGTATTCCTCTGGAGGCAATCTGGCATTTGAAGTCGCAAAAGAACTGGAGAACCAAGGATATGTCGTGACCGATCTCATCTTGTTCGATTCGTACTGGAAAGACAAGGTGATGGAGAGGACTCTGGCGGAAACAGAGAGTGACATTGCCCAGTTATTTGCCGAAATTGGTGAGAACATCGAGATGTTCAACATGACGCAAGAAGACTTCAATTTGTACGCTGCCAATGAATTCGTCAAGCAAAGCTTCATTCGAAAAACGGTCAGCTACGTGATGTACCACAATCAACTGATCAATACGGGTGCAACGAACGCAGCGATCCATCTCATTCAATCAGAGCTGGAATCGGGCGAAGAAGATCTGGCCGCAGTCAAATGGAATGAAGCCGCTTGGACACAGGCTACGAAACGACTGATGACGTACGAAGGGTACGGTATCCACTCCAGAATGTTGGGTGGAAATTACGTGACAATGAATGCCTCCATCCTCCGAGACATCCTGCAAGAGCTGTTCATTCTGAAATAAGATCGAGGCTTTGTGATGATTCCCCTTGGGAACACGATTTCCAAGGGGAGTTCATCCATTACATCCTTGGAGAGGAGCAGCAAATGATTTTTACCAAGCAAGCTCAGCACAGAAAGAAAGAGCCCGTGTTTGGCTGGATACTCTCATATGTAAAGCCTTATCGAGGTTGGGTCATGATTTGTATCATTGCCTCGCTCCTTGTGGCTGTTGCAGACATTTGGATGGGAATCCTGATCAAAACCATGGTTGAACATACGAACAACTTCGACAAGCTGGTCAGTATTGCCCTTATCATTTTTTGTCTGACCATCGTCGGTTTTCTCTCAAAATATTTCATCACGTATTCGGCAGCTAGATTTAGTGCAAGAGCCATGAGAGATTTGAAAAACAGCATGGCTTCTCATCTTGAAAAAGTCCCCATGTCCACGATGGATAAATTTCATTCTGGCGATCTCGTTTCTCGCTTAACAACGGATGCCCAAATCTTGCAAAGCTTTTTGCAAAAGCATTTCTATCAGCTTTTTTATTTGCCGGTTGTTTTTGTCGGAGCTCTTGGACTGTTGTTGACGATCAATTGGAAGTTAATCATCTTCAGCGTTGCAATCCTCCCCGTCGCTATCGCGATCACAGGGTGGATGAGCAGACCGCTTCAAAAATATTCGGAGCAAATGCAGGACCATCTGGGTAAAACGAACGCAATCGCTCAGGATACGCTTTCCGGGATTCACATGGTCAAAGCTTTTCAATTGGAAGGTGTCCTGTATCGTAAATACCATGCGGGTATGAAGCAGGTTTTGAAAAATGCGTTCCAGGCAGAGAAGAAACGTGCGTGGATGACAGCACCAGGGATTTTATTGTTTTCTTCCCCCATTCTGTTTTTTGTTGCTTATGGTGGGTACTTGATTCAGGCGGGAGAATTGGATCTGGGCAGCTTGGTCGTTTTCAGCTATTTGCTTCACTTCATTATCGAACCTCTTTCACTCGCGCCCGTGTTGTTTGCCCAAGTACAAGAGACCTCAGGTGCGGCAAAGCGGCTGCAAGAAATTTTTTCACAGCCAGTTGAACAAAATGATCTGCCTGCGATTCCTGTTGATCCACAAGCGATTCCTGTACAGTTTGAGAACGTTACGTTTGGCTACGATCAGGTAAGGATTCTTGATGATGTTAGCTTTACGTTACATCCAAATAAGACCGTTGCGTTAGTTGGTGCAAGCGGAAGTGGAAAGAGCACCATCATGAAATTGCTGTGCGGGTTTTATCAAATGGAACCGGGCAACGGAAGACTCAATGTATTCGGGCATTCCATGACGGAGTGGAATATGCCGGACATGCGGAGCTATCTTTCCATGGTTTCTCAGGATACGACGCTATTTCCCGTGTCTATTGCGGAAAATATCTCATATGGACGAATTGATGCGACACAAGACGAGATTATCGCAGCGGCAAAAGCAGCCAATGCGCATCACTTTATCATGGAGCTGCCGCAAGGATATCAAACAAAAGTGGGAGAACGAGGCTCTCGTTTATCCGGAGGACAGAAACAGCGGATCGCGATTGCCCGAGCGATTTTGAAGGACGCCCCGATTCTGCTGCTGGATGAACCAACGTCTGCTTTAGATACAGAATCGGAAGCTCTGGTACAGGAAGCACTGGAAAATGTAATGAAAAATCGGACGGTTCTCGTCATTGCTCACCGACTGTCTACGATAAAAGACGCGGATGAAGTGCTCGTTTTGGAGCAAGGACAAATTGTTGAACGGGGTACACATTATGATTTGCTTGCCCAAGACGGCGCTTACACCAGATTGTATCAAAAACAGTTTGCCACAGAGACGCACAGCTCACTGGCAGCAGGGAGGGTATAGGCATGTTCATCAAGAGTTTGATGCGGGAACTACTTCAACTGCTGTCGTTTATGAAATCGAAAAAGCGAGCGTATATATTGGGACTCGTAGGAGACGGAATCGGTCAAGCAGCTGTATTGGTATCTTTACCTTTCGTATTCAAGGATCTGACGGATTTTGCGAACACAAAAGACCCTGCTTTATTAACCAGAGCGATTGCCACCATGGCTATGATGTTCCTCTTGCTAAGTATCCTGTCTCCATTTTTCAGCTACATCTATCGTCGATGCGTCCGTGAGCTCATTGCCAACATTCGGCTTCATGTCTATCAACGTTTGAGCAAGCTGCCTTTCGATTACTATGAGCAGCACCATTCGGGAGATACGATGTCGAGACTGGGCAATGATGTTGTCCTCATGGAAAACGCGTACGCAGAGCAATTGAAAACATTGAGCATCATCCTGCTGTCACTGATTGGCTCGATCATAGGAATGTTTGCAATGGATTGGAAAATTGCCGTCGTCTTGTTGATCGTAAGCGCATTGACTCTTTATGTGAATACGCTGTTTGCCAAGTCTGTACGGCGCATTGGAGACCGAATGCAGCAGCAGATGGGGATTGGGACAGAAAGATTAAACGATTTTTTGTCTGGGTTGCCCATCATCAAAATGTTTCATTTACATAACGTTGTGACCGCCCGTTACACGGCAGCAAATGAGGAAGTAGCTTCGTCTGCCATCAAACAAGGGCATAAACACGGATTATTGGAAGGGACCAATTTCTTCATCCAATTCGTAAGCTTCGGAGGAATGCTTGTTTTTGGAATCATGATGGTGTCCAAACAAATAATCGGGTTGGGTGTGCTGGTTGCTCTGGTTCAACAACAGATGCTTGTAACACTGGCCTTTCTCCAGCTTGGCCAAGTCATTACAGCGTTGCAGAGCTCGCTAGCTGGCGCTTCTCGGGTTGTCGATTTTCTGAATGAACCTCTCGAACCGGAAGAGTATCAGCAGAGCACCGACAAACACCAGTATTGCGAAAGCATGCTGAAACTGGAGCAGGTCGTTTTCGGATACAACGAAGATACAAATGTGCTGGATGGTGTTTCGTTACGAGTCGAGCAAGGCCAAATGGCTGGCCTAGTCGGATCGAGTGGAAGTGGAAAAAGCACCGTCATGAAACTTCTGTTAGGGTATTACCCACCTGCGAGCGGCTCTCTTTATTTACTGGGCAAGCCCATGGGCGCCTATTCTCTCGCAGAAATCAGAAGCTTGATCTCATACGTGCCTCAGGATGCCTTTTTGTTCGAAGGAACGATTGAAGACAATATCCGTTACGGCTGCTTGAATGCTTCGGAAGAGGATGTCATCCAGGCAAGCAAAGCTGCGTATGCGCATGATTTTATTATGGAACTGCCAGATGGCTACCAGACAAAAACAGGAGAACGCGGTGCCAAGCTATCCGGCGGCCAGCGTCAGCGAATTGCCATTGCCAGAGCTATCTTGAAAAATGCACCGATTCTTTTACTGGACGAAGCAACCTCTGCTTTGGATGCAGAATCGGAATATTGGGTGCAGCAAGCATTAACTGCACTCATGAAAGATAAAACAGTACTTGTCATCGCTCATCGCCTGTCGACTGTAGAGGCTGCCGATGTGATTTACGTGATGGATCAAGGAAAGGTTATCGAGCAAGGGCGCCATGTTGAGTTAATGCAGTACAACGGCATCTATGCCAACTTGTATGAAGTGCAGCAGCGAAAGGATCGAGCAGATCAAATGAGTAGTCTGGAATTGACCGAAAGAAGGGTGAGCGCTACATGATTGCCATTTACGCTTTGAAATGTCCTGCTGTCATGGAGAAAGAGTCGTTCAACCGATTTTTACAAGCACTGCCCGAAGAAAAACGGGAACGGGTCAATCGTTTCAGAAATCCGGCTGACTCCTATCGGGCGTTGCTCGCGGACGTGCTGGTACGTTCTCTCATTTGTGAAGTCTACGAGATTTCTAATGACGAAATCGAGTATGACTACAATGCATACGGAAAACCTTTTTTGAAATCATTTCCCAACTTCTGCTTTAACGTCTCGCATTCCGGGGAATGGGTCGTCTGCGCCACGCATGACGCGCAGGTGGGGATTGATGTGGAGCAAATATGTCCGATTGATTTGGATATTGCCACTCATTATTTTGCAACAGCCGAAGTAGAGGATCTCTTGGCAAAACATCCAGATGAACAGGTTTCATATTTTTACGACCTTTGGACTTTGAAGGAGAGCTATATAAAAGCGAGAGGCATGGGGCTATCCATCCCGTTGCAATCATTCGCCATAAGAAAAAACCTGGACCAATCGATTACGATATCGCAAAGTGATTCCCGCGATGCTTGGGCATTTCATCAGTATGAGATCGATCCAGGTTACAAATTATCAGCATGCGCGACTGCCAATCAGTTTGCTGCTCAAGTAGTGATGAGGGATTTACAAGATTTAGATCAGGCTATTTTTCATAGAAAGATGTCGAGATAATACGCAATGAGGAAAGGGAGGGGTAAGAGATGAAATTGTTCTGCTTTCCGTACGCAGGTGGGCTTCCCAGCATCTATTACGGGTGGAAGCGGGTAGTGTCGCCAGCGATATTGGAAATTGATCCATTCGAGGTACGGCCTTCATTAATTGGCGATAGCATGGTTCTTTCCACCTCGTTTTATGAGGTCTTGGAGGATGTATACAACCGGATTACACCAGAGCTGGGGGAAGAACCTTTTGCCTTTTTTGGCCACAGTATGGGCGGATTAATTGCGTTTGAACTGACGCGAAAGCTGTTGCAGAATGGAAAGCCACTGCCCCAGCACTTGTTCCTGTCTGCCTCCCGCGTGCCACATGCGTATCAGAAGCTGGTAAAAACATACAACCTGCCGCATGACGAGTTCATCGAATCGCTTCGTACACTTGGGGGCACTCCCAATGAAGTTTTGGATAATCACGAGATCTTGGAGGTATTTTTGCCTATGATTCGCGCTGATTTCCAGGCCGTGCAAACTTATGAAATGAATAATGAGCTTCCCAAACAAATCCCTGTCAATATGACGGTATTGTTTGGGAAAGAAGATTCTATTGAAATCCAAGATATTGTGGCATGGCGAGACTATTGCGGGGGAGAATGCAAATTTTACCCCATGCCTGGTGGGCATTTCTTTATTCATCAGCAAATGAATACGATCATGGTGATTATTCAAGACACATTGAAGGTAGAACAGGCAGTTGCAATCCGTGCACCATTTTAACAATTGTGTACGGCAACAATAAATCCAAAGGTGAAGGTTGGTGTTCTTTTCATGAATCAGAAAGCACTATCTCGTTTGCTAGCGGCCGTTACATTATCAACGGCGCTGGTCTACCCGCAAGCAGCAAGCGCAGCCGCTCCAGCTCCGGTTTTGCATGACGACAATCCAAGTGGTCATTTTGGTGACTGGTACACAGGTGCGGTTCCTCCCAATGCATCCAAAGACAAGCCCGTGATCCTGTTTGTCCAGGGTCTGCACTCCACCTACAATACCTGGTATACAACAGACGGATATTATGATGCAGCCTATAACGCCGGGTATCGTACCGCATTTGTACAACTGAAGGACGCGGATGGTACTGGTGGAAACATGTGGACAAACGGAGCCAAGCTCGCCGAAGTCATTAAAAAGGTTGCAGATTATTACGGTGTTTCCAAAATCAATATCATTGCACATTCCAAAGGTGGCATCGATACACAGACAGCGCTCGTTCACTATGGCGCACATCCGTATGTCAACGTAGTTCACCAGCTTTCCACGCCAAACAAAGGTTCAGAATTGGCTGACATGGCGTACAGCAACTGGGCGGGATGGCTCGCTGACATTCTTGGCAAAAAAGATGATGCCGTGTATTCCCTGCAAACGTCCTATATGGCCAACTTCCGTGCGCAGACTGACAGCCGTAGCGAAAATAGTTCAACAAAGACATACATGGCCGCTGGAACAGGGGATGATGGCTGGTTTAGTGCTACCTGGTTTGGTCATGCGGTTCTTCCTGGTGAAGACGATGGAGCCGTTTCTGTTGAGTCTGCCTTCGGTTTGCCGTATGGGATCAAGAGCTTTACAAAAGACGTTTCCCACGGTCAAATAGCGAAAGCCTCACAAACATGGGATCTGGTTCAGCCAAAATTGCAAAACGCATCCATTAAAGAACGTGCAAATAAAATAAGCAAAGACAAATCGAAAGAAACCACTGTGGAAGAAAGCTCCGTTATTCTCCGCGGAGGCGAAGTGGAAGACAACACCTCCGAAACATTTTTCTTGGAGAGCGGAATCGATAAGCTGAATCTTGATACGATGACCTCGTCGGAAGACACCGTTGTGACCCTGATCAGTCCGTCTGGCAAAGAGTATGAGGCCGATCTTAGTAAAAAAAGCAACTCGGAAGATGAGCCCGGGATATTCCAAGATGCTGTTCATCACTTCATTGAAGTAGAGGAACCTGAAGCAGGCGAATGGACACTTGAAGTGGAGGGCTCTGACGACGCCTTTTTCATGGTTGGTTCCGTGGATGGTGGAGAAGAAGCGAAAGTAAAGGCGAGCAAAAAGGTATTCAAGAAAGGCGACAAAGCGAAGATTTCCGTCGACCTGGGCAAAAACGAAATTGATCAATCGTTACTGGAAAAAGCAAACCTGACTCGTTCCATGAACGGCGAAAAAGCAAGCGTCCTTGATGAAGTGAAGTTTGCCGTAAAAGAAGATGAGCTTACTGGCAATTTTACTGTGCCGACGAAGCCAGGTGTTTATAATCTCTCCTTTGACGTAACTGGCATCAATGAGGATGGCGAACCATTTACACGCTCTATTAATTACAACTTTGCGGTAACAAATAGCGATGGAGAATTAGAAAAATAAGAGCAAACTATTTTACGGCCCTGAAAAAGGGTCGTTTTTTTCTGTTTACAACGGCATCTCAAAGACAAAGATCACCACACCTGGCCAGACTGGCGTAGGTTGTGCGGAGATCTTTATTTATTCTTCACCAGTCTAGTTTTTCATCGTTTCATGTAACTTTCTAACTATTTCACAATTACAATCAAACCGTTTACAGCCTCCCTTCGTTTCCTTTGATAGTACCATTAAAAAACAAGTGTGAAATGGAGGAAGAATCATGAGGAAGACCGTGTGCCTAGCAGTTCTACTGCTTTTTTTCACTACGGCTGCCGGAATGTCAGCCTATGCACAAATGGACGGTAAGCCGGCGTCCCAGGCGACACCAAATTCTAGCCAAAGTGACCAAGTCATCCGGGTGTACGGACCAGGTGGACCACTTGGACCGATCAAAGAAGCTGCTGAACATTTTTCAGCTGAGACGGGAATGAAGGTGGAAATAACAGCCGGACCAGAGAGCAAGTGGATCGGTCAAGCAAAGCAAGATGCAGATATTATTTTCGGTGGCTCCGAGTATATGCTGCAGGACTTTATCTTTAACTACCCCGACATGATCGACACCAAAACACGTACGGAGCTTTACGCACGTGCTGCAGGAATATTGGTGAGGAAAGGAAATCCTAAGAAGATTGAAAGTCTGGAGGATTTAACGAAAAAGGGAGTAAAAATAATGGATGTGAATGGGGCTGGCCAGCTTGGCCTGTGGGAAGACCTGGCAGGCAGAAAAGGGCTGATCGGAGGCATTACTCAAAATATTACCGTTTCTGTAAAGTCGAGTGCCGAAGCCATTGAACGATGGAAATCGAATTCCAGTCTGGACGCCTGGATTACCTATGAATCGTGGCATTACCGGATCCAGGATGTGACTGACCTGGTCGAACTGCCCGAAGAAGAAAAACTCTATCGTGGAACGCCGATCGCCCTGACAAAAATCACTGATCAGAAAAAAGAGGCACAGCAATTTATTGATTATTTAAGAACGGAAAAATCTCACCAAATCTTTCAAAAATGGGGCTGGAAGTAAGGAGGAACATACATGAAAAAAGTAGTTTTTACACTTGCACTGCTTTTGATTATTTTTGCTTTGGCTGCTTGTGGAAAAAGCACGGAGGTAAAAACAGAGGCGGTTCAACCCGATCAAGCCCAAACGGAACCAACTAAATCGGAACAAGCCCTCCAGCTTTTGAAGAATGAAAAAGCTGGAGAGTATTTGGCGGATCCACAGGGAAGGGCCCTGTATTACTTTAAAAAGGACGAAGCAGGAAAAAGCAATTGCAGCGGGGAATGCCTGGCAAACTGGCCGGCATTTACCCAGGAGAATTTCGCAGTCCCAGAAGGTTTTGACAAAAAGGATTTCGGTACGATCACAAGAGAAGACAACGGGAAGAAGCAGGTTACATACAAAGGCTTTCCTCTCTATTATTTTGCAAAAGACCAGCAAGAAGGGGATATAAACGGACAAGGAGTAAAAGAAGTATGGTTTGTCGTAAACAGCGAAACAACATTTGAATAAGCCTCCCAGGGAACGATCAGTCGCGGTCGTTCCCATCTTTACTTTTAAAAAAGGGTTATGGCAGTATAATTTTTATCCAAAAGCAGGGAGTGCCAATGAAAGAAAATTACGATGCGGAATTAATGCGATTGGTTAACGAAAAAAATGGTCACGCATTAGAGGAGCTCTATGATCGATATATAAAGCTTGTTTACGGCTTCGTTATGAAGTTTTGCAATGGGAATGAGGATAAGACGAAAGAAATTATTCAGCTGGTCTTTTTGAGGCTATGGACAACAAACAGCCATTACGATCCTGCTCAAGGCAGCTTTGTAAATTGGCTGCTCACGATTACCCGCAATATATGCATTGACTACCTTCGCAAAGAGAAGAAGCATACGCAACACCATCAAGAGGAACATGAAGAGATCGCCGATCCTGCAAATGCAGTCGAGCAACGAGTAAATACGAATGATATTGCGATGGCGAAAAACAAATTGCCGACGGCCCAAAGAAAATTAATCGATCTGCTATATTGGAAAGGGTATTCTCTTTCAGAGATCGCCAAGCTGGAACAAGAGCCGCTTGGCACGATTAAAAGCAGGCTTCACCAGGCTCTTAAAGGATTGAGGAAGCATCTGGAACTGGAGGATATAAAATGAGAAGGGTTTGTGATCATTTAATTTCATATATAGCAAATGAGCTCAAGGAGAGCGAACACATGGCCTTTGCTGAACATGTAAAGAATTGTGCGGAGTGTAAAAAAGAATATCAGGAATTATCCCAGGCCTGGCATGCTTTGCCGTTCGATTATACCGAAATCGAGGTGCCTGAATCGCTAAAAGGCGAGGTACTGGGGTTTGTTTTTGAGCCCAAAAGAAGCGGTACGGAAACATTCATGGCTAAGATGAGCAAGCTCGCCATGATGCTTAAAAGCCAGTTCACTCCCGTTTCAACGAGTATGGTGACCGTCTTGTTTCTCGCGTTTATTGGCCTTGGAATAGCGAATATACAAGTAGAAAATCGCCATGCGGAAAATGTCCCCATTGAAATTGTAACGGCGATTCCCTTAAAAGCAGCCAATCAAAGCCACCCGGAAACAAACGGTATCGCCTATATTGTCCAGCAGGGATCAGAGAAAAATTTGGTGGTGCAGGTTCACGAATTGCCCGGCGTCGAAGGTTCACAGGTTTACCAGGTTTGGCTGCTGAAAAACAGCAAGAGGGAAAATGGTGGCATATTCAAGCCGGACGAAAACGGATTCGGATTACTGACCTACCAGCTCGCCGAAGGGCAGACTTTTGATCAAATCGGCATTACTGTCGAACCAGACGCAAACAGCAGACAACCAAGAGGAAAAAAAATAGCCGGTTCATAGATGGTAACAGAAAAGGACAGATTCATATTTTAAATATCTGGTTAACCGTATCGTGCGAACGTGTGCTCATCTTCAAGAAACGTCCCCTATAGAATCCGCATATGTCCACACGGCTTGGCCAGTTGAGCCTTATGGGTTCGATAGTAAGGCAAACACAAATAGAGGCTGCTGGTGTTAAAACCGGCAGCTTTTACTTTTTTATTCTAATAAGAGATTGTTTCTTTTACATTTTGGAGTTTCTGATTGACGTGCGTCATACAAGACGAAGGGCCATTTTTATTTAATTGCGTTTCGTTGTGAAAATTAATTATTTTCAGAATTATATATTGTTGTTTTTTTATCTGCCGCTTATAATTCTACTAGTGCATGAACTTCATATCCTTATTTTTTTGAAGTATACACTTCGGAGTTGAACAACTGAAATTGCTTTCCGGTTTGTATGTAATAAATCTAAGGAGGTATGACATGAAGATGAATGAGTGGGAAGCGTCATTTGAAGCATACGTCGAAAAGCTGATGGATGATTTTCAGGTTCCCGGTGCGATCATTGCGGTAGCCAAAGACGGGGAACTCGCTTACGAAAAAGAGTTTGGTTATCGAGACCGCGAAAAGCAAGCTCCTATCAATCTGGATACGGTATTTGGCATCGGGTCAATTACGAAGTCGTTTACATGCATGGCGATCATGCAGCTTCAGGAAGAAGGAAAGCTTTCCGTACATGATCCGGTCATCACGTATTTGCCTGAGTTTCGCACACCGGATGAAGCCCAAACGAAGAGCATCACCATTCATCATTTCATGACCCATACCCTCGGATTTCCACCACTTCCATCTCTCATTCCCGCAATGCTACGCAGTTTACAAGCCGATCCGACAGCACAAGAATTACTCCAACATTTTGAAGCGCAATGTAAACACCCAATCGATACCTTCGAAGACCTCATGGCATATATAGAGAAGCTGCCCTTCGAATTGTTGGGACCTGCCGGGACAGAATTCAGCTATTCGAACGAAGCTTTTGGCTTGCTGGGGGCAATTATTGAGGGTGTCAGCGGCAAAACATATGAAGACTATGTTAAAGAGCATATTTTACAGCCGGTTGGCATGGAACGAACGGTTTTTCATGTAGAGGAATTAGGAGAGGACGACAATACTACCATGCTGTACACATGTCGCATGAATGATGGTGTTCGTGAGGTTGTACGTGCCCCTGGTTGGTGGGATGCTCCCTCCATGCGTGCAGCAGGCTTTCTCAAATCGTCCGCACGTGACATGCTTCGGTATGCGGATGTCTATCGGACAGGCGGGCTTTCAAATGGAGCGAGAATCATCTCGGGAGATAGCGTGTCACAAATGGCTGCTCCTCATGTACGCATTGACTTGAGTCGCAGCTATGGTTACGGACTCGGCGTACTTCCATTTACTGAAGATTACACGTTACTCACCCATACCGGCGGCTTAAAAGGGATCACAGCACAAATGTTCATCATCCCAGAGGCGGGAGTAACCGGCGTTCTTTTGACCAACATGGATGATGCCCCCATTACCAATCTGACATTAGGTTTATTGAACAGCATGTTCGGTCGCCCGCTCGAGACGCAGTTCGCCACGTTTCCCGATAGGGAAGTGTCGCTTGATTCCTTGCAGCAATGCCCTGGTACATATAAATCAGGAGAAGGAGACGCAGTAGAGATTAGATTCGATGAAGCACAGAGACAGCTCTTACTCGTTTTAGGCAATGATGTGTTTCCACTGCGTTCCGTGGGCGAAGACACGTTTCTGTTCACGCGCCACAACATCGATTCACTCATCCGCTTTGTTCGCCATCCAGACGGTAAGATCAAGCGCATGGCCTTTGGATCGCGCCAAATACCGAAAGCAACCTAATCGAAGATAGGGAGGAAGTTTCTCATGAAGGTGTTTATTTCGTTGGACATGGAAGGGATATCCGGACTTAGTGAATGGGAGGATGTGATCCCCGGTCGTAGACATTACGAAGCGGGGAGAAGACTGCTGACCCAAGATGTTAATGCGGCGATTGAGGGTGCACTGGAAGCAGGAGCTACCGAAATTATCGTCAATGAGTCTCATGGACCGATGAACAATATCATCCTGGAAGAATTGCACCCACAGGCAGATGTCATCCGCGGTTTTTTCAAGCCTCTCTGTATGATGCAGGGAATCGACAGTAGCTGCGATGCCGCATTTTTCATCGGTTATCATGGAAAAGCGGGAACAGGAGATGCAGTACTCAATCATACACTGTCTGGCCTCGCTATCCATAGGCTTATCTTAAATGGCAAAGAGGTGGGCGAAGCGGGTTTAAATGCAGCAATCGCAGGAGCCTTCGGTGTCCCAGTCGTACTCGTTACCGGAGATTCCCAAACGGCTAAGGAGGTGGAAGAACATATCCCTGGAGTCTTTACAGTCGCTGTAAAAACAGGGATAACTGGACTCTCGTCGCAAGCGATGCATCCCGTCCGTGCGAGAGAGCTGATCCGTCAGCGGGCAAAAGAGGCATTGCTCCATCGCAATACAGTGAAACCGCTTGAGCAAAGAGTAGAGAATACGATAGAAGTCGAGTTTACAAAATCACAATTTGCCACAGCAGTCAGCTGGATGCCAGGAATTGAACTCATCGAAGGACGCACGGTACGCTTCCATTCGTCTGATCTTGTCAGTATGATGCCTGTCTTGCAAGCGATGCTGTTGATAACCGGGCAAGTAAATCAGATGATTACTGGTTAAGTAAGTAAAAAATGCAGCCCCTCTTCACGAGGATCGCTGCATTTTTTTGTTTTAGTTCAAAGGCTTATGGTTTTTCAAATAAGCAAGGGCATTATAAATCATTTCGGCTGCCTCTTCACGCGTGATGGGCTTTTGCGGATGGAGCTTGTTTTCCTTATCCAATTCGATCACATCTCTTGCCAAAGCTCGTTGAATGGAGCCTTGATAATCCACGGTGAGGTCATGATCATCTTTGATTTCTACCGGCACTAGTTTGATCATGGGAAGATTACCTTTGGTCTCCATCACTCTCATCAGCTGGTGAATGAATTGCTCTTTAGTCCATTCAGCGTTCGGATCGAGATCAGCTGGTAACTCCAAACCGTTCACAGCCGCTATGATGAGACTCTCTGCATACCAAGCCTCGTTATCTGCTTTGGAAAAAAAGTCAGTGGCTTGTGGAGCTTTTACAAAACGGATCGCTGCCAGATTCAAATCAAAGGCATTTACAATCAGTTGAATACCTTGAGCAGCTGTTATCGTTTCATTAGGTGCGAACTTGTTATCATCTACGCCTTTTATCACACCTTCTTGCTGTAAGGAAAGAATTTTATCCTTTGCTCCAGATTGGACGAGATCCGTAAAAGGAGTCGTTGCAGCAAAGCTTGGTTGGGCGAATGACACGGTTAACAATGCAAGGAAAGAAAGAGAAATCGTACGTTGTCTGACATTCATGGTAGCCACCTCGTCTATTTTTGAAGTTTCACTCCATTTGACGAGCAATAATTGACAACGTTTCAGCTTTCCTTTGCTCCTATCGAATATCAAGGGACCTTGAAAATTTTCAGTTTGTTTACAGTAAAAATATTTAAGGAAAACTTTATCTTTTGACCACGATTTCATTTAACATTGCCTAGTACCATCATATTGAAAAAAACAACATGCGCTCGAACCATGGAGGAAATGGAAATGAAAAAGAGGTTTCTCTTACTAGGTATTCTTTTATTGCTATTGGGTTATCCATTCTTGCGGACATTCATAGATGCTTTATGGGAACAAAAAGAGCCGTACACGGCAGCTTTCCCGAAATACAAAGCGATTCGCGTTGAACAAGACCAGATTTATCAGGGCGATCTGTTATTAGTCAACAAGAACCATCCGATCCATTCAGAGGCTGTCCCATCCGATGTGATCCTTTTGTCTTCGCACAAATATTTGGTGGAAGGCTATCGCTTGCAAGATAATTCTATTGAATTGTCTGAGAACGCAGCGGAGGCGTTCAACGAGATGGCCGGTGCAGCAAGCAGTGACAATGTAAATGATTTTATGATCAAAAGCGGCTATCGAAGTTTGGAAAAAACGGGAAAACCGGCTGAAGAAAAGGGACATGACGAAGGTGCATTGCCAGATTGTTTTAACGAACATCATTTGGGAACAGCCTTGGATGTTGCATCCACACAAATGAAAATCGACCAATCTCCTGAAGGGAAGTGGCTACAAGAAAACGCTTGGAAATACGGGTTCATTCTTCGCTATCCAAAGGAAAAGGTCACAATCACTGGCATTCCTTATAATCCTATGCATTACCGATTTATAGGTTTGCCACACAGCGCTATTATGCAGGAGCGTCAATTCTCCCTGGAGGAATACGTGAATTACTTGCGAGAAGCAAAGGAAGTGTCGGGGAGTATAAATGGTGGCGACTACAAAATTTATTATTATCCGGTAAATACTAGCATCATGATTCAAGTGCCTACCAATGGAAAATATGTGCTTTCAGGCGACAATCAGGAAGGTGTCATTGTGACAGAGTTTTTGTAGTTTAATGATTCTTTTTCAAGGAGGGCGTAACGGAACATGTTTCTCTTGCTTCCTTCGTTACAGTGATGATGAAAAAGACTGCTGAAGCACTCAGCAGTCTTTTTGTGTTGCACGAAGATGATTAAATCACACGTCTTCCAAGCTCAAAGCGTTTTTCCCAGGAAGTCCCTTTGAATTTAGTTGTTGTAACTCCAGGCTTACCGTACGTGTGCAGCAGCTTATTGTCTCCAGCGTAGATGGCAACATGGGTAATGCGAGAAGACGAGCTGCCGTAGCTGTGGAAGAACACGAGATCCCCTTTTTGCAGTTGATCCTTCGAGACTTTTTGACCGACTTTGGACTGTTGTCGCGAGTCTCTAGGCAGTTTTACGCCAACCTCTTTAAACACTCGCTGTGTAAAGGAAGAGCAATCAAATGTACGTGTTGTTTTTTTGCTCGAACCGTATTTATAGGGAACGCCTTTATACTTCAATCCTTCGGAAATGACCTGATCGGCAATGTCGGAAGAGGAGGCAGAAGTATTGTGATCAAATGAAGGAGCAGTATCTTTCGTCTGTTTATTCAGATTACTATCAGTAGTACTTTCCTCGTTGGCTGCCAGGTCGTTATTCATACCATCTTGAACCATTTGATCAAATTGGTCCATTTCAGCCTGTCCATTGCCCTGATTTGCAATGGATTCTTCGATAATCTGTTGCAGGTTCTGGTCATTCTTATGTTTTTTCTGCAGTTTATCCTGATTATGTGTAGTTGTGGAGGTGAGACCTGTCTCAGAAGCCGCGTAGGCTTGTCCGTTCATGAGAAGAGAAGTTCCCATTAGAATAGCTACGACCGCAGTAGTACCTTTCCAGTTTCGCTTTGTCATGATGTTCCTCCTTCTGAATGGTTCATCTTGTTGTATGTTTCTCATCCACGCTTTTATCGTACAGAATAAAACTAAGATTCCCGGTAGAATTTCATGAGAGTTTCCTGAGAAAACTGTTGGTAAGATATTCAAACGGAGATGATATGCATGCCTACGCCAGATGGAAAAGGCTATTTGCTGCTCGTGGAGGATGAGCATAACTTGGCAAGATACTTACAGTTGGAGTTGGAGAATGAAGGATTTTCGACGGATATTGAATACGACGGGCTTTCCGGATTAGAAAAGGCACTGACGATTGAGTACGACCTCATTCTTCTGGATGTCATGTTGCCCGAATTATCGGGGATCGAACTATGCCGGCGCATACGGGAAACCAAGGATGTCCCGATTATCATGATCACGGCTCGTGGAGAGGTTCCAGATATCGTCACGGGGCTAGACAGTGGAGCCAATGACTATCTGGCGAAGCCGTTTGCCATCGAGGAGTTGTTTGCCCGGATTCGGGCCTTGTTACGTCAGCGGGAATCAAAAGCGAATCAGGAGATAGTGGTTGGTCGTTTGCGTATCCAGCCCAATGCACGGCGAGTGTTCCTCGATGACGAGGAAATCATGTTGACCCCACGCGAGTTTGATTTGCTTTATTATCTGGTTCAAAACAAAGAGCAAGCGGTCTCGCGAGAGCAAATTCTTACAGCCGTTTGGGGCTTTGACTTTATGGGGAATACCAACATCGTGGATGTGTATATCCGGTATTTGCGGAACAAGATTGAAAGTGATCCATCCGTCAAACTGATACATACTGTTCGAGGAATCGGCTATACACTACGAGATTAGAAGGAGAACGCAGTGCTTACACCTCGCAGATACTCACTCAAATGGAGACTGACACTGTTTTTTAGCTCTGGCATGCTGGTTTTGCTTCTCTTTTTGTCTATTTTTATTTTTTTCAGTACCTCTAATCTCGTCCATCAACATGAGCAAAAATTACTCAATCAAAAAGCGACGGCCATCGCAGCCGATTTGAAAACAGAAATCACCGAAGAAGCATCTTTGAAGATTCCCTATCTGACGCGTTTGCTAACCAATTACGCTGACGTCAATCAATTCATCTACATCAGCGACCAAAACGGCAAGGAAATCGCTTCAATACAGGGAGCCAATTGGACAAAAGAGCCGGAAGACTATTATGAAAGGACCTTGGTCGCAAAAGAACCTGTGCAGCTACCGTTCACATCGGAGCTTTTGTTTGTGCAAATTTCTACTACGACAGAAGCACTTGAATGGTATTTTTCCATCCTGCTCACGATTCTTTTTCTCTCGTCCTTTTTTACCTTGCTACTTTCGGCGATTGGAGGCTACTGGTTGAGCAACTGGGGACTGAAGCCTCTCGATCATCTTATCCAGCAAATCCATTCCATTTTCCCTCAACGTCTCTCCCAGCGAATTCACCATCATCACGTAGAGAGTGAAATCTACGAGTTGATCCATGCCTTTAATCTGTTGTTAGATCGTATGGAAGAAGCAATGGTCTATCAGCAGAGATTCGTCACAGATGCCTCTCATGAATTACGTACACCGCTCTCGATTATTGAAGGGTATGTAAGTCTTCTGCAAAGATGGGGGCAGCACAAACCAGAAGTAAGGGACGAAGCACTCGCTGCTGTGGAGCAGGAGTGTAAACGACTTTTCAAACTCATCGATGATCTGTTGTCGCTAGCCAAATTGCAGCATAACTCACAACTAGGCTCAAGGAAAGTCGTGCAGCCACTAACCCCTCTGCTTCTGGAAGTAAAGCAAGCGTGGGTTCCCATTTTCCCTCCACAAATTAAGCTGCTTTTTGAATGGGAAGAAGCGATTGTCCTTTTGATGGATCGGGAGCGGATTCGCCAGTTGTTGGACATCCTTTTGGACAATGCACGGAAATATACAGATGAAGGACAAGTGAAGGTACGCGCATATGGGGATGAAGAGGCTGTGCACATTGTGGTAGAGGATACAGGGATCGGTATTCAGGCAAAAGAGATTCCCCACCTTTTTAAGCGATTTTATCGTGTGGACAAATCCCGTACGCGAAAAAGGGGCGGAAGCGGGATTGGTCTGGCCATCGCCCAAGCGATTGTCGCAGATCACGAGGGAAGCATCTCTATTGCTCCTTCTGCGGATAGAGGCTTGAGTGTTCATGTTTCGTTGAAAAAAGCGGGAATAGATTGACGACATGAAAGAGTAACGATTGGCTCTGTGAGCGTGCATTCCAGAGCCTTCGTTTCTCATAGTGTTCTGATTTATGAACATGTAAAATGAAAGGGAGTCAATACAAAGAGTCATCCTTGACGGAGGTGCTTATAGTGGGTATGGCCCATAAATACATACATAGTAAAATCGAAATACGCCAAGATCAGATGAAGGGTTTTCAGCATCCCCAATACGTCATTACAATCAATGACATCACTTTGAATGACTATTTGAATCAAAATACTCAGAGTCGTTCTTTTGATTTATTAGTTCCACCTATCGGACTGTTTGATAATCGCGATCAACAAAAAGTCCTCGCATTGCTTTCTTTTACAAATGTTGCTCTTCCTATTTTGGTTTGTTCGGATGACATGGATTTCTCTTGTACAGTTGTCACCACGTATGTAGAGGAGGCGAAGGATTACATCATTTGGAAAACGTTCGGATATGGCGTGGACATGTCAAAGCCGATCCATGTTCCGCCTTTAGCTTTCGAAAAAAGCCAGTATAGAGAATTTGTTGAAGCGTTCAAAGGCTTTATTCATCGTGAATCCCTATGATTACCATAAGCTGCATTCATTTTCATTTTAAGCCGAATACAGGTGATTCATAAGTACCTGAGTACCTGACAAATGATAGGGAATACCTATCGAAATGATAACAACGATGCTATTGAACAATGATTCGCCTCATCATAAACTAATCTTGACTCATGCATGATCAACCTTCATCACGCTTAACCGAAGCAATCAAATGCTCCATAAAAACTCGGCTTGCTGCACACAAATACTTGTTTTTCCGGTAAACGATACCGATTTGCGCCGTCATATTACGCTGTTGGATCGGAATCGTGCGAATCCGTTTATCATCGATATAGTCGAGGTAGCCTTTCGAAAGTATCGTGACACCGACACCTTGCCCGACCATATTCGTAATCGATTCCATTGTGGTCATTTCCAAAACAGGCTGTGGCGAGAAGCCCAGCTCCTTACACCTTTCATCAATCAACTGACGCAAAAAGTACGTGTTCGGCAATAAAATGCAGGGGGTTTCTTTCAAAATCGCAAGCGAAACAAACGTTTCCTTCGCGAGCGGATGATCAGCAGGAACTCCTAATGCCAGACTTTCTGTATAGAGCGGAATGGTTTCCAGATCGTCATGCTCCATAGGCAAAAAAACAATCCCCAGATCGAGTTCGTTTTTCAGAAGTCCTTCATAAATATCACCGGTTCTCAACCCGAAAACAGACAATTCAACCTTTGGATAACGCTGGTGAAACTCAATAACAGTAGGTGGGAGCAAGTAATTGACAACTGTCAGCAGTACACCAATCTTTAAGGCACCTCTGCTTAAGCCTTGCAGCTCGCTAATCGCTGCACGCGCCTGTGACAATTCATGAAACACATGATAGCTATGGTGAAGCAATGTTTTGCCTGCTTCCGTCATAACCGTTCGTTTGCCGATGCGATCAAACAAGGGCATGCCGATTTCATGCTCAAGCAAGCGGATTTGCTGACTGAGTGAAGGCTGTGCAATACCCAATTTCTCGGCTGCACGAGTAAAATTCAACTCCTGGCACAGTGCCATAAAGTACTCTAATTGCTTGAGCTCCAACGACCATCCCTCCAGCGATTTATGATCTAATAATAGGATTTTCCTATCATTATAGAATAAACCATTATGAATTTATATGAATGTACTGCACAATATACATTTTCATGAAAGTATGAGGTGATCGCTTGTGAATATCGAAATCCTTTCGATAAATGTAGGGAAACCCAAACAGGTACCGTATCAAAACAAAGAGGTTTCTACCGGTATTTACAAAACCCCGACCACAAAGGCTCTATATTTATCCTTTTTGAACTTGGAGGGAGATGGGCAAGCAGATCTTGTCCACCATGGAGGGAAAGAAAAGGCTGTATGCGTCTATCCCTATGAGCACTACCCATTTTGGGAGGCTGAATTACAGACGGAGCTTCCAATCGGTGCCTTCGGAGAAAATTTGACGATCCGAGGATTAGTAGAAACGGATGTTTGTATCGGTGATACCTTTCAGCTAGGGGAAGCGGTCGTACAGGTGAGTCAACCGAGACAGCCCTGTTACAAATTGTCTGTACGATACGGTGTACCTGAAATGCTGCTTAAGGTACAGGAGACAGGCTATACCGGCTTCTATTTTCGCGTGTTGAAAGAAGGGCTGGTATCGCATTCAGATGTGTTGACAAGGCTCTCGCGCCATCCAAAGGCAGTAACTGTATCGTATGCAAACCGAATCATGCATCAAGAAAAAGACAATATCGATGGCATGAAGAATCTGTTGGAAGTAGAAGAACTGTCCTCAAATTGGCGAGCGACCTTTAGCAAACGATTATCCGGCGTGGAAATTGATACCCGTGAAAGGATGACCGGCCACCAAGCATAACGACAATAAAGGCAAGGAAGAATGTGATGGTTGTGTAGTACCATCTGAAGTTGCTCTTCGGCATAGTTACCTGTCATCAGGTAGCTACATAGGCTAAAGGGTAAATCCTTTACACTGGAGAGGAGATTGAGATGTACAACAACTATTACCATTATCATCAAGGGTATTATCCCGTGCTTGCCGGCTGGAATAACAACCATTTTCACTATGGGTGGAGCCCTCATTATTACAACTGGGGCCATGCGAATGGGAATCGTTATCAGAATACCATCGAATTGAGAGATTATGGACCAAAGCCTTTTGTCGTGAATATTGAGCAAGCCACAAAGCAAAACAACACATTTCGTACGGCATTATGGACAGGGAAGCACTTGCAGGTGACGCTAATGAGCATAAATGTTGGAGACGACATTGGTTTAGAAAACCATCCGAATACAGATCAATTCATCCGAGTGGAAGAAGGTCAAGGACTGGTTCGGATGGGTGATCGCCAAGATCATTTAGATTTTGAACGAAGAGTCAATGATAACGATGCCATCATGGTTCCCGCGGGCACATGGCACAATGTCATCAATACAGGCAATACGCCGCTTAAGGTATATTCCATCTATGCGCCACCGCAACATCCCTTTGGCACCGTTCATGAGACAAAAGCCAGTGCCATGGCTTCTGAGCAAAGCCCTCAATAAGAAATGGTGCCAGAATATCCCGCTCCTTTTTAAGGGGCGGGATTTTTTTAGTGGGATAGATATTTTCTCAAGGATATTTTCAACGGGCATAGAATATTAACATTATTCACAATCTTCATTTAAGGAAGGTATAAACCTATGGATAAAGAAGCTCAGCGAATCAACCTTAGACAAGAACAGTTCAACATGAAAGAGCTGCTTCAGTCACTTGTTGAAACGACTACGGACGCGATTTCAATTAGGGACATGCAGGGTAATATACTTTTTTTGAATAGTGCTTTTGAAAAAATCTATGGTTGGACATATCAAGATCTCCTGAATGACCCGTACTGTCTTGTACCTGAAGATCTCATTAACGAGACAAAGGAGATTTTCCACGAGATTAAATTTGCAGGAAAAAATATAACGGGCTATGAGACCGTGCGTCAACGAAAAAATGGCGAGATCGTTCAGGTTGGTCTAACCGCTTCCCCTATAAGAGATACAGAAGGTACGATTGTAGGCACTTCAGTCATCGCCAGAGATATAACGGACCGCAAAATGGCGGAAGAAGCACTTGTGAAAAGCGAGGCAAAGTACCGCATCCTCGTAGAACATACGAGTGATGTTATTTGTCAGTATGATGTACACATGAATAATCTTTTTGTATCTCCTTCTATCGAACACCACTTGGGATACACTCAGGATGAATTTCTTCAAACGAATAGTTTTGATCTCATTCACCCTGATGATGTAAAAACCGTGAAAGATCTGCGTTCCTTAATCTCTATGCATCCCCAAAATGTTCAAATGGAGATTCGATTACGTCATAAAAATGGATCGTGGGTGTATTGGGAGTCACGTTGTGTTCCGATTATGTCTGAGAACAAAGAGATTGATAGCTTTCTATTCGTTTCACGCAATATCACCGAGCGGAAACACTCCGAAGAAGCCTTGCGCAAGAGCGAGGAACAATATCGCTTCATTGCCGAACACACGGCGGACTTCATTTCCGTGATGGATAAGTACGGTCACGTATCATATAGTTCACCTTCCCATGTGAAGAAATTAGGTACGAGCCATATTATTTTTGAGAACATACATCCAGAAGATGCAGCACTCGTCTGTGAGCGATTTTCCACGATGATTCAGTTCGATATCCCGGTTACATGTGAGTATCGATACAAACTGGAAAACGAGAAATGGATCTACCTCGAATCAAGAGGGATGCCGTTTTTTAGCTCGGATGGCGGAAATCAATACTTCATCAACATTACACGTGACATAACGGAGAGGAAACAAAATGAAGAACTTCTCCGCAGAACAGAGAAGTTGTCCGTCATCGGTGAATTGGCTGCAAGTATCGCGCACGAAATAAGAAATCCGCTTACGGCATTGAAAGGCTTTATCCAATATTTGCGGCCAACACTATCGGGGGGCGCTACTTATACAGACATTATGATGTCCGAGTTAGATCGAATCAACTTTATTGTGAGTGAGCTACTTGTATTGGCCAAACCGCAAACGCTGAATGTGAAGCGGATTCTTTTACACCCGCTCATTGAAAGCGTGGTAAAGTTTCTTGAATCAGAAGCAAATCTCAACAACACTACAATCAACACAATATTCAGTGATTTTCCGATAGCGATTAATGGAGAAGAAAATCAAGTAAAACAAGTCTTTATCAATATATTGAAGAATTCCCTCGATGCTATCACGACGAATGGCATAATCATCATAGAAACCACATGTCTACCTAATAACCAAGTGCTGATACGTTTTACCGACAATGGATGTGGCATTTCCCAAGAACTGCTGCCCAGGCTCGGTGAACCGTTTTATACCACGAAAGAGAAAGGAACAGGCTTAGGTTTACTTGTCAGCAATAAAATAATGAAAGATCATCAAGGAACCATCACCATCTCAAGTGAGATCAACCAGGGTACCATCGTAGAAATCATGTTTCCCATTTCGAAATAGGAAGGTGATTCTTATGAATTCGCAAATCGTTTTTGATAAGGTAGCATTCACCAAATCTCCACCTACGCGCGTTGGAAAAGTCAGAATAATTAGAGGGGGAGAAATTCATGTGGAGGAAGTTTCTGCTTCATCCGCTTGTAGTTCGATACAGTGTGTTTATGATTGGACTGGCGGTTATGGCGTTTGGCATAGGCATGATGATTGAGGCTCATTTAGGTGTTGCGCCATGGGATACACTGCATATTGGATTACAGAAGACATTTGGACTGACCATCGGCATATGGTCGCAGATCGTGGGAGCCATGATCATTCTCGCTTCCTACATCATTGGCAAGATCCGGCCTAACGTGGGTATGTTTTTAAACATGTTTTTCTTTGGGCTGTTTATTGACATTTTTATGTGGCTGAACTTGATTCCTACAGGAGAGACGGTTGTAGAACGAGCTATTTTGTTCGTTGTCGGTCTGCTTATCTATACGATCGGAACAGGGATGTATATATCACCACGATTGGGAGCAGGTCCACGTGACAGTTTTATGTTAGCATTACATGAACGAATGGGATGGGGCATCGGTAAAGTCAGGATCGGTATAGAGTGCACGGTCATGGTGTTGGGCTTGTTACTTGGCGGGCCTGTTTCGGTGGGGACATTTGTGACGGCCCTTGCCATTGGACCGCTGATCAAGCAGTTTATTCCGATGTGGGAACGAATTTTGGCAAAACCGTACGGAACAGCAAAAACAGGGTAAAAGAAAAAAGGGTGCTCATACTGAGTACCCTTTTCAACTTTGTTGCGGCTTGCGTTCAGCCAGATAGGATGCGATTCCCAAAATCAGACCCATTCCTACGAGCATCGCACCGACCCATGGGAGGGAGGTTATATCAAGATGTGTAATCACCCATCCACCAATGAAAGCGCCAGTAGCATTTCCTAGATTTCCGGCAGAATGACTGGAGGTAGAAGCAAGTGCTGGTGCATTCTGAGCGAGATTCATCACCCGTACTTGCAGCCCTGGAAATACAGCGAAAGAAGCAGCTCCCCAAAGAAAGATGGTCAATATGGCAGCTATGGGACTATACAGGGTAAACGTAAACAGCGTCAGAATGATGCATATTGTTAAGTAAAGTCCGAGAATGGAGGGCATCAGCTTCCAATCCGCAAGCTTTCCGCCCACGATATTGCCGATGGTCACACCACAGCCGAAGAGGACAAGAATCCACGTTACATGATACTCAGCAAAACCGGTAATTTGCGTCAGCAGTGGCGTTATATACGTAAATACGGTGAATAAACCTGCATTGCCTAGCGCTCCGATCAAGAGGTATAGAAGAAGCTTCGGCTTGAGTAGGGCAGTAATTTGCCCAGTGATACTCCCCGTATTTTCTTGCCGGATGTTTGGGACGAAAATGAGTATTCCGATCAGTGCTATCATTCCCATGATCGCAATAGAGCCAAACGAGGCCCGCCATCCCATGTGTTGACCAATGAAAGTCCCCAGAGGCACACCAATAATATTAGCAATCGTCAGACCTGCCATCATAATGGAAACGGCTGCGGCACGTTTGTCAGGACTTACAAGACTGGAGGCTACAACAGCCCCAACCCCAAAGAACGTCCCGTGCGTCAAAGCGGTGATCAGGCGTGCTCCCATCAGTATTTCGTAGTTGGGAGCAAACACAGAGATTCCGTTCCCGAGAATAAATAGAATCATAAGGAGACAGAGTAGCTTCTTTTGGGGAATCCGATGGGTGAGGACTGTCAGGATCGGTGCGCCGACGGCTACCCCCAGAGCATACATGGTAATGAGTTGTCCCGCAGATGAAATACTGACATTCAAATCCTCTGCAACATTCGGCAAAAGCCCCATAATGACAAATTCCGTCATCCCAATGGCAAAAGAACCGACGGTAAGAGAGAGCAATGAGATAGAAGACTTTTCCTTGTTGACCTGTTTCTTGGTAGTAGTTTGAGATAACGCCATGAAGTCAATACAACCTTTCTGTACGATAAAATCCGTTTGTGGTGCGGGTAAAGATTACCTGTTCCACTTTGTTAAGTCAAGGTATTCTTCTTGTATAAATGTAAAAATCCTACTAGAAAATACTAGAGCGCATCCCTGGAAGGGTGATCGAGTTCGAGAAAAGGAATAAAGAACGACAAGTCTACCGTTGACAGACACCCAAATTGTGGTTATGATTTACTCGATAATAATCGTAATCATTACGGTTTATTTTTTTAAACATTAAATCGTAATGATTACGATTAATCTAAGGTCATTAGCTTTTTATCAAAAATATGGTAAGAGGGTAGGTTGAGATGAAACGGGAAATCGATTTTATAAAGTTTAATCCCACACAAAATATGACCATTCTTGTGAAAAACGATCATCCAGCTGAAGAGTATACGCACATCGCCTCAAAAATGATGTCCTACGCTAGTGTCCATGCTGAACAAGTGGGTTTTATTGAAAAACCGAATAATCATGGAGCAGCAGCACATCTACAAATGGCTGGGGGTGAGTTTTGCGGCAACGCATGCATGGCATTAGCGTTGCTTATCGCGCATGAAAATGGTCTACAGCATCATGATTTGACCGAAATTGTTTTGGAAGCTTCCGGCACAGATCATTTCGTTGTTTGTCAAGTGAAAAGAATTAAAGACGAATATTACTGCCAAGTTTCGATGCCTCTTCCCAAAAAAATCGAGCAGCAGTCAGTCAACTATGATGGCGACGAAATAAACATGGTGATTGTGAGGTATCAAGATTTCTTTCACATCGTGATTGAAGTAGACCAGTTCAGTGAGGCGGTAAGAAAACGTGCGGAATCTTTAGCCAAGCTGCTTGGAGTAACTGTAGGGGTGAGTTTAATCGGGGTGCTATTGTATCAGCCAGCTTCGAATGAATTGGCTCCACTTATCTTTGTTCCGTCATTAGATAGCATGATCTGGGAAAACGGCTGTGGGTCAGGTACTGCTTCACTTGGGGCCTATCTGGCTTGGAAAAAGCAAGGCGATATTGCTGCTCACATCAGGCAACCGGGAGGCACGATTCATGTAACGGCCTCTTGGCAAAAAGAAGAAGTAACAAGTCTCAAAATAGAGGGTGCAGTCGGAATCGTGGCACAAGGCAAAGCATTCATCGAGATTCAAGATAGCAAGGGGAGAACGGAATGAATAGACCAGAACAGTTGCATCAACAGTTGACTGCATTTCTAGAAAGGTTCACCCATTTAGCCGATCGATATGACGGTACCATCCATTACAGCTCGGAGTTAGAGACGATCATCGATGAGTATTCTACTTTCATAACGGATGAAAGAAACAAAGAAGCCTGGGAGCAGATAGAACAGCCAATCGCAAACCAATTGAACCAGCTTGTGGAGAATGCAAGGAAATCGTCGGCGATTTGCGTTGCGATTATGGAGAAATATCGTGCGCTGAAGCTGCTAAAAGGGATTGACGATAAGACCGACTACTTTCAAAACATAGAATCTTGTATTGAAAAAGAATTTGGGAGTTTTCAAGTTACTGTTGATTCAAAGGTGTTGATGGTAGGCTCAGGTTCCTTTCCCATGACGCCATTATTGATTGCGAAGCGGACTGGAGCAGAAGTAGTTGGTATCGACATTGATGAGGAGGCCATCGAACTAGGGCGGAGTGTTGTAGAAAGGCTGGGAAGTGGATTGTCTATCCGCTTGGAGAAAGAGTTTGTGGAACGACTTGATATGACGAAGGATGCAACCCATATCATCTTTAGTTCAACGGTTGCAAATAAGTATGATCTCCTGGAACAATTACATCCATTGACAAATGACCAAGTGATCGTGGCGATGCGATACGGCAATCAAATGAAATCCCTTTTTAACTACCCGATGAGAGAGGTAGATCTGCGGAAATGGAGGCTGATTGAAACCATCTTGCGTCCCGAGCATGTATTTGATATCGCGTTGTACAAAAAAGCATCGGCTGCATGCTGATCTTAAAAGGAGGTTTCTATGGGTGATATGAAACGAATCTTGCTATTGGGAACAGGTCCTGCTTCCATTCAAATGGCTGTCATGCTTAAAAAACATTGGAATTGTTGCGTCGGGGTCGTTGGGCGTGAGTCTGTCCGTTCCAAATCATTCTTTACTGCACTTAAGCTAAGCAGTCAGCAAATTCGCGCAGATATTCAAAATGAAAAGCATCAAAAGATGGAAGGCGAATGCCAAATCGATCATGTATTCCATGGATACGGGAGCGTTACAGGGGAATGGGATACCTTCATATTATCTGTCACAACAGATGCATATACAGAGGTTTTACAACAAATAAATGATCAGGTTTTACAACGAATAACGTGCATGGTTTTGGTTTCTCCCACCTTTGGTTCCAACAGTTTACTACGCCATTATTTAAACAGGATTGGTTCGAATGCGGAGATTATCAGTTTTTCTACATACCTTGGCGATACACGCTGGTTCCATGATAAGCCTTCAAATCGAGTGATTACGACAGGGGTTAAGAAAAAGCTTTACATCGGCTCGACGCGCTCTTTCTCCCCGAATGTAAAAAGACTTTGTGAGTTATTTGAGCAAGTAGGTATTCAGTTGGAAGTCATGGACTCTCCTATCGAAGCGGAAACGCGAAACATATCGCTATACGTGCATCCGCCACTGTTTATGAATGCTTTCTCCCTTCGTGTGATATTTGGAGAGGAACCAATCAAAAAGTACGTATACAAAATGTTTCCAGAGGGCCCCATCACGCAATATCTCATACGCGATATGCTGGCTCAATGGAAAGAGATTACCAAAGTGGTGGAAAAGCTCAATATAAAAGGGCTCAATTTGCTAAAGTTCATGACAGATGACAACTATCCGGTCAGGCTGGAAAGTCTATCACGTGATGATATCGAAAACTTCGTTCAGTATGAAACGATTCATCAAGAGTATTTATTGTTCATTCGATATACCTCACTGTTGATTGATCCTTTTTCGGAGCCAGATTCAGATGGTAGATACTTCGATTTTTCTGCTGTCCCCATCCAGAAAATATTTATGAATAAAGAAGGGTATTGGGATATCCCGCGCATGCCAAAGGAAGATTACTATCGGATAAAAATGATTCAGGGCATTGCAAGATACATAGATATCAGCTGCCCGACAATTGATACATTCATTGAAACGTACGAGAGTAAAATTTCGGAAGCTGCGCGAACACGTAAGGGTGAACAGTTATCGGATGCGTTCGTTGTGCAAAGCTTTGCAGAAGATTTGAAAATGATATGTAGTGAGATCGAAAAGGGTATCGGATCAAAGAAACCATACTAACACGTATTTTCTGGAGGAAATGGTATGACAAGAAGAATGGGATCTTTATTAAGGACTTTCATGGTCTCCGTCGTTCTGCTGGTTGGCTGCAGTAACGGTGATATGGAAAAAACGGAGTCAACCAATAAAGGGAAAGAGATCGTGTATGCCACTTCGAAAGATATTAACGATATGAACCCACATTTTTATTCCGGCTCCATGCCAGCTCAAGGGATGGTGTACGAATCGTTGGTGGAAAATACAGAAGATGGGATCAAACCTTCGTTGGCTGAATCTTGGGAAGTTTCCGAAGATGGAAAAGTGTACACGTTTCATTTGAGAAAAAACGTGACGTTTCATGATGGAGAGCTGTTTAATGCGGAAGCAGTAAAAAAGAATATCGAAGCGGTGCAAAGCAATGCAAGCAAGCATTCCTGGATCAAGCTATCAACAAAGATCGTGGCCTGCAATGTACTCGATGAGTATACGGTTGAACTGGTCTTATCCGAACCGTACTACCCGACTCTGGTCGAATTGTCGATGACAAGACCTTATGTATTCATCTCGCCAAAAAATTTTGTGAACGGGGGAACCAAAGATGGTGTTAGTGGTTATAACGGAACGGGTCCCTATAAGCTCACTGAGCATAAAGTCGATCAGTATGCCGTATTTGAAACGAATGAAAATTATTGGGGTGGCCCACCTAAAGTGAAGAAAATCACAGCCAAAGTACTTCCCGCAGGAGAAACTACTTTCTTGGCACTGCAAAAGGGAGAAGTCAACTTTGTATTTACGGATGATCGAGGAGCTAATAGTCTCGATGTGGCAGCCATGAATCAATTTGTTGAATCAGGTGAACACCAAATCATTCGCAGTCAACCAATGAACACAGGCATAATTGTCGCCAATAGCAGCAAAACAGAGAGCCCTGTATATGAAAAGGCTGTACGCGTAGCGTTTTGGCATGCGATTGACAGAGAGACCATCAGCAAACAAATATTTGAAGGCACGGAACAACCAGCGTATACCCTTTTCTCTTCGAATGTGAATTACGCCAACGTGAAATTAGAGAAGCGGGGGTACGATTTGGAAAAAGCGAAGAAGATTTTGGAGGAGGAAGGCTGGGTTATCGGGAATGCGGGCGAATTCAGAACGAAAAACGGAAAGCCATTAACAGTGAAGCTCTATTATGATGTAAATTCGTCCACGCAAAAAACGCAGGCTGAATTGATTCAAAATACGGTAAAAAGGATTGGGGTTCATCTGGAGATTATTGGCGAGGAGTCATCTTCGATTGCGAACAGAAGGTCTACAGGTGACTATGACCTGCTTTTTAATCAAACATGGGGACTCGCGTATGATCCGCAGAGCACAATCGCTGCTTTTACCTCCAAGTCTTCCTATTACCATTCGACAAGAGGCATCGCGCAAGCTGATGAGCTCTATAAAAAAATAGAAGAAGTCATGGTGACGACTGATGAGGAACATAGAAAATCGTTATATACCGATATTTTGACCATGGTCCATGAGGAAGCCGTATTTATTCCGATTACGAATGGAAGAGTCACGATCCTGGCTCCCAAAAACCTGCAGGGTATCTCGTTTAAGCAAACGCAATTCGAGCTTCCATTTGAGCGGATGTACTTTGAATAAATACGGAAAAAAGGAGCATGCCATGGGTAGCTATATCATCAAAAGGTTCATGCTATCGATTCCTTTGGTCCTGATCGTATCGTTTGTAACGTTTTCTTTCATTCATCTATCTCCCATGGATCCTGCCGAAGTGGTCCTGCATTCGCAAGGCATCCCCACAATAACGGATGAGTTACTTGCGCAAACCAGAGCGAAACTTGGGATGGACCAACCCTTTTTGACCCGGTACGTAAACTGGGTTGCTTCATGCTTGCAGCTTGATTTTGGAGATTCATACATAACGGGAAAACCCGTGTGGTCTATGCTAGGACCAGCCTTTTTCCACACATTAAAGCTGACGTTGGTTTCGGCCTTTGCCATCGTTTCGCTGTCCATCGTTTTGGGAGTGGCATGCGCATTGAACGCAGGCAAATGGGTGGACAAATCAGTCAGAGGCGTTTCATTTTTCCTGACATCGATGCCGTCCTATTGGCTCGCCGCTCTGCTGATCTGGTATTTTTCCGTCAAGCTGGATTTGCTTCCGACAAGCGGAATGGAATCGTACAAAAGCTATGTATTGCCCGTTGTTGTGATTACAATCAGCTATGCTGGCATCTATTTTCGAATCATCAGAAGTTCCATGTTAAGCAACATGAATGAAGACTATGTTCTCTACGCAAGGGCATGCGGCTTATCGGAGAAAAAGATCGCGATGCACATTCTCAGAAATTCATTGCAGGTGGCCATTTCCGTATTTTGCATGGCGATTCCCATCATTTTGGGAAGCACAGTCGTCGTGGAAAACATCTTTGCTTGGCCGGGACTCGGTACGCTAAGCGTCAAATCCATTTTAAGCAGGGATTTTCCGATCATTCAAGCCTATGTCCTTGTGTTGGCAGTCGCTTTTATTCTGTTCAACACCGTTTCCGACATCATCAATGCGGCATTGAAACCCAAAATAAGGGATGGTCTATAGATGAATCGATTACAAAATGTGTGGAAAGACAAGGTTGCTGTCCTATCCTTATCCATTATCTCGCTTACAGCAATGGCTGGGATATTTGCACCTTTCGTTGCACCGCATGATCCCGCAGAAGTACATATGGAGCTTCGATTTGCATCCGCATCATGGGAGTATCTCTTGGGCAACGACCACTTAGGGCGATGCGTTTTATCCAGACTCATTTACGCGATTCGTCCCAGCATGCTATGGGTCTTCGCTGCGCTGCTCCTATCTGTATTGATTGGGTCAATTGTAGGGGTTCTTGCGGGTTACTTTCGTGGAAAAACAGATGCCTTCTTGATGCGTGTTTGCGATGTAATCCTTTCTTTTCCGGGATATGTCATGACCCTGGCGATTATCGGCATTTTGGGAGTAGGCTTTGAAAATGTAATCATCGCCTTTGTATTGATGAAATGGGCGTGGTTTGCTCGAATCATCAGAGCGTCAGTCATGCAATATGCGGAATCCGACTATGTAAAATTCTCAAAGGCAATCGGCGCAAGCAATATGGGAATCATGATCAGGCACATGATTCCGGTTGCATTGCCCGACATTGCTGTCATTTCAAGCAGCTCCTTCGGTTCGATGATTTTGCAAATATCGGGATTCTCTTTCCTCGGTTTAGGCATTCAAGCACCGGAAGCAGAGTGGGGCATGATGTTGAATGAAGCGAGAGACGTCATGTTTTCCCGCCCGGAATTCATGCTAGCACCCGGTTTGACCATCGTGATCGTCGTATCGGCCATTAACTATTTGTCTGATACGCTTCAAGTTGCTTTAGATCCCAAATTGATGACTTCTACCTATAACCAGCAAGGGTTAATAAGAGCCTCTGCCGTGAAGCTCGAAGGAAAAGGGGTGGCAACCGGGAGATGAACATTTTGGAGGTAAATAACCTGAAAATCTGGGACAGCCGCAATGATCAAGTGATCGTTCCAAACAGTTCCTTTCATGTGAAGCAGGGAAGCTGTCTGGCCATTGTTGGAGAAAGCGGAAGCGGGAAGTCGGTTACGTGCAAGGCCATCATGAGATTGAATAAGGCCGGGCTTCGCCAATCGGGAGACATTCTATTACGAGGAGAAAACCTCATGGAGCTCTCAGAACAGGAGATGAGGAAAAAGAGGGGAAAGCAGCTTTGTATGATTTTACAGAATGGCATGCGTGCCTTTGATCCCTCTTGCGTGGTGGGCGTTCATTTAAAGGAAACGCTAGTGGAGCATTTTGGATGGAGCCGTGACGAAATCACAACCAAAATGAAAAATGCCATGGAAAGCGTCATGCTGAAAGACCCGATAGAGGTAATGAATAAGTATCCCCACCAGTTGTCGGGTGGAACGCTGCAGCGGGTCATGATTGCGCTGGCTATCGTATTGGAGCCTGACATTCTGATTGCGGATGAACCCACGACAGCACTCGATACAATCTCGCAGTTCGAAGTGGTTGAACAGTTCCTGCAATTGCGCGATCGAATGGGCTGCTCGATGATCTTCATCTCTCACGATTTAGGGATTGTCAAATTAATGGCAGATGAGGTTCTCGTCATGAAAGAAGGAGAAATTGTTGAAAACGGGATGACCCAAGCCATCTTCTCTGAACCGCAGCATACCTATACCCGCTACTTGCTCTCCACGAAGCTGGCGATGAATCAACATTTTAAGAGGGTCATGGGAGGAGTTAGTATTGCTGAGCGTTGAGTGTGTAGAGAAATCATACAGAAAAGGCGGATTGTTCTCAAGGGAAAGAGAGCAAGTGTTGAGTAACATTAGCTTCGAATGCAAGTCTGGGGAGTGTCTCGGCATCATCGGAGAAAGCGGAAGTGGTAAATCGACATTAGGAAGATTGCTCCTGGGGATAGAAAAGCCTGATCGAGGTACCATCTTGTTTGAGGGCAAAAAAGTAGAGGATCGAAAAGTAAGAACAGGGAATATCAGCGCTGTATTTCAAGATTACACTTCTTCGATCAATCCATTATATACGATTGAGGATGCCATTCGGGAGCCTTTGCAAATGAAAAGAAGGGGACGAAAAGATGTTCGAAGCGAGATTGATCATTTATTAAGTCAAGTAGGGTTGGATCCTTCCTATCGAAAGAAATATCCTCATGAGCTATCAGGGGGGGAGGCTCAGAGGGTATGCATAGCGAGAGCCATTTCAACGGAACCGAGATGCATTCTATTCGATGAAGCAATCAGTTCATTGGATGGGTCTGTGCAAATGCAAGTGCTTGATTTACTAAAAGACTTGAGAAAACGTTACAAGATTGGCTATATCTTCATCACTCATGATATACAGGCTGCCGCCTATATTTGCGACAGAGTCATGATCATACGAAATGGTGAGATCGAAGAGATTGTGAGGGTTGAAGAATTAAAAGATGTTCAATCCGCCTATACGAAGAAACTGCTGCAAATGACTATTGCTTAAAGGAATTGGCAATGAGAGTGAGCAGAGGATCAGAGGGAGGAGCAAGAGCTATGAGAGGGGCTCTGTCTTGGCCATTTTTACGATTATACATATTGACTCTTTTGTATTTTAGTGCGAACTCTATTCTGAATGTCATTATTCCGTTAAAGGGTGCAGAGTTGGGTGCGACCAATACAACAATTGGAGTCGTTATGGGAGCGTATCTGTTTACAACCATGTTTTTTCGGCCGTGGGCAGGCCATATCATCCAAAAACATGGACCAATCAAAGTGCTCCGCACGATTCTTATTTTCAATGGAGCGGCTCTCATTTTATATACGTTTACTGAATTAGAGGGGTTTATTGTTGCCCGAATTCTGCAAGGGATGTGTACCGCTTTTTTCTCCATGGCCTTACAGCTAGGGATTATTGATGCGTTGCCGGACAAGGATCGTTCACAAGGGATCTCTCTGTATTCCTTATGTGCTTATTTGCCTGGTATTATTGGCCCTCTACTCGCTTTAGGCATCTGGCAAGCGGGGGATAGCTCATATTTTACAGTTGCCATGGTCACCATTGCGATCCTTACAGGAGTAGTGGGTTATAGCGCCAGCATCGACAAAAAAGTAGCTGAGCCTGATCCGGGTCAGACTGAACAGGGAGCAACCATGCTTGGTTCCGTGAGCCAATTGGTCAAAAACCCGTATTTATGTAAATGCAGCGTCCTGATGCTGGTGGCATCCATTATATTTGGAGCTGTGACAACCTTTATACCGCTGTACGCTGTACAAATCAACTACGGGAATGCGGGAATTTTCCTGATGCTTCAAGCGGGTACCGTCGTATTATCACGGTTTGTGTTGAGAAAAAAAATTCCATCAGACGGCAAGTGGCGTTCCTCGTTTATGATGGGAATTATGCTCATTCTTGCGGTAGCGGCGTTAAGTGTAAGCTTTTCTAGCGTGGGTGGAGCAGCCTTTCTCTACGTAGGGGCCATATTAATGGGAATTGCTCAAGCCCTTCTTTATCCAACGTTAACGACGTATTTGACATTTGTTCTACCAAAGACGGATCGCAATGTGTTAATCGGGTTATTCATAGCTATGGCCGATTTGGGTGTTTCTCTGGGAGGAGTCATCATGGGGCCAGTTGCTGATCATTTCTCTTATTCCTTTATGTATATGATTTGTGCAATCTTAGGTGTGACGATGATCATTTTTGCCTATGAACGAAGCAAAGCTTCTGTTGGATTACAATAAAACCGATGATGTTCATTGCTGAAGCTCAATCGTGGAAGCAAGAAAACGGTTATCCGTAGATCGTCTTTGGGCACGGAGGAAAATATTCAGGTGGCAAGCCGAGTACATGTTAGGAGATGATACCTAGCGTTTACTCGGCTTTTTCATACGCAGATGCCAAAGCACAGCACAGTATCTATTTGACCATCATTTAGCGTCACAAAAGATAGGGGAAGGTACCTATTTGAAAGGTGCTCCCCGTCTTTTACGATTGGGTCATAGGGGAAATGATCCCAATATCTTTCAGTATGGAGGACCAATAATGGATCAAAGTCCGACTTGTTTTGAACGCTCTGGCGATGAAGGAAAGGCGATGGATAACGGGTACCTGAAACAAATCTTCGACCACTTGCAGGACGGGATTATTCTCATGGATCAGGAACGAAAAATCATGGTAATGAACCCATCCGCAGAGAAAATGACCGGTTGGAAACGAGGAGAAAAGGTCCCGTTCTGCTCCTACTGCCAAAACAGAGAGTTGGAACCGGGAGAAGAACGATGTTATTTGCTCGCCAAACGGGAGGTTCCCTATTTTCTTTCTGCGATGCCTACCTATGAAGGACGGTACGTAGACATGGAGATGAGCACGGCTGTCATCTATGAAAATGGTGAACAAAACATGCAGGATGTCCTATTAGTTTTAAAAGATATGACGGTCAAGAAAAAAGAAGAGGAGGTCAGAATCTCCAAGCAGGTGCTGCAAAAAACGCTAGAAGCTCAAGAAAATGAACATAAGCGCCTGGCCCGTGAGCTGCACGACGGCGTAGGACAATCCTTGTATTCCGTTTCGGTAGGCATTCAAGCGATTCAAGCGCGCCTCAACGAGAAAGGACAATTCCGGGACTTCATGCAAGAGATCGTGAATGAGCTGGAAAAAGCGATACAAGACGTCAAGCTGTATTCTCTACAGCTGCGTCCGCATAGTCTCGATCAACTGGGTCTGATTCCTACGGTACGGCATCTGGTTTCCAGCTTGAACAAAGCACATCAGGATGTTTCCATTACCTTTTCCTACAGTAATGTCAGAGATCATTTTCAGCCAAACTTGGAAATCAATCTGTACCGTGTCATCCAGGAAAGCTTACATAATGCACTGAAGTACGCGAAGGCGACACTCATTGAGGTGATCTTGTACAAGGAGGACGACCTACTGACTTTGCTGATTCAGGACAATGGAATTGGATTTGTGCGCGATCAGGTTCAAGTTGGTCTGGGCCTCAAACATATGGAAGAACGAGTGGATCAAATGGAGGGGACTCTTCAGATTCAATCCGTGCTTCACGAAGGTACTTCGATCAAGGTAACGGTAGTAGGACAGGGAGGGGGAGTAGAGTGATACGGGTGCTTTTGGTTGATGATCACACGATGATTCGGAAGGGATTGCGTGTGCTTCTCGAAAGTTACTCTCAAATTAAAATTGTCGGAGAGAGTCACACAGGCAATGATGCCATCCTGAAAGCCAATGAGCTAAAACCCGATGTAGTGCTCATGGATTTGTCATTGCCGAATGGGCTGGATGGGTTTACCGCGAGCAATGAGATTCGCAAGTCGAATTCTTTCGCGAAAATCGTCATCTTGACCATGCATGACGAGGAGATTTTTGTCCAGAAAGCCATCACCGTCGGAGCCCATGGATACATTTTAAAAAACAGCCATGGAGAGCTGCTGTATCAAGCCATTGTGGAGGTTTACAGAGGCAAGCGCTTTTACAAGACTTCTGTATCGCAAGAGATCATTAATCTATGGCTGAAATCGGATGCCAAAACGATACCTTCTGTTTTAACGCTACGTGAAAAGGAGCTAGTCAGACTCATTGTGCTTGGCTATACCAATAAGGAAATAGCAGATAAGCTGTTGATCAGTGTCAAAACTGTGGAGAACCACAAAACGAATATCATGCAGAAACTAGGACTGGATTCTAAGCATCAATTGATCCAATACGCCATAAAAAATAGATATCTCGATTTGGCGTTTTAATTTGCATAGATCAAAAAGTAGGGGACTTCCCCTATATGGAAAAAAGGACAGGCGAATAAACTGAATAGAGAGACTACACCTTAAGAACCATCATCGTACACTTGGAAACCATATCGTCGTCGAAGGAGGAACTATGGCAAAACAAGTACACTATACGGTTGTCATCGTGGGAGCAGGCTCAGCCGGTATCTCTGTTGCTGCCCGTCTCGTCCGGGCTTCCAAAAGGCTCAGAGGACAAGTCGCCATCATCGATCCCGCATCCAAGCATTATTATCAGCCTTTGTGGACATTAGTCGGAGGTGGTGCTGCAAAAAAGGAGAAATCCGAGCGTGATCTCTCTGCACTGATTCCCGCAGGCGTCGACTGGATTTGCGATGCGGTCACCATGTTTCAACCAGAACAACATACGCTTCATACGAAACAGGGGGCCGTCTTTTCCTATGACTACCTCGTTGTTGCTGCCGGTCTGCAACTAGATTGGGAAGGGGTAAAGGGCTTGAAGGATGCCGTTGGGAAAAACGGTGTTTGCAGCAACTACGCATACCAAACGGTTGAAAGTACATGGGAAGCCATCCGGAGTTTTAAAGGCGGTACTGCCATTTTTACCCACCCGAATTCACCCGTAAAGTGTGGCGGGGCCCCTCAGAAAATCATGTATTTGGCCGATGACTACTTTCGCAAGCTACAAGTTCGCAATCAGTCACAGATCATTTTTGCATCGGCAAAGGGAAGTATTTTTGACGTTCCAACGTATGCTAATACCCTCAACAACGTCATTCGTCGAAAGAACATCGAAACGAGATACAAGCACAACCTATTGGAAGTGCGGGCGGATACGAAAGAAGCTGTATTCGAGAAGCTGGAAACCAAAGAGCAGGAAGTATGGAAGTATGACATGCTTCATGTGACCCCTCCCATGAAAGCGCCCGATTTCATTGCAAACAGCGCATTGGCAGACACAGGAGGTTGGGTGGATGTCGATCCATTTACACTTGTGCACACAAGGTTTCCCACTATTTTCGGTATTGGCGATTGCACGAATCTTCCCACGTCCAAAACTGGAGCTGCGATTCGCAAACAGGCACCAGTCGTCGAGAAAAACCTGCTCGCGCTGATCAATGGGACTCCATTGGCTGCCAAGTATGACGGTTATACATCCTGCCCACTCGTAACGGGGTACAACAAACTCGTGCTAGCCGAATTTGATTACAACCTGACACCGTGTGAAACCTTTCCTTTTGACCAATCCAAAGAGAGATTCAGTATGTACCTGATGAAAAGAGAACTGCTTCCCATCCTTTATTGGAATGGCATGCTTAAAGGATTGATGTAAATGTGTCCACGCAAGTAGAGTATGGCGTGGCTGTCTTCCAAAAAGCAAAAGTGCGAGCCGAGCGTAAAAGCGAATCTGTTTCCGTGGCGCTTCTCGAAGTTCTCGCGGAAAAATTAAACGAATAAGAGATGTTGTAAAGGGAGGAATGAACCATGTTATTGCGTTACTTTTTTGATGAGAAATTGGCCCATGCATCCTATCTGGTTGGCTGCCAAAAAACCGGGGAGGCGATTGTGATCGATCCTGCCCGTAATCTGGCTCCTTATTTTCAAGTCGCCAAAGCAGAGGGAGTTACCATTGTAGCCGCCACGGAAACCCACATTCACGCTGATTTTGTATCTGGTGCGAGGGAATTGGGGGCAGTTCACCAAGCGAAGCTGTTTTTATCCAATGAGGGCGATGAAGACTGGAAATATCAATACTTGGAGGGTTTGGACCATCAGCTTGTCCACGATGGAGATCGTTTTTTTATCGGAAACTTGCTATTTGAAGTTATGCATACGCCTGGCCATACGCCTGAGAGCATCTCCTTCCTTTTGACTGACCTTGGAGGGAATGCAGATCGCCCCATCGGGATCTTCACGGGAGATTTCGTCTTTGTCGGCGATATCGGCAGACCGGATTTGCTCGAAAAAGCGGCGGGAATGAAGGGTACGTCCGAGTCAGGTGCACGAGACATGTTCCAGTCCCTCC
This sequence comes from Brevibacillus sp. M2.1A, assembly GCF_013284355.2. Classification (NCBI taxonomy): domain Bacteria; kingdom Bacillati; phylum Bacillota; class Bacilli; order Caryophanales; family Paenibacillaceae; genus Brevibacillus; species Brevibacillus sp. M2.1A. The sequence continues at coordinate 3,623,533 of NZ_JABSUY020000001.1, forward strand.
AAAAATTCAAGCAACTGCCGGATTATATGCAGGTATGGCCAGCTCATGGCGCAGGAAGTTCTTGCGGGAAAGCACTGGGGGCCGTGCCGTCTTCTACCGTCGGCTACGAAAAGCTCTTTAACTGGGCGATGTCACACTCTAGTGAAGAGGAATTCGTTCAGGCACTCCTTGATGGACAACCAGAGCCGCCAACGTATTTTGCAGTGATGAAACGCGTGAATAAGGAAGGCCCTGCTTTGCTCAAGGAACTCCCCGTTGTTCAAGAGTTCAACTCGCTTGAAGCGGTCAAGGAATCGGTGGAAAACGGACAGCTGATCGATACGCGTCCTTTTCAGAAATTTGCGAAGGGGCATCTGGCGGGAACTCTTCACATTCCTTTTAACAAATCATTTGCCAACTGGGCGGGCTGGATTGTCGATTACAATCGCCCGGTTCACATTCTGGCCAACCCAGATGAGCTGGACGAGATTTTGCAAGCCCTGCATTCCGTAGGGATTGATCATGTCACAGGCTATATCGACTGCGGCAAGTTAATGGAAAGGGAAGCGTCTTCGCTCGAGACAATCGAGGAGGTAACACCGCTGGAGATTGCAGACCGCGTGGAAAAAGGAGAGGTTCACGTAGTAGATGTTCGTAATTTGGCTGAGTGGAAGGAAGGACACATTCCGGATGCACAGCACATCATGCTCGGTACACTCGCCGTGCGGCTGGATGAGATTCTTCGCGAAAAGCCACTTCTCGTACAGTGCCGTTCCGGTGCCCGATCCGCTATTGGCGCCAGCATTCTGAAAGCAAACGGATTCAAAGAAGTGATGAATTTGAGCGGCGGAATATTGAAATGGCAACGAGACGGCTTGGCAGTCGTAGAACTAGGATAAAACGAAGCGAGGAGTTGCAAGGGTGAGCCTATGACTATCGACCTCGTAATCACACTGTTTGTTATCGGTTTCGCGGGATCATTTATCTCTGGTCTCGTCGGGATCGGGGGCTCCATCATCAAGTATCCGATGCTTCTGTACATTCCGCCTGCCCTTGGATTCGTTGCTTACACAGCTCACCAAGTATCCGGAATAAGTGCCGTCCAAGTATTTTTTGCCACCCTGGCTGCTGTTTGGACTCTACGCAAAGATCAGCTTATCCATTACCAGCTCGTTGTGTACATGGGAAGTGCCATTATTGTAGGGAGCTTGCTTGGAGGATATGGAGGAAAATATCTTTCAGCAGATGCCGTCAATATCGTCTACGCCATTCTGGCCACCATTGCTGTAATCTTGATGTTCCTGCCAAAAAAGCGAATGGACGAATGTGAACAGACGACCGAGATGATCTTTCATAAGCCAACAGCTGTATTATCCGCTTTGATTGTCGGAGGTGCCTCTGGAATTGTAGGGGCAGCTGGCGCTTTTATTTTGGTTCCCATCATGTTGATCATCCTTAGGATACCGATAAGAGTTGCGATTGCTTCCTCTCTTGCCATCAACTTCCTTTCTTCCATTGGATCGACCATAGGAAAATGGATGGCAGGGGATATATTGTTTTGGCCATCCGTGATCATGGTATTCGCCAGCATCTTGGCAGCGCCGCTCGGTACAAAGGTCAGCAAACGTTTGGACACCCGGATTCTCCAAACCATTCTAGCCTTGTTGATCCTAGCCACGACAATTAAGATTTGGGCCGACATTCTTGCATTTCCATAAATAATAAAGAAAAATAAAAGAATGTTCTATGAAATTACATTTCATAGAACATTCTTATCGAGAGTGGTGGAGGGACTGGCCCGATGAAACCCGGCAACCTTCGTAATCTACGGTGACAAGGAGCAGTTTGCATAAAGCAACTGCTCTTTGTTGAAACTCGTTTCCCAATTGATGAAAGTATCCTAAAATAAAGAAGAAAGGAGGATACTTTCAAACTGAAATCGGCAGAAAATTATCAGACTATACTGAACTTGAAGCGATCAAGAACGCTTTTCACAATCGATATCAATCCGTGAAGAAACTCACGAACGAAGGGGTATCAAACATATGACAAACACCATACATTCAATAGAATTCATCAAGCGCCGTCAAAAACTCGCGGAAAAAATGCCTGACCACAGCGCACTTGTCCTCTTTTCAGGGGTTGTCAAGACACGCAGCAATGACGATAAATATCTGTTTTCACCAAACCGCAACTTCTATTATCTAACGGGCATTGCGCGCAGCAACCTCATTCTCATGATCACGAAACGCGCTGGTATCGTAAACGAAACGCTATTTCTTCAGCGCCCAAATGAGCTGGAAGCGAAATGGACAGGGGCGGTCTTATCCGATCAAGAGGCGAAGGAGCAATCTGGTATTGAACACTTCGACTATCTCGATGAGTGGCTGGAGTCATTTGGAGTCTTTGTGAGGCGCTGCGAAGGCAAGTCCTCACTCTATCTTGACTTGTATCGCTATCAGTGGAGCGACGAGCTGACCCCTGCAGACAATTTTGCCGAAGACGCGCAGAAGAAATACCGGACCCTTCAAATTCACGATGCGGGCCCATGGCTGAAAGAACTGCGTATGTTGAAGAGTTCGGCCGAAATCGAAGAGATCAGACGTGCGATTACGATCACGGATGAAGCAATCCGGCGCATGTGGTCGTATGCACGTCCTGGAATCATGGAATATGAACTAGAGGCGCACTATGATTTCACGTTGAAGTCGCACGGTGTTCGCGAGCTTCCTTATTTACCCATTATTGCTAGTGGCGTCAATGCTACTATCTTGCACTATGAAGCGAATAATCAGCGTGCGGTAGATGGTGACTTGGTCCTCCTCGACCTCGGTGCAGCATCGAATTACTATGCGGCTGATATTTCGCGAACGTTTCCCGTAAATGGTCGCTTTACTGAACGACAGAAAGCGATCTATCAACTCGTGCTCGAAGCAGAAATCAAGACCATCGAAGCAGTGAAGCCTGGTGTCACACTTTCAGAACTCAATGATGTTACGAAACAGGTCCTGACAGATGGTCTGCTACGTCTCGGTCTCATCCAAGACAGCAGTGAGCTCTCCAAATACTACTATCATTCCGTGTCACATCACCTTGGACTAGATACGCACGATTTCTCAGATTACAATGTTGGCTTGCAGCCTGGTATGGTGATCACGATTGAACCAGGTCTGTACATAGAGGAAGAAGCCATTGGGATTCGGATTGAAGATAATGTGTTGGTAACAGCAGAGGGCTGTGAGATACTCTCGTCACAGATCCCGAAGGAAATCGAGGAAGTGGAAATGTTGATTGGGAAAAAGGAATAGCGAAAGCTTAATGTAACCATAACAAGCTCTGTTATGGTTACTTGCATGTGAACATCTCCTTACAAAAACTAGTAAAACGATAAAGAAATGTCTAATGCATCTTCCAAAAAAAACCATTTGATTGTAAAATAAAGTAAAACCAAAAGGGTGATCCAATATGGGGGGACTGCTAGGGACATTGCACCAGTCGCTGCGGTCAGAAATCGAACAACATCGGCGAGCGCGCGGTTATACATTAAGCAAACTAGGGGATTTAACTGGTATTAATCCGGGGACATTGAGCGAGATTCTAAATGGGAATCCACCTCGGGCTATCACAATAGGTCAATTAGATGCGCTCGCTTCGGTGTTTGGCTACGAGCCAGGCTGGATGTATGAACTATATCCCGATGAATGTTTATATGAAGGGAAAATTTCGCGCCCCCGATTGATACCTTATTTGATTCGAAGCGCTGAGAATGGGCGAAAGGATTGCATTGAAGCTGTTGCCTCCCAATTGTTGGAGAATCCAAAAAATATTTCCATCCTTTTTACTGTGGCAGAGCAATTATATGAGGAGGGAAAATTGGGAAAGGCGGTGCCATTCTATGAGTACGTAATTGAGAACGAGAAAGATAGCTACTCAACCCAGTTTGTGATGAGTCACTACCGATTATTTCAGGCAATTCTCGGGACAAATGCCGATGAAAATGAGAAGGCTGTTATTCGCTTTTCATTATATCGAAAGCGATTACCTGAAACGGATCAATTAGACGCTTTATTAAATTTGGCGAAGGTTTGTTTCACTTTGCAAAAATGGAGTGAAGCAGAAACTTACGCAGATGAGCTACGAGAGCTTTCCAAAATTATTTATCAAGATAAGCTGCAAAAACGCAGAAAAAATCGAGCGGCAGAGTTGATAAAAACAGAACGCCCACTCGTCTACTACTATGGAATGGGTTATTTATATAAAGGATTAGTCTTACAGATGCAAGGCGCTTATTCACACTCGAAAGAATATGTACAAGCATACGCCGATTTATATTGGTTTGAACTTCTGGACGATGAAGGGTTACGAATCGTTGAGCGGTTTGCTGTCTTTGCGAAAGCGAATTTTTACACACTGGAAGTATTAATGGGAAATGAAGATATCATTAAGGAATACACCGACTATCTGGCGGAGCAGCCTGATGAAATACTTCCGGGCCTCGTTACAATTATGGAAGCTGCTAATAAATATCATTTTTGTGTCGATGAGGTTTTATTACGCCTCTCTGAAGATATTGGTAGATTCCATGAACGAACATTGTTGGTTAATATGGTTCAGCACCTCCAATATCGATATCAGAAAGCAATATATGATTTTACAAAGTGGCGCATTGAAAGTGGACTCAATGAAACCCTGCACTGTTTCGTACTATCGAATTTGATGAATCGACATTATGATGCTCTGCAATGTGTACAGTTGTTTGAAAAATATCGACATCTTGCTTCTCCATCACAGATTCTCCAATATCAAGCCATTGTAATTGGAGAGAAGAAGGCTGAAGCTACATTTATAAACGAGTTGTAGGACGCTGTATCAACAATTACTAAAAAAGATGATAAGTAGAGAGGATGAAAAAGAATGAAAAATGTATTCCTGGCCCTTCTTCTAACGTTTGGGTTTAGCAGTGGCATCGTTTACGAACCACAAAAGTCTGAGGCCCAACACGTAATTAACTATCAGCATGGTGCAGATTTTTAGAAACAGTTTTTATAAGACACGAAAAAACATCCTTTCGATAGGATGTTTTTTTCTATTCAATTTTTTCTTAGTTGGTGAATTCTTGCATATTGATTTATAGTTATTAATGTCATATTTTGTAAATCATAGGAGGTGCTTAACATAAAAGGTATCGCAAGTTCATTAGAAAGGGACGTCTCTGTGCACCCAGGAACATCCCCGAAAAGCAAGGGCACGTTCTGGGGCGCGGGAATAGAAGTAAGTCGCCACCACTTGGATCTGGAAACAAGCATCGAACAACTACGACAGCAAATGATTGAATTGGCTGGAAAACATGGTCTAACAAGTGACGTAGTGTTGGGGGTAAGCCAGCAATTGGACAAGTATATAGTGATGGCGCAAAACAACCATAAAGTGGATAGCATTTGGTAAAGGATCCACGATCGGTCTATTAAAACTGATTGCAAAAGAGGAACCCTTAAGAAAAATGGGTTCTTTTTTACGTCATTTTTACCGCCGGATGGATGCTGACCGCTTCAGAGGAACCACCGAAGGATGAAAAATCCAGTGAGGTGGTTCTTTTTTTCTCTCGTCTCCCATGCCATCATTATAGACGGGGGCGATGAAGGATGTTCCAGGATTTCAAGCTTGTTGGTGACCGTCCAGTCGCGATACAAGTGAAAGAATACGTCAAACGTTTAATTATCAAAGGTGCGCTTCAGGCAGATCAAAAGCTGCCCTCCACACGAGAAATGAGCAGTCTGTTAAAAGTGAGCCGCAATTCGGTCATTGCTGCATACGAAGGCTTAGAGGATGACGGATTTACGTATGCGATTCCAGGAAAAGGCAGTTATGTTACCGCGATGGTGGGCCATTTGACTACGGATAACGAAGGAACTGACGGCTATGCCTCCTGGCAAATCGACTGGAAGGCACGAATGAACGAATATGCTGTATCTGCTGTAGAACTGGACATGATGAAGCAAGGCATACGCGGCAAAAAAGGAACCATTTCATTCACAAGCATCGCGCCGGATGAGCAGTTGTTTGACTTGGGGGATGTAAGGCGGGCGTTTTTGGATCGGATGGCAGTCGAAGGGCAGGTCTTACTCAACTACGGCTACGCCAAGGGCTACAAGCCACTGATCGATTACTTGATGCGATATATGGAGAATAAGGGCGTCGATTTAAGCGGTAAGGATATGCTGATAACAAACGGGTTTACAGAAGGTTTTGACATCGTGTTGTCGGTACTTCGTCCTTCTGCGCGCCGTGGGGCAGCCATTTGTGAAAATCCGACCCATCATACAGCGATCAAGAATTTGAAGTTGCAAGGATTTGAGATTACCGGCATTCCGATGGAGAGTGATGGTATGGATGTGGAGCAGCTTGAGGCGGTGTTGCATAAGCAGACAAACAGCTTCGATTTGGCCTATTTGACTCCTTCCTATCACAATCCGACAGGCATAGTCATGTCGCCAGCGAAGCGCAGTGCGGTTATGAAATTACTGATGCATTATCAGATTCCGGTGATCGAGGATGGATTCAACGAGGAGTTGCGCTACTCGGGAGCGCATGTTGCGCCATTAATCGCGACAGCAGGGAAGGGGAATGGTGTCATCTATATTGGTAGCTTCTCCAAGGTACTGTTCCCTGGATTGCGAGTGGGCTGGGTGCTCGGAGACAAGGCATTGATCGACAATCTGGAAAGCATTAAGCGTGCACGCACCATTCACACTTCAACCATCGATCAATCAATACTCTATCAATATTTGCTAAATGGAAACTTTGATAAATATGTCAAAAAAGCCCGTATGGAATATAAGCGCAAATATGAACTGACAAAGGCATGCTGTGAAGTATATCTCCCTGAGGCGCAGCTATCTGGGGACGGGGGCTTGCATTTGTTTCTTACCTTTCCGCAAGGCGTAAATACACGCCAACTGCTAGAAGCTTGCACAGAGCAAGGGGTCATTTTTACACCGGGGGACAAGTTTTTTATTCAAGAAGGAACAGGGACGAATACTTTGCGACTAGGTTTTTCACGAGTAACGGATGAAAATATCGAGCGGGGCATTCAGATAATCGGCAAACAGGTGCGCCGCATTCTGGAGAGATAACGATTACAAACTACACAACCATTTGGAAGAAAAATGAGGTGTCATCATGAAGATAGGCGTTATTATGGGTGGTATTTCTTCAGAGCGAGAAGTTTCGCTGAAGACTGGTCAAGAGATGATCAATCATTTGGATCGGAGTCGCTACGAGGCGGTTCCCATTGTCATTACTCAGCGAGCTGATTTAATCACGCAGGTACATCAGGCTGGCATCGATTTCGGGCTGTTGGCACTGCATGGTCAATATGGTGAGGATGGCACAGTGCAGGGAGCACTGGAGACACTTGGTATTCCCTATACAGGAAGCGGTGTCCTGGCAAGCAGCCTATGCATGAATAAACAACTGTCCAAGATGCTGTTGAAGGCAGCGGGCATTCAAACGCCTGCAGGACTTTACTGGAAGGACGTTTATGATCCACAAGCGGTGAAGCAATTGGGTTACCCGGTGATTGTGAAGCCAAACTTGGGGGGATCCAGCATAGGTGTCCAGCTCGTGCAAAATGAGAAGGAGCTGCTGTCGGCTGTTCAGGAAGCCAGTCATTTGGATCAGGGGATCTTGATTGAGCCCTATTTGAAAGGGACGGAGTTAACCTGCGCGATTCTGGATGGCGAGGTACTACCGATAATCGGCATTCGCTCCGCACATTCAGAGTGGTTCGACTACCGAGCGAAATATGAGGATGGGGGCGCGGAGGAGAAGGTGATCGAGCTTCCTCCCGTTACCCAGCAGCGTGTGCGCGAGGCTGCGCTCGCAAGCTACCAACTGCTGCAGTGCAAAGTCTATGCAAGGGTCGATATGATTTTGTGTCAGGATATACCTTACGTATTAGAAGTGAACACCTTACCGGGGATGACCGCCAACAGCCTGTTTCCAAAGAGTGCAGGTGCAGCAGGTATGACCTTTACACATTTGTTAGACCGTATTATTGCCAGCTCGCTCCACGAACGGAAACGGGAATGGGGGAACACTGTAACAGGATAACATCTATTCGAGTGATCTAACGGAAGAGAAACCCTACATGTATGGGGTTTCTCTTTGTTTCATTGACTGGAGTAGTGAATGACTACGGAACATTTTACAATACGATCTCCGTTGTTTCGATAAATGTGGGGCCTGTCTGCTTTAAAAATAAGAGTATCCTCTGACTCAACTACGTAAACTTGTTCATTGACGACAACCTCTAGCGTGCCTTCATTTACGAGAATAAACTCCTCAACGCCAGTAGTATGCGGTTCTGCTATACGCTCGCATCCTGGTTCAAGGGTTACTGAAAAGATCTCAAACTGCTGTTCGGGATTATATGGGACTAGTGGATACACACGATATTGACCGTTATTTTCAATAATGGGGTTTACTTCCTTCTTTTTTATGATCGTGACATTCGGCTTGTATTGACTAACGAGTGAAGAAAAGGACAAGCGCAACCCACTAGCTATTTTCCAAAGGGTAGTGATGGTTGGAGCAGACTTGCCTCTCTCAATTTGTCCGAGCATCGTTTTGCTAACCCCTGTTATTTCAGAAGTTTTATCCAAGCTCAAGTTTCTTTCTTTTCGGATACGCTTTATATTCTCACCAATATTTGTGTGAAACTCTTCCATAAATACCCTCCATAGAATTCGGACGTTATATTCCACGTATGTACGCTATATTCTGCAATTAATCTGTATATAGCTCGGACCAGACACTATATAGTCCAAAATATACGAAAAGAGGTGCTATGTCTATGGAGAACAAGATCTTTCAAGGATCACGGAAAATTCCGATGGAAATGTTGCTGCTGTGTTAACGATTAATCATTCAGGTCTGAGCTATTAAAGCACAGATCCCTATGAATAATTCCAACCGTCCGATCTTGTTTACGAAATCAGGTGTCAAGAACCACCGGGCTTTTTCATATTGCCTCTTGAATCTCAAGTGACATGAGGTTTTATAATTGGCTAAAGGGGGGTGTTATAACGTGCACGCAAAGGCGAGGAACAGATTAGACACCACACAAAATCAACAGAACGATCTAACAACAAAGGAAGTGAAGTTCTCCATAGGACAAGTGGCGAAAATGACAGGATCTTCTGTACCCACTGTTCGGTATTATGATGAGATTGGCCTGCTTTCACCTGCTGAGATAACTCCTGGAGGTCATCGTATGTATACAGCAGAGGAAATATGGCGGTTAAAACTGATCCTAACCCTGCGCTATTTAAACTTTGGAATTGATGATATTAAGAGAATGTTAGCTGGGGATATCCCTGTTGATATGGCGATAGAATGGCAAATCGAAGCTTTGGACATCCAAATGCGTACACTTGCCAGCATGAAGACTATTTTGGAACAAACAAAGCAGAGTAAGGATGGCAATGATTCTTTGAGCTATATGCACGAGCTAATTGAATCGATTTCCGCAAATGCATTGGAACGAGAAAAGTTTATTTTGGAAAAAATGTTTTCGTCCGTTTTTCCTGAACAATTTCCGGTTGAATGGCGAGAGATATTTTTACTAGGGGTTAACGTCTCTTCGTTGCTGGAAGGCAATCTTTCGGCGGCGCAAACGGCTGCATTAGATGAGTTGGAGGCAATGTTGAATGATCCACAGATTGTCCGGGAAATGAAGCATAATGTTATGTCCTTCCTGGAAGTAGTTCACCTGCCTAAAATCAGTGTGGAGATGTGGACTGCCAGAATGCTTAAAAACCATAAACAGCTGTTGAAAGCTGCGGAGCAACATGCAACTCCAGATAGTCCTGTCGTACAGGCGAATATTCAAGAGTATGTGTTGCTGTTTGCGGATGTTGACGAACTCCCTGTCTCGCAATCATTTTTCCGTCGATTTGCTGAATGGTTGCTTTCAAGCCAAACCGAAAATCTCGAGCGCTTTAGAAGAATTTGTATAATCCTGTACCCAGGTCTGCAATCGTATATGAAAACAAATGAATTATTCTACCAAGGAGTACAGTGGAAGCTTCAACAACTGGATAACGAGTAAAAGTACTCTTTGTTACAGCTTGCGAAGGAGGTGAAATCATCTGTCATCATCGGAAGTTCTTTCAAATAGAAAAGGGCGGGAGGTGGCATGCTGGCACATGAAAAAAAACAACCGAAAAACGTACAATGTCTTTATAGGGGGATTTGTCACGCTATGCCTGTTCCTGGTGGTTGGTTGCAGCACGCAAACAATTGTTCCAACCTGGCAACAGGAGAGTGCCAAACCAAAATCGGGCGGAACCATTACAGTAGCGTACCCTTATGAACCGGATACATTAGATGCTCACATGTCTGCTGGATCAGCTGGGGTCTATACCTGGTTGCTCGGTGGATCTCTGCTCTATAAGGATCCTGCATCAAACGAATACAAGCCCTCTCTAGCTAGTGACTTTAAAATTTCTGAGGATGGCAAAACGTGGACCTTCACCATTCGTTCCGGGATTACCTTTCACGATGGGACACCGCTGACCGCAAAAAGTTTTAAGGAAACCTTCGATCGTGCACTTAATCCGCAGACAAAAGCAAAAACAGCCGCTGAGGTAATGGCTCCAATAAAAAGTGTGAAAGCGCCAGACGATCAGACCCTCGTTCTGGAACTACATGAACCCAATACTGCCTTCCTCGATTCGCTAGGGAATTATATTACACAGCCGTTATCATTGAAAGCGATTGAAAACGCTGGGGAGGATTATGGCAGGAGTCCTGTGGGAGTAGGGCCGTGGAAGTTTGAGAGTTGGAATACGGGCGAAGCTGTCACCTATATTAGAAATGAAGCTTTTCAGTGGGGAGAACCATATTATGAAAATCAAGGTCCTCCAAGAGCCGACAAGCTTGTCATAAAAGCGATTGCTGACAGCCAACTCAGATTGTCAGCGCTAGAGAGTGGTGCTATCGATGTAGCAACGGAAATACCTGTGAAAGACGCGATTTATTATCGGAATAATTCGAAATATCAAGTGATAGAACGCTTGCGTCCAGGACTGGGCTTATTGATGGAGATGAATTTGAAGAGACCACCGTTTGAAGATATTCAGGTGCGTAAAGCATTTCATATGCTCGTCAATAAAGAAGCCATTGTCCAGGCTGTTACGAAGGGAGAAGGCGAAGTAGCCCATACGCCATTATCTCCATCGACGCTAGGGTATGACAAATCCTTAGAAAAGTACGGGTACGCGTATAATGTGAGCGAAGCCAAGAAATTGTTGGACGATGCTGGTTGGAAAGTAAATGGAAGTGGTGTGAGAGAAAAGGACGGAAAAACACTGAGTCTGAATTTACTCAGTACCGCAGATTTTGACAAAGAAGCCCAATTGCTCCAAGCCATGCTGGGAGAGGCTGGTATCAACATAAAGATACAGAATCTGGAAATAGCAGGGTACATGCAGGAAGTCATCAAAGGAAATTTTGATGTAACGTTGATATCGGGCGTCTATGATGATCCTGATATTTTATACTTTTATTTCCATTCCAGCGGTGCCTACAACCTGTCTGGTGTAAAAGACGACAAGCTGGACGCCCTCCTTTTGAAAGGGCGGACAACCTTACAGACTCATGCCAGAAAGCAAGTGTATATGGATGTACAAAAGCATCTCATTGAGCAAGCGTACGTTGTCCCTCTTTATTACGATAAGGCCTATACTGTCATAAATTCTCGAGTAAAAGGAGTAAAGTGGACATCTGTCATGCCGACATATAATGACAGCTGGGTCGAGAACTAACTACATGCCAACAAAGGAGAGAAGCGCATGCAACATAACGGATGGATTGATTCTTTTGAAAAATATGCCCAAAATTTGATAACCAAAAGTCAGGTTCCTGGTGTTTGTATGGGATTAGCAAAGGATGGTCAAACCTTCTATAGTAACGGATTTGGCTTCCGTGATGTGGAACGGCAGTTACGAGTTACAATCGATACGGTTTTTGGTATCGGATCGATAACAAAATCCTTTACTTGTGTGGCAGTCATGCAATTACAAGAGGCGGGTAAGTTATCCGTACATGACCCTGTTGTCAAATACTTGCCGGAATTCCGTCTGAAAAATCTTGATGTGGGGCAAATCACGATTCATCATTTTATGACGAATACGAGTGGAATTCCCCCCTTGCCCACATTTTTGGCAAGTGTGATGCGAAGCTTGGAAGCGAACGAGGTAGAAGACCTTCCATTGATGCAAAACCAGGCAGATGAAACGGTCCCAATCGATACGTACGAAGACCTGATGAGTGTAATCTCTACTTTAGATTTAGAGCTGCTAGGGCCACCAGGCACGGAGTTCAGTTATTCCAATGACTGCTTCGCCTTGCTGGGAGCGATCATTGAACGCGTCAGCGGGAAGTCGTATGAGGCTTATGTCAAGGAGCATATCATCGATCCAATCGGGATGGAGCACACGAGCTTTTTTCTGGAAGAGCTAAATGGCTATGAGAATATTACAAAGCTGTATATCATGCGAGACAGAGGCGATTACAAGGAAGTGCTCTCATCTCCGAACTGGTGGGATTCTCCCGCTTCTCGGGCGGCAGGATTTATAAAATCAACCGTGCGGGATATGTTGAAATATACGGACATGTTCTGCAAAGGTGGGCTTACCGCACGGGGCAATCGTATCCTGACGCCGGAAAGTGTACAACAAATGATAACCCCTTACTTTCCAACTGACTTGGTACCTGGTCAATTTTACGGATATGGCTTGGTCATAACAACTGACTACTATGGAAAAACATTAGTGGAGCATAGTGGTGGTATTAAAGGGGTTACGGCTCAGATGTGCTTTTTTCCCGAAACAGGACTGGCCGGAGTGGCACTGTCCAATCTAGAATTGTCGCCGGTTCTGGCGGTTATGGTGGGTGCGCTAAACAGTCTGGAAAACCGCCCTCCTGAATCCTCTCATCTGGTTAGCAAGATTGATTTCCTAACTGAGGAAGCAATGAATCAATTCGTGGGGGATTATCATTCTAGTGAGTTTGGGACATTGCCGGTCCGATTGGAAAATGGTCAGCTAATGCTCTCTTTTTTGGGAGAAAACTACGTAATGAAGCCGTTTTCTGAAGATCTCTTTGTAGTCCGGGCTTTTGGTACAGATTTCGCGGCACGGTTTATCAGAGCTGAAAAGAATAAGATTGTTCGAATGGCTTTTTCGGGGAGACAATTTACAAAAACGAGTGGGGGAAACGAAAAATGACACTGGGAGCCAACGTAAGTGATGCAAGATGCCGCCAGCTTGATGAGCTTTTTTCTGCGATTGCTGAACAAAATAATTGGAGCGGCAACATCTTGATTTTGGAAGAAGGAAAACCTTTTTATCAAAATTCCATAGGAATGGCCAATCTGGAAACGGCCGAGAGATTGTCACCGCATTCTGTATTTGAGCTTGCATCCGTTTCCAAGGCGTTTACAGCAATGGGCATCATGATCTTGCAAGAGCAAGGGAAGCTCGACTATACAGATACAGTGAACAGCTTCTTCCCAGATTTCCCTTATGACGATATTACCGTAGAGAACCTACTTGTGCACACATCCGGTTTGCCAGATTACATGGATTTATTTGCAGAACATTGGGACAAATCGAAAATCGCGACGAATCAAGACATCCTCGAACAGCTAATCAAGCATCGACCCACCGTATTGTTTCCACCCAATGAAAAGTATGAGTATAGTAATACTGGCTATGCATTATTGGCTTCTATCGTAGAACACGTAGCTGGTACACGATTTGCCGATTTCTTGCAGCAACACATTTTTCAACCACTAGATATGCAGCACACGAAAGTGTACAACCGAAGACATTCTCCTGAGTTGATCCAGCATTACGCCTACGGTTACTTGTATTCTGCTCCATCTGAAGCACTAGTGTTACCGGATGAATCAAGTGAGCAGGATTTTGTCATTTATCTGGATGGCATTCAGGGAGACGGCGCGGTCAGTTCAACACTGGATGACTTGCGTAAGTGGGACAGAGCTCTCTACACAGAAAAGCTGGTCAAAAAAGCAACACTAGAGAGAGCGTTTTCCCCAGTGCAGCTTAGTGACAACAGTCTATCTCATTATGGGTATGGCTGGCGGCTACGTGAAGATCAGGTGACAGGAAAAGTCGTGCATCACGGCGGAAGCTGGCCGGGGTATAGAAGCTGGCTAAGACGTTACATTCAAAAAGATAAAACGATTATTTATCTCACAAACGTGGACCAGGAACGGGAGTGGACAGAAAAAGTAGTAGAGGCAGTCGAGAATATTTTATTCGAACAACCGTATGTCATGCCGTAACCATTGTTAGGTACATAAAAAAGAGGAGCCGCCATCTACGGTTCCTCTTTTTTTCGATTTACACAAGCATTTTTTTCACCAGTTGTGTCCGGTTGCTGACATCCATCTTTTCAAAAATGGATTTCAAATGCTTTTTTACCGTTACTTCGCTCAAATACAAGCGGGCAGCGATTTCGGCGTTCGTTAATCCCTCCAGAACAAGAGCGGCTACTTCCCTTTCTCGTACCGTCAGTATGCTCATGTTCTACGAGGTAACCATGCCCTGTGAAGCTGGTAGAGCAGGAGATGGAACCGCTTCTTCTTCCAAATGCAAATCCGCATCCAATCCCGATCGTTTGAGCAGCTTTTGCAAGTAAGCGGGGAGATGCTCGCCTTGCGTATCACGAAAAAATACGAGTGTGGGTGTTACTCCATCGTAGTTGGTGTGGGTGGCAAATTCAGCAATATCAAATCCCAAACTTTCATGGGCGGCTTTGAAAAAGGGAAATGGTGCAGGTGAACACAACAAAAACTCCCCAGTGAACATCAACCCATGCAGCAAATGGCCAATGGCAGTGTGTTGGGAAACATCCTCGTAATCGTCTTGATGAATCGTGTGAATGAACCAGCCTGCTCGTGCGTGTTCTGGCACGGAGAACCGTTCTAGGTCTTGTTTGGATAGCGCAGTAAAATAGGAACGGGAGCCGGAATGTTCCATCAGATAAGGAAGAGTTTTTTCATTGATGGGAACAACTGCGGCAAGTGCCGAGATCGCTCCGTTTTCATTGCGCAGAACGCGAAGTACGTCATACCCGAGAGAGAATAGTCGGTCATGATCAAGCCAATTCAATGGGTACAAGGTTTGCTCCGCTGTCAGGTGAAAATCAAAATGGCGGTTTGTATGCGGATCAAACAGTTTGATTGTTTTAGGGGAGGGACAGAGTCGCTGGTTGCGGATATACTCCAGCAGTTCTTCCCGATGACCAATGTGGATCGATTCGAATGGTTGGGGTAATGGATCGAACCAATTTAAAAAAGCGCGAATGAGTGCGTCACCTAAAAAGAAGGTTAGCTCCAATGCCTCTGGAGTGCGGACCGAATGGGCTGACTTGGTGAACTTCTCATAATAGTAGTAAACGGACCGCTTTTGCAAATCTGCAAAATGAAGCGGAGTGCGTGCCCGCATGTCCTGGGCGATTGCTTCTCTCATCAAGGAATGAATCGTCCAGCCGCTGTCCACTTTCCGTACAAACGAAAATCGGATCAATTGGAAAAACTCGGACGCCGTAATTTCCCTTTTCAATAAAAAAGACAGATTATCCTGATTGAAGTGACGCAATACGGCAGCAGCTTCGACGAGCGGACGCAGTATCTTTTTCGCTGATCCGAATTTTGATCCGGAGCATGCGGCGCTGACCGATGATCCCTATGTATTCGGCATCAATTTGGATCTGACACCCCAAGACCTGATCACAGCCGAGCGACTCGTCTCCTGCACAGAAGCTGGGTGCACAGGCTTGGATTTCGAGATTTGCAAACGTGCCTCCATCGGTCATCCTAATCAAAAGGGAGCCCAGGCGTACGCGAACGCAATTTTGCCTCTTCTGTAATCAAGCAAAGAAACATGGGATGATTGACAATGAAAAGCTGTTGGAGGAACTGATGTTCCCTAACAGCTTTTTCATGGTACAATGTAAATATAAGTAAAACTGAATACTATCGGAAGGATGATGGGCATGAGCGAGTCTAATCAGGAGTATATCGTAATCTCGGGTGCGAGGGAAAACAATCTCAAGAACGTCTCCTTACGTATTCCCAAGCGGAAGATTACGATCTTCACCGGTGTATCTGGGTCCGGCAAGTCGTCGATCGTCTTCGATACGATCGCTGCAGAATCCACACGATTGCTGAATGAAAACTTCAGCATGTTCGTTCGCAATTTCCTGCCGCGCTATCCGCAGCCGGATACGGACGCGATCGAGAACCTGAGCATGGCAGTTATCGTGGACCAGAAGCGGTTGGGCGGCGGTTCCCATTCCACGATGGGCACGATTACCGATATTTCTCCCATTCTCCGTCTTCTCTTCTCCCGAGTAGGAAAGCCCTATGTTGGACAAGCGCACATGTTCTCTTTTAACGATCCACAAGGTATGTGTCCCGAATGCAACGGGATCGGTCGCAAATTAGGCGTCGACCTCAGCAAGGCAGTAGACATGTCCAAGTCGTTGAATGAAGGGGCAATCATGCTGCCGGACTATAAAGTGGACAGCTGGGATTGGACGATCATCGTGCAGTCGGGTTCGTTCGATCCAGACAAGAAGCTGAGCGATTATTCGGAAGTGGAACTGGAGCAACTGCTCTATGGCAAGGCGAGAAAAGTGAAGATGGATTTCGCAGGGAAGGCAACGAATATTACAGTGGAAGGCGTTATTGAGAAGTTCACCAACAAATACATTAAGCAGGATGTAAAGACGAAGTCTGAGCGTACACAAAAAGCTGTTGCGCCGTTCATCTCTGAGGGTCCCTGCCCAAGCTGCCTCGGAGCAAGACTCAGTCAAGCCGCGCTAAACTGCAAAATCAACGGACTTAATATTGCGGAGATGTCCTCCATGGAGGTCGGTCGGCTTATCCGCGTCATTCAAGAGATTGACGATTCAGTTGCTGCACCGATGGTCAAATCGCTGACGGAGCGGTTGCAGCATTTGGTCGATATCGGACTGGACTACTTGACGCTGGACCGTGAGACGGATACATTGTCCGGCGGCGAGTCACAGCGCGTCAAGATGGTGAAGCACCTGAGCGGCAGTCTGGTGGATGTCACTTACATTTTCGATGAGCCCAGTGTTGGCCTGCACCCGCGTGATGTGCATAGACTAAACGAATTGCTTCAGAAGCTGCGCGACAAGGGCAATACCGTCATTGTCGTCGAGCATGATCCTGATGTAATCAAGGTGGCAGATCATATCGTCGACGTCGGTCCTCACGCCGGCAGCCACGGCGGTACCATCGTGTATGAAGGAAACTTCCAAGGTCTGCTAGAGTCAGGGACTCTGACTGGTACCCATATGAATCGGCCGCTCCAATTAAAGCAAGATTCCAGGAAAGCGACTGGCAAGCTGACCATCGAAAACGCCACACTTCACAACCTGCAAAATGTTAATGTTGATATTCCAACAGGAGTTCTGACGGTCGTTACCGGTGTCGCGGGCTCCGGCAAGAGTACGCTGATTAACGAAGTATTCCTCGCCAAGCATCCAGATGCGATCGTCATCGACCAATCGGCGGTAGGCGTGTCAACGCGCTCGAATCCCGCGACCTACACAGGGATTATGGATGATGTGCGAAAGGCGTTTGCTTCCGCGAACAAGGTCAACCAAGGTTTGTTCAGCTTCAACTCCAAGGGTGCTTGCGAGAACTGCCAAGGACTGGGTGTTGTGTATACAGACCTTGCATTCCTTGAAAGCGTAAAGTTGCCGTGCGAAGTATGTGGAGGTAGACGGTTCAAGGAAGAGGTGCTCGCGTACAAACTGAACGGCAAGTCAATTGCAGAAGTACTGGAGATGACCGTGGAGCAGGCATTGGAATTTTTTGAGCTAAAAGAGGTTGTGCGCAAGCTCCAGGCGATGAGTGATGTAGGGTTGAACTATATTACACTCGGCCAGCCGCTCAGCACGCTCTCGGGCGGGGAATGTCAGCGCATCAAGCTGGCAAGCGAGCTGCACAAGAAGGGCAGCATCTATGTGATGGACGAGCCGACGACTGGGCTGCATATGTCCGATATCGGTCACCTTCTGGAGATCATGAACCGCCTCGTGGATGCAGGCAATACGGTAATCGTCATCGAACACAACCTCGATGTGATCAGCCAAGCGGATTGGATTATCGATATGGGGCCGGACGGAGGCAGCAACGGCGGTCAGGTGGTCTTCGAGGGCACACCTCCGCAGATCATCCATGCGGAGCAATCGATCACGGGTAGATACTTGAAGTAATGAAACATAACGAAATCAGATCTCCTCATGGGAAACCGGAGGAGATTTTTGTTATGTCAAAATAAATATCAGAAAATAAAAAATAATCTTGACATTAAATCGGGTGATTAGTAAAGTGGTGATTACAAACAGCCTATCGATCGATCGATCGACTAACCTCAAAAAGCAAATGATGGTACCTGGTACCGCCACAAGTAACTGGACATGAGGGACTCTCTTTTCCTGCAATCATCGGTAGAAAGGAGCGCGCTTTTTTGACAAAAGAAAAAATATTTCAAGCAGCATTACGGCTATTCGCAAGAAAAGGTTTTGAAGCAACCAGCATACGTGATATCGCCCTAGAAGCAGAGGTAACCTCCTCCACCCTTTATCATTACATGAAGACAAAAGAGGATCTGCTCGTTGCCATCATGCAAGAAGGGTTACTGACCCTTCTTGGGAATGCAAAGGAAGTACTCGCTGAGCTTGAAGCGCCCGAACAGCAATTGGCAGCATTTGTACAGCTTCATGTTACCAGCCATGCCATTGACAAGCTAACAGCGCTAGTAGTAGATACCGAATTCCGTGCGCTGACAGGAAATACGCGCGAAGAAATTGCCAAGTTGCGCAGTGAATATGAGCTGCTCTGGCAGCGTATTTTAACGGGCGGATTAGAGGAGGGCGTATTTACGATAGAAAATACCAAGCTTGCCGTCCTGGCTTTGCTTCAAATGTGCACGGGTGTCGCCCATTGGTACTCGCCCGATGGCCCAAATTCATTGGAAGAAATCAGCTTGAATTTTTCAGATATGGCGCTTGCACTCGTTCAGGCAAAGCGAAACGGCCAGCAACTGACTGTCGCCGATTTGGATCTACCTGAACCCGCTCGTTTTTTTATGAAACCATGGCTGGGGGCTACTGCGGATGAACATTCTTGATGCCCGTGTCCGCTTGCCACAGCAGTTCCGTGAGGCGAGCCTAGGTGAAATGCGAAATGAGTACGTCGCGCAATATGATGCGGTGTTACAAGTAAGATCGACTATCGCGAAAACGCTCGACGATTTGATTCAAGAAATGAAGGAATCAGGAGTAGACCACGCCATTATGCACGCAGAATACGAATTCGGCGAGGATGGGGATGCGCTGAATGAAGCATTGGCAAAAGTCATATCCGCTCACACCAGGCTCTTCTCAGGATTCGGTACAATTTCAATGGAGCATTTTAGACCGATGCGCGCTGTCCAACAAGTGAGCCGCATCAAAGAACTGGGCTTTCTGGGAGTAAACATCCAGCCTGCATTTTTTGAGATGCCGATCGATGATCGCAAATTATATCCCGTATACGCAAAGGCTGCCGAGTTAGGCTTAGCAGTTGCTATTCATACCGGAATTAATTATTCGATGATTCATCCCATCCGTAATGAACACCCGCTGTTGCTGGATCAAGTCGCCTGTGATTTTCCGGAATTAACATTGATTGCGTGTCATGGGGGATGGCCCTGGGTGCCCGAAATGGTTGCCGTAGCGCGCAAGCACCCCAATGTTCTGATGGATTTGGGCGGGCTTTCTCCAAAGTATTTGGGAGTGCAAGGAGCAGGGTGGGAAATGATGTACAGGTTAGCTAACAACCTCTTGCAAGATCAAATCCTCTTTGCAACAGACTGGCCTGTATTTCCTCTGGAACGCGCGATTGCAGAATGGAAGGAATTAAGCATAAAGCCCGAGGTGCTGGAGAAGGTGCTCGGTTCGAATGCAAAAGCATTGATTTCCAAAATAAAGGCGGAGGTAAAAAAGGATGACAACACGTAAGGCGGTGGTAGAGTGTGAGATCCATCAAGAGGTAGGCTGGATTCACCTGAATCGCCCCGAGCGGTTAAATGCGGTGATTCCACAATTGGTAGAGGAGCTGTATGGATCGCTCGACAAGTTGGAACGGAAAGGAGTAAGGGCAGCAATACTGGCTGGCCGCGGGAATGCTTTTTGTGCAGGACATGATTTGCGGCATGAAGAAAAGCCTGCAAATGAGGCTGAGCTTCGCCTTAATTTACAGAAGATTCAGGATATAACCCGAAAAATCCAGCGTGTTCCTTTCCCGGTGATCGCTGCGGTCCATGGTTATGCATTAGGAGCAGGGTGTGAGTTTGCGCTCGGATGCGATTTGATCATCGCCGCTCAAGATGCCGAATTCGGCTTTCCCGAAGTGAGTGTGGGACTTAGTGTTACCGGAGGGATTTCGCATATCCTTCCCATCACGATCGGACTGGTCCGGGCGAAAGAATTGCTGTTTTCGGGCGAAAGGTTTGGTGCATCGCAAGCACTGCAGTTAGGACTCGTCAACAAGGTAGTGGATCATAAAGTGTTAGCTGAAGAAGCTGACAAGTGGGCGAAACGGTTAGCAGAGCTCCCGCAAGTAGCGCTTGCAAAAGCCAAATTTGCGCTAAATCGCGGGGCACAATGCGATCTGGAGGCAGCTTTTGAATTGGAGATCGAGCATGCGCTGGCAACCGTGCAAACGATTGAATCCAAGCAGGCGGCTGAAGGGTTCCGAAAAAAAGGATCGGTTTAGAGAAGGAGGGCTGAAACCTTTTGGACGTGCAAGAAATCAAGTCTTTGACGGCACGGGCGGCCAAACGATGGGGAGAAAAAATCGGGCTTGTCTTTGATGAATGGAATGAACAACTGTCATTTAAGGAGATAGAAGACCGTTCCAACCAAATCGCCAACATGCTCCAAGTGCTGGGCGTTGGCTATGGGGATCGGGTAGCCGTCATGCTGAGGAACCAGCCGGAATTCCCGCTTACCTGGCTGGCGTTGGCAAAACTAGGCGCGAATATCGTGCCGATAAATATAAATTACAAAGAGTACGATGCACAGTATATCCTCCACCACTCCGAAGCAATCGTTATCGTCACTTCACAGGAGTTTTTATCCCTGCTACAGAAGATCAGACCTTCCTTACAAACCCTCCAAACAATCCTCTCAGTAGACCAATCAGACGATCCCAACGTTGTCGATTTCAGAGCAATGTGTGAGACAGCGCCCACGACTCCAACAGCGCTTACCGTTTTTCCTGAAACTTTAGTCAACATCCAGTATACATCCGGCACGACAGGCTTCCCCAAAGGGTGTATGCTCTCACATGAATATTGGCTCACCATAGCAAACAAGATGGTCGAGCAGCATCCCCATTTGACCCATTCAGATGTACTGTTAACGGCGCAGCCCTTTTACTATATGGACCCGCAGTGGAATTTGCTGGGGGCAATCGCTGTAGGGGCAAAGCTTGTGGTTCTCGATCGATTTCATCCCTCTACATTTTGGCAGAAAGTACGGCAATATGGCGTTACTTTTTTCTACTGTCTGGGAATCATGCCCACGCTCATGGTCAAAGCACCACGCTCACCATTTGACAGGGAAAATAACGTTCGCACCATCCTTTGCTCGGCCATTCCCCCGCATCTTCACCGCGAATTGGAAGAGCGATGGGGCGCGCCATGGTATGAGGTTTTTGGCATGACAGAGACAGGCGGAGATATTTCGGTTAAACCACAAGATCATGACCGATTGCTCGGAACAGGCTGCATCGGAAAACCGGATAAAGACCGGACTGTCCGCATTGTTGATACTCAAAATCGCCCCGTTTCGAGGGGGGAGGTTGGCGAGCTCCTCCTGCGGGGCTTGGGGATGATGGATGGCTACTATAAAGATCCTGATGCGACTTGCGCTGCCTTTCAGGGCGGCTGGTTCCACACCGGAGATTTGGTGCGAATGGACGAAGACGGATACATCTATTATGTCGGCAGAAAAAAGGAGATGATTCGCCGGAGTGGGGAAAATATTTCGGCTACTGAGGTTGAGGAAGTCATGAAAATGCATCCGGCTGTGCAATATGCCGCCTGCCTTCCATTGAAGGACGAAATACGCGGGGAAGAAATCAAGGCATACGTGGTAGTGAAAGCGGGCCAAACGGTGTCTCCTCATGAATTGATCTCTCATTGCACCGAGCATCTTGCTTACTACAAGGTTCCACGATATTGGGAATACCGTAGTGAATTGCCTCGTACCCCATCTGAGCGTATAGCCAAGCATGTACTGGCGAACGAAAAAGCAGATCTTCGCATCGGTTCCTATGATCGAATGGATGATACATGGAGATAACCTGCAAATGGAGAGGAAGATATGAATGAATAGTTGGGTAAAGGTACTGAAAGAGCTGACAGAGGCTTCCGGCGTTCCCGGACAAGAACAGGAAGTGCGAGAATTAATACGCATGCACTTGGAACCGCTTACAGAAAAAGTGTTCACAGATAATCTGGGAAGCATAATCGGGCAGAAAACAGGCTTGGCCAATGGACCGAAAATCATGATGATGGGCCATATGGATGAAGTGGGGTTCATGGTAACGCGTGTGATGAAGGATGGATTCATCGCCTTTCAGCCGCTTGGTGGCTGGTGGTCGCAGGTGATGCTGGCACAGCGCGTGAACATTAAAACACGCAAAGGGGATATTGTCGGCGTAATCGGGTCAAAACCGCCGCATCTGCTGTCTTCGGAAGAACGAAAGAAAGTGGTTGAAATCGAGCGGATGTACATCGATATCGGAGCATCCAGCGAAGAACAGGCAAAGGAGCTGGGAATTCGCCCGGGTGATCCAATTGTACCGATCTGCCCTTTCACGGTGATGGCAAATGACAAGATGTATATGGCAAAAGCGCTCGATAATCGCGGCGGTTGTCTGACAGCCATTGAAGTGATGAAACAGTTGCAAGAAACGGATCATCCCAACATCGTATTTAGCGGCGCTACAGCACAAGAAGAAGTGGGATGCCGCGGCGCATTCACAAGCACGTATATGGTGCAGCCGGATCTATTCATTGCATTGGAGACGGGGATAACGTTTGACACGCCAGGAAGCGCCGACTCTCCTAATTTGCCTAATATCAAGTGCGGTGGCGGGCCTACGATTGGTCTATTCGACGGCTCGCTCGTGCCCAATCGGAAGTTGCGGGATCTGTTATTTGATACGGCGGAAGAGGAAGGCATCCCGTATCAATATGGTGCTATTGCAGGTGCGGGTACGGACGCAGGAGCAGCTCATATGGTTGGCAAAGGGGCTCCATCCATCGTCATTGCAATCCCTGCGCGTTATATCCACAGTCACGCTTCGATTCTCCATCATGATGATGTGGAAAATACGGTCAAATTGCTGACGGCTCTCGTCAAAAAGCTGGATCAAAAAACGGTTGATTGGCTCAAATCGTAGGGGGCGAGGATATTTCCGAAACAAGGGAGTGGTGTCATTCATGTGGATAAGAAAGCGGAAAATCGCCACGTTTGTGAGCATTGTCCTTTCCTGTTTCGTACTGCTGGCAATCGTGTCCGGCTGCGATGCACTTGCAACGAAACAAGGTACGGATGTAGGAAATAAAGATGCCAGTATATCCGAGAAAAAGGGCGGAACGATCACCGTCGCGATCGGCAGTGAACCAGATACACTCGATGTCCACAAATCGACAGCGTTAAGCACGGAGGGGGTCGCACTCAATCTAGGGGGGGCTCTCCTTTACAGAGATCCCCAAACAAATGAGGTTAATCCCCATCTGGCGGAATCGTACTCCATTTCGGAAGATGGGAAGACATGGACATTTCAGATTCGCAAAGGCGTTACCTTTCATGATGGGACGCTGCTTACTGCACAGGCGTACAAGCGAACGTTTGAGCGGGCCATGTCTCCGGAAATCGCTCCGAAAGGCGTAGGGATGGTTCTTGGCATCATCAAATCGATTAAAACACCAGATGATCGGACCCTTATTTTGGAGTTGAATGAACCGTCTGCCACACTCCTCACCTATTTTACTTCCGCGAGCTGGATGCAGCCACTCTCGGTGGAAGCTGTGCAAAAGTTTGGGGATCAATACGGAAGGAATCCGGTCGGTGTCGGTCCATGGAAGATGGAGGGCTGGAAATCAGGAGATTCAATCACGCTGATTCAGAATGATGCGTATCGCTGGGCAACGCCCTTCTTTAAAAATCAAGGACCACCGAGGCCGGACAAATTAGTTCTGAAATTGATTCGAAATCCGCAAACGACTGTCGCTGCTTTGGAAAGCGGAACCATCGACATCGCTGATCTGCCTGCGAAAGACGCGAAGAAATTCAAGAACAACGATCATTTTACCGTACTGGAGCAGACAAAGCGCGGTTTGGGGCTGTTTGTCGAGCTGAACTTGAAAAACGAAATTTTACAAGATAAAAACGTACGCAAAGCGTTGCAAATGGCAGTAAAGAAAGAGGCTATCGTGCAGTCGCATTTGCAAGGCGAAGGAATTGTTGCAGATGGTCCGCTGCCAGCAAATTTGTTCGGATACGATCAATCCATTGCCCAATATGCATACAAATACAACCCCGAGGAAGCGATGAAGCTCCTGGAAGAAGCCGGATGGAAACTGAATCCACAAGGGATAAGGGAGAAAGCAGGAAAACCGCTTCATCTCGAATTGTTGAGTATGGAAGCATGGTCTCAACCTGCCCAGTTGATGCAAGGAATGTTCAAAGCAATTGGGGTAGACGTGAAAATCATTACTCTGGAAGGCAGCGCAGTCGACCAGTTAACTGCTGCCGGCACATTTGACTTGGCGCTGGATGGATACGTCGCTGATGACCCTGATATCTTGTTTCCGTTCATGCATTCAAGTCAGATCGGTGGGATGAATCGTTCAGCTATCCATGACAAAACGATCGATTCCTTACTGGAAAAGGGACAGGTGACGATGAAGAGCGACGATAGAGCGAAAATCTATGAAGATCTTCAGAAGCGCGCTGTAGAGGAGGCGTTTTGGATTCCCATTTACACGGAAAAACGGTTTGTCGTGGTAAACAACCGTGTTCAGGGATTGATGCTTGATCCATCCGGACTGAAATGGTATCAGGACGTGTGGGTTAAGTAAGCGGAGAAACAAAAAACAAGGAGAACAGGTGATGAACAATCAGGAATGGATCGTGAGTTATGAGGAGTTTGTCCGAGAAACAATGTTGGGAAGCAAGGTGCCTGGAGCTGCAATTGGAGTGGCCAAACACGGACAGCTCGTTTATGCCAAAGGCTTCGGCTATCGAGATATTGAGCAAGGTCAGGTAGTGACAGTTGATACTTTGTTCGGAATCGCTTCGATTACGAAATCGTTCACCGCTATTGCGATCATGCAGCTACAGGAAGCCGGAAAACTGACGGTTGCCGATCCTGTTTCCCGTTTTCTGCCAGAGTTTCAAGTAAAAACGGGAAGTGGTGGAACGGAAGCAATCACCATTCACAACTTTCTAACTCATTCCTCCGGTTTGCCGCCATTATCTTGCGTCGATGAAGCACTCAAGCGTGGGATAAATACTTATGAGGAATTGATGTCTTATATGGCACAACTGGAATTTCCTTTATTGGGCGCACCAGGTACGGAGTTCAGTTATTCCAATGATTGCTATACGCTACTGGGAGCAATTGTTGAGCGGGCAAGCGGCAAGCCATATTCGACGTATGTGAAGGAGCATATTCTCCAACCAGCGGGAATGCAGCATAGTTGCTTTTCTTTGGCGGAGTTGCACGGGTACGAGGATAGAACATCGCTATTTGAGACACCGCCGTTTCAATCATCCGGCGGATTAAAATTAACGCTCACCGATATGATGAGATACACCGAGCTGTTTCGAACGAAAGGTTTGATTGGCAAGGAACGGATTCTTCGCACGGAAAGTGTGCAGCAGATGATCACCCCTTATTTCCGCTGCGAACAAAACCAATATTACGGGTATGGTGTAGCGATTACACCCAATTTTTACGGTGCTGTGATGCTGGGCCATAGCGGCAGAGAAAAAGGGATCCAAGCCCACATGAGTATCATCCCGGAATACGGACTGGCTGCCGTGGTGCTCACTAATCTCAGTGGTTCGCCGGCTGCCGCATTGGCACATGGCACGTTTCACTGCATTGAGAATCGTCCGGCGAGATCAACGCATGTCACGTATAAGGAATATGACCTCCCGACAGAGCGTCTGCATGAATATGCGGGCGAGTATGGCTCTATGGAAGGAATTCATCTTCAGGTAAGCGTGGATGCAGGTACGCTGATCATAACGGTAGATCATTCGGACTCATTCTCTTTAAAAGCTATCGACGAAGACGTTTTTCTCGCGAACGTTGACGGGTCGGATCAAACCGTACGCTTTATACGAGACAAAAGTCAAACGGTAATTCGCATGATGGGCTCTTATCGCCAAATTCCCAAGCGAGTTTAGCCATACGCATTCTGGAAGAGAGGAGTGAACGAATCATGAAACAGTACTTGTTGAATCGGGTGCTATCAGGAGTGATTGTCCTCCTCGGCATTTCCATCTTTTCGTTTGCGCTCGTTCATTTTATTCCTGGTGATCCGGTACGGATTATGTTAGGGGAAAAGGCTACAAAAGCACAAGTGGAACAGTTGCGTGAACAGATGGGGCTAAATCAGCCCCTTCCTCATCAGTACCTGACCTACATGAAAAAAGTCATCCAAGGAGATTTCGGGACTTCCTTACAAACAGAAAGGCCTGTCATCGTGGAAATAATGGAACGGTTTCCGGCAACGGCCAAACTAGCCTTTGCTGGGATTGGCATCGCGGTCGTCATTGGCTTAACGATGGGAATGATTGCAGCGAAATACAAGAATACACTCTTGGACTTTATGCTGATGGCGGCAGCTTCGATCGGATTATCGCTGCCGAGCTTCTGGCTGGGGTTAATCGTCATTATGTTATTTTCCGTTCAATTAGGCTGGTTTCCGATTGCGGGTGGTACGGGATGGAAGGATCTTGTTTTGCCTGCGTGTACCTTGGGCGTTTTGTCTTCCGCAATGATCAGCCGACTGACGCGTTCAGGTATGGTCGAAGTGCTTTCCCATGATTACATTCGAACGGCACGGGCCAAGGGCTTGAGGGAGTCGATCATCCTATACCGACACGCGTTGTGCAATGTCATGATTCCTGTTGTTACGGTGGTGGGCTTGCAAATCGCAACTTTGCTGGGCGGGGCAGTTATCATCGAACAAGTGTTCAACTGGCCTGGAATTGGCACATTAGCTATCGGAGCGATTTCAGCCCGTGATTTTCCGATGATTCAGGGTATTGTGCTACTGATGGGCTTCGTCTATGTCGTGGTAAATATGATGGTCGACTTGCTCTATGGTTTGATTGATCCGCGTGTCGACCTCATTACGGAAAAGGAGGGGCGGTAAATTGAATGAGGTGAGCAAAACCGCCGCACATGGGGCGACACATGCCAAATCCCCGATGTTTCCCACGCTTGCATTTTGGGGGGAAATCAAGAAACAGCGAGCAGCAAAACTAAGCTTGGTGGTGCTTTTACTTATATCTGCGATTGGAATCGTCGGGCCTTGGATCGCTCCTTATGACCCTACTGAAAGTAACTACGATGCCTTTTTGCAAGGACCGTCTGCCAAGCATGTTCTCGGAACGGATGCGATCGGCCGCGATTTGCTTTCCCGTATTTTATACGGAACGCGCGTTACGCTTGTGGTTGCTGTCATGGCGGTCGGCATCACAGTAGTGGCAGGAACGATGATTGGTGTCATCAGTGCGTATGTGGGAGGATTCATTGATCACCTGCTCATGCGGATTATGGATATTTTGCTCGCCTTGCCGGGGATCATTTTGGCCTTGGCCATTGTCGCGGCGCTTGGACCGAGTCAAACCAATGCGATGATCGCAATCGGCATTTCTTCCATTCCCAGCTTTGCACGTCTGATCAGGGCAGCGACGCTCGTCATCATGTCGTCTGGATATGTGGAAGCCAGCAGATCGATCGGCACGCCGAGCTGGTGGATCATTCTTTTTCAGGTGATCCCCAATATTACGAATGTATTGTTCGTTTACATGACACTGTTCGTCGGGGGAGCGATTCTCGATACGGCTGCATTGGGCTTTATCGGCTTGGGCGCACAGCCGCCGACGCCCGAATGGGGGACCATGCTGAATGAAGGAAAAGATTATTTGTCCGATGCCTGGTGGCTTGCGACATACCCGGGATTGGCCATCACCATTGTCGTGTTGGCTGTAAACCGGCTGGGAGATGCCTTGCGTGATATTTTTGATCCTCGTACGCAAAAGTAAAAGGGCAATAAGAGGATGGGAGAGGGGATTCCATTGATGGACAATGTATTGGAAGTGACAGGGCTGACAACCCGGTTCTCGAAAGAGTCGGGCACGATTACGGTGGTTGATCAGCTTGATTTACATGTGAAAAAAGGGGAGACGCTGGGAATTGTCGGAGAGTCGGGGTGCGGCAAGAGCGTTACTTCGCTCTCGCTCATGCGACTGTTGGACAATAATGCCACTTTGAGTGGAAGCATTCGATTCAACGGGAAAGAAGTGCTTGCGCTGAGTGAAGCCGAGATGCGCAGTCTCAGAGGCAAGGAAATGGCGATGATTTTTCAGGAACCGATGCATTCGTTAAATCCGGTGTTGACGATCGGCCGACAAATCAGTGAGGTACTGCACGCGCATGAGGGGGAAAGCAAAGCGGCGGTAAAGCAACGGGTACTGGATTTGCTTACGGTGGTGGGCATCTCCCGAGTGGAAGAGATTTACAGGGATTACCCGCACCGTTTGTCAGGAGGAATGAGGCAACGGGTGATGATTGCCATGGCGATCGCTTGTAATCCGTCATTACTGATCGCTGATGAACCGACGACCGCATTGGATGTGACCATTCAAGCGCAAATCTTGAATCTGATCAAAAAAATCAGAAGGGATATCGGCATGTCAGTGATCATGATAACGCATGATTTAGGGGTGATCGCTGAAGTGTGCGACCGCGTTATGGTGATGTATGCGGGACAAGCGATTGAGATAGCGGACGTAAGGTCGTTGCTGCGCAATCCGAAGCACCCGTACACCGCGGGTTTGCTCCAATCGACACCAAGGCAACGCGCAAAGAGGCTTTACAGCATAAAAGGCAGTGTGCCGACACCGGAAAACAAACCCAATGGGTGCCGGTTTGCCCCGCGATGCGATAAAGTGATGGCGATATGTTGGGAGCGGAATCCTGTTCTCCATCCAGTAGATCAGCATTCTTCTTGTCGATGCTGGTTATTTTCCCAAGACAAAGGTCATGAACAGGAAAGCTCGGTGGTAGGTGGATGATGACTCCACTCCTGGAAGTGAAAGGGCTGCGCAAGCTGTTTCGCATGAAAAAAGGGTGGCTTCAACAACCGCAATATGTTCATGCTCTAAACGGGATTGATGTGAGCGTCTATGAAGGAGAAACGCTAGGGATTGTCGGGGAGTCAGGATGCGGAAAGTCTACATTGGGAAAATGTATTCTGCGTTTGCTGGAGCCCGTCCAAGGCGAAATTCGTTTCCAAGGGAACGAAATAGGAAAAATGAACAAAAATGAAATGCGTGCCGTTAGGCGAAATATGCAAATGGTTTTTCAAAATCCATTTGAGACATTGAACCCGAAACTAACGATCGGGCACATCTTGACGGAACCACTGATTTCGCATGGTATTTCCCGACAGCATCGACAAGCGCTACTGGAAGAAACGATTGAGATTGTCGGCATGAGCAAGCAGCATCTATCTCGTTATCCTCACGAATTTTCCGGAGGGCAAAGACAACGAATTGGAATCGCCCGCGCCCTGATTCTTCGGCCAAAGCTGATTATCGCAGATGAGCCTGTTTCCGCACTAGATGTGTCGATTCAATCGCAAATCCTTAATTTGCTGCAGGATTTACAAGAACAATTTTCCTTGACCTATGTCTTCATTTCCCATGATTTGAGCGTAGTTGAACACATTGCCAATAAAGTGGCGGTCATGTATTTAGGTGAAATCATCGAGTATGCTGAGAAAGAGAAGCTATTTGGACGACCGCTGCATCCCTATACACAAGCGTTGCTTTCAGCCAAACCCATTACCGATCCTGATGATATACGAGAGCAAATTGTGTTATCGGGGGATCTCCCGTCTCCGATTAATCCTCCGAAGGGATGCAAATTCCATCCGCGCTGCCGTTCCAGCATGGAAATTTGCAAAGTCGAGTTGCCAAAGCTCAGTGAAATAGAAGGGCAATCGGTCGCTTGTCATCTCTATCAATCATTTCGCGCAATCGATCCTTCTTAAGCAAGGTAAATCAGATAAAAGGAGGAGCGAAATGTTTGATCTTGGGATCCCGTTTACAAAAATGAATGGCTGTGGCAACGACTTTATTATAGTAGACAATCGCGATGGCCTGTTGAACGAGGTTTCGCTTTCAGCCTTTGTCCAACATGTATGCAGGCGAGGCACTTCAATCGGTGCGGATGGGTTCATGCTGCTGGAGAACTCCAACATCGCCGATTTTAAGATGAGGTATTTTAACGCAGATGGCAGTGAAGGAGAAATGTGCGGCAACGGTGCAAGGTGCATGTCGCGCTTTGCTTACCAAATCGGAGCAGCCAAGACGAAGATGAGTTTCGAAACGATGGCCGGCATCTATCAGGCAGAGCTCAATCAAAACGGCGTGAAGGTCAAGTTCCCCGACGTTCAATTGCAAGTGCTGAAGCTGAATCAACCATATGAGTGGGACGGACCGAATAGCGTCTACCACTACGGTGTTGTCGGCGTTCCCCATACGGTCTGGTTTGTCGAAAATGTTTTCGCGATAACGGACGACCAGCTCAGAGAATGGGGCCGAATGGTCAGAAATGATGAGAAGCAGTTTCCCAATGGTACGAATGTAAATTTTGTGGAACCGATTGATAGGCAAACGCTTCGCATCAGAACCTATGAGCGCGGAGTAGAGGCAGAGACCTACGCGTGCGGTTCCGGATCGACTGCTGCAGCAATCATTGCAGGTGTTTTAGGACATGTAGACACCTCTGTAAACCTGCTTACTCGAGGGGGACCACTTAAAATTTCTTACCATCTCACAGATTATGCTGCCGAATCCGTTTACTTGGAAGGCAACTCAAAGCTGGTAGCAGAAGGACATTTATTGCCCGATGCATGGACATGAGAACGCGTGGTAAGGGAGAATGTATAACCGGGGCAACCGCGTTTTCCCCACATGCATGGTCCATCTATCGCCAATGAAGTGAGCTTTTTTGTATGACGAATAAGACACAAGGTGACATGTTTAATGGTCTAAAATGGGTGGTAGATCAACGAAAGGAGTAACCACTCATGAAACGAAGAATCATAGTAGATTTAGCTGTTACTTTAGATGGGTTTATTGAAGGGAAAAATGGAGAAGTTGATTGGTGCATAATGGACTTTGAGATGGGGTTTGTGGATTTCTTACATGAAATAGACACGATTCTATACGGAAGAAAAAGTTATGATTTATGGGGGCAATTTACGCCGGAAAATGAACATACAGATACTGAAAAAGAGATTTGGTCATTGGTTCATAGTAAAGAAAAATATGTGTTTTCCAAGACACAAAAAGGGACGGATAATAAAGCAATATTCATCAATGATAATATTCTTGAAGAAGTAAACCTACTAAAGAATAAGCCTGGGAAAGATATCTGGCTATATGGTGGAGCTAGTCTTATGACAACTTTTATCAATTTAGAACTTGTAGATGAATTTCGTTTATCTGTTCACCCTGTTATTTTAGGTGAAGGAAAACCGTTGTTTATGGATATAAAACAGAGGTTGAATCTAACGTTGGTGAAAACACGAACGTTCTCCTCTGGCGTTGTGCAACTCATTTATCATTGGAATGGGAAGTAATACTGGATAGAAATTTCAATCAAACCAGCGGTGAGTCTAAGACTATATTTTCAGGTCTTGGTTCGCCGTTGGTTTATTTTTCAGAGTTAGTGCCAAAACGAATTTCGATGAGGCTGGGAGCATTTAGTTAACTGTCTAGAAACGTAATGGAAGGGCATTTGAAAGCATCAGGCTATTGATTGAAGAATCGATGGGGATCGTGGTAGAATTTGTCACGAGATTGCTTCATTCTAAAATAGGTTTGACTAATTGTACTGGAGCTGAGATAAGACCATGAAAACGGAGATCATGAATAGATTCATCTCTTACGCACAAGTTGATACACAATCCGATGAGAACAGCGAAACGTGCCCCTCAACACCAGGGCAGCTCGTGCTGGCCCAAATGCTTGTTGACGAACTACAAGCCATAGGTATGCAGGAAGTTACGATGGATTCGAACGGTTATGTAATGGCAACCCTACCGTCCAATACAGATAAAAAAATACCCACAATCGGTTTTCTTGCTCATATGGATACGGCCACCGATTTTACCGGCGCTGACGTGAAGCCGCAAGTCATTGAAAATTACAACGGCCAAGACATTGTCTTGAATGAAGCACTGAATATTGTCCTTTCGCCGCGCGAGTTTCCAGAGCTGGCTGGTTACAAAGGCCACACCTTAATCACGACAGACGGCACCACATTGCTTGGCGCTGATGATAAAGCCGGTATTGCCGAAATCATGACCGCCATGGCTTATCTGATTCGCCATCCAGAACTGAAACACGGGAAAGTAAGAGTGGCCTTTACCCCGGATGAAGAAATCGGAAGAGGCCCAGATAAATTTGATGTTTCCGCCTTCGACGCAGTATATGCCTATACGATGGATGGCGGCCCTCTTGGCGGAATCGAATACGAGAGTTTTAATGCGGCATCAGCGACCATTATTTGTAAAGGGAAGAACGTTCACCCCGGCTCGGCCAAAGGGAAAATGGTTAACGCCGCTAAAATAGCCATGGAGCTGCATGGAAAGCTGCCGACTGACGAAGCTCCTGAGGAGACGGAGGGCTACGAAGGCTTCTATCATCTGTCTTCCATTCAAGGTGACGTCGAGCAAACGCAGCTTCGCTATTTAATCCGGGACCACGATCGCAATCGGTTTCAGGAGAGGAAGTCCGAACTGGCTCGTATCGTAGAAGAATTACAGAAAAAATACGGAGAAAATCGAATTGAACTCGAAATCAAAGATGAATACTTCAACATGCGGGAAAAGATTGAGCCTGTAATGGAAGTAGTGGACATTGCCACGCAAGCACTAGAAAACCTCGGAATTGTGCCGAGTATCCAGCCGATTCGCGGTGGTACGGATGGCTCCCAGCTATCTTACATGGGGTTGCCAACACCGAATATTTTCACAGGCGGGGAAAACTACCACGGGCGGTTCGAATATGTTTCCGTTGACAACATGATGCACGCTGTGAACACCATCATCGAAATCGTGAAGCTGCATGAGCAAAGAGTTCTTAAGACCCATGCCTGAAGACGGTTACCCCATCGTTGGATTTCATGACCAAATAAAGGGTCTTTATCTGACTGTTATGCATTCAGCTGTTACATTAGCTCTCATCAAATTGAAGCAAAGCGAGAAATGGGCGGATGTCTAGTAGAGACGATTCGCCCTTTACCATATCGCTGGTAAGTCCGCTCTGCCTGCAGAGATATTATAGATATGATAACTCCACAATAGTCATTGTAAGTAACCAGAGCGTGTTTTGTAGCTACGTTGCTTTTTTACACTCATTAAAGACATAAAGGGAGGCCGGTAAGTATGGGGAATATTTGGAATGAGCGTTATAAGACAGACGAATATTACTACGGGGAAGAACCAAACATATTTATTCAACAACAAGCTTTCCGCTTAGAACAATCTCAAAAAGTTATTGCGTTTGCAGAGGGTGAAGGCCGGAATGCAGTTTTTTTAGCAAAAAAAAATCTTGAAGTGACAGCCATTGACTATTCGGAAAGCGGATTGCAAAAAACAAGAAAACTGGCTCACAAGCATGGCGTTCACGTGCATACCCAAAAAATTGACCTGTTGGAGGAAGATGTCCCGCGAGAGGAATATGACGCTGCCATTATGGTATATGGACATTTCAAAAAAGACGCTCAAACCACGGTTCTTAATAAAATGAAAAAGGCGTTAAGGCCTAAAGGAATTCTCATGCTTGAGGTATTTTCCGAGGAACAAGTAAAGTATGGTACAGGCGGCCCTTCAGAACGTGAAATGCTATATGAACCAAAAGATATTCTTGCTTGGTGCGAAGGGCATGAGGTGCTCCATTTCTTCTATGGCGAACAAGAGCGTATCGCAGGAAAGGCACACACTGGATTAGCCCATGTCATTCAGCTTGTATTAAGAAAATGATAGAGAATCATCGTAAGCGAAGTTGAACCGTTTTCGCACTAAAAGCCCACTCATTCCGTAAGGGAGAAAAGTGGGCTTTTTCTGATAACAAACCATAATCACATGGAAAAGAGGCTAACGAGCTGGTGACAAGATCATAATCTACAAGGTCCATGCATACGTTAGAATCAGCATAATATCGAAAATGAAAGAGTTCATATATTTTATCGTATTCATGAGATGCCAATCGCAACTGTCCATAAATCCTTACGATGAAAAAAGCAAAAAGATGTTGATTTCCCCTGTTAACTGCTATATAAATTAATTAGAAGTATTATTATTTAATACTTAATTTAAATGACGGGAGAGGGACAAATGGACTCTATGGCAACTGCTAACACTGGAAAGTGCCCGTTTTCGCACGGTAGCACTACGAATCACAACCCTAGTGCTACATCGAACAAACACTGGTGGCCCAACCAGTTGAACTTGAACATCCTGCATCAGCATGACAGAAAATCTAACCCGATGAGCGAAGACTTCAATTATGCAGAAGAGTTCAAAAAGTTGGACTACCAGGCCCTCAAGCAGGATCTTTATGATCTAATGACAAACAGCCAAGATTGGTGGCCTGCCGACTACGGACATTATGGGCCATTATTTATCCGTATGGCTTGGCACTCCGCTGGTACATATCGTACAGGAGACGGCCGTGGCGGTGCTGGAACCGGCACACAGCGTTTCGCTCCCCTTAACAGCTGGCCAGACAATGCCAACCTTGACAAAGCTCGTCGACTTCTATGGCCGATCAAGCAAAAATATGGCAACAAGATCTCTTGGGCAGACTTGTATATTCTAGCAGGTAATGCTGCTATTGAATCCATGGGCGGGAAGACAATCGGTTTTGGAGGCGGACGCGCGGATGTTTGGCATCCAGAAGAAGATATTTACTGGGGTGCTGAAAAGGAATGGCTAGGTGATAAGCGTTACACCGGCGATCGTGATCTCGAGAATCCGCTCGCTGCTGTTCAAATGGGTCTGATTTATGTGAACCCCGAAGGTCCGAACGGGAATCCAGATCCGCTTGCTAGTGCTCGTGACATTCGCGAAACCTTCAAACGCATGGGAATGAACGATGAAGAAACCGTTGCACTTGTAGCAGGCGGTCATACATTTGGGAAGGCTCACGGCGCAGGAGATGCTGCTCTTGTAGGCCCAGAGCCGGAAGCTGCTCCTTTGGAAGCAATGGGCTTAGGATGGCAGAGCACACACGGTTCCGGTAAAGGTCGCGACGCCATCAGCAGCGGTATTGAAGGTGCATGGACTGCGAATCCGACACAATGGGATAATGGATTCTTTGAACTCTTGTTCGGATATGAATGGGAGCTGACCAAGAGCCCAGCAGGTGCACACCAATGGGTTGCTGTAAATCCTGCTGATGAGCATCTTGCACCGGATGCAGAAGATGCGTCCGTTCGTGTTCCAACGATGATGACCACTGCGGATATGGCCTTGCGTATGGACCCAGTATACGAAAAGATTTCACGTCGTTACTATGAGAATCCAGAAGAGTTTGCAGATGCATTTGCAACTGCATGGTTCAAACTCACACACCGCGACATGGGACCTCGCTCAAGATATTTAGGTCCAGAAGTTCCAGAAGAAGATTTTATCTGGCAAGATCCTATACCCGCTGCTGAATATGAATTAACAGATGCCGATGTAGCAGAACTGAAAACACGGATTTTAGACTCTGGCCTTACCGTCAGCGAGCTGGTAACAACGGCTTGGGCTTCCGCATGTACCTTCCGTGGCTCGGATATGCGTGGCGGCGCGAATGGAGCGCGCATCCGTCTTGCTCCCCAGAAGGAGTGGGAAGTCAATGAGCCGAAAAAACTTGAAAAGGTGCTTACGATCCTGGGAGTCATTCAAGAGGACTTTGGTAAAAAAGTCAGTATGGCCGATTTGATCGTACTGGGCGGTAGCGCCGCAGTAGAAAAAGCTGCACAGGATGCTGGCTTTGATGTAACGGTTCCTTTTGCCCCAGGACGTGGCGATGCTACCCAAGAGCAGACAGATGAAGAAAGCTTTGCTGTGCTCGAGCCAATTGCTGATGGTTTCAGGAACTACCAGAAGAAGCAATATCGTGTCAGTCCTGCGGAACTCCTGATAGACAAGGCACAGCTACTAAACCTGACTGCTCCTGAAATGACGGCACTTGTTGGCGGTATGCGTGTTATTGGTACAAACCACGGGGGCACACAACACGGTGTATTTACGGATCGGGTAGGTACACTCACGAACGACTTCTTTGTTAACTTGCTAGATATGGGCGTACAGTGGAAGCCAGTAGACGGTGGCGTATTTGAAGGACGTGATCGCAAAACCGGTGAACTCTTGCGTACAGCGACTGCTGTTGACCTCGTGTTCGGTTCAAACTCTGTTCTGCGTGCCATTGCAGAAGTCTATGCCCAAGACGATAACAAAGAAAAGTTTGTCCGAGACTTCATTGCTGCATGGGTGAAGGTAATGAATGCAGATCGTTTCGATCTTAAATAAGCATAATCTGAAAATATAAAGCAAAGAACAGTATTTGTTGTTGGATACTGTTCTTTGCTTTTCTTTCTATAGTAGTATTAGTAATTGAATGGTAGGAATGCAATACCCCCCTCTTGGAAACCATCTGAAGCAAGCCTCCAGGTGGTTTTCAATCTTCCCTGTAACAACGAACGAAATGGTTTTTATAGAATTTACAACTTGGAGACAACTGAAAGATACTTTTAACATATGAACGCTATATTCTATTACCTGTAACAAGGGTTTCGTGCCCAAACCAAAAATAAAACATTTCAGGAGGCATTACCATGAACAAAAAAAATATTCTCGTTTTTTCAATGGCACTAACAATTGTAGGCGGTGCTACAGCAGCGGTATTTGCAAGCGATAACGCGATTCAATCTACGAAAAACAAAGTTGTAACTTTGGTAAGCAAATCAGGAAATGACACAAATCAATCCACTGTAGCTAAAGTAACAAACGGAAAGATTAGTGATGAAGAAGCGGTAAAAATGGCAACGAAAGCTCTAAAAGACTACATGGAGCTTGACGCGAAATCTTTTGGTGAGGCGCATGTAAATCGAACGAACAACCAAGAAGACTTTAAGTTCTTTATGGATTTATATTCAAAAGAAGATGCAGCTGTATTAAAAGAAAACGCCAAAAAAGAAACGGCAGATGTTATCGTAGTACAGTTTGCTCGTGCTGAAGACTTAAACCAGCCAATGCCATCTTCTAATCGCATTGTCATAAATGAAAAAACAGGTGAAATTGTTTCTTTAACTGCTTTCACTAATGAAGATCGAAGCTCAGAGACAACAATCGATGATGCGAAAGTTAAAACTGCGGTTATCAGCTTTTTTGGTAAACAACAGAAAAACGTTAAGGAAAATACGATGAAGGTTAGTAAGACCGCTAGCTCCGGAACCGTACGTGTTCTTTGTAACCTGGAAGATGGAAGAGATGTAGAGATGACAATTAGTCTGAAGAATTATTCCGTATCTAGTTATGAGATTAATTATGACAGACTACTCCCTCTACCTTCCGAAGAAAAAGACCACAGTGAGAATTTCAGAGGACTGAAAGTGAATTAAAAATTGGCGGATTGATTAGATGGAGTAAGTGCCCGAAATGGTACTTACTCCATCTAACCGTTACAAAAGGAACGAGGTAAAAACTGTATGATAAAAATTTTAGTGGTTGAAGATGATATCGCCGTAGCAAATTTAATAAAATTGAATTTAAATACGGCAAATTATGAGAGTTCCATCGTTTTTGATGGAGAGGAAGCCCTAAATGTGATTGAAAGAGATCGTTTTGATCTCATACTTTTGGATGTCATGCTTCCGAAAGTTGATGGATTTACTTTATTTGAAAAAATTAAACCTTTAGGGATACCTGTCATTTTTTTAACTGCGAAAAGTTCTGTCACAGATAAGGTGTATGGATTAAAAGCAGGAGTCGATGACTATATTACGAAACCCTTTGAAGGAATTGAATTACTCGCCAGGATTGAAAATGTATTAAGGCATTACAATAAAAAAAGCAACATCATAAATTTTAAAGACACAGAAGTATACTTGGAAGAAATGAAGGTGAAAAAGAACGGTGAATTGATAGAGCTTACCTTGAAGGAGTTCGAATTATTGGTGTTTTTAGTGCAAAATAAAAACATCGTGTTAACGAGGGAAAAAATCATAGAAAAAATTTGGGGATATGACTACGTTGGCGAGACTCGGACGATTGACAACCATATACAAAAGCTAAGAAGAAAGCTGGGATGGAAAGAGGAAATTAAAACAGTATTTAAATTGGGATATAGGCTGGAGGAATAAATGAAATTTTGGCAGCGGATATTTTTATGTACATTAATCATATTCGAAATCTTTTTTGTACCAGCATCCATTTACCTTATTAATAGCAGCTTTGAACTCAATCTCAATATGGAGATCCGCTCCGGGATAAGTGAACAAGATCGATTTGCTAACTCTTTAGAATCAAATCTATATCTACTTAAAGTTCAAAAGTCTTCAACCCCAGATGCAGAAGGAGTTGGCAAAGCAAACATAGATTCCATGATTCGTACGTACTTGGACAACCTCGGAGAACAGGATGTGTATTTGGATGTAATAGATGAGAAAAACGAAGTCGTTTTTAGCCATTTTAAAAATAACAAGATAACTCTTACGAATCGAGAAGAATTAAACATCCCATCCGATAAAGTAAATTACATCATACGGGATCTAGGGGAAAAGACGTACTTATTTATAGCGAAGAATATGTATTTGGAAAATAATCACTATAAGCTTTCTTACGTGAAAGATATTTCGAGTGTTTATGAAAATAGACAAGACCTATTAAGCCTTTTAATCAAGTTAAATGCTCTTATTTCAGCAATTTTGGTCATCGTTACCATCATCATGAGCATGTATATCGTAAAACCGATTAATAAACTAATCCAGTCAACAAGAATAATTGCAGGCGGGAATTTCAGCGAAAGAGTCATGGTCAAATCGAAGGATGAAATCGGATTGTTAGCGGAAAATTTCAATATGATGGCCGTTGATGTAGAAGATAAAGTAAACCAGCTTAAAAGATCTTCAGAAGACAAGCAAAGGTTTATCGATAACCTGGTACATGAACTTCGGACTCCTTTAACTTCGATCATAGGCTATGCGGATTATTTACGGACAAATAAATATGATGAAGAGACTTATATCAACTCATTAAGCTTTATCTATGAAGAAGGAAAGCGGCTGGAGAAATTGACATTTAAGCTTATGGAGCTCATTGTTTTGCGAAAAGAAGACTATGAGTTAAAAAAGGGAAATCTTGACGAGCTTTTTGTGGAAATCAAACATTCCTTTATACCAAAGCTGAACATAAAGAATATAGAACTTGAAATATCAACGGAGAATCTGAGTGTTTTCATGGATAAGGATTTGATGAAAATTTTACTTGCAAACCTGATAGACAATGCCATTAAAGCATCGAAGAACAACGATAAAATACTGCTACGCTCATACAGAGATACGGAGTCAAGAATTATTCTTGAAGTGAAAGATACAGGGATTGGTATTCCTGATGACGACATAAACAAAGTCTTTGAGCCATTCTTTATGTCCGACAAATCGAGATCGAGAGCGAATGGAGGAGGCCTCGGGCTCGGGCTTTCTTTATGTAAGGAGATAGCTAACATTCATGACGCTGAAATAAGAATAGAAAGTAAGCTCGGTGAAGGTACTATTATCCAATTGGTTTTTCATTGTTAACAACCGGGAGCAAGAGGAAATTCTTGAGACGATTTCTTTGTGACGAGAGACAAGCCATGTTCATTGGAGTTTTTTCAATGAGACATGGTTTTTTCTGTTTAAAAAACGTTAAGAGTAAAAAAATAAAAAAACTCTATGAATTTTTAAAAAATACCCTTTACTGGTAATAATTACTATTTTATTATTGTAAGCGTAACCAAGCACTTACAAACGCGCGTGAAGTTCTGGGTACGAATATTAAAATTTGAGGAGGAACAAAAAATGCAAAACGATCTGTTTGATTTGGATGTTCAAGTAAAAGAGGTAAATCAAGTACAATCGGATTCAGTAGTGAGCGACATCATCTGCACTACATTCTGCTCAGTTACTTGGTGCCAAAGCAACTGCTGCTAATTTAGTTTGACGCTGGAGGAGCATCGCGATAAGCGATGTTCTTCCTTTATAGTCTCACTTCATGCATAGGAAAGAGGGGTATGAATGGCCAAGCAGATGTTAGAGAGGGAGCTGACTACTCGCTACCCTGAGAACAAGAAGGAGGGAAACCTATATGCCTCAGCTGACTTTTTTATGCTACGGGTACCACTGTATCCAATAGAAACCTTCTATGAATCAAATAAAACCAGTGATTATCTAGCTGCTATAAAGGAATATGCGAAGGACGAAAAGGTACGAGAAGCTATTCTCATCTCTAGTCCATCGCTTTACGAAGCATTGCCGAATCTAGAAGGCGATCCTACTTCTCGAAAGACCAAGCAGGCACTATCTAGTTTTGTTCGTTTTTTGTTAAGGATGAGTACCCGTGCCACTCCATATGGCTTATTCGCTGGTGTTGCTCTGGGCTCATTCACTGACAAGACAAACGTCTCTTTGAAAGACTCACACCTTCACCAAAAACGTACACGTCCAGACATGGAATGGTTGCTTGCAATCATTCAGAGAATAGAGCAACGACTAGATGTAGTTAAACAGTTAAAAGTACAACGAAATCACGCTTCCGTACAGGTCGGCGGGCGAATGGAACTTACGTTTGCCACTGAATACGGGCAAATGAAATGGTTAGATGGTAAACAAAAAGAGAGGATTTCTATCCGTGCTACAGAAGTGGTGCACACCGTGTTTGATCTGGCAAAAAAGCCGATCCTATTTGAACAATTAATTGCAAGGTTGATGGAAAAGTACCCTGAGGCGGGGGAGCAGAAAGTAACCGGACTACTATGGCAATTATTTTCTCAAGAATTTTTGATTAGCGAATTACGTCCACCACTCACGGTAGCAACTCCATTTGCTTATGTGATGGAGCGCCTTGCGTTACTTGATGGTGTACAGGATATATATTCAGAATTAGCTGCGATTCAAGCAAGAATGAAACAGTACGATGGACTTCCGATTGGAACAGGGATACAAGGCTTTCAAGAATTAATTACGCGGATGAAGGTTCTTGAAGCAAGCATTATGCCCGTACAAGTAGACCTCCATGTAGGTAATCACAGCGTATCTTTACACAAGGGTATAGGTGAAGAAGTAGCAAAAGCGGTGGAATGTCTGTGGCGACTATCCTTACCACAGCGAGGAGCAGCCCATCTAAGAAGTTACCATAAGGACTTTTTGGAGAAATACGGAACGTCAAGAGAAGTCCCCGTTTTGGAGCTTCTTAGTGATGAGGTTGGTTTAGGGGCTCCAGCAGGATATATGTTTCCACAAAGCAGTCGAAGAGAGCCAGTGTCGCCTCTGAAGTATTCTGAGAAGCGTGAAGCTAGTTTGATGAGAAAAGTAGTTCATGCGATTGCAACAAAAACAAGAGAAATAGAAATTACTAATGATCTTCTCGACCAGCTAGATACAGAGCCAGTAGATACGAAATATGCACCGGATTCCTTGGAAATGTACGTGGAGGTAATCGGACCCTCACAGGATGCAATCGATCAAGGAGACTATCTACTAGAGGTAGCACCCATGCCTGGTTCAGCTAAGGTGGGTCAATCGTTTGGGAGATTCTTCGATATACTCGGACCAGAAGCGATAGAGAAACATGAACAGGTCCATAATCAAATACAGGAACAACATGAAGATGTGATCTTTGTTGATGCCAATTATCTTTCAGCCGTTGGTCGTCATGCCAATATCGTACTCCACCCATCCGTTAGCAAATATGAACTGGCCATTGGTACGAATTGCTCAGAGAAAACTCTACATTCCCTTCAACTTGAGGATATTGTGGTAGGTGCCACTATAGAGCATTTCTATCTGAGATCCCGTACACATGGAAAGAAACTAATTTTTTCATCGGATAATATGCTTAATTTCAAGAATGCTCCAAATATTTATCGTTTCTTGCGTGAAGTTTCTATGGAAAATGTACGTCTTTGGAGTCCATTCTCTTGGGGGAATATGGATGCCTCGCCGTATCTTCCACGTGTTCGATATGGAAAAACCATCTTATCACCTGCTATTTGGAAGGTGACACCAGATTCTCTGGGACTGAAGGGAGATCCGAAAGAAGACAAAATCTGGAATGAAGCTTTTGCTACATGGAGAATCGCGTGGGATCTACCACGATATGCGTACATGGCATTCGGTGACAACCGTATTTTGTTAGATTTGGATAATCCTTATCATGTAGAAGAGTTGCGTACAGAATTGTTTAAGACAAGCAGCATTCAACTCCGTGAAAAAATCGGGGGTACAGAAGAGTATTGGGTCACTGGACCAGAGGGGCATTTTTCGATGGAATGTGTGGTTCCATTACTGAGAAGACCACATATTGAGAAGAAAAAAAATACCCCCTCCTATCAAAATGAAAATGTTCTATCTAAGGAGCAATACACAAAACTTCCTGGAAGTGATTGGCTGTTTTTAAAACTGTATGGGGGCCACCAGAGACAGGATGAATTTATCGTTGATCAGATACGTGTGTTTGCCGATTCCATGGTTAAAAAAGGAGCGGCAGACGAATGGTTTTTCATGCGATACATAGACCCGGGCCATCATATTCGCCTCCGTTTTCACGGCAAGCCCGAAAAGCTTATGCAGGAGATTTTTCCAGAACTTTACCCTTGGATTCAAGAGTGTCAACGAGAAGGATTCATTCAAAGAATGGTCATTGATACATATGATCGCGAAGTAGAAAGATACGGTGGACCATCGATCATGGCTGATGCGGAGCGAGTATTTGCCAAAGATAGCCAGACGACTGCGAATCTTTTGAGATTATTGCGGTTCCGTCAAACGAATCTACCTGACTATGTTTTGGCTACGATTAGTATTATTGACATGATGACTAGATTCGGACTGGGTTTCGAACAGCAACTGGCATGGATGGAAATGCGTGTAAAAAAGGATGCCCATAGAGAAGAATTCCGAAAATGGCGCAAACCATTGCTTTCTCTCGCTGATCCGCGGAACGATTGGCAAGGATTGCGTAGTCATCCAAGTGGGGAAGCCATTTGTGAAGCAATGGCCTTGAGAGCGGATGTAATGGAGGATTTTGGAAGGCTTGTAGCTGAGGGTGAACAAAACCATTCTCTTTGGAGTT
This sequence comes from Brevibacillus sp. M2.1A, assembly GCF_013284355.2. Lineage (NCBI taxonomy): Bacteria > Bacillati > Bacillota > Bacilli > Caryophanales > Paenibacillaceae > Brevibacillus > Brevibacillus sp. M2.1A. The sequence goes on from NZ_JABSUY020000001.1 coordinate 3,667,341, forward strand.
CCCCATCGATGATCATGGGCAGCTTGATCCATTTACATTGCAATCGCTTATTTGGAGTAAGGCGAGAGATGGAAGATAAAGCGATGGCCTTTGTACGCCATACTTTACACAGCCAGCTTCACTGGAGGGAGAATGTTGGTGACTCCGTTTAAGCACAACAGCAATCGATTAGAAACGATTCGAAATGTATTTGTTTCCTTCTCTCATTGGCCGAGCGTTTTTCGTTTACTGTATCAAACAAATCCTCGTTACTTTGCGATTGTTATGATATTGACGATTCTAAGTAGCTTGATTCCTGTAGGTGTGATTATTGCCACGCAATCATTAATTAATGCGGCAGTCGCCATTTCTGCAGGTGGAGGGATCGTTCCGCTTATTATCGCGTTTGGGCTGTTCGCGTTTCTCGCCGTGATCCGCGATATTCTCAAACATGTTGACCTGGTCTATAAAACGTTGTATCAAGAACTGTTATCCAATCATGTAAACCTATTGATCATGAATAAAGCTACGCGACTTCCTTATTCAAGTTTTGAGGATGCCGGAATCTATGACCAGCTTCAACGAGCAAAGCAAGATTCCACGTTTCGCCCCTATCAGTTATTTCAACAGGTGATAAGTATTATTAGTAATGTGATTGTATTACTGTCTGTATCCGCTATGCTGATCGCTTGGAAGTGGTGGCTAGCAGTATTTTTGCTCTTACTACCTATTTGTTCTACTTTCTCATTTATTCGATTAGGACAAGAGGAATTCATGATTGACCACAACCGAGCTTCTGATCGTCGTAAGCAATATTATCTGATGAATTTATTGACCAGCGATTCATCAGTAAAAGAACTAAAAATCTTTCAACTTGGCCCATTTCTGGTCGAGAGATATCGCAAATATTACGAGCGATTTTTTAATCAAGACAAGGCAATGGTGATAAAAAGGACAAAGGTGGCTCTTGGGTTTCAAGCTCTGTCACTTCTTGCTGTAGTATCGATGCAGTCGTATGTCGTATGGGAAACGATGTTAGGTACGATTGCAGTAGGCAGCTTGATAGCGTTTATCCAAGCGATATCTTACACCCAAACAACCTCCACAGATCTTATGCAAACGATCTTTAACATGTATCAAAACAATCTGTACATTAGTCAGTTATTTACATTTCTAGCAGTGCCAGATGAAAACAGATTAGCAATTTCAGAAAGTGATCCATGTGAGAAAAACGCGTCTGGTTTAGAGTTTCGCAATGTCTCGTTTAAATATCAAGGTGTCGAGTCCTATGCATTACGGAATGTAAGCTTCGTCATTCGTCCAGGAGAAACGCTAGCATTAGTAGGAGAGAACGGTTCAGGAAAATCGACCATCGTAAAATTAATTACGCAATTGTATCAACCGACAGAAGGCGAAATCTTGTATGATGGTAAGCCAATTTACCACTATGAGGAGAATGAATGGCGCCAAAAAATTAGCGCCTTGTTTCAGGATTTTATTAAATATGAGATGGCAGTCAATGAAAACATTGGCTTTGGTAACTATCTAAAAGCTGATGATGAAGCAGCAATAATCGATGCAAGCAAACAGGCCGGAGCAGATGAAATGATTAAACGTCTTCCGCAGCAGTTTCATACTCAGCTTGGAAAATGGTTTGCGGATGGGTATCAGATTTCAGGGGGACAGTGGCAGCGTATTGCCATCTCTCGTGCTTACATGCGCGATGCGGATTTATACATTCTTGACGAGCCGACAGCAGCACTAGACCCTCAAGCAGAGCAAGAAGTATTCACTCGGTTCCGTGAAATGCCCCAAAATAAAATGGGATTATTTATTTCCCATCGATTCTCAACTGTTCGATATGCCAACCAGATTCTTGTCCTAAAACAAGGAGAGATCATTGAAGCGGGTACACATAAGGATCTACTAGCAGAAAACGGCGTTTATGCATCTCTTTTTCACATGCAGGCTTCTTTTTATCTGGAAGAAACGGATGAATCGACAAGACAGATGGTTGGACAAATGTAAAAGAGAGAGGAAAAGTATGGAGACAAATAAAGCAGTGGTAACGACTAATCCAGCATGGAAAGGGATGAAAAATGAAGAGTTAAGAACAAAGGCTTTATCTACTGCGCTCAAGGTAGCCGAGTGTTTGAGAGATCCCATTCAAGTAGAAAAAGTCGTAATGAATAAAGATAACATCAGTGTCGTAGGGCCGATTCATCAACATCCTTGGGGGGCTGCTACTCTTTCTCACGGATATCCCGGTACGATACTCTTTTTTGCCGAGCTGGATCGACATTTCCCTGATCAAGGTTGGAATATAGTTGCTCATGAACATCTTCTTGCTCTTCAAGAAAAAATTAAGGCCGTTGGAATTTCAAGCGAATCCATGTTTGGTGGAGTAGCAGGTATTTGCTTTGCTACGCTGGTAGCTTCACGCAATCGGGAGCATTATCAGCGTTTTCTTGGACAGCTGGATCAATTGCTCGCTAAACGAACTGCGGTCATACTTGAAGATGAGTATGTCCTTAATAAAAAAAGAGGGGGAAGTAATCCTCATATCTATGATGCTATTAAAGGTGTAGCAGGCATTGGACGGTACTTACTGGCAAGTAAGCAAATCGATGTTCTTCATGCCGCCTTACAGGATGTTTTGCAATATCTCGTATATATAAGTCAGCCAAGAGATTATGAAGATGGTAGAAAAATACCAGGGTGGTACTTGACCCAAGAGATGCAGTATTTAGACATTGATAAAGAGTTGTATCCGAAAGGAAATTTTAACGTAGGACTTGCTCATGGGATTCCCGGACCATTAGCCTTATTATCACTTGCTTTGAAAGAAGGAGTAGAAGTAACTGGTCAGAGAGAGGCAATACGTAGCATAGCTGAATGGTTGGTGCGTTGGAAGGAAAAGGACGCTAATGGGATTATGTGGAGAGGTAGAGTGAAATTAGAGGAAGAGCTAGGGGAAGAAGTGCTTTCTCCGCAGTCGTTTCGACGTGATGCATGGTGCTATGGCACACCAGGGGTAGCTCGTTCGCTCTATCTAGCGGGTGAAGCTTTGCAAGATTCATCTTATTGTCATCTGGCTATTCAAGCTTATGATAATGTTTTCAAGCGATCAGAAAGCGATTGGAATCTGTACGCAGATACGTTTTGTCATGGAAAAGCGGGGCTTATGCAAATGACGCTTAGAATGGCAACAACTACAGATGACGAGCGCTATCAACCACATATCGCGTATTTAGCTAAGTGCCTAATAGATAATTTTAATCCGTTACTCCCTTTTGGTTATCAAGATATAGAACCAAATGGTGACGGAAAAGTAGGGCTCAATAAGGCAGGCGCACTTGAAGGTGCAGCCGGTATTGGTCTTGCTCTTCTTTCTGCAAGCAGTAATCAAGAGCCACAATGGGATCAGCCATTCCTGTTGGCCTAGAAGAGGAGAAATCAAAGGATGACACACGATCCATTTCTGAAGGAGAAGAAACTTTTGCTCGGAATATCAGGCTCGATTGCCGTTATAGGAGTGTCTCCTTATCTTAGTATGTTTCGAGCCCTTTTCAAAGAGGTAAAAGTCGTGATGACTGAACAGGCGGCAACACTCATCCCGCCGTCTACGATTTTATTTTACTGTGACGAGATATTTATAGATGAAGAGCCTAGTCTTGAGAAAAAAATGAACCACGTTGAGTTAGCACGGTGGGCAGATCTGTTCGTTGTTTTGCCAGCGACGGCGAATGTAATTGGACAAGCTGCAAACGGACTTGCCCCTAACTTGCTAACCTCCACTATTCTAGCGCATCCAAAACCCGTTATGTTCTTTCCAAATATGAATCGATTAATGTGGACAAAAAATGTGGTTCAGCGAAATGTAAACCAGCTCCGAGAGGACGGTCACATTGTTGTGAATCCAGTAGAAGCTATGGCTTATGAAGTAGCATCTGGCACCACGCAGCCTAACTTCGTCTTGCCACAAGGACCATCGGTGATGCAGGAAATGAGAAATGTATTACTTGAACGAGAAGAAAGCACAACTACATCTGTATAAGAGAAAAGACTGCTTCGGCTTCTTTTGCCAGTGAAGCGGTCTTTTTTGATTTATCCTGCGGGAAGAGACTGATGCTTGGCTCCATTCTTACTAAATTGTAAGAAAGAAGGTCAAAATCGTTAGACTAGAGTCATTCAATTGCAGGAAAGTCTCGTCTATAATCCAGACATAAATAGTTTATAAGGGAGCAATTAAGATGAAAAAAGTAATAGGTTTCTTGTTGGCGATTGTCATTTTTGCAGGGATTGGATTCGGAGTAAACCGATATGTAGAAGGTCCATCACAACCGGTCGATGGCGTTCTCGTAATCGGCACACAAAAAGATGCGAATAAGGTCAAAGAGTTGTATAAAGATAACACCAAACAAGCGATGGACTACAAAATCAAATTGGTTACAACGAAAAAAATTACGAAATTGTCAGAGCAAGGTCAGAAAGAAACAGGTCAAGAATTTGATACTAGAGAGATCAAATATTCGGTTGTTACTCGATCCACCGCTGAGCAATTCGTCAAGAAGGGGATTCTCAGAGCCAGACAAGAGCCAAACAGCACATCTATTATTTCAGACCCTGTTACTAGCATAAAACAATTATCGAATGGTCAAAATCTGTTTTACTCTTATAGTGATGATGAAATGAAGAATGGCCAAATTGATTTGAACGGCAAGATGGTACCTGTAGCCCATGTAAACCATCAGATGTGGATCGGGTATATACCACAAGCGGAGCTTGTTATCGTTGACGACCAGACTTACAACCAATTAACCGAAGCAGAGTCAACGCTCTCCTTGATCCAGTTTGAAAATCGCAGCTTCGATTATAAGAAGAAAGATCAGGTGAACCAAGTCTTACAAGAAATCGGGAACGTATACGCAAATAGTGAAGACAAAGTAAACTTCGTAGACGTACAAGATTGAGTTTGGTTGATGAGAGGGTGACTGTATGGAAGTTGTACGAATGGAAAACGTAGTAAAAAGTTATGGGGAAGGAAATAGCAAGGTAGATGCATTAAAGGGGATTCACCTTACGATTCAGCAAGGAGAGTTTGTTTCCATCGTTGGTGTTTCCGGCTCTGGTAAAAGTACACTGCTACATATTTTAGGCGGGTTGGATCGTCCAACTTCTGGACAAGTATTCATTGGGGATCATAATATTTACGATTATACAGATGATGAGCTTTCGATATTCAGAAGAAGAAAAGTCGGGTTTATTTTTCAATTTTTTAATTTGATCCCGGTATTGAATGTCCAGGAAAATATCGCGTTGCCCATGTTATTGGATGAGGAACCGATAGATATGAAGTATCTGGATGAACTTATTGAAATCCTGGGTCTCCATGAACGGAAAGACCACTTGCCTTCCGAATTATCGGGAGGTCAACAGCAACGGGTCTCCATCGGCAGAGCCTTAATGAATCGGCCGCATTTGATTTTGGCCGATGAGCCCACTGGGAATCTGGATACACGAAATACGAAGGAAGTCATAGATTTATTACGATTGACTGCCAAAAAATACAATCAAACCATTGTCTTGATTACTCACGATCTCGCGATTGCTTCGGCTTCTGACCGGATCATCACGATAGAAGACGGTACGATCATTTCAGACCAACGGCTTGCTGCGAATTAGCTAAAAGACTGGAGGAGAATGATTTTGATCAGCAGCTATAAACAATTAAGCAGCAAGTATTTAAAGGGGAATATGAAACGAACGATTTTGACTTTGATCGGAATCATACTCTCTGTAGCGTTAATTTCGACAGTCGGCCTTTTTATGAAAGGATCACAACTATCCCAAATCGAGAATATCAAGAAGTTAAACGGGTTTTCTTTTCATCTCAGTATTTCCAATTACGATGAACCACTATTAAACAAAATCAAATATAATCCCCAAATTGCTTCGTATGGTTTGATGTCACAGGGGGGGATCGTTCCGGTTGGAGATGGAGATGTTTCTGTTCAAAAGAATTTCGCTGATCATAGCGCATTGGAGTTTTTAACCTACAGTCTCGCTGATGGCAGATTACCTGCCAATGAGCATGAAGCAGCTGTCGATTCATGGACGCTTCCTTTTTTGAAAAAGGGTCTTCAGATCGGCGATTCCTTTGAATTGGATGGTCAAACCTATCAACTGGTTGGTTTACTGGATAATCGGGCGTTCACTCAGAGAAATAAAGTGGGTCGTTTCCTAACCTATAAACATGATTTTGCTATCGGAGAGGGTAGGATCTTAGCCGGAATCAACGAGAAAGCGGACTTTAAAGAGGTAATAGATGAGATAAAATCACTTACGAAAGACGAGAATCTGGTTATCAATGAGGAATTGATCAAAGTTTTGAAACCGGGGTCGAATCAATCGATTTTGGCCGTGCTCGTTATCGTCATCAGTATTGTTGTGATCGCGACAGTTGTGGTGATTTACAACGCTTTTCAAATCAGCGTCGTAGAGCGGATGAAGCAGTTCGGGATGCTCCGAAGCATCGGTGCTACGCGAAAGCAAATTAGACAAATCGTGATGAGAGAAGCGGCTGTGTTGGCTGTCATCGCCATTCCGGTTGGACTTGTATGTAGCATATTGGCGGTCGCTGCTCTCCAATCCATTTTCTCGATCATTTTAGAAGAGGGTGCAGGTGTTTCGTTCTTTCATATCGATTGGTGGATTTTATTCATCAGTTCGATCATTACGCTGACGGCCGTACTAGCGTCGAGTTATTACCCAGCTTTTTTTGCGGGCAGAATATCCCCACTGCTGGCCATCAGCAGCAGGTTATCCATCAAAAAAGAAGCGATTAAAAAACATAAGAATAACGTGTTGAAAAAGCCGTTATCTTTTCCTTTGAGCCTAGCCTTGAAAAATGTCAAAAGAAATAAAAATCGTTATACCATCACGATTCTATCCATCATTATATCCAGCGTCTTGTTTATTACTTTCTCGTCAATGATGGATATGGCATTTGCATCCAAATATGTGAAGGACTTATCTGCGAAAACTGATCTATCCATCTACCTGAAACAAGATCATGATGATTCTTTAGCAGAAAGACAGCAAATTTTGGAGCTTTTGAAGTCAGTTGAAAATGTATCCGGAGTGAAGGAACAGGACCTCCATTTTGAAATCGAATTGAAGGATAAGACTCAATCTCTTGCAACTGTTACTCACATCGAGGACTCTGTTGGAAAAAAACACGCCATTTCCATTGTAAATCACATTGATGAGAATAAAGTGAAGAAAGATTCAGAGCTCGTCATAAAAGTGCTGGTATACAGTTTTATCACAGTCATTTCTTTGATTGGCAGTCTCAATATCCTTAATACAATTACGATCAGCATCATCATCAGACGAAAAGAACTTGCTGCGTTAAAATCCATAGGCATGTCACAAAGAGATTTGAAAAAAATGATCATCTATGAAGCGCTGATTTACGGTTTTTCTGGAAGTTTGCAAGGGATCTTTTTCGGTTGTATACTGTCTTATATTATCTATTTGGCGGCTTTCGGTGTCTTGAGGGTCGAATGGACGATCCCCTACGAAGCTTGTCTCATTACGTTTGTTTCAGCTTTGATCATCAGCTTTTTATCTGTTCTATTGCCACTGAGAAAAATTCAAAAAGATAATCTTATCGATGTGATCAGGGAACAATGATAAAATGGGCCTGGCTATTTTATAGTCGGGCTTTTCGGATTGGTCAATGGCTGAACACTGGAATGAAAATGAGGAGAGGACAACCTTGCATAAAATATTGCTCGTGGAAGATGATGAGGCGCTTGGTCTAGCCATCGAATTCTCATTGAGAAATGAAGGCTATGAGGTAGTCAGAGCCTCTAGTGTAAAAGAAGCCAAACACCAGTTTGAACTTCAACCTTTTGATTTGGCGATCCTAGATGTCGGCCTTCCAGATGGAAACGGCTATGATTTATGTCTGCATTTCAAAAAACAAAACGATTCATCGGTTGTTATCTTCTTAACGGCCTTGGATGAAGAAGCTAATGTAGTAATGGGACTGGATATTGGCGGAGACGATTATATAACGAAACCATTCCGAGTCAAAGAATTCATGTCCAGAGTGAAAGTGCAATTGCGCAAACGTGGACGGTTGCAAACATCTTCTATCACTTTAGTATCTGAAAATATAAAAATGGATACGAACCTCGTCAAGGCTTATAAAAATCAGGAAAGCATTCCATTAACCAATCTTGAATACAAGCTTCTGCTTACTTTCATGATGAACGCCCATAAAGCACTAAAAAGAGATGATCTCTTGATGAAAGTATCGGAAGGAGAAGATGCTTTTTTTGATGAAAACACGCTTTCTGTATACATCAAGCGTCTAAGAGATAAAGTGGAAGATGACCCCAAAAATCCGCAGTTTATCGTCACCCAAAGAGGATTAGGCTATCGGTGGAATAAGGATGTGAGTAGCGAGTAAGATGATGAAGAATACCGAATTGAAAGGGTATATGACGATACTGGCCGTTCTGTTATCACTATTTACCATTCACCAGATTATTGCCCATCAACTGTTTTATGATGCTGTGAAAAGCGACTCCATTGCAACCTGGGGTGAAATTACGGCTAGATTGGTTGAACAAAATCCCGAGAATGAAGCGGAAATTATGAAGGTCTTAACAAATCACGCATCTAATTCAAATGAGTATCGGGAAAAAGGAAGAGAGCTCTTTAGACAGTATGGATTATATGAAGATTTGGAGTCAGAGCTTTTTCCCCTATTAAATAAACATATTTCCAGCCATAATCAATGGATTTATTGGGGATTGATTTGTTTCGGATTGATTCTGCTAGGCGCAAGCTATATGCAATTCAAGATGGTCTTCCATAAAATCAGACAACTTACTTCCGCAGCTAAAAAAATAATCGACGGGGACTACTCGGTAGTCATCAATGAAAATAAAGAAGGGGATCTTGCCAAACTAGCGGCTTCCTTTCGTTCCATGAAGGATATTATCCGAAAAAGCATGCAGGATCTTCTGGAAGAGAAAGAGTTTTTAGCACAAATTCTGCAAGATATCTCCCATCAATTAAAAACGCCTCTTTCCACGATATCCATATACAATGAAATGTTATTAAATGCAGAGCTGCCTCGTCAGCAGCAAGTTCAACTTTTGCAAAATAATGAAGTTCAAATCTCCAGAATGAATGTCTTAATTCAAAATTTGTTAAAAGTAGCGAAAATCGACGCCAGAGCTATTTCGTTTGTTAAAGAACCAGCCAATTTGGTGGAGACGATCGAGGAAGTTATAGACGGCTTGGCAAAGATGGTCATTGATAAGGATATAGCGATTGACTGGGATGCCCCCAAGGAAATCGTCGTTGTTCACGATAAACTATGGATGCAGGAAGCTTTGATGAACCTGCTGAAGAATGCGATCGAACATTCAAAACCCGGCAGTACAATCATCATTCACGTAAAAGATACGCCTATTTATACGGAGTTGGTGATTCAAGACTTTGGAGAAGGAATTGCAACTAAGGAATTGGCGCATATTTTTGATCGATTTTACAAAGCAACAGGTTCTAACAAGCATGATTCGACTGGGATTGGATTGGCGCTAGTCAAAGCCATTGTCGAAGCACATCGTGCCTTGATTAAAGTGGAGAGTGAGAAAGACAGCTTTACAAAATTTACGATTACTTTCATAAAGTTTTGATTACGCGTAACAAGCACTCCACGTGTGGATGGAGACCCAGGGGTGGCTATATCGTAGCCGTTTTTGCTGTTATGGCTTTGGGTTTAGGGTCCAGAGTATTCGACGATGTGTTGCCTGTCTTTGTAGCTGAGCATTTTGGCGATGCATTATGGGCGTGCATGATCTACTTCGGCTTTCGTACTTGTTATACTTATAAAAAGATTTCTTTTTCACTGTGGTGTAGCCTCGCGTTTTGCTTTGCGATCGAAGGCAGCCAATTGTATCAGGCCGGTTGGATCATTTACCTACGGGAGACAACGCTTGGGGCATTGGTTTTAGGAAAAGGCTTTTTGACGGCGGATCTTGTGCGGTACACGGCGGGAGCAGCCATCGCTGCCTTGCTCGACCTAGCCTGGCCTTGGCGTAAGCGCTCCTGATTTTGTGCGGATGTACGACATACCAAAAAAATCTTCTAGGAGGGATCATGTTGCAGCAGCTCTTTACCGATATGATGAAACAGGACGTAAAGCCGTTCCTTTCTAAGCGTGGCTTCGCAAAGAAGGGTTTGAATTTCACTAAGAAAACCGAAAGCCTCATCTACATGTTCAACTTCCAAAAATCTGCTGGCAATGCAGCGGACCATGTAATGTTTTATGTGAACTGTGGTATTTATGCAGCGGAGTTGGCACAAATACAATCGAGAGAGATTCTAACAGCACCTCTAGAAGCGGAGTGTCACTTCAGAGCAAGAATGGGGGAGATTGTTGAGTCTGTACCAGATCGATTTTCAATCACTCCGGATACGAATATGGATGACGTAAGAAAAACACTTCTAAGTGGACTAGAAGAGGCGATTCATTTCTATGAAGCGATGACCAGTGCCAGATCTATTGTGGATTATTACACTTCAGGGCCATTTTTACATCTGAGCGAAGAGAGCTTTCATTTGCTATTCCAATCCAATGATGTAGCAGCGGCTAAACATTATTGGAAGGCTTTGCACGAAAAGTACGGAACAGAAAAGCGATGGACCATATTCGAGAATAAATACACGGCCATCTTCACTAAATATGGAGTGGAATTTGATAAGCGATAAAAACAGCGGTCAGTCTAAGACTCTATATGCAGGTCTTAGGTGGCCGTTGTCTCATTTAGTGGAGTTAGCACAAAACCAATTTTTGGCAAAATGGGCGAACGAGTTAGGCGTTAAATCCATAACGTAAAGTGTGTGAAAGCCAATGGAGGAGGGAATATATGTACGGGTGGTATCCGCAAGAGGGTTATTATCCAATTTCGGCGGGAGAAGGCAGACACTACAACGATTACGAATTACTGAGACACATTGCCAGATTAGAGCGACGTCTGGCGGAAGTACAAGAAGCCTTGTCAGCATGTACGAAAAAGAATGACGCATTAAAAAAGGATTTAGAAGTTGTCAGACAGCAAAGCACAGTGCAAACTCAGAATGATCAAACCTATCAACAACCAGCAGTAGATAAAGTAAATGTCAAATGCATAGCAGCGACAGGGACATCAGTAACCTTTGAAATATCGGGAAGAAGTTTAACATTTGATAGCGATTATTATGGGAAATATGTGGGCGATTATACCCCTGGAAAAGTATACGTAGCCATGGCGGATTATGGAGCGGGGCAAATCTATCTAACCATTAAGGATGATAATGAAATTTGGCATACCTTTAGATATTCACGAATCCAATCGTAATTGACAAGATGTGCTCATGAAAGTCGGCGGAAACAATAGAATGAGATTGCTCGCTTAGATTGATTCTTGTCGAGTGATATATCCAAGGATACTGACTGCGTGTTGCCAGAAAATGCTTATGTCACTCGACATTCTACTTACTTTGGAATTACTATGGAAGTAAATACTTATCTGAGTTAGGATAAACTGTATCAGAATGGTTGGATAAATTTTGTAATTTGTGGTAGAATTGATATGGAAATGAACGATTCAAAAAACTTCCTCCTTCCAGTTGTGCCTTACGAGCTGGCACAAGGCATTTTTCAATTCAATATTTAGATAAATTCCTAAATATCTAAAAATGACGTATGAAAGTAGGATCGATTGATTATGTCAATGAATTACGCATTTAAGGCACTCTCTGATCCCACAAGAAGAAAGATTCTTGACCTTTTGCGGGAGAAAGATATGACGGCTGGAGAAATTGCCGATCATTTTCAAATGACAAAGCCCAGCATCTCCCACCACCTCAGCTTGTTGAAACAGGCACAAATGGTTTACGACGAACGAAAAGGGCAAAACATTTACTACTCTCTGAATACGACCGTTTTTCAAGACTTATTAAAATGGTTTATACAATTCCATTAGAAAGTGAGGGAGTCACATGAATAAGTCCAATTTGTCTCTATTATTATTTGCCATCAGTGTAGTCATAAGTGTATTTTGCTATCCCTCCATGCCGGATCAGATGGTCATTCATTGGGGACCAAATGGTGAACCGAATGGTTTTGCGCCTAAGGTTGTGGGTGTAGCCTTCATTCCGGTTGTGATGCTGTTTCTCTTCGTGGCTGTTCGCAGTCAAAAACAGTATTACCAAAAGTTCCAAAGCAGTCACGATACAATCTTGCATACATTAATGATCGTACTTCTCGTCATCCATAGCGTGATAATCGCATATGGATATGGGTATATGTTAAATATTGGGATATTCGTAACCCTTATTTTGGGGATTCTGTTTGTAACAATAGGGAATTTTATGCCTCGTTTTCGACATAACTATCTGATTGGGATACGCACGCCATGGTCACTCGCTAGTGAAGAGGTCTGGAAAAATACCCACCTACTGAGTTCCCGTGTGTTCTTCATCGGAGGAATTCTCATCATGCTCACCTCATTCTTACCAACAACTTTACATTACATCCTAATGTTGATCATTGTGTTGGTGACAATTCTGATTTCGATCGCAAGCAGCCACTACTATTACAAAAAAACAGGAAGGAGAAAGTAAAATGAAAAACTTGAAAATAGCATTTCTGTTATCGTTGGTGAGCGCTATCGGTTTTATCGCAGCTATTCCCTATTTGCTGGCAATTGGCGGGGATGCATTAGCCCTGGTACCTCTCCCGATCCCGGTTGCAATGGCAATTTTCGTCTTACAGGGAACCATCATGGCGTTTCTGTTTTCGTGGATTGGATTGACTTTCGCAACCAAGGTTGGATTGGATGCCCCTGTCCTTCGGAAGTGGTTATATAAAACGGGTGGAGAGTCCTTTCATAAAAAGGGAATCATTCAAGCAGTCATCTTTGGATTTGCAGCAACAGGTCTGCTGCTCCTACTGGAATTCGCCGTTTTCCAACCATTACTACCAATCTTGGCAGAAAAAGCCCAAGACGTAGAAGTGTCGGTTTGGGCAGGCATCCTGACAGCCATTCAAGGTGGAGTATACGAGGAAGTCATGGTTCGTTTATTTATGATGACCATGATCGTGTGGATTTTGAGCAAGTTATTCGGACGTAAATCCTCCCCTAAGCCATGGATGTACTGGGCAGGCATCATTGGGGCAGCCCTTATATTTGGGCTTGGTCATCTCCCTGCGGCAAATGTTTATTTTGGTGAGATTACCCCGCTTTTGTTCATTCGCACGCTCGCCCTTAATGGGGTGGCAGGTATATTATACGGATACCTCTACTGGAAGCGCGGGCTGGAGTACGCAATGATTGCACACGCGATCGGGGATATCGTCCTTCATGGTTTCATTAAATAAGACCGTTTCCCTCACATTCCGTGTGAGTAGAAAACATACAATTTTTTAACATTTCGAGAGCTTAATCGAGTAAGCAGATCAAAAACTCCGTCGTAAGGTGGTTTTTGGTCTTCTTTCTGTTTGTTCAAAAAGCGGTATGAAAAACAAATTTTAATTTTTATGGAAATTTATTGAATACGGAAAAAATGAGGGGTAATATAGAGAATGGAATTTATTAGGAATGAGGGGGGCATGCCTTGCGTTTTCTAACGAATTTTTCTCTCAGAAATTCAACAGCTATCATTATTATGAGCCTGCTTATCGTAGTTAGTGGAATCATTGCCGCCATGTCTCTCAAGGTAGAGAACATGCCGGATATCACTTTCCCTGTGCTTCTAGTCAATACGACTTATCCGGATGCATCACCAGAAGATGTTCTCGATGATGTAACGAAGCCATTGGAACGTGAAGTTGGGCATGTAACGGGCGTTAAGGCAGTGGAGTCATACTCAAGCAACAATAGTTCCACGCTACAGGTTTACTTGGAGACCGGTTCAGATGTACAAGCTGTCAGGGACGAGCTGGAAAGAAGAATCTCCAGTATCGCGCTTCCCAGTAAAGTAAACAGACCGCAAGTAATGATTCAGGGCTTCAGCAATCAACCCGTCTATTATCTGTTCGTGACAGGACAGGATAAGGAGAGTGGACTCGATCATTTTGACAACGATGTAAAAGAAACCGTACTCAAAGAGTTAGAAGGCATTGAAAGTGTTGATAAAGTATCAACAATAGGCGGGCAATTCAAAGAAATGAAAATCCTGCCAAAGGTAGATGCGCTAAACTACTACGGAATCTCTCCGTTGCAGTTGAAACAGCTTTTACTTGACAATCACGTAGCCCTGCCTATCGGTTCGATCATCGAGGATGGGGAAGAGCGCATCATTCGCGTGGTGAGCCGTTACCTCACAGTGGAAGATATTCGTAACACCAAGATATTCCTCCCAAGTGACCCTAAAAATGGGCTTACCTACGTAAGGCTTGGCGATATCGCTGAAATCAATTTTGATGAAGTCGTTAATTCGATCAGCCGCTATAACGGAAAGAATGGAATTAACATCAATATTTACAAAACGCGTGACGCCAATGCGGTAGAAACCGGTGATGCCATTAATGCAAAATTATCCCTTTTGAAAGAAGAGTACCCGAACTTAACCTTTACCACGATTTATGATACTTCTGTCGATATCAAGAATTCGATTAACGGCATGCTCAAGGAAGGCTTGCTTGGAGCTATTATGGCTTCTGTAGTCATTTTGCTGTTTTTACGTCATGTAAAAGCGACCCTCATCGTCCTAGTCTCGATCCCAACATCCATCTTAGTAAGCCTGATTTTCATGTCCTGGATGGACATTACTCTCAATATGATCACACTGTTCGGGATGGCAGTGGCTGTAGGACGAGTCGTGGATGACAGTATCGTCGTTATCGAGAATATTTTCCGCCATTTGCAATTGAACAAAGAACGCAAGGAAAGCTTGATTCAAATCGCCACCCACGAAATGCTACATGCCATTACCTCATCGACTTTTACGACAACCGCCGTATTTTTACCCATTGTATTTGTTGGGGGGATGATCGGAGAAGTATTCCGCCCATTTGCACTAACCGTCGTCTGCTCGCTGTTTGCCTCACTATTAGTAGCCGTGACGATTGTTCCACTGTTAGCCAAGCTGATGATTTTAAAAGACCACAATATCAAGGAATATGAACATGGGAAAGGGTCTGACACGTACAGGAAGTTGCTTCAATGGTCACTCAACCGCAAGCCTGCTGTCGGATTTCTGTCACTCGTTCTATTTGTCGCAAGTCTAGCGCTTCTCCCGTATATGAAATACGGTTTGTTTCCTGATCCGGAAGCGAAGTACATATTCGCACAAGTAACGATGCCAAAAGGTACACAACTAGATGGACTCGATCAAACGGTTGCCCAGGTCGAAAGTAAATTGATGGAGCAGCCTGAAGTAGAGTACATAGAAATCAATCTTGGCTCTGAAAATGAAGCGGAAATACGCCAATCGAACCAAGCCCTCTTACTAATCAAAATAGGGCAAGATGTGAATCTCGACCAAACCATCAAAAAATTTGAGGGAATCGTCAAACCTATGATTCCACTAGGAACCGAAATGGCCTTGACGAAACCTGGTAGCAGCGATACCAACAAGTTCAAGGTGATTCTGTATGGACCAGATCTGGATCGTTTGAAAGAGGCAAGCGAAATTGTCAAATCAAACTTGAAAGTAAGTCCGCTGTTGACCAACGTGAAGGACAATCTGAATGATTTCAAAAATGAAGTTGTCATCAAAGTCGATAGAGACAAAGCCTCGGAACTGGGCGTTTCCCCTGTACAGGTGGCTCAAGAAGTCAACCTCCTGGTCTCGGATACCCGAATTGGCAAGATCAAAGTCGACGACAAAGACTATAGTCTCTTCTTTGGACTCAGTGAAAACCATGCGAAATCGTTAGAGGAACTGAATAATATCTACATCCAAACACCAAGCAAGCAACAAGTTCGTTTGGTGGACTTTGCCGAGATTGACCAAGAAAAAGTTCAATCACAAATCATGCGCAAGGACGAAAAACAATTCGTGCAAATTACAGCAGATATCACGAGCGACAACAAAGGCGGAGCGAGTAATTTCCTGTTTGCGATGTTGCAAGCGGAAAAATTGCCTGCTGGAGTTACATTGTCATCTGAAGGTGTCTCAAGTGACATGGAAAAAAGCTTTAAAGATATGCTTTTAGCCATTGGTGCAGCGATTTTTATCGTCTACATCGTCATGCTCATCACTTTTGGCAATGCTACAGCTCCGCTCGCGATTCTACTGTCCCTGCCACTTGCTGTGATCGGCGGATTATTTGGTCTGTTCATTTCGGATACCGTTCTCGATATAACGGCACTTATCGGCTTTTTGATGCTGGTCGGAATCGTTGTTACCAATGCAATTGTGTATGTGGACAATATCCAGCAGCGAAGACTGGAAGGGGCTTCTATGCGTGAGGCAGTTGTCGAAGCTGGCGTTACCCGCGTACGACCCATTATTATGACGGCTGTTGCGACAGTCAGTGCGCTCTTGCCACTTTACCTCGGCTTTTCTGAAGGGGCCTTGATGACTAAAAGCTTGGCGATTGTGGTCATTGGTGGACTCGTTACTTCGACGATCCTGACCTTGTTCGTGGTTCCTATCGGGTATGAATTGCTGTATCGGATCAAAAAAGAGTTTTTTGCCCCTGATACCAAAGAAGCGGAGATCGAGCCAAGTGAAGATATGTTCATTTCCGTACTGAGAAGTTTACGCGATATGAAAAAGTCTGGGTAAGGCAGAGGGAGGAGTTTACTTAACATGAAGAAGACGAAGCTAATCAGCTCAGGCGTGGCATGTCTTTTAGGCTTGACAATACTGTCGGGATGCAATTCACAATCCGTAGACAATACCAATTCAAAAGAAGGACGAACACCAACCGAAAGCCAGTCCGGTACTGAGGTTGAAACCATTAAAGTGGAGAATTCCGTTGATGTTCAAGTAGAGGAAGTCATAGAAGGAGAACTCAAAGACTCTGACAGGTTGCTTGCGGAGGTATTCGCTAACACGGATGTGAGTATTTACGGCAAAACTACCGGAACCGTCTCTCAAATCCTGATAAAGAAAGGGGATACAGTCAAAAAAGGACAAGTCATCGGAAAGCTGGATCAAACCGAAGCGCAATTGAAACTGCGCCAAGCTGAGGCAGCATTAGCAGTCGCCAACGCAAATCTTGAGCATTCCAACAAAATGGGGACGTCTGGCGAATTGGCTAACAGTCAACTGAAGCAGGCGGAGCAAACCTATGCGAGTGTCAAGCGTACGATGGAACAAGGATTGACGCTCGCGCAGGCAAATTACAACCGCTCAAAAAAGCTGTTTGAACAGAAAGCTTTGTCCAAAGGTGAGCTTGAGAATGCGGAAAACGCGTATCTGCAAGCAAAAAACCAGTATCAAAGCCAGCTGGATCAGGCGCAAACCGCTTTGATTACTGCACGGTCACAAGTGAATACAGCCGATAAAAATGGACGAGTCACGCAAGCAAATGTGCAACAAGGAAAGGTTGAAGTGGATATTTCTAGGAATGCATTGGAAAACACACTGATCAAATCAACAATTGACGGCATTATTACCGATATCCAAGTCCAAGAAGGCGATACAATCAACCCGCAAAAGCCTATTGCAACGGTAATTAACCTTGACCCGATGATTGTGAAGGTGAATGTGTCTGAAAAAGCGTTGGCAAGCTTTCAAAAAGGAACACAGCTAAATTTGCAGGTTCCGTCTCAAAATATCAAGGTCAAGGGCAGTATTACCTACGTGGGACTAAAGGCTTCTGACCAATCCAAGCTTTTCCCCGTGGAAATAGAAGTGCCAAATCCAAAAGGCACGTTACTACCCGGAATGAAGGCAGAAGTCTCTTCAATCAATGGACAAGCAGGGATTCTCATACCAACAGATGCGATCCTCGAGCGAAATGGGAAATCGGTAGCCTACGTCGTGAATGGAGAAAGAGTAGCTGAGAAGGAAATCTCGATTGCTTCGAAAGGAACGGAGAAGACACTAATCAGCTCTGGAGTGAAACCTGGAGACAAGGTAGTTATCAAGGGGCAATCACAATTAAAAGATAATGCAAAGATTCGCATTGTTCCCTAAGTAATAGCGAGGAGGATACCTATGCAAAAGATGTACGTTTCCCAGAACAGATGGCTACTCTCTGCAAAAACGACGGCAGAGGCAGAAGTGCTATTATTTTGCTTTCACTATGCTGGTGGCCATGCTGGTATTTATCGGGATTGGCAAAAAAAGCTGCCTGTTCAGATTGGCGTTTGTCCTGTACAGCTCCCGGGCAGAAGTAATCGCTTTTTAGAGCCTTGCTACACGGATTTGTCTGTAATGATTCGTGATTTGGCAGAAGCGCTCCTTCCCTATCTGAATCGACCGTTTGCCTTTTTTGGACATAGCATGGGAACGCTGGTCAGCTTTGAGCTGGCCAGATATTTACGCAAACATTACAACCTCAAGCCGCAGCACCTGTTTGCATCCGGATACCATGCTCCACATCTACCAGATCCGGGTGAAGCTATCCATCATCTCCCAGATCAAGAGTTTCTGGAGGGCGTACGAACGATGAATGGCACGCCAAAGGAAATTTTTGAGGACCAGGAGATTCTGAATATGCTTCTCCCTACGCTTCGGGCCGATTTCACGATATGCGAGACGTATCGGTATCAAGACGAGGAGCCGCTGGAGTCGGGAATAACGGCCATTGGCGGTTGGCAGGATCCTGACTTTTCCATAACACATCTCGAAGCCTGGGCAGATCACACGAACGCTGCTTTTCAAACCTACATGCTGGAAGGGGACCATTTCTTCATCCATTCGCAACAGGACCAAGTCATTAGTATTGTGGGGTCAACTCTTCAAAATTATCTTACTGGGTACAGGGGGATAGGATGATGACAGGAAAAGCAACACGAGAGGGGACACAGCGCCTAGCTCAGGCCAATCCCCATCTTTTCTATAAGCAATTTGGCAGCTTCGATGTGTGGATCAGTCAGGTTGGATTCGGAACGTACCGGATTGATGAACAGGATGAGCAGTACCAGCAGGCTCTCCGTAAAGCGTTGCTCGAAGGAATTAACTTGATTGACACGAGTAGTATGTATACAAATGGGAGCGCCGAGAAAGTCATCGGTAATGTGCTGAAGCAGCTGATAAGTGAGGAAAAAATAAAGCGGGAAGAGCTTGTAATCGTGTCCAAGGCCGGTATCGTACAAGGCGAGGATTCCGAGGAAACGACGAAGAGGACAGCGGAAGGAAAACCGTATCAAGACTTCACGACGGTACACGAAGGATTGTCGATATGTATCCACCCTGAATATCTTCAAGACCAGCTGACACGCAGCCTGCAGCGCTTGCAGGTTGACACGATTGATTGCTACATGCTGCACAATCCAGAGTGGTATTTGCTATGGGCCAAAATGAAAAAGATCAAACAACAGGAAGCGTATGATGAATTATTAGAGCGAGTGGAGAAGGCTTTTCGACATCTGGAGAGAGAAGTAGAATCAGGTCGGATTCAATGCTATGGAGTCAGTGCCAATTCGTTTGTCAGCAATGTCAAAGAATTTGATTTTATTGCGTTAGATACCCTCTGGGACATTGCAGAAAAGATTACGCCGAATCACCATTTTCGCGTCATCCAGTTTCCAATGAACATGTACGAATCCGGTGCCATACTGGAAAAAAGTCATGCGCAAGGCAAGAGTGCCTTGTTATTTGCCAAGGAAAAAGGGCTTGGTGTCATGACCAACCGGACGTTAGATGTGACAGCAAAGGAAAAAATCTTCCGCCTGACGAACATCCAACTAGATCAGAGCGCGGTCATTGACGAAAAAGAAGCCATTCGTCGAATCAAGGATTGCTTGAATCGTGTAGATGATGTAGAGGATCAGATCGTCTATCGCGTCTTGCCATTATTAAAAATGGAGAAGGAAGATGTGAAAGAGCTGAAGAAAAAAATATCATCTGGAGCTACACTTCGCAAATACTGGAAAAAGCTATACTCTGCCACAAATGTGCAAAATGTGAGAAACTTCTTGTTTGAACCGATCATCGAAGATATTCGCAATACGATTAAAAGGCATGAGGGCTTGGACGACCAGACGCAGCAATGGCTGGATACTTACAAGGCAGCTCTCATGGAGACAGCAGAAGCTTTGCAGAGCTACTACGCCCCGAAAGACTACCAGCGTTCACTGGATATCTCGAAAGAGCTGACGAGGGTGAAACCGCATTTAATGACAACAGATAACCTCAGCCAATCCGCGATTAGAACGATGCGTGCCACTCCAGAGGTGCACAGTGTCCTCGTAGGGATGAGACGTGAGCATTATGTAGAGGATGTACTAATGGAATTGAAGAGACCTTTAGATACGATCATGCAAGAAGAAGACTGGCATACGATGACGCAAACTCTCAAAGCGGTTATTGGCTAAAAACAAAACCCAAAAGTAAAACCACCTTATGGAATCGTGTAACAACAACGATTTCATAAGGTGGTTATTTTTCATCCCCTCGGTTATTTCCACTTGCTGATGATATGCTCGCGATCAAACACTTTAATACTTATCTGGAACAGGATCAGGGCTACCACCGCACAAAGCGTGACCATACCCAGATAGATTACCGGATTGCTCATCATGGAGAGGAAGATGACCTGACTGACAGCAAGTCCGATGATCGGCAGAACCAGTATGGCACCAAATTGTTGGGCTGCTGCGACGTTGTCAACTTTGGAGGAAACAATGACGCTCATGGATACGCTGATGATCGAAATAAATGGAACCAGCAGGAGCATCGCGAGAATAAATACGATGGAAAAATACTCGCCAGCATTGTCAAAGGTTGCAAAGATGAACCCTAGAAAAATTAGCTGTACCACCCAGGTCAAAGCGATGGAAGGCAAGGAGTAAGCTAAGACCTTACCGAGCAAAAACTCCTTGGTGGAAATCGGGGTGACCAGTACGCTTTCCAATGTTCCTGTCATTTTTTCCATGATGATACTCGTCGTGGCAAATGTTAAGGGGATCATCGCCGGTACAATCAGGAACAAAAGGAAGTAGAAGCGGGCAATCGCTATATGACCATCTGTACCTGCCATGTTAAGGAGGGGATTGGTCAATTTCATCAGGTTAAGGATGAACTCCATTTTACCGTTTTGGGCAAATACAGTAGTGATCAGAGCGACAATCAATATAACGAATGGTGCCGCAAGGTTCGTAATCAATACGGAGCGGGCAGCGAAAAGCTCTTTCCATTCCCGGAGAATAACAAATCCCGGCATCCTAGATCGCCTCCTTTTCTTGATTCAACAAGCTGAGATAGGAGTCCTCCAGTGACACGGAGATGGGTGCTATGTAATTGACGGTAATATCCGCAGCAACCAGCTTTTTGACCAGCTGAGGGTTTGAGGTCTTCGGATTGGCTACCCTCAGATGGAACTGATCTTCGGTGCGCTTATACGTCTCCACTTCCTCGGCGGCTTTAATGATCTGTTCCGATTTATTCGAATCCGCTCCTACGTCAAGAAGCACATTGTAGGTGGTCCACTCTTCGCGGAACTTCTGTGGGGTGGTTAATCGAATCACCTCACCCTTAATGATGGCGAATTCATGACATAACTCATCAATTTCTGCGAGGATATGTGAACAAAAGATGATCGTTTTTCCAGATGCAGCCCACTCGCGAATCAGATCTTTCAGCTTCCGGGTGCTGACCGGATCGAGATTGGCTGTGACCTCGTCTAAGAAAAGCACCTCTGGGTCGTGTAAAATCGCGCAAACAATCGAAAGTTTTTGTTTCATTCCCTTCGACAATCTGCCGGCAGGATCATTTCTTCTGTCCCACAAATCGAACTGGCGTAGCAAATACTCGATGCGTGAAGCACGCTTGGCTTTGGGAATCTGGTAGCAGGAGGCGAAGAATTCCAGGTTGTCCAACAGAGAAAGCTTGTCATACACCCCGGGAGATTCCGTTACACAACCAATTTTTTTGCGAATCTCTTCTTTATTTTTGCTGATTTGATGACCGAGGATAGTGACTTCTCCTGACGTAGGCTCAATGAGGCAGGACAAGATACGTAGAGAGGTTGTTTTTCCAGCTCCATTAGGTCCAAGTAGACCGAAAATTTTACCTTTGGGAATCGAGAGGGAAATGCCATCGAGAACTTTTTTGTCTCCAAACGATTTTTTGAGATCCTTAATGACGATTGCAGGCTCCATAAAAAAATCCCCTTTCCTAGATTTCTCTGTGACTCCAATTTCATGTGCAGCTCTCATATCGTAACCTTTTTATCCAATTCGGAATATTAAAAATCTGTAAAGGTAATGAGTTGATTACCAAATGGGCAAAACCAACTGGAGATGGAGACACAGAGGCAATTTCATATCAGAGTGAAATGTCAAATTGAGCGAAGTGCAGCATTGAAAACGGGAGTTGTCAGAAATTGTCAATTTTTACCAGTGGTAAACTTACCTCCTTTCATCGCTCAAAACAAGCAGAGTAGCGCCTTTTGGCGTTCTTTCCTCTATTTGTCGGGCCAAAAAAATAAAAAAATTTACATACAACTACTTGCAGAGAACCATATTTTTGAGTTATATGTAAAAACATGTAACAAAAAGTAAAAATGTGGTACAACTTCCATCTAGGATGATTTTCAATCGAAGTCAACTTTTTGTCAACGAAATTATGAGAAATGCTGGTGATGTTTTTTTGAGAATACTATTCCTAACAACATTCATGAGCAAAGAAAACAGGATTGTCCAGTATCTGGAATCAAGAAACCACGAAGTCATTGTGTGCACAAAAAAATGGGAGCAACAAACCGAATATTTCGAAGAGATTGACTATGTTGTCAGTTACGCGTACGGCTATATTCTGGGTAAGGAAATCGTTTCTCATTTCAAAGGGCGCATTGTCAATCTACATACATCCCTCTTGCCCTGGAGCAAGGGGAGAGACCCTGTTTTCTGGAGCATTTGGGATGAGACACCAAAAGGGGTTACGCTACACCTCATAGACGAGAACATCGATACCGGCAATATCCTTGTTCAGGAAGAGATTTCTTTTAATGACGATGATACGTTGATCGATTGTTACAACAAAGCGAATCAGGTGATTGAAGACCTGTTCATCCGAGAATGGGAGAACATTGTCAGCGGGCGGATCACACCTTTTCCACAACCAACTGGCGGATCGATTCACTACAAAAAAGACCGAGATTTCTACAAAAACCTGAATATGACTACCGTAAAAGAACTGCTGACATTAAAGCGTTTTTGTGGGAAACGAACACAAGTAGAGAGGCAGAGCGATCTAACCTATCATCAGTTGTTTGAACGACAAGTCGAAGTGTCACCGGACAGTCTGGCAGCTGTATGTCAAGACCAGTCCTTGACATACAAACAGCTAAATGAGCGAGCCAATCAGTTAGCTCATAACCTTTGTGCCAAAGGAGTTAAGCCTGACGATCTGGTGGCGCTCATGATGGACAGATCACTGGACATGCTGGTGAGTATTCTCGCCGTTCTAAAGGCAGGGGCTGCATATCTCCCTATCGATCTGGATTATCCGGATGAACGAATCGCTTATATGCTAAACGACAGTAGTGCACCTGTTTTATTGACACAGACTCCCTTTATCGAAAAGGCGAAAAGCATCTGCGAACTAGAAGTGATGGACGTGTGTGACCCTGATAGCTTTAGCGACAGAAAAGAGAATCTACCGCACGTCAATCGATCAACAGATCTCGTCTATGTCATGTATACATCGGGATCGACCGGTTTGGCCAAAGGCGTGATGATCGAGCATGGCAACTTGGTAAATTTTTGTGAATGGCATCGCCAGTACTTTGAAGTGAGCCATGAAGACAAAGCCCTTGTCTATTCCAGTTTTTCATTTGACGGATCTGTATTGGATATTTTTCCCTATCTGCTCACGGGCGCTTCACTACACATCGTGCCAACTGCCCTGAAGTATGATCTGATTGCCTTGAATGATTATTGCAACCACGAAGGCATTACGATCAGCTTTTTTCCGACGGGAGCAGCTGAACAGTTCATGCAAATGGATAATCGTTCTTTTCGAGCGATGCTTACAGGCGGGGATGTGCTAAAAAAGGTTGATCGGCGCGGTGCTTACAAGCTGTACAACTTGTATGGACCGACAGAGTGCACGATTCTTGCTACTGTTTTTGAGGTGGACAAGCAATACCAGAGCATTCCGATTGGCAAGCCGATTGGTCATACCTCCATCTTAATTTTGGACGAAAAGCTGGCTTTACAACCGATTGGGGTAGCAGGCGAGTTATTTATTCTCGGTAGAGCGTTGGGACGAGGGTATGTGAACCGACCAGATTTGACTGCTGAGAAATACATCATTCATCCGCAGACGGGGGAGCGCATGTACCGCACGGGAGACAGGGCACGCTGGTTGCCTGACGGGAACATCGAGTTCATGGGCCGCCTCGACAATTTGGTGAAAATTCGCGGATATCGGATCGAGCCAGGAGAAATTGAACCTTTCCTCATGAATCATCCAATGGTCGAAATGGCAACCGTTATCGCCAAAGAACGGGAGGATGGCCGCAAATACTTAGTTAGTTACTATGTTGCTCCTGATGAAATCCCTTTTCACGAGCTGAGGGAATGGCTCGGAAATGATCTTCCTGATTACATGATCCCGACTCACTTTGTTCACATGGACGCGCTACCGCTCACCACGAATGGAAAGGTAGACAAGCGGGCATTGCCAGATGTACAGGGAGATGAGGAGCTGCTGAGGGAATATTACGTCGGGCCGACTGATGAGCTTGAACAACAATTGGCCCACGTGTGGAGCAGTGTGCTGGGAATCTTGCAGGTGGGAATCGACGACCATTTTCTTGAATGCGGTGGGGACTCGATCAAGGCCATGCAGCTCATTTCCCAGTTCAAAAATATCGGATTCGATTTGAGATATGACCAGCTTTTTAAGCATCCAACGATTCGCCAATTGAAACGTTTGTTCACAGAGCAAGAGCAGACGAACATACAACCATTGCAAGAGCTGACCGTACAACAGCAATACGAAACATCCGCGGTGGAGAAACGGATGTACATTATCCAACAGCAGAATCCAGAGTCGATCGCATACAATGTGACATTCACGGTTGACTTTCCCCACTCCGTAGATGTGGAGCATATCCAGCTGGCCTTGCAACAGCTGGTGATACGTCACGAAGGATTACGAAGCACGTATCACATGTATCATGACGAAATCGTAAAGCAAATTGTCACGTGTTCCGAACTATCATTTGTCCGTCAAACGGGTGTAGAAGAGGTACTGCACAGCCTACTTGCAGAGCACATCAAGCCATTCGATTTGGCAAAGGCGCCATTGCTCCGGGCTGGAATCATTGAAACTCCTGACAAAAAGGTTCTCTGGCTCGACTCCCATCACATCCTCATGGATGGATTATCCAAGTCGATTTTGTTACGGGAATTACAGACTTTACTCGAACAACAGCAGCTTCCCCCTTTACAGAGTACCTATAAGTCGTTTGCGCACTGGCAAAATGACTGGCATGCAAGCGAGGAATACAAACAGCAAGCTGCTTACTGGAAAACCCTTCTTGAGGGAGAGCTTCCCGTTGTCCAGCTTCCTACACGAAAACGTCCGCCGCAACTGACATTTGATGGGGCTACGATCACGTATCGCGCAACCAAAGAACTCACGAGAAAGCTCAAGACCACCGCAACCAAACATGATGGAACCCTCTATATGCTGATGCTTACCATCGTATCTGTCTGGCTATCCAAGATGAATAACGACAGCGAGCAAGTCATACTAGGTACCGTAACAGATGGAAGACAGCATCCAGATACGCGAGAGATACTTGGGATGTTCGTTAATACCTTGCCACTTCTACTCTCAATTGATCATGAAGAAAGCTTCTTACATAACCTGCAACAGGTGAAGCAAGAGCTTTTGTCCGCTTTGCAAAACCAGTACGTTCCCTTTGATAAAATTCTCGAAGGCTCCGGCGCAAGACGCGACGGGAATCGTCATCCCCTGTTTGATGTGATGTTCATGATGCAAAGCACATCGGAGACAGGGTTGGAAAACTACACGCGTCATATCAACAACAGGATTAGCAAGTTCGACCTGACACTAGAAGCAGTGGAGCGGGACAATGAGCTGCACATTGTCTTTGAATACAACACAAGGTTGTTTGATGAATCCATGATCCACCGCATGATTGCGCAGTTTGAACACCTCCTTTTGCAAGCTGTTCACGCTTTGGAGGCGCAAGTTAAAACGTTTGAACTAATGCCTCAAGCGCAACGCCTCGATTTGTTACTAGGGGTAAACGATACATCCAAAACATACCCCGGCAAATTGATCATGCAGTTGTTAGAAGAATGGGCTGCTGTTACACCTGACAAGATCGCATTGGTTCTTGGCGAACAGTGCATGACGTATCGAGAGCTGAACGAACGAGCTAATCAACTGGCACATACCCTCCGGACAAAAGGGGTGAAACCAGACGATCTGGTGATGCTGATATCGGAACGATCCTTCGAGATGATAGTGGCCATTTTCGCCGTATTGAAAGCAGGTGGATCCTATCTGCCGATCGATCCGAACAGTCCGGCTGACCGAATTTCCTACATTTTCACAGATAGCGGCGCTAAGATGGTGATGGCACAGTCCCGTTTCGTTGAAAAAGCAAGCTTTACAGCGGGTGTTATAGATCTGGACAGCGAGAGGAGCTTTTCCCCAGATACAAGCAATCTACCACTGGTTAACATGCCGGATGACCTCGTGTATGTCATGTACACATCAGGCTCAACCGGGAAGCCCAAAGGCGTGATGATTGAACACGGGGGGCTGCTCAATGTGCTCCATGCCATGCAGGATGAATATCCGCTAATGAGTGAAGATGCGATCCTGCTGAAGACGACCTACATTTTTGATATCTCTGTAGCCGAAATTTTCGGATGGATACCTGGAAATGGAAAATTGGTGATTCTCGAGCCAGAGGCAGAAAAGACTCCCAAAGAAATATGGCACGCGGTAGTCCAAGAAGGGATCACCCACATCAATTTCGTGCCATCCATGTTGATTCCGTTCGTCGAATATCTGGAGGGGCGAAACGAAGCCAACCGATTGCGGTACATTCTTGCTTGTGGGGAAGCGATGCCGGATGATCTCGTGCCAAAGGTGTATGAAGTACTGCCGGAGGTGAAATTGGAAAACATCTACGGGCCAACAGAAGCGACCATCTATACGTCCCGTTATTCGCTCGCAAAAGACTTACTGGAGAGTCCTGTCCCCATTGGAAAGCCACTGCCCAACTATCGAATGTACATTGTCAATCAGTATGGACAGTTGCAGCCGATAGGCGTTCCAGGCGAACTCTGTATAGCTGGGATCAGCTTGGCAAGAGGATATTTGAATAACGAAGAGCTGACCGCGGAAAAGTTTGTTGCCCATCCATTAGAGGCTGGAAAGCGTATCTATCGCACTGGTGACCTGGCACGCTATCGTGAGGATGGCAACATCGAGTATCTCGGACGGATGGACCATCAGGTGAAAATTCGTGGATACCGCATCGAGTTGGATGAAATTCGAAGCAACCTGATTCAGGAAGCGTCCATTGATGATGCGGTGGTTATGGCCCGAGTGGACCAGAACAATCAGGCATACTTATGCGCCTATCTGCTTTCCGCGAAGGAATGGACAGTCAGTCAATTGCGAGACCTGCTTCGCCGTGAATTGCCAGAATATATGATACCTGCCCACTTCGTTCTCATGAAGGAGTTTCCCCTTACATCCAACGGCAAGCTAGATCGCAAGGCTCTGCCCGAACCGGATGGAAGTGTGAGAAGCGAAGTGGAATATGTAGCCCCCCGCTCTGAAATGGAAAAGATTCTTGCCGGAATTTGGGGAGAAGTACTTGGCATCGAGAGAGTAGGGATTCAAGACAGCTTTTTCGAGCTTGGTGGGGATTCAATCAAGGGTTTGCAGATCGCGTCTCGTCTGCAACGGATGAATCTCATGATGGCAGTCAATCATCTGTTTAAATATCCAACCATCGAACGAATGGCACCGTTTATCATTTCCGAGAGTATCAATTTCGATCAGGGACTGGTAACAGGGCCTGTCTTGCTTACACCAATCCAGCACTACTTCTTGGAACGGATAACATCAAGTAGACATCACTGGAATCAAGCCATGATGGTTTTCAGCCGAGAGGGCTTCCATAGCGAACTATTGATGGAGTCTCTCCATGCACTTGTGCTTCATCATGATGCCCTGCGCATGAGCTTTATCGAATCGGATGAGGGATTTGTCCAGTTTAATCGGGACGACGATGGTAATCTGTTCGAATTCCATGTGTTTGATTTTACAGAAGAGCTGGACGCTCGTAACAAAGTGGAAGAAGAAGCAAGCCGTCTTCAAGCCAGTATGAATTTACAGGAGGGGCCGCTCGTTCAAGTAGCGCTCTTCAAGACAAGAGTAGGTGACCATCTGCTTTTTGCGATTCACCATCTGGTTGTTGACGGTGTGTCTTGGCGAATCCTTCTGGAAGACTTCCGAATCGCCTATCAGCAAGTAGCCTCAGGTAATCCAATTGCTATAACGGAAAAAACACATTCTTATCAAAAATGGGCGAAAGAGCTGAAAACCTTTGCCAATAGCAAGAAGCTTGTCAATGAACTAGCTTATTGGAAAAAAGTCGAATCCATTCCGTGCCCTCCCTTACCGAAGGATCAGGAGACCATTTATCAGACCGAAATGGAGACGATAACAGCGTCGGTTCGTTTCTCCAAAACGGAGACGGAACAATTACTGCGCCATACAAATCACGCCTACCAAACGGAAACGCAAGAGATCTTGTTGACTGCCTTGGGAATGGCAATGCAGGAATGGACAGGGGCAAACGATGTAAAGGTCTTTTTGGAAGGACATGGACGTGAAGAGATTGTCAAAGGCTTGAATGTATCCCGTACGGTAGGTTGGTTCACTTCCCTTTTCCCTGTCGTGCTGCCTGTAGCCAAATCGGGCCAATTGGGGGAGCAGATCAAGCTGGTCAAAGAAACGATGCGTGCCATTCCTAATAAAGGAATCGGGTATGCCATCCTAAAGCATCTCACAGATTCCGAGCACAAACGAGACATCCATTTCACACGCCAACCCGAGGTTGTGTTCAATTATCTGGGACAGTACGATGCCGATCTGGACAATGAGCTTTTCACATTATCGGATCTACCAGAGGGTAGAGTACTAGGCCCTCATGCCGAGCGCATGCACCCGCTCGATATCTATGCCAAGATTATCGGTGGAGAGCTAGTTATCTATTTGAATTACAATCGCCATGAGTATCACAAAACGACGATAGACAAGCTCATGGGACTCTATCAATTTCATTTGAACGCTATTATTTTACATTGTTTACAAAAGAAAGATTCTGAGTTAACACCGAGTGATTTCGTGGACAAGAAGCTCTCTCTGGAAGAACTCGATGACATTATGGACTTGATAGGCGATTTGTAAGTAAATGGAGCTCAGGAGGAGAGTAGACGTGTCAAGTAAAAAGATCGCCAATATATATCCGTTATCTCCCATGCAAGAGGGAATGTTATTTCATTCCCTCCTGGACGAAGGAACAGAGTCCTATTTTGAACAATTGCGCTTTACCATTAGAGGATTCATCGATCCAGCTATTCTCGAACAAAGCTTAAACGCGCTGATCGAGCGACACGATATTCTCCGAACTGTCTTTATCCTTGAGAAGGTTCAAAAGCCGCGACAAATTGTCCTTAAGGAAAGAAAGACAAACGTTCAGGTGATAGATATCACACACCTCTCTGAAGACGAGCAAGCTGTCTTTTTGGAGGACTTTGCGAAAAGTGAACGTCAGAAAAACTTTGATTTGGCAAAAGATGTGCTCATTCGTCTCACTCTAGTCCAAACCTCTTCTGACGCATATACACTGATCTGGAGTCACCATCACATTTTGCTCGATGGCTGGTGCATTCCGATTGTCTTACATGACTTTTTCCAAATCTATCAACAAATAAAAGAAGAACGACCAGTCAATCTCGGCCACGTTTATCCGTACAGCCAGTACATTAGCTGGTTAGGGGAACAGGATGCAGAAGAAGCAAAAGTCAATTGGTCACGGTATTTAAGTGGCTATGAGCCGAGCACATTTATTCAAAAGCAGGGTACCGGAATCAAATACAAGCAAGCAGAGCTGGTCTTTACCATTGGTCAGTCGCTGACGAGCGACTTGAATCATATCGCTAGAAAATTGCAAGTAACGGTAAACAATCTCTTTCGTACAATTTGGGGCCTCATGTTGCAGCGCCAAAGCAATATTGATGACGTTGTATTCGGATCGGTTGTCTCTGGCCGTCCAATCGATATCCCGAACGTAGACCAGATGGTTGGACTTTTCATCAATACCGTACCTGTCCGTGTTCAGATGAGTGACAATCAAACGTTTTCTGATCTGGTGAAACAAGTACAAGAAGAGTCGAGTTCGCTGGAAAAATATCATTATCTTTCCCTCGCCGACATTCAAAAAAATCAACAATTGATCGATCATATCATTCTGTTCCAAAACTATCCGATGGGCGCAGAGCTTTTGGCCCGTCTGAACCAATATAACCAAGAATTCACTCTCACAAAACTGCATGCCTTTGAACAAACCAACTACGACCTAAACATAATGGTCACCTCAGACGATACCCTCACTGTTACGTATCTTTACAATGCATCCGTATTTACGGAAGATCAGCTCCAACACCTCAATCAGCAACTCACTACTATCATGACGCAAGTGACAAAAACACCGGATATCCTTTTGAAAAATTTAGAAGTAGTCAATTCCGAAGAGAAGCACCTTCAGCTCCATATTTTTAATGATACATATCGCAATTATCCTGTTGATTATTTGATTCACCAGATTTTTGAAGAGCGTGCAGAGAAACAACCACACCTCATTGCCCTAGTCATGGGAGAGCAAAAGCTTACGTATCGTGAGCTAAACGAAAAGGCAAATCAACTTGCTACATTTTTACGTGCAAAAGGGGTCGGGCCAGAAAGTATTGTCAGCTTGCTCACAGAACGCTCAGCGGAAATGATCATTGCCATTCTTGCGATTTTTAAAGCAGGCGGCGCATATTTACCAATCGACCCGGCTCACCCGAAGGAACGCATCGAATACATTTTACAAGACAGCGGTAGCGTGCTGCTTCTTACCAAAAAACGCTTTTTAGAGACAATAGATTTTGCTGATCGGATCTTTGATCTGGAGGCGGATGAGCTTTATCAGGGAGCACCGGGTAATCTTGCAAATGTAGCCCAAACGAGTAATCTTGCATACGTCATTTACACATCGGGTTCGACAGGCAAACCGAAAGGCGTCATGATCGAGCATGCGAGTCTATTGAACCAAATCTTCGCACTGCAGGAGCAATATCCGCTTCAAGAAAAAGATGCGTATTTGTTAAAAACGACCTACACCTTCGACGTATCCGTCGCAGAAATCTTCGGTTGGATTCTCGGTAACGGCAGACTGGTGATTCTCGAACCTGGCGCAGAAAAAGAACCTTACAAAATTTGGGAATCCATCATTAATTATGACGTAACTCACGTCAATTTTGTTCCATCTATGCTCATTCTTTTTGTCGAGTATCTCGAGGGGCGAAAAGAGGCAAACCGACTGCGATACATCATGGCTGCCGGGGAAGCAATGCCGAATGATCTTGCGCCAAGAGTATATCAAGTATTGCCAGAAGTGAAAGTGGAGAACATCTATGGTCCGACAGAAGCTACCATTTATGCTTCCTGCTACTCACTCACGGCAGACTTGATAGAAAATCCTGTGCCTATTGGAAAGCCTTTGGCCAACTACCAAATGCATATCGTCAATCAACATGGGCAGTTACAGCCAATCGGGGTTCCTGGTGAATTATGCATTGCCGGAGCTGGATTGGCGAGGGGTTATCTAAACAATGAAGAGTTAACGAACGAAAAGTTTGTTCCCCACCCGTTTGAAGCAGGCAAACGCATGTACCGTACAGGCGACCTGGCTCGTTATCGCAAGGATGGAAACATTGAATACCTCGGACGCATTGACCATCAAGTGAAAATTCGCGGCTTCCGGATTGAGTTAAACGAAATTCGTAGCCGGTTGATCGAAGAAGAATCGATTCGCGATGCAGTGGTAGTGGCACAAACAGATCATAACCAACAAGCATATCTATGCGCCTATATTATCGCTGACCAGATGTGGACTGTTGCCTCATTACGTACATTGCTTCGGCAAACGCTGCCAGATTACATGGTTCCGTCACATTTCATTCAAATGGAAGAGTTCCCTCTGACCTCGAGTGGCAAAATTGATCGCAAAGCTTTGCCGCTCCCAGATGGCAATGTGCAAACAGGCAACGCGTACAGTGCGCCGCGTAATCCGATTGAGGAATTGCTCGCCCGGATTTGGGAGGAGGTTCTTGGTGTATCACAGGTCGGAATCCACGATAACTTTTTCGAATTGGGAGGGCATTCGCTTTTAGCGACACAATTGCTGTCCCGTACATCCAAAGTATTTCAGACCCAGCTTCAGATGCGTGAGATTTTTACCTATCAGACGGTAGCAGAATTGGCTGAACGTATTCAACTCACTCGTCAAGGTACTGAGCCGATAAAGCAAAGCCCGATACAACCGTTTTCCTTGGACAGTTCCCAAGAGCTGCCACTGTCTTACGCCCAACAACGACTATGGTTCCTTGATCGACTGATCCCGAATAGCGCCATGTACAACATTCCGGTCGGATTCCATCTGCGTGGAGCGGTTGATACGGATGTAATGGAACGTGCTTTGAATGAAATCATCAACCGGCATGAATCCCTTCGAACAACGATTAAGGACATAGAAGGACGAGCGGTTCAAGTGATTCATCCACATGTACATTTGTCACTTCCTGTCACTGATCTGCGCGAGATGCCAGCAGCGGAAAAAGACACGATCTGGATGAGTATGGTGGAAGAAGATGGCGCTACGCCATTTCAACTGGATCAATGGCCATTGATGCGGGCAGCGTTGATCCGACTGGAGGAACAAGAGTCCGTACTCTGGATAAATATGCATCACATCATCTCAGACGGTTGGTCGATGGATGTATTCGTGAACGAGTTAAGCACAATCTATGAGGCATTCGTTAAAGAAGCAGAAGTACCGCTTGCCGATTTACCCATTCAATATCGGGATTACGCAGTTTGGCAACGAGAGAAATGGCAAGACAATGTATGGGAGCAGCAGCTCAGTTATTGGAAAAAGAAGCTGGGCCAGAGTGAACCACTTTTGCCACTTCCAACCGATCGTCCACGGACAGTCGTGCAAAGCTATCGCGGTGACAATTATTCTTTCTACGTGCCGAGGGAAGTGGGGCAAAAGCTACGCGAGCTTGGACGACAAGAAGGCGCGACTCTGTTCATGACGCTCTTAGCGGCATTCAAGCACTTCATGTACCGTTATACGCATACCACAGATATTCTGATCGGAACACCTGTTGCGGGACGTAATCGTCAGGAAATCGAAAACCTGATCGGATTCTTTGTCAACATGCTGGTTCTTCGTACGGACCTGTCGAACGACCCTACATTCGTTGAACTGTTGCGACGTGTTCGTGAGACGGCATTTGATGCTTTTGCCAATCAGGATATTCCTTTTGAAAAATTGGTGGATGAATTACAAATTGAGCGCAGTCTCAGCTACTCGCCGCTATTCCAGGTACTTTTCTCCGTACAGGGAATGTCAACGGGTGTACGTAAAGGCGAAACGATATCCATTACCCCTAATGAAGTCAATCTCAACAAGACGACCAAATTTGATCTGACTCTCACCATGATTGAAGACGAGGATGACGGACTGAAGGGTGTGTTTGAATACAGTACAGATCTATTTGATCGTACGACAATTGAGCGTATGGCAGAGCATTTCCGCAATCTTTTGCAAGCTGTTGCGGTCAATCCAGCGCAGAAAATAACGGAAGTTGAACTGTTAGGCGATGAGGAGCGAGATCAGCTACTCGGCGGTTGGAATGATACTGAGGTTGATTATTCCCTCAATCTTTGCGTGCACGAACTTGTTGCCCAGATCGCACAAACGTTGCCTGATCAGATTGCGGTTTCAGGTGACCAAGGTGCAATCACCTACGCAGACCTGGATGCAAAGGCCAATCAACTCGCTCAATTCTTGCAAAAGCAAGGGATTGGCTCGGAAGACTTGGTGGGAATTTGCGTGGAGCGTTCCATCGAGATGTTGATCGGTCAACTCGCGATTCTCAAAGCAGGTGCCGCTTATGTGCCGATGGACCCTGCATACCCCCAAGAACGACTCGCTTTTATGATCAAGAACGCACAGATGTCTATGGTCTTAACTCAAGAGCGGTTGGTAGATGCATTACCAGAAGGCGCTGCAACGTTCCTTTGCTTGGATCGAGATTGGCATCTAATGGCTCAGATGAGTTCGGTTGCGCCAGCGGTTACGTCGAAAGCAGAACAGCTCGCCTATGTTATCTATACGTCAGGTTCTACAGGAACGCCAAAGGGAGTGGAGGTCGAGCACGGATCACTCTTGAATCTAGTCAATTGGCATCAGCGAGCGTACAACGTAACCGCTGCGGACCGTGCATCACAAATAGCTGGTACAGCATTTGATGCTTCGGTGTGGGAGATTTGGCCGTATTTGACAGCGGGTGCTACGATTTGCCTCCCACAGGAAGAGATTCGTCTCGTACCGGAAAAACTGCGTGATTGGATAGTCGAATCTGGCATCACGATAAGCTTTTTACCAACACCTTTGGCAGAGAGCCTGCTTACGTTGAATTGGCCAGCCGAATCAGCATTGCGCTACATGTTGACGGGTGGTGATACCTTGCACCAATACCCGTCTGCGAATGTACCGTTTACGCTGGTAAACCAGTATGGCCCAACAGAAAATACCGTCGTTGCTACTGCCGGCATCGTGCCGGTGCAGGGAGAACGAGAAGCGGCTCCTTCCATTGGACGTCCCATTGACAACGTTTCTGTCTATGTGCTCGACGCAAGCAGAAAACCTGTGCCTGTAGGAGTTGTCGGGGAACTTTACATCGCGGGGAAAAGCTTGGCACGCGGTTATCTGAATCGACCTGACCTAACGGAAGCCAGTTTTGTACCCAATCCGTTCTCGACAGATGAAGGGGCGCGGATGTACCGCACAGGCGACTTGGTTCGCTATTTGGTAGATGGCAATTTGGAATTTATTGGGCGCGCTGATGATCAAGTGAGCATACGCGGATTCAGGGTTGAGCTAGGGGAAATAGAGTCGGCTTTGTATGCACATGCAGCTGTCTCGGAAGCAGTGGTGATCGTCAGGGAGGATTTGACGCCCGGTGTGAAACGACTGGTGGCTTATGCTGTGCTTCATGAGGGAGAAGAGGTACAGACGAATGAATTGCGTCAGTCTTTGAAAGATAGACTTCCAGATTACATGGTACCTTCTGTCATTATACTGATGGATGCCCTTCCTCTCACTCCAAACGGAAAAGTAGATCGCCGCGCTTTGCCGTTACCCGATACTGTGCGAACTCAATGGGAAGACGGCTTTGTTGCCCCTCAAACGGAAATTGAGCACAAGCTGGCCGAAATCTGGCAAGGAGTTCTAGGTGTAGAATCAATCGGGATTCACGATAACTTTTTCGAACTGGGCGGTGACTCGATTCTAACCATTCAGATCGTGGCGCGTGCCAATCAGGCGGGTATCCGATTTACACCAAAGCACTTGTTTGACTCTCAAACATTGGCAGAATTGGCCGCAAGTGTAGATGTTCTTGAGGATGCACCACAAGTGCATAGGGAGCAGGGGATTGTGACAGGCGAATTGCCTCTGACACCCATTCAGACATGGTTCTTTGAGCAGGACATTTGCCATGTCAATCACTGGAATCAATCAGTCATGCTTGCTGTTCGTGAAGAAATGGATGCGAGTTTGTTGGCAAAAGCTTTTGCGGCGATTCTCGCGCACCATGATGCCTTGCGCCTGCGTTTTCGGAACGTCAACGGAAAATGGGAGCAATATCATGATGTCGTTTCGGATGAGGACGTCTTTCAGATCGTAGATTTGACGACGGCGGTACTTGAGACGGACATAGAGGAACAAATGCAAGCCATTGCAGACGAGCTACAAGAAAGTCTGGATATCGAAAAAGGACCATTGCTTCGTGCTGCATACTTCCAATGCGGGGACAAACAGCGTCTGTTCATTGCGATTCATCATCTCGCTGTCGATGGTGTTTCCTGGCGAATTATTCTGGAAGACTTGCAAACGGCCTATCAACAATTGACAGGGTCGCAACAGCTGCATTTGCCTCAAAAGACGACTTCTTTCAAGCGATGGGCGGAACAGTTGACACAGTACGCAGAGCAAAGCGTAGTCGACGAATACTGGGCGAATCTGGATACAAGTCACGTACTCAACGTGCCTGTTGACCATCCGAATGGAAAGAACACAGAAAGTCTGGCCGTACAAGTAAAGGTAAAACTGGGCGTGGACGAGACACGTGCCTTGTTGCAGGAGGTACCAGCCGCTTACCGTACTCAGATTAACGATGTGCTACTCAGTGCTTTGGTCCGAGCCTATAACAACTGGACCGGGCAAAAGACACTTTATGTTTCAGTTGAAGGACACGGGCGAGAAGAAATCGTCGATGGCGTAGACATTTCCCGAACAGTAGGCTGGTTCACAAGCATGTACCCGGTCTTGCTGGAAATGGAGCCAAAGACAACTTGGGGTTCCCTGATAAAATCAGTCAAAGAACAATTGCGCTCGATTCCTGACAAAGGGATTGGCTACGGCATTCATCGTTATTTAAGGAAAGACGAACAAACGATAAATACCCTGCAAGCTTATCCGCAACCTGAGATTAGCTTCAATTACTTAGGACAATTCGACCAGGATCAAACGACTGATGCTTCCTTGTTCCAGATCATTCCGAACTGGTCAGCATCCAATCTCAGCAAGGACGAAGCCCGACTCCATAAACTCGATTTCCAGAGCATGGTGGCAGGAGATCAGTTAGAAATGACCTGGACGTACAGCGGCGATATGTACGAACATCGAACGATTGAAGAGCTTGCTCGTGACTATGTGCAATCATTGCAAGCGATCATTGCCCATTGTCACGCTGAAGAGGCAGGTGGCTATACACCTTCCGACTTCCCGTTGGCGGAGTTGGATCAAAAAAGCCTCGACAAGTTCATCGGGAACAATCGTCTGATCGAGAACATTTACACACTCACCCCGTTACAAGAGGGGATGCTGTTCCACTCTCTTTATGAGCAAGCAGGCGGGGACTATGTCGTTCAACTGGTCGTGAATTTGGATCACTTGAACGTGGCGAAGTTTTCAGAAGCATGGCAAAAAGTGGTCGAGCGACATGCCATCCTCCGAACCTCCTTCTTATGGAGCGGATTAGAGAAACCGCATCAGGTTGTTCATACAAAAGTAAAAGCACATGTCGAACAACTGGACTGGAGTCACTTACCAAAAGAAAAGCAAGAAGCTCACTTACAAACCTATCTCGAACAAGATCGGAAGCTAGGCTTTGATCTCGCTCATCCGCCATTGATGCGTTGGTCGTTGATTCGACTTGATTCGAAAACCAGTCAGCTCGTTTGGAGCTTTCACCATATGTTGTTGGATGGTTGGAGTACACCGATCGTACTTAACGATTGGTTGGCCTATTATCAGGCATCTGTTGATGGTACCAAAGCAGAACTGCCTATCGCTCCTCCGTTTTCCACTTATATTGCCTGGTTAAAGCAGCAGAGTCTTGAGGCATCAGAGCAGTATTGGCGAAAACATCTGCGTGGCTTCCGTACACCAACTCCTCTTAGCATGGGGAAACCGGGTGGAAGAGCTGTGCAACAAAAAGAATACGCCGATCAAATGATACTTTTATCGAAGGAAACAACTGCGAGTCTGCAAGCTTTTGCCCGTAGGCATCAACTGACGATGAATACGCTAGTCCAAGGTGCGTGGGCGTTGATTTTAAGCCGTTACGCAGGTGAGTCGGAAGTAGTATTTGGGACAACCAATCTGGGACGTCCTGCAGATTTGCGTGGAGTGGACTCCATGGTGGGGCTGTTTATCAACACGCTGCCTGTTCGCGTGCTTTTCTCGGAACAAATGACGGTGATCGACTGGCTGCAGAACATCCAACAGGAACAGAGTGAGATTCGTCAGTACGAGTTCACACCGCTTGTTGACATTCAAAGCTGGAGCGACGTGCCGCTCGGACAGGCGTTGTTTGACAGCATACTCGTTTTCGAGAACTACATGTCTGGTGCAAATACAAATGCGAATACAGACATGTCACTAAACACAATCAAAGCAGTTGAGCAGACGAACTATCCATTGACATTGGTGGCGGCGCCTGGCGAAGAGCTAATGCTCAAACTGATTTATGAGACAAATCGATTCGAGCAGATCACCATGGATAAGGTATTGGCTCAGTTGATCAAAGTATTAGAGTCAATGATGGCTCGGTCTACGGAACATCTCTCTGCCATTTCATTCATCACAGACGAGGAACGCCACAAGCTGTTAGTGGAATGGAACGCAACGGAAACGGAGTATGCGCGTGATACGGTGATGCACCAGCTATTTGAGGCACAAGTAGTCGCGACACCGGATGCGGAAGCTTTAATCGTCGGAGAACAAAGACTGACGTACGCGGAGCTGAACCGACGAGCAAATCAGTTGGCTCACTATCTTCGTTCTCAAGGGATCGGTCCAGAGGTCCTGGTTGCTGTTCTCATGGAACGTACGACTGAGATGATCGTAGCGATGATGGGCATTCTCAAAGCTGGTGGCGCATATGTCCCGATTGATCCTGCGTATCCACAAGAGAGAATCGGCTATACGCTGGAAGATTCGCATGCGGCGATCCTGTTGACCCAAGGAAGTCTGCTATCCATGCTGCCTGAGCGTACAGCAAAAGTGATTTGCTTGGATCGAGACTGGGAGGCTATCGCAGAGCAAAGCGAAGAGAACTTGCCTAATCTGGTAGAGCCAACGAACCTTTCCTATGTCATTTACACCTCGGGCTCGACAGGTCTGCCCAAAGGGGTAGCGATTCAGCACAGCAGCGTCATTGCCTTCATCACCTGGGCGAAAACAGTCTTTTCCGCTGAAGAAATGAGTGGGGTGCTCGCATCCACTTCTATCTGCTTCGATCTGTCTGTCTATGAAATATTCGTGACCTTAGCCTATGGCGGAAAAGTCATCTTGGCGGACAACGCCTTGCATTTGCCGAGTCTGCCAGCAGGCAACGAAGTGACATTAATCAATACCGTTCCCTCTGCGGCCAAAGAACTGGTGCGGATGAACGCGATCCAATCAACGGTACGAGTGGTCAACCTGGCTGGAGAGCCACTACCAAATACATTGGCGCAAAGTCTGTACGCGCTGGGGCATGTGGAAAAAGTCTTCAATCTTTATGGTCCGTCTGAAGATACGACCTACTCCACGTATGTACAGGTCACCAAAGGCGCGACGTCAGAACCGACAATCGGTCGTCCTCTGTCCAACACACAAGCGTATATTCTCGATGCCAACCTGCAACCTGTACCACTCGGCTTACCTGGGGAACTGTATCTTGGCGGGGAAGGCTTGGCGCGCGGGTATCTGAACCGCCCAGAGCTGACAGCAGAACGATTCTTGTCCAATCCATTCCACACTGACCCGCATGCGCGGATGTATGGCACCGGTGACTTGGTCCGTTATCTCCCCAATGGACAAATCGAGTATTTGGGACGGATTGACCATCAGGTGAAGATTCGCGGCTATCGGATCGAGCTGGGAGAGTTGGAGGCTGTCCTTCGCACCCATCCGGCTGTCAAGGAAGCCGTAGTGATGGCGAGAGAAGACAAGCTGGGTGACAAACGTCTGGCGGCGTACGTGACGACAAAAGAGGAAAGTAGCGAAGAGGCCACTGACTTAGCGGTCTGGGCAAAAGCAAAATTGCCGGAGTTTATGGTTCCATCTGTTTTTGTCTGGCTGGACGCTATGCCGCTCACACCGAACGGCAAGATTGACCGGAAGCAGCTGCCAGAGCCGGAGTGGGGGCAAATGGCTTCCACCCAAGAGTATGTAGCGCCACGCAACCAAACGGAGGAGCTGGTCGCCACAATCTGGTCGCAAGTGCTCGGCATCGAAAAAGTCGGGATTTACGATAACTTCTTCGAGCTTGGTGGGCATTCTCTCTTAGCGACACGGGTCATTTCCCGTCTTCGTGACATGTTTGCAGGAGAAGTACCTATTCGTACTCTTTTCGAAAACCCAACCATTGCAGAACTATCCGAAGCACTCGGAAGCTTTTTGCAAGAAACATCAGGAGCTTCGATCGAACCTGTTTCACGGGAAAGTCATCTGCCATTGTCCTTTGCGCAGCAGCGTCTATGGTTCCTGGATCGTCTGATGCCAGACAGTGCCTTGTACAATATCCCGTCCGCGATGCGATTGCACGGAGATTTGAATATGGAGGCGTGGAACAAGAGCTTGCAGGTAATGATCCAGCGCCACGAAAGCTTGCGGACAACTTTTGACCACGTGGATGGGCAAGCCGTTCAAATCATTCACCCTTACCAAGAACAGCCGCTGCATGTAGTCGATTTGCGGGAGCTTCCAGCGGACGAGAGCGAAGCAGAAACACAGCGACTGGCGGGAATCGAGGCAGCTACGCCATTTAACCTGAGCGAAGGTCCGTTGTTCCGTACCACCTTGATTCGCATAAG
Organism: Brevibacillus sp. M2.1A; assembly: GCF_013284355.2. NCBI lineage: Bacteria > Bacillati > Bacillota > Bacilli > Caryophanales > Paenibacillaceae > Brevibacillus > Brevibacillus sp. M2.1A. The sequence continues at coordinate 3,708,225 of NZ_JABSUY020000001.1, forward strand.
CGAGCAAGAAGCCGTTTTCTTATTTAACATGCACCATATTATTTTCGATGGCTGGTCTATCGGTATTTTCATCAAAGAAATGAGAGCACTGTACGAAGCGTTTGTTCACGGCAAAGAACCTGCATTAGCCGATCTGACACTACAGTACGCCGATTATGCTGTATGGCAACGGAAGTGGATGGAAGAAGATGTACTTACGCATCAGCTAGCGTACTGGAAAGAAAAGCTAGTGGATGCCGAACCACTATTGGTTTTGCCGACAGATCGTCCGCGTCCATCCGTTCAAAGCTATGATGGCGCGATGTATACCTTTACGCTTCCAGCTGAGCTGCTAGCAAAATTGAGTATACTCAGCCGTGAAGAAGGATCGACACTGTTTATGACCTTGCTGGCTGGCTTCCAAACTTTGCTCTATCGCTACAGTGGGCAGGAAGACATCCTTGTCGGAAGTCCGGTTGCAGGACGAAATCGGGAGGAGATCGAGTCACTCATCGGTTTCTTCATTAATACATTGGTGCTTCGTACGGATATGTCAGGAGAACCGACATTCCGTGATTTGCTGGCAAGAGTGAAGGAAACGGCGCTAGGAGCCTATGCCCATCAGGATCTTCCGTTTGAAAAATTGGTCGATGAACTGGCGCTAGAGCGTAGTCTCAGCTACTCGCCGCTGTTCCAAGTGATGTTTGTCCTTCAGAACTTCCAGCTAGATTTAGATGAAAAGGCTGGCATTCGCGTATCGGAATTCGATATGGACAAGCACCTTGTCACCGCCAAATATGACCTGACGTTGACGATGGCAGAAAAGCAAAACGGATTGATCACAACATTTGAGTACAATACTGCGCTGTTTGATGAGACGACGATTGTGCGGATGTCACAGCACTTCCATCACTTACTCGAAGCCATCGTTCAAATGCCGGAGCAGGCCATTACCCAATTGCCGCTTTTGCCTCAGGCAGAACGGGAGCAGTTGCTGGTGGAATGGAACGACACCACGACGGCTTACCCACGGGATCAACGCGTCGATCAATTGTTCCAGCAGACCGCGATGCGCTACCCGAATCGAATAGCAGTGGTAGCGGGAGGCCAGAGTCTCACCTACACCCAATTAGAGACGCGAGCCAACCAAGTGGCCAACTATCTGCAAAAACAAGGCGTTCGCCCAGGTTCACTCGTTGGTATTTGCGTAAAGCGTTCGCTCGAAATGCTGATCGGGGTGCTCGGGATTCTCAAAGCTGGTGGAGCTTACGTACCGCTCGATTCGGATTATCCGAAGGAACGTCTGGCATACATGATGGACGACGCTCGAGTCACCGTTTTGCTCACGCAGGAGCAACTTCTACCGTCACTCCCATCCAGTGAGCATACGGTGATTTGTCTGGATCGCGACTGGGTGATGATTGCCGAAGAAAGTGAACGGGCACCTGACATTGACACCACAGCGGAAAGTCTCGCTTACGTGATTTACACCTCTGGCTCTACCGGATTGCCAAAAGGAACGCTTGTCATCCATCGAGGCATTGTCCGTCTCGTCAAAGAAACCGACTATGTGACGATTACTGAGCAGGACGTTTTCCTGCAAGCGTCCACGGTATCGTTCGATGCGGCGACCTTTGAGATTTGGGGCAGCTTGCTAAATGGTGCAAAGCTAGTACTGATGCCGCCTGATCTGCCTTCCTTGGAAGAACTGGGACAAGCCATTCAGACGCACAAGGTTACGACGCTTTGGCTGACCGCGGGACTGTTCACACTGATGGTGGATCATCACAAAGAATCGCTGACAGGGGTTCGCCAACTGCTCGTGGGTGGAGATGTCGTCTCGGTTCCTCACGTAAGAAAAGCGTTGGAACTCGAAGGACTCACGATCATCAACGGGTACGGTCCAACAGAAAACACGACATTCACTTGCTGCTATCCAGTCACGGAGTTGCCAGAGACGATCGGTTCATTCCCGATTGGCCGTCCGATCAAGAATACGACTGTGTACGTACTGGACAGCAACATGCAGCCCGTCCCGATTGGTGTAACAGGTGAGTTGTACATTGGCGGAGATGGTCTGGCGCAAGGATATTTGAATCGTCCTGACTTGACCGAAGAACGCTTTGTACCAAACCCGTTCTCAACTGATCTGCAGGCACGACTTTATCGGACGGGTGACTTGGTTCGTTACCTGCCAGATGGTGTTATCGAATTCATCGGACGAATCGACAATCAGGTAAAAATCCGCGGATTCCGCATCGAGCTGAGTGAAGTAGAGGCAGTTTTAGCCAAACATCCTGCTCTTGCCGCATCCGTCGTCATTGTCCGCGAAGATGAACTGGGCAAAAAACAGCTCGTCGCTTATGCGGTCAAGCAAGCCGAGCAGGAGGTTGACACAGCCGAGCTGCGCCAACACTTCAAAGCACATGTTCCGGATTATATGGTGCCATCTGCTTTCGTCATGCTGGATGAAATGCCGCTTACGCCAAACGGGAAAGTAGACCGTCGGGCCCTGCCAAAACCTGACTATGCGTACACAAGTAATGAGCACTACGTTGCACCACATACCTTGATCGAGCACAAATTGTCTGAGATTTGGCAAGACGTTCTCAGAATCGACGAAATCAGTATCAACTCCAACTTCTTCGAACTCGGAGGAGACTCGATCCTGAGTATCCAAATCGTCTCTCGGGCTAACCAAGCAGGGATTCGTCTTACACCTAAACAGATCTTTGAAAACCAAACAATCGCTGAACTGGCAGCTCTTGTTTCCACAACTGGAAACGGGGAAAGTGCTATTCAACTGGCGGAACAAGGCCTCGTGACTGGCAATGTGTTGCTTACGCCAATCCAGAAGTGGTTCTTTGCCGCAAATCAACCGTCTATCCATCACTGGAACCAATCCTTCTTGTTGACAGTCGAGGAACCGGTTGATACAAGCGCCATGGAGCGTGCCATTACCGAGTTGCTTGCACACCACGATGCTTTGCGCATGCGTTATACCAACAACGATGGTATTTGGTCACAGCACATCGAGGGCTTGGGCGAACCTGTACCTTTCCATTTGGTTGATTTGTCTGGCATCTCACCAGAGGAACAATTCACGAGATTGGAAGAAATTGCAGGCGAGAAGCAAGCAAGTCTGAACATCACGGAAGGCCCCTTGTTACGAACTGTGTACTTCCACCTTGGAAAAGGACGCGCGGGACGACTGCTGCTCGTTGTTCATCACTTGGTAGTCGATGGGGTATCCTGGCGCATTTTGCTGGAAGACTTGCAGTTGGCCTATGAACAAGCGGTAAATGGTCAGGAGGTGCAATTCCCTTCAAAAACGACCTCGTTTAAGGCATGGGCTGAACAGTTACACACTTATGCCAACTCTGATTTGCTTGAAAAGGAGAAAGCTTTTTGGGCAAACCAAGCGTATGAAGTGGAACCACTTCCTGTCGACCATACGTATGAGCCAGCGCAAAACACGGAGGCATCCACGAAACAGATTACACTTACGCTGACCGCCGAAGAGACGCGCAACTTGCTTCACGAGACGCTTCCTTCCTACCGTCTGCAAATGAATGACGTATTGCTTGCTTCCTTGGCAAAAGCGCTGAATCGCTGGACAGGAAAAGAGACGATGGTCGTCACTCTGGAAGGGCATGGACGCGAGGAGATTATCGAGGGAGCAGATTTATCCCATACGGTTGGCTGGTTCACAAGTATGTACCCGATACAGATTTCTATCGAGCAAGAAAAACCTTGGGGGTATACGCTGAAGACGGTCAAGGAACAGCTCCGCCGGATTCCCAATAAGGGTGTGGGCTACGGAATTTTGCGATATCTAAGTGATGATCTTGAACTACAACATCAGCTGAACGCTCAACCGAAACCGCAAATCAGCTTCAACTACCTCGGGCAATTTGATCAGACGGTGGCCGTTTCCTCTACGTTTGGCATAGCGTCTGAATGCAGTGGAGCCAATCTTGCCCCTGATTCGATTCGAGAGAACTTGCTCGATATCATTAGTGCGGTAACAGGAGATCAGCTACACGTCACCTGGTTGTACAACGAAAACATCCATGACGAACAGACGATTGCGGCGATTGCTGATGATTACATGGAAGCATTGCGGGAGATTATGTCTTACACGCAATCAGCAGAAGAAATGGGTTACACACCGTCAGACTTCCCATTGGCTAATCTAAATCAGCAGTCTATCGACAAATACATCGCTTCGGATCGTCAGCTCGAAAGTGTATACTCGTTGACCCCACTACAAGAGGGGATGCTGTTCCACTCCCTGTATGAACAAGAGGGCGGCGATTATGTTGTACAGTTCCTCATGACAGTGCGAGATATTCGCTTGGAAGCATTCGAGCAAGCATGGCAGAGAACAGTCGACCGTCATGCGATTCTTCGTACCTCCTTTATCTGGGAAGGCTTGGAACAACCGCATCAAATCGTCCGAAAACAAGTAAAAGCAAGCGTGGAAATAATCGACCTGCGCCATGTGGATGTCGATAAGCAGGAAGTTGAAATCCAATCCTACATGGAAAAAGACCGGGTGCGAAACTTCCAGCTTAATCAGGCGCCATTAATGCGTTGGACATTGTTTTCCACAGACGATAATACGTACCGCTTCTTATGGAGCTTCCATCATATCTTGCTAGATGGCTGGAGTATGCCAATTGTCTTGCAAGATTGGCAGGCAAGTTATCAAGCGATCGATAAAGGCGCAGAAGAAAAATTAGAAGCAGTCCAACCATTCAGTCGCTATATCGCATGGCTCCATAAGCAAGATAAGCAAGTTGCGGAGCGCTATTGGCGGGAGCAGTTAAAAGGCTTCTACGAATCAACGCCACTTGCTATGGGAAAAGCAGGCAGTCATGCCATACAGCCTAAAGCCTACAGAGATCGTACCGTTTACTTGTCCAAAGAAGTAACGGCCCACCTGCAAGCTTTTGCCCGCCAGCAGCAGTTGACGCTAAATACGCTGGTGCAAGGGGCATGGGCACTGATCCTGAGCGGTTACAGCGGATCAGATGATGTTGTCTTTGGAACGACAGTTTCTGGTCGTCCAGCAGAGCTGCCAGGAGTGGAAAACATGGTAGGACTCTTTATTAATACACTACCTGTCCGCGTCATGTTTGACCCAAGCCAAACAATACAAGAATGGTTACAAAAACTGCAAAAGACACAATTAGACATACGCCAGTACGAGTACACACCACTTGTAGACGTCCAAGGCTGGAGTGAGGTTCCACATGGACAATCGTTGTTTGATAGTATTCTCGTTTTTGAAAACTACTTGAATAGCACAAGTGAGGGGTCAGATTCCGGAGTGTCGCTGAGTGAAGTCCAAGCAGTGGAGCAAACCAATTACCCATTGACTTTGGTAGTGGCTCCTGGCGATGAACTTGCTCTCAAATTGATCTATGAGCAAGGACGTTTTGATACGGAATCAGTTGTGAAAGTATTGGAACAGATGTCTCAGGTTCTACATGCCCTAACCGCTCAAGCGGAACAGCCGTTGCGTACACTTTCCTTCATCACAGACGAAGAACGCCACAAGCTGTTAGTAGAATGGAACGCAACGGAAACGGAATATGCTCGTGACGCGGTGATGCACCAGCTATTTGAAGCACAAGTAGTCGCAACACCGGATGCGGAAGCTTTAATCGTCGGAGAACAAAGACTGACGTACGCGGAGCTGAACCGACGAGCAAACCAGTTGGCGCACTATCTGCGTTCTCAAGGGATCGGTCCAGAGGTCCTGGTTGCTGTTCTCATGGAACGTACGACCGAGATGATCGTAGCGATGATGGGCATTCTCAAAGCTGGTGGCGCATATGTCCCGATTGATCCCGCGTATCCCCAAGAGAGAATCGGCTATACACTGGAAGATTCGCATGCGGCGATCGTGTTGACCCAAGGAAGTCTGCTATCCATGCTGCCTGAGCGTACAGCAAAAGTGATTTGCCTGGATCGAGACTGGGAGGCTATCGCAGAGCAAAACGAAGAGAATTTGCCTAATCTGGTAGAGCCAACGAACCTTTCCTATGTCATTTACACCTCGGGCTCGACTGGTCTGCCCAAAGGGGTAGCGATTCAGCACAGCAGTGTCATTGCCTTCATCGCCTGGGCGAAAACGGTCTTTTCGGCTGAAGAAATGAGTGGTGTGCTTGCTTCGACTTCTATCTGCTTCGATCTGTCTGTCTATGAAATATTCGTGACCTTAGCCTACGGCGGAAAAGTCATCTTGGCGGACAACGCTTTGCATTTGCCGAGTCTGCCAGCAGGCAACGAAGTGACGTTAATCAATACCGTTCCATCTGCCGCCAAAGAACTGGTGCGGATCAACGCGATCCCGTCCACGGTACGAGTGGTCAACCTGGCTGGAGAGCCACTGCCAAACACATTGGCGCAAAGTCTGTACGCGCTGGGGCATGTGGAAAAAGTCTTCAATCTCTATGGTCCGTCTGAGGATACGACCTACTCCACGTATGTACAGGTCACAAAAGGCGCGACGTCAGAACCGACAATCGGTCGTCCTCTGTCCAACACACAAGCGTATATTCTCGATGCCAACCTGCAACCTGTACCACTCGGCTTACCTGGGGAACTGTATCTTGGCGGGGAAGGATTGGCGCGCGGGTATCTGAACCGCCCAGAGCTGACAGCAGAACGATTCTTGTCCAACCCATTCCACGCTGACCCGCAAGCGCGGATGTACGGCACCGGTGACTTGGTCCGTTATCTCCCAGATGGACAAATCGAGTATTTGGGACGGATTGACCATCAGGTAAAGATTCGCGGCTATCGAATCGAGTTGGGAGAGTTGGAGGCTGTCCTTCGCACCCATCCGGCTGTCAAGGAAGCCGTGGTGATGGCAAGAGAAGACAAGCTGGGTGACAAGCGTCTGGCGGCGTATGTGACGACAAAAGAGGAAAGTAGCGAAGAGAGCACTGACTTAGCGGTCTGGGCAAAAGCAAAATTGCCGGAGTTTATGGTTCCATCTGTTTTTGTCTGGCTGGACGCTATGCCGCTCACACCGAACGGCAAGATTGACCGCAAGCAGCTGCCAGAGCCGGAGTGGGGGCAAATGGCTTCTACCCAAGAGTATGTAGCGCCACGCAACCAAACGGAGGAGCTGGTCGCCACAATCTGGTCGCACGTGCTCGGTATCGAAAAAGTCGGGATTCATGACAACTTCTTCGAGCTCGGCGGGCATTCTCTCTTAGCGACACGGGTCATTTCCCGTCTTCGTGACATGTTTGCCGGAGAAGTACCCATCCGTACTCTTTTCGAAAACCCAACCGTTGCAGAACTATCCGAAGCACTCGGAAGCTTTTTGCAAGAAACAACAGGAGCTTCGATCGAACCTGTTTCACGGGAAGGTCATCTGCCATTGTCCTTTGCGCAGCAGCGTCTATGGTTCCTGGATCGTCTGATGCCAGACAGTGCCTTGTACAATATCCCGTCCGCGATGCGATTGCACGGAGATTTGAATATGGAGGCGTGGAACAAGAGCTTGCAGGTAATGATCCAGCGCCACGAAAGCTTGCGGACAACTTTTGACCACGTGGATGGGCAAGCCGTTCAAATCATTCACCCTTACCAAGAACAGCCGCTGCATGTAGTCGATTTGCGGGAGCTTCCAGCGGACGAGAGCGAAGCAGAAACACAGCGACTGGCGGGAATCGAGGCAGCTACGCCATTTAACCTGAGCGAAGGTCCGTTGTTCCGTACCACCTTGATTCGCATAAGCGAGCAAGAAACGGTCTTCCTTTTGAACATGCATCACATCATCTCTGACGGTTGGTCGATGGGAGTATTCATTCGCGAATGGTTCACTTCCTACGAAGCGATTAGCCAAAACGCCATACCCGATTTAGTTGATTTGCCTGTGCAGTATGCTGACTACGCGGCTTGGCAACGTGACTGGCTCCAAGGTTCGGTATTAGACGAACAGCTTTCTTACTGGAATGAAAAATTAAGTGGTGCTGAACCGCTTCTCACTTTGCCGACTGACCGTTCACGTCCTGCTGTACAAACGTACGAGGGAGCGATTTATTCAACGGCGCTCGCAGGTGAACTTCTCGACAAATTACAAGCACTTAGCCGTGAAGAAGGATCGACGTTGTTCATGACCTTGCTGGCTGCCTTCCAAACTTTGCTCTACCGCTACAGCGGACAGGAAGACATCCTCGTCGGAAGCCCAGTCGCAGGACGCAATAGACAAGAGACGGAACAATTGATTGGATTCTTCATTAATACATTGGTGCTTCGTACGGATATGTCAGGAGAACCGACATTCCGTGATTTGCTGGCAAGAGTGAAGGAAACGGCGCTAGGAGCCTATGCCCATCAGGATCTTCCGTTTGAAAAATTGGTCGATGAACTGGCGCTAGAGCGTAGTCTCAGCTACTCGCCGCTGTTCCAAGTGATGTTTGTCCTTCAGAACTTCCAGCTAGATTTAGATGAAAAGGCTGGCATTCGCGTATCGGAATTCGATATGGACAAGCACCTTGTCACCGCCAAATATGACCTGACGTTGACGATGGCAGAAAAGCAAAACGGATTGATCACAACATTTGAGTACAATACTGCGCTGTTTGATGAGACGACGATTGTGCGGATGTCACAGCACTTCCATCACTTACTCGAAGCCATCGTTCAAATGCCGGAGCAGGCCATTACCCAATTGCCGCTTTTGCCTCAGGCAGAACGGGAGCAGTTGCTGGTGGAATGGAACGACACCACGACGGCTTACCCACGGGATCAACGCGTCGATCAATTGTTCCAGCAGACCGCGATGCGCTACCCGAATCGAATAGCAGTGGTAGCGGGAGGCCAGAGTCTCACCTACACCCAATTGGAGACGCGAGCCAACCAAGTGGCCAACTACCTGCAAAAACAAGGCGTTCGCCCAGGTTCACTCGTTGGTATTTGCGTAAAGCGTTCGCTCGAAATGCTGATCGGGGTGCTCGGGATTCTCAAAGCTGGTGGGGCTTACGTACCGCTCGATTCGGATTATCCGAAGGAACGTCTGGCATACATGATGGACGACGCTCGAGTCACCGTTTTGCTCACACAGGAGCAACTTCTACCGTCACTCCCATCCAGTGAGCATACCGTGATTTGTCTGGATCGCGACTGGGTGATGATTGCCGAAGAAAGTGAACAGGCACCTGACATTGACACCACAGCGGAAAGTCTCGCTTACGTGATCTACACCTCTGGCTCTACTGGCTTGCCAAAAGGAACGCTAGTCATCCATCGAGGCATTGTCCGTCTCGTCAAAGAGACCGACTATGTGACGATCACAGAGCAGGACGTTTTCCTGCAAGCATCGACAGTATCATTCGATGCGGCGACCTTTGAGATTTGGGGCAGCTTGCTGAATGGGGCAAAGCTGGTACTGATGCCGCCTGATCTGCCTTCCCTGGAAGAGCTGGGACAAGCTATTCAGACCCATAAGGTTACGACACTTTGGCTGACGGCGGGACTTTTCACCCTAATGGTGGATCATCACAAAGAGTACCTGACGGGGGTTAGACAACTGCTCGTGGGTGGAGATGTCGTCTCGGTTCCTCACGTAAGAAAAGCGTTGGAAATCGAAGGGATCACGATTATCAACGGGTACGGCCCAACGGAAAACACGACATTCACCTGCTGCTATCCGGTCACGGAGCTGCCAGAGACGATCAGTTCATTCCCGATTGGCCGACCCATCAAAAATACGACGGTGTACGTACTGGACAGCAAAATGCAGCCCGTCCCGATTGGCGTAACAGGTGAACTGTACATCGGCGGAGATGGTCTGGCGCATGGATATTTGAATCGTCCTGATTTGACGGAAGAGCGCTTTGTACCTAACTCGTTCTCAACCGATCCGCAGGCACGACTGTATCGGACGGGTGACCTGGTTCGTTACCTGCCAGATGGTGTTATCGAATTCATCGGCCGAATCGACAATCAGGTAAAAATCCGCGGATTCCGCATCGAGCTGATTGAAGTAGAGGCAGTTTTAGCCAAACATCCTGCTCTTGCCGTATCCGTCGTCATTGTCCGCGAAGATGAACCGGGTAAGAAACAGCTCGTCGCTTATGCGGTCAAGCAAGCCGAGCAGGAGGTTGACACAGCCGAGCTGCGCCAACACTTCAAAGCACATGTTCCGGATTATATGGTGCCATCTGCTTTTGTCATGCTGGATGAAATGCCGCTTACGCCAAACGGGAAAGTAGACAGAAAAGCACTTCCAATGCCTGTCTATGATCGCAGCCAAGATGTTGATTCGTTTACAGAGGCTACCAACGTTATCGAACAAAAACTGGCGGAAATCTGGTGCGGCGTTCTGCGAATGGATCGTATCGGCATTCACGATAACTTTTTTGAGCTTGGGGGCGACTCCATCCTCAGCATTCAAATCGTCGCGCGTGCAAACAAAGCTGGCATCCATCTAACTCCGAAAAACCTTTTCGATCACCAAACAATTGCAGAGTTGGCAAAGGTTGCAGGCCAAAGAACGAAAATGGAAGCAGAGCAAGGAATGGTAACAGGTGAAGCTCCACTATTGCCGATCCAAAAATGGTTCTTCGAGCAAGAGCAACCAACGCCACATCACTGGAACCAATCGATGCTCCTGCAAGTGAACGAACAATTGGACGAAGAGCATCTGGAGCAAGCCATTTCCCACCTGCTCGCTCACCACGACGCGCTCCGCCTTCGTTATACCTACACTGTTGGACAGTGGAAGCAGACTCACGCTGAAGTCCAATCGGAACCTATGCTCATCGTGGAGGATCTGAGCATGATCTCGCCGGCTCAGCACATGAGAAGAATCGAAAAACTTTCACACCAAGCACAAGCGAGCCTAGATTTGGAAAACGGACCGCTCATGAAGATCGTCTATTTCGATCTCGGGTATGATCGACCGGGCCGTTTGCTGATTGTCATCCACCATTTGGCGGTAGACGGCGTTTCGTGGCGAGTTTTGATCGAAGACTTGCAAACGGCATATAGGCAGGCTGCGGAGGGAATAGAGATTCAATTGCCTGCAAAAACAACCTCCTACAAGGCATGGGCAGTAAAAATGAATGAGTACGCAGCTTCTGAACGTATTATCGCTGAAAAGGAGTACTGGATAGCTGCAGCAGAAGAGATGGTGTCCTTTACATTGCCAATCCATGACAGTGAGTCGAACACAGAAGGGAACTGCCGGACGATAACGATTGCAATGGAGGAGGAAGAGACAGAAGCCCTGCTACAAAAAGTACCGTCCCGTTACCGCGTGCAAATCAATGATGTTCTATTGACCGCGCTAGCATTGGCACACGCCAAATGGACGGGAGAACAAGCCCTGTTAGTCAACCTGGAAGGCCACGGTCGTGAAGAATTGTTCTCGGAGGTCGATCTCTCCCGTACGGTCGGCTGGTTTACGTCCATGTATCCACTCTTGATTCGACTGGATCAGAACATGTCTCAGGAAAATGCGCTGGAAAGAGTCAAAGAAAAGCTTCAACAAATTCCGAACAAAGGTCTTGGATACGGCATCCTGCGCTACCTGACAAAAGATAGCGAGGTGTCCGAAAAGCTGGCGACTATTCCGCAACCACCGATCAGTTTCAACTATCTGGGACAATTCAATCAGGCGGGTGAAGGAGATTCCCTGTTTGGATTTGCGGAAGGAGAAAGAGGCTCCAACATCAGTCTGGACAACAGAAGGGCTCATCTGATTGATGTGGTGGGGGCAGTCACAGGAGGCAAGCTGAACCTCAGCTTCCTCTACGGCGAGACTTTGCATAGCGAAGAGAGTGTCGAGACTTTCGCTCGTCATTTCACAGAAATCCTGCGTTCACTGATACAGGCGGAGAAACAAAGTTATAGAGTCGAAGACTTTGAGGATGCGGACTTGAGTCAGACGGCGTTAAACAAGGTTCTCTCCAAGCTGAAGAAAAGAAAGGGGAATTAATCCAATGGGGGATTTTACTGATCTATACACCTTATCCCCGCTGCAAGAAGGGATGTTGTTCCATTCGCTGTACTCTGAGGGTTCAGCCTATATGGTACAGAACATTGCCATTCTTACAGGCGAGCTTGACATCGGCAACTTTGAAAAAGCCTGGAACAAAGTGGTTCAAAGACATTCCATTTTGCGTACTGGATTCCTTTGGGAAGAAGTGGAGAAGCCACTTCAGGTGGTCTTCGAAAGTGTTCCTTTTTCCATACACCAGGACGACTGGTCACATCACACCGATGAAGAGCAAAGAACCATGCTGACATCGTTTTTGCAAAAAGAAAAAAAGGTGGGCTTCGACTTGAGCGAAGCCCCACTCATGCGAGTGACGGTCATCAAAAAGGCCAAAGATGTGCACCAGTTCATCTGGACCTTTCACCATTTGCTCTTGGATGGATGGAGCAGCCCCATTCTTTTTCAGGAAGTCCTCGATTTCTATGAGGCGTACTGCCAAGGCAAGGACTTGAGACTTCCGCAGCCAAAGCCATTCAAGGATTATATCTCCTGGCTTCGTCGTCAGGACAAGGCGGAGTCTGAAAAGTTCTGGCGCGAGTTCCTGTCGTCCGTCGAGGGTCCAACCCCTCTTCCTTTTGAATCTTATCCCTTGAGGGATTCAGAAGAGGAAAAAGGAATTCATGAATCGACTCGAACCTTGACTGATGAAATCTCGAAAGCTCTCTTAAAATTAGCTCGAACGTATAAGGTTACGGTCAACACCATCGTGCAAGGGGCATGGGCCATTCTCCTCAGCCGTTTGAGTGGGGAAGAAAGCGTGGTATACGGGGTAACCGGTTCCGGGCGCCCGAGTGATCTGCCAGGTGTAGAGCAGATGGTTGGAATGTTTATCAACACGTTGCCGATGAAAACGAAAGTAGAGCCTGAGCAAGCGTTGGATCAGTGGTTCAAAGAGTTGCAAAATCAGCAATCGAGAGTCCGCCAATATGAATACTCGCCATTGGTGGATATCCAGGGCTGGACGGATGTACCCCGTGGACTACCACTGTTTGAAAGTATTTTCGTTTTTGAGAACTATCCGCTAGGAGAAGGAGAAGAGTGGGAATTCGGTTTTTCCATCTCTCAGGTTGAGCACTTCCAAGAAGTAGATAATCCGCTTACGATTGTCGGGATTCCGGGCGAGCAATTTAGCATCAAAATGATATACAGGACAGACCGCTTTGAGCAGACGGCAATCGAACGGACACTTGACCAAATGGCATCCATTCTAGCTGCCATCGTGGAGAATCCGAAACAACGCTTGTCCTCTATCTCTATCCTCAGTCCAGAAGAGAGGCAGCATCTACTGGTTGAGCTAAACGATACTACGAGCGAATACCCTCGGGATAAAACCGTTCCACAACTGTTTGCTGAAACAGCGGCCCAATACCCGGATCGTATCGCTGTCGTTGCGGGGGAAGAACAGTTGACCTACGCCGAGCTGGAGGCAAAAGCCAATCAGCTTGCTAACTACTTGCAAAAGCAAGGAGTAGAAACAGGCACTTTTGTCGGGCTTTGCGTAGAACGCTCGTTAGATATGCTCGTCGGTATGCTCGGGATTCTCAAAGCGGGCGGGGCGTATGTGCCACTCGACCCTGCGTATCCAGAAGAACGCCTGGCTTTCATGCTGGCAGATGCCCAGATTTCCATTTTATTGACACAGGAGCATTTGGCTGACAAGTGGCAAGGACAAGAGCTTACCATTCTCAACCTCGACCAGGCTGGAGAAAAATGGGCAGAAGAAAGCACACTTGCTCCTCAAGTAGATATGACCGGCGACAGTCTCGCTTACGTCATTTACACATCGGGTTCAACAGGTACGCCAAAAGGAGTACTGGTCGTCCATCGCGGGATAGTTCGCCTGATCAAAAACACAAACTACGTGACCATTACGGAAGAGGACGTGTTCCTCCAAGCCTCCACCGTATCGTTTGACGCTGCTACCTTTGAAATTTGGGGGGCGTTGTTAAACGGAGCGAAGCTGGTGTTGATGCCACCACATCAACCTTCCCTCGATGAACTGGGGGAGATGATTCAAAATCACAAGGTGACGACACTTTGGCTGACGGCTGGTCTGTTCACGGTCATGGTTGACCACAAGGTGGAGTACTTGCGCGGCGTGCGCCAGTTACTTGTCGGCGGGGATGTTGTTTCCACAGCCCATGTACGCAAGGTGCTCTCTCTTGGCGGTACCACGGTGATAAACGGCTATGGACCGACGGAAAATACGACGTTTACTTGCTGCCATCCCGTCACGGAGCTTGCAGAAGGTGTCAACTCTTTCCCGATCGGCCGACCGATTTGCAATACCACAGTGTACGTATTGGACAAACATCAACAACCTGTCCCTATGGGTGCAGCAGGCGAATTATATATAGGCGGAGATGGACTCGCTCTTGGCTATTTGAATAATCCGGAGTTGACCGCAGAACGTTTTGTGGAGAATCCGTTTGATCCACATGGAAGTTCTCGCCTGTACCGTACTGGTGACTTGGTTCGTTATTTGCCTGATGGCACGATTGAGTTTATCGGTCGTATCGACCATCAGGTAAAAATCCGCGGCTTCCGCATCGAATTAGGTGAGGTGGAAGCAGCACTCAGCCTGCATCCATCTGTAAACGAAGTTGTGGTTTTGGTCCGTGAGATGAAGCCGGGCGAGAAGCATCTAACGGCGTATCTTACCGTTTCAGAAGACAACAACCTCGAAACCTCTGATTTGCGTGCATGGACAAAAACAAAGTTGCCAGAATTCATGAGGCCATCATTTTATATTTTCCTTGATGCGATGCCTTTGACGGCAAATGGTAAAATCGACCGCAAACAATTGCCGGAACCGGAATGGACAAATCCTGCTTCCGACAAAGGCTACATGGAGCCGCGCAATCAGGTAGAAGAGCTGATTGCCAACATATGGTCGCAGGTACTCGGAGTAGAAAAAGTGGGGATTCACGATAACTTTTTCGAGCTAGGTGGACATTCCCTTTTGGCGACACGAGTCATATCACGCCTGAGAGAGGCGTTTGGAATAGAGCAGACGGTGCGCTCCATTTTTGAACATCCAACCATTGCAGCATGGAGTGAACAAGGAGCAGCACTTCATTTGGGAGAAAAAGAAACGATTGGCGGATCAATTCAGCCTGTGTCAAGACAGAGCAATCTGCCGTTGTCTTTTGCCCAACAGCGATTGTGGTTCTTTGATCAATTCATGCCGGAAAGCCCGATGTACAACATCCCATCTGCCCTTCGCTTGCAAGGCGAACTCGACGTAGTGGCATGGGAGAAAAGCTTACAGGCGATCATTTTGCGTCACGAAAGCTTGCGTACCACGTTCCACGAAATAGACGGACAATCCATACAAGTGATTCATCCGCATATGGACTGGAAAATGGACATTTTGGACTTGCGGGACCTATCCGCTGAACAGAAAGAACAAAAGGTAGAGCAGTTGGCTGAAGCCGAAACGGCCCGAGCTTTTTCCCTTGGACAGGGACCGCTGATACGTGCAACGATGATCCAAACAGATGATCACGCATATGTCTTCTTGATCAACATGCACCACATCATCTCTGATGGTTGGTCGATGGGCATCTTCTATCGCGAATTGCTTGCCAACTACGAAGCCTTCCGTAAACAAGAAACACCAGAGCTTCCAGATCTGTCGATTCAATATGCGGATTTTGCCACATGGCAGCGTGAGTGGCTGGACGGCGAAATCTTGGAACAGCAGGTTGCTTATTGGAAAGAAAAACTGAATGGAGCAGAACCGCTTCTAGCACTGCCGACAGACCGTTCGCGTCCCGCTGTGCAATCCTATAAAGGAGCCATTTACACCAAGACCTTTTCTGCGGACTTGCTTGCCAAATTGAAAGTGCTTAGCCAGGAGTCCAATTCTACCTTGTTTATGACGTTGCTGGCTGCATTCCAGACCCTTCTATACCGCTATAGTGGACAAGAAGACATCGTTGTGGGAAGTCCGGTAGCTGGACGCAATCGGCAAGAAACCGAGAATTTGATTGGATTTTTTGTCAACACTTTGGCACTGCGAACCAACGTAACAGGAGATGTCACCTTTACAGAATTACTAGCACGCGTTCGAGAAACAGCGTTGGAGGCCTATGCACATCAAGATTTACCTTTTGAAAAATTGGTCGATGAGCTACAGCTAGAGCGTAGCCTCAGCTACTCGCAGTTGTTCCAGGTCATGTTTGTCCTGCAAAACTTCCCGCTGGAGGATGCAGTAACGTCCGGCATTCAGTTGACACCACTGGATTCTGAGCGACATTTGACGACATCCAAGTTTGACCTCACATTGACGATGAGAGAGCAGGCAGACGGACTTGTGGCTTCCTTTGAGTACAGCACAGATTTGTTCGACAGATCGACGATCGAGCGAATGACTGGCCATTTGCAAAATTTGCTTGAGGCTATCATCGCCCAACCAGAGGAGTCGATTGAAAAGCTTGATCTTCTAAGGGAGAGCGAACGAAATAAACAGGTAGTAGAGCTTAATAACACAGCGAGCGAATACCCTCGGGATAAAACCGTTCCACAACTGTTTGCCGAAACAGCGACCCAATACCCGGATCGTATCGCCGTCGTTGCGGGAGATGAACAGTTGACCTACGCCGAGCTGGAGGCAAAAGCCAATCAGCTTGCCCACTACTTGCAAAAGCAAGGAGTAGAAACAGGTACTTTTGTCGGGCTTTGCGTAGAACGCTCGTTAGATATGCTCGTCGGTATGCTCGGGATTCTCAAAGCGGGCGGGGCGTATGTGCCACTCGACCCTGCGTATCCAGAAGAACGCCTGGCTTTCATGGTGGCAGATGCCCATATTTCCATTTTATTGACACAGAAGCATTTGGCTGACAAGTGGCAAGGACAAGAGCTTACCATTCTCAATCTCGACCAGGCCGGGGAAAAATGGGCAGAAGAAAGCACGCTTGCTCCTCAAGTAGATATGACAGCCGACAGTCTCGCCTATGTCATTTACACCTCCGGTTCGACGGGAACACCAAAAGGAGTGCTGGTCGTCCAACGCGGGATTGTCCGCCTGATCAAAAACACAAACTACGTGACCATTACGGAAGAGGACGTGTTCCTGCAAGCCTCCACCGTATCGTTTGACGCTGCTACCTTTGAGATTTGGGGAGCGTTGTTAAACGGAGCGAAGCTGGTGTTGATGCCGCCACATCAGCCTTCCCTCGATGAACTGGGGGAGACGATTCAAAATCACAAGGTGACGACACTTTGGCTGACGGCTGGTCTGTTCACGGTCATGGTTGACCACAAGGTGGAGTACTTGCGCGGCGTGCGGCAGCTACTTGTCGGTGGGGATGTTGTTTCCACATCCCATGTACGCAAGGTGCTCTCTCTTGGCGATATCACGGTGATAAACGGCTATGGACCGACGGAAAATACGACGTTTACTTGCTGCCATCCCGTCACGGAGCTTGCAGAAGGAGTCAGCTCCTTCCCGATCGGTCGACCGATCAGCAATACCACAGTGTACGTATTGGACAAGCATCAACAACCTGTCCCTATGGGTGCAGCAGGCGAATTATATATAGGCGGAGATGGACTCGCTCTTGGCTATTTGAATAATCCGGAGTTGACCGCAGAGCGTTTTGTGGAGAATCCGTTTGATCCACATGGAAGCTCTCGCCTGTACCGTACTGGTGACTTGGTTCGTTATTTGCCTGATGGCACGATTGAGTTTATCGGTCGTATCGACAATCAAGTAAAAATTCGCGGCTTCCGCATTGAACTAGGCGAAATCGAGACAGTGTTGCAGAGCCATCCGGCTGTAAAAGAATCATTACTCATGGTGAGAGAGGAAACTCCAGGAGACAAGCGCCTAGCCGCCTACCTCGTTTTTGCAGAGGAAAAAGAGGTTGCTCATACCGAGATGCGATCCTATCTCAAGGATAAGTTGCCAGAGTACATGATCCCATCCGCCTTTGTGAAGTTGGACAGCTTCCCGCTGACACCAAACGGAAAAGTGGACCGCCGGGCGCTACCAATCCCTGACTATTCCCGAAATGAGGCGGATAGCGGTTATGTAG
Organism: Brevibacillus sp. M2.1A; assembly: GCF_013284355.2. NCBI lineage: Bacteria > Bacillati > Bacillota > Bacilli > Caryophanales > Paenibacillaceae > Brevibacillus > Brevibacillus sp. M2.1A. The sequence goes on from NZ_JABSUY020000001.1 coordinate 3,726,273, forward strand.
CACCTGCAACGGATTTGGAAATAAAATTGGCAGAAATCTGGAAAAGCGTGCTAGGTGTTGCGAACATCGGCATCTACGACAACTTTTTCGAATTGGGCGGCGACTCCATTCTCAGTATCCAGATCGTCGCAAGAGCCAATCATTCCGGAATAAGCTTCACACCCAAGCAACTTTTTGAAAATCAAACCATTGCTGAATTACTGCGCGTTGTTACTGATTTTAGCCAAGAAACAGATATCAAATGGAAAAATGAACAGGGCGCTGTTACTGGAAATGTACCGCTCACCCCAATCCAAAATTGGTTCTTTGACTCCAATCAACCGTCACTGCACCACTGGAATCAGTCAGTACTTCTAACTGTTCAGCAGCCAGTAGACCTTGTTGTACTAAAGCAAACCATCCAGAGCCTACTGGCCCATCATGATGCTTTGCGCATGCGCTTTTCACACCATGACGGCATGTGGACACAAATGATGGAAGGTCTTGAAAAGAATGTTCCATTCCGTAGCGTGGATCTTTCTAAATTCCCTAAACAGGAACAAGAGTCCAGGCTGGAGGAAATCTCACAAGAAATACAAGCGAGCCTAAATATCACAGAAGGTCCCGTTGTACAGGCTGTGTACTTCAACATGGGCGAAGAGCAAGCTGGCCGACTGTTGCTCGTCATTCACCACTTGGTTGTTGACGGTGTATCGTGGCGTATTTTGCTGGAGGATCTTCAACATACTTATGATCAAATAGCGAACGGTCAAGACGTACAAATGCCAGCAAAGACGACTTCGTTCAAGATGTGGGCTGAACAATTAGTCGAGTATGCCAATTCAGACGCCATCCAGCAAGAAAAAGAGTACTGGCTCAAACAAGACCATGAGGCGAGTCCGATCCCGATTGATCACCTTTATGAACCGAGTCAGAACACCGAAGCGACTACCAAACAAGTAACATTCTCGTTAAACGCAGGAGAAACCCGTGCCCTGTTGCAGGAAACACTTTCTCCCTACCGTTTGAAAATCAACGATGTATTACTCGCTGCCTTAACAAAAGCGATGCACCGTTGGACGGGGAAACAGACGTTATCTTTCCATCTCGAGGGGCATGGACGCGAGGATATTTTGGAAGGAGCGGATTTATCCCGCACCGTTGGCTGGTTCACGAGTATGTATCCTGTACAACTTACACTTGACCAGACGAAACCGTGGAGCGAACTGTTGAAAGCGGTCAAAGAACAGCTTCGAGCCATTCCGCAAAATGGAGTTGGCTATGGTATCTTGCGCTACTTACGTCAGGATGACGAGCTGAAAGAGCAGTTGAAGTCTCGAATGAAGCCAGAGATCAGCTTCAACTACCTCGGCCAGTTTGATCAGGTCGTTTCATCTAACTCCAAGTTTGGCATGGCTGCTGAATCGAGAGGCTCGAATCTTGCACCTGATTCCATTCGCTCGCATTTAATCGATGTAAATAGCGTCATTTCCGAAGAACAACTGCATGTCACCTGGTTTTACAACGAAAACATCCACGAGAAAAGTACGGTGGAAGCAGTTGCTCAAGATTATATGGACGCCTTGCGTGAGATTATGGCTCATTGCCGCTCGGAAGAAGCAGGGGGCTATACTCCTTCTGATTTCCCGTTATCTCGTTTGGATCAGCGTACAATCGACACGTATGTGGGGAAAGATCGTTCCATCGAGAACATCTATCCACTGACGCCGTTGCAGGAAGGCATGCTTTTCCATTCCCTGTACGAGCAAGAGGGCGGAGACTATGTGGTTCAGTTCTCCATGACGATCCATCATTTGCAAGTCGATGCACTCCAGCAAGCATGGCAAAAAGTCATCGATCGTCATTCCATTCTGCGTACCTCGTTTATCTGGGATGGAATAGTGAATCCGCATCAAATTGTCCGCAAACACGTTCGAGTGACAGTTGATGAAAGAGATCTGCGACACTTACCGACGGATAGGCAGAAAGCATCGTTAGACGCATTTTTGGAAGAGGATCGCAAGCGGAACTTCTCGATTACAGAAGCACCTCTCATGCGTTTGACTTTGTTTCGGATTAGCAACGAAACATATCGCTTTATCTGGAGCTTCCACCACGTATTACTGGACGGTTGGAGTTTGCCGCTCGTCTTAAAGGACTGGTTTGCCGCTTATTTAGCACTGGTAGATGGAAAAGACATTCAGCTTGGGGCTGTACAGCCATTTTCCCAGTATGTTGCGTGGATCCAGCGCCAAGACATGCAAGCTGCGGAACGCTTCTGGCGCAACCATCTGAAAGGGATATACGGGCCGACACAAATCAATCTCGGACAAGCACTCCAATCCACTGGAGAACCCAAAACCTACGACGAGCGCTTTATCCGATTCTCGGCCGAGTTTACCGAACAGCTGCAATCCTTTGCCCGTCAGCATCAGGTAACGCTGAATACGTTCATACAAAGTGCGTGGGGCATGATCCTCGGAGCTTACAGTGGGGAAGCAGACGTCGTATTCGGGGCAACTGGTTCAGGACGTCCAGCCGATTTGCCTGGTGTAGAAAATATGGTGGGTCTGTTCATCAATACGCTTCCGGTGCGAATCACACTCGATCCAAGCAAAACCGTTCGGGTATGGCTGCGCGAATTGCAAGAAATGCAATTGGAGATTCGCCAATATGAGTACACGCCGCTGGTTGACATCCAGAGTTGGAGCGAATTCGAGCGCAACACCTCTCTGTTCGAAAGTATTTTTATCTTTGAGAACTATCCGATCGACGAGTCTGTGAAAGAAGCGGACAGCCGTATTCAGATTTCTGATGTAGACTCTGCGGAGCAAACGAACTATCCACTTACCGTAGTATGTGGCCCTGGAAAAGAATTTGTCCTCAAAATCGTTTTTGATCAAAACCGATTCGATCCTATGCGTATCGAACGTGTCCTGGAGCAAATGACTCTTCTGCTCCAATCGATGACAGCCAATCCTGATCAAACTCTGGCTGATGTGAGCATGAGCAGCGAAAGCGAACAAGAGCAGGTTTTGGTCGAGTGGAACGATACGAAGGTCGATTATCCGACCGGGCTTTGTATTCATCAAGCATTTGAACAACAAGTACAAAAGACGCCCGATGCGATCGGACTCATGTACAAAGAGATGGAAATGACGTATGCCGAGCTGAATCAGCGAGCGAACCAATTGGCGCATTATCTCCTTGCCCAAGGCGTGAAACCAGATACGCTCGTCGGGATTTGCATCGAGCGCTCTCCTGAGATGATCGTCGGGATTCTCGGAGTGATGAAAGCAGGTGCCGCCTACGTTCCAATCGATCCGGCGCATCCGCTAGAGCGTATTGCCTACATGATCGAGGATTCGCAGGCAAACATCGTGTTGACCCAGCAATCTCTGGCAAGCCATTTAACTACAACGAAGGCTCAGGTAATTTGCCTTGATAGCAATGCTTTGGAAAATGAACCTGTTCACGATGTGAAGTGCGGGGTTTCAGAACAAAATCTTGCCTATGTCATTTACACATCTGGTTCCACTGGCTTGCCCAAAGGCGTTATGGTCGAACACCAAAGTGCAATGAATATGGCTCATTACCTGATTGAGTTGTTCCAAGTCCAGCCGTCTAGCCGCGTCTTGCAGTTATGTTCGTTCAGTTTCGACGTATCTGTCGCGGAGATCGTCATGGCTTTGATTTCGGGTGCGACCCTAGTCATTGAGGATCGAGAAATGCTCTTGCCAGGCCCTGAACTCATCTCTGTCTTGCAAGAAAAACAAATCACAACTGTCATGACGGTGCCCGCTGTTCTTGCGGCATTACCTGACGCCGACTTACCTGATCTGAAAACATTAGTAATCGGTGGCGAAGCGCCAAGCTATGAGCTCATCACTCGCTATGCAAACCATCGTCAATTTTTCAATTGCTATGGCCCAACGGAATCAACCGTTTGCACCACGCTGATGCTTTTGGATACAAATCTGACGAACACGCCAATTGGCCGCCCTATCGCCAATGCGACCATCTACGTATTAGATGCCAATCTGAAGCCTGTCCCTATAGGTGTACCAGGTGAGCTGTACATTGGTGGAAAAGGCTTGGCACGCGGTTACTGGAATCGTCCAGAGCTTACAGCGGAACGATTCATCACTCATCCGTTTGGAGCGGAAGGCGAACGTCTTTATCGTACAGGGGATCAGGTACGCTATCTGCCAGACGGTAACCTTGAATTCCTCGGTCGTATCGATAATCAGGTGAAAATTCGCGGCTTCCGCATCGAACTAGGTGAAATCGAAAACGCATTGAGAAAGCACTCTGCGATTCGGGAAGCTGTCATTACCGTACGCGACAATCGTTTGGCTGCTTATCTGATTGCAATGGGTGACGAGAAGCCAGCTACAGAGGAGCTCGTTCTCTATCTGAAAGAGACATTGCCGGATTACATGATCCCAGCAGGCATCGTCTGGATGGAGGCGATTCCGCTTACGGTCAACGGAAAAGTAGACCACCGGGCACTGCCTACACCGGATTGGGGACTTTTGACCACACAACAGGAGTATGTCGCACCACGCACACCAACAGAAGAAATAGTGGCGAACATTTGGACACAGGTGCTTTCCGTAGAGCAAGTCGGGATTCACGACGATTTCTTTGAACGAGGGGGACATTCTCTCCTAGCTACCCAAGCGATTTCCCGTATGCGTCAAACCTTTGGCGTAGACATGCCGCTTCGTACGCTGTTTGATTATCCGACAACGGCAGCGATCAGCGAAAAAATTACGGGTTTATTACAAGGGGAAGCGGGTCTCACTGACATCCCGCTCGTGCCCGTGTCGCGTGACGAACACTTGCCGCTCTCATTTGCACAACAACGTTTGTGGTTCTTGGACAAGCTGCTGCCAGACAGTTCCGTCTACAACATCCCAACTGCTGTTCGTCTGATGGGTGAGCTAGACGTCGAGGCATGGGAACGCAGTCTCAAGCTGATCATCCAACGTCATGAGAGCCTGCGTACAACTTTCTCCGATAGGAATGGAGAAGCCGTTCAAGTCATTCACCCGCAGATTGAGTGGAACCTGGGACGAATCGACTTACGAGACTGGAACGAAGCAGAGCGAGAAGGGGAAGTATTGCGTCTCGCCATAGAAGATGCGGAACAGTCGTTTCATCTGAATCAAGGGCCGTTATTGCGCGCAAAACTGATTTGCATGGATGAACAAGCGCATGTATTTTTGCTCAATTTACACCACATCATTGCGGATGGCTGGTCCATGAGTGTATTCATGGGGGAGTTAGTCTCCATTTACGAAGCGTTATCTGCTGGGGAAACACCACAACTGGCCGAAATGCCGCTGCAATATGCAGACTATGCCACATGGCAACGCAATTGGTTACAAGGTGAGGTATTGGAGCAACAATTGGCGTACTGGAAAAAACAATTAGGCGATGCAGAACCACTTCTGAGATTGCCGACAGATCGTCCACGCCCTGCTGTTCAGAGCCATAAAGGGGCAATGCATACAATTAGGCTCCCGGAAAAACTGCTTGCCGATCTAAAAGTGCTCAGTCGTGAAGAGGGATCAACCTTATTCATGACCTTGCTAGCTGCCTTTCAGACCCTGCTCTATCGCTACAGTGGTCAAAAAGACATCCTCGTCGGAAGTCCGGTCGCAGGACGAAATAGACAGGAATTGGAGTCACTGATTGGTTTCTTCATTAACACCCTGGTAATGCGTACGGATATGTCTGGGGAACCAACCTTCCGAGACTTGCTAGCAAAAGTACGAGAGACCGCACTGGAAGCTTATGCGCATCAAGACGTCCCGTTTGAAAAACTGGTAGATGAACTGGAGCTGGAACGAAGCCTAAGCTACTCACCGTTATTCCAAGTGATGTTCGTACTGCAAAACATCCCGATGGAAGTACAAGAATTGTCCCAGATTCGCATCGAGCCTTTCCACAAAGGTCAGGAGGGTGTAAGCGCCAAGTTTGATATCACCTTGACCACCGTAGAAGCACCTGACGGACTTATTGCAACATTCGAGTACAACACTGATCTTTTTGATCCAGCAACGATCGAGCGCATGGGGAACCATTTCTCGAATTTGCTAGAGGCGATTTCGGTAAATCCGATGCAACCAGTCACAGCCATACCTCTCCTGGGCGATATGGAAAAGGAGCAGCTTCTCCATCAATGGAATGATACAAATGTACCTTTTGAACGCGAAACATGCGTGCATGAAAGGGTTGCCCGGATTGCACAAGAGTTGCCAAATCAATTAGCAGTTGTATCCGAAGAAGGGCAGATCACCTATGCAGAACTGGATGCCAAAGCGAATCAGGTAGCGAACTACCTGCAAAAACAGGGAGTATCCTCCGAAACACTTGTCGGCATTTGCGTAGAACGTTCCATCGATATGCTCATCGGTCAATTGGGAATCCTCAAAGCTGGCGGTGCTTATGTCCCAATGGACACAGCGTATCCACAAGAGCGCCTTGCATTCATGATGAAAGATGCCAATATGCCAGTTGTAGTAACCCAAGAACGACTGTTAGAGCGATTGCCAGAAGGAACTGCCTCATTCATCTGCTTGGATCGTGATTGGACTATCATTTCGGAAGAGAGCAGCGAGGCGCCGAACATGGCAATGACAACAGGGAATCTGGCATATGTCATCTATACGTCTGGTTCTACTGGGACGCCAAAAGGGGTAGAGATCGAACATGCCGCCTTGTTAAATCTCATTTCCTGGCACCAACGGTCGTACAGCGTAGATTCAAATGATCGAGCTTCACAAATCGCAGGGACAGCCTTTGATGCGTCTGTTTGGGAAATCTGGCCGTACCTGACAAAGGGAGCAACACTTTATCTCCCATCAGAAGAGATTCGTCTGGTCCCGGAGGAACTCAGAGATTGGCTTGTTGCATCGGGAATCACGATTAGCTTTTTGCCGACGCCATTGGCGGAAAGGCTGCTTACCTTGGAATGGCCTATCGGCACGAAGCTGCGGTATATGCTCACAGGGGGCGACAAGCTACACGATTACCCACCAGCAACCATGCCGTTTACACTTGTGAACCAATACGGCCCAACTGAAAATGCGGTTGTCGCCACAGCAGGTGTCGTTCCGACAGAAGCTACTCATGTTTTCGCACCATCAATCGGTCGTCCAATCGACAATGTGCAGGTATACGTCCTTGATGAAAAACGAAAACCTGTGCCGATTGGTGTAGCCGGAGAGCTCTATATTGCAGGAGACAGCTTGGCACGGGGTTATCTGAAGCGCCCCGATCTGACCAAAGAGCGGTTCGTAGCCAATCCATACTCACAAAAACCAGGAGCGCGCATGTACCGAACGGGAGACCTGGTTCGTTACCTGCCAGATGGAAACATAGATTTCATTGGCCGCGCTGACGATCAGGTGAGCATTCGAGGATTCCGGGTCGAACTGGGTGAAATTGAAACGGCTCTGTACACTCATCCGGCAGTAAAAGAAACCATCGCCCTCGTGCGAGAGGATACTCCGGGCGTAAAACGACTCGCTGCCTACGTTGTACTTGGAGAAAATCAAGAAATTCAAGCAAGTGACTTCCGTAGCTATCTGAAGGAAAAGCTGCCTGAGTACATGGTGCCAGCTGCATTTGTCATCATGGATAACCTGCCGCTGACCCCAAACGGTAAGGTAGACCGACAAGCATTGCCTGTACCTGATTTCTTACACAACGAAACAGAAGGCAGTTTTGCTGCGCCGACAACTGCTATAGAGGCTACGCTTGCAGATATATGGAAAAAAGTCCTAGGTATTGACAACGTTGGTATTTATGACAACTTTTTCGAGTTGGGTGGAGACTCCATCTTGAGTATCCAAATTGTTTCTCGAGCCAATCAGGCTGGAATTCGTTTGACACCGAAACAACTCCTGAGAAATCAAACCATCGCGGAACTGGCAAGTGTCGTGACAGAGATTGGCGGCTTACAAGCAGTAAAAATCCAAGCAGAACAAGGCATCGTGACGGGAGAGGTACCGCTCACGCCAATTCAATCGTGGTTCTTCACGACTGAACAACCGTCGATCCATCATTGGAACCAATCCTTGCTTTTGACGGTCCAACAACCTGTTGACCTGACTGTTCTAGCGCGTGTCATCGAGAGTCTGCTCACGCATCACGACGCATTACGTATGCGTTATATCCATACGGAGCAAGGCTGGACCCAACATATCGAGGGACTTCCTGAGACCATTCCATTCCGTAGTGTGGACCTGTCCGCTGTTCGCGAAGAAGAACAAGCCGATCGTCTGGAGCAAATCGCAAACGAGGTGCAATCTAGTCTACATGTAAGTGAGGGACCCGTTTTCCAAGCGGTGTACTTCCATCTTGGAGCGGACCAACCTGGTCGTCTGCTGATTGTTGCCCACCATCTGGTGATTGACGGTGTGTCCTGGCGCATTTTGCTAGAGGATCTGCAAACTGCTTACGAGCAATTGGTAAACGATCAACCGGTATCATTCCCAGCGAAAACGACTTCATTCAAGTCATGGGCAGAGCAATTGCAATCCTATGCGAATTCCGAAGCGATCGAGCCGGAAAAAGCGTTCTGGCTGGGTCAAAGTGATGGAGTGAGTCCACTTCCCATTGACCGTGCCTTCGAGCCAAGCCAAAACACAGATGCAACCTCCAAACAAGTCAGTCTTGCGCTTACTATCGAAGAAACTCGTGCGTTGTTGCAGGATACCCTTTCGCCTTACCGCCTGCAGATCAATGATGTATTGCTTACGGCTTTAACCAAAGTAATGAATCGGTGGACAGGTGAAAAAACAGTAGCTGTTCATCTGGAAGGGCACGGACGAGAGGAAATTATCGAAGGAGCAGACTTATCCCGTACGGTTGGCTGGTTTACGAGCATGTACCCGGTACAGCTTTCGATTGATCCGTCGAAGACATGGGGCGACGCTTTGAAAGCGGTCAAGGAACAGCTTCGTCGCATTCCAAAGAAAGGTGTAGTCTACGGCATCCTCCAATACCTCAGTCAGGATCAGGATTTGAAAAAATGGCTAGGTGAAAAGCCGAAGCCAGAAATCAGCTTCAACTACCTCGGACAGTTTGATCAGATCGTACAAGCCGAATCGAGATTTGGCATGGCACAAGAATCAAGAGGCTCCAATCTGGGGAAAGACACAAGACGCCAGCACCTGATTGATGTAAACAGTGTCATATCCGGCGAACAACTCCATGTCACATGGATCTATAGCGAAAACATTCACGAGGAAAGCACGATTCAAGAGCTTGCGTGCAACTATCTGGAAGCTTTGCGCGAGATCATGGCGCACTGCCAGTCCGAAGAAGCAGGCGGCTATACACCATCTGACTTCCCGCTAGCGCGAATGGATCAACGGGCTATCGACAAGCATCTGGGACAGGATCGCCTGATCGAGAACATCTATCCACTCAGTCCATTGCAAGGTGGCATGCTGTTCCACTCCCTGTACGAACAAGAAGGGGGAGACTATATTGTTCACTTTGCCATGACGATGGAGGGCTTGCACGTCGATGCGTTTGAACAGGCGTGGCAAAAGGTAGTGGATCGTCATCCAATCTTGCGTACCTATTTTGTTTGGGAAGGTTCTGAGGCTCATCAGATTGTACGCAAACAAGTAAAAGCAACTGTAGAAAAAATCGACCTTCGTCATTTGACAACGGAGCAGCAAAAAACGGAGCTGGCCCACTACCTAGAAGCTGACCGCAGACGAAATTTCGAGATTGCGTCTCCACCACTCATGCGTTGGACGTTGTTCCACTTACGTGAGGGAGTTTATCGCTTCACTTGGAGCTTCCATCATGTACTGCTTGATGGTTGGAGCGTCCCGATTGTACTAAAAGACTGGTTTAGTGCTTATGTGTCCCTAGCAGAAAACAGAGAGGTTTCGTACAGCTACGTCCAACCATTCTCTGCGTATATCGATTGGGTACAGCGACAAGACTTGAGTGCTGCCAAACATTTTTGGCGTGAACAGCTAAAAGGCTTCCACGAGTCAACCCCATTAGCGATGAGTAACCACTCAGGCGTCCGGGAAAATACGCTGAAAGTGTACGAAGAGAAAGAAATTCGCTTATCAGCGGAAATGACTTCACGTTTGCAAGCCTTTGTCCGTACTCATCAGCTGACCTTGAATACGCTTGTCCAAGGAGCATGGGCTCTCATACTGAGCCGATACAGCGCAACGGATGATGTCGTCTTCGGTGCAACCGTTTCCGGTCGTCCGGCTGATCTGCCTACCGTAGAGGGCATGGTAGGTCTCTTCATCAACACCCTGCCGATTCGTGTTTTTATAGATGCGAACAAATCGGTGCGGGAATGGCTACGCGAGATTCAAGAACATCAAGTGGAGCTTCGTCAGTTTGAGTACACGCCGTTGGTTGACATCCAAGGCTGGAGTGAAATGGCTCGTAATGCTGCCCTGTTCGAGAGCATCTTCATTTTTGAGAACTACCCGATTGGTGAATCGGTAAAAGATGAACACAATCAGCTGCAATTATCTGATGTGGAGACGATGGAACAAACGAATTATCCAATTACCGTCGTCTGCGGTCCGGGTAAAGAGTTCATTCTTAAGATCAAATACGACCAAAGCAGATTCGCGTCTGAAAATATCGAACGAGTTCTGCACCAGATGTCTCACTTGCTCGAATCCATGATGGCAAAGCCTGAACAGTGCCTCGCAGAGGTGTCGATGATCAGTGAAAGCGAGCTCCAGCAAGTAGTAGTCGAATGGAATGACACGCGCGTAGATTATCCGACCCAGCTATGCATACACCAGGCATTTGAGAAACAAGTGGAAAAGACCCCTGATGCGATTGCACTCGTTTACAAGAAGAAGGAACTGACCTATGCCGAGCTGAACAACCGTGCAAACCAGCTGGCTCACAGGTTGATTGCATCGGGAGTACAACCGGACAAGCTAGTTGGCATTTGCGTCGAGCGTTCTTTCGAGATGATCATCGCTTTCCTCGGTGTAATGAAAGCAGGGGCTGCTTATGTGCCAATCGATCCGGCGCATCCGCAAGATCGCATTGCCTACATGATCGAAGATTCGCAGGCAAACATTTTGTTGACGCAAGTATCGCTGAAAGACATGCTACCAGTTCCTTCTATACAGATCATTTGCCTCGATAGCGATGAACTGGCAGATGAACCTACCGCAAACGTGGATAGCAGCGTCCATGAGCATCATCTCGCGTACGTCATCTATACTTCTGGATCAACCGGTTTGCCAAAAGGGGTAATGGTCGAGCACCACTCCGTTATCAATTTGACACATGCCCTGATCCATTCGTTCCAAATCGATGCGACGAGCCGGGTTTTGCAATTCACATCCTTTAGCTTTGATGTTTCAGTCTCCGAGATCGCTATGACCCTGCTCGCTGGTGCCACGCTCGTCTTGGAGGATCGCGAATTACTTTTACCTGGTCCGGAGTTGATCCAAGTCCTGCAGGAACAACGCATCACGACCGTGACAATGGCTTCCTCTGTAGCATCGGCATTGCCACAAGCGGATTTGCCAGACCTGAAGACTCTGATTGTCGGCGGGGAAGCGTTAAGCCGAGAGCTTGTTGCTCGTCACGCCAAGGATCGCCAGCTCTTTAACTGCTATGGACCAACAGAAACAACTGTCACCGCTACTCTCGTACGTTGTGAGAATAACGGCCAAAATCCATCAATCGGCCGACCCATCGCCAATGTGGAAGTGTATGTACTGGATGCATACCTGCAACCTGTGGCAATAGGCGTACCAGGCGAGCTGTACATCGGCGGAAAAGGAATAGCCAGAGGGTACTGGAATCGTCCTGAACTTACGAAAGAACGCTTTATCAATCATCCGTTCGGTAAGGAAGGAGAACGCCTCTATCAGACTGGCGACCTGGTTCGCTATACGGAAGACGGACAGATCGAATTCCTCGGACGAATCGACCACCAAGTCAAAATTCGCGGTTATCGAATCGAGCTGGGCGAAATCGAAAATAGACTCAGGCAACATCCAACTGTTCAGAATGTCGTCGTTATCGCGCGTGAGGATCGAAAAGGAGACAAGCGTTTGGCGGCTTATCTCGTTGCAGCAAACGAACAACAACCGAGTGATGCTGAGCTTATCCACTACCTGAAAGAGACCCTACCGGAATACATGGTTCCTGCAGGTTATGTATGGATGCCAGAGATTCCACTCACGGTCAACGGGAAAGTAAATCGCCGTGCCCTTCCAGCACCGGATTGGGGACAAGGGGAGACAGAAAAGGAATATGTGGCACCGCGTACTCCAACAGAGGAAATCGTTGCCCATATTTGGTCGCAGGTTCTTTCCGTTGAGGGAATTGGAATCCACGATGACTTCTTTCAACTGGGTGGACATTCACTCTTGGCTACCCAAACCGTTTCCCGCCTGAAAGAAACATTTGGTGTGGAAGTACCACTTCGTGCCTTGTTCGAGAATCCTAGCGTGGCACAAATGAGCGAAAAAGTAACCGGACTACTGGAAGCCAAATCGAATGTTGCCAGCATTCCACTCGTACCCGTTTCTCGCGACCAGCATCTACCGCTCTCCTTTGCCCAGCAACGCTTGTGGTTCTTGGATCGCTTAATGCCGGACAGCGCCTTGTACAACATCCCGTCTGCCATGCGGATGCAAGGACACCTCAACATTCATGCATGGGAACGCAGTCTGCAGATGATCATCGAGCGGCACGAGAGCTTGCGAACAACCTTCACTGACATCAACGGGGAAGCGATACAGGTCATTCACCCAGAAATCGCGTGGAGCCTGCGCAAGATTGATTTGCGAGATCTACCAGAAGAAGAGCGTGACACCGAGGTACACCGCCTGGAGAGAGAAGAGGCAACCAAACCATTTGACCTACGTACAGGACCGTTACTGCGGGCCACGATCATCCAGATCGGCGAAGAGAATTTCGTCTTCCTGCTAAATTTGCACCATATCGTGTCTGACGGCTGGTCGATGAACATTTTCATAAGAGAGCTGGTTGCGATTTATGAAGCGCTTTGCAAGGAAGAAACGCCGCAACTCACCGACATGCCACTCCAATATGCAGACTTTGCAGCTTGGCAGCGTGAGTGGTTACAAGGAGAGGCGCTGGAGCAACAACTCGCATACTGGAAAGCAAAACTGAGTGGCAGTGAGCCGCTATTGGCCTTACCGACAGACCGTCCGCGTCCACCTGTACAGACATACAATGGAGCCTTATACACGACAAGTTTCCCGACCGAGCTTGTGGAAAAATTACACGCGCTCAGCCGACAAGAAGGCGCTACGCTCTTTATGACCTTGCTCGCAGCATTCCAAATCCTGCTTCATCGCTACAGCGGGCAAGACGACATTATCGTCGGAAGTCCGGTTGCTGGACGCAATAGACAAGAAACGGAGTCATTAATTGGCTTCTTCATCAACACGCTGGCGATGAGAACCGATATGTCTAGCGCTCCAACCTTCCGTGAACTACTTGCAAGAGTGCGCGAGTCAGCATTGGAAGCATATACCCATCAAGACCTGCCCTTTGAAAAGTTAATAGATGAGCTGGAGCTGGAACGTAGCCTAAGCTATTCGCCGCTCTACCAAGTCATGTTCGCTCTGCAAAACTTCGAAATGAAGACGCATGAGCTTGAAGGCATTCAGATTGCTCCGTTTGAAAGCAAGAGCCAAGAAGTGATGTCCAAATACGACATCAGCTTGACGATGGCAGAAACGCCAAACGGCCTGATCGCTACGTTTGATTACAATACCGATTTGTTCGACCAAACAACGATGGAGCGAATGGTGAACCATTTCCATCATGTACTGGAGGGAATCGTCGCCCAACCTGATCGATCGATCATGGCGCTACCATTGCTTCGTCCGGATGAACGTGAACAGCTTATACTTGCGTGGAACAACACAGCTGCCAATTACACGTATGAGAAGACGGTACACGAGCTAGTTGCCGAAATGACAAGGAACATGCCGAATCAGCTGGCAGTCGTCTCCAGCGAAGGTTCGCTCACCTACGCAGAACTGGATTCGAAAGCGAATCAGCTGGCGAACTACTTGCAACAACAAGGGGTTACAACAGAGACACTCGTTGGTATTTGCGTGGAACGCTCTCTCGAGATGCTGATCGGCCAATTAGGGATTCTCAAAGCAGGCGGCGCGTTTGTTCCGATGGATCCATCTTATCCAAAGGAGCGCCTTGCCTTCATGATGGATGACACGAACATGCCGATCGTATTGACCCAGGAACGCTTGCTTGAAGCATTGCCAACAGGTGATGCAACGTTTATTTGTCTCGATATCGATTGGGATTTGATTGCCAGTGAGAGCACGGAATCACCCGAAATTACGACGACAACGAACAATCTCGCTTATGTCATTTACACCTCTGGTTCTACCGGAACACCAAAAGGCGTGGAAATCGAGCAACGTGCTCTGTTGAATCTCATCTATTGGCACCAGCACGCTTACAACGTCACGCCAGAAGATAGGGCATCACAAATCGCCGGAACGGCCTTCGATGCCGCTGTCTGGGAAATTTGGCCGTATCTGACGGCTGGAGCCACCCTGTATCTGCCACATGAAGAGATTCGTCTCGTACCGGAAAAACTGCGGGATTGGCTCGTCGACTCAGGAATCACGATCAGCTTCTTGCCAACACCATTAGCAGAGAGCTTGATGTCTATTGAATGGCCGGCCGATACTGGTTTGCGCTACATGCTGACAGGCGGTGACAAACTGCATCACTATCCATCGGCTCATCTGCCATTCACATTGGTGAATCAGTATGGACCAACGGAAAATGCCGTCGTAGCTACAGCAGGCATCGTTCCTGTACAAGCTGGTCAGATAGCCGCACCCACAATCGGACGCCCAATCGACAATGTGCAGGTATACGTTCTTGATGCAAAACTGCAACCTGTGCCGATCGGTGTTGCAGGCGAACTGTACATCGCAGGGAACAGCTTGGGGCGCGGGTACCTAAAACGTCCTGATTTGACACAAGAACGCTTCGTCGAAAATCCGTTTGCGCACATTCGAGGGGCAAAAATGTACCGCACAGGAGACCTTGTCCGCTACTTGCCAGACGGCAACATCGAGTTTATCGGCCGTGCCGACGATCAGGTGAGTATCCGTGGTTTCCGTGTCGAGCTGGGCGAGATTGAAACCGCCCTGTACACGCACCCTTCTGTCAAAGAAACAATCGTTCTTGCCCGCGAAGATATGCCAGGTGTCAAACGACTGGCCGCGTATGTCGTGCTTGAAGAAGGGGTAGAGGACCAAGCTGGCAACTTCGACAGCTACCTCAAAGAAATACTGCCGGAGTACATGGTGCCAGCTGCGGTCGTCATCATGGATGCTCTGCCACTCACTCCAAATGGCAAAGTAGACCGTCGTGCATTACCTGTACCGGAGTACAAAGTAAGTAATGGAGAATTCGTTGCTCCGGAGACGTTCGTCGAGAGAGTATTGGCCGAAATATGGAAAAAGGTTCTAGGCGTAGAGCAAGTCGGAATTCACGATAACTTCTTCGAACTCGGTGGTGATTCGATTCTAAGCATTCAGATCGTGACCCGTGCAGCACAATCTGGAATTCGCTTGTCACCGAAGCTCTTGTTCGAAAATCAGTCGATTGCCGAGTTGACCCAAGCGATTGGGGAGTCGGTTAACATTTTCGCCGAGCAAGGCATCGTCACAGGGGAAGTGCCACTTCTGCCGATTCAGCGCTGGTTCTTCGAGCAAAAATTGGCAGATCGCAACCACTGGAACCAATCTGTACTTTTAACGGTCAAACCGATCGATCCGGAAATTTTGAGACAAGCTTTTTATCACTTGCTCGGACATCATGATGCCCTCCGCCTCCGTTTCTACCATCAGGATGGAAAATGGAAGCAAATCAACGAGGACTGGACAGATATCATTCCATTTACCGTAGAGGAATTGGGTCATTTGCCGCATGAAGAGCAAGTGAAGCGAATCGGGGAAATCTCTGAGGAAGCTCAGGCTAGCTTGCATCTCTCGGAAGGTCCGTTGCTCCGTGCCGTCTACTTTGATTTGGGCAGTGAACAGGAAGGCCGCTTGCTAATCGTCATTCACCACTTGGCAGTCGATGGTGTTTCTTGGCGCATCATCACGGAAGACTTGAATAAGGCAAGCATCCAGCTGCTACAAGGCAAGCAGGTGCAGCTGCCGCCAAAAACCAGCTCGTACAAGTATTGGGCTGAAAAATTGACGGAGTACGCCCAATCGGACAGCCTGCGTGAGGAAGCGGATTATTGGTTAAGCAGCCTCGATACAGAAGTAAACGCTCTGCCAAAAGATTATGAGAACGGAAAGAACCGCGAGCTTACTGCAAAGATGGTTTCTGTTGCACTTACGCAGGAAGAAACCAAAGTGCTTTTACAGGATCTGCCTTCGATCTACCAAACGCAGATCAATGATGTCTTGCTCACTGCATTGGCAGAAGCCATTTTCGTCTGGACTGGAAATCAAACCTCCCTCGTCCATTTGGAAGGGCACGGACGTGAAGAGCTTTTCGACGATGTCGATCTATCGCGTACCTTGGGATGGTTCACGAGCATGTATACCATCCTCTTGGATACGAGGGGAACTACCTCTCTCAAAGAAGCGCTACACACGACCAAAGAACAGCTGCGTAGCATTCCGAACAAGGGGATCGGCTATGGAATTCTCCGTTACCTGAACGAGGAAACGACTGAAACGTTCAAGTCTTTGCCAAAAGCAGAGATTAGCTTCAACTACCTCGGTCAGCTTGATCAGACAGCCGATGACACAGAATCCTTGTTTGGCTTTGCAAACGAAGCAAGAGGCGACAACTTCAACCGCAACTCGGAACGTCAGCACCTGCTGGATTTCGGTAGCTCTGTCGTTGGGGGACAATTGATTGTAACGATCGCCTTCAGTGAAGAGATTTATCGCAAAGAAACCGTCAAAGATTTAGTGGATTACTATGTAAGCGCGCTACGACAATTGATCGAGCTAGGTCAGACGGAGACGACCGCAACACCAACAACAAGTGATCTGTCCGAATTCGGTTGGGATGATGAAGAGATTGCCGACTTACTTGATCTCATCCAAGACAAGTAATGAATACAAACTGCATAGAGGCGTCAACCACGGCGCCTCTATGGCAAATTTTTTATGGGAGTGGGCAGGAGAAGATGAATAACATTGAAACGTATTATCCCGTTACTCCTTTGCAGCAAGGTCTCATTTTCCACAGCTTGTTGGAACCAGAGTCCGGAGCCTATATCGTACAGATGGGGTTGAAGCTGCAAGGTCCCTTGAACATTCCGTTATTCGAACAGGCATGGCAATGCCTCGTAGACAGACATGCTATTTTTCGCACCAGGTTTATTGGCGGTAAAGTAAAAGAATACGTCCAGGTTGTCTTAAAAGAGCTGAAGGTTTCCCTGGTGGAACATGACATTATTCATCTTTCCTCCTCCGAGCAAGAATCGTTTCTTCATACCTTTGCCAAAGATGATCGCAAACGTGGTTTCAATATCGAAGAAGCGCCGTTGATGAGATTAAATCTGTTCCGGTTGAGTAGTAATACCTTTCATTTTTCGTGGACTTTGCACCACGTGCTAATAGACGGATGGAGTATGCCGCTCGTCTTCGGGGAAGTGTTTGCGGCGTACAACATGCTGTGCAAAGGGCAGCCTGTACAACTTCCTCCGGTTAAATCTTACCGTGACTACATCGTCTGGCTGAAAAAGCAGGACTTGAAGCAAGCGGAGGCGTTTTGGCGCACGTATCTACAAGGCTTCACGGAAACCACGCCACTTTCATTCGGTCGAGCGTATAAAAATCCGTACCTTGACCAGAAAAATTATCGGGAGCTAGATCTGACCGTTTCCGAGGCAATCTCCAAATCATTACAGACATTGGCTCGTCAACATCGCCTGACGGTCAACACGATTGTGCAAGGCGCATGGGCACTGCTGTTGAATCGCTACAGTGGGCAGGACGACATTATTTTCGGCGCCACAGTATCCGGACGTCCTGCCGATTTGCCTGGGGTCGAGACAATGATTGGTCTGTTTATTAATACACTTCCTGTCCGCGTGCAGGTAAGAGCGGAGGAGAGCGTAATCAATTGGCTCAAATCTCTGCAACAACAGCAAGCCGACTTCCGCCAGTACGAATATACCCCACTCGTGGAAATTCAGGGCTGGAGCGATTTGCCACGTGGACAATCTCTGTTTGAGAGCATTCTCGTCTTTGAAAATACCCCTGTCGGTAATGCTAGCGGCGGTAGTGGAGAGAGTGAGCTTTCGATCATAGGTGTACATTCCGAGGAGCAAACCAATTATCCATTTACCTTGGTTGCGGCGTCAGGCAAAACAATCGACATCAAGGTCAAATTTGATGAAAGCCAGTTTGAGCAATCATCTATAGAGCGAGTTCTCGATCAGCTTCATTCACTCCTGATCTCTATCGCCACAAACGCCAAGCAACGGATAGCCGATCTTTCGATGATCAGCGAAAACGAACGTGAACAGGTTCTCGTTCAGTGGAACCAGACAACGGTGGAATATCCGAGCGGCCTGTGCGTTCATCAGGCGTTTGAACAACAAGTGGAAAAATCACCAGATGCGATTGCCGTTACCTATAAAAACGTGGAGCTCACCTACAAGGAACTAAACGAGCGGGCAAACCAACTGGCCCATCAGCTCGTAAGCAAAGGGGTAAAACCGGATACACTCGTCGGCATATGCGTGCATCGTTCCCCTGAGATGATCATCGGCATACTCGGCATTTTAAAATCGGGAGCTGCCTACGTACCGATTGACCCGGCTTACCCGCAAGAACGCATCGCCTATATGATCGAGGATTCTCAAACAAATGTGTTGCTGACCCAGCAGTCTCTCATGGACATCTTGCCAGCAACACAGGCGAATGTCATTTGTTTAGCCAGCAATCCGTTAACGAATGAACCTGGTGCCAACATTGCTTGCAAGGTCACAGAACATAATCTTGCCTACGTCATTTATACGTCTGGTTCAACTGGGCAGCCAAAAGGGGTAATGGTAGAGCACCACAATGTGATAAACATGGCCCATGCCTTGATCGATGCGTTTGATATTCAGCCAGCCAGTCGCGTTCTGCAATTTACCTCGTTTAGCTTCGACGTATCGGTGTCTGAGATTGTGATGGCCTTACTCGCTGGTGCGACGCTAGTCATCGAGGATCGAGAGTCCCTTTTGCCAGGCCCTGAATTGATCCAAGTTTTGCAAGAACAACGCATTACCACCGTGTCCATGGTTTCTTCGGTACTGGCAGCATTGCCTGAAGCTCACCTGCCTGATCTACGAACCTTGATTGTAGGCGGAGAAGCTCCGAGCCGAGAACTTGTGGCACGCTATGCAGCGAATCGGCAGTTCTTCAACTGCTACGGTCCAACGGAAGCAACCGTATGCTCCACTATGATGCGTTGCGAGGCTGGAATGAGCAATCCGCCTATCGGTCGGCCAATTGCCAACGCGACGCTGTACGTTTTGGATGCAAATAGGCAGCCTGTGCCTATCGGGGTACCAGGTGAACTGTATATCGGAGGAAAAGGCTTGGCTCGCGGCTACTGGAATCGTCCAGAACAAACAGCAGAGCGCTTTATCAAGCATCCGTTCGGCAAAGAAGGAGAGCTACTCTATCGGACGGGCGACCTGGTTCGCTATCTGGAGGACGGCAACCTCGAATTTCTTGGACGTATGGATGATCAAGTCAAAATTCGCGGTTACCGCATTGAATTGGGTGAGATTGAAAATTCGCTCAGACAGCATCCTGCCGTCCATGAAGCTGTGGTCATCGTCCGGGAAGAAAAAGCGGGGGGCAAACGCTTGGCTGCTTATCTGGTAGCAACGGGAGACATGCCAACCGCGGAGGAGCTCGTTCTTTTCCTGAAAGAATCGTTGCCTGAATACATGATACCAGCAGGCTTTGTATGGCTGGAGACGATTCCGCTTACGGTTAATGGAAAAGTAGACCGACGGGCACTACCGGTACCAGATTGGGGACAACTTTCCACGCAGCGTAATTACGTTGCCCCCCGTACTCCTACAGAGGAGCTAGTGGCCAACATCTGGTCGCAGGTTCTCTCGGTAGAACGAGTCGGTAGCTACGACGATTTCTTTGAGCTTGGTGGCCATTCTCTTTTGGCTACGCAAACCATCTCTCGCTTAAAAGAAGCGTTTAACGTAGATTTACCGCTCCGTGCTTTATTTGAATATTCGACAGTCAACCGACTCAGTGAATGGATTGTATCCATGAACGAGGACAAATCTGGACTCTCTAGTATTCCGCTCGTACCCGTTTCACGTGATCGACATTTGCCGCTTTCGTTTGCACAGCAGCGCTTATGGTTCTTTGACCGCTTGATGCCAAACAGTTCGCTCTACAACATTCCAACTGCCGTTCGTTTGCAAGGAGAGCTAAACATTGAAGCGCTCGAGCAAAGTTTGCAGATGATTATCTGCCGTCACGAGAGCTTGCGTACAACGTTCTCCGACATCAACGGGGAAGCCGTTGCGGTGATTCATCCAGAGATGGATTGGAAACTGAACAAAATGGATATACGCGAGCTGCCAGATGATAGACGAGATGACGAAGGACAACGCTTGACCAAAGAAGATGCGAACAAGCCGTTTGACCTCGTCACAGGACCGCTCATGCGTGCGACGATTATTCAAACAGGAGAGCAGGATTTCATCTTCCTGCTGAATGTACACCACATCATCGCCGATGGTTGGTCAGCGGGTGTTTTGCTCAGCGAATTATTTACCTGCTATCAGGCATTTAGCAAATCAGAAGTACCGCAACTTACCAACCTGCCTATACAATACGCAGATTATGCGGCATGGCAGCGCGAATGGCTTACAGGAGATGTATTGGAAAAACAACTGTCCTACTGGCGTGCAAAGCTGGGTGGAGCAGAACCGCTTCTCGTATTGCCGACAGATCGTCCCCGTCCTGCTGTTCAGTCCTATGAAGGAAGCAGCATCACACTGATGTATGACAAAGAATTGATGACGAATCTGCATTCTTTGAGCAAGCGCGAAGGTACGACGTTGTTTATGACGTTGCTCGCCGCATTCCAAGTATTTCTGTATCGATATACAGGACAAGACGACATTCTCGTCGGTACTCCTGTAGCAGGACGCAGTCACCAAGAGACAGAAGGATTAATTGGATTTTTCATCAACACATTGGCGATGCGAACAGATTTGTCAGGCGAGCCTAGCTTCAGAGAGGTACTTAGCCGTGTACGGGAAACAGCCTTGGGAGCCTATTCCCATCAAGATCTACCCTTTGAAAAGCTTGTAGACGAGCTGCAATTAGAGCGCAGTCTCAGTTACTCGCCTTTGTTCCAAGTGATGTTCGTTCTGCAAAATATTCCAGTTCAGGTAGAAGCGCTTGACGGGATTCGCATTTTGCCACCAAAAGGGAATCAACAGGTAGAAACAACCAAGTTTGATCTCACCTTGACGATGGCAGAGACGGCAGAAGGTCTGTCCGCTACATTCGAGTACAACACATCTCTATTTAACCAGAACACAGTAGAACGAATGATCGAACACTTTACTCAGCTGCTCAAGGCCGTTGCTGCCAACACAAACCAGGCGATCACCGCTACACAACTGATGGGAGAAACGGAGCAGCAGCAGGTCGTAACAGAATGGAACAACACCGCAATGGCCTACTCCAAGGATCATTGCGTACATGAACTGGTGGATCAGGTCGCTCATGAAATGCCCAACCAGCTGGCTGTTTTCACACGGGACCAATCCATTACGTATGCGGAACTGAATGCCAAAGCGAATCAACTCGCGCATTATCTGCAAAAACAGGGAATCGGTCAGGAAAATCTGGTAGGGATCTGCGTTGAGCGCTCGATTGAGATGCTGATCGGTCAATTGGCTATCATGAAAGCTGGCGGTGCCTACGTACCAATGGACCCCGCGTATCCCAAGGATCGTCTCGCCTTCATGATGCAGGATGCAGGTATGTCGATTGTGCTTACACAAGCCAGCCTCGCAGAAAAACTCCCTGCGGGTACGAGCCAATTGATTTGCCTGGACACAGACTGGGAGTCGATCGCTCAGGAAAGTACGATGACTCCAATGAACTTGACTACGACGAACCAGCTTGCTTACGTCATCTACACATCTGGTTCGACAGGCACGCCAAAAGGGGTTGAGATCGAGCACGCGGCTCTTCTCAATTTAATTTCCTGGCATCAACGCGTATATCATGTCACGTCTGAAGATCGCGCATCACAGATCTCCGGGACGGCATTTGACGCATCTGTTTGGGAAATTTGGCCTTATTTAACAAAAGGAGCCACGCTTTATTTACCAGAAGAGGAAATCCGTCTCATACCGGAAAAACTGCGTGATTGGCTCATCCATTCTGAGATCACCATCAGCTTTTTGCCGACGCCTTTAACAGAGAGCTTGTTGGCGCTGGATTGGCCGAGCCATACCAAGCTTCGTTACATGCTGACAGGAGGAGACAAGCTCCATCACTATCCGAGTTCGAACCTGCCGTTTATCCTGGTGAACCAATACGGTCCAACCGAAAACGCAGTCGTTGCAACAGCTGGTATCGTTCCGGTAGCGACAGGACAAAGCATTGCACCATCCATTGGACGTCCGATTGACAACGTGCAAGTCTATATTCTCGATGCGCGTATGCAGCCTGTACCCGTAGGTGTCACGGGTGAGCTATACATTGGTGGAAGTTCCTTGGCCCGCGGCTACCTGAATCGTCCCGAACTGACACAAGAGCGCTTTGTCACTCATCCTTTTAGTGAAAGAGAAGGAGCACGTCTCTACCGTACAGGGGATCTGGTGCGCTACCTGGAGGACGGCAACATTGAGTTCATCGGTCGTGCAGATGATCAGACGAGTATTCGCGGATTCCGCGTTGAACTGGGGGAAGTAGAAACAGCCATTCTCGCTCACCCTGCGGTAAAAGAAGCAGTGGTCACTGTTTGCACGGACCATCAAGGGACGAAGCGTCTTGCTGCGTACCTGGTTGTAGAAGAGGACACGGAGATTACCACAAGTGACATCCGCAAAGCGCTAAAGGAAGTACTGCCTGATTACATGGTTCCTGCATTTTTCATCCCGTTAGGATATCTGCCGCTCACACCAAACGGAAAGGTAGACCGTAAAAATTTGCCTGCACCTGACTTCAATCGTCCTGAGCTGGAAGGAAAATTTGTCTCCCCAACAACGCAAAAGGAGCAACAGCTTGCCGCGATATGGAAAGATGTGCTCGGTATTGACCAAATTGGCATACACGATAATTTCTTCGAGCTGGGCGGTGATTCGATTCTCAGTATCCAGATCGTGTCACGTGCCAATCAATCAGGTCTAAGGCTCACTCCGAAGCAATTATTCGAGTACCAAACCATCGCTGAATTAGCAGAGGTCGTTGAGGAAAAAGAAGCGATCCTTGCTGAACAAGGTCCGATTATCGGCGAATTGCCGCTCTTGCCGATTCAGAAGTGGTTCTTCCAGCTTCCGCTGAAGAACAGACATCACTGGAATCAATCCGTACTGCTCTCCATCCAGCCAGGTATTGATCAGGAAGCACTGAAACAAGCGGTAGGGCATTTACTCAATCAGCACGATGCTTTACGTATGCGTTATATACAGACAGAGTTTGGCTGGAAGCAAGAGATGGAAGCGCCTAGTGATACGATTCCATTCCGGATGGAAGATCTGTCCCACCTTACACCAGATGAGCAATGCAAGGCCATCGAAAAGATTGCAGATGAGACGCAGGCAAGTCTGAATTTGTTTGAAGGACATGTGGTTCAGTCCATTTATTTTGATTTGGGTCAAGACCAACCTAATCGTCTGTTGATTGTCGCACATCACTTGGTCATTGACGGGGTATCGTGGCGCATCATTCTCGAGGACTTGCAAAACGCCTACCAACAAATTGTCGCAGGGCAAGCGGTGAAACTACCAGCGAAAACGACCTCCTACAAAGAATGGGCGGAAGAACTGGAGCGCTATGCGAATTCAGATGCTTTGGAAAACGAAACAAAGTACTGGATGAGCAAATCCTCCGTCGATTCAGCACAACTACCTGTGGATATGACAGATGAAGGGGAGAATACAGAAGCAACGACAAAGTCCGTCAGCGCTACATTAACCAGCGAAGAAACCAAAGCACTACTGCAAAACGTACCGCAGGCATACCGCACCCAGATCAATGACGTCCTGCTAACCGCTTTGGCAAAGTCGCTTACTCGATGGACGGGTAATCGATCTGTCTTCGTAAACGTAGAAGGGCATGGTCGTGAAGAATTGTCAGAGAGAATTGATCTGTCCCGTACGATCGGCTGGTTCACCAGCAT
Source organism: Brevibacillus sp. M2.1A (assembly GCF_013284355.2). Lineage (NCBI taxonomy): Bacteria > Bacillati > Bacillota > Bacilli > Caryophanales > Paenibacillaceae > Brevibacillus > Brevibacillus sp. M2.1A. The sequence continues at coordinate 3,750,678 of NZ_JABSUY020000001.1, forward strand.
GTATCCAGTGCACCTTCAATGGGACGAAACATTCTCCGTAGGAAAAGCACTTTTGACGACCAAAGAAGAACTGCGTGCGATCCCGAACAAAGGGCTTGGTTATGGCGTTCTTCGTTACCTCCATGCGGATCAGCATATTGTCGATGAAATTTCCCGCATTCAAGCACAAGTGCTGTTCAACTATATGGGCAAAATCGATCAGATTGTCGATGGCGACTCCTTATTTGGCTGGGCACCTGAGTCCAGCGGTTCCAACCTTAGCCCGGACGCCGGGCGACACCATTTGATCGACGTAAATAGTGTCGTTGCAGGAGAACAACTGCATGTGACGTGGCGATACAGTGAGAAGATTCATCTGGAGAGTACGATAACAGCAGTCGCGAAGGATTTTATGGATGCGCTTCGTGAGATTATTGCCCATTGCGCGACAGAGGAAGCTGGCGGTTACTCCCCATCTGATTTTCCGCTGGCTGAATTGGATCAGAAGAGCATCGACAAACACATCGGTTCTGACCGATATATCGAGGATGTCTATACACTTTCTCCGCTCCAGCAGGGGATGCTGTTCCACTCCCTGTATGCGAGTGACAGCGGGGATTACGTCGTCCAATTTGCGATTGATTTCAAGAACCTGAATGTGCCGGTATTCGAGCAAGCATGGCAAAAAGTGATGGACCGTCATAGCATTCTAAGAACTCACTTTGTCTGGGATGGTTTGAATCAAGCACACCAAATTGTCCGCAAAGAGGTAAACGTATCTCTTTGTCAGGAAGATTGGCGTCATCTGCATACGGATGTACAGGATGAGATGTTTACCGCCTTTCTGGAGGAAGACCGTAGACGAAGCTTCGATATTACACATGTACCTTTGTCACGATGGGTTGTCTTCCGAACAGGAGAAGATAGCTATCGCTTCGTATGGAGCTTCCATCACGTTCTCCTTGATGGTTGGAGTGTTCCTTTGGTACTGAACGAACTGTTTGCCTATTATGCATCGATCAGCGAAGGCCAAGAGGTTAAGCTTGGACATCCTCAGCCGTTTTCCCAGTACATTGCTTGGTTGAAACGTCAGGATATGCAGGAGGCCAAACGCTTCTGGGTAAACCAACTAAAAGGCTTCCACGAACCAACCAGCTTGGGTATGAGCAAAGCAGTAGTCACTGCGGGACCGAAGCAATACGAAGAGAAGAGCGTCCTTCTATCAGAAGAAACGAGCGAGCACTTGCAAAAATTCGTACGCGAACACCAGTTAACGCTCAATACTTTGGTACAAGCGGCGTGGGGCTGGATTCTCGGAAGCTACAGCGGGGAAGAGGAAGTCATTTTTGGTGCGACAGGTTCAGGTCGACCGGCAGACCTCTCCAATGTTGAGACGATCGTAGGTTCCTTCATTAATACCTTACCTGTCCGGATATCCTTGCAGACGAACGCGACCGTGCTAGAGTGGCTGAGAGACTTGCAGCACAGACAGTTGGAGATACGCCAATATGAATACACTCCGCTGTTCGACATTCAAGGATGGAGCGAACTGCCGCGTGGATCTGCCTTGTTTGAATCGATACTCGTATTTGAGAATTATCCGGCTGTACAAGCAACAGGGCAAGAAACAGAAGAGTCCAGTTCAGCTTCGTCCAGTGTTTCTTTGGAAATTCACGACGTAGCAGCAGTCGAACAGACGAATTATCCTCTTACCTTGGTGGCAGCACCAGGCAAGCAAGTGGCCATCAAACTCAAGTATGAGCAAAACCGTTTTGATGACGCGATGATCGACCGGGTCTTGAACCAAATTACCCAGCTCTTGGTCACTATGAGCAAGTCTCCGGAGATACATCTCGGTGACATGACATTGATAGACGATGTCGAGCGCGAGCAGGTACTCATCGATTGGAATCGCACGGAGAAAGAGTATCCACGCGAACTTTGCATTCATCAGGCATTTGAACAACAAGTCGCGAAAACTCCTGAAAATATTGCACTTGAGTATAAACAACAAGCCATGACTTATGCGGATCTGAACCAAAGAGCCAACCAGTTAGCACATCTGCTTCTCGCTCAAGGCGTGCAGCCTGATACGACTGTTGCGATCTGCGTGGAGCGCTCCATGGAAATGATCATTGGCATTCTTGGTGTATTAAAAGCGGGAGCAGCTTATGTGCCGGTTGATCCAGCTCATCCCGAAGAAAGAATGGCTTTCATCCTGGAAGATTCACAAGCAACTGTCGTCCTGACACAAGCGAAACTTGCAGAGCCATTCACAAAAACGAAAGCGAACGTCATCTGCCTGGATGAAGGACTGTTCTACGAGCAGATGTCCGTAGAAAACGCACAAAGCGATGTCGTATCAACCAATCTTGCCTATGTTATCTACACATCTGGCACCACGGGATTGCCGAAAGGGGTAGCCGTTGAGCATCGAAGTGTGATGAATATGGTGCAGGCTTACCTGAATTACTTCGAAATAAACGAATCCAGCCGTGTCCTGCAATTTACGTCATTTGGCTTCGACGTTTCCATTTCCGAGATTCTTCAGGCGCTGCTCTCTGGAGGAACGTTAGTCATCGAAGATCGTGAGTCTCTGTTACCAGGACCAGACCTCGTTCGCACCCTTCGTGAACGTCGCATCACCAAGGTATCGATGGCATCTTCGGTACTCGCGTCACTACCTGTTGAAGAGTACCCGGATCTGGTCTGCCTTGAGGTCGGAGGAGACGCATGCAGCCGTGAACTGGTTGCCCACTATGCAAAAGGACGAAAATTTTATAACTGCTACGGACCGACGGAAGCAACAGTTGGTACGGTCATCGCTCGATTAACGGATGCTGACCAAGCCCCAACGATTGGGCGTCCATTCCCGAATACCAAGCTGTACGTGTTAGATCGAAATCTACAACCAGTCCCTATCGGTGTTCCGGGCGAACTGTACATTGGTGGCGAGAGTCTTTCGCGTGGTTATTGGAATCGTCCAGAGCTTACAGCAGAGCGTTTTATCCCGAATCCATTCGGTCAACCGGGAGAACGACTCTATCGAACAGGCGACCTCGTTCGTTATCTGCCAGATGGCAACGTGGATTACATCGGTCGTGTCGACGATCAGGTGAAAATCCGCGGATTCCGTATCGAGTTAGGCGAAATTGCAGAGGCATTGAGACAGCATGAAGCAATCAAAGAAGCAGTCGTTATTGCGCGAGAAGCAAGACCTGGTGACAAACGATTGGTAGCCTATTTGACTAATGCTTTGGAGCAGGAGACGTCGATAGACGAAATCAAGCTCTGGCTCAAAGAGAAACTTCCCGAGTACATGATCCCGTCCTATTTCATGTGGCTTCCGGAAATTCGACTGACGGTCAACGGAAAAATAGACCGCAAAGCATTACCTGCGCCAGATTGGGGCCAGCTAACAGCCGTATATGTCGCTCCACGTACCCCCGTGGAAGAAATGGTCACCAACGTCTTTTCTGAAATTCTTTCCGTCGAGAAAGTTGGCGTCCATGACAACTTTTTCGAATTAGGTGGACACTCCCTGCTCGCAACACAGACCGTTTCTCGCTTGCGGGAAATCTTTGGGGTAGAATTGCAAATTCGTACGTTGTTTGAGTACCCAACAGTCGAAGGGCTTAGTGAACAGCTCGTTATGCTGACCAAGCAAACATCCATCAAGATGGCTCCACCGATTGTAAAAGTATCTCGCAAAGAACCGCTCCCATTGTCATTTACCCAGCAGCGTTTGTGGTTCCTGGAGCAGTTCACGCAAGGAAGCTCAGTCAACAATATTCCATCGTTCCTACGGATTCAGGGAGACCTCAGCATATCCGCTTGGGAAGAAAGCTTGAAAGCTATCATACAGCGTCATGAGAGCTTGCGTACTCGCTTTGAGGTTCGTGACGGACGTCCTGTTCAAGTAATTCACCCAGAGGACGACTGGGTTATGAACCAAACCGATCTGCGGGCTTTGGACCCTGCGAAACGGGAAGCAGAAGTCAAACGCCTAGCTGAAGAGGCCACACTCGAGCCATTTGACCTGTCCAAAGGTCAGTTGCTCCGAGCCAATCTGGTTCAGCTCGACGAAAACGACTTTGTGTTCCTTTTCGTGATGCACCACATTGCTGCAGACGGTTGGTCGATGGGAATTTTGATGAGCGAATTAATGACCAATTACAAAGCGTTTAGTCAAGGAGAGGCATCGCCATTTACGGAATTGCCGATCCAATATGCAGATTTTGCCGTCTGGCAGCGTGAATGGCTACGTGGAGAGGTTCTTGATGGACAGCTCGAGTATTGGAGAGAAAAACTCAAGGGCAGCGAACCATTACTGCAACTGCCAACTGATCGACCGCGCCCACCTGTACAGACATACGAAGGAGAAAAGCTCTCCGTTCAGTTTGGAGCCGACCTCTTGGAAGAATTGCGTAATCTGAGCGGAAAAGAAACGGCTACACTTTTCATGACATTGGTTGCAGCCTTCCAAACGCTGTTGTACCGCTATACGAACCAAGAGGATATTCTCGTCGGAACTCCGATTGCGGGACGTAACAAACAAGAGACGGAGCAATTGATCGGTTACTTCATCAATACACTCGTTTTACGCACAGATATGTCAGGTCAGCCAAGTTTCCGCGAATTGCTTGCACGCGTTCGTGAGACAGCTCTGGGGGCATATGCGAACCAAGACGTTCCGTTTGAAAAACTGTTAGATGAGCTGCAGCTCGAGCGTAGCATGAGCTACTCGCCGCTATTCCAGGTGATGTTTATTCTGCAAAACATCCCGATGCAGGTAGATCCTGTTGATGATATTCAGATAAGCAGCTTTGACGTCGGTGCAGAGGCCGTTACCTCGAAGTTCGATTTGACGGTGACCATGTTGGAGACATCAGCCGGTCTCATTGCTACCTTGGAGTACAACAAGGCGTTGTTTGATCACAGTACGATCGTTCGAATGGTTGATCATTTCCACAAGCTTTTGGAAGAAATCATTGCCAACCCGGATCAGTCAATCACCTTGCTACCGCTCATGCGTGAGGAAGAGGAACAACGACTCGTTACCGAATGGAATCGTACAGAAGCGCCATACCCGAAAGAAAAATGCGTGTATGAGATGATTGAGGACATGGTGGCGAAAGCCCCGGACAACATCGCTCTCATTGTAGGAGATCAAACGACTACCTACAGGGAATTGAACAGACAAGCAAACAAGCTGGCTCATTATTTACGCAAGCAAGGCGTGGGACCCGAAGTGCTCGTCGGTGTTTGCGCTCAGCGGACAACCGAGATGATGATTGGACTTTTGGCCATTATGAAAGCGGGCGGGGCCTATGTGCCAATCGACCCAAGCTATCCAGCAGACCGCATTGCCTACATCATCGAGCACTCACAGGTTCCCGTCCTATTAACGCAAGAAAATCTGCTCCCAACTCTACCTGAGCACAACGCCAAAGTGATCTGCCTGGACAATGATTGGGAAGCAGTTGCCGACGAAAGCGAGGAAAACCCGACCAAGCTTGGGACTTCCGACAATTTGATCTATGTCATCTACACGTCAGGTTCTACAGGCAATCCAAAAGGTGTAGCACTCGAACATCGCAGTGTCAGCTACTTCCTATCGTGGGCACACGACACATTCACACCAGAGGAGATGAGCGGCGTACTGTTCTCTACGTCAATCTGCTTTGACTTGTCTGTCTACGAAATGTTCGCAACACTCACCATGGGTGGCAAAGTTATCATGGCTGAAAATGCATTACAGTTGCCAGCCTTGCCAGCAGCCAACCAGGTGACATTGATCAATACCGTACCGTCAGCGGCGATGGAGCTGGTACGTATGAAAGGGATTCCGGCGTCGGTTCGTGTCATCAACCTTTGCGGTGAGCCACTTTCTAACAAGCTGGCACAGGAATTGTACGCCTTCGAACACGTAGAAAAAGTCTTTAATCTCTACGGACCGACAGAGGACACCGTTTACTCTACACACTCCATCGTGAAAAGAGGAGCCATCAGCGAACCACTGATCGGACGACCGCAGTTCAATACGCAAGTATTTGTATTAGACAGTCATCGCAAACCAGTTCCAGTAGGGGTACCGGGAGAATTGTACCTCAGTGGATCAGGCTTAGCACGTGGCTATCTCCACCGCCCCGATCTGACCATGGAACGCTTTGTGCAGAATCCGTTCCGTGGGCCAGGAGAGAGGATGTACCGGACTGGAGATCTCGTACGCTACTTGCCAGATGGGAATCTTCAGTTTATGGGCCGGGTAGATTACCAGGTCAAAATCCGCGGCTATCGTATCGAGTTGGGCGAAATCGAATCTGTTTTGAGACGCCACCCTGAAGTCAAGGAAGTCGTGCTAGTCGCTCGTGAAGACAGAGAAGGGGACAAACGTCTAGTAGCGTACATCGTGTTCGAAGAGAATCACACAAGTTCGTCTCATGACCTGAACCACTTCCTGACTGACAAGCTTCCAGCCTATATGATCCCGCAACACTTTATGATCATGGAGAGCTTACCGAAGACGCCAAACGGTAAACTGGATCGCAAAGCGCTACCGAAGCCGGAATACGACCGCTCGGAATCAGGCGTCGAATACCAAGCGCCGCAAACGCCAGTCGAGATTATGTTGCATACGCACTGGGCCTCCGTACTGGAAATGGACAAAATCGGAGTACACGACAACTTCTTCGAGATTGGCGGTCACTCATTGCTCGCCACTCAGCTTATCTTCAAGGTTCGCGAAGAGCTACAGCTTGAGGTACCGCTACGAATCCTGTTCGAGACCCCGACCATTGCAGGTATGGCCAAGACCATCGAGGAAATTCTCAAACACGGTCTTTCTGCTGTTTCCCATGACATCGACGCAAAGGATCTCAAGGATGAAATCGTACTCGATCCAGCGATTCAGGCTGAACAGCCGTACGTCGGTGATCCAAGCCATTTCCAAGCGGCATTATTGACAGGAGCCACTGGTTTCCTTGGTGCTTTCTTGTTGCGTGACCTGCTACAAATGACTGACGCTGACATTTACTGCCTGGTTCGAGCTTCTGACGAAGAGGAAGGAATGGCCCGACTCCGCAAAACATTAGAGCTATACGAGTTATGGAATGAGGAGCAGGCGCATCGGATCATCCCTGTAATCGGTGATTTGGCAAAGCCACGTCTGAATCTGTCCGAAGATCAGTTCTCTGCGCTGGCTGAAAAAGTGGATGTGCTCTACCACAACGGTGCTCTCGTTAACTTTGTCTATCCGTACGCAGCCTTGAAGAAAGCAAACGTAAAAGGGACAGAGGAAATCCTCCGCCTTGCTGTAGCCAAAAAGACCAAGCCTGTGCATTTCGTCTCCACGATTTTCACGTTTGCATCCGAAGAAACGGAAGAATCCATGGCCTTCCGCGAAGAGGACATGCCAGAGAACAGTCGCGTCCTCACTTCCGGTTATACACAGAGCAAGTGGGTAGCCGAGCATCTCGTCAACCTCGCACGCGAACGCGGCATTCCAGCGGCGATATACCGTTGCGGACGGATGACTGGGGACAGCGAAACAGGAGCATGCCAGAAGGACGACCTGATGTGGAGAATTGCAGCAGGGATTATAGATTTGGGCAAAGCTCCTGACATGAGCGGCGATCTGGACATGATGCCGGTAGATTTTGCAAGTAAAGGAATCGTTCATCTCTCCATGACCGAGCAGAGCTTGAGCGAAAACTTCCACTTGCTCAACCCGAACTCAACCGATTACGAAGACCTGATTTCAGCGATTGAAAACAGAGGTTTTGTATTGGAACGAGTCACCATGGATGAATGGATTGAGGCGGTGCAAGAAGATACGAAAGAAAAAGGCAATGAGGCCAACTCAGCCGCTCCGCTCGGCAATCTGTTCACAGACGGCCACACAAGCAGAGGAAGTGTCGTCTATGTGGGCAATAAAACGACTCGTTTGCTGCGTCAAAACGACATTGATTGCCCGGAAATTGACGAGGAAGTTTTCGGTAAAGTCCTTGATTACTTTATCAGAAGCGGCCAACTAAAATTACCGGAACAAGCCCTGCAATAAAAAATAAATGCCCATCCGTCACCTCATTATTATGGTGGCGGGTGGGAAAATACCCAAAATAGTGATAAACTTTAAAATAACTATAAAAATTGGAGGTTTTATCCATGCCATTTGACATTCAGCTACTTGCACCTATCATTGCTATTCAATTGATCCTAGCAGTTATTGCATTAATTGACTTGGCTCGACGTGAAGCATACCGAGTTGCAGGTGGAAAAAAATGGCCGTGGGCTCTCGGCATTATCTTTATCAACACCTTGGGTCCAATCGTGTATTTCTTTGTAGGCAGAAAAGACTAGCTCAAGAGAACCGAGGAAAGGGTTGACATTCTTTGCGAGTTATTGAATGTGAAGGCCTCACAAAGGAATACAAAGACCATAAAGCGTTAAAGAACGTAACCTTTTCCGTCGATGGCATCGGTTGTGTCGGTTTTCTTGGGGGGAATGGTGCCGGGAAAACGACGACCATCCGCATCCTTACCGGGTTGGCTGCACCGACCGGAGGAAAAGTGAGAGTAGTAGGCTACGACGTCGTGACCGACCGTAATAAAGTCACAAGTGAAGTCGGATATTGTCCACAAATCCCAGCCTTTTATAACTACATGACTGCGACAGAGTGGATGCATTGGGTGGGCAGACTTTATGGATTGGACAAGCGCACAATTGCGCAGCGGACTGATGAACTCTTGGAGTTATGCGGAATCAATGAGGCGAGGAACCGCCCAATAAGCGGTTACAGCGGAGGGATGAAACAGCGTCTGGGTATTGCTCAGGCGCTCATCCACAACCCCAAGCTACTCGTTTTGGACGAGCCCGTTTCCGCGCTCGACCCCATGGGTAGATATGACGTCTTATTGCTAATTGAAAAGTTGAAGCAACATATGACTGTCTTCATGTCGACTCACATTTTGGATGACATCGAAAGAATCGCCGACCACATCGTCATCATCAAGGACGGTACGGTGGTGCTGTCGTCGAGTTTGGATCAGCTGCGAGCAAACCATGTGGAGCCATTGATTGAGTTCAAGCTTGATCAACAGGACATCGATTTAACTGATGTATTGAATGGGCTAACCTGGATCAGGGAATGGAGCCAAGAAGGCGGTATTTACAAAGTTCTTATCAATGACATGGAAAAAGCCAAGGCACTCCTGCCGCACATTCTTTTGGAAACTGGCGGGACACTGGCATATTATCGCTTGTCCGCATCGACCCTCGAAGATATTTTCCTAAAGGTTGTGAATAACTGATGACTTCCCACCCAATGATCAGAAAAGAATTTAATGAATTGGTCAAAACCTACAAGATACTCATTATTCCGATTGTGTTTATTGCTTTAATGATTACACAACCGATTACGATGAAAATGCTCCCGGATATTTTGGCCAATTCCACTGGACTGCCGGAAGGGGCAGTCATCAAAATTCCAACCCCGTCGGCTCCTGAAGTACTTTCGACAGCGATTAGCAAATTTAGCTCACTCGGCACGTTTGTGCTAATCCTTATCGTCATGGGGTCCATTGCCGGAGAAAAAGCCTCTGGAGTAGCATCCATGGTATTCGTCAAGCCCATCAGTCGGGCGAAATACTATCTCGCCAAAGCCATTACCTACTACACGTTAACAATGGCAAGCATGCTAATCGGGATGGGGATAACTGCCTACTATACAGAGATCCTTTTCGGAAAACTTGATTGGACCCACGTATGGATCGGTACGTTGATGTACATACCGAATCTATTCCTTGTCGTCACAACAACGCTGTGCGCCTCCAGCTTTTTTAACAATGCTGTTGGTGCCGGTGGGGCCTCACTTGTATTCAATATCCTGATTTTCACGGTTCCACAATTTCTCGGTAAATTTTTGGATATGGTGTCTCCAGGCGGATTGTCAAATGCGGCAATGATGGTGATTCAAGAAAACTCAACGCTGGCGCAAGCATTCATCACAGGTTTACCGGGCCTCGCAGGTGTCTTCACACTCAACATCGTGTTTTTCTTTATGGGCTGGTACTTTTTGGAGCGATCAGAAATCTAAGGAGGAGGCGTAGAAATGGAACATTTTTGGCTAATCTGGTTGGTTAGTGTACTGTGCGCTCTATGCACGATACCTATTCAATCCAACACGATTCGCCAACATGTACTGTTGCAAGCCGCCATCTATTCTACTAACAAAGTCCCGCCTATTTCCGTCATGGTTGCGATTATGATCATGCAGAGTTCTGTCTTTCTGGCTCTGGCGACTGCGATAGGCTTGTGGCTCATGCCTTCTACTGGTCTTCGACTCTGGATTCTCGATTACTGGGTGTCCAGAGCGGAGCTGCCTTTTTCCATCTGGTCGTTTTGGACCATATCGATTGGTTCAGGTATCGCGGTAGGCCTTTTGGTAAAATGGGCAGATCGTTCTTTCTTTCAACAACACATGACCACATTAATGGGTAAAGAACCGATTTCATCACGGTTCTTCGGCTTTCTCTCGTCTTTTTACGGAGGGGTCTGCGAAGAAGTGCTCATGCGTCTAGGGGTTATGACTGTTGTCGTATTTTTGGTACAGAAGATGGGGTGGCTGGGAATTTCCTATTGGCTGGGCATCCTTGTTGCCGCCATTGTTTTCGCGGTATCCCATCTCCCATCCAATTACTTGACGTACGGAAAAGGTAACGTGGTCACTGTATGGACGTTGTTGCTAAACGGTATCATGGGCATCTTGTTTGGCTTCCTATATTGGCGCTACGGTTTAGAAGCTGCGATCATTAGTCATTTTAGCGCTGACATCGTGCTGCATGTGATCTTTAAAAATAAAAGCAGAAAGTAGGAGAAGCGAATGATCGTTGTAACAACAGAAAACATTCCAGGATATCGTGTCGTTGAAGTGAAAGGAACAACATTCGGCTTAATCGTTCGAGCACGCGGAATTGGGGGAGACATCATGGCAGGTCTTCGTTCAGTAGTTGGCGGAGAAATCAAGGAATACACGGTGCTCCTGGAGGACGCGCGCAAGCAAGCACTTGACCGCATGATAAAAAACGCAACTGCCATGGGAGCTAACGCTGTGGTCATGTGTCGTTACGACTCTGGAAATATGGGAAATATGGGGGAAGTTGTCGCATACGGTACAGCAGTTGTCATTGAAAAGGTGTAAGGAATGATTTATTTCATTTCCTACATCGTTTTTCAGATCTTGCTTTTCATCACCTTGCTCATCATTTCGAAATTCAAGGACAAGCGACTGCACCAAGACCACGGAGAAGTCGTCCCGCCCGGATTTGAGCCGACGAATGAAGTGACGATCGATCCAGTAAGTCAGGAAAAGCGTCGTGTATACTTCAATCCGAAGACCGGGGATCGGTATTACAAAGTTGAAAAATAAGCGGTGAGGATGACTTCCAGCTCTAGTAGAAACGGGCCAAATCTTGTTAGACGACAAGATTTGGCTTTTGTTGTGCACCCAGTATGGACGATAGCTCGAATGTCGATTTGACGCTGTGCCATATTGTGACGACCCCAAAGTCATGATAACATTCTAAAAAATATCTTTTGGAGAGATAGAGGGACGAGAGGTCATAAGCATGACGAAAACGATACTGATTGTAGAAGACCAGCAGGTTTTGCGAGAGATTATGAAGGAATACTTGATGGACGAAGGATACGAAGTGTTGGAAGCGGGCGATGGAACTCAAGCGCTGACGTTATTTCAGGAGCATGAAGTACATTTGATCATTCTGGACGTTATGCTGCCGGAATTGGACGGGTGGTCAGTATGCAGACGCATTCGCAAAGTTTCCAACGTCCCCATTCTGATGTTAACAGCTCGTTCGGATGAGGATGACACGTTGCTTGGATTTGAGCTCGGGGCAGACGATTATGTGGTGAAACCGTGCAGTCCACCCATTCTGCTGGCACGCTCCAAACGGTTGCTGGAAAACCGGCAAATGCAAGAACCTGGGGATATGTTGTCCGGCGGCGGGATTACGATTCACTTGCCGTCCAGAACGGTTTCGATTGAGGGAAAGAACTACAGCCTAACGCACACGGAATTCGAAATTTTAGCCTACTTGATGAAAAACAAGGGCATCATCCTCAGCAGAGAACAGCTCATTACAAAAATCTGGGGTTACGACTTTGTCGGCGAGGATCGCACACTCAGCAGCCATGTTCGGAATTTGCGTTCCAAGCTGGGAGAGCAGGCGAAGCATATTGTCACTGTTGTTCGTTCCGGTTATAAATTCGAGGACCGGCCATGAGAACGAGCATTGTACGCAAGCTGTTTCTGCTCACGACCGGATTATGCCTGTCTGTGATCGCGAGCATTTTTATCGGACAAACCGTATTTTTCGAGCAGTATTATGTTCATCAAAAGGTAGAAAAGGTGAAGGAAGCCCTTCAATCCTATCGGCAAAACGAGTTGACTCATGACGGGGCTTCCCAGGATGAGGTCAGGAAGGAACAGGAGTTTTATCAAAAGACGAATGCCTGGTTTGCTCGATTGGATGACAGAGGCCAGTTGAAATACACGGACGATTTCCAGATGGAGGTCCGTTTGGATAACTCGGACGCCGCTCCAGCTCTCTCTCGCAAGTCGATTGTCGTTCCGTTGTACACGGTCATGGATGTGGAGGATGTAAGCTCCGATAACCCCTTCTTAGATTCTTATGTGAAAGCGGGACAACAGATTGCCATGGAAGGGATCATGTTCGATAATCAATGGTTTGCGCAACGGATCGGGAGGAGTGTCTCCAATCTCAGAGAGGAAGATCAACTGGAGAATCAGCAACTCGTCAAAAAAGAGTATGAGGTCGTCCCGAGATTCAAGAGTGGCACCGAATACCATGAGCGTTATCCCAGCGTTTTGTTTCGTGGAACCATCACGCAGGTCCGAACACCGCAAGGCGCGGATGTATCCCGCTATATGAACCGCTTATTTCTTGAACGGGTGAAAGCTTTTCAAGCGGATCTTCTATACGGAGATGTTGTGGAGCAAACAAGCACCATAACGGACTACCAAGAGAACAATATCGATTACAAAATATTCGTTGAGCGCGTGACCGATCAAACAGGGAAACCCGCCTATCTGTTTGCCATGACATCACTGCAGCCCGTAAACGAAGCTGCAGGGGTGATGAGAAGTTATTATGGCTACATCATTGCAGGTACCTTGCTGCTCATTCTGCTCGCCTCCTTCTATTATTCCCGCAGAATAGCAGCTCCTTTGCTCCGAATGGACGACATGACGCAAAAAATGGCCAAGCTGGACTTCTCTGAAAAAATTCCGATCAAAACGGAGGATGAGATCGGCAGCTTGTCACGGAATATTAATCGGCTTTCGGATATGCTGCATGCCCATATTGTCCGTCTGGAGCAGGATATTGAGAAAGAAAAGCGGCTGGAGCAAACGCGCAAGGAATTTATAGCTGGCGTGTCGCATGAGCTGAAAACTCCGCTCAGCATTATGGAAAGCTGCCTGTACATTTTGAAGGATAAGGCAGATAGCCCGAAGCGAGATTACTATTTTGCTGCGATGGAAGATGAAGTGAAGAAGATGAACATGCTGGTTGCGGATATGCTGGAATTGGCAAAATATGAATCCGGTACGTATAGAATGCAGATGGATTCGTTCCGGATTGATGGGCTACTCGAGCAAATCTGCGTAAGGTTGATACCGGACCTCGCCAGCAAGCAGTTACAATTGCACCACCGTTTAATCCCAGTCGAGGTTATCGCCAATCAGCATCGAATCGAGCAGGTGATCGTGAATTTCCTGACAAACGCCATTCGCTACACACCGGAAAAAGAGGAAATTGTCATCTCGACGGTTGAAGGGGAGGATACTGTCAAGATTTGCATCGAAAACAAAGGCGTCCAGATTCCGAGCGAGCAGTTGGAGAAGATATGGGATCGTTTCTACCGAGTCGAGCATTCCCGCAACCGTTTGACGGGAGGAACCGGATTGGGCCTGGCGATCTCCAAACAGATACTAGAACTTCATGGGGCGCTCTATGGGGCAATGAACACGAAGGAAGGCGTCTTGTTCTATTTTGAATTGAAGAAAACGAAAGTGTAGAACCTCGGTTCTGCACTTTTTTTATTGCATTTCTACCTAATCTGCACACGATCTGCATCTGATCTTGATCTTTGACGATTACTCTTTACCTTGTTCAAGAAGAAAGGGGAAAGATGAAAGTGCAAAGGAAAATGATGAGTATTACACTGTTCGCCATGGTCGCCTTATCGGTTGCGGCGTGTGGCAGCAATGGACAACCACCCGCTCCCGAGATGACCAGGCAGGTCGAGGACATCTCCACTGCGAAGCAAACCTCATATGCATCACTGTATCAGAAAAGCGTTTTTCTAGGAGATTCGATTACGGAGGGATTGTCTTACCATGATGTGCTGAAAGAGGAGAACGTGCTGGCCGGTGCGGGGAAAACGGCTGAATTCGCGCTGGAAGATGTGGACGAATTGGTCAAGCGAAAGCCCGAGCATATTTTTATCCAGCTGGGTTCGGACGACATTTTATGGCCGACCGACCATCCCAAGGAATATTCGTTGTCGTACTACGCCCAATTGATCGGTCGCATCAAAGAAAGGCTTCCTGAGGCGTCCATCACGATATTATCCGTTACCCCTGTTACCGAAAAGGCAGAAAAAGCGGAGCCCCGCTATCAAAATATCGACGACTACAATAAGGGACTGAAGGAGCTGGCAAGCAAGGTACAAGTCGGATACATCGATGTGTCATCAATTGTGGACGATCATCCTGAGATGTACGATGCGGACGGCATTCATTTCAAAGCCGAGTTCTATCCGATCCTGCTCGATTACATAAAAGATGAACTGGGTCGTAAGAAGAGCGCAAAATAACGGCTCGGGAGGAAACGAACGTTGGTATTCAGCAGTCTGATTTTCCTGTTTCAATTTTTGCCCGCCGTACTGCTCGTTTATTATGGGTCGCCTAAAAATTTAAGAAATGCTGTTCTGTTCGCAGCGAGCCTCATCTTTTATGCATGGGGTGAACCGATATATATCATCATCATGATTTTTACAACCGTATTTGATTATATCAACGGGCTTGTGATCGACAAGTACAGTCACCGCAAGCCGATCGCCAGAGCAGTGTTGTTCGGCTCCATCTGCGGCAGTTTGGCGATTCTCGGTTTCTTTAAATATGCCGGGTTTGTCGTTTCGAATGTGAATGATCTATTCGGTTTGCATATACAGGTGGCTGATCTGCCACTACCCGTCGGTATTTCTTTTTATACGTTCCAAACAATGTCCTATGTAGTGGATGTATACATGGGAAAAGTGCCAGCACAACGAAATTTTGTCGCTTTCGGCACGTACGTCACGATGTTTCCCCAACTGGTCGCAGGTCCTATCGTTACATATGGAGATATCGCGGAGCAACTGGTCTCTCGTAAAGTGACGTTGGAGCGGTTCGGAGAAGGAGCGGAATGGTTCATCCGGGGATTGGCCAAAAAAGTGCTACTCGCCAACAATATCGGACTCTTATGGACCAATGTGAAGTCGACGCCGATGGAAGACTTGACTGTCCTGTCCGCGTGGCTCGGCATCCTGGCGTTTACGTTTCAAATTTACTTCGATTTCAGCGGGTATTCGGATATGGCGCGCGGACTGGGCAAAATGTTCGGTTTCGAATTTCCAGAAAACTTCAAGTATCCCTATATTTCACGAAGCGTTACAGAATTTTGGCGCAGATGGCATATTTCCCTCGGTTCCTGGTTCCGGGAGTATGTCTATATTCCGCTCGGCGGTAATCGGATGGGCTTGGGCAAGCAGTTCCGTAACCTCTTGATCGTATGGTTCTTAACTGGTCTGTGGCATGGGGCTAGCTGGAACTTTATCGTCTGGGGCTTGTATTTCGGCTGTTTCGTTGCGCTTGAGAAGCTGTTTTTACTGACATGGCTGAAGCGTTGGCCAAACTGGGCGGGACATCTCTATACGTTGCTGATTATCGTTGTCGGGTGGGTCCTTTTTGAATTCGAACAGTTACCTTCCGCGTGGCTGTTTATCTGTGCGATGTTTGGTTTCGGGTCGCACGAATGGGTGGATCGTCAGGCGCTCTACGACTTGACGACGTATGGGGGATTGCTCGTTCTGTTGGCCTTATGCGCGACACCGCTGCCCCGGAAAGGATTGGAGCAAATGAAAGCCCGATGGAATTCAGTTGGCATGATCGCTGCTTTGACATTTTCTATCATCAGTTTGGTTTTGTCGTCTGCTTATTTGGTCTTTGAGGATTACAATCCATTTCTATATTTTCGGTTTTGAGGGGAGGGAGTTGTCTTGAACAGCTCTGACAAACAAACACGAGCCTTGACGGGCTTGATGTTCTTGCTGTTTATCCTCATAGTGGCTGTTTTGAACATACTGACCCCTGATCAGGCATTCTCGGAATCGGAAAACAGGGTGCTCGAAAAGAGGCCGCCATTTTCGCTGCGATCACTGCTGGCGGGGAAGTTCACTTCTGATTACGAGACCTATATCACCGATCAATTTGCTTTCCGGGACGTTTGGATCGGGCTAAAAACGGATGCAGATCGTGTTATGGGCAAAAAGGACAGCAATGATGTTTATCTGAGCAAGGATGGGTACCTGATTCAACATTTCTCATCGCCACTAGACACCGAGGTGAATGACAGAGTTCAGGCCATCCAGTCGATTCACCAGACAACGCCCGACCTTCGTAAGTACATCATGCTGGTACCGACCGCCGCGGCTTTGCTTCGGGATAAACTCCCCGCCTACGCACCAATGGGTGACGAACATGCTGCGCTGAATCGAGTACGGCAATTGCTTCCACCTGATATTCGCTTCGTTGATGTCTTTCCCGCGCTGTATGCCGGACGTGAAGATAACATTTTTTATAAAACGGATCATCATTGGACGAGCAAAGGCGCTTATGATGCTTACCGGGTGTTGTGCAAACAGATGGGGATTGTTCCGAAAGACGAAGCTGCGTTCATCATTCGGCAGGTGACGGATGCATTCTACGGATCGCTCTATTCGAAAAGCGGCTTTCGTCATCTTCAGCCTGATCGCATCGATCTTTATCTGCCGAAAGAGGCAAGCAAAAAGAAGGTGGAGTACGTGGACGAAGGCCGTACTGAGGATTCCTTGTACCAGATGGACAACCTGTCCAAAAAGGATAAGTATGCCGTATTCCTGAACGGCAACCATGCATTGGTCCGAATTACAACCGACCATCCTGACGGGAAAAAGCTGCTGATCGTGAAAGATTCGTACGCCAATAGCCTGATACCTTTTTTGGCCGAACACTTCGCAGAGATTGATGTCGTTGACCTTCGATATTATGAGGAATCCGTAGGAAAGCTCATACAAGATCGGCAGTTTCATGACATGCTATTCCTTTACAACGTCCAAACGTTTTTTGAAGACACCTCTATTCTGAACATCATGGAGTGAATAAAATGAAGCGATTTTTGTCTGTACTGCTTATGGTTGCTATCGGAATGGGAATGTTGGCCGGATGCTCCAGTGACGGCGGGACTTCTGAAGAACTATCGGCTGCAAAAGTGGGAGAAAGAATGCAACAAACTGTAAGTTTTCAGGATATGAAGCAAGGGGATCTGGAGAAACTTCAAAAGCTGTATCACATCGACGCAGAAAAAGTGGAGGATTTTATCCTCTTTACGGCCTCATCCAATGTGAAAGCAGAGGAACTGGCTATCATTAAAGTCAAAGATGCGAGCGACACCGAAAATGTAACAGAGAAAATCCAGCAACGGATCGAGGCCCAAACAATCAAATTAAAAGACTATCGCCCAGAGGAGTATTTTCTCATCGAAAAGCATGTTTTGAAGACGAAAGGGCCGTTTGTTTTATTCGCGGTGTCAAAAGAGGTGGATCAAATAGAATCTGTGTTTGACGAAGCGATGAAGTAAATGTTTGATCTATAAAAAGAAAAAGCGGTGGTTTAAGACCTTGGAAATAAAGTCTTAGACTACCGCTAGTGTTATGCTTGTTATTCAAATTAACGTTCTCCGTTAGCTTTCAAATTATAAAAGAAAATAATTCATCAATCACAGCGATTTACAGATGGCGGCTGATATTTATATGATTGCCGCCTTTCGACATTTTTACTGTTACCTCAGGCTCTGTTTTCTGTCGAAATCGTCTCGCATCCGTTGAATAATGCAAAATTTTGAAAACAAATGTTCAAAGCTGTTCGCAATTGCTTTGTTGGCTTTTTGTCGTTCTCGTACCAGATGTTTTTAACAACAAGCGTCTTGGCTCTTCGTTCCACGATTACCTCGGCTCGTCCGATGAAGCTCTCTCCATACAATAGAGGCAGCACATAATAGCCGAATTTCCGTTTGTTTGCAGGCGTGTAAATCTCCCAAGTATAATCGAAGCCAAACAATTTGTTGATCAGCTTTCTGTCCCATATCAAATTGTCCAGCGGAGCAATCAGCTCGCAGCGTAATTTCGGTGCCGGATTTTGCAGGACGGCTTCAATAAGCGGCAAATCCTCCGTGCGACAGTATAGCATATCCTTCATTTGTTCTACGGCAACAGCAACAATGCGATCTTCGTGTAACAGTTGGCGGAAAACCTCGTTGCGCTGCTCCGCTTTCAATCCCCATATATTCAGCCAGGCATCGGATGCGCGGTTCCATAAAAGGCCAACAGCACCGATTCGACGCAGTACCCGCCACTTGTGATGCTCAAGCTCGTCCTCCAGTGGCTCCGGCGAATTCAGCAGGTTTGGCGGTATGTACTTCCCAGCCATATCGTAATATTTACGCGTTCCTTTTTTATGATGGATAATCAACTCACCTGTCGAGTACATCTGCTCTAGCACCGATCGCGATGTATTGTTTCCGCTGCTCCAGTGGATCGCCGATTGCCAAGTGAAATCTCCATCCAATTTCAGTTCATCCGAACTTATCGTACCGTGATTTTGAATATGAGTCCGTACTTGCGCTGTCAAAACCTCCATTTGGGGATAGCGCTTGGCATGTTGTCGGGCGGCTTGCCTGTATCGCTCAAAATACGGCCAGTCCTCGATCGGGATAATAGCCAGATTCTTGTCAGGATAATCGATCAGGAGTCTATCTTGATACAGCAACTCGTCGAGCATATTCTTGGTAAATCCTTTGATTCGCGACTGCAGAACCAGTTCGGCGTTTTTTCCGCAAACATCGATGGGATCATATTGAATACAACCGACCTGCCGCACAAAATCCATTACGCCTTGCTTTCCGGTAAATTGATATTCGCCCAACAGCCCGTGCTTCATTAACAGAAATTGCCGTGCTTGGCGGTTCGTCAATTGGATCATGTATGCGTCGACTCCTTAACCAAACAAACGGGAGCAGCTTGCACATGCTGATGGATGGCGAAGTTGCTTATCACAATAAAGTTACGATTTGCTTCTTGCCATAATGGCGGTACCCATTGGGGAGCTTCAGGAGCAAACCCCTTTCCTAATTTTCCAATAATCGAAAATTGCTCTTTTTCAACGATGTCAACCACGCCTATTCCCCCTATCTGTAGGAAAATACACAAAATACGAACTGATGTTCCTGTGATATTTTACCATTGTCAGTAGCATAAAAACAAGAGCTATTGAAAAATAACTGCCCGCAAGTTAAATAACTGGCAGCCAATCTAACCCTTTATTTTTACGGAACAGTACAAATCCATTGGCATGGAATGCGAATGAGTGTAGTTGCAGAGTGACCCACAGGGGGGGCCTTCTCTATCATCGTTATATTCGAATCGAGCCACCGAGCTCCAGTTAGCCAAGGTGGACAACCACGAGCAGGTAACGCGGGTCTTTTTCTATGAAATGTACGAACAGATTCCACGCCAGTCACCCACTAGAGCTGGTCTACATTTGGCTGCCTGGGAATAATTCGCCATCCTTGGTGTACATACCGCTAGACCCTCGCATCATTCCTTAATCAACTATTCTTCTTCTCCATTCTTATGTTTTAATAAGAAAAGAATTAGCAGTCGAGTAGCTATGGAAGAGGGATAACATGAAGCGTCTAACGATCGGCTTGTTTGCCCATGTGGATGCGGGCAAGACTACTTTCGCCGAACAGTTGCTATACCATACAAACAGTATCCGGTCGCGGGGCCGGGTGGATCATCAAGATGCCTTTTTGGATAGCCATGATATTGAGAGGAAAAGAGGCATTACCGTGTTCGCCGATCAGGCGGTTATGCACCATAAGGGCGACGTTTATTATTTGATCGACACACCTGGACACGTCGATTTTTCCTCCGAGATGGAGCGGGCGGTCGGGGTCATGGATTACGCTATCGTCATTGTCAGTGCGGTAGAAGGTGTTCAGGGTCATACTGAGACAGTCTGGGAGTTGTTGCGCAAACATCGGATACCGACCTTTTTCTTCATCAATAAAACAGATCGGATCGGCGCGGATGCCAGCAGGACAGAAGAGGAGATACGCAGTCAGTTGACTGGGGATGTCTGTTGCATCAGAGACAATTTCGCCAACGGTATTGTCAGCGAAGGACTACGGGAAATGATGTCAGAGCGGAACGAATCACTGCTGGAAGCATTTTTAGAAGAAAGGGACGATCAAGAATTCTGGCTGGGCGCCTTACAAGAGATGATACGAGAAGGTCAGCTTTTCCCTTGTACCTACGGCTCGGCACTACAGGATGATGGCGTTGTAGAATTCCTGGATCAACTGTCCTCATTGACAACTGCGTCTTATGACGAAACGGCTCCATTCGGGGGGCGCGTTTATAAAATTCGACACGCAGCAAACGGATTGAGACTAACTTTCGTCAAAGCGCTGAGTGGCAAGCTGAAGGTTCGGGAGTTGCTCAGCTATGAGAACGGTGGACTTCGGTACGAAGAGAAGATTACACAAATCTTATTGTTTACTGGTAGGAAATCACACTCGGTTGAACAAGTAGCTGCTGGCGATTTGTTCGCGGTTGTCGGCTTGTCCGAAGCCGAAGCTGGACAAGGGGTGGGGGTCTACTCAGACAAGTTTACTTGTGAGACTGAACCGACACTACAGTCGAAAGTACTATTTGACAATTCGCTTCATGTGCAGCAAGTCCTCGGTGCGTTTCGCATTCTGAATGCGGAGGACCCGTCTTTGAATGTGGTTTGGGAAGAGAGTTTGCAAGAGATTCACATTCGCGTCATGGGTCTGATCCAATTAGAAGTGCTGGAGCAGGTTGTGAAGGAGCGCTTCGGTTTTGTTGTCTCATTCGGTCAACCGGAAATCTTGTACAAAGAAACGATACATTCTGCCGTGACGGGATATGGGCACTTCGAGCCACTCCGGCATTACGCGGAAGTACATCTCATGCTTGAACCGGGAGAGCGAGGTAGCGGCATCCGCTTCACTAGCGTATGTCATCCTGATGAACTGAGTTTTAACTACCAGAATTTAGTTCGGTCTCATCTCTATGAACGGGAGCATCATGGGCTATTGACAGGCATGCCGGTCATCGACATGAAAATTACGCTCCTAAGAGGCCGAGCGCATAACGAACATACGCATGGGGGCGACTTTCGTGAGGCCACCTTCCGCGCACTGCGGCAGGGGCTGGAAAAAGCGGAGAATATGCTGTTAGAACCCTACTACGACTTCAAAATAAAGGTGGGAGTGAACGAGATGGGGAGGGTACTTTCGGATGTTCAGCGCGCCTCAGGTTCGTTCGAGCCACCACAGATGTCGGATACGCATGCGGTCATTACGGGCAGGGTACCCGTAG
Source organism: Brevibacillus sp. M2.1A (assembly GCF_013284355.2). Classification (NCBI taxonomy): domain Bacteria; kingdom Bacillati; phylum Bacillota; class Bacilli; order Caryophanales; family Paenibacillaceae; genus Brevibacillus; species Brevibacillus sp. M2.1A. The sequence goes on from NZ_JABSUY020000001.1 coordinate 3,772,464, forward strand.
CAACATTCATGAATTACAGCACCGAATTCGCTTCTTTCACGCATGGACGAGGCAGCATCCGCTGTGTATTTGGCGGATACGATCGCTGCCATAACGCGGAGGAAGTGATGGAAAGGATAAGCTATAAAAAGGATGCCGATCCGGTTTATACCTCCTCCTCGATCTTTTGCGCCAAAGGGGCTGGCTATTCGGTGCCGTGGGACGAGGCAGAAGCCAAGATGCATCTGCTCTGAGCAGAAATGAACAGGCTGTATTAATATATTTGTAATGCAGAGGGCGAGCCTGATGAGGCTTCGCCCTATTTACATTGGATGCGAGAGTAAATCCCACGCAATCCCTCTATATCTACAACTCGAATGGCACTGCGCTCAGAAAGTTCAATCAAGCCTTGCTGTCGCCATTTCTGCAAAGTCTTGTTCACCGTCATGCGAGACGTATCAATATAGCGGGCAAAAGACAACTGATCGATAGGAATAACATTATTTCCGTACACTGTTATTAGTTTGAGCAGATAATTAGCCATCGCAAGCTCAATGGGACTGTCAGTAAACGCGATGATTTCAGCGAGGAGACGGAGCTTATAGATTTGTGAATTGGTGAAGATCACTGCCGACTGGGGGTGATCTTGGCATATGCGCGATAAGACCTCGTCGGAGAAAAAGTGAATGACGCAAGGAGAAGTCGTTATGGCTGATGTCAGGTATGAGCCGTTGTAGGCGCCGTGCTCCCCAAACAACCCACCTGTGGGAATGTAATCGATAGTCCGCTCATGTCCGTTTTCAGATAACAGCGTAATCTTTACGCTCCCTTTGTCAAGATAATAAAATCCAGTTCCCACATTGCCTTGATGGTAGATCGTTGTGTGTTTTTCCATTTCGATCTTCTTGCCATACATGAGGTACGGGGTCCACTGATAGCGGAGACAGGCCATTGTGACCACCTTTCACATGATTTGCTTACACTGTGCGAGCAGTATTTGCCGTGAGTTGTGGAGGCTTCAACATATCTGGGCGTTTGACGACAAAGGATCGGTTTTTGATTTCAATGATGCCATTTTCCTTCCATGCCTTCAGGATCTTGTAGACAGTAATACGGGTGAGGCCAGCACATTCAGCCAGCTCTTGTTGAGTGAGGGGAACCTCGTGGTTTTTAAAGTCTTCACAAATGTTGAGCAGGAGACGAGCAATTTGCTCTTCCGAAGTTAGCGCTTTCAAGTTGATGGCGGTTAAAAGAATCCGCATTTTTTGATTGATTGTTTGGGTGAAAAGAGACAAGAGTTCAGGGCGTGCCTTCAACATTTCGAGGAATTGCAAACAGGAGAAATGGTAGACGACTGCATTCTTTACAGCAATAGCCGTAGTGAAATGAGGTTGTTGATCCATCGTTTGAAGTCCCATAATTTGACCAGGTACTACGATGTTCACCAGGCGATCTTTCCCCTTGAAGGTAGAGGTCACTATCTTCACCAAACCCTTATGAAGATAATAAAAACCTTCTCCCATCGTCTCTTGCTGATAGATAGCCGTTTTTCTTTTCACAAATTGGCGGGTACCGTATTCTAAAAGGGTTTCCCATTTCAAATCAGTTTCAAAAGGGGATACCATCATCGCCGCTCCTTTCCTTAACCATGATCTTGCCTCCTCTAAGCATCCACCCCAACCCACATTGAGTCTTAATTTTCTGAATTTACTACTCTTGATTATATGAAAATAAAAAGCTCCTTACCAATATTTCAACGTGAAAAGGATGTGCATTCGAAAGAAAAACAGAAATGATGTTAATTCGTTTACATACTCACTTGCCGATGAACCAGGTGAGCCATTCGACTTTCCCACTCCGTTTCTATTTTTCAGCCGTGATGTTAAGTGGGTTACATTTTTCAGAAGAGACAGACATTATAATGCGATTTAAGATCAAAAACGGCTCAACCAACAAAAATCTACAGGGAGGAATGGTAGTGGGAATCCGTACAGGTGACCAATACATTCGGGGCTTGAAATCACGGCAACCGGAGATTTGGCTGCAAGGCAGAAAGGTGACAAATGTATGTGAGGAAGCCGTTTTTCGACAGCCGATTCAGGAAATAGCCAAACTGTATGACATGCAGCATGACGAGAAATACCAGGAAACGATTACCCATATTTGTCAGGAGACGGGTGAGCGTGTGAACAACGCCTTTCTCGTTGCAAAGACCCCTGAGGAATTGCAGGCGAAACGAGCCGTGTACGAAGCTTATGCGGAAGCCACTTTTGGCTTGATGGGAAGAACGCCGGATTTTCTCAATATCGTCTTGACGTCGCTATACAGCAATGCGTCTTTCTTGGAAAGGTACAATCCACAGTGGGCAGAAAATGTGAAAAATTATTACAAGTATGTTCGCGATCAAGACCTGTTTTTAACGCATGCGATTATCAATCCGCAAAATGACCGCAGCAAGTCCTCGCACGAACAAAACGATGTCTACACCCATTTGGGGGCAGTAGAGGAGACGCCGGAAGGACTGATTGTCAAAGGAGCGAAAATGCTCGCGACACTGGCGCCGATCACGGATGAAGTCATCATTTACTCGTTCCCCGGGTTCCAGCCAGGAGATGAGCGTTATGCCTTGGCATTTGCCATACCGATTAACACGCCAGGCTTGCGGATCATTTGTAGAGAGCCCATGCAGGATGGGATTCGTTCCGTTTATGACCATCCATTGGCATCTCGCTTCGAAGAAATGGATGCTGTTCTTGTCTTTCATGACGTACTCGTGCCTTGGGAGCGCTTATTCCTGTACAACAATGTAGAAGCAGCCAACCTGCTTTATCCAAAGACAGGTATCGGACAACAGCCGGCGCACCAGACAGGGGTGAGAGGACTGTTGAAGCTCCAATTTGCCACGGAAGTTGCCATGCGGCTGGCAGACTCCATCGGGGTAGACGTCTATCCGAATGTCCAAAACCATCTCGGGGAGCTAGCGCAATCGCTGGAATCGGTCAGAGCGCTGCTAAAGACAGCAGAGCTGGAGTACGAGACCTTGCCGTCGGGCGAGCTCATGCCTGGTTATGTACAGCTCGAAACCATTCGCGGACTGCTTCCGAAGCTGTACCCGCGGGCGATCGAAGTCATCCAAATTATTGGAGCAGGCGGATTGCTCATGTCCCCGACAGACAGTGATATGGTGCATCCCGAGTTGGCGGAGGATATGGAAAAGTTTTATGCGGGACGAAAGGGTATCTCCGGTACAGATCGGGTTCGCCTGTTTAAGCTCGCTTGGGACCTGTGCGGCGAAGCCTTTGGACAGCGTTTGCTGCAATACGAGCGGTACTATACCGGTGATCCGGTGCGCAAATTGGCCATTTTTTACAACAACTACAAGAAGTCTCATGCTTGCACGATGGTGGATGACGCACTTAGCGTTTTTGCTGCCAAATCGGCATCGCAGACGGAGCAGGTTCTTTAAACAAGGTAAAACAGGGAGGGAATAGAGCATGGGTACATTGGCACCTATCCATTTGTGGAAGTTTATTGAGGATCACATCGATCAGCTCAAGCCACCTGTGAATAACAAGGTGATTTGGAAAGATGCAGAGCTTATGGTCATGGTAGTGGGAGGGCCGAACAAGCGGCGGGATTTTCACATTGATCCATCCGAGGAAGTCTTTTACCAGCTGAAGGGTGATTGCTTCGTAGAGATCATAAATCAGGATGGAAAGCGCGAGATCATTACGGTCAGAGAAGGGGAAATGTTCCTTCTTCCGGCGAATGTCCCGCATTCCCCACACCGGATCGCGGATACCATTGGCCTTGTGATTGAGCGCAACAGAAGTGAGGGAGAACTGGAGGACTTTGCTTGGTACTGTGATAACTGCGACCACGAAATGCATCGCGTACGGATTCAACTGACCAACATAGAGGTGCAGGTAAAAGAGGCGATCGAAGGCTTCAACAGTAATCTGGAGCTGCGTACATGCCAAAAATGCGGGCACGTCATGTCTCCGGAAGCGAGTGAGTGGAAATGCGAGTAGACTTCCATACCCACATCATTCCAGAGGATATTCCTAATCTGGCTGAACGATTTCATGGAGAGCGCTGGCCAGTTCTGCACCGCACTTGCACATGCGGGGCAACTATCATGGTCGGGGGAAAAGTATTTCGCGAAGTGACGGATCAGGTATGGGATCCCCAAAAACGGATTCATGATATGCAGCAAGAAGGCGTGGATATGCAGGTGTTGTCACCTATTCCGGTCACGTTTTCCTACTGGGCCAAGGCATCCGAAGCAGAAGTGATGGCGCGGATTCAAAACGATTTTATTGCAAAGACAGTCAACCAACATCCGAATCATTTCATCGGATTGGGGACAGTTCCCTTGCAGGACACCGAGGCAGCCATTCGGGAAATGGATCGCTGCATGCACGAGCTAGGCCTGAGAGGGATCGAAATCGGTACCAACGTAAATGGCAACAATCTGGACGACCCGGGAATGATTCCTTTTTTTGAAATGTGTCAGACATGGGATGTGCCACTCTTCGTCCATCCATGGGAGACACTGGGCAGAGAACGAATGCCGCGGCACAACTTAATGTACACCGTCGGGATGCCAAGTGAGACAGCGCTTGCCGCAGCAAGTCTTATCTTGGGAGGTGTGATCGAGAAGTTTCCGCGCCTGAAAATCTGCTTTGCCCATGGCGGCGGCTCTTTTCCTTATATTCTCCCCAGGCTGGACCAAGGCTGGAAGGTATGGCCGCATCTGCGTCTGACCGAACAACCGCCTAGTGTGTACGCGAAACAATTCTACTTTGATTCCTTGACATACGACCCACTGAACATTCCATACATGATGAAGCGCTTTGGCGAAGATAAGATCTTGATGGGCTCGGATTATCCCTTCCTGCTTCGTGAAACACCTCCCGGGGAAGTCATCGATCATACGTTGGAGCTGACTGACGGACAGAAGCGGGCGTTGCTGGGTGAAAACGCGCTTCGCTTCCTGAACATAAAGGAGATGAAAGCACTGTGAAGCATCAGACTGAAACACCGGAACAACGGCTACAGGCTATGGGCTTAGACCTGCCTGAACCGAGACAGCCTGCCGGTAATTATGTCGGTTGTGTCCAAGTGGGCAATCTCCTCTTTCTGGCAGGACAAGGGACAAATGAATATCGAGGGAAGCTGGGACAGGATGTCACGACAGAGGAAGGTTACATGGCTGCCAGGCAGTGTATGCTCAATCTGCTGGCTGTTGCCAAACATGAGCTAGGGGAGCTGAGGAGAATCAAACGAGTGGTCAAAATACTCGGATTCGTTAACAGCGACCCAGCTTTCATCGATCAGCCTACAGTCATGAATGGGGCATCCGATTTGTTGGTGGAGCTATTCGGCGAGAAAGGCAGGCATGGGCGATCCGCTGTAGGGATGGCCCAGCTCCCGCTAAATAACGCCGTAGAAGTAGAGATGATCTTGGAAATCGAGAATTAGGAGGATTCCCATGAGTCATACTGCCAAGGAAAACCCGGTAATAAAAGGCGCCAAGCTATTCATAGACGGAGCTTACGTGGACGCTGTTTCCGGTGAAACCTTTGATACGATCAATCCGGCGACAAATCTCAAGCTGGCTTCTGTGGCCAATGCAAGTGAACAGGATGTAAAAAGGGCGATTGACGTGGCGCAGCGTACGTTTGAGTCAGGCGTTTGGAGTGAGAGGTCCGTAGATGAGCGAGCCAAGATTCTCTGCAAAATGGCTGATCTGGTGATGGAGCGTGTGGACGAACTCGCTTTGGTGGAGACGCTTGATGTCGGCAAGCCGATCAAAGAAAGCCGGGGCTTCGATATTCCGAGAGCGGCAGCCAATTTGCGCTTCTTTGCCGAAATGGCTAAATACACGGTCCATGAGCATTATGAAATGCGCCATTTTATGTCCTACGCCAAATATGCTCCGGCAGGTGTGACAAGTCTGATCATTCCATGGAATTTGCCCTTTATGCAGATGACCTGGAAAGCATCGGCTGCTTTAGCGGCAGGAAATACCGTCGTGGTAAAGCCAGCTTCGTACACGCCTCTCTCGGCGGTGATGCTCGGTGAGATTGCCAATGAAGCGGGTTTGCCTGCTGGCGTGCTCAACATCATCACTGGTCCTGGCGGGACTGTCGGTACGGCAATGACGACGCATCCCCATGTGCGCCGGATCTCTTTTGTGGGAGAATCGAACACTGGAAAGATTGTCATGCAGAATGCCGCTTCGCACCTGATTCCGGTATCGCTCGAATTGGGAGGCAAATCAGCCAATATCGTGTTTGAGGATGCCGATCTTGATGAAGCGGTAAAAGGGTCGGTTGAAGCGATATTCCGCAACCAGGGCGAGATTTGTCTGGCGGGATCGCGTTTGTTGGTACAAGAAAGCGTATATGATCAGTTTCTGGACAAATTTTTGGCGGCTGTTCAAAGAATCAAGGTGGGAAATCCTCTGGAACCAGATACAGATATGGGGGCGTTGGTGTCCCGCAGTCACTTGGAAACGGTGGAGCACTACATCCAGATCGGACTGGAAGAAGGAGCCAAACTCGGTTACGGCGGAAAACGGATCAGCGGGCTGGGTGACGGCAATTTCCTGGAGCCAACCGTTCTCTATGATGTAGACAACAAAATGAGGGTGGCGCAGGAAGAGATTTTCGGTCCGGTCATCGTGATCATTCCATTTCGTTCAGAAGAGGACGCTATTCGGATCGCCAATGATTCGGCTTACGGCTTGGCAGGAGTCGTTTGGACCAACGATCTGCGGCGCGCGCATCGCGTGGCTGATCGGGTGAAGTCAGGTCTTTTATGGATCAATTGCTGGTATGTGCGTGATTTGCGAACTCCGTTTGGCGGTGCCAAGGACAGCGGGATTGGCCGCGAAGGCGGGCGTCACAGCTTCGAATTCTACTCCGAGGTCAAGACAGTCACCCTAAAATTATAGCGAGAAGAACAGCAAATCAGGGAGGGAGCCGTGTGGACATAGAAAAAATCACGCGATTCGCCGATCATTTAGCGGCGGCGAGTCGTGAAGGGGTGGGAGTATCGCCACTCACTTTACTGGATCCGCAAATCAGCGAAATAGAGGCATACCACGTTCAATTGAAGACGATTGAGCGAAAAGTCACAGCAGGCGCGAGGATTACAGGGAAGAAAATCGGCCTGACCTCTCGTGCCATGCAGACACTGCTTGGCGTGGAACAGCCAGACTATGGACATCTTTTGGACGACATGGTCGTGGAAAACAACGGAGAACTGCCTTTCGAGCATGTCCTTTCGCCAAAGGTTGAAGCAGAAATTGCTTTCCTGCTGAAGCGAGATTTGGAAGGGCCACATGTAACCACTTATGACGTCTTAATGGCAACGGAATATGTAGTGCCTGCTTTGGAAATCGTGGACAGCCGTATCGCCAACTGGCAAATCAAACTGGAAGACACCATTGCGGACAATGCATCCTCCGGCTTCTACGTGCTGGGTGGACATCCTATGAAACCGCAAGATCTGGATCTTCCTCTGGCAGGAATGGCATTTTATAAAAATCAAGAGCTGGTCAATACCGGTGTAGGTGCCGCCGCGTTAGGCAATCCTGCATCTTGTGTAGCATGGTTAGCGAACAAGCTGTACGAATTAGGGATAACACTCCAAGCGGGAGAAATCATCTTGTCCGGTGCGTTATCGGCAGCGGTCGAAGCGAAGCCTGGCGATGTATTTCATACACGGATTGCTGGACTTGGTTCTGTAGGAGTCAGGTTTAGTAAGTAAAAAACACGAAAGGAGTGCGTGTATGAAGAAAGTAAAGGTAGCCATACTGGGCTCGGGTAACATTGGGACAGACCTGATGATCAAGCTGGGAAGGTCGCCAGTTCTTGAACTGACGTCCATGATTGGAATCGATCCTGATTCGGATGGTCTGCGTAGAGCAAAGGCAGCTGGTTACTACGTATTTGACGGCGGATTACAACCGTTTTTGGAAAGCAGTGCGGATCTTGCGGATATCGTCTTTGACGCTACTTCTGCCCATGCGCATATTCGGCATGCGAAGGCGCTCCAGGAGGCTGGAAAGCTCGCCATCGATCTTACGCCTGCCGCTGTAGGGCCCTTTGTCGTACCATCTGTGAATCTCGGTGCACATTTGAATGAAAAAAACATCAATTTGATCACATGTGGCGGCCAGGCTACTATTCCGATTGTTCATGCGATAGGGAGTGTGAGTCCGGTCAGCTACGCAGAGATCGTGGCCACTATTTCCAGTAAAAGCGCTGGTCCTGGCACACGTTCCAAAATCGACGAATTTACGGAGACGACCGCACATGGTATCGAAGCGATTGGCGGAGCGAAGAAAGGCAAGGCGATCATCATCCTGAATCCGGCAGAACCGCCGATCCTGATGAGGGATACTGTCTATGCAGTAGTGGAGGAAGGAGCGGACCGACAGGCGATCGTGAAGGCTATTCATCAGACCGTCTCCTATATTCAATCATACGTTCCTGGTTACCGCCTACGCTCAGAACCGATCTTTGATGAAAACAAAATCACCGTGTTTTTGGAAGTGGAAGGCGCGGGCGACTACCTCCCTACTTATTCAGGCAATCTGGATATCATGACGGCGACAGCGGTGAAGGTAGCAGAGGAATATGCCAAGCAAGCTATCGGCATCGGCACGAGTATATAGCCACGAATGAAAGGAGGAACCGCAAATGACTCGTGATATTGTGATCACTGAAGTAGCGCTTCGAGATGGAAGCCATGCGATCAATCACCAGTTTACCGTGGAGCAAGTAGTCGAAGTGGCGCGCGCATTAGATGAAGCAAACGTACCGTATATTGAAGTCTCCCATGGAGATGGATTGGCCGGATCGTCCCTGCAATATGGTCTGTCCAGAACCCCCGAGCTGGAGCTGATCGAGGCTGCTGTTTCCGTTTGTAAACAAGCGAAAGTGGGCGTGCTCCTGCTGCCGGGAATCGGCACGATCAAAGATTTGAAGACAGCCTCAGGCCTAGGGGTAGGCATGGCACGAATCGCCACACATGCGACCGAAGCGGACGTTTCCGCTCAGCATATTTATCAAGCGAAAGAGCTTGGCTTGACGACAGTTGGCTTTTTGATGATGGCGCATATGGCTGCTCCGGAAAAACTGGCGGAGCAAGCTGGACTCATGCAAAGCTATGGAGCCGATGTCGTGTACATCGTCGATTCTGCTGGCGCTCTGCTACCTGATCAAGCAGGGGAACGAGTCCGATCATTGAAGCAATGTCTGAATATTCCCATTGGCTTCCATGCACACAATAATTTGTCTTTAGCCATGGCCAATACGCTCGTCGCCATTCAAGAGGGTGCCACCTGGATTGACGGCAGTGTTCGGTGCTTGGGTGCAGGTGCGGGCAATACACAGACCGAGGTTCTCCTAGCTGTGCTGGATCGAATGGGCATTCAGACGGGCGTCGATTTGTACAAAATGATGGATCTGGCGGAGGATATCGTGTCGCCGATTCTTCAAGTACCTCAGGAAATTACCAGAGACGCTCTCGTTCTCGGATACGCGGGTGTTTATTCCAGTTTCCGGCTTCATGCCGAGCGTGCAGCCAGGAAATTCGGTATCGATTCCCGGGATATTTTGATCGAGCTGGGAAAACGAAAGGTCGTGGGCGGACAAGAAGACATGATCTTGGATGTCGCAGCGGAAATCGCCCAACGGTACAGCTCTACCAAAATGATTTAGGGGGGATCAGCGTGCAATCGGAACTATTATACAAAAGGCTAGCTCAGAAGCTGGTGGATGCGGAGTTGAATAGGGAGGAGGTTGTGAAGCTGACAGCTGAATACCCCGATCTGACCGTGGAAGATGGATATCGTATCCAAAATGAGCTTGTCTCCCTCAAGCTTCAGCAGGGTCATCGAATCTTTGCCTCTAAAATGGGTTTGACCAGTCAGGCAAAAATGAAGCAGATGAATGTGCACGAACCGATTCGGGGCTATATTTTTGACTATATGAATATCGAGGACGGGATTCTGCCGATCAATGAATTGATTCATCCCAAGGTGGAAGCGGAAATTGCCTTTGTTTTGCGTGAGGATTTGGAAGGACCGGGCATCACGGAGGCTCATGTTCTGGCAGCCACTGACTATGTGGTTCCCGCTCTGGAGATTATCGACAGCAGGTATGCGCAGTTCCAGTTTACCTTGCCGGATGTCATTGCGGACAATACTTCGTCTTCCCGTGTATTTATCGGGTCGACATGGAGACAGCCTGATGAACTTGAACTCGATTTGGTTGGCGTTACCCTTTCGATCAATGGCGAGCTCAAAGACTTGGGGGCTGGTGCGGCAGTTCTCGGTCATCCAGCCCGCTCAGTCGCAATGCTGGCGAATATGCTTGCTCGCGAAGGTCGCAAGCTGCAAAAGGGAGATTTGATTTTGTCCGGGGGCATTACCGGTTCCCATCAGCTACGGGAAGGAGATGTCGTAAGTGCCAAATGGGGTGGCCTCGGAAGTATGGAGTTCGTAGTGAAAATGGGTTAGGCAGTAAGGCGAAAAGCCGAGAAGAATGCAGGGAGTTATCCCGTATTCTCACGGCTTCTTTTTATGTTGGGAGCCGAATATTTTACCTCCATCTTGACAATCAGCGAAATTAGCGGCTATTATCTAACTAACGTTAGGTAGAAAATGGTGATAAAATGAATAAAAGCGAAGCAACACGACAAAAAATTCTTGAAACGACCACATGGTTGATCGGACAGTATGGAATTGAAAAAGCCTCCCTTTCCATGATTGCTCATTCTGTAGGCATACAGAAGCCATCCATCTATTATTATTACTCTTCGAAAGAGGAACTAATAGACGCTGTTTTCGCTTGGATTTTAGAAGGGTATAGTTTTGAACAATACTTTCAAATTCATGAGTATACGAAAAAGAATTTTGTAGAGAAGATGGTTCGTGACGGCTTGCAATTATTGGTTGAAGAGACTACAGATACACAAATGCTTGTTGTACAGGTATTAAATGAGTTTCTTATATATGGGAGCCGAGAATCTTCCCATAATAAAGAGTACCGATTAAAAATTAAGGCCGTACAGGAAGGCTTTATTGACGGTTTTTTTCGATTACTACAAAAAGGGGAAGAATTTGGTCATACGGATTCAAAAGGCTTGCGTGAAAAAGCATGTGTACTAGCGTTAACACTCGATAACTTATCAAATTATCCGTTGATTGGCATTCAACTGGATGTTTCAGCTGTATGGAGAGAAACCATTACAAGCGTATTATCTAACAAAGGAGACTTTACATGAGTGAGAATCATACATTATTAAATTTTTCAAAAACGGACAAGATTATCTTGTGGCTTGGTTTCCCTCTTATCGGTTTAGTGTTCGGCTGGTTTCTTCCGAGTATTGCTAAATGGGGCAGTTCTTTGCCGTGGATACCTTTCCAGGGGCCCTTACAACTAATTGCCTCCTATAACGGAGCATGGGTAGGCATTGTTACTATGATCCTTGGCTTGATTGCAGGGATTGTCTTGACTCTACTCTCTTTTCATGAAAGCTTAGAAACGTCTGTATATGATGATAAAGTCACATGTAAAATTAGAGATGATGAAATTCTCTTCAAAAAGCAAGATATCTCCCTTGTATTTGTGGATAACAAGCAATTGGTGTTTTTAGGTAAAGATGAGAAAGAACTATTTCGTTGTAAGCAAGAGCTTCCGAAAAGCACAGTTGGTGCTGCATTTCGAAAACATCATTATGTTTGGAGCGATACGGATCCATTTCAACATGACTTTAAAATATGGGTTGTGGATTCTCCCGACCTATCTCCTGCTGTGAATGCTCTATTAAAAGCAAGGGGAATAGCAATTGAAAAAGGAGATGATAAGGAAGCTTTTCAATTGGCTCAAGAACTTTGGAAACTAAGAGTATCTGTAAAAGAAAAGGACAAAAGGCAATATTATCGATAAGATCAGCAGGTATTTCAATATTCTCGTCTTGTGAGGTTAAGCAGCTGTTTTACAGCTTTTTTGGGCACATTTCAGCTTGGAGGGTGAAAAATTACACCTTCGCTTTTTGATAGAGGATTTATTATCTCGATCATCGGAATTTAGGAGACCAACTACCTTTGTGATAATATAAGAAAAAATGAGACGAAGCGCTAGAGTTCTTTTAAATTTGAGGTGGCAACATGTTAAAACGGTTATTTGTATCAGGATACAAGGCTCACGAGCTTGGCATTTTCAATGAAAAAAATCCGGGCTTAGCGATAATTAAGAAAGCACTGAAGCGGGAACTCGCAAGATTCCTTGAAGAAGAATTGGAATGGGTCATCATATCAGGTCAACTAGGGGTAGAAATGTGGGCAGCCGAAACTGTTCTGGAATTGAAAAAGGAGTATCCGCATCTAAAACTGGCGGTAATTACTCCGTTTTTGAATCAAGAGGAAAAGTGGAAGGAAGAGACCCAGGATTACTACCGAAATATTGTGATGCAAGCTGATTATATCAATAGTGTCTATCAAACTCCTTATCAGGGAGCTTGGCAGCTTGGAGAGAAAGACAAATTCTTGCTAGCCAATTCTGACGGTATCTTGTTAGTTTACGATGAAGAAAACGAAGGCTCCCCGAAATTTCTAAGTAAGCTCGCCGCAAAAAAAGCGGATACGGGCGATTATCAGTTGTTTCGAATTAACGCATATGACTTACAGACCATAGCAGAGGAACAGCAACAAGAATTATACAATGACAACTTCTAATCAAACAGCGACAAACCTAGGATTTTTAGTCACAAACTTCCTCAAGCTTATAACGGCTGCCTTTTTCTAGTTTAAGGCCATAGAGTTTGGGGGCATCATATAGGAACTCCACAAAAAGGAACCGCAAAGCTAAAGTCAAAAAAGCCTTTCTGCCGGGACAACCGGATGGAAAGGCTTTTTTTGACTCTATGCATGAAATTCCTGCTACCCTCCTGTCCATGTCAGTTCGATCTGGTGCTGAACAAACATAAATCGTATTCGCCCCGGGAGGTTCGGCGGGTGCTCACTGGCGTTTTTGTGGGAATAAACTTGTCTAACTGGATAATACTACAGGAGGAAAAGAATACGATACTGCGGTAAACCAAAAGATGGTAAAACACAAAATTTCTGAAAATCTTGCCACTATCACTAACCTGCGCATGGATCATTCTTATCTGCCTGTACGCTTTTGCTAACGGTATCGAAGGGGAGAAGTGTAATGGGAAGTAAATGGATGTCTTTTGACATCGGATCATTTACGGGTACAATGACAGCCATTCTATTTTCAGGAATTCTAGCTCTTATTTTTTCAAGGTCGTTGCTGCAATGGATCATTGGCCGGTTCACGAAGCGGCTCATGAATGAACGGTATCCCGAAAACATTTGGGAAATGGTAACAGCACTGACTCGCCTGTCACCAAGAATTGTGATTGAAAATAGCTTGCGCGCTTCAGAAGGGGCAGTTATAGAAAGACCATTTGGGAGTCCGCGTAAATTTCTTACTTACGACGGACTTATCTTTTCACCGGCACAACTGGCCACGTTAGTTACCCCTGAAAATGTAGATGTAGATATGCGGATTACCATCGGGCCTCAGGCAAAAAAACCTTTGTCTCTGGAAATGCCCATTATGGCGGGAGGAATGGGATATGGGATTGGTGTGTCAGAGAAAGCAAAGATAGCGATTGCAAAAGGAACCGCTGCGGTCGGCACTTTAACAAATACGGGTGAAGGGGGATTTTTACCCGAAGAAAGACAAAACGCCAAACATTTAATTATTCAATACCACAGCGGCAAGTGGTCAAAAGAGCCAGAAATTCTCAAACAGGCCGATGCGATTGAAATCCATATCGGCCAAGGAGCCATTGCGGGTGCGGCAACTTTTATCCCTTCGGAGTACGTTCAAGGAAGAGCCAGAAAAATCTTGAAGGTGGAGAATGATGATTATGTCGTCATTCCTTCCAGGCATAAGGATATCAATAAACCACAAGATCTTCGCAAAGTAGTTGATCATCTGCGCGCCCTTACTGGTGGAATCCCCATTGGAGTTAAAATATGTGCAAGCGCAAAGATTGAAGCCGATTTGGAAGTCGCCATTTTTGCTGGGGTTGATTTTGTAAGCATTGACGGCGGACAGGCAGGATCTAAGGGCGGACCTCCCATCCTGGAAGACGATTTTGGAATCCCCACCATTTATGCTGTTTCACGTGCCGTACAATACTTACAAAAACGCGGGGTGAAGGAAAGAATTACCTTGTTAAGCGGAGGAGGATACTTCACGCCATCTGATTGCCTAAAAGCATTTGCGTTAGGTGTTGATGGTGTCTATATGGGGACGGCTCTCTTGTGGGCAATGACGCATGATCAGGTAACAAAAGCAGTTCCTTGGGAACCTCCTACTCAACTTGTTTTTTATCCGGGAAGTTTAACTGCTCAATTTGATGTGCAAGAAGCAGCAAAGTATTTAGAGAACTTTCTTACGTCGTTTGTGGAAGAAATGAAGGTCGCAATTCTTGCATTGGGAAAAACATCTGTTCATCAAGTTGGCGTTGATGATCTTGCAGCTCTTGATGAATTGACGAGCAAGATAACAAAAGTTCCTCTTGCCTATGAACCGTATATCCCGACAAAAGAGTTTATGGAATCGCTTTTGGTTCCGAGCGAGAATGACAGTGATCAATCGATGCCTGATCCCTCCGAACAGAGTAACGAAAACAAGAAGAAGCAGTTTTTCTTAAAACATAGAAACCGCTTGAAAACAACTCAGTCCAGATCGGATTAACGTAGTTCGGGGATTTTTCATCCGAAAAATAATGTGTACGGAAGAGGCTTTATGACAAAACAAGTAGGTGAATAGGAGCACCTGTTATTTTGCCAAATGGCCGCATTCTCTTGATTCCATTCCCTTCTCTCCAACGCTCCGATCACTCTAACAATACGATAATAAAATAAGACTGAGCTGAAATTTCAGCACGCGCAGGGAGCTTCTTAAACAAGCTCCCTATTCTTTTGAAGAAACATATTGTCGAAAACTAACGATTGAATCTCCTCTTGCTGGAGGTTTTATAATCGGGACCAGGGGGCTAATGCCGGCGCTTTAAACGTAAAGGAGGTCAGATATATTTTCAAAATTATGTCGTCATGTAGATTTTTTAAAAAATACAGAACAAGGGAGCTGTAACATGGTAAAGAAGAAGAAACAGAGATTTCATGGCATTATTTTAGGATTACTAATTATGATATGTACGTCGTTGGTGATTGCATGCAGCACACAATCAACCACATCTGAACCAAATCAACAGCCAGAGGCTGACAAACCAAAGACAGGCGGATCCATCACTGTGGCTTACGCAAGTGAAGCAGATACCCTAGATGTTCACAAGTCAGTTGGTAACGATATGGGTGTTACTTGGAATATGGGTGGATCGCTGGTCTACAAGGATCCTGTTACAAAAGAATTCAAACCTAATCTCGCAAGTGAATTTAAGATTTCAGAGGATGGAAAAACGTACACCTTTACCATTCGTTCTGATGTTACGTTTCACGATGGAACACCTCTAACTGCCAAAAGTTTTAAGGATACCTTTGAACGCATTAAGGATCCGAAAACAAAAGCAAAACTGGCGGGAATAGTTATGATGCCGGTGAAGAGCGTCAGTGCCCCTGATGATAAAACCCTCATCCTTGAATTACATGAACCCAATGTGTCGATTCTTGAAGATTTAGGCACCGGTATAACTCAACCGCTATCCATGAAGGCCATTGAAAAATATGGTGAGGAATATGGACGAAATCCTGTGGGAATGGGTCCATGGAAGTTTGAGAGCTGGAAGGCTGGCGAGGGGGTTACATTGGTTCGCAATGAAGCCTTTAAGTGGGCCATGCCGCTCTATGAAAATCAAGGACCGCCAAGAGCTGATAAACTGGTGATCAAAACAATTCCAGATAAAAGTGTTATGTTGGCCGCTTTGGAAAATGGTACCATCGATATTGCATTCGATGTACCCGCAAAAGATATCAAGAAGTATCGAAATAACCCAAAATATCAGGTTCTGGAACTTTTACGGGCTGGGATACCTCTTAGTTTATATATGAACTTGACAAAACCGGAGTTCCAGGATATCCAAGTTCGAAAAGCATTCAATATGCTGGTTAATAAACAAGCGATGGTCCAGGCGGTTTTGATGGGTGAAGGAGAGGTTGCCCAATCGTTGTTATCCCCTTCAACATTGGGGTATGATAAGTCATTGGAAAAATACGGGTACCAATACAATGTGGAAGAAGCAAAGAAGCTCCTTGACGCTGCTGGATGGAAGGTAAACGGAGAAGGCCTGAGAGAAAAGGATGGAAAAGTATTTACCCTTTCCTTTATGATTTCGGCTAGGTTTGAGATGCAAGCTCAGTTGCTGCAAGCTATGCTGGGCGAGGTGGGTATCAAAGCTACCATTCAAAATTTAGAGGAGTCAGCGTATAGTGATGGACTAATGAAAGGAAATTTTGATGTAACGCTGGTTACTTATAGTTACGATGACCCTGATGCTTTATATCAAAGTTTCCACTCTAGCCAAATTGGTGCTGGCTTTAACATAAGTGGTCTAAAAGACGGCAAGCTGGATGCCTTATTAACAAAAGGACGTGCAACCGCTGAAACGAAAGCCAGAAAACAGGTATATGTAGATGCCCAACAACATCTCCTTGGGCAAGCATATGCTGTTCCCATCTATAGTGACAAGATCTTTGTGGTAGTAAGCTCGCGAGTAAAAGGCGTGAAATGGTCGTCCTATACTCCCAATTTCCAAGATAGCTGGGTAGAAAAATAAACGGAGTCTTTCCGTCTACGTCAAGAACCTAATCGATACGTTACAGGAATAGCATCTTTTTAGAATGACTTGGAAGATTGCATCAGACGAGGGGGAATAATCGATGAATTTTCAACATGTGATTGATAAGGTGCCAGACTACAAGGTTTTTCTAACAGTAGATGAAATGGATGAAAGCACCAGAAGGCTGGCCGAAGAGTTTCCTGATGCTGTAACCGTATTTGAGGCGGGAAAGTCCCGCGATGGACACCCCATTCCATGTATCAAAATCGGAGACGGGCCCAAAAATGCGTTATGCTTTGCCTGCCCGCATCCTAACGAGCCAATTGGCGCGATGACGATGGAATATCTCTCCCGGGCATTGGCAGAGGACAAGGCCTTGCGCGACGAGCTGGGCTTCACGTGGTACATCATCAAATGTGTTGACCCTGATGGTACGCGACTAAATGAAAATTGGTTTAAAGGACCATACAATATTTTTAACTACATTAGAAATTACTATAGACCTGTCGGCTACGAGCAGGTGGAATGGACTTTTCCTTTTGAATATAAAGAATATCGCTTTGACAAACCATTGCCTGAAACGCAAGTGCTTATGAAAATCATAGACGAGACTAGACCTGTGTTTATGTATTCATTACACAATGGGGGGTTATGCGGTGCCTATTGGTATATTTCACACGATTTGCCAGAATTATACGAAGGATTTCACAATTCAGCAAGGAAAGAAGACGTGCCTTTAGATCTAGGAGAACCAGAGACGCCATTTGCGACAGAGTTTGCTCCGGCCATCTTCAGTTTAAACGGGCAAGACGAATACTATGATTATATGGAGAAACATACAGGAAAAGCCCCGACACTTGATGTGGGGGCAGACAGCCACACATACGCCTCTTCGAAAGCGGATTGTGTAACATTAATCACCGAGCTGCCATATTTTTTCGATCCACGAATAGAGGATCAGAGTGACTCAGATATCTCCCGCAGAGAGGCACTTCTGACCGAAGCAGATCAAAGTGAGGCTTTTTTTGAAATGCTGGAGGGACTTTTGGGTGGCATACGGTCCTATATTTCAAAGGATAACCCGTTTTTCAAGTTGATGGACCCATCTTCCCCGGCACGCAAAGAAAGGAACGAAGCACAGAGAAAATGGGCAATGAGCGATCCTGAATTTGAAAAGCCGGCAAAGGGTTCCCAAGTTTTCAGCAGTTTCGTGGTATCGAAGTTTTATCGAGGATTGAGCTTGGGACTAGCGGTACGCACTTGCGAATATGAGCTAGAGCGGCTAGCAAAGGAAGGTTCAACCGACCAAGAGGCAATTACAAAATTGAAAGCAGTGCTGCAAGAAGGGCTTCGCCAATTGCGACAGTATACGGATAAGCTGGAACGAGAACTAAACTATACAGTTATTCCCATTCAGAAATTGGTACGTATTCAGTTGGAATCCGGTTTACTAGTCTCCAATCACATCAGCAAGAATCGGTAGTCTTGCTGATTAATAGCAAATAGGAGGGGGCATACCCCTCCTATTTGCTATTAATCGTTGAAAGCTTAAGCAATTGGCTGGGAAAACCCGCGAAAACCTCAAATTAAAGCCGAGATCAAGCGTCAAAAGGAAGCAACGGCTGATAACCAGGGACTTGGGGTTATCGCAGAATACATGAAGATTGTATTCGCGGACATTACAGACCTGATAGAATTTGCTCAAATGGATGAACCGTTGTTTGATGGAGAAGGTAGACCAGACATCGATCCTGTAACCAGCAATCATATGTGTTGTCTATTGATAGACGGCACAGTTGTAGGAGAGGTAAAACTGGGGAAGGACGGCATAAGAATCAAACTGCATGACAAGCTGTTAATAAGCAGATAATGGGGCGTAGAACATTCATTCTAGCAAGTAAATTTTATCCAAAAAGTAAGTAATGCCAGATGGATGATCTAGGAGGATTAAATTGTTTCTAAACACCACGACTGCACCAAAATGAATTAGGATTTTATTCCATATCAATGTGCTTCATAAGGAAGGCTCCAGTTATTTATGTTGAGATACTGCTAGAGGCAATTGAATCACTGAGAATATGTGAGGGTTAACGTTATGAAGAGATTACTTAACTCATTCTTTGTTACATCATTAATGTTAGGGTTACAATATCTTTCCCTTCAGCTCTCCATGCTATTGGAACTACTCAGATCCAAAAAGGCTCAGTTCGATCCGATTTTGATACTGATCAGTATAAATCTGACATTGAATACGTTATTGAAAAGAGAGTGATGTGGAAGTACCCTGATGGAACATTTAGACCTACAACTCAAATGACACAAAGTCAGCTCCTAACTACTCTGGTTACCGTCATGCAATTGAAAGAAAAGGCACCTCTGGCCCAATTACCTCCAGGTCACTGGGAGAAAGACATTTATGAAAAGGCAAACAAGGTAGGAATTCTTAAGGGAGTGACGATTGATCCCATTCGACTTTTGACCAAAGAAGAAGCAGCGGTTTGAATCGGATTGATGAATAGAAATCATCATGAGAGTATAAGGCATAGAAAATATATACAACTTACCCAAGGCATAAGAAATAATCTGTATCGAAAAGCACGTGTAACCATTTGGTCGCAAGGTGTTATTAAATTAAACAAAACTGCACTTCAAAATCCAAATCAAAATGCCACTCCTGAGAAAAGTGTTCAAGAAAGGAATTAAAAATGATCGGAAGAATTGGTGGCGGACCAGCCAGACCAACCAATTGGAAACATTCGTACAACTGGACAAACAACCGGGATACATTTACATTTCGAGGTTCTTGTAGCAGGGGGGGTACACCTTGAACAAAAGATTGTGCAATGCTACCATAATATTAAATACAAAATATTATTTTGATTGAGGTGAACGATGATTACTCGCAAATACGACTCATTAAAAGACCACGTATACAAATATATTGCTTCGCGAATCCAGAATGGAACATTGCTGCCAAATCACAAGATTAATGAAGCAGAGATCTGTGAAAAGCTGGAGGTCAGCAGGACTCCCGTTCGGGAAGCACTCATCCAGTTGTCCTCGGATAATCTCCTGGAGTATATTCCGAGACGCGGCTTTCTCGTAAAGGAACTAAATACGAAAGAAAAGTTGGATGTATTCGCCGTCATTGGTTCATTGGATGCCTTGGCTGCACGGTTGTCAATGGAGTTTATCACGGACAGTGATATGTCCATGATGGAGGAGTATATACGGAAAATTGATGTGTCGATCCAAGAGAACAATTACGATGATTATCAAAAATATCAAACCGCTTTCCATAAGGTGTACATCGACAAGTGCAACAACCATACACTGATTACGATGATGGAATCATTGCAAAACAGTTTTATTCGGCAGTCCTATTTGAGCAACGACTCGGAAAAACTGTATGTCATCTTAAAACAAATGAACGACCAACATAAACAGATCTTGCGTTATTTTAAAGAACGAGATTCAGATGCTTTGGCGAACTTGATCCAATTCCATCACTGGAAGATTGAGCATCCTGAGATGATTTAATAGAAATAAGTTTGACTGGTCGACAAGAGTAGTAACAACTCTTGTCGTTTTTATAAATAAAAAAATTAAGACTATTGTGTTTTCTAGAAACGAATAATACAATACAAAATATACAATATACTAAACACAAAAAACATCACGAATGTTCATCATTGAATAGGAGGTGTTTACCAATGATTATATTATATATTGTATATTGTATATTCTTTACATGAGTTAAGTTATTTCTACAAAAGTGGAGGCAAAAATGAAAAAAATCGATAATTCCAACAGTCTAATGGGTACAAAAACGGTTTGGGCTGGCGAAAAGGAGTTTAGTGTTTTTGGTTCTACACAAGTCCCTGTCGTGTTAAGTGTAGCTTATGGATATGATGATGTGGATGAATGGTATGACGTAGCGATCGGGAATAAACCAGGCCATATATACAATCGCATGACCAACCCAACTGTTCAGGCCTTTGAAGAAAAACTGAGAACGCTGGAAGGGGCCGAGCGAGCTATAGCGTTTTCATCCGGCATGGCTGCGATCAGCAGTACTTTGTATACATTTTTACGACCAGGTGACAGGGTGGTCTCCATAAAAGATACGTACGGAGGTACGAACAAAATTTTCACTGAATTTTTGCCCAATATTAATGTTGATGTTGTTTTGTGCAACACCGGCAATCAAGAAGAAATTGAAACAGAAATTCAAAAGGGCTGCCAGTTACTTTATTTGGAATCACCAACGAATCCGACATTGAAAATTGTGGACATCGAGCATTTGGCCAAGCTAGCAAAATCAGTCGGGGCATTGGTTGTTATCGACAATACGATTGCGACCCCTATAAATCAAAATCCGCTTCTACTCGGTGTTGATCTCGTTATTCACAGCGCCACCAAATTTTTAAGCGGGCATGCGGACGCATTGGGCGGAGTCGTTTGCGGTTCTCAGCAGTTGATGGAAAAAGTGTATCACTACAGAGAAATAAATGGAGCAACGATGGATCCTTGGTCCGCCTACCTCATTTTGCGGGGGATGAAAACATTAAAGCTCAGGGTAGAGCAGCAAGCGAAAAGCGCGATGGAAGTTGCCCGATTCCTGCAAAAACAAGAGTGCGTGGAAGCTGTCTATTATCCGGGATTAGAAAGCCACAAAAATCATGAGGTCGCCAAACGGCAGATGAGTGGATTCGGGGGTATTCTTAGTTTTGTTCTGAAAGGTGAAATGGAGGCGATTAAAGTTTTTTTGCCTCATTTGCGGTTAGGAAACCGGGCGGGAAATTTGGGTGCTGTCGAGACGATTTATGGCCCAGCTAGGACGACCAGCCATGTGGAATGCACGCTTGAGGAGAGGATGGCCTTGGGGATTTCTGAAGGATTGGTTCGTATGTCGGTTGGGATTGAAGATACGGAAGATTTGATTTCGGATCTCGAACAGGCATTGAACTATTTGGCTTCACAGATGAACAAAACAGCATTGTAGGAGGATCGAATCAGAATGACACACAAAGTAGCATTACTCGGTTTTGGAGTGGTAGGACAAGGATTGGCGGAAATTTTGGAAACGAAAGCGGACGCTTTATACGCAAATGTAGGTTTCGAGGCGAAAGTAGTAGCGATTTCTGATCTGATGAAAGGCTCCCTCTATCATCCAGACGGTCTGGATCTCTCTTTGGCTTTACGTATTGTGGGCGAAACGGGCAGTTTGCAGGGCTACCCTGATACCCCTGGCTTAATCAAAGGCTGGGACAGCTTTCAAACGATTAGGGAAAGCAATGCGGATACGATCGTAGAAATGACGTTCACGGATATTAAAACAGGTCAGCCAGCGATCGATCATTGTAAGGCTGCCTTTGAAAGTAAGAAAAATATCGTGATGAGCAACAAAGGACCCGTTTCTCTGGCATTCCGAGAGTTGGAGACAGTAGCAAAACAAAACGGGGTTCGCTGGTGCTATGAAGGAACAGTTATGAGTGGAACGCCATCCATCCGTATGCCACTCGTTTCATTGGTAGGTAACGACATCTCCGAAATTCGCGGAATTCTCAATGGAACAACAAACTATATCCTCACTAGGATGGAGGAAGGATTGACCTATGAGGACGCCTTGGCAGAAGCGCAATCTCTCGGGTATGCAGAGGCAGATCCGCGAAACGATGTCGAAGGCTTTGATGCTCAATATAAAGTAACGATTTTGGCAAACACGATCATGAACGCTCATATTCAAAGAGACGAGATCGCGCGTGAAGGAATTTCGAAACTTACCCCACAAGACATTCAATGGGCAAAAGAAAATAAGAAAAGATGGAAGCTGATCGCACGAGTTGTTAAAGAAGGGGAGCATGTAATGGCAAAGGTTGGTCCCGAAGCAATCCCGTTAACCGACCCGTTGGCAGGCGTATTAGGGGCGCAAAACGCGATCACCTATTACTGCGATTTGGCAGGTCCGATTACGCTTATCGGTGCAGGAGCTGGACGCACAGAGACTGGCTTCTCTATTCTCATTGATTTGATCAACATTAGCCGTGGCCAATTGTAGGGCAAAAGAAATTCGACTGGAGGTCTATACTTGATGATGACGGAAACTTTCATTAAAAAAAAGATGTTTCTAGCTGGGAAGTGGGTATCCCGCGATAAAGAAATGAACGTTCATAATCCGCATGATAATAGCATCATTGCAACGGTGCCGGCTGCTAATGAGGACGACGTACTGTTCGCCATTGAAGAGGCAAAAGATGGACAAACGATAGCGGCGGCCATTCCAGTGCATGAGCGGATGGCTATCATCCATCGTGCCGCTGATTGGATTTCCGAGAACAAAGAACTATATGCGAAGGTCATTGCTCTTGAGGGAAGTAAAACGATCCGGGAAGCAAGAAAGGAAGTAAGGCGTTGTGTAGAGACATTGCGGATCAGTGCGGAAGAAGCGAGACGAATTTACGGAGAAACGATACAATTTGACCAAATGCCAGGCAGCGAAAATCGCGTCGGCTATTACTACCGTTTTCCGATTGGCATCATTACTGCCATCACACCGTTTAACGATCCGTTAAACCTCGTCGCACACAAAATCGGACCCGCGATTGCTGCTGGAAATGCCATTATTGTCAAACCTGCGCCAACGACACCTTTGAGTGCCTTGCTGCTTGCAGAAGCATTTGATAGAGCGGGACTTCCTCCGAAGGTGCTCTCCATTATTACTGGCTTTACGAATGACATGGGGGAGGCATTAATCACTCATCCGGCAATTCGAATGATTTCGTTTACAGGTGGGCTAGCTACTGGAGAAGCGATCATGAAAAAAGCCGGGCTAAAAAAGATGAGCATGGAGCTAGGCTCAAACTCACCCGTCATCGTCTTGAAAGATGCTGATTTGGAACTAGCGGTAGAGTCGTCTGTGTCGGGTGCGTTTTGGGCAGCTGGTCAAAATTGTCTAGGAGTACAGCGCATTTATGCACAGGAAGAAATTTATGATGAATTCGTTGATCGGTTCGTCACGCTTACGAAACAATACCGAGTCGGAGACAAATTATCGGAAGAAACCGATATGGGTCCCATGATCTCGGAAAACGAAGCGAAACGAGTTGAGAATTGGGTGACTGAAGCGGTGCAGAAAGGTGCGACGCTGCTTTGCGGGGGGATACGTAACGGTGCCTATTACGAACCGACCGTATTAATCAATGTGCCGGCAAATTGCAAGATTGCGAAGGATGAAGTATTTGGTCCGGTCGTTTCTATTTTCAAGGTCGCGGATTTGGATACTGCTATACGTGAAGCGAACCAAGTACCTTTCGGACTTCAAGCTGGCATTTTCACACGTGAAGTGGACAAGGCATTTTCTGCTATTTACAAGCTAGAAGTGGGAGGTGTTATGATTAACGATAGTTCTGATTACCGTATCGATGCGATGCCGTTCGGGGGCGTGAAAGGATCGGGAATCGGTCGTGAGGGAATTGCCTTTGCCCTGCAAGAAATGACCGAACCGAAAGTAGTATGCTTCAGACTTTTAAAGTAACAGGGAACCACCATGCCTGAAAAACATTCATTTCACTAAGGGGTGGAACAACATGGGGCACATGAATGAAAAAGGTCAGACCGAACTACGTCGTACGATGAAAAGCAGACATTTGTTTATGATCTCCCTGGGAGGGGTAATTGGCACAGGGCTGTTTTTAAGCTCTGGCTATACCCTGAATCAGGCAGGTCCTGGGGGAGCGCTTCTTGCTTATCTGGTGGGTGGCTTAATCATGTATCTTGTCATGTTGTGCCTAGGGGAGTTATCAGTTGCCATGCCTGTAACCGGCTCTTTTCAAACCTACGCCACTAAATATATCGGGCCAGCAACCGGATTTACAGTAGGATGGATGTATTGGCTGACGTGGGTGGTTACAGTAGGCTCTGAATTTACAGCGTCTGGTCTTTTGATGCAGCGATGGTTTCCGGACACCTCTGTGTGGATGTGGAGCGCTATTTTTGGTGGAGTGATCTTTATAGCAAACGCGCTTTCCGTCAAGTTTTTTGCAGAAACTGAATTTTGGTTCGCAGGTGTGAAGGTCATTGCGATTATTTTGTTCATCATTTTGGGCGGCGCTGCGATGTTCGGATTTCTTCCATTGAAAACAGGATCACCCGCTCCCATGTTGTCTAATTTTTTTGGAGAGGGCGGTCTTATCCCGAACGGATTTCTCCCTGTAGTGATGACGATGATCTCCGTCAACTTTGCCTTCTCGGGAACGGAGCTAATCGGGATCACTGCTGGGGAAAGCGAAAACCCGGAGAAGAGTATCCCCCGTACGATGACGAACATTATTTGGCGAACGATGATATTCTTTATCGGTGCCATTTTTGTACTAGCTGGTTTAATTCCGTGGAGAGAAGCTGGCGTTATTGAAAGCCCGTTTGTCTTGGTCTTTGACAACATCGGGGTGCCTTACGCGGCCGATATTATGAATTTTGTCATTATTACGGCATTGCTTTCCGTAGCTAACTCGGGCTTGTATGCCTCAACCCGCATGCTGTGGGCTCTTTCGAAAGAAAATATGATCAGCCATCGACTGGGGAGAGTAAATTCCAAAGGTGTACCGATGAATGCTTTGATCATTAGCATGTTGATTGCGTGTTTATCGCTTCTGTCCAGTGTGTTTGCTGCTGACACCGTATATCTCGTTCTTGTTTCGATTTCTGGTTTTGCCGTAGTTGTTGTCTGGATGGCAATTGCAGCGTCCCAATTTATGTTTCGTAAGCGTTTTCTTGAGGAAAACAATGATATCAACGATTTGAAATACCGCACGCCTCTGTACCCGCTTGTACCGATTGCCGCTTTTGGTTTATGCCTCGCATCTTGTGTCGGACTTGCTTTTGACCCAAGTCAACGGATTGCGATCTATTGCGGTATAGCATTTATGGCTGGTTGCTATTTATTTTACTATATCAAAAATCGCAAAAAGCAAATCACCAAAACCAGCGACTCTATTGTGATGTAATGGAAATAAAAAATAGAACGAGAGTAGGTTCGGCGAACGATGAATCCGATTGCAACGATTTTAGAGAAATTTCCGATGATGATCCTCGATGGCGCCATGGCCACTGAGCTTGAGCGTCACGGATGCAATCTGAACGATAGCCTATGGTCAGCAAAAGTGCTGATGGAAAATCCCGAGTTAATTAAACGTGTGCATACGGAGTATTTTTTGGCGGGGGCTGACTGCGCAATCACGGCCAGCTATCAGGCTTCGGTGGAAGGATTTGTCCGGCGGGGAATGAGCCAGAGGGATGCGCTTCTTCTCATTCAGGCGTCCGTTCAAATAGCCGTACAAGCACGGGATGAATTTTGGAAAAACTCAGATGGCCGCCTGGATCGGCCAAAGCCTATTGTAGCTGCTTCAGTCGGTCCGTATGGTGCTTATTTGGCTGATGGCTCCGAATACCGAGGAGCTTATGAACTGAGCGAAGAGGAACTGATCGATTTCCACAGGCCTAGGATGAAAGCACTGATTGATGCAGGCGCCGATATACTTGCCTGCGAAACGATACCATGCTTGAGCGAAGCCAGAGCACTTGTCAGACTTCTGGAAGAATTTCCTGGAGTTTATGCGTGGATCAGCTTCAGTGCAAAAGACGAACTGCATATATCAGACGGCACACCGATCACGGAATGTGCAATATGGCTAGATAAAAAAGAGCAAATAGCCGCTTTAGGCATTAACTGCACGTCGCCCAGGAATATTCCTAGGCTTGTTCAGGAAATACGCAGTTGCACAATGAAGCCGATCGTCGTATATCCGAATGCAGGGGAGCGGTATGACCCGACAACCAAGACGTGGTACGGAGCATCTTCTAGAGATGGCTATGGCAACAATGCCCTTGAATGGTATGAATCTGGCGCCCGATTAATCGGCGGCTGCTGCAGAACAAAACCGGAAGACATAAAGGCCATCGCTGATTGGGCGAGGAAGTAATGATGATAGGACCTCATCGGACGACGATGAGGCTTTTTCTTTTGTAGATCGTGTAAATCATCCTCGTATTCGAATCGATCATTCAGAAAGAAACTTTGATACAATTGCTCCAAACGCATAGAGTAGGGGCATTCGAAAAAATTATCAGTACGAATCAAAAAGCCATTAGAATGAACACAAGTGGAAAGAGGATAGAAGTGTGTTAAGTTAAATCAAAACTTGATAGTGAAGAAGATAACAAATGAACTGAGAGTGAAAGAAGGATTGGGAAAAATGGAGAAATGATCAGAGTAAGAGGAATCATTTAAATGTTTGATTTCGTTTAGAAGCGAAGCACGTAATTAATCGATTTTCAGTGCGTATATTTAACAGTTCATGAAATAGCGTTTTCATGAACTGAAACAGCATTTTATAAAACCTCCTCTCTAGTAATTATCATAGCAGAGAGGAGGTTTTATACGATTAACTAACTTTCGAATCTTAAGGTCTCAATAGCTTGTTTCTTTTGCTCTAGATCTACATGAGTATAAATAGACGTTGTCGCTAAACTTTCATGGCCAAGCGCTCCTGCAACGTACGAATATCTACCTTTGAAGGACCGTCATTGGAACGCAAGAGCAGAGTCGCGAAGGTATGCCGCAAATGATGCAGTGTAAACCGGTGAGGGGGTAAGCCCGCATTTTGAAGGACTTCCTTAAATATCCAATGTAAGCCCCGAGGATCTATCCGTTGACCCATGTAATTCGTAAAAACCGGCTCGGAAGTATGTAATTGAAACGTTTCCAAGTGTTCCTGGTATTGCTTGATCAGTTGTCGCCAATAGCTTAAACTTCAAATGATTCCGTAACGATAACTTATGCTGATCATTCTCTAAAAACCGAAATAGCATCTGTAATTCGATTAACTTCATATAAACCGGTACTTTTTTGTCTGTTTTCGGCGCATGAATGCCCACCATAAAATCGTTCGATATCCAGTTTTCCTTGGACCCTCGTTAGAAAAGCCTCAAATACATGTAAATCGTACGCATAACTACGTATCGTATTCACAGATACATTTCGTTCAACCTCCGTATAAAACAAAAATTCATCCATTGCTTGTTTCATTTGCAAACTTAATCGTCCTCCTAGTAAATCGATTATAAGGACGCAACCGATTATTATGGACCGTCCACGAATCTTATTGGAACGGTTCCGAAACTTAGCTGGACGCAACTGATGATTATCCGGAACCTTTGCCAACCAGATTCCTGGAACCAAGAACCTTTAGTTATTGTCCCACTTGCTCTTTTTATCAGTTTACATAATATATATTATCGGACTCAAAATGAAATGCATAATTTCTGAGAGGGGCACTCACCTGTTTATTAGTTTTGTGTCACAAACTTGGTCGAACATGGATCTAACTGAATGATGCTGTAAAATATATAGCTTTTCTTTTTCTCATCTATTACTGCCATATGACATACATAGATGCACCCAAACTTGCTCTTAAAAACCTAATTTGTCAGTTTCAGTGCAAGACATTAACAGGCAGCAACAGAACTGTTGTGAACCATCCATCATCGAATAAGGCTTACTCAGACATTTATCAACGATCTGCTTAAATCGCTTAAATTTCATCAAAATAAAAAAATTCATTTTAAATAAAAAACAGTATTTACATTTATTGTAAATTCATATATATTATAATTAAGATCACTATAACTAAAAACGCCCGGAGGTCCCCAAATGACCAAAGTCATCCCAAAATCCAAAACGATCACCACTACGACGAAAAAAAGATCGTACGAAAATACCTTAAATAACCTGGCGCAATATCTCGAACGAAATAAGAAAAAATAACCAATAAAAAGAGTGCCACTGGAGGCACTCTACTTTGGCGTCTATTCGCTTTTCTTCTCTCTTTCCCCTATTTACCCACCTTCTATTCTTCTGCGGTTCCCATCCATTCCAACAAGTAAAAATCTGTTACCAAACGTACAATCTGTCCTTCAGCATCATAACCGATATAGCTCGCGTAGCTGCCGTCTCCCCAACCTGTTGAAAATATGGCAACATTACAGCCTTCCGCTAAATCAATTAGCCCCCAACTCCGCGTGTGTTTATACGTTTGATCCATTTTCTTTGTCAACGTCTCATAGAACATCTCGTCCTTCTCCATTTCTCGTTCCAAAAGCGTGCAAGATTCTGCATCCATGAACGAGCCTGTCCCCGCATCCACACCATAGCCAAAAAATTCACCTTCGCCAAGCTGCGATACATCTGACTCCGGCCAAACAGCCATTTTCCAAGACACGACAGGTTTATTAGAGAAGACAATCCGTGCCAATGCTACCCGTTCATCAGGCTCCAGAGCGTCATCCGTTTGCCCATCCTTTGACAGGGATTGAACTTGCGCGATAGCGAGCTGTACGGAGAAGCTCCCCTTTGGAAAAACCTCCACAAATGGTTCCGTCTCAAACATGACAAACGGATCGTTCGCCACGATTTTTCCAGTTTTTATCTGAAGTTTGCCTACATCTTGACGGAACAACCTGTATAAATAGCCATTCTGCTCTTTCGTATACCCTTCGTTAAATGCCGTTTCAAAAAATGCTGGGCATTTATCATTCATGATTCCTTCCCCCTTTTCCATCCTCTACATAAAATCCCACTGACGATAGTTTGCCAGTGGGATGTCGTCTGCATGCTAATTTACTTGATCAGAGCTGCGTCCAGCGCCACTTCAATCATTTCATTGAAAGTCGTTTGGCGCTCGTCAGCGGAAGTTTCTTCACCAGTTAGAATATGATCACTCACGGTGAGAATAGATAATGCGTTGCGTTTGTATTTTGCAGCCAATGTGTACAGCGCGGAAGATTCCATTTCAATTGCAAGCACTTGATAGGATGCCAATTTTTTGTACAAATCCAAGCTCTCACGATAGAAGCTGTCGCTCGTAAAGATATTCCCTACTTTGACAGGTAGATTGCGCTCAGTCGCTACTTGATACGCTTTGTGCAGCAATTCAAAGTTAGCAGTAGGAGCAAAATCAATCTGGTTGAACAGGAGACGATTTGTTTGGGATTCAGAGGATGCGCTCATGGCGATAATCACGTCACGTACTTTGATGTCTTCCTGGATCGCCCCGCAAGTGCCTACACGGATCAGGTTTTGAACACCATAAGATTCCATGAGCTCATTGACGTAGATCGAGATAGAAGGAACACCCATGCCCGTTCCTTGTACAGAAACGCGCTTACCTTTGTATGTACCTGTGAAGCCAAGCATGCCACGCACGTTGTTGTAGCACTCTGCTCCTTCGAGGAAAGTTTCAGCAATGTATTTGGCCCGTAGCGGATCGCCCGGCAGCAGGATGGTTTCAGCAATTTGACCTTGCTGTGCTCCAATATGGATACTCATAATCTGTTTGCTCCTTTATCAAGAAAAAATGACCTACTTGCCTATCGTACTACAAAAACCGAACAATGCAAAGTCAAGAGATCAAATGATTCCAGCGGCTTATGATGGCTTATTATGGCGCATTTACGCGTGACTTCAGCACATAGCCAATAAGCGATGCCCACAAATGGCATCGCCTCGACATCGGTTTCATTCATTTATGGGACATCACGTAATCCATTGCTTCCAGGTGATCTCCCAGGATCGTCCGGTTATCGCTCGGTTTATTCTTTCTTGGTGTCGTTCTTTTTCTCGTAAGTTTTGCTGATGCAATGTAAGGAGATGACACGACACGCAATTGATTCTGTAGAGCAATAGCGTGCGCAACTGCAGGTACGACCAAATGTTGAACGCCGATGATAGCGGCAGCTTGTCGCGTCATAGCAAAAGGTAATTCATACATCGAGGAAGTTCCTAGTTCATGACGTGAAACCAGGGCATTGAGAAATGTCTTCGCTAGCAAAATGGTGTCCGCTTCCATGGATGTTTGGCGGAGGGGTGTCATGCATTTTCTCAACGCAATGTCTGCTCCTTGGTAACACGATCTGACAAAGGCCTGCATATCATTTGCAGCTACGACGTGATCTGAATCGAGAAACAGCCACACATCTCCTGTGGCCTCCTTGGCACCAATTGCTCGCCATACATCATTTCCTAAAGGAAACGGGTACACAAACGCTGTGAGTGGACAGGAGGAGTAAGCGAGCATTTTTTTTACCGATTGATCCGGACAGCCATCCACAACGAGTACAATCTCCATGGGTCGGAGTTTCTCAATTTGTTTGAGCACTTTTTTGATCGTCCGCTCGTGGTGAACAGAGAGGATGACACTTAATCGATTTACATTCTGGCATTTCTCTTTGCCATTAATGTGCTCTTCTTCGCGTTTTTTTGTGGGATCTCGCATATTTCGCTTTGCGTTTGCCACCCCATACACCGCCCTCCTTAACGCGTGATTCTAGTTGAATGACCGAGCGCAAATGTAAAACGTCCGATGACTGCACCAAGTCGCGGTGTCTTTGTCCATCCTGCTCTGCGCGTCGCAGCTTCGTTCCACCCGTAAGTAACTGGATTGCCTTCGCATGCTCACGGTAAATCGTACGGATGTCTTTTCGCACAATATCACAAGTGCCGGTTGGTTGTTTTTCCACAGCAAACGGGGCGATTGTCGTCATTTTGAGCCCCAAGACAGTCGCTTGAACCAAAGCAACTGCCGGATTGCATAAAGTCTCGGAACCAATTGCCTCCAGCGCTTTTCTGCTTAAGGCAAAGGGAATATTCTCAAAGGAAGCGGAGCCCATACTTTTTTGACCAAGAAGATGATTCAACAGGCAATAGGCACTCCCTGCTGAACGGTTTCCTCTTTTGGATCCCCAATGGTCAGAGCATGTCGTGATAATGGCATCCGATCCCTTTTTGACCAGCGTGACATATTTCTTCAAGTATAAGAGAGGCATGGCGAGGCACTCGTCGATAAAAAGTACAACGTCTCCCCTCGCATGAGCAGAACCGATCGCTCTTGCCTCATAGCTGTCTACTTCCAAACCGGTTGAAATAACTTGTGCTCCCCATTCATTGGACAGGCTAGTTTCTTGGGAGCCCACACCGTTGCACACGACGATTACCTCCGTGTGTGGATCTATTCTTTTGACAACAGAAAGCAGTTTCTTCATATTCCTGGCGCTGTCACTCAATGGGATGATGACGGACACGGCAGGGCGATGATAGATTCGGTTGTCCATCTCACTCCCCCTCACCAGAGAAAAGTTCTTACTCTAATGTACGCTCGTTTTCCACAATTGGACACGGCATCTATCCCTCACGACTCAACAAGAGATGAGATGACCTAACAAAAAAACAGGACGCGCACAGTGACACGTCCTGTTTGGATTCTCATTTTTGTATTAGTAGAACCGCCGTTGAAGACTGCGCTCGCGAATTCGTTTATTCCTCTGTGCACGGGAAAACGTATACACGATTAAGAAAAGGTTCATTCCTAACCAGACGATTAATACGCTATAGCGGGCCAGTGGATGTGGGTTGCCACCTTCTGAATCCCCAAACACAGTAGTAGAAGCTGGAGCAGGCGGATCATGACGAAGCAACGGATAAGAGACGGCTAGTTTACCAGCTTGTACAGACAGTTTCCCATCTGCTTTTAGCTCTACTAAAGGCTCTAAACCTTTGGGAACCGTCGCATACAAATCCTCCTTGGCTGTAAAAGTCACAACCGAGTTGTTGCCAGGGACAGCAGCTTCTGAAAAAGAATCTCCTTTTTTGGCGATTGGTTTCGTCTCAAATCCTTGAAAGCCAAAGTCCAGTAGCTTTTTTACATCTTTGTAAGCATTTGCACTGGTAGAGGCCTTCATCGTGACCGCGATGAGCTCCGTTTCTCCACGCTTGGCGGAGCCTACCAGCGTATGCATCGCCTGATCTGTGAAACCGTTTTTGATGCCAGTTGCCCCTTCGTAATCGCGCAGGAGCTTGTTGTGATTCACTAGAACTGTTTCCCACGTTTGTCCATGCCAAGGCAGCCGCTTCGTGCCAACAATTTCCCTGAATACGGGGTTTTTCATCGCGTACTGCGAAATTTTGGCCATGTCGGCAACAGTCGTGTAATGATTCGGATCATGCAGTCCGTGTGGATTGGTAAAATTCGTTTCGCTGACACCTACTTTTTCTTTCAAAAAGGCGTTCAAATCCACTGCAAAACGCTCCGTCGTCTGGCCCATATGCTCAGCAATCGCTGTACCAGCGTCGTTACCTGAATTCATGAGCAGTCCGTATAACAAATTGCGCAGGGAAATCTGTTCTCCCTCCTCCAAATAAACACGTGTTCCTTCTTCACGGCGTGCTTTTTTGG
This sequence comes from Brevibacillus sp. M2.1A, assembly GCF_013284355.2. Lineage (NCBI taxonomy): Bacteria > Bacillati > Bacillota > Bacilli > Caryophanales > Paenibacillaceae > Brevibacillus > Brevibacillus sp. M2.1A. The sequence goes on from NZ_JABSUY020000001.1 coordinate 3,805,568, forward strand.
AGACGGTGACAGTGTCATCCAGATTCCCTTTTTCTATCGCGTAAATACCTGTTGCGATTTTTGTAATACTAGCAGGGTACAACTTCTCATGAGGGTTCTTTTCAAACAAGACTTGTCCCGTTGTAGCATCAATCAGAATGGCTGATTGTCCAGTGAGAGTGTTAGGCTCCAGGCTTGATGACTCCTCGGCATAAGCGGAAGGCATGCCCAGGTTGAACAAAACCATCACCACAACGAGTAGGTTCGTTAGTAAAAAGCGCATGTGAGTCTATATCCTTTCCTACTTTGTCGCGTATTTTCAGGTTACATTTGGTCTGTAGACAACAAAAGACGTTATTTCAACCGGATTCCCAACAAATCGTGGATCATTTTAAACTTAGGATTGTCCGCAAAAGCCTCTTCGAAACCACTGACATGTTCCCTGTACAAGGCAGCAGCGGAATCAAGATCTTGCTTGACGTACAAAGAAAATATTTCTTCCAATTTTTCTTCCAGTGTCGTATCAACTTCTGCCGGTGTGAGAATTTCTTGACGCAAATTGTTCATCAACACGTCCAGCTGATGGGTGATCACGGACGCTTCATGAAGCTGCTGCAAAACGTTTGACGGAATGTTGCCCGCATATTTGTAGCGCAGTTCGTGTTCATTTGTCGCCCAAAAGTTCATTCCCAATGTACGAATTTGGATCTCACAAAAAAGTGTTTTCTTTTCGCTACCGTGGTAGACCGTATACGAGACGATCATGTGGATACTTCTATAGCCGGATTCCTTCGGGGCTGCTATATAGTCTTTGACATCGTGAATGACAATATCCTCCCGCTCCTGCAACAACTGCTGCACCTCACGCACATCGTCTACATAGCGGCATACGACTCGAAGGCCCGCGATATCCTGGACTTCCTTGGCGACGTCACTTTGCCAATGATCTCCCAAAAAGTCGATTCCTTTTTCGTTCGCCTTCTTTATTAAACTGTCGACTTTTTTCACTCGTCCGACAACAAATTCAATAGGAGAATAACGGCCGCTTTTTTGAAAGCCGTATTTAATTCCTTTTAGTTTTAACTTCAGCTCTTCAACTGCCTGTTCATACGGCGCCAAGAAATGAACCATGTTGTTGAGCACTTTGCTTGGCACATTTGTGACTCTCATGAAGACACCTCCAAATTACTTCCAGAGGAAAGGTGATGCGTCAAAAAACGGCTGCGGATTCACATACGTATTACCCACTAACATGCCGTAATGAAGGTGAGGACCTGTAGAAAAACCGGTGCTACCCATTTGTCCAATCACCTGTCCCTGTTTCACTTCTTGCCCTGTCTTTACTTCTAGCTTGGACAAGTGAGCATAAATGGAAAAAATATTTAACCCGTGATCGATGATGATGGTATTGCCTGTTAAGTACAAAGAGTCGGCCAGAACCACTTTCCCATGGTTGCTCGCCCAGATTGGTGTTCCTGTTTTGTTTGCGATGTCAATCGCCGCGTGCCGGTTGGCTGGTACACCATTTACTACACGTTGGTAGCCGAATGGAGTCGTTAATTTTCCGACTGCTGGCTGTTGAAACGGCTCCGTGAAATATGGAATCGCTCGCGAATTTGATCTGGCTGCATTGATCTTTTTTTGATCTGCATTGATTCGATTTGTATCCTGTCGCATTTTGTTAAGCTGTTTACTTACCGTGAGCTTGTCTACTTCGAATTTTTTCGGTGCGATTGTCACTGTTACGGAAAGTTTTTTGTCCGCAGAGGTAACTTTATAGGTCCCTGCTTTCGTGTTAAAAGGAATCGGGATAAACCGGGCGTACTCATCCTGTGTCTTTTGCAAACGATAGTTCTGAGAGAATAACGTTACGGTTTGTGGCTCCTTACTGCGTACAAAAATAACGTCCCCAGGATATGTTTTGGCTGGAGTTACGCTAATCGCTGGCTGTTGCTTCGTTGTTTGGGCGTAAACCCCTTCTACTGTCTGGCTAAATATGCTTGTCCCAGAGACGAGCGTCAATGCTGTGACCAACATGAGACTAACCATTGATTTGAACATAGACATGCTCCCTCCCATTTTCTAGTATAACAAAACACACCCTGAAAGGAAAAAGAAAAAGAAGGCTAATGAGCTAGCCTTCTCCAATCATTCCAAATGTAATCTTACTGTTTCTTCGAATAATCCGACATCATTTCCATGATGGATTGCACGCCTGTCAGCATTTCGCTTGCACGTTTGGTTTTTTGTGAGATGCCCTCAAAATCAAGTACCCCTTTTTTTCGGTCGTTCCATCTTTTAAACAATTCTTCGGCCATACCGGGGTTGCTACGGACCGCTCTAATCCGCATGGAATCTTCGAGGACCCACGCTTCAAATTCGGGATGCTTTTTTAAAAGCTGCTTGAATTCTTTTTTCTTCATAGCCGGACGTCGCTCCTTTCCACTGGACAAACGAGGATAGTTAACTGTTCGTTACACCATATGACTAGTCCGCGATTGTGCTTGTGTGTTTGCACACAAGTGGCAGAAAAGGGCGGCGTTTGGAAAAATAGAAAGGCCCCTTATTGAAGGGACCTCTCATCATCCAGCTATTTACTTGTCAGTACGTTAGACTTGACGGCCAGCCATTTGTTGCTCAGCAAAGCTCACCAGACGCTTGGTAATTTCGCCACCAACAGAACCGTTTTGACGAGAAGTAGTGTCTGGTCCGAGATTTACACCGAATTCAGATGCAATCTCATACTTGAGTTGATCCAAAGCTTGGTTCGCTTGAGGAACTAGCAGGTTGTTGGAGCTTCCACCGTTGTTTGCCATGATTGATTCCTCCCAACGCTTTTTTTCTCCCGGGACGGAGTTGAACCGCCTAGCGTTTTTTGCTTCTCACCTTGAGACCGGAAGTTGATATTCAAGAGTGGTTGTTGACCTCTTGTGGTACTATCATCCCACCGTAAAAAAAGTACATGCACGTTTTCACTTGATATTTCTGTTGTAAAATCTGACAAGGTTGTCCCGCTCCTTTATGCTATAATGGTGCGTATAGTTTGGTAGTGAGAGGGGCAAGGTTTTGTGAGTGATTCAGGAAAAGTACTGCTCATCGATGGCATGAGCTTTTTATTTCGCGCCTTTTATGGTTCTGCTTGGGGTGGAGCCTATCGCCAGACTTCAACAGGTGTGTACACAAATGCGGTTTATGGATTTACAAAAATGATGCTCGATTACGCAGAGTTGACACGTCCTACTCATCTCGTGGTGGGCTGGGATGTCGCTTCGCGCGAGTCTTTGGTGCGCAGTCAATGGTATGACGGATATAAATCAAATCGTCAAGCGGCACCGGATGAGCTCATTCCACAATTCGATTTGGTAAAAGAAGTAACGGATGCATTCTCGGTTCCGAACTTGGGTTGCCCAGGCTATGAAGGCGATGATGTATTAGGTACGCTCTCCACACGCCTTTCCGAAGAAGGACACGAGGTGATCATTGCGACAGGTGATTACGATAGCTTGCAACTCGTATCTGAGCGAGTAAGCGTTAAAATCCTGAAAAATGGTGGCAAACACGAGCATTATAATCCAGCGAGCCTCTTGGCATTGCGGGGAATTACACCTGAACAGGTCGTTGATGTCAAAGCTTTAATGGGAGATGCCTCTGACTGTATTCCAGGCTGCCCAGGAATTGGTGAAAAAACAGCGACAAAACTGATTACCGAGCATGGTGATCTGGATAACCTATATGTAAATCTGGCAAGCTGTACGCCTAAAATGCGCAGCAAGCTGGAAGAAAATCGCGATCAGGTGTACTTGAGCAAAAAGCTGGCTACGATTATTCGGGATGTTCCAGTAGAGTATGCGCTGGAGGATGCCCAATGGGAATACGATCGTCAAGTCGTTCAGAACAAATTCGACGAGCTTGAATTCGGACGTACGATGGCAGCGAGAGTTGGCTAATAAGGGTCCTAATCAACGGCTGAGAAGAAGCGGTCTATCCGCTTTTTTCAGCCGATTTCTTTATGCACTGTATAGTCGCTCCGTCAGTGAAACCCAGACGATTCGGCGATCCGTTTGGTCTCGGTATCTCCGTACCAAGTTTTCCTCTTCCAACCTGCTAATTAAGCCCGAAGTTGTACTGTTTGACAAATTAACAGCCTTGCTAATGTCTCCCATCGTTCTTGGCCCGTTTTCAAGAATTTCGAGAATCAATACTTGTTGCCAATTGATTTCATTTGTCTCTAACTCTTTTTGCGCAATATTTGAAAACAAGACATTGACTCCCCTTATAAGCTTGGCCAGCTTAATCAGTTCCTCCATAGTGTCCTCCTTTTGCAGCATCCATCATTTGAACAGGTTGCCTGGCTACGCTCAGCATAGGCGAAACAAATAAAGAAAAAAGTGGGTAAGAGATAAATTTTTTCTTAAGCTTCACTAAAAAATCCCGTCCCACGAGAGGAGACGAGATTTGGAAGTAGCGTCGAACGACTTATTTGGCTATTTGAAATACATCCAGGAGCAATCCTGTATTCTCCTCCCCATCCGCTTCCCAGCTCGTCGCAAATTTGACACGGTGAGAAACACCCAGCAGATCATACGTTTGTACAAGATGCTGCCTCGCAGAACCCACAATCAAGCTGTGCAAGCGAACTTGTTTCTGCTGACCCAAAGAGATGAGTTTTTCTTGGACATAAGGAGAAATGCCCCCAATTCCATCCGTTACCATGACAAAATCCGCACCTTGCCACGCTTGTTCCTTTTCTACCAGCTCGATGGCTCGCTTCATCGGGGCGTCGAAGTGCGTCCCGCCGCCAAACGCCATTTGCGCCAGGCCGTAAAAAGCAGGCCAATCCGGCTTTTTGTGATAGAGCGGTTGCTCTCTAATCTCACCTTTAGCCCCGAACAAGAGGAGGATAAAATCACGCTTTTCCAGCATCGAAAGGGCAGCAAACGTCATGATAAAAATTTGCGCAAGCCGCAGCTTACTTCCGCGCATCGAATGGGATGTGTCCAACATGCAGATCACCGGACCTTTTGGCGGTTCTTCTGCCCATCCCGAGGTATCGTAGGTCATGAGCTTTTGCTCCAGCCATTTGAGCATGAAGTAGTCCTCGAAGTCCGGATCAGCGAGAAGCACTGCTTCACCAGGCAGCATGTGTGCAATATCGCCCGATTGTCGCAAATCATAGTATTCCTCTGGAAAATGTCTGGAGCGAATTTCTTTGCGCTTTACTCGGAAGCGATGGACTTGCCTGCCTACCTCGTTTAGAAAAGCGACCAGATCAGGATGGCGCTTTAATTTCTCAATCCACTTCAAATACTGCTCAAAGCTTTGCCTCCGCAGCTTTCCTAGCTCATGCCCCCAGCTTCGGTTCGCAAAACGCTGACTGGCCGTAAATACCTCTTCGACAAAAAGCGTATCGAGTTCTTCAGTAGATAGCGTCGCCTTTAACGATTGCTCCAGCCATTGTCCCAGCTCTTTTTCAAAAGCGGCGATCGCTTCCTTCTCTTGCTTTTGCAGTCGATCTAGCTGCTTTTCACGTTGGACGAGCTCCCCCTCCAATTTTTTCACCTTTTGTAGAAGCTTGGTCCGTTTCGTGAACTGCACTTTCATTTCTTCTTGCAGCTCGGTAATGCGATTTTGCAAAGACAATACCTCTGCCCGCACTAACGGCTTGGTGTCCATGGCCTCCTGCTTGTCCTCCACGACCCGCTTCCCCTGCTGGAGAGTATAACCGACCAACTCGAGCTTGGCCTTTTGTTTTTCGGTTAGTAGCTCGGAAAGATGTGCTTGTTGGCTTCCTTCCTGACCTTGCTGTTCTTTCAAACCAGTTAAGAGTGGAGAGGGCCGTTGATCCTTCTCCCGCTGCTTCACTTCCTCGGAAAACGTCTCGGTCAGCCACAGCAAAGCCTTGATTGCGGTTTTGAACGACGCACTTTCCTGCCCGACCGTACGAGGATGAATCATGCGAGTAAAATACTGCTTCATGAGCGTACGAATCATCCAATGATGAAAAGGAGTGGATTCTTGCGTCAGATCGATCTCCGGCTTTTCCAAATAAAAAACGAGGAAAAAGTCAGCCAAGAGCTCCAAGTCAAACCATGCTGCTCGTGCTCGCGCCTCATGAACCCATTCCTGAGCGGTGCGCGAAGAGGCGAGGTATGTTTCAAATACATAGCGATCAACACCGCTAGCGCGAATGATCATACGATCTACCCCCTACAACGTAAAATCATAATCCGCCCCGGGGATTTCCTTGTCAAAAATCGTCCGATACGTGCGCTGGAGCTGCTGCAAAATCCGTTCGCCTTCAATGCGCAGATACGAATATTTGACCGCGTATTTTTCTACATGGGGAATCAAGCGGTTTTTTTCCAGGACATAGGCATGCAGATCGTGCTCCCGCTTCTCCCACTGAATGAGCCGATTACGCAAGTCTCGCGCCGTGTCTTCCACCTCATCGCGACTCTCCTCCAACAAACGGACATTGCGCTCCGTCGCTTCCTTGCCCAGCTTTGCGCCCACTTCCTTTTTAAACTGAAAGGCATGCAGCTCCGATTCTTTTTCCTTCCATTTATCCGCAATTTGTCCGAAACGCTGGAGTGGCAATTCATTCTCCATATCACTCTTCAACATTTCCGTAAATTGTTGTTCAAACACTTCCTGCATAACGGTTAAGTCCTCAGGGACATTCCACAGCATATGCGGAGTGAAAACCGTGTCCCAGATCGTCACTTGCTCACGTCCATGCAAGGCGGCAGAAGTACGCCATACATGCGCGATTTTGCTCCAGCGACGGTCGGAGAGCACATACTCTTTTTCTTCCAGGTCTTGTTTTAGGCGGTACAAGAAATAAATGATGGTTTCTGGAATGACCACTTGCTTCGCTGCCGCTTGAATATCCTTCACGTCATACAGCGAGAACACAACGGGAAGAGGCGTTGGTGGCAAAGAAAACATGCGCTCATAGCTGGATGCGTGCTTCAAATAGTGAACCTCGTAACGGAACAGGAAGCGGTCATAAAGAGCAGTCAATTGGTCATCGTCATCAGGAAGTTCATTCGATGCAGCGATTAAAAACTGCAAGGGAACCTCCTCTTTTTCTCTGCCATTGAAATAAATTCGTTCGTTCAATATAGATAGCAGCGCATTCAGAATCGCGCTGTTCGCTTTGAAAATTTCGTCCAAAAACGCAAACTGGGCGTTGGGCAAATAGCCCGTTGTTTTTCGTACGTATTGATCCAGTTTCAATTGCTGAAGGGAGACTGGACCGAATATCTCATCAGGTGTCGTAAAACGGGTAAGCAAATACTCGAACCAATGTTCTGATCCAAAAAGCTGAGAGACTGATCGTGCTAGCTGAGACTTGGCTGTACCCGGCGGACCGATTAACAAAGCATTTTCTCCGCTCATGATGCCGAGCATTAAAAGGCGAATCAGTTCACTTCTTTCCAGGAAACGGCGCTCCAATAGCTCAATTGCCTGGTCCATTTTACGTTGGATGGGTGTAGTCGAATTCATCGTAGTTGGCTTCACGACGGACTGGTTACGTACGTCGATATGCCGATCCCCCTCTCTTGCTTGGAACCCAAATATACGTCATTCATTAATAGTGGCATATCGTGGACAAAAATGCCAGTTTTGCAGATGCTTCACCCGTCTGCTCTAGGATGTGCGTTCACCCATGGCCTATTTTTCGCATATGTTGTGACATCAAGGTACTTTCATCGGAGTAACGAAAAAGGAGGGTGCGACATGGGAATCGAGCTTTTGTGGATACATGGTGTGTATGTCTTGTTCGTAATCGGCATTATTCTTGTGATGGTTTTGCGAAAAGATACGAGTTTGATCAGTATCGTGGGTATAGCGATCATCGGGTTCGTCGCGACAGGCTCTGTGACAACAGCCGTCGGCGGAATATTCGGCAGCTTCATCTACGCGATTACCGAGCTATTGCCGACGATTTTAGTCATCTGCATCATTGTTGCGATGAGTCACGTTTTGACCGATACGGGCGTAAATGAAACGATGATTCGGCCGATGACCCATTTGGTTCGAAATCCTGCATGGGCTTATTGGGTCATCGGGATCGTCATGATGGTCATTTCCTGGTTTTTCTGGCCTTCTCCAGCTGTCGCACTGATCGGAGCTGTCATGTTACCTGTGGCATTGCGCGCTGGCTTGCCTGCGATGGGTGTCGCCGTTTCGATGAACTTGTTTGGACATGGGATTGCACTGTCCGGCGATTATATTATTCAAGGCGCTCCCACTTTAACGGCCAAAGCCGCAGGAATTCCTGTTTCGGACGTGATTTCGGCTAGCGTCCCTCTCGTTATTATTATGGGCGTGGTGACTACTGCAATTGCATTCTGGTATTTGAAAAAAGACATGAAGCTCGGCGTGCTTGCATCTCCCAAAGAGACAGTCGTCCCCGATGCTGTTTTTACTTCCGCACGAGTCCCGTTGTCAGATGGCGTGCGGCGTACGTTGGCTGGGCTCGTACCAGTATTATTTGTCCTTGATGTCGTGGCCATGTTTGCTTTTGATTTACGCGGAGGTGATGCAACGGCGCTTGTGGGCGGAACCGCCTTGCTCATCCTCATCATCGCAACGATGCTGGCGCACAAGCAAAGTGGTCTCGAGCAGGTAACCACACATCTCATTCAAGGCTTTCAGTTCGGCTTTAAAGTATTTGGTCCGGTCATCCCGATTGCTGCTTTCTTTTATATGGGGGACAGTGGGTTTATCAAGGTGTTTGGGGAGGTGCTGCCACAGGGATCACACGGAATCGTAAATGACCTCGGTGTGGCGCTTGCACATACGATTCCCATTAGCAAGGAAGTAGCTGCCCTCACAGTATCCGCAGTGGGTGTCATTACAGGGCTGGATGGCTCAGGCTTCTCCGGGATTACACTGGCTGGCTCTTTGGCCCAACTGTTTGCAACTGCTCTGGGTGCCGGTGCCGCAACGTTAACAGCGCTCGGACAAATTGCCGCCATCTGGGTCGGCGGTGGAACGATCATTCCTTGGGCATTGATACCTGCTGCAGCCATTTGTGGAGTAGATCCTTTTGAGCTGGCAAGACGAAATTTGTATCCCGTGGCGATTGGGCTTTTGGTGACGACAATCGTGGCGATGTTTCTTCTGTAAAATGTCGGTATTTATACGAAAAAGCGAATGGTCACGAGCCATTCGCTTTTTTTCCTTGGTTAGGTTATGAGATAGACGAGTTTTCTCATTCTGTTTTTCTCCGAGACTCATACACTTGTACTAGCCTCTATTTGGATAGGAAAGGAAAAAACCAGTATGAAGTTGTGGGGAAAAAGTATCCAAGTCGCAGCGACGTACATTGGGACCGTCGTGGGCGCCGGGTTTGCGAGCGGTCAAGAAATACTCGCGTTTTTCACCGCCTACGGCCATGCCGGAACAATCGGCATCCTGCTCGCCACATCTCTTTTTGTCTGGCTGGGCTACAAGATGATGCTAATCGCTCATCAATTGCGCACACCCTCCTATGAATCCTTTAATCAAAAACTGTTTGGACCGATGATTGGTCGTACGATGAATATTTTGGTCTTTCTCACCCTTTTTGGCGTAACGACTGTCATGTTGGCAGGAGCGGGCTCAGTCTTGGAGGAGCAGTTTGACATCCCGTATTTGATCGGGACCACAGCCACTGTTTTGCTCGCCCTGTTGATTCTGCGAAAAGGGTTGGAGCAGCTACTCGTCGTGAATGCGATTGTCGTTCCGTCCATGGTATTGTTCGCTTTGCTCATTTTGCTGGATGGCACCGCAGAATCTCCCATGCCTCTCTCACCCCCATCCGATTACTCCTTCTTATGGAAAACAGTCTTATACGTGTCGTTTAATCTGGCCATGGCCCAATCCGTTCTCATCCCGATCGGCTATGCGATCCGCGACAAGGTTGTTTTGTTTCGGGCAGCCGTCATTGGCGGAGTCGTGCTTGGATTCATGCTCCTCGTCGTCCATACGGCCATGTTGGCCAACTGGGACGACGTCCGTCTCATGAATATCCCGATCCTTTTTGTAACAGACCAATGGAACGAGTGGCTTCAATTGTTCTTTGTTTTCGTGCTCTATTCCGAGATTTTTACTACATTGATTTCTAATGTATTCGGAATTGGTCAGCAGTTGCGTGAATTACTGGACGTTCCGGAATCGCGGCTATATTTGTATTTGTTCTCTACTGCTTTCGTATTGTGCCTGATTGGGTATAGTCAGTTGCTCATGTTTTTGTATCCGTTGTTTGGGTATTTGGGGTTGTCTACGCTCTGTCGGATTTCGGTTCCAGGGAATGTAATCAGAAAGCGTTTTTGATTGCAGAACCATTAAAACATTTCCGCCCCTTCTTCCATGCCGATAATGTTCGGATTTAAAGTGAATGAAGGGCCCACATAAAAGTATTACCCCCGTAATTTTTTTAACAAGGCACAAAGAGGTCGCTTTAAAACCGAACAATAATGTAATAATTAGATATAAAATACGGAATTTACATTTTCGCTGATTTGTTTCTCGTAATATATACTTCTGATGGATTCTTTGTTCCCTGAGTTGAATAAAATTCGTAGCCACATTAATAACTCTTTCATTTTTTTACAAACGTATGGTAACATTTGTAACCATGGAACCGGCATAGATTAAGGACCAACTCATCAACCTACTAGAAAGGAATTCCTATCGTGAAATTTTTTACCTTATTAAAAACCATGCTCGTTCTGTTACTCACCTTCTTCTCAACTTCTCCAATCAAGGCCGAAGAGCAGCAAGACTCATCAAGATTACCGGAATTGCCAGTGGTGTATCAAAACCTGCAAATACCGTCTCATTTGACAGAGCCATTCTTTCTTTTCACGAAGCAACCACTTTACAAGCGCGATTCACCCCCAACGCAGTACACCATGTCTTTGGTTTCAACGTCTGGAAAAGTATTAAAAAGCATTGTGCCCCCCTATAAAAGTGAGGTGTACCCACTCCAAAATGGGTACGGTTATTTGTTTGATACTGGTTTTTTTAAGCATATGGACTATTACTTCTACGATAAGCAGGGCAATGTTAAGAAAATGATTACCTGTTGCGATGTTGGCTCTTCTCAAGCAGATACATGGAGAATGGTTTACGGGCACGGACTATCCGGGAAACCTGCCGTATCTGTACAATGCCAAAACAGGGAAAATTACCAAGAAGTTTCCCGACGCGGATCATCCATTCTACTTAGCCGAACGGACTACGAAAACGTTTGATCCGTACTACTTGCCCTATGGTGAAATGGTAAAAGACGCAAAAGGGAACGAATACTACAAGATGGGCATGCGAACTATTCACGGAAAAATACTGAGCAAGCCATTTTTCGATGAATATTTCGGGTATGGTGAAGGCTGGCATCGAGTAAAAATAAATGGACAGACGCATTTTATCAGCAATGAAGGCAAAATTATGCTGAAGTCTTCTCGTAACTATAAAGTTGAATCGAATATGCACAGTGGAGCATTTATTGTCTCAGGCAAGCTGGGGAACGAAGAATTTTATGTGCTGATGAATAAAAAGGGACTCATAGTTTCCAAAAAGTATGCGTTTATCCACCCGACATCCGATGGCCATTTTCTGGCTGTGACGAAAACCAACAAGCAATATACCTTTACTAAAATAAATGCAGCAGATAAAGTCGTCTCCCCTCAACAATATGTGCTAAATAAGCCAGAACAAATAAAAGAGCTCAAGCAGACGGGACAATTATTCCATACGGATACCCAGGTCATTGCGAACACAGCTAACAATCAAAGCTTCAACTTTCCACATCAATTGCTGATCACTCCTACGAATGAGACAGTCGCCATCGAGTACACCATCTCGGGAACCAAAAAGATTGGCGTGTATACGCATGACGGCAAGCTGATCTATGAGGAGATTATCAAATAAGTAGGTACCAGTGAGCCTGACTTCTCTTAAATTCTCATACTAACAAATAAAAGCACGACAATCTCCTGAAACAGGGGGATGGTCGTGCTTTTTCCTATTAAGTTCCTAGTACTCCTAAGTGATTATTCCAATCCAGCAGGCTTTTCCCTTCCATCTAACGGATACCAGCGAAGCACATCACGCGGAGGGCTTGCCAACCCTTCCTCCAACAAGACACACTTCCAAATTTCATCCCCCGGCCCATCGGTTGTATCGCCGTCATTGATAACAGGACCATTCTCGTATACATAGTTCGATATATTGCGCAAGAAACTCGCGACCTCATTCGGATCGTAGGCATCCCCATTAAATACCGCCTCATGATCGATCACATCCAACTGCTGCATGCCGACGGTATCCATCAAGAGCCATCCCTCTGAAAGATTGAACAACCGGACATTGGACCATAGCTCCAGCGGAAGGAGCTGGATTTGCTCATAACGTTGATTCAGCTCTTGCATCAGCTCGGCAGACGCGACGCACTCCCCATTCGGATTAAAAAAGCAAAGGGCTTCTGGCATTTTCAACAGCGACTCAGCGATGGCAGTGACCGTCATCAACTCCGGGAGCGCTTCATAATCTTCAGGCAGCACAGGAGCCTGATCGTCCGACTCCCCTAGCACGAAAGAAGAGCGAATACGGATAAACGCTCCGTGCTCAGATGCGGCTTGCCGCCCTTCGGGATATCCCCACGACTGCTGAGCTGCCCGCTCCAGGCTATTCGAGAACGTAAACGGTCCGAAAAAGCCCATCGACCAAGCGCCAAACAGCATCGTATCTTCTGCTGGGTCTCCCATTGCATCCGGCCAAGGCTTATCGACGACATCGACCTGAATATATCCGTTTACTTCTGGACGATACGGAATAAGCAAGCTAGGGCCGCTAAACACCCATTGGTCGAACGTTTCCATGATGTTCGCAATTTCGAATTGATTTTTGAGCATATCTGCTATTTTGTGAATCGGAACCGCCGTTGACAGCAAGACGGCAACTCCTTGAGAATACATACCTTTTGGCATATCGTCATCTTCTTTCCAATGTGGTTTTATGAGTCATGGCGTCCTTTATGTAACGGTAAAACCGATTGCTTGAAGCTCCTTCATCGCCATTTCCAGATCAACTTCTGGATTCAGCCCCATCATCATTTCTTTAGTGATGGAAGTATTCGTAAATACATGACCAACTACATCAAGTGGGACCTTCACCTCGTAGTAGGCCTCCGCCCACTCTACATAGTCTTCTGGATGATCATATATCATCCCAAGCAAAAAATTTGATCCGTCATCCAGCCCTTGCGGATTATGTACGTCTCCCGTTTTCCATACGTGATCGGTAGATTCTCGCCAAAGGCAAAATGTAACTTCCTCCTTGGTTAACGCTTCGTCATCGAGTCGATGAAGCAAAGCAGGAGGGATTTGCTCATAGATACCAGGCCAGACTTCGTATTCTTCCCTGGTATGTGGACTCATTTCCGATTCATGATCGAATCCTTTTACAATAACACCCTCAGGGGTGAACAGGATGTAAAGATCGTCGCCTGAACCGTTGCTAACGCTCGCGAATGTCGTGTTTTCATCCCATTGCGGATCGAACTGATATCTGCGCAGCCACTCCTCTTCACACAATACAATATCCAGTGCGCTCAGGATAAGCAGACGCTGTTTTAATACTTCGGGCTCCAAGAAAGGCTTAGGCCAAATGCTCATGTTAGATTCTCCTTTCATTCCCAAGATACTGTCAATAACCCGTCTAAATACATCATTGGTAGGTAGCCCCTACCATGAACCATTCGAGAGCTTCTGAAAATTCATGTGGAAGCTCTGATACCTGGAGAAAGGTACACATCTCGCTTACGATCCGTTCTCTGTTTTGCCCGTATTGCTCTGTAAGTCGAGCTAGCTGCTCCCAATCACTGAGCTCCTTTTGAAAGGCAGCTCGGTCCAATGGCCGACCATGCGATTCCACGAAAAGGATTGCTTCAGACTGGTACGCTTGCTTCAACAGGCGCAGAAAACAGGAGGCTGTATAACTGCGCGGTCCTCCATAGACAGAGGGACCCAAGGCATCTCCTAGGAACAGCGTTTGATCTTCTTTTACGTACACATAGCACGAATCTTCCGAATGATCACCTCCGACATGGTTCACCTGACATGTCACGCCACCAAGGTCGATCGTGATCGATTCATCGAATAGGATATCCGGCTCGACTATTCGGATCAAGTCCCGGTTCATTCCGTACTCTTTTCTGATGTTCGCCATCGTGCTGGCATTGATGATCTTCTCCTTACAAAGCTGTTCCATGACTTCATCCGACCATTCCAGCCCCATCAGCTTACTCAATGAATGTGCGGTTTTTGCCTGCGCGATGGTAGGTAGATCCCATGTTGACATTCCAAATGTATGATCCCAGTGCCAATGAGTCAATATGAGCAGATCTGGAAGACGAACACCTAGCCTTTGCAACTCCTGACGAAACAACGCGGCATGCGCCGGTGAATTTCCAGCATCGATCAAGAGGGTTTTTCTTGCCCCCGTAATGGCTGCTAGGATCGGGCGATCTGTGTCATGACTTGCATGCATAATCAAGATATGTTCGGTAATCTGTTCGATCGTGGACATTTCCTTCTCCCCCTTCCAAATACGCCAACAGAAATATTTTCCATGTTATCACACACCACTACCTTCTCGCACAAACAAAAACGCCAGTGTTACCATGTGTTTTTGTAGATACCCCTGAGATACGATTTTGCCCATTCACGGCATTCGAGCACCCTCTAGAAGCTGGAGAAGAAAACACCTTGTGTTTACCGATAGTAGGCAAAGGATCTGTTGCATAACTTTTCCAAGGATAGAAAATCATAAATAATAAATAAGCTTACGAGTCTGTATTGGCAGCTTTGTTGACGATAGCCCCGTCCTGTTTTACTTCATTTGGAGTCCAATGTCACAGGGATCGAAGATAAAATCCTCGCGAAGGCGTATCTATACGTTCCTGTTAAAATATAGTGTTTCGGGATTGGGAATGAGGTGAAAGAGGCAGCCGCTAAAAAACGGCTGCCATTCACTTATCTACTCGTGGATACCTTCCACATCGCCAAGCATTGCGCCAGCAATCGTCAGAAAATCTTCGAAACCGACTTCAAAGTGACCATAGCGGAAGTGATATCCCCAATTTCGATTCCCGCGCGTGAAGGTAAGCTGATCCAATAGAGAGGCAATCTTCACTTCGCGACACGGAATATAGCGGATATTCCGACGATATGGCACAAAGGATTCGGACATCGGATATTCGTAGATTTTGTCATCTGCAACTTGTCCAATAGCGGTAAATGCTTGAAGCACTTCCCCCTTAGACAAGTCTGTTCGTGGAGAATAGTATATCAACCAATCACCGGGAGACATCCGACGCAACGGTGCCGACTTGCCATGACAGAGCTGGGCGAATCCACCCAGCACCCCCCGTTTTACATGTGAAGCAGATACAACTCCAATCCAGTAGCGACTTTTCTGGATTGTTACCTTGATCGGCATCGTTCCTATCCCTTCCTTCTTTAAAATTTATACGTTTCTTGCTAATTACAACGTTTCGTCTTCAGAATAGATGACGATTGTGCATTTCAAGAACGTATAGTATTTGGCATAAATGTTCCTTCATATATCATCTCAACGTGACTATATAAAAACGTTACTGACAACAGTATGTCAGTAACGTTTTATCATTTTTCCAATGGTTTTAGTTCTACTCTCTCCAAATACAAAACCGAATTTATTAAAGATTATTACGATCACCTTGTAAATGGGAGAGGAATGAGCAACCGATAATGTGTTTCAAGATAGCTACTGTCAAAAGAAAATAAAGTATCAGACACTAGTCAATATTACATCGAGAAAACTTGGATAAGATACCGAAAAGGATTTTATCCTCCATACTAGGAATTAGTATAAACAAATATTCGGATATTTAACTTCAAACATTCCAGGAAAGGCAGTGAATGAAATGGCCATACATACGTTTCAACCGCAACGGTATTACATCAATTTCGGCTCTTATGAACCGGCGCTGGTTATAAACGACGGCGACACGGTTATCACCTCTACCATCGATGCAAGAGGATGGGATCACATGGGAGAAAGCGTTGCCCCCAGAGGAAATCCGATGACGGGTCCCTTCTACGTGGAAGGCGCACAACCAGGTGATGTGTTGGAGGTTAAGCTGGAATCGATGACGCCAAACCGGGACTGGGGATGGACAGCCAATGTGCTTGCGCCTAACGTAGTCGATCCGCTGACAGCTACAACATTGCCCACTCTGGAAATCGTCCGCTGGCAGGTGGATGCTGCGCAGGGTATAGCGAGGTTAGAGGAGCCGACACCCGGTTTAGAATACCTGAACCTGCCGATTCGTCCGTTTCTCGGCTGTTTCGGTGTAGCCCCTTCCCGAGATCAGGCCATATCATCGGCGACAAGCGGCAATTACGGCGGGAATATGGACTACAAAGCGTTAGTTGCCGGTGTCTCTGTCTACTTTCCAGTGTTTGCGGAAGGCGCGCTTTTTCATCTTGGCGATGGACATGTGGCACAGGGATGCGGCGAAATTGTTGGCACGGGTATAGAAATATCGTTAGACGTCCGTTTTTCCGTCCGTGTGCATAAGGGCAAGACGATAAAATGGCCGAGGGTGGAGTCCGACACTCACTTGTCTTGCATCGGCAACGCCAGACCGCTCGAACAAGCGCTCCAGCACGCAACTACTGAAATGCTCTCCTTGCTAGTCGAAGACTATGGACTCTCGGTAAATGAAGCAAGCCTGCTGCTCGGCCAAGTCGTCGAATATGAGGTGGCCAACGTGTTCAATCCCGCTTACAGTGTCGTCTGTAAAATTCCAAAAGCCTATTTACCTGTTCGCAAATCCTAGCCCGCTCAAGGATTAAGAGAGGACGGATAGCCCCCTTCTTCCCATACCACCATATATGCAGTCCACATACGGCGGTAGTCATTGACAGAGGAATTGATATTGGAAGACTTAATTAGAGCCTCTATCATTTTTTCGAATGGAAAGTAATTGAATCTATTCCAATAACGCGTGGCTGGTTAAACTTAAATTGGAACGGATCAAAAAACAGCGAGCGCTGTTTCAGCACCCGCTATTTTTTATGGAACCATCCATGACAGTAAATTGGACTGTAAATACGTGATGATACCGATTATTACAACCAAGAATAAACTGTGTTTCACCGTAAAGCGGAATAAATCAGATTCTTTTCCGGCGAGTCCTACCGCAGCACAGGCAACGGCAATCGACTGCGGCGAAATCATTTTACCCGCTACCCCACCGCTCGTATTAGCTGCTAGGGCCAACACAGGTTCCATTCCCACTGATGTTGCTGTGACTTTTTGCAGGTTTCCAAACAGCAGGTTGGAAGAAGTATCTGAGCCAGTTATAAACACCCCTAACCAGCCAAGGAACGGAGAAAAGAACGGAAATAACGCCCCTGTGCCCGCCAACGCCATCCCCAGTGTGGTACTCATTCCGGAAGCGTTTGCAACATAGGCAAAACCGACAACAGTCGCAATCGTGAGCAGCGGAAATTTCAGCTCGATCAATGTCTCGCCAAAAGTGGCAAGCCAATCTTTCCAAGGGATGCTAACGATAAATTTGG
Organism: Brevibacillus sp. M2.1A; assembly: GCF_013284355.2. Lineage (NCBI taxonomy): Bacteria > Bacillati > Bacillota > Bacilli > Caryophanales > Paenibacillaceae > Brevibacillus > Brevibacillus sp. M2.1A. The sequence continues at coordinate 3,823,171 of NZ_JABSUY020000001.1, forward strand.
TAACAATGGCGGCAAACAATATCGCTGTTCCCGCTGCTGCCAATACTTCTAATTTGAAAAGAGCAGCAATCGGTTTTCCATTCCCATCGATAATCAGATTATGCAGACCAGGGACCTCAGGCGTGAAGCTCAATGCTTTCCCAATCGGATTGAGCCAGTTAAATAAAAGGTTAGCCCCTTCATATTTGCCGACCAGCGCTTTTTTCACAGTCGGAATTCCCCAGATAGAGATAAAGGCGGTCAATACCAGGAAGGGAGACCATGCCTTGAAAACTTGTCCGGGTGTAAAGAGAGCTTTGCTGTTCTTGATAGCTTGTGCAGAGGCAGCTACTTCCGCGGTAGCTGCTTGTTCCGAGGGAAAACGGAAAATCGTTTTCGGTTTCCAAACCTTTAAGAACAAGGTTAACGCAACCAAAGAAACCAGTGCAGATAAAATGTCAGGTAGCTCCGGCCCCATAAAATTAGATGTCAAGTATTGTGTCAAGGAGAAAGAAATGCCGGAAACTAGGATCGCCGGAAGCACTTCAAGAGTCTTTTTAAATCCAGACATGATTACAACCAGATAGAAGGGAACAAAGACAGATAGGATAGGCAGCTGGCGGCCGACCATTTTGGATATTTCCATGGCTGGAACGCCAGTGGGACCTTCCATGGCGATAATCGGAATTCCAATAGCACCAAAAGCAACGGGTGCCGTATTGGCAATTAAGCAAAGACCCGCGGCATACAAAGGATGAAAACCCAAGCCGACAAGAAGCGCAGCAGAAATCGCTACAGGAGCGCCAAAACCGGCTGCCCCTTCAAGAAAGGCTCCAAAAGAAAAGGCGACAAGAAGTGCCTGCAGACGGCGGTCTTCCGTGATTGATAAGACAGAGCTGCGGATAATATCAAATTGCCCTGTTTTCACCGTGAGCTTGTACAAAAATACGGAGGAAATGATGATCCAACCGATGGGCAGAATACCATAAACGGCTCCTTGCACCGAAGACATTATCGCTATTCCCGCGGGCATGCGATACACCAATACAGCAACTAGGATCACCATCAGTAAAGTGGTCAGCCCTGCCATATAGCCCTTCATACGTTTGATCGCAAGCGCCCAGAAAAAATAAAGAATGGGAATAAGCGCAACAAGCGCAGAGATTACGAGACTCCCCCCAACCGGAGTAAAAACTTGCGTCCATGTCATGGTTTCCACCTCTTTTTTATTCTTTTTATTTGAAAGCGGTTTCGGAATTTTAAATGTAAAATGGCTTGATATCCCCCTTACGAACTTGTATTTACCAGACAGTCAAAGTGTCACCATCTGATATGGTCATCTGATGTCTTCTTTTCGACAGTTCTCATTATATGTACCCTTGTTTTTTTTGACAAGTATTTTTTGAATATTCGAAACTAGTTGTTTTAAAAGTTGAATTATGTACCCTTTCCCTCGTAACCTATGCCAGAAAGGATGCAGCCTTGACAAATAACTGACAATTCAGGTAGGATGAACTCATCAGATGACCCTAAGAAAGTAAAGGGTGAATGCAGAATGAAAGCGGTGCCACAATTCAAAGTACGCAAAACGTACGAAGAAGTATCTGACTATATCAAAGATCAAATTATCAATGGCGTTTACAAACCTGGAGATCGACTGCCTTCTCTTCGCGAATTCAGTGACCTTTTTGGAGTCGGTCAGTCAACCATGCGAGAGGCAATCAGTGCACTCAAAACGTTGGGTCTTGTGACCATTCGTCAGGGTGAAGGTACGTTTGTCACCCGCTTAAATCCAGAAGAGGTATTGTCTGGATTTGAACCGATTCAACCTGTCACGGAACAAGACATCATGTCACTCTTGGAGGTTCGGAAGATCATTGAGACGGGAATCGTTCAACTAGCCGCCGAGAGACGGTCTGATGAAGATTTGCAACGTATCGAGGATGCATTGAAGGAAATGGAAGCAGCAGTTTCAAATGGAGATTTAGGAGAAAAGGCCGACTGGAAATTTCATTACGAAATCGCCAAAGCATGCCATAACTCGGTTCTGGAATCAATCATGCAATCCATATCTGAGACCATGAGCAAGGCACTAAAAGCAAGCCGCGAAAAAATGTTTCAAACGAAAGGAAATCCGGAACGGCTCCTGGCTGAACACAAGGAAATTTTCAAGGCTATCGCTAACAAAAATTCCAAAAGAGCCGAAGAATCCATGCTCTACCACCTACTTGGCGTAGAAAAAGAAATGTTTGATTAAGATCAAGCATTTTCTTTTTTAAACAAGTCATCAGATGACATCATGATCATATATTTGGATGGAACATGATGGCTAATAAACTCGAAAGGAAGCTGGATGAATGAAAGTATCAATGTTTATTACCTGTCTATCGGATGCTTTTTATCCTGAAGTGGGCGAAGCAATGGCACGACTTCTGGCTAGATATGGCATCAAGCTGGATTTTCCCGAACGGCAAGTGTGTTGCGGCCAACCAGCTTTTAACAGCGGGTATTGGGATACCGCTAGAGAAGGAGCAAAAACAATTATTCATACATTTGCAGACAGCGATTTTGTGGTTGCTCCGTCCGGTTCTTGTATCGGGATGATTCATCACCACTACCCTACTCTTTTTAAAGAAGATCCGAAATATCTGGCACTTGCTCATGATCTCATTGGTAAAAGCTATGAGTTCTCGCAGTTTCTTGTTCATGTGCTCGGGGTGACCGATATTGGTGCCCTCTTCCCCCACCGCGTCACCTATCATCCCTCCTGCCACGGTAGCCGTTTACTTGGCGTAAAAGACGAGCCTCATATTCTGCTCTCCCAGGTAAAAGGTTTGGAGTTTGTGCCCCTTCCTTTCGCGGAGGATTGCTGCGGATTCGGAGGAACTTTTGCCATAAAGGTCTCCGACATCTCCGGTGCGATGGTTACAGAAAAAGCAGAACATGTGCTGGAAACCAATGCAGAGGTCCTGGTCGGCCTTGATATGGGCTGCCTAACAAATATCTCCGGACGTTTGCACCATGAGGGACATCCGATTCGCGTAATGCATCTGGCAGAGCTATTGTATGAAGGAGTGAAAGAGAGGGTATGAACGCAAAAACATCCTCAACCGCAACTTTAAATGAACGCGCACAAATTGCACTAAACGATAATTTTTTACGAAATGCCGTAAAATTCACAACAGAAAGACTGAGAACAAACAAAGTTACAGCAACTGACGAGTTGGGTAACTGGGAAGAATGGCGTGAACAAGGACGGCAGATTCGCCTGCATACAATTGCACATTTAGACTACTACCTGTCGCTGTTCGTAAATAATGTGCGAGCGTTAGGTGGGCATGTACATTTCGCCTCTGATGCCAAAGAAGCTATAGAAATCACAATGAATATCGTGAAAGAAAAACATACTCGATCCGTTGTCAAATCAAAATCGATGCTTTCTGAAGAAGTGCATATTAATCAAGTGTTTGAACAACATGGAATCGAAGTGGTGGAAACGGACTTGGGAGAATATATTATTCAACTCGCCGGTGAGACTCCCTCCCATATAATCATTCCCGCCATTCACAAAAACAAAGAGCAAGTAGCAGAGCTATTTTCAAACGTGGCTGGAAAGCGCTTACCAGCAGATACTGCTGTTCTGGCAGGCTTTGCCCGATCAAAGCTGCGGGAGAAATTCCTTGAAGCCGAGATTGGGATGACCGGATGCAACTTTGCTATCGCGGAAACAGGCTCCATCGCATTGTTTTCCAATGAAGGAAATGCCCGCATGGTAAGCACGGTTCCTAAAACACAGATCACCTTCATGGGCATGGAAAGAATCATTCCCTCTTTGGAAGACCTTGAAGTAATGGCTACCTTGCTGCCGCGTGCCGCTACAGGGCAAAAGCTGACGGTATACATGTCGTTGATAAATGGGCCTCGCCGCTCAGATGACTCCGACGGACCAGAGGAGTTACACGTAGTAATTATTGACAACGGCCGTTCAAAGCAGCTGGGAGATCCCGAATTTCAGGAGGTTTTAAACTGCATCCGCTGCGGAGCATGTCTAAATGCTTGCCCTGTCTATCGACATGTAGGCGGACATGCGTATGGTTGGGTGTACAGTGGTCCGATTGGCGCCGTACTGACTCCTCTCCTGCATGAAGACAAGGAATTGGCGAATGCATCCAGCCTATGTGGGGCCTGCTATGAAGCCTGTCCCGTTAAAATACCGCTGCATGATATGCTCGTCTACCAACGCAGACGAAATGTGGAAGAAGCTTTGACAAAGAAAGCGGAACAACTGGGAATGAAAGCCTTTAAATTTATTTCTTCCAACCACAGACTGTTCCGTCGAATTCTGCGAATCAGCCAACTGGGACAAAAGCCTTTTGTCAAAGGTGGAGTGATCACAGCCAAAATCGGACCTTTAAAGGGTTGGAATACCTATCGTTACGCACCAAAACTTGCCCAACACTCCTTCCGGGATACGTGGAAAGCGCTTGACACTGAACTTCAGTTTGAATTGCAGGAAATGGGTCCGGAAATGAAAGATCGTCTAACCGACATCCTGAAAAAACGGGGGAACACACATGAGTCACAGTGAAAAAGAAGCACAATTCTTCAACACGATCGCAAATCGGTTAGGCAGAAACCGGATGACCACTCCTCCCCCACAACCCGTTCGCGGTGTTCCGGACTTTTGGAAAATGTACCATCTCAGCTCTGATGAAAGAATAGACCTATTTATTAAAAATTGGGAGATGCTTGGTGGTGTCGCTAAACGCTTTTCTTCTCCAGAAGCTCTTTGCTCATATATCGCTGAAGTAGTCCAAACCTTTGAAGCAAAACGAATCATTCACGAAGACCACGTCCTTTTTCAAAGCATGTACCAGGACAGCTCGTTCAATGGTGTAGAGATGACGATATGGCGGAAACAGGAAGAATCTGATTTGCTGAGTAAAGCGGCGCATGCTGATATTGGGATTTCTATTGCAGATTTTGCCATTGCCCATACTGGCACAGTCGTGATGACTTCGGCAGCGTCAAAAGGCCGCTCTCTCAGCTTGCTACCCACCATTTTTATGGCTGTCATTCGAACTGAAAATATCAAAACACGTATGGGTGAAGCTCTACAGGAAATCAACAAATGGAATGACGGCAAAATGCCTGCGGGCGTTCACTTTATTTCCGGTCCCAGCCGTTCCGCCGATATTGAGAACGACTTAACTATTGGCGTTCATGGTCCAGGAATTGTTCACGCACTTATCCTTGAAGAAGAGATCAAAGGATAAATGGAATCACAGACGAACGTCCGATGGAAGGTACTTATATTCGCTTCTCTTTTTATTGAATAGACGTTCTCCAGAGACGTAAACGCGAATTTTCAACTGGCCACCATCGTTCGAACCACCAGAAGGGTGGGGGTTCGCCTCCCCCTTTTCTATCATGCTCCCATTAATCTCAAAGCTACTTTTCTGAATTAGAAGGTTTTCTCCGCCTTAGGAGTATCATAAAAGCTGTTGACGATTACCTGTAAATGGAATATCCAGTGCTTCTGTATATGGTACACCTCTTTTGGCGTGCGAGCTCTCCTCTCTCATCACGTTTGTTCCCAACAGCCAAGCGTTAACAAAGATATGAAAAGCATAGGTAGGATCAAATTAGAAAAAATTACGACTTCGGTTCCGTATTCATGAGGGATGAACCGCTCTTTTTTCTATAAGCCCTTGACTTTCACATTAGCGTGAACGTTTAGACTACATCCAGAAAGAGATCTCATTCGCTCAAGGAGGAACAAAAATGAACTACTACACAGGGAAAAAAGCAGTCGTAACTGGAGGAACACATGGTATGGGCTTGGCTGTGGCAAAAGCTTTGCTGACAGGCGGCGCCGAGGTCATCGTCTCTGGTCGTAATCCAAAAAATGCCGAGGAAGCAAAACGTGAGCTGGGCGAACGGGCACATGTTGTGGTGTCTGATGTATCGAGCATGAAGGATGTGCAAGCATTCGGGGACTATGTTGAAAAGCATTTTGGCAAGATCGATTTTCTCCATGTGAATGCAGGTACTTCTATTCTGGAACCGTTTTTGGAAGTCACTGAAGAGACCTACGATCGGATTTTTGAGGTAAATACGAAAGGGGCATTTTTCACCGTCCAGCGCTTGGCGCCGCTAATTCATGAAGGAGGTTCCATCGTATTTACATCTTCCGTAGCGGATGAAGGCGGCTACCCTGGCATGAGCGTATACAGTGCATCTAAAGCGGCATTGCGTTCCTTGGCCTCCGGGTTTGCGGTGGAGTTGCTAGACAAGGGTATTCGCGTCAATGTCGTGAGTCCCGGTTTCATTGATACGCCTTCCATGGGAGTTGCCGGTTTCACGGATGCAGAACGCGTTACCTTCCAGGAGCTTGGTGACAAGATTACACCCATGAAACGTCATGGTTCGTCAGAAGAAGTGGCGAAAGCGGTGCTTTTCCTCGCCTTTGACGCTACCTTTACGACTGGTGCGAGGCTAACTGTGGATGGTGGCATCGGGCAAAACTTGCATTCCTTGTAAAAAGACGGCCCCGGAGCAGCTGATCGCTTCGGGGCCGTGACCATGAACTAACTCGTAACCTTTTTACCACGTGTAATAGCTATTTGCCTCTCCAGCGTTTTCTTCCACTCTTGGAGTGCCTCCATCTGTTCGTTCACTTTTCTGAGCTTTTGTTCGTAGATCGCCAGCATTTCCTCGCAATATTCGTAATCGTCGGGAGCTGCCACTTCCCCTCTGAAGACCGTCCTGATTTCATCTGCGGTCAACCCCAGCTTCAAGTACAGTTGAATCATTTTGACACGTTTGACTGCCGATTCATTAAAATAGCGGTAATCGTTTTCCAGTCGTTCTGCCTGTAGCAAGCCCTTTTCTTCATAATGACGGATCGACCGGGTACTGACATTCGTTAATTGGGATAATTCGCTTATTTTCACGGAGCATAGATCCTCCTCGTAAGAAATTGCTATCCCAATTATATGCCAGAATGTCAATGTATCCATATCGTTTTTGATTACGAATCTATTCTTGTATTTTCGTTGATCTTTGACCTGCTTTTGACGAAAAGCAATGTTGCTCCCATCAGCATCACAAATAAACCTACTACGGCAAAAGGCAGATACTTATTCAACTGGTAAAGACTTGTGCTGAGAATCGGTGCGATGACAGCGGAAATTCCTTGGACCGATGCCACAAGCCCCGCAACTCCTCCTTGCTGTTCATGATCAACGGCAAGCGAAGCTCCTGCCATAAATCCTGGCATCATGAGCCCAGTTCCTACACCAAACAAGAAAAATGCCGCGGCATAGACGATCACATGGATGAAGAAAAGAAAGAGAGACAAGCTGATGATTAAGAGCACCGCCCCGAAAAGTATGAGTGATCTTGGTTGCCATTTAGGATTTTTCATTTGTAGTCCTTGTGTGACAATCATCGCTATGCCAGAAATCATAAGTCCTACTGATAACATTCTGGCGGTTTCCTTTGTTGTTAAAGACAACTGATCCTGAAAATAAAACCCTCCAACGACTTGTAAGGTGATAATGCTGAGCATCGTTGCCAAACCGGCAAACAAATATAGGGGAAGGCCTTTTTGAAAAGGACTCACCTTGGGAGGTTTTTCGTGAATGATGGGTTTTTGAGCCGGAATCAAGAAGTACACGATGCCCAATGCGACCAGCGGCAACAGTGCGCCTATGTATAACGGCCAAATCAGACCGATCAGTGCAAAGGCTGCAGCAATCGCTGGACCCAGAACAAGCCCCATCCCATTGGCTGCACCGATTAAAGCCATTCCTGCCGCCCTACCCTTTTCGTTAGTTACATCCGCTATGTACGCCTGCGCAGCAGATGGAACTGCCGGGATAAACATACCGATCAATCCGCGTGCCACAATGAGCAATCCAACGAGAAGCCCGCCACTTATTACCTGTGATAATCCTGCATACATGGTCGCTGTGAACAGGACATAACTCATAAACATTCCGAAAAAACCAATGACAATGACAGCTTTCCTTCCTTTCAGATCGCTTAACCGCCCCCAGACAGGTGCCATCACAGCCATTGCAATTGAACCGAGTGAAATAATGATGCCAGAGTGAATTTCACTGAGGCCTAATTCACGGATAAGCGGCGGCATTACGGGAGCAATAATCATCAATCCCACCATCGCCACAAATACACTCAAAAATATACTAAAACGGATTCGAAACATCGCACATCCTTCTCCTTCCATAGAGCACGCTTTTCATCAAAATCGTAAGAGAAATGCGTGACCGCTACTACCTGAGAACGGAGAGTTTATGCTCCGTAACGGATTTTGTTTGTCGCTTTGTTTAAATAAATCCTTTCCATCCATCGTCACAGCTGACCTCACTTACTTCCTGCGTTTCATTTCATATTTAACATTTTTTATCACGCCTAACAAAATGAGACTACCAGTCAGCATGTAATCACGCTACCGGAAGTCTCATCTGCCCTTCTTCTATGTTTCTTTTCCTACAGCTTTACTACCATTTTTTCTTAGGTGGACATATCGGTTTGCAAGGTGGCGGAAATGTCGGTTTTGGTGGGGGTGTCGGTGGTGGGGTCGTTGGAATAGGAACTTGTTGATCCTGCAAAACTTTTAGACCAATACGCAGAACGATTTTTTCACGAACGGTCGAGAATGTTTTGGTTGTGTCCTTGCACCGCTTACTTTCCAAACCGATATCTAATTCGGTGAATTCCGTGAATAACAGCTCACAATACGGTCTCTCATTGTAAACTTTTCGGTTGCCAAACAAACCTACGTTAATCTTTGCCGCGTGACCTGATTTATTCAAATATTCTCCGTGTGACTCGAAATCTGGTGCCAGTTGCAAAGTCGGTCCTGTAGCAGGAAAGGTCAGATCCGTACAGAAATCGAATGGTATCAGTGCTGTTGTATGTCGTACATCACCGCAAACAGCAGTTCCCGTTACTTGATCGACTGTGGTGTACTCGATATTTTTTCGAATAAAACCGCTGACGAACAGCTTTGCAGACAGCGGGTTAAATGTGGGAACCAGCTCACATTGTTCCAGAATGACACTCTTCAATACCCGAATGATCTCAAGGGCAGGCCTCTCTAAATGGACATTAGCCTCGACACATACGACAACAGCCGTTTCTGCCAACGTTACAGGTACTTTAATCGTTTTAGGAAAAGTGGTTTCGGTTGAAGCCATTCCGAACACTCGGGCATTTTCCACTGTACAGCTGTTTTGCGTCACTTGAGTTTGACCACATTTACAGCCATCGCCATGTATACCCATTTTACTCTCACTCCTTTATCAGCCACCTACTCTCTTTATATTATATGGACTAGACACAATATGGATTTGGCTGATGCCAAGCGTTATCTGCCCTTTTTTCTAGAAAAGACTGTTTACCTTTTTCGTTATGTATGGAGGCGGAACGGGAACCAGCTGCTTCCGATACCACCATACACGACCGCTAATGGTTGCCAAGCCGCTGAACTCCTTCCATTCTGATTGCGAATGGGTGAGAGGATCTGCTGTGAGGTTGATTTGCCAGTCCCCTGTCTCTACCCATCTATTCGTCGGACAAGCTGGTGCTGTGAGAAGAATTGCGCTTGTTCCTACATTTTCTTTGGGCAAAGAAGGGCGTAATACTGTAGAAGTAAAGGGTATGCGAATCGTTTCATGCTCTACTTTTTGCGAATGGACAGTGACCCCCACCCCCTTGATTTCCAACTCACCTGACAGCCAGACAATCTTTTTGCTATCATCGTGTCGAACGTGCTGGATATGGATCTTACTTTGGCATTCCACTTCCTTCCACTCGAGTTTCCAGGGGACACGTAAGGAATGTACCCACTCTACGTCCCAAATTTCTTCTAAAAAAGCAACCTGCATGAACGATTGACCCGCGTTTTCAACGTAGACTACTTTTGCTTGAATCAGTTCTTGTTGAGAACTGTTGTTTTCTTGCGTACGATCCTTGGCATTCATAGGGGGTGGGGTCGTAGCTGCAACAGGTGGCACTTGTTCGGTAGTCATCTGCTTGACCGGAGGTGGAGGTGCTTGTTTTCGCTTGCCCTTTGGTTTCTTGGAGCGATACATTTTCTGCTTATCTGTGGCACCTTCCAGAGACCGCATCTGTTCCTTCGGTGCGACAAAGAGGAGCGGGAGTGATGCTCTCGACTTTTGCAAGGAGCCTCGCTGGTTTGGCATTGGTCTTTTATTCTTAGGATTTTTCTTGTCGATCGGCATGTCCTCACTCCTTTCCATCAAAATACGCCTCTCTTTATCCATACGTGATCGCCCGTCTGGTTGTATAGACACTTGCCCTTTGGGTATACAATTCGTCTTCCCATGGCAAACCTTATCCCGCATAACCCGCAAAATTATGAATCACCGACCAATCAACTCCTTGCTTACAACAAAAAGACATCCGCCCTTGTAACGGATGTCTTGCTACCTACGATTCTTCATTGCTGAGCTTTTCTTTAATCAGGTAACGGCATTTTACTTGACCTTCCGCCATACACGAAGTACGCTCTACATGCGCGTCTACTAGCGACTCAAACAAGGAGAGCTCGCATCGACATGCTTGGCGATAGCGAATAGCTACCTGTAAGAGAGGGCAATTCGCTTCTTCAAGCGTATACAAACCATCCCCGACTTTTTCTAAGTGAGGCATGTATCCTTCTTCATTTTGTATGCTTGCCAATGTTTTCACTCGCTGGTCAAAACCTTGTCCTCTCATTACCTCCCGATAGTTTTGTAACATCCGTGCCATCCGCTTCTCAAATAATTGATCGACAAAAGCTTCCCCATACAAATCCTGAATGCCCGTCAGCATCTCTGTAGCCAACTCGCTGTAGTGACGCGGAAATAATTGTTCAGCAGTATTCGATAGATGATACACATAGGCTGGTCTGCCTGTTCGCTGACGAACCAATCGAGACTCGATATACCGTTCCCTATGCAAAACATCTAAATGCTTACGTACTGCGACTTTTGTTATGCCGAGATATTTAGACAGTTCCTGGACATCGACCGAACGGCGCTTCTTAAGCAACACCAAAATTTCTCGACGTTTTTCCTGTTCTTGAAAATAAACTGCGTGTCTGTTCATTAATGGACCTGCCTTAGCGGATTGCTTCGTTATACAAACGATTGACTTCCTCCCAATTGACTACATTCCACCACGAAGAGACAAAATCAGGACGTTTATTTTGGTACTGCAAGTAATACGCGTGCTCCCACACATCTACGACCAATATAGGCGTTTTCTTCTCCATAAAAGGAGTATCCTGATTAGGCGTGCTCATCACTTCCAACTTGTCTCCGTTGACGACGAGCCATCCCCATCCTGATCCGAAACGACTGACAGATGCTTTTGTCAATTCATCCTTCATTTTCTCAAAACTTCCGAAATACTTGTCGATTCCTTTCGCAATATCCCCTGTTGGTTTCCCGCCGCCAGTGGGACTCATGATCGACCAATACAAGCTGTGTCCATAATGCCCGCCCCCATGATTTCGAACTGCCATGCGAATGTCTTCCGGGATATCCTGCAAGTTACTGATTAGTTCTTTGACCGAGGCATTCCTGAACTGCGAGTGGTTTTCTAAGGCTTTATTTAAGTTAGCCACATACGTAGCATGATGCTTTCCGTGATGAATTTCCATCGTTTTCGCATCCAAGTAAGGTTCCAGCTCATCATAACGATATGGCAGTTCCGGTAACGTAAAGGCTTCCATTTCCTATTTCCTCCAATCTTGATTGTCGATTACAAGCCTAGTTTACAAGATGAAAAATATTTTGTATACACCCAAATTTGTTTCCTTCATGCAAAATTTATTTCACATGAGGCTTGCATTGCAAACAACACCTCTCTGTTGTAAAATATCGACAAATCATCTTTCCTTAAGGAAACAATTTTTCCTCAAGTAAAATCTTTCGTGCAGGAAGGAATATGATTCCATGAACGTCGTATTGGCAAAGGAACCGCCATATCCAGTTTTTCAGCCCCTGGTGCATCTGGCGACAGGACATTTTTTCGGGTACGAAGCACTTCTTCGCTCCTCTACACAGCACTCACCAGAATTCCTTTTTCGAAAAGCTCGTGAAGAAGGACACTTGTTTGAATGGGATACCATGTCGATGAAAAAAGCGATTGAATCTTACTTTACGAATGTGACTTTCAACGATCATGCCCCATATTTGTTCATCAATGTGTTTCCTTCTACGTTGGTGAACCCCGCTTTCCTATCGTTTGTTACCGAGGGCCTATTTGGATCGTGGAACCGTCGAATAGTCTTGGAAATCAATGAGACCAATGAAGAAGACAAGATGTGGGAGTTAAGATTGTTGGGGAAAAAAATACGTGAGCTGCGTCAGCATGGGTTCCTGATCGCATTAGATGATGTCGGCTCAGGTGCCGCGTCATTAAAAAAGATCGTGGAATATGAACCAGATATCGTTAAGCTCGACAGATACTTCGGCAATCAACTGTCCTCCATGCCCAATAAGCAAAAGCTCGTCTCGCTTTTCGTCCAATACTGCCAAGATCATATTCAGCTTGTACTGGAAGGAATCGAGGAGCCAGAGGACTTAGCTGTCGCTTTGGCACTTGGGGTACCTGTAGGTCAAGGTTTTTTGCTGGGGTACCCCGAACCACTTCAAGCAACACAAAAAAGACGATGATAACTTTCTCATCGTCTCTCGTGTCTGACTATTTTCCTATCAGCTCCAAGGAAGCGTTCAGTGCATGAGCAACATATTCTTCTGCACTATGTTGAATTTGCTCATCCGAAACCCCCGATACCCCTTGGAATAAGAATGGTTTCAAGAATTTCATTCCCGTTAAATTTGCCATCGCTTGCAACGGTTTGATCAATTCGCTGATGGAATAGTAGTTGTATCCATCACGTTGATAAGCTTCCTCGGGTCCGCCCGTAGAAATCGCGAGGAGAAGCTCTTTTCCATGCAGCTTGTTTCCTTCAGATCCGTAAGCCCAACCATACGTCAACACAACATCCTGCCACTGTTTCAACAGGGCCGGTGTGCTGTACCAGTAAAGCGGAAATTGAAAGACGATACGATCGTGCTCTTGCATCAGCTTTTGCTCTTGTTCAACATCGATCTGAAAATCCGGATAGGCAGCGTATAAATCGTGAACCGTTACACTTTCTTCTTGTTGTATTCTTTCCTTCCATGTTCGATTGATTCGAGATTGAGACATGGTAGGGTGTACTGCGATGACGAGAGTTTTCATGGAAATCCTCCAAAAATTTGGTTTGTACATACAAATTGACAAAAGTCTAGGACACTGTCAACTATCCCGCACCTTACAAATGCTGGAATCCAGACTCCGACTTGCTCCCTTCCAGCATTTCGACTGTTTCGTGAATCATCTGTGTGACTGATTTTACCTGATCGACAAAACGAGTAATCGTTGATGGCGTCATGTGAAGAATTTGCGCCAATTGAGTCGGGGTTACCTTTTCCTTTTCGTTAACAGTCAACATGAGATACGCATGAGTAGGAGAAAATCCTATACGCGATATTTCGGTCAAATGTAAGCGAAAGAAAATCCCTCACAAGGAGGGATTACAGTCGAAACATTTGCTGTTCCGCGTATTGTACCAAACGCTTCGTCATCTCTCCGCCGACAGAGCCATTTTGGCGTGCTGACGTATCTGCTCCCAACTCGACTCCAAATTCAGCAGCGATCTCGTACTTTAATTGATCTAATAGTGCACGAGCTTGTCCATACACCAGGGAATTCGAACGTGCCATTGCTGTTCACCTCAGGTTTTGATTGTTTTCGTGAATGGTAGTATGTGCAGATTATGGTAGTGTATTCAAACATGCTCCGATTGTCGATTAATCGAGATCTATAGCCCAACTGACTAACTCTTCATCTTCAATATTAGATGGATTCTTGTAGATATTAGAGTAATTTTTTCTTCCATACGATGCTCCACACCTATCTCTTTCTTTGTATGACATACCAGAGCAATCATCATCCCTAAAAACAATCAGACTCTCGAAGTATTCGAGTGGCATTTACTTACGAGGAATAACAGTCGAATAAGCATTGATGATATCCGGTACATACTCTTCCGTCAATCGTATGCCTCCAAGAATCATTTCCTTTTCTTCCTCTGACACGCTGAAACACTGATCACCGCATTTTTCGCAAGCCATCACCCATCGCTCCCCAAGCTTCTGCAGGCGATTCATATCCCATTGCACGTCTTGCTCACATGTTGGACAGGCTATGATTTTCATCGTCTTTCCCTCCTGTATCCACAGCTTCCTTTCTTGTATTTTACTAGAATGGACAAAAAGACACTAACCTCGTGTTAGTGTCTTCTCACATGATCTTTGTGATGGGTAGATTCCTAAGGTGACGAGAATCCCCCCATATATGTAAAGCTTATCTCCCGAACCTGCACCTGTTGCCTGCCAACAGGGCTCTCCAGCACAACAGAATCGTGTGGAGCCGCTAGCAGCAGTTGCCTGCCTATAGGCGATAAGAATGAAATTCTGTTGTTATCCGGGTCAATGTCTGTGGGATAAACCACAGTAAATGACTCCTCAAATTGATCTTCTTCAAATAGCACTTTAACGCTGCTGCCTAATAACGTAATTGCTTTAAGCGATTGAAAGAGTGCGCTGTCTTCTTTTGCCAAAAGGCTTTCGAGTGTTTGCTTGTAACGCTCGACAATCTCATCGATGGCTTGCTTTTCTTTCCCATAATTGCGTACATATTGATCGTAAAAAAGTGAATACTGCTCGTCAAAAAAGACAAGCTGGTTGATCAGATGATTTCTGGTGCCGTTCAAAATACTAGGGTTCATAGTAGATTTCACCCCCTAGTTGCTTTTCATAAACATGTTTGATGAGCGTAATGTTCTTCATCATCGGAAAAACCCTCCTTAAAAAAATAGCCCCCGAAGGGACTCTTATCATTGTATCAATAATTTCAAAATGATTCCATCGACTGTTTAGAAATGCTTTACAAAGGATGGTCAAAACGCTCGCGAACTGGCATGAAGAGTGCTTCTTCCATTTCCGCTGCGGGTAGTGGGTGGCTAAAGTAATACCCTTGGATTTCCTTACAAGCATTCTCTGTGAGAAAATCTAACTGTCCCTGCGTCTCGATTCCTTCCGCAATGACATTCATGTTTAGATGCTTCGCCATGGAAATGATCGTTGCGACGATCGCCTGATCACTCGGATTCATCGTGATATCTGTAATAAACGAACGATCAATTTTTAGTTTGTGAATGGGTAGCAGCTTGAGGTAGCTGAGCGAGCTGTAACCTGTTCCGAAGTCGTCCAGACTAATTTTCACGCCATATTCGTGCAATTCCTTTAAAATTTCTGTGGAAAGCTCTGCGTCCATCATCATGCTTTCCGTTATTTCCAATTCCAAGTACTGCGGTTCGAGTCCAGTCTCCACAAGGATTTGTCGGATATAGCCTACGAGATTGGGTTGGTGGAACTGACGAGAGGACAGATTGACTGAAACGGGAATCAAGGGTCCACCCGCCTCATGCCATTTTTTCATTTGCTTGCAGGCTTCCTTTAATGTCCACGTGCCTATCTCAAAGATCAAGCCCGTTTCTTCCGCGATCGGGATAAACACGCCAGGTGACAGGGTTCCTTTTGTCGGATGATTCCATCGGACGAGCGCTTCCACGCCAATAAGCTGATTGATCCCCGTTTGAATCTGTGGCTGGTAGTACAAAACCAGCTCGTCATTCTTTACCGCTTTTCTCAAATCCCTCTCCAGTTCAATACGCATCAACACTTGGTCATCGAGCTCATTGGTAAAAAACTGAAATCCGTTCTTCCCGTTTTTCTTCACTTCGTACATGGCAGCATCAGCATTTTTGAGCAATTGCTCCTCACTGCATCCATGATCGGGATACACCGCGACACCAATACTCGCCGAGACATAATAATCTTTTCCCTGCAAGAGATAGGGGATCTCGATTTCCTTGACCACCCGATCAGCCAACGTCGAAAACTCGTGATCATCTTCGACATTTTGGCAGATCAGTGTGAACTCATCACCACCCATACGGGCAATCGTCACATCGAATCCTTCCGCGCTTTTTTTGATCCGATCACTCACTTCTTGCAAAAAGCGATCCCCGTACGTATGGCCCAAAGAATCATTGATCATTTTAAAACGATCGATGTCCAGTACCAGCACCGCAAATCGCGTACCCTGTTCGCTATTGCTGCCAATCGCCTCCTGCAAGGCTTGATGGAGCTTTCTTCTGTTCGGCAAGCCGGTTAGTTCATCGTGGAACGCCTGATATTCGATCATCGACTTGGCACGCTGCTCCAGCATACGTGTCTGGTCTTCGTAAGCCTCCAAAACCAATTGCTGGTCAAAGCTGAGCAGCTTTGTAATAGCATGAACCAATTTTTTTGAGTCAGGATAAACGTCTTTCCGATCATCTATTATTCGCATGAGTGTACCTAATAGGTTTTGAAAAGAACCCATGTACCATTTGGGAGGAAGCCCGATTTTTCGATGGACCATCGCAATCTTCATGCGTTTTTCAATGAAGGCAGGATCGATCCGGCCGTCAAACATCTCGATTAAATGATTTTTTAAGGTTTGACGTAATCGTTCAACGGTAGTGTGCTCCATCACAATTTGTTTCAAAGAGTCCACATGGAGAATCGATTCATAAAAAGAAGAAGTAATCTGCTCAATTTCAGTCTCAATGACAGGGCGAAACGCTGCGATTAACTGCAAATCCTCTTCCGTCAAGTTAATCATGTTCATTTGTGCGATAACTTCGGTGTTTCCTTCTATTAATATCCGTGCAGAATCGTTTGCCGGCGAATTCGACGGTTGGCAGCATGCAGCGCTGTTTTCTTTGGACGAATTTGATGACTTCTGCATTTACATAGATTCTCCTTTTCCATAGAACCAACGTGCGTATAGGCTCATGCTTATTCACAAATATACATTCGACATAATTCTACATTGTCCTCCCATGTTTATCCATGGCAATGATGAATCTCCCTCTCGGTGAAAAGGAAAAAGTCTGGACGATTTATGTACAGACTTGAATGTTCCCGCTACTTTTTCATGATTTTCAAATGCGTCAGCTAAACGCTCAATTATTTGCTCCGCTGTCGCTGGATCATCTCGCCAGATCACCTTCATTCTAAAAACGGCAAAAAATAAGCACAGTGGAAAATGAATGTTCCCACTGTGCCATCTCTTCCCGTCTTTTATTGTCTGACCATACCCGGTTGATGCTCACCTTTTCCGTATGGATTATTGCCAATTAATACGATCTTATCATCTTCAGTAACCAGCACATGATAATGCGAGCCTGGTCCTTCGATCGCATAGTTGTACGAGGAGGAAATTAGTCTAACGGGAGCCGCCACTTTTTGCTTTTGAAGTGGTTCCCAATCATGTTCGAATATTTGCCCATCCTGGGTAATTCGCAAACGTCCGCTCATCATGGCAATGCCTTCTTCCGATTTGGATTCCAGCTTCACTTTGATTGCTCCTGCATCTTTTCCTTCGCTCTCAGGGTAAACCTGAATTTCCTGAACCTTGCCTGCATCATTGATTGCCCAAACTGATGCGATATCCTTTGTATAACGGACAAAATACTCAGGTGCTAGCTCACGAATACCTTCCAAACCTGCTATTTGCGCAAATGAAGTGAACGGCTCATCATTCTTCCGTTCTGCGTATAATACCTGACCATTTTTCGTCACAGCAAAAAACGTATAAAGATTAGCATAAAGCTTGGTCACATCTGCTGCCATTTTTGAATCAATTTGGAGGGTTTCCACTTTTTGTGGGCGCAAGTTCGTGATGACATATACCCCTCCGCGTTCTGCGGAATCGAAGCTGAATTCTACCGTCAGGAATTGGTCATCTTCCGTACGCAATAAGAGATGCTCCTCCCCACCAACAAAATCCTTGATGCGAGAAGGCAACGCCAATGTCTCACAATTGCTAAATTTACTGGTCCACAACTGGATTTGTCCGTTCTCATTCAAGGTAACCGGAGAATCCAGGATAGTATCCATCGTTTTTACTTTGGTAGGTCCTTTCACTTCATATGGCACTCGATCTGCGCCAAAACTCCATACAGAACCATCCTTCCGAACGAAGTACGGTTGATCCAGCTCAGTTACTACCTGTTTTACATCACGTAATTCGCCAAATTCTGTCCATTTGTCAAAGGTAACAGGAATTCTCCCCAGCTGTCCTGTCATATTGCTGCCAAATGAATAGACGTTTCCTTTTTTATCGAGAGCAATCACATGGTCGGTACCAGCTTTTACGTCTGTAATATCTGAAAGACCTGCTATTTTGACAGGCTCCTCCAGATCATTATCCAGATTCGCACCGATCATTCCAAGGGTATTATGTCCCCAACCCCAAACCGTTCCGTCCGCTTTTACGATCAAATACAATCCTTCTCCGCCAACTGCCATCCGCATCGCACCATCTGCATGAGCAGCACGCACTACTTTTTCATTTTCTTTTGCATTGTAGCTGTACATTTCGCCCTTTTCTGTTTGGATCAAGGCGCGATCCGTATAATCGATGGCTATCTGTTTGACTTTCCCGGGGATATCCATGACCTGCAGATTTTCTGTGTTCAGCTCTCCGGATTTGCCATCGAGATAAAGCAGTTTCCCTTGGTCATCTACTAGAAACAAGGAAAAAGCTGAGCTATACATGTCACGGATATTCGAGAGCTTCGTCACCTTTTCGGCTGCTTTCGCTCCTTTTTCCCATTTCGATACAGTACCGTCTTCTTTCAGTAAAAAGAGTACGCCGTCATGAAGGTCGATCTGCTGAATGTTCTTGATTTTATCCAGACCGGCCAGTTTTTCTGGTGCTTTCTTCTCATCGATCTGCCATACTTCACCGGCGCTCGTGAGGACATAATCCGTCATGACTTGCTTAGCATCTTTGATCCCGGCTAGCTTGTACGGTTCATACTTCTTGTCAGATTGAAAGCCCCATTTCCACACTTCCCCATCCCTGGTGAAGGCATAAGAAATGCCTGGCCTCCACCCATAGCCTGCTTCATCAAAAATGACGCCTGTTGCAATCGAAGTAATCCCTTCCAGTACCGGCTTGTTTTCCAATGGTTTCCAGGATTTCGTCGTTATGCTCGAAAGATCCGCTTTCGCATTATCTTGACTGCAAGCCTGTAGCTTCTCCTCGGTATTGCCCTTCGCATCAACCGATGCTTCTACTTTATGGGAAGCTACCTTCGCAGGGGATGCAGCAAAGACCCCACCCGTCGTCAATAGGGAGAGTACCGCGGTATAGCTCAACAGTGCTACCCATTTCTCTTTTCGAACCATCATGAATCTCCTCGCCATCGTCTAATGTAAACAATTGTAAGACGCTGGCAACTCGAATTGCGTCACTGTTTTTCGATTACTTTAGTACGCTTCCCACTGTTTCAGTCCAGATTTCCCTCTGATCTAGCTCAATTCCCATCAGCATGTAATTACTGATATTATCGACGACGAGTGATAGAATATGAGCTTTTGCTACGACACGATCAGGCTTGACGACACCTAACTCTATCCCTCGCTCCAGTAAGGAGGTAAAGCCCTGCAAAAAATCTTCTTGCATCAGACGCAGCTTGTCTCGGTACTTCTCTTTTTGACTGACAGACAGCAGAAATTGATTGAAGACACGTAAAACCGCATAATCCTCTTCCTCGCTCGGCAATAGCTTCAACCCAGTTTCGATAAGGAGTTCCGCGAAATTGTCAGCTGTAAAATCTGTAACGGTGAAAAAATGGGAGAATGTATAGTTTCCAAACAGTTGATCAAACAAATAATCGAGAAGTGCTTCCTTTGATGCAAAGTGGTAGTAAATCGCAGGCTTCGTGATCCCTACTTCAGTAGCAATCATCGTTAGACTTGTCTTTTCAATCCCATGCTCCGCAAACAATTGAAAGGCTGCATCTACAATATGTTGATGTGTTTTATTATCTTTTGACATGAATGACGTCTCCTTTGGTAAATCAATCCGATACGTTTTAGCCTACTGATTGTTAAGTAAAATTGCAACAGGATACAAAAAGAGCTTTGCCATGGATTTAGCAAAGCTCCACTGTTCATTCAGTAATGTTGTTCACGGGTCATCAGTAAGGCTTGGACGGACGGGACTGTTGTTCTGCTTCCTTGACAGCCGCTCCAGGATTTGTTGCCCCCATCGGTCCGCCCATCCCTTTGCTATTTCCGCCATTGCCCTGTGCAACTCCAGCTTTCAAACGCTGACCGTACTCTTCGTCACATTGCGAGAAGTAGCCAAGCATTTTCTCTTGAATACGAGGATCACAGGAGAGAAGTGCATCCGTCAGATTGGCAATGAGGTCTTCTCTTTCCCAGTCTTCCATGAGGCGATAACGTTCTCCCGCTTGTTTGAAATCGTTGGTGCGATCAATTTTTTGACGAACGACCTTCCCTTCCACTTCTGGCTGATGATCAGGAGCTGCTTGCTTGGCTTCCTGCAATCCGCCAATCGTTGATGGCTCATAGTTAATATGCCGCTGCGTCCGATCCACTCGATACAGCATTTGGCCGCCTTCCTGATTGGTAGCGACATGCTTTTTGGGCGCGTTGATCGGAAGCTGCAAATAGTTGGCGCCGACCCGATAGCGTTGCGTATCGGAGTAAGAAAAGGTCCTTCCTTGCAGGAGCTTGTCATCAGAAAAATCCAGTCCATCCACTAAAACACCTGTCCCAAAAGCTGCTTGCTCGACCTCTGCAAAATAGTTATCCGGGTTTTTGTTCAAAACCATTTTGCCTACCGGAAGAAACGGGAACTGATCATCGGGCCATATTTTCGTTGGATCAAGCGGATCAAAATCGAGCTCAGGATGATCGTCATCACTCATGATCTGGACGCACAATTCCCACTCTGGATATTCTCCTCGCTCAATCGCTTCATACAAGTCTTGTGTGGCATGATTGAAGTTTTTCCCTTGGATCTCTTCCGCCTGTTTTTGTGTCAAATTCTTAATCCCTTGCGCTAACGGCTGCCAATGGTACTTGATCAGGACCGCATTGCCTTCATGGTTTACCCACTTGTACGTATTTACGCCAGAGCCTTGCATTTGCCGATAGTTCGCTGGTACTCCCCACGGGGAGAACAAAAACGTAATCATATGCATGGCCTCAGGCGTGTTCGAGATGAAGTCAAAGATCCGTTCCACGTCTTGGATGTTTGTGACAGGATCAGGCTTGAATGCATGTACAAGATCAGGAAACTTCATCGCATCCCGAATGAAAAAAACTTTGAGGTTATTGCCAACCAGATCCCAGTTCCCATCCTCTGTATAAAACTTCACCGCGAACCCACGTGGGTCGCGTAATGTTTCGGGCGAATGCGTGCCATGATTAACCGTAGAAAAACGCACAAACACAGGCGTTTTTTTCCCACGCTCCGAAAACAGCTTCGCCCTCGTGTATGTAGAAACTGGCTCATCACCTACGGTTCCATACGCTTCAAAAAAGCCATGTGCTCCTGCACCTCGACTATGCACGACACGTTCAGGTGTTTTCTCTCGATCAAAATGCGTGATTTTTTCAAGAAAGTCGTAATTCTCCAGAACGGTTGGCCCGCGATTTCCAACTGTCCGCAAGTTCTGGTTGTCTGTGATCGGATGGCCTTGACGATTCGTCAGGATATTTTCTTCTGCCTGGTTGATGGACTTTCTGCTGTCATCCATATGAATCCTCCCTGTCCAGTTTTTCTCATGTGTGGTTCATAACCATGGTTACCGAATGAGGGATTCTTTATGCGAAAAGACTAAATCGCTTCGTACGCAAAATCATCGTTAAGCACTGGAACTGAGCCACTCTGATTCCATTCCGCTGCCAGTGAGACATCTTCCAGGTAGCCCATACTGATCAGTTCTTGGCCGGAAGCACACTTCTGCAAGTAAGCGGGAAGAAGACCTTGAGTGGATCGAAAGGCTGCCACCGCCATTTCAGCCTCTGGTGACAAACGATACCCCTCTAGTTCGTGAAGCAGCGCACCTGCCGCAATCATATCCTCAATAGCGGGTCGCAATGCTCCATTTCCCCACCGTTCACCGCAAGCAATGACCGTTATCGTTCCTTTCTGCTGCTGTATGTATCTGGCTACGGATAGCGCATTACGCAAGCACGCAGCGACCACCCTCGCCCCTGTTTTCTTTGCCAACACGGTACAGGTCGATCCGTTTGGTGAGGGTAACACCACTCTACTTCCCACCGGAACCGTTTTCAGACAGGCTGGCGAAAGGGAGATTGGTTCGCCGCGTTTTCCAGCGAGCAGCGCTGCTTTTTGTTTGGCGAATGCAATGGCTGACTCATCCTGTACCTGATAAGGATAGACGATACCCCCACGTCCCGTTACGATATCTACACACGTACTGAACGAGAGTACATCGATAATAACGATCATATCCGATGCTGCTCCGACCTGTTCCACCCCTTCGTATCCCCAATCAAATCGAGCCGTATAGTCTAGTTGCTTGTATACAGGCATTTCTCCCAAACCCTCCACCGTCCTCTATCAAAAATAGTTACTCGTCCCCTTACGTTCGCCGTTACAAATCAAGACAAGAAACAATATCGTATTATTGTCCCACTAGATTACACAAGAATGGAGTGAACATGGATGTCTGAAATCGAATACGACGACGATCAAGGTAATACTGAAAGCAGAAATCACAGACGCCCAAGAAGAAATACGGTGAGAACGACTGGTATTTTGCAAAATAACCTCGCCCGAGCTGTCACTGCTCACCTCGACCTGGTAAACCTGAACACAGAAGAGGTTGAAGTACGTGTGCAAGTATTGAACTGGGGTAACGCCGTTACGCAAACGAATCCAGTTAGCACCTTGCTTGACATTACGCAATTTATCCCTGCGAATACTCGCACTGCTTTCAATGCGCTTGTCCCCGCTTCTTTCCACTATGAAGTTCGCCTTACCGTAGCAGAAAACAACAGAAATGTCCTTCTCACCACTTATGGCCGTACTTCTATCGGCGGCGGTCAAGTTGTTGGTCTTACCGTTCTTGACAGTCAATTCCAAACTGTCGATATCGAAACTTGTATTTAACTATTTTGCAGGAAGAAAATGAGGAATTATGGTGGGACGCCATAGTTCCTTTTTTAATGATTCGCATGCACGAATAGGCGCTGGGGACTATCCCAACGCCTTTTTACTTCTATGTTCTACGACAAAAAAACTGCCCTCGAAAGGACAGTTTCTTTTAAAAGGAGACTTACAGTTTTACTACGTTCTCAGCTTGTGGGCCACGGTTGCCTTGAACAATGTTGAATTGAACTTTTTGACCTTCGTCCAAAGTTTTGAAACCGTCACCTTGGATTGCGCTGAAGTGTACGAATACATCGTCTCCGCCTTCTACTTGAATGAAACCGAAACCTTTTTCTGCGTTAAACCATTTTACTGTTCCGTTCGTTTGCATCTAAAAAAACCTCCAAAAATTCAATTTGAATATGCTAGTCATATTTACCGAAGCAAATAAAGCTCACATATCATGAAGAAATACCAAATCATGTGCTGTGATACGCCTTCATGATATGTGAATTTTACTTACTTAGCAAATATATGAATGTCATAGGACGGAACTGCAAAATTAAAAACTAAACCTTTTGAAAACCTAAAACAATGAAAGCCCTTCCTCTCTTCCATCCTTGCGGCTCCGATGACCGCGCCAGTGTGAATCGGGGATTCAAAAATGTTATCCATCAGCATACAAACACCTCGATGAATGATTAGGTATCAATTTTTCAAGTAGCAACCTCATTCTACCATGGTTGTCCAATAAAAGCAACCGTTCAGCCTTATTCTGGACGAAGCGGTACTCTGTTACAATAGGATTGGGAGGGATTACATTGGAAAATCATATTTTGACAACCATTCAATTATCCGAAATGCTTGAAAAGAAAGTGCCTGTACTTTTATTGGACGTACGCGACTCCGAGAAATTTATTTCCGGCAGCCTCGTTCACGAAAACGCGTCGGCGCGAAACGTCCCTTATCTTCTTATGAAGGAACAGGACAAGCCACTTGATGAAGAAACCGAAAAACTCGCGCAAAATGTGCAGATCGTTACCTTATGTACAACAGGTAATAAAGCTCAAAAAGCTGCGGCTCTGCTTCGTGAGCATGGTTTTCATGCGAATGCATTGGAAGGCGGCTTAACTGCATGGAAGGAACAATCAAACAAAGCGAAATGAGCCTAATTTATCAACGATTCTAGCTAGTTGCCATATATTACTCCTTTATTTCGATTGGGATTGTCTGATATCGTTGTTCATGCCAAACGAAATAAGCCGAGACTTCCTCTTGAAAAGGAAGTGCGGGGGACTTTTTTGTGGATGAGTTATTCCACATTGGGGTGAATCGCCGAACTGGCGTAGGGTTGTTTCCTCAATCCGAATCCGACAACTAACCTCGTAGGCCAAAAAAAGGAGAGATTTGTTTAATGAAACGTTTTGGTTCTGTTACAATCGCGATGACTCTTGGTCTGGGCTTGGCTTTGACAGGGTTTGCTTCTTCTGCTTCCGCAGCATCTAACTGCCCATTGAAGAACGGACAATTCCAATTCAATGCGGGTCAAAATATGGGACAATTCCAAAAAGCACCAAATGCACAACAGTTCTTTAACTTTTTCCAAAAACAAGGCTTTGTTCCTGGCCAGCCACAAGCAGTACAGCCAATGCAACCTGTTAAGCAAGGACAAGCAACACCTGTACAACCTTGCCCGATTCAACCAGGAACTTTCCAACCAGCACCCGTACAACAAGCTCCAGCACAACCAGCACCAGTTCAAACGGCACCAGCACAACCTAGCAATAATGTCACTCAGCCTGCCGCTCCGGTAAATCAAGCGGATGAAGCTAAAACTGGTGATTTTGCGAAACAAGTCGCGGATTTGGTGAACCAAGAACGTGCAAAAGCAGGTCTCAAACCTGTTCAAATGGATGCGGCACTGTCCAAAGTAGCGTTGGCAAAAGCACAAGATATGTCTGCTAACAACTATTTTGACCACAACAGTCCAACGTACGGTTCTCCATTTGACATGATGAAGCAGTATGGCATTCAGTACTCGACTGCAGGCGAGAATATCGCCATGGGTCAACAGAGTCCACAAGAAGTTATGCAACAATGGATGAACAGTGAAGGCCACCGCCAAAACATTATGAACCCTGATTTCACAAAAATTGGTGTAGGCTTCACAAATGGCTACTGGGTACAAGAATTTATCGGGTAGAACACTGCCTGATAAACGAAAAGCCGGTGTCTCGTAATCGAGACCCGGCTTTTTCGTGTACGCGTTACTTTCGCTTCGCTTCTGCCGCCTGTTTTTTGGGGGTACAGCAGCTTTCCTGCTCATTGAGCAAAGCAACATCCTTTTGATTCATTTCTTGCTTCGTTGGGTAAGCAGATACTTGCTGCAGCTCGGCATTGACATCAGACGATTGTTTCATCCGTATGGCCCCCTCACCGTTATTGGTGGTACATCCCTAGTATGCACGCGGTTCTAAACGACTCATTCCTAAGGAACACTGGAAGCACATGCAAATGAACCTATCTGCTTATAATATGTTCAAGGTCTTTTAAGGCAGCCGCCGCTGCCGCCACAGGATCTGATTTTCCTCCAACGACCAATAAATCCCCCATGACATCTGTTTCTACCCGTATGGCTTTTGTCGTACCAGATACAGATGCAAATGGATGGGTAAGATCCACCGCACATAAATCTACTGCGACAGATACCGTGCCATTCGCTTCCTTTTGGATCGTTCCGATCAGCTTGGGAATCTTCGAGTGCTTTTTCCATGCCTCGATTTGTAACGAGGTTATTTCGCGAATACTTGCGCGTGTTATATCGGTTAGTTTTACTTGCGCATCAAAAGCAGCGTTTGCCAAGATCGTGAGCTTCGAAGCTGTATCCCATCCATCGATATCATAGGAAGGGTCCGGTTCGGCAATCCCCATCTTCTGAGCGAGCTCGACTGCTTCTGCACAGGTGAGCCCCTCTTCCATCATTTTTGTGAGCACGAAGTTTGTCGTTCCCGTAAAAATACCTTCGACGCGTTTTACTTCACAGCCTGCCAAGTTATACTGCAACAGATCGATCGTCGGCAGAGCTGCTGCTGTTGCTCCACTCCCTTTCAATGCGACGCCATGTTTTTTGGCAAGAGCGGCTAAGCCAGCATAATCGACTACAAGTGCGCCTTTTGAAATGGCGATCGCATGCATGGCATTCTCCAAAGCATAACGAATAAAAGTAAGACCGGGTCCGCCCTCTTTTTCAGATGGACCTGCCTCGATGAGCACGTCTGCTTGAGCTGACTTGATAAATTCCAGCGCGTTCCAAGATGGGTTCCTTGTTTGTTTTGTATGAGCATAGTCTGCCCATTTTCCCGAATCGATTCCGTTCTCATCGTAGAGGCCGGAAGCTGAACGAACGACTCCCACGAGTCTGACATCCGCTTGATATAGCTCGCGGTACCTCTCCCTTCGCTGCTCCAGCAGTCGAGCCACCTGCTGTCCTACTGTTCCGAAGCCTGTTAACATAATGTTCCAACGTTTCATGAGTCAATCTCCTTGCTGTTTATGCGTCGCTTATTTCCACCATTTTTTCTACTTTTATCTTGTATCCGGAGCAAATCCTTGCGATTCAGTTTCTTTCCTGTTTTCGCTGAGTAGATCTCTTCCGTATGATCAATAAACAATATTCCTTCCAAATGGTCCATCTCGTGCTGAATACACCGAGCCAGGAAATCTTCCGCTTCGATTGTCTTTGTTTGTCCTTGGCGGTTCAGCGTCTGAACTTTGACATAATTCGCCCGACGAACGATTCCAAAAACACCTGGTATCGAAAGACAAGCTTCTAGCCCTACCTGCTCACCGGATTTTTCCACCAACACCGGATTGATTAGTTCAATCAAGCCGCTACCGCAATCCATCACGACTAAACGCTCCGGGATGCCAATCTGGATCGCAGACAAGCCTGCTCGACCTTTCGCAGCGTAAATCGTTTGGGCCATATCATCCAATATCTTTTCGACCTGCGGAGTAATGGATAGTATTCTTTTTGAAGTTTCACGCAAGACAGGGTCCCCCAGGCGAACGATCCTGCGTTCAGCCATTTGCTTCTCCCTCCCGCATTAGTCAGTTTTCGATTTCAAGGTAGCAAATCAGGTCCTCGCTGTCAAAAGGAACCTCGTAAAATCTGAAATATCCCGTTGGGCAAGGGTGACAAATGCATGTAGATACGCTATCTTTATTGGTAAAGATAGATGTTTGTATATGAAAAGGGAGGCTACCATGCATTCATTAGCATCAACGCTGAACGAAACCATCCAACGAGAAAACCCGCACGTGTATGAAATGCTATCCAATATCGCCAAGCTGATTTATTTCCCTAAAGAGGGGATTCTCAGCCAGTCGGCAGAAGCGAAAGCAAAAGCGAAAAAGTACAATGCAACCATCGGGATTGCACTGGAAAATGGTCAACCGATGCACCTTAAGGTCATCCAGGATAACCTGTCTGCTTACCAGCCAAAAGACATTTACGAATATGCTCCCCCAGCAGGAAAGCCTGAGCTGCGTGCAGCATGGCGTAAAAAAATGATCGAGGAACAGCCTGCACTGGCTAATCATACGTTTAGTAACCCAATCGTTACAAACGCATTGACCCATGGTCTGAGCATCGTATCTGACTTGTTCGCTGACAGCGGCGACAGCGTCATCATCCCGGACAAAAACTGGGAAAACTACGAGCTTACGTTTTCGATCCGCCGTGGTGCGAAAATGGTCTACTACCCATTGTATAACGACGAGATGAAATTTAATGCTGCTGCTTTGCGTGATGCCATTCTCGCACAAAAAGACAAAGGCAAAGCCATCGTCGTACTCAACTTCCCGAATAACCCAACTGGCTATACACCAGGTCCAGAGGAAGGAAAACAAATCGTCGCTGCACTAAAAGAAGGCGCAGAGGCTGGGATCAACATTGTTGCCGTAACGGACGACGCGTACTTCGGCTTGTTCTTCGAGGATTCGATGCACGAATCTCTCTTCGCTAGCCTGTGCGACGTTCACCCTCGCATTCTGCCTGTAAAAGTAGATGGGGCTACTAAAGAGGATTACGTATGGGGCTTCCGTGTTGGCTTCATTACGTATGCATCCCCATCCAGCGACTTGCTCAGTGCTTTGGAGCAGAAGACAATGGGAATCATCCGTGCGACTCTTTCCAGCGGATCACATCCTTCCCAAACGTTCGTCCTGCAGGCAATCACTGCACCGGAGTACAAAGCACAGAAGCAGGAGAAATTCGATATCATGAAAGGCCGCGCCAACCGCACCAAGGAAGTGCTCGACAGCGGTAAATACGATGACGTGTGGACCTACTATCCATTCAACTCCGGCTACTTCATGTGCCTCAAGCTAAAGACTGTCGAAGCGGAAGCATTGCGCCAGCACTTGCTGGAACAGTATGGCGTCGGTACAATCGCTCTCGGTCAAACCGATTTGCGTATCGCTTTCTCTTGCATTGAAGAAGAAAACATTGCGGACTTGTTCGAACTAGTCTACAGCGGTGTGAAAGATTTGGAAAAGGCATTGACCAAATAAATGTAACTGGCTCTATTGAACAAGCGTCTGGACCTCGTGTCTGGGCGCTTTTCGTTTTCTTTCAAAAAAGGCCCCGAATACCCAAGAAGTATAAATGCGAGGGTTTCCGAGACCTGTTCCATCATGCTATTTTATTAGCTATCAATTGACGAACGCATACGACGAGGCTGCTGTGTCCCGATAAAAATGGAGGCGAGCACCAGGATCATCCCCACCCCATGCATCCAAGTAAATGCTTCGTTCAAGAAAAAGGCAGCCACGAGAGCAGCGCTTATCGGCATCATTCCGGTGAACAGGCCCGCTTTGGAAGCCTCCACCTTCTCCACTCCTTTGTACCAGAGAAAGAAAGATAAGACGCTTGCCGTAAACGCATAGTACACAAGAAGCCACCATACATGTGCAGGTACGGCACTCCAATCAAACCGCAAGCTTTCCCAGATCGCAAACGGAAGAAACAAGACAAAGCTGATGACATTAATCGCAGTCGTCATTTGAAAAGGCGTAATTTTCCCAGATAGTCTTTTGGCGAAAATCGTGAAAAGCGCTTCGCTGACGACCGCAAAAAACACGAGCAAATTGCCAAGCATGCTTACCCAGTTTTGCTCCCCTCCGCTTCCTGTGAACGTAATGAAGCCGATGCCGCCCACAGAAAGACCGATCGCCACTAAGCTGTTGGCGTGTAATTTTTCCTTGAGAATCCAGAACGAAAACAAAGCGATGCAGGCAGGTACCGTACTCGTAATGATACCGGCGGCAGTAGCAGTCGTCCACTGAACGCCATACAACATGCAAATACTAAACAAAAAAACGCCAAAAAACGACTGCCAGAATAACACCTTGCCTTCCTCACGGCTCCAAGACATTTTCCATTCGCCACGCATAGCGAGCAACGGCAATAGGATGACAATCGCGAGCAAAAAGCGCAGCTCCGAAAACAAAAACACGGGAACATGGGAAACAATTTCTTTTCCGATGGAGATGTTGCTTCCGACCAAGGCCATAGCCATGGCTAACTGTATGTAAGCTAACAGCATGACGTCTCGCTTCTCCCTTCAAGCTCCAACAATTCTCTGCATCTGGTCAAACTGCCTGCGATTACCCTGCGTTTTGCCATTCTTTTTGAGAGGACGGGACTTTTTTTGTCTTTTTCTCTGCTGCCCCCACTAGCCAGGAACCAAACGGCAGTTTTCCGAGCCCATATGATACGGCAAATGAAAGAATGGAGCACAAGACGAATGCTACCATACTCCCCCACACGCCCGTGTGAAAAAGCTGAAGCTCGCGCAAAAACTTCATCAAGTATGTCAAGATCAGCGCATGAATCAAATAAGCTCCGTACGAATACTTCCCAAGGAGTCCTAGCCAATGTGTCCATTTGGACTGCTTTTTGCTCACCCATAGGCAGAGAGCGTACACAGCCAGCAAGCAAGCCATCGTATAGAGGAACATGGACGGTTTCAAGGATGTCGCTTCGTTTAAATTGATTTGGCCTTGCCCTGATTCACGGAAAAGCTCATAGCCAATGACTGCGTACAGGACACCAACCGAAATGATGATCCAGTACCAGTATCTTTTCAGCATGGCACGAAAAGCAGGCAACGTGAAGGCGACCAAGCCACCGAACAAAAAGTAATAGAAATAATAGAACGCATTTCGATCACGGTATTTGATGAAATACGTATCAAGCCAATTCATATCGAACCGAAAACCGTGCGCCGGGATGTACCGCGCTGAAAACCACATGAGGCCCCCATAAATCAATCCGGTGACACCAAGAGCGAGAACGAGACGAAAGCGGCTTGTCACGAATCTGCGGAAAAGTTCAAATACTCTTTGCCAAAACGGATACAAAAGATAGAACTGAAAAATCATCACGACGAACCACAGATGATACGAGGATGTACCTGTCAGGAAATTTTTGCTTACATTCCAAACGAACGCTGCTCCCTCACCCAAAGGCTTCTCCATCAAGTAAAGATAGACCACCGACCATATTCCATACGGGACCAAAATCTCGGTTATCCGTTTACGCGTGAAGGAAATATAGTTCACTTTTTCAGCGTAGTTGTAAAACAAAACAAGACCCGTGATGAAAATGAATGCTGGTACCGCGAATTTTAGCAAATGAAACAACATTCCGTAGATGATCGACACCTGCTCTGTCAGACCCGGCTCACGGATGTACACACCAATGACATGCTGATAAACCACAGCCAAGAATGCAAAGGCCCGGATCAGATCCAACTCACCAATTCGTTCTTTTCGAGCCATAACCAAATACCAGATCCTTCCTGTTCTTGCGAAAAAAAGTGCTACCTTCCATCTTACCGACCAAAAGTCAGTCTGGCAAGCCTCAAATCAAAAAGACTGATACCCTTTGGAGCAGTATCAGTCACTACTATCCACCTTGATCCGAATATAGATCCGCTAGACTTCGAATCGGCCAAATCAGACTTTGTACCCCACGTGAATACAGTGCTAAATGTGGAGAATCCGTGAGTGGGATCGACAGGTTTTCGGTCATCGCATTTTCACGAATATGAAAGGCTGTCTCCTGTAGCTGCCACGGCTCGTGTACTACATCCGCAAACATCAATTGCTTCGTTCTGCTACACCTGCAAAAGAGCGTGTATCGCTCTGTTAGCCAATGCACCAGCGTTCCCTCTTTGGCCAAAAATTTGTCACTGAGAGGCTGGTAGCTGCCTTCGAACGAGGGTGACTGAGGTAGACCAGATAGTCGTCGAGAGGTAAAATCGATCTCATCCCCTTGGCGTTGAAAAGCCATTTGGGCCCGATAATACGGCAGTCGGTACCAAAATTTTGCAATCTTGATTACTAAAGGATTCGACGCATCCAGAGAAAGAAAATACACGCCCGTCTTCCCTTTCCCCTTCACATACGTTCTAACATTGATTTCAGGAAAAGTCGTCGTGAATGGTACGGATGGCATCCTACGCAGACGCACGCCACTCAGCAAAAACGGGATAATACTGATCCAAGCCATGTTATTGTAGGTATCGAGTTCAAGTCCTGCTGGAATCAGTGCTCGAATAGACGCTGGGGAAATTGCCCAATGTAAAAAAAGAAGATGCTCCCACGTCTGCGTCATGGTCCATCCGTTATACTGTGCGGGCGACTTGATTTGGATGATCTTCTGTTCGATACGAATCCCTCCCATTCGTACGTCGATCAAGCGATTCTAACTGGAAGAGGATGAATGATAGGCAAGGGGTACTTTCGTCACTTTGCTCGTCATCTCATCGAGTGAGACGAGATCCGCAGCGGTCACATCACGAAGAGACGTTTTCCCCAGCGCGAGGATGGCAATTTCCATCTCATCCACAAACGAAAGAAAAAAGTTAGTCAAATATTTCGCGGCTGATTCGGG
The DNA here is from genome assembly GCF_013284355.2 of Brevibacillus sp. M2.1A. Lineage (NCBI taxonomy): Bacteria > Bacillati > Bacillota > Bacilli > Caryophanales > Paenibacillaceae > Brevibacillus > Brevibacillus sp. M2.1A. The sequence continues at coordinate 3,855,254 of NZ_JABSUY020000001.1, forward strand.
GTCGAATTTGTTTTTCAAGCTTCCTGGATAGGTGGTTAGCTCTGTCGGTGGTTCCCACGGTATGGCTTTTGTCACCTGATCATGAGTCATCGCCCACAAAACAGCCGTCCCCATAAAGATGCCGTCTGCTCCCAAAGCAATCGCTTTCAAGCACTCCCCCGGGGTATTATATCCGCCCCCGGACAATAAGGTAATTCGTTCTTTTACACCTTTTTTCTTCAAATAGCGTACAGCGCGGGTAAGCGCATAAATCGTCGGCAAACCGAAATCATCCTCCAGGATGGGAGGTCCTCCTTTTGTCCCTGCTTGCCCGCCATCAATACTGATAAAATCTACACCGGCTTGGATGACAATCTCCAGGTCTTTTTCAAGAATGGCACTAGCACAGATTTTGACGCCGATCGGAACGCCGTCTGTTATGGTGCGCAGCTTGTCTACGAGCTTCTTTAGATCCTCCGGCTTTGTTACTTCCGGATGCCGCGAAGGAATGACGATCATTTCTTCATCCTGAACCCCCATGATTTCAGCAGCTCTTCCCTTGATATATTCAGCGGGGATAAAGCTCGCGGCAGCTGCAGTCGCCCCCTGCCCAAAATGGATTTCGATGGCGTCCGCCTGTCGCAAAATTTCCGGCTCCTTTGCCCACTTTCCCGAGTTGTATTGGAGAATCAGATGTTTGGCGAATTTCCTTTCTTCCGGCAGTAATGGACCTTCACCCGTATTCGTCAAACTCCCCACGGCGGCCGTTCCTTTTGCAATCGCGATTTTCACATCCTCACTTACACCGATACCGTATCCCATGGCCCCTGCCATGAGCGGAATGTCCAAAGTTAACGGCTTTTTTGCCATCGGTCCAATCGTGATTTTCATATCCACTTCTGTATCCTCACTCGAAGGCATCTTCGCCAGCTGTGCAGGTGAAAATATCAAGCTATCGAAGTTCAAGAACTTGCGTGGACTTCCGAAAGGACGCTCGATAGCTTGTCCAGCAGCTGCTCGCAAGCTGTTCTCCAGGACGTAACGTGGACTGACTTTGGTCATTGCAGAGACCATCTCAAAAATATTTTCCGGATAGCGGTCTGACATAATGCGCTTCATAAACTTGGCGAGCACCCACTGGGTAAGAGGACGAAAAAGACAGATCAAAAGCAGTCCCACCACGATGAGTGCTGCCATCGATCCTACAAAGGAGCCGATCAAAAACGGAATCCAGTTGCCCGCCATCCTCTTTCTCCTTCCTACTGTCAGAGCGCTGCTATTACTTACTCGGGTTATGAGATAGGAAAATTTTGCCCCAATCCTTCCACTTTTATCCGATGCTCTGCCCTGACGCTGAAGGTACAAAAAAACGTCCAAATTAACTGGACGTTTTCGAGCCAAGCCTTCTCCACAAATAAAAATAACAGGACGTCAGCACAAGCACGACAGCAATTGTCATGAGAGTGTCAAATCGCATGAGATCCTCCTTTTCGTTTCATTGGTACAAATTTACCGTATGTCAAGCAGCGCCAAAGCCATTCTGCCGGACCAAACTGATAGTTGGCAAGCCACCAGCGACTAACGAAGATTTGCACAGTGAAGATTCCCAAGCTAAACACCAATCCGAGAGCCAACGCAGGCGTTCCGTACAAATGTCCAACACGCACAACCAACACAGCGATGATGGTTTGGCTCAAATAGTTGCTTAACGCCATTCTGCCGACCGGTTCGAAATGCTTTAGCATGCGCTTGCCGCTCTCTTTCCGATAAAGAAGCAGCAGTGATGTGATGTAAAAAGCGCATAGACTAAGACCGCTCCATGTAACAAATGTTTGAACGGTGATCCAGATTGAGGCAGGAAATTTTACAACGCCAAACTGAACAAGAGGAATCATTGGTACAAGCACAACACTCAGGCCCAGTGCGAGCCACCAAACGCGGCGGATGGCTGGAATAAAATCTTCCGTCCTCTCGAATACTCCCCGCTTGGCTGCCAAGAATCCGAATAAAAAGAGAGGAAATACCGATAGAATGACAAAAAACTCAAAGGAAAGAACGAGCGGAATTTCGTAACCAACCCGGAATTGCAACCACTCGATCATCGACCCATTGGTATAAGCATCGATAGCTTTTTGAATGAGTAGTGATTGATCTGGTATAGGAACGAGCTCCTCAGGAACGGTCAGAGTCAGAGCAGAGAGGGCCTGCATACCAACCAAAAGCGTCCACGCCCATCTCTTGATCGTACTTTCTTGCCTGTGGTAAAACAGCAACAAAAGAAAACCAGCTAAGGCGTACGTATGAAGAATGTCTCCGTACCAGAGGAAAACAAGATGGGCCATCCCCACAATCAGCAGCACGAATAATCTGCGAGTAAACAGACTCCGATAAGGCAACTGTTTGCTATCGGCGCGATGCATAAACAGAAAAAAACCTACCCCAAACAAAAACGAAAAGATGGTGTAGAACTTCGCCTGTACAAACATGTTAAACAAAAGCCGTATCCAACTATCCATTTCCGAATGGGTATTGACCATCCCTGCATCTGGCAAGAACATGATGGGATATAAAAATGACGGCATATTCACCAGCACAATCCCCAGAAGGGCAAAGCCTCTAATCCCATCTAGCTGTCGAATGCGCTCACCTTCCGCTACAGGTGCTACTTTCACGTCAATGAACCTCCTCAACTGCTGCTTAAGCTTTAACACTTTTAATACGGATGAACCTCGGAAAAAGTAACAAATGCTTCTTCCACAACAAAGAGAGCTTCGCAAAAACGAAGCCCTCTCTACATGCTGCCTTATTTTGATGGGGAAGTTGTTGTTGTTGTTGTTGTTCCTGTTCCTGTGCGGTTTGTCCTTTTCCGAAGGTCGAGCAGAACACCGACAAAACCAGCAAATATCGCTGGCATGATCCAACCGGCACCTTCCTTATAAAACGGAAGGACACCCAAAATATCGTTCCAGCCCTGATTAAAAAACGTAAGATTCATCAAATCCACGATACCAAAAACCGTCACAACTGCGACAGTCGTCATATACACAGACGAATGCGCAGGTATCCAGCGCTCTAGCAGCGCCAGCAAAATGAGTACGATAGCAATCGGGTAAATAGCTCCCAGAATGGGGACAGATACACTTAAAATCTCCGATAGTCCCAGGTTTGCAACCCCCATACTCAGGACACAGAGAATAATCGCCCATCCTTTGTAAGACAAACCTTTGAATCGTCCATGAAAGTATTGGCTGCAAGAAGTTACGAGTCCAATTGATACACAGAGGCAAGCAACGGTAAAGATGACACCAAGAATCAGCGTACCGCTTGTCCCAAATAGCTGCCTCATGATTGCTGTCAGGAGTAGCCCGCCATTCTCCGGTCTTCCTAAAGAGGCACCGGATGAACCCAGCAATCCCAAAACGACATAGATGAATGTCAGCAACATGCCTGCTCCGAGACCTGCTTTGATCATATTCGCTGACAGTTGCTTCTTGTCCTCGATTCCCTTGCTCCGCAGTGTATTGGCGATCACGATTCCAAATACGAGTGCAGCCAAAGCATCCATCGTTAAATACCCGTCCAGAAAACCTTGCACAACCGGATTGGTGGCATATTTTCCTGCTGGTACCCCCGTTGGACCGAGTGGTGTGAATAAGCTCTTGATGTAGATCAATGCAATCATTGTCAATAGTGTAGGCGTCAATATTTTCCCAAAACGATCAATCAATTTGGAAGGAGTCAGACTGAACCAAAAGACAATGCCAAAAAATACAAGCGTATAGAGGAAAAGACTCCAGGTGGAATCAGCGGCTTGTGCCGGCAAAAACGGTGCCATTCCCATCTCGTAAGCGAGACTGCCTGCACGCGGGATGGCAAGTGCGGGTCCAATCGACACATAAATCAAAATAGGAAAAATAAGAGCAAAGCTTGGATGAACACGACTTGCCAATTGGTAAAAGCTCCCTGCCTTTGCGATAGCAATCACACCAAGAATAGGAAGACCAACAGCAGATAGTACAAAGCCTGCAATCGACAGCCAAACAAGGGAACCAGCCTCTTGACCCAGATAGGGTGGAAAAATAAGGTTTCCTGCACCAAAAAACATCGAAAACAGCATAAAACTGACCAGCAGCATCTCTTTCTTAGACAAGGTTATCATCGACGTGTATATTACCTCCCATCTTATTGAGAGGCATTCTATCAACTTTTGCGCTCCTTCGCTAGTAGCAACGCCATAGTTGTAATTGAAAGATTTTTCACACTTCATTCGCAATAGAAAAAAGAGGAAACCACCTGCCCATATCTTACCGTTTGAGCAACCTCGACAAGTGGTCTTCCTCTTATCGTTTTCGCATGGAAACAATTCGTTTGTAAAAGGTCTTATCCTCCAGCTTTTGAAAGAGAGAAAGAGAAGGACGGAAATTGGCCTCAATAATCCACGGTTTGCCATCCACATCAATCCCTAAGTCCAAACCGATCTCCCGGAGTGTCGGATAGGCTCTTCCCAATCGATTCGCTACCGCCGTAGCTATCATGCGGATATCACGCAAGAGGTGCGGGCCTGCTTCTATATTGGACAGCTTGATTGCCGTCTGGATAGGCAAGACTTTTCCGCGGCTGCGAGCCACATTTGTCACGACATAGCCCGGACCTGCTAGCTTTGCACACCACCCTGTTATCACCCAAGGCTCCTTGTTGTTCCTGCGCTGGATCATGACACGCACATCAAAAGGCTTGCCGTTGATTCTACCGAGTGGGATACGTGGCTGGAGCAGGTATGTTTTTGGTCGAAACAGCGATTCCACGTATCGGATCGTGGCCTCCTTCCCCTCTACGAGACGCTGACGACTCCCGCTGTGGACCAAATACTTCTCTTCTCCACGTGCCGTTACTTGAATAATTCCTGCCCCACCGCCGCCTCCCGAAGGCTTCAGCATCACGTGTGTAAACGCTTCTGCATACTGCCATAGCTCTTCTGGAGAGTACACGCGGGTTTTGGGCAAATACTCCTGCAAAAGTTCGTCTTTAACCAAGTGCTTATGCTTGCCCCATTTTCCAACGTTTGGCGGTTTTATGGCAGTGTCTCTCCATTCTTTATCAGATGATGCTCCTCTATTTTCGTGATACGATTCTGTCCGTCCACAAACACGACCTTGGGAACGAGCTGTTCGACCTCGGATTCATCGTACATGCCCATACTCAAAATGATGACAAGATCTCCTGGCGAGAATAAGTGGGCAGGCGGACCGTTCAGACAGATGACTCCGCTACCCGACGCTCCGGGTAATGCGTATGTTTTCCAGCGCGTTGCATTCCGCAAACTGGTTATTTGCACGATTTCATACGGCTTGATATCTGCCGCATCCATGAGAGCAACGTCAATTGTGATACTCCCCACGTAATCCAGTTCGGCCTGCGTAACTGTCGCCCTGTGAATTTTGCCTTTGCACATGTGTCGCTGCATAAGCGGTTCACTCCTTTCCAAACCGATGACATTAGTCTATGTCCCATGGATTGTCCAGGAAACCTCCTGCGAAAGGAAAGTTAGGGGGTATGATACGCAGCGCGCAAATCGACTCCATAGGTGCGGCATAATTGGCTGAGTTCTTTTGTCAGATTCGGATCGAATGGGATACCGTTTTCCAAACGTTCTTGCTTTTTTCGGCACTCGATCTCCCCAGGAATGAAAATTTCGGATACACCTTCTTTCGTAGGTATGCTTTTCACCTCACGAATGTAGGCATCCATATTGGCACAAAAATCGGGGAGTGGCATAAATCGTTCAATATCCACTGTCAAGAATAGATGTCCAACATTTTGTGGATCGTCCCAATTGTCATACAGACTTTTTACATGTGGCCCTGTCGCAGCACCCGTGAGCAGCCCACACAAGATATCGATGAACATCGCCAATCCATAACCCTTTGCTCCCCCGATCGGCAATAGTGAGCCTAGCAAGGCTTGTGTGGGATCAGTCGTTTCATTCCCATTGGGGTCGATGGCCCAATCCGCAGGAATGGATTCTCCTTTTTTAACGGCTAAGGCGATTTTTCCTCTGGCAGCGACACTTGTAGCCATATCTAGCAAAAAGGATGGTTCTTTCCCTGCCGGTATCCCCACTGCAATCGGATTCGTTCCGAAAAAAGGGCGAATCCCTCCTGTTGGCGCCATGGCTTCGGGGGCATTGGAAAGGACCAGAAGAATCCTCCCTTCTGTTATCGCTCGTTCTGCATAGTACGAACAGGAGCCAAAGTGGTTGGAATGACGAACACCTACTGCCCCGATTCCCATCTGCTGCGACAACTTGATCGCTTCCTCCAATGCCGCAACCCCGACGACCGCACCCAGTTGGTTTTTGCCGTCTACCAGTGCTGTTGCTCCTTCCTGTTTCCATACCACTGGTTCATCATTCAATTCAATCAAGCCTGCTTCGATTCGTTGGATATAGATCGGCAGCCTCGCTAAACCATGGGATTCGATGCCGCGCAAATCAGCATGAACGAGAGATTCTGCGACAAGCCTTGCGTGCTTATGTTTGGCACCTGCCTGAACAAGCACTTCTGTTACGACTTGCTCCAAACGCTTCCAATGAAAGAGTGCAGGGTGCATCTTCTCTTTTTCCCCTCCTTCACCGTTGTTCTGTACTTCGCCTGCTTCCTGATCTGAATATAGATATGTCGCCTGCTGATTGACCGCTACAGGCATTGACCCAGTTCAGGGGACGCCAACAGAAAAAGGAGCTCCCGGAATTGGGGCTCCTTTTTTGCGTGATTCCTATTCATAATTGGCTAGTACCGTAATGATCTGGTCCTGCATCTTGGTAAACAGCTCTTCATCCTCGACATACCCATTGAACATAATCGATACGATGAGCTTCTCTTTGCCTTTGGTCGTGATATAGCCCGACAGCGTGTTCACACCTGTCATCGAACCTGTTTTCGCATGAAGATTATTCGCAGCGGCTGTGTCCTTCAAGCGGCTTTTCAGTGTCCCATCTATTCCCGCTATGGGTAAAGATTCATCATAAGCGGCAAAATTCGATTCCGTGGTCATCCCCTCAAGTACAGATGCGATCTGCCGAGCAGAAATAAGATTGTAGCGGGTCAATCCTGAGCCATCCATCATGTCGAAGGTGGTATTTCCGCCGAGCGAAGCTACGGTTTCCTGAACGACCTCTGCACCATTGGCTGCACTCCCTATCCCTTTCTTTGCAGCTCCGAGCGTCTTGAGGAGCATTTCTGCGTAGTAATTGTCACTTCGTTTATTGAGGTACTGTACGATTTCCTTTAGAGGCAGTGACTCAAATTGTGTCCATTTTACTGCTGCTGGAAGAACTGGCTTAATCAGCACTTCGCTTTTCGGAGCAAACGCAATTCCTTCTTGCTCCAGCGTCTCTTTCAGCACGGTCCCTACGTACTTGGCTGGCTCTTCCACAGGGACTCGCTCGTAATCCCCTTCATGATCAAGCGGGAGGTTCCCTGACAGTCGAATGGTATTTGTTCCACGGTCACGCAGAATAGCAAATGTATTTTCCTCGCCTTTTTGTACGGTCTTGGCTTCATTGATCACTTGCACATAAGCCGTTTTGGGAAGTACGTTGATTTTCACTGGTTCTCCAGCATCGTTAGCGGGCTTGAATTCGATCATGACCGTCCCACGGTTCATGGCAAGAGCCCCTATGGTCGGGTTGTAATAGTAGCTCTCGTCATCCCATGCCCAGCCGAGGCCAAGCCGTTGTTGGTCAAAGTAGCTGTCATCCATCACGAGGTTCCCATTGATACGCGTGATTCCTTGTTGCTTGAGCCACCCTGCTATTTTTTCAATCGACACACCTTCCTGCGCTTTTAGCGCATTCTCTGTGTGCAAGGTAGGGTCACCGTATCCTTTCACATACAGATTGCCTTGTTGTATGCCTGTAGAGGTGATCGGGACGTCTCCATACACTTCCGTTTTGAATACGTAATCCGAGCCAAACTGGTTCAACGCCGTGGCAGTCGTCAGCAGCTTCAGATTCGAAGCAGGGGTAAGCAGTGTGTCCGCATCCCGTTCGTATAAAACAGGGTCACCTGTTGAATCCAACGATTTGATCATAACTCCGGCCGTTACCCCTGCTGCTTCCGGGGTATCTAGGATGGGATCGATCATAGCAGAGAGTGGGTACGTCTTTTTCTCTGGAGGGCTGAATCCTTCCGGTGCTGCGATATCCGGGTAGGTTGTTAACAAAATTCCGATTCGATCCTGCAGCTCCCTTGCATACTTCGATTTATAAATGCCGTTGATCAAAATCGAAAAAGCGAGCTTATGACCATTTTTTGCCATTACATAACCCGACATGGTATTGACTCCGCTTAATGAGCCTGTCTTTGCTACCAGGTTCTTTTCCGCACTGGTTCCTTTCATGCGGTTTTTCAAGGTGCCGTCTACTCCTGCGATTGGGAGTGATTTTTCCAATTCCGTTCGATATTCTTGCTCCTGCAAAAAGATGAGTGTTTCGATTATCTGTTCCGGAGTGATCATATTAAATCTCGATAACCCCGAGCCATCTACCTGACGGAAGCCTGACTCAATGCCAGCTCGCTTCATCACGTCTGCTACCGCCTCACTGCCTGCCTCAAAGCTCCCCTCACCTTTCTGGGTAACGCCCAGTGTCTTTACAAGCATCTCCGCATAGAAGTTGTCACTATCCTTGTTGAGCTCCACCGTGATCTCACCCAACGGTTTGGACAAGTGAGTATAGAGCGGTACTCCGCTTTGCAGCACGTTTTTTTTCACTTCTGTCTTCGGATGTAAGGCAATCCCTTGTTTCAGCAACTGATCCTTCCATAGATCGCCCACATACAATGCCGGGTCTTCCATCGTGACATCTTCAGCATAAGGAGCTGCTTCCATCCCAATCGTACCGGATACGATGATTTCATTTTTTCCGCGCGGACGCTCAATGAGCACATTGCTCTCCTTGCCCGCTGTCGTTTTCAACTGGTTTGTGACTGTTATGTATGTAGTAGCTGGGTTCATGGTCAGGACGGGGGCATCGTTCACCGTTTTTCCAGGGATTGCGGTTAGAGTCGCAACGTTTTTATTTACGGCTAATCCACTGATCTGGGCGCTGTACCCATACGGTTCATCATCCCACATCCAGCTCGTACCCAATCTGGTCTCATCGAAATAGCTGTCATCGAGAAGCAGATTTCCATTGATTCGTTTGATCCCCAAATCTTTGATGGCTTTTGCCATTTGCTGCAAATCCTCTGGCTTCAGACTAGGGTCCCCATAGCCTTTTAAAATCAGATCTCCTTGCAAAATGCCACCGTTATTTACCTTTCCTGAAACAAACACTTCGGTCTTCCACTGATAGTCTGGCCCCAGCTTATCCAGACCTGCAATTGTCGTAAACAGCTTCATGTTGGAGGCCGGGATAAAATTACGTTTGGCATTGTGCGTATATACGTACTTTTTGTCGGTTAGATCGTAGACCGCGATTCCAGCGTACATTCCCTTGCTATTCTCATCGTTTTTCAAATCGGCGAGGAATTTTTCTATGCTGAGTGCAAGAGGACTAGAAGAAGCGGTCTCTTCCTTGGCTAGCGCAGGCGAAGCTGCTACCTGCAACAAGAGAGCCAACACGAAAAACCACGTACCGACACGTCGAAAAGCAAATAAATGATTCATGATAACCTCCTTGTCATAGTCTGGGCGATTTCCACCAACAAATCACAGTACGCCATCATGATAGCACGTATTCTATTTATTCGGAATATTACCATTATACTAAAAGTCTACAGGCATGAAGGATAGCCATTCCGTTCATACTACCTTCAAGACTTCTTTTGTTTGGAGGAAATGGTTTCATGTTCTATCGATTGCTCCTCTGTCTGTCCCTTCTCTGCGCCTTTTCATTCCCCGTCCATGCCCAAACCGACATCGGGCGCGTACAAGTAGATCCCTCCCCCTATTCTTCCCTTGCGGAGCTCGTCAAAAAATGCGACTTAATCGTCATCGCGCAGGTAGACAGTACCCATCGGGCTTATCCCACGGGACGCAACATTCCCCAAGGCAAGATCGTGAACTACACACAAAGACTCCAGGTAAAAAAGGCCATAAAAGGCACAGCATCCAGACGAGTAACTGTGCTAAGCACTGGCGTAGAGCCGCTTCCCGATGCCTCCAGTCCGCTCAATCTGCAGTATCCTGGGCCGCTGGCGGAAGGAAATTATTTATTATTTTTACGAAAAGTGAGCGGATCACAGATGTACAGTACAGCAGGTCTCTGGCAAGGTGTTTATCCAATCTATCAAGGAAAAACCATTGCTCTTTCCAACCTTGGCTTTACCGAGTTGAATCAGCTATCACAAGAACAAGTCATCCGAAAAATAACGGCAATATCCCGCTAATGAAATAGCAAAAAACCGCTCTCGTTAACGAGCGGTTTTTTGACGTTACCATCATGTGCTGTCAGTTGCGCATCACGTAGATGAAAATCACCATAGACACAGCACAAGCGAGTACACTGAGAATAAACCCCCAGATCACCCATTTGCTATTCGTCTTGTTTATGTGTTTGTCGTCCATGGAAACTTCTCCTCATTCAAGCATTCACCTTCTATTATAAGGTTGTTTGGCAGGAAAGGGAAACCGTTAATATGGTGAAAACTGTTAAAGACCTTCTCTCGTAAGACGACGAATCCCCAGCGCACAACCGCTCGTCACGAAAAGTACACACATGACTACAAACGCCCCCAGCTCTCCTAGCGTCAAACTCTCTTGACTGAGCACGCCCATGCCAATCGTTAAAAGTGACTGAGGAAATAACATCCCGAGCCCCGACACATACAAGCCCAACCCTACAAAAACAGAGCAAACACTAATGCCGACAGGTACAGCAAAGCTCGGTATCCGCGTGGAAAGCCATAGCTGGAAGGCGATGATGGTGAGCGAAGCCAGCCAGCCTCGCATGATCCATCCGAACACTTCCAGAGGAAACGTAAAATGTGTGTGCAGTCCAGCCATGAAACCTGCACAAATATACAGCACAAAGAAGAAAAGCTGCACAATAAAAAGGAGAACACCAACTATCACCAGCTTCGCGAAAAAAATCGTTGGAATTGATACAGGCGCTGTCAGGATTACATTCCAGTTACGATTTACATGCTCCAGTCTGCACACAAACGAACAGCAGATCGCGATGAGAATGGGCAAGAAAAATTCTCCGTAGAACAAACTCACCTGCGTCCACAGGCTGTACCAGCCATTTTGCAGGATCGCTTGGTTCATCCAGTAGTTCGCAAAGCCGATCAGCGTACTGAAAACAGGTAGCACAAGCAAAACGAGCCATATACGAGAACGGCGAAGTTTTACCCATTCTACTCCCAAACATCTGAATATCATGCAAGGTCCTCCCTATACGTCCTGCCGGGATACGTGAATGCTCCCAGCAAGGAAAAATGCGATGCCCATGAGTACGACGATGATCGGCAAATGAATGCCGATTTCACGTGTAGCAAACAGCATGGTTTCGTTCACGTACCGATACGTAACGGGCGAAAAGTCTACATAGTACGACCAGATGAAAAGACGTCCGACTTGTGGCGGAAATAAGCTCGCTGTCATGCCAATGAATCCCCCGATCATCCCGAGGCATAGGCTGAACGCCTGATTTTTGATAGCGAGAGAAACCCATTGTTGCAGAGCAATCACCACGAGGTTTGTCAGTGTGGTCCCTGCGACAAAACAGAGTAATAGGCCAATCGGGACTGGCTCTGCTAAACCATAGCCAATGCCAAGTGCCACGATCGCCATAGCCTGTAGAATGACTGCACTCCCCATCAGAACAGCCGCAGAGACGAATTTTGCCGCATAAACCGCTTTTCGGCTAACAGAGGCAGCCATCAGCAGCTTCCATGTACGCCCCTTGTGTTCCATATCACAAATTCGTGAAACAATGACAGCCGAACCGATCGGCAAAAACAATCCGTTCATGGCTGTAATCGTAACCAGTATGGCGCTCCACGTCTGCGCATCTGGATTTTTATTCATCGACGTACTGACAGCCATAAACCCCCATGCCAGTTCGATACTCAAAAGAATAGCGAGCATGAGAAACAAACGCTTATGTCGAATTTTATAAAACTCCAGCCAAAGCGTCCTCATTACAAACTTCCCTCCCTACCAGTCAGGGAGAGGAAAATGCTCTCCAGACTTTGCTTGTGCACTTCAATGCGATAAACATCAATGCCCGCCATCATCAACGTCCGGTTTGTCTGTGCTACTTCCCTATCTTCCATGCCCTCGATGACAAGAAAGCCATCTTGGAGACTTGGAGAAAGCTCCATTTCTTGAAGAACTCTTCTTGCTTTTTCATTATCCTGCGTTTTCATCCAAACATGAGGCTGGCTGTTCCGTTGCAGCTGCTCCATACTTCCTTGAAACAAGAGTTTCCCTCCGTGGATAATGCCAATGGACGTCGCTACTTGCTCGATTTCCGAGAGCAGATGGCTGGAAATCAACACGGTCATTCCATACTGATGTGGCAATGATTGAATCAATTCCCGAATTTCCCCGATTCCCGCAGGATCCAGACCGTTTGTCGGTTCGTCGAGGATAACGAGCTTTGGAAAATGCAGCAAAGTCATGGCAATTCCCAGTCGTTGCTTCATCCCGAGCGAATACTGATCTACCTTTTTGTTCTTTTGTTTTTCCAAACGAACGATTTGCAAAGCCTTCTCTACATATTTGTCCGGGACATCTCGCAGCCGCTGCATGACACGCATATTTTCAAGGCCGGTAAGATGACCGTAATAGGAAGGAGCCTCGATCAAGGAACCCGTCTGACTCAAAATTTCAAGTCGGTTTCTGCAAAAATCCTTCCCGAATACAGATACACTCCCTTCCGTCGGCCTGACTAATCCTAGCAGCATTTTTAGAGTCGTCGATTTTCCTGCACCATTTGGACCGAGGAAGCCATAGACCTCCCCTTCTCCTACCACAAGATTCACACGCTGGACGCAATAGGCTCCTCCATAATGTTTTGAAAGGTTTTCCGTTCGAATCACCGTATTCATGTTTTCTCGCTCCTATCTGTTGGTCTCTCAAATGAAATCATAGAGTCCCAACCCGTCAATAAGCTGACAGGAATCTTACGACAACCTTAAATCGACTCCAAGTGGGTAGAACAGACAAATCGAGCGAGTATAATGAATACAGGTGATTCAATATGGAAGAGTGGAAACAGAAAAAAGTGCTCATCGTGGAAGATGAGCTTGGAATCAGAAATATGATCGATGGATTTTTGCGTAAGGAAGGATTCTCTCGTATTTTTCATGCGGGTAGTTGTAAAGAGGCGCTAGGGATATTCGCTTCGGACAAGCCAGATGTCGCCATTCTGGATGTCATGCTGCCTGATGGAGATGGATTTGGACTTTTGACTTCGATCCGTCGTTTCTCGCAAATCCCTGTCATTTTTTTGTCAGCGAGAGGGGGAGATGAAGATCGATTGCTCGGACTTGGCCTGGGCGCTGACGACTATATCGTGAAGCCATTTTTATCGCGTGAGCTCGTTCTTCGTCTTCTGGTCATTTTACGACGCGTTTACGCTCCTCCCCAAATCGAACGTCTGCCCGTTTTCCAGCTTGGTGACAGTATAATCGATTTGGAGGCAGCAACCGTGACGAGAGACCAACAAGAATACGCGTTGACTGCCAAGGAGCACGCCCTCTTGCGAAAACTCTATGAAAATCGGGGACGAATCGTCACGAGTGATGCCCTTTGCCAATCCGTCTGGGGTGACGATTACTACGGGTATGAAAACACACTGATGGTTCATATGCGGCGCATTCGCGAAAAGATCGAGCCATGTCCGTCCACTCCTGAATATTTGCTGACGGTAAGAGGACTCGGGTACAAATTACTCGTAAAGGAAGAGTCGTAGATGGATGGAGCCGCACGAATTTTACGTCGTTATACAGGTGCTTCTATCCTAATCGCCGTCTTTTTGCTCATCGTCAATTACATCATTCTCGGTACATTTGTTTTCAAAGGCATAAATGAAGGCTCTCCTCCCATTTACGTCACACAAACTGTCGCAGAAGGTCTTCACGTAAACGGTTCCCACTATACGTTGGAACCAAATGCACGAGAATGGTTGCAAAAAAGCCAGGCTTGGGCCATGCTGATTGCGAACGATGGGAAGGTCCTCTGGGACTACGCCATACCAGACCAATTGCCCCGCACCTTTTCCTTAGCAGAAGTGGCGCAGTTCTCACGAAATTATTTACAAGACTATCCTGTTTTTGTTTGGGAACATGAGATGGGGCTGGTCGTCGTGGGCTACCCGAAGGACAGTCTCGCCAAGTACCAGATTCATTTCCCGATCAGTTGGATAAGTGATTTGCCATATCGATTGCTGGCTTTACTTTTCGGAAATATACTGCTCGCCGCTCTTCTCTCGCTATTCATCGGCTCTCGACTCATTCGGTCAATCCGTCCACTGATTAGGGGGATTCACGCTCTGTCAGAAGATCAGCATACACATGTTGAGGCAAAAGGAGTGTTCAGCGGGATTGCCCGAAGCATCAATCATGCTTCGGCGCTTCTGCAGGAGAAGAACGCTTTGCTAAAAGCCAGAGACGAAGCACGCTCGAACTGGATCGCAGGAATTTCCCACGATATACGCACGCCATTATCGATGGTGCTCGGGTATGCCAGTGAATTGGAAGAAAGCGACGTGGTGCCTTACGAACAGCAACAAAAAGCAAGCATTATTCGAAAGCAAGGGGAAAAGCTCCGGTCTTTGGTCAGCGACTTGAATCTCGTCTCCATGCTGGAATACGAGATGCAGCCCATCCATCCCAAACCAATTCGGCTATCGACACTAGCCCGGCAAATTGTCACTGACTTTTTGAATAATGATTTGGCAGAGACGTTTACCATCGAGTTGGATGTCACGACTGAACAATGCTTCGTGATGGGCGATGAAAAACTTCTTGTCCGCGCCATTACGAATTTGATCCAAAACAGCATCGTGCATAACCCATCAGGCTGTCGCATCCACGTGCAAACGACCCTGTCACCCAACCAGCGCAATGCTCTCCTGACTATCACTGACAACGGAAAAGGCATTGAGCAAAGCATGCTGCCTGACTTGGTGGAATTGCCGTATTCGTCAAAAAGAAAATCTCCGTTACACAATGGTCATGGTCTCGGTTTGCCAATGGTTGCACGTATAGCTGCCGCTCATCATGGACACCTGCTGTTAACAAGCGATACAGGAAAAGGGATGACAGCAGAGCTTTGTTTCCCCCTCTCTTCCTAAAAGAAAGACAGCATAGAGAAAGCACCCCCTTGTCTCGCCAATGGAGAGTAGACTCTCACGAGCGTGCAAATGGGGTGCTTTTAATGTTCCTCGTTAATTACTTCACGAGATCGCGCATGATCTCTTCTGCTTTGACGTCAGTGGTTATCAGCTTCTCTTTTTTCATCCAATCAATCAGTGTTTGCCAAGATTCGGCCGTCTGGTATGCAAAAGGCTTTTCCCCCGCATCCATCAACGGAATCAGGGTATCCAAGCTCTTGGTCTCAATGTCTTTTTCCAGCGGGAAATCGGCAGCCTGTTTGGCAAGCAACAGATCGAGTGCCTTTTCCTTATTATTTTTCACATAGTCCTGGCCCTTGCCAATCGCACGCAGGAAACCTTCCACAGCTTTCTGCTTTTTGCCCAAAGTCTCGTCACTTGTTGCCAATACGAGCTCATAATAGTCTGGAACACCAAACTCAAAAGGCTTGAACACATTGACTGGAATGCCGTGCTTCTCCAAAATCAGTTGTTCATGGTTGATATAGCCACCTACCACTGCATCGACCTTTTTCGCCGTCAACGCTGGGACGATGTCAAAGCCAATATCTGTGAAGGTCAATCCGGAATCATCGCCACCACTATGCTTCACAACTTGACGTACGATCGATTCATCCAGTGGAAGTGATGGATAACCGATATTTTTTCCAGCCAACTTTTGTGGAGTATCGATTCCACTGTCTTGGCGCGTCATGATCACGTTTAACGGATGACGAACGAGCGCACCTACAGATACGACAGGAACGCCTTCTGCACGAGCTTGGATGAGCTGTGGTTGATAGCTGATCGCCAAATCCACTTTGCCCGCAGCCGCCATCTTCAACGGATCATTGCTGTCCGAAGGCATTTGCATGGTCACCTTGAGGTTCTCGTCTTTGAAATACCCTTGCTCCTCTGCGGCATACAAGAAGGAATGTACAGCATTCGGATACCAATCGAGCGCAATCGTCAACTCAGTCGGCTCCGTTCCTTTATCAGCAGGGGCTTGCGTCTGACCAGCATCCGAGCTCGCCTGATTGCCGCATGCAGCAAGACCCGTTGCCAATGTAAGTGCCATGAATGCTTTTGTCCATTTGTTGAAAGGTTTCATTGTTGTTCTCCTTTGATTTTCATATGCGGGGAAAAATGACGTTCGATTCGTCCAACTAGCCAAAACAGCAGCATGCCGAGAATGGAGAGTAACAGGACCGAGGCAAACAACGCGGGTGCCTGAAAATTGCCGGATGCCCGTCTCCCAAAGTACCCGAGTCCCTCGCTCGCTCCCAGCCATTCCCCAATCGTCGCCCCAGCCACACTGTAAGTAGCTGCCACTTTCAGACCACTGAAGAAATGGGGTAAACTCGACGGGAGTTGCAGCTTGGTGAAAATTTGTCCGTTCGTTGCCCCCATTGTTTTTAACAACTGGAGCATTTCCTTGTCAGTCGAGCGAAGTCCATCATACGTGTTGACAACGATCGGAAAGAAAGTAAACAGAATCGTTACAGCGATTTTTCCAGATAAATCATACCCGAACCACAAAATAAATACAGGTGATAATGCGATGATTGGGATTGTTTGGGAAATAACGATGTACGGATAGACCAGACGCTCCACAATCCGACTGCGAATCATTGCAAAGGCAAGTGAGATTCCAAATACAATCGAGATCGATAGCCCCAGTAACACTTCCTTTAACGTCGCCCAAAGATGTAAACCTACTAAAGAGGTACGTAAATCCCACAACGATACGACCACAGCGCTAGGTGGCGGTAAAATGAATGGCGGCACCCCTAGGAAGCGACATCCAGCTTCCCACGCCAGGAGAAAAATGGCGATGGAGATGCCAAACCAAATGCCTCTCCCCATCATGCTTCTCTCCTCAAGGGCTTCATTGCTGATTGGCGATCCTGTCGAAGCAATTCCCAAATTTGCTCACGCAATGCCAAAAATCCGGCTTGGTTGCGGCTGCTCGCCGTTCGCGGTCTGCTCACCGGAACGGTTAATTCGATGGGCTTGGTGATCGGACTACCTGAAAGGACGATAATCCGATCTGCAAGTAGAATAGCTTCGTCGATATCGTGCGTAATCATCAGCATCGTACTGCCTGTTTCCTGCCACTTTTCCATCAGCCACTCTTGCATGTCCATTCTCGTAATTCCATCCAACGCACTAAACGGCTCATCCAACAGCATCATCTCTGCGCCTGAAAACAACGCACGCAAAAAGGAAACCCGCTGACGCATGCCACCGGAAAGCTGGGCTGGATAGCTGTAAGCCCAATCCTGAAGCCCGTACCTTGGCAATTGCTGTCTGACACGCTCATGCGCTTCTTTTTTCGTCATACCTTTGATTTCCAGCGGCAAAGCTGCATTTTCGACAATTGTACGCCATGGCATGAGCAGATCGCGTTGGGGCATATAGCCGACCTGCCCTAAACGATTTGCGACTGGTACACTGCCGAGCCAGATTTCGCCTTGTCCCGGCTCAAGAAGACCTGCGATGAGCTGAAACAAGGTGCTTTTCCCGATCCCGCTCGGACCGATCAAGCTGACGAATTCCCCTTTTTCCACACGCAGATCAAAATGATCGAGAATCTGCCTGTCGCCATACGAAAAGCTGACGTCGGCGAAAGCTAGTTGTTCTCCCACGGCCACATTTCCTCTCTGTAGGACATGTCCCAGAACATGTACTCCATTTTGGAGGTGTTGACGAAATACTCCTCCAGTTTGGCCAGTTCTTGCTCGCTCTTACCTTCCGCCAATTGGTTCATGATCTCAATCAGCCAAATCGCCAACTGCCCAAATTCATCAGAGCTGTACATACGTACCCATTCGCCATACAGTTCGTGATCCAGCGCTCCTTCTACTTGTGCCAAGCGCTTTCCGATTTCCCAATAGCTCCATGTGCATGGGAGTAGTGCACTCACCAAGTCGGCCAACGACCCTTGATGAGCGACACGCAGCATGTAGCTGGTGTACCCGAGCATCACAAAGGAAGGCTCTGTCGCTTCCAGCTCCGCGCGAGAGATGCCAAAGCGCTCGGCATACTGACGATGCAGCTCCATCTCTGTGTTCAGCGTCGATTCTTGCAAAGCAGCAAAGCGAGAGCTTGTTTCCAGATCGTACGCCTTCACACTGGCAATCGCGAACATTTTCGCGTAATCAATCAGATAGATGTAGTCTTGTTTCATGTAATATTTGAAGGCACCAATAGGCAGGCTGCCATCTCCAAGTCCGGTGACGAAAGGATGTTGATGAACACGCTCCCAGATTGGGGCTACACTTTTTCTCAAACGATCAGTAAAGGTTGTCATGCGGATACTCACTCCTTCGCTTCCTTTGGGGTATTGCACCAGGTGGCGATGAAACGGGTCATGATCTGGGCAAAATGAACGAGCTGGTCAGGATCAATGGATTCATCTACGGCATGTGCATGTGCGAGCTCACCCGGTCCGAATAGGACAGCCGGAATGCCTGCATGCGCAAACCAGCCTGCATCCGTCACCGTAGGCGACATGTTAACAATAGGCGTTTGATGCATGAGACTCTCATATGCGGATTGCAGTGTAGCCAACCCCGGATGCTTCGTATCCAACTCCAGTGATGGGAAGATTTCACCGCGCTCCTCAATCATCGAACGTCCACCCCAACGGAAGGTTGGAGGATTGTCTCTCAGCCAAAGATCAGCGGCTGCTGCACGCCCGACGTGATCCTCGATCTCTCGAATAATCTCTTCATAGGATTCGTTCGGATAAAAATGAACAGTAATCCAGAGAGCGCAACGGTCTGCGATGAACGCAGCGTGACGACCTCCCTCGATGACTGCGGGATTGATCGTATTGCTGCCTGCCGGGAAGCCGGGATAGGACTTCATGACTGCCCAGTCCCGCTCCAGCTCCTGTAGTGCGGTAATCACCTTCGTCATTTTTTCAATGGCAGAAGCTCCCCTGACGCGGCCGCCTGCATGAATCGTCTGTGCACGCATTCCGTCATGCAGCGTCGTCGGACTCTCAATCGTGATCCAGCCTGTAATGACCCCGCCCTGCCCTTGCATTTGGAGATTGCTCGTGTCCACTACAACGGCGTAGTCAGCCTGATAGCCACGCTCGATGGCGGCCAATGTCCCCGCTTCACCCGCTTCTTCACCGATGACGGATTGAAAGAGCAAATCGCCTTGGAGCTCGATTCCGTGTTCGCGAAGCATTTGGATCGCAAACAAGCTCGCTGCGAGTCCACCTTTCATATCCGCAACTCCACGACCGTACAGGCGTCCATCCTTGCCATATGTCAAAGCAAAAGGTGGATACGTCCACCCGATGTCATCTCCGACTTCAGCCACATCGATATGCCCGTTGATAATCAAGCTGTTTGCGTGAGTTGAGGCACTCCCTGATAACCGCCCGACGATATTGTCGTCTCCCGGATATACCGTCCAGCGATCCACTTCGAATCCCATCGCTTGCAGTCTGTTGGCGATTACTCCTTGTGCCACATCGCTGTTTCGTGCGGGAGGACTCACAGTCGGATGAGAAACGAGCTCTGCCAATAAGGCGAACAGCTCTTCTTTGCGGCTGGCAATCGATTCTACCGCTTCTGTCAGTCGATGCACGTTACTCAATCATCCCTTCGGTCGGGCTGCTCGCGGATGCGTAACGCTTTTTCGCGATACGGCCTGCCAGGAAGCCTTTGCGACCTGCTTCGACCCCTAGCTTCATCGCTTCTGCCATCAGGACAGGATTGTCAGCGAGAGCGACTGCTGTATTCAACAAGACACCGTCAGCCCCTAGCTCCATCGCTTTTGCGCAGTCTGCTGGCGAGCCAATCCCTGCATCTACGATAATCGGTACTTTCGCATCTTCGATGATAAAGCGGATATTGTTTTCGTTGACAATCCCTTGCCCGGAACCAATTGGAGACGCACCTGGCATAACCGCATGTACGCCAACCTCTTGCAGACGTCTGGCCAGAATCGGGTCATCATTGGTGTAGGTCAGCACGATAAAGCCTTCTTCCACCAAGATTTTCGAAGCCTCGAGCGTGCCAATTGGGTCAGGGAGAAGTGTTTTCGGGTCTCCAATGACTTCGACCTTGATCATGTCACACAGTCCAGATGCTTTAGCCAAACGGGCAATGCGCACTGCTTCTTCTGCTGTATAGGCACCTGCTGTATTTGGTAGCAGTGTGAATTTTTTCAAATCGAGTTGTTCCAAAAAGTTCGGTTCTTGCGGATTTTCCAAATTCAAGCGGCGAATCGCAAAGGTCAAAATTTCTGCTTCCGACACCTCTACTGCTTTCCCTTGTGTATCCAAATCAGCGAATTTACCTGTCCCTAGAAGTAAACGGGAGCGAAACTCGTAAGGTCCAATTTTCAATGTATCCATCATGCTGATCATCCTCCTCCGACAAAATGAACGATTTCTATGCGATCTCCGTCTGCAATCGGTGTTTGTTCGTACGCAGAGCGATTAATAATGTCACCATTTCGCTCAACGACGACAATTTTCTCTTGCAGGGAATAAGAAGCGAGCAAGGCCCGCACTGTCGTGATTTCTTCCGCCAACTCTACTTTTTTCCCATTCAGTTGAACAATCATTGATTACCTCCTTCTACTGGAAAAAAACGGCTTCTCCCACCTGCCTGAGTCGATTCAGACAAACAGAAGAAGCCGTATACCCATCCCATCTCCCCGGACGAATGGCATAAAAAAACCATCCGCCTCGGATGGTTGAGTGTCATCTTATCATCCATGCTCGCAAACAAGCATAGTTCCGCTCGGATGCGACATGTGATCCTGATTCCAAATACCTCTTCCTCCGCTGGCATGACCCAGGTCAGGTTCAACGGTCAGTAACACACTCGTTACAATCTCAGCCAACGTTGCTTGGCCCCCGTTTGGTAGTAAAGCTATGCAATTATCGTACATTCGAGTTTTACAGTACCACTCTATTTCGTGTTTGTAAAGGCTTCCTTGTGCATCTTTTCGAGCTCAGCGAGACAGCGCTCTGCCCAAGCTGCCATTTTTGCAAGCTTTTCCATTTCTCTCTCCATCGCCTGACGCACAGATTCCTTGTAATCTGGAATCGCTCCATTGTAGCGAATGACCCCTTGGACAGGCGTCATGAATTTTTCCATGTAAGAGAGTGCTGGACGCTGGTGAAACAGCGGCACATCTACTTCGTAGGAAGAATGCAAATCGCCTTGGGTTGGGTATTTGGTTACTGCCAACACTTTTACCAGCAGCTTCGAGTCGTGGATTTCCAATACTTCTGCAATATATTCACCAGTCCGCTGCGAAACACGAACAATATCTCCCGGATTCCAGTTCATCGCGGTTTCCTCCTTTTCTTGAATCGAATGCATTTACATCAGCGAGGCTTCCAGCAGATTGCGTGCATGCAGCAATACTTCTTCCGCATCCACTACTGACTGCCCGCCACCCTGTGCCATGGCAGGATTTCCCCCGCCTTTTCCGTTAATGATCGGCAAGGTTTCTTTCAACACTTGATTGATGGCTATGTTGACTTCTTGTCCACGAGCAAACACGACTTGCATTTTGTCTTCGGCAGTAGCAGCCAAGAGGCAAATCGCATCTGGCGCCAGAGCAGTAGCCAGCTGTGCGAACTGCTGAAGCTGTTGAATGGTTTTGTCTGTGAAGGTGCTCATTATGAGGCGAGAATGACCGAGTTTGGTGGCAGCAGTCAATTGTTGATTGACTTCCACTTCCAAGAACTGCTTATCCACTTCTGCCACTTTTGCCTTCAAGGTGTCGCGTTCTGCAAGGAGACGTTCCGTCTGTGCGATCAGTTCTCCTTCATTGGTAGCGAGCAACTTCGCCGTATCACGAACGACAGCTTGCTTTTGGTTATAGTCCCGCAAAGCTCGCCAGCCACAGATAAATTCCAAACGAATGTTTCCGCGATGCCGCTCCCAGCCCAAGATCTTGATCATCCCGACTTCGCCCGTCCGCGCTGGATGTGTTCCTCCACATGGATTGTAATCAAAATCAGGTATCATCACGACGCGAATATTTTCCGTAACAGTCGGTTGTTTTTTCAAGGGCAGCGTTGCCAATTCCTCGTCATCAACAAACCGTGCAATGATGGGGTGGTTTTCCAAAACAATCTGATTCGCTCGCTTTTCTACCTTCTCCCATACATCTGCAGTCAACTCATCCAGTCGTACATCAATGGTGACACGCTCTTTGCCCAGGTGAAAGGCGACGGTCTCCGCCTGCAAGATTTCCAGGAAAGACGCCGATAAAATGTGTTGACCAGCATGCTGCTGCATGTGATCGAAGCGGCGGTCCCAATCGATGTGCCCCGTTACTTCCGCTGTGCTTTCGGACAAAGGAGCCTCCAGTCGGTGACGAATTTCGCCATCTACCTCTTCCACATCTACCACACGAATCTCTTCCAATACGCCCAGGTCGGAAGGCTGTCCGCCTCCAGTAGGGTAAAAAGCCGTTTGATTCAGTACCACGTAAGGTGTCCCATCTTGCTCGACACCAGTCCTCGTCACCTGGGCCGAGAAGGTTCTTGTATAGGCATCCTGATAATAGAGTCTGTCGTCCATCGTTACTCCTCGCTGCATGGAACCATGGTTCCAGCCTGATTCTCCCACTTGGGGGCAAAACGAAAAAACGTATGTATAAAGCTTAGCCAAACAACTGATCCATTTGTTTTTCGCGCTCTTGACGCTCCTCTGGGCTTGCCAGGTCATACTTTTTCAATAAATGAAACAGCTCGTTTAGACGCTCTTGGCTGAGTTCGCTATTCAACTTATTTTTGAATTGACTCACACGCAATTCCGACAGATGAGGCGCTTGTTCTGCCAGTTTCTTGAGTACGTCCTCATGGCTGTGATCCAATTTGCATTCTCCCATGATTTCTCCCCTTTTCCTTCCTGTCATCTTCATCATACCATGATTGTTCATTCGAAAAAAAGGCGTACAACCCGTGATGGAATGTACGCCAGATGACTATGCACGCTTGCGGACGCGAAAGTTCTCCTCGATCAACAGCCAATTTTGCGGAAATGGCAAACCGAGTTTCCAGTAGCTGACGCCTCGCAAACCAAGCTGTTTAACCAGATTGAACTTGGCTTGGATCGACCGTGCATCCTCAAACCACACCTGATGTTGCTTGCCTTGATTATCGGTGTACGTAAAAAACGGAGCCTGCGCCCGATAGTCATACCGGATGACGGCATTATGCTGGGAAGCCAGTGCAATCGCTGCCTGTGGACTCAATGCTCGCGCTGTCGTCCCTCGCTCGTACGGTAAGGTCCAGTCGTATCCGTACAGATTTTGGCCCATCAAAATTTTCTCGGCTGGTATTTCGGTAATGGCGTACTGTAAGACACGCCGCACCGGTCCGATCGGAGAAACCGCCATGGGAGGACCACCACTATAGCCCCATTCATACGTCATGATCACGACAAAATCGGCAAGCGCTCCTATCGCCTTGTAATCATGGGCGGAATACCATTTGCCTGCTTGCACAGCACTCGTCTTCGGCGCGAGCGCAACAGACATCATCAACCCCGCTGCATGTATACGATCCCTTGCTTTTCGCAAGAAGCTCGCGTACGCTTCTGCACCTGTTGTAGGCAAAGCCTCCAAATCAAAATGGATATCCCCCATTCCAAGCTCACGGGCGGTCGCGAGAATATTATCCAACAATTTGTTCTGGAACTCTTGATCGTTCAGGATGAGTGCGCCCAATTCCGTACTGAACTGACCTTTTTCCAAATTCGTCACGACCATCATCAGTAGGACCTGGTTTTCTTTTGCGATCGCCGGAAAATTGTTCAGATTTGGTCGTTGGAGAGTTCCATCCCGTTTGATACGAAAGCTAAACGGTGCCAAATACGTAAGATGAGGGGCAGCCGTCCGAACATCCGCTTCCATCGCGGGTGGGACTGTACGGCGCGGTTCCACATACGCATTGAAATCAGCCGCTCGTCTAGGGCGAGGCGGGATATATAGCTTTTGCCCGACTTGTAGCGGTTTATAGGGAGAAATCCCATTGACGCGAGCAAGCTCTGCTGCGCTGATCTGATTTCGCTGACTGATCGTATACAACGTATCTCCTCGTTTGACCCAATAGTAGCTTCCTACAATCGGGATCACCATCGCCTGTCCGGTTGCCAGTTTATCGGGGTCTGGCAATTCATTCGCCTTATTGATCGCTTCCGGGGTCGTTCCGTACGTCTCGGCGATGCTCGCTAAGGTTTGTCCTTCTTCCACCACGTGGATTTGCATACGCCCCCTCCTTCGCATTTCTTCTCTCTTTGTCATATTCATGGCGAAGGAAATAGGTGTATGTCTAGGCAAGAGGTTTCAATACATCGTATAAAAATCCAACGGACTGGATGGCATAATGGCGGTCTAACAATTGATTTTTATAAAAGATCAGCAAGGCGGGTACGCTGGTTACTTGCCATTGTTCTGCCAATATTGGTGCCGTATTAATGTTGATCTGATACAGAGGGACGGTAGGCAATGTTTCTTGCATGATGCTGAGCATACGTGCTGCAAGCTTGCAGGTCCCACACATCGGTGTATAGACAAAAAGAGCGACCGACTCCTTTTCTTGCAGGTATTGGTTCAGTTCTATGGAGGATAGTTCTTGCAAGTCGTTCACTCCTTTCTATCTCATCGGACATGATCATTCATGCTAGACCCACTGTTTGTGGATGTCAACAGCGTGATGCACAGGCTTCGTAAAAATTGATAGCCAATTGAATGTTTTCAGCTATTTGTTTCATGATCGAAAAGATAATGTCAGAGCGGTTCTTCTGTTTGCCTGTTTTTCTTGTTTTACTTGTCGATGAATCCGCCTTTTCTCACTTATATGAATCAAAACATCCCCGTTCTTGCCCCAATCAGTCCTTTTTACGGCGTTCCGTTTACACTTAATCTGTTTAATTTCGACCCGACGATGTACTATAGCTATAGCAACCCGACAGTGATCCATCCGTTCGAAGCATTGTATGTGATTGAGCACTCTTGTGCAAAAATGAACAAAACCACGGAGAGGAGTTATGTAAATTGGTGAGCTTTGGTACTCTTATTGCCTTTCTATTTGTTTCGCTCGGCATGGTTTGTTCTCCGGGCCCTAACATGATTTACCTCATTTCTCGTACCATTTCTCAAGGTCGCAAAGCTGGAGTCATCTCACTTCTTGGTGTCATACTTGGATTCGTGATTTACATGATTGCAACCATGCTCGGCCTCTCTGCTCTTTTCATAACGGTTCCGTTTATTTACGAATCAGTCAAATGGGTCGGAGCTGTATACCTGCTTTGGCTCGCTTGGAATGCGGTCAAACCGGGTGCAGCTTCCATTCTCAAGCCTGATACTCTTTCGATTGAACCACCGAAAAAGTTATTTTTGATGGGATTCATGACAAATCTACTGAACCCCAAAATTGCTATTTTGTATGTTTCACTCTTGCCTCAGTTTGTAGATCCTGCGCGGGGATCGGTGCTCCTGCAAAGTGCTATTTTAGGCCTCACACAAATAGCCGTCAGCTTTACCGTTAACCTGCTTATTGTTCTGGTAGCAAGCAGAGTTGCTATGTGGTTTGGCACACGCCCAACATGGCTGCGCGTGCAGCGTTGGCTCATGGCAAGTGTCTTGACAGGTCTTGCTGCGAGTCTTGCTTTTGATCGTAGATAGTGCTCCATACTTTCATTCAATAAGAGCCTGCATAAAAAAGTAGACTACAGCAATAGTTGCCGTAGTCTACTTTCTCTTTCGTCAAACTCAACACTTAACGCGCAATCGTTGTATGAGCCAGCTCCTCGGTCACGGTACAGACCGCACTCGAATCCCAGCTCCCTTTGCCTTGTGCTTTGGCTGCCGCATACATTTGCGCAACCGTGCCTCCAACGAGAACAGGCACTTGCTGTTCACGTGCGGTTTGTGCATATAGCTGTAAATCCTTGTGCATATGATCCAAGGAAAAGACGGTATTTTCATACGTACCGTACAAGATGTTCGGCCCAAAAACGGAGAGCACACGATTGTGGGCAGAGCCTTTGTCCATGACAGCTGCCAGCTTGTGTGGATCAACGCCAGCTTTTGCCCCGACACTGAACGCCTCGCCCAACGCTGCTGTAATGACTGCAACGACAGAGTTGTGACAAAGCTTCGCCACCTGTGCGGAGCCGGATTCCCCCAGATAAAAAATTTCCTTCCCAATCGCCCTGAGATAGTCCATGATTTCCGGAAGCTTTGCCTCATCACCGCCAACCATAATGGTCAACGTTCCGGCAGCAGAACCCGCGGGTCCTCCACTCACCGGACAATCATAGTAGTAGATCCCTTTACCTACGCCATGCTGATTCAGACGTTTTGCCGTGGCAGGATCGATCGTACTTGTATCAAATACGAAACTACCAGCCCCTAATGATAAGAAAAGTCCGTCCTCACCCAGCATGACTTCCTCAACAATCGCAGGACCTGGAAGCGAAGTGAAAACGACACGTGCTACGCTACCCACTGCCAGTGGAGACTCTACGACCGTCGCTCCTTTTTCCTTCGCCCAGGCTTTTGCTGCCGGACTTGGATCATAGGCATACACGTGGTAGCCTTTTTGCAGCAGATTGCAGACCATCCCTTTGCCCATTGCACCAATGCCGATAACGCCAATCGCTTCCATCTTCGCTCCTCCTGCTTTCCCTATACTTATGGCCGAATATAAACCGTTTTTGTCTCGACGTAAAAATCGAGCGCTGACTCCCCTTGCTCTCTCGGACCCAACCCAGATATTTTTTTGCCGCCAAACGGAAACTGTGATTCAAAATGAGTCGACGGCATATTGACATGCGTGACACCTGACTGAATGCCTTTGACAAATTGGAACGCTTTTTGCAAATCGTTCGTAAAAATCGTGGAGGACAAGCCGAATTCCACCTGGTTAGCCACTTGCATAGCATGTTCGAAAGAATCCACATCGATCACGGCGATCACAGGGCCAAAAATTTCTTCGTTGGCAATCGTCATCTCCTGCGTGATGCCGGTAAATACCGTCGGAGCAACGAAATAGCCCTGGGCGAGTTCACCTTCTACAAGGCGCTTACCCCCGCATTCCAGTACGCCGCCTTCTTCGATGCCCTTCTGTACATAATGAAGATACAAATTGAGCTGATGCTCGTCCACTACTGGACCGTTATGATTGTCTGGATCGAAACCATTCCCGATTTTCAAGCCCTTCGCCCGCTCGATCAGTTTTGCTTTTACTTGTTCGGCTACTTCGGGAACAACCAATACACGACTTGTCCCCGTACAGCGTTGGCCATTATCGAAGAATCCACTCAATACGATGGAATCGATAGCGAGGTCAATATCGGCGTCCGCGAGTATGATCGCCGGATTTTTCCCGCCCATCTCCGCCTGAATCTTGCCTCCTCTGGCTCCAACTGCCCTCCCCAAGGCAAGTCCCACTTCAGAAGAACCCGTAAATGAGATCCCTTTGACCAGTGGATGATTCGCTAATTCATCCCCGATTACCGCACCTGGTCCTGTTACCAAATTCACAACGCCACTGGGAACGCCGCTTTCAATCAGGAGCTGTACCAGCTTTACGCTAATCAAGGAGGTGTTGCTCGCTGGTTTGAATACAACCGTATTGCCCGCGAGGATGGCTGGGACGATCTTCCACAAGCCAATCCCCAGCGGAAAATTCCATGGGGCAATGATCGCGAAAACCCCGATTGGCTCTCGCACCGTGTAACCAATTACCCGTTCATCAAAGGAAGGCACCGTTTGACCCGTCAAGCGTGTGGCTTCCCCGGTCAACTGCTTCATGGAAGTGATTGTCTTGGCAACTTCGCCTCTCGCTTCGCGCAATGTTTTTCCTACTTCACGGGTGATCGTTTCTGCGAGCTCTTCTTTGTGTTTTTCCAATAAGTGAATGAGGGAAAACAAGAACTCTCCACGTGTGGGAGCCGATTTTTGCGACCATTCACCAAAAGCATTGGCAGCAGCTTCAATCGCAGAACGTGCATCCAGCCCGTCCGATTTTTGAAAATAACCGAGAATCTCATTCGTATTGGCAGGGTTCGTGCTAGGGAAAACCTGTCCAGTATGGCTCGTCACCCAAGCTCCAGCGATGTAGTTATTGTAGGTTGCTGTCAAATCGTCTCCCACCTTCCGCGTCTTATAGAAGTATTGTATATAGCAAAAATTATGAATACAATGTATATACAGACACTTATTTCCAACTATAAATGTGTATTTCTCTACATGGAGGACACGTGGATGAATTCTTTTTCGCTCCTGCTTAAAAAACTACATGAATGGTTTGGCGATCAGCCCTTTTCGATCTGGTTCCAATTTTCGCGTGATCGACATTTTCGGCTTGTTTTCTCCTCTTTTCATGAAAACGCCACCACGAATATTCCCCCTCTGACAGTACCTCCCTGTGACAACGATGCTGTCCACATGCGTTATACCTATGCCCAACAGAAATACCGTTTTTTCTACGAAAACGAGGGACAAGCCGTCATTTGCCTTGCACATACAACAAACGAACCCATCATTCTCACCGCTGACCAATGGGAACTATTGTGGTTCGGCATTCGCCTGTTGATGGCAGAAGAAAAAATGACAGCCAAAGCAAAGGAAAGCAAGAAGCTTTTTGAAGGAATTCGTTCCATATCTGCTACCCTCGACGTTCACCAAATCATCCGTGGCATCATTGGTAATGCACTGGCTGTTATTCCGGCTGCAGACGCAGGCCTCCTGCACTTGTACGATCCCACGATCGACCGATTGATTCCGAAAGAGGCCGTCGGTTTTCACGATACGGTGTTCAAGGATCTCAAAATGCGGGTGGGAGAATCCATCGCGGGCAAAGTGTTCGAAGACGGAATCCCACGCATGTACAGAACCAACCAAGAAACAGCCCATGCGATGAAGGATATCTCTGCTGACAACTTTCACTCTCTGAACCACGCCAAAGCATTGCGTGACTTGAATGGGTTGTTATGTGTTCCGATATCACGTGGAGAAAAGCGTATTGGTGTACTGGTCCTGCATCAGTTTCATCAGGAAAATGTGTTCACCGAGTACGACCTTGACCTCCTCCAAGGCTTCGCAGACCAAACTTCCATCGCCCTGCAAAATGCCGAGCTCTATGCTGAAGTCAAACAAGCGTATGACCACATGGCTGCCATGAGAGCTCAACTGCAAGCCAAGCACGATGATTTGATACAACGCAACCATATCCATGAATCTATCAAGCAGTTGTCCTTGCAAAATAAAGGGGCCGAAACAATCGTAAAAAACCTCAGCAAAATGACCGGACATTCCATCCATTTTGCCGACTGGCTTGAGCAAAAAATGTATCCTGAAAAGAGTATGATATTTTTTAGCTGGGATGAACTGTATACGTTGCTGAACAAAAGAAGACAGCCTGTTTCTGTCACCTTGTTCTCTCCCGCTTCGGGTGACGATCAACTATTTTGTTTGTATCCACTAATCAATGGGAGCATTTTTCTCGGATGTCTCATGATTCCCTTGGACGAACGCGGACTATCTGATCTCGCACGTATGACAGTCGAGCAAGGGAGTGCTGTGCTCATACTCGATTTGGTAAAAAAGCAATCGATCAGCTCCGTGCTGTACAAACGTGCACACGATCTTTTTCAAGAACTGATCGCAAGCAAAGGCAATGAACTGGTTGACCGCGCCCGTTCGATGGGGTTACAGCCGCAAGCAAAATACTACGTAGTTTATGCCCATCTGACGCAGTGCCAAGACCTGGCATTGCTAGAAGCAAACATTCACCGACTCATTACCCGTTGGAAATGGGAGTTTAGTAAAACACAGATGTTTGTCTATGGATTCCATAACCATGTCACCCTCCTCGTCCGGTCTTTCGGCTCTCGAGATGGAAAGGACATCCGGGAGAGGCTGCAACAAGCGTCCTATGAATGGGATCTTGGCAAAGAAGCATCGTTATCCATTGGTGTGGGAAGTTTGGCAAGCGGGATTGAGCAAATCAGCAAAAGCTACGAGGAAGCCAAGAAAGCCGCTCACTACCTGACCAACCGCAGCCGTTCTGGTGTGGTGCACTACAAAGACCTTGGTGTCAATCGCCTCATGCTGAACCAGAGTCAGGCCGATATTGATGCATTCATTCAAGATGTCTTTGCCCCTTTCTGGGAAGACCCGGAAAAATATGAGGAATGGGAACAGACAATCATAACTTATATGAAATGCAGTCAATCCCCTCAACTGACCGCCAAAGAGCTGCACATTCACGTCAATACGCTGTATCAGCGATTGCGCAAAGTTGAGGAGCTTCTTCATATTGATTTGCGAAATCCCGAAGACTTGCTGAAATTACAGCTCGCTTGTCATTTGCGACAGGAAGGATAAACTCAAATAGGCAGGAGTAGCTTCGGACGAGAAAAAGTCCTAGACTACCGCTGCCTTTTTTGTTAGCAAAGTCTGCTTACGTGTCCTTGAATATTTGTTTACCATAATTATCTTATGTAAATTTCTTTATTAAAGTGCCGAGGCTTTGATGAGAATAACACTTCAAATTATTTCAAAACTTTCTTTAATGCTTTTTGTAACGCTTCATTGAAAAAATACCAGTCATGATTGCCAGACCATTCTTCATATTCAATGTCAAAGTTAAGATTCCGCATTTCATTGCTGAATCTTACATTACTATCACGCAAAAAATCTTCAGTTCCACATGCGATATATATTTCAGGTCTGACTGACTGATCTTTGATCTTGTTAGCTAAGTCCAATATCTCATGCTCTTCACTCCACTCCAAGTCCCCTCCTAAAATCCCTTGAAAATCCTTGAGCATCTGTTCTCCATAAACCATTCTGAATTTTTCAATCTCTCCATGCTCATCTAAATCCTCCTTTAAAAACAAGCACGGTGATGAAAATGCACAACAATAACCATATTGCTCTGGTTTTGACAATGCACATTTCAAAGCTCCATATCCTCCCATTGAATCACCAATAATTATCGTATCCTCTCTTTCTGAAGATATGTTAAAGACACTTTTGCATATGATTGGCAATTCTTCGGAAATGTAACTAAAATATTTAAATCCAAATTTCATATCCGAACAAAAACTTCTGGAAATTTCCGGCATTACAAATATTGCATGATAGTCATTTGCGTAAACAGGCAACATCGTATAATTTGCCCAATCACCATTACTTCCGCAAAGACCGTGAAGCAGATATACCACTTGATAATTTTGCTCCATATTAAATTTGTTTGGAATAATAACCGTTATTCCGGTTTCCATTTCTAGCATACTAGAAAAAACACTACCCCTTACTATCATTTCTTTGCCTCCGTTTATTCTTCTGGATTACGATTTTTTAAATTACTTTAAAAAATTCTTTACCAAAATTTATCCCCAAGCATTTTATCTGTCAACGCATCATTGTAATTATTTGTTTTTTTTCATAACTTTTAACTGTTTCCTATTAAATTTCTCAATTCCAACACATAAAACCATTTCAAATAGTGGCTTGATATTCGTGTAGTTATCCCGAATAGTTTCCGTCGCCTTTTTTGCTAGTGCGATGAAGGAAAAAGAAACGGCTTACCGTTCATATAGTTTTGGATGATCGGTATTGCATAGGGCTGTTCCTCTTTTAGCCCCTCGGTTTCCCTGGGGTCAGGAGCATGATGACTATAATTTTCGATCATGACCATCACCGTGAAGCTCTCGAGTGTGGGGAGCCAGTCACCTTCTAGCTTCCGCAAACTCTCGTAGCCTTTTACGACTAGCTCTCTTTGGGCAGGATATAGACCCAAAATGGTATGGGCGATATCATAAAGATAGTAACCAAACCCACATCTTCCAAAATCAATCGGCCGAGGATCTCCGTTGTGAAAAACGATGTTACCTTGGTGCAAATCGCCATGAATCATTCCATAGTGGCTGCTATTCATGTCCAATTTTTCAAGACAAGTGAGTACTTTATCCGCAGCCAATTGATATAGCTCGAATTCTTCTTCTGTCAGAAACCGATGGTAATGCTCTGTCAAACGAGTCATAGCGTGCTTGAAGCTATCCACTCCCCAGATCGGACGAGCAAATTCAGGGGTCAATTGGAAATGCTGAGATACTGTATGAAGCTTTGCTAATAAGACACCCTCTTTGTAAACTTGTTCTTCGGTCAGTTCTTTATCTGTATGCTCCCCTTTGACCCAACGCATGACGGATACGAAGACACATTCACCATTTGCGAGCTTGATGCTCACAGTCTTGGAACCATTGCGGCCATCTATTCCCGTTGGAATCTCGACCTCTATTTTTTCATGCAAATAACTGAGCCAAGCAAGCTCGGAATCTATTTCCTTTCTGTTCGTGGTCCCGTGAATGCGGAGTAAATAATTCCCATCCTTCTCCGTTTCAATGACAAACGTGCAAGTGTCGGACAGTTGGTTGAATCGAATGTGTTGCCAATCCAAGTCGTATTCGTGCATCGCTTTTTGTGCGATTTGCTGTGACTGGGCCACTACCTTCTCGATGTCATTTTCAGAATCCAAGTGAAACAACTTCGTCATGCGAATCCCTCCACCCAATAAATGGATCATACGCTTACATTCGTTTGATTTTCGCCATCCTCCTCTTTTCATTTTTTCGCTTGACTCCAACCTAAGGTCAGACTGCAAACTCGACTTCAGGAGGTGAATCGCCATGTTGTATACCGTTAACGATGTAGCCAAACTGTCTGGTACCACAATCAAGACTCTGTATCACTATCAAAAGATTGGTTTGCTGATGCCAGAAACCGTTTCAGAAAATGGGTACCGCTATTACGGTGAGAATGAACTCAAGCGGTTACAACAAATCTTGTTTTATCGTGAGCTTGATTTTTCGTTGGACAGTATTAAAGCTGCACTTGATCACGAGCCAGACAGACTTCGGTGTTTATGTGAGCAGCAAACGCTGTTAAAGGCACGCCAGCTACGCTTGGAGCGCCTCTTGAATACTCTCGAAGAAACGATTCGACACGAAAGGAAGCGAGGAAATATGTCCACAGCGAACATGTTTGATGGATTGAATGAAGAAGAATGGAAGCAGGCATTCACTCAACAAAATGAGCATTTGCAGAAAGCGTACGATTTTCAATTGGATACAGAGAATCTCGACGTGGTTTCCCTGAATGAAAAAGCTGCAGAAGCGAAGGCTTTCATGACGTTTATGGCAGAGGCGTTGAAAAACAACAAAAGTGTCGACGACGAAGCTGTTGTTTCTGCGATCGAAAACCATCTTGCTTTTTTACAAAAAGACCATCCGATTGATGCGAGAGCATTTGCCGAGCAGGCAAGATTTTTCCTATCAGATGAGTTCCACCGCGCGATGTTGGAAGAACAGCAAACGGGATTAAGCTACTACATTTGCATTGCTGCCGAAAATTACGCTTCCAAGTAAAGTGTAGTTAAACGATCGTTTAACAGTGAAACCGGGTGAGCTGCAACTCCCCGGTTCATTGTTTCCATTCCTATCTAATGCCTTAGATTACCGCCCCGCTAATATGCTCCTTGATCAGCGTCCATCGATCACGAGAATGCGGCATGAATGCTGAAGCAATGGCTACGACGAGGTTTTTTTCTGGGATACAACAGATAACATTACCGCCATCGCCCAGTGCAGCATATGAAAAAACACCGTCCTCTTCGCGCAACCACCATAAATAGCCGTATTGATTGGGATTCATTGCGGTTGATTCATCTATCCAAGCCCCTGGAATGATCTGATGATTGTCCCAACAGCCGCGATTCAGATAGAGCAAGCCAATACGTGCCATATCACGGGGAGTTAACGTGAGCCCCCATCCTCCTGTGGAGTTGTTGTCAGGATCCTTTACCCACCCTCTCACATCATTCCCGAATAAATCTTCAAACCCAAACGCTTTCATATCATAATCAGAGATTTCTTCTATACCGATGGGTTTAAACAAGTGTTCGTTGGCAAATTCTCTGGCACTTTTACCTGTGCTGCGTGTAAGGATGGCTGAAAGCAGATGCGCTCCAGCGGTCGAATACTTAAACGCTCCAATCTCTCCCTTTTGCCCGAGCATATCCAGGGTATATGTTACCCAATCGGACTGCATACACATCTTGTCCAGTGGTTCGTGCCAGTCCTCAAAAGGATAGGGGGCTGTCATCGTGAGAAGATGGCGAATGGAGATTGCTTGTGTATCCGTATGATCGGGTGCATAGTCTGGGAAAAAATCCAGCACCTTTTGGTCGACATTTTTGATAAACCGTTCCTCTATAGCAATACCAATGAGAGCGGATAGAATACTTTTCGTTACAGACGCTACATGGTGCCTATCTTTCGGTCCATAGCCATGAAAATAGCTTTCATAGACGAGATAACCATTTCTCACAACAACGATTCCGTTTATGTTGCTGTACGAGGCTTTAATGATAGGGTCTAGCTCTGCTAGTTTTTCAGCGTCTATGTTCAACACGGCCGGGTCTCCTGCTTGCCATTCTGTAGTAGGCCAATCGCTTCTTTGCATGATAATTCCCTCCTATGCACGGAGAATGTCAATTTTTTCTTTTCTGACTGGAAAATACACTTCCGTAACAACACAGGGATGATCGGGTGCGGTTACATAGACTTCGTAAGGTGATCTCACCAATTCATAGCCTTCATTTTCTACCCATTCCCTCAACCTGGCATATACCGATGTCAATTCTGAGTAAGGACCCTGACAGACAGACTTTGCACAAAGTCCCCCTGGAAAATCCCTTGTTCCCTTTACAGCCTCCGCGACCGGGAGCGCAAACTCTGTATCGTTTCCGGCGGGATTGTATTCTGGGCTGTGATAAATCGTCATTGGTGTACCGAGCAAGTTAAACTTTTCAGTCGCAACCCTTTCATACAGCTTACTAAAGTACTTTCCATATCCTGTTGCATAATCAGCACTCGTCAGCATCTGGCGTAACGAGAGAATATGGATTGGCTGGGTCTCCACAAGCTGTACTTCTATGTTGTCAAGGTATGCCATCATGGGGATCCCCTGCGCCATTTTCAAAAGATCATGGTTCAGTTGTTTTATGGTATAGTCCAAAGCGTTTCGTTTTTCATACATTTCCTTTTGTTTGCGAAGAAGCGCGGAGACAAGCTTTTCTTCCGATTGATCATCTTCCACTTCCAGAATGGCTTTGATTTCGTCCAGCGAAAAATGGTACGATTTCAAACGGTTGATCAAAAGCATCTTTGTCAGTTGCTTGATGGAATAATACCGATAGCCATTTTCAGGATTAATCTCGTCTGGGTTCATTAGTCCAATTTCGGCATAATAACGAAGTGTTTTCGTTGACACTCCGCATATCTTTGAGAACTCTCCGATTGCTAGCACAGGCTCACCTCCATTGCTCAATCTGTATCGATATTCTACTTATACCCCTTCCCCTTAGGGCAAAGTCAACTGCAAGTGCGGTTTTCCGGCACCCTGCTCGAATCTGACTTTGTTCTCAAACTGCTAGCACCTGCTAAGCAATGATTGTACAATGATCTAGTGAATCGTAAATGCTAAATAAAACCAGGAGGTTCTGAAAATGACGGAGCAATATGTATTCCGTTAAGTCCGTGGTCCCCCTTATATCTCTATTCTCACCCTATAAAAATAGAGGAGGACGAATATGGATATTTTCATTAGGGAACTGCGTGCTGGGGACGATGATTGTGGTTCAAACATTGATGGGAGCTTTATCGTAGACTCTACCCTTGTCTTACAACTTATGGGACAGCGAATCGGATATACGGTGAAGGAGGTCCCTCTTAGGAATAAAAGCTACGATGATGAACAGCTTGAGGAAGATACTGTTGAGGATTATTCGAACTATATCGGCAATCCCCATCAAATCATTTATGTAGCGCTCGTGAATAATCAAGTTGTGGGTCAAATTGTTTTGAAAAGAAATTGGAACAAATTTGCCTATGTAGAAGATATTAAAGTTGATAAGCAATATAGAGGATACGGTCTCGGTAAAAAACTAATCGAACAGGCTATACGCTGGACGAAGGATGGCGGGATGACGGGAATCATGCTGGAGACACAAAGTAATAATGTCCGCGCATGTAAATTCTACGAAAGTTGTGGTTTTGTCATCGGAGGTTTCGATTCCTACGTCTACAGGGGGCTTGACAAAGATAGTGATGAGGTAGCAATTTACTGGTATCTCATGCTTGATTAAAAAGTAATCCTCAGCACTTTTCAACTATCGGAATGATCGTTCAATGAATCGCGGTAGACAAGGACTTTATTTCTGGTCCATGGCTACCGCTATTTTGATTGGTAAGGGTAGATGGTAAGATTGACTGCACTTTCTGTACAATTCATCGACGAGGTAAAGTTTGATTTGCAACTGTTCTTTCCCTATTTATTGGCAACGAATGCACAAATAATAGTCTTGTAGCGAAGTTTGCTAGATAAATAGAAAAAAGAGATAGGAGTTCGCTTTTTATGTCACGATCCGATACACGTAATCGCTTCATTATCATTGCAATGGCACTGGGCTTACTGATGTCTTCCCTCGACAATACCATCACCTCGGCGGCTATTAGTCACATTATTAAAGATATCGGTGGCTTTGAAAGCATGAGCTGGGTTTTCACCTCATACGTCTTAGCCGCGACCAGTACGATGCTCATCTTCGGGAAAATGTCCGATCTTTTTGGGCGCAAGTTGTTTTACTTACTAGGCATTACGATTTTTCTCATTGGCTCGGCACTGTGTGGCGTTGCCCAAAGCATCGAACAGCTAATTGCTTTTCGTGCCCTTCAAGGAATTGGTTCAGGGGCGCTCTTTCCGATTACTTTCACAATCCTGTTTACGCTATCCTCTGATCCGAAATATACGGCACGAATCTCTGGCGTGTTTGCCGGAATCTTTGGGCTCTCCTCTATCGCCGGCCCTCAAGTCGGGACCTTGCTCTCTGATTACTTGGGGTGGCGTTGGTGCTTTTATGTCAATGTTCCGATCGGTTTGTTGTCTCTCTTAACGCTTCTGTTTTCCCTGAAAGAATCCCGTTCTCATACAAAGCCAAAGATTGACTATTGGGGTACCGTTACATTAATCGTCGCTTGTGTAGCTGTCATGCTGGCACTTGAATGGGGAGGAAAAGAATATGAGTGGTCTTCGTGGCAAATCATCTCACTGTTTGCACTGGCCGGAATAGTGGGGATCGCTTTTATTATGGTAGAACGTCATGCACAGGAACCGATCCTTCCTTTCCAGATTTTCCAAAACCGCATGGTGGTCGCGACTTGTATCGCCTGTCTTTCTCAAGGTGCCATCATGTTTGCTGCTATTACTTATTTGCCTATTTTCGCTGTGGCCGTACTTGGATATCCGAACTCCAATAGTGTTTTGACCCCGTTGATGCTCTCTTTGACGGGAGGTGCCGTGGTATTCGGAATGTTGCAAACAAAATTTTCCTTTCGATCTCTCATGGCGTTCTCTATGCTCGCTTGTGTAGTTAGTTCTATTTTTCTTATGTACGTTTCAACTGGCATTTCCTTCTTTTTCTTAACACTCTTGATGATTCTGTTCGGGTTTGCTGCAATCGGGCCGTTAATGAGCGTTGCACAAAACGCGATCGTGCATTCGGTTGATAAAAAATATATCGGTATTTCTTCCTCGATCGTTGGTTTTTGTCGAAACATGGGAGGCGTACTCGGCGCATCGATCACGGCTGCTGTTGTGAACCAAAATTATGCGAGTATCGTATCCACAGGGGCGTCATTACATGGCATTTCCTTGGAGAAAGTAGCTGATCTGCTTAATCCTGAAGTTCTCATGCGTGAGCCTTTAACAATTGAGCCGAGTGTTCATTCTTTTCTGAGTCACTCTCTAGGAAGCGCCATCAATCATGGTTATACCGTGGGATTGATTTTCGCCGTTATTGGTTTCTTTTCTGTACTATACGCAGGCCCCGGCAAGCTTGAGCGCCAGCAAAAGAGTGTCGAATCATAAAGATCCAAGGGTTTCTTGCTCGCATCGCTTTCCAAAAATGGCAGCATGATGTATGGTGAAGTATATGCATTTGCAAACTATACTTCCCAAAGGAGAGTGTACTTCGTGCGTGAAACCTGTGTTCCGACTGGTGTGGAGCTGAAAGACACTGGCTTTGGATATACATTGTCTCTAATAGGCGGTAAATATAAAATGATCATTTTGTATTGGCTAGCTGAAAAGAAGGTAATGCGGCATAATGAGCTAAAGCGAAGCATCGGTACCATTTCTTTTAAAACGCTGAGCTTGATGTTAAAAGAGCTGGAGGCAGATGACCTGATCATCCGCAAGGAATTCCCCCAAGTCCCTCCCAAAGTGGAATATTCCTTAACAGAACGTGGGCTTTCTCTGATTCCCTTATTAAATATGATGTGCGACTGGGGAGAGAAAAACAGCGTGCCCCCTCGGGAGGAAGTAAAGCAGCAGGCATAGATTGTTTCTAACAGGAAAAGAAGTATCTCCCGAACGAGGAAATACTTCTTTTTTCTTTCCGACTTCTTACAGGTTATCAATGAATTTCAAATAATCTTGCGCACTCTTATCCAATACGCTGCCGGTCGGTTCAAGCTCTTGACCAGGTACATTTTCCCCGGACTCCGTCTCCGTACCATAATACGCAAAGAATGAACGATAATCCGCGTGGCAGTAGCGGAAGGTTGTTTCAAAAGGGGTCAATATTTGCGCAAGTGTATACCGATACCTTCCCTCTTCCTGATAATCCTCTTTCCTTATTCCCGCAGATACGGCTAATGCAGCTTTGCGATTCTTTAATTTATCGCCTCCTTTTGAACCGTACGCCCACCCATATGCAAAAACATCGTCAAGCCATTTTTTCAGGAGAGGCGGACAATTAAACCAGTAAACCGGGAACTGTAAAACAAGATTCCCATGCGATTCAATCAATTGCTGTTCTTTTTCCACATCAATGTTTCCATCTGGGTATGCCTTATGCAATTCGTGTACGGTATACTTTTCTGGATATATTTTGAGTTCTTCTACCCATCGCTTGTTGATGACGGATGTTTCGATGCTTGGATGTGTGACAATTACAAGGGTTTTCAAAGTAAGTTCCTCCTTGAAGTTTGTTGTTTTATGAGTATAAAATGCTCTCTGCAAATTTGTAAGTATGCACATTTTGTTCAGTTACTTACATAAAGGTGAGTGTAAAGAACAGAAAAAAGCCTCCCCGCGACCTAATGCATCTAGGTTCGTATCGTTGGGAAGCCTCTTTGCCAATGTTTTATATGAGCTTTTTCTCCATATACAGCGTGCCTTCAATCGGATTGAAACGATAGGGCTCAATTGGATAGAATCCCAACGAGCGGTATAGCTGAATTGCTTGTTCCATCGTAGGAAGCGTATCTAAACGGATGAAGGAATAGCCTCGTAATTTCGCATCGTCCATGATCGCCAAGGCTAATTTTTTC
Organism: Brevibacillus sp. M2.1A; assembly: GCF_013284355.2. Taxonomy (NCBI): domain Bacteria; kingdom Bacillati; phylum Bacillota; class Bacilli; order Caryophanales; family Paenibacillaceae; genus Brevibacillus; species Brevibacillus sp. M2.1A. Next base: position 3,895,022 of record NZ_JABSUY020000001.1, read on the forward strand.
CCAACGCCCCTTCCTTTCCATTCAGGTTTCACATACAACCTCTTCATTTCGCAAACTTGTTCATCTATTTTTCGTAAGGCAACACATCCTGCTGGCTGTTCATCATCTAACGCCAACAAAATACAACCGTCTGGGGGTGCGTATTCGCCCGGTATATTTTGCAATTCGGTCGCAATATTTTGAAAGCTCAAATCAACTCCTAATGAATCTACGTACTTCATGAAAAGTTCATGTGCTTGTTCGTATTGATTTCCTTCTGTTGCATGAATCAAACGCAGCAATCCAAACACCTCCACATCCCGTCATACGATCATTTAAGAGGTGCGCAACGAGCGACGCAAGATTTTCCCTGTAGTGTTTTTGGGAAGCTCTGCTACGAATTCGACCTGACGAGGAACTTTGTATTTCGCCAGCTTGTCACGACAAAATGCCATAATATCCTCTTGAGAAACCGCTATTTCCTTCAAAGCCACAAATGCCTTGACTGCTTCACCATGCACCTCGTCAGGAATCCCGATCACAGCCGCCTCGATAACCGCAGGGTGCTGATAAAGCACTTCTTCTACCTCACGCGGATACACGTTATAGCCGTCAACGAGAATCATGTCTTTTTTGCGGTCAACGATGTACACATATCCTTCTTCATCCATACGCGCCATGTCTCCCGTATACAACCAACCATCTCGAAGCGCCGCTGCCGTATCATCTGGCAAACCAAGGTACCCTATCATAACGTTCGGCCCTTGCACCACCAGCTCGCCCACTTCTCCACGTGCCACTTCGTTTCCTTCCGGATCGACGACCTTGTTCTTCACAAGCGGGATATCGACTCCTACCGATCCTGGCTTTCTGGTCCCGTGCAGTGGGTTAAATGTTGTAGCTGGTGCTGCCTCGGACAAACCGTAGCCCTCCAGTACCTTGGCATCGTATTTCGCTTCGAACTTGTGCAGGAGCTCTACGGGCATGGATGCACCTCCCGAACAGTATATCCGTATGGAGGAGACATCTTCTTTTGTCGCAGTCGGCACCTGTAGCAGATAGTTGTACATGGTCGGAACACCTGCAAAACATGTGGCCTTTTGCTCACGAATCGTTTGAAGGACGTCTACTGGATGAAATTTTGGCACGATAATGATGGCTGCTCCCGTGCGAATCGGGCCATTCATGCACACCGTCATGCAGAAGACATGAAACATCGGGAGTACCGCGACCATGCGATCTTCTGGCACCAACTCGAACAATATCCCCATCGCATCCGCATTCGATGCCATATTACGGTGGGAGAGCATCGCTCCTTTTGGCTGGCCAGTCGTGCCTGATGTATACAGAATTACAGCGAGGTCATCTTCGTTTCGTTCCGGCTCCACGTATCCTTCCTCTGACTCTTGCCCTTCCTGTACAAGCTGATCGATCGTTATTTCATTTTCAATAGATTCCGTGTAGATGAGAAGCTGCAAATCTTCTATTTGGTCCTTCATCGGGGTTAGTACCGGCTGCAATGTGGATAAGGCAATGGCTGCCTTTGCTTTACTATTTGATAGAATGAAGCTAATTTCGCGAGCCGTATAGATGGGGTTCATGGGAACAACAACAGCTCCTACGCGGAGTATCGCATAGTAAGCGCTAACAAAATGCGGCCGATTATCCATGAGCAGGGCGACAGCATCCCCTTTTCCAATCCCGTGCTGGGCAAGTCCTGCTGCGAGATGTTCGACCTGCTGATTGAATTGTGCATACGATGTCGTTTCTCCCATAAAGACAAAGGCTGGACGATCCGCAAACTGTTTCGCGCTCTGCATGAGACCTTCACTCAAATGATACATCACACACCTACCCCCTTTTCAGAAAATTTTAACATCTGGAACCAAGCCTATAAAGTATTACTTTTAGGAAACATGAGGGATTGGCGGTGCTGATTGATTGACTTGTTCATTGCGCTTCACAAAGAGCAGGAAAAGCACGCCGCAAATGATAAAGAGCAACCCGTTGACGATCATGGCGTTGCCAAAACCAGTGCCAATATCTCCAGCAGACTGAACGATAGAGCCTGTTACTAGCGGCGAGATGATCCCTGCCAACGTAACCAGGCTGGACAACACGCCTACCAAAAGTCCCGTGCGTTCTGGCCACAAGCTGCTGACAATGACTGAGGCAGCTGTTCCAACAGAAAAAGCAAACCCTTTTCCTAGACACAGAAAGATCAAAACAAGTACCGTAGATTGAAAAAGAGTAACACTGTAAAAGCACAGTCCCCCTAGTATAATCGAAACACCTCCAACCAGAACGTATGATTTGCGATAGCTGCGATGCTTTTTAAAGAAACGATCACCAATGGAAGAAATCAGTATGGTCATCAGTCCAGCTAAAAGTCCCGTGCCAGCAATCGCATAGGCCATTTCCTGATTCGTAAACTGGAAGACCTTGACGAGATAGACAGGCTCCCATACGGATGCGAAGGTCGTCCCCCATATTTGAGCAAAATAGATTAAAAAACAGAATAGAAACGTGGATGAGAGCAAGACACCGGATATATCCGACCATTTCGCTTTTGGCAAGGTCGGAGGTTCGACTTTTGCAGGTGCGACGCTGACAAGTGGTTTTTCTTTTCCGATCCACAGCCAGACCAAGAGCCACATCAGACTGAGTGCGCCCATAAACGCCCAGGAAAATCTCCATCCATAGCTATCAATCAGCGCGACGATCACCGGTGCGGAAGCAACCGCACCGACGAAAGCACCGAAGTTCACGATGGAATAAACCAATCCACGCTTTTCTTCGGAAAACCATTTGTTTAAATGGCTGACAACTGTTGCCCAAAACGGCCCTTCGCCTATTCCAAGCAATACCCGCGCTACGACAAGCATCGGCAAACCCGCGATCGCATAAGCGCCGAATTGAATGACAGTCCAGGAAAGTGCCATGATCGCCAGCATTTTTTTCGTCCCGATGCGATCCGACAATGCCGCGCCTACAATCCCGGCTATGGAGAAAAACCAGAAGAAACTGCTTCCAACAAGTCCCCAGTCTTTTTCGTTCAATGAAAATTCAGTCATGATCGGCACGGCAGAATATCCCGCAATCGTTTTATCCGCATAATTGATCATGTATAGCAAAAACAACATAATCATTGTGATTCTGGCCATCATGTGAATCACTCCGTTTGTACAGGAAATAGACTACCGCTGTTTCCCGCTATTTTGTAAGTCTCACGCGCCCAATTCCATCCGTGATCTCAATCACTGTGCCATATGGTTCACTCAACGCTTTAAGCCCCTCTAAAATGGTGGTATCCCCGCTTAATTTCGGCCACCCCATACGATGTACAGGCAGATCAAAACCTAGTTCAATCGGATGCAGCTCCAGTTCGAGAAGTTCACCATCTTGCATTTTCCACAAGGGAATAACCGACTCCCACACTTCTTTGTGCACACAGAGTCCGCGTGTATAGTTGGCACTCATCGCTTCCAACGCATCTGCCACATTATGGGTGTGGTCTAAACCATAGTGCTCGTAGAAATCTGCGGGCTGACTCGTAACGGCTTCTGTCTGAAAAATAAAATCTCCCAGGCTGTAAAAGATCGGTCGGTTGTTGTAGATTTCAATGCCTCGCAATAAATGGGGGCCATGTCCCACCACTGCGTGTGCACCCGCATCGATGCACGCTTTTGCGAATACAGGCAAGAAATCAGCCGCAACCTCTTTCGCTTCCCCCTTCATCTCATGAGCGTGAATACTCACGATGACGTAATCAGCCCGCCTGTTTGCCTGCTCAATCGTTTTGACGATTCTGTTCAGATCACGCGGATGCGGCTGAGTAGTCGTCCCTTCTTCTTCGCTTACCATGAAACGTGCATTTCCGAAGAGAAAGATCTCCTTGCCCGGATCGTTCATGAAGCCTTCCTCGATGAGAAGCTTGTTGAAGGCGTTAATGTCCGTCGACTCCGCAATGGCTTGCAGATCAGCGAGCTTTTCTTCCGTAATGTGGTGAGTCATCACATAGCGCATCGGGTTGATACCTGGCCTCCCGATACTATCCGAACGCTGATCTCCGGCCGCCCACCATGGATGAAAAGTCGATGTCGCAGCGATCAGGGCTACCCTGGCGCCTTCGCATTCAAGATAACGCGGAGCTCCCGCTTCAGCGAGATTTTTGCCTGCGCCAGCATGGACGAAGCCATACTCATTGAGATATCGTTCCGTTGCTTCTAGCCCCCCATACAAATAATCGAGCGCATGGTTATTCGCCCAGCCAATCATGTTAAAGCCATAATCTTTCATGACTTGCAAAACGGAAGGTGGTGACATTGCCCACGTGCCTCCACTTTGTGCGCTGGGATAGCCCTCATTATCGTGTACGGTCGTCTCCAGATTCGCAATGCGTACGTCCGCACGGTGCAGCAAGCTGGCTATCTCTTCAAAAGCTTGGTCCCTGTATGGAAGATTGCGAGTAATGAAGCTGTCGCCAGTCGCTGTGAACCAAATCGGCTTGGTCATTGGCAGGATTCCCCTTTCCCTTTTCTCCTTTTTTCTGCTTTCAAAAGATCGAGAAGTCTTCCTCTTCCTCTCCGACAAACGAGTATAGTTTCGAACTGATTTCATCATAGTGGTGCAATCGTTTCTGGACATTTTCCGCGTCATGGAGCATGACGCCTTTGATTAGAACATTTAGCATGGAAAATAGTGTGGGCATACCGCTAGTGGCAACGGGTTGGGGTGTGGTGATTTTCAGAAGATAATCTGCGACTTGGCTAATGGGGGAGAACTCGCCTTCCGTAATCGCCAAAATCTTCGCTCCCAACTCTTTTGCTGAATGGACCATTGCGACCGTCTCGCCAGGATGACGAGGAAATGAAATCGCAATGACTAGCCATTCTTGATCCCGTTCGGTGAGAAAATAATCTGCGTTATCAACGGCTCCCGTATACAGATGTGTGTTTCCTTTGATCGCATTCAACGCCTGGAACAACCATTTTGCAGGAATATGGCACCAGCGAAACCCTACCACTACGATTCGGTTTGCCTGTACGATGCTTTTAACCACCTCTTGGAGCAACGTGTAATCAATTTGCTGCAAGCCTTGTTGGAGATACGCAATATCACTTTCCATCACTTGATGAGCGTAATTGCTCAGATCCAGCGTAACCTCCGTGTCTCGATATTTCTGAATCGGCCCCTTCCTTTGGTCTCCTATCAATAGAGACTTTTTGATTTCTTCCTGAAGCTCTGTGTATCCGGAGTAACCCAATGCATAACAAAAGCGAATGACGGTCGCTTCACTGGTATTCGTAAACTCCGCGATTTTTTTGGCGGTATGGATCGCAAGTAAGCTTGGCTTTTCAATCGCGATCTTACAGATGATTTTTTGGCTTGCTGTCAGCTTTCCATACTGCTTCCGAATCCGTTCTTTTACGAGTTGTGCCATGCCTGAAGCTCCTTTATCATGCTGATTTGTTTTAATTTTGAGAATAGTATATCTCTTGCAATAAATCACTTCAATACTTCTTGGAAAATGTAGTTTATGCTTCATTTTGGTGGATAACGAAAAGGAGCCTCCGTAGTCGGATGCCCCCTTCTCTTTTCTTTATCGTTCCGTACTGAGACATTCATTTGGAATCCATCCACATTCCCCGGTGCTCTCTAATTCGCACCAGCTCCAGCCATTCAACTCATGCATAAAGACTACGCGATCACCAGCGTCCACATTTAGCTCTTTTGCCGTATAGGTGGTGGTCAAAATCCCAATCTCCCCATCTTTTTCAATGATTTGCTCAGGTACCCAGCCCTCCAGCTGCTGTTCATCCAAGGTGTAGCAATACCGCCAATTTTGCCAATTTTCCGGTCCATCATACAACTTGCCTATTCTAACTCTTTGCCCTTCTACAAGCGTGATCGGATTCGGATAATTGGAGCGATGATTTTTGATTACGACCTCATTTTTCTTCGTCACGTGAAACACCTCACAAGAATAGGAACATATATTCTCATTATATCTGAACTCATGTCTCATGGATATTTTTTTGCGTGGTTGCCGACTTTCACCTTTGAGACGACGCCCAGTCTAGGCGCACCAAAAAAGCCGATAATGCTGCGAGAGCAAATCGGCTGTCGTCATTTATTGGCGGGACACCTTGACGAGCTCCCCTGTCGAAGCATCGATAAAGCTATAGCCATTCTTCCATTTGCGCTGGTAGACCAACTGCGGTTCGGGAGCTCTTTGACCATCATACTGCTCCCACACGTAGACCAGTTCCAGGTCAATTTCTTGTTGGATCGTTTCTTTTGCTTCTGCTGCACTTACAATCTTCTTGGAATCTGGAAGGGTAATGCCCGGGTTGAGAGGGTGGAGGTTTAACTTTGTAATCGTCCCCGTTGCCTTGTCTACCCTCACCATATAAGACTCGTCATATACTTCGATCCCGTTGCGTTTTCCGAGGAAAGTGAATGAATACGCTTTATCCTCTTCCTTATCCAGCTTGTTCTTGTCTACCCACTCCGGAATATCCTCTTCAGGAGTCTCTATGATAAGCGATAGCTCCGTTAACGCCGGGTCAAGATAAGGTACGAGTGCTGCGATCGCTTTTTTCTTCGCTTCCTCTACACTGATTTTCTGCTCTGTTTTTCGTTCGTCTGGCAAAATCAGATCGAAGTCGATGAGCCGATCACTCTGTTCATCTGTCGTGATGCTAACCAGCTCAAATGCAGGCGTACCTTTATTTGAATCGTTCATCCAACGATAGGATTCGATTGTCTGAAGTCCATCTAAAAGATTGTCCTTGTGATCATCGTATTCAAAGGTCGCACCAGACACATCAATACCAAACTGAGTTTTCAGCCATTTCTCTCCTTGTTCGCGGGAAGCTATTTTGATGCTTTTCCCTTCTCCTTTTACATGAACACTCTCTCCTGACATTTCGGTTTCTTCCCTTATGACTTTGCCGGTTAGAGCGTCGATCCAACCACTGGTATTCAATTGATAAATGAGCATCGGTTTCTTTTCTGCCGGCTTTCCATTTTTTGCATAGGAAATCGGCTGCTCCGATACGTATACCAGGTCCATCTTAAGCTTGTCCTTATAGATTTTGCTCGCTTCCTCAAGTGTTATCGCTTTTTTCGGATCAGGCCAGTTCACTTTGCTAGGATCGATGAAATCATACGCTTCATAGCGAATAATATGACCAGCATGATCAACGGATACAGAGAGAGAGTTGCTGGACAGAGGGAGGTTATTGATGAGAGAGTGATAGTCGACGGTGGTGTGAGCCCATTCCAGCTTGTTGCCTTTCCCGTCACCAGATCCTGCTTTTCCTCTGCCGAGATTTTGTTCGGCTTTCAGCTGTTTTGCTTCCGTACCGAATAAGTCCTCGATAAAAGTTGCAGCCTTGTCTCTGGCAAGCTTTTCTTCCGGGTAATCAGCTGAAGCCCATGCTGGATTTCGGATATTCATGAAAAGCAGTCGGCCCGTATGCGCATCCAGCTCAAGCCTAACGGATGAGTATGCGTCATACTCTTCTTTTTTAGCTGTTTTTGGCATGTTGGTGAAGTGCAAGCTCCAGATCGGTGCAGGATAACGGCGAAAGCTGTCTTCCTTATAATGTTTATTAATTAACCTATACCCTTTCAACTCGCTCGCGTACCTTCTCTTCCATTTTCTCAGTTGGCAGAGAGGAAGACTTATCCTGTAGTGCTCCCCTCTGACACCGTCAACTCCGAGGGGAATTTGTCGTTTCTTCAAACCGATGCATTCGTTTGTAGAATGTACTTCTGGGGATTCCCAGAAGTTTTGCCGCTTTCGACACATTCCCGTTCGTCTTTTGCAGCGCCTCGACCATTTGCTGCTGCAATATCTTATCGCGAAACGAAAGAGAAGCCCCATGTTCCTCCATCCTCTGCTCAGAAAAGCTAAGGCTGGAGGAGACGCTTTTGCTCAACTCTGCGTTTTGATAGAGCAAGGAATGCAGCAGATGCAAGAGGTCGTCGCAGCTGTTCATAGAGAGAATCCGCAATTTATCCAGTACATTCATAAGCTCGCGAATGTTTCCTGGCCAGGTGTAAGCCATCAGCGCGGCAAAGAATTCCGGAGGGAAAACAGCATCCCAGTCATGCTTTTCGCAGTAATGGTGAACGAGGTGCGGGATGTCTTCTGCCCTCTGCCTGAGTACCGGAACATGCACCGGATATACGTACAGACGATAAAAAAGGTCTTCTCGGAACTTACCTTCTTTGACCAGTTGATGGATATTGCGGTGCGTGGCCGCAATCACGCGAAAATCGACGGGTATCTCTTGACTGCCGCCTAGCGGAGTAATTTTCCGTTCCTGCAAGACACGGAGAAGCGACACCTGCATGGAGTGGGGGATTTCCCCAATTTCGTCCAAGAAAATAGTTCCTTGGTGGGCAAGTTGGAATTTCCCCTTCGCTCCGGTTCGCTTCGCCCCGCTGAACGCCCCTTCCACATAGCCGAATAGTTCGCTTTCCAGCAGCTCTCTCGGGATCGCGCCGCAGTTTACCGCAACGTACGGCCCGCTTGCCCACTTGCTGTTTTCATGAATCGAACGTGCGATCACTTCTTTTCCGGTGCCTGTCTCGCCCAGGATAAAGACATTGATGTCCGTGGAAGCAACCCGTCCAAGCTCTTCCAGCATCTTTCGAAATACACGGCTTGTGCCAGCTTCGCCAAGGAACCGAAACGGCTTGGCGGAACCCTTGTCCTGATAGACGGCCTGCCTTACCTGTTGCTCCTCTGCATTCCGAAGGTAGATACATTTGCCGATGAAACCACCGTGCTCCGCAGAGCAAATCGGCACTTCCATCCGATTTTGGTACCCGCGTATGTATATTTCATCGGCACGCATCCCACTCCAGTTCGGAATGTTCTGACGAATCGACCTACTCGCCGCGACGACGTTTTGACGTGGGGTGCAAATAATGAGCGGCTGTTCCTTTTCCAGTACTTCCATCGATCCCTGAATCAATTCCATCTCATCGCGATGAGAGCGGATTTTCACTTCTTTTTCCAGCGTATAAGCGGCTTGGGTAACAATCCCCAGCATGTATGGATGCGCCCGGTCGACCGGGCACGAAACGTCGAGGATACCCAGGACCTCCCCGTCATCGCTGCGTATTGGAGCGGCAGCACAGCTCCAGCCATGGGAAGCTATGGAATAATGCTCCGAGCCGGTTACCATAATCGGCTGCCCCAGTGACAACGCCGTCCCAATTGCATTTGTCCCCATTTCGGCTTCGGTCCAGCGCACGCCCTCTACGAATCGTATTTTTTCGGCTACCTCCCGGACATTTTTGTTTCCCTTCATCCAGAGCACGTAGCCTTCCGGATCGATTAGAAGCGCGATCATTCCCATCTCGCTCGCGATTCGATCCATTTTTTCGAGAAAAGGGGCAGCGACGTCCATAAGCAAAGCATTCTTTTGCTGTTGGTGCCTAAGAGATTCCCCGCTCAGAATGTGCCTTCCCCGGTCCAAGTACGGGCTGACTTGGGCGTTCCGGGAGCGATACCAAGATTCGATGATGGATTGGTGAATCCGGGAAGAATCCAATACACCTTCCTGAACGAACCGCTTCCACATCTGCGAACTTAATGCGAATTCAAACAAGATACATTCCCTCCCTCAGTAACTCGCCTGAAGTAACTCCTGCCAGAATGTATGCAAGGTCGTCTCTCTTTGTCTAAATTCTAATCAATAATAGCAGCGCTTACAATGGTCCAAATCAAAATTCCCCCCTGGGTTACAGGGGGCTTTTGATTGCACCGATGCTTCAGGCGTGCAAGGCATGACCGATGGCAGACAGCAGAGCTTCGTGAACAGCTTCAGACAACGTCGGGTGGGCAGAAATGAACGTTTCCATCATATCCGCCGTCATTTCCCCGTGGATCATGAGCGTTCCTTGCCCGATCAACTCCGTCGCACGCGGACCTACGATGGACACACCCAGTATTTCGTTGTATTCCGGTTCCGTGATGACCTTCACCTTTCCGATTGCTTCACCGAGAATCATTGCCTTGCCATTAATAGAAAACGAGAATTCTCCGATTCGCACGTCTCCATATTGCGACCTGGCTTGCTTCTCAGTGAGGCCGACACCAGCGATTTCCGGCGACGTGTAGATGCACCTCGGTACGGCCCGATAATTGGCTTTGGCGTCCAGACCGCACGCGTGCAAGGCTGCTACCGTTCCCTCATGAAAAGCGACATGGGCGAGCTGGATGCCTCCGACAACATCCCCGCATGCGTAAATATGTGGCACGTTCGTTTGCATATGCCCGTTTACGAAAATACCTTGCTTGCCGAATGCTACACCCGCCCGATCAAGTTGCAGTTCAGCCGTCCGTGGTATCCTTCCGACGGCAACCAGCACAATCTCTGCTGCGGCTTCCCCGCTACCATCCGGGTTCTTGAAACGAACGGTTTTCGTCTGCTGATCGACCGAGGTCAACGACGTGGAGGTCAAGATCTTCACCCCGGTTCGTTCCAGCTGATCATGCAGAACACCCGCAATATCCGCATCTTCGCCGGGGAGAAGCTGATCCGCCATTTCAATCACTGTCACGTCGCACCCCATGCGACTGTATATGCTAGCAAACTCGCATCCGATGACACCTCCGCCGATAATCAGCAATGTCTGGGGAACCGCTGAAAGCGACATCGCTTGTCCGCTGTGGATGATCCAGCGATCGTCAAACGGCGCAAACGGTAGCTCAATCGGCTCCGATCCCGAAGCGATGATGATTTTATCGGCTTCAACAATTTCTTCTCCCTGATCATTCTCTACCGCTATTTGGCGTTGGCTGACAAAACGAGCCTTGCCCGTCAGCACCTTGATTTTGTTTTTTCTCATGAGAAATCCGATTCCCATGACGAGTTGCTGTACGATGTTGTTTTTGTAGCTCTGCACTCCCGGCCAGTCAATCGATACTTCCCGCTCGGGCACGCGAATTCCGAAACGGTCGGCATGCTTTATTTTCTCGGCCATCTCCGCGGACTCCAGGAGCGATTTGGTTGGCATACATCCTTCGTTCAGACAGGTCCCACCCAACACCTGCTGCTCGATCAGGGTGACCTGTTTGCCCTTTTTTGCGGCGGCAATCGCTGCAACGTAGCCGGCAGGTCCCCCTCCGATCACTGCAATCGTACTCATCCCATCACGTCCTTCACAAGAGCATCCGGTACGGCTCTTCCAGGTATTTTCTCAGCGTGTATAAAAATTCGGCTGCCGGTGCTCCGTCCAGTACGCGATGGTCGAACGTCAGACTGAGTGGGAGAATGCTCCGCCGCTGCACTTCTTCATCGATGAAGACAGGCGTTTCCTGCACGGCCCCTACACCCAGAATGCCAGCCTCCGGTGGATTCAGCACCGGCGTAAAGAAATCAATTCCGTAAGCCCCAAGATTCGTAATGGAGAAGGTAGACCCTTGCATCTCTTCCATGCCAAGCGTCCCTTCCCGCGCCTGTGCAGCCAGCGCTTTGATCCGGCGGGAGAGGTCCAGCACCGATGTTGATTCCGCGTACCGAACGACCGGAACGACCAGCCCTTGTTCGAGCGCGACGGCTATTCCCAGGTGGACGTTCCCGTACCGATGAATCCGGTCATCGATATAGGCGCTGTTTACTTGCTTGTGCCTTTGGAGAGCGAGAACCGTCGCCCTCGCGATGAGATCGGTTAGGGTCAGCTTGATGTCATGCTCTTTTTGAGTGACTTCGTTCATTTTCTTTTGCAAACCGATCAAGTCCGTGACATCGGCCCGTGTGGTGATCGTAAGCTGGGCGCTTTCCTGCAAACTGGCCATCATCCGGGAAGCGATCACTTTCCGCATTCCCGTGACAGGCAATTGCTCCGTCGTTTCCTCCACGACAACGGCAGGTGGTCTATCATCCTCCGCTGCTACAGCTTGCTTCGCCTCCCGGTCAGCGATCGCCTTTTCTACGTCTTCCTTTGTGATCCTGCCCACCGGTCCCGTGCCGATGAGAGATTCCAAGGGAAGACCGGCCGCCTCGGCCAACTTGCGCGCGACCGGGGAAATTTTCACTTCTTTCGCAGCCGCCGGACTTGCTGCTATTGTGGTCGACTTCGCCGCAACCTCTGGCTTCTCCGGCTTTTTCTCGGGAGCAACCGTTTCGAACGTCGCCGTTGCGGCCGTTTCCTCCGAGATTTGCTCGCTTGGATGACCGATATATCCAATGACCGTTCCAGGCGGCACACCCTCCCATTCCGAAACAGCGATTTTCAGCAAAACACCGTTCGCCGGTGCTTCCAAATCCGCCTCGATTTTTTCCGAGCTGATACTAGCGATCACTTCTCCTTTGGTTACCAGATCGCCGACTTGTTTGTTCCAATGGGAAACCGTTCCCTCTTTCATCGCCATTCCCATCTTCGGCATGAGCACCTCGACTGCCATCGGTTTTCCCTCCGTTTTCTTTCTTTCTTTCTTTCTTTCGTTCGTTCTGAATCAGACACTCAACAGCGATTTGTCGCCAAGCAATTCGGATACCACTTGAATCACCGTTTGTGGCGTCGGTAAGTACAGGTCCTCCAGCACTGGTGAGAACGGAACCGGGGTATGCGGTGCTGTAATCCGCTTGATCGGCGCATCCAGACTGTCGAAGCCTTTATCCGCGACCAAGGCCGCGATGTCAGTCGCAATGCTGCAGCGTGGATTTGCCTCGTCGATGACAATCAGCCGATTCGTCTTTTGAACGGACCCCAAGATCGCATCCTCATCGAGCGGCGACAGGCTGCGCGGATCGACGACCTCTGTTTCAATTCCTTTCCTGGCGAGCTGCTCCGCCGCCTCCAAGGCTGTATGCACCTGTTTACCAACCGCGACGATCGTCAAATCCGAACCGGCACGCTTGATGTCCGCCTTGCCGATCGGAATTGTGTAATAACCGTCTGGCACCTCCCCCGTCATGTTGTATAGCGTTTTATCCTCAAAAAAGATTACGGGGTCATTGTCCTCGATGGATGCCAGCAGCAGCCCTTTCGCGTCAGCAGGTGTGGACGGGACCACCACTTTAATGCCAGGAATGGCCGTGAACAGAGCATAAAGGCTTTGCGAATGCTGCGCCGCCGCCCGGAATCCGGCGCCGTGCGTCGTGCGGATCGTAACCGGCACCTGTGCTTTGCCGCCAAACATGTACCGGAACTTGGCCCCCTGGTTCAACACCTGATCCAGACAGCTCCCGATGAAATCGTTGAACATCAATTCGGCAATCGGGCGAAGACCAGTGGTCGCAGCAGCCATCGCCGCCCCGATATAGCCCGCTTCGGTAATCGGGGTATCCAGCACCCGCTCTCTTCCGAACTCCTGGACGAGGCCTTTCGTTACCCCGAGAACGCCTCCCCATGCCTCTTCATCCTGCAAATGGTCGACCTGTGCCCCGCCAGCTACATCCTCGCCCATCAAAATCACGTTTTCGTCTCTGCGCATCGCCAGTTTCATCGCCTCGTTGATTGCCTGCGACATGCTCATTTTTTTGGTCATGTTCCTTCCTCCTTTGCTATCGTTTTTTCAGTACGACACGTATACGTCTGTCAGCAGTTCGGACGGCTCCGGGTACGGACTGTTTTCCGAAAACGCGACTGCTTCCTCGACCGCCTTGTCAACCGCAGCTTCGATTTCATCCAACTCGTTTTCAGTAAACAGCTTTCCGGAGAGCAAATCGTTCCGGAATTTCCTGATCGCATCTATTTCCGACAAATGCGCCTTCTTGTCTTCTTCTTTTTTGTATTTCTGGGCGTCGCCCTCAAAGTGGCCGTAGTTGCGGTACGTCACGCACTCGATCAGAGTCGGCCCCTCTCCCCGGCGGGCACGCTCGATCGCTTCCTGTGCAGCCTGATAAACGGCCAGTACATCCTTGCCATCCACTCGGATGCCGGGAATATTGTAGGCGATCGCACGGTCCGCAATGGTTTTGCAGCTGGAGGCGTACGAAAACGGCGTGGCTTCCCCATATCCGTTGTTCTCTGCTACAAACACGGCTGGCAGCTTCCAAATGGCTGCCAGGTTGATCCCCTCATGGAACGTCCCCTGGTTGTTCGCTCCGTCACCAAAGAAACATACGCTTACAGCGCCTGTCTGCTTGTACTTGGCAGTCAAAGCGGCTCCGCAAGCAAGCGGATAGCCTCCACCGACAATGCCGTTCGCCCCGAGCATTCCTTTGTCCAAATCCGCAATGTGCATGGAGCCTCCCTTCCCTTTGCAAAGTCCCGTGGCTCTACCGTAAATCTCCGCCATCATTCCATTCAGATCGCACCCCTTTGCGATGCAGTGTCCGTGCCCGCGATGCGTGCTGGTAATGGTATCGCTGTCGTCCAGGTGCGCGCAAAGCCCGACCGCGATGGCCTCCTCCCCCGCGTATAAATGGACGAAACCGGGTATTTTCCCTTGGCCGAACAGGTCGTGCACCTTGTCCTCGAACTTCCGGATCTCCAGCATTTTTTGGTACATCCAAGCGGCCTTTTCGCGGGACAACGGAATCCCTTTGACTTGCTGATCCACTTTCGTCATTTACGTGTCTCCTCCTCGAACATGTTTTATTGAGGTCCAGCCTTTGACTCAAGGGATATCGCAAAAAGTATGCCAACCGCCGAAGCAGGTCACATTGCGGTTTTTTGTAACCGCTTTACTTTTTGGGGGGAACAAAAGTGGACACCTGTCTCGTTTTGTCTCCTTTTGTACACTGGCTCACCGCATACCTTTGGACGGATAAGGGGTACGGCGAGGGACGAACTTTTGGAAATGGGTTATGTTTGCGAATAAAATAAGGAAGCCTCCGGTAACCTGTCGCAAACAAGTTAACCGAAGGCTTCTATGTAGCACGGTGTTTCTCCTTACCTCTCTTCCTTCCGCTTCCTTCTCAATACATGGCGTTCCTTCGCTTTTTCATACTGTATCCGCTCTTCTTCTGTACCAGGAATGACACCAGGCACGCTCGTCGGCTTTCCTTGATCGTTGAGGGCAATCATCGTCAGATACGCGCGTGCTGTCATCCGCTTTTCTCCGGTCAACAAGTTCTCCGCTTCCACTCTCACGAATACTTCCATCGATGTCTTATGTGTCCAGGTGACATAGGCCTCCAGGTTGATTGCTTCCCCCGTCTTGATTGGCGCTAGAAAATCAAAGGAATCGCTGGACGCAGTGACAACAGGCTTACGGCAATGCCGCATGGCTGCGATGCAGGCGATCTTGTCAACGTATGCCATGACTTTCCCGCCGAAAATGGTATGGTGGTGATTGGTATCCGGCGGCAAGACGAGATCAGTCAAAAAGGTTCTCGATTGTTGGATCGGTCGCGCTTCTGTCATCATTTGTGTGGCTCCTCTCATCGTGTGCACCTTCCCTACTGGGCTGTCAAACGACTCCGAATCGCTTTGGTTGCCGCAACCATGTTTCGCAATGACTGAACGGTTTCTTCTCTCCCTCTTGTCTTCAGCCCGCAATCCGGGTTAATCCAAAATTGATCAGGTGGAAGTACTTGTACACCTCGGGCTACCATATCTTCCATCTCAGAGACAGCTGGAACTCGGGGGCTATGGATATCGTATACGCCGAGCCCGATGCCTTTGTCATATGTACCTGTTTCGAACACTGACACGAGCTCTCCGTGGCTGCGGGAAGTCTCAATCGAAATCACATCGGCATCGAGCTCACTGATGACATCCATGAAATCATGGAATTCGCAGTAGCACATATGTGTATGAATCTGTGTGCTCGGCGCAACGGTAGAGGTCGCTAGACGAAACGCTCTGACTGCCCATTCGAGATAAGCGGCTTGCTCTTCTTTTTTGAGCGGAAGTCCTTCGCGCAGCGCTGGTTCATCGACTTGAATCATGAGAATCCCCGCTTCTTCCAAGGCTTCTACTTCCTTTCGCAATGCCAAGGCAATTTGTTCGCACACTTCTTCTCTGAAGACATCTACCCGAGCAAACGACCAGTTCAAAATGGTTGCTGGGCCCGTTAACATGCCCTTCATTGGTTTGTCGGTCAATGATTTTGCATACACACTTTCCTTGACCGTCATTGGTGCCACAAACTCTACATCTCCGTAAATAATAGGAGGCTTGACGCAGCGGGAGCCATATGATTGCACCCAGCCGTTTTTCGTGAACAAAAAGCCATCGAGCTTTTCGCCAAAATACTCAACCATATCTGTTCGTTCGAACTCACCATGGACCAGGACATCCAGTCCGAGCTCTTCTTGGATCTCGATCCATTCCTTGATTTGCGCCTGAATGAAAGCATCGTATTGCTCCACTGACCAACTCCCTTTTTTAAACTGTTGTCGGGCTTGGCGAACCTCTGCCGTCTGCGGGAAGCTTCCGATTGTGGTAGTTGGCAGCAGTGGCAACTTCCACGTATTTTGTTGAATCTGTCGACGTTCGGGATAAGGAACACTTCTTTCAAGTTTTGCAGTAGCGATTTGACGTAAAGCATTCTTTACTTCTCCCCGATTCCTCGCTGGGGATAATGCTAGCCTCAGCAAGTCCGCTTCATTTTGGGCGATCTCTTTTGATATAACATACTTACCGTATCGGAATCCTTGGACTAAAAGCTGTACTTCCCCCAGTTTTTCGTCAGAAAACGCCAATGCAGGCATGACTTCCTCTGGCAAACCGCTCTCTGCCTCAACCGTCACCGGTACATGCAACAAACTACTGGACGGCTGCAGCCACAGCTTTTCGAGCGGAACAATCTCGGAAATTTCTTTGACCAGCTCCCATTTCTCCTCAATGGATGCACGCCATATGTTTCGACCGTCGATGATTCCCGCTGCGAGAATCTTGCCTGCTGGAAACCCGTGTTTTTTCAGATTGGTTAGATTTCGCTTCGCTCCGTGTACAAAATCAAGACCGATTCCCTTTACCGGTAAGGAAACCAGCTCCTCATACCAATCCACTGCTTCAAAATAGGTTTGCAGCATGCACTGCAGATGTGGTAGAGCTTGACCCATTTGCGCATAGATACGCTTGATGAGGGCGCGTTCTTGCTCCGAAACATCCAGTACAAATGCAGGCTCATCGATTTGCACCCATTCCACACCGTGCAGCTCCAACTCCTGGAGAACGTCTATGTAGAGCGGTACGAGTTGATCCACGACGATCTCCAATTCGTTTTTCTCATATCCTTTGGACAATTTGACAAACGTATACGGGCCTACAATGACGGGCTTTCCGATGATGCCATACTTTTCTTTGGCCTCCAAATATGCCTGGAGAGGCTTGTTCTCGGTTATGGTTGGTTGTCGTTCCCCGAATTCCGGGACGATATAATGGTAGTTCGTGTTAAACCATTTCGTCATTTCGCTGGCGACAGCTTCTTTCGAACCGCGAGCCATGGCGAAGTATGTCGCTAATGAAACCGGGCCGCCCTCGTATTCATAGCGCTTGGGGACCAATCCAAACATCACAGCCATATCCAGCATGTGATCGTAGTACGTAAAGTCACCTACAGGGATCAGCTCGACCCCTTTTTCCTGCTGAACCAACAGGTTTTGGTGACGGATTTGCTCCATTTGCTGAACCAGGCTTGCCTCATCGAGGGTGCCAGCCCAAAATGCTTCCAATGCCTTTTTCCACTCGCGGTTCTTCCCGATCCGTGGATATCCCAAATTGCTGCTTTTCATGAGCTTCCTCTCCATTCTTCATTCGATCCTGACTTGAATCCGCCCAATAAAAAAGGCATCTCCAACGATCAAAAAGAACGTTAGAAATGCCAAATAAGCACTGAGATCACAGCATCCTAACACCTCCCTATCTCCCGTAGGTTAAGCAGTGTCGTCGAAACAGGCAGGTCTCCTGACTTTGGGATCATCATCTGCACATGCCTTCCCAATCCGTTTGGATCAGTGGCTGATAAATGTGCCGACTCCCCACATACAGTGGCGGGACCGTGTCGGATTCTCACCGACTTCCCTTTTCATCCTTGGTCGAGCTTGATAACCAAAGAACCTGTTCCCACTCTTATGAAATTGTCATGGTTCTGTGAAGTGCCCCCTTAAACGAGCAGGGCAGCATACTGTTCATACAGTAACACAGATTCCATTTTTTGTCATACTAAAATCTAAAATCATCGTCCGTCAATGGTTCTACGTTTAGCGTGCGGACATAACCATTTCCTTTTTTCGAGAAGAAGTCATGCTGCTTCGTCTGCGTACGAATTCCGTTCAGCACGATTGGGTTCACTTCTTCCTCCGGGAAAAGCGGGTCCAGCCCCAAATTCATCAATGCCTTGTTCGCGTTGTAGCGCACGTAGGCATGAACCTCGTCAGCCAATCCGATTTCCGTATACAACGAAGTCGTATAGGCCTCTTCATTTTCTTGCAGCTCATGCAAAAGGGCATACAGCTCCTCTTTTGCTGCGGTCTGCTCGACCACACTCAGACCTTGATAGACTTCTTGCGCGAGAACGCCGACATAGAGTCCATGGATGCTCTCGTCGCGAACAATCAAATCGATAATTTCCCCGCTGCTTGTCATCTTTCCTTGACCCGCCAAATAGAGCGGATAGAAGAAGCCGCTGTAAAACAGATAACTTTCCAGGAAGACGGACGCTACCATCGCCATATACAAATCTTTCGGTTTCTCAATTTCTTGATAGCGTTTCGAGATGAGGGCCGCTTTCTTTTGCAGATGTGGATTATTTTCTACCCACGAAAAAATACCGTCAATCTCTTCTGTCGATGCCAGCGTGGTAAAAATACTGCTGTACGATTTGGCATGGATTTGCTCCATCATGCCCATGAAGGCGAGAACCGCTTTTCTTTGCAGTCCATCGACATGCTCCATGATTTTCGGCATCCCTACTCCACCTTGAACCGTATCCAGCAAGGTGAGACCGCCCAATACTTTTTTATACGTGTCCCGTTCAGTTGCACTGAGCTCCATCCAGGCCATCTTGTCATCTGATAGCGGAATCTCATCATCCGTCCAGAACTGCATGATGTTTTGATTCCAAAACGTCATCGTAAAATCGTCGTCCGGCCTGTTCCAATTGACTGCTTTCATATGGCGTTCCTCTTCTCTTTTTGCTTGATGCTTTTCCTTTATGAATCGCGTTCACTAAACCGCGCAGCTAATGCACTCTTCTACAGTCAAATGCTTCGTACGCGTATAGTAGAGTGACTTCAGACCTTTTTTCGCTGCGTAAATGTAATAGCGAGCCAGTTCTCTGGTTGAAATGTTGCTGTTCACGTGCAGCACAGTCGATATTCCTTGGTCGATGTGCTCTTGAATTTCGGCAATCAGATCAATTACTTTGAATTGATCGATCACATATGCCGATTTGTAGTAAAAATAGTTTTCCTGCGACAAGTACGGCATCGGGTAATACGTCGTAGAGTTGGCATACGTTCTCGTTTCGATATGCTCAACGATTGGCATCACGCTAGAAGTCGCATTCTGAATGTAGGAAATGCTCTGTGTCGGTGCAATCGCCAAACGATACGCATGGTAAACGCCATGCTTTTGCACCTTTTGCTGTAGCTCCGCCCAATCCTCTGGCGTCGGAATGTGCATTCCTTCAAAGAGAAGCTTTGCTTTTTCCGTCCGTGGGCTGTAGTCATTCGTCACGTACTTGTTAAAATAAGTGCCCTTTGCATATTCCGATTGTTCAAAGCCCAAGAAGGTCTTGCCTGTTTCCTTGGCAATTTCCATGCTTTTTTCCAAGGAGTAGAAGTTCATCATCATGAAAAACGTACGGGCGAAATCTCTCGCTTCTTCACTTTCGTAAGCGATTTTGTTCTTTGCCAGATAACCGTTCAGGTTCATCGCACCGAGACCTACTGAGTGCAGCTCGCGGTTAGCCTTTTGAACGCCTGGAGCGTTTTCTACACGCGTCATGTCACTTACGGCTGTAATGGCTTCGATTCCTTCGTGGACAGATTCACGGATCATTTTGCGTTCCATCACGTTGACAATATTGAGCGATGCCAGATTGCAGCTAATATCGCGACGGATGATGTCCATCTCGCCGTAATTGGTGATCGTCGAAGTCTCCTGCAGCTGGAAGATTTCCGTGCACAGGTTGGACATTTTCACCGAGCCGAGATCTTTCAGGGCATGATTGTTGTTCGCATTCGTTTTGTTCATGATGTACGGATAGCCTGATTCCATTTGGATCATCGCGATTTTGGTCAACATCTCGCGTGCGCTCATCACGGTCTTTTTCTTGATGCGATCGTTTGCCAGGAGCTCCTCGTACATGTCATCGAGGTCCATATCATCCAGATGCACGCCGTATTCTTTGTACACGGAGTACGGAGCAAACACAGTCAGTGGCTTGTTTTCCTCAGCCAGCTTGTAGAAAACGTTTGGTACGATCAGGCCGATGGACAACGTTTTGATGCGCGCTTTTTCATCTGCATTGATCTTTTTGCAATCGAGAAACTCGTTGATATCCCAGCCGAAAATGTTGTAGTACGCTGCACCTGAGCCTTTGCGTTGGCCCATTTGATCCGCGTAGGAAAATGCATCTTCCAACAACTTGAGGACTGGCATGACACCTTTTGCCGCGCCCTCGACGCCTTTGATCGGCTCTCCTCGTCCGCGGAGCTTGGACAGGTTCACGGCTACCCCGCCGCCAATTTTGGATAACTGCATACAAGTGCCCAAAATAAAGTTGATAGAGTTCAGTGAATCATCCATTTCGAGCAAGAAGCAGGAGACCATTTCTCCACGGCGGCTTTTGCCTGCGTTCAGGAAAGTTGGTGTCGCTGGTTGCAAACGTTGGTCCATCATGGATACTGTTAAACGCTTGGCGAGCTCAAAGTCACCTTGTCCAAGGGACAGTGCCACAACGGCCACCCGGTCTGGGTACTGCTCCAAGTACATCGATTTATCGTTCGTTTTCAAGGCGTAATCTTTATAAAATTTGGAGATAGCCATATACGAAGCAAATTGAAAATCAGCGTCATAGGCCAAACGGAAAACTTCATCAACCTGCTCAACCGTGTATGTTTCATAGACGTTTTCATAGAAGTCATTCTCGATCAAATAGTCCATGCGTTCTTTGACACTGTTAAAAGTCATCGTGTTGGACTGCACTTCTTCCATGAAGACCGCAACCGCTTCCCGATCCTTTTCCAGTTGATAAAATCCGTCGTTGCCACGCTGCATCAGTTCGTTGTTCAGTTCAATATGCCGCAATTGCTGCCACCCCACTCGTAAATTGTTCCACGTCACGGCCGGTACCGGACAGTTCAAATTTAGAAATCACCGGAACGCCATATTGGCTCGCGATCGTATCCGCGCTTTTGGCAAAGCTGGTTCCCCAGTTGCGGTTGCCGCTGGCAGATACTCCGCGCAGATGGACATGATTTCGCTTCAGGAACGTCGCCACCTTCTCCGGCACTTGTCCGAATCCCGTCGTGTATGTGACCAAAATGAATGGCTCGTCCAGCACCATATCTTGATTAATTTCCACATGTGGCAAATTAATTTTGTTGACGAATCTTCGGACGTTTCCTGTTTTTGAATCATAAGCGATTAGCATGTCCCTCATCCTATCCTACTATTTTTACTCTGTATGTATGTTATTTAGCCAAAGTAAAAGCGCATCCGACGTTTACATGCCGAATGCGCGTGATGACTTCCATCTAGCAAT
Organism: Brevibacillus sp. M2.1A; assembly: GCF_013284355.2. Taxonomy (NCBI): domain Bacteria; kingdom Bacillati; phylum Bacillota; class Bacilli; order Caryophanales; family Paenibacillaceae; genus Brevibacillus; species Brevibacillus sp. M2.1A. Next base: position 3,916,638 of record NZ_JABSUY020000001.1, read on the forward strand.
TCGCCAATGCGAATTGAGCGCTCGAACACTTCCCTATCTCCCGTAGGGTAAACAGTGCAAGCGGTTAGGCAGGTCTCCTGGCTTTTGGATCATCGCTCCATTTACACCTTCCCGATCCTTCAGGATCAGTGGCATTTTTTCGCAAATGGAACTCTCTCATTACAGTGGCGGGACCGCGTCGGATTCTCATCGACTTCCCTATTAAGTCTACCAAATCTGGCTGGCAAACACCTTACCGCATCAATATGTAGTTGGTAAAACTTACTTTACCTCAATATATCGTAGGAGTCAAGCTCAGTATGGGCTCTTTTCGAAAACTAACTATTCTCCTTTTTCGGCTATTGCCAATCTCTGGTTCTCGTTCATATAATAGATTTTGTGCGTGCTGGTTAGCCTTGGGGAGATTGGAGAGTAGCCTTCATGAAAAGCACCGACTATCAACCTGTCGTCATTCCTCGTTCATACAGTAAAAACATGACCTATCAAGAGCGAGACTATCACATTTTCGTAAGTATACCTGCTGATCCCGCTCCGGAATCAGGTTTTCCCGTCATATATTTGCTAGACGGCAACTCTGTTTTTGCCACCATGACCGAAGCGATACGGATACAATCACGTGGCCCTGAACGAACTGGTGTGTATCCTGCTATCGTCGTCGGGATTGGCTATCCAACGGAGGGTCCGTACCATCCTGCCCGTTTCTTTGATTACACATATGAAGTTCCAGCCTCAGAGCTTCCTTGCAACCCAAGTGGTACAGAGTGGCCTCAGATGGGGGGAGCGGAGCAGTTCCTCACCTTTTTGGAGGAGGATCTCAAGCCTAGCATTGAAAATGACTTCCCCATCGATCGGACGCAGCAAGCGATTATTGGACATTCGCTAGGTGGCTTGTTTGTTTTGCATGTACTTTTGACCAAACCACATGCTTTTCAACGTTATATAGCTGGCAGTCCCTCGATTCATTGGAATGAGAGCGTGCTGCTTGCGAAGGAGAGTCAATTACCGAAGCTGCTGACAGATGATCTCGACGTCCATGCGCTCCTCACCATTGGGGAGTTGGAAAACGATGGCCGGTTCTTGGTCAAAGAAAAATCCCTGGCGATGGTCGAACGATTATCCTCCATGGGTAAAGGTCAAATCAAGGCTTCCTTTAAAGAATTTGCTGACGAAAATCATTCGTCTGTTTTGCCAGTCCTCATTAGCTATGGACTCAAATTCGCTACGAAAAAAACTGCCCGCTAAAAACGGGCAGTTTTTGTTTATCATGATTTGCTTACTGTAGTGATAACACTCTGGTGATTTGGGGCAGCTCTTCGATGGCGGAAACAATCGTCGGTGTAATCTCTTCATCAGTCACAGAGACAAGCAGGGCATTCTTCCCTTTTTGCTCGCGCGATACATTCAACTTGGAAACATTGATTTCATACTCGGCCAGTTTTCGTGAGACATCATAAATCACGCCTGGATAATCGATATGGTGAACCAACAATCCATGGGCCCCTGGAGGTATGCGACACGCACAGTAGTTGATTTCACTGATGTACACTTCTCTCCAGTCTTGCGCAAAGGTGTACTTGTTCGCTCCAACACGCAAAATCGCCAAATGATTCGCATATTCGCCGGAGCTGTGTTGGACAGGAACCTTCATTCCGAGTCCTTCCACTAGCAGTGTTGCGATTTCCTCTTTATTCTCATGAGCAAGAATACTTAATTGTGCACCCGCTAACTCTGGCTCGAGTCTTCGAATCAGTTCAGCCAGCTCACGCAGTCCAGCATATTGGGTCATGTGATGCCTTCACTCTCCCAGTCAGGTTTATCCTTGTTATTACGGTAGAATCCATGCTTCCGGCTCTTTCTTGATGGAGGATTCGTTATCGGCACGATACCAAGCCGTCAACGTTTGCCCATCTTTCGTAAAGTGGATTCGGTAAATGGTATTGCCTTTTCCGCTGTTGGTAAAAGGACTTTCCTCCAGCGGAACCGCTGTCACTCCACCCGCGTTTACAACCCCGCCGTTCTCCTTGATGACGTTTTGGATCGTCGCCATATGCTCTTTACCCATGGAGGCCATCCCGAAATAAGAGATGATCGCCAAGAGAACTGCTCCCGCCAAAAATGAAACGATAATCACTTTTGATTTTTTCGTAGCATCCACCGAGTGCTTCCCCCGTCTATGTCTATCTTAGTTCTCTTTATCGACTAAGCGTACCTTGTCAATCGTCCCTCCACCCAAGCATACTTCTCCATCGTAGAAGACAACAGCCTGACCAGGTGTCACTGCTTTTTGCGGCTGATCAAATACAACTTCTACGTTGCCATCCTCCAGCAGGTGAACGGTTACTCCCTGATCTGGCTGACGATAACGGAATTTGGCTGTACAAGAAAACGTTTCGGAAGGCTTCTTATCACTGACCCAGCTCACGTTGGTCGCCAAGAGACTCTTCGAGTACAGGCGGATATGATCAGAGCCTTCACCAACGATCAGGACATTCCGTTCCAGATCTTTGTCTACAACAAACCAAGGCTGTCCGCTCGTGCCATGACCTCCGCCAATCCCTAAGCCTTGTCGTTGACCCAATGTATAGTACATCAGTCCGTCGTGCGTACCGATGACTGCTCCATCTACGGTCTCAATATTTCCTGGTTTGGCAGGTAAGTAGTTTTGCAGGAACTCGCGGAAGTTGCGCTCCCCAATAAAGCAGATCCCAGTACTGTCCTTCTTTTTCGCTGTATAAAGTCCTGCTTTCTCTGCAATCTCCCTTACTTGCGGTTTCGGAAGATGACCGATCGGGAACATCGTTTTGGAAAGCTGTTCTTGGCCCAGTACATTCAAGAAGTAAGTCTGATCCTTGTTGTTGTCAGCGCCGCGAATCAGCTTGTACTCGCCATCGATGTACTTGACCTGCGCGTAATGGCCGGTAGCAATATAATCCGCCCCCAGATCCATGACCTTGGCGAGAAGCTCACCGAACTTGATTTCACGGTTGCACATGACATCCGGATTCGGTGTACGTCCTCGTTTATATTCATCCAAGAAATACTGGAATACCTTGTCCATGTATTCTTTTTCAAAGTTTACCGTGTAATATGGAATGCCGATCTGTTCACAGACGCGCCGGACATCCTGGAAGTCTTCTTCCGCCGTGCAGTGGCCGAATTCATCGGTATCATCCCAGTTTTTCATGAAGATGCCGATGACGTCATATCCCTGTTGCTTAAGCAGGTAAGCCGTCACGGAGGAGTCGACTCCGCCGGACATGCCGACAACGACGCGTGTATCTTCTGGTCGCTTCATAAGTCTTTCTCCTCTTATTCAATTTGTCCCCTTACAGATTACCATGTTTCGCAAAACAAATCATGTTTTGTTGCACTTTTGCCCGATAGAATGAAAAAACGCCTGACGCATAGGTGGCGCCAGACGTTTGATAGCAAGGTTATGCCTGCGAAGATTCATCCTTGATTTCCGCGCGATATCCCTCGATGCTTTCTTCACGACGCTGATTTTTCGCTTCGAGGGTTGATTTTTCCTCTGCAGAAATCTCTCCAGCATGAGCCGTCAGGTAATCTTCGGACTCACGAATGTTCTCTTCCGTATTGGAAATCATCTGTTGAAGTTTTTCTGCGTTGTCAGAACGGTCATCCGGCTTCGCCATAATCGATACGCCTCCTACAAAGGGTTATATTCAACACCTTTACCATTGTGCGCCAATCATGGTTTCTTTATGTACCCGTGTTATAATAGAAGAAACGGATTAAACGAAAAAGAGGGTTTCACCTATGGCTTCCTTAGATTTGTTGGAAAGAAAGCTGCTTCGGATCATCTCTGATACAGATCCAGTCCGCCTGAAACGTCAATGGGTGAAGGGACAAAAGGTACCGGAATCCGAAGTGGAACAGCGCATGCGAATCGATCTTCTCTTGCGCAGACTCGACAAGCTCCCTGAGGCTAAGCGCCAAGAAGTGCTTGCGCTACTCAAGTGGTTTAGCTGGTAGAAGATTAGCGGATGGACGTTCCCAGACGCCACTGATCGTCTATCCGATTCATTTTCTTTATATCCACAATCGCATCATGATTCAGCGGTCCATAGATGTGTGGATACAGCAACCCGTCCTTCGCAGCCTCGTATTTGACTTCCGAAGTCGTTTTTGTTTCATCGACAACGAGTACATACAACTCCTCGTCAAACTGTGCATAGACGCGGTTTGCTACCTTTTCAAGCAGCTCGTCCCCTTTCGTCGCGTGAATAAAGCCTTCCTGCTCGTAATCGCGCGGCAAGTAGTGATCCTTGTCCATCCACTTTTCCCAGTATGCTTTTGGCACCATGCAGTAAATAATATTGTCTTGCATGTTTCTCCTCCGGTTTCGATTATTTTTTTGGCATTGCTTTGTTTAGGTGACGCATAGCTTTATCATAGAACATCTGCTCCATTCGTCCCTGATCATATCGCCATTGAACGAAGTTACGCAGAGCGTGCAAATCCACCCAGGCATCCTTTGCTTGCGGATCGCGGTCAGGTACCTCACCCGTTATTTCACCATCGTAGACAAGCTTCGCCATCTCAGTTGGATGCATACCGATCTGATAAGCGATTTGGTGCAATGCTATTTTCATGGAATCTCCCCTTGCTGTTCAAGGATACATCTTCTCTTCCGTCTATTGTCTATTGTGCCAGTCTTTTCGAATGATGCCAAGCCCCTAGCCCTACTCCCAAAGGATGTACCTTCCTCCCTTGCGTTTTGCTACAATGAACAGAGAATTTTAAGGAAGGGGCGGTATTCCATCATGTCAAAGCAACGAAATCAACCACGAAAGAAATGGTTCCAGCGAAAACGCATCTGGATTCCCCTTCTTTTCATGGCTTTCCTCTTTCTAGGCAACAGCTCTTATCTTGCAAAAGAGCCAGAAGGCGAGCCTTTTTTACTTGCTCACCGCGGGATGGCACAAACCTTTCATATGGAGAACATCACCAATGAAACTTGTACGGCGGAACGGATTTATCCACCGGAGCATCCGTACCTGGAAAATACGATTCCGTCCATGCAGGCAGCTTTTGATGCAGGTGCGGACGTCGTCGAGCTGGATGTACAATGGACCAAAGACAATCGATTCGCCGTGTTTCATGACTGGACGCTCGACTGTCGGACAAATGGCACCGGTGTCACGAGAGATTATACCTTGGCCGAATTACAACAACTCGACATTGGCTACCATTATACTGCGGATGAAGGGAAAACCTTCCCCTTCCGTGGAAAAGGGATTGGCATGATGCCCTCTCTCGATGATGTGCTACAAACATTCCCTAATCGCTCACTGCTTATCCATATCAAAAGTAATGACCCACTCGAAGGGAAAGCGTTGGCGGATGTTTTGGCGGCATTGCCTGCAAAACGACTGGCACAGCTCTCTGTTTATGGCGGTGACAAGCCAATCGAGACATTGAAACAACAACTGCCCCAGCTGCGTGTGATGTCTATGGCGACAATGAAAAGCTGCCTGATCCCGTACATAGCAGCAGGTTGGTCCGGATATGTACCAGAAGCCTGTGCACAAACCCAATTGCATATTCCCGATCAGATTGCCCCATGGCTCTGGGGTTGGCCGAATCGGTTCATGGCAAGAATGGAAGCAAAAGACACACGCGTGATCCTAGTCGCAGGCAGTGGAGATGTGTCGCAAGGCTTTGATGTTCCGACTGATTTAAAACGGGTGCCAGAAAGCTTTACAGGTGGAATATGGACGAACCGGATCGATCTGATTGGTCCAGCTTTTCACGAAAACGTAGAAAAATAATGAAACGGTTCTCAGACATATTCGTATATACTTATACGGAATAGACTTCCAACCTAACTAGGAGTGATTGATATGCTTAAGAAGCTTTTGAAAAATTTACTCGGTAATCACTCATCTTCGCATAAGTACCGGAAATACAGCAGCAGCGATTACAAACACCGCAGAAAGTATAGCTCTAGCAATCGGTACGGACATTCCCATTACGGCAGCTCTCATTATAAAAGAAAGCACTCCAGCCGTAGCTTCTTCAGCAGTTAAACAACTGTTTCACCAATGATTAGACAGCAAAACTCCGCTTATGCTAGCGGAGTTTTTTCATTACGCTCTCATGTCACCTTTGAATCTACCCATAATAATGGTGTTGTAGTAATTGCCATCAGAAAGGACCTTGTCGTTTTTGAGTACCCCTTCGATTTCAAAACCAAACCGTTTGTACAACTCAATTGCCTTCTCATTCTTTTCCATTACATTCAACGTCATTTTGGTAATGTGGTTGGCGTCTGCCCAGTCAACCGATTCTTGCAAGAGATTCTTCCCAATGCCATAACCCCAGAACTCTTGTAAAACACATACACCAAACTCTACTTTGTGGGCAAATCTGTTTAAGTAAACGCCTGCACATCTGGAAAACCCGACAATCCGATCTTGAGTAACAGCCACTAAAAACAAATTTCTTGCACTTTCTGCATCCGTTTTGATGATGTGTTCGAATCCTTGCACATCGATGAAAGCCTCCCCTCTTTCTCTGTCCAAATTTTCAGTCTCACCATCGATTTGCAGTCGCAGTTCCGACATTTGTTGTGCATCTGTCTCCATTGCAGAGCGAATCGTGTAGGATAACCCGTTCACAGAAAGTAGTTGTTGGCTGATGATCATCATTTTCTCCTATTGGTAAAATTTTGGTCTTTCATCTTATCACAGGTAGGGGTCTTTGTGAATCTTCTCTATTTCTAAGGATAAAGAAAAAATCACATTGTGTTTACATAATATTTATTATGTCCATTTATACGACATACTGAGGATATGCTACAATAAGGAAAAGGAGCGTGCTCGCATGAATTTTTCCAAGTCATTTTATTATACGGTCGACCATTCCAAGGTAGAGGAATATAAGAAGATGCTCGATCTCATGAAAATCCCCTACATCGTGGAAGCACCGATTGTCTTGCTGAATCAAGGAGCGAATGAATACTCCTTCGTTTTTCCTAACATGTCAGGTCGCCTTTATGGAATGGTGAGCAAGTTATTTCAAGCGGATGGAAAGCCGTATTTGAAGAATGAAACATAGGCAAAAAAAAAGGACCCAATGATTGGGTCAAAATAGGAAGTGGAGAGAATGCATGCTATGTTATATATTCTAACATCGAAAATTCGAATGTCAACCAAACTTTCGAATTTTCTGCGTTTTCATGTTAAGTTTTGTGACACATCCTCTTCTTTGTGCAAAGAAAGGAAAGAAACCTTACGATGAGTCGATTTTCATGTAAGGTTTCTATACGTTCCCTTATGCATGTACATTGATAATTTTCTCCATCTCGATCCATTGACTACCCGTCTGGTTTGCTAATTGAACACGTCTCGCCTTTGGGTCTACCCATTTGACCACACCCCACATGCTACAGGTATTCCCCCGCTCCCCCTCAAAGGACACACACCAGCTCACATTCAAGGGGTAATTCTCTCTTGCAGAATCTCGCAGCATGTACATAAATGCCTCTCTTTCTTCGTTCGTTACTTCAAGATTGCCGTTAGCCACACCTTTCCACCCGCCTACCTACGAACATTTGTAATCCAGATACCCATCCTGTGTGGGAAATTGTATTTACATTATAGGAAATGAGAACATAAGTTCGCAACCCTTTTTTCAATATTGTCCTGCCAAGTCTCACAAATTGCTTTATTTAGGAAGAATCTCTAAGAAAAAAGCCGTTCTCCCATTGGTCTTGGAAAACGGCTCTTGCTTTTAGCTTGATAGTTCCTGTGGTTGATGCTGCGGTCTTTTCTCGACCAGCTCCAAAAACTTTCCGAAGGTAGAAGCGAGTATTTGCTGAAAAAGCATACCGAGAACAACAGGAAGAGCAACTGGCGCCGGAAAGTACGTGATTGCCATAACTGCCCCTGCACTAATGTTTCGCATTCCACTGTTGAAGGTTAACGTGACAATCACATCACGTTCCCATCCGAATAGCCTTGCGATCCCCCATCCCATTACATAACCCGAAATGGCTACTACGAGTACGAGGACCGCCATTCCTACCAGTTTAGCATCCATCATATGAAAGTAAGATGAGACCATCGAGCTGTTGATGGCGACGACAACACCCATACCCATCTTGGAAAATGGCGCTAATTTTGGTGCCAGCGTTTTTTTGACGTTCCCTTTTGACAAATGATTGAGCAGCATTCCCACAAGAGATGGCAACACGATCATATAAAATAAACCCTTCATCAGCTCTGCCAAATCCATCTCGACGGTAGCCCCCAAAAACAAGGACATCCCCAACGGAACAATCAGTGGGGAGAGCATCGTATCCAACAAAATAATGGATAGCGTCAGTGCGATATTCCCGAAATAAATCGATGACCACAAAAAGCTCGTGATCCCTGTGGGAATTAAGGCAGCCAACAAGAAGCCCGTGATGACATGGATATCATCTGGATAAAACAACCGCGCCATCGACCAAGCAACAAGCGGCATTAGTGCATGGAGAATCAACAAGTTGACGATTAAGGGGAGCGGTCTGGTCAGTACTTTTGCAAATTCTTTAAATCCTGAACCGAGACTGCCCGCAAATGTCATGAAGGCAAACACCCAAGGGGACAAAAAAGCAAACGGTTGCAAATGTGTCCCGGCTAAAACGCCAATAGCAACACTGCTCGGCGTTAGTATGGGCATGATTTTCTCAAGCGATCGATTCAGTTTGGCTAACCCGTTCATTTGATACACCTCAAGTCTCGTCCTTTGATGCTAGTGATGTGAGGTATGTTATCATGAACAGATTATTGTTACAAGACCAAAGTTCATTATTAGATTACTTACGCATCATTTATTCGAATTTCACCTTGCATACTTTCATACATGGGAGTAAAGGCTATGACGGAAAGGAGGTATTTTATGAACGGAATGGATTGGGTAGAATTTATCCGAAAAACCGAAGATAAGATGTATCACCTCCATCGAGCGATAGATGGAATCTGTAATGATCCCGACTATAAGGAATCCGTTACGACCTTGACGGAAGTGGTAAGAGATTATCAAGTCCTCGTGGAAAAAGCCAAGGGTGAATTACGCGGCATCGACCTCCATCGAGATCGAGAACGAGATCGAGAACGCGCGCATTATTACGATCATGATCACCACTAGCTTATATAGACTCCCAGTCAGGGGGTCCTTCTTCGTTTTCAATCACATAATTTTCATTCGATTTTAATTATTCCACCAAAAAGAGACAACAAGAACCTCACTCTACCCATGTAGTATGTGAGGTTTGAGAAATCCGCTAGCCTTTCATTTTCTTTTCAATTTCTTTTAAGGATTTCTTCTTCTGGCATGCCGCCTTTACATCGGTTGGCCACCGTTCGTCACTCAGCCTTTGTAAATCTTTTATCAATCGCTTATCAGCTGTCACATGAATATTGGCTTCTGGGAAGGCCTCTTTTAATTTCTTTCCGACTTCCTTTTGAATCGATTCCATCTTGAACCGATTAAAATTCGTTACTTGAATAGCCACATCGAGATCTTTATCGATTTGCACAACCACTATTTTGTCAATGCCCTTCACGCTAGCTGTAATTGATCTCGCCCGATCTTCCCATTGATAATGTCTGACGGGAACAGGCATGCACAACGGCTCCGCTTCCGCTTTTTTCTTCGTCTCTGTACCAGATTTCTTTGTTTCCGTACCAGATTGCTTTGTACACCCCGTTACGGTCAAAGCAAAAGCTAGGGTCAGCACCACGAAAGTTGCACGCACAAAAAACACCTCCTGACCAAAATCACCTGTTACTAGCTTGACCTTGAATGGAGGAAGTATGTAAAGAAAAAAAGCGGTGACTCTTCTGCATAATTTGAGTCACCGCGGACCCCAAGAACATTTCGAGTCCTATGTACAAGGATATAAAAAATCGCATCGAAACGCGATAGGAGATAATTGGATATGAAACGGACCAAAAAAAAATCCCAACCAACAAAAAGTGGTTGGGGCGTACGGGGTAGTACGCGTATGTCATACGTGAATGATATAATCATATAGGACTTGTTTTCTGTTGACAACGAGCAATAATAGGTACATTTACCTATGAATGGAATAAAAAAATGGCGCCGACTTTGACTGCATCAATTAGTCGGACGCGTGGAATAGAATCCCCAAGGTTGGATTATACTAGCTAGCTTGGATTACTTTTCTATTATCTTGAAAACTCTTCGTTCACGCTATGCGAAAATAATGGTAACAGGTGAAAATATTACCTATAAAACTTGATCGACCATGGAACCTTCCGCTGAAATGTGTTAATTGCTTCAAAAAATTCAGCCAAAAGTTGCTAATCGTGTTATGATATCCCTGTAAATTCTTGAGGAGTTGAGATGATGAACAGAGAGCAATGGACAGCGGTTGATCACTATTTTACGGATAAATTACTGGAAGCCGATTCCGTTCTGGACACAGTTCTTCAAGTGAATGCAGCTGCAGGTCTTCCAGCTATTGATGTAGCACCCAATCAAGGTAAATTCCTTCATCTATTAGCACGGATTCAAGGCGCTCGTTCGATCCTGGAAATTGGCACTCTTGGTGGATACAGTACCATCTGGCTAGCCCGGGCACTTCCTGAAGATGGTCGTCTCATTACTCTCGAATATGATCAGAAGCATGCTGAAGTTGCGCAATCGAACATTACCCGCGCAGGGCTGGATCAGATTGTAGAAGTGAAGATCGGACTTGCCCTTGATTCTCTCATCCAACTGCACGAAGAAAATCAGGGTCCTTTTGATTTTATTTTTATCGATGCAGATAAAAAAGGAAACCCCGATTATTTCCAATGGGCATTGAAGCTCTCTCGCAAAGGCACTGTGATTATCACAGATAATGTTGTACGAAGTGGTCAAGTTGTGGACGAAACAAACACGGATCCTAATATTGTCGGTGTACGTCAATTCACCGATATGGTTGCTGAAGAGCAACGTGTCAGTGGAACCGTTGTACAGACAGTTGGCAGCAAGGGCTATGATGGCTTTGCGATCATGCTTGTCACCGGGGAGAACTAGTCTTCTTCACTTTCAGAGGTAGTAACGAGTAGGAGTGTGTACATCTTGTTTAGGCTGGATTTACCTAGCTTTATGCTCATCGCTAATGTCATTTTGGTTCTCACAGTACTGTCGATGATTATCAAAGTGTTGGTGAAGAGAGAATAGCTGATGTTTTTCGGAGGTGCTTTTCCTTGGAACCATTGCGTGATCAGTCCCTTGCTTTACGAGAAGTAACAGAGGCAGATCTCCCCATATTTTTCACTCAGCAATTAGACAAATCTGCTCATGAGATGGCGGCCTTTACTGTCAAGGACCCGGAAGATAGAGACGGATTCACCGCTCATTGGACAAGGATTTTGAACAATGATTCGATTGTGAAAAAAGCCATTGTCATGAATGGGCAGATTGTCGGAAATGTTTCGTGCTTTGAACTGTTTGGCTTGCCTACGATTGGATACTGGATAGACAAAAGCTTTTGGGGCAAAGGAGTCGCGACAAATGCACTTACTCTCTTTTTAGAGGAACTCCGAACACGTCCTGTATATGCGCGTGTCGCCCATGACAACATCGCGTCCATTCGTGTGTTGGAAAAAAACGGTTTTCAGCCTTTCGGTGTAGATCGGGCATTTTCGGAAGCACGAGGCGTAGAAGTGGAAGAACTCATTCTGATTAAACACACATGAGGTCTGAAGCGCTTACCGTGAGCGCTTCTCCTCTTTTTATCCAACGATCATTTCTAAATCGAACGGGAACATCCTATATGCAATCAACGATCTCTACCATGCACTTAGAAACCGAACGCCTCATCATCCGTCCTTACGCAGAAGTTGATTTGATGGAATCTTTTGAACTCATGCAAAACCCAAAGTTGTTTACCTGGCGTTCTCGATTTTCTGACTCCAGAAAAAGAGCTCTATGATTTAATCGGACGGGATTATTGGGGGAACGGCTACGCTTTTGAAGCTGCCTCCGCTCTTACTGCGTACGCATTTGATGTAATCGGATTGGATCGGTTGTACGCAAAAGCACACCCAGACAATAAAGCATCGCGGCGCATCATTGAGAAACTCGGCTTCTCGTTTGAACGCGTTTTGGATGGCCTGACCGGGGACGACGAGGACTGCAACGGTGAGTGGTTGTATGTTTTGACGAAATAAACAAGCCATTCATTCAAAAGCTTCGTCAAAATCTTCCTACATGTGTTATAATAAAAGAACAGTATTCTCTTCTAACGGAATTTCTGAATAACCCACACAATTACATGCGGTAGTTCTAAAGATGATCCCCTGAATCAACGAGGATCATCTTTTTTGTTCTTTCTAGTAATTATCACATGACGAAAGGTTGTAGATGATATGGAAGCATTGCCTTGCCATGGCTGTAAAGGATTGTGCTGTGGTCCTGTTCCCATTACAGAGAAGGAATTTAAAATGATATACAAGAAATTGAAAGCGTTTCCAAAAAAGCTCCGTGACGACCTGGAAAATCAACCGAGACTGTTTGGGACTTGTATCTTCTACGACATGCAAAAAGATCAGTGTGGCATTCATAGCGTTCGACCGGAAGTGTGTCGCGCTTTTGGATATCACAGAGACCTTGTCTGTTTTCGTAAACCAGAATTGGCAACGAAGGAAACGCTAACCTTCAAGGAGAAAGCGATTGGGTATTTGAGTATTGATATTACTTGGAAGCATTTTTAAAGAATGGAGCTATAAGATGTGCGGTTTTGGTTTGAAAATTAGTTCCAGACTCAACGTCAGCATGAAGCAAAACATGGATCTCAACTGAATAGTAATGTTATAGACAGCGTCATTGAACTATACTCGTCTTCACCCTCTAGACTTGATACGCAATAAAAATGCCGAAGGAGGCAATTTATGTTGAGGAAGAGTACAAATGCAGGTAGAAGATCTGCAATTATGACTGGGGTGTTATTAATAGCCGGATTGATTACAGGTTTATTTAGTGTTGTTCCTGTAATTGATGGAGCAGACTACCTTGTCATGGCTTCTTCAAATGAGAATCAGGTACTACTAGGCGCATTTTTTCAATTGTTGATGATTGTTGCCTATGTTGGTATTCCTGTTTTGATGTATCCGTTGTTAAGTAAGCATCATAAATGTTTAGCTCTCGGATCTGTTGCTTTTGGCATCATTGCGGGCGTGTTCATTATTCTTGGTGTAATCATTCTTCTGTTGCTATTGTCAGCAAGCCACGAGTTGGAAAAGGTTGGAACCTTGCATGTAACGTATTTTCAGACACTGGGTGGATTGTTGCGGGAAGGACGTGATTTGGTAAACCATGTGGCAACGACACTGGCATTTGTTTTGGCTATGTTCTTGTTCAACTACATATTTTACCGAACTACATTAGTTCCACGTTGGTTGTCAGTCTGGGGTCTTATTGGGTCAACATTGTCCATATTGGCTAGCTTATTATTTATGATTCGCTTCATCGGGCTGGATACATCCTATATGGTGTTGAACATTCCAATAGCCTTTCAACAATTGGTTTTGGCTATATGGCTAATCATTAGAGGTTTCAACCCCACGGAACAGGATTCTGTAACCAATTAAAATACGTGTTTTAGTGCTAAAGAGCGAAACAATGGAGAAAGGGATATCTCAAAGCTTTCACTTGAGACATCCCTTTTTCTTTTACACGCATTCACGCATCCCTTTACTCCACACTTGCCAACACGCGCTCCAATGCATCCAGCGCCTGCTCCGCATCGGCACCATCCGCAGTCAAGACGACCGATTGTCCTTTCGACACCGCGAGGGACATGACGCCGATAATACTCTTCGCATTCACCTTCTTCTCATCCTTGTTCAATCCGATTTCACTGGAAAAGGAAGCTGCCACTTTCACAAACAAAGAAGCCGGACGCGCGTGTAATCCCTGTGCCAACTGGACGATGACCTGTCTCTCTCTCATTCGATTCACTCCTATCCCTTTCTCATTAAATTGCTATAGGCCTTCTATAGCCGTCAGCAGTTCTTCTACTTGATCCAAACGAGTCAATCCCGTTTCCTTGTCCACGATGGATGTATAAATATGCGGTATGACCTGCTTTGCACCTGCTTCGAGGCATACCTCCACAATCGGCCGAATCGAAGCAGCATCGATCCCGCCAGTCGGCTCAAAAACGGGAATCCCGTAACGTACGGCTGCTTCTGCCATCGCCTTGATTTCATTCAGCCTTTCCAGTCCGTCAACTGGATAAAATTTGACCGAGTGTACACCAATCTCCGCCAGCATCGCGGCGGCTGCATCGCAAGACAGCCATTCTGTAACTTTGTTGCTCATTGGTCCCGTGGTGACGTGAACCTTTCCTGGTTGGCCACCAGGGGCAATCAATGCATTCACAATCGTATGTGAGTTGCCGACTGCCTGTAGCCCGCCGAGCGTATAGCCTGCTGCTGGAAATACCTGATTGACGTGATCCGGTTGGGTCTGCACCGCGACTTCTGCGACCTTTTTCCATTGCGTAGGATCACCTGCGCCCAGCCCTACAGACACGGGTACACCTGCTTGCTGGTATTGTTCAACAGCCTTTATTGCTGCTTCTACGGACGCAAATCCTTTGACCAAGATCCCGATTAGAGCGCGGCCATCAGCGACGGCACATATTTGTTTTGCGTTTTCTACATCCCTTGCCAAAACGTTTAAACGAATTTTCGGTGTGCCCACTTTTGTTATTCTCCTTCTCCCTGTTTTTGCAGCAGTTCCTTTATTCGCGCTGCAATGATGTGTTCTTGCCCTTCGTGAAACGGTCGTGGATCAAAGGCAATCACACCCGTATTCACATAGTGGTTACGGGTAAAAATAGCTGGATTTCCTTGCTCCAGTTGGCGTGTAAGCTCCCGAGCCGTCATTCCTGCCACTCGTTCGTCAAGCTGAACTTGCACTCGATAGATCGACCTGCCTGCCTCATCCTGTGCGATCACTGCTTTCACACCGGGCAAGCTGTTCAGTTCTCCAGCCAGCCACTCCACTCGCCTGCGCTGCTCGGGAGCATTTTGCTTTTCGGGGTCGTACTGTCCAAGCGCTGCAAGCAAACCCGCAATGGCTTCCTTGCCTACCTTCATGGCACGACCGACGCCTTTATATTGCGCGCGGCATGCGGCAATCAGATCGGCACGCCCTGCGATAAAGCCTGACGTTGGTCCGCCGATTGCTTTTCCGCCACTGTAGATGACAAGATCGGCACCCATCGCCACGTAGCGCCGCAGATCCTCCTCCGCCGCCGCGTCAACAATGACCGGAAGTCCAAACTCCCGACCGAGTTGAATCATCGCGTCTAGCGATTGCATCCCTTTTTGAATCGCATGGTGAGATTTGACATAGAGCAGTGCTGCGGTCTGATCGTCAATGGCTTCTCGCAAATGCTCTGCTTCAACGTGATTGGCATGCCCGACCTCTACGACTTTCCCACCGCCCAGTGCAATCATCTGTTGAACGGAAGCGCCGAAGTGCACCGCGTGTCCTTTTTGGATGATGATCTTGTTATTCAACCCTTCGGAAAAAGGAAGCCGCTCGATCATACTCAGATGGCACCCTGCTATGACTGCCGCTACACTAATAGCAATGCCGGCAGCTGCTCCTGAGGTAGGACAACCGTCTTCTGCACCTGTCGCCTCTGCGATATGATGACCTGCCACAATCATCAGCTCACTGATTTCTACATAATCCATGGCGGCTTCTCCCATGGCCTGTGCGATAGAAGGATGGACGGCACTAGCACCCAGTGCCGTCATCTTACCGCTTGCGTTTATGACTTGCTTCAACCCTAACTGCTGATAGATTCCCATGGTTTGCCCATCCTTCCTGTGAAAACTCTTCTCTCTATCCTCATTGTGTCGGAATCGGGAAAATGGCGCCAAGAATCATGGCTCCGATAATCGCACCTCCTGCAATCGGTTTGTTGTAATAGTAGAAAATCGCTGCTCCTGCTGTTGCGCCGAGTCCAACTGGAATCGAAGCCATAATCGCAGAAATGATGATCAATGGGCCTAAGTAACGCCCAGCAGCGTTTCCGGCTCCCATCATGACATCGGCACCAAAGGTGGAGTTCGATGCGTTGATCGTATACTTCCGAATCAAAATAATCACGGTACCAATGATGAAGCCCAAGAGCGCACCTGTCGCCAGCGCCAAAGGAAAAGAAGTCAACGGAGCTGTGAATCCCGCTCCCAACATCAACGCTGGTACGCCAATCCCGATACCTGTTTGCAACGAACCGCCAATATCGAGAATCCCAACCAGCGGCCCCTCCAAAACACGTGCAAACAAAAAGCTCGCACCAAACGCAGCAGCTGCACCATAACCGCCACCCTTGATCCCCGCCTCGAGCATCGCAACGATGGCGATATCGTTAAAAGCACCGACATGATACACATAGTAAAGATGAGTACCCGCAAAGATTCCCGCAGACAAGCACGCCACAAAAAGCGGAAATGCCCATTCTGAATACCAAAACCCTTTTGCTTGCAATTCACCCATTACTTTTTCACCACCGATCCAAATGTTTCGTGAAGCTCTATCAACCACTGTGGAATTTCCACGTACATACTCTTCAAGAGCGCGACATCAAAACCGCGGAAGAAGCCACTGAATACAAACAAGAGAATGACTGCAATAAACATGGATTTGGTAATTTTGTTCCAACCACTGTCGTCCAGGCCTTTCCCGATCAAAATACCCAAGACGATTCCAGGCACCGCATTTCCCATGACCAAGTGAGACAAACCACCCAAGACCGTTCCCCAAATCCCTGTCCGTTTGCCTGCATCCATCGCCGCCATCCAGAACACAATCGGCATGATCGGGTTGATCAACCAGTTCGCAGCCGGGACCAGTACCTTCGTCGCTACGAGCTGCATCGATTCGGGAATCGCCGTTGCAGTGGAATTCAACACAGTGACCACGACGACACCAACTGCTGCTCCGGCAATCGCCATTTGCTTCGGATTGTGCAACGTCTCCGCGACATTCTTGTTGCGCCAGAGCAACACGGCCGCCGCCCAGTTCGGGATAACGCGATGATCCACATCTTGCGTCAACGCACCCGCACCAACAACAGACGCCCACGAGTTAAACAAAAAGCCAAGACCAAATGAAAAGTGGGAAATGGGATCGCCCGCACACGCGTTCAGCTCTCCAAAAGTCCGGAATGCTCCCATCCCCTGTACATTGGGTGCATGGAACATCCTCGCTGCCCCCGCACCAACACCGAAGCCGACCAATGCCCCGATGACAATCGACTTCAACACAATCATCAACGTAACCACTGAACCTACCCCCTGTCTCTTTCTATCGCTGACGAACCAACTGCCCTATACCCGCATTCTGCTCGGTCTGCTGCTGAAACGTTATATTTTCTACATGGATTAGACCCAGCCTCACTTGAATATCTGCGGTGATGTCATACCGCGTCCGTTTGCGAGGGAAGAACAATCCCAAAAATCGCTCATGCTTGACTGTTTCTGTCGCCGACACAATGGAAACCCCTACAGGTTCGATTCGCACGACCAAATCACTCGTCTGTCTCGCAACCACATGCTTGATTTGGGAAAAAATCTTGTTGAAGGCTCCTTCTTTCGTATCGCCACTGCCGGATAATCGCAAGGTCTGTGTCGTCTCCGTGTACATGGATTACTTCCCTCCCAGCTTGATGTATTCTTCCACCATGCGCCTGCCCAGCTCTTCTGTATCCATGAAGCCAAAGCCAATTACTTTTTTTCCGCTACGCAAGGCAGTAATACCAGCATCTACGGAGCGCAAGCCGTACTCGACCGGAAAACCATACTTGGTCTTGGCAGTGAGTGCCCCAGCCCCACCACTTCCGCAAAAGGACAACCCGAGATCTGCACTCTCACTGACCATGACATCTCCTACCTTCATATCCGCGCCAACACCTGGAATGACGATCGCGGTCCCGCCAGCAGCTTCGATTCCTTTTGCAATGTTCTGTCCTTTTCCGAGACGATCACCAATCACGATTTTTACCTTAGACATATCCAAAACCTCCCTATATTCACAGCAATGTTTTACGATGGCCCCATCTGCATGGCACGGATGGCTTCAAAATGAACTGCTAACAGAAACGCTTCTGTGTCATCTGCCTGCCACGCACTCTTCTCTTCCAAAAGAACTTTGTGCGAGAGCGTAACCATATCGGGATGAATTTCGGCGAATAACTCCGCTTCAATCACGGGCAGCCTTTCACCGTTGGTCATCCGTCGTACAAATGCCAGTACATGAGCTCCGATGGCTAGCCAGCGATCTCTCGGTATTTGAATCTCCATGAGGCGGAACTCCTCCTCAATTTTTTGGAGAATTTGTTTTGTTTCTGAAATTTCAGATAAATATTCTGATTTTGTCTCAATCAGTTCCTTGAGAATGTCATCAATCATTTGCATGTCAGTACCCTTCCCGAAGTAATCCCTTGATAAGCCACTACTCTTTCCATTGTCTCCACCGTTTCTTGTTCACTGTCGGTCAAAATTGTCGGCTCTTTTTTAATCTGCAAAATGGATACGTCCGCGCATGCCCCTACTTTCAACGTCCCGATCTCGTTTTCCAGCCCGAGAATTCGTGCGGGCGCAAGCGTACTCGCAGCAATCACATCGTCGAGCGAATAACCCATGGCGAGAAACTTCGTGAGGGTGTGCGTCAAGCTGTGCACAGGACCATCGATGTTGCGCCGGTGAACATCCGTGCTAATGACATGTGGCTTAATACCTTGGGCCTGCGCATGACGCAATGTTTGGAAGCTGAAGCTCGCTTCGCCGTGCCCGATGTCGAGTAAGACTCCCCGCTCCAACGCGTCTTGCGCCTCTGGTATCAACTCTCCTCGTTCGTCGAACATCCCTCCTTTTTTTCCGTGAAACGCATGTGTCACTACGTCTCCCCGGTCTAAGAGAGGCAATATTTCCGTGAGTTTTGGCGGAGCGTTTCCGATGTGAACCATCATAGGTACGCCCGCTCCCCTCGCTGCTTCCTTGGCTACGAGCAAGGGTTGTATCCCGTTTTGCTTGACGACAGAACCGCTCATGCGGGCTTTTACCCCTCGTAAAATCGGTTGTTTTCTTATGAGGGCTGCCGCTTCTCTCGGGGTTAACCGCGACATGTCTGCGAGTTCCCCGCCTCCTGTGCACAAGCCATCCCCTGAAATGTTCAGAAATGCCAGAACACGAGTAACAGAAGGATACACTGCTTCTTCAAGAAAAGCATCAAACGACCATAGTCCGACACTGCCAGCATCTACTACGGTTGTCACTCCTTGCTCGATCCCGACCCGATCCGCGGCTACGCCCAAACTCGTCTTTGTCGGAAAAACATGAGCGTGCAAATCGATCAGACCAGGTGTCACCACATATCCCTCAGCATCGATTATCTCCTTGCTTTCCAGATTCATCCCTTGATCATCGGTTGTCTTCCCTTTCTCATACAACCCAACGATCCGCCCTTCCCGAATGGCAAGATCATAGTGCCCGTTCAGGTTCTGGGAAGGATCAACGACCCGTCCGTTGCGTATGAGTAGATCCACTTTCACTCTCTACCGTCCCCTTTCCTGAAAAATAGCGCATAATGGCCGTCACTTCACTAGGTGGAACTTGGAGGTTTGCCTCAGCCATCAATCGGTTCAGCCTTTCACGCCATGCCTTCCATTCTATCGATTCCGCCTCTGCCGACGATTCCCACTCCTCCTGATAAGGTGAGCCAAAAGCCAGTCGATTTACCATCAATAGGAGGTGCAGCGTCAGTCCGCTTGCCATTTGTTCTGTTAGGTACTCCCGGAAAGCAGTCACGATTTTTTGACTGATTTCATACCCTTTGCAAATGAAATCCTGGGACAGCCTCTCGACCACCGGCAAATCTGACGGAATAAGATCAGCAGTCAGAGTAGGGAACCAAGCTTCCTTGCGAGCATTCACAGCCTGCTCTCGAATTCCTCCCTCCACTTGCAAGGCTTCCAGACAGTTCTGAATCTGGTTGATATCTTGTCGGGTTGGAAGAGGACTGACAATCACAACAGG
This sequence comes from Brevibacillus sp. M2.1A, assembly GCF_013284355.2. Classification (NCBI taxonomy): domain Bacteria; kingdom Bacillati; phylum Bacillota; class Bacilli; order Caryophanales; family Paenibacillaceae; genus Brevibacillus; species Brevibacillus sp. M2.1A. The sequence goes on from NZ_JABSUY020000001.1 coordinate 3,936,719, forward strand.
CACCTCAGCTTTGATCGGCAGGACACTAATGATGACATCCACGCGACGACTCGCCAAATACTTCTCTACCTCTGTGCTGGAACACAGGCCTACGACCCGAAGTGAACGCAATTCGCTTTCCAGGTACGTTTTCAAAAACCGTGAAGTCCCTCTGCCTGTTCCGCACACGACGAGCGCATCTGCCTTTTTCTGCTCCAGCCAGCGATCATAAGCTGCTTGAAAATGCAGAACAAAGTAAGCAATGTCGGCATCAAGCCAATACACCCCGCGATGCCAAAACACTTCTTCGCATGAGCGCTTGACTGCATCAAACATGCGTGCGTAGGAACGGCGAATCTCCTCCGTCAGAGGATTCGCAAAAAGAACTCCCTGACGATAACGGTTCAAACTGTCATCCAGGTGAGCAAATAGCAGTCTGACCAGTTCCTGATCCTCGTACAACGGTGCCAGCATCCGGTTACTAACCGCTTCCGTCAGCTCTTTGGTGGCCTGGAAAACGTCCAAAACAATCCTCCCTGCTCGCGCCTCTCGTGGCACCTGTTCGGTCCCTAACAGAGGAAGGCACGCATACGCAATCTCGTGTTCGGGAATAACGACGTTCAATCGCTGACATAATGCTCGAACCTCGTGTGAAAACAGCTCGTACCCGATCCAATGCCTCGCTTCTCCCATCTCGGCATCATCTGCAGTGACCAATTGACCCCGCTGTACGCGATGGACGACAATGCATAAGCGAATCAGCAAACTAATCAGCGCTCGGTCTGTCAGCGTCTCCGCAGCAGCATTCATCCATGCTTTGATGCTGTGAATAATCTCCCCTAATTCTGCCCGGCTGATCAGCCACTTCTCCAATAACGGACCCGTTCTCGCCTCTTGTCCATTTTCTAAAAACATCCCCTGTACCATCCGATACATGTCGTTTCCATCCAACAGATCGTGAATCAAGTTTTCGAGAGCATACCGCTTGTGCCGCTCACTCCCGTCCACACGTACACCGTACCTCTGCTTCGTGACGAGCTCAAGACGCCAGCCATCGAGCAGCTTTTCCGCGTCCTTAACATCGGCAACGACTGTATTGCGACTGACTCCCATGTGGTCGGCCAAATCGTTCATCCTCTGATACCCATCTGACAGCAGAAGAATGAACAAAAAATGCTTGACCCGATCCTTTTGCGGCAGAATGAGTGTCTTGCTGTCATCCCTTTGCAAATTTTCCTTCAAAGCATTTCGATGCTCTTGTTCTTCCGTGATCCACAGCCCTTTATTCGGTTGAGAATGGAGGATGACATTTCGTTCCTTTAGCCATTGCCTGACGTTCTCCAGATCGTACTTGACGGTTCGCTCGCTAACTTGGAAATCGCGCGCTACATCCTTAATTTTCAGCGGATAATAGCTGTCGAGTATCACCTTCAGTAATGAATGGGAACGTGTGGTTAAAAAGACCATTCCTTTCTCCTTTCCATAAAAAGCTGTGTCCTTGCTTGAGATTCATTATAGAAAACGCTTTCTCGGTGGTAAAGAACGATTCCTTTCCCCATCAATCGTGCAATTTTTGCAATTATCAGTTTGATTCGACAGCAATGAAAAAGATGACCCCGGTTAAAACTGGGGCCATCCTCTCTGTATAACCTATTTGACATAGATCGTCGTTTTTGCAGTTGCCTTTGTATCCGTTTCGATATTTTTCACTGCTGCCCCAAACTTATGTGTCTTTTTTTGCTCTGGCTTGAACTTTAGCAGTACTTTATGCGTTTTATTTTCATCATCATATTCTTCATTGATTTCGGTCACGTCAAACTTTATCACTCCGCTTCCACTTATCTCCTCATCTTTTTCTTTATCATACATTTCCAAGAAAAAGAAAGGAGTATAGGTTCCCTCTTTACGTGGAGTAAAGTAGCCTGTTGTTACGTATATCCCTTTCTTGCGATCATGTGTGGTTCTTACTTTTTCTACCTTTTGAGTCGTATCTACTGAATTAAACGAGAAAAATAAAAACTTCGCGTCTTCTCGAATCATTCCCTTATACGGAGTATGTACAGTGAATTTTATTTTTTCACCAACTTTAAGTTTTTGTTCAGGTGAAATAAAAAATTCTGAATCTACAGAAGGCACCGTTACCGGCATGTTGTCTACAAAGATCCTTTTATTCGCTCTTCCTACCCATATTTTATCTGTATCACTCATAATGATCTCAAACTCGATACCCAAACTTCCCACTCTGTCGCCGATAATATCCTCCGGTGTAAATGTCGCCTTTGACACATAGTTCTTTCCCTTTATTTTCGTGTCTGGCTCAATGGTTATCGTCTGCTCTTTATCCATTTTTGCCTTAACCACGATTTTCGCTTCGAATGATTTTCCCTCTTTTTTCGTAACGGCCTCCACCTGAATCTTCGTACCGGGAGCATACCTGTCTTTGTCTGGACTTATATTTAGTTCAACCGGTATCGACTCTTCCATTTCTTCAGATGCCAAGGTGACTGTTGGTGACCATGTAACAAGCAAGGCTAATGCAACCATCCAGCTCATGAGGAAATAAATTCCACGAAGACTGCTTTCGCTTCATGAAAAGCATTCCGTACGCCTCCAACCATTTTTTGGTGAAAACCTCCATCCAAATAGTATCATTACACAAAAAAGGTCCGCAACGAAAGGTTACGGACCTCTACCAATACCTCTACTTGTAGGAGGTGCTTACAGAATTCCACCCAAGCTCGCACCTTTGACAAACAGTCGTTCGATATTTTTCTCGACCGTTGGATCTGGTACCAATGGGGGTGCTTGATGTGGTTTGGTGCGGGCATCAATAATCAGATTATCGCAACCCCAATGCTTGTTCTCATAGTAGCTGTTCACACCGTACATGTCGTGGGATGGATTGCTTCGTGTGAAGGTTGCCCACAGGAAGTTTTGTAGCGACGCGCTCAGGAAGGTACTATCATCACAAAGGATGATCATCGGGCAAGACGGGATCGGCCCCCTCGCCTGAATCGCATCACACAGATTCTGTAATTGCTGCTGGGCGCTCGCGTAATCGGTAAATGCAGGACCCTGGATCGACACCACACCTGGCATAATCAGGCGGGCATTCTCAAACTCTCGCAAATCCTTCAGTTCATCCGGTACCTCTTTGCACAGCTCTCGTTTTTGATCGCCGTAAGCTGCGAGGACAACCTTACTGCCACTGTTTAAGCCCGTTCCCGAATAATCCAGCGTATCAATAGTCGTGTTTGTATAAAAATGAACATCGCGATGCAAATCGATTCTCTCCAGAATATAGGTCATAAAATCAACTTCATCATGCGTCGTCAATGGTCGGTTTTCTTCGGCGGTAATGAATAAATACTTGGCTAAGCTCAATTGTCCCGTCCCTAAAATGCGGTTGGCAATGGTGAGCATCTCCGTCGGCTGTTTGACTTGCTGATATGGCGTATACCGCTCGCTTCCGATGGCAAACAGCAGCGGATGTACACCGGCGGCATCTACTGCGTGGACTTCTTTAACACCCGGGATTTCTTGTTTGATCGCATCACCCGTTAACTCGTGAATCAACTGACCGAACGATGTATCCTCTTGTGGCGGACGGCCCACAACTGTGAATGGCCAAATGGCATTCGGCTTGGCATACACTTTCTTTACCTTCATCACAGGGAATGGATGGATCAGACTGTAATAGCCCAGATGGTCACCGAATGGTCCTTCTGGTTTCGTATCTCCAGGATAAATATCTCCTGTGATGACAAAATCCGCATCATTGCTTATGCAGTAACCATCGATATAGCTGTAGTGAAAACGACGCCCAGAGAGCAAACCTGCAAAAGTAATTTCGCTCAAGCCTTCTGGCAGCGGCATTACAGCCGACAAAGTATGTGCAGGTGGCCCGCCTACGAAACAGCTTACTTTCAGCGGCATCCCCATTTTGGTCGCTTTGGCTTGGTGGACTCCGATTCCACGATGGATTTGATAGTGCATGCCAATTTCTTTGTTTACTTCATACTCATTACCTGTAAGCTGCACACGGTACATACCCAAATTGGAATTCATGATTCCAGGCTTGTCCGGATCTTCCGAATAGATTTGGGGCAGCGTGACAAAAGCTCCACCATCCATTGGCCAGCTTTGGATGAGCGGAAGGTCCGTTATGCTGATTTCCTGTGCAGTTACCGGCATGCTAGTGGATTTTTTTGCAGGCAATGCTTTCAGAGCAGCAAAGCCGTTCTCGATATTTTTAAATGGCTGCTTTAGCGCTTTCATCGGATCATTGCGCATGGCGATGATATTTTCAGCGGCTTTCCAGGTGCTTCTGAAAATAAACTTGCTGCGCTCAATTGTGCCAAATAGATTGGATACCGCGCGAAATTTTGAGCCTTTTACATTTTCAAACAACAAAGCTGGTCCGCCTGCTTCGTACACCTTCAAATGAATGGCGGCCATTTCCAGATAGGGATCTACTTCTTCGCGAATACGGACCAAATGTCCGTGCCTTTCCAAGTCAAGGATGCACTCTTCTAAATTCTGATACATATCTATAGGGCTCCAATCACTAGATTCTAGATTTACCTGTAGATCAATACCTTCTCATCATACAGGAAAGATCCTACAAATTCACGATACCCTTCCGCACAATTTCTTGAAGCTCGCTCAGCTCTCTGATTTCGTACGTCGGCTGAATGCTCGTCTGATTTTCCTTGCCCAGCGGATTGAACCAGCACGTATCGATCCCGTAATGCGCTCCCCCTTGTATATCAGAGGTCAACGAATCTCCCACCATCAATACGTTCGCCTTCTCCGTCCATTGCAATTTGGAAAACGCGTAGTCAAAAATTTCCCGATCCGGCTTCTTATAGCCGACCTCTTCGGAAATAATCAGATGCTCAAAAGAGTCGCAAAGCGGTGAAGCGGCAATTCTTGCCGTTTGCACAGAGGCGAACCCATTCGTAATGATCGCCAAGCGGCAATCCTCCAAACTGTTGCACAATTCAACCGCTCCAGGTACCAAATGCACTTCTTTGCCCAAGGATTCAAGATAGGCGCTGCCGAACGCCTCTGCATCGACGTCTAGCTGAACAGCTTTGAAAAGTCTACGAAATCTCTCTACACCCAGCTCTGCTAGAGTGATCCGCCCCTTTTCTAAATCCTCCCACAATCCTTTACTGATCTCTTTGTAGGTCGCTCCATAATCAGACGATCCCGTAGCGAGTCCAAACTGGGAAAACGTCTTTTGCAAAGCATTTTCTTCTGTCGTTTTGAAGTCAAGAAGTGTATCATCTACATCGAATAAGATGACTTGATAGCGCATGGCAACCTCCAGAAATCTTTACTGATCAAGTATTCGTACAAACTAACACCTTTCTATCATATCAAAAATAGAAGGCCAAACTGCATACAAAAAGCCTCGAACTGTATCATTCGAGGCCAAGAAAGCTATTTTAGAGGAGCGGCTTCTGGATCAACGTCGCGAATTTGAACCGATGAACATGACCATCGTTGAATGTGGTCGATCCACTTACGAAATGAACATGTTTCCCATTCCCAACCGGGATGGCAGGTCCAGTAACAATTCTCACACCATGCAGATGATTAAAGAAATCTGTGCTGGATCGAATGACATGAACGTGGCTGTTTCCTCTCGGGATGGCTTGACCAGTGACACCAGCAAAACGGTGGTTATGCCGATCTGCTCCTTGTTCTGCAAGCTGCGTACTACCTAAAAACTCATGAACATGTCTTTGAAGCCGCGTTGTACTTTTTCGTTTTAACTTCCATTTCATCCTATTCTTTTTCGCCATTACTTCCATCCTTCCACCCTTGGCTTACTCCCACTATATTCAGGCAGACAAGGAGGCGAACTGGTCAACAGCTTGTTTTCTACGAAAATCCATACTACCCTAGCTTAGTTCACACTTTTTCCAACATAGCTCCCTGCAATAATGATCGAATTGGTATATCCGCCACTTACATTATCGAAACCTGAGAGTAAGGTTGGAACCCCCAGAAATTCAACTGTATCTTCTTCGTAGATATCTAATCCACCTAGATAAACGACTTGGTAGCTATGCTCCTCGTCATTGACGACATGCAAGACAGAAACGGTTCCCATTTCCGGTATTTCTTCCTCTTCGATGCTTAGCACTGTTCCTTTATCTTGAATCATCGAGGCATGATACTTGGAAATATTTTTATTGATATGTTTCGGTTGCACATTTTGATCAACTAATTGCTTGGCTTCCTTCACTTTCTCCCCGGTTGCCGGGAACAGATGAGCATACTTCGCCAAAAACGCTTTGGATTCCGGTGGAAATTCTTCTCCAGCTTTAAAGCCATTCACTTCATGTAGGGCGAGTACAGCCATCGAAAGATACGTAGCGACATTATTATTTTCTGATTCCACCACTCCCCCTTTAGCTTCACTCGTGGAAGAAGAGCCTTGTGTGGCTAAATTGGAAAACGCGGATGAAGCACTTGAATTGGTTGAACCACATCCTGTAGCAAGAATAAAGGCAACAAGTATGAATGCATAAGAAAATGAAACTCTCATGTAAATCAACCTTTCCTATTATTTCCTTCCCTTCATTATCTCATGGTATATTATCTCTCAACAAGGTAAAAGGAAGGTGTAGCAATGAACGCACTTTTAGTGATTGATGTGCAAAACGGAATTGTGAGTTGTGGGGATTACAAAGAGGAACTTTTTTTGATGGAACAGGTAATAAAAGATTTTAAAGAGAGCAATCGCCCTGTCATTTTTATCAGACATATCGATGATGCAGAAGAAAGTCCACTGAATAGAAGCTCTATCGGCTCTGAAATACACCCTTCGTTAAAAGACTATTCCGACTACTTAATCGAGAAGCATACTCCTAGCTCCTTCTTCCAAACGGAGCTCTCACACACTTTAGAAAAGTTAGGGGTCGATCATCTTTTTATCATCGGTTTTGAGACGGAATTTTGTTGTATGTTTACGGCGATCGCTGCCTATGATCGCGGATATAAAGTGACATTCATTAAAGACGCAACTGGAACAACAAATACCGCCGAAACATACGGCATGCAAGGTTTAGACATTAACCGGTTTGTAGGTACCGTTCTCCGTTGGTCGAGTGTCATTGAAGTAGTAAACTACGCCGAGTACACTGAAAAATACAAGTGATGGGAGCAGGCACTTTTAAAAAGGAGCCCGATGATAGCCGATCCTTTGCAGAACGTTCCGTTAGCTATATGACAAAAGATGTCATAATGAACGATTTATACTGAGTCCATCAACGAAACGATTGGAGGATTTCAGTATGACAGGTCTACGTATTTTTGCAAAATGGGTAATGATCGTAGGGTTGTGCTTGATGTTCGTTTCATCTGGTATTTACAAGCTGATAGGACATCCAGAGGCAACACTTGCTTTCCAAGCACTCGGGTTTCCCTCTTGGTTTCAAGTTGTGATCGGTTTAGGAGAAGTGCTCGGCGGACTAGGGTTACTGATGAAAAAGTATACACGTTACGCCGCCTACGTGCTCGCAGTGATTATGCTGGGTGCTACAATCACGCTTCTTTTACATGGTGACACATCTACTGTAGCGATTCCGCTTGTCTTATTCCTTGTTTTCTTGCTGATCGGTCGCCAGAGTGGTAGCAAAAAACAGCCGAATCGTGCTTCGTCAATTTAATTTTATGACTCACTAAAAAGGCCGCCAGTTCCCCCTCCTTTACCAAATGAGGATCTGACGGCCTCCCGTTTTTTCTTCGAGCTCGTTCGTTTACAAATGCTTTTTTATAAAGTGTAGTAGGGTCTGACCTTGTGCGGTAAGAATTGCTCCCTTACCTTGGCATTTTGGGCATGATTCCTCTTGCTTGTTTTCATTCACAAGAATCCCCTTGCCTTCGCATTCCCAGCAGGATTGCTCTAAGTCATCCATCGAAATCGTCATGAGGCATAACCCTTTCCCTGCTAAAAATAACCGTACCTTGTCCTTATTTTAACACGAATTCGTCATGTTCTGCCAGCAAGTTCACTTTCGCTGTGGCAGGCTCTTCCTATGTAGAGAAGCAAATATTTACCACATACCCTTCTGCCCGGGATCATAGTAGGTAAAGATAGTAAAAAAGGAGGGATGACATGTGGATCAAGAAAAAGTAACCATCAAGATTAACGACAATGGATCAATTCGTGTTACCGGTGAAGTTGAGTTGCTGGATGGCGCAGGTGACAAGTATGATGTCGGTTCATCTTTTTCACTCTGTCGATGCGGTCAATCCGAGAAAAAACCGTTCTGTGATGGCACGCATAAAAAAGTAGGCTTTGAAAGTGCACCACGAGCAAAAGCATGATCCGAAAGAGCGCAGATGCGCTCTTTTTCTTTTATCCATCGCTTTTTATGTCAAATTGTTTCCTCCTCGAACTATTGGTATAATTTTGAAAAGCATTCTGAAAGCGAAAAGCCTATGATAAAGACATTCCGATCCCATACGCAATGGCGAAGAACTTTCCTTCGTCAGTTATGGCTGACAAAGTTAGGAGTCCACAACCATGTATGCACAAGTTGTACGTTACAATCAATTTGGCGAGCCCCATGAAGTATTGAAGGTCGAACAACGGCTGATTGAACCTTTGAAGCAAGATGAAATTTTAGTAAAAATGAGCGCACGTCCCATTAATCCTTCTGATGTCATTCCAATTCGTGGTGCTTACAAGCATCGTATCAACCTTCCCGCCATTCCCGGGTATGAGGGAGTTGGTACCGTAATGGATACAGGTCCTTTTGCTCCCCGCTCTCTTATCGGGAAACGTGTTCTGCCTTTGCGCGGTGAGGGTACGTGGCAAGAATACGTAAAAACGACAGCAGAGCTAGCCATTGGGGTTCCTGATTCGATCCCAGATGATATCGCCTGTCGGTTGTACATAAACCCCATCACTGCGTGGGTCATATGCAATGAGACCCTTCAACTGTCTTCTCAGCAGGTTTTGTTAGTCAATGCAGCCAACTCAGCCATTGGCCGTTTGTTTATTCAGCTATCCGCTCTTTTCGATTTTCGGGTGATCGCCATTGTCCGAAACGCAAGATACACCGAGGAGTTGATACAACTCGGAGCGTGGCATGTCATCGACAGTTCACGTGTGTCGACTTATGATGCCATCATGAGTGTAACGCACGGACAAGGTGCACATGCGTCTATTGATTCGATTGGCGGCCCAGACGGTTTAGAGCTGGCGAAGTCTACACGTGCCGGCGGGATTTTCTTGTCGTTAGGCCTTCTATCGGGAGTTCAAGTGGATTGGTCGATCATCTCGAAAGAGCTTGGCGTTCTCCCACAACTGTTTTTATTGCGCCACTGGAATCAACGCATATCTGTGTCTACCTGGCACGATACATTTGAGAAAGTCATCGAGCTTGTTGATAATGGGAAACTCCTTTTGGCAGAGCCTGGAGAAAAATTTGCACTGCATGATGTAAAAGAGGCCGTGCGATTTGCGGAGAGCCGTCATCGTACGGGGAAAGTCATCTTGGTGTAAACACCAGAAAAAGACGCTAGGAACGGTCATGTACAAGTGGTTTCAATAACACCAAAGCCAAAAATGAGCGTCTTCTCGCCCTTTTTGGCTTCGGCGAAACATAGGAGGTCCTATGGCTAGACATGAAAAGAGGTTTCTTAAAAATTATGAATCAAAAGCCTCGGAATATCTGAACGATAAAGAAAAAGCATCTCATCTCTTAAAAAAAGCAATGAAAAAAGCTGACCAAAAAGCGATCGGAGATGTTTGGGAGAATTTACAGCTACTCTTTAGTATTTTCGGTGATTGGACGAGCGGAAAATATCGAACGATCCCTGTTAAATCCATCTTGATGATTATTGGCGGGATTTTGTACTTTGTTTCACCCATAGACGCCATCACAGATTTTATTCCTTTTGCTGGTTTACTAGATGACGCGACAATCATTGGATTGGTGTTTCGACAAGTGAGCAGCGACCTTACTCTATACAAAGAATGGAAACAAAAGGGGTTTTTACAGGAATAGGAAAAATACATTCGAGTAGAGCGAGGTGATTTGATGACGTTACACAAGTATTTACATCATACATTTCCAGCGTTAATGCTTAGACCGCCCTTGTTTTATAGCTGGGATATTGGAATTCGTTTTGAGCTGGGTGTGAACTACGATTACCATAACGTTTATGAAAATTGTCCCTATTTACAGGGGGTTTATGGCCGAGCGATTACTTTATTCAAGTCTTTGCATGCACCTCATGATGACATTTTTATCGTCGTGGATGTAAACGATTTTGGGGACGGTGGGGCTTTCAAGCGTAAATTGAATGCCTTTTCCAAGTATGTGAAGAACAAATCCCTTTTGTATAAGCTGCAACAACACACTATCCCTTATGTTTTTCCAGAAGACGATGAAAATGAAACCTATCGAACGCATCGATTCGCCTTGAAGTGTAAGACATCGGACTTTTCATTTGTTCCGATGATAAAAGCGATCTGCCGTCAGGATATGGGATTACAACCACGTATTTTTCATCGGGTCTACTTTATCAATACGACTAAACAAACTATCTTTCACATCTATGACGATCGAGGCTGTGATTTATTAGCCACTTCTCCTGAAACCATCAGAGGGATTTACGAAAGCTATTCGCATTGGATTTTAGACTATGACAGAGCCAAGATCGATCAGGTATTTTCGTAAATGGATGACAGCTATGGCAACACATTTCCGGCAGCGCGATAGATGTCATACCACTCTTCTCGCGTCAAGCGAATATGGGCTGCTTTCACGCAATCTTTCATTCGGTCGATGTTCGTCGTGCCAATGACAGGTTGCATGTTCGCCGGGTGCCGTAGTAGCCAAGCGATGGCGATTGTCGTGTTGGACACTTCATATCTAGCTGCAATTTCATCGATTTTCTTGTTCAACTCAGGAAATTTCTCGTTCCCAAGGAAAGATCCTTCGAAAAATCCATACTGGAACGGCGACCAAGGCTGAATCGTAATATCGTGCAGCCTGCAGAAGTCGAGTACACTACCATCGCGGTTCACAGCCGAGTTGTTCTCCATATTGACGTTGAAGCCTTGCGAGATCATCGTCGCGTTCATAATGCTGAGCTGCAACTGGTTAGCAACGATTGGTTGCTTCAAAAATTTGTTTAACAGCTGGATCTGCATCGGATTTTGGTTGGAAACGCCAAAGTGGCGCACTTTACCCGTACTTTCCAGAAGATCGAACGCTTCCGCTACTTCTTCCGGCTCGACAAGCGTGTCTGGTCGATGAAGCAGCAAAACATCCAAATATTCAGTTTTTAGGCGTTTGAGAATGCCATCCACCGCATTCAAAATATGCGCTTTGGAAAAGTCGAACATGCCAGGCCGGATGCCACATTTTGATTGCAACAGGATACGCTCGCGCACGCTAGGGCTCATCTGAATCGCTTCTGCAAATACTTCCTCACATCTGCCTTTTCCATAAATATCTGCATGGTCGAAAAAGTTCGCTCCTTCTTCAAGTGCCGTTTGTACGAAGCGCTCCGCTTGCAGCTTGTCTAGTGACCCAATCCTCATACAACCGATTGCGATGACTGGTACTTTCAACTTGCTCGTGCCGAGTGGTATGGTTCTCATGTCAATCCTCCGATTCCATTTTTTCATGTGTCATTTCAAAACAATCGTTTCAACACTCCCCCCTACTGGTGCTATAAAGGACAGGTTTCGATGTTGAAATGGAGGTACAGACAAAGAAAGCAGGGCTTGTTTAAGCGGATTATCATGAGAGCTCATTGGTTTATTCAACTCGCAAGACTGAGAATCCTGCGGGTATGGAATAGCCATGAATCAGAAAAGAGAGTTCTACAACGTTAAGGATTTCAGAAAGCAAAAACAGCCGGTTTTGTAAAGCCTGAAAAGCCTGCCTATCCCTCTAAAAGAGTGACAAGCGGCTTTTATTCTCCTCCTCTATAGCGATAACCTCTCTCGTTGCTTCTATGAAAGATAATATGATTGGTGAAAGCCATTTGTCTTTATGCCATAACATCTGTGTATACACGTGCAAGTCCGGAATTTGCCATGGAAGAGCAACAAGTTCGCCCCGTTCAACTTCCGCTTTCGTTGTCATTTCAGGAAGAAAGGCAATACCGATTCCCGTAATTGCACATTGTTTAATAGCTTCGGCATTTTGAAACTCTAAATACGTAAGACTATCAATGCCCTTTTTCTCAAATTGCCGGTCAAACATGGTTCGATAGGGACAACCCTTCTCATTCGTCAGGAACACTTGTCCATGAAAATCTTCCAGATGCAGTACAGTTAGTTTCGAGAGTGGGTGGTCTGGAGCGGCGAAAAAGCGGAACGTTTCTTCTACCAACGGCTCCACTGCAAGTGCGCTCGAGCGAATGGGTTCGTCCAACATAAAGACGACATCCGCGGCTCCCTCAAAAAGCGTTTGCTTGAGTTGTTGATTTGGAACGGAGCGGAAGATGAGACGAACTCTCGGATGGCGCGAACGAAATAGGTGAAAGACAACTGGAAGCCTATAGGCGCAAAGAACTTCGTTAGCACTTACAGTTAGGGTCCCGCTTACATTTTCATTGTCATGAACAACACTGCGAGCTTCGTCCAATTTGTCTAAAACGCTTTGAATATGAGTTAAAAAGCGTTTTCCCGCAGTTGTGAGAACGAGCTGCTTGCCCAAGCGGTCAAAGAGACGAACACCAAGCTCATCCTCCAATGCTTTTATTTGCATCGTGACGTTGGAGGGGACGTAGTTCAGCACTTCCGCAGCCCGACTGAAATTTAAAGTTGATGCAACCGTGCGGAACGTAATCAGTTGGCGCAATTCCATCATACAATCCCCTTTTACTTTCAAGATTATTGAATATTACTTTGAGTTTTATTCACTTTTACTGAGACTATCACAGAACTATACTAACAACAAGAAATACAACCTTAATGTATGGTTTCATTTTGAAGGGGGAGACAATATGATGGATTATGAGATTTTTGATTTGGGTGACGTAACCTTGCAATCAGGGGTTACGTTACCGAGCGCTTTTATTGCTTATAAGACTTATGGAAGATTAAATGAAAAGACAGATAATGTCATCGTCTATCCAACCGCTTTTGGCGACCAGCATGTTCAGAATGAATGGTTGATCGGAAACGGCATGGCACTCGATCCGCAGAAATATTTCATTGTTGTTCCAAATCTGCTGGGCAACGGATTATCTTCTTCTCCCAGTAACACGCCTCCCCCATTCGACCGGGCTAATTTTCCGCAGGTAACGATCTATGACAACGTGAAACTACAGCATCGGCTGGTGACCGAAAAATTCGGCATCAAAAAGATCGCTCTCGTTGTAGGCTGGTCAATGGGAGGCATTCAAGCATTCCAATGGGGGGCAAGTTATCCCGAGATGGTTGAACGAATTGCACCTTTTGCCGGAGTTGCAAAGACATGGCCCCAAACGTATGTGGTCCTGGACGGTATGAAAGCTCCGCTCATGGCTGCGACCCGCTTCGATTCAAGTAAACTAAACCAGTTGACTTCTGCGGACATGCGCGCCGTTGGCCGTGTCTATGCAGGATGGGGTGTATCGCAGGCGTTTTACAGAAATGAACTTTATCGTGGGCTGGGATTTGACTCATTGGCAGATTTTGTGTCTGGCGTCTGGGAAGATAGCTTTATGAAAATGGATCCGCACAATGTCCTGGCCATGTTATGGACAGGACAACATGCAGATATTAGTGCAAACCCGACCTATAACGGAGATTTCGATGAGGCGCTCAAAAGCATTAAAGCACTTGCCTGCGTCATGCCAGGGAGCACGGATCTCTTCTGCTCGGCAGACGATAACGAATATGAAGCTAAGCTAATACCTCATGCTATTTTTAAACCTATCGAGTCGATCTGGGGCCATTTTGCTGGTCGCGGAATCAATAGTGCCGATAATAAATTTATTGATGACAACCTAAAACGCTTGTTGGCGCTTAGTAGAAACGAATAGATCATTATTAGCATTCGAGTGTTCTGTAAGGACCCCGGTCAGAGTATTCCACGTAACGGCGTTCCCGGTCAAGGCAACTGGTAATGTGGGAACATTTGTCTTTTGAATGAACGATCCCTTCTGATCTTACATGAGGTCACCAGAACTTTCTGGTGTTGCTGTACAAACAAGAAAAGCCCTTGTATTCAAAGGCTTTTCGAACATTTGTATGGAGCGGGTGATGGGAATCGAACCCACGCCGCAGGCTTGGGAAGCCGGAGTTCTACCATTGAACTACACCCGCATGATGTTCGTGCATTTCATTCCAACTGCTTCCAATTATATAGCTGTCTGAATTATTTGTCTAGCGTCTCCAATCAAATGGAGCCTTGCCAATCATTCAAGAAAAGACCGCCCGGGCATCATTCCCCGTTCGGTCTTCTCTGCTTGGTTTGGCATCAGGCATGCGCATAGGTTTGTTGCGAAATAATTCGCCCACTCTCCATTTTCACAACCTGATCAGCAAGATGGAAGTAGCGATCGTCGTGTGTGATCGCAATGACACATTTGCCCTGTCTCTTCATTTCTGGCAACAAGGATTCGTAAAAGAATTGACGATACTCTGGATCTTGGTCCGCTGCCCACTCATCAAAGAGGAAAATGGGCCGGTCTCTTACCAGACTGAGCATTAAGGCAAGACGTTTACGCTGACCCGTAGACAGCTTCGTCGTGCTAAATGTACCCGTTTCATCCACTTCTACTTTGTCTGCAATGCGAAGCACCTCTAAATATTTGCTCACTTCTTCTTGCTTTGCTTGGTAGTCGATGCCGTACATCTTCTCAAACAAATAGAAATCGCTGAAGATCGCGGAGAAGAATTCGCACCGTTGATCAGCATTCACTTTTTGGCCATTCATGAAAAACTCGCCCTCATCCTGCTCATACAATCCGGTAATCAGCTTGGCAAACGTTGACTTCCCGCTACCGTTCCCGCCAACAATGAAGACGATTTCCCCTTTTTGGCAGGAGAAATCCAGCGGCCCTACGGAAAACTCTTCGCCCTCCTTGTTCTTGTATCGGAAACGCACTTGTTCCGTTGAAAAAGACTCAAAATCTTGCGTGTTCCGCTCAGCCAAGCTTTCCTCTTCTCTTCTCGTTTCCACTGATAACGAATCAAGCAACGCATTCAATCGCTGCCAGCTGATCTTGATGCGAATGAGCTCCGGTACTGCATTCAAAATACCGTGAACGGGTCCTGTCATATACAAAAAGACAAACACATAACTAATCAGCATCTCTTTTTGAAGCGAAGGGAATAGAACCGGGAATAAAAAGGCAACTGTGCCGATTACCACAACGAAAAGCAATTCCCCAATCAAATACACGTTCACAAACTTAAATTGGCCCGCTGATTTCTTATGTCGGTAGTCAGAGCAGCTTCTTTCCATGTCTGCTTCGAATTCTTTTCGTTGCGACTGCGTCAGATACAGCTCCTTGAAGCCTCCGATCATATCGGTAATATAGGAGAAAAACACATTTTGGATGTCTCTGGTTTCCTCCCATACTTTATTTGCAAAGCGACCTGCCAGCGTGTACAAACCTACAGCCACAAAAATGACAGCCAGACAAAACAAAAATCCGTATAGATCCAGGGATCCCAGATAAATAAAGCAAAACACAAGTGTAACCGCACTCGTCAGTGCCACAACGACACTATTGGCAAAGGTACTGATGGTTTCCGTATCGTTATTTAACCCCGCATATATTTCACCGTTATCAAGTGTCTCGTACTTTTGATAAGGGGTCCGAAAAATCTTGCGGATCAGTTCCATTCTTTTTTCGTATACGATTTCATTTGTGATCACGATCAGTCGGCTCCGCATCATTTTCTCCCCGACGATATACAACAAGATACCCAGGAGAAAATACAGGAAAATCGCTGCATGAAACTTGTTTGTAGAAGTGAGCGCCAGATTGATCATAAAAATGATCAGCGCATTCCCAAATCCGCTGATAAGCCCCTGGATGACAATAGACGTCATGGATGTTTCTTGCGATTTCGGGAACAAGCGGATGAGCGTGATGTAGACATTAAACAGAGCGAGTCCTGTCACCAATGCGTACATGGCGTAAAAAATGGTGATGGGAAGCCAGACCTCGATGAACGGCCATGGTAAGCCCATAAAAAATACATCCGGCAAATAGTATAAGGCGGCGGTCAAAACACTGCCCATGACAACAAATGCAACGAAGGATGCAAAACAGATTCGCCCCGCATTCACGGCGAGTTTGCGTTCACCTCGATAGACTTGCACGAAAATCTGCACGATTCCCCCACCAAGTAGCAACAAGAGGATCCCAAGGATTACGAGAGAAATGCTCGCCAGTCGATCCGCTTGAAGATTGGTGTCAGACACGACTACGGGAGGTTCTTCGCCGAGTACGAGATTGACGGCCCCTTCTGCGATAACAGATGCGTTCAACGAGTTGATATTGGTCAAAACGACGGCGCCCAGCTTTTCTTCTGGACGAAATACCATGTACGAAGAAAATGCAGGGTTGTTGCCACCGTGCGAAATTTGCCCTCCACCATCCTGATAAATCATCCAGCCTGACGCATACGAGAAACCGTCTGCAGCAGGGGCTACCGAACGATCAGGAAGATGGGAAGCACTCACCAGCTCGGAACGAAACGCAGATACCTCCATCCCCAACTGAAGCTGCAACCATCGCTCCATATCGTTTAAATTGGAAACGACATAACCGGCTGGCGTATTTCCGCGATATTCCGGCGCATCGTACACTTTCGGGGAAAAGAACTCGATTTTGTGCCCTCTTGCCATCTCCTCAGCGGGTGCCTGTGCCTTCAAAAAGGTATGGGTTAGTCCCAATTTGGCAATGACTTGTTGCTGCACATACTGCTCATAGGTCTCTCCGGTGACTTTTTCAACCACATAGCCCAGGATATCGTAGTTAATTGTCGCGTATTCATACTCGGTCCCCGGCTTGCGGACCAGTTCAGTATGATTGATCGCTCGCACAGTTTCTTCAATTGCATTTTCGCTGGAAGAAATAGGGATGGCGCCAATGCTTTCAAACGGAATCCCGCTGGTATGGTAAAGCAAATGCTTAATCAGGATCGTTTCCTGCTGTCCCTTATAGGTAACACCAAACCACGGGATATAGTTCTGAACCGGGTCGTCCAGTGAAAGTCGTTTTTGCTCGACAAGCTGATGAACGGCTAGCGCCGTAAAGGCTTTGGAGTTCGATCCGATTTCAAACAATGTATCAGCAGTTACTGGCTCTTGCTTCTGGATGTCAGAGTAGCCAAACGATTGCTTGTAAATGGTTTTCCCCTCTTTGACGACCACTACGGCTGCACCCGGGATTTTCTCCGACTCCATCGTTTTATTGACCAGCTGTTCAATTGCCGTTGCGATTTCCGAATCCTGTTGTACGCTCGTTTCGGCGTACACGGGCATACTGCCGGATAGTACGAGAACCAGACACATCAGCAAGAACGTCAGTTTTCGTCTCGACTCATCTATGATCTTTTGCAGATTGATCCACTCCTTTTTAGGCACTGCGTCTGTGGGAAAGACCGCAACCGCAAGTAAACGAGTACGTGATGTAAATTAGGATTGGATAGAAACCGTGGCGAATCAAACTCGCCACGGTTTCTTATTAGGCATCGCACATATACACGGGTTTCGAGTAGAGGCGCAAGGTTTCTCTCCATTTTTTAACCAATCGCTCCCACTGTTCTTGCTCGATTTGCTCTTGTTTCAATAGGCTAATCGGGATACACAAGTTTAATAGACGCCCGTCTATTTCAAAACGGGTAACACCCGCAGGCAAAACATGCCCTTCCGATACGATACGCTCTAATTCCGACAAACTGATTGGCGGGAACCGTATCAAGGCTGCTCCTGCCTCCGGACATTCGAGCATCCCTGTGGGCAGACGATGCACCGGGTGGCTATAGTTGTAACTGTCCACTAATTGACGCCATAGTGTCATTCGCCACTCATCATCCTGCCGCTTCTCATTTGGATAAAGGTAGAATCGCTCCTTGTTCCCTATCATCATTTCTGCCACAGGTGTTTCTCGTAAACGCTCTGTTTCCCATCGAAACACAGAATCTTGCTCCACTGATTGCAACCATGCAGCGACTGGCACAATATGATCCCACATATCCAAGTGAAAATCCTCATGTTCCACTAACTGTACGGGGATATGTTTGCACCCAAGCGCTTGAAGAGCAAAGGTCCGATGTGCACCATCAATGATCAAATACTGGCCGTTTTGCATGAGAATCGCCAGTGGAGGATGGCGCAAAATCCCTTCCTCCTCAATGATCTGTCTGGTCTTGTGTAGTCGCTTGTTTTCATGTGACTCGTGCAAACAAATACGAGATGACTCTACCAGTTTTAGATTTGCTAGCACATCGTACAAAATGGTAACCTCCAGTTAGTCTTGCAAGTGAGTTCCGATCCCCTGCGAGAGTGCTTGTTTGTAATAGTAGGCAGCAATGGCGATATCAAAAATCGCCATCCCCATCGGATTAAACATGATGGGCTCATCTTGCGGAAATTCTTTCATCTGGTCAAGGCAGACGATATCTGTGATGGATTTGGTATCTTCTTTTTGCAATCCTCTCTCCAGATGCATGATCTCGATGTCCGTGTTCTCACGGCAAACTTCAGTCCAGTCATCTACGATAATGGAGCGGGTATAGTCAAGAATTTTTGGTGTAAAATCGCGTAACGACACATTTAACAACAAAGAATGACGTTTGGGTTGCTTGTCAATAAAACCATGCGGTGACACGGTGCACGTAATAAACACATCTGCTTCGCAGTATGCTTCTTCCCACGTTTGCGCGATAACCGTTTTCTCTTTTATCTCAGCTGGAATATGCTCCTGCTGGATACCCGCAATGTCATAGAGAACCACCTTGTCGATCTTCTCTCCTAACAAGGCCGTGACCATTTGCAGATGAAGTCTGCCAATCGGACCAAATCCGATTATTCCGACCGTTACATTTTGCAGGGGACGTACTTGTTCGTAATGCTTGAGGAGAAGACCGGAAACAGAAGCAGTTCGAATGCCGCTGACCAGAGCGGTATTAATCGTTGCCACAGGCTTACCCGTTCTGGCTTCGTTCAGGATGGTAATCGAATGCGCGCGTTGGATACCCTCTTGGAGGTTTTTCGGGAAACTGGCAATCCACTTGATTCCCGCCATATAAGTATCTCCGCCTACAAATGCTGGCATGGCAATAATGCGGTTTGACATGTCATGATATCGCAAGTAAGGTTTAATCGGCTGTGCATAATCTTCCTTATATAAGGAATTCACGGCATGTTCAATGACATCAATGGTTTCTTTCCAATTCTTGCCGACCTTTTCAATATCACTCGTGTTTAGATATAACATCGTACATTCCACCCTGCTTATCGTAGTAGATTTATTGGACACTGCTTAATTGCCGACGAAAGAATGCTTTTGCTGATGCAACCACTGGACCCATTCCTGGTTGTATACGGTATTGACATATGGCATGCCACCGTCTGGGCATAAAAAGACGACATTAGGCTTGACTGCATGCTTTTGATCTTTGAAATAATTTTTAATCGCCCAGTAGGAAGTCCCAGAAGATCCTCCAGCAAAAATGCCATGCTCCGTATACAGCTGATAGCACGCCTCGACTGTGTCCTCCTCCGAAACATGAACGACCTCATCAATAATCGCGCCCTTGAGTATGTCAGGTCGCATGCTCGATCCAATTCCAGGGATGTAACGTTTTTGTGGCTCTTGTCCAAAAATCACTGATCCTACCGTGTCGACAGCAATGATCTTTATGTTCGGAAAACGTTCCTTCAATCGTTGCGAGATTCCCGTAATCGTGCCGCCAGAGCTAACGCCGATAAACGCATAGTCCAATGTCTCGAAGCTGTCTGCGATCTCGGCTCCCAGTCCGAAGTAATGGGCTCGAGCGCTATCCGGATTTCCATACTGGTTGGTCCAAAACGAGTTCTTCGTCTCATTAAGCAAACGATTGACCGTTTGGATGCGCGTTAGGAGAAATCCTCCTGTCTCGTCACGGTCCGTTACTTTTACGACCTCATGGGAAAACGCCCTGAGCAAATTCTCATATACAGGATTAATATTGGGGTCAATGACTGGAATAAATTTAATTCCGATTCGCTTGCATAAAGTCGCCAAAGCGATCGCAAAATTTCCCGAAGAAGACTCGACTACGGTAGTATCCGGCGTAATCTCTCCTCTTTTGATCGCCTCCTGTAATATGTAAAAGGCCGGCCTCACTTTTACACTTCCCATGAGGTTGTTGTACTCCAGCTTGCAAAACAGATTGATGTGCTCATGCTCAAGTTTGATTAAAGGCGTATTGCCAATCATGTGACTTATGGCCATCATTTTCGTTAGCATGTTGAGCCCTCTCTCCCGTTTTTTCCCGTCTTCGTCCAATCGGCTGAATCTATCTTGGTCCCTTGAATCAAGCGGATTTTGCATCCATTTTTTGCTGGATGTAACCTGCCAACATTTTCATATCTTGAAAGTTTTCTAAATGGAGCATGTCATCATCGAATTCAATCCCAAACTCTTTTTCAACCTTTACAACCGACTTGATAAAGGTTAGTGAATCAATGTACTCCGTAAGTTCTCCGCTTTCGTTCACGTACTCAGAAAACAACTGCAGGAGCGTCTCGTATACTTCGTTTTCCTTTTCCATATGAGTCCCTCCATGTGGTAAATGCTTACACAACAACGTCAACCCGTTCCAGCACTTCTCTTGTTTTGGTGACTGCCTCGAATTCCTGCGTTTTAATGCTGCTGATTTTTTGCAGAACGCGATGAACCATATCACTGCGATTACTGTCAAAAGCCTTGAGAATCATATTGGTCGTAATTTTCCATTGATGTCCGATACTGCGATACAGCTCGGCAAGATTTGCAAAGTTTTCGTACTTCTCACTGATCGCTTGCAGCACATTGGCATACATCGCTCGTGTTTGTGCCATGCTGATCAAGCTGTGGTTAAGGATATCGAGATGATCGTCTGTAATCTCCACTCCGCTAGCGAGAAAAGCCTCTACATCTTTGAGAAAAGGATCAAGGGATTTCAGCCCTACCTCGATGTTGACATCGTCGGGCACATCCAACTCCCGCTTGATGTGACTTATGTCGCACCGTCCCTCTAGTACGCTGAGATTGCTCCTGACCGCTTCTAGTAACTGATCAGGCGTCGGATGCTGGGAATCTGAAAGTACCAATTCAAATGAACGATTGTGGAGTGGATACCATTCACCTGTACCTGCATCCCGATAGGAAGAGTTACTCGCCTGTAAAAATTGCTCGATGGACAACAGACCTTTGTAGCGGTAGTAATCATCGACGATCAGCAGCTGGTTACCTTCTCTTCCGGTGACAATGATGCTATGCATTTCAGGCAGGTCCTGATAATAAGGGTTGTACGGGAGTTCTGCCATGTTGCAGAGGACGATTGTCGGTACCTCCCGTTCCAGACGTTCTTGTATATTTGCCAAAAACAAGTCGTCTTCTGGTTCAGCCCGTCCTTCTACGCGGATATTGTGTATCCACATAAGCTCACTGACTGTTCTCATGTATTGACCGTTTACATCTCCATAAGGAGAATCCTGCGTTTTAAGATAGATGGCACCGCACTGCTTCCAAGCTGTTTCCAAGGCGGAAAAATTCAGGTATTTCAGAACCGTGAAGATAGAAGCGCCGATGCAATCCAGGTTCGGATGCTTGCTCGGTTGAATCTCGGCGAGTGACATGAGCACTCTCCTCCCTGTCTATCGTAATGGTAAACACATGCGACTAGCGGATATCCGAATCACGTTCACGCAAGGCGAATACTTGTTGCAGAAATTGACGAGTGAGAGAACTCAACTTGTCGGCAGCAGCTTCCACATCAGATCGCTTCAACATTTTTTCTTTGTATAAGCTAAGGGCATAGCGATTCACCGCGTTATTCGATGTCTGTAAAATCTCCTCTGCCAATTCTCGTACAGACTGATCTGCGTGTGGAATGTACCAGTCCAATAATGTTTCCACGCACAGTTCTTTTCCGCCTAATTGAACGTAGAGCTCGTTTAAATTGGCTTCATGAAAATAGGTGTCTGGCTGCTCCGTAAGCGATAACAACAGCGTAAGCTCACGGCCAGATTGTTGTTTACTCTCGACCGCTTTTAGTAAACGCAGCAATTCCTGCTCTGCGCTCGCACGCAAGCTTGCCTCGTCATCTGAAATGCGATCGAGCACCATGATCAGCCGAGAATGCGGCTCAATATTTGCATAAATCTCCTCAAGCGTTTGATAGGTTGTGGAGAATTTATCGTACTGGATTCGCTGAGCTTGCCCGCGAGTCAAATGATTGTGATTGATGATTGTATAGACCTGCTTTTCATGGTCATAGCCAGTGATGACGGTGAGATGATCGGTATGTTCCTTCTGGTATTGCGGTGTGTAAAAGGTGTAGTACTCGTCAAATGCAACCATTACTGGCTTGCCTTGATCCAATTGGCGAATGATCGACTCATGCAATTCATCCAGACGAGCGACAGGTACGAGTTTGACCCGATAGCCAAATTTGTAAAGCATCTCCTCATCCGACAAATATCCCATAACCTCAGCATGTTCCCGATACGAATAGGGGTACCCCTCGGCATCAAGCTGATAGCCGCGCTTCAACCCGAGAAAAAGCTTAAAATACGGAATCAGATGGGCATCCTGCTCCTCCATTAATAAAGCGAGACCGCGATCATAACAATTCCATTGACGCCAGGATAAATGACTGACATCAGCATACGAGCTGCGCTTGATTTGCGTACCATGCGATGATTTTGTGTTTCGTTGTTGAACAGTTTGGACGGCAGTAGCAGCTGCCTCTGCTTTCGCAACCTGTTCAACCTCATGCCCAGCCGCATCAAGATAGGCAGCAAAGTCGGAAATCGTCAAATGGGTAAGCAGGTCTTGTACTTCTACTTCTCGGTTCATCCGCTTGGAAATTTCGCTGACCATTTTAATCGCAATGATCGAGTCCCCGCCCAGCTCGTAAAAATTGTCATGGACATCTACTTCTTCAAGCCCCAGGACATATCCCCAAATGCGAGCCAGCTCTTGCTCTAAAGCGGTGTAGGTATCATGTTTTCTCCCACGTACCACCACGTTTGGCAGCTTCACTTCACCAGATTTTTGCGGTGCAACCTTGTCATTTTCTCTCCCGGCATCCTTGCCAAGAGCAAGAGAATGAAGAGAAGAAATGTCCAGCCAACAACGTTTACGCTCAAACGGATAAACAGGGAGGTGCACGCGCCGCGGCTTTTTAAACGTATACATGGCACTCCAGCGTACATCTGCCCCGCTCACATACAATTCGCCGAGCTCTTTCAGATCAGACAACTCTTTGCTTTGCGCCAATAAAAGCTTTTGCAAAAGAGAATCAGCAGCCTTATTCATCGCTTGTTGTTCTGCCTCAGTCAGAATCCCTGGTTCTCTATCAGCTTTTTCCTGCGAAATAACCTTGTGCCAGCCGAAGAAAATATCCGGGTCAGAAAGTGTTGTCCAGTCGCTCGCACACAGCTTGGAGATTTTTGCGGCAAAATCGTCCATGTCCTTGCAAATCAGCAGCAAACGGTAGCCGTAGTGACTACGGCCCGTATTTGCCGTAAAGCTGAGACTTTCCAATGTCGGCAGTTCCTCCACAGGCTTGCTGGTCCACTTCTGAAAGCGGAGCAACAGGTCGAGCAAGCTCTCCTTGCTTTTAGCTGATAAAGCGATAGTCTGAATCCCTTCGTCTTGCTTTGGGGGCTGTATGGATGGCGCTTCCTCAACAACCAGATGCACATTCGTTCCACTCATCCCAAAGGAACTGATTCCTGCCCGGCGTACACTTTGTTCTGGTTCCCAATCTGTCAATGTGTCATGGATGTAAATGGGAGATTGCTCAAAAGGAATCATCCGATTCGCCCGCTGGAAGTGCAAATGCGGAGGTATCTGCTTTTGTTTAAGAGACAGGATTACCTTGAAAAGACCAGCCATGCCCGCTACATGGTCGGTGTGACCGATGTTCGTCTTTACGGAGCCGATCCCACAAAATTGGCGTCGGCTTGTGTATGGGCGAAACGCTCTCTCTAGGCCGTCCATCTCCATCGGATCACCCAGCTTGGTACCTATGCTGTGCACCTCGATATAGGAAAGGGTTTGGGGATCAATCTGCGCATCTTTCCATGCCTGCTGGATCACTTCGGCTTGTGCCAGTGAATTTGGCGCCGTAAGACCAAAAGAATGACCGTCTTGATTGGCCGCGCTTCCCTTGATCACCGCATAAATCGAATCGCCGTCTGCAAGAGCTTTTGCCAACGGCTTCAGCAAAACGGCGCCAACACCTTCACCGACACCTGTACCGTCTGAATCATTGTCAAAAGGGCGAGTACGACCAGATTGAGATAAAATCCCCAAATCATTGCTTCCATCTTGTAAAGACAGCAGGATGAGCTTGACACCGCCAGCAAGCGCCATCTCACATTCTCCTCGACGAATCGCCTGGCATGCCAGATGAACAGCCATCAGCGAAGAGGAGCAGGAAGTATCCACAAGCATGCTCGGACCTTTGAGATCCAACAGGTAGGAGATGCGAGAAGCGATCACCGATTTCATATTGCCAATGATTGAGGTGGACAGCGCATCTGGTTCCAGCTCTCGAATCATTCGTCTATACTCTTCACCAAAATCACTGCTAAACCCCAGATATACACCCGTACGGCTGCCTGCGAGCATCGTTCCACCATATCCAGCGTCCTCAATCGCCTCCCAGCATGTCAGCAAAAATAAGCGTTGATTTGGGTCCATCTGACTGGCTTCCTTCGGAGAAAGACCGAAAAATTGCGGATCGAATTTATCAATTTCATTCAGGTAGGCAGCTTCTCGAAATTGAATTTGCTCCATCGTCATACCTTTGGCGAGTAACAATGGAATCAAATCGTTCTGGCGCTCTTTGGGAAGCTCACGCACGCAATCTTGACCAGCTTGCAACAGACGCCAAAATTCTGCCGGGTTTTCTGCGCTTCCGAATCGGCAAGCAGCACCAATCACCGCGATATCGTGTTGATTGGGTTTGCTGTCTGTTGAATGAGCATCCGTCTGCTGTTTATTCAGTTTGATTCGGTTCAGTCCTAATGGCTTGCTCACTGCATTCTTCCTCCTTGGGTCCTCTGCTCACCTGGTTCGGCTTAGCTTGCTTGCCATTCGTTGCTGATCTCAGGAAATCGCTGTTGCAAGTCCGGTTTGCTAGTCAGCTGTTCAAAGCGCATGGCTTGTTCCGTGTCAGGAGCTTTTTTTGTTTGCAGGATCATACGAAGCAGAGAAAAAGCTTCGCGTACATCCCCATAGCTCCCCTCTTTTTCCCCTTGTTCCAGCTGTAGCCTCAGTTGTTGTAGCGCTTGATAGGGAGCGATCACTCCTTGCTGATACGCTTCTTCATCGAGACCGCGGTTTTTTGTGCAAACGGCAATCGCAATGCAAGAATCAACCAATTGGGCAATGGCTGCTTGATTACGCGTTTTAGCATCCAGAAGCTCTTGCTGATAACGATTGATCTCCCCCTGCTTGTCAAAAGCAAAGGCGCGTAGGGGATATCCTTTGGCCAAATTTGTCAGTACACTTTTCGGTCCGAGCTCAATTACGGTATTCGCTCCCTGTTTTACCAAGTAATCCATCGTGGACTGCCAGCGAACAGGGCTGGTTGTCTGGGCTGTGAGCAAATCGACAAGTTGATCTGCATGGACATAAGGTTGTGCTGTCACATTGGAAATGACAGGCCACTTGGGATCGCAATACGTGTACCGCTTTAATTCTTCATTTAGTTGCTCGGCTGCTTGCACCATGAGTGGCGAATGGAAAGGCGCACTCACCTTGAGGCTGACAACGGAAGTCGAGCCATGCTGCTTGCACGCTTCTTCTACTTGTCGCACCGCATGTGCATGTCCGGAGATGACAATCTGATCTAAGGAGTTATGGTTGGCGACCACGACGATCGCACCGTCACGAGAATGTTCCCGACAAATCTCCTCGACAAGTTGAGCATTCAACCCGAAAATTGCTGACATGGCACCGACACCCTGCGGCGTAGCCGCCTGCATGAACTGACCGCGCCGATAGACAAGGCGGACGGCATCTGCAAACTGGATGGCACCGGCGCAAGTCAGGGCCGTAAACTCGCCCAGACTGTGACCAGCCACCCACTGTGGCTCGATGTCCATTTCCTGTGAATAAACGCGGAAGGCTGCGACACTTGCCGTCAGGATTGCCGGCTGAGCGTGCTCTGTTTTGGTCAGTTCTTGTACATCCCCTGCAAAACAAAGTGTTTGCAGGTTAAATCCAAGCGCATCACTTGCTTCTTCAAAGGTGCGAGCCGCAATGGGATGGGCCTCACATAATGCTTGGCCCATTCCAACATATTGCGAACCTTGTCCCGGGAATAAGAGTGCGATTTTGTCCATTTTTGATCACCCTTCTCTACGTCATGTATTCATTCACTAGCATCCTGAGCAATTGCTGGTAATCTTGCGTCATCTCCGTGACTTTTTCTGCCCGTAGGCAATCAGGGTCGAACACACACACGATATCTATCACGTCTTTTCCTTCCTTGATCCAGAAGGTAAGCTCATGTTCATGATGTGTGAACATTGCATCTGTAAATGCATTCACACTGCCAAAGAATGGAATAACGGTTCCTTCATTGCGATTTGTCCGCAATTTTTTTAGCCACAACGAGGCTTCTCCCGTCATTTTCTCGATGATCTGTCGTTTCTGTTGCACCTGCTTGAATAGATCGAAGAAGGTGTTGACCTCCGACATGTTCACCCGGAATGGATAGGCATTCGTCTGCAGTTCCTTGGCAACAGCCACTTCCATATAAAGATCCTGCTGTTCAGTCAATTCCGCCATGAGGTATAGATACATCGAAAGCAGGACGTCTCTCACCTCAACAGCCTCCATTTGACATACCTGCTGCACATTTTCAAACAGCTCACCAGTAAGTGAGAATTGGACCCAGTTTGTGTCCGCATTCGCTTCTCCACTAGCCCAATACTGAGGAGGCAGCTCTATCAACGAGACACGATCCAGCTCCTTCAACCAATAGGTGGCCGTATCGGTTTCCTCATGTTCATCTGTCAGGTCTAAAGCCGCATTCTTCAAAAAGTTGGTTAGGCTTGACAGCGTAGGATGTGCGAACAAATCGGCAATTCGAACCAGTCCAGGGTAAAGCTGTTCAAGCTTGGCATGCACTTGCACCAGTAAAAGCGAAGTACCGCCTATTTGGAAGAAGTTATCCTGCATACCGACCGTTTCACGTTTCAGCACTTCCTGCCAGATGCCTGCCACCTGTTCTTCCAGTCTGGTAGCCGGTGCTTGATATTCGGTGTGACTGCTGTGTTGGATTGCATCTGGCTCTGGCAATGATTTGCGATCCAGTTTTCCGTTTGGTGTCAGCGGCCACATACTCATATGTGTATAGAAATGTGGAATCATGTAATCGGGTAAACTTTTGCTCAGCATCGCTCGCAATTCATCACTGTCCAACATTTGCGGACCCATATAGTAGGCAGCCAGGTAAGGATTGCTGGCGGTATCTCGCACACTGACCACCGCTTCCGTAATATCCGGATGCTGAGAAAGGGCAGATTCAATCTCACCCAATTCGATTCGATAACCGCGCACTTTGCACTGAAAGTCAGATCGTCCCACGTATTCAATACGCCCATCCGGCAGCCATCTCGCGAGATCACCTGTTTTGTACATGCGTTGACCAGGTTGAAACGGATTAGGGATAAAGCGCTCAGCCGTCAGTGTTGGCTGACCAAAGTAGCCTCTCGTTACCCCATCTCCTGCAATGTAAAGATCACCATTGATCTTCATCGGCTGCACTTGCAGATGCTCATCGAGGATGTAGACTTGTGTATTGGGCAACGGCGCTCCAATCGTTACTTCCTCTGCGTCGGTCAAGTCCTGCACCGTAGACCAGATCGTTGTTTCAGTCGGACCGTACAGATTGTAAAGTCTCGCCTTGGTCTGCCTACGAAGCCGTTGGAACAAAGACGCTGAAAGAGCTTCTCCTCCAATCAGGATTGCTTTCAGGCAGTCAAGTGCGTGCAAGTTGCTCTTCTCTTCCAGCATGAGCTGCAGTCGGGATGGAGTCAGTTGAAGGAACGTGATCTCTTCCTGCAAAATCAACTCCTTGAGCACCTGCGGGTCTGCTTGCTGCTGTTCGGTTGCAATGACTACGGTCATCCCTTTCGTCAGCGGTACAATCGTTTCAAGCAGAAAAATATCAAACGAAATCGTCGTCACAGCCAGCATTTTGTCTGCACTGGCAAAATCGATGTGTTCCCCGATCCCCGAGCAGAAGTTCATCAAATTGCGGTGCTCAACCATGACGCCCTTAGGCTTGCCTGTAGATCCCGATGTGTAAATGACATAGGCGAGATCGCCAGGTGCAGACTGTGTTGGAAGATTCGAGTCTTCTGCCGTCTCTATCCGGGAATCGTTTACGTCCACTCGGTCAACACTTCCCCACTGCTTCTCTGCAAGAGAATCATGGGTTAAGACGAGGCGAGTCATGCTATTTTCCAGAACATAGGAGATACGTTCTTCTGGATAGTCCGGATCAATCGGAACAAACGCAGCTCCTGCTTTCAAGATCGCCAAGAGTCCGACCATCATTTCCACGGAACGATTCGTCAAAAGGCCCACGCAAGTATCAGCAGTGACGCCGTGTTCCTTGATCACACGAGCAACTTGATTTGCACGCTTATTTAAATCTGAATAAGTAACTTTCTTATCTCCGCACGATACAGCTAGCGCGTTTGGCTGTGTTGCCGCTACTTCTTCAAAAAGCTGGATGACTGTTTTTTCACGTGAGTATTCCAAGCTTGTGTCATTCCATTGCTCAATCAGCAGCAAACGTTCTTCTTCTGCTAGCATGGATATCTTACCGATCAACTGTTCAGGATTTTCCACCATCTGCTCCAGTATCTTCTGGAAGTGTGTGGACATCGACGTGATCGTCTCTTTGCTGAACAGCTTGTTGCTGTATTCGATATCGACAATCAGGCGCTGTTCTCGCTCGATGATGTCAAAGGTCAGATCAAACTGGGCAGAGCGTTGTTCAAATGGATAAGGAGAGAGCGTAAGGCCATTTGCACTCATGCTTCCCTTCGCGTCGCCGGTATTTTGCAAAATGAACATCACATCAAACAGCGGGTTGCGCGCCGTATCTTTTGGCAGCATCAGACGATCCACCAGCATTTCGAACGGATAGTCGGCATTAGAGAGCGCAGCCAATGCCCGTTCCTTTACTTCCTGAAGGAAATCCGCTACGGTTCGGTCGCTTCGCGGGAAGTTTCTCATCGCCAGTGTGTTCAGAAAGACACCCACGATGTTTTCCAGGTCTGCATGGTGACGGCCAGCCACTGGCGATCCAATGATAATGTCTTCTTCGCCAGCGTATTTCGACAACATAATGGTGAGCGCTCCCAGCAACGTCATGTACAAGGTTGCCCCATTGTTTTTTGCCAGTCCAAGTACCTTCTCTGTCATCTCTTGAGGAATCTCAAAGGTCAGGACATCTCCCTCGAAGCTCTGAACGGACGGCCGAGGGTGGTCTGTAGGCAGATTAAGCACAGGAAGTTCTCCATCCAGCTCTCCCTGCCAGAATTTCTCCTGAGCAGCCAATACCCCATTGCCAAGTTGTTCGGTTTGCCACACGCTGTAGTCTTT
Source organism: Brevibacillus sp. M2.1A (assembly GCF_013284355.2). NCBI lineage: Bacteria > Bacillati > Bacillota > Bacilli > Caryophanales > Paenibacillaceae > Brevibacillus > Brevibacillus sp. M2.1A. The sequence goes on from NZ_JABSUY020000001.1 coordinate 3,966,524, forward strand.
ATATTGAATCCGCAGCTCGGGCAACTCGAGTCCCTGATACAATTGGAAGAACTCGCGGATCAAAATGTTGATGGACACACCATCGGAAACAATGTGATGCATGTCGAACAGCAACAAGTGTTTGTTGACATCAATGCGAATGAGCATCCCGCGAACAAGCGGCGCTTTTGACAAGTCAAATGGTTGGATGAATTGTTCGACCGTTTTCTTGGCCTCGTTCTCGTCGACTTCGCTATACGCCAACGTAAAATCTACGCTCGGGTGAACGGTTTGCATCAAAGCTCCATCCACGATGGTAAATGAGGTTCGCAACGACTCATGACGCTGAACCAACGAGACAAATGCACGTTCGAAAGCCTCTCTATCTAGCTCTCCTTCAAGCATCATGACAGTTGGGATGTTATAGGCAACTGCCCCTTCCTGCATTTGTTCCAGCACATAAATTCTTTGCTGAGACGAGGTGGCGGGGTAAGCATCCCGATGCTCTGCTACAGGAATCGCTGACACAGATGTTTCTTCGTTCGGAGCCATCAACATAGCCAATTGACGAATCGTCGGTGTCTGAAACAGGTCGGTGATCGTCATCTCTTTTTGCAACTGCTTGGTGACACGGGAAACGATACCGATTGCCAAAAGAGAATCGCCACCCAGTCTGAAAAAGTCGTCGTCGATGCTCAGTTCGGTGTAACCCAGCACATCAGACCAAATCTGACCTAAGGCAAGCTCCAAGGACGTGTAATGATCGCCTTCCTCCCTGCCAGACAAAACAACACGATTTTGCATAATCACTGCGGGTAGTGCTTCGCGTTCTTCATGAGACTTTCTGCTTGCAAATATCGAATCTCCTAGCTTTACTTTCAGAGACGGTGCCCATTCCTTCAGCACTTTCAAATCAAACTGTCCAATGATCAGGTGCTCAGTTTGGCAAGACAGCGATGCATCGAAGGCTTGAATGGCTCCATCCATCGGCATGTATCCGATAAAACCAGGACCTGTTATTCCTTCAAACGCATACCAGTTCAAAGCTATCGTTGGTTTTCCCGTTCGACTGCGAGCGGCACTATAGGCATCCAAGAAGCAGTTGGAGGAGACATAGTCACTTCCAGTCGCTCCACCCCAAATCGAAGCAAGTGATGAGAAGATGACAAAGAAATCCAAATGCTCTGGTTCAGCTATCTGATCGAGTATGACTGTGCCTGCCATCTTCGCTTTCAAACCATTTTGAAAATCGGAAAACTTCTTCGTCTGAATCGTCTCGAAGGTGATATGCGCCGCGGATTGAATAATCCCGTTGATCGGTCCGTAACGGGCTCGGACTTGCTCCGAAATATCCTCCATCTGCTGACGGTCAGACACGTCGGCTGCATAGCAGACTACCTGCGCTCCCATTTCCTCCAGCTCAAGCAGCGCTTTCAGCTTTCGTGCTTCAGCAGCACTGCAGTCTGGATGCTGTAAACGCTCACGCCATTCGTGGTTAGGTGGAAGTGGTGAACGATTAATCAGCACGAGCGTGACATTTTTTTGCGCGGCCAGATGCTTACTAAATGCCAGTCCCAGTTTTCCTGTACCTCCAGCGATCAAGTAAACGCCATTTTCGCGTATCTCTACGGGCCGCTTCGGGATTTGATCGATATCGCAGCGATTCATTTCTGGGACGATACGATTTCCTCTATAAGCAACCAATGTGTCATCCCGATTGCAGCGAATTTCCGCTAGAAGCTGGCCTGCTAACTGCGATACGGACAGCCCCTCAGTTGCTAGATCCAGGCTAAAGCATTGCAGTTTTGGATTTTCCTGAGAGATAACCTTGGCAAGACCGAACAAGGGAGCTTTTTCTGAGAAAACAGGTCCGTTGTCATCCACTGCTTGTGCGTAGTTCGAAACGATCCGTAAATCAAGCACCTGCTTCAGATCCAGCTCCAGCAACACTTGTGTCAAATGAAACAGACTGTAAACTCCCAGGTGTTGCGCTGATTCAAGAGCCTCAAGCTGTTCGGGATCATTTGGCTGCTGGGCGCCCGAGGTCAAGCTCCATAAATGGATAATTCCAGTCAGCTTTTCCTTTTTGTCTCCAAGTCTCTCGAACACACGCCGCAGATCTTCTGGCTGGCTGGGATCTAGGATAAACTCGTGGGAAGAAACGGAGGCAAAAGCCTCACCGCTGCGGAGTCTGAACACTTCATGTCCTTCCGATGACATCGCATCAGCCAGCGTTTCTCCAACACCGCCTTCATCTTGAAGCACCAGCCAGATTCCTGAACGCTGGGTCTGAGAATTGGTTGTCAGCTCTTTTGTTTGCCAGTTGATCTGGTAGAGCCACTCCCGATACTCTTGTGGCGTATACGCTGAATGTCCGATCAATAACGCTGAATCAGACAGATCACCCAGCGCTGTTGACGACGGATAAATGGCAACCGATTGATAGTTCGTATCTCGAAGCGCCTTTTCCCAACGTAGCGCATCCATCAGTCTGTTTTGCGGTCGCAGATCGGTGTCTTTGTGCTGCCACCAGTCTGCGGCAAGCCCCCCGATCACATTTGCCGTTGAACGATTTTTCACGAGCTCGATCGCAAACAGCACGCCTTTCTCTGCAAGCAACTGATGCAATATCGATAAGGATGCCCGAACATCCTTCGTCCTGTGTATAGCGTTATTAGCGATAATCACATCGTACGCGTGTAGTTCGAAGCCTTGTCCGGCTGGGTCCTGCTCCATGTCGAACGAATGGAACTGCACAAACGGGTACACCTCTTGGAACTCTTTTTCTGCCTCTGCGAGAGACGATTGCGCACGATCCGTAAACGAGTAGATGACATCTTGTTTCTCAATCTTCGGCAGCAATAAGCGAGTCAGACTACTGGAACCGCCCCCGAGCTCCAAAATACGGACGGGACGGCTAAACGAATGGATGTATTGAGCAATGGTTTCCACTGCCATAAGTCCAGAAGGGTTTCCAAGAGTAATGCGATCCGCATATGGCTTAAATAAGTCAGTAGTACTGTCGGTCGACACGCGAACGTTCTGCCCCGTCATGATCGTTGTGTAATGAGCAAAACACGCTTTCAGTTGAGAGAACGTATCCCGCTCATTCGGATAGCGATCCAGACAATCCTGATAAAACGTTTCCGTATCAAGGCCTACTGCATGTGCAGATAGACGGTATGTTCCTTCAACGTGTTCAACCAGAGACGCCTTAACGACAAGCCCAAGCATGAGTTGGAAGAGATGTTCATTTCTTCCATCAATCCCTACAGCTTCACGCAATTCTTCCAGCGTGTATGTTTGATCCTGCTTGTGGAAAACACCCAGTTGCTTGAAGCACGCAAGCGATGACAAGCCGGAATAAAAAATCTCATTCTCTTCCAAATCTGTTTGCTTTCGGACATTCACTTGATTCAGTAAGGTTTCCCCAAAAGTAAAGAAGGTGGAAGCAATTTTATGCACATCTGCTATTTCGTTCTTATGAATCGCCTCAGATGCTCCGGCAGTGGACCGCTCTGCCATGTCGTTTGCAGATTGATCAGATTCCACCCAGTGACGGGTTTTGGCAAAGGAATAGGTTGGCAAAGGTACCTTCTTCCATTTGACAGGACGGTAATATTCAAGCCAATTGATAGGCACCCCGGTCACGTACTGTTTTGCCGTTTCTACTGGGTTAGCGCTGTCTATTTGCACGCTGATCGTCAATTCACTTTCACCACGTGAATTCAGTACTCCGTAGAATACCTCGTTCCCATCAACAATCGGAGCACCGTCCTCTGTCCGATCTCCCGCGCACAGGCGATGGATCTTCTGCAAAAAGTCCTCTTTGCTGTTGATAATGAAGGCAAGGCGATATCGATAGTGTCCGCGCCCAATATTGGCAGTAGCGCACATATCCAAAAGGGAATGCTCAGAAGGCCCCGATAAAAATGCTTGGTATTTCTCGAGCAAATCCCATAGTGAGTCACTTGTTTTGGCAGATAACGTAATGAGGTAATCACCAGCTCCAGTGACGGCTGTCGCCTCGCGCCCAGGAGGCTCTTCCAATAGGACGTGGGCGTTTGTCCCGCTCAGGCCGAATGCACTTACCCCGGCTCTCCTCACAGGTTGGTCCGCCTCGACATCCCAAGCCTTTAGTACATCATTGATATAAACAGGCGAATCAATAAAAGGAATTAAGGTATTCGGCCGTTTCACATGCAGCGTCGGCGGAATCTGACGATGTTTCATCATCAGAACCGTTTTAATGATCCCAGCTACACCTGATGCTGCTATCGTGTGCCCGATATTGCTTTTGACCGAGCCTATTGCGCAAAATTGCTTTCGTTTTGAAACCTTCTGAAAGGCATGCATGATCCCCTCAATCTCGACAGGATCACCTAATCTGGTCCCGGTCCCATGTGCCTCAATATAAGAGATGCTCTCCGGATTGATTCGCGCCCGCTCCCAGGTTGTTCGCAACAAAGCAGACTGAGAAATCGCATTGGGCGCTGTAATGCTGGTAGAACGACCATCACAGTTGACCGCCGTGCTTTTGATTACCGCATGGATGTAATCGTTATCCTTGACTGCTTGTTCGTATGACTTCAAAAGAACAGCGCCAAGACCTTCTCCCCATACTGTTCCATCAGCAAAATCATCAAATGCTTTGGTTTTTCGGTCTACAGAAACGATGCCAAAGTCAGTATCTTGTTGAATCGGAAACAGGGAAAGGTTAACTCCACCTACAAGAGCCATTCGACAATCGTTATTTCCAATGGCATGACATGCTTGGTGCAGAGCGACCAAGGAGGAAGAGCAAGATGTATTAATCAATTGGCTCGGACCTGACAAATTCAGCAAATAGGAAATTCGTGAAGCGATAATTGCTGCAACGTTGCCAGCAAGCGAAGACGAATCAACGTTTTTCAACACACGCTGGTATTGGGATTCATTGTCACAATATCCCAGAAATACGCCGGTAGGTGAACCGCTGATCATCTTCTCGCTATACCCGGCATGTTCAAATGTTTCCCATGCCAACTCCAGAAACATCCGCTGATAAGGATCCATGGTTCGAGCCTCTGCAGGTGAGATCTCGAAAAACGCATGATCAAACAAATCCACGTGATCGAGATATCCCATCCGCTCATACTTAAAATCTTTGCCGTTAAAAAATTCTCTCGCTACCCTCTCGACGTCTGGACGCCTTGCAGCAGGGATATCGCCAATTGAATCATGCCCCTGTTTCAAATTGTTCCAGTATTCTTCGAGGCTGTTGGCTCCGGGAAAACGACAAGCCATACCGATGATCGCGATATCTTGGCGCGTATTCACGTTGGCAGAGGACAGTTCTTTCAGCAAGGGGAGTGCTTCCTTCTCTTGCAGCCGATGAGCTGCCACTTGCTCCAAGATGTATTTTTTTAGCAAACTCATCCTAATTCCCCTTTCTTTTGTCGATCAGCTCGGCACCCTTGTCTACGGAGAGAACTCCCTCCTTGACCTCCCTCAGCAATTCCAGAAGGGATTCATCATCATCGCTTTGATCTTCCATAGATGCAAACTGATCCTGTTTTCTTTGTTCGAGAAAATCCACAAACATGGCAATCGTATAGTAGGAAAACAAATGCGCGACACTAATCTCGCTATCCACTTGTTTTACAATTTGCGCATGCATTTTAAGCAACAGCAGGGAATTCCCTCCCAGCTGGAAAAAGCTGTCGTGTACCCCCACTTTTTCGATTCCCAAGATTTCTTTCCAGATGGTAACCAGCTGTTCTTCCTTCTCGTTTCGTGGGGCTACATATTCAGCATCGGACGCCTGCTGTTCATCCACTTCAGGCAATAGCTTGCGATTGATCTTGCCCCCTGCTGTCAAAGGCATTTTTTCAATGCTGACAAAAAAGGAAGGGATCATGTGATCGGGAAGCCGCTCGCTGAGATAACCACGCAGGTCACTTGCGGTTAATTCCTGAGCATTCGTTACGTAGTACGCGCACAATCGAGCCTTCTCTTCTTGAAATAGCACGGCACATTCTTTTACTAGCGGGTGGGACAATAAAACCTCATCAATCTCGCCCAATTCAATTCGGTGCCCGCGTACTTTTACTTGATGATCGATGCGACCGCAGAACTTGATATTGCCATTCGGCAGATAACGCCCAAGGTCACCTGTCCGATAAAGCTTTTGATAGCCAATTTCCGGATAAGGGTTGTCAACAAAGCTGGTAGCAGTTTTCTCGGGATCATGCAAGTACCCATGCCCCAAGCACAAGCCTGTTATATAAATCTCCCCTTGATGTCCCGCCGGAACAAGTTTGCGATTTGAATCCAGCAGCAAGATTTTCGTATTGGCTATCGGCTTTCCAATCGGGATCGGCCCCTGATGGGTATGGTCGATCTCAAAGTAGATGACACCAATAGACGTCTCTGTCGGTCCATACAGATTCGTGATACGAACGTGGGGAAATCGCTGAAGAAACAGATGTACGGTGTGAGCCGTGATTTCCTCTCCGCCCAAGATCAGGTGGCGAATCGAAGAAAGTGAATCGTGTATGTCCAACCGTGTTTCCATTTGATCCACCAGCAGATTGAACACAGACGGCACAAAGTCCGTAATCGTAATCTGATAGGTTGAAATGGCGTGTAACACTTGATCGAGCGTCATCTCGAATTCCGGAATCGGCAATACCGTACGGCCACCATGCAAGAGCGGCCAGAATAGTTGCCAGACCGAACTATCGTAATGGTGGGGAGTCGTCTGGAAAATGGCGTCCTGTTCCGTACAACCGTAATGTTCATCCATCCAGCGAAACCGGTTGAAAATACCGATATGAGGAACAACTGCTCCTTTTGGTTTGCCAGTGGAACCAGATGTATAGATCACATAGATCGGGTCGTCCACATCTACCTGGACATTCAAGTCCTGTTCTTCCCGGATATCGTCCGCATCGACGATTACAGCGCGTGTCCATTGCACGAATGACGGTTCCTGGCGTATTTCTGGCCCGATTAGCGTCACCGGACAATCCAATTCATCCAGTAGCTGCTTTTTCCGTTCGCTCGGACTTTGGACGTCTAGCGGGACAAAGGCCGCACCTGTTTTCATCACAGCTAGCAGGGAAATGACCAGATTCAAGCTACGATTCATCAAGACCGGAACATAGCTTCCTCTCCCAATGCCACTCTCCTTCAACATCCGCGCAAGGCAATTGGCTTTGCCATTAAGTTGAGCGTAAGTAAGGGTTTTGTTGCCAAATACAGCGGCCGTTAGATGCGGCGTCCGCGCTGCCTGTTCCTCGATCAGTTGATGAATCGGCTTGGAAGCAGAATGAGGAACGTCCGTCTGATTGCGGGTATACAACAGATCCGTCCGCTCCGCCTCTGTCAACATATCGATTGTCTGGACGGACCGTTTAGGATCGACGACGACTTCACGAAGAATTTGTTGATAATGCCCAATCATCCGTTCGATGACAGCCTCTTGGAACTGCTCGCCCGCATATCGCACGCGTCCGGTCATTCCATCTTCTGTTTGCTTGCATGCAAATACCACTTGCAGAGACAAGCCTTCTAAAGCAGCAATATCTTGCACGTTTTCGAGTACGAAGGCTGTATCCAGCAGTGTCTTCCTATCTGTGTTGGATAGATCAAGCCATTGCATCATTTGCGAAAACGGATAGTTCTGATGCTCCATTGCCTCTTTGACTAGCTGCTTACCCTCTTTCGCCACTTCTGCAAAAGTAGCTTCTTGATGCATCCGTACACGCAGCGGCAGCACCCGATTCCAAGCATTAGGGGGAAGCGGATTCTGAAAGACGGGCGTGAGAATGATCATGTCGTCTGTCTGCTTATACCGATTCAGCATGATTTGAAATGTCGACAGAAGGAACAGGTAGAGCTTCATCGGATGATGACCGCAATGGGCCGCAATGGCAGCGTTCAAATCATCTGGAAAGACAAACGATATTTCTTTTGTCTCCTCCTCCCCAACGCCTTCCTTCTCCGTCCCTTCGGTTGGAAGGAGGGAGAGCGTCCACTCCCCCTGTAACTTCTCTTGCCAGTACTGCTCCTCCCGGCTAAATTTCCGACTGGTTAGCAGAATGTTTTGCGAAATAGTATTCTCCATATGCCCTCCCCCTCTTACTCACCGCTTGCTCTAAAATTCAAAATCCCAATCGACGCCCTGTGCTTGAATAAGGGCTACCTCACGGGTCAATTCAAAGTCTTGCAGGAGGCGCTGGGGATCTTCCATCACCTGCTGCAACAAGCTTTTGAAGTCACTCACAAACTGCTCCATCGTCTCTCTGCGGAACAGGTCACTGCGGTAATCCAGCTTACATGTAAGTCTGTCGAAAACCGGATAAGCCGACAGATGAAGGTCAAGCTTAGCCGTCTTGTTTTGCAGGGGATAGTTTTTGACGATCATTCCCTCAAGCTCCAGTTCCCCTTCTGGATTGTCCATGTTTTGCAGGACGAAAATTGTATCAAAAAGAGGCTGACGACCTGTATTTGGTTCAAGACCAAGAGTCTGGACAAACAAATCAATCGGGTAATCCGCTTGTTCAAAAGAGGCAAGCGTATGCTCGCGGACCTCCGCAAGAAACTCGCGATAGGTTTTCTCGCCTTTTGGATAATTTCGTAAAGGAATCGTGTTGATAAACATCCCAATCACTTCATCAAACTCTGCAAATTTACGGCCAGCTACTGGAGTTCCGACAACGACATCCTCTTGACCGCTGTATTTTGCAAGCAGCATGTTGTAAACCGACAGCAGTACCATGTAAAGTGTCGCATGTTCCTGCGTTGCCAATTCCAGCAACCGCTGCCTCTCCTCAGCCGATATATCAAACTCAATCGTCGCACCAGGATACGTAAGAGATTCTGGCCTTTCATAATCAGTCGGAATCGATAGTAGTGGAGCCGGGCTGGTAAACAAGTCTGCCCAATAGTCAGCTTGAAGCTCCCCTGACTCAAGTGCAGATTCCTGCCAAACAGCAAACTCTTTTTGCTGGACGTCCAATACAGGAAGTGTCACACCTGCATAGAGACGAACAAAGTCCTCTACGAGAATATCCATGGATACACCGTCTGAAACGATATGGTGCATGTCGAACATCAAGAGATGCTTTTCCGGAGCAATCCTGATTAGCCCTGCACGCAACAAGGGTGCTTGACGCAAGTCGAATGGTCGTACAAACGCTGCCAGACTGGCCTCCAACTGCTCTGCACTGGCTTCGCTCACTTCCAAATGGAAGGCCAGCGAATCATGTACAATTTGAACCACTTGCCCATCTCTATAATCAAACGAGGTACGAAGAGATTCATGGCGGTCAACCAATCCTTGAAAAGCATGTTCTACCTTCTCACGGCTCAACTCACCCTCGATGAAACGGGCAGCCGTAATGTGAAGACTTGTGTCTGCCGGATTGACCTGCTGAAGAATAAAGAACTTTCGCTGGGCGGCCGTAACCGGATAGTACGTTCTGGCTTCGACTGAGAATCGTCTCTTCGTAATGGTCTTGTCTGCGCCATCTATCACCTTGCCAAGCTCCTGAATCGTTGGGTGATTAAACAAGGTTCGCAGTGGAAGCTGAACGCCAAATTGTTGTGCAACCTGGGCAGCTACCGCGTTGATTTTTAACGAGTGCCCCCCTAGAGCGAAAAAATTGTCCCGAGCACTGATTGTGTTTGGATCGAGCTGTAACACATGCGCCCAGATGTGGGTGAGAGCTTTTTCCGTCTCGGTTGTCGCTGACACCAAAATAGATGTGTCGACCCGATCCTGTATGCCGGGCTTCGGCAAAGCCCCTCTGTCCACTTTTCCGTTAGGGGTAAGTGGCAATACGGTTTGTTTTACATAGTGCATCGGCACCATGTATTCCGGAAGCACAGTAAACAGATAATCACGCACATCTCGTGCGGAAAATTCCTCCTGGGGAACGACATAGGCACATAAGTACTTTGCACCTGTTTCCTCTGAAAGCGCCAAGACCACTGCGTCTTTAACCGCTGGATGTCTACGCATCACCTGTTCAATTTCACTTAATTCGATTCGGTAACCCCGAATCTTGACTTGATTGTCCATTCTCCCGAAGTACTCAATATATCCGTCCTCCGTGATCCGTCCGACATCACCTGTACGGTAGAGTACTTGGTAGTCAGGGTCTTCTACCCAGTTGGCATACGGATTTGCTACAAAAACTTTTTGTGTCCGTACCTCATCTTTGTAGTAGCCGTATCCAACCCCCGGACCTGCTACACAAATTTCTCCTTTTACGCCTCGTGGGCAAATACACTGATTTTGATCGAGTATGTAAATATGAGTGTTCTGGATCGGTATGCCGATAGGAACCACAATCTGCTGATCGCTGGGCATCCCCCGAATAATGTGGTGCGTAATATCATCGGATGCTTCCGTTGGCCCGTACATATTCACCAATGGAATTTCCGTATAGCAGGCAAACCAGCGTCTTACCAGAGGAGCTGGCAACTCCTCTCCTGTCACTGCCATCCATCGCAGATCAGGGAAGCTGCGTTCGGAGTCCGGCCATTCTTGGACGAGATCAAGCAGCACGGAGAGCAGAGAAGGTACCACTTCCGCTACGGTGACGCGGTTGGAACGGAGTACGTTATGAAGAGCCTGCGTATCCATTACCGTCTCTGTATCGACCACTTGCACAGAGCCACCCACCAGCAGAACAGCCAGATATTGCCAAACGGAAATGTCGAAGCAAAGCGAAGCCGTTTGTGCGACAAGATCATCTTCGCAGAGGGATAGGTCGTTGATTTTAGCGAAAATGTGGTTAATCATTCCGCGATGGTGCACCATTACGCCTTTTGGTTGTCCAGTCGTGCCCGATGTGAAGATGATGTAAGCCAGGTCTGTTCCCGCACTCTCCCGACCGATGTTCTCTCCCGATAGTGACTCTACGGATTGATCGGATGAACCAAAGACATAGAGATACTTCAGCTCAGGCGAGGATGCTTGAATCTGCTCCAATCCATCTAGCAAGTCAGGCTGAGTGATTAACCCTGCAATCTCGCTCTTTTGCACGATGTACAGGATCCGATGCTGCGGATAGTCTGGATCAATCGGTACGTAGGCTCCTCCCGCTTTGAACACTGCAAGAATCGCAACTAGCGTATCCACGTTACGCTTCATATAGATACCGATTTTTGTGCCAGGTCGTAATCCTTGCTGGATAAAATGGCGCGCAAGTCGGTTGGATCTCTCGTTTAATTCCTGGTAGGTTAACGTTGATTTTCCGTCTGTAACCGCTTTGCGATGAGGCGTCTTTTTTACTTGCTCCTCAAAGAGGTGATCAAAGCTCTGATCGCGCGGAAAATCAATCCGATTGTCGTTGAATGAAAGAACTAACTCACGTACCTCAGCCTCAGATAAGCACGCGATCTCGGCGATTTTTTGATTCGGGTGGGTTACGATGACCTGATAGATACGGACCAAGTGCTCCATCATCCGTTCCATCATGCTGAGTTGGTATCTTTGCCCCACGTAACGCACAAGTAATTCGAGCGAGTTCCCCTTTTTAGAAAAGAGGAGCTGCAACTCGCTCGATACCTGTTCCAGGCTGTCCTGATCATGAAGAACGTCCAATAAGCAAGTCGCCTCAAAGAACGGTGTGCTGTTCCCCTGCTGCGGTACTTGCAATTCCTCGATCAACCGCAAGATTGGGTAGTTCTGATGTTCCACAGCTGCCTTTAAGGTCTGCCGAACTTCTTGCAGCAGCTCCTTGATGCTCCATTCCGGGAGTACCTGATGACGCAGAGGCAGCACTTTATTCAAGAACTCACCCGGCTCTGTTTGACGAAAGATAGCCGTTCCAACGCATATGTCCTGATGTCCCGTGTATTTGGACAACAAGATGCCCAATCCACTCAGCAAAGCCATGAACAAACGTTGATCTGAGCCATTGCTCAAATGAATCAGTGCCCTGCTCAGTTCGTCCGGAAACACGATGTTCAACCCACGAAGCTCAGACTGACGCTGAAACGAGGCCCGAGAGTCTGTTGGAAGGTCGAGTGAATGAAACTCTCGAGAGAGGTTCTCCATCCAAAAGTCTTTTTCGCGATCAAACTGCCCACTGGCCAGCAAGATGTTTTGTGCCGTTATCGTTGTCAAGCCAATCCCTCTTTTCTGTCAATCATGTATTTCTCAAAAAGCAAAGTCATCGTCGTCCACTTGTCCCTGTGCAACCTGTACTACTCCATGACCGATCTGAAGTTGTCCGATGGTTCGGTTCGGGTGGGCTACCATTTGCTCCAATAGAATGACAAAGTCTTGAGCCATCTTCTCGATTGTTCTTCTGTGATACAAGTTCGTGTTATATTGCCAGTGCATGCATATGTGATCCTCAGCCTTCACCACTTCCAAAGCCAGATCAAGCATGGCAGATTTGCGTCTGAACTCGTACGGTGCAAACTCGATTTGATCGAGACTGACTTTTTGCTGTTCCGCTGCATGATGCAGGGTCAGCATAGCGTCAAACAAGGGGTTTCTTGCTGGATCCCGAGTCAATTGAATCTGGCTTACGAGTTGATCGAATGGATAATCTCCATGCTCAAAACCGCTAAGCACGTTTTGGCGTACCTGCCCGATATACTCTTCGACGGTCAATTCTTTCTTCGGCCAGTTTCGCAAGGCCAAGGTGTTCACAAACATTCCCACAACAGGGGCAAACTCCGCACGTTGTCTACCATCCATGTCGCAACCAACGACGATGTCTTCCTGATTGCTGTATTTCGATAACAAAACAGAATAGACGGCCAACAGAAGCATGTACAGCGTCGTAGAACTTTGACGGGTAAACGAGTCAAGTTTTTCCAGCCATTCTCCAGACAGTTCAGTCAGCAACTCGTCGCCATCAAATGTCATGGTTTGTGGGCGAGGATAGTCGGTCGGGATTGCCAATGGTTGTGGCTGCTCGGAAAATGCTTGCAACCAGTATGCTTCATGCTCGGCCCAGCCGATCTCGGCAGCTTGTTCACTTTGCCACCAAGCAAATTCCTTGGCCTGTACCGACAATTCCGGCAACACCTGTCCTTGGTAGAGGTAACAAAACTCCTCAAGCAAGATAGACTTGGATATGCCATCCGAAATGATATGGTGCATATCGAAAATCAGCAGATGCTCTTCTGATGAAAGCTCAATTAAGCCGATACGAAGCAAAGGTGCTTGCTTTAAATCGAATGGCCGGAAAAAGCGTTCGATTGTCTTTTCCACAGCTTCCTCGTCTGTTTTCCATGTCTCGATCCGTACAGAAAGGTCACTGTGTACTTTTTGTTTCACCTGACCTTCCATCAGATGAAACGAGGTGCGCAGCGCCTCATGTCGTGCGACGAGTTGATCTGCGACGTCTTGCAGACGCCCCGAATCAAGAGAACCGGTGATCCGCATAACTCCCGGTGTATGATAGCTGGTAGCATCTTCTTCCAACTGCCACAACAAGTAAAGCCGCTCTTGCGCACGCGTGACAGGGTAATATTCCTGACCAGAGAGCAAAGTGATCGGTTTTTGCTCCATCTCTTGGAGGCTGCCTGTGATCCGATCCGCCAAACCGCGTATCGTAGGAGCATCAAACAGGTCGCGCATGGAAAGCTTCACTTGAAAGTCACTTTCTACTCTGGATAAAAGCTGAATGGCCTTCAGCGAATGTCCTCCCTGTCCGACAAAGTGATCAAGTACACCAGGGGATGGAATCTGTAAAACATCCGCCCACAACTCAGCCAACTTTTGTTCAATAGGGTTTGCCGGAGGCACGTATTCGCTACTAATGCTTGGCTTTACAGCAGGCAAAGCTTTGCGATCGATCTTGCCATGCGGGGTAAGCGGCATCTCGGACAGTTCCATAAAGTAACTCGGGATCATATATTCGGGGAGCCACTCCTGCAGGTGCACACGAAGGCCATCCGGTTGAACGCCGTCCTTTTGCACGACATAGTAGCAAGCCAGTTCGGTCAAGCCCATCTGATCAGTCATAGCCAATACCGCTACCTGGTTCACGGCAGGATGCTGGAGGACGGCGCGTTCCACTTCCTTCAGTTCCACACGATAGCCTCGCACTTGAACCTGATCGTCCATTCGTCCCAGATATTCAAACACTCCCGTTTCACTGAGCAATCCGACATCTCCCGTACGGTAAAGGCGCTCGCCAGTAATGGGATGATGCGTAAAAGCTTTCTCGGTCAACTCAGGCTTGCCCAAATATCCGTCGGTGATGCCAATTCCACCGATACAAATCTCGCCCTTGACATCAGGGGGACAAATTTCCCCCGTTTTGCCAAGGATGAACATATGTGTATTGGCAATAGGTACACCAATAGGGATTCTGAGTGTTTCTTCAGCAGGCTGTTCGGTGCAAAGAAAGACGGACGCGTATATCGCCGATTCTGTCATTCCGTAAATATTGGCGATTCGCGCGACACGAAACAAACGATTCCATTCGCGAACCAGATTAGCGGTCAGTGCTTCTCCTCCATTAAATACCCACTTCAAATTGGGCAACGGATCTGCTTCATTACGAGAGTGCACATGAGCCAGAAACACATTCATCATCGCAGGAACGAACTGGGTGACTGTGATGCGTTGCTCCCGCAGCCAGTCATACAAGGCTCCCGGATCTTTGCCGTCTTCCTCTTTCAAAATAGACAGCTTTGATCCAACCATCAGCGGCCAAAACAATTCCCACACCGAATCTGTAAAAGAGATCGAGGTTTTTTGAGCAACCACGTCTGTCTCGCTTAGTGGAAAAGTCTCCTCTAGCCAAAACAACGTATTCAATACCTGTTTATGCGTAATCATGACGCCTTTTGGCGCACCGGTCGAACCCGATGTGTAGATGACATACGCAACATCATCCTCTGAACCTGCCGGGGCTATCGCCTCTTCCTTTTGACGGCGAATGTCGGACGCTGTATAGACCTTGTATCCTGCGTGATGGAAGGAAGTCTCGTCCAAACAAATGATCGTTTCGATGCTGTCAGGGAGATCCGGTATGATCTCATCCAGATACACGGATTCTGTTACAAGCACCTTGCAGCGACTATCCTGCAAAAGGTATTGAATTCTGGCTCGGGGATAATGCGGATCAACCGGGACGTATCCCCCACCTGCTTGGAGGATGGCAAGAACTGCCGCTACCATCCGGGAGCTCCTGTCTGCGAGAATTCCTACGAGTTGCGAAGGAATTACACCCGCATCTTGTAGGATACGGGCTAGCTGATTTGCTTCCGCGTGTAGTTCTGCGTATGTTCTTTCTCGATCCGCCTCTACCACAGCGACTCTATCAGGCGTTTTTTCCGCTTGCCGGGCGAACAGTTCAGCGATGGTTACTTTGTTGCGGTACGGTTTGTCTGTCTGATTGACTCTGGTTAACAAGTTCGCTTCATCATCAGTGAGCAGGTTAAACTCGTTCAGATCCAGATCGAGCTGCATACGTCCATTCATTGCGACTCTTCCCCTTTTTAGGTGGTGGTGAAAAATTCCCGCAAACGGTTAATTCCCTCGTTATACTTCGCGGCAGAGTATGAGAGGCGCAATGTGTTCGGGATGCCAAAGTCAGAACCCGGTACGGTCGCCACATGTGTAGCCTCGAAAATTTGTGTAGCCAACTCAAGTGAGGTGCTGATGCCTTTTCTTTTCATAAATTGTTCGCAATCAATCGTGAAGTAGAAGCTGCCTCGCGCTGGCAGAGCACGGACATCCGGTACATTTTGGAAAGCGTCAATCGTATAGTCCCGACGACCTTTGTAAAGTTGGACCAAATGATCAACCTCATGCTGGTAATCAAGCGCAGTCATTGCTCCGAACTGTACAACTGGGTCAGCTGTGAGCAGTGTGTGGTGCTGAATGACCGTCAATGGTTGCACCAGCTCATCCGGTACGATCGCATATCCGACACGTCTGCTATACATCCGATACGCTTTGGAAAACGCATCCGTTGTGATGAACGTAGACTTGGTATTTTTCAGCTGCATCACGGATTCGCACTCGTCATCGAAGTAGGTATTCGCATAAATCTCGTCATTGATAATAGCGGCTCGGCCGTCTACGATGCTGTCGATCGTGTACAATTCCTCTTTTGTAAGAATATTTCCCAACGGGTTGCCTGGCGTGTTGATCACGACCACTTTCGTCTTGTCTGTAAAATTCTCTTTAAACGACTCCACATCAAGTCTCAACGTATCCAAATCAATTTTGTAATAACGAACTTTAGCACCGACTAAGAGCGCGCAGAAATGGTAAAGCGAGTAGTACGGTAGTGGCAGCAACACTTCATCGCCTTCTTTAAGCAAGAGGTAGAACAGGTTGCGGAATAGTGTGCTGGTACCGACACTGATCACGAAATTTTCCGGTTTGATGGACACATCGTATTTTGTTTGATAGTGAGTCGAGAGCTTATCTTTCAGCTCCGGAAGGCCACCCGGATACACGAGCGAATATTTTTCAAAGCTGTTCAATGCCTGTTGCATAGAATTGATAATTTCGGGATGCAACGGCATTTCCGACTTCCCAAGAGTCATTCGGATCGCTTCTCCACCGTTTCTCTCAAGCTCATTTGCCATCTGGTCCAGTACAAACATCAAAAAGCGCTCGTCGTGAAAATTAATTGAGGATCTGATTTCCATATTCTCCTACCCCTTTTACTTTATTTTGGTTTTTTCTGCTAACATTTTTAAGATTTTCACATAACGATCTGAAAGCGATTCAACATATGCCGTCTGAAGCATAGCTGGATCATAGGTAAAAACGACATGGATACCTTCCGAAGTTTCTGCTACCTGAAGAACTAACGGACTTCCGGCCATTTCTGGCTCGACTGATCGCTTGACTTCACGTTTCCAAACTGCCGACTGAGCTTTGAACGGAATGGTCTGGTTGACAAAAAGTGTCGGCCATTCCATGTTCATCGTCGCTTGCCAGTGCTCTGACGGATACAACGCGAGCGCTTGCATCCGGGCACGTACTTGCTTCGTATGATCCACTAATTGTGAAAACGAATGAATCGTCTGCATATCGATGGTGAGCGGTACGATGTTGTCAAAGTTGCCTAGCGTTTGTTCCAGCACACCTGGCGTCCGGTTCGTCGTTACCACCCCAAGTGTCAAACTCGGCAACTGGGTGACCTGACGAAGCAACAACAGGTAGGAGGCAAGCAAAATGTTTCCCAGCTCCTGATTGGAATGAGCAGATACATGCAGTAAATCCGCGTGACTTGTCGGGTCGATATACTGCTCGACCTTTCGTTTTGCTACCCCACCCGTACCAAAAGGTTGAGCAGAATGTGGATTTATTGCTGTCAACCACTCGTGACGCTGGGCCTCGAGATGTCCGTAATAAAGCATTTTTTTCTGCCAAACAGCGAATGCTTCGTAGCGAGGCGGTTCTTCCACAGTTGGTTCATGCCCTTGTGCAATCGCCTGATAAAGAGCCTCCCATTCTTCCAGGAGAATTCCGAGACCTCGCCAATCACTCAAGGAGCTGTGCAGACCTCCAATCAACCGATAGCGATCAGCCGCCAGCTTTACCAGTTCAAATCGAGCCAAACATCCTGCTTTGTCCTCAAACGGCCTCTTCTGCTCGGCAGTCAAGCGTTCTCGCAACCATACCGCTGCCTCTGCCTCGCTTTTCTCCTGTAAATCACAAAGCGCGAGCGGAATCGGTTCCGATAGGCCTTGTGGCGACAGCTGAGGGAAACGTCGCACGAGAGCTTGCCATGCTTGCTGCATATACGCCAGTTCGATTCTGCCCCGCAGCTCGATGTCAAAACATCTGACAGCCACAATCCCCTCTTCTTGTTCCTGCTTCAGCAATCGTTCTTGAATGAAGGAATAAATGGGCGTTGTTTCCGATTGAAACTCGCCTAGAATCGGCTTAGCTCTTTGTGCGGCTGATTTCCCGTCCGTTAAAATCAGGTAGGGGGCATCTGTCAGTTGCAGATTACGTCCTGCCTGGTCTGCAAACGTAACGGGAATGCCACACGCAATCAGTGTGTCGATCCGTTCGGTCAGATTCGTTACTCTGTCCTCGATTTGATAGACGCCACAACCACTTTTCATGAGCTCCCGTTGTTCTTGCGAGTGCTCCATTCGAGGCTGAACTAACTGAATGCTGCTCTCTTCCGCTTTGCCTAGTGTGATGATACTGGCTTGCGATTGCCGATCCAGATATTTCTCGTGAACACGGTAGCCGAGGAAGGTAAAGAACGATAGTGCCTGATCAGCATCTGATGTAAGCAATCGGATAACAGATTGCTGATCGCTGCTGTACCATTCGTCATGCTTCATATCCTCGCTCTCTACAAGTTCAATCAAGCCTACCGATTCCACAAAGAGAAAGGCAACGAGTCTATGATTGAAGAGCACCGCTGGCTTAGGTGCGCTGACCAAATCGTATTTGAAATCCGAATCAACTAACCTTTTCAAAAATTGAGCAATATTGGAAATAGAATAACATAGATGGTACGGACCCGTCCCCTTCTCTTCCAACAAACGAACGCAAGGTGACGTTTCATCTACAGGCGCGATTAGCTCGATTGGCACACAGCCCGGTTTCATGCACATCGAGAGGTACACGTTTTGTTCTGGATCATGGAGGGAATCGCTCGCATCAAATCCGAGAGTGCCATACATGATTTGAGCCGGACCCAGTTCTGGAACGGCAACTCCGACATGATGAAGGCGGTTCATCACGCCCTCTTTTTCTGTTTGGTGATGCACGATGTCAACATCATCCAATCGCTGTTTTGGATGCTTCAGAAGCGCTGCGAGTACACGCAAATAGTTGCCAGCGAAGCCTTCCATTGTCTCTGCTTTAAACAACTGGGTATCGTATTCAAGCACGCACCTGAATTGATCGGCGAGTGGTGTAATATCCAGCTTAAAGTCGAGCTTCGACGTCTTCGATTCATGCGGAACCTCTTCAAATTGCACGTCGCCAAGGGTAAATTTGACTTCTTGCTCGCGCTGGCTATGGAAGATCAGCATCGTATCAAACAATGGATTTTGCGTTTGCTGAATGCCTGCGGCGCTACGGGCAACGATTTCTTCAAACGGATAATCCTGATGTTCGTAGGCCAGTAACAGACTGCGCTGAACCTCTTGTACAAAATCGGTATACAAAAGATCGGCACGTGGACGATTGCGAATCGGTAGGAAGTTGATAAAGACGCCAACGATTCGCTCCAAATCGGGATGGTTTCGACCAGCTACCAGTGAACCGACAACGAAATCTTCCTGAGACGTGTATTTCATCAACAACACGTAATAAGCCGACATCAAAACAGCATGGACTGTGACTTCGTTCTGCTTGGCAAATGCATGCAAATCACTGTACGTAGAATCAGAAATGAAGAACGTATGGTGATCCCCCTGGAATGTCTTAACGGAAGGACGGGGGTAATCCAGTGGAAAACACATGAGCGGGATTCGGTCTCTGAAAGTGTCCACCCAGTATTTTTCCTGCTGATTCCACTGCTCGCTCCCCCGCTTCTGCCACTGCCAGTCGGCGTAGTCCTTGTATTGAATAGGCAGTGCAGGCAGCTCTTCACCCATATACAACCTGGCGAAGTCTTCCATTAACACGTTCAGAGAAATACCATCCAAAATAATATGATGAGAGTTGAACAACAGATAATGCTGAGTAGCTGTGACCTCAACCAGGCAAACCTGAAGGAGAGGGGCTTTCATCAAATCAAAGGATTGCCGGAAGTCTTCCATCAGTTCGTCCAATGTCCTGCCATCGCTATGCATGGTTTGGATCTCAAATGGCACTTTGTCGCTGATGTACTGATACACTTCTCCATCCTGTACCGCAAACGAAGTACGGAATGCTTCATGCCTTTGGATGATTTCCTTAATCACACGTTTCACTCGACTTACATCCAGATGACCGTTTACCGAGATTACACCCGACATGTTGTAGCTGGTGCTTTCGCCTTCTATCCCGTGCATCACGAAAATTCGTTTCTGTGAAGAAGAAGCCCTGTATCTCTCGGCTTGACTGACCCGATCAATCGGCTCGTAGGATATCGGCTGTCTCCCCCTGATGCGGTCCGCTAATTGTCGAATGGTGGGGTTCTGGAATACATCCCTGATCGTGATGTCTGTTTTTCTTTCTTTTTGCAATCTGGTCACGAGTTGAGCGGCTTTCAGCGAGTGGCCTCCCAGCGAGAAAAAATGATCGTGCACGCTTATTTTTTCGATTGCCAAAAGCTCGCGCCATATTTGGGCCAATTGCTGCTCAAGTTCATCTGCCGGGGCCTCTTCCTTTCCCGCGCGATACTTCGTGTAATCCAGACGTTGCAAGGCAGTCTTGTCTACTTTTCCACTCTGCGTCCGAGGCAAGGCATCAAGATGGACAAAAAAGGCAGGTAGCATATAGTCAGGCAGATAAGTCAGCACTGCTTCTCGCAGTACGTGGTCCTCAATGGGATGCGTTGCAGCCAAGCATGCAACCAGATAAGGATCGCGCTTTGACTCCTGAATGGCCACTACCGCTGCTTCCCTGACACCAGGCTGACGGCGCAGGACAGCTTCTATTTCCTCCAATTCAACGCGGTTGCCACGAATCTTGATCTGGAAATCCTTGCGACCAAAATATTGCAGATGTCCTTCATCCGTCCAGCAAGCCAAGTCTCCTGTACGATAAAGTCTGCCATATGGGGTCAGTAAGTAAGACGCTCTGGTTTTTTCCTCGTCAGCGATGTACCCTTCCGTTACTCCCATCCCGCCTACGTACATCTCCCCTATTACCCCTTTGGGCAACAGATGAAAATCTTGGTCCAGAAGAAAGACACGAACATTGTAACTCGGATGTCCAATCGGAAGCGGGTTTTCAAAAGGCCCTTGTCGAGGTACACAATACCCCGATGCCGAGATACTATTTTCCGTCGGACCATACAAGTTGTACATCTGCGCTTGAGGGAGCAAGGCTGCATGTCTTTCCACTAATGAAGAAGACAGCATCTCTCCTGTACACAACACTTTTTGAATCGAATTCAGCGAGCCATCAGCCACGTGGTCAAGCAAAGCGTGATACATCGTAGGGACGACGAGTATCACGTTTGCCTGTTGACTCTCGATGGCAGCCGCTAATTTTTGCGGGGACTTGTTTTCGAGTCGCTGCAATAAGCAAAGGGTACCGCCACTGATCAGTGTGCAAAAAATCTCGACAACCGATGCGTCAAAAGTTAATGTGGCGATCTGCAACGTTCTCGTCTGCTCTCCGAACCCGACAAATTCTATGTGCCACCAAAGAGCGTTGATTAATTGATCATGCTTTACACGCACACCTTTTGGCGTACCTGTCGAACCAGAAGTAAAGATGGCATAAGCCGTACTTGAAGGTGCTGCTTTTCGCTGTGGTGTTGGAGTTAACTCCTGTGCCCAGCATGCTGGTTCATCCAGTCGAAACACCCTTGTTTGCAAGTCAGCGACGAGTTCCAGATAGCTGCCTTCTGTCACAATCAGACTAGGCTGAATCTGGCTTACGATCTGTTCAATTCGCGCTTTTGGCAAGTCTGGATCAAGCGGGACATAGTAACACCCAGCTTTGAGGATAGCCAGCAGTGCAGTAATCATCTCAGGGGAACGATCACACATGATAACTATCGGTCGGCCTGCATCTGTCACCTCCTTTTGCAGAGCCCAAGACAGGCGATTCGCTTGTTCTTGTAACTCCTTGTAGGTCACAGTCTGCTTTCCGTGTATAAGCGCAACTGCATCCGGTGTTTTTTCTGCAGCTTGATCAATCAACTCGTGCACGCAGTAATTACTCGGAACTGGCACGACTTTCATCTGTTCCTCAATCATCTCTTGCCGCTCACGATCACTGAGCAGGGTAAGGTCACGAATCTCTTGATCCGAATCAGCCGCAATCTGCTCGAGAAGGCTCAGGTAGTGAAGCGCCAGGCGTTCGATTTCCGTCGCTTGAAACTTCCATGCCTGGTAGTTGACATGGATTGTCCATTCATCGCCTGGTGTTACTTCCAGCACCAATGGATAATCGGTTGTTTCATGTGAAGTGATATTCTCCAGCTCGAAGTCAAGTTCCAATCCGGCCAGCGTCTTGTCGATGGGATAGTTTTGGAAAACGAACAAACTGTGCGCCAAAGGGGTTTGTGCGTCCATCTCTGAGCAGTTTTTCAACTCAACCGATGGCACGTACAAATGCGGGGCCATCTGGTGCTGTTCTTCCATCATGACACCCAGCAGATCTTTGACTGTTGTCGTTTCTGTCCGTTTGACCCGGAGTGGATACGTCTTGATGAAGAGTCCGACGATTTCCTCTACTCCAGTGAGATGGGCAGGACGACCAGCGTACGCCACTTCAAAAAGAGCATCCCGCGTATCGCTGTATTTTTGCAGTAAAATCCCCCACGCGGCTTGCAACAGTGTGCTGATTGTCACGCGGTTACGCTTGGATGTTTCCTCCAATGTATCCGTAAGCGTTCGACTAAGCCGAAGATGATAAGAAGAATAACGCTGCTCTTCGTTACGATCCCGCATATAGGGAAGCGGCGTAGGAGAGCTAATTCCTTGTAAGGAATCTTTCCAATACGATAACGATTGTTCATTCGAAGCTTCTTTGAGAAAACGCAGATACTCCTTGTATTTCGCCTTCTGCTTGATCGCAGGGGACTGTCCCGAGCACAATTGCCCATACGCTGTAAATATCTCTCTTAGGAGAATGCCGGAACTCCATCCGTCCATGAGAATGTGATGAAATGACCATATGACTTCATAACGATACAACTCCATCCTCACTACTTGAATGCGAATGGTATTGCCTAACTCAAGCGTGAAAGGTGTTTGCTTGTCCTGTGACAACAAAGCAGACAGTTTTCTTTCACGCGCTCCAGATGGTAACTCGCTCCAATCGAAATAAGGAATCTCCAATGTCTTTTGCTTGAGAATGAGCTGAACAGGGGCCTGAAGCCCCTCCCAGCGAAAAACCGTACGGAGCATTTCGTTGGCCTCAAACGCCATCGTAACGGCCTGCGTAAACAACTCCAGCTGAAACTTGCCACGAAGGGTTAGCCGATGCTGTTCAAAATACAGATTGGAGTCCTTTTGGAGTCGGTAATAAAACAGCATGCCCTCCTGCGTCGGACTTAACGGCAAAATGTCAGCTATATTGTTTTTGTCGATCTTGTTCATCACAATTTTTCTCTCCTGACTCCCTTACCGAACTGCTTCACTCGGCAGGTTTTCCACGATCTCCCCATCTGCATTCACGTACGGCAAGCCATTGTGTTCGAAGACATGGTCGAGGCAGTACATCTCTCCCTGTTTGTAGTCCAAAATCATCAGGTCTTCTGAACGAGTTGGAATTAATTCCTTCAACCGCGCTGGAAGATAGTCTGGTCCGACTGCTTGATGCCATTTCAAAACGATTTTTTCAGGGCGCTCGGCTGTCGGATAAAAGCCACAAATCTCTAATTTTCCAAAGTCGTGGGAAGTAAGAAGTACCCCTTTTTTCTCCAAGCCACCCAGATTGCGCTTGGACTCGGCCACATTCCGGAAAGCCTCGTCCAACGGAATGGCATACTGCTCGACTCCCCTGACTGGCATAAATACCGTCAAATAATACGAAATGATTCGATTATCCAAAAACTTGCGCTGCAAGTCGATCAAGGTCTCGACAGAATCGTTAACGCCACGAATGATGGCAGGCTGTCCGCGAATCTGGACACCGACGGATAGCAGTGCTTGCGTTGCTTGAATTGAAACGTCGCTTATTTCCCCAGGATGGTTAAACTGAGAAATCACACTTACCTGCTTGCCCGGCGTCTGTCTTACTTGGTCGAAAAACGCCAGCAGCTCTCCATCAAGAAAACGAGCAGGGTCATAGGCCAAAGCCTTGGTTGCAAAGCGAACGAGTCGAATACTCTTCACACTCAATAGCGTGCTGATCAGCTTGATTAAGTCAGAAGTTTTACGGAAGGAAGCAGGGTCTCCACCGGTAAAGAGGACATTATCGATGTACGGGTGGGCTTCCAGATACTGTACTGCCCTTTCTGCTTTGTCCATAATATTGGTGTATCCAATATCCTCATGGCGGATTTCATTCACTTTATAGCAGAACTGGCAGTTGGCAATACAAAAATCGTCGATGTGAAGCAACAACGTCTTCTTATACTTGTGTTGCAGAAAAGCTGTTTCATCCTGACGGTACGACTTGTTTCCATACGGATCAAAACGGCCTTTATAGGGCTTTACTCCCGGTGGCGGAAGCACGATATTGATCATCTGGGTACGATAAGGCTCTGATTGACTCGCAATCAACTCGGCATAATAGCGAGTCACCTTGAATGGCATATAAGACTGCTCCAGTAATGCACTGCGTTCTTCCCTCTCAGCTTCTGTAAAGCCGACAATTGTTGCGAACTCCTCAAATCCTTTTTTCCCCATTAATACCTTGACACTCAATGTAATCCCTCCTGTCATTCATTAAACACGCATGAGATTCGCTTGCTAACCAAACAGTAGATCCAGCTCTTTTTGCGACAATTCCACATCTTCAAAATCCGATGGAGTGAATTCAGGGACCTCCTGACGGCAACAATGATCAATGAGCTGCTCCAATTCATTGAAAAACAGCGCAAGTATCTTCTCCATGGTCTCCTCGCTATACTTGCGCAAGCTGTACGTAACAGAAACCTGAAGTTCTCCTTGACGAATGAGAGCAGCCACGTCAAGCAGTGCAGTCAAATGATTCCCCACCCCGGCATCAACTGCCAAGTTTCCTCCCATTAGTACCAGATCATCACTTAGTTGATTATCCACCGATCCCAGATAATTGAATCGAACTTGGGACTTTTCCACAGCCGCGAGCAGCTGAGGCTTTAGCCAGCCAAACCCAAGCCCACCCATCGGAATCTGGCGCAACTTCTCCTTTACCCCTTTTAGGTGATCGGTCCGATTGGATAGATTCGTTTCGAACAAAACAGGGTACATGCTGGTGAACCATCCTACTGTTCTGGTTATGTTCATCGTATGGATAGAAGACTCCCGCCCATGAGACTCCATTACCAGTAAGAGACGCTCCCTATCAAATACATCAGATAATGTCCGGGTAAGTGCTGCAACCAATAAGTCTTGGGGACCCGTATTGAACATTCGGTTGGCCGTCGTCAACAGTCGCGATGTCATCTCGGCTGAAAGTGTGCGCGTAGATGTAGCGCTGTATTCTACCAAATCTTCGCCAAAATCGAAGTCAGTCGGTAGTTTGTCTTCCGGGATGGAAAACATGTCCCAATATGCTTTTTCTTTGCTTGCCTGATCCGACTGGTAAAAGGCGGAGACTTCCTTGATCCACGCTTGCATCGAATGTGTTTTATCTGGCAAAACAATCGGCTCATTACGTTTCAGACTGGCCAAGGCACTCATCAAATCTTCCAGGAGAATCCTCCAGGAGACACCGTCCACTACAAGATGATGGGCCGTCAGAAACAATCGCTGAGGTCGATCAGGACCTAATTCAAAGAGACAACCGGTAAACAGCAAAGATTCTTCCAACTTGAAGCTAACAGCGCAAGCTCGCATCGCCTCAAGCATTCTACTCTCCTGTTCTTCTTGCGGTAAGGAATAAAGATCGACGCAAGTCACTGACACGCGATTGGTCAGGTGGCGCTCATTGTAAAAGAGCTTCCCATCTTTTGCAGAGTAATTGAGTCGCAGACAATCATGGTGGTTAACCAGTGCATACAGACTCGCTTCAAACTCTTCCAGCGTTACTTTTTCCTTGCTTTCAAGGAGCAATGACTGGTTCCAATGATCAGCATTGCGGAACTGTTGTGACAAAAACCAAGAAACGATGGGAGATGACGGCAACTCGCCAGTACACGGCTCTTGCGAGATCTGTTCCACTCCCCAGCTCCAGTCACTTCTCGCTTTTAGTTCTGCAATCGTGTCATAAATCAAGATGTCTCTTACGGGAATCTTGATTCCTCGCTGATGCAATCGATAGGAAACCTGAATCGCCTTGATCGAATCCCCGCCTAGTTGAGAAAATGGGTCATGTAGACCAAACGGCGAATGACCAAGCACGTCCTCATACACGTCAACCAATAGCTTGTCAAACTCGTCACGAGGACTGGTTTCATCCCCCACACCTTTTCGCTCCATGACAGGTTCGGGAAGCAGTCTTCGATCTACCTTGCCATTTGAGGTCAACGGAAACTGTTCAAGCTGCACAATTTGCGAAGGGATCATGTATGCAGGCAATCGACTCGCCAGTTCTTCGCGGAGCTCATTTTCCCGGAAAGATGTTTCCGTGATCAAGTAAGCACAAAGGTACTTACGCCCCCACGTATCCATGCGATCAATCACCACGGCCTCACGCACAGAAGAATAACCAAGTAGCTGTTGTTCAATTTCACCCAATTCAATGCGGTAACCATGAATCTTCACCTGATAGTCAGCCCGCCCCAGATACTCCATGACTCCATTAGGCCGATAGCGAACCAGGTCGCCCGTCTTGTACATCACTTTACCTGGCTGAAACGGATCAGGTAGGAAACGCTCTTGCGTCAATTCCTCGCGGTTGAGATACCCCCGTGCCACACTATCTCCCGAGATGAATAGCTCTCCCGTCGATCCGATTGGGATTGGGTTGCCATATGAATCCAAAATGTAGAGCTGCACGTTACTGATCGGATGTCCAATCGGTACAGATCCTTCGGTATCGATCACTGGATCGTATTGATAGATCATGCACCCAACTACTGTTTCGGTAGGGCCATACTCATTGAGAATTTCAATTTGTCCGTTCCATTTCGCATGAATTGCCTCAGCCAGACTCACCTTCAAGTCCTCGCCGCCCACTATCACTCTCTTTACCGTGGTACTAGGCAAAGCGATTTCTTGCAGCAAAAACAGATGGGCAGGTGTCAGCTTTACAACATGGGAGCGTCCATCGCTAAAGATTCGCGATAATACAAACTCTGAATCGGAGTGCGGATAGATAACCATCCGATTTCCCTTTACCAACGGGCAAAAAATAGACGTAACCGTCAAGTCAAATGCTAGCGAGGAATAGAAAGCGAACGCTTCTTCAGGACCGGAGAGATAGCGGTCTTTCGCCCACGAAATATAGTTGACCAGTCCTCGATGAGTAACCATGACTCCCTTCGGATTTCCAGTAGAGCCTGATGTATAAATGACATAGGCCAAATCATCTGGCTGACTAACCAATTCCAGAGTTGCGCCATCCTTTATATACAGGGACGAATCACCAAGCTCTAGGATTTTTTTGGACCACGAAATATCCTCTGTTCGCGAAGTGTGACGAAGCAACAGGTCCGCTCCAGAATCAGACAGCAGATATTCGATGCGCTGAGAAGGGAGTTGAGGATCAATCGGAAGGTAAGCCCCGCCAGCTTTTAGTACTGCCAACAGCCCGATGATCATCTCTGGCGAATGATCTGCCAGCAACGCCACAATTACACCAGGGCCAACTCCTCGGTTTCGCAACGACTGAGCGAGTCGATTCACTTGATCCTGCAGTTCCTGAAATGTCAGCGAGCGCCCTTCTGACTCCAACGCAACTCCCTGTGGTGAGCGTATTACTTGCTCTTCAAACAACTGGACAACCGTCTTCTCGCTGGGATAGGAAGCAGCAGTATCATTCCACGTATGGAGTTGTAGTGCCAACTCTTCGTCAGCAAGGAAGTTCAGATTGGACAGCGGTACTTCTGGAATCGAGATCATCTGATGGAGAAGCCTTATGAGATGATCCGCTATTCGGTCAATATCCTCTTCCGTGTACTCGGCTATCTTATAGTCCAATTCCATTGTCAATTGTTCATCTGTTGCCCATTCTCTGATAATCACTTGGAGCGAATACAACTGGTGACCGTTGTAAAACTCCTCATTAGTCACGGGGTAGCCACCAAGAGTGAATGGCAGCTGCGTGCTGTAATAATTTACACAAATCTGAAACAGGCTGTCATAGCCATGTTTCTTCAGCTCCAGCTCTTGAGCCAGCAAATCGTACGGATATTTCTGATGAAAATAACAGGAAGTGAGTTCCCTGTTGACATATTTAACATAATCGATAGCATCCATTTCCATCGGAACTGCCAGACGAAATGGCATAGTGCTGGTGAACATCCCGAATATTTTGCGCTCCACTTTGCCTGAACGGTTTAACAGCGGTGTACCGATCACGATTTCTTCTTGCCTCGAACAGCGCTGCAGGTAAAGACTCACGAGAGCCACAAACAAGGAATTTAGCGAGCATTTCATTTGGTCTGCAAACTGGCGTATTCTTGTCGAATCTTCGCGGTTGAATGCAAAAACTTTGCGCTTGCCTTCAGTAGTATCTGTCGCCTTTTGTAATGTCGTGATTACGGGCAAGCTATGAAACTTGTCCCGCCAGTATCGCTTGTCCTTTTCAAATCTCTCAGTCTGAGAATAGGCATGCTCCCTTTCGACAAGAGTTTGATAAGCGTGTTCATCTCCTACATGGACGGTACCGCCTGCCAACAACGTGTCATAATAGTGAGCAATTTGTTCTGTCATGATTGAAATAGACCAACCATCAGCAATCAAATGGTGCAGCTTTACAAAATACCCCGCTTCTTCATCACTCAGTTGAATCAGACAAAAGTAGAACAGAGGCTCTTGTCCGATCGAAAACGGCTTTGTAAACAAATCTTGCAGAAATTGTCTGCACCGCTCTGGCGCATTCTGTTCCTGTCTGAAATCAAACACCTGCAATGGCTGCGGTTCGTACTCTCCAACAAACTGAAGGACTGTCTCTTCCTCCTGATAGTTGAGTCGCAAGGTATCGTTCTTTTGAATGAACAGGTGAATAGCGGCTTCCAGTACATCCAGCTTCACCTTTCCTTGCACCCTCACCATCCCCCCTAACGTATGGATAGGAAGCTGTGGATGTAATTTTTCCGTATACCAGATACGCTTTTGTGGATGACTTAAAGGATAACCGACCTTCCATTGCTTCTTATCCTGGCGCAAAGCATATCCCCCTTTCTGAATTGTGCAGATGTAACCACAATTCAGACATGGTAAAAAATCAAATCGATTACAAATACTTCCAATTCCAACTATATAGATGACTCTTCTGTAGTGTCAAATGAATTTTCCATAAATTGTTATTTCTGAAAATTACGGGAATTCCATCCCTTGTTCTCCTTCTCTAGCGCTGCATAAAATAGAAAAAAATTTGTGTACTCTATTGATTTTGGCTGTCTTTTCACGTAGGATAAAATGTAATATATTGGCAAAAAGCCCTCGGAAGGATGAATGTGATTAGATGTCTGTGACACTTCGTGAAGTAACTTTGGAAAACTGGGAAGAGTGTATTGAACTGGAACCTACTCCCGAACAGAGCGAGTTTGTTGCCCCGAACCTCTACTCCATCGCTGAATCAAAGTTTCAAACTACATTTGTTCCTTTGGCCATATACCATGATGACACCATGGTTGGCTTTGTCATGTATGGGCTTGACCCTGACGATGGCAACTACTGGATTTACAGACTCTTAATTGATGCGAAGTACCAACGACTAGGCTACGGACGTGCTGCGATTGCGCAAGTCATTGATATCTTGAAGGCAAAGGAAGATTGTCAAAAAATTGTCATTGGTTATGCTCCAGCCAACGTCGCAGCCGAAAACCTTTACTCCTCACTCGGATTTCAAAAAAATGGTATGGTTCTGTTTGGCGAGACGATTGCCGAATTAAATTTTTAGCGAGTTTTCGTTACCCAAAAAGGGAACAGCGGCGACCTAAGACCTGAAAACCAAGTCTTAGACTCGCCGCTGTTTGGATTGTTTCCCGTATGTATATTAAAAAAGCACACCTTCCATGTGTCTGTAAACATCATGGTTAGTGTGCATTCGTTTTGATATGGTGCCGGTGAAGGGACTTGAACCCCCACGGTTTCCCTCACGATTTTGAGTCGCGCGCGTCTGCCATTCCGCCACACCGGCAAGTGAAACTATGAATAAATTAGCACATCTTCGAAAGAAAATCAATGGTGGGGAGAGACGGATTCGAACCGCCGAACCCGGAGGGAGCAGATTTACAGTCTGCCGTGTTTAGCCACTTCACTATCTCCCCACAATATGTGCTGTCTATCTTCTGCGTCTACTCTCTTCAACCAGAAGCGACATTTATTAATTTATCATGAACTTTGTTTGACGTCAATATATTTATTTAAATTGACTATCTTTTTTCGCCAAAATCTCCTGTGCCCACTCGTGAAAGACACGCAATGCTTCGTCTACTTCTTGAAATGTTGCTTCTCCCTCACAGGAGTATTCCGGGAATTCTAGTATGCGGTTTTTGCGAATCTTGACATGCCCTTCTTCACATTTTATCTCCAAGAAGTAGGGAACGGCTTCATCGATCCCATAACTGTTTTCTAAAAACTCGTAGGTACGTACCCACTCCAGGATTCGAACTTCCGATGCTTTTAAGCGAAGCACCTGCTCCAAGGACATAATGGTTTCATTGCCGTAGTAATACATGAATATTCAGCCCTTCTGCATGAAAATGGACGGAGCCGGGACTCCGCCCTGTTTTTGATATGATCGTTAGATCGAGGAAAGTAGCTCTCTCAGTTCTTTGACAATCACTTGTTGATAGCCAGTGCCTTCTCCATACTGCTCAAGCATTTCGGCACGCGCTACCTTGATCTTGTCTTCATAATCCGTTGCGGTTCGGTCCGGGTTATCTTGTTTGAATGCCGTCATGACAGCTTGGACATGCTTTGGTCTCGGTCCCCATTTGGCAAGAACATGACCACCCGTGTCTGCGAAAATAACAACAGGGATCGCCCGACCTCCCATCGTAAGAAACTCATCCATCAGATCGAGGTGTTCTTCCATCACCATAATTTCCACTGGCATGTCCGTTTCTTTCAGGGCATGTAAGACGACTGGCAAGTTGCGAACGACGTCGCCACACCAATCTGCAGCCAAAATCAAACATCTGAGGTCATCACGATGCTGGAGAGAGGCAAAAAAAGCACGTTCTTGTTCATCCTCCCATGAAAATGCATCCGACCAGTTTTGGTATGTATCCTGATTTTTCGTCATGCTTTCCACAAACGCCTGTGGCTTAAGCCCCGTACGGAATTTATGTGCTACGTTTGCCCCCATCTTTTCTCCTCCTTTTGTATCGCTCGCCTATTCTTGGGTTTTATCCGTTGCTTCGTTTGCTTCCTTTTCTTGATTCGCCAGCTCCATCATTTTTTGCAACAAGATGTGCTGCGGCATGTGCATGAGACGCTCCAAGGGTACCTGAAGCGCTTCCGCCAGCTTGACAGCGGTCTCCGGTGATATTTGTAATGGACGCATGTTATTTTGCTCCTTTCCCTTGCTTTTATCAGTTCCTTCAGTATAATACACAGCCGTTAAACCTGCCAGCATACAAGCCTGGCACTTGAGAGCCTTTAACCTTTGTAACATGTTGGCTCTACTGATCCTCTCTTTCACATTTGCTCAGGCCAATTCTTAATGAAAAATTAAAAAAGAGCCACCCATAGGTAGCTCCAAAATGGAGTCAGGCTGTTTGATCCCTGCTCACCGTACGCGAAGGGACTATCTCGTGAACAGAATATCCCGCACAATGGAAAAGGACGAACTATGGCTTTTGCTTAGTAAGGATACATGGTACACCAAAGCCGATCGCGCCGGGCTGGGACATCTGCTCCATATATGCCAAACCTCGTGCACATTGCTGCTTGCATACTTGACATGTATGGGATGTTACGATTTTCATCTGTACTTGATTGGGGTGCTGTCGCGTATTCTTCTTCTTGATCTTTTTGCCCTTGGCCATCTGTTTTCCTCCCTTTGCCCTGGATCACTCCAGTCTATGAAGGAGAGAACCCCCGCTCTTTAGGCAAGCATACAAAATCAAGATATTCACCTGCAAAATGGGCCTTGTCATACATATCACAAATAGAAAAAGCCGCCGGAGAATTCTCTCCCAGCGACTTATGTGACTTCATTATGGCTTTGGACTTAACAACTGGCGCAGTTCCAGCTCCAGTGTAGAAGCATCCACCATGCCAATGATCTTCTTTCGTACGATCCCATCCGCGTCAATCAAGTAAGTCGTTGGGAATGCCATCACCTTGTAACGGTTCGACACAGTTCCAGCTACGTCCATCGGTATCGGAAATGTCAGCTTGTAGTTGGTGACGAAGGCCATAGCTGCTTCCGGACTGTCATTGCTCGTGACGTTCACACCAAACATATCAACCTGTCCGCCGTATTTTTCATAGACTTTTTGTAAATCAGGCGCTTCCAGCTTGCATGGTCCACACCAGGAAGCCCAAAAATTCAAGACCAACGGTTTCGCCCTTTTTCCTTCTACCTTGTACGTCTGCTGATCCAGTCCGGTCAGTGTAAAATGAGGAGCCGCAAAGCCAACTTCCGGTTTTTGAACCTCTGCTACGATTGCGGCTGTTTCTTGAGGCTTTTCCCACACAGCAAGTCCGACGCCCAATAATACGATCACCGCGAGCAACAGCTTTTTCATTTTGTCACCTCTGCCCTACTGAGTTAGAATCCCGTAAAGCCTCCGTACATTTGAATGAGAACGCGTGTAATATCCGTCAGTTTATCTGTATACAGAAGAACACCGAACAAAATCATAATGGCTCCTCCGATTTTCATAAACAGGTCGGAATACTTCACAATCGCTTTCACCTTACTGATGAAGAACGTCATGACAAAAAACGGAATGGCGAAACCGAGTGTATACGCCAATGTGTAAGCCAAGGCGCTTGAAGGATTGGATACGCCCATGACGATAATGCCAGAAAGAATCGGTCCCACACAAGGTGTCCATCCAGCTGCATACGTCATTCCCACCAGTATGGACCCAGTATACCCCAATGGTCTCGATTTTAAATCGATTTTAAAAGAACGCATCATCCAATCCATTTTAAACACGCCAAGCATAACGAAACCAATAACAGCAAGCAAAATACCGCCCAATTGACGAATCAAGTCCTGCTGGTCGGTGAACAAGCTTCCGATCCATGATGTAGACAACCCAAGCGCAACGAAAATGATCGAAAACCCGACAATGAAGAAAAAGGTATGCAAGAAGGCTTGCTTTCGAAAAACCGCTCTCCCGTTCCTTACTTCATCAATCGTTACCCCAGTTATGTAAGACAAAAAGGACGGATAAAGCGGCAGGCAGCAAGGAGAAATAAACGAGAGAAAACCTGCTGCAAATGCCAAAAAGACAGTAATATCGCCAGTCATATGTACCTCCGGTGGGTATTTTATCCACTATCTTCTCATTGTATCGAATCTTTTCCCCCTTCAAAAGTAGCAAAGACACTTTGTCTTAAATCCGTGACATTTTCCTTTGTATAATAGCTCATTCAGATCCCCTTCATGAATACTTCCATTGTACACAAAAAAGAGGCGGATGTACTCCGCCCCTTTCCTGCTATTCTTTTTTTCTTACTGAATCGTAACCTTACCGCCATCTTGAAGCAGTGTTTGCCCTTTTACCACGATCTTATCGCCGGCAGACAAGCCTGTCAAAATTTCGATCTGATCACTAGAAGATTTGCCTGTAGTGACCTCGACTTGTTTTGCAACGTCACCTTCCAGCTTGAATACATACTGTTTACCATCGCGATCAAAAACTGCACCGCGTGTTACAACGATCGATTTCGCTCCGCTTTCCCCAACCGATGGGAAGGTCACATTCACAACCATATCGGACTTCAGCTCATTGGATGGGTTTGGAATTGTAATCTCCACCGGGTATGCCTTGAGCTGTGAATCCATGACTGGACTCATCGCCGTTACTTTGGCATCAATCGTTTTTCCTGATGATTGTACGTTTACTTTTACAGTAGTCCCTACTTTTACTTTTGTGATATCAGCTTCTGACAGATTCGCTTTTACCAGAAGTGGGTTCGTGTTAACGACAACCACAACCGGCTGCTGACCTGCCATTTGACCAACTGCGCCATTTACGCTGGAAATATATCCGTTGATCGGAGACGTCACAGTTGCATTCGCCAATTGCTCACGAGCATTTTGCAGACTCACTTGGGCTTGCTGCACAGAGGCTTCGGAAACTTGCACGCTCGTTTTTTGCCCAGCAGATTGTAAAGCCTGCTGTGCGTTATCATAAGAAGTCTGTGCCGTTGTCAGTTGGGAGTTTGCCTGTTCCATCTGCTGTGCGGAAATCGCTCCTTGAGAAAAGAGCTGTTGCATCCGCTGCTGGTTTACTTTGGCATCCTGAAGGGCAGTTTCTGCCTGCTTCAGGCTATTTTTTGCTTGAACCAAGCCTTGATCAGAGCTGCTGCCTGCTTGGTTTAAGCTGGCTTTTGATACGTTGTAAGCTGCTTCTGCTTGCTTGACACCGTTCACGAGATCTTTTTCATCGAGCTTGAACAATACTTGACCTTTTGTCACGTATTGGCCCAGTTTCACTGGCAGGGAAGAAATTTTCCCGCCCATTTTCGGGGAAACTTGCACTTCTTCACTCGGAGCCAGCTTTGCCGTGAGACCAGAATCTGATACTACTGTGCCTAAAGCAACCGTTTCAACCTGTACAGGGGTTGCTGCTTCCACCGTTTCCGTAGGCGGCGTTTCCGCTTGCGGGCTGGAGCACCCTGCCACTAGAGTGATGGCCAGCAATGCCAAAATGACGGGTTTTTTATTTAGTTTCATGTATGTCCCTCCTCTTCCCACAAACGTCTTACGATTCCAAAGCGGGATTGATTTTCTTTTGTTTCTTAGCAAGTTTCTTTTCGAGTTTCAATTGGCGCTTCAAGCGTCTCTTTTTCCCTGCGTCATCAAACCAGGAAGCAACGACAGGAACCAGAACTAGTGTAATCAAGGTAGAGAATCCAAGACCGAAAATAACCGTCACGGCCATTGGTGCGTTCGTTTCAGAACCAGCGCCGCCAGAGAATGCGAGTGGTCCAATCGCCAGAATAGTGGTAAGTGTCGTCATCAAAATCGGACGAAGACGAATCGGGCCAGCATGCAGGATCGCATCATACAGCTCCATACCTTTAGCACGCAATTGGTTCACGTAGTCGATCAATACAATCGCGTTGTTCACGACCAAACCGATCAACAAGATGTACCCGATCAAAACCCCAACGCTGATCGTTGTACCTGTCGCCAAAAGTCCAAGCAGAACACCTGTAACGGTTGGTGGCACGGAGAACATGATGATAAATGGGGTGTATAACGATTCAAACTGCGCTGCCATTACCATATAAAGCAACACGACAGACAGTACAATCGCGAGAGCAAGGCTGCTGAATGATTCCATCATTTCTTCACTTTGCCCGCCAAAATCGACTGTGTAGCCATCCGGGAGATTCAGCTTCGAAATTTTCTCTTGCACTTCCCGTGTGACAGAGCTCAGGTCACGCCCTGCCAAATCACTCGTTACTTGAACTTCACGGCTTGAGTTGGCACGGTTAATCGATACTGGCACATCTACCTTATTGATAGTCGCAACCGAGGTAAGCGCGATCTGTGCCCCACCAGGAGCGGAAATTCGCATATTGTTCAAGAAGTTGATGTCTTCCTGATACGATTTGGGCAGCTTGAGGTTGACGTCAATCTCATCATCCCCTGTGCGATAGTACGTTACCGTTTGACCTTGGAAGGAAGTGCGAACACTGGAGAGAATTTGTCCTGTCGTCAATCCGTACAGGCTCGCTTTCTCAGCATCGATCTTCACTTCCAGCTCTTGTCTTGATTCTTCCAAGCTGGTTGTTACGTTACTCGTACCAGGTACCTTCTCAATTTCACCTTTAATGATACCACTGATGTCTTTCAGTACGGCCAAGTCATCCCCGCTAACCTTCAGTTGAATGGGGGAACCGGTAGACATGCCGGCTGGTGCGCTTACCTTAATTTCCGGGCCAGCAATATGTTTCAGCTTTTCCTGGAGATCCATCACAATTTCATTGGAGGAACGAGTTCGCTGGTCGAGATCTACCAGCATCAGGGTGATCGTCCCCTGATTGGATGACAATGTGCTAGCTATCGGTGATGCATTGCTACCAACCGAAGTCGCTACAATTTTCTTCTCCGGAACCGTGTTGACAATTTCTTCTACTTGTCTGGTAACTTTCTCAGTTTCAGCCAGAACAGTACCATTCGGCATTTTGATAGAGATATTTACTTGACCTTGGTCCATGGCTGGAATAAACTCTGCCCCGATCATCGGTGTTAATGCGAGAGAGCCCACCATCAGCACAACCGAAGAAATCATGACTGTTTTACGATGGCCCAATGACCATTTTAACAGTCTTTGGTAGCCTTTTTCTACTTTGCTAAATCCAATGTTGAACCAAGTAACCGGATTAATTCCACGATAGTTCTCATGATGTGTATGCGACGGAATTTTGTTTAAAATTCTCGAACTCAGCATCGGCACGAGCAAAATAGAGAATACTAGCGCAGCAATATGGGAGTAAACAACCGTCAATGCAAGTGGTCCAAACAACTCAGAAGCAATACCTTCCGTGAGGGCAATCGGCAAGAATACGCAAATTTGCGCCAAAGCCGAAGCCATTACTGCCGTACCTACTTCTTTGGAACCATCCAAGGCGGCTTCCATCATACCTTTTCCCTGTTCTCGATGACGGAAAACATTCTCGAGCATAACAACCGCAAAGTCAATCAATGATCCCAATCCCAATGTCAAACCGGAGAGGGAAATCAGGTTGATCGTTTGTCCAGACATATACATCAGCAAGAATGTAGCAACGATCGATACAGGAAGAACGATGACCGCAATTACCATGGATCGCAAGCTGCCCAAGAAGAAGAACAGCAAGATCATACCGATACCGCCACCCAACAGGGCATGTTCAGCGGTCGTATAAACGGAATCCTTAATGTAAGTGGATGTATCCAGAGTCGTAATGATTTTAACGCCTTCTGGCAGCTCGCCTTTGATTTTCTCCAGCTCAGCTTTTACATCATCTGCTACCTCAATGGTGTTTCCGCCAGAAGCTTTTGTCACTTTAATACCCAAGCTCGGTGTTCCGTTGACGTAACTCAATTGCGTTACATCTTGATGCGTGTCTTTTACTTCGGCAATATCGCTGAGCCTGATGGAGTTTCCTCCAACAGAGATTGGTGTCAGCGAGATTTGATCGACATCGGCAAACTCACCTTGTACACGGATGTTGAGCTTGGCATCACCCTCGCGTACCGCTCCACCGGAACCTGACAAGTTGCTGCCCTGTAGAGCCTGCTGAACTTGGTCAAGGGACAATCCATACGCCGCCAGTTTGGCTGGATCGACGGTAACATCGATGATCCGGCTTTGTCCACCGCTGATGGAAGCAGATGCGACCCCATCAATACGCTCCAGGCGTGATTGGATCATATCCTCGGCCATCTTTTTCAATTTGTTGATATCTTGCTCACCCGTCACCGCAAACTCTATGATCGGTGTACTGT
Source organism: Brevibacillus sp. M2.1A (assembly GCF_013284355.2). Classification (NCBI taxonomy): domain Bacteria; kingdom Bacillati; phylum Bacillota; class Bacilli; order Caryophanales; family Paenibacillaceae; genus Brevibacillus; species Brevibacillus sp. M2.1A. The sequence continues at coordinate 4,003,953 of NZ_JABSUY020000001.1, forward strand.
TCGGGTCAATGCGCAGTACACGTGGCGCTCTAGCTGAGTCAGGCAAAGAGCCACGAACCTGATCTACCTTCTCCCGCATGTCGAGAGTCGCCTGATCAAGGTCTGTCCCCCAGTTAAACATGAGGATAACCTGCGAAGCGCCTTCCATCGATACCGATTGTATACTATCTAAATCGGATACCGTTGCAAGTGCGTCCTCAATCGGCTTCGTTACCAGTTTTTCTACCTCACTTGGCGATCCGCCGTCAACGGAGGTAACTACGACAGCAACCGGGAAGTTCAGGTCCGGCATGAGATCAATCGCCAAGCGAGGCAGTGAGACGAAACCAAAAATCAGCATGGCCAGAGTCAACATAATCATGGTGACCGGGCGTTTAATCGATAGTTCAGAAAGATTCAATCCACTCACCTCTTCTTTATATATCTGCTAATTTTTTGTGAGAAATAGTTCGCATAACGAAATGAATAAGGTGAATCTCGTCGTGACATTTCGTTTAACGAAATATAAAGGGGTGAAACCGTTTTAAACGGTTTGTGAATTTCCCCATTTCACATCTCGCTGTTGGTATACACGCTCTGTCAGTGACACCCACACAACTCGTCGATCTGCTTGGTCGCGGAATCTTCGTACCAGGTTTTCCTGCTCCAACCGGTTAATGAGACCGGAAGTTGTGCTGTATGAAAGACCGACAGTCTTACTTATGTCCCCCATCGTTTTTGGCCCGTTTCCTAGCTGCTCCAGAATCAAGACCTGTTGCCAGGTTACATCGCTTGTATCCAGCTCTTGCTCAGAAATCGTGCTAAACAAAACACTGGCTTCTTGCAGGAGTTTTGCCAACTGAATCAGTTCTTTCATGAGAACCTCCCTTGCCATCCTTACTTAACCACTTCACACCCATAACTAATCGTTTATTTCCCAAAAATAATTCTACTGAAATCTATATGTAGTGAAGTCTACCCAGGGGTAGATTTCTGACAAGGATTTATCTATCTGGAGATAGACGACAACGCATGCTAGAATGAAGTTAAGTGATTATCCGGCAGAGAAAGAAGGACTTCTCATTGTTGAAGATAATGATGAAAGCCATACAAAAACGTTTGCTGATCATGTGGTTTTCCATCTTACTTGTATTAGCTTTGCTTCCTGATTCATTTAAACGGGAAACTCCATTGCAATTTTCCCTTACCATTGTACTATTTATTTGTTACCTTGTGGTATTTTGGACTTCCAAGAAAAAATGGAAGCCTTTCCAATTCGAATTAGTGGCAGTCGCGCTAGGAATCGTTTCCTTGCTAAAGTCCCTCATCTTGGGTGGAGAGGGCTTCGGCTTGATGCTCCCACTCGCTGTTTTTATCGGTTTTCACATTCATGGACGCCGAGCGTTGGCGTATGCTACTTTTTTTGGTACGTGCAGTACGCTTTTTTTATATTTTGAAGAAAACCTGAGATTCACGCACATCATCTCTTATATTCTTACGTATGTGGGCTGCTATATCGGCGCACGAGGCTATCGGATTCAAACAGAAGCATATGAAACCAACCAACAGCATCTGGAGCAGCTGCAAAAAGCACATACAGAGTTGCAAGAGGCACACTTACAGCTTCAAGAAGCAGCGCTTCATTCCCTTCAAGTAGCTGTTCTTGAGGAACGAACGAGAATTGCCCGTGATATTCACGATGCATTGGGTCATAGTTTGACTTCACTCATTGTCCAGCTACATGCCTTGAAGTATATGTTGCAGGATGGACCTGACAACGCACAAGAAGCCGTGCGCAACATGCTCGGTGTCGCCAAGCAAAGTCTGGAGGATATTCGCACGTCTGTCCATACACTTGCTCTGGATAAAACCTCCTTGGGACTTACGCCTCTGCGAGCTCTTTTGTCGCAGGCCCAAAAGCATACAGGTATTAAAATGGAACTGATATGCTCCGATCTGGACATCCCGCTCTCCCAGGAAATGACGATAACGTTTTATCGAATCTTGCAGGAAGCGATCACCAATTCCCTCCGTCACTCTGACGCAAAAGAAATTCTCGTCATCATTGAACAAAAGAAGGACATCCTTTTGTTGTCAATCCGAGACGATGGAAGCATCACGAGCGACCAAAAAATCAAACCTGGCTTTGGCCTAACTGGCATATCTGAGCGAATTCAATTATTGAACGGAACTCTCGCGTATCGCATTCGAGAGCCCCACGGATTCCAACTCGATTTCAGCTTTCCGATTCACCAGACTGAACCTGAAAGGAGCATGCGAACATGACCGGTAAACAAAAAGAAGGAGCCATTCGCGTGGTCCTAGTAGATGACCAAACCATGATTCGCCAAGGTTTAGGCTATGTCATTCAAATGCAATCCGATATGGAAGTAATCGGGGAAGCTTCCGATGGCGTAGAAGCAGTAGAACTTATTGGCGACCTCGCACCTGATGTCGTTTTAATGGATGTTCAGATGCCCAACAAGTCGGGTATTGAGGCCACAAGAGAAATCATGCTGCAGCATCCTCGCACGAAGGTATTGATTCTTACCACCTTTGATAACCACAATTATGTGGTGGAAGGGATTCGCGCCGGGGCTGTCGGCTATATGCTAAAAGATGCTGACTCTCAGGAAATGCTTGATCTGATTCGCAGAGCCCACCAGGGAGAAGCCCTCTTCCACACCGTGACAGCTGCAAAAGCCCTTGCCGAAGCTCTGCAAGGTCAACGTGAGACACCTGATTCGACGACCACCTCCCAATCAGTTTTGCTAGATGAACTTACGGATCGAGAGTTGGATGTACTCCAACAGATCGCAGATGGCTATCGAAATGATCAGATTGCGCAAAACTTGTTTATATCTGAAGGCACTGTAAAAACACACGTGCATCGGATCTTGCAAAAAATGGGTGTCGAGGATCGTACACAGGCAGTGGCAAAAGCACTGCGGCACAAAATCGTGAAATAAATCAGATAATTTCAGGCAGGAGGATTAAGTGGAATCAAGTTTCCATCCTCCTGCTTTATGCTGATAGAAAATCCTTCTGCCATCTGTGCGCTGGACATCGCTTCAAATACCGCAGCAGCCGCTTTCTTCGTATCGATCACCCGGCAAATCACTGCCAACGTCCTCTCGCTGTCTTCCCCACCGTCGCTGTGCCCGTTCCCCGTCTTTCCCAAGCATTCGTCCAACAGCTGTTCGATCAAATAACGCATTTCAATCTCTGACTCACACAAATGGGGAAATCGAATAACCATCGGGTGGAAATCGTTCTCTTTCATAACCTGATATCCTTGTACTTTCATCTCTTCCGCCCAGCTCTGCAAAACCTCATCAGGCCTTCCCTCAATCTGCTCCGCCACTACAGCAAAATAGTCGCCAATTTCCCCTACATTTCCGTAATGAACGGTATAAAGGCGCTCTGATTCCTCATACCAAACCTCCCAGTAGCTCCACCTCGTTTCGTTTTTTTTCAGCATCCGAATCACAGTTGTTCAACTCCGTTCAAATTGTAACCGTTTTGTAAATTATTCCACTGATCGACAGACCTTGACAACAACTTACAAAAAGATTGATTCGAAAGACTTGCAACTTTTTCGCGTATAGGACTTTTCTCTTATATGAACGTAAAAAAGACGGATATTCGATCCGTCTACAGTCACAATCCTTTTTTGTTTTTTTAGGAAGTGGAAAGGGGTAAACGAATCTCAAAACGAGCTCCTTTCAATTTCGGAGAGTTTTCCGCATAGAGTTCGCCACCGTGATCCGCGATGATGCGTTGTGTCGTAGACAAACCTAACCCCGTTCCCTCTTGTTTGGTCGTATAAAAAGGAACGAACAAATTTTGCAGGCAAGAATCTGATAGACCAGGTCCGTTGTCTTCCACAACAATGATTACTTGATTGAGAGATGAGTACACTTTTACATGAACGAGGTTTCCTTGGGTCATCAATGCTTCAAGCGCATTTTTCAAGATATTCAAGATGGCTTGCTTGATTCGTGAACGATGACCAAACACATGCCACTCGCCTTGTGCAATGTCCAGCTCAAGCTTGATTCCTCTTCGATTCGCTTCTGGCTCCAGTAAACGAATGACGCCATATAACTCGTCCATCACTAAGAAACGTTCCGATACGATTTTATCATCCCTGTACCGGGCCAAAACAAGAACATCGTTCAATAGCCCATCAATGCGTTCAATTTCCGTTAAGATTACAGAAAAATAAGATTCACTACGATTTGCTTCCCCTTGCTCCCGCAGCAACTGAATGAAGCCCTTGATGGCTGTCAGTGGATTCCGAATCTCATGTGCCATCCCAGCAGCCAGTTGCCCAACTGCTGCCAGTGCTTCGCGCTTGCTCAACTCTTCTTCGTATTTTTTGCTTTCCGTAACATTCCGAAGAACAGCGATCGCTCCCCACATCTCTCCACCGTAGTAAATGGGGCTCGTACTCACTGTCGTCCATTTGCCTCTGTATTCCGCAACATAATGGCCAGACTGCCCACGTTCAATCACCCACTGGACAAAACGCTCGCTTACATGAGGGCGGAGAGCATGATCAATGTTTTTACCAATGAGTTGATGCCGATCTACGCCAAATAAATGACAGACAGCGTAATTCGCTTCAATGACTCTTAACTGGCGGTCGATCATCAAGACGGCAATATCACTGGACTGCAGAACCAATTGGACAAGCTCCTGTTCAGCGAGCATTGAAACATCTTCTCCTTTGGCCGAACTTGTAGGAGAAGTTGGTGTTTTCTCAACCGGAAATGGATGCGAATTTTTGTTAAAGACATCGTCCAATTGATGCAAAATGCAGTCCATCGACTGATAGAGGCGAATCTGTGCTTGCAAAAGCTCCACTCGCTCCATTTCCGTCGTGGCTAGAGAAAATGAGTTGTTATTCATTTCTTCAATAATAACGTCTCGACACTTGCGCAAAAATTGCTGCAAATACGTAAGATTCATTCCGAGCAGCGAAAATTTGTATGCAATTTCGCTCCATTCTCGCTCGAATGCATACGTGTCGACTACTTTTACTACTTCAATCCATTTCGTGATTTGCTGAACAAACAAAGCCTCTGTATTTTCGCGGTCTTCTAGAAGCAAAGCAGAGTAATGATGATCTGAAAGAAAGGAAAACGTCTTGGCCACCGCCGCAGGGACCAAATGAGTAAGATACTTACTTATTCGATTTTTCAAAACACTCTGGCTCCTTTTCTCCGTGCTTCATTGAGGCTATTTTTCCAAGTATGTATAGGCTCTATTATGGACGTAAATGAGACAAGATGTAAAGCGGCTTGATGATATCATGGTGCAGAGAATGACACCATCCAATCAGGTTCTCTTCTTATCCTTACAGACAAACAATCTCGGCCAGCATCCTATTATCGCGAGCTTTCACATTGCCTTTTTCGGACACCCTCACCTCCTGAACATGTTTGACTGAAAACGCTTTCCACCATTTTCTATCATATCACGATCGAGCATAAAAAGGTCAAGAATGTTTATTATTCAACCATCCAAAAAGCATTTGCCCCCGCAGAGACAAATGCTTTCGCTTTATGAATGGGATTTGACAGCGTAATTGCGCAAATCCGATTTTACCGGGCTATTCGGGTTGGTTCCTGTATGCGCGCGCTTGAAAGCCTCGCTTTCTGTCCAATTTTTGAACGATTCCTCATCTGTCCATTTCGTAAAAACGATGTATTCGTCACCTTCCGTAGGTGCCAGGAAAAGGAACTCCAAAAAACCAGGAACCTCCTTCATCCGTTCTCCCCCATTTCCAAATGCGCGTTCCAAATGGGATTGATAGTCTGCTGGTACAGTCAGTCTGTTCATGGATACAAACATGATGGTCACACGTCCTTTTCATTGGGTTCATCTACCAATTCCATTATAAAGCTAAAAAACCGCAAACGCTATTCGCGCCTGCGGTTGATTTGTTGCTCGAGCATGATATCCATCAAGAGTGTATCCTGCAACGGATCTTTCGGGTCTACCGTCAACAGGGCAGCGACAGCAGCCATCGCACATCGAACGGATTGGTAGGAATAAAAGGCATCTCGCTCTGATTCACTGAACAAAGAAATATCTGATCGCTCTTGTGTCGGGTATGGGAAGTCAGTCTCGACACCAGCACGATCCAGAACAATGAGTGCCTGTTTAATCGCTATCAATGCCGCGCTGACACTAATGCCGTATTCTTGGCGTAGATCTTCCCACACCTGAAAAGCTGATTTTTCTACCCTTTCCTGATTGGGGCGGGTAATGATTCCTGTTTTGCGTCCTTCTTTCAATAACCAATCCACAAAAATATCGTTGCGTGGAGGAAAAGCGTATACTTGCAGCTTCATTTCCAATTCTGTCGGGTTATCCTTGGCAAAACGAGCGTGAGCCAACGACATTTCGTAACGTCTGGACGGATGCCCAGGAACCGTGACAAATACCGTATCTTGTCGCACAGCTGCGATTTGCAGCTTGGTTCGCGCTGGTATCCTGCCTTGAGGTGCCTTTTCCCTGCGAATATTACCAGGAATCAATTCTACTCCGAATTGATGGTACTCCAGCGGTGAATCTATCCAGGGAATAGGCTCTCTCGTCTGTATTTCATATAGCCCGTTAAATGTCACCCATTCGCCCGGGCGGCGCTGGCTGCGAACTAAAACAGCGTGAACTTCTTTTTCTGGTGGCAATTCCGTATCTTGATCCTCCGGTGGGGGTTGCATTCGCTTGTGTTCGATAAGAATGCAGTCGGTCATCAACAACCGCTCGAGCAATTCCCGCTTGCTCACCCATTCATATCCGATGCGGTAAATCCGATTTTTCATCGGCTTCACCTCCTTTTGATCGCCATTATTGCATCATCCTGGTTTGTTTCTATTACCCTACCATATGTAATCGTCGCTTTGTCCGTGCTAACGAGATCGTACAATCCGCTGTAACGCTTGCGCTGCTGCTTCAGGTGATTCGGCCTGGCTGATCGCACTGATAATCGCGACGCCATCGGCCCCCGCAGCAAGCACTTCAGAGGCATTTTCCAGTGTGATGCCACCAATACCGACGATAGGCAAATCATTCCCGACTGCCTTACGAATCTCCGCTAGCCCCACTGGTCCGATAGGCTCTCCAGCATCTGCCTTAGAACGGGTAGCGAACATCGCTCCTACACCAATACAATCGACGCCACCGTTTTGTGCAGCGAGCGCCTCTTCGACCGTACCTGCCGAAACCCCGATGTACATCTCGGAGCCAACTTTGGCTCGTACTTCTGACAATGCCATGTCATCTTGCCCGACATGGATGCCGTCTGCCTGCAAGCGAATCGCCAGATCCACATCGTCATTCACAAAAAATACGGTATCATGGTCACGACATAGCTGTTGCAATTCTCTACCCAACTCATATTGTTCCTGAGCAGTTAGCTTGCTTCCTTTATCACGTAGCTGAAGCGTGCCTACTCCTCCGCGTAATGCTGCTTTCACGGTTTGCATGGTCTTTTCGCTGGAATACCCACAGTCCTGCGTACCAATGACAAAGTATACACCCATTTTTTCCCGAAGTCTTTGTATATCACGCATGCTTTATTTTCCCTCCCAACGATCCAATGCCTCTCGATAAGCGCTGGCTGCTGACTTGGCATCAGTTGCATCTGTGATCCCTGATAAGACAGCAATGCCCGCACACCCAGCTTCCAAAACTTGCTCGGTCCGGTCCGGTGTGATACCACCGAGTCCGATAATCGGCACATGCCATCTTGCCGTCATTTGCGCGAGTTCGATTGTTCCTCTTGGTGCAAGACCTGGCTTCGAACCACTCGCAAAAATATGCCCGTAGAGCAAATAATCGACTTGTGCAGCAATGGCTTGCTGTGCTTCTTCCACGGAATGGACAGAACGCCCTATTCTTTGACCAGTCTTCAGTACCATTCTCGCGTCCGCAGGAGACAGGCTATGGTATGCCAGGTGAACACCAGCACAACCCGACGCAGCAGCCACATCCACCCGATCATTCACGATCAAGGACGAAAGGGGGATGACATTCGCCAATGCCTTTACCCAGTCCATGCATTCCTTTGCGGTACGCTGTTTTTCCCGTATGTGTAAAAAGTTCATACCACCTGCATAAGCAGCTTCTGCCATTCGCAATACCTCATCAAGCGAATGCCGTCCGCTTGTAATCACATGCAGCTCACGAGTGCTTGACATTAGGTTGGACACCGCCTCCAGCGAGTGCTGTCACACATTCCTGCAGCCATTGTGTCGTTCGGTCTTCTTTGTCCGTCGGCGACTGAGCCAACAGCTCAATTACAAGTCGACGCAAGAAAAAAGCTTGTTGCACGGTAAGTGGAAAAGTGATATTTTTCGGCTTGGTTTCCTGTTTCTCCAACGTCTCTACGCCCGCCAGCAAAATATCACCGATGGACTCCACGAGTTCGCGAACCTGCTCATTTTGCTTCAATTCGTCATAGCAGCCATCATATAGTCTACACAAAAGTAAAAACGCCTGTGACGACAAGGTCACCGGCTGTACATTCTGCATCGGTTCCGTCATACGTTTCCCTCCACTCGCTAGAAAAACAAAATCTATTATATCACATCACGACCTGTATCCATGTAAAAAACCGCTGATTGCTCAGCGGTCTTTTGCAGTTCCTTCATTTCGATCATTATGATTCGATTGTCGCAAATTTGTGTTGCGATCATTTTCATCCAGCGTTTTACCACGATTTTTCCCGAGGTCTTTGCTGTTGTTATTCTTCCCCAATTGTTTCACCTCCTACGTCGTTCATAGGATAGCGTAACCAATTCGGGTCACTTTATTAGCTGGTTACGAGTAGTCTCTTGCGTTTGTAGATCGCATAGCCGATGGCAAACGGTACACGCCATCCGAACAAAAATGCCAGCGTAATGAAATAAGTCACACCTGCAAAAATAAGCGTAGTCGGTACACCAGTCCACCAGGAGCGGATCAGTAAGCCAATTGGTGCCGCTACTGTCCAAGTAATCAGTGCCGATAATAATTGTCTGCCCGCAGATTCATACGTTCGTTGTCCGTAGCTCTTGAAAAGCAGAATCGCGATAATCCATCCCACGAGGAAAGGGGCTAATGTTTCGATAATCCCCATGGTCGTGACAGGGTAGTTATGAATGATTTTTCCGTAATAAACAAAAAGCACAAAGGCGATCAGATCCCCGAGCAACAATAAATAGCCCGGCGTAGACAAACGCTGTCTCATGTATACCCTCTTTTCCGGGTCTTGTCAGAGTAAACCCTCTTGGTTCACCCCTATTGTACACATGCTCTGAAAGCCCTTCAATCAATCCAAGCCTTTATTCACCAAACAGCAACAATTGCAGCTTTTGCTTGGCTTCTGGCCATTCACGGTCAAGTATGCTGAAGTATACCGAGTCGCGAATGTATCCATCTGGCATCACCATATGATTGCGAAGCACACCTTCTCGAATGCCACCTATTCGGGCAATGGCACGTTGCGAATTCAAATTGCGCGAATCTGTCTTGAGCTGTACGCGAATACATCCTAGCTGTTCGAAGCAGTGGCGCAAGAGAAGCCATTTACACTCTGTATTGACGCCCGTTTTCCACACAGATGGGGTCAGCCATGTAAACCCGATTTCCAATCCGCGATCCTTTTTCGCTATCCCTAAAAATCTCGTGCTTCCGATGATTTGCTCATCTGTTTTGCGAATGATGGCGAATGGCAATTCTGTTTGGGCTTGTTCATTTTTTAAAGCCTGCAGGATAAAAGCCTGAGCATCTTCTCTTGTTCGAATGGTAATGGACATATGCGGCCAAATCTCTTCGTATGCGCCTGCTTCCCAGATTCCGTCCACATGGGCCATTCTGAGCGGCTCCAATCGGACCAGCTTGCCTTCCAAGATTACAGGTTCAATCGTTAACATGTCTGTCTCTCCTCTACTGTTCTGCTTCAATCATCAAACAGAACAGTTCCCCGAAATTTTTCCAATGATACGGGCTTGCGAGGACGCTGTCAAGATAAAGATTTGAGGTTACGCTTCTTCACTGATAATGACTTGCTTCCCTCTGCGCTTTAAGAAGATAGGGATCAGCAACCACAGAAGGGCACAAACCAGAAAAGCAGCAGAAAGCGGCTTTGTCAGGAAGATGGAAAAGTCACCATTCGAGGTGGTCAATGCTCTTCTCATGTTATTTTCAATCATCGGTCCCAACACAAGGCCGAGGACGAGCGGTGCCAGCGGAAAGTCGTTTTTCGTCAGGTAATAGCCAGCTACCCCACAAATCACAAGCAAAATCAAATCAAACGTACTAATTTGCACAGCGTACACTCCGAAAACGGAAATCGCGATAATGAGGGGAATCAGGAATTGGGACGGTGTTTCAATAATTTTGGCAAATACTTTAACCAAGGGCATATTCAAAACGAGCAGCATTACATTCCCGATAAACATACTTGCAATTAAACCCCAAGCAATTTGTGGATGATCAGCGAATAAGAGGGGTCCCGGTTGTACGTTATACATTAACAATGCACCCATTAAAATCGCAGTCGTACCAGACCCCGGTATACCCAACGTCAACAGTGGAATCATCGCACCACCAGAAGCAGCATTGTTTGCAGACTCCGGCGCTGCTACACCTGCAATCGCTCCCTTTCCAAAACGGCTAGGATCTTTGCTCAGCTTTTTCTCAAAAATATACGAGAAGAACGATGCGAGGGTAGCGCCAGCACCAGGCAAAACACCAATGAAAAATCCGAGCAACGAACCGCGTGCAATCGGTCCGGCACTTTCTTTTAGGTCTTGCTTGGATGGCAGTACCCGCCCCACTTTCATAATTTCCTTTGAGGATTGATCGTCTTCGATAATCGTCTTGAACACTTCTCCAAGGGCAAACAAACCAACTGCTATCGTGAGGAACTCCAAGCCTTGGTACAAATCGGGAATATCGTATGTAAACCGCGCCACACCCGAAACGGTGTCCATCCCAATTGTCGCAAGCAAGAGTCCCATGACTGTCATAATGAGGGCTTTGGTCATCGACTTCCCCCCCAGTCCGCTGACCGCACACAAGCCGAGAAGCATGAGGGAGAAATATTCAGCAGGGCCGAATTTCAAAGCGAGATCGGATAATGGATCAGCCAAAAACACAAGAGCAATCAACGCCACAAGCCCCGCGACAAAAGAACCGATCGCTGCAATCGACAACGCTGCGCCAGCACGTCCCTGTTTGGCCATCTGATAGCCGTCCAATGTCGTAACGACAGAGGAGGATTCACCCGGTGTATTTAACAAAATGGATGTTGTGGAACCACCGTACATCGCGCCATAGTAAACGCCTGCCAACAAAATCAGTGCGCTAGCCGCCGCACTTTCAGGAGGTAAGCCAGAGGTCAAGGAAGCCGTAACGGGCATCAATAACGCGACTCCGCTCATTGGACCGATGCCGGGAAGGACCCCTACCGCAGTACCGATCAGAACGCCAATAAAGGCAAAAACAAGATTATGCGACTGTAGGGCAACGAGAAAACCATCCGCCAAAAATTGCAATGCACTCATGCTAATTTATCCCCTCCCTAGACGCCTAGCCAGACAGGTAGTCCTGGAAGCGTACCTTTTAGCAAATGCACATAGATGACATAAACGGCTACTGAAAACAGCAAGGAAACGATTCCCGATTTCAGAACGCTTTTACTTCCCATCATGGTGAAGGCGAACATAAGGAAAGCAAAGCTCGAGATGACATAACCGAGTTTCTCCAACAACAATACATACAAGACTGTTGCTGCCAAAATCAATAAAAACCGCTTGTATCGCAGTGGACTCTGTGACTCGGATGAGGAAGCAGCCACGCCTTTCTTATAGGTCTCCCACAATAGTCGCAAGCTCAACAAGATCAGGATGATGCCAAGCCCAAATGGAAACATATTCGGCCCAACCTGACTGCCGTATGCACTAGACGAAATATTTTGACTTTCGGCAATAAAGAATGCACCTACTAGCGCAAAAAACAGACTGCCGATACGATCAAACATCAGGTTCATGTATACCTCCTAAGGTGTGGAAAAAGGAGGGGATGCCCCTCCTCTCCCTACTTCGACATACCCAGTGATGTCAACAGTTCTTTGACCTGCTTATCTTGTTCGTCCAGGAATGCCGAGAAAGCAGCAGCGTCCTTGTACTCGCTTTCCCAACCGTTTGCCGCCAATTCTTTTGTCCATGCCTCGTGCGTGGAAAGTTCTTTCAACTTTGCATCCCAGTAAGCTTTTGCGTCTGCTGGCATATCAGCCGGTCCAAAGACACCTCGCCAAATCGTGAACGTCGCTTCTATGCCTTGCTCTTTTAACGTCGGAATCTCTTTCAAATCACCGCCGAGACGTTCATCAGAAGTAACGCCCAGTACACGGATTTTACCTGCTTTCAAATATTCACCCACGCTGGAAGCATCCGTTGCAATGATATCCGCATTACCGCCCAACAAGGCTGCCATTGCTTCTCCGCCGCCATCATAAGAGACGTACTTAACGCTTTTCGGATCAATTCCATACTTAGCTGCTGGCAATACCCCGATCAGATGATCCATCGATCCGGGAGCAGAGCCACCTGCCAGTGTAATTTTGCCTGGATCAGTCTTGATCGCGTCCAGCACGCTCTTGATGTCCTTGTGAGGTGAATCCGCTTTCACAACGAGGGTGCCGAAATCTTTCGTCATTTGCGCCAAGGGTGTGACATCTTTGTAGCCAAATGGGCTATTCCCCTCTTTTTTGTTATTGTTAATCAAGATAGGAGGAGAGCTCACGAATAATTTATAAGGATTGCCTTTGTCTTTGCTTACATACTCAGCCAAGAACACTGTTCCTCCGCCACCCGGCTTGTTTTCAACGGTGATGGTTTCTGTCACCAGCTTGCTTTCCGCCAATACCTTTGCTACCGAGCGAGCTGTCTTATCCCAGCCCCCACCCGCACCGGATGGAGCTACATATACGATCGGCTTTTCCGGGTATTTGGATGTCTCTGTGGCAGGCTGTGCTCCTGGACTTGCTGTTCCCGTATTTCCAGTACCTCCACCACAAGCAGCCAGTGCTAGTGTAAGAAAAGTGGACACTGTGATTAGCACTTTTTTTCTTTTCATCAAGCAAATATCCCCCTTAACCCGCTTATTTGTAAGCGCTATCACGCTTGAACATAATGTACCACCGCGGAAGCTAGGGGAATAGTTTTCGTGCATAAGGTCTATTTTGAAAATTAATCACTTTTTGTTCATATTGTTCATGGTACATTATGGAAGATAGCGATATTTTCTTTCCGGTCTGCCAACGGTGCCATAAATCAAGTCAGCACGCGCCTTTTTTTCCAGGACCAAGTATTCTAAATACCTTCTGGCCGTTGTTCGACTGGTTCCAATCTCGCGACCAATCTCCTCCGCCGAGACCCCCTTGTCTCCCGTCTGTCTGATCGCTTCGATTACTTTTTCCAGCGTTAGGAGGTCAATTCCTTTTGGGACGCTCACATCTCGATTTTTCGGAGTGACAAGTCTTCTGGTCAGCATTTGGTCAATGACTTCCTGATCTACCTCGACAGCTTCTCTCGTTCGAATGACATGCTCACGATAGCTTTCCAGCCGTTCACGAAAACGCTCGAAAACCAGCGGCTTGACAATGTAATCAAATACGCCGCCGCGCAGCGCTTCCTGTACCATTTCCATTTCCTTGGCTGCGGTGATCATAATCACGTCAACTTCGCGGTAATGTTGCCGAATATGCCAGACCAGCTCCGTTCCCAACATATCAGGCAGATACACATCCAACAAAACGAGCTCGGGTCGCGTACAAGACAGCAATTCTTTGGCATCCGTACCATTCGTTGCTGTAGCAATGACTTCGAAACCTTCTATCTTGCTGACAAACCGCTTGTTGATATCGATAATTCGCATATCGTCCTCGACGATGAGAACCTCCAGCTTTCTCAAGACGCCACCTCCATTCTTTTGCGTAGGGATACTGTGAAAAGTGCGCCTCCTAGCTCGCTTTTGCCAACGAGAATATAGCCGTCCAATTCATTAATGATTCCATGCGCCTTGGCCAGACCAATTCCACGATCTTCACCTTTTTTCGTTGAGAAACCGTGTTCGAATATTTTTTCTCGCAGTTCTTCCCCAACTCCCGGTCCTGAGTCCTCGATTTCAAACATGATCTCATCGCCCGTGTCAGACAAATAGCACTCCACTCGTTTGTATTCGACACTTGGCTCATTGACGGCTTCCAACGCATTTTGGATCAGCGTCCCCAATAAAACCACGATCTGCTGCCGATTAATCGTCGGCGGGAGCTCCTTCAAGTGACTGTCGTGATGGATGACGAATTGTATTTTCAGCTCCTTGGCTCGATTGTGCATGCCTAACAGCAAAGCCCCTATTAACGGATCGGGAATTTGCTTCGCCAAAAACAAAATCATCTCTTGCTGTGCGGACGTTTCACTCGTAATCAACTCGACCGCTTCCTGAATCGAACCAAGCTGCAACAAACCGGAAATGGTATACAACAAATTGTGAAATTCATGTGTTTGGGCGCGAAGTACATCCGCATAACGCCTCGCCTGGGACAATTCTGAAGCTAGCTGGTCAATTTCCGATTTGGGACGAAAGCTGCTGACTACTCCTACGACCTTCCCACCGAACTTGATTGGAAGTCGATTCACAATGATTTCTTTTCCGCCCATAATCGACTCGCGATCTAATTGATGCTCGCCGGATTCCAGAACTTCTGGCATGCGACTGTCTGGTAGCACTTCCACTATTTCTTTGCGATGAAACTCTTCTTCCGGTAAGTTCAAAATACGAATGGCAGCCTTATTCATCATCGTGATGCGATTATTGCGGTCAATCGCCACGATGCCTTCGCGGACTGACTCCAGGACAGCATTTCGCTCTACGTACAAGGATGCGATCTCCTCCGGCTCCAATCCTAAAATTAAGCGCTTTAAATAGCGGCTGAGTGCAATGGCACCAGCAACACCGCACAACAAGGCGAGAAGAGTCAAAATCAATATGCGGTCTTGATAGAGGTCAATGGCCTCCTCGATATCTTCCAGCAGAAACCCAACGGATACGATCCCGATGATTTCCCCTTGATCATTTTTGATCGGCACCTTCCCTCGTAATGAAGGGCCCATACTGCCAACAGCTTTCGATATGTAAGATTGACCTTGCGAAAGTCCCGGCTCGTTATCTCCACCCACCATTTCCTTTCCAATCCGTTCCGGAATCGGATGCGCATACCGAATTCCCTCATGGTTTCCCACGACCACAAACTCTGCTCCGGTTTGCACACGGACGTTTTCAGCGATGGGTTGAATGAGTGAAGGAGGGTAATCGCTTGAAAATGCATTACGCAGCTCTGGATCGCTGGCAACAATCTTCGCCACACTCAATGCTTTTTTGCCTACTTGCTCTTCGATCGAAGACGCAACAATGGAAGAACACACCGCCCCAACTGACGAAACAATCAGAATAATGACAATAGTAATCAATAAGATCATTCTGGTTTGCAAAGACATTCGGATTTTTCTTGTCGTCACAGCTTGCTCCCCCCTTGCTTCATCTTACCATCCCCATTAGGTAAAAAGGTAGAATCATTCCCATCGTCAATGACGAATCTTGTCGTTGTAGGCTGCGTTTTTACGACAAAAAATCAGGTATTAGGCCTTCTTTCCCCCAATATAATGTTACAACTTGTATTCAAGACAAACTAGGGCGCTTGTCCGAATACGAGACATCTTGAAAAGCAAAGGAGGGAAAGAAGTGAAGACGCAAACGGTATCAAATGGAATCGTTACCCTGACAAAAGAAGGCGAAGATGCAATCAAGAACAGTCCGCTTTATAATGAAGGGCTGCGGCCGACGAGGACAGCAGAGCACACATGGACATCTTACAACTTCGCCAGCTTGTGGATTGGTATGTCGATCTGTTTGCCGACGTATGCAATGGCGGCAGGGTTAATTTCCTTGGGTATGAACTGGTGGCAGGCCATTTTGACGATCATTCTCGGTAACTGTATTGTCCTTATTCCTATTCTTCTCAATTCTCATGCCGGGACGAAATTCGGCATTCCGTATCCTGTTTTTGCGCGCCTCTGGTTCGGCTCCAAAGGAGCGCACATCCCTGCTGTTGCACGCGGTTTGATTGGTGCTGGCTGGTTTGGCATCAACTGTTGGTTCGGAGGTGCTGCCATCGATACACTCCTCATGTCGATGACAGGCTGGGCAAATGTTCCCGGACATCTCTGGATATCCTTCTTTGGCTTTTGGCTGTTAAACGTATGGGTCGCGTATCGAGGTCCCGAAGCGATCAAAAAAATGGAGGCTTGGGCTGCTCCCGTCCTGATCATTATGAGTTTGGCTCTCCTCGTCTGGGCGCTTACGAAAGCAGGCGGATGGGGACCGATGCTCTCTGCCCCTTCGAAATTCACTACCACTGCAGAATTCCTGAAGGTTTTCTTCCCAGCATTGACGGGAGCGATTGCTTTTTGGGCAACAATGGCCCTCAACATTCCGGATTTCTGTCGGTATGCCAAAAGTCAAAAAGCCCAAGTCATCGGACAATCCTCTTCGTTGCCGACCACGATGGGTTTCTTCTCGTTCATCGGAGTTGCTGTCGCTTCTGCTTCTGTCGTTATTTACGGAGAAGCGTTGTGGGACCCTGCTGCCGTGTTGGCCAAATTCTCGCCTTTCGCCATTTTCCTCGGAACAATTGGAATTATTCTTGCCACATTGACGACCAACGTAGCGGCCAATATCGTTGCTCCCGCCCGGGCAGTGGAGAATCTGGCCCCTCGCCGTCTCTCGTATGAAGCTGGCGCCGTCATCGCCGGGGTCGTGTCACTCTTGATGCAGCCTTGGTACATTTTAGAGAACTTCGGCAACTACATCTTTTTATGGCTCGGAACGTATGGAGCCTTGTTAGGCCCGATTGATGGAATAGCCATCGCCGACTATTGGCTCGTGCGCAAGCGGCGCATTCATTTAACAGAGTTGTACAAAACAAACGGGATCTACAACTACAAAACAGGCTTTAATGGCAGAGCCATCTGGGCAATGCTAATCGGGATTGCGATTCCTTTTATAAGTAAATACATTCCGGGCTTAACCATTATTTGGGACAATGCTTGGACTGTCGGACTACTGATCTCACTCGTGATTTACACGTGGATGATGAAAAATGATGCTTCGATCTTGAGTGCCAACGATTACGAGAAAATCACGGCAAACAACAAACAAACGATTGCTTCCTAATAGCAAGCTACCAAAAAAGACTGGCTGCCCTCGTTGGGTTTGCCAGTCTTTCGTTTTCCTTACTTACATAAGTCGATAGTCACCGTCTCTTTCTCACACATCAAGCACAGATAGAATCGCAATCTCTTCAATTTGAACATCAGGCTCATAGCAAATATAATACGTTAGCTCCGGGCTGATCCGGTACCGAATCCCCCGGTATCCACAGGCAATCAGATACGCACGCACCTTATCCCCTGTCCATTTCAGCCACTCTTCATAGCCCATTCCGTTTTGTCTCTGTTCGAGTTCCTCTTCTGAAAAAGCAGCACGCAATGCATCGATGCGCAGTTCATTTTCCCCATAGCGCTCGTCCAAACAAACGAGACCCTGCAAATGAAGCCGCTGGCTTAGCACCACTGCCTTCTCCCCATTGGTTTCTGCATGACAAATCGCATACTGTGCGGCGATTTCGGGATTGCTCACCAAGTAAACACCTGCCCCAAACACTGCCTTTGCACTCGCACCGTTTGTAAAATGACGCCGTTCTGCCCTCTCATACTTTTGCGCTTTCACGACGCGAAGTCCCTCGCCATATTCGACCCCTCGATATACAGTCTGCCTCATCCCTGAACGCTCCTTTTGACTCTGATGGAATCCTTCCAATGATGCGAAAAGGAGGAAGGCGCGTATCCAGCACCTCCCTCACTCTTTTATTAAGGTAATAGCTTTACCATATCTTCGTAAGTCTCCGGTCTGCGATCCCGGTAAAATTGCCACGTATCCCGCACCTCATGAATTTTGTTGCGATCCATTTCAGCGACAATAACCTCATCCTGATCCCTGCTCCCCATAGCGACAAATTGTCCGCGCGGATCGACCAAGTACGATTGTCCGTAAAACTCGCCCATGTTCCACGGTGCTTCAGTCCCTACCCGATTGATCGCAGCCACATAATAACCGTTGGCTACCGCATGAGCAGGCTGCTCAAGCTTCCACAAGTATTCGGATAAGCCCGCTACCGTCGCGGACGGATTAAAGACAATCTCTGCTCCGTTCAAGCCAAGCAATCGTGCGCCTTCTGGAAAATGACGGTCATAGCATATATAGACCCCGACCTTGGCAAAAGCGGTTTCAAAAACGGGATACCCGAGATTGCCGGGCTTAAAGTAATATTTCTCCCAAAATCCGCAGCCACTGCTGCCCACTCCGACATGCGGAATATGCTGCTTGCGATATTTGCCCAAATACGTGCCGTCCGCATCAATCACTGCGGCGGTGTTGTAATACGTACCGATCCCGACGCGTTCGTACACAGGTAAAATGAGTACGGTTCCTAACTCGCGAGCTAGGGAAGAGAAATGTTGCACAGTCGGCCCATTTGGGACTTCTTCTGCTGACTCATACCATTTCGGTTGCTGTTCGGCACAAAAATACGGGCCGTAGAAGATTTCTTGCAGACAGATGATTTGTGCCCCCTTGGCCGCAGCCTCCCGCACCATCCTCTCATGCTTCTCAATGGCTTTTTCTTTGTGCAAATGAACCGGTTCGTCTCCGTCGACATCGTTTTTCGCCTGAATCAAGCCGATACGAATGATATCTGCCATAAACGCCCTCCTCGCCTTTTTACGCTCTCCCTTATTACGGTCTTGCAAAGGTCGATCGTTTTACAAAGCGTCCAGCCCCGGCTTGCCCGAAGAATTGCTGATCGCGAATGACAAAAGAGCCGCGCGAAAGTACCGAGATAATATCGCCGTTCACCACCATTCCTTCAAATGGATTGTAGTCGACATTCATGTGGTGAGTTTCAACGGAGATCGTTCGTTTCAAATTTGGATCAAACAATACGATATCCGCGTCTGAGCCTACCGCAATCGTTCCTTTCTGCGGGAACATCCCGAACAGTTTGGCTACTTTTGTAGAGGTCATATCGACGAATTGATTGAGGCTGATCTTGTCCTTCGCTACCCCTTCCGAGAAAAGGAGGCGCATCCGATCCTCAATGATTGGTCCACCGTTCGGGATTTTCGTGAAATCCCCTAGCCCCAGCTCTTTTTGACCGGAGAAATTAAAGGCGCAATGGTCAGAGCCAACCGTTTGCAAGATGCCGTTTTTCAACGCGCTCCACAAGACGTCTTGATTCCACTTTTCCCGGAGCGGAGGGGACCAGACGTACTTCGCTCCTTCAAAGCCCGGCTTCTGTAGATCCGTAATATCGAGCACCAAATATTGCGGGCATGTCTCCCCGTACACATTCCATCCCTTTTCGCGAGCCTCTGCGATCCGGCGCACCGCTTCTGCACACGATACATGCACGACATACAGCTGGGCATCTGCCAGTGCAGTCAATGCAATCGCACGTCCTGTCGCTTCTCCTTCTGCTTCAGGTGGACGAGTGTAAGCGTGGTACACGGGGTCTGTCTGCCCTTTTGCAATCGCCTGCTTGATCAAATAATCCAGAACATCTCCATTTTCTGCATGAACCTGTACCAGGGCACCTAGTTCCTTAGCCCGAACCAGCGTTTTAAATAGCGTCTCATCATCGGCCATCAGCACATTTTTGTAGGCCATGAATACCTTGAGCGAAGTTATCCCTTCATTTCGTACGACTGCTCCCAATTCCTCGAGCACTTGATCGTTCGCATCTGAAACCATCAAGTGGAAGCCATAGTCGATAACCGCTTTGCCCCTTGCTTTTTCGTGCCAGGTCGAAATAGATGAATGCAACGGCTCTCCTTTATTCGTCAGGCAAAAATCGATGATGCTCGTTGTCCCTCCAAATGCCGCTGCCTTCGTGCCTGTATAAAAATTGTCGGAAGTAACCGTTCCGCCAAAAGGCATATCAAGATGGGTATGTGGGTCAATCCCTCCTGGGAAAACATAGTATCCGGTAGCATCGATCATTTCGGCATCTTTCCCATCCAGATTGGAGCCGATTGCGACTACTTTTTCCCCTTCGATCAAAATGTCCGCCTGATACGTGTCTGACGCTGTCACGACTGTGCCATTTCGAATCCATTTTTTCATCCGATGATCATCTCCCCTTCAACCCGTCACCGAGTAGACATGCCTTCTCTTGTACACGCTATGCACCCCACGCCGAAAACATGACTACACTACAGCTCACAGCTGCCACCCGCAGCCAAAGCAGCCTGTCGCTGATTCCAGCTAAGAGGGGCTTTGTCGCTCGGGATTTCGACCATCTCGATCGTTCCTTCCACTGGGCAAACGATGGAGCACAAATTACAGCCTACACAATCCTCTTCTCGTACAACCAAACGCTCTTTGCCAGTCGATGGATCAGGAACAATGTCAATGCATTGATGCGAGGTGTCCTCACAAGCGATATGACACTTGTTGCAATTGATACAGGTCTCTTCATGAATGCGCGCCACGACCTTGTAATTCAGATTCAGATGTCCCCAATCCGAGTACGTATGCACGGCTTTTCCGATAATGTCCATCACGGAGGCAATTCCGCGCTGATCCAGGTAATTATTAAGCCCATCAATCATGTCTTCCACGATCCGGAATCCATGATGCATGGCGGCTGTACATACTTGAACACCCGTTGCACCCATCAGCAAAAATTCAACGGTATCGTGCCAATCCGAGATACCTCCAATGCCAGAGATCGGGATACCAACCTTGGGATCGCGTGCACATTCTGCGACCATGTTCAGAGCGATTGGTTTGACTGCTGGTCCACAATAGCCGCCGTGTGCCCCTTTTCCATCCACATGTGGGATCGGCAGCCATTTGTCGAGATCAACCCCCATCAAGCTGTTAATTGTGTTGATCATGCTAATGGCATCGGCTCCTCCCTGACTCGCGGCCCGTGCAGTAAAGCGAATGTCCGTAATATTTGGGGTGAGCTTGACGATGACAGGGGTTTGGGCGACTTCTTTTACCCATTCGACCTGTTGCCTGATCAAATCTGGATGCTGACCGACCGCAGAGCCCATCCCGCGTTCTGCCATGCCGTGCGGACAGCCGAAATTCAGCTCCAGACCGTCTACACCAATTGCCTCCACCTTTTTGACAATCTCGTGCCATGCTTCCTGTTTATGTTCAACCATGAGCGAAGCAATCAACGTGTGCTTCGGAAAGCGACGCTTCGTTTCATCCATTTCCTTCAAATTGACCTCAAGCGGTTTGTCCGTAATCAGTTCAATGTTGTTGAAACCAAAGACGCGCTGTCCCCCGAAGTTCAGACCGGCAAAGCGAGAAGTGACGTTGATGATCGGCTCTCCGAGTGTCTTCCAGACCGCGCCACCCCAGCCCGCTTCAAAGGCACGCTGTACTTGGTAGCCTGAATTGGTCGGTGGTGCAGAGGCCAACCAGAATGGATTCGGGGACTGGATTCCCGCCAGATTAATGCTGAGATCTGCCATGATAGGTCTCCTCCTTTATACTGGCTGTTTTTGATCACGGAGCGATTGGTGGATGGCATAAGCCGCTCGTTTCCCGTGATTGGCTGCATCGACTACCATCGCATCTGTTTTGCCTCCACCAAAAATGACATCGCCCGCTGCGTAAACTTTGACATGGGAGGTTCGATAGGTGCCTTCCTCGACCTCAACAATCCCATTGCGATGCTGGAGCCCGAATGCTTCAATCAATGACAAATGTCTGTTTTGTCCGATCGCCTTCACGACATAATCTACTTCGATGACAAAATGACTGCCCGGAATTTCTACTGGACGCTTTCTACCTTTCTCATCCGGCTCACCTAGCTCCATTCGCACGAGTTCCAGTCCCTTCACTCGGCCGTTTTCCTCGATTACACGGGTTGGGGCAACGAGCCAGCGGAATTCTACGCCATCCTGCTTGGCGAATTCGTATTCAAACTGATAACAGGACATCTCTTGAACGGTCCGCCGATACAAAATCTGAACATTGTCTGCACCCAGCCGTTTGGAACAGGTGGCAGCGTCAATCGCCGTATTGCCCGCACCAATAATGACGACTTTTTTGCCGAGCATCTCGTCTGACAGTGGTTTAGTCTTGGTCTCCTCCACGAGTGCAATGGCATCGAGGACACCTTCCACTTCTTCTCCCGGGATATGAAGCTGAGGGACATTGCCCATACCGACTGCCAACAGAATAGAATCATACTGGTCCAATAGCTCCTCTGTCCCTACATCCACGCCGATTCGCGTATTCGTACGTATCTCTACCCCCAATGCCTCTACTTGCTCTACTTCCCATAGCGAAATTTCCTGTGGCAGCCGGAACGACACGATGCCGTACGTGTTCAATCCTCCCGCTTTTTCCTTTGCTTCAAAAACCGTAACCGTGTAGCCGAGACGCACAAGCTCACGCGCTGCTGATAATCCCGCCGGGCCTGCTCCGACGATGGCTACCCGTTTACCATTTGTTTCGCCTTTTGAAAAAAGCGTTGCTTGATTTTCGATTGCCCAGTCTGTCGCATGACGCTGGAGAAGGCCGATCATGATGGGCTTGGAGGCCGAATTGAGTACACAGGCCCCTTCACACAGCTCCTCTGTTGGACATACGCGCGCGCAGCTCGCCCCGACGGGATTCGATTCCATGATCGTCCGGGCTGATCCGAACAAATTTCCGGTCGCAATTTTTTTGATGAAGGAAGGGATGTCAATCGACGTGGGACAAGCCTTGATACAGGGTGCGTCGTAGCAATACAGGCAGCGATTCGCCTCATGGATGGCTTCCATCGGTTTTAGGGCAGGCACGACTTCCGCGAAATTTTTCGCGAGCTCATTCGATATGCTCATCGGTCCACAACCTCCTCACCAGATCTAAACATGCTTGCTATTAATCAATGTGCGAAATCGCTTTTTTATGATTGTTACATTTCGTATTTGCCTAGTGAGGAAACGAAATCAATCTGCTGGAATTGACATGAATGATTTCATGATCGAATAGGATAAAAACAAACAAGGAAGAAAGGGCCGTCCCGTATGAAGGATTACGATCTGGAGATCAAGGTAGTGAAACAAAAAATCGCGGAAGCACAAGCGCTTCTCAGCCACTTGGAAACCGAGCGCAAAAACTACCTGATGCAACTCGAAAGGCGCAGAGCGTTTCTCTCTTCACGCGAAATACTCGACATCCTGGAGACAAAGGTTGGCCGTATCGGCAGTATGGCTACCGTCAAACGCTGGGCAGATCAAGGTTATTTAGGGGATTGTATAGACGAACGGGAGACCTTCCCCCTTTTGGTCAGTAAACAAGGAAACAAAAGATTTCTTTTTCCTCGTGAATCCGTGCTCAATTATCTATATAAAAAAGGGTATCTTCGCCCGAGCTACGAGGTTTTGGATCGTGTCCAGCTCACAAAAGATAGCACTTGCTACTGGGGAATCATCACCTCCGTCGAGCGAAGCGATCAGCACTTCACCTACCAAGTCCAATTGGAAAAAACGAGAGAAGTATTGTTGTCGGTACCGGAAGAAGAACTGCTCATCCCGTAAGGAGGCACTATGGAACTGGCCGTAATCACGCTGGAAAATACAGTTGCCAATCAAGAGCGATCACGACAAATCCGCGACTTGCATAAAAAAAAGGGCCAGACCCTCGCTATTCGATTTAGCGAAGAACTGACCCATATTATTTTAGAAGCACCATGCTTGTTTATACCCGACCAGGAATGGTTGGACGAAGCTGTTGTCTTCGAAGGAATCGTAAAAAAATCAACGGAGTACTACGAGCTGCACCCACGAACCAAAGGGAAAACTGTCAACCTTCACCTTGATTCAGAATTGGTAGCTGAGCTGGAGCTCATTCGCTCTCTCGTCAGCAGCAAAACGCAGCAGGAAGTCCTTCGTGAGTTGTTTGTTCGAGGCATGCGCTCGTATTTGGCTGAAAAGGAAGCAGCCAGCTCACCCATCAGCGCAAAAAAAGAACGCTAATCCCTATTCTCTACCAGGAGAACGTGATTTTGTCACCCGTGATTTGATAGCGAACCGTGAAAGTCTGTTTCTTCTCTTTCATGCTGACCTCAAACACAATTGCTTTTTTCGTCAGATCAGGCTTGACTGCATTGACATCCAGCATATCAAAAGGCTCGTTTGCCTTTTTCTCCATCCCTACAATTTCTATCTTTTCATGTGTTGTGACATGATAAACTCCCACACCCATCATTGTCTGATACAAGACCCAGTTGTTGTCCAACCATGTTACTTCATCGATAAAATAACCTGGAAATAGTTGAGCTTGAGGTGTGTAATCCGGCTGGTAGAAACGAATATTCGCGGTATTGTACAAATTGTCTGAATCAATCACTGCGATTTTTTTCTTGTCTGGTGAAGGGATTCCAGCTTTTTTCGCTAATTCGATTTTTTCTTTTTCCGTTTCGATTCTCAGTTTTTCGATCAAGAACAGGGAATCTTCTTTGGAAAAGACGATGTTCTTTACGTTTTTCAAATCTGCGAGCGTGTCTTTGCTCGAAAAATTACTGTAGATGGTTAGCGTTGCATCCTCTGGCATACCATCGTAGGCGATGCCTCTGGATGGATACTCCCACGCATATGTACCGATTCCCCTGAGATGATACGTAAAATCCGGCTTACCCCAAGCACCAAAGATAGAAAAATCAGCATATTCGGCGGGTGCCCCTAATTTCTCACCATCGTCTTGTAAATTTTTTGCCATATCAACAAGTGCTTTCGTATCGGTGATCTGATCACGCCGATAAATAGAAATGGCTTTTACTTTATCCTGCGCAAATGTGAAAAACAAGTAATAGCCCTGTTCTGCATAGCCAATCAACGCAAGCTTTTCATCGGAAAAATGTGGTTTACCCAAGACTCGGACGATCTCGTCTTTTCTTTTGGAGGTCGTAATCCCTTTGACAACTTCGCCTTTATAGGAAGGTTCAACGAGAACGGCAAACGCTTGCTTGTTTTCGTCCCACTTCATGCTGATTCCTTGTGGATAATACACATAATCATCAAATTCTTTCACGGATTTTCCCAGTAGCTTCGTAAGCGAATCTTGTTTCCACTGATGGGAAGTGAAGGTATTCACGAGCAGCCCTTTTGACAAATCTGCTGGTGCCTGCACGGATGTTCCAGTACCGCTTTGCGGTGTGATTGGCATTGTCGTTGATGCGCTTGCTGCGAATGCTGTCGAAGCGAACAAACAGCAGGACAACAGTAGCATTATCGCTTTCTTTTCCACTTCATTCCCTCCCAAACTA
Source organism: Brevibacillus sp. M2.1A (assembly GCF_013284355.2). NCBI lineage: Bacteria > Bacillati > Bacillota > Bacilli > Caryophanales > Paenibacillaceae > Brevibacillus > Brevibacillus sp. M2.1A. The sequence continues at coordinate 4,029,388 of NZ_JABSUY020000001.1, forward strand.
TCAGCATGACTATACAACCATCGCCATAAAACAACGGTTATCCCTAAATTATACCAGAAATAGACAAAATCCGCTAAAAAGTTTTTTATCCATTATCAATGTAACAGAATAAAGCGTCCTTTCCCCCATTTTTTGAAGGGAAGGACGCTTTTCAATGCACTTGATTTACTTCGATTCACCGTTGAGATAATTGAAGAACGGTTGATCTACCCAAAACTTGTATGTCTCTACCTTTACCTTGTCATTCAGCTTATGGAAGCCTTCCACAACTTTTGGAGATTCTTCATTCAGCGAGAAAGACTGCACGACATAACGACCATCTTTTAACACGTTGTTCGTAATGACAGCATAATCTGCCAGCTCTGTACGGGAATGATAAAGCGGCTGCCACCAAGAAGCCTTGAGCAATCCAGTCATGTCCTCTTGATCCCGTTTGGCATATTTCAAAACAAGTGGCTGGAATTTCTTCTTCGCTTCTACGCTGTCGAATTCCAGGCTGAGATCGTACTCCTTGGCATACGCAATGTAGTTGCCGTTTTCAATCTGAACCACTTCATAATCGGCTGTTTGAACGGGCTCTCCCCATTCCTTCAAGTAAATGAAGGCAGATGTTTTTGGTTCAAATTGAACCTTGGCATTGACGCCTTCACTTTTTAACAGGCCGATTAATTGAATGGCGTGAGCGATATCACTATGCCCATACGTAATTGTGCGCTGCGGATCAAAATGAGGATCGAATGCGGCATCCTTCAAATTGTAGCCAGTAATCAGATTTTGCTTCAAGCCTTTGTCTACGAGCTCTTGTAATTCACCTGCTTTAATGATTTGCGATTCATTCCACGCCTGTGCGAGCTTGCCAAAAATCTCTTCATCGGCGATTGTTCCCAGAAAGTTTTTGGCAGAGCCATGGAACTCTGCTACTTTTGCTAGCAATTGACTAGCAAGCTCTGCGGATACTGCTCCTTCTATAGAAGCTGACTTCAACGCATTGGCGGACACAAGCCCCGTGTCAATGGCTACAGCCAGCTCTTGTGCAGCCTGCAAAGTAAGCGTGCTGCCTTTTTTATACGAAATCCCTGCTTTTTTCAAGGCAGCCGCTGCTTTTTCCTCGCTATATGTATACCCGAGCTCTTTTAACTCTGCAGCTTTTACGGCAGCACTGACTGCTTCCCATACAACCAGCTTGGAGGCATCTTTGGATGCAGGCAAGAAAGTTTTGGCTGACAAGTCTTTTTCCGATATACTTGTGGTAGTAGATACGATCTTGAGCAATGCTTTCTCGAATTGCTCGCGAGTTACCGTCTTGTCAAATTTCACACCGTATTGCTGCTGCAAAAAGCTGTTCCACTCTACGTGTGCTTCTACCGTTGTTTTCGTTGTTGCACCGACTGCAGTTGGAAAAACGAGCGCCGCCGAGAGTACGGCTGCCGAAGTGGAGAGTTGTAGCCATTTCGCTGATCTGTTCATGAAGTATCCTCCTGACGTATGAAGAAGAATCATATTGATATTATTCCTATATGTTTACTAGGGATATAATCAACTACATTAACACTTCTGCATTCATCCTGTCAATAACTAGAATAACCCGAATTCCTCCCACACATGGAAGGCTTCGGGTTATTTTTTCACGTTCTATTTATCCAGCTCCGACCACTTGTTCACTTTCACTGGCGGTGTGTAATCTCGCATCCGATCTAGCAAGACAGCGGGATCACTCTCGCACAGGATCAATTCACCCTGCATAGCGGGAATAAATCCGGCTTCAGTTGCATGCTCTACCATTTGCATCAACGGCGTATAGTAGCCATCCACGTTCAGCAGTCCAATTGGCTTTTGGTGAATGCCAATTTGACCCCAGCTCACCACTTCAAAAATTTCTTCAAAGGTACCCAATCCACCTGGCAAAGCAATGAAGCCATCAGACAGATCGATCATTTTCGCTTTGCGCTCGTGCATCGTCAAGACCTCATGCAATTCTGTCAGCCCTTTATGTACGATTTCTCCGCGGAACAGTCCTGTAGGCATGACGCCGATCGCTTTTCCATCGCTTTCCAGTACTGCATTTGCAACGCGCCCCATCAGTCCCATGCTGGAACCACCATAGACCAATTCAAGACCACGAGCGACCAGTTCTTTTCCCAACTCCTGTGCGGACCGCTCAAAAAGTGGATTTACACCCGGATTGGAACCTGCATAAACACAAATACGTTTCATGTCATCCTCCCAAAACTTGTTGAAGTAGAATGGCTTTTCCTAAATTTCTTTGCGTGTCATATAATTATACTAAAATCAGGAAGGGACAGATATATATGAATATAACTGAGTTCCAAAAATGGGTAGGAGATTTTTATCAAGAACGAGGTTGGACAGGGTATGGTCCGTTTATTCGAGTAGGTTTTCTGATGGAAGAGGCTGGCGAGCTGGCAAGAGCTGTACGCGCCATTGAAATTGGTCGAGATCGTCCAGATGAAGGGGAGAAACCCGCAGCGGAAGCGCGGCAGGAGCTGGTGGAAGAGCTGGGCGATGTACTTGGGAATTTAATCTTGCTGGCAAACCAATACGAGGTTCCTTTTGAGGAGATTTTGGAAGCACATCGAGCAAAGCTGCAAAAGCGCTATCAGCTCCATCGTTGAATACATACAGCGGCAGTCTAGGATTTTCGCATCTCCTAGTCTACCGCTGCTTTCGTCTAATCGTCTTTTCGTTCTAGCTACTCCTACTCCAGTGTATCAAAGGCTTCCTTCATAACCTGCGCAATAAAATCGAGATCATCGCTCGTCGTGGTAAATGGTGGTGAGAGTGTCAGCACATTGTTGAAGCTCGGAATGGTGTCGCCATTGCGCCCGATAATTAATCCCCGCTTCTTGCACTCGGCAATGACCTGTGTCAATTTCGCCGGCGCCGCAGGTTCCTTTGTTTTACGATCCTCTACCATCTCGATCCCCATCAGGAAACCGAAGCTGCGAATGTCTCCAACGTATGGATGATCTGCGAGAAAAGCAAGCTTGGCACGTAATTCTGCTCCGAGTTCCTCCGCTCTCTCCACCAGTTTTTCCTCTTCCAAAATTTCGAGATTTTTCAGGGCAAGCGCACATGCCGCCGGATTGCCGCCGAACGTATTGACATGTCGGAAATGCAGATTATTCCCCTGCTCATTGAATTTGTCTGCGATTTCGGCCCGTACTGCTGTTGCAGAAAGTGGCAAGTATGCACTTGTGATACCTTTGGCCATGGTCACGATGTCTGGTTTGATTCCGAAGTTTTGGTGGCCGAACTTTTGACCAGAGCGACCAAATCCACAGATGACCTCATCCACGATCATCAACACACCGTACTTATCGCAGATTTCACGCACTTTTGGCATGTATTCCGGCGAAGGAACGAGGACGCCTCCCCCGGTAATAGTCGGCTCCATGATGACGGCAGCCACGGTCTTTTCTCCTTCCCAATTGATCACTTGATCGTAATATTGGGCGCACTCCAGATTGCATTTGCCGTACGATTTTCCTGCCGGACAGCGATAGCAGTAAGGCGGCGGTACATGCAGGAAGCCAGGCGCTAATGGCTCGTATTTTTCCTTGCGTATGGATTGACCAGTTGCAGCGAGGGCCCCCATCGTATTCCCGTGGTAGGCGCGATGGCGCGAAATGAATTTGTAACGGCCCGGCTCCCCGTTCTGATGATGATATTGACGGGCAATCTTGAATGCGACCTCGTTCGCTTCCGAGCCGCTGTTGGAAAAGAAAACGCGATACTCCTCTCCAAGCCATTCGCTGATCTTCTCGGATAGACGAATAGCAGGTACGTGGCTTTGTGTGAGTGGAAAATACGCCAATTGCTTCAGTTGCTCGTAAGCAGCGTCTGCGAGCTCCTGTCGGCCATAGCCAACATTGACGCACCACAAGCCAGACATCCCATCTAGATATCGGTTCCCGTCGATATCGGTGATCCACGATCCGCTCGCTTCCGTTACGATCATCGGATTGGGGTTGTACGGGGACATATGGTGCCACATATGCGAACGGTCGGCATCCAGCAAGCTCTCTTTATCAAAATCTTTTGTCACTTGTCCTTGCTCCATCGCGCAATCCTCCTTCTTTTTTCGTAAGAGGTTATTTTACAAACACTTTTTGCGAGCCAATGCTGGTATCGCCATCTTCGAACCATCTGGATGTGACCGTTTTTTTCTTCGTGAAAAAGAGGACGCCGTCTTTTCCATTTGCATGCAAATCACCGTAAAAAGACTGTTTCCAGCCCGAGAAGGCAAAGAAGCCCATCGGAGCAGGCACCCCTACATTGACACCGACCATCCCCGCTTCCACTTGCTGAACGAATTCTCTTCCCCATTTTCCGTTGTTCGTGTAGATGGTCGCCCCATTGCCAAAACGCGAGCGGCTAATGGTCTCCAAGCCCTCTTCAAAGTCCTTCACACGCATCACACTCAGGACAGGCGCGAAAATCTCGTCACGTACAATGACCATCTCGGCATCTGCCTTGTCAAAAATCGTTGGCCCGAGGAAGTAGCCATCCGGCAGCTTTTCCGCATCCTGGCGACCATCACGTACCAGTGCGGCACCAGACTCGACACCTTTTTCAATATAGTCATGTACTTTAGACAAGTGCGAATCACGGATGACAGGACCGAGATCGATACCTTCCTCCAAACCATTTCCCATCGCGAGAGCATTCGCTTCCTCGATTAGATGCGCGATCAGCTCATCGGCAATCTCCTCGACAGCTACGACAGCGCTGGCTGCCATACACCGCTCTCCTGCACAGCCGAATGCGGAGCTTGTAATTGTTTTTGCCGCGCGCTTCAAATCCGTGTCAGGCATGACTAAATGATGATTCTTCGCTCCAGCCAGTGCTTGCACACGCTTCCCGTTCGCCGCTGCTGTCTTGTACACGTATTCTGCTACCGGCTGTGAGCCGACGAAAGAGATCGCTTTCACATCCGGATGCTCCAACAGACCATTGACGACATCATGCGCTCCGTTTACCACATTGAATACACCGTCTGGGAGCCCTGCTTCCTTTAGCAGTTCGGCAATCCGAATCGAAGACAGCGGCGTGCGCTCCGAGGGCTTTAAGACAAACGTATTTCCTGCGGTTATCGCAATCGGGTACATCCACATCGGGACCATCACAGGGAAGTTAAACGGTGTAATCCCGCCGACTACCCCTAACGGAAAACGGATCACCTGACTGTCGATGCTGTTTGCGATATTAGGCAACGTTTCTCCCATCATCAGTGTCGGCATCCCACAGGCGAACTCTACCATTTCCAACCCACGCAATAGCTCTGCCTGTGCCTCAGGCAGATTTTTGCCGTTCTCCATGGTGATCATCCGGGCAAGTTCATCCTCGTGCTTGACGAGAAGGCTATGAAAACGAAACATAATGCGCGCACGATCCACGACAGGGGTATTACTCCAGCTCAAAAACGCTTCCTTTGCAGCAGCAACAGCCTTGTCCACATCTTCTCTCGTCGACAGTGGTACGCGTGACAACAATTCTCCTGTTGCCGGATTGGGTACATCTTCAAAACGTGTCGTCAGTGAATCTACCCACTGGCCCCCGATGTAGTTTTGCAACGGATTTCCAACGATAGCTGTGTTCATCCCTTCAACTCCTCACGTTCAATTGATTGACAATTCCATTTTATCCAAAAATAATGCCTGTCAGCACTAGACAAAGTGTAACGCATTACGTAGGGTTAATCTTACAGAGTGTAACTGGAGGAGGTGATCCTATTGAGCAACGATTTGCGCCTGACCATTGCAGAAATCATCAAGCGTCCATTGTTTCAACATGCTCAAGTGGTGGCAGGGCATCGTGGCCTGTCCCGTCCTGTTCGCTGGGTTCACGTCTTGGAGACTGCCGATACGGGACAGTTTTTAAATGGCGGCGAACTGATCCTATCAACCGGGCTAGGATTTGGCGAAGAAAAGGAAAAGCGACTTGCGTATTTAACAGAGCTCATTCGGCGAAAAGCAGTCGGGCTGTGCATCGAGCTGGGACGTTACATCCCCTCCATCCCGGAAGATATGCTAGAGCTGGCGAACCACCACCAGTTTCCGTTGCTCGTTTTCCATCAGCCTGTCCGCTTTGTGGACATCACGCAAGATTTGCACGAGCATTTGATCCAATCGCAGATGCAAGCACTCCGGAATCTCGAAGCCTACTCTCGCAGTTTGCAACAGCTCAGCCTGCAGGCAGCGGGCATACTCAAGCTATTGCAGCATTTTCAGGTGGCGGTTCAGACGCAGGTCTTCTATTACGCACCAGATGGCTCGACACAATTTGCTCCGGTGGTACCACATGATGTTGCAGTGGAGATGAGCGATTTGATGCGGTCTCATTTTTCCGGACTGGATAGTAGTGGAGCTGGTGTCCGCTTCCTTTCTCTATCTGCGACCAGACAGCTTGCCTATCAACCCGTGATGGCAATGGGGCACGTGCTCGCCTATGTCGGCATTGTTTTGTATGAACGCAGTCCGGATGAGTATTTGCTCCTGACCTTAGACAATACGGTCAGCGCGATGGCACAAATTTTAATGCGGAAAATGTTTGTGGAAGAACAGGCGCTTGCTACCGAAAACCGACTGTTTGATGATTTGATTGCCAACCGCTCCATTCCAGAGGAACAAATGCGTTCCTTGCTTGGTATCACGGGCAGCGGTAAAGCCTCGGCCTATCACATGATTATTTTATCGTTTGAGAAGCCGAAGAACCTGGCCCAGGACTCCCTTCCGCCGCACGATCTGACTGCTATTTTCCGTTCACTTTTGACCCGTCATCACTTTCGGCCTTTCATACGATGCATGGGCCATCGCTTTTACTTTTTGCTGATCGAGCAGCGTCCGCTTGCAGATTCCCGGCGTACCCTGGAAAAAGCCTTTCGCGATGTCAAAAGGATCATGACGCAAATGCTAGGAGCAGATATTCAAATACGGATGGGCGTCAGTCGAGCCGGAAAACGGTTGTCAGATGCTGGACGGCACCTCGCGGAAGCGGAACAGGCACTGGCTTTTTGTCAGGAATCATCCAGTCCGTTTTTCGCTGATCTCGGATTGTTCCGACTCCTGTTCCACGTCCCTAGTGAGCCTGTATTAAAGGCCTTCATAAGCGATTACCTCGGTCCGCTGCTAGCCCATGACCAAGCACACGGCTCCTCGCTCGTTCATACGCTGCGTGTCTATTTGGATGGTAACCTCTCCAAACAGGAAGCTGCGGAAAAACTGTTCATTCATCGTCAAACGCTCTATCATCGCTTGGAAAAAATCGAAGAAATTCTCGGAAAGGATTACACAGCAACGCAAAACCGGATTTGCTTGGAAATCGCCATGCGAGCGAGAGACTGGTTAAACAAGGAAGAGCAGCACTAAAAAAAGACACAACCTTTCATCTGTTCAGAAGATGGAGGTTGTGTCTTAGATTTATTTCCCCGGCTTATTCATATAAAGGCGATACTTCGCTTCTTTGCCTTCCGTCAGCACGACACGAATTTTGTACAAGCCGGTTTGTTCGATATTCACGGTTAGCTGCTCAGGATTGCTGGACGTTGTAGCAGACGCAAGCTCTTTGGAACGACTGTTATACACGTACAAATCAACATCTGCATCCTCTTTCCAGTCTACGGACAATTCCAAATCCCCTGGCTCACTGATGCGAATGGAATAGTCCATGTATTTCTGCTTTTTCGCCAGCTTTCCTGTTCGGAATGGCTCTTGTTCAACCGATGGCTTCTCCTCTTCCTCGTCATCGGCCTTTTGCCATTTTCCCGTAGTTGCTAGCGCATACGGCTGAGGCCCTTTCGGGATGTTATAGCCTTCGACCGTCACGGTGTAGATTCCCTCTTCCGGTTCAGTAATCCATACTTGCTCGACGTTGTTCAGGTTGTCCACTTCGTCGTTGTAAGGGGCCTCAAAAAAGTCGTTGCCGTTCAGTTTTTCTCCACTCGGTGTCGTTACTTTCAGATTCAAATCGTTGACGAGTGCACGCTTTGCGACAATGGCAGCAGGATAATCCGTCCACGCAAGCGTAATTGCCAAAGGCTTGGAATCATCCGAGACCTTGACCTTATACGTAACTTTTTCACGCGTGCGAATGCCGTCCTTCTCGTCCTTGTAGTTCGTTTCAACCGCATTCGCCAGATTGGCTCGTCCGAAGCCTTGCTCTCGCATGTCTTCATCCAAGTTGTCTGCACTCGTCAACAGCATGGCTTTTACTAATGCACCGCTCGGATTTTTTTCCCCTTCTTCCTGCAAAAATTCCCGGATTTGTGCCACACCGCCCGCTAAAATCGGCGTCGCCATGCTCGTGCCGTTCATATACGCGTAATGTTCATTAAAACGCTTGTAGAAATTTTTGCTCGGTGCCAGTGAAGAGCGCGTGGATAAGATCGCTGTACCAGGCGCGACAATATCCGGCTTCAAACGCCCGTCGCCTGTTAAGCCGCGACTGCTCGATACCCACACGTCATCCGCTTTATCGGAGTTCTTCCCCAAGTTCGGACGAACATTTTCTGTAGCGCCAACGGCGATGACGTTTTTAGCGGTGGCTGGGCTCCCGATCGTTTTAAAACCTTTCTCTCCTTCGTTTCCAGCCGCAACAAGCACCGTCATATCTGGATGCTCCCATAAAAAGCGATCAAACAGCATCGATGACAAGCTGTACTCTCCCTTATCATTCGCCCCCCATGAATTGGAGTGAATGCGGGCTCCCTCTTCGTATGCTTCCTGCAAAATGGTCTCGACATCCGTAACGAGCTTCCCTTTCCCGTTCTCTATGGAATGAAATACGAGCTTGGCACCCGGTGCCGTTCCTTTATACTGTCCATCTGATGCTTCACCTGTGCCTACAATGGAGCCAGCTACATGCGTACCATGACCGTGGACATCGCTCGCATCATTCGGTCGGCCAAGTGAAATGAGCTTCTCAATTTGGCCTTTAAAATCTGAATGCATCGTTTGGAGCTTCCCTGTATCAAGTCCGGTATCGGCGACTCCGACAATTTGTCCCTTGCCTGTGTACCCTGTCGAGGCCAGCTTGTCCGAATGAATGATGGTAGCTGCCACATCATTGTGCAGCTTGTTTTCTGGCACGGGGACAACCGCAATGACATCATCTGATTCGATCACTTGTTCAATCGTTTCCTGATCCATCTTAGCGATTGATATATGCGGAGCATCCTCAGGTGATTGAATGTCTCCTATATCTTGATCCTCCGTCAATTTTGTCATCGCTCGATACATGTCCACCCGTTGATTGAAACCGACGACGGCAACCTCGACCCGCTCTCTTTTGCCTCCTTCAAAACGAAGCTCGGACGATACCTTCGACTTCGGTGTAAAGGACATTACATCTTCGACAAAGGACAGCTTCTCGACTTCCTTTCTTACCTGTTCATCCTCCATTTTTGCGATGAATGCAAAATCCGGTATGTAATCACCAAGCGTGACGCCGATTTCTTCCAGTTCTTCTTTCCACTCCTCACGAACAGGACCGGATAACTGAATAACGACGAGCTCAGACTCTCTCTTTTTCGACGAAAGCTTGTCCAGGGCCAGACCCTCATCCGCTTCGATCTGGATATTGCCCCGACGCTCTCCCTCTTGTTTGGCATCCGCCGGAATGCCTTCCAGCGAAAGTGTCAGAACAAGTGTCGCGCATAAAGCTGCCTGCCATTTTTTTCGCAAACCAAACACCCTTCCCCCCATGGCATAATAAAACCATTTCTATCCATTATAAGAGAAAGGGTGAATTGTCAAAAGAGTAAGAAGGCATAGACATGGGACAAAAACTAATTTTTTGTCCCATCCTCTTCTGCCGTCCACTGTAATAGCGGTTGAAAATCGACCCATGCCAACTGCATGAGCATTTCCTGATTCCATTCCTGCTTCGGAATATCTATCAGTCGCACAGCCTGGTTTTGGATCGCCTCTTGCAACAGGTTATGGCTAAAACGACCGTTGCCATTCAATCGATGATCACTGTCTGCTTTATCCAAGGACTGTGCGATCATTTCCAACACGTTCTTCTCAATCACATACCCCACATCACATGCAGCCTGTTCAAGAATGTGTACGAGTTCCTGCACCGTGTAGTCGGGGAACGCAATATATTTTTTAAACCGTGACAATAGTCCAGGGTTGCTCATTAGTAATGCATTCATTTCGAGTGGGTAGCCTGCGAGGACCACGACGAGATTCTCTTCGTGTTTGGTCATCTCCTCTACGAGCGTATCAACCGCTTCCTGCCCAAAATCCCGCTCTCCTCCGCCGAGCAGCGAATACGCTTCATCGATAAACAAGACGCCACCCAAGGCTTCGCGAACTTTTCTGCGAGTAAGCGCTGCGGTCTGACCGACATACCCTGCTACCAAGTCGGCTCTACTCGCCGTAACTAGATGACCGCGTTTCAAATAGCCGATTTCTTGCAAAATCTGTGCGTACAGCTGGGCGACCGTCGTCTTCCCTGTACCTGGATTTCCAGTAAAGACGGCATGCAGCTCAATCGGACTTTTCGGCAGGCCTCTCGCTGCGCGTTCTTGCTGGATGGACACATATGCCGCGATTTTTTTCAACTCCGTTTTCACTTGAGCAAGACCAATCAACGCTTGTAGTCGAGCTTCCGCATTTCTTTCTTTTTGCGGCGGATCGAAGCCACGTACATCCTCGGGCTTCAGAATCGTAAAGTCATCCCATTTCAGTTCTTTACCGTCTGTTTCGCGTCCTTTGGCAAAGATAGCATCGAGCACGATATTGGTGACTGTCCTTGCATTGCCAAACGTCTCGTCTACTTGTGCTTTTTCAATGCGCTGCCGCAGCGTAACTTTTGCCGCCTCTGTCAGAGTAAAATCGTTCCGTACGGCTACTTCTTCTGCAATATGCACCAGTTCGTCCGCCTGATAGTCCGGCAGCAAAAAGTGGCCCGTCTCTGGAAAACGACTATTTAGCCCAGGGTTGGCGTACAAAAAGTGACGCATTTCTTCGGGATAGCCCGCCAGCATCACGACGAAGCGTCCTGCATACTCGCCACTCGTCATAGCGGATACAAGCGTGTCTATTGCGACTTGTCCATAATCACTGCCAGAGCTATCTGGACGCTTCAAGCTGTATGCCTCATCGATAAACAGGACGCCGCCGTCTGCCTGCTTGATCGCCTCCATGACGCGCTGCTCTGTTTGTCCCACGTAAGCGCCGACCAACTGAGAACGATCCACCTCGATGAGCTGTCCTTTTTCCAACAACCCGAGCTCTTGATACAGCTTGGCGATCAAGCGAGCCAAAGTCGTCTTCCCCGTGCCTGGGTTTCCCATCAGCACAAGATGAAGGGGGAGCTGATCTTTCATATGCCAGCCCTTTTCTTCACGCAGCTGGCGATACTGCAGAAATTGCGCCAGCTGCCGAACCCGATGCTTGATCTCGTCCAAGCCGATCAACTGCTCCAATTGCTCTAAAGCACCCCTATCTTGCTGAGGAGCTTTTTCGCGATCTTCTACCCTTTCGTTCCTTTGCGGCAGAAGCTTTTCTTTCTGTTCTTGCTGGTTCGTTAAAGCGCGAATCGTCTCTTGCAATTGGACGAGCATTTCACTGGAGTAAAAGACCCCGGATAAAGACGCTCCATACGCTTGAACACGTTCTTGCAATTGTACTAATAAATTTTGTCGTTCCGTGTATAACAGCACGAGGCCAGCAGCCGTAGTTTCCGCCTCTGAATCGTTCCACTTTTGCGCTGCCAGTAGCGTCTCCTCCGCAAGAGAGCGCCACTTCGTGATGTCAGCTAGCTCATTGGTTGCCTGCTCTTCCAGTACCTCAACTGTTCTCCTGCGCATGACGACGTTATCCGTTTCACGCACTGACTTGAATTCAGTGAGAAAGGCATGGGATCGCAACTGTGTAAAGTACAGCTCAAGCTTAACTTCTCCAGCGTAGCGATAATCAGGGGCTAGTTGAAGCGCACGATCTACCCATTCAGCCGCAAGTGTATGGCCTCCTGTTTTGTGCATCCGCAAAGCAGACATCCGCGTCAGCACCATCGCTTCCGTCAAATCAAGCTCTTCGTCTGGATGTTCTTGGCGATACTGTTCGAGCATTTGCAGGAATGTCAGGCATTCGCCTTCGGTTAGCGACTGGATGCTGGACGGATTTTCGCTAAAGCTTGCAATCAGTAACCTCGGGTCCCGTTCTTCTTGATGCTGCATCTTTTGATAGCTCCTCCCGCTCCATTGTTTCATCCCTGTTGTAGCATATTTAGCCGAACATGAAAAGTCTGTCCGAACATTAGAGCTCCCCTTGAATGTTCACAGCGGTTCTTTTCACCTTTTGTCGTGCGAATAAGGTCGCGAAAGCAATGAGGATACCGGCCATACCAAATTCAAACCAGACCCCTCCCCATTCTAACAGCATCGCACCTACAACCGGACCTGCAGCCATGCCCGTATAGCGGATGAAATTGTACACACCAATGGACGTTGCACGCTCTGCTTCAAATACTTCGGATAGCAAAATCGTGTGTGCAGGCATACCTACACCCAAGGTTAAGGCAAACAGCGTACTTGTTAGCACAAGCAGGAGAAAAGAAACATCAGCCGCAGTCATAAAAAGAAACATCGCCAAAGCATTTGCACCTGTCGTCACCAGTAATGTTTTCCGTGCTCCCCATCGATTTTGCAACACAGCAGACAGCTTGCTACTGATAATAAAGACAACTGACACGAGCAAGAAAACCAAACCGATTATTTCAACGGTGACTGCGTAGTGGTTCGTCAATTGGACTGGGAGAAACAGCAGAAAGCAATAATAGGCGTACATTTGGCTAAAACCGATTAAAATGACAGATGCTCCGACTGGGTGGAGCAAAATATTACGGAAGGACCCTCGTGTAAAACCGCCTGATGATGTAGCTTGAGCCTTTTTCGTTTCAGGTAACCATACAGCATTGATGCAGACAAGAAAGACTGCGCAGATCGCCAAAAACAAAAAGACCGCAGAATGTCCGCCGATGCCGCCAATCCAGCCTCCTAACAGTGGACCAAGGGCCGGACTAAGCGCAAGCAGCATCTGATAAGTACCCATCGCAGATGCACGTTGGACTCCTGTAAATATGTCTCCAATAATCGTTGCGGCTACGATCGGAATGGCAGCAAATCCCGCCCCTTGTAAAGCCCGGAAAAATAGTAGCCCATAAATCGAATCGACCAGATAGCATCCAATTGACGCGATCGTAAATAGGATCAGGGCAGGTATCATAACACGCTTTCGACCGAACCTATCAATAAATGGTCCGTAGATGATTTGCATAATCGCGAGCATGACGGTAAAGATTGAAACAGTCCAGTTAATCATGGTTGCACTCGTCTGAAATTCTTTTTGCATGGCTGGTAAAATAGGCATGAACAAATTTTGCGCGAACATACCTAGCATTAGCGTTATCCCAAGTAGGTACAGTACTTTTTTTGGATTCATGGTTGCTCTCCTCTTATCTCTCTAATATTGTGTCCTTGGAAACAATTTCACAAAAAAAAATAATGAACACCCGTAGTATGTTTCCCCTAATCTTCTGTTGCTTCTCTTATGACCTTTTCCAAAAATGCCAATTCAGTAGGCGTATACCTATCCAAGAATCGGTACATGTCATTTTCCAGGCGTTGATGATAGTGTTCATGAATCTCGTTTACCATCTCTCCTGCTGATGTCAGCCTGAAAAAAACTTCCTTCTGATTGTCTTCGAGCTGATACCGCTCGAGTAATCCTTTCTTCAAAAGTTTGACTGTTATTTTGGATATCGCACTCTTTGTTACCCCAATATGCTGTGCAATTGTCGTAACATTGACTCGATCTTTCCTCCCTACCTCTTGAAGGACGTGGAGCTCTGTTACGGATAACCTTCCAACTCTATCGTAATCAGGTACGCTGATTTTAATCTGGCGCAATAGCATTTCTTCACGTAGCTTGCTGCGCTCCTCCTGTTTGTGTAGAAAGGTGATCCATCGATTCCAAAGCTTCTTTTTAGGGTCCAATGCAGCATCAGCTCCTTATATGTTCTATCTTTGTTTCCATGGAAACAAAATAACCTTATCATGAGACTTCCTTTTACGCAAGAAAAAACCGCAGCCCTGCATTCGCAAGCTGCGTTCCGAGACCAATCTCTATCCATTTAGATTGCCCAATTCCTTATCTGCACTAAAATGAGCACGGGCTGCCTCAAACACTTCACTTTCCGATCCGGCCGAGATTTTGAAACTCGATACCACTTTTTTGCCACATCGTACTTGTACGTTGTACTGTGAATCCCCATCATATGTTGACTCGAAATGATAATCCTCACCATTGACCTGAATAGTTCGTTCCATGGTTACACCTCCCACCTTAGTGTGACCAAGCAACATGGCAATCATCCAATATTTTGTTGCAAAGAAATCGTTGTGTTTCACCCTTGGTCGACTCACCTGTCGTCAAGCTATTCGGCTCTATGAAATGGTTAGAGGGCACAACGCTGGTTCGCAAGCGCCGTGCCCCGTTTTCCTTTTTACATATCAGCAATGCGAGTTGCTTTTTTTCGCGCTACTCTCTTTTCGCGAATCCCCTCAAAGATCGAATAAAGAACAGGAACCAATACAAGCGTTACGAGCGTGTGAAAAATCAACCCCGCAATTACCCCGGTAGCAAGCGGCGCCTCTAGTTCCGCTCCTTCCGCAACAGCGAGTCCCATCGGCAGCATACCGAGTATCGCTGTCAGTTTGGTCATAATCACCGGACGAACACGATCCCGCGTGCCCTGTACAATTGCTTCTTCCAACCCCATCCCCCGTGAGCGGAGCAGATTGATTCTGTCAATTAACAGGATTGCATTGGATACAACGATTCCTACCAGCATGATGAGCCCAATCATCGCCATCTCACCAAACGTTCGCTGTGTGACCACGAATCCAAGAATAACTCCCACCAAGGCCATTGGCAACGACAGCATGATAATAAACGGCTGAGACAACCTCCCAAACTGTGCCACCATAATCACATAGATGAGGGAGACGACCGCTACCAGGACAATAATTCCTTGCGTAAAGGTGTTATTTTGTTCCTTCAAATCACCAGCGATCTCGATCTTGTACCCGGCAGGCAATTCCACTGTACCCAGCTTCTCATTTACTTGTCTGCCCGCCGTACCAATATCCGTGCCCAACAGTTCTGCGGATACCGTGATGATTTGTTCTCCTTTTTCATGTTTGATCGTAATCGGAGATTTGCTGAAATGAAAATCAACCAGCTCGTGTAACGGCACATGCGAACCTGTTTCTGTTCGTATCATGATCTGCTGGAGTTGGTCAGGATGTGTCACCCATGTCTCTGGAAATCTGGCAACAATCGAGGTTTCGATACTATTTTGACTGATTGTGGATAGGGGCTGCTCCCCAAGCAGCATGCTGATTTGGCTGTCCAACGAATCTGAGTCAACCTGCAATTGAGACATTGCCTCCTGATTGGGTATTAGCGTTACTTTTTCCTTCCCTCTTTCGAAATCATTCCGAATATTGACTACACCGGGTATGCTCGCCAGCATTTCTTCTACCTTTGCGGAAATCGACCGCGAGACCTCCAAATCTTCGCCGGCGACCTGCAACTCAATAGGAGCCGATTTACCCGAGAATCCAAATGTCATACTCGTTTGTTCCACGCCGTCAATGGCATTCAAGCGACCGTTTACTTCTTGCATAAATTCTTCTTTCTCTTGCGTTCGTTGCGACTTGGTCACTAATGTAATATTTAACTCCACTGTCTCTTTCTTTGCCGTAAAAAAGACTTGATTCACGTCAGACAGCTCTCTTAACGCTTTTTCCGCTTCAACCGCTGCGGTTTGTGCCTGTTCCAAGCTAGTGCCATCGGGCATCGTTAACGTGGCAAAAATCTGATTCTCATTGGCATTCAAGCCATTTCCTATTTTAATCAACGGGAAGAGACTCAAGGCCCCTACAAACATTGCAAGAGCCACCAGCAATGTGAGAACGCGATGACGAAGGGTTAACAACAGTAATCGCTGAAAGAGAGAAACAATCCCTTTTTTCCCTTTTTCGCTACGGGGCTGCAATTGTTTATCATGTTGGAGAAAACGCTCGGAAAAAATCGGAACAAACAGAAAAGCTGCAATCGTCGACGCAAGAATGGTAGAAGTAACGGTAAACGCAATGGTATGAAGAATAGGCTTCAGCCACTGTTCAAAATCCGCGACCACTAGCGGTAAAAACACAACGATCAAGGTTAATTGGGAAGCAAAAACAGGTGCTATCACCTCTTTTGAGCCCTGTACGATGGCCTGCTTCAGCTGCATTCCCTTTTCTCTCAAATGATAAATACTCTCCAGAACAACGATCGCCGCATCAACAATCAATCCAATTGACAAGCTCAGTGATATTAATACCACCATGTCAATGTTGTAACCGGCAGCTTTCAGCGCGATGAAAGTCATCAGGATGGAGAGAGGTAGCGTCGTGGCAATGACCATCGTCACACGCCAGTTTCGCAGGAATACCCAGAGTACGAGGATTGCCAATATGCCCCCGATGACAACATCTCGACTCAAATTGGTGATCGCTTTTTTAATAAAGGAGACGGATTCAAACATGACTCTCAGCTCGTAGTTTCCACCTGCCTCCTCATTGATTTGCCTCACAACTTCCTCGACTTTTTTCTGTGTGGTGATCAGGTCACTCCCCGGAGCACGCTTTACACTGATTTGTACAAAGAGGTTGCCTTCTGTCATGGAAATAGCGTCCTTCACGCTTCCGCGCAGGTCACTCACCGTTGCCAGTTGTTCGAGTGCAACCTTGCCCTTGGGTGTCTTGATCAAAATGTTTTTGAACCCTTCTACATTCTTTAAGCTGTTGTCAATCATCACAACGGTGTCGAATCCGGGATTTTCCAATATCCCCACAGCTTTTTTCCAATTGGTCCCCTGTAGCTGACCAACAACATCCGCTGCTGTCGTTCGATAGGCAGTAAGCCGTTCAGGACGAAATGTTATCGCAACCTTATTTTCAAAACCGTCCTCGGATACGACCACTTCCTTCACACCCGGGACGGATTCTATTCGATCCTTAATGGTCGTCTTCAGCAAGGTGAGCATGGTCTGTGTATCGGCACCAACCATTGCGTAGTCGATTAAGTCCTCATCACCTAAATTCGTTTGAGTGACGGTTACGGTATCCACTACTTTGGGAAATTCATTGCGCAGCCGATTCACAATATTTTGGGTCTCTTGCTTGACCTTTTCACCTTCCCCATCCTCTGCAAGGATCGAGATGCCAGAAAACCCCGTCCCTGTTTTCGATGAGAAATTTTTTATCCCAGCCACAGATTTCAATTCCTGCTCTATTTTTTCCGTGACCTTTTCCACCATCTCTTCAGGCGGCAGCGCTCCTCCTGAAATATTCACTTCAATCCAAGGCAAATTCGTTTTCGGTACGAGCTCCACGTGGAAGGAAAAGAGAGCACCGATTCCGGTAAGCACGATGAGGAATGTGCACAAATAGAGGATCACTTTTCGTTTCAGCAAAAAGAGAATGACCTTGTCCATCGGTTACTCCCCTTTCACCGTAACGACTTCTCCTTCGGCGTAGTACGTTATGCCGGAGATTAGGATTTGATTGCCCGTCTGTAAGCCCGATAGAATCTCGACGTTATTTCCAAAAATTCGCCCAACTTCCACGTCGCGTCTCTTGATGACTCCATTTTCGACAACCATGACGAAGCGCTGTGTTTCTTTAATGCCCACGCTTTGGACAGGAACGAGCATCCCGTTTACCTTGCGTGACATCTCTACAGTCGCGATCATTCCCTCGATCAACACGTTGTCTTTATTGGAGACAGCTATCTCTACCAAATACTTTCCCGTTTCTGCGTTAAGAACGGGCGAGATAAATGTTATGGTCCCTGTGCTTTTGGCCTTTCCCTCCACTGTCACTGGCACCTTGTCCCCTTGCTTGTAGTTTTCTATCACATCCAATGGGACATCGACCTTCAGCTTTACTTCCGAGCTATCAACCAAGTGAATGATACTTTCACCTGGCTGGGCAAGACTGCCTGCCTTTTGGGTCACATCGATGACCGTACCGCTAAACGGCGCGACGAGTTGCGTTTCTTGAAGGGTTTTCTTTGCGAGCTCTACTTGACTGGCTGCTTGTTTTAATTCGGCATCTGCACTGGCAATCTCGTTGACTTCCGCTCCTTTTAGCAACTTATCCAATGTAATTCGCGCTTCTTGTAGCGAAATCTCGATTTGCTCTTTTTCCGACTGGGCACTGTCCAGCTCACTCTGCGAAATAGCGCCGCCCTTAAACAGCTCCTGGGCTGTCTCCCATTTCCGCTGGGCATCCTTCAAACGCTTTTCCTGGCTGTCCACTGCCAAGCGTTGTTTGCTGATGAGATCCGCGCTTGCTCCTTGCAACGTTTTTGAACGCAACGCAGATGCACTTTGGACCTGGCTTTGTGCCGCTTCCAGCCCTTTTTGATAATAGTTCGTATTTAAGGAACTTAATACCTGGCCTTGTGTTACCTTTGCCCCTTTTGTTACGTTCATTCGTTCAATCGTACCAGAAGCCCCAAAGGCTAGGTGGCTCTCCTGTTTGTATTCAACGAAAGCAGTAAGAGGAGTCGGCAAGGAATCTGTCTGTTTTACGGTGTGCACCTGCACGATCTTTTGTTTGGTTTGCTCCGTTTCCTGTTTCGTTTCCACTCCACACCCCGTGATGAACATCAGTACAACGGTCAAAACGACATAGTGCATACTCTTCACGTAGAGTCCTCCAGTAGTTTTGTCATTGTCTTTTTGAAAGAAGCTGACATCCTATTCTCTCTCTCGTTATCGTGACTTTGCTCAAGCAGACTTGTCCGTAGCAACAACCTGCTCTTCTTTTTTCTTAAAGTATTGACTCACTTGCTTGTTCAGATGAGCGATCAAGGCGATCACGAAAATGAGAGCACCTGAGGCCAACAGGAGATACGGCCAATAAACGGCCTCCAGTAAAATACCGTACAACCAGATCCCAAATGGTACGGCCACACCGGTAAATGTGCCGACCACACCAAACATGCTGGCACGCAAATGCTCAGGCGTGTTCAATTGAACAAAGGTAAAGATCGGGATGTTCCCCATGGAGTTGAAGATGGCGGAGACCAATAAAATCCCGACAAACACGCCCGTAATGATCCACGAGGCGTTACTCGTTTCCGGAACAAAAATCGGAAAGATCCACGACATCAATAGAATCCCTTGCACTTGAATCAAAAGAAAGATTTTATTCTCAACGTATTTGCTTACCTTTTTCATAGAGACAATAGCCGCTCCGATAATGATCCCGATAAACCAGGAGGACTGAATAAAGGAGAATTGCTCCATCGATACCTTTTCGACTCGATAGGCAATATGCAGCAGCCCCACATACATGAGCGGAGGGAAAATAAAGTTGAGCACAAGGAAAATCAGGAACAAGTACTTGATAACAACCTGTTCTCGGATATATTGGAAGACTTCCTTGATTGTTTCTGTATAGCTTTGTGTTGTTTCCTGTACTACCTCGGCCTTGCGGAAACGGAGGAACATTTGCAAGATACCTGCTCCGATAAAAGAAAGACCATCAATCAGCAAAATCATTTCCATCCCCATTAAACGATAGGCAACCGCCCCTACCAAAGGACCCGCTACATTGAGAATGGCGCTGATCGCTTGGTAAATAGAGTTCATACTTCCTACTCTGTCCTCATCTACCAGCTCTGGAATGGATGCTTGCAAAGCGAGATACGTAACAGCCTGAATGGTGCTAATCACGAAGGCGTAACCTACAAACAGCCATAGATTCGTGGGAAACTGGAGGAAAAACAGTAAAAACAAGAGAACGAGCGCACCGCTTAGCAGCTCGGTGACAACCATGATCGTTTTCTTGTTGTGTCTATCAATATAGGCGCCTGCAAAAATATTAATCAGCACCCCCGGCAAGTACGAAAAGCCCAAAACAGTTGCAAATGCAGCGGAAGAACCCGTCATATCCGCAATGTACAGGGCAAGAGCAAATTTGTATACACCGCTACCTAATTCCGTAATGAAACGAGTAAAAGAAAAGAGAAAAATATTTAATCCGTATGATTGGTTGCCCATCTTAACCTCCCTGAATAGTAATCCCTCTAGGTGATGATTTATTTCGGCAAGATGATCCCGCTACACTTCACGGACAATACCCCCGGAATAGAGCGGAATCCATCTGCCGATTTCCAATACGATGCCTAGCGGACTCTTAGCGTATGACTAGAGGCATTCCTATCAATTTTTTCGCTTCTTCCTCTAAGAGCACTCGCAGCTTCCTTTCATCCTCTTGATATGGCAGAGCCATAAAAATAGTCATTTTGCCCATGGATGTATAGGAAGCCTCAAAGAGAATACGCTTCTTTCCCTTGATAAACAGGTGATCGTATTCACTTGGTTGACTCTTGTTCTGCTCACCCAAAAAGTTGCAAATAATAGGTGTCATCTGCAAGGATTGGATGAGTGATTGGTGGGAAAGAGGATAGTTTTCCGTTACGTCAGGATTTTGCACGAGATTGGTGAAATGGATGTTCCTCTCCTTTGCGAGATCCAACCGAACTTTCACATACGTTTCCAACTCATCGAGACTCCACGACGAATCAATATGAAGTGGAATATGATCGATGCACTCGCCAAGAACATCGAAGAAATGGTTCCCCATAAAGGATCTGCCAAAGTTCATAAGGAAGATGGGGGCCTTTTGGACTCCATAACTTCTTTCGCAAAATCTGGCTAAAAGAGCAATCGGAATTCGCGTATTTTCTGTCTCCTGCGGGTTATCCATATCCAGTTCGCAGGTAACAATCGTGTATCCGTCCAAAGCAGATGAAGATGGAAGCTGGCTTTCGATGGACAAAAGACTATTCTCAAATCCGAGGAGATCAAACTCCTCCATAAGCTGTTGATCTTCGATTCCGATTGGACCTTTCGTAATTTGCTGGACGAAATCCCAATACGTATTCCGATCATTTTCCGAGAGGTCTGTGCCATTCTCCAATGCTTCGTAATACAGGTTTATGTCGTTTTGCAGAACCTCGCTGCTAATCAAATCAAAAATGAGATGCGATGCCGGGAATATGAACGAGTACTCTTTCTCGCTCTCTTTCAGCAAGATCACTTTGTATGACAAGGAGCCGATCGAATCATGCTGCTGGTAAAAATATTCGCTCAGTAAAAGTTGGCGCACCGCTTCTTTTCTTTCTTCCGATTCGCCCGATACATCAACAACTGGAAGCTCAATTTCACTAGGGCAAGGATATTCTTTCCAATATGGCTCTGCTTCCTCAAAAGCTAGCGTGCATCGTAGTAAATGATGCCGCTTCAAAACGTCAAGGAAGGCTTTTTCCAGCGTCTTCGGATCGATCATCCGCTCAAAGCGAATTACTGTTCCAGAAATGTCCTTTTCCTGTACATGATAGCGCTGTGAAGGTGACAGTGGCTGCCTGATGAAAGCTTGCTGATTCACGATCGCCTCCGAATAATGAAGGAGCTTCTGATCGAGGTCGTTGAAGAGGCGCTCCTGCCATGGCATCGTTTCCTTCTCATCGAACGCAGCTTGTTGCAAATGATTCTTCTCTTTTTCCCATGCTTTTTGCGAGAGATCCAGAAATTGAATGGCGTGCGGCTGTATCGCAGGATCGCAAGACCTGCGCAATAAGGACAGGATTTCTTGATGTTTGTCCCGCGCATTTTCTTCCACGTACAGAACAGCTCGGTGCTTGCTGCCGAACGGCACCTCTACATAGTTGCTTCGTACTTGAAAATGGGCGTAGATCAAGGTTTCCAGCTCTTTTTTATCTTGCGCTTTTGTGGTACGAATCCGATTTACGGTATCTACATATCCTGCCAGCGCTCTGACTGTGTCGTATTGGAAGATCGTTTGAATCTTCACTTCGATGCCTTCCTTATGCAGTCGTGCTACCAGTTGGATCGCTTTGATAGAATGCCCGCCCAGATCATAAAAATGGTCATCCACACTGATTTCCTGGAGGTCCAGCACTTCTTTCCAGATTTCTGCCAGCCTAATCTCTTGCTCTGTAACAGGTGGATTCAGTTGCTTACTTGCCTCCCTGATCATGACAGGCTCAGGTAATGCTTTCCGATCTATTTTTCCATTCGGTGTGACAGGCATTCTCTCAAGGACGTGGATATACGTTGGTACCATATAGGCTGGAAGGGTGGCCAAAAGCTCCTGACGCAAATCTCTGTTCCAATCAGGCTGCTCCCAGACCAGATAAGCGATCAGGCAGGCATCTCCTCCCTGCTCTTTTTTGGCCAACACGACCGCTTCCTTCACTCCCGCCTGGGATAGGATCACGTTTTCAACCTCATCAAGCTCGATACGGAAACCGCGTATCTTGACCTGGTTGTCCATTCGCCCCAAATATTCCAGACTTCCATCCGCAAGCCATTTCACCATATCTCCCGTCTTGTAGAGCCTCGAACCGGCAATAAACGGATCTGCCACGAATTTGTCGTTTGTCAATTCCTCGCGATTGATGTAGCCATCAGCGACGCTAATACCCGCGATCGCTAACTCACCAGGAATTCCCTGGGGCTGCAAATGACCATGCGCATCCAGCACGTATACTTTTGTGTTGGCAATGGGCTTTCCGATTGGCACTTGCTGCGGCAGCTCCTCTTGCCCTTCATACGTCCAAGTCGTTGCACAAATGGTTGTTTCGGTTGGACCGTATGCATTGATGTAGCGGCAATGGGCGCTCCATTTATGGACGAGCTCCCAGTTTGCTGCGGAACCTGCGGTGATTAACGTTTGCAATTTCGGGAAATTTTCCGGTTCCAAATACGTCACAAAGGTAGGCGGAAGCGTTGCGACTGTTACTTCATGCCGCAGCAGATACTCACTGAAAGCCTGCGGATCGAGTACGACATCCTTTGAAACTACGACAAGTCTCGCCCCCGTCAATACCCCCATCGTAAACTCCCAAACAGAGGCATCAAAGGAGATGCTGGCAAACTGCAACACCCTGTCATTTTGGGTGATACCGAGATCGTTGATGAAAAACTGCTGGAGGTTGGCAATTCCGACGTGGTGCAGCCTTACTCCCTTTGGCTTCCCCGTTGACCCGGAGGTATAAATCACGTAGGCCAGGTCACTGGAACGATGAAGGGACTCTACATCAGATGTAACGCCGTTGTATACGCTCCTACCATCAAGATTGATCACCATTGCTGCAGAGAGAATACGCTCTGCATACGCTACTGTCGGATCATGGACCAAAACAATGCTGGCCCCGCTATCTTCCATCATATAGCTGATCCGTTCACTCGGATGGTCAGTGCTAATAGGGAGAAAAGCACCGCCTGCTTTCAAAACGGCCAAGATGGCGAGGCTGTAAGCAGTAGAGCGCTCCACCATCACACCAACAATGCTGCCAGGTTTTACCCCTTTCTCACGCAGAACGTGGGCCAGCGCATCGGATTTGTCATCTAATTCCTGATACGTGTAGCTGCCTTCCTGATCGACCACGGCAATGTGATGCGGCCCCTTTTTGACCTGTTCCTTAAATAGCTGGTCAATGGTTCGCGTTTGGTCAACCAGCATCTCCGTGTCATTCCATTGTTCCAGAATGAGAGCCTGCTCCTCGTCCGTAACCATTTGCATGTTTGCAATTGGCTGGTCGGGATTGCGGATGACACTCTGAACCAACTGATTCAGATGCGCTTGCACTTTTTGCAGATAGGAATCGCTGTAGGCAAGTGCATTATAGATAAAGTGAATTTCTAGTTCCTTACCGGGAATAATGCACAAGTTGAAGTCGTAGCTGGTTTGCTCATATCCTTGGACATCCGTGATTCCGAATAAACCGCCTTTTCCATCTTCGTCGAATGCCTCTTCCGTCAATGGATAGTTTTCAAAGACCATAAGATGCTGAATCAGGTTTTGCTTTAATGCGGTTTCGGACTGAATATCCGCCAGAGACAAGTATTGGTAGCTACTTGTGGCTGTGAAGAATTGTTGCACCTGTCCGAGTAACTCCGAAAATGTCTGTTTGCCTTCACTGCGAATCCGCATTGGGATCGTATTGACAAACAACCCAACCATTTCTTCCACACCAACGAGTTCAGAAGGACGTCCCGAAACAACTGATCCAAAGACAACATCATTGGCATAATTGTATCGTTGCAGCAACAATCCCCAGAGGGAATGAAAGACGATGCTCAGTGTCACATCATTTGCTCTCGCTATTTGCTCCAAACGGGCAGTCGTTTCCCGATCAATGCGGAACACGATCGATTCTCGTTGGTACCCCTTACCGGTTGAAATATATTCAACCGGTAAAGGAGATTGTTGATCAAATCCATCCAGGCTATCGCGCCAGAACGAGAGTCCTTCTTGTTTATTTTGCTTGCCAAGCCAAGTGATATAGCTACTGAAGGAATAAGGTGGAGCCAGCTCAGCCTTCTTATTTTGAAGATAAGAGCGATAGATATGGAAAAAGTCTTTTGCGACAATCCCCAAGCACCAGCCATCCATAATAATATGGTGGAAGCTCCACACCATCTTGTATTTTGTTTCACTCAATTTCATAACGGTCATCCGAAACAACAGATCTTTCTCCAGATCAAATCTCTTGCGCCGATCCCTTACAAGAAATTGCTCTACGAATGCTTCTTGTTCATCCAGATTCAGGTCAGAGATGTCCTCGATCTGAATAGCTGCTTCTCTTTGCTTCAACACGATTTGCAGCGGCTTTTTACTTTCTTTATAGTGAAAGACTGTTCGCAGGATATCGAATCTTTCGACGAGGTCGCGAAAGCTCTGATCAAGGAGATCAAGCCGCAACGACTCCTCCATCGTAATCACCGTTTGTTCGAAGTGAACCTCTGATTCAGGATGAAGGATAAAGTGATACAGCATGCCTTCTTGCATAGGTGTCAAGCGGTATATATTTTTTATCTGAACACCATTCAAACCTCATCACCATCTATCATTGAATTTTTTCACCCAGCAGTTGAGAAAGATGATCTAACTCCTCAATGGACAGCTCATCGTATGTGAAATCTGTTGGGCTTTGCTCGACTGACTCTTTCGATAAGCAGTGCGTAATGATTTCTACGATTTTATCTCGGTAGGCATCCACGAGGCGCTGAATGGTTCCTTCTTCAAACTCTTCACGATGATAAGTAAAAGTAAGTGTCAGCTTGCGATTCACGACCATTCCATTCACATCAAGCGCAAAGGAACGAATGGCGGTCGGACTGATTTCTCGGCCAGGAGAGAGGGAGGAAGTCGTCATGCTCTCTGATTCCAAGTCTGTATCGAACTGACCCAAGTAGTTAAAACTGATCTCGGGCTTTACCTGGAACGTTAACGGAACATCGGTTTGTCTCGCAGACAGATACTGTAAAATACTGTATCCAATACCTTTGTTCGGCACACGTCGCAGGCTGTCTTTCACCATTTTGATCTGGTAGCCAAGCGATTCTGATCGGCTCATATCCAGTACGAATGGATACTGGGCTGTAAACCAACCGACCGTGCGTGAAATATCGATGCCCTTCACGATCTCTTCTCTGCCATGTCCCTCCAGATTGACGAGCACATGCTCTATCCCAGCCCACTCTTTTACCGCCGAACCCAACGCCGTAAGCAACAAATCATTCACTTCCGTGTTATAAGCCTGGTGACTATGCTTAAGCAGCTTTTCTGTGTAAGCTTCATCAAGCTCGATGGTGACATCTGTTGTATCTTGCATAAGCGGTGCCCCAACCGTTTCCGCCTTTGCCAGAGGAGAGAATGGCGTTTCCTCTACCTGCTTCCAATAACTGATTTCCTGTTGAATCTCGCTTCCCTGCGCATATTTTTGCAATTCTTCTGACCATGTTTGATAGGAATCGGTTTTCATAGGCAAGACAGGCTCTTCTTCCTGCAGCAAGGCGTCATACACGGTATGGAAATCTTCCAAGAGAATCCGCCATGAGACACCATCGACAACGAGATGATGAATCACAATTAACAAGTGATCTCCAGCTTCTGTTCGGAAAAGACCGAGATTTACCAACGCAGTATCCGTCAAATCGATTCCTTCCTGAATAAGCTGTGCAGCTTGCTCCATCTCCTCTACGCTTTGAGACGAAAACTCCCTGATCATGATGGGAACGAGACACTCGTCCAGGTTCCGATGTTGTTGGACAATGTTTGACTCATTCATTTGGAATTTCATTCGCAACGCATCATGATGCTCAATCAGCTTCGTAAATGCTTGTTGAACTAACTCTGGATCGAAGCCAGCTTCTCTGTACAACATGACAGATTGATTGTAATGATGAGGGTTCTGATGGTTTTGCTCAAAGAAGTTCATCTGGATCGGTGTCAATGCTACTGCTCCCATTACAGGCCCTTGATCAATTTGTCTGGTCAGCGGCTGGAGATATCTGGCTGCATTGCGAATACGCGGGTTTTGGAACAAGTCTTTCAATCGGAGCTCATACCCATGACTCCTCAATCTCGCTATCATCTGAAGAGCTTTAATGGAGTCTCCCCCAAGCTCAAAGAAGTTGTGGGTCACACTTACTTGTGCAAGCCCCAGCACATCCTTCCAGATAGTGACCATGATTTGTTCCTGTTCATCGGACGGCTCGACGATGAACTCTTCCACCAAGAGAGAGCGATCAGGCAGAGGGAGTTTTTTCCGATCCACTTTTCCAACTGCGGTAATCGGCATAGCGTCTAGTCGGACGAAGAAAGACGGGATCATGTAATCGGGCAAATCTTTCGCGAGCAGGTCTCTCCACTCGTCAGCTGAAAGCTCATGCTCAGTCACAATATACGCGCATAAGTACTTGCTTCCATTTTCTTCTTCTCTGGCGATAACGATTGCTTCTTTTACCTGTTCCAGCGAAAGGAGCTTGCTTTCAATTTCCCCTGGCTCGATTCGATATCCCCTGATTTTGATTTGGAAATCCTTCCTGCCCAGGAAGTGGATGTTCCCATCCGGTAAATAGACTGCCAGGTCTCCTGTCTTATACATTTTTTCGTAACCCGGTTCCGCATATGGATTATCGACAAAGCTCTGTCTCGTTAGCTGCTCGTTATGCAAATAACCTAATCCAAGCGGCATGCCTGAAATGTGGATTTCTCCAGGTACTCCTATCGGCACTCGTTTTCCATACGCATCGAGTAGAAGGATTTTCGTGTTGAAAATCGGTTTTCCAATCGGGATGCGATCTTCTTCTCCCGTAATTTGATAGGCAATGCATCCGATACTTGCTTCTGTCGGACCATACAAATTTGTCGGAGATACATACTGGAATATTTTCAGGAATTTGGAAACAGTAGACGGAACAATTTCCTCGCCGCCGATAATGATCTTTTTGAGCGATTGTAATTTGCCCTGCAGTTCGAGATTTTCAGCTAACTGATTCACGATCACATTAAAAACAGATGGGACGAAATCAGTTAAGGTAATTTGTTCATCTTCAATGATTCCAGCCATGTAATCAGCCGAAACAGTCATTCCTGTAGTAGGCAGTACTGTTTTTCCGCCATTGGTCAGCGGCCAGAAGAATTGCCAAATGGCACTGTCATATACATGGTTGGTAGTCTGAAGGACAGATTGCGCTGCTTCTTGTCCAAAGTAATCATCCATCCAGTTAAAGCGGTTGACGATCCCTCTATGCGGTACGACGACTCCTTTTGGTTTGCCTGTTGAACCAGAAGTAAAAATGACATAGATGGGGTCTTCCGGCGATACGGACAAATTAGGATTTTCCACTTCCGTTGTCAATTGCCCCAGATCAATCTCGACCAATTTCGCTCCCAGATCCGTTTCCGTAAAGGCATGTCCAGATTCTACGAATACGAACTCGCTACCCAGCTCGGCAATAACAGACTGGAGTCGATCGACAGGCCACTGAATGTCCAATGGTGAAAACGCAGCTCCCGTCTTCATTACACCCAATAACGATACGACCAATTCCAGACTTCTTTCCATAAGCACAGGTACGTACTTGCCTTTTCCTATACCGCGTTTCAGCAGATCAGATGCGACTGCGTTGGCTTTTTCGTTCAGTTGTTGGTAAGTGATTGTCGAGCCTTGGTAAGAAACGGCAATTCGATTCGGATAAAGTCTGGCTGATTCCTCGATAGCTATATGGATCGGTTGTACCACCGGATACTCTCGCTTCGTATCATTGCTGAGCTTCTCCAAAATCTGCACTTCTTCCGGAGACATGAGGTCAATCTCGCCCACAAGAATATCCATGTTCGCCGCTACCTGACTCAGTACGTTGGTAAAATGGTTGATAAAACGCGCCATCGTTTCAGGCTTAAATAGGCTGGTGCTATATTCGCACTCCACAAAAAATCTATCATCTCTCGTCTCGACATTCATGACGATGTCTAACTTGGATATTTTCGTTTGGAATGGATAAAGCCTGACGTCTACCCCGTTCCAGTCAAAGGCCGTATCTGCCACATTGTCAAAGGAGAACATGGTGTCAAACAACGGATTCCTGCTTGGGTCGCGTCGAACCTGTAGCTTTTCTACCAGGTCTTCCAATGGATAATCCTGATGTTCAAACGCCAACAGTGACTTCTCACTTAGTTCTTGGACAAACTCGCGGAACGTTTTGGTGCCTGCTGGATAGTTTCGCAGGGCAAGCGTATTTACAAACATTCCCACTACATTTTGAACATCGGTGTGGTTTCGTCCTGCCACCGGAGTCCCTACGACAATGTCCTCTTGCCCAGTATATTTGGACAACAAAACGTTGTACGCCGCCAATAGAATCGAAAAGACTGTTACGTTTGCTTCCTTCGCCACAGCGTGCAATCTACGGGATACATCCGCCTCAATCTCGCTTTCGACCGTACCCCCTTCAAAACTTTGAAGCTGGGGTCGCGGATAGTCCGTAGGCAAATTCATGACAGGTAGTTCCCCGCTGAATTCATCTATCCAGAACTGCTCCTGCCTATGCGACTGCCTGGTCGTCTTGATCTGTTTCAGCCAAGCTGAATAGTCCTTGTACTGGACGATGAGTGGTTCTGGATTTTGCCCGTTGTACAGTTGATTTAACTCATCAATGACGATGCTCACCGATGTTCCATCTGCAATGATGTGGTGCATGTCGATCAGGAGTAAATGCTTGTCCTCCACCAGTTTGACCAGCTTGACGCGCATTAATGGTGCCAGGTTCAGTTCGAACGGCTGAATGAACGTCCGAATGAGATTTTCTATACTTTCCGGACTGTCCTCTGCGTGATCATGATCGATGGTAAAACGGACAGAGTCATGGACAAATTGTTTCGGTTCACCATTTACGTAGTCGAAGGAAGTACGGAACGCCTCATGCCTTTGGATAAGGGACTGGAATGCGTTTTCCAATGCCACAGAATCGAGCTGTCCGGAAAGAACCAAAGCGCCTGCCATGTTATAGGCCACACTCGTTTCATCGAGTGATTGAACGGTGAAAATCCTTTTTTGTGAAGGAGAGAGCTCATAATGCTCTTGTTTTCCAACCGACTGAATCAACGGCATTTCTGCTTGAGTCGCTTCGGAAATGACGTGGGCAAAACTCCTGACGGTAGGATTTTGGAAAACGGCTCGCAGCGGAATTTCTACCTGCCACTCCTTGTTCACTTTGGCAAGGAGAATGGCAGCATGTAGCGAATGTCCACCGATTTCAAAGAATCGATCCAGAACGCCGACTCGCTCGATCCCCAAGACCTCTTGCCATATTTCTGCAAGTTTTCTCTCATTTTCTGTCGCTGGCGCTACGTATTCCTCGGATACCAGCTTAGACAGATCAGGTTCAGGCAAAGCATTCCGATCGATTTTGCCGTTTGGCGTCACAGGCAACTCTGCCAATGGGATGATAAAGGTCGGAACCATGAACTCAGGCAAGGAATCGGCTAAAAATCCCTTGATTTCGGATGGACTTACTCTCTCATCCGTCGTGTAATATGCGCACAATACAACGGATTCATCTCCCTTTGTCTTTGGGAGCACAATGGCATTGCGAACCTTTTCATGACGTAACAGCTGATTTTCGACTTCACCCAGCTCCACACGGTATCCACGAATCTTCAATTGGTAGTCCGAACGACCAACAAACTCCATATTTCCATCTGCCATCCAGCGCACAATATCGCCGGTTTTATACATGGACTCACCAGGACGGAAAGGATTTGGGATAAAGCGCTCACGGGTTAATTCCTCTCGGTTCAGATACCCCCGCGCAACACCTGCTCCGCCGATATATAGTTCACCGTACACACCTACCGGCTGTGGCCGCAATTGGGAATCCAGCACATAAAATTCTGTGTTTTGCAGCGGTTTTCCGATCGGAACATTTCCGGTCGTCATTTCGGTATCGCCAGCCATTTCGAAGTAGCTGGAATCAATAGCAGCCTCCGTGACCCCATAGCTATTGATGATTTTGATCTGCCCGAAACGCTCGACCAAGCGGACAAACGCTTCGCTTTGGCATGTATCTGAACCAAGAATTAGCAGTTTCAGATGATCGAGCGGCAATCCATTTTGATAAATGTACTCCATAAAAGGAAGAACAAGAGCAGGTGTCGATTCAAACAAGGAAATTTCGTACCGGGTCAACCACTGATAAAGAGCCGGAAGATCAATCCTTACATCACTCGGACAAATCACCAAATGTCCACCATGCAAAAGAGCTCTGCATAAATCCCCTGCAAACACGTCAAATGAGAAACTAGCCATCTGCAAAAGATTCACATTCATCTGTTCGAGTTCGTACTCGTACCGCCATGTATTGGCTACACTCACCAGGTTGCGATGCTCGATCATGACCCCTTTTGGCTTGCCAGTAGTGCCGGATGTATAGATGATATAAGCGAGATCGCTCGGTCCGGAGATGGCATCGAGATTGGACGAATCCTCCCTGTAACTGGCCTCGGCGTCCAGATCGATCACGGCGCCGCTGAATTCTACTCCGCTCTGTCCATTTTGATTGACCAGCATGACCGTTGCCTGACTGTCTTCCAGCATGAACGAAATGCGGTCCTTCGGATACTGAGGATCAATCGGAACATAGGCACCACCCGCCTTCATGACCGCCAGAACAGCGACGACCATGTTAATCGAGCGCTCTGCCAAAATCGCAACAGAGCTGTTTGGCCTTACACCCTGATCACGCAGTGTCCGGGCCAGACGGTTTGCTTTCGCATTGAGTTCCTGATAGCTGATCTGCTCTTCCCCGTAAGAGACAGCGACTTGCTCTGCATGGCGTATTGCTTCTGCCTCAAACCATTCATAGAAAGTTGGATAGAGAGGAGCGGGGATTTGCTTTCTCGCTTGATTAAAGTCGGCAACCACCTGCTTGATGTCTTCGCTGGACAAGTACTCCAGATCCGCTAGGCAACTCTCATTAGACTGCACAATGGAGTGAAGTATCTTGGCAAAATGATTAGCCATTCGCTCAACCGTATCGCGTTTAAACAGATGCGTGCTGTAATCAAATTGGCAAGTGAGCGTTGTCCCATCGTCATGGACATCAAGACTGAGATCAAAAAGAGACACGCCTTTTGGATATTCATACATCGTGACTTTAAAATCATCTGAGGCCACGTCGTCAAAGGATTCATAATGGTAATCAAACATGGTATCAAATAAAGGATTCCGGCTCAAATCTTTGTTTAATTGAAGAGCATCAACAAGCTTTTCAAATGGGTACTCCTGATTTTCAAAGGCAAGGATGGCTTGATTTTTCACTTCTTTCAGGAAATCCTTAAAGGTCTTGCTTCCTGTAGGATAGTTACGGATCGCCAATGTATTTACAAACATACCGATCATTCGTTCCAAATCAGGGTGTTGTCTTCCCGCCACAGCAGAACCGACAATCAGCTCCTCTTGCCCGGTGTATCGGTAAAGCAGTACATTGTAAGCAGCAAGCAAGACCATATACAAGGTCGTGTCAGTTTCCCTAGCCAATTGGAGTAACTGCTTCCTGACTTCCTCACTGATTCCCATCAACAAGCGGTCACCTTCAAAGGATTGAACCGGCGGTCTTTGGTAATCAACGGGGAGCTTCAGTACTGGGAGCTCTCCTTGGCCAAATTGCTCAAGCCAGTACTCCTTTTGAGCCGAGAGCTGTTCTGACTGCTCCCTCTCTTGCTCCCATGCCACGAAATCTTTATACGTCACGCTGAGCTCAGGCAGTGATTCTCCTCTATACGTATGGAGCAGCTCACGGATAAACAGAGAAACCGAATAGCCGTCCGAAATAATGTGGTGCATGTCCACTGCCACAATGAAGCGCTTGGCTGACACTTGGAAGATTTTCGCCCTTATAAGCGGTGCTTTGCTGAGATCAAATGGCTGGATAAAGGTGCGAATTGCCTCATTTACATCCTCTTCAGACAAGTGTTGGACCTCAATATCAAATGACAGATCATCATGTAGAACTTGCACGACTTCATTATCCCTAATGACAAAGTTGGTCCGGAAAGAATCATGTCTCTGGACAACCTGTTGCAAAGAGTGAATCAGACGATCAAGTTCCACTTCCCCATCCAATTGTAAATAGCCGGATAGGTTATAGGCGGTTCCTCCATCCAGACCTTGGAGGATGTACATCCTTTTCTGTGCGGAAGAAGACTGATAGTATGGCTGCAACTCGCATGAACGAATGGGTGTAAAAGTTTGATGCTTTGATGAGTCTACATATTTGGCTAATTCACGTATCGTCTGCGATTGAAAAATTTGATGCAAAGGAATTTGCACGTGGCATTCCTTGTAAATTCTGCTGAGCATGACAGTCGCTTGTAAGGAGTTCCCGCCTTGTTCAAAAAAATTATCATCCAGATACATTGGGGAGCTTCCCAAGATTTCCTGCCAAATGACTCTGATAGTCTCTTCGGTCGCCGTTCCAGCCGGCTCTGATTCTCTGCCGCTCATGCTTCTTTGTCCGGCAAGCCGATCGGTTGAATGGATTATCTGGATTTCTCCATCTCCTAGCGGAACAGCAGATTTCGTTGTTCGCTGCCAATGTGACGGATCTGCATGCTCGAGTCCTTCATCAGCCAGATACACCTGTCCGACCGCACCCACAGGAGCCAGTTGCTCATACTGATCCAGGACATAGAGGGAAGCTCGTCCTACCTGATCATCTGGCATTTCCTGCAAAAGCTCTGTCCATTCTGCAGTATATTTGCCCAGGTTGCCACCGGATTCGCGTTTCATTTTTTCCATCTCGTCGGGCTGTAAAAGTGATAGGGCACGAATTCTTTCCTGATCGTCTTCTGCAATACGGTTCAAAAGATTGGCAAAGTAGACGCCCCACTGGCGAAGAATCTCCGTGGTTACTACCCCGCTTCGTGCATCCACATCTACAACAAGCTCTCCGCCCACTTCTGTCACGTTTACAAAAAGATCGTACTTGCTGTAAATGATCCGATTGGGCAGCAGCGTAGCCTTCATTTGAGCGAAAGTCAGGTTGTGAAGAGGTCGATCCATATTGAACAACACTGAAAGCTCCGGCAAGTTTTGAGGCGGCAAATTCTCAGCCAATGCAGCAAAGGAGTAAGCTTGATGCTTTTCCATCTCCGCAACCGCCTGTTTCACTCGGAACAAATAATCCGCAGCCGTATCATCTCCGTCAATTTCCGTGCAAATTGGCAAAAGATTGACGCAGTTTCCGATCAAGGACATTTTACCGATATGGGACTGACCCGCAGTAGGAATCGCAACCACCATTTTTCTATTTCCAAGAAGGCGATGAAGGAAGAGGTTAAAAGAAGCCAACAAGGTTATAAACAGGCTGTTCTTGTTTTGAATGCTTCTTTTTCTTGCCTTTCTTGTGATGCTACTGTCGATCTTGAAAGTGATTCTCTCGCCTGTAAAAGATGGTTTTCCCGTTTCTCGTTGCCCTAAAGGAAAAACGAGCTTGGGGATTGGATCTGCGAATTTTTCGTTCCAGTACGCGAGCGCTTCCTGAAACGCCGGTTTCTGCATCTGATCTTCTTGCCAGTTTCGGTAAGCAGAAAACGGTGTAGAAGGCTCGAGCGATATGGGGCGTTTCTGTGTAAGGGCCGAGTAGATATCATCCAGCTCTTTGATAAACACAGCCATGGACCATCCATCCGCAATCATGTGATGGAAGGTGTAGGAAGTCAGGAATTTGGCAGGAGCCAGCTTGATGACACTTACCCGAAACAGCGGGTCCTCAGAGGACAGCTCAAATGGCGTGCCTGTTTGTTCATCCAACAGCTGATTCTTTTTTTCTTCCTGTTCCTCAGACGAAAGGTGGCTCAAATCCACGATTCGAACACGTATGTCCCTCTTGGGAAGAACTACCTGATACTCTCCGTTGGGATCAATGATGGTTCGCAACGCTTCATGGCGATCCACCATGGCTTGGACAGCCTGCTCAAACACAGGGATATCAAGCTCACCCTCGACCTGAAGTGTGGCGGTCTCGTTAAAAGCAGCGGATGCTTCCACGCGATATTTGACTGCAAACCACATTTGTTTCTGTTCGGGGCTAAGGGGAAGCCTCAGTTCTTCCCCCACCCTTTCCACAAGCGTTGCCTCTGGCTTTTGCCCATCCCGTCTCGTAAAGTTTGTCAATTCGACGACTTGATTTTGTTTGCGTCCTCCATTTGGAGAAGTTGGGGGTGGCTCCGGCAAAAAACCTCCTCGGCGCAGATCATCAATACTTTCCTTCACCGCTTGGATCAGTCTCTCGATATCCTCATCAGAATGAGCAGTGGAAAGGAAGCAATTCCTGCCCTCCCATATATAAATGCCCTTGCTGATCAGATGATAGAAGAACAATTCTATATCGGTAAACGATACGAAGCGGAACAAGGAACCGCAATTGATCATCTGGATTGGAATCTGCTCGTTTTTAAAGTATGCGTTAAGTGTTTCTACCAAGTAGAGGGTCTTTTGAGTCAACGCTTCCTGAAGCTTGGGACCCTGTTCCTTCAAATATTCCAGTGTGGCGATGGCGGCATGCATCGTGAGTGGATGCGTGCAGAACGTTCCGCCCACAAACGTCTTTTTCTCCGCATTTACCGGGTAAGACTGATCTCCAAAATTCCAAATTCCCCCATCAACTGCATCCATGAACGCGGCTTTCCCGGCTACAACACCGATCGGCATGCCGCCACCCGGAACTTTCCCATACGTAACGAGGTCTGCTTCTATTCCATACCATGCCTGTGCGCCACCAAGATGTATGCGGAATCCCGTAATGATCTCGTCAAAAATAAGGGCAGTTCCTGATTGGCTAGTAATCTCTCTGACTTCCTTCAAAAATTCCACCGGCTGTAGATCTGGACGGCGGCTTTGAACAGGCTCGACCAATACTGCGGCCAGTTCATGGGCATGTTTTTTGATCAGCTCGATTGATTTTGGATGGTTGTAGTTCAAGACCAGGACGTCATCCACCGTATGCTGGGTAATACCTGGTGCCATCGGTATGGCCTTCCCGTCCTGGGACTCAGGATCAGCAACTGTCAGAATGCCGTCAAATGTACCGTGATAGGAGCCGGAGAACAAGGCGATTTTTGAACGGCCTGTAACAGCTCTGGCCAGGCGCAGTGCCACCATTACTGCCTCGGTCCCCGAATTGTAAAAGGCAACACGCTCCACTCCGGTTAGCTCGCTGATTAACTCCGCTACCCTTCCAGCTACATCCGACATAGGACCCAGCGGAGGTAGATCTGATTGAATCTGCTCCTCGAGCTTTTTCATGATAAATGCGGGATTATGACCGAGCAGGTTTACACCGAAACCCATCGTCAGATCGACGTATTCATTCCCATCCAGATCCCACATTTTGGAGCCAACTGATGCTTGCGTAATAATCGGGTATACCATTTCCTTCCAATAGGAACGGAATCCAGACACATTGCGATTGTTGGCATGAACAAATCGGTGCTCTTGCGTATACTTCTTGGATTGCTTTGTCTTTTCCGTATAGCTTTGAATGAATGCGTTCAGATACTCTCTTTGTGTTGGCGTAAAATTGCCTCGTTCACCGATCATCAGTGGCTGATACGGTATAAAAGGCTTCTGGCGTTCCTCTTCATTCCCTTTGACCTTGACCGATGGTTTTGCCTCAAGTTTTTTGATCTCGGGAGCAACAGTCACAGATTCGACGTGTTGTTTTGACACAAAGCTTTGTTCCTGATTCAACAGCTCCAATTGCTTTTGTAACAACGTAGCCATTTGGTTTTGATGGTCAGATAAGAGCGAAATCTGCTTTTCGATAATGGTTTCAACCGCTCCTGATCTTATCGGGACTGGCATTTTCGCGGATTGCTCACTCGGCTCTGCTTGTTGAATTCGTTGAACGTCATTCTGTTCAACCACTACGTTTGCTTGCGGTTGCTCGATTGCCATCCATTCCATTTGTTTGGCAGAAGCCACAGCCGGGCTACTGGATAACTCCTGAGCGATGTGCGCTGCTAACATATCAACGCTGGTGATGGTTTCAAACAGCTCTTGGGCCGGAATGACCACTCCAAACTTTTCCTGAATTTCACGATTGATTTGTACGAGCATAATAGAATCCAAGCCTAGCTCCAAGAAATGGAGGGATGGATCAATTTCTTCTACAGCAAAACCTGAAGCATGATGAACCAACTCTTTCAGAACTTTTGCGATTGGCGCAGTTCCTATCTCTGACACAGTAGCACCTCTATTTCCGCTAATAGTATTCGTCTGTTCTGGAACGATACTGATCACATCATCTGTAATCCAAGAGCGATGCTGATCGAAAGGATAGACTGGCAATGGCATTTTTCTTCTCTTTTTGCCATCTCTGTAGAACGCATCCCAGTCAACCGTAGCTCCCTGTACATACAAATCGCATAATGTCGTTGCATACGAATACTTCATCTCTGCACTAGCCGTGTGGTACTTTTCCTGCACATCCCGTACGGATTGACTCAATAGATGAACGGTTTCCTCTGGAACGTGCTTTTTACCAGGCGAGTAGACGAAAACGTCTCGATCATTTTCAAGCCGGACCGCCAATCGGTCGAGCTTTTGTTCGAAATCGCTGCGGCTATGCAAAATGAGCGCAATCCGATAGGGAAGCGTTTCTCTCCCGGTGTTTGCTGTATAGCACAAATCAGACAAAGAAAGCGGTCCACGGGAAGATAGAAACTCCCGATAATTTTGAATCAGACGTTGAAGGGCTGACTCGGATTTGGCTGACAAGGTAAACACTTGCACCTCATCTGAGACTGTCATTTCCGCTTCATTTACCGTCACATATTCTTCTAAAATAATGTGGCTATTGGTACCGCTAAACCCAAACGAGCTAACCCCGCATCTCCTTGGATGTCCATCTGTTTCCCATTTTTCCAGTCTGTTTTGCACATAGACTGGGGACTTTTCAAATGCGAAATTCCGATTGGGTTTCTGGAAATGGACGAGGGCTGGGAGCTCTTTGTGCTTTAACTGCAAAGCAGCCTTAATCAATCCAGCGATTCCCGCTGCTTCATATAAATGTCCAATATTCGCTTTGACAGTGCCGATTCCACAAAACTGTTTCTTCTGTGTATATTGTCGGAAAGCTCTCTGAATTCCATCCAGCTCAACGGGGTCCCCGAGCTTTGTACCCGTTCCATGCGTCTCTATATAGCTAATCGTTTCAGGGTCGACTTGGGCATCCTCCCAAGCGTCTACAATTAATTCTGCCTGGGCCTGTGAGTTCGGTGCGGTAATCCCGACTGTAACACCGTCTTGATTAACTGCGCTTCCCTTTATCACGGCATAGATGTGATCCCCGTCCTCGATGGCTTTTTCCAAAGGTTTTAACAAAACAGAAGCTACGCCTTCACCCCAACCCGTTCCATCAGATTGATCGTCAAACGCCCTTGAACGGTTGTCAGCGGATTCCATTCCAATTCCAGCCTTCTGCGCCAGCAGGATGGTTTTGACTCCCCCTGCCAATGCCATCTCACAATCACCGCTTTGGATAGCCTTGCACGCCATATGAACGGCAACCAGGGAAGACGAGCAGGCCGTATCCACGGTGACAGCAGGGCCACGCAAATCAAGCAAGTGTGAAATGCGACTTGCAATTATGGAAGGAAGGTTGCCTACTACATAAGAAGGCAAATCCTTGGGACTTACCACTGACAAAAGGCGTTCGTAATCGTATCCCAGCTTGGAGAAGCCGACATACACCCCTACTTTTTCCCCTGAAAGCTTGTGCCCTCCATAGCCTGCATCCTCTAGCGTATTCCAAGCATTTTGAAGGAACAGCCTTTGGTTGGGGTCCATTAGCTTCGCTTCTTTTGGGGTAATAGAGAAGAATGAATAATCAAATTTGTCAATCTCCTCTAAATAACCACCTTCTACAAGGGTTGGATTGCCCTGCTCGCCTCTAACCAGCGATACATATTGTTCTGTGTCCTTTCGTCTCTGACCTTGAAGCTCATGAATGCAATCCTTTCCTTCCCGGATGTTTTGCCAAAATTGATCAACATCCCGAGACTGCGGGAACTTACAAGAAATCCCGATAATTGCGATATCCTTTTGTTTCTGTTCAGGCGTATCTGTCTGTTTAATATGATCAGCCGTTTTTTCCTCAGGGACGAGACTGCGGGCAAGCCTGGCGATCGTCGGATAGGCGAACAAATCGGTTACCGCCAACGTGATCCCCATCTCCTCTTCTATCCGCCCTGCTAACTGGGTCAACTGCATAGAGGACGCGCCTACGTCAAAATAACTGTCGTTTAGTCCCAATCTGTCTGATTGAAGCACCTCGCGGCAAATGGCAAGCATTTGCTTCTCTAATTCTTCACGTGACTGAGGTGATTGATCAGCTCTCTCCTCTTTTACCTCTTCAGTGGTTCGGCGTCGCATTTCCTCGGAAACATCTCGAAATGCTCCAGACTGATACTCCCTTGCCACTCTATATCGTTCCACTTTTCCACTCGTTGTTTTGGGGATGCGCTGAATCGGCAAGACCTCGCTTATTCTCCATCCGGTTCGCTCGTTCAAATGCGTTTTCACTTTCTTGGAAAGCTCTATGAACTCTTCTACACTTTTCCGGTGAAGGATAAACACAAGAATGTCTTCTTCTTTGCTTTCCTCGTTGAATACCCCGCAAGCAACGACCTTCCCAAGCTCGACTCCTTCGACTTCTTCAGCAATCCGCTCAATATCATGCGGGTAAACGTTTTGACCATTCACGAAAATGATGTCTTTCGCACGCCCAGTAATGACAAGACGTTCATTTCGCATAAAACCCAAATCCCCGGTTCGGAGCCATCCATCATCCGTCATTACATTAGCGGTAGCAGCAGGGTTGTTGTAATATCCAGCAGTTACATTCTTCCCTCTAATCTGGATATGGCCAACCGTATCGCTTGGCAGCTCGCGATCCTCGTCATCACATATTCTTACCTCGCAAAAATCGATGGGGTAACCGACTTCTACCAAGGTGAGTGCTTCTGGATTTGTTTGATCCGTCATCTTGATTGGCTTTCCTACCTGAATAAACCTACGATCCAGAGAAAGCGTTGTAAAATGCAGGTTCTGATCGGGTATCGATACTCCCACAGAGGCTTCAGCCAATCCATAGCACGGGAGCATGCTTGTTTTCTTCAATCCATATGGACTCATTTGATCCAAAAACTGATGGATTAATTCGGAAGCAATAGGTTCGGCTCCATTTAAAATCGTGCGAAGCGTGGACAAATCCCACCCCTCTGCCACTTCCGGTTTAAATCTGGACAACACATATTTATATCCAAAGTTCGGAGAAGAAGAAATTGTCGCCTTGTGCTCGCTTACCTTCTTCAGCCATAGAGTAGGCCGCCTGATAAACAGTGAGGTATGAATAAAATAATGCTGAACTCCTGCATACAACGGGGATAAATGGAACCCGATCATCCCCATGTCATGAGTTAAGGGCATCCAGCTTAGAAATGAATCAGACTCAGTCGTTCCAAGTCTGTTATTAATCGCAAGCACATTATGGACAAGGTTTTCATGCGTCAGGGTAACCCCTTTTGGATCTCCTGTAGACCCGGATGAAAATTGAATAAAGGCCACATGATCAGCAGAAGGATAATAGATTGTGCCCTTCTCTTCTCTTTTCCCGGTCTCATCAAGCAGGAAGGACTTCGACTTCAACGATTCCATTTCCGTCAGGTAGTTGTGTTTACGAAAGAAATCCTCCAGTCGTTTCCACACGCTGTCCGTCGTAATGAGATATGGATTGATTAATGTCCGCCAAACCTTTAACAGCTTAAGACGATGCTCTTCGTTATCCCCAACGGAGATAGGAACAGCAATCATTCCACCGAGTAAGCATGCCCAAAAAAGGCAGACAAAAGTTCGAAGATTACTATCCTCAATTTGAAAAACGACCTCATCACCAGGCTTGATTCCACTTTTTTGGAGGACAAATAAATAGCCGAGGGCTTCTTCATACAGTTCTTTATAAGAAACAAACACCTCATTCTGGTCTCCCAAAATGAAGGTAACGCCTTTATGGTCCTCGTTCTTCCACAATTCTAGTGCTTCTACTAATGTCTGAACAAAATGCAAAGCGTTGTTCCTCCCTTGTCCCGTGTTTGATAGTTTCTAGCTTGCCTGGTGAGCATAACCACTCCAAATGCTCCCTCTTGCATTTGTAAAACCGATAGAGCCCTTCTTTGTTCTACCCACGTGATACAAGAGAAGTGAATTTCCCCAAGCTATAACTCGTTTTACGAATCGCCTGTCTCCTGCTTTCTTTTCCGGGTAGACGCAGGCTGGTACGCGGAATGAGAAAACAGCTCCCCATTCTGAATATTAGGAACCTTTATCCGGAAACACCACTTACCCGGAAGAAAAAGCGACCGATACACGTTTTTACTTATATTCCCTTTAATTGATTTTTATTGAAGTGATACACAACAAGAAACCATCGCCAAAATGAGATGGTACTTCTTAAATGGCTAGTTCTTTTGTCTTTTCTAGTAGTGGAATAAACACGACGATTAGAGTAACGGTCACATTACAACGAGTATGGCAGGGGAAATTGGTCATTAATTTGCTAATATTCACGTGGACTAATATGATGGTAAACTATAAGAATATGAGTGAGTTGGGAATATTTTACTATCCCAAATATTAGAAGACAAGCCTTTAATTATTAATTTTTGCAATTTATTTAAATAAAAATTCATTACAATATTACTCTGAACTTATCTTGACGATATCAAAAAGGCTTTCACCTACTCTTTGTAAAGAGAGGTGAAAGCCTTTTGTTTTTAGTCGATCACTCTACCGAGTAAACCTTTCGGCTTGGCAGCTCCAAGCAATGCAGACGGCCGCCGTATACGGCACCTCCGTCAATGCCGATAATTTTATTTTCTCCGTAATACACATCATGTTTACCGTGCAAATAACTGGTCGGCGTGTGACCAAAAACAACGGTCTTCTCCCCCTGGTAGCCTTTATGGAACTCTTCACGTATCCACATCAGCAGATACGGATCAGTCTCTGCGACAGGAGTCTCGGGATGTACACCCCCGTGAACAAAAATATAATCATCGGTTTCATAATAGCAGTCCAAGCCAGCCAAAAATTCCAGATGTTCTTTGACGGAAGAGGTGATTTCCAAGGCCTCTGGTGCGCCAGACTCCGTATCTGCTGCAGCATGCCCATAGCTCGCCAACGTCTTTTGTGCACCGTTTCGGAACCATCGTTCAATAAAGACTGGATCTTGCTCGAATGATTTAACCATCATATGATCATGGTTGCCCATCAACACAATTGCCCCTTCTGCATGGAGCTGTTTTACCTTGTCGACGACGCCCTTCGATTCTGGACCACGGTCTACATAATCACCTAGCAGGATCAATTGATCGTTTTGTGGATCGTACTGAATTTGCTCCATCAACGATTCCAGTTTCTCTAGTTCCCCATGAATATCGCTGATTGCCAACAATCTTTTCATCCTACACCCTTCTTTCGCTCGTCTGCAGCTTCTCTCAGATACTGTCATGTCTCCCTATTGTACGCCCCATTTCACCTGATTGCCAGCATGTCTACCTCTCAAAAGCTTGCAAACGTGAAAAAGCCCAGGCCCAAAATCCTATCAGGCCAAGGCTATTCCATTTCTCTATGCTTATTTACTCGGCATCTCATTCCAGAACGTAATCTCTTCTACATCCAGGCGAGTAGTCGGATGACCAGGTTCTGCCGCTTTGCCGACTGCAATCAACATGACTGTTTCATATTGATCCGGAATTTGGAAAGCTTCCTTGAATTTCTCGCTGTTATAGCCTCCCATTGGCACCGTGTCATACCCTCTCGCCTTGGCAA
This sequence comes from Brevibacillus sp. M2.1A, assembly GCF_013284355.2. Classification (NCBI taxonomy): domain Bacteria; kingdom Bacillati; phylum Bacillota; class Bacilli; order Caryophanales; family Paenibacillaceae; genus Brevibacillus; species Brevibacillus sp. M2.1A. Next base: position 4,071,750 of record NZ_JABSUY020000001.1, read on the forward strand.
TGAGCATCAATTGCATCGAGACGAGACCTCCGTCTACCAAAGCAATTTCCTTGATGCTTGCTCGATCCCGATTCTCATAACGCTTGTTGATGTTGTCGATGAGTGTAGCCTTTACTTCCTCGGTCATATAGCCTGCTTCAACCGCTTTGTTGTAAATGCTCCCTGCTTGTTTGTAGCCCTCATAATCAGCCAGGACTGCAATAACCGCCGCAGCCTCTACCACCTGCTTTTGGTTAAATGCGATGGGGAGCAGCTTCTCTTTCAATGGCTGTTCATCGATAATCAAAAACCGCCATGGCTGGAGGTTGGAGCTGGAAGGTGCCAAGGTCGCTTCCTTCAGCATTTCCTTTAGTTCATCCTGCGAGATTTTTGCTGCTGGATCGTAATGACGTACGGAACGACGCTCCCGAATGACGTCCATAAAAGCCTTTTGATCGATAACTTTTTCCATGATTCCATCCTCCAGTAATAAGTATGCGAATTTAGTAAGTTACTAACTTTATTACACAACAACTCGTGTTCAAACTGTATCACATATTCCATTTTGCTGGCAATCTTTTTGTATGCAAAAAAACGCTTTGGCAAAACGATTCACATCCTGTCATGGATGCAAGCGCGTCACCAAAGCGTTTATTTGTTAAACCGGAGAAAAAGCGGACAGAACGGCTGGCTGTCTCACTGTGTCTCCATTCGGAAGTTCGACAACGAGATAGCCACTTCCTTCGTCCTCAGCTGCTTCCCATCTCAATGCAAAAGCTTTGCGGCTAAATGCTTCCTCTTCGTCCAGACAAGCAAGCATCGTCTTTAATGTGTCTAACGTAATCGGCACAGGCACACTTGCTCCTTGCTCTTGTGGAAGAGAGAGAAGTTTCGGCGCATCTTCGAAATATTGCACGGTATCGAGGAGCAGAGAAACCTGCTGCCAGCTTAGCGGTGAAACAAAGGCTTCAAACGCCATCTATTCATCATTCCTTTTATTCACGATGATTTCCATCGAACAGGCTAGACTGGACATTAGGTGTCTTCTGTTGTCCTGCTGTACCAGCTCCGTCTCCCGAACCTTTTGCCGTCGCTTCGTCCTTCGGTTCATCTGTCGGCAAAATGGTTTCAAAAGCAACTGATTTTACTCCACCCTCCACCAGTTGTCGCCCAATACCACCTTGCTCGTTGACGATCACTTGCTCTGTCTCAACAAGGGTCCATTCGTTCTGCGACGTCCACGCATAAACCGTTTCCTCGATGAACATCGCAACAAGCTCATGCGGGTTATTTTTTCGTTTACGAATCAACTGTACGCCTTTGCCTGCACGAGCCTGGAGTGGGATCGCAGCAATGGCTGTGCGTTTGACAACCCCTTCAGCGGTCAACAAACTAAAGGCACGAGAATCGACTTCCTCAATCGGAAGCATCGTGATCACAACGTCGCCAGGAGCAAGTGCGATTGCTTTTACCCCACTCGACGCTCTACCAGTAGCGCTGACTTCACTGCGCTGGAATCGGATGCCCATGCCATCTTTCGTCGCACCGAGTATCGCGCCAGCTTCGTCCGCCACAAATACATTCACAAACTCGTCATCGTCGCCTTTTATCTTTGCAGCTACCAACGCACTGGAACGATTTGTTTCGTATTCGGACAACGCCGTCTTTTTCATCAAACCCTTTTTGCTTACATGGTATACATACAGCGGTTGTTTGAAGTTTTCTACGATCGTAAAGCCAACAATCCGCTGATTCTTCTCCAACGGGATAATATTGACGAGGGCCGAACCGATATCCTTCCACTTATCGTCCGGGAAGGCATTGACCAGTGTGGCGAAGTATTTACCGTCCTGGGTAAAGAAGAGAGCGGTGTGAGACGTATTCGTCTCCATGAAATAACGGACACGGTCTCCTTCTTTTACCCCACATGTTTCCAGCGTTCCCCCTACTGATTTGAAGGAGCGCGGGCTCGTCCGCTTGATATATCCTTCGTTTGTCAGGGTTACGATGCAATCCTCGGCATTGATTTGCATTGCGATATCGATTTTGATTTCCTCGATCTCGCCCTGGATTTCTGTCAGGCGCTCTTCTGCGTATTTTTTCTTGATCTCGTTCAGCTCGCCTGTAATGACTTGAATCAGCTTTTTCTCGCTTGCCAAAATCGATTTCAGTTCCTCGATTTCTTTTGCCAATGTAGCCAATTCTTTTTCCAGCTTGACGATATCCAAACGTGTCAAGGAAGCGAGCTGAATGCTCAAGATCGCATCTGCCTGATTTTCGGTGAAGCCGTATTTCTCCATGATGTTTTTCTTGGCATCTGCACGGTCTTCCGAATCCATAATCGTATCGACGATTTGACGCAAAATGGACTTGGCACGAATCAAGCCTTCCACGATATGCTCTCGGCTTTGCTTTCGATCCAGATCATATTGGCAGCGATTCGTGACGACTTCTTTTTGGTGGTCGATGTACGCCCCCAATAAAGCCTTAAGTCCCATCTGACGGATGGTCCCCTCATGAATCACGTTCATGTTGTAATTGTAATAGATTTGCAGATCCGTATTTTTGTACAGGTAGTTGAGAATCGCCTGCTCATCCGCTTCCTTGCGAATATCCACTACGATGCGAACTTTTTTCTGTTCGGCCTCTTTGCGTCCGGTTTCATCGCGAACCGCCAGTGCCCCCTCGATTTTGCGCTCCATCACGAGCTCATCGATTTGGGCGACGAGCTTCGACTTGACCACTTCGTAAGGGATTTCGGAAATGACGATTTTTTTGATCTTGCCGCCTTTTGGCTCCTCTATATGCGTCTTCCCGCGAATGATGAATTGGCCGCGTCCTGTCTCAAAAGCCTTGCGAATCCCGGACAGCCCTTGAACAATGCCGCCTGTCGGAAAATCTGGGCCTTTGACATGCTGCATCAGTTCATCCAGCGAGATATTTGGGTTCTTCATTTGTGCAACAGCCGCATCAATGACTTCGCCCAAATTGTGCGTAGGGATATCAGTTGCAAAACCAACCGCGATCCCGGCAGCGCCATTCACGAGAAGATTGGGAAACCGTGAAGGCAATACTGCCGGTTGTTGAGCGGAGTTGTCGTAGTTCGGGATAAATGTAACCGTATCCTTTTCAATATCGCGCAAAAGCTCATTGGCCAATGCCGACAGTCTGGATTCGGTATAACGCATAGCGGCTGGCGGGTCTGCATCCAAGCTACCAAAGTTTCCATGGCCTTGAATGAGCACTTGGCGCATTTTCCACCACTGCGCCATCCGCACCATCGTTTCGTAAATCGCCGAGTCACCGTGCGGGTGATAGGTACCCATCACGTACCCGACCGTTTTCGCTGATTTACGGTATGGTTTATCGTTCGTGTTGCCTTCTTGGTACATGGCATACAAAATCCGGCGCTGTACCGGTTTTAGTCCATCGCGAGCATCTGGGATCGCGCGTGAGAGAATAACCAGATTGGCATAGTCCCCAAAGCGCTTTCCCATAATCTCCGCGAAGCTCTGCTTAATAATTTGATTGGACAGCATGCTTATTCATCCTCCCCCACTTCAAAGGTGACGTGGTTCTCGATCCACTCACGCCGTGGTGGGACTTTGTCACCCATCAAAACGGTTACCAGCTTCTCACAGTGAGCGAGGTCTTCCAGTTCAACCTTAATGAGCTTGCGCGTCTCAGGGTCCATGGTTGTTTCCCAGAGCTGATCGGCGTTCATCTCACCCAAACCTTTGTAGCGCTGCACTTCAGCACCGCGTCCAGCCTTTTTCAATGCCTGTTCCAGCTCGTAATCGCTCCAACAATAGATTGCCTCTGTCTGCTTGCCCTTGCTCTGCTTTTTCACCTGATACAAAGGTGGTTGCGCAATATACAAGTGACCAGCTGCAATCATCGGGCGCATGTAGCGGAAGAAGAAGGTCAAGAGCAGCGTTTGAATGTGCGAGCCGTCAACGTCCGCGTCAGACATGATGATGACTTTGTCAAATGCACAGTTTTCGATGGAAAACTCTTCGCCAATATCGGTTTCAAGCACCTCGAGGATCGTGCGGAACTCTTCATTCGCCAATACCTCGGATAGCTTTGCTTTTTCTGTGTTCAACGGCTTCCCGCGCAGGCTGAACAAAGCTTGGAACTCTGAATTACGCGCCTGCTTTGCAGAGCCACCCGCAGAATCCCCCTCGACGAGGAAGAGCTCGTTGCGCTTGGAGTCTCTGTATTGCGGCGGAGTGAACTTTTCCGAAATCGATTTGCGCTTTTTCGCGGTTTTGCCTTTCTTGTCGCCGCGCAGGGCTTCGCGTTGTTTGCGCAGCTCTTCGCGAATCTCAGCAGAACGCAATGCCTTGTCAATCAGCAGCTTGCCTATTTCCGGATTTTCCTCGAGGAAGAAGCCTAGCTTTTCGGAAACAATCTGTTCTACGATTGCCCGTGCTTCTTCGTTCCCCAGCTTGTCTTTTGTTTGGGACTCAAACTGGACGTCAGCCATTTGCAATGACAATACACCGAGGAAACCTTCCCGCAAATCGTTTCCAGTTAAGTTCGGGTCCTTTTCTTTCAAGTACCCTTTTTTCCGGGCAAATTCGTTAAAGATCCGGGTTGTACCGTTGCGGAAGCCCGTAACATGAGTTCCACCGTCCGCTGTTACAATGGAGTTGACATAGGACACCAGTGTCTCTGCATAGCCGTCATTGTACTGAAAAGCCAGTTCAACGTAGATATTGTCCTTTTCCCCTTCGAAGTAAACGATCGGATGGAGCGTATTTTTCCCCTCGTTCAAATAAGAAACGTATGATTTCAAGCCATCTTCGAAATAAAACTCTTCCCGTTTCTTTTCAGGACCACGCTCGTCATTCAAAACCATGCGCAGCTTTTTCAAAAGGAATGCCGTCTCACGGAATCGATCACGAATGGTCTCATAATCAAAGCGAGCGTTGCCAAACACCGCGTCATCCGGGAGAAAACGTACCGTTGTTCCAGTGCGTTTGGTGTTCCCTGTGATTTCAAGACCGGTAACCGGTTTACCAACATGCTCAGTTCCATTTGCATCTACAACATATTCAAAGCGTTGCTTATGAATTTTGCCTTCCCGATGGATTTCAACCTCAAGCCATTTGGACAAGGCCACAACAACACTGGAACCTACTCCGTGCAAGCCACCACTTTTTTTATATCCGCCACCGCCGAATTTACCACCGGCATGGAGCGTCGTAAAAATGACTTCTGGTACAGGTCGGCCAGTCTTGTGCATACCCGTTGGAATTCCGCGCCCATGGTCCTCTACACTGACACTTCCATCCTTGTACAAAGTGACGATGATGCTATCATTAACGCCGGCAAGCGCCTCGTCTTTGGCATTATCTACAATTTCCCACAGCAGATGATGCAGGCCACGCGAGCCCGTGGAGCCTATGTACATTCCAGGGCGCTTTCGAACGGCAATCAAGCCTTCTAAGACCTGAATATCTTCTTCCGTATACGTTAATGTTTGCTGTGTTTCTGTTTCCTTCAATCGCGCTCTCCCCTCTACTCTTCGGACACGTAGAAAAACGATCATGCCTTTTTTACTGATGGCTAGCGTCGTATTCACCTTTTTTGAAAAACGCCGAGATGATTCAATCACCATTGAGAGGAACGTTTTCCTAATAAAAGCGAACACTTAATCGCTATTGTACCGTATGGTTCCCATAGTATTCAACGCCAGTAGCAAAATGGGGCAAAAAAGCCACCTCGCCCCTAGCGAGATGGCCGATTCTTCTCAGTATTCCTCGTTCTCATTCGTTCTGTACATGACAAGCTTATTCCATTAATTAGTGTAGCACTATTGGTGAAGATTGGTCAAAATGAAAAACCAAAACATTTGTTTCCCTTTCTCTATTTCTTCCCCCACTGCGTAAATCCTGCTACTATCAAGGAAAATATGTCAATTGGTTCTTATGTAGCGTTCACAAACGTGCCTCAGGTATTTCCATTCATTCGCTCTTTGGCTTTGGACATCCTAAAAAGGCATCGATTCCTGAGGCGAAAAAGGGGGGACTACATTTGATCAGTGCTACCAAGCCGTTTGTCAAATTCCATAAGTATGATGCTGAGCTAGCTTCTGACGTTCATGCGTTAAATTCCGCCGGATACAACAGTGATGACATCTGGGTTTTGAAATGGAATCCAGATAAAAATCACTCCAATCAACGAAACAATTTTTATAAATACAGCACCCACTTTGAAAGTGCCGTCGGTCACATTGACAGCATGGCGCATTTCTTTGACAATGGCGGTGAAGAATTGCGTACCCGTCTCGAAAAGCTAGGTCTTACGAAAGACGAGTGCTCGGCATTGGTTCGGGAACTGCAAGAAACCGACTATACATGCCTTCTCGTTGTACGAGACCTTAAGGATAACATTATTAAAATGAATGACTGATGACCGCAAGAAAAAGCCACTGCTCGGTTTCTAACGCCAGCAGTGGCTTGTTTCATTCTTACCGGGATTACTTGTCTTCTTTAATGAGTTCGATGCCTTCCAGCACTTCGTTCAGCTTCGCGTAAACAGTGCTTTCCTCATCTTCTTCCAATGGTACCATTTCGCCGCCGTCCACTTGGAATACGAAGATATCTACTTCTTCATCTTCTTCGCTTTCTTCATCTTCCACAGCTTCAGCCAAGGCAATATATTCTTTACCGTTCAGGTCGAACATAGCCAATACTTCGAAATCCCCCAACGGTTCACCATTTTCATCGTCCAATGTAATGATATCGCCCAACTCGAGGTCTTTGTTCTCTTCTGTCAATGTGTTCACGTCCTTATGCAGATATTCGTATTCTGTTCCATCATACCGTTTTTTTCCGGGAGAAGCAAACAGGCGAATAACTCTGTGCCTTGCCTGTCCATGAAAAACAACCTACCGCGTAAGGCAGGTTGTTAGCTGATTACTCACTATACTCTTGAAGAACACCTTTTTCAAGCAAAAACGCTTCTTCTGCCTGAAGAATCGTCACGATCGCTTCGCGTTTGACGTACATCCCAGCAGATGCCAGACGGCTCTCAATCGCACGAAGCAGCTCTTCAAAATCAATGATCTGCACTTGTTCATCGCTCACATAAAAACCTCCCTTTTCCCATGCACCTTTTTCATTGTACACGAACAGGTCGTTTCTTCCAACTCCACCATTTTCGGCGAATTGGTTTTAACAAATAAGCGCTCCAGATGATGAGGATAAAGGAAAGAACGAAGTACACACATGAGAAAAACAACCACGGTGCAAAAGTGATGTCATCGGATTGATCGAAAGACTCGCCTAAAATATCGAACAACACGATAATAGGGTTCATCCCTGCCAGCATCTGTAGCTCATACATGCTCCAAACATTGGAATTGATGTACCGTTCCGGATGCGCCTGTTGCAAGGACTCCCCGATAAAAAAGAACAACAAGCCAGTACCTACTACAAAAAAGAAGGCAATGCCGTATGTGGTGACCGTCGAAATCGACGTTCGTTTAATCCAAGTGGAGCAGAACAATCCCAACGACCCGAGAAAAAACATATTCACCGCGAGAAAAAGGACGAGTTGGGCCATTTGTTCCGGGGAGACGCTCCCGTACAGCATTACGATACTGTACAAAGGCATCGAGGCAATCAAAAGCAGCGTGGAGAACGCCAAAGACGTAATGAGCTTGCTCAAAATAATCGTGCGCGTCGACAATTGGGTCGTCAGCAAAATATGCAAGGTCTGGCGTTCTCTCTCCCCACTGATCGCTCCAGCAGTCAGGGCAGGTGCCACAAAGCAAACCATCGCGTAGTGTATCCCCGCAGATATCAGAAACAGATCCTGGTTATCCCCTAACGATTCGGCCTTCAGGGGGTCCATGAGCAAAAAGCCCATCGGTATTCCCCCCATGACAAATAAGTAAATCGCTAATATGAGCATGGTCTTTCTCGAGCGGAATCTTTCCCGCATTTCTTTTACCAAAAGTGGATTGAACAAGAAGTCGCTCACTCCATACCGACTCCTTCCGTAATCGCTAAGAAGACGTCTTCTAAATCTTTCTTGGAATCGCCATAGTAGACGACTGCGACCTGCTCATCCAGCAGTTCTTGAAGCAATTCAGCTTTTTGTTGCTCCGTCCCTTGAAAGTAGAAGCGAAAGCCTCCCATATAGTCTGTCAATTGATGGACATACGGAGAGCTCGCTAATAGAAGTCCGGCTTTGTCCAAATTCCGCAGGGCTCTCAGTTGCATCCGGCTTTGCCCTGTATCCCGATTGCTGACCTCATGCACAGACCCATACGCAATTAATCTGCCTTTTTCAATGACACCAATATCATCACACAGCTCGGCTAGCTCCGGCAAAACATGGGAGCTGATAATAATCGTCTTGCCCATTTCGCGTAGCTGTTTCATAATTTCGCGCAACTCGATACGAGCTCGCGGGTCCAGTCCTGATGCGGGTTCATCCAAAATCAGCACGGCCGGATCATGTACGAGACAACGCGCTAACCCCAGACGCTGTTGCATGCCTCGAGACAAAGAATCGACGAAAGCGTCTGCTTTGTGAGACAAATTCACCAGTTCTAAAAGATCACCGACGAGTGCCCGTCTTTTCGAGGCAGGAATTTTGTATGCTCCAGCATAAAACTCCAAATACTCCACCGCTGTCAAATTGTCATATACACCAAAAAAATCGGGCATGTAGCCAACAGACTGGCGCACACTTGCAGGGTCTTTTCGTACATTGTAGCCACAGACAAAGGCTTCCCCTTCACTCTGTTCCAAAAGGGTGGACAAGATGAGCATCGTGGTAGATTTTCCGGCGCCATTTGGACCAATGAAACCGAACACCTTTCCTGGCTCAATGGAAAGGTTCAAATCCGTCAACGCTTGCAAATTGCCGTATCTTTTTCCTAAATGAACGGTTTCAATTACCATTTCCGCACCCCCTCTACCTGGAAAATTGGCTCTGGTAGAGCTAATCGCGACGTTCCATTGTGGGAAAAACGAAGCAATAACGATTGATTTGGCGTCAAGACTTGCTGGAGTTCATTATCGAGGACAAGTCTCGTCCCGCGTTCAACAGGTATCCACCTACCGCTCTTTTGGTGGAAATATTCGATTCTAAAAGGCTTGAATGAACTGTGATTCAATGGTACCGTTATCCGCTTCATATTGATGGCAGCTTTGTCTGACCGCAGCTCAAATGTAATGCTACCCTTTCCAAGCTGCCAAATGTATCCGGTATTGTCGAAGTCTCCTACCACTTCATACATTTCGGCATCTAGCAAACCATAAGGAAAAGTCACTAGACCTTGTTCATTCGGCTGGAATTGAATAGACTGCTGAATGACATTCCAGTAATTCGCTTGGTGAGGCACCTGCATTGTCATCAGAGGAAGAGGCTCTTTCGTTGTACCGATGATACTTACCTGATTCCCCTCTTCATAATCAACGACTCTTTCCTGCATTTCCTTGATTCGTTCTTCTATTGTTTGCAATTCGTTTGTTGCCTTTGGTTTTCTTGGCATAAAAAGGGGTTCAAGCACACTGTCAACCTGCTTTTCTTCGCCCTTTTTCAATGGCCCAAGCGGAATTCGTTGAAAACCAATTTCAATATAAGTTTGATCGTAAGCAAACTCTGTATTGTTTTTCACTTTCCCTTGCAGCCGATTTTCATTAATTCGCAAGGAAGCATCAAAAGCCCCCATGTCGTGCTTTACGCCGATAGCAATTGCTTGTTTCGGTGTCAAATAGGGGAGATTACGGAAAGAGAGAACCTCTTCACCAACCATTAACCCCTCTGGTCGATAATCATTTCGCCCGACTGTCAAAGGCAGGGCAGCGATCGAAGGTTCGAGCTGAACATCGTATTCGTTCTGATCCACCCCTAAAAACGTAGTGGCTGAGCGAACATGAGCCAGTGACTCATCTAATATGTCGATCTTGGTTACGGCATAGCTGGTACTCGTTTTCACAACAGCAGGCTTTCCAACCGCGAATATAGCAACGGTCAAGAAAATTCCTCCTGCTGGGATGACTCCCCACGCCCATTCAGGTTTTCTCATTCTTTTTAGAACGAAGTATGTCAATGGTGCGAGTACAATTACATATCCGCCCCACAACGCCACCATCCAGATCGGCGGGGGCGTTTGTACTTCAGGAATCTTCTTGCTCAAATCAAGAAAAGGCCGGGTCATTTGATCCATAAAAGGCTTCTCTTCAAAAATCTTCTTGGCGCCATGCTGGGTCATTGCATTCTGCCACAGTTGTGGATTGAACTGCCACGATGCCAACGGCTCTGCTGTCACATCATAGTTGACAAATAGCAGCAACCCTCTGCCGTACGATTTTGACACAAATAAGGGCATGTCACGGTTGTATACACCGATACTGCCATTTGGCGCGACTTTTGCAATGTCATACTCACTAAGTGCTTGCTGCAGATCAATATTACCGGCTTTTCCGGCTTCCACAGGGAGAATATCAGCAAACCGCTGGATCATCCCATCTTGATTGGGACCTGCCGAAACAACCACGATCCCTCCCAGCTGGATCCACTCCTTGATCGCTGCCATCTGTTGATCATTTATTGTGGAGCCGCTATTGCCTGCCAGCGCTAACATGTCTATGTTTTCGTAAATCCACGATTGGTCAGGCAACATTTGTTCCGTGAGATTTTGTACGGACAAGGGGCGATTCATTTTGGATTGTGACTGATTGACGGCAAGGAAGTGAAACGCATTGCCCTCCTCACTAATCACCCCAATGGTGCGGCCGTCTGTTGGATATGAGATTCGCAGCTTTTCACTTTTGAGAACTTGACCGTTTTGCGTTACCTGGACGTACCAATCATCGAGCAATATTTGGGAAGGCATATCAAAGTAAACGGTTGTGCTCTTTCCTTGCTCGAGTTTTATTGGACGCCGAAGCTTAAATTCATTATTTTTTTTGACTTGTCGCTGCGATAACTCTACGGCCCCTGTGAAATTCTGTTCCTGGCTGGTTACCTTAACGTTTAGTCTCATCCATGATTCATATTTGACGATCCCACTTAAAGGTATTTCGAATTGTATGTCTATGTTGCTCTCTGCCATAGCTGGGCGTATCGAAAAGCTAAGCCATGTGATGACAAAGATTAACATCCATTTCCATCTCATGCTTGTTCCTCCGCTCATTTTCGTGACGCCAAAGAGATAACCAGTTGTTGCAGCTGATCATGGCGTGAGATAAGCAGTAAGTGCTTACCTTGGTTTGCCCAGTTTCCTTTGATCAGCTCTTCAGATGACTGGTTTCGCAATGGTAGCTCGCGTGTCACAAAAGGCTCTACACCCACGTTTACTTCCATCAGCGTTCCGTTTGGGTGTGTATAGGTCAATTTCGTATCGGAGCTCCACGATGCCCACTGTCCCACTGCAAGCGGGGTAACTTTCCCCGTTCGCATTTCCATCAGCTGTACTTCACCTGCTTTATTGAAGGCAAGCAAGCTTCCATCTGGCGACCATTCAGGCTGAGAGCCTTCTACAAGCTTCCATTCTTGGAACGAAACTGTGCTGCTCACCCAAATTTCTTCGACGCCATTTTTCGAGCGGGTAAAGGCAAGCGAATCATCATGTTCAGACCAGCTTGGTGAAGCGTATAATACTCCTTCTTCTTCCTTCAGCAATCGGCTGCTTCCCATGCTGTAAGCCGTCGGCATCTCCACAATCCATATCCGCGATAATTTTTTATCCTGCTCGACGACAGCGATTTGCTTTCCAGAATTAGACCATGCTACCCCGGTGTATTTGCCTTCTGTTGGCGGCAATTTGATCGTGACTGGCTTTAATTCCTCGTCGATTGGAATGGTTTTCAGCTCTGTATTGTTATTGATATAAGCTAGCTGAGTGGCTTTGCGATCAATGTCAACAAGCTCCACGGCTGCTTGTGCTGGCAGTTTAAGGACTTCATGCTCTCGAACGGCAAGAGAGGTATTGTTCCACCACACAAATCCGCCTATGGCAAGGGTGAGCGCAGCAGCAGCGATTCCGCTCCAAACTAACTTCCCAAGCTTTTTGGGTGCGTCATTTGGAGCCTTTGTCTGTTTGGCCTCGAGATCTCTCATTTTCTGGAGCAATTGCTTTTTCAGGTCTGATTTTAGCTGATAATTGACTGGAACCGATCCGCGCATCTGCTTCAAATGGGCTAGGAGTTGGGTTACGGTCTGATCATCCGATTGATGATCCTGGGGGTGTTTCTCCTCTTCTCTCATTCGGAGTCCCCCCTCTCATACATCTTCTGAAGTTTTTGTAATCCGCGATAAGAAATCATTTTGATACTCGATTCTGTTTTGCCGAGCACCTCAGCTACCTGACTGATTTTGAGGTCAGCAAAGTACCGGAGCATCAACACGTCACGTTGATCCTGAGACAACAAGTCCAGACGATCACGAAGCAGACGAATCTCTTCATTCGTCAGCGCCTGTCGCTCTGGCTGCCATGTGTCATCCGGTTCTGCTCCTAGAAAATCTTCCTGGTCAACAGGTAACTCCCTGTTTTTCCGCATAAAATCCACATATGTATTGTGAGCAATACGAAAAATCCATGATGCGAATGGACTTGTTCTGCTATATTGCTCGAATTTTTCTAGTGCTTTTAAAAAGACCACGGTGGTCAAATCATCGGCATCCCACGTACTTTGAACCCGGCATCGTAAATACCGGTTGACGCGATCAAAATATTCGTCATACAGTTCCGTAAATGGACGAGATTCATAATAATCTCCGGATGATGGCCCCGACGGTTGCTTCATAGCCATTCCCATTTGCGTTTTCCTCGGTTTCTTCCAGACTGAAGCATGTTCTCAGAATGGACTTTCTCCACTACATTCTGAGACTACTCTAACTAAGTAATACGTATTACTTAGGAAGAAAGTTTCATAATGTGGCAAAGTTTTTTGAATTATTTCCCTAATGCGGCATCTAATGCTATCTGAATGTCTTGAACAGCTTCAATTCCGACCGATAACCGTACCAGTCCCATCGTGATTCCCGTTTCCTTGCGCTGCTCTTCAGAAAAAGCACGGTGGGACGTCGTAACTGGATGAGATACACTCGTCTCCACACCTGCAAGAGACGGAGCCAGCTTGATCCAGTCAAGCGCCCGGTAAAAGTCGTAAATCTTCGTCTCTTCTGCCAGAACAAAGGATACCATTGCTCCCTGTTTTTGCATTGAAAAAAAGAAGGTATCTGTAGGACTTGGGTAATGCACTCGTCCAACTGCAGGATGAGCACGAAGAAACGCAGCGATCTGGCTGGCATTATCGCATTGACGCTCCATTCTCACTGCCAATGTTTTCAAACCGCGCGATGTCAACCAGGCCTCAAAAGGACTGAGCGATGCACCGTAATTGGCTACGATCTCAGTGGCACGCTTGATCGTCGCCTGTGATCCAACCAGAACACCTGACGTCACATCGCTATGTCCCCCAATGTATTTGGTTCCACTATGTACCACGAGATCTGCTCCAAATGATACGGGTTGTACCAAATACGGAGTCGCGAACGTATTATCCACCATGACGGTTAAGCCAAGACTTTTTGCTTCCTTGATCCAGTAAGGTAGATCTACCACAGTCAATAGCGGATTGGTGATAGTCTCCACGAAAAACAGCCGCGTCGTTGGGCGAACATGATCAGCAAGCTTTGTCATTCGACCAAGCTGGATGCACTCAAGCTCGATCCCAAATCGCGACAGCTCCTTGTGCAGAAGAGCGTAGGTACCGCCATAAATTTCATGGGAAGCCAGCACGTGATCCCCAGGGGAAAGAACAGCAAGTAAACCAGCCATGATCGCTCCCATACCGGAGGCAGCACTGACACCTGCTTCTGCACCTTCTAAAACAGCGATAGCATGAGCCAGCTCAGCTTGGTTCGGATTGCCATTTCGGGTGTACAAATATTCTCCTTCGCCGACGTAGTACGCTTCTACTTCTTCCAAGCCTTCGAAGGCAAAAACAGAGGTTTGAAAAATCGGTGTCGTTTTGCTCTTTACTCCCCGCAAAGGATCATGTCCGATATGTACCGTTTTGGTCTCAAATCGCTCTGCCACATTGATCACCCTTTTCTCCCAATCATACCACGCGAGATTGGAAAGGAAACTAGCGGATTGGCAAAAGCTCGACTATTTGTGTTATAATTCGAAACCGAACCACCCAACAGTATGAAACAAAGGAAGGTGCATAAGATGAGAAAGATGATGACAACTCTGTTCACATGTCTGACGGCAATCGCCTTGGTTACGGGTTGTTCTACAGGAAGCAATGAAGCCGCTCCTAATCAGCCGACTACGCCAGCAGAGAAACCAGCATCCAAAGAGCCAGCTAACCCACCGGGTCCAACCGGAGAGAAGAAATACGAGAAGGCTCCGGCTATGCAGATTGACAAAGCAAAGGACTATCAAGCGAAAATCTCTACTTCCATGGGAGACATCACAATCGATCTGTTTGAAAAAGACGCTCCAATTGCTGTCAATAACTTCGTTTTCCTCGCAAAGGACAAGTTCTATGACGGCATCACGTTCCACCGCGTTATGAAAGACTTCATGATTCAAACAGGTGATCCATTGGGTAATGGCATGGGTGGCCCTGGCTACACGTTTGAAGACGAATTGAAAAATGGTCATAAATACGAACCAGGCGTAGTTGCCATGGCGAATTCTGGTAAAAACACGAATGGTAGCCAATTCTTCATTGGTTCTGGACCTGACGTGACAGGATTGGACAACTCTCCGAACTACACGATTTTCGGAAAAGTCACGGGTGGTATGGATATCGTTCAAAAAATTGCCGGAACAAAAGTAAAGAAAAACCCACAAACGGGTGAACCAAGTGTTCCTGAGCAAACGATTACCATTAAAACCATTACGATTACGGAAAAATAAGCTCAAACTGCACACGAAAGCCACTTTCTCAACAGGAAAGTGGCTTTTTTTATCGAGGAAACATCTGTTTATGAAAACACTTTCATGAATCGAATCATTTTGTAAATAGTTCTATGGTACCAATTACCTCTTGAACCATTCCGATCAGACCGCTAGACTTGCAAAAGACCTGATTCGCTTCCGCAATCAAAACGCAAAGAGCGAAAAGGAGTGGTTCACACCATGTTGACACGTGAAGCGCCAACGCGCTTTTTCTTCTTTTTGAACAGTTTTGGCTTGATGCTGTTATGCTTATTTGTCACACCGACAAGTGCAATGGCGCCACAACCAATACAAATCCTCCCTGTTCTCGATAGTGCAACGGCGCCATCGGAACAAGTTTCGAAGAAGGAAAAGACACCAACCACATCTGCTGCAGCAGTAAAACGCAAGTCTGTGCAGGTTAGTCGTGATAGTCGTCCAAAAGTGGTTCGGAATGGAAAAGTGAAAGTTTCGGAGAGGGATATGGAACTGCTCGCCCGGTTAGTGTATGCGGAAGGCCGGGGAGAACCGTATGAAGGACAGGTAGCGATTGCTGCCGTTGTATTGAATCGGGTTGCTTCAGATGATTTTCCAAATACGGTACGGGAGGTTATTTATGCTCCCAATGCGTTTTCGCCTGTCCATGACGGCAATTTGACACATAAATTAAATGAGAGTACGAGAAAAGCGGTCCAGGACGCGGTCAATGGAAAGGATCCAAGCAACGGTTCCCTGTACTTCTTTAACCCGGATACGGCTACTTCCAAGTGGATTTGGTCACGTCCTGTAACGGTTGAGATCGGTAACCATCGTTTTGCTCGTTAACGCGCTACTTCCCGAAAAAGATTTAATAATACTTTATTTTTATTTAATGGATGTTTTACTTTTGCTTGCTATGTTGTAGGTGTAAGCACTTTTTCAACGCATTGAGAAAAAGTTCGATTATCTTCTTTGGATGACTTTTTAACGTAAGCATGTTTAGATCGTTTATTCAATCTGAGTATGCCTACGCTAATAGCTTTGATTGATTGACTGTTTTGGGTGAGAGCAAACCAGTCATAGAACAATCAGTCGTTCTTTTTCTCAATCGCCCCCAATAATTAGGCATTCCCAACGTGGGAATGCCCCTTTTTTTATTAAAATCCGTATATAGACATACCGCCATCAACCGAAAGCGTTTGACCGGATATGTAGGAAGCGGCATCAGAGGACAAGAAAATCGCTGGTCCTACCAAGTCCTCGACATCCCCGATGCGGCCACTTGGCGTTCTCTGCAATACCTCTTGGACGAACGCTTCGTCACTAAGCAAGCTCTCCGTTAATGGCGTACGAAAATACCACGGCGCGATCGCATTTACGTTGACCCCAAACTTGCTCCATTCTAATGCCAGCACCCGCGTCATCTGGATGAGCCCTGCTTTGCTGGCACCATACGCGACACCCGTACGAAGTGCTACTACACCTGCGACCGAAGCAATATTGACGATTCTTCCATAGCGCTGCTCGCACATGATCTTGCCTGCAGCTTGACTCATAAAAAACGCTGCTTTCAAATTCAAATCCACTACCCTGTCCCACTCTTCTTCCGTTACCTCATGAGCTTTTTTGCGAATATTCATTCCTGCATTGTTGATCAGGATATGAACACCCCCTAGTCCTTCGACTGCCTGCTTCACAACATGGTCCGCTGCATCAGACACAGTCTAGTCAGCCTCGACAGGAACAGCCAGTCCGCCTTTTGCTTCAATCTCCGATACCACCTCTTGCAAGTCGGAAGCTGTTCGCGAGACCACCGCAACCTGTGCACCCGCTTCTGCGATTCCCAACGCAAGTGCCTTCCCAATTCCTCTGCCCGCACCTGTGATGATTGCTTTTTTTCCATGCAAATCAAAACGTGTCATTTTCGAAACGACTCCCCCTTTCGTTTCCTTAGAGGATTCTGCATCCATCGCCTTTTCCCTTGTCTTTTGCTACAATATACATGTATGGAAAGGGGGCAGTCCGTTGCGTTTGTACAGTCAGATGACACTCGCCGAGCTGCAGGAGGAAATGGAGCGCCTGCACGTAGAAGCGAAAGAGAAAAAGGAGCTTGGTGATCACTCACAGCTTGCGATCATTACACAAAAGTACTTTATGGCGAAATCGTACTATTTAGGAACGGGTGAGTTCCGAATCGGCAGCAAATACAGCGTGCCTGATTATGATCAGCCATTTACAATCGACTATTTCAACGGCGTCTTTGCTTGGGGACGTTTCCCTGATTCGGATGAACAGACGGGTTTTCCAGTAGGAATGCTGGAACTGTGGTTCGACTAGAAAAAAGAGATCGGCACTCGCACTCTTGTGCATGCCGATCTCTTTTTTCTTGCCCGGGCACATGCCGCAGCAGTATGGATATACTAAAAAAAACGAAAGTGAGCCAACCCGCTTATGGACTGGATTTCTATCATCCTTTTGGTATTACTGGCGCTCGGTGTCGTCGGCAACAACGCCACCGTCTCCATTGCAGTTGCGATTCTTCTCTTAATGAGGCTCCTGTCATTGGAACGATATTTCCCTCTGCTCGAGCAGCATGGATTACAGCTCGGGATTATTATATTGACGATTGGCATCATGACCCCGTTGGCAAGCGGCAAGATCAATCCTTCGTCCATCTTGGAGATTTTTACGAATTGGCATTCGTTACTGGCTGTCGCCATCGGTATGTTTGTGGCTTACCTGGCGGGAAAAGGAACGGCCTTGATGACCCAAAATCCATTGATCGTGACTGGCCTTCTGCTAGGGACAATCGCTGGTGTCACTTTTTTCCGCGGTGTTGCAGTCGGTCCTTTAATTGCAGCAGGGATTCTCGCCTTTATTTTGCAATTTCTCCCGAAGTGATTAGGTCCAGCGATCTTTCAGTTGAAGGCCATAAGCCAAAATTTGCTGTGGCGTGACCATCCGGAAGCCTTGCTGCGCACGATAATCAATCGTAAGCACATCAGACCCGATATAGGTGATCGTTTCGCGATCTATCAGAAACGTCAAAGAATCGACCTGGTAGACTTCATCTTCTGGACCTTGGGTATCCCACCACAGCGCATACTCTACATTCATCCCGCAGCCACCGACTAGCTCACCGTTGATCCGAATGGGCTTGTCCGTACTGGCTATGCGTTCTACTGCTTCTTTTGTCACTTTTACTATCATATTTGGTGCCACCCTTCTCATGATTTTCCAGCATGCTGGATGCATCATCTCTTACATGATAGCATACAATGCTTGAAAGGCAGCAGAAAGGACGATCATCTATGAATATCTACGAACAAGATGGGATTTTTGTCGCGGAAACGGAGTTCCAATCGGAGCACGTTGTCATTTTTGCGAATACGTGGGAGGAAGCCAAGGAAAAACTACTCGTTCGGCTTCTCGTACTAGAAATGATTGGTTGAATAAAAAGCGGGTCGCCCAGTAGACCTGCTTTTTTCCATGTGAAAAACAACAAGGAGCACCCATACCGATGACAGATAAGACAGCAACGAAAATAGCCGAGCAGCACTTGGTTGCTCAAATCAGACAAGCAACAGCCAAAGCCAATCGCAACAATGTGACCCGCACACAAGCATACCTCGCCTTTTATCTCGAGCACCAAGAGGTTCACTGGGCATTATTGGCCCATCTGGTCTCACGAAATGGCGGGTGGAACATGACCGATTTAAAAGGAGAATGGCTACCGCTTATCATGGATGCACAAGCAATCGAGCCGTTTTTTTGGTTTTTGGAAAGATGCAACTGGCTGATTTTTCACGATGCCTATCCGCAATTACTTCTGTATGCGGAGATGAAACGAACGGGGACAGATTTAACCAACCTTTTGGCGCCACTTGGTGTTTCAGTCTTTATGCAACCGTATTGGCAAGAGTTCCTCGTATCCAAAGACAGTGCGAACCTTACACATGCACTCATCGTCAATGAGCAGCAATATATCGAACAGCGCGTCGTACAGAAGCCGTTTACCCTGAATCATATTTTTGCTTCGTTTGCTTTCGTCGCCCAATCTGCTCTCTCGATGAATCAAGTGCTCATTCCTTATAAAGCGCACCCTACTGACCGCCGACTCAGCTTGATCGGGTTGAATGTTCATCATTTTCCCGATGTCAGAAACCGCATTCAGGTCGGAAAGACGTTGTACCACCAATTGTTTGGGGAGCGTTTTCGCTTCGAGAAAATACTATCCTACTGCTCTCGTATTCCTCATACAGGCTCACGAGCAGATTATTGGCCGCATTTGTTCACACCTCATCATCCACCTTCCACCACTGAAGGTGAGTACCAACTACGCTTAGATGGACATGAGTTGCTAGAAGGAAGTCCGCGGATATACAGTCCACGTCTTCAAGATGCATGGGCTGATTATGGACACGATCCGGCAGATGGGGTAGATTGGTTTCGAGATGAAAAATGGCACCAGGTCGTGAAAGAACCCGCTTCACTGCCAACCATCGACAGTGATTCTTATGTGCGTTCACTGCAATGGATCGAATACGGAGTCAAACTCGTCTCAGCAATCACGTAGCTTAGAGAGGAGATCAGTCCCATGGAAAAATGGATGCAAGAAATGGCGTTGAATCAAACAAGTTTTTTGCTATCCTGCCAATTGCCGAGCGGTACCTTTCGCCTCGGCCCCCAACGTGATCAAATCAATCCTTACTTTACCAACCTGGGTGTTATTTCCCTCATCCGAATGAAGGAGGTAGAGGCTGTTCGCGGTCATCTCGATTGGTATTTGCAAAACCTGAATGCGAACGGCTACATCAATGATTTTCGTCTTGAACAGGGCAGAGAAATCGATACCGGCACAAATGATAGCGAAGATAGCTACCACACGACTTATTTCAGCCTGCTTGCAGAATGGATACGGGCAACGGGGCGTATAGATTGGCTGCATGCCAACCACGCTACACTCTTGTCCCTACTCCAAGCAGTTGCCCGCCTTCAACAGAAAGACGGTTTGACTTGGGCAAAGCATTCGTATCGGGTTAAATATTTGATGGACAATTGCGAGGTGGCCAAGGGGCTGGCAGATGCTTCGTATTTATTTTCGTTAATCGGTGATGTGAATGCTGCCGAGGAAGCGGCTTCACGTGCGAAAGCCTGTGAGCTCGGTATCAGTGGGATGTACAGTCGAATTCGCAAGTCGTATGCCATGTATGATCGTACATACCCCGGCTGGCGAAAATGGTACCCGGACGTCACTTCCCAAGCGTTTCCGATTGTCTACAGCATGACAGATGCCAACACGGCCTCGCTGCTTTACCAAAGGATCACAGACGCTTTCCCGCATTTTGATACGTTTCAGACTGGTGATTTATACCCTTGGATGACGATGGGGGTATGCGCGCAAATGATGGGCGATAAAACACGGGTGAAGACCATGCTCGTGACGGCCACAGACTTGTACATACACGGCCCCAGGTACCCGTACTGGCTCATTCAAGATGCCGGACGCTATATTGAATTATTACTGGACGTGGAATCATCAGGTTCAGATAAGAGTTGCTCTACCCAACGATAGCAACGCTCCAGTTGCTCGTCTGTTACTAGGTCGGAACGATGCTCGAACATAATCTTTACATGTGGGTTCTCCTTTCTGATGATCGTCAGGTAGTCTTCAATCGGAGCCCACCCTTCTTCCGGTTTACATTCAGGAAGAACGGGAAAGTGAACGAATTCAACCTTGTCAGCAGTCACCTTCATACTCTTCAAATGAATGCTCCACGCATATTTCGTATACGTTTGAATGACGTCACGCGCATTGAAAAACGGGTCGATTTTTTCTTGCAGGAACAATCGGCCGGTATCGAGACAGAGCTTGATCGTTGGATATTTCCGGAGCAAGGACTCTAAAAATTCTGTCTCATACACATATCGATTGAGCGCATCGAATTCAAGGACTGGCGTGAAGTGATACTCCTTGCCTTTCTCAGCCAACCACGCAAAGACCTGCTCACTACGATAGTGAAATTCTTCTTCCGAGTAGGCTTGCTCCCATACATAATCTCGACAATCATGAAAACGCCACACATTCCAGTCGACGCGATCGTCTAAAATGACAGGCTTCGGATAATGGAATAAGACATAGGTTGGCTGAATGAATGACATAAACGCCAGTTCCCTCTCTATCCTTTCAAATGCCTCGGCTCTTGTCTGATCATGAGCATCCATGAATAATGCATCCCGCAGCTCGAACTGACCTGCACGCAGCGGAAAATGAACACCAATCGCAAATCCTTTTGCTTGAGATTCACGCTGTAGTTGTTGGATATCCTCCTCTGAATCAAACAAGCATGCCTCGATTCCGTAAAAGCCCTCCTTAAAATCTCGTTCATATTTTCCCTGATCAAAGCCTCCATATTGACCAATCATGAAATTTTTCATTCGAGGGTTTCCTCCGATTTTCGCACAGTAGAGCAAACGCGGGAAGCCTGTTCCCGCGTTTGCTCTACTTTCTTTCAATTTTCGTACCGGAGTCGTGCGTCACCACGAGAAATGGGGTCAATTCCCCTTCTTCCCAATAAAAAGGCAAGACAGAAATCGGAACTTGCCCTTTCGATGCAAAATCATACGTGAGACGCGCTAACAGATGCGCTCCAGCCTCTCCTGCCATATCCGCCACAATCAGCACATCCTGATGCGGAATCGCGACACCAAGCGCGTCTCCTTGCTTTTTCTGATCCATCTCCGCCAGAAATGAATCCAGCAAAATTCGGCTTGCTGCATAGCCGTCTGTCGGACTAATAAAATGGATGCGCTGACCTCCTACCTCTTGTGACTTTACTGAAAAGGGGAGCTTTCGCAAGTTTTCCATCGCGTATGAATGAAGCTGCTCGCTCGTCCAGCCTGCTTCTTCTAGCATCCGCTTCTCAATCAATGCGTAGCCTTCCCCTTGATCCAGTGCGTACAGTACATACGTATCTGCTGTATGTTCCTTCACAACCCACCGCTCCGGGTACTTGTTGATCATCGAGGCATGGCGCAATACCGGATAAATGTTAGGCTCTTGGCCGGTTACTTTCAGTTGTCGATCCAACTCCATCACTCCCTTCATCATTTATTACCAAGGTGGATTATCGTCGTCCTCCGTTGGCGTGCTCATCGGTGTATACGCAACGTTTTGGCTTCGCTCTTCGATTTCTTTCACGATGTCCGTCAACGCTTTTGGCTTTAAAAACTCAACAGGAGACATGCCACGCTCGAACTGTAGCTGCTCGCCTTCTAATAATACCAAATAACGCCCGTTTACTTTCGCGATATGCAGGTTGGTACCGTAATCGGCCAATAATGTACGGATCTGCATATGATCCAGCTTGAACTTCAGTTCGACCTCTGGTTGGCGATCTGTAATAATTTGCATCGCTTCCATCACGGTCTCATGCTCCCATTTTTCTGCGAGCTCCCGCTTAGGACTTGCAGCAATGAGTTCAATGGCTTCCTCTTCCCGTACCCGCTCTTCGGATGCTTCAGGGTACGTATATTCGATGTGCTGTCTCGCCAATGAAATAACTTCTTCAGAGACGATCTGCGTCATCGTTTGCGGATACTCGATAAAACGCAGAAACTCCTCGAAATACCGTGCGTGGGAGAACTGATGAATTTTCACGTGATAGGGATCATTCATCCCCGATTCGATCATATACGGGTACATCAGCGATTTCATGTTTTTGGCATTGATCGCCATGCGCACATTCGATATGAGGCTCTTCTCATCTGTGATGACTGCTGTTTTTTGTTCGAAATCGCATTTTAAAATAAAGACATAGCGCTCATCAATCAGATCGAGCCTCGTCCGCACTACAATCATAACCCCGCCTCTCACCTGAGAGGTTCGCAAATACGACTGAATCAACTCCTGACAGGGCTCCTTGCTCTCCCCTGGCGTTTCCGCTGCCAACAATCGATTCAAGAGGGCATAGTTGGGGTTCGAGTCCAATGGATGTCCAGGCTCCAGCACAAATTGACCCAGTTTTGTCGGCGTGCCTTCTGTCTTTGGATTCATCTCGACTTTTCTTTTCGCAATCCGGGCGAATTCCCCATCGAGAAAATCTTTCAGCTCGCTCTTCTGATATTCATCATGGCCCAAATAGCGCGTCATTCGCACTTGTTTTATGCCATCCTCTTCTTCAGGCTGTTCCATCAGATAAAAGGATAACCAGTCAATTGTAAAATTCATACCCTTCGCTCCTGTCTGCATGTAACGAACTGATTATAGCAAACCTATTGAAAAAAAGGTCAGCTTTTTCAAATCATGATAAAATGAAAGGAGGAGGGGAAAATCAGACAATGTGGACTCGTATGAAGTCATGGTGGAACGAAACAATACGCGATAAACCATATCGGCCCGGCCACCTGGCAGGACA
This sequence comes from Brevibacillus sp. M2.1A, assembly GCF_013284355.2. Classification (NCBI taxonomy): domain Bacteria; kingdom Bacillati; phylum Bacillota; class Bacilli; order Caryophanales; family Paenibacillaceae; genus Brevibacillus; species Brevibacillus sp. M2.1A. The sequence continues at coordinate 4,095,051 of NZ_JABSUY020000001.1, forward strand.
GTATGAAATAACAAAAGTACTAGGGATGGGAAGCTACGGGATTGCCTATCTCGCCACGCACAACCCTACAGGTAATCAGGTTGTGCTGAAGCAAGTGAAACCAAGCCTGCGTCACACACCAAAAGGAGAAGCCATGCAAGCGTACGAAAAAAAGGTGCTGATATCCCTCTCGCATCCGCAAATCCCTCGCTGTCTGGATTCTTTCACATATCGGCAAGACTCGTTTATGGTCATGACTTATATTGCAGGTCCCACACTCGAAGACATGTTGTTTGATCATAACATCGTGGCTGACGAGAAAAAATGCGCCGAATGGATGCGCCAAATCGGAGAACTCGTGGCCTACCTCCATGAACAAAATGTGATTCACCGTGACGTACGGATCCCCAACGTCATCTGGAAAGAGGACAAGCCTTACTTGATTGATTTTGGCCTCGCTCGGTTCGTAGGTGATCGCCCGACTTACACGGCTGATGCTCTTTCCGCCTACCCGTCTGAAAAACAATTGAAGCGAGAAGTCGCTCCTTCCAGTGATTTGTACGCTTTGGGACATTTCTTTTTATTCTTGCTCTATTCCGGATATGAATCGGAACCAGACGCACCTGAAAAAAGCTGGGAAGAAGAGCTTTCTTTATCTCCTTCCATTCGCATGATGATTCGCCGTTTGTTACAAATGGACGCCCCTTATAAAAGCGTACAGGATTGGCTAGAAGAGCTGGATCGCTATTTGATCCACTACCAGGAAAAAAGAGCAGGGCATCCGTAGACTTCACGGATTCTCCCTGCTCTTCTTCATTCTGAAATCGGCTCTTGTTTCGCCTGTTCCATCTTTTCCTTCAGTTCCCCTGCTTCCCGGCGCAGCACTTGTCGTTCGTGTTTCGTCAGAACTTCTCCACCAACAGTTCCATTTACCAGTAAATCCTCTTCATATAACCGATCTTTGCGCATGGAAACCTCCTGCAGACAAGTTGTGTACTTCTTGTCCTACTTTGTTCCAAAGCTGCCCTTCTTATGTGCACGATTTTGATTCCGTTTGGCAGGGCTCGCATTTTTGGCTGGAGCTCCTGACTTTTGTGCTGGTGCGGGCTTTCTTGCAGGACGCGGATCTTCCAGTGCTCCGTGCGTCATGAATTTTTCAGCAATCGGCAAGCCTGTTTGCTTGGAAAATTTTTGAATAATGAATCGTTCCTGTGTCGTAATGATCGAAAATACCAGTCCGGCACGCCCCATACGCCCAGTTCGGCCACTGCGATGAATATACGTGTCAGCATCCGATGCAGGATCGTAATGCACAATACATTCCACACCTGGAATATCAATGCCACGTGCGGATACATCTGTCGTAATCAGCACCGGGAATGCCCCATCCCGGAATTGTTGGAGGGTGCGGGCACGCTCTTCTTTCGTAGCATCACGGTGCAGGAGTCTGCACGGCAAATGGTGGTAGTTGAGCTTCGAAACAATCTCGTCCACTTTTTCGATTTGATTGACAAAAACAATCGAGGAGCGAACATTGACGAGGCGCAGCAAACGACGGAGCGTATCCACCTTTTTACGTGGATCGGTCACCAAATACATGTGTGCTACCCCTGCAGCTCCTTCTGGTGCTGCTGCGCGAATAACGGCAGCATCTTTTGTGAAAATTTCAGCCGTATGTACGACTTCCTCTGCGATTGTCGCTGAGAATAACAGTCGTTGTGTATCACGAAGCGTTTTTTTCATGACCTCTTGGACTGGCTTGCCAAAGCCCGCATCCAGCATACGGTCTGCCTCATCAACAACAACCGTCTTCACTTCATGGACCTTTAGCTTGCGCTGATCAATCAGCTCCAGCAGTCTTCCTGGTGTTGCTACAATCAATACAGGCTTCTTTTTCAGTCTCTCGATTTGGCGTTTTACATCGACACCGCCAATAATGGACATCACGGCCGTGTCCTTGCCTGGCAGAAGGCTTTCTGCTTCCCGCGCAATCTGAACAACGAGCTCATGCGTCGGTGCGAGTACAATGGCCTGTACATCTTTTTGCTCCATATTGATTTTCGATAAAATCGGCAGTAAATAAGCAAACGTCTTGCCTGTCCCTGTCGGTGATTCAATCAAGGCATCTCGACCAGCCATAATCAACGGGATGGCTTCACTTTGTACAGGTGTCGGTGTTTCCATTTTTCGCTCTCGCAATATAGTCAACAGCGGTGCGCTAATTTGTAAATCTGCAAACGTGGTGCTCACAAAAACCCTCCTGGCATAAAGTCGTGCATTGGGTAAGCTTACCACACTTTGCAGGTAGAATACAGAGGTAAGCCAGTCCTCGTGGGGTAAGGTCCATTTAGAAAAAGATAAAAATAGGCGAAATCCGCATTGGACTTCGCCTGACCTTCCTTCTACCCGTTATTCGAATCGAAACGGGTTTCCTGCTTCTCACCTTGGTCTTGACGGTCCCGGCTGGTGGTTTGGTTACGTGTCCCTTTTGGACTTTCCATGTACTCCTCTACTTCCTTTTGAAACGCCTCATCATAGTCACGCACACCTATCACCTCCTGTTCTTATTTTGACCAGGCTGATCACATATTATTTTCCTGAAACCTTTTTCCCGGTAATGCGTCTCTTCATATAGGAATGACAACCCTAGTACAATTTGTTAGATGGATGTGAATAGTGAATGGAGACGTTGTCGCGCACTCGCACACGCAAGCGAGCCAAGCGCAAAAGACCATGGCGTTGGGTTAAGAAATGGATCCTCGGCACTGCCTTAACCTGTACAACCTTAGCTCTACTGGGAATTATTTTTTTATTTGGAACGAAAAATGGAGTAGAATTACGTGAATGGGCGGCAGGTACTTTGCTGACAACCCAGCACGATTACTGGGCCCCCTATACATTTTTGCCCGATGAAAAACTGAAAGAACTAAAGGAGCAAATTACACATCCTACCGTTATCAACTCTGAAGATACAGGTTCAGCCACGACAGGACCTGCTATTCCGCCGAAATCGAATCTGGTAACCGTCACACTTCCGGAGAAACCAAAGGAGCTGATCGAGATTGAGGAAATTGACGTCTCGAAAGGCAGTTATTACTTTAAAGGAAAAATCATGTACATTAGCGACCCGAGCAGAGTACGGCTCGTCGTCACGAATCGCAAGGACCGTGGAGATTTGCTCGATGAGTTTGTAAAGAAAACAGGAGCCATCGGGATCGTCAATGCGAGTGGATTCGCCGACCCAGACGGTTACGGCAAAGGAGCGCGAGCTTACGGCGTCGTCATCCACGACGGAAAGATTTTGCAAGGCTACAACCCGAGAAGCGGAGAAACCGCACTAGGGCTTACCTATGACGGTAAACTGATTACGGGCAGCTACTCGGCTGAACAACTCGTAAAAATGGGCGTGCGTGACGCTGTGAGCTTCCGTCCGCAGTTGATTGTAAACGGGAAAAATATGTTTGAAGGAAAGCCTGCCAAAAGCTGGGGCATTCAACCGCGTACCGCGATTGGACAAAAAGAAGACGGGACGATTGTATTTGCAGTCATTGATGGTCGCCAACCCGGGCATTCCATCGGGGCAAGCATGAACGACATGGCGGAAATACTGGCTGAGCGGGGTGTAATTACAGCAATGGCCATGGACGGTGGTTCCAGTTCCATGATGCTGCACAATGGTGAGGCCATTACGAAGACGTCTTCTCCCTATCATCGAGGCCGCTATTTGCCAAATGCGTGGGCTGTTTTTTAGAGAACGGCTAGGGTGATTTTGAGGAGGTTTCAGATTCTTGGACAAATTGTTTCACTATAGTGAAGACCCAGCCATTGCGAATTTTCAGCTTCAGTCTGCACTTTTCCGTGATCCGTATGCGAAATGCGTCGCTCACATAATAAAACAGGCAGTCTCCCAATGGGTGGCTGCCTGTTTTTGCTTTTACAATTTAATCGGAGTTTTTGCCTGCTCCAAACTCCATTTCTCAACATCCCACGTCTGTGTAACCCAATCCTCATAAAATTCAGGTTCGTGGCATACGAGAAGGACGGTTCCTTTGAATTCCTTCAAAGAGCGTTTCAACTCTTCCTTGGCAACGACATCCAAGTGGTTCGTCGGCTCGTCAAATACCAACCAGTTGCTCTCACGCTGCAGTAATTTACAGAGACGAACTTTTGCTTGCTCGCCCCCGGACAGAGCGTTCAGGTTACGATTGATATGCTCATTTTTCAAGCCACAACGTGCCAGCGCCCCGCGAACTTCATGGTTATTCATGGAAGGGAATTCATTCCAGACATCATCGAGTGCAGTAATTGGCTTCGCCTTTACTTCTTGCTCGAAGTAAGCCGGATGGAGGAAATCGCCTTTCTCCAGCTTTCCACCCAGCGGAGGAATTACGCCCAGCAACGTTTTCAGCAGTGTAGACTTACCGACACCGTTCATGCCGACAATCGCTACTTTTTCACCGCGCTCCAGCTTCACACTAAGCTTTGGCAGCAAAGGATGTGAATATCCGATCTCCAAGTTTTCAGCTTCGATGACAAAACGGCTACTTGCCCGGGATTCCTTAAAGATAAACGAAGGTTTCGCTGCTGATTCCGGCTTGTCAATGCGATCCATTTTATCGAGTTGCTTTTGACGGCTCTTCGCGCGGCCGGTAGTAGACGCACGTGCCTTATTGCGCGCAATAAAGTCTTCCATTTTTGCGATTTCTTCCTGTTGCTTCTCAAATGCGTCAAAGTGCTGACTGCGTTTCATCTCAGACTGTGCCAAGAAGGATTCGTAGTTCCCTGTGTAACGATTCAACTTGGTAAATTCCAAATGATAAATCACATTCACAACTTCGTTCATGAAGGTCGTGTCATGGGAAATCAGCATGAAGGCATATGGATATTCCTTCAAGTAGTTTTTTAGCCATACGATATGCTCTTCATCCAAGTAGTTTGTCGGCTCATCCAACAAAAGAACGGTTGGTTTTTCCAGCAGCAATTTTGCCAAAAGAACCTTGGTACGCTGGCCACCAGAGAGGGAGGCAACATCGCGCTCCAAACCGATTGCACTCAAGCCCAAAGCGTTGGCAATTTCATCTACTTTTGCATCGATCAAATAAAAGCCGCTTGTTTCCAGCTTGTCTTGAATTTCGCCCATGCGTTCCAGTAATTCTTCCAGTTCCTCTGGAGATGCCTCGGCCATCTTTTCACCAATCGTCATCAATTCAGCTTCTTGCTCTAACAGCGGCAGGAAAGCGTCCTTAAGTACGTCGCGAATCGTTTTACCAGCTTGCAGCTTGGTATGCTGATCCAAATATCCGTATTCGATTTTGGGCATCCATTCAACACGACCGTTATCAGGCAAATTTTGGCCTGTCAAAATTCCCATCATCGTTGATTTTCCGGTACCATTTGCGCCTACCAGTCCTACACGGTCATTCGGTTGCAAACGGAAAGAAACATCACGAAACAAAACACGGTCCCCAAAACCATGGGACAAATTCTCTACAATCAAAACACTCATGCTCTATTCTTCCTCCTGATCTGTTTCCTCTATGAGGCTTACAACAAAATTCTTTCAAAAAAAGTAGGCGCGTACCTTGCCACATAAGATTCGCCCGTAAATACCAATTCGTCCAGCCGGACACGCATTTCTTGAAGGTTGACACTTTCCCCGGCGATGTTCAAAATTGCGGCTCTTGTCAACGCCCTCAGAATCGTGACTTCTGTAGCCAGCTTGTCACCGAACAGCTTGCCGCTATGCACAATCTCTGAGCGATGATTGTACGATTTTTTTACAAACTGTGCAATCCGTTCACGCTGCAAGGCGGTTTCTCCAAAATAGTACGCCATTCGGACACGCAATTTATAGGTAATCTCGCCTTTTTTGCCATCGGGAACGAACAATGATTCTAATGCAATCCACAGATCCAACAGCTGATCCTCGTAGTTTTTCTTCTCCAGTGAGAGCGCATAGCGACGAAAGGCAAGGGATGGCAGCTTCTGTTCAACTAAAGAAGAAAAAATGTCAGCCGTTTCATCATCAAATGTGTACTTATCACCATCAAGTGATCGTTTCAAATACGTAATGCCATACATATTGCCACTGACTGTGATGATGTAAGGAATCGAACAAGTCCCTGTTGTGGACGCTAGATTCAGCTTACTTTCGATTTCTTCAATCCACACCCGATCATCCGTTACTTTCATCTCTTCGTGATCCCCAACTAAAAATAAACTGCTGGGATCTACACGCAAATCAAAGGTTCGCTTGTTCTCGTCCATCTCATTGCGCAAGAAACGAGACGCGATCTCATATGGCCTCTTTGCGCCTGATATGAGCGTGTACGAATTAGGCAAATCGATCCGAACGGGCTGTGCTGTTGTTGAATTGAATACGGGGGCGATTAAGACCGGCATAGTTCTCGCTCCTTCCAGACCAGCAGAGCTCGTTTATTGTTTACATAATAAATATTATGTTCTATAAACAGTATCGTGCCATTCTGTAGTTTTGACAACATATCAATTCCTTCTAAATGTGGACATGCTTCCTCACCATACCAGTTTGGAACAACCTCATTATAGAATACCAGCATTTCCTATGGTTCGTCATCATGTGTTTACGCCAAACTAGGTAAAGAAGGAGTTGATTTTATGGAAAAGGACCATATTCTTGATGAAAATCCGCATCAAACTTACAATAATGTAGCTCAACCGCTGGAACAGACCGGCGAACCCCAGTCCGGCTCTAAAAAAGTGAAGCAGCAAAATCATTCGCGCGCTATTCGAACACGAGAAGGATAATGAATGACACCCGGCTCCATTGCAGTCGGGTGTCTTTACTCTTCCTTTTTTTTACATCGAAAAAGATTGAATTGTCCCACAAGGATGAACTATGATAAATTTAGTATCCTTGATGGAGGTTAAGTGAAGATGATCACCATTCCACTTCCGGGCAACCATAGCCCTCTTTCCAATTTGATCAGCTATAGTGTTTCGCCGCTGTACGAGATGGCTGCCAGTTTGTATACACTCGCCCAAGAGACACCTCCCGAGCGATTTGCTTTTTGGACCGAAGAAAAATTAGAGCAGTTTGAGTCTGCCCGTCTTTTAAAAGAATGGGGCTATTTGGTCCCCCTCTTTCGATATGGGATCCCTGACTCATTTGACCCCCTACATACAAAAGGCGTGATGGCTGTCGATGATCAATATGAGTACTTCGTAACACTTCCCACTGATCATTTTTTGCGTAGCATCAAACCGATCTTGGAGGAGTGGATATTGCATCACGATTCTCCTGCAGTTGCTCTCGATTTAGAAGAGGATGCCGATTATGTGAAAGGCCGTTTCAGCCTGTTCGTTTCATCTTATTGGCAGCTATTTTTTGAGGCGAATTGGGAGGCGATTGCTCCAAAATTTGTTCGTGAAGCAGAACGGATTTATTACTCTTTACAAGGAATCGAATCCCTTACTACCTATCTGCAATCCATTTCTCCCGCCATTACCTACGATACGAAAACTCACCAGCTTACCTGTCCGAGTAATGGTCCTAGCTATGATGCACAGCATCTCATTCTTTATCCGAGCTATTATTATGCCCAAGAACCCGTGCTTACGAAAAAAGGCTGGAATGCTCATTTGCTTTATTCCATCTCGGGAGTACCCACTCAACCAAAAACGCCCTCATGAAGGGCGTTTTTCATGTTGCATATGTGCGACAATTAATTTATCTAATTGTTGGCTGATTCTCACGATTTCAGGGTCAAGAAAATTGTAACCTGAATCTTTCGCTGCGCGCTCCAGCCTTAGTCGCAAGTCATCAATCATCTTACTCATTGTTTCCATGCTGCAGGCCCCCACCTAACGTTGTCTCCCACTATTTTACATTATTTAAGAACAGGTGGAAAGGGTAAGATGTGGAAGAAAAAGCCTTGTACCCATTTCTGGCACAAGGCTTTTCCCGCTTCCTATTTCATGACGTGGATCGGACGACCCAGAGCCAATTCAGCAGCTTCCATTGTTACTTCACCCAGTGTTGGATGTGCGTGGATGGTCAGCTCGATATCTTCGAGTGTTGCGCCCATTTCGATCGCCAATCCGATCTCAGCGATGATGTTGGAAGCTTCAGGACCAACGATTTGCGCACCCAATACGAGATTCGTTTCTTTTTCTGCAATCAGCTTCACGTAGCCTTCGCCTGCATTTACAGACAGAGCGCGACCGTTTGCTGCGAATGGGAAACGACCTACAATGTAATCGATGCCTTTTTCTTTTGCTTCTTTCTCATTGATTCCAACGCTTGCGATTTCTGGATCGCAGAAGACAACCGCTGGAATCGCCTTGTAGTCCACTTCTGCTGGATGACCAGCAATCGCCTCAGCAGCAACCTTACCTTCGTAGGAAGCTTTGTGAGCCAGCGCAGGACCTGCTACGATATCCCCGATCGCGTATACGTTAGGAATGCTCGTGCGGCCTTGTTTGTCGACAACGATCAACCCACGGTCAGTCATGTTCATGCCGATATCGCGAATACCGAGTTCATCTGTATTCGGACGGCGTCCAACAGTAACGAGTACGTATTCCGCCTCGATTTTTTGTTGCTCGCCTTTTACTTCAGCAGTCACGATCACGCCGTTTTCTGTCTCTTCCATTCCTTGTGCCAATGCTTTTGTATGGATGGTAACGTCGAGCTTTTTCAGCTTGCGTTCCACCAAACGTGGCATGTCTGGCTCAAATCCTGGCAAGATTTGATCGGAACCTTCCAAAATTGTAACTTTTGTACCAAACTTCGCGAACACTGTACCAAGCTCGATCCCGATGTATCCACCGCCGATTACCACGAGGCTCTTCGGCAGTTCAGTCAAGGACAACGCTTCAGTAGAAGACATTACGCGTTTGCCAAACGGGAATGCAGGCAACTCAATTGGACGGGAACCAGTTGCAATGATGCAATGCTGGAAACGATAACGGTTGACATCATAACCGTGGAACACGCGTACTTCATTTTCACTTACGAACAGCGCTTCACCAGGGATTACCTGGATTTTGTGGCCTTTGAAAAGGGAGCCAACGCCACCAGTCAGTTGCTTCACGATGCCGCTCTTCCACTCTTGTACTTTGGCAAAATCCACTTTTACATTTTCCATGGTGATACCCATGGATTCTGTATGTTGCGTGTGCTCATATGTGTGTGCAGCGTGGATCATCGCTTTGGAAGGAATGCAACCTACGTTCAGGCACACGCCACCCAGCTCAGCTTTTTCCACGACAGCTACTGTTTTACCAAGTTGAGCGGCACGAATTGCTGCAACATATCCACCTGGACCGGCACCGATTACGAGTACGTCAACCTCTGTAGTAAATTCACCTACTACCATTGTCTCTTATCCCTCCATGACGAGCAGCGTTGGGTTTTCGAGGAGCTGCTTCACGTAGTTGACGAAACGCTGTGCAGGTTCGCCATCAACCAAGCGGTGGTCAAAGCTCAAAGACAGGTGCAACATTTGACCTACCGCGATTTCACCATTTTTCACAATCGGCTTTTCGCTAATGCGACCAACACCCAGAATAGCTACTTCTGGATAGTTAATGATAGGCGTGAAGAACATACCGCCCGCAGAACCGATGTTTGTGATGCTGAAAGTAGAACCTTTCAACTCATCAGCAGTTGCTTTGCGGTCGCGTGCTTTCTTCGCCAGCTCGCCGATTTCGCCTGCGATTTGGAAGATGGATTTGCTGTCAGCGGATTTCACAACTGGAACGAGCAAGCCGTCTTCTGTCGAGGTAGCGATACCGATGTTATAGTACTTTTTAAAGATGATTTCTTGTTTTTCATCGTCGATAGAAGCGTTGAGTTCTGGGAATTTCTTCAGACCAGCTACAACAGCTTTCACGATCATAGGCAGGTAAGTCAGCTTCACACCACGCTCTTCAGCAAGTGGCTTCGCATCTTTACGCATAGCAACAAGCGCTGTAACATCCACTTCGTCAAAGATTGTTACATGTGGTGCTGTGTAAGCAGATTTCACCATTGCTTTCGCGATTGCTTTACGCATACCTTTCAGCGGAACGCGCTCTTCCAGCTCGCCTGCTTGAGGTGTGTGGTGAACGGTTGGAGCCGCTGCTGCTTGTGCTACACCTGTAGCTGCTGCAGGTGCCTCTGTTACTTCTGTAGCTGCCACTGCTTGTGCAGTTGGCGCTGCTGCTCCGCCAGATACGAAGCGATCTACGTCTTCGCGTGTGATGCGACCCAATTTGCCTGTACCAGGTACATTAGCCAATTGAACGCCTTTTTCGCGAGCGTATTTACGAACGGAAGGTGTAGCCAACACATGCTTACGGTCAATTGGTGCCGCTACTGCTGTTGCAGTTGCTTGTGCCATTGGCGTTTCAAGAGTTTGGTTCGCATTTGCACTCACTTGGGAACCGATGTCGCAGCCTGGCTCCATTTTGTCTGCAGCTTGAGGCGCTGGTGCCGCTTCAGCAGCGTGGGAATCGCCATGCCCATGGTCTGGCAGGTTCGGAATTTCGCCTTCTACGTCAAACTCGATCAGTGGATCGCCGACTACAGAAACCGTACCCTCGGTTACTTTCAGATCGATAACTTTCCCTTTAACAGGCGACGGTACTTCTACAACCGCCTTGTCATTTTGTACTTCCATAATGACTTGGTCTTCTTCTACGGAATCTCCGGGCTGTACGTGCCATTTGACGATTTCGCCTTCATGGATACCCTCGCCGAGCTCCGGGAGTCTGAATGTAAAACGACTCACAGTATCTCCTCCTTATAACACTTCGCCATAGTAGTAAGCCTATATTTCCCAAAAGAAGGCGGAAAGCTTTCAACTTTTCCGCCATTATGTCCGTTTCTCAATTAAAAATCGAGGACTTGAGTCAGACCATCTACTACGCGTTTTACGTCAGGCAGCCATACATCTTCTGCTTGTGCAAACGGGTAAACGGTATCTGGTGCTGTAATACGCAGCACTGGTGCTTCGAGGTGCAAGATCGCACGTTCGTTGATTTGCGTGATAATTTCTGCCGCAACACCAGACGTTTTTTGTGCTTCTTGAACCACAATCGCACGATTTGTTTTCTTCACAGAATCCACGATCGTATCGATATCGAGTGGGCTGATGGTGCGCAGGTCGATTACTTCTACTTTTGCTCCACGCGCTTTCTCGATTTCTTCTGCTGCTTTCAGGCTGGTATGTACCATCGCACCATAGGTGATGATGGTAACATCGCTACCTTCTTTTACTACGTTTGCTTTGCCGAGTGGAATCGTGTACTCGCCTTCTGGAACTTCTTGACGGAAGGAACGGTACAGCTTCATGTGCTCAAGGAATACAACCGGATCGTTGTCGCGAATCGCGGAGATCAACAGTCCTTTTGCATCATATGGGTTGGAAGGGATAACCACTTTCAGACCCGGAGTTTGCATCATCAAGCCTTCCAAAGAGTCAGCATGCAGCTCAGGCGTTTTCACACCGCCACCAAATGGGGAGCGGAATGTAACTGGGCTCGTGAAGCGACCGCCGGAACGGTAACGCATACGAGTAGCTTGAGATGCGATTGCATCGAACGTTTCAAAAACGAAACCAAAGAACTGAATTTCTGCTACTGGACGGAAGCCGTTTACGGAAAGACCAACAGCCAAACCGCCGATTCCGGACTCAGCGAGCGGCGTATCGAAAACGCGTTGCTCGCCGAACTCAGCTTGCAGACCTTCTGTTGCACGGAACACCCCGCCGTTGTTACCTACGTCTTCACCGAAGACAAGAACGGTTTCATCGCGCTTCAACTCTACGCGCATTGCATCCGTAATGGCTTGAACCATTGTCATTTGTGCCATGGCTTATTTCGACTCCTTCGCCAGGAATTCTGCCTTTTGCTCTTCGAGTGCAGGCGGCAGTGTCTCAAACATTACATCGATCAGTTCGCTAACTTTCATCTTAGGTGTTTCGTCCGCTTTCTTGATTGCGTCCGCAACAGCTGCTTTCGCTTCTTCGATCACAGCTTCTTCGTCTTTTTCGCTCCAGAGGCCTTTTGCTTCGAGGAACTTGCGGAAGCGGATCAGTGGATCGCGCAGTTCCCACTCGCTTTGCTCTTCACCTGTACGGTAGCGAGTTGGGTCGTCACCAGCCATGGTGTGAGGTCCATAACGGTATGTCATTGCTTCGATCAGAGTCGCACCTTCGCCATTCACGCCGCGCTCTTTTGCTTGCTGAACTGCGTAGTAAACGGCGAGAATGTCCATACCGTCAACGCGTTCGCTAGCAATACCAGCCGCAACTGCTTTAACTGCGATATTTTCAGAAGCCGTTTGTTTTTCGAACGGCAGAGAGATCGCATAACCGTTGTTTTGGGAGAAGAAGATAACAGGCAGCTTGTATACACCTGCAAAGTTCATACCCTCGTAGAAATCACCTTGGGAAGTCGCACCGTCACCAAAGTAGTTGATCGCCACTTTCTTTTCACCGCGCAGCTTGTAACCCATTGCAACACCTGTTGCTTGTGTACATTGAGCCGCAATGATGATTTGTGGCATCAATACGTTTACACCTTCAGGAATTTTGCCGCCCTCGATGTGTCCGCGGGAATACAGGAATGCTTTGTGCATAGGGTAACCATGCCACACCATTTGTGGAATATCACGGTAGCTAGGCAGGACAAAGTCTTCTTTGGAAAGAGCAGCCTCGGAACCGATCATGCTTGCTTCTTGACCAGCTACTGGTGCATAGAAACCAAGACGACCTTGGCGGTTCAAGCTGATTGCGCGTTGGTCCCACACACGGGTAAATACCATTTTACGCATCAGTTCACGTAATTCATCATCGGAGAGCTTAGGCATCAAGTCAGGACGAACAACCGTACCATCCGGGGCAAGAATTTGCAGCGGGGCGTTGTTCTCTGTTTGTTCAACAGCAGTGGATACGCTCATCACATTCACCTCGTCACTAGAATAAGGGACTTCCTTTTTCCGCGTTGCTCTTTGTCGCCTCTATCTGAGCATCTGCTCGATGAGCGACGAATGCCATTCGCGGCGGAAGTGGCCCTGATAAAAACCAGAAGAAAGTTGCATGGTGCAAGAAAGGGCTTACAGCGCCGTTTGCAACACCCTGTTATATTGCAGTCAAAATACCTGTTTAATGTGTTACAGTATTGATATTACAGGGTTTATTTCCTCTCTGTTATCATTTACTATATAAGCTGTATCAGTTTTTTTCAAGGCTTAGTTTTTCATTTGAGCATACAGGGAGTGTGAATCGATGTCTGACTATGTAAAGCGAACCATCATAAAAGAAGAAGTGCCCAGCATCCACGTGGACACTCCCCGCTCGGTCAAAGTATACCTGCCGCCGGGGTACAATGAGCTTCTTTCTTACCCTGTTGTGTATTGCCAGGATGGGAACGACTTTTTTACGATGGGGCGAATCGCGACCATCTCCAATCAATTGATTCTGGAAGAAGGTATCGAACCCTATATCGTCGTCGGTGTTTCCGTCGACCGTAACAAACGCACGAGCGAGTATTCTCCATCTGGGTCGAGAAACGCAGCCTATCAGCGTTTTTTCACCGAAGAGCTGATTCCTTACATAGAGGAGCGTTATCCTGTGCGCCGTGATCCTGCTTCACGTGTGCTGGCAGGAGACTCTTTGGGTGGAACCGTTTCTTTGCATCTCGCATTAGAAAACCCAAACCTTTTTCCACAAGTACTCGCGCTGTCCGGGGCGTTTTTCCAAACGACACTCGACCCGCTTTTGGATCAGTCTAGTCTATCTTGGCTGCGAATTTGGATGGTCGTTGGCCTCGATGAGACATCTGTAGAAACAAGTGCGGGTACCTTCGACTTCGTTCAATGGAATCGCAAGGCAAAACAGATTCTTGAGGACAAGCAAGCAACCTTGTCGTATCGAGAAAAACCAGGGAATCACGTCTGGGGTTTGTGGCAAAAAGAGCTGCCTGACGCCTTGCGTTATTTCTTCCCGCCTCCACGCCTGTAACCATTACGAGCCATTGATTTCTTTGATGTCCTCGTACCCGTAGTACCGGCCATCCACCAGGAAAATGCCTTGGTGGTTGGCTTTTTCAATTTCGCCCGCAACCTGATTGGAATCGTTTAGGACGATGTTGACAATCTTGCTCTCATCCCGTTTCATTTGATTGAGAATGCGTTCTCGCTCTTTGGCCGAGATCATATCCATCCCTCTTTTCCCCTATGTTGGATAGCTATAGTATTTCATTGGCGGGTCTGAATTACACACAAGTGAGTCAACCGAACGGAACCAAAAAAAGCCTTGCCGCTCTCCAAGTTTCCGGATACGGCAAGACTCTTTTTTATTGTTCGATGGTAGTATATTTAAAGTCTCTACCACCAAACGGGTTGATCAAGAATCCTTTGACTTTGTCGTTTTTTATATACGGTCTTGCACCATAATACACAGGGGCAATCGGCATTTCCTCCATTAAGATGTTCTCTGCCTCACGCATGATCGCATTACGCTTCGCCGGGTCTTTTTCCAAGTAACTTTGGACGATTAGCTCTCTATATCTGTCGTTTTCCCAAGCAGCGTCGTTCGTGCCCACTGTTTTATCCTTGAAAATTTCCAGGAAATTGATAGGGTCGTTAAAATCAGCACCCCAATTTCGGTAGGCAAATTGATAGTTTTTGGAGCGCTTGTTTTGTAAAAAAACTTTTTCCTCCAAGCCACTGATTTTCACATCTACACCCAGGTTTCTTTTCCATTGATCCTGAAGAGCTTCAGCCAGTTTTTTCTGACGATCGTCACCCGAACCATATGTGTAGGTCACGTCAGGCAATGTCGAAAGCCCCAGCTCCTTTAACCCTTCAGCCAACAACTGCTTGGCTTTGTCTACATCCTCTTGAAAATAGTCATTTCCGCTGAGTTGCATCGAGGGCGGAACCCACGCAAAAGCCGCAGGCACCCCTGTCTGCACGATTCCATCTACAAGAGGCTGCCGTTGGATCGAATACGAGAAGGCTTGTCGAATCTTTTTATTCGTAAAAGGGGACACCGTTGTGTTAAAGGTAACTGCAACCGTGTTCGGATATGGTGCCATCACGATTTTTCCTTCCTCCTGCAAAGCAGGGATCACATCGACGGGCAACACGTAGGTAGGATGCCCTCCCCAATCCAAATCACCAGAATCAAACAACGCTTGAGCGGTGTTGGTATCAGTAATCATGCTCCAGACGATCTTGTCGAGCTTCACGGCATCTTTGTCATGATACTTCTCGTTTTTCACAAGGACCATTTTGTTTTTATGCTCCCACAGCTCCATTTTGAATGGGCCGTTGCCTACGTAGTTGTCTGGAGAAGCTGCCCAGTTCGGATGTGCCTCCAAGGTCTTTTTATGTAAAGGAAACAGTGTCGGGAAAGCCGTCAGCTCGTAAAAAAACGGAGCTGGCGAATTGAGCTTGACCTCTAATGTAAAATCGTCTAGTGCTTTTACCCCTACGTCTTCATGTGATCCTTTCCCAGTGTTAAACTCCTCTGCCCCTTTAATGAAATAAAGCATATAGGCATATTCGGACGCTGTCTTGGGGTCGAGATTTCTTTTCCAGGCGAACTCAAAGTCATGGGCGGTTACCGAATCTCCGTTGCTCCATTGCGCATTAGTTTTCAATTTGAACGTGTACGTCGTCAAATCCTCGGATACCGTATAACTGTCGGCAATCGCGTTGGCTATTTTCCCATCCGGTCCATAGCGAGTCAGTCCTTCAAAACAGGCAGTAATCACATCAAAGGAAGTGCCATCGGAAGCTAGTCCGGGATCTGCTGTCGGAGGCTCTCCACCGTCAGCATTCCAATTCAATACCATCTCTTTTCCCGTTGGCTTCGTTGGTTGAGATGCCTGCTCATTCGGTTTGTTCGTTACCCCCGTTTCACTTGTACTACATCCCGCTAAAACTTGAAGTAATAAGAAACTGCTCAAAATAAAGCTTATCCTCTTTCTCATCGAGACCATCCCCTTTGATTCCATTCGATTCCATACACCAGGAAACGCCTTTGCTTTATCACACTACCATGATAACGCAAGTGCAGACGAAACAAATCAGACGGTATGGCGAAAAACAGATCGTGTATAGACTCTTATTTTGTACAAATTGTCTAATTATTTTGAATTCGGTTTTAAGAAAAAGAAAAAGCCAGTCTTCCCTTCGACTGGCTACAGGCGGTTGAAACGATTACACCTTTTCCAATAATTGCTCGACTGCTGCAACGACGGTCTCGATATGTTGATCGGTAATGTGTCGATGCGTCGTAAAGCGAATGACATACTCGTCAAAATCAACAGCGAGCACTCCTTTTTCCTCCAAACGTTCCAAGAAGCCAACAGCTGTTTGTCCAATCGAGTCTGTATTTACCAGCACGATATTCGTCTCGACTTGCTCGACCTGAAGCGATAGCTGGCGCAAGCCTTTTGCCAATTGCTGTGCCCGTTCATGGTCTTCTGCCAATCGTTCGGTCATCCGTGTCAAAGCGATGATGCCCGGTGCTGCCAAATACCCTGCCTGACGCATCCCGCCTCCTAATTTTTTTCTCCACCATCTCGCTTCCTCGATAAACGCACGATCCCCAG
This sequence comes from Brevibacillus sp. M2.1A, assembly GCF_013284355.2. NCBI lineage: Bacteria > Bacillati > Bacillota > Bacilli > Caryophanales > Paenibacillaceae > Brevibacillus > Brevibacillus sp. M2.1A. The sequence goes on from NZ_JABSUY020000001.1 coordinate 4,111,620, forward strand.
CCAAAATGGAACCAACCGGAGCACTCAGCCCTTTCGACAAACAAATCTGAACGGTATCGGCAAAAGCGCTTAGCTCACTGACTGCAACACCTTGGGCGACAGCTGCATTGAAGAGACGAGCACCGTCCAAATGAACGGGAATACCTTGTTTTTGCGCGATAGCATAAACACTCTTCATTTGCGCGACAGAGATTACCGCCCCTCCAGCGCGATTATGTGTATTTTCGAGACAGATCAATTTTGTGCGAGGAAAATGGATATTGTTGCCCCGTATCGCCCTCTCTACCTCTTCAGCACGCAAAGCACCCCGTTCGCCAACCAGCGTCCTTGTCTGTACGCCGGCTAATGCCGACATAGCGCCGCCTTCATAGTAAAAAATGTGCGAATCCGCTTCCGCAATGACCTCGTCTCCATTGACACAGTGTGTCAAAACAGCGACCTGATTGCCTTGCGTGCCACTTGTTACGAACAGAGCCGCTTCCTTTCCGAGTATTTCAGCCGCGATTACTTCCAAACGATTGACAGTTGGGTCCTCTCGGTAAACATCATCACCAACCTCCGCTTCCGCCATTGCCCGAAGCATCTCCTCGGTTGGTTTCGTAACGGTATCACTACGCAAATCAATTTTCATAGATGACTCTCCTTCCACCCCGTTGTCATTCTCTACACATGTCGTAACACTTTCAACATTGCATCCTGAATTCCCTCTTGCTAAGATGGAAGGGTAACTTACATACAGTTAGGGGATTTGACCTGTGAAACTAAAAATCACTCGTAACGCTGCCAAACAATTGGCTCCAATTATCGAGCAAGAAGAAGACAAAGAATTGAAACTGCGCGTTTATATTACTCACGCTCATGGTGATCATGCCCACTACGGACTCGCTCTGGACAAGCCAACAGAAGAAGATGTGGTGATCTCGACTGACAAAGAGATCGATGTGATCGTGAAAAAAGATGAGCCATTACTGGATGGCGTTGTCATTGATTACCTCTTCTTGCCGCAAGAAGGTTTTGTGATTACCAACCCTTCCAAAGGCAACACAGGCGACCACTAAGATTGTACAGATAAACCCTCTGCTTTTTACAGGCAGAGGGTTTTCTTTGATGAGTCGATTCTTATTCGTCAGTAGCCATGGTGTACAGCGCTGTCGGTAAATCTTTCAGCAACGGTGAAGAAACATCATCAACCTGCGTCATAACAAGCCGATGGACCGGACGTGTCATCGCGACGTACAACAGTTTCGCATCCCATTCATTATTTTGATAGGCATCCACATCCAGTATAATGACCACATCGAACTGCAAGCCTTTTGTTAAAAAAGCAGGCATGACGGTTACGCCACCGGGAAATTGGTTATCCTTGCTGCCTAACAGAGTCAGATCAGCTATTTTGTCTTGCAAGCCTTTATGGGCTTTTTTACTCGCTTGTATGGTTTTCGCTACAATGGCAATCGTTTTGAAGCCTTCCGACTGGTAGGCAGCCACACGTGAAGAGATGTCCTCCCATAGTTGCGCTCGTGAACGAGCCTTGACCATGATTGGTTTTTCACCATGTCGCAAAACCGGTTTTGCCAATACCGTCTCGGGCAATTCAATTTGCCGCAACACTTCATTGGCGCAGCGCATGATCTCAATTGTCGAACGATAACTTTGCGACAACGTATAATAGGAAGGAAACAGCTGGGCAAAAATCCCCTTCGTCAACTCTTCCCAGGCATGAATCCCCCGGTAGCTATGGATGCCTTGCGCAATATCTCCCACGATTGTGAGCGAGTTTCGCTTGGTTGCCAATGCAATGACGGCTATTTCTAACGCACTCAAGTCTTGTGCTTCATCCACGACCGTATGATCAAAATGCTCCGCTTTATTCATTCCTTCAACAATATGCTGCAAGTATAGCAGTGGAGCGATATCTTCCGGCTCCAATCTCTCCTCTGCAAACAGCGCAGCACTTGACTGCGTCACATCACGCACCACTTCGTCTGAAATATCAGCAGGTACGAGCTTGCGCAGCAATTCCTCGTCAGCAATCAATTCGCGATAAGCTGCGAAAATTTCCAGTCTTGGAAATGAAGTCAGGTACGTATCCAGGATTTGCTCCAGCATTTTCTCGAATTTGTACAAGCCTTCTTTGTCCAAATCGACTTTTCGTTCTCGCAAATGGGCAAATAATTGCTTGTTCATTTCTTGTTTCAAATGCTTACGAAGAGCTTCTACCCGTCGATGATACGGCATATTGGCGAATTGCTCCAGGAAGCATTGGCGAATAAAATCACCCGGAATGGAAAAGACTTGTTTCGTTTTATTGTATAAAAAGCTGAGTTTCTTAAAAGGAATTCTCGTTTCGACGATATGCCGGATATATTGCTCCAGCGCCTCCCGACAAGCGAGCGATCCTTTGAAGCGAAGCCTGTTTCGCGTCATTTCTTGCTGGCGCTCATCCTGCCCCTCTTCAAAGAACAATTGCAGAGGCTTATCCGGACTCACGATTCTCCATCCTTTTGGCAGCAGAGGTTTCACGAGACGCGCTGCCCAATCCACAAAGGTAGACTGCTGAACGTCATCGACTCCCAACTCAGGCAAAACCTCGGATATATAGGTAAGAAACATCCGGTTTGGTGCGAACACCATGAATTTTTTGGACATCATGGAATCCTGATAGTTATATATCAAATAGGAGAGTCGGTGCAGCGCAATGGTCGTTTTTCCGCTCCCCGCTACTCCTTGCACAACGATGGGCCGTTCTTTTTCCGCCCGGATAATATCATTTTGCTCGGATTGAATCGTAGCGACGATGTCTTTTAGCCTGCTATCGTTCGCCTGATTCAGATTGGCTGCCAAAAATTCATCAATGAAGCCCTCTTGCAAAAACTCGTCAGGATGCCCCATTTCGCGGTTAATCGTTTCTTTTACCGCTCCATCATAGATGCCGACGATCTTACCGTCTTCAATCGCAAAATTACGCTTTAAGCGAACTTCACCTCGCACGATCTCTCGTCCCATTCGATAAAACGCGTCTTTGCTCTCACCGGAATAATAAAGACTGGCGATAGGCGCACGCCAATCCACGACGACAGAATCAAACGTATCGCTGCGTACAATTCCCCGTTTTCCTATGTAGACCTGATCCAGCTCGTAGATCTCATCTTTCAAGAAGTCCACTCTGCCGAAATAAGGCTTCTCTCGCCCCTGATCTTCCAGGTAACGCAAATCCTTTGCCTTTTTATAGTTAACGACCTGTTTCACATAGTCATCTGTCGCCTCGCGAATATCATTGCGAAGCTGCTCCATTTCTTCGTCAATCGCCGAAATTGTTTCATCCAGCTTTTTTTGTTCCCATTCATAATCACGATGCTGTGTACTCACCTTCATTCCCCCTCACATGTATCGTGTCCATTGAACGTATCAGGACCATTGCCTACCCAGCCATATTCCAACCGCACAAGAAAGTAGCCCGACTCCCAAACTGAGAAGAGCGTACAAAGTGCCACGCAACAGGTGGCCTTCTCCCCAAAAAGTGACCACTTCCAAGGAAAAGCTAGAGAAAGTCGTAAATCCTCCCATGACCCCCGTTGCAAATAAGAGATAGAGTGTTGGAGATAATATGCCACGTTCTTTCCCCAGCACGAACAAGATGCCGATGATCAACGATCCACAAACATTGGCGATCCAGGTTCCCCATGGCCATCCCGGCTGATTCGCAAGCAAAGACAATAGGTAGCGCAAAAGAGAGCCAACTGCTCCTCCAACCGCTACAGCTATCCACGCCATCGCTTTCCCTCCCTGGCAATCAAAGCGTTATGTATGTCACAGAAAAAGACACCCTAGCGTCAAGCGAGGATGTCTGTCGTATCAGTAATTGTTATCTTACTGTTTTGGCTTATTTTCTTCAAGGTCTTCCACATAACGGATGGAATCCAAATTAGCTCTCAATGAAAGCTTAACGGCGTCAATGTACTTTTGGCGCAATGCTTTTTGTTCGAGCTTTTCTTCTTCAGTCAAACCTTCTTCGCGAGATTTTTTGACCAATTCATTAATGCGTTTAATTTCTGCGTCAGATACCACTGCTGGTTCCTCCCACTCTGTAGTAGTGCCGCTTCATTATACCACATTCGAATGATCCCGCAAGACAGCCGAACACTTACGGCATATCAGGCATGATCAGAGTCTGACCCGGGTAAATCCTGTTGCTATCCAAACCGTTCGCTTCCTTGATTTCTATGATATAGTCACGAACATCTGTATGCTGATCTGAGTAGCGAACGGCTAACAACCATAGGCTATCTCCGGATTGTACGGTTACCTCAATGCCTTGTGGCTCCTCCATTGGCGAAGAAGCAAACACTAGTTCGGTCAACAAGTAAAAAAAGAGAATAAATGTAATAAGAAACAAGAGAGCTTGACCTCTCGTGATACCAAAACGAACACGACGTTCTTCTTTTTTCTCGAAACGATTACGTACTGTCGATGAATTCATGATAATGGCCCCCTTACAAACATACGTTCTGTCCTTTTGTAAACTCATAATAAATGAGAACGTATGTTCATGTCAACAATGAATCGAACTTATGTTTGTCGAACGCAAGCTCCCATGGTATAATATAGGAAAATATGTTCGAGAAATCAGGGGTGTCTTTCTATGTCAAAATTATCGAGTAGACAACAAGCCATCATCGAGTTCATACGAAAGGAAGTTCGTGATAAAGGATATCCGCCTTCTGTACGTGAAATTGGAGAGGCTGTCGGACTCGCTTCCAGCTCAACGGTACATGGTCATTTGGCACGTTTAGAGAAAAAAGGCCTCATTCGTCGAGACCCTACCAAACCTCGCGCCATCGAATTGCTATCAGATGAAGATCGTTTTCAAGACAATTTCGAAGACTCTGTCGTCCGTGTGCCCGTAATCGGAAAAGTAACTGCTGGACAACCGATTACAGCCATTGAGGATGTGGAAGAATACTTCCCGCTTCCAGACAATATCGTGACTTCAGACAAGGTCTACATGCTGCGTGTCTCCGGGAACAGTATGATTGATGCCGGAATTCTCGACGGAGATTACGTCATTGTTCGCCAACAACACGTAGCGAACAATGGTGACATTGTCGTAGCCATGACAGAAGAAGACGAAGCGACCGTCAAAAGATTTTTCAAAGAAAAGAACCACTTCCGACTCCAACCGGAGAATGCCACAATGGAACCGATCATTCTGGAGCATGTCACCATTCTCGGTAAAGTCATCGGTGTCTATCGCCTCATTCACTAGTTTCCACGTAAAAAAGGACAGCCTCGGCTGTCCTTTTCGTTTTCTATATGTTATCTGGCGATAAAAAACCAGATGATCATCGTAACTTGCAAGATGACTTTTACGACCGCACTGCCCAAAAATCCGATCAGTGAACCTACCCCTGCTTTCACTGCTCGCTCCATCGATTGCTTCTGCACCATTAACTCTACGAGAACGACGAATACAAACGGCAAGATCAGCATACCAAACGGTGGAAACACGAAAATCCCGAGGATAATTCCGACCGCAGCGGCAATGGACGACCATTTTGACCCCCCATACTTTTTCACGAAGTACATGTTCGTCAGCAAGTCAGCACCGTAAAGTAGAATGCTTAGAACGACCATTCCCCACCAAAAGGATGCCGGCAATCCCGCTCCCGGATCTGCAATAAAAAAGTGATAGAGTAAAAAGCCCGCCCACAGCAAGATCGTATCAGGTAAAACGGGTAAGAAAATTCCTGCGATGCTAAGCAAGAACAATAACACAACTACGACCCACAAAAATATTTCCATCCACTACACTCCCTTCATTTAGGTATACGAGTGATTACCGATTTCGTTGCGTACTTATTCACTTTTGTCTAAACTATTTTAAAAGAAACTAGACATGGAGGTTGTCCCATGAGAAATTGGCATGATCTCTCTTACCTGGGCAGAGGAACATCGCGCCAAAAAGCGGCGTTGGAAGCAATTCAACAGACGCACATCATGGAAGTACTATCCGATTACCGTCCAGTGCTTGCCGGAACCATCCCATTGAACATTGACGTTGTAGGAAGTGATCTGGATATTATTTGCGAGAGTCATGATTTGCATCAGTTTGAGCAGGTTGTTCGTAAAGCGTTTGGCTGTTTGCCTGGATTTGAAGTGACTCAACTAGATATAAAAAGTATTCCCACGTGCGTTATCTCTTTTTTCACAGCTGACTTTTGGTTTGAATTGTTTGCTCAACCGTTAGCTGTCGAAAAGCAAAATGCCTATCGTCATATGGACATCGAAGCACGATTGCTAGAAATAGGGGGCATGGATGCATACCAACACATCAGAGCTCTGAAGCAAAGCGGCATCAAAACCGAGCCTGCATTTGCTCGATACTTTCATATTCCAGGTAGTGATCCATATGAGGCCTTGTTGCAATTGGAATCGTTAACCGAACAGGAATTACGTGAAAGAGTTCATCTCCTACGAAAGGATTAATCTTCAAGCAAAGAGCCGACCTCTACTTCTTCAATACAGGAAGGATCATCATTTTTGGGGCTGCCCACTTTGGTAGATACCGGATACACCATCATCTCGCTGGAATCATAGGGGGTAAACAGTGACTGGAGCTGCAACCGATCATACTTCTCCCGATCAAGCCATAAGTCCTCGCCATCTTTCTTTAAGATGACAGGCATTCGCTCATAAATATTCTCCATGAGCTCATTCGCCTTTGTCGTAACAATCGTACAGGTATGTACTTTTTCTCCCTCTTGATTCGTCCACGTATCAAACAGGCCAGCAAAAGCGAATGGTTCCCCGGTTTTCAACATGATCCGCATCGGTTGTTTCCCTGAAATGGTGTTCATCCACTCATAAAAGCTGTCGGCAGGAAGGATGCATCGCTTTCGGGCGAAAAGCTGTTTGAATGCTGGCTTTTCATTTAATGTCTCGCAACGCGCATTGATCATTTTGTAGCTGCTCTTCTCATCGGCAGACCACGACGGTACTAGCCCCCATCTCAACTGACCCATACGCCGTTCGCCGCGATCTGCAATAATCGCTGGAATGAACTGACCCGGTGCAATATTGTACCGTGGCTTTGCATCAAATGGAATGACTTCGATTTGGAACCGTTCCTTCCATTTTTCCAAGTTCGTTACGAGAGTAAAACGACCGCACATGCTTTTCCCTCACATCCTTCCCTGGATGCCTGCTTTTCTCTTCTATTTTTACTGTTTCACCTGACGCGTCATTTCAAACCTTCTATGCGTGTGAAGTAAGCGGAAAACGAAAATGTTCTGCCTCTATTTTTAACGAGGGTCGAACAAATAAGACATCATCGGTCGTTGTCATCCATGCAGATTGGATCTTTTTATTCTCACTATCCGGCATGAAGTGAAATTGAATGTTTGAAGTCTCAGCCGTTACCAAATGAGAGATGACCGCTTCTATATCAACTGGTTCTTTGCTTACAAGATCAAATACACGCAGTTGGTCGTCTTCTCGTTCAAATAAGACAATCACATCCTCCTCTTCGAGATAATAGATCGCATCCCGAAAAACAAGCAAAAAGTAAAACATCAACAGATGCTCGCTATCCTTCACGCCTAGTCTCGATGAAACGGGGATTCTTTTAGCAGCAAATTCCTTCATAATATTAAAATCAGCCTCATTATCGACATCCAGCTTACGCAAGACCGATTTTTGTCCCACTTGCTTTTTCAGATCGGACGCCAATAAACGAAAACTACTTTCCAGTGCTCTCTCAAACCCGAACTTCGGATAAAAATCGAGCACGGTATCATTGGCATATAAATATATAAAATCGTATTCCTTCTCACGTGTTTCAAGAATATGATTCATCAATTTCGCTGCCAAGCCTTGGTTGCGATAGGCAGGATGCGTCATGACCGTTCCGATCTGAAGTGCCTTATACTCTTTCCCATTGCATGTCACGAGCATCTTACTGGCAGAAGCGTTCGCAATAACCTGTTCCCCATCCAAATAGGAATAGCAAACATAGTTGGCGTTCCAAAAACCCTTGTTATCCCATTCTTTAAAATCGAGCTGAAAGATCTGCTTGGCAAGGTCATTAAAGCTTTCCTTGTATGTTTCGATATGCTTGTAGTCGCTAATCAATCGATATTCACCCATGTAAAAACCTCCCATTCCATTGTTTGTGCTGTTTGTCATCATTCATTCCTCTTCAGCAATCCCTTCTTTCCAAATAAAAAAGACCACAAGAAGAATTCTCTTCTCATGGTCAAATTAATCGTTGTGATGAAGATACCTATCCCGAACAGAATAGATACCGTGCTCAAACGTGAAATTTGTTTAAATGAGATACAATGCCTTCTAATCGCTTTTGAAAAAAGGTATAAAAAAAGAAACAAAGGGGCGCCCTTCATTTGACCTTTTCCCATATAAAATTCATTCGAATTTTACTTAGCGATTATCAGTTTCATCATACTCAATCAAAACCTCTTTTCACGTTCATTACTGTAACTATATAGCAGTTTCCATGGACTGTAAATGTTTTATCACTTCATGATTTTTCTGAATGGAAAAGAGAAAAAATACGTCCTGCCATTTGTGCTTCTGTTACTTGTCAATCATCCATTTCAAAGCAGCCTCTCTTTCATAAACTGTGTTAACGATGTTGTTAAAGGGAGGGTTATACGTGGAACATCATAAGAAACAGAAAGGAAAAGAAAGGGAAGACAACAAAATCTATGTATACGCTGAGGAAGTGGAGATAAAAACAGGAAAAGTAAAGGGACACTCTCGCTGCTCCACTCCCGAAACAATTGGTTTTCAAAACCTGCGTAAAAAACTTGTCCACTGTATTGGACAAATCATATCCTTAATGATTAGAGGATGCTGTGAACCTATCGAAGGGCGTTTGACAAATGTTGAAAAAGGCATCCTCATTTTAGATGCGAGCCACGTGATCCTTATCTCTGAGGTCACTTCCTTTTCCCCTATCTTTATTGCCTATGTCACAAATTCAGGAGACGATCCGAATGATGATACCATATCCGTGATTAATACTTCAACGAACACGGAAATGGCAGCTCGCATTCCTGTTGGAGACAACCCTGTAGGAATTGCAATTACACCGGATGGTTCCCGTGTGTATGTAACGAATTCGTTTCATAACACTGTCTCGGTGATCAGCACCGCTACAAATACGGAAATCCTGCCGCGAATCGCTGTAGGAGACTTCCCATTCGGTATCGCCATCACTCCTGATTGTTCGCGTGCTTATGTAGCAAATTTGTTTGGTAATGATGTTTCCGTGATCAATCTCGCTACTAATAAAGAAATCCTGCCACGGATTCCGGTCGGAACGAACCCGGTTGATGTCGCAATCACTCCAGATGGATCACGTGTATATGTGACGAATTCCTTTAGTGATAACGTCTCCGTAATCAGAACTGCTACCAATACCGAAATCCTGCCACGAATCACTGTCGGTACGTTGCCCATATGTATTGAGATCACTCCAGATGGTTTGCACGCCTATGTGACAACTGGCGCTGGTGATGGGATTAGTGATTTCGTCTACGTCATTAACACTGCCACAAACAATGTTTCGGAGAACCCCATCCCGGTTGGGGATGCTCCCAGAGGGATCGCGATTACACCAGATGGTTCCCGTGCGTATGTTACCAACTTGTTCGACAATACTGTTTCCGTGATTAATACTGCTACTAACACAGTCATTGGGGCTCCAATTCCAGTGGGCTCAAGTCCTATTCGTATTGCGATCACTCCAGATGGTCTGCGTGCTTATGTGACAAATATTGATGAGAATACGGTCTCTGTGATCAACATTGTGACCAATACCGAAATCCTGCCACGGATTCCGGTTGGTGATTTCCCATTCGCAATCGCGATCACTCCGAATTGCCTCTAAATGTATCTTTACTTACTGTCTCCCGTGAAGGAGGGAAGGGAAATGAAAAAGCAAGACATTCTCCGGTTTATCGAGAAGGAGTTACAGGAAAATTCTGAAGCAACTAGCTTGGCAATCTCGCAAAAGTACAATATCCCGTTTATTCTCGCTGAAATCTATCAAATTAAGCTCAAAAACCTGTTATATAAAAAAGAGGGCAGACCATAAATCTGCCTTTCTTTCTGTCATTTTTGTAGGTATCGTTACACAAACAGGCCATTTTCTTATATAATTCAAATAGCCCCTTTCAAAAAAGGGGGACACCGTTTTTAAAATGGACCTCGAGGGGGGTGTACGAATGGCGAATGCACTCAATTTGCCACATACCGCAGCGGCTCATGCAAAGCCTAGAAATAGTAAGGCGATACTTTGCATGAGGTGGTCTTCCGTTTAAACGAATCATCGCCTTCATTTGCGTATCTCATTTCCTATTTCTTGGCTTTGCCCCTTATTTGCCTATCTATAAATAAGGAGCGAGCAGAAATGAAATGTGTAAAAGCAAACTTAATCCTTCCTGAATCGTTACTCGCGGAAATTCAAAAGTACGTGCAAGGAGAAACCATCTATATTCCAAAGACAAAAGTAACCCATCAAAAATGGGGGACGCGCACCGGCGGGAGAAAGCTCCTGGATGAGCGGAATACGGCTATTAAAAGCAGCTTTCGGGCCGGGACGGCTATTTCTCAGTTAGCGGAGGAATACTTTTTGTCTACCGAGACGATTAAAAAAATCGTGTATACCAAATAGACGTTTATAAAGCACTGACGACTTTTCCATTTAAGTTGTCAGTGCTTTTTTATGGCGAGTTTTTTTGGGAAATGTCCTCTCCCTTTCTCTTCGCTTGCAAACACGTTAAAGTAAAGAAGAACCCACCTAACAAGACAGAAACAGGAGGAACCGCAAGATGGAACCTTTTATCCATACGCATCAATATCACTTCATTAAATCACGCGTTCAAGCAATCATGAACGCCTATGCGACCAGTACCGATGTCAACGTGATTCGTGCTCGCAAAGAAATCGCCCACGAAGAAATCTTCCAATTGTTCCCAAACATGACGGAAGAACAAAAAGAGATTTTGCAACCGATTGACTCGATTAAAGAAAAGGCAGAAGGAAAACAATTTTTACATCAACTTTCACCATTTGTGATTCCCTTCCCTGCTCTCACAGAGTCTTCCATTAAGAAGCTCTTTCCGAAAGTAAAGAAGTTGAAAGTCTCGAACTTAGCTGAGATCGATTTTTCCGAAATCTCTTATGTGAGCTGGCTAGACACTTCTACGGAAAAGAAATTTATTGTTGCTTACCACGAAGGAAAACTGGTTGGCATACACGGACAGTTTACAAGCGTAAACAAAAAAGGCGTTTGTGCGCTCTGTAATCGCTTTGAGGAAATCGGCATGTTCGTCCTTGAAGCCAAAGGTTCTGGGGATGGAACGTATTTGAAAAAAGGAAACTACATTTGCCAAGACAGTGTGACGTGCAATCAAAATATCATTTCGCTGGATAAGCTGAACGATTTTATCTCTCTTATGGTGAAATAAGTCTGCAACGAAAATGAAAAAGCCGTCTGGTCCATGCCAGGCGGCCTTTCCTATGTTCCTTACTTGATCTCGGTGAGACTTTCTTCCAAACGATCCCATGTTTGGGTGATGCCCTCTAGCATGCCCATGTCCATAACAGTTTTGAGAGCTTCCGCAGATACATACTCAGAACGGTTGACCAGCTTCGTCTTGCCACCCAAATCGATGAATTCCATCATAACCTCTGTCGAAGGCATGGCATCATTTATGTTGCCTTCTGCATCTGAAAAGTAATCGGTATAGACAATTTTCTCTGGCTCAACAATCTCCTTATAAACGCCTTTGCCCCAAGATTCCATTCCGTAAAAATCACCTTGGTTCTTATCGACACACTTCATGCAGTAGTGCCAAACACCGCCTGGTCGGAAATCAACATGACAAACCGGGAGTTCCCAGCCTTTCGGTCCCCACCAACGCTTGAGATGCTCAGGCTCCTTAAACATCTTGAACACCAGATCTCTAGGCGCGTCGAATACACGCTCCAGTACCAGCACCCGGTCGTTCTCTACCCTTGAAATCATTGCGTTTCTTGTCATAGTAATTCCTCCTCATTCATTAGAATGGATCTCAATCATTTTCTTTGTTTTGCAGTTCCCGCAAATAGTCTTCCAGATTATCGAATCTCTCTTCCATAACACGCTGGAATGACTTCACCCAAGAATCCAGCGCTCGGAAGGGCTCGGGCCTGAGTTTGTAAAATCGGCGATTGGCTTCGGCCTTCACATCCACGATACCGTTGTCACTAAGCACCTTCAAATGCTTCGAGGCTTGGGGCTGGCGAAGCCCCAGTTGGTCAGCGATTTCCCCTACAGTCAGAGGGCCCTCGCGCAAAAGTTCGACGATTTTCATACGATTTGGTTCAGCCAAAGCACTCAGCGTCGCCATGTCCATGCCCGGATTCATCCCTGACATGTCACTCACCTCGTTACATGATGGATTCTACGTTCATCTCATCCCCTTCAGCGTTATTGTGATCGCCTTGTTAGGTAAAATATACACCGAAGGGAATATTCCTGTAAAGGAATATTTTAAGGGATTTCACAGGTTATTTCATTAGTGATTAATCAATCACAAACGGTCAACATTTATTTGATGGAAGCACGATTCTGCAAATGCTGGATCGTTGCTGTTATTCCCTCCTCGAAATTCGTCGCTGGAATCGGTCCAATCAGCCGTTGATATTTTTCTCCGCTAAGGATCAAAGGTTTTTCAGTTAAGTACAGCATCTCGACAACCTCCTTCATCACCGGGACGAACAGCCCTAACAAAGACAAACCAATTTTCCCAAGTGGAATGACAGGTTTTGCGGTGCCACTTGCTTTTTGGGCGATTCGGACAATATCTCGACCGGAAAGGATGCCTCCACCTGGGATGTGCCAATTTTGTCCATAAGCAAACTCACGGCAGGCCAACTCTACGATCATCTTCGCCGCATCCGGTAAGTAAACAAACTCGCGAGGAACATGCATGCTCCCAATGAAAAGACCCGGTTTTCCAGCCGCAATAGCCTCAAGTGTGGAACCTAAATACGATGCTTGATTAGCAGTGGGTCCATAATAATCCGGTAATCTGACAATCATCGTTCGCGCATGATCCCACCGACTGCTAAACAGCATCTGTTCAAATGCCAACCTGATTTTTCCTTTCTTCGTATGCGGTTGCTTTGGATGCTCCTCCGTCACTGGTTCCATCTGCTTTCTCCCGTATGGATAAATGCCGTCTACTGCTACAACCTTCAAACCTCTCTTGTTTGCGGCTTCCATGATCGCTTCGCCAAGTGGGATCAGCTTATTCACCATCTCGTGGTAAGGGACGTTTGCACAATGGAAGAGTACATCCGCTCCTTCCGATGCAGCTACGATGTCTTGAGACCGGAATGCATCTCCGACGGCCAGTGACAAATGTACTGGATTCCCCAGGTCTGACGCCATTTGTTCTAGCTTTTGTCGAGATCGCCCAAAAGCAATCGTTTCAATCCCTCGATTGATGAGCTCTTCCAAAATTGCGGCTCCCGTTCCGCCTGTTGCCCCGACTACAATCGCTTTTTTCATTCGGATCATCTCCACTCGTTTTATTTTGTGATTGATCAATCACTAACTAATTTGAACTATAACGCTTTAGTTAGTGATTAGTCAATAACTAATTCTCGCAATTTTTCTCAGCTACACCTCCATCAATTCTGGCATGTCCAAAGCCACTGAAATGTTACACAGCATTCCTCTTGCCAGGAAAATAAGCGTTCTCTCTTCCGGATTCGCGATGCCCGCTTTGCGAAAAGCTGTTAGGACAATCTGACGAACCTCCCGAAATGCTTCGCGCATTGCCTCACGAATCAAAGGCTCTTGAATCGTCTGAGCCTGCATTTGAAGCAGTATTTCATTTTGATGGGATGCCAAAATCTTTTCATATGTCTTGATTAAATCTGTTTCCAACTGCTCTTTGGATGCGGACTCCACAACGAGACGGAAAGAGTCAATGATCCGTTCCCATGACGCCTCTAATGCTGCCAGTAACAACGCTTCCTTCGATGCAAAAAACTTGAAAATATACGGCTGGGAAATCTTTGCACGCTCTGCAACCTGCGCTGTCGTTGCCCGAAAATATCCGATTTCAGCAAAAACCTCAATGGCCGCAGAAATGATTTCCGTTTTACGATTGACTGACGTCATTGCAGGATCGCCTCCCTTTTAGTGATTCATCAATAATATCTGATTATACGTCAGTTTGTGATGGGTTTCAAATGACTTATATCACTCAACAAACTTCGCGATTGATGATGGACGTGGCAGGTCCCCTCTGCAGATGGGATTAACTGTGTCCTTTTCATCTACTCCATTTATTCAGAATATATGTTGTTCCCAAGCGTATACTTTTTTGGAAGGCAAACTAATGAGGGGGAAGATTTATGAAAAAATTTACTCTGTTTGGTATTGCTGCTGCATTATTTCTAGCGCTTTCATTTCCTGGTGTTAGCAGCGCAAAAGAACAACGTGTACCATGTGAAGCTGACGGGTATTGCGGATGGCCGACCTATAGCGTTTAACACCAACCATTCCAATGAAGTTGGAAAGAACCAACGATAATTCCTGTATAAAACGACGACTGCCAACACAATTGCAAACGATCTTGGCGACAAAGGTGCTAAGGGATATTAATAGGTTCGTAATTTCTACTTTGTATTATTAATCAAACATCATCTACCGACTGATAAACTATCGGTATGATGTTTTTCTTTTTTTGGATTCATTGTAAGTCCACTTTAGTGGTAAAAGAACTGGTTTCATTTGCATTTTCTATTGAATCGTTTTCTTTCTGTTCCTCGTTTTCATATACAAATGTATGTAGCAGGGAGAAGAAAGTATGAAAGACCTTATGAAAATGATGAGTACTTGATAGAGCAAGAAGGTTGTCCCAAATGCCATGAATGTGGCTAGGGGATAGCCTTTTTTTTGGTCGTATATCCCCTGCTGATTTAACATTTTTGAGCGCTTGGACATGGCTGGAACATGCCCAAATTTTTTACTTACTGTGGTATCGCCCTTACATAGCTCCTCAATTTGCATAGCTTGAGTTTGAGGTTCTTCCTCATACTTTTCAAAGGGGTGATATCGATGGGATTCTTTGACGACAATTTTGCTTTGGTCTTGGTTCTTTTCGTTTTATTAACAATTGTTGCTTGCAGCTGTGATGATTGTTAATATCTGTCCAATGTGATGGGCGGCTAGGCTGCCCTCTTTCTCCCTCTATGACATCTCGGAGCTTTGAGCCCTTCTTTTGTCCAATCCTCCCACGTTACGCTTTGGTAGAAGGAGTGTAGTATGGTGGAGAGGTTAGATTAGGACGCCCTGTCCTACGACAAAACTTTTTCTTTGGTATTTCATTCACTTACCATTTCAACAAAAGAGCCGCCCGGTTCTTTCTCCGAGCGGCTAAATGTCTTCATGTGAGGAATTTTGTTCCAACTACATACTTCAGAGTAGTATTTCTTTTACGCTTTCCACTTCCGTCGTCATCATAATAAAGGGGGTCCGGTTGTTTACGAATGAGGCCGTTTCTTTGAATCTCGTTTTTGTATAAGCCTATCCCCTTCCCTTTCAGATCCGGTTTCATTCCGAGCCCGATATCGAATATTCCTGCGGATATTTCCAAATTGCGACTTGCTTTGCATCTGTCATTATCATCAAATGAAAGTTCATTATCCCCCTCCATCTCCATAAACCACTGAAACTCACTTTTTGCTTCCTATAAGACCATCCCCCTGTTTTTCGCATCGTGAATATTGCCAATGACCGTGATCGTTGCGATTAATTTTTATACGATGCTTCCTGTAAGCTCACCTGCTAGGTGGATTGAACTGTAGGCATTTGCCTTAGCAAAATTTATTCTGGGTGGATTTTCATAACAATGTAAATATTTACCATTTGATTTGATTTGAGTATAATTACCTTTAGCTTATGTATTTAGAATTTGGTCAGAATTGATTAAAAGGAGTGTACTAGGTATGAAAAAACAGCTTCTCTCTATTTCGATGTTCGCTTTACTCCTCTCTTGCGCACCTGCATATGCCTCCGCTTCTACCAATGCTCATGTACAAGGTGGACCAAACACAGTCACCGTTGAGCAACAAACGCAAGCAGAATCATTCACCAAATATTACTACCTTACTCCTGGGCAGTTAAGTCCAAAAGAAGCGATTTATCTAAAAAAAGGGCAGGAACTCCGTATCGGTGCAAAAGGTAGCTTTGCTTATTACACAGTTTATAATGCTCAAAATAAACAGATTTGGAGCGGCACAACAGGTATCATTATTAAGGCTGATGCGGACGGGTATCACTACGTACAATTTCAAGCGCCCTATTCTTATCAGGATCAAAATGTAATCGTCGCTACTTATACGATTCAGTAAAACATGCCCTGGTGACGTTCCTGAATGCTAATCCACATACATTTTCGATACATGGGGTACATTTGACCAATCAAATGGACACTTGTATTCGTACACTATCTTAGATCGTCATCAAGAGGTGATATCACTTGAAAAAGAGAAAATCTAGGTCTAAGCGATTCACGAAAGTAAATGGTCAATTGGTTGAATTTCTTCCTAGTTTTCAAGAATGTATGAACGAATGTAGACGTGTAAGTCCGCCTCATGAAGATTGTGAAACGCTATGTCTTCCATATCTTGACTCAAGAAGAGTACGATTGGATGAAGAGTGTTACGATCGTTGCCGCCGTTGGAGATCTCACGGGATTTGTGATCACATTTGTCAGGTGCCCTATTGAGCACGAGGTTTGGCGTACCCGACTTTTTTGTCCCAATCTCCCATCATACGCTCTAAGAAAATAGCGTGCTGTTTTGTGGATAGGTCGTTTTTCCTGTTTACGTCTTGTTTCGTGGGTGCCGTCTGGATGACCTCTATTTTTTGAACGCACCCACGAAAGAAAAAACCCCTCGTGACAACATGCACAAGGAGTTTCGCTTTTCTGTGTTGATCGCATCGCTATTGCTTTTTCAGCAACATGCTTCCAATTTCCTCTAAGAGCATTTCCTTTCCAATTGGGCCAAAGGCTTTGATGTTGAATGTTTCATTGCTTACCTCATAGAGATGGCCTTGTTGAACTGCCTTGTTGCTTTTCCATACTGGGCTCTTTTTCAGTTCTGCGTATACATCATCCGCTTTTCCGCCGAAATTGACGAGGAACATATGGTCTGGCTGAAAATTCGTCAGTCCCTCCAGTTCGATCATTTCCATTGTTTTATCAGCAGGTGTTCCGGCTGCTGGCTTCAGGCCGAGATCAGTGAACAAGATATCTGCATATCCATAATTCCCGTACACGCGGAACAATTTTGGCGTTACGGCCAGGAACATAAAAGTCTCGTCGCCGTAAGCTTGCTTAAGTTGCTCGTGCATTCCTTTCGTCTTCTCGTCATACCCAGCCAGCCATTTGTTCACGTCCTCTTCTTGTCCAAACAGGCGACCGATTTCTTTAAACTTATCACGCCATTTGTCCATGTCTGTCTCCAGAACGACCGTCGGCGCAATTTTGGACAGTTGCTCGTACACCTTTTGCTGGCGGTTATTCATAATAATCAGGTCTGGCTTTGTTTCTACCACAGCTTCGAGATTAATGGAGTCATCCCACATCCAGCCAACTGGTTTTACATCTGTCAGCTTATCCGCAACGTGGGACATGATTTTTGTTTTGTATGTATTGGCCGTAGCAACCGGCTTGTGTCCCAAAATTAAAAGCTCCTCCGCTGCTCCCGATACGTCTGCAATTCGCTTTGGCTCCGCAGGGATCGTCACTTCCCCCATCAAATGCTTGACTACGCGTGTCTCAGGCTTTTTCGGTGCTTCCGAAGCCGTTTGGCTGCTTCCACAACCCGCGGATACGGCAGTAACTACGGCGACCAAGCAGGCCAGTACAATTCGTGTTCCTTTTTTCATGTGCTCATTTCTCCTTGTCACGTGATGTTTGGTGTGAGGTATTATTTGATAATGATTATCATTATAAGTGACAGAAAAGATAATCACATATTTGAGCTCTCATGTCAATGATTTTTATATTTTTTGTGTATATATAAAAAATGAGTTTATCGTCTTGGTTCATGAATGCGAGTTGTGCTTGATGTACGTCCCCTTCCTCCCCTTCTCATCAGCAATGTAGTGCAAAGTTCACTCGAAATGAAATAGCAAAATAACGAAATGGATAGTGATTATAATTTGAACTAGGTCTCATATCTGAGGCGATGGAAAACTTTTCTTTTCGAAGTGGAGGGAGCGCGATTATGCATAAGGTAGTTGAGCCAAAAATTCTTTACTTTGGGACGCCGGTTGTACTCATCAGCACTTTAAATGAGGACAATTCTGTCAACCTGGCCCCCATGTCTTCTGCCTGGTGGCTGAATCAATCATGTATGCTTGGAATGAGTAGTTCATCTCAAACCGTTGCCAATTTGTTGCGCGAACGCGAATGTGTTTTAAATCTTCCTTCGTCCGATCTTGCTCATGCGGTAGACCGTCTAGCTCTGCTTACTGGGCGAAATCCTGTCCCAGAGCGCAAGGCTAATGTGGGATACCAATTTGAACCGGATAAATTCGGAACAGCTAGGCTCACCCCCCAAGATTCAGACCTGATTCGGCCTCCACGCGTTGCTGAGTGCCCAGTTCAATTGGAGGCACGATTAGAGCAGGTCCATAATTTTGAATTGCCCAGTTCTTTAAAAGCTATTGAAGTAAAGATCGTACGCGTTCACATTGATGAACAAATCCTAATGACTGGCGAGAAGAACTACATCGATCCTGAGAAGTGGAGCCCACTGATTATGAACTTCTGTGAGTTTTTTGGCCTTAGCACCAAGCTGCACCCGTCAAGATTAGCACCAGTTTTTGGTCCATCTCCAAGTTCTGTTAGCAAATCGAATTAAACATCACTAGGGTGCTATTGAGCGCCCTTGAATCAAGCTATCAAAAGAAATGAATAAACGTTGAGGTTTCGCTATATATAAGCAGTCTTCGCCTTGATCCTCTAGAAATCAGCTCACCTGTTCCAAGTCAACCATTAGTCTCATGTCTCAAAACGAGTGATATTAAAATCAGAATAAGCTATTTTGATAGAATGGAGCGAAAGTAATGCATGCTGTATTAATCAACCTCCCCATTCATAATAATGAAGTACCAGACTTAAGAGAGTTAGTTGGTTGGGAGAGACGAGATTGAGATTTCCCAACGTTATTGGAAAGATGCAATTACTGGGCAGGACTCCGGGATGAAAACGGAACACTCATTGCCTTCGGGTATGTTTGTGGTACTGGATTACTACATGGGTATATGGAAGATTTAATTGTGCATCCAGATCATCAAAAGCAAGGGGTTGGTGTAGCCTTAGTAAAAAAACTGTTAGAGGAAGCAGAACGTACTGGCTTAGGTATTGTAACGGTAACCTATGCCTCCGAACATACTGAGTTTTATAAAAAAGGTGGTTTTACTGCTTGCCCTGGTGGACTCTGGAGGAAATAGCGTAATAAATATCAACTTCGTCCACCTTTTCTAAAGTGAAGCATCAGGAGCCAGCAATCGGCTCCTCTTTCTATATGAGCACTTATCAATTTCATTTTTTAAATAGAGTTGTTTCGAGTCGTCGCAAGACATATTCGGAATGAAAATTTCTTTCTTCATTCACTCACCCATGCAATTCCTCCCATTTTTCAAATCGTTTGTTGTGTTGCCCCTAAGCATAGAATAAAATCAAATACATAAAATTACATCAATTCTGAAGTGAGGGAAATTAGTATTTGAAAAATGATTGGATTCATGGCGAGCAATTTTTTTCTACCATCGTCACTAAACTTCAGGGAGCTGGGTGTGTTTTCGCTGAAGATGAAGCCAGACTCCTCATCGCCTCGGCAGAAGGTACGGCTGAACTTTCGGACATGGTAGAACAACGGACATCTGGCATGCCTCTCGAACACATTATCGGCTGGGCGGAGTTCTGTGGGCTGCGGATTACGGTGGATAAGGGAGTTTTCGTTCCCAGACAGCGTACAGCATTTCTCGTTAGACAGGCTACCGACCTCATCCGTCAAAAGTCCGTTGTGCTTGACCTATGTTGCGGTTCAGGGGCGGTGGGTGCGGTTCTTGCTCACATAAAACAGATCGAATTGTATGCTACAGACATTGATCCAGCCTCGGTGCAATGCACCCGTCGCAATATTATTACCGCAGACGGTCACGTATACGAAGGAGACTTATTTGAGCCTCTTCCAAAAATACTTACGGGGCGCGTTGACGTCATCGTTGCCAATGCTCCCTACGTTCCCACCAAATCCATCGAATTTCTCCCACCTGAAGCTCGCATGCATGAGGCGAGAATAGCACTCGACGGGGGATCGGATGGGCTTGACGTTCAGAGACGAGTAGTTGCTGCAGCACCACTCTGGCTGGCTCCTGGTGGACACTTACTCGTTGAAACAAGCGAGCGTCAGACACCACAGACAGTCGCTATCTTCACTCGTTGCGGGCTGAAAACACGGGTTACACGGTCTGACGAGCTCGATGCTACCGTCGTAATCGGAACGAAAACGACTCCCTAAAATGGTTTAGGAGTGCACTCCTGTCCACAGGGAGAGCTCAGTGACGATGGTACCGGGGTGTACGGAGAACCCGCTACATGGTGTGGATTGCCCATACGCCTCCCATTTGTTGTAAGAGGCTGCAGATAATTCGAATCTTCGAAATTGAAGTCACTTAGTCTATGAACGCCTGAGTCAAAATGCAGCGGCGAGCAAAAAAGTTTACCATCGCCCTATTTTAAAAAACGGTACAAAAATAGCTGCTCATTCAGGCTAATTTGGTACCGCATGATATTATGTACAAATTAAATGCTGCTTGTCATGTATGGTAAGCAACATCGGGGAAATAAACATGGTGGTCATCTCGATAAAAAAAAGCCCCAACTGCTTTAAGCAAATTGGGACACACAAGAAGTAATACGTGAATAAAAAAGTAGTTATCCATATAGTAGGATATCCGCTCGATATTTACTACAAGTATATATAGGTATGCATACCTTCTCTTGCCAAAAAAAATAGCGCAGACTCATCTGCACAGATTGAGTCACACGCCTTATCCCCAAGAGAGTCTACACTAGATTTCATCTTACATTACTTATATCGGTTTGATTGGGCGGCTATTTCCTGTATAAATATTGGTAAATAGTTTGTAATAATCCCTTACTCATAGATACTCTTCATCATGTCCAAGAATGATGTAGCATAATGATTTGGGCAGTCCCTTTATCAAGCGATACTAATCCAAAATGTAATCGGCCAACACACTCTGTATATGGTAAATATTCAAGTTCTTGTTAAATTGCTTTTGGATCGGTACTGAACTTCCAGAAACCCAAATTTTCAATTCCGCATCCAAATCAAAATTTCCGGCTGTTTCAATGCTAAAATGATTAATACTTTTATAAGGAATGGAATGGTACTCTATCTTTCTACCAGTAATGCCTTGCTTATCAACCAGTATTAACCGCTTGTTGGTGAAGATGAACATATCACGAATTAATTTGTACGCCTTTTCTATTCTCTCATTGTTCGCTAAGATTTGAGCATACTCCTTTTGAACATCTGCAATGTTAACTTCCGAAGCGTTACCCATTAGACCGTCTAAGAAACCCACATTAACGTCCCCCTATTCAACTAATTGATAAATCATATTCTCGAAGCAGCTCAAAATTCCTACTGAATTGGTTACTATAGCCTCAAGGCGGCAGAGATTACCTGGACATTCAGAACAGTTAGGAATATTCCCGTAACCATTTTAAGACGTCCTTCTCGTTCAGCACTAACGGTACCGATGATGTTTTCATTTGAATCAATGGATCAAAATGGGAAGGCGCTTTGTTTGGGGGAAACAGTAATTCTCCCAGAAGAGATTAACCCATTCATTTCTGTTCTTCGCCATTACGATATACTGGTTACTGCCCTTCACAATCACTGGCTTTTTAACAACCCTGGCATCATGTTTATACACTTCGAATCAATAGACGAGCCCGTCCAATTTGCCTATAAAGTTCGTCACGCCCTTTCAGTCCTGAAGCATTAATCTTTACCCCTTTATCGGGTATTTTTACGAATTCTCGTTTCGAAGGTTTTCCTCGTAATCCTAGAAACGCTAAGTCAAGCTTTTTTGATCAACATATATACGTATCGGGATAAATACAGCGAGACGTCCTCATTTGGCCGTCTTTTTGCTTTGACAGGCATTTCGTGCATACTTTACGTTTCAAAGGGCTCACCCTCGGTATTAAGCTCTACTTTTACAAGACTCTCAATACTGGGACAATAAAAGTAGCTTTCTATCTTCTTTTTCTTCATTTATCACATCATGTTCTAAGTCCCGATAGGTAAGAATCCCGATGCTTGGTAATGCTTGCGTTTCCTGACCCAGATAGGCGGATTGACCACAAAAGAATCATCATTTCACCACGTAACCGTAACTAATCCATCCGACATGCCGTTCTACTCGAACGGCTATTTTACTTTGTACACAGAATGAATGAAATCATCCCGATATGAATTTGGCATAGGTCTTTCATGGTCAAAGACCCTTTTGCTTGTTTCCTCTGATTTCATCTCGGCCATCATAGCGCTCCTGGTTTTCTGCCAACTCCATGTGTTCCCGTCTACCTTCAGAGAAACGTATTTATCCAGTCAGTACCATCTGAGTCGGATTGAACTGCCATTGTTATAGATCAACAATTTCGACGAGACAAAGTGAGTGAGGAGTTGCTCCATGACTCAAGTAGGTTTGACAAACACACATTTCGCAGGATTTCCATATCTGTCATATTCCCGCTAAGAAAAAAAATCATATCCTATCTGGAAAGTCGGACACTTTGGCCAACCTTTTCAGACAAATATGCTTGAAACTGCTTAGCGAAAAGGAGTTGAGAAGTTGACACGTTCAGCGAAAAGCACCTTCAACAGCTCTATTAAAATTGATGTCCTGATCCCAGCTATTGAGAAAGATCTTGGCACTCTTCCCTATGTCATTGACAGTATCCGTAAGAA
The DNA here is from genome assembly GCF_013284355.2 of Brevibacillus sp. M2.1A. Taxonomy (NCBI): domain Bacteria; kingdom Bacillati; phylum Bacillota; class Bacilli; order Caryophanales; family Paenibacillaceae; genus Brevibacillus; species Brevibacillus sp. M2.1A. The sequence goes on from NZ_JABSUY020000001.1 coordinate 4,134,732, forward strand.
AGTGAAGCATCCGATCGGCAAGATCATGGTTGTATCGCCGCCAAGCAAACGAATCCAAGCCCTTTGCCGGCGTAAAAACTGCACCTTCATCAATGAAAGACGCGTCCTACCGATTACTAAAAAAGACATTCACTACCAAACCAAACGCACCAATCGATCAGGCTGGCTGCTCCAACAATTGTTGAAGCTGGCGGGAGGAAACTTGACCAAGCAAAGGTATTATCTTGTGATTGACGCCGACACCATTCTTATTCGACCTCATGTCTTTCTCGTCAACGGGAAAACCATTTTTTACTGCCGTAACTGGAGTCGTCCCGAGTATTTTCGCACCTATAAGAAATTAATGGGCACCAGACCAACCGCTTCGCGCTCTTTCGTTGCCCACTATATGCTGTTCGACAAATCGAAGCTCTCCCGGCTAAAGTCTAAAATTGAGGCCAGGCATAAGACTAGATGGTATTGGGCGATTATCAAGAAAACAAACAAGCAGAGTTATGCCGGCTTTTCCGAGTTCGAAACTTACGGTAACTTCGTGAAAGCTCACTACCCCGGTCATCTGGTTGTAAGAAGTTCCCTTAACAAAAGCTTATCTTCAAAACCGGCATCACTTACTCGCAAACGAATCATCAGACTGGCCCAGAAATACAGGTCCATCTCCTTTCATAAACGCGGCTGGTATATCCGGAAGAAGAAGAACGTGAGGAAATAAAGAGCTGATGTGTATGCCCACTTCTCAAAGAAAGTTGAATTAGATAACATGGACAAGTTTGAAGCTACATGGAATTTGTGTACTCAGAAAAAAATAGTGGGCAATATTCGAAAGAACTATTCTTCAACTAAGTGCACCCAGGTGGCTATCCAAGCTCCTGGGTGCACTTTGCTTTATAGTAAATGGCCTTTTCTCTCAAGCTTGTTTGTTAACAGAATCGCGAACTCCCCCGCTTCCATCCAAGCATTGCAAAACCAAGTCCTAGACTGCGGCTGGTTTATTGAACTCGTTCTCCGTTAAATTGAACGACCGATTGTACTGCATGATAAATTCTCATCTCAAATTAACTTTGTAAGTGTAATCTGATAGCCATCTAGGGTCTGCATACTCCGAATATTTGTTCAAGATAACCCTCTTACTCTTTACTTAACTCCTCGAATACCCTTGTAGACAGATTCGCACAGCTCTGCTGTAAACCTGCCTGACATTCCTTCAAGCGCCGTATTGGTGAACCCTACAACACTAAGCTCCTCTCTCGGATCAACAAACCATGAGTGACCATAGGTGCCGCCCATCCGCCAAGTTCCCGGCGCTTCCGGTGTATTAGCAGCCGCTGGGTCTTTAAGCAGCGTGAAACCAAGTCCAAAGCCTCTCCCCGGCCAGTAGGGCATTACAAGGTTACCAATTTGATTGGTTGTCATTTTCGTCACAAGAGCCTCCGGCAAAATCGGATTTCCTCCCTGCCGCAAAGCTTCCAGCAGTTTGAGAAATCTTCTGCGCTGCCAATCATGCCAGCTCCCCCGGAAGGATAAGCTGTCTTATCGGTAAACCTGTTTGGGGAAAGGAGGAATCCTGCCGTCCCCTCCACGAATGGAACGGTATCAAAATCGCGCAAGCGCCGGGGCTCTCCAGCGCTGTCTGCGTAAGCCGTAGTCAATCTGTCCGTGTCCACGGCCTTGAAATCCGTGTCCATCATGGAAAGCGGATGAGTTACAAGCATCCGTACAGCTTCACTTAGCGGCATTCCAGTAACCTTTTCGATGACCGCTCCGAGCACGTCTGTTGCTATGGAATACCTCCACATTTTCCCCGGCTCATATAGAAGCGGGACAGAAGCAAGTCTTTGCAGATTCTCTTCAAGTGTAATTCCCGTCAGATCCATGCCGTCCGATACCCCGGCAAGCTCATAAGTTCTCTTTTCTTCCTGGAAGAAACGGTAAGTTAAGCCTGCGTTATGCGTCATCAGATGCCGTTTCCTCAAGACCGAGCAATTCAGGAAGCACAAGCTAAAGCAAAATGGGATGGGTCTTGTAGCAACAGCGTTTCAGGAACGGGTAGAAACAATAAAGATGGGCAGCACGGTTATTGATAAAGATGTGATCGAGTGTGAAGCTGATGCAAACCACGCCGGCGACGCTCCCCCGAAATAATGGAAAAGACCCAACTCCTACGATTAAGGAGTTGGGTCTTTTCGGTTGCAAGTTCCCCTAATCACCAGAGGCATTCTTGCCTGTTTTATTTCTTAATTCAAATAAAACGATTACACATAGATAAGCAAGTGATGAGATTAATCACTCATCGAAACCATCATTGTAGTCTACATATCTTACACGGTAAAACTACAGGGACCATTCGGGGTTCGTTCTTTGTCATTAAAGGAGAACATTAAGCGAAGACAGAAGAAAGGGGCTGATTGCCAGCCCCTCTTTCATTTCTTTTTCTCCAACTCCGCCTTTAATCTTGCATTCTCTTCCAACAGCTTTTGAACGTCCGGGACATCCTTGCCGGAAAACCAGCCATACAAATCGTCTCTTGCTGCATACTCTGGCAATTGATCACGAAGTACCATTTTAATGTGCCGTACATCTTCAACATAGTAGATAGGAATTTGTTCCATGACCGATTGCTTAAACTCTTGAAATTTCTGATAATATTCAATTGCTGCGAAGTCGTAAGGCTTTTGTCTTAATGCTTCATCTGTGACAACAAAAGCAAATCTAGGTTTGCCCGCTTCTCCGGCATACTCATATTCCCATTGCGTATAGCTCTTGGATTCATCAGGAAGTGTTAAACCATAGAATCCTCCGAGAATCAGGATATATACATCGGACTCGTCGATCCATCTCTTCCTAATTTTCATTGGACTTTCCTTGAAAAATTGCTCGACTCCAGCAGGGATATGACCGGCTTGGAGTACGGCTTCAACAGCGGTATGTCTTTCCTCAATAAGATCGTAGTAAGTAGACGATATGTATATTTGTAATTTTTTTCTCATAAGCCCACCCATATTAAGAAATAGTATAAATAAAATCTACCACTCACTCACTTTATTTGTCAAAATTGACTGATGTTTTCATGCAGCAAGGTTGCACCTGTGCCATATGCCACTATAAACAGTTCTAGGCGCTTGAGTCTCCATGCTATTCTCTTCCCCCATGTATAAGCGTAATGTTGTGTTACAACGGGTCTAGAAGGAATTCATTTTTATTTGCTTGGAAAAACTACGTTAGAAAGGAGTGCTTCGATGACTAACCAAAAAGAAACGAAAGATCAAAGCGATAAAAAGGGTATATTTCAGTCAGATGTCGACTACGTCGAGGCGTTGGAACAGTCGCTCCCCGCCGGAGCAAGTGAGGAATTTGGACCAGACATTGGGATTCCGTCGAATTATGAAGCGAACCAATCTGGGACCAAGGTAAGTCTAAGCGGCTTTGAAGTAAGCAAGCATATTGGTAGACTGTAACCCTCGAGATTCGGGGATTTTCTTTCTCACACCAGTATTATAAGCAAGGAATGTAAAAACAGATGAAGGAGTGATTAGAATGACTCAATTCGATGTTGGATTGGTTCACAGGCTAGCTGACCAAATGGAGGGTCTTGCTTCGAATATTAAAAAGCATGTAAACTCCCCAAATGAACTAAGCGAGGACATAAAACAGATGAAGAGTATCCTCAATGGTTTTCAAACGCTAACCAATTCGTCTGAAGATAGTGGAACCTATCCAATTGCAAAGGATAACGATGTAAGATAAGGCGCTAGATTGTAAAGGTAGTTAGAATCCCCATCAGCCATCACTGCACCCGTGAGGCATCAAACTCCTGGGTGCACTTTACTATATGGAATAATTTCTTTCCTTCATGCTTGTTTGTTAACAGGATCGCGGCGCCCTCCAGCTTCCATCCAATCATTTACTGAGTTGAAAGCGAAGTGCTGGTTTTCGTGAACTTAATGATCCGAGTCGAGATGCTGGTAATGTACCTTCGCGTACCATAATGTAGATCGTGTCAGAAGAAATATTCAGGTATTTGCTGCTTCATTAACAGTTAACCACTTTTCAATTGCAGGCTCGTCCCCATCCTTTCTAGTAATCTCCGTATCAACATCTGTACCAACCTATCATCCTCTAATAGTTGCTGAATTATTACTTCGAGAATATCTACGGATTTGTTCAATTATATTCACCTTTTAAAATTATGTAACTGACCTTATCCGCAGTTTATTGGTGGTGGAAAACAGTTCGTTTATTTATCCGATTACATGGATCGATACTAAATGAAAAAAAGCTTACATCAAAAAAAGTTGATTTAATTATTGCATCTTCTTGGTAATCATACATATAATAAATGCATCAAGAAAAATTGATGAATGAGGTCGTAATCCATGAATGACATCAAGCATAATTTGGAGCTATATGAGAAAAAATTCAAAGCTCTCGCCGATCAGAAACGTTTAGAAATTATGTATGAGCTTTGCCAGAGAGGTAAAACATGCGTGTGTGACCTTACCGAGGTTTTTGACATGCCTCAATCAAAGTTATCTTACCATCTCAAAATCTTATTGGACGCTAATCTGATTATGAAAGAGACAAGAGGCACATGGAGTTACTATGATTTAAATGATGGTGAAGTGAATCATCTGTTATCGGAAGAGCTTTGCTGTATTTTCAGGAAAACAGGTAAAGGAAGCTGCTGCTAATTTTTTTTAGACCTTACATCAACTTTTTTTGATTAATAGTTTTTAATTAAAGGAGGATTATGAAATGAAGTATGTACATGTTGGCGTTAACGTTACCACTCTGGAGAAATCTATTGAGTTCTATCAGAAGGTTTTTGGAGTTAATCCTGTAAAGGTAAAACCTGATTATGCTAAGTTCTTGCTTGAAACCCCAGGACTAAATTTCACATTGAATGTTCGGGATACAGTAAGTGGAAATCAGGTTAACCACTTCGGATTCCAGGTTGAAACTGCAAATGAAATCCTAACTCATAAGGAAAGACTAGAAAAAGAAGGCTTTTTCGCTCGGGACGAGATGGATACGACATGTTGTTATGCTGTGCAGGATAAATTTTGGGTTACTGATCCAGACGGTAATGAGTGGGAATTTTTCTACACAAAGTCTGACAGTGACATTCATAAAATCGAATCCACATCCTGCTGCGTAGATTCAAAAACAGAAGCAACCAATTCTTGCTGCTAAGACAAAGTGGGAGGCCCAATGAAACAATTATCATTTTTAGATCGCTTCTTGACCCTTTGGATCTTTCTTGCTATGGCAGTAGGGATTATTATCGGAACTTTCTTTCCTACTTTCACAAATGGATTAAACAGCTTACAAATTGGTACAACATCCATACCGCTTGCCATTGGCTTAATCCTAATGATGTACCCCCCTTTAGCAAAAGTTCGATATGAAGAAATGGGACGTGTCTTTAAAGACCTTAAGGTTCTTGTACTATCCCTTATTCAAAACTGGGTGATAGGCCCGGTTTTGATGTTTTTACTAGCCATCATTTTCTTGCCAGATAAACCAGAATATATGGTTGGGCTGATAATGATTGGGCTGGCACGATGTATCGCTATGGTAATTGTGTGGAATGACCTCGCAAAAGGAGATACAGAATATGTTGCGGGGCTTGTGGCTTTCAATTCTGTGTTTCAGATGCTTTTCTTTTCAGTATATGCCTATGTCTTTGTCACCGTAATTCCGGAATGGCTTGGGATTCAGGGGGCAGTCATTAGCATTACGATGGCGGAAGTGGCAAAATCGGTGTTTATTTACCTGGGTATTCCTTTTCTTGCTGGGATGCTGACACGCTTTACTATTGTAAAAGTGAAAGGCAGACAATGGTACGAGAAAGTGTTCATCCCAAAAATTAGCCCTATGACTCTGATTGCCTTACTCTTTACCATCATTGTCATGTTCTCAACACAAGGAGAAAACATCGTAAGCGTTCCTCTTGATGTTGTTCGCATCGCCATTCCACTTCTTATCTATTTCATCCTCATGTTCTTTATCTCATTCTATATGGGGAAAAAGATTGGCGCAAATTATCCCGTTACTACGACGCTTGCTTTCACAGCAGGCAGTAATAACTTTGAATTAGCTATCGCTGTGGCAGTCGGCGTGTTTGGGATTCAATCAGGCGCCGCCTTTGCAGCCGTCATCGGTCCTCTTGTTGAAGTACCTGTGATGATTGCATTGGTTTATGTAGCTTTATGGTTCAAGCGCAAGTATTTTGCCAGCATTTCCTAATTGAAGCTGAAAAGGTGGGTACATCATGGAAAACAAAAACAAAAAAACAATCTACTTTTTATGTACAGGAAATTCTTGCCGAAGCCAAATGGCAGAAGCATGGGGAAAGAAATACTTGGGCAACAAGTGGAACGTCTTTTCAGCTGGTATTGAAGCCCATGGGGTCAATCCAAATGCCATTCAAGCGATGAAAGAAGTTGGCATAGACATTTCCAGTCAAACATCTGATGTCATTGACCCTGATATATTGAACAATACGGATCTCGTCGTGACATTATGCAGCCATGCAGATTCCGTTTGTCCAGCTACTCCTTCTCATGTAAAACGCGTCCATTGGGGATTTGACGATCCTGCGGGAAAAGAATGGTCTGAGTTTCAACGAGTTCGTGATGAAATCGGCGCTCGCATTAAGAGTTTCAACGAGACCGGAGAATAAATTTAATATTAGAGAGACCATTAAGATTATATTAAGAGCCGAGCTACCTTGCGGCTCTTTTTTCTTTGGCAGGCGAGGCTACCCCTAGACATTACCGAAGCATTAATTGGGCTGTACACCGTCTTGCCTCCGTTCATCTCAATTACCGATGTGTTAAGCTCGAGACTCAATCGCTTCAATTTAGCATCTAGCTCCCCTTGCCTCCTGGAATACCAGGCTCATACCTTCCTCCGCTTGCTACAAGACACACACCTATTCCGACCTAATAACATACCATACAAAAAATATGACTTAGGAAGGAACTAACATGATATTTCATGAATATTCCCTGCCTCATTATTGGGCTCGCTCTGTTAACCACCCCATTTATCGTGACGAAAATTCCTTTACGCAAACTCCAATTTTAATCCATCTTTCCTCACCCCCGGATCAAGGGGCAAAGTATTTCTCTAGCTTTATTTCAGCAGCATATTGGCAACGTCTCGGTATCCAAACCACTATGTTTTTTAATGGAGAGGGGGTAAATGGCTTGGTGAAAGGAAGGCTTGTTAAAATGATCGGTAGTCCTAATACCGAACAAACTGTCACTCAACAATTAGGCATGGAAATTCCACAATTTCTTTACGGTGACAATCCAAAGAATATATTAGAATGGGCCCTAACATTTGTTCGTTTCGGTGGTCGTGTAGCCTATTGTGGAACAACCAATACATGGGTAGGGAATGCAATGGACTGGGAAGACAGATCTAATATGGAACGATTTGCAATCCCCTTAAATCTCCATCAGGTTGCCAGCCTTTTATCGAACCAGGAAATGAAGTATATAGCCTTTTAAGTTATATATTACACAACGTTGTTTCTAAGCCGTTTCGGTAACGAAAACGGCTATTTGCGTTTCTTCATTAAACATTTTGTAAAGCGATTGAGCTCGTTTTCTTTCCTCCTAAAGTTTCGGATGGTACTATTTGGTCCATAAAGGAGGGTTGATACGATGCTAAAGAATTGGTTCTCCATTGGAGGTTTATTGGTTGGTCTTAGTGGATCATTGATGTCATTAATTGTTTGCTATGACTATATTTTTTGTGAGTCCTTTAAAGGTCTCGACTTCTTGCTATTTTTGCTGATCTTGCTTCCTGCCATTTGCGCTTTAGTTACGTCCTTTGTAGCCGCACCGTTAATCTTGGTACCTTTTATTTGGTCGTTACCGTTCAGTACTTATCTGTGTATTGCATCAGATGTAGAAAAATCCCTCGCACCTACAGGCACAAGGGGTTTCGCTTATTAGTAAGCAGTCATGTATTGCTCGCGCTCCCAGTCATGAACGCGTGTGCGCAACATATTCTTGGCTTTCAATCAGTTTTAAAACTCCATGAAACCGCATAATATCAACAGTTTTACCTACTGCTGTTTCAAATGACATCAAATGATTTCATGATTTTGTGGGTGAATTGTGGGTGCGTTTGTGGGTGGGCTATACATATAGAAATGCCCGATATAATGCTGAATTGGCCCTCCAAAATTGGAGGGCTTTTGTCTTCATTTAGTATTTGTTTTCTCTATCATGCAAGCTTGTTAACAGGATCGCGAACCCCTCCAGCTTCCATCCAATCATTTAATTTACTGAGTTGAAAGCGAAGTGCTGGTTTTCGTGAACTTAATGATCCGAGTCGAGATGCTGGTAATGTACCTTCACGTACCATAACGTAGATCGTGTCAGAAGAAATATTCAGGTATTTGGCTGCTTCGTTAACAGTTAACCACTTTTCAATCGTAGGCTCGCCTCTCGTCTCCATCCTTTCTAGTAATCTCGGTATCAACATCCTTACCAGCCTATCATCCTCTAATAGTTGAAGAAGTATTACTTCGAAAATATCTACGGATTTGTTCAATTATATTCACCTTTTAAAATTATTTAACTGACCTTATCAGCAGTTTAGACAAGGACTCTAAAGATTATTCAAGCCCTCATTCGCGAAAAAATGGACACTCCCACATTTCATGGAAGAGCGAAACGGAATCAGTCATTAGGGAGTGCCCAGGCGTTTGTTGTTGAATTGGCACTTGCAGACCATTCTTTTCGGGAGAGGTTGAAACGGTACATGATCGCCAGTGGAAAGCATTTCGTATATACTTCTGATTACTTGGACAGGTACTAATTTTACAAACTATTTGTTGCTCGGCATATAAGTAGGTTACAATATACACAATTAGTAAATTAAGGGAGATAAGATGATGTTTAAACAGTTGGAGGAAATGACAAGGAACTTAGAAATAGAGAATCGCCACCTCCGCAAAATCTTCGACCAGGTAGATGAACGTGACAACACTTCCCGGAGAACTGTTGCCATCATAAGCTATGACAAACTTATCATGTGCCAGAGCCATTATGTAAAGGACGATCAGATAGAGACATTCGACAAAGTTCATTTAGATATCGCGGAATTTAAAAGTATTTTAGCCAAGATGCTTGTGTAAGAAAACAACCCGTCTCCCTTTTAAAGAGGCGGGTTGTTTTTATGCAGCTAGAATAAAGTCTACTTAATGTCAATTGTCAGTAATTTAATTACCAGTTTCCAGTTCCCTCAACTTCACGAGTGTCGTCAAGATCTAAAATAGCGTAAGGTTCGAATAACTGTGTGCTGTTCGGTCTTTTATTCCCTAAATTAACGTCTGCTCCGTAGTAATAGGCTTGCCAGACTATTTTCGAGCAATAGGTGCGGGTAAATCCACTTAATTTAACTGCTAAATCGTACTTTGCATCTGAATATTCCTCTGCATATGTTCTAGCCCATTCACCAGCTTTTTTTGCATCTCGGCTACTAGTATATCGAATTACTTTCACGCTATTATCATAGCGTTTAAAAAATCTGGAAAGGGATATCTCTTCTGGATTCTCACCGATTCCTCCTATATGCACGACAGTTAAATTATCAGTTACAATTGCAGCATGTCCTGTCAATCCTTTGGATGAGGTAGAGTTAGAAACTAACATATCACCTGGCTTTGCTTTAGTGTATGTACCGGGGTAAAAGACACCTGGATCATCGGCTAGCGGTTTCGCTTCGGCCGCAAAACTAACAGATGTACATAAAGTAAAAATCATAATAAAGAGAAGCAGGATAGTCGAACTTTTCTTGGTAAAAACTTCCATCTCTCCCTTAAATAGTATTTTATTATTTTTACCATAAAATGACATTACTTTCAATATATTTGGTATATAATAATAACTAGCACCCCATATTTAGGAGAGTGAACAAAATGACCCTGCTTAAAAAGTTTAGTTTTTGGCTAACTTTGGTCAGTATTTTGATTTGCCTTTTCGATTTTTTAGGGAATGATGAAAAACACATCTTGCTTTCGATAACAAATCCTATCCTCAATGAAATTGTTTATATCGAACCATTCAAACATTGGATAATTGAAGTACATCAGGATGCTAATAGTACCATTCTTCCTACTGGGTATTTACTGCACGTCATTACTTACTTCTTGTTTGGACTGTTAATTGACTTAGCACTTACATTTAGAAAAAAACAACTTCAAAACAATTAAAAAAAACAAAGGGGATGTGTCTAAACAACATGCCTCCTTTGTTTTTTAAATGCCCATTTATTTACAATCACTTCACTACACTGACGAGGTTCTTTACATCGATCCAATCTGCTGCCCAATCGCTCACCAGTTTGAATTGTTTGCGTCTTGCGTCAATCTCACGCACTACCCCCCATGCTTCCTCTATCATTCCAAGCTCGCCTTTTTTCGGTACGAACCATTTCACGGTGATGGCGTAGTCGTATTGCGTGCTGTCATAGATGCGAAAACACATCTCCCCGAAATCATCGTCGTCGACTTCCGGGCGCTTAATTAGGTTGCGCTCTTCGTTGTGTTTGAGAAGCTCCGTTCTGTGTTCTGGCAACACCATCCGCATTGATGCAAACAAGTTATCGATTTTCTTCGCCATTGTTATCGTTCCTTTCGCTCCCACGATGTAATTACTTCGATGTTGTCGGGTTCCGATCTCTTCCACTCAATGTATTCCTCTTTTGCAAGGACCTCTAAAATTTCCAATATGCCACCGCGAGTTCGACCTGTCTTAATACACAGTTAGTCTACTGTTGGAGTTCTGCGCCTCCCTGCCGAATAGTTGCCGATCACTCTTAATACCTTCCGCTCGATGTCAGACAAGGCCAAAGTAACCACCCCGAAGAAACTAGAACGTTTGTTTGTATTATATGCGAACAAAACAAGAACACGCATGTAGCTTATAAACTCATCTATATGTTTAGCTAGACATGTACTAATGAAAACCCGTTTCCTTTTAATGTGGAGACGGGTTGTTTACCACTACGTTTTTGCCTTCCGATATCCTGCAGCCTGTGCTTCCGCTTCTGTACAGAACAATTCAATGTTTGCAGTAGTTTTTTCGTAGGACATCCCGCCGAGAACATGGTAAGTGGGCCTTGTGAAAGGCTGATCGTCTTGGGAAGTCTCCTGGATTCGAGTCTCAGTTGGCCACAGCTTCTACGATCGAAACATAGCAACCGGTATCGATGACGCGATAAAACCGTAAATCAGCCCCAGCCAGCAATCGGCGGAATTCCTCTTCCGTACGTTCTCGACCTCTTCGTAGATCGCCATGCAAAGGACATCCATTAATTTAGTGGCGTATCTCCTGGAGGGAGAACTGGGTCCATGATGAGCACCCGACCGCCAGGAGCCATCGCCTCCCAACAACGTCGCAAGATTTGAGTTGCCTGCTCGTCGGGCCAGTTATGCATGATGTACTTAAGCACATAGAAGGAAATTGGATACTTATGTTAAAGTTATAGAGAAGATGGTGACATTATTTTAGGAGGTACAACTATGATTGGAATATTAGCAGGAATGGGTCCAAAATCTACTGGGCCATTTGTAGATAAAGTTGTAGACCAGTGCCAAAAGATATATGGAGCAATAAATGACATTGATTTCCCTCACATGATGATTTATTCATGTCCAACGCCTTTCTACATTGATAAACCTCTCAACCATACGGACATGGAAATGGCAATTATTAATGGGGCTCGCAGACTTGAAAAAACAGATGTTGATTTTATTGCCATCCCATGTAATACGGCACATATCTATTTTAACCAAATAAACAACTCAGTTTCAGTTCCCATATTAAACATGATTGATGAAACAATAAGGGAAATACCAAAAAACTCAAAAAAGGTAGCTCTTTTAGCCACCAATCCAACGGTTCAGTCTGGAATATTTCAAGATGCTTTAGTAAGAGAAGGTTACGATTTTTCACATCAAGATCGTTGGCAAACCTGCGTGAATCAAATAATAGCAAAGATTAAACAAGGTCAAATCGATGAGTCCCTTCTATTATGGGATGAATTCTATTCAGAATTAGCTGAAACGATTGATACCGCTATCATTGCATGTACAGATTTAAATGTTGTTACAGATAAAAAATCCAATGATATTGCCTTTATTGATTCATCAACTTGTCTCGCTCAAGCCGTTGTACATAAATATTTATCATTAATGGACAGAGGTTAATCTTTCTTATTAGATGAAAGTTTTTAGTTCATGGTCTCCGTTCGGCCCTAAATCAAACCACTGTGGGAACACAAATGAAGTAGCCATAACAGGAATAGCCGGTAATCCTTAGCGTACAGGATACCGGCCCTTTTTTGATCAAACGGGGCTTAGTCCGCATTTTGTTGGCGGTACCCCTTGCAGTTAAACATATTATTATCCATAACTTGCTAGTCGTCAATAACTTTGTTTGTGAACGCGAACATAAATTTACTTAGTAAAACTTTTGTTTTATAATACATCTAATAAGGAGGTGCATTTATATGGCTTTTAGTTACAAGCCTCTATGGAAACTTATGATCGAGAGAGAAATAAAAAAAGGGGAGTTACGGGAGTTTCTATCAGGGGCAACAGTAGCAAAAATGGGAAAAGACGAGTTTGTAGCTATGGATGTTTTGGACAAGATATGCAATCACTTAAATTGCCGCATTGAAGACATCATTGAACACATTCCTGACAACAAATAAAACGCACCCAGCTGGATGCGCTTTTTTGAATTCGATTAAAGGAGTTGATTACATGGCAAGTTTCAGAAAGTTCGAGGGAAAGTGGGAATATCGATTTCGGTATAAAGACCCCTTTACACAGAAACACAAAGAAAAGTCCAAACGTGGCTTCGCAACTAAAAAGGAAGCACAGCTAGCAGCAGCCGAACACCAAAAGAGACTACTAGAACAATATGAACAAGGCGATAGAATTATTTAACGGTCTGGCTTGAGGAATATAAAAAGGAGACTGTACGCAAAAACACTTACGAATTGCACAGAAGAAATATCGAAAACCATATTCTCCCACACTTTAAAAACATCATGCTTAGAGACGTAAAACCTATTATGTATCAAGAATTTTTAAACCAACTTACAGAGAATAACTACAGCAAACGATCTGTAGAAATCGTCCACACAACTATGAATAACGCTATGGAAAAAGCAGTAACATTAGCTAAAATCGAAAAAAACCCGTGCTTAGGGGTTACAATCAAAGGTCAGTCCCAAAATGATGGTATTAAATTTATGGAATCAAATGATATCCCAAAATTTTTACAGGCAACCCGCCAATACGATTACATCTACTGGATATTCTTCAAAGTATTAATTGAAACAGGTATGCGAAAAGGTGAAGCAGCTGCTTTACAGTGGACAGACATAGACTTTAAAAAATATACGATTAGCATTAATAAGACTCTCGACTTCGGAGCAAAAAATAAAAACGAGCTTTTTGGTGATACTAAGACATTTAACTCGAATAGAACAATCAAAATTAGTCAATCACTAGTCAATGATCTGAAGCATCACTTATCCTACCAGAACCAAAACAAATTAGGATTCGGGGAACTCTACCACCATGATCTAAATCTAGTATTGTGCAGGAAAGATGGAAACTTTATACCAAAATCCTCTCTGTTTAACGCATTTTCACGAACGTTAAAAAAAGTGAACATTCCCTCAATGCCTATCCACTCATTAAGACATACACATGCAGTCTTGCTCATGGAAACCGGTGCAGATATGAAATACATCCAGGAGCGTCTAGGTCATGGCAGCATGCAAATTACCGCAGATGTGTATGCCCATATTTCTAAAAAAATCGAAAGCGACAACATGAGAAAATTTGAAGACCATATGGAGAAAATTTATGAGTAATTTGTGGGTGATTTGTGGGTGCGTTTGTGGGTGCGTTTGTGGGTGAAACGATTTTTACAGCCGCACCCACCAAATAGAAAAAACCCCTCGCACCTACAGGCACAAGGGGTTTCGCTTATTAGTAAGCAGTCATGTATTGCTCGCGCTCCCAATCGTGAACGCGTGTGCGGAACATATCCCACTCAATTTCTTTCGCTTCAATAAAGTGTACCAATGCATGCTCGCCCAATGCTTCACAAATCACCGGATCTGCTTTCAGGCACTCGATTGCTTCCTTCAAAGTAGCAGGCAAGTTCTCGATTCCGTTTGCTTCGCGGTCTTGCTCGGTCATCACGTAGATGTTGCGATCGATAGCAGGTGGTGGTGTAAGCTTGTTTTTGATTCCGTCCAAACCAGCTTTCAGCATCACTGCCAACGCCAAGTATGGGTTCGTTGCAGGGTCTGGGCTGCGCACTTCAATACGCGTGCTCAAACCTCTGGAAGCAGGGATACGGATCAATGGAGAGCGGTTTTTCGCAGACCACGCTACGTAGCAAGGAGCCTCGTAACCAGGAACCAAACGCTTGTAGGAGTTTACGAGCGGGTTCGTGATCGCAGTAAAGCTGCGCGCATGTTGCAAAATACCTGCCAGGTAATGCTTCGCTGTTTGGCTCAGTCCCATTACATCGGACTCGTCATAGAAAGCATTTTCTTTCCCACGGAACAGCGATTGGTTCGCGTGCATACCGGAACCAGCTACACCGTACAGCGGTTTTGGCATGAAGGTCGCATGCAGACCATGCTTTTGCGCGATGGTTTTAACAACCAGTTTGAACGTCAAGATTTGGTCAGCGGCTTGGAGTGCATTTGCATACTTGAAGTCGATTTCGTGTTGACCAGGAGCTACCTCGTGGTGAGATGCTTCCACTTCAAAGCCCATTTTTTCCAGCGTCAATACGATATCACGGCGGCAGTTTTCACCGGAGTCGAGTGGAGCAAAGTCGAAGTATCCGCCTTGGTCGTTCAAATCCAGCGTAGGCTCACCTTTTGCGTCCAGCTTGAACAGGAAAAACTCAGGCTCTGGACCTACGTTGAAAGCTGTGAAGCCCATTTCTTCGGCTTCTTTCAAGGCACGCTTCAGGATGTAGCGCGGGTCTCCTTCGAACGGAGAGCCATCTGGCATGTGGATATCACAGATCAGACGTGCAATTTTACCAAACTCATTGCCCCATGGGAATACAACCCATGTATCCAGATCAGGCACCAGGTACATGTCGGACTCCTCGATGCGAACGAAGCCTTCGATGGAAGAACCATCAAACATCATTTTGCCATCGAGTGCTTTTGGCAATTGGGACAGCGGGATTTCTACGTTTTTAATGATCCCCATCAGGTCGGTAAACTGCAGTCGAATATACCTTACGTCCTCTTCTTTGGCCATGCGCATGATGTCTTCTCTTGTAAACTTGCTCACATTTCTCTCCTCCAGTCTCTATTTCGGCTTTCTATCTAGTGGAAGAAGCGGGAAAGCTCTCCACGTATCAATGCACCCTCGCCATGGCGAGTGGCATCGCGATACATAATCTGCTGCCTTAGGAGCTGATGCAGCTCTTTGTCGGACATGTCCTTGCGTTTCTCTTCGGACGTGGTGGTAATCTCTGTTTGTTCCATAGCAGGCTCTTGCATTTGCAGGACTTGCTTGATCCCTGCAATATTCAGTCCTTTTTCAATCAGAGCCTTGATCTCCAACAAGCGATCTACGTCGTTGAAAGAAAAGAGCCTCTGCTTCCCTTCTGTGCGGGCGGGCTGAATCAGGTCGTTTTGTTCGTAATAACGGATTTGCCTCGCAGTGAGATCCGTCAGTTTCATGACGATCCCAATGGGAAAGAGGGCCATATTCCGGCGAAGGTCATCACTCATGACTTGTCCCTCCTGTTTCGTATTTCTTAGTCTTATTCTATTTTATAACAAAATCCCTGTCAATAGATGTTAGATAATATTACATAGAAAGTTATGTACAGTTTTTTTACATAAAAAACGACATCCCCCATCATCCAGAGAATGCCGTCCATTCCTTGCACTTTTATCCTATTCACCCGGTATTTCGAGTAAGCCTTTTTCCAGCATCCCATTCAACGCTGTCAAAATCCCCACTTTTACGTGCGAGTACGTCAAACCGCCTTGAACGAAGCCCAAGTAAGGTGGACGAATCGGACCATCTGCCGAGAATTCGATACTCGCCCCTTGAATAAACGTACCGGCTGCCATAATCACAGGATCAGCGTATCCAGGCATTTCGCTTGGATACGGAGTAACGTGTGAATCGACTGGTGCTGCTTTTTGTATCCCTTGGCAAAACGTGATCAGTCGTTCAGCACTGCCGAATTCCACGGATTGAATCAGGTCGGTTCGCGGCTCATGCCACAGTGGATTTGTTTTGAAGCCCAAACGCTCCAGCATTGCCGAAGAGAATACCGCTCCCTTGAGAGCTTCTCCCACGACATGTGGAGCCAAGAAAAAGCCTTGGAACATCTCCAGTAGCGAGTAGAGCGATGCGCCCCCCTCTGCGCCAATTCCCGGTGCTGCCATCCGATACGAAGCAAGCTGAACCAAATCCTCGCGTCCTACTATATAACCGCCTGTTTTGACCAAGCCGCCACCCGGGTTTTTGATGAGAGAGCCAGCCATGATGTCTGCACCTACGTGCAATGGCTCCTGCTCCTCCGTGAACTCTCCGTAGCAGTTGTCTACAAATACGATCAGATCAGGCTTGATTTCTTTTACAACCCGAATCATCTCTTGGATTTTCGCGATGGTGAAAGAAGGACGGTCTGCATAGCCTCGCGAACGTTGAATCCCAATGACCTTCGTATTAGGCGTAATCGCTTGTGCAACTGCCACAAAATCAATTTCTCCTTCTGGCGTCAAAGGCACGTAGCTATAACCGATGCCGTAATCCTTGAGCGAACCTTGCCCTTCGCCGCGCACACCTACTACCTCTTCAAGCGTATCGTACGGTTTGCCCGTAATATAGAGAAGATCGTCGCCCGGACGAAGAATGCCAAACAAAGAAATCGCAATCGCATGTGTACCCGAGATGATATGGTTGCGCACCAAAGCCGCTTCTCCACCGAATACTTCGGCGTAAATCGATTCTAACGTTGCCCGTCCAGAATCATCGTAGCCATATCCTGTGGATGTTGAAAAATGAAATTCATTGACCTCGTGCTTTTGGAAGGAACGCAATACTTTCAGTTGATTCGTATCCACCAAAGCGGAAATTTGACGATGTCTCTCTGAGATCGTCGCTTCCACCTCCATCACGAGGGGACGAAGCTTTTCTCCATGGGAAAAATATGAAAACATCTGTTACTTACCAACTCTCTTCAACAGTCTCTGGTTTATCCAGGAGGAAAGGAACAATCTTTCCGTATATCGGATTTTCCTTGTTCACACGGACGGTGATCAAGTAGGCCGCTTCCTCTTCATTAAACTCTTGTTCCATCTCTACCCCATCCCGATGCAGGAGGGAGAGAATATCTCCGCGCTCGACAGGAACGCGCAGCTTCATTTCATTAAATGATTGCAGCGCAAATGACTCAATCCGGGTGAGCAGTTGCTTCAGGTCATCATCCCGCATGGCAGAAATCAAAATCGATTCTTCTGCACGCGGCAAATAAGAGCCTTCTGCAAGCATGTCTGCCTTGTTGAAAACGACTAGCTGCGGAATTTCTTCTGCTTTTAGCTCGCGCAAGATCTTGTCTACGACTTCCATGTGTACTTGGAAATCAGGGTGATGACTATCCACCACATGCAGGATGAGGTCTGCTTCCTTTACACCTTCCAGCGTCGAACGGAATGCAGCAACCAGACTCGTTGGCAAGTCTTGAATAAAGCCAACCGTATCCGTCAATAGCACATCCAGTCCGCTCGGCAACTCCAATTGCCTGGTCGTCGGGTCCAAAGTGGCAAACAGTTTGTCTTCCTGCAGCGTGTTTGCATTCGTAAGCTTGTTGAGGATCGTCGACTTCCCGGCGTTTGTATAACCGACCAACGCAATCTGGAACACGTTGTTTTTCTTCCTACGCTCCCGATGCAATTGTCTCGTCCGAACAGTATCCTCTAATTGCTGCTTAAGTTCACTGATGCGCTTGCGTATATGACGGCGGTCACTTTCCAGCTTGGTTTCACCTGGGCCACGTGTACCGATACCGCCTCCGAGTCGGGAAAGCTGTTTCCCTTGCCCGGCAAGCCGCGGCAGCAAGTAGTTGTACTGCGCCAGCTCTACCTGGATTTTCCCTTCACGCGACTGTGCACGTCCTGCGAAAATATCCAAAATGAGCTGCGTGCGATCAATCACTTTGCAATCAAACACTTTATCCAAATTACGAGTCTGACTCGGAGACAACTCATCATTGAAAATGATGACGTCCACATCAAGCTCTTCAGCCCTCTGCGCGATTTCATCAATTTTTCCAGTCCCCAAATACCAGGCAGAATCAACCCTGTCCCGATTTTGCGTGATGACGTCCAGTACTTCTACACCAGCAGTATCAGCCAGCTCATGCAACTCTTCCATGGAAAGACGGGTTCTTTCTTCATCCCGGTTATCTAAATAGCAACCAACCAGTATGGCTGTTTCTTGCGTTTTGATCAGATCGTTCACCGATTCACGCCCCTTCATGACTATCATACCACATTTTGCCCAAAACGTTACGGCAGTGGGGCATGCCAACTGAAATCAACATATGTCATGGGTTACCTGCCGCTTTCTCTGAGAAAATCTCCTTGACGAAAAGCGGAATCACTTTGCTAATTGCTTTGCGAAGTTCCTTGTCATCATATCCATCAGGCAAGGTATCCTCCTCTTCCTTGAGGAGATCTTCATGAAATCAATCAATTTGTAGGTTTGGTAAAGTCCTTTGTTTTGGAAGATTATATCATATTGTGGAATTTTGAACGGCATTCCTTGATGAAAACAGAACGACCATCACTCTTCGCTAACGGAGTAATGGTCGTTTATCTACTGATCCCATTTATGCGAAATCTTCTGGCTTTCACAACAACCCCTTCAAAGACTTGTCCTATTCAATCTCTCGCGTAAAAATTGGCAGGTTTTCCGATGTTCCTGAGTATACTTTCTGTATGAAGGTCAAGGCAGGTGAAACATGTGAAGCAAGCAGGAGCTATTCCTCAAACGGAGGTGCTCGAATCTTCAAGTAGTAATAATCGAATTCAAGTTGTATTCAATCGACCAGTAAGTGTTAAGCAGTTAAATACTTTACCTGAAATAGTTCGCACCACGTCGAGTTCAAATTTAACAACCGTTTTTGAAGAATTAGAAAGTCTGATTGGCTTACATGAAGCCAAGAAAACGATTTATGAAATTTATGCGCTCATCAAAATGAATAAAGCAAGGGAACGACACGGACTTAAAGTTGAGAAGCAAGTATTCCATATGGTTTTTAAAGGAAATCCCGGTACTGGGAAAACAACAATTGCACGCCTTTTCGGAAAGATTTTTAAGGAAATGGGTGTTTTAACGAAGGGCCATCTAACTGAAGTTGAACGTGCAGACCTCGTTGGTGAATTTATTGGGCACACGGCACAAAAGACTCGTGATCTTGTTAAGAAAGCCATGGGAGGAATCCTATTTATCGATGAGGCTTACTCATTAGCTCGCGGCGGTGAAAAAGATTTTGGAAAAGAGGCTGTCGATTGCCTTACAAAATGCCTTGAGGACTTTGGCAATGATTTCGTTTGTATAATTGCCGGGTACAATGATGAAATCGATACATTTCTTGAGTTAAATCCGGGACTGCCTTCCCGTTTTCCCGTCCACATCAACTTTGCTGATTATGAGGTGGATGAGTTGATGGAAATTGCAAATGTAATGGCAAAGAACAAGGAGTATAGAATCTCTGCTGAAGCAAGTGAAAAACTGAGAAGAAGACTGATAACAGTAACGAGTGATCCGTTTCAAGTAAATTTCAGTAATGCAAGATATGTACGAAATAATATTGAAAAGGCAATACGTGTGCAAGCGGTTAGATTGCTGAAAATTCCTGACCCAACCCGTGATGATTTAATGAATTTGAAGTCTGAGGATTTTTCCATTTAGAAACAATAAAATCCCTCATATCATATTGAGGGATTCTACTTTTTCAACCTGAGCCTGTCCAAGGCGAAGCAGAGCACCACGATTCCAAGCAGTGATCCAGAGAGAAACGGGACGACTTGCTGCATAGGATGGACGAAGGGTGAAATTCCTTTTACCACGAATGCGTGCAAAAAGACCGTCACGATACCAAACAACCCTACACCAAACCAGAACAACCATTTTTCCAAGACAGGTACTTGTCTCATGACGATCTGTCTGTTTTTCCGCGCCCTTTGTCCAATAACATACAAAATGGCCAACCCGCCGAGAAGGGTACTACCATGCTGCAGCAGTTTGTAAACTGGGACTTGATAATGAGCGATCAAGAGGGATTGTTGCAAGAACAAAAAGTGGTCAACCATACGACCACCGTCATGGGTGAAGGCATCCCATGCGATATGACTCAGACTACCGAGTATCGCGGAGTATATAAATACAATTGCTGTTCGCCACGCTGGCATTCCGCTCCCATTGTTTGTGTAGTCGAGCCCTCGTCCCATCCACTCCGGCAAACGTGCAAGCAACGGCTTTTTGACCACGTGCTGGTACAAAAACGCTAATAGGATCGCGATTGGCAAATCAACCAGCCACAATCCGGGCATGGTGTGACTGTACACACTGAATGGCTGCATCCGCAAGAAATACTCAAAATCGGGTGCGATACTGCCGAAAACGAGGGCAGAGAACGAAAACCACTTGCATTTGCGTAACGGTAGAACAATAGCCGGATGAGCAAAAGTAAAAGGCATGCGCTTACTCCCTTTTCTTGATTAGAGCGGCAATAGATTGGCAACTACCTGCTTGCCGCTTACTTGAATCCCTTTATCCTGTTTTCCACAATGATTCAGATCTTTGATGAGCTGCTCAAGTAATCGCTTGGCTTCCTGATTTTCCTTTTTCTCCAGTTTTACAATCAATTGCACAGCATCCCCAGATAAAAGAATTCGTTCTGCCTGTCTTTTTTTCGTATCGTAATCATGGTCTTCGATGTAGGCACTTAGTCGAATTTCTTTTACTTTTACGCCTTTTTCTGCTTTTCGGTTTTTGGCGTTTTCTTTGATTAGCTGTTCCTTATAATTCGTTCGATTCACTAACTGACAAGGCGGCGGACTCGAAGCCAAAGAAAGACAGACCAGGTCCACTCCCTGTTCTTTTGCCATTTGAAGCGCTTCTTTTGTGGAGATGATTCCAAGATCTTCCCCGTTTACTCCTGTTAATTGTACGACTGCCGCTTTTATTTTTTCATTCAGGATCATCTTGATCTCACCTAACCTGTTCATTCGATTTTCAAGGACATTATTACTTCTCCAAAGAATGCAGCGTATCCTTCCAAAGCTCGTACATGCAAATCATTTTCATGACGAAGACCCATCGTTTTTGTATAATAGGACAAGGTGTGAACTTACGGACGTCTTTAACAGAATATTCATTAGCAAACTAATTAATTGGGGGTACTTTGGTGGAGTTTAGTTATGCAACCGCATTAACCCATTCTGCGTCGCATGTGATGAAATTGCATCGGCAAAATGTAGAATTTCTGATTCAAAAATACGACGTCTATCCCGGTCAGCCTATACTCTTGATGCGCTTGATTGAAAAAGATGGAATGATCCAAAGAGAATTGGCCCGGAAAATCGGGGTAAAGCCCGCTACGCTTACCGTCATGATTAATCGGATGGCCAAATCGGGACTTGTCGAGCGCCGAGCAGACGAACGGGACCAACGTATCTCCCGCGTTTATCTTACCGACAAAGGTCGGATGGCTACCAAACATGTCAAAGAAGTATTACGCGTCATTGAGGAAAACTGTTTCATCGGATTCTCTGAGGAAGAAAAGGATGTGTTGCGTGGCTTGCTCGATCGCATGCACAGCAACCTCCAAGCTTTTTACTCGCAAAATACGCAGCCCACTTCTGCGTTGTAAAAAGCTTCTTTTCCGGAAAAATAATGAGAAAGGTTTGACAGCTTGCCGTGAATAAACTAGCAAAAGAACTTGATTCCACGTCCCTTACCGGCAACAAATCACGCCGACTGTGGATGGCTGCGATACTAGGATCGCTTTCTGCATTCGGCCCACTATCCTTAGATATGTATTTACCTGCACTTCCTATGCTTGCCGATGATTTGCAAACGAGCACCTCCATGACCCAACTGAGTTTGACAGCATGCATGCTCGGCCTGTCCATTGGTCAATTGTTCGCGGGGCCGATCAGCGACGTACGCGGTCGAAGAATCCCTTTGATTATTGGACTCATTTTGTATGCCGTCTCTTCCTTTTTATGTGCGGTAGCTCCCTCTATTTATACGTTCGTCTTGCTTCGCTTCGTACAAGGCCTTGCGGGTTCTGCTGGAATTGTTATCGCTCGCGCTACGGTTCGCGATTTGTACGCGGGGACAGAACTGACGAAGTTTTTCGCCCTCTTGATGCTCATTAACGGGATTGCTCCGATTGCGGCACCTATCCTAGGGGGACAAATTCTGGAATTCACTACCTGGCACGGCGTGTTTGTCGTCCTGGGCCTGATCGGCGCTATCATGTTCCTCGTCGTGCTGCTTGCTCTTCCAGAAACATTGCCACAAGATCGCCGATCCAAGGCGGGAATCGGCAACACACTGGCGACGTTTGGCACCTTGTTAAAGGATCGCGTTTTCATGGGTTACGCCATGGCACAGGGGCTGGTGACTGCTGCTATGTTTGCCTACATCGCCGGTTCTCCATTTGTTTTTCAAAAAATATTTGAAGTGTCTCCACAAACGTTTAGTCTCATTTTCGCGATTAATGGGGTAGGTATTATTATTGCGAGTCAAATCACAGGGAAGCTTGCAGGGAAAGTGAAAGAAACTTCCTTGTTCATTGCAGGGATTACCATTGCCGGGGTCGGCGGAATCCTCCTTCTGGCAATGATTCTCCTACAAGCTGGTCTTATTGCTGTGCTCGTTCCCTTATTCTTTGTCGTATCCAGCGTAGGGATTGTCGGGGCAACAGGCTTTTCTCTCGCCATGCAAAATCAAAGCAAGGCGGCAGGAAGCGCATCTGCTCTTCAGGGGCTTCTCTCCTTCATTAGCGGCGGCATTGTCGCGCCACTTGTGGGAATCAGCGGCGAACATACAGCAGTACCGATGGGGATCATCATTGCTCTTTCTACGATCGGCGCCATTGTCTGCTACGTAGTTATGGTTCGCCGGAGTTCTTGAGCGTCGTGATCAATTCACCACTTGCAAACATACGTTCTGTGCATTACAATCAAATTATAGGCAATAATAGTAAGTGGATTTGACAAGTTGGTCATATGAAAACCAAGGGAGATGTTGACACATGGCATTGCGTTTGATTCCTTACATCGTTTTGGATGGTACTGCTGGTGACGCGATTAGCTTTTACGAGGGTGCGTTAGGTGCTGAAGTGCTGTTCAAGCAAACCTTCGGTGAAATGCCGGAAAATCCGGAGTTCCCATTACCAGCAGAAGCCAAGAATCGTATCGGACATGCTACTATCCGCGTTGGTGAAACTGAACTGATGTTTTCCGATACCTTTCCAGGACAACCGCATCAGCTTGGTGATCAAGTGACCATTTGCATCTCGACCGATGATAAAGAGCAATCGCATAAGATTTTTGATGCCCTGCAAGAAGGCGGTCAAGTGATTATGCCTCTGCAAGAGACGTTCTTCAGCCCGGCATACGGCAATGTGAAGGACAAGTTCGGCATCACGTTCCAAATTTACACGAATAATCATCGCATGGAGTAATGTGAAAGCCCTGTTCGCTTCAACGGCGTCAGGGCTTTTTTATTGATACTTTTTGCGTTGAAGGTATTTCCACCTCTGATTGATGAGAAATGCACTAATGAAAAAAGATGCGCCAGAGTACCAAACAGCAGAAAATAAAATCATCCCCCACGTATTCTCTCCGGACTCAGAACTCCAAAATCCATCCACTGAAGTCGAAATGAACAGAATGATGGCCGTGGTCGTCAATATCCTGCGATAAAAGTACGTTTTGTAATCAGCATCATTATTGATTTCCATCATCCCTACCCTCATTCGAGCCAAATTATAAAAAAGAACCAGGATCACATGTATCCTGGCTGTTGGTGTTACTTCGCTTACTGTTGGTTGTTCTCCTGAGACATGAGCGATACAGGGCGTTGCGGAGTGAAAGTGGAGATCGCATGCTTGTATACTAATTGTTGCTTGCCTTCGCTATCAATCACAATCGTGAAATTATCGAATGCTTTAATATACCCGCGCAATTGAAATCCGTTCACAAGGTAAATGGTAACCGCGATGTTTTCTTTCCGCAAATGATTCAAGAACGTATCTTGAATGTTGATCGTCTGTTTCATGTACACTACCCCCTAAAAGGACTTGTATGTTATATATTCGGCAATTGTTGAAACTTTCCTGCCAATATTCGCTTGATAGTTTCCACGTTATTCCTCTGTTCAGCTGGATCAGTCATGTCAAACCATTGAATTTCTTCCATGCGACGGAACCAGGAAAGTTGGCGTTTGGCAAAATGCCGCGTTCGCTGCTGTATGTCATTCACCGCTTTTTCTAGGGTGATTTCTCCATACAGATAAGGAATGAGCTCTTTGTACCCCAAGCCTTGCATGGAGACCAGTGACGCGTCATAGCCAGCATCCAAAAGCTCCCTCACTTCCTCAACCAGTCCCGCTTCGATCATGAGTTCGACCCGGTGGTTGATTCGTTCATACAGCTTTGCGCGGTCCATCGTGAGACCAATCATCACCAAATCATAAGGGGAATGCTGCGCCCGCAGCTGAAAGTCGGACATTTTGTACCCGCTGCTTTCATAAATCTCCAGTGCGCGAATCACCCGCTTTACATCATTGGGATGCAAGCGTTCGGCTGTAATCGGATCGACATCGGCCAATCGGGCGTGTAGTGCTTCCACGCCTTCACTGTCAGCCAATCTTTGCAGTCGATCACGCAGCTCAGGGTCTTGAGAAGTGGTGGAAAACTGAAATCGATGGGTAACCGATTCTATGTACAGACCTGTTCCGCCGACGATAAACGGAAGTTTGCCACGTTGGTTGATGTCTGTAATCAATCCTGCGGCACTTTCCTGAAACATCGCAACAGAGTATTCCTCGTCTGGATTTTTAATATCAATGAGGTGATGCGGTATGCTCGCAAGCTCCTCAGGTTCTGCTTTTGCGGTGCCAATATCCATCCCACGGTATACTTGCATGGAATCTCCGGAAATAATCTCACCGTCGAACTGTTCGGCCAGCTCCAGACTAAGCTGGGTTTTGCCGACCGCTGTTGGGCCAATAATCACGACTAGCCTTTCTCTCTGTTGCAAGGTCACTCCCCTCCACCTATCTCTTTGTAGCTGTACACGACCTGCTGGCCGCGGGAGCGAAACGGCGTAAAACCAAAGCGCTCGTACATCCTACCTTCTTTTCCTTCTTTCATTACCACACGTTTTCTCGCAACTCGCTGCGCTTCCAAAACAGCCTCCTCGGAAAGAGCATCTGGATTGGCGAGCTCACGGACTCCGGCGATCCCCGACGAACTTTGTACAGTTACTTCGAACATGGGATCGAAATAAACGACATCGAAGGAACGGGCGGGCAGTCCTCTCAGTACTTCTAAATGGTTGCCACATCGCACCTCAATACGACGCATGGCTTGCTCCAATTCTTCCGCATCAGATGACCAGTGCCGTAACCCATCTTCTACCAAGATGGCTAGCAGTCGCTCTGATTCGATGCCAACGACTTTCCCATTTGCGCCAGTCGCATGCGAAAATACAATCGCATCTGCACCCAAACCCAAGGTGGCGTCCAACACTTCATCCCCTGGATGAATTTGGCAAGCAACAAGCATAGTATCAGTATCGCCGCGCATGAGCCGCTTTATACGAAAAGCAGATGTGTTCGGATGAAAAAAGAATGGTTTTTTTCCCGGCACTTCCAGACGTGCTCCGAGAGCGGAAACCACCAATACTTCTTCTACCCCATATCGCTTGCGCATTTGACCCAATGAAAAATCGCGTCGATTCACAACTTGTAGCCCCAATGTACTAGCCAATTCAGCTGCGTGACGCAAGGTTTCTTCACCAGGCTCAAGTCCTGTCGTAACAATCACGCCTTTGTTCCCTTCCTTACGTCTTCGCCCTTTTTAATAAGAACTGCTGTTCTAGAAAAGCGACTCGACGGTTTTTACATAAACGGTAACGATCATATTATTGTAAGCAGGATTAATTTGCCGGTCAAATAGAATCTGAACCAAACTTTTTTCCTCTCCGCTATGACAATCATACCATTTTTTATGAAACCCAGTCAGACTGTAGTATGATTTTCCAGTCCATCAGTTTCACCCATGTAAAAGAGACCCACGAAGTTCTATGGGTATTGTTACATGTCGGCATACCCCATGCGAATGAGAAAGCTATCTCCACTCCTCAACTGCAAGGTTCGCCTGTTTGATCCAGTCCAGCCTCCGGTTATTTAACAGACCGAGATTGTAATAAACAATCGATTGAACGCCTGCGTCCACTGCTGTTTTCACCCTCGCTGCCAAATCGACTGCTGACCGGATTTGACTATGATGCAGGGAAAAAGCCGCTCCCAGCGAAGCTTCTGGGGCTACAAGCTTGATGGCATGGAACGTATATGCCACATCACCGACACTGTCTCCATAAGCGAGCGGAACGACACGATCGAGAGTAGCCGCTGCTTTTCGCAATGAAACCCCTTCCCAATAAGACTGGTTCACAAAAAATGGTGTCGAGGACGGAAAACCATCCAACGCAGTCCCCATACTCTGCGCGATCTCCTTCAGGCTCCTCCATATCTGATCTACCGCTTCCAAACGGGATTGCTGATAGTGATACAATTCCGGATATTCCAGCAGTAAAAAAGCAACTTCTCTCGCTTCGGCTGATACTTGCGAGATAGAATCGGCATCCACCATCTGACTGACTAGCCTCGATACAAGCAATCGGACTGCTCCTACATCAATTCGCTTCGATTCGGCACGCCCCATGCACGCCCCGCAAAAACAGAACGAGAGTAACCATTGCAGTGATTCTCCTAGCGGTAGGAGGCATACTTCATGATGCTCACCATGCTTCATCGGCAAAAAGGCAGTCGCTTCCATCAAAATCCGCTCTGGCTTGACCTGCTCCAACGTATCGGTAAAAAGCGCCTTGGCATAATGCTGTACCTCAGGTTGCGATGGACATAATGAGTATGTGTATGTATCCCCCCAGATGTTTTGCACACAAAGCTCTGGATGAGCCAAACCAAGTGTAGAATTGTGCAGGCCAACCCACCATGTATGAAATCCCATCCCTGCCTGCTCACAAGCCTCTTTCATTTTGGCAAGAATGCCCGCTTGTGCGATTTGCTCGTGTACAGTCGGGCGCAAACGGTTGTACTTCGACCAATCAGGCGTAAACGATACTCCTGAAAACGGCAGCCTGCGAAACGTTTTGCTTCGCGGGTGAAAAAATCTCCCCTGATGATAGCTGCTATTGACCACTGCTGTATTGCATCTGACTTCTTGCAAGGTTTGCATTACTGCCTCGATACCACTCTCTGCTATATCCCACGGATAAATAAACATCCCGTTTTGTCGTGATGGACTCATTTCGTTTCACCTCGTTTTTGCAAGTAATCATAAGTCAGTGTTTGCCTAAAATCAATCCGAATTTTCGAATTTTCTGAACAACATCCCCAAACTAATACCCCCAAATCCCATACATCTTCCATGTTCTTAGTTGCAGGGATACTTGTTTCTTAAACACGTTATGTTTATCACATCAGTATATATTTCATAAATATTTCATTTTTATTTAACATTTTATTATAATCTACCATTTTATTTTTGTTAGAATCTGAAAGAGTTTCACATTACATATAAAGAAAATAGGGGTTGGTATCATGATTGTACTGGATAACAAATGGAATTCACTTAGGCTGTTCTACGGCCTAACAAAAGAAGACTTAGACCTTTTGTATTCACACAAGGAATTCTTCAGCACTCACTCAAAAGAAATCGTAGATTGTTTTTATGAAGAATTAGAAAAACATCCCAACTTGGATCAATTGATTCGTACAAATGTAACTATGGACCAATTAAAGAACATGCAGATTTGGTATATCGAAACACTTTCTTCTCCTGTTATTGATGAAGAATATGTAAATAGCCGAAAACGAATTGGAACAACCCACGCGAGAATTGGATTGTCTGCTTCTTGGTTTTTGGGTGGATACTCACTGTATTTACGTCTTTTTTCAGAAAGAATTCAATCGCTAGAAAACTCAACTGCATTTTATCAGGCTCTTATCAAAAGAGTTTTTTTTGATTCTGCAATTATTCTTGAACAGTATATCGGTGACACGATGCGTGAAAATGTAAGCTACCGCCACAATATGGAGCAAATGGCAGCCGAATTGACAGCTACAACCCAGGAAGCGCTTAGAATCTCTTCCGTCTTCACCGACTCCGCAACCAAACTATATGAATACAATGGTGAGATCGCTCATTCCATGAATGTGTTAAAGGAGCAGAATGAGGAGATTGAGAAACTTAGCGGCTTCGTAGCAGATGTTTCTACACAAACCAATCTTCTAGGCCTTAATGCTGCGATTGAAGCTGCTAGAGCTGGAGAGCACGGACGTGGCTTTACCGTTGTTGCTAATGAAGTACGTAAATTAGCCGATAAATCAAATGCCTCATCGAAAGACATTTACCAATCTCTACAGAACATTAACAATCAATTACTTAAAATTGATCAACAGGTCTCATTAACAACTGTTTCCGCTGAGCAATTAGATACTACTTCCGAGCAATTATTTTCTATCATCCATAAACTAGACGAAATTTCTCGTCGTCTTCAGAATAAACATTAACTGCTTCAGAACGGCCAAAGGAGCTTACTTCTTTGGCCGTGTTCTATTATGTAGCTCCTTCCTATCCCACGCTACCAGGACCGTCATGTTATCTGGTTCAAAACGTTTCCACGCTGTCGTACAAAAGTACAGAACTCAATATTATATAAACTGATACTCCCCTACCTTTCGTTTTTTCAATAAAAGAAGAAATATATCTGTATTCGTATCCAATAATCCCATTTGTCATTTGCCTCGATAGAAGAAGCTCTGTTCCAGCATGAGATTTGTTTTATTGACTTTTGTTTTTTCCGCTTTCTTTTACAGCAGAATACCCTCCCCGGATTTCTCCGCAAGAGGGCACAGTTCACATCACACGCTTAAACATTTTTTCTAAGTCATATCCAGTAAAATGAATCACAATCGGCCTTCCGTGTGGACACGTATACGGACTGCTCGTATTACGCAGTTGGTTCAGCAAGCTTTCCATTTCTGCATGCGTCAGGAAGCGGTTCGCTTTAATCGATGCTTTGCAGGACATCATGATGGCAGCTTTTTCGCGCATCAGCACGACATTGGCTTGGGCGTTTTCTCCCGTTTCCAGTACAAACTGAATGAGCTCCTCAATGACCTCCAGCTCAGCCCCTTCTGGGAACCAATGTGGATGAGCGCGAACGATAAAGGTCCGCCCACCAAACGCCTCGATCTCCAAACCAAACGATTGCAAAAGCGAAAGTCGCTTCTCCAGTTTGCTTGCCTCTGCAGCCGTATATTCCACCGTATGAGGAAACAGCATAATCTGGCTGGAAATGTCCTCTTCTGCAAGCTTGTCCATGAAGTACTCGTAAAAAATCCGCTCCTGCGCGGCATGTTGATCAATTAAATACATGCCTTCGTCATTTTGCGCGACGATGTAGGTGCCATGGACTTGACCAACTGGGTACATAACCGGAACAGGCGAATCCGTTTCATTTTCATTGGTGGATTCCAGGAGTGGCGGCGCTTGTTCAGTACCTGCCACTGCTGAATTGTCCTCGCTGCTGATTTCATTAGATGGATGCACAGGAGATGGTGCCTGGGCAATGTCCAATTGTACCGGAATCTGAGTCTCGTGAGGTTGGAAAGCTTCCCTCGTGTCCGTTTGATCCAACAAAGTCGCCTGCACGATTTCATGCGAGGTAGTCTCTACCTTTGCAGCTTCCAGCTTTTCATAGTTGGCTGCAGTCTCTTTCACCGTACCGTTCTCAATGGATGGCGCGGTATGGGCCACCACATCTACTTGCTTACTTGGCGTTTCTTGCTTGGCCATCCATTCCTGGAGTCGGGGACTCGCAGCTAATAACGGCGATTGTGGAGTATCAGGCTTGGTGATTTGCAGGTCAAACTGCGGTTGAACGACCTGGGTGACGACCTTAGCTTTTGGTTGCGTAATCATGGGTCTGACAATCCCCAAGCCTTGTCTCAAAGTCTCTTTTACCGATTGTTCTATTGCACTGCACAATTCATCTTCTTTACTGAATCTCGCCTCTAGTTTGGCAGGATGTACGTTCACATCGACCAGTGACGGATCCATTTCGATCTGCAAAGCCACAATCGGATAACGGCCGATCGGTAACAATGTATGATAACCACGCATAATCGCATTGTTGATCGAATAGCTGCGCACGTACCGACCGTTTACCAGTGTCGAAAGGTAAGAGCGATTCGCCCTTGTCACTTCCGTCTTCGAAAGAAAACCAGACCACTTATAGTCAAGGGTCTCCCCTGCAATTGGAAGCAACAGCTTCGCGACTTGCACACCATAGATTGCCGCCATGACGTGCAACAGCTTTCCGTCGCCAGATGTTTGCAAGAGTGTCTTGCCGTTATGAGTCAGCAGGAAGGAGATCGACGGATGCGTGAGTGCAAGCCGGTTCACATAATCGGAAATATGTCCGACTTCCGTAGCGATCGACTTCATGTATTTCAAGCGAGCAGGTGTGTTGAAAAACAAGCTGCGTACACATACTTCCGTCCCTTTAACAGCGGCTTTATCGGAAATCGTTCCGAGCTGCCCACCT
Organism: Brevibacillus sp. M2.1A; assembly: GCF_013284355.2. Taxonomy (NCBI): domain Bacteria; kingdom Bacillati; phylum Bacillota; class Bacilli; order Caryophanales; family Paenibacillaceae; genus Brevibacillus; species Brevibacillus sp. M2.1A. Next base: position 4,165,707 of record NZ_JABSUY020000001.1, read on the forward strand.
TCAATTAAGAGATGAGTACCTACCTCACTGCTGGATGTACTGCTCGTCAGCTCCATACGCGAGACTGCTGCAATACTCGGCAGTGCCTCTCCACGAAAGCCCAGCGTACGAATGCGGAACAAATCACGAGCGTTGCTGATTTTACTCGTGGCATGGCGCTCAAAAGCCAGCTGGCAATCTTCCCGATCCATCCCTTTCCCATTGTCAACGATCCGAATCATCTCCAGACCGCCTTCCTCTACGTGGATCTCGATTGTCGTTGCACTGGCATCAATTGCGTTTTCGACCAGCTCTTTGACAACAGAAGCCGGTCTTTCCACTACTTCCCCTGCAGCAATCATATTAGCGAGATGCTCATCTAAAACGTGAATGGTTCCCATGAGTGCCTCCCCTCCGGACGAACCCTATCGCTTTTTCAATTGCTGTTTCCATGCATATAGCTTCATCATGGCGTCCATTGGCGTCGTTGAATTCAAATCCAGCTCGCGCAGTTCAGCCATAATCGCTTCTTCCTCCGCTGACGCAAACTGCATCGGTTCTTCACGCACCGCAGCAACTGGAGCCGTCCATAGCGATTCGAGCGACATTTGCACGTCACTCGCTGCATTTCCATTCCCTGCGCTTCCATTCGCTTCAAGCCCGGTTAAGATACTGCGCGCCCGCTCAATGACCCAGCTCGGCATTTCCGCAAGCTCTGCCACATGAATTCCATAACTTTTATCTGCTCGTCCTTCTTCAATTTTGTGAAGGAACAAGAGCTTTCCTTCCCGTTCTTCGCATCGAGCATTGACGTTCACGACACCACTCAACGTCTCTGCCAACCCGGTCAACTCGTGGTAGTGCGTGGAGAAGAGCGTTTTGGCACCGATTTTTTGACAAATGTACTCAATGACTGCTTGTGCAAGCGCCATTCCATCGTACGTCGAAGTCCCGCGGCCAATCTCATCGAGCAGAATCAAGCTCTTCGCTGTTGCTTTTTGCAGAGCGTGTCTGGTCTCCAGCATTTCCACCATAAACGTACTGTGCCCGCCTACCAAGTCGTCGGCTGCCCCGATTCTAGTAAAAATCTGATCGACAATCGACAGTTTGGCCTGTTTAGCCGGAACGAAGCAACCGATCTGTGCCATCACCGTGATCAAGGCAATCTGTCTCATGTACGTACTCTTACCTGCCATATTCGGGCCCGTAATGAGCAAAACTTGACGATTGGTCTGATCCATCTCCACGTCATTTGCCACGTATTTTTCGCGCTCCAGAACGGCTTCTACTACTGGATGACGCCCTTCTGTAATAACGTATTCGCCGCTTTCCACAAGCTCAGGGCGTACAAATCCCCGCTCGTCACTTACCGTAGCAAACGCCTGAAGAACGTCCACAGATGCAATGCGCTCCGCGAGGTTTTGCAGTCTTGGTATATGCTTCGCGACTTCACTTCTTACCGCCACGAACAGTTGGTATTCCAGCTCAATCATCTTTTCTTCCGCTTCCAGAATAAGGGCTTCACGTTCCTTTAACTCTGGCGTGATGTACCGCTCTGCATTGGCCAAAGTTTGCTTGCGCTCATACCGACCAGCCGGAACGTTGGCAATGTTGGATTTCGATATTTCGATGTAATAGCCGAACACCTTATTAAAGCCTACTTTAAGTGAACGAATTCCAGTCGCTTCCCGTTCCCCCTGCTCCAGTTGGGCAATCCACGTCTTCCCTTCACGACTTGCTGTATGGAGCTTGTCCAGGTATTCATCATATCCCGTCCGAATCATGCCGCCTTCACGAACCGATATCGGTGGATCATCCACGAGCGCATGAGCCAAATAGTTGACGATATCTGTACACTCATCCATCCCTTGCGCCAGTTCCATCAATACTGGGGTATTCGTTTGGATCATATACTGCTTTAGCTCTGGAACTGCCTCCAAAGACATCCGTAGCTGAATGAGATCTCGTGCGTTCGCATTCCCGTAGGAAATACGACCCGCCAGACGCTCCAAATCATAGACACGATCCAAGCAAGTCCGCAAATCGGACCGAAGCAGCATGTCACCCTTCAAGGCTTCCACAGCGCTCAAACGTGCTTCCAACTGATCGCGACTGAGCAATGGACGCTCAATCCATCTGCGCAAAAGACGACCACCCATTGCCGTTTGAGTCCGATCCAACAGCCACAACAGAGAGCCTTTTTTCGTCTTATCGCGAATAGTCTCTGTCAATTCCAAGTTACGTCTGGAAAAGCCGTCCATTTGGAGAAACTGCTTTGCATCGTACTGCTTTAACAGGCGCATATGAGCAAGGCTGCGTTTTTGCGTCGTCCCTATGTAGAACAAGAGAGCATTGACCGCCGCTCGCATGGATAGATCCAACCCTTTGGCCTGCTCCGCATATTGACTATCTACCGCAAATGCGTCCAGTTGGTGCGCATCCACGACAGTAGATGGCAGTGCTGTCTTCGGCAAAACAGTGAGGCCAAAAAAGACGAGCTCCTTGGGGCGATATTGCAAGGCTTCATCCAGAACACCCTCTGCCTGTCCCACCAAAGAGGTAACGTACATCTCGCCTGTACTCATATCACACGCAGCAACACCCGTTCGCCCTTCTACTTGGGCCAACGCCGCCATGTAATTGTTTTCCTTATCCGTCAGCCATTTGCCTTCCATCATCGTACCTGGAGTAATGACACGTGTAACTTCCCGGCGAACGACCCCTTTTGCTTCTTTGGGATCTTCGACTTGCTCGCAAACGGCTACTTTATGTCCTTTTTTTAGTAGCTCTGCAATATAGCCGTCTGCCGCATGATGTGGAACACCACACATTGGTATGCGCTCAGAACCTCCACCATCACGTCCCGTCAGTGTAATTTCCAGCTCACGGGACGCAAGGATGGCGTCATCAAAAAACAGTTCATAAAAATCGCCTAAGCGAAAAAATAAGAAAGTATCCGGATAATCTTTTTTGATAGCCAGATACTGTTGAATCATCGGGGTATATTGAGCCATGATTTTCTTCTCCTAGCCTACTCATTCTCGTCGCTATTATAACATGATTGAACGGTAATGTTGACCCTACATCCGATGGCAGTATCCGTTTATGATAGCTTCCATATCTTGCGCAGGTCTTCATCCGTTTTCCAAGATTGGCACTCGATTAAAAAAGAAAAGTATCGATCCAAATGTATACGTGACAGCGTATAGCCTGGTAGTTCCTTTACTTCTTTCCAGACTTGGACTACGTACGGCAGGAGCTTTTCTTTTTCGCCCTGGTAGTACGCTTTGATAAGTGGGAGCTTTAGATGGGGCATCGCTTGTAGTTTCCCATGATTGGTTGCAACCAAATGGGCCAAATGAAGAATACCTCGAGCGACGAGGGGATCAACGAGCCAACTAGGGAGTGTACGGTATTCGAAACCATAGTCCTTCTCCCTTACATCCCCCAAAAATCCATAGCGCTCTCTGCGGCTCATACAGCCTGCATCCTCAATCAGAACAAGGGGAAGAGCCAAGTACGCATCCAGCTTTCGCCGAAGAGAAAAAGTCGGTGTGAGCCCGCCAAAATGAATATGCCCACCGATTGGATAACCTTGAAACGGCATTCCGCCAGCGAGCCATTCGATAGACGAATTCCCTATTTTTTTGTATGCGAGTGCCAAATTATCGTAGATATGCATAAATAATTGATCAGGGTCCTCCGACGGAGCAGGTCTCAACTCTGCAACCGGGTGCTGATGGAGACCTAATTCTTCCCGGTAACGTGTCGTATCACATCCAACCGTCCCATTGATGCTCAGGAAGTCAGAAGCAAGTGCCATCTCTCCTGTGGGCTTGCGTAAAGCAAATTCGGGATCTGCCCCCATACTTTGCAGCTTTTGCGGCTGTTTGCGCATCCGAGCTTCCCACCACTCTCGAGCCCGCTGCATATATTCGTCAGCTTGCTTGGCTGGCCAATTCGGTTCTACCTCGACGACCTTAAGTCGATGGGGAGAGGCCGCCATGACCGTCACTTGACCCGCATCGGCTCCGGCGGCATACAAACTGCGCACAGCCAGCCCTTGCACCACCTGAATCTCTGGTTCAGCGGAAGGCAAGGAGACAGAATGCCACTCGGGTTCCTGTAGGCGGTGCAGTAGCCATTGTGATTGCTCCTCGCTTCTGGCGATATCCAGTACATAGTCTTGGTAAAGGCATATCCTATATGTTCGCCAGCCCGGTCGCGCTGCTTTTCCTGTTGTTACAGGTATTCTCCCTTGCCGTAGCAACCAGCGACCGATTTCAGGACGATGCAAATACGCTACCACTTCTTTAGCGTTGGCCGTCATCGGTTGTGTTGCTGGCGTTTCCTGCTTGTTTGCTCGCTGACTCGCCCTTGTGCGTAGAATCATGCCTTCCACACTCCCCCGCTATTCTCTCGTTATCTTATGAATGCGCCCAGAAAAACGTGTGAATGGTACGTATCCGAAAAAAAAGAAAAAAGAGGAGATAATTTCTCCTCTTTAGTCGAGCTCGTCGAGTAGCGTAGCGGAATCAAAGTCATCATACTCGTCACTGTTATCTTCAAAGTCGTCAACCAGATGGAATTCTTTGTCATCACAACTATTGCAGACAACAACGCACACCTTTGTTTCTCCAATGACCTCTACTGCATATTCGCTTTCAACTCTGACCGTGATTGTGCTACCACCACTTAACTCCGCTTTTATGCACTTCGGTTGCTCCACGGCGCGTGCAACGATTTCCAGATCGCCTCTGCAGTTTTTGTCGAAGAACGTAAGCGGTACGAGTACGGAGAACTGAACAGTTTCCCGCTTGACTTCGGTTTGCGTGTTATTAGCAAACGAAAACCACAGGTTGACGTCATACGTACCAGATACTTCAACGGCATCTCCGACTTTCTCTGCTTGGAAGTTCGTGTTTATAACCCAGCATCCGAGGATCGTCGAAGGAGTTTGCGACGGTATGATGGTGTGGGTGGTAGTAGAAAATTTATGGCCTTTGCCGCAGACTGCTTTCGCGATAAGTTCCCGGCACTGTAGATCTTTGTCTATACCCGACATTTCGTTACCTCCTCCATACAACGTTTCTGTACATTTGTATGCAGGGCATTCGACTAGCGTGCAAACAACCACCTTATATTTGGGAAAGTTGTTGGGTATTCATCAAAACAGCGCCGGGAAGGCTTTCTATCAAGAATTAGGAGCAGCAGCCGTCAGATTTTTTCTTTTCAGGCCCGCCACCCGTCTCTCCGGTCAATGGGTTTCCGCCTGTATCCAAAATAATACGCTCCGAAACGGTGTTCGTGATCACGTTCGTAACCATTTGCAAAAGATCGTTCACATCGACCTGCGATTGCTTGAATTCCGTAACGATTGGAATGGAATCCAGCTCCTCATGCAATTGGTTGTATTCGCCTTCCACTTTTTTCACTAGTTCCGGCTTGTTGATGGATTCAAACATCACCATTTGCTTTTGTTTCTGCTTCAATGTATCAATCAAATCTTGCACACGTTCATTGTTCTTGATTTGCAGTTCGGCACGTTTGAAGAAATCAACTTCATTTGTACGCGCGATCATGGCTGCAAGCTCACGAGCTTTATCGAGAATTTCTTTCTGGGTATATACGTTTGTTTGTTCCATTATGACCTACACCTCAACTTTGGATACGAGTTCACCGTGGAGTGTCCACGTTTTCGCATCTGTAATTTTTATGTGAACATACTGTCCGATCAAGGAGTTGTCGCCGGTGAAATGGACCAGCTTGTTCGTACGCGTACGACCCGCAAGCACTTCCGCATTCGTCCTCGATTCGCCTTCCACGAGTACCTCGACAACCTGATCCTGCAGTTTTTTGTTCTGCTCCAGTCCGATGCGAGCCAAAACTTCATTGAGTCGATACAGGCGCGCTTTTTTCACTTCCATCGGAACGTTGTCTTCCATGACAGCAGCCGGTGTGCCTTCACGTGGGGAGTAAATGAAGGTATAGGCAAAATCATATTTGACCTCTTCCACCATCGAAATGGTATCTTCGAACTGCTCATCGGTTTCGCCTGGGAAGCCAACAATAATATCGGTAGAAAGCGAGACATTCGGGATCGCGTCCTTGATTTTGCGAACGAGCTCCAGATAATGTTCACGCGAATATTTGCGCGCCATCCGCTTGAGCACTTCTGTCGAACCGGATTGGACAGGCAAATGGATTTGCTCAACCAGGTTGCCGCCTTTTGCAAGAACCTCGATCAAGTGGTCGTCAAAATCACGCGGATGACTTGTCGTAAAGCGCACACGCGGGATATCAATTTTACGGATCTCGTCCATCAAGTCCCCAAAGCCGTACTCGATGTCCTCAAAATCTTTCCCATACGCATTGACGTTTTGTCCAAGAAGCATGATTTCTTTAAAGCCTTGGCGAGCGAGATCACGCACTTCTGCGATGACATCTTCCGGGCGTCGACTGCGCTCTTTTCCGCGGGTATACGGAACGATACAGTACGTACAGAACTTGTCACAGCCGTACATAATGTTAACCCATCCCTTGGTGTTTCCTTCACGGAGCTTCGGCATATTTTCGACGATATCGCCTTCCTTGGACCAAACCTCAATCACCATTTCTTTGCTGAACATCGCATCGCGCAACAATTCTGGCAGTCGGTGAATATTGTGCGTTCCAAAAATCAGGTCGACCTGCTGGTAGCTTTTCAGGATTTTCTTGACGACTTTCTCTTCTTGGGACATACAGCCGCAAACACCGAGGATCAGATTTGGGTTGTTATTCTTGAGCCGCTTCATGTGGCCGAGCTCTCCAAATACTTTATCCTCTGCATTTTCGCGGATCGCACAGGTGTTAAATAGGATGACATCCGCATCTTCGACAGAATCAGACGAAGTATAACCCATTGCCTGCAAAATACCAGAAATCGTCTCCGAATCATGCTCGTTCATTTGGCAGCCATACGTACGAACGTGATAACGCTTTCCTTTTCCGATGTTCTGCATATCTTCTGGGATATTAAAATCGTAATGGACTAAAATCTCTTCCTTACCACGCTTTTTCGCATCTTTCAGAGAGGGGGCCTGGAAGTATTTCGCATAGTCTTCCGTTTTCTTTGGAGACTTAACGGATTTTAAGTCCACAGTCGCCTCTTTCGTTTCCTTCATCATATATCACCTCAGCTATAATCATCTACATAAGTAACCAATAAAGAATTATATCATTTTGGGTGTTACAAAAGCCAATGCATAATAACCATTATGAGGCAAAATATGTACGAAACGGCGAGAGACCGTTCCCGATCGAAAAGCGTTCCATCCAAATCAAAGAAGCATGTCCTTCCATTTCTACATGCTCCTCCTTACCCGCCAATTTTTTCGAAACTCCGTCTTTTTTCCTATTTTCACCATAATATTTTTTTCTCCTGCAACAATACAAGCCCACTAGCCGTCTGAATAGCAGTCAACAAAAACTACATTGCCATTTTGAGGAGGTTAACATGAAAAGAGCACTAGCCGTATTCCTGTCGGTGTTGATGTTCTTAACGGTTATCCCGGTCGTCGGTGCCGCTTCCACCCCTTCGTTCTCAGACGTTCCACGTAGCCATTGGGCATACAAGGAAATTACGGAGATGGCGGCAAAAGGGATCATCAAAGGGTACGACAATCGGACATTTAGACCGAACAATGAAGTTACCCGCGCCGAATTTGCAAAAATTATGATCGCAGCAGCAGATGTAGATATAAACAAAAGCTACGTCGACCAAACCTTTAAAGATGTACCGCGTCATCACTGGGCATTTCTGTATGTGGAATACGCCAAGCCTTACTTGACTGGTTACAAATCCGGCTCTACCTACACGTATAAGCCAGATCAAGCGGCAGTACGTGAAGACATTGCTGTCGCATTGGTACGCCTGTTGGGCTACGATCAAAAGTACAAAGCCGACTTGAATCAATTGAAAAAGTTCCGTGATTACGATGATATTTCGTCAGCACTGCGTCCGTATATTGCGATTGCAATCCAAACCGATCTGATGAAAGGATACAATGGCAATTTCCGTCCACAAGATCCAATTACACGTGCGGAAGCTGCTTCTCTGCTCTATCGCGCTATTTTGGATCGCGACGATGATGATGAGATCAAAATTGTTTTCCCTACCCCTGGTCAACCGAAACCACAGCCAGAACCAGAGCGAATCAATATCAGCGACTCCTTCTCTGATTCCAAATTGAAAAACTGGAATACAGACAAAGCAACAGGAAACTGGGAGGTCGCGAGCAAACAAGTGACAGCTGAATCCGATGACGATGATCTGGATCACTACTTCCTGCCATTGAATTGGAACGAGTCTGACAAAGTAAAAAAATACGAATTGAGCGTCGATGTTAATGTCGTAGGTAGTGAAGGTTTAGGAGGCCTTTACTTCAACGGTAAAGACGGAAAAGCCAATGTTGTATTCGTCCAAAAAGATCGTGTTGTTTTAGGAAAAGTGAATGATGTCGAAGAAGACGATATTGACATCATTACTTCTAGCTCCTACAAGCTGAAATCCAGCAATCGCTTAAAAGTAGAAGTTAACGAGAACACTGTTTCCATTTATCTGAACGATCAATACTTGTTCGGTCAACAGTACGTGAAACAAGAAGGCACAAAGCTCGGTCTGTACCTGCAAGAAGATGCGACGAAAGGTGCACCTCGCAAAACGACTTACCTGGACAATTTCTCCTTTAAAGAGACCAAATAAAGAACCATATTTTGACCCGACAAGCTATCTTGGCCTGTCGGGTATTTTTCACTCTACTCCATATGCATGTTCTACCAAATGGAAAAAAGATAGCGAAAACGTAGAAATAGACGCATTTCAGATGTTATAATGGTAGCTATTCTTGTCCTGTGAAGGAGCCTTCCTATGTCATTTTCTGTTAATCAACCGTTCCGCTGGATGGACTCCGGTACTTACCAGGATAGTCCACTTGAGCCTTTAATTCGTGATGAAGCGTTGGCAGCAAGTATGCAACATGAATCAGCAACACCTGTCATTCATCTCTGGGTGTACGATCAGGCGCTGTATCTCGGCCGCAGAGACGCCAAGCTTCCCCATCTCCAGCAGGCCTTGCGCAAGTTCGGTCAAGATGGCTTTGGTTGTGTTCTTCGCTCGTCTGGTGGCGCTTGTGTTCCGCTTGATGCTGGCGTACTCAATATGGCTTGTTTATTGCCCGACACGTCGATTTCCATTGACTCCTTCTTCTCGTTTGTTGCCCAGCTTCTTAATGTGGGCCTGCGTGATTACGGAAAGCTGGAATTTGGAGAAGTGACGGGTTCGTACTGTGCAGGGGAATACGATTTTTCCATTCACGGTAAAAAAATCGGAGGCATGGCACAAAGACGCACGCGACACGGCTCTATTTTGCAATTATGCATTAACGTAGACGATCGACCTCGCGGGGAATGGATGGAGCGCTTTTACCGTCTCGCCGGCTTGGATGAAATGCAGAGTCATAAGCCAATTCCTTCCATCGATGCTTCGACCGTTGGCAGCATTGCAAGTTTGACTGGAAAATTGGCCACCATGGATGATGTAAAAGCACGTCTATTGGAGACAATCCGTTCTGAGTGGGCTGTATCACCTACCCCCTTTTATGTGCAAAATGAGTTAGTGACAGAGTCGAGGCAACATTTGTCGCAGCGATTACACTTATTTTCTTATACCGCAAAAGAACTGGCCGCACCTGACTGGCACTTACCCGAATAACGGGCATTTTACTTGCTTTTGATTCTCCAGGTGCTGCCGGTAAAATTCTGGAGGAATTATGAATAGCAATCGAAAGGGGACGTTTCAGGATCTGAATGCCCTTTTTGTTTTTGGGGCTCTTACTGTCTTGATGATTCACATCCTCAGTTTTTTTCTCGCAAATGAGAAGACGTATCCGTGGAATAGTGATTTGCAAGCCGTTCTAATTATCTTATTAAAATTCGGTCGCTCCTTGTTTATCTTTGCAACGGGAATGTTGCTGTTTTACTGGTATCAAAACCGACAATTGGATTGGCGTGCTTTCTGGAAAAAACGTTGGCGCGCGGTTATTTTGCCTTACGTAATTTGGACAGCCATTTTCACCTATTTTAAACATCAAACCTTTGACCCTGCCGTGCTGGTAGAACCGTTTTTCGATAGTCTGTTTACGGGTAGCTCTTTCTACCACCTGTACTACATTCCGCTTTACTTGCAATTAAGCTTGTTGTTTTGCCTGATTAAACCGTGGATGGAACGGTACTTGAATTTCCGTTGGATCATCGTTCTATTTATTGGACAAGCGGGTTTGTACGTTCTCTACCACTATTTGTTCATTACGCCGTTATGGGCTATTGATTGGGCAGCAAACCCATTCTTGTCCCTCATGAAGCACACTTATGTTTACGGACAGCATTATGTTTTCATGTACGTATTTACTTTTGCACTCGGCGCTTATGCCGGGATGAATGTGGATAAATGGCGAACATGGGTGAAACGACTTCAAATACCTTCTATCGTCGTGATGGCAAGTGCAGCCGTTTGGCTGGCTTACAGCTATCTTTCCGGGTACAAGAGCTATTACGAGAGCATGAATATTTTCGAGCCGCTTTACTTGGTCTACACACTCTGTGTAATCATCAGCTTTTACCCTGTATCCAGTTATCTAGGCAAACTGCCTAAACTCGGTCCATGGCTTGCCCGGTTGGCCAAACAAAATATGGCTATCTATTTGGTCCATCCGTTGATCTTGTTTTTACTGCAGAGCTACGTCATTCATCGACTTGGCTGGTCGACGCCGTCAATGGTTCTCGGCATGTTCGTGATTACACCGCCACTCTGTATTTTCCTTTACGAGTTGACGACGATGTCCTTTTGGTTCAATCGAAAAAAACGGGTGGAAGCCAAACCCATTTTTAAAAATCAAACGTATAAAGCGTAAGGGAGGAACTGGTTTCCTCTAAGCTCCTAATGTAAAAAACAACAGGATCTCGCATACTAGAACTAGGGACGATTGTTCCACACCTCGATTACTTGCCTGGCGTAACTGCCGGGCTTTTTTTGTTTGAAGCCTCTCCAAAGCCTTGGCAACGCCAAGTTTTCTAAATGTAGCCCTACCGTTTGTATCTCTCTTACGGTATCATAGAAGGGGACCACAGGCAGTTCTTACTGCTATAGACGACAGAAAGAAAAGGTGGTGGATCTGAATGAATCAAGAGATCCCTTTGTTACATATTCCGATCAAAGACCTCATAATCGCGTCCACAAAGGTCGCACATGTGCAGCTAGGTAATTCGCTTGAGCACGCCCTGCTAGTTCTAATCAAGTCAGGCTATTCAGCCGTTCCTGTACTGGATCATCAGTATCGGTTGCATGGGTTAATCAGCACGAATATGATCATGAATAAGACTCTTGGTTTGGAGCGCTTCGAGACTGAGCGTATGTCCGAACATACAGTAGATGATGTGATGGATACGAAGGTCCCTCGATTGCGTGACACCGATGAATTTTTGAAAGCTTTAGAAGTGTCGATAAATCACCCGTTCGTTTGTATTGAAGACGACGAGCACTATTTTCAAGGAATCTTGACTCGAAAATCGATATTGGCTTTGGTATATCGCCACTTTCGCAACCTGCCCTTTCCTTTGGCTGACCAGCAACAGCCGGCAGAATCGTAGGTCACCGTATACGAAAAGACGGGGCATTAAATGCCACCGTCTTTTTCACATTCTTCTGTATTTCTTCTTAGAGCAATTGGCTCGGTGCTAGAAGCTGATGCTTCCGTTTCTTTTTTTCAGCGAGCAATGTCTGGGCATATTCCAGCGGATGACGGTACGTTTGTTTAAACATCGCCTTCTCTCCTGCTTTGAAAAAAGAATAGCGTTGATCACGCACATTGACTTCGATTAAATACGGTTTGCCTCGGTCGTCAATTCCCATATCCATCCCTAAGTCTGCTAATGATGAAAAATGGCGACCGTACTGCTTCGCAATTTCCACCGCCGCTATGCTCACTCTTTCGATAACCGCTTGTTGTTGTTTCACCTCAGGAAAGATGGGGGCCAAAGCTTCCGAAAATGGTACTGCTGTCCCTCCTCGAGAGAGATTGCTCAGCTTGTTTTTCTTATTGGCAACCTTGGCAACCATCCCGCTCACAGTCCACTGTTTCTCTTTGTTTTTCTGTACCGAAACACGAATATCAAACGTTTTTCCTCCATAGTGCGCCAAAGGAATTCCTTGTTGGATCAAAAATCTTTTGTTGCCGACCCAACGTCGCACCGTGGAGAGTAACTGCGAACGAGATAAGATCTGCCGTTTTTTCGATGCAATGAAGTGATAACTGCCTCCGTGCCGTTCAATACGTGCTACCCCAATTCCAACAGATCCAATTGACGGCTTGACGTACACCACCTGGTATTTATCCAAGAACAGACGTAACTGCTCCATGGAATAAGGCACTGTATGCGGCAGATAGCTGCGAATCTGCTCGTTTTTCCAGAGCATCTGATGTACTTTTCTCTTATCCCGTACAACCAAGCCATTGAATACCGTCTTCTTTTGGCTCAATCTTCGAATCACATTTCGCGCTTTTGCATCCCCTGTCAAAACACGATTGTGGATGACTCGCGGGACTGAAACCAGTTGTGAAACAAGTCGGTTTCCGTTCCAAAAATATCCCTTAACCCGTTCATCTCCTGGCCTCACATGCCGCGGATGGAAAAAAACAGGCTCCAATCCAAGCTCTTTACCGATTTCAACATAATAAGGCAGACGCTCATATGACTTGATGCCATGAATTCCTTTCTCCATAAGGGCCCAATCCAACATTATCCCGATTCTGTCCACGTAGATCCCCCTTGCCACATTGCTCTACATAGGGTATGTGCCAGAAATGGCAAGAGCGTGCCTATTTTTGTACACCTATCAGCGACACGACAAAATATTGCATTTCCATCGGAATGATGTCGGATGCTGCGCTTGCCCGGGAAAGGATCGCGTTGCGTTCTTTCTATTGTCCCCTGCGTTCGATGGCAAGTAAAAATGGCGCTTGGTTTTGCTGATTAATGTATTGGTATTTTAAAACCAAATAATCCAATTGACTTAGCTCGTGGCAAAATGCTTCCACTGCCTCTTTTTCCGTCTCTCCCGCCGGATGCCCCCAATAAATCATGACTGTCATGATTCCGCCTGGTCTGAGTACCCTCAACCCTGATTGAATCGCTTGAATGGTACTGCTCGCTTGTGTAGTGATTTCCTTGTCTCCACCCGGCAAATAGCCCAAATTAAACATGATCGCCGCGGCACTAATTTCCAGCTTGTCAATTTCCTCATGACTGGCGAGCTTCATTTCTACCCTGTTTGCCAGACCTTCTCTCTCGAGTCTCTCGCGCGTTTTCTCGATCGCCTGCGGCTGGATATCGAAGGCAATTACTTTCCCTTCTTCTTGTACCAATTGCGCTAAAAATAAGGTGTCATTTCCATTCCCCATCGTGGCGTCAACAACGGTTTCTCCTGCTTGTACGCGTTCGCGAATTAATTTGCGTGCGACTTCTAATACATTTGGAAACAAAGTCACCTCTCCTCTCTATGTACACAAATAGCGTTATAAATCAATTTGCAGACCGATGCTCGCCGCATAAACTGGACCTGCGACAAAGGCATTTGCCTCCGCGATTACTTGAGACTCCTCATAGCCGTAAAACAAATGTGTAATTAATAGCGAGCGGCAGGATAGGGATTGTGCCAACTCTGCCGCTTGGCGAACAGACAGATGCCCATTTGGCTTCGCTGGTAAATTGTAATCCAGATAGGTCCCCTCGCAAATAAACAAATCCGCTTGATTGGCAAAGCCCTCCCAACCTGTTCCTGGTCCACTGTCAGCTCCGTATACGAGGACATGTCCCTCCGCTTCCAAACGCATGGCGTAGCATGGATCTCCGTCACCATGGTCTGTCCGTAAAAAAGTGATCGAGACATCCCCAATGGCAACAGACGTTTCTTCGGTGATGGGGGTAAATGTGGTCGCATCTCGATACACCAATGTCTGAGCATTAGCCACTGGCAACGCAGGGGCGTAGATCGGAAGCGGCTTGTCAGCAGGTCTTTGGCCAAATAACTGATGAACCATCAAACCGTACTGCATGACTCCTACATCCGCAACATGATCATGATGATAGTGGGATAAGAACATGGCATCCAGCTCATAAATGGGCAAATGCTTGCCTAACTGCCCAAGAACACCGCTGCCGCAGTCGAGAAGAATTTTGACTTGGTCTGTCTCGATCAGGTAACCCGGAGTAGCACCTCCTGGGCCAGGATAAGGAGATTGATAGCCTAACACGGTAACGCGCATATTCGGTTCACTTCCTCTCATAGGATGGAGTAAGGTGGGACAGGAGGTCTGGGATGCAAGGAACATGGAGAGCCGCATGGCAGATCGCTTTTACGTATATTGGGACAGTCGTAGGAGCTGGTTTTGCCTCAGGCAAAGAAATTGTAGAGTTCTTTGTTCAATATGGAACACAAGGCTTGGTAGGCATCATTCTGGCGACGACGCTGTTTATTTGGGCCGGCATCCGCGTCATGCTGATTGCCTATCGAATTCAGGCCGATTCCTATCAAGAAGTCAGCATCTATTTATTTGGGCATCCGTTTGGCACTGTATTTAATACCTTGCTTTTAACCGTATTGCTAGGCACTACCTCCGTCATGCTCGCTGCCACCGGTGCGATCTTTTGGGAGTCTTTTCGATTATCTCCCCAAATTGGCATTTGGTTTAGCATGATTTTGATTTTTTTCGTGACGAAAAAAGGGCTGTTTGCCATCCATCAAGTGAACAGCATTTTTGTTCCGATGCTCATTGCCTTTACTGTACTTGTCTTCCTTTACACGAAGCCATGGTTAGATACGAATGTCGTCGTTGAATCGTTACGGCCTTGGGCGTGGCTTAGTTCTCCCTTTTATTATGTTGCCTTAAATGTCACACTTACACAAGCTGTTTTGATTCCGATGGGCAGACAGAGTCCCAGCGAGAAGCCTCTTATCCTAGGGGGAATCATAGGAGGGTTAGGAATAGGCCTTCTACTCTTGCTCGCTTTCGCCTCTCTGTCTGTAAAAATGCCGGGAATCCATCACGCGGAAATGCCCATGATCGCTGTCCTGCAAGGCTTGGGACCAACTATTCCCTTTTTGTTCTCCCTATTGGTGTACGCCGAAATTTTCTCGACTCTTGTGGCAAACGTATTTGGCCTTGCCCAACAGATTAGACAAGTTATCCCCCTTCGAGGTCCGACTATTTTACTAGGGATTTTGCTCATTTGCTATTTGATCAGTTTTATCGGGTTTAGCTCACTTCTACGTTTTCTATACCCACTCTTTGGTCAATTGGTTGTCTTTTTCCTTGTCATGCTCGTGTACAGGCAGTGGCGCGATCGCATGTAACAAAAAAACCTCTCCCGTTAAGGAGAGGTTTTTCACTCTATCAA
The DNA here is from genome assembly GCF_013284355.2 of Brevibacillus sp. M2.1A. Lineage (NCBI taxonomy): Bacteria > Bacillati > Bacillota > Bacilli > Caryophanales > Paenibacillaceae > Brevibacillus > Brevibacillus sp. M2.1A. The sequence goes on from NZ_JABSUY020000001.1 coordinate 4,181,178, forward strand.
ACTTAAGCAAATTCTTTAACCAATTTTTCGAAGTCTTCTTCAGACAAACGAATGTCTTGGTTAGCCAAACCTTCTTCTTTGAAGCCATTTACGAGAGCTTCGTAAGGTTTTTGCTCAGTGTTTTGGTAGATCAGACCTGTAATCAGGCCTTTGTGTTGCATGGAAGTAGACATTGCTTTGATACGGTCATGTGGATCGTATCCTTCGATCGTGTCTACTGGTACGATGTTCTCTTTGAACCAGTCGTACGTATTTACCTTGTTGTAGGTTACACAAGGGCTGAATACGTTGATCAAGGAGAAGCCTTCGTGTTGGATACCTTTTTCGATCAGTTCAGTCAAGCCCTTCAGATCGCTGGAGAAGGATTGAGCAACGAATGTCGCACCAACAGACAGCGCCAGTTCAACTGGAGAAATGGAGGACTCGATGGAACCTGCCGGTGTAGACTTAGTCACGAAACCAGTCGCAGAACGCGGGGAGGTTTGACCTTTTGTCAGACCGTAGATTTGGTTATCCATTACGATGTACGTGATGTTCATGTTACGACGGATAGCGTGTACAGTATGGCCCATACCGATCGCGAAACCATCCCCGTCACCACCAGCTGCGATAACTGTCAGCTCGCGGTTCGCCATTTTCACACCTTGTGCGATTGGCAGGGAACGTCCGTGAATACCGTGGAAACCATAGCAGTTGATGTAGCCGGAAATACGACCAGAGCAACCGATACCGGAAACAACCGCCAGATTTTCAGGTTCCAGGCCTACGTTCGCTGCGGCGCGTTGAATAGCCGCTTGGATGGAGAAGTCTCCACAGCCTGGGCACCAGTTTGGCTTAACGTTATTTCGAAACTCTTTCATAGTCGCCATGTTTTACCAGCTCCTTCACTTCAGCATAGATTTCCTTCGGCAGGAATGGGTTACCGTCATATTTAAGCACGGATTCGATTTTTTCAGCGTTTCCAACGTGTTGTTTGAGCAAGCTTGTTACTTGCGCTTGGGCGTTGTGCTCTACAACAACAACTTTCTTCGCTTTGTCTACGAGTGCTTTGATTTCTTCAGTTGGGAACGGATGCAGCAAACGAATTTGTGCATGGTTTACTTTGATTCCCTCTTGTTCCAGACGGCCTTTTGCTTCTTGAATCGTACCAATTGTAGAGTTGATACCCACAACCAGGACATCCGCATCAGCGTGAGGAGCATCTGCAGTTACAGCGCCTTTGAAGTTTTTCAGGACGCCTTCCATTTTGCGCATACGTTTATCCATTTGTTGAATACGGTTTGCAGCATTCTCAGATGGACGACCAGTTTGATCATGCTCTACACCAGTTACGTGGTGCAGACCGTATTTTTGACCAGGAATTACACGAGGAGAAACGCCGTCTTCTGTTACTTCATAACGTTTGAACAGGTCGTTTTGCTCTTTTTCTGGCAATTCTTGTCCAGCAAGCAGTTTTCCGCGACGGATTTCTACTTTGCTGTAGTCAAATGGAACAACAGTTTGTTTGCCCAAGGACAGCGTCAAGTCTGTCATCAGGATAACAGGCAGTTGGTATTCTTCCGCAATGTTAAACGCTTCAACTGCATCGTAGAAGCACTCTTCTACTGTGCTTGGCGCGATAACTACTTTTGGAATGTCACCATGCGTACCATAGATCATAGCATTCACATCGGATTGCTCGATTTTAGTAGGCATACCAGTGGATGGGCCACCACGCTGTGTGTTCACGATTACAACAGGTTGTTCCGTGATACCAGCCAGACCAATTGCTTCCATCATCAGGGACAGACCAGGACCTGCAGAAGCAGTCAAGGAACGAGCACCTGCGAAGTTAGCACCGATTGCCATTGTAATAGCAGCAATCTCATCTTCTGTTTGGATAACCGTACCGCCCAATTTAGGCAGCTTTTTAATCAAGTATTCCATTACCTCGGAAGCAGGTGTGATCGGGTAAGCTGGCATGAAACGGCAGCCTGCTGCTACAGCACCCAGAGCGATCGCATCGTTACCGATGAGGAACAGTTGTTTTTGTGGGTCAGCCTTTTCCATTTGGAACTCAGGCAGTTGACCACCAGTCAATTCATTTACAAAATCAAAACCGCGGCGAATGGCATCCATGTTCTTTTCAACCACTTTTTCGCCCTTGCGGAGGAACATATCTTCAACGATGGGACGGAAGCTTTCCACTGCAATGCCGAGGATGGCACTGGAAGCACCAATCGACACCATGTTTTTCATCAGGGAAGTTCCCAGCTCATCAGCGATCTCAGTCAGTGGTACAGTGAAGAAGCGAACTGGCTTCAAGCCGTCCGGCAACTTTGGATTAAATTTCGCATCCGCGATAATGATACCGCCTTCACGAAGCTCATGCGCATTGAAATCGATCGTCTCTTGGTCAAACGCTACGAGAATGTCCAGATCGTCAGAGATCGCACGCATAGGCGTTGTGCTCACGCGAATTTTATTGTTCGTGTGTCCACCCTTAATACGGGAAGAGAAGTGACGGTAGCTATACAGATGGTACCCCATCCGGTTCATCGCCATCGAGAAAATCTCACCAGTACTCTCGATGCCCTCCCCTTGCTGTCCTCCAACTTTCCAGGAAAGTTGACTAATCATTCAGATTCCACCCTTTCAGTGACTGTGAGAAAAGCTGCCTATCACACCTTGAAAAGACTGATAAGATGTGACATTTCTGTGCATAGACAGTAACAATTGTAGTCCTGTCCATGTCAAATTGCAAGTGCTTTTACTCAACTTACTTTTGACCTGAATTTTAATGTTGAACTTGGTACATTAATATCCTCATGCTTTATTGTAGCACGTTTCCGAAAACACGCAACCAATTTCCTTGCACAAATTTCAATACTTCCGCCTCTTTATAACGTTTTAACAAAGCTTCTAGTAACTGGGAGTAATCTGCTGCGGATACCATATCTCCAAACGTCTCGGTAATCCCATCGAAATCGGAGCCAAAACCTACGTGGTCTACGCCACCCAATGCGCAGATATGATCCAAGTGGCGCAACAAGTCGTCGATCCAGACCGTGCGCTTCTCCGATACGGTAAAGAAGTCTACAAACGTCAAGCCAATCGCGCCATCTTTGGCGATTAACGCTCGAATTTGCTCGTCCGTCAAATTGCGAGAGTGATGACATAGGCTTCTCACGTTTGAGTGTGAAGCGATCACGGGTGCTTTCGAGCATTCTAGTACATCCCAGAATCCTGGATCGGCTAAATGCGAAACATCAATAATCATCCCCAGCCGATTCATTTCATCAATGACTTCTCGTCCAAATGAAGTAAGTCCACCTGGATTCGGCTCTCCATTTCCACTCGCTAGAGCATTGCCATGATTCCAGGTCAGTGTCATTCCTCGTACACCAAGCCGATACCACGTACGTAGCTGAACGAGGCTCTCTTCTAATGCATGCGCACCTTCTACAAACAGAATAGCCCCTTTCTGTCCCTTTAATACGCATTCAGCCAAATCTGCCTTTGTAAAAATGGGACGGAATTGATCACCTGCCACCTTTTGATAAAAAATATCGATCATTTCTAGCACAGTATGAAAACGTCGTCCAAACGGCACCTGAGATGGGACGAAACAGGCAAGCACTTGTATGTCTACATTCCCTTTTTCAAGAGCGGTAAAACCAGATTGCAAGAGCTTGTCTTCTTTATAAAAGTCCAGCTCGGGATTCTGCCATAGCTTGCATAATACATCGCAATGCGCATCAAAGATTTTCATATGGAAACGCTCCTTCTCTTCGATAACTTCGGAGGGTCATACTTCTGGACAAACGAAAAAACCTGTTCATTCTTCGAACAAACAGGCAGGTGATGCATTTGCAGTTGTATCATCTGGGTTCTACGATTAGTTTGATTGCAGTTCGCTCTTCTCCATCAATCACGATGTCGGTAAAGGCTGGAATACAAATGAGGTCAACTCCACTCGGCGCTACGAACCCTCGTGCGATTGCTACTGCCTTCACAGCTTGATTAAGCGCCCCAGCGCCAATGGCTTGGATCTCAGCCGCTCCTCGTTCACGAAGAACTCCGGCAAGGGCACCAGCAACGGAATTGGGGTTAGACTTTGCTGAAACTTTTAATACTTCCATCCTTTTTGAACCTCCCGTCTGATAGGAATCCTGTCATCATTAGTATGATATTCGCATAACCCCTAAAAATTCCTGCTAACTTGCTTGAAAGATTCAAAAAATTCTAATCTTATTCCCATTATTCCATAAACGGATGGTCAGAGTCAATTCTGATTCGTTCTAGTTTTTTCGCATGGCCTGTCGCTTTATCCAGGGTAATCAGCACCGCATTCAACTGCGCTGGATCTGGCGCTACCTCAAATCGAACAGGGAGCTGCGTCAAAAATTTCTTAATAACAGCTTCGCGTTCCATTCCCAAAATGCCGTTACTTGGGCCGCACATTCCTACATCACACAAAAATCCGGTTCCTTGAGGCAAAATACGCTCATCAGCGGTTTGCACATGGGTATGTGTCCCCACGACCGCTGTTACCTTTCCATCGAGGTACCATGACATTGCTTGCTTCTCGGATGTGGCTTCGGCATGAAAATCTACAAAAATCAGCTTCGTGCGTTTTCGTGCTTGTTCTACGAGCTTGTCAGCCATTTGGAACGGACAGTCGAGAGGTGGCAAGAACGTACGCCCCATCAAATTAATGACGGCTAGTTCCCCTTCAGGTTGTTTGATATATGTAATCCCTTTTCCAGGAGCCCCTTCCGGGAAGTTCGCCGGTCTAATCATCCGCGGCTCATCATCGATAAAATCGAAAATTTCTCTTTGGTCCCACGTATGATTCCCGAGCGTAATCGCGTGAACACCCCACTCGAAAAGCTCCTTGGTAATTTTCTCTGTGATCCCGCGACCATGCGCAGCGTTCTCTCCATTCGCTACGATAAAGGTTGGGTTATATTTTCGTTTCAGTAACGGCAGATATGTTTTCACGATCTCTCTGCCAGGCGAGCCCATAATATCTCCAATGAATAACAACTTCATTACCAAATCACCTCATTGCTAGTATACACAATTCCTCTGCTCATTAGAAAACTTGACTTCGTCAAGCATCTGGTGTGCTACAAAAAAAGTAAAGTGGCACGCAGCCACTTTACTTTGCATACTCAACTGCCCTTGTTTCACGGATAACCGTTACTTTAATATGACCTGGGTAGTCGAGTTCATTTTCAATTCGTTTCGTGATCTCCCGTGCCAGACGGGTAGCTTCCGCATCGTCAATCTTATCAGGTTGAACCATCACGCGAATTTCGCGTCCTGCTTGAATCGCATAAGACTTTTCTACGCCATCGAACGACTCAGAGATTTCTTCCAGTTTCTCCAAACGTCTGATATATGTTTCCAATGTCTCACGGCGTGCACCTGGGCGTGCGGCAGACAGAGCGTCGGCAGCTCCCACGAGCATAGCAATGACGGAAGTTGGTTCGGTATCACCGTGATGAGACGCAATACTGTTCACTACAACGTGATGCTCATTGTACTTCTTAGCCAGTTCTACACCGATTTCCACGTGTGAACCTTCTACTTCATGGTCAATCGCTTTTCCGATATCATGCAGCAAACCTGCACGTTTGGCCAGCTTCACATCTTCTTTCAGTTCTGCCGCCATTAAACCGGCGAGATGTGCCACTTCCATAGAGTGCTTCAGTACGTTTTGACCGTAGCTCGTACGGTAACGCAAGCGTCCGAGAATCTTGATCAAATCTGGATGCAAGCCGTGAACGCCTGTTTCGAACGTTGCTTGCTCACCGTATTCACGGATTCGCTCGTCTACTTCGCGACGCGCTTTTTCCACCATTTCCTCGATGCGAGCTGGGTGAATGCGACCGTCTGCGACCAGTTTATCCAACGCTGTCTTGGCGATTTCCCGACGAATCGGGTCGAAGCCAGACAGGATGACTGCTTCTGGAGTATCGTCAATAATCAGATCGATACCAGTCAACGTCTCCAGGGCACGAATGTTACGTCCTTCCCGTCCGATAATACGTCCCTTCATCTCATCATTTGGCAGCGTAACCACAGAAACGGTTGTTTCTGCTACGTGGTCTGCTGCACAACGTTGAATGGAGGTCGTAATGATCTCACGAGCACGTTTGTCCGCTTCTTCCTTGGCCTGAGTCTCAATCTCCTTGATCATCACAGCCATTTCGTGACGGACGGTATTCTCCACATCTGTGAGAATGATCGTCTTCGCCTCATCCTGCGTCAAACCGGAGATTCGTTCTAGCTCTGATACTTGTTCTTTATATAAGTGCTCTACCTTGCTTTGCAGTTCTGCGATGGCACGGTCACGCTCAGACAATTCTTCTTCTTTGCGCTCCAACTGTTCCATCTTGCGGTCCAACGATTCTTCTTTTTGTAGAATTCGTCGTTCCTGACGCTGGATCTCATTGCGTCTCTCACGCAATTCGGTTTCCGCTTCGGATCGAAGCTTGAACACTTCATCCTTTGCCTCCAGCACCTTCTCCTTCTTAACGGCTTCGGCGTCCCGTTTGGCTTCCTCCACGATCTGTCGTGCAGCTTCTTCTGCACTGGAGATCTTCGCTTCGGCAATCGATTTACGAGTGAAGTAGCCAGCACCCAAGCCGATCAGCAGGGCAACGAGCACAATGACAACAGTAATTATAGGATCCATAGGCTTTTTCGTTTCACCTCCTTATTGTAAGACATCTCCCCGCTTTCCAAGCATTTGTTTTTCATGGAGTGCTCTCACATTTGAACATTCGGCTAAAAAACAAGACCGATTTTACTCGGTCCGCTGAATCCGTACTGCTTTCGCACGGTTTTTCAGTTGTTTCATAGGCATCGAGTGAGCAAATCACAAAAAGTTATGATACACCAAGTAAATACAAACCTATTTTATTATTTGTGAACAAGAATTGTCAAGATCATGCAAATAGAGTTGGCCCTAACTATCGCTTCTATGACGCAATTCTTCACGCATTTGTTGAATGATCGCATGAGAGAATCCCTTGCGCATCAGCATGGACAGCAGCTTGCGTTCTTCCTCGGGGTTCGGGGCACCCTCTATGCGTCGCGCCTTCTTTTCTATCAATGCGCGGGCAGCATCTAGTTCAGCCTGCCTAGACACGCCACTTACTGCGTCCTCTACAATCGCTCTGTCCACTCCTCGCTGCGTAAGCTCCATACGCAGCATATACGAGCTTCTCGGCTTCAAACGCAACCGCTCGTCTACCCATTGCTTCGCAAATGCTTCATCATCGATGTAACCGTGATCCTTGCAGCGTTGACATATCTCTTCGGCAATTTGCGAAGAAAATCCCTTCTCTACCAAATAAGAATGCAGCTGACTGCTTGTCCGTGGGCGTATACCGAGGTATCGCAAAGCTCCTAAATACGCTTTATGCTTTTCTTCTGCTATCAGGACTTCTCGGCAAAAAGCTTCATCTAATTCTGTTCCCTTAAATAGGTTGTACTTTACCAGTATGTCTTCATGTACGGTAATGGCATACTCGCCTTCTACATCGATATGGTAGCGTTGCTTTTGTTTGATATCTCGATGAACGGCAGTGATCAGGCCGCTCTTCATGATGATTCACTCCTTCGCAAAGCTAAAATAACAGCCTGTCTCATCGACAGGCTGCTGTTTTACTTTCTTACTCCAGATCAAATGTAGGCTCTTCATCTTGCTCTGGGTCATGCTCTGCCTCTACTTCTGGAACAGAACCAGGGTTCAGGCTGAAGTATTCGCGCACTTTCGTTTCAATCTGTGATGCAATGTGCGGATTTTCCTTCAGGAAGACTTTCGAATTTTCTCTACCTTGGCCGAGACGTTCTTCGTTGAAGGAATACCAAGCACCACTCTTTTGCACGACATCAATCTCAGAACCGATGTCGAGAATGCTACCTTCTCTGGAAATACCTTCACCGTACATGATGTCCACTTCTGCAACCTTAAATGGTGGAGCCACTTTATTTTTGACAACTTTGATCTTTGTCTTGCTACCCAAAATGTCGTTGCCGACTTTGATAGATTCCGCTTTACGAACATCCAAACGAACACTCGCGTAGAACTTCAAAGCGCGTCCACCTGGAGTTGTTTCCGGGTTACCGAACATAACTCCCACTTTTTCACGAAGCTGGTTGATGAAGATCGCAATCGTTTTGGACTTGTTGATGGCACCGGACAGCTTGCGAAGTGCTTGGGACATCAAGCGTGCTTGCAAACCTACGTGGGAATCTCCCATCTCGCCCTCGATCTCTGCTTTTGGCACGAGTGCCGCAACGGAGTCCACTACGATAATATCTACTGCACCCGAACGCACCAATGCTTCCGCGATCTCCAACGCTTGCTCACCAGTGTCTGGTTGGGACAAGAGCAATTCGTCGATGTTCACACCCAGCTTTGCAGCGTAAACCGGATCCAGGGCATGCTCAGCATCGATAAACGCAGCCTGTCCGCCTTGTCTTTGTACTTCTGCGATTGCATGAAGTGCTACTGTTGTTTTACCAGAAGACTCTGGTCCGTAAATCTCAATAATCCGTCCACGTGGGAATCCGCCCACACCAAGTGCGATATCAAGAGCAAGCGCTCCGCTCGATACAGTAGAAATCTGAACGTTGGATACTTCCCCCAACTTCATAATGGAACCTTTTCCGAATTGCTTTTCTATCTGACGCAATGCACTCTCCAAAGCTGCGCGACGATCTGACAAATGGTACACACCCTTTCAATTTTTCGCTTCTGTTTTGCTTGTCTTCATCATACCTCGAGACAGAAGTGTTTGCCAAGTATTTTTTACGAACAAATATTCGCATCGTAAAAAAGCAGCCATTTCCTGGTTATTCCCAGTGAAATGGCTGCTTTGTGTCATGCACCCTAATTAGGAACGCTTCGCTCCGCGAGGCTTTGCAGGCTCCAGATTGATTCGTTTTCCGTTGATGCGTGTTTGACGCAGTGACTCATATACGAATGCCGCTACCTCTTCTGGAACCTCAACAAATGTGAAGTTCTCGAAAATGTCGATGCGACCTACTGATTTTCCCGGGATACCAACAGATTCAGAGATTTCTCTTACCAGATCCTGTGGCTTCATGTTCGCATTGCGACCTACGTTCAGGAAGAAGCGAACCATGCCTTTTGCTGCACCCGTCTCACCAAAGTTGTACGCTTCTACTTCCTGCCCTTGTCCTGCTTCGGTATGGAATGCGAGGTGTAATGCAGCAGCAGCTACTTTTTCAGCCGGGTATTGACCTACGAGAGCATCCGCTACTTTTTGATACATATCCGCGATTGCATCGCTTTCCAAAAGGCTAGTCAACTGTTCGCGCAATTGCTCTTGTTTGCGCTCAGCCACTTCCTCCAGGGAAGGAACATTGCGAGAGAGCACTTGTGCTTTTGTCTGCTTTTGGATAAACATCATTTGTCTTACTTCACGAGGCGTAACCAGCGTCATCGCAATTCCTTTGCGACCAGCGCGACCTGTACGGCCAATACGGTGCACGTAGCTCTCAGAGTCTTGTGGAATATCGTAGTTGATTACGTGAGAAACGTTTCCTACGTCGATACCACGTGCTGCTACGTCTGTTGCAATCAGGAATTCAATCGAGCCTTCGCGGAACGCATTCATGACCTTGTCACGTTGTGCCTGTGACAAGTCGCCATGCAAACCATCTGCAAGGTATCCGCGGGATTGCAGCACTTCGGACAGCTCATCTACACCGCGCTTGGTACGGCAGAAAATGATTCCCAACTCTACATCCTCGCTGTCCAGAATACGGCAGAGGCTCTCTACTTTGTTACGGTCAAACACTTTGTAGTATACCTGTTCAATCAATGGCGCCGTTACTTCTTCACGGCTCACCGCGATCGTTTGCGGCTGTTTCATGTAACGGGTAGCCAAACGCTTGATTTCTGGCGGCATCGTCGCAGAGAACAGCAAGGTTTGACGCTCTTCCGGCATATGTGTGATGATCGTTTCGATATCTTCGATGAAGCCCATGTCCAGCATTTCATCCGCTTCATCCAAAACGAGTGTATGTACGTGATCCAGCTTCAATGTTTTGCGGCGCAAGTGATCCATGACACGACCAGGCGTACCTACGACGATTTGTACACCTTGACGGAGTGCACGAATTTGATGTCCGATCGATTGTCCGCCATAGATTGGCAGCGTACGAACTTTGTTGTATTTGGAGATGCGCAGGAGCTCTCCCGCAACCTGGATAGCCAGCTCACGAGTGGGTGTCAGCACGATCGCTTGAACACGATTGGCAGGCGTAATCTTTTCTACAAGTGGAATCCCGAATGCAGCAGTTTTACCAGTACCTGTCTGCGCTTGACCAATCAGGTCTCCGCCATCCAGAACTTTTGGAATGCAAGCTGCCTGAATCGGTGATGGCTCTTCGAAGCCCATATCGTGAATCGCTTGCAGAATAGATTTATGTAAAGGAAAATCAGAAAAAATCGTCATGAAAAAAATCACCTTTCTTTTTGCATTTGCAGCGCATAAAACAACGCGTATTTAGCGGCACGCCCAACAATTGCATGCCTTCTTCCGGCAAGGCGCAGCTCTTTTACAACTGTGGGTATTCCTTCTGCCGCGATCCCTACGTAAACAAGGCCAACAGGCTTGCCCTCGGATGGATCGGGGCCAGCTACTCCCGTGACAGAAATCCCGTAAGTAGCTCCCAGCTTTTCTCGTACATGCTCAGCCAGCAATTGAGCTGTTTTCTCACTGACTGCCCCATCTGTTTGCAAAATGGAATCAGGTACTTCGAGTAGCTGGTTTTTCACTTCATTGGTGTAGCAGACAACCCCGCCACGAAACACATGCGAGCTTCCCGGTACAGAGGTAATCAACGAGGCAATTGCTCCTCCTGTGCAGCTTTCTGCACAAGCAATCGTCTCATTTCTTTTTTTCAGCTCAGCAACCAGCACATCATGCAGCGACGAGTTCTCGCCCATCCCGTACATATACTGGCCAACACGGCTGAGAATTTCTTTTTCTACAGGCAAAATCAGGGCTTCCCCTTCTTCGACTGTAGTAGCTCTTGCCGTAATCCGCAGCGTTACTTCGAATTCTTTGGCGTAAGGCGCGATCGTTGGATTGTCCTGCTTTTCGATCAAATCGAGCAGTTTTTCCTCCAAAGCGGATTCGCCTATCCCGTAGAAGCGGAGTACATGAGAGTGAAACACTTGTTTTTCGGGGAGCAAATCAGTCAAGTAAGGCATCACGTAATTCTCCACCATTGGATACATCTCACTTGGTGGTCCCGGCAACAGCACGAACGTACTACTGTCATGACGGATCGCCATCCCCGGCGCCATCCCGAAATCGTTGGAGAATACATGGCTGCCAGAAAGCACCAGCGCCTGCTTACGATTGTTCTCCGTCATGACAATCCCACGTTGCGAAAAGAATTTTTCAATTCTCTCCATGGCCTCTGAATTCGTTTCCAATCCAATGCCTACATGCCCCGCCAAGGTCTCTTTTGTCAAATCATCTTGAGTCGGCCCTAGCCCACCCGTGAAAATGACGAGATCAGATCGTCCTGATGCCAATCGAATCACTTGTAGCAATCGCTCCGTGTTGTCTCCCACAACCGTATGAAAGTATACTCCCACGCCAATTTCCGCCAGCTTCTGAGAAAGAAACTGTGCGTTGGTGTTAGCGATTTGGCCTAACAAAAGCTCGGTACCTACCGCGATAATCTCCGCTCTCATCTTCCTCATCCATTCTCTTTGAGAGTAGAAAAGCCTCTAAACTAACAGTTTATCACTTGCAAACGCTCAAGAGAAGAGTCTTGTGAAAAAAGAGACCAATACCCGCATTACGAGTATTGGATCACGTTACGATTTTTCGCAAAGTAGTCGTACCCGGAGTAAATCGTGATGATCACCATCGCCCAAGTAGCTACTTCGTCGAACGGAATACCGAAGAACCCAAATGGGAAGTTGCGAATCATGACAGCCGTAATCGCTACGATCTGCACCCATGTTTTCAGTTTACCCAATGCACTCGCAGCAATTACCTGTCCTTCTGCCGCAGCAACTAGCCGTAGACCCGTTACTGCAAACTCCCGGCTGATAATGACAATCGCAATCCACGCTTCCAAACGCTGCATCTCTACGAGTGAAATGAGTGCTGCAGAAATCAACAGCTTATCAGCAAGCGGGTCCAGAAACTTCCCCAAGTTCGTCACGATTTTCTTTTTCCGTGCAATATAACCGTCGAGTCCGTCCGTACTGGCTGCTAGGATAAACACCAAAGCCGCAATCAGCTCGTTATACGTCATCGTCAGGCTGCCAATCGAAAATGTCCCGATGTTGTAACGCACCAGCAGAAAAAACATAACTACCGGCACCAGAAAAATCCTGGCGAGGGTGATGCGGTTGGCGAGATTCACCTAGACTACCTCCCCGGCTAAATCGTATTCATAGGAGTGAGTTATTTTTACTTTTACGATGGTACCCAGTTCGCCTTTAAAACCGGTGACGAATACTTCACCATCGATTTCCGGAGCGTCATACTGTGTTCGACCTACATAAATATCGTTACGTCCTTCGTAGCGTTCAATCAAAACTTCCAAGACTTGACCAACAAAGCGTCCGTTACGATCTCCAGCTACTTCACGCTGAATTTCCATCAGCATGTTCGCACGTTTTTCCTTAACCTCTTCGTCTACATGGTCAGGCAATCGGGAAGCTGGCGTGTCATCCTCGTTGGAGTAAGTAAATACACCCAGTCGATCAAAACGGATATCCTTCACAAACTCGCTAAGACGCTCGAAGTCTTCCTCTGTTTCCCCAGGGAACCCTACGATCAACGAGGTACGCAGAGCAACGTCTGGAACCTGCGCGCGAATTTTTGCAACCAGCGCACGAATGTCCGTCTGTCTACCTGGGCGACGCATTCTTTTCAGAATATGGTCTTCCGAGTGCTGCAAAGGCATATCTACGTATTTGCACACTTTTGGATTGGTAGCAAAGGTGTGGATCAATTCATCCGTGAAGAATCCAGGGTATGCATAGTGAAGACGAATCCACTCGATGCCCTCGACTTCTGCCAGACGGTTTAAAAGTTCGGGAAGCATCAATTTTCCATCGTAAATATCCGTTCCGTAGTTCGTAGAGTCTTGTGCAATCAGACTTACTTCTACGATCCCTTGTGCCGCCAAATGACGAGCTTCTTCCACAATGGACTCGATTGTACGACTGCGGAATCCTCCACGCATCAAAGGAATCGAGCAGAACGTACAGGCGTTGTCGCAGCCCTCGGCAATTTTAATATATGCGGAGTACGTGCCCTGTTTTACTTTCCGCTTCACGACATCTTCGTACGTAAAAATGGGATTACCTACAAAAATCGGTCGCTTGCCCTCCAGAGATTCTTCGATAATACCTGTAATTGACATAAAATCGCCTGTTCCGACAATGCCATCCACCTCAGGAATCTCATTCAAGATATCCTCTTTGTAACGTTGTGTGAGACAGCCTGCCACCACAAGCGATTTCAGTTTGCCGGCTTCCTTCAATTCACCCATTTCCAGAATCTTATTTACGGATTCTTCCTTGGCTGCATCGATGAAACCGCAGGTATTGACGATAACCACAGTTGCTTCTTCCGGGTTATCAACCAGTTCATAACCTTTTTCATCTATCAGATGGGCCATCATATCCGAATCAACGAGATTCTTTTCACAGCCCAGCGTAACAATCGCTACTTTTTCACGCGTGCCTACCTTCTCTGTCATCTTTTTTCCTCCAATTGGTCACACCAACCCATATTACACCTATCCAGTATAATATAAGCCTAAAGGAAGTGTCAAAAAAGAGAAAAGTACAAAAGGCAAGCATATGCTTGCCTACTGGGTGACCGCCTCTTTTACTTTCATCGTAATATTGGACGGCATTGACTTCATTTTAGACGTGTCTACCAAGACTCCGTTCACTTTCAATTCCACTACAGTCGGTTTGCCCAAACGAATATAAGCGGATTTCCCCAGCTCAATCGTTTTTTCCTGATCCTTCTTGAGCGTGCCCTGCTCAACATACTTTTTGCCTTTTCCTTCCGAAATACCAAACCAGCTCGTTTCATCTTTTATCTTCAGATAAACCGTGATTTTTTCTCCACCTTGCAAGGAATAGCTATACATCGATCCTTGCTGCGATTCAAATGTGATGGTTGCCTGAGGAGTTTCCGTAACGGTCTCAGGTGGGGTTGTTCCTGTTTCAGTATTCGGTGTGGTAATAGAAGGAGGCTTCGGTTGTTGAGCAATCGGGGATGTTGCCGCTCCACCACCAGTGTCAGGCGTGACAATTTCCGCTCCAGGGTTAACTGTTCCACCTGGCATTGGCTGAGTCAACTGACCGTTGTTGTTGACGACAGCGAAATAAATAACCCCGATAATCAAGGCAATAAACAATACGAGCAAGGTTTTGGTAACCCATCGCCCCGCTTGTAATGGATTGTTCGCTGAAGCAACTCTTCTGCGACGCAGTCGCTCTACTTGCTCTGTAGGTGGCTGGGCCGGCAAATCGGACTGAAAGTGAGTCAGGATGTGGTTCGGGTCTAGACCGACAGCTTCCGCATAACTCTTTATAAATGCACGCGCGTAAAAGTGGCCAGGAAGTACGTGAAAATGACCCCTTTCAATTGCTTCCAAATATCGCCGCTGTATCTTGGTGATACGTTGGATGTCGTCGAGCGTGATTCCTTTTTCTTCGCGGGCCCTTTGCAGGACTTGACCTAGCTCAGACACAGCTGCCCCTCCTTAATTCATTTCGAAATTATCAAAGCCGCGATTGTTGATAAGCTCATATGTAATCTCTTCATCCGGATGATGACGCAGCTCAATAATGTAATGGAAATCATCTAGTTGATACTCTGATTCCCTTACGAATATATCCGGATGCTCAATGATTTTTGCGGCAGGAAAGTTCATAATCTCCCGAAGCAAGGTATAGTGCTTTTCTGTCGATCGCAGCGTTGAGACAATTCCATCTATCAAATATACATGATCAGTAGACATTTCATCAATGGCTAAGGAGCTGCGCACCGTCTGGCGCAACAAAGTAGAGGAAATAAATGTCCAACGTTTATTGGCGGATACGCTGGCAGCAATCATTGACTCAGTCTTTCCTACGCGAGGCATTCCCCGAATCCCGATGAGCTGATGACCTTCCTTCTTCAGGATTTCTGCCATGAAATCGACCAGCAAGCCCAGCTCCTCACGAACAAAGCGAAACGTTTTTTTGTCCTCGCTATCCCGTTCAATATAGCGACCATGGCGAACAGCCAAACGATCCAGCATTGTCGGGGGACGTAACCTCGTTATGGTTATGTTGTCCATTTTTTGCACAACGTTGCGCAAAACCTCCATTTTTTCATCATCATCGGTCAAGAGCAGCATACCTCGACGCATGGTATCCACGCCATTGATCGTCACGATGTTGATGTTCAACATCCCCAGAATAGAAGATACGTCCCCTAATAGACCAGGACGGTTACGGGCAATCTCATACTCCATGTACCATTCTTTCTTCGCTTCCATATGCAATCCTCTCCGCCAACCAGAATTCTCTTCTTATGTAGTATATCACGTTCGTATCATTCGACAATCGCGAAAAGAAAAATCCCCAAAAGGAGGGGATTTGAATGGCTAGCTGCCAGCGTTCGCGTCATTGCGATTCTGAACAAGCTTCACCATGAGTGATGCCAAAGCTTGTTGCTGCTGTTGATCACCTGCGTCCCACAGCTGTTTCAACAGACGCTCCTGATCGTTTTTCGGGTCTACTTGCTCAGACAGGTAGCTACCGATTTGATAAGCTACATTTTGAAGCGTATCGCTTTCCATCCCGGCTTGTTTCGCTTGTTCTACCCGATCTCCGAGAAACGCTTTCCAGTCGCTAAAATTGTCAAGAATCGACATAGGGAAATTCCCTCCTTTTGTACGTTGCGAACAGATTTGCTGCCCACACAAAAGGTAGAATTCCATCATTTCTCGAATTTTATTCATGCATACTTATCTTCTACGTGTACCATCCACCGTTTGGACTAATCACTTGCCCCGTCACATAACTGGAATCCGCCGATAGCAAAAAGCGCACGACTGCGGCTACCTCATATGGTTGTCCCAGACGATTGGCTGGTATTTCTTCGGCGATCATTTCCATTTCATCAGGAGAAAAG
This sequence comes from Brevibacillus sp. M2.1A, assembly GCF_013284355.2. Taxonomy (NCBI): domain Bacteria; kingdom Bacillati; phylum Bacillota; class Bacilli; order Caryophanales; family Paenibacillaceae; genus Brevibacillus; species Brevibacillus sp. M2.1A. The sequence continues at coordinate 4,197,383 of NZ_JABSUY020000001.1, forward strand.
CGCTTCATCATTCCACCAGCAATCGCTCCTGGAGCGACGGCATTTACCGTGATTCCGTTTGGTGCCATTTCCTTTGCCAAGGCTTTGGTGAACGTATTGATTGCTCCTTTGGTCATGGAGTAAAGCACCTCACACGAACCACCCGTCAGCCCCCAAATGGAAGAAATGTTGACGATACGCCCATACCTTGCACGCAGCATGGCCGGAACAGCAGTTTGGCAGACCAAAAAAGTGGATCGAACATTGAGTGCGATGAGTTCATCGAATTTGTCGACAGTCACATCCGTAAATAAGCCGACATCATCCACTGAAGCGTTGTTTACGATCAACAGTGGTGCAACCTGCATCTGGGCAAACATCGCGGCAATTTGATGTGGGTCCCGTAAATCAGCCTGGAGGATAACGTACGGATTGCCCCGCTCCTGGCATTTTTGCGCCAACGGCTCCAATTTTTCCATATTTCGATTGTAATGCAGATAAAGGGGAACCCCCGCATCAATCAGATAGGCACCAATCGCCTGCCCGATCTCTCCGGAAGCCCCCGTAATTAACGCCCATGGCGTCTCTTGCTTGAACATGAATACATTACTCCTGTGGCGAAGCGGAACGAACGATGGAAACAGCCATCTGCTCGATTAAAAAATGCTCCTTCAAACGTTTTTCCACATCTTCGCGTGTGATCGACTCCAAGGTCGGCACTACGGAAAACAGATCATTCCCGTTAAATTTGAAGCTGGTAAACTGGTTAGCGATAAACTCCACGGAGTTTAGAGAACGCAGGAAGTTTCCGATTTTTTTACGCTTCGCACGTTCAAAATCATCCTGGGCTATACCGGCTTGCTTCAATTGTTCGATCTCCGCTTTGATTGTTTCCACCAAACGCTCTGGATCAGGTGTATCACCACCAATGATCGTATACGCATAATCCTGCTCACTGCTGTAGTCAAAATCAAAGCTTTCCGTAATCAGCTCGCTATCATACAAACGCTCATAGACAGCGGAGCTAGTGCCGAACGCAATGTCCAATACCAGTTTAGTAGTCAATTCGCGTTTTAACAAGGCTTCCTTGGTTAGACCGTTTTCCTTTTCCTTAATTCCGATCATGCATTTGGGTAGACCAACTGTTAGAAACGCTTCTACCTTCGCCTCTGCTGGCGCTGATGGCTCGTCTGGAAACACGCGCGTGATTTGTGGCGCAGGAGGAAACTCCTTAGCTCCCTGATTTTCTCGAATGAGCTTCATGATCGCTTCAGGTTCGAAGGAGCCCACGACCAACAGGAGCATATTGGCAGGATGATAAAACGTTTCATAGCACTGATACAAATATTCTTTTGTAATATGAGAGATCGTCTCGATCGTACCCGCAATTTCAATGTTGATCGGATACTTCTGATACATGGCCTTTAGGAGGTTCATGTACACCTTCCAGTCAGGATTGTCATCGTACATGGTGATTTCCTGACCGATGATTCCTTTTTCCTTTTCTACACTGGCATCTGTAAAATATGGGTCCTGAACATAATCGAGCAGCAGATTCAGATTGTCATCCAACTTATCTGTGCACGAGAACAAATAAGCTGTACGATTGAAGCTCGTGAACGCATTGCAGCTCGCCCCGTTTTTACTGAATTCGTGCATGACATCCCGATCTTTTTTCTCAAACATTTTGTGCTCAAGAAAATGCGCAATACCGTCGGGAACATTGATTTCTTCCCCGCTTCGGGTGCGGAAATGGCTATCAATGGAGCCGTAGCGCGTAGTGAATACCGCGTATGTTTTACTGAAGCCTTGTTTGGGAACCAGATAGACTTGCAATCCATTTTGGAGAGTTTCATGATATACCGTTTCATTTACTTGATCAAAGACAGTGGTCTGCATCTTATGCCTCTCCCTTCTTGTCCCGCAGCAGATAAATCGTGTCGATCGTCACCTTGCTCGCTACCTTCTTGATATCTTCAATTGTTGCTTGATTGATCCCAGCCAAAAGCTCTTCGATTTTCCGAGGACGTCCGCTAATCACACCATTGTACGTAAAATCAATCATGCCGCGTGCACTGTCCAAAAGCTCGCGGAATTGGTTAGACAACGTGGCACGCGTCTGGCTCATTTCCTCGTCCGATATGGTTCCTTGTTGCATCAGTTCCAGCTGCTGTTTAATAATCTCAACCGCACGCTGATATTTGCTAACATCAATCCCGGACATGATCATGAGAATCCCTTTATGGCTCTCTAGCCTGGATACGGCATAGTAAGCTAGACTCTCTTTTTCACGGACATTGACAAACAGCTTGGAGTGAGGAAAGCCGCCTAAAATCCCGTTGAACAAGAGCAGCGTCGGGTAATCATCATCCTTATAGGTGATCTGCGTGCGGCAGCCGATGTTGAGCTTTGCCTGGTTGACATCGAGCCGATCGATCACTTCGCGCTCAGCAGACACATCCTTCGCCGTCGATGCGATTTGCAGTTCCCCTACTTGGGAGCGCTCCAACGGGATATGCTTGCGAATAGCCTCGCTTACTTCCTGTTGATCAACATCGCCCACCACGAACATATTGATCGGATTGGTCGTCGTTACTTCTTGAAAATATTGATACAGCTCCTGACCAGTGATCTTCGGCAAATCCGCCACACGGCCTTGGACGAGAAGAGAGAATGGTTCACCTTTGCACATTTCTTCGGTTACGCGTTGGTTTGCATACTTCATTTTGTCGTCGATCAAACTCTCTATCCGTTTTCGTAGCGTCTCTTTTTCCTGTGCCAAGTACTTTTCGGAAAAAGCGTTGTCCTGTACATACGGTCTGACGAGCATATCTCCCACGAATTCGATGGCCTGCTCCAAAAGCGAGGCTTCATTGGACAAATATTTTTCATTCGGTACTTCCATATAAATTTGCAGAATTTGCCGCTCGCCTTTTTTCATGACATCTACATCAAAAATGGCACCGTATAGGAAATCCAAATGTGCTCGCAATTGCTTCGTTTCCGGAAAACGAGCGCTGGCACGTTTCATAACCATTGCAAGCAATGCTGTTTTCGTTACGTGCTCCTCCGATAGCGCCTGTTCAATCATCGTCACGATTGTCGTGGTCTTGAACTTTTCGGTTGGAAGGATATGTACGTTCATCCCATTGATTTGGGAGCTTTGAAATGCAATTTCGGTCGTAGAAGCAGTCATAGTCCAATCTCCCTTCTCCATCAGCATACTCATACTCTTCTCTATTGTAACCAATTGTCAGGGCATCAAGCATCAGAATCTTCCATTATATATCCCAGTGCTTCATCCTATGCGCTCACGCAAGTCCCATAATACGCAAATCACAGCGCTTCCATGGAACAAAAAAAGAGCGAACAGCACCTTTCTTACGAAGGCCGTTCACTCTTCTCCTTACATATCCATTGCATCCCAGTCTCGAGGATCATCCGATGTGCTATGCTCTTCAACAAATCGACCGCAATCAGACGAGAGACAAAGCATGCCATCCAGCTGCTCATCGTGAAAGGGTAAGCCGTGACTTCCCCCACAGTACGGACATGTCCACATACAAAGGGCCTCCTTTTATTCGTGAAGGTACTCCGTAGTAGTTTGTCCAAATTTTAGAGGGCGCTATCTACTTTATTTTGCTCCCAAATTCGCAAGTAATCATACGGATCGATTGCTTTCCCCGTGCTGTTACGATAGAGGCCAAAATGCAGGTGAGGTTCAAACATTCCCACTGTCCCAGTTCCACCGTAGCCTGTATCTCCAACAAAACCGATCAGCTGCCCAGCTTTTATCGTTTTCCCTGCATACAATCCTGGTACATACGCCTGCAAATGAGCGTAATACATCCGATATTGGCCATTCTCATCTGTAATATTTACTCTCCAGCCACCATACGTATTCCAGCCCACTTTGTTGATCGTCCCATCGGATACCGAGTAAATCGGTGTTCCTTTCGGTGCCATTATGTCGATGCCCTCGTGACTACGAACACTGCCGCTATTTGTCTCGGTCCACTCTCGATCGGATCCGAAGCTATCCCCATACGGCTCATACCAACTATTATCGTGGAAAGGAAACCGAAATTGTTTCCCAATCAATTGATCATCCGCAACGGTTGTGGCAATGGGGTGCTCAGCTCTTTGGGCACCTTCTGGCAAAAATAAAATTTGACCCACCAGTACCTCATCAGAAGAAAGATGGTTATTTTTCTGTATGGCATTCATGTTCGTGTCGTGGCGAGCTGCAATTTTTGATAAGGTATCACCCTGTTGAACGACATAGGGATTCAAGGAGTATTTCACACTCATAGCCTTGTCTTCCACAGGTTTGGATTGTATGTATGCAACAGCCGACGTCTCATCCCATTGGACTTGATAGCCAAATGCCTCAGAGATAAAACGAATCGGAACAAGCGTCCGCTTATTCACAATGATTGGAGAGACATCCATCTTCAATCGTTTTCCATCTACGTACGCTGTCTGGCTGCCAATCGCAAGGGATATATGCTTGCTTTTTTTGTTGAGCATGACTTTTTGAGTGGCGGCATCATAGCTTACTTCTGAGCCTGTTGCCTCTGCTACTACCCGTATCGGAACAAGCATTCGGCCATTTCGATGGATGGGCAATACATCTGATTGGACTCCCTTTCCATCGACAACGACAGAAATGACAGGTCCTGGCTCTTTTGCTGAAACCATTCCACCGGATACTGCTATCATCAGGCAAAAAACAAAAGCGCCTAGAATCCTGTTCCATCGATAACTGCTGTACTTATGTAGACAGCGGTTCATCTTTTTCCCTCCCCACAAACAATTTGTAAAAACGGACAGGACCGTTTTTTGCTGACCGCAAGCAGTCACAAAAATTATCGCACAGGGGAAGTGACAGGTTCTAGACGCCAAATGTTGTTAACGAATGATTAACGCGATCCCGTATCGTAAGGTTTGCCGAGGGCCGCTGGAGCACTGGATCGTCCTACCAGACCAGCCATCACGAGAATCGTCAGTACGTACGGAAGCATGAAGATAAATTCAGTAGGAATGTAATTGGTCAATCCGAAGATTTGTACCAAAGACTTGATCGCTTGAGCGACACCAAAGAACAATGCAGCTCCCATCGCACCCATTGGATGCCATTTACCGAAGATCAAGGCCGCAATCGCGATAAACCCTTGTCCGGAAACCGTGTTATGGGAGAAGTTACTGGTTGTCGTCAAAGAAATGGTCGCTCCACCCAATGCAGCCAGCATACCACTGATCATAACAGCCGTGTAGCGCATTCTCTTAACGTTGATCCCTACCGTATCAGCAGCACGCGGATGCTCACCAACTGAACGCAAGCGCAATCCGAATGGTGTCTTAAATACAACATACCAAGTAACGAAAACAGCAATGAAAGCCAAAAAGCTAGTAGGATACGCCTCAAAAATGGCATGTCCGATATACGGAATTTCACTCAATCCAGGAATACTGAATTTGTTAAATACAGTGGTCAATGTTGTTGTTTGACCTGCTCCGTTGAAAATAATTTTGGTCAGGTAGATGGAAAGTCCAGCTGCCAAGAAGTTCAGGGCCACACCACTGACGGTCTGGTCCGCTTTAAATGTAACGGAAGCAACGGCATGTGGGAGTGCAAAAATAGCACCAGCAATCCCTGCCGCTATAAATCCGACCCACGGTGCCCAAGCACCAAGTGAATCTTGGAAAGCATAGGTCATTACGGCACCGGTAAAAGCACCGATAATCATCATACCTTCTAGCGCAATGTTCACGACACCAGAACGCTCCGAGTACAATCCACCCAATGCGGCAAAAATCAAGGCAGTGGAAAACACGATGGTATCATGAACGAGGTTGCTGAGAATTAATCCCCAATCCATCAGTTTCCACCTTCCTTTTTCTTCATCAAGATCGGCTTAACGAAAATTTTCACGATGCCATGTGCAGCAACGAAGAAAATAACAGAAGCAATCACGACACGGATTAACTCAAACGGTACACCCGCACTAAACTGCATGCCGCTCGCACCGAATGTGAGAACTCCAAACAATATGGCAGCAAGGATAACCCCGAATGGAGTATTTCCGCCGATCAATGCTACCGCGATTCCATCGAATCCATAGCCCGTATGCTGCGTCATAATCGCTTGATAGTGGAAGACGCCCAAAATCTCGGTTGCTCCACCAATCCCTGCAAACATACCACCAATGAACATGGCCTTTACAACATTACGATTTACATTCATACCTGCATACTCAGAAGCATGCGGGTTCAAACCAACGGAACGCAATTCAAAACCAGATTTTGTTTTCCAAAGGATGATATAGAAGAAAATAGCTGCGAGTACGGCAATGAGTGTACCCCAGTGCAAACGAGCATTGTCAAACATTTCAGCGAGCCATCCGATAGTAATGATCGCAGAATCCTTTACCTCTTCCGATGTTTGTTTTCCTGCTGGAATAAAGAAAGCATTCATGATCCAGTTTGCAAAGTAAAGTGCTACCCAATTCAACATGATGCTGGTAATAACCTCATTGACACCACGTGCTGCTTTCAAATAACCGGCAATGGCACCCCACAAACCACCTGCTAAAGCACCTGCAAGGATCGCAAGTGGAGCGTGAATGATAGCTGGAAGGTCAAAAGAAACACCTACGACAGTAGAAGCAATCATCCCGACGATAAATTGGCCTTCTGCCCCGATGTTAAAAAGACCCGTACGGAAAGCAAAAGCTACAGCCAAACCTGTAAAGATCAAAGGCGTAATTTGGCGAATCGTTTCACCAAAGTTATACGCACTACCAAATACTTTTTTAATCAAAGCCGTATAGGCAGCGATTGGATCAAATCCACCTGCCAGCATTGCGATTGCTCCGGTCAAAAGACCAAGAATGATCGCAACGGCAGGAACGAGAAACGATTCTTTCGTGAAGACCGCAATAACTTTATTCATCGTTTCCCCCTCCTTGCATTACTTTTCCGCCGGACATCATCAAGCCGAGCTCTTGCTCCGTTGTCGATTTTGCATCGACAATCCCCACAATGGCTCCCTCATAAATAACCGCAATCCGGTCGGATACATTGATAACCTCATCTAGCTCCAAGGAAAGCAAGAGAACCGCTTTTCCCTGATCGCGCTGATCAATCAGCCTGCGATGAATAAATTCGATAGCCCCTACGTCCAAGCCACGAGTAGGTTGAGCCGCAATCAGCAAATCCGGGTTCTTGTCCACTTCGCGGGCAATAATTGCCTTCTGTTGGTTTCCTCCAGAGAGCGCTCGTGCTGGCGTGTAAATACTCGGAGTCCGAACGTCGAATTCTTCGATAAGCTTGGCCGCATGCTTGTCAATGGCGCCATAATCAAGAAAACCGTTTTTGCAAAACGTTGGATGGAAGTACGTTTCCAATACCATATTTTCACTCATGGTGAAATCAAGAACCAATCCTCGTTTATGTCGGTCTTCAGGAATGTGCGACAATCCTGATTCCGAGATGTTACGTGGACTTTGATTCGTAATTTCTTTGCCATTAAGAAGGACACGCCCACTTGTTGCTTTACGCAAGCCAGTTAAAACTTCAATCAGTTCACTTTGGCCATTTCCGTCGACTCCTGCAATCCCGAGAATTTCACCAGCGCGAACCTCTAAGCTGAGATTGTTCAACGCATTCACACCACGGTTACCCATCGCTGTCAAATTCTCTACGGAAAGAATCGTTTCTTTTGGTTTTGCTTCCGTTTTATCGACGCGGAAGTTTACTTCACGACCAACCATTTTCGCAGCCAAATCGTCTGGATTCGTATTTTTTACCAATACGGAGTCAATGACTTTTCCTCGACGAATGATTGTAACCGCGTCACATACAGCCATAATTTCTTTCAGCTTGTGTGTGATCAGGATAATCGTCTTACCTTCTTTTACCAAGTTATGCATGATCTCGATAAGTTCATGGATTTCCTGCGGCGTCAATACAGCCGTAGGCTCATCAAAAATCAAGATGTCGGCACCGCGATAAAGCGTTTTCAAAATCTCTACACGCTGCTGCATCCCTACTGAGATATCCTGAATTTTTGCTCTCGGATCAACTTTGAGCCCGTATTGATTCGACAGTTTTTCTACCGCTTTCTCAGCGCTTTGAATATCTATCTTCAACCCGTTTTTCGGTTCATTTCCTAGCACAATGTTTTCCGTGACTGTAAATGTTTCTACGAGCATAAAATGTTGGTGAACCATTCCGATACCAAGTTCGTTTGCAATCCTTGGACTTGTGATCTCTACAACTTTCTCGTTAATCAGAATTTCGCCTTCATCCGGCTGATATAGACCGAACAAGATATTCATGAGTGTGGACTTACCCGCGCCATTCTCTCCGAGCAGCGCATGAATTTCACCTTTACCTACAGACAGCGTAATACTGTCGTTCGCAACAATGCCTGGGAACCGTTTCGTGATCCCTCTCATTTCAACCACTTTTTTTACCGAGTTCATGCATGCTCACCCCATTTTTCGGGTCTAGTGTGAAGGTAAAGGACAAGGCCAGTAGCTCGAACCAGCCTTGTCCAATTGCAGCTTCCTTAGTTTTTACTTGTCAGGAACTGTGATTTCGCCTTTAACGATTTTTTGCTTGTATTCTTCAACCAGCTTCAATACGTCTTCAGGAACGTTCTTCGTGGAAGTGTCAGCCAGACCTACACCGTTTTCAGCCAGTCCGAGCCATTGTACTCCGCCTTTGAATTTACCCTCAGACAGGTCTTTCGATACACGAATAACTGCTTCGTCAACACGTTTTACCATGGAAGTCAATGTGACTTCGTCGCCGAAAGTCAGGGATTGGTCTTTGTCAACACCGATTACCCATACGTTTTCGCCTTTAGCTTTACGGTCTTTTGCTTCGTTGAACACACCGTCGCCTGTACCGCCGGAAGCGTGGAAGATGATGTCCACACCTTGACCGTACATAGAGGAAGCAGTAGATTTACCCATGTCTGGTTTGTCAAAAGCACCCGTGTAAACTTTAACTACCTGAATGCTTGGATCTACAGCTTTTACGCCCGCTTCGAAACCAAGATCAAAACGTTTGATTACCGGGATGTCAACGCCACCCACGAATCCAACTTTTTTCGTTTTGGTCATTTTCGCTGCAACTACTCCAGCAAGGAAGGAGCCTTCATGCTCTTTAAAGAGTACAGATGTTACGTTAGGAGCATCTACTTCAGCGTCGATGATCGCCAATTTTGCATCTTTGTTTTCATCTGCTACTTTTTTCAGGTGGTCACCCATCAGGAAGCCGATACCCCAAGTCAGATCCCAACCGTCTTTTACGAATTGAGTCAGGTTTGGTACATAGTCAGCATCTGATTTTGATTGCAGATAGTTTACGTTTTCTTTCGGGAGATTCATATCGGTTTGGAGTTTTTGCAGCCCTTCCCAAGCACTCTGGTTAAAGGAGTTGTCGTTTACACCGCCAACGTCTGTAACCATACCTACTTTGATAGCTTTAGCGGCTGGAGCGCCTCCATTGCTACCAGTTTGGCCTTGAGGCTGTGCTTCTTTGCTTCCGCAGCCAGCGAGAACGAGCGACAGGCTGAGTGTTGCCACAGAAAGCACGGATAGAACTTTCTTCATCTGAGATTACCCCCTGTTTTTAGTTGATGAAATTGTTGAGTGAGGTTGCCCCCACTGTTACAACCGTCTCCGTACGACATGAAAGTGAATTTTGTCAGCCCTGAAGTAATTATGGGAGTATAGCACTGGCTTTTCACTTTCGTCGTAATGAATCTGTTTGAGCAAGAGCATGGGAGCAGATTTATCGCAATGCAGTAGGTTGGAAACCTTTTCATTGTAGCCTATGGGTTCAATATCGGCTACTGCGTATGCGATCCTTACCCCTGTTACGCTCTCCAGCCATTTGAAGATAGACTCTCCACTTGCCGCATAGCCCTCGGGCACCAGATGTGCAGGAATGCGGTCCACACAATAAACCACAGGCTCACCGTCAGCCGTTCGAATTCGCTCTACGATGAGAACGCCTTCACCCGGATTTAAGGCCAGCCGCTTCCTCTCTTCTTCAGCAGATTCGCCAAAGGATGTTTTCAGGATCAAGGTTCCTGCCGTATATCCTTGACGCTCGATTGCATCCGTCACACTAAAGAGTTCCCCAATCCCACCCGAAAAAACAGGCTTTGAATTAATAAAGGTACCTACACCGTGTCTACGAATGACAATCTTCTCTTCCTCAAGAAGTCGGAGTGCCTCGCGAAGCGTCGCCCTGCTTACACCAAGCTGTTTCGATAGTTCGGCTTCAGAAGGGAGGCGTTCACCAGGACGAAGAAGTCCGGTTTCGATATCACTCTTGATCTTGTCCATTACCAAGAGAAACAGTGATCGAACATTCCCTTTGATGCTCATCATCATTCACTCCTGCTGTCCTTCAGCCATCCCAACAGGTAGGACGTCAGACCTCTGATTCGTATGAGACTTAATAACAACAATTTCCGTCAATCTCTTAGAAATTTTACATGAGGGGCGAGTTTCATGCAAGCCAAATATTTATGAATAATAATGCAAAATGATTAATTTCGACAGGGATTTTTCTCCTAAAATAGGAAAAAAGACCCTACCAACACAAATGCTGGCAAGGTCTCTCTTTATGAAATATTACTTTCTATGGACGGGCGTGGAAGACGAACCTCACGAGGCTTGCTTCCCTCATAAGGACCGACTACTCCTTGAGCTTCCATCATATCAATCAATCGTGCCGCTCTCGTATAACCGACACGAAGACGACGCTGCAACAAGGATGCCGATGCCGTTTGGGCTTCTGAAACAATTTGGACAGCTTGGTCGTACAGTTCATCATCCACAACTGGCTGCTGCTCCTCCTGCACGTCACCCGGGATCATCTCTTCATTGTAGCGAGCCTCTTGCTGTTCTTTTACAAAACGAACAACCTCTTCTACTTCCTTGTCAGATACAAAAGCTCCTTGGACACGGGTCGGCTTGGATGCCCCCATCGGCAGCGATAGCATGTCTCCTCTACCGAGAAGCTTTTCTGCTCCTCCCATATCGAGAATCGTTCTGGAGTCCGCCATCGAAGACACCCCAAAGGCAATGCGAGATGGGATATTTGCCTTGATCACACCTGTAATGACATCTACAGAAGGACGTTGGGTAGCGATGATTAGATGAATCCCGGAAGCACGAGCCATTTGCGCGAGTCGACAAATCGCATCCTCCACTTCTCCCGGAGCTACCATCATCAAGTCCGCAAGCTCATCGACGATAACGACGATATAGGGAAGTGGCGTGCCTTCCACTTGTGCATTGTACATTTCAATATTGCGGCTACCGGTTTTGGCAAACAAATTATAGCGCCGTTCCATCTCGGCCACGACTTTTTTCAATGCAACAGAAGCCCTTCTCGGATCAGTAACAACTGGAGCCAATAAATGCGGAATTCCGTTGTAGACATTCAGTTCCACCATCTTCGGGTCAACCATCATCAGCTTGACTTCTTCCGGTTTGGCCTTGAACAAAATACTCATGATCAATCCGTTAATACATACTGATTTTCCGCTTCCCGTCGCACCCGCTACAAGCAAATGCGGCATCTTGGTCAAATCTGCAACGATCGGCTCTCCGGAAATATCTCGGCCAAGAGCAACGGTAAGCTTGCCTGGCGCATCTTGATACTCGGGTGCTTCCAACACTTCTCGTAATGATACGACCGCTACCTCCGAGTTCGGAACCTCGATGCCGATAGCTGATTTTCCTGGGATTGGTGCCTCAATCCTGATATCTTTTGCTGCCAATGCCAAAGCCAGATCATCCGTCAGGCTAACAATCCTGCTTACTTTTACCCCTGTAGCAGGCTGAACTTCGTAGCGTGTAACAGCTGGTCCTCGATGTACCTCGGAAACAGTTGCATTGACGCCAAAGCTCTTTAGTGTCTGCACTAATTTTGCCGCATTTGAGGTATGATCGACGTCTTTAGCTGTTGAACTCGCTTTGGGTCTTGCAAGCATTTGCAGACTTGGCAGCTCATACGGCATGGTATTTTGTTCTTCTCCGGTATTTATTGTACCGAAGATTTCCTCTTCTCCTTCGAGCGCAAACGTAATTTCCTGATTAGTTTTCGGTTGTGCAGCTCTCGCTTGATGACTAGGATGAATCGGTTCCTCATCCTCTTCCAGCGCAATGCGATCTGTAAAATCACGAATTAATGGGGCGTTTAGTTGCTGTACTTCTTCCTCCTGATTGACAGGCTGTGGATGAGATTTTTGCTCTTTCAACGCCGTAACAGCAATGGCCTCGTTCTCTGCCTCCGATTCTTTTTGCTTGCGAGCCTCTTCCGCTTCCTTTGCTTCTTTCTTTCTCTTCTCGCTCTCTTCCTGCAAAAGCTGTACAGAGTCCTTCACTGTATGCTTCGCCTTTCCGTAAAACAAAGCGAGCTTGTCCTTGGCAAACATCAAAATGTTTACATAAGAGAGATTGAACAGAAACATCAGTCCCACGAGGAAAAGGAACACAATCACGAGACCAGTACCGATTGTTCCAACAAGGCCATTTGTCACCGCAAAAAACAGGGCACCAATCATTCCTCCGCCTACCCCGGTGGTGGACACTTTCTGACCATGATCGAGCCAAATTCTGTCCCATGTAACCTTAATAATGCTTTGCTCTGCAAATTTTCCATCTGCGGTAATTTGTTTGTACAATATCATGTGATCCCAAGTCAAAATCGCCACACCTATGAGCGCTATGCCTAAGACGCGGTAAGTAAGCTTCGGTGACTTTCTGGTAAACATCATATGTATGGCCATACCGATTAGCAGAACAGGAATGAGAAAATCCCATGAGCCCGCAATAAACCGAAATAGAAGTGCCAGTACATTTTTGCCCAGCCATCCACTCTCCAAAAGCCCGATCAAGGACAGCACGATGATGAGAAGTCCCAGCAGCTCTATTTTGACAACTGAGGCCAATGCCGCTTTTGAACGCTCTTTTTTTCTCCTACTCAATGGCACGCCTCCTCCCGTCATTATACTCCTTATGTATCCAATGGTTAGAACACCTCTATCGAGGCCTTTTCAACGTAGAGCGACCCTGTTATAGCGGAAAGTTTCCATGCGCTCCGGAATTTAATTTCTATATTCCTATTCGTTAAAAAAGGCAGCCGTCGCGTGTTCGGCTGCTGTTCGTACTTCTCTAGTATAACACAGGAAATTCATAGAAATACAGGACTTCTTAGGCAAGCCACTCAGGTTGAAACTGAATTTTTTGTCCAGGTGCGTATTGTTCCTTCAGGTAGTCTTGCGGATTGGGACTAATCAGCCTGACGATTTTTCCTTCAAACGGTCCGGTTTGCTCAATGAGCATCGTGGCATGACCCACGGCTATCTCTTTGAGCTCTTGTTTCTCCACTTGCTCCATGTTCTCAAACACCGTTTCCATCGGAATGATGGAGTATAGGATCATTGGAGTACACTCTCCTCGCCTTTTTGCGCTTTGATCAGTTCGTTCAGTTTTTTCAGTGCACTACCAAGACCGCCTACTTCATCAATCAATCCGTATTTTACTGCATCTACACCAATCACGTTGGTTCCAATGTCTCGTGTCAATTCACCGGTACGGGTCATGAGCTCACGGAACTTTTCTTCTGAAACTTTGGAGTGACGGGCGATAAAGCTTACTACACGATCCTGCATTTTGTCCAAGTACTCAAACGTTTGAGGCACACCAATTACAAGACCCGTCAAACGGATCGGGTGTATCGTCATCGTGGCTGTTTCTGCAATAAACGAGTACGAACCAGCTACAGCAATTGGAACACCAATGCTATGACCACCGCCAAGTACGAGTGTGACTACCGGTTTGGACAAGGACGATACCATTTCCGCAATTGCCAAGCCTGCTTCCACGTCCCCGCCAACCGTATTCAAAATAACGAGTACGCCCTCTATTTTACTGTTTTGTTCTGCCGCAACCAATTGAGGGATGAGGTGCTCGTACTTGGTCGTCTTATTTTGTGGGGGCAACTGAATATGCCCTTCTACTTGTCCGATGACGGTCATACAATAAATATTGCTTTCGAGCTGTGGAACGTTTGTCTGGCCCAGTTGCGTAATGGAATCCAGCAGTTTTTTCTTCGGGTCTTCCTGTGCGGGTGCTTCTGATGGCGGCGAGGCAGAAGGCTCCTGATCATCAGTTGGTGATTGTGGCTGAGATTCCTTACTATTTACTGCTGTGTTTGCAAACGGCGGCCTATTTAAAAAATCGCTAAATTGTTGATTCGACATGGATGATCCTCCCTCACTTTCCTCTGTAGTATGGATAAGGACAGGAAAAATCATGCGCCCACAAAGGCAAAAAAAGCCAGAAACCCTTTTTCAAAAGGATTTCCAGCTCTTTATCGTGATCCTACACTTCCATGATAATCGGCAAGATCATCGGACGTCTGCGCGTTTGCTCGTACAGATAACGGCCTAATGATTCTTTTACGTTATTTTTCAGTGAAGACCATTCGTTCACATTTTCTTCCATGCATTTGACAAGTGTTTGGGTCACTATGCGATTTGCCTCATCCAGCAGCTCTTCGGATTCTCGCACGTAGACGAAACCGCGAGAAATGATGTCTGGACCTGACAAAATCGTGCCATTTTGTTTGCTGAGTGTAACGACAACTACCAGTATGCCATCTTGTGACAGTAATTTGCGATCTCTAAGTACGATGTTTCCTACATCACCAACACCCAAGCCGTCAATCAAAACATTGCCAGCATGGACTTTTCCACCGTAACGGGCCTTGCCCCCTGAGAATTCAACTGTATCGCCGTTATCGAGCAAGAATGTGTTTTCTTCAGGAATTCCAACCTGTTCAGCAAGTAAAGCATGTGTTTTCAGCATGCGATATTCACCGTGAACGGGAATAAAGTATTTAGGCTTCATTAGGTTAAGCATCAGGCGCAATTCCTCTTGGCTTCCATGACCGGAGACGTGGACGGTTCCGTTAGGTCCATGGCCACCATAAATGACATCTGCACCAATGCGCGATAATTGATCGATCGTACGCGCCACGTATTTTTCATTCCCTGGAATGGGAGTGGCTGCAATAATAACGGTATCCCCTGGAAGGATGTCAATTTTCCGATGGGCGGATCGGGCCATACGAGTGAGCGCGGACATAGGCTCTCCTTGGCTTCCAGTTGATAAAATAACGACTTGTTCAGCAGGCAATTTGTTGATTTCATCGATCTCAACAATCAAGCCCTCAGGGACCAACAAGTACCCTAAGTCTCTGCTGATAGTAATGACATTTTGCATGCTCCGGCCAACAACCGTCAATTTACGGTTGAACTGTGCTGCAGCGTCCACCACTTGTTGAATGCGGTGAACATTTGATGCAAACGTAGAAACAACAATACGTCCAGGTGCTTTGCTGAACACATCCATGAGTGCTTTGCCCACTGAGCGTTCCGATCCGGTAAATCCAGGCCGTTCTGCATTCGTACTGTCAGAGAGCAAGCACAAAACGCCTCTGTCACCGATCATCGCCATTTTTGCCAAATCAGCTACCTGATTGTTAACAGGTGTTTGATCGAATTTGAAGTCTCCTGTATGAACGATGTAGCCTTCTGGCGTATCCAAGCATACCCCTACACAATCCGGGATGCTGTGGTTTACACGGAAAAAGGTTGCCTTCATCTTTCCTAGAACGACTTCCGAGTCGCTGTTGATCAATACGCGTTTTGTTTCGTTTAGGATACCCGCTTCTTTTAACTTTGCATCAATTAAACCAAGGGTAAGTTTTGTCGCATAAACCGGGACTTTCAAATGCTTCAGCACGTAGCTGAGGCCGCCGATGTGGTCTTCATGTCCATGCGTAATAATAATACCCCGAACCTTGTCGCGATGTTCCTCCAAGTAGGTGATATCCGGAATAACCATATCAATCCCCAGCATTTCCTCTTCTGGGAACTTCAATCCGGCATCAATCACTACGATGTCGTCACCGCTTTGTACCACGTACATATTCTTCCCAATTTCGCCGACTCCGCCCAGGGCGAAAACGAGAACAGAGTGATTCGACTTTGCCAAAACGTGTAACCTCCTATATTTAGTTGTCATGTCCACTCAAAAAAACCGCCCCAAATCACTTGTTCTTATTATACCCGAAGTGAAATCATGAACACAAGGAAAAAGAGCCATCCCAGGCAGGAATGGCTCTTGATCTTCTATGGAGTTAAACAAGCAGAGAATGAACGAATGCTTTTTCTTGTTCGTTCAGCTCGACTAATGGCAGTCGAACGCCTCCAACTTGAACGCCGAGCTTTTCTAAAGCGACCTTGGTCGGTCCTGGGCTCGGGTATGCAAAGAGGCCCTCAAAAATCGGCAACAGCTTGCGATGGAGTCTTGCTGCCTCCGTTAAGTTACCGGCAAAAAAGGCGTCCATCATGTCTGTCATTAGACGGCCAACTACATGACTCGCCACACTGACTATGCCCACTCCCCCGATAGACAGGATCGGCAAGGTTAATCCATCATCGCCACTGTACAGCTCAAAGCCTTCCGGTGCATGCTCAATGATTTGCGCCATCTGCGACAAATTGCCGGAGGCTTCCTTGATGCATACTACATTAGGCAGTTTTGCCAAACGAAGTGTCGTTTCAGCAGTCATATTGACGACGGATCTTCCTGGCACATTATAAAGCATCACGGGCAGCTCGGTCGCTTCCGATAATACCTTGAAATGTGCGTATAGTCCTTCCTGTGATGGCTTGCTGTAATAAGGAGCAACGACCATGACAGCGTCTACGCCAATGGATTGTACAGCTTGGGTGAACTCAATGCTTGAGGCTGTATCAT
Organism: Brevibacillus sp. M2.1A; assembly: GCF_013284355.2. Classification (NCBI taxonomy): domain Bacteria; kingdom Bacillati; phylum Bacillota; class Bacilli; order Caryophanales; family Paenibacillaceae; genus Brevibacillus; species Brevibacillus sp. M2.1A. The sequence goes on from NZ_JABSUY020000001.1 coordinate 4,214,227, forward strand.
TACTGCCTGTTCCTGCAATGATGTGGCATCTTCCTTTTGCGTAAGAAACCACATGTCGGAAAAGGTCGAGTTTCTCCGTACGGGATAAAGTTGGTGATTCACCCGTGGTACCACTCAATACGATTCCAGTTGAACCATTTGCAATCAAATGGTCAATCAGTCGCTCTGTTTTATCGTAATCGACCTGTAGCTGCTCATTAAAAGGCGTTACCATAGCGGTAACCAGTCGACCAAAACGTGCCACTACCTCTCCAACTCCTCTTATCGTGATCAGTAGGTATTTAAAGTCAGGATATGCTCTTACATATGTTGAACATGCAGGTTGAACTGCTGATGAAGAGCGCGAACCGCCTTCACCATATCCATTTCATGCACGAGTACCCAGATGGTAGTATGAGAGTCTGCCGATTGAAGAATTTGAATGTCTTCTTGTGTAAGTGCCTCCACGATTCTCGCCATCACGCCGGGCACGCCCGTCATCCCTGCACCAATCACGGACACTTTTGCGCAATGCGGCAAAAGCTGCGGCTCGTATCCCATTTCTGTTAACAGACGAGCAGCTTTTTCTCCCATTTCATCATGGACCGTGTAAGCAACACCCATTGGGTTCACATTGATGAAATCTACACTGATGTTATTGGTTGCCATCGTTTTGAAGACTTGTAGCTGTGTATCATAAGACCCTTCTTTGTTCGCGACTTTGATTTGGGTAATGTTCGGTACATGAGCAATTCCCATAACGACTCTATCGTTTACAGTGTAGCCCATCTTCCCGATCTCCAGCATCGTCGTAACAAGTGTACCGGGGTCGTCCGAAAACGTAGAGCGAACACGAATCGGCACGTTTGCGTGCATCGCGATCTCCACCGCTCTAGGATGAATAACTTTTGCACCCAGGTGAGCCATGTTGCAAATTTCCGTGTAGGTCACCATACCGAGCCGCTGCGCTTCTTCAACGATACGCGGGTCTGCGGTCATGATGCCTTCCACGTCGGTGAAAATATCCACCGTTTCAGCCTTCAAGGCGACACCGAGAGCGGTAGCAGTCGTATCGCTTCCGCCCCGTCCCAGTGTCGTAATTTCCCACTCGGCTGTACGCCCCTGAAATCCTGGAACGATCACAACTTGATTTTCCTGCAAGTCTTGCAAAATGCGACTTGGATCGATCGACATGATTTGTGCATTTGTAAAGTCGTCGCTCGTCACTATATTTGCTTGACCGCCTGTCAAAATCGTCGCTTTAATTCCCCGTGCATTCAGCATGCTGCACATGACTGTAGCAGAGATGATTTCTCCGGTATGCATCAGCATATCCATTTCTCTACTCGGCAGTTGGTTCCCGTTCGCTCGAACCAACTGCAAAAGTGTATCGGTTGCATATGGATCGCCTTTGCGTCCCATCGCCGATACGACAACGACGAGGGCATAGCCCTCATCAATTGCTTTTTCCATATGGTAGATTGCCCGCATCCGGCAATCCTCCGTCGTCAAGGAAGAACCACCGAACTTCTGGACGAGAATCTTCACTAACCTCTCCCCTATACTCTTGCTTTTATGAGTTCTTCAGCGATTTGTACTGTATTCCATGCTGCACCCTTGAGAAGATTGTCAGAAACGATCCACATATGCAGTCCACGAGGATGATGGAGATCACGACGCACCCGGCCCACGAATACTTCCAGTTTGCCTGTTGCATCAGTAGCGAGTGGATACTGCTGTTCCTCTGGCGCATCTACTAACACGATACCCGGAGCGTCTTTCAGCAGGGCCTTTACTTCTGCCAGATCGTAATCCTGTTTCAGCTCTACATATACCGACTCGCTGTGGCCGTAGACCACTGGAATACGTACGCAAGTAGCTGAAACAAGTACAGTGTCATCACCGAAGATTTTTTTGGTCTCATTGACCATTTTCATTTCTTCATAAGTAAAACCATTGTCGGTGAACACATCAATCTGCGGAATCGCGTTGTACGCAATCTGATGATGCACAGGCAATTTGCCTACGGGAAGTACGTTACACTGCGGTTCTTTCCCATCCAAAATGTCTCGACTCTGGTCGAGCAATTCATTGATCGCAGATTGACCTGCACCGGATACTGCCTGGTAAGTAGAAACGATAATTCTGTCTATACCAAAACGATCATAAAGGGGCTTTAGAGCGGCAACCATCTGAATCGTAGAGCAATTCGGATTCGCAATGATTCCATTATGAGCGAGCGCAGCATCCATGTTTACTTCTGGCACAACGAGAGGGACATCTGGGTCCATCCGGAATGCACTGGTATTGTCAATGACAACCGCGCCATGACGTACTGCGTGATGAGCCAGTTCCTTGCTGACCGATCCGCCAGCACTAAACAGGGCGAAATCAACCCCTGCAAAACTGTCTGGAGTCGCCTCTTCCAGTACAATTTCTTGCCCCTTGAAGGTGACTGTTTTTCCTGCAGAACGTCCAGAAGCAAGCAGCTTAAGCTGTTTGATTGGGAAGTTGCGCTTTTCTAATAGTTGAATCATCTGCTGTCCGACTGCACCAGTCGCACCGACTACAGCAACATTGAAAGTCAGTTGGTTTGCCATCTCTTACTCTCCTCCTAATCGCGAAAAAGCAGGTTAATTGTTTTTTCTGTAGTCTTATTAGTAGTTAAATCTTTCGATGAGCAAGGGTTGCAATTGTCGACCTTCCAAAGCTGCTTCGCATGTTTCTAATAGTAGATCCATACGAGCTACAAGCGAATTCGGTTTTTTATCCGGAGCATCCTGCCCGAACGGAACGAAATACATATTTTTCGCAGCCAACAGCTTGGCAATATTGGCTGCATTTAATCCCAGACCATCATTGGTGGATATGGCAATCACGATGGGTCGCAAATTACGCATGGTCGCCTTAGCCGCCATCAGTACGGCACTATCCGTAATGGCATTTGCCAGTCGACTCGTCGTACTCCCTGTGCAAGGCGCAATCAGCATGACATCCAACAACTTGGAAGGTCCCAACGGCTCAGCCTGTGGAATAGTCGAAATAAGCTCTTCCCCCGTCAGTTCCTTGATTTGTTGCTGCCAGCTTTGCGAAGTACCGAAGCGTGTATCCGTGGTCATAATCGTGTTCGATACGATCGGAACCACCCGTGCTCCAGCATCCACAAATCGCTTAATTTGCGGCATCGTTTCCTCAAAGGTGCAATGCGATCCAGACAAACCAAATCCAATGGTCTTTCCCTGAAGCTTACTCATGTTGCATCCCCTCCTGGCGCTTTCCTTTGATCCGCAATCAGACGAGACAATGTTTGGGCTAAAATTTGTCCAGCGGTTTTAGGTGCAACGATTCCAGGCAATCCGGGAGCAAGAAGAGCTTTGATACCTCGTCTCTCAGCGTAACGAAAATCTGTTCCCCCTGGCTTGGAGGCAAGATCAAGTATAAACGCCGATTGAGGCATTTGAGCAATCACTTCTGCCGTGAGTAATAATTGCGGGATGGTATTAAAAATGAAATCAGCATTCGTAACCTGTTGCCTTACTTCGCTTATATGGAAGGGAGTCAATCCCATCTCATAAATGCGTGCCAAGTGTTCTTGACGTCTGGCTCCAACTCTTACGCGGGCTCCCAACGAATGCAATGCTCGAGCCATGGACAAACCTGTTCGGCCCAATCCCAAAACAATTGACTGTGATCCATGAATCGTAATATCCGTATGTTGAATCGCCATCATTAACGCTCCCTCTACAGTAGGGATAGAGTTATAGATAGCTACGTCATCACGATCCAAAAGCTCCACGAGAGGAAGCTGTGTGGAAGCCAACAGTTTTTTCAGATAAGGCTTTGCCATTCCCGTGTAAACCACGCAATGACCCGGCAGACTTGCCACATGTTCGTCTAGCAACTGCAGTTGTTTGGAGCAGAAAATACTTTCCACGTATCCTTGATCATCGGTCCCTACGATGGGTAGGATGAGGGCGTCCACGTCTTTCAACACATCGCATGTTAATGGTTTCTTCGTTGCCCCTGTAAAATTACTTTCCAGGTTGTCGAAGCCAACTAACGTGACGCTAGCATCCAGTTGTATGCATCGCTTAATGACTTCCAACTGGCGAGCGTCTCCGCCGATGAAGGCAACATGTATGCCCGTTAGCATGCTGCGTTCCCCTTTCCACACATTTTACTGCATTAAATGATCGGAACGCAAAGGTTTTCCTTTTGGAAAAGTTGACGGAAATCCATGCGGTCTACCCCCATCCTATTCCGCTCCTGCTACTTCGGTGACAGTAGCGCCTACTTTTGAGAAGCTTGTGCCTCAGGCGCTTGAAGCTGGATGATGACCATATCTGGCCCAATTTTTACGATGGAACTCCATGGGATCACGAGGTCCTCTCGCTTCTTGCCGAACCCAAAGAAACTACCTCCTGGCAAGATGATGGATTGAATCGCACCGTTTTCGGGATGGATGACTAAATCGGAATCACTGATGACTCCCATTTTCTCCCCGTTGTCCAGTCCGATAATCTCCTTCCCACCCAACTCGCTTAAGCGCATGGAGAAGCCCCCTTTGTCCTTTCATTTACTGTTGATATACGCAAAAAAATCCGGGCTATGCCGGATTTTTGCCTACAACAAAATATCGTTATTCACGTTTTCAGGGAAGCCATCGAGTGGACTCACCATCGCCATAGACATCTTGGAACGGAACAGCTGCTGCGCCACAGCCAAAACAGATTCATGGGAAACACGGTCAATTTTGGCGATGATCTCATCTAGACTGAGATGACGGCCCAGCAAAAGCTCATTTTTGCCAAGGCGACTCATACGGCTATTCGTGCTTTCCAAGCTGAGCATCAGGCTGCCTTTCAGCTGCTCTTTTCCTTTGTTCAGCTCTTTGTCCGTAATTCCATGATCAGCGACATCGCGCAGGACGCGCGAGACGATATCAAAAACCTGTCCCACTTGCTCTGGTGCCGTTCCTGTATACACGTGGAACGTACCCGCTTCTTTATAGGACGAATGATAGGAATACACGGAGTATGCCAAGCCGCGTTCTTCTCGAATTTCTTGAAATAGACGCGAGCTCATGCTGCCACCCAGCACATTGTTCAGCAAAATCAAGGAATATACTTCGGGATGTCCTACCTTAAACCCAGGTAAAGACAGGCACAAATGCGCTTGCTCTGTTGCCTTGTGATGTGCAATAACATTTCCAGCAAAGTCAGGAGTAGACAAGGTCGGCATAGCGCCTGGACGAGAGAAAGCTTGAAAGCGCTTTTGAATATCTTCAATCAAACTGTCTTCAAAATTTCCCGCTACCGTAATCACCGTATTCGTTGGCAGGTAGTGCTGATCAATATAACCGATCAAATCATCACGTTTCAAGCTACGCAGGACATCTTCCGTACCCAAAATCGAATAGCCTAGCGGGTGTGTGCTGTACGAAGCGCGTGCAATCAAATCATGCACCAAATCATCTGGTGTGTCTTCATACATGCTGATCTCTTCAATGACGACGTTCTTTTCCTTTTCCAACTCATCTGCATCAAATACCGAGTTGAAGTACATATCGGAAAGAACATCGAGAGCGATCGGAGCATGTTGGTCGAGCACCCTTGCGTAATAACAAGTATACTCCTTCGAAGTAAAGGCGTTCACGTTCCCGCCAATCTCATCAAAGGTTTCCGCAATTTCCTTTGCAGAACGAGTTTTTGTGCCTTTGAAAAACATATGCTCGAGAAAATGGGAAATCCCGTTGTTTTTCTCGTTTTCATATTTCGAACCAGTCCCTACCCAGATGCCTAAGGCAACGGAGCGAACGGACGGAATCCGTTCCGTCACGATTCGAAGACCGTTATCACACGTATGACGTTGTATCACGTAAATCCTCCTCGGTTGTTCATCTGTCTCTACCCGAAACCTCGGGGAATTTCTTGTAAACACGTCTAACTATAGCAAACTTCCTTTGTCTCCACAATAAATGAACATGTATTTACGGTGACGGGAGTCTACGACTCGATATAACCTCCGAAACAGTCGTCGGCTGTAACCCCTTCTTTTTGGCGATCGTCAGAAGCTGGTCTAAACTGGCCTCGGAGGTAGAAGTAGGGTGCATGAGTACGAGGACGCCGTTCTCCATTTTCCGGCTTATTTTATTGATCACATAAGCAGGCGAAGGTTTCTGCCAGTCAATGGTATCTGCCGTCCATAGTATCGTCTTCATTTGATAAGACGAATGCGCGATTTGTACAACGCGTTGGTTAAAAGCACCAGATGGCGGTGCAAACAAGGAAGGCTTTACTTCCAGCGTTTTAAAAATAACATCTTGCGTACGACTTATCTCTTGATGAATCCTCTGTGTTCCCAGTGTGTTCATATCAGGATGCGAATACGCATGATTCCCAATCTCATGGCCACGTGCCATAATCTTTTTCGCTTCTTCTGGGTAACGTTTTACCCAAGAGCCATCCAGAAAGAACGTTGTTTTTACCTTATGTTTATCGAGTGTATTGAGCATCGAATCGAGATACTCATTTCCCCAAGCCACATTGATCATAAAAGAAATCGCTGGTTTATTTGGATTTCCTCGATAGATCGGTTGTGCTCCCAATTGCTCAAGCGAAACCGCTGGAGGTACTTCCTTGTATACCAGCAAATCTGGGCTGGACACACCCGCAGCCAGCATTTTATTGAGTGATTCTTCTACATCGACTACACGTCCATTATAGCCGGGAATCGCCTTCCACGTCTGATCGACGACGGCATCGATTGGTTCTTCCTCTCTGCCCTCTTTCCACTTTTCAATCTGCGCCCGTAAACGCGCTTTTTCATTGTCGTTTCGATCCCCATTTGCTACCTGGACATTTTTGAGCGTGCTAATGTAATGATGAATAGGCTGATAATTCAAGAGAACAATCAGCGCAGCTCCATATATAACGATGAACAAAAGTCTCCTGGTCCTATTCGTCATTAGGGCGTCGCCCTCCTCTATCAATCGTACGAGTCTCTCTTGTCCAATGTATGAAGGGAGGGAACGACTTAGACATACGAATCAGAAGCATCTGGTATAGAAAAGAAAAAAGCTTCCGTACACGAATTTCTTCGAGTGACGAAGCCTTTTGGTTTCCTTTATTCTGCTTTTGTTGGCGTTTCAGCAGCTTGTGCCGCAGCAGCTTGTTCTTTCAAAACTGCTTTGCGAGAGAGATTCACACGACCTTGGTCGTCGATCTCGGTCACTTTCACTTGTACTTTATCACCAACTGCGACAACATCTTCTGTTTTGGCTACACGCTCTTCAGCCAGTTGAGAGATGTGGCACAAGCCCTCTTTACCCGCGAACAACTCGATGAACGCACCGTACTTCTCTACGCGTTTTACTGTTCCCAGGTATACCTGACCAACAGCTACCTCACGAACCAGATCTTCAATGATTTGTTTCGCGCGCAGATTCGCCTCGTGGTTGATGGATGCAATGAAGACTCTTCCATCTTGTTCGATGTCGATTTTTACGCCGGTTTCTTCGATAATCTTATTGATGACACGACCTTGTGGACCGATTACATCGCGAATTTTCTCCGGATTGATCGTCATGGTCATGATTTTTGGTGCATAAGGAGACAGTTCTTTACGCGGTTCGGAAATCGTGCTCATCATATGGTTCAGAATGTGCAAACGACCAACACGCGCTTGCTCCAAGGCCAACTCTAAAATCTCACGGTTAATACCGGAAATTTTGATGTCCATTTGGATAGCTGTTACACCAGCCTCTGTACCCGCTACTTTGAAATCCATGTCTCCCAAATGATCTTCCATACCTTGAATATCAGTCAGGATCGAGAAAGATTTCTCATCTTTGCTCATGATCAAGCCCATCGCAATACCTGCTACCGGTGCTTTGATCGGTACACCTGCATCCATCAAGGCAAGTACGCTCGCGCAAATCGATGCTTGCGATGTGGAACCATTGGATTCAATGACCTCGGATACGAGACGAATCGTGTATGGGAACTCTGTCTCAGATGGAATGATCGGCTCGATAGCACGCTCACCCAACGCACCGTGTCCGATTTCACGACGACCCGGAGGACGCAACGGACGTGCTTCACCCACGCTATACGGCGGGAAGTTGTAGTGGTGCATGAAACGCTTCGATTCTTCCAGACCGAGTCCATCGAGAATTTGAACATCTCCCAGCGCGCCCAATGTGCAAACGCTCAACGCTTGCGTCTGACCGCGGGTAAACATAGCAGAGCCATGTGTACGGGAAAGAATGTTTGTCTCACTGGACAGCGGACGGATTTCGTGCAAAGCTCGTCCATCAGGGCGAACTTTCTCGTCAGTAATCAGACGGCGAACCTCATCCTTGACAATATTGCCAAGTACTTCGCTAATCATCTTTTCCTGTTCTGGATATGCCTCAGGGTCCTTGGCTGCAAAATGCTCTTTGGTTTCTGCCTTGATATCATCAATAGCATCGTAGCGCGCTTGTTTTTCTTCGATGCGAACAGCTTCTTTCAAGCGAGCTTCCGCATATGCACGTACAGCTTGATCGATTTCAGGATCAACCTCATGCAAGATGACTTCCATTTTTTGCTTGCCGATTTCTGCTACGATCATGTTCTGGAATTCTACCAATTGCTTAATCACGTCATGACCAGCCATGATCGCTTCAAGCATGACCGCTTCCGGTACTTGGTTCGCAGCTGCTTCCACCATGTTAATCGCTTTGTGCGTACCTGCGACAGTCAGGTGAATATCGCTTTTCTCTGCTTGAGCTACAGTAGGGTTAATGACGAACTCACCGTCAATTCGACCTACGATTACCCCTGCAATCGGACCTTCAAAAGGAATCTCCGAGACGCATAGCGCTGCGGAAGTACCGATCATCGCAGCGATTTCAGGCGAGCAGTCTTGATCCACAGACAGAACAGTATTTACGATTTGTACATCGTTACGGAATCCTTCTGCAAAAAGAGGGCGGACAGGGCGGTCAATCAAGCGGCTAGCCAAAATCGCCTTTTCGCTTGGACGTCCTTCTCTTTTAATAAAGCCGCCAGGAATTTTCCCAACCGCATAGAGACGTTCCTCATAGTTGACAGTCAGTGGAAAGAAGTCAAGTGGTTTCGGCTCCTTCGAGACTGTAACTGCAGACAGGATTGCTGTATCGCCGTAACGAACCAAGACCGAACCATGCGCCTGTTTAGCCATTTTGCCAAATTCCAGGGTCAGTTTTCGGCCTGCCAGTTCGAAGTCATATGTACGGTATTGTTGCTCCATGATGCTAGCAGTCCTCCTTCACAACAATGTGCGTTTACACACTTTGTTTTCTACCTATATGTATTATTTCCTGCCATGATAAAAATTAAATGGGTACCTTTGGCAGTCGTTCTAGATAATAAAAAAAGCTTCTTTTGTGAAGCTAATGTAAGCAAACCATTTGTTTCTAAGCCTTTACTCGTTAGGATAGGCTTAGCGCATTTCTTGCGCTAAACCCTCCCACACGATAGAAAAAGCGGGCAGAACCCGCTTTCTACAAAACGCTGATTAGCGGCGCAGACCCAGGCGGTCTACAACCGAACGATAGCGTTGAACATCTGCTTCACGCAGGTATGTCAACAGGTTACGACGTTGACCAACCATTTTCAAGAGACCACGACGGCTGTGGTGATCTTTCTTGTGCGTACGCAAGTGTCCGTTCAGATTGTTAATGTTTTCGGTCAAGATAGCGATTTGCACTTCCGGTGAACCGGTGTCGTTCTCATGAGTACGGAACTCTTGAATCAGTTGAGTTTTACGTTCTTGAGTCAATGCCATCATGACTCACCTCCTCATTTTTTATACCGTTCGCCGAGTCTGCCGTCGGTGAGAATCGGACAGCCAAGCTACGGTTATCTGTACAACGTTTTGAATTATAGCATACCATTTTGTGAAAAGCAAAGAGAATCCTTTACGAGATTCCCTCTGCGAATTTTTGCTTCGCCGTTTGTACATCTCGTCCAATTTGCGCGATGAGTGCATCGACTCCAGCAAACTTCTGCTCTTCCCGGATGTAGAACAAAAACTCTACTTCTACTTCTTTGTCATAAATTTCACCAGAGAACTCAAAAATGTGCACTTCTAGTGACTTTTCTTTTTTCTCCAGTTCAAATGTAGGCTTGATCCCAACGTTCATGACACCATAGTAGCTTTGTTCATCCACGGTAAAGCGAACGCCGTAGACCCCATTCTTTCCGATTAAGTACGGCTGATTTACTTGGACGTTCGCTGTAGGAAAACCAATGGTTCGACCGCGTTTGTCGCCATGCACGACTGTTCCACGCACTTTGTAGGAGCGGCCTAGCAAATGGCGAACCTGCTCGACATCCCCATGATGAAGATATTCACGGATGATTGTACTGCTCACTTTTTCACCCAAGCGATTTACCGGACCCACGATGTCGAGCCCATAGCGACCTTTGCTCATTTCTTGCAAGGTATGGGCAGTCCCCATCCCGCGATAACCAAAGGTGTAGTCGAAGCCAACGACAATATGGCGGCATTCCAATGGAAGAAGGCACTCTGCGATGAAATCTTCTGGATAAATAGCCGCAAAGCTGATATCGAACTTCATCACATATGTGGTGTCTACGCCCATCTTTTCGAATTGCTCGAGCTTGTCTTCAAGTGGTGTCAAATAGCGGGTATAACCGCTTTGCCCCAAAACTTCTCGAGGATGCGGATCAAAGGTCACTACCGTACTTTGCCATCCGTTTGCTTTCGCTGTATCAATTGCCTTTTGGATTACACGGCGATGCCCAATATGTACACCATCAAAGTACCCCAGTGCAATCGCACAAGGATTCGCTTGCAGGTCAGACGGAAACGGGTATGTTAGGTAGATCGTTTTCACGGATTACACCTCGGCTGGAAAGACTTTTTCTGGCTTGGCGAAAAGTCCTTTGTCTCCACGGCATATGCGATGAATGCCAAGTAATTCTTCCCCCGCAAACAAGCAAATCAAACTTCCTTCCTCCGCAGTGACGCCCGGAAGCGCAGTCGCAAGTCCATTACGTACTGCTTTGATCCGTTCTGGCTTGACCTGAAACGATGGTAAGAACGAGATTGCCTGAGGGATGGAGACCAAGTAGTGGGAAATGTCTTCCCCGCTTGCTGCCTGTTCCTCAATTTGCTGGAGCGGGATTGCCTCTTGCTCCTGGAACGGGCCGCTTTTTATTCGCCGCAACAGCTTCATATGGGCAGGATAACCCAGAGCGCGTCCGAGGTCAACACATAAGGTGCGCATGTATGTGCCTTTGGAGCACGTGCACGTGAATGCAACATCGACAGTGTCCCCATCTACGCTAATCTTATGAAGTGTCAGCTCATAGAGCGTCACTTTCCGTGCCTGCCGTTCAATTACCGTGCCTTCACGAGCCAGGTCGTACAGCCGCTTGCCGTTTACCTTAACCGCAGAGAACATCGGAGGTATCTGCTCCATTTCACCCAAGAAGGATGCGAACAGCGCTTGAATACGCTCCGTCGTAATCGATGCTGCATCTACTATGTCATGCTCCACCACTTCTCCAGAAGCATCTTCCGTCGTGGTAGTTGAGCCGAGTCGCATGACTACATCATAGCGCTTAGGCAGCTCTTGCAAATATTCAACTAGCCTCGTTGCGTGTCCCACACAAATGGGGAGTACACCCGTCACATCTGGATCAAGTGTACCCGTATGCCCCACTTTTTTCGTTCCATACAATCGACGAATACGTGCTACACAATCATGGGATGTCATACCAGCTGGCTTGTCGATAACCAGCACGCCGTTCACGTTACTCATCGAATTTCACTCCTACTGCATCGTCCAGCACAGTCCAAACTTTTTGCTGTACTTCTGAAAGTGGTCCTTTGATCGTGCATCCTGCTGCTTTTGCGTGTCCACCGCCACCGAGCTGCTTCGCAATGACAGCTACGTCAACCCGATCGCGAGCGCGCATGCTCACCTTTACCACTCCCGGTTCCGCTTCCACAAAAGAAACGCCGACCTCGACTCCTTCAATGTTACGGCAGTAATTCACCAATCCACCAGCATCTTCCCGCTCTGCACCCACTTCGGCAAAATCTGCGGCTGCAACAGTGATGGAGGCAACCAAATTTTGATGGGTCAGTTGCAACGTTTGGAGAGCGCGTCGCAGTACTTTCACATGGGCAAATGTGATTTCTTCCAGACACCGCTCTGCTACGTCTCCTGGCTTCACACCATATCCGAGCAATCGAGCTGCGATCTCCATGACGCGTGGTGATGTATTGGAATAACGGAAACCGCCAGTATCCGTCAGAAGGCCGGTATAGATAGACAGCGCAAGCTCTTCGTTGAAAGAAACCCCTGCTGCTTCTGCAACATCAAACAAAATTTCTGCTGTTGCGGCTGCATCCGGTCGAACCAGATTTACCGTTCCAAAATGATCGTTGGTCGGGTGATGATCGATATTCAGCAAAGCAGCGCCAGAAGCAAATAAAGACCGTACATCGCCCATCCGCGACTCATCCGCGCAGTCTACAGCGATTACGGCCCCGAACGTCTCGTTCAGTGGTTGTTTGCGCAGGTTATAAAGACGGTCAAACCGCGGCAAGAAGTTAAACTTGATCGGTGTTTCCCCTTCGTTTACAACCACATACTCTTTTCCCAATTGCTCTAGCATGAGCACGACTCCCAAAGCAGATCCTGTAGCATCTCCGTCAGGGCTTACATGGGAAAGAACCAGGAAGCGGTCGTGCTCCTGCATAAAACGCACCGCTTCCTGTACTGCCATTTGATTAGGATTCATCCTGTTTCTCTCCCTCTGTGGAGATTTCCCGCAGGATTGATTCAATTTTGCTGCCGTAGTCAATGGACTCGTCCAGCTTGAATACAAAATCAGGAATGTGACGCAGCTTTACGCGTTTCCCGATCTCCGTACGCAAATAACCTTTTGCTTTTGTCAAACCTGCAAGAGAAGCTTTACGCTCTTCCTCACTGCCAAAAATGCTGACAAAAACCTTTGCCAATTGCAGGTCACTGCTTACCTCTACATCTGTTACCGTTACGAAACCGACACGAGGATCTTTGAGTCCACGCTGCAATACGAGGCTCAACTCTTTTTTGATTTCTTCGCCTACGCGGCTGATTCGTGTTTTATTCATCGATTTTCACCTCCGCTGGCTGCTCTTTAGTCGTAGTATTCCGTATCCACGCGAATCAACTCTACCTCTGGATGGTTTTCCACGAATCGAATGACAGCCTGCATTTCTTGTTGTAAAAAAGAAATCTCATTAGCAACGGCAGCGATACCCAACACGGTACGCTGCCATTGCTCGAGATAAGCCACTTCTGCCGCGGAGACATGAAATCGGCTCCGCAGCTTGCCGATCAGACTTTTGACGATGGCCCGTTTTTCTTTCAGGTTTTGGCTAGCGGGCAGAAACAGTTCGATCTGCACACCTGCTATCATTATTGTTTCACTTCAACCATGACGAATGCTTCGATGACGTCGCCGATTTTGAGGTCATTGAAGCGTTCCAAAGTCAGACCGCACTCATAGCCAGCAGCAACGTCTTTCGCATCATCTTTGAAGCGTTTGAGGGTATCGAGCTTACCTTCATAAATCACAATGCCTTCGCGGATCAAACGCGCACCAGCATCGCGGCTCAATTTACCTTCAGTCACATAGCAACCTGCAATGTTTCCGACTTTGGATACTTTGAACACTTCACGAATCTCAGCTTGGCCGATAATGTTTTCTTTGAAGACTGGATCAAGCATACCTTTGAGAGCAGACTCGATCTCTTCGATTACAGTATAGATCACACGGTGTAGGCGAATGTCGATCTTCTCTTGTTCAGCCATGCTGCGCGCATTTGGTTCAGGACGAACGTTGAAACCAATGATAATGGCATTCGAAGCATTTGCCAGTGTAACATCGGATTCTGTAATCGCACCAACACCTGTATGAATGATCTTCACACGAGTTCCGTTGACATCGATTTTCTCCAAAGAACCGCGCAGTGCTTCCACAGAACCGTGTACGTCTGCTTTTACAATCAGGTTCAGTTCCTTGATATCGCCTTCTTGGATGTGTTGGAACAAATCATCCAAAGAAACGCGGGAGCTTTCACGACGCTCGGATTCACGTTGCTTGGAAGCACGTGCTTCCCCGATCGCGCGGGCTTTCTTCTCGTCTTCAAAGACACGGAACTGATCGCCTGCTTGTGGAACATCATTCAGACCCGTAATTTCTACTGGCGTAGATGGACCTGCTTCTTTCAGACGGCGTCCTTTGTCATTCACCATCGCACGCACACGTCCAAAAGCGGAACCGACAACGATAGGATCACCTACACGGAGAGTACCTTGTTGAACCAAGATAGTTGCAACAGGACCACGTCCCTTGTCGAGCTCAGCTTCGACAACGGTACCGCGCGCAAGTTTGTCTGGGTTGGCTTTCAGTTCTTGTACTTCGGATACGAGCAAGATGTACTCGAGCAATTCCTCGATACCTGTACGCTGTTTAGCGGACAATGGGGAGAAGATCGTATCGCCGCCCCACTCTTCGGCAACCAATTCATACTCGGTCAACTCTTGCTTGATACGGTCAATATTTGCTTCTGGTTTGTCAACCTTGTTGACAGCAACGATGATTGGCACATTTGCCGCTTTCGCATGGCTGATCGCCTCAACGGTTTGCGGCATGACACCGTCATCTGCTGCAACCACCAGAATGGTGATATCTGTGATTTGCGCACCGCGTGCACGCATCGTTGTGAACGCCGCGTGACCTGGTGTATCGAGGAAAGTAATTTTCTTTCCTTTGATCTCAACTTGGTACGCACCGATATGCTGTGTAATTCCTCCCGCTTCTCCCGCTACTACGTTTGTAGAGCGGATCGCGTCCAGCAACGTTGTTTTCCCGTGGTCAACGTGACCCATGATGGTAACAACTGGCGGTCGCTCCATGAGACTTTCTGGTGCATCTACGTCTTCCAACGTTTCGAAGTTCGTTTCATCAATGATGATTTTTTCTTCGACTTCTACGTTGTAGTCCGCGCAAATCAGTTCGATAGCTTCACGATCGAGGTACTGGTTGATCGTCGCCATGATACCCAAGCCGAACAGCTTTTTGATTACTTCGGCTGGTTCCTTACGCAGTTTCACTGCCAACTCATTTACAGTCAAAGACTCTGTAAACGTGATCTTTGTAGGTGGTTCAATCACAGGACGTTGCGGCTTTTGTCCACCACCACCACGGTTGTTATTTCCTCCACGGCGGTTGTTTTGGTTGTTACGGTTGTTTCCACCGCGGAATGGTTGATTCTTCTTGTTATCTTCAAAAGTCTTTTGGGTTTGAGGAGCTTTTTTGATTTTCTCACGCTTTTCCATACCAACATTGGAAGGAAGTTTTACTTTATCCTCAAACTCTTCCCCTGTACGACCCTCCGTTTGATTCGCTGCAGGTTGGTTTGCAGGACGTTGTTGGTTTTGTGGTCGTTGCTGGTTTTGTGGTCGTTGCTGATTTTGAGGACGCTGTTGGTTTTGTGGTCGTTGTTGATTCTGCGGCTTACGGTCAGACGGCTTTGCGGGTTGACTTCTCATATTGTTTGGTTTTCTCTCCTGATTCTTCCCCTGATTTTTTCCATGCTGAGGACTATGCTGATCGAGATTGCCACTTGCACTGCTATTTCCTGGACGATTCGTGCTTGTGTTCTTTGCTCCGCGATCGCTATTTGGTTTTTCATTTCTAACCGGTTGAACTTGCCCCGCTTGCTGCTGGGGTTTGATCTGTTGTCCTCTGGAGTCGTTGGGGCGTCGTTGATCGTCCGTTTGTTTGGGTCTTGCATCACTAGGTGTGCTCCGCGTCTCCGGTTTGGCACCAGAACGCAATTTTGCCATGTGATCCTCGATCCTTTTGATCGTCCCTTCTTCCATGATACTCATATGATTTGCTACTTCTATATTCAATCGTTTTAGCAAATTGAGGATTTCCTTGCTGCTCATGTTGTGCTGTTTGGCATACTCATACACACGTGTCTTCAAATATACTTCACCCTTTCTTAGTTAGGTGAGCAGACGCTGAATGCTTTCGGCCAATTTCCCATCGGTTACCGCCACGGTAACGCGCCCATCTTTTCCGATTGCGTGTCCCAATGAATGTCGGTCGCCAGTGGTTACACATGAGACACCGTAATAGGAACATTTATCCTTTACTTTCTTGGCGGTATTGTCTGATGCATCTGATGCGAGCAATACCAGGCGGGCCTGCCCATTACGAACAGCGGTAATGACCAATTCCTCCCCAGTTACGATCTTTCTCGCACGCATCGCCAATCCGAGTAATTGTGCTGCTTTTGGGGTCATTTTCCCACCATCTCCAGCCATTTCTCACGGAAAGCATCATACTTTTCTTGGGAGATGGACATATTGAGGGCACGTTCCAGCACTTTTTTCCATTTCCCCGATGCGAACGCATCCGGCTTCAGACAGCTTTCCTGCCGACACACATAGGTACCGCGTCCCGCCGCCCTTCCAGTAAGATCAATGACGATCTCTTCTTCTGGCGTCCGGACGACGCGGATTAATTCCTTTTTCGGAAACATTCCTTGGCAAACAATGCACTTACGCAACGGGATCTTTTTTTGCTTCATGATTATTCGTTGTCCGTCCCTTCATCGCTCTCTACTTCTTTTGGATAAGCGATGCCTTCTTGGTCGGCTTGGGACTCGCTCTTGATATCGATCTTCCAGCCAGTCAGCTTGGCTGCCAGGCGCGCGTTTTGGCCACGCTTACCAATCGCCAGAGACAATTGATAATCGGGAACGATCACACGAGTAACCTTCTCCGCTACGTTAACCTCAACATGCAGCACTTTTGCAGGGCTGAGTGCATTGGCTACGTACTCGGCAGGATCTTCAGACCAACGAACAATGTCGATCTTTTCGCCTTTCAGCTCTGTAACGATCGTTTGGACACGCATGCCCTTTGGACCGACACAAGCTCCTACTGGATCAACATCTGCGTTGATGGAATGCACAGCGATCTTCGAGCGATCACCGGCTTCTCGCGCAACAGACTTGATTTCAACCACACCGTCATATATTTCTGGCACTTCTAGTTCGAAGAGGCGCTTCAAAAGCCCCGGATGAGTACGGGAAACGACGATTTGCGGTCCTTTAGTGGTTTTCTCTACTTTGATGATGTATGCCTTCACGCGATCTTGTGATTTAAAATCTTCGGATGGCATTTTTTCGGTGATCGGCATAACGGCTTCCGCCTTACCCAGATCAATGTAATAATTGCGAGCGTCCATACGCTGAACAACGCCTGTTACGATATCGTCTTCACGTTCAATAAACTCGCTGTAGATCAAACCGCGCTCCGCTTCGCGAATGCGCTGCGTAACCACTTGCTTCGCTGTCTGAGCAGCAATTCGACCGAAATCACGAGGCGTTACCTCGATTTCGACGATGTCCTCCAGACGGAAGTTAGGATCGATTTCTTGTGCTGCTTCTTGAGAGATCTCAAGGCGCGGATCCAATACCTCTTCCACTACGTTCTTCCGCGCAAACACACGCACCATACCTGAATGACGATTTACATCCACCCGCACATTTTGGGCCGAGTTGAAGTTACGTTTGTATCCAGAGATAAGAGCCGCTTCGATGGCCTCAATCAGTACGTCTTTGGTGATGCCTTTCTCTCTCTCAATGGCTTCTAAAGCCTCGATAAAATCGCCGTTCATGACTTTCGTTGCCTCCTCCTTTACTTACCACAGGCTAACACAGGCCGCGACAACTAAAAAATAATTGCCATTCTAGCCGTGTCAATTTGCTCTTGGGAAATTACATACGTTTTCTTTGCTTCTTTTACTGTCAGCTTGCCATCCTCATAGGATACCAGTTCGCCTTCGAACGTGGTTGCACCTTCTATTGGCTCTTTTGTTGTGATATGCACATTTCTGCCGACAGCTTTCGTGAAATCCTTATCCTTGCGTAATGGGCGCTCAGCACCCGGCGAAGATACTTCTAAAAAGTATGCTGTAGGGATGGGATCTACTTCGTCTAGTTTTTCGCTCAGCTTCTCGCTGACAAGGCGGCAGTCATCAATATCAATGTTGCCAGTTTCATTGTCGATAAACACGCGCAGAAACCAGTTGCTGCCTTCCTTTTTGTACTCGATGTCAACTAGCTCCAGGCCCAATTCTTCAGCAATGGGCGTGACGAGTTCAGTGACGATGCCTGTTACCTTGCTCAAGCAAGTACCTCCTTCTCATTTGAACCATGAGGTGTAGCCAGAAAGAAAGAGTGGGTTTCCCCACTCTCGATCAGCCATGCGTATAAAACCAGTATTTCCAAAAAAATTATAGCATAACAGCCCTCTGCTGACAACCTTTGGATGACTGTGAGCCTTGACTGCACGCCTTAGAACAAGGATAGCTGGTTGGATTCTGGCAATCCTTTCAACGCACCTTGCTCGTCCAAGAACTCCAAAATGGTCTTGGAGATACGGGAGCGGGACAGGAGGTCTTCCTTGGACAAAAACTCCCCTTGCTCTCTCGCTTGTACGATGCTGATCGCTGCATTCGTCCCTAAACCAGGCAGGGCGTTGAATGGAGCGATGAGAGAATCACCCTCGATCAAGAAGCGAGTAGCGTCCGATTTGTACAAATCAACGTTGGCAAAACGGAAGCCGCGTTCAACCATTTCCAAAGCCATCTCCAAGACAGTCAGCAATGCCTTTTCTTTTGGCTGCGCATCGTGTCCCTTGCCCTCGATCTCTTCAATCTTTTGCTTGATCGCCGCTGAGCCTTTGACCATCAGCGGAATATCAAAGTCATCTGCGCGAACAGTAAAATACGTCGCGTAAAACTCCAGTGGGCGATGAACCTTGAAGTAGGCAATCCGCACGGCCATCATGACGTAGGCAGTCGCGTGCGCCTTCGGGAACATGTACTTGATTCGCTGGCACGACTGAATATACCATTCTGGCACATTGTTGTTGCGCATTTCTTCCTGATCGTCCTCAGGAACCCCTTTACCTTTACGCACAGACTCCATGATCTTAAAGGCACGCGAAGGCTCTAGCCCTTTATAGATCAAATACACCATGATATCGTCACGACAACCAATTACGTCTGGCAGTTTGCAAGTACCATTGCGGATCAAGTCCTGCGCGTTGTTCAACCAAACGTCCGTACCGTGAGAAAGTCCAGAAATCTGAACAAGCTCGGCAAACGTAGTCGGTTTGGTGTCTTCCAGCATCTGACGAACGAATTTGGTTCCGAACTCTGGAATGCCCAATGTCCCCATATTCGTACCGATTTGCTCGGGTGTTACCCCCAGGGCTTCCGTCGAACTGAAGATGGACATTGTCTTTTTATCATCCAGTGGAATCGTCTTCGGGTCCATTCCCGTCAAGTCTTGAAGCATACGAATGACGGTCGGATCGTCGTGTCCCAGAATATCGAGTTTTAGCAGGTTGTCATGAATGGAGTGGAAGTCAAAATGGGTTGTGCGCCATTCTGACTCATTATCATCAGCCGGGAACTGAATCGGACAAAAGTCCTCAATTTCCATGTAGTCAGGAACTACGATAATACCGCCCGGATGCTGCCCTGTCGTCCTTTTTACACCTGTGCAGCCGTTCACGATCCGGGATATCTCGGCATTGCGCAACGTCATGCCTCGTTCATCGGCATACTTGCGCACATATCCATACGCTGTTTTTTCCGCAACAGTACCAATCGTTCCTGCACGATATACGTAGTCTGCTCCGAACAGTTCTTGTGTGTACTTGTGTGCACGCGGCTGATAATCACCAGAGAAGTTCAAGTCAATATCGGGTACCTTATCTCCTTTAAAGCCGAGGAACGTCTCGAACGGGATGTCCTGTCCATCCTTGGCATACATGGTTCCACATTCTGTACATGCTTTATCCTCCAAGTCAAACCCAGAGGCGATTGAACCATCAGTAATAAACTCGCTGTGCTTGCAATTTGGGCAGCGATAATGAGGAGGCAATGGGTTTACCTCGGTAATCTCAGACATCGTCGCAACAAAAGACGAGCCTACAGATCCACGTGAGCCTACCAGATAACCATCATTCAATGATTTCGTTACCAAACGCTGCGAAATCAAATAAATCACACCGAAGCCGTGTTTGATGATACTGTTCAATTCTTTTTCCAAGCGATGCTCGACCAGTTCAGGCAATGGGTCACCATACAACGACCTTGCTTTGTCATAACACATTTGACGCAGCTCATCATCGGCCCCTTCAATGATCGGCGTGTACAGCTTGTCTGGAATCGGACTAATATCCTCAATCATGTCTGCGATGGCATTAGTGTTCGTCACGACAATTTCTTTTGCGGTCTCCTCTCCCAAAAAGGAGAACGCCTCCAGCATCTCATCCGTTGTATGGAAGTAAAGCGGCGGCTGGTTGCCTGCGGTTGGATCACCTTTTGACAGCAAGAAAACATCGCGGAAGATCTCATCCTGGGGATTCAGGAAGTGCACATCCCCTGTAGCTACGACCAGCTTACCGAGCTCTTTTCCCATTTCGACGATCTTTTCATGGTAGCCTTTCATCGTCTCCAGCGAAGGAATTTCTTCATTACGCAACAGTGGTGAGTAATGAGCGATCGGCTGTAATTCCAAAAAGTCGTAAAAAGCAGCAACTTCCTTCAACTCTTCAGGTGACTTACCGCGGAGAATCGATTGCATGAGCTCTCCGTCTTTGCACGCCGTACCAATTAACAAGCCTTCGCGGTATTTGGTCAGCTGGCTTCGCTGAATCCGGGGCCAACGGAAGAATGTTTCCACATGGGAACGACTTACAAGCTTGTACAGGTTTTTGAGTCCCTCTTTATTTTGCACGAGAATCGTCGCATGGAATGGACGTCCACTCTTGTAATCCGCCTCTTCGTTGCTTTTTTCATTCAATTCAGCAAGCGATTTGATTTCCGCTTCTTTTATGTCCTTCAACATTTGCTGGAACACGTGAGCCAAGGCTACGGTATCGTCCAACGCACGGTGGGCATTGATGAGCTCGACGTTGAACTTTTTCGCTAATGATCCCAAACGATAATTGCGCATTCCTTTGTACATCAACCGAGCCAAAGGCAGCGTATCTAAAAATGGATTGGTCCATGGCTCCATGCCGATCCGTTTGGCGCAGGCATTAATAAACGCTTTGTCAAACTCTGCATTATGTGCAACCAGGATGGCGTCACCAGTAAAATCCTTGAACTTGCGAAGAACCACATCGAGTGTCTCTTGCCCGCGGAGCATTTCGTTGGTAATCCCCGTAATCTCAGTTGTCTTTGGCCCAATTTCCAATTGCGGGTCAATCAGTTCCGTCCATTGGTCGACAATTTCCGAGCCTTTCATTTTGACAGCAGCGATCTCGATGATGGTATGCTCAGACGCGTTTAAACCCGTTGTCTCCGTATCAAACACGACGTACTCGGTATTTTCATCTATGGAAATATTATTGTCTGCTTGCAGGTTATAAACAATATCGATACCATCCTCGACTACGTACGCTTCCATACCGAGAATGCATTTGATGTTGTTCTTTTTGGCGATGGAATACGCCTCTGGAAATGCCTGTACGACACCATGGTCAGTGACAGCAATGGCTTTATGACCCCACTTTGCTGCGGTCGAGATCAGTGATTTTACAGATGCAACGGCATCCAGCGCACTCATCGGCGTATGACAATGGAGCTCGACACGTTTTTCTTCTGCTTGATCTTTGCGAATGACCTGCTCAATCTGGTTCAAATCATTGGCATTCATAACGAGATCGCGTACAAATGTGTCATGCTGAACACTTCCCCGCACTTTCACCCACATGCCGTCTTTCAGCAATTCAAGCATTTTCACGTCTTCTTTATCGCGGGAGAACATCTTCACCGTGAGAGAATCCGTATAGTCAGAAATATTGAATGTGAGCAAATGACGTCCACTGCGAAGCTCTTTTACTTCTACGTTAAATACGGTTCCTTGGATGACGATACGCCGTTCCTCATCTTGAATCTCGCAAATCGGGATCGGCGCATCTTTGATTTCATAACCCATCATAAGCGTAGTGACAGCCTCGGCTTTATCAGACGATTTGCTTTCTTGTTGAACAGCCGTCATCACAACTTCGACGAGAGCACGCTCTTCTTCTTTACGTTGCTCCTCAAAGGCCTTATACGCGTCATCGCTTTCTTCCCCATGGAAAGAAAAGCGCATTGAACAATCAGTTGCTTTCTGGAAAGCAGCCAAAAGTTCATTATCCGCTCGTTTTCGCTTGGCAACCTCAACAGACATCTCCGTTGGCAAGTACACCTTGACTTCCTGTTGGTCGACTTGCTTACGTGCTTGACGCATCGTAACGGCCAAGGAGTTCAATGTTGGCTCCAGCCCAGCTAGCAAGACATCCCAATACTCTTCGACTACGTGATCAAGAGACGGCTTTTGGTGATAGCGAAATCGGGTATCTACTTTGGCTAGATGTGAAAATGTATGCGTCAATCGCTTGGTAAAAGCAGCATAAACATCTGCAGGTATCATTCTCGGGAGGGCAAAGTGAAAAACCCATTCTTTGTTTTGCTTATACAGCTCTAGCTTTTCAATCTGCGCATCTAGAAAAAATCGCTCCACCCATTCGTCAGGAACTTCCATTTGCTTGACCAATAGGGAGAAGCGATGTTTTTGCTCTTGTAAACGGTCCACGGTTTTCCCACCTTCCCCATAAGTGAGCGTTCAAACAAGAAAAAGAGGCACTCCCCTTTAATCTAGGGGAGTACCCCGTAAAAATTCGACAAAATCCTTCTTATTCCTGCATGCAACTAGTTACCGAACAGCGCAGCTCCGGTTTGGTCAATTCGAGATAGGAGACCTTTCACTTCATCGACCAATTGATCCAGCTTCACATCATGTGTTTCGCCGTTTTTACGGATACGCACTTCAACTGTTCCTTCTTGTGCCGCTTTATCAGAAACCGTAATACGCAGAGGCAATCCGATCAAATCAGCGTCTTTAAACTTCACACCAGCACGCTCGGGACGATCGTCAAACAAAACCTCGACGCCAGCTTTGCGCAGTGCTTCTGTAATTTGTTCACTAGTTTGACGTTGCTCTTCTACTTTAACATTGACCGGAATCACATGCACATGGAAAGGTGCAACAGATACTGGCCAAATGATACCATTTTCATCATTGTTCTGCTCGATCACTGCCGCAATTGTACGGGATACCCCGATTCCGTAGCAGCCCATGATCATCGGTTGACTGCGACCGTTCTCATCCAGGTAGGTAGCACCCATCGCTATGGAGTATTTCGTACCCAGCTTGAATACGTGACCAACTTCTACACCACGTGCAAACTTGATGACACCACCTGTACGAGGGCACTCGTCGCCTTCTGTAATGTTGCGCAAGTCAGCGTACTGGGAAACCGTGAAATCACGGCCAGCAACTACGTGAGTCAGATGATAGTCTGTTTCATTGGCACCGACGACACCATCATAAACATCTTGAACAAAATTGTCCGCGATGATTTCCACTTTTTCAGGATCAATACCCACTGGGCCAACAAATCCCGCAGGCGCTCCTGTTACCGAAACGATATCCGCTTCAGAAGCCAAACCTACGATCGCTGCATCATACAAGTTTTTCAGCTTCACTTCATTGATCTCATGATCACCGCGGACTAGCACCATAACCAGCTTGTCGTCTACGCGATATATGAGGCTCTTGATGATTTGCTTTGCTTCGATTTGCAGTGCTTGTACCAATTGGTCGATCGTTTTAGTGCCAGGCGTATGCAATTTTTCGCGAGCTGGCGCTTCTGTTGCTGGCTTCGGAGATGGCTTGTACACGACTTCTGCCTTTTCCAAGTTGGCCGCATAATCACCTTCTTCAGAATAAGCAATCGTGTCTTCCCCAATGTCGCACAACGCCATGAATTCGTAAGTCCCTTTTCCGCCGATTGCACCTGCATCCGCTTCTACTGCACGGAAGTTCAAGCCTACTCGGGTAAAGATGTTCGTGTATGCATCGTACATTGCCTGGAAGTTGCGATCCAGACCTTCTTGTGACGTATCAAAAGAGTAAGCATCCTTCATAATAAACTCGCGGCAACGAATCAAACCGAAGCGTGGACGCACTTCATCACGGAACTTGGTTTGAATTTGATAAAGGTTGATCGGGAGTTTTTTGTAAGAGTTAATCTCATCACGCACGAGACTCGTAATGACTTCTTCGTGGGTTGGACCCAAGGCAAAAGGACGATCATGACGATCACGCAGGCGAACGAGCTCGGGACCGTATACATCCCAGCGACCCGTTTGATGCCACAGCTCAGCTGGTTGCATCGCTGGCATCAACAGCTCTTGTCCCCCAGCATTGTTCATTTCTTCACGCACAATTGCTTGGATTTTGTGCAGGGAACGGAGCGCCAGGGGCAGGTACGTATAAATACCGGAAGCCAGTTGGCGGGCCATACCTGCGCGGAGCAGCAGCTTGTGGCTGGCAATCTCCGCGTCGGATGGCACTTCCCGCAGGGTAGGGATCAACATTTGACTTTGCTTCAACACGTGCGTGTCCTCCTTATGCCTTATCAGCAATCAACGTGCATTATCCTACAGTTGTAGGTTTTTGCTCGTTTACTATTTCGTTAATTTCTTTCATCAGCTCTTCAAACAACTCGGTCTCTTTTACTTTCCGAACAATTTCACCATTACGGAAAATCAAGCCCTCGCCATTTCCGCCGGCAACGCCTACATCTGCTTCACGAGCTTCACCAGGTCCATTTACCGCGCAGCCCATTACCGCTACTTTTAACGGTACTTTCAGCGTGGAAACGGCATCCTCGACTTTTGTTGCCAAGCCGATCAGGTCAATTGCGCATCGACCGCAAGATGGGCATGCAATCACCACTGGATCGTTGTTCACGATATCCAAGCTGCGAAGGATTTGTTTTGCTACTTTAATTTCTTCAACAGGATCAGCCGTCAGGGATACACGGATGGTATCACCGATTCCCATCGACAATACCGTTCCGATTCCAACTGAAGACTTGATGCTGCCGGAGAACTGTGTGCCTGCTTCTGTTACACCGACGTGCAGCGGATAGTTGCGTTTCTGTGCCATCAATGAATAGGTTTGGATCATCGTTGGAACATCGGAAGACTTCAAGGAAATGACAATGTTGTCGTAGTTCAAGTCTTCCAGAATTTGCACGTGGTCCATCGCACTTTCTACGATTGCTTCCGGAGAAGGGTAACCATATTTATCCAATAGTCTTTTCTCGACAGAACCGGAGTTGACCCCGATACGGATCGGAACATTGCGCTCACGGCACGCTTCCACTACGCGTTGCGTTTTTTCTTTCGAACCGATGTTTCCCGGGTTGATCCGAATTTTATCAATCCCGCTCTCCAATGCAATCAACGCCAGCTTGTGGTCGAAATGAATGTCGGCAACAAGCGGCAAAGGGGAGCGTTCTTTAATTTTTTTGATGGCACGTGCTGCATCTTCATTGATGACGGCCAAGCGAACAATTTGGCAACCGACATCGTGCAGTCTCTGAATCTCAGCCAGAGTTTTTTCTACATCACGTGTGTCTGCTGTCGTCATCGATTGGATGACTACGCTTTTTTGGCCCCCGATTTGCACTCCACCTACAAAAACCGGTTTCGTCTCCTCGCGCTTGAACATTTTGCACCATCCTTTTAGGTATGTCTGTTTTTCTTTCTATCTTGTTAGTACGTGATTAGGAGAACAATCGTTGCAAATCATTCCAAGTCACTACCAAAATTAGCAACATCAAAAAGGCAAAGCCCAAGAAATGAACCATTCCTTCTTTATGCGGATCAACAGGTCGACCTCGCAGCGCTTCTACTCCCAAGAATGCCAGACGTCCGCCGTCCAAGGCTGGCAGTGGCAACAGATTGAACAACCCAAGGTTAATGCTCAATACAGCAGCCCATTTCAACAGAATCGCCATGCCTTGTTGCGCAACCTCACCAGTCATCTTGAAAATACCGACGGGACCACTCAAGTCCTTCAATCCGTATTCCCCCGTTACGAGCATTCCCAAGCTTTTCAGGATCATCATCGTAAAATCGTAAGTGTTGGTTGCACCAGATTTCAGAACTTCCCCTGGAGCAAACGTGAGTGCATTGGTTACCATGATTTTGCCTACGTTGTTTTCGTCTTTCCCTACTTTAACTGGCACACTCATACGCTGTCCATTGCGCTCGTATTCAAATGTTAGCTGTTGGTCCGGCGCTTTACTAATCTTTTCTACAACGTCTTTCCACGAGGATACAGGCTGACCTTGAATCGCGACCACCTTATCACCTGGCAATAATCCAGCTTGAGCAGCAGGTCCTCCCGGGATCACATTCCCCAGATAACTGCCATTCGGTACGCCGTACAAGAAGCCGATCACGATAAACAAAACAAACGCCAGCAAAAAGTTGGCTGCAGGTCCCGCAAAAATCGCCCAGAAACGCTGTGAAACTGTCTTGCCTTTGAACTGTCTGTTCAGAGGGGCAATCTGTACTTCTTCTCCATCCTTGACCAGCTGAGCCTGTGGATGAACAGCAAACGTCTTCTGCTCTCCGTCCAGTTCAAGCACGATATTTAAATTTTGCTCCAGATCAAATTGTACCACCGTACCGGTGATCGAACGAGTAGAACCAGAACTTGGCCCATCGAGCAAAATATGTGTGACCTTTCCTAACGCATCCCGCTCCACGGTTACTTCCATGTGCGGTTTTAACATATCCATCTCCGGGTCTTCTCCCGCCATGCGAACGAGACCACCGATGGGTAACAGGCGTAAGGTGTATTCCGTTTCTCCCCGCTTCACGCGAAAAATTTTTGGCCCCATTCCCAGTGCAAATTCACGACATAAGATCCCTGCCTTCTTGGCCAGAAGGAAGTGTCCTAGTTCGTGCACAAAGACAAGTACCCCAAATACAACTACAATCGCGAGAATTGATTCAACGGAATCCAGGTTGGGCAAAGGCAAGTGAACAGCCACCTTTCTGTCAAGTATCTAACACTCATATTCCTTAGATGGAAACGAGCGCATAAGAGCGTGCCCACTCATCAGCTGCAAAAATATCTGAAAGCTCTGGGCTCGCTACACCAAGGTGAGCTTCGCATGTTTTTCGGACGACCTTTTCGATGTCCAAAAAACTGATCGCTCCCTTCAAGAACCTATCAACTGCGACTTCATTGGCTGCATTCAGTACTGCAGTATGCGTACCTCCTGCCATGCCGCACTCATACGCTAATTTTAACAGTGGATAACGCTCATAATCCATGGCAGCAAAATGAAGCGTGGCGATCTTGACCAAATCAAGTGGTTCTGTAGGCAGTTCTTTTCTGATGGGATAGCTCATGGCGTACTGAATCGGAACCTTCATATCCGGTGTACCGAGTTGGGCCATGACCGCTCTGTCTTTGTATTCTACCATAGAGTGTATGATACTTTCATAATGCAATACGCATTCGATTTGCTCATAAGGTAAATCGAACAGCCAATGAGCCTCGATCACTTCAAAACCTTTGTTCATCATGGTGGCAGAATCGATGGTAATCTTTGCACCCATGCTCCAATTCGGATGAGCCAATGCCTGCTCAACTGTCACTTGCTGTAGATCCTCGCGAGAGAGATGACGGAACGAACCGCCTGAAGCGGTCAAAATGACCCGCGCCACATCCTCCTTGCGCTCTCCTTGCAGACATTGGTAGACAGCTGAATGCTCGCTGTCTACTGGAATAATCGATACACCTTTTTCTTTCGCTCGTTTCATGACAACAGGGCCAGCGCTCACCAGTGTCTCTTTGTTGGCCAGTCCAATTGTTTTTCCCGCCTCAATCGCAGCGAGTGTAGGTGCGACCCCTACACTGCCCACAACAGCGGTCATAACGAAATTGGCAGCTTCATGACGGGCAACCAGTTCCAATCCTTCGGCACCGTAAACGATTTCTGGTTGAGACTTGCCCGCCAATCTATCTCGCAGTTCAACGGCAGCCTTCTCATTTCCCACAGATACGAGCTCGGGCTTGAATTTTTCCACCTGGCGTGTTAGTAGGTCGACGTTTGTTCCAGCAGCCATAGCCACCACCGAAAAATCCTCTGGATGCTGGTCTACGACTTCAAGCGTGCTCGTTCCAACTGACCCCGTTGAACCTAAGAGCGCTATTTTTTTCACGGATTTCACCCTCTATATCTCTTTCTATATGCAAAAGGTTTTAGACAATACCTAATAGATGTAGAACCGGAAAGACGAGCAAAAAACTATCAAAGCGATCCAAAACGCCCCCGTGACCCGGAATGAGTTGTCCTGAATCTTTTACATGGAAATGTCTCTTGAAAGCCGACTCCACCAAATCCCCCAATTGCCCGACGATCCCTGCAACAAGAGCGATGGTCAATGCCTGATCAATCGCAAAATGTCCAAAGCTAGCATTGATGGAAAGAACAATCAAGACCGAAGCGAAGAGACCTCCTAAGGCCCCTTCCACCGTCTTGTTTGGACTAATTTCTGGCCACAGTTTACGTTTACCTATTGCTTTTCCGACAAAATAGGCGCCCGAATCAGTCGACCAGATTCCCATAATGACCATCACCGTAAGCATGAATCCTTCAGGTAGGTTTCGGGTAGCGGCCATATAAGTAAAACCGTAGCCTATGTATAACGCCCCCACCAACGTAAGGGCGACGTGTTCGATGTGAAACTGATTTTTCCGTAAAACGGAGTAAATCAACAAGAGCAGGATGACGGGCAGCATCAGATCCGGCATGCTGATACTGAGCCAATCCGAAAATAATAGAGACGGCCACAAAATGCTTAACATCAATACATATCCGAGCAATCCTGCCAAATAAAATGACTGAATGCCAGCCATTCTCATAAATTCAAAATAACCAATGACAGCCAGTAAAAACACTAATAGTGAGTACCAAACTCCACCAGCATACATCAATAATAGAAAAGCAGCCCCACCAATCAGGCCTGTTATTATACGTTGCTTCAACTGATTCCACCTCTCGGCTATACCGCCCCGTAGCGACGAGCTCGGCCTTGGTATTCCACGATTGCTTGATAAAAATGTTCACGGGTAAAATCAGGCCATAGCACGTCCGTAAACCATAATTCTGTATATGCTAATTGCCACAGCATAAAGTTACTCAAGCGAATCTCTCCACTTGTACGAATCAAGAGGTCTGGATCGGGAATTTCGCTTGTATACAGGTAGCTCGATATCAATTCCTCTGTCAGTTCTTCTGGTTGTAGCTCGCCTGCTTTTACTTGTGCTGCCATCTCTGAGAATGCTTTTGCAAGTTCATCTCGCCCCCCGTAATTCAGGGCAAAATTCAATTGAAGACCGCTATTGTCCTTCGTTCTCTCTTCTGCTTCCAGCAATGCTTTCAGCGTATGAGAAGGCAGTTCGTTTTTACTGCCCAGCATGCGTATGCGGACACCACGTTCTATTAATTCATCCAATTCTGTCGACAAAAATTCCTGCGGAAGTTTCATGAGAAAATCCACTTCATCGCGTGGACGCTTCCAGTTTTCGGTAGAGAATGCGTACATCGTCATATAACGCACGCCGATCTCGTCTGCAGCCTTGACGACTTCTTTTACTGCTTTCATTCCTGCACGGTGCCCGGCAACCCGGGGTAAACTGCGCTTATTGGCCCAACGACCGTTACCATCCATAATAATCGCCACATGTTCCGGAATCTTACCGGAACGATCCAACTCGGCTGGCTCCGATTGCTTTTCTTTGCGGCCCCATTTGCGCGCCAGATGTTCTAACATAAAGTGTTCCCCCGTAATGAGAGATATAGACGTACATCCCCCTCAAACGAGGGGGATTACCATTACCTATACTTCCAAAATGTCTTTCTCTTTGTCCTTAACGATCTTGTCAACTTCGGCGATGAATTTATCCGTCGTTTTTTGTATGGTTTCTTGATGACGACGAGAATCGTCCTCAGAAATAGTAGCAGCTTTTTCAAGCTTTTTGATTTCATCGTTTGCATCACGACGGATGTTACGAATCGCTACTTTTGCCTCTTCTCCACCTTTTCCTGCCAGCTTCACGAGCTCTTTACGACGTTCTTCTGTGAGTGGAGGAATGATCAGGCGGATAATCACGCCATCATTGGATGGAGAAATTCCCAAATCCGATTGTTGCAACGCACGGTCAATTTCTTTGAGCGCCGTTTTATCCCAAGGCTGGATTGTCAGCATACGTGGTTCTGGTACGCTGATGTTTGCCAATTGGCTAATCGGCGTTGGCGTGCCGTAGTAGTCTACTGTAACACGATCCAGCATCGCTGGGTTCGCACGACCTGCACGCAGGCTGGACAGATCTCTTTTCAAAGCATTGATCGCTTTATTCATGCGATCTTCCATGTCATTTAGCACAGTTTGTGGCATAATTATTCCCCTTTCACTAGAGTACCGATTTTGTCGCCCATTACTGCCCGACGAATATTGCCTTCTTCAGAAATGTTAAAGACGATCAACGGAATACTGTTATCCATGCACAAGCTGGACGCTGTTGAATCCATGACACCTAAACCTTTATTCAGCACTTCCAGGAATGTCAACTGGTCGTACTTCTTAGCGTTCGGGTCAAGGCTTGGGTCTGCAGAGTAAACACCGTCTACCTTGTTTTTCGCCATCAGGATTACTTCAGCTTCAATCTCAGCTGCACGCAGCGCTGCAGTCGTATCTGTTGAAAAGTAAGGGTTACCAGTACCGGCAGCGAAGATAACCACGCGCATTTTTTCCAAATGGCGAATGGCACGACGGCGTATGTATGGTTCTGCTACCTGTCTCATCTCAATCGAGGTTTGAACACGAGTCGGGACGTTCACTTTTTCTAACCCATCCTGCAAGGCGAGTGAGTTCATAATTGTGGCCAGCATACCCATGTAATCGGCTGTTGCCCGATCCATTCCTTTGGAGCTGCCGGAAAGTCCGCGCCAGATGTTACCTCCTCCGACGACTACTGCGACTTGTACACCCAATTCTACGATTTCCTTGATCTGGTTAGCGACGGAGAAAATAACTTTTGGGTCAATACCATACCCTAAGTCCCCCGCCAAAGCTTCCCCACTCAACTTTAACACAACCCGTTTATAGGCAGGAAGTGGCATGTGAAACGGCCTCCATTCATGAATCATTCTCTGTGCCCAGTCTTCATTCCTTCTAATTGGGAACAGGTACACACTGCTATCTACATGCAGAGAGTTTCACACAAAGTGAAACTCTCGCTTTGAAAATAGGGAACACGAAGGTGTTCCCTATAACCTTTATTATTGCTTATTAACTTGAGCCATTACTTCAGCTGCGAAGTCTTCTTGTTTCTTCTCGATACCTTCGCCTACTTGGAAGCGAGCGAAACCTTTCAAGGTAGCTCCTGCTTCTTTCAGCAGAGTAGCTACTTTCTTGTCAGTATCTTTTACGAATGGTTGCTCAACCAGTACGTATTCTTCGAAGAATTTGGAGAGGCGGCCTTCTACCATTTTCTCAACGATGTTAGCAGGTTTGCCTTCAGCCAGTGCTTGGTTTTTCAGAACTTCACGCTCACGCTCGATCTCATCAGCGGAAACTTCTTCACGGTTAGCAAAACGTGGGTTGGACGCTGCTGCGTGCATGCCCAGGTCGCGAGCCAGTGTTTCGTCTTGTGTACCTTCCAAAGTAACCAGAACGCCGATACGTCCACCCATGTGCAGGTAAGCACCGAAAACGCCGTTGTCTGTTTTCTCGGAGAGAGCAAAACGACGGAAGGAGATGTTTTCTCCGATAGTCGCGATTTTCTCGTTGATTACATGACCCAAAGTCTCGCCAGCACCTTTGAAAGGTTGCTCCAGAGCTTCTTCAACAGATGCAGGACGTTGGGATACAACGTGCTCAGCGATGTCTTTCACAAGTGTTTGGAACTCAGGGTTTTTACCAACGAAGTCAGTTTCGCAGTTTACTTCTACAACTGCTGCTACGTTTCCAGCTACCGCTGTCGCAGTCAAACCTTCAGCTGCAATACGTCCGGATTTTTTCGCTGCTTTCGCTACACCGCGCTCACGGAGCAAGTCAATTGCTTTTTCCATGTCGCCTGCTGTTTCTTCCAGCGCGCGTTTGCAATCCATCATACCTGCGCCTGTACGCTCGCGCAGTTCTTTAACCGCTTGTGCACTAATTGCCATTGAGTGAAACCTCCTCGAAAAGTTACGATCCTATTATAATCGAAAAGCAAGTCACCTGTTAACCTCGGCGACGCTATTCAGCAAAAAAGGATGGACGGGGGTTCTGACACCCTCAGTCCACCCTTTAACACACATGCTTACGCAGTTGTTGTTGCTTGTTGCTCTGTACCTTGGTTTCCTTCCAGGAGAGCGTCTGCCATTTTAGCAGTGAGCAATTTCACAGCGCGAATTGCGTCATCGTTACCTGGGATCACATAATCGATTTCATCTGGATCGCAGTTAGTATCTACGATCGCTACGATTGGGATACCCAATTTACGAGCTTCTGCTACAGCGATGCGCTCTTTACGAGGATCGATGACAAACAGAGCGTCAGGCAGTTTATCCATGTGAGCGATACCGCCCAAGAATTTTTCCAGACGATCCATTTCTTTGCGCAGAACGATAACTTCTTTCTTAGGCAATACTGCGAAAGTACCATCGTTTTCCATACGCTTCAGCTCAGCCAAGCGAGCAGTACGTTTTTTGATGGTTGTGAAGTTTGTCAGAGTACCACCCAACCAACGTTGGTTGATGAAGTAGTGACCTGTGCGTTCTGCTTCTTCTTTAACGGATTCTTGTGCTTGTTTCTTCGTACCTACGAAGAGGATTTTTCCGCCGTCTTGAGCGAGTTCACGCACGAAGTTGTACGCTTCCTCTACTTTTTTAACGGTTTTTTGTAGGTCGATAATGTAGATTCCGTTACGTTCGGTGAAGATATAGCGAGCCATTTTCGGGTTCCAACGACGAGTTTGGTGACCGAAGTGTACACCAGCCTCGAGCAATTGTTTCATCGAAATTACTGCCATATTTCACACCTCCTTCAAAAATGGTTTTTGTGATGCCTACCTCCGTCTCACCGCATGTTCCAAGCAATTCTGCCATAGGCAGCACCGTTGCCGGAATTGGTGGACGTGCGATTTCAACACCGTAAATGAATATATCACATGGAAGTTTCAATTGCAACAAACGAATTCCATTTATTTCGTAAAAAAGTTTTGACCCTTTTGACAGACGACAAACGGACACATTTCGTTACATTGAAAAAACCGCCTATTTTTTAGGCGGCGTTGTTATCAATTTGACGATGTCTGCTTCCTTAGCGGCAGTCGACACTTCATAGGTGCCGACTCGAATACGATTTAGCTTGTCACTGGCACGTAGTTGGGCCACAAATTGATTGTCGGCAGGAAGAATTCCTTCCTTTACTAAAATCTGCGCTACATCCTCTGCGGTTGCTTTGTAAGGAACAGTGAAAGAAACCTTCTTATCCGCCAAAGGTGCCTCCACTATCGGAGGTTTAGGTGCCTCCGCATTTGGTGATGGTGTCTGTGTATTCGGTACGGTAGGAGTAGGCTGGACGTCCTTATTCACTGGATCTGTTGGCGGAGTCACCTTTTGCTCCGATGAAGCTGCAG
Source organism: Brevibacillus sp. M2.1A (assembly GCF_013284355.2). NCBI lineage: Bacteria > Bacillati > Bacillota > Bacilli > Caryophanales > Paenibacillaceae > Brevibacillus > Brevibacillus sp. M2.1A. The sequence continues at coordinate 4,247,905 of NZ_JABSUY020000001.1, forward strand.
GTGTCGTAGGCTGTACAGTTGGCGTCTGCGGTTGCTTTGTCACAGGCGCCACTGTTTGTCCTACCTTTGGCGTAACTGGCGCCTTGGGCACTCCAGGAGCTGGCTGGACGTTCACTTTCTTTTCTTCTTGCCACTGTTTGTATTCATCTGCTGTAAGTACGACCATTTCCAGCTCTTGTGCGGCTACTTTCATTTGATCGACAGTCATCGCCGGAGCTTGCGCAGTCTGCTTAGGAGCCAACAGTCCGATAATGGAGGTAGCCACAATCAGACCTGCTCCAAACCCGAATAATAGCTCTTGTTTACGCATCGGCCAGACCTCGCTCATGCCTGTCAGCCAAGGAAAAGATCAAATCGATTTCCCCTCTGCCGGCACCTAGTCGTTTTGCGATCTCATCCCGAGACAAACCTTCTTTACTCAGCTCAAAGGCACGGCGATAACGTTCTCGCAGTGCCAGCATATCCACCTCTTGTACTTGAGGTGCTGGTTCTATCCTATGAGTGTCCTTTGGAGCTTCTTGCTTGTTGTGGCTTTCACTCGTTTGCCATTGCTCTTCCATATAGTCTAATCGCTTGCGCAAACTCGCGATATCCTCGAGAAGGTCCGCTCTCATTTCCTGCCATTCTGCAGCAAGAAGATTGGTTTCTTGCTTTACCTGCTTTTGAAGACGTTGCACGCTTTTTTCGAGCTCGTCCTTGTCCGTCGTGCGTTGTGTCGGTAATGAGGAAAAGGAGTCAACAGGCTGCTTCTTTTTAATGATAAAAGCAAGAAGCATGCTGATCATTCCTGCTCCAATCAGGATGGGATACACTACGTCCATGTTGTCCACCTTTATTTCTGGCTTGACTTCGTTTATAAAGAAATATCTATAATACGTCCACGCAACGGGTCTCTCATGAGATCAGCATTCGTAGATACACCTTCGCTCGATTCGGACATTTGGCTCCCAGTGGATTCTTTTTTGTCCTGATGCTCTTGCTGTCCTTGTTTTTTTTCCCGTTCGCGTATCTGGTTCTTTTGTGATTGCTCAAGATCGGTCGGGCGCTGACGCATATGTTCATCCAGGTCTCTTCGTTGATCAATCATTGATTGTTGTTCATGCATGGTTCGTTGTTGCTGATGCTCCTGAATTCGGCTGACTTCTAACGTGCGTGGTATTGCCACCTGCAATTCAACCGCTTTCAAACTCATATGGCCCCAACTCCCTTTGTCACACTAAGTATGTAAGCATCCTGGATTAGATGAGAGTTGCTGTGCTAATTTCACCGTCCAGCACAATAAATCGCGTTCTCGCATACTCGTGCTTGATAAAGTGCACCAGCTTTCCAAACGTCATTTTAATTCCTGGATACATTACATGATATGCCTCAATAGCTGCTGGGCCTTCCCCTTTTAGCTCGAGTTCAATATCATTTCTGCGCGCTTCCAATTCCTTACTTTCTTTTTCCAGAACCAAACGAGTATTGGTTAGCTTGATTTGCATGAGACGTTTGTCTGCTGGAAGTTCCTTGCTGACTTGAAGGATCTGATTCATAACGCCAAGGCCTTGATCTGTTTTGCGTAAATTTTCATACACATTTTGTAGTTCTTTTTGAATGTTCGCAAGTTCTTGTCTTAATTCCGGTTTTACTCCTACTTCGAGTATCGTAGGAGTGGCGCTGCTGTTCCCAAATACTCGTGCCACAATCTTTTCCCCAGCCTGCAGTACGCCGCCAATAATGAATCCTTTTGACCCTTTGCAAATGATTTGCTTTCCGGCACGTACGGTGGAGAACATGATGCTTTGTGAAACAATCACTTGATTGCCAGCCGTTACATTGGCGTTTTGGATAAAGGATGTCCGGACATCTTTCCCCGCAACAATGCAGCCTTTGTCCTGGGCAACAATCCCGCTTTTGATCTCAATGGAACCTTCCGCGTACAGCTCGGCCCCTTCTACACTGCCAAGTACGCGTATATCTCCTGATGACTTTACGCGAAAGCCATTCAATACGTTCCCGCGAATGACCACCGTTCCCACAAAATCAATATTGCCAACACCAAAATCAACATCCCCGTTTACTTCAAATACGGGAAACACGTTCATTTTTGCCTGTTCCGTAAAGGATACTTGTCCGTCAATAGCGGCGTATAGCATCGTCCGCTCTTGATTGAGCACAACATTTTTCCCAGGCTTTATGTTTATTTCCTTGCCGGCTTTGGGAGCGATGGGCTCTCCGGTAACTGCTGTGCCTGGTTGTCCCTGGCTTGCTGGTATTTTACGTGCCAAGAGTTGTCCTTTTGCTACATTGGGGATTGTCGTCACATTATAAAAATCAACTCGGCCATCCTCTAGCTCTTTTGGACCTTCCCCTTCATTAATAGATGCCAAATAAGGGTACTCGATAGTCCCATCGGTTCCGGCCACAGGTGCAATCCCTTGAGCAACCTTTACTCTCGCGTTTGCATACTTCGCGGGTAAGGTGCACAAGTCCCGAACTACATCATCGAGAATTCCATATTTCACATTGCTTGCTTGTAAGGCTTTATAGACATCTGTTTCCAAGATGACAATTTCATCGATATCTTGTTCGTCCATACGAAGAAGTATTTCGGCCTCCAATTTATCAGCTGAAATTTTTACTTCTATTTTATAATTCCCGATCCCTTCCATCATTCTACCCCTCTCAAGCTTGGGTAATGTCCCCTTACATCAATTGCGATTTCCATCTGGACAACGCAGAACGAAGTCGGAAAAGAGCTTTGGAGTGCAACTGGGATATTCTTGAAGGTGACAAGCTCATGATTTCCGCAATTTCTGATAAGGTCATTTCTTCAAAATAAAACAAGGAGACAACCAGTCGTTCCTTTTCAGGCAACTTGTCGATGACCGTTACTAGAACCTCTTTTAAGCTGGATACTTCCGCCACATTATCAGGCCGAGGTGTGATCTCGTCGATGATATACGAATGCCTTGCTGTTTTTTGTTCGTCTTCATCCCCTACTGCTTCATCGATTGAAACCATGCTGGCAAGAGAGGTTTCCAAGAAAACCTGTTGAAGCTCCTTTTTGCTTATTCCCAGATAATCAGACACTTCTTGATCGGTTGGCATTCGCAGCATTTGCTGTTCCAAGGTGGTGTATGCTTCTTCGATTTTTTTGGCCTTGTCTCGAACAGTACGAGGGATCCAGTCGTTCTCGCGTAGTCCATCGATCATTGCGCCACGAATCCTCCACATAGCGTACGTCTCAAATTGGAGACCCCGGGTGTGATCGAATTTAGCCAAAGCGTCCAATAGCCCAAAGCGCCCATAACTAATCAAGTCATCCTTGTCCACATTTGATGGCAGATTAATTGCCAACCGATTTGCCACCTTGTCTACCAGTGGCAAAAACCGCGTGACCAAGTCAACCTCCGCCTCGCGACTTCCCTCTTGCTTCCACATGACCCATTTATCGAACTCTTTTGCTTTTTCTTGACTGGTTAGCCGTGCCACGAATAGTCACCAACCTTTACTCATCTGATAAGCGCCTAACGACCTCTGCAACGGTGGCTGGATCCTCAGTAGGATGAATCCTTTCCATGTTGTTGATTAAGAGTGGTGCAAATGTCTGTTCTTCCTGTTCGAATTGTTGTCCAATTTCCAGAACGACCCCACCTTCTGCTAGAGGAGAGCTTGTCCCCTCTAGCGTGTCCGTAACCATTGGTGGAGTAGATGACTGTATGAACGTTGCGAGCAGCCAACGAATTGGAAATGCAGCGAGGAAGAATAGGACAAATGCAATACCTGCTCTCTCCAGTGATACGAGCCAGACATTACTCGCCACAGCCGTACCCAGCGTTACAAGAAATGCGAGCATCCCTAATCCAAAATTAATCCAAATGGTTCCTAACATTTGTTATACTTCCTTCACACCTTGATTTACGGTCCTGATTTGAAGAATGCCGTTTGTGGCATCTAACTCTATTGTCCGACCGCAGTTTCCCCCTGTATCTTCTGCCACGATCTTTATATGAGCATCCTTCAATGCAAGTTTGCACGCCTCTACATTCCGAGGCCCAATCCGCATGGTGTCATTATTTCCTAAAAACGCGAACATTTGTGCGCCACCAGCCAATTTCGCAACTGTGTGTCTCGTCTCCGCACCAGCCTTCACCATCAACTGAATCAGATGAGGGATTGCTGTATCTGCATATTTTCCTATCGTTAGCTCCCCGCCTTTAGCCAAAGACGATTCAGGGAGCATAACATGTGCCATACCTGCAATTTTATGGATATGATCGTAGAGTACTACTCCTACGCAAGAACCTAAACCGGTAGTACGCAGCTTGCTCGGCGGCTTTGCCACACCGAGATCAGCCATCCCTATCTTAATAATCTCCATCGAACGGAACCCCTAATGAACGAAATAGTATTGGGAGCGATTCAGGATCAGGAATTAAGAAAAAGTTCCCTTTTACTTGATCATTGCCTTCGAAAAAAGCGGTGTCAATCGTGAGGGCAAAGTCACCCGCTTGACCCAACGCTATTAATCCATAACTTAGAATAGCTCCAGCCATATCCACAGCGAGTGCAGGTACGGACGGCTGTAAATTTAATTGTGTAAAATCAGCTAACGATGATAAATAAGAACCTGTTAAGATGTTGCCAATCTCATGCAACGCGGAGATCTCCAGCTCTTCCCACTCGTGCACATCTTTATTAATTCCTGTGATTTGCTCGAGCAGGTGCTTGGCTGAATCCAAATCAAGGATGAAAAACATGTTGCCTGGACAATCGCCTTCAACCCGGAGGAAGACGGTCACTACTACAGTTTCCGCTCCTCCGACACAATCTGCAACTTCGTCGAAGGGGATAATCTTGACTTGTGGAACTTTCATATCGATTTCTTTTTGTATGAGCTTGGAGAGAGCCGTGGCAGCGTGACCAGCACCGATATTCCCGATTTCCCGTAAAACGTCAAATTGGAAATCCCCAAACTTCGTAAAATCGCCCATTTTACTTACCCCTCAATTGCGTCCAACTGCTTGATTTCCTCAGTGCTCAATACTTTATCGAGGTTTAAGAGGATTAACAGTCGTTTATCCAGCTTAGCGACGCCTCGCAAATAAGCAGCCTCCACACCTCCAACAACTTCTGGAGGCGGTTCAATCGCATCAACTGGTATATCGATAACATCGTTTGCGGCATCTACAATGAGACCCACTTCCAATTCACCTACGGCCACGATAATGATTCGAGTTGCTTCGGAATAGACGCTTTCTTCGAGACTAAAACGATTTCGCAGGTCAATAATCGGTGTCACAACGCCACGCAGATTAATAACCCCTTTGACGAAACTAGGCGTTCGAGGAACTCTTGTGATGTGCTCCAGCTTTTCAATGGATTTAACCTGATGAACCTCAACGCCATACTCTTCGTCCTTCAATCGAAAGACAATCACTTTGACTTCGCTAATGACTTCTTTTTGATCGAGCATGTGGCTGCCCCTCCTTCTACTTAATCAGCGAGTTACAATCTATGATGAGCGCGACCTGACCGTCTCCCAGGATCGTTGCACCTGAAATGGCAAATACATTGACCAGATATTTGCCGAGAGATTTTAGAACAATCTCTTGTTGTCCGATGAACGAATCGACGACAAGGCCTGCCATTTTCTCACCTTTACGTACGATGACGACTGCCACTTCATCTTCCATCGTTTCCCCATTATCAGGCACTTGGAAAATGTCCTGCAGCGAAACGAGCGGAACTACACGTCCCCGGAAGTCGATCACTTTTTGGCGGTGAGCCATCATGATTTGATCTTTTTTAAATACAGCCGTCTCAATAATGGAGCTGAGTGGGACAGCGTACTTCTCATCCTTCACTTGCACCAGCATCGCGGAAATGATAGAGAGCGTAAGTGGCAATTGAATGAGGAAAGTCGTGCCCTGACCGCGCACAGAATCTACGCTGACACTGCCACCCAACGATTCAATTTTGGACTTCACGACATCCAATCCAACACCACGACCGGAAATGTCAGATACAACTTCCGCTGTACTAAAGCCTGCTGCAAATAGCAACTCATGGATTTGCTTGTCACTCATGCTATCTGCATTGGCAGGATTGACAATGCCTCTCTCAAGCGCTTTTTTGAGAACTTTATCTTTATTGATTCCAGCACCATCATCTTTTACTTCAATAAATACATGGTTGCCACTGTGGAAAGCGCGGAGCTCGATTTTTCCTTCCTCTGGCTTACCCGCCTTTTTCCGATCTGCTGGAGACTCAATTCCGTGGTCAAGCGAGTTACGCAGCAAGTGATTGAGTGGGTCCCCGATTTCGTCGATGACGGTACGATCCAATTCTGTCTCCGCACCGATAATCTCCAGATTCACTTTTTTATTTAGATCTTTTTGCAGATCGCGAATCATACGTGGGAAACGATTGAATACTTGCTCCACCGGCACCATGCGCATGGTCAGAATGATGTTCTGGAGATCGCCACTAATCCGGCTCATGTGCTCCACGGTTTCTTGCAGTTCATTCTTTCCAATTTCTCGTGCCAACTGCTCCAAACGACCGCGGTCAATGACCAATTCGCTAAACAGATTCATCAAGATATCCAAGCGTTCGATATCGACACGAATGGTTTTTCCACCAGCCGTCGCCTTTTTCACTGGTGCTTGAGGAGCTTCTGCTGCACCCTTTTCAGCTGGTGCTGGTGCCTGTTGCACTACGGGAGCAGGTGGAGCTTCCTTCTTCAATTGAATGGTTTCGATTGTCACATCTTGGATTTCCGAAATGTTAAGAATCGTAGTACGTACCTTTTCAATCGATTGCTCCGTCACATAGGCGATTTCAAACGACTGTTCAAATCGCTCATTCTCGATATCTTCAACAGCTGGCTTCGTTTTGATCACTTCACCCATGGATTCCAGTTGATCAAAAACCATGTAAGAGCGGGCTGCCTTGAGCAAGCAGTTTTCATTCAATGTCACTTTGATCCACAAAACGTTGTTCCCGAGCTCCTGAGACTGCTTCAAGACCATCATGGCATAATCATCAAGCTCATGATCTTCAGCTGATGTAGTTTCCTCTTGCGGTGCTTCCACTTCCATAGTAGTAGCTGCTACTTCCTGCTCGGCTGAAAAGTCTCCTGCAACAATCGCACGCAGCTTCTTTACAATAGCGGATACATCCGCTGAGCCGTCTCCGCCTTCTGTGATATCGATGACCATGCCTTCAATCAAATCTACACTCTGGAAAATAGAGTCCATGATATCACTGGTAATCGTTAGCTTCTGATTGCGAATCAGGTCAAGTACATTTTCCGCTTCGTGAGTCAAACTCGCCATGTCTTCAAAGCCCATAGTTGCCGACATACCCTTCAATGTATGCGCGGATCGAAAAATCTCTTTGACGTGGCCAATGTTACCCGGATCACTTTCCAAGAGTAGCAAATTGGCGTTGATCGCCTGTAGGTGTTCCTTTGACTCCTCAATAAACATGTCCAAATACTGATTCATATCCATAGGTGATCCACCTCCCAAAAATCAGTGCAAGAGCTTGCACAACAGCTCTGGAATCTTTTCCAATGGGGCCACGTTGTCTGCCAAGCCTGCTTGAATCGCTGCGCGTGGCATTCCGTATACAACACAGCTCGACTCATCTTCGATAATACTTGTGACACGGCCCAGTTCCTTCATGAGTTTTAGCCCTTTAGTCCCATCATTTCCCATGCCTGTCATGATGATTGCCCACTTGTCTACATTTGTCAATTGACTGACTGATTCAAACAGGATATCGACAGACGGTCTGTGTCCGCCTCGTGGCTCCTCTTGATGTAAGTAGGCCTGCAGTCTGCCATTCACTTGACGAACTTCGAAGTGGAAGCCTCCTGGAGCGATGTACGCTGTACCATTTTCCAAAAACTCGCCATCGACAACCTCGGTTACTCGAATCTGACATAACGAGTCTAGTCGATTTGCTAACGATTTTGTGAATCCAGCTGGCATATGCTGAACGATAGCAATTGGTGCAGGAAAATTCGCCGGAATTGCAGTCAGTACACTCTGCAATGCTTTAGGACCACCTGTGGAAGTACCTAGAACCACCAGTCTTGCCTTCCCCCCCACTTGTGACCGCATCACAGCAGGCGGGCTCGGTATTTTCGTACGTATTACTGGTGAGGCCGGAGCACCAGGTGCAGCTGTTGGTTCGAAAGATACCGGTTTGGCTACGCGTGGCATCTGCTTTTTCAAACGTACTTTCGATGCTGCCGCAGCCTTCACGCGCTCGATAAGACGATCTCCCACTTTGTGGATATCGAGAGAAATTGGACCCGAAGGCTTCGTTACAAAGTCAAACGCACCTAGTTCCAACGCATGAATCGTAGCTTCGGCGCCTTCTTTTGTCAGGCTGCTCAACATGACGATCGGAACCGGACACTCATTCATCAGTTTTTCCAGAGCGTCCAAACCGTTCATGACAGGCATTTCAATGTCGAGTGTGAGAACATCCGGCACCAGTTGTTTACATTTTTCAATACATTCGAGTCCATTCTTGGCACGATCGATCACTTCAATCTCAGGATCAGTAGATAAAATGTCCGAAATCACTTTACGCATAAATGCTGAATCGTCCGTGACGAGAACGCGGATTTTGCTCATTCGAATGTCGCTCCCTTCCTACTTTTATGTCTCATCGTATGAAGTGCCTCAACCTCGCAAGAAAACCTTTGAGGCCACTGACAGAAGCATCTGAAGTAACCGGACGATCCAAATACCGCTCTACCAGATTTCGTATGCTTCTCGCGGCTTGCGATTGTGGATATGTAAGTAGAAAAGGACGCTGCAGTTTAACAGCTTTTGAAACATAAGGATCATCCGAAACATATCCAAGCGACTGAATTTCCATATTCAAAAAACGTTTGGAAACCATCGCAAGCTTGTCTGCCGTCATTTTCCCTTCTCTCTCCGACGACGCTCGATTTATCACCAAACGAATGGATACAGCAGGATTGCGTGCGTGTAGCATCTTCATGACTGCATATGCATCTGTTATCGCTGGTGGTTCAGGAGTGGTAACAAGGATCACCTCGTCTGAGGAGAGCATGAATCGCATGGATTCTTTTGAAAAACCTGCTCCCGTATCAAAAATGATGGTGTCGGCATAGCCCTGCAATGGGTCCAGATGTGAGAATAAGCGATCAAGCTTCTCATCATCTAACTGCATGATCTGCGTAAATCCAGATCCACCCGCAATGAATTCTAAGCCTCCTGGCCCGTGCTCGATAATGTCCCAAACAGTCGTATCTGGCTCTAACAAATGAAACAGATGCTTTTTTGGGGTAATTCCCATTAATACATCCAGATTTGCCAGACCCAGATCCAAGTCAAACAAAACCGTCTTATGACCTTTCTCAATCAAACCAAGTCCAAAATTCAAGCTGAAATTGGACTTGCCGACACCACCTTTTCCACTCGTCACTGTGACCAGTCTAGTTGGTCGTGTCTTCTTGTTTTGTAGCATCCGCTCACGGAGTTGCTCTGCTTGGTCACGCATCTGTTTACTCTCCCATAATCATCGTTGAAACCAGCTCGGGTGTAGCTACAACGATATCATCTGGTACATTTTGACCTGTCGTTACATAGGAGAGCTGTAGATTCATCTCCTGACAAACATTCAACATCGTGCCAAAGCTGTTCGTTTCATCCGCTTTTGTAAAAATGACTTGCTTCACTTGAACTTCCGCAAAATTTTGGACGATCGCTTTCATATCATTGAATTTGGAGCTCAAGCTAAGTACCAGGTAGTTCACGCTGTCTTTGCCATGCTCCAACAATTCACGAATGCCTTCGACGTATTCATCGTTGCGAAAATTTCGTCCAGCCGTATCTACAAAAATGAGGTCACAATCACTTAAGCGCTCCATCGCTGCCGCCATTTCTTTCGGAGAAAAGACAACCTCCAGTGGGACATTCAAGATGTTTGCGTACGTCTTCAATTGTTCTACAGCCGCCATTCGATACGTATCAGCCGTGATAAAGCCGATTTTTCGCTTTTCCTTCAACATGCTGTTCGCCGCAAGCTTCGCAATGGTCGTTGTTTTTCCAACCCCTGTCGGACCGAAAAAGAAAGCATACCGTACGTTCTTACCCAGCTTTGGCGAAGATGCTGTATATGGCTCGATCATGGAAGTGATAATCGTTCGGCTTACCGTAAACGCTTCTTCCTCCGTCCATTTTTCACCCGGTTGCGACATATCCATTACTTTTCGAATGATTTCTGCAGTTAGCTCTTCCGTCACTTCTTGCTTCAATAACTTTGCACGAATAGATTGTATCGCCGGAGGAAGTTGTTCACTTAAGTCATGCACCAACAGCTTTTGAAACATTTGACGCATATCTCGCATTTCAGTGGCAATCGCGTCATGATTGCTTACGGGTATAGCTCTTTCTTGGGATGTCGTGACAGGAGCATGCTGCTCAGCTGGCTCTACCTGCTTTGGCACAGCTCTCGTATCTGAGATCTCTTCTTGTGGAGGCGTCGCAACCGCAGTTTGTGTCATCGCGGCTACGAGCTGCTCCCTACCTGTTGATTGAACTTGTTGATTCTCCGATGTTTTTGCCACAGTCGGTCTTCGATACGCTTGAGCAGCCGTGTACGTACCCGTCTGCGATTTGGGCAAAACGTTGCTGGTTCGATGTTCAGCTGCTACTGTGGGATTTTCTCGCTCGGATGCCTTTTCATCGACAGCAGCGATTACTTCGATTCGTTGTTTGCCAAACATCCCGAACAATCCACCTGTTTTGATCGGCTTGGAATTAAGAATCACTGCATCCATTCCTAAGTCCGTCCTGATTTTTTCCATTGCTTCTGGCATCGAATCGACAATGTAACGTTTTACCCTCACGAAATGTTCACCATCCCTACGCTTTGCACTTCAACATGTGGTTCGAGCTCGCTGTACGACAAAACGGGAACGTCTGGCATCATGCGATCTACTAATTGACGCAAGTACATTCGGACCGCTGGTGATGAAAGAATGATCGGCTGTTGACCCGAGTTGATCATTTTGCTCACTTCAGTCGACATGTTTTGGAAAATTCGCTGAGACGTTTCCGGATCCATCGCCAGATAGCTTCCTTGCTCAGACTGTTCCACACGTTCAGAGATTGCTTTTTCCAATCCTGCTCCAGCTGTCAGCACGCGAAGTGGTTGTCCTGGCTCCGTAAATTGGAGTGTGATCTGTCTCGCCATCGCCTGTCTCACATACTCTGTCAGTACATCTGGATCTTTTGTATACAAGGCATGATCCGCGAGCGCTTCAAGAATGACATGGAGATTTCGAACAGACACTTTTTCACGCAACAGCTTTTGCAATACTTTTTGTACGTCCCCGATGGCAAGCAAACTTGGAATCAACTCGTCTACGAGAACTGGTGCTGTCTCCCTTACATTGTCGATCAGGGCCCTTGTTTCCTGGCGACCTAACAATTCGTGGGCATGTCGCTTGATGACCTCTGTCAGATGTGTAGCCACAACAGATGGCGGATCGACAACTGTATAGCCAGACAGCTCAGCAATCTCCTTATTCTCTTCTGTTACCCATAATGCGGGCAATCCAAACGCAGGTTCTACGGTTTCTATCCCAACAATGGAATCATCTTCAATCCCCGGGCTCATTGCCAGATAGTGATCCAGCATGATTTCCCCTTTTGCGACCTGGTTGCCTTTTATTTTGATCATGTATTCATTCGGCCGAAGCTGGATGTTGTCACGTATACGAATGACCGGTACAACGATCCCCATCTCGAGTGCGATTTGTCTTCGGATCATGATGACTCGATCTAGCAGATCTCCCCCCTGCTTCACATCAGCAAGCGGGATTAAGCCATAACCGAATTCGAACTCGATCGGATCGACCTGTAACAGGTTCACGACGCTTTCTGGACTGCGTACTTCTTCCATTTGCTGTTCTTCCACCTTATCGGCGGATTCTTGTATCTGCATCTTCTGGTTCTTTTCCATTTTCCAGGCGGCAAATGCCATTATCCCGCTTACTGGGAGCACAGGCAAAATTCCAATCGGAGTAAAAAGACCCAGCAACAACATGCATCCCGATACGATATAGAGAAGACGTGGGAAGCTGAACATTTGCTTGACGATGTCTTCTCCCAAACCTTCACCAGAAGTGGAACGCGTTACAATAATACCCGCTGCGGTCGAGATTAAGAGCGCAGGAATTTGGCTCACCAATGCATCACCGACAGACATGGTAGTGAAACGAGAGGCAGACTCGGCAAAGCTCATATCGTGAATGAGCATCCCGATGATAAAACCACCGATAATATTTACGATAAAAATGATAATACCCGCGATGGCGTCCCCTTTTACGAATTTGCTGGCACCATCCATTGCTCCATAAAAGTCAGCTTCGTTTTCAATCTTTTTTCTTCGTACACGTGCTTCTGCTTCTGTGATCATTCCTGCATTTAGATCCGCGTCGATACTCATCTGTTTACCAGGCATCGCATCGAGCGTAAAACGTGCTGCTACCTCAGCGACACGCTCAGAACCTTTGGTGATTACGATAAACTGAATGATGATCAAGATCAAAAACACAACGAAACCGACGACTTGATTACCACCGACTACAAAGCTACCGAACGTTTCAATAACTTTACCGCCTTCACCGTGCGATAGAATATTTCTCGTCGTCGACACGTTCAAGGCCAGTCGAAAAAGTGTTGTAATAAGCAAAACCGTCGGAAAGATCGAGAATTCCAAAGTTTCTTTTGTATACATCGACACAAGCAAGATGGTCAATGCAAGGGAGATATTCAAAATCAACAGCAAATCAAGAAGCGCTGAAGGAAGTGGGATTACCATCATGACAACAATGCTTATGACAAAAAGGATCGTACCAACTTCTTTAAATTTGAATCCCACTGGTTATCCTCCTTCCATTTATTTCACTTTCCCTTGCAGCTTGTAGACGTACGCGAGAACTTCCGCGACCGCTTTAAACATCTCTTCGGGAATTTGTTGCCCAACTTCAACTTGACTATAGAGAGCCCGGGCCAAGGGCTTGTTTTCCATGGTAACGATACGATGCTTTTTCGCTACTTCCCTTATTTTTAACGCTAGATAGTCTTGCCCTTTGGCGATTACCGTCGGTGCACTCATCGCACTCGCGTCATAGCGAACGGCAACAGCAAAGTGAGTCGGGTTCGTAATAATGACATCCGCTTTGGGAAGCTCCTGCATCATACGGCGAATGGCCATGCTTCTTTGCCGTTCACGAATCTTCCCTTTGATGAGCGGATCACCTTCCGCTTGCTTATGCTCGTCCTTGAGATCCTGCTTAGACATCCGCAGATTCTTTTCATGCTCATAGCGCTGATAGGCGTAGTCCAGGACCGCAAGAATGAAAAGCAATAACCCGAGATAGATTCCCAGCTTTGTCACCTCTTCGGCAGTAAACGATAAGACTGCTCCGAGAGACAATAAGGAAAGCTGTACAACTTGTTCCTTTGCATTCCACAAAATGACGTACGCGACGTAAATGCCTGCGCTTATTTTTAATAAAGATTTCAGTAGCTCTACGAGCGAGCGTAAGGAAAAAATTCGTTTTGCCCCTTTAATCGGATCGATCTTTTCCAGCTTCATTTGAAGGGGTTCTGTACTAATTAGCCAGCCTACCTGCATGTAGTTCACCGCAAATGCGATAAGAAAACTCAAGCCCAAGATAGGTCCTACAATTTTTATCGCTTCAAATGCAAGCTGCATTACGATGACTTTTAAATTTTCTTCATTTACTTGCCACGTGGTATATGTAATCAATGACTCCCGCATCAAATCTTGAAAGGTGCCTAGCATGGTAGAGCCAAGCATCATTAGCAGAAAGAAAAATGCTGTCAAAGATAGGGCTGGGGAAAGATCCTGACTTTTCGCGACTTGCCCTTTTTTTCGTGCATCTTGCTTTTTCTTGGGCGTAGCTTTTTCTGTCTTTTCCCCATTAAAAAATTGAAGATCTACTTGATAGGAAAGCCTCAATTGATTCATGGTGATCCTCCGAGCGATTTCATCATTTCTGCAAGTGCCCGGAACATGTTTCCAAACAATCCGTTCAGGGTCAGCAAGAACGCAGGCATCACCACAATAAGCAGTAAAAAGCCGGCAAGCAGTTTAATGGGCAAACCCACCACAAAGATATTAAACTGCGGGACAGATTTGGCGATAATACCAAGAGAGAGATCAACCAGAAACAATGCAACGACGATCGGTGCCGCAATCATAAACGCACTCGTAAACATCGTTTGAAATGTTTTTACTGCTGTCATCATGACGTTTTCGCTTCCGAAAGCCGCCCACATGATGTCCACGGGTATAACCTGGTAACTGCTTATCACACCTCGTATCAGCATGTGATGTCCGTCAATACTGAAAAAGTACAGGACAGCGAGAATGTTTTTGAAGTTACCTGTTATCGGGATATATGCACCCGTTTTGGGATCAATCACGTTTGCCATTGCGAGACCCATCTGCATGTCCATCAGTCCGCCGGCAACCTGAATGGCGACAAACATCATTTCACATATGTATCCAAGAATGACACCAACAAGCGCTTCCTTCATGATATACAGAATAAAAGTCAAATCCATTGGAATCTCGCCTTGTACCGGCAAGGATTGAAAACTAATGACGGCAATGATAAATGCGAGACCGATTTTAAACTGATTCGGTACACCACGAATGGAAAAGAACGGAGCCGTTACAAAAAAGGCACTCATTCGGACAAAAACAAGCAAGAATACGGGCAGATACATCAGAAAAAGATTCATACGCTACCCAACAAAACGATGAAGGTTACCGAAAATCCCCATCGTAAAATCAAGCAGTACCCGGAGCATCCATGGACCAGCAGCCAAGATCACGACAAATACGGCCACGATCTTTGGAATGAAAGCGAGTGTCTGCTCCTGAATTTGTGTCGTTGCCTGAAAGACACTGACCATCAAACCGACCAGCAAGGCGACCCCAAGTGCGGGTGCCGAAATCAGCAGGATGGTATAAACAGAGCTCTGGGCAATTTGCATAAGTAATTCTTGTGTCATGCTCTACCTCCTGAGGCATTCGGAATGTCGCTAAAAACTGGTCAAAAGTGATTTCACAATGAGATACCAGCCGTCCACCATGATGAACAATAAAATCTTAAACGGCAATGAAATCATAACCGGCGGTAACATCATCATCCCCATCCCCATCAAAATACTGGAGACGATCATATCAATTACGAGAAATGGAATGAATATCATAAAGCCGATCTGAAAAGCCGTCTTCAATTCACTAATGGCAAAAGCAGGTACCAATGCATTCAACGGAATATCTTGGATTGATTTTGGTCGTTCGGCTTTTGTGTATTCCAGAAAAAGTGCTAAATCTTTTTCACGCGTCTGCTTTGCCATAAATTCCTTAAAGGGTATGACCGCTGCGTCTAATGCCTGCTGTTGCGTTAGCTTTCCTTGCATAAATGGCTGCACGGCTGTTTCGTTTACTTGTCCGAGTGTCGGAGCCATTATGAAAAATGTCATAAATAACGCAAGGGCAATCAATACCTGATTCGGTGGCATTTGCTGAGTTGCCAATGCATTTCGCACAAAAGACAAGACAATGATAATTCGCGCAAAACTGGTCATTAAAAGCAAAATCGCTGGAGCTACAGATAATACTGTCAAAATCAGTAACAGCTGAATGGCCGTCGATGTCTCCTGCGGAGTTCCTGTTCCGCCGCCTATCTTCAAATCAATACTCGGAACAAGCGGTGTCCCCGCTGGCGCCGCCATGACCATATCAGGTACGGATAGCAACACTGCGACAAGCATCAGCACCTGCAAAAAATATTTCATTTTTGGTCCCCTCTGTCCTGAGCTTGCTCTTTCTTCCAATGTTCTGTTTGGTTTGGACGATTTCTCAAGTCGTTCCATTGACCTTGCAACAGATCTTGAAAGCTTTTCCCGTCCATGTCAGAAGAAAACAAGATTTCTTCTTCCGCCTGCTTTTTCTTACCGAACGGGAGCCATTCTAGCGAGAATGGGCTTTTCATCGGTTTGATCTCAGCGTCAGCCAAGATCACATCTACCTCTTCACCCGGTTCGATCCTACGAAGCAATTGAACGTTTTCTCCTACTCCCACGATGTACAATGACTCGCCGATCATAACAACCTGCAGTGTTTTGCCATTGCCAAGCGCAGTAGCGCTAATCACTTTAATCGGTCCATGACTCCCGGCCCCTTGACGTCGACCAAGAAAACGAAGCAATAAAAAGATCAATACTGCAATAAAGCCAAGCGAAAAAATGACTTGAACCAGATACCCGATCATACTTCCTGTTCCGCTGCCCGGAATGGCCGCCGGCTGTTCACTGCCGGCGGGCGCATTGCTAGTTGGCACTTTTCCCTGGTTGTACGCATCCGCTACTGAACCTTCCGCAAAAACGGTACTCGGCAGGGAGGAGACGAAAAGCAACAGGATCAGACTGAAGGCTAAAATGAGTCTTGCCCCTGCATTCCGGATCATCATCATTAGCTCATTGTCTTTTTGATCGCTTCCAGAACGCGATCTGCCTGGAATGGTTTTACGATGAAGTCTTTTGCGCCCGCCTGGATCGCATCGATTACCATCGCTTGTTGTCCCATCGCAGAGCACATGATCACGCGCGCGTTAGGATCCAACTTTTTAATTTCTTTCAATGCAGAAATTCCATCCATCTCTGGCATGGTAATATCCATGGTTACCAGATCAGGTCCCAATTCTTTGTACTTTTCAACTGCTTGTGCACCGTCACTTGCTTCCCCTACGACGCTGTACCCGTTTTTCGAAAGAATTTCCTTGATCATCATACGCATGAATGCTGCATCGTCGACGATTAAAACTTTGTTAGACATGAATAGCTCCTCCCTAATGCTTCCCACTTGATTGGTTTATTGTAATTTTTGAACACGATCTATCTGACTGATGATGTCTGTAACACGAACCCCAAAGTTCTCATCAATGACGACAACCTCGCCCTTGGCAATTAGTTTGTTGTTCACCAAAATGTCTACATGCTCACCTGCCAGCTTGTCCAACTGTATAATCGATCCAGCGGACAAGTCAAGGATTTCTCTAATAAGCTTTTTCGTACGTCCTAACTCAACTGTTACTTGTAATGGAATATCGTGAAGCAAGTTCAAATTCTGTATGTCTCCTGTATACATAGGAGCACCTCCAAGCGGAGCAAATTGTGCTGGTACTACATTCGCCTGACTAGCGGCAGGACCTCCGAAATGCTGTGGTGTTGGCGGAGCCATTGGAGGCTGCTGATACATTCCTGGGTACGGAGCGTAGCCAGGTGGCATCATTGGTTGTCCATACGCGTCAGGATACATCGGCGGCTGTCCTGGGTAGCCCATTGGCGGTGCGTAGCCCGGCGGCTGCTGATACATTGGCTGTTGCTGTGCCTGTGACGGCTGCGCTACAGGCGGTACATGACTCTGTGGCTGTTCTTGCGCACTTGGCTGGATAGAAGGAGCCGACAGACCCATAGCAGGCAGAGAAGGCATCTCTATCTCATCTATGAGGGCCGCTGCTGCTTCTTCATCCCCTGCACCTCCAACCAGTCGATCAATCATCTTTTTCGCAAAGGAAAGAGGGAGAAGCTGCATAATATTGGAATCAATAAGTTCGCCATGTTCTCCTACCTTTAAGCGGAAAGATACTTTCACCAGAGGACTGTCATCATCAGAGAAGCTGTCTCCACCCTTGCCTTGCGCTAGATCCATTACATCGATGCCTGGTGGCGTAATATTGATGAACTGGTTGAAAATCGTCGACATGGACGTAGCAGCGGAGCCCATCATTTGATTCATGGCTTCCTGAACCGCGCTGATATGAAGCTCAGACATTTCAGTGCTCGCTGGTCTACCATCTCCGCCCATCATCAGATCCGCGATAACGGCAGCATCTTCCATGCGAATGACGAGCAGGTTAATTCCTTTGAATCCATCTGTATATTCCACGTGGACAGCCACGTGAGGAATCGGAAATTCACTTTCCAATTCATCGACATTGACTACCGAAACAGTAGGGGTTGTAATATCTACCTTTTGACTTAACAAAGTAGATAACGCAGTAGCTGCGCTCCCAAAGGAGATATTACCAATTTCTCCGAGTGCATCCTGTTCAAACGGGGACAGAAAATCGGCAACATCCTGGGTCACTGCCGATACAGCTTCCTCTTCGTCCTCAACCAAGTTGTTCGCACGTAACAGCGCGTCAATCTCGTCTTGAGAAAGCATATCTCTACTCATTTTGTTCCTCCCCCTCCTCTATGACTTCATCAATCTGTACGGCGACTCTTCCTTTATGTGTTCCTGGCTGACCCAAGAACTTTAAGTGGTCGCCCACTTTGACTTTCAGCTTGTTGTCGATCGATTGATCTAATTGAATGACATCGCCTTTTTGTAGCTGTAGGAAATCTCCTACTGTAATCGTAGCTGTTCCCATTTCAGCAACAATCGGCAATTTTGCAACTTTTACTCGCTCTTCTACACGCAGGCGCTCTTCTTCATCCCGCGTTTTCTTCTGTTTGGAGAACCAGTATTGTCCAGACAGCTTTGTCATGATTGGCTCCAGTACCACGTGAGGCAAACAGAGATTGATCATTCCTGTTGTATCGCCGATTTTGGTACTAAAAGAGATTACCACGACAATCTCATTAGGTGAGACGATCTGCATGAACTGTGGATTCATTTCCAAGCCTTCCTGATACGGGTCCAGTTCAATGATTTGCTTCCATGCCTCGTGGAAAGTATCCAGCGCTTTGCCGAATACGCGTTCCATCACCGTTGTTTCAATTTCCGTAAGGGCGCCCATTTTTTCCGGAATCGCCCCCTGTCCTCCCAGAAGTCGATCCAACATGGTATAGGCGATGTTTGGATTTACTTCCAAAACCATTCGTCCTTCCAGCGGAGGAGCTTCAAAGATGTTCAAGATAGTCATCTTGGGAATAGAACGTATAAATTCGTCATACGGCAATTGATCGACGGAGGCAACCGTAATTTGCACGAAGGTACGGAGCTGAGCTGAAAAATACGTAGTCAACAGCCTCGCGTAGTTTTCATGGATTCGCGTTAAACCACGGATCTGATCTTTCGAGAATCGCAGGGCGCGTTTGAAATCATATACTTTGACTTTACGCTCAGTTTCTTCCTTTTTCAGCTCGTTGGCATCCATTTCACCCGAAGATAGGGCGGCCAACAGCGCATCAATCTCACTCTGTGAGAGAACCTCGGCCATATGTCGTCACCTCCTTGCTATGTATACCATAATCGCTTCCTATGACAAGACGCGTTTGGTTGTCACTACTTGAACAATCTTACCTTCTTGCATCAGGGAGCTGATTTCATTCATGATTTTTGCTTCTAGCTTGTTCACACCTTCAGTCCCTTTTATGTCTTCTGGTGTCAACCCCGCCAATGTTTTAATAATCACCTGATTGACTTGCGGCAAGCGCTGCTCCAACTCTGTTTTGGCAGCACTACTGTCAGCCGTAATGCTAAAGCGTACAATCATGTAATTATTCGTTAGCAAGTTCGTAGTAATTTCGCCAGTATCAACAGAGAACTCTTTCATTTCCTCTGCCGTGAGCGGCTTCACTTCTTGCTCTTCCGTCGTGGCTGTTTGGGCTGCCGGAGAGAGATAGGTTTGCCAGAGAACAAACGAGATCACTCCCAGTAGCGATATCGCGATGATAATGATTAGAGCCATGTTAAACAATCGATTTTGAAACATCGCTAATGCCTCCCGCTATTCATTTGAATCACCCGGCATTTTCGGTACAGATGTTGCCGGAGGAACATTATGATAAAAAGCCTGAACACGTTCAGCGATGGATTCCACCGAATCCTTCACGATGTACTTTCTGTCGTTGAACAGCGTAATTACGCTATCCGGAGTTCCTTCAACAGTTTCAATGTGAGTGATGTTCAGATAAAAAGTAGAACCGTTAAACCGCGTTAACTTAATCATTGGCTGCTCCTTTCCGGATCAAGCTGGGGAAGGCTTAGAACACTTCCCCGGCTTTTCCGTTAAACGAAATTATCGTTTCAGGTTCACCAGTTCTTCCAATACTGTGTCAGATGTCGTGATGATCCGTGAGTTTGCTTGGAAACCGCGTTGTGCCACGATCATTTCTGTAAATTCTTCAGAAAGGTCAACGTTGGACATTTCCAGTTGTCCTGCGATGATGCTTACTTTTGCATCAGCTGGCGTTACTGGTGTCAAGGGGTCATTATCATTCGCACCAGCGTTTACTGTGTTTTCGTAAAGATTGTTCCCAATCTTCTTCAAACCACCTGGGTTATTGAAGGTCATTATCCCAATGGTATTCGTAGAGTCTAATGCACCTGTTTCATCCACCGTTGTGATGACTCCGTCTTTTCCGATAGAGTAAGAAACAATCCCATCATTTTGGCTGATCTGAATGGCACCTGGATCAGTGTTCATGAGCTTCATCCCTTGGGAGTTCACCAGGTATCCGTCTGCATCACGTGTAAAGTTGCCTGCACGCGTATAATAGATCGTTGCCCCTTCATCCGGGCTTACCATAAAGAATCCATCGCCCTCGATAGAAAGGTCTGTTGGCAGGTTGGTTGTCATTGGACTACCAGCATTGAAGACGGTATCAACGGATGCGATTGAAGCTCCTAGACCAATCTGAGTTGGGTTAGTTCCGCCCTTCCCACCAGCTGTAGGTGCCCCAGCCCCTTGAACGTTTTGGCTCAAAATATCTTGGAACATCACACGACCCTTTTTGAAGCCCACGGTGTTTACGTTCGCGATATTATTACCAATAACGTCCAACTTAGTTTGAAATCCACGCAAGCCTGAAATACCTGAATACATAGATCGAAGCATACCTGCTTCCTCCTTTACCTTCTCATTTACAGCGGCTACCTCTGTCAGTCGGTAGCCGAATGGGCTTCCTCAAAAGGAGGTCCAGCCCAGTAAACAGCCACCTACACGAATATGGCACTGTCAATGTTAGTAAATACGTTGTCTTTCATGCTGCCATCGTCTACAGCGGTAATAATTTTCCGATTTACGATGCTCACGACGTAGGCCACATTATCCATCATAATGAGAGACTCTCTGGCGCCTTTGGCGGCTGCTTTTTCCACAGCGGATTCCAAACGCTCCATCTGTTGTCTTTCTAGCGTTATGCCCCGCTCCTGCAAGCGATTGACGGCATGCTGGCTAAAACTAAGTGGCTCCGCCTTTGTTACAGCGCCAATCGATTCCGTCAAATACTGCTGAAATAACGTGTTGTTTCCCGGAGCAGTTTGGGCAGTAGCTTTTGCGACGTGATTCGTTTTCGGAGGAAAATAGGGTTGCCCCACACGAAAATGGTTCATGGCACTTCCTCCTTACATCCAATCCTAGACGATGTCGTCAATGCCGCGAGCCGTTTCCCGCAATCGATTCCATAGCACTTCTGATGATTCATTACTGTCTACCAGGGCATCGAGAGCAAATTCTTGCTCGTCTTTATCTTGCTGTTTTCGATTTTCTTGTTGCTGTCGTGCTTGTTCACGCTGCTGTTGGAAGTTAAAAGCTGTATCCTGCTGTTGGTTTACCTCCAAGCGATCAACCTGCAAGCCTTGTTGGGTCAAAGCAGCTCGAAGCTGTGGAAGCTGATTGTCCAGCATATCCTTTCCAGCCTGTGTTTCAGCATGGAACTGTGCTGTAATCACTCCATTTTGGGAAGTAATCGTTACATCTACTTGGCCCAAAGATTGTGGATTCAGAATCAGCCTTGCCTCATGTACGCCATTATGTTGGGTCAACTGCATCTTGGACACGAAAAGCTGTGTGACTTGCTGTGTCAGTTGGTTGGCGTTCACGTGATGTGTTGGAACAGACTGTTGCTGAAAGGTCTGTACAGATTGTGTCTGTGTATTAGATGAAGCAATAATCGGTGTCTGACCATTTCCATTCAACATGCCCTCTTCTGCATTGCCATCCTGATTCAAAAGGCCGCTTTGAAGGGTTGACTGTACTGTTTGGGATTGAATCCCTGCCTCTAGCTTGTAAGCCGAGAGTCCTTGATTCAACCGCAGTGGAGAAATCGTCTTAAACGTATCCTGTTGGGTTGTGTTCATGTTTGCCATCACATCGGATCGCAAGTTCAGTCCACTTCGTTTTGACTCCTCAGCATTTCCTTTTTGATTCTTCAGGGATTCGAGAAGAGCTGCCAGCTTGTCTAGTTCGTTTGGAGTTGCTTCCCCTTTTTTCAGGTTAGCTAGAAGCTGCTTTAAATCCTCACTCACTTGACCAGCATTCCCTTGCGCTTTACCCAATAGTTGTTCCATTGCAGTTGCAAATTTTTCTTGGGCGTCAGGCGGTAATTCGTCTTGCGCAGTTTGACCAGAGCCAAGCAGTTGGGCAAATAATGCCATGAGATCAGCTAATGCGAGCATGTCCTCTTCACTTAAACCCTCTGGATCCACCATTGTCTCTTCTGGGTTCCCCACCTGATCCAACACCTGAATCAATTGCATGGAAAACATTTGACCTAGACCAGTTCCACCTGCATTAACGGTAGGGGTTGCTGTAACAGATCCTGCTGATCCTACTGCAGGGGTCAAATTGGCCACATTCATCTCGTTCACCTCCTCCATTTGATATTTGTTGCTTATAAGAACGAAAACAGATGATTGCTCATTCTATTTTCGAAGCAACTCTGCTGTAATGCGAGCCGCCAGATTATCTGGTTCTTTCTGTTTCTTGTCGTCATTGGCGATCGCTGAGAGAGTTTGTGCCCGTTTATCCGCAGGCAAGTCTTTCATTAAGGCAATAGCTTGACCTCTGTTAGTATCCATGAGTGAACGAATGATAGCAGCAGCATCCGCAGGCGGCAATTGAGTAAATGTCTTCATTAGTTCCTCGTTCGACTCAGACCCCTCACGCGTATTGCTCAACGCCTTAGTCAGAACATCAACTCGTTGTTGCAGAGCAGCAATGTCATCATCTTTGTTCACAACTGAATCTTTTAACAAGATGGAAATATCGGCAGCTTTCTTTGGTTCCATCTTGGCCAAAATGTCTGCCTGTTGTGCAGGCTTCATTTTCGTCATGACGGCAACTGACTCTTGCAGTTTTAAATTTTCAATGATGGCCGCAGCATTCTTTGGAGACATGGTTGTGTACACTTTCGCCAAATCTGTAAACTGCTTCTGACGCTCTTCCTCAGTTGCACGCTTGTCTTCCATTGCCTTGTTTACATCATCGATTTGTTTTTCCAGTGCCGCAATCGTGGCATCTTTCTTTGCTGACTCTTCTTTTAAAGTGGTAATCTGCTGCTGGTTTTTTGCTTGATCTTGCTGTAGGGTTGCCACTTGTTTGTCCATGTCAGGTTGTTCTTCTGAGCCGGGAGTTGCTGCATAGTCGTCCGGGACTAATTTTTCCACGTACGGTATGGAGTTAGCCCAGTGGAGAACAGTCCCTAACACGTTTACTCCGAGCAAGCTCAGGAGCACACCGCCAAGGAGGCTGGCAAACAGAGCAGGAATGACAATCATATAAAAGAACCATTCCCACCTGCCGTATTCCCGTTCTTCTTGGATTTCTTCCATTTGGAACCTCCCTCAGTAGCTTCGGCGAAGATAGAGCTGCGTACCGATCTCATCCAACTCTTTTTGCTCTCTTTGCTTCTGGTCGTCCAGAAATTGGTGGAGCGACTTTTCCCGAAGGCGTTGCCATAGTTGGGACTCTTTCATACGTTCCGTCAATCGTGACTGACAGCGTTCCACATCCTGTTCACAACCATGCAAGGTACGTTGCTGATTCTGAATGGATTTCGCAACAGATTGCTGATATTGCGTAATGGAAATGAGCTGCGCAGCACTGCATGTCTGCATCTGTACTTCCTGGAGCTTCATCGTCATCTCGTCATGATGCTCAGTTAGTTGAGAAAGCTTCCACTCTTCTTCGTTTTTACGCTGGATGGACTTTCCGAAAGCCCACTCTGCTTGTTCTTTTTCTTTTTCCTTTAAATCAAGAACCTTTTGGAGATGAAACTGAAACACACGCACGTTAGTTCACTCCTCCGAAATGAGCTGTCAACGCTTGGATAGCACCCTGCAAAGTAGACGGTTCATGCGTTCCTTGTGCCGTAAAACCAGAAATGATATCACGATAGCGAATGGCTGCATCGATTTCCCGATTGCTTCCCGGCTTGTACGCCCCAATGTTTATGAGGTCCTCCGCTTCACGATACGTAGCCAAATGTTTTTTCAGCTGACGAGCAGCATCCAAATGGTTACTATCGACGATTTCATTCATGACACGACTTACACTCGCCATCACATCAATGGCAGGAAAATGACCTTTGTGAGCAATTTTCCGGTCAAGAACGATGTGACCGTCCAAAATCCCCCGCGCCGCATCCGCAATCGGATCGTTCATGTCGTCAGAGTCAACCAATACGGTATAAAATGCCGTAATACTTCCCTTATCCGCTGTTCCTGCACGCTCCATCAGCTTTGGCAGCATCGCAAACACCGATGGCGTATAACCACGCGTAGCCGGAGGTTCACCGATTGCCAAGCCCACTTCACGTTGTGCCATGGCAAAGCGCGTGACAGAATCCATCATGAGCATGACATTCATTCCACGATCGCGGAAATATTCCGCTATGGAAGTCGCAATCATCGCTCCCTTGATTCGAATCATGGCAGGTTGATCGGAAGTAGCTACGACAACAACAGACCGCTTTAGTCCTTCTTCCCCAAGATCGCGCTCGATAAACTCCATGACTTCACGGCCACGTTCTCCAATGAGACCAATCACATTGATATCTGCCGTCGTATTTCGGGCAATCATTCCCATCAATGTACTTTTCCCTACCCCCGATCCAGCGAAAATGCCGACCCGCTGACCTTTCCCGATGGTAAGGAGTCCGTCTATCGCTCTCACTCCCACACTCAATGGTTCTTGAATGCGCGGTCGAAGGATAGGATTTGGCGGCATATTGTTGGTAGGATAGGACGTCAGTCCAAATGGCAGTGAACCTTGATAGGGCCGCCCAAGGCCATCGAGGATCGAACCCAATATTTCAGGTCCAACTTTTACATCTAGCGACCGTCCTGTCGCGACGACGTCACAACCTGGACCAATTTCGGTCAATTCGCCTAATGGCATTAACAGCACTTTATTTTCGCGAAATCCAACCACTTCTGCGATGATCGGTTCCTTTGTGTTAGCCGGATATAGATGGCATATCTCGCCTAATTTCACTTCTGGCCCTTGCGACTCAATGGTGAGTCCAACGACCTGTGTCACTTTGCCATTCACCCGCATCGGATCTAAGCCATGCAGCATGTGCTTGTACTTCGAGAGATCTAGGATGCTCATGGAGCCTCACTTCCTCTGGCAATCGTAAGCAGTGCCTGCTTAATCTCCTCCATTTGTGTATCGATGCGGGCATCGACACTTCCCAAAGCGGTACGGATGACACATCCACCGTCTTGTACTGTATAGTCAGGGTAAATGGAGAGCTCTGCTTGTCCATCTAATAATTCCAGAAAACCAGCACGATGCTCGAGCACATAATCGAAGTACTTATGGTTGACGCACACTGTAATCTCGCCATGAACCCGGGAGCGGCGGAGTGCTTTTTTGGTCATTTCCAGGACCTGCTCGGGATGCTGTTGCAATTCCTGTCCGATGATTTTTTTGGCAATTTCTATGCTGAGTTCCACTAGAAAGGGCTCCGCCTCAGCGATAATTTGTTTTTTCTCGGCAAACGCTTGTTCCAGAATGGTTTTTGCTTGGCTGAGTGTATCTGTTTGCTCCTCGTACGCCTCACGTTTACCCGCTTCGAAACCGGCCTCTTGCCCTTCCGTCATAGCCTGCTCCTGCACTTGCTGAAAAAGTTGAGCGGCTTCCTGACGCTTTTGTTCCCACCATTCTTCCATCTGAGCAAGCGTCTCTTGTCTTACCTGCTCTGCTTGCTCCGCAGCTTGCTGCAAGATGTTTTGTGCGGTTTCTTCTGCATCTGAGATGATCGTTTTCGCCTCGATCTCAGCTTGATTAAAAATTTCTTGGTTTTCTTGCAACCTTTCGGCAACTTCCTCCGTCTTAAGTGGTACAGGCGTTACCGAGAGAAGAAAAGATTCCTCAGAAGGCCGATAATTGGCGCTTTTGATGATCCTAGACAATGATATCATCTCCTCCACCGCGGGCGATGATGATCTCACCAGCCTCCTCTAAGCGACGGATAATTGCAACGATACGAGATTGTGCCTCTTCGACGTCGCGAAGGCGAACTGGGCCCATAAACTCCATTTCTTCTTTGAAGGTATCCGCCATCCGCTTGGACATGTTCCGGAAAATAACTTCCCGAACTTCTTCACTGGATACCTTGAGGGAAAGTTGCAGATCGGCATTTTCCACGTCGCGGATAACGCGCTGAATCGAACGGTTGTCGAGTGTAGCAATATCCTCGAAGACGAACATACGCTTCTTGATTTCTTCTGCCAACTCTGGATCTTGAATTTCGAGGGAATCCAGAATCGTGCGTTCGGTTCCACGATCGACACCGTTGAGTACAGCCACGATCGCTTCGATCCCGCCTGCCTGCGTGTAATCTTGGGTAACAGTGGCAGAGAGCTTTTGCTCCAATACCTGTTCTACTTGGGCGATTACTTCCGGTGAAGTACTGTCCATAGTCGCAATACGTTTTGCAACCTCCGCTTGACGTTCTTGTGGAAGTGCCGACAGGATCATGGCAGCTTGTTGAGCCTCCAGATAAGAAAGCACCAGGGCTATCGTCTGCGGATGCTCATTTTGGATAAAGTTTAGGATTTGACCTGGGTCAGCCTTTCTAGCAAAGTCAAACGGTCGAACTTGAAGGTTTGCCGTCAAGCGATTGATAATATCCATCGCTTTGGTCTCACCCAAAGCTTTTTGCAAGATTTCTTTGGCGTATGTAATCCCGCCTTGTGCAATTACCTCTTTGGCAACTGCTATCTGGTGAAATTCAGATAAAATTTTATCTTTTTCATCCGTATCCACTTTTCGCACATTGGCGATTTCTAATGTCAGTTGCTCGATCTCATCCTCACGCAAATGCTTGAACACTTGGGCAGAAACTTCCGGCCCGAGTGAGATGAGGAGGATAGCTGCTTTTTGTCGTCCTGACAACTCTTTAGCGCCGCGAGCCATACCATTCACTCCTTAATCTTCTGCTAACCATGTACGAAGCAGAACAACAAACTCATCTGGTTTGCTTCGCGCCAATTTTTCAAGTTGCTTTCTGACCACTACCTGGTCTCCATCTTCTTGGTAAATCAAGTCTGGTATTTCGGCCGCGTTTAACGGTGTCAGCAAGTCTGGCAATTCCTCTTCTTCTTGTTGTTGCTTCGCTTGACTGCGTCTGCGATAAACGAGGAAGGCAACAGCAGCAAGTGCCAAGACTGCAATACCACCAACTGTCCAAAGAACAGCAGGACTTAGTGCACTGGAATCCTCAATCTCAGCTTTTCCTGAGAACTGACGAGGGAGTACAGAAATATGCTTGTCCAACTCAGTATCCGTCAAATCAGAAGCCTGCTCACTTAATGTGACACGAACAACATTGCGCAACACTTGTTTAATGCTCTCGAGTGTAGCAGCATCCAGTGTTCCACCAGCTGGCGGTTCTACCCCAACGTTGATTGTGATGTCTTCGATCTTGTACGGGCTTGATGTAACATTTCGTGTGATGCGATTTACTTCACGGTTAATCGTATCATTCAACTCTTCGTATTGACTGTTACTTCCTTGTGGGTTAGCTCCCGGGTAGTTCGGAACTGCATTGTTATTGGTTCCTGCAATTCCCCCTGGAGGTTGACCTTGTCCAGAAAAGGCTTTTGATAATTTTTGAGAAGAAATGATAAGTCCTTCGTTATTCTCTTTGTCAGGTGCTTCGACGATGTTCTCTACGCGATTTTCTTTGTCAAAGTTCATTTTGATGAACGTATGTACGATGACTTTATCGCGTCCCATGATTGTACCCAACAAGTTGTACAGGTTTTGTTGAATTTTCTTTTCAACATCTGCTTTGATTGTTTCCTGTTGCTTAAAGCTACTCAATGTTCCTTCGTTTTCATTGCCTTCGGAACGTTCCAGTGGATTGGAATACTGGTCTGTAATCGCAATCGCTTCCATCGGCAATTTGGGAACGCTTCGGGAAACAAGCAGATAAAGCGAGTTAATTTGCTTTTGATCAAGCGTTGTTCCAGGTTCTACATCGACGATAACGGAAGCCGTCGCTGTATCCGGAGTCTCCGTTACCCAAACGCTTTCCTGCGGCAACGTAATCATCACTTGTGCGGAGCGTACACCTTTTACACGTTCCAGCATCTTGCGTAGCTCTTGTTGTAAAGCCTCTTTCTTCATGACATCAAATTGGCGATCTGTAACTCCTAGAGTACTGGAGAATATTTCCGCATTAATTCCTGCTTGGCTCGGAATACCTTGTGCAGCCAAATCGACAATGACATCTTGTGCCATTTTTTCTGGAACCTCGATACTTGTACCATTCCCCGTGATACGGTATGGGATTTGTGAAGCTTCCAACTCTTGCTTGATAGTCCCGATTTCCTGTTCACTTAATCTTTGGTTGTAAAGTGGTTTGTACACCGGCTGAGAAGCGATGTATATGTATAGACCTAGAGAAATCAAGAGGAAGAGCGAAATACCGAGAATCATCCATTTTTGTTTCTTGGAAAATTGGTTCCATTTTGACGTAATCTGGTCTTTGTATACTGCTAAACGTTCGTTCATGTTTCACCTCTCAAAGGATACCAACAACGATCAAATCGACATGCGCATGATTTCTTGATAAGACTCAATCATCTTGTTCCTGACCTGCATGGTCATTTGTAGCATCACGGAAGCTTTTTGACCTGCAACAGTCAATTGGTGCAAGTCGGTAATTTCTCCCGCTGCAAACCTGTCGGCAAGATTCGACGATTCTACTTGCGCCTGATTCACTTTATTCATGGCATCCGATAGAAACGATGAGAATTCTTGGGAAACTTCAGCTGGGGTTGGCTTGTTCACACTCGGTGTACGAATTGGCGTTAGTTGGGAGATTGCACTCATTTCCATTCCTTACTGTCACCCGCCTTACTTGATTTCCAATGCTTTTAGCATCATCGATTTGGAAGCATTCAATGCTGTCACGTTGGCTTCGTATGATCTTGATGCGGAGATCATGTCCACCATCTCTTTCATCGGGTCGACATTCGGCATCAAGAGATACCCGTCTTGATCTGCATCTGGATGAGATGGATCAAATACTCGCTTAAACGGAGTATTGTCTTCTTGAATCGCTGTGACCTTCACACCTTGTCCACCCCGACTTCCTGAGACCGTCCCTACCGCAGCTTGCAGGAAGTTATCAAATGTTCCATTTGTTTGAGGTGACAACTCCACCATTTTCCTCCTGTATGGCTGCCAGGCGCCATCTACGAAGTTCGCTCGAGTGGTTTCCGCATTCGCAATATTGGAAGCAATCGTATCCAATCGCAAGCGGTTAGCTGTTAAGGCAGAAGCACTTGTGTTAATTCCCTGAAACAAGCTCATCTTTATTTACCTCCACCCTCAATTACACTGCGTAGTTTTTGAAAATGTCCTGCTGTCAATTGCGTTAAACCGCTGTACCAAATTTGGTTTTTGGCCAATTCTGTTGTTTCTGATTCCAAGTCAACATCATTGCCACTGTTCTGAATGAAGTTATTCGGATTGGACACAACCTGTGGGACTGCAACACCTGCATTTCCAAACGGGAGGTGTCTTTGATTGGTCCGATACGCTTCTAACTTGCCATTTCCCGCTCTTGCGTTCAACTCATCTTGCAAAAAGCTCTCGAAGATGACTTGTTGACTTTTGAATTGAGGGGTGTCTATGTTGGCAAGGTTGTTTGCGATCGTTCTATGTCGCAATGTTGCAGCGTCCAGTGATCTCTCCAAGACCTGCAGATGGTAACTATCCAGCATTTTTCCTTCTCCCCCAATATGAGTCAATTCTTTTCCCTAAAACCACCTATATTTCCTGTATTTTCGACACCCTAATACGATTCAATCATAGCAAAATCAATTTGGACAAAAAAGCCCCTTTTCATGACGTTTTTCAAAATGATTCAATGGGACTAAATCCCTTATCTTTCCTGTTTTTTTACTGCATTTTACAAGGAAACCATATTCAAACCATTGCAAATGTCGAGGCATGCATAAAAAATCAATATATATTTTATGGTAATAATGTGTCGTTTTTTACTACAACTAGGACCAAAGTCCCATGAGAAAAGGTGCAGCAACTTGAGTTGCTACACCTTTTTGTTTACTTTCTTGTAACTTTTGACAAGGTAAATTACGAAGTTTTGAGCTTCTCAAGCTCAGGCAACAGCTTTTCATTCAGCACTTTAATGAAGGTACCTTTCATCCCCAGGGAACGGGATTCGATAACACCCGCACTCTCCAGCTTACGGAGCGCGTTTACAATAACAGAGCGAGTAATTCCTACGCGATCCGCGATTTTGGAGGCTACGAGCAAGCCTTCTTTGCCTTCGAGTTCTTCAAAAATATGTTCAACTGCTTCCAACTCACTATAGGAGAGGGAACCAATTGCCATTTGTACAACCGCTTTGCTGCGTGCTTCTTCTTCGATTGCTTCAGAACGCTCACGCAAGATTTCCATGCCTACTACCGTTGCCCCTACTTCTGCAAGAATCAGGTCGTCATCGACAAATTGATCGTTAATACGACCCAAAATCAACGTACCGAGACGATCTCCTCCACCCATAATTGGAACAAGCGTCGTCCAACCTGTGCGGAATACTTCTTTCATTTCAACAGGGAAAATCGTGTATGGGCTATCTACATCCAGGTTCGCAGATGTTTCGTCTACTTTTAGCAACCCCATGCTGTATTCTTCTGGAAAACGGCGCTCTTCCAGCATTTTGCGCATACGGCTGTTATCCATTTCTTGATGAATCGCAAAGCCGAGAAGTTTTCCTTTGCGGCTTACCACATAAGTGTTTGCTTCAATCACGTCACTCAAAACTTGGGACATTTCATTGAAGTTCACGGCATGACCCGCGGATTTTTGCAACATGCGGTTAATTCTTCTTGTTTTTGACAGTAGATCCATCTGTATTTCCTCCTAATTATATGTGCTGCCTATCCAATGTTTATAAAATATATTGACTCAAGTCTTTGTTCCCCGCGATTGTACCTAATTTCTGATTAACGTAATCGGGGGTAATCTGTACAACTTCTAGGTGAATTTCTGGGGCTTCAAAAGAGAGATCCTCCAGTAGCTTCTCCAATATGGTGTGCAATCGTCTAGCACCAATGTTATCTGTGCTCTGATTGACCTCAGCAGCGAGGCGAGCGAGTTCCTGAATGGCTTCCGGGGTAAAGTCAACACGCACACCTTCTGTTTCCAATAGGGCCACGTACTGCTTAAGCAACGCATTTTTAGGCTCTGTCAGAATTCGGACAAAATCTTCAACGCGCAAGCTAGTCAACTCCACCCGAATCGGAAAACGACCTTGCAATTCAGGAATTAAATCTGATGGTTTTGCCATGTGAAAAGCACCAGCTGCAATAAACAGAACATAATCTGTTTTGACAGGACCATACTTGGTCATGACGGTTGAGCCTTCCACAATCGGTAAAATATCACGCTGGACCCCTTCACGGGATACATCCGGGCCACGCCCATCCTTACCCGCAATCTTATCAATTTCGTCAATGAAGATAATCCCGTGTTGTTCAGCTCGACGAATTGACTCCTGCGTGACTTCGTCCATATCCACCAGTTTTTGCGCTTCCTGCTGAATTAATACCTTTCGCGCATCTTTTATTCGCAATTTTCGTTTCTTCATCCGCTTAGGCATCAGGCTACCGAGCATATCTTGCATTTGCATCCCCATTTGTTCTGTACCCGGAACCTGGAACATGTCAAACATCGAAGGTGATTGATCTTCGACTTCAATCTCAATCATTTGCTCTTCTAACTGACCATTCGTCAATTGCCACATGACTTGCCGGCGTTGCTGCTGAATCGACACTTCTTCTTGATCAGAGGTATCCTGCTGCTGTTGCTGCTGTCCACCGAAGAACATCTCCAACGGATTTTTGAATGAGTTCGCCTGCTTGCGAGATGGAACAAGTACGTTCACAATCGCTTCATTAGCAAGCTTCTCGGCTTTCTCTTTCACCGACTCTACTTTTTCTTGTTTGACCGTACGGATAGAAGCTTCCACCAGATCACGAACCATCGATTCTACGTCTCGTCCTACATAACCGACTTCCGTAAACTTCGTTGCTTCTACTTTAATAAAAGGAGCACCAGTCAGTTTTGCAATCCGACGTGCAATTTCCGTTTTTCCAACACCAGTAGGTCCGATCATCAAGATGTTTTTTGGAACAACCTCTTCAATCATTTGCTCTGGCAAACGACTGCGACGATAGCGGTTGCGAAGCGCCACAGCAATGGCTTTCTTGGCTTGTGCCTGCCCGACAATGTATTTATCCAAATGCTCTACGATCTTACGCGGGGTTAATTGCTCAAGATTCAGCACAGTAGGTTCCTCCCTTTCGCTCAATTCAACTCATCCACAACAAGATTGTTGTTTGTGAACACGCAAATTTCAGCAGCGGTACGAAGCGATGCTTCCGCAATTTCACGTGCGCCGAGGTGAGGCGCATATGTTTTCAATGCACGACCTGCTGCAAGGGCAAAGCTACCGCCAGAACCAATTGCAAGAATCCCGTCATCAGGCTCGATGATTTCACCATTTCCGGAAATAAGCAGCAAATGCTCCTTATTGGCAACAATCATCATTGCTTCCAAACGACGCAAAATTTTATCCATGCGCCACTCTTTCGCCAGCTCTACAGCAGCTCGCTGCAGATTGCCGTGGTACTCCTCCAGCTTTCCTTCAAACTTCTCAAAAAGCGTAATGGCATCAGCAACAGAGCCAGCGAATCCTGCTAAAACTTCGCCGCGATACAGACGTCTTACTTTTTTGGCACCGTGCTTCATTACCATGCTGTTGCCAAAAGTAACCTGACCATCTCCGGCCATCGCTACAGACCCATTGTGCTGTACAGCAAATATGGTTGTTGCGTGAAACTGTTCCATCACTGATTCCTCCCGTTATGTCCGATTGGCGGAACCTGTATTGCCCGGGTTTGCTCGTGGGTGAGCGGTGTCATATACATGCCGAAGTCGCTCTTTGGTCACATGCGTGTACACCTGTGTCGTCGATACATTAACGTGTCCCAATAATTCTTGCACGGTACGCAGATCAGCACCGCCATTCAACATATGGGTCGCAAACGTATGACGAAAGGTATGTGGTGAAACCCGCAATTGAAGAGCGTACGTTTCTACGTATTTGTCTACAATCCGCCGAACACTGCGGTCGGATAACGGTTCTCCCCGATAGTTAACCAGCAAATTGCCGTGTTCTACTTTTCCAGCCAACAGTTTTTCTCTTCCATATTCTAGGTATTGCCGAAGAACGTCGCAGGCATAACTTCCAACCGGCACATATCGTTCTTTCGCTCCTTTTCCATAAACCAAGGCGACTCCCATGCTCGGATTCACATCACTCACAGATAAAGTGGTGAGCTCCGTAACGCGCATGCCGCTAGCATACAACAGTTCAAAAATCAGCCGATCACGAATTCCCAATGGAGTGGTTGTATCAGGCAGATCGAAAAAAGCTTGAACTTCTTGCGGATATAAAAAGGAAGGAAGTTTCTTCTCCATTTTGGGAGTGGAGACTAGTTGAAATGGGTTCTGTTCCAGTTGACCTTCACGCAACAGAAATCGGTACAAGCTACGCAAGCTGGATAGCTTGCGGGCAATACTTCGCCGGGAAAGCCCCCTGCCAGCCAATTGCGCGAGAAAGGAGCGACCATGCAAATAAGAAACAGCAGCAAATACGGTGATTTGGTGCTGTTCCATAAAGGAGACAAATTCGCTGATATCTGCCACATACTGCTTCACCGTATGAGGAGAGGCGTTTTTTTCAACTCGCAAATAGCGGGTAAACATCTCAATATCCGCAGAATTTTGTTGCGAAATGTCCATACGGGATGCACCCTCCTCGAAGCACCTATATAGTAACACAGACGAAAATCGGATATCAATGTTAATTGTGTCGTTCTTGTGTAAAATTCTGAATTGTATCTAGCGCCCGCTCAGCGAGCTTTTCATTTTTCAACCGCTTGTCTCGGATTCGTTCTGGCCATTCCGGTACAAGCCCGAAGTTTGCGTTCATCGGTTGGAAATGCTTTGGATCTGCCGTTGTAATATAACGAGCCATACTACCCATAATTGTTTCTGGTGGGAGCTCGATTAATTCTTCCCCTTTTGCGAGTCGTGCTGCATTTATCCCCGCAAGCAAACCAGATGCTGCTGACTCTACATATCCTTCGACACCAGTCATTTGACCAGCAAAGAAAAGTGTTTCCCGGTCTTTATACTGATACGTAGGCTTCAACAGTTTTGGCGAGTTGATAAAGGTGTTGCGATGCATCACACCATAACGAACGATTTCGCAGTTTTCCAACCCAGGAATGAGTGAAAAGACTCTTTTTTGATCCGGCCATTTCAGATGGGTCTGGAAACCTACGATGTTATACAATGTGGCAGCACTATTGTCCTGACGAAGTTGTACAACAGCATAAGACTTTTTGCCCGTCCGCGGATCAACCAAACCTACTGGCTTCATGGGACCAAATGTCATGGTCTTGTGACCACGCTTTGCCAATACTTCAATCGGCATGCAGCCTTCGAAGAAGATTTCCTTTTCAAATTCCTTCAATGGAACTGTTTCCGCAGAGATCAGCGCATCATAGAAACGATTGAACTCCTCTTCAGTCATCGGGCAGTTCAGATAAGCTGCTTCACCCTTATCATATCTGGAGGCAACGAATACCTTGTTCATATCAATCGAGTCTTTTTCGATAATGGGCGCTGCTGCATCATAGAAGTACAGATACTCTTCACCCGTCAGCTCTTTTAACTTTGTAGACAAAGCTGGAGAAGTAAGTGGCCCCGTCGCAATTACGACAATCCCATCCGGAATTTCGGTAATTTCATCCGAAATGACCTCAACCAATGGATGATTTCGAACGGCATCTGTAACATGAGCCGCGAACTCGTGTCTGTCTACGGCAAGCGCGCCTCCAGCTGGAACCGCGCAACGATCTGCCGCATCGATAATGACAGAGTTCAGTCGACGCATTTCTTCTTTTAATACACCCACTGCATTCGTTAACGTGTTAGCACGCAATGAATTACTGCATACCAACTCTGCAAATTTATCGGTATGGTGTGCAGGCGTTTGTGTCTTCGGTCTCATCTCATACAGCTTTACTTTTACACCCGCCTGCGCGATTTGCCATGCTGCCTCACTACCAGCGAGACCAGCGCCCACTACTGTAATTGTTGGTTGTGACATGCTGTTAATCCTCCAAACTACAAAATCGAATCAGGCTGTCTAGGAGTCTGCTTCTTCTTGATAATCACACTTGGTGCAAACAATGCTAACTCCTTGCTTTTTGCGCTTTTTCTCCACGAGCATGCTGGAGCATTTTGGACAAGGTCTGGCAATCGGTTTGTCCCACGATACAAAATCGCATTCCGGATATTGATTGCAGCCGTAAAAAATACGACTCTTCTTAGATTTACGTTCAATAATCTCTCCGGTTTCACACTGCGGACATTTTACGCCGATTTCTTTTACAATCGGCTTCGTATTACGGCAATCCGGGAATCCGGAACAAGCTAAAAACTTGCCAAATCGACCAAGCTTATAAACCATCACACGGCCGCAAAGCTCACATGATTCATCCGATTCTTCGACTTTCAGCTCTACTTCTTTCATTTCTTCTTCTGCAACAACTACGCGCTTTGCAAAGTCTTGATAAAAATTGTCCAGCACTTGCACCCAATTGGTGGTTCCTGCTTCGATGTTATCCAAGCCCGATTCCATATGGGCAGTGAATTCTACGTTGAGAATTTCCGGGAAGAACTCTTCGACAAGCGTGATCACAATCTCGCCCAACTCGGTCGGGACAAACCTTTTCTCCTCTAATGACACGTAGCCACGCTTTTGAATGGTTTCTAATGTAGGCGCATAGGTAGACGGGCGTCCAATCCCCATCTCTTCCATCGTTTTAAGCATGCGTGCTTCGGAGAATCGAGGTGGTGGCTGTGTAAAGTGCTGACTCGGCTCGATTTCTTTTTGTTCCAGGATTTGTCCTTCTTCAATAGGTGGAAGAAAGCTCTCTTCTTCTGCACCATCATCGTTTCCTTCAATATATACCTTCATAAATCCAGGGAACTTCACTTTTGATCCTGTTGCTCTGAAGGTAACTCCACCTGCGTCAATATCTACGCTCATCGTATCAAGAACAGCAGATGACATTTGACTGGCAAGGAAACGCTCCCAGATTAATCGATACAAGCGCAACTGATCTCTCGACAAGTATTCCTTGATTTCATCCGGTGTACGCATCACACCTGTTGGACGAATCGCTTCGTGAGCATCTTGAGCATTCTCGTTTTTCACTTGATTGCGTGGCTCAGTTAACACATAGTCTGGACCATATTTCTCAAGTATGTATTCCCTTGCCTCGTTCTGCGCCGTTACAGATAGGCGAGTAGAGTCTGTACGCATATAGGTGATCAAACCAACTGCGCCTTCTTTATTGCCAACGTCGATCCCCTCATAGAGCTCTTGAGCAATCCGCATGGTCTTAGACGTGCGGAAGTTCAGCTTACGCGCTGCCTCTTGCTGTAAAGAGCTCGTGATAAAAGGAGGTGCAGGGTTGCGCTTACGCTCACGTTTCGTTACCTTTTGTACCACGTATGGTTTGTTCTTCATTCGTTTTAATACCGCTGCTACATCATCTTCCGAATGAAGCTCCACCTTTTCATCGCCATAACCATAGAATTTCGCGTTAATTTCTTTACCGTCGCTAATCAATGTACTTGCAATCGTCCAATACTCTTCCGGGATAAACTCTTGGATCTCACGCTCACGATCCATGATAAGCTTTACCGCAACAGATTGTACACGTCCGGCACTCAAGCCTTTTCGAACCTTTTTCCATAAAATTGGACTGATATTGTACCCCACGAGTCTGTCGAGAATGCGACGTGCCTGTTGAGCATTTACCAAGTCCATATTTATGTGTCGTGGATGCTTGAACGCTTCTTTGATAGCATCTTTGGTAATCTCATTAAACACCACACGAAGTGGCTGATTCAAATCGAGCCCCAAGTATTGTGCCAAATGCCAAGCAATTGCCTCCCCTTCGCGATCCGGGTCGGCTGCGAGATATACTTTTTTTACTTTTTTAGCGGCATCTTTTAAGCCCTTCAATACATCGCCTTTGCCGCGAATGGTTATGTATTTGGGTTCAAAATTATGTTCAACGTCTACACCCATTTGACTTTTCGGCAAATCGCGCACATGCCCGATAGACGCTTTCACGATATATTTACTACCCAGGTATTTTCCAATGGTTTTGGCCTTCGTAGGGGATTCTACGATTACTAGCGTATCAGCCATTTTTTTCCTCCCCTTTTAGTAAGGAATCTTCCCTATTATTAAATACCCTCATCCGGTTTGTCAAACACTTGTGCCTCTAGGCATTGCCAAAAAGCTAGCGGATATGCTATCGCCGTGCAAAATAACCGCCAGGAAGTGCCACTATGGCTCCTTTTGCTTCCAAACGAATGACCAGCTGATGGAGCATCCTGCGTTGGTCTTTTTCTAAGCTGCTCATTAACTCATCCAGATGAATCCCATCATAGGTTACGGCTTCCACAATCGCTTTTTCTTCATTAGATAAGGGAACATCATCGGTTGCCTTGCTTTTTTCCACCTGCTGCATCTTCTCTGCTTCGGGAAGATGATGCTTGATTTCCTCCCATATATCGCTACTGCACGTTACTAACTTTGCTCCTTGTTTGATCAAGTTATGCGGCCCCGCACTCATCAATGAAAAAATCGGTCCAGGAATTGCAAAAACTTCCTTGCCCTGCTCAAGTGCACAGTCTGCCGTAATCAACGATCCGCTTTTTTCTGCTGCTTCCACCACTAATACACCGATAGAAAGTCCACTTATGATTCGATTTCTCTCTGGAAATAATCCAGAAACAGGTGGAATATGAGGAGGATATTCGCTGAGGAGTAGGCCAAAAGATTCAATTTCACGATAAAGCTCTCGATGTCGAGAAGGATAAACATGATTCATTCCGCAACCGAGTACGCCTATAGTCTTACCGCCTGCTTTCAAGGTTGCTTGGTGAGCCTCTGCATCAATTCCATATGCTACCCCAGAGACAATGACAAGACCTGCTTGTACCAGCTCTCGGACAAAAAAGCTACAGCTCGCTCTTCCATATGGTGTCGGTTTGCGCGAACCAACGACGCCAATCGACAATTTATCCAATAATGTGTGATCGCCACGATAAAACAACGTCAACGGAGAATCGGGAATATTGCGGAGCGAAACAGGATAAGCATCGTCCAAAGGACATAAAAAGCGCGTTCCCTCTTCCTCACGCTTTTCCAATAATGCCATAGCTGAAGCTTCATTGCTTTGCTTGTCAACATGCCCAGTGATCAAAGGAGTCAATCTGAGCTCACGAGCCAGTTCCTGCCAATTTTCGATGGCAATCTGAAAAGAACCTGTGATTTCAAACATCTCTCGGATTTTCTTTCTTCCCAAACCCGAGATCATCGTTAACACATACAACCAGTCTCTCTCGTCGAGCTTCGCCTTTTCCACACCAAAATCCTCCTTCATCCCGACCACAATTGTCACAGCGGACAGCATTTGAAAGTTATTCTATCGAAAGAAAGAGGCTGCTTCAAAAATAAAAAAGTGGACAAGCCTAAGCCTGTCCACTTCTGTCTTATCTGATTACTTGCCCATTACTTTCTCGAGCATACCGCGCTCTTTCAGCAATTCAACAAGTGTTTCACCGATAACAGCAGGTGTTTTCGCTACGCGAATACCGCATTCTTCGAGCTTCGCGATTTTCTCAGCAGCTGTACCTTTACCGCCAGAGATGATCGCACCAGCGTGGCCCATACGTTTTCCTTCAGGAGCAGTTTGTCCGCCGATGAAGCCTACAACTGGTTTTTTCATGTTAGCAGCGATCCACTCTGCTGCTTCCTCTTCCGCAGTACCACCGATTTCACCCAGCATGATAACTGCTTCAGTGTCTGGATCTTCGTTGAACATTTTCAGTACATCGATGAACTCCATACCTTTTACTGGGTCTCCACCGATACCTACAGCTGTGGATTGACCAAGGCCGCGAGTAGAAGTTTGGTGAACTGCTTCATAAGTCAAGGTACCGGAGCGAGAAACGATACCCACTTTACCTGGAACGTGGATGTAACCAGGCATGATACCGATTTTGCACTCACCTGGAGTGATTACGCCAGGGCAGTTAGGACCTACGAGAAGGGTTTTCTTGCCTTCCATGTAACGCTTAACTTTCACCATGTCCAGAACTGGGATACCTTCTGTAATGCAGATTACCAGATCCAGTTCAGCGTCAACTGCTTCCATGATCGCGTCAGCAGCGAAAGGAGGAGCAACGTAGATAACGGATGCAGTTGCACCAGTTGCTTCAACCGCTTCTTTAACTGTGTTGAAAATTGGAATACCGTCAACTTCGGTTCCACCTTTACCAGGTGTTACACCGCCCACCATTTGTGTACCGTATTCAACGGCTCCGCGAGTGTGGAACAGACCAGTTGCACCCGTAATCCCTTGCGTAATTACTTTTGTATTTTTATTAACGAGAATACTCATCGCGTAATTTTCCCACCTTTTTTTACGTATCTACTCGAAATATCTTACTTCACCAAGGATACGATTTTTTCAGCGCCATCCGCCATAGATTCTGCAGCTACGATGTTCAAACCGGACTCATTGAGGATTTTCTTACCCAAATCTACGTTTGTACCTTCGAGACGTACAACGAGAGGTTTGTCCAATTTGATTTGTTTTGCTGCATTCACTACGCCGTTTGCGATAACGTCGCATTTCATAATGCCGCCGAAAATGTTGACGAAAATACCTTTTACTTTTTCGTCACGGAGAATAATTTTAAACGCTTCCGTTACTTTCTCTTCAGTAGCTCCGCCACCAACGTCAAGGAAGTTAGCTGGGTCTCCACCGTAGAATTTCACGATGTCCATTGTTGCCATCGCCAGACCTGCACCGTTTACCATGCAACCGATGTTACCATCAAGTGCGATGTAGGACAGATCGAACTTGGAAGCTTCGATTTCTTTCTCATCTTCTTCATCCAGATCGCGCAGAGCTACGATGTCAGGGTGACGATAGAGAGCGTTGCTGTCGAAGTTCAGTTTCGCATCCAGTGCCATTACTTCACCGTCGCCAGTAACAACCAGTGGGTTGATTTCAGCGATAGAAGCATCTTTATCAACAAAAGCTTGGTACAAGCTCATCATGAACTTGGCAGCTTTGTTAATCAATTCTTTTGGAATGTTGATTGCGTAAGCCAGGCGACGAGCTTGGAAGCCATTCAGACCTGTTACTGGATCAACTACTTCTTTGAAGATTTTTTCTGGAGTGTTTGCTGCTACTTCCTCGATGTCCATACCGCCCTCTTCGGAAGCCATCATTACAACACTTCCAGTAGCACGGTCAACAACTACACCAACGTAGTATTCTTTCTTGATGTCGCAGCCTTGCTCGATCAGAAGGCGCTTAACTTCTTTACCTTCTGGACCTGTTTGATGAGTAACCAGTACTTTGCCAAGAATTTCGCTGGCATATGTACGAACTTCATCAAGATTTTTTGCAACCTTTACACCGCCAGCCTTACCACGGCCACCAGCGTGAATTTGCGCTTTTACTACGTTTACTTGGGTGCCCAGTTCTTTTGCTGCTTCTACAGCTTCTTCCACTGTGAAAGCTACGCGTCCTTCAGGAACTTTTACACCGTACTGCTTAAGTATCTCTTTACCTTGATACTCATGAATGTTCATTCTCCATCCTCCTATGGCAGATAAAGATCGGCAGGCTTTTAGACCGGTTCAAAGACGTCTGTCTTTTTCCGGTCATAACCTCCACTATCAGTGCAACGTAACTATTCTACGACAAAAACTGCAAAAGTGGTAGTAATATGTTCTTTTTATCGTGACCAGAAATGCGAAACTTCATGAGGAAATCCCTCATTTTCGTAGAGATTGAAACAATTTCCACACGTTTTCAGCGAGTTCATCCTGAATATACCAAGTTTGGTCATACTTAAAGTAACGTGGATATACTTCCATTCTCTGATCGATATCATTCACCAAAAAATGAAGTTCGTATTGTTTTTGTCCCGGATTTTTGGGTGGAACATTTAGTGGATCGGCATTTTTTAGCAATCGGACAGATTGATGGGCAATTCCTTGCTCGATTGTCGTTTGGGTGACATCCAACTTTGTGTCT
The DNA here is from genome assembly GCF_013284355.2 of Brevibacillus sp. M2.1A. Classification (NCBI taxonomy): domain Bacteria; kingdom Bacillati; phylum Bacillota; class Bacilli; order Caryophanales; family Paenibacillaceae; genus Brevibacillus; species Brevibacillus sp. M2.1A. The sequence continues at coordinate 4,289,488 of NZ_JABSUY020000001.1, forward strand.
TGGACATTCATTTCGCCATTTGCTGTGACGCGAATCCGTGTAGATTTAAATAACGGGTCAATCTTGTCGTCCTTACGATTGCTTGGCGGCATCCATTCCGTTAACCGCGAAAAGAGACTACCTTCCACGTGAAAGAAAAACGTTTCTCTCCCAAAAGGAACCGCAATCAGCGTCGGCGTTAAAATGGCCACTTCAACTGGCCTGTCAGCAGAATTCATTCTCATCTGATAGTTCGGGTAGAGTGGATACTGCTTGCTGCGCGTGTCCACCTCCGGGACTGCCGATCCCATTACTTTCCTGATGTATTCTGCTTCTGATTCGTTCAACACGCGCGCCTGCCCAAGGTCCTCTGCCGATAAACGCACGCTCTGAATTTTTTGTGAGAGCACTCCTTTTCCAGTTAACTTGTTTACCCACTGATAAAAATAGCTGGCCCCCGCTCCACGATACGTGTGTCCCCCAAACTCACTTGCCGACTCACCCACTGTCACGACGAGTGGCGCCTGCTGTGTTCGATAAAGGACGAGCGTGAAACGTACATCTTCTTGCTTTAAAGCCTCCGATGATACTTGTAAATCTTGTCCTTGTCCGGACAGTTCTTGCAAAAACAAGCCCAAGTCCAATAATACTTCCTGTCCATCCGTTGACATCACCGTTACTTTTTCAACCGCACCAAGCTCTTTCTCGATATGATCTTTCATGTCGTCAGAAACCTTGCCTGACTGTGCACAGCCAGTGACGAACAAACTACTCACCATCATAACCAGTAGACACGTACGTAAAGACGCTATCACGCAGTAACCCTCCTCGTGTATTCCTGTAAGATAACGCTACAGAAGTCCCAATCGACGGCTGATCTCACTGCCTAGCTTTCGTTTCACGTAAATTTCACCAATTTGGTGCGGATCTTTCACGATAACGGAGCGATTGTTCGTACGAATCACCACATACTTTTCATTGTTTTTGTCCAAACCACAGATCAAATCAGACGAGGCTTCGACAAAGATAGCTACCACTGTTTTCCCATCTATTTTTTTTAACGAAATTTTTGGAAATGGGGTCACAAACGGTGACGTCTTATCTTGGATGTATTGCGTAATGGCCAGGATGTATTTGTCCGGGTCTCCGTACTGCTCGATCTCATGATCAATCCCGCACACTGTCCCCTCATCTGTAATGCCTAAAAATAAATTTCCGTTGTTTGAATTCGCAAACGCCACAATAGACTTAATAATCCCCGTCTTTGAATAAAGAAAGTCGCGTTTGAATTCAATCATGTCGTTCTCACCAAGTTTTGTTGCTGTTACAGGATCGTCAATTCGGCCTAAATAGCGAAAACGACTGATGGCGCCTAAGCGATAGACATATTCTTCAAATATATCAGCAGGTAGGGAAAGGTCTTCTATGCTTGCATCTGTGTTTTGCCACAATTTATATGTTTGCGGAGCAAAGCACATGTCAAACAATACGTTTCCACCGAGCGAGCGTATGTTCATACCAATGGAAGCAGGCATAGTCTTCCCCGGCTGATATGGGGCATCTGTTTCCACTTCCAATACTCCTGAATGAATTAAATAATCGAAATAATGACGCGGTAATTGTACATGATGCTTTAATAACTGACGTTCTGGCTTGGGTCGTCTGATTTCTTGATAAAAATCAAAACGCACAGATTGTTCTTCCAGTTGGCTTACCATCGCAATCAATGAACAAATATGGCGCATGTTTCCCCTCGTTTTGTGTTAGAGTAGGTGTCATTGTTTGGTCATATTTTAACGCAACCTTTTAAGAATTGACTAGTTTTTTCGTTATTTTCGTGATTGATAGTGATGCAAGATTGTTTGCAATTTAAACGAAAGTCCCATTTCTCCGCTAATTTTTAGCTTACCCGTTACAAAAGCAACGGTGGGATTCAAGCGTCCCTCTACGAGCTTAACAAAATCTTGGTCAGACAACTCCAGTTTGCAGCCCGCTTCCCTTGTCACACCCATTGAATAGTCCGCTTGATTATCGGATAAAACCACCTCGTAGGTGCCACCCTCTTCTCCACTTAGGACAAAATGGTACACAGCATGTAATCCAATGATCCCTTGTGGTTGGGCGTTTATTCTATTCGATAAATCCTGAAGAGTTTTTTGTACCTGCATGCTCACTGCTCCTTGCTTGCTATGTATGTGGACCGCTTTTCTGTAAAAAAAGAAAGCCGGGTGTTTACCGGCTTACTTTACACGGACAGCTGTGCCTGTGGCAATAACCATCATCATACCTTCCCGCAATGTTTCGAAGTCGAGATCAACCCCAATCACTGCGTTTGCACCCAATGCCCGTGCTTTTTCTTTCATTTCACGCAAGGCCAGTTCACGCCCTTCTGAGAGCTTGCTCTCATACGAGCCACTTCTGCCTCCGATGATGTCCGTAATTCCTGCAAGAAAGTCACGGACTACGTTTGCGCCCATGATTACCTCTCCGCTGACGATATCCAAATACTCCACCACTTCTTTTCCTTGGATCATGCTGGTAGTAGTTACGATCATGTCATTTCCTCCTCATATCGATCTTTTCACAATATATATTACGTACCATAAAATAATCGGTTGCAAAGAAGGATCTAAACCTGTCCAAAAGTGTATGCGCATTGCTAACAAACTATACTTTTCCTATCCTACTGTGGAAGTAATTGTTTTGGATAATTTGGCAGCTGAGGAGCCTAAACTTGCTTCAGCGATTAATTCCCGCCAAGATTTATCGAAAAAGTCTGGGGTTTGAAACCCGTTTACATGGCCAACAGCTGCAGATACAAAGATATCCAGAACATTTGTTGGACGTGTAATAAGCGAAATGTATTCCTGAATCTGTTCATCGGAAATCGTAGAGATCAAAACAAACTCGTCCCCTGCATAACGACATAAGTAATCCCCCTGTTCTTCAGCCAGAGAAGAAAGAACCGATGAATAGGTGCGGATGACATCATCCCCGAATGGATGGCCATGCAGCTTATTAATTCGGCCAAAGTCGTTCAAATCGATAAAAAGCAAATGGAAAGGTTTACGCTCCTTTAAAAAATTTTCCCCAATAAACTGAATGTAGGGAGCGCGATACAAACCCGATAATGGGTCTCGATATTCTGCTATTTTCATCTCTACGATTTCTTTTGTGATGAATCCGATTAGTTGATCCTCTTCCTTGATCAAAGCCAGACCACTTTGTTCTTGATGAAGCGCGTGATAAGCCTCCCAAACATTGTGGTTGGCAGATAGGTAGAACGGGTGACTGCTCATGGCATCGGCAACGATTCGGTTTGGATGAGCGGACAGCACGTCTCTCGTCGTAACCATTCCCAGCACCTCTCCGTGATCCATGACAACTAACGAATCAACATGAGATTCGTTCATTCGCTCCGCCGCATAAGAGACACTTTTGTCAGAGGTGATGGTACAAATCGTCGTCGTCATGATGTCGGAGATGTTCATAATAGATCCACCTCTCGTTGGACAGACAGTGCTATTTTCAATTCAGATCGCAGAACCATAGAGTCGCTAATCATACGCTCTGCCTCTTCCAGAATAATTTTCATCAATAATTTTTCATCAATCATTTGCAAAAGAGTATTTCTTAACAAGACTGCCTCAATCTTCGGATGATTCATCTTTAGTAATGTAAATTGCTCTGGAGAAAGTGCATCCGCCATTCTCCTTACAGCCTCAGGACCAATTGGTGCTTTCCGTCCGATGATCAACAAATCCTGCATCGGAGGGACTTCAAACTCGGATATTTTTAAGGAAAGCGTTGCTTTCCGAGAATATACGTTGTTATCACTAGCCATAAAAATTCCTCCAATTCTGCATTGCCTTCTTATTCGTCCGGCAAACTGCCTGGTTTACCAAACAAGTATCCCTGGCCGATTGCAACGCCCAATAAAGAAGCACAAGCAAAATCCTCTTCTTCTTCAACTCCTTCGAGAATGAGTTGAGGTGCATCTTTGCAAAAATCGACAAACAGTTTTACAGTCTTTTGCTTTTCTATTGAACTCGAGAGCTTTTGCGAAAAAAAACGATCAATCTTGATGTAATCTGGCGAGATATCTTCAATTTTACTGAATATGTTTGCGCCATCTCCGACATCATCCAACGCAATTAAGAAACCCAGCTTTTTCAATTCAGCTATGCGTCGCGTAAAAATGGGTTCGCTCCAGCATTCCCCTTCCATAATCGATTCGTTGATCTCCAATACGATTTGGGTTAAATAGGGACGGAAGGTACGAGCGATCTTTTGAATGAACCCAGGAAATGTGTCTTCTATTATGGTAGAAGGAAAAATATTCACAAATAAAAGCTCGTTTTTGTGTTCAGTCGACGAATGAAAAAAAGTCAAGAGCGCATAATGCAGGGAATGGGAGTCGAGTTCTGGCAGCATTTTGTTTTCCTTCGCCAAAGAAAACAATGCCTCTGGATGGATCCCCGCTTTACTGCGAAGTAATACTTCATACCCTATCCTACTTTTCTCAGGAAGTTGACATATTGGCTGAAATGCGTGGTAGTATTCTTTTTTCTTAAATAATTCTGCAATGCTCTCCATCAATTTTCCTTTCCCTTTCCTAGCAAGTATGAACACAAAGAAAAAGCTTCTTCCATGCGAGATATTCTGAACCATGGAAGTGCCGGGAAATGTACCTACATGCACGAGCAAAAGAAATTCTACTCTCTGTGGATATTTCTAGTCATAACAATAACTAGGTAATAAAGATTACAAATATCAGCAGACATTTCGACAATTTATGTCTTTGTCCCTACTTATTCGCCAGCATCTTGCATATTCCTTTCCAGATCATACTAATTGTTTCAAATTAATTAGGAACATTGTATGTACAATGCCTATTTTCTATCGTTATATTTCCGTAAAATGATAGATGTATCAAGTAATTCCACAACTTGTAAACTGTTCTGAATCGCGTTACGCGTTATATAAATAAAAAATTAAAATTTTACTGCTTGTTCCGTCGTTAGCAGCTATAGAGCTTTTTTCATATCGTATGAAAAATGGGTATCGTCCTCATCCAAAGGGAGGAAGGTAGGCAGTGGTCAAGATTTCAACGTTTACACTGCAAGTGCAGGAAGGCCACTTGTTCACGATTACGCTAGCGGCAAATCCCTCAACCGGTTACCAGTGGGACTTGTCTAATCCAGTGGATGCTCGCTTTTTATCGTTGCATGCGAATCATTTTGTTCCCCCATCTTCGCCTGCTCGTATTGGGCAAGAGGGGCATCAGGTGATATCTTTTCAAGCTTTGCGGCGTGGAATGACGTCGATATCAGTGAAGTATTGTCGGCCTTGGGATAGTGGTGAATGCGGGGAGTTTGCGTTTTATGTAGTTACGATTGTGTAGGGTTATGTTTCAAAATTACTTACTGTTACTGAATTGAAAGTGAAGCGGTTAGTCTGTATGTGTTAGGTTTTCATTTATGAGGCACATACAGACTAAACGATTCTGTTCTAAAACTTGACTATTTACATTTGGACAGGCGTTGACATCTTTGCAGACGTGACCATGCAGCAAAGCAAACTGTGTGCATCAAAGGCAAAATAGTCGAGGAACAAAGAAGGAGCATGATCTGGATACTGATTTAAACTGCATATATTGATAATCATCCAGCGGGATATGGTATAATTTGGATGAGGTGAATAATATGGGATTCATTGTTTTAACTGCTTTGTACCTTAACCCTATTCTGGCTATTTTGTTCTTTGTTAACTTTACATTTATTATGAAGAAAATTGTCAATAACAAGGATTATAGGCGAAATGCCGTTATTGGATCATTGCTGATCGTATGGATCTTTTTTTCTTATGGATTGCTCGCTATCGCAAGGTAGTTACTGCTAAAGGAATTGGATTTTCCATTCTATCTAGCATTTTAAAATCCCTCACGTTTAAAAAAGTAGCCCTCGATCCAAGGCTCTGTAGCCAATTGCTTCTGCTACATGTGCAGCATCTCTTGTCCTTCCTTATCTAGTAGGGCAAATTGACGGAGCTCTTCACCATTCATCACACTTATAAAAGGACATCCCGGAGGATAGTGGTATCTTTCGCATTGGACAGCCCTCGCTTGTCCTACTCGCTGCTGAATGTCTTTTGAGGACTCCTCTGCTTTTCTTTGTGAAGAAGTTGAACGGGTACTTTCGGCACCTCGATGTGCAGATCGATGCGGTCTAGCAAAGGACCTGAGAGTTTTGAGCGGTATTTGTAGATTTGTTGAGGAAAGCATGGGCAGGTTTGCTTCTCTCGAGTACCGAAGAATCCAGAAGGACAAGGTTGAAGATAACACCCTTGAAATATCACTCAAAAAGGAAAACTATTCTCCCCTTTTATGGACATGAAAGATGATAGTCCTGGTGGCCGTCTTAGAGCAGCACGTACAGCAAAACAGATGTACTTGGTCGATCTTGAATCAACTTTAAGGGAACGTATTATTAAAGCGCGCTTGTACAATGGGTACACAAAGAGAGAATTTGCTGCGCTTTTAGGAATAAGTGAGCGCACTCTATACGAATGGGAACATGGGCGCAGGATCCCACCCGAAGAACAAAGAGTCATTATCGAGAGATAGAGTCTGTAAAATATTCTGTGTAAACTCTCAACCTCTAAACTACAATTAGTCTTAGAAAGGTTGGGAGATTTTTATGATGTCAAAAGAGCAGATCAAGCAGTGGATCAAGGAGAAAAACATGAAGTCTGTGGACGATGTTCAGTCAGCCTTGAAGGATTTGTTTGCTGAAACGATCCAAGAAATGCTCGAAGCTGAGATGGAGTCCTCACTTGGATATGCCAAGCATGACATGAAAAACAAGCGAACAACCAATAGCCGCAACGGTTATAGCAAAAAAACGGTTCGCTCCGAGTATGGCGAAGTCGATATTCAAATTCCTCGTGATCGTGAGGGAGAATTTGAGCCTGCCATCGTAAGGAAGCACCAGTCCAATGTAACAGGGATCGAAGATCAAATCCTCGCGCTGTATGCAAAAGGCGTATCCACACGTGATATTCAAGATCATCTACAGCAGCTCTATGGCATCGAAGTCTCACCAACACTCATTTCTAATGTCACGAACAAAATCGTTCCACTGATTAAAGAGTGGCAAAATCGCCCCTTGCAATCGGTATATGCCGTTGTTTTCTTAGACGCTATTCACTTTAAAGTAAAACAGGACGGGGCTATCGTCAACAAGGCTGCCTATATGGTCATTGGCATTGACCTTGACGGTCATAAAGATGTCCTTGGTATCTGGGTTGGCGAGAATGAGTCGGCTAAATTCTGGCTACATGTACTCAATGAACTGAAAAACCGTGGAGTCCAGGATATTCTCATTACTAGCGTCGATAACCTCCGAGGCTTTACGGAGGCTATTTCAGCATGTTATCCAAAGACAGAGATTCAGAAGTGTGTCATCCATCAAATACGTAACTCTATTAAATATGTTTCCTATAAGGATTTAAAGAGAGTGACAGCTGAATTAAAGCCTATTTACAAGGCTCCAACGGAGCAAGCTGCACTGGAAGAATTCGATCAGTTTGAGCAAACTTGGGGGAGTAAATATCCCTTAATGGTACGCTCCTGGCGTTCCAACTGGGAGGAGATTGCGACCTTCTTTAAATATCCTCCAGAGATTCGAAAGCTGATCTATACAACTAATGTTATTGAAAGTTACCATCGTCAACTTCGAAAAGTAACGAAGGGAAGAGCTATATTTCCGACAGACGATGCCCTTCTAAAGATGTTATATCTCGTAACCATGGATGTCTTACGAAAATGGACGGGAAGGGTCCACAATTGGGGACAGATTCTCATGCAGCTATCTGTTTTCTTTGAGGATCGCGTACGGCCACACATCCGTTAACAAGTAAAAGAAAGGCTTCATCCCCGAAGGGATTGTCTTTTTCTACACCCACGTGTCAAGGGTTCGCTTTGCCTTACGCCCTTGACCCTGTTGGCTTCGAAAAAGATGTCCTAATTAGGGGGATGAAACCTTTTCATATATCGGTTGATTGAGTTTACACAAAAATCTTGACAGACCCCCTTGGGTTCTATATGCGTTAGCTCGTTCATGCGCTTCGTCTTGAGCCTTTTCTCGTTTTGCTTTGTCTTTGATTTTTTCTGCCTCTCTATATTTTTCTTTTTCTTTTTGTATTTTTTCATTCAATTCTTTAATACGATCTATACTTGTCTCTCTACTTAACATACCGCCTTTTTCTCGTGCATCTTTAGCAACTGCTTTTGCTTTTTCCTTTCCATCTTTATCACCTATTCGGTTAGCGGCTTCCCAATCTACCTTTGCTTTTAGTATACGATCATTTTGATACGTTACATTATTCATATACTTATCAATCGCTTGTTTTTCCTTATATGTAAAGTCACGATAAGTTTTTTTATTACTTTGAGTTATATATTCATTAATTTTTTTACCTGACTCTTTAACTCGGCCTTTCTCTCTCTCAACAAACTCGGCTACTCCTGGTGATACTCCAATCTTTGAATCTGCAAGCGAAAGTACATACCCGGTACCTAATGAAGCCATTAATGCAATAGTTTTATCTTTCTGTGGTGTTAGTTTCATATAAGCTGGTGATACTGCGATTGCATTCACCAATGCCGATGAACCTAGTTTAGAGATTATAGCGCCTGTAACAGCCTCTGTAAAAGATTGCGAAATCGATTTATTACTCCCAAACTTGGTATCACCTTTAGAGAGATTAGCTGCGGCATCGTAATAAACATCTGCAGTTGACGTACCTACTGCAACGATTTTCCCCGCTGTTCCTGGAAGAGTTGAATCACTAATAATGCTGCTTAACATTTTTTCAGCTGCATTATTTGTAAGTGTTGAAAGCGAAGCACTAACTGAGGCTTCACTACTTGCCTCACCCCATGTCATTTCCGTTTTAGCAGGAATTGGTGGACCGTGCTTTACTCCTGTGTTATTTGATGTTTGAGCTTGTTTAGGCACCGTAGCTGCTAAATTTCTTGCCGCTTCGCTAATGTCAACTCTATCTACACTAGCTTTTTGCACGGATGATTTCGATAAGTTTGTATTGCTTTGTTGAGCGCGACTAGAAGTCGATTTTTTTGCTTCTGCTTGGGCTTTTGCCTCTAAAGCTTGACGGCGTTTTAATCTTGCATCTCTTCTGTCCTCATTACGTTCGCTTCGAGATAACCCCATAAATACTCCTCCAAACACTTACAATTTAGCTTCAATATATTACTATCAACCTTATATCTTGATAAAGTTTAATGTTTCGACACTTTTCCGCTTTTTTGACAATACGTTTCCTAGTATTACTATTTATTTGACATTTACTCACTCGCACGATTTGACAAAACATGTAAAATGGTATTTCAAATTACGAAAACTATGTGACAGATATACTATTTTCGTGAATTTTTCATCTTGTTTTTTAGTAAAGAGACCAGATATGCTATCGTTACTCAAGCAGATAATAGTTGAATACCCGTCTCCTTAAAAGAGACGGGTTAGTTAAATTCTAAGGCTAGAAAATATAAAGGGATTTTCTTTAACTATTTTGTCAATTAGAGAGTCTCTTACTGTAGCGTCCACGACTAGATGAACATTGTGTTCAACATTCATAATTTATTTAGCATCAAAAAAGTAATCCACGATCCAATGCTCGGTAACGAATCGCTTCAGCTACATGTGCTACCTCTACGTTGGAAGCTCCATCTAAATCAGCGATAGTTCTTGCTACTTTGACTATCCTGTCGTAAGCTCGGGCACTTAAACCGAGAGTCTCGAAAGCTAACTGCAGCATCTCCTGTCCTTCCTTATCTAAGTGGGCAAATTGACGGAGCTCTTCACCATTCATCACACTATTAAAAGGACATCCCGGACGATAGTGGTATCTTTCACATTGGACAGCCCTCGCTTGTTCTACTCGCTGCTGAATGTCTTTTGAGGACTCCTCTGCTGTTCTGTTGTGAAGAAGTTGAACGGGTACTCTCGGCACCTCGATGTGCAGATCGATGCGGTCTAGCAAGGGACCTGAGAGCTTTGAGCGGTATTTGTAGATTTGCTGGGGGGAGCATGAGCAGGTTTGCTTCTCTCGAGTACCGAAGAATCCACAAGGACAAGGATTGCACGAACCGATTAACAGAAACCGAGCAGGAAAGGTAAAAACCTGCTTAGATCGTCCAATCGTGACAACCCCTGATTCAAGCGGCTGACGCAGTACCTCTAATACATGCCGAGAAAACTCTGGCATCTCATCCAGAAAGAGAATCCCACCGTGAGACAAGCTACACTCTCCGGGACGCGGGATTTGCGCACCGCCGCCAATTAGGGCAGTAGCTGTAATCGTATGGTGCGGGGAACGAAAAGGTCTCTCCTCGACAAGCCCACTCTCCCGCTTTAATTGACCAGCAATACTGTATATTTTCGTCACTTCGTATGATTCATGAATAGTCATGTTCGGCATGATACCAGGTAGGCAAGTGGCTAAAAGAGTTTTCCCTGAACCTGGGGGCCCCACCAATATCACATTATGAAACCCAGCTGCTGCAATCTCCAAGCCACGTTTTACAAATTGCTGTCCGTAAACATTGGCAAAGTCCGGAGGCAGCTGGTTTGCCGTTGTCTTGCCTATCTCTGATTCGAGAAAAATCAAGTTTGAGTTTTTACTATGAAGTCCTTTTTTCCAATAGTTCACGGCCTCTTCCAGATTACTCGCAGCCAATACGGTAATGTCGACGAGCCGTGCTTCAGCTGCATTTTGTTTGGGGAGAATCACGTGAGTAAATCCTGCATTTTTAGCTTCTAGCAGGATGGGGAGTACACCCGTTACAGGGCGAAGAGAACCATCTAATGCCAACTCTCCTAGAACAAGGATTCTCTCTGGTCTAGGGAGCATTTGCTTCGAGGCTAGTAAAATTCCAAAGGCAATAGCAAGGTCAAAGCCTGAACCTTCCTTGCGCTGGTCTGCTGGTGCCAGGTTGACGGTGATCCGCTGCATTGGGTAGTCGTAGCCTGCGTTGCGCAAGGCGGCACGAACACGATCTCTCGCTTCTTTTACTGCTGAACCGCCCAGTCCGACCAAATCGAATTGAGGCAAACCATTTGCTATGTCTGTTTCTACAGTGACGACCATTCCGTCTATGCCGAGCACCGTGCCTGAATAACTGCATGCGTACATGTTCTCACCCCCTCTGGTTATAGGGTAGGAAAAGATAGAGGGGGTGGGCAAGTAAATTGGAGCTTTTGCCTAAACGTTTATGTCGAGAGCAATTCTTTAATGGCTTCTTTGTAAAGCAACAACCGCTCATGGTCTTTTGGTTTTGGATCTGGAATACGGCTCAAGTCACAATTATCTTCCAGATCTGCCAATTTAACACGCCTTGCTATCGGGTTGCGTTTTGCTCTTTTGACAAATTCCATATAAGTTTCTTCTTCATCTCTGGTAACAGCTAATACAGCCTCAACAATCTCATTTGAAAACCCCGCTTGAAATAAATCTTCTTTCGTTACCTCTGTGTCTTCCAGTACATCATGGAGGACGGCAACGATCATCGATTCCTTGCTTGGCATCTTCATCATTATCCTTAATGGATGAAGTATGTAAGGATTTCCTCCTTTATCAAGTTGTCCAGTATGTGCATTGGTTGCAATTACAATCGCTTTTTCTAACGTACTCATCAACACTTCCCCTTTTCTAATGAACTACCGATTTTATTGAACATTTATTAAAAAGCCCAATAGACACTCATCACTTAATAACTTAGTTCCACCAGCTCCCCACACCTTTCTGGAAAACTTTCACTCCAGCAGTTATACTTCAATTAAACAGCTAAGGAGTTGGTTCTATTTGAATTTCACAGTTGATCCCCATCAAATTTCCATCCACTACGAACATGCTGAACCTGTTCAGATCGACTGGGACGAAGTATACAGTGTTTCTTACTACAAAATCGATTGCATTGAGTATGAAATGGGTTATCTCGTTTTTGACTTGGTATTCGGCGAGTTCATCGAGATTAATGATAGTGATAAAAATTGGGAAAAAATCGTAAATGACCTCGAAAAATACTTACCTTCGCAAGCAAGCGATTGGAGGCATTCATTATGTAGTTGGTCGATCGACGACGGTATTCTTTATCTTTATGAAAAAGCGTAAAATCGAAGGTGAACTGGATTGAAAATTTTTGAACGCATTTCCTTTTACAGCGACCTGGACCTTATCACTTTATCCAACGATTTAGAACGGGTATGATTGCTGAAACCCTTTGAATACGATGGGGAAAACGATAACTTATGATCAAGACCACATATTGACTACGAACAAGACAAATACAATACGGTTTTTGTTATCTCCGTCCTGATTCCAAAATATCTAGCCGTCTTACCATGGATACTCCATCGTGACAACTACGCACTCACGCTCATTCACCCTTTACCTCACTGCTTTCTCTTCAATTCATTCAGGAGTTCAATGATCCGTTGGTTTTGATCCACTTGCGTTACGATGTTCTGGTTCAGCCTCCGAATCGCGTCGTAGATTGCAAAAAGTCCTGTCAACAGTAGAAAAGCAAACAACAAAATCCATACCACTTTCACCTCCTTACTATGCTCATTGGTACAAAAAAGACCCGCGTTCGACTGCGAGTCTTTCCCATGCTGTGTGCTTCCTCTCGAGCAAGTCGAGCTACTTCTGATAGACAGAGATATACTCTTTTTGCACATGATCTGCTAACCAAACGAGCTCATTTCCATGGTAAAACTTCACACCATCTTGCCAAGCTTGCCTCGCATCGATTCGTAAAAGTACGGGATGATCGTCTCGTCTTTTCCCAACCTGCTGTGCTGTTTGGACGTCTTCAGACAGATGCACATACTGTCTTCCTTTGGGAACAAGTCCGCTTGCCAAAATAGAATCAAGGAATCTTTGCGGCGTGCCGTGAAAAAGAAATGCAGGCGGTTCTTTTTCTTCCTTTTGGACCTTTTGCGGCACTGAATGTCCATAGAGTGCGCGAATTTTACCTTGATTGATCTCATGGCGCTTTTTTTCTGATAACGCAATCATCGTATGTAGATCTTCTTCGGTAACCGCTCGCCACTTGCGCTGTTCATGAAGGGCCATAAGCAATTGCTTGATAGGTACCCATCCTTGTTCGTCTAATTCAAGTTCATATTCATGGGGGGCATGACGAAGCGCATAGGACAGTTCTTTACTCAATCTTTGATAATCCATACACTCATCTCCCATTACAGGTCATAGCCACTTCTTTACACAAAAAAGTAACCAAGACTCACGATTGAAGCAATAAATAGGTGAACGATGAAATTTCCTGTTAGTCGAATCCAGAGCTGTTGGCTTTTCATCGTCCAAAATCCATAAAGGAGAGCAACGATCAAGTAAGCCAGAACATAAACGAGAAACACCAGACTGTTCTCCTTTTTAGGCCATTTCTTTTTTTATGTTCGCAATTAGCTTGTCAGCGTTGTTTTCATCGTTATCAAACATAACCAGATCCTGCAAGGCAATCCCTTCCACGGATTGAATTGCTGTGGACATCGAATCGGCCAGTTGCTGCATATCAGCTTTGTCTGCTATTTCAACATCTAGAACCAGTACAAGTTTTTTCTTCATGGTGAAAATCCTCGCTTTACGATAAGTATGGATAGTGCGATCGAGCCATATCATCCCCATTATACAAAATAATCCGGCATACATCGACCATGTCGAATAACAGCTTATTCCGGAATCTCTAAATATGCGGAAGCACTCGACTTGTTACTCTGATTCGCTCCCCAGTTTCAGTACCTGCTGATCTAACTTCATATTCATTGATCCCGTGAAAAATCTTTTCTGCCGTCAAGCTCCATTTATTTCTGCTACAAATAAACAATAGCTTCATTCTTCCTCCTCATCGAAATCTTCAAACTGCCATTCCTCTGGTACCGGAAAATAAGCGTCATACTCATTCCTAGCATCCACACTCATTTCCTCTAGCCACGGCCAATAATGCATGACATAGTCCTCACCAAATCCCATCCGCCAAAACAAACTATATGGATGCTCTTCTGGAAACTCAATCCATGGCGGCAAATAGAAATGCGGTTGATACCCATCTAAGCTTTCACGTACTTCCATCCACAATTTTCCGAGTAAGTTTGGATCGTTACTCGAACGATCGATTAAGGCTGCATCCCCGGTAGAGAGCAGAATTTCACGAATGACAGGATACTGTTCCACTTTTGCTTGTAATGCCTTGCGCATGATTTCTTTTTCTAGGGCAGTCCCTAAAACTTTTTTGGCTTGCAGATAGTGTGCCAAGGTTGTCCATATTTCCCCTTCCAACTCTATTGGATGACAGGAGAAGTTGGAGAAGCAGCCGTAAGGTTTGTCTGGCTGGTCAAAATGAATTTCGAGAGGTTGCTGTATATGTTTTCGGATATGATCCTGCATGAAAATTTGTACCTCCCTATATATCGTAACGTTTCCATCATGACTAACTGATAATCCACGCCTTCTGTAAATAATTCCGAAATATCTCATCCAGCTTGTCAGTTGGGTCCTCCAAATCATTTGTATATTGGCTCGCCAGTGCAGTCAGACGCCCTATTTGTTCCTCAATAAAACGGTGAAGCTCTTCGATTCTTGGCTCCAAATTCAACTCATTCCCAGCCATTTTTCTTTGGAGCAGCTCAGAAATTTTACTTTTTAGTATAGAATCTGTTACTAGCTCTCCAACTAGCTGATCAAATCCAATGGGAGGATTCGTATGATACGTTTCGATCCAGATGCATGCGAGGATCGGGCGTAACACATAAAAGTATTTTTTGGTTTTGACTTGCTCACCTTGCAGATAGTCCCGAAAATTCCCTTTGGCCATACTGAGGTAATGATGCAAGGAAGCCTTTGGCGAGAATACTTCCCCTTGCAACCTTAGCAGCTCATTCCGAAAGCCAAGTGTATCGAGATAAACAATGTCTGATACAAGCCATTCTTGTAGGGGCGGATTCGATTTTCGAAATAGCTTGAGTGCTTTTCGAATATCCCAGCCGTTTATATCTAATAGGTCGTTGATCGGTACTTCCACAACATCCCGTTTGTCGTCAATGGACAAATACCATTCCGGCTTCTTCACATAGACAAAACGTACATCATAATCGCTATCTTTGGACGGAAATCCCCATGCCCGGCTTCCTGATTCAACAGCGAACAATATTTTCAACTCGTGCGCTTGCTCGATTTCTTTTAACTTTTCCAAGATGATCTCTCTCAAGATTCATTCCTCCTCCTACAACAAATAACAAGGTACCCCTTCTCTGGGAAAAAAACTCGCTGAACCAATAACGATTCAGCGAGTTTCTTGTCAACTATTATTTTACCGTTACTTCGATTTCCACTTCATAGCCTTTGTATTCAGCAGTAATAGTGGCCTTACCTTTCTTTTTACCTTTTACCGAACCGCTGCTGGATACTGATGCTACGGACGACTTGGAGGACTTCCATTTTGCTTTAGAGCTGCTGATGTCATCGCCATCATAGGTGAGCTTGATTTTTTCGGAGTCACCCTTTTTAATGGTAATGCTTGTGTCATCTGCTTCCAGCTTGCCTGAGCTTTTGCTGTCTACTTTTACTTCAATTTCTACTTTTTCGCCTTTATACGTAGCTGTAATGGTTGCTGTACCTTTACCTTTTGCTGTAATCGTACCACTGCTGGTAACGGTTGCTACAGAAGATTTAGAGGTTTTCCATGATGCTTTTGAATTGCTAATTGTGTCGCCATCATATCTCAGTTTTACAGTTTCTCTCTCGCCTTTTTTCAAGGTGATGCTCGTATCGTCTGCTTCCAGGCTTCCTGAGGAGGAGCCATCAACAGTCACTTCAATTTCTACTTTTTCGCCTTTGTATTGAGCAGTAATGGTCGCTGTACCTTTACCTGTTGCTGTAATCGTACCAGAGCTGCTTACTGTTGCAACTGAGGATCGGGATGTGGACCAAGATGCATTCGAGTTGCTAATGGTGGAACCATCATATTTCAATGTTAATGTTTCTCTTTCCCCTTTTTTCAAGGAGATAGTGCTGTCGTTTACTTCCAGTTTACCAGAGTTGTTGTAATCGACCTTTACACGAATTTCAACCTTATCGCCTTTATATGATGCTGTAATAGTAGCTGTTCCTTGGCCTTTTGCCGTAACGACACCATCGTCAACTGTTGCCACGCTGGAGTTGGATGTTTTCCAGGTTGCTTTTGATCCAGACAATTTTTCATCATCATATCTTAGCTGAATCGTGTCTCTGTCGCCTTTTTTCAGGGAGATGCTGGTTTCATCTGCTTCCAGTTTACCGGAACTGTCAGTATCTACATAAACATCAACTTCTACTTCGTAGCCTTTGTATTTTGCAGTGATCGTTGCTGTACCTTTGCCTTTTGCCGTAACGACACCATCATCATTTACAGTTGCTACAGAGGACTTCGAAGTTTTCCAGGTTGCTTTTGATCCAGAAAGTTTATCGTCGTCATACGTCAACTTAATTGTTTCTTTATCGCCTTTTTCCATTTTCAGTTTGGTAACATCTGCTTCTAGCTTACCGTCTGAATTTCCGCCGCCTTCAACATCAACGCGGATTTCTACCTCTTGGTCTTTGTAACTAGCAGTAATGACTGTGCTTCCTTCGCCTACACCTTTAATTTCACCATCGTCAACAGTTGCGACATATTTATCTGCGGTTTTCCAAGTTGCTCTTGATCCAGGGAGACTGCTGCCCGCAAATTTCAAACTAACGTTTGTTTTTTTACCTTTTTTAACAGAAACCTCTGTTTTCGTAGCTTCGAGAGTCTGTGCTCTGTCAACAGTCACTCTAACGGTAGCGCGATAACCGTTGTATCTAGCAGTAACAACAGTCGTTCCTACTTTCTTACCATAAACAACCCCATTGCTGACAGAAGCGATGCTGGAGCTGCCAATTTCCCAATCAACCAATGCGTTATCGATAGGGCTGCCATTATAAGTAAGGCGAATGGTTTCTGTATCCCCAATCGTAACATTCACTGAGCCTACGTTTGCTTTCAGGCCTGTAGTGCTTGCTACCATACTATAAGCTTCAATAGGTTGTGGTGTCGTGACTTGAGCAGAAGCAATGCCTGCAACTGAAAACTGAACAGTACAAATAGTTGCTACCGCTAAGGAGACGTTTTTCATTAAACTGTTCTTAATCTTTTTCATGTTTTTTACCTCCAAATTATTTCCTATACTTCTATTGACGAATGAGATGGAAAAATGTCACACCAAATTGGATATTTTTTTGAAAAACATTTGTTTTTCTTTTAAATAATTGTTGGTATCCCGGGATTCAAAAGCAACAGTGATACTAGTGATGGGCTTGTCCGTGCGAATCAATCCGTTTCATCAAAAAAAATGCTTCCCAGCTTTTGAGCCGGAAAGCGGATATTGATGCTTGGAGGAGTTTCATCGCGTCGAGTACAGTACATAGTACGCTGGCTCTGCGACTGATGCTGTAGACGTATCCCCAATATATCCGTGGTCAAGAGCCCGTTTTTCCTAGAAAGCACTCTCATAATGCTCAATGACTGGGTTCGTGAAGTCTCCACCTTGCTTTGATGTACCGGTGTAAATCGCAATGACATCAAAACGAAAGGCCGGGATTGGCTGTGAGGCTTTTTGCAAGTATTCGATGGCAAGCTCACGCAGCTTCTGTTTCTTCTTCCACGTAATGGACTCGCCCGCTGTTCCAAAAAATTGGCTGCTTCTCGTTCGAACCTCAATGAAAACCAAGCAATTACCGTCTCGAGCAATCAAATCCATTTCCCCACGTTTTGTTCGAACATTTCGATCAACAATGAGGAAACCCTTGTTCACTAAATATCCTTCAGCAAGCTGTTCTCCTCTTTGACCAAGAAGACGGCGGCGATCGCTCATGATTTGGTTCCTCCGCCTTTATCGATGCGATAGACAAAAGCAAGGATTTCTGCCACAACTTGATACAGCTCCGGGGGTATTTGTTGATCCAAATCCAGCTTGCCCAAAACCTCTACAAGTGATGGATCCTCCTGAACCGGTATATCATGCTCCTTCGCTGTCTTCAGGATATTATCAGCCACGTACCCCTTGCCTTTTGCCACAACCTTTGGCGCTTCCATGGTACCCGCCTGATATTTTAGTGCAACTGCCTGTTTTCGTTTTTGCTCTGATGAGGATGGCGGCTTCATACGCGAAGGTCCACCCCTTTATAGTCAGCCAGGATGGGGCCTTTGGTTTGGATCGGACTTGTCGACTTCCCGCGATCGGCCGGGACTGGCTGCACACGCATAGCCGATAGATGGTAACCAACATCCTGTAATTGGTCAGCAAAACGATCCTTGGACCCTTGAATGAGTGCTTCCACCCATGGCGTATCGTTAAATATTTGCAAGTTAACGATTCGATTCACGATACTTACATCAATCATGGTTGTCCCCATACTTTGGAGTTCCAAATGAAAGAAAAGACGGCAGTTCTCCGGATCAAGCTGTCCAGAGCCTTTCTTTTTCGATTCAATTTGGACGAAAGCGGTCTCATCCCCCTCATCTTTGCGAATCGGAATTTGCATAACGATTTGAGACAAAGCCTGGTTAGAGGGTTGTACCATCATCAACTGTTGTCCGGTCACTTGTTGCAGCAGTTGATCTGCTGCTTCACGCAAGGCGGTTGGGATTGCCTGAGCTGGCGCTTGACTGATTTGCAGCAAGAGGGATTTGACTGTATCCATCTGCTTTAATGAATGCGAATCGTTTGCCCCTTGTGAAAATGCCTGTCCCATCAATTCTCTCTCGTGGGTTACGCCTAAATGACGAAACAATTCAGCAATCGGGTTAGCAGCTGTGGCGCCATTCACTGCACCAGATGCTTGCGACACCATTTGTGGCATGACTTTTTGCCCCGCGTCGTTCACTACTGCCCTTTGCTCCGCCATCTGCTTGTTTTGGACCGGCTCCTGATTCATCTGTATTGACTGAGGAGTAGGCAATGGCTCGTTTCGAGCAATCTTTGAATCGATGCTTGGACTACTGGTCTGGTTAGACATCAATTGATTACTCTTTCCGGTCATAGCGTTTTGCAACGAGTCTACCTGTTTACCGGCGGTGTTTGGTGCAGGTACTGTCCCTGTAGCAGTAGAAGCATTAGGCGAAACAGGTTGTGATGGCGTTGGCGTGTTACTGGAAACCACCGTTGATGGTTGGGGAGATGTCTGCATTTGCGATGAAGGCTGACCGCTCTGCGCAGGCAGGGGCTGTGTCTGGTTTCCTCCAGTCGCATTCTGCGAAGCACCTTGATTGGGCTGATTTCCTTGTGGCATTTGTTTGACCGCCAGTCCCTCGTCTGCACCATCGTTGCCCGCGATAAGTATAGAGAGTCCCGTCAACTTATCTTTTAACTGACTAACAAGCTGTTTGACATCTCCCGTTGCCGCATTAGCTTGTCCGGGGACTTGCTGTGATTGGCTTTGAGGAACTTGACCCGTCATCTGCGAAGGCTGGCCCTCTCCTTCTAAAAAGAGCGAGGCTTGCTGCAGCAGGTTCTGAATGAGTTGACCCATTGGCTTGTCCGATAAAAAAGCTTTGAGCCCTGCGATTGTATCGGGAGACAGTGGCAAATTTCGTTTCATGGCAGTCATGAATGCCTCAATAGTGGCATTGTCTACACCTAATCGCTGCGCAACAGCTGAAAAAGCTTGTATTGTCTCCTTATTCACAGGCAGATTGGCACCAAGCAGCGCTTGCACGATCGCTTTGTTCTCTTTTGTATCGGCAATCCCCAGTGAGCGCATTAGCCCTTCTAGAGATGCTTCTTTGCCTGCTCCTTCCCCGACGCTTTCCAAAACCTTCAGCGTGACGACACCTGTTGATGGCTGGACTTGCAGCCAAGCTTTTTGGCCCGGTTCCAAACTTGCTTCCATTTTAGCCTGAACCTGCATTCCCCCGACTTGTACGAGCGCCATATTGTCCGGGTAATGCTTGATTACCGTGCCTTTAAACACTTGTCCGGGAGTAAGCTCAACCGGCTTCGGAGCGGATATGGGTGCTTTTTGCACGAATGATTGAATAAGTTGCGACGGGGAAAACATGCAGATCCTCCTCCTGTGGGCGGTATGTTACTAGCCCTTTTTATGCGTGTTCTTTTACACCAGTAAATGTCTTGCGATGAATCGGCGTAGGTCCAAATCGAGCGATTGCTGCCAGATGCTCAGGAGTGCCGTAGCCTGCGTGCTTGTCAAAGCCATAGGCTGGATATTGTTCGGCATACTGGGCCATCAATCGATCACGGGTGACCTTCGCTACAATCGATGCGGCCGCAATCGAGACACTCTTGGCATCTCCACCGATAATCGGAACCTGCTCGCAATCCATTCCGGTTAGCTGCACGGCGTCAATCAGTAATGCATCTGGAGATTTCCCTGCCTGCTGGATTGCCAGCTTCATCGCCTCTTTTGTAGCAGCTAATATATTGATCGCATCGATTCTTGCCGCATCGACAATTCCGATACCCACAGCAAGTGCATCTCTTTGAATGATTTCGCAAAAAGCCTCGCGAGTGGATACAGGTATCTTCTTCGAGTCATTCAGGCCTGGCAAGTAAAAATCCTTGGGCAGGCACACGGCACACGCGACAACTGGTCCAGCCAATGGTCCTCGTCCGACCTCATCTACCCCGAATATGTATTGATGGCCTTTATCAAACATCGCTTTTTCATAGACGGTCATGTCAGCCCACATCTGCGCGAGCTTTTCTTGCCGTGCAAGCGCTGCTTCTGCCTGCTTCGCCAGAGCCTGTACACCCGCTCTTTTGTCTTCTTTCAGCAATTGTAAAAAATCTTTGGGTACCTCGTCCAACTTTTCCATCGTCACTCGTATTTCTTTTATCGACATATCCGCTAGATTCATTGACTCATTTCTCCTTATCGATCCTCATAGTAAAAAACCTGCCTACCGCATATGTCGATAGACAGGTTTTTGATGGCTGGGAAGCTTATTCTGGAAAAGACACTGGCTTACCAATCGGTTCGTCCATTTCCCAGTCAATCGGGCGCTCGACAGAGATCGTTCCCAGCTTACCGGAACGCAGCTCACGCAGGAAAATTTCCGCTGCCTTGTCGTAATCGATATTTCCGCCAGAAACGAGACATCCGCGCTTCTTCCCGATTTCTTCGAGCATCTCTACTCGATCCTCAGGCAATTCTTTTAGCTTGAAGCGTTCGATCAGGCGTTCCGGATAGTAATGCATCATGTAGCTGATGACAAATAATGCTACCTCCGTAAAATCGATGAGCTCATCTTTAATTGCCCCACTTGCCGCCAATCGCAGGCCTACCATCTGATCTTCAAATTTCGGCCAAAGAATACCAGGCGTATCGAGAAGCTCCAGTGTATCGCCCATTTTTACCCATTGTTGCGCCTTGGTTACCGCTGGTCGATCACCAGTGGCTGCTACCGAGCGCTTGGACAAGCGGTTAATGAGGGAAGACTTGCCGACATTCGGAATACCCAAGATCATGATGCGGATGGCACGACCTTGCATCCCACGCTCACTGCGCTTTGCCAGCATGTCAGCTGCTAGCTCCTTACACATTTCTGGCAGCTTGCTGACACCTTTTCCACTCAGGGCATCAATCGGCAACGTACGAATGCCTTGCTTGCGAAAATAAGCAATCCACTCATCTGTTGCCCGTTCATCTGCCAAATCTGCTTTGTTTAGTAATATCAAACGTGGTTTATCACTGACAATCTCGTCAATCATCGGATTTCGGCTGGAAAGCGGCAGACGTGCATCGAGAAGCTCGATGACTACATCGATTAATTTCAGCTTTTCCGTTACTTGACGACGTGCTTTAGCCATATGGCCAGGAAACCATTGGATCGTCATGATGTCTCACCTACCTTGAAGCTTTGCGTTATCTTGTCAAGCGAATTCCCGCAACCGGCCAAAAAGTAAATTCAGCTCTGCCAACAACCGTACTGACGGCAACAGGACCGATGGCTCTGCTGTCATGACTGTTCAACCTGTTGTCGCCCATCACAAAGATATGGTCTGCTGGTATTTGAACCGGGGGAAAATCGTGGGTGAAGAACGGCTCTCCCTGCTGCTTCGCTTGTTCTTTCGATTGTGCAAGATACGGTTCCTCTATCACTTTGCCATTGACAAGCAGCTGATCGTTTTTGACCTCTACTGTATCACCCTCAACAGCAATGACTCTTTTGATGTAATCTCGCTCCTTTTCAGCATGGAACACGATGATTTCACCTGGCTTCGGATCTTGCAAAAAGTAAAGCGCCTTGTTCACCACTAATTTTTCGCTGTTATGTAATGTACTTTCCATGGATTCGCCTTCTACAATAAACGGGGCGAACAAAAAGGTACGAATGAGAAACGCCAAGATTAAGGCGATCCCAAGTGCCTTTATCCATTCCCATAGTTCATTTTTCTTCTTATGACTGGAGGTAATTTCTTCGCTCATGACTTACGATCCTCCCATGAAAGCTCGTCCAACCTTAGCTGTAACATATGTCAAGATGAACTATTTTATTTCAAGATCGCTAAATGGAAAAAAGAGGCCTGGCAAGCAGGCCAGTCCTCTTTCTAAGCGTTACGCTTATCGACGAATTTCTTTAATACGAGCTGCTTTACCTACGCGATCGCGCAGATAGTACAGTTTCGCACGACGTACTTTACCATGACGCACGATTTCGATCTTGTCGATCTTAGGCGTGTGTACTGGGAATGTACGCTCAACACCTACGCCGTAAGAAATCTTACGAGCTGTAAATGTTTCGCTGATACCTGTACCGCGACGGCGAATGCATACGCCTTCGAACAGCTGGATACGCTCACGCTGACCCTCGATAACCTTAACGTGTACACGAACAGTGTCACCAGGTCGGAACGCAGGAATGTCCTGTTTCAATTGCGCTTTTTCCAGTTCACGGATAATTTGGTTCATTTGAATTTCCTCCTTCCGATAGACGTTCTTACTCGTCTAACCCATAGGTCCAGCCGCTTGGGCTGCGTTACGAGTAGCGGACCGCCTTAGTCAGCGGGCAAAATTGCCACAAGAAGTATATTAACATAGCGGGCACAAAACTACAAGACTCTTCCCCTATTTGTTCCCTACTTTTTTTCCTGCTCTAATTCAGCCAATAGCTTTTTCATTTCATCTGTCAGCGCGAGCTTCTCCAACAAATCTGGGCGCCGTGCTTTTGTTCGACGCAGCGACTCTTTTAACCGCCAGCTTTCAATATTGGCGTGATGGCCTGACAACAGTACGTCTGGCACTTTCCAGCCGCGAAACTCAGCTGGTCGTGTGTAATGTGGGTATTCGAGCAGTCCCGTTGAAAAGGAGTCCTCAACGGCTGACGTTTGGTTTCCCAACGCTCCTGGTTGCAGACGAACGACACTGTCAATGACCACCATCGCCGCAAGCTCTCCCCCGGTCAGAACGTAATCGCCAATCGAGATTTCATCCGTGACGAGATGCTCCCGAATTCGCTCGTCGTACCCTTCATAATGACCGCAGATGAAGACAAGATGCTCTTCTTGCGCTAGCTCTTCTGCCAGCTTCTGATGATAAGGCACACCCTGTGGGCACATCAGAATCACTCGGGGTTTTTTCTCTCCCGTCAAGGCTTCTACAGCCCGGAACAACGGTTCGGGCTTCAGGACCATTCCTCCGCCACCGCCATAAGGGGTGTCATCTACCGTACCGTGCTTACTCTCAGAGAAATCGCGAAAATTGGTGACGTGAAAATCAACCAGTTCTTTTTCGCTTGCCTTGCCCAAAATGCTGCTGGATAAAACACCTGTAAACATTTCGGGAAAGAGCGTAAAAATATCGATCCGCATCTGAAGTTCCTCCTACAGCAAGCCTTCCATTAGATGGCAGACCACACGTTTGTTCGCGATATCCACTTCCTTGATGCATTCGTCGATATACGGCAACAGGATTTCTCCGCGTTTTCCCTTCACTACCCACACATCGTTTGCTCCTGGCTGCATAACATCCACGATTTTGCCCAGTTCTTCGCCCTCGTCGGTTACTACAACGCAGCCGACGAGCTGATGAATGTAGAACTCGTCCTCTTCTAATTCCATCAGGGCTTCCTCTGGAATTTTCAATTCTCCGCCCTTGTACTTTTCGATATCGTTAATATGCTCATAGCCTTGAAAGCTCACAATCTCAAAATTTTTATGCGGGCGACGAGAAGCGATTTTCAATTTTAGCGGCTCACTAAGTGTCGGGTGGAACAAGTACAGCTCATTTCCTTTGCGAAAACGCTGATCTGGAAAGTCAGTCGTTGGTGTTACGCGCACTTCACCACGCAGGCCATGCGTATTAACCAGTTTGCCTACTCCGTAAAAACTATTTTGGCTCAACGTGTTCATTCCTCCTTTTCTTTGTTCCCATTTTTTGTTTGTAGCCGAATCTCATGTACCAGGCCATCTTTTATCATGATTTCCGTTCCGGACATCATTTCATCCCAGACATCGCCCTCTTGAATCGAGACAGGGCTTTGAACTGTCTGGTAATCGACCTCGCTTCCCTCTGGAAGATTTTCTACCTGCTGGAGGGTATATGTCAGGTGATCTATCTTTTCCTTGCGTCGACGCTCTTCCTGCGCGATTTTTTCTTGGGCCAACGCATATGTATCCGCAGACTTTTTCTTCGCCTCGGTTAATAACTTTTTGGATTGAAACTGCCACTGCTCCCATTCTTTACGCTGCAAACGAAGTCGCTGGCTATACTGATCAATGAGAGCAGCCCGTGATGCTTCCGTAATGATCAGTTTAACCTGTACCGTCCGAAATATAGTAAGCACCTTCGCCACTCCTTTCGGAAAAATCATCATGGTCTATGAGCATCTTGGATACTAGAAAAAAGACTGGGAAAGCTCCCAGTCTTTTTTCATACAATTTCAACCGTGACACGCTTGTCCGTTTCCACGGATGCGGCGATCACGACCGTGCGCAGGGCTTTCGCGATTCGACCTTGCTTGCCAATAATCTTCCCCATATCATCAGGGTGTACCGACAATTCAAAGACGAGAGTTCGCTCTTTGTCCACTGCGTTAACACGAACCTCATTCGGATGATCGACGAGAGCTTTAGCGATCGTTTCGACCAGCGCTTTCATCATCAAACCTCCAGAAGACCGACTTATTTGCCGTATTTGGTTTCGTGTACTTTTGCGAGTACGCCTTCTTTGGAGAGAAGGTTACGAACGGTGTCAGTTGGAGCTGCACCATTCAGGATCCATTGTACCGCTTTGTCGGTATCAATTTTCACCACTGCCGGTTGTGCAACCGGATTGTAGTAACCGATTTCTTCAATGAAACGGCCATCGCGTGGGGAACGGGAGTCAGCTACTACTACACGGTAGAAAGGAGCTTTCTTGGAACCCATACGCTTCAGACGGATTTTTACTGCCATGTTGTGTCACCTCCTGTATTAATCAACGCTAGAAGAGCATCTGCGTTGGTGCTACTATATCTGAACCATCGCGGCCAGCTGACAAGTCAGTGTCGCGAAGAGATCATGCCTACTTACTTGAACGGCGGCTTGAAGTTAAAGGGGAAGTTCATCCCGCCCTGGTTGTTGCCTCCGCCTTTTCCCATGAAAGGTAATCCGAAGCCTTTTTTCTTCGACTTCTTGACCATTTTGTCAGCAGCGCCTGAGAATTGCTTCATCATCTTTTTCATTTCCTCGAACTGCTTGAGGAAACGATTGACTTCTTGAATACTCGTTCCGCTTCCGCTTGCGATGCGCTTGCGACGGCTGGCATTCAATAAATCAGGATTCGCGCGCTCTTGTTTGGTCATGGATTTGGCGATCGCTTCAACGCGGGCAATCTGCTTTTCATCCACGTTCATCTTGCCCTTCATCTTGTTCATTCCTGGCAGCATGCCGAGAATGTCTTCAAAAGGACCCAGGTTGCGAAGCTGCTGCATGGAATCCAGGAACATGTCGAAGGTAAACTCACCTTGGCGCATTTGGCGTTCCATATCGCGTGCTTTGTCTTCATCCACGGATGCCTGTGCTTTTTCAATCAGGCTGAGTACGTCCCCCATACCCAAAATACGAGAAGCCATACGATCCGGATGGAACGGTTCGAGCGCATCTAGCTTTTCACCCATCGCCGCGAATTTGATCGGCTTGCCAGTGACAGCCTTGACGGACAGTGCCGCACCGCCTCGAGTATCACCATCGAGCTTCGTGAGAACCACACCAGTCAGTTCGAGCTGGCTATTGAAGCTCTCTGCTACATTGACGGCATCTTGACCTGTCATCGCGTCCACGACGAGTAAAATCTCATCGGGCTTGGTTACCTCGCGAATCTGCTTCAACTCGTCCATCAGCGCTTCGTCAATATGCAGGCGACCTGCAGTATCGATGAGGACTACGTCGAGATGATTCGTCTTCGCGTGTTCAATCGCTTGGCGAGCGATATCGACAGGACTGACTTGATCACCGAGAGTGAAGACGGGAACATTGAGTTGGTCCCCTAAAACCTGAAGCTGCTTGATCGCAGCAGGACGGTAAATGTCGCCCGCTACCAGAAGCGGCTTGCGGTTTTGCTTTTGCAAATACTTGGCCAGCTTACCGGTTGTGGTTGTTTTACCTGCCCCTTGCAGACCTGCCATCATAATGACGGTCGGCGGGCGGTGAGCCATCGTGAGCTGAGCGACGTTGCCACCCATCAGAGCGACCAGTTCTTCATTCACGATCTTTATCACCATTTGACCAGGCGTCAAGCTTTTCATGACTTCCTGACCGACTGCGCGCTCCTTGACACGAGCAACGAAGTCTTTTACTACTTTAAAGTTAACGTCTGCTTCCAGCAAGGCCAGACGAACTTCACGCATCGCTTCATTCACGATGGTCTCGTCTATTTTCCCTCTGCCGCGCAGTTTGTCAAACGCGTTTTGCAGCCGATTGGCTAAGCTCTCAAACGCCATGCGAGCCCTCCTAATCCATCTCTGACAGTTGGTGGAGCAAAGTGTTCAGCTCGTCTCTTGTCTCGCTCTCCGAAAGCTCATTTACAAGTTCATTCATGCGATTCAACACGTCCATGCGTTTTTCATGACGCTCAGCGAGGCGAAGCTTCTGATCGTATTCAAACAGTTGCTTCTCTGCTCGCTTGATATGATCATAAACAGCTTGGCGGCTGACCTCATGCATCTCGGCAATTTCTCCGAGCGATAAATCGTCCAGATAATACAGCTCAAGATATTCTCGCTGCTTGCCCTTGAGTAGCGGCGCGTAAAAGTCAAACAAGAGATTGACTTGATTGGTCTTTTCTAACATGAAACCAATCCTTTGCTATGAGGTACTCGTTTCAAACTGTAAAGACTTTTTCTTTACAGCACGTAGATTATAGTACCTAATTCCACACCTAGTGTCAAGGTTTTTTATTGACATCATTTTTTTATCTTTGAAACACTATGTTTTTACGCATTTTCCTGCTCTTCTGTTTCATCTTTTTGGATCAATCCAGCAAATAGGGCATGAACAAATTGCTCAGGATCAAACTGCTGCAAGTCATCCATTCTTTCACCCAACCCGACGTATTTCACCGGAATGTTCAGCTCGTTGCGAATCGCAATGACGATACCACCCTTTGCTGTACCATCCAGCTTGGTCAGGACTAAACCTGTTACTCCAGCAGACTGTCCAAACGTTTTCGCCTGTGAAAGCGCATTTTGCCCAGTCGTAGCGTCCAAAACAAGCAAAACCTCGTGCGGAGCTCCTGGCAATTCGCGCTGCAATACGCGGTGTACCTTCGCCAGCTCTTCCATCAGATTGACTTTGTTTTGCAAGCGGCCTGCGGTATCGCACAACAGCACATCAACCTGTCGGGATTTCGCTGCCTGAATCGCATCGTAAATCACTGCAGCCGGATCAGAGCCTTGTTGCTGCTTGATTACATCAACTCCTACACGCTCTCCCCAAACCTCCAGCTGTTCAATCGCTGCTGCGCGGAACGTGTCACCTGCTGCCAGCAGCACTTTTTTGTTTTGCTGCTTGAACATATGCGCCATTTTACCGATCGTAGTCGTTTTCCCTACTCCATTTACCCCTACGAACAAAATGACGTTCAGACGACCGTCCTCTACATTCAGAGACGTATCCGCCGCATCATCATTTTTCAAAAGGGCAACCAGTTTTTCTGAGAGAATGGGCTGCAGGTCGATCGCATTCTCGATTTTTTGCTTGCGCACTTCTGTCCGCAGGTCGTCAATGAGCTCCATGACGGTATTGACGCCCACATCGGACGTAATCAAAATTTCTTCTAATTCATCGAAAAAGTCATCGTCGATCTTTTTGTAGCGACGTACCAGATCCTCGACTTTTTCTACTAGCAGGTCTCTCGTCTTAGCCAAACCATCCGTAAACTTCTGGGTGACCTCTTCGGACTTTTGGACAATAGCATCACGAAGGCGCTTGAAAAAACTCATGTTCATCTTCCTTTGCGGGTAATATCGATTGAATAGCAGATCCCTTTAAGAGGCAGATTCAACAAACTTGTCACTGTCCTCTAGCTTGACGGAGACGAGTTTGGACACGCCGCCCTCCTGCATCGTGATACCGTATAGCACGTCTGCGCTCTCCATGGTGCCTTTTCTGTGTGTGACGCAAATAAACTGCGTCTGGTTGCTGAAATGGTGCATGTACTCGGCGAAACGGTTAACGTTCGCCTCATCCAAAGCGGCTTCTACCTCATCCAATACACAGAATGGCACTGGCTTCACACGCAGGATGGCAAATAGCAAGGCCATCGCAGTCAAAGCACGTTCGCCCCCGGACAAGAGCGCAAGATTTTGCAGCTTCTTGCCAGGTGGCTGCGCCACGATATCGATGCCCGTCTCAAGCAGGTTATCTGGGTTGGAGAGTACAAGATCTGCGCGTCCTCCTCCAAACAGTTGGACAAACACGTCGCGGAACTGCTCCGAGATCGCATCAAATGTTTCTTTGAAACGGCGCGACATCTCTGCGTCCATTTCTTGGATCACTTGATAGAGCATATCTTTTGCTTCATTCAAATCAGCTTCCTGCGAGCTTAAGAACTGCTGACGCTCGGCCAAGCGCTCATATTCCTCAATCGCACCAAGGTTCACAGTGCCAAGTGCCCCAATTTGCTTTTTGAGACGATTGACCACTTGTGTCTCTTCCTGAATCTCGCCACGTGCCGGATATTTTTGCTTCGCAAGGTCGTAGCTCATTTCGTATTCTTCGGAGAGTTTATTCAACAGATGGTCGAGCTCTACCTCGTTGCGGTTGACTTTTACTTCTTCCTGATGAAGCTTTTCCTCGAGCGATTTAACCTCGCGGCGGATTTCTTTCACCTGCTGTTCTACTTGCTCCTGTTTGTAAAAGAGAGTCGCCCGCTCACTTCTCCGCTCTTGAATCAAACCAGCTACACGGTCTTTATCCTGGCGCAATTCGCTAATGCGCTGATCCAGCTCTAGCCCGGACGATTCGTTCGTACGCTCCAGCTCATCAAGAGATGCCAAATTCGCGTTTTGTTCTTCCCATTCTCGCTGCAATTGGCTTTTTTGCTCCAGCAATCGTTCTGTTTGCTCCAAGCGTGATTGATACTCTTGCTTGACCTGCGCATTCAATACTTTGAGACTTGTTATTTTTTGATTCATTTCTTCTTTGGATTCGAGCTGCTCTTGACGTTTCGCCTCTGCTTCTGCGATCTGTGCACTGAGCTCTTTTTCCTCTTGCTCCATGGCAGTCAAAGAGGCTTGCAGCTGCTCTTGCTTGCGTTTGGCTTCTTCCATCTCGCGGCGATAGCTCTCAATATCTTGTTCAACAAGCTTTGCTCGCTCGCCTAAGGATCTGCCTTCCGATTCCTTTTGCTGCAAGAGTCCTTTTACTTCCTGTTCTTTCAGTCGCAGACTTTCGCCCTCTGTCCGCAGAGCTTCTTGCTCCTGCTGCATTTGCGCCAGTTCCTTCGTCAGCTGCTCCATAAGGGTAGTATGCCCAGAAATTGCCTGGTCGATTTCTACCAGCTGCGCTTCCAGCTCTTCTGATTGACGGTTGCGCCCAAGCAGGTTCGTGCTGTTCTTTTTCAATGCCCCCCCTGTCATGGAACCGCCAGCATTTACGATATCACCTTCCAGCGTCACGACGCGATAGCGGTAGCCAAGCGTACGGGCTACACGGTTTGCCTGCTCCAGCTTTTCCGTAATAATGACATTCCCCAAAAGACTTTCGAGGATGGGTCGGTACGCTTCTTCAAAAGTCACGAGCTCACTCGCGATTCCGACGACTCCACTCTCCTCCTCAAGCTGGCGCTTATCGCTTGCCTGCAAGGTACGAGGACGGATGACATCGAGCGGTAGAAATGTTGCCCTACCTGCATTGTGTTGCTTCAAGTGAGCAATGGCTGCACGACCAGATGCTTCGTTGTCCACGACGACGTTTTGCAGTGCGCCACCCAATGCGACCTCCATCGCTGTCTCATATTGCTGTGGCACAACAACGAGCTCAGCGACCGCTCCATGGATCCCTTTGAAGCCCCGCTCGCGTGCTTTCAAAATTTCTTTTACCCCTTGCTGAAACCCTGCGAATTCCGACTGCATTTCTTTTAACAGGTCAAAACGAGACTTCGCTGCTTCCCGCTTTTGTTCCCAGTTGCGCAGCTCCCGACGGGCTGTTTCAAGACGGGCTTGTCCTTCACGCATACCCTCGACCAGCTCTTTGTATCTGACGCCAGTTTCTTGAATGGTAGAAACGATGTTCTCCAGCTGATCTTGGAGTTGGCTCAACTGAGCTAATCGCTGCTCTTCTTCTTCATCAAGCTGTTTTTTTCCAGACAATTGACGTTCGACTCTGGCCTCGCTTGTCTTGAGTAGCTGCTCTTGATGACGATTTTCGTTGCGCAGATTCGCCATTTCGTTGAGCTTTTCGAAGTAATCACTCTTCAAACGCTCCACGTCATCTGTCAGTGATTGCACCATGGAAAAAAATTGACCTTCTGCTTCTTGCAGCGAAGCGTGGGCTTCGGTCATGCGGCGATCCGCTTCCTTGGCCCGCTCTTGTTCTTCTGCCAATTCTGCCTCAAGCCCGTGCTGCTTCTCGGTAATCCGATGCATCTGCTCCATCGTCTGCTGGCGATTGGCATTGAGATTGCGCATACGCTCTCGCAATACCTCACGTTGTCCTTCGACTTTTTCCGTCTCTTCACTGACTGTCAAAAGTACTTGTTGCAGTTCTTCGATAGATTGGTCGATCTGGGTGACATGAAAACGCGCTTGCTCCAGATCAGCTTCTTGTTTGGATGCTTCGGTCGTTTGTCCGATTAACAGGTGCTTGAGTTCCTCTACCCGTCCGGTGGCTGCTTCCCACTTCGTATGAGCTGCTTCAATTTGCTGCACGTAAAGAGCAACTTCATGCTCAACCAGCTGGCGATGAAGCTCCTTGTACGTCTTGGCTGTCTCTGCCTGCTCCTGCAAAGGCCCGATCTGCTCCGTAATTTCACTGACGATATCGTGAATACGCACCAGATTTTGCTCGGTGTCATCGAGCTTTTTCTCCGCCTCGCGCTTGCGTGTTTTGTATTTGACGATTCCGGCCGCTTCTTCAAATATTCCACGGCGATCCTCGGACTTGGTACTGAGAATTTCCTCAATTTTTCCTTGACCGATAATGGAATACGCTTCTTTACCCAGCCCCGTATCCATGAACAGCTCCATAATGTCTTTTAGACGGCAGGATCTGTTGTTTATGTAATACTCACTGTCACCAGAACGATACACTCTGCGGGTAACGGATACCTCCGAATATTCCACATCGAGCGAACGATCTGTATTGTCCAAGGTGAGTGTCACTTCTGCGAAATTCACTGGCTTGCGCTTGTCACTGCCCGCAAAAATAATGTCTTCCATTTTCGCTCCACGCAACGACTTCGCGCTCTGTTCCCCCAGCACCCAGCGGATCGAATCAGAAACGTTACTTTTCCCACTTCCATTCGGTCCCACTACGGCTGTTACCCCTGGTACAAATTCCAATTCCGTGCGATCGGCAAAGGATTTGAATCCAGCCAGCTCCAGGCGTTTCAAATACATACGTACGGTCCTCCTTAAGAAACCATCCAAGACTGCCTGTCAAATTGACAGACTTACAAACATGCAAGGAACGGATGGTACCCGAAAAGAAGCCCCTGCATCGAACAGGAGCTACCTACTACGAGCCTACATGGTCATCTGTAGGTAAGTGTATCATAGATAGCGGTCATCTCGCAGTATTTTCCCTATGTTTCCCACCCGAAAGAAAAAAGCTGCACCATCTTGTAGCAGATGATGCAGCCCTTCTCGCTGACGAGTGATTATTTATCCCCCAGCTTGACCAACGCTCGTGCAGCAGCTTGCTGTTCCGCTTCTTTTTTGGAGCGGCCAGAGCCGATGCCAAGCGAACGATTGTTCAAAAGCACCTCAGATACGAATTCTCGATTATGAGCTGGTCCTTTTTCTTCTACAATTCGGTAATGGATGTCTCCCAGATTGTCTTGTTGAACAAATTCCTGCAACTGGCTCTTGAAGTCGGTTACCTGGGCAAACTCTCCCTTGTCGATGCGCGGGTACACGTATTTTTCCATAAAGGAAAAGACTGCGTCCAACCCCTGGTCCAAGTAAAGCGCACCTACAAACGCCTCAAAAACGTCCGCTAGCAAGGCTGGTCGCTGACGTCCACCTGTCAGCTCTTCCCCTTTTCCCAGCAATACGAGATCGCCAAAATTCAACAGTTCAGCAAACTTGACGAGAGAAGGTTCACAGACAATGGCTGCACGCAGCTTCGTCATTTCCCCTTCACTCATCTTCGGAAAAGTTTTATACAAAAACTGGGAGACGGTCAACTCCAGCACAGCATCCCCCAAAAACTCTAGCCGCTCATTGTCTGATATTCGTTTGCCGCGTTGCTCGTTCACGTAGGAAGAATGGGTGAATGCCTGCCGCAAAACGCTTTCATCGCGAAAGCGAAAGCCTATCGTTTCTTGCAGCTGTGCAAAATTCATCACCCTCACCACCATTCCAGGAGACTGCCTACTATTTCTATCAGTAGGGCTCATTTATGCTTCGTATCGCTTCAGGACAATCGTTGCGTTGTGACCGCCGAATCCAAATGTATTGGAAACAGCCACATGGACGGTCGCCTTGCGCGCATGGTTCGGAACATAATCCAGATCACATTCTGGATCCGGGTTTTCCAAGTTGATTGTTGGAGGCAGTACTTGATCACGCAGCGCATATGCCGTCGCGATTGCCTCGACTCCACCAGTAGCACCCAGCAAATGGCCTGTCATCGATTTGGTCGAGCTGACAGCCAATTTGTATGCGTGCTCGCCAAACACACGCTTGATCGCTTGTGTTTCTGCGATATCTCCTTGGTCAGTAGAAGTACCATGTGCATTAATATATTGGACTTCTGTTGGATCAACGCCAGCGTCTTTCAGTGCGCTCGCCATGCAACGCGCTGCCCCTTCGCCACCAGGAGATGGAGAAGTAATATGGTGAGCATCTGCACTCATCCCGTAGCCAATGACTTCCGCGATGATCGTTGCTCCACGTTTTTTCGCATGCTCAAGCTCTTCCAGAATCAGAACACCAGCACCTTCGCCCATTACGAAGCCATCGCGATCTTGGTCAAACGGACGGCTCGCTTTTTGCGGCTCATCGTTTCTGGTGGACATCGCTTTTGCCGAGCAAAAGCCTGCAAATGCCATTGGACGCACCGTTGCTTCTGCTCCACCTGCGATCATGACATCTGCGTGATCGAACTGGATCAGACGCAGTGCATCACCGATCGCATTTGTACCTGTCGCACAAGCGGTAATCGCACTGGATGTTGGTCCTTTTGCACCGTATTGAATAGATACTGCACCAGACGCCATGTTCGCAATCAGCATCGGTATGAAGAATGGACTCACACGACGCGGTCCTTTTTCCAACAAGACGGAATGCTGTTCTTCCCATGTAGTCAGACCACCGATTCCGGACCCGATGTATACACCCACTCGTTCCGCATTTTCTGGCGTGATCTCCAGTTTTGCATCTTCTACAGCCATTTTGGCAGCAGCTAATCCAAACTGAACGAATCGGTCTGTACGTCGGATATCTTTCTTGTCCATATACTGCTCAGGATCGAAGTTTTTCACTTCGCCTGCAATTTGTGTTGGATAATCAGAAGCGTCAAAGGCAGCCACACGGTCAATGCCTGATTTTCCTTCCAGCAAGCTGTTCCAGAAAGTCTGCGCGTCATTCCCTACTGGAGAAACGACACCAACGCCAGTAATCACCACTCTGCGTTTCATTACAATCACCTCTATATGAAAGTCAGCAGTCAGCTTCTTACATTCACTGCATGCAAAACGTGTATTTATTTGAATTATGTACAGGTGGCTATTGAAGGAGAAGTCCCGTATGGTACGGGACTTCCAACAGATCAACCTACTTGTGAGATTCTATGTATTTAACAACCTCACCAACAGAAGTGATCTTTTCAGCATCTTCGTCGGAAATCTCTAAATCAAACTCATCTTCGAGTTCCATTACGAGTTCAACCACATCCAGGGAGTCAGCGCCCAGGTCTTCTTTGAAAGAAGCTTCCAAAGTAATTTTGGACTCATCTACACCCAGACGATCGACGATGATTTTCTTCACACGCTCCAAAGTATCTGCCATCTTGCTTCACCCCCTCTCCCGTATTATAGTGGATGAGCTTTCAAAAAACCAGTTTTCAGAAAACGCGCGATGGTTTTCTTCCTACATGTACATTCCGCCGTCTACGTGCAGGGTCTGCCCTGTCATGTAGTTGGCTGCGTCGGATGCCAGGAACAACACGACAGATGCGATATCATCTGTTTGTCCCAAGCGGGCAAGCGGAATTTGGCTTGTGAGTCCTGCTTTGACATCCTCCGGCAATACAGCAGTCATTTCTGTATCAATAAATCCTGGGGCAACAGCATTCACCGTGATATTGCGACTTGCGAGCTCACGAGCAGCTGTCTTCGTCAAGCCAATAACCCCAGCTTTTGCAGCTACGTAGTTAGCTTGTCCAGCGTTCCCCAAAACACCTACCACAGAAGTGATGTTGATGATTTTGCCTGAACGCTGCTTCATCATTGGGCGGGTCGCTGCCTTTACGCAGTTGAATACACCCTTCAGATTCGTCGCAATGACATCATCCCACTCGTCTTCTTTCATGCGCATAATCAAGTTGTCGCGAGTGATTCCCGCATTGTTCACGAGAATATCAATTGCACCAAAATGATCCAAAGCAGCTTTGAACATGTCGTTGACATCTTCTGTAGAAGAAACGTTCGCACGAATCATGATGGCATCGCGGCCCATTTCTTTAATAAGGGAAACAGTCTCACTCGCTGCCGCTTCACTACCTGCGTAATTGACAACTACATTCGCGCCAGCTTCTGCCAGCTTCAATGCAATTGCACGCCCAATACCACGGGAAGCCCCTGTGACCAGTGCTGTTTTTCCTGTTAACATAGTACCCCTCCGTTCAAAAGCTCAGTAAGCGAATCCATGTCCTGCACAGAGATAATCGTCGTATCCGCTGGTGCGATTTTCTTGATTAAACCGGCCAAAACTTTTCCTGGACCGATTTCCACAAAGGTTGTCACCCCTGCTTCGACCATCCATTGTACAGAATCCTCCCACAAAACTGGAGCGGAAACTTGTTGAACCAATTGATCTACAATGATTGTAGCCTCAGATACTGGTCTAGCCGTTACGTTTGCCACAACAGGCACGGTCGCTTCTTGTACCGTAACGCCAGCCAAGACAGCTTGCAGCTTCTCTGCTGCCGGCTGCATCAAGCTCGAGTGGAACGGACCGCTTACATTCAATGGAAGGACACGCTTTGCGCCCGCTTCCTTCGCTTTTTCACCGGCCAACTTCACTCCTTCAGCAGAACCAGAGATGACAATTTGCCCTGGGCAGTTCATGTTCGCTAATTGAACAGGATGTCCAGCTGCTGTTACCTCTTCGCAAACCGCATGCAGTGCCGCGCGATCCATGTTCAAGACAGCAGCCATAGCACCTTGTCCCGCTGGCACCGCTTCTTCCATGAACTGACCACGAGCTCGCACAGTTTTGACTGCATCTGCAAAGGACAAAGCCCCTGCCGCGACCAAAGCAGAATACTCACCCAAGCTATGACCTGCTACGAACGCAGGCTTATAGTCAGGCAACTTTTCTTTCAATGCTGCGAAAACAGCGATGCTTGCTGTCAAAATAGCTGGCTGTGTGTTTGCTGTCAGCTTCAATTCCTCTTCTGGTCCTGCAAAACACAGTCCCGACAAGGAAAAGCCGAGTGCTTCATCAGCCTGCTCAAATATATGACGGGCCGCTTCCGATTGTTCGGAGAGAGCTTGCACCATTCCTACAAATTGTGAACCTTGCCCCGGAAAAACAAAGGCTACTTTTCCCATTCCTACTTGCTCCCTTCTGCCGGAGTCGTGCACCACTTCAAGAGCGTCGCTCCCCAAGTCAAGCCGCCACCAAACCCAACCAGGATCAGGTTATCGCCTTCTTTTACACGACCAGCCTTTACTGCTTCATCCAACGCTACAGGAATAGACGCAGAGGACATGTTTCCATAACGATCCAGGTTGATCGCTACTTTATCCTCAGACAAACCAAAGCGCTGTACGGCAGAGTCGATGATTCGTTTGTTTGCCTGATGCGGTACCAACAGGTCGATCTCATCCTTCGATACGCCCGCTTTGGACAAGACAGCCTCTGTTGCAGAATTCATGACGCGAACGGCGAATTTGAAAACTTCTCCGCCTGCCATGTAGAGATAATGCAGGCCTTGTTCGACAGACTCAGCAGATGCAGGCGTTCTGGAACCACCTGCTGGCAAGCACAAGAGGGACCCGCCTGATCCATCTGCACCGAGCTCAAAGGACTGGAAGCCGTATCCCTCAGTAACTTCACCGATAACAGCCGCACCTGCACCGTCTCCGAACAAGACGCATGTATTTCGATCTTTGTAATTCGTAATTTTGGACAAGGTCTCAACGCCTACGACCAATACTTTTTTATACAAACCGTTTTGGATGAACTGAGTCGCTGTTGTAATTCCGTACAAAAAGCCTGTGCAAGCCGCGGAAAGATCCATGGCAGCCGCACGTGTAGCACCCAGCTTTTCTTGCAGCAAGCAAGCAGTAGACGGGAACGACATGTCAGGCGTTACAGTTGCGACAATGATCATATCCAGCTGTTCCGCGCTGATGTTTGCTTTCTCGAGCGCTTCTTTGGCAGCCTCGTAAGCCAAGTCGGAGGAAGCTTGCTCCGGTGAGCTAATGCGGCGTTCTCTGATTCCGGTACGGGAAACAATCCACTCATCAGAGGTTTCCACCATTTTCTCCAGATCAAAGTTCGTCAACACCCGCTCCGGGGTATAAGAGCCTGTAGACAAAATTCCTACTGAACGCTTTGTACTCATCTGCTTCACTCGCTTTCTCCCAAAGTATTTTTCTGTAATGATTGCTGGATAATCTCGTTCACGTCCTGCTGAATAAACCGCGTTGCACTGACAATCGCGTTTTTCATCGCACGCTCATTTGAGGAACCGTGGGCCTTGATCACAGGGGATTTCAGTCCCAGCAAGGGAGCACCACCGTATTCCGCATAATCCATTTTCTTTTTAAAGCGTACCAATCCTGGTTTCAGAATGGCAGCTCCTAGCTTATTAATCAGGCTGGAAGTAAACTCCTGCTTTAACTGCGAAAAGATTGTGGAGGCAGCACCCTCTACGGCCTTTAACAAAACATTTCCTACAAAGCCGTCGCATACGAGCACATCACAGGCTCCTTGCATAACATCGCGTGCTTCCACATTTCCTACAAAGTTCAAGTCAGCTTCTTGAAGGAGAGGAAAAACGGCTTTCGTCAATTCATTCCCTTTTCCTTCTTCCGTTCCGACATTCAGCAAGCCTACTGTCGGCTGCTTGAAGCCCAACACTTTTTCAGCGTACAAGCTCCCCATCAGCGCGTACTGGACAAGCTGATGCGGCTTGGCATCCATATTGGCTCCGACGTCCAGCGTCAGTGTTACACGGCCTTTTGTATTCGGGATATAGGCACAAAGCGCCGGGCGCTCGATTCCATCCATGCGACCTGCGTACAGCAAGCCCGCTGTCATTAAAGCACCCGTATTCCCAGCCGAGATCATCGCGTCGACTTTTTTCTCGCGCGCCATCTCAACAGCTACAACCAGCGAAGAATTTTTCTTACGCCGAACTGCTCGAACCGGTTCATCATCTGGCAAAATCACTTCCGCTGCAGGAACAATTTCAATATTTGCCGGAATATCCTGCGGCAAGTGGTTCCGAATAGCCTGTTCATCTCCCACCAATACAACTGTAATGGCCGGGTTTTCCTTGATGGCAGCAAGCGCCCCTAATACTGTACTCTTCGGTGCGTGATCGCCGCCCATCGCATCCACTGCAATTCGCAACCGTGACTCCTCCTTACTCCTCATCCATGCTGTTATGGTAGCTCGACATTTCTACTACACGGAAGGTTGCCGTAAAGACCAATTCACCCTGAACCTTCGTCTCTACACGCACCTTGCATTCGTCGCCGTTACGGCTCCTCACCACTGCTTTTGCAACCAGCTTTTCCCCTGCTCGTACAGGACGGACAAAGCGGATTCTCGCTGTAGCTGTCAACGCTACCTCTGCGTTGATTACGGCAACTGCCAATGAGTTGGCCTGAGCAAATATATAATGCCCTCGGGCAATTTGTGTTTTCGAAAAAACATGCTCTTCTTTAATTTCCAATACGGAAATGGCCTGTGAATCGAGCTGTAGATCAATAATCTCACCGATGATTTCATCGATGCCCAATGATTTTACAGGATCAAGACTTTTCTCTGCGACTGTCTTGATTCGTTCACGCAGCTCCGGTATGCCTAATTCCAGTCTGTCTAAGCGTATGGTTTGAATACTGACACGAAATAACTCAGCCAGATCTTCGTCCGTCGCAAATGGGTTATCCGCCAGATACTGCACTAAGCGGGACTGGCGATCTTTTTTTGGCAAGCGGGCGATGCTGAACACCCCCTTAAGCAGGATTCAGTTGTACTATGTATGATTGCGATCTGTTTTTAATACCTGGTACCAAAACACAGTATACGGGAGAAGATGTGGAATTACAAGTATCGATCACGAAATTAGGTAGCCATCCCTAACGGTAAATGAGACGAATGATCTCCTCAATCCCCGGTTCTTTCATCTGGATGTCCAAAGGCTCACCCCAACTCGCCACCTCGGCAAGGATTCGCGGCGAAGAAATTTTTCCTTTGTCGAAGTAAATCGAAAGCACATTCTCAGATAGCTCCATCCGCTCAATTCCCTCTAGCTCGTAAAGCTTTTCAGGCGGTTGTCGAAATTCGATTCGTATGAGGCTTGGCAGCCCTATCTGGTGTCGCAAATCAGCCAAGCTCGTATCCATCATCTTTTTGCCATGATTGATCACGATAATCCGGTTGCAGAGTTGTTCAATATCATCCATATCATGAGTCGTCAAAAGAATCGTCTTCTTCTGGGTCTGATTCACTTCTTTCAAAAAAGCTCTGATGCGAGTCTTCGCGACCACATCCAACCCAATCGTAGGCTCGTCCAAAAACAGGACAGGCGGATCATGCAGCAGCGCCGCCGCCAAATCAGCTCTCATCCGCTGTCCTAACGACAATTTACGCACTGGCGTATCAAGGAATTCATGGAGGTCCAGCAGTTCCTGATACACCTCCATCGATCGCCGATACGCGCTGTCGTCAATTTTGTACATCGCTTGCAAAATTTCGAAGGAATCTCTGACTGGCAAATCCCACCAAAGCTGTGTTCGCTGCCCGAATACTACTCCGATCTGCGAGGCTACTTGAATTCTTTCCCGCTGCGGACTATATCCACCTATTCGTATTTCCCCCTGACTGGGATGAAGAATTCCCGCCAGCATTTTGATTGTCGTCGATTTTCCAGCGCCATTCGGCCCGATATATCCCACGAACTCGCCTCTGTCAATGGAAAAGGAGATATCGTGGACGGCTTTGACTTCCCTTCGTTCACGAGAAAAGAGTGTTCGTAGAGAAGCAAAGCGCCCCTCCTTCGCTTGATTCAGGAAAAATGATTTTTCGATGTGCTCTGCTTCAATCATGTTACCCCTCCTTAGCTCCCTGTACTATGGTAGTGTCGAATCCCGACATTCCACAGCATACGAGCGAAATAAAAAGCACTCGCTGCAGCTACTGGGGTGAGTATCGGATAAAACCATTCGCCCCCTTTGCCCAACAGCGTCAACATTGGCAAATAATTCATATAAGCAATCGGAATCGCTGAGAAAAAGAGCCATTTGAGCCAGTTTGGATATAGCCCGATCGGATAATTGGAAGCATTGGCTGGTGCATAAATGGTAAAGGTCAGCATGTCTTTTATCTGATGCGTCCAAAAGGCGACCCCTGCCGTAGCAAGACCAATGGAGAAATAGATCACTCCGCCAGACAAAATGGCAACCGGTGAGAATAGCACCAACCCCATGATCGATTGCCCTTCCGCCGCAAGACCCGACAAGGAGATGACCAAAACAGACACCCCTTGCACCAACCCTCCCACTCTCGATAAATCAAGATTACGTGTCAATAGCAGAAGCAAAGGTGAAACAGGCCGGATGAGCAATTGATCGAGCTCCCCTTGTACGATGTACTTCTCAAAGTCGTTAATTTCCGGAGCAAACAGTCGATACAAGGAGACAGATGCCGAGGAAATCCCGTAAAGCATCCCAACCTCGTAAATATTCCACCCGACCACATCGTGAAATCGGTACAAAATCGCAGAGAGAATAATAAAATCAAGCACCATAATCATTCCGGTCGTGGCAGCGCTCGTGACAAAATTTATCTTGTATTGCATTTGCGAGCGAATGCTGGCCGCAATCAGTTTGCGATAGAGGGCAAACATATGGTTATCCTCCTTGAATTTCTAGCTTTCTTCTTGCCATGTTCGTCACCAATAAAGCAACTACCGTTAAAGCGAGCGCCCATCCAGCTTGGACTAGCATGCCATAAGGAGGAGCAAGCTCTAGCAAGGTCATGACTGGATAATAAATCATCGCGGAAAAGGGCAAATAAGGCGCTACCTTTCCAATCATCCCGGGCATCAAGTCGATCGGAATCATTTGTCCACCTAACCCAAAGATCAACGACAAAAGAATGAGATGTACCCAGCGGATTTCTGTGGTCCAGAAGGAAGAAATGCCCGCGAGATAAAAGAGTAACATGCCTACGTACGTTCCTAGCAGAAGCGAGAGGATAAACCAGAAGTAAGTGAACAGATGGGAGGGAAAAAAGAAGCCTACCGCTAATCCTAGCAGCAAGCCAATCGGAACACTTCGGTAACAAGCATTGTACAAAAGTCGTCCAAACTCCTGACTGAGCATGTACCAGAGATAATGAACAGGCTTGATCATATCCAGACTGACAGCCCCGCTCCTTACCGCTATTTGCACATTCAGACCTGGGGACAGAAAAGTTGTCATCCAGAGAACGCTTTGGCAAATCGCGATGTAATACCCCATCGTTTTGACATCATACGGGCCATATACT
Organism: Brevibacillus sp. M2.1A; assembly: GCF_013284355.2. Classification (NCBI taxonomy): domain Bacteria; kingdom Bacillati; phylum Bacillota; class Bacilli; order Caryophanales; family Paenibacillaceae; genus Brevibacillus; species Brevibacillus sp. M2.1A. The sequence continues at coordinate 4,331,174 of NZ_JABSUY020000001.1, forward strand.
TGTTTTCCAGAAAGGACACCCGTCCAAATGGCAATAAAAACAAGCCCAAAAATCGAGCTTGCGACATTGTTGACGACATGCGATAAACGATACTGAAGATTTCGACGATAGCTCTTGCGAATAATCCGCCAATAGACCATAGAACCCTCCTCTTGGAAAAGTCAGGATTACCAGAATAGCAGGGGCGGTACACAAATGCAAGAAAAAAAGAAAGAGTCCTTCCCATTTGAAGGACTCTTTCTGATAAATCCATTTGCTGTCACGCTGGTCACCCATTCACGCCAGCCAAATGGAACTTATCCTCTTTTTTATGGATCAATAGCTTCATGTGGAAGCTACAATCACCTCTACATCGTTAGCGTGCAAAGCCTCAGCTATTTCCTTTTCAGGCAGCTTATCAGTCACGATAATATCGATCTGGTCAAAACCTGCAACGCGATACAACATACTTTTTCCAAACTTGGTATGGTCAGTGAGGATGATGGCTTGATCGGCCCGCTTGATCATTTCTTTGATCAGAAAGCCGTGATCCTCCTGCGTGGACATGAGCCCTTCCTTTGTAAGACCGCATGCACCAACCAGCACTTTATCAACATGAAAATCAGCGAGGTTTTGAATCACGCGTGTACCGAGCACACATTGATCCTCTGCATGTACGTCTCCGCCCAAAAGCTTGACAAGAACGCCATCTTTTCGGGACATACTGGCGGCAGTCGCTAATGAATTCGTGATGATGACATGATCGCGGGTCTGCAACGATTCCACCGTAAGCTGAACAGTTGTGGACGCATCGAGCAGCAAATAATCGCCATCTTTGATCAGACGGGCCGCCGCTGTCGCAATACTGCGCTTTCCTGTCAAATCAAGCTGCATTCGTTCCTGATGGGAGTAGTTCTTTTTGTTGAGGCTGGGCAGTACTGCTCCTCCCCTGGTCCGCAGGATTTGTCCCTGCTCCTCCAGCTTGACGATATCACGCCTCGCTGTGTCACGGGAAACCCCAAACTGCTCAACTACTTCTTGCACACTGATTCGCTGGTGCTCCTGCAGATACGCAAGAATTGCATCCAACCTCTCCTCTTGAAACACGAAGCCTCAACCCCATCCTTATCTTGACTACATTATAAGTCATTTAAGTTATTTACACAAGTGATAATAAGCATTTGCAAGTAATGATAAGCAATAGGAAGGAACAAAAAAAGCAAGGCGATTTCTCACCTTGCTTTCTTAGCAGCGAATATTACTTCGCTACTTTCACGCCTTTGTAGTGACCGCAGCTTGGGCAAACACGATGCGCAAGCTTGTATTCGCTGCAATTATCGCATTTGATCATGCCTGGAATCTCTAATTTGAAGTGCGTACGACGCATTCTTTTACGGGTTTTGGAAGTTCTCCGTTGAGGTACTGCCATCTTCCTTACACCTCCTTCAACTGACAAATGCTAAGAAGCTCTATTGGGTGGACAGTATAGGCAAAATGCTTATGCCATCCTTCAAAAATGAGACGCTGCCACGAATGGTCGGCGAATCATCTTGAATACAGTAAGAATACTTATTTGCTGTCTTTGAAAAAGTCAGCCAACCCAGCCAAACGCGGGTCAACACGCTCATTCTTGCAGCTGCATGCCACTTCGTTACGGTTCACACCGCAAGTCGGGCACAGACCTTTGCAATCCTCCTCGCAAAGCGGGAAGGTCGGCATTGCCAGTAAGAAGTCCTCTTGCAACAGCGAGTCCAGCTCGATTTCATCGCCTTCCAAAGGAAGGATATCGCTGTCCTCGTCATCTTGCAGGATTGGATCATCCGCAAGCGCAAATGTCTCAGAGAAATCTACTGTTGCCTGATCGACAAAAGGATTCAAGCATCTCGCGCAGACAAAATTCACGTCTGCCTTCATGCTTCCTTTTACGTAAAAGAGATTGCCCAGCTGAACAGCTTCACCACTCGCAGTCACAGGACTAATCCCGCGAATCTCATGATGACGCTTCTTTAGCTCATCTGCTTCTAAGGTTACCTGGAATGGCAACGGCTCTCCTTTTCGGTGCTCTAACTCTGCTAACTTAATGTTCATAGCATTTTCACCTCATGCACAACAAAGATGATTATAGACCCTGCCCAAAGCTTTGTCAACCATTTTTGCTTGACAGCTAGTTTGCTCAGGTAGATTTCGGTTTTTGTCCATTCAAGTACGTAATCGCTTCTTCCACCGTCTTGACCGGAACCACTTTCATTGAAGTTCCAATCCGCTTGGCAGTCGCTAACGCCTCCTCGTAATTGGAAGTCGTATCTGGCGTATCCTGTGGAGCAAAGAAGATCTCTGCGCCCGCTTTGTCCGCTGCGATTACCTTTTGATTAATGCCACCGATCCTGCCTACTTTTCCGTCTAACGAAATCGTGCCTGTTCCTGCAATTTTATAGCCTTTTGTCAAATCCGTCTTCGTATTTAACTGGTCATAAATCTCCAGGGTCATCATTAACCCAGCAGAAGGACCACCAATCCCTTGAGAGGCAATGGTAACTTCTTTTGGAATGATGATTTCCTGTTTGTTGTCAGGGCGTACACCAATTCCAACTGACTTGGACTCAGGCAGTGGTTCCAAGGTTAACATCGTTTTGGCCTCTTGTCCATCTCTTGTGTACGTAATCTCGACTTGGTCGCCTGCTTTTTTTGCAGAGAGGGCTGTCAGCAAATCTTTTGCCTCAGATGTGCGAACCCCGTCTACATACGTAATGACATCTCCGATTTGCAATACTTTATGGGCAGGAAACCCTTCCAAGGTACCCATCACCCACACACCCTGCTTCTCGATTTTCACTTCGAAGCCGGCAAGACGGAATGCGACTGCCTCCGCAATTTTTTGTGAATTGTCCATGACCGCTTGTTCTCGACGGATAAAATCTTCGCTGTCTTCTCCCTTGCTGACAACCAACTCCTTGGGCAATAGCTCAACATCCTGCGTCATTTTTGCATACCAATACCACGGCAAATTCGCTTCGCCCATTCGTACCGTCGTGAGCATGAAGGAGCCGGTCTCGTCTTTCTTGCCGCCTTCCACTTGAATCATCGGCCCCAACTCAATCGCTGACCCTGGACGACTCACGTAATAATTCGTCGGTACAAAAAAGGAAATGCCCAACAAGACAAAGACCAAGGCAAGTATCCAGCTAAAGCCTCTGGTTCCTGTAGATCTGCGTCTGTTGGCATAAAGCTGTTCCTCACTCATTCTTGTGCCTCCCAATTTGCAATTAGTTCCTGTATGCGTTCGATATGTTCAGTACCCGCACGTTCGCCTAGCTCGATAATTTGTTCGACACCCGTGTACGCGATACTGCTATAGTGTCCAACATCAGGCCTGATTACGATGTCTGCCGCAATGATTCGATGTCGCAGAATTTCCCTTTCCATGACATCAATCGTTTGGGCGATCACATCAAAAATACTTTTGACCTCCATCCGAGTGTCGAATTGGGCGACATCTACCGCAATCACGATATCGGCACCCATTTCACGCAGCACCGTCACCGGCACACGATCAATCACTCCTCCGTCGACCAAAAGCCGTCCTCCTACTTTTTCAGGGACGAAGATGCCTGGAATGGATATGCTCGCCCTCACCGCTTGATCAATCGGGCCTTCACGAAATACGACGCGCTCCCCTGATTCAATATCCGTCGCTACAATGGCAAGCGGCTTGTTCAGCTCTTCCAAGCGCTTTCCGTGCGTTAACAGACGAATCAATTGTTTGATCTTTTCCCCCGTAACAAAGCCCATGCTGGGTACGGTCAAATCGAGCCAATGCTTGCGTTTTAAATTCAAGGCAAGCTTTCCCATCATGTGCGGTTCAATTCCGTTGGCATAGACAGCTCCAATCAAACTGCCCATACTGGAGCCAGCGAGCATGTCAATCTGAATACCATGTGCTTCTAGCGCATTCAATACACCAATATGCGCAAAACCGCGAGCGCCCCCAGAACCCAAGGCTACACCCACGATTGGTTTACGTCTTGTCTGCATGGAAAAAACCCCTCCCTGTAACCAGCCTATGTGGTAAATCTCTGTTCCTTTCACACTTGGGAGATATTCGTCGACCAAGCTTACGCATAGTTCTCCCGCCTGCCACGTAGACATGTACTACTACTTTTCTTCGATTCAGGAGGAATCCATGTCACGCCACTCACCCGTACTTACATTGTTGCTCGCCATTTCGACAGTTTTCATTGTTATTTCGTTGATCGCATACTCACAGATTTCTTTTGAAGCTGCCGTACGCGGTCTGAAAATATGGTGGGAGGTAGTTTTTCCCTCTACTCTTCCCTTTATTGTGCTGTCTGAGGTGTTGATGGGTCTGGGCGTCGTTCATTTCGTCGGCGTGTTACTGGAGCCATTCATGCGCCCACTGTTTAACGTTCCGGGAACTGGCGGGTTCGTGCTGGCAATGGGCTTCTCGTCCGGCTATCCGGTAGCCGCAAAGCTGACAACACGCCTGCGTCTGCAAGGCAATGTGACGAAGGCTGAGGGTGAACGACTCGTCTCTTTTACAACGACGGGAGACCCTTTGTTCGTCATGGGAGCAGTGGCAATCGGCTTTTTCCACAGTGAGCAAATGGGCATCATTCTAGCTCTGACTCATTATTTGTCAGCTGTACTCATGGGTGTGGTCTATCGTTTTCATGCGCCTTTTGCCATAACTTCAGCCCCATTGGAGAAAAATTCATTGCCTCTTCCTTTACGAGCCTTGCAAGCGATGCATCGGGCACGTGTCCGTGACGGACGTCCGTTCGGAAAATTAATGGGAGAAGCAGTTCAATCCGCTCTGAATACCTTGCTGATGATCGGTGGTTTCATCATTGTTTTTTCGGTATTAATCCAACTTTTCTCCACGATTCATCTGACACAAATCATCAGTACGCTTCTCTCGATTTTTCTCGGTCCCTTTGGTTTTCCGCCAGCCTTTTCCCAAGCAATTGTGGCAGGATTGTTCGAAGTAACCCTCGGCGCACAGGCAGCGAGCATTGTCCCTGATGAAGTTTCCTTGGTCTGGAAAGCAGCCATTGCCAGTGCGATATTGTCTTGGGGCGGTTTGAGTGTTCACGCGCAGGTCGCAAGTATCTTGAGTGAAACGGATATTCGTGTCGCCCCTTACTTGATTGCCAGATCCCTGCATGCTTTGCTAGCTGCGATTTTGACCTTCGTCTTTTGGGGGCCACTTGCCACAGTCAGCTCCTGGTTCGTGGAGCAAGCCGTCCCTGTATTTGTGCATGCGAAACCTGAGGTCCCTGCTACGAGTTGGTGGGAGACCTTGCTATTATCAGGGGGACTCGCCATCGGCGTTGGTGCAATTCTTTTGTGTACCAGCCTGGCTCTTTCGCGCATGAACCGCAGTAAGACGTGATAATCTACTCGGCCATTTTTCGCTTCAGTGCCTCTTCTACGATTGGCGGCACCAAATCTGCGACACTCGCCTTGTATTTCGCAACTTCCTTCACAATACTTGAACTCAAGTACGAATATTGATTGTTCGTCATCATGAAAAACGTTTCGATATTTTCATCGAGCTTTTTATTAATCGAGGCGACTTGCATCTCATATTCAAAATCAGAAACAGCACGAAGGCCACGAATGATCACCTGTGCGCCCTTTTTGTTCATATAGTCAATTAATAAGCCGTCAAATGAGTCCACTTCTACATTTTTCATGTCAGCCGTTGCCTGACGAAGCAATTCGACACGCTCTTCTACGCTGAATAATGAGTTTTTCTTTGAATTGATCAAGACGGCGACAATGACCTTATCAAAAACGTTGGCACCCCGCGCAATAATGTCGAGATGCCCATAAGTAACAGGGTCGAAGCTTCCTGAACATACGGCGATTGCCATAGCGGGTTATCCTCCCTTGATGCTCTTTACGCACCTTAATTTGAAAGTTAGGCTTGTGGTTCCAAATCGTAATAATACACGGTAATGGCCGTATCCCCATACTTCGCTGCTCGATCCTTCACACAATAACCAATCGCATCTGGAAAGGAGTCTGCGATATCATGCTCAGCCACGATCCAAGCTCCGTCCGCCAACATTCCCAGCTCTTGTAACATCGCAATTTCTTCAACAATCTTTTGCTGGGCGTATGGCGGGTCCAAAAAGACAAGATCAAATTTTTGATGGCGGGTACTCAGCGTGCGAATGGCGCGCTCCGCATCCATGCGATATAGCTCGGCATAATCGTCCAGCCTGCAAGTGCTGACGTTTTGTTTTACCACGGCAAACGCTTTCGGATCTCGCTCCACAAAAACAGCTCGATCCACTCCCCTACTCAATGCCTCGATCCCGAGACCACCTGTTCCTGCGTATAGGTCCAATGCCCAACCACCATCGAAATAGGGGCCAATCATATTAAAAATCGATTCTTTGACTTTATCGGTTGTCGGTCTGGTTCCTTTGCCCGGAACTGCTGCCAACCGTCTTCCTCTGTGTTCTCCAGCGATGACTCGCATACTCATTTCACCTGTCTGCTTTCCTGATATGTATGTTTTAAGACGCGATTTTCTAAGACTGAGAATGATATCATACTATCACAACTGCATACACCCGTAAAATTAGCAACTGGAAAAATTTATGCGCAAGAAGGTATACAACCCCATTCTATTGGAAAAGATGATGAATAGCGACGCAACGGTGTCGCTGACAACCGCGGAGAAGACTTACGTTTCCCCATAAGCTCTTCCTCCGGTTTCTCCTCTCCCATAATTGAAAGGCTGTTCACTTTGGCGCACGACGTGTCTGATAGGAGCATTTCGTGCCATCGCTCCCTTCATCGGGAGGAGTTGAACGGCTGCCCCTCGTCATTTGGCGATGGGGTATTTTTTTGTGTCCAGCGCATACTACATGTACCTGCAAAACCCTCTACATGTAGATTGCCTGAAGGGAGTGAGTCAATCATGGCAGAAAAGCGACCGTCCGCACAAAAGCTGAAGGCGTCCAAAGCCCAGTCCATTGCAGACCGCACAGGCAAAGACGTCGAACTGGCGCGTGACATGCAATCGCGTGCAGATCAATCGGACATCGTCAAACATGGACAATAGTTGCATATGTAGCCAGCCGCATCGAATCGGCTGGCTTTTTACTTTTCCACCTTCAATTCCCTCGGCACTTCTTCTAAGCGGATACAGATACTATACAAAAATGACTGTGAAGGAGGTATCCGCATGCATACGGTGTGGAAGGGTTCAATCAGCTTCGGCCTCGTCAATATACCTGTTCGCATGTTTACTGCAACGGAAGAGCGCGATATTCGCTTTCGCCAACTGCATAAAGAGTGCAATACCCCGATCAAGTACACGAAAATGTGCCCACACTGCCAGCGCGAGGTCGATACGAATGAAATCGTCCGTGGCTTCGAATACGAAAAAGGACATTTTGTCATGATCGACGATGATGATCTGGAAGCCATTACGCCAGAAACACGCAGAGCCATTGAAATTATCGACTTCGTAGACTTGTCGGAGATTGATCCTGTTTATTTTCACAAGAGCTATTTCCTATCTCCACAAGACACCGGCGAAAAAGCATACGCCTTGCTGCGATCGGCTATGGAACAAACAGGAAAGATCGGCGTTGCACAGGTAACGATGCGCAATCGGCAAAGCCTGGCCGTTATCCGACTGTATGAACATTGCATCATGCTGGAGACGATCTTCTATCCGGATGAGGTACGCCCCGTCAATCAAGTGCCCGCCTTGCCTGAGGCCAATGTAACGTTGGCCGAAAACGAACTGAAAATGGCAACTGAGCTCATTAGCAATATGACGCTCCCTTTTGATCCGGCAAAATATACGGATGAATATCGATCCGACCTGCAAAAACTGATTGAGAAAAAATTGGAGGGTCAGGAAATCGCCACTGCACCTACTGTGGCAAGAACCAATGTTATTGATCTCATGCAAGCCCTAAAAGAAAGCTTGGAGTCTACAGCCGGTCAAGCCGCCGTACCCATCAAAATCGAACCGGAACCGACTCCTTCAAAGCCTGCGCGAAAACGCACCACTGCTGCCTCCTCTTCCGAAAAAGAGCAAGCATCGAAAAAGCCGACCGCAGCCGATCCCAAAAAAACTACGACTACTTCTACAACCAAAACACTGCGCAAAAAGAAGGCTACCTCTGGTTAGCAGCACATAACAAAAAAACCTGCCCACACTGGACAGGTTTTTTGTATTCCCATGATGGAATCTAACTAGGCGCCATTTTCCTGCACGGTTCAATATGGATATGAACGGCGTTAATGCGGTGAATCTTGCGCATCTGTTCTTCAATTTTTTCGGTGATGGTGTGGCTCTCTACCACATTCAGCCCTGGATCTACATGGATCACAACATCAACCAGCACGCTGCTTCCATGGTAGCGGGCTTTGATGTCACTGATATCCTTTACTCCTGAAATCGAGGAAATCGTTGCCCGCAGGTCCGCAAGCTCACTTTCGTCGAAGCCATCTGTTAAACGGTGGGTTGCTTCTCTGAAAATGTCCCACGCAGTCTTCAAGATAATGAGACCAACAACAAAAGCAGCTAATGGATCGAGCCAATGCAATTGAAACTGTGCGCCAGCTACCCCGATAAACGTCCCGATACTGACGAATGCATCTGAACGGTTGTCAGCGGCCGCTGCATCCAGTGCTTGGCTGTTTGTTTTGATGGCGAGCTTTTTATTGTAGCGATAGACAAAAAGCATAATAACGGCAGTTGCAAGTGCTGTCCATCCTGCTAACAGGTTAGGAGCCGAATGTTGTGGATCAAACAAGGATGGTACGGCATTCGTAATGACCTGAACTCCGACAAATAGCATGATAAATGATGCGACAAGTGCTGAAATAGTCTCTGCCCGGAAATGGCCATACGGGTGATCTTTGTCAGGTGGTTTCCTTGCAATACGCAGCCCGATCAAAACAGCAATTGATGCGACCACATCTGTTGAGTTGTTAAGACCGTCGGCCATTAAAGCTTCCGACGCTGTGACATACGCAACTCCTATTTTTAATACAGAGCAGAAAATGTAGGCAAAAATACTCACCCACGCTCCACGTTCTCCTTGTTTTAGATCCGAATAAACATCCATACCTCATCACCTCAAAATACTTCTCCATCCTGCTTCGACAACGCGGAAAATCAAAGCGCTGGAAGCAGTTGCTTTTTTTCGAACTTCATCGTAACAGATAGGAATCATGTGGGTCTACAGAAACAGTTTTAGTCCGATTCATGAGAATAGGGGGGAGGAAAATGTGTTGCACACCTGCAATTTTTCACTAGAAAATTATCCTTGAAATTAACTTGACTTCCCGTTATCCTATTGTTGCAATCCAAAAATAAAAAAGCACGGGAGCTTGGAATTCACCAGGCTGAGAGGATGGTACTGTGCCATCGACCGTTGAACCTGAACTGGGTAATGCCAGCGGAGGAATGTCATATACGACACGAAAAGATACGTGTATTTTTAGGATACCCGTTTCTTCTCTACTCTCGCGTTGGCGTCGCATGTTGTTTATGCGGCGCTTTTTCGCGGGATGTTTCTTTCGCCTCCCTAAACGGTTCTCGCTTTCGTGCAACCAAAACAAGGAGGTTTTTCTTATGTCATTGGTGTCATCTTTTCCAGGTAGTCGCAAAGTATACGAGACAGGTAGTCGTGCGGACATCCGTGTCCCGATGCGCGAGATTTCTCTTCATCCTACCGAAGGATTGTCCGGCTCCACACCCAATCCTCCCATTCGCGTGTATGATACGAGTGGCGAGTATACTGCATCCGGTTATGTCCCTGACATTCAAGCAGGACTCCCCTCCATTCGCCACCAATGGATTGATGAGCGAAATGATGTGGAAACGTATGTCGGTCGCGAACCACAACTAGTCGACGACGGCATCCGAAACGAAGAGAAGGCTGTCACCCTCCCCACTTTCCCTCGAGAGGGCTACAAACCAAAACGGGCAAAGCCAGGCAAAAATGTTACCCAGCTTCATTATGCCCGAAAAAATATCATCACACCGGAAATGGAATACGTTGCCATTCGCGAGGGGGTCTCTCCTGAATTTGTACGGGCAGAAATCGCCGCTGGACGTGCGATCCTCCCTTCTAACATCAATCATCCTGAGAGCGAGCCGATGATCATTGGCCGCAACTTTCATGTCAAAATCAATGCCAACATCGGAACGTCAGCCGTCAGCTCTTCCATGGAAGAAGAGGTCGAAAAAATGATTTGGTCTGTCCGTTGGGGTGCCGACACCATTATGGACCTCTCGACGGGAAAACATATACACACCACGCGGGAGTGGATTATCCGCAACAGTCCCGTTCCAGTAGGTACTGTCCCGATTTATCAAGCACTTGAAAAAGTAAATGGGAAAGCCGAGGATTTGACATGGGAGGTTTACCGAGACACCTTGATTGAGCAAGCGGAGCAAGGCGTCGATTACTTCACGATTCATGCTGGTGTTCTTTTGCGCTACATCCCCATGACAGCTAACCGCGTTACCGGTATCGTCTCTCGCGGCGGATCGATTTTGGCGGCATGGTGCCTGGCCCATCACGAGGAAAACTTTCTGTATACGCATTTCGCTGAAATTTGCGAAATTCTGAAGGCCTATGACATTTGTGTATCCCTTGGAGATGGACTACGTCCTGGCTCTATCGCGGATGCGAATGACGAGGCACAGTTCGCGGAGCTTGAAACATTGGGGGAACTCACAAAAATTGCGTGGGAACACGACGTACAAGTCATGATAGAAGGCCCCGGTCACGTCCCCATGCATCTCATTCGCGAAAATATGGATAAACAGCTATCCATTTGCCATGAGGCCCCTTTTTACACACTCGGGCCGCTCACGACAGACATTGCCCCCGGCTATGATCACATTACTTCAGCGATTGGCGCTGCCATGATTGGATGGTTCGGAACAGCGATGCTCTGCTACGTAACGCCCAAGGAACATCTCGGCCTTCCGAATAAAGAGGATGTCCGCAACGGTTTAATCGCATACAAAATCGCTGCGCATGCCGCTGATCTCGCAAAAGGACATCCGCGGGCAAAACAGCGAGACGATGCCTTATCCAAAGCTCGTTTTGATTTTCGCTGGAACGATCAATTCAATTTGTCGCTGGACCCGGAGCGCGCCCGCGAATATCACGATGAAACGTTGCCAGCAGAAGCCGCCAAATCTGCCCATTTTTGTTCCATGTGCGGTCCTAAATTTTGCAGCATGAAAATATCGCACGACATTCGTCACATCGCCAATGAACAAGGGGGTGCGCAAGATCCCGCCATTCTTGCAGGGATGCAGGAAAAATCGCGTGAGTTCCGCGAACAGGGAAGCCGTTTGTATCAGTCGTAATGAAGGGGGATTCATATGGAGGAAGCCAGTCGTTTACGCGAAAAAATCCTTCGACTAGAGGCTGAGCTAGAGCACTCTAAACAACAATTGCGACTCATTCAACAGGATTGCAGTCACGTCTATATCGAAACGCCACTTACGCGTACATGCTCCAAGTGCCTGCAATCCGAAAGCCTCTATTATTAAATAGAAAAAGGTCGAAATCCTTTTGGAGGATCTCGACCTTTTTTTCTTGCTTATTTCGCCATTCCGACTTGCAACGGAAGTCCTTCTTTATAATAGAGAGTGGGCGATAACAGGATGAAGAAAATATGGACTTGCAAAAAGCCTTGCTTCTTCAAAATGCCGTGGACGGCGTTTGCAATCGCATCATGTTGCTTTTGTTCACGGGGAAACATCATGATCTCTACAGACAAAGGACTGTTCGTTAGTTGCTCTACCTGAAGCAGCTCCAATTTCACCTTTTCTTGAGCTACCTCAGCAATTTTGGAAAACTCTTCTATAAGAATCTGAGAAATGGGCTCTATGTCTTGCTTCGCAAAGCCTTTAAACCGAAGAAACGGCAAGTCAATTCCTTCTTTCGTAAATGAGTTCGCACAGTCATTATAAACAAGTCTCTAATTGTATATCAACGAAAAAAGGATTAAAGAAAGTGAACAACAAACATTCCCAACTGGGGCGAGGGACAAAAAGAGGGCCATATCAGAGAGCAGCTCCCTTCCATGAGGTGTGGTGGACGTACCACGGAAGGAGGAAGCAGCTCAACCAGATACAGCCCAACCCGCTAACCCAGTTACTTTATACAGGTAGTATAGCTCGAATTTAATACTTAATCAATAAAAAAGTTTCGTAAAATTCTAACAGGAATGCATCCCCCAGTTCCACATACATAGGATGATAAACACAAAGAAGCAATATTAAAAACATCCCACTATTTATGGGATGTTCAGACTGAAGAGAAACCCCCATTTTGGGGATTTCTTTTTGGTATTGTTCCAGCACGAAGTGCTGAAAAAGAGGATAGCCTGCACCTAACTTGCTTTCGCTAGGTGTAGTGCTATCTTTTTAATGTTTTGAACTGTTGCTGTCATCAATACCTGCTCTTGGACATTTTCACGTCCGCGTAACCTACAATAGCGAAGCCCATGCAGTTCTTTAGCATCTGCAAAGCTTCGCTCTATGGTTTGGTATCTTAATCTATACAAATATTTCCCTGATTTACTTAAACGGTTCTGTCGAACCCATTCCTTACTCTCTTCCCAAACGTGCCTGCTTATCACCTTTTGGTGATTTTTAGATCGGGTACACTCAGTAAGCCTTGGACAAGTTTTACAAATTTCTTTATTGGACTTATACATCCTGTATCCGTTTCGATCAGTAGTCGAATAAGTAAGCTTATGTTTTTGAGGGCATATGTACACATCGGACTCCAGAGCATATTTAAAACGCCATTTAGCAAAAAGGCCTTTAATAGGTGTAAAGGCACGATGACCGATGACAGCAAATACATTTATATCGTGAAGTGCCTTGCAGATTGGAGTAGTTAAGTAACCAGCATCTAATGCAATTGCTTCAATTGTATCCTTAAACCCAAACTTCTCGATTTGGAGATTCAGCCTATCTATGTAAGGAACGGAATCATGGACATTGCCAGCAGTGACATGGACATCGGTAATAATATTGTACTTATGATCGACGGTCCGGTGATCGAGATAGAAAAAGCCTTCGGGCTTGCTGTCTCGAACCATGTAGCCACTTTCTGGATCAGTAGTACTCACCTTGATTTCCTTTTCTTCCTTCACACCCTCTCTAGGCTTTAATCCTTTTTTCCATGTACTTCGCGGTCTTCATTAATTGCTGCCTCTAAATCTTTGAGATAGGCACGACTCGTTTTCTCGATGACATGCTTCTTAAATTTTCGTTTATTCGCATTTGCTTTAAGATGCGTGGAATCACTTATCAATACACGTCCAGCGACCATTCGATGCTGAATCGCCAAACGCACAATTTCATCAAAAATCTCCTGAAAAACATTTGTATTTTTAAAACGGGTTCGACGATTCCAACTGATTGTTGTGTGATCTGGAACTCGATCTGTTAAAGAAAGGCCAAGAAACCAACGGTAGGCGATATTAGTCTGGATTTCTTTTTCGAGCTGCCTCTCTGAGCGGATACCGTAAAGGTATCCAATGAAAATCATTTTAAATAAAACAATAGGATCAATGGAAGGTCTACCGTTATCCTCGCAATAATATTGACGTACTTTTTCTCGGATGAAAGAGAAATCTATATGTTTTTGGATGACCCTTAATAAATGGTCCTCTGGGACCAATTCATCGAGGCACACAAATTCGTAATGCATTTGCGGATTTTTATCATTGGAGGAAAGCACAATTATCACCTACTGTTAAATGTAATTATAAGAATTATAACAAATTAACGCGGTGTCGCTTTAAAATTAAGTGAAACAAAAATGGCTGTCGACTTTCTCGACAGCCTGAACATCCCACTATTTATGGGATGTTTTTTGTTCTGTGTTGCACCAAGAGACTCTACTCCAATACACAGTAATCAACAGGTAGATCAACAACTGCTTGAATACTCGGTTGCCGCAACGTATAGCCATCTGTCCATTCCGCGAATTGTACCTTAACCGTGACAGTTGGTCTTAACCACACAGCACCCTTGAACCTTGCTGGGGTATTTACAAATGGCATATCATTTTGTATCAAAGGTACAATCTTTTCCGTCAAGACCATCCAGTCATTTCGAGTTAATTTGCCTGTTCCTGCGTGGCCTATATAAAATAAGCGCCCTTCCAGATCATACAGCCCTAACAAGAGGGAATTCACAACGTTATCACGCAGCGTAACTCCCCCAACGACAGCTATGGTGTCACGATAGTATTTTTTCTTTTGCCATTGCTTCTCTTTCCCACCAATGACATATTTGCTGTTAAGATTCTTCATAACTATGCCTTCCATACCGTGTTGCTTAATGATCTCATACATAGCATTTCCATTATCATGACCATCAACCAATTGTACATGGTCATTGGGAATAATGATTTCTTGTAATAAGTTGATACGTTCGCTCAATGTAAGATCGATTTTCCACTCATTATTTGTGAATATGACATCAAAGATCATATAGGTAATGGGGACAGCCTTCTGTGCCTGGCTGACTTTCTCCAATCGTCTAATCCCATCCCGCCGCATCACTTCATGAAATGACGGTTTTCCGTCAGTTCCTAATGCAATCACTTCTCCATCTAAGATCACCGAGCGAGCATTGCAATACGTCTGTATGTGAGCTAACTCTGGGTATTGGTGGGTCCGCTCATTTATTCTCCGATTGTATAAACGAGTTCCCTGTCCATCAAAGTAAGTCAGGATTCGAACCCCATCCCATTTAACTTGGGCAATCCACTCGTCCCCTTGGGGTATATTCTCACAGCTAATTGGCTCCATAGGTATAATTGGATTCATTTTTCACCTCAGAAAAGGGGGCAAAATTCCTTAAGAATACTTAAGTTTTGAGAAACTTCCTTGCTTGAGTTTGTCCCAATTAAAGAAGAGTATTCTTGAAAATAATGCCACGCTCAGTCCCACCGCCCGCGAGGGAACAATGTGGCTTGTGGCGGAACATCTGCTTCAATATTTAATACTGCAATTCAAGGAATTACCAAGGATATCATTCTGTTATATTTTTTGTTACCATCTGTTATAGTCATATAAACCTCTATTCATTTGTATTATTGACGATTTTAACAACCTGTATTATATTTAAAACTACATTTGTATTACTTTAGGAGGAAGCATTGTATGTCTAACCATACATCGTTCAATGCATCACGAAATGACAGTGGCATTCACTATTACGAAACCTATGAAGAAAGCCTTACTCTTTGGCCAGTTACTTACGAAGCATTTTATGTATCTACCCGTTTCGGACAAACGCATATTATTGCAAGTGGACCAAAGGATGCACCACCACTCGTATTGCTACACGGAGCATTGTTTAGTTCCACCATGTGGTATCCAAATATTGCTGATTGGAGCCGCAAATACCGGACATATGCAATTGATATCATGGGCGATAAGAACAAAAGTATTCCTGAGGATTTAAACGGTACGAGAGCGGGTTATGCCGAATGGCTTCTCGATGTGTTTGACAATCTAGGTATCAAAAAGGCAAATATGGTTGGACTTTCGCTTGGTGGGCTTCATGTTATGAATTTTGTTTTACGTGCAGTCGAGAGAGTCGAAAAGGCAGTTTTACTTAGTCCTGCGGAAACATTCGTATCATTTCATCCAGATTTCTACAAATATGCTCTTGGTCTTACTCTGCCTAACGGCGTTGAGAATTTTTTAAAGTGGATGATGGGCGATCGTTACGTGTTACACCCACATTTTGCAAAGCAGTTTCAAGCGGGAGTGATGTGGGAGGATGAATTACGAAATCCACAACCAAAAGCTGATGGATTCCCGTATGTTTTCACTGACGACGAATTAAAATCAGTAAAAGTTCCGATTCTCTTATTGCTTAGCGAGCACGAAGTCATTTATGACCCACAATCGGCCTTACATCGCGCTTCGACTTTTGTTCCCGGTATAGAAGCGGAAATCGTAAAAAATGCTGGCCACGTTTTGTCGATGGAACAGCCAGAATACGTTAATGGACGTGTATTGAGATTTTTAGATTAATGAAAGACAGAAAAAAGTTGAATGCAAAGATGTATAAAGGCTGGCGCGCTTTCCCGGAAAGAATCCAGCCCCTCGTCAGTGTGTTTTGGAGTAAGGAACCCCTTGACTTTTGACCTCATTGTCGAAACGACCCAGCCTGTTTTGTTCTCCCCAGCCTTTGCTTGCCATGATTAAGGGCCTGCATTTCCCCGTAGCTTGTCAACAGCGCTATCAGTAAGAGGACAATGTAGACAACAGCGGTCGCTCCCCCAGCTATCGCTGATTTATCCTTAAAAAAGTCCCCAACCACTATCACGATCACACAACCACTTAAACAGACTGTCGTGGTCCATACCATGGACCTGTAAAATCGATAAAGCTTCGTTCCTTCGGGAATGAGGCTTTGCTCTCTTCCTTTATTCTTTCGCCTTACATGAACAAGCAAAAAGAGCGCCAGCGGCAATTGAAAGACGAGCACGATCAACGGCAAGCTATAGCTAATAAATTGATCGATATGTGCTATATTTGGAAACGCGAATATGGACGATACAACGATAAACCATCCACACGGTGCATTGAGTGTATTGTAATGCCTCTGTCCCCCAAACGATCCCACCCCCACTAAAAACGCCAAGTAAGCGACTATGACTTTAATTGTGAAAGCAGGAAACCAAACACTAAAGAGGATCATTTCGACCCTGTCCAGAAAATCTGTGATGTGAATTTGCTGGACGAGAATATAGATAGGGAAATTCAGTCGACCGGCGATAATGTAGCCCATCACCCCGAGCAAAACGAGCAACATAATCGTCGTTCCAAAACCAACAATAATGACCCCGTGCTTCATCGCAGCATAAAATAGCCGCGGCTCTACAATGGCATGTAAGAATGCCCCAATGAGAAATACATCACCATATACACCCACTGGAAAAAAGTTGCTGATCACGATCCGATCCAATCTATTCGTTAAAATTGGTTCCAATCGCTCTACGTTGTATTCATTCATTAGCAGGAAATATAACGATATACACATGAGGAAATAAAGAGGAAAATAAAGCTCATTTACTCGCGCCGCCACCTCAAGGCTCGTTTTACCATAGTACATTATCAGTAGGACGAAGACGAGTAAGATGACCTCCAATGGCGTGTTTGGCAATAACGAGATATGTAAAAAATCAGCAGCCCCTTTAATATCGATCGCCAGGATGATCCAAATATAAAACAAAATGAGTAGATTGACAGCTCCACCAATCCACTTCCCGCCAATAATAAACAAGATTTCAAAGATATTCTTCCCAGGGTAGGCCTCCACCAGCCCACTCAAAACGTAGGCGACAAAAATCGCATAAAAGATGGGGAAAATTTGAGAGAACCAACCATCCATCCTCGCTACCTGAACGACAGACCGCAAGAAACCGATCATCATCCCTGTCATCAAGACACTGCCGACGAGCCAGGCAATTTGCCGATGATTGACAACTTGCTTGTGAATCATACTTGGTCCTCCTTATACGAACTGATCCACCCACCACTTCACATGGGGAGAGAAAATGTTCATGATGTTACTCGTGGGTAGGATTTGATAATACTGGAATTGCAAAGCGATCAGATAAACAATCGTTAGGGTGTAAAAAATAACAATGACTCGTTGCTGTCTTCCATCTATGCCTTTTCGCTTCAGGATGAATTCTCCAATGGAATGTAACAGCATGAAGACAAAAAAAACCAGAAATATTCTATTCATGATCATCTTCACCTTTGGTTATATTCTTCGTTGTCTGTCCGAAATTGACCACGTTCACTTTGGATCGTATTTCGTATGTGATTTTCGGAAGTTCCTTATACCACCTGTTCCGATATCGGTCCCGCCACTCTCGCGGATAATTCCTTGACAACGCGATTCCTAACCCGATGAAGTCTGATTGTTTCTTTTGGATCGTTTGCATCATGTGGTTCACACCGTTATTGATTTGCTCGACGAGCTTCGCTTCCAGCATTCGAATATTTTTCTCTTCCTCGAGATCGAGGTTTGACTGATTCTCCACCA
Source organism: Brevibacillus sp. M2.1A (assembly GCF_013284355.2). Taxonomy (NCBI): domain Bacteria; kingdom Bacillati; phylum Bacillota; class Bacilli; order Caryophanales; family Paenibacillaceae; genus Brevibacillus; species Brevibacillus sp. M2.1A. The sequence continues at coordinate 4,349,271 of NZ_JABSUY020000001.1, forward strand.
CAACGGCAGAAGTGTATAAGTCAATTTTGAAATGGATGTGGTCCTTCCTAATCACAGGCTTGATATTCGCCCTTCCTTTCGAAAGAGTTATCGTAAGCCGTTCGTGCTTGGTAAGGGGGAGCACAATAGAAAACGGTGTAAATTCGCGTTGGAACAATCGCAAGCCGAGCAGCTCTTTGGGCTTCGCGATGGTTACGAGCTTGTCTTGTCGAAATAACCCTACCCCCGTCGCCTCTATTTCTTTTGACTTTCCTTTCGGATGGGAATCCACAGCCGCTAGAACGGGTAAGATGGCATCAACCCCTGGTGTACCGAGCATCTGGGCCACATCCTTCAACGTTACACTAATGCCCCCCATCTTGACCAACTCACGCATCGCTTCTCCTGAAAAACGTTCAAATTGCGGCTGTGCGGTTAGTAATTCGATTGCTTTGCCTTTTGTCATGACAATGTATGCTGTCAGTCTGTTTTCCGGAAAGCGTGCCACAATATCGAGCACATCGGACATTCCGTCCTTCGCCAGTTCTTCCCCTATCACGATCATCCGGTGATGGGAGTAGTAAATTCTCCGAGACATTCTTGCTTGGATCAAGCCATTTGCTTCCCGAATTGTCCTGCCCACTGCGGAATCAACGTAATAACTCTTATCACCACTCGTCCCCCCACCCCCTCCAGACTGTGCGCCTAGGCTGCTGACCAGGGGGACCTGAATGGAGAACCGATACCTTCCGTCTGGTTCCTTATCCATCGCCATTGCAATGACGATAGCCATGTCATTTACTTCGCGCCGATCCCAACAACCAGAAATCAGGAACATGCAGAGCGACACCACCAATATGCGGGTCACAGCCTTCACGATTGTCCCTCCTCGTTTGGATGACGGTTTCCTGTCATCCCTGATTGCCCTCCTCTTTGCTGCATAGAATTAGCAAAACCATCGTTCATACGCCTTGCGTTTTGAACTCCCAAAAAGCTCGGGCGTTTTTCCATCATCGACCATGGCGTTCTTATCAGGACGTCTTTGAGATCGCCGATTGACATCGGTGCCAGCGGAGATAAATATGGGACACCAAAAGAACGTAGGTTGGCCATATGTCCGAGGACTAGCAATAACGCTACCAGCATTCCATAGATGCCGAGGATCGAAGCCGCAATCATGATCGGAAAGCGCAGCATTCGCAATGAAATCGATGCATTAAAATGCGGGATGGTAAATGAGGCTATCCCTGTGAGCGATACAACGATAACCATGGGGGCAGAAACAATCCCTGCCTGCACAGCTGCTTGACCTACGACCAGCGCGCCTAAAATACTGACGGCTTGCCCGACCGTTTTCGGGAGACGAATCCCCGCTTCTCGCAAGGCTTCAAAAGAAATTTCCATGATAAAAGCCTCTACAATAGCAGGAAAAGGAATGGACTCGCGCGCAGCCGCAATACTTAAAAGGAGCGTGGTTGGCAGCATCTGTTGGTGATAAGTCGTTATGGCCACATATAAGGCAGGGGTAATGAGTGAAATGATGAGAAATACATAACGCAGTAGTCGTACAAGCGTAGCCATTTGAAATCGCTCGTAGTAATCCTCGCTGGCCTGCATCATCATCCAAAACGTAACAGGCACGATTAAAACCATCGGTGTCCCATCCACAAATATCGCGACACGTCCCTCCAGCAATGCCGCAGCGACCGTGTCTGGGCGCTCGGAATACATAACCTGAGGGAAAGGCGAGTATGTATTATCCTGGATCATCTCTTCGATATATCCGCTTTCCAGCACAGCATCTAAATTGATCTTACTGATTCGAGCAGTGACCTCCTGAACGATCTCTGGATCAGCAATCCCATCCAGAAAAGCAACCACCAGGTTGGTGTTTGTCTCACGTCCAACTACCAAGGACTTCATTTTCAATCGAGGTGTTCGCAATTTTCGCCGTAGCATCGACGTGTTCGTGCGAATATTTTCGATAAAACCCTCACGCGGCCCCCGTACGACCGCTTCTCCTTCCGGTTCGTTTACGGAGCGTTTTTCTGCTCCACGAATGCCGAGCGTAAGTGCTTCTGTATTTCCCTCTACAAGAATGCCTGTATCACCTGAAAGCACAGCCTGTAATAGCTTTTTATAATCGTCTACTCTTCCCATCTGGGAAACAGGCAAAAGTGACTCTTCTATCACTTTTATATCGTCATCGCCGTCTTCAAGCACCATTAACGATTTCAGTGCAGAATTGACCTCTTTGGTATCAATCAGCCCATCGACGAAGACAGCAATTGCACGGACACTGTTTTTTTGGCGGAATTCCCGTATGACAAAATCGGAGCAATCAGCGAACATTTTTTTCAACAGATCAATGTTCTCTCCCAATTGAGGCGAAATCGGTATACCCTCCAGATCAATCAAGCTGCAGGCATTCATCGTCTCAATCAGGTCCTTCATTTTATCTTTCTTCTTGAATTTCATTTCATCACCAACCACTGGAAAGCTACCCGTATTATGGTTGATTGGCAGGAAATATATGCAAAGAGGAATTCTCAATACATAGAGAATCGTGGGTGGGAGATAGTAGGAACACCTATACCGTTTCAAAAGAAGGTGAAAACGTCATTGCGTCCTGCAACAAAAGAGTACGAGCTGACGATCGACAATCACGTATTGTCCATCACAAATCCTGACAAGCCTCTATGGCCAGAGGCCGAGGTAACCAAGCTAGATTACTTGCGCTATTTGCTGATTGTTGCAGACCCACTGCTCAGGTATAGCAAGGATCGGCTCTTAACCGTCATTCGCTACCCGCACGGAATCGGTGACAAGCACTTCTATCAAAAAAATGCCCCAGACTATGCACCCGACTGGATACAAACGCATACATGGGAAAACGTACGTTACGTACTGTGCAATAACCGAGCGACACTCGTATGGATGGCGAATCAAGCAGCATTGGAGTGGCACGTCTCTTTTCATCTCGCCAAGGATGAGACTCCGACTGAGCTCGTGTTTGACCTCGATCCTTCCACAGATGATTTTGGTGTTGTGATAGAGTCTGCCCTCTTATTGAAAGAGCTGCTCGATGAATTACAGTTGCCTTCATGGGTCAAGACATCTGGTTCGAGCGGCTTGCAAGTTTATGTTCCGATCGAACTTTGCTATACGTTTGAACAGACCCGCCAAGTCGGACATTTCATCGCATCCTATTTAGTCAGCAAGCATCCCTCACTTTTAACCATCGAGCGTTTCGTGAAGAATCGGGGAAATAAGCTATACATTGATTATTTGCAACACTGGCGCGGTAAGACACTGCCAGCCCCTTATTCAACCCGCGCAAAAACACAGGCTACCGTATCAACGCCACTTCTGTGGAAAGAGGTTCCCCATTGTCATCCCACAGACTTCACCGTTTATACGGTACCCAAACGCCTGGAAACAATCGGAGATTTATTCTCATCCATTTCTGCTCCGACAAAGCGGTCCTCTCTTGATGGCATCCTCGGCTTTTTGCAGTCCCGGTAAGCCATTAGTTGGAATCCTGCAGTCTATTTGTGCTATACTTGGCACAGATGTTTTAAGGCAAGGAGGCACATTCATGATCGATCCGATCGCAATTGCAATCGGCCCCTTAAAGATTCACTGGTATGGCATTATTATGGGGCTGGCGTTTTTCTTGGGTACTTATCTCGCGCGCTACAATTCCAAACGTTCTGGCATTGATCCTGATCACGTCTTGAACATGGTGGTTCTGATCATTCCAGCAGCCATCGTTTGTGCAAGATTGTATTATGTTACGTTTGAATGGCAGCAGTACAAAGACAACCCACTGGACATCTTCGCAGTTTGGCAAGGCGGCTTGGCTATTCACGGCGGATTAATCGGTGGTGTTCTGGCAGGAACCTGGTATATTCGAAAGCATAATCTGCCGTTCCTTCGCTTGGCTGACATTTTTATGCCGAGTGTCATTTTGGGTCAAGCCATCGGGCGTTGGGGAAACTTTATCAACCAGGAAGCTCATGGTGGTCCAGTCTCTGCCGAGTTTATGGAAAAGTTCCCCGCATTCATCCGCGAGCAAATGTTTATCGGCGGACAGTACTACCATCCTACATTCTTGTATGAATCGATATGGAACCTTATCGTGTTTGGCATTCTCGTGCTCATACTGTACCGATTCAAAAAATTCGATGGACAGGTCTTGTTCAGCTACATGATCCTGTATTCGATTGGACGCTTCTTCATTGAGGGCATGCGTACAGACAGTTTGTTGATAGCCGATACCCTGCGTGTCGCTCAATTAGTCAGTCTGTGCTTGATTGCTGCCGGTGTCATCTTGCTACTCGTGTTTGCACGCAAAAGCAAGCAGGCCGGACATTCCCAAAACTCGATCGAATAACGTCAACATGCCATATCCATTGCCACTCAGGTCTGCACGACTGGGTGGTTTTTTCTTTGCCTTGTCTGAATTGTCGCAATGCAGGCAATAACTAGGAGAAAGAATAAAAAAGGATGGGAATAACATGGATGATGGAATTTTGGAAGAGTATCTCGATCGTTATGTACGTATTCATTTTGCTCCAGATATGATCGGCCAAGGATTATCTGCATATGCAGAAGGTAAATTGTATGATTACAGCCCCAATGGCATATTAATTGAAGAACGGGACGGCTCGCTGGACTATATCCCATTCTCTGCCATTCGCCTCGTGCAAATTAAACCTAAGCCTGGCTTATGGGAGCGTTTAACTGGATCAAGCTAATGAAAAAGACACCTCCCCGCGTACTCTACACGGAAAGGTGTCTGTTATCTATTGGATAAAGATGTAGCTCTACAGGAATACGTCAAACACGACGTAGCAGGCAGCAGCCAAAAGTCCGGTAATCGGAAGGGTAATGACCCAAGTGACCAAAATCCGGCCAGCCAAGCCCCATTTTACTGCGTTCAGCTTTTGCGATGCCCCTACCCCCAAGATGGCGGATGTGATCACATGCGTTGTGCTCACTGGCAGTTTCAAAGCTGTAAAGATTGTGATAATCAAGGCAGAAGACAGGTCTGCTGAGAAACCGGAAATTGGCTTGATTTTCATAATCTTACCACCCAAGGTCTTGATGATTCGCCATCCACCAAAGGCTGTACCTAAAGCCATTGCAAGAGCAGCTGAAAGTTTTACCCACAGTGGAATAACGAATTCGCCCGGTGCTTGTACCAAGAATCCTCCAGAAATCAAAGCAAGGGTGATTACGCCCATTGTTTTTTGCGCATCGTTGGCTCCATGGCTGAAAGCCTGCCAAGACGCTGACAATACTTGCATCGAACGGAAACCTTTATTGGTTTTGTGATACGCGGAGTTACGAACGAACCAAGACACCAACTTGATCACCACAAAACCAACAGCGAAGGCAACAAGCGGCGATACGATCAACGCTTGGATAATGCTAATGAAGCCTGACCAGTTAATGGCACCACTTCCTGCGGCACCAAAAGCGGCACCTGCAACGCCGCCGATAATCGCGTGCGAGGACGAGCTAGGAATTCCGAACCACCAGGTGATTAGGTTCCACAAAATCGCAGATGTCAACGCGGCCAAAACGACGACCAATCCATTTTCCAGCTTGAATGGATCAGTAATGCCTCCCCCGATTGTCTTCGCTACCCCCGTATACGAGAGTGCACCAATCAGGTTACACAAGGATGCAATAATAATCGCCGTTTTTGGACTTAATGCGCGCGTGGAAACAGAAGTCGCAATCGCGTTCGCCGTATCGTGAAAACCATTAATAAAGTCAAATGCTAACGCCATGATGACGACGAGTACGAGAATAATCACCTCTGGCGAAAGATCAAGCATTCTTTAACACGATCCCTTCTACCAGGTTGGAGACGTCCTCAGCGAAGTCAGCACAGTCTTCGAGCTTATCGTAAATCTCTTTGAGTTTGATCGCTTCCATTGGGTTGGTATCAGGAGAATTCAACAAATCAGATACCATTTTACGGTAGTTGGAGTCAGATTCATGCTCCAAATCTTTAATTTCCCCAGCGATTTGTGTAACGACTTTATGATCCAGTTTGCGCAGTGTGCGAATCAGCTCGATCAGCTTAGCCGAGCATTTCACCAAAATATTGGCTTGTGCCAATACACGTGGATCTGGTTGAGTCACTTGGTACAAATACATACGATCAGCAACACCGTCAATGTAGTCGATCATCGAGTCCATCGTATGAGCGAGTTGGTGAATGTCTTCACGCTCAAGCGGAGTGATAAAAGTAGAGTTCAACTCGTTCATGATGCGACGAACGATTTCGTCTCCTTCTTTCTCGACAGCCTTGATTGCCTTAACCTTTGTTTCCAGATCATGATAATTTCCTATCATTTCATAGAAAAGATGAGTTCCTTTGTGTACCGTGGCAATCTGCTGTTCGAACAGATCAAAGAAGATATACTTGTTTGATTTCAACATATGGGACTTCTTCACTCCTTTGAATAAATCACACCTAACAGATTATATCGAATGTTAATGTTTCCGTAAATTTAAAATCAAGGTCAAATGTGTATATTTTTCTTTAAGGAATTATTAAGTTTTTGTAAATGCTCTTTACAATAAAAAAAAACACCCATGTCAAGAGAGATGACGAGTGTTAGTCTTGCCAATATTTATCATTTCATTCGAAGCGACCATCATGCAATCTTTCCTTTTTTTCGCTTCATACATAAGCATATCTGCTTTTTTCGCTAACTCTTCCGCTGTTGCAGCATGGTGTGGATACGAGGCTACTCCGATACTGACCGTGACACCTGCCGCCTTCCAAATGGCCAAATGAATCATTGAATATTTTGAAATTATCCAAATCAATAAACAATAAAGTAACAGATTGATGATTGCTTTTTGCCAACTCTACTTCTTCAACCAATTTGTCCAGAAATCTGCGATTGACGAGAACGCCTGTAAGTGAATCATGATAAGCCATCTGCCGCAACCGCTCTACATATTTCCCTATTTGATAGGCAGCAACCGACTGAATGACACCCACAAGTAAAAGAAAGACAATCATGCTCTCATCCCTCGGCAATCCGTAACCGATCAGCCAAACCGAGATGATCACACAGGACACACCCAAGCTGATCCAGCGTGATCCCAAAGTACACTACCCCCGATCCATCCGATGTAACCTTCTTTCTATTCGTACATTAGACCTATCAAGCAAAACCACGAAACTGCCACTTATTCAATCAAGCGAATCATCGAAAGCTCCTGACAATCAGCCTGTGGTCTATGCACATGGTGCTGCATGAATTGGAACCAATTGGAAGGGATAAGCTAATGCCTAATAAAAATAGACGGGAGTGAATGAATGTATGCCCCGTATAGAAGCCGTGGCTACAGCAGTACCTTCCCATGAGATTACACAAGAGGACTCCATCAAGCTGGCGCGCCTATTTTTTCAAGATGCCTTTCCCGATATAGACCGTTTGTTACACGTGTTTGCACACAGTCGCATTCAAAAACGACATTTTAGTATGCCAATGGATTGGTTTTTGGAAGACCGGCCATTTGCAGAGAAAAATCAATTGTATATCGAACATGCGGAAGCTTTGGCAGAGGAAGCAGCCCGAAAGTGTTTAACGAAAGCTGGAGTTGAGCCGGCATCCATCGATTGTTTGATGTTTGTATCAAGCACTGGCATTGCGACCCCAAGCCTTGATTCCCGCTTGCTCCACCGCTTGGGACTCCGATCGCAAGCAACCCGTGTTCCGTTGTGGGGTCTTGGCTGTGCCGGTGGAGCGATGGGATTGTCTCGCGCATGTGAGTACACCCAGGCTTATCCCTCCCGGCGAGTATTGCTTGTGAGCGTAGAACTATGCGGCTTGACCTTTATCCGACAAGATTTGTCTAAAAGCAATTTGGTCGCAACGTGCCTCTTTGGAGATGGAGCTGCAGCCGTATTAATTGAAGGAGACCAAGTCTCGTCCTCTTCGGACACACCTAAGGTTCAATTTTGTGATGCGCGAACGACAACATGGCCGGACACCGTAGATGTCATGGGATGGGAATTGACCGATCCTGGGTTAAAAGTGATTTTCTCTCGCGATATCCCTACTCTCATCCGGTCTTCGATGCGAGAAAACGTGGAGAGTTTTTTGTCACCGCATGGGATGTCTATTGACCATCTACGTCACTTCATTTTCCATCCAGGTGGAGCCAAGGTATTAACGGCTTACCAGCGTTCTCTGGGCATTGGTACCGAAGCCACTCGTTTTTCTGAAGATGTCCTAACCAATTTTGGAAACATGTCTTCCCCTACGGTTCTGTTCGTCTTGGAAAAAAGCATGGAGAAGGCGTGGGAGCCAGGAGATCGCGGATTGGTCGCTGCGCTTGGACCTGGATTTAGCTCCGAGCTCTTACTTCTGGAGGCGAGATAGTCATGTTGCTCTTCTTTGGATTTGTCATGGCTGGAGTCGTGTTGCAGCGACTGGTGGAGCTACTCGTTGCCGTGAGGAATGCCCGCTATATCCGCTCAAAAGGGGGCTACGAAGTTGGGGCGAGTCATTACAAATACATCGTCCTTCTTCATTTTCTCTTTTTTCTCTCGCTTATTTTCGAAGTGGTGGGAAAAGGCAGTTCCATGGTTCTGCCCTCTTGGTGGGCGGTTCCGTTCAGCCTGTTTTTGATCGCCCAAGGACTACGTTATTGGTGTATTCGAAGCTTGGGCAAACGGTGGAATACACGCATCTTCATACTCCCGGGCGAGGCTCCGATCAAGCGAGGTCCTTATCGGTTCATTCGTCACCCCAACTACTTGGTCGTATCGCTTGAGCTACTCCTACTGCCCTTGACATTTTCCGCTGTGGCTACTGCTCTGACTTTTTCTCTCTTGAATGCCTGGCTGCTCCTGCGCATACGGATTCCAATGGAAGAAGCAAGCGTCTACGATGGTCATCGTGAGTCATAAAAACAAAAAGTCTTTGGCACACGCACATGCCAAAGACTTTTTATCAGACAAAAGGTTTATTCCTTGTCATTCAGCGGGAAAAGAAAAGAAGCTGTTACTCTTTCCCGTGAGGTGGATCTAGTGAATCGCACAACCATAGTGGAGCCTCAAGAGACGAAACGTATCATCGTCCGAGACTTTTTCGCTTTGATTGAAACGGTACCGAACAAGGATGACCAGGCTAGTATTCAAACATTTCTCCGCTATTTGCAAAGCCTGCTAAGAATCAAGCAAGTCGTTCCTCCCGTTGTGGAAATCATGACGGTTATCAAACAAAACAAGCCACTTCTCTACCACGCGGCACGCAGAATTACCCTTCCTTCAAGCAATTTGCACATGCTATTTCAGCTAGAAATGGATATTATGCTTGCCCACGAAAGGCTCCGTCAGTACGACAAATGATTTGGGTAGGCTTTGCCTTACCCTTTCAAGTTTTCTGGATTCAGACATTCAAGCTCTGCAATGACAAAACGACCATCTTTGCGAATCAGGACGTCATCAAACCAGATTTCCCCTCCGCCCCATTCTGGACGCTGGATGGAAACCATGTCCCAGTGCACAGACGATTTGTTGCCATTGTAAGCTTCGTCATAGCATTGACCAGGCGTGAAGTGGAAGCTTCCGTCTATTTTTTCGTCAAACAAGATATCTTTCATCGGGTTGCGAATGTAAGGATTCACACCGATAGCGAATTCCCCAACGAAACGCGCTCCCTCGTCCGTATCCAAAATTTGATTCAAGCGTTCGGTATCGTTCGCTGTTGCTTCCACAATTTTGCCGTCCTTGAAGGTCAGGCGGACATTTTCGAATGTGAAGCCGTGGTATGGTGTTGGCGCATTATGAGTGATAACGCCATTTACGGAATCCTTTACAGGTGCTGTATACACTTCACCATCCGGTATATTGCGCAGGCCAGCACATTTTACAGCAGGAATGTCCTTAATTGAGAAGGTGAGATCCGTTTCAGGTCCTACCAAGCGTACCTTGTCTGTGCGATTCATCAAGTCAACCAGACTGTCCATTGCTTTGTCCATTTTCGCGTAATCCAGGTTACATACCTGGAAGTAAAAATCTTCAAAAGCTGCTGTAGACATGTTCGCAAGCTGTGCCATGGAAGGATTCGGATAACGAAGAACAACCCACTTCGTTTTAGGCACGCGCACATTCATCACGGGCAGCTCATACAGGCGAGAATAGATGCCGAGCTTGTCACTTGGAACATCAGCCATCTCATTGATGTTGTTCGCTGCACGAATGCCGATATAACCTTGCATTTTCTCCATGAGTTCAACTTCATGTTGAGCCATGGTCTTTAACTGATCTTCATTGCAATTCATTGCGATTTCTCGGCTTACGGCGGGATCAATCAATTGAACATAAGGACTGCCGCCTGCTTTGTAAATCTCACGCACGAGGGCTTGCACCAAATCCGGTGTGTCCCCTTTCGCGTTGATCAAAATGTTTTCCCCTGGCTGTACTCGTACAGAATAGTTAACCAGATTGTACGCTAATTGATCTAATCGTGAGTCTCTCATTCGTGGCACACCCTTTTTAAATTTTCTGATTCCTCTTGTATTTTTACCGATACAATCTACTAAGTCAATAAAAAATTTTTTATCAACGAAACAAAAAGCGGCCAGCCTTCTTACATCCAGGCTGGCCTTGCTCTTTTCTTCCGTTTTTACATCGTCTGTTTCCTGTCCTCAATGGTTCCCATCTTGTACATGTCACTGACCAGCTCCCGTGTCGTTGCCAGTCCAGCCGTATATTCGTCTGCCGCTTGATAGTAGACGGCTCCGCCTGCATCCTCCATGCCCAACTCTCTCGCCCTGGATCGAGCCTGATCCTTATCATAACCTGCCATTTTCATTCCTCCTTCCCTTTGGTTGAATCCGCTTTAGTTTGTACGGGAATCTCCAGCTTTAGCCAAAAAGGCGCCTTGCCCAATTCGAGGGACAAAGCGCCTTTATTATCAGCTATGCTTATTTTTCGTTATCGGATTCTGGAGCGATCATTGCCCAACCAGCTGCTGGAGCACTCACAGGAGTTACGCCACCAGTTGTAACAAATTGATCTACTCCTGGCATCATTGCCCAACCAGCTACGTTAGAGATGACTGGAACATATTGACCACTTACCCATACATACTCATCTTTACCTGGCATGATAACCCAGCCACCTTGTTGAGTCAAACCTTGAATTGGAGTAACGGTTTGTGGAGTCGCAGGTTTTACTTCAGGTTTAGTTGCTGGTGCAGTTGTTGTTGCATCAGTTGCCGGCTTTTCTTCAGTAGTTGCTGGTTTTTCTTCAGTAGTCGCTGGTTTTTCTTCAGTAGTTGCCGGTTTTTCTTCAGTTGCAGTTGTTTTTGCTTCTGTTGCAGTAGTCGTTTCAGTAGCTTTTACTGCCTCTTCAGCAAATGCAGCTTGTGTGAAGAGAGCTGCTCCTAAGATACAAGAACTCATGATCAGTGTGCTTTTCTTTTTCATATGTGTACACTCCCATTCCGCGGTACACACTTTTGTCTTACACGAATGTCCCCAAACCCGAACTTGAAGGTATGCTATATGCACTGCTGCATTTTCCTGAGAAAATACGTAAACTGCTCTAATTCGTCGTCAGTCAGATTCTCCAGCAGCTTTCCCACTAGTGCTCTCCTGTGGCACAGAAGTCCTTCCAGAGTTGGGACGGCTTGTTGTGACAAAGTGACCCACACGACACGTCGATCCTGTTCGTCTCGAACCCGGTCAATAAAACCGGCCTTAACCAACCGATTGAGTGCGATTGTGGTGGCACTATTGGATAACTTCAAAATAGTCGCCAGCTCAGAAACTGTGCTTCGTCCTTTTTGATGTAGCACACGCAACAAGATAAACTGCTTCGGACTGATTGACTCTTCCTCTAGCCAATTGTTAATAAAGAAACGAGCAATCTCGACAAAAACTCGATCCAGTTCCTCAAGTTTACTGGCACGGGACATATTGCTCACGACATCACCTATTTTCGGAAAATTAATAATATAAGTACTTTTACTATAAAACTATATAGCCTAAGTACCGGAAGATCAATAGCACTCCCGAAATTATTTCTTTTCACGAAAGATATGTATGAGCCAGACAAAGTGTTTACCACTTAATATTTTTATTGTAAAACTTATTTCAAGAACATCTTAACTCAAACAGGAAAAACTGACAATAGATATGCTTGTAAAATAATGTTACGACTTTTTCCGTTTTATCCACGAAGCCAATTATTTCCTTGAATCATCTTTCGTATCTATTCGTAAAGCATGTATAATGGGAAGACAGCCTTACACACACGAGGCATTTGACTCAGGCATGTTTGCCAAAGAAATCACATACATAGGAGAATTTCAATGGAACAAACCAACCCTACACCAAAATGGAAAGTGGAATTGCTTGATTGGTTAAAATCGTTTGTCTTGATTGGCGGATTGACTGCCTTCATCTACGTATTTGTCATGGCTCCCTACGTCGTCCAAGGGCGTTCCATGGAAAGTACGTTGCATGACCGCGAGCGCGTCATCGTAAACAAAGCGATTTACTACCTAAAAGAACCGCAACCTGGCGATATCGTCATCATTCACCCGGATGCAACTGGTGACAACTGGATCAAGCGCGTGGTCGCAGTAGCTGGCGACACCGTTGAAGCCAAAAATGATCAAGTGTATGTCAATGGCCAACCCCTCAGCGAAGAGTATTTGGTCGAAAACAAGCTAAAAACCTCTACAGCTGGTGTAACGTTAACCGAAGATTTTGATCCTGTAAAGATTCCAGAAGGCAGTGTATTTGTCATGGGGGATAATCGCAACAATAGTATGGACAGCCGCGTTATTGGCCCTGTTCAACTGGATCATGTAGTCGGACGAGCAGAGGTTGTATACTGGCCGCTGTCCCAGATTCGCCTCCCACGTTAACATTTATTCAGGCAGCAAAAAGCCGCTCCTTATCGGGGCGGCTCTTTTCGTTTTCGATGGCGTTATTTGTGGGCAATGGTCGCTTCCGAAAAATAATCCTCCAAAGTAAGACCACTTGCCATAATTTCTTTCGCCATTTCCTTCCCTACATAACGCAAATGCCAAGGCTCATACGCATATCCAGTCGTATCTTCCTTGCCTTTCAAATAACGAATAACAAACCCATAGTCTGCACAGTTGGCTGCCAGCCATATACCTTCTGGTGTCTCAGCAAATGATTCTTCCAAGCGTGTGCTTGCATCATATCCGGACACATCCATAGCCAAGCCAGTCTGATGCTCGCTCTTTCCAGGTACCGCACTGTAAGCAGCAGCATGTTCAGCACCTTGCGTCCTTACATACGTTTCGTACAGCGATTTTTGGGTCTTATACGAGCGGTAGCCAGAAACGGCATACAGTTCAATGCCTTCTGTCTTTGCTTTGGCAAACAGTTCTTCTAAAGCTTGTGCGGCTTCTGCTCTCAGCAATCGCTTCTCCACTTTTTCATCAAAAGGAAATGGAACATTCGGCTCTACCAAATCCGGTGGAATATAATCGCCAGGCAATGCCCGCTGTTTATTTACGACAACCGAGAGATCTGTAGCATTCGTAACGGTTGGCACTCCATCCACATCTTTTATCGTCTCTGCAAGAGATGCCCGTTGGGGACGTGCTTTCTCCTCTTTATTTGGCTCAACTGTCGTTGATTGTGTTCCCTCAGCTGCCGGCTGTCCATTCGATTCACTGGATAGCAATCCGCCTAATGAGGGAGGTTCACATCCACTGAGTAGTGCTACTGATAATGCTGCGACGATCGCAAGGCTGCTGGTGCGATTTTTGTTCATGATCGATCCTCCTGGTTCCTTACAGACACATATGTCTGCTCTACCTTACCACGGAGTACTACGAAAGAAAAGGTAGATAGGTCACGCTTTTTCAAAAGGTATATTCCTCGTTTAGGCTTTGGATAAGCGCCGGTAACCATTCATCCAGCGACCAAAATGGAAAGCCCGCTGCCTTAGCCTTACCGTTATTCATGTAAAAGGAAGCTGCAAATCCAAAGGGAGACGCATCAGAAGCATCTGTCGTTTTCTCGATTCGGACAGGTTTTCCGACTGTTTGCGCAATTGTCTCCATCAGCTCAGCAAGCGAAACAGTCCCATCCGAGCACGCATTCACTGGCCCTGTGATGGACGCTGTCGCCACCCATTCCAAAAATTGAGCTGCTTCCTGTGCATGTATAAAGCACATCTGGGTAGCGGGATTCGTGATCCCAATCGGCCGCTCCTCTTGCACATGCTCAATATGAAACCATAGCCGCCGTGTGTAATCATCTTCCGCCAGTACGATTGGAAAACGAACAGCTACGACAGGGAAGGCTTTTTCTTGAAAAAAGACGGCTTCTGCTTGACGCTTCCCCTCTTGATAAGTTATCTCGTCTCTCGTTTTCCGGTTGATTGCATACGTGTATGGATCAAATGCTTCTTCCTGTAGCGGTTCCTCGGCATAATCGTAGACGGACAAGGTTGAGGTCAAAACGTACTTTCCCACTTTCCCCCGAAAAACCTTACACGCATCCATTGCATTTTGAGAGGAATAACAGATATTATCGTACACCACGTCCCACTGCTCTTCCCCTGCAGCCATTAATGAGTGGATGTCATCGCGATCAAGCGTTATTCTTTTGACAGCGGCAGGTAACTCCACTTGGGTAAGTCCCCTCGTTGCCACCGTAACATCTGCCCCCGTTTCAACGAGAAGCTGGACCAATCGCTTTCCAAAAAATCGCGTTCCGCCGAGTACAAGTACTTTCTTCATTTTTGCTACATCCTTTCCTTGATCAGCCTACTTTTTGCTTTTCAACTCGATGGTTCGCTCTCCTTCCTTCCACACGACTGTATAGCCCAGCTTCTCGCCAACTTTTTTGACAGGCAAGTAAGGGATTCCCTTCACCATGACCACATCAGACTGGAAGGACGTCACTTTTTGTCCCAACCCTAACAGCAGCTTTTTGGCGTGAACATGTGCTACTCCATCTATCATCACTTTTTGCTCTGCTGTGTATGGGTAAACATGGCCGTTTACTTGTAAATCAAAAGGGCCATCTTTTTCTTTTGGAGACTGGATTGGCTGAGCAGCCGTATACGCGATGGCATCGACCCCGAGTACAGTGCCCTCGCGTGTGTTATCCGCCCCGCCGTACATTTTGCCTGTTTCAAAATCGTACACAATCGCTTGGACGTTGCCAATGTTCGTCGGTTCCTCAGCAAAGACGTGACCTTTTGCCATCAATTGCAGGATGACATCTTGGTCAATGCCCGCTTCCCACGTCACATTCGGATAGCTGCTCGAAAAAATGCGTGGCGCACGGATCGCATCCTCAATTTCCATTCCATGATCGATCACATTGAGAATCGTCTGCGATACAGAGGCGATAATCGTGGAACCACCAGGTGAGCCAATCGCTAAAAAAGGCTTCCCGTCTTTTAGCACCATGGTTGGCGTCATACTGGAACGCGGACGCTTTCCGGGCTCGACCTGATTGACTCCGCCAGGAATCGCGTCAAAATCTGTCAGCTCGTTATTGAGCATGAAGCCGTATCCCGGAACCATCACACCGCTTCCAAAAATATCTTCAATGGTGGTCGTATACGCCACGATATTCCCCCATCTGTCCATCACAGAGAAATGCGTAGTCTGCTTGACCGGAGATTGATCTCTCAGTTTTATCGACACCTCTGGCTTTTTTCCGGGATCGTACTTCCAAGGATCGCCTTCCACTATATCGGCATTCGCGGTCTCTTCATGAATGAGCTGACGCCGTTCCTTGATGTATTTGTCCGCAATCAGCCCCTTTCTTGGTACTGGATAAACATCCTCGTCCGCCATAAAAGCCGCCCGATCTGCGTAAGCGAGGTGGTTGGCTTCGATCAGATGATGCAAATAGGCTACCGACCCGATTCCGTCCTTTTTGTTATCGTAGCCTTCCATCAGCTTCAAAATCTGAATGAGTGTCAAGCCGCCAGAGCTGGGTGGTGCCATCGAAATCACTTCATATCCGCGATACATGCCGCGGACTGGTTCACGCTCCTTTACTTGATACGCCCGCAAATCATCGAGACTCATAGAGCCACCCGTTCTTTGTACTTCCTCAACGAGAGCCTTGCCAATTTCCCCTTCATACAAGGCATCTGCCCCTTTGTCGCGGATGATCTTCAACGTTTTCGCCAATTGGGGCTGAACCAGCATCTCGCCTTCTTTGAGTGGAACTCCGTTTGGCGCAAACACCTGTGCAGCCGTCTCGTGCTTCTTCAGCTTTTCCATGGAATTGGCAATAAATTGAGCGGACACCCAATTGACGCGAACTCCTTTTTCCGCTAATTCAATCGACGGTTCTATCACTTTTTCCAAGTCCCATGTCCCATACGATTTCAACGCCTGCTCTACGCCAAGCAATGTACCTGGGACACCTACGGCCTGACCGCTCGTATGTCTCTCCTCAAATGGGATCGGCTTACCATCTGCCTGTAAAAACATATCGGGAGTCACCTTAGCAGGAGCCACTTCTCGACTATCTATTACCGTCACTTTGTTTTGATCCTTGACATAAATCATCATAAAACCACCGCCGCCGATGCCGGACATATACGGTTCGGCCACATTCAACGCAAATTGGATTCCAGCCGCAGCGTCAATCGCATTGCCGCCCTTTGCCAGGATATCTCTACCGACCTGCGCCGCTGCTGGATGAGAGACCGCGACAATTCCTTTGGTAGCTCCTTGCACACCTGCTGGCACACCTGGGACTTTTCCCACAGCAAAATGCGGAAACGAAAGCACGGAAACAATCGAGAGGGCAACCAACATCCCTTTTTTCATGCGATCCCTCCTATTCCATTTCATTACTTCTTCTATTATTATAATTTTCAGCATTTTTTAAGGTCAACCCACATTGACAGTTGCCTTAGGCAAACTTTTCTTTACAGAAAAAAAACACCCTTCTGCAGCAAGACTTGTCGTCTTCACAGAAGAGTGTTGCGATTTTTGCTTATGGCATGATGACCAAATTGCTCACCACGCGCCGTTCTTTGCCGCCTGAAGGCTTGTTCAACAGCTTGCCATTGTAATAAAACGCACTGGAGCCACCGCCGTCGAGATTATACGCATCCACGACATGCCACTCTTGCAGCTTTCTTTGCGCTTCCTCCAGCGTAACCCCATTACTCCAGCCGTCTCGTCTTCCGTCAATGACAATCAGCAACAAATCGCCGTTGTCGAAATGGCCGATCAGCGTTCGCGGTTGACGTGCATTCGCCCATTCGCGAGGAATAGGCAATCGCTTGCCGTCCTGCAAGAGACGCGGCAAGAAGCTCGCGCCCTGCAATATCCCTTGTTGCGTAATTTGTGCCTGCGTCTTGATGCTTGTTCCAACCAGATGACCTTTGTTGTTGAAACCGACAAAGCTCAGCTTCGCATTATTGGAAAAGGTTCGAATCTTGCCGTCAACAACCGTAATGCCTAATGGAGTCAGATTGCCCTGCTTGTCCGACATAAAGCCGCCTGCATTAATCGCAAGAATGGCTCCAGTACGCTTACCAGCTTGAGTCGTCGTTTCCCCTTTACTTTTCACAGAGTTGTTGGCCAGCACCATTTTCAGCGCTTTCGGATCATTGAGGCGAACTTTGGCCATATAACCGCGGTATCCGCCTTCTTGCAGGGAATAAACTTTCACGGTCGCGTTTTTCCCGAAGTGTTGACCGATCGGCTTGCCAAGCATGTTGGACAAAATCGTGTCCAATACATCCGCAGATTTTTGTGTCTGGGATTTACTCGCTTCCAGTGCGCTACTGATCTTCTTGTTTTGTTGCTCGTATTCCTTCTGTTCCTTTTTCGAGCGATCCCGGATGTCTTCGATGACGAATTCCACGTTTCGAAGCTGCACCTTGGTGTCGTTGAGCCGTTCCCCCAGCTCATCTGCTTGGCTCTTCGCTACGGCAGAAGAGAGCTTCAAGCCTTCTGTCTGGAGCTTGTCCACTGGATTGTCCAGCGCAAAAGCGACCAAGAAACCGAGAGCAGGCGCCAACAGAAAGAGAAAGAAACGGTTTATCTTACCAAGCACGGGCAGCATCCTCCAATTTTTTCAGAGATGCTTTCAAATCAACCAGCTGTTTGTTGAGCTGGTCAACCCGATCCTGCAGGGCTTCTTTTGTCTTGTTGGTGCCACCAATGGTTTCACCCGTCAATGCCAAATCTTCTTCCAGATTTCCCAAACCCTTCTGGACATTTTGCATTTCTTCCTGCACCAGAGTCAGTTGATCTCCCAATGCCTTCATCTGCTTTTGATTGTCTTCCTGAATTTGATCAATTCGTTGGTTCACAAATTGTTGTTGCTTGTCCAACGTATAAACAGCAAAGGCATATCCAGCATAGGCAAGTCCTACCCAGACCAGAACGGCCAAAACGATGGGTAGTAAAGGACGCTTACCTTCTGTCTGGGAGGGAATCAATGCCTGAAAAAGACTGCCTCTTCTGCGTCTTCCTTTCTGCTTCCCGTTTGCCGGAAGTGGCAGTGTCGGTGACGAAGTCGAAGACGCTCCCATGTATTTGTCGTCCATCGGCTCCCTCCTCCTTTCTGTGACATAGAGTGAGGTTTCATTATAACATAGAAAGATTTTGAAGCAGCCTTTTGCGGAATAATGGAAAAATACGTCCAGAAAAGAAAATACCGCCAACATTTTTGGCGGTACTTCACTTTATTTTCGAAGCCGAAATTCGCTTTGCAGCTGATTGTGCAGTCTTTGCAAAAACAGGATCGGGTCTTCTTTGGTGTTCTGTTCTTCGACAAGTTCTAATTTTTTGCGCATGATGCTGGCAATTTGATTCCCGAGTTCATATTTTTTCGCTTGAGATAAAGAAGATAATCTGCTGATGAAGGAGGAAAGCAGCTGCCAGTCCTCTCGGGTAATCGCCTGTTTTTGGCGCTCATCAAGCACGAGTAGCGCATGATTCAAATCAAAGCCGTTTGGCTGTTTGTCTTTCTTTTTCTGAAAAAGAGTCGAGCGCTGTCCTGACTCCATCACGACAATCGTCCCCGCCACCATATCGCCAAGTCGCTTATCACGGGGGTGGAAAAAGCAGACGAGCGCCCCCAGAAAATAACCAGTTGGCATTGCGTCAATGATGCGAAACAGATTCCGGATCGTCGAGGAAACAAACGTCGCAGGCTGTCCATTATCACGGATGACCCGGATTCCCACCAGCCTTTTACCAACGGTCTGTCCACCCCAGAACGCTTCCAGTAACCAATAGTAGCCAAAATTCACCACGAAGATAGCCAGGATGACGATGGCCAACGCATAGTTGCCAGAATCCAGGAAAAGATCATCTTCATTTCCAAATAAAACTATACCAAACAATAGAAATACAGTAAGATTAACCAGGAGCAAGATTCCTGTATCAATCAGCATCGCAGTGGCGCGGCTGCCTAGACCTGCCGTCTGAAATCGCAGCATCACATGCTCGGGTGTCACGACAGACGCTTCTCGATTTGACCCACTGACGTATGTCGGTTCATTCATGATAGTTTTCTTCCCCCCTCGAAACTTTGAGGTTTTTTCGAGTTTATTACACACGCGCTAATGAAGGAGGCATTATACATGGATATTACCTCGTTTTGGCACAAGCATAAAGCCTCTTGGGCCGAACTGGAACAATTAGTAGAGCGTTTTACCCGACAACCTCGGCACATCAGTGCTACCGATATTGATCGCCTGACACAACTATATAAGAAAACATCTGCCCATTTGGCCTATGTACGCTCCTACCATCCCGCAGACGAGATCACCCTCTACTTAAACCAACTCGTCTTACGTGCACATAATTTGGCTTACAAGCAGCGAATAGGCAGTTGGCAGCAGCTCAAGCATTTCTTTGGCAGCTACTTGATGGGTCTCGTACATAAGCGAATGGGCTTCATTGGTGTCGCAGCCCTTCTTTTCATCATCGGTGGTATTTCTGGCTTTGCCGCCGTCATGGTCGATCCACTCAACCTGTATTATGTATTACCACAAGGGATGGCTGAGCAGATCGATCCATCCAGGCTGGGAGAAGGGCACGACTCACTAGACAGTCCGGTCATCTCCACGATGATTATGACCAACAACATCAAAGTCGCGATGCTGGCCTTTGTCAGTGGAATTACATTTGGAATCGTCCCCATCTACCTTCTCTTATTCAATGGCCTTCTGGTTGGAGCTTTGGCTGCCGTGTACTATCAAGCAGATAGCAGCTATGCTTTTTGGGCCTACATTTTGCCACACGGCGTAATCGAGCTGACTGCCATCTTCATTGCTGGCGGAGCAGGTCTTCACATGGGCTACCGCCTGCTTGTGCCTGGCCGCTACGCAAGAAGACATCAATTTTTGGAGGCGGCAAAAGAGTCTGCGCATTTGCTGTTGGCTACCATTCCACTTTTGTTCATCGCGGGAATCATCGAGGGCTATATTACTCCATCGAGTCTTTCGCTCGAAGCCAAGTACATTGTAGCTATTGGCACATTGCTTTTGCTAATTGCCTGGTACTTACTCGGATACAGACCGGATTCTCACAAAGCTTCTCTTGATTTGATGTCCAAGTAAGTATTGATAACCGTCAGCGTTAATTGATCGGCCGGAACGTCCAGTACCTGGATACCCGCGCCGATCATTTTTTGTTGAAACGCCCTGCGATCGAGCTGGAACCGTTGAGCTACCGCCTTCGTAAACGCCAAGCTACTGTTGCTCGTGTCTATATGACTCCATTCATGCAGCAGCGGATCTGCCAAAGACAGCAGCAAGAGCAAATGCGAACGGCGCATCCGCCACAAATAATTGCTCAACTGATCTTCGACGAGGTAGTTTTCCATATCAGAAAAAAGAACGATCAAGCTCCTTCTCTTCTGCTGGCGATTCAAAAATTCAAGTGCCTTCGCCGGATCAGCCTCTACAAAATCACTCGTCAGGTTGTAGGTCGCCTCCAACAGAGTGTGCAAGTGGCGCAGCCCTCTGCCTGGAGGTATGTACGTCTTGATCTCATGCGAATAGGCTAGTAACGCCACCTGATCTCCTTGACGCAATGCCACAGCCGCTAATGTGAGCGCAGACTCCAGTGATCGATCCAGTCTTGTCTGGTTATCCAGCTCGACCCCCATCAACCTGCCACAATCGATCAGAATGGTTATTACCTTGCCATGCTCTGGTCGATATTGATTCGTCATCAGACGTCGGGAGCGTGCTGAAGCGGACCAGTTAATCATCCGAGGATCATCGTCAGGCACGTAATCGCGGATCGCATGGAATTCCGTACCCGCTTTCGCCCTGCGCATGATTTTTTTCCCGTCGACGATCAAGCTCTCCTGCAACGAAGCCAAATAGCCTCGAACGGCTGAAAGGTCGGGGTATACCTTGATCGTTTGTTCGCACGCAAAGCGGCTTTGGCGATACCACAAGCCGAACTTGCCATGCCACCGCATGTAAAGCCAGCGGAACACGTACTCTCCGCGTTCTTTTCCTCTTGTTTCAAAACTGATGTTGGTTAAGGGTTGTTCCATCACACCCGTGACTGGTCCTGCTTCTTCAAATGACAGCGGAAGATCATCCACGATGGCGTACGATACGGATTGTCCGCTTCTATTGGCAAGCTCAAGCTCGATCGAAAACGATTGTCCGATATCCGTCTGCTCAGGCAAGATTCTTTGGATCGACAAGTCCCGGCGTTTGGGGATAGTAACCCAATCCAAGACGCTAGCAATCAGGAGCAAGCCGTTGTACAAAAAGAAGAGCGAATAGCCAATTTCCAGTAGGAATCCGACGATCGCGATGGGCGTGCCCAGCAAAACTGCCACGAGCAGTCGCTTGGATGGCAAGACAAAACGGTCTGCCAAAAAATCAGCGAGGAACTGGAATAGCCGCCAGCGTCTCTTCGATGATGTGGTCACTGGTACCCCCCTCCAATTCTACCTGCGGTGACAGAATGAGTCGGTGCCGCAATGCAGGTCGGGCCACCATTTTCACGTCATCCGGCGTCACAAACTTGCGATTGTCCAAAAGCGCCCAGGCTTTGCTCGCCATCAACACGGCAATTCCAGCACGAGAGCTGGCACCTAAGAGCAATCGTTTCGTTTCGCGTGTGTTGCGAATCAATGTCGTAATGTACTCCAGAATCGAATCATCCACAACCACTTCTTCTAATTCGCGTCGCTTCTCCAAAATTGCCTCCCATGTAAAGAGCGGCTCTTGATTACGTTCGTGGCTGCGCTTGTTGGGAATATGTTTGGCGAGAATTTGCTTTTCATTTTCATGGGAAGGATACGACATCGTTAGCTTGAACAAAAAGCGATCGAGCTGAGCCTCCGGCAATACATACGTTCCTTCATACTCCACCGGATTTTGCGTAGCGACGACAAAAAACGGATCTGGCAAAGGATAGGTGACACCATGAATCGTCACTTGCCCCTCCTCCATGGCTTCTAAAAGGGCCGCTTGGGTTTTCGGGGGAGTCCGGTTGATCTCGTCCGCCAGCAGCAAGTTGGCGAAAACAGGACCTTTGATTGTCTCAAACTGGTTCTGCTGCATATTGAACACCACATGACCAATTATGTCCGATGGCATCATGTCAGGCGTAAACTGGACGCGCTTACTCGCGCCCCCCATCAACTCCGACAAGGTCTTTACCATTTTCGTCTTTCCGATACCGGGTACACCTTCTAGCAAAACGTGTCCACCGGCAACCAAAGCGGTTAGCAGCAACCGAATATTTTGCCTTTGACCAACCAGCTCTTTTTCCATTTGTTGCAACAATTGCTCCACGGTAGTTGTCACTCCTTCTCCAGACGCTTCGTAATCTCATCCAACAAAAGACTGTCTGCAAGCAAGCTCTTCGGCGAGTATCGCCCTTCGTTTTTTGCCTGCTCCAGTCGCTCCAGCAGATGAGCGAATTTCTCTACCTCTTGATTTGTCCATCTTGTTTTGGCATATCGCACGATTTCCACACGATCAGCTCGCAGGTGCACTCCCCATCGATCGTACAACAGATGTCGCATGTACGTTTCTCGATGTCGCAACGCATCCTTTGCCAGCCCTCTTCGCTCATACCAGCTAGACACGGCAAGCAACGTCTCATCACCACGTCGCACCGTCCATTCCCTAAGCGTATAGACTGGTCCGAATCGTTTTCCTCTCCACCACACATACAGCAAAAGCAGGATACCGAGTTGGATGCAAGCGGCTATGAGCCACCCCGGGTAGATCGCCAAAAAACCTGGTTTTTCCTGCAAGCCGTGATGGTATTCATCTACCCAAAGAACTGACCAATCCCCTTGTACATACGGCCAGATCGCTTCAAAGTGGGACAGTCGATCAATTTTTTGATTGGTTAGCCATTCCGGTACGAGAAAAAACGTGACACTGCCATCTCCCACTTCTGTTCTTCCTCCGAGTATCCCTTGATCGTCGTAGAGAAGTGGCTCCATGTCGTCCTCTTCTAAAAATCTCAATGAGGTCTCCGCTTTGCCCATGAAGCTGCCCTGAACGAGAGGTCCCTGAATGTTCCGCTCCTGCTTTTCTTTACCTCGGATGTACTCCGTATCAAAGGGAAGATCTTCCCACTCTGGTCTCGAGTGAAAGAGAATCAGGTCATTGCCTTCACTGACCCAGTCCAGAATATCTATCTGTTCCTCTGGCATCAGCCTTTCCGGCTCTACCACGAGCATGGCCTGCCCAGTTGCTGTCGGTAAAAAACGCATCGGCTGACGCCATTCCTTTACCTGCTTGCCTTTTTCCTCCAGTAGTACTAGCACCGCCTTAATTCCACTCGGCTGTGCAGATGAAGCCAAGTACGGTGGGAGAGGCTCAGCTGCAGGCTTGACGATCAACCAGCCCACGATAACGAGCAACAAGGTAGCCACAACGATTCCGACGCGATAAGTGCGCAAACTATCCATGCTGTCCCTCCTCGCGCCAGATGCCTTCCAGTTCGTTCACACGCTGCCAGAATGACCCTTCATCAACAAGTGCCTGCCCGTACCAAACAGCGTCGAATTCTCGTGCGAAACTGCCGAACACATCGCGTAAGCTCGGCTGATTTACCTCAATTTCTTCTGCGTATTCCCAATTCGTTTTCCATTTCTCCACACGAACCCACGACTTCATTTGCAAATAAACCAACAACGCCAAAAACAACGAGCGTTCTCCTTCCCGCCATTCTCCTCGCGCTGCTTTTTCCTTCGCATCACGCAAATAATCTGCATGAGAACGTATTTTTTCACCGTCCATAAACAGCGGTCGATGCTTCTTCTGTTCCCAAATCATCCTGCGGAACAACCAGTAAATGATGCCGACCAGTCCCAGTACTGCCAGGATGAGCACGAGTGTCGATACGGTATTTGCCGCACCAGTTGGAATATAGGTCCACTCAAAAAGATCGGCGATCAACTCGATCAAAAACTCCATGGCTCTTTGAATCCAGTTCTCTCCACTGCCTTGGGGCAAATTAAACTCGTCTCTGGCTAGAATCTCTTGTAAATGCTCCTTGTCATCTACCCAAGGACTCGTGCTAATCATGTGTAACTCCCGGCTCTTGTGCAGGGGTAGGAGCTGCTGGTTCTACTGGTGCAGATGTGGCAAGCTGACGGCTTACGAGCTCTTGTAAATCTGTCCCGTCTTTTCTCACACGAAGATCAAAGTAAGCCAAAGCGTAAACAATGGCCATCCAAGGACTCAAGAGGCAGGTAAGTGCAACCAGAATCATTTGCGCGAGAATAGATGTGCCTAATACGCCCGTGAGTACTAATTGTATGCCGCTAGAGAACATCGAGTAGATCACACTCAAAACAACAAAAATACCGAATAAACGCCAAAAGTTTCCTTTTGTCAAATTCCAGCTCTCGCCGATTCCGATACCATCGCGTTCGAACAGAACGAGCGGCATATAAAAACCCCACCGAATTAAGAAAAAGCCCGGTACGAGCATCATCCCGGCAATTAAGAATAAATAGCCAAATAAAACCAGAACGATCATAAGCACAATACTGCCTTCATCTGACGGATCAAACATAGTTTCCAATGTCATTCCACCAGCGAAGGCGATCATAACGAAAATCAATCCATATACGATGACAAATGCTGTCGACACTGCAAATGCGATTACTCCATATAGGAAAGTACTGCCCGCGAGCGGCCAAAATCGGCGAAGTGCCCCCTTCAAGGCATCTTTTAAGCTCAAGGTCTCTCCCTCGAGAGCAGCCTTCGTCAGTAAAATCGAACCGGAAATCATTTGCGGATAGGCGATGATCAAAAGAATCGGTCCGACAAGGAATATGAATATGAGCAACATAGGCAAGCTTTGTGTCATAAATTCTTCTTGTCCGGCAAATCTTGCGCCTAACGATTCTGCAAAGTCCATACCTTCTGTATCTTGTGCGAGCAAAGGCACTCTGGTAAGGTCAACCAGAAGCAGTTGCTGCAGGAGTAATAATGGACCGAACCAAATTAAAGCCAACAAAAAGAATGCTCCAAAATGCTGGCGATACACTGAAAAGCTCTTGTCCAACAGCTTCCCCACTCCCATGGGGGCAATCGGCGTACGATTCATGAGAAACCTCCATCTTTCTTTTTGAGAGTACCTGATAAGTATACACGATTTTCCTGTTTTTTTAAAAAAATCATCTAATTTTGCTAATGTTTTCCTGCCTGATTTTGTCAAATCAGGTGTTAGTCCAATGCGGTCGCCACCCTGTTGAATATGATATTGCATGCATAGTTAGGAGGGTGTTGCCTTTGAAAGCATTGAGAAAGAAGCAGCTAAAAGCAAAGCAAGCCCGCTGCCGCTGCAAGAAGCGATCTACCAAACGCAAATCCAATAGTCTGCTCAGGCAGTTACGTCGTTTTGTGCGTATCCACGTTCGCGCACCTCAAGTGAATGTGACCACCCCCACCCCTCAAGTAGAAGCGCCTGTTGTGCAAGTAGATGCTCCCGTTGTACAAGTAGAACCGCCTGTTGTACAAGTAGAGGCGCCTTATGTACAAGTAGAAGCTCCAAAGCCAATCGTCATCCCGGCACCGTTAGTGAAGGTAGATGTCGAGAGGGAAGAATCAGCGGACCAAGCATGTATAGAAGGGCTTCGTCAGGAACTTGGCAAATGCATGAGAAACGATCAACTTGTGGAGGTCTTACTTACGACGGATTGGGGACCTGAGGGTCGATCTTATCGAGTCGGCAAGCTTCTGAGAGTGGACGAAGGAATCATTGAATTACAGACCTTACCCTCCTCACGTACCAACGGAGCCTCTATTCTTATTCCTATCACCCACATCGTCGCGATTATTCCAAATGTACAACCCAATTGAACAAGCTGATATTCTGCGAGGCTTTAGGAGGGACTAAAGATGAGGGGAGTCTGTGCGTAGTAGATTCCCCTCATCTTACCCCATTTCGTACAATACGCATGTGGGACAAGCCCTTTTGTTCAACGGGCCTGTCCACTTTGGCGCAAGACATTACATGATTCTTTCGTCTCGAAGATATGAATAAACGCCCACTTCTCCGATCTTACTTTAGGGAAGTGGGCCACTAGCATTCACTTTTTGGTTTTACATACCCCTGTTATTCCATACGTCTAGCACATCTCTTGCGACCCGATCCCATGTAAATCTTTGTTCGGCAAGCTGGCGTCCACTTCTCCCCATTTGACGTTGGAGGTCGCGGCTGGACAATAGTTGTTTTAGCTGTACAGCAAACGCTTGAGGGTCCTCCGGCTGCTCGACCAACAGTCCATTGCCTCCGATGATCACCTCAGCATTTCCACCCCGTTTTGTCGTGACAAAAGGCAGACCGGCAGCCATCGCTTCATAATGGACACGAGCCAGTGGTTCCTCCCATTGCGAAGGACAGACAAAAATGTCCCCCGCCCAGAACCAGTGGTGAATCTGATCTGCCGGAACAAAACCCGTTGTAATAACCGGAACAGGCGAACGATTCGCTAATGAGCGTACATATGCTGCATAGTCACTGATTTTATTTTCACCGTACCAGGACCCTCCAACCAAAACGAGAGCAATGTTGGAATGGTAGGAGCGGAGTTCATTCATCGCACGAACCAGAATATCGGCCCCTTTTTTCGGCGTCAATCGCCCAACAAACAAGATCACTTGTTTGTTGCCCAGATTGTGGGTAGCCCGAAGTTCCTGACGAATCTTTTGCGCCGTTTTGGATCCTTCTACCGGAACGAATGTATCCAGGTTTACACCGGAATAAATCGTACGAAGCTTGTTTGCGGCTTCGGGATACAACGAGGCAATGACCCGGCCGACATAATCACTGATGGTGATGATCCGTTCTGTTTCAGCAACCGCTCTAGCAGCTTCTGCCTGCCCTATTTTTACCGGATCAAACATATCATTGTGCATACTTAGAATAATACGTGCGTTCGGGCATACTTCACGAATGATGGGAACCATCCGCGGTCGGTTAAAAACATGGATGACATCATAGGTGTTCGCACTCAGAAAAGCGGCTACTTCGCGTGCATAAATCTCGAACACACCTTGACCATCTACTCGCACATAACGCGCATTGTGAACTTTTTCATCCTTTGGTAGCGTGGGATCCGACGTTCCCAGGATAGTCAGTTCGTGATGCCTCCCTAGAATATCTGCAATCCCTGCAATATAAGTCTGAATCGCTCCCCCTCGTATAGGAGGGACTGGCAATTTTTCTGTACAGACCATGATAACTTTCATCCGTATTCTCCTTTCCCGTTCCGACTTCTTACATTAGTTGCCTCTCGTCTTCTTTGAATTTGGACGTTGCTTCTTCAACTGATTGTTGATGAGTTTACGGCTTAGTTTCGCCGCCTTGGCAACCTTCTTGTTCTTGTTGGAAGTGACGGTCCGGGACTGCTGTTTAGATGTCCACACAGTTCCTTTTTTGTTTTTCTCTGCTTGACTTGCAGGTTTTGCTTGTGGTGATTTGGCCTTTACATTGATAGGGACCTTTACTTTACTTTGAAGCTTACTCGACTTTTTGCTGCTGTTTTTTGACACAGCGGAGATCATGCCCCGCTTTTTGTTTCGACGAACGAGTTTTTGTGGTTCACTTGCAACGAATGGCGCTGATGGCGTAAAAGGAACATTTCCCGAAAATGCAATTCGAGTTCTGCGGGTAGTGCTACTTTGTTCTGCCTCTGCCCCTTTTTGCTGGCTTTCTTCCCGTGTTACTGGCGTCTTCCGGGAAGTCGGAAGTGAAGTGGCTACTTTATCGCTTGCAGCCTCCTTGACTTTGGACTCTTTGTCTTTGGATTCCTTCACCTTAGACACTTTTTCCTTGGATACCTTGACCTTGGACTCTTTATCCTTAGACACCTTGAGCTTAGTAGACTTTTTGTCTTTCGGTTCCTCGACCAAAGACTCTGTTGTTGGAGTGGATACAGCAACAGGTATGAATTCCTTGATACCGGATGCTAACCTTTGCGGTTCCACCACTTCCGTTATTTGGTCATAGTTGCCCGGTTCGTATTTGCTGATGTCTTTTGCGAGCTCTGCCAATGCCGCATCTTTCGTCTTATCCCCCGTCAAAACTCGCTGCAGAATGCCTTCCGCTTCCGTAGACAGAAAGATTTCGGGATCATAAAACATCTCTTTGAGGTGCTTATAAAATTCGTTTGGCACTGCCATATCATTCAAGAGCACCTCAAACGATTCACGATCCAGCGGGTTTGCCTTATGATAGGCTTCGATCATGCCGCGCATCCAGGTAACATCCCAGACGCCCATATCATCCATCGTACTGGTGATGAGCTTGCGCAAATCCCGAAACGGCAAATCATACGACACGCCATCCAGGTCGATGACCCAAAGCCCTCCCGGACCATTTTGACCATTTGACCAGCCATAATCTTGGTGCACCAATCCCCAGTGAGCCTCTCCCATTTTGATCATTTTCGGATAGGCAGATGCTTTTAATTTCTCTAAGGCTGCCCATGCTTGCTGTTCATAGTGATCGACGACGGCCAAAATGGATTTACTTGCTGGTGTTTCACTGTAGGCTTTTGCTACTTCCCGCATCCACCCGATTTTTTTGGCAATCTTTTGATAATGATTGGGCCAACGATATAAACGGGAAGAATTTTTGGCTCCTGCGGGCGGAACATAGCCTTTCGAATGCCGATGGAATTCACCAAGGCCGTAGCAGAGCTCTTGCGCGCCTACCAAATCTACTTTTGTTGCCGGTTGCAAAGCAATCCAATCGGTAACAATCCATAGTTTCCCGCCTTTTTCCACATAAAGACTTCCATTTCGGGCAGGAATCAGTGCTGGTACCCTTGCCCCCTGTTTGACAACGTATTCTTGGAAAGCCACACTATAGAGACTCCGTTCAGGCGTACGGTGCAGTACCTTTAGGCTGCGCGGACCTTTATCTGTTTCTATGCGCCAAATAGCCCCGCCTTTGTCTGGCTTGGAAGTAATGAGTGTACGACTCTTTACCGACATGTCATACTCCTTGATCACTTGTTCTGCGATCGCATCTACTTCCGGTGGCACTGTCATATCCCAGTTAGCCGGTGTTTCCGCATTCCCTTCTCGGGTATCCCATGGCTTAATCACATATTGTTCCATTCCATTCCCCCCACACTTCTGTGGTGATGCCTTCGTCCTTCTCCATAAGCTATTCGCTATGTCCTTTTCTCGAACCGGACAAATATCATTGGGAGTCTGCCAATTCGTTATTCGCACAGAGATAAAGTCTCGCAAAAAAACAGCTTGACTCCTCGCATGGTTGCGACAGTCAAGCTGTTCATGTTAAATCATCAGTAATTCACGTATTTCCTGCTCGGTTAAAGAAGAGATTGCCTCTTGTCCCGGTGTAATGATTTCTTCAATCAAGTTTTTCTTTTTTTGTTGCAGCTCGTACATCTTCTCTTCGACCGTTCCCTCTGCAACAAGCCTGATCACTTGGACGACGTTCTTTTGCCCGATACGATGGGCACGATCCGCCGCCTGTTGTTCGACGGCGGGATTCCACCACAGATCATACAAGATTACGGTGTCAGCGCCTGTCACATTCAATCCTGTTCCACCAGCTTTCAGAGACATGAGAAACAAATCCCGCTCTCCCTCGTTAAATCGGTTACACAAATCTAGTCTCTCTGCTACTGGTGTCTGTCCATCCAGATAGAAAAACGGGATACCATGATACCCCAGCTCGCGTCCGATTATTCCCAGCATCTCTGTAAATTGAGAAAAGAGCAAAACGCGCTTCCCTGCGTTTTTGCATTCACCGATGATCTCGAATAGCTGTTCGAGCTTGGCTGACCCTCCGTCATACTCTTTGACGAACAACGCAGGATGACAACATATTTGGCGAAGTCTCGTCAAGCCTGCGAGAATTTTGATCCGATTTTTTTGAAAGCCTTTATTGTACAGGTGCTTCACTGTTTCCTGTTGGAGCTGCGCCAAATAGGCGACATACAGCTTTTTCTGCTCTGGCAACAGTCTCGCGCTTTGCAGTGTTTCAATTTTGGCTGGTAATTCCTTCAGTACCTCCGTCTTGAGCCTGCGCAATAAAAACGGACGCGTCCGCTTCGCAATCGTATCTCGCGACAAGTCGAGAAATTCCTTTCGTGCCGGAAAAAGCTCCGGGAAAACAGCATCGTAGATGGACCACAGCTCCTCTACCCTGTTTTCCACAGGTGTTCCCGTAAGCGCAAAGCGATGCTTGGCTTTTATCCGTTTGACTGTCTGGGCTGTTTGGGTCACATAGTTTTTGAAGGTCTGTGCTTCATCCAAGATCAAGGTGTGAAAGGAATGCTCCTCGAACTGGGCAGTATCTCGACGCAAGAGCGGATACGAAGTAATGAGCACATCGATTTCTGAAAGCTCATTCACGATTTGATTCCGCTCTTCCTTCGTGCCATCCACAATAACGCTACGGATATTTGGCGCGAACTTTTTGATTTCATTGTGCCAGTTGTATAAAAGCGAGGCAGGAGCCACGATAATCGCCGGGAGCCTCTGTTCTCGGATTTCGGGCAGAACTGAGAGCAGAAAAGTAATACTTTGCAAAGTCTTCCCCAGGCCCATATCGTCTGCGAGAATTCCCCCAAAGCCGTAGTGTGCCAGTGTTTTCATCCATTGATAGCCATACTTCTGATAATCGCGAAGTGTCCCTTGCAAAGATTCGGGTACGGGAAAATCAAGATTATCTGGGTTACGCATATTCTCCAAAAACTGGCGCAACAATTTGCCTAGCTGAACAGACTGTCCCTGCATGGGGATATCAAGCAAACGCAGCCCGCGAAATGCAGGCAGTTGAAAACCACTCCCCATTTGCTCAGCATATTGCATGCCCATCTCGTCCAAAAAACGATTGATTTGCTCAAATTCTTTTGTCTCCAGCGGCAAAAGTGCTCCATTCGACAGCCGATGATATCTGCGCTTTTCTTCTACCGATTGAATAACACTTCGGATTTCAGACTCGGGTATGCCATCTATATCAAAACGAAAATCCAGCCAATTGGTTCGCTCATCGACATCCACTTTAACTTTTGGTGGTAGGTGAAGAGGCTGAATCCTGATTTTCACGGAAGTGGTCGCGTATACCTTTAACAGCTTTTCCAGCTTAGGGACGGTGTGGTAAAGAAAGTCGTACTCAGCTTCTTCGTCATCCAGAAAATAGCCTCCTTCTGTGCGGGTAAAGGTACTTTCCTCCATCAGCTCTAAAATCTGCCGCTCCTTCTCCCCGTCACGCATCAGAATCAGCTCACTGCCACGTTGCCCTCCGCCTTCATAGCCTTCCAGCGGATTGATGATGATATCGCCATATTGAAACTCAAGCCCCGCCAGTAGCCGGTCTCTTACCCTGTCCAAATACAGCTTGGCTTTTAACTGGAATTGCACGACTCGTTCGGAGACGGCCTTTGCAATTTGTACGTTGCCCAGTTTCATCAAGGCCGGAACAATTTGCACCATGAATGGCTCGATTTTTTCTGGGGGAATGTGAATCCGCTCACTGCTATGAGATTCTAACAAGTGCTTCAGCTCAGCCAAACTGTGGCATTGTTCCTTTGGCAGTTTGTGCCATTTGCCATCCACGAGTAACAATCCGTAAGCTTCCAAGACAGTGATTTGCTTGAATCCTTGGACTTCCAGCTGATATTGATCGGTTTTTGTCTGGTCAAATTCGAAGTGGAGTGGCGGCGGTTCATCTATACAGACAAATGTTGGATACACTTGATCATGATGCTGGATGTGTACAGACCGTGCGGTAAGTAGCAAAGCAAATAATCGCTCCCACGTAAATGGTGGAACCAGAAGAACCCGTTCCCCACCCACATGCTTCTGTTCCTGATACTGGTAGCTGGCTGTCTCTCGATATATTTTTTCCGTGCGGTAAATTTGCAGGAGTTCGCGGAGGATGGCTTCATGCTCTGGCAAAAAGCGTTGCAAATTCGGGTCA
Source organism: Brevibacillus sp. M2.1A (assembly GCF_013284355.2). Classification (NCBI taxonomy): domain Bacteria; kingdom Bacillati; phylum Bacillota; class Bacilli; order Caryophanales; family Paenibacillaceae; genus Brevibacillus; species Brevibacillus sp. M2.1A. The sequence goes on from NZ_JABSUY020000001.1 coordinate 4,381,700, forward strand.
TAAGTAAATTGGTTAGAGAATCGATACACTTGCTGCTTATCCACCCGTTCCAAAAACGCGCGAATGTCCTTTACAATGTACAGCCTCTTTGGCCCTAGCCTCAGCTCTATTCCGATCATACTCTTGCGAAAGCCGTACGGTACGATTTTACATATGATTTCCAAGGCAAGCGTTGTTCGGGAATCCAGCAACACGCGATTATGGCTTGTCCGAATCGGTCGGTCCACGAACAAGCCGAACAGTCCCTCTGTCAGTTGGGAATCAGCCTGTGTTGCCATACCTGCTTGTCTCGTTGTAACGGAAGTGGAATAGCTGCCAGGATGCTCGTCTACTTGCAGTTCACGCATGATTAGCAACGAGGCTGCGATATGTTGACAGTAGTGATCGTACGACGTCAAAGTAGGACAACTGCACACGGCTGCCATACCAGACTCGTCCAGTTCAATGGTTACTTGATAGTTATTTTTCCCTGCATTCACTCTCGTTCTGATCCAAGCAGGTTCCGGTTGAAAATCCTCCACGAGCACGTTCCCAGAACGGTAAAAAGCCTTTCCTCTCTCATAAGAAAGGCGACCACACCATTCTTTTATCATTTGATGGCTCACTTGAAAGCTCATTTTCTGTTCCATCCTCATCTTGAAATATGTTTAATATTACAGAATGCAACTGAAAAAAGATACGCAAGAAAGCGTATCTTTTCCCACACTTATAAAAATCAATTAGGCTTCGTCGTCAGGATCTTCGTCCTCGGAATCTTCATCCTCGGAATCTTCTCCAGCATAGTCTTCGTCTTCATCTTCATCTTCTTCATCATCTTCATCGTCGTCATTATTGCCAAAGTATAATTTTTTCGTAGTGCCATCTTCGTATTCGATTTTTACTTCCATTTCTTCTGCACCTTCACCGAGTGCCTGTCGTAATTGCTCCAACCATTCGTCCATATTACCACACCTCCTGGGTATAGATGATCTCTTGGCAGCATTTGCCAACAGGTTTACTGTCGACATTGATACTATATGAAGAGTTTCTTTTTCATGTTTGGACAGCTGTCCCCGTCCTCACAGTAGACTTTTACACAACTTGCCCTCGCAAGTAATGCGTCTCCCAAGAAGCACCTATTGCCTACGTATCGTTTACATATTTGGAAGTAGACTGGACAAACTTTTGATGGAATCGACTTAAATACACCATGACTTCGCCACAGAAGGGAGAGCTTATTATTGAACAGACGATGGATCAAAAGCTTGTTGGTCGGGATTAGCTTGTTGCTTACAAGTGCCTTGCCGGTTGACTCGATTATGGCCTCACCAGATCATCCTTACCATTTTGGATTTAAAAAGAGCAAGAATGGTCAATTACCCTCGATCAATGAGGAAGGCTTTAAAAGCATTGTGGATCGCCACGGTGCGGTTTTTTTAGGGGATACCACGAAAAAAGAGCTTTACTTGACGTTTGATAACGGGTATGAAAATGGCTTTACACCAAAGATTTTAGACACACTTCTCGCAAAAAAAGTCCCTGCCATTTTCTTTGTGACAGGGCACTTTGTGAAGGAACAGCCCGAGTTGTTAAAGCGGATGGCACAGGAGGGACATCTGATCGGCAATCATTCCTGGAGCCATCCCGATATGACAACCGTACCGAATCAAAAAATCAAAGACGAACTGACAAAGGTAAGCAATGCCGTCCAGCAAGTGACCGGGCAGGCTAACATGCGTTACTTGCGGCCTCCCAGAGGAATTTTCAGCGATCGCACACTTGCTGTAACCAAAGATTTGGGCTATACCAATGTCTTTTGGTCGGTCGCGTACAAGGATTGGGATACCAAAGCCCAGCGGGGAGCAAAATATGCCTATGATAGCGTGATGGCCCAATTGCATCCCGGCGCTGTTATTCTGCTGCATTCTGTCTCCAAAGACAATGCAGAGGCTCTCGGGATGATGATCGATGAAGCACGCAAGCAAGGCTATGAATTCAAGAGCTTGGATCAGCTTCCGAAAAAGTAGCGCAAGCCTTCCCTTTTGCAAGCAAAAACTCCCGCTGCTTCGCATGTGCAAAGCGCGGGAGTTTTTGGGTTTAGTCGCGATCCAGCAAGGATGCTCCAGCAATACCTGGATGCGTCATTTCAAATGGATCGAGAATCAGATCCAGCTCTTCCTCTGTCAGTACATTGTGTTGCAAGCACAGCTCACGTACAGACTTTCCTGTCAATATAGCTTCGCGGGCAATGCGTGCAGCAGTCTCATAACCGAGATGAGGATTCACCGCGGTGATGACGCCTACGCTTTTTTCCACGTATTCTTTCATGCGCTCGCGGTTTGCTTCGATTCCTTCCAAGCAGTGACGCGTAAAGACATCGAATGCATTGTCCATAATGCTGATCGATTGCAGCAAGTTGAAGACAAGCACAGGCTCCATAACGTTCAGTTCTAGCTGACCTGCCTCAGATGCCAAACAAATCGTATGGTCATTTCCGATGACCTGAAACGCTACTTGGTTGATGAGCTCTGCCATAACAGGATTGACTTTTCCTGGCATGATCGAGGAACCTGGCTGACGTGCTGGCAAGGAGATTTCTCCCAGTCCAGCTCGAGGTCCTGATGCCATCAAACGTAAGTCATTCGCGATTTTAGACATGTTCATCATGCAAACTTTCAGTGCTGCTGATACTTCTGTATATGCATCTGTGTTTTGTGTAGCATCCACGAGATGCTCTGCACCTGTCAGCGGGAAGCCCGTGATATCGGCAAGATGCTTGACTACTGTTGTAATGTAACTCGGGTCAGCATTCAATCCCGTTCCTACCGCAGTTGCTCCCATATTCACTTCGTACAAATGCTGACGTGATTGCTTGATACGCTTGATGTCGCGCTCAAGTACTCGACGGTATGCTTCGAATTCTTGGCCCAAACGAATCGGAACCGCATCCTGCAAATGCGTTCTGCCCATTTTAATGACATCATCGAATTCTTTTGCTTTTTGGCCAAATGCATCATGCATCTTATCCATCGTCACGAGCAGCTTTTCCAACAGAGTGAGTGTTGCAATATGAATGGCTGTTGGGAAAGCATCATTGGTAGACTGAGACATGTTGACATGTGTATTTGGGCTTAAGTGGAAATAGTCCCCTTTTTTCTCACCAAGCATTTCAAGACCGCGGTTCGCGATTACTTCGTTGGCATTCATATTGATCGAAGTACCTGCTCCGCCCTGGATCGGATCGACGATAAATTGATCATGCCATTTTCCTTGCATGATTTCTTCCGCCGCAGCGACAATCGCATTTCCTAAACGCGGATTCAATCTGGAGACTTCCATATTTGCCATCGCAGCTGCTTTCTTTACCATTGCCATTGCATTGATGAGGGAAAAATGAAGACGATACCCGGTGATTGGGAAGTTTTCCGTTGCTCGCATCGTTTGCACGCCATAATAAGCATCTACTGGAATTTGCTTCTCGCCAAGAAAGTCTTTTTCCACTCGAAACGTCTGTTGTTCCATTCTTATCAGACCAGCCTTCTAGGAATAATGGTTGCTACATCCTCTCCATTCTACCACAGTTTTATGCAGGAAGACTCATCCACCTGAAACACTATTATTTGTTTTTACGTCTTACTATGTGTAGGTACCATTTCATACCAGACAGAATCGAGGGATACCATGAAAAAAATGCTTTTGCTGCTGTTGACGATCGGCTTGCTGCAAGGATGCACGAGTGGCACAGATAGCCCTTCCACTCCAACAGAACAACAGAAGCCACCCGTTACAGCCCAGCCCGAGACACCTGCTTCTGAGCCACCCGCAACCACACAACCACCTACAACGCCTGAGAAGCCACCAACGGAACAACCAGCTCAACCGGAGGCTGTCTATGGCAATGACATTTTCCGCAATGTCACTGTGAAGAAAACCGGTCAGGACACGTTTGAAATCAAAGGACAGGCGCGCGTGTTCGAAGCTGTACTCAATTATGTCGTAGAAGATGGACATAACGAGCTTACGCAAGGTTCCGTGCAGGCTTCGACCGCTGCTCCTGATTGGGGAGATTTTACCCATACACTGAAAGTGAAAAAAGCGGAGCAGAACAGCACACTAACACTGATCTTGTTTGAAACAAGCATGAAAGACGGCAGCCGAAGAATGGAGCTCATCATTCCACTCCCGGAGTAAAGCCTGCAAAAAAATCAGACCCTCTCTATTAAAAAGAGAGGGTCTGATTGAAAGGGTCTATTATTAGATAGCAGTAGACAGTCAGTTGCCGTATGCCTTGCTTTTACTTTTACTCGCCTTGTTCTTCCTTGAAGCATTCCATGCAGAGTGCACCATTGTTCTCGATTTCATACTCGGTCAAGCGAGCCTGGCAAGACTTGCATTGTTTTTCCGTGAGCACTAAGTTCAAGACTATATCTCCTCTCAATGATGTAACGTAGTCTATTTATATTATAACCAAAGATTTATATCAGACAAACAGCTATCTGTTAAAATTTCGTGAATTTTCAAATATAAAAAATAATAAACAAAGAGGAGATCATCATGACCTCACCCTATTTTTCACTTTTCCTGACAGGGGAGCCGTTTCGGCTGTTTTCCCCTTCTCACATTATCACTTTGATTCTTGTGCTCTGTCTGGTCGTGCTCACCTATTTATTTCGGCAAAAACTCCAAGCCCCGACAAACCGACTCACCACCCGTTACGTACTTGCGGGTGTCTTGCTTTTGTCAGAGGTTTGTTATCAGCTTTGGCATGTTTATACCGAGAGTTGGACGGCTGCTTACACATTGCCCTTGCAGCTGTGTAGCGTGACCCTCATTCTTTCTACCGTGATGCTAATGACGAGAAGCTACGGTCTGTATGAGATTACGTTTTTTGCCGGGATTGGCGGCGCCATGCAGGCATTGCTTACACCTGAGTTGTTTTATCCATTTCCACATTTTCGCTTTGTGCATTTTTTTGTAGCCCATGCAGGAATTGTCCTTGCTTGCCTGTACATGACGTGGGTAGAAGACTACCGTCCGACCGTCCGTTCGATATGGAAAACGATGGGCTTTTTAAACCTGCTTTTGCTCGTTGCACTTTTCGTCAACCAATGGACGGGCGGAAATTACTTATTTGTCTCACGCAAACCGGACAATCCCAGCCTGATTGACTTTTTGGGCCCGTATCCGTGGTACATCGTTTCATTGGAAGGAGTAGCGCTCGCTTTGTTTTTCTTGTTGTACCTGCCCTTTGTCCGAAAGCAGCCGATGACGAAGGAAGTCAGGAGCGATTTGTCTGTCTGAATTACGCCTGCTGCTCGTTTACCCAATCGGTGACACACTGCAAAAAGCGTTTGGCAGCCGGTGACTGCTTGGAAAAAGAGGTTGCTGCCACCCCCAGCGAACGGTAATGCTCCCCTTCGAGCGGGATCATCCGGATATTTGCAGGCAAGCGGAACAAGATCATTTCCGGAAGGATGCTGATCCCGAGCCCATTTTGCACCATGGCAATAATCGCGTGATCATCTCCCACTTCATATTTGATTCGCGGCTCGATCTGATACTGGGTCAGCAAACGCTGTATATCATTGTCACAGCCCGTCTTCGGCATGATAAATGTCTCTTCTGCCAATCGGCTCACATGCACCCGCTCCTCTTTGTAGAGCGGGTGTTCCTCTGTCACCAGCAAATACATCTGATCCTTTTTCAAAGGAATCCATTCCAAATCCTCTGTTGTCGGTAAGGAGACGAAACCAAAATCAATCTCTCCACTTTGAATCCAGCTCTCAATTCCATCGTAATACCCTTCCATCAGCTTAATCTCGATCGCCGGATACTGGTCTTGGAACCGCTTGAGGATTCCCGGAAGCCACTGTGTGGATACACTCGTGAACGTTCCAATTCTCACCGTCCCGACCTCTAACCCATTGATGGCAAACACCTCTTGTTTCATCCTCACATGACAGCGCAAGGTCTCGCGCATGAATGGAAGCAGTCGCTCCCCATTACTCGTGAGGCTAATGCCCGATCGTCCCCTTGTCAAAAGCGAAAACCCATATTCCCGCTCGAGACTCGCAATCGCATGACTAATCGCTGATTGTGTCAAACCCAGTATTTCTCCAGCTTTGGTTAAGCTCCCCGACTCAATAACGGTGATCACTACCTCAAACTTGTTCAAACTCACCCTTCTTCGCCTCCTTTTTCATGAATTCGATTCATGAAAACCATCACAAACATTCATTTTTCTTATTCAAACGATACTCGTATACTGTTTATGGCGCAACACGGATTAGGACCCGATTTTCTCGGGCAAGGAGGCTTATCTCATCATGAAACCGCAAGTGAAAGCCGATTTGGCTATGATTTTGGTCACCCTGTTTTGGGGAACCTCGTATGTGTTTATGCAAATGGGATTGAAGGATTTGGAGACCTTCAATTTGATCGGAATCCGCTTTGGCATTGCTTTTCTACTAGCTGCCGCCTTGTTCCATAAACGCTTGCGTGGCACGAATCGAAAAACATTGCTCCATGCGTTCGTACTCGGTGCGCTCCTCTTCGGGGTTTTTGCCACCGTCACGAACGGAGTGAAATCGACGACAGCTTCCCAGGCAGGCTTTCTCGTTAGCTTGACTGTTATCTTTGTTCCGCTCTTATCTATTCTTTTGCGCAACCGCCCGGAAAAAAGAGTCTTCGTGGGCGCTGGACTGGCCATGATCGGCATCGGTCTTCTCACACTAAGCGCTGAATTTCGAATCAGCCAAGGAGACCTTTTGTGCATCGCTGGCGCCCTCTTTTATGCTACACATATTACCGTAACGGGCAGATGGGCCAACCAGTCGGATACGATTCAGTTGGGGATTTACCAGCTTGGCTTTACGGCGCTGCTCGGCATTGTTTTTTCATTTGCACTGGAGACCCCTGTATTGCCGCAGACTACAGAGGCTTGGATCGCCGTCCTCGCCCTTAGCGTATTGTGCAGCGCAATCGGCTTTGTCGTTCAAACGGTGGCTCAAAAATATACGACCGCCACGCACACGGGTGTTATTTTTTCCTTGGAGCCAGTCTTCGCTGCCCTGTTTGCCTTCTTGGTCACAGGCGAAACACTGTCTGTTCGCGGGTACATAGGCGCAGGTCTCGTTTTGATCAGTGTGCTGATTGCGGAAATCGATGTGAAGAGCTTGCTGCGCGGAAAGCAGCTGACAAAAAACCCGACTCATCTATCCTGAGTCGGGTTTCGCGTATGGGTTAGGCAAGAGCGCAATCTGAAGCAAATCGACGCCATAAACCAGCGGCAGTCCAGGACTTCCTTTCTTGTCCAGGGCGCCGCTGCTCTGATTTTCGGGTTATTTTTTCAAGACGTGTAGCAAACTTTTCCACCAATGATGGTCATCATGACCTTTGTCGAGAGCAACTCGTCTGGATCGATAGTAAACAGGTCTTTGGAATATACAGTCATATCCGCATATTTTCCACGAGACAGCGTGCCTTTTACATGATCTTCGTTCGTCACCTGTGCACTGCCCAATGTAAACAGATGAATCGCTTCCTCCATCGTCAGCTTTTCTTGTGGGAAGTATCCATCGTGGGTTTCCCCCGGTGCCTTGCGTGTGACGGCTGCGTGTATCCCCAACAGAGGATCGATGGGTTCTACTGGTGTATCCGAGCCCGCAGCGCAAATGATTCCATAGTCCATCATCGTTTTCCAGATGTACGAGTGTTGAATCCGCTCCTGTCCTACGCGATCCATTACCCACGGGAAGTCTCCTGCGAGAAAACGCGGTTGGATATCTGCAATCCGATGAGGATGCTTCAAGCGGTCCAGCAGGTCCGGCCGCAAGATTTGTGTGTGTATGAGGCGGTCCCGGTAGGCCACTGCCGGAAACTGATCCAAGCTATCCAGCACCATCTCCAGTGCTTTGTCGCCAATGGTGTGTACAGCAATGGGCATCCCGAGTCCACGTGCTTGTCGTACCAGCTCTGTCAGCTCGTCTTGCTCATGCACAGGATAACCGCTGGTGCTCGGATCATCAGCATACGGAGCTGACAGGTAAGCCGTCCTGCGTCCTAATGCCCCATCTGCAAAAATTTTCACCGCACCGATTCGCACATGAGCGTTGCCGTAACCAGCCGTCATCTTTAAGTCGCGCAGCTCATGCATATGCGGGTAGTAGACAAGCAGGTTGCTGCGCAGCGCAAGCTCTTCGCCATTGATGAGCTCATCATAGAGTCGATACGTTTGCGCAAGTCCGCCCAATTCACGCAAATCCTCCGTATGCGCCCCTGTCAATCCATGCGCCATTGCATAGTGGATCGAGTTGCGCAGGCTTTGCTTCAACTGATCGTAGTCAGGTCTTGGAATATGCTTCGTAATCAGGTTGGAGGCAGTTTCCAACAACATGCCTGTTGGCTTTCCGCTTATAGGATCATGTACGATGACTCCCCCCGCAGGCACCTCCATGTCACGATGATAGCCACTTAGCTCCAATGCCTTGCTGTTGACCAAATTCGCATGTCCACATATTCGCGCCAGAAGAATCGGGCAATGTGGTGCTGCTTGATCAAGTTCTTCGATGGTAGGAATGCCGCCACCATCCGCGAACAAATTCTCATCCCAGCCATAACCTTGTATCCACGCATTTTCAGGTGTGACTTGCGCTTTTTCTTTTAAGAGAAACAGCAGCTCATCCTTGGAGCGAGCTTTGCTCAAATCCAGTTGCAAAAAGGTCAGACCGAGCCATCCCAAATGCAAGTGGCTGTCAATCAATCCCGGGGTAGCGGTACAACCTTGCAGATCAATGACCGTTGCATCACTGCCTCCGTATTGAAGAAGCATGTCTGCATCGCTGCCCAGGTCATGCACAATTCCATCTCGAACGACTAATGCTTGTACGAACAAATGCCGGGAATCTCCTGTGTAAATGCGTCCATTTCTGAAAATGGTTGTCGCCATCTCGTGACCTCTTTTCTGTTCGCTTCTGTATTTTTCGTATGCCTCCCCTCTTAATTTGTTTGCTTGTAGTCGTTTTCCTCCCTGAAATGAAATAACGTTCAAAAAATTACGACCTTCTTTTTCATTTGGGAAAACATGGTGTTTACTCACTTTCCTGTTGAAAGCAGCAGCGGTAGGGCACGTTATGTTCATGTCCTATTTTTGCGCGGAGGGAACGTATGCAACAAAAAACAAAAAAACGCCTTCCACCCTTCCTTCCCATACAGGAGTCCACTGGTCTGAAAATGTCGCACCATGAGCCTTCTCACCAAAAGTCATCAGGCCGTCTGGACAATCAAGCCAAGCTGCTGCTCCTGGTCAACGCTGTGTTTATTGCCGCTGGCGCCCTTTCTGGCACGTTTGTAAACGTCTATTTGTGGAAGGTAAAAAGTCAATTTGCCCCGATCGCTTGGTTTACTTTTTCCGCTCATCTCGCGGGTGCGCTTACCTTTTGGCTTGCGGGCTGGTACGTGAAGCGTCTGAACAAAATGAATGTCCTGCGCGCTGGCATGGCCGTTTCTGCCCTTTTTTATTTGCTCGTTCTTCTGGCAGGTCCCAAAGCTGTCTCTTATGCTGTACCGCTTGGGCTCGTTCAGGGTATGGCGAATGGATTTTTTTGGCTGTCCTTCAACGTGGTGTACTTCGAAATCACGAATGCGGATAACCGCGACCTATTCAACGGTACGGCAGGGCTGCTCGCTTCACTTGGCGGCATGCTCGCTCCATGGATATCGGGCTTGCTCATTACACGGCTTCCGGGCAACAGCGGCTACTCCCTTATTTTCGGGATTTCTCTTGCGCTTTTTGTCATCGGCGTGTTCATCAGCTTTTTTCTGAAAAAACGCCAATCGGAAGGGACGTATTCCTGGAGCTTTTCCTTACGTTGTTTACGAGAGGAGCGCGAGTGGCGCTGGGCAGCAGGGGCTTTAGCTGGTCAAGGACTGCGTGAAGGTGTATTCGGCTTTGTGATCGGTCTACTCGTCTACATCGCCACGAAAAGCGAGATGACTCTCGGCAACTACTGGCTGACTACATCTGCCGTCGGACTTGTGAGCTACTTCCTGATCTCCAAATGGTTCACTCCCCGCTTTCGCAAGTGGGGAATGCTCACTGGTTCTGTCATCATGTGGGGGATTCTCTTCGTATTTTTTTGGCAGGTGAGCTTTACAACACTGCTTATTTTCGGGATTGCCGTGTCCATTGCTTATCCACTGTTTTCAGTGCCCATGCTTTCCACGATTTTTGATCTGATTGGCACGAACGAAGAGAGCGCCCGCAATCGAGTCGAGTATGTCGTGCTGCGAGAGTTCGCTCTGGACGTTGGTCGGCTGGTGGGGATTCTGATCTTTCTGCTGGTAACGTCTTTGAGCGTCTCTCCTCTTACACTGAATTGGTTGATTTTGTGTATCGGAATCGGCCCACTCATCGCATGGTTTTGCATGACCAAGCTATTCCGTCACGTTCCTGCTGCTAAAAAAGCAGACAATTGAACGAAGCGTGCACCCAGGAGAAAACAAAACCCGCTTCGGCTGACTTGCCTGGCGGGTTTTAGCAACAAAAAACCTTTCCCACTCGGAGGCTAGCTCCCAGGAAAGGTTGCGCTGGTTTTTTCGATTATGATTGGGCTACTTTTTCTTTCGCTTTCGTTACGATGTGGTGACCGAGCGGCAAGCCGCGCTGCTCCAGCTCATCCGCTGTCACAATATGGAGCGTCTCACTTTTACACGGCATGGGCATCAATCCGCCCAATGGACTCATCACTCTTCCGATCGTGTCTGTCTCAATGAGCACGTACAGGCCTTTTTCCTCCAATTGTTGCATGAATTCTCCCCAACGCTTGGAAGTAATTTGATCGGCGTGCTTGGTGAATATGACACCCATTTCTTGTGCTAGCATGCAAAATCTCCTTTGTTCTATCCGTCAAATATATGCTTCAAAAGATAATCTAACAATACAGGGAAACCTCCCTTCTGGCAAAATCCGTGTAAGCCAAAAAAACACGAAAAACGGTTGTTTTTGACCGCTTTTCGTTTCAGGAATCTCACATCTTCCTCGCACACACCGTTTCAACGCGGCACGCTGTTTTTTGCCGCTTGCTTTTGAAAAAGAGGCCTATTTTTGCCGATTTCCTGAGTAATTCTCATATCTTGCCCATCATGTACCTGCATTTCTTCGATTTAGAAGCTCGCTGCCAGCTCCACATGCAGCAATCGGGCAAAAGGAACCCAGTGAATCTCGGAGCCTGCCCGAAGCTTGAGGCGTCTCGCCGCTTGATCAATATGGATAATGTGGGCAGACAGGCGTCGCGGCTCTCGCCCGTCATAATAGGTCAGTGTCAGGATACTCTCTGTCTGAAACGCCTGCCATACCAGCTCGCTCAAGGCGCTGAGCTGCTCCTGATCCAGCTCGGGTGGTACATAGCGGCGCTCTTCTTCCTTGATCCGCAAATACATTTCCCGATGCTCCGGCAGCACAAACCGACTGGCCACGAATACATTTTCCTTTTTGGACACGCGTTTTTCCCTCATTGCTTGTTCTCTCCTCGCTGTTCATATCGGGTCCATAAATGGACGAGCTCCTGACACTCTGCCCGCAATACCTCAATCGTATAGATCGCTTCTCGCACATACCCGCGTTGTCGATAGTGGACGACATACATATGTCCCTGACGTCGTGAGCTGACGACTGTGCACCCTCTTTGCCGCAGGATGCGACGCAGCTGGTGATGCTGCCGCTCCGCCCACCGCGAGAGCTCATTGAACATCATCTGATAAGAAAACTTCAACGGCACAATCCGCATCTGCCCCAGATCGGCCATGACCGCCCGAAACAAAATGCCAAATAAAATATACTGGCGTATCATTTCCTGCTCGTCAGACACCATCGGCTCCGTCACTTGTAGTGTCCTCCGATCTTACGTGCACGCTCTTTCGCCTGTCCTGCTTCCAATACAGAGGTGGCGCGCAGGATGGCGTCCTGACCGTATCGGGTCCGGATATCATCCATAGCTTGTGCCAACGAACGCCGCTTGTGATTGTCCGTGAACAGATTGAGTTGTACCACGTTGTCAGGGACAAGCTGCCCCAGATTGACCCCGATACTGCGGACGGGCGTTTCCTGCCAGTGGCGGTCAAACAGAAAGCAGGCCGCTTCGTACAAAGTCATGGCATCATTCGTCTGCTCCGTGAGCTTCATCTGCCGTCCAAAGCCCGTTCCAGCAGCCAAATCAGCTCCACGACAGCCCACAGACAGAACGGAGCCCATCAGCTCCTTTTTCCTCGCCCGACGGCACACTTCTTCGCACAGCTCTAAAAGCACCACTTTGATTTCCGCTGCTGTATGGTAATCCCGCGGCAACGTCATGTGATGACCGATCCCTTTTTGTGAATCATAGGAATCCAAAGCCACAGGTGAATCGTCGATTCCGTGAGCCGTGCGCCACAGCACTTCCCCGTTTACTCCCCAATGCCGGGTGAGGATGGCTGGCCTCATATCTGCAAGCTGCCCGATCTGATAGACGCCCATTCGATGAAAATGACGCTTCATGCGTGAGCCTACGCCGAACAGCTTTTCAATCGGAAGCTTCCAGAGCGTATCCGCTAACGTTTCCCGCTTGAGCCAAAAAACGCCTTCTTCCCGTTTCTTGGCGAAATTATCACAGGCCATCTTGGCCAATACCTTGTTCTCCCCGATGCCTACCCGACAGTTGATTCCTGTCTCCATCCAGACGCGCTGCCGAATCTGTGCAGCCATCTGCATCGGATCACCAAACAGGTGAACGCTGCCTGTCACGTCGAGAAACTGCTCGTCGATCGAGTACGGCTCCACCTTGTCGGTAAATGCCTCGAATATGCGAGTGATTTGCATGGAGATGCGAATGTACATCTCCATGCGCGGACGAACAACGACGAGCTGGCGACACTTTTGCTGCGCCTGCCACAGCGCTTCGGCCGCGACCACTCCGTATGACTTGGCAATCGGACACGCTGCCAGCACGACTCCACTGCGCCGCTCCGGATCACCCGCGACGACAATCGGTTTGTTTCGCAGCTCTGGATTGGCCCCTTTCTCGATACTGGCATAAAAGCTCTGCATGTCGATCAAAAATACGATCCGCTTGTTCGCATTGGACATACGATCATCCCCTAAATAAGAACTTATGTTCCCTTGTTGCTTTGTTCTTATTATAGCAAACAAACGTTCGTTTTTATGCCTGTCTCGCGCAAAAAAAAGCTAGTAATTATTTCCTCTCGGATAAGCACACATCGGTAGGTGTTCCGCAAGCGAGAGCGAATCCAATAAAGGGTTACTTTTTCACGACAGGAATCCAAATTTCGCTTCGGAAGGTTGGGGATGAAGTGTCTTTATTTTCGTTCCACAAAATCTCCGGACCCTCAGCCTGTTCATAACCAGAGGATAAAAACCATTCCGAATAAATCCGGGCCCAGACATCTTGCAGCGTATCGGGAAAAGGACCCACTGCTTCGAAGACCGCCCAGGTGGAAGCAGCAACTTCAAGTACTGCCAGGTTGTCTGGATAAGCTTTTGTAGTGGCTACGCCGATATAATGATCGAGCTCGCCATATTCCAGCCGACCTTCTGAAAAGTTCGTGGACGCACTGATCAGTCCTAGTGGTTCGATATCGGATAGCGACTTCAGCTGCTGGATCGTCTCCCTATCTAATGAAGCCCACATAGCCGCAATCTCTGGATTGACTCCACGATAAATCAGCGGGACTCTTTTTTTCAGACCCACAATACGAAATGCCTCTTTTTCTTCCATGCGGTAGTTCATGGCACTGCCTCCTTTTATGGATAGATGAAAGGTCATTCGTGGATAAGCCTTCAAGGGTTGGCCGATATGTCTGGCTTCTGTCGGAGTGACTCCATGCACATTCTGAAAAGCTCTGGCAAAGGAATCAGCCGATCCGTATCCGTATTTGATCGCAATGTCAATGATCCGCTCGTTGCTGTCCGCAAGCTCAAAAGCTGCAAGCGTAATGCGCCGACGCCGGATGTACTCGGATAGCGGAACACCAGCGAGAAAAGAAAACATTCTTTTGAAGTGATACTCGGAGCAGCAAGCTACCCGGGCGATTTCTTTATAGTCAATCTCGCTGGTCAAATTGTCTTCGATGTAGTCCAGAGCCTCATTCAGCTTTACAAGCAAATCCATGGTAATGACCTCCCTTTCCTCCTCAGAATAGCAGATGCAAAATCGGGCGATCCGACATTTCGTGCACGATGATGACGGGTCGATCTTGTGAAAAAAACGCCTATTGAAAGGAGCTCTATCACATGACAACGACTTCCCCTCTGCTCCCCCAAATCGGAGCTATTTTTGTAGCCGTCAGCGACATCGAGCGCGCACGCGACTGGTACTGCCGTCTCTTGGGCATTCCCATAGACGGTGAAATTATGTTCGGGCATATATACTGCATTCCTTTGCAAAGTGGACTGACACTCGTCCTGGACAGCAAAATCTTTCCGAAGCGTATCACAGATGATGCCCCCTTGTTTCATTTCAACACACTGGATATCGAAGCCTCCTATGCCTTTCTCAAAGAGAGCGGAGTCGAAGTCGTCACCCCTATCCAGCATGGCCACTGGTTCAACTTCCGCGATCCCGACGGCAATCTGATTATGGTAAGCCAATGTTAAATGAAAGAGGAGATACACGCATGACCATCCACTTGCGCCGAACTACACCGGCAGACATTCCTTTCGTATGCGAAGTAGAAAATGCACCAGAGAATGCCCCGTTCATTATTCCGTGGAGCGCAGATCGGCACCATAACGCTCTTGGCGACCCGGACATCCTCCATATGATTGCCGAGAAAAAAGAAACAGGCCACCCCGTCGGCTACGTCATCATCGCCGGGCTGACCAATCCTCATCAAAGTATTGAACTCATCCGTATCACAATCGCAGCAAAGGGGAACGGCTACGGTCGCAACATCCTGCGTCAGATCAAGCAGTGGGCATTTATCGAGCAAAAGGCCCATCGGCTCTGGCTGGATGTAAAAGAAACGAACGACCGCGCCCGCAGCCTTTACGTATCCGAAGGGTTTCACATAGAGGGCACCTTGCGCGATTGCCTAAAAGCAGGCGATACTTACGAATCCTTGATCATTTTATCGATGCTGGCAACGGAATATGACGCTTAAGGGGCAAATGCGTCCGGAGTCGTGACGTAGAGCCATTTTCCATCGTTGCTCGCTCCCAGAATCGATACACTTGCTGGCAGTCCTTTCACCAGCACAGATTGTTGCTTACGATCGGCATCGAACAGGAAGAGCGACGAAACGGACTCCGCCCCTTGTTCAGCTTTTTCCCAATCGATATAAACCAAATGGTGAGTGCCTGGAATCCATACCGCTTCTGGCTTCATTTCCATCAGTTTGACGTCGCCCTTAAACACTCCTGCATTCCAATACATTTGATAGGCGCCATCCGTCGACTGAATATAGCCAGACCACGCTTCTTTGGGAACCGGTGGATTCCAGCTGATCACCTTGCCTGACTGCCAATCGTAGCGTTGACGAAGCTCTTCGAAGCTATCTTCCTCTGTTCTCATTTCAAACGTCGCGTAACGTCCACCATCCATAAAACTAACGGGCTGGACTTGCCCATTCATCTCGTCTGTTGGAACCCATCCTTTGATGACACCTGGGAGGCGCCGTTCTTTTCCAGTCTCCAAATCGTACACGATCAGATCGAGGTCCTTTTTCTGTTCGGTCTTGCCCACTGCCATCAATACATGCTTGCGATCATGGCTAAAGCTGGCTCCATGTACGTATCCATCTACCTTGACACGAATGGCAAACTCGCTTTTCGGTACTTCTGTCCCTTTCGGTGGATGAGCGAAAAAGAAGCCGCGACGATCTGCCATGAAATCGCCTGCACCGCTGTAGTTGTCAGTCAGCTCCACTGGATAAGCAGTCAGCTCTTTTGTCTGTGTGTCATAAATCGAATACAGCATGGCGAAACGGGCATCGCACTCGCAATATTCTGTAAATCGCTCCAGTAGCACATACCGTTCCTCGGGGTCGATAAACTGCATGGGAGTCCTGACGGCAAAGTCCGTCATTTTCTCTTTCACCTTGCCATCGACTGAGACTCGCCAAATCTGAGACGGAGCAAACACCACCGCCGAGAAATCATTTGTATCGCCAAAGACGGTTCCCTTTACCTTCTTCGCTCCTGCTACGCTGACAACATATTCCGTCCAGCTTCTGTCCTTGGCAAGCTCAGGAAGGGTAGCCAGCAATTGCAGTTGACGGTCGTGCACCCAGTGAAACGTAAAAATCGGCTCCACGAAACCCAAATCCTCTTTTTTGGTCTCTTCCTGGGCATTTTTGCGGATGGCCTCTTCGACTGTTCCACGGTTCACGGCTTCCTTAAAAAAGATAGTGTACGCCTGTGGTGCAGGTCCCACAACCGTTCTTCGAGGAGAGCGGAGCTGTGGTGCATCGTTTAGCTGTATAACCACGTCTTCTTTCATCGCCGCGTAGTCGTAAGGCAGTTCCTTTTGCTTCCATTCCTTTGTCGTTTGGCTAGTCGTATGAGATGGGCCAGTCTGAGCAATCCGACTGTCCGTGGAAGTTGCTTGCGCGAAGTCGGATCCTGTCATGATAAGCAATGCGAACACAATGGACATACTCATTCCCCGAATTTTTCGCAAAGACAAAAAACTCGCCTCGCTTCCTAGAAAAATTTACCTTACAGAGGATAGACGTCGAGAGCTTGCTTAAGGTTTCACCCCACAAAAGAAAAAGCCTTCTCACACGCGCTTGAACGTGGGAAGACTTTCCTTTCTTAATCGAAGACGACACCGTCGAGTACGCCCTCATTCTTCAAATAGTCACGCAGCCAGTGATACTTTTCGTCACGCCAGAAGGAGTCCTCTGCTACCAGCTTGACCGTCTCCTGTCTCGCTACCTCCAGCGCTTTGTAATCACTTAATAAATCAGCGACTTTAAACTCCGGCAAGCCGCTCTGCTTGGTTCCAAAAAAATCACCCGGTCCGCGCAATTCCAAATCGCGCTGCGACAGCTCAAATCCATCCGTCGTCTCGCACATGACACGCATCCGCTCTTTTCCAATCTCGGATTTCGGATCGGCGATCAGCACACAATATGACTGTTCAGAGCCACGTCCTACGCGCCCGCGCAATTGGTGAAGCTGAGCAAGACCAAACCGCTCCGCATCATAGATGACCATATAGGTAGCATTCGGCACATTCACACCGACCTCTACGACCGTTGTACTGACCAGGACAGCGTGCTCTGCGGCAAGAAAGGCTTGCATGACGGCATCCTTTTCTTTCGCGGGCAGTCGCCCATGCATCAGGCCTACGCCGAATTCAGGGAAAATGTGTGTGAGCTGAGCATGTACATCAATCGCATTTTGCACATCGAGCTTTTCGGATTCCTCGATAAGCGGACAAATCACGTAGGCCTGTCGTCCTTTTCGTAGCTCATCCCGCATTTGCTCCAGCACAGCCGGAAACTGATCATGCTTTTTCCATGTCGTCTCAATCGGTTTGCGCCCCGCAGGCATTTGATCAATCGTAGAAACGTCCATGTCGCCAAATGCCGTAATTGCCAGTGTTCTCGGAATTGGCGTTGCAGTCATAAACAAGACATCAGGGGACAAGCCTTTATTCCGTAAAATTCGCCGCTGCTCCACACCGAATCGGTGCTGCTCGTCCGTAATCACGAGACCAAGACGAGAAAAAAAGACATCCTCTTGAATGAGCGCATGGGTACCGACTACGACATCGATTAACCCCATTTGCAGAGAGCCGATGACTTCGCGTCTACGTTTCGCCGTCAGCGAGCCCGATAAGAGCGCAACTTGAATGCCGTAATCGGATAGGAGCTTCGTCAACGACTGCACATGCTGCTCGGCGAGAATCTCCGTCGGTACCATCAACGCTCCTTGATAACCTGCTTTCACCGCAGCAATCAGCGCGATGGCGGCTACAACGGTTTTCCCCGAGCCTACGTCCCCTTGCAGCAATCGATTCATCGCATGAGGGGCCCGCATGTCGTCCAATATTTCTTTTACTACTCGTTTCTGCGCATCTGTCAGTGGGAACGGCAACCCTTTGACAAATTCCCGGACCTCTTCCATCGGAATCGCCAAAGCAACGCCTTCCGTTTGCTGCCGATTAATCTTGCGCAATGTTTGCATTTTCAACTGGAATAAGAAAAGCTCCTCGAACATAATCCGTCGCCGCGCTTGACGACCATCTTCCGCATTTTCAGGAAAATGAATCGAATGAAAGGCATCCTTCCGCGGCATCAATCGGTAGCGCTCCACGATATCCGCAGGAAGGATCTCAGGTATCTCCTTGCCATATTGACGCAACGCCTGTTGAATGGTTTTGCGCAGCAGTGTATGCGTCACATCCCCGCCAAGTGGATAGACAGGGGCGAGCTCGCCTCTTTTTGTCGCGCGTTCGGAGTCTACTTCTGTCATTTCGCTCACTGTGATTTGTAGCTTGTGCTTGTCCCATTTTCCCGTGACGAGTATTTCCTTGCCTGGCGACAGCCTGCTTTTGACAAACGTCTGATTGAACCAGACAGCCGTCACCACGACACGGTCCATGACAACCTTGACGGACAGTCGTGATTTTCTTTTTCCAAAAAAACGAACAGAGGGTTCGCCGTACACCGTACCTGCCAGCGTGACCCTCTCTCCGTCTTTTACTTCAGTCAAATCGCGCACACGGTAATCTTCATAGCGAGACGGGAAATACTCCAGCAAATCGCCAATGCTGTTGATTCCCAGTCCTGCAAATGCCTTCGCTCGCTCTTCCCCTACCCCGTGCAAAAGGGAGACGGGCGATTGATATGCACCAGCCATCTTACTTCTCCATCCGTACGCCGAACACTTTGGCTTCGATCATGCGACCCGTTTGCGTGGCAGCAAGACCACCCTGTGCGGTTTCCTTCAGCGTAGTCGGCATAGCGCAACCGATTCGGTACATGGCATCGATGACTTCATCTGTTGGGATTACGCTCTTGATGCCTGCCATTGCCATATCTGCGGCTACTGTCGCAATCGCTGCTCCCATCGCATTTCGTTTGACACATGGTACTTCAACCAGTCCGGCTACGGGGTCACAGACCAGACCGAGCATATTTTTCAACGCGATCGCTACTGCTTGGGCAGATTCCTCAGGCGTACCGCCAGCCATTTCTACAATCGCCGCAGCAGCCATAGCTGTTGCAGAGCCTACCTCTGCCTGGCAACCACCCGCAGCACCCGAAATAAACGCGTTATTGGCAATGCAATACCCGATAGCGCCTGCCGTGAACAAATAATTGACCATTTCCTCACGGGTCGGCTGCAGCTTGTCAGATACGGCAAACAACGTGCCTGGTACAATGCCACATGCTCCTGCTGTAGGCGTTGCGACAATCGTGCCCATTGCTGCGTTTACTTCATTAACCGCCACTGACATCGAGACCGCATTCAAAAGTGTGGGACCGGACAAAAACGTCTTGGTCTCCATGTATGTTTGCAGCTTCTTCGCATCGCCGCCCGTCAACCCGCTATGCGAGCGAATATCTTCGGTAAGCCCGCGACGCACTGCTTTTTCCATTACATCGAGGTTGGCGTACATATCTTGCATAATGGCATCCCGACTGCGCTGGGAAACTTCCATTTCTGCTTCAATCATCACCTCGGAGATCTTCTTCCCCTGGGATTCGGCCAACTCTACTAGTTCAGCCACATTACGAAACATCTGGTTGTTCACTCCTCTAATCCTGCTCGTCCTTTTGCTTAGTTCAATGCGAGCAGGGATACGTCAAAGATATGGGGAATTTGACGAATTTCCTCCAGTACTTCCGGGGAGATCGTCGAATCCGTTTCGATTGCCATCAAAGCACGCGAACCGCGTGTATGTCGAGACACTTCCATGAGTCCCACATTAATGTTGTGCTGCGTCAGCACCTTTGCCACAGCCGCAATCATCCCGAAGCGATCTTCATGCAGAACCAAGAGCGTCGGTGTATCGAAGCCCAACTGAAAGGAAAACCCGTTCACTTCCAACACTTCGATCTTCCCGCCACCAATGGAGACACCAACGATTTCAATCTGACGCTCATCATCAGACAGCTTGATCCGCGCCGTATTCGGGTGCTCTGTCAAAACGTCAGAAGTGGACAACTCCACTTCCATGCCAGCTTTTTCTGCAATCACCAGCGAATTTTTCAGACGCAAATCCGACGTGTCAAAGTCAAGAATTCCTGCAACAGTCGCCACATCAGAACCATGTCCTTGATACGTTTTTGCAAATGAGCCGTAAAAAACAATTTCTGCTCGCAAAGGCATTCTGCCAAACAGCTTGCGAGCCACACGACCGATACGGGCTGCACCAGCCGTATGGGAGCTAGATGGTCCAACCATAATTGGACCGATAATATCAAATACGCTTTTGTACTTCAACCGGTTCTCCTCCCGAATCACAAGGGGTTCAACAAGATTCACTCTCATTGTATCCTACAGCCTTTGAAAGCGCTACAGAGGAAACTGTACGTAAAGCAATCATAACCGATTTCCGGAGGCAACATGCGGTCAAATCAGGATAAATGAAAAAACTCCCACTAAGAAGATAGGGGGCGTCAACGATAGTCAAGCCGGTAATCCTCTGAGTCCCACAACCAGCGGTAAGCGTTCAAACTTCATCGGTTTCATTTTTTCTTTGGAAGTGAAATTAGGAATACCTTTACGGGGCCTAGTTCACCGTCGAAATCTGCTTGAACATCATTTCCTTCGTTTGCTGTTTCTACTATTGGAATTCCATCATGATAAGGAAAGAGAATAAACTCGTTAATGATTGGTTCAAGCTCATCAAGGATTTCAATCTTTCCGCTAAAAGGGAGTTTTTCATGAATTTGAGATATAAGATTAAATTTTAGTTGGGATGCCTGCCAATCGAACCAAACATATAACAGCATTCCATGATCACTATTTGATTTTAAAATTTGCTGTTGTCTATTCTCTATTACTTTATGGAAAAAGTTCAGGAAATCAAAAACTGTAAACTGACTAGCTAACTGCATACTTAAAGAAATAGACCACATATTGGCAGAAATTTCTTTATTCAAATCATCTTTCTGAGCGCCAATAAATAGAGAGTCATACACAATATCTTCCAACTCAATAAGGAATTCGTCCTTATTCACCATAACCCCGCCCTATTTTTCATAACTTTTAAATCGTTTTAATAGAACCTCTGTATAAAAAAGAAGCCCCCTGCCTCAGGGAAGCTCCTCTCCATACTGAATATGCCTTACCTATCTTTTACCATGACGATCCCGAGTAGACCGGGACCTGTATGCGTACCGATCACCGGACCAATCTGTTCCAACCAAGAATCCGTTACCGCAAACTCTTGCTTGAGTCGCTCCAAGAGCTCAGCCGCTTGATCGGGAACACTGCTGTGCAGCACAGCGATTTTCACTGGCTCGCCTTGCGCGTATTCCTGCAACGCTTCAAATACGCGATTCAGAGCTTTCTTCGTTCCTCGTACCTTGTCAAAAGCAGAGACGTACCCGGCAGGATCCAGTGTCAAAATCGGCTTGATGTTCAAGAGCGAACCGATGACAGCAGATGCTTTGCCGATTCGACCGCCTTTTTGCAGGAACTCCAGTGTATCCACAATAAAGTATACCTGCACCTCATCCAAGTAACGATCAATCTGATCCAGAATTTGCTCCTTGTTCTTGCCTGCTTGAGCGGCTTTGGCAGCCTCTACGCAGATCATTCCGTGAACAAATGAGGCTTTGCGAGAATCGATCACCGTAATGTCGATATTTTCATCCAACATCGACTTGGCGATCATCGCTGACTGATACGTACCCGATAAGGAACCCGATAAGAGTATGGCAATGATTTGCACGTCCTTGCCATATTTCTCATGGATCGCTTTGTACGCTTCAGCAAATTCAAGCGGAGACGGCTGCGAGGTTGTCGGCATCACGCTCGATTGCTTCAGCTTATCGAAAAACTCCGAAGACGAGATAGTGACCGCGTCCACATACGTTTCCGCCCCAAACATGATTTTTAACGGGACGGCCACGATCCCCAATGACTGCCTCACAGACGCATCGATATCAGACGCACTGTCGGTAAGAATCACAATTGGCATTCTCGATCGCTCCTCTCCCTGTTCATTCGTTCAAAAAATAGGCTTTTACTCGACAGAAAAAATGAATGGATACAACGGTTGACCGCCTGCCTGGATCTCAACTTCCACATCCGGGTATGAATCGGACAAAGCTTTTTCCAAAGCATGAGCTTGATCTTCTGTCGCATCTTCCCCTAAGAAAATCGTAATGATTTCGGAGTCTTCATCCACCATTCCCAAGAGCAGCGTCGTTGCGCAAGCTAACAAGTCAGGATTTGCTGTGACGATTTCTTTCTCGGCCATGCCGATAAAATCGCCTTCTTTGATTTCTACCTCACCCATTTGCGTGTCGCGAACCGCGTGCGTCACCATTCCGGTTTTCACCTGAGCAATCGCCTTGGTCATCGCTTGCACGTTCGCTTCCGGCTGGGCATCTGCACGGAAGCTGACAAGTGCTGCCAACCCCTGCGGAATGCTCTTCGTCGGTATGACAGAAACCGGAACTTCAGCTAGCTCTGATGCCTGCTGTGCTGCCATGATGATATTGCTGTTGTTTGGCAGGATGATGATGTGCTGGGCATTCAGTCCTGCGACGGCCTTCATGAAGTCCTCTGTGCTCGGGTTCATCGTTTGGCCGCCCTCTACTACCACATGCACACCCATGCTGCGCAGAATCGTAGCGATTCCCTCACCAGCAGCTACCGCGATCAATCCGTATGGAAGCAACTCTGTAGCAGGTTTAGCAGCTGTTTCTGGCTTCGCCTGTCCTTTGTTTTCCTCCGCTTTGAGAATGTTCGCATGCTGCTCGCGCATGTTTTCTATCTTCAGTCGATGCAGGCTGCCGAATTGCTGAGCGTATTGCAGTACGCTTCCCGGATGCTCTGCATGAATATGTACCTTGACAACTTCCTCATCAGAGACGACCAGTAGTGAATCACCCATTGTATCCAGATGACTGCGAAACAGTGCCTCTGAAAACGGCTTTTTGTTCGGCTCGGTGCTATGCGCGACATGAACCATAAACTCCGTACAGTACCCGTACGTGATGTCTTCTGTTTTCATGTGGATTTGTGCATGATGCTGCTCAGAAATGAGCTTGTCCAACTCTTCCTGACCGATTTTGGGTACCGAACGCTCGCGATCGGCGGATAGTTCTTCCCCGCGCAATGCTCGCAAAAACCCTTCATAAATAAACAAGAGACCTTGTCCACCTGAGTCGACTACGCCCACTTCTTTTAGAACAGGCAGCATTTCCGGCGTACGCAACAGCGTAGCTTGCGCCTGCTCGTATGTTTTTTCCATGACAGAGATAATGTCATCTGACGTGCGTGCTGCACGCACAGCCATCTCCGCCGCTTCACGGGCAACAGTCAAAATCGTGCCTTCTACCGGCTTCATCACTGCCTGATACGCAGAGTCAACACCAGCTTTCAAGGCATCGGCAAACTGACGGGCGTTAACCTCATCTTTTCCATTGACTGATTTGCTGAAGCCGCGGAATAACTGGGACAAAATCACGCCGGAGTTACCGCGCGCTCCCATTAACAGACCTTTTGCCAAAGCAGCAGCCGATTCAGTGATTCGGGGGGATTCCTTTCGAGACAGCTCCTCCACACCAGAAGAGAAAGTCAAATTCATGTTTGTCCCCGTATCGCCATCCGGCACAGGAAAGACGTTTAATCCATCCACTACTCTGACGTTGTCGGATAAAAGGTTCGCCCCCAGGTAAACCATCCGGCTAAACAGCACGCCATCTAGACGCGTATGTACCAACTGATGTTCCTCCTTACATATCCCTGTCTGTACGAACTCCCTGCACAAAAATATTAACAGCAGTCACATCAATGCCTACCGTTTGCTCCAAGGTATATCGAACACGGCGTTGAACGTTGCCTGCCACCTCGGAAATTTTCACGCCATAGCTGACGATAATGTGCATGTCCAATACTACTTCGCCATTTGTGTTATGAACGACGACACCTTTGCTCAGGTTGTCTCTTCCTAACAGCTCAGCGATTCCATCTTTCAACGCTTTGCGAGAAGCCATGCCCACAAGTCCAAAAACTTCCATGGCCGCGCCTCCAGCAATCCGTGCGATCACATCTTCTGTAACATCGATCTTTCCTAGCGATGTATTCATTTCCACCGTCATGCAAGGACTCCTCCTCTGTTAAACAGCTTGACCGTCATAGGTAAGCGTAACCATGCTTCCTTACAATTCTACACTAACACTTAATAGAAATGAAGCGTTTTGTCAATCCTATCAACCCTACGAGAAAGACTGGGTAAATCATCTTGTCAAGTATTGCAATTGACAGCAATGTTGTGCTAATATAGTCGAGTATTTGTATTTCCCACAAAGGAAATCCCGTTTAGATGTAACAAGGGAGGTGGATCGTAATGGCACGTCGTTGCTTTGTAACAGGTAAATCTGCTAAAGCTGGAAACGCTCGCTCCCACTCCATGCGCGCAACTCGCCGCACCTGGGGTGTCAACGTACAAAAAGTGCGCATTCTCGTAAATGGAAAACCGAAGCGCGTTTATGTAAGTACTCGAGCACTGAAATCCGGTCTCGTAACTCGCGTATAGTTAATCTCAGCTATGCGAAAAAAAGCACCCTCGAGGTGCTTTTTTGCATTTCCTCCCGTTTCTCCACTCTTCTCCCAAAGGAGGCTCGGGGCCGAGACTTCACTTTTTCTTGTTGAACGCCTCGATGATGCCCCGAATCATGCCACCCAGGAACTTCGGCAACTTGATGGTGTAAAACCGCATGCTACCCCTCCTCACCGAAATTACTACACACGATACAAATACACGCCGGCCCCTATGAGTGCTAATGCCAATAGGCTATACCAAACCCACGGAGGTGCCCAATACAGGAAAATGGTGATTCCCCCGACAGCCAACGCTACCCCGAGAACACGTCGCAAGGCGCCCCCCTGTCGCAGGCGATAGGAGCGCAATCCCATTTCGCGTAAGCACCTCCTTTAGGTGTTCTCAAAAACGTGCATATTACATCATATTCTGCTGTCGGATAAACATGTATCCTGCCACCTGAAAAAAGTATATGTCTAAGAAGTAAAAAATCAGGCAACGAAAACTCGCTGCCTGATTACATTATGTGGATAGTTTGTACATGATACCGATTTTTTCCTTTTTCTTACGCAACTCGATCGCGTGCAGGAAACAGCAGCTGCGATGCGCTGCTAAGCACAACTGTCAAGACGACTCCCGCGATAATCATTTCTGGCAACAGATACGTGATGTTATAAATGAGGGAATATTGCCAGACTGGTACACCTTCTGGCGCGTAGCTGCCAAACCAAATAACACCCGATAGAAAATGGCAGACAAATCGTCCAATCACGCCGATGAGCAAGCCGCTCCACAGTACCATGATTCGTTGCTTCGTTCCTTCGTAGCCAGACAAGCGAAAAAGCCCAGCGAGACCAAGCGCCCCAAAAGCAAGAGGATAATCCAGCAACAGCTGAACCGGATGGACAACTGTACTGCCCAAGAACAATTGAAGAAATCCGACAACAAGCCCTGTCATGACACCAGCAGCGAGTCCACGGCGAACAGCGATCAACGCGATTGGTACCATCACCAGGGACACAGAGCCACCCTGTGGCATATCGAAGACCTTGATCTGACTAAAAACAATTGCAAGAGCCGCCATCATCGCCATTTCCAACAAAATGACCAATCGTTGACGATCCAAAATAGTCACTCCCCAAAATAGAATAAATAAAAAATTTTTTACACTGATAATGTTTCTGATTCTAGCCCAAGTCTATGCTCGTGTCAAAGAAAAAAGCCGCTGCCTCATCGGCGCTGCGGCTAGTTGTATTACCGAACCTTCTCCAAAAACTGCTGGGCACGTTCACTTCTTGGCTTTTGGAAAAACTCTTCTGGTGGCGTATCCTCCAAGAGACGACCATCATCGAGGAATAAAATACGATCTGACACCTCTTCGGCAAAGCGCATTTCATGCGTGACGATTGCCATGGTCATTCCGCTATCAGCGAGCCCCTTCATAACCTCCAAAACCTCCTTGACCATCTCTGGGTCGAGGGCAGAGGTCGGCTCGTCAAACAGCATGATTTGCGGTTCCATCACAAGTGATCGGGCAATGGCTACACGCTGCTTCTGACCACCTGACAAACGTGATGGAAAGACATCCGCTTTGTCTGCTAGTCCTACGCGCGCCAATAGTTCTCTCGCCTTTTTTTCCGCTTCCGCCGCAGACATGCCTTTTACTTTCATCGGAGCATAGGTCAAGTTCTTTAACACTGTCATATGCGGAAACAGGTGAAAATGCTGGAAAACCATCCCGATTTGTTGGCGAATGCCCATCACGTCGGCTTTTGGCGCGGTGATTTCCTGTCCGTTGATTGTAATGGTACCCGTCGTTGGTGTCTCCATCAGGTTGATGCAACGCAATAGCGTAGACTTCCCCGATCCAGATGGACCGATGATGGCGACAACCTCCCCTTTACCGATGTTCGTCGTGATGCCCTTCAACACATTCAGTTGCCCAAATGACTTCGTAATGTTATCGATCTTAATCACTGAGTCTCATCCTCCGTTCCAGTACGCGAGCTACCCAAGTCAGGATCATAACCATGACATAGTACAGGATACCGGCCATCATGTATGGCTCAAAATAGCGGAAGATGGTGCCTTTGACCACATTCGCGTTCTGCATGATGTCTGCAAGACCAATCGTGGAAACGAGTGCGGATTCCTTCAAGAGTGCAATTGTTTCATTGACAAGAGCAGGCAAGATATTTTTGACAGCCTGCGGCAAAATAATGTCGAGCATCATCCGGTGATAAGGTACCCCAAGCGCTTTGGCCGCTTCCCACTGCCCTTTATCCACCGCCAAAATTCCACCACGAATAGTCTCGGAAATGTATGCACCTGAGTTTAATGTAAACGTCAAAACAGCTGCTTCCAGTTGTGAAATATTGTAGCCAGTAAGCTGTGGCGTTGCAAAATATACAAAAGTCAGCTGCAAAATCAAAGGTGTCCCGCGGAAAACAGACGTGTAGGCAACCGCGAGCCAGTTCAGCAATTTTACATTCGAAATTTTAATGAGTGCGAGGATGGAGCCCCAGAAAAATCCTAATACAACCGAAATCAAGGTAACAAGTAGCGTGCCCTTTATCCCTTCCAATATGAAAGGAATATAGGGCACGATTTGTTCAAAATCCAAATTCATGCCCATTCTCCCCTCTTGCTGCTTATACAGTTATTCTTCGTTGTCTGGAGAGATTATTGACCGAACCATTTTTGAATCAGCTTGTCCATTTCTCCGTTTTCTTGCATCTTTTTAATCACTTCATTAAATTTCTGTACGTGCGGCGATCCTTTTGGGAACGCAACAGCGGAGCCATTCTTTTCATTTTCTTCCATTGTGGTGAATTGCAGAGAGTCATTGTTTGCCACGAAGCCTTTCGCTACCGTGTCCTCAATAATGGCAGCATCTACGCGGCCCGCTTTTACTTCTTCGACGATCTCAGGCAGCTTGTTCAGTGAAGTGATCTGCAAGCCGGAAACAGTCTTTGCAAGTTCTTTTGCTGCCCCTTCCTGAATAGAGCCGAGCTGTACCGCCACTTTTTTGCCAGCCAATTGCTCAGGCTTGGTCAGATTGCTGTCTTTCTTTGCTACGATTGTATTTTTCGCATCGTAATAGATGGTAGAGAAATCAGCGTTCTTCTCGCGCTCAGGTGTTGCTGTCATGCCCGCCATAACGAAATCCGCGCGATTCGTTTGCAGCGCCGGAATAAGTCCGTCAAAGTTCATGTCGTTAATTTGCAGTTCGTAGCCGAGCTCTTTTGCAATGTATTTCGCGATATCAATGTCAAAGCCGACAATCTCGTCTTTTCCACTGCTCAGATCGTGATATTCATACGGCTTATAGTCCGCAGAAGTAGCCATGACCAATGTTTTCTTGTCTCCAGCAGAAGGTGCAGGTGCTTGTCCTGTTGCGGTTTGATTGCCTGTACCACATCCGGCGATTACCACTGCCGCAAGCATGGAAGTAAGTGCCAGAGAAATAAATGATTTTGTTTTCTTCATGATGAAACCCCCGTTGTTATGATTTTTACGCATAAAGCAGTCTATTCGTAGCATTAATTTGCATGAAAACTTATATTTATGCATCACAATGATTATTTTACTCATAATCTGAACAATTTCAATCATTTTTTACTTGTGTTTTAAACACGGAATATACAGAATTTTATGTACAAATCTTTATTTTTGTGGCAGAAAATCAAACAAGGCTTTATAGTGCTAGTAAAAGGATTTACAGGAGGCTGACATGGAGAAAAATTGGACGTCCTATTTTCGGCAGCAGCTCCCAGAAATTATTGAGGAACTGCGTACATATGTAGAGATGGAAACACCCACCCATAACAAGAAAGCTGTCGATCAATTAGGCAGCCTGATCGCAGAACGCTTTCGCCAATTGGGATGTCGGGTGGAGAGCTTGCCACAAGAGCAATACGGAAATCAGCTGCGCATGGAGTATGGAAATGGCGATGAACAAATCCTCATTCTCGGTCACTTCGATACCGTAAAAGAGATTGGAACATTAGCTGTTGAGCCTTGTCGCGAGGAAAATGGCCGACTCTATGGGCCTGGTACATACGACATGAAAGCAGGGATCGTTTTTAGCTATTTCGCCCTGCGTGCCATGATGGAACATAATCTTTCGCCCAAACATAAGCTCGTCTTTTTTTGGAACACCGATGAAGAGATCGGCAGTGTTTCCTCCGAAATGCTCATTCGAGAGGAAGCAAAAAGAAGTAAATATGCATTGGTACTGGAGCCCGCTGCTGGAGATGGCTCTTTGAAAACAAGCCGCAAAGGCGGCGGAGACTTCATTCTGAAAGTAACAGGCCGCGCTGCACACGCAGGCAATGATCACGCCAAGGGGATCAATGCGATTGCTGAGCTGGCTCACCACGTCCTCGCGATTCAATCGTTTACGAATTATGAAGCGGGCACAACCTTGTCTGTCGGCACCATTACAGGTGGAAGTGCATCAAATGTCGTGCCTGACTTTGCCATGACTGAAATTGATGTCCGTATCCAAAGTCGCGAGGAAAGCGAACGCATTACCCGATTGATGAATCAACTGACCCCTGTCCATCCGGAAGCCAAGCTGTTCGTGGAAGGCGGAATCACCAAACCTCCTATGGAACGAACCGCTGGTACCGAGCAACTGTTCTTGCACGCACAGGAACAAGCGCGTCTGGAAGGTTTTGAATTGACGGAGCAAGGTGTCGGTGGAACAAGCGATGGAAACTTCGCCGCTGATGCCGGAACACCAACACTTGACGGTTTGGGACCTGTTGGTGATGGAGCCCACGCTTCTCATGAGCATATCGTCATTGACGCTATTCCTGGCAGGATTGCCGTCATGCTTCGGATGTTTTTAACCTTGTCATAATAATTTTACAGGTGTATAATTTTATGGAAAATTAAGGCTCCGTCTACTTAACGACGGAGCCTTATCTGCACTATTTTTGAATGGGCAATCATATATATTCCTATTCGAATAACAAGGAGAGGGAAAACATGGAATCAATCACCACATCGCCAAGCAATCCCGTAGGATTTTGGCTCCGACTCGGTGCCGGTCTGCTAGATGCAATCATTGTCGGACTACCGCTACTACTGATCACCTATATCATTACAGGCAATACAGAAGACAATCTTGTTACCAATATTATCTCCTCGCTCTACAGCCTACTCGTACCTGTATTTTGGCATGGCTATACGGTGGGAAAAAGAATTGTCGGTATTCGCATCGCCCGAATCGATGGAGAGCCGGTAGGAGTCGGAACTATGCTGTTACGCAACTTGGTCGGAGGAATCGTGTACGTCATTACACTCGGTCTTGGTATCATCGTCAGCGCCATCATGATTGCTGTTCGCCAGGATAAACGCTCGATCCATGATTTG
Source organism: Brevibacillus sp. M2.1A (assembly GCF_013284355.2). NCBI lineage: Bacteria > Bacillati > Bacillota > Bacilli > Caryophanales > Paenibacillaceae > Brevibacillus > Brevibacillus sp. M2.1A. Next base: position 4,411,789 of record NZ_JABSUY020000001.1, read on the forward strand.
ATCGCCGGTACGTATGTAACCTCGAATCAGCCTTAATTACCATTCATCATACATAAAAATAGCAACTCTGCGACGAGCCCCCTTGGAATCAAATCCAAAGGGGCATTTTTATTAGATTGGCGCCCACAACAGCATGTCCCGACTAGAAAAGACCGGATATAATCATCCGGCCTTTTTCACGTTTATTGGAACAGCACCTTATCAGTTTTTGCATCCATAAACACCATTGTTGTGTAAGGCGGTAGGCTTGCCCGTACTATGATATAAGGTGTGTGCACCGCTGGCATTGTAATATCTTCTGGAGCAGGATTTGTCAGCTCTACATATACCGTGAGCATTTCCCATCCTTGCTCTGTTCCAACAACCTTCAAACCATAGCCAGAGGTAGGCACTTCACCACGGGAGACTACATACAAGTCACCTTGGCGATGTACACCCTTCTTCGCCTTTACTTTCCCTACGAAAGCTCGTTCAGCCGCTGACAATGTACTTTCTTTTTCGATAGACAATTTTTTCGTTTGCACGTCTACTTGAGAAGCCGTGATCGACTCCGAATGTTTTTGTTCAGCATGCACGGCAGCTTGTGAAAATGGCAGAATGGAGAGAATGGTGAGAACCGCTACACTGTTTTTCCATAACGATTTCATACATGATCAACTCCTGATTTTTTTTAGAGGGCGAGAAACATTTCTTGATACTGGCCAGTATCTCTCAGATAGGAAATTTTTACCATCTATCTGGATAGTTTGATTTAATCATTATATTTATTAAAAAGCAATATTTTCCAAAATGTTTTATTTTTGTTAATTAACTTTTACCATATATACCCAAAAATCCTTGTTATAGCAAGAATAATTCAATTTTATTCAATTTGTAATACGAACGATAATTATACTTTTATTTTTATTATTAATTGATTTATCATATAATTAGTTATAATATTCAGATGATTACAAACCGATTATAAACAGAGGAAGGCACAAAAAAGCTGACGCCGATTGCATATCGTCGTCAGCTTACAGGAGCTAAGTGTTTTTCTTATTGTCCACGAATTGCAGCGATTGCTTGACCGCGATTTTCCTGATTGAATACGGCGCTTCCCGCAACGAGGACAGTGGCACCTGCTTCCTCGCACAAACGTGCTGTTTGTGCATTGACACCGCCATCGATTTCGATTTCCACATGCCCCAAGCCACGCTCGTTCAGCATTTGACGCAACTGGGCAACCTTTGGCACAACGCTGTGAATGAACTTTTGTCCACCAAAACCAGGGTTCACTGTCATAAGGAGAACCATATCTAAATCAGCGAGGACTGGCTCGATCGTGGAAATCGGTGTAGCCGGGTTCAATACCACTCCCGCTTTCACCCCTTGCTCCTTGATCAAGTACAGCGTGCGATGCAGATGACGGCATGCTTCCTGATGAACTGTAATCCAGTCTGCCCCACTTTTCGCGAATTGCGGAATGTAGCGATCTGGTTCCTCAATCATCAAGTGCACATCGAGAGGCAGCTTGGTCACTGGGCGAATCGCCTCCACAATCAGAGGACCGATCGTAATGTTTGGAACGAAGTGTCCATCCATCACATCCACGTGAATCCAGTCAGCTCCTCCCTTCTCGACATCGAGAATTTCTTCACCCAGACGGGCAAAATCAGCAGATAGGATAGAAGGTGCGATTTTTACCATGGTTTGTTCCTCCGTTGGTATTCTTTTAGCTCGTCGCGGAATTGTTTGTAGTGCTCGTAGCGCTGTTCGCTGATCTCTCCAGCCTCCAGCGCGGCCTGAACAGCACAAGCTGGCTCGCTTACGTGTAGACAGCCACGGAACTTGCATTCCGAGCTGCGATCGGCAAAGTCCCGGAAGGATTCCGCCAGGTCAAGCTCGGAGAAATCGATAAATTCCAGTGAACTGAAGCCCGGTGTGTCTGCCACATAGCCGCCGCCCGCAAGCGGAATCAGCTCGACATGACGCGTTGTATGCTTTCCACGTCCGAGCTTTTGGCTGACATCTCCTGTCTGCAGGCTGACACCCGGGAACAGCATGTTGATCAGAGAGGATTTGCCTACACCTGACTGACCGGCAAAAACCGAAATACGGTCCCGCAAAATCTCACGCACGTCCTCTACACCACGCTCATCGGCCGTGGAGGTCGGAATCACGCGGTACCCGATCGCTTCATACTTCTCCACGATTTCGGTTACCTCTTCTTCCGACACTTGATCGGCTTTGGATAAGACAATCACGGAATCAATCCCTGCATGCTCCGTGTGCGTCAGGAACTTGTCCAACAGCAACGGACTGAACGTCGGCTTGTACATCGAGAAGACAAGTACCGCCTGATCCACATTGGAAATGGGCGGACGAACCAACTCATTCGTCCGTTCGCCCACCTCCATGATATAGCCTTCTTCCTCATTGATCACATCGTAGACGACCCAATCCCCAACCAGTGGGTTTACTTTTGCGTCTTTTTTCTTGAAGAGCCCTCGTGCACGGCAACTGTAGATTCGCCCTTCGTCGGCTACATAATAGAAACCGCTGAGCGCTTTCACAATCCGTCCTTCTGGCATTCATGTCCCTCCACTACACTATGGCAAGCTGCTATAGGAAATCGAATACTTTTGTGCCTCCATAAAGTTGTTCATGTTCGGCCCTTTGACCAACAGCCTGATCAACGCATCTTTTTGAGGCGACACTACGTATTGCACGTTGTATTCTTTGCTTTCAGTAACCGTCTCAGTCTGCACAACCTTCGTACCGCTGGCATCCGTTACTTCAATTTGCACTTCCAATGTATCACCAGGCATCACATCGAGATAGACAGGTGAAGTCCCGGTCTTGGCGTCCTGCGGATATTGGCCATTGCTGACCTCAAGTGGAATCGCTACGTCCTTTTGCACATCCATTCCTGGATCGTATGGGTGAGTGCTGAGAACAATGCCTGGTTTGTCGGTTGTATAAGTAGGCACTTCGGTGATTTTCCCGACAGACAGCCCTTTTTTGAACAATTCTACTTGCGCAGCCTCTACGGATTTATTCCGGACATCCGGCATTTTCACGAAGGCTTTTCCTTTACTAATCGTGACCGTCACATTCGTTTTGATCGGGAACACCTTTTCATTGGCGGCTGGGGACTGCTTGATAACCGTTCCTACCTCGGCCTTGTCGTCCTCTTCCTCTACGAAAGTGACATTCTCCAGTTTAAAACCATTGCTTTTCAATGCTTCCTCTGCTGTTGCCCGCGGCAACGTAACCAGATTTGGCATGTTGATCTCTTGTTGTCCTTTGCTTACAAACAAGGTCACAACGGAATTTTCCTTTAATCGCATGGGAGGTGCAGGGTCCTGACGAATCACCATTCCCTTTTCTATCGTATCGTTGGCTTCCTCGACGATACGGGCAACAAGTTTGGCATCCTGAATCTTTTTCTCAGCGAGAGTCACTTCGATCCCTTCTACATGAGGGACCTGTGCCTCTGGTACTGACGGGAACAGATTCAACAGTAAGTTAAATCCGAAGAATGCCAGTACGAAAAACAGTCCGATACCGCCTACCCACAGCAGAGCCTTGACCCACCATTGTTTCTTTGCTGGTTTGACATCCTCTTCTTCTGTACGCTGCTCATAGCGGCTACGCCCCGCTCCTCCGGTTTTGCCATTGGTGTGGCCTTCGAGCATGTCAGGTGTGATGATCGGCACCACTCGCGTCATCTCTTCATCCACCGGGAACGTCAGCTTTTCTTCGTTTAATCGTTCCGGGAACAGGCAGGTCTCCAAATCTTCTAGCATTTCACTCGCGGATGCGTATCTGAGAAATGGATCCTTTACCAGCGCCTTCAAAATGACATTTTCCACACTCTGTGGGATAGCCGGATTGACCTGGCGCGGCTCTGGAAGCGGCTCCTGCAAATGCTTGAGCGCCACTGATATAGGCGAATCACCGGAAAACGGCAGTTCACCTGTCACCATTTCGTACAAGACGATCCCCAGTGAGTAAATATCAGATTTTTCCCCGGTAATCCCACCGCGTGCCTGCTCTGGCGAAAAATAATGGACAGAGCCAAGCATCGCATTCGTATGCGTAATCGTTGCGGAAGTAACGGCTCGCGCAATCCCGAAATCCGTAACCTTCACCCGACCATTTTTTCCAATCATAATGTTATGCGGCTTAATATCTCGATGAATGATCTGGTTTTGATGCGCATGATCAAGTGCATCGCAAATTTGCTCGGCGATCCGCACTGCCTCTTCTACCGGCAGCGCGCCACGTTGAATGATGACCTCTTTCAACGTATAGCCTTCTATGTACTCCATCACCATATAATGGGTATCGCCATCCTGACCGACATCATACACCCCAACCACATTGGGGTGAGATAAGCTCGCCACCGCCTGCGCTTCACGTCGGAAACGATTGACGAAATCTTCGTCCGTACCAAACTGTGAACGCAACACTTTGACTGCCACTGGACGATTCAAAATTAAATCTTTGGCCTTGTATACAATGGCCATACCGCCCCCACCGACGCGGGATTCTATTTGGTATCGTCCTCCCAGTCGTTGACCTTCCATCTCTCTCACCCCTCTTTCTGACCGGCATCAAGCGTATTTCGTACGGCAACCAGCGTTATGTTATCTTCCCCACCGGCATCCAGTGCTTCCTGCACCAAACCGTCCACCTTCGCTTGTAACGATATCTGTTTCTGCAAATTTTCTTCCAAGGAAGGATGACTGACTTTATTGCTCAATCCATCTGAGCAAATCAAGACGACATCACCCTCTGACCATTCAAACTGTCCAAGATCAATGAGCACATCCGGCTCTGTCCCGAGCGAACGCATGATAACGTTGCGGTGAGGGTGGACAGACGCCTCCTCGGCTGTAATCTGTCCACTTTTCACCAGCTCATTGACAAGAGAATGGTCTTCTGTTTTCATGACCAGTCCGTCTTGGTTGTAAAAATACAGACGGCTGTCGCCAATATGCGCGGTAATCACGGAGGATTGGTCAAACAAGGCAGCAACCACAGTTGTGCCCATGCCACTACACTCCGGATGTTCAGCCGCATATTCATAGACTTCTTTATTTGCAAGCAGGACGGCGTTCATCAACTGCTCACGCACATCCTCTGCTTCGAGGTCCCCATCTAGGTGACGCAGTTCTTTTACTATTCGCTCAACAGCTAGGCGACTGGCAATATCACCAGCCTGATGGCCACCCATACCATCTGCTACAATGGCGAGCACGCGTCCGTTTAAATCGGTCACACAGGCATAATAGTCCTCGTTAACCTGACGAACGCGGCCAACATGGGATTTCATCGCGATTTCCATGGCATTACCCCACGGTTTCTTTAGCGTGTTGTGCCCTCAATTGTCCGCAAGCAGCAGCAATGTCACTGCCTTGCTCGCGTCTGATGGTCACATTGATTCCTTTTTCCTCTAAGATGCGTTTGAACTGAAAAATCTCATTGCGTGGCGTGCGTACATAATCACGCTCTGGTACGTAGTTCACCGGGATCAGATTCACGTGGCAAAGCATGTCGCCAATGAGTTCAGCCAACTCCTCTGCATGCTCGGGCTGATCGTTTTTCCCGCCGAATAGACCGTACTCAAAACTGATGCGGCGCCCTGTCTTGTTAATGTAATGGTGGCATGCTTCCATCAGCTTAGCGAGCGGGAAGCCGCGGTTGATCGGCATTAGCTGGCTTCTCAACTCCGTGTTTGGAGCGTGCAGGGAAATCGCCAGGTTCACTTGTCCGCCTCGTTCAGCAAACTCGTAAATCTTCGGCACAATTCCACTGGTGGAAACTGTAATGTGACGAGCACCGATATTCAAGCCACGGTTATCGTTGATGACAGACAGGAACGCCATCAGGCTCTCGAAGTTCTCGAAAGGCTCCCCGATCCCCATGACAACAACGTGACTGACGCGCTCACCTTCCGCATCCAATCTGCGTTGTGCCGTCAATACTTGAGAGACGATTTCACCTGCATCCAGGTTACGTTTTAGTCCCCCTAATGTAGATGCACAAAACGTACATCCGATACGGCAGCCCACCTGCGTCGTAACACAGATGCTGTTTCCGTAGTTATGACGCATAATCACCGTCTCAATCGCATGCCCATCGACAAGCTGGAACAAAAACTTGATCGTTCCGTCCTGCGACTCTTGATGTGTGATTTCCTTGAGTGGCTCCATGCGGAATGTATCCGCCAGCTTTTGGCGCAGCTCCTTGGACAAATTGCTCATCTCTTCAAAAGAAGTGACGCGCTTTACATATAGCCAGTCAAAAATTTGTTGCGCACGAAATGCTTTGTCGCCGGCACTAACCAGCCATTCCTTCATTTCATCTTGCGTCAAACTGTAAATAAGCGGCTTTGCGCCAGTAAATGTCGTTAACGGCATTCTATCTCCACATCCTCAAAATCATTGCTTGCCTAAATCCATTCTATCATTGTACCTCGTGGGGCGTCTCGCTTCAAACGGTTTTGACATCCAGATTCATAAATGCGTCACTTTTCCTAGTGTAAACCAATCTAAGCGCTCGCAAACAAAGGCAAAGGAGTGGCATTTTCCACCTGTTGGTGCGCCACCCCTTGCTTGTACGTCCATTACCTTATCCTCTTCGTTTCAATCGCGCGATAAAAAATCCATCACTCTCGAAATGGTGAGGCAAAATTTGTACGCAGGCTCCGGTTTCATCGACATGCACTCTAACGGCCTCAGGCAGGTCTTGTGCCAGTGTATTATCGAATACGAAATCAGGGTGTTCTTCAACAAAGCGGCGAACAATCTCCTGATTTTCTGCTGGCTCAATTGTACATGTGCTGTAAACCATGACACCACCCTGAGCAAGCATCGGCGCCAATGTCTTGAGCAGTTCGTACTGTAGCTGAGCAATCGCACGGACATCTTCCGGCGTTTTGTTCCATTTCAGGTCAGGCTTGCGACGAATTACGCCAAATCCGGTGCATGGCGCATCCAGCAAGATTCGATCGAAAGTTCCCAACGCTTTTTCAGGTAGGTCCAGTGCATCACTAACAATTGGCTCGATGATCGTAATCCCGAGTCTTTTCGCTGCACCAGCAATCAGATCGCGTTTGTGCGGATGCACGTCACTCGCAATGATTTGCCCGCGGTTTTCCATCATTTCCGCTATGTGCGTTGTTTTTCCACCAGGTGCCGCGCAGGCATCTAATACACGCATGCCTGGTTGGGCTGCAAGAGCTGGTGCTACGAGCATAGAGCTCTCATCCTGAATCGTGAAGTAGCCTTCCTTGAATAAGCGTGAGCCTGCTGCATGTCCGCCTTCCATCAGAATCGCGTGAGGACTGACAGACGACGTTTGTCCTTCCAGCCCTTCTTCCGCCAGCTTGTCCAGCACTTGTTCCTTCGTCGTTTTCCATGCATTGACTCGGACTGAGCTATGCGGCGTTCTGTTGTTCGCTTCGCAAATCGCAATCGTCGTCTCTTCGCCATATACGGCGAGCCACTGACGCACAAGCCATTCTGGATGAGAATAGGCTACAGCGATTTGCAGGGCACGACCGCCTTTTGGCTGACGCTCCCACACATCCGGCTGGCGCAGCACATTGCGCAAAACACCGTTGACCATCGAAGCAATCCCTTGATGACCGCGTTTCTTGGCGATTTCAACTGCTTGGTGTACGGCAGCGCGTTCAGGAATACGGTCCAAAAAACGAATTTGATACAAGCTGAGACGCAGTAAATTGCGGACCCAGGTTTGGACCTTTTTATTCCCGACAAAATGGGACAGGACATGATCCAGCGTCATTTTTCGCTGAATGGTACCGTAAACAAGCTCTGTCACCAGCCCTGCATCTGCTGCACTGAGATTTTCCCGATCAAGGACATTGCGCAGTTCAAGATTGCTGTAGGATTTATGTTCTTCTACCCTATTCAAAACGTCGAGGGCGATATCGCGAGCTCCCTTTTTTGCCACGGACTATTCTCCTACCTTTGTGCCGATTTCAATGCTGCTGCCCGCTCCACGCAAAAAGTCGAGAGCACTCATACGTTTTTTGCCTTCTGGCTGCAATTCGGTTATTTTCACTGCACCACTACCGCAAGTGACAACAATACCGTCTTCCTCGCGAGCGATGATCGTTCCCGGCTCTTTGCCATCGCCGGACACAGGCATTTTTTCTACCCACCACAACTTCCAAATCTTGCCCTCGCATGTTGTAAATGCGACAGGCCACGGATTCAAGCCACGGACTTGGTTGTAAATCTGTTCCGCAGAACGGCTCCAGTCAATTTTCTCGTCTGTACGCTTGATATTCGGGGCAAAAGTCGCTGCTGAATGATCCTGTTGCTCTGCTACAAGCTCTCCAGCCAGCAGGGGCGGAACGGTAGCAATCAACAGCTCAGAGCCTGCCGCAGCCAATTTGTCATGCAAGGTCCCCACGGTATCGCGCTCCTCAATCGGCACGACTACCTTGGACAGCATATCCCCTGCATCGAGAGCTTCGACCATGTACATGATGGTCACGCCTGTTTCCGCTTCTCCCTCGACAATCGATTTATGAATCGGGGCACCCCCGCGATATTTCGGCAAAAGAGAGGCGTGTACATTGATGCAGCCATATTTCGGGGCATCGAGCAGTTTTTTAGGCAAAATCTGCCCGTACGCCGCTGTAATGATCAGATCGGGCTCGAGGGCCAACACTTCTTCAAGTGCATCCTCAGCCTTGATTTTTTCCGGTTGCAATACCAAAAGTCCATGACGCAAAGCCGCCTCCTTCACGGGGGGCGGCGTCAATACTTGCTTGCGTCCAACGGGACGATCGGGTTGTGTTACGACTCCAATCACGTTGTAGCCTGCTTCGAGTACTGCCGTAAGACTCGATACAGCAAAGTCAGGCGTACCCATAAACAGGATGCGAGCATCTTTCAAATGGTTATTCCCCTTCCTGGTTCGGGTTTACTTTGTACACCTTGTCAGCTACATCGATAAAGAGGACGCCGTTTAAATGATCGATCTCGTGTTGAGCGCAACGTGACAACAGGTCGTCTGCCTCGAGCTCAACCACATTCCCGTTACGATCATGACCGCGCAGCTTGATCCACTTGTGGCGACGAACGTCTCCTTGCAGGCCAGGAATACTGAGGCAGCCTTCTGGATAATCGTATTGCTCCCCTTCATGCTCAATGATTTCCGGATTGATCATTTCAATCAGTCCATCACCGCAATCCATCACGATGACACGCTTGGAGATGCCCACCTGTGGAGCAGCCAAGCCTACACCGTCAGCATCGTACATCGTGTCTGCCATATCATCAAGCAGCTTGTGCAAATTGGCATTAAATTTGGTTACGACCATTGCTTTTTCACGCAAAATCGGATCTGGATGTTTTACAATTGTGCGAATCGCCATGTGTTTCATATCCTCCCTAAAGCAGTACGTAAGGGTCGACGTCAATCGTCATCAATACTTTCTGCTGTTTGTTCCATTCTTCAAACGCAGCCGTCGCCTGAGCGAGCAGGTCCGACAGTTGCGGTTCATCACGATATTTTAGCATGATCTGAAAACGAAATCTATCCTTCACCCTTGCAATGGGCGAAGCCACAGGGCCCAAGAGAATCGTCGTCTGTGCCAAACGCTGTCGCAAATAGTCAGCCATCGTATGCGCACCGCGGATCACAACAGGTACCTCTTCGTGGCTAAACGTAATTAAAACGAGACGGAAATACGGCGGGTAGCCTGTTCGTCTGCGCTGCATCATTTCATCCTGATAAAATGCGGGATAATCATGCTTGGTCGCATGAACAATGCTGTAGTGCTCCGGCGTATACGTCTGAATCACGACATCTCCGTCCAGCTCATGCCGTCCTGCACGTCCACCTACCTGCGTCAAAAGCTGAAATGTCTTCTCCGCTGCACGGAAGTCAGGCAGATGCAAGGATGTATCCGCTGCAATGATGCCCGCCAGCGTCACTCGTGGAAAATCAAGCCCCTTGGCAATCATCTGCGTACCGAGCAAAACGTCGCCTTGACCCGAACGAAATTTGTTTAGCAGCTCTTCGTGAGAGCCTTTTCGCGAGGTCGTGTCCACGTCCATTCGGATGACCCGGATTCCGGGGAATAGTTTTGCCAGCTCCGCTTCCACCTTTTGCGTTCCGGTACCAAAAAAGCGTATATGCTCACTTTGACACTCTGGACAATGCTTGGGCTGTGCGATGGTGTATCCACAGTAATGACAGCGTGCTGTATGATTCGTTTTATGATAAGTAAGCGAGATGTCGCAATGAATGCAGCGCATCGTATAGCCGCAGGAGCGGCACATGACAAAGGTAGAAAAACCTCTTCGGTTAAGGAAAATGACCATCTGTTCTTCTTTTGCCAGTCGGTCTGCAATCATCTCATGCAGCTTCCGGCTGAACATCGAGCGATTCTGGGCCTGAAGCTCCTCGCGCATATCCACAACATGAACCTCTGGCATCGGGCGATTCCCGACACGCTCCGGCATGCGCAACAGCTCGTATCGCCCACGTGTGGCCAATGCATACGTCTCCAAAGCAGGAGTGGCGCTTCCCATGACGAGGACACCCTGATTCTCTTTCGCTCGCCACAGGGCTACTTCCCGCGCATGATAACGCGGCGTCTCTTCTTGCTTATACGAGCTCTCATGCTCTTCATCGATCACTATCAACCCAACATTCCGAAACGGAGCAAAGATGGCAGAGCGTGCCCCTACCACCACTTTGACCTGATTGCGGATGATCTTGCGCCACTCGTCATAGCGCTCTCCTTGTGACAACGCACTGTGCAAAACAGCTACGTCTGCGCCAAAACGAGCTTTGAAGCGCTCTACCATTTGCGGAGTCAGTGAAATTTCCGGAACGAGAAAGATCGCCTCGCGCCCTTTTTCCAAAGCGCGTTCGATTGCTTCGAGATACACTTCGGTCTTACCGCTTCCGGTAACGCCGTGCAGCAAGTAAGAAGCATACGTTCCCGACTCAATCGATTGCAAGATAGGGGTCAGTGCCGCTTCCTGTAAGGGAGTAAAGACGGGTTTCTGCTTGTCCTGGAATCGTCGATTGGCGTACGGGTCCCGGTAAACTTCCACTTGCTCGATCGTGATCCAGCCTTTTGATTCCAGACTTTTTAGCGGGGAGCGCGTAATTCCGTATTCATCCCGCAGCATTTGTACAGATAAGGACTGCTCCTTGTGCATAAGCATCAGTTGAAGGACACGGCGCATCTGCTCTGCCCGTGCTGGCAACGAACCAATCGCTTCTTCCAGCTTACCTTCATCCAATAAGCTTCGGACAAATGATTGCTGCTTGCGGGTAATTCTGTCTCTTACCTGATACTCCGTTGCAAGCAAACCACTCTGTATCCAACCCGGAACAAGCAAATACTCCTCCGCAAATTGCTTCTCCACTTCTGAGAGCGGAATTTGCCGTTTGCGAAACAATTCCCACAGAAGCCCGGATCTCCCGCATGCTTCTTCGTCTAATGCGTCTGTCGCCGTCAGCCACTTCTCCGACTTCCCTTTGAGCACAGCAGGGAGCATCGCCTGTACAGCCGTTACCCACGGACACAAGTATTGCTTGGACATCCATTCGCTCATTTTTAGCAGTTCTGGCGTTAGAGGAGGAGTATCGTCTTGTACCTGCACGACATCTTTTAGTCGCGAACGGTCTGGTATAGCTTCATCATCCTCTACGATCCCGATGACATAGCCTTGCAGTTGACGGGGGCCAAACGGCACAACCACACGACTGCCAATGCGAATCAGTGGACGCAACCAAGGCGGAACATGGTAATCAAAAGGTCGATTCGTCCGATTGACCGGAACGTCCACGATAATTTGGGCAATCATGACAGGTCTCGGAGCGGTCTATGCTCTTGCACGGCAAGGACAGCATCAAACAGCTTGTCTGCCACAGCCCGCTTGCTCAATTTATCCAACGCCAGTTGCTCTCCGCCACGGGTTAGCAAGGTCACGATATTCGTATCGCTCCCCATGCCTGCTCCCTCCAGCAATACATTATTGGCTACAATCATATCGAGATTTTTTCGCTCCAGCTTGGACTGGGCATGCTGTAACACATTTTGGGTCTCTGCTGCAAAGCCTACGACGAATTGCTTCGTTTTCCGCTCACCAACCGTTTTTAAAATATCGGGTGCTTTCTCTAGCACAAGGTCGAGTGGACCGTCACCTTTTTTCATCTTATGTTCAGCTACATGCTTTGGTCGATAATCGGAAACGGCTGCTGATTTGACGACGATGTCACAGTGCGGCAATTGCTCCATGACGGCATCAAACATTTCTTGTACCGATTCCACCGCGATGAATTCTACTCCATCAGGACGTGCCAAGGTAGTCGGCCCACTAATCAGTGTGACCTTTGCCCCTCTGTCTCGTGCCGCTTCCGCAATGGCGTAGCCCATTTTTCCTGAAGCATGATTGGTTATGTAACGAACGGGATCAATTTTTTCACGAGTCGGTCCCGCTGTGATCAGTACGTGCTTGCCCTGCAAATCCTTTTCTCGGATCGTTTGTCTGGTCTCATCGGAAGCAAACCATTGACGCACAGCTTCGACGATTTCCTCCGGCTCCGCCAAACGTCCTTTGCCAATCCAGCCACATGCCAATAGCCCGACACCCGGTTCAACAAACCGATAACCATAGGCGGTAAGCTTATCCATATTGGCGATAACCGCCGGGTGATTGTACATATTGACGTTCATGGCAGGCGCGACCATGACAGGAGCTTTCGTAGCCAGTACAGTCGTCGTCAGCATATCATCCGCAATGCCATTCGCCATCTTGCCGATCACGTTGGCTGTTGCTGGCGCGATCAATACGAGATCAGCTCGATCAGCCAGTTCAATATGGCTAATCACATGCGGGTCTGGCTCCGTAAATGTGTCTGTATAAACAGGCAGGTGAGACAAGGCTTGAAACGTCAAAGGCTGAATAAACTGTAAGGCGCCCTCTGTCAAAATGACATGTACCAATGCACCTGCCTGTGTCAGCTTGCTGGTCAGTGCAGCAGCCTTGTAAGCAGCGATGCCGCCAGATACCCCAAGAACAATACGTTTTCCTGCAAGCGAATGCATCTGCACTCTCTCCCTTCTCCCCTAACCGAAATCCGAAAAAAACAACCTCGTGAGGTTGTTTTTAAAGGTGACTGCTTATTTGCGACCGTCCAAAAACTCATGAACGAGCTCGTCGGAGATGAACTCTTCCAGTGCCAAACCTACAAACTTTTTGGATTTTGGTCTCACCACTTGAATTTCGCTGTTTTCGCGAAGCTGACGCGCACGCTTGGATGCGACTGTCACCAGGATGTACTTGCTCTCCGCTTTTTGGGTCAATTCGTCAATAGATGGATACAACATAATTCTATTCAACCTCCTGTAACCATTTACGATATTTGTGAACCTGACGATCTTTTTTCAGATGTTCCGCTGTAATAATTGCTTGGATTCGATCGCAAGCCGATTCGATGACATCATTTACGACAACATAATCGTAGTGGTCCATGAGCTCGATTTCAGCACGCGCTACTTCCATGCGCTTGCGAATGATCTCTTGCGATTCTGTCCCGCGTCCCACAATCCGGTTTTCCAGTTCGTTTAAATCAGGCGGAGCCAGGAACAGGAATGTACCTTGCGGGAAGCGCTCTTTTACTTGAAGAGCACCCTGAACTTCAATCTCAAGAATGACATCGCGACCCTCATTGAGCATATCGTCCACGAACTGACGAGGGGTTCCGTAGTAATTTCCTACGTATTCTGCCCATTCCAGGAGAGCATCTTCTTCAATCATCTGCTTGAACTCTTCCTGGCTTTTAAAAAAGTAATTAACCCCTTCTACCTCTCCAGGACGAGGCTGGCGTGTGGTAGCAGAAACCGAATACACCAGATCAGGCATCACTTCACGAAGTGCCTTGCATACTGTTCCTTTTCCCACACCAGCTGGTCCGGAAAGAACCAAAAGGAGACCACGATCAACCATACTCATTGTTTACACTCCTACTTTATTCGTCCGATTCGTCATCCTTCGTAGTCAAGCGCTGCGCCACTGTTTCTGGCTGTACCGCTGACAAAATCACGTGATCGCTGTCTGTAATAATGACCGCACGTGTACGTCTCCCATAGGTAGCGTCCACTAGCATGTTGCGATCGCGCGCTTCCTGGATGATCCGTTTGATAGGAGCGGACTCCGGACTTACAATTGAAATAATGCGGTTGGCATTGACGATGTTGCCAAAACCGATATTGATTAGCTTGATTGCCATGACGGCCCAGCCCATCCTTTCATGCTACTCGACATTCTGTATTTGCTCCCGCATTTTCTCCAGTTCTGTCTTGATCTCGACAGCCAAATGCTGAATGCGCAAATGATTCGCTTTGGAAGCAATCGTATTGGCTTCCCGATTCATTTCCTGGAGCAGAAAATCCAGTTTTCGACCAATTGCTTCTTCTTTGCCTAATTGATTGGCAAACTGTTGGCAATGACTATCTAAACGGGTCAACTCTTCACTAATATCACTTTTATCAGCGAAAAAGGCAACCTCTTGCGCTACACGAGCAGGGTCCAATTCAAAAGGTGTCAAACCGACCCACTCACTAACGCGTTGCTCAAGTCGGCCCTTGTAATCTTCCCTACAAAGTGGGGCCAACTGGGAGATCTCCCGGGTCCATGTGTTGACGGCAGTCAGGCGACTGGCTAGATCAGCATGCAGCAGTTTACCCTCGGTCTCTTTCATCGAAACGAGATCCATTGCTGCGGCCCTGACCAGGTCTTGGAGCCACTCTGCCAGCTCCTCCACATTGTCGTCCTCTGACTCTTTGGTATGTATCACGCCAGGAAAGTGTAACAGATCCTTGACGGTTAAAGGCGTCTCTAGCGAAAAACGCTGAGTCATCTCGCGGGAAATGGAGACGAGCTGTTCAGCTACATCCCAGTCAATGTCCATAACCGTAGCAGAGGAATTTTTCCCTTCCACTGAGACAGTGACATCGACACGCCCTCTTCTGACGTACTGTGCGACCAGCTTACGAATCGAATCCTCAAGCATATTCCATGCTTTGGGCAGGCGCACGACAATCTCAGAAAAGCGGTGATTCACTGCACGAATCTCGACTGTTGCTCGAATGGAGCCCTTGCTATCTTCTTTTCTACCGTAACCAGTCATGCTTCGAATCACAAGTTTTCACTTCCATAGACGCAAAATCGTTAATTTATTATAGGAGACAACTCTTGGCAGTGTCAACCGAAGCAGCCCCACCATTGAGAAGATTCCTCCTTGCTCTGACTTATGCTACACTGTGACTGGCAGCTGTCTATCTATTATTCTAGCCATTTTTTTGATCTGAGGTGACTTTTGTGGCATTTGATGGCGTAGTAACCCGCTCCGTTGCGCGGGAATTACATAAACTGGTAGGAGGACGCATCTCGAAAATCCACCAGCCCCACCATAGCGATATTGTTATGCAAGTACGGACACAAGGAGAAACAGTAAAGTTCCTCCTGTCTGCAAACCCGACCTATCCGAGGCTTCACATCACGACAGAAGAATTCACGAATCCGCTGGAAGCTCCGATGTTTTGCATGCTATTGCGCAAGCATTGTGAAGGCGGCGTCATTGAATCTGTCGAGCAAATCGGGATGGAGCGAATCATTCACATCGATGTACGCACTCGGGATGAGCTGGGTGACACGGCTGTCCGCCGAATTATTGTAGAGATCATGGGCAAGCACAGTAACATCATCCTCATCGATCCTGCAACCGGAGTGATTTTGGATAGCGCCATGCATGTGACGCTGGCCATTAGCCAGTACAGACAAGTAACGCCTGGCAGACCTTACGTCTCTCCTCCGAACCAAGATAAACGCGACCCTCTCACTGTAACCGAGCAAGCGTTTCTTTCTTCCCTCGACTGGAACAGCGGTCGTTTGGACAAGCAAATCGTAGATGGCTATACCGGGATCAGTCCCTTACTGGCAAAAGAAATTTTGCACAGAGCAGGGCTCGCGAATCGTGAAACATTGTGGGCTGCCTTTTCACAGGTAATAAAGGCAATCAACGAACATGAATATGCACCATCCATTGTTGAGGCGAATGGCAAAGCGTATTTTCACGTCGTCGAGCTGACTCATCTCTCAAACGGGGTTACCACCCCCTATCCTTCCGTCCAAGAATGCTTGCAGGCATTTTACGAAGGAAAGGCGCTCCGTGACACTGTCAAGCAACGTGCGCACGATTTGATTCGCTTTGTCACCTCTGAGCGCAATAAAAATGAAAAGAAAATCGAGAAGCTCGAGCAAACGCTGCAAGATGCGCATGAAGCAGACCAGTTCCGCTTGTACGGGGAATTGATCACCGCCAATATGCACCAAATGAAGCGAGGGGATCGAGAGCTCGTCACAGTTAACTGGTATGACGAAGTGGGAGATACCATCACCATACCTCTCGACCCATTGAAGACCCCGTCGGAAAATTTGCAGTCGTATTACAAGCGGTATAACAAGGCCAAAAACAGCCTCTCCATCGTGAGTGAGCAGATTGAACAAGCGCAGGCTGAACTCTTGTATTTGGACGGCGTATTGGTTCAACTGGAACATGCCACCTTAAAAGATGCCGAAGAAATTCGCGAGGAGCTCGTTGAGCAAGGCTACATGCGGGATCGTAAAAAACGCGGTCCGCGCAAGAAAAAAGATACCAGACCTGAGCTTGATACATACCTTTCTTCGGACGGCATTGAAATTTTGGTCGGCAAAAACAATAAACAAAATGAATACTTGACCAACAAGCTCGCATCGTCGCAAGAAACATGGCTGCACACCAAGGATATCCCTGGGTCCCATGTCGTCATTCGCGCTCGGGAATTTTCGGATAAAACGTTGCTGGAAGCTGCGAATCTGGCGGCTTATTTCAGTCGAGCCAAAGAAGGCAGCCAAATTCCCGTAGATTACACGCTCGTCAAGCATGTAAAAAAACCGAGCGGGGCCAAGCCTGGCTATGTGATCTACGAGCAGCAACGAACGCTGTATGTAACACCAGATGAAGCATTGATCCGCCGTTTAAAATCAAACACCTCTTCTACGAATAGTGCGACTACCTAAGTTCATACTAAGGGCATGAAAGGTGGTGTTCGCACTTTGAACATCGTTCTCAAGCTCTTGTTTAACGGAATCATCGCCATTCCAGGGCTTTGGTGGTCGGGGACGTCCCTTATGTTTGCTGTGCTCGCAAGCGTGATTGTCAGTTTACTGGGTTATGTACTGGATTTGACAATCCTCCCACGTACGAACAATACGTTTGCGAGCTCCGCTGATTTCTTGTTCGTGTATGCCTCCTTGTGGCTTGGCTGTTACTTGTTTGGTCAAACCATATCCTTATCTGGTTTGTTGTTGACGGCATTTGCCATTACGGTGGTCGAATACTTTTTCCATGGTTACCTGCAACGGCACGGTGTCCACCATTCCAAACATCCGGGCTGAAGCATCATTTCTATTTTGGAAGGAGGATCAGGATGAACGTCATTGGCATCATCCAGACCGATCTTAACGAATTCAACGTGCTGTTTGAGCAGCAAGGCGGACAAGGCGGAAACGGACAAGGGCAGCAATCACATGACGGCGGACAAAACAACCAACAAGACCAAGACAGCGACTCGATGTTTCTCAGTTTTCTCGATGAACAACCGAGTTCAAATGAACACAGCGGGCAAGGGAACAGCCAAGGTGGGCAGCAGCAAAATGGCGGCGGCCCGCAAGAGTTGACCGTTCGCATTAAAGGAATTCCTGAGGGACAAAAAGCAAACTTCCTGCAAATGTATCAAATTCTTCAAGACGCCCAAGACTCCCAAACCCTTGAAAAAGACCTGACCATTGTCGATCACGGAGATCAAGACCAGGGCTCACAAAAACAAGGGCAGGGTCACAGCTCGGGCAAGCAAAACAAAACCACTCATTAATTTGAAGGCAAAAACAAAAACCACCTGGAAGCTGATTCCAAGTGGTTTTTGTTTTTGTGCTATCGGCAATTCATTGCATTCATAAACGGCCAAGTCCCCGCTCTGCCGTTGACCTCATGTTTCTATAACCTGCGCTCACACAGGTGGGCGACCCTTCTGCACTTCAGCCTTCCCATGCATCCAAAAAGGAGGTGGGCCTGACATCCATCACAGTTTCCGTCTCCCAAAAAACACGTATAAGGTTAGAAACATTTACGGCCTATCGTACATCGCAGGATCTTGATATCCCTACTTTAACACAGAATGGTCCATTGCTCAACGGATAAAGTTCCCTTTGGACTTTTCCGAGCGCAAAATAGCCTATCGCTACGTCCGCTTTAATTTCGCTTGTACAAGCGTCTGAAATTCAGGACGTGCGATCAGGGACGGCTGCTGTTGCTTTTCCCAGGCCAGAGCGTATTCTAGGCTGTTTGTGTGGCAGCGTCCCACCCCTTCTTTTGTTATAGCATACGCTTGTTTGGGCAGGCGTAATACCGCAGCAACCAATTTTTCAACCTCACTTTCGACTTGACTTGCTTCTACCGCTCGATAGATCAAGCCGATTTCCTCCGCTTTTTTCCCTGTTATCTTTTCTCCCAGGAGTGCGAGCCGCTTCGCCCACGCGGTACCAACAAGCTTCGGCAAAAGGTACGTCCCACCAAAATCCGTTGTCAGACCGATCTGGACAAAAGGCTCCTGCAACAGTGCATCTTCCGTCGCAATGACAAAATCAGCATGCAACGCGAGATTGAGTCCCGCTCCAACAGCTACTCCCTCGATAACGGCAATCACAGGCTTTGGCATTTGATGCAAATTGGTGATGAAATCATTAATGATCGTCAATGATTGATCAGCGTCACTCTTATCCGTCAGCGCAGTCAACACGCCCAAATCAGCACCGGAGCAAAAGTTCCCTCCTGCTCCCCGCAAAATAAGCATATCGACTTCCTCATCGGCTGAAGCTTTTGCGATCGCGTCCTGCAAAAGCGAAAACATTTCTACCGTCATCGCATTGAGGACATGTGGTCTGTTGAGCGTAATCGTGCAGATTCCACCAGCTTTTGTTACGATTAATTGCGTTTGATGATCCTGTTCCATGATTTTCTCACCCTTTCCTATAAAGAAGCAGCAGGTATAACCCCCTGCCTGTGCAGCCTGTTCAGATCTTCCTCTGTCAGGTTCAGCTTGCGTTTGAGCAGTTCGTGCGTGTAATCGGTGTGCCATGGGGGTGACAACCTCTCTGCCCTGTAACGATGCGAGAAGCTCCCCTCTTGATTGAACGACTTCTTTTCCAAATAAGGAAGCGTATACGCTATCTCCCTGTTCGCAACGTACGGATTGTTTGCCCAGTTTTCCCAATCTTCAACAGCGGTCAGACAGCAATCCACTTCGCTGCCCAACTCACTCCACTCGGCTTGGGTTCTGGACAGAAACAGTGCTTTCATATCGTCAAACACTTCTGGATACTCAGCAACGCTCGCCAGGTGGCATAGCTCCCAGTCTGCTCTTCCTACCGCGCGGCAAAAATTGAGCCAGAACTTCTCTTCCAGGGCAGCAAGCGCGACATACTGACCGTCTGCTGTCTCAAAAACCTGGTACGCCAGCAAATTCCCTCTTCCTGTTTCCCGTCCAATCGACGAACTGTATGTCATAAACAGCGCATGAAGCCCTGTCCAAGAACTAAACAAGTCAGCCGATGATACATCCAAATAAGCTCCTCGTCCTGTCCGCGCACGTTGCACAAGCGCCGCACATATTTGTTCACTGGCATACAGCCCAAGTGCGTAATCAGTAAGCGGAGTATCAGCAACAACGGGCTTTCCTTCCAGATCGCGAACCAGCGAGAGAAATCCGCTTACTGCCTGGACATTCAAGTCATGCCCCCCTATTTGGTATAGCTCCCCGCTTTGACCATAGCCCGTCACAGAACAATAAATAACCGCAGGGTGCATCTCCCACAGGCGATCATAATCAAGTCCCAAATGTCGCATCACACCGGGTCGATAGCTTTCCACCACGACATCAGCCTGTCTGGCCAGAGCAAACGCGAGCGCTTTTCCCTCATTTGTCCGCAAATTCAAGGAAATACTTTTATGATTGCGATGTGAACGCAGGTAAAACGCTCCCGTCTCTCTAGCTTCGGATTGAGTTGGCCTGGTTAACGATGAGTGAGCATTGTCTTGATACGGTTCCACCTCGATGACCTCTGCCCCCAAATCAGCCAGGCGCATCGTACAAATCGGACCTGGAAGATGGCGAGAAAAATCGACTATCGTCACTCCTGTCAGCATGATTTGACTCCCCCTTCACCGACTACACTCATTTGGAATTCGAGATGAACGACTGTTCACCCTCTTTTTTAATGGAAAATTCAAACAAATAAAAAAAGCCGTCCCCTGCGGAACGACTTTCCCAAGAACGGTTATTTGATAAACCGGAGAGTGAGCGGGTAACGGAATTCCTTTCCCTCATTCGCTTTCACCGCAGCGATAATAACGAAAATCGCCCAAAAAATAAAGAGGGCTCCCAATAATAGTACGCCAATAAAAATAATGATCAACAAACTTGAAATGGCGGCATAAATCGTCACCGAGATACTAAAATTCAAGGCCTCTTTTCCATGCTGATAAAAAAAGGCTCCTTCTTCACGTTTGATCAACCATACGATTAAAGGTCCTAGTACATTGCCGAACGGAACGATAAAACCAAGGAAGGCAGATAGATGTACGATCATCGCCCACATTCGTTCCTCTTTCCCATTCAGGAATTGCATACCCATACCTCCATTAATCCTTTTCCTCTATTGTACGACAAATTGTGCAAAACTTGCGAAAAAACGAAAAAAGCGCCACTTTGGCGCCTTTCTCTATTAATACTTGCTCTCGTGACTTCCACCGTAACCGCCGCCGTATCCGCCACCATAAGAGGAGCCGTAACCATCGTAACCGCCGTAACCGCCGCCGAAGTGGTCATAACCACCAAAGTGACCGTGTCCACAGCTACGACCGTATGGTTTACAATGGGTTTTGTAGTGTGGCTTGTAGAAGCAATGCTTTCTGTACACTTTCTTTTCGCAGCATTTAAAGCATCTGCGACGAGATCTTCTGCATCCGCAACTCATTAACCTCACCCCTTCCTGTTCGTTACATCTACAAGGTATGTAGGTGAAGACATATCGGCATGGACAGAAGTCTATATACGAATCAAAATCAGCGGATGTCTCGTAGGCAATTCACTAGCAGGAGTGGTCAAACGCTGATTGGATCGCACTTTTTCCGGCGCTGCGAATGGAAATGATCGTACAGGAATTCAAAATCTATCGTCAACAGGAGCGAGGGCATGAAGCCTGTATACGGGGTCATACTAATTCAGATGACAATTCCTTAGGAAGAAGGTGCCTTCGTGGGAGAACACAGCCGTTTTCGTGAAGGAGAAAAGTCTCCGAAAAATGCCGTATACATGGAGATTGGTGAGTCCGGTGCAAGCGTGCAGGACCCGATGATCATCGAGCTTTCCAGAGGGGAAAAGTTCCCCGCTACACGAAATAAAAATCGCGTATGGACACAAAAGTAAGAATGCAAAAACCAACCTGGCAACATGCACAAGGTTGGTTCTCTTTTTTCCTAAATGTCGTCGTCTTCGTCGTCGTTTTCTTCCTCTTCGTCTTCTTCATCGCCGCTCAAGTAAATAATGGTGACACCCAAGCTCTCCAACAACGAAAGGACTTCTTTGTTCAACTCCTGATTCATGAGCAATCCCAGGCTTTCCACGAGCTCGAGCTCTTCCAATTCGCCCTGTTCAGCATCCTCGATCAGTTCTATGATTTCGGTCATTCGCTTTTTTTCCAATACGGCTACGAGTTCATCTCTTGTCATAAATGGTTTTACACCTCATTTTCTACTCTCTATGCTTTATAATAGTACATAAACGAACCATTGAAAACCAAGCAGTGAGGTGAAGATCACCATGTATCCGCAACCATATCTGGATTATTTAATCCAATTTCATGTAGAACGCGATTATTTTGAGTGTCATGAGATTCTCGAGGAGTATTGGAAAAGCGCTCCTCCCCATGAGCGACAGCTAGTGTGGGTAGGTTTGATTCAAATCTCCGTCGCTCTTTATCACCAGAGACGCGGGAATCAGTCAGGTGCAATCAAAATGCTCACGAGCGCCATTTCCCTTGTCAAAAAGCATCATCTTGACATTCAGAAGCTCGGGTTGGATAGTTCCAGTCTGGTAAGCCTGCTTGAAGAGCGCCTGACGGAAATGCAAAATGGTCTGCCCTATCGAAGCCTGTCCTTGCCCATGTCCGATTCCTTGAAAAAAGCGTATCAAGAGGCTTGTACGATGCAAAATCACCCAGAACATCGGGAAAGCGATATGCAAGACGCCTACTTGCTGAATAAGCATACCTTGAGGGATCGCAGCGACGTTTTGGCAGAACGCCAGCACCAGCTACAAATGCGCGAAGCACGTCGAAACAACGAGTCAAGCTAATCTGCGTACAACTGCAAAAAAGTGGCTGGGACAGCATCACTCAAACAATAGCGCTCACCCACTCGGTAAAAGCAAATGCCGGCTTCATAGGCCTCCTTTGCATTCACAGTGACGAGGCGCAATGTGTCTGTCGGCTCTCCGATATGCTCCGGTCTATCCGCAAGCTGCACATACTCACTGGCAATCGGCAACAGACCGCCAGTGAGTACTTGTTTCAATAACTTTCGATGTGTCCCGTAGTAGAGAACGTCAGGTGGCACGATCTCCATGAGCCTGCTTTTTGCAATCGAGGGCAAAAAGCCGTAGGTAACTCGAATGAGTGCTCCTCCGTCCCATTCGATACTTCGCTCCGGATCGAATTCCATGACTTGATGAAGATCTTGCCTCGTTATATATGCGCACCCTTTCAGCGTATGAAGATATTTCAGCAACGGCTCGACCGGGGTATACCCATACGTGTCATAGTAGAGTTGAAATGCTTCACTGTTTTGCCGAAGTATACTGAGCAGTCGCTTGCGAAGTCTCGTTTCTTCATGAATGGCCAGCATCCGTTCCGCCCTCCTCCTATCCGGTCAATAAATCCAGAGAACCACAGCTATTGCCAGACCCAAATCCGCGAGTAAATGGCTAATCCAGTTTGGATAAATCGAAGGAAACATTTCTTTCATCCATCCCCATATCAGCCCAGCGCCCAAAACCAACGAGGTAATTAACAAGCCGTTTCGAAAACCAAATAAGATCGTAGAGATAATCAGGTGATACAAAGAATAAAAGAAGCCAGAAAGGAAAATGGACATCAAGCGGGACAAGGATGCACGAAACCGCTGCAATACGAAGCCTCGCCAAAACAATTCTTCCAGCAGCGAGTTAATGAAAATAAGATAGCCAGCAAAAACCAAAATCCAGCGGCGCTCAATCCCCCATGCTTCCATACCTGCTCGAACGACTTCCGGTCTTCCCGGTTCCTGCAAGAGCAACCAAAGTCCAGCCAGCACTCCTGTCAACATCAGAACGCCAAGTGCCAGTCCGTATAAAGTACCCTGCCATTCAAAACTTCCCCACGCGAAACGCCAGTGCTTTCGCAAATCTCCCTCCCACCATGCGTGAATGACGGGAATACAGATGCAAACGAGCACATGAAAAGAAAAGAACGTGATAATGACGCTATGCTTTTCCACCAGTCCGTAAAAGATCGTGAGTGTCGCAGCAAATCCGTACACGATCAACAGTAGTAACGTTCGTTTTCGCGCCATTTACGAATAGCTCCTTTTGTGCGTAATGGCCGCAGTATTGCGTTAGTTTGTCCGTTATAAATACGAAGAATACCCACAGAGACAATAAATATACAAGCGTTTGCATGAATGCTATACTAGATAAATCGCTTTTTATCAAAAAATGGTTCGATTCAAATTTTTACCTATCTAACGAATGTTTGGAGTGGCTCTCATGTTATGGCGTAATCGTACCTTTCTGCTTTTAATGAGCGGAGAGATCGTCGCGGGAGCGGGCATGTGGATTTCGATTATTGCCAATCTTGCGTTCATGCAGAAACTTGTTCCTTCTGATACGGTGAAGGGCTTGATTCTGATGTGTGGATTGGTGGTCAGCATTCTCCTCGCCCCTAAAGCGGGTGTGGTGATTGACATGTACGACAAAGGCAAGATCATGCTGTTTGCCAGTGTGGTCCGAACACTCAGCCCAGTCTTCATGTTCCCTGCTCTTGCAAACGATTCTCTTCTGTGGATGATCGTATCTTTGATCGTGATGCAATGCTCTGCTGCTTTTTATTTTCCGACCGTGCAGGCTTCCTTGCCAGCCATCCTTTCCCAGGACGAGTTACTCAAGGCAAACAGCGCATATTTGAATATTTCTACCCTCTCGCGCATTGGGGGAACAGCAATCGGCGGTATACTCGTTGCATCCATGGACCTGTCCATGCTGTATGTCTGCTCTATCATCGCGTATGCAGTACTCGCTGTGGTCACGCTCTTTCTCCGCATTCCACCCGTCACTTCTCGGAAAATTCAGGAAAAAGTGGAGTTCCGCGAAGTACTGACGATCTCGCGGCAAGACCCGGCTTTGTTTGTCGGGTTGATTAATAATGGGTTGATCACCTTGTTCCTTGGCGGTGTGAACCTGATGATCTTGAACTTTAGCGAGCTGCAGCAGGAACCTCAGCTCATGGGATGGATCTATGCAGCAGAAGGAATCAGCATTTTGATTGGAGGGCTCTTGGCCAAACGTTGGATAGGCCGCAGAAACCTCGTGGCAGCGTCCACCATCATGCTCTTCTTCTTCGCGCTGTCCCAGTTTGGCATGTCATTCGCGGATAACAAATTCATGGTGCTTGCTTCCTTCTCCGTGTTCGGCTTTGTCGTTGCTTTCTTCTTTCCGGTCATCGCAACGATTTTCCAGAAGCGCCTACCTCCACACCAGCAAGGGCGATTCTTTTCTTTCAAAAGCATGCTGGATCGTGGGTTCTTCTTGTTGGCTCTCGCAATTACAGGAGTTGGGCTGGACCTTCTCGGCATTAGCGGCTACCTCCTCTTCATCGGCTCGCTGACATTGCTCTTTGGCTTGTTGACTTTCATCTACAGTAAAAAGCATAAGCTGGATGTCCGCTCCCACGATGAAGCAGTTGCCTAGTATCGGCATATAACGTACCATGACAAACGCTTTCCTATCGACCATGCTTTGGTGTACACTATTGAAGTATGTTGAACACTTATGGAGGCGTTTTTCCATGCAGATACTTTCCTCTCCCGTTTTGGGAATCTTGCTGCCTCTCGTGATGGCTATTGCAGTGATCTTTTTGAGAATGCGTCGGCAAAAAAAGCCGGCTTCTGCAAAAAGCATTATTTTGCCACCATTCTTTATGGCGACAGGGTTTGCGATGTTTTTGTTCCCGGAGGCGCAATTACCGCCCAAGTTTGATATTGCAGCCTTTGTGGTTGGGGTTATCTTTTCGATTCCGTTGATTATGACATCACGTTTTGAAATCATTGGGCAAGATGTGTATCTGAAACGGTCCCGTGCGTTTTTCTTCATTTTGTCCGGTCTGTTGGTCATCCGGCTGATTATTAAACTGTTGATCAATGATAGCTTTACACCGATTCAAACAGGTGGACTGTTCTTCTTGCTCGCATTCGGTATGCTCGTGCCTTGGCGTATCGCGATGCTGGTGATGTACCGGAACTTAACCAAAAAGACGTTTGGTACCTAATAGAAAACCACCTCCAATGCGAGGTGGTTTCTTTCTTAAAATTCTACATAAAACGGATGCTCTTCTTCTCGCAAACACAACTCAATCCGTTGCCGGAAGTTTTTCCAGGTGACCATCTCCAGCGCTTCCTCTACCGGAAAAAAGCCTGCCTGCAAGCATTCCGGGGTCGTGATCAATTTTCCGCCGATCGGTTTGGCTAAAAATAACGCATTGCAGAGGCTTTTCCTCACATTTTGAAAAATACCGCAAAATTTCGTCACTTCAATCTCTAAACCGCACTCTTCCTTCGTCTCTCGAATGGCTGCCTCCTTGAGAGATTCGCCCTCTTCTACTTTTCCACCGGGCATTTCCCATCCTCTGCGCGGACCCTTGATCAATAAAATCTCCTGACGCTCATTGATAATAATCGCTGCTGTGGAAATCGTATGCCGAGGTGATCCCATATGTACGCCTCCCTTTTTTAAACGACTACTCCAGCGCTGCCAGAAAGTAAGATCCTCCACCAATCTTATACTCGCTATTCTTGCATGCTCCTGCGAGCTTCGCAAAAAACGGTCTTTGCCCGCGATTTTTCCATGCCGTCTGCGCCAATCCCTCCTCAGTCGGTTGGCAAAGCACTACATTTCCCCCCGGAAGTTCAAATGCTTGGCAGATAGCCCCCAGTTTTTTATCGTGGAATACTTCGCTCTTCTCCCACCCAAACCAGCTTTGCCAACGGGCTGTCGCTTCTTCCAGATCCTTTACTGCATAGCCTACTGACTGGAGATGAGCTGCACCGTTCGGATGTGCGGCAATCATACCGCGATTCGTCAAATCTTCTCTTCTCTCTTCATCCGTTTGCGACCATTCAATGAGAAATGGCGGGAGAAGAGCACTATCTGTATCTTCGAGAAACAACATCCGCCACCGAAGCGTCGTACCATCATCACGCGTACGATTTCCCGCAACAGGTCCAGTAACCTGCAAGCCTTGGCTTCGCAGGCGCTCTGCCCACGCATCCATCTCGTTGGTCCGAAGCGCAATCTGACCGAATCCTTCCCCCTTTGCTTCATCCTCGATACATTGACGTACGAGCGGATTCTCTGATTGTCGAGCAAGCTCCTGGTGTTCAACCGCCAAAAATTCAACATAAGAAAGCCCGAAATAACTAAGGCTATTCCATGTCCCCCAAGACGCATGACGCCCTCCAGCTACCGCATGAAAACCCGCTTGGCAAAATTGTTCCGCTGCTTCCTGTGGAGTCCGATGTACAAAATGAACCAAATGATCAAAAGTTAATCGCACCTTTTTTCGCCCCTTTTTCGTATTACTTATAGGATATCAAACTTCATTTATGTAAGGATAGAAAGACAAGGGGGAAAAATGAACGAGAACAGATCAAGCCGGATACATGCTCGGCGCAAGCGCTCACGCAGAAAATGGGTACGTATGGGAAAGAACACGCTCCTATTTAGCTTGTTGGCCATCTTCGTCGTCGGAACCTACTACCTATTCCAAATTGCCATGGATGGAGAACATGCCAACCCGAACACACAGCCTACTCCTGACAATACCGCGAACCAAAAGACTTCTGTGCAGCTCACCTTTGTCGGTGACATCATGATGTCAGGAAATGTTGAGAAAACCTTACTCGCAAACAGCTATGACTACCCATATAAACATGTAAGCTCGCTCTTTTTGCAAGATGATATCACCATTGCCAATTTGGAGACGCCTATCACCGTCACAGGTGTTGCCGCTCAAAACAAGGAGTATGTCTACAAATCATCGCCACTTGCTGTTCCTGCCATGAAAAACGCGGGGATTGATGTGGTGAATCTCGCCAATAACCACTCCATGGACCAAGGAGTTCCAGGATTGTTGGATACTTTTGACGCTTTGGACGAAAACCGGATTGAATACGTCGGCGCCGGTAAAGATGCCAGCCGTGCCTATTCACCTGTATTCATAGAAAAGAACGGCATCAAGATCGCGATTCTCGGCTTCAGCAGGGTCATTCCCGAAACGAGCTGGTTTGCAGGAGATTCCCAGCCAGGTATGGCCGCTTCCTATGATCCTACACTGGCAGTGAAAGCGATCCAGGATGCGAACAGCCAAGCTGATCTCGTCGTGGTGATTGCACACTGGGGCAAGGAACGCTCCGACTATCCTGTCGATCATCAAAAAGAGCTGTCCCGTGCCTACATCGATGCTGGTGCAGATTTGATTGTCGGCGGTCATCCCCACGTACTTCAAGGCTTTGAACGATACAACGACAAATGGATTGCGTACAGTCTTGGCAATTTCATTTTTACACGGTCAAACGAACCCAAGACTTGGGAAACGATGGTCCTGCAAGCAAGCTGTACGAAAAGCGGCGATTGTGAACTGACGATGCTTCCGTTTCACGCAGAATTGGGACAAGCCGTACCCATGAATGAAAGCAATGGCGCTGCCCTGCTAAAACGCATCGAATCCATTTCTGAGAGTGTCGACATTCAAAGTGACGGGCGTGTGCAGCCACGTGCTAAAGCAGTGGAGACTGCCCCCTGACAAAAGAAGCCGTGTTTCCAGATACCTAGAAATACGGCTTTTCTTCATATGATTCCTCTTCCTTACGCAGATTCAAGAACAGGGAAGCAGCGCACTTCTAAGCCAAAATCATTTTTCAACAAAGACTCATGCTCTTCACTGATTCCTGTCACGATCAAGCCTGCGCGCAAGACGCCACCCAAATCGAATTGGACTTTTAGCTTATGTACGTTCACTCCTGCCTGCTGAAGGAAATGCAAGACTCGGTCTGGCGTCGCAGTATGACATGAGCCCTCAAGATAACACAGGACGTGTTCTGCCGAGTCCGATGTAGCTCCAGCTTTGTCAGCCGTTTTTTCTTTCCAGGTAGGATGCGGCGTGAATGGCTGTGTCAATAAATAGGCCAAATCCTCCACGACTGCACTTGCTGTAGGAAGCTCTCCCGCCCCTCTTCCTGTAAACAGCAAGTCTCCCACGATGTTGCCGGATAGCTGGACAGCATTAAATGCGTCGTGGATTTGCGCCAACGGATGGCTCAGCGGAAGCATGGTTGGTTCAACAGATAGGCGAATTCCTTTCTCAGCTTGATAGGCCTGTGCGATCAGCTTGATCCGATACCCCAGCTCGCTTGCAATCCGAATGTGACCTACTGACAAATCTGCAATTCCTTTACGAACAACATCCGCTAAAGGCAGCGATTCTCCGTAAACAAGCTGTGCCAAGATATACAATTTGTACATAGCATCGAAGCCTTCTACATCCGAACGAGGGTCTGCTTCCGCATAGCCCAGCTCCTGCGCTTGCTTGAGCACCTCCTGATATGAGAGCTGCTCTGCTTCCATTTTCGTCAAGATGAAGTTCGTTGTTCCGTTGAGAATACCGCGAACACCTTGGATATCATTCGTGCGAAGGAACTGCCTCAGCACACTCAAGATCGGGATGCCCCCTGCCACACTCGCTTCATAGGCAAGATGCACTTGATGCTGATTTGCCAAATCGACTAGCTCTGTTCCTTTTTTCGCCAGGAGCTCTTTGTTGGCAGTTACCACATGGCAGCCCTTTTTGATCAAAGCACGAACGTAGTCATAGGTAGGTTCTACACCACCCATGACCTCCACCACGATATCCACATCGCTTCTCAATACATCCTCAAAATCTGTTGTCAATAAAGCCGGGTCGACATGAACCGCCCGCTCTTTTTCCGAGTCACGCACCAATGCCTTGACGATTTCAATTCGTTTACCCAGACGAGTAGCCAGCTTCTCCTGTTGCGAGCGAATCGTTTTGATTACGCCTCCACCCACTGTCCCCAATCCCAATAATCCTACGCGTACCACTTCTGCACTCATTCTAACCACCCCATACCCCGAATTTTGGATAAAAAGAAGAAGCCATCTTCGATAAGAAGAAGGCTTGTAAGTAGCTAATGCTCCCCCTCCTTATCTCCCAGGACGTATATGTCCTGCAGGAATTGGCACCTTGTCACAAAATATGCGTGACGGTTGCCGGGCTTCATCGGGCCAGTCCCTCCACCTCTCTGGATAAAGAAAATATGAAATTAAAAAACCTTCTTCGCTAAGAAGAAGGTTCATCTACCAATGGAGTAACCCGCTTCTTATCTTTCGAGACGAAACGTCTCGCAGGAATTGGCACCTTGTCGCTATATGCAACGGTTGCCGGGCTTCATCGGGCCAGACCCTCCACCTCTCTGGATAAGAACCATTTATGCTGTTGAGCTTTATTCTAAGAAATTCCAAGGCAAGCGTCAACAAAATTCTTTCTTTTCTGATTGCAAGCTGATTTTGGCAAAGCTTTCAGTTGTAGGTGAACAGGCTTTCTACCTCTTCCATACTGCAGCAAGTGCAATGAAACACGCCCTCGTGGCAGTCCTCAGGCAGCTCCTTTTCCTCAACATATCCGCACCATTGGCAAATAAAAACTTGAATCATCATACGCCCTCCTCCTCTTTTATCCTGCCCAAAATAAAAAAAGCATTTTCCGCTCGACCGTGACGATCGTTAGAAAATGCCAGAAAAGGAGGGACGTACTTGTCCACTCGCTGTTTTTCGCAAGCCATCTCTAACACCTCCCTATCTCCCGTAGGTCTATCAGTGTTGTCGAAACAGGCAGGTCTCCTGACTATGGGTTCATCGTCTAGCGTCGCCTTCCCCGTCTATTTGGATAGACCAGTGGCTTGTTGGACGCTGACTCCCCTCTTACAGTGGCGGGACCGTGTCGGATTTGCACCGAGCTTCCCTATTATCCTTGGGGCGAATTGGTAACGCCCTAAGGAACCTGTTTCCACCTATGAAATTGTCTTTTCTTGCTACTCTCCTCAGTTATTTTTCCGTGTATTGCGAACCTTGTTCGTGGGCCAGTTGCCATTCCTTCCCCAAATACCGCTCTTTCAAAATGGTAGTGTGGTGAGCTTCATGTCCAGCAATCACGTAGGCCAATGTCCTTGCAGATAGTTTGTTTCCGTTGGCAAGTCCTGTACGCGTCCATGCTTCCGGAGAGATTCCGCGGACCTGCGCGATGGTGGAAGCACGAACAGCCTTGTACTCTTCCAATAAATCTGAGAGGTCTCTTAGTTGAAAGCCCCCGTGTTCAACAAAAGCATTCTCATCAAAACCGACGAGGGGTGTCTGATCTCCTCTCGCAATTCTCAACAAGCGATAGCTCATGATGCGTTCTGTATCGACGAGATGACCCAAAACCTCTTTTACCGTCCATTTGCCTGGTGCATACCGATAATCAATTTGCTCGGGCGCAAGTGAGGAAAATAATGCGACTTGCCTCTCTCCTTGTTGTGTGAGGATCGTTTGCAGCTCCCCCTCCGGTACAAGTCCAATATAATAGTCAAAATAAGCAGCGTATTCATCCCGCTCTGGTCGTCTGAGCATACGTTTCCCACTCCTCGTCATTCAGTTTCGATAGACAAATTGCTATGTAAACCTTCAAACAATAGGACCCTTGCCGGGGCTGCATCGGTGCCAATCAGCTTGAGTGGGGCAGCTACCAGAAAGTACTCGCCTGGTGGGACCTCTGCTAGCCGCAAGCCTTCTATGACAATGACTCCCGCTGCAAACAGCTTTTTATGTGTGGGGTGACCCTCCTGGCTACGTTCGATTCCAAGTGCATCAGTGCCAATGCCCCGCACCCCCAGCTCACTTACATATTCTGCACCTTCCTCTGACAGAAAGATGAATTCAAAAGAGAACGCCTCTTCAAAAGAGTTTTTCGTTTTAAACAGGACAAAATCTCCTCGCGCAAGATCGAATCTCTCCAAGTCAGCGCGTGTGATCCTGTCTTCTACCGCTGTGAGATCGAGAACCTTGCAATTGCCAACTAGCTTCTCCAAGGAAATACTCTCAAATGTATCGCCAGCATTCACCATGTGCAGGGGAGCATCCACATGGGTACCCGTGTGAAGGTCCATATCGATTCTCGATTCGGTTACATACCCACTGGTAGCCGTATGTATTTTCGGCTGCTTTTCCGGCTTGTTTTTATATACCGTCATTCCTTCGTACACGGTGGCGGTTACATCATACATTTTCATCCCAAACCCACTCCCCTTTGCCTACTGTTTTTTTCGATCCGCTGGAAAAGCAATGCCCATCTGTCTTCTCGCTTCATCCATGACCTGCATGGCCATTTTGGAAACTTCATGCGAATTCGTTGCGGATTGTCTGGCCCCAATCCTTGCCAAGCGCAAGAATTCTCTTATTTCATAGTGCATAGTCTTCGGGGTCTGTGGCCTTGTTACTTGCTCGATTCGTCCGTCCCTGTAACGAATGTCCACTTCTTTGAGATGGTTGATTCGATCGATTACCATCGTGGCGTCCTCCCCTTGAATTTCTGCTGGCTGATAGGAGGTCGTAATTTTCGAGTAGCTAATGATGGCATCCATCTGGCGATATTTCAACAGCATACTGCCTTCTCCATCCACGCCAGAATCAAGCACAATTCCTCCTGCTTTGACGTCGTCTGGTCTGCCAAAAAGGATGAG
This sequence comes from Brevibacillus sp. M2.1A, assembly GCF_013284355.2. Taxonomy (NCBI): domain Bacteria; kingdom Bacillati; phylum Bacillota; class Bacilli; order Caryophanales; family Paenibacillaceae; genus Brevibacillus; species Brevibacillus sp. M2.1A. The sequence continues at coordinate 4,444,042 of NZ_JABSUY020000001.1, forward strand.
TAACGGATATAGACAATAGATACCGATGTCCATCAAGGCTCCGTTTGAAAAAGCAGGATCAAAAGCACGTAAAACCTTCCCTTCGCGGTAGGCGTCATAGCGCGAAGAATATTGGCAATTGCTCGCAATAAAACGTCGTATTTTTCCCAGCTTGTGAAGGTTGTCTTGTATCGCAAAAAAATTGGGCAACAGTGTAGATTTGACAGCCTCCATGAGAAGCACGTCATTTCTTTTCGCTGCCTCGATCATTTCTTCTACCTCAATTGCATTGGAAGCGAGTGGCTTTTCACACAATACGTGCAGCCCCGCGTCCATGCACTGGATCGCTTGTTCCGCGTGGCAGGAGTTGGGGCTCGCAATATAGACCGCGTCAATATTTTTGCTTGCAGCCATTTCTTCTAGGCTGCTATAGGCGAATGGAGCATGGTACTTGTCAGCGATTTCCTTGGCGCGTTCGATGGTACGTGAATAAACAGCCTGAAGAGAAAATCCTTCTACTTCTTGACCAGCCTGGATAAATTCCTCGGTGATCCAGTTCGTTCCGATTACGCCAAATCGCATCTCATCCGCTCCCTTTTCTTTTTCTATCTCGTTGCAGTGACTGGCACTCGTTCTTCGACCTTATCCAGCCACCACACGAATCCGTCTGCTGCAAGCAATTGCTCTGCGGCCTTTGGTCCGAATGAGCCGGCTTCATACGTAAAGAGCGGTACCAAATTTTCAGCGAAGGCTTCCAAAATCGGTGTCACCCACTCCCACGACAACCGGACCTCATCCCAATGCGCAAAGTAAGTGGAATCCCCCCGGAGTGCATCGAACAAGAGCAGCTCGTACGCTTCTGGCACGTCTTTTGTCCCTGCACTGAAATCTACCGTCACCGGCTCAATCTTACCGCTATTTGTCGGATTCTTACTATTTACCTGCAAAGCAATACCTTCGTTCGGATTCACGCTAATAATCAACAAATTAGGCGATGTCGTTTCATTTTGCTCCTGATATAGCTTTTCGTGCGGATTTTTGAACTCAATGACGATCCTTGTTGATTTTTCTTGCAGTCTTTTGCCCGTGCGAATATAAAAAGGTACCCCTTGCCAAAACGGGTCATCAATCCAGACACGAGTGGCAATATACGTTTCTGTCATGGAAACTGGATCGACACCAGGCTCGTCCCTGTAGCCAGCTACAGGCGTTCCTTGAATATGTCCTGCGCTATACTGACCGCGAATAACGTGGGTCCCGACTTCTTCTTTCTTCATCGGACGCACGGCTGCCATTACCTTGCGTTTTTCTTCGCGGATATGAGCGGATGTGATTCGCTTCGGAAGCTGCATGGCGATGATCATGAGCATTTGCAACATGTGATTTTGAAGCATGTCACGCAGTGCTCCAACTGGCTCGTAATATCCAGCCCGATCCTCGACGCCGACCGTTTCATTCGCCGTAATTTGCACGTTGGCGATGAACTGATTGTTCCAGAGAGCCTGAAAGACCGGGTTCGCAAATTCGAGAGCCTCGAGGTTTTGCACCATCGGTTTTCCCAAGTAATGGTCAATGCGATAAATTTCTTCTTCCGAAAATGCTTTCCCCAGCTTTTCATTCAATTCTTTCGCGGATTGCAAATCATGTCCAAACGGTTTTTCAATGATCAGGCGCTTCCAGCCTGTCGTTGAACCGAGCCCGCTGGCTTTGACATTGGTTGCAATTCCCTCGAAAAATTGCGGGGCCACTGACAAGTAAAACATCCGGTTTTGCGGAATCTGCAGCTCTTGCTCTCTTTGCAGGACTAGATCATGTAACGTAACATAAGCACGCGGTTCCATGACATCTACTTCCGCATAGCGACAAGCAGACAAGAAAGCATCTAGTTCGTGGGAATCAATCTGGGCCCGACGGGAAAACTCATGGACAGAATGGCGAACAGATTCCTGAAATTCGTCATCAGACCACGCCCTTCTCCCCACGCCGATAATCGAAAAAGCGGCAGGCAACTTTTGATCGACATATAAATTGAAGAGCGCAGGGAAAATTTTGCGTTTTGCTAAATCTCCTGTCGCGCCAAAAAGGACAAAGGTCATCGCTTCCATCTACTTTTTCATTCCCTTCATACGTACGCCGTAATGATGGTTTTTTGTCGTTACCCTGTTATTATTCGAGAAAATCACTGCTTTATCAATATGCAGCCTTACGAACGACGCAAGATTGCACGTACCGGACTTCCATCTGCTTCTACCAAAGACAGCGGCAGTGCGATCAGTTCGTAATCTCCCGGTTCGACATGATCGAGCAGAAGCCCCTCCAAAATATGAATATCCTGCTGGTGAAGTCCATGATGAGCAGCCAGTTCCTTGCTGTCTAGCGGATCGACAGATGGGACATCTACTCCAATCAGCCGAATGCCTTTTTGGGCGAGAAACGCTGGCAAGTCCGCTCGCAGATGACAGATGGTTGACGGAAATTGATGGGGATCGCTCCATGATAACGTTTTGAGCAGCAAGCGTTCGACCCCCTCCAGATCAACCTGGACAAAATCTTCTGGGCCAATGCTAGAACGTCCAGTAAGCTCCACCACTCTTGCCTCTCCGATGTACAAGTCTAGGGGCAATTCAGCTATTTTTCGGCCATCGTCATCGAAATGAAACGGAGCATCCACATGGGTACCTGTGTGAACACTCATGGTTACTTTACCGACATTGACTGAGCCACTCTCCGTTTTGGGCCAGTTTACTACATAGTGAAAGGGAGTGTCACCTGGCCAGGTCGGCATACCTGCCATGAACGGACGGGATATATCTATTATTTTCATCGCGTATTCTCCACCTTCCAGCAACTGTTAGCGCCTATACTCAGCGTACAAAAAAGACTGTATTGAGTCAATATTCTAACATTTGCACGAAAAAGACCGCAGCTTGATAGCGTGCCGACAGTCTTTTCGTTGATTTCAGATTCTACTGTGAAGAGATAGGTAGTCCCACACTTCATCATAAATTCCGTTGTCATCCACTTGCTTCAAATGTTCTTTCAAAGTCCTCAACCACTCAATGGTTGTTGGATACGTAGCTGCAATGGCCTCACGCAGATCGCTCATTTGAATCGGGCGATCGACCCCTTTTGTTACGATATCATGCCATACTTGCTCCGTCGCGAGCTCCACCACGTACTCGATGTCTGCCCCCGAATAAAACTCTGTCCATCCTGCCAATTGCTCATAATCGAGCATCTCAGAGGGACGGCCCTCCAGTTTTAAGCGAAAAATATCCTCCCGTGCTTGCCGATCTGGCGGTCCGACAAAAATCCAGTGATCAAACCCAGCCGCTCGAAGCATGGAAGGCTCCAACTCCCATGGAACATTGGTTGCGCCCATTAGGACGAATCGTTCGTCGTACTCGCCCGCCTCCGCTATCTGCTGAAGCCATTTGGAATCGATCCCCTGTCTAGGATAGGAGTTCGCATGCTCTTCATCATGGCTGGAAGCGTCCAGTTCATCTAAAAAGAACAGAAACGGTTTATTGGCAGGGACTGTCGCTAGTAAATCGTGGATGTTGAAACGTCTGTTTGACGGCGTATACATACTTCGACCGCCTGTGATTGCCATAGAGAAAAAATGAGCCTGACATTCTTCTGCGGTTGCTTTTGCCAGCAAAGATTTTCCGCACCCCGAAGGTCCGTAAAGTAAAAGGGTACTTTTCTTTTGAGGCAGCCGTTGTGAGATAGGCTGTAGGAGTCTTTGAAAGATTATCTCTTTTACTCTTCCATGCCCGCCGACCGTTCCAAAACCCGCCGTTTTCTCAACGAGTTGAACCGATTTCGCGGTGGTCTTCCCTTTGCCCCCTTCAATGACGCGTATCTTAGGTGAAAACATCGTAGTGTATGTAGAGGAATCCTTCTGATTGATCCCTTTTAACGTCCGCGAATAGGGGAATTCTTTTTGTAGCTTGTTGAGCTCGATCACAATTTTTTCCTTCATCGCTTCATTACCATAGGCAAGGGCCTGCGTAAACGCCTGTAAAGCCTCCGTACGATCCCCCTGCTCAGCATGCTCTAACCCTAACAACAGCCATACTGGTGCATTGCGTTGATCGCTCGTCAACATGCTTTTCAGTATTTCTATCTTCGTCATCTGCTTCATCCTCTGCGATCGTTCTGCTTCAAGCGATCGTTTAGTATCACGGACATATCCATTATAATGCATACGTCTCGCAAGAAGAATACGAAAAGTAGGAAAAGATGGAAGAAGGGCTGTGACTATCATTCGAAAAAGACGCCTCCTGCTACACAGCATCGGGCGTCCAAGATCCAGTCTCTATCCTCTCGACGGAAAAGCTCCACCTTCCACACAAATGATAAACGAGAGTCCGAGATAAGGTTGCATATTATTATGAGGCTGAGTCCCGCCTGTGATTCCAATTGCTTGCTGACTAAGCTGTGTCCCATCACTCGTGTTGGAGTAAGGAATGATACCTCCCCGGCCACCAGTGGATGACCATTTTGACCCTGTTGGCGTATCCCCTGTAGGAGCTGTGCACACATTCGGAACGTGAGTATGAACCGGAATTTGGTTTTGCAGAAGTGTTATATTGGCTGCGCCATCTGTCTGACCTGCCGTACGCGGTGTCAAGCCAGGTCCTGCCCCCTGATTCATCGGGGCTGCGCCTCTTAAATTGGGAAGCGCAAATGTGGTCTTGCCATCTCCGCCATACTTTGAACCCAATATCGAATACAAAACAGGATTGGAAGAGATCGTAAGCAATTGTCCATCACAAAAAGCCCAGTCCCTTGGCGGGAAGCTGCCAGCGAAAATACGAATTTCTCCAATATACGGATCCATATGATAGTGCCTCCTTTAGTTTCTTGACGGGTAAATCCCTTGAATCGCGATGCAAAAATTCCCGACCAAATACGGCTGCATATTGGTATGAGGTGCACTGTTTCCTACCGTTTGCAACGCACTCTCACTCATCGTCGTATCAGGGGTTGTCCCATAGGTTGTAGTGGATGCTTGTGCCCAGTAGTTCCCAGCGCTAATTTTTTCAGAGGCTGCTGCATTCGAGCCGGTTGCCATATGGGTATGGGCGGGTATCTCGCTTGTCGAAAGTACATGACTTTCTTCGCCGGCTGACAGACCGCGCGTAACGATGGGGCGATCCTGTTGATTGTTTACATGAACAGGGACACGCCCTCTTAAATCCGGTAAAGCAAACGTGTTTTTCCCGTCCCCCCCATAAGCACCTCCTAACAAGGAATACAGTGCCTGGTTTGTATTGATAGGCAACAGCGCTCCATTACAAAAAGCCCAACCCTTTGGCGCAAATGGAAAGGGAAAAAATCGAATTTCTCCAAGAAATGGTTCCATGTAAAATCCTCCTGTTCGATTGGAATGTTAATTTTGTTGAGGATAAATCCCATACAGGGCAATGATGAAATTAATAACCGTAGACGGCATCAGGTTACTGTGTGGTTGATTTCCACCTACAGCACTCAAGCTGGACGCGTTCATCAATCCATCAGGTGCATTTGTTGAATATAGCTGCGTATTCTTTGCCCATACAGCATTGGCAGGGCTGTTCTGCGTTCCTGGCTGCGATGATGCATGGACCGTATGTGTATGCGCGGGCAATTGTGGGATGGTTAAGGTGACGGATTCTACACCATTTTTTTCACCTATCACGAAGTTAGTTCCTGTACGCGGATTTTTCCCTTGATGGAGCGGGATACGTCCTCGTAAATCAGGCAACGCAAAAGTCGTTTGTCCATCCCCGCCATATGTGGTTCCAATCAAACTAAATAACGTGTCGTATTCAGAAATAGATAAGATCTGTCCTTCGCATAATGCCCATCCTTGTGGTGCATAATCTCCTCCAAACATCCTGATTTCTCCAAGAAATGGCTCTGCCATGTTGCTTCCTCCTTATGTAATGTGGTTATTCCCTTTGTCAAGCGACCAGCCTGGTCATTTTTGCAAAAGTGGCTGCCATTCCATTTGGATATACAGCCCCGTTGAGTCTGTCACGATGAAATGAAGTCGTTCATATAATCGAAAGGCAGGATTCCCTTGTAAAACATGTAAACGGATCGGTAATGGGACAGCTTCAGCCTCTTTTTGCAGTTCGCCCATAATGCCAGAACCAACACCCTGTCCCCGATAAGCAGGCAGCAAAGAAATATCGACAAGATGCAGTGCATCTCCGCTCGCATCCGTGATCAAACGACCAATAGGCTGCCCGGATCGGAGAATGATTTGATGATTTTGAGCGGGAAACTGCATGTGGTAAGATTTCTGCTGCATGATAAACTGCGACTGTAAAAAAGCAAGCTTGTCCGACTCACTCCAACCCCAAAGAGCTATTTCTTCGGTTCGAGTAGAGCAGTACAATTCCCAAATAAACGCTTCGTCTTGCTCATATTCAAAAGGCCTGGTATGTACCATAATCCTCCTTGTAGCAATCGTTGTACTTTTCTGTCATTTGATCAGTTACCTGCTTGCATTCTTTCAGGCCTGGATACACCGACTTCACTTTCCTCTGTGTATCGCTCTTCCTCCTTCGAACTTTTTCTGATATCCTGCCTGATTTAATAGCAATCATCAATCATGATATCATTAGCCGAATTCCTTCTAACACTAACTAAAGTTAGCTCTTTTATATGAAAAACGCTTCGTCCCCCAAAATGAGAAGAAGCGTTTTTATCGCTTGCAAAAATAAGGAAGACCCCATATTACATCTACGAGGCTAAAGCCTTTCCTTCTGGACATCTCCAAATCTGATCCTCTCGCCCATGCTCCCGATGATTTGACCTTGATTATCAGTGCGGTAAATGATCCAGATGACAAACTGCTGCTAGCTGCGGCTCGTCGACAGATCGCTTTGATTGACGTCACGCGTTGGACAGAACGATTTACAAAGTCCATCGACCGATTAAAGAAGGAGAACATAGGCTCTCCAGTCATACTCGCCTCAGGGTGGATGGGGGGAACTATATCCCTTCTTGCAAGCATACATACCTCTTCCTTGCAAGATGTCCAGATTCATCTTCACGCTCTTTATTCCCTTCAAGACAAAGCGGGTCCAGATTCCACCGACTATATGGATCGTATGAATATTCCTTTTACTGTCACCACACCTACTTTTGCCCTTGTTTCATTTGTAAAAAGCCGGATATGGAACCTGCTCGGCAAGAGCACACGTCAAAAAATACTGTACAATCCAGGCGCAGGATCTCCTCAACATGTTGTCATCCAAATAAACGGGTGCAATCAGCATGGCATGAACGTGAAACGCCAAGTCGAGATTACTGATCCGAAAGGGCAGACTCACCTGACCGCTTTGGGAGCTGCCATTTTTGCGCAACAAATTATTCGACAAAGCGAAAACTCAACGGTTACGCCCGGTATTCTGTTTCCAGAGGATTTTGGCCATTTCGAAATGACTGCCGTCGATATCCTCCAGTTCTATCGATCCGAAGGCGTCCAGATTACGATCCACGACGAAACAAAAAAGAGTAGGACGGTCTGAGTGCCGCCCTACTCTTCATCCTGTATCCCTTTTTATTCAAAAAAAGTACGCGGGGACTTCCGCCATTCGCCCAATACTTTTTCCTGTTCGCTCGTAATAACCCCTTGCTCTGAAGCTACTTCCAAAAGTGCTGTGTAATTCGATATGGTCGAGCAAGGAATGCCAGCTTCCTCAAACAAGGCTTGGGCATCCGGGAATTGGTAGCTGAAAATGGCTACGACTCCCAGTACCTCTCCGCCCTCAGCCTGTACCGCTTGCGCTGCTTTCAAGGAGCTACCTCCTGTGGAAATCAGGTCTTCAATCACGACGACCTTTTGACCAGCCGCCAATGCACCCTCAATCTGGTTTTGGCGACCGTGGCCTTTTGCCTTGTCCCGTACGTAGATCATAGGCAGATCAAGCAGCTCTGCAACCCATGCAGCATGTGGAATACCAGCAGTTGCTGTTCCCGCCACGACTTGCGCATCTGGGTACTGCTCCTTGATCAGATCAGCAAAAGCTCTTGCAACGGCACGGCGCACATGCGGATAAGACATCGTGATCCGGTTGTCGCAGTAGATCGGGGATTTGATCCCGGACGTCCATGTAAAAGGTTGCTCCGGTCGCAGATGAACTGCCCCGATTTCGAGAAGATTCGCTGCAATTTGTTTAGCGGTTGTCATTGTCGTCATTTCACTTATTCCCTCCAGCTGGCTACTTTACGAACGATCTTTTTCCACTGCTGCGACGATACTTTGCCAAACCCCTACCGGATCTTTTGCACCCGTAATGGCGCGTCCGATCACAAGGTAATCACTGCCCAAGCGGAATGCCTGTTCTGGTGTCGTGATACGTGTCTGATCGCCTTGATCTGCTCCCAGTGGACGAATTCCTGGGGTTACGGTTACAAATGCGTCTCCAGCAGCTTTTTTGATCATCGGTACTTCTAACGGAGAAGCAACGACCCCATCCAAACCAGCTTGCTTGGTCATCCGTGCATAGTGCACGACAACATCCTCTACCGCACCTGGAATCGCCAATTCTTGATTCATCGTTTGCAAACCAGTAGATGTCAGCATTGTAACACCGATCAGGAGGGGACGAGCAGCACCTGCCGCTGTCCCTTGCTCCAAGCCTTCTCTCGCTGCCGCCATCATGGCTACGCCGCCTGCCGCATGAACGTTAACCATGTCTGCTCCCAGACGCGCCAGGCTTCTCATTGCGCCTTTAGCTGTATTGGGAATATCATGAACCTTCAAGTCGAGGAACACGTTGAATCCTTTGTCCTTTAAAAAGGAAACGATCGCTGGCCCTTCTGCGTAAGCGAGCTCCATCCCCACTTTTACATAGCGGATATGCCCCTGAAGCGGCTCGATGCACTTTTTGACTTCATCCAGTGTGGAAAAGTCGAGCGCAACAATCATGCGTTCGCGAATATCGGTTAGTTGTTGTTGCACGCTGCTCTCCCCTTTTTATACAGTTACTGCTACTTTGGCACCAGCACGCTGGGCAGGCATTGCTTCTGTAGAGAATGTGATCGTCTCCAGTACGTGCAGGAGAGCGGAAGCTGTATCCAGCGAAGTCAAGCATACCGCGCCGTTTTCTACTGCTTCCCGACGAATGCGGAAACCGTCGCGTTGTGGCGTTTTGCCTTTTGTCAGTGTATTGAGTACGATGTTCGCTTCGCCTGTATGGATGACATCCAGCAGGTTTGGCGTGCCTTCGGACAATTTGCTCACGCGTGTGACTTGCAGTCCCGCTTGCTCCAAATAATCGGCAGTGCCTGCGGTTGCCATCAGCTTGAAGCCGAGGTGGCGGAAGCGTTTCACAATGTCTAGGGCTTCTTCCTTGTCTTTATCGGCAACTGTCACGAGCAAGGTGCCTTGTGTCGGGATATTCATCCCCGCTGCGACCAAGCCTTTGTACAACGCTTTTGCCAGTGTGCTCTCGCGTCCCATGACTTCTCCGGTCGATTTCATTTCAGGGCCGAGCGTAATATCAACGCGGCGCAGCTTTGCAAAGGAGAAGACGGGTACTTTGACAGAAACCATCGACTCCTCTGGATGGTAGCCCGGTGTAAAGCCTTGTTCGATGATAGAGTGACCAAGGATCGCTTTCGTCGCGATGTTCGCCATTGGAATCCCCGTTACTTTGGAGAGGAATGGCACCGTACGGGACGAGCGCGGATTGACCTCGATGACGTATGGGCGGTCTTTATAGATGACGAACTGGATGTTGAGCAAGCCTTTGATTTGCAGGGCACGCGCCAGCTTCGTTGTCATGTCGATCAGTTCATCCTTGATCGCTTGGGACAAGGATTGCGGAGGATATACAGCGATGGAGTCACCGGAGTGCACCCCTGCGCGTTCGATATGCTCCATGATGCCTGGAATCAGGACGTTTTCGCCATCGCAGATCGCGTCGACTTCCGCTTCTACCCCGACCATGTAACGGTCTACCAGTACAGGGTGATCAGGATTTACCTTCACCGCTTTTTCCATGTACTCCAACAGTTCGGACTGATTGTAGACGATTTCCATCGCACGTCCGCCAAGTACGTAGGATGGGCGTACCAGGACTGGGAAGCCAAGACCTTCTGCTGCCACGACTGCCTGCTCGACAGAAGTTACCGTTTTGCCTGGTGGTTGGGCGATTTCCAGCTCGCGCAGCAGCGCTTCGAACTTCTCGCGGTTTTCTGCTGCGTCGATGTTTTCCAGACTCGTACCCAAGATTTTGATTCCGCGTGCAGCCAGCTTGTCAGCCAGGTTGATCGCGGTTTGCCCGCCGAATTGTACGATGACACCCTCTGGTTTTTCCACATCGAGAATGTTCATGACGTCTTCGATGTACAGCGGCTCGAAGTATAGGCGATCAGATGTGTTGAAGTCTGTGGAAACAGTCTCCGGGTTGTTGTTGATGATCACTGCCTCATAGCCCGCTTCTCTCAGTGCCCAGACAGCGTGGACAGTCGCATAGTCAAACTCGATTCCTTGACCGATGCGGATTGGTCCGGAGCCCAGTACGACCACGCGCTTCTTGCCAGTCTCAATGCGCTCGTCTTCCACTTCATAAGCGGAGTAGTAGTACGGTGTTTGCGCTTCGAATTCTGCCGCGCACGTATCTACCATTTTATATACAGGTACAAAGCCTTTCTCTTTGCGCATTGCGTGTACCGCTTCTTCTGTCTCACCGCACAGCTCGGCAATTTTGCGGTCCGTGAAGCCCATGCGCTTTGCTTCGTACAGCTTCTCACTCGTCAAGCCTTTTGCCAGTTCCGCTTCAAAGGCAATCATTTTATGGAACTTGTGCAGGAAGAACAGATCGATCTTGGTCAGGTTGTGCAGTTCTTCGATCGTCCAGCCACGGCGCAGTGCTTCTGCCAGCAGGAAGAGGCGTTCGTCATCCGCGTGTACCAGTCGTGCTTTCAAATCTTCCTCGCTGATTTCGTCTGCTCCTTTGATCTCGATGTGATAACTGCCGATTTCCAAGGAACGAATGGCTTTCATGATCGATTCTTCAAAAGTCCGACCGATTGCCATCACTTCTCCGGTCGCTTTCATTTGCGTACCGAGCTTGCGGTTGGCGGATTGGAACTTGTCGAACGGCCAGCGTGGAATTTTGCTGACGATGTAGTCCAGCGTTGGCTCGAAGCATGCGTAAGTTTGGCCTGTCACCGGGTTTTTCAGCTCATCCAACGTGTAGCCGATTGCGATTTTGGCTGCCATCTTTGCGATTGGGTAGCCTGTTGCCTTGGAAGCCAGTGCAGAAGAGCGGCTCACACGCGGGTTCACTTCGATCACATAGTACTGGAAGCTGTGCGGATCGAGTGCGTATTGTACGTTGCAGCCTCCCTCGATACCGAGCGCCCGGATGATGTTCAGTGCGGATGTGCGCAGCATTTGATACTCGCGGTCAGCCAGTGTTTGGCTAGGTGCTACTACGATGGAATCACCAGTATGCACGCCGACTGGGTCGATGTTTTCCATGTTGCAGACGACGATGCAGTTGTCGTTGGCATCGCGCATTACTTCGTACTCGATTTCTTTCATGCCGGCGATGCTTTTCTCGATCAAGCATTGCGTAATCGGGGAGTATTTCAATCCGCTTGCGACGATCTCGCGGAGTGTTTCTTCATCATCACAAATTCCGCCGCCTGTACCACCCAAGGTGTAGGCAGGACGAACGATGATGGGATAACCGATTTCGTTTGCAAAATCGACAGCTTCTTCTACCGTGCTCACGATGACGGATTCAGGTACTGGCTCGCCCAGTTCATTCATGAGGGAGCGGAACAGGTCGCGGTCTTCTGCTTGCTTGATCGATTCCAGCTTGGTTCCGAGCAGCTTTACATTTTCTTGCTCGAGAACGCCTGCTTCTGAGAGGGCAACAGCCATGTTCAAGCCTGTTTGACCGCCAAGTGTAGGCAGTAGTCCATCCGGCTTCTCTTGACGAATGACGCGCGCTACGAATTCAGGTGTGATTGGCTCGATATATACTTTGTCCGCCATGTTTGTATCCGTCATGATGGTCGCCGGGTTGGAGTTGATCAGAACTACCTCCATGCCCTCTTCTTTTAACGCTTCGCATGCTTGCGTGCCTGCATAGTCAAATTCTGCTGCCTGCCCGATAACGATAGGTCCAGAGCCGATTACGAGGATTTTTTTCAGATTATCTTGTTTTGGCATGAGTTTTTTCCTCCTTAGCGGTTTCCATCATCGCAAGAAACTGGTCGAACAGGTAGCCGGAATCATACGGTCCTGGAGCTGCTTCTGGATGGTACTGTACTGAGAATGCATTCTTAGCGGCATGACGTACGCCTTCGATGGTGCCATCATTCAGTGCGATATGTGTAACTTCCAGTTCCGTGCTTGCGAGCGAGTCTTCTTTGACTGCATAGCTGTGGTTCTGGGATGTGATATAGGTGCGTCCGGTTGGCAGCTCTTTTACCGGATGGTTGCCGCCACGGTGTCCGAATTTCATTTTCGTCGTGTCAGCGCCAGATGCAAGCGCGAACAGTTGGTGACCGAGGCAAATTCCGAACAGCGGATATTCACCCAAGATTTCGCGAATCATCTCTACGGCTTGTGGTACGTCCTTCGGGTCCCCAGGGCCATTGGACAAAAGTATTCCGTCCGGTTGAATGCGGCGAATCTCTTCTGCTGTCACATTGTAAGGCACAACGACAACGTCGCAGTTGCGCTTGGTCAACTCGCGCAAAATCCCGTGCTTGGCTCCGAAGTCTACCAGTACTACCCGATGACCTGTACCCGGGCAGCTGAAGACGCTTTTCGTAGAAACGCGTGATACTTGGTCTGTCATCAATGTCGTGCCGTTTAAGGCAGCAACCAATTCAGCCAACGGGGCTTCACTGGTTGTAATCATGCCCTTCATCGTGCCGTGGTAACGAATTTTTCTCGTCAGCATCCGGGTGTCGATTCCAGCAATACCCGGAATGTCGTATGTTTTCAGCAGTTCGTCGAGTGTGTTCGTATTGCGCCAGTTGCTCGGTGCCTCGCAATGCTCGCGAACAACGAAGCCGTGAATGTATGGACGAACAGCTTCAAAGTCGTCTCGATTGATCCCGTAATTTCCGATTAGCGGGTATGTCATGGTGACGATCTGTCCGCAGTAGGATGGGTCGGACAAAACCTCCTGATAGCCAGTCAGCCCTGTATTGAAAACCACTTCCCCGTAGGACTCCTTTGTCGCTCCAAATGCCGTCCCGATAAATTCTGTTCCGTCTTCCAAGATCAATCTTGCACGCATCTATGCTCCTCCTCCATTGTCGTGTAAAAACTTTTGTCTTGTCTGTCAGTCGTTTTTACACGTTTTGATATACGATCTTCCCATCTACCAGCGTCAGGGTCGGCCAGCCTTTGCATGCCCAACCGGCAAATGGTGTGTTGATTCCTTTACTTGCGAATGTGCTTGGGTCAATTGTTTTTTCCGTTTCCAGATCAATCACAGTCAGGTCTGCTGGCGCGCCTACTTCCAGACGTCCGTATGGCAGATTGAATGCTTCTGCTGGCTTCACGGTCAACAGCTCAACCAGCTTCTTCAAGGTCAGCTCTCCCGTTTGTACGAGATTTGTGTACAACAGCGGGAATGCTGTCTCCAGTCCGACAATTCCGAATGGCGCACGGTTTATCCCGTTTGCTTTTTCCTCTTGGGTGTGTGGTGCATGGTCGGTTGCGATCATATCAATGGTGCCGTCTTTTAATCCCGCAATCAGTGCAGCACGATCTTCACGAGAGCGCAGCGGCGGGTTCATTTTCCAATTCGTATCCAGATTGTCCGGGATATCCTCGTCGCACAGCAAGAGGTGATGCGGACTGACTTCACATGTTACATTCACGCCAGCGCGTTTCCCGTCGCGTACCAGACGCACCGACTCTTTCGCGCTGATGTGACATACGTGGTAGTGGACACCTGTCTGTTCTGCCAGCAAAATATCGCGGCCAACGTGGATGGACTCTGATTCAGACGGAATTCCAGGGAGTCCGTGTCGAGCTGCAACCACCCCGTCATGCAAAGCTGCTCCCGGGATCAACAGGTCTTCGTCCTCACAGTGAGCGACGATCGCGATCCCAAGCTCTGCTGCTTTTTGCATGGCCTTTTTCATCATCGCAGTTGATTGCACACCCACACCGTCATCTGTCAGCGCGAAGATCCCCGCTTCTTTTAACCCAGCGAAATCCGTCAGCTCTTTTCCCAATTGGCGAACAGTAATCGCACCATACGGGATCACGCGCGCCATACCTGCCTCGCTCGCTTTGTCCAAAATGTAGGTCACGGTCTCGACACTATCAATGGACGGTCGTGTGTTTGGCATGCATGCTACCGTTGTAAATCCGCCTTGTACCGCTGCTTTTGCCCCTGTTTCGATCGTTTCTTTGTGTTCAAAGCCTGGCTCGCGCAGATGTACGTGGACATCGATGAGACCCGCGCTAATCATGCCGCCATGACAATCGATCCATTCATGTCCCTCGCGATCGAGTGTTTCCCCTATCGCTGTGATTCTTCCCTTTTCCACCAATATTTCCATCGGGGTGAGTTCCCCCGCCTGATTTAGTACGTTGCCGTTGCCAAGGATGATTCCCATGTCATTTCGCTCCCTTTCAAAAGAGTTTCTAAAACTGCCATTCTTGCTGCGACTCCGTTGGTCACTTGGGTTTGAATCAAGGACGTTTCGCATTCTACCAAATCGGTATGAATCTCAACCCCGCGATTGACGGGTGCCGGATGCATGATGACTGCGCCGGACTTCATCATTTTGGCTCTTTCCAGTGTGAGCCCATGTGCCTTGTGATACTCTTCCTTCGATAGATAGAGGGATTCCGCGTGGCGCTCCAGCTGAACGCGCAGCATCATGACCACATCTGCGGTTTGAACTGCTTCTTCCATTTCCACGATTTTGACACCTTGCGGGATATGGGCTGGCATCATGGTAGCAGGACCTGAGAGCAGCAGATTCACACCGAGCTTCGGCAGCGCATGCAGATGAGAACCGAGCACGCGGCTGTGGCGCAGATCTCCAATGATCGCTACCGTGAGACCAGAGAGCTTGCCAAACTTTCTTTTCATGGTCAAAAGATCCAGCAGGCATTGCGTCGGGTGCTCATTCGTTCCATCTCCCGCGTTGATCAGCTTCAGGTCAACGCTTTCTGCCAACTCTTGCAGCAGGCCTTCCTTTTTGGTGCGGATCACGGCTGCTTCCACGCCCATTGCTTCCAAGGTGCGAATCGTGTCATAGACCGTCTCGCCTTTTACGGTAGAGGAGGTTTCCGGAATGAAGTTCAAAACATGTGCGCCCAGTCGCTTTTGAGCTACTTCAAAAGAGAAGCGTGTTCTGGTGCTGGCCTCGAAGAACAGATTCGCGACAAACCGTCCGCGCAGGATATCCGCTTGCTCAGTTGGTCTGGCAGCCCAATGCTCTGCTCGCTCGAGGAGCTGGATGATTTGTTCTTTCGATAAGTCTTTGAGGCCAATCAAATGCGCTACATTTTTCATCATGAATCCCTCCGGTTCTTTATTTTTCAAAAGAAAAAGCTTCTTGGCATCGCTTTGCATCTGGAGGCAAGCGAGACAAGAAGCTGGTTGAGTGCCTTTTTTGGGCAGCCAAAACAGCGTTCTTTGCCTTGCCAGCCTCTCTGGACTGGATTTAAAGGATTGGGAACGTTAGGCTATTTATTTTTGTTCTTCAAGGTGCGCTTCTCCCATCGCAGTCTCTTTTCCTGGAAGGATCAGGTGCAGAATAATTCCCAGGAAGGTAGAGAGTGCGATATTATCGATGGTCAGATCACTCAGGAAAGCGATACCTGTACTTGCAAAACTGATTTTGTATCCGCCGATTCCCGTGACGAGGATGACCGCTGCGAGAATCATGTTGCGCTTGTCTGCAAAATTCACTTTGTGCTCGACGTACATCCGCAAGCCTTGTGCTGCGATGATACCGAACAGGATGATGGAAACACCGCCAAGTACCGGCGTTGGAATCGTCATTAAAATGGCGCTAATCTTACCAGCGAAGGCGAACATGATTGCCAGTACAGCAGCCAGACCGATGACTACTCGGCTGTATACCTTCGTCATTGCAAGGACACCGATGTTTTCTCCATATGTCGTTGCTGGCGGACCTCCGATGATGGCTGCCAGTGAGGTCGCTACCCCGTCTCCGAGCAAGCTGCGGTGCAGACCCGGATTTTTCATCAGATCGCGATCCATGACCTTGCTCGTTACCAGCAAGTGCCCCAAATGCTCTGCCAGCGTGACGAAAGCGACTGGCGCGATGACCAGTGCTGCGATCCATGCAGAGCCGTCACCGATCACACTCATGACTTCGGTAAATTTGAAGTGCTCCGTAAACATTTTTTGTGGCGTGATGAACCAGTCTGCTTCTACTACTTTTTGAAAGTTAATCAGTTCAGGGTGACGCAGCAGCGTGTATACATAGCCTGTAACCATACCGATCAAGATGGGGATAAGACCAAGGAATCCGCGCAGCATGACCGCTGCAAGCACTGTTATGACCACAGTTACGAGCGAGATTTCAATCGAAGTCAGCGACATTTGCGATTGACCGTCTACAGTGACTTTCGTTGCCATATCTACTGCTACGCCAGCCAGGCTCAGACCGATCACGACGATGACAGAAGCGATGACAACAGGTGGCAGTACCCGATCGAGCCATTTGACTCCTGCTTTTTTCACGATACCGGCGACGATGATGTACACAATCCCGGAGAGGAAGCAACCCAAGAGTGCCGTCCCTACTCCATGTGATTGACTCACGACGATAATCGGACCGATGAAAGCGAAGGAAGAACCGAGGTAGTTTGGCAGTTTTCCTTTGGTGATCCACAGGAATAAAAGGGTTCCAATCCCGCTTGCCATGAGCGCCGTTGCTACATCCAGCCCCGTTAAGATCGGCACCAATACAGTCGAGCCGAACATCGCGAACAAGTGTTGGATACTAAGTGGCAGCAATCGCGAAATATGTGGTGTTTCGTCTACATCGATGTAATTTTTCTGGCTCATGCCTGTATGCCCCCTGTTTCGTTTCTTCCATATCAAAAAAGTGTCTTTTATACAAAAAACCTCTTTGTGTGGACACAAAGAGGCTAGCTTCGCCATAATCATGGGAAGTATCTTGCCTCTTGCCGACCTCACGGGATCGTTTTTAAAGAGGAATCCTATTCTTTATTACAGTAGCTGTCGGATGGAGACAATATCCATAACGTCCACTTCTGCCAATTGTACATCGACAATTTCCGTTCGGGCAGTAGGGAGGTTTTTTCCGACGAAATCAGGGCGAATTGGCAACTCGCGATGACCACGATCAACCAGAACAGCCAGTTGAATCATCCGTGGGCGACCGTTGTCAATCAGTGCATCCAACGCGGCACGCACGGTTCTTCCCGTGTAGAGAACATCATCTACCAGGATCACGGTCTTGCCTGTGATTTGATCCGGGAGCTTGGAGCCTTGCAAAATGGCATCTTCGGACTTGTGTTGCAAATCGTCACGATAGAACGTAATGTCCAGCTCACCGACTGGGACTTTCACATTTTCAATCATTTCGATTCTTTCCACAAGGCGTTGCGCGAGGTAGATCCCTCTGGTCTTGATGCCCACGATAATGAGATCCTCGACGCCTTTATTTCGCTCGATAATTTCATGCGCGATTCGCGTGAGTGCGCGGCGGATCGCCGCTTCATCCATAATAACGCTTTTGTTGATCATCTCAATATCCCCCTTTTCGACGGGAACAGTGGACCTTACGAAAAAAGGCTCCTTGTCAGGAGACAAGAAGCCCTCGGACAAACTGACCGGACTTTTAAACGTCCCGCCTGTTTGTCATTCCGTGCCCTTGCCAGCCTCACTGGACTGGATTTAAAGGTTCCATTCGTCATGTAGAATTATGTCACGATTCTGGACGGGTGTCAATGCAGCCCGAAAAAGTCTAACTATTCCCAATAGACGCTGACCCACGGTGGCAAGTAGTTCGCATAATAACCAATGTCCCCTGTCATATCTTTGATCAGCTCGATTTGTTTGTCCGCATTCTCGCCAATTCCTTGGATAAACAGGGAGCCATGCTCCGCTCGATCCAACCGCAAGAAAAGAAGCTGTTTCCCATCTGGAGACGGCGCTGGATAGTAGTCCGCTGTATTCGCTTCCCCTTTTGTCACCTGCTGCTCCGCTCCATCCGCGGATCGCCGCCAGATGCCTTGTTCCTGTACCATGACCTTCTTTGGGTCGTAGGAATACTCTGTAGCCAAGCCTCTGGTGAAAAGCAGCGTGTACGGAGCTTTCGGAATCCATACCGGGTAAGTGTCTACCACCACTGGACCAGGGCTGACTGTTTTGACCTTTCCTGCTCGATCCATCAGCTTCAACTGCTTGTTAGTCGTGGCGATCCGGTCAGTTCCATCGACAAAAGCGAGCTGCTCGCCATTTGGTGTCCAGGCAAGCCAATCAGGATAAGCCAATCCTGTTCCGATCTCTAATGGCTTTTTGGCAGGCTGTGTCAAATCAAAGCATTGAATAGGTACGCCATCAGCAGATAAGGAGCCTGAGTTATACCTGACAAAGTAGGCCACAGCCTTCCCATCCGGAGATACTTTTAAGCCTGTCGCTGCCCATGGGTATATGCCTTCTTCCACTTTTGGCGGTTCTGCTATCGGATAGGCAGCCAACGGTTTACCTGCAAGTGTGCGCAAGGCCAGTGTCATCGGCTTATTTTTTTCGGCAGGTAGCGAGACAAGCATGTTTTCCCCATCCGGCATCCAGACAAAATCTGCGAAATCAGCCTTCGTTGTACTTTGCAAAGCTAATTCTCCATGCTCTTGGACGTCTTTTACGATCAGCAATAGTCTCGGTGCTTCATTACTGCCAACATTCACGGTGTACGCGAGCTTGTTCGCTTTCGGAGACCATTTTGGCGTTTCAAAAACCGCTCGCTCGTCTACTTGCACAGCTTTGCTGCCGTCAGCTCTGACGATCCACACATAGCCTGGTGTCGAGTAATTGTCGTTGCCTTTGTATTTCACAAACAGGAGCCACTTGCCGTCTGGCGACCAGCCCACGATCTGTGCATAGCCGTCCTTGGTGATTTGCCTTACCTTTCCTGTCGCATCCCGTCCATCTACCAAAAACAAATGCTGGTTGCTCGTAAATGCAATTTTTGCCGGAACGCTTATTTCCTTGTTCACTCGCTCTGGCCACTGGCTTTGGGCTGCCACCTTTGCTTCACCGTTTGCTGTGACAAGTACAGCCAAAAGGACAAAAAGGCTGATCAGCTTCCCCCATTTTCCGATCACAGGCATTCACTCCTTACACGCTCTATTGAATGATGAAAAAAACGCCAGAAGAAAGTAATAAGCTCTCTACTAGCGTTTTCCAATCCAACTGCCATTATGTAAGTGTCATAGGAAGACTGGCTGCAACAACAAAAAACGATTGCCATACAGATCCTCGAAAACAACCTCAATGCCATACATCACTTCGTTTGGTTCACTCACAAACTTTACACCGCGTTGACGCAGTGTTTCGTATGTGGACCAAAAATCATCCGTCTCCCAAACCCACATTGGATTTTTGCCGACTTGACGAAGCATTTCCTGCGCAACGTCTTCCCGATGCCAATGAGTTGGGTCATGCAGTACAATCTCTATCTCCTGCCCAGGCAGGCTGACGGTGAGCCAACGAGAGCCATCATCCATACGCGAATCCATGCGTTTTTCGAAACCGAGTTTTTCCGTGTAAAACCGCAATGCCTCTTCACAGTCGTGAACGTACAGCGTTACATGCGCTAATCTTTTTAGCACGGCTATTCCTCCTGTTCTCTTTACGCTTGTCGGAGAACTTCGATGACCTCAAGCATTTCCTTCGGCATTGGCGCTTCGAACTCGAGCTGCTCTCCTGTACGTGGATGGATGAAGCCCAATGTTTTCGCATGCAGAGCTTGTCCATCGAGCTCCAATGTATTTTTCGGACCGTATTTCGGGTCACCTGCCAGTGGATAGCCAATGTACTTCATGTGTACGCGAATTTGATGGGTACGTCCTGTTTCGAGTTTCAATTCTACCAACGTGTACTCCTTAAAGCGCTCCAACACGATAAAATGCGTAACAGCTGGCTTGCTGTTTTCAAAAACGACCGCCATTTGCTGGCGATTTTTCGGATCGCGCCCGATTGGTGCTTCAATCGTTCCCATTTCATGCGGGATGACACCGTGAACAATCGCGACATACTTCCGATTGACTGTATGTGCTTTCAATTGTTCAGCCAAACCCATATGTGCCTTATCGTTTTTAGCTACCATCAAAAGGCCGGAAGTATCCTTGTCAATCCGGTGGACAATTCCCGGACGCAAAACGCCATTGATTCCGGACAAATCCTTGCAATGTGCCAAAAGCCCATTGACGAGTGTCCCACTGTAATGACCAGGAGCAGGATGCACGACGAGTCCACGTGGTTTATTCACGACCACGACATCGCTATCCTCATATACAATATCAAGCGACATCTCTTCTGGCTGGATCGCCATTTCTTTTGGCGGCGGAACACGGAGGGTCACTTCGTCCTCTGCCTGTAGCTTGTAGTTGTTTTTGATCGGTTCACCATTTACAGTGACACGACCTTCCTTTACCCAAGCCTGCACCTGTGAACGGGACCAATCTTCATTTTGCAGCGTGATAAATTTGTCGATGCGCTCACTCGTATCCGCTGGGTCTACCGTCCAATCGTAACGTTCAAATAATTGCGTGTCATTCATGTATGTTCTCCACCTATCCGAGCTTTCCCACTATTATTCTCATGACTATCGGTTTTTCTTCCCATCCAGAAAAACATCGAGAAGCAAAATCCCCACACCAATCGTGATGGCCATATCAGCCACGTTAAAGATCGGGAAGTGAATCAACGTAAAATCGAGAAAATCTACGACTTGACCGGACGTCGCACGATCAATGAAATTCCCGACGGCTCCACCCAAGACAAATGACAGCGCCAACGATGCACGAGGTTGTTTTTTTCCCAAGCGAATCAAGGAAATGACAATCCCAATCACAACGACAGTGGTAATGGCAATAAAAAACCAACGTCGATTTTGCAGGATGCCAAACGCCGCTCCCATGTTTCGATGGGAAGTTAGATGAAATACGTCCGCGATCAAAGGAATGGATTCTCCCAGTTCCATATACTTCACGACTAAATACTTTGTAAACTGATCAAGCGCAATAATTACTGCCGCAATGAGATAGTACAACAATGGAATGTCCTCCTTATTCTGCTTCGACCAGCAACTGTACAAACACAATGTCAAATGATCATTTTACCAGAGACAGCCTACGTGAACAAGCGCTTTCCTTTTTTGTACAGTCGATAGCCTTTGCGTACGACTTCCAGCATCCACAATGGAATTTTCCATCCACGATCCTTGATAAACGGCAGATACACCTTGTAATACGCCTTACGTAAATCACGCCATTTCGTATCTGTATCATTGACATAGTAATCCGATACATCAATCAGATACCCTCGTCCCTGATCCATTAATACGTTTTTCCCATGGACATCATGTGGAAACAAGCCCTTCCTGCGGGCTTCTTCTAGCGCCTCCTCCACGTCTTCAATCACCTGCGGAGGAATCGGGATACCAAAGCGCACACAGTCAAACAGGGGTATGCCGTTCATCCGCGTAATGACCAGGTATCCTTCTCCATAATCATAACAGATGGGGAAGGAACGAGTCTCGCCAAGCTTGCGATAGACTTCGATTTCCTGTTCGGCTCCTGGTCTTCCAGGTGCGTACAGCTTGATCACTACCTTCGGATAGTCCGGATGGGCAAATACGGCAGCATAATTGCCAGTACCGACCAGCTCCCACGGATACGGCGTGTGGTGTACGACGACTGGATCATCTGGCGACAGACTCTCCACTTGAACTTCCTGTAAAAAAGCTTTCAATATATGCTGATCGATCCGCATCGTTTCTCATCATCTCTCATCAGTTACCGACTTCGAACTACGTTAAAACAAAATTACTACTACGATCATTCAGACACTTCCTATAAGGGGCAAAAAATCCTTTGCACTGGTAGGGCCAGGAGGTCCTGTCCGATTCCAATGAAAGGATTGCATATGGACAAGAATACCTCATTTTTTTGATTTGGTAAATGGGTAGCGAATGTCCACCAATCGTACCTGTTTTTATGTAGTGTATAACGAATGATTCTAACTGATTCATTTGGAAAATAAGGCTCTTGTATGGTGCTGTCGTGGTGGGGAGGAAACAGGAGAAAACGCTCAGATTCTAGGGCCACCCGCTGGGAGATTGACTGCCCGGCTCCATGAAAAAAAGCGAAACCCGCGTCCAAAGTCGTCCCTTCAGGAGGTATCTCAGAGGTGGACGCTAAGAGCTTGTTTCTCTTTTTTTCATTGCGCCTCGGTCGGTGTCCCTAAGATCTTCGCTTTTTTCTCCTGTTTCCCCTACGAGCTTCCTGTGTTTACCACACATTTTAAAGCTTTAAAAGAATGAAGAATGTAATCGTTTCGCCAGAGAAGAATATTTCCAGACGTAGCGACTTGTGGAGTCCTACCCAGCGCAGAAGGGATTCGCGGGCAAAAGAAACGCAACGTGCTCGCGCTAGGAAGCGGCTACCATTTTTGCGTTTCCCCGCGAATCCCTTCGGAGCGGACAGTCTCTGCCCTCAGCGGGACGAAGCCTGGAGCCTAGACTGGAAATATTCTTCTCTTCTCCGCAGCCACATAACAGGTTCCTCAGCAAAAAAAGAAGAACCTGACACATCATGCAGGCTCTCCCTTTCATAATTTACACATTAATCTCCAAAAACCATTCACGAATCGCATCTTGCAGCTTCTGCAAGGCTGCCGCATTCGTTGCTTCACAATAAATACGCACCAACGGCTCTGTGCCAGACGGACGGATCAAGACCCAATGTCCTTCCTCGAGCAACAGCTTGACCCCATCCACTCTTTGAATCTCCAAAACCTGATAAGGACCGATGAGTGCAGGTGGCTTGGCGATCATTTGCTGTACCCATTGATCTTTTTCCGGCAATTTCATATCAAGCCGCGTATGGAACAGCTCACCGAACTGCTCGTAGACGTCTCGCAGTATTTGATCGATTCCTTTGTTTTCATACGCGCACATTTCGGCAAGCAACAAATTGATGAGTACGCCGTCCTTCTCCGGGATGTGACCGAGAATACTCGCCCCGCCACTTTCCTCTCCGCCGATAAGCACATCGCCTTTGCGCATTTCCTCACCAATGTACTTGAAACCGACTGGCGTCTCTACCAACTCAAGACCATAATGCGTAGCCATCTGATCCAGCAGATGCGTGGTTGCTACTGTTCTCACAATGCGTCCAGTCAAGCCACGATTTTTTCGCAAATGATGGGTTAGCAGCACGAGTGCTTCATTGGGCGTGATATACTGTCCAAAGCGGTCGACGACTCCGAAGCGATCCGCATCGCCGTCATTGGCAAGACCAAGAGATGCTTGGCGTTCTACGACTTCTTTTTTTAACAAATGTAAATGCTTATCGTTTGGCTCAGGCAAATCTCCGCCAAAAGCTGCATCCGGTACCTCTCGGATACCGACGTTTTTCACCCCCGCCTCTGACAAAAAACCACTCACATAGCCCATACCGGCACCATGCATGGCATCGACAACAACGGACAAGGAAGAGTTTTTCAAAACATCCATATTTACCATCCGTCTCAGATGCGCCTCGTAATGAGGACGCAGCACAATGACTTGCAGCAGCTTGCGGGTCTTTGCTTCCGCGAGGGAAATCGTACGCACCGATTTGGTCTGGCAGGTTTCGCTGATCCACTCTTCCAATCTTTGCGTGATCGCAGGCGTTGCGGGTCCAGCGTACTCCGGAATGTATTTGATGCCGTTATATTCGGGTGGATTGTGACTGGCCGTGATCATGATTGCGCCACTCGCTGCAAAATGCTTCACTCCAAAGGCTACGGCAGGCGTTGGCGCTGCTTCGTTCACCAAATAGGTACGAATGTCATTGGCGGTCAGGACAGCTGCAACCTCCTGTGCAAAGCGTCTCCCGAGAAACCGCGTGTCGTGTCCAACCAAAACAGGCTGCTCCTGCTGTCCGATTTCTTTGGTATAGCTGGCGATGGCTTGTGCGACAATACGGACATTCTCGACAGTAAAGCCATCTGCGATTATGTCGCGCCAACCGTCCGTACCGAAACGGATCGTTGTCATCTACTCATCTCTCCCCTCGTTACCGCAACTCATTCACCTTCTCCAAATAACGCAAAACAGTGGCAACATAAGTAGCATGCGACCATGTCAGGGGTGCAACGGACACAGGAGCACCTGTATACGGATCGAGCTGTTCGGAGAGCACGCCGCTTTGTAGGGCATGTCGTACGACCCAAGCCAGTCTGCTCTTTGGCTCTTGGAGTTCATCGAGCGATTTTGCCTTGGCAATTTCCCAATCAGCCACCCATAAAGTGCAAATGATCCATGGATTTCCCGGCACCTTCACCGTGTCATGTGATTTTTTGAAATAGTAATCCCCTTGATAGCGGGCAATTCCACCGATCGCCGTGTCTACCCGCAAACTTTTTTTGACAGCTTCCATTGTCCGCTCAACCCTCGGATCATCTACGGAAAACACATCAAGCGCAAACAAGGCGAACAAGCTGCTCTCCACCGTGAAATCTTTTTCGACACTCCCATCTGCTCTTACATAAATCCCGCGCAGAAAACGCCCGCTTTCAGGGTCGTACAGATGTTTTTCCATCGCCCCACGAATGCGCTCTGCCCCTTCTGCGTAGCGTTTGTAGCGCCGATCATCCCCGAACAACTGGGCGAAACGAGCTGCAGCCATTAAGCCTGCAAAAACCGTAGCACTGCTAAACGTAAAAATTCCCCGTCGCTCTTCCCATAAGTCGTAGCTTGGTTTTGGGAGTTGCAGCTCTGAATGGACATACTCCAGCAAAAAGCGAGCTGCCGGACGAACCAGCGTGGGATAGAGAGCCTGGCAATCTTCAATTTGCTTGCCGCTCTTGTATTGCTCCCAGAGGGCATACAGCACGAGCGCCGTCTCATCCTCCTGAATCGGGAGCTGAATTTCTCCGTCAACAATATACGGATGCCAACTGGAGCCGACAGACCCATCTGGATTGTACTTGTGCAGCAAATATCCTTCCTTATTCAAGGCGTCTGCACAAAACCGAAAAAATGGTGCGACGACTCCCGTGTAGCCCGCTTTCGCCATCGCACTCGCAATCAACGCCCCGTCTCTTGGCCACATGTAGCTGTAATGGTCGCGATTGAATTGAAGAATATCCGAGTCATTCGCTGCGAGAATCGCTCCGTTCTGATCGATTTGCGTACGCACGAGTAGCAAGCTGGTCTTGTACAGATTGACAACCTCTGCCGGAAGATCAGCAAAGTCACGCCCTTCCTTATTGACCCAACGCTGCCAATACACCGCTACCCGATTGAGCAAATGTTCCGGATCACTTTCGAGTACATACTGGTTCAATCCTTTGACAGCCTCATACGATTCACCAATGCACATCCAGTAGAAGAACGCCTTCTCTTCTTGGGGTTGCAGCGTGAGAGAAAAAGAGATTGTACTATCTACGGAGCCTTGCGCAATCGGATTGCCAGACAAAAGACCATCCTCTGCGTCCCTCCAGGTCCCCTCCGCATAGTTGAACCGCTTGATTCCGACGCTATATTGATCGATCCCACCCGTATCCGTTTTTCCATTCGCCATGATGTACACATTGCGCTTGTAGTGATAAATGGTGCGCAGGATGGGATCAAAAACAGCGGTATCCCCTACCTCCGTCTCATTCAAGCTGAAATCGTGATGAAAAAACAGCCTGACCTCCCGCATCTCGCTCGTCAAATTTCGAACGCACACCTTTTTCAAATAAATCGGGTCACGCTGATGCACCCCATCTGCGATTTGCAAGGAGATGCCCAGATGTTCATGATGCGCATGAACATCTGTCACCAAAGACTCCTGTCCGTATCCGAGCTGCCGCGTCCAGCCGTCTTCATCCAGCCAGGAAAAGCGACCTTGTACCCATATCCCCAGCTTGCTAAAGTGTCCCCCGACATGATTCAACTGACCGACATACGGAAAATAGAGATCTCGCATGTGCAGTTTGTCATCAAAATTAATCAGCAGTTTTCCATTCCCGACGACGAGCGGTCTCGGCATGCCTTCACGTCCTTTTCGTTATAGGCTGTCGATCTCTCTCTTTTCGTGAAACTGATATTCGGCAATTCGCCTCGCATAGGAAGAAGCAAGCGTAGCCGCGGTCTCTGCCGTCGCCCCTTGCGAAATCACTTTTACGTGCGAATCCTCTGAATCGGGTAAAATAAGCACCCAGCCATTCGAATCGTATACCTTGATTCCATCGACGAGCTCCAGCAGCTTGCCTTTGTTTTCTTCCATCACTCTGCGCATGACCTTCCCTTTTGCTGCCCATGGGCAAAAGACAGTCTTTTTCTCCATATGGCACGCTGGCAACAACTCCAGCAAAACGCTGAGCGATTTTTCTTCAGAAGCAAGATACGAAAGAATTCGCATGAGACTGTAAACGGCGTCGAACATCGGATGAAAACGTTGTTCGCTCGATACCTCCATCATGGATCGCGGAGAGACCTTGGTGCGTACAACCTCCATTTGCAACAGCTGGGCCATATGCTCCAATTCAATCGGGGCACTCACTGGCAGGCCGATACGCCGATGTTGACCACTGCATGCCAGCAGTTGCAGTGCCGTGATCTGTTCATTCGAGAGCTTCTCTCCATGCTCGGTAAACAAGGTAAATTGCTCGCCATTTTTATCGAGACGAACGCCTAAATCTGCACCCTTTTTTCGAATACCTTCTTGTATGGAGCTGTAATCGGCGGTAACTCCCAGTGCATGCAAGAGTGGCGCAAGAAAAGTCGGAAAAAAACGCTGTTCACAATCGATCAGCAGTCGAAAGCGCTGACGCTGGATGGACGATACGTTCAACTGTTGAACCAAAGCGTGAAGATATGCCTCTTGTACTTGATGCTCGACTTGCAGCGCTCCCAACCGATGCAGGTTGCGAACATAAGTCTCTTGCCAGTAGGCATTCTCAACTTTGCGCTCCATCTCACGGGAAATCGGCAAGCCCGCATGATCGATGAATTGGATGACAATCTCTTTATCATCGACTGGCTCTGCCATATAAACATGAATGCCGCCTTTGCAATCCAGAGAGCGCACGCCGTACCGGATCAAAGGTGAATTGCCAATCCCGAGATCGACTGTATCAATTCCGGAAGAGCACAAACTGGTCATGATGCTATGCTTCAATAGCTGAGCAAATGGGTGTGCGCATGCCGAAAGCGCAATCTTATCCCCCGCTTGTAGTAAGTACGCGTAGGCAGCAGCAAGTCTAGTGACGAATTCGGGCGTGATGTCAACATTGCCAATGCCCTTGATTCCTTGCGTCCCAAACAAGTTTTTGGTTTGCTTGGCACCGTAAATGAGCGAGGTGGTGACAGTCGCATTTTCCCCGACTTCCTTATCCGGCCAAATTTTGATTCCGGCCTTTACCACTGACTTCGCCCCAATGAGGCACTGGTCTCCAATGACCGCCCCTTCCCCGAGTTGTACGCAATCTGCAATTCGGGTGTTGCGGCAGAGGGTCGTTCCTGTGATCTCTGCTTTTTTCCCAATGACACTGTTTTCCCAAATAATCGTCCTGGACAGCTTCGTACCGGAAGAAATCACCGTATTTTTTCCCAGAATGGAATAAGCACCGACGGCAACTCCAGCCTGCAAGTGTACATTTTCACCGATATAGACAGGGCCTTCCAACCGGACTGATGAATCGATGCGAACATCATTTTCCAGGAAAATGCGCGGCGCGATTTCCTGTGCTTTTATTTCGAGATGTACGCGTCCATCCAGCAAATCAAACTGGGCTTGCTGATAAACCTCCATAGAGCCAATATCGGACCAATAGCCACTTGCTTCATATCCGTATAAAGGCTTTGCTGCCTGCAAAAAGGACGGGAAAATATCCTTGCTGAAATCCACTTCCCGCTCTTCTTCTATAGAAGACAAGACCTCTGGCTCGCAGACGTATATCCCGGTATTCACCGTATCGCTAAAAACCTCCGCCCAGCTCGGCTTCTCTAAAAAACGGGTAATGCGTCCGGCCTCATCTGTCATGACAACTCCGAATTCCAGCGGTGTTTCTACCCGCGTCAAAATCAACGTAGCCAGTGCGTTATTTTGCTCATGAAAACGAATGGCTGCCGACAAATCGATGTCTGTCAACGTATCTCCACTGATCACAACAAAACGCTCATCGAGAAAATCGGCGCAGTTCTTCACGCTGCCTGCCGTGCCCAACGGAATTGTTTCTTCAAAATAAACAAGCGAAACACCGTAGCGAGACCCATCACCAAACGTATCTCGGATGACATCAGGCAGATACTGGAGTGTCACTGCTATCTCTGTAATCCCATGCTTTTTCAATAGATCAATCGTGTACTCCATGCAAGGCCGGTTTAAGAGTGGCACCATTGGTTTTGGCGTGTGGCATGTTAACGGACGTAGTCGTGTACCTTTTCCCCCAGCCATGATTACTGCCTTCATCTTTTTTTCTTCCTCCTTCATCGTTGCAATCTATGTTGTCATGCCGATTTCCGCGGGATTGCCAAGCGAACGGTATAGATCGATGGTTTGGCTAGCCAGAAGTGTCCAGTTGTAAAGCTGTTTAACATCTTGCATTGCGGTCTGGGCCAGTTTATGCCGCTGATCAGGGTCGCGCAGTAGCCAACAGAGTTGATTCGTCAGCGATTCGGGGTCACCTGTGTACATCATGACGCCGTTTTCGCCGTGGCGAACGATCTCTCGCAGCCCTCCCGTATCCGCAACCAGAATAGGCGTACCTAAAGCCATCGCTTCCAGTGCAACAATTCCAAAAGGCTCATACAAGCTCGGGAATACCGCCACATCAGCCAAGGCGAACAGCTCATTTCTCCTTCGATCATCTACGAAGCCCAAGAAGCGTACTTGCTCAAAAAGTCCCATCTGATGGACCAACTGCTCCCATTCGTCTTGCATCGGTCCTCTGCCAGCGACAAGCAACCTCGCATGCGGAAACTCATCGCGCAGCCTTGCCATGGACTCCAACAATAGGTGAACACCTTTTTCCCGGACCAAGCGGCCTACAAAAAAGAGAACAGGACCGTCCCCTATCGCCAACTCCTGCCGAAGCTGTTCACGATTTACATCCGGCAGGGGAATGAGATCGACACCGTTGTGAATGACACGTAATTGGGACGATGGCGTTCCGAACAGGCGCATCACTTCCGACTCCATATACTTGCTGCATACGATCATCGAGTCAGAGCTTTGTGTTAGCGTACGTTCACACTCATGAATCCTTTGCTGCACCGGTGTATGAATACCTTGATGCCGACCATGTTCCAGTGCATGAATCGTGCTGACGAGCGGAAGGGAGTACCTCTGTTTCAGTTCGATCGCAGCCCAACTCACCAGCCAATCGTGTGCGTGGATAAGATCTGGCCGCACCCCGAGTGACCATAGTTGGGAGACAGCATCGACCATCGCCAAATTCAGTTGAAACACCCATGCCAGAAAGTCAGTTTGTTCAGAAGGAATATACGTAGGCAAACGGTGTACGTGAACCCCTTCCATCGTCTCATCTTTGGAGCATGAATCTGTCGCACGTGTCAGCACATGCACCGCTACTCCTTGCTGGACAAGATGCCTGGCGAGATCGTAGACAGCCCGGCCAAGCCCCCCTACCACATGAGGGGGAAATTCCCATGTAAGCATCAAAACAGTTTTTGTCGAAGACTGATCTTGCGTAGCCGCTACCAATTGACGCGATACGTTCACTCTATGCGTTTGTTTAGGCAAATAGAACGTGATATCCAAGTCAGGAAAGATCGGAAAATCAGCTTCTGCTTGTGTAATAGCCTCTTCATCCAGTTGATGCTCCCGATACATCGCCAAGAGAGCGCGCATGCGAACCAAATGGTCATGAATGCGTTGTACCGCATACCGAGTGACCGTTTGACCGTCTAAAATAAACGCCCAATCACTGCTTTGGGCGAGCATCAATTCGCGTGCGGCCTGCCTGAGGCACCGTAAGGCAAGCTGATCTCCTTTCATTTCAGAATAGGTAGTAATCGCTCCGATCAGTTCCCCCTCTGCCTGATGCAGATGCCTGTATATCCAGCCATTGTTCTCGTTCAGCCAGACTTCTCCGTAGCCATTTCTTCCCCATGTAGACATCGGCAAGTGACCGCGATCCTGTTCTGGATACTCCTCCAAATATTCAGATGGTGTCATTAATTTCACTTTTTTTGAATCACAAACCGTTTTGCGTATGAGAAAATCCAAAAACTGCGGACCCTCGAACCACCAATGGCCAAACAGCTCCGCATCATAAGTGGCGACGACCAGCGGCTTGCGATCCATCCATTGACTGGCTTCCTCTACTTGACGCTCTCGGTGATACAGGAAGTGGCCCGCATGTGACGCTGCTTTTTCGCGCGCCCAGCTTGGCTCATACCAGTCTTTATCCCCTTCTTTTCCGGTAATCCGATAGTATTTCAAACCGGTATGCACGCGAATGCCGTCAGGATGGATGTACGGCTCGATGTAGCTCATCTCCCTGTCAAACCCAATATCCCTGTAGTATTCCCGATAGTCATAGTCCCCCGGATAACCATCGATCGAGCTCCATACCTGGCGGGAAGCCACTTCATCTCGGGCAAAGGCAGCCACATCATGCGGCGTAAACAAGGGAGCCAGCACCCCTCTGCGAGGTAAAGGCGTCGCATGCTCTATCGTGTGACTGTCTACAAAGAAATACCGAAGTCCGGCTTCTTTCAGCAAACGATCCAGTCCAGGTGTATACCCGCACTCTGGCAGCCAAATTCCCTTCGGACGTCTTCCCAAAATCCGCTCATGTGTATCAATGCCTACCAGAAGCTGTGCCCGAATCGCCTCTGCTGTTTCTACATAGGGCAAAAAGGAGTGTGTGGCAGCGCAAGTGATGAGTTCGAGGCATCCACTGTCCGCGATTTGCCGAAAGGCCTTGATCAGTTGAAAATCCCACTTGCGGCAATAGGCAATGATGGTTCGAAATCGTTCCACATACATTTTGGCGATACGGTTTTCTCGGGGTTGACTTGCGGTTCGTTTGACTTCCTTCCCAGCCAATTCAACGGTCTTCGCTAAATGTGTGCGAAAACGTGTCACGATCAGATCATCATCCAGCATGGAAAGTAATGTCGGAGAAATAGCAAGGGTCATGCGAAAAGCGATGCCGTCTGAGAGGAGTTTGTCGAAAACCATGAGCAAAGGAAGATAGCATTCCAGCATGGCTTCATACACCCAGCGCTCTTCCAGGCGATCGTCCCGATCCCCGTGTCGGACATAAGGCAGATGGGCATGCAACACGAGGGAGAGATAACCTTTGTGCACAAATGACACCTCACTTATTTGATGTTTTGGTATACAACGAATAGGAGGAAAAGTTCTCAAACCAGGAAGGTGTAGCTGGATCGTGGACGGGCTCAACTAGCGGTTCCCCCCAGCTAGCTTTTGAATGGCGTGGAGTAACTACCGTTTCCGAGCGTAATATCGGACAAAACCGATTGTGTTCATATAAACCAAAATCAACAATGTATGTACGTCCTGGCTCTACATCTTTCACGTACCAGGAATGAGCCTCTTCATGTACGAAGACATCTCGGACGGAATGCGCATTTTTTCCATCAAATAAGCGTTCGGTCACATCATACAGACGCAAGCCCTTCTGGATGTGACGATAATCGGCTTGCAGGTACGATGCGACCATTCTCATGCGCGGCCAAGTGATTTCCCAATAGATGAATAACACCGTCGGTCCTTGTACCATCACTTTGACAATGTCCCGACCATAAAACCCAGGCAATTGCCATTCCAATTCTCTTCTAGCGGGAGATGATGCCTCTGGCTTGGCACGGTCTTTTTGCAGACGATACTTTACTTGACCGATCGTTAAGCCGCACTCTTTGGCAATTTGTGCAATGGACATGGATCGTGAACGCAGTTCGAGAATTTTTTCCAGCATCTTCTAGCACTCCCCTCCGCCAACTTCGCCTATCTGTGCTTTCCCAATGTCAATCATAGCCAATGCGGCTAACAAAGACTGTCGAATGCTGGATGCACATCCCTTCTTCTTTTGTCGATCAACAATCATGTTTTCGTCATGGGCAAACAAAAGTCGCTCTCTTTCCATACTTACAAAGCTACTTCACTAGACATTCTTTTCTTTTTGCCAAATAGGAAAAAAGAGCTATATTCCGTCATCTTTTGTTTTATTTGTAAGGATTTTCATGTTGGATACCGATACTATAAAATATTCACTTCTACTTCCAAAATGAATCAAAAAGGAGTCAACGAAAGAAATGAATCGTTCATGGATTAGCATGGTAACAGCAGGATCAATTGCAATTTCAACGGTAGCGGCAGGCTTGCCACTAGCAGCTCAAGCCAAAAGCACACCGCAAATCCCATCCCAAGAGCCCATTGATTCGCAGATTGGTCATACACCTGTTCAGGAAAACATGTCGAAAACACAATTACGCCAAGCAGCCAAACAGGAGAAGTACAGCATCTCGCATCTGAATACATTGGACAATTCAGAGCTTGTTGAATTGTTGAAGGAAATCAGTTGGACGCAAATCCCCGAGCTGTTTACTTACAACGACGACACTCAGGAATTTTATGAGGATCGGGAGCGGGTTCAGGCCATCATCGATGCCTTGCAAGAGAGTGGCAAAAACTTCACTAAGGATGACGAGCAGGGCATCCATACCTATGTAGAGGTTTTGCGTTCGGGGTATTACTTGGGGTACTACCATAATGAATTAAAGTATTTGATGGAGCCAAAGTATAAGCAAAAGATTATTCCAGCCCTTCAAACAATTACTACCAATGAAAATTTCGTCTTAGGTACAAAGACTCAAAATGAAATCATCAGTTCTACGGGAAAATTAATTAGCAACACAACTGTTGATTCAGAGACAATCGGTCTTCTGACAAAAGTAATGGAGGACTTTAACGACAATCGGGATAAATGGTCAGATGATCGCGAAGCAAGCGAGGCCTTTTACAGCGTCCTTCAAGGTGTCGGCTACGTTCTGATTTGGGGAGTAGATGATTCAGAAAGAGACGAGCTGAAAGGCAGCATCGACGCATTTCTCGACCCCATTTTTGACATGGCCGAAAATGGGGAAACCTCCGCTGATCATGTATGGTTGACGAACAATGCCCTATATTACACAGGGAAATTAGGAAGCTACTACAGTGATCCTGACAAAGCCAATGACATATTGACCAAAGCGATGAAAACGTATAAAAAGTGGAGCGAGCCATACTTCACTGCGGCCCAACAAATCGTGGAAGCATATGGCGAGGATGTCAATGGCAAAAAAATCGACCTCGAGGAAATGAAAAAAGAAGGCAAAAAGCATTATCTTCCGCAGCAATTCACTTTTGATGACGGAGCGGTTGTGTTCAAAACAGGAGATAACCTAACAGAAGAACAGGTTGAGCGCTTGTATTGGGCATCCAAGGAAGTGAAGGCACAATTTCATCGTGTCATCGGCAATGACAAGGAGCTTGAGAGCGGCAATCCGGATGATGTACTGACTATTGTCATCTACAATACGCCTGATGAATATAAAATGAATCGCTTCTTGTACGGATACGACACAGATAATGGTGGTATCTACATCGAGGGTACCGGCACTTTCTTCACCTACGATCGAACAAAAGAACAAAGCATCTACAGTCTGGAAGAGCTGTTCCGTCATGAATTCGTCCACTATTTGCAAGGCAGATATGAAGTGCCGGGCATGTGGGGACAGGGAAAGATTTATGAAAACAGTCGCTTGCCTTGGTATGAAGAAGGTGGAGCCGAGTTTTTTGCAGGTGCTACCCGAACAGAAGGAATCAAACCTCGCCAGTCAGTTGTAGGCAATATTCGAAATGCAGCGCCTTATCTCGATTACACTGCGGCCGATATGATGCGTGCCAAATACGGAACCCTGGCATTCTACGACTACTCATTCGCGCTTCAGTACCATCTGTTCAAGAATGATTTTGCTCGTCTGGATAAAATCAATGATACGATCCGTTCCAATGATGTATCTGCTTATGATGACTTGATCGAAGAATTCAGCCATGATCGCGCACTTGAACGTGGCTATCAAGAAACGTTAGAAGATTTGATCGACCAGTATGAAGAGTTGGATGTTCCTCTCGTTTCAGATGATTACCTACAAAAAGTAGACGTGACGAGCAAAGAAGAGGTTTATCGTCAAATCGCAAAGGTTGCCTCTCTGACCGATGTAAAAACAGATGAAAAAGACTCTGGGGATTTCCGCAGCTTCACGTTGCGCGGGGTCTATACGGGCGGAACTTCTCAAGGAGAATATCAGGATTGGCAAGAAATGAACCGCCTCACCGATGGATTCCTCAAGGAGTTATCGAATCTCTCCTGGAATGGCTATGACACGGTTACGAGCTATTTTACCAATTATCGTACAACAAAAGATGGACGCTTTGCCTATGATGTCGTGTTCCACGGGAAGCTGGCTCAAGAAGATGGCTCCGAAACGGAACAGCCAAATCCAAATCCAAACCCAAATCCTGAAGAATCGTCAATTTCATTAGATAAGCCGATCACGGGTATCATCCATCCACAAAAACCGAGTCAGGAGTTCCGGCTCGATGTGAAATCAGCCCAACAGCTTCAAGTAGAGATGGAAACAAAGAATGGAGATAGTGTGGCGTGGCTTGTATTCCACGAGTCTGATAGAGAGAACTACATCTCCTATCCCACCAAGCGTGAAGGCAACAAGCTGATCGGATCATTCGATGCGAAACCGGGGACTTACTATGTGACTGCTTATACGTATCGTACAGGACAAGAGGACCAACCGTTTCGCTTATTGGTTACGGGGGAAGATCGCCTACAAGAGCAGCTCTATCAAGAAAACGAGAGCAATGATTCTACCGAACAAGCAAATGGTCCATTAAAGATTGGCACGACTGTTTCAGGGGACATGAAAGGAAACGATTGGCAAGATATCTTTGCCTTCCAAGTAGATAAACCAGAAGAACTACGTATTTCTTTAAACCCTCAAGAGGGACAAGGTGTGACTTGGATGCTATTCCATGAAGGAAATCTGGATCAGCCTGTAACGTACCCCCAAGAGCGGGAGGGAAATCTGCAAAGTGCCCATTATCAAGTAAAGCCAGGCCGTTACTTCTTGTATGTGTACAAATATCAAAATGAAGACGTTGTGTATACGGTAGAAACCAAGCAGCGTTAATCAGCAAAACAAAAAACACCCCCAAACGAGCTATCAAAATCGTTTGGGGGTCTTCGTTTCTCTCTTGTTTTTACAGTTATCGGCGCTTGGTGATCCGCCCAGAACCCCCAACCTTCGTTCGTGGGGGCGATTTACTTTTCGGCGGGGAAAAGCTCGAACGTTTGGATGAAAAAGAGTCACTTGAATTCGACGATTGACTGCTGGAAGAACGAATAATCTTGCCTGAACTACCGCTAGAAGATGAATCCGCCTTCTTCTTGAAAAGGTTGCCGTCAGAACCTACCATACCATCCGCGTTCTTCGCATTACCCCGTTTGAAAATACTTCCCGTACCCTCTTTGGTAATTGGCGGCGCTACTTTTTTGTCCTCGATTGTAGGCACGCGATACGTACCGGAAGGCTTGTATATGTCCTTGCTAGAGTAGCCACGATAGCTACCCTTTGTACTTTTCTTAAGTCCGTCGAACAAATCATCCAGTACGCTGGCTACAATATATCCCTGCAAAAACGAAGAATCGTAGTTTTGCCGGACGTACTCTTTGCTGTCGACCTCGATCAACGTATCCGTCGGCTTGGCAGCGTCTTGCTGCAAATGGTAGATCTCGTCCGGATAAATGAGGAACATAT
This sequence comes from Brevibacillus sp. M2.1A, assembly GCF_013284355.2. Classification (NCBI taxonomy): domain Bacteria; kingdom Bacillati; phylum Bacillota; class Bacilli; order Caryophanales; family Paenibacillaceae; genus Brevibacillus; species Brevibacillus sp. M2.1A. The sequence goes on from NZ_JABSUY020000001.1 coordinate 4,480,093, forward strand.
GCTGCGAATCTTCTTTGGAGATTTCATCTGGCGAATTCTGCTCCGCCAGCTCCGAGGCTACTTCCGGTACAGTCTTGTTTTCCGCACGGTAGATGCGTGACGACTGTCCATTGTCCTTCGTAGAGACAGATTCAAGCGGATATGTCTCGCCAACCCCAGGGCTGCCACAACCCGCTAGCGTAAGGAGGAACAACGCCGGAATCAGTAGGAGCTTGATTGATTTCATCCATGGATTTGGCATGTACTTGTCCCTCCTCTCTATGTGCCGCGCAATACCTGCACGTCCGCTGGTAGAACACTTTCTCCCTCATAGAGCATGAAACGGCCATCCTGCCACTCGATCCGCAGCAATTGGCGTTGATCCGATTGGAATTGCCAAATGAACTGCTCCCCTGATGTGTGAAACGGCGCTTTTCCCACAGTCTGGATGGCGCCATTATATTGCTCCTCCAAATGGTAGGTGACATCGTCCATCTCGATTGTGGTCGGTACCTCGTCTATTGAATCCAGTCGTCCATCAATGACGCTATACAGATGATAAACGATCTTCTCCCGTTCCTCGATATACAGGTAGCGAATGGTCGTTCCATCCTGCAAGGTAAGCATCGTGGCTTTGCGACTCGCATTGCTCGCCTTCCCGATTACTTGATAGGTAACGAGCGATACATCGACCACATCACCCGGTCCCACCGTCAGGATACTCTTCTCCGGTGCAGGAGGCTCATGCTTGGCAAAAATGTTTTGGATTCGCTTCATCAAACTCATGCTGTACTCCCTTCCCTTTCACGTCTTACAGACATGCAGCCAAAATCAAGGCACCCACGAGATGGAATGAACCAGCCATCATGGCATGAGCCACCTTTCCTTCCTGCGTCCCTTTTTCCAGATCCAGTCCAGCTACTTGCTTTAACAGCCATTCCACGATTCTTTCCAAAAGGAATAAAATAATAAAGGAAACCACAGAAAAGAGCAGTGCTGTCCACAATGAGTTGGAGGTAATGATAGATTGCGATAAGATGTATCCTTGCGCAAACAGCTTCATGACAAAACGCGTCGTGACCGCGATGTTTCCATTTTTGATTTCCGTGATGTCCTTGTATTTCGTAAACAACGAATCGATCCACATTAAAACAAAAAGTAAAATGCCGCCGGCTCCTGTCCAAACCAGCATCCCTAGTATTTCTGTCCACGTCAAAGCGAATCACTCCACTTCCGTCAAGGTGTTTAAGGTCTGAAAAAAAGGGAAACCGCCTGAAGCGGTTTACCCCTCATATTTTTTCAGCAGAGCAGCCAATTCGTCCTCAACGGCTTGATCCTTATTCAGCTTCGCAATTTCATCATCCAAAGAGCTCTGTTTTTTGTAAATCTCGCCGCTCGCTTCTGCTTCTGCTTCCATTTGCAGTGCTTTTTCTTCCATGCGTTTCAAGCCTGACATAGCCGAGTTCGTGTCGAAGCTACCCATCGCTTGGTTGATCGTCTTTTGCGCTTTTGCTGCATTTACGCGAGCAACTAATGTTTCGCGCTTGTTTTTCAGCTCGGTTATCTGTTTTTTCATCTCAGCCAGCTTCTCGCGCAATCCGTCGGCTGCCAACTTGTTTTTCTCGTAGCTTTCCTTGTATTCGTTCATTTTTTGCTCGGCAGCTTTCTTTTCTTCCAGAGCCCGTCGAGCCAGATCAATGTTCTGTGCTTGTGCTGCAATGTGAGCTTGCTCATCACGCTTTTTCACCAAGGCTTCCTGTTCTTCATACAGCACCTTGAATTTCTTTTCCAAAGCAATTTGAGCGGCAACCGCTTTCTCTGCTTCACTCAAGTCTTCTTGCATATCACGCAAATACTGGTCTGTCATTTTGATTGGATCTTCTGCTTTCTCAATCAAAGCGTACAAATTAGACATGGTCAAATCACGCAGTCTTTTAAAAATGGACATGGATTATTCCTCCTTAAAGTACGTGCTAGGTAGTTCGGCCTGAATTAGCCGTCCCCGTTATACATGTATTTACGATAGTTACGCAAGTAAGTTTCAACAATTTATTTTTTATTTGGCTCACCTTTACTTTTCGTAGAGCGCAACCTGTATTTCATTTCAAAAACGCATCTAGTGTTCCATCCTGACGCTCAAGCTTCATTCTACCTGTTTTGCCTTTTTCAATGTACTCGTCCGATAGTGCGATGTGTTGCTATATTGACCTACATACCCTTGACTACCACTAATTGTAAATGTTATTTTTAAATAATACCCATTTTATGGGTCACTTTATAAGGAGTGCTTCGCATGAAGTTACCTTTACATGATCGATTCATTCAGCAAGCGATTAAGTATGTAAGTCAAGATCAACGACTTATAGGTCTCCTCGCAGGCGGATCTATGATGTACGGAGAAATGGATGAGTATAGTGATCTGGATTTAATAATCGTCTACAATTATGCTTTTCGAAATGAGATCATGGAACAACGCTTCCTAATTGCCGAAAGACTCGGTCATTTACTTTCTGCATTCACAGGCGAGCATGTCGGGGAACCGAGATTGCTTATTTGTTTATATGGCCCAGCCCCTCTTCATGTCGACCTCAAATTTGTTCAACTGGAAGAGCTCGAATCCCGAGTCGAGAACCCACTGATTCTTTGGGAGAGCGGTTCTGGTATTGCAACGATACTCAGTAAAACAAGTCCCTCTCTCCCTTTCCCTCATCCTCAATGGATCGAAGATCGCTTCTGGGTATGGGTGCATTACTGCGCCACAAAATTAGGGAGAGGCGAATTATTCGAATTAATCGATACGCTAACTTTTATGCGCAATGCAGTATTAGGGCCGTTGGTACTCATTCGCAACGGTCATTCCCCGAGAGGGGTTCGAAAGCTCGAGAAATACGCTCTCAAGGAACTGGAGGAACTAAAAGGAACGATTCCCATCCACAGCTTTGAAAGTTGCTACCACGCGCTAAAAAATACGATCAAGATGTACCAACAACTACGACAAGGTTCTGAAATTGAACCTAGGAAGGACGCAGAACGCGTCTCAATCGAGTTTCTTGACGGTATATTTTCAGGAAAATCCCACTAGTAACTTGTTCAACGAACTGGTTCGAAATATGGATTAACCCCTCCCTAACCTAGTGAAGCTAATAGTAACTAGCCTTGGGAGGGGTTTATTTTTATGAAAATGACTGATCTCTGGCTTCCATTCACCTGTTCAACGACAGCACGGATGTGGAGAAATTTATTGAACTACTCCCGGATCGTCCATCTCAGATGTAGAAGAAAATGGCTATCCATGCTAGCTCAGTTTTTTTACCAGCCGCGGCATCGGATAGCCATTTTTTGTGGGGCTCTTCAAAGGTATGCTCAGATCATAGCGTAGCCGTATCCTTTTCTTTGCGTAAGAAAACCAAAGGTAGAACGATTAGAACGACAGAGATCAGTGTACATAGAATAGGGTAGCCAACATCTTCTGCGAGCTTTCCGAAAAAAGGAACCAGAACCGCCAAGATGATCGTCTTAATCATGGATGAATAAGAAAGTAGCGTACTGCGTGAATTCCCCGAGATTCGCTGATTCGTCATATTGATTAAGACAGGCTCGATGATGGAGTAAAAGAAGCTGATGAGAATCATACAGATGATCCCGGATAGTTCAGGCAACAACGGAAGCATGAAAATACTCAAAGCCATCATGACGGTGAACAAGATAACCGTTGCTGTCTCTCCCAATCGTTTCTCCATGTGATAGGAGACGACTGAACCAAGAATACTTGTGCTTTGTATGAAAATAAATACAATGCCAAGCCATTCGATAGTCATTCCTTTCTCATGTAGGAAAGGTGAAACAAATAAAAACGTAAAGCAAAAAGCGGGAACAGCCAGAATAGCAGAATAGAGCAGTACATTGCGCAAGCTCTTTCTCTTCCATACCTTTCTTGAGGTACTGAAAACGAAGTGGATGAGAGGTTCGTGCTCTTTGTTTGTTCCCACCCCCGATTGTTTCGGTTCTTTGATGAAAGAGGCAACACACCCGGCAACAAAGGAGAGAATCCCACAAATAATAAACGGTAAACCAAGCGAGTAGGTAGCTAACCACCCGCCAATGATTCCGGCAAACGCAGTGGCAATACGCATTATTGCCAATTGATAGCTCACCGCTTTGGAAAATAGATTTTCTTTACCTTTCTCGTGTAGATAATCATAGAGGAGTGCCTGGTCAGCTCCAGAAATAAAGCTCCCTCCCACGCTCCATACGATTTGCAGCAAGCAAAGAATCGGGAACCAGCCTGTGTATGCGTAGAGGATCATGGCAGGAGCCATTAATAAGACTCCTATCACAAGAGAACGGGTGCGACCGAAACGATCTGCAAGGATTCCAGCCGGTACCTCAGCCAAAGCGGCAGCTACCCAACCAAATCCCTCTACAATTCCGATTGTGGCCAGACTTAGGCCTCGTACCTGCTGTAAATACAGCACATAGATGGGAAGCCACAAATGAAATTTCGTAAAAAAGGAATAGATGAAAATCATAAGCATATTGGAATCTAGCAAAGCATGATTTTTCATTCAATCAAGCCTCACCCGACATAATAGTCGTAGACTGAGACGACTTCAAATCCTGTAGATTGATAGAGTGACAAGGCGTTTTGATTATCGACAGCCACTTCTAGGCTAATTCCTCCTATGTGTTCTCTTTGATTCAAGATTTCCACTGTCTGAGAGAGGATTTTTCTACCCAGCCCTTTTCCTTGGAGCCCTTTTTTTACGCAAAATCCTGAGATGAAAAACTCGTTATCCTCTTCGCTTACGGTAATCATCCCGACTGGTTCAGACTCATAATGAGCCAGATACGTTTGGAAGGATGGCTCTGACAAATTGCGTGTAACTAGCGCAGTCATGAGATCAGTTGTATCCTCAAAACCGCTTACGCCAATCTCTACCAGTGTCTGAAAATCATTCGTGGTGGCTGGGAAAAGCTGTAGACGGTTATCTGATTCCACAGCAGTTACGTGCGCTGTAGCGGAGTAATCCAGCTTGTATTCAGAGAATTGATAAGTGGCCGCTACGCCTTCTGCAAAAGAACTGGCTTCCTTGGACTTGCGATTGCTGACGAGTAAAATTTGCGTTACCTCACGCTTTTCACATTCAGCTTTTGCTTGTTCATACAGAGCGCGGAAGATTCCTTTGCGTCGATAGTCTGGATGAACCATTCCGCTGATCTCCACTTCTTTCGGACTGACGATCGCATACATACCGAGGAATCCAACCAGTTGCCCATCTTGGACGTACAGAAAATCATTCGTTTGTTCAGGTTGGCGGTTTTGGAGCATCGATACGTTCAGGTTGACGGATAAATCAAATTCATCGTATGCTTCGCATATTTTTGCCAAATGGACAATCTGTTTCAACCACTCTTCCGAAAGCCCTTTTGCTATTACAAGTCCTGCACCGTTGTTAATTGTACTCATCGTCTCAACCTCCAATTAGTATGTGAGTAGAAAAAAGCCGTGGAGCTTTCAATCCCCACGGCAGTAGATAGCAAAAAAAACGTGGGGATATTCGATCCCCACGGCGTCAAACATAAACAAACTTGGCTACACCAAGCCTTTGACGCGTACATCGTTGCCATACAAAAAAACACGGGTAATCCCCGTGTTTTAGGCACAGCTAAGAGAACCTGCTAGATAAACTAGGAGGATTTCACGTACGCCAGATGGGGAAATGGAATATGATTGCATACTGAAATAGAACTCATGTATGTCATTGTCATGTTCCCCACCTCCATTATTTTTACAAAATCAATAACTACCTTCAACTATACGTGAAGTACCGAAGTCTTACAATTGTTTTTTTCAACGTGTAAGAAAGTTTAAGTCCTTCACCATGTTAAGGCAATCTTGCTTGAACTTTTTGGATCGCACAAACCTTCTGCTAAAACGCGGTCGTCCTCGTTGAAAAGTCCTCGATAAAGTTTTTTACCCTTGCTTTCAAGATCCCTAGTTCCCGCATTCTTCGCCGTTAGCCATTGATCTGCCCACAGACCTGATCAATTGTGTTTCTATTAATGGATATCCAGTCGGTGAAGGCCATCACTCCAAAGAATTATTGCCGGCACCCCCTAAACTGCTTGCAGTCCACAGCATCGCTAGTGATGCGAGATCTTCTTTTGTCCCAACCAGCCTAAACATGGTTTCCACAGGTAGGGGGTGAACAGTTTTAGCGACGGGATGAGATCTATTTTGAATGAACAAATTGTTGATTTACGTGTCACAAAAAATTACTGTTCGAAAGTAAGTTCGCCCGATTCTACGCTTTTCAAAATCAGTTTTGCTTGAAATGGTGTTCCATCCTGACGTTCAAGCTTCATTTTACCCGTTTTGCCTTTTTCAATGAGTGATTTAATCTGTGTATCCGTCAGCATACGCCCGTAATTCTCTTTCCATATGACGAATTTACAGCCCACGTTGTAATTCGAACAACCGTAACCTTTGCGTCCCATGAAAATGGAGCCTCCACACCCCGGTCGTGGACATTTGGTGATGATACTGGAAGTAGTACTAGCGGTCTTAGCTGCTGTTCGAGTTGCAGTCTTTGTGGCATTCCTGCTACCTGAACTGCCTGTACTTCGCCCGCCAGCTCGTCCTCTTGTTTTCGAAGACCCTTTCTGCGTGGTACTCTCACTCTCAAATAAGGTCTTCTCAGCACGAGATTGCACGCGAACCTTTTCTACGATCATCGTAGCGAATTTCTTCACATTCTCCATAAATTGCCCGTCGGAAGCGGTCCCTCGGGAGATCTCATTTAAGCGGCGCTCCCAATGCCCCGTCATTTCAGGAGAGGTTAATAGTTCGATCCCTGCTCCCCTAATCAATTCGATAACGGTACGGCCTTTTAGCGTAAGTTGAATCCTTTTCCCCTGCATCTCAACGTATCCGACCTTTTTCAGCCGTTCGATAGTTGCGGCACGAGTTGCCGGGGTTCCCAGACCAGATTCTTTCATCGCATCACGCAGTTCTTCGTCCTCGATTTGCTTGCCTGCGCTTTCCATGGCTTTTAGAAGCGTTCCTTCCGTATAATGCTTGGGCGGCTGTGTTTCTTTCTCCTTTGCTATGGCGTCCGAGCATAATACGCTGGCATCAGGTTGAATGATAAAAGGCTCGTTAACTTCAATCTCTTCCTTATCCTCTTCTTCTTTGGCCGCACCTTTTACATTCTTGGGCTTTTCCTTCTGCTGGTCAGCATAAATAATCTTCCAACCGAGACTTTTCCGTTCTTTCACCGATGTTTTGAAAAATTCATTTTCGACATCGGTTACGACTGTATGCATCTTATATTCCGCTGGCGGATAAAACTGTGACAGAAAGCGACGAACGATCAAATCGTATAATTTCTGCTCATCTGGCGTTAACCCTGAAGCCTTGCGATTTGTCGGCAGGATAGCGTGGTGGTCGTCTACTTTTGCTGGATTGCATATAAATTTGTTGCCTTTATGAACCAAACTACGGTTTGCACCCTTTACCAGATCGTCATACCCAGTGCCTTGCAGGGACGACAAGGTGTTGTGCATTTCGGGAATATTTTGCTCCGTCACATAGTTGGAATTCGTCCGCGGATAAGAAATCACCTTGTGTTTTTCATAGAGTGCCTGTGCTACATCCAAGGTTTTCTTGGCGGAAAAACCGTACTTGCCATTGGCCTCACGTTGCAGCAATGTCAGGTCGTACAGCTTGAATGGGTACTCCTTGGTATCCTTTACTTCGTAGGACGCGATCCGCCCTTGTTTTCCTTTCACTTTACGAGCCAACATTTCTGCTTTAGATGGATCGGTTAAGCGATCACCTTGCCAAATCCCCTTGTACGTCCTCTCCCCCTGCGAAAAATGCCCTTCTACTTGAAAAAACGTAACCGATGAGAAAGCTTCAATCTGTTTCTGTCGATCATAAATGAGAGCAAGGACAGGGGTCTGTACTCGTCCGACAGAAAGGAGCACGTTATGTTTGGTCGTAAATGCACGTGAGCCATTCATCCCGATTAGCCAATCGGCTTCACTACGAGCTTTTGCTGCCCTCGTTAAGTTTTCATAGGCTGCGGCATCCTTCATCTCCGCAAATCCTTTCCTGATCGTTTCAGGGGTCAAGTCCGAGATCCACAGTCTTTTAACGGGTTGACGCAATTTTAGATGTCGCTGAATGAGTGAAAAGATATGTTGACCTTCCCGCCCGGCATCGCATGCATTAATCAGCAGATTGCTTCGTTTGGCCAACTGCCCGATTATTTTTAGCTGATCGATTGTTTTCCGATTGGGCACTAATTTAAATGGCTCGGGAATGATAGGAAGATCATTGATATTCCACTTTTTATATTTTTGGTCGTACGCCTCCGGTTCCGCCAGTTCAATTAGGTGCCCGATTGCCCACGTAATAATGTATTTTTCACCTTCTAAATAGGTACGGTGATTTTTCGCTTTAGGATCTATTGCGGCAGCAATATTTCGTCCCATGTCAGGTTTCTCCGCAATAATTAATATCTTCAAATGGTTATCGCTCCTTCTAAAACTCTCTAAGCCTGTCGAGGTTCAGTCTAACGTTTTGGATTCCTCTCTATTTTACTACAAGTTAGCCAAGTATTCTCGCTCTGGCTGCGACAGCCCACTCGATTTTTGCCAACGCCTGGCAATACGCTTCACTCATCTCTGTTGCATCGGCTGTCTCCTCCGTTCGAGTCAACACACGCCATACATCGCCTTTGTTTTTGTACCAATCTAACTCCTTTGGCTGCTCATGGTTGACTGGTCTCCAAACTTGGCGCAGCGTTGGGGAAAATAGCCGCTTTGCCCCTGATCGCAGCTGACAGTTCATTAGTTTTACCTGATAAGGCTTGCCAGGAACTGTCTCATTCACATCGTGAAAAAGATGGGGCCAATAATCTTTTCGCGAACCTGTGTGTGGCTGATCCAATGCCCAAGCGTACGCTGCCTCCTGCCTATTTATTGCCCCAAACAGCAGACTGTACAGCCTTTTTCCCAAGCTGATTCTCTCTGGTAAGGAGGAAAAATGAAACACGCGCTCACCCGCGAGCTGCAAGGAGCTTCCCTGCTCATCAACCCTTTTTTGCTGAGGAAGCAAGATCATATTCAGTTGCAAAAGCTCCTGCAGGGCAAACGGGATTGTGCGGACAACAGAATTTTGATAGGTCGGGTCTTTCATAACCTGCTCTTCCAAGTAGTTTTGTTCATTGATGATCAAACCAATGGCGAGTATATCTTTATCCGTTGTCTTCCAAAAATGATTCCAGATCGCCTGCATGAAAGTAGAGACGCCCAGATGAGGCAGTAAATAAAAAAGGTTGGTCTGTCGCCTGACACACTCTTCATACAGTAACAATTGAGGGTATGCATCGTGAAAAATCAGCCAGTTTCCCCGCTCCAAGAACGAAAAATATTCCTGCTGCTCTTTTGCTCGGAGCAAGCGAGGCAATAATTCTCCCCGCAAATCGGTCATACTCCATCCCGCATTACGTGATACGAGATGTGCCAATAGCGCCCAGTGAACTTGTGGATGTTTTTGATAAAACGACAAATAGGCGCGCGTTCTGTCTATGTTGTCGCGGTTGTGGGCGAGTGTCTCCTGTCTAATCCGCTCTACAGTCTTTTGATCTTGTTCTGGCAATAATGCTGTCGCCGTACGGACCTTCCCCATATTTATGGCAAGCGGCAGACGTGATGCGTATTGGTACCACGACAACCCCATCGATGCTCTTCCCCCTCTCTTCCTCAGACGCCGTATTTTATCGGGAGGTGAATGAGTTGCGTGAAGTCCAGCAAGAAATCAACCGCATTCAAGCCTATTTGTTACAGCGCCAACAAGAGGATGGCACTTGGCGCTTTTGTCTGGAAAGCTCACCGATGACAGATTCTCACATGATCATCCTATTGCGTACACTGGGTATTCATGATGAGCGTTTGATGGAGAAGCTCACTGCTCACATCATATCTCTCCAACACGAGAATGGGGCATGGAAGCTGTATCCTGACGAGCATGATGGCCATCTGTCTACGACCATTGATTCGTATTACGCTCTGCTGTTATCAGGCAAATACACGAAGAACGAACCAAGAATGGCTCTGGCTCGCTCGTTTATTTTGGAAAAGGGTGGGCTGACACAAGCGAACATGCTCACCAAATTTGCTACAGCCTTGACAGGCCAATACCAGTGGCCCTCGCATTTTCTCGTTCCCGTCGAGATTGCTCTCTTGCACTCGAGCTTCCCTGTCAGCTTTTACGATTTTGTCGGGTACGCTCGTGTCCATCTTGCACCCATGATGATTGTGGCTGATCGCAAATATGTAAAAAAGCCTGACAATGCACCAGACTTGTCCGATCTATACGCAGATACGCCTATCTCACGCGGTCTATATCCGCATCGATTCCTGGAGAATTTCCTCAAGGAGGGCCAATCGTTCCTCGCCACCATCCACGATTCCTTGCAGCGGCTCCCCTTTTTACCCGGACAACTGCACAAGCTCGCCCTGCGGCGCCTGGAACAATACATCCTGGCGCGAATCGAGCCAGATGGTACTCTGTACAATTACTCGACCTCTACCTTTTTCATGATATTTGCGCTGCTCGCTCGGGGGTTTTCTCCGAAAGATCCGCTTATTCGAAAGGCGATGCAAGGGCTTACGAACAGTGTCTGCGATTACGAAAACGGCGCACACTTGCAGCTAGCTACATCAGCCGTCTGGGACACGGCGCTCTTGACTACTTCTCTGCAAAAAAGCGGACTCTCTACCACCCATCCCGCGATTCAAAAAGCAAACCGTTACCTTCTCCAGAAACAGCAGCATACGTACGGTGACTGGAAAATCCGCAATCCAAAAGGAAAGCCAGGCGGTTGGGGCTTTTCTGACTACAACACGATGAACCCGGATATTGATGATACGACGGCTGCTCTGCGCTCTCTACGCCTGCTCGCCCGTACGGATATGACAGCCGCTGCTGCTTGGAAACGCGGTCTCGAATGGCTATTATCCATGCAAAACGACGATGGAGGCTGGCCTGCTTTTGAACGAAATACAGATGCTGATTTCATTCGCCACCTGCCGATTGAAGGAGCTAATACCGTCAGTACAGATCCGTCCTCTGCCGATTTGACAGGGAGGACTTTGGAATTCCTCGGAAACGATGCCGGACGAACATTGACTGACCCACATGTAGAAAAAGGAGTCCGCTGGCTTCTCAAACATCAAGAGTCAGACGGCTCCTGGTATGGACGTTGGGGAATTGCTTACCTATACGGCACTTGGGCTGCCATTACCGGGCTAATGGCGGTTGGCTTTTCCCCTACTGATCCCGCCATCCAAAAAGCGGTTGCGTGGCTGGTTGCCAACCAAAATCCCGACGGCGGCTGGGGAGAATCTTGCCAGAGTGACCAGAAAAAAACGTACATCCCCCTCGGAGTAAGCACTCCCTCGCAGACAGCATGGGCAATCGATGCACTGATAGCCGTATCATCCAAGCCGACGACAGAGCTGCAACGAGGGATTCACTATTTGCTCACTCACAATCAAGCAAATGACTGGACGACTCGCTACCCGACTGGCGGGGGACGCCCTGGCGGCACATACTTTGCCTATCACAGCTATCGTTGGATTTGGCCGTTGCTGGCTCTCAGCCACTATCAGACCAAATACACAAACACGTAAAAACCACCGCTACCCTCTTCGCAAACCAAGGTCTAACGCCTGGATAGGAACCTGGGGTGAATAAATCACGGCATGTAGCGGCGTATCAAATATAGAGTAGCAGGAAAGGACATCGGTGTCCCCAATCAGCACAATCGACGACTTAGTTACTCCACCAAAACTGAAATCACCGACGTCTATTTTTTTATTCGTCACCTTCATATTCATGGAACTTTTTCTCCTTTTCCTAAAACTCGCGCCCATCCATACATCGTATGCAACTCGCACTGGTTCGGTCGCAAAAACAGGTATGAACACCCAATGGCCTACGACATACAATACAGAGAGGATCTCTCCCAAAAGGATGTGCCGAACATGCCAGCATTCGTTGGAGTCATCAATGTAAACAACGTGGGCGGCGTTTTCAATGTCGGAGACGTCCGTAAAATCGCTCCTACCAGCTATGCCAAGACCTTCGCAGGTGGAGGATCATTCAATTCTGGTACAAATTTGTCATTTAAAATTCCACGTAGCGTCGTCTACGTCAATGAACAATCCGATAATGATATCCCGCTTTTTGTAGAAGAAACGAATGATTACCGGGCAAAGGGACGAGATTTCGCATGAACTTTTTTGTCACGCAGCATATCGTAATCAACTCACTTAAGATCGATGGCATTACCAACTCCTCTGTGTGCCAGATCGGAAGTGCTGGTATCATCAAGCCATTATCCAAGCTTTACAACACAGGGGAATTCACAGAACCAGCACCACCAGCGGGTCCACTTCCTCAAGCTGTTTCTGAGGAGTTCGTTCCACTTGTCCCGTTGGTAGAGCCGTCACGCATTACCCCGCGCATGCCCTAGCGGCGTCGCTAATTACGCTTTATGCTAGCTGAAGAAGGATGGTCGTCATGTACATGGGACACGAAATGATGCAATATATTCAACAGTTACATGACTATATACAATCGCAAAACAAAAAGATCGAAAATATGAGGCAGATGCTTGAACAACTGCAACAAGATGTCAATGACCTCAAAGAAAGGCAGATTCCTTCGGTCATTAGAAATGAATACAAATTCGACTTGCTCAAAGTTGAACGCCTCGAAGGGACTCTCAATATCGGATTAAATCCAAAAGGCAATGATTCTGGAATCGGTGATTTCTCCATTAATCAGTCGATGGACATCCCTGATCCTCCCCAAACCAGCGCTCCTCTTTTTGACCGTGTACAAAATGAGATTTATCAATATTTGGAGGGCGATGCCTACCTCGTTCTCGAAAAAATTGAAACAGAGTGCAATTACCCACTTGACCAAAATTATCGAGCATTTATTTTAGATGACATTAAAAAGCAGATTGACCAACGCATCAAGCATTACTTAAACGAGCTTCCTGCTGATGAACTAGAACCGGAGCATCTCGACATTTTCGTGCAAACAATCGTCCAAAAAGTCAAACGCGATATTGATAAAACATGCGAAACATTTGTAAAAAATTTGCCTCGTGAGGTGAACGAACCATGATGAGGTATCAGGTGATAAACGAAGTCATTTGTGTGAAGCGCGTCTCCATCGAAGCTCTCTCCTCTGCCGCTTCTTTATTTATCGGAGACACCCAGACGGTAAACCTCCGATCGATTTATGAAACACCGCCTGAAAAAATGATTGTAGGTGCCACTATTCCCGTTGATACGGCAATTCCTGCTTCGTAAGGAAGTGGGACACCATGTATCGGAGAACCAGCCATGTCCACAAAGTAGATGTCCTCTCAGTAGATGGCTCATCGGTTCTGCAAATAGGTGATTCCCAGTGCCTAGATGCTGTTTCCAATATTTTGGCGGTCCAGCGTGAAAAGGCCATCTTTTACGAAAACGAATTTATGTTCGAGAATTACTCTGCCTACTCCATTCCTTTAATCGCACCTAGCCTGACTGAACCGATCTGCATCGATACGTTCCATGACTGTCCTTATATTTTTGTTCGAAATGTGAGCGTCCCTTTCATAGCTGCTGCCTCTGTTGTCCACATCGGTTCAAACGAGTCCATTTCATTAGAAACACGTGTGGTAAACATTCGCCACCTGTTCCGCGAAGAACCACATACTGGGGAGAGGAGATAGCCTGTGCCTTCTGTCATTGGAGCTGTCAATATCAATAACAATTCAGGTACTGTTAACTTCGGAGACACCCTCAACATATCGCCAAAAACCGCCGCCAAGACATTCTCCGGTTCAGGAGGCGGCAACACAGGTAACGTCGTAAATACGCTCAATGGTGTCAACGCAACCAATACTTTGGACCCCAATGTCGTCGATCAACCGATGTTTGGGAACATCTAATCCTTGCAGTGTTAATGTTATTTCATTGACACTGTTTTTATTTTGGCTGAAAAACGAAACAAAAAGGAGGCACGAGGCCCCCTGACTACAATATTTCAATATACCCTTCTGTCCCATGCACGCGAATTCGTTGTCCGTCTTTTATCAGTGTTGTTGCATTTTCCACGCCGACAACTGCTGGTAAGCCATATTCACGCGCGATAACTGCTCCATGGGTCATCAGTCCACCAACTTCGGTGACTAGGCCTTTTATGGATACAAACAATGGTGTCCATCCTGGGTCAGTAAAGGCGGTGACTAATATATCTCCATCTTCTAGGTCAGCATCTTCCATGTTTAAGATGACGCGTGCTCGCCCCTCTATGACACCGGTTGAAACAGGTAGACCTACAAGCGCATTGGCTGGCAGATTTTCTCGCTTGTACTCACCAACAATAATTTCACCATCAGACGTAATGACACGTGGGGGAGTCAGTTTTTCAAAAAACTTGTACTCGTCTTTTCGTTTGCTGATGATCTGATCATCCAATTTGTTTGTGCGTACGACCTCATGAAGTTCTTCAAAAGTGAGATAGTATATATCGTCTTTTTCATGAATGACCTTTGTTTGTACGAGTCGTTCGGCTTCTTTCAGTAAAGCCTGCTTATAAACGAAGTAGCGATTCATCATGCTGTATTTTGGATATTCTCGATAGCCGATGAAATTCCGGATGAGGTCGATCATTTGTTTGGTTTCTTTCGCTTTTTGTTCACCATCAGGTAATTGCTTCAATCGCTCTACTAACTCTTGCTCTTTTTCCAAAGCTTCCTGTCGTCCTTGCTCGAATTTCCGCTTGCCAGCATTCGGCTCAAAGTTTTTGATGTTCCCTAGAATCATGGGGACAAGCATGATTGGTTTTTCACTCCAACGGGTTTTCGTTATATCGATTTCTCCGGAACATCGCATCCCGTATTTCGTGAGATACGCATAGATTGCGTCTCGCGTCTCCTGTCCACCTTCAAAGTGAACCAGTTCATTTAAAAAGTTATCATCTTTTACATGCTGTAAAAAATCAATGACTTCTGGATAAGGACGAACGACATCCGCAACATCCATGAGCGCCAGACCCATTTCCGAAGTAATATTATTTGACACAGATTGAGAAAGCGTGTCTGCTACGTTTTTTTCCCCTAACCACATGTTCATGTTTTCATTGATCCATTTTGAAGCATTCATAGCAGCCGTAATCACACCTATGTTTTGTGGATCAAATATAATCTTCTTTAATTGCTGGATGTCTTCTCGAATAAAATCAAATAAATCCGGTCCTGATTTCGTTTGGATGTTATGCTTTACCTCTTCGATCGATCTTTGACTGCGCTTAATCAAATCAGAAACAATTGCCGGATCATTTTCGAATTGTTCTTGAAAACCAAAAGCCGACATGCCTTTATTGCATTTACCGGGATTCTGTTCATTTTTATCATTAGGAGAAGATTGTATAAAATCGCCTCGCTCTAGGACGGTCATCAGTGCGTCTTTGATAAGCGGATCGGATTGTCCCAGGGTATCTAATATGGTTTGTCTGCTGTCAGGTGAAGCCAACATTTTTGTAACATCAACAAATAACCTTCCCCCCGCTTTGCTCATGGGTGCGGGAGTCATTAACAGGAAAAAAGACAGTCCCAATGGTTTCATAGGGTCGGTCATCATTTGTTGATGGCCAACAGATACATAAACGTGATTTTCTTGATCATTCGCTTCAGGGATGGGATATAAAGTCGTGATTGGCCGGCTCTGGACAATATAAAAGGTGTCCTCAACCAAGCACCATTCGATATCTTGTGGGGAATCAAAATAAGCTTCGATCTGTCTTCCAATGCGTGCCAGTTGTAAAATTTGTTCATCTGCAAGTGTTTGCGTCTTTTGCTGATCGGGATCGATCTGCTGCGTCTCTGTTCCGCCTTCTTTTCGTCCATGGATAGCCAAATGTTTGGTTGCTATCCTCTTCTCGACGATTTCTTCTTCCAGCACTTTATAACAATCAGCAGATACCAGGCCAGAGACCAGTGCCTCTCCAAGCCCAAAACTGGCATCGATGGATAGCAACTTCCGGTTGGATGTAATGGGATCAGAGGTAAATAAAATCCCGGAAGCCTGTGGGAAAACCATCCTTTGAACGATAACGGATAAATAAACGTGACTATGGTCAAATCCATTTTGCATACGGTAGATGACCGCTCGATCTGTAAAGAGGGAAGCCCAGCATTTGCTGATGTGCTGCAAGATTGCTTCTTTTCCGATGATATTTAAATAGGTGTCTTGTTGACCTGCAAAAGAGGCATGTGGTAAATCTTCAGCAGTCGCACTTGAACGCACTGCATAAGCATGCTCCTCTCCAAACCGAGAGAGATAGTGAGTAACGGCTTTCACAACATCGGAAGGAATCTCTGCATCCATAATGATTTGTCGAATCTTCCTGCTGATTTCTCCAATTTGTTCTCGGTCTTGTACTTTTAGCATGGTGAGTCGATCCAACAAAGCATGATACACTTCGTTTTGTTCGACGGCCTTTTGATATCCCACTGTCGTCACACAAAACCCTTCTGGCACGTGTATTCCTTGTATTTTTGACAGTTCCCCTAAATGTAATCCTTTTCCGCCAACGAGATAAAGCTGCGTTTTTTCCATTTCCTGAAAACCGAGAACCAAAGAACTCATTTCAATATCTCCCCTATCCATTAAATTGAGAAAAAACATTTGACAAGAGTTCACCAGCATGGTACGATTAAAGTGTAGGATGCAATAACTTTGACTATATTGACAAAATCAGTCGTGATCTGATTATATCATCGCGTCTGTTACTGTGCAATAAAAAGAACCTGGTAGGAAGATCCAGGTTCTTTTTTCATTTTCCACTGCTACCTGCTTTTACAAGCTCGCCTTAAATGTGGTTTTTCGTTCGTTCGCAGCCCTGCCACGCATCAAATAAATTTCTAACACCCCGTCCTGATACTGAGCCCTCATCCCTTTTGAACTGACGGAAACCGGAAGAGCCAGCTTTCGATAAAAAGGGCCGTAGCTTCTCTCCCCTTGTGTACGAAGCCCCTTGTGCTCACTTTCCTTGATAATCCCCTTAACCTCCAACCAACGTTGGTCGAAGAGGGTAATCTCCAGACTATCGCGATCGAAGCCCGGCAGTTCACAGGAAACAATGACCATTTCCTCTGATTGGAAGATATCCGAGACTGGGGAAAAATGCGAATCGTCTACCTGCACGAAACGCATCGGTTTTTCCTTCGTCTTTTTTTTCCCCTTTTTCACGGGTGGTACAGTTGGCGTGGCTGCGGCAGCCGTCTTTTGTGCTGCTTGCTTATTGAGCGTCGCGATATTCTCCCAAAAATTTGTATCCAGCACCTGTCCCATCTGGCTCAATGCTTTCCATGGATGATCTGGGTCAAAACCGAGCTTGGACAAACTTTCGGATGCTTTTTGCAACTGCTTCATGGTCTCTTGCAGATTTTTCATAACATACGCACTCCCCTTCCCAGCAGAGGCAAGACTGTCTATGTACGATAGAATATGTGCTTTTGCCTGGGGGTGTGCTCAAGATCATCCAGTTTGCCCGATGTCAGCACTATCTGTCGCCGGTGCAGGCGGGGCCAAAATATCTGGTGGCGGCATATTACTATCCGTCGGCGCAGGATTGGTTTCGCCCCCATTGCCATCTGGTATAGTCGGCGGTGTCACAGGCTCCTGGGTTGGTTCTGGAGCAGGTTTTGATGGTGTCGTTGGTTTTTGTGTTTTTGACTGCTCTTTTGTACTTGTTGTGGGCTTGGGCTTCGGAGCCTGCGTTCTCTTCTCCGCTTTCATTTCGACCTTGGCTACTTCTGCTACCGCTGCATCACTGAGCTGTTCGCTCGGTCCAGTTGCACCCACCTCTGTTTGCAGGGCAGTTCGAACCGCTTGCATGTTCTCCCTCGGCCACAAGGAATAAGGAGAGCTCCAGATCGCCCCATTATCCAAAGTAACCATGTTGCTTGACGAAAAGCTGGCAAAATCGAGCGCCAATCCTTTTATTTGGTCTGTCGACAGATCGGTTTTGATATGTTTGCCAACGGTATCCAGCACAGCTGTCAAACTCGTTAATCCATCCATAGACATGCTCTTTTCTGCTACAGCACGAATCACCTGTTGCTGTCTGCGGTTGCGATCGAAGTCGCTCGAGTTGTAAGCGTCCCCACGCCGGTCGATGCGATGACGGACGAAGCCGAGTGCCTGCTCTCCGTTCAATACTTGTTTCCCTTTTTTCAAATTGCGGTATACCCCTTGCTTGGGCAATTCGTATACGAGATCGCGATCTACGTCAACCGTAATTCCGCCCAGCTTGTCAATAACCGCTGTGAAACCTTCAAAGTCAAGCTGCACATAATGCTCGACCGAGATCCCCAGCATGTGATTCAACGTTTTTTTGAGCATCGTCATGCCATTTTCTGTGACAGGCTTCCCTTTGATTTCCGCATCTTTCCTGATATTTTCCCCTAAGGCAAATACTTCATTGACCTTGTGATAGCCTGGATATCCTGGGATTTGAACGCGGGTATCACGGGGCAATGACACCATGCTCAGCTTTTGTGTAACGGGATTGGCGACTGCGACAATCAGAACATCCGTGTTTAACATACCGATGTTTTTGCGCGTATCCACTCCAACGATGACAAAGGCGATTGACTTCTTTTGTTCATACGGCTTTTCTACTACAGGTTGATCCGGCAGCTTGTAAGGGTCAGCTGTTACGATCTCCAGCGTCTTGTCTACCTGGTTGAGGGCGAAACCTGCTCCTACGGCCAACAAACAGAGGAATAAGCAACCCGCCAAGAGCAGATACATCCGCTTGCTTCGCTTGCCACGCTTGATCCGTTTACGCGGCTGTTTTGCAGGAGCTTGAGGCTTGTCATTCTTGGCTTGCACGTTCGGTTCACTCCTTTTACTATCACGAGGTCCATAGTGCTTTGGGCTATTCATTTTCAATATATTCTGGAAAACTTTCGTCTCATTTTACCACAATCTTCCGGTAAATTGTAGAATCATGCCGATCCAACTCGATCGGTTTTCCCTCTGAGTTCTTGCACTTGCCAATCGAAACAGGTAGTCTAAAAATGAGGAAAATCAGATAGATGAATAAGGGAATCGGAGGGACTTGAGAGTGGAACACATACAGGTGCTGATCGCAGGTGGCGGCATCGCAGGGTTGTCCGCAGCAATATGGTGCCAACGATTAGGTCTTTCTTGTCTTCTTATCGAAAAAACGGATAGACTCGGCGGCCAACTGCATCACATTTACAACGAGATTACCGACTTTCCGCCCCTTGTATATGACCAGGGAGCTGCCCTTGTAAAGGAACTGATCGCACATCCTTTCATCCAGCAGCAAAACATACGATTGAACGAAACCATTCTTTCCATTGATCAGGAAACGAAACAGGTGACCACTTCGAAATCCGTTTATCGTGCCGACTATTTACTCATCGCCACAGGAGTTGGCTGGAATGAAATACCGGCCTTAGCTGATTGTCCGAGCGTCCTGTCGCCTTGGTTTTCTACAACTGCCCAAGCGCATACCATCGCCGGGCAAGATATCGCCGTTATTGGCGGAGGAGATCGCGCATTAGAAAGTGCAGCAAATTTGAGTTCGCATGCCCGACAAGTCTATCTGTTGGTTCGGAGCAATCGTTGGCGTGCTCGTCCCGAATGGCAAAAGAAAATCACAGGCCTCCCCAACATCCAAGTCCTGTGGGAAACACAAGTCAGCGACTATCAGGAAGAAGAGGCACGGACTGTTCTGACACTCACCACTACGCGCGAAAACAACCCGCAGGCAATCATAGTGGATTGGATTCTGCCGCGAATTGGTGTTCATGGAAACACAGATGGTCTCGAAGGGTTGGACACGTTTGGCGATAAGTACTTGCAAACGGACTTGTATCAACGAGTCCACTCTCCATGGATATACGCAGTCGGAGACGTGAGCAACGGGGCTGCTTATGCGAGTTTGTCTCTGGCAGTTGGGCAAGCAATGAAGGCAGTCAAACATATTTCCTTGCAAATTCAAACTAACAGATCAATGAGCCTGTAGAAGGAGCGCTTTGCATGTACGCTTTTTACGACGATTTCGGCTTACCTGTCAAGCTAACCTTTTCCCCAGAAGAGTATCGTAACCACCAAGCAGGTCACGTGCTGATCTTCGCTTTTTATCAAGGAAAGCTGTTATTTACTCGCCATCGTACACGCGGTGTGGAGCTACCAGGGGGAAAAGTAGAAGCAGGAGAAAACAGCCTGTCTGCAGCAGTTCGTGAGGTCTACGAAGAAACCGGCGCCATACTGGAAGGGATTGAGCGCATCGGACAGTACACCATCGACGACTCGATGCGAAAAGATATTTATATCGCCAAGGTAGCGCATTATACAAGCCAGCCAAGCGGCTCAGACGTGCTTGCCACCATTGTGTTTGCGGATATCCCGCGAGATGTAAAAGGCAATCCGGAGTTTAGCCGCATTCTGCAAGATGATGTGTATCCGCTCGCACTCGAACGAGCTTTACGCCATCCCTTCGCTGACTCCTAGCCATTATAAACAGGCTCGTCCCTGTCGCTCTCCGACATTGTATTCGGTGAGAATAACCGACAGAGACAGCCTGTTTATTGTTTTTCCTTTTCTTTTTTTCCCGACAATACACGCTTGACGAGCTCATTTGGATCAAAACCATACTTTTTAATGGCTCTCTCACGTTGTTCCTCATGTACCGTTTCTGGTTCAATTCCCAGTACCTCTGATATTTGCCGCCATGCTTTCGTTTCGCTATTTTTTGTACCCTGTCCTTGCTGCTCGCCCTGCTTGGGTCTCAAGAAAAAGATCGCAACTACAGCGAAAACGAGCGATAACCCTGCAATTGATAAAAACATGACCGTCCGAGAAATTCCCAGCAACCAGGTAAAAATAGGCGGGCCGATCGCAACACCGATAAAACGGACTCCGCTATACAAAGAAGTAATCATGCCCCGCTCTGTTTTTTGTACGGCCCCAACGATCATGGAGTTCAAGCACGGTAAAATCATCCCCGTCCCCACGCTGCCGATGACCAAAATGCCTATCAGAACATAAGCCCCTTGGACAAAGCTGGCCAGAATATAAGACGTAGCCAGCAAAAACATGCCAATAATCACAAACAGACGCATCAGCTTCAGCTTCTTTTTAATGATAATCCCTGTCACATATGCCGCTATACTCATCACGAGCAAAGGAATCGCCAAAAAGAAGCCTTTGATGACACCATCAATCTTGTATTTTTCCTCCAATAAATCAGACAGGTAAAACAGTACACCAAACAACGTGAACAAGCAGATGCTCCCTATAAAAAACGCGGGGACAAGCCATTTTCCATGCTGCTTGAACACTTGCGCGATTGAATGCATGTACTGCTTGACGGGGAGCGGCTTCTTCTCCTGTTTCTTTTCCTTGGTCAGAAATAAAAACATCAGGAGGACGACACCGCAAATAATCGGAAACGCTAGGAAGACCATGTACCAAGAGATGAGAGCAAGCAAGGAGCCAAAAATCGGACTTAATACTTTTCCCATCCCATTTGATGTCTCCAAGAGCCCCAATGCCCTACTCTCCGAGGCGCCATCGAACAAATCCCCTACCAACGCCATCGCGATAGGGGCTGTCCCAGCGGCTCCGATCCCCTGCAACACACGCCCTCCCATGATAGCCATGTAAGGTTGATCCAGCCACAGCGCGGCAAGCCCTGCGAGTAAACCACCCAGACCATACAGGGCAAGCGAGATGATAATGACAATTTTTCTCCCGAATCGATCCGACAAATAGCCGGCAAAAGGGATAACAATACCTGCTGCAATCGAAAAAGCGGTGATCAATAAGCTCGACTGTAAGGAGGTGAGCTTCATTTCCGTTTTCATGGTAGGCAGTACAGGGATCAGCATAGAGTTGCCCAGCACCATAACTAATGGAACCCCGACAAGCCCAATCAGGTTTTTCGCATTTTGTGCCATACGAAACTCCTTATCCTACGCATAAGCGCTTCCGTCCCAGCGCAACGCGTTCATAATCTCCCAGTCAGGTTCAACGCCTATTCCCACGCCAGCAGGAAGAGTCACTTCGCCGTTTCTGGGTCGTAGCGGAAATAATTGTGTAAACGGGTTCTCCATGACGTCCCATTCGACTGGCTCAATGGGATGGCTATCCATCTTGGTCCATGCCAGCAAGCAAGCTTGTGCAAATAACGTATACAATCTTGCCAGCGAGCCATCAAAGGAATGCGGAGACACGCGATAACCAAACTGACGGGCCATTTGCAAATGCGTTCGATAATCGTCAATGCCCCCCGTATGCATCAGGTCAGGCTGTGCAATATCAATGGCTCCCCCCTCATACAAGGGCAAAAACTGTGCGCAACGGATCAAGTTTTCTCCGCCAGCAAGCGGGATGGATAATGATGAACGAAGCTTGATATATTCTTTTGCACGATCCATAGGCATCGGCTCCTCCAGCCAAAGCCAATTGCCATGTCGGGAGAAAAGCCGCTCCCACTTCCTTGCAGTCGCACAGTCGTAGCTCTGATTGGCATCTACTGCTACTAGAATTTCTTCGGGAAGCAAATTCATCAGTTTTTCGATGTGCGTCTGATCCTCAAGAACAGAGCGTCCGCCAATCTTTACCTTCACCATCTTGAAGCCATCGTCGACTTGCTGGCTGACTTGCTTCCATGACTGTTGCATCCAGTCTTCCGTTTCCCGGTAGGATTGGAGGGAGGCATATACCGGGATGCCAGAATGAATCTGGCCTCCCCACAGTTGGCACACAGATAGCCCCGCCACTTTCGCCAAAATTTCCGTAAGTGCCATACTGACACCTGAAGCCGATCGCTGATGCCACTTTCCTATGACATCGACAATCGCTACTCTGTTATCCACCTGCTTACCCAGCAAGTACGGAATAATGCGCTCACAAAAGCCCTTGTGCAGCGTTGGCAGCCAATCGATAATTTCTCCCCAGCCATCTACTCCAGACCGTGTGATAATCCGAATGAGATAACTAGTACGATAACGCTTGTACCCATTCGCATCACCGTAAGCTTGCGATAGACGATGAAGCAGCGGATACGTTTCCACGCGCTCAATTTGCAGGTCTGAAATCTCTACCTGGTCATGAGTAGTCATCTATGCCCTCTCGTTCGGCTTGCTCTCCCTCATAATCGTCATAGGAGAGGAAGTTGCCCTTCCCTTCTCCCTTTCTCATGTACTCCTCATACGTCCCGCTTCTCATAAAATGCACACTGTCCGGTCCGTGATAGCCTTCAATATCGGTGTAACCGATCTCCTCTACGGCTTCAACAAAGCCATCCGGCTCATTGCTCTCGATATACATTTCTTCGTAATCTGTCTTGTCAGGTTCCTGGTACGAAAAAGGAGTGCTGGATGTCCCCCATGCCTCGACAATTTGCCAAGCATCCTCACCGTCGAATCCGTTCTGTCCTTCTTTTTCATCCAAAGACGTTCGTCCGAAGGGTGGCTGCAAAAACTCCTCTTCAATCGGACGCGACTCATTGATTATCGGCGCTGGTGCGTGCTCCTTGCACGTTTGTGCCTGAGGCAATGCTTCCAGTCGCTCCACAGGTATTTGCTCTCCACAGACCGTACAGAGGCCGTAGGTGCCTTCCTCCATACGCAGTAGCGCCTGATCAATCTCTTTTAATGTCTCACGATCGAGACTATCAAGAGCCAAATCTTTTTCCCGTTCAAACATCTCACTGCCGATATCTGCCGGATGATTATCGTACATGGCAAACTCCTGCAAAGAGGTTGTCATCGGTTCTCTCATGCCATAATGGTCCTGTACGCGGTCTTCCAGTTCTTTTTTCTGTTCCAGCAGCTTTTCCCGGAAGCTGGCCACCATCTTTTGGTCCACGCTGTACACCACCTTTGTTTGGTTTCCTCAACAGGTAGTATGTCTTGGTCCCGAAGGAAATATGACCAGCAAAAAACCTGCCACCCCCTAAGGGAATGACAGGTTGATCAACGTGTTTATTCTGTTACATGTGCGTAGTGTTGTTCTACGATATCAGCACAACGTACGCAGAGTGAAGCGTGCGACTCGCGAGTGCCAACATCTGGTTTTACTACGCGGCAACGCTCGCATTTTCCACCGTCTGCGGCAGAGACCAAAGCAGCAATTCCTTCGAGTTGTACTGCCTCTGCCGGAGCAGAAGCGCTGTATACATCCACGTGAGCGACGATGAACAGGTCAGCCAGATCGTCCATTGCTGCCAATGTTTTCGCAACTTCTTCCGTTTGTGGGTACAGAGCCAGCTTCGCATCAACAGAGTTACCGAACACCTTGTTACGGCGCGCTTCTTCCATGGCTTTGAGAACCTCGTCTCGGATCGCCAGGAAAGCATCCCATTTGCTCTCTGCTTCTGCTGCAAAGCTGAGATGTTGCTCGTCGCCTTCTGGCATATCCGTCAATTGCACACTCTTCTCTTCCACTCCTGGAATGAACGCCCACACCTCATCAGCTGTATGCGGCAACAGTGGAGCAACCAGCTTCACCAGACTGAGCAAGCAATCGTACATTACTGTCTGTGCAGCGCGGCGCTTCAGACTGTCAGGTGCTTCTACATACAGGCGATCCTTGCAAATGTCCAGATAGAATGCGGACAAATCAATAACGCAGAAGTTGTGAACGGCATGGAATACAGTATGGAACTGATATTCATCATACGCTTTGCGTGCGCGCTTCGCGACTTTTGCCGCTTTCGCCAGAACATAACGGTCCAGCTCACCCAGCTCTTCGTACGCTACGCGGTCTGTTGCTGGATTAAATCCATCCAAATTACCCAACAGAAAGCGGAACGTATTGCGGATTTTGCGGTACACCTCAGCGATCTGATTGAGAATCGCATCGGAAATGCGCACATCAGCCTGATAATCAACAGAAGCTACCCACAGACGCAAGATATCTGCGCCCATCTTGTCAATAACTTGTTGTGGCACGATGACGTTACCAAGGGATTTGGACATTTTGCGTCCTTCCCCATCCAATGCAAAACCGTGGCTCAGGACAGATTTGTAAGGAGCTGTGCCATATACGGCAACCCCCGTCGAGAGAGAAGAGTTGAACCAGCCACGATACTGGTCAGAGCCTTCCAGATACATATCCGCTGGCCAAGCAATCCCTCTTTCGCGCAAAACAGCCTGATGGCTGGAGCCGGAGTCGAACCAAACGTCCATAATATCCGTTTCTTTGCGGAAATCCTTGCAATCGCATTTGGTGCAAGAAAGCCCTTCTGGAACCAGCTCATTCGCTTCACGGGAGAACCATACTTTCGATCCTTCTTTGCGGAACAGATCAGCAACATGGTTGATCGTCGTATCGTTAATGATCGGTTCGTTACACGATTTGCAATAGAAGATTGGGATCGGTACACCCCATACACGCTGACGGGAAATGCACCAGTCTCCACGATCCGCAATCATGTTAGCCAGACGAGTTTCTCCCCAATGAGGAATCCATTTTACATTTTTAATCGCTTCGAGCATTTGCTCACGGAATCCGTCAATAGATGCGAACCATTGCTCTGTCGCGCGATAAATAACCGGTTTTTTCGTACGCCAGTCATGTGGGTAGGAGTGCGTGAAGAAATTGAGCTTCAAGAGTGCTCCATTTTCTTTCAGCTTTTCCGTAATCACTTTGTTGGCATCTTCATAGAACAGACCTTCAAAGCCTGGTGCTTCAATGGTCATTTTACCTTCGTGATCTACCGGGCAAAGGACACCCAAATTGTATTTTTGACCAACGTTAAAGTCATCTTCGCCGTGTCCCGGAGCAGTATGAACGCAACCAGTACCTGCATCCAAGGTGACATGCTCGCCAAGGATGAGCGGAGACTTGCGATCGTAGAACGGATGCTGAGTCTCTACGCCTTCCAGATCTTGACCTTTAAAGCTCGAGAGAATCTCTACGCCTTCCCAGCCAATTTCTTTGCTCGCAGCTTCAATCAGACCGTTGGCTACCAGGAACTTGCGGTCATCCACCTTCACGACGTTGTACTCGAGCTCAGGGTGCAGGCTGATCGCGAGGTTTGCTGGCAATGTCCAAGGAGTCGTTGTCCAGATAACAACGCCTGTTTCTGTGTCCAGCTTGCCTTTTCCATCTGCTACCTGGAAGCTGACGTAAATAGAAGGAGAGCGCTTGTCTTTGTATTCGATTTCTGCATCAGCCAGAGCCGTCTCAGAAGACGGAGACCAGTACACGCAGCGCAGACCTTTGTAAATATAGCCCTTTTTCGCCATTTCGCCGAATACGCGAATTTGGTTGGCTTCATACTCAGGCAGGAGTGTTACATAAGGGTTTTCCCAATCTCCACGAACGCCCAGACGCTTGAATTGGTCACGTTGCTTGTCGATATAGGACCAAGCATACTCTTCACAGCGTTGGCGGAAATCGTTCACTTCGATGCTGCGACGATCCAGCCCTTGTGCATTGATAATCGCTTGCTCAATCGGCAAACCATGTGTATCCCAGCCTGGGATGTACGGCGCGTAAAAGCCTGCCATGGATTTGTAACGAACGATGAAATCCTTGAGGATTTTGTTCAGTGCGTGACCGATATGGATGTCTCCATTCGCATATGGAGGGCCATCATGCAAGACAAAAGACGGGCGGTCTTTTGTACGATCCAACACTTGTTGGTAAATATTTTGCTCTTCCCATACCGCTTGCATCTGTGGCTCGCGGCTTGGCAAATTTCCGCGCATGGGGAAATCTGTTTTTGGTAGCGCTAAGGTTTTGCTGTAATCCATGGCCTGATTCACTCCTTAAATAAATAAAAGCCTTCACTCATCCCATAAAGGGACGAGAGAAAGCTCCCGTGGTACCACCCTGATTGAACAAACCCGTACGACAAAAAAGCCTGCATCGGATTCGTTCCACTTCACTCATTCGTAACGGGAATGACGCGCTCACTTACTCACCTGTGCAACCATCAAGGTTCTCGGTTTTCGGATATTGAACTCCCGGGTGATTTTCTGCGAAAGCAACTGGCCGGGTTTTCACCTTTTCCCGACTCTCTAGGCAGTGCTGGCTCACGTACTCTTCCCGTTCATCGTCTATGATTTGTTTAAGTGTGTTCAACTTCTATAAGTGCTTTATTTCGAAAAAGTTGTCTTTCATTATAATACCATCATTGCTCGAACGTCAATGATTTATTCAACTGTTACAGGGGAATCAACTTGTGGCTGTTCAATGCTGTCCCAGTCGCCATTTTCCAGCATTTCCAACTGCGCTTCCAAAAGCGTACGAAAGCGCATACGGTAAACCGAAGCACGTTTTTTTAATTCTTCGATTTCGATTGCGATTTTGCGCGACTTCGCCAATGCTTCGTTGACGATTCGGTCTGCATTTTTCTCGGCTTCTTTTAAGATGAGCTGCGCTTCCTTGCGGGCATTCGACTTCACATCCTCCGCTGTCTCCTGCGCCACCAAAATCGACTTGCTCAAATTTTCTTCCAAACTCTTATAGTAATCTACGCGCTCATTCAGAATAGCTACGCGCTCTTCCTGTTCTTTTTTCTCTTTTATCAAGAGCTCAAAATCTTTGATCACCTGATCGAGAAATTCGTTCACTTCGTCAATATTATACCCACGAAAGCCTGTGCTGAATTCCTTATTGTGTATATCTAACGGCGTTAATGGCACATGAACCCCCCACTTTTCCCGATAATTCGTCTTCAATTATTTCGACAGGAATAGCAGTGTTTCCTGCCGTATTTTACATTTTTTTGCGCCTTGGTCCATCTTATGTAACCAGTCCGACAATCATGCGGAGTCTTCCGCTGCGTGTTGGACCTGCTACCTCAAGAATTTTGAACCGACCATATCCTGCAAGTGATACCATATCCCCCATCTGGAGTTGATACGATGGGTCCTCGATTACTTTCCAGTTGATTTTTACTTTTCCCGCTCGAATGGGCACAAGTGCTTTTGCGCGAGACATATTGTGTACTTCTCCGATGACCGCGTCAATTCGCGGTGATGGTACGGTGATCGTTTTTTCAACAAACTTGGGAGCAGGAGGTGTAAAGTCCTCCCATTCTACCCGTTCAAACTGAACAGAAGTCCGGTGAATTTGCGTCACCTGCGCACAGACAAAATCAGCAACTTCTTCTGCTACAATTGCATAGCTGCCAGCTGAATCTGTCAGCATATCACCGAATTTCTCCCGCTTCATCCCGACACCCAGCATGGCCCCCATCACATCTCGATGCTCCAGCACATGAAAGCGCTGATCAGCCTTGATTGCCAATAAGGTAATGCGATAGTCATCAGGCTCTACAGGGATATACTCCGGATGGATGATAATACGAACTCGCTCGGCACCCTCGTAGCCTCCATAAGGAGAAACCTTCACATCCCTTACTTGTGAGGATAGACTCTGAAAAATCATCAACTGCCTAGGGTCTACAAAATCAGTAAGGCGCATGGCCTGCTTCCGCTCTACTTGCGTCAGCATTTCCAGCGCCCGTTCAACAAAGGGACGTTCTTCTTTTGAAAAATGGTCAAATATGCTCATCGTTTCACTCGCCTAGAACATGATTTGTTGCAAAATGGCGTACAGGCCAGATTGGGCAAAACGCAGTGCAATCAATGCGACAATCGGGGAGATGTCGATGAAGCCGAGCGGTGGGATAAACCGGCGGAATGGCGCCAAATAAGGCTCAACCAGTCTTTCCAGTAACTGACCGATGCCTGTACCCCTCATTTGAGGAACCCATGACATCAAAATGTAAGCAATAATCATGTATTGATATACCGTAAAGGCAAAATTTAAAATCGAAATGACAGCAGTCATTGGCTCACCCTTTTACATTCGTCTTAATTGGCTACTCTTCCAACACACTGGAGATCGTACCCTGAATATCTACATGATCGGGCGTGCACACGAAGATCGTGTCTCCGACCTTTTGGATATCGCCGTTTAATGCGTAGACCGTCCCGCTCAAAAAGTCGATAATTCTCTTGGCTTGGTCTTTTTCCACGCGATGGAGGTTGACCACAACCGGTCTACGATGACGCAGGTTATCGGCGATATCCTGTGCGTCACTGTAATGACGGGGTTCACAGAGAATCAAACGGATTCCCTCCTTTTCCCGTGCTTGAAACGGTACCACGTTGTTAGTTCGGCCGATTGCTGGCTGGCGTTTGTGCGAGGACTCTTGCTCTTCTCTTTCCTCTTCCACTGTTGTTGTCTCTTCGATGTATTCCTCGTTTTCTAACCCCAGAAACCCCATCAATTTATTCATAACACCCATACTCTTCCTCCTCTCTTACTCCGTGGTTTGGTCTGCTTTCCTTTACTCCGGCTTGACCAATACCGATCCTAAACGAATATATGTAGCTCCCTCTTCAATGGCCACTTCAAAATCACTAGACATGCCCATAGACAGCTCTTCCACCTGTGCGTGCGGGAATGCCATCTCGTTAATCCGTTGCTTCCACTCATAGAGGCCACGGAACACCTGTCTGGCTTCCTCTTGATTTTCGACAACAGGCGCCATCGTCATTAATCCAACGATACTTATATGTTTCATATTACTGGTTTCGCGCAAAAAAGCCAATACGTCATTGGGACTAAGCCCAAATTTTGTCTCTTCACCGGATATATTGATCTGTAAAAAGCATTTTACGACATGATCCAGCGCTTCACCGCGTCGATTTAGCTCCTGTGCCAAAGAAAGTCTGTCCAGAGAATGGATGTACGGGAATCTTCCTACGACTTCTTTTGCCTTATTCGTCTGGAGGTGCCCGATAAAATGCCAGATCCCTTTATCGCCGTGTAGCTCGTGCTTCGGCAGGGCATCCTGCACGCGATTTTCCCCGATATTCTCAACGCCTACAGCGAGCAAGTCCCCAATGGCATCTGCGTCGACATACTTGGTCACGGCAATAATTTTTACTTCCTCACGTTTGCGGTTCGCCCGATCGCAAGCAGCCTGAATTCTTGCCTCGATGGATTGCAGTCGTTCTTTTAACAATTCTTGTTCCTTGGTCATAACGAACCCTTCCCTTTCTTCTATAGGTTTTCCTTCCAGCCGATATAAGAAGCCATGCGCCCGGTAGTTCCTTGTATTCCGGCTTCCTTGCGATGAGAGAAAAACAAGTCTGTTCTGCAGCTTGTACACCAATTCGTGGCTAAAATATTCCAAGAAGAAATTCCTGCTTCGAGCAATATCGCTGTGTTCAGTTGACGAAGGTCCAGCATATACCGATCCCCTGTGGTAGAGATCACTGCTTTTTCCCAATTGCCTGCACAAGTGCGTACCTGCGTCATGATTCGCTCATCAACTTCATAGCAACAGCCGCCAATGGATGGACCAATTGCGACGAGAATGTCCTCTGGCTTTGCTTGATAGTGCTTCGTCATTGCCTTCACCATTTCCTCGGCAATACGGCCCACTGTCCCCTTCCAGCCTGCGTGTGCAAGTCCGATTGCACCTGATTGGGGGGCTAAAAAATAGAGGGGAACACAATCCGCGTAAAACGAGGTCAGCATGACTCCTTTTTCAAGAGTAAACAAACCATCTGTTGCAGATATGACGTCCTCCAGACTTTCTTTTCCCGCACCGCCTGCTGTAACCTGGCATACCTGATTACCATGCACTTGATCGGCGCATGTCCACGCCGAAAATGACATCCCGACTTGTTCTGCCAGCTTGCGTCTATTGGCTACCACGTTCGCAGATTCATCACCCACATGCAGCCCCATATTAAAAGACCCGTACGGTTGTTCACTTTCCCCGCCTGAGCGAATAGTAAACCCCGCCACTAATCCAGGAAATTGATGCTCCCACTCTGTTAACGATAAGATTGACTTATCCTCTACCCTGACAAATGGTTCTCTCATGTTGTCACCTTCCTCATATGGCTAATCATACCATAGCCGAAAAGAAAAGAAAGGCTATCCGTGCCTTTCTCCCTTTACTCCGTTAGTATTCATCTCCACCTGAAGTTTTTACTTCAACTTTAAGTGCTTCTTCCATCCGAACAAGCACCACATCTTTCCCGATCTTCACAATATTGCGCCAAGGAATGACGTAATCGTTCCCGGCAGAAAAGAAGCCGAGAAACTTGCCTGGTCCCGGTACGACGATAGCCTCTACGCGCCCGTGACGCAGATCGATCTCCAAATCTGAAATTTGCCCAAGCCGTTTCCCATCAAGAATATTCACCACTTCTTTGGTCTGGAAGTCAGAGATTTTTACCATTCTTCCTCACCTTCTTTTCTCCGTTACTTACAGTATATGAGTCCAAAGAGGAATATGTCCGCTTCTTTGCCAAAAAGTAAGTCGATTGAAAACGAATGCTTCCGCTCGTACAAAAAACCCGAACGGTACAAGACCGCCGGGTCACCTATGTGGTTTCTCATTACGATTGAACGTGCTTTTGCATATGGGCAATTGCCGCTTTTTCTAATCGGGAGACCTGTGCCTGTGAAATACCGATTTCCTCTGCTACTTCCATCTGCGTTTTTCCTTCGTAAAAGCGCATGGATAATATCATTTTTTCTCGGTCACCTAGCCGCTGCATTCCCTCACGAAGCGCAATTTCCTCGACCCACGTGACATCTTTGTTCTTCTCGTCACTAATCTGATCCATGACATAAATCGGATCGCCACCATCCTGATAAATCGGTTCAAACAATGAAACCGGATCCTGGATCGCATCGAGTGCAAACACGACATCTTCTTTGGCTACGTTCAATTCCTGAGAAATCTCGATAATGGTAGGCTCTCGCGAATGTTTGTTGGTCAGATTGTCACGCACCTGCAAGGCCTTGTACGCGATATCTCGCAAAGAACGGGAAACGCGAATCGGATTGTTGTCCCGTAAATAGCGTCGAATTTCTCCGATGATCATTGGTACGGCATACGTGGAAAACTTCACATTTTGCCCGAGATCAAAGTTGTCGATCGCTTTCATCAACCCGATGCAGCCCACTTGAAACAAGTCATCCACGAACTCCCCGCGATTGTTGAACCGTTGGATTACGCTCAGCACCAGTCGCAAGTTGCCGTTGACCAGCTTTTCGCGGGCTGCCAACTCCCCACTTTGCAGGCGCTCAAACAATTCCCGCATCTCTTTGTTTGTCAACACCGGAAGCTTGGAGGTATCTACCCCGCATATCTCTACCTTATTGCGCGTCACGTCTTTCCCTCCTCGAAGCAAGAAAAAAGTCCCTAACCCGGTTGTCTTGAAAGGCCGCGTAACTGACGCGTAGCCGACCAAGAAGGTGGCAAAAACCACCATCTGTTTCGGTTTAGGAACAGTATCCCCCCAAGCTGGGAAAATATGCGTTAGACCATCTTGTTGAATTCTTTTCGCAACCGTTTTATAATTCGCTTTTCCAAACGGGAAATATACGACTGTGAGATACCCAACAAATCCGCAACATCCTTTTGTGTCTTTTCCTCTTCTCCTGCTAAGCCGAAGCGCAGCTCCATGATAATTCTCTCGCGGTCAGACAGTTTATCCAGTGCTTTTTTCAGCAGCTTTCGATCCACTTGGTCCTCGATGTTTTTATAGATCGTGTCATTCTCCGTACCCAAAACATCTGAGAGCAACAGTTCATTGCCGTCCCAGTCAATGTTAAGCGGTTCATCAAAAGATACCTCTGAGCGAATTTTATTATTGCGGCGAAGATACATGAGGATTTCGTTTTCAATACAACGAGAAGCATATGTTGCCAGCTTGATGTTCTTGTCTGGATCAAAGGTATTCACTGCCTTGATCAAGCCGATGGTGCCAATGCTGACCAAGTCCTCAATGTTAATTCCCGTATTCTCAAACTTGCGGGCGATGTAAACGACCAGACGAAGATTGCGTTCAATCAACATACCGCGGACAGCCGGATCACCGGACGGAAGTCGTCCGAGCAGCAGCTCCTCTTCTTCTCTGGTCAACGGTGGAGGCAATGCTTCACTCCCGCCAATATAATAGACTTCTTCGGCGCGTACACCAAGCCAGAGCAAGATTCGGTACCAGGTCAACTGGAGTTGTAGGCGAAGTTTTACATACATGATTAGCCCTCCTGTTTGAGAATAAAGGTTGATTCTTCCGCTTCATAAGTTTCCATCATGGCTGGGTGCACGATGGCCTGATACTTACCGTCAGCGGCCAATGGGATGGGGTTAAGCCCGATCAGCACCCGTTCTGTTTCAAAACGAATCCCATCTTGCACGACCATGACATGGTCTGGTTTGATTGCGAGTAAAAAATCCATCCCTCTTGACACGCTGCGATACGGGATCAAGCGTACCCGCGACTGCCATTCCAGCGGCAGATGGTCCCAAGATCCGTCCAGCTTCTCCCACACTCCACCGTTTTCATCGGCTTGTCGGAGAAGCGACGGCGGAAGCAAATGTGCGAACATGCGATTTTCCATTATCATGACGGGTATGCGTGTAATCGGTTCGTGGAGCTGGTTTCCTGTATCCACAAGTCCACGGCAAATGACTTTTTCCCCAGCTAACGTAACGACGACATCAACGAGAAAGGTTTCGATTCTTCGCGGCTCCTGAATCGCGCGGTAGCTCCTTTTCCCGAGGAAAAAGATCAGGATAAACCCAATCAAAACAATCGCCAAAGTAGGCTTGAACCCAACGCCAAATCCATCATTATGCGTGACAACCAGTCCATTTACAATTTCACTCTGCGGTGCCAAAAAATACTGTAGCCCAAGCACTCCTCCTCCGAACACAAATGCGACAAAGTAAAAAATGATCAAGTTTTGCGCAAAAGACAACAACCTCCTATTCCCAAAAGCAATCCACAGCATGATGACAGAAAAGAGCAGTTTGACCCACCATTGATACATCGGAGAAAACACAGGAAAAAAGAAAAAGACCAGATACGCGGAGCCAAACAGGGAGGCAAGTATCATTCTCCACCACACCATGCGCTCTTTACGAAAATAAGCAGTAAACCAGAGTAACAAGGTATCAATAGCTACATTCAGGAGTAGAATGATATCAAGATACACAACCACTTGCTTTCCCCCTCATCTTCTGACCGACTTGGCAGCAAGCATATGTCCTAGCAAAAATGGTAAATAGTAGGACGACTTCTATCAGTAAAAGCAGTATATATCAATGTGTATGTAAAGTCTGTCAATTCTTGACGGTGTTTTTTTGGTTTTTTTGTCTAACATTTTTCAGCTAATCAACGAAAAAAAGCCTTGTCCCCACTGACGGGAACAAGGCTTTTGACAGTCGTTTTTCACTTTAGTTTTTGTTGCGGCGGCGATTGCGCAGGAATGCTGGAATATCCAGATTATCCAGGTTGCCCATGGAGAAGAAGGATTTGTCTTCCTCTTCTTCCTTCGCTCGGCTGTTATTCGTATTGGAAACTGGTGTCGGACGATTGCCAGGCGTATTGACCGCCTGTTGTTGACGGCGAGGGGCTTCCGGAGCCCGTTGAGCATGCTCAAAGCCTGTGGCAATAACTGTCACGACCAATTCATTCTTTAATTCCTCGTTAATCACAGCACCGAAAATCATATTCACATCTGGGTCCGATGCGGAAGCCACGATGTCTGCTGCTTCGTTTACTTCGTACAAGCTCAGGTTGGTACCGCCTGTAATGTTCATGAGAACACCGCGTGCACCATCAATGGAAGTCTCGAGAAGTGGGCTGGAAATAGCACGGCGAGCAGCTTCAGCCGCACGATTCTCTCCGCTGCTTACACCGATTCCCATGAGAGCGGAACCACGCTCAGTCATGATCGTCTTCACGTCAGCGAAGTCCAGGTTGATCAAGCCAGGTGTTGCAATCAAATCGGAAATACCTTGAACCCCTTGACGAAGAACGTTGTCTACTTCGCGGAATGCTTCGAGCATTGGCGTATTCTTATCAACGATTTCCAAAAGACGATCGTTAGGAATCACGATCAGTGTATCTACTTTTTCTTTCAAAGCAGAAATACCGATTTCACCGTGCTGGGAACGTCTGCGACCTTCAAAGGAGAACGGACGGGTTACTACACCAACTGTAAGAGCACCCATCTCCTTGGCGATCTCTGCAACAACAGGTGCTGCCCCTGTACCCGTACCACCGCCCATACCAGCCGTTACGAATACCATATCAGCTCCACGCAGAGCGTTCTCAATCAAATCACGACTTTCTTCCGCTGCTTTTTTACCGATCTCAGGATTCGCACCTGCTCCCAATCCACGTGTCAGCTTTTCACCAATTTGCAGCTTCATATCGGCATTAGAGAGTTGGAGTGCTTGCGCGTCAGTGTTCAAGGTGATGAACTCTACACCTTTCAACCCTCCTGCGATCATGCGGTTTACTGCGTTACTACCGCCGCCGCCGCAACCAATAACTTTAATTCGTGCAAAGGATTCCATATCCATATCAAATTCCAGCATATTGCTAGTCCTCCCCAATTCAACATAAGAAAACTTCGTGGCTACAGAAGCCTGTCAACTAAACACAATGGAACGAATCGAAACCCGTCTTCGTCATTGTAGTTAAGCTCGATAAAGCGAACTCCATTAAATAAATTCGCTAAACCAGTTTTTTACTTTTTCCATCAAACCGCCGCCTTCTGCTTTTGGCTTAGACGAAACAGTTTGCTTCTGAGTGCCCTTGAATGAGG
This sequence comes from Brevibacillus sp. M2.1A, assembly GCF_013284355.2. Taxonomy (NCBI): domain Bacteria; kingdom Bacillati; phylum Bacillota; class Bacilli; order Caryophanales; family Paenibacillaceae; genus Brevibacillus; species Brevibacillus sp. M2.1A. Next base: position 4,515,811 of record NZ_JABSUY020000001.1, read on the forward strand.
GGGTGACGCGAATGCTGCGGCGCTCCATCAACTGCAAGGCATATTGAATCAAACCTACCCCGGTGGTGTAGGCAGGATCTCGCACTCCGATGTAATCAGGAATCGCAATTCGAACAGGTGCGTCCAATTCTTCTTTTGCCAATTCCAACATGCCCGGCATAGCTACGGTACCACCCGTAAGAACATAGCCACCTGCAATTTCGTCGCGATAGCCCAATTTGTATACAGCATCCTCGACTAATTGGAATATTTCCGCAGCGCGCGGCTCGATAATATTGGCCAAATCCACTTGCGTAAATTGTTTTTCGACTTCACTGCCAATCCGGTTCACCTTGAACTTCACATCTTCGGATGCTTCGTCAATAAGGGCACAGCCGTTTTTGGTTTTCACACGATCTGCCACATCTGTATGCGTTCGCAGTCCGAGTGAAATATCGCTCGTAATGTGGTCGCCACCGATGCCGATCACGGTGGTCGCTGCCAGTTTCCCCTGCTCGAATACACCGATCGTGGTAGAACCCGCACCGATGTCGACAAGAACGACACCCATATTTTTGTCATCTTTGGATAGAGCAACAGTGCTAGCCGCAAGCGGTTGCAAGAATATTCCAGCTACACGCAGATTGGTTCGTTGAGCACAGCGAACGATGTTATGTACGACCGTTTTCAACCCGGTCACAATGGTCCCTTCCATTTCCAGTCGGACACCAATCATCCCACGCGGGTCCTTAATACTCCCTTGTCCATCAACGATGTACTCCTTTGGGACTACCTCGATGATTTCACGGTCTGGAGGAATAGCCACGACCTTCGCTGCCTGAATTACGCGTTGAATATCTTCTTCTCGTATCTCACGGTCTTCGCTGGATACAGCGACAACCCCTTGGGTTTCATGCAGATCGATATGGTTTCCAGTGATCCCTACATACACTTCTTCGATTGAAACGCCAACCATGCGCTCTGCATGATCAACCGCTTCCCGGATGGCATGCACGGTTTGGTCGATGTCTACAATCACGCCCTTCTTGATGCCTTCTGAGTGTGATTGTCCGACGCCGATGATGTTGATGGAACCATTGTTGATCTCGCCAATCATGACGCGTACTTTGGATGTTCCAATGTCTAGGCTGACTATGAATTCATTGCTTACCAAACCTGTGACACCTCCCCTGCTACGTCTTTTTTCTTGCTAAAGTGAGAACACCTGCATAAATTATTCCACACAGGACTACCATTCCCTTTTTTTCTTATTGATTTTTTGTAAAAAAATGACCATCTTCCCATTTTTCTTCGCGCTATTCTTGCTGATTGATCCATTTGGATAGAACAATTCTCCTAATGACAGCGAGATTGTTGAACAACCGGACCCCGAAAGCCACGATCGCAGCCAAATACAGATCAATCCCCAAGAACCCTCCAATGAAGGCCAAGCCTGCTGCAAAAAGTGTGTTGAAAAAGAATCCAGACATGAAAATACGAACGTTAAAAGTACGCTCTAAAAACGAACGAATCCCCCCAAAGATCGTATCCAATCCAGCCAAGAGGGCTATTGATAGATAGCTGCTATACTCCTGGGGCACACGCCAATCCAGCAGGAAGCCGACAACAAGACCGACAATCAGTCCGATAAGCGGGAGCCACATGGTTACGAATCTCCTTTTTGTTTCACAGGTTTCATAAATTGAATGACACGTGTTTCGTTATTCGCTGAAATCATCAGCTTGTCCCGTTTTTCTGCCAGCACCTTTTTATTCGCCAGCTGGAAGTTCTCCTCTACACCCTCCAGCTTCAATGCGGACAACAATACTTCAGGCTCCCCCAATGCTTTTATCTCATACGGAGCCCTGATCGTCCTGGTATCGATTTGGATGACGTCTCCCACATTGCGGATTGCAGTGGTAGCAATCAGTCGATGGCCATTAATGGAAACAGCTTGTGCTCCGTTTGCAAACAGGATATTTACCAACCAGCGCAAATCTTCATCGTCAATCGTATAGTCTCCTACAACAGGCACAGGCATATGTTCATCCAAAACTGGTTCTTCAGGCGTAGGGGCATCGACAACATCAATAACAATGCCTTCTCCCTCCATCCCTACCATACCAGCCATCCGGCGAGTCCGTGCCAACTCCTCTTTCATAACGGAGATACTTTCATCTTCACTGAGGGAGGTTTCGTATTGGTAGTACAGCTGATTATACTTTGAAATGTCTGCAAGCAGGTTTTTGTGTTTCTCCAGTTCTTTTTGCAACGTGGTCCGAAGTTCCGCGATGCTGCGAGACTCTTTATGCACAGGATGAAGACTGCTTCGTAATTGCACAGTCAACATCACACCTATGATAGCACTAATGATGGCAAGAATAAATGTGATTTTACGGCTTTTTTGTAACATAGGTAAACGCATCCTTTTATTTAGGAGTGTTTCGTTTTCGCGTCACCAACAAAGGCAGGCAGTTCAACCTTCTCTTTTTTGGCTACGCTTATTTGGACAAAGTCTTGCAAGGAGTGCAAAACACCTCCCGGCAAGTTCAAAGCACTGTCTAGTGTGTCGGGATTCCCTATCGCTGTTACTACGAATGGAGCGGCCGACTTGATGCCGTTTACGATGATCGTAGGTCCAATGCAACGAATTTCGGAATTGCTCACCACACGCTGCCCATTAATGCTGATGGCCTCTGCTCCTGCTGCACGCAGTTCATTGACGACCAGACGTACATCCTGCTCATGCACGATGTAGTTCGCGATGTCTGCGCTGTTCGCTGCATTCTGGCTATCCTGCATCGTTATGACGATACCCGGTCCTTCGACAGCGACTACCCCTGCCAACATCCGCGCTGCATCCAGTTGACTGAGTGTATCAGCAGCCTCCGATTTGCGCTCCGCCATCGCCTCTTCCACTTTTCCCACCTGACGCTGCAAATCGAGCAGTTGACTTTCCAGATGCCGATTTTGCTCCTTCTCAGCCAAAATCCGATCATTCAATTGCGTTTCCTGTTGGAACAGCTGATCATTCATCCGTTCTTTGCGCGTAAGCTTGTTCGTTTCGAAGGAAGTGGCCACTAGAAAGCCGGTAGAAAACGTCACGATGGTTAAATACAAATGAAATTTGCGACGACGACTCATTGTCTACTTTCCCCTTTTTCATTTACTGCTGTGGCTGTTCTTGCCCTTCCTGTATCGGAATAGCCCCTTGAGCCCCGTAAGGAATAAACCACGGCTGCTCAAACAAGGAGAGCACCCCTTTTGTATCTGGCGGCAATTCTTTCACGATTGCCGGGTACCAGTTCATCATCTTGTCCAGCTTGTAGATGACGCTTCTTACTTCATTCCCATCGCGCATGTACAGCGTTACGCGTTGTTTGTCGTAAACCGTTGGCGTCAGTGTAATATCCGAAATCTCCGCGAGTACATCTGGTGATAATTTCGATAACGACTTGGCAAGATGGGGAAGGAGCTCAGGTGAGGCCCAGGAGCTAATCAATGGCCTGTCCACTACACGCTTGGCGAAATTAACCTGTTTGAGCACATAGCCATTGTCCAGTAAGGCATAGCGGCTTCCGTCCTGCCCACTCCAAAAAGCGACGCGCTTTTGTTCGGTGATATGTAGCGTGATCAATCCGGGAAAAGAGCGGCTCACCGTCACATCTTTAATGGCCTCTAATGGTTTCAAGTTATTTCGTACACTGTTCTCCCATACGTTTAGAAACTGCATGTCCTTCACTAAGCCGGATTGAGCAACGATTTGCTCCGTCGTATAAATATCATTGCCAGTCACTCGAATCTCTTGCACCTTACTGTAAGGAGAACGGATAAAAACGATGATGAGAATGGTAAGAAAAAACAATACCAGCAAAAAGACCAGCTTGCGGTTGCCCCTTCTTCTGGGGCGTTGTTGCTTGACTTGCGGAATGCGTTCCTCATATACCGCCATGGCCGTACCCTTCCTCTTGTTTTTTAGGCTCATTGCCCAGAGCAAAGTAAATTACTGGATGTCTTTCGAATAAATGTCATTGAACAAAACAGGGAAAGCGGCATAACATTATGCCGCCCACTCTCCCTCGGTTACATCGATACTCGTGATATATCGGCTCCTAATTGACGCAACTGCTCTTCCAGCCGATCGTATCCACGATCGATATGATGGATCTGGTTCACCGTGGTAATACCTTCTGCAGCAAGCCCTGCGAGGACTAAGGCAGCACCTGCTCGAAGATCAGTAGCTTCGACATTCGTAGCGGTCAATTTGTTGACACCCCGAATAATTGCGGAGCCAAGATCTACGTATATAGAGGCGCCCATTCGCGCCAATTCATTCACATGTTTGAATCTTCCTTCAAAAATGGTCTCTTTGATGACACTCGTTCCCCTTGCCTGTGACAGAAACACCATCAGCTGCGCCTGTAAATCAGTCGGAAACCCAGGATATGGCGAGGTGATGATCCGGTCGTAGGCACGTGGACGGGACGTGCTTTTGATTTCCATTATATCATGGCGGGTCTTGATTTCAACACCGCAGCTACGGGCGACCTCAATCAATGCCATCAATTGCTCAGGCAATGTATTGGTCAATTCGATATGTCCCTGTGAAATACCGACAGCCAACAGATAGGTTCCTGTCACAATCCTGTCCGGTATGATCCGGTAACTGACGGAACGCAAACGAGGTACACCACTGATCTCAATCGTATCGGTGCCTGCCCCTCTGATTCGCGCTCCCATTGCATTCAGGAAATTCTGGAGGTCGATGATTTCCGGTTCTCGTGCTGCATTACAAATTCGGGTTGTGCCTTTTGCCAGCACAGCCGCCATCATGATATTTTCCGTCGCGCCCACACTGGGAAAGGAAAGAAAGATATTGGACCCACGCAATTGTTTGGCCCGAAATGTAATGTAGCCTTCCGATTCTTCGATTTTGGCTCCCAGCGCAGTCAATCCAGCTAAATGCAAGTCAATCCTGCGCTCTCCAATGTCACATCCACCTGGTCTGGAAATCGTGACCTCACCCAGCCGTGCGAGGAGTGGTCCCGCCAAAAAAATCGAAGATCGCATTTGGCTCATTAAATCATCCGGCACCTGCGGGACACAGACAGACGTTGTATCCAGATCGACACATCCGTCCTCATGCTTCGTATTCGCCCCAAGCAATGTCAAGATTTCGAGCATGACTTTAATGTCTTTTAGATGGGGGACGTCATAGATATAGAATTGCCCTTCCGCGAGCACTGCAGCGGCAAGAATGGGAAGAGCAGCGTTCTTAGCACCTTGGATCCGAAGCGAACCGGACAGAGGTCTTCCGCCTTCGATCGCAAAAGTCTCCAAACTTTCACCTCCGTGTTACCCCTCGCCCACCACCAGGACTTCCGGATGCAGGTCTATCCCATTTTTCTCGAGAATGGTGCTCCGAACATGATTAATCAAGGTGAGGACGTCGGCAGCCGTTGCTCCTCCGCAATTCACGATGAAGTTGGAGTGTTTTTCTGAAACCTGAGCTCCTCCGATCTGATAGCCCTTCAGCCCAGCTGCTTCAATCAGGCGACCTGCGTGGTCATTCGGCGGATTTCGGAACACACTGCCAGCACACGGCATCTGCAGCGGCTGCGTATTGCGCCGTCGTTCCTTATTGGCAGCGAGTGTGGCGGCAATCTCCTTGCGGTCGCCCGTCCTCAATTGAAAACGGGCCTCTAGCACGATCCCTTTTTGCTTTTGCAAAAGAGAAGTCCGATAGCTAAAGCTCAGTTCTTCGTTACTCAACACTTTACTTTCGCCGTTTTCGAAAAGGATCTCGGCATCAATAAGAATACGTGAAAGATCAGATCCGTGTGCCCCCGCATTCATATAGACGGCGCCGCCTACCGTACCAGGAATCCCTCCTGCAAACTCCATACCTGTTAATCCCATCTTGCCTGTCTCCACCGCCAGGCGGATCATGGAATATCCGGCACCCACACACACCTCTTCGCCCCTGAACTCACAGTGGCTCAAGCCCTCGGCCACCTTAAGCACGGCTCCACGTATCCCTCTGTCCCTCACCAGAAGGTTTGAACCGCGCCCGATTACACTCCAAGGAATTTCATGACGATGGATGATCTGCAAGGCTTTTTGCAAGGATGCTTTATCCTTGGGTTGGATTAACAAATCAGCAGGACCCCCGATCCGCCACGTTGTATGATTAGCAAGGGGTTCATCGGTCCACACTTTGTCAATTCCTGCTTGCATGAGTTCATCTGCGATTTTTTTCATTTGTGAACCTCCTGATACGTTTGCTAGGTCGGACCTAGTCTTCTCACGTGTTTGCTCCATACTATGCGTTCGCCCAGATCGGCGTGACAATCGCCTATCTGATCATTTTTTTCGTGTAATCGCCTCTAATTGACGGACAATCTCCGTAGCTGCTTGCGGCATCCCCAAGGAAAGAGAACTATTTTTCATCTCTTCCCATTTTGCTGGATTGGCAAGAATATTTTCCAAAGAAAGTAGCAAGTTCTCTCCGGTAAGTTCCCGCTCTACGATAACATGAGCTGCCCCTGCCCGCTCCAATCCCCTTGCATTTTTCTCTTGATGATTGTTCGTGACATACGGGGACGGAATCAAGATCGAAGGCACACCTAGTGCCGTAATTTCTGCCAAGGTAGATGCCCCTGCGCGACCAACCAATACATGGGTCGCTGCCAAAACATCCGGCATATTATGGACGAACGGAAGCACAGAAATGTTACTTGGAAGTGTTCCCAGTTCACGAAGCTGTGCTGAAATTGTTTCATAATGAACGTCGCCCGTCACATATACAAAATGAGAATCGGCATATTTGCCCAACTGCGTAACAACCGAAAGCACCGCCTCATTGATTGCGCGGGCTCCCCTGCTGCCACCAAAGATCAGCACGATTTTTTTGCTATTGTCCACACCCAAAAAGCTACGCCCCGCCTCTGCATTACCATGCATGACTTCCGTTGCACGCGGATTTCCGGTCAGTACCGTTTTAGACGGGGGAAAATGGGCAAGCGATTCTTTGAACGAAACAGCCACCCGTGTAGCTGAGCGAGAAAGAAACTTGTTGGTCAAGCCTGGCACTACGTTTTGCTCATGGATCAGCGTTGGAATCCCCAAGCGAGAAGCTGCATATACGACTGGGCCACACACGTAGCCACCTGTACCAATTACGACATCCGGTTTGAATTCGCGCAGCATTTTCTTGGCATCACCAACAGCCCGGACGAATTTCCACAAGGTCTTCAGGTTGTCCAACGAAAGCTTGCGTTTCAATCCGCTAATTTCTACGGATTGGAAAGGAATATTTGATCTCGGAACCAAACCTGCTTCCAAGCCTTTTTTACTGCCAATATACAAAAAGGCAGCCTGCGGATTTTGGCGGGAAACTTCCCTCGCCACCGCAAGCGCCGGATAAATATGTCCACCTGTGCCACCGCCTGTTAAGACGACACGCATACGTTCACACCCTTTTTTAGAAGGAGTAGCAATGAGCTGATGTACATTCCTATTGCGTACTCCTGTTGAGGTTTCTGTTATCGAGAAAAACGAGAGATGTTCAACAAGACACCTACACCTGTGAGCATCAGTGTCAATGATGAACCGCCGTAGCTTAAGAATGGCAACGTGATTCCTGTCACCGGAAACATCCCTGTTACAACACCAATATTGATGACAACCTGGATGGCAATCATTCCAATGATTCCTAGCGCAAGCAGGCTTCCGAACAAATCCGGAGCCGTAATCGCCGTCCGCATTCCCCTCCACAACAAGAGGAGGAAAAGCAGGAGAATGAGCGTGCCTCCGATAAAGCCCAGCTCCTCCGCGACAATCGAGAAAATAAAATCATTGTAAGGCTCCGGCAAGTACAGATGCTTCTGTCTGCTTTGTCCAAGACCAAGACCCAACAAACCACCGGGACCTATTGCGTAAAGGGATTGGATGATTTGATAGCCGGTATTGAGCGGGTCAGACCACGGATCGAGGAAGGACGTAATCCTTTTGATTCGATAAGGAGCTGACAAAACCAATCCGATGAAGCCAACCACTCCGATCATTCCCAATCCGACAAAATGACTGACCCGCGCACCTGACGCAAAAATCATGACAACCGCTGTTCCCATCAAAACCGTCCCGGTGCCCAAGTCCGGTTGCAACATGATCAATCCAAAGCACAGAACCGGGATTCCCAAGGCAGGCATAAGACCTTTGCGGAACAAGACAATTTGCTTCTGATTATCTGAGAGCCACTTCGCGAGAAATGCAACAACGCCCAGTTTTGCAAATTCTCCTGGTTGAATTCCAAAAGCGCCAAATCCAAGCCAGCTTTTCGAGCCATTTACCTCGATCCCGATGATCAAAACAAGAATCAACAGACCGATGCTCGCCAAATATCCTGCCTTGGCCCATTGCTTCCACACCCAGTAATCAATATTCATCGTAATGTACATGGATGTAATCCCTAACAGAGCGAAGATCAGTTGCCGCTTGGCAAAGAAATACGGATCGGAAAACGGCGGCTTTTGCGCCACGATCGCGCTGGCGCTGTACACCATCACGATGCCAATTCCCAATAAAAAAAGTGTTGCAAAAATAATTACGAAGTCGGGGGCAGAGCGTACCTTGCTCATTGTGCCAGGTCATCCTTTCTCATGCCGTCCCGCTTTTGTCATATTCGTGATGGTACCAGTGGGACGTTATGCTAGGCTTGTTTTAAGTCTATGCACGCCGTCCTTAAACATGCTCCCCCTTGTCTCAAACGAAGGAAACATGTCCCAACTCGCACAAGCTGGGCTCAGTAAGACCACATCACCTGATTCAGCTAACCGGGAAGCAGCAAGAACGGCTTTTTCCACAGTATCGACATGGATACGCTCATTAATCCCTGCTTCCTGAGCACGTTCCAGTAAAATCGGAGCCGTTTGCCCGAGCGCGATGACTGCTTTTACCCGGCCTTGGATCACAGGCAGCAGTTCCCGAAAATCAACGCCACGATCGAGCCCACCGCAAATCCATACGACCGGCTCCTTGCATGCTTGCAAGGCGCGTGATGCCGCTTCCGGGTTGGTCGCTTTTGAATCGTTGAAGTATTTGACACCGCGAATCGAATCTACGAACTCCATCCGGTGCTCTACCCCTGGGAAGGTAGTAAGAACTTGTATAATCGATTGCTTGTCCGCGCCTGCGAGCTTCGCAACAAGAATCGCTGCCAGTGCGTTGTCCAGATGAGGAACGGTAATATCCGCTATTGCAATAATTGGCTCTGTATTCCCATTCCCATCCGCAAACAGGATCAAACCATCCTTGACAAAAGCACCCTTTGGTACCTCTTGACTCTTGCTAAAGTAGTAGATGGCTGCAGGGAGGTCTTTGCATTTTTCTACAATCTCTGGTTGGTCATATGGCAAAATAGCTGCGTCATCTGCCGTTTGGTTGGCAAACATTTTCAGTTTGGCTGCCGAATACTCTTCCATGGTGTGATGGTAATCCAGATGAGCAGGATACAGATTGAGTAAAACACCGATATGTGGGCGAAATTCCCTTGTCCCCATCAGTTGGAAGCTACTCAATTCGGCAACGAGCCATTCGTCGGGACCAGCTTCCTCTGCCAGACCGCACAACACGGTACCGATGTTGCCTCCTACCTTTGCATCCAGACCCGCTTCTTTGAAAATCAGTCCGACGAGCGTCGTAGTCGTCGTCTTGCCATTGGAGCCTGTTATGCCGATAATCGGTGCCTTGGCAATCTGGGAGGCTAGCTCCACCTCCGTCACAACAGGAATGCCTAGTGACTGAGCCTGTTTGACGGGTGCTGCTTCATACGGAATCCCCGGGTTTTTGACCACTAGGGATACGCCTTCATGAATCAGATCATCAGGGTGATAACCGCAAATGACCGGGATTCCCAACGCTTCCAGCTCTTCTATCCCCACCGCTTCTTCACGTGGCTTTTTATCATTTACGACGACATGAGCACCAAAGCGGTGTAGCAGTTTAGCCACTGCGACACCGCTCTTTGCCATACCAATAACGACGACATGCTTATTATGAAAACGCATCATCTGATTGTCACCACCTCAAGGTATACACCCAATCCAGCAAAGAACATACCGACGAGCCAGAACGTGACAACCACGCGCCACTCTGACCAGCCTGTTAATTCAAAATGATGATGCAGGGGACTCATTCGGAAAATACGCTTTCCACGTGTCTTAAAGGAGACTACCTGCATAATGACAGAGAGCGTCTCAACAACGAATACCCCACCAATAATAGCCAAGAGCAATTCCGTCTTGGTCATGATTGCAATTCCCGCTAGAGCTCCACCAAGTCCAAGTGAACCGGTATCACCCATGAACACGCGTGCCGGATGTGCATTGAAGACGAGGAAGCCAAGTAGCGCACCTACAACAGCCGCACTAAAAATAGCAGTGTCATAATCTTGGCCAAACCATGCGATGATCGCATAAGCACCAAAAGCAATGGCTCCCGTCCCTGCCAACAGTCCATCTACCCCATCTGTGATGTTAACAGCATTCGTTGTACCTACCAAGAGGAACAACAGGAACGGGAAGTAGAAATAGCCAAGCTCCAGCTTCCACGGTGTACCTGGCAGATGAATGGACGTGTCATGCCCCATCATGAGCAGCAAAATATAAGCGCCGATTGCCAAGACAATCTGACCAGCAAACTTCTGTTTGGCGGTCAACCCGAGGTTGCGTTTTTTCTTGATTTTGATGAAATCATCCAGAAACCCGATTAAACCGTATCCGAGAGTCACCAATAACAGGAAGTAAATTTCCATTTTCGCATTGGCAAACTTCAACACGGTAAATATGAGTGCCAAAAGAATGATGGTGCCTCCCATAGTGGGAGTTCCAGCCTTCTTATAATGGGATTGCGGTCCTTCCTCACGAATTGCCTGCCCAAATTTCAGGCGGCGAAGGAAGGGAATAAACAATGGGCCAATGAGTACGGCGATGAGAAACGCAGCGACGATCGTGACGATTAGGACGTTGTCAACGAACATGCCCGAGCCTCCTTTCTTTCGATGCAGTGTGTGGCATCTGTTTTATTCTTGGTTGTACCGGGCAATCGCTTCGCGCGCTACTTCACGGTCATCGAAGGGCAACACCTGGTCTTTAATAATTTGATATGTTTCGTGTCCTTTTCCGGCGATCAAGATCACATCGTCCGGCTTTGCAAGCGAAACTGCATGGGCAATGGCTTCGCGTCGGTCTGTTAGTGCCGTATAACGATCAGGTGCCACTTCCGACAAGCCTGCCAGCATGTCATCGAGAATCGCCTGCGGCTCCTCCGAGCGTGGATTATCTGATGTTAAGACGGTCAGATCAGCATATTTCGTTGCAATTTGCGCCATGATTGGGCGTTTGGATCGATCCCTGTCGCCTCCGCAGCCAACAATGCAAAATACGTTGCCACGGGCAAATTCCTTGACAGTCATCAATGCATTTTCCAAGCTGTCTGGCGTGTGTGAGTAGTCGACGAGCACCGCAAACGGCTGACCAACATCTACTGCTTCAAATCGCCCATTTACCCCTGCTACCGCTTCCAGGCTCGCTTTAATCTCTTCTAGTGGAATACCTTCTGCGAGTGTAACCGCGATGGCTGCCAAAGCGTTATACACATTGAACTTTCCCATCAGCTTCAAGTTCATACGCGCACTGCCAGCAAAGCTTTCGACTGTAAAAGAAGTTCCTTTACTGGTGATTTCGATTTGTTTTGCCCTTACATCTGCAGGTTGATCAATGCCGTATGTAATGACTCGCGCCGGTGTAACGGTAGCATATAATTCGGACGCCTCATCATCCGCATTCAGTACAGCGGTCTTTAGACGGTCTGTGTCATAGCTGTTGCCGAGCTGGGAAAACAACAATGATTTGGCGTAGCGATAGTTTTCCATTGTTTTATGGTAGTCGAGGTGATCCTGGGTCAGGTTGGTGAAAACCGCTGTATGGATTTCGCAACCGCGGACTCTTCCCAGCTCCAGTGCATGAGAGGACACCTCAATAATCGCATAGTCTGTGTTTACATCGCACATGCGGCGAAAGCTTCTTTGCAAATCTATGGCATCTGGAGTCGTATTTTTGACTTCCTCCGTTACGTCTCCAATTCTCATATGGATCGTTCCGATTAAGCCTGTTTGCTTGCTTTGATCGCGCAAAATTTTGTCGATCAGATGCGTAGTGGTCGTCTTGCCATTTGTCCCCGTTACGCCAATGACTTTTACTTCTTTCGTAGGAGATCCGAAAATACGATCAGCCAGCATAGCCATTGCCCGCCGGGTATCCGGTACTTTGACAATAGTCGCTGGCACGTCCAGATCTTGTTCGGATAACACGGCGACGGCACCATTCTTCACCGCCTGGGCCGCGAACGTATGTCCATCCACGGTATATCCAGTCAGACAGACAAACAAGTAGCCGGGCTTTACCTGGCGCGAGTCTGCTGTCAAACCCGTAATCTCCATGCTGTCATCCCCCGAAACCGTTACTGGCAACAAAGGCATGAGCAGATCCCGTAGAAACATGAAACAGGCACCCCATTCTCCAACTAGTATAGACAGAAATTTGAACATTTGTACTAGGCTACGCCGATCATTTAGGCGCAGTCTTGACGAACAAAGGCAGAGCGAACGTAGACAAGCCTACTCCCCTCCGCCTTCGAAATCTCATTTTATAGCTAATTGGTCGATTTGTCACCAAGGTATATGCGAATTTTTCCGCCCTCATCAATTTTTACTCCGGGTGCAGGGGACTGCTGAATGACATACTGACCTTTCCCTGAAACGACTAGCGGCAGAGTATCATACGTTGTCACTACGTCTCTCATGGATTGTCCGACCATGTTTGGCACTTCGATTGGCGCCCTTTCTCCAAGTGCTTTGTTAATTTCCTTGGGGATGCCATCTTTTCGTTTCGGTACATTCAAATGCTGAAGGGAGGATTCCATGATGCTTTTTACACTCGGAGCGGCAATCAATCCCCCAAACGCCAGTGCTTTCGGATTGTCTACGGCGAAATATACGACGAGCTGTGGATCATCAGCCGGCGCAAAGCCGATAAACGACACGATGTATTCTCCATCGACGTAACGGCCATTTTTTACTTTTTGCGCTGTCCCCGTCTTTCCTCCTACCCGATACCCTTCAATAAATGCCTTGTTACCCGTTCCTTGCGCGACCACACTTTCCAGTGCATGCCGAACTTTGGCGGAGGTCTCCTCTGTAATCACCTGTCGCACTTCTGTCGGCAAAGTCCTCGCTACGACATCGTGTGTCACACTATCCCGCCATTCCTTGGCGACAAACGGTTTCATAAGTTTGCCCCCATTGATGGCAGCTGAGACCGCAGCCATTTGTTGAATTGGCGTTACCGATACCCCTTGACCGAAAGAAGTCGTCCCCAGCTCTACGGGTCCTACTTTATTCAAATTGAATAACAGCCCGTTTTCTTCGCCAATCAAATCGATCCCTGTCTTTTGTCCGAAGCCAAATTTTTTGATGTAGTCAAATAGTCGTTCTTTTTGCAGTCGCTGGCCCATCGTCACGAAGCCAGGGTTACAAGAATTCTCTACCACTTCCAGCATCGTTTCCTGTCCATGCCCCTGGCGTTTCCAGCAACGCAATCGCTTCCCTGCCACATTTATGAATCCCGGATCGTAAAAGCCCTCGTTCAGATTGATGACCCCTTCGTTTAAAGCAGCTGCCAGTGTCACAATCTTGAATGTGGAACCGGGCTCGTATGTTTTCCAGATAGGGAGATTTCTATTGTACACCTCGGAAGGATAGTCCCTGTACGCATCCGGTTGAAAAGTCGGGCGACTTCCCATCCCCAATATTTCCCCTGTCTTTGGATTCATGGCGATCGCCAGAACATCATCGGGCTGATAAGCGACCACCGCTTGATCCAGCTCGCGTTCGATAAACGATTGGATGGTACTGTCGAGGGTTAAATACATGTCCATCCCATTCACGGGTGCTACGTAGTCTTCAGTTCCACCTGGCAGTACGCGCCCTTTGGCATCTGAAGGAAATGAGATATGTCCCTCGGTCCCCATCAAGAAAGGATCATAAATTTTTTCTAGCCCTGTCAGCCCTTGATTGTCAATGCCTGTGAAACCAAGAATATGGGCTGCCATATTTCCGTTCGGGTAAAAACGCTTCGTATCCCCTGCCAAGTATATCCCTGGCAGATTCAGTTCTTGTATTTTTCTCGCCTTTTCAACTGACAGTTTTCTTCCACCAGGAATCTGGTTGTTGCTCATTTCTTTTTTCGTAATGGCACGAAATACATCTTCTTCTTTTTGCTCCAAAATGACGGCGAGCTGTCTCGCTGTTTCTTTAGGGTCTTTGATTTGTGCCCCTACCGATACCAGTGTGGGGACGGTCATATTCGTCACGAGCTCATTGCCGCTTCTGTCCAGAATGCGACCGCGATTGGGTTGAAATTTAATTTCCCGCTTGAGCAGTTCATCTGACATTTGCGAGAGTTTCGGTCCTTCTATCAATTGAACATAACCCAATCGGGTGACAAGCGCTGAATACAAAACAACGCCTACAATCAAGATGATAAAAATACGACGGCGTACAGTAGCATTGGATACCCGCAAAGCGAGTCCCCCCTCAAATAGGTTGTCTCTTCTTAACCTTATTCGCAGGGGGGACTAGTTAGAACTATGGAGTTGTCGGCGTTTGCGTCGATTGGTCTTCTGGTTTGTCAGGAGGAGGTGCCTGTCCAGATGCTGGCGGCTGTGCTGCCCCACCTTGCCCAGTTTGCTGACCGGAAGATGGTGGAGCCGGATTGTTTCCTCCTGTTGAATTTGTAGCAGGATTCGACCCCGAATTGTTTGGTGTGGTTGTAACAGGCACTGTGCTGCCCTCCTGACCAGGAGGAGGGGGTGTCGGTACAGGTGGTTCCGACACGGATTGCAGCGTCACCTGTAGCAGCTCTGTACCCTGGAGAACCGTTCCCGGAGGAATGCTTTGTTGGGTGACGAAGCCGGTTCCAGTTGATTTCATTTCGAGATTGATCAAAGAGCTGAACTCCATGACATCCCGCAATGATTTTCCTTTGAAGTCAGGCATCTTCGTTCCTTTTACCCTGTCCGTTACAAGGATGATCTGTTCACCAGGAACGACCTGATCATAGGCTTCCGGATATTGTTTGACGATTTTCGTACCTGTTCCGGCTACCGTGACGGTCAAATTGTCCTGCTTCGCCCGCAATTGTGCGGCTGTAGTGGACATCCCTTCAAACTTAGGCAATGTCTTCGGTGCAGCAGGTGAGGATGCCAGCGTTGCCTGCGCTTCTTTTTTCGGCGTTGCCTTTTCTTTCTGTTTATTCTTTACTAAGGACAGATCAGGCTGCTGCTGCAAATATTGCAGGCTGCGTTCCATAATGGATGTAAACATCGGAGCGAGCATCATTTGTCCCCACAATGCATACCATGCATCTGTTTGCGGATCGTCAATAACGACGTAGACTAACAGCTTCGGATTGTCTTTTGGCGCGAAACCGATGAAGGAAGCAACGTAACGGCCATCCAAAATTTTCCCTGTATTAGGATTATATTTTTGCGCAGTTCCTGTCTTTCCTGCTACTTGATACCCTTCGATTTGATATAGTGTACCAGTCCCGGGCTTCTCTGAGACAACCTTACCCAAAATGTCGCGTGTCTGTTTTGCAGTCGCTTCACTTACAACCCTGTCCACAACCTCACGTTGCGTGCGATTGACGACTGCTCCCGTGTGAGGATCGCGCATTTCTTTTACAATATGAGGTTTTAGAAGCTCTCCTCCATTCGCGATTGCCCCTACAGCAGCAACCTGTTGGATCGCCGTAACCGTCGCTGCTTGACCATACGTTGTTGCAGCCCAGTCGCGTGGTGACCGAGGTTTTTCCAAGTTGATCAAGTTTCCTTCTTTTTCGTAAGGAAGCTCTATTCCGGTTTTTTGACCCATCCCGAATTTTTTGAAGTATTTCTTCAGACCCTCCAGCTTCAACCGTTCATAACCCAACTTAGCGAACAACACGTTACTGGATCGCTGAACCCCTTCTAAAAAGCTGATGGTTCCCCAACCGGCACCATTGTTGTGGTCACGGATCGGAATCTGCCCCTTGATGGTGTAAGCGCCTGATTGATAGGTTTCATTCTGATTAAACATTTTTTCTTCGATTGCTGCCGCCAGCGTAATAATCTTAAACGTAGAGCCCGGCTCAAACATCGTGGTGACTGCATGGTTGTTGTAGTTCTCAATCCCGTTGTAGTACGTATTCGGATTAAACTGCGAGCGGTTGCCCATCGCCAATACCTCGCCCGTTTGCGGGTCGGCTACAACGACCGTCATGCCCTGCGGCTTGTACTGCTGTTCCACCTTGTCAAGGGCTTGTTCTACATAATCCTGTATCTGGCGATCAATGGTGAGATATACATCTAAGCCGTCTATTGCCGGAATGTAATCTCCTTCTCCGTCTGGCAGTTGATAGCCTGCACGATCCTTTTGGTAGGCAATATGTCCCTTTTTGCCAGCCAATTGTTCGTTCAATTGCAGTTCGATCCCCATTTTCGGTTCATCATACAAATCAAGATAACCGATAACGTGGGAAGCGAAGGCGTTATTCGGATAAACCCGGCGAGTCGTTTCAGTCAAATAGATTCCTGGGAGCTGATTCTTTTTGACCTTCTCACCACTTGGCAGTGTCGGATATTGCAAACTTAGAATGCGGTTCCTTTGCTCTTCACTGATCTTTTTCCCGTAGCGTCCCAATTCCACCACTTTGTTCGGCTTGGTCAAATTCTTCACCAATTCTTGAACAGGCGCATTCAAAATAGGAGCCAGCATATTCGCTGTGTAGTAGGGGTCTTTCACCACATCTTCGTCTCTCGCATCAAGTGGCTTCAGCCTTGCATTTACTGTGTATGCCTTACCATCATATGCCAAGATCTCTCCGTTTCGATCATAGATTGCTCCACGCTTCGGCTTCAAAACACTCTCTCTGTCCCACTGCTTTTGAGCCGTTTCCATAATTCTGGCAGCCTCTGCCGTTTGGATCCAATAAATCCGAAAGCTCAACGTCGAAAAGGTCAAGATCAGGCATAAAGCTACCACGAGAATTCGCCAATTTACTTTTCTCTTCCATTCCATCTCCATTCAACTCCGTCACATCAAAGATCGTCCGCCTCCCAAGTAAGGCTGATGGGGGAGACGAACGCAACCTAGCCGAGTCAGGAGCAGACTCTGGCCCAGCTAAGAAAAAATGTTACCGCACATAAGGAGCAGTAACATTTAAGGTTTTTTGTGTTGTGTTTGTGGCAGAGAACTCGCCTGTACTTCTGGTTTGCCGATCGTATGTACAGCTGCCGGATTGTATACCATCCCCTGCTTCTCTGCTTCTTTTTGCAGGCGATCCCGGTTGGTCATTTGTTCAATTTGCAATTTCAGCGTTGCATTTTTTTCTGCCGTTACACGGTTTTCATGTTTGGTGCTCTGGATATCGTAATTCAACTGGGAAATTTGCGAGTAGCGGACACCCACTAGACCCATGCCGACGACGGTTAACGAGATAAATAAGAGATACAGCAATTTTTCTCCGGTCGGAATCGTTGGCTTGATTCGAACCGTGCGTTTTGTTGTTTTCGTTACAGAGCGGGATTTTTGTTCCAACTCCATAGCTAAATTTCCTCGGTAGTAATAACTCATCGCTTCTCCCTCCCCTTTCTCGTCGATCCCGGTCTACAGCTTCTCCGCTACCCGTAGTTTAGCTGATCGTGCACGATTGTTTGCTTCCAATTCAACTTCTGATGGCAAAATCGGCTTCTTTGTAATGACTTTTACTACCGCTTTATTTCCGCATGTACAAATCGGAAAAGCTGGCGGGCACGTGCACCCTTTGGAAAAGTCTTGATAAATTTGCTTGCAGATTCTGTCCTCTAAAGAATGAAACGTGATGACACTGACCCGACCTTCTGGATTCAAAACCTCAATTGCATCGACGACGGCTTCTTTGAATGCATCCAGTTCATCATTGACTGCGATCCGAATTGCCTGAAAGGTACGCTTCGCCGGATGGGGTCCGGTACGGCGCGCAGCGGCAGGAATTCCTTCCTTGATCAACTCAACGAGTTCCCCTGTTGTTTGGATCGGCTGCTTCTTCCGTTGTTGAACGATTTGCCGGGCAATTCTCCGGGAAAATTTCTCTTCTCCATACAGCCAAATGATCTTGGCAATCTCTTCTTCGTCCCACTCATTAATAATGTCATAGGCGGACAATGGCGCTTGCTGGTCCATTCTCATATCCAAGGGTGCATCGGCATTGTAACTGAAGCCGCGCTCTCCCTCATCCAATTGCGGAGAGGATACCCCGAGGTCAAATAACACCCCGTCTACACCCTCCAAGCCTAAATCTTTCACAATGTCTTTGATATGGCGGAAGTTGCTCTTTACCAGCGTGACTCTGTCCATATAGGTAGCGAGTCTTTCGCGGGCATTATCCAGTGCCCAGTCGTCCTGATCGATGGCAATAAGTCGACCGCCCTCCGTCAACTTCGAAGCAATCAAACTGCTGTGCCCAGCTCCGCCGAGTGTACAGTCTACATAAATGCCTCCAGGACGAATGTTTAGCCCTTCGACAGCCTCATCCATCAAAACGGTTACGTGATGAAACGACAATGTCGTCACTCCTGTTCTTCTCGCTGCTACAAATTAAAATCAACCAGTTTTTCGGCAATTTCTCCAAAAGAGCCTTCTGACTGGGCAAAATAATCTTCCCAGCGTTCCTTGCTCCATACCTCTACACGGTTTGACACCCCGATGATCACACATTCTTTTTGCATGCCTGCATGCTCACGTAAATTGGGTGGTATGTTTACCCTTCCCTGCTTGTCCCACTCGCATTCGGTGGCACCTGAAAAGAAAAATCGTGTAAATGCGCGAGCATCTGCTTTTGTAAAGGGGAGAGACTTGAGTCTTTCCTCTAGTTGTTTCCACTCATCTTGCGGATAAGCAAACAAACATTGGTCCAGCCCGCGGGTAATAACAAAGGAAGTGCCTAGCCCTTCACGGAATTTGGCTGGGATCGTCAGGCGGCCTTTTTCGTCGATGCTGTGCTGATATTCCCCCATGAACACGCCCTGGTCCCCCACTTTCCTGTCGGTTGGCTCCACTTTCCCCCACTTTTCCCCACCTAGTACCTATTTGTTATTATAAAAAAAAATCCTGCGTTTGTAAGCAGGATTTTTTCGCATATTTTTTTGCCGGGAAAAGACGGGATTCGAGGAACTATTCGACCCAGCTTTCCAGGTAGGATTTTTGCTCATCTGTCAATTTGTCGATTCCGATGTTCAGAGCTTCCAACTTGTACTGAGCAACCATTTGATCCAACTCGAATGGTACGTTCAGCACTTTTTTGCCAATGTTTTTGTACTGTTCATTGACATAAGCCAAGGATACCGCTTGCAGAGCAAAGGTCATATCCATGATTTCAGCCGGATGTCCGTCGCCAGCAGCCAAGTTCACGAGGCGGCCTTCTGCGAGCAGATACACTTTTCGACCATCAGCCAGGACAAATTCTTCAATATCTTTACGCACAATACGGGAAGAAGTCGACATTGCATTCAGATCGACCTTGTTTACTTCGACATCGAAGTGACCCGCGTTGGACAAGATTGCGCCATCTTTCATCACAGCAAAATGCTCTTTGCTGATGATATCGCGGTTACCTGTCACTGTTACGAAGTAGTCACCATGCTTCGCAGCTTCGAGCATTGGCATTACTTCAAATCCATCCATGTAAGCTTCTACCGCTTTGATTGGGTCGATTTCGGTTACGATGACTTTTGCGCCCAAACCTTTTGCACGCATCGCTACACCTTTACCGCACCAGCCGTAGCCAGCTACCACAACCGTTTTACCAGCTACTACAAGGTTTGTAGTACGGTTGATACCATCCCATACGGATTGACCCGTGCCATAGCGGTTGTCGAACAAGTATTTGCAGAATGCATCGTTTACAGCAACCATCGGGAACTCCAGCTTGCCTTCTTTCTCCAACGCTTTCAGACGCAGAATACCTGTTGTTGTTTCTTCTGCACCACCGCGTACTTGAGACAACAGATCACGGCGCTCGCTGTGCAAAATAGTGATCAGGTCGCCACCGTCGTCAATGATCAGGTCAGGGCGAGTTTCCAGTGTTTTGATAAGATGCTCTTTGTATTCTGCAGGATCTGGATTGTATTTCGCAAATACGCGGATACCGTCTTCCACCAATGCTGCGCAGATGTCATCTTGCGTGGACAGCGGGTTGGAACCGGTAATGGTTACTTCAGCGCCACCAGCTTGAACTACTTTTGCCAGATAAGCCGTTTTCGCTTCCAAGTGCAAGGAGATCGCAACTTTCAGGCCTGCAAATGGCTGCTCTTTTTCAAAGCGCTCACGAATGCGGTTTAGGACAGGCATGTGTTCTTTTACCCAATCAATTTTCAGATGGCCGTTGTGCGCCAACGACATATCTTTTACGATGCTTTCAGACACTGTGTTCATGTATGGATGGACCTCCTTTTATCTCATAAAGCAACCTTCTCTATCATATCATACGCAAGTTCAACCATCACCTGTTTTTCCTATTATCGGCAGTTTACGGCTCTGCGGTTTCTACCGTAAGCAACTCCAAAAAGCGCAGCAAAGCCTGTGGCATCCATTTCTTTTTATGGTAAACCAACTGCCGGAATACACGGATATCCGGATGGGAAAAGGGGAGTATAACGAGTGTACCATTTTTCACTTCTTCTTGTACGACAATTTTCGGAAGCAACGCAATTCCTAAATCATAGGCAACACATTGTTTTATCGCTTCCAGACTGCCAAATTCAAAAGAAGATTCCACCGTTGCTCCTGCTTCACGCAACACCGCTTCCATCATCCCTCGGTAGCTGCATCCCTTTTCTGTAAAAATCCAGGTTTCCCCGGTAAAATCGTGGGTTTCTACCTTCTCTTTTTTCACCAGCGGATGGGTAGGGGCAGTAACAACGACTAGTTTTTCCTCACCTAAAACGACATTTGTCAGTTCAGATTGATCTTGGAGCCAATCGAGCACAAAGGCGAAATCGAACTTCCCTTCCTTTACCCCTTGCCTCAAATCTTGGCAAATGCCCGGTGCTAGCATGATCCGCATACGCGGCTGCTCCAAGCGAAATTTTTGCAAATAAGGGGGTAAATAAAAGGCCGCCAATGACTCCACTGTTCCGATACTCAACGTTCCCGCCAGTTGCGCTTGCTCGGACAGATTCGCTTTTGCCTCATCTAATACGGCTTGCAGCTGTTCGCTGTAGCCGAGAAGCACTTCGCCTGCATGGGTAAGCCTGATTTTTTTGCCCCAACGCTCGAATAGGCTGACACCGAACTCCGATTCCAGGTTTTGAATTTGGGTCGTAACACTCGACTGCGCGTAGCCCAAAATTTCTGCTGCACGAGTAAAGCTTTGGCATTTTGCTACTTCACGGAAGGTTTGCAAATAACGAGTATCCAGATTTCCCCCTCATTTCATCGAAAAAATCGATTTGAATCATCTAATATTATAGATAACTCCGATTATTAAGTCTATGCTACACTTCAGTTACCAACGACAAGGTAAGTAAAAAAGTGAGGGATCTACCTATGGGGAAATTATCTACGCAAGCCCCCGGTCTAGCCAAAACACTGCGACTTCCGCAAATCGTCGCCTTATATATCGGGGCGGTGATCGGTTCCGGCGTATTGCTCATCCCCGGACTCGCAGCCGAGAAGGCTGGTCCTGCTTCCATTTTAGCTTGGCTCGTCATGTCTATTCTCGTCCTGCCCATGGCCATTACAATGGGGCTGTTATCTGCTCGTTACCCGAGCTCAGGTGGAGTCTCTACTTTTGTACGGACAGCGTACGGAGATCGATTCGGAAACATGGTTGGCTGGTTCTTTCTCTTGTCTGTCCCGATTGGCGCACCGATTCTTAGTGTTACAGGGGCCAACTACATTGCGATCCTGCTGAACTGGAATGAGTCGCAAGTTTATGCAGCGGCGGCTCTGCTTCTTCTCGCTGTCGTAATAATGAATGTTGTAGGTTTGCATGTAGCTGCACGTGTCCAAACGATTGTTGTCTCGCTGATTATCACGATTTTGATTTTGGCCGTTGTCGCCAGCATTCCGCATGCATCTATGACTCACTTTACCCCATTTATGCCAAACGGTTGGTTGAGTGTCGTGCAAGCCGCAGGTCTGATGTTCTGGTGCTTCATTGGGTGGGAAGCGGTGACGCATCTTTCAGAGGAATTCGTCGATCCTGCGAAAAATGCGATTCGCGGTGTCTTGTGGAGTGCAGGAATCGTTGCTCTCTTATACTTTGCCGTAGCCTTTATGACTGTGGCTACGCATAGCTATGGGGTCGGCATCTCCGCTGCGTCGCTCAGTGTCATGGTTCAACTCTCCTTGGGTCCGATCGGCGGATGGATTGTAGCCGTAACCGCCTTGTTCATTTGTATCGCGACAGCCAACGCGTACATTGGAGCTGCGTCACGCATCGCCTATTCGTTGGCTCAAGAAAAGATCGCTCCGCGTTGGTTTGGCACCCTCCACGTCAAGTACCGGACACCAATCGGCGGACTTCTGTTTCTCTCTCTTTGTTTTGTCGTCGTTCTTGGCGTACTCTATTTCGACGTGATCGACTTGTCCAGACTCATCGAGCTTCCCAATGCTACCTTTTTTGCGACTTACATCGGCGGGTGTCTGGCCGGGGTACGGCTGTTGCACAATAGTCGCGTAGGCCGAATCGCTTCTTGGACTTCTCTCGTATGTACCGTAGGGCTGTATCCTTTTTTGGGGTGGTCCGCTCTCTATCCGCTCGCGATTGCACTCGTCCTTTTTATTTGGCAAAAACGTCATGCCTGACACGAAAAAAGGCTGGGGTCATGTCCCAGCCTTCTTTTTCTTATTCATCTTTTCCAATCAGTCGAAACGTTTTGCCATCGCTCGAGGAAAGGTAAAACGTGCGATCGACGCTTCCGCCCAAATCCCCTGCGTAATATTGAACCGTCATTCTGTATTTATTTATTCCGATTTTTGCAAAGTACATCAGCTCATTGAACTGCGGAAACCGGATATAATCATACACTTCATATTGCATAAACGAAAAATGCTCGCGTAAAAACGATTCGCTCACAGGCAGATTGTTTTTCTTTACATACGCGACCAAGTCATCATAACGTCGAATTTTTTGCTTATCCATCACGTCACTTACGAATGACGAGACAGCTTGTGTCATTGCCTTTTTCTCGCTCTCCGGTACATTGCCAGGATACAGCTCGTCTATTTTCGTTTCCAAACGATTTAATAGGACGACTGCCTGTGCTCTGTTGATTTTGTCATCAGGACGAAAGCTTCCATCTGGAAAGCCAGCCAGAATCCCCATTTTGTAAGCAGGGTAGACCGTCATCACCTGTGTTTCGTTTTCGACCGAAAGATCCGTAAAAAATTTCGCTGTCGTTCCCCGATATTTTTCCCCTTCGGATTGATGCCCGATGGCTGCCAGCAAGGTTCTTGCCGCTTCTAACCGCGTCATGCTATCCGTCGGTTTCCCGGATGGCATGATACCCGCAGAAGCCAAATGGTGATAGGTTTTTTCCGACCAACGTCCCGCAGCAGCCTGCAAGTAGGTCTCTTTGATATAGCCTTCAGGCTCATGACCTGTGAAGGAAGGTATGACGCGTTCAATCAGGGATAAAAACTGTTCTTGCGTCACCGTTTGCTCTGGCTTAAAGGTCCCATCGGGAAATCCTTTGATCAATCCTTTTTTGGTAGCAATCCCTATTTCCTTTGCTGCCCAATGTCCATTCGTGTCAATAAATGCAGGGGAATTGACCACATATTCTTCCCGTGCGTCGGCCTTCTTCATTCCTGCGGTTGCGATGCCCGTCAATAAAACCGACAAGCTAACAACTAGTAGAGTGGCTTTTTTCCCGATTTGTTGTAATGTAATCTGCATCCCGAGTACCACCTTTCCCCAAAAACAATCCATTACTACTAAGACGCAAAATTTGTCGGAAAAGTTTCGGCATAATTTGATGAAAAGTTTTCCATCTGCTTAAACAACAAAAAAATAGCCGGGTCCACTTCTAGGACGATCCGACTATTTTGCGCTGCATTTTACAGGTAATAAAGTTGATGAGTACCATCATGCGCGAATGGCGCATCTACTAATCGGTCAATCAAACCAAGACCATACTTATTTGCAAACGGGAAAAACGAATGCTTTCTTTCTTGCAGTCCACCTTCGGGCAACAAAGCGGTCTCAATTCGTTGGACGCGGACGTGTTCCACGTCATCTTTTTGCTGTAGCGAACGAATTAAACGTTCTTCCAAAAAGGAGACTTGCTCTAGCAGCAGCTTACTATTTTTCTCCGCCAGACCACGCAATCCGCCATCCAGAGAAACGACTTCCTCTACCAGCGGACGATAGATCGACATAATCGACTCCCGTGCCGAAGCGAATTGCTGCTCCAACGGATGTGGCCCCTGATTTTTGGACCACTCGGTTTTCCAAGCGGTGAAATCAGTCAAGACTTGTTCAACAGACAACCCCAAGCTATCCAGCAGTCTCAGTTGAGCACCTTCCACAAGGGTAATGGACATCCGAGGCAATACGATCGGCATCTGCATCCCGAATAGCTCGAATACCTCCCGATAAAACGCCCAATACGCAATCTCACCCGGACCTCCAATGAAGGCAAGCGTAGGAAAGAGATGCTCCTGCATCAACCCACGAGTAACGACGTTTGTGCTAAAACGCTCCGGGGTATCTGCAACCTGCTTGAGCAATTCATCGCGACTGTAAGAACGTCTCCGATTGATAAAGCGCTCCCCGTGACGTTCTAACAGTAATCGATCATCGCCCTCATAGACGAACAGATTGGCTTGATGCTCTTCCACTTGCAATTGGAGCGGATAGCCAGCCGTTGAAATTCGATCTGCTGCCCGCAGCATTACCTTCGTCAATTGCTCATTGTTTTCGATGATCTGTGAAAAAATGGGTTGCTGCAGTTCACGAACAAACGGCAACGAGGATTCAACCAGAACAAGACCGTGCTTGCCAAACAGTTTTGCCATCAAGCGGGCAAACCACTCTGCGACTGTACGCGAGTCTGATGCAGTCTGCGTCAGCAACTCACGAATCTGTTTGGTTTCGGTAGTCTCTGTCTGTCCCTGGAAAAACTTTTCCAGGAACTGCGTACACAGCTCAGGGTCCAAGGGTAGCGTACTTGCCGATTGACGGCCCTTTTTGTTCAGAGCCAGTCGCTCTTTGTGCAGGCGCTTTCCATCGTCCGCTCCCCAGTACACGTGATCGATCTCATCGATGTCATGATCTTCGCCAGCAATCCAAAACACCGGAATGACGTTCGCCTGAAGCTCGGCAGACAGCCTCTTCGCTGCCTGGATCAGATGAACAGCCTTGTTGACCGTATAGAGTGGCCCACCCAGAACTCCTGCTTGCTGACCGCCGATGACCACATAGGTGTCTGGCTGTTTGAGCAACTCGATATTTTTCAGTGTTTCAGGGTGAGTACCCATCTCTTTATTAAATCGATATAAACCTTCCACGAGCTGGTTCCGGTGAGGATAGGATTGACTTCGAAGCCATTCCACGCGTTCTCGATAGGACTGTTCACGGTAGGGATTATGTGCAAAAAACTGTAATGCAGAGGCATTTTGCTGCTGGTACTCCTGTGCCAGCGGATTCGCCAATGGAAGCGCGAGACATTCAACATTCATGCTAGCTCACCTTTCTTCGGGCCATGGTCAACCAAAATTATAACATGCTCCACAGCCACAAAAAACAAGACAACCCACTTTAATGGGTTGTCAAAGTGTAATACAGGCTCGTTTGCGCTTGCATTAAAATTGCGGAGGGGTGACGGACCAGATTAACAAAGCTTCCGTTTCTCCTGTATTTTCGATTGAGTGTGTTTTGCTGCTATCAAATGAAATACTGTCTCCTGCTTCCAATACATGCTCTTCATCGTTGAAGCGTGCTGTCACACTGCCAGTAATGACCGTGAAGCACTCTTCTCCCTCTGACTGCACGAACTTGTCGACAGCCATTTCTCCAGGCATCAGTCGCACTTCCAGCATCCCCAGCTTGGCACTACCTCCCATCGAGAGCAGCGAATACGTGCCCGTCGATTCAGGAAAGACCAGTTGTCTGCGTTTTTGCAAGCGAGTCACATGCACCTGCTTTTGATCAATATCTTCGAAAAAATGAATGATGGGTGACTCCAGAGCTTTGGTGATTTTCCACAGCGAATCCAGCGACGGCTGTGAAATTCCGCGCTCTACTTGGCTCAGCAAACCCTTGCTTAACCCTGTCTTGCCTGCCATAATTTCCAAGGTAAAGCCGCGTTCTTTCCGAATCATTCGAATCTTATGACCGATGGTCTCGATGGGAAGTCGCATAGTTCCAACCTTCTTTCTTATCGGAATAAATACGATATGTATCAACAGTGCTTTACACGACACCCATCGTTTTGATAATTCCGGTCGTAAACAGCACTATGTAGACGATTCCAAACCAGAGAAACGACAATCGCCAGGCTGAAAATCCTACCTTTTTGAGGGAGAGCCGCCCCTTCAACTTCATCTGTACCCACCCAAGGAGTATGGTTACCACCAGGTAAAAACAGAATACCCACCACCAAGCGGAGAATGCCTCGGGCCAGATCAGTTCGTAAGCGGAAACGGCAGAGCGAATCACCAAAAGATTCGTGATATTTATCGCGAAGCGGCCTGCCAATTTCTTGTTCCGCGTCATTCCATACAAGATGAAATAAACGATCGGAAATCCGAGAAACGGCACAACCGTCAGCGTCCCCCACAAATAGGCCCAGACATTCGCCAAAAAGGTCATCTACTGTCGCCTCCCTCCTTCCGTATTCCCATGTCTGACTTTAGAAGGATAACGCGAAGCAAGGTTTCGTGCAGCGGAGTTGGAATCCCGGCCTTTTGCCCTACTTGGACGAGATAGCCGTTGATAGACTGCACTTCCGTCGGTCTGCGCTTCTTAATATCCTGCAGCATGGAGGAAAGATTACGGGAAGTATTTCGGCAAATGGAGACAATTTCCTGCAAGTCTGCATCCTCGATTTTTTGTCCGGCATACGCAGCCACTGCAGCTGCTTCCACAAATAAAGCACGCATGAGCTGTTGCGTATGTGAATTTTCGAGGAGGGCACCATTTGGGATTTCAAAAAGCGCGGTTAACGGATTGATCAGCGCATTTGCGATGAGCTTGCGCCAAGCGAAGGGCTGTATTGCCTTTTCATAGACAGCCTCCATGCCTGTTGCTATTGCCCATTCGACAAATATGCGAATCAGTGGATCATTGCAATCAGAAGTCTCCCAAGAGCCTACACGCAAAGTACCTGTACCGGTGTGCACGACTTCTGTAGGCGACAATCTCCTTGCTCCTTCCGTATTAATCGCAAAGAAGCACTGTGTCTCCGTTAAAACGGTTCGAAGCAATTCGTAATGACCCATGCCATTTTGCAAAGCGATTACTCTTGCCTTGAGGTCCAACCTTTGTAGAGCTGGGAGCAAGCTGTGCAAATCTGGCTGCTTTACAGTTAACAGATACAGATTCCCTTCAGGCAATCCTTCTTCAATGGAGCGAGCGGCTACGGGAACAGTGACTGAATCCCCATTCAGCTTTTGAAAGCTGAGCCCGCGTTCATTTAGCTGATTCGCCTGGAGTGAACTGCGTGTAACAATCGTAACAGGTTGTCCAGCGTGTGCGAGCCTTGCTGCATACAGCAGCCCGACAGACCCTCCACCTATGACTACTACCTGAAACGTCATTGGTTCTAGCAGCATTTGTTCACCCACATTAATCAATGCTTATTTTTCAAGAATAACAGAGTTTTCGGGATTGTTCAATTGATTGCCACAAAAAAAGATCGAAATTATCGAAATATTCCTTGGCTCCCACACCTTTTTTGTAAAAAAATTGGCTGTCGCCCATTGACGACAGCCTGACCCCTCAATTATACGGGATAAACAGCATGCTTTCTGTCCGAAAAAACGTGACGCTTTTCCTTGTAAACCTCGTAGCGCTGGATTAATTCGCGTCTCAGTTCGCTTGGAGGCACAACAGCATCCACAATCAAGTTCGAAGCCAGTAAGTACAGATCGATGTCTTCCTGATACTCTCTGCGTTTTTCCTGAATAAACGCTTGACGCTCCGCCGGGTCCTCAATCGCCTGTATTTTGTTACTGTAGACGGCATTAACGGCTGCTTCTGGTCCCATCACGGCGATTTGGGCTCCGGGCAGTGCGAGGCAAGCATCTGGTTCAAAGGCAGAGCTAGCCATTGCATACAAGCCAGCACCATACGCTTTACGTACAATGACGGATATTTTCGGTACTGTGGCTTCCGCCATGGCGGAGATCATTTTTGCCCCGTGTCTGATAATGCCTGCCCGCTCTACGGCTGTCCCAATCATAAATCCCGGAACATCCGCCAAGAACAACAGTGGAATGGAAAACGCATCGCACAGCGTGATGAATCGAGCCGCCTTGTCAGCCGAATCGACAAACAAGACTCCTCCTTTTACACGCGGCTGGTTGGCAATGATACCGACAGGTTTGCCATCCAGACGTGCCAATCCGGTAATCAGTTCTTGGGCAAATAATTTTTTGATTTCAAAGAACGAATCCTCGTCGACCAATGCTGTAATGACATCATGCATATTAAAAGCTGCATTTTGGTTCTCCGGCACGATGCTCGTGATTTCTTTCGCTGTAGACACAGGAGCTTTTGCCAGTGCAGTCGGCGGCGTCAATGTATAGTTCGCCGGGAAGAAGCGCAGATAGCTGCGCGCTGATTGAATCGCTTCTTCTTCATTGGCAGCCAGTATGTCGCCGCATCCGCTGACGGAGCAATGCATGCGTGCGCCGCCCAACTCCTCCAAGCTCACTTTTTCTCCAATCACCATTTCTGCCATGCGCGGAGAGCCCAAGTACATGCTCGCGTTTTTGTCGACCATGATGACAATGTCACAAAAAGCAGGGATATAAGCGCCACCAGCCGCAGAAGGTCCAAACAAAATGCACACTTGTGGAATTTTGCCCGAAAGCTTCACTTGGTTGTAAAAGATTCGGCCAGCCCCCCGTCGGCCTGGGAACATCTCCAATTGATCAGTGATACGCGCTCCTGCTGAATCGACGAGATAGAGAAGAGGAACACGCATTTTTTCGGCTGTCTCTTGAATGCGAATGATTTTTTCGACGGTCCGCGATCCCCAAGACCCGGCTTTCACAGTCGAATCATTTGCCATCACGCAGACGGTTTGACCATTAACCTTGCCAATTGCGGTCACAACTCCATCCGCCGGCAGATCGCCTGCCATAACATTCGCGAACAGCCCATCCTCGACCATGAACTCGTCATCAAACAATAGCTTGAGGCGATCGCGGACGAACAGCTTGTTTTGCTCCTTGAGCTTGTCATGATACTTGGCATCGCCCCCTTGCACTACTTGGGCAATTTTTTCGTGCAATGTGTCTTCCAAATGTTTGGTCATCAGCGTAATCCCCCTCGTCACTCTCCGCGGTATATCGGTTTTCGTTTTTCTTGGAAGGCTGCGAGTCCTTCTAGGCGGTCTTTCGTCGGGACGAGCAGCTTGTACGCGTTGCTTTCAATCTGAAGTCCGCTACCTAGCTCGACTTCCACTCCACAATCGATGGCAAACTTGGCTTGGGCTAAGGCAAGTGGAGCATTCGCTGAAATTTGCTCGGCCAAAGAAATGGCTGTCGCCATGAGTTGATCAGTGGGAACAATCCGATTGACTAACCCGATGGACATTGCCTCCTCTGGAAAAACACGCCTTGCCGTAAAAATCAGTTCCTTGGCGACGCCTTTTCCAACCAGCCGAGGTAGGCGCTGTGTTCCGCCGGCGCCAGGGATGATCCCGAGCGATGTCTCCGTTAACCCCATCTGGGCCTGATCACTCATGATCCGCAGATCGCACGCCAATGCCAATTCGGTACCGCCACCCAGTGCCAGCCCGTTAATCGCCGCGATGACAGGTTTCGGTAGCTTTTCCAGCTCTGTGAACGTATCTCGAATCGTTTGGATATAGACATCAACCTGTTGTGGTGACATGGAGCGTCGCTCTCTCAAATCTGCACCAGAGCAAAACGCCTTGTCACCAGCCCCTGTCACAATGACCGCCCGGATGTCGCGATTATGGTTGATTTCACTGATCAAGCCGCGCAGTGTCACAAGCGTATCCAGATTGAGGCAGTTAAAAACTTCTGGCCGTTGCAGCGTCAGTACGCCGATTGCGCCCTCTCTTTGCAGGGAAACCGTCATCTTCTATCCCCTCTTTGCGAATGTGTGGAAATACAGATCATCCAGCTGGTTTACTTGCGAGCGATGCCCGTAGCACTTTTGAGGGGAGCTCTTTGCCCAACTGCTGCCCAATATACGCACCAGCCTCAATCAACTTCTCGAGATCGACTCCCGTTTCATAGTCCATTCCGTGCAACATGTAGACCAAATCTTCAGTCGAAATGTTGCCGGCAGCTCCTGGGGCATACGGGCATCCACCAAGCCCGCCGATTGAGCTGTCAAAGATTCGGATTCCTTCATCAAGCGCCGCTGCTACGTTCGCCAATCCGGTTCCTCTCGTATCATGGAAATGGGCGGCTAAGCGCTCGTTCGTAACATCTTTCACAAGTTCTCCAAAAACCTCATGAACCTGCTTCGGTGTTGCAACCCCTATCGTATCCCCGAGAGAAATCTCGTACACTCCCATTTCCAACAGAGCCTCTGTCACCCTGCGGCTATTGTCCAGCGGAACGTTTCCTTCATACGGACAGCCGAACACCGTTGAGATATATCCACGAACTTTCATCCCGAGAGCCAGCGCTTCCTGGGCAACCTCCCGCAGGATCGGATACGTGTCTGCTATCGGTTTATTGATGTTTTTTTGATTATGGGTTTCAGAGGCAGACATGAACAGGGCAATCTCTGTCAGTCCGCACTGGCGCGCCCGCTCCAGACCGCGAATATTTGGAACCAATGCGCTAAGCGCTACCTCTTGGCTGCGATTGATTCCCTGCAAGACCTCATCTGCATCCGCCAATTGCGGTATCCATTTCGGATTCACAAATGAACTTGCTTCTATCCGCTTCAAGCCTGCTGCCATCAGCTTATGAATCAAGGCAATTTTTGCTGCTGCCGGAACGATCGCGCTCTCATTTTGCAACCCGTCACGAGGACCGACCTCCACGATTTGCACACGCACAACAAGTCACCCCCCTCGCCTAGCGGTCGCTCAGTTTAGAAGTATTCTAATCCTATTCCAAAACGACAATGATATCGCCATCATTGACAAAATCGCCAATATTCGCTTTAACTTCCACAACCTTGCCTGATGCTTGAGCCTGTACAGGAACTTCCATTTTCATCGATTCCAGTACAAGGACATCTTGTCCTTCATTGATCTCGTCACCTGGCTGCACCAGAACATTAATAACGGTTCCTGCCATATTGGCTGCTACTTGTTTCATGGATGGATCTCTCCTTTACATATCATGGATATTAGCGTTTTTCCGTGCTTGACGCAGTTCCGCGCTCAGTAACAAACCATGTTGTATAGTTACCTGCTCGGAATTGTTCATCCTGTAATACTTCTTGCAAAAACGGAATGTTCGTTTTAATGCCAGTAATCAGAAAATGATCCATAGCCTTCTGCGCCTGCTGTACAGCCTCTTCTCTTGTCGCTCCAGAGACAATGACCTTTGCAATCATCGGGTCGTAAAAAGGAGTCACCTGTGTACCTGTCTCTACCCCATCATCAATTCTTACATCTTCAAATGCAGGTGGCTGATACAACGTAATCGTCCCTGGCGATGGCAGGAAGGTGACAGGGTCTTCCGCATAGACACGCAGCTCAATCGCGTGGCGCAGAGCCTTGACGTCCTCTTGCTTGATCGACAGCGGGTGACCATCGGCAATGTCCAGTTGGAGCGACACGAGGTCAATGCCCGTCATTTCTTCCGTCACGGGATGCTCCACTTGCAAGCGTGTATTCATTTCCAAGAAGTAAAAGTTTTTCTGTTCATCTACGATAAATTCAACCGTTCCTACACCTGAGTAGCCCACTGCTTTCGCTGCGGTAACCGCTGCATTGCACAAAAGCTCTCTTGTTGCTGTGTCCAAAAAGGGCGACGGGCTTTCCTCGAGCACCTTTTGATGTCTGCGCTGTATGGAGCATTCCCGTTCTAATAAGTGGATGACGTTTCCATGTTGATCAGCAACGACCTGCACTTCGATGTGGTGCGGACGTTCCACGTATTTCTCCATGTACATCGCATCGTTTCCAAAATACGCTTTTGCCCGACCTTTCGCCGATTGGTAGGCTTGACGCAGTTCGGCCTCTTCTCGGCAAATGTGCATCCCGATTCCTCCGCCGCCAGCACTTGCCTTGAGCATCACGGGATATCCAATGGACATCGCGATGACAGCTGCTTCATCTGGAGAATCGATAGCCTGTTCACACCCCGGAACTACCGGCACTCCCGCAGCCTCCATCATACGGCGGGCAGTCAGCTTGTCACCCATTTGCCCGATGACCTCGGGGGTTGGCCCAATGAATAGAAGACCCTCCTCCAGAACACGGCGGGCAAAAGCTTCGTTTTCTGACAAAAGACCGTAGCCTGGGTGAATGGCATCGGCACCGGTGCTTTTCGCTGCTGCAAGAATAGCCTCTACGTTCAGGTAGCTGTGCGGAACGGGCGGTGGACCAATATGGACTGACTCATCTGCTTCACGTACAAACGGCAGATCCTTGTCTGCATCCGAATAGACAGCAACCGTAGCCACTCCTCTTGCCTTGCATGTACGGATAATTCGTCTGGCAATTTCACCACGGTTTGCGATTAATACCTTTTTCATGGCAACGCTCCCCTCTTTGACAAACCGACTACAACCGTAAGCGCTTCCAAATTGTTTGCCTGGTTTGTATCATGTGATGCTACTTTCTATTTTGCCACGAGAATGATCATAGTTCTAGGATGAAATTTTAAATTTTTCCAAGGAAGCGAAATCATTTCCTGACAATCCCTCTATATAAAAAAAGAAAAACACTTCGGAAAAGCCTAACATCGTGTATAATAAAGGGGCGGGGCCAAAAGGTGGCCAAGGCAAAGAGCTGTGAGAGGAGTGGCTAACCATGTTTGAAGTAAGACGTTTGCAAATCAACTATAAGACACTGGAGGAATTCCAGAAGTTTCGCGAATTTGGCCTGGAGGAGCTTTCTATGAAGGAAGACCTGGAGGCGAACATCGTGGAAAATGATTCGGAATCTCCATTTTACGGTATTTATGACAACGATCTTCTGGTAGCACGTATGAGCCTCTACAAAATTGACGGGAAATACGACCGTTACTTCCAACCTGCGCAAGACTATTACGAGCTGTGGAAGCTTGAGGTCCTGCCTGACTACCGCGGCAAAGATTACGGAACAGCTTTGGTTAACCACGCGAAGAGCTTTGGAGCTCCTATTAAAACCAACTCCCGCTGCCGCGCAGACGATTTTTGGTTGAAAATGGGCTTCACGCCTGTGAAGTACAACCTCATGCGTGATCGTGGTGAAAACCCGTACGTATGGTTGCCAGAGAGCGTAGAGCTGCAAGACTAGCTCCCTCTTTACTAACATGAATGACAGATGAATGCGCAAACAAAAAGAAGCGGATCAATCACCGCTTCTTTTTTCATACCTAGCGCTTATTTTTCCACGCGCTCTAAATTTCCGTTTTCATCCATTTTGAAGATCGCTTTGTTGGAATCTTCTTCCTGTAAAAAAGCAAGCTTGCGTGCACGTTCCATAATCTGTACCAACGCACGGTAATCATCATTGACACCCTGAACCTGATCCAGCTCTTTTCTAGCGCGTTCGTGGGCTTCTTTCAATTCTTTTAACTCCAACTCTTTTCCTTCCAACTCTTGTTCCAATTGTCGCAAGCGACGAGTCATTTCCTTTTGATTGACGAGCATGCGAATGACTGCTTCAATCTGCTGCTCCTCTACATCCGCGTACTTTTGCACCTCTGCTATTGGTGTCTCAGAACGTTTTGTATGCAACGTGACGACCTCGACCTCTGCCACCACAGGGGGCGGTGCTTGAATCCTCCCGAGCTTTTTCAATTGCTGCCTCTGGCTTTTCGCAATCGAAATGGCCGCATCGTACCGTTTACGTACGCAACTGTTCCAGCGGAAGCCGCACGCAGCTGCTGTCCTTCCCAACCTTTGACCCACTTCTTCAAATGCAGCAAGCTGTGTGCCGCCTTCGCGTATGTGGCGCAAGGTGACTTCCGCCAACACTAGATCGTCATCTTCGGTCCATGCGTCTTGTCTGGAAGCTACCATATGAGTCCCTCCCGTTACCTTTAAAAAGGATGATGTAATTCATCCTATGCTTTTCCCTACTCTTGTAGAATCGCTTTCTACTAGAAAAAGTATGTCCAAGCAAATAAATGTTTAAACGGAAAGGTCTACATCGATCAGGACATTGGGCGCTTTGTCAGGAAGCTTTCCACTACGGAGACGTGCTCAGGGCTACCCCATAGATGCGCACATTGACTCACTTCACGCCGGATTCGTTCTTCTTGCGGAATACCCATACGCTTCCACCGCAGGATCTGCATGTACGCTTCAATGCCAGCTAGTGGCTGGGCAGCGATTTTTCGAGCGAAACGATATACTTCCTCCTGGAGCTTCTCTTCCGTGTATACCTCGTCAACAAAACCGTAGGACTTGGCTTCCTCTGCACGCAATCTGTCACCAGTCAACAGGAGAGCGAGTGCTTTTGACTCTGGCAGCAAGTCCAACAGCCGACTTCCCCCACCCCAGCCTGTCGTAATATGCATACTGATTTGTACAAAACCGAACGTCGCCCGGTTACTGGCAAAACGAAAATGACACGCGCCCGCAAACTCACAGCCACCTCCGACCGCGGCACCGTTAATCATGGCAATCACCGGTTTGGAATACTGATCAATGGCCGACAAAAGCCCCGTCACTTTGCTGAGCAAAGGATGCGCCTGTTCAAAGCCACGAGCTGCAATAAACTGATTCAAATCGCCTCCGGAAACGAAGCTTCTGCCCGTCCCCGTCACAATCAGAACCTTCACCCGAGGATCGGCTTGGCAGTCTTGCAGGACCTGATGCAGTTCGTCAACCAGCTCCACGCTGATGGCATTATGTACATGCGGTCGATTTAATGTGATCGTGGCAATACCGTCCTGTTTTTGCAAAAGCAAGGTCTCCATAAGAACTCCCACCTCTTTATCAGCTTGTGGCTTTATTTTACCTTTCGATGGACAAACAAAAAAGAGGAGGTCTTTCCCCCCTCTTCATTAGGACAACAGATTTTTCATGGCGGAAGAATTGAATCCGACAATCAGGTTTTCACCGTCAGTCAGGATCGGACGCTTCAAAAGCTGAGGCTCTTCGCTAAGCATTTCGAGCAGTTCCTTCACCGACATATCATTAATATCGACATCCAGGTTTTTAAAACGCTGACTTCTCGTCGACAAGATTTCATCCAAGCCATTTGAAGTCATTTTGATAATATCCAGCAGTTCTTCTGCTGTCGGTGGATTTTTGAACAAGTGACGCTCTTCGTAATTCACTCCGTTTTCTGCCAGCCATGCCTTCGCTTTGCGACAGGATGTGCAGCTAGGATAAGTGAAAAACGTTAATTTTTGTGTTTGTGTACGTTCAGCAACGGCCATTGGTTACCCCTCCATCTCATCTATTACGCATGATTTCATCTATAAAAGTCTTACGATTTGCAGTTCTTGATGTTTGGTTCAGGCTCTTACAAAAAGTTAGCCAATAAAATTTCTTTCCTTACTTTGGATTTTAATGCTTCATTAACACTATGTCAATAGTAGTTAATTTAAAAACTAGATGAAAATTCGTGTGATATCCTGTTGTAGCACACTGCTACCTTAACAAGTAACACAAAATGGGATACACTTATGAAGATTGTTCAAAAAGTTGTCTTTTGATCACGAAGGAGTCCTGAAAGTTGGGTAACATCGAAAGAGGCGTTCACCTTCAAAGTCCGGTGCTCATGTAGGTCCCCTACACTCACCACTTTCTCGGTGCTGAAAAGACGACTTTTAGAATTTGATCTTATGGAAATTGTTTTGAGAAAGGGGTATCGGCATGGACCACGATGCGCAAAAGTTAACCAGTGCTTTAGCTGACCCCACCCGTTTTTCCATTTACCAATTTGTCGCCTACAGTAAAGATCCCATCACGGTTCAGGATATAGCTGATCACTTCTCTATCCATCCAAATGTGGCACGCTTGCATTTGACCAAGCTGGAAGACGTGAATTTACTCACTGCTGTTACAGACAAAAGCGGTAAGGGAGGACGTCCCAGTCGGTTGTACTCACTTTCTGAACAGGTTGTGAGTCTGCAATTCCCACCTCGTGACTATCAGTTGTTGGCCGATATCGCGATTGAAAGCCTCCTATCGCTCGGCGAGGCTGGCGAAGCCGCTCTCATTAAAATGGGACATCGCATTGGAACAGAGATGGCAAAACGGGCGGTTGTCCAAAGCGGAATCAATTTAGAAACAGCCTCTATGGAAGAAAAATTGGACCTGGTCCATCGGATTGTCGTGGCCCAGGGATTGAAACCAGACATCGAAGCAATGGATGAAGGAAAGCTGCGTTTTCGCGTGAATAATTGCACCTTCTCTGACAGCGCAAAAAAATATCCGAATGCCGTATGCCAGATGCACAACGCTCTCTTGATGGGAATATTCGAAACGTACTTGGGGAACATTGAGTTACGTGAGGATGATTCCAAAATTCGCGGTTGCCAATCCTGCAACTATACGGTGATTCAGTATTAGCACCGCAAGTCCAGTCTCTCCCCCTCGGGTGACAATAATCCGACATACCTTTATCGTTTACACGTGTTCACCTGTCCTATATAATGGGGGAGGAATCTTGTAAATCTTACCGTTCGAGGCAAAAAGGGGGGACAAAAATGGATCGTATGTATCGCGTTCTTGGTTTCTGGACCATTGTGATCGCGTTGATGGCGTTTTGGGGAGAATTGTACCCGATGGCGCTCATCTTCTTCAGTTTGACTGCTTTCTTCGTAGCATTGAGCTACATGAATCTGACTGAACGAGTATACTTAAACATTTTCTTCGGCTTCATGTTCCTGTCTTTTGTTGGATTCACGTATTACACGTTCTTCGTGATGCCTGTTGGCCCACAAGAGCACGCTTTGCTACAATTGATTATGTAAAAAAAGATGCTCGCCATGAGCATCTTTTTTTGTGTTCCCTTCTTCTTTTACTCCCGGATGCCTTTTCCTTGGACCATGACCCAAAAACGCCCACCCAAGCCAGCAGGATCGATCAACTGCTGAATAGCCCGATTCCGTTTCATCGCAACGCTCGTGAAAGGGTCTGTATCCATATGCGCGACCGCTTTATGAAGCAAGCCATTGCGCATCAAAAACCGATCCTGCCTCATATAGTCCATTTCCCGTAAACCAGCCTTTTCTCCATACTCTTGCCACGCAGAAAAATTCACATGTGTCGTCAAGTCTTGTTCGCCAATGTTGATATACGGATTCGTATGCGCCCGATGACGATGATAGCACATCAGTGTTCCGTTTTTTCTACTGGGATGGTAAAGCTCCTCTTGCAGATCACCGTAATCAATCGTAATGACGAACCCTTTTTTCAAGAGGGAGGAAACTTCTTGTGCCGCTTGCTCCATCGCCAAGTTTATCTCGATCCGCATGCCGATCGGCAGCTTCAAGTTCAGCCCTAGCACATATTCTCCTAGCGCTGGTGTCATCTCTCCCAGACACTCTTCCAACCCGTCCTCGGCAGCACGCACCCACACTTCCTGCCAGCCGAATTTGGTTTTTTCTACAATATGTACCGGAAATGCGTCCAGCCATTCATTCGAAAAAATAACCCCTTCTATTTTTTCATGCTTGGCAGCTTCCTTCACGGAAGAATACCAACGCTTCGGACCCTCGTGCCACTCGAGTGCCTCCTGCTGCACTTTCCGGTGATACGGACTCGCTTCTATCAAAATGACCGTCAACTCTTTGTATACCGCTGGCTTGCATTCGCGGATACGCTCCAGCATGTGACGGCAGACAGCCCCGGTTCCACCACCAATCTCCACGAGAACAGGCGAAGTAATATCCGCCTCCTCCCATAATGCCAAAACAGCATCCGCGATTGTTTCCGCAAAGACGGGA
This sequence comes from Brevibacillus sp. M2.1A, assembly GCF_013284355.2. Lineage (NCBI taxonomy): Bacteria > Bacillati > Bacillota > Bacilli > Caryophanales > Paenibacillaceae > Brevibacillus > Brevibacillus sp. M2.1A. The sequence goes on from NZ_JABSUY020000001.1 coordinate 4,554,152, forward strand.
TGCACCGATGCGCTCGTATAAAAATCTCCCGTTTTGCCTACTTTGGGTTGTTCAACCATATAATATCCATGAGTATCGTGGTATAGGGCCAACTCCATAAAGCGCGCGAACGTAATCGCTTTTCCTGGTTGGTTTTCTATTTCCTCGCGAATCAGTTCGATCATCGTCATAAGCTCTTCTCCTGCTATCCAAATTCAACTAGATAAGGCTATAATACGAAAAGAAGCATACAATATGGAAAGGCAAAAGCAAAAGGTGAAATCATGCGCAAATTTCTTCTCGTCTTGTTCCTGTTTGTATGTCCACTAACGGTATTCGCACAGGAAGAGCCCGCTACCCCTTTGGAGCAGCTTATCCTGCAGCAGCATTTTACACAAAAAGAGCTGGAGCGAACCCTCACCTTACTAAAGGAAGAAGAGACGCGGACATACGGGGAAATCGCTCAAATGGATCTCGACTTGCAACGGCAAAAGCTAGTGATGGAAGCCACACAACGTCGTGCCGGCGAAGTAGCGCGTGCCTATTACATGGGCGAGCGTACTAATCTTCTGACGTTACTATTAAATGCGGAAAATTTCAATCAGTTCTTATTGATGTACGACTTCTACGAGATCTTGTACGAGCGTGACATGTCTCGACTAGAGTCCTATCATACTGAGCGCACCAAGCTCACCGCGATGCAAACCGACAAAAAGAATCGATTGGAACAACTTCAGACGCTACGAAAAAAATACGAGCTTCAATTGTCAGAGATGCTCGCCGTTGCCGCTGAAAAAGAAAAGAATGTACAAAAGCTGGATGACCCGACCGTTGTGGAATCCATGATGAATCACTTGATTTTAGACTGGGAAAAACGTGGTTTGCCCGCATTCCAGACCTTCTTCGGAATGCTCGCGCAGGTCATGGTTCAGGTTCCCGAGTTGGCGACGCCCGATCGAATTCAGTCAGAAGGTCTTCTTAAGCATACGCTAACCATTAACCAGACTGACTTCAACAATTTTTTGATAGAGAAAGATGCGTTGTTTAAACAATCGCATTTCTCCTTTGAGGATAACAAGCTGACCGTAGAAGGCACGTATGATCAGATGGAGCTCAAGCTCGTTGGTAACTATGAGCTCGTCTCTCCTACCCATCTCAAATTCCACATTACCGAGCTGTACTTTGACGGCTTTGCCTTGCCTCAATCGACCGTAGAGGAAATGGAGGAAGCGTACGATCTAGGATTTTATCCGGAGCTGATCTCCCCCAATATCCAAGTGCAGGGCATCACGCTGATGGACGAAGAATTAAAACTCCAGCTACAATTCAATCTTCCCTTTGGATTCGGAAAGAAGTAAAGCCAGCTATTCATTAGCTGGCTTTTTTCTTGGAAACAACCTTATTGACATGAGCCGGCATTTCCTTCTGCAATTGTGTCATGTACTGGATCGCTTCTTTCGTCAGCGTCGGGTATTTCTGCCCCTGCTTCAGCTTCTCCAATGTTTCTGACACCGGGTAAATGACGTAGTTGCGCTTGTTATTTTTCCGATAAAAATGAACGTAGGTCGGAATCATTTCAGCACTTTCGATGCTTGCCTCTCCTGACTCATTCTTGTACAGCACAAGCTTCAGGATTGCCCCAACATCCTTGTAGTCCCATCGCTGCGCAGAGATGAAATTGCCTAAAGAATAGGTGATCAGTCCTTTGTGTTGACTTCCATCTTCGAGGGTAACCGTCTTCCATTCGTAAGGTTGTACCACATGTGGATGCGCGCCCAGTATGATATCCGCTCCAAATGTCAGAGCTTGCTCGGCGGTCTTGATTTGTTCAGGACTGGGCATTCGCTGATACTCATTTCCGAAATGAAGCGCCACTGCAACCAGATCGGCTCCTTTTTCTCTTGCCCGTGCGATGTCTTTCTTCATCAGCCCAGGCGAAATGAGATTGATCAGATACGGCTTGCCCTCTGGAATCGCGATTCCATTCGTTCCGTACGTATACGATAGCAAGGCTAGCGTGAATCCGTCCTTGGTCAACAGCAAGGGCTCATCTCGATCCTCAGGATTTGCAAACGTTCCCGTGTGCGGTAGACCGGCTTCATCGAGATATTTGATGGTTTGCAGAACTCCTTGTTCTTTGCGGTCCATCGAATGGTTATTCGCTGTTGTTACCGCAGTAAATCCAATTTCCTTCAACGCATGTGCAAGGGACTCAGGAGAATTAAACATCGGATATCCTGAGTATTTGGCCTCGCTACCACTCATCGTTGTCTCAAGATTGCCGATGACCCAGTCTGCCTCGCGGAACATCGGGATGACATTCGGGAAAAAACGTTTAAAATCATAGCTTTTCGTCGCTGGGTCCCAAACGGCATCCAACTGCTCCTGATGCATCATGATATCCCCAACGGCGAGAAGGGAGATACGCTGTTCCGGAAATCTTGACGGCAAAGTCGTAGGTTGTGTCTCCTGATGATTGGGCGCTGTCTGCTGTGGTGTTTCGGGATCGGGCACTTTCACGTCGGGAGCTTGGTTTGTCTTATCTGCTTGGGCGATGGGTGCCGCACACCCAACCAGACTCGTGCAGGCAATAACGAGAAGGAGTGCCCATTTCCATGTTCGCTTCATAATAAATAGCTCCTTTGGTAAATGGTGACCCCTTCCTTTTCTCCACCACCTGACAAAATCCTCTCCCAACCTTTATAAAGAATGATGAAGTGACTAACGCAGCATGCCTGTGACAAACGGATTGTACGTTTTCTCGTAGTCGATCGTCGTCTTCGGACCATGTCCAGGATATACAATTGTCTCATCATCGAGCTCAAACAGTTTGTCCTGAATGCTGATCATCAGTGTCTCATAATCTCCTCCGAACAGATCCGTACGCCCGATGCTCTGGTTAAACAGAACGTCGCCACCGAAGCAGTGCTGGCCAATTACGAATGAACAACTGCCTGGTGAATGCCCTGGCGTATGCAACACCTGAATATGAAAACCTGCCAGTTCCAGAGTTTGACCATCTGCCAATTCGTTCTCAGCCCGCTCACAAACGATGAGTTCGGGCAGATTCCAGCGTCGAGATCCGTTGAGATCAGGATTGGTGAGCCATTCCTGCTCCAATGGATGAATGTAAACCGGTGCTTTTGTCAATTCTCTTACTTGGTTGAGACCACCAATATGATCCAAGTGGGCATGCGTCAAAAGAATAGCAACGACGTTTTTATTAGCAAGAGCGCGGAGCAACTGATCTGGCTCCATGCCCGGGTCAATCACAATGGTCTGGTTGGTAACGGTGTTTGTCACCACATAGGCATTGGTTTGAAATGCTCCCAACGCATAAGATTCAATGGCAAGATTTTGATTTGTCATAGGAAACCTCCTTGATTTTTTGATACGATAGAAAAAACACGATTGCAAACATGGGGGTATGACATGCGCCATATGTACGGAATTGAACTGAATGTACCAGCCGGGAAGCTCCCTGGCTTCTATGCTCAAGTCATACATAAAATCGGAGATCATGTCAATGTCTTTGATCGGGACAAACTGCTTTTTATTGTAGAGAACCAAGCCGAACAGGAGAAGCTAGAGACCATTTTGGAGAAAGCCAACATGTTAGGCGATGCCTTTTCTCTATTGCTGCTCCCGTCAACAACCACCATCGATCAACTCGATGATATCGGTTTTGTCTCCCAAAATGAACATTTGTATGTATATGCAGATCAAGTTGCCATCGTAACGCCCGAGGCCCCATCCCAAACTGAAGATCAGTGGGCTGCCATGGAGCAACTCCGTGAGCATGTTCTAGGCGTGATACCTGAAAGTACACAACAACCCGAAGCCTACCTGATTGATCAAAGCTTGATTCCACTCGCAGAGGGAATCGCAAAGGCTTATCAAGTGAAGCTCGTTTGGCTCCATCCGACCAAATGAATCCTTTCCATGAAAAAAGGGAGTCCCTGATAGCGAACTCCCTTCTCCTTATTACGATGATTTACGATCAAATCGGAACCACGCCACCTGATTGTCCACAAGACCAAAATTGGCGGTGTATTTGCTGCCTTCATACACCACTTCTTGTTCGCCTTTTCCTTTGCCGTACAGCTTCTCTAGCTGCCCAGCACTGTCAAACATCGTGAGTCCTCGATATGTTTTGAATTTTTGCGCGTCCTCACGGGGAACTCCACCCAGCATAATCGATGTCAATTCACCTTTGTGGACTTTGATCATCATCTGGCTTTGATCAACCAGCAGCATTCCCATTACTGCATCTCCCGCACCCTGCGCCATTTGCTCTACCGTATAGCTTTGTCTTGTCACCATATCCATAAAATCAGCTTTTGTTGGCTTCAACATATCCATTGCTTCTTTTATGTTCTGCCCGATAAAAATGCCGTTTACTCCGTATTCCTTTGGATTTTCGGGGTCAAATGCAGCAGTTGGTTCCGACTGGGCCGAACATGCCACCAAGACAACTACTGTCAACACCCAAAACGCAGTCATTCGCAAGCATTTCCACATCATTCACTTGTGCCCACCTTTGCTACCGCTCTTTTGGTTATCTTAGCGTATCCGGCAAGCATCGGGCAACTATAGGAAGACGAGCTTTATTCTCGTGTTCCGCTGACTTTGCGGCGCGGTCGATTAGGAGGCAAATTGCTGTCCACTGATTGTTTGAAGCTCTCTAATATTTTGAGGAGTGATGCGAAAAAAGGCGAGCCAAACACCGCAACAATTCCCCACATCCATGTTCCTAACTGCCACGAATCTTTTACATAAGCGGATTCAGCACCCGTTAAAATAAGTGCCGGGTCCAGACCAAGCATGCCAAAAATGACACCAGCAGCCAATACGGAAATAAGCAGATTGAAAAAGCGCTTGTAGTGCATCAATCGAGCAGCATGATACTGATCCTCCCAGCAATTTTCTTTCGCCTCATAGTCCGTCGCCAAAAAGGGAATGACTGATTTAAAAGCTTCCGTAACTCCTGCTGCCGCGCTGGATACCGCTGTGATATAAATCAAAAAAGAAATAGATGAATCCAACGTAACCATCATGCTTCCCTCCTTTGTACATATGTATGGAGTTGGAGGGACAACTTGCAAATTTTTTTGCAGTTTGTATATTTCCCCTTTGTTGTTTATGCGGTAAGATGTGAAGTGCATGTAAATATGAGGAAGGGCAGGGATTGCTATGCAGGACTTTTCTTTTGTATGGAATCAGTACGACTTGATTCGCGGAATGTTTTTGGCGAGATTGACGGAAATAACCGAGGAAGAAGCAGATGTGGTTCCAGTTGGCTTTAAAAACAACATTCGCTGGAATATTGGCCATATTCTTCTGACACAAGATTACTTGCTCTTCGGACCAGAAGGAATGAAATGTCCTCCGCATTACGCAGCCATGTTCGCTCCAGGAACCAAACCTGCTGATTGGCAAAAAGAAGCACCTTCCCTCGAAACCTTAGCTGCCGAGCTAAAAGAACAGCATGTGCGTATCAAAGAAGAATTTCACTCCCGCTTGAATGATCCATTGCCAAAACCGTTTGAGCTAGGAGACAAAGGCACTATGCATACTTATGGGGAAATGATGGTCTTCACTCTTTTCCATGAAGGAATGCACATCGGATGTATTTCGTCATTGCGAAAAGCAATCGCGGCTGCTAAATAAGGAAAATCAGACAAAAACGCGGGATCGTTTATCCGCGTTTTTCTTTTGCCTGCCAAATCCTCAAAAATGAAAACCGCTCCAATGAGGAGCGGTCCTTGTCGAGCCCGAATTGCTTATGGGGTTCTACCGGTTATTCTCTTTGGCTCTTCAACCTCCGTCGTAGAGAAAAGTAGCTAAAGGAATCGGTGTATCTCCATACGACTTTCGTCGATTGCTTGATCATGATTATCCACGGATCTTCGCCTCCTGCAAGGCATTTCGCCGTTTACTCACATGAATCAACGGGCTCGACAAAAATAGTATGACCTCTTCGTAGTTTTTCATACATCCTCTTTACAATAAATCTGCCGCCAGCTGTGCGAGCACACTCCGTTCGCCTTTTTCCAACTGAATATGTCCAGCCAGCTTTTGGTCTTTAAATACTTCGACCACGTAGGTTAAACCGTTGTTGCTCTCATCCAGATACGGATGATCAATCTGCTCAGGATCACCCATTAACACAATTTTCGAGCCGTCCCCCACCCTCGTCAGGATCGTCTTCACTTCATGCTTTGTCAAGTTCTGGGCTTCGTCAATGATAATAAATTGTTCAGGGATGGAGCGCCCGCGAATATACGTCAAAGCTTCCACCTGCAAACTTCCCATGCCTGCCAAAATTTTATCCAAATCACCTGGGCGTTTTGTGTTGAATAAATATTCCAAATTATCATAAATCGGTTGCATCCACGGCCGAAGCTTTTCTTCTTTTTCGCCGGGCAAATAACCGATGTCTTTTCCAAGCGGAACGATAGGTCTTGCTACTAACAGTTTTTTGTATTTTTGCTGGTCCTCAATTTGCAGCAGGCCCGCTGCTAATGCCAGCAAGGTTTTTCCTGTACCGGCCTTACCGGTCATGGTTACTAAAGGGATATCATCTCGTAGCAGCAATTCGGTTGCCATCCGTTGCTGCACGTTGCGGGCTCGGATGCCCCAAATCGGATCATCATCTGAGATAAGCATTTCTAACATTTTTCCGTCCGGGTCGACTTTTCCAATCGCTGAAATAGATGGGTTACATTCGTCCTTCAGCACTAAAAATTGATGAGGATAAAAGCGATAGCGCGGAAAACAGGAGGCCAGCTGCAGTTTTCTTGTCGCATAGTAAGTCTTGATGATGTCGGATGCTACCATCATCTTCTGATACCCCGGGTAAATACTGGAGAACTCTCCCACAACTCGATCCGAAAGAAAATCTTCTGCGGAAATATTCAATGCATCAGCCTTGACTCTCATGAGAGCATCCTTACTTACCAAAATGACTGGTCTTGGCTGTGGTTTTCCATTTTCCTCCTCTTGTAAGTTTAGTGCAACCGCCAAAATGCGGTTGTCATTACTCATTTCCGTGAATTGTTTTTGAAGGCGGTGGAAAGAGGAATGATTCAGTTCCACCCGAAACAACCCACCCGTTTCAAGGGTAATGCCAGTGTGCAATTGCCCCAGCTCACGAAAACTGTCAAAGAGCCGAGATACGTACCGAGCATTGCGGCCAATTTCATCCATGTACCGCTTTTTGGAATCGATTTCTTCCAATACGACAGCTGGTATGACGATTTCGTTGTCAGCGAAGGAAAACATCGCCCTTGGATCTTGCAGGAGTACGTTGGTGTCCAGTACGTAGATTTTCTTCAAAATCTCGCCTCCTATTACCCTTCTTATATACCCTATGCAATTTTTGGAGGGATGCTCAAGTGCGGCGACGTGATGTACTACAGTCTATGTTCAGGTAGACAGAGATAGACGACCCAGTGCCAGAATGAAAATGGGCAGCCCAGAACAAAATACTTGTAACCCTGCCCTCCTCATGAAAGGAAGGCAATACTGGGAAAGGGAGAATGCCTGTGAAACGGATCATGATCTACTGCCTCGGTTTTAGCTTGTTGCTTACAGCATGTATGTCAGGCAATAAACCCCCGGCGAATCAGGCTGCACAACAGCCGAAGCATGCCAATCATACTCAGCGCGTTCAGCAAACAGCTCCTGAGCCTGCTTATAATCAATCTTCCCAAGCCACCGCTGATCGCCTCGCCCAACTGGCAACACGTGTGAAAAGGGTACACAGTGCCACTGCTGTGGTATTGGGCAAATATGCGGTAGTCGGTATTACAGTGGACCCGAATCTGGATCGCCCAGAAGTTGGCGTCATAAAGTATACGGTTGCGGAAGCTCTGAAAGAAGACCCCCAAGGAGCGAATGCTGTCGTAACTGCAGACCCTGCTATCGTACAACGGTTACGGGAAATGAGAGATGATATTCGTCGCGGCCATCCTGTTGCCGGAATTACGGAAGAGTTGGCGGACATCGTAGGTCGGATCATTCCCCAGTTGCCGCGCAGTGTGCAGCCTCGCGAAGAAACCCCTTCTCAAGTAAAAGAAAAACGCATGCACAAAGAACCGCAGGGACAAAACAAAATCAACGCAAATCGTACAGGATCACCATAAAAGAAAAGAGGTATCCCCGGATTTAAGCCCGGGAGAATACCTCTTTTTCTTTATGGACTGGTGTTTCAGACGGCAAATGATCCAGTGCTTGCTTCAAATCTGCCACCAAGTCATTGAAATCCTCTAAACCAGCTGACAATCTGATCAAACCATCTGTGATTCCCCTTGCAGCTCTTTCTTCAGCAGGCATCGCTGCATGTGACATCGTAGCTGGATAGGAAAGAATTGTTTCCACTGCCCCGAGACTGACAGCCACAATCGGCAATTTTACGCGATCAAACAACGCTTTTGCTCGCTCGCGGCTCCCTACATCAAAGGAAAGAACAGCCCCATGCCCAGTCGCTTGTTGTGTTTGAATCAGGTGCCCGGGGTGATCCGTCAGTCCCGTATAGTAGACTCGGCTTACTTGTGGATGCGTAGACAACCAGTCAGCCAAGCTCGCGGCTGTCTTCGCGCTCACATCCAGTCGGGCTTTCAATGTTTTCAGCCCACGCATCACGAGCCAGCAGTCCTGCACACCCAAAATCGCTCCCATGCCATTCTGGATAAAGTAGAGCTGCTCCCCTAACGAAGCGTCTCTGGTCACGGCCAGACCTGCCACCACATCGCTATGCCCACCGATAAACTTCGTTGCACTATGAATGACCACATCTGCGCCAAGTTCTAATGGGCGCTGGTAATACGGGGTAAGGAACGTATTATCGACAATGACGAGCACGCCGTGCTCCTTCGCGATTCGAGAAACTGCTGCAATATCTGTCACCTTTAAGGTAGGATTGGAAGGAGTCTCCAGGTAAACCCCTTTTGTTATCGGTGTAATGGCTGCGCGAACGGCTTCAGTATCTGTTGCATCCACGAATGTAACGGAGATGCCCATTCTCGACAAAACTTTGGTCAAAAACCGAAACGTGCCACCGTATACATCCTCCGCCACTACAACATGGTCTCCTGCTGAAAACAGCATGAAAACGCTGGAAATGGCAGCCATGCCAGATGAGAACGCGAAACCTCGTGCGCCTCCCTCCAGAGACGCAATGGCTTCCTCCAAAGCCTGCCTGGTCGGATTGCCAGATCTGGCGTAATCAAAAGTACCTGGCTGATCGATATCAGTCTGATGAAATGTGGAAGCTTGATAAATCGGAACCGACGACGCACCTGTGAACGGGTCAATGCAAGTGGAACCGTGGAGGATCTTGGTTGCAAAATTCATCGTACACTCCCCCCTACGACCAAACTAGCATTCAAGGCCTGAAACAAATCGGCTATGACATCATCTGGATGCTCGATGCCAACCGACAGTCGCAATAATCGATCACAAACACCGACATGCTCTCTGACTTCTTGCGGGATATCCGCGTGAGTCTGCGTCGCCGGATACGTACACAATGACTCGACACCACCCAGGCTTTCGGCAAAGGACACGATTTGCAGATTTTGCAGGAACAATCCCACCTGCTCTGCATCGCGTACGCGGAACGATACCATCCCACTATGCCCGGTCGCTTGATTCACCTGGATCTCATGCCCGGGATGCTCTGGTAGACCTGGATAAAATACCTCCGCTACTGCCGGATGCTCACGCAGTTTTTCCGCTACAATCAACGCGTTGGATTGATGACGCTCCATCCGCAATGCCAATGTCTTCATCCCGCGAATGAGAAGCCAGCAATCCTGCGGTCCAAGTACAGCACCGATTGAATTGTGCAAAAACCGGATTTTTTCCGACAACTCTTCTCCTTTTGTTACGATGAGTCCAGCCAGTACATCGTTATGTCCTGCCAAATACTTGGTTGCACTATGTAAAACGATATCTGCACCAAGCTCTAGTGGGCGTTGACAATAGGGGGTTAAAAATGTGTTGTCTACAATCGTCAGGAGCCCGTGCTGTTTCGCCAATTGCGTTACTGCTCGAATGTCGGTAATCTGCATGAGCGGATTGGTTGGTGTCTCGACGAAGATGGCCTTTGTCTCTGGGCGAATCGCATTTTTGAGTGCATCAATGTCACGCAAATCCACGTACGAAAATGTCAGACCGTAACGAGAGAGCACTTGCTCGAACAATCGATAGGTTCCCCCGTAAAGATCGAGTGAAACGATCAGATGATCCCCCTGGGAAAACAAGCCCATGACGGTGTGAACAGCAGCCATACCAGAGGCGCAAGCGAATCCTGCATCTCCTGATTCCGCTTCAGCGATGGTTTCCTCCAAAATAGTGCGAGTAGGATTAGCTGTGCGCGTATAATCATATCCAGTGCTCTGGCCCAAGGCAGGATGACGATAAGCCGTTGCATAGTAAACAGGAAAACTCACCGCCCCTGTTTTTTCGTCTCTGCCTACTCCCGCCTGAATCAACTTTGTTTCCAATTTCATGTCTGTTTCTCTCCCTCCAATAGTGTACGAGGGCATCAAAAAAGCCCCCTTTCCTCTGAAAGAAGGCTTTGTTTACGTCACCGTAAGCAAATCCTTCTCATCTTTCAGAGTTTGATAACTCTGCAGGAATTAGCACCATTATCTCCCTGTTAAAATACAGGTGATTGGTTGCCGGGCATCATCGGGCCAGTCCCTCCGCCGCTCTGGATAAGAAGATTGCTATTCAATTCGATTGACCCTAATAGTAAAGGATCGGCAGGATTCTTGTCAACAATTTATTTCCACCCGTTAATTTGCATCTTTCAAGGCGGTCATAACTTGATTGTCCAGCTTCGCTGCTGCGTTTTTGTCATACGTTTTTTCATATTGTGGTTCTACGGAAATACGGGAACCGTAAAACATAATATCACGAACAGCCTCAATTTTGATCTCTGCCATGGCCAGCTTGAGCGGAACTCCTTCCAAGCGGTCTGTTTTAACGACAGCACGACCATTAATGGCAAAAGACGAGCCGGCACCGATCAAATGCAGGACAACCTGCGGTTCCTTCGCAATATTAGCCAAAATACGGGAGCGATTATCCACGGCAAAACGAATCGTATCGGCGCTGACAGCATACGTCCAGGACAAGGAGCTGAGCGATGGTGCCCCTGACTCATGGTCTACTGTGCCCAAAGTAACAAAGCGCTCCTTTTGCAAGAGCTTGAATAAATCTTCGGAAAGAGATTGGGAAACAGTTTCAGCCATTTCAAAGCCTCCTAACAAACGTTTTGTACGTTCATTTTACCCTTCGCACAGCTGATAGGCAAACGTTTCCTCTCCACCTTGATTCTGGTTGTCTTTTTCCCTAGACTGGTAGGTAACGATACCGAATAGTGAAAGGGGATGGACAGCTTGTCGCCTACAGACCGCCTCATGCAGCAAATTGATCAAGTTCTTGAAGAGCTTCAGGAAGTTCGGAAGGTAAATGAGCGGATGCACAAAATTGCGATGTTCCTGGAAGATATCCGACTAGCAGATGTAATCCAAAATTACACAGCCCCGCGCAAGCTGCTCTGGATCAATTTCCTCGCAGGTCTTGCCCGGGGTCTGGGATTGACGATTGGTACTGCTATCGTTTTGGCTTTCCTCGGCTCCCTCTTGACGCAATTTCTTTCGATCCCCATTCTGGGTGATTACATCAGACAATTGGTGGAGTACGTCGAGACTTACAAGCAGCGGCCTTAATGATAGAGACTAGTCTCTGTCCTCGTCATGATCGTCATCATCGTGATCGTCATTCCATTCCTTACCGTGCTTTTTCCAATAACCATACGCGTTGCCGTTGGGATGCTTATCTTTCTGCTTCCCTTTTTCTTTTTTCTTTTTGTCATCATCATCGTTTTCATCGTCGTCTGTTGGCTTCACAGGCTCGACAATGACTTTTGTGCTTAATGCAACGTCAGCTTTCTTAACCAGCTTATCGTCTTCATACAGTGCGAATTGAATGGATTTGGCGCTAAAGGAACGATTCTTGTAAGACAAGGTCAAAGAAAACTCACCTTTGTCATTCGGTTCAATCTCTTTTTTCTGACCGTCTGGAGCGATCACAAACAGCTCAGTATCGTCCTTTTTGTTCCAGCCGCTTACTGTCCCTTTCACCTGAATGGACTTGGCGGCAGGATTGTTTACAGCAGTCGCCTTGATCGCATATTCGGTCGCTTGATCCTTATCAGGGGCGTTAACAATTTCTACCTGAACGGATTCGGAATCAACCTTCTTGCCATCCTCATAAACCTCGATCAAGGCTTTTTGATCTTTTGCTGCTTGTACATCCTTTACTGAAACCGTAAAGCTGCTTACGCCATCCCACAGCTTCTTCACGTTTGCGTCTTTTTTCACGCCATTATAGGTGACAGTTACTTTGTCTGCCCCCTGCTTGACAATTCCTTTTACTTTTAGTTCTTTTTTCTTCGCATCCAATACAGTCATGGTATGGATGATCATTTCCTTATCTTCTTCTGCTTTTGGAACGATTTTTACCTCTTCGCTATCGACCAGCTTGCTGCCTGCATAGGCACTCACGGTTACATACGGTTCATACGATGCATCCGGAGCTTCAAAGCTGACTGTAAAAGAGTGATCGTTGGTCGGAACGACTTCAATGATGTCAGAATTCGGCTTTTTCACAACAACCTTGGTGACATCCGAAGTCACAATCCCCTTTATGTACACCTTGTTATTTTCAGTCTTGGCATTTACGCTCACGATTTCTTCAGCATTCTCTGTCAGGCGCACTTCCAACCAGATATCGCTGTAGTACTCGTTGTAGATACGCTCCCACTCTGCTTTGTTTTCTTCCATATACGTTTGGAGCTTCGTATTCAAGTTAATCTCATCTACAATAATGTACAAGTGATCTGCCTGATTCTTCAAGAGCATGTTCAGTGTCGTTGGATCATTTTGGGCAAGTTCCTTAAGATTGTAGCGCGTGACTTGCTTCCCCTCGTCATTCATGACTACCTTTGTGGCACTTGGACTAGCAATCGAGCTTGCATTGGCAAAAATTGGCGTCAAACAGCCAAGAATACCTGCCGCTGTCACCACTGCTAATACGGGCTTGGTCATGTACTTTTTCAATGGTAGTTCCCCCTTCTCGTCTGTCAAAATCCCCCTGTATGCTTGGGGCATGAATATTGACGGGAAATCATTTTCAAAAGTTGCATGATCCAAGAAACCGCGTCTTATTACCTATGAAATGCGCATGATACAAAAAAACTCCACCCAACTTCCGAATCATTTCGGCAAGTGGAGGGGAGTCTTTGTCCCGTTAGTTGCAGTTGTACTTGGGTTCGCTTTCAATCGCGACCAATAAAGCTTCGACTGATTCAGCAGGGTATCGCACTTCCACAGACTGTGAATCAGCGTTCCCAAATAGCACGTACCAGCTACCTTCCTGACGATAACCGATATCGCTCATTTGATGATCCTCTCTCAGCAATTGCAAGAAAAAAGCAGCGGTATCCAAAGCAGAGCGGTCTTCTGGTCGCGCATCGGCAACCACTTGAATTTGGAGCCAATTAAAAAGTGCATCTTCACGCTTCACGTGGTTCTCCTCACTTTCGCCCAGTTTGCTCCGGTTTGATCCGTACCTTTACAATCACGAGTATCGCGATCGCCACCAGCATTGCACTTTTCACAGGAAGCTGCACATCCAAAATAGCGAAAATGAGTGCTCCAACAAATAAAAGGATGTACAAGAGCACGTTTTTCAAAATAGGCATACGGATACGAGTAGCAAAGCCAAGATAATAGACAATAATTAATTCCACAAACAAAATCCAGGCCCGATATTTATCAGCCCATATGCGAAAGCTGTCATATGCTGTGAGCTGATCTGGATTCGTTGGCACATAGGTTGATGCGATTTGTATCCAGTCCATCACTTATCTCTCCTGTCTTCAAGCGGTGAAACTCCTACCGCTTCACATGCCACCTCATAGGCGGAATGAAACGAATAGTCACTCCTTTTTTCTTAGGAAAACGCTATCTTTCTTACTTTATCAGGTGGTGCATTCTGTGTCAAAAAACGGTAGGCCCTTCCATTTGGCTGGCAAGATTTTCGCCGTACATGCTATGATGAGGGTATGTCAGTAGAAAAAGGTGGGAATAAGATGAGCTTGTATGATATTGCCGTCAAAACGATTTCCGGTGAAGAGCAGACATTGGACGCCTTCAAAGGCCATGTCCTGCTAATCGTGAACGTCGCCAGCCAATGCGGCCTTACCCCTCAATACAAAGGGCTACAGGGGCTGTATGAGCGTTATCAAGATAAGGGGCTGGTCGTTCTTGGCTTCCCTTGCAACCAATTCGCTGGGCAAGAGCCAGGAACAGAAGAGGAAATCGCAACGTTCTGCGATCGCAATTACGGCGTGACGTTCCCGCTATTTGCGAAGATCGATGTCAATGGTCCTGGTACCCACCCGTTGTATCAGTACTTAAAGGAACATGCTCCTAGCGAAGAAAATCCAGATATCGAATGGAACTTCGCCAAATTCCTCGTGGATAAAGACGGTCGTGTCGTGAAACGCATCAGTGCTCGTACTCAACCCGAAGAACTCAGCTCAGATATTGAGAGTCTGTTGTAAGGAAAAGCCCAAATAAAAACGCCACTTCATCCCCAAACAGGATCAAGTGGCGTTCTTTTCATTTCAATCTTATGCTTGCGGTTGTGCTTCATAGCGTCTTTGCTTCTCATAGCGCTCACGATCTGATTTGTTCAGATATTTTTTGCGCAGACGAACGGATTGAGGTGTTACTTCGCACAGCTCATCGTCGTTCAGATATTCCAGTGCCTCTTCCAAGGACAACATGCGAGGAGCCTTCATTTTGACAGTCTCATCCTTGGTCGCAGAACGTACGTTGGTCGCATGCTTTTCTTTACATACGTTAACAACAAGATCGTTGTCACGGTTGTGCTCGCCCACGATCATGCCTTCGTATACTTCTGTACCTGGGTGAATGAACATGGTTCCGCGATCTTCTACGGACATCAAGCCATACGTGGTAGCTGTTCCTGTCTCATGGGAAATAAGTACCCCTGCGTGACGTCCTCCTACCGCTCCTGGTACAAGTGGACGATAGCTGTCGAAGGAGTGGTTGAGAATACCGTAACCGCGTGTAATCGTCAAGAACTCTGTACGATATCCGATCAAACCGCGGGATGGAATAATGAATTCCAGGCGAACTTGTCCGAAGCCGTTGTTGATCATGTTAACCATCTCGGCTTTACGTTGACCCAATGTCTCCATAACCGCCCCTGTGTACTCTTCAGGCACATCAATGATCAACAGCTCAGCCGGTTCCATTTTTTGGCCATCGATCATACGAATGATAACCTCAGGCTTGGACACGCCCAGCTCAAAGCCTTCACGACGCATGTTCTCAACCAAGATGGACAAGTGCAATTCACCGCGTCCGGAAACCACATACGCATCTGGCGAATCTGTTTCATCTACACGCAGAGATACATCTGTCTCCAGCTCGGCCATCAGACGATCACGCAACTTGCGGGAAGTCACGTGCTTACCTTCGCGACCAGCAAACGGGCTGTTATTCACAAGGAACGTCATTTGCAGGGTAGGCTCGTCAATTTTCAGGAGTGGCAATGCCTCTGGATGATCAACGTGGCAAACGGTTTCCCCAACGTTGATATCGTCAATACCAGAAATCGCTACGATATCCCCTGCTCTTGCTGTTTTTTGCTCAACACGCTGCAAACCGGAGAATCCGAACAGCTTTTGAATCCGTGCCTTTTTCACTTCGCCTTCGCGTGTAGTGACAGATACCATTTCATTCAGGTTCATGGTTCCGCGATAGATGCGGCCAATCCCGATACGACCCAAAAAGTCGTTGTAATCCAGCATGGTTACTTGCATTTGGAGCGGAGCAGATTCGTCTGCGTCAGGAGCAGGCATATGCTCTACGATGGTGTCAAACAGTGGGCGAAGGTCGCCTTCCAGTTTATCTGGCTCAAGTCCTGCAATCCCTTGCAGACCAGAAGCATATACGATCGGGAATTCCAGTTGGTCTTCCGTCGCATCCAGATCAATGAACAGGTCGTACACTTCGTTGATAACTTCTTGAGGACGTGCATTGTCGCGGTCTACTTTGTTCACGACAACGATAGGGGTAACTTTTGCTTCCAGCGCTTTTTTCAATACAAAGCGCGTTTGTGGCATACAGCCTTCGAAGGCGTCGACGATCAACAGAACGCCATCCACCATGCTCATGATACGCTCAACCTCGCCACCGAAGTCAGCATGGCCTGGTGTATCCAAGATGTTAATCGTGAAATCTTTGTATTTGACAGAAGTGGTTTTCGCCAGGATCGTAATTCCACGCTCGCGCTCCAGGTCGTTGGAGTCCATCATTCTCTCTTCTACCTGTTGGTTCGAGCGGAATGTGCCCGATTGGATCAAAAGTTTGTCAACCAGTGTGGTTTTTCCGTGGTCAACGTGGGCAATAATTGCAATGTTGCGTATGTCAAGACGCTTCATGTGAACCTCCTCTATTATGCATACCTTCCATATTAACAGGTAGTGAAACGCGGCACAATGGGCAGTTTTTTACGGGAGCCACTTCCAGAGTAAGAGACTTCGTTTTCGTCATACTAAGGAAAATGGAGGTGGCATACGTATGAAACGGAGTGGCCCGAAATGTTTGGTTGGCTTGCTTTTGATTGCAACCATGATGACCGGATGCGCAAGCTCGAACAGCCATCCAAAAAATCAAGCGCACACACAAAGTACCACCAATCAGCAGGCCCCGGGTGCCAGGACTAGCCTCGCTCATGATTATCATGCCTACACTGGCGGAATCAATGCCCGCAATTATCACAAAGGCTATACGGTCAATGGTTTCAATCAGGATTTGGCTGAACAGCTCACCTTGGTCGCAGATGAAGTGCCTGGTGTGGAACGTGCTACTGTTCTCGTAAGCGGCACAGATGCAGTCGTCGGAATTCGTGTTCGGAAAAACTTTGGCCCTGAGCAAACGCGCATAATCGAACAGCAAGTCCACTCAGCCGTTCGTTCACGTGTTCCCAACTTCTCGATCCAAGTAGCCTCCGACGCAGCCACATTTGATCGGATTCGTGCCATCCATGCAGATATTTATGAAGAAGCTACGCATCGGACCAATCAAGTTGATGTGAGACCCAACATGAATAGTCAGATTACCAATACATCCACGGAATTTCGTTCTCTGCTCCATGATATTGGCGGCAGAATTCCTACTGTCACTCCATGATGATAAATAGGAATCGAAGCTCCATATAAAAGAGGTGCGGAATCAGCCCGCACCTCTTGAAAACTTTTCCATTTGTTCCTTACTTTGCCGCTTCAACCAGTTTCATTTCTGGCTCAACAACTTGCAGTTCACCCAAACCACGAACTAATTTCTTCGCGTAAGTTTTTTCCGGCTTCAGCACGGATACCAAGTAGTCGATAGCGATTTGCGGATCAACGGTTTCCCCACACGTGTAGCAATCCAGGGCAGCAAAGCCGCGCTCAGGATACGTATGAATGGACAGGTGGCTTTCCGAGAGAAGAACCAGTACGGTAGCACCCTGAGGAGAAAACTGCTTCGCTTGCACACTCAGTACCGTAGCACCGCATGCCTCAGCAGCCTCAATCATTTCCTTTTTCAAAAATTCTGCGTCGTTCAACAAATCAAACTGAACTCCCCATGTGTCAACAGCAACGTGTCTTCCGAAAGTCGAATATTCCATCTTTCGGTTCCCCCTTCCTAACGAGTGTAATGTTAAACATCGCTAGGACCTGCGTCATTCACTAACGGGGGCGGTTTCCGTTGTTATCCACCCTTTAAAGTGAATCCTGGTTCCTAATCCTGTTTCCAACGAAAACAACAATACCATGCATCGGCCTAGTTTGACAATACCCTTTTTCAATAATCTATAAGAACAATACAAATAGGCTGACGGCTGTCTCGACAGAATGGGGAGCCGACGCCTGCTACAAGTGGCCCTCACCTATTATGAAATATGCTAAACTTTTAGAAATGAACCAGAATGGAGAGGATCACAACACATGATTACTATCCGTAATGCCAAAGCAGAAGATTTGCCAACATTAATCGCCATCGAGCACCTTTGCTTCTCACCAGATGAGGCTGCAACACAGGAAGCATTTGAGAAGCGTATTCGATTGATTCCTGACAGTTTTTTTGTAGCGGAAGCGGATGGGATCATTGCGGGTTTGGTCAATGGACCCGTCATCGAATCCACCTTCATTACCGATGATCTGTTTCAAACGATTAAAGAAAATCCGGCAACTGGCGGACATCAAGCCATTTTAGGATTAGCGGTTTCTCCCGCTTACCAAAATCGCGGCATTGCCTCCATGCTCCTCGCACACCTGGAAGCCTCCGCAAGAGAGTCCAATCGTGAGACAATCACGCTTACGTGTAAGGAAAATTTGATTGGCTACTATGAAAGTCATGGATACCTCAACAACGGTGTTTCCAGCTCAGACCATGCTGGAGCCATTTGGTACAATATGAGCAAGCCATTACAATTGCGCTAAGTGAAGGGCAAATAGTAAAAGCGGGACCTCTTGTTAGGAGGAAACCCGCTTTTTGTTATTCGCTATGTGATCCAATAAAAAAGGGCGCATCAGGCACCCTTCTTTCACTAAACTTCTAATTCAAATAGACGTCGCGATAACGTTGCTAATCGAACATCAATTGCTGGAAGTTTTTCTGGGGCAGTTCTCTTTGCCCAATTACGCAAATCCAGCCATCGGTCCGTCTCTTGACGTAAGGACTCAATCTCCTGCTCGCTGCCATCCTGCTGGAACAAAGCCTCCAGCTCATTGGCCATGTGCAGAGAGTTATTTTCAAAGATGGACACTTCTTCGTCTCCGGTTAGCTCCTGAATGCTCACAACCGATCCTTGATCGTAGTGATACACCATTGTGAAGCCGTCATAAATCCGGTGGACAATTCCATAGCCTCGGAACGCTTTCATTGCTTTTCTCATAGCATTTGCCAGCTGCCGATCTCGAATTAGATACGAGCTGTCGCATGAGTAGCGGCTGCCAACCCGACAGAAATTCAATTGAATTTCTCCGGTCTTGTCATTCAAGATTACGTCACGATCGCCATTGTCACACACTTTGACTTGGACTGAAATGTGTTCATTGGTGAAAAGCGAAACGAACTGGTTCAGCTCTTCTTCATTCACCGTGAAATAGGCCTTGGCGTAATTAGTTGCTAAACGCTGTGCCATAAATATCTCCTCAATTCTTTTGGTTTGCATGGGTCGAGTATGACCGAACAGTTATCCAAAACAGAGGAGATACGCTAAGTATCAACAAAAGAACGCTGTAGAACCTGGCCTTGCCCTCCGCATCGAAAATCGATTTGGGTAATGAAGGCGGATCACCTACTTTTTGTTTTTCGCAAAAAAGCCATTTTTGACATCTTTATTATACCTCAGGTGCCCTAAAAAGTCTTGAGCAAAATGACGATGAATTTTAGCAAAAAACCGGAATATCCGCAATCAGAAGCAGGGAAATGAAAAGAACTCCCTGATTCATTCAAATGCTTGCTGTTTCATTGAAATTCAGAGCCACTTATATCCCTGCGGTTGAGGTCATCGCTTTTTTGATCGCAGCCTGTTCTTCTTCAGACAAATGGTAGCTCGATGTTCCCTGCTCAAGCGGCTTGGCGTACACGCGAGATTCTTCTCGTCCAAAAATGCTGGTGATCACCACGCCGTTCCCAGCGTCATCTGTTACCGCCAGCGAAAAGCTAAGATCACTGCCGACATCCCCGAAGGCATTGTAGCGGATAATCGCTACTTTGCCGCATTGCGCTGCCATTCGTTGTGACAGACGATTGATGGCAAATTGCTGATCGCTATGCTGCTTTCTCATTTCCTCTACCTGATCCAGCAGTCTGTGCAAGCCTTCCTCGAGATTGGCTCCTCCCGTCCCTGTCATAATCCGGTTGATCGATTTCCTCAATCGATTGATCCGGACAGACTGCATAATCACGATCCATAACAGGATCAGTGTCAATGCGATGACGGCTAAAAGCAGGATCGCTACATTGGGGATTTGTGATAGGAATGCTTCCAAAACTTTTCTTCCTTTCCGGCGCGTTCGTAAATATGCTGTTAAAAACCTTCTTTATTGTACAACCGTCGAGCCTCCCATTCAAACAAGTCTTTCATAAAAACAACAATTACTACATTAGCGACTTTTCCATCAAAAAAAGCGACACCCTCATTTGTTTGAGATGTCGCTTTTTCATTCCGTATTCGTTTGTGTCAAACTCATCGTCCTTTGGCTATCCTCCAGTCTGCCTACGCTTCCAAAAGCAACATTTCCCGACGAAGCTGCTTTAATCGCTCCGTGGACTGCTTCATTTGACTTTGGTCTTTGGCTTGCATCGCGTCATACAACGTCGCCAGTTCATAATCCAACTCCAGACGCAGCACCGGGATGCGTTCTTCCGAGTCACGTCGTTTCATCGCGGCAATTACCTGATCCATCGTTACATTGCAAAATTTTTCATAGATCACTTTTTTCTCAGCTCCTTTTAATTCCACTATTCTGATAACTTCTCCGTACTGGATTTGCTTCAGCAAGACGCACTCTTCAAAAGTGACCTTGATCATGGCATGCCCTTTCGCCCGCTCTACGAAGTGGTACAGTACCAGTGCCACCCGAGAATCATTGACAGGAATGCCTGCAATGTGCAGCTTATAGGACCCGTTTAAACGCTGCATTTTCCAGTCGGATCGGCCATCTGTGGTGTTCACGAGGAGGTGAAACTGCTCGGGAGATTCTTTCCACGTGACGCTCACCCCTGCTTCCACCAGGGCCTGCACCATCGCGTGCAATGTTTTGCGGTCAAACCAAACTGCCAAATGAAAATACTCCAACTCCATGCCGAGATTCATCTTCTACAGGCCCCTCCCGTTGACAGAATACTCAGATATCGTTTTTGCCGTAAGGGAGTGAGTGGTATATCATATTATTCAGACTTTGGTTTTGCTATTCATAAACTCGGCATGTATTTTTTTCCTGGATGGTATGATATCATATGGAGGATTCCAAGCTCCCTTGACGGGGACGATCGCCCTTTTCTTTCCAGTGGGGTTCGATGATGCTTAAAAGAGGTGTTTGTTACATGCCAACGTTTCCAGGTTTTCGTCAAGAAGATTTTGATGTTTTTGCCATCGATGGACTGGATGCCCGAATGGACGCAATCAAAACCAATATCCGTCCCAAATTCGAAGTACTCAGCCAACACTTTGCGCCCTTTCTCTCCGTAGCAACCGGGGATGAAATGTTTACGCACATAGCAAAACATGCACGCCGTACGGTGAACCCACCAGCTGATACGTGGGTTGCCTGGGCTAATGATAAACGCGGTTACAAAAAACATCCGCACTTTCAAATTGGCTTGTGGGGAACACATTTGTTCGTTTGGTACGCGGTAATTTACGAGTCTCCTTCCAAAGAGATCATCAGCCATGCGTTTAACAAGCATCTGGATGAGGTCATTGCGATGGTTCCGGAGCACTTTCACTGGTCCCCAGATCATATGCAACCAGCAAGTACGTCTCAAAAAGAATTGGGCACCGCTGGCGTGAAAAAGTTGGTGGACAGGCTTGCACAGGTAAAAAAAGCGGAGTTGCTCTGCGGAATTACCATTGACCGTCATGATCCAATTCTGGCAGACGGAGAAGCATTGGTGAGTCGTCTCGAAGAAACATTTGGCGTGTTGAGTAAGCTCTATACATTAGGAAATTCTCGTGGATAGACCGCCTCCCGCTTTCTTTATTTAAGTTATATGCAAAAGAACAGGTCCGCTTTCATTTGAAAAACGCAGGCCTGTTCTTTTGTTTTAGGAAAAAGACCGCAGTCGATCCAACGACTTGCTCACATCGCCAAACATGCGGTCAAACAATTGTTGGACACTTGGTACATCGTCAATCAATCCGATAACCTGACCAGCCCAACCAAAGCCGCGCTGGCTGTCGCCCTCATAAATAAAGGTGCAGTTGTTCTCTCCACTGATGAAGCTCTTTAACTGCTCGTAGCCTGCCCCTTCTTTCTCCATTTGTAGAATATGATCAGAGCCTGGTGTGCGAACGACCCTCGCAGGTGCCCCCAATGTGCGCTTGATAACAGCGGTATCGTGCTCCGTCCCAGCAACCAACGCCTCTTTATAGGCCGAATGGGCATGGACACACTCTTGCGTCGCAATAAATCGCGTTCCCATCTCCACACCTTCTGCACCGAGTGCAAGCGCTGCCAAAATTCCCCGACCATCACCGATGCCACCGCTAGCCAATACCGGAATTTTCACGGAATCCACCACACGCGGAATCAAAACAAACGTCCCGATATCATCTCGTCCCAGGTGCCCCCCACCTTCTTGACCAACAGCCATCACTGCATCCGCACCAATCGATTCTGCTTTTTGTGCTTGGCGGGCAGACGCAACCAAGACGAGCTTTTTGATGGGATGACCATCGAGTCTTCGCAGCAGCGGCTCTGGATTGCCTCCTGTCACCGAAACAGCCGCCACTCCTTCTTCAATCGCCACATCCAGCATTTCTTCATACGGCCGTCCGTGTTGACCAATTGCATAATTCACACCAAATGGTTTATCCGTCATTGTACGAACCTTGCGAATCTCCTCCCGCAGTGCACCCGCCGATGGCAAGGACATAGCCGTAATTTGACCGAGTCCCCCCGCATTTGACACAGCCGCAGCCAAGTCTGCGTAAGCCAAATATGCCAAGCCACCTTGAACTACTGGATATGTTATTTGAAGTAGCTCCGTTACTCTCGTTTTCATCCTTTTATCACCCCGTGTAAATGTCCTTCTCGGCTTACAGGCCAAACTCCTGCCGCCACACGTAAACCTGAATAAAAATTCGCTTGCTTTCCCCCCCTATTTTGCTATACTCAATTTGTTTGTTTTTCCCCTTATTATTCTTGATTAGTAAAGTGAGGCGATCGTAGTGAGACAAATGAAAACTCCTTTGTTCAGCGGGTTGTTGGAGCACGCCAACCGGAACCCGATTCAATTTCACATTCCGGGCCATAAGAAGGGTATGGGTATGCATCCGGCATTTCGCGAGTTCATCGGGGACAACGCTCTTTCGATAGACCTCATCAACATTGCGCCATTGGATGACTTGCATCACCCGAAGGCAATGATTAAAGAAGCACAAGATTTGGCAGCCGAGGCATTCGGCGCTGACCATACATTCTTTTCCGTGCAAGGTACAAGCGGTGCCATCATGGCGATGATTATGGCGACCTGCAGTCCTGGCGACAAAATTATCGTACCGCGTAACGTACACAAATCGATTATGTCGGCGATTATTTTCGCAGGAGCAGTCCCAATCTTTATTCACCCTGCCATGGACGAGCGTCTGGGTATTTCTCACGGGATCACAGTGAAGGCCGTGCAAAAAGCACTGGAAGCCCATCCTGATGCTGCTGCCTTGTTGGTGATTAACCCGACGTACTTCGGTATTGCAGGTGACCTGCGTGAAATCGTGCGGGCTGCCCATAACTATGAAATTCCTGTATTGGTCGACGAAGCTCATGGTGTGCATATTCATTTCCACGAGGAACTGCCAATTTCGGCCATGCAAGCTGGTGCCGACATGGCAGCGACCAGCGTACACAAGCTGGGTGGCTCTTTGACTCAAACGTCGATCTTGAATGTACGGGAAGGGCTCGTCGATGTCGATCGGGTGAAAACAGTCATGAGTATGCTCACGACGACCTCGACTTCTTACATCTTCCTCGCGTCGTTGGATATGGCCCGTCAGCATTTGGCCCTCAATGGAAAAATGCTCGCTGATCAAGCGATGGAACTGGCAGCAAAAGCCCGGGATATGATTAACGAAATCCCGCGCATCTACTGCGTTGGCAAGGAGATTCTTGGAAAGCCTGCGACTTTTGCAATGGACCCAACCAAGCTCCTCATCCACGTACGCGATCTCGGAATCACTGGATGGGAAGTCGAGAACTGGCTGCGTGACAAGTACAACATTGAGGTAGAGATGAGCGATCTGTACAACATCCTCTGCTTCGTTACTGCCGGAGATACGGAAGAATCCATCCGTGCGCTGGTAAATGGCTTGCGTGATTTGTCCGTTGAATTTTCGCACGTACAAGCAGAAGACAAGCCGACGATCTCACTGCCGAATATCCCTATGCTGTCCACCACCCCACGCGAAGCTTTCTATGCAGAAACAGAGACAATTCCGTTGGCGGAAGCAGCAGGTCGAGTCATCACCGAGTTTATCATGGTGTATCCTCCAGGCATCCCGATCTTCCTTCCCGGGGAAGTAATCACCGAGGAAAATATCGCGTACATTCAGGAAAACATTCGGGTCGGATTACCCGTACAAGGTCCTGAAGATGAGACACTGAAAACGATCAAAGTCGTAAAAAGACAAACCGCCATTTCTGGCTAAGCGATCCGAAACGAAACATAGCTGCCCTCTTTCTCGAGAGAGCAGCTTTTTTATTTTTTATGCAAACATTTTGAGATAAGATGGAAATGGGAAAAATCAGGAAAGTAGGCGATCGTGCCATGCCAGACTGGTCGTATCAAACGTTGTTTCGGCCACTTCTCTTTCTCATGCCACCCGAACGAGCCCGGTCGATTACCTTGCAGTCAATTGGTACATTGGCCAAAATTCCGGGTGGTCCGTTCATCATTGAATGGATGGGACATATGGAGCCTCCCTCACATCTCTCCAGAACAATTGGCCCAGTCACGTTCCCTACTCCAGTCGGGTTGGGTGCCGGGTTGGACCCGGAATGCATTGCCATTCAAGCGCTGTCCAAATTCGGTTTCGGATTTCTCGAGCTGGGACCTGTGTCCAAAGAACCGATTGATTCCCGCGGCACCATTCAACGTGACATTGCCGCAATGAATATCCACTACCCCTGTCTTTTGGTAAATAATGGGATACACACCCTTCAGAGGCGCTTGGAGGGGGCTTCTGGCATTAAAATTCCGATCGGAGTCAGATTGGCCTGCCAACCAAAAGTCGGCCTGAGAGAAGCCACGGAAGAGCTTCAGGAGCTGATCGACAAATTGGAGCGTTTTTGCTCGTTTTTCACGATTGACACGCGGGCGAATATAGGACAGCCAGAATGGAGCCACACAGCGTGGAAGGAGCATTTTTCCTGTTTGCGTAACCAAACGGATCTCCCCCTCTTGCTAGCGATCCCTCCGAGCCTTGCTGAACGGGAAGCGCTCCCGATTCTTACCTCGGCAAAAGAAGCAGGACTCAACGGTCTAGTTGTCGCTGGAGGCATTATTCAGGAAGATTCACCATGTGCGAACAACACTGTTTATACCACGGGGAGGAGTTCACACGAGCAAGCCGTCAAATTTGTCTCCTGGGCACGGGAACAGTGGTCAGATGCCCTTATCATTGGATCAGGCGGGATTCTGGAACCACAAGATGCTCTGACCTTTCTTGCAGCGGGTGCCGATTTTGTGCAGTTGCATAGCGGCTTGGTCTATTCTGGACCCGGCTTGCCAAAACGAATTAACGAAGCCATCTTGCAAACACAACCAGAAGCTGATCCTCCTCAAGAAAAGCGACCTGCTTTTTTATTTCCTTCATGGGTATGGGGGATCTTGTTGGGCGTGGGCATGATGATCGGTGGGGCACTTGCTTGGCTGGTCGCCGCAACAACTGTCGTTCTCCCCTACGACGTACGCTTTCTCGGGATGTCAGCCGACCAGCTCACGCTCTTAAATCCGCAAATTCTCTCTTTCATGTCCCATGATCGGATTAGTCTGGCAGGAACGATGATATCCATAGGAATTTTGTATAGCCAACTAGCTTACCATGGCCTGCGCAAAGATATTCACTGGACGCGGACCATCTTGCTCGTCTCCGGCTCCGTTGGGTTTTCCAGCTTCTTTTTATTTATTGGATACGGGTACTTTGATTACGTGCACGCGATTTTAGCGCTCATGTTGTTTCCCTTGTTTTTGCTCGCATTACGAACTCCAGCAACCGTTCATTTGACGCGCCTACCGCCACAGCTTCACAACGATCAGGATTGGCGAATGGCTCTATGGGGACAATTGCTGTTTGTCATCATCGGATTTGGTTTGACAGGGGCTGGTATCATCATTTCGATCATCGGCGTCACGGGTGTCTTCGTTCCTTCCGACCTCGTCTTTCTCTGCGTGTCTGCCGATACCTTGCAGTCTTACAATGAGCGATTAATTCCGGTTATCGCTCATGACCGTGCTGGCTTTGGCGGGGCATTAGTTTCGAATGGCTTGGCTGTCTTGCTGATTAGCCTTTGGGGTATCAGGCGAGGAGAAGCGTGGATTTGGTGGACATTGTTTTTAGCAGGCATTCCGGGCTTCGTTTCTGGCATTGGCATACATTTTACTGTTGGCTATGTTGATTTTATTCATCTTCTGCCCGCTTATGTTGCCGTCATTTTGTTTCTCGTAGCACTCGTACTTTTGAAGCCGTATTTATGCCGGACATAAATAAAAACAGACGAAAGAAATTCTTTCGTCTGTTTTTCTCTCATGGAACCTGACTCGATTTATTCAGAATCAGTCCTCGTCTTCCTCATCATCTTCGTCGTCATCATCGTCACCCGGAGCGAACGCCAATGTGTAGACGTAAGGAGCTTTGTCGCGATCATCTATCCAGACAATGCGATTTCCACCCATGCGCGGGCTTTCCATTTCCGCATCATCATCCCACTCGATATCGCTAAATGCCCCCTCTTCGAAATCATACAGCTCAAAGTAGAACTGCTTGCCTTTTCCGGACAGACGATTGTCTTCGAATAAAATCATATTTCGTGAAGCCTGTGGATTTTTTTGGTCACCTTCCGTATAACGTAGCAGCGGATTGACTTTTTGGCGGTCGATGTTGTAATAATACAAATCCCAACCTGTTTTGGAATTGCCAGTATCTTCGCTCCAAACTACGAAATCATCGCCAATCTCTGCTTTCTCCACTTTTACGTTTTTACGAATTTCTCTTTCTCTATCTCCCTCGATATCGTAGAGAACGATCGTTGCATTCTTTTTGCCTTCTTGGACTACCCAGGTTGCATAGTCCTGATAAATATCAACGCTTAACGGTTCATCTTTCAGCCTTGATACCTCAGTATGCTTTCCAGTGGACAGATTTGTGATGATCACTTCCGCTCTGCGATCGACATTGACCCACAATAGATGTTCTCCGTCGACTTCATAAAACTTTTCACTCGGCTTCTGGTCATCATCTTCGTTTGTGATCTGGGTTTGGACGCCTTTACGAATATCGTAGGAGAAGAGTGCGTCTTCCCGCTGATCATACCAAACAACATAACGAGAACTTACGACAGGACGAGCTGCATCGTGATCTGAACTACTGATGGCTTTGCTCGTTCCTTTTACCATATCGTAAAGAACGATAGCATTGTTATTCTTAGACTTTGATACATATGCGACATAACGATCGTGACCAGCTGGATCAATAGGATCACCACCTACATTACCCAGCGGAACTTGCTCTTTTTCGTCCAGATCATACAGGTGAAGCTGGAGCTTTTTATTACTGTCCTTTTTCGCATACAAAACGTAGTCGCCAAAAATTCTCGGCCCTACATTTCCATAAAGGTTGGAGTCAATCTTCTTTTTGGACGATTTATCAACGGTACGATAGATCAGATCATTACCATCAGCATACACATAATCGTCTTTGTACGTATGTACAAATTCTTTGTCGTTCGAACCGTTCGTCAATTCTTTGTTTCTGCCATTGCTGATGGTATGCACGTAAATTTGATTATAGGAGCGATTCTCATACAAAATTTTATTCGTGGAAAGAGTAGGACGCCCTTGATCGCCTTTTTGGACGACAGCCGCCTTTTCTTCTTTGGCTTTGATATCGTAATAGTAAATATCGCTGTTGCCATCACGTTCATCTTCCCATGCGACATAAGCGTCGCTTACAACCGGGTTGCTTGCTTTTCCACTCGCAGATACGACCTCTGTATCGCCTGTAGAAATTTTGTACAGATAAACATCCCCGTTATCTGTCCAGACAACGTTTTTATCCCCGATCTCCACACCATCGACAGATGCTGACCCGTCTGACAAACGGGTTTCTTTTTCCTTCGCGATGTCATACAAGTAGACTTCAGAACCTCCGTCACGGGAGTCGATCCACACGACATAATCACCATCGACTTTTGGATTCGTCTTTTCAGATTCCTTGTCGCCAATTTGTGTTTGCGTACCTTTATCGAGATTGTAGAGGGTTACAGTTTCTTCCCCTTCAACCATCCACACGGCATATTTTTTGGAAATGTCGTAACCGGCTCCGGAAATTTCAGGCTTGCTTGCGTCGATTTTTTCTTCATCACCAATACTGTAGGCAAGCGCCGGTGTCCCGCTCCACAGAGATGTGACCAAAAGTGCAGCGGCCAGCATTCCCTGCATCGGTTTTCGCTTCATGAAACAATTCCTCCTTTTACAACGATTTTCACACTTCTCCATTATCCTCCATACGGAAAAGGTTGTCAAAAAAAACAGGCCTCAACATAGGCCCGTTGACTATTTTTTATTCTTTTTCCTGTCTTTCCCCAGGTCGGCAGTCACAGTTGCACACCGCATAAAGTGTTTTTACTGAATTACATTCAAAATGCTCGATGATGGTTCCGCAAGTCTGACATACGATAGTTCCCATCTATGTCCCCTCCGCATTCAATTGATTCACATATTTCCACAAATGTTATGTTACATTCATCTTAATATGCTACGTCATTAGGAGTCAAGATGCATTTGTTGATAATTAGTATGTCACATTAATTCGATATATTGTCATTCAACCAGCTCACGATTTTTTGCAAGACTTCTTCCTTTTCAGGCTCATTCAAAATTTCGTGTCGCAAGCCCGCGAATCGTTCAAACGTCTGTCTGTCTGAAAGACCCGCTGTAAACTGTTCCACTGCATCCGCATCTACCAATGAATCAGCACCAGCTTGCAAAACAAGGACAGGATGCTTGATTTGACTTCTTTCCGCCCACGCCTTTTCCATAGAGCGATTCAATTCCGTGAACCATCTGACACTTACCTTGGAATAATTGAGCGGATCGTTCTGATAAGCAGCCTGAACCGCTTCGTCACGGGATACCATGTCGGGAGTGATTCCATTCGGCATGACAAGTGTTGGCCAGACCCGATCGAGAAACTGCGCCAATTTCTCCTTCCACGCCGGAACAGTCAGTTTGAGCTTCAAGCATGGAGAGGTGAGAATTAACCCTGCCAACTCTTTGCTCCGCTCATCCGTCTGAATAAAGCGAGTCGCAATGAGACCACCCAGACTATGCCCCATTAAACATACAGGCTTCTCTCCTGACGCATCGGCAAGAGCGGTACTCGTCCACTCACGTACACGGGACAAATAGTCTTCGAATGATTGAATATGCCCCCGTCTCCCAGGAGAGCGCCCCCATCCCGGCAAATCTTCCGCATATACATCCCAACCTGCCTGATTAAAATAAGCCGCTACATGCCCATAACGCCCATGATGCTCTCCCGTTCCATGGACGAGAACAATCGCTCCCTGAGAATCTTTGGCCGACCATTTATGTACACCCATTCTCCCTGTTCCTCCTACTGCTTGATTTCTTTCGATTATACTAAAAACGGAAGGCCGTATTTTACGAAAAAAACTAAAACGAGCAGAAGATAAACTTCTGCTCGTTACCTAATACTGATTTTCTTCAAATGGAATGGATGGTAAATGTTCCTGGAAAAACTCAGCAAGCGCGACGGCCTCGTTCTCTGAATCCAGCCTGAAAATTTTTTGCAGGTATCCTGGATTCACCGCATCTTCAGAACTGAGAAGAGTCGATTGCCCTGTCTGCATACAGATCACCAACGGCTTCCCATAAAACTTGTGTGTAAATACCATGCCAAAGTCGTATCGTGTTCCCTCTGAAATAAAACCGAGAAAACGTACATTAGCATTCTCCGAAACGTCGTATAAGTGGTCGTAGTGCTCCATCAGCAATCCCTCCTCAACAGTATTTTGGCCTCCGAATTTCGTGAAATATTCGGATTATTCACTAGTATAAGCGAAAAATCACGTTTTTGCCACCCAAACAGCATCATTTACCAGACGCGTTGGGTTAATGACCCTGTCTTCCCCTTCTTGAATCCATCTTACTTTTTCGGCACCATGCAACGATTGCGCGACAAAGGAAAGGCATTCAAAGAACAGTTCAACTACTGCTGTACTGTATCGTTCCTCCATTTTCTCCAATGCATACGTCAATCTAAAAATATCTGGTACACTTCTTCGACTGGCTTCCAATACTTCTTTTCCTTTTTCAGTCGGGTATACGTGAACCACCCGCCCATCCAACTCCGACTTTTCGATGGTCACCATGCCTTTCTCCATTAATTTCTTGATATGAATGACAATCGAAGAGGGATGCCAGAAGGTCCAATCTGCAATTTGTGTGACGCGTACACCTTCATAACAGTAGATGATCCAGAGAATGTTTAACTGTACGGAAGAATCCAATTCGGCTTCCTTCGCTGCCCGCTCCCAGTCTTCTTTGTTCACCACATCGATGGCGCGCATGGTGTTTAAAGCTTCGAATACATGTCTAATTGAGGCCTCCTGCATGCGTATATTCCTCCATGATCCTTTATCGTTCATCTAACGGCATATAAATATGATATATATTTTACACTTTTCAGAAAAAACACGCAATTGTTTTTGGTCGCCAACTGCCTCATTGCCAAAGAGTGGAAGACAATGCTACACTAAACGCACAGAATACCGGTACTAGGAGTGAGTGCAGTCGTGAAACTTCAATCGGCCTACATCTATTTCGTTGATGGTTCTACCGCAGCATCTGCAAGTATTGACGACGTGAAAGCCAAGTTTACGCGATACGTTGACATGACAACAAAAACAGGAAAGCAGTTGGGCTGGACCTATGCTGACGCCGCTTTCCCCTACACCCTAGAAGAACGCCCGGAAGGAAAGGAATCATGGTTCCTTCTCAAAGGAAAAGACCCTAATATGTACAAAGCCATCGTTGTTGGAGTCGGGAGCAAAAATGAAAACGGTTCCGAAAAGCACTACATACAAGTGTCCCTCCCTGAATCTGCGACGCATGGCGATAAAAACAAGGCAAATGAGTACTGTCGATTCTTGGCACGTGATTATAAAGCAGAGCTCCACCTCTTCAACAAGCGCATTCAATATTTCCAACCTCGAAAACCATAAAGAAAGATGGAAAAACAGTCGAGAAATTTCGACTGTTTTTCATGTTCAGGCCTATTTTTTCATACGAATAACAAAGAGAGGAAAGAGGTGAGCTTATGGATGCGCAAGCCTTTATTCAGTTGGTTGCTAACCATGCCAGGAAGACTTATTTGAACGATCGTCTCTTCCCCTCCATTATCATAGCGCAAGCCATACTCGAATCTGGTTGGGGTGAAAAAGTACCTGTTGACCCTGCCACTGGAACATCCTCGTACAACCTCTTTGGAATAAAGGGAGTGGGACCTGCAGGCTCTGTCACCATCGAAAGCAAAGAGGTGGAAAACGGAAAGACCGTTATACGTACTTCCCAGTTCCGCGCTTATGAAAATTACCAGCAATCCATGGAAGACCATGCCCAATTTTTACGTAAGCCCGCTTATAAAAACGTGCTGGCAGCCACAACTCCCGCACAAGCCGCGCAAGCCTTAGAAGAAGCCGGCTACGCTACTGATCCTGCGTATGCTGAAAAACTGACGCGCCTCATTCAGACGTACAACTTGACCCAGTACGATCAATTCGTTCCAGAAGATCCACAATCGTTACCTCCCTGGAAACTGGATCTGGGCAATCGTGCGCTACAGGAGGGCTTGCTGACATCCCATGAATGGCTAGATAAGTTAGATGAACCAATGCCAGTATGGGCTGTTTTAGCGGTTGCCCTGCGACTGCTGGACAAACAGCGAGAGAAGCCGTGAGTCCATAAAACAATCAAAAGCCCCATTTCCACTAGCAAATATCGTGGGTAATGGGGCTGTTCCGTATAAAAATGCATTGCCGCAGTCGTAACGTTGCTCGAGCACGTTGATCAAATCATTTGAGACCTGGACAGCGAATAAAACCTTCCGTCCACCATCCGAATTCCCAGATCGACGCAATATTCCAATCCTTGCGTCACTCCGTACAAAATCCATTCGGAAGAACGGTGGTTGATATCAAAATCAGTGTAAAGGTCAGTGCCATCATTTCGGATCTCTTTGCGGTACGTCACATCAAAAAGGCGTAGGACAAAAGGCAGTTCAGCAAACGGAATAGCAAACTTTCGCTCTATTTCTTGCTCAAACTCCTTCGTCATGCTCCACTCTGCCTGAATGGATTGCTCATCTTTCCAGGCAATGCGTATACTCGGGCCTTCTACATCTGTGGACGATCGCGGGGGATTTGTCTCCATTCGCTCCCATCGTTCCTTTCTTTCATGTACTTGCTATCACCAAGTATATTGGCTTTTCCGTATATTATAGCACGGGGACATGCAAAGTGGAAACGCATCCAAGCCATAATTTTTAGCGGCCAACTGTAAATGTATTTTCTCCGACGGTTACATAAGAAGTGAATTTCTCGGATTTCATTTGAACTTGTACTTTATAAGTGCCGTATGCTTCGAGTTTCGTAGATACAAAAGGCTCTGAAAAATAGAAGCTGTTTGCATTTTGCGTGGAGTATTTCCATTCTTTCCCTTTGGACACTTCTTTGCCGTCCGGTCCGACCAACACAAGTTGCATGCGCAGGTCTTTGGCTACAGGCGCGTCATCAACCTCTACGAATACGTTAAACGTACGAGGCACATTTTTGTCGCTGTATCCTTTGACAGGGTTGCTGAAAACAACATTTTTATTGCGGGTCTGCTGAATCCCTTCGACCACAATAATATTTA
This sequence comes from Brevibacillus sp. M2.1A, assembly GCF_013284355.2. Classification (NCBI taxonomy): domain Bacteria; kingdom Bacillati; phylum Bacillota; class Bacilli; order Caryophanales; family Paenibacillaceae; genus Brevibacillus; species Brevibacillus sp. M2.1A. The sequence goes on from NZ_JABSUY020000001.1 coordinate 4,587,172, forward strand.
CGTTTGGCTTAATCACTTGCAATTTGCCAGATTGCTGATCGTAATCGGCGAAACCACCGAGCTTGTTCACTATTGATTCAACCGATTCGGCCTTGGATGCTGGCATTTCACTCGCAACGGTTTCTGCGCCGAAGAATACGCGCATCGCACCCTCTCCAAGCGCAGTAGTGCTCCCCACCCCTGCTGCTACAGTCAACGCCAACAAAGCCGACAACCATGCTTTTTTCATGTCAATAATCCTCCTGTATGTGTGCGCGGCAGCGCTTGTTTTTCCGGAATTTCTTCTCCCTAGTTTATACGTTTGGAAAAGGAAATAGTTGTGCTGCCCTGATAAGTTTTTTCAACAATATCCACATTATCCACAAGCACAAAAACCTTAGGAAGAAAGACTTATACACAGAGATGTTAGTAACTACTTCTTACCCTTGACCAGAATACGGGCGGGAAGGACACAGAAAAAAGAGCGGCTATCCAGCCACTCTTTTTTTGTTCCTGACACCTGCTACTCCTGTTGCGAAAGCCATGTAAAATACCGGGAGACCAGTCGAACGGCAACCTCGATCGCGTCTTCGTTCGGCTCAATTTTGGAATGGTGCAAGCCGTACGGCGTTTGCACACCCAGCCAGAACAAAAAGCCGGGGATTTCTTTCAAAAAGTAACCGAAGTCTTCTCCGGTCATGGCTTCCTTGCAGGTAATGAGAGTTACCTCTTCACATTGGTCCTGTACCCATTGCATGAAGTCTGTCGTTAGCTGCTCCTCGTTGTAAACCTGGCAGTAGCCAACACCGTAATCAATCGTTGCCTGGCAATCAAAGCCTATTTCCACTCCCTTTACGAGAGATTCAATGCGGCTTTTGACGAGTGCCATCGATTCCATCGAAAAGGTTCGGATGGTCCCTTCTAGCCTGGACTTCTCCGCGATGATGTTCTGCTTCGTCCCGCTCTCCAGCTTGCCAATCGTTATGACGGCCGAATCCAATGGATCGATATTGCGCGAAATAATCGATTGAAGCTGAGTCACAAGATGGCTTCCTGCAACCACCATGTCATTCGCCTTGTGGGGGAAGGCTGCATGCCCCCCTTTGCCAACCAAATCAATGTACAACTCAGAAGTATTGGCAAACAAAATTCCTGGCTTCGTCGCAATATGACCAACTGGATATTCCGGCGCGATATGCAGGGCAAAAATGCAGTCCGGTCGCCAGTCTGCAAACTCTTCACTTTCCATCATCGGTTCAGCACCGCCAGGGCCTTCTTCTGCCGGCTGAAAGAGAAACAACAAATCATCTGCGATCGGATGCTCGGTAAAATGCGTCAGGAGGCCAAGAGCAATTGCCATATGCATGTCATGCCCGCAAGCATGCATGTATCCTTCATGAAGCGATCGAAACGGATAGGACGTTTCCTCTACGATCGGCAGGCCATCCATATCCGTCCGCCAGGCAATTAATCGTTTTGGCTCTGTTCCTGCCAGCTTGACCAAAATGCCTGTCCGCCACGTTTTGATCTCGATTCGCTCCTGAGGCAGCTTTTTCAAATAATCAAGCAAGTATTGTTGCGTCTTCACTTCAGCGAAGCCTGGCTCCGGTATTTGGTGCAGGTCTCGGCGAATTTGTGTAAACAAGGAAGTCGTCATGGTCTACGCCTCCTTTTTCGTACTTGTTCTTGCTGTTAATTGCTCCTCAAACACGGCAAGGAAACGGTCCACATCGGCTTTGGTCAACGTCAATGGCGGAAGCAGACGAACAATCGTTTTCTGCGTCACGTCAACGAGAATTCCTTCGTCAAGCAATGCTTGCTGCAAGTGGCTTACCTCTTCCGGGGTGGAAGAGAGCGGAATTCCAACCATCAAGCCTTTTCCGCGCAGGGATTGCAGCTGATCCGGAAGGCGCGTTCGCAACGCTTCCAAACCCGACCACAGGTACGCAATCACTTCTTCTACGTGAGCGATGAAGGCTGGATCAAGCAATTCGTCCAACACGACATTCCCCAGGGCAGCAGACAGTGGCGATGGTGCGAATGTCGTTCCGTGATCCCCTGGTTTGAACTGATTCATCAGCTTTGGACCAGCGATGACACCGCCGAGGGGAAGCCCTCCCCCTATACCTTTGGCAAAAAGGATAAGGTCTGGCGTTACGCCTGCATGCTCATAAGCAAAGAGCTTTCCTGTTCTGCCCATTCCTGTCTGGATCTCGTCCATGACAAAGAGCATACCTTCTTGCTCACAGATCGCAGCTACCTCTCGCAAGAACGCTTCGGATAACGGTACGACACCGCCAGAACCCAATACTGGCTCCATGAGGACCGCAGCGGGTCTTGCTTCCTGGCAAATCGCTCGCAATCCTGCCGTGTCCTCCACATCCAATTCATAAACAGGAAAAGCTGGCTGAGGAAAGTCTTGATAGACGTGAGCCTGCCTCGTCAGACGCACTGCTCCGAGTGTTCGCCCATGAAAGCTGTTGCGCAAGACAACGATGCCTTCACGACCAGCTCCCTCGTTTTTTGTCCATTTGTGAATCAGCTTGATGGCAGACTCTGTGGCCTCTGCACCAGAGTTGGTGAAAAACACCTTACCGCTGATGCTGTTCGCAACCAAACGCTCGGCTAAACGAATAGCCGGCTTGTTTAAAAATACATTGGAAATATGCAAGAAGCGCTCTCCCTGCTCACGCAGAGCCTGTACAATGCGCGGATGAGAATGCCCCAAAACGTTTACCGCGAGTCCGGTAAACAAGTCGAGATAACTCTTCCCGTTCGTATCGTACAAGTAATTTCCTTCGCCTTTGTCTATGGCAATCGGAAGTCTTTTGTAAGAGGAGACGATATATTGTTCATCGAGCGAACGCCAGTCCATGTGCACTCTCTCCCTTACAGCTGACGTAGCTCCTGCTTGATCTCTGTCTTGGAACGAGTTTTTTCATCAATTTGCTTGATCACACGTGCAGGCGTTCCCGCAACTACTACGTATGGAGGTACATCTTCAATGACGACAGCACCTGCTGCAACGACAGCACCTTTTCCTACGCGTACACCTTCCAGAATGACTGCATTTGCTCCGATGACAACATCATCTTCGACAACAACTGGCTGTGCAGACGGCGGCTCGATAACGCCCGCGATAACCGATCCCGCACCGATGTGGCAGTTTTTCCCGATAGTTCCACGTCCACCTACTACAACATTCATGTCGATCATTGTACCTTCACCGATAACTGCACCGATGTTAATGGAAGCACCCATCATAATGACCGCGTTGTTACCAATTGTCACTTGGTCACGGATAATTGCGCCTGGCTCAATACGCGCTTGAATCCCTTTTGTATCCAGCAATGGAATGGCGGAGTTGCGACGGTCACTCTCTACTACATAATCTTCAATTTTGTCTGCGTTAGCAGCGAGCACTGGCTCAATCTCTTTCCACTCACCAAAAACAACACCAGTAGGACCAGTAATGAACGCTTTGGAGCTCGCACCGAAGTCGATTCCCTCCAGGTTCCCTTTCACATATACTTTCACGGGTGTTTTCTTTTCGCTTTTTTGGATAAACGCGATAATTTCGTTGGCATCCATCATATTCATTGTTACATCCTCCTCAAAATAACAGCATGGTAAATCAAAAAAAGCAATGAGTGCATTCGCTATCTCATTGCTCTTGATGCTACATAAGCAAATCATAAATAGCGCTCCACAAAAAGACGTAAGGTCCCTTGTGACAGGATGTTCATTTTTCATGAGACACCCCAGCCTGTGCTACGTAGGGGCATAGCATAAGCTTCGGCGCTTTAGCCTTTCTTCCTTCTCCTGCCCCCTGGCAGATTGCGAAAAGACTTACTCTTCTTCGGCGCACCTCTATTTAGAGTACATTATTATAATTTTATTTAACTCTACCAAAATCAATGAAACGTGGCAATAAGAAAAAAATTATTGACAACGATTCTCATTTTCATTATTTTATTTATTGAGAATGATACTCATTATCCAATTGGAGGGTTTACGTTTTATGAGCATTTTGATGGTTTACGCGAGCATGACAGGGAATACACAGGAAATTGCTGAAGCAATTGCAGAAGGTATTCGTTCCACTGGTGCTGAGCTGGAGATAAAAGAAGTGATGGATGCAAACGCAAAAGAACTCGAGGCTTACGACGGAATCTTGCTTGGCGCCTACACATGGGGCGACGGCGAACTCCCAGATGAATGCATGGATTTTTATGAGGAAATGGACGATATTGACCTTAGCGGGAAAAAGGTTGTTGCTTTTGGCTCTTGCGACTCCGCTTATGAGCATGTCGGTGCAGCAGTTGATATTTTGCTGAAAAAGGCGAGCGAACGGGGAGCAGAAACACCAATGGAAGGATTGAAAATCGAGCTTTCTCCTACTGCAAAAGAAGTGGAAACTTGCAAAGCATTTGGGGTATCGTTTGCTGAATTGCTCGGATAATCGGTGTTTCCCAAATAGTCTGGCACATGCTATACTATCAATCCAACTTTTTCAGGAGGATTGATCTCATGACACTACATACGGACGAGATTCTCTTACGGCCTCTCCACCAACAAGACGCAGCCGAGCTCCTAGAGCTTCGGCTGCGCAATCATGACTTTCTCCAACCATTTGAACCGATCCGCCCCGCTTCATTTCTGACCCTCCCAGTACAGCAAGAACAGATTTCACAAGCGCAGAATGATTTTGAACGTGGCACGGCCTATGCTTTCGGCGTATTCTCCCGGGAATCCGGAAAGATGATTGGACGTATTGCGTTGTCAAATGTCGCACGCGGCGCATGGCAAAATGCAACGATTGGTTACTTCATGGATCAGGCGTGCAATGGCAAAGGCTATACGACATTAGCCGTAAATCTTGCCCTTCGCTTTGCTTTCACGGATGCTGGGCTACACAGGGTACAAGCGGCTGTAATGCCTCGCAACCAAGCCTCCATTCGTGTCTTGGAAAAAAACCGTTTTCGCCAGGAAGGCCTTTCGTTACGCTATTTACAAATTAACGGCGTATGGGAGGACCATCTTATCTACGCTCTTACTGCTGAAGAGTGGTCTTTGTAATCTCCCCACTCTTTTCGCTATCGCGCAGCCGCTCCAGGATGCGCCGTTTGCGGTACAGCATCATCCCCGCTTCGGCGACATCCTGTACGGTTGAGCGATTCAAATACGCCCCGAACAAAATACCCGCAATGGGCACCATTTGAAATAACTTTTTCCACCCAAAGTTTTCTGTGTACGTTACCACGACTTCACGCCATCCCTGCAATTGCGCCATTACCTCTCTCTGGGCAGTTGGGTCATCAAAGCGGGAGAGCTCAGCGAGTATCGCTTTTTTCCCTACGATGTCCGATGAAGCAAACTGCAGGCATTTGACGACAAACAGCCGCTCCTTCTTCTCTTCCGGTCGATAGCCATAGGCAAGCGCCATCTCTTGTAAAACTTTTAGGGATGTCCCCATCAATAACGGGATATCGATCGCAAGGGTAAATATCCCCCCGAAGCCAGTCGTCGCACCTTGTACCGTGGCAAAATTCGCACGTGAATCCTTCAACTCCATGGCGACTTCATTCATGATCGTAAGCGGAACAGCGGCTATCTCCTCCTTGCCAATAACAGAAGTGCCCTGTCCCTCTAATCGTTTGCCAAACCGCTTGTATATCGGTTCATCCTGCACCAAATAAGTTCCACCTGTTTCAAGAAAGGCTGCCATTTCATCTACGGCTTTTCCCAGCTTCTCCTGAACGAATGCAGGCGTAATCCGATCCAACAAAACAAAAGGAAGTCTGCCAAGCTTTTCCCAGAACCACAAGTCGTTCTGGTCCTTCTCCCAAGCCTCCACTTCGTGTAATGCCGTAACCAATGTCTCCCTAGACTCCTTCAACACCAATAACCTCCCTGGCTGCTCACTCAGATTCTCCTCGCTTCCACTGACATTGGTTGCGCAAGACGGACTTGATATAGTCCCGCAACTCTTCTGACGTGGCGTGACAGACGAACTCTCTTTTATGTCTTACGATCCCCAGCTTCAAATGTTTCACTTGCTCTCCTTCGATCCGAAAGCCGAACTTTTCTAGGATTGCCTTCTGCTCATTTGTCACAGGACTTCCTCCCCTTGTAGTCGAAAACCCCCATGCCAAATTGCAAGGGGGTCTTCCTACCTACTTTACTTCAATTGTCATCGTCAATGTTTCATTACGCTCATTTTCATCGGTTTTCTTGGTGTGCTTTCTTTTGGAGTTGATAACTGTGCAGGTTTTATTGGTGAGCGTATTCGTTACCTTGATCTTGTATTCCCCAGGCTTATCCGTATCGATATACCTTTTCAAATTCAGTGATTCAAGTCCCTCACCATCGTCGCCATCACCTTTGCTTGGCTTGATGCTGGCGATTTCTTCTTCCCCGAAAAAGATCTCGATCCGATTTTCTGAGGAAATGGTACCGTTACTGTGCTTCCGATTGGCACCAATACCAATTTCTCCATGTTTCCATTCAAATTTCGGCATATAGTAGGACTTCTTTTCGCTCTTATCCCTGATCTTTTTGGATCCGACAAGCTCAGCATGAGTAGCGATCAGTCTTAAGTCTTCCCATTCTTCGAGATTATCGCCTGCATTCACGGTAATCTTTTGTCCGTCCCGGTATTCCTTTCCGCTCTCGCTTCGAAGAAGAAGTGGCGAACTTGGCGGAGTTACACCTGTATCATCCGGCTCACATGACGGATACGACTTGATTGGAGGCGAATCTTCTATCACTTGAACGTAGCCGCACCATACCTGCGACGGGTCTCTTTTGCTATAGTAGTTGACTTTGTAGCGACCTGGTTTGTAACCGGACAACAGCAATGCCGTGTGATCCCAGCTCAATTTGCTCTCGTCGGCAATGACATTATCGATCGCCCATACACCCGGCCCTTCATCATCATCCGCTTCACTTCCATATTTGATGTGTTCGGCAGCAGTTGCCAGCCAGATCACATGAACAGGATTCTGATACAGCTTGATTGTATTATCAGAGGAATACAGGTTCATCTTTTCTACCGTCGGTGTTGATTGTTCGTTCTGCTGCATCAACACATCCATCGTGACATTTCCATTAGCAGGGCCGCAGGCATTAGGTGCACCTGGTATTTGTATTTGAACCGTTGTCGCCGAAGTATCGCCCCACATAGACGATGTCTCTTTTTGCCCCGAAACAGGCTCAAAGGTAACAGCGATTGTGATTCCGGCCAGTCTCTCAGGAATGTCCACCTCAAAGTGCTGCGCGTCTGTCAAGGTTTGTCCGGTTCCGTTCACCGACCATCTTCCTGGGATTGGCGAATACAATGGAACCTTCCCTGGTGCTGCTGGAGCTGTTATTTTCTGATCTTGCGTGAGCTTTTGACCACTTGCATCTGTCCCCATGTACAGCTCTGCAACGCCTACTTGAATCATCGTCATCCAAGGTGACATGGTAGTATCATCAGGAACAAAGAGGAGCTCGTACTGCCCCGTCAACAATGTCCCCGTCGAAAATATGGTTTCTTGAACAGACCTCATTTCTGTATTCGTGGACTTATTTGTTAATTTCCAAGTGCCCGGTACAGAACTAGTAAAGTCGTGTGAACCCATCATTCCAAAAATCGCCGTTTGTCCGCCGCTTGGTACTGGTTCTCCCTCAGCCTTTTCCCCATTAAATATGCTCGGGTAATTTTGGGCCTCTACCAGAAATCGCACATGCAACGTGCTGCTCTTCCCTTTGGCATCCGTCACAATAAAGGTCAAGGTATGCGAGCCGGCAGATAGCTTTTGTGCTGGAATGGTAAACCGAGGCACTTGCCATTTGAAAGAGGTCTGTGGGGAGGTAGTTTCGGCTTGATACTCCGATAACTCTACGCCATCCAATAAAACTTGCTTCCGATTGAGGTTAGTGCCAGTTCCATAAGTGGTCTGTATCACGTCAATATCAAGTGGTGTCTCGGGAGGAAGAATAAACTCATCATTCTTCACCCAGTTCCAACCATTTGAATCCAATCCTGCAACCTGATAATCGTTAAAGATAACCATATCGTGAACAGGCTGCTGCCGGAGTGGCTTAGATACTTGGCTGTTTTTTTTCATGGATGCTGTTGCCCCGGCCCCCATGGCTGGCAGTACTGACACACCTGACAAAAAGGTGCCCGTTGCCAAACACACTAGAAGTGCTTTTACAACCCATTTTTTCACGAATTGTCCTCCTATTTCTTCCTTTCAATTTTTCAACTGTGATCATTCGACAAAAACAGCGAAATATCCTTTACAATCACAGAGCTTTTTGCGCCATCGGTATAGTTAAAAACTATTCAGTTTATAATTTATATAGATTTGACTTATATCCCCCCAGTTGGTAAAAATGGATGAAAGGGAGGGATTCGGATGGTTCAAACCAATCAATGGAATGCCGGGCTATACGACGCCAAAATGAATTTCGTTTCTGAATACGGCAAAGGTTTAGTGGACTGGCTACAGCCGGCTTCTGGAGAAAACATTCTTGACTTAGGCTGTGGAACAGGGGACCTATGTGCTCAACTATCGCTTGCAGGAGTTAATGTGACAGGAATCGACTTTTCTGCCGCCATGATTGAGGCTGCTCGTCAAAAATATCCGCAGTTTGCCTTTGAAGTAGCCGATGCACATACGTATCGTACAGATGTCAGCTACGACGCTGTCTTTTCTAATGCCGCACTCCACTGGATGAAACGTCCTGCCGAAGTCATTGAAACCATTTGGTTGGCTCTAGCTCCCGGTGGACGCTTTGTCGCTGAATTTGGAGGGCAGGGAAATTGCGGACAAATCACCAAGGCATTACGGACTGTTTTAGCACGAAGAGGAATATCTGCCGACGAGCGCTCGCCTTGGTATTTTCCCAGCATAGGAGAGTACACGACACTTTTGGAAAAGCAAGGATTCCACGTCGTACTTGCCTCCCATTTTGATCGCCCGACAGTCATGGCTGATGGAGACCTGGGGCTGTCACATTGGCTGAATTCTTTTTGCAGTCCTTTTTTCGCGGGACTGTCCTCAAATGAAATTCAGCAAGTATGTAGCGAAGTCACTGACTTACTGCGTCCTGCTCTGTTTCAAGAGGGACACTGGGTGCTCGATTACAAGCGTATTCGCCTCATTGCCCATAAGAAATCAGAGAAGGATACTCTACATGGGGGAACTGCACAATGACCCGTATTGGCTGTCTCCATGGACATTATTCGAATATTTCCCTCTTATCAGATGCGTTCGCAGCCTTTGACGTAGAGCTCATTCATTTTGTTGATCCAGGTTTACTCCTGCAGAATGAAGGAACCTCTGTCCATACCAAGGAACAATCGCATGCCAAATTACGTGAGCAACTAAACTGGATGCGAAACTGCGGGGTCGATGCAATCGTGATCACATGCACGCAGTATGCCGCACTGGTAACACCAGAAGATGAAGCAACTGCCACTGTTCCACTCTTCACAATCGATGGACCTTTTTTTCATGAGCTTGCACGGCATACTGAGCTACAAGTTCTGCTGTTCTCCAATCCCGCTACTGTTCAACCTACGATGGAGCGTCTCGTGAAACACGCCCATTCTCAGAACCTTCATCCAGAGATACAAGTGTCTCTCGTCGAAAATGCTTTTGCCCTGCTCATGGAAAACAAGCAAGAAGCTTACAGAGAAGCCATAAAAGACGCCCTGTATCAGCTCCGCCAAACGTTTCCAGACCAACCTATTGCAGTGGCACAGCTCTCCATGGCCCCTGTTGCTGATCAATTTGCAAAGGAAAATGACTGTACAATTTCCCATCCTTTACATAGTTTGACGTCGCTAATGTCCGTAGCGTTACAATTGCGTTCAAGCCGTTGAAAAGGGAATGCGTGTAAAAAACAGCCCCGTTTGCTTAGGTCTAATGGCCAGTGGCAACGGGGCTGTCGCATAAACACGAATTCAATTGGCTTTTACATGCCTTCGGAGTTGGTCACCAGAACCTCTTCTCCCTCATTCAAGCCGCCTTTGATTTCAATAAAATCATATCCTTCAATCCCGATTTCTACGTCTTTCGGCATTGGATCTCCGGTGCTCGGATCTTTCACCATTACCGTTCCCTGACCTGGTCCCAGAATTTCAACTGCATTGCTTGGCAAGCGCAGGACATTCTGTGCTTGGGCGACGATAATATCGTTGTCTCCCGTCATTCCATGCTTAAAATCAGCCTTGTCTAGCAATTCCACTTTTACCGCGAAACGAACTTCCTTGTCTTCTTTTTTCCCTTCTTTCGGGAGCTCTACGACTTTGCCTTTAAACGGCTCGGTACCGAATGCATACACATAAACATCGACATTTTGTCCGATTTTAATCGCGGGGATATCAAGCTCTCCAACGGCTGCCATAAAGTAAACAGAAGACGTGTCCATAATAATGGCTGCAGGCTCTGATCCTGGCGCTTCGCCTTCTTTTACGCCCAGCTTGGTGATTACACCGCTAATTGGCGCCGTTACTTGGTTCTTCGCAATTTCACGCTTTTTCTGCTCCATGTTCAATAAGGAACTTTTTAGCGCCAGTTCTTTTTCCATCAGCTCCATACCGGACGCTTCCATATCCATCTTGAACAGTTGTTGCCCTACTTTGACTACATCGTCCTTTTTGACGTCGATCTTGCCGATTTTCCCGTACGTACCAGCCAAGATTTCTATTTCATCCGGCAGCTGGAATTCTTTCTGATTTCGGCTTACGTATAAGAGGCCCTTATCATCCGTGTACTGTACCTCACCCTTGTCTCCGACGTAAATGGCCCCAGGCTTCTTGACCAATACCTCGACATTGTGAATTCCGCCAGCACCTTCTACTTTTTCACCTATTCTATCCACTTCTGTGACAACACCATCCACAAAATACATGGAAGTCGGAATGAATACCTTCACTTTTTGTCCTACACTGAATCGTTCAGACTCATAGGAGGTAAATTGCCCAATAATTTTCAAATAGTCGGTATTAGCCAGCTTGACTACCACCTGTTCCGGTCTTACATCTTGTCCTTCTTCTACAAGGACCTCAACCACTTTTCCTTCTTTTGTAGCCGTGATCTTGTCTTTCTTTTGCTTAATTTCATTTAGCTCTTTTTTCGCCTTTAAAATGTCCAGCTCCAGCTTTTGAATTTCCAGTTGTGCATCCGAGCTGTCTATCGTGAACAAAACATCGCCTTTTTTTACGGACTGCCCTTCTTTCACTAGCACACGTTGCACCTTGCCGCTGAGCTCTGGCTTGACTTCCTCACGGGCCTTCGCTTCCACTGTACCTGCTGAGTTGATTGTCTTCTTGACGTCACCTCGTTCCACGACCGCTGTCGGGAAGTTCGGTTTTTCTTCCGGCTTTTCTTCTGTAACCTCTTCGCCCTTGAAGTATGAGTAGCCGTAATAGCTGCCTCCTCCAAGAACGGCCACGACCGTGGCGATAATGATCCATTTTTTCTTGTTCATCTTACGTTCCTCACATTTCATCACTTATTCAGATCGAATCGCTTGCAGCGCACTTAAACGAGACGCGCGGATCGCCGGGAAGATTCCCGCCAACACCCCAATAATAAAGGAGAAGCCAATCGCAAAGAGTGCCAGCCAACCCGGAATCACTGCCAATTTTGTTGGCTCAGCCTCTGGATCACCACCGCCGCCGTAGCCCATGTTGAGACTATCCAAGAGACCGCCAGACGCTCCAAAGTAATTCACGAGCTCAACCGCTCCCCACGCCATTCCGAGACCAGCCAGTCCACCAATTAAGCCAATAAAGCCTGACTCCATTAAGAACAGCCAACGAATATTCAACACAGTGGCCCCGATTACTTTCATGATACCAATCTCTTTGGTTCGCTCTAAAATCGACATGATCATCGTATTGACGATTCCAATGGTTGCGACGAGCAAGGAGATTGCAGCAATTCCTCCGAGGACCATCTGAATCACGAAGAAGAAGTTATTGATGGTTTCCAGCTCACGTGCAGGCGACCATACTTCAAAGCCCTTTTCCTTCAACGCTTTGACTACACCCTCGACCTTTTCACGAGATTCTACCTTGACAGTAATTCTGTCAAATTCAAAGGTTTCCTTTTTGGCTTTATCGCGTGAACGGCGAGATGCTCCCTCTTCGACTTCGTCACCTCGACTGCGCGTGACCCACTCATTTAGCTCTTTCACAACATTAATCGGTACATAAACCGCGGCTGACGAGTTACGTTCTTCCGATTTCTTTAATTGACCGACAACCTTTACACGCAATTCTTTTTTCTCGTATTTTGGTTCATCGTCGATGCGATATTCGCGCGACAAGATGAGAGTCCCTGCTCTGTCTACGAGATTGAAGGTCAGTGCTTCTCCGCCCCCTATATCAGGAGGTGGCATCTGAGACATTTCATGCCGTCCAGCTCCGGCCTTTCTTCGCCGTTCCTCGCGCTTTTCCTTTTCTACGTCGCGCAATTCTCTGGATACATCGAAAGCAACCACTATCTCTTGGGGCGCCCCTGTCAGATAGGTTCCTTTTTCAATGTCATTTTTGCGATAGGCAGCCGACTCATTCACATCCACCCCAATAAGCTGGACGTAGCCTTCTCGTCTACCTACCTTAAGCTTCGCTTGCTCTCGTAATTCTTTTATCGGCATAACCGCCTGAATGCCAGGAATCTTTTTTAATTCCTGCACCGCTTGCATATTCAGCTTCTTGACCTTATCCTCTGGAACATCGATCCATTCACCATTTTCCTCGTACCAACGCAATGGCTCGACGTCCATCTCTGTCAAGTTCCCGAAGTTCTCCAAGCTTTTTACCGCACTTTCCTTAAGCCCTAAACTAAGCGCCATCATTGCGACGATTGCAGCCGTCCCGATCATGACACCAACCGATGTGAGGGCTGTCCGCAGCTTCATTCGCCACAGATTCCTCCAGACAATGCGAAAAGAATCCATTACCTTCACTGTTTGTTCACCTCATACCCTCGCCTACGCTGGTCTTGTCCTTTTTTGTACAACCCGTCCGTCCTGGAGATAAATGACGCGGTCGGACTGTTCCGCTACTTCCTGCTCATGGGTAACGATGATGAACGTAGTCCCATTTTCCTTGTTCATTTCTCTCATTAATAGGAGAATCTCTTGTTCTGTCTTCGAATCCAGGTTCCCCGTCGGCTCATCCGCCAAGATAATGCCAGGCTGATTGACGAGTGCTCTGGCAATACTGACACGCTGCTGCTGTCCACCACTAAGCTCATTGGGTCTGTGGTCGATACGACCTTCCAGCCCCACGCGGTGTAGGATTTCTGTTGCTTTCTCCCGACGTTTCTTCTTGCTTTCGCCTGCAAAAATCAGTGGAAGCTCTACGTTTTCCAACGCTGTCAGATTCGGAAGCAGATTGTATGACTGAAAGATAAAACCCATATTTTTACGGCGAAACAGGCATAGTTCGTTTTCGCTGTAGCTGGAAATCTCTGCTCCGCTAACCATGACACTCCCTTCCTCCGGCTTGGTCAAACCTGCAAGCAAATTCAAGAGCGTAGATTTGCCAGAACCCGATGAGCCACACAGGGCCACGAATTCTCCCTTGTTGATATGAAGGTTGATATCATACAGCACGGGCACTTTGATTTTTCCCGTTCCGTAGCTGTGATTGACCCCTGTCACCGTCAGCTCTCCTGTTGAATTGACCATCGTTTGTCGCACCTCATTCGTTCTTTCAAAATGGAAACTTTCGTAAACATCACATACTAAAGACGTAACATTTCGCAAAACGTAACGCTTCTTTCGGAAACATTTTACGATTTACGTAAACAACCATACTTTCTTCAAAAATATGTAACAGCTATGTAACCTTTTGCAGCCGGCTACGTATTAGTATTACAATGTAGATGTCAACAAACCATGGAGGGTCGAAGAAGATGACTATCTATCGCTTTTTATTTGAAACAGCAACACGCAGATGGGTTGAAATCATCAAGGCACCCAGTATGTTTGAGGCAGCAAAGCAAGCCAAACAGCTTGCAACCAAGCGTTCCAAGTCCATGTCCACTACCATCAGCTTCTCTTTTCACCACGCTGCTTCTCAAGCATAAATGCACACATACATAAACCGCTTGCCCGCTACGGGAGGCGGTTTTTATATTTTGGGGATATTATTGACAGCACCGATTTCTTCCTCTTTAATAGAGAGAGAGGCATTACAGTGCATGACAGTACAGATCCGCTTCGATTGTGCAGCGGTATACAAAGGGAGATAATCACAAATGACCATGAAGAAAGCACTCACCATTGCAGGTTCCGACACCAGCGGCGGAGCTGGTCAGCAAGCAGACCTCAAAACGTTTCAGGAGCTTGGTGTTTTCGGGATGACCGCCCTCACCGTTATCGTAGCCCAAGATCCACATAACGAATGGTTCCACGAAGTGTTTCCGATCGATGTTGCGATTCTGGAAAAACAAATCGAAACCGTACTCGCAGGAATTGGCGTAGATGCTGTAAAAACAGGGATGCTCGGAACCACTGAACTGGTTGACCTCGCTACCCGTAAAATAAAAGAATACGATTTGAAAAATGTTGTCGTGGACCCTGTGATGATCTGTAAGGGTGCAGATGAAGCACTCCATCCAGAAATTGCAGTCAGCCTGCGTGAAGTCTTGCTCCCGCACGCGACAGTTGCTACTCCTAACCTGTTCGAAGCAGGTATTCTCAGCCAAATGGGCGCATTGAAAAGTGTCGATGACATGAAGGAAGCGGCGAAGCGCATCCACGACTTCGGCACCTCTTATGTCGTTGTAAAAGGTGGCAGCAAGCTTCAAAGCGGGAATGCCGTAGATGTTTTCTATGACGGGAAAACGATTGAGGTAATGGAATCAGAGCGCTTTGATACGAGCTTTACTCATGGTGCCGGCTGCACGTTCTCCGCTGCAATCTGTGCGGAATTGGCAAAAGGAAGCTCTGTACACAACGCAGTAGCTGTTGCCAAAGAATTTATTACCGAAGCGATTCGCCACTCGTTTGCGCTCAATAAATATGTGGGACCTACTAATCACGGTGCGTACCGCATGAAAAAGCACGGCGAAGCGATTTGCTAATTACGTCTTGGTAAACAAAAACTCCTGACCAAATCCGAGTCTTTCTCGGCGGGTCAGGAGTTTTCTTATGATTACGCTTGTTTTTTGATAGCGACCTCGGGATTGATTGGGGCAGCTTTTCGTTTCATGCGTACGGAAGACACCGTAAATACAATAAGCGCAGACCAGATGAGTCCAAAGCTAATGAGATGTGTTTGGGTGAAAGGCTCACCGAATAAGAATACAGCTGATAAGAGCGATATCGTAGGTGCCAAGTATTGAATGAAGCCCACAACGGAAAGCGGGAGTCTAGTCGTTGCTTGGGCGAACCAGTAGAGCGGCATGGCAGTAGCTACCCCCGCAAGCGTCAGCAATAAAAGTTGCCACCACGCTAAGGATGTCATCGTCTCCGTCCCATTGACCTGTAGCATCAACAGATAACCGAAAGCAATAGGGGCCACAAACAACGTCTCCCACGCCAGTCCGATCATCGCCTCCATTCGGACGAGCTTCTTCGCCAAGCTGTAAAAAGCAAAGGTCAAAGCAAGTGATAGAGAGACCCATGGAATCTCACCGTACTCGAAGGTGATGAACATGACTCCGAAAGCCGCGAGTATAAGCGCGAGCCATTGCCCAGCATGCATTTTTTCTTTTAAGAAAAGGACTCCAAGCAGTACGGTGATGAGAGGATTCATGTAGTAACCAAGACTCGTTTGCATGACTTGATCGTTATTCACTGCCCAGATAAAAATGAGCCAGTTTGCGCTGATTAACAGTGAACATATCGCTAATGCTCCGAGCATTTTAAAACCAGTAACCGCTCTCCACATACTGCGCCAGCGTTTCGTTACCTGGATAATGATTGCAACAAAAATAATCGACCAGACGATTCGATGAGCGAGTATCTCCCATGCCCCCATTGCCTGAAACAGCTTCCAATAGAGCGGGAGTAAACCCCAAGCCAAATACGCCACAATTGCATAAATAATCCCCTGTCTCATCCTAGCTCCTCCATGTGTTTCGCCTTCTCTTTCTCTATAGACAACTTTTGAACTTATTATCTATGAAATAGTGTAACGGAAATACGAAAAA
Source organism: Brevibacillus sp. M2.1A (assembly GCF_013284355.2). Classification (NCBI taxonomy): domain Bacteria; kingdom Bacillati; phylum Bacillota; class Bacilli; order Caryophanales; family Paenibacillaceae; genus Brevibacillus; species Brevibacillus sp. M2.1A. The sequence continues at coordinate 4,603,323 of NZ_JABSUY020000001.1, forward strand.
ACAGCTATGTATTCTCACGTAGAATAGCGCGTTCTTTACACTTTCATCCGTTACCATATTACCAATGCACGTAGCTAGCTAGTTACCTCAGTAGCATAGTAAAGCATGCACAAAAATTTTATTGTACCACTTTTATACCTGTAGTACAATAGTCATTATTCTTCCGAGTTTAGTCATACGAAAGGAACTTTTACTTATGACATACTGGCGATCTATCTTTTTAGTTTTACTCGGTGCGTGCAGCTACGGTGTCCTCTCGATCTTCATGAAGCATGCCTTTCACCTCGGCTTTACGCCATTTGAAATGAGTGGGAGTCAATTGATTTTTGGCGGCTTGATTATGACGGTCATGGCCATCCTTTTCTCGAAGCAGCGCTTTTCGTTTACGTATTTGTTGCTTTTGGCACCAGCCAGCCTGATGATGGCCTCAACCAGTCTTTTTTACCATCAGGCTGTTAGCCGGGTTTCTGCTTCACTCGCAATTGTTCTCCTCTTTCAGTTTACCTGGATCGGTGTCTTGCTAGAGGCGATTGTAGATCGAAAATGGCCGACCGCTGAAAAATGGGTGTCTCTGGTTATGCTTGGAGCAGGGACTGTTCTTGCAAGCGGACTAGGCGAAAGCGGTATTCAGAGCGTAGACATGGTTGGTTTGATCTTCGGTCTGATGTCTGGCGCGACCTTTGCCCTGGTTATTTTCTTCAGCGGGCGAATTCTCCCTGGAATGGATCCATACTTGCGAAGCGCGATTTCGATTAGTATGGCAGCCCTGATGCTCTCGATCGTTTATCCGCCGACTTTCTTGGTAAATGGTCAGCTTCTGCAAGGTTTACTGCCGCTCGGTCTTTTGGTTGCGATCTTCGGTTCGGTCATCCCGATCTTCTGTTTGGCTGTCGGTGTGCCGCGGATCGGCAATGGACTGGCTACCATTTTAAGTGCAGTCGAGCTGCCCACAGTCGTGCTCTTGTCGAGCTTCGTGCTTCAAGAGACTGTCTCTCTCCCTCAATGGGGTGGCGTATTCATGATCCTGGCTGCCATTTGTGTACCGCAAGTAAAGTGGCGGAAACTATTCTCCCCTTCTCACACCCTCGAGCAGGAAAGAATGTAGCGCCGTTTTCTATAAACCGCATACAAAAAGCGTGCAGACGAGCTGTTCTGCACGCTTTTTTTGGTACACCCCCTTCATATAGAAGGAAGGTAGATTCTCTGCCTCGAATTTATTTGCGAAGACTGCCACTCAAAGGGGGAAAGGTATGGAAAAGCGGCATTCGGTGTTATTCCAGCAACTAGAGGATTATCGACAGGAGACGTTAAAAGCAATCGATGGTTTGACAAATGAAGATGCGAACATCATTCCTGATGGTTTCTCCAACAATATCTTGTGGAATCTGGGGCACATTTATCTCGATCAGTATTTATGGATCGCGCACCTTACAAAAGAAACGATCCCGCTCCCCCCTGGCTTCAAGGAATGGTTTAACTTCGGGACCAAGCCTGCTGACTGGAAAACACCGCCGCCGAATCTCGAAACGCTCGTTTCCTTATTACAAGAACAACCTCAGAAGATACAGGCTGCTTACAAGGATCGATTAGACGAAGAGTTTCCCGCAACAGAATCCGGCATGCATACGATTGCGCAAGTGCTAGTACGAACGATTTTTCACGAAGGGATGCACCTCGCCTCCCTCAATACAATCCGGAGGTTTCTAGGCAAATGACTCAGACTATAACGCCAATTTTTCGCATGTTTGACGTTGAGAAGGCAAGAGAGTTTTATGTGGATTTTCTAGGATTTCAGATTGATTGGGAGCATCGTTACGAGGATCATTTTCCTTTATACATGCAAATTTCCTCTCCATCGTGCACGATTCATCTATCCGAGCATCACGGAGATGCTTGTCCTGGCTCAGCGATTCGCGTACAGGTGGAAAACATTGAGCTTTTCCATCAGTCCCTGTTGCGTCAAGGATACAAGTACGCTTGTCCTGATTTAGAGGAGACGCCGTGGGAAACGCGTGAAGTGAGCGTGACCGATCCTTTTGGCAATCGCCTTCACTTTTATCAGCCTGTCGATCACTCGTAAACAAATACAAAGAAAGCCCAGCGACAGTTCCTTTACAGGAGCCACCGCTGGGCTATTTCATTTTACATTTTGAACATAAATAGATGGGGCGATCGATGGGACTTGAACCCACGAGTGCCGGAGCCACAATCCGGTGCGTTAACCCCTTCGCCACGACCGCCATATATAGGGTTTGCTTGGTGCGGTCGAGAGGACTTGAACCTCCACGGTGTTGCCACCACTAGAACCTGAATCTAGCGCGTCTGCCAATTCCGCCACGACCGCATATAAAATGGTGGAGGCTGACGGGATCGAACCGCCGACCCTCTGCTTGTAAGGCAGATGCTCTCCCAGCTGAGCTAAGCCTCCACAATCCCCCGCTATTTCATTGGGGGCGTTTTGCTAGGTGACCCGTAGGGGATTCGAACCCCTGTATGACAGCGTGAAAGGCTGCTGTGTTAAACCGCTTCACCAACGGGCCAAGTATCATGGCGGATGGAGTGGGATTTGAACCCACGAGACGGTTCGACACCGCCTACACGATTTCCAATCGTGCTCCTTCGGCCGCTCGGACATCCATCCATCGAGCCTGCAAGCGTTCGCTTCGGCAAGAATTAATCTATCATATTCACAACATGATTTCAAGTGATATTTTGAAAGTTTACGAAAAAAGGGAGATTGCCTAAAGCAACTTCACTTCCGGTTCAATATGATACAAGTAGTATTCCTTTACAAGACGGAGTGATGTCAGTTGTCAAAAAGAAAGCGCCGTTCAGTAGGCTTCCCCTGTTTGTACGGAAACTGGTGCGGGCCTGGATGCTCCGGGCCGGCTGCGCCGATTGATGATGTCGACAGATGCTGCAAGAGGCATGATTATTGCTATCAAAAGCACGGCTATTTTTCTTGTCACTGTGATCAGGAGCTCGTACGGTGCCTTCGAAATAAAGTAAATACCTCAACGGAAAAAGGGAGAATGGCCGGACTCATCTCGAATTTTTTCTCTCGAACAGGGTGCTTTCCCAGCAATCCACGCTAGTTTTTTCTGAATCGTTCTCCTTGTCAGTTTTCATCCAAAAAACGGTAACAACTTGGACATGAATCAGACATAATTCCCTTGTTTTTCCTTGTATTTTTTTGGTACTCTATTGAATGTCCAAGGAGGGTACACAGCGTGGAATTGCACATACGAACAGACGCCAGTGTGGCGCTGACGTTAAAGAGAGAAATTATTTGTCATGGTATTTCCCGTTTTTATGTCCGTCCATACGATGATGATCACGTTGAATTTATATTCCTAGCACTTTCAGAGCACCAGAAGAAGCTGCTGTCTTATTCACTGCGAAATTACAGCTACTGTCTAACATATCTAGCTTAATCGTTCTACGGTCATTTTCCTCCCCTTTTTTAAAGGGGAATTTTTATTCCCTTTTTTCGATATATCCAAAACGGCGAACATCGTCTGTGGTCAAGTTATACAAGGCATTCAAAAATTCGATTTGGAAACTTCCTGGCCCTACTACTGCTGCTTTCTCGGCTGCCAACTGAGCAGCAACACCGTAGCATACCAATGCCGCAGCTCCTCCGATCAGCTTGTCATTTGCAATGGCTGCAAACGCTCCCATAACAGACGTTAACAAACAGCCTGTTCCGGTCACCTTCGTTAAGATGGGATGACCATTATGGATCGAATAAGTCGTTTCTCCGTCCGAAATCACGTCGACCTTGCCCGTAATCGCTACGATTGTTCCTAGCTTTTTCGCTGCTGCTCTCGCTAGGTTCTCGACATCTCCGCCTGCTTCCTTCGCATCTACACCTTTAATCTCCCAGCGCTCACCTACGACATTGGCAATCTCGGCAGCATTTCCTCTAATGAAGGCTAGGTTGAGTTCCTGCGCAAGACGTTGACTTGTCTCGGTTCGATACGATGTTGCTCCCGCTCCCACCGGATCAAACAAAACAGGCACGCCATGCTGGTTCGCGGATTTTCCTGCGATCAACATCGCTTCGATCTCATGCTCATTCAACGTCCCTATATTCAATACAAGAGCTCCGGCTATCCTTGCCATGTCTGCCACCTCTTGTTTGGCGTACGCCATGACAGGTGACGCACCAAGAGCTAACAAACCGTTCGCTGTAAAGTTCGTGACAACTACGTTCGTTATGTTATGAACGAGTGGATTTTCCTCGCGCACTTTAATTAGTAATTGCCCGATTGTCTCCAGAATCATGATCGTTACCCCTTTCCTCTTGAACAGCGAATCGTGGAATCATCTTGTATACCTCGATGACTTCTCCTAATATAGAATGCTCTTGCATGACGCCAATAATGATATACGCTTGCTTTAAGATGGGTAATTCGTGCATGTTAGCTACAATTTTCCACACTTTCCCATCCTCATCCGTCACGCTGGCACTGAAGGAGACTCTTCCCGCCCCTTCTTTCAAGATATCCACGGCATCAAGGACTCCGCATATTTTCATCCGATCATCCGGATGCATGATCCGGTTTTCCTCGACCCATTTTAGCTTCATTTCTTCTACCTTTAGTGTTTTCCATCGATCAAGGAACTCCCAATCTTTGGAATGCGGAAATATATGCTTCGTTTGCTCAAGAAAGGTGTTGTACTCTCCGTGTAGCTGATCTACATAATCATCTACATCCTCAGAAATCACGCGAATCGAATCTTCTCCGCATGTACGGATGTGGTGAGCCAGGTATTTGAAGGACTCGATCATGTCAAAGTTTCCCCAGCCCCAGGCCTGTTCGCCGAAAACTCCCCCCCGGGTTCGGCATTTTAGGCAGGTGAAGTAATAGTATGTAGGCATATCTGTTCCCCTATCTCCCCTATTTTGTCTCTCTTTTGGTATCGGTTGAGGAAGCGATGCAATTTATGTTACATTCGAACCTATTTTTTGAAACTTCTCAGCAATTTGTTCACAATTTAACTTCTGTAATTTAGTGTAAGTTAAATTGCAAAAGGTGGCTCCCTCAAAATTTTCAGGAAGCCACTCTTCATTATACTCCTTTTATGGCAATAAGAGGGTTACATTTTGCTACGACAGATGCAAGATTTGCTCCCACAACCGAATCGATGATTTGATCCACATCTTTATAGGCTTGCGGGCATTCATCAAGGATGGAAGCAAGCGAACGGTGATTCACCATGATCTCGTCTTCCTGTCCCACGCGCATTGCCTGCTCAAATTGATCGATGGTCACGAGCTCCTTGGTTGCTTTGCGGGAACGAACACGCCCAGCACCATGACAGATCGAATAAAAGTTTTTCGCACCGGCCTCCGATCCAACCATGATATAGGACGATGTTCCCATAGAACCGGGGATCAAAGCTGGATGTCCGGTTTCGCGATAAGCCTTCGGATTTTGGAAATGGCCTGCTGGCAACGCCTTCGTCGCTCCTTTGCGGTGGACGAGCATCGGTGTGTTGCGATGGAATTCTTTCAAGGCGTAATTATGCATCAGATCATACAGGACAGGTGTACGCATCTCACTACCAAAAACATCCCGAAACGCCTGCTCTACTGAAAATCCGATCATATGCCGATTCGTTACTGCAAAGTTCAGCGCGGAGTACATCAAATTCAAATACTGTTGCCCTTCCTCGCTTTGGATCGGAGCATATACCAGGCTCGGCTCAGGATTATGAATCCCCCATTTGTACATGGCTTCCTTGAAGCTTTTGGTATAATCCCGCCCGAGCATAGCCCCCCACGCACGCGAACCGGAATGAATCATGATGACGACCTGGCCGTCGAACAGTCCCCACGCTTTGGCAATCTCCCTGTTCTCCTCCGCGATCTCGATATGCTGGATTTCAATAAAGTGGTTACCGCCCCCCAATGTCCCCAACTGGCCCCACGCACGACTCCAAGATTTTTGCGGTATTTGCTCCAGGAAGGAATGGTCGAATTCAAATGTGTACTTTTCCACATGCGAGAAAGAACGGCTTAAAGTGTCGGGTGCTGCTTCTGTATCCGGAATATAGTTGCTCGGCAGCCCTTTTAAACCATGCTTCACCACTTCCTCCAAGCGAATATCCGTAAAATGCGTATGACCCCGCTCGTTTGTCGGGACGTACGCTTCGATCGCTTCGATCAATGCACGTTTTAGGCTCTTGTCTTTGAGGTCATCTCGATGCAACGGAGTCAGATGTACACGCATTCCACATCCAATGTCTGATCCGACGATGGAAGGCGAGACAAATCCATCGGCAAGATTCCAAACGGCTGTCGTCCCAATGCAGGTCCCAACGCCTACATGCGCATCGGGGGTATACGAAAAATAAACATTTCGCGGAATCCGCAAATTATTGTCTGCCATTTGATATACGCGTTCACCGAAGCTCGAAAAGACTTCGTCATTCGCAAAAACGTGCACATCTCCATGCTCCAGCTTCACTTCACGATGGTTGTTTCCATGCAAAATTGTTTTCATTATCCAATTCTCCTGTCTCTCACAGCGTGCGCTGTTTTTCATACCCTTATTTTCCATCCGCGCGTCTGATTTGAACATGGTAAAAGTATTACGAATCTCTTTTTCTCATTGACTTCTCTTCAGCCTCTTCGTAATATGAGGACTAATTTGGAAATAAATGACGAATGTATAAGGATGAATGTAAAATGGCACGCGAAAGCTTTGACAAAGAGCTGCAATTGCTCCGTCTCCTGTTTTTGACCGCTGGTGCCTACAATCGGCAACAGTTAGCCGAGCGGCTCGGGATTTCCGTACATACGCTTGATAAAACGCTAAAAAAGCTGAAGGACATCCAATCGACCTTTTATCAGCATGTCGGGGATGAGGAGAAAAAAGAGTATTATGCACAGCTTCGTTACAACTATTTTGAGGTGACGGACAATTTCTTGATGTTTTTGTACCATGCGAAATCATTGAAGGATTCGGAAGTAGAACGACTGTCGCACATCTTGGAAAAGCTCAAGCAACAGCCTCTTTCCATTAAAGATTTGCTGGATACGTTTGTGGATACAGAGCCCGATGAAAAAACGATTCGTCAGGACATGAAATACCTCGAAGAAATTGGCGTGATAAAAAATGTGAGTGAGGTCAGGCCCTACATCTATCAATTCGACGGTGAGCTACTGGACTCGCTGACGGACGACGAGTTGTTGGATCTGTATGATTTCATCGACTTCATGGCCAATACACAACTTCCGGCCGTCCCTGGTTATCTTCTGCAAGAAAAAGTGAAGCGTTATCTCAAACATCGCTTGAAGCTAACCGATGCATCTACGTTTTTGTACAAATATCATTTCGTCTCACGCATTCTCGATGAATATCAAGCTTTGCTTCTCACCGAAGCCATTCGTCAGCGAAAAATCGTTGAATTTCACTACTACACACCCAAACGCCGGAAGTTTTACGATTCCCAAAATACGAATCCGGCTTTCCAACGAGACACATCCGGGCGACATCAAAAAGTCATTCCACTCCGGGTTATTTTTGATCATCAATACGGCAGATGGTACTTGCTGGCCCAAGGATGCGGCAATGGTCCGCTGCGCAAATACCGCGTGGAAGGTATGACCAAGCTCGTAACAGGCAAATCGGTTACGCCGGAAATCTTCTCTTCCTTGCAAGCAAGTGCGGATGAGCGTATTGCCAACAGTTGGCTAATTGATACAGGAAAACTCGTAACCGTACGCCTGCGCTTTTTTCAGCCTCGCGACACGCCTCATTCCTTTATCCAAGAGCGAGTGGAGGCACAGGGGCAATGGGGGATTGTGACAGAAGAATCACGGGAGAGCTTTGTGTACGAGATAAACGTAAACAGCACGATGGAAATTACACCGTGGATTCGCAGCTTCGGTTCAAGCGTCGAAGTTCTTGAACCGCTGTTTCTTCGCATGCAATTCCAAAAAGAATGGGAGGAGCTGCTCGCCTACTATGAATCTGTTTGATAAGATACATAATTACCAACTGGTGACACGGCTGGATGAAGCGGGTGTTTATCCGATAACCTCACACGAAAAAGCGTGGCTCGCCCTGATGCTGGAGAATCCATCTGCGGCAGAAATTTTCGAGCCCGCTACACTCGAAAAGCTTCACCGTTTGACACATCTGCCTGATAATAAATGGACCGAACAAGAACGGTTCGTGGAAAAAGCGCAAACTCAGGCCAAGCAGCTCTGGAGCCCACTCGTGCGAACCCTGCGGCGAATCATTCTCGGCAAGAATCACATAAAAATAACCGCAGCCACGAACAAAGGCCCGGTTTTTCGCAATCAACGTGGGGTTCCCTACAAGCTGGAATATTCACTTGCCAAGAAGGCCTGGTACCTGATCTGGTTGAACATGTCTTCCAATCGACTGATCACGACTCCGCTGCATCTCATTCGCTCCGTCGATGAGCTTTACATAGAAGATGGATGGTATGACAGTTTTTTGCCGACTATCTCGGAACAGATCCAGCAGCGCAAGCAGATGGCAAAAATCGTGATCATCCCTCGTTACAACACTGAGCTCCAGCGCATATTGTACGCCTTTTCCTGCTTTGACAAAGCGGTCGCTTTTGACCCAGAATCACAGGTGTATACAATCACCCTGCACTTTCTATCTGACGAGCAGGAGTTTATTTTATCGCGCATTCGTTTTCTCGGCCTGCGTGTAAAAGTAGTAGAAAACAATCAACTCAAAAAGCGAATGGCAGAGTCGGCAACGAACGCCTTGGCAAGATATACCGAAACTCCACATTGATTGTCCCAAAAAATCAGGAAATCATACCCTATTCGATTTCCTGCATTTCCCTTATGATAATTCAGGTGAGATAGTAGCTAATCCAAGTCAGAGGTAGAAATGATGAAAACAACATGTAAAAAAGCGTCTCTCATATGTGGGCTATGGCTTAGTCTGTCGTGGCCGTTTCTTACGGAGCCGGCGCAAGCAGCAAGTGTCATCCAGGCAAAGGTGGTCGCAACCTCTCTGAACGTTCGCAGTGAACCAGCCCTCAATGCTTCCGTTGTCGCTACCGTGCCGCAAGGAGCCGTCGTGACCATTACGGATGAAGCATATGGTTGGGCAAAAATTAAATATAATCAAAAGGTAGGCTGGGTAGCGGGGTATTACTTGCAAAAAGGAGCAGTAACGAGTGCGAGGTCAGCTTCTTCACCAGCCAATACGGCGACTACCAAAAGCCAGCAAGGCACGGTTTTGGCCGATTCGCTTCGAATGCGCAAAGGGCCAAGCACGAGCCATGAGATTGTCCTTTCGTTGCCCAGAGGAACCCGTGTAGATATTTTGAAAAAGCAAGGAGACTGGATCCAGGCGAGAACTTCCAATGGACAGACAGGCTGGGTGTCTGCGACATATATTGGCGATGCCAAAGCCAACGCCCCGGTGTCCAAAAGCACCAAATCGCCAGGCTTAAAAGGAAAAATCATCGTCATCGACCCGGGACATGGTGGTTCCGATGTCGGGACACAGGGAACGAAGTGGAATAGCATGGAAAAAACGTTGAATTACAAAACGTCCATGCTGCTCGCCAGTAAACTGCGACAACGGGGAGCGCAAGTCTTCATGACGAGGACAAGTGACACAGAAAAGCCTTCGCTAGCGCAGCGTGTCGCTTTTAGTGAATCAAAGGGAGCGGATGCCTTCATTAGCATTCACTACAACTCTTCTGTGAAGCCAAATAGCGGTACCCTCACGTTTTATTATTCGCAAGGCAAAGATGAGCCATTAGCTCGAGCGATTGAGTCTCGCTTGGCAGGTGGCATCGGTTTAAGAAGCAATGGCATTTCATTCGGCAACTATCACGTTCTGCGCGAAAACGATGATCCATCCGTCTTAATTGAGCTTGGGTTCTTATCGAATCCAAAGGATGAAGGAATCGTCCGTACGTCGTCCTATCAAGACAAAGCTGCGCAGGCGATTACGGAAGCTCTAGCGGATTACTTCGGTCGATAATCGTAAGGCTGGACGCTGTAGGAGAACAGCTTCCGCTCGAATTTCCCTTTGGGGCCAATGATCTGATACCAGGTCTCTCCGATCAACAAGTCGGTTGCAAAATCCTTGTCCAGCAGATTGGTGATCGTCTCCATGACCGCTTTCTCATTGTCTTTTTGAATTTTCAACGACAAGGCCAGGACGAAATACGCCTGGTCTTCTTCCATTTCCAGCAAATGCAGACGGGCTGTACCACGGCGTTTGGCATTGAAACCATCGATCACATTTAACAGACCCTTTTTTGCTTGCACTTTATACTTTGTCGCTTCCCTCCAAGAGGAAATAACCGCATCGTACAATGAAAAGGTCAGGATGAAATGGCTGGCGTAATCCTTCGGGTTAAAAGGCTCCGGTCCCATTTGCTTCTCATCCGCTGGTATGACGACGAATGCTTTGTAGTTGCTAAAAAACGGATCGCTCATGGCAGGTCCTTTCCTTCGAGAGTATCTGTGTTGGTTAGTATCCACTAGGAAAGCAGGATATTATGTACAAAAACGGTCATTAACGTTCAAAAGGCCAAGTCGACATGAAAACCGACTTGGCCTTTTGCTTGCTTTTGTATAGGCATGTTTTTCAACTGAATATCTACTCATTACCGGTGGGTCATCGAGACGCTTCCATGCCCGTGCTCCTCTTCCATGACCTCCATTCCTGCACCATGATTGACGGTCCAGGTGATGACTTGGCTGGAAATGACAACGGCCAAAATGGTATACATCATCTCTTTCATCGGTACGAACCAGAACGACATGCAAAGCACAATAACGTCCAGTAAAAGAAAGACCGTACCAATGGACAATCCCGTGTACTTACTGATCAACAGGGAGAAAATATCGTCTCCACCTGTCGCAGCTCCATAGCGCAGAACCAATCCGGTACCCAGCCCGGTCAATACACCGGACAAGACAGACGCCAGCGGCATCATTCTGCTCATATCCATGACAATCGGTGAAAATCGTTCAAACAAATCGTAAAACATGGTAAAAGCAAGTGATGCAAAAATGGTGTCCCAAATGAACTGGCGGCCTCTAACTAACCAGGCAACCAAAAACAGTGGAATATCCAGTAAAAGCATCACCATCGCTGGCGACAAGTCAAAGGCGTATTTCGCCAGTAACCCCAAGCCAACAAACCCACCTTCAGACAAATGGTTCTGAAAGTTAATGTGATAATACGCAAAAGCAAGTAAACAAGCTCCAAACAAAATCATACTGTAACGCTTAGATAACTGCAGCGCTCTCCTCATCATGGTTTCCTCGCATTTTTGTCGGTTTAGGCACAGACGACCAACCGACTACCGAGGAACATCGCAAGTATAAGTCGCTACTCATACAAAGGGCCCCGCTTTCGTAGTAGATTGGTCGTCTTCAGTGACGAGCGACTACTACGAAGCTAGATGTAGGAGAGGTCAAAACGTTTCCAGATCGTCCTATGGGGACGCATGGTATCCTGATCCCTTCCATGGCTTTTCTTGTATTATATCACAAAAAAGGTGAAAAGACGACTCGAAACCGTCTTTTCACCGAGCTAAAATTGGAAAGCTTGTCCTTTTAGTTCCACCGGAATCCCTGCTGTGACAAGAAAAACTTGATCGGCAACAGTTGCCACACGTTGATTCATCAACCCTGCCAAGTCACGAAACATACGGCCCAACGGATGTTGCGGGACGAGCCCGTCGCCTACTTCATTTGTCACCAGCAAAACGGTACCGGGGTAGTCTTTTAACTGGTTTACCAGCACATCAACCTGCTGGAGCACTTTCTCAAATGGCTGTTCCTCTCCTTTATACAACAGCCAATTGGACAGCCAAAGGATCAAGCAATCAACCAAAATCACCGTCTGCTGTTCTTGTATGTCCTTTTGTGCTCCCAACTTTGCAAGCCATTCTGTCAATGCGTACGGCTCCTCAATCGTTTGCCAAGGAAAGTTGGATTGCAAACGGCGGTCGCGATGGTACAAGATCCGCTCTTCCATTTCCTCATCAGTGATTTGTGCAGTCGCGATGTAAACACCCGAGGAGCCCAAATGAGCTGCGTATTTTTCGGCAAACGTGCTTTTTCCGCTGCGTGCTCCACCTGTAATCAGTACAATCATGCTTCTGTCTCCTTACACTTGCGATTGCAAAATAATTTGCGGCAAATGATGAACAGGATGCTCCATGACAATCGGTCTGGTTCCGTATACAGCCTCTATTCTGTCACTTTGCAAGATGTCTTTTGGTGTGCCAACGCTTATCTGCTTTCCTTTATGCAGCATTAGGATACGATCGCAGTATAAGGAGGCCAGATTCAAATCGTGCAGCACAGCAATGACCGTCACCCGCGTCGTCTTTTGCCATTTTCGCACAATGTCCATCAGTTGAATCTGATACCCGATATCGAGGTAAGTCGTGGGTTCATCCAGCAATAGCACCTGTGGTCGCTGGATCAATGCCTTCCCCAAAGCCACGCGCTGCTTTTCCCCACCGCTCAACTGATCCAGTGTGCGCTCTTCCAAATGTTCAAGACCGAGCATCTGGACGATTTCATCAATGAGCGATGCGACATCCTGCTTTTCTTCGCCCAGCCAATTTTGGTAAGGAAAGCGTCCCATCTCCAACACCTCTCGGACACGAAAGCCGACTGGCGGCAGACCCTCTTGCTCCAAAACAGCCAGTATTTTGGCAAGCTCTTTGCGTGGATAGGAAAGAAGCTTTTTCTCCTGAAGCAAAATGTCTCCGGCATCCGCCTTGATGACTCCTGAAATCATTTTCAGCAAGGTGGATTTACCGCTTCCATTGGGCCCGATGATGCCAAAAAATTCTCCCTTGTCCACGCAAAAATCGATTCCGTGCAAAACTGGCGTATCCTGATACGATTTCTGCAAGCTGCGCACATTGATCATAAGCTTACGTTACCTCTTCCTAAAGCGTTTATTTTGCTTCAATAAATAAGCGAAAAACGGTGCTCCCAGAAATGCTGTCACGACACCGAGCGGGATTTCTGTGGGACTTAGCAGCATTCTGGCGAGAGTGTCGGCCCACAGCACATAGATGCCACCGCAGATCGCAGCCATCGGCAGCAAAATACGGTGGTCAGGACCAACCAGCATACGGACGAGGTGCGGTACCACCAGGCCAACGAACCCGATAATTCCCGCGATAGAAACCGCCGCTGCCGTCAAAAGAGTCGAGACGACCAGAACCACCATCTTTGTTCGATCCACATGGACGCCAAGATGCGCAGCCTGCCGCTCGCCCAATGCAAAAAGGTTCAAGGAACGCGCATAGCTCACCAGCACCATTCCACCTATGACCAAGTACGGAATCAAGACGTACGTAAAGGCCCAGCCCCGAAATGACAGGCTGCCCATCAGCCAGAACACGATCTCATTCACCGTCTGATCGGATAGCGAAACCATAAAGGAAACGAGCGAGCCGAGAAAAGCCTGCACCACAACTCCAGACAAAATCAGGGTCTCTGTTTGGAGCTTTCCTTGCGTGTTCGCGAGTCCGAGTACGATCCATAGACTGAGCAGTCCTGTAAGAAATGCGACGACAGGCGTGCTCCATGCACCCAAAAAGCTGATTTGCAAGCCAAACAGGATCAAAAAGGCTGCTCCGACAGCAGAACCTGATGCCACGCCCATCGTAAACGGATCGGCGAGCGGATTGCGCAAAACTCCCTGAAAGCCCGCTCCCGCAAGCGACAAGCAAGCCCCAATCAAGACAGCCAATACAACGCGTGGAAAACGAACCTTCATGACAATTTGCTCAGATGACTCTGGCCACGTTACGGCAATCCAGTCAGAGAAGCCCGGGATCTGCTGGAGCAGGATGAGCCATACTTGTGAGATCGGGAGTTGTGCCGCCCCCATCGAGATGCTGATGACTATTGATGCCAGAAGGACGAGACAACTGACTCCTCCCCATATGAACAATCGTTTCTTCATTTTATTTCACCAAGTCAGGGTAAATCGCCTTGGCTACTTCGATCAAGCCTTGTGTAATGCGCGGACCAGGACGGGACAAAATATTTTGGTCCATGCCAAAGATTTGTTTTTCACGAATCGCCTTCATTTTATCCCAACCATTGCGATTCGCGATCATATCCTCCAGCTTGACGCCGGTCTTTTCATCGGTAATTCCGCTCGCATACAAAATGACGTCTGGGTCGTTTTGCAAAATCTTTTCTTCACTGATCGGATTCCAGCCCTGGGTGTCAGAAGCAATATTTGTCGCTCCAGCCAGTGTGATGAGTTCGTCCATGAATTCGCCTTTTCCGACTGTCCAGCCTGGAGAGAATTCCAGGTATACCTTTTTCTTCTGTTCCGGTTTTACATTTTTCACTGCATCTTGAACGTACGCGATGTCTTTCTTCATTTGCGCGACGACTTTTTCGGCTTGTTCCTGTGTATTCGTGATAACTCCCATTGTTAAAACATTGTTAAGGATGTCATCCATCTTTGTCGGATGAGTAATGTAGACGGGCATTCCGAGAGATTTTAGCTTGTCAGCCACTGGCTTCTCCATCGAAATCCCACCAACGACCATATCCGGCGTTTGAGCGAGAATGGCTTCTTCATTCGGTTTGACGACGCCGCCAATTTTCGGCTTTGCCTTCGCCGCTTCTGGATAATCGTCATAGTCTGAGACAGCTACGATCCGATCTTCCAAGCCTAATGCGAACAATATCTCTGTCTCGGCAGGTGATGTTGAGACGATTCGCTCAGGAGCTTTTGCAAAGGTTACTTCTTTTCCAGTCGCATCCGTGACTGTCAATGGATACGTTGTTTGTTTTGCAGGCTGCTCGGCCGCGCTCTCTTGCGGTGTTGTCTGCGGTGCACCTGTTTGTCCACCTGGTGCTGGCTGGCTGTTATCATTACCCGCACAACCCGCGAGGCTCGCCGCTACCAGTAGTGGGATCATGAATCGCAATGAACGTTTCATATGTAGAACTTCCTTTCGTCATGTCTGATTGACTGTACCTTCCAATAAAAAAAGCGACCCTTGCTTCCATTCGGAAATCAAAGGGTCGGCACCTCAGGGCAAACAGACAGGATGGTCTGCTTCCTGAAATAGGCCGATCCTTTCCGCGAAGGCAACAGGCACGAAAACAAACAGGCAGGTCTCCTGGCTTACGGCTGAGGAACGAGCCGATTTACAGTGGCGGGACCGCGTCGGATTTTCACCGACTTCCCTTTTCACCCGATCTTTTTTTAAAAGACGAGGCACCTATTTGCTGTTACGTTTGAAATTGTCACAGTCCATGATTCATCCTACATCATAGCATTCCTTGGATGAAAAAAGAATGACAAACACGTAAGCCAATACTTTCTTGCCTAACTAAAAATGAAAAACGCCTGAACAAAAGGTTCAGGCAAATGTAAAGCTTTTCACAGGCTATTATTCTCGTTTGTGCAAATAATCCAGAATGCCCATGGAGCATACTTGCAAATCGAGCTTGAGTACTTCGAAAACGTCGTGGTCACCACTGATGCCTTGTGACTGTAGATGATCCGAGATTCGTTCCAACAGCGTACGAGACAGTTCTTCATAGGTTTGTCCAGCAGCAATCGCTGACTCTCCTTCCTCCACAAACACGGGGAGCCACTCACGTATTTGACGGTACACATCATCTACCTGCTCAGACATCCCAAAATGACCAAAGTAAATGCGATTTAGCTTGCGCGCTTCAAAACGGCTTAGAGACGCTAACATGGCATCTGGGTCAAACTGATTCGGCGAAGTAGATGGCAGCACGAGGTGTATGCCATCCTTTTGAAGCTGTGGATAAAGTACACCTGCCGTATCCCCTGTGAACATGCCGCGGCTTACGGGATCGTAGATGCTGAAATGATGATTGGCATGTCCCGGCGAATCCAGAAACTCTAACACGCAATTTTCTCCGATCTTCAGTGTATCCCCGTCGCCGCGAATCAAAAGCCTCTCCTCGGGAACTGCCACGATCGGATCGAACAATCGATCAAAATCATCGTGATAAACCGCTCTCGCCCCTGCGATCAGTCGGCTCGGATCTACGAGATGACGTGCACCTTTCGGGTGGACGACGACCTTTGCGTTTGGACAATCCTTCAAAAACAGTCCTACTCCTCCTGCATGATCCAAATGAATATGTGTCACAATGATGTATTTTACTTGTTCCGGCGTATAACCGAGCTTGGCGAGACCGGCCTTGATGTATGGGACTGAGGGGCTTGGTCCTGTTTCGACCAAAGTCAGTTCTTCTTCAGCGATGACATAAGTCCCCGTACGCTCTGGCCAGCCCATATCGAAACCGTCTATCAAATGAATGCGCTCCCCTAAGTAAATAGGCTGTGATGATTGCATGTAAATGCTCCTCCTTTTCAAAAATCATTTTGTTGCGAGAATATTTACACTTTATCACCTATTTGGGAGGCGCTGGTGAAAAACAACACAAAATCTTCATATTTTTATCGTAATATAAGGGCAGTAAAAAAATTCCATTACTTGGAGGGGTGCAAAAATGGGTCAGCTTTTTTCCGAGTTACGACCTGAGCATGAGAAGTTTATCAAGAAGCAACGGGTGTTCTTTGTTGCCTCTGCTCCAATGGACACAGATGGTCACGTGAATCTTTCACCGAAAGGGTACGATTCTTTTCGCATAATATCCCCAAATGAGGTCGCCTATTTGGACCTGACTGGAAGTGGAAACGAGACCAGTGCACATCTACAGGAAAATGGCAGGATTACGATCATGTTCTGTGCATTTGAAGGCCCACCTCTCATCATGCGCCTATTCGGCAAAGGAACGGTTATTCTCCCAGATACACCTCGCTGGGATGAGCTCGTAAATGACTTCCCGCTTCTGCCTGGTGCTCGTCAAATCATTACCGTAAACATACAGGAAGTAAAGACTTCTTGCGGCTGGGCTATCCCCTTCTATTCCTATTCAAAAGAACGCGAAACCCTTCAGAAATGGACTTTGGCTAAAGACGAGCAGGAGCTGCTTGATTATCAAAAGGAATACAACGTAGTAAGCATGGATGGCTTGCCAACACCCTTGGGACAAAAGCTTTTCCCCGCAGCAGGTGGGGATAACAAAGCGTAAAACAAAAAGAAGCTGCCCTGCTCGCAGCTTCTTTTTTTGACACCTCACTTGCTGGTATAAATGGCCACTGCATCGCGGAGAAACTCGGCTACACCTGGCTGCTCCTTGTCATAGTAAGCCGTGAAGCGCGGGTCATCAACATACATCTGGGCCACACCTGCGTGGGCTTCCTTACTGTAGCTGTCCCAATAAAAACTCAGCCATTGACGGTGAAGATCTGCTGCTTTTTGCGCTAATTCATGAGCAGGATCACCTGTCGAAAAAGCCTGCGCCAACGTCTCGTGCAGCTCTGCGTTCAATTTCTCCAGCGCGGCATATTGTTCTTCTGTCATGCCTTTGACCTTCTGATTCGATTTTTCGATTCGGTCACTTCCATATTTTGCACGAATTTCTTCTCCGTATTGCGCCTCGTTGTCGTCAATCAACTTTTGCTTGAAGCCTTCAAATTTTTGTTTGTCACTCATCGTTTTGGTCCCCTCTCTTTGTGCTAATGTCAAATCGACATTGGCGATTAACGCATCCAATTGCGCTCGCCTTTCCAGGAGCTTCTCGCGGTGCTCCAGCAGTGCCCGGTCAGCATCAAAGGTTGGTGAATCCAGGATCTCCTTGATTTCCTCCAAGCTCACCCCCAGCTCGCGGTAAAAAAGGATTTGCTGCAATCGATCAACCTCTTGCTGTCCGTAAATGCGATACCCTGACGAATTGATTCTCGCCGGCTTGAGAAGGTCAATTTCATCATAGTATCGGAGCGTCCGGGTGCTGACACCCGCCAGGAGTCCTAGCTTTTGCACCGTATATTCCATGTTCATTCCTCCTGACAAATTGATCGTACACATTTACGGACCGTCAATGTCAAATACATTTTCACAAAAAATTGGCGTTACTTCATTTTCATTATTTGCTAAAATATAGGTAAAGCCATACAAGGGGGGACTTCGATGCTCTATATCATCGGCTTCATTGTAGCTATAGTCGGTGCCGGATGGGGATTAACAGGGCTGCTCAGTCTTAAAGCGAGAGATAAACATGCCATCACCCATTACACTGATGATGCTTATGCCCAGCAAACCTTGTTCCAGATGCATAACAACCCTACCCAAGGCATGTAAAGATAAAAAATGGCTGCCCGCATCGTGTGCATGGCAGCCATCTTTCTTTTTTACAGAGCTTGGAATGTATCAGTCAATACCGGTACGATTTGCTTCTTGCGGGAGACAACGCCCTTCAGAACAGCTTTGTTGTCCACCAATGTTACTTGGTATGCTTTTTCTACTGCTTGTGTTGCACTGCCGAGTGCAATTGCAACAGAATCGTTATTCAAGATATCCGTTACGACAAATACAAACAGGTCCAAACCTTTTTCAGCGATGTTTGCGTTCATAGCTGCTTCCAGTTCGCTTTGGCGTGCAAGTACATCATTGACATCCACTGCATTAACTTGTGCGATTTCTACTTTCGCATTGCCCATTTGGAACTCTTTTGCATCCAATGTGAGCAATTGTGCGATTGTTTTGTCGCTCAGGTCTGCCCCCGCTTTGAGCATTTCCAGGCCGTATGCTTCCAGATTGACACCCGCGATTTCAGCCAGCTCATGAGCAGCCGCTACATCTTGCTCCGTGCACGTTGGGGATTTCAACAGCAACGTATCCGAAATGATAGCAGAAAGCATCAAGCCCGCCATCTCTTTTGGAATGTCTACGCCGTTTTCTTTGTACATTTTCTTCAAAATGGTAGTCGTGCATCCAACCGGCTCGGCACGGAAGTAGAGAGGATTGCTCGTCTCAAAGTTCGCAATACGGTGATGGTCAATGACTTCTACCACTTGCACTTGCTCAATGTCATTCGCGCTTTGTTGGCGCTCGTTGTGGTCTACAAGGATCACTTCATTAACTTCATTCGCCACTGTCTCTACGAGACGCGGTTCTTTTACTTGGAAGTAATTCAACACAAATGCCGTTTCGCTGCTGATTACACCCAGGCGTACAGGCTCTACATTTGCGCCCAGTTTTGTTTTCAAGTCAGCATACACAAGTGCTGAACAAATGGAATCTGTGTCTGGATTTTTATGACCGAAGATTAGTTTTTTTTCCATCATCCATACTCCTTAATCGTAATTTGGCTTCCAAATTATACCACAGCTTAGCGGATATGCCCAAGATACATTATAGGTTCAAACTCGGTCGTTGGAAATAAGGTTTTGAAGAACAATCCGTAATGAATGGGAGGCGAAATAAAATGAGAGTGGCAGCTTTATATGACATTCACGGGAATGTACCTGCCCTACATGCAACATTGGCAGAACTCGAAGTTGTGAAGCCTGATCTTATTGTCATCGGGGGAGACACCATCTCAGGCCCAATGCCCGTCCAAACACTTGAAATACTCTTCCAATTGGAGACACCTGTGCAATTCATTCGTGGTAATGGCGATCGTGAAGTACTCCTCACTTTTGACGGTGAGGCTCAGGCCTTGGAAATGTCCGATTCTGTGCGGGAAATCACGTCATGGGTTGCGGAGCAATTGAGCCGCTCTCATCGTGACTTTCTGTCGCAGCTCCCTCTTACCTACACGTTAACACGCGAGAATTATGAGGACGTACTTTTCTGCCATGCCATTCCCACCAATGATGAAGATATTTTCACCCCACTCACTCCTGATACAGTTGTGGCCACTTACTTTGAGCGGACGCTGCAACGAATCGTCATCTGCGGTCATACGCATGTCCAATTTGAACATCGCCTTGGCGATCTGCTTATCCTCAATGCAGGAAGTGTGGGCATGCCGTTTGCCAACAAACCAGGGGCATATTGGTTACTTCTTGATGGTGACAGCTACGAGCATCGCTTTACACCCTATGACGTAGAGGCTGCTGCAAAACAAATCGCTTCCACGAACTATCCACAAGCTCAGAAGTTTGCCGAAGAGAATGTCCGAAAGATACCTACGGCTCAAGAAGCAATGGAATTTTTAGAGGCACTTGCACAAAAAAACCGGCCCTCTGTTTATTGAGGGTCGGTTGAGAAGGATAGCTGCCTAGATTAATCGTCCCAGTCTACATCCAATACAGCGCCTGTTGTAGCGGAAATCTCCAAATCGACTTCCTGTCCTTTAGCCGTTTTCACTTCCACTTCATACACATAGTGGTTATCATCATCATCCAGCTTCATGGATTTGATGGTGCCGTTCACTTTAGCCAGCGCGATTTTTTTCGCTTGTTCTACACTGATTTTCACTGGTTGTTTTTCCCACTGATCGTCGTTGTCGTCGTCATGATCATTGTCGTCATCGTGGTCAACTGTTTGCCACACATCGCCAGTCATCGCGTCGACGTACACATCAATCTCTTGCTGCTTGTTTCTGATCTCTGCTTTGTATACGAGGAAACCGTCCTCTTCGTCCAGCTTCCATTCGATAATGGTACCAGGCTGTACATCCCGAACTTTTTTCAGTGCTTTTTCAGGCGTGATGCGCACGAGCTTCGCCCAGTTGTGTTTCACATCATCGTCGATTTGCAGGTACACGGCAGAAGTGTTCTTTTGCGGTACACTGTAGGATTGGTTGCTATGTGCAAAGGCTGTTACGCCAAGGCTCCCTACAATCAGTGCTCCTACCATGGTCATGACTACTTTTTTCATATGATCTCGCTCCTTTTTTCGACTGGGTTTGTTTGATCTCCTTTATCATAAAAAGGACAGATGAAGGAAAAAAAAGAGAGAGATTAGAAATTGATGAGAAAATAGAAGAGACCTCTCACAGCATTCATAATTGCCAGGGAGCCACAGCGATTAACAAAAAGAGCGCGTGTTTTCTACTGGCAAAAACGAACCATACTGGCTTTAAATCGACGCAAATGAACCATTCGCGCTTTTGCGTACTTTCCGCTTTTTTCCGTATAATGAAAGCAATCGAGAGGACAACAGTCGACTCGATGACATACGAAAGAGAGCGTGAATGGCAGTGTAATACATATCGTTTCTAATTACTTTCTATTTTTTCTTACATGAGAAGGAGAAACGATTTTTCCGTGGAATCACCACTTTTGAAAAACATCTTTTTTTGAATCTATTTTTTCGTCACTATGCATACGGTTGTCATGTCCGTTATGACTTTGGAAGTGAAAAACCCAGCACGTATTCAATTGGCAGCACAAGCAACACAAGCTATCTCCTCTGCCAATACGGAATCAGGCAATCGGAAATGAAAAAAGGCACTCTACTAATCTTGTAGAGTGCTTCAGTGCATCCAGCTATTGACCGCCATCTGGCTTTTCGCGACTACTTGCGTGCTCATCCTGATGAAGCCAAACATTACGGCGATGCGAAGGCAGAGCTGGCCAAACGATTCCCCTATGATTCTGGCGGTTATGTAAAAGGGAAAGATTCACTTGCAAAAGCTCTGGAACAAAAAGCGCTTGTATGGAAATATTCTCAGAATGAGCAGCAGTAAATTTCTATTTTCCGAGATTGTTCTTAATGGCTTCCAATCCAGCGATTTCTCCCAGGAAGAACGTATCGCCTGCGAGTGTATCCATCGTGTAGACCTGGTTGTTTTTCACTGCTTGGAGGTTTTTCCAGACAGGATGATCCTTCCAGATATGAATCAACCCTTCTGGCTCCTCTGCTTTTGCTGAACGGCGGTTCTCCGCAATAAAGATATGATCGGGAGCAAGCTCACTCAACGCCTCGATTCCGATACGCCCTCCAATCTTGCCGTCCTCTGGCAATCCGGTTATCGGTGTTAATCCCACTTCCTTATAATAAATCGGGAAGTTTTTGGGATGCATTACCGTAAAATCCTTACCATTAGAAACGAGGAATAGCGCCGTTTCTCCTTTATGCTTGTCTGCTGCTGCTTTTGCTTCGCTTTTCAGCTTATTAAAATCGGACAAAACTTGCTTCGCCTTTTCTTCTTTACCAATTACTTCAGCGATTTTCATGAGGCGAGTGGGGACATCCACTGAGAAATCAATGACAATGGAATTAGCCATTTTGTTGAATTCCTCAAATCTGGAGCCTTTTCCGGTGCTAGTCATGACAATAACCTCTGGGTCCATCTCCAGCAAAGTCTCCAAATTCGTTTTTCCACCCAGATCCTTTACCGTTTTACCTTCCGCATACTTCGCAAAAATGGGTGACTTGCTTTTCGTCGACTCAAAGCCTTCCGATACAATCGGAGCAAAATCTAGCACGAGGAAGTAATCTGTTCCCATGATATCGACAGAAGCGACACGCTCCGGCTTTTTCTCCAATGTGACTTCCCCCATCGTATGCTTGATGGTTCGAGGATATACAGGCTCCCCAGCCCCTTTTGTATCGGGTTGTGATGCTACTGCCTCAACCGCTTGCGCTTTATTGGCAGTGTTTGTGTCTGTAGTCGCCTGTCCTGCTCCGCACCCCGCCACGACGGCTGTGGCTAAGATTACGGACAAAATGCCTGATAATTTCTTTTTCATATCATTTGAACTCCTTTTATTCATCTCCTGATTTCAAACATGATTTACCCTTTTGTTCGGATCAACAAATACAGAAAATAAGGCCCCCCAATGAGGGAAATGACAATACCCGCCGGTACTTCTGTAGCCGGCATAATGCTTCGCCCTATCGTATCTCCGGTCAACACGAGCAAGGAACCGACGAGCGCGGTAATGGGCAGCATGTATTGATGCTGTGGTCCGACCAATCTGCGCGCGATATGCGGGCCAAGCAAACCGATAAAGCCTATGCCTCCACCTGTCGCTACACTCGACGCAGCCAATCCAACCGCCCCCGCCATCAAGGCCAGTCGCTCCCGTTGAAGAGATACGCCCAGACTTGCTGCAATTTGTTCATTCATACTGAGCAGGTTTAGTACATTAGCCTTCCGATACACGTACGGCAGCAGGATCACCATCCACGGCATAAGCGCCAGCACGAACTTCCAATTGGAACCCCACAACGATCCCATCTGCCAAGTGACGACAAACTCGAGGTTTCGCGGATTCAACTGAAGTGTCAAAATAATGCTGATGGCGCTAAGTCCCGCCCCTACTGCAATCCCTGTAAGCAAGAGACGGGTAGGAGATATGCCGTGCCCTTTCTTGTATGCCAGCGTATAGATTATGGCTGCTGTGGCGGTGGCACCGATGAGTGCGAGAAACGGCATCAAAAAAGGCGGGGCCATATTCGTTGCGGGATATAAAGAGACGAACAACAATACGGCCAGTCCAGCACCAGAACTGATTCCAAGAATGCCAGGGTCAGACAGGCCATTGCGAGAGATTCCTTGCAGGATCGCTCCCGATATAGCAAGCCCCGCTCCAATCATGACCGCAATCACCATCCGAGGAAGCCTCAGCTCAAACAACACGAGACTCTGCTTTTTCGAACCCTCCCCCAGCAACGTCTGCAACACCTCGAAGGGCCCAATACTGTACGGTCCCGTGTTCAAGCTCAGGACAAAACCGACAAGCAAAAGCACTGCGAAAAGAAGGATCAGTCGGACACTACGGCTTTTTCTTTTTTGGGAAAATTGATCGATGTCCACTACCACTCCCTCCTTTCCTTACGTGCCAGGTACAGGAAGAAGGGGACCCCGATAACAGCGATAATGGCGCCAAGCGGTGTCTCGTAGGGCATCGCTATCATTTTGGCTCCGATGTCTGCAAAAACAACCAAAACAGCTCCCATGACTGCCGAGCATGGAATAATCCAGCGGTAATCAACCCCGACCAGAAAACGGACGATATGTGGGACAACAAGACCGACAAACCCAACACCGCCAACTGTCGAGACAGAAGCACCCGCCAGCACCATGACGACAGCCGCCGACACCCCCTTCACCAGCCTTGTCTTTTGTCCGAGTCCCGCTGCGATCTCTTCTCCCAAACTTAAAATAGTAATGGAGCGAGATAGGATCATGGCCACAACGATTCCTCCGACAATCCACGGCATCATGACGGATACTTGAAACCACTCCGCCGTAGAGATCCCCCCTGCTGACCAGAA
Organism: Brevibacillus sp. M2.1A; assembly: GCF_013284355.2. Classification (NCBI taxonomy): domain Bacteria; kingdom Bacillati; phylum Bacillota; class Bacilli; order Caryophanales; family Paenibacillaceae; genus Brevibacillus; species Brevibacillus sp. M2.1A. Next base: position 4,627,413 of record NZ_JABSUY020000001.1, read on the forward strand.
TGCCAGATCGTAGTTGATCTGAAAGAGGAGAGAAATCGCCTGACTAATCCCTGATATGATTGAGCTGACGACTGCCCCTGCCAACGCGAGCCGCAAGGGGGTCAAACCGTTTTTGGAAAAATAGGCCAGACCATAAACAAGCCCTACCCCCAGACCCGCTCCGATAAAAGAAAAGAGAATAATAGACTCAAAAGGGAGTCCTGGGGCAAAAGCAAAAACGAGTACAAGTACGAATCCAGCCCCTGCATTAATGCCCATCAAGCCCGTATCCGCAATCGGATTTTTCGTAACCCCTTGCATGATGGCTCCCGCTACGGCAAAAGCGGCTCCCACCAGCGCTCCTGCCAAGGCACGCGGCATTCGCAGTGTTTGAATAATAACATGGTGCTCGTTGCTAGAATCATAATGAAAAATCGAATTCCAAACGGTAGCAAAAGAGATATTCGCCACTCCAGTGATAATGGATGAACCTAGTCCGAAAAGAATGGCGCAAATCCCTGCAACAATCAACACCGTGGCCATCCACGGCCTGGTTCGAAACGAAGCATTTTTAGTGATCGGCTGTGACAGTGACATTTCCCTTCTTATCCTCCAGAGCAACGTTCGAATGAATCACGGTCAGCTTGTCATTTGCAGCCGTTCTCGCTCGTGCTTCCGGGATGACCTCCGGAAAGCCAAGCTGAAGCATTCCTACGAGTTTTTCCTCCGCACGTACCCCTACCGCTTGCAAAAATCCTGCTTGATACGTGAACGGTTCCGTTTTCCAAACGACGCCCAAGCCCCGCTCCCACGCCGCGAGCTGAAAGTTTTGAATCAACGTGCAGGCTGCCGCATAATCCTCTTCCCGTTCTCTTTGCCGAGAGTCTTCATTTACGATAACCAAAAGATAGGCCGGGACGCGTAAAAGCAATTCCGGATCTCTTTTTTTCATGGCGTTTTGAAGAATGGCATCGACAACTACCCGCTTCCCTTCCTCCATATAAAGGACGAATCGCCAAGGCTCACGTAGTCCGTGGTTAGGCGCCCAGACAGCTACATCCAGCAACTCACGAATCAATTCCAGTGGAATCAGGTCTGGCTTGAATTTCTTTATGGTTCTGCGGTCTCGGATCGCTTGTGCAATCGGATACATTGACGGCTCCATCTCGTTCCCTCCAACAATAGTGATACTCATTCTCAATCATTATCACAAACTTGTGGGCGCAAGAAAATTGAAGAACCTGATTCCTTTTTTGTACATTCCTGTGACTCTGCAAGATGCGTGAGCGCCTCTGATATGGATTGCTCATGGCCGAGGGCGGAATAATGCAGCCAAGGATATACCCCAGCTCGATGTACATTTCCTTTTAATCGATGCTTGCGTACATCCGTTCGAATTTTCCTTTCGTCGAAAAGCAGAATATGATCAGCCTGAAAATCTTGAAGCTCATCCAGGCTCGCGATATCCAGAAAGGCAAAATAATCTGTTCCCACTGGAGGTCTTACCTGTAGGTCACCGTATAAAATATCGGAAATTTTCCGCCTTTTCGCACCAAATATACGGGCTCCACAATCCCACGCCCTCACTGCCATAACGGTTTCATTTCCAATTTTTTTGCGGATACGCTCGCGAGCCGCAGCTGCTTTCAGATCATAATAATAGAGCCAACTGGTCGCCACCTCTGTAATTCCTAGCATGGCAGCTACCTGCTGCAAATGATCTCGCCAAGTCGTTGTTTTAAAGGGAATGAGCCAGGTCGGTGCAATGGTTTCCAATTGTTCAAGCCAAGGGGCAACCTGATCTGTTCCGACAATCAAATCTGGCTCCATCTGATGCAGACGGTACAAGTCAAATTCCAGTGTGGCTGCTTCCATCTGGGAGTACGGCCTCTTTTGCCGATGCTTTTCCCAAACAGGGATCAGATGTTGGATCGAAATCCCCAATGCGAGCAGATCACCGATGATTGCTGGATGGAGTACGGCGATTTTCTTTTGTAACGATTTCTTGAAGCGATAAGGGGGCACGCCAACGATCTTTTTAAACATCCGACTGAAATAGTACACATCCCGATAGCCCACTTCACTAGCTACCTCAGGAATCATCACGTCCTGCGTCACCAGAAGCTGACAAGCCTTCTCCATTCGTTTCCGATTGATGAATTGCAAGGGGGTGAGCGAGGTGTACTCCTTAAACTGCTGATAGAAAAGGGTCGGCGTCATTCCTGAGTAGCGAGCCATCTCCTCGATCTGAAAAGTCTCCTCACAATGCTGCTCCATATGCTCAGCGATCCCTTGAAGAAGTTGTTGACGATCTGTTTTTTTCTCTTGCAGCGTGATTCCAGCCATAATAGCTTGCCATAGCTTCAGAAAAAGAATCTGCATGGTTGCCTGATCGAAGCGATCTTTTCGCCATGCCAGATGCAATTGTTCGATGTGATGGTGAATTAAGGATATAGTTTCAATATGGTGCTTCCCCTGGATTGGTAGCATCACTTCGTTTATGAGCCACCCATCCCTTTCTTTTCTGGCATGAGCAGCAAAAAGCGCCACGTAACAAACATAGAGGTTCTCCGTAATGGGCAAGAGGGCGAGCCCTTCCTGCATATCCTCTGGAGATATGACCATGCAATCTCCCTGGTTAAGCATCCCTCCTGTCTTATCCAACCGAAACGACGCCCTGCCCTCTATGACCAAAATGATGATTTGTTCGCTTCTCTCTCTCGCTTCTACAAGCTTCCATTCTTTTGAAATGGACAAAACTTGAACATCATTGACAGTGATGACATTCGGATCACTAAATATGTCTGTTTTTCCCATAAATAACTCCTCTTGAATCATGATGCATCAATTGATAACGATTCTCACCAATTGTACGAGAGACTTGGCAAAACCGCAATTGCACTCGAGTGAGAAAAAGCAAAAAAACGCCAAACGATCATCAAGATGACCACTCGACGTTTTCTCTTTCCACTTAAGCTATTCTCATGACACTCTTTGTAGACAAATATTTCTAAATGATCGTATATTTTAACAAAGCATCTCATATTTTCTACCTTTGTTTCTACTAAAACACAAACAGAAAGAGGTACAGGTATGCTGAGCAATCAAAAAGTAATCGTAACAGGAGCAGCTTCTGGGATCGGGAAAGCCGTAGTGATGCACTGCTTGCAAGAAGGGGCCGCTGTCATCGCGTGTGACCTCAATCAGGAAGCTTTGCTGGCACTGGAAGAAGAGATGGATCAAGCAGAAAGACTACATACGTATTGTGTGGATGTTAGCAAATATGAAGAGGTCGCGGCTTTTTTTGCGCATATCGAGGCAGAGCATGCGGATTGTACCAGTCTCGTCAATAACGCAGGCATTTACCTGGCGAAAAACATTCTGGACTACGACCTCGACACAATTGAAAAAGTGCTCGCGATTAATGTAAAAGGTTGCATTTATTTCTCACAGATGTTCGGAAAACTCCTTTTTCCTGCCCAAAAACGAGGAACGATCGTCAACCTGTCCTCTGTATCCGGAATCGAGGGCAGCTCGGATGCAGTCTATGGAACCTCGAAGGCGGCAATTCTCGGCTTGACGAAAAGCTGCGCAATGAACTTCGCTCCCTACATCCGGGTCAATGCGGTAGCACCCACTATGGTTGCTACACCGATGATGGACACCATTCCAGAATGGCGTCGGGCAGAATATCTCGCTCACGGCCTCATCGACAGCCCTGTAATGCCAGCGGACGTGGCAGATACCGTCGTTTTCCTGTTATCGGAGAAGTCCAAACACTACACCGGAGCGACTTTTGACATCAACAACGGCGGATATCTGCGGTAATAGCATGGCAAAGGGGCGTTTAGTGCCCTACCATCCAAGGGCGTTTGCCCCCACGACTGTGAGAATGTCCCCGCTGTGTCTGGCTACCGTGGTTATGGCTGCACCCTCCTCCTTCATGGGAATGCGAATGCTTCCGTACCACTTTTGGTTCCACGCCACGCTCAACACGTTGTCGCAGCGCTTGCGGTGTCATGATCAATCCTGGTGCGGCATACAAACGCTTTGACGGTAGCCGGCAATTGGGGCACGCAATGCTATCTGTAAGCTCGCTCATCTTCAGCCATTGTACAAATGGACCACATTCCTCGCACATGTAATCATATCTCGGCATCGTATTTGGCTCCCTCTTTCGCGTTCTTTTTCTTGGCTACTTCGGCAAGATATCTCGATCAAAAATGCTTGTCGGGATAGACAAGGTGCAGCATGCGTTTGGAATATCGACGATTCCCGCAATTCTTCCTTCCACCGGTGCCGTTCCCAGCAGCATGTACGCCTGCTCCCCTGTGAAACCCATCGCTGTTTTCAAATATTCGATGGCATTCAGGCATGCATTGCGGTAGGCAACATGCGCATCCATGTACATCTGCTGCCCTGTCGTCTCGTGGACTGAAATTCCTTCGAAAACGAGGTATTCGGTATAGCGAGGCTCTACTGGACCCGGTTTGAATACAGGGTTGTTCACGATGTTATACTTGGCCATCCCGCCCTTGATGACGTCCACATGAAGATCCAGCCAACCAGCCATTTCAATACCGCCGCAGAAGGTCACTTCTCCGTCTCCTTGTGAAAAATGCAAATCGCCCATGGACAGCTTCGCTCCATTTACATAAACCGGAAAGTAAATGCGAGTGCCTTTGGACAAGTTTTTAATATCGCAGTTTCCGCCGTGCTCGCGAGGGGGGACAGTCCGGGCCGCTTCTCTAGCAATCCGATCAAACTCGGCTCCCTTTAGACTTCCCAACACGGCACTGTGCGGGGTCGGCAAATTCGCGAGTGGCGGCATTCTTTCAGGATTTGTCGCTACGAGGTCGCTCTCTCTTCGGTTCCAGCGATCCAACAGTTGGTGGGAAGGTGCGGTACCAATCAAGCCTGGATGAAGAATCCCAGCAAATTTGACTCCTGGCAAATGACGAGAAGTGGTGTAAATGCCGTGGAAGTCCCAGATCGACTTGGCTGCTTGCGAATAATGATCGACGAGGAAGCTCCCGCCGTTTTCTTTGGCGAAAATCCCGTTAAAACCCCATTCCGATTGAGGGAGTGCCCCGATATCGAGAATATCGACAACCAAGAGGTCGCCTGGCTCTGCTCCATTCACCCAGACAGGTCCACTAAGCACATGGACGCGATTGAGATTGACATCCCGAATGTCGGAAGGGTCATCGTTATTCGCGATCTGCCCGTCCGTCCAGTCCTTACATTCCATGCGGAAAACAGCTCCTGGATTCACGGAAACGGTTGCTGGAATGTCTGGATGCCATCTGTTGTGACCAGGTGTATCCTGCTCCTCCATCGGTTTGTTCAAATCAACTCGAAATAAAACTTCTGGCATGCTGCTTCCCCCTCACTTGTTCAAAATGCGTATGCCCTACATTCACAAAAAGAAGCAAATGACATGCCAATGCTTGCTGGACCTAATAAAAATTTGATAATACCGATTCTTTTGGCTACTTTCTCCTGTATACTTAATAGAAAGTGCTTGTCGCAAAACAGGTCATGCAGTTGATCTGCCCTTGACCCGGAAATGTCCCACCTCTCTTGTATCGCTTTCGTCATTGTGTGTCGTTTGTTTCCCTGCTTCCTTGTCGGACACCTGTCCCACGATCGAACAAACAAACTATAACAAGAAAGGGTGCGAGAACGATTTTTGAAGCCGGCATGCTACTCTCGTCTTTCGATTCTTCCTCCGTAACCGAGCGTTCCCATCATCGCGCGATCCCTCATGCTGTCTTTCACTCTCTCTATCAGCAATTACAGGCCTCCGCGAATCTTTCATCCTATGAATTTTCTCTGATTAGGGATGCGCTAATCCATTTGCTACAAAATGGCTCTTTGCCGCTTTTTCCGCTATCTCATTCCACTACGCGACATTCTTCTGCCCTTCAAACGAATCATGTGATTCCAGCACTCAGGCATCCCTCTCATTCTGTTCCCAATTGGAAGAGTCTTCTTTTCGCATGGGCGGAAAACAGCCAAGAATACCTCATCGCACTCAGTGACGAGCGCATCGTACTTTTTGCTAACAAGCGGGCACAAGAACGATTTTCGTTAGTTGAAGGCCTTGTGCTCGAGGCGGAATGGGAACAAGAACGCTTAACCAATTGGTATTTAGAAGAACTCGATCTGGGTGAGAAGACGTGGTATCGCCTTTTTCTTATTCGCCCAAGTATGTCAACCTTTTCAAAGACTACTAGCAGCGATTCTTTTTCAGAGATTCATACGAATAGCCCCCTCTATCAAGCTCAACTACATACAGCACGTATTGCTGCAAAATCGCTATCGAATACGTTATTGCTCGGAGAAACAGGCTGTGGCAAAGAAGTCCTGGCACGTGCCATCCACTCCTCCAGTTCGAGAAAAGACGGCCCTTTTCTTGCGGTCAATATCGCAGCACTTCCACGCGAACTGATCGCCAGTGAGCTATTTGGATATACAGAAGGAGCTTTTACGGGAGCAAAAAAAGGAGGACAACCAGGAAAATTCGAAGCAGCAAATGGAGGAACGCTATTTCTCGATGAAATCGGGGAAATGAGTTTGGAGCTTCAAGTGCTTTTGCTACGCGTCCTCGAAGAGCGCAAAGTGACGAGATTGGGCTCTCATGAAGAAAAGCCATTGGACATTCGGATTATCGCAGCCACCAATCGTTCTATAGAAGAACAGGTACAAAATGGGCAGTTTCGCGCAGACCTTTACTACAGGCTCAATGTCCTGCAAATACGCATCCCTCCTCTGCGCGAACGCAAGGAAGACATTGCAACCTTGGCTCACGAGTTCCTCCAGCAGCTACATACCCAATATGCTGGCGGTCCGACCGATATCTGTGAATCTGCCCTGGCGATCTTAAAGCAGCATTCATGGCCCGGAAATATTCGTGAGCTGCGCAATATCGTGGAACGGGCATTTTTACATGCGTTTGGTGATTCGTGGGTCACCTCTCACCATCTCCCGAGCGAATGGCAGCAGCAGTATGGGCTGCAAGAAGCATCCGGGGAACCTTTGCCATTATTGCGCGAATTAGAGCGACAGACGATCCAGCAAGCCATCACACAAGCTCCGTCCATCAGCGCCGCTGCCAAAAAGCTAGGTATTGCGCGAAGCACCCTTTATCGAAAAATGGAAGAGTTAGGAATCGGATAAGAAATTCGGGGGATGAGCCTTAGCAGCTTGTCCCCCGAATCATTTTACAGATACCCTATTCGCCAGCGAGTGCTCGCCGTATCGTCATTCTTGCTTCCTCTGCTACTATCTCATCATTGTGATCAATGGCTTGCATCCAGAGCAGCATCGGAATGTACACCGCCATCATTCTCGCCAATATTTTTGTCTCTTCATCCACTTCTCCATACGTATGGAAAAACGATTGACGGGCTTGTGGCGGTAAAAAACTGTACGCCACATTTACATCCGCTCCTGGGTGACCTACATTGAGATCACCCCAGTCAATGATGCCTGATATCTGCCCGGCTTCATCTACCAGCATATTTTTAACATGCAAGTCTCCGTGCAGCAGCACTTCACGTGGACTTAATCGGTCGATCACGACTTGTCCTAAATAATTTTCGATCGCATCCCGATCCTCTGCAGGAATATGTACAGCTAAGGTAGACAAAAACGTCTGCATCTTTTCTTTTCTCTGTGCAATGTCCAGGAGGTTCCTGTGATCATGCTCGATGCCGTTCTCCCGGGCACGCTGGGACGGAAACGCGTGCAAGCGTTTTAAAAACGTTGCAAGTGCCACTGCTGATGAAGCACGCTGCTCGTCGGTCAAGCCTTTTGGAAACGTTCCAGGCACATACGTGTACCCCAAGAAAGGGAATGGATAGTCGTTGGTTGGTTCCCCATAAAAAACCGGCTTCGGATACGGGATCGTCAGGAATGCCGCAAGCATTGGCAGCAGCACCCCTTCCTTCTTGATCAACGCAACAGCGACATTCCGCCTCGGAAAACGGAAGACATATTCGTCCCCCACTCGAAAGACCACGTTATCCCACCCACAGCCAATCAGCTTAATGGGCATGGAAGATAGCCGCGGAAACTGACGGAAAATGAGTGCACGTGCCAATGGTTCGGATACGTCCCAGTCAGCATCCCATGGATTCGAGTTGGTCATGATTTTCGTCCCCTCCCATTTGTCCTTTCATCTGCCGTGATGGGTGCTTACAGCTACGATTACGTAGATCGGATCTGATAGACACATCTCTTTCCGCCGATTGCCACGCATTCCGTCCGTTCTACGCTCGTCTGCAGTAACGCTCGGTAACAATTAAGCTCTCTTGCACAAATCATCTGATACCGATCTGCTACTTTAAAATAAGGACAATTGTGCTGCGTGATCACATATTCCTCATCACTGACCTGCTCCCATCTCGCCATAAATCCATTGTCATCTTGGATGCGCGCCATCTCTGCCACCTTTTCAGATAGCGCTTTTCCTTCCATCTGTCCCTCGTATTTCTGGATCATCTTTTCTTGTTGTCTTGCGAAAAATTGATCCACTCGGTCTTCCCCGTCTGCCAGCACGATATGCTCCATCAAATCCACGGCCAATTGCCCGTAATCATTCGGAAATTGTTCGTTGCCTTGCTGTGTCAACGAGTAGTAATGCATCGGTCTGCCTGCTTTTTGACGACCTACTCTGCACACAACAAAACCGTCTTTTTCCAAGTAGATCATTTGCCTGCTGACAGCTACCTTTGTGAGTTCCAGCCTGTTTTGTAAATCCTTTGTGCTGAGTTCCCCTTCTCTTTTCAGCAACAATAGAATGTATTCACGTGTTGACAGGTGTTTATATCTCTCCATTTTCTCTTCGCCCCTTTATTGGAAAAGAACGATACGCTCACAGTATATGTCCTTTGTATAACTAATTCAACAAACATGTTTATAAAGTGACCCTCTTTGTTCATCACAAAGGTTACGCAACTGCAATTTATTAAACATTTTAGTTGAATATATATAAATTAGTGCCTATACTATGATTGTAGTGCACGGTGTTTTTTTCCAAGAAGGATAGGTGAAAAGGATGAAAGCTGTATTCTCCCTTCTCCGTGAACGACAGGTCGAAGTGACTTATCAGGAGCCTTTGGCGGCACATACTACCTGGAGAATTGGCGGACCTGCGGATTTACTGATTATACCGAGCAGTAAATCTCAACTGATCATGGTCCTACAAATACTGAATGAACATCATGTCCCATGGATGGTGATGGGAAAGGGTTCCAACCTTTTGATCACAGACAAGGGGTATCGTGGCGCGGTCATTAAATTAAACAAGGCTTTGGACTATGCCCGAATCGTGGGCAATCAGATTTACGCAGGGGCCGGCTACTCCTTAATCAAGCTTGCAGCATTGGCAAACAAGCACAGACTCAGTGGCTTGGAGTTCGCAGGTGGAATACCCGGGTCTGTCGGCGGAGCTGTGTATATGAATGCAGGCGCCAACGGATCGGATATATCAGACATTTTCCATTCAGCTGAAGTGATCACACAAACCGGAGCCATTCGCTCCTTGCGTGTTGTAGATTTGGATTTTTCTTATCGCCACTCTTCCTTGCAAGATGCTGATGTCATCATCACGGAAGCGATTTTTGAACTGACTTTGCGCGATAGCGAAAGCATCAAGCTCCAATGGAACCAATATAAAGAAAAACGTTTAAAAACACAGCCTCTGCCGTTCGACTGTGCGGGCAGTGTATTCAGAAATCCACCGGGCCATTTTGCGGCAAAGCTCATCGAAGATGCTGGCCTAAAAGGTATGCGGTACGGAGGCGCGGAAGTATCGAGCAAACACGCCAATTTTATTATGAATACCGGCAATGCCACTGCACTTGATGTATGGACACTCATGAGACAGATTCAGGAAAAAGTTCACAGCCAATCTGGCATTCAGCTTGTTCCTGAAGTTGTGATCGTAGGTGAACTGTAAACATAAAAAAGGGAGGTCTCACGATGATTCAAATCAGCCAAGCTGCTGTCACTCGCATTCAAAATATGCTTGAACAAGAAAGCTCTCCTCTCTTCATTCGTTTTGGCGTGAAGGACGGCGGGTGTTCCGGAATGACCTACGCGCTCGGTTTTGATGATACTTATCAAGAGGGCGACTCCACAATCGAAATGGATGGCGTGAAGTTGGTCGTCAATCCGGAAAGTTATCCGTATGTCGATGGCGTCGAAATCGATTATAAAGAGACAGGAATGATGGGTGGGTTTACGATCCAAAACCCGAATGCGATTGCAACCTGCGGCTGTGGAAGCAGCTTCCGTACAGCCCTACATCGAGGAAAAAGAGAAAAGTGTGAGTAAATCACCAGACGAAAATGACTTGTCACCGATTGCAAACGAATGCTATTCTAGTGAAAAATTTCCCCCTATTACTTATGTAAGGTGACAATATGCTTTCATTTTCCAGACTAATCAAATGTAAACCCCCAATCCCGTAATCTCCCTCCTGCGCTGTTTGAGATTTTCGGAATGTAGGGGGAATGTACAAGTGAATACAAAAATCTCAACACCATCTTTGCTACTGTTGATCATTCTGGTGGGTTTTCCGCAAATTAGTGAAACGATCTACACACCTTCGTTACCTGATATCGCCAATAGTCTTCATGCCAGTAACAATACGATCCAGCTGACACTCAGTATTTACTTCCTCGGTTTTGCCTTTGGCGTATTTTGTTGGGGAAGACTCTCTGACGCTACCGGCCGACGCCCTGCCATGCTCTGGGGAATTTTCGTTTACGGTCTGGGCAGCTTGGGTTGCTACCTCTCCGTTTCAGCTGACTGGTTGTTATGGAGCCGGTTCATTCAAGCTTTCGGTGCGAGTGCAGGATCGGTGGTAACCCAAACCATTTTACGAGAGAGTACCGATACCACCAAGCGTCATGCTGTTTTTGCTCAGATTTCAGCTGCTCTCGCTTTTACGCCTGCAATTGGCCCCTTAATCGGTGGTTGGGTGGATCAATCGTTTGGATACCAGGCTGTTTTCTTCACACTAATTGCGATGAGCGTAGCGATTTTTGCTTACGCGTTTGTATCGTTGCCTGAGACCAAAACATTTACCGCTTCAAAGATAAACACGCTGGCTGTAGCCAAACGCCTTTTTACGGACAAAAGGATTTGGGCTTTTGGCTTCTTAATTGGGGCGACAAATGGCATGTTGTTCAGTTACTATGCCGAAGCGCCATTTATTTTCATTGCGTTTTTCGGCATGACGCCTGGTGTGTTTGGGTTCTTGGGGATTTTCGTAGCTTTGGCTTCTGTGATCGGGGCCATGCTCTCGAAAAAACAACTAACCAAATACCCCGCTGAGAACATTATCCTGATCGGCTCACTGGTGACAACGTTAGGAGCAGTATGCCTCACAAGTTTCACTTTGTATGGAGTGAGCCCGTCCGTTGTTTCGATGGCGATCATGGTAATCTCTATCTTTACCCTTTTGCTAGGGATTGGGATCATGATTCCAAACTGCCTGAGTTTAGCTCTTGTCCACTACAGCGATGTGCTCGGAACTGCTGGCGCTATTTTTGGTTTGATTTACTACCTCATCGTCAGTCTCATCACGAGTGGCATGAGCTATTTTCATAACGGCTCGCTGGTCACCATGCCAATCTACTTCTTGCTATTGGCAATCATGATGGTGCTTGTTAGTAAACAAATGACGGCCAGCCATACAACCAAATAGCCGATTCGCTCTTTTCAGCAACTTCAACACCAAAAAGCCGATTCTCTCATAGAGAAATCGGCTTTTTGCCTGTACTCGTCACTCCTCCCGCTTCGTCTCGATCGATAATCCTTCGACATGCTTGCGACTCATCATTTTACGTTTCTTTCGGTTCTCTTTTGTCTCAAAAACGATGTCCATGTCATAATCGGCCGGATACAGCTCTTTGCCCTCAATATGCAAGACGAGGCGCTTTTTGTTGATTTTATATTTCTGATTTTGAATCATGACGCCAACGATACCTTTGGAGTCCTCCGCAGCAAACACGATGCCGGTTCTCCCCAAATAGGAGATGAATACACTATCGCCAACAGCAAATGGTTTGTCACGCTTTGGCGTGGCTGGGGTATCTGCTGCTTTTTCGGAAATCTCCTGGGAAAGTTGCTCACGCGTTTCCTCTTCTACTGCCACTACCACTTCTTCCGGCTTTTCTATTATCCGTGACTCCACATAGCCTGGAGCCTCATACTCTTCCTGCTCGACGTCTTGGTATTGTTCCAGCCTCTCATTAGCGGCAGTCGTAGTCATGAATCCATTCCGAGTAATTTCCCGAGAACGCTGAATCATCTCAGACGGGATACCCAGCTTCAGTGCGATCAGGAATGCGTAGCTCTGGCCAGCTTCTCCGATTCGCAAGCGATACAGTGGCTGCAAGGTCTCCTCGTCAAATTCCATTCGTGCATTTTGGAACCCGGCAGTTGCGGAGGCAAAATTTTTGATTTCGTTAAAATGTGTATTCACGATTACCGTCGCTCCTCTTCGGTGCAGCTCCTCCAAAATCGCAATCGATAAAGCGACCCCTTCTCCTGGATCTGTACCCGTAGCCATCTCATCAATTAGAACAAGGGTCGAGGCGTCGGTAATCTTCAAGATTTCCAAGACATTATGAATATGCGCCGAAAACGTGCTTAACGCTTGCTCGATACTCTGCCCATCCCCAATATCTACAGCGATGTTGCGGAAAATGGAGAAACGACTGCCTTCCTGTACTGGTACTAGCAAACCTGACTGAACCATCATGGTTAACAGCCCAATGGTTTTTAGGGTCAATGTTTTCCCGCCTGTATTGGGACCTGTAATAATAAGCGATTTGTACTCTCGGCCAATTTTCAAATGCAGTGGCACCATTTTCGGACCGAGTAGCGGATGCCGTGCTTCCTTGACATCGAGGATTCCTTTTTCGTTTAGCTCGACGTTCGCGCCTCCGATTGCCAATGCGTACTTCGCTTTTGCGAAAAGGAAGTCATACATTCCAACGATCTCGACATTCGCGGTGAGTTCATGGGTATATTCTTCTGCGAACGCGGATAATTGCATCAGTACTTTTGTTACCTCGCGTTCTTCCTCTGCCTTGAGTGCTGTCAGCTCAAACTGTACGGCGCTGATCTCCGTCGGTTCCATATAGACGGTTTGACCGCTCGCCGACTCATCTAAGACACTGCCTGCCACTTGCTTGCGATGTTCTTTTTTGATAGGGATGACATAGCGTCCATTGCGTGTACTAATCACATTTTCTTGCATGATCGAACGATATTTGTTCATGATCGAATCCAATTGCCTTTTCAGGCGATCTTCAAATACGACAATTCGTTTGCGCACCTTCAACAAGTCTTTGCTGGCGGAATCGACAACTTGCCCATGACGGATGCACTGTTCGATTTCGTTCCTCAATTTTGTAGCGTCGTACATCGATGCTGCATAGGTGCTTACGCGTGGCGCCAATTGTGCTTTTGTTGCCATGTACTTCATGAGTTGTGAGCAACTCGTTAGGAACAAGTACAGATTCGTAAAATCGTTTACGCCAAATACATATCCCGTCCCTAGAAGAGAAAGGATCTTCTCCATCCCTTCCAGCGCGGGAATTGGTACACTAGCTCCATTTTGCAGGATGTTCTTGGCTTCAGCTGTTTCGTCCAGCTTACTACGCACTACTTTGACAGAGTCCATTGGCATCATTTGTTCTACATGCTTTTTCCCTGCGTACGATAAGGCGTATTCCATTACCTTTTCTTTGATCTTGTCGTATTCGAGACGCTGTAATGCTTTTTCATTCATGACTGATTTCTCCTTTTTATGAAAAATAAAAAAGGGCGAAGAATGAACAAATGTCATTCTCCGCCCTTTTTTTGGTATACCTAAACAAAACGCAACCAAATAAAAAACCGCGCTGAACACAGCACGGATTTTGGGCGCAATGATAGGGTTTTCACCTAAGGCATTGTATGATATCCGTTGTTCTTAACTAATTCCAAGGCCGATTATCACCCAGCACAAAGAAACTTTGCTACAGGGCAAAATTTCGAATGGTGAATCAAGACCTTTTGTATGGAATTGCTTTAGTTAAGAACGACCGCCGACATCAACATCTCTCCCTAGATATGGTTCCTTTCACTATAGCGCATGTGATCCTCTGCCGTCAATCCGCTTCGAATTTGTACAGCTTCACACCATAACCAGTAAAAATATCGTCAAGCTGTTTCCTCACCACATCCCAATCCCCGCCTGCTAATCCGCAGCCGATCCCGTATGGAATGGCGATGGTCAGATTTTCTTTTTTCGCGAGGGAGAGAACTTCTTCCAACCCTTTTTGCAGCATGTCATATTTCGTGTAGATTCCTTTTTTTCCATAACCGAGCTGTGCAAAAAGGTTGGCAATGTACTTCCCTTCCCCGACCTGGCAAAGTAGCACTTGTCCAAGGAGGTCGCCTCGTGCATCTGCATACTGCTCGCAATGACGCTTGTACTCCGTATAAACACTTGGATAGTTGGCCCTAATTTGCTTGGCAAGACCTGCCCCCATCACACCCATGCAGTTGACCTGCTGCACGATGATATTTTCTGTAGCTTCCAAAATATTTCCTGACACGACTTGTACCCATTCATTCATGGCACTCACTCCTTTTCCTTACGCTTCATGCAGGACTTTCTTTTTACGCCTAAAGAAGCGCAGACAAACAAAATAAAGCACAGATGCCGCTACGCCCAGGACATAAAACTTGAGAAGCAGCGTTAAGGTATGCATAACGATGAAAAAAAGCATCATCGTTGCGATGATTCCAGCTACGACGTACAGCATTGCTTCCAGTATGAGAAGGTGCCTTCTCTTGTTCAATGGCATTCGCTTCATGACCCAATCAATGATGATAGATTGCGGAATCCCTAACATAAACACCGTCGGGAACGTAAGCATCGCGACGGGAAGAACCGAGAATCGATCCTGAAAATACAGAAGGGCAGTTGCAAATGTAAATAAAAAACTCGCCACTATACCCGCCATAAACCTTTCAGCCATGCAGAACAATCACTCCTTCTTCCTGCTCACGAATAAACAGGTCTGGATAGTTCAGGACCAACCCATTTGTATCAACAGTGATGTTCTCCACGAATGTTCCAGCCTGGTATCGATAGACAGAAGAGTCCCCATTGCTTTCTAACAGCGTATATTGCTGCTGCACTTGTCTATACGTCAGCTCATGGGCCAAGAAATAGACTACTTGAATAGACTGTGGTTCCCATGGAGAATACGATAAACGGCGGATTGGCAGTGTATTTGTGAAAGGTGTACAAGAAATATCGATATCGATACAGCCAAAGAGCTCAGGAATGGGCTCACCCACCTCATTCGTCCAGTTTCCCTTGCCATCCGATGAGAGATGCAAAGCTCCTTCTTCGCCCATGATTGCCAGTGAAACCTCACGTGTGACCCAATTTGAATCCAGGACCATTTCATATTGGATTCTGGTTATACTAGCGTCATCCAGCCTTCCGATCACCATGCTATTTACGTGGATTCTGTTCGAGCCCTCCCGTATGCTCAAATGCTCATATCCTACACCTGTGGTTGGTTTCTAGATAACATTCGTTGGTAACATGCGAACCCCTCCGATCATTTGTTCCCCTTTTCTCATCCTATCATTTCTTGGATGAAAATGGTAGAGTCCTGTATAACCGGCTTGCACAACGCATACCTGAGTCATCTATGGAATAGGATCATAGTACCGGAAAATAATGGAAAGGAGACAATCGATGGATAATCCCTCCCTCTCCTTAACACAACCTGACATGCTGTCCATTATTCGCAATGGTCTCCCCAAAACCCACTCCCCCCTCCATATCATCATCGTCGGGGCTGGGATGGCTGGTCTTGTTTCTGCCTCGTTGCTAAAAGCAGCGGGACACAACGTAACGATTTTGGAAGCAGCAAACCGGATAGGGGGCAGAGTGTACACATTGCGCTCTCCATTTACCCATGGCCATTATCTGGATGCCGGGGCCATGCGTATTCCTCACACGCACGAACTTACCCTGGCATACGTGACGAAATTCGCTCTGCCCCTTCATCCGTTTATCAACAACTCTCCCAACGATATCCTCTCCGTAAATGGCATCAAAACAAGACGCTGGATCTATGAACGCAATCCTGACATCCTCCGGTTCCCTGTAGCCCCACATGAAAAAGGCCGTACTTTCAATGAATTAGCCGGGCAAGCCATTAAGCCTGTCATCGACTTCATCAATCTCAATCCAGCAACGAACTGGCCCATCATCGTCAAAAAATACGATCGATTTTCCATGGACCAGTTCTTGCGCTTCAATCCTGTTGGTCCTTCCTTATCCTCCCCCGCTATCGATATGATCAAGGTCATGACTGGCTTCGAGGGTTTCCCTGAGCTCGCCTTTCCCGAAATTTTACGAGACTTCATCCTGTTCGATCCTTCTACACGCTTTTACGAAATAGCAGGGGGATTTGATCAGCTACCACAGGCATTTCTCCCACAATTACAAGACAATATATATCTCCGGCATAAAATGACGCGAATCGTCAAGACGGGGAATCAAATGACCATTTCTGGCGTTCGTACCGACACAGACGAAATGTTTCAGATGACCGGCGATATCGCGATTATTACCATCCCTTTTACTGTCTTGCAGTTTGTTCAGGTCGAACCGTACGACCTGTTTTCCTATCAAAAATGGAAAGCCATTCGTCAACTCCACTATGTTTCTTCATCCAAAATAGGCGTTCAGTTTTCTCAGCGCTTCTGGGAAGCACAAGGAATAAGGAGCGGACAAACAGTAACGGATTCACCTATTCGCCTCTCCTACTTCCCCAATCACGGATTTGATCGGCCCGGGGGTGTCGTATTGGTCAGTTACACATGGGAAGATGACGACCTTCCTTGGCTCAGCATGCCGAAAGAAGTTCAAGTGATGCAAGCAGTAAAGCATCTGGCTGATATTCATGGAGAGCAGGTGTACAATACATTCGTTACGGGGGTCGCACATAATTGGGCATTGCAGCCCCATGCTGCTGGTGCCTTTGCCTTGTTCAAACCGTTGCAGGAGACGGAATTTGCTTCCCACATTGGTGCGCCTGAAGGAAAAATTTATTTTGCGGGGGAGCATATCTCGAATGAATATCACGGCTGGATTCAGGGGGCGATTGAGTCTGCTGTGCGCGTGGCTGTAGAGGTGGGCAGAAAATAAGCGGGGTTCTGTACGATAAAATATTCCGTACATTCCCCGCCGTTTGTCGATTATGATTCTTTTACGAATTCCACTCATATTCTTTTCGAAGCAGCGCCAGCTTCACAAGATCAATGTACATCCCATTTTCAAATTCCGTTTCTCGATGGATTCCTTCCACCTGAAAGCCAAATTTTTGGAGCAAATGGATAGATGCCGTATTTCGTGTATCTGCATCTGCTTCTATTCTGTTTAGATGCATATGCGTAAACCCGTACGCGATAATGGGCCGCAGTGCTTCCGACATGATCCCCTTATTCCACCACGAAAAATTCAGATCATACCCAATCTCCGCTTTGTTATGTCCAGCATGATAATGTTTATAGCCGCAGCTACCAAGAAATTTTCCAGTGAAACGATCCGTGACCGCCCACCTGAGTCCCTGTTTTTGTTCAAATAAGTCTCGGTACCATCGAAGTTCATTTTCAGCATCTGCAATCGATTGAAATCTCGCTATTCCTACATATCTCGCCACATCTTCATGTGACAACACTTCAAAAATATCTTCTATGTCTTGTTGATCAGGTTGTCGCAGGATCAATCTGTCTGTTTCGATGACAGGGAATTGATCGAACATCGTCGGGCTACTCACGATAAGAACCTCCTCACAAACGTAGGACGGGACATTTTGGTTGCCTCATTCCCTTCCATAATCTAGTTCATGATATAGTTTATGATAGAAAGAAGCAATGTCTCGAATTGCTGAATCTGCTTGTGCGTTGCTCTTTTTGACGATGCCTTGATCCATATAGTTGTCGTGACAACTCTGTTCTACTGGTGGAGGATAGCAGAGTGTTAATGCGTTCGTACTACAGCATCTTACGAAAGTGATATTCCATCTCTCCAGCCATGGCTGCCGGAGTATCACCTGTTTCGCGGAAATCATGGGTATGAATCGTTTCAAACGGTCCAAAATCCGCTTGCTTATAAAACTCAAAACAAGGGAAGCCATCATGCGCTCCTTCGATCTGTACAAGACCATCCTTTTTCGCCGTAACTGATAATAAGTAGTCAACCGGAGGCGCATGCTCATTCAGGGGATTGCTCGCACTTGCGCTCATTTCAAAGCTCACTTCATCATCCGATTTCCATATCATATTCCTGCACAAAATGCCGTCCGTACTCGCTTTTCCCTTTCTCAGCTGAATCGAGCCATCAGGATTCGTGATCTTCTCTGTTGTGATTCCCGTGTTCTGATAGGTGAAAATTTCTTTTTTCATAAAGTCTACGACAACCTCTTGCTCCACTCTGGAACGCATGGCGTTAACTGCATGCGGGGTAAATTCACGCGAATCGCCTTCGAATTGAATGATTTTTCCTGTTTGCGAATCAGTTCTTGGTTCCGTCCATGACAGGGGGATAAATACACTCGCCCTGATTTTGATCAGGTTCACCATACCTTGGCACCTCCATGTGTCATTGTTCTTCTAAGACAAATATGTTATGTTTTGGTAAAAAAAGAACACCATGCAGATATCATCATTTCGTTGTCAACGCTGCTTATCATTACTTTCCGTGCAAAAAAATAGGATCTATCCTGATAAAGTAAGGTGGGATAAAGATGTTGCAAGAGAATGCCAATCTTCATGTTCCAGACAGATGTATCTTTCTCGTTACCGGGGTTATGGCTTCTGGAAAATCAACGGTAGCTCAGTTACTTGCTGAAAAGCTGAATCGAGGCGTCCATCTGCGTGGTGATTCGTTCCGACGAATGATTGTAAATGGCAGAGAGGAGTACATGCCTGAACCGTCAGAAGAAGCCATTCGACAGTTGCGGTTGCGCTACAAAATAGCAGCCTCTACAGCAGACACTTTTTTTGAAGCAGGATTTAATGTCGTTGTACAGGATGTTGTGATCGGCCCCTTTTTGGGCGAATTTGTTGAAATGATTCGGAACCGTCCGTTGTATGTTGTAGTACTCTCGCCAAGCGAAAAAGCAATTGAAGAGAGAGAAGCTTCCCGTTCCAAAACAGGGTATGGTGCTTGGACGATTTCCCACCTCAATAAAATCTTGCAAACCGAGACACCAAAGCTCGGCATGTGGATCGATTCTTCCGAGCAGGCACCTCAGGAAACGGTGGAGGAAATCTTACTCTCCATGAAAAAGCCTGAGTTCAGTGACATGCCGAACTCAGGCAACCAAATCGTCTAACTTCTTACACTGCGTACATCGTTGGCCAGAAGTACTCTACGCCTTCCGCGTACAAGAACGCTTGGAACTTTTTCAGCTCATCAGGAGTGTTTCGAACAGCGCGAGGAGTCAAGCCATATTGCAAGCAATAAGCTGTCAAATAACCAGCTACTTCACCAACGTTCCACTCTACTGGGTGGAGACGGAAGCATCCATTTGTAATATGCGTAACCCCAAGATTTTTGCCCGCTGGCAGCAGGTTATTTACACGCACAGGGATTAAGCTGCCCAACGGAATTTGGAACGGATAGGTAGACACATCGACGTAATTGCGGTTCGCTGTACTCGGATGTAGATCGATTCGGTAACTACCGACTCCAACGGAATCTTCGAAAGCCTCTGCTTTGCCTGTTTTGCGGACAAATGCACTCACATGCTGCTCCAATACGGTGAATTCGGCTTTGATCCGGCGGGATTCACGAATATACGGATACATCGCCAGCCCATCCTCTGTTCCTACTACATCCTTGCGCAGTCGCAGGCCTGGATACCCTTGTCCACCATCTGGGCGAGGAGCCTCTGTTTGCATCCAATACAGAAGGGAGAGACTCAGCTGTTTACCACCGTAAAGGTGACGCTGACGCTCTTCCTCTGGCACATCGATGATCGAGCCCAACCAGTAATCATTTTGCGGCCAGTTAACGAGCGATACACCACTCTTGTACAAACCGGTTTGGAAGTTTTTCGGATCAGCAACCTGACGATACGTAAAGAGCGGAAAATATTTAGTACCCGGGAACAGCTCATATCTTACAGATTCAGCAGTATTTCGCGGGTTGGAACCTGTCCAGCTGAGCAGCTTGTCCGGCCAAAAATCTGCTTTGTAGTTTCTCCAGAAGTCATACGTTTCCGGTTTGGCAATTGTATGATCTTCTCCCTCCAAATAGTCCATGGCAAAGACATACGTAAACGCCTGAATATCATTTGGCTGCGGCGGTCCGACAACAGCATTTGGCTCTCCCGTTTGATCAACTGATTCAGCGCCAAGCACATATTCGACGCCGGCTTGCGGGAGAACATCTCCACATTCTGTCGCGTCCAAGAAATAAGGTGCTACCAATTCATGAAAATCATGATGCTTCTTATCTTCGACCGTGATCGACAAGACATTATCGCCATCCATGCGAACGGCATGCAGCTTATGATTAGTCAGAATAGTAAGTCTACCACTGTTAATGTACGGAGCAAGCATCTGATAAAAAACAGCCAGTGCTACTTTTGGTTCGTGGCAAAGGCGACTTACGGAACCGTTACCAGGGTCAAGATTCGGAATGACGCGTGCTTCTGCCGTCATTGGGTAATGGTTGCGATAATAGTCACGCACGCTGTCACGGAATGTGCGATAGCTGCGCGTGCAACCAAACTGTTCGATCCATGGATGCTCATCTGGAGGTACCGCCTGACTCGTAAATTGACCGCCAATCCAATCGGTTTCCTCCGTCATAATGACTGATTTTCCTGATTTCGCTGCTGCCAGTGCTGCTGCGCAGCCACCAGTGCCTCCCCCAATAATCACCACATCAGCATGAAGTTCTCTCATTCTACTTCCCTCCACATTTTCTGATTTTTGGTTGTTTCTGTCAGTTAATACGCAAAAAATGACAATACGTTACAATTTTCGCAAAAAACACTAAATATTTTTTATCAGCTTCTACTTGTGCAAACTTTGTCTCTGGATCTATGCCCCTAATTTCCCCTCAGAGTGATGACCCTTTTCATCCCCTTCCAGCTGTCTCTTACCAAGCCTGAATTCCCCATCTCCACGCCAAACTTGTGTATTGAAGTGGAATCGTCTAAGCAAAAACAAGAACGTGTGTTCTTATACAAATATATACGAACAGGATGCGAACAGTCAAGAAATTACTCCCTTTTCTTTCTATTTTTTGTAAAAATACAAGCGACAGAAAGCACCGCAAAGTGAAGATAAGCACAAAAAATCCCTTCAGCGTGACTATCTCAGCATGAAGGGATTTTAAATCGTCTTTATTTAAACAAATTAATCGTGGTAATAATGATCGGCATCGCGAACACATCA
Organism: Brevibacillus sp. M2.1A; assembly: GCF_013284355.2. NCBI lineage: Bacteria > Bacillati > Bacillota > Bacilli > Caryophanales > Paenibacillaceae > Brevibacillus > Brevibacillus sp. M2.1A. The sequence continues at coordinate 4,648,905 of NZ_JABSUY020000001.1, forward strand.
ATCAGGAAGGCACCAACGATCGGAACGACCAAGTATGCTTTTCGCGAAGGACCAAATCTTCCCGTTACGGCCGCCATATTCGCCATTGCGTTTGGAGTAGCGCCCAGACCATGGCCTGTAAAGCCTGCGACCATAACTGCGGCATCGTAGTTTTTGCCAAGCAAACGGAACAGGACGAAAATCCCGAACAAAACGATGAATACTACTTGAACAAATACGATCACGAGCATTGGAAGCGCTAGGTCGGCAACTTCCCACAGCTTGATGCTCATCAGTGCCATGGACAGGAAGATTCCGAGCGTCACATCACTGATCAGGTTGATGCTCTTCATGTCGATTGCTTTTGGATTGAGCTTATCTACGATGTTACGGACAATCACCGCTACAAACATCGCTCCCACATAACCCGGCAGAACAAATCCGGTTGCAGTCGAGAACAGCTCTCCCAAATACGTTCCCAATGCCATACAGAATGTAATCAGCAGGACTTGGATGAAGAAGGTATTCGAGTGAATCGGTTGTCCTTTTTCTTCTACTGTCTCTACTACTTCTTCCGTTTCCGTCGGCTTCAGATCGTATTTGGCAATTAAATATTTCACAGTCGGTCCGCCAACCAAGCCCCCTGCTACGAGACCAAAGGTAGCTGCTGCGATCCCAATCGCCAACGCAGATTGAATGCCCATGTCCTCAAGCGTTTGTCCAAAAGCACCAGCTGCTCCATGTCCACCTTCCATGGAGACAGCTCCTGCCATCATCCCGATCAATGGATGAATACCGAACACGGAAGCTAGTGACACACCGATTACGTTTTGTGCCAGAGCCAGAAATCCACAGGCGATCCAGTAAATAACGAGCAGCTTCCCGCCAAGCTTGATCAGCTTAAAGCTCGCTCCCAATCCAACAGTAGTAAAAAACGTAAGCATGAACAAGCTTTGCAAGGAAGTATCCAATGTAATTTGTAAAATTCCGGTCGCTTTCAAAGCTGTTGCAATAATAGCGAACAACAAGCCCCCAACCACTGGTGCCGGGATGCAAAACTTTTGCAAGAAACTAGCCTTTTTTACGAGGAAAGTACCTAATACGAGAAGTGCTACTGCGAGAAAAATCGTCGTTACTTGATTAAGTGCTAACGTCATAGTTGTCTCCCCTTAGTTGTTCTCTAGTAATCCCATGATGGCTTCATTCGTCAAGTAAGCACCTAGCTTTACGGTTCTTCCGTTTTCATCTAAAACCGGATTCACTTCACAAATATCAAAAGAAAGCGTTTTCTTATGAGTGGCAACGGCACGGATCAAAGTGCGAACAACCATTGGTGTTAAGCCGAAAGGAGATGGCGCACTTACTCCCGGTGCAAAGGCTGCGTTTAAAACATCTGTACATAGCGTCAGCATGACATGATCGTGTTTTTCAATGAATTCGCTTACAGATAAACTAATTTCATCCATTCGCGCGTCTGTCATCTCTTCTTCATACACATAGCTCACACCGAGCTCATCTGCTTTATCAAATAGCTCTTGCGTATTGCCATAGCGCTGAATCCCCAACACAAAATAGCTGCTATTTTTGTCATGCTCTAGTATTTGCCGAAACATCGTCCCAGATGAAGGCTGAACTTCATAGGAACGCAAATCGAAATGAGCGTCAATATTGATAATGCCCAGGGAAGCCTCTTTTCCAATATGCTTGCGGACACCGGCGTAATGTCCATACAATGTCTCATGGCCTCCGCCTAAAATAATGGGCGTCATGGCTTTGGAAAAGATTGCAGAGACGGCGTTCCCCAATTCTTCCTGAGCTGCTTCCAGCTCTTCGTTTGGACAAACAACATTCCCCACATCTACAATACGTTTCCCTTCCTCCACCTTCCAAGGAAGGCTTGCAAGCGCTTGCCGAATTGCGTTTGGAGCCTTGGCTGCACCTAATCTTCCTTGATTGCGCCTCACTCCCTCTTCACATTCAAACCCAATGATAGCGACTGTGCGATCCTCGGCAGCTTGCAATGTATCCAAGTCCGTTATTTCTACAATCTGATGGTAGCGAAAACTGCTTCTTCTCTCCGTATGGTCAGTCCGGCCGGTCCACAAATCTGCTGATACATTCTTTGGCAAGCTATTCATCCTTTCTGAACCTTTTGTTTATTGATTATATAATGACAAACTTATTATTTCTAATATATAATTCAAATAAATTGATAGCTTTATGCTATAAATAAGGGTAGGTGCCCCAGTTGGATATCAAACATTTGCACTATTTTGTGACAGTTTGTGATCAGTTGAGCTACTCCAAAGCCGCACAAAAACTGCATATTTCGCAGCCTTCCTTAAGTAACGCGATCAAAAATCTGGAGCAAGAAGTCGGCTCTCCACTGCTCGAGAGAAACACGAGAAAAATGGAATTGACGGATGCTGGTAAAATCTTGTACCAGAAAGCATTGCTGCTTCTTTCCCAAATGAACATGCTAAAAAAAGAGATGGAAGAAGTAAAGCTAACCGGGAGCGGCGATCTTATCATCGGCATCATAGAGTCCGTAAAGCATTGGATTCCAAAAGTCATTCGCGGATATCAGGGGCGTTTTCCCTCGATTAACATCAAGCTAATCGAGGTTCTGAGCGGGAAAGCTGTAAAGGAATCACTGCGGAAGTATCATACGCATTTGCTCATAACCAACCAATTCATCAATGAAGAAGATATTGAATCCATTGCTCTGTATGATGAGCGCTTAATGCTGGTGCTGCACAAGGATCATGCGCTGGCAGAAAAGGAATCCGTTCGATTAAAAGACTTGGCTAATGAGCCATTCATCATTAGTACAGAGGGATTTCAGACAAGGGAGGATATTTTAACGGCCTTTTCGTTTGAACAAGTCGACCCGCAAATCAAATTTGAGATTGAGCGCTTTGAAACTGCATTGACGTTAGTGAGGGAGAATTTGGGGGTAACGATTATTCCTGAGAACTATTTGTCTGGATCAACAGATGCTTCACTCGTTCGGAAAACGATTGATTCGCCTGCGTTGGAGCGGACGGTTTATTTGGCGTACTTGAAAAATCGTTATTTGGCCCCGGCTGTGCAGGCTTTTCTGGAGGAGGTTCGGGGAAAGTTTCCTTCCAAAACATAGCGAATACTCTCTCCTCGCTTGCATACAGCTTCTGCTCCATCTTGTCCTTGGATATGTAGAGGGATCAAAAAGATGATAGAAATACTTCATGCCATCTTTTCCAAATACTTTTACATGGTGAGTCAAACCATTACACAATTCCCACTTCTTTATATATAATTGGGAAAGTCTTGTAAATATTCAAAAGCAGGTGATCCTTTGATTCAAGTAGGCGATGCTTCATCAACCTTTTTTGTGTTCCTCCCGATCCTTCTCATCTTATTTTTAAACGTGATTAATATCGTCATCAGTATTTGGGCATACCGTGATGCGAGGAGACGTGGGAATAGCAAGGAGTTCTCCATCATCGTGCTGATTGCATTATTGTTTTTTCCCATTATCGGGTTGATCGTTTATTTGGTGATTCGGAAAGATAAGTTTTGAAAAGTAAGGAATTCTCTTTTCCTTCCTTTTTTATTTTTTCTTCGTATAACCTCTCTCTCATTTCCCGAAATAAAAAAAGCAGTCAAACAGGAATAACCTTCCTGCTCAACTGCTTGATCAGAAAATATGATTAGGCTCTCGTCACATTGAGGATCAGATCGTTCTCAAATCCACCGATTGAGATGTCAGAATAGCACTTGAGCATTTCTGTTAGCATCACCTTTGCTTCCAGTCTGGATAGTGGTGCTCCCAAGCAGAAATGGCAGCCTTTTCCGAAGGTTAAGTGCTTGTTGCTATTAGGTCGATGGATATCGAATTGATCTCCCTGTGCAAAGGTATGTTCATCACGATTGGCAGAACCGAGCCATGCCATGACGATCTCGCCTTTTTTCATCAGACTTCCAAACATATCCGTGTCTTCTTGCACCTTGCGCATCAAAACCTGTGCTGGCGGACGGAAGCGCAATACTTCCTCGATCGCTTGATCTACCAGTTGCGGATTCTCCCTTAATTCACGATAAACGCCTGGTCGATCCAGTAAAAAGCAGTAGAAAACACTGAACAAGAGCGTACTTGTCGTTACATTTCCGGCAAGCAGCAAACTGATTGCAATATCAATAATCTCAGGGTCAGATAGCTTTTGGCCTTTATATTCTGTTTGCGTTAAGTCGGAAAGGAAATCTTTTGTCGGGTTCTCTCTTTTTTCTTGAATGATCGGAGAGAGATAAACAGCCATTTCCTTCATGATTTCTTCCTTTTTGAGGTTAATATCCTCATACGTTTCGCGTGTCCCGGAAGCGATGAGAACATCTGACCATTGTTTGAACAGCATCCAATCGCTAGACGGTACACCGAGCAAATCGGCAATGACAATCACTGGCATCGGGGTTGCGAGATCACCTAAAATTCTGATGCTTTGCTTTTCTTTTACTTCCTCTAATAGATGACGTGAAATTTCTTGAATGCGCGGCTCCCACTCCTGAAGTGTTCGGGTTGAAAAGGCTTTTGTATAGAGAGCTCTCCTTTTTCCATGATCAGGCGGGTCCATCTCTGTGATGCCCTTTTCTTTCAATGCGAGGGAACCAGCAATTCGTTTGCCTGTATCGCTTGAAAAGAGGTGATAATCGGTCAGCACGCGCTCGACATCCGCATACAGAAATACGTTCCAAACCTGTTGCTTTTCATCATAATGTACCGGGCTATTTTTTCTCATTTCTGCATACCAGCCATAGGGTTCAAACTGTTGTTGCAGATTCTCCGCACCTGATATTTCATTGGGGAATACTACTTTATTCATTTCATTCACTCCTTATTTATATGGATGGGTATGTGCTGCAAGCTGGCTACTGTCTGTATGATTTGATATCCTCTATCATGGTATCGAGGAGTTTTTCTATTAGCCCAACGTCTGTGTTCGATTCAAAGAAGGAAATATTGAGGGTTATGCAATCTTGATAGGTACTGACTCCAAGCATCAGTCCTGGTGCGTAATAGGCTGGTGATACGATATATGCACCTGCGACTTTCACATCATCGAATGATAGCTGACTCATACTAATCATACCAAAATTTGATAGTATTGGTGTACTATTACCATCTGCTACAAGTTGTTTTCTTACATCCTGTATGATCTTCAAGGTGTGATGGAACTCTAAATTTTCCACAAAGGCAAACGTGTTTACCGCATCGTGCAGAATGTCTTTATTATCACGTTGACTCTTCATGAATTCCGCCACTTCTTCTACCTTATCTGCAAATGTCCCTGTTGCTTGATTCATTGTGGCATGAACAACTCCAGACAAGTTGTAAATAGCGTCTGCCTTGCCCTTGGGTAAGAATTTTCTTACATTTACAGTCACCATGACTTTGACCTGCTCATCCGGAACATTTTCCATCTGTTGATATAAAGCTCGCATGTAGGCAGCCAGTACCACATCATTTACCGTGAACCCTTTTTGTTTAAATCCTTGCGCCAGCTCCAGCCACTCTTCGCCCGGTATTCTGCGAATGGCTTGTCTCCTTTTCGCTGGTTCTCCAGGCGTAAAAGGAAGTGTTGGCCCCTGCGGTTCGGGAGCTTGCGGCGTCCCGCCATTTGGGATACCCATTTCCTTGAACAAACGACTCTGATCCCTCCCCTCAAGGTTTGGCTTGGGAACGTAGCGCGGGTCTTTGGCTAGCTCACTATAAAGCGAAGCTAACAAGTGAACATATTCGATCAACCCTGCACCATCACTGCATAGATGATTCAGTTTGATGCAAACGATATCTTTGGTCGAGGTCCGCAAAATGCGAATTTTGACCATCGCATCAGCATCGATGTCTATTGGGCTCGACAGCCACTCCTGTATGGCTTTCTCTGTGGAATCGGACTCACCGAGAAGTTGCAAGGAACACCAACCGCTTGACGCCAAATCGCTGCGTCGCTCCCAATAGGGGCGGACTGAATCTTTTATAAAGCGGCAACCAATGATAGGTTCCGCAATGGTGCTTGCCTCCATCGCTTGAAGCAATCGCTGTTGATTCACCTGTCCGTCCATTTCCAACACCATTTGAAGCTGGCAATCAGAAAGATAGCTGACCATGTAATTAAACCTGTCACTTCCGTTTGCAGGCAGTCGGTTTGGGATTGCCATGTTCTGATTTACCTCACTGACATTCATTTACGAAACACCCCTTTACCTACAATTTTTGAAAGAAAAACAGTCAGGAAAAAATATCCTGACTGTCCTTTTTATCAGCAAATCCCAGAGATTCTATCGAATTGATACCTTGTATTCCTCTAACCACATGTTTATCTGGACGAGATATTCGATCAGCTTCGTTGATTGAGAGAGATTCATAGGTGCTTTTCCATCCAGTACAAATTGGATTACAGACTTATTAATTAAAGGTAATAGAGGCGAATTAGGATTGGCTAGAATTTGTTTCATATGGTCCAGAATCGCATGGTAATACTCCGGATGATAGGTCATCGGATATGCGCTTTTGTTGCGATACAATACTTCCTGCGGCAAATATCCTTTGTACGCTCTGCGAAGCAAGCCTTTTTCGATTTGATCAATATTTTTTACTTTCCATGGGACATTCCACAAATATTCAACCAGACGGTAATCACAATAGGGAACACGTACTTCAAACCCCGTATACATGCTCATTCGATCCTTGCGATCCAATAGCAACGGAAGAAAACGCGTGATAAAGAGGTACGACATTTTGCGCTGTTGAGCTTCCAAAGCTGTCTCCCCTTCCAAAGGGTGTACCTCTGCAATCCCTTCTTCATACCGCCTGCGAAGATATTCTTGTGGGCGAATCTTTTCGATGGCTTCTTCATTTAAAAATGAGCTCCACCCGTCATGCTCCATCCAAGGGAATTTCCCTGAGTTCAAGAATTTCTCCTTCTGAAACCAAGGGTACCCGTTAAATACTTCGTCTGCCGATTCACCTGATAGCGAGACGGTCGCTTTTTTCTTCATTTCCCGGCAGAACAAATAGAGCGAGGTATCCGTCTCCCCTAATCCTGGGAGATCACGCGCTCTCAATGGCATATGAAAATGAGTAATCAGATCTTGGGCGTTGAAGGTAATCTCTTGATGCTTGGTTTGTACATGCTCTGAGACTGATTTTGCCCATGGCGCATCCAAACTAATGTGCAGCAAACCTTCTTCAAAATGCTGATCATTGTCAACAAAATCTACCGAATAGGTTTGCAACGTTTTCCCTTTTTTACGGAGCTCCTCAGCGGCTAAAGCAACCAAGCCACTAGAGTCCAAGCCCCCAGACAGCATACTAACCAATGGCAGGTCAGAGATTAACTGACGTTGTACCGTGTCTTGTAACAGACCGCGTATCGTTTCTGTCGTTGTCTCCATATCATCGGTATGCACCTTGCTCGCCAGTTTCCAGTATGGCCTTGTTCTGATTTGATCCTTCGTGACTGTTACACAATGTCCAGCTCGCACCTCCCTTACATTGCGGAAAATGCCAAATCCAGGCGTTCTCGCCGGACCGAGTCCGATAATATCCGCTAACCCATCCGCTTCTACCTCAGGCTTTACTTTTGGATGGGCGAGCAAGGCTTTCAGTTCAGAACCGAACAAGAACGAGCTCCCTCGTTGACAATAAAATAATGGTTTTACACCCAAGTGATCACGTGCTAAAAACAAGCGATGATTTTTTTCGTCCCAAATGGCGAATGCAAAAATTCCATTGAGATGACGGACACATTCCTCTCTCCATTCCAAAAAAGCGTGCAGTAATACTTCCGTGTCAGAATTGGTTTGAAAGGAGTGCCCAAGCAGCTCTAACTGGCGGCGCAGGTCCAAGTAATTATAGATTTCGCCATTAAACGATAAGACACACGTCTGATCTCCTTCTCGGTAGATCATGGGTTGCTTGCCGCCTTCCGGGTCGATCACGATCAGGCGCCGATGCGCAATCGCTGCCCGAGGAGACAACCAATACCCCTCTTCATCTGGCCCACGATGTTGGATCGCTTGAGCCATTTTGTGCAAAATAGCATGCTGGGATGTCAAATCGTCATCCCAATCAAGCCATCCCACAATTCCACACATAGTAACCTCTCCTCTTGTTCGCAAATTTAGTGTTGGGGATGATGCGTTATCGCATTGACTAACTCATTTACCTTTTGCTCTGGGTTTGCTACCAATCCTTCTAAAAGAGTATTCAAGTGCTGCAGCATCCTGCTAATTTCCTTATCGTTGAAGAAACGTCGATAGTAGTTGATATGCAGAACCAAAACTTGTTCATAGAAAAGGATTTCCACTCGTAATGGATGCTCCGTCTGCGCAACCGAATCATAGATGGTAGCGCCGAGGACATCATTAAATCCTCTAAAGACAGAAGAGAAATCAGGAAGCTGTTCGCTTACCAGATAGCTGTCAAATAAAAGCCGATCTCGTGGAATATCGCACCACTCGTATATTTTTTTCAGCGGAGTGTACTCGTATTGACTCGTCTCTACCACTTTCGACTGCATGTTTTGTAGCCAAGACAAGAACCTCATGTTTTGCTCAACGCTCACGCGAATGGGCAAAATATTGAAGAAAAGTCCGACAGAATGTTCGACCTCCATCATCGCTATGCTGCGGCCGGAGAAGATCGTACCAAATACAACATCTTCCTTGCCGCTGTAATGATGGAGCAGCAATGCCCAAGCCCCCTGTACCAATGTATATGGCGTCAGATGATACTTCTTGGACAAGGATAACAGCGCCGAGGAGACTTCTGGCGATACAATGAACCTTTCTTGAGAATAGGGAGGCTCCTCAGCAGACATATTCTTCTTACTCGCTTGTGCCCATTCAAGCGTGGAGCTGGTCATTCCTTTCAGATTCTTCTTCCAAAACAGCTCCGCATCCGTTAAGTCCTGCTGTTTTTGTAGCGCAACATAATCCCGATACGGATATACAGGCACAATATCAATCGCCTTCCCTTGGGAAAACGCTTGATAATATTCGAATAGTCTTTTAACGATCAACGTATAGCTCCAACCATCCTGCAACATCAGATTGAAGACATAAATAAAGTAGTAGACATCCTCTCCTACTTGAATAAGAGCAAGATGCGCATGTGGTGCTTTGCCCATCTCAAATCCTTGTTGTCTTAGCTTTTGAATATAGGATTGCAATTTTTCGTGTTGATTTTCTTCCGGAATGTCCCGCCAATCTTCCTGCTTGATGTGGATATCCACTTTCTCATGAACGATCTGCATCGGTTCATCCAGCTCTTCCCAGATGAAGGAGGTTCGCAAGGCAGGGAATTGTTGGATGAGATGCTGCCATGCATGCTCGAAAGCAGCTACATGGAAAGGGCCGCCCTCTATGCGAAAAGCATGATGAACCACATTCAAACCGGGTTCTGGATGATGTTTGTATCGATAGAGCATATTTTCTTGCATGATCGTCAGCGGATAAACATCCTCCATGTATGGGTTGTCTGCTTTTATCCGATCCAACTGATGCTTATCAAGAGTGGGTAACTTTACTGCTGTTGCCGTTCGCTTCGCACTTTGAGTGGAACCCCCACCTACAACCTCTGCCAGTTCAGCTATGGTTTGGAATTGGAAAATCTGCTGTGGAGTCATTTCCAAACCGAGTTGTTTTGCTCTCGCAACCACTCGAATGGTATGAATGGAGTCCCCGCCCAATCCGAAGAAGTTATTATGTATGCCAACCTTATCCAAGCCCAATATTTCAGCCCAGACATCGGCAAGAATTTTTTCCGTCTCCGTCGTTGGCGGTTCAAAATCCCCTTCCATTTCTGGCACTTCCATAAGCGGCGCAGGAAGCGCTTTGCGGTCCAATTTACCATTCATGTTCACGGGCATTTCCTTGATAAACTCAAAGATAGACGGAACCATGTAATCTGGCAGCTTATCCCGTAAATAACTGCGCAGCTCTGGAATGAACTGGCGAGCAACTCTGTCTGTCAAAGGATCGTTCGCATACGTTTCGATCGGTTGGTAGTTTCTCGCTGGACGATGCCACGCGGTGACCACTGTGTTACGCTGTCTTTTTTCTAGTAAATGCTCAGGTCGGAGCACAGCTTCATAGCTGCCATCCCCGCAATCGCCCATCCAAGCGATATCTACACGGTATCGAAGCTCAGCACCCAACCTCCAAAGCTCCTCCGGGTCTATTCCAGTGCTAGGATGGTTCTGATCTGTTCTCAGCTCTTCCACCGTTTTGAGAGCATCTGGGTCAGCAAGTAATGACTGGTATCGATTCGCCCTGTCCAACCGCGAATTCGGGATTTTCGTAAGTCCTAAGATTTGCGGTTTATATTTGGTCATGATTTGACGAAGTCCATCAATATTTCGGAATCCCTCCTCATGCCAATCCAGCCATGCAAAGTCTTCGATTGTCTGCACTTTTTTGCCGAGATGAAGAATCACATCATAGCGATAGCGAGTTAATTCATTATGATGACTTCCGCGCTTCAGCTTGATTTCTACATGGCTGATTTGATGCAACTGATCTTGAAGCGCATAGAAAAAGGCAGGATCGATAACCAGCTCCTGCTCTTGTCTCATTCGCTTTTGTACGCGGCGTTTCAATTGATCGGTGGTCAATGTCGCCGGTGACTTTTCCATCTCAACCTCAGTGAGGAAGGTTTGCAGTAAAGAAAGATTACGAACATCACCGACAAAGATTGCTCCTTTGTCATTCATGGCATGTATGGCCTTTTTCAGCACATCCAACAGGTAGTTCGCATCCGGGAAATACTGCACGACAGAGTTGAGCACGATCACATCGAACTTCTGTCCCTTTAGTCCACTAAAATCATCCGCATAGCTCTTACGCAGTGTGACATTGGATAAATCCTCTCTTTGGTTGATCAGATTCGCAGTAATATAATCCAAAGCCATCGAAGAAAAATCCGTACCCCAATACTGTTCACAATGAGGCGCAATTCGAGATAGCAACAGCCCTGTACCGCACCCGATCTCGAGTACCTTTTTCGGTTGCAAGGCAAGGATACGATCCACCGTCGAATGGACCCATTCACGCATTTCTTCCGCTAAAAGGGGTTGACCCGTATAACTGCTGTTCCAGCTGGTAATGTTGAAATCGGCTTCATATTTATTTTCATCATCATAGGCTTTATCAAAGACATCCTGCCATTCAGATACCTGTTCCGCAGGAAGTGCTTCTTCTGTTGCCACTTTCAATTTTTCCTTGGACTGAGAATCTGGCACGATATAAGATACCAACTGCTTATGCCCTGGTCGCTGCTCGGATTCATGAACGATCACTGCCGCTTTTTGTACATGTGGATGTTCATCTAGTACAGCTTCAATCTCACCCAGCTCGATACGGAACCCTCTTAGTTTGACCATAAAATCAATGCGCCCCAGATACTCGATCGTTCCATCCGGCATGTAACGGGCCAAGTCACCTGTTTTATAAAGGCGCGCTCCCTCTACGTTGCTGAACGGATCAGGGATGAATTTCTCTTCTGTCAGCTCAGGGCGGTTATAGTATCCGCGAGCCAGTTGCACGCCACCAATGTGCAGCTCACCGGCAACACCGACGGGAACAGGATTCAGGTGCTCGTCTAACAGATAGATTTGGGTGTTTGCCACAGGGCGTCCAATCGGCACTGATCTAAGCTTGCTTCCTTTTTGACACGCCCAGTACGTGACATCAATCGCCGCTTCTGTAGGACCATACAGGTTGTGCAACTCCGCATCGAGACATTCGAAAAAGCGCTCCTGCGTTGAATAAGATAAGGCTTCCCCACTGCAAATGACTCGTCGTAGCGTATCGCAGCCGCTAATTTCCGACTCCTCAAGGAACACTTGCAGCATCGAAGGGACAAAGTGCATGGTGGTAATTTTCTCTTTTTTGATCAGTCGTGCCAGGTAGGTCGTATCTTTGTGACCTTCTGGACGAGCTACTACCATGCAGGCGCCCGTCATTAACGGCCAGAAAAATTCCCATACCGACACATCAAAGCTGAAAGGCGTCTTTTGCATGACCCGGTCGGTTTCATTTAGCTGATATTGTTCCTGCATCCACAAAAGTCGGTTGACGATACCGCGATGAGTGTTCATCGCACCTTTTGGCTTGCCTGTAGAGCCTGAGGTGTAAATCATGTACGCCAAATTGTCGCTGTTGACTTCGATTGCGGGCGCCACATGGTTCTCCAGGTTGATTGTCTCCCAATCTGAATCGAGGCAAATGAGTTGTCCACCGTATTCAGGCAGCGTGTTCTTCAGCCCTTCCGCGGTCAAGAGGAAGGAAGGATTCGCATCCGTGATCATAAAAGCCACCCGATCTTGCGGATAGCTCGGATCTAGGGGAACGTAGGCACCGCCTGCTTTGAGGATACCTAACAGCCCAATAACCATTTCAAAGGAGCGCTCCATATAAATGCCCACAAGCGTTTCCGCTCGTACACCCTGTTTCTGGAGATAGTTCGCCAGTTGATTCGCCCGTTGATCCAATTCACGGTAAGTGAGTTGCTCCTCTTCAAAAATAACGGCTGGCGCATCTGGAGTTTTGACAGCCTGCGCTTCGATTATTTCATGAAGACACATATGTTGCTCTGGGTAGTACGTCTTCGTATCGTTCCATTCAACCAACAACTTTTGCTCTTCAGCCGCGGTCAAAATCGGCAGATCAGCAATCGGCTGGTTCGGATCCGCGACAATACCTGCCAGTACGATTGTAAAGCTCTCCAGTAGACGACTAATTGTCGATTCATTAAAAATATCGGAATTGAACTCAACGTCGAGGTCAAGGATATCTCCTTTTTCTACAACTTGAATCCAGAGATCAAACTTGGAAGTGTTGTTACGGAACTCTTCAAATTTGACCAAGGAAAAGCCTAATGCAGACATGTCCGATTTTTTCGGCATAGGAAAGTTCTGCAACACAAAGCAGACTTCAAATAGTGGATTTTGACTCATATTACGCTCAGGCTGTAATTCATCCACCAATCGTTCAAACGGTACATCTTGATGTCTGTATGCGCTGTTCGCCGTATCTCTCACACGTGACAGCAGTTCTCTAAAGCTTTGATTGCCGGAAACATCCGTTTTGAGAACCAACGTATTTACAAAAAAGCCGACCAAATTCTCTATTTCCACTCGGTTACGGTTCGCTACGGGCACTCCCACCCGGATATCATTTTGCCCGCTGTAACGGTGCAACAATATCTTTAACGCGGTGATCATGACCATATACAGCGTGGCATTTTCTTGCTCGCTCAGCGCTTTTATGGCATGGGAAAGGGAAGAGGGAATCTGTAGTTTTAGGCTTCCTCCTTGAAACGTTTGGATGGGAGGTCGTGTACGGTCTACTGGCAGCTCTAACGCGCTGCTTTCTTTTCCAAGGGTTTCTCTCCAGTAAGAAAGCTGTTTCTCCAGCACTTCTCCTTGAAGCCACTCCCGTTGCCAGATGGAAAAATCCGCATACTGGATCGGAAGCTCAGGCAATGGGGAAGGCTTGCCCGCGAGATATGCCTGATAAAGCAAAACCATCTCTCTGAAGAAAACCCCGACTGACCATCCGTCTATGATGATATGGTGAACGTTCAAAAGTAAGATATTCAAATCCTCGCCGAGTTTGAATAAAGTAACACGCAGCAAGGGTCCTTTGGTTAGATCGAAAACATACATGCTTTCCTCTTTCGCGAGTCGGCGAAACTCATCTTCTCTCTCCGCCTCGGGATATCCAGTAAGATCGACAAGGGGAAAAGGAATTTGCAAGGCAGGAGCAATGAGCTGATACGGCTCTCCGTTTGCGACTTGAAAGGTGGTTCGCAGTGCTTCATGGCGCTTCACAATCTCATTAACGCACCGCTCCATGATGTCTGTGTGAAGCTCACCCGACAGATGGAAGGCCGCAACCACATTATAGGCAGGACTGTTTGGTACCAACTGGTCTAAAAACCATAGTCTCTGCTGGGCAAAAGAGAGGGGCACGAAGCCCTCTCTTGAACGGCGCGGAATTCCCGTCTTTTTCGTCTCCAGTTTTGAGCCTTTCAGCTTTTCCAGCAAGGCCAGTTTCTTCTCGGAAAGCTTTGACCTGCTCTCGGCAAGTATCTCATCTCTTGATTTAGCTGATTCCTTATCATTAATCATCGGATTGCTCCTTCCTACCTGTTGATTCTGCTGCCGTACTTACGAGATGAATTCATCAGCTTAATAGCTCCAAAATTGCCTCTTCTGGAAGTTCATCAATAACAGCAATCAGTTCCTCTTCAATTAGCTCCGCCATTCCTGCAACAGTTGGCGCCGAAAAGAGATTGTCCAGATTCAAATCTACCGGGAAGCTATTTTTCAATCTGGAAATAATCTGAGTGGCCATGATTGAATCGCCGCCGAGGTCTTGGAAGTTTTTGTGGATGTCAACCTTTTTCACGCCAAGTACCTCTTCCCAAGCTGCAGCAATTTTTCTCACAAGTTCGTTACGTGGTGTATCGTCATCTTCAGCATGTATGACATCATGATGGATACCCGAGTTTTGGATTTCTGCCTCCCTCCCATCAGCTTCTTCCGCTTGAACACGAGTTACCTCAGTTGAGTTGGCTATGTCTGCTGCTCTGTGTTCGTGTTTTTCTGCTGTCAGTTCGGAGGTGGCAGCAGCTTCTTGATGGGTTCGATTTCCTACGACAACTTTGGGTAAACGATAGCGTTCCTTGGCAAAAGGATAGCTCGGAAGACCTGATAGACGGCTCACCATTCCTTTTGGATAGAGCGCTTCCCACTCTATTTCATTACCATGAACCCATAGCTCCGCCAGCTTTTTGATTTTCTTGTTCAGAGCAAGATTGCGGATAAAATCCCTTCCCTCTTCTGTATCGCCGATCTTGATTCCACCCGTTTTGTTTATTTCTCCGATAAACAGATCAGCCGTTTTTGTCCCATTCCCTTGTATGAATTGCTCCAGCAGCGCAATGAGCTGATCTTTGCTGTGAACTACGATTGCTACTCGATGTGCCATGGATTCCCTTGCAGTCTGATAGGTATAAAGGAAATCCGCCAGTTTCACCTCAGGATGCTTCTCTACAAATACCTTTGTTTTCTTGGCATAGGCCACTAATTGCTCACGTGATTCAGCTGACAGCACGAAGACTCCCGTCGCTATCTCTTGACCTTCAACAGGAGCAACGGATCTTACCTTTGATCGATCAAACTCTTCAATTACCAGATGAGCATTGGTGCCGCTGAAGCCAAAAGAGCTGACCGCAGCCAATCGAGAGCCTTTGGAATTGGTCTGCCAGTCTTGCAGCTTGGTATTCACATAAACAGGGCTGTTTTCAAAATCAATGTGTTCATTCTCTTTGACAAAATGGATGGAAGGGGCCATCTTCCTGTTTTTCATGCTGAGTAAAACCTTGATGACACTCAACACCCCAGCCGCCGCTGTGGTATGACCGATATTGGCTTTCAAAGAACCAATTGCGCAGAATCGTTTCTTTGGCGTGAAGTGGCGGAATGATTCACTCAGTGCATGAATCTCTACAGGGTCCCCTAATTTTGTCGCCGTTCCGTGTGCCTCGATATATTGAATGTCTTCCACATCAATCTGTTTTTTCGCGTAAATGGATTTTTGCAGGTCGCTTTGTGCTTGGAAGCTAGGTACGGTAATGCCCAATGTCCGTCCATCCTGATTGGTTCCACTGCCACGGATGACACCATAGATGCTGTCGTTATCCCGTAATGCATCTTGCAATCTTTTTAAGATCACGACGCCAACGCCATCCCCAACGACAATCCCATTCGCACCATTGTCAAACGGGCGGCACTCCCCTGTAGGAGAAAGCATTCTTGCGTTACTCATCGAGATAAACGGAGCAGGGTGGGAGTAAATCGTAATTCCCCCTGCGATAGCCAGATTGACTTCTTCCGTCTTTAGCTTTTGGCAAGCAATATCGATCGCAACCAATGAGGATGAGCAAGCAGTATTCACAGCCAATGCTGGTCCTTTCAGGTCAAGGAAATAGGCGATGCGCGAAGCAAGTATACTCGTATCCGATCCGAGCATGCCAAAATGAGAGAAATCTTGTTCTACTGTCATTCCCGCCATCGCGCCAATGATAGTTCCAACGGGTTGTCCTCTCAGCATGGACGGGGTGTAACCTGCGTCCTCTAACGCTTGATAGCTTTCTTGCAAAAGGATGCGCTGCGTGACATCCATCGATTGGGCTTCGGTAGGAGAAATTTTGAAAAACGCCGGATCAAAATATTCAATATCCTCCATCGCCCCGTATTTAATCGGAATATCAACGAGCCCATTTTCTTTGAAAAAGGCGCGCCAGTCTGGGTTGGTCACTTCTTTGATGCAATCTTTGCCGTGACTGACGAGCTCCCAGAATTCATCCTGCCCCTGAGCACCTGCTGTGCGGCAGGAAATCCCAATGATCGCAATATCATTGGAAGCTGCTTTAGCCGGCTCGAAGGCAATATTTCGGGTTGGGACTCTCTTTGTATATACAGGCTTCTCTTCAAATTGTCTGATTGTCTGCGCTGATTGGTGCTCTGGTAAATGCGTCGCGATGTAGCTCGCCAATGCTTCCAGGGTATTATGTTCAAACACAACACTGGTCGGTAGTTTCAGATGAAACTGGCTATTGATAGCTTCGGATAATTGAACGGCATTGAGAGAGCCGATCCCCAAATCCTTTAGAGTTTCCACTTCTTCCAGCTCTTCTTGTCTCAAGCCTAAAACGGCAGAAAAAGCCTCAATCAGGCCCGTCTTGATTTTTGTCCGATCTGGAATAGACTGATCTGCCGACAAATTATGTTTTGATTCAGAATAATCAGATGAAGCTGATTGATTTTGAGCATCCGACGCGAATGGTTTACTTGAACGGAGCTGGCTAGGCTCGCCTTGCTGTAAATGACTAGCAATATAGCCTGCCAATGAATCTAATGTATCGTGTTCAAACACAACGCTGGTCGGTAATTTCAGATTAAATTTGCTATTAATCATTTCGGATAAGGCAACGGCGTTAAGAGAGCCAATTCCCATATCCTTCAAGGTTACTACTTCATCCAATTCTTCAGATTGAAGTCCTAAAACGGTGGCAAAAGCCTCCACCAAGGATTCTTTGATGGTTTCTCTATTCCAAGGAAAGCTGTGATCATACTGATTCGGATTCGGGAGAGTTCTCGTTTGCTGTTTCGGATAAGGAATATAACCGCTGTTTACCATTTCCGCTAATGCTTCTGGATACGGTCTTTTCTTCGATATTTTGCTGGCATTCCATTCACAACGCTTCGGGTACGCAAGATGCGGAGCCTTTTTCAGCTTAAACAAACAATAGCTGATCCACCCTCGTTCGAGAGAGATGGATTGATTTACTGTGTTGATATACAAATCTTGAACGGCTTTAGGCAGATGCTTGATGTACTGTTCCACGTCAGGATCATGCAAGGCGTTAGCAATCTGCGGTGATACGTCGATGATTTCATCGATCACTAACTGATGCTCCGCCAAAAGCTCAATCCATTCCTGCACGGTGGGAATGCTGACTTCTACGTTCTGGTCTACGATCGGTCCTCGCGTATTGGCTATGTAATCGATCAACAGAACGGTTCCCTCTTCGTTGAGTGCAGAAGAGATATTGTGAAATAGTCCCTGTTTATTTCGAATATGGAAGCTCACTTCAATCCCGACGATAATATCGTAAAGGTCGGGAAAGGCATCCTTGGAGCTGTCTTTGTTGAAAATTTTCGCACGAGCCCCCAGATTCTTCTGCGCGATTCGTTGATTGCCAAGCTCTGCTTGCGCCTTGGTAATCGTAAATCCGTGGGTTTCGATATGTGGATAAAGCTCTGCTATTTGAATCACATCTGTCCCGTGACCGCATCCGAAGTCCAATACTTTTTTCACACGAGAGAAATTTTCTTTGCAAAAAAGTACCTGGCGCATCTCTACTTGCTTCTCTCTCACCATTTCTCTTTCCAACGGGTATTTTTCCGGGTTCAAAATGACACGGCTCATTGAAAAGCCTGGAATCTTCCTTTCAAATGGACATACGGTCAGGTAATCCTCCGAAAACTCCGCTTCGCTGCTGTTGGCGCTATATGTGTAAATTTCAACGGCTTTGTTTTCGAATTCTGGATGAGCGGATGTCATGCTCGTCTCCCTCCTAGTACGATTCGTTTGATTGCGTTCTATCCAGCACGTTCTCCTCTTAAATGGATAGGTTGGGAGCTTAGCTACTCGGGATAACGCCTTCCCTTCATGCAGCTTCTGCCAAGGGATGGGATTGCCTAGAACCCATAATGTTGCCAGTTCCCCTACATCTTTTGATTCGATTGCCAGCGTAACCCGGTCTGCCATCAATTCTTTGTTTTCCTTGAGATCGCCAAAAAAGCAATGTTCCGTCTCTTCTTGGTGTTCCAACCAGCGTTCCAGTTGCTTTAAAAGCACTGTTTGATTATGGGTGATAACTGCCAAACGGCAAGGCATTTCTTCTCTTCCGATTTGAAGAGTATAGGCTGTATTCGCAACATCCATATGCCTGTTCTTATGTAAATAAGCAATCCAGCGATGAATGTAAGCTTGCAATCTCTCTTTATTCTTGGCCGAAAAGACAAACAGCGCAGGTTCTGAATCGTTTACTCTCCTTGATGATGGAGTGCGGTTGTATTCCTCCACGATAAGATGGGCATTCACTCCACCGCCGCCAAAGCTGGTAATGCCTGCTCGTCGGGGGACTGTTTGCCCATCTACTGTGATCTGCTTCCATTCTGATACCTCTCGCTGCAATTGAAAGGGGAGTTGATCAAAATGAATATTCGGATTCAATTCGTCAGGAATCAGGGTTGGAACCAGCGTCTGATGCTGCAAGGACAAAATCACTTTCATTAGCTGCGACATGCCGGAAGCCGATTCACAATGCCCGATATTCGGCTTGACCGAACCGAGTCGATAGTCCCCTTCTGCTCCTTGACGGTTGTGATAAGCTTTCGTCACTGCTGTCATTTCGACGGCATCGACTATGTCTGATCCATAGGCGGAAGCTTCCAGATAACTAATGGATCGAGGGTCCAGTCCGCTTTCTTCCAACGCCTCTTCCATCACATCTGCAATAGGATTGGGGCTTGGTGTCATATAGCTATTGGCTTTGCCCTTATGGTTGACAGCGGTTCCGCGTATCACCGCATAAATATGGTCCAGGTCCCGCACAGCCTGATCGTAATCCTTGAGAACAACAGCACCTACTCCCTCGCCTGGCACAAAACCTATTCCACCTTTCCCAAAGGCAGCACTGTCAGAAGTATGCGAAATGAGCTGTCCCACAGTCAGACCGAAGTAGGTAAGCGGATGGGTGTACAGATTCACTCCACCAGCAATCGCCATGCTTCCCTTCCCGTTTCGGATGTATTCACATGCTTCATGAATCGCTACGAGAGCTGAGGAACACATCGTATCGATCGGCATACTCGGCCCCTGTAAGTTTAGGTAGTACGAAACCCGATTTACCATCGACGAATACGAGGTTGTCGGAAAGTGCTGGGTGGTTTCCGTGCTATACAAATGAAATCCTTGTTTCGTAATGCCACCAAAAACCCCTGTTCGCTTCCGCAGCTCCGCAGACATCTTCGACGAGGCATAGCCTGCATCTTCTAATGCCTTCCAACACTCTTCTAAATAAAGGCGCTCCTGGGGGTCTATATTTTCTGCTTCTCGCGGAGTCATATGAAAAAATAACGGATCGAACTGATCAAATTCCTCTAAGAAGGCACCCCATTTGCTATAGCTTTTTCCTTGGGAAATGGCATCCTCCCGATTTGGATGATAATACGCTGTCCAATCCCAACGCTTAGCTGGAATTTCTGAGATAGACTTTTTACCCTGAATTAAGTTCTCCCAAAACTCTTCCAGGTTGTTAGCTTGAGCAAAACGCCCACTCATGCCGATAATCGCTATTTTACCGGAGGACGCAGGCTTGGACGCCGTCCTTTGCGAACGAACAGCTGGCGCAAAGGATCTTGTTTTTCTAGGGTTTCGTTTCTCTCCGGTTTTCGGCAATGGGGCAAGCTCAACCTGATCTTCCGTTTGATTTGGCTCCTGCTTGTAATCATCTAATTCTGTGAGCGAAATCAGTGCTTCTCTTTGTGTCTCGAGTAAATGCTCGACTAAGTCATCTACTGTCTGATATTCAAAAAACAAAGTACCGCTGATGGTTTCGCCGAAAATTTTCCGAAATTGATTGATCAGTTGAACAGATAAAATGGAATCCATACCGTACGCCTCTAAAGGCTCAGAAGCATCCATTCGGTTACTCGGCATCTTCAGTGTTTCAGCGATCAGCTGTTTGATGTATTCCGTACTTTTTTCGCGCAGGACATCTTTGCTTGCCCTTCCTTCAGGAGCGAAAGGTATTTCCACTCTCTTGGCTTTTGGCTGTTCAGCATTTACGCTCGTCTTAGGTTTAGGCGGTTGTTTTATTTGCTGTTGGCGGATCACGCCGTCACTTTCGGTCACAATAATCTGCTGTCCCATCGCGTGCGCCTCTTCTGTTGGGAAAAAGACCGACTGAAATCCTTCTTCCTCCAATACTCTCTGCCACGTTGCCGAAGATAACCCAGGGCAGCCTGAAAGGCGCAGCTCTGGGTCTTCGTACAGCCACCAGCCCTCCAGCAAACCAAAGGTAAGATGGAGGAAGAGGGTGTTTTTACTCATTTCATTTAGCAAAAGCAAGCCGTTCTTCTTTAGAACGGCTTTCGCGTTACGCACGGTTTGGCGAATGTTTTTGGTGGCGTGCAGGACATTTGCGGCAATGACGATATCATATCCGCCCAAATCAATTCCTTGTCCAGTCACAGCGTCTTCTACGTTAAAAATCTGATAGGTCAAATACGGATTGCTTGGGCCATACTCTTTTTCTGCATGCATGAAAAAGGCTTTGGAGAGGTCTGTATAGCAATATTCCTGGATATGCTTTTCATACGCCTTTACCTTTTGGAAAACGACGGCACTGGTTCCTCCCGTACCTGCACCAATCTCAAGAATGCGAATTCGGGCCGCAGAATCCTGGTTGAGCCGTTCCTCTACAAAAGCAACCACTGTATCCGCGAGCACTTCATTGAAGTAGTCGGAAACTTTGTTATTTTTGTATACCTTTTCGACTAATTCCATCGATGAATTGGGAAAGATGACCTCTGTAGCCCTCACTTTTCCAGTGAGAATTTGCGGTAAAACACGCATGGTTGCTTCGACTAACTTGACTTGCGCATGCGTATCCGAATTTTTTAGCCAGACTCCTTTTTCTTGTTCCCATTCCTGCCAAACAGCCGTACTGGAAATGGGCGCAGTATCGATCACGGTAGATGTTTCGCTATCGTAAACGAGATAATCATTCCGGGCTAAAACAGAAGCCGTTTCTTCGAGCCACATGTCATATAAGTCAAGCAGGCCGCTTTTTCTTTTGAGATCGCTGAGCGTCTGATTCTTTTCTGCAAAGCAGCCAAGCGACTGCATTTGACCCCACAGTAACTTTAAGAGAAGCTCGTCCATTTTGTTCATACTAGGCACTCCTTCGGCTTACACGTATAGAACCGGTTTGTCCTGTTCTCTTGCTGGTTGAAATTTCTGAGTGGCATTGACTAGAAATTCAGTAATGTGTTTAAGCGTTGGATAGTCCATCATCGCAGCAGGTGTCAGATCAAGCTTGTACGTCTGACTGATTTTGGTAGAAAACTCCGTGAGCTTGACTGGGTCGAATCCGTATTCTTTTAGTTCACTATCCATATCGATTTCTTCGCTCTCTACCTTCAGGATTTGAGAGGCGAGCTGAATGATCGTTGCTTGTACGTTCTCAAACAAGCTGTCCGTGCCCGTACCTGCTTCTGATGCAAAATAGGCTGCTTTGGGCATCTCTTTTACTTTTAATTTGTTTTTAATGCTTGCCATGCTGGAGGAAATTTTGGTTGAAACGACTGTAACCGATTCCTGTGTATTGATTCCTTCCATCTCGAGTGGCTTGGTCGTTTTCATCAGCGCCAATTGATTCATGGGACCTGTTAGCAAGGCTTCCAATGCCTCCATCCCTTCTGAAGGTTCAATCGAGCCAATGCCGATCTGTTCCATTCGTTCCTGATAGCCCTTGGACGCAACGATTCCAACACTGCCCCAGTATCCCCAGTTCATTACTTTCACCGCGCATGTCCATTCCTTGGCAAGCTGATGAGCGAAAGCATCTTTGAAGGCGCAGCCGGCAGCATAATTGCTTTGTCCAGGCGATTTCGTAAACGAGTTAATCGAGGAGAAAAACAGGACGAAATCCAATGGCTCCTCGCCAAACACTTGGCTCATCCGCACACTTATCTCTACTTTTGGTACCAGTCCGGCTCGGAAGGTCGTCTCGTCCATATTCGCCAGACTTCTATCCAGGAGGACAATGGCGGAATGAATCACCCCGTTAATCTTGCCATGTTGCTTTTTGATCTCCTCATAAGCAGATTGCAGCGACTCGCGATCCGTAGCATCAGCTTCGATGTAGAGTGGTGCAGGTCCCAGGGCAGCAAGTTGATTTATTTTGTTCTGAATCGACTCATCTTTCATGCGACGACCGATCCAAATCACCTGGGCTTGATAGGTTCGGATCATGTATTCGCTCCACGCCTGTCCAATACCGCCCGCGCCTCCAATCACAACATAGACGCCATGTTGCCGGTAGACGGTTTGCTTCGTGAAAGGTCTCTGCACCGGCATCAACTGTTGGCGATACCACGTGTGTCCACGGTATGCCCAAGCGTTTCCTTGAGCATCGGCAGGCAAAGTAAAAATATCATGGAGCGGCCACTCGGCATGCGCCTCCAAATCGACGAGTCTTACCTTCCAGTTCGGATATTCCTTCGCCATCGACCCGATCAATCCGTGGATGCTGGCATGCGTTGGATGGACTTTCTCTTTTTGGTAGATAGCCTGTGCCTGGACAGTAATGATCGTCCAGCCCAAGTCTCTCGTCTGATACCCCAGCGCAAGCAAAGCCTTGATCAAGCGGAAAACTTGAATAACGCCCCGCTCCTGCTCGTTCATCACGGACTCCTCTTTTACGGATTTCACACAGCTATCGGGAGCAACCCACATGATGTGATCGACCACACCCTGCTCTTCCAGCTTACTTGCGATGACCTCAATAGAATCATCTGACTGAAGCGGTAAAACAGTAGCTTGAGGGTAATGATGTTGAAGGAGACTTCTGTCCTTTTCTTCGGCGCAAACGATGACTACTTGATCACTCATTGATGGAATGACTTCCCCATTTTCTACAGACACGGCGTTCCATACTGGAGTGAGCATCGTGGTTCCCATCAGTGCGGGAGCGGAAGTCACTGTTTCCTGAGTCACTGTTTCCTGAGTCACTGTTTCCTGAGTCTCCCTCACCGTCGCACCTCGTTTTTCACTCCCCATTGAAAAGCCTCTCATCCTCACGCCTATTCTGCCTGCCTCATCACATAGATCGATATCTATTTTTTTATTCTCCACTTTGGCATCATCACTGTATCGAATGAGAGCATACAGCGCAGCAGGATGATTCTCGTAAATCTCCAGCTCTTCAAGGACAAAAGAACCATCAGGTCGGATGAAGCTGATGCTGCCAGATGTTGTAGCCTCCGTAACGAGATAACGAGATGACTGCAATAGAGACTCCAGCAGGCTAGGATGGAGAACGAATTGTCCTGCTGTTTCCATGGCAATCGAGGGCAAGGAGAGTTTTACCAGAACTTGTTCCCGCGCCCTGTATACCTCTTCAATCCCTTCAAAACTCGGATGATCAGCCATTCCACGTTCTTTTAACAGCTCGCAGCATTGTCGGACAGTAAGCATCTCACTGCTCTCGGCTTGCAAGGCAGGTAGATCCAAAATTGGTGCTTCAACGAACGAAGTGAATTCGACCATACCTTGGCTGTGTACCACAGACTCGGTATCATCTTCATTTGATTTGCTGTAGATTTCATAGGAAAGCTCTCCAGTATCCTCTGGATGGATCCCCAGGTGTACCTGAACCAAATCCTCGCCCACCAATAGCGGTTGATCTGTGACAACATGAGACATTCGGATTCCAGAAAAAGTCCCCTCTCTATCTCCCGCTGCCTGCTTCACTGCCGCCCGTGCCATTTCCAGATAAGCAGTGAGTGGAAAGAAGCGCTGCCCGTTTCCAAGATGGTCAGCCAAGAACGGCTCCTGCCCTGTGAAGATGGAACTATATCTCAGCTCATAGAGGTCAGAAGTGTTCTTGTGAAGCAATGGATGGAGGATATCCCCTCTAACCGAAGATGATTCGTTCATACCTGCTGCCTTTGGCTTCTCAACGTCTATCCAATAACGCTCCCTGGCAAAAGGATAAGTAGGCAAGCTGACGCGCCGCGGTTTATCTTCGCTATATAGCTTATTCCAATCAAAAGAGACGCCCTTGACCCAAAGGTTCATCAGTTTTGCGAATTTCCCTTTGGCAATCCATGTCTCCACTGTTTGTTTCATATCTTCATCAGCAAAAAGGGCTACCGTGTCGTGGTTGCGTTTCACTCGCCCACGATACAGCTTGGCAATGTTCTCTTCACCTTCTGCAAAATGCGTTAGTTTTTCCGCAAGCTCATCAACTGATCTGACGAGGACAGCCAAGCGTTCCTCCAGCGCTTCCCGTCCTACCTGAAGCGTAAAAGCGATATCAGCCAAATGGGCATCAGTGAATGATTCTTCCTTGATGGCCTTCAATAATCGATTCACTTGAGCCAACAGTCTCTCTTCGTTTTTTGCAGAGAGCACGATCACTTTTGGATGCTGTGGCTGCGAGCTATTCTCTGGCTGTCTATCTTTTTCGCGATACTCTTCGATGACAATATGGACATTGGCTCCTCCCGCCCCAAACGACGATAGCCCAGCGATTCTCGGATATTCCTTGGTTACTCCGTTGATTTCAATGATTGGTCTTTGCCACTCTGCCAGCTTTTGCTGAACCGCAAATGGTGTATCACTGAAATCAATGTTTGGATTCATGACCTCAGCGTGCAAGGATGGTGCGATTTGACCGTACTTCATTTGAAGCAATATTTTGGTCAATCCCGCAATTCCTGCGGCACTCTCCGTATGTCCGATGTTTGACTTGGCCGAGCCAATCGCGCAGAATTGCTTGTCTTTCGTGTGTTGTCCGAATGCACGAGTCAGTCCCGCAATCTCGATTGGGTCGCCCAAAGCGGTACCTGTACCGTGCGCTTCGATGTAGCTGACGGCACGAGCATCCACTCCCGCTCGCTGTAATGCCTCGTGGATTACCTGCGACTGTGCGATGGGGTTGGGAACGGTGTATCCATTCGTTTTGCCGCCTGCATTGAGCATGCTTCCCTTGATGACGCCGTATATGTGGTCTCCGTCGGCAATCGCCTTTTGCAGAGGCTTCAATACGATAGCTCCCACACCTTCTCCATCTACAAAACCGTCCGCTTGATCGCCAAACGACTTGCAGCGGTCACCAGCAGAAAGCATCGTCGCTCCAGACAGTCGGATATAGTGAAACGGATCGACAATTAAATTGACCCCGCCAGCGATGGCACATTCACTTGTACCGCTGTACAAGCTTTCCAATGCCAAATGAATCGCCGTCAAAGAAGAGGAGCACGCCGTATCCACTGCTAGACTCGGTCCTTGGAAATTGAACAGGTAGGAAACTCGATTCGCAATCGACCAGTAGCTCGTTCCTGCTGGGTAATTTCCATTCATGACACCAACAAACACACCAATTTTTCTGCTTTCTCCCAAAGTGGCAGGAGTGTAGCCCGCATCTTCCATACTGGCGTATGCCGTTTGTAAAAATAGGCGCTCCTGCGGGTCCATCTGCTCTGCTTCGTTAGGCGAAATTTGGAAAAAGAGCGGGTCGAATTTATCGATATCCTCGATGAAACCGCCCCATTTGGTGTACATGTATCCTCTTTTCCCTTTTTCTTCGCTGAAAAATTCTTGCCAATTCCAACGATCCTTCGGCACTTCCGTGATGCAATTCTTCCCTTCTTTCAGCCGAGTCCAAAACTCCCAGACATCCCCCGCTTGCGGATAACGTCCTGCAAGACCAATGATCGCCACATCCTGTCTGGACGGCGCTGTTGTTTTTTCCGCTTCTGGATCAGGAACATGCAGGAATCGGCGAGACTTTGCCTTTCGAAATGTCGAGCCAGCTTGCTCTTGGGTTGTCTTTCCAGAAGCTGCTGAGTTGGTTAGTTGCATTTGAACAGGTTCTTGTTCTTCCATTCCTACTAATGCTAGTAAATCATCCGCTTGTGTTGTCATGAAATGCTCGACCAGCGCATCAATCGTTTGATATTCAAAAAAGAGGGTCGTGCTGATCTGATGCATTTTTTTCCGTAGGACATTTGTCATTTGCACAATCATAATCGAATCAATGCCATACTCCTCCAGGGCGGCAGAAGAATCGATCTGGTCAAATGGAATTTTCAGTGTTTCTCCGACCAATTGCTTGAAATAGGCTACGCTTTTCTCCCGAAGCATTGCCTCCGTGCTTGTTCCTCTGTCTGCATTTGAAGGAGTTGGTAAAGAAGAGGCTGAGGTCCCCATTGATTTCTGCTGTTGTTTGGACTTGCGGACAACGCCGTCACTTTCCGCAATTATCAACTGTGGATAGGAGACAACTCGGTAGCCCTCATCTCTCAATCCTTTCTGCCAACCTTCCAGAGGTAGTGTAAGACCTTCTGTGAGGTCTTTACGTACGTTTTCCTCCATCATCTCTTTTACTAGAAGCAGACCATTCCTTTTTAAGAGATTCTTGCAGTTACGCAGGGTTTGGCGAATTTGTTGAGCGGTGTGCAGGTTATTCGCTGTGATAATCAGGTCGTACTCACCAGCATCCAATCCTTGTTCACTTAACGCCGCTTCTGGATCAAAAGCTTCGAAGCTCACAAAAGATTGATAGGCATGTAATTTTTGTGAAAGGAAGGAACTCGTAGACTCTGTACCTGCTCCAAGTTCGAGAATCCGTATTCCCGCTGATTGGTCATGCTTCAATCTCTCCTTGATAAAGGCAGCCACTACATCAGCAAGCCCCTCATTTTCATGGGCAGACAGCTGTAGCGTGGACGGGTATATTGCAGAGTGAATATCCACCCATTCCTCTACCTTCATCCCTTCAATGACAACAGGCTTCGTGATCTTCATGAAAGCAATTTGATCCATGGCTCCTGCGAGAAGTGTCTCTATGGCTTGCATTGCTTCTTGCGGCTGAATCAGCCCAATGCCGATTTGCTCCAAACGACGATAGGTTTCTACCATCTCCTGATGAGTATCTTCTACTTGCCCACTGCTCCAATATCCCCAATTGATCAGTTTCACCGCATATGGCCATGCTTGAGTCAATTGATGAGCATAGGCATCTTTAAAGGTACAACCAGCCGCGTAGTTGCTTTGCTTCGGAGCTTTCGTAACTGCCATGAGTGATGAAAAGAACAAGACAAAATCCAACGGCTCCTTCTCAAACACCAAAGCGATGTTCACACTCACATCCACCTTAGACGAAAGCACTGCTCGGAAACCTTCCTCTTGCATGTTTTCCAAGCTTTCCTCCACCAAGACCATGGCAGAATGAACAACTCCGTCAATCCGTTGATACGTTTGCTTGATCTGTTCATAAGCTTGTTGCAAAGCGTCCTGCTGCGTTGCATCCGCTGCTATATAGTCTGGTGCTGGTCCAAAAGCGGCAAGTCTATCTATCTTGGCTTGAATCTCTTCATTTTTTTGACGGCGACCAATCCATATGATCTGAGCTTGATAGGTACGTATCATATATTCGGTCCATGCTTCGCCGATGCCACCAGCACCGCCAATCACCACATAAATACCACTCTGCTTCAATCGTGTCTGATCAATCGGAGGATGATCGACGGTGAGCAACTGCTGACGATACCATTCACCTTGACGATAAACCCACGGACGACCCTGACGATCTCTTGGCAGCCTCAACATATCATCCAGCGGCCATTCAGATTCGGCCTCTACATCCATGAGTCGAATCTTCCAGTTTGGATATTCCTTCGCCATCGAACCAATTAATCCATGAATACTGGCGTGGCAAGGATTCACAACATCTGTATGGCATATAGGCTGGGCTTGAACCGTGATGACACTCCACCCCAACTCCTTACTTCCATATCCCAAGTGAAGCAAGGCTTTAATCGTTCGGAAGCATAGAATCACTCCCTGATCTTGCCCCGCGATTAATCGATGATCCGCCAAGGAGTCTATCGCATCAAAAGGAGCGATCCACACCAGATGATCGATGGAACCAAGCTCTTCCAGTCGGTATACGATTTCCTCCATCGTATTCTCAGCCTGAATGGACAATACTTTTGCTCGTGGATAGTATTGTTGAATGGCGATCCTATTCTCTTCATTTCCGCCCACAATGACAACCTGCTCATCAGCAGTGGGGAAAAGCTGTCCCTTCTCAACAGGAGTCACATCCCACACAGCAGACAGCATGAGATTCCCCACAGGAGGCTCCAGAGAAGTTGCGGAAGAAGCGCTTTTCGAAGAAACATGGCTCGCTTGCTTCCCGTCCTCCAGCACTCGCATGGAATATCCCTTTATTCGTACACAAACCGTTCCTTTTTCATCGCATAAATCAATATCCAGCTTCTGCACTTTGTCGTCTGCGCTGCTGATGGCACTGTAACGAACGTACGCCCACATCGAGGATGTGCACTTGCCGTAGATTTCCACTTCCTCCATGGCAAAAGGCAAGGACGGCTTTCGGCTCGAATGACCATCCGCTGATGGGGTCTCTTCCCCAACCATCATGAGCCCGATCGATGCCTGCAAAGCCGAATCCATTAAGCTTGGATGCAGGACAAAAGGGTTTTCCATCTCGGAGACGGTGGCTGGCAAGGATAACTTGGCTAAAACTTGACCCTCCCCTACATACAAGGCGTCAATTCCTTGATGAGCCGAACCATAATCCATCCCTATTGCATGAAAAATGCTGTAGCATTGTTCGGATGAAAACGCTCGTTGATTGCACTCTGCTTGTAAGGATGGCAAATTCAACGCATGTTTCTCAGCAACAACATGAAGCATGACGCTGCCCTGACTGTGTACGACGGGTTCTGCATCCATCGCCTCCAACTCGCTATAGATTTCAAAAGTAATCTCACCATTCTCTTCGGGAACAAGACCGATATGTATCTGTGCAGGTTGGTCACCCACAACAATTGGCCGTGTCCAAACCACGTTTTTGAGTTGAATCTGGGCTGGTTCTTCAGTCAAGGCAGCCGTTGCTTGCTCTGCTGCTGCTCTCGCCATTTCCAGATAGGCGACTCCCGGCAAAATTCTCTGATTCTTCACGACATGATCTGATAAGAAAAACTCCTGACCTGTAAAGGTGGAACTGAACTTTTGTTCAGAAAAATCAGAAGTATTCCGCTGCAAAAGTGGATGAATGGCAGTTTCGCTCATAAATGGAGCTGCTGTCTTGCGGCTCACCGATTTACTTTTGCTCTCTGGAATCCAATAACGATTCTTTGCAAATGGGTACGTCGGCAAGGGCACACGTCTAGGTTTGTTATTCTGGTATAGCTGTTCCCAGTCCATTTCATAGCCTGTCACCCAACATTCAGCTATTTTTCTGATGTCGCCTTCTGCAATCCAGCTTTGGATAAGCTGTTGAGAGTCTTGGTCGTTGTTCGGCTTCAAGCTCCCTATCCAACAATGATCGATCGTATTCTCGCCTCGCGAAAAAGCTTCCAATTTTCCGATCAGCTCGGGTATATCCTCGACGACAAAGGCTACTCGTTCTTTCATCGCTTCTCGTCCAACTTGCAAGGTATACGCCACATTTTCCAGATCGATTCGCGTCTCTCGATCAGCAAAAGACGGAATTTCCACTTCTATCTCGTCTCGATGGCTATCCATGAGAGAAGCGATAACAGAAGCAATGGAGCTGCCTTGATCGAATTCCTTGAAATCAAGCTGAATATGCAGCTCCTCTTGCAGTTTTTGCTTGAGCTGTGTGATTTGAACGAGGTCCACTCCGTATTCATGCCACTCTTGTTCGACCTCGATGCTGCTTTCTGCCACATGAATAATAGTGGATAACATTCTGCGAAGCTTCTTCTCCAGCATTTCTTGAAGCTGTTTTCGCTTCTCTTCCTCACTTGGTTGAGGGTGATTGCCAGATGATGCCCTTTTTAGAAAGTCCGCTACTTTTTGCGCATAGACTTGCAATCGTTCCTTATTCTTGGCAGATAGCGGAATCATTACTGGGTGATTTTTATGGGCAATGGCTTGCGCTTTCGACTTTGTTTCAACTGGGATATACTCTTCCAAAATTAGATGGGCATTGGACCCCGAAGCGCCAAACGAACTTACCCCTGCTCGTCTCGGAACGGACACTTCTTGACCATTTTCCATGATCACTGATTTCCATTCTTCTGTCCGCTGCTGTACATAAAAAGGAGATTGCGCAAAATCAATAAACGGATTCACTTCCTTGGCATGTAAGGAAGCAACGAGCGTTTTATGGTAGAGCTGAAGAACAGCTTTTTGCAACCCGCTGATACCTGCGGCAGATTCAGCGTGTCCGATATTTGACTTCACTGAGCCTATGGAACAAAACTGCTGATCCTCTGTATATTGACGAAACGCTTTCACCAATCCTTGAATTTCAATCGGATCTCCTAAAGAGGTTCCGGTCCCGTGCGCTTCCACATAACTGATCGTTCTCGCGTCTACACCGCTCTTTTCCAGGCATGCTGTAATGACCTCTGCCTGAGCAACAGGGCTTGGCACAGAAGGCCCGCTCACCG
The DNA here is from genome assembly GCF_013284355.2 of Brevibacillus sp. M2.1A. Taxonomy (NCBI): domain Bacteria; kingdom Bacillati; phylum Bacillota; class Bacilli; order Caryophanales; family Paenibacillaceae; genus Brevibacillus; species Brevibacillus sp. M2.1A. Next base: position 4,679,741 of record NZ_JABSUY020000001.1, read on the forward strand.
ATCCGACGTGGTTTACACTGCTTCCTTTTACCACGGCATAAATATGATCGCCATCCTCAATCGCTTTGCGCAATGGCTTTAATACGACCGTACCGACGCCTTCTCCAGAAACATACCCGTCGCCATCCTTGCCAAAGGTATGACAATAACCATCACTCGAATGCATATCCATCATGCCGTATGACAAGTATTTGCCGGGATGCAAGGATAAATTGACCCCACCCGCCAATGCTACCTCACATTCTCCTCGCTTGATGCTCTCCAACGCCAAATGAACAGCCGTCAGCGAGGAGGAGCAAACGGTGTCAATCGCCATACTCGGACCATGAAAATTGCAGAAATAAGAAACGCGATTGGCAATCGGCGCATAGTTCAAGGACAACGGGAACATTTCGCCCCGCGACATCGCTTCCGCTCCGATGAGGGAATAATCCTTGTGCATCACGCCAACAAAGACACCAACCTGCCGCCTGTTACTGCTCCCCCGAGGCGGAACAATCGTCTTCGGCGTATAGCCTGCATCTTCCATCGCTTCCCAGCATGTTTCCAAAAACAAACGCTCCTGGGGGTCCATCGTTTCTGCTTCCCGCGGCGATATTCTGAAAAAGGGAGAATCAAAGCAATCGGGGTCTTCAATAAACCCTCCCCATTTGGACATTTGCTTCCCAGAAGGGGATTTGAGTTCTCCAAACTGCTGCCAATCCCAGCGAGATTTCGGGACTTCTTTGATGCAGTCTTTGCCTTCTTTTAAATTCATCCAGAATTCATGGAGATTTCTTGCCTCTGGATAGCGACCTGCCATCCCGATGATTGCAATTTCTTCATTGGGAATCGCTGCGTGATTCTCAGAGGTTGCTGATGAAGCTCCAACTTTTGCAGGTTGCGGCAACTCTTGCCTGCCTTCCTGTTTCGTCAAATCAAGCCCACTGAATACGGAAGCATGATTCTCGGCCAGATAGGCGGCCAACTCAGCGATATTCGTATACTCAAACAATAAAGTAGGAGCCAAAGACACTCCTACTTTCGCTTCGACAGCCTTCACCACTTCCAACAAGCCTGGTGAGTTCAACCCCATTTCATAGTAACCAATCTGCGTATCAATCAACGCAGCCGGAACTTGTAAACGCTCTGCCAGCAGTTGTTGTAAAAAAGTTTGTGCTTTACTTACGACGACAGATTGCGATTCATTCGCCTCATGAACGGGTCCTTTCGAAAGAGACACCGGTTGCTTCGATGGTTGGAGCTCGGCTCGAAGCGGAGGTACTTCGTTTTTATTGGAATGGATCAGGCCAGGATCACGAACGAGCTTGCCTGCAAAATTTTGCAAATGCGCAATTTTTTTGCCTGAACGATCAAAGAACTCCATCGTCATATACATCAGTTCATTTTTTCTTTGGATGGATGAAGTTTGTACTCTGGCAAAGCAATGCTGCTGCAATAGGGCGGAAGCACGAAAAGATTCATAAAAAAGCGGCAAAAATAGCCGTTGCTCTCCTTGTATAACCGAAGTGAACAATACCATCGAGCCGATCGCAGACCCATCGATCAAGGTCGGGTGAAACATGAACCCTTCCGCACTGGGAAGGGCATGTTTACCGAGTGAAATATCCATTACCGCCGTAGAATCTGTTTCGTAAATCGTTCCTTCTGCCTTCATAAAACCTGTATGGACCAATTCCTGACGACGGCATTGCTCATATACGTCATGAAGATTGATCTTTTTGTTTGCCGCTTGCTCTAGCATGGCAAGATCCAGCGTCTCATCGAACTGCGCAGAGGCACTTTGATGCATTTCAGCAGTGACATACAGCTTTTTCTCCAAGTCTAATATGCCGTTGCGCTGTGTCTGACCCTCCATCCGAATCTGCCACTGCCCTGCTTTTCCTTGCGTGCACTGAATGCTCAGCATGACATCATAATCCTGTCCCACCATGATCGGATGATAGATCGTTAGATTGCGAAGCTCAAGCTCGCGGTAATCATGACCATTTTCCCGAAACATTTGATACAACAGATCAATATGGGCTAATCCGGGCAACAGTTCCTGACCGTGCGCTTTATGATTTTTGAGGATTGGATGGTTGATCGTTAAGAGAAACTGATCATGCACGTTTATCCCTCCACTATTTGTCGCTTCCAAATACTGGTCGTATGGTTAGGTTTCTGACTCACATATGTCAGTGTTTTTGTTGGACGCCCTGCCTCTTCACGGTAAACGTCAAATCGGTTTAACGTCGGAGGTGCAATCGAATGTCGTTTGTTCGGACGTGAGACTGCCTCCTCCCAGGATTGTAAAACGACGTTGGCGTTCGTTCCCCCATCTGCAAAACAATTAATCGCTGCTATTCTGGGCGAATCGTTCCATTCAGAAAGCTGTCGTTGAAAATAAAACGGCGTTGACTCCATATGGAAATGGGTCATCGGCTCTTGCCCTGACAAGAACGGAACCAACTGTTGGTGTTTGAGCATCAGCACGACTTTTATCAAGCTGGCAATCCCTTCTGCACATAATGGATGACCGATGTTTGGCTTGATCGATCCTAATCCGCAAGCGGTCATATGAGATGAGCGATAGACAGACTGAATGGCTTTGAGTTCAAGTAAATCGGTAACCTCTGAACCAGAACCATTCGCTTCTATATAGCTGATTTGTTCCGGATTCACGCCAGCTTTCGCCAGTGCCGTCTGCATAACTTCTTTTTGGGCTTGCAAATTGGGGGTGGCAGGACCTGCCGTTCGTCCATCATTGTTGACCGCTACTCCCTTGATGACGGCATGTATTTCATCACCATCAGCCAGTGCTTGTTCCACGGTCTTCAATAGAACCATTCCTACGCCTTCTCCCAATACGAGGCCGCCCGCACGCCTATCAAAAATATGGAAGGCTGGCTCTTCGCTTAAAATCCCTCTTTGGTGGAACATCCGATGCGCTTCATCACCGTTTAATACGTTTACCCCGCCGACGATAGCAGCCTCAATCTCTCCACTGCGAAGGGAATGAATCGCCATATTCATCCCGACCAGCGCCGAAGAGCATGCGGTATCGATGACCATACTCGGTCCTCTAAGATCGAAGTACTGGGAAATATTTGTGGCCAAATAGTTTTGTCCCACGGTCATAATCGGATTTTGTGTTTGATGAAGACGATCTTCACTTGGGCGGTGATTACTTCTTGCCCCGATGTAGACGCCTACCGCCCTTCCCTTGATGTCTTTCGCTGTGTATCCTGCCTGATGCCATAGGTGAAGACTTTCCTCCATTACCAATAAGGCTTGCGGGTCCATGGCCTTGGCATCTTCTTTTGCAATCAGGAAGTAAGAAGGATCAAAAGCAGTTATGTTGTCCAGAAGTCCTGCATGATAGGAATTTTCATACCCCCAGCGTTCCTTTGGCACAGCCCCAATGGCTGAACGGCCCTCCGCTAACAACTTCCAATATTCATCCACGTTACGAGCACCCGGAAAACGGCAAGAGAGCCCCACTACTGCGATGTCAGACGGATTTTCCTGATTATATGGGGGAGCCTGACTACTCACCATCTGGCTTTTCTTAGTTTCCCTGCGGATAGGCTGACTCTTCGGATGGTCGCTCATTTCAGGAGAAGTCAGCGTCAGTTCGTCAGAGATGCAATCGCCGTGATTGCTGGTTAGCCATTCTGCAAGTGTTTCGATGGTGGGATATTCATATAAAATCGTCGGGTCCAAGTCCTTGCCCAACCATTTAATGATCTCATTCATCACTTGAGCCAGTAACACCGAATCGATCCCGTAGTCTGGAAACTCTTTGTCTATTTCCAATCTGGCAGGATCTATTTTCAGCTCCTTCGCAAACAGCTCAATCAGTCTTGTTTGTGCTGTCTTCTCAAGACCCACTGAGCTTTGCGTCGGCTTGCCTGCTGGTGGACGATGAGGCGACAGGTTCACAACAGGAGCTTCTTGCTTTTTGTGTTGCATCAATTGCTGGGGTTCCCACAGTTCCTCGTTAATGGCTGCCGGGAACACTACAGGACCAATTTTCCCCAAAAGAATATGATCCAGTAATCGCAGTCCTTGCTCGTCAGTGATGTGTACGAGTCCTGTTTGTTGATAGGCTTTGGTCGTAACTGCACCGATCCCGGTTTCCTTCCAGCTCGGCCACTGAATGCTGACGATCGGGCAAAAATCCGCATGTGCCGTTGCAAAATAATCCATATAGGCATTGGCTAACACGTAATCACTCTGCCCCGCTGCCAAGGATGGAATGATTGCCGAAGCAGATGAAAAGAGAACGAAGAACTGTAAAGGCTCGTCCTTGCAGAGTTCGTATAGCGTATGCAGTCCAGCCACTTTCGGTTGTAATACCTGCTGAATTCCATCCGTCGATTTCCGAATAAACGCAGGATTTTGATCATCGCTAAAACCAGCGCAATGAATCACCCCGCCAATCGGCCCCATCGTCTGTTTCAACTCGCGCAAATGCTGTTGCCAAGCCTCTTCATCGGTTAAGGATACAGAGAGGACTTCAACCTGTACGCCTTGCTTTTCCAAAGCTTGTACCGCCCGAATTTTCTTTGCTGCGGAAGTGCTTTGCGTCTCATTGGCTCCCCATTGCTCGCGTGGCGGCAGACTTTCTCTCCCTGTGAGCACCAGTTTTTTGACACCATGACGCTCTACAAAATGTTTGGCGCATAGATATCCAAGCCCTCGGGTGCCGCCTGTGATCAACAGAACATGGTTCTCAGGGAAAACAAACGCTGGCTCCTGACTGTCTGCTACCCTCTCTTCCTGAAGATAAGCCCTATAACGCTCACCCGCTCGATAGCAAACCTCTGTTTCCTGAGCATCGATAAGAAACTCTGCTGCAATCTGTTGCGCAAGTTCTTCTCCATCAGCCAATGGCTCCAAATCCACATGACGTGATTGCAGATGCTTGTATTCACTTTGCAGCATGCGGTATACCCCAACACGTGAGGCCCCCGTCAAATTGACAGAGTCATTCTGGAAGGATTCCAAGCCTTTCGTCACACCCAATAGCGTCAAGCCTTCCTTATGACCATTCTCAATGAGTTGTTGCAGCCATGGAATCCAAGCCAGCGAATCGGGATGCTGACGCCCACAACCGATCAAATCGATAATGCCATCATAGTTTTTCCACTCCGTCTCATCCTGGTGGAATCGTGATTCGAGCTCGTTCAGTTCCAGAATTTCACACTTGGCGAAATGGTTGGACAGTTGAATCGCCAAATGCTTCGTTTCATCCGTTGTGAAAATACCAATCGTTCGATGAGCTGTTTTGGTTGGCATCGCTGGGCAAGCCTTCCATTGCTTTTTCAAAATGCGCATGTCTGGCTGAACCGCAATCTGCTCATATGTGGATCGGGATGCTGCACCTGTAAATGACGTATGTCCACCAGGCACCCAATAAGCTTCTCGGCTAAACGGATAGGTTGGAAGACTAATCCGCCGAGGCTTTCTCTCCCCATACAAGCTGCTCCAGTCAATGTTTAGCCCTTTCACCCAAACGTCCAGCAATTTGCTGTATTTTCCTTTGTTCATCCAGGAATCAATCATTTGCGGCATATCATCATCGGCTGCAAAGATTGCCAAGGTGTCTTTATGACGTTTTACCTGTCCGTGGTAAAGGTCTTCAATGTCCTTCTGTCTTCCTATGAATTGCTTCAATTTCTCTTCAAGCTCCATCATCGAGCCCGCAATCACAGCCAAACGTTCCTCCATCGGTTCTCGTCCCACTTGAAGGGTATAGGCCATTTCAGCTAAATCCGCATCAGACAATCCCTGTTCTGCAATGTATTCGAGCAGTCGTTGTACCCGTTGTTGAAGCTGATCTTCATTCTTGGCCGACAGGAGAATCAAGGCAGGATTTTGCGGACTTGCCATTATGGTAGCCTGCTCTTCCGTTTTTGGAATGTATTCTTCAATCACGACATGGGCATTCGATCCGCCCGCACCAAAACTGCTCACACCAGCGCGGCGTGGAGCTTCCCGTCCGTCAATGACAGGGCGTTTCCACTCCGCCAGCTCTTGCTGAACAACAAACGGCGTCACGCTGAAATCTATATTCGGGTTGAGTACTTCAGCATGCAGGGATGGTGCTAATTGTTCATGCTTAAGTTGCAATAAGACCTTCGTCACCCCAGCGATTCCCGCCGCACTCTCACAATGCCCGATGTTGGACTTCGCCGATCCAATGGCACAAAACTGTTTATCATTTGTGTACACTTGGAAAGCCTTCGTTAGGCCCGTAATTTCAATTGGATCACCCAGAGAGGTACCCGTACCATGTGCTTCCAGATAGCTGATCGTCCGTGGATCGATTCCGGCTTTTTGAAAAGCACGTCCAATAACCCGAGCTTGGGCATTCGGGCTAGGCACATTGTATCCATTCGTTTTTCCTCCGTGGTTAACGGCGGTTCCTTTTATCACACCATAAATTTGATCTCCATCGGCAATCGCTTTCGCCAGAGGTTTAAGCAGGACTGCTCCCACCCCCTCGCCAGGTACATACCCGTCGCCGCCGATTCCAAAGCTTTCGCATCGTCCCTTGCTGGATGCGAATTTGCCTTGTCCAAGCATCAAGTATTTGTTGGGGTGAATGGAAATGTTGACACCACCTGCGATAGCAGCCTCACATTCCCCTTGCTGTAGGCTTTGGCAAGCCAAATGAATGGTTGTCAGGGAAGAGGAACACATCGTATCGACCGCCATGCTAGGTCCATGGAAGTTGCAGAAATAAGAAACCCGATTCGCAATGGAGGCTGGACTTCCTGCCAGCGCCATCGGTCTACCGAGCATCGTTTCCTGGGCTCCATAGAGCTGGTATTCTTCGTACATGACTCCGACGTAAACCCCGACATTACCGCCTAGACCCATGCCAGGTGTCCCGCCGAGCGATTCACGCGTATACCCTGCATCCTCTAACGTTTCATAGACGCACTCCAGGAACAAACGCTCTTGGGGGTCCATGATTTCAGCCTCTCTTGGTGTGATATTGAAAAATAACGGGTCAAATTGATCAACACCGTCCAGGAAACCTCCCCACTTGCTGTAGGTTTTTCCTTGCTTTTTCTTATCTGCATCAAAGAACAGGCTGTGATCCCAGCGCTCTTCGGGAATTTCTGTGACACAATCCTTGCCATCGCGCAGGTTACGCCAGAACTCGCTCATATTTCTAGCTTTCGGATAACGACCGGAGACCCCAATAATCGCAATGTCTAAGGCGTCATTTGCTGGTTTGGTTTCACTCGTCGTTTCCTTCAACACGTTTCCCCTGCTCCTGCGATTGTGGATGATCGGTTTTGCCGTTGCAGCAACCATCGTCTGAGCAACGCTCGACCTTTTCACAGGGGATGCCGTCGGTGCTTCTTTCTCATCCATCCCAAGGATACTCATCATTTGATCCCGGTGCGCTGCCAGGAAGTATTTTGCAATTTCTTCGATGGTTTGATATTCGAAAAAGAGTGTTTTCGACAGCGAACCAAACGTTTTTTCTAATTCGTTTGTTAATTGCATGACCATAATCGAGTCAATTCCGTACTTTTCCAGCAAGGCATCTGCTTCGATGCGGTCTATTGGCAGCTTGATCACGGAAGAGACCAGCTTTTTGAAGTAATAGATCGCTTTTTCCTTTGGCAAATGATGACTCGCTGGTTGTATGACGGTTGAAGCTTTGACTTCTTGTTCTGTTGTCTTCTGTCTTCCCACCACCGCTGCGTGGAGGCGTTGTAAATCTCCTTCCATGACCATCACCTGATCTTTTCGAGAAGCTACGGCTTCATAAAAAGCGCGAATGCCCGTCGCGGTGTGCAAGGCGATCATTCCGAGCCTTTGTTTCACCATCTCCTCAACTGCTTCATCTACTTGCATCCCGCCCTCTTTCCAGAGCGGCCAGTTGATAGAGACTGTTTGACCCTGACGTTGCTTTGCCTGCACCCGTTCATTCCGATCTTTCGCATAGCCGTCCATAAAGGCATTCGCGCAAGCATAGTCTGCCTGACCACTATTTCCTGCACTTCCTGCTATCGAAGAAAAGAGGACGAAGAAATCGAGAGGCTGATCTTTACTTGCCTCATCCAAATTCGTAAGACCGGCCACTTTTGGCGCTACCACTTGGTCCCATTCTTCTGTCGTTTTCTTGAGGATGAAGTTGTCTCGAACGACACCCGCGCTATGGATGATGCCGTGAAGACCTCCGAATTCCTGTTGAATACTTTGGATGAGCTGGATTACTTCCTGCTTGTCCGTCACATCAACTTGGCGGTAGACAACCCTTGCACCTGATTTTTCCCATTCATGAAGCATCGCTTGTTTATCTTCACGCAGAGGAGAACGTCCTGTGAGAATTAAGGTTGCCCGTTTCGCTTGATTCGCGATTTCCCTTGCAAAAATCAACCCTAAACCGCCTGCTCCACCCGTAATCAAATAGGTTCCTTGATCTTTCCACGGAATAGTGACCTCATCATGCAATGGCTTGGTTTCACACCAGCCCAGTACATAACGTTTACCCTCTTGATAGCGAATTCGGTCATCCATAGGATGGCACGCATTCTCTTGCAGCTTGCTTGCGATTTCTGCCGCATGTTCACCTGGGTTTATTTCAATGAATTGGCCGATTAGATTAGGATTCTCCTGCTGCGCTGTTTTCAGCAAGCCAGAAAGTCCGCTTACGTATGATTGTTCCGCTTTGTCGGGAACGACGACCTGCACTAACACTTTGCCAAGTATCTTTAGTTGGAAGAGGCTTTGGATTTCCAAAAATACTTGGGAAGCATAGGCCTCGAACCTGTCGGCAATGTCCTCCTGTTGGGATTGCAAAGGAATCAAGCGCACTTCGTTCATCTGTGCTGAAATACTTGCAAGCGACGCTGCAAAACCTTCCACCATCATCACGATATGCTGTGCATAGGCAGGAGTCTCCGTTTCCTGAAGAACTGCTTGTTCCTTCCAGCAAGGATGCACCATCAACATTCCTTGGCCCTCTGTAGCTTCGAAGTCTGCCGCTTTACCATCCAACTTGCGAGACGAAAAGCGCTTCATTCTGACAAGAACATTTCCCTGCTCGTCACATAAGTCAATATCCAGCTTCTGTACATGATCAGAAGCGTTGCTGCCATCGCTGTAGCGAATATACGCCCACATCTGTCGCGTGCATGGACTGAAGATTTCCAGCTCATCCAGCGCAAAAGGCAAGATTGGCTTGAGCGTATCGAAATTGTTAGTGAGACTCTTGTCATCAGCCCCTATAAATAAGCCAATCGCCGCCTGCAAAGCCGAATCCATCATACTGGGGTGCAGCACAAACTGTTCTTCTGTCCCCAAAACAGCGAAAGGTAAAGACAGCTTTGCCAACACCCGATCCGTGCCTTTGTGCACTTCCACAATTCCTTGCAGCGCTGGACCATACTGCATTCCCATTGCTTTATAAAATTCATAGCATTGGCTGCCACTCAAAATGCTATGGCTACACGCGTCTTGTAGCATAGCGAGATCAAGCGCGGGCGTCTCGGCAACCGTATGGAATACGGCACTTCCCTGACTGTGCACAATTTCTTCTGCTACATTTCCTGTATGCTCACTATAGATGCGATAGCCAATCTCTCCACTGTCTTCCAGTTGAAGACCAATGTGAACATCGACAGGCTGATCATCGACAGCAATTGGCTTGGCCCACACCATATTTTTGAGCGTCAAGCCATTCTGTCCCGCTTTTAAGGCTCCCGCTGACTGATCGATTGCCGCGCGTGCCATTTCGAGATAAGCAACACCCGGTAAGAGCTGCTGTCCATTCACTACATGATCTGCCAAGAAAAATTCCTGTCCACGGAAGGTAGAACTATACCGCTGTTCCAACAATTCAGACGTGTTTTTCTGGAGCAATGGGTGAAGGAAGAGCGTCCCTTCTGATGTGGCTGCCACTTCGCGCGCAAATTGCGTATCCATCTGTGGAATCCAATAACGTTCTCTTGCAAACGGATACGTAGGCAAGCTAATGCGACGAGGTTTCTTCTCACCGTAGAGCTTGTGCCAATCAACCACGCCTCCGCTGACCCACAGATCAAGCAGCTTGGCGTATTTTCTTTTGCTTATCCAAGCATCAATTGCCTTTTGCAAATCTTCATCCGCTTCAAACACGGCGATTGTCTTTTTGTTACCTTTCACCTGTCCTCGGAATACATCTGTGATGCTTTCCTGTCCATCTACAAATTGCGTCAGCTTTTCCTGAAGCTCTTGAACGGAGCCGGCCATCACAGCCAGGCGTTCTTCCATGGCTTCTCGCCCAATTTGAAGCGTGTAAGCAGTATCTGCTAAATCCAGGTCAGAAATGGACTGATCCTTGATCGCAGCTAATAAACGCAGTGCCTGTTCGTGGAGCTGGCTTTCGTTCTTTGCTGACAGGAGAATGATCGCTGGATTTGCGTGACTTACATGGATCGCTGGACGTTTCTCATGGTCTGGAATGTATTCTTCCAAAACGATATGAGCATTCGAGCCACCCGCCCCAAAGCTGCTCACACCGGAGCGTCTTGGAAACTCCTGACCGTCAATGACAGGACGTTTCCATTCCGCCAGCTCTTGCTGGACGACAAACGGAGTTGCGCTGAAATCAATATTCGGGTTTAGCACCTCGGCATGCAAGGATGGTGCTAGTTGTCCGTGTTTGAGCTGCAGCAGGATCTTCGTGATCCCGGCAATTCCGGCTGCACTCTCACAATGCCCGATATTGGATTTCGCTGATCCGATGGAGCAAAACTGCTTGTCAGTTGTGTACGCCTGGAAGGCTTTGGTCAAACCTGCGATCTCTATTGGATCTCCTAAAGAAGTACCTGTACCGTGCGCTTCCAAATAACTAATCGTTCGTGGATCAATTCCTGCCTCCTTCAAGGCACGCCCAATTACACTCGCTTGTGCATTCGGATTAGGTACGGTATAGCCATTTGTTTTGCCGCCATGGTTAATGGCGCTTCCTTTTATCACACCGTAAATTTGATCTCCGTCGGCAATTGCTTTCGCCAAAGGCTTAAGCAGTACCGCTCCGACACCTTCTCCAGGCACATAGCCGTCGCCGCCAAGTCCAAAGCTTTCGCATCGTCCCTTGCTGGAAGCAAATTTTCCCTGTCCGAGCATCAAATATTTATTCGGGTGAATGGAAACATTGACACCACCCGCAATTGCAACCTCGCATTCACCGCGTAGCAAGCTTTGGCAGGCAAAATGAATGCCCGTTAGCGAGGAGGAACACATGGTATCAACAGCTACGCTAGGACCATGGAAATTAAAGAAATAAGAAACACGGTTCGCTACAGATGAGAAGCTTCCACCAAGGGCCATTGGTCTGCCCATCAAGGTTTCTTGTGCACCATACAGTTGATACTCTTCATACATGATGCCCACATAAACACCGACATTACCGCCAAGTCCGAACCCTTTAGACGATCCGAGAGATTCGCGGGTATAGCCTGCATCCTCTAAGGTTTCATACACACACTCCAGGAATAAACGTTCCTGCGGGTCCATGATTTCTGCTTCCAGGGGCGAAATATTGAAGAACAGCGGATCGAATTGATCAACACCATCGATGAATCCGCCCCATTTGCTATAGGTTTTCCCCCGTTTGTTCTTATCCTCATCAAAATACAAACTGTGGTTCCAGCGGTCTTTGGGGATCTCCGTAATGCAATCCTTGCCATCGCGCAAATTGTTCCAAAACTCTTGCGTATTCCGCGCTTTCGGATAACGTCCAGAAACCCCAATGATCGCAACATCCAAAGCTCCTTTGGCTGGTTGGGTTTCCTTCTGTGTCGAAATGAACCGCGAGCCTTTGCGACTGCTTCCGCGCTGGCTGTTCCTTTGCCTTTTCGACGTGTTCTCTTCTTTTGTCACGGATGCTGTTTCTCGGGTAACAACTGTTTCCTGCTGTTCTGTAAGGCCCAAGATTTCAATGAATTTGTCTCGATAGGAGTCCAAGAAATAACCAATTAATTCGTGAATCGTTTGATACTCAAAAAATAACGTTTTCGGCAGCGAGCCAAAGCTTTTCTCTAATTGGTTGGTTAATTTCATGGATAGAATCGAATCAATTCCGTATGTCTCCATCGAGGCATCTTCTTCGATTCGATTCACGGGAAGTTGCAGCACCTCGGCAAATTCCTTTTTCACAAAATGAGTCGCTTTCTCACGGAGCACATTTTGTTCTACAGTAGCGGTCGCTTGTTTTTCTTTTTTCTCTTCCCTGGTTGGTGTGATCGATGCCACTGGCTGCATCTGTTTTACCAGCATCTCTTCAAATTCTTCAAGTAAATAGGACGCAAGCTGCTGTAGCGTCGGACACTCCACGAATACATTAGGAATCAGCCCAATGTGATATTGCTGATTAAGCTTGTTGGCGAATTCAGTCAGTAGAACCTGATTAAATCCGAGTTCAGACAGCTCCACTCTGACATCAATATCCATGGTAGGAACCTGCAGCAGATCCGACACGGTTTGCATCAAAGCAAATTCCACTTTTTGCAACAGATTGCTCGTATCCGCTGCTTCCGAAGTTTCCAATCGGACAGGAGCATGCTTCGATTGAGAACCGTTGACTGGTGTTTGCAAAACCAGTGTTTGCTTGAGCTTCGCCAGATCGCCTTCCATCACCATGACCTGAGCTTTTCCAGAGGCTAAGCCTTGGTACATAGCTCCAATACCCGTCGAAGTCTGCATAGCGACTACTCCCCTGCTATGCTCCAGCATGTCACCGGCCTCTGCGCCAGCCTGCATTCCGCCCTCTTTCCACAATGGCCAATTCATGGACAACGTCTGTCCGTGACGTTGCTGTAACGCAACCAAACCATTACGATAGTGGGCAAATCCGTCCATAAATGCGTTGGCGCACGCATAGTCAGCTTGACCGATATTCCCCAAGCTGCCAGCCACCGAGGAAAACAGCACCAGGAAATCCAGCTCTACATCTTTGCTGGCTTCATCCAGATTGATGAGACCCGTAACCTTCGGATGGAGAACTGTTTGGACCTCCTCCCTGTTTTTCCTGAGGATATAGCTGTCACGAAGCACGCCAGCACTATGAATAATGCCATGTAGTCGACCATAGTCCTGTTGAATCGTGCGGATCAACTCTGCCATTTCCTGTTTCTGCGTCACATCAACTTGGCGGTATTCAACACTTGCTCCCGATTCTTTCAATTCCTGGAGTTTGCCTTGCTTCTCTTGATCCAATGGGGAACGTCCTGTCAGAATGAAATTCGCCTGTTGAACCTTCTGTACAATTTCGTTGGCAAAAATATAACCCAGTCCGCCTGCCCCGCCAGTGATGAGATAAACCCCACCGTGTTTCCACGGAATGCTCGTCTCTTGTGGAGCATCGAGTTCTACCCACTCAGCTACATATCGCTTTCCAGATTGATATCGAATCTGAACATCCAATGGGCAGCGTACATTCTCCTTTATTTTTTCGGCGATCCCGAATTCGTCGTCGCCCGATTCTATCTCGATTACCTGTCCAATCAGGCTGGGATTCTCCAAGTTTGCCGTTTTCAGCAAACCAGAGAAAGCGGTGAAAGACGGTAGCTCCGCTTGCAAGGGAACGACAATCTGAACCAATACCTTGCCGCGTACTTTTTGCTTGAAAATCCCTTGAATTTCCTCAACTACCTGCGTCGTATAATCAATGAAACGCTCGGCAACGCCTTTTTGCGTGGATCGCAAAGGAATGCAACGAACGCCATTCAAGCTGGCCTGGAGATTGTTCCAAGAATCGTGATCCGGTTCTACCATCATCACGACTCGCTGTGTATAGTCAGGGGCTTCGGCCTTGCTCGCAACCGCTAGTTCCTTCCACTCTGGATGAACCAGCAGTGCTCCGAGCTTGCCTTTGGAATCCATCGTCGCTACTTCGCCTTCCAGCACTCGTGCCGAGAAGCCTTGCATACGTACGCAAACCGTTCCTTGATCGTCACACAAATCAATATCCACTTTCTGTACCTTGTCTCCCGAGCTATTGGCGCTAGCCTGTCGAATCCATACCCACATCCGTGAGGAAGTCTGGCTAAAAATGCTCAGCTTCTCCAGTGCAAAAGGCAGGATTGGCTTCAGATTCGCTGTATCGCCTGTGCCAAGCAATAATCCGATAGAGGATTGTAAGGCCGAATCCAGCATGCTCGGATGCAAGACGAATTCTCCTTGCGTCTCGGCAACTTTGGAAGGCATGGCTAGCTTGGCCAATACTTGCCCCTCTCCCACGTACACATGCTCAATTCCTTGCTGAGCTGGCCCATAGACAAGTCCCATTGTTTGAAAGGCGTCATAACACTCACTTGCATGAAGCGTGCGATAACTGCATTGGGCTTTGATCGCATCGAGATTATGCGTGGGTACAGCAGTGATCCCTGCAAACACCACACCCCCTTGACTGTGTACCACCGATTCGGCCTGTTCGTCCTGCGGTTCGCTGTATATTTCATAGCGAAGGTCGCCGTTATCCTCAGGATAGATGCCGATGTGTACCTCAACAGGCGTATCTTCCACCACAATCGGTTGCGCCCATACTACATTTTTCAGCTCCATCACGTATTGCTCGTCTTCCAACGCTCCTGCTGCTAGATCCGCAGCAGCTCGAGCCATCTCAAGATAAGCAACCCCAGGCAGGATTCTCTTTCCTTTTACAACATGATCCGATAAAAAGAATTCCTGACCATCAAAAGTAGAGCTGAATCTTTGCTCACGGAGATCTGAAGTATTTTGATGCAGCAAAGGATGCAGGGAAGCAGTCAGACCAGGCGCACCTTTTATGTGAGTGGACGGCTGTGTCTTCGGTTTGGGCAGCCAGTAATTCTCTCTGGCAAAAGGATAGGCAGGCAAGCTGATCCGACGAGGCTTGATTTCGTCATAGAGCTTATTCCAGTCCATATTCAAGCCCTTCACCCAGAAATCGAGAAGCTTGGAGAATTTTTTGCGTTGCATCCATTTCTCAATTGCTTCTTGTAATTCCTCATCGCCTGCGAAGATGTCTGTTGTTTCTCTGCTGCGCTTTACCTGACCACGATAGAGGTCGGCAATGCTGTCATCACCTGCAAGAAAGCTTTGCAACTTCTCTACCATCTCTGAAAGCGAACTCGCCATCAGGGCTAGGCGTTCTTCCATCGCCTCGCGTCCCACTTGGAGCGTATACGCAATATCAGCAAGGTCCACATCTGTAAATGCTTGCTCCTCAATCGACGCTAACAGTCTCTGCACTTGTTCAACGAGACGCTCCTTATTCTTCGCCGACAGGACGATGATCGCCGGATTTTGCGGACTGACCGTGATCGTCGGGCGTTCCTTGACCGCAGGAATATATTCCTCAATCACAACATGTGCATTGGACCCACCTGCACCAAAAGAAGAAATCCCGGCAATTCGCGGGAATTCTCTCTTTTCGCCGTTCACTTCAATAAGCGGCCGCTTCCATTCAGCCAAGTCCTGCTGAACGACAAAAGGTGTTTTCGAAAACGGAATATTCGGATTCAACTCTTGCGCATGCAGGCTTGGAACCAGCTGTTGATGCTTCATTTGCAGCAAAATTTTTGCCACTCCTGCGATTCCAGCCGCCGCTTCCAAGTGACCAATATTGGATTTAACGGAGCCAATCGCACAAAATCCTGTATCCTGCGTATCCTTGCGGAAGGCCTGGATGAGACCCGTAATTTCAATCGGATCACCCAGCTCCGTGCCTGTTCCGTGCGCTTCGATATAGCTAACGGTTTTGGCATGAACACCTGCCTTATCCAGCGCCTGGCGAATCAGCTCTCCTTGAGCAGTTGGATTCGGTACGGTATAGCCATTGGTTTTTCCGCCGTGATTCACGCTGGTACCACGAATCAATCCGTAGATATGGTCGCCATCCGCAATTGCTTTTGACAGTGGTTTGAGCAGTACTGTACCTACTCCTTCTCCCGGTACAAAACCGTTTCCGCCTTGCCCAAAGCTTTTGCATTGTCCATCTACGGAAAGCATATGCAGCGCTGACAAAAAGACATAGCTGGAAGGATGCAGATACAGGTTGACTCCGCCGGCAATCGCCAGTTCACAATCCCCGTTATACAGATGCTCGCATGCTTCATGAATCGCCGTAAGCGAAGCGGAGCACATCGTATCAATCGGCATACTCGGACCTTGGAGGTTGAGGAAATAGGAAACACGATTCGTCAGTGAGCTAAACGAGGTGTGCGGGTAAATCAATTCACCCTGCTTCCATAAATCAGGTCCATACAAGCTGAACCCTGTTTTGGTAATCCCTCCAAACACTCCAACCCGTCGATTGTACTTTTCCGCAAGCTGTTGTCTCGTATAGCCAGCATCCTCCAGCACTTCCCAGCAAGACTCCATAAATAACCGTTCTTGCGGATCGAAATGCATCGCTTCCCACGGAGACATATTGAAAAAGAGCGGGTCGAATTCAGCGAATCCGTCTACAAAGCCGCCCCATTTGCCGTAGCTTTTTCCTTCTGCCACAGCTTTGTCTGGATCAGGCTCGAAAAAGTCATCCAGTGACCAGCGCTCTTCCGGAATTTCTGTAATGCAATCCTTTCCAGACTTCAGATTCTCCCAATACTCGTTCAGTGATCGCGCTTTTGGATAACGTCCGCTCATGCCGATAATGGCAATCGGCTCCCGCGCTATCTGCTTTCCTGATTGCACGGCTGTACTGCGAATCGGTTCATGGCTGGCTGTATCACGTTCGTTACGCACCAGTGGTGTTGAAGTTCCGCGATTGGCCGCACCCTGACGATCAAGCCCCGTCCACTTCATGCATTCCTGCCTATGATCAGCGACGAGATAATCTGCAAGGGTGTCAAGAGTCTGATATTCATACAAAATGGTCTTGGACAATTCGCTAAAAACATCCCCCAGCTTTTTATTCAGCTGGATCACCATAATCGAATCGATTCCGTATGTCTCGAACGGTTCATCGACAGCGATTTTACCTGCTCCCAGTCTGGTCTCTTGTCCGAACATCACCTTTAGCTGATAGAGCGTTTTCTCTTTTAACACGCCTGCATCGACTGACAGCTTCGCATCGTGCACCGGTGTGGAATCGAGCTGTGACACGACAGAAGTACCAAGCAACTGATCCTTGAGTGTTGGCAGATTGCCTTCGATAACCAGCATCTGCACAGTGCCGGAAGCCACCCCTTGATACAGCGCCTGTATGCCGCTTGCAGTCGGCATCGCGATCATGCCCCTACCCTCCATGATCTTCTCTGTCGCTTCATCAACACGCATACCGCCCTCTTTCCACAGCGGCCAGTTGATGCAGAGTGTTTGACCTTGTCGTTCGCCTGCTTTCACCAAACCATGACGATACTTGGCGTATTGATCCATAAAGGCATTGGCAGCAGCGTAATCAGCTTGCCCCGCATTACCAAAGCATCCCACGCCAGAGGAGAAGAGAATAAAGAAGTCAAGTGCCATATCCTTGCTTGCCTCATCGAGATGCATCAGTCCAGTAACTTTTGGCGCCAGCACTTGTTCCAGTTCATCCGCTGTTTTTCTCATGATAAAACTGTCGCGAATGACTCCCGCACTATGAATAATGCCTGTGAGACTGCCAAACTCTTGCTTGATGGCTTGGAATAAGTCTTCTACCGCCTGCTTTTGTGTGATATCAGCCCGACGATATTGAATATTGGCTCCCAGTGTCTTCCATTCATTGCATAAGGCTGTCTTTTCTTCATCCAAAGAAGAACGACCCGTGATAATTACTGTCGCTCCCTTCGTTTGCTGGGTGATTTCCTTGGCAAAAATCAAGCCTAATCCGCCCGCACCGCCCGTAATCAGATAAACCCCATCATCTTTCCAGACATGCTCCGCTTGCCCAGAAGCTTTCATTTCTGTCCAGCCGCTCACCCATCGCTTGCCATCCTGATAACGAATGTGCTTACTTTTCTCATCGTTGCTGTTTTGTTGGAGCTTATGGACCAGTTCTGCTGGTTTGTCCTCTGCTTGCACTTCAATGAGCTGTCCAATCAGCTTGGGATTCTCCAAGTGCGCCGTTTTCAGCAAACCAGAGAGGGCGGAGAAGCATTGCTGATCCTCTTTGGCAGGCACAACAAGCTGAATCAGGACTTTTCCCTTTGGTTTACTGGCAAGGATTCGCTGGATTTCCGTGAATACGTGGACGGTGTAGGTTTGGAACCGTTCTGCGATACTTTCCTGCTGTGATTGTGGTTGTAAGACCAGGCAACGCACTCCGTTCATTTCGGATTCGATACGCTGTTGGAATTCCTCTGCCCATTCACAAAGGATCACAAGATGCTCTGCAAAAGCAGGTGAACCAGCTTTTTGACTGATCTCCTGTTCGTTCCAGCACGGTTGGAGAAGAAGCGTTTCTGTCTTTGGAGTTGTTGAAGGGATTGGCGAAATCTGGACACTAGCCACTCCCGACTCTTTGAACACATTCTCAGGAACCCCATAGGACTCCTCAGCGAATGGATAGGTTGGAAGGCTGATACGACGCGGCTTTGCATCGTTGTACAGGACTTCCCACTCGATATCCAGACCCTTGCTCCACAGCTCGGCTGCTTTTTCTCCTTTGCCTTCTGCAAACAGCTTGGTAATCAGCTCACGATTCGTCCCATTCTTTTTCAATCGGGAGACTTCATGGCTTGCTTGTTTTACGTTTCCTCTAAAGCTACCCGCTATTTGTTCCTCTCCATGCAAAAAGTCACTCAGCTTTTGAATGAGTTCCGCTGTATTTTTGACAATAAAAATAGCCCTGCTCTCCATTGCTTCTCTTCCTACTTGGAGAGTATAGGCCAAATCTGCTAGATGGACTCGCTCCTGATTCCCTCTAAGAAAATCAACGAGCTGCTGGGCATACGCTTGAACACGATCATCGTTTTTGGCTGATAATGGCACGAAATAAACGCGATGGTTGTTATCATCACTCACGCTGACGCGCTTAGCTTCTGTCTCAACCTTCCATTGTTCAAAAATCGCATGAGCATTCGTCCCGCCAAGACCAAATGAACTTAACGCCGCTCTGTGGGGAACAGGCGCATCCTCCCACTTTTTGAGCG
Source organism: Brevibacillus sp. M2.1A (assembly GCF_013284355.2). Classification (NCBI taxonomy): domain Bacteria; kingdom Bacillati; phylum Bacillota; class Bacilli; order Caryophanales; family Paenibacillaceae; genus Brevibacillus; species Brevibacillus sp. M2.1A. Next base: position 4,698,793 of record NZ_JABSUY020000001.1, read on the forward strand.
TGTCAACGACATAAAACGGCGATTGATCCAAATTGATATTCGGATTCGGCTTTTCATAGTTTAACGACGGAGGAATTTCATTATGGTATAAGCTCAGCGCTACTTTAATGCAGCCTGCTAACCCTGCGGCTGTATCGAGATGGCCAATATTGGTTTTCACCGAGCCAAGTCCGCAGTACTGTTTATTGGATGTGTATTGGGTATACACTTCATTGAGCGCCGCGAATTCTATCGGATCGCCTAAATAAGTGCCCGTCCCATGCGCTTCGATATAGCTAATCGTTTCAGGATGAACCTTGGTGTCATCTAATACTTGCTGAATCACCTCAGCCTGACCTTTTATACTTGGCGCATAAAAGCCGACTTTATCTGCCCCGTCATTGTTAATGCGAATTCCTCTCATGAGGGCATATATGTGATCGCCGTCCTTGATCGCATCGGAAGCTTTTTTGAGAACAACCACGCCGACTCCTTCTCCACCGATCATGCCGTCTGCCGACGCGTCGAACGTCTTGCAGTGACCATCACTGGAAAAGTTCAATCCAGCTTGATAGACATACCCTGTATAAGTCGTAGGGAAAATAGTTGCGCCGCCTACCAAAGCCACTTTTGATTCTCCCGATTGCAGGCTGCGATAAGCCAGATGCAAGCCAACCAATGAGGAGGAACAATTGGAATGGACGGCAAAGCTCGGCCCCTTTAGCCCCATTTTATGAGAAATCATCGTGGGAATCGTTCCACCTTGCGCCAAAACCCACGAGACATATTCATTGGGATCTTTCATGACATTCGGTGATTCCTTGGTGAAATGCGGCAAGAGCGCTTGATAATAACTATTGCTCGCCGACATAAATACACCCGTCTGCGGTACCTGCTTCGTTGTATACCCTGCATCCTCCAACGCTTTCCATGAATGGGTCAATAACAGTCGAAATTGCGGGTCCATAAATTCTGCGTCTCTGGCTGATAGGTGAAAAAATCCTGGATCGAAATGATCCTTTCCTTCTATGGTGGACTGTACCGGGATAAAGTTCGGGTTCTGTAAGTATTCATCAGGCAGATGTAATTGATCGATCTCCTCATCAGAAAAGAAACGTACACTTTCTACGCCGTTTCGTAAATTCTCCCAAAACTCCCTATGATTTTTCGCTCCCGGGAAGTGGCAGGAGATTCCAATAATCGCGATGCTATCCTCATAGTATTCAGGATAAGTCTCCTCCACCTGTGCTACGCTATGCGCCGTTTCCTGGTTCGGATTGACAAAATCCGTTTGCTCATCTAATTCCTTCTCTTTCTTTGCTGCGATATATTCGCTAATCTCTCGAATATTGACGTACTTAAACAGAGTGGTCACATTTAGATCGCACTGAAACTCTTCTGTCATTTTGGCAACAACCATGGTAGCGAGAATCGAGTCTCCGCCCACATCGAAAAAGCCATCTTCTGTACTGATCCCCTCAACATTCAGGACATCCTGCCAAATTTTCAAAGTCCTTTGTTCAATATCAGATTGCGGGAGACCCTGCTTCTTCGCCTGTGTAACTACCAGCTTTTGACTCAGCAGCTCTGTGCGATCCACTTTTCCATTAGCAGTTAACGGGATTTTATCCATGGAAACAAAAAATGCCGGAAGCATATACTCTGGCAAATTCCTTCTCAAATACTCCCGTAATTTTGAGGGCTCAAGCTGTTCATGGTTGGCACCTGCTTTCGGAACATAATAAGCAACCAACCGTTTGTGATCGCCCTCTTCTTTCACCAACACGACAACGCTTTGGATCTGTGGATGAGCCATTAATTGGCTCTCGATCTCACCCAATTCAATTCGAAAGCCTCTAATTTTTACTTGATGATCGATTCGGCCTAAATACTCAATCGTTCCATCAGGGAGCCAACGTGTTAAATCACCTGTTTTGTACAACTTGGTTCCCGGTGTAAACGGGTTATCTACAAACTTCTCTGCGGTCAGCTCTGGGCGATTCAAATACCCGCGAGCCAAACCTTTTCCTGCAATACAAAGCTCTCCTGATACACCGACCGGCACGGGATTCATATGGCGATCTACGATGTAGAGTTGCGTATTTGCGACAGGTCTACCAATCGGTGTATTGCTGCTGACCAGTTCATTTTCAGAGCAGGAGAACCATGCCGCATAAATAGAGGCTTCCGTTGGTCCGTAAATATTTTCGATCTTCGCCTTTTGAAAAGTGGCAACCGTCCTTTTCACCAGCTCTTTTGGAAAGGCTTCGCCTGCAACCATCACATATTTTAGCGGACAATGCTGCAGGAATGGCTGATTCGCTGCAACACCGTTGACGAAGACATTCAGCATCGCTGGAACAAAATTGACATGAGTCACCCGATGCTTCACGATCGATTCCGCTAACATCTCTGGAGACTTCTCCCCATGTGGCGGGAGAATGACCAGATGCCCTCTACCGATGAACCAACCAAACAGCTCGGACAACGAAACATCAAACACATAGTTGGTTTTCAGCAGATAAACATCGTTCTCCATAACCGGATAACGGGATTCAAGGAAAAAGAGGGTGTTGATGATACTTTCATGACTCACCATGACCCCTTTGGGTTTCCCTGTGCTTCCAGATGTATAAATCACATAAGCAAGATTGGTTGGGTTTACTACCCGGTTAAGCGTTTTTTGTCGCTGGGCTGTCTGCTCAACTTCTTCCCAATCTCTGTCTAACACGATGCATTTCGTATTTTCTCCTGCGGCTGAAGATAACTGTTCCAGAAGGCGAGCCTGGGTAAGCAACAAAATGCTCTTGCTATCTTCCAGCATGTATGCCAACCGCTCTGTGGAATAAGTTGGGTCCAATGGAACATAAGCTGCGCCAGCTTTCAGAATGCCTAAAATGCCGATGACCATTTCCAAAGAACGTTCGACACAAATTCCCACTGTTGCTTCAGGACCTGCGCCCTCGGCCTGCAAATAGATCGCCAGCTTGGTTACCCGCTCATCCAGTTCACGGTAGGTCAATGACTGGTTCTCATAAACAACAGCCACGGCATTTGGCGTTTGCTGAACTCGCTTCTCGAACAAATCATGGATGCATAAAGCCTGTGGGAATGCCGCGTCAGTCTCATTCCACTCAACGAGCAGCATGTTTCGTTCTTCAGTAGAGATAAGTGATATCTCATCCAAAGCGATGTCAGGATTTTTGATGACTTCGTTTGCGATATTCTGATAATGGTCTGCCATCCGTTGAATCATTGCTTGATCAAATACATGCGGATTGTATTTCAGATTCAACACAAACTCAGCTTCCTGCTCAAACACCTCTAACTCAAATTCATACTCCCCCTCTTGATGAACACCCTCAATCAATTCGATGGCAAGCTTGTTTTGACATTTATCATAAAATCGCTGCAGGTTTTGCGATTGCAGAAAATTTTGGTACGTAAAGATGATATCGAAAACGGGTGAACTTCCATGAAGTCGAGGAATATTTGCCTCGCGAACCATCGCTGGAAAAGGATAGACAGCGTGATCCATCCCGTCAATCAGCGTAAGCTGCAATTCCCGAATGAACTGGGAGAAAGACTTATCCCCCGTTATCTGACTGCGAATGGGGATCATATTGACAAAATAACCGATCAAAGAATCGAATCTCTCTTCTGGACGTCCCATCGTCGGCATGCCGACAATCACATCTGTTTGACCTGTATAGCGATACAATAAGGCTTTAAAAATCCCTAACAAGAGAACAGATGGGTTCATACGGTAATGCTTGGAGAGCTGCTTCACCTGCTGACTCCATTCTCGTGAAAATACATGCGTAAAAACCTGCCCCTCAAAGCTTGGTGCAGAAGAACGCGGGCGATCGGCAGGGAGCTCCAGCTGCGGAAGTGTCCCTGACAATTGCTCCAGCCAGTAAGCACGATGTTCCCCACCCTCCTCGCTTGCCATCATGTCCTGTTCCCATTTTACGAAGTCAGCGTAGACGGTTGAATTTTGTGTTACTTTCGACTGTTTTCCTTCAACCAGCTCGATATAGGCTTGGACCAAATCTTGTAGGAATAGCAAGGAGGAATGTCCGTCAAAGATTATATGATGGACTGTAATCAGGACATAATGCTCTTCTTCCGAACGCGACAATAGATGAATGCGGAGTAAAGAACCCTTTTCCAAAGAAAAGGGTTCTTTTACTTTTTGCCTGAGATAAGGCAATACTTCCTGAGACGTTAAGCTGGAGATGTCCTCCTGCTCAATGGCTAGCGATTGCTCCGGTCGTTGAAGCAGATACGGAACACCATCCTTTTCCATAATCGAACTCTGTAAAATCGGATGCTGTTTACTTACAAGGTGGCAAGCCTGTTTCAATAAGGCTACGTCCCATTTCTGGCGGATGCAAAAGCATAACGGAACATTATAAGCACTCATTGTAGGAGACATTTTTTGCAACATCCACAATCCTTGCTGCCCGACGGACAGAGGACTTGTAAACGATGGGGTTTCCAGCTCCAGAAGCTTCTCTTGCACTTCCGCAGCAGACAGCTTACCTTCTTTGTAAGCCATGAGGATTTCCCGTCGCATCATATCATCCCTCCTTTGTCGATTAACTGTTCGATCTCTTCCAAGCTTAGCAGGCCATCTTTGAATTTTTGCAGCAGCATATCGACTGCGAGATTCTCCGTCGGTTCACCGCTATCCTGAGACGATGTTTCGAAATCTGTAGTGGAAGCAATCTCTTTATGACTCCACTCTTTTATTTTTATCGCAAGTAGATGAGCCAAGGACTTCATCGTCGGGTTCTCCAGCACTTCCCGCCCTCTGATCTTGATGTTCCAGCGCTGCTCTAAATGACGAATCAGCTTGGTAACCATGATCGAATCTATGCCATAGTCCAAGAAATATTTGTTTGGCTTGATTTGCCCTTCCGAAAGGTGTAATTCCCGCGAGAGAAATTGTGCCATATCCCGCAGGATGTTTTCCTCCGTTGGGCTGTCCGGGTTGATATCAATCGCTAACGTCGCTTTTTCCATAGGCTGATTGATCGTTTCAGTTCCGAGCTGCTGCTGCTCACCCTCGGAAGAGGATAGCCAATAGCGTTCTCTGGCAAAAGGATAGGTAGGCAGAGATAGCATGCGACGCTCTTGTGGATGCAAGGATTCCCAAGGAATTTTACCTCCCTGCGTCCAATGAAGGGCAAGCTTGTCCAGATTATTTTCTGCTAAAAGAACCTGCAACACCGTATCTCCTACCTTGCCTGAAAGAAGATTTCTCACTCCTGCAAGGTCTTCTTCGAGATCCCCTGTATAGATAGGAATCGATGCAGTTGGCTCGCTGCCTTGTTCGACCGTTTCCAAATACGCCTGTAATCCATGAATCAGTTCATCTTGATCCTGAACCACCATAGCCAGCCTGCATTCCATGGCTTCTCGTTTCACTTGGAGCGTATAGGCAAAGTCCGCCAAGGAAAACGCTTGCTGCTGGGCAAAAGCAAGCATCTGCTTGGCAACAGCACGCAATCGGTCAGCATTTTTTGCCGAGAAAACCACGATCTGAGGTGAGGCGGCAGATGAAATGGATTTCATCTCTGTCTGTGGTGGAATATATTCTTCGAGAATCAAATGAGCATTTGACCCTCCTGCTCCAAACGAACTAATTGTCGCCCTGCGCGGAACCTCTCGTTCTTCCCCATTGATTCTCACTACGGGTCGCTCCCACTTTTGTCGATCTTTTTGCAGATAAAAAGGCGTTTCTGCAAAATGGACATGCGGGTTCAACGGCTCCGCTTTTATAGAGGGAACCAACTCCTGATGCTGTAGCTGCAAAATCACCTTGGTCAGCTGGGAAATCCCAGAAGCTGCCTCGGCGTGACCGATATTTGATTTCACCGAACCAATCGCACAAAACTGGACATCGTCCGTCTGCTTTGAAAAAGCATTCGTTAACGCCTTCAACTCAATCGGATCTCCCAGCAGCGAGCCATTTGCGGCGGCTTCCACATAACTGATCGTTCGTGGGTCGATACCCGCTCTAGCAAAATTTTCTTCGATCAATTGGGCTTGTGCGTTGGGATTAGGCACGGAAAACCCATTGGTACGTCCGCCATGATTAGTAGCGACTGATTTGATGACGGCTAAGATGGAATCTCCATCTTCTATCGCTTTGGCTAACGGCTTTAATAGTACAGCGCCTACGCCTTCTGCTGGCAAATATCCGTCTCCATCGCCAAAGCTTCTGCTGTCCGCGTGGCTTCCGATCATTTGTGCCTGACTTAAGCCCAGGTATTTCTTGGGATGGATCGATACATTCACGCCACCCGCGATTGCGAGCGAGCTTTCTCCCTTCATCAAGCTCTCGCAGGCATGATAAATGGCAATGGCAGATGAAGAACACGCTGTATCAATCGCCATGCTTGGACCTTGCAGATTAAAGAAGTAAGAGACCCGGTTGGCAATCGAATGATAGGAAGACAGAGAAATGATCGAACCCTTTTCCATATCCGTATCAAATGCGTGATAGGGCTGATACATTGCACCTACATAGACGCCGACTCGATTCTCATATTGACGTTGTAATACTTCTCGTGTGTATCCTGCCTCTTCGAGCAGATTCCACACGGTTTCCAGGAAAAGGCGTTCTTGAGGGTCCATCATTTCCGCTTCCCGCGGAGAAATATGGAAGAACAGCGGATCAAATTGATCGACACCGTCAATGAAGCCGCCCCATTTGCTGTATGCTTTTCCTGGGCTGTTTTTATCTCCGTCAAAATACAAGCTGTGGTCCCAGCGTTCCTGCGGAATTTCTGTAATGCAATCCTTGCCTTCCCGCAAATTGTTCCAGAACTCTTGTATATGGGAAGCCTTCGGATAGCGACCCGAAACACCAATAATGGCAATGTCTCGGTCAGATGTTGCTTGTTTATTTGCCTGCTCACGCGTAACAAACCGTGAGAAACGATGGCGATGGTCTGTTATGGAGTCAGCAGCAGGCAGTACATGAGAAACATTTTCTACTGCACCTGTCTCTGCGGTTTTCCCAGCCCCCATGATTCCAATAATTTTGTCCCGGTGATGGGCAAAAAGATAGTCTGTCAAATCCTCTATGTTTTGGTATTCATAGAGTAATGTTTTCGACAGCGATCCGAATGCTTTTTCCAATTGGTTGGTCAATTGCATCGCCATAACCGAATCGATTCCGTATTTCTCCAACGAAGCATCCTCATCGATTTTATATGCGGGGAGCTTGATAACAGCAGAAATTTCCTTTTTCAAATACTCCCTTACTTTTGCCCGAAGCACATCTTGTTGCCCAATGGAAACAGGCTGTTCTTTCTCCGTTTTTGCGGAGGTGCTTGCACTCTTTGCTCGTTGGAACTGTCGGATGAACCGATCAGTGTAGGCATCCATCAAGTGTTGCGAGATAGCAAAAAGCGTCGGGTACTCAACCAATACAGAGGGAGTCAGTTCAAGCTCATAGGCTTGATTCAGCTTGTTTGTAAATTCGGTTAGCTTTATCTGGTCAAAGCCGTATTCATTGAGCTCAGCGTGGATTTCTATATCCTCTTTCTCAACCTTGAGCAAATCAGCGACCATTTTCAGCAACGACGCTTGGACCTCGCTTTGCAAGCTGTCCGAATGAGCTGTTGAGATCACGGAGGTTTCCGTTGCTCCCATCAGCCTTTGCTTCATCCGTACATGGTCACCTTCCATGACCATCAGCTGATCTTGTCCAGAAGCTACCCCCCGATACAAGCAGTCGATACCCGAAGCCGTCTGCATAGCCACCATGCCCAGGTCGTCCCACAATCTCTTTTCTGTCTCTGCGTCTACCTGCATTCCGCCCTCTTTCCACAGAGGCCAATTGATGGAGAGGGTCTGACCCTGCCGTTCTCCTTGCTGGATCTGTTCGTTGCGGTAAGCGGAGAAGTTATCCATAAAGGCGTTGGCCGTCGCGTAATCTGCTTGGCCCATATTGCCCAAGCTTCCAGCTGCTGAAGAAAAGAGCACAAAGAAATCCAGATTCAGTCCCTTCGTCGCTTCGTCTAAATGAAGGAGTCCCGCAACCTTTGGCGCGAGAACGGCTTGTACCTCTTCTTTCGTTTTCTTCAGGATAAAGCTGTCACGAGTCACACCCGCACCGTGAATGATCCCGTGAAGATCGCCAAACTCTGTTTGAATGCTTTGGATCAAATCCTCTACGGCCTGTTTCTGCGATACATCCACTTGGCGATATTCGATTCTTGCCCCGTTGTCCCCAAGCTTGCGCAGCTTTGCTTGCTTTTGTGCAGTCAGCGCAGAGCGTCCCGTCAAAATCAAGGTGATGCCACGAGCTTGCTCCGCCATTTCTTTGGCAAAAATAAGTCCCAAGCCACCTGCTCCGCCCGTGATCAAATATATCCCGTTGTCTTTCCACGGCATGCTTGCTTTATGCTGTGCGGCCGCAGCTTCACTCCATCCCGCAATAAATCTTTTCTCTAACTGATAGCGAATCTGGCAATCTGCAGGGCAAAGGCTGTTTGCTTTCAGCTTCTCCGCCAATCCCGCTGAATCTTCTGTCGAATCGATTTCGATCAATTGTCCGATTACTTTTGGGTTTTCGATCTGTGCCGTTTTCAAAAGACCAGCTAATCCAGCGAACAATCGTTGTTCCGATCGGAGAGGAACCACAATCTGTATCAGCACCTTCCCCTTTGGTTTTGCTTGAAGAAGGGCTTTTATTTCTTCAAACGCTTCAACTGCATACGCTTGGAATCTTTCCGCTATGCCTTGCTGATCGGATTGCAGCACGAGGACTCTTGCACTGTTTATCTGAGATGAAAGGCTTTCTCCAGAAATCTTCCCTGGTTCGCAAAGCATCACCACATGCTGTTCATATTCAGGAGCATTGGCTTCCTTAGGAATGGCTTTTTCGATCCAAGCAGGCTGCAACATCAGCGTACTTGTGATTTTGCCTGCTTCACCTGTACCTTTGCTTTTTGCACCTCCGGCAGCTTTTTCACCTTCGAGCATCCTTGTTGTGAATCCCTTCATACTTACACAAACCTTGCCTTGCTCATCACATAAATCAATGTCGAGCTTCTGTACTTTTTGCGTAACTGCACTGCCGTCACTGTAGCGAACCAACGCCCATACAGCGGTTGTAGAAGCACTGTAAATGTTCAATTGCTCCAAGGCAAAAGGCAGGGATGGCTGAAGGTCGGAAGTGCCCATCATGAAACCAAGCGATGCCTGTAATGCGGCGTCCATTATACTCGGATGGAGGACAAATTTTCCTGCTGTATCCGTAACAGAAGAAGGCAAGGCCAGCTTCGCCAGCACTTGTTCTTTCCCGATAAACAGCTCCTCAATCCCCTGGTGTGATGGACCGTATGCCAGTCCTATCCCTTGAAATGTTTCGTAGCATTGGCTAAAGCTGTAACTACTCTCTGTGCACTGTGCTTGAATGGCAGAAAGGTCGAGCGCTGGCGCCTCCATAGCTGATCGTAGTACTGCTCTTCCCTGGCTATGTACTACTAGATTCTCCTCGGCTTCTCTTGGCTCGCTGTAGATTTCAAAAGCGATTTCACCGTTCTCTTCCGGGTATAGTCCCGTGTGTACTTGGATCGGCGCATCTTCCACGATAACTGGTTTCGCCCACACGATATTTTTCAATTGAATCGCCGACTGGTTATCAGGTCGGACACCTGTTGCCAAATCCACAGCCACTCGTGCCATCTCCAGATAAGCTACCCCTGGCAATACTTTTTGCCCCTTCACGACATGATCTCTAAGGAAAAACTCCTGACCTGTAAACGTCGAGCTGTGCCGTTGTTCCGAAAGTGTAGACGTATTTTCATGCAGCATGGGATGAAGGGTACCCAGCGCTCCTGCCCCGATATAACCAATGGCTTGTGACTCCACCTTTGGCAGCCAATAGCGCTCTCTTGCAAAAGGATAAGCAGGTAAGCTGATTCGACGAGGCTTCGTATCCCCGTAGAGCTTGTTCCAGTCAAAAATCAGTCCCTGTACCCACATCTGCAAAATCTTTGCATATTTCCCTTTAGTGATCCATGTATCGATTGCCTGTTGTAAATCCTCATCTGCGGCAAAAACATCCATCGTTTCTTTATTCCGCTTTACCTGACCCGTGAACAGGTCTTGTCTGTCATCCTCGTCTTCCAAATAAAACATTAGCTTCGCTTCAAGCTCGGAGATCGACTTGACGATCACAGCGAACCGCTCTTCCATCGCTTCACGTCCTACTTGGAGCGTGTAGGCAATCTCTGCTAGATCGTCGTCCGTCAGCACTTGCTCCCGAATAGCAGACAACAATCGTTGCACCTGCTCCCGAAGACGGTCTTTATTCTTCGCTGACAATACGATGACTGCTGGATTTTTTGCCGAGATGCTGATTGGTGGGCGTTGTTCCTCTTCCCTGTATTCTTCGATTACGAGATGAGCATTTGCTCCTCCAGCGCCAAAGGAGGATATCCCCGCAATCCTTGGATATTCTCTCGTTACCCCGTTGATTTCAATCACGGGACGCTTCCATTCCGTCAGCTCTTGCTGCACCACAAATGGAGTCTTGCTGAAATCAATGTTTGGGTTAAGTGTGCTGGAATGGAGGGATGGGACTAGCTTCTTGTATTTCATTTGCAGCAATATCTTGGTCAACCCTGCTATCCCTGCCGCACTCTCACCATGCCCGATATTTGACTTGGCCGAACCAATCGCGCAGAACTGATTCTCCTTTGTGTATTCCTGAAAAGTCTTCGTCAATCCGGCAATTTCAATGGGGTCTCCCAATGAAGTCCCAGTACCGTGTGCCTCTATATAGCTGACTGTTCTCGGATGAATGCCTGCTTCTTCAAAAGCTCGGCGAATCACCCTTGATTGAGAATGAGGATTGGGAACCGTATAGCCGTTTGTTTTTCCACCATGATTAATGGCGCTTCCTTTTATCACGCCATAGATGTGGTCTCCATCGGCGATTGCTTTTGCCAGTGGTTTGAGCAATACGGCTCCGACTCCTTCGCCAGGTACATATCCGTCGCCACCTTCTCCAAAGCTTTCGCATCGTCCTTTGCTGGAGGCGAACTTGCCCTGCGACAAATACAAATATTTGTTTGGATGAATAGAAACATTCACACCACCTGCGATCGCAACCTCACATTCGCCGCGCTGTAAACTGTGACAAGCTAAATGAATCCCCGTCAACGAAGACGAGCACATCGTATCGACCGCCATGCTCGGACCGTGGAAATTGCAAAAATAGGAGACGCGGTTCGCGATGGAAGCCGGACTTCCCGCAATCGTAAGCGCTCTGCCCAACGCCTGTTCAGCGGACGCATAGAGCTGGTATTCCTCGTACATAACGCCTACGTAAACACCTACATTCCCCCCTAAGCCTTCGAGCTTGCCCAGCGTTTCGCGCGTATACCCTGCATCCTCTATCGTTTCATAGACACACTGTAAAAATAACCGCTCCTGTGGGTCCATCAGCTCTGCTTCCCGTGGGGAAATATGGAAGAACAGCGGATCAAACTGATCGACACCATCTATGAAGCCGCCCCATTTGGAATACGCTTTACCGATCTTGTCCTTCGTCTCATCAAAGTAGAGACTGTGATCCCAACGGTCTTTTGGGATTTCGGTAATACAATCCTTGCCGTCGCGCAGATTTTTCCAAAAATCATGTATATTCGACGCTTGCGGATAGCGTCCAGAAACACCAATAATGGCAATGTCCAACGCTCCATTTTGTCGTTGGGTTTCCATACGAAGGGACGCAAACCGTTGAGACTTGCGCTTTTTGTTCCTACGCCCTGGCTGCTGTACTGTCCTCTCATCCGCAATCGTTGCTTCTGGCTCTTGCGCGAGCGTGAGAGGGGCTTCCGCATTTTCCCCCATCCCCAGTGTGCGCATCAGGCTTTCACGATAGTTTTCAAGGAAGTACCCTGTTAACTCTTTTATCGTTTGGTATTCAAAAAATAGCGTTTTGGGTAACGAACCAAATTGCTTTTCCAACTCCTTGGTCATCTGCATAGCCACAATGGAGTCGACACCGTATTTTTCCAACGAGGCGTCTGCTTCCATTTTAGCAACTGGCAATTTGATGACGGAGGAAAGCAGCTTTTTAAAATAATGGGTTGCCTGTTCCATCAGTGAGGTGGAATCTACGGCCTTCTCCTCTGCAAAAGAAACGGAAGCTTTTGGCGCTTCTCCTTCTGATTTAACAGATTCATTTGCGATCTTGCGCGTAGAAAAGCCCTTCATCCGCACCCGGACATTCCCGTTCTCGTCGCACAAGTCGATATCAAACTTCTCCACTTTATCTCCAGCTTTACTGCCCTCCCTGTAGCGAATGAGTGCCCACATGGAAGCGGAGCAAGCACCGACGATCTCCAATTCCTCAAGAGCAAAGGGAAGTATGAGCGAAAAATCACTGGTTGCCATCATCAAGCCAAGCGACGCCTGTAGAGCTGCGTCGATCAAACTCGGATGCAGACCAAATTGTCCTTGAGTTTTCGCAACGGAAGAAGGCAGAGACAGCTTCGCCAACACCTGCCCCTGACCGATCAAAATTTGCTCGATCCCACGATGTGCAAGCCCATAGTCGACTCCCATCTTTTTGAAAACCTCATAGCATTGTTCCGCGCTGAGTATGTTTAGGTTGCACTGTTCCCGCAGTGCGTTGAGATCGAATGGAGGAATATCTGGAACGGGGCACAACACGGCACTCCCTTGACTGTGTACAGTCTCTACCGTTTGATTTTGATCTTCCTTGCTCTCACTGTAAATTTCAAAAACAATTTCACCATTCGCCTCAGGATAGAGTTCGATATGAGCCTGAACAGGCTCTGAACCAACAGCCAAAGGTTGCGTCCAGACCACATTTTTAAAACGAAGTCCTTCCTGTTTTTGCTCCGAATCAAGACCTCCCGCCGCCACCTGTATGGCTGCTCGTGCCATCTCCAGATAAGCCGCACTTGGCAAGATACGTTGACCCTTGATGACATGGTCACTCAGGAAAAACTCCTGTCCCGTAAACGTGGAACTAAACCGCTGCTCCATGAAATCCGATGTATTCTGGTGCAAGAAAGGATGAATCGCCCCCACCCCTGCGCTGCTGTTACCAGGAGACTTGGCTTCGATCCAATAAGGTTCCTTGGCAAAAGGATACGTCGGCAAACTGATACGTCTCGGTTGCTCTTCCTGATAAAGCTTGTTCCAATCGATCGATAAGCCCTTCACCCACAGGTCGAGAAGCTTGCTGTATTTACCGCGTTCCATCCATCTCGCAATCGTTTCTTCCAATTCATCATCGGACGTCAAAATATCCAGCATTTCCTGATTTCGGTTTATCTGACCACGGTACAAATCACCAATATGCTCTTGCCCATCTACATAGGCTGTTAGTTTTTGTTGTAACTCCTTCACAGAACCTGCGATGACAGCAATACGCTCTTCCATAGCTACACGTCCTACCTGAAGCGTGTACGCCATGTCGGCTAAGTCCGCATCGGTTAATCCGTGTTTCTGGATAAAAGCTAACAACTGCTGTGCTTTTTCATACAGCCTTTCCGCATTCTTTGCTGACAAAACAAAAATAGCCGGGTTCTGGGGTGTGATTTTCAAGCTGGATCGCTGTTGCTCTTCCGGAATATATTCTTCAATAATCACATGGGCATTGCTTCCTCCTGCACCAAACGAGGAAATCCCTGCAATTCGCGGGTATTCATTGGTTGTGCCATTAATCTCAACAATCGGTCGTTTCCATTCCGCCAACTCTTGCTGAACCACAAACGGAGTCTTGCTGAAATCAATATTCGGATTGAGCGTGCTGGAATGCAAGGATGGCACTAATTGCCCGTGCTTTAGCTGCAACAATATTTTCGTTACGCCAGCAATCCCTGCCGCACTCTCACAATGTCCGATATTCGATTTCGCCGATCCCAATGCGCAGAACTGCTTGTCCTGGGTGTCTTTTTCAAAGGCGCGAGTAAGTCCAGCAACCTCGATCGGGTCACCCAGCTCCGTTCCTGTTCCGTGTGCTTCCAGATAACTGACCGTTCTTGCATGTACCTTGGCACGTTGCAAGGCATCTGCCACTAACTGCGCCTGCGCCTGCGGATTCGGGACGGTATAGCCATTCGTTTTCCCACCGGCATTCATCATGCTTCCTTTGATGACTCCGTAAATATGGTCGCCATCGGCAATCGCCTTATCCAAAGGCTTCAAGACGATTGCGCCCACACCCTCTCCATCCACAAAGCCGTCCGCCTGATCGCCGAAGGACTTGCATTGATTCGAAGGAGAGAGCATCGTCAAGGCTGACAATTTCATATAGTGGACAGGATCGACAATGAGATTGACTCCCCCTGCGATTGCACACTCGCTTGTTCCGCTATACAAGCTTTCCAAGGCGAAATGAATCGCTGTAAGAGAAGCGGAGCAAGCGGTATCGACCGCCACACTTGGACCTTGGAAGTTTAATAGATAAGAGAGACGATTCGCGATCGACCAATAAGTGGCTCCCGTCGGATAATTGCCATTCATCACGCCGACAAAAACGCCTACTTTTCTGCTTTCACACAGAGTTGCAGGCGTATATCCAGCGTCTTCAATACTCGCATAGGCTTCTTGTAAAAATAACCGTTCTTGCGGGTCCATCTCCTCGGCTTCTTTGGGAGAGATTTGAAAAAATAAGGGATCGAATTTATCCATATCCTCGATAAATCCGCCCCATTTTGTATACATCGAATCCTGTTTGCCTTTTTCTTCGTCAAAATAGCTCTTCCAATCCCAGCGATCCTTAGGAATTTCAGAAATGCAGTTTTTCCCCTCTTTTAAACGATTCCAGAATTCATCCACATTTTTCGCCTGGGGATAACGCCCGGAAAGTCCGATGATCGCCACATCCCGCACTACAGATGAATGCGTAATGGATTCCTTGCTCGCTTGTTCGTGAACGGATAAAAAGCGTCTCGTTTTTCTCACAGGAAGATTGGTGTACGCAGTTGAAGCAGAGTCGGTCATACCCTCATTCTCTAGCTCGTTCGGGTACGCTTCGTCAATTGCTTCTTGTGCTTCTACTCCTGTTACCTTGAGCAACGCTTCCTTTTGCGTCTCTATGAGATACTCTACCAAGGCATCAATCGTCTGATACTCGAAAAATATCGTACTGCTCATATTCGCAAAATCTTTACGAAGCGAATTGGTCAATTGCACAACCAGAATCGAATCAATTCCATATTGCTCTAATGGTGCCGATGATTTAATCTGTTGGGTCGGAATTCTGAGCGTTTCGCTAATTAACTTTTTGATATAAGTCGTGCTTTTTTCGCGAAGCCATTCCTCCGTGACTCCACCTGACTTTTTCGCTGGTGTTGTGCGTACTGGCACTTGTTTTTTGAGTGGCTTCGCCTTCAAATTTGAGGCTTGCTTTTTTGCAGGCGAATACGCAACTGTTCCCGCCGACTGCCTCGGTTGGCTACTGCGACGAATCACCCCATCGCTTTCTGCCACAATAATCTGCTGGCATAAATCCAGATGCTCTTCTGCTGGCAAGAAAACAGATCGATACCCTGCCTTTTTCAACACCTTTTGCCATGTTTCCACTGTTAACAGAGGGCAGCCGGGAATACGCCATTCTGGATCATCATAGCGCCACCAGCCATCCAGCAAACCAAACGTCAAGTGAGCAAACAAGGTATTGCTCGTTAACTCATTCAGAATCAGCAAGCCATTTTTCTGTAACGTTGTTTTGGCGTGTAGCAAGGTTTGACCAATATTTTTCGTCGCATGCAATACGTTTGTGGCAATCACCAGATCATAGGAGTCCGCAGCGATCCCCTGTTCCTCAACAGGCTTTTCCACGTTAAAAATCCGATATGTGAGATATGGATTTTCGGCTCCATATTCTTTTTCGGCGTGAAGTAAAAAGGCTTGCGAAATATCGGTATAACAATATTCCTCGATATGTTTCTGAAAGGGTTTTAGCCTTGGCAGTACGATCGCACTGGTTCCACCTGTACCTGCCCCGATTTCCAAAATTCGAATCCGGGCGGAAGCATCTTGCTCCAAACGCTGCTTCACATAGGTAACAATCGTATTGGCGAGAACTTCGTTAAAGTAGTCCGCCACTTCATTGTGTTTATAGATCCCTTCCACCAGTTCCATCGAGGAATTCGGGAACATGATCTCTGTAGCTGGAATCTTTCCTAACAAAATCTCTGGCAGTACGCGCATGGTCGCCTCTACGAGAATCACCTGAGCTTTACTATTCGGATCGTTGAGCCATGCTGTTTTTTCTTGTTCCCATTTTTTCCATGCTGAATCGAGATGAATAGGGGTGGTATCGTTTGCGAGGAGTGACTCTCCATCGTACGCAAGATACTTATGTTGCACGAGAACGGCTATACTTTCTTCCAGCCATTTGCCGTACCTGTCATGCAATTTGGCTTTGCATTCTGCTATTGTCTGGTTTTTTACCGTGAACAGCCCGATTGACTGTAATTGACCATAGAGTAGTTCACTGAGAAGCTTATCCATTGTATTCATTTATAAGCCTCCATTTCAGATTGTCTGCGTTGAGACGAAAACTCCAGTTTGGGCATATCATTCTTTACACGTTCGATGTGGGATACCAGTTTTTCTGGATAGATGTAAATGGATTTATCCGGATTTATCGTAAGCATGGCCTGTGATTTCGTGATTTTCACCAACGCGACTTGATTCATCGGTCCAGCAAGCAGGCTTTCCAAAGCCGTCATTGCTTCACGAGGTTCAATAGAGCCTAGTCCTGCCTGTGCCATCCTCTCCTGATAATCTTTGGTGGCAACAATGCCTACGTTCGCCCAGTATCCCCAATTCATCACCTTCACTGCACTGAGGCTATGCAACGAAAGCTGGTGCGCGAATATATCTTTAAACGTACAACCTGACGCATAATTGCTTTGTCCAGGCGACTTGGTAAATGAATTGATCGATGAGAAGAACATCACAAAATCCAACGGCTCCCGATCAAATACTTGAGCAATCCGCACGCTAACATCTACCTTGGCCGAAAGTCCGGCACGGAAGCGCTCTTCGTCCATATTCGCGAGACTTTTATCTAGCAGGACAATTGCGGAGTGAATGACTCCGTTCACTTGTTTGTATCGCTTTTTGATCTCTTCATAAGCAAAATACAAGGACTTGCGATTCGTGGCGTCCGCCGCAATATAGACAGGAGCAGGTCCGAGCTTGGCAAGTCGATCCACTTTGGCTTGGATCTCTGCATTCTTTTCTCGGCGTCCTATCCAGATGATTTGCGCTTGATACGTGCTGATCATGTATTCGCTCCAGACTTCGCCAATACCGCCAGCACCTCCAATCACAACATAGACACCACCCTGCCTGTAAGAGGCCTGTTCCCATTGCGGTTGACGTAGTGGAATCAATTCCTGACGATACCATTTCCCTCCGCGATAAACCGTTGCATTCCCCTCGGCATCTGGCGGAAGTGTGAAAACCTCCTCCATTGGCCAAGCACGATCCGCTTCCAGATCAACAAGTCGAATACGCCAGTTGGTGTATTCTTTTGCCATCGAACCGACTAATCCGTAAAGACTGGCATGAATAGGGTTGACCACATCGTTTTGATGAATCGGTTGCGTCTGGAAGGTTACGAGACTCCATCCTAGCTCCTTGGTATCGTAGCCCAGCTTGAGCAGCGCTTTCAGCAAGCGAAACACATGAAATACACCGCGCTCCTGCTCGATGATCAGGGCCTCTTCTGCCAGGTACTCCAAATCAATCCATGGAGCAATCCAGATGATATGATCAATCGAACCAACCTGCTCCAGCTTTATCGCTAATTCATCTATACTTTCCGCGGGCGTAATCTCCATAACAGCTGCCTGAGGATAGCGTTGTTGAACAAGGCTTCGGTTCTCGTCATCCGCACAAACAATCAGAATACGATCAGTTGCAAGTGGCGTTTCCGAACCACGGTTCACTACAACCTCTTCCCAAACAGGACTGAGCAGCATAGTTCCAATCAGCGATTCGCTGGAGGTTTCAACCGGCGCCTTTATTGCTGTAAGATCGGTTTGGATCTCTCTTTCCAGTACCCGGGATGTGAATCCCTTCATCCGTACACAAATCGCTCCACTGTCGTCACATAGGTCTATATCATATTTTTCTACCTTATCCCCTGCTTGGCTGCCGTCACTGTAGCGTACGTATGCCCACATCTCGGTTGTGCACGGGCTGATGATTTCAATCTCCTCCAGGGCAAAAGGCATCACTGGCTTGCGTTTTGCCATACTGTCGGACGACATCACGTGGCGGGAAGAGAGCGTCAACTCTACAGACGCCTGCAAAGCTGAATCCATCAAACTTGGATGCAAAACAAACTGCTCCTCTGACCCGGTGACCGATAACGGTAATACCAGCTTTGCCAAGACTTGTCCACGCCCGACATATACCTTGTCTATTCCTTTATGTCCGCGTCCATAATCAATTTGAATCGCTCTGAAGAACTCATAGAATTCCTCGGATGAAATCACCTGCTCGCCGCACTGCTCTTGCAAAATGGGCAAATCAAGCATGGGCAACTCCGAGCGCGGAGCAAGCACAGCATTTCCTTGACTGTGTACCACGATCTCGGCATCACTGCTCTCTGCCTCGCTATAAATTTGGTAGGATACCTCACCGTCTTCTTCGAGTACGAGTCCCGTATGTACCCGAACAGGCTGATCGCCTACAACGATTGGACGAGCCCATACGACATTGTGTAGGTTAATCGCCGTGTCCCCATGGATGTTTTCTCCTATTGCGTGCTCCATCGCGCTTCTTGCCATCTCCAGATAGGCAACTCCCGGCAACACCCGCTGCCCTTTGACTACGTGATCTGCCAAGAAAAACTCTTCTCCCGTGAAGGTGGAGCTAAACCGTTGCTCGGAGAAAGTAGAAGTGTTCTGATGTAGCATGGGATGGATCACGGACGCTGTGATGATAGTTGCCGCTCCCCTTGCATTTGCTTTTGCTTCACTCTCCAGTACCCAATGCCGTTCCTTGGCAAAAGGATACGTAGGAAGTGGAATACGAGAATACTGATCGTTCGCAAACAGCTTGTCATAGTCTAATCTATATCCCTGCACAAACAATTCCGCGATCACAGATAGCTGCTCCAAATATTCGCTCGCCTGACTCGCCACATGCAGATTCTCGATGCTTTGATTTCCATAACGTTTCAAGGCGGTTTGTTCACGATGATCTTTTTCATTTAATTCGGAAACAAAAACCTGAGATGCTCTTCCTGTTTCCAACCACTTTTTCAAAAGCTGGACTAGCTCAGCGGTATTTTGAGCAATGCAAGAAAAGCGGTGATGGAAATGCTTTCTTCCTACTAGCAGCGTATAGCTGATATTTCCACAATCCGTCTCCGGTGCTTTTTCACAAAAGGAAAGCAATTGGACAACCTGCTGGCGTAGCTGCTCAAAAGTGCGCGCCGACAGCACAAGCAAATAGCCCGGCCTTTTCGCGTGAATCCGCTCTACTTGAGGCGCCTCTTCGATTACCATATGCGCATTTGTACCGCTGGCTCCAAAGGAACTGATCGCCGCACAACGTTTGACTTGCGGCTCCACCGACCATTCCTTCAGGCTTGTATTGACATAAAACGGGCTGCCATCAAACGTAATGTTTGCGTTCCCTGTTTCAAAATGCAGGGATGGTGCGATTTGTTTGTGTTTCAATGACAAAAGGATTTTGATGACCCCTGCAACGCCTGCTGCGATCTGTGTATGACCAATATTCGTCTTGATCGATCCAATCGCACAAAATCCTTCTTTATCCGTATAGGCCCGAAAAGCGCGAGTGAGCGCTTGATACTCAATCGGATCTCCCAGCTTGGTTCCTGTTCCATGAGCCTCGACCATCGTAATTTGCTCAGGATTGATGTCAAATGTATCGTAGACTTTGCGTTCCAAGCGCTCCTGAGATTTCGCACTCGGCGCAGTAATCCCATTCGTCGTCCCATCCTGATTGATACCCGAGCCTCGAATGACACCGTAAATATGGTCACCGCAAGCCATCGCTTCCGACAGACGTTTCAGTACAACGACACCAGCGCCTTCCCCCGTTGCAAAACCATCAGCCCGCTCATCAAACGTATGGCAGCGTCCCGTCGGTGACAGCATACCTGCCCGCTTGGCAGACAAATAGAATCCTGGCGTTGATTGAATGAAGACACCACCTGCCAATGCCATGTCGACCTCACCTGTCCGCAAGGCTTGACACGCCATATGAATCGCCACCAACGAGCTGGAGCAAGCGGTATCAATCGTGACGGCAGGTCCCTGCAAGTCCAGATGATAAGCAACCCGAGCTGGCACAATGGACTCCATATTACCCCAGAAGGCTTGGGCAGGAGGATTCTCTCCCACGAGACGGTCGTAATCACCTTTGGCGCATCCTGCGTAGACGCCGCATTGGATTCCTTGCACCCCTTGACCCGCATAGCCAGCATCCTCCAACGCTTTCCAGGATTCCTCCAAAAAGAAGCGTTGCTGCGGGTCCATATAGTCAGCTTCCAGACCGGATATGTTGAAAAACAGCGGATCAAACAAATCAATATTTTCAACAAGTCCGCCGTATTGATAGCCTTCCGCGTCGTCCAGGCCGTACGCCGATAAATCCCAGCGTCTCACTTTCGTAAGTAAATCCGAACCGTTCACCAAGTGCTCCCATAAGTCGTCAGCGTTGCCAGCGGAGGCAAACGTACCGCTCATCCCAATAATGGCAATGGGTTCAGTGAGATACGAAGCTTTTTCTGACATGCTCCCTGTTTCCGCTGAAAGCATTGGAGCTGCTTGAATGAATGGCTCGGTCTGAATAGCAGAGACGGACTCTTCCCTCTGCTCGGATAGACTGATCTTCTGCCCTAACGCTCGAGCAATGACCTCATTGTACTCTGACAAAATATAACCTGTAAGTTGATTTACCGTACTGTAATCAAAAAGAATCGTCGTCTCAATTTCAATCACCAACGCTTGATTGATCTCTTGCACCAATCGAACGCCAAGAATCGAATCCAATCCATAATCTCTGAAAGGCTCGTCCACATCGATCGAATCGACATCGACTTCCAATGCGGTAACCAGCTTTTCAATAATCATATCCTTCACATAATCCGTCACCGTCTGCTCGGTCACCACAGACTCGCTTGGAATGTATTGCGGCGCTGGCTGCGAAGAGACTTTTCCTTCTGGTTTTGCCTGCTGTTCAGTCTCGCGCGCGATAGGCGAAACAGTCGCTCCGACACGAACACCAGGGTGAAGGACGCCATCGCTTTTTCCAATGACGATCTGTTGTCCCAGATCATGCGCTTCCCGAGCTGGAAAAGAGATCGTGTGAAATCCTTCCTTTTCCAGTACCGTTTGCCAACATGCCGGGGTTAAGGCAGGAGAACCAGGAATACGTACATCTGTATCTTCAGACAGCCACCATCCCTCCAAAAGACCAAAGGTCAGATGAAGGAACAAGGAATTACTGCTAATCTCATTTAAAAGAACCAATCCGTTTTCTCGTAAAACCGCTTTGGTATGGCGCAAGGTTCTGCGAATATCTTTGGTGGCATGCAACACATTCGCCGCAATCACCAGATCGTAATAGCCCTCTCGTACTCCTTGCTCCGCAAAAGGCGCTTCCACATTAAAAATTTGATAGGTCAGATACGGAACATGCGGTCCATATTCCTTTTGTGCGAACATCAAAAATGCTTTGGAGATGTCCGTATAGCAATATTCTTCGATAAACTCCTGATAAGGCTTCAGCTTTTCAAAAACAAAGGTGCTCGTTCCACCCGTCCCCGCACCAATCTCTAGGATGTGAATTTTTGCAGAGGGTTCTTTTTTCACCCGTTCTTCCACATAGGTTGCGACTGTTTCCGCGAGCACTTCATTGTAGTGATCTGCCACCGGGTTATTTTTATAAATATGTTGAACCAATTCCATTGACGAACCCGGAAACATGACATCTGTAGCAAGTCGCTTGCCTGTAACAATGTGCGGGAGAGATTTCATCGTAGCTTCCAGCAATCTTATCCGCACTTCCAGATTGGCATCTTCTCGCCATGCCACCTTACGTCGATCCCATTCTTCCCATACTGCGTCTACCTCGATCAAAGTCGGATCGACCACCAGGCATTGCTCTCCATCATAGCCATCGAGATAGCCGTGACGAGTTAACATCGCTATACTTTCTTCCATCCATTTTTCATAACGCGGAGGGAAACCTGTTTTTGCCTTGAGGTCGGCGACATTCACACTCTTGGCAGTAAACCACCCGATCGACTGCATTTGCGCCCATAACAGCTTGGCGAGAAGCTTGTCCATCTCCTTCCACAATTCGGGATGGGTATTGGGCAAGCGATACGGTCGCTCTGTTTTGGGCAGCCAATAGCGTTCCCCTCTAAAAGGATAGGCGGGCAAAGGCACTCGGGTGTATTTGCCGTTGTTATAGAAGGAACTCCAATCCAGTTTGTATCCTTTTACAAATAAATCGGCAAGCGTGGACAGCATTTCTTTCCTTGACTGGTTGGTTAGCGAACGGTTCTCTGCTACTTCAGCCATTAACTTTTCTCCGAACTCTTTCAAGCTCGCATCTAGCCGCACAGAATCCGTTTCATCCTGGACAAAATAATCAGCAGCTGTTCCCGTTTCTTTTACTTCCGTGATTTTTTGCCGTAATTCCTCTGCGTCCTTGGCAATAAACATGCAACGGTGCGAAAAATGACTTCTTCCTGTGAATAAGGTATAGGAAATATCTTGTTCGTGAAAACGTCCCGCTTCTTTTGCTAACCACCGGGACATTTCATCCAGTTTTTGCGTGAGAGCTGACTCGCTCTTCGCTGAAAACGGGAACAAGTAATAAGCTCCTGCTTGCTGATTGCTTGATTGCGGCTGTACCGTCGGCGCTTCTTCCAGAATCAGATGACAATTGGTTCCGTTCGATCCTAGAGCGCTCACACCTGCTCTTCGCGGAGTGGCATCACTGGTATTCCATTCCATGAGCTCGGTATTGATGAAAAAGGGACTTCCGCTCAATTTGATATGTTTATTGACTTCTTTGACGCTGATCGTCGGAGCGATCTTTTTATATTTCATCGCCATGACGACTTTAAACAGACTCGCCAGTCCCGATGTCATCGTGGCATGACCGATGTTGGGCTTATGTGACCCAATCGCGCAAAACTGTGCTTTATCCGTAAAAGAACGAAATGCTTCAATTAACGCCTTCACTTCAATAGGGTCACCCAGCTGCGTTCCAGTCCCATGCGTTTCGATATAACTGATCGTCTCCGGATCAACCCCTGCATTTTCATAGGCATCCACAATCAATTCTTTTTGGGCAAGCATGCTGGGTGCGGTAATCCCGTTTGACTTTCCTGTCTGATTCACCGTTGAGCCTTTGATGATTGCATAAATATGGTCGCCATCTTCCACTGATTTCGCAGCTGGTTTCAGTACGACCGCTCCAACGCCTTCTCCAAACACCATGCCATTTGCAGCATTATCAAAGGTGTTGCATGTTCCATCCGGTGAGACCACCCCCATTTGGGAGGACATCACAAAAAATTCAGGGGAGCTGTGAATCGCCACGCCGCCTGCAAGAGCCATTTCGGTTTCTCCCCTGCGAAGACTGTCGCAAGCCAAATGAATGGCTACCAAAGCAGAGGAACAAGCTGTATCAACAGCAAGACTGGGGCCTTTGAGATTGAAAAAATAGGAGAGTCTTGCCCCTAGCATCGACATTTCATTGCCTAGCATCGTTTGTGAAGAGACACCTTCGGCCAACATGGATTTTTCTTTGTAGTCTGATTGGCGTCCCCCGACAAACACACCTACTTTTCTCCCCGATAACTGTTCAACCGAGTATCCGCTATCTTCAAAAGCTTTATAGGACTCTTGCAGGAACAACCGTTGTTGAGGGTCCATACTTTTTGCTTCATCAGGGGTAATATTGAAAAAGGATGCATCAAATTGATCAATGTCCTTGAGAAGACCGCCGTAATATTGATCTGCTTCCCAGCCACTGCGCGTTATTTCCTCAATACAACTGTCTCCGGACGCAAGATGCTCCCAAAACTCTTCAACCGAATCCGAGCCAGCAAATCTGCCAGCTATACCGATAATCGCGATATCGGAGTGACGAATTTCGTTTGCGAAAACAGTAGGCAGGATTTGGCTCTCGTCTGCTGCCATCTCGGTTGCAAATTGCAGAGAGATATATTCCGCCAGCTCACCCACCTCTGTATAATCAAAAATAGCTTCTACGCCAAGATTGATCCCCAAGTCAGCATTGATTGCTTCTATTAATTCGACCGCTAATACAGAATGGATGCCGAGCTCGATGAAGCTTTTATCGAAATTCAAGGCTTCCACAGGTGTATCCAATAGGTGAGCAATGATTTTACCTATCTTGCTCGCAATCGTTGATGAACCGTTATCGGACTGGGTACGACTTGCTGGCTGATATTTTTCGAAAATATGCGCGGCTAGCAGCTTGGTATTCTCATGATCAAAAACGACCTCAATCCCCAAGTCAATGCCTAGCTTCCTATTCATCATCTCTACCATTTCTACTGACAATACCGAGCTGATACCCAATTCCACAAAACTTTTATCGAAATCCAAGGGATTCGTCGTATCTTTTAACAAGTCGGTCATTACTTCTTTCACTATGGTTTCCACATCATGTAATGAATGAAAAAGTACCTTCATACTCGACTCCCCCCTTTCTTCTACACCGTTTTCTCACCAACAGCCATGTACAGCTGTCTGAGAATGGAATGACCTTCCGTATTCAGCATGTTTCGCCATGCCACAGATAGCTTGCCCAGCGCCTTACTGGACAAATAACCGTCACGCACCAACTGCACAGGTATGCCTACACCCTCCGACTTTAGAAACATTTCGTACCCGAGAAGCTCACTGTGAGCGCAAATGACTTCGAAATCTATTTTTCCGAGTCCGCCTTGTTTTAGCACCGTTGGCAGTTCACGACCGATTTTCGGGTTGCCACCTTCCGCATAGCGTGCCGCACAGTAGGCATCATATAGTTCTCGCAATTCTGGTACATGTGGGGTGGTCATGATATGCATCTCGAAATCATTGTCGATGAATACCGCTTTGCCACCTGGCTTTAACAACCTCGCTACTTCACGAACCGCACCAACCGGGTCGGGCAAATGCTCCAATACAAGTCGCGTAATGGCAAAATCATAGGAATCGCTGGGTAAGCCCGTTTCCATAATCGATCCCGCGACAATCTCAAATCGATCCGATTGCGTTTTTGTCAAATAGTTTTGGGAATAATCAACGAGAAGAGGATCGATCTCCAATCCCGTCACTCTGCCATTCGGAAACGCCTGCATGACCTTTTCCATCACGAATCCCGGGCCCGAGCCCAGCTCTATGACCGACATCCCATCTGTCAGACCAAACTCGATATAATGCTTCAGCTCCTTATCCCAGAACAGCTCCACCTGCGATTTCAAGCGTTCTATTTCTACCTCAACATTCGTTGCAATGTTTGCGATTTGATAAGAACCTTCCATGTTATTCCCTACCTCCGCTGTTCAGATATCGATTCGTTTAAAAAAGCCAAAATCTCGCCCGCAACAGCTTCCCATTCAGGATCAAGCATCATATCATGACTGATATTTGGGAAAAGAACAGGCTCGATTCCGTATGCTTTGCCAATTCGGCGCGTTGTTTTCTCAGAAATCATCCGATCCTGCTTGGAGCCGATAACCAGCATCGGAGCTTTCGCACTGATGGTTTTTGGAACAATTTTTCCATTCATCTCAGTTCTTGCTTTCAGTGATTCTGGCTGCAAGAGCTTCACCCACTCGTCCTTTTTTTCCATCGGCAGCTCCTTGGAAAAAAAGACATTGGCAAGCAGCGAGGCATCTCTTTTTTCGTTATATGTAAACAACTGCATAGCTTCTTTAAAATTTTTGAACATCAATCGGAATAGGTCACGCATCCCGCCATGTGGAGGAATCGAGGCAACGAGTACGGTACCCGAGATTATATCTGGATACTGGTGCAAGATCTTCTGCACAATTCCTCCGCCCATGGAGTGCCCGATTAGGACTGGCTTGTTTTTTAGACGACCTATCACTTCAAGAACATCATCCGTGTAATCCTGTAGGGTGTAGGTATGAAGATGGTCAAAGCCGTCACTTTCACCGTGCCCACGAAAGCTCAGCGCATAGGAAGAAAAGCCTTTGTTCGCAAAATAAGGAAGGAAGTTTTTTTCCCAACACCATGCTCCATGACATGCTCCATGCACAAAAAGAAGAGGCGCTTCGCTAGAAACGCCCTCAGGATGGTATTCTACTAGTTCCAAATTCATTTTCGCCGTTCCTTTCTTATTTGAGAGTCATTCCTTCTTTACTTGCTCGAACCTGTTAAGGCGTAGATACGCTGATTCAAAAGGTTGGCTGTCTCCTTGATCAGCATTTCACCGATTTGATCAACATGACGAGCTCTCCAGCTTTCAACAGCGGTTCCCTTCACCCATTGATTAAAAGAACCTAACGCAGGACCGCAGTAAATCTGATAATCTACTTTATAGCTTTCGGCCCCATCCAAAGCCCAGTCAAAACAGCGGTTAAAATACCATTTGAAAAGTAGCGCCATCTTGTATTTAGGCGTTCGTTCCGCTCTTTTCAGTTCCTGAGGCGGGCAAGTCGTTTTTATTTGTTCATACACTTCTTCAAAGCTGCGTTTAAAATACTTTTCCTGAAGCTGCTGCTTGGTTTTCTCATCGATTTCATCAAGCGAGTTGTATTGACGATAAAGGTCGTGCAATTTGTTCGCTCTCGCTGGAAAAAATAAGCCTTTTTTCAACACCTGAATTTTGGCTCCCATTTCAAACATCTCACCCGCTGGGGCATACTCAGTGTCTTGAACATTGGCCAACTGCAATGCATCCTTCACCGACTCGCTGGTCGCCGCCTCTACTGTGCACTGGTTAATCGAACCTGTGACAATATAATCTGCCCCAAGCATAAAAGCGACCGCAGCAGCCTCAGGAGTTCCAATCCCACCTGCAGCCCCGATTCTGATCGGCTTACGGTATCCGTACTTTTGCATGAGGTTATCTCGGAGCCTGATCATTGCAGGCATCAAAGCAGAAGCTACGCCGTGATCAGTATTCCCTCCTGAATCTGCCTCCACCGTTAACTCATCCGCCATCGGAACTTCTCGTAACAGACTCGCTTCTGCCCTTGTAAGCTTTAGTTCTTGCACTAATTTTTCTATCAAGTACTCAGGTGCAGGACTTAAAAAGGCTTCCGCTACCTCAGGCTGAGATACCTTGGCAAAAATCTTGTTTGCCGCCTCCACTTGCCCGTTCATCCCTCGTCTTAATCCTTTAGCTCGATAGATGATCAACGCAGGGGTAATCGCCATAAACGCAGATGCTTCAATCACCCTCACTTGATAGGCAAGATACAGATCAACGATTCTTTCTTCCATGGATGGATCACTTGGATGATGCAACAAATTCATCCCGTATGGCTCCCCTTGCTGTAGTTCACGTTGAATCTGTTGGATGGCTCGCTCGATTCTATCCAGCTCCAAGCCACCGCTTCCGAAGAAGCCCATCATCCCGGCTTTCCCCATTTTTATGACCAGCTTTTCCGATGAAATTCCCTTGTACATCGCTCCTGCCAGGTAGGGATATTTCAGATTGTAGTCCTGTTTAAATTGCTGATTTCCCAGCGAAGAAGCGGTAATCCCTTTTGGCTGCTCCACGTTGTTCGATATCTCTTCCGCCTGTACAGTGATAGCAACCGGCTTTGCCTCTTGTTCCATGTTTTCCTGCTCTTCTTCCACGTCTATGATCAGCGGCTCTGCTTCATTTCGGATCGTAGTAACCAACTTGGTCAACACAGTACCAGGGCCGACTTCTTCTATTTCGTTTTCCCCCACGGCCAGGAGATATCGAATGGTGTCATTCCACTTCACTGGGTGTGTAATTTGTTCAACCAAATTCCGTTTCACATCGTTCTGCTTATAGGGTCTTGCATGAACATTGGAAATCACAGGAATGGTCATACTGGAAAACGCGAACTGATTCAAATAGTTCTCGAAGCTCTGCTTCGCATCACTCATGTAACGGGAATGGAATGCTCCGCTCACCTTTAGCGGTATGTATACTTTTACGCCCGCTTCCTGAAAAATGGGGTTGGCCCGGTCGATATCTTCTTTCCGACCTGCAATCACAAATTGGGAGGGAGAATTGTGATTGGCAATATCGATGCTGGTCAGATTATTTTCATGTAATACGCGTTCCACTTGCTCCAAAGTAAACCCGATCACAGCCGCCATCCCTCCACCGACGGCCTGACTCATCAACTCGCCTCTTCTTTTCACCAAATGCAGTCCTGTCTCAAAATCAAATACCCCTGATGCAAAAAGCGCGTTGTACTCACCCAAGCTGTGCCCCGCCACATAGTCAGGTTTTTTCCCGGTTTCCTTCACTTTTTTCAGATAGCTAAGCGCATTTACCACGTACAGAGCAGGCTGGGTAAATTGCGTTTTACCTAATTGTTTGTCCCGATCATGCAGACATAGTTCTTTGATGGAATAACCTAATATCTGATCAGCTTTGGCCGTTATTTCTGGGAACTCATCAAAAAGAGAGCCCCCCATTCCTTTTATTTGGGAGCCCTGCCCTGGGAAAACATATGTGGTCATTTTTCTGCCATCCTTTCTATTTGTTTTCAAACTTTTCTTTGAGAATAACTGCTTGATGCGCTCTACATTTTCGCTATCCTTTTTAAATGGCGTGATAATCGAGTAGCATTCTGACTGTGAATCTTGCCGCAGATTTCGCTTTGTAAAATTACTCAAGTTTCCTGCTGGCCCCAAATCCAAATAGATGTAGCTTTGCTGTTTCTCCAGCTCTTGGACAGCTTTTGGAAGCTGCATTGGCTTTCGCACCACTTGCCAAAAGTAGTCAACTGGTAGTTCCTTCATAATTTCACCATGAACACACGATACGAAGGGAAGCTGGGGAATTCCAAATGATTTCTGTTTCAATACCTCCCGATAATGTGGCTCAGCCGGATCGATGTAAGAGGAGTGAAAAGCGTAAGATACGGGTAGTCGTTGACAAATAATCCCTTTGCCTTTGACATAATCCTCCATGCGTTGTAGCTGATGACTGCTTCCGGCAATGACAAAATGCGAATGAAAATTTACCGCTACCAACTCGCTATTTCGATGCAAGAGCGGCTCTTGGTCATACAAATCGGGATTGTGGAGAATCGCAAGCATACTCCCTTTCTGACAATACGTTTCGTAAAGGGTGGCTTGTTCAACCACGAGTTGCAGCAATTCTTCCACGGGCATGATCCCACACACAGCCGCCGCCGCAAACTCCCCCAAGCTGCTCCCCAGACAATAGTCGGGCTTTATTCCGCTTTCCATGAGAACCTGGGCCAGAGCGTATTCCACCATAAAAATGGCGGGATGCGTATAAAGGGTGCGATCAAATAGGTCATCTCGTCGTTTCGTGTCATCATATAACTGGGCAAGGACAGACTCCCCGATCAGGGTATGTACCTTTTCATCTAACCGAAGCATCCATTTGCGAAATACCGGATTTTGATCAAAAAGGTCTTTTCCCATTTGGTAGTACTGAGACCCCTGTCCAGAAAACATAAACACCAAAGGCTTTTCCATGTATGATGCACCCCTTGTTTTTATAAAAGGTTTTTATAAAGAAAACTCCCCACAGCCTGGTCAATTGACCGCTAATGGGGAATTCATAAGCGATTTGTCATGGATTGTTCTATCTCCTGAAGTAGATCCTTTACTACAGCAACACTCCACTCCGTTTTTTTCGGATAGGTGATCGAACATACATAGTCACCAAGAATATAGGAGGCAGTACGGTATTGTGGAAAGTTGTCAAAAAGACTAAACACAACCTCATCCCTTACCTCTACTTGGCTTATTTCATAGATATGAAAAGAAGTTGTTAAGCCAGTCTTCAAAACTTTGGATAACGCTTCCTTGACCGTCCAAAAAAGAGTGAGGGTCGTTTCATAGGAATAAGGCAAGGATGACAACAAGCTGCTCTCTTTCACAGTCATTTGCGTCTCCAGAACTTTATTTCTATCAACGCTAATTCTCTCCATATCAATCCCCATCGGTAGTTCCTCCGAAAAAGCAATGGCAGCGGCAAAATCATCACAGTGGGTGATACTCACTTGGACATTGGTTGTATTCGGCAGGCTTGCAACAGGGTGATGAAAAATGCCCTGTTCAATACATATGCGATCTAAGCTGTCTTCTCCAGTCAAAAACGAAATGGCTCTTTTGGCGACATATCTCCCTGTCAGGTAGCTTTTTACTCTCCGCTCAAATTCCAGACGAAAATAGTACTCGAATTCTTTGGGGTGCAAGAATTTTACTATTTTCAAAAAATCTACGGGAAGAGAAAAGTAGCCCATGCACAAACTGGCACGAAACTCTTTATCTGTACTTTTTATAACGAATTCTTTCGTAAAAATCTGTGGGAACACATGCAATCCAATCTCCGCCTTCTCTCGTTCTACGACTATGCCAAAGGGCAGAGCTTCCCCGGTTCGTGGGTAAATAATTACACACTACCGTTTCTCCGTATGACCTCCCTCGTTCCTTTAACGTGCCGAAACATCGATTAAATTCCCTAAGAGATTTTACTTTCGAAAAGAAGCTTATGTAGCTGATTCTTTCTATTTATACAGAATGTTACAACAACCGCATTTATTGCATAACGCGAAAGAATTGGATATATTTAGTATAATACCACAAAATTTGAGAATTCATCTACTCAATCATTCCTATTTTTGAGAAAGCAGTAAGCACTCCAAATACTTACGAATCTACTTCATAATGAAAGGATTGCTCATCTTGAAATGGTATGCCATCTTTGTAGAATCCGGTAAAGAAGAAGTCGTTCAAAAGTACCTCAAACTCTATTTTAATGAGCAGTCTTTAAAGTCCGTTGTGCCGAAGAGATTGGTTCCTGAGAAAAAGTCAGGCATTGTGTATAATGTCCTAAAGAATATTTTTCCTGGATATGTACTTATTAAGACTGAAATGACTAACGAAATGTTCCACAAAATCAAAAAAATTCCTAGAAGCTTGCGTTTGGTCAATAACGGTAGTTACTATTCGCAAGATCAGGGCGCTTATTATTCGAGCATTGACGAAAAAGAAATCACCCCGATACTCCAACTCATGGGGAACGGTGAGGTTGTCGATTATTCAAAAGTTTATGTAGAAAATTCAAAAGTGATCGTAGAGTCTGGCCCCCTCAAAGGACTGGAAGGCATTATCAAAAAAGTGGACAAGCACAAAAACAGGGCTAAAATATTTTTATCCTTCATGGGAGTAGAGAAAACAATTGATGTGGGAATTGAAATTCTTTCAAAACCTTTGTAATGGGGTGCGTCGCGTACGCGCCCTTTTCCTTTTCCTTTTTCTTCCTCATCACTTTATTGTTCGACATTGTAACCTCCCCTCCTGTCCGACAAGCAGTCATATATTTTCCTTATACAAGCACGCATTCCATCGTAAAAACATAGGCTCATGGTAGGAGTCATTCGAATAAGATTGCCCTGCTTTCAATCGGGAGGGGCAGACAAACGTTCGATGTACGATCCATCAAAAGTGTTAGTTCCTTATTCTTGTTTGGAAAGGAATTTGTCTACATGGTTTTCTCGGACGAAGACAACATGTTTACTAGTCAGGCTGCCATTTTCCTTGCAGCCATCTGCTATCAGACTTATCTACTATATTTTGAAGGGGAGCTTATCTTACCCAAAGGTTTTCAACTCCGTTACACCATTCGAGCTTCGGCTGACGTAGAGAATCCAACTGAACATATGTATGGTTTTGTGGCCGAATCAAAAGATGAAATCATCATTGCCTTCAGAGGGTACGCAGCATATCCGGCAGACCTTTTGGCAGCCTATGACATCCTACAAATTCCCTATCCTTTTGTTACAGAGGCAGGGAAAACCTCACGTGGATTTACATGCCTGTATCAGTCAACACGAGATCGGTTACTCAGAAAAATAAATCAGTTTTCTGCATCAAAAAAGCTGTTTATTACTGGCCACAACTACGGTGGCGCACTGGCTGTACTGGCAGCTTTAGATATTGCGGTAAACACGCAGTTTAGACACCCAATCGTTTATACCTATGGCAGTCCGCGTATTGGTGACCCCCACTTCGCTTCTCGCTTCAATAAAGTCGTTCCAAATAGTCTGCGGATTGTCAATATTCACGACTCTTTCCCTACCTTCCCCGATCAAAAGTATCCGCCTCCTTTTACCCAGGAAGGCATCTACTATCAACATGTAAAAAACAAGTTTCCGATCTCGTTTCAACTGAATAATACACCTCGCAACGATAGTATCGCCTGCTATTTCCAAAGCCTCACTCAGTTTGACCCTGATTACGCCCAAACGCTCTGTGTGGAAAATCCGGGGTTTTGTCCCGATACCGATACGTGTATTCCGTTTCAAGGGAAATGCTAGCTTTCACAACCTTGAAACCTAGAAAGGGAGACACATGAATGATCGATCGTATATATAACAGCAAAGATGCGATTTTACTTGCGGCCATGGTCCATCAGGCCTATCAGCTTTTTGAAGCAGATTCTCTTGTCTTGCCAAAAGGGTACCTTCAGCGCTTGACGATTCGAGCATTGGCTGGGGTTGAGACGCCGGAGCCAGAGGTATTTGGTTTTGTAGCCGAGTCATCAGATAGTATCGTGGTTGCTTTTCGGGGAACACGCACGTTTAACGACAATGAGTCTGATCAAGATTTGTATCAAGTCCCCTATGGTTTTGTCAGAAAGGCAGGAAAGACCCACCGCGGGTTTACTTGCATTTATCAATCCGCACGAGATGAATTAATTCGGGAGTTGAGCAAGCTCTCTAGATCGAAAAGACTATTTGTTGCGGGGCACAGTTTAGGGGGAGGTTTGGCCGTACTTGCTGGCTTGGATATTGCCGTGAATACGAGGTTTACGCGACCTTTTGTGTATACGTATGGGAGCCCTCGTGTCGGAGATCCTGTCTTTGCTTCCCGGTTTAATGAGACTGTAGCGAACAGTATTCGGATCGTGAATGTTCATGATATTATTCCGACTTTGCCTTCCAAGGTGTACCCTCCTCCGTTTACGAAAAAAGGATTGTACTACCAGCATGTGGATCGGAAGTATTTGTTGGATTTTCAGTTGAATAGTTTAGCAGTAAGGAATCATGAAATTGTTTGTTATTTTAAGTTTCTGGCGCAGGAGGAGCCCGGGTTTACGGAGAGGCTGTGCGTGGAGAATGAGGGTTTTTGTCCGGATACAGGGATGTGTGTGCCGTTTTTAGGGGGATGTTGATTCCATTGAATCACTCTCTTTTTTTATGCCCTGTTTATCCACGCCGGAGAGTAATCTCTTAAAAAACTTATTGATAATCATTTTCAACAAGACTATAATGGTTATAATTTCCAAATATTTACTTTCGCTCTTGAATGAGCAAAAAAGGAGGCATTACGATTATGAAAAAAGCTATTTTAGCAGGGGCATTAGGTATTGCAGTACTTACTGGTGGATATTTGCCAGGATTGGAAGTCTCAAAAGCTAGCGCAGCAACAACGGCTTTAGACATGCAAGAGGTTACGAAATACTATTCTCTGAGTTCATACGAAGTGACGCAAAAAGAATCTTTTTCGCTTAAAAAGGGAGAAGAACTGACGATATTTGTAAACAATTCAGGATTCCCGATCTCTTATACAGTCTTTGATGCGGATAATCAAGTGATTGGTACATACCCTGCTAATTCACCGTACGGACGCGTCTTCCAAGTAGAAAAAGACGGCAATATTTCTGTACAATTTCAAGCTGGAGCGAATTCTTCCTATATGAAGAAAATGAATTTTACAGCTAAATTCTCACTTTCTAAGCGTTAGGCGTATGTAAAAATAGTAAGGGGCTGTCTCAAAAGTCGCTTTTTCCACTAAGAGACAGTCCGCTTACATTCATTACTGATTCATAAAACAAAGTTGTCGACGCTAAGGAAATAGGCTCAAAAAACAAGAAACCCCCTTGTCTACCAAGGGGGTGAGATAAATTGTAACGCTCTGAAAGAAGCAGTCTATAAGTACCATACAATCATACATGAATGATCCGTTTATAAAGTTAAAATTTACAAATGGGGCAACCATTTTTCCCCGTTCGATTGAAGTCGAGTGGGAAATGGTCTGTGTCGCTCATTGCTCCTTATTTCTTTAATTCTTCTGGAATTTCAGGTTTCCCCACGAATCCAAAGGATGCTGTAGTTACTGCCAGTACCGCAACGAATGAAGCAATTGCTGAAACATGCTTCGCTACGAACATCATCGCTTTATTTCTCATCTTTTCCACCTCCTTTCAGTGGAATTAGCGTCAGTGCTTGCACAAAAAAGGTTTTAACCAGTGTCTCGCTTTCTATGAAAAATAATGAACTAACGATGGTAATTGAGATGATCTTGAGGAGTACAGTCTGATTCTGTTTGAATAGTCGTGATTGCATTTCCATATCTTGCGGAGCAAAAAGTGCTACCAGGACTAATGTGATGATAATAATCGGGGTGACAAAATCATTAGGTAGAGGAATAAGAGGGATGAATACAGCTCCCACTATACTTGTCATGGTGCAGTATACAGACGATGAATAGTGAAATCCTCCTGAAAATTGACGTAGTATCAAAAATCCGGCCAATGTGAGTAATGTTCCCTGAAAGGTCCCTACCACGAGTGAAATGATGAGGCTAATCGTAATGATGAGCAGCATGTTTATGATGAGGATTAGCCCAAATTTCATGGTAGGGACTGACTTTGTTTCATGTGGATTGATCGACTTTAGTTGTATGGCTATTCTTTCAGCAAGAGTTTCAATCATATTCCCCATCCCTTTTTATAGCCAGCCATGCCAGTATCGTGATTCCGATTGCCATCCCAAAGAAAATCCACACTAAGGAAGCAATTCCATATGTACTTGCTAATTTAAACAAGACCGTTATCAATACACCTGTTACAATGATCAGTGACAAAATCACCATGTTGATTCTATGGTAAATAAAGAAAGGCGCTCCGTCTCTGACAAATGTAAATTGCAGTCCAAATTTCCTAAGTCCATAGCATAATGCAAAGGTAAGAAGTGCGGAGATTGTCTGGAATATGAACCCCGTGTTGATGGTTCGATCCTCTAAAGCTTCAATTGTCTCTAAGGTTCCTATGACGGTCAGGAAGAACACTTCCATCATCTGAATCCCCAAGTAGATTCCTGCTGTTATAATAGTCATTAAGGCAGCATGTCCCCAATTCACGTTCCATACCAGGATTAATGCCCCAAAGATTATGACGACTTGAGCTATGGTTGCATAGTCTCCATATGGCGTAAATTGTCGCAGCCCAAACGAGAAAAGCATTAATACCAGACTCACAAAGAGAATCCGATTGATATGCACAAAAAAACCGAACCTAAATAGCGTAGTCATAAGAGCAAATATTGCAAGGTATTCCAATGTTGAAAATAGGACAAACAGCATGGAACTTTTTCACCTCAATTACTTATATGAGGGTTATATTCTACTAGAAACGACAGATTCCTTCTTTAATTTACCAGATTTGACATTTTAGAGCGTTCGAGTGTCATTGAGCTTAGAAGTATGAGTTTTGAAGTAAAGAAGTGCTTGAGGTACAAATTATCAAGATGATAACATTGGCGTTTTTACGACCTTAGGGACAGCATTGTCTCCTCGAAACCTGAACAGAACGTATAAACCTGCTCCTAAAGCTCTAACTCCTTCAAACATTAGTGAACCCAAAACAAAAACCGCCCGGTTATTTACCCGAGCGGCTTATTCATCGTGTGTAGCCTTCTTATAGAGCGTCAACCTTCAAATCATCATAATTAAGTGCTCTTCATGAAGAACAAAGGTTATGTTAGGGATTGTAAGATGAAGGACTCATTCGGCACTGGGTAGCCCTACCAAGCCAAATACGCACAGTTTACGATTTTTCTTCACACACTCGAATAATCTCTTTAGGTATTGACTCAAACACTAATATCTCTGGTTTTGGATAAGGTCTTTTTAGCAAGTATTCTTGAAGTGTCATCATGCTATCCCAATACAACTTAATCCAATGCTCAATGCTTTCTCCCGTGTCAAAGTTCAAGGCTTCTTCATCAAAATCCTTGAAATCATCGTAGAACGCTTGGTCATAGATAGAAATAGATATCTCACTATCAAATACGAGAATTTTATCCGTAAACATAGGAAAACAAAACGACTTAAAAAAGCGATTAGATATATCAACACCTATAGCTTCTTTAAAATTAACCCAATCCGGGA
The DNA here is from genome assembly GCF_013284355.2 of Brevibacillus sp. M2.1A. Lineage (NCBI taxonomy): Bacteria > Bacillati > Bacillota > Bacilli > Caryophanales > Paenibacillaceae > Brevibacillus > Brevibacillus sp. M2.1A. Next base: position 4,735,203 of record NZ_JABSUY020000001.1, read on the forward strand.
TACCAAAAGGTCTCAAACTTTCAGTCTTTTCATTTTGTACTCTACCACCGTTACTATAACGATTATTAGACTTTGTAAAGTATTGTATTCCTTCTTGCATGACTTGTTCTTCCGAAACAAAATGTGCGTGATTTTCAGGTAAATAAGCATGATACAACAATAATCTCACTTTCTCTCACCCACTCACTCTTTATTTCTTGGCACATAAGGGAAATGTGAACTTCTGGTAGGATCATCTAGATGTTCAAAAACTCTGTGACTTCCCGTTGGAGTATCAGGTGTACTGATGTTTCCGTCAAATTCTTTATAATACTTGGTGATCCGGTTTGGATTCGGATTATTTGGATTTGGCCAGTTTGAAAATGCCTTATCCGAATTAGTCATTGTTTCTAGCCTTAATTTCTCTACATCAACATCTTTCCCATATTGTGACCTATTAGGGGTAGAGGGTCTACTTGGGTCATACAGGTGCTTTTCAGAATGTGGATTGACAAAATCTTTGGGATTGCTTCCCCCACCGGGTTTTGTAGGAACAGGGGCTTTGCCCGTCCCCTTCTTTCCCTTCTTTAACGCATTCACTATATCCTTAACATTTTTACTTCTCCCCAACGTCAGTGCATGTACGGCAAGCCCGCTGATTGCAAGTGCATCTTCGAGATTGATATCCTCATCCCGCAACGTATCCAAATCTTCTTGCATTGGCTCGATAAAGCCTTCCTTTACAAACACTTCAATACCCTTTGGTAAATCCTCCGCTGCCTTTTTCAAACCTTTTGGCAAATCATTAGCAGCTTTCTCCAAAGCCCCTGGCAACTCACTTGCCGCTTTTTGCATCGCAGCAGGAACGTCTCCCAACATCGAGATTCCTTTGACGAAATTATCCCACATGCTAGGCTTTTCCTGCGGCTTTTCGCAAGCTGGTCCTTGTCCAAAGCCGGTAGCTGACGGCCCGCTATTTGCCGACGACTGATTCCCTATCGTCACACCACCCAAATCCTGCCCGTCATCTTCAATCTTAATCTGCCCACAATAGAAACACATATTTGTTGATTTATTAAGCAATGCCGGATGACCACCGACCATTTTGTCCGCTTTTCCATCTATCCATGGCATTGTTGTCAGAGGTGTGCACGGCATTGGTTTAAGTACACCATTGTTGGCTGCTGTGGCAGAAGCGACTGTGGGATTTTGTAAGCTGCTGCACTTTCCGAATGGCATGATATTTACGTTGGGAACAAAATCCATGATGTTCATTTGCGGCTTTCCTTTTACAAAAACACCATGGCTGAACGGCATTTTCAGCCGACTCTGTTTACTTCCGCTGCTGCATGATAAAATGGCTCCCACAACCACGTAGCTCTTGCGTTCAGCACTTGACTGCTGGATATTGATACCTTCAATATTGGGCAAACAGTCTCCTCCTCTCTGTAAAGGTTTCTATACAGATGGGAGATTCTCATGTTGATCGATACATCCGATATCCAATCTATATATAAAAAGGAAATAATGCCCACGTAATGAAGTATCGGATGTGGAACGCACACTAACAATAGACACAAAGTAACAAACACACCATTATAACCATAGGTTTTTAGAACCACAAAAAGCCACTCGGTTCATTCCCGAGGGCTTCTTCATCATAGATTACCTGAGTATATATGCATCTGCTCTTCTTTAAAAACGTCATTCCGCCAACCTTTCAGGAACCTAACAATTCCTCACTGTACAGCTCCTTTGCTAATCGGTTAACGATATCCCGCTTCATCTCATTTATTCTTTGTCGGGAAACTCCTACATGTCGGGCAATGCTGTTCATACGCATCCCGTCCATCATACATTCAAGGACTGTTCTGTACTTGTTATCCTCAAGATTATTTGCAAAATCGTTTATTTGCCGCACCTTCTCTTCAAAGCTTTTCATTCGCTCGATTCGCTTTTCATACCGTTCTTCCGGAATAGTCAAGGTGGACAGGCGTAAGCCTTTCCCGCTCGGCATACCGGCTGCATCACCATAAGTAGCAACCAATTTCTGTTGAATCGCTGGATTTGAGGCAATCGCCTTATCAATTTCCTTCTTCAGACGTTCTACCTCTTTGACCATCCAATGATAATCCTTGATTTCTTCTTCGACTTTCTGCACTACTTCAAGCGCTGGCTCGAGATTGATAAAACCGAGCTGCCCGCTCCGATCAAGCAACCCTTGACTCTCTATAATGTAATTGTCCCACTCCGGGCATGCTTCGATCTTACCAACGTGGAGGTTGTAGACACTACAGATTGTTTTTTACCCCATTGAGCAGCTGGACATTTTTCACAAACTTTTTCGATCAGCTTATCGTTCACCTACACCATCTACCCTTTTCTTAATTCTCATTTAACAAATCGAGTGATTTGATAACTTTTTGAAAATTGCCCATTTTTTATTGGAAGTATGGTAAAATTTAGTATAATCTGCAAAATAAATCTAATAGGAGGTTATCTATGAAAAAGATTATTTTGCTATTATTTGCGGTTTTCATGCTACAACTCCATTTCACTTCTGCAGCATTTGCTTTTGGGTCTGACCGTATTAAGGTTGGTGAACAACTTTGTAATGGTTGTTTGCTACAGTCAAGTAACAATACTTACTACATCCAAATATGGAGAGGAAACCTTGAATTATGGAAGAGATTTCCCAGACCAGAAACCCTCTTATGGACCAAGCAAACAAACGACAAATGGGGGAACCACTATCTCAAAATTGATTATTATAGCGGAAAACTCGTTTTGAGCCGTGCGAATGGTGATCCAGCTTGGTACTCAGATAACGCTGCATGGAGCAATATCCATTATCAAGGTAAACCACCTGCAAACCTTAGAGGCGACATTCTGATTATGCAAGATGATGGAAATTTAGTTCTGTATAACACAACGGACTTGAATCAAGGTTGGTATCCTGTCTGGGCTTCAGATACAGGTGTAGGTGGTCCATAGGAAAATAATTATTGGAGCCGTGTAAGCTACGGCTCTTTTTTACTTTTGTGAGGCAATGATGCTACCCCTAATAGAGACATTACCGAAGCATGAAAAGTTTTGTACACCGTTTTGCCCCCGTTCTTTTCAATTATTGTTGTGTGAAATTGACATTATTTACAGAATGTTATAGATTGGAAAATGAGTCACCGACAATGACAAAGGGGGTGTACTCATGCTGAACAAGCACATTGTTCTGTTGGCTGTCTGCTGCACGTTACAATCGACTTTGAACACTGCACTGGCATTAGCAGTAGTTCTTTGGCGGTAATGGTTCAAATAGAGCGGTGAAACCCGTTCTATTGCAACGAAAGCCAAAGAAAGTACCATCCAGATTTTTACCACACCATGACTAGCTTCAGTCAATATCAAGATGAATTTTTCTTGGTATTGCTGTGATCTTAAAGAACTAAAAATAAAAGAAACTACACCTGCCAATTCTCATAATGATGAGGATTTTTTAATTTCACGGAATTTTCAAATCATTGTTCTATTGTGATTGCAATCCCTAATATCTCCTCCTGCTTTCCGGCCTCTCATTACCATAAGAGCAGCCTTTCATTTCAACAATCCAGCTAAAAATCCGATGATTTAATAACTAAAAATATAAAAAACGGTTTACTTTATCACTGTCCAACTAATCCTTGCAGCTTACCCTGTATTTTTGCTTGTGCCTCTTGATCCAAATTCCCATCAAACGTCCATTGCAAAATAAAATAGCCCTCCCAGGATTATTGTCCAAGGGAGGGCTTCCGCATTAGTTGAAATGGTTGTTGCTCCATGCAAAAATCTGACGGCAAGTTATCCAACTAACGAGCAGTTATGGTTAAGAAATCACTAGATCAACAACACCAGTATCAATCATTTTTTCATCGGACAGATGGAGGGGCGTAGAAAACAGTCTATTCTTTCAGCCAGCACCCTTGATCGGCCACCTTCAAGTCGGATAGAATGTCACTACCTTGATGCGCTTATATCTTTTTTCCTGCGGAAGAAGCGCTGATCGATGAAAAAAGCAACGATCAAGGATAGGATGCCGAGCAAAATTGGTACGCCAAACGCTTCAAAAGAGAAGGTTCTACCTTCTAGCTTCAGATGATCGGTGGCGCGATATTCGAGCCGCTTTGCAGCAAATTTCGCCGTCCCAATATCCTCCTGCTTGGCCAAATCCTCGAATGCAGGATCCATTGCAAACCGATCCATTGCTTCGCGATGTAAGTACAGTAGTTCCGCGCTGTTGCCGCTTTCGTTCCATTGGTTGATGTCTTTGGCGGCGGCTGATTCGGCATCGGCACCGACGACAATCATTTTCGCTAGTTTCGGCACGTTTTTTATCTGATAGCGCGCGACTAAGTTAAGGCCATGCTTCGTTACGATCGGTTCGTTTGCACCGGAAACAGTCAACGTCGAAGTCGTGCCAGAAGCAGCGTACGTATCGAATGCGGCGGACAAATCTAGTTCATCAACGCCGTTATACAGCAGAACGCCCGCTTTTACTTTGTTCCATTGATAAGCGTTGTTAAGTATGAACGTTATATCGCTGAGCCCGGCAGTGAACGGTTCCATTTGCGGTTTTTTCACGTAATCGTAAGATGGATAGTTCATCTCTACCGCTACTTTCTCCGCCGCCTCCTCACCCAACTGCTGTGAGATGACATATAGTGTAGCGTCAATTCCCGATGTCAGACCCGCAGAAGATATGATATTGCCTTGTGGGACGTAGCGCAGATCTTTCACCCACTGGACTTTCGGATATTGTTTAATGAGTCGGTCGATGTCTCCCCAATGCGTCGCGGCAGATTTGCCGTTAAGTAAGCCGGTATCAGCCAGGTTTTCTGCCCCATTGCAAATGGAAAGCAATAAAGTCTTGTCGCTTGCGTGCTTCTGAATCCATTCGCGGACAGGCGTATATTTTTTCTCATCTAGAATCGGCATAAACGGTATGACGATAATGTCCGGGCTTTTGCCGAGCATCGCATCCATTTCGTCAAACGAATAATGCGGAACGACATCGAGTCCGCCGGTTAGTGATTTTATTTCACGATCGGGTGCAACGCCGTATACATTGTAAGCTTCCGTCATCGCAAACATCTCGTATGGGACGAGAAAATCGAACACTTCTGTTGATTCATTCGCCAGTAACACTGCCACTGTCGGTTTGTTTGCGTCATATTTCGGTACCTGCACATTCGTCAATGCAGGTGCGGCTTTATCGTAAACCGACATTACCTCATTCATTGTATTGACGAACCCGAGTGTGCCTGCACCTCCTACTAAGACAACAAAAACGATGAGATAAATACTGATTCGCCATACAGTTTTCACATGCTTACTCTCCCTCAGGCTAAATTTCTTACCCATAAAATGTAACAAACCAATATATACTTATCATCAGTCTGTAGCCCGATTACGGGGCTGGCCTAATGTAGGAACCACCTATGGACCCAGGTCTCTTTCCTTTTCTAAACGTGACTCGATAGGGCTATATGCAAAAAATGTTTTTAAATGATATATGGTAACCAAAATGGAGCTACCTCGTTCAAGCTGGTTTATGAAGAGGTCTGTCGATAGATCATAATGTTGTTCAAATAAAAAAGCCCTCCCCGGACTCTGAATCCGAAGGAGGGCTATCGCTTTTACTTCGTTGCTTTTTCTGTTACTCGGTCCAACATTGTAAACATGAGCCAGGGCAATTCGTTTAGGACTCCTACTGGATCGTCGGTCAATCGCTTTTTCCATTTATCTGGATCATTCAGTAGACCTTTGCAAGCAAGACTGTCAATTGCCTTCAATCCTGATTCACGTTTCCAGTCCTCCAGCTTTAATTCTGGTTGTTCTTTATCCACAGAGTTGTCAGACTTATCAATATCATACTAGCGCAACTCATACTTCTCGCTCAGGCTGACCAACTTTCCTGGATAGTCCGGGTCAGATGCATAACCGCCAGACTTTAGGGCCTTTGCATTCGCCTGTGGGTTTCGCCCTTCCCATTTACCATCTTTTTTACGTACCGATTATCTCTAGTCAATTGGCGTATCCATTGCGGTGATTTACCAACTATTAAAGCCAATTTTGACTTGGAAATTTCCTTTGTTGCAGCTGATCAGTTTTCGCCTTTGGTTTCGCCAAATTTTTCACCTCACTTTCGTTTTAAGCTCGTATTGTAGTGATCCGATTTTCAGGTCATCTGATGATGCAAAAATTTGAAAATCTCATCTCTGGGATCAGGTTAAGCAAAAGCGAAAGTAATTTTTCGAAAATAAATCTAGCGAGATTTCGGGGCTCGCTCGACCCGCATAGGGCCTACCCTGTCAGAAGGACCCACAGCCGCAACCTCCCAAGTAATTGCGCCTCACTTATTTGGGCATCCACACGGTTATACACACGTGAATACTAACAACTGCTAATACGCACGTGAACCTTAACTTTTCTTAACAAGGTGACTGTGTAATGGAATCCCTCGCTGCTGCCCTCAAAATTGAGGGGAGTGTCAAATTTGACGCTCCTTTATTCAACGTTGAACGGAGTATGCCAGCAAAAAAAGTTTTGGGAGATTCACACTATTGGAAAAGGCTGTCGGAGTCGGTCTACAGAAATGCGTTCCGGATAGTTATCATGTGGGGGGATACCTCAGAACAAGGGGAGAAGACAGATCGTTAAGATTTGTCTTTTTTCTTTGTAAACAAAAAGAAAACAGACACATGAGGCCTGCTGATTGCTAGGAATTGTTATGAGCTTTATTGTGTTTATCGTATCTATCCTTGTGGGTTATCGCTATACATAATAATAGGAGGTTTTTTAGGGAGCGACATGCTATTTGCACCAGTGGAAACAACAACTAGAAAGCAAGCTATTACCAGTGAAATTCTTGAAAGGACAGCTAAAAACTTCCTCATATGTTACCCCTCATTTCTTTTACCGAATTTAACCATATTATATACTTCATTCAATTTTTTCAGAAGTTCCAAATCCATATCTTTTTTTAATTCACAATGATGCATGTTGATCTCAACAGCCCAAGACATTATTTCTTCGATTCGATTGATTTTTCCGTAATACACAATACTTTGTAGATAAGCATCCATGCCCTCATTGAAATGACCGCGACTAACAAGGAAGGCTCCTTTGTTTTTGTAATAATTCCCTATTCCTGAAAAGTTGTAAGCATTATTAAAATCAAAAGAGAAGTTATGTTCCTCTGTGTTGATAACTTGTTCGATGGAGTTTACGTCATTAACGTAAAGCAATGCTTCTATTAGGTCGTTGACTCTATGGATTAGATTGTTCTTTGTCGCTTCCCCTACACACTCCCTGAGCAATGGTATTGCTTCCTGATAATGACCAGTCTTTGACAAGATAATTGCACGTAGATACTTGGAGCGTTCCATGATAAAACGATAGCCTAACTTTTCGTACAAGTTATCGAAATTAATAGCAAATACTCAATGGCAAGCAGATACATCTTGGTGGATATCCCAAAAAGATTGATATGATGAGTTTTTTTCATATGATTGGACTCACGATAAAATGCAAGACAGCTTAAGAACGTTATATACTACTATGAATTTCGAAGACAGCCTATCAAACAAGGAGTAGGCTGTTTTGTTTCCTCCACTGCATTACGATTTCCCGACACACGTAGGAACGCAAGCCTTTGGATCGGCAGAGCATCTATAAACATCGCAGGTGATCCTGCAATCACCAAACCCGTCCTTCGGTGTAATTGTGTGTCGTTTTGCGATTTCAATCTGATTGCCACAGACGTAGGCCAAATTTACAACTGCCTGGCCAAAGGCAGACACTTCAACTGCGCATAAAGCTGACAAGACGGAAACCTGATAGAACCTGAATTCACTTGTACACATGGCACACCTAACTAAGAATGCAAATCTCTTTCAAAGAAAAGACCACCCGTAGGCGGTCTAATCTATGCTTCAAACTTTTTCATAAATCAGAAGTAATTACTAACCATTCATCGCCTTACTGAAAAAGCAGGACTGAAAAGAATTCGATTTCACGATCTACGTCATACTCATGTCGTTATGCTTTGAAAATGCGAGAGAACAATAAACGCATAGCGGAGCGTATGGGATGGTCAAGTGTGAAGATGCTGGATCGCTACTCGCACATTACACCACACATGCAAAAGGAAACAGCGGATGCTTTCGGGGAAATGTTCTTTTCGGCACCAAATGACACCAAAAAATCTTTAGTCGAATAAAGGGCACCACTTCGGCACCAATTTGCTCTTGATCGTAAAAAAGGGAACTAGTAGGGTCGTTATAAACATAAGAAAAACCCTTGATTTCTCAAGGGTTCTAGCGTTTATATTATGGTGATCCGGACTGGGTTCGAACCAGCGACCCCCACCCTGTCAAGATGGTGCTCTCCCAACTGAGCTACCGGATCATGGGATATATGTGTGATCGTTTAATGGTGGGCCCTGTAGGACTCGAACCTACGACCAATCGGTTATGAGCCGACCGCTCTGACCAACTGAGCTAAGGGCCCGAATCGTATCGGACGTCGATCACATTTATTACTATACAGCATCGTAAAATGGATTTCAAGAGGAAATGAATAATTTCTTGTAAAAATTTTCACTCGTACCAAAAGAACACTAAGAAACCCAGTGAAATCAGGCTTGTTTTTACCTGTAAAAAGCCATTCCCCACCGCTGCTGCCCACATCCCCTACCAAAACATGGGATTCCTTGCATGATGGCATCGCATCATACATGACTGCATCAAGGCACTTAAGCTCCACCGGTGAAGAATTGGCTCCTGACAGACTTAAGGCAATCCAAGAAAGGTTACAAAAAGAAACAAGATAATTAGGTAACGATTGAAACAAACTCCATCATCCCAAACCTAACCTACCCCGCCTGCTCCGTACCTTTCCCTTTCTCCTCGACACGCAACTCGGCTTCCTGTTGCTTCAACGCCTCGCTTCGTACCAAGTCCGCCTCCTGCTCATCTCTCATCCGATGCGCCATGCGGCTAGATGCATTGGCTGCCACACTCGCCACGAGGTCGTCCAAAAATGTGTGAACGCGTCCCTCTGCCGACTTGGTATCCAGTCTTTTAATCACCCCGACCTTGTGCTTATCCAAATGTCCAAAGGTGGTAACTGCGATACTTCCATATCCAAATACGGAGCCTAGCGCCAATGTTTCGTCGCATCCGAACAGTCCTTCATCTGACGCGATAATGGATTGAAGCGGCTCAGACAAGAGGCCCTTCTCTGCTAACGTATCCAACTCAACGCCAACCAGGATGGCGTGCTGCATTTCCCTTTTTTCCAAGACCGCGTTCACGCTCTCGATGCACTGCGCCATCGTGAGATCTGGATGGTAAGGCGATTGCATGAGATAGACGATTTCTGCGATATCATCCACCGTCACTCCGCGTTCTGCCAAACGTGCGAGAGCAGCGTTTCTGACTTCGATGCTGTGTACTTGCTTCTTCATATAAGAGACAACCCCTTCCACAAATCGAGTGAAGTCGTTTCCTACCATAGTATCACACGCTGACCAAATTGCGACAATCTTTCGCCCAAAGCCTGACTCTGCACCCAAACTCTTGGGCACGCCCGCTCGCTCCTGTATAATAATGAACAGGAATATCCCAATAAGGAGGACACCGCAGTGGCCCTTGAGGAAATCATCTTGGAAAGCCGGCATTTGGGGACGCCGGAAAAGCTGATTGTCTACACACCCCAACGCTACTCGCCACTCTACTCGTATCCAGTCCTCTTCGTACAAGATGGAGAAGATTACTTGGCAATGGGCAGAATGGCTTCTTTGCTGGATCAATTGAATGGGGACAAAGAATTGCCTGATATCATCGCTGTCTTTCTCCCTGTCGAGAAAAGCAAACGGAACGACCGTTATCATCCGGATGGCAAGGAGCACATGGCCTACCGTCGCTTCCTCGCCGAAGAAGTCGTGAGCTATGTCGATACGCATTACTCCACACATCCTTTGGGCAACGCACGAACACTTCTTGGCGAATCTTTGGGCGGAGTTGTCTCTCTGTTCACGGCGCTCAACTATCCACATACGTTTGGACAAGTTGCCTGCCAGTCGATTGCCATGGACGCAAAGCTAAATCGCTTGGTAGCTGACACTGACTTTTCCGTACCGCAGACCATTTATTTGGAGATCGGGACGGAGGAAACGGCAGTAAGCACAGGGCGCGGCACATTGAATCTTCTTGCGGCCAATGAAGAGCTGCGCGAGATTTTGGGCACGAAAAAAGCCACCCTCGTTTATGAAACGTTTGAGGGTGACCATACGTGGGGCCACTGGCAGCGCAATCTACCGCGTATGCTAAAGACGCTTTACGGGTAAACTTACCGTGGCTGTTCTTCTTGCGGACCTTCATCCTTAATCGTCGATACGAGAGCATCTTCGAACTCTCCTTTTCGTATCGCAGTCAAGATCGTGAAGGTCAGCACAGACAATAGAAGCAGGACGAGAAAAATGAATGTGATCATCATAGCCGTATGCATGCAGTGCGGCACCTCCTTGCACTACACAGTCTTTCCTTTGTCGCAAGGAATATACGGACCCACGCTTAACATTACACAAATGAAGAATTTTCTGTTAAAATAAGATCTTGTAGAGCATGATAGATAGTAAGGAGGAGTGGTTCTGATGATGTACAGTATCGTAATATTCCCATCTAGCAAGGTGCAAGAAGTAGCCAACTCTTACCGGAAACGTTATGACCCGGGCTATGCTTTGGTTCCTCCATATATTCGTTTGAAGGAAGCCTTTGAGCTGGACGAAGCCAAGCTGCCTGAGCTTGTGAGCCATCTGGAGCAGGTTGCCTCCTCTACCGACAGCTTTTCGGCTCATTTCCATCGGGTATCTTCTTTCCACCCTACCACCAACGTGATCTATTTGGCTGTGCAAAACAAGGAACCATTTAACGAGTTGCATCAAAAGATTGCCAATCAGTGTGTGAATGAAAAAGAAACCTACGCATACGTACCGCATCTGACCATCGGGCGCGACCTGTCCGACGATGAGCTGCGGGATGTAACCGGCCAACTGAGTATGGCAAAAATTGACCTGAACAGCGAAATTGATCGCTTCCACTTGATTTATCAGCTCGAGGATGGCATCTGGAGCGTTTACCAGACTTTCCTTCTCAAAAAATAAACACCCTTTCCTTAACCACCAACCCTCCCTGCGAATAATCGTAGGGAGGGATATTTTCTAACAAAGGACGAATATCGATGAACCTGCAAACCTACCAGATCCAAAGAGTCACCACTGAACAAGAATTGGCGGATGCCCTGTCTGTACGCCGTGTCGTTTTCATCGAGGAACAGGAAGTACCGGAAGAGTTGGAAATCGATGAGCATGACACACTGGATGGCGAGACGATTCATTTTGTGACCTACCGCGATGGAAAGCCAGTGGGCGCAAGCCGTATCCGCACCTACGCACCAGGCGTGGGAAAAATTGAACGGGTGGCGGTTGCCAAAACAGAACGCGGTACCGGGCTGGGCCGCCAAATCATGCTTGAGATGGAAGCGCTGGCTAAACAACACGGGTATGACAGCCTGAAACTGAACGCACAGACGCAAGCCCAACGGTTTTATGAAAAGCTCGGCTATGAGCCTTTTGGCGACTTATTTGACGATGCAGGTATCGAGCATATTGCGATGGTCAAATCCATTCGCGAATAACAGAAACTGCGTGCAGCTCCATTCCCTCATTTGGAAAAACAACCTCGTTTTCGCGCTGATCATCATGCGAAGCGAGGTTGTTTTTCATTGGCACCAGAGAAAAAAATTATTTCACCAGCGGTTTCCGGATGGCCTCAATCACGCGATCCAAAGAGTCAGCACCGTAGCCCTCTGCTACTTTCTGTGTGGCCAATTCTAGCAATGGCATCAACCAATCAACGGGGATTCCCTGTTCCTGGCTGGCATGGATGATGTGTTCAAGTCCTAGTTTGTTCGTATTCAAATTGGACACATCGGTCGTGAAGTTTCCTTCATCACGGGCACGTGCGGCAACCGGGTCTGTCAAGAGCGGCGCAATCAAGTGATTTACCCAGTTGGTTGCGTATGGAAGGAACTCTGTTCCTGTTATGTTTGCCGTACTTAATAGGGCATGTGCATGCATAGAGCCATACCAAGCCCCATACATCATGGTAAGCAGCGACAAATCATAGATCAACGGAACTCCATAGTCTTCACCGAGATAGGCAGCGTTACCTCCCAACAGTTTCAATGTCGGTTCATATGCTTCAAATAGAGCCTTCGACCCACCGTAGAAAATGAGTGTTTCGGGCAGTCCAATCATTTGAGGGATAGCCATGATCGCTCCATCGAGATATTGCCCACCGCGTTCGCTTACCCACTTGGCTGTCTTGCGTGCGTCCTCCGGGGTTCCGGTGGTGAGGTTGACGATGACACGGTCTGATAATTCATTTTTCAAGGGCTCTAGTAGATCATGCATGACTTTGTAGGTCGATAAGCAAACAACAACCAAGTTGCTTGCCGAGATTGCCTCATCTACACTGCCCGCCAGCACTGCCCCCTTCTCGACTAGACCTTTGGCTCTATCTGCTGAGCGGTTCCAGACAGTCGTTGGATGACCGCCTTTTAGAAAAGCATCCGCGAGTGCTACTCCCATATGGCCAAGGCCAATAACTGTTACAGACGCGGGAATTGATGTTGTTTTCATCGATCTGACACTCCATTCCTTTTATTTTTCTCAAGCGAGATGATCAAGAGCTGCATACAAGGTCTGTTGCTCTTGATTGCGATTCTAAAGCTTTACACTAGTGTGAATGTCAATACAAAATTCAATGATTCTTGACACTTCTCACCAGGTGGAATAACATGAACTCAGAAACATACGACGCCGTATCTTGTGAGGTGAGCCATGCAATACGTACGTGAAGATTGGATTCGGGCAGGGCTCGATATGTTGGCTGAAGCAGGCATTGACGCTGTTCGCGTGGAACCCCTCGCCAGAAAACTGAAGATCAGCAAGGGTAGCTTTTATCATCACTTTCCAGATCGTCAAGCGCTTCTGGACTCCATGATCGATTATTGGCAGGAGCATGCGACGGAGCGAATCATTCGAGCGCCACACTCAGACAACATGTCGTTGGAACAGCTGTTGTCGAGCGTTTTTAGCAGCGAGCGAAAAATAGAGGCCGCCATCTACAACTGGGCGAAACAGCATCCGCCCCTATCCAAGCGTCTCGTGGAAATCGAGCAGCGCAGGATCGGCTTCGTTACCTCCTTGTATGAGAAAAAAGGGCTGGCTCCGGCCGATGCAACGGCACGTGCTCAACTCGCGTATCTCCTCTATATTGGTTGGCTCGTGCGCCGAGAGCTGGAAGCGCCTTTTGATATGTCCGTACCCTTGGATCATTTTATGAATTGGATTTGAATACCCGCTTCCTGCCTGACAGATTGTCTTGCGCAGGGATTTTTTCACCCAAAAACATACGAATGCGTATCTTTCGAAAAAAACCTTACGAATCATAGGAGGCCTTCCCATGACGCATGTTTTCACCATCTCATCTGCTATCTTCTTAGTCATCGTGTCCTTGCTGCATTTCTATTGGGCATTTGGAGGAAAATGGGGGACTGATTCCGTCATTCCCACAACAGCCGATCATTCACGCCGGACTTTTTCCCCCGGGAAAGGCGGAACGATCGTCGTAGCCTGCTTGCTGGCTTGTGCCGCTTACATTTTGCTCGCCCAAAGCGGTTACCTCCCGCCTGTATTAGCCCCTTCTTTGATTCAATGGGGATGCATTGCCTGTGCCGCTGTATTTGTCCTACGCGCTGTGGGAGACTTTACCTATATTGGCTTTTTTAAAAAAGTAAAAAATACGAAGTTTGCCCGTCAAGATACGGCATTGTATACCCCTTTATGCTTGTGGTTAGGGATATCCTTTTTGCTCGCATTGTTTTAAGCTCACAAAAAACCCTCTTCCCATAAAAAAGAAGAGGGTCGCTTCTGTTTCGTATGGATGAATTACACCTTCCGCTTCGCCGCAATCGCACGTAGCCGTTCAACAGCATCCATCGTTGCCGTATGAGAGCCGAGCATCGCATGAAACGGCTCCTCTCCACGCCAGCCATGGAAATCAGAACCGCCCGTTACAACAAGTCCGTATTGCGCTGCCCACTTGCTGTAGCGCAATTTTTGAACCTCATCGTTGTCAGGGTGATTGACTTCAATCCCGTCCAATCCGAATACAATCAACTCTTCGACCAGCTCATCATCGTCATACAGACCTGGATGAGCCAGCACCGCCACTCCGCCGGCCTCTTGGATCAGCGTGATCGCTTCCTGCGGGGTAATACGTGGAGGATTGACATAAGCCGCTCCCCCTTTGCCCAAGTACTTATCGAAGGCCTCTGCGATCGTTGAAACGACACCCAGCTCAATCAGTTCTTCTGCAATATGCGGTCGCCCGATGTTTTTGTCCGTGCCCTGCTTGCGGCGGTATACCTTTTCCAATGAAATGTCGATGCCGAGCTCCTGCAGCCTTGCGATCAGCAGTTGGTTACGCTCATGTCTTGTCTCTCGCAAACGGAAGAGTCGCTCTTCAAAAGCCGGGTCTTCATACGGGACAAAATAGCCAAGAACGTGAATATCCTGCCCCTTCCCTACGGAGCTCACTTCCACTCCCGGAATGATTTCCACGCCGATTGCGCGGGCTGCCTCCATTGCTTCTGGTATCCCCGCTACCGTGTCGTGATCCGTGATCGCCAGTGCAGCAAGTCCTGCCTCCTTCGCCAAACGTACGTTTTCCGCAGGCTCGCAGGTACCGTCTGACGCTTTTGTATGGGTATGTAAATCTGCCTTAAGTTCCATCCTCGTCCACTCCTTCTTTTCTTTATTCTACAAGTCTGAATCGGCATTGCCGTACATAGTATGAGACTAAGCTTCGATTCCCAATGGTTGAACCGAGGAGGATGTCCATGCGGTTAAAAAACAAGACCCTTACCGGTGTCGTTCAGCCACTCTCTTATGTTGACAAAATGCTGCGGCAACAAGGCTTTCATCGATCAGGCGGGGACAGTATGCCCACGTACGATGTCGTCATGTACGACTCCGCCAGCAGCAGCGCGTATTTTTTGCGCATCCCTACGAACTACACCAGCACAACGACCGGAAAAGGGGAACTGAATGTCAAACTGGGTCATCCGTATTTGGAAGCAAAGTTCTATATGAACACCTCATCCGAAGAAGTATTTTTCATTCCCAAGGCCGTCCGCGAAGCTGCAGAACATAAGCTAGCAGAAATCGCCGATTACCTTTCTGCTCCCTCGGCTCCATCCTGAACAGTTCTCCACAACCACCGATTTTGTTCAAACCGGTATACCACCCTCTTTGTTTTCTGCAGCCCGACCAAGTAACCCATAAACGCTGTCCGAAACAGGACATAACTCGAAGCATTTTCTATGGAAATGTGTAAACGCTCACACAGGAGAGCTAACGCTTCTTCTGGTGTTCTCTCCTCTACGAAAATGTCGCAGATCACCGAGAAAATCCGCTCATGCCAAGCAATATTTTTATTCACGGCATCATGAGAGGTGGTGATATATGCTCCGTGCCCAGGCAAGTATCCCTTGTAGTTGGTTGCAAGCAGTTTATGAAGACTGAGTAAGGTCTCATGCGCATCTACAAGAAACGGCAGCTTGTGCTTTTCCAAAACCTCTTCGCCTAAATAACTGTCGGCAGCGAAGCAAATCTCGTCACAGACGACGCCAACCTGTTGCCAGCTATGCCCCGGCAGAGAAAGGATAAAGAAAGGTACGCCATCTATCTCGATCCCTTCATCCAGTGGAAGGAGGTGGTCCACCCGAGAAGGCTGCGCCAGCAAAAACTTGTTTTGGAGATCCGCAAGTGGGGCTGCACCCATGTTCAAGTAAATGGGCTCAAGTATCGGATTCCGAATGATCGCCTCTTCCAGAGGTGGCGCATAGACCCTTGCTTCGGGCCAGCATCCGAGCAAGTAGGCGTTGCCACCGAAATGGTCGGCATGAGAGTGCGTTTGAATGATTGCACACAAGGGCTGGGCGATAGCGTCCAGTCCTTTTTTGATTTTTTTGGCGCTTTGGGTATCCAGACCAGAATCAATCAGGATCGCTCCACGCTCACCAATGACAAGTCCTATGTTAACATGACCGGGAAAATAGCCGACACGCTCCGTTATCATTTGAAATGCTTGTCCAGACAAAACAGTCCCTCATTTCATCCTTTTCCTATTTATTTTCTCCAAAATATCGCCTTCCCCTCCCCTGTTCCTAAATGTCGTGCCAGTGATTACATAGAGTCGTGAGGAGTGATCATCCATTTTGCGCGAAATAAGCGGGCCAATGATGGTATACGGTGGCAAAGGTCGCCCGAGCCCACTGAACATATGTGTAGTTGCCGCAACTGCGACGATTGTCAGCAAAGAGAAAATCATTCTTTCCATCCCGATCGTTTGCGTAGAACAAAGTACGATCAGCCCATCGATGAAAAAAATCAGCAAAGCAACGCGCAGCTTGTATCGTCTGGCAAGAAATTGCGCGAGCAGGTCTGTCCCGCCCGTATTCGTCTCGTAGGCAAGCATCAAGCCGACACCCATTCCGATTAAGACACCGCCAGTAATTGCGGAAAAGGAAGTTGACCATAGATTCCAACCACGCATGTCCGAGAGAATATCTATAAAGAAGGCAGAAATTAGCATGCCGTGAAAGCTGTGAAAAAACAATCGGCGATCATAAAAAAAGACGATGACATACACAGGGATGCTTATCAAAATCATTACCAACCCCGTCGGCATCTGCATGTAATATGTCGCCAACAAACCGATCCCGATCATGCCCCCTTCCATTAGGCGATGCGGAACCAAAAACAGATTGACTCCAATGCCTAGAAGCACGCTTCCTGTGAGAATCGCTACACTTTTTTGCAGCCAGTACATGTCGCTCTCCTCCTCGGACCGTGCTCGTTTATGTTTATGATCGAAAAGAAGCAGGTATGTCCAAGCATTGCCTCAGAATGCGCTCGTTCAAATCGGAACGTTTTGACTGTTCGGTTGACCTATTGGTATACTTACGAGTAACAAGAAAACCTGTGGCACGGCTCATGAATAGTATTCCATTGCAGGTTTTCGATTGAATATTTATCTCTTTTTGGTCGTACATGTACAATACCATTATCGTATCGGAGGTGAGTGCTCCACCTTTCGCACTGCGGGAGGCGGAGGTGTGCTTGGAGAGTCCGATAGGGGAGATTACGCTGAATCTGCTGCTTGTGGTTTTTTTGGTTCTTCTGAACGGCTTCTTCGTCGCAGCAGAATTCTCGTTGGTAAAAGTTCGCCAAACTCGTCTGACCCAGCTCGTCAGCGAAGGCAATAACAAAAGTGCCCGCTACGCGCAAAAAGTCACACAAGAGCTCGATGCCTATCTGTCCGCCTGCCAGCTCGGGATTACGCTGGCTTCGCTAGGTTTAGGCTGGGTTGGTGAACCTGCCGTCGCCCATTACGTCGAGCCCGTCATGGCATTTTTTCATTTCCCATCTTATTTGGTCGGTCCGACCTCACTTGCGATCGCTTTTGCTATCATCACATTTTTACATATCGTCTTCGGAGAGCTTGCTCCTAAATCTTTGGCGATCCAAAAAGCAGAGGCCACTTCCCTCTGGACAGCCGCACCGCTCATGTTTTTCTACAAGCTGAGTTATCCGCTCATCTGGTTTTTAAACGGAGCAGCCAATTTACTGATCAGACGCCTTGGAATCGAGCCCGCCACCGAAAACGAATCTGCTCATACCGAAGAGGAAATCCGCCTCCTCATGAACCAGAGTCATAAAAGTGGTCACATTGACCAGACCGAGATGGCTCTCGTCGACAATGTCTTCGTGTTTTCCGAACGTCTTGCCCGGGAAATTATGATCCCACGCATTGATATGATTTGCCTCTACGACGACAACACTTTTGATGAAAACCTCGAAATTATGAGAGAGTCTCGCCATTCGCGCTTTCCCGTCGCTCATGAGGATAAGGACAGGCTGATTGGCTTTGTGCACATCTCTGATTTTTACCTCTCTGCACTGACGACCGGAAAGGCAGAGTTAACTGATTTTCTCCGCCCATTATTGACGGTGCCCGAGTCCATGGAAATTAGCCACGTCTTGCGCTTAATGCAAAAACGCCGTTCCCAGCTTGCCATCGTGATTGACGAATACGGAGGTACAGCAGGGTTGTTAACGATGGAGGACATTTTGGAGGAAATCGTCGGTGATATTCAGGATGAGTTCGATGAAAATGAGCGCCCTGAAATTGAAGAAAGCTCTAGCAATACGCTCTCGGTTTCCGGCAAAACTCTCTTGACAGAACTGAATGATTACATATCGATTGAAGTCGTTTCCGACGAAGTCGACACCATTGCCGGATGGCTCTATAGCCAGTTAAATGAAGAGGTCGCGAAAGGCAAAACCGTCACATTCCAAGGCTATCTTTTTACGATTAGTGAACTGGAAAACCATCGCATTACACGGGTGAGCATCACGTATTTGGGAGCAGAAGATTCGTCCGCTCTTCCTGAGGATATGGTGTCGCTGCACTCCTAATCGAATACAACAACCATAATGGCAAGTGTCCCCTGCCGACAGGGGGCACTTCTTGTTTCCGAGGTGTCATGATGAACTACGCTTTACTAGACAACAAACCCATCCTGTTGCTACCTGAGAACTACAACCGCATACCGTTTTGGCGCATGGCTGCCCGGCAGGACAAGGTACGCTGTCCAGCCTGTGCATCAGCGCTTCGCCTTCATGCTGGCATCAGCTTTGAGCCGCATTTCTTCCATCCTGAGGGAGCAGAGTGCCCGCTTCTGACGGAAAATGGTCCTGCTCCTCTCGATTCGCTGCAAGCGATTAATGAGACGGCTGCCACTGCCTTTCAGGCTGTCTTGACTGCTACGGCCGAAAAGGATCACAGCGATGATAACTTGAAAGAACCACTCGCTTTCTCAACCAAGGAGCACAGCGAGGCATCCATAGACGAAGACGAAGCAAATACAACAACCATCGGCTCCTTTCGCCTTCCGAAAAAGAGAACGATTGGCTCGAGCACGACGCCTCCCCCGCCAGCTCCGAAGCCACCGGTATTCCGCAAACGCTTGATGCCGAAGAAGACCATCTCTCACATGGCTGAGCAAATGCGTGATCAATCGCTGCACCCGGGACAACAGCAAGCGGTGCACGCTACCGAGGGGCCTTTTCTCATCCTCGCTGGAGCAGGAAGTGGCAAGACGCGCGTCATGACTGCTCGCACGACTCACTTGATCTCAGAGTTGGGCGTAAAGCCGAATCAAATCATGGTTGTGACCTTTACAACCAAAGCCGCCGATGAAATCCGCCAGCGCATTGCCCGGCAGCTACCCGCTGGACAAGCACGTGAGCTGATTGCCGGTACGTTCCACAGCATCTTTTACCGAATGCTCTTGCATCACCAGCCAGAACGCTGGGATCAGCAACGCCTTTTGAAAAAGGATTGGCAAAAATGGCGGTTGATGCGCGAGACAGGCGCACTGCTCGGTCAAGACGAGCTTGCAACGTTAAAAGAAACAGAGATCACCGAAGCACTCGGCATTATCAGCCGTTGGAAAAACGAATACATCCTCCCCCAGGAGGTCGCGTACCGGGAAGCAACCAACGATGCAGAAAAGCGGGCGATCCAGCTATATCCTCTATATGAGGCCACAAAGAAAAAACATCAATGGTTTGACTTTGACGATATGCTCATTGGCTGCTATGAAATGCTGCGCGATGATTCAGGTCTCCTGCGCCGTTATCAGGAACGCATTACCTATGTGATGGTCGATGAGTTTCAGGATATCAATCGCATCCAGTATGAGACGGTCAAGCTATTAGCTGCTCCACAAAACAATTTGTGCGTCATCGGGGATGACGACCAGTCCATTTACGGGTTTCGCGGCAGTGATCCGCAGTACATCTTGGGCTTCACCAAAGACTTTCCGCAGGCATCGACATTTACGCTCGAGGTCAACTACCGTTCCCATTCCTCGATCGTCAGTCTTGGCTACTCGCTGATCGGTCACAATCGGGAGCGTTGGGCAAAGGAATGCCAGTCCTTTCATCGCGAGGAAGGCGACACGTATTTATTCGAGCCAGAGGACGAAGAAGAACAAGCTTCCCGGATCGTCGATGAAATTATCCATCGTCGCGAGCAGGGTGCCATTTTGGGTGAATGCGCCATCTTATACCGTACCAATGAATCGGCACGCCCCATTTTGGAGCGCCTGAGCGAAGCAGGGATTCCTTTTCATTACACACAAGAGGAAGATTCTTTTTACCAACGCCAGACGGTTCGCTGGTCGCTGAATTATTTGCGGCTCGCGTTAAACCCGGATGACACCGATGCGCTAAAAGAAATATTGTCGACCCTCTACATCTCAGCCGAAATGTGGAATGCCTTGCGCAGCCAAGCCATCATCGAGGACAAGCCGATTTTGCACGTTCTTCCGCATTTGGCACAGCTCAAACCGTATCAGCGCAAGCACATGCAGCAAATCAACGAGATTCTCACCGCGTGCAAAGATGTTCCACCCGCTCAGGCGCTTGAGCTCATCTATGAGGATGGCAAACTGCGCGACTATCTAAAAAAACGAGCGAAAGACCGGGAAGATGGCCGGGAACGTTGGAGCGACGAGCTGCAGCAAATACTGGCAGCTTCCAAGCGCCATGCGACGATCAGCGATTTTTTGGCTTATATCGATCAAATGGCGCGACAAGAAAAAGAGTGGCGCACGATGCGGCCACTCCCGGACGAAGCTGTTCATGTTTTAAGCATCCATCGGGCAAAAGGCCTTGAATACGACCACGTTTTCTTGCCCGATCTGGTAGAAGGCGCCCTTCCTCATGAGTACACATTGGACGAGCTGCGTAAAGGCAGCTCGGGTGCGCTCGAAGAAGAACGCCGTCTCCTATACGTCGCGATTACCCGGGCCCGTCACAGCTTGTGTATCGGTATCCCCCGGGAGCGATTCGGACGAAAGACCCGTACCTCCCGCTTCATCGCCGAGATGGGCAGGTAAGTACTGAAAGCCGCCGCCCATATAAATCAAAAACTCTTCCATGTTCGTAATCAATGGAAACATAAAAAACAGGCCCCCTTTCACGCATTTTGGGTATAGTATGCGAGAAAGCAGGGCCTGCTATTCTTTTTCGGGAATTTGACTTCTGGTTAGCCGCCCATAATGCTGTAGCCAGCATCGACGTGCAGAATTTCACCCGTGATTCCTCGGGAGAGATTGCTGAACAAGAAGAGAGCAGTGTCGCCTACTTCCGATTGGTCAATCGTGCGGCGCAATGGCGCTTTTTCCTCAATTTCTTTCAGTACGGAGTTGAAATTGCGGATTCCTTTTGCAGCAAGCGTACGGATAGGACCAGCGGAGATCGCATTGATACGAATGTTCTCTTTGCCCAGGTCGTTTGCCAAGTAACGAACAGATGCATCAAGCGCAGCTTTGGCTACACCCATTACGTTGTAGTTTTGAATCACGCGCTCACCGCCAAGGTAAGTCAAAGTCACGATGCTTCCGCCCTCTGTCATCAACGGACGAGCAGCACGAGCAACTGCTACGAGGGAGAATGCGCTAATGTCTTGTGCCAATGCGTATCCTTCGCGGGAGGTGTTAACATACTCGCCTTCGAGCTCTTCCGTTTTCGCAAACGCGATGCAATGCGCCAGGCCATGAATTACGCCCACTTTTTCTTTGATCACAGCAAATGCCGCTTCGACATCCTCATCCTTCGTGACATCGCAGTTTACCAACAACGACTCTACTCCCAATTTTTCCGTAAGTGCCGCCACGTTTTCACGCAGACGCTCCCCTTGGTACGTAAAAATCAGATTTGCTCCAGCGTTATGTAAGGATTGCGCAATTCCCCAGGCAATGCTGCGGTGGTTTGCTACGCCCATGATGACGATGTTCTTTCCTTGCAACAATGTATTCATTATGTATCTGCCCCTTTCCCAACTTATTCCCCTGCATTATAACCGATCTTGTCCACGGATACGAGTGAATAAACGAGAGAGGCAGTGTAAAAACATTTAATCGGTACTTCCAGCCTGATCAGTTAGCGCTGATAGAGCTTCAGAGGAAGCCCACGATTCCTGCAATGGATTCAAGGATGTCCCCATGACCGGGAATTCAGTCAGTAACTGCAAGTGATCTTCTGTTTGCATTTGCTCTTGATGGTTCATACTGTCAGTCCACACTCCCTTCCTTCAGACTAGACTGGCTAGGAATGGGACCTTTTATGCATGCAAGTGATTCGCGTGTAAAAAAGCTGACAAAATCAGATACACGGCCATCGCGCCAACAAAATAAACCCCGTACTGTGCCTTTTTGGTTTGTCCGATATAAGGGACGAGATGGCTAGCGGATACATATAAAAAAATACCCGTCGTCATGGCCAGCATAATGCCAGACCAATTCGGTGGAAACATTCGCTCAGCAAAACCAAAGCTGAGAGCTCCTGCAATCGTCGCGATCCCGAGGGATGTCGCCCCCCAAAATGCTTTCTTTCTCGAGTTGGTCGCCGCCAGCAAAAGTGAGGCTATGGTTACACCATCGGGAATTTTGTGCAGCAGCATCGCTACCAACACGGATACACCAACTTCTGAATCCATCCGCAAGCTCGCGACTAATGAGACGCCTTCGACAAATGCATGTAATAAAAATCCCGTCATGACCCCAATCATTCCCGTGGAGCCAAACTCTCCGCTGGACTTGCTGATTAATTCCAAGGCAAAAAGTGTCACAAAGCCAACGAGCACAAATGGCATCAGCCACAAGCTCTTGTCAGAAAAGACGTGTGGCATCAAATCTAGCAGCGTAATCGCCAGCAGCAGCCCAGCCCCTGCACTGATCATCGCAAACAATGCCTCGGATGACCAGGCACGCAGGCACAACAGCAGTCCCCCGATACTGCTCGCCAAGGCAGCAGTCAAAAGGACAATCCAGAAAACAGATTGCATCATCCGGTCCTCTCCTCACCCAACGAGCAAAAACATGCTTACTCCTTCCATATTACGCGCCTGTCCCGGTCATTATGAGCATGCAACCACATTTGACAAAATACGACGAGCTGTCCGAATCGGACGAAAGATCACTAGTTTTTAGAACCTTTGTCGATTCTCTCTTACCCGGAAAATTTTGGTGCTATAATGAGTCCACCGGGAATACCGAGAGGAAAAAAAGGAGTGATTCGGGATGGATGTACAAGTTTGGATGGCTTCAAAAGAGGTAGCTGATCGCCTTGATGTGCATGTTCGTACACTGCGTAACTGGCTGGACTTGTTCGTACCAGCTCAGGAACGTCTGAAAAATCCGCAGGGTCACTATTTGATCAGCGAAGCAGGCTTTGAACTGCTCAAGGAAGTAAAGGAAAGAAAAGACAACGGCAACAGCTCGTTAAAAGATATTCAGCGCCAACTGATAGAAGAAGGACGCCTCTCCGAGGAAATGCTCATGGAAGAAGAACTCACAGGTGCGGAAGAAACTGCCGTTACGCTCAGCGCCTCAAACAAGCTGGGAACGGGCATGCGAGAAGTGGAAATGACCGTCCACGAGACACTTGTCCAATTTCAGCAGGAGCTCACTCAGCTCTCCGCTATGAATCATATGCAATCGACCATTCTGCAAAAGATTGCGGACATTGAAGAAATGCAAGAGTCCCTCCGCTTAGAAATGCGCCGTGTCACTTTTGAACTCGATCTTATGCAACAACGCCTGACTCGTCGCAAGGAGCGCTATGTCCGCTACGAGCCTCGCTGGTCACTCAATCCATTCCGCTGGTTTACACGTTCAGATCGCGCAGCCGAGCAATAATCGTGTTTCTTCATACGGAAAAAAATGACAATTAGAAGAAGAACCTCGACAGCGGTAGTCTCCCCATGTTCTATTGTGATAAAATGGTACTATATGAACTGACTGAAAATCAGGACTATTTACATTCCACAAAAAAAGGACTGGGGCTTTCGTTGTGAGAAAATTGCATATTACTTCGGTAAAGCCGGGCGATGTCATTGCCAAGAGCGTGTTCCAAGAAAATGGGAACGTTCTGCTGGGGATCGGGGTACAACTAACTCCCCGTTACATTGAACGCCTTGTTCAATTGGGAATTGATACCCTTTACATTCAAGACAAGCATACTGAAGATATCATGCCGGAAGATGTAATCCGCGATGAGACGCGTAAAGAAGCCGTGGATGCCGTGTACAAAACGATGACCACCCTCATGGATCAGCCGCAGATCAAGCGCCGTACGTCCGCACCTGATTTCGGGAGCAGTTTTCAAAAGGTTTTTCGGGAAATCTTTCAAGACTTGAGCAGTCGCAAGGACATCTTGGTCAACTTGTCCAGTCTTCACGTTTTGGATGGTTACCTTTTTCACCACGCTGTCAATGTCGCTGTTCTGTCTGGTGTGGTAGGGATGGCCAAAGGTTACAACCAGCAGCAGATGATGGAATTGGGCATTGGTGCTCTTTTGTTCGACATCGGCATGACACAGGTTCCTAAGGAGCTCTGGACCATGCGTACCGAGTTAAGCCCCGAAGAACGCCAACGTGTCCAATACCATACCGAAGAAGGCTTCCATATTTTGCGGAATCAACATAATATCTCGGTCGTCTCCGCACACTGTGCGCTGCAACACCACGAGAGATACAATGGAACAGGATATCCTCGTCAGCTCTGTGAGAAAAATATTCACGAGTATGCACGCATCGTCGCAATCGCGGATGTTTACGATGCCTTGGTTTCCCCGCGTCCATTTCGGAAAAGCTACTCGCCGAGTGATGCTACCGAGTACTTGTTCGCTACAGGAAACACCTATTTCGACCTCGACTTGCTCAAGCTATTCCTGCAGCACGTCGCGATTTATCCAATTGCCTCTACTGTATTGCTGAGTACAGGGCATACCGGGGTCGTTTCCAAAGTGAATCCATTGGCAGTGAATCGGCCCACGATCCGTATTTTAACCAATGAAGATGGATCTGAAGTAGCCACCACCTATGAAATCGATCTCTACGATAAAGAATGGATGAGCGTAACGATCGTCAAAACCTTATAGGCTCACGACAAAGCTGAGATTCATTATTCATCTCAGTCAGACTGAAGAGAAACCCCCTTTTTGGGGGATTTCTTTTTGGTATTGTTCCAGCACGAAGTGCTGAAAAAGAGGTAGCCTGCACCTAACTTGCCTTCGCTAGGTGTAGTGCTATCTTTTTAATGTTTTGAACTGTTGCTGTCATCAATGCCTGCTCTTGGACATTTTCTCGTCCGCGTAACCTGCAATAGCGAAGCCCATGCAGTTCTTTAGCATCTGCAAAGCTTCGCTCTATGGTTTGGTATCTTAATCTATACAAATATTTCCCTGATTTACTTAAACGGTTCTGTCGAACCCATTCCTTACTCTCTTCCCAAACGTGCCTGCTTATCACCTTTTGGTGATTTTTAGATCGGGTACACTCAGCAAGCCTCGGACAAGTTTTACATGTTTCTTTATCGGACTTATATATCCTGTATCCGTTTCGATCGGTAGTCGAATAAGTAAGCTTATGTTTTTGAGGGCATACGTACACGTCAAGCTCAAGATCATATTTAAAGCGCCATTTAGAAAAAAGACCTTTAACAGGTGTAAAGGCACGATGACCGATGACAGCAAATACATTTATATCGTGAAGTGCCTTGCAGATTGGAGTAGTTAGATAACCTGCATCTAATGCAACAGCTTCAATTGAATCCTTAAAACCAAACTTCTCGATTTGGAGATTCAGCCTATCTATGTAAGGAACGGAATCATGGACATTGCCAGCAGTCACATGTACATCGGTAATAATATTGTACTTATGATCGACGGTTCGGTGATCAAGATAGAAAAAGCCTTCGGGCTTGCCGTCTCGAACCATGTAGCCACTTTCTGGATCAGTGGTGCTCACCTTGATTTCCTTTTCTTCCTTCACACCCTCTCTAGGCTTTAATCCTTTTTTCCATGTACTTCACGGTCTTCATTAATTGCTGCCTCTAAATCTTTGAGGTAGGCACGACTCGTTTTCTCGATGACATGCTTCTTAAATTTTCGTTTATTCGCATTTGCTTTAAGATGCGTGGAATCACTTATCAAGACACGTCCACCGATCATTCGATTCTGAATAGCCAAGCGCACAATTTCATCAAAAATCTCCTGAAAAACATTTGTATTTCTAAAACGAGTTCGACGATTCCAACTGATTGTTGTATGATCTGGAACTCGATCTGTTAAAGAAAGGCCAAGAAACCAACGATAGGCAATGTTGGTCTGAATTTCTTTTTCGAGCTGCCTCTCTGAGCGGATACCGTAAAGGTATCCAATGAAAATCATTTTAAATAACACAATAGGATCAATGGAAGGTCTACCGTTATCTTCGCAATAATATTGACGTACTTTTTCTCGGATGAAGGAGAAATCTATATGCTTTTGAATTACCCTTAATAAATGGTCCTCCGGGACCAATTCATCGAGGCATACAAATTCGTAATGCATTTGTGGATTTTTATCATTGGAGGAAAGCACAATTATCACCTACTGTTAAATGATATTATAAAAATAATAACACATTAACGCGGTGTCGCTTTAAAATTAAGTGAAATAAAAATGGCTGTCGACTTTCTCGACAGCCTGGCTGAGATTCATTATTCATCTCAGTTTTTTCATGCGTGGGTACGGGTTGTTTTCGTACGTTGCAAATACCCCGCAACTAAAACGAGAGCGACCAACCCAATTTTGATCACATATTCGAGCCAACTCATCCCTGCGACCCACTCACGCATCGTATTTTCCATGAGAATCATATTCGCCGCCGTCACTGCCAGGACACCTGAACCAATATAAACAAGCCATACAAAGCGCTCCATTGCCTTTAAAATGAGCTGGCTACCAAAAACCATGAGAGGCACACTGATCAAGAGGCCCAGCACGATGAGGACGACGTCGCCTTGCGCTGCCCCTGCAATAGCGAGTACATTGTCCAGTCCCATCATCACATCTGCCACAACAATCGTCTTGACCGCTTGGATCAAGTCTTCACTCGAGTTGATTGCTTCCTCTCGCTCGTCCTCGCGCAACAGGTTGTAGCTGATCCATAGCAGAATGATTCCGCCAATCAGGTACAAATACGGGATTTTCAGCAAATAAACAGCAAGAATCGTAGCGATTACGCGTACGATGATAGCAAGAAACGTTCCCCACAAAATGGCTTGTTTTCGTTGTTCGACAGGGAGCTTCCGGCAAGCGATGGCAATGACCACGGCATTATCTCCACTTAATACGAGGTTAATGGTAATGATGAGTAGCAGCGACGAAAAAAAAGCAGATTCAAACAAAGGATGCACCCTCCCTGAACTTTTTGAGCCCTACTCGCCACCCTTGTACGGTGCCCCTGATTTTTTGTATGATGGTAACGAGGAGGGTTGTCGAAATGTCGAAACAATTCGTTATAGAAGCGATCATGTTGGCTATCTACGGGGAGTTGATGGTCCCATCGCAACCAGTAGAATATCTGATACCCGCGTCGACAATCTATGAATTGGACGAATTTATCCAGAGTCCTGAACCTATCATGCCCTACTCTGCTGATGATCAGTATGTCCGGCGGATTATGAAAGAAATGAGCCAATTTTTTGCCGATCCATTCAACCGAAAACGAATGGAAAAAGGACTGATAGCCCCATGGTCCAAGGTTCCCTTTTCTTTTCCGAACGGCGTGACCCTGACGGTCGTAAAAGTAGAGGACAACGCCATGTGGGGGGAGATATTTGATCCCGTAGAGACACAGCTATTGTTGACAGCCATGAAATTCGAGGCCCCGCTTCTCACAGACCAGCCTGATTATCAGGATCGGATATTGGAATATATCGTGCCCGTTCAATTTTACGATGTGGATGATTTTGATTTCGCGCTCGAGCAAGGAATCTCTTTGAACGACCTTCGTGAACCATAATCAAGAAGACAGACCGACGAGCCTGATGCTTGTCGGTCTGTTTTAAGTCTTTGCCTTACCACAAAAAAACGTTCTGAGTAGGTTTGTCCATGGTACAATATGGGTAAAGACATGGAAAGCGGTTCGGGGAGGAATTATGCACATGGAAATGACGAAAAGAAGCAACGGTTCGGATTGGGAAGCAGAAGCTGCTGTTGAACAACAGATTTTGTTTAAAATGGGGAATGAATATTACGGACTGTCGATTTCGCTCGTACGTGAGATCATCAAGCCGCTGCCCATTACACGTTTTCCAAAATCTCCACTTTATGTCGAAGGAGTCATTGATCTGCGTGGGCGGATCTTGCCGATCATCAACTTGCGGAAAATGTTTGATTTGGAACCTATGGAAGAAACAGATGATACTCGTTTTGTTGACTTGCAGATGGATGGTTTGAACATTGGAATTATCGTGGATGCGGTCTCTGAGGTCATGAATATTCCGCAGAGCATGATCGAGCCTGCACCACCCATTATCGCTGGTGTAGAGGGCAAGTATTTGCAAGGCATTGCCCGAATGAACGACAAGCTGATCATGCTGCTTGATGTGGATGAAATTTTTGGACAGTGGAAAAAGAAGTAAGTGGCAGTGTAAAGCCCAGTGCGCAGATGATGCACTGGGCTTTTTGCTCTTTTTATTCGTTCTATCCTACTCTCTGCCTCCGCTAGCTAAATATGCAAAGTTCACCCACACCATCTCTTCGATTCCCAAAATTTCTTTGAACAGGTCAACCGAGTCGTACAACAGTGAAGCCCCTGTGTCGTCATCGACGTTCGTCAACAACTGCAAATCAAAAAGGGAACGTAACTGCTGAATCTGCTTCGGACCCACGATCCGACTAAACGACTGCGGCTTGATACGTGTGATCCCTTTACCTACTTCTCGCCGATACAACTCCGAACGCACTACCCTCTCCAGTATGTCTTCATACTTTTGCCGAACGTCCTCGCTGTCTACAATTCCTTCCTGCAGGTCAATTTCTGGATAAAGCCTGCCAAACTCGGCTTCCGCCATTTCCACATCGAGCGAGTAGCTGATTGTCGCTGACGCAACCTCGAAGCCTGCATCGAACAAGCGAAAGCCCCAGCCGTTGTCCTCAGCGTCATGAAACCAGAGGAGGGGAACGAATTGCTTGGACAGTCTCAGCAAAAAATCAAGCGTCGTGGAGGTTTCCAGCCACTCATCCTGCAGGAAAAATGCATTCCAGTCGCTGTTGACGTTTCTGTGGAAATATGGCTGCTCTGTCTTGGATAAGGCAATCAGTACTTTCGGTTCGTATTTGCGTGGATAAAGAATGCCGGTCGTGAACTCACCCATCCGTTTTCCACCGCTTTCTGGAAGGCTTCCCTGATCCTTTCTTCTTAGTCTATTCAGGCAACGCTTGTTTTTTGCTGTGATCTTTATCAAACGTGCTCGTGTGGATAATCGTATGTACCGCGCCCTCCCGCAACAGCTCGGAACGATACAAATGGAAATGCCTTGCCTTCCATTGTGGCGGCTCCTGCGCTAAATAGCGTTCATTCCAATCCAGGAGGGCAAGCTCATCCCCACTGCGATGCGGACCACGTGCCAGCGTAATATGTGGCCGATACCGCTTCCGATCGTAGGACAAGCCTTCGTGCAACTCAAACCGTCTGCCCAACAATAAATGCAGCTGTTTGAGAGGAGAAAGTTGGCCGCGCAGTCCCAGCCAAAGCACACGTGGATGCAGGGCATTCGGAAAAACCCCAAAGCTGCCAACACCCAGGGTAAATGGCTGGATGATCGCGCTGACGATATCCATATCCTCACAGATAGCGGGGACGAGTAACTCATCTACTTCACCAAGAAAATGTAGAGTCAGATGCAAATTAGCGAGGGACTGCCACCTGTCCGCAGACACATCTTGCTTCAACCGTTTTTGAACATCGGCAATATAAGCGGCAGCCTCAGCGGGAATATCCAATGCTATGAATAAACGCATTTCTGTCCTCCTTCGAAAAAAATAGCCCTCCTGTGACGGAGAGCCATTTGTCTTTCATGCCGCTTTAGGCAGCCATCATCTTTCCGGTTACGATTCCCAAAACACTCCTGACATATTCCGCAAGACGGTTCGTTCCAGGCTGGTAAGTAAAGCGCAGGGTCAGTTCACTATGACCGACATGGCCAGCGGGAGGGATATTCCAGAAGTACTCTCCTTCCCCGTATAAAAACTCTTCAATGCGCTGCTTCTTTCCTTCGATATCGATACTCGGATCATACGTCAAGGAAAACTTCATCATGACAGAAAACGAATCTGTCCAAACGTGATCACGCTTATGTAATTTCCCATGGATAACAACTAAACCGGCTTCTCCCCACAGATTGTACTCGAGCAAAGCCTGAAACTGCGGATGTACTTGCAGCTCCAAGGCAGGAAGCCCTCCTTCGATCGTAAGTGCATGACGTTGTGCCAGTTGCTCAACCTCCCCTTGAAAACGGTGGGCGCATTCAGAAACAGCCTGGAACAAATTGGGTTCAACAGCGTACATCGTCGTCACCTCTCCCCAATGGAATGTCTGTCTTACCTAATTCGAATTCCCGCTTGTCGTATCCTTTGTTGAAAAATGACTTATTTACCCATATTTCATCGAAGACGAAAAAATTCCAGGGAGAGTCTTTTTTCACAATCTCACAACAATTACAGGTAAGGGACAGGCATCCCTGGAAACGCTTTCGAAAACACCTGCGCGAGATGCTCCTGTACCTCTTCATCCAGCTCCAAATGATAGAGGCGACCGCTCTCATAACGCAGCAGTGGATAGGCGCCCACCTGCAAGGGAGAAGCGTCCTGTGTCTGCACGTACTCCGGCAAGGTCATCAAAAAGCGCGAGAACGGATTCGCTTCATCCTCTGACATGTGAACAACCTCGAATAAATGCGAGAGACTAGGCGTCAGCACGATCATTGCGTAATCGCCCTCTTCCGCAGCCCATACGGTAAAGGACGTATCCCGGACTTCGCTGCGGGCGTGCCTGCGCATGACCCATATTGCTTGCTGCACAGTACTCATCAATAAATGCTGGGCCCCTTCTTCACCATGGACATCTCTCATGTGCTTGTAACGCAATATGAAGGCCATCCCCGATTCCGTAAAAACGGATGCAGGCAAGCTCATCGCCGAGATGCTTTCAGTCTCTTCCTCACGCACCTGCACCTCTTCCGGGAGTGTATCGGGAGTCCCCTCATAGAGCGCCTGAATCATCTCACGTGTCCGAGCCACTTCCGCTGGGGAAAAAGAAACCGACTCGGAATAGATATGGGTAAGTTTACGATCCGCGTAAGCCAAGTAGTGTAAAGAAGTATACGGCTGCTCGATCATTCTCAAGGCCATGCTTCGCTCATCAGCACGCGCTATGTCGAACGTCAAGGGAAAACCAAGCGGATTCAGCGGGTCCGAAAGTGTCCAAATGACCGCGAGCAGTTTATTTTGATACGTCTTGAATTCGAGCGAAACGGCATCTCTCGTCTGCTCACTGAAAGCATCCACCGATTCGAACACCAAATACAGCTCCACTACGCCAGTGCCACTAAGACGGACAAAGTAAGGAAGACCCTCTTCTTCTGCCAGCTTGTACAAATCGTGATAAACCACGGGGTCGAGTACCTCTCCCTGCGTTGACTCGTCTAGAGAGCACAGGGTGTCATCGGGGGTTAGCGGAGGAAAAAAATCGTCGTTCATGCGTTATTCCTCCTGTTTTCCCCAGTCTTTTAGCAATGCCCAATTGTCCATTTGTTTTAAGAGAGTCCGATCTGTCGCGTCAATGTGGACAGGGGTGATCGCAATATAACCGTGCTTGAGCAAATCATAGTCCAGCGGCTCCGCCAGTGGCATGACTTGAGGATACTCGCGTGCCAAATAATAGCCTTCTGCTTCTTCGCTATATTTGTCTTCATAGTGGTTCATGGACAAGGTGGCCGGAACCATTCCTTTCACCTCAGCCAGCGGCACATGCGGGATATTGATATTCCAGAATACCTCTGACGCCAGTTCCCCTTTGACCGCAAGATCGCTGAATTCTTTTACGAGCGGACGAATCATCTCCACTACATCGCCGTAGTTGTCTTGATCGAACCAGTTATCATAGGAAAGGGCAACACCAGGAACACCCAAGATTACCGCCTCCCTGGCACCGCTGCACGTACCGGAGTAATAAATATCACGTCCGAGATTGGTCCCGACGTTAATCCCCGAGAATACGATATCCGGCTTTTTCCCATGTTCAAACAAGAGATGGTAAGCAGCTTTTACACAGTCAGCAGGGTTACCATTGACCGCCCACGCTTTCACCGGCATTCCGTAAAAATCACGCTGTTGAGGCGAGAGTGCACTCCGATAAGTGATTCCGTGTCCGACCCCGCTTTTCTCTTCAACCGGTGCTACTATATAGACTTCCGCTCCCTCCAAAGTGAGCAAAGCTTCTACTAACCGCTTGATACCAAGAGCATCGATGCCATCATCATTCGTAACCAAGATCCGCAAAATAGGGTCTCCTCCTTTAACCATAGCGTTGCCACTTGCTGAGACGTTATTTTTCTTATTGTACTGTAGAAAACGAGGCTGCGCCACGCTTCCCCCAAAAACGAAAGGACCCCAATCATATTGGGGCCCTGGCTATTCTTCTACAATATCTTTCCATCGTTCGCGCCAAACAATCCCTTCGCGAATCCACTCTTCTACTTGACGCTGCTTTTCCTCCGAGATTCCGATCAGGCAAGCGATGCGGGCAATCTCTTTTGTCTCCGACGGGGATAGCTTCCGATCGATCAATGCCATGTGGTAGAGCTTGCGCATCATAACGAGCTTTTCAGCCTGGGTCATGGCTACCAGGTCTTCCACGATGACCTCCGGACGCTTCGGATAGTCCATATCATCCATCAAAATTTGTCGTTCTTTCAATGTAAAATGCTCCGAATTCACGATTTCATGAATACGATCCATTTCTTTATTTCCTATATAACCGTCGGCGTGCCCGACGCAGATCATCAAGCGAATGGACGCAAACAAAATGTGTTTGTCCTTTTCGATTTTGGTATACACCGGCATAGCTCCTCCTCAAAGAACTTTATGAGCATAATAAATATCTACATATGATAATACGATGAAAAACGAAAGCGGTTTCACATAATTATGTGACAAATTTATGCTATTCCCTAACAAAAATGCCCCTGAAATCAATCCAGCCATAGGCATCCAGACTTACACCAGATAACCGTGGATGGGCAAGCATTTCTACCCGATTCGAATACAGCGGGACAAACGTACTGCAAGCCGCAAGCGTATGCATGATGCTGTCTACGCAAGCTTGTCGGTCTTGTTCTGTTCGGGCGCACGACATGCGACTCATCCAATACGCAATCTCTTCCTTTCCACGCGGATCTAAATGATGAGAAATACTCAACGCACCAGCGTGTAGAAATTCTCGTAACGACAGCTCCGCCCTTTCATCTACATTCGCACTATCCACAACTAAATCGGCCTCTTGCAATAACGAAGGCGAGGCAAGCTCCTCCGGGGATGCATACCTGATCTCTATGGCAATTCCGTATTCCTTGCACGTTTTCTGAATCCACCGGGCATCTTCTATATGATCGGAGTCTGGATACGTATAAAGTGACAGCGCCTCTCCCTGATACCCGCTCTCTTTGAAAATACGAGCCAACTCCTGTGAATCCGGCACTTCTCTTTTTTCTTGGAACGAATCGGTTTTACCCCAGATGACTGCATGCTCCCTCGTTCCCTGTAGCTCTTGTCTTAAAGCTTGTCCACAAATGATAGCGACCATGAGACTCCGAAATTCGCGATGTGACAGCGGACCATTTTTTGCTCCGTTCAAGCTGACGTATTGAAAACAATCTTCCAATCTCCCAACGTCACTCCATGCCAGAAAGCTCCTATCGCAATGTTCATCCAAAGCCGTTACGGATAGCGTGCTTTCATCTGCATGCGCTTCTACTGCCATTCCAGGTACGCACCAGATTTCGATTCGGTCCAAGAACGGCCTTCCCCCAAAATAAGGCGTGAACGCTTCTAGCACGAGCATGGAATCATCGTTGCGGACTACACGAAACGGCCCCGTTCCTACTGGCATTTGCGCAAATTGCTCCCCCATCTCCTGAACGTAATCACAGGGGACTATTGCCATATATTCCTTGCTCAGTGCCTGTAAAAACAATTCATCTGGCATATGCAAAAAAATCGTCAATACGTAGTCATCTTTGACGGTAATCGATTCGATGGAAGCGGCTAGCCAACGATGTTTATAGGAATGCTCCATCAAACGAAGTAACGAAAAGCGCACATCATCGGCAACAAGTGGTCGGCCATGATGGAATAAGACACCTTTTCGCAAGTAAAAAGTCCACTGCTTTCCTTCCTCACTAGCCTCCCAATAAAAAGCGATAGCGGGTTCAATCCGTCTCGTGACTGGATCAAACTGGACCAGAGAATCAAACAGCTGCTTGACCATATGTGACTCGGAGCGCAGGAGAATATGAATCGGATCAAGCCCTGCGAATGGTCGACTGTAAAACAAACGCAAGGTATCGACTCTGCCCTTACTTCCCTTTTCCCGCTTCACACGATGTCCAAACTGACTATTCATCCATCGTGAAAAATTTTCACCCAAAGCTTGCAAATTTACCCCATATTCGTCGATCATCTCCCGTGCAGCACGAATCTCTCCTTTTTGCACGAGTTCTTTGGCTACGCTCATGATCAGGTCTTCGGGCGCGAGCAAGCATGTCAAAACAGATCGGTTTCCTCGCCCTCTCCCCGGTTGCCAGATTACCCATCCCTGGCTTTGCATTTTTTTCAAAGTCAGTGTCGCATTCCGCAACGTACAAAATAAAAGCGAAGCAACTTCAGCTAACGATATGTCATGCGGGCGCCTTATCGTTTCATCAGGCCGCCCCGCACATAAACGGATGTATTGTTCAACGAGTTGCATCTTGCCACCACCAATTCGCCCATAAAACATGAAAAAGCTATTCGCCTAATCGTACGCTTTTTCTCCAGTCTTTGCCACCTTACAATTCTAAAAACACCAACTAACCGGAAAAAGCCGAAAGAAAGGATTTTCTTATGCCACACGTTCCGCATGCTCTCAGTCGATTCTTTGCTGCGTATCCGATACTCCTCTGGGTCCGTCTATTCGGCGAAACGCTCACCTCACTATCCAGCGCCATGATCGCCCCGTTTCTCGTATTGTACTTGAGCGAGAACATCGGCGGCTCTGTCACCATGACCATGCTCGTCATTGGTTTGCAGCCCTTCTCCGAGATTTTGCTGACGCTATTTGCTGGTGGCATCACGGACCGCTATCGCCGAAAATCAATCATGCTACTCGCCCTTTTCCTGCAAGGCTTCGCCATGTTGGGAATGACTTGGGCAGACTCTATGCTGGGCTTTGCGATCCTGTACATCATCAACGGCGCTGGCCGCTCCCTGTTTATCCCTGTCAGCCGTGCACATCTCGCTGATACGATTTCCTCTGCACAAATGGCCGGTGCCTTTGCCCTTCTTAATACTTCCAGCAGCATCGGGGCCGCATTGGGACCTTTAGTCGGAGTCATCATTTATAAGTACGATCCTGCTATGGCATTTTTGTTTACTGCGATCTCACTATTAATCTATGCTCTTGCCGTCTGGTGGAAAATCCCGCAAACTCCGCTGCCAGAAGCTCACGTCGAAGAAGCAGCAGACGTACGTTCACGCAGCTCCTGGCATGCTTATCGACCAGCCCTTGCCATCATGCTGCTGTCTTTGCCGATCAGTTTGTTTTACGCCCAAACCGAGACAAATCTCCAGCTTCATCTCAAATACACGCTGCCAGACTATTTGCAAACTCTCGCTTTGCTCATTGCGGTAAAAGGGGGCCTGCTGCTCCTGTTCGAGTACTTGCTCGTCAAATGGACCCAGCACTTGCCGGCTCGCCTGTTGATTAGCGGCTCGTACATTTGTTTTCTCATCGTATCCTTGGGCTATGCCTTCATCGACAACGTGCCTGTCCTTCTCGCCTTGCAAGTGTTGCTCGTCATCGGAGAAAGTATTGGTCTGACTCAGTTAATGGCCTTCGTCACCCGGATATCACCTGTTACGATGCGCGGGCGGTACTTTGCGATTACGGGAACGCACTGGGACATTTCCCGTACGTGCGGACCGTACTTGGGTAGCCTTGTCTTGCTGCATTATGGCGGCACGATCCTTTTCACCATTGTCGCAGGCATTCTCTTGATCGGTGCTGGATTCATGTACGTGTATCTTTCCACAAACGAAAAAGCCTCCCCGTTTGAACAGGAAGGCTGATTCGATCCGATTAGGTTAATAAGAAGCGATCTTCACTGAAGCTTTCTCCACCGCGGGCTGTTTCGAATGCGCGAAGCAGATCCTGCGGTTTCATCGTCCGTTTTTTCTCATCCGGAATGTCGAGGATGATTCCCCCATCGTGGAGCATCAACAGGCGATTCCCCATGTTCAACGCTTGTTCCATATTATGCGTGACCATAATTGTCGTCAGTTTATGGCGTTCCACGATTTTTTCCGTTAAATCTACAATCAACTGCGCCCGTTTCGGGTCAAGCGCTGCTGTATGCTCATCGAGAAGCAAAATCTTTGGCTCCGTGAAGGTAGCCATCAACAGGCTCAGTGCTTGGCGCTGTCCCCCTGAGAGAAAACCAACTTTGGTCTTCAAACGGTTCTCCAGCCCCTGATCCAGCTGCTTGAGCTGCTCACGGAACAGCTCTCGCTTCTGGTTATTCACCCCAAATCCAAGTGTACGACGTTTTCCCCGCCCCAATGCGATTGCCAAATTTTCCTCAATCGTCATGTTCGGCGCTGTACCTGCCATCGGGTCCTGAAACACACGGCCGATCAGACCTGCGCGTTGGTGCTCTGCCAAGCGGGTGACATCTTTGCCGTCAATCGTAATGCTTCCGTTATCTGGCGTCAGTCCACCAGAGATCATGTTCATCATCGTCGATTTACCGGCACCATTACTACCAATAACGGTGATGAACTCTCCCTTCTTAACGTGCAGATTGACGTTTCGAAGCGCGATCTTTTCATTCACAGTTCCTGCGTTGAATACTTTGTTGACGTTTGTAATTTTAAGCATCGCTGCTTCCTCCCCTTGCCGAGCGTACCGCTTGCTTTTTCCAGATGCCTTTTGCCACAGTAGGTACTGTCAGGGCGATGATAACAATCAGGGCAGTAATCAGCTTCATGTCAGAAGGATTGAGTCCTGCATCCAGAGCAAGGGCAATGACCAAGCGGTACACAATCGAGCCGAGAATGACAGCAAGCGTCACTCGGAAAATCGAAGAGCTGCCAAACAAAACTTCCCCGACAATAACGGAAGCGAGACCGATAACGATCATCCCGATCCCCATTCCTACATCCGCAAAGCCTTGGTATTGGGCTACCCACGCACCAGCTAACGCTACCAAGCCATTGGAGAGAGCCAAACCGATAATCGTTGTCGAATCCGTGTTTACCCCAAAGCTGCGGATCATCTTCGAATTGTCACCTGTCGCACGCAAATCCAGACCCATATCCGTATGAAGGAACCAGTCAATGATGAGCTTCAACACCAGAACACCTACGATAAAGACGATTGCTACACCTGTCAGCAAGGTAACTCCACCTACGGCCAGGTTCGGAATGCCCATATCCTTCACATAAGTGAACAAGGTATCTTCCCGCAAAAGAGGCAAATTCGCTTTTCCCATGACACGCAAATTGATCGAGTACAAGGCAATCATCGTCAAGATCCCCGCCAAAAGTGCGTTAATCTTTCCTTTGGTATGCAAGACGCCCGTAAAAGCTCCTGCCAAACCACCTACGATGAAAGCCAGCAGGGTGGCCAAAAACGGATTGGTACCATCGATAATGAATTTGGCTGCGATTGCGCCTCCCAAGGCAAAACTACCATCTACGGTCAAGTCAGGAACGTTTAGGACTCGGAAGGTCAGATATACACCGAGAGCCAAGATACCAAATAATAAACCTTGCTCAATGGCTCCCATTATTGCCAGTTGATTCATAGAAGAAATCCTCCAATTACTGCATTTATTACTCGATCACTTGTCCAGCACGGTCGAGCATGGCTTGCGGAATCGTCACACCCATTTTTTCCGCCGCTTTCTTGTTCAATACGAGCTTCATGTCTGCTTGCACTTCAACAGCCATATCAGCCGGCTTCGCTTCACCCTTCAGGATTTTTGTTGCCATATCAGCTGTTTGCTCGCCCAGCTTTGTGTAGTCGATCCCGTAAGTGGCAATCGCTCCGCTCTTCACAGAGTTTTCTTCACCAGCGATGACCGGAATTTTTTGTGCTTCAGCGACACCGATAACAGCTGCAATCGAAGAGACGACCATGTTGTCAGTCGGTACGTAGAAAGCATCTACTTTGCCGACCATGGACTCAGCTGCTTGCTTCACTTCTGTCGCGCTCGTAATCGCCGCTTCTTTAATCTCTAAACCAAGCTTGCCGGCTACTGCTTTTGCCGCATCTACCTGTACTTTGGAGTTGACTTCGCCAGAACTATAAATGATTCCAACAGATTTCGCATCAGCTTTCATTTCTTTGATCAGCTTCAATTGCTCTTCAACTGGATTCATATCCGATGTACCAGTTACGTTTGCTCCCGGCTTGTCCATCGCTGCTACCAGACCAGCTTCTACCGGGTCTGTTACCGCAGTAAACAGGATCGGAATCTCTTTGCTGGTTTGTGCAGCAGCCTGTGCCGTTGGAGTCGCAATGGCCAACACCAAATCTACTTTGTCAGCCTCGAATTTTTGGGCAATCTGAATGGCTGTATCCATGCTCGCTTGAGCGGATTGCACATCGATTTTTACTTGCTTGTCTTTTTCGTAACCATTTTTAGCCAGTTGGCTGATAAAGCCCTCTCTCGCTGCATCCAAAGCAGGGTGTTCAACGAATTGGGCAATCCCAATTGTCAACTGCTTGGTTTCAGTAGACGGAGCAGGCGCCGTCGTGGTAGCAGGAGCGGGTGTAGAATTGTTTGCAGGGGTAGTGCTTTGCTGTCCACAAGCGGTAACAGACAAAAGCAATAAAGGAAATAAAAAACTCTGAAAAATTTTAATACTCTTCTTTTGTTTGAACATTTAGTGAATTCCCCCTCGTGAATTTTTTTTTACAGTTTAACATGGATAAAACGGTTTTAAAAGAATAAAAAGAGAGCATGACGCTCTCTTTTTACTTGATGATTTCTTTCGCCTGTTGTTTGAGTGCCTCAGAAATAGTGAGCCCAAACTTTGCAGCAGCTGTTTCATTAATATACAAATCAGCTTGTTTCGAAATCTCTACAGGAGTATCAGCAACCGTCTGCCCTTTTAAGATACGGGCAGCCATATCGCCTGTTTGTTTACCGATTTGGTAGTAATCAATCCCGTAAGTAGCAACCGCTCCACGTTTCACTGTATCGGTATCAGAAGCAAATACAGGAATTTTGTTTTCCTCTGCTGCTCCCAGTACCGCTTCAAAAGAAGATACGACGGTGTTGTCAATTGGGATAATAATGGCATCTGCTTTACTAGCAAGACTTTGAGCTGCAAGCTGCACTTCGGATAACTGCGAAATGCCTGCCTTGATGATTTCTACGCCTTCTTTTTGCGCTGCGTCTTCCAATTCTTTGACCTGTACCTCTGAGTTAATTTCGGAAGTCGTATAGATCACGCCCAGCTTTTTCAGCTCAGGCAGGAAGGTTTTCACCAGCTTCAATTGTTGTTCCATCGATACTTTATCGGACGTCCCGGTCACGTTTTTGTCTGGTTTTTCCAGACTGCCAACCAGTTGAGCCGAGATCGGGTCTGTTACGGAACTGAAAATAACAGGTTTGTCAGCAATCGCCTTGGCTGCAGCCTGTGCGGATGGCGTCGCAATCGCTACGACAATATCCTTCTTATCTCCGGCATACTTCTGTGCGATCGAGACTGTATTGTTCATGTCACCATGGGCGTTCTGGGAGTCTACCTCCAAGTTCTTGCCCTCTTCGTAGCCAGCGTCCTTCAGACCATCCAAAATTCCTTTATGAATAGCATCCAGCGCAGGGTGCTCCACGAATTGCGTCAGCCCCAGCTTCACTGTTTGCCCTTGGCCTGTCGTTGCCGCTGTCTCTGTTTTCCCACCTGTTTCGTTACCACATGCTGCCAAAGAAAACGCCAGCAATGCGGTCAGTACCATACTGACTGCTCGTCTCATCTGTACTTCCTCCTCTAGTCTCTGCTCTTTTGCTGCTCCTAATCACCCTAAGTAATTAGGCTCATTGCCATCTATGCAACTTGTGTCCCATTATAGCAATTATATTACGCATTGAGAAGCCCCCTTTCCTCACTTACGTGGAACCGATTTCTTCCTCTGCTTTGCCGACTTTCTTTACATATACCCTGGTGATTCTGTAATGGTTGACCTCTCCCACGACAAATTCGTACTTTCCCTCTTTTACCCGATCTCCCACGCGCGGCGGATGGTCGATCTGCATGTAAATCCAGCCAGCAAGTGTATCCACATCGCTCGACTCCAATTCGATGTCCAGATAATCGCCCACTTCTTCCAATAACATACGCCCGTCCAATGACAGCATGCCGTCGCTTCGTTCTACCTCTGGGCGTTCATCGTCAAACTCGTCCTGAATGTCACCAACAATTTCTTCCATTATATCTTCCAGGGTCACCAGGCCCGCAGTGCCCCCATACTCGTCAATGATAATTGCCATTTGACCTCGTTGTTTTTGCAGCATGGTTAACAATCGGCTGATCGAAATCGTCTCCGGTACCGTCAAAATCGGACGCATGAAGGTCTGAAGATCATGACTCTCTCCTTCCAGAAGCCCTGTCAGCATATCCTTGATGTGCAAACTCCCCACAACATGATCTTTGTCACCATCCACTACTGGATAACGGGTAAAACGTCCGTTTTGGACATGCTTCACGTTCTCGTCAAAAGGATCGCGCAGGTTCAGGACAACCATATCCGTACGCGGAACCATGATTTCTCTTGCCATCGTCTCCGAGAAATCAAAAATATTGTCAACCAGCATCAGCTCGGTTTGATCAATCAAGCCGCTTTTATGACTTTCATTGACAAGAATGCGTATCTCTTCTTCTGTATGTGCTTCCTGATGCGGCTCCAAAGATATATGAAAAAGCCCAAGAAAATGGCTCGCGGACCAGTTCAGCATTTGAATAAAGGGATACATGATTTTGTAAAAGAGTTGGATCGGCTTCGCTACTGCCAGTACCACCTTTTCGGAGTATTGAATAGCCAATGTCTTCGGAGCCAGTTCCCCCAGTACAATATGCAAAAACGTAATCACCGAAAAAGCAATAATAAAGGAAATACTGGTAACAACCGTTTCATTTAAATGGAAGTATCGAAAAACGGGATGCAGAAGATGCGCAACAGCAGGCTCTCCTAGCCAACCGAGTCCTAATGAAGCAAGCGTAATGCCAAGTTGGCACGCAGAGAGGTAGGCATCCAAATTGTGCAGGACCCTCTCGACGTCGACAGCGCGCTTGTTTCCTTCCGCTGCGAGCTGTGCAATGCGCGACTCCCTTACTTTTACGATCGCGAATTCAGTCGCAACAAAGAACCCGTTCAGGAGTACGAGGATCATGACCAAGATCAAATTAAACAAGCTTCCCCAAATTGCCATGCTCCCCTCCATCCTTTCCATCCATGCTTTGGGATATTGTTTCCCATCGTAGCCAAAATGTTACCTGTTCGTTTTTCTTTCTTTTTGAGATTGTGATACCATAGTGCTGATTCCTATGCCTTTTGTAACGAGGTGAGTCTATTGTCCTACCGTCCAGACCTGCCCTTGATCGTTCAAAGCGATCGGACGATATTGTTGGAAACGCAACATCCTTTATTTTCCGAGGCCAGACAAGCTATCAGCGGTTTTACTGAGCTAATCAAGAACCCAGAATACATCCATACCTATCGGATTACCCCTTTATCGCTTTGGAATGCGGCTGCATCCGGTCTCACATCACAAGAGGTAACAGACGTGCTTGGCAACTACAGCAAATACGGTGTCCCGCCAACCATTGTCAAAGAAATTGAAGATACGATGCGAAAATACGGCTTGTTTCGTTTGGAACGCATTGGTGATCAACTCGTATTAATGAGTGAAGACCCGCTTCTTTTAGCAGAGGTGACTAGTTATCAATCAATCGCTGCTCTTTTTGAGAGTGAATTTGTCATCAAAAGCTATGCGCGCGGGTTGATCAAACAAGAGCTGATCAAGCTCGGGTTTCCTATACAAGATTTGGCGGGCTATACAGAAGGCGAATCCTGTGCAGTCAGCTTGCGGGAAACGACATCTCGAGGCAAAGCATTCTCTTTGCGTTCTTATCAAAAAGAAGCTGTCGATGCCTTCTATTCCGGAGGCGCTGTGACCGGGGGAAGCGGCGTTCTCGTCCTGCCCTGTGGTGCAGGAAAAACAGTCATTGGACTTGGTGCCATTTGCCAATTGCAAACAGCCACCCTCATTTTGACCACGAATACGACATCGGTTCGCCAGTGGATCGCTGAGCTCTTGGACAAAACAGGACTTGATCCAAATATGGTCGGGGAATACACTGGTGACAACAAAGAAGTCAAGCCAATAACTGTGGCAACTTATCAAATTCTTACATACCGCCCCACCGCCGAAGATGATTTTCCTCATCTGAAACTCTTTTCAGAGCGCGACTGGGGGCTTATTATTTACGATGAGGTGCATTTGTTGCCCGCACCCATCTTTCGTGTAACTTCTGGGATTCAAGCCACTCGCAGACTTGGGCTGACTGCTACTCTCGTTCGGGAAGACGGGCGGGAAGAAGATGTTTTCACGCTAATCGGTCCAAAAAAGTACGAGGTTCCGTGGAAAGTCATGGAAGAGCAAGGCTGGATCGCAGAGGCGCATTGCCGAGAAATTCGACTCCCCTTTGAGCCGAAGTGGCGAGAGGCCTATGCACATGCATCCACTCGTCAAAAGTTTCGCATTGCAGCGGAAAATCCAAAAAAACTGGAGGTCGTCCGCGAGCT
The DNA here is from genome assembly GCF_013284355.2 of Brevibacillus sp. M2.1A. Taxonomy (NCBI): domain Bacteria; kingdom Bacillati; phylum Bacillota; class Bacilli; order Caryophanales; family Paenibacillaceae; genus Brevibacillus; species Brevibacillus sp. M2.1A. Next base: position 4,778,381 of record NZ_JABSUY020000001.1, read on the forward strand.
ATTGGAGAGGCACGCCCATGATCGCGTTTTGATCATCGGGCAATATATCGATCAGCTTGAACAAATGGCAACGGCCCTTCAACTGCCACTCATTACAGGAAAAGTACCGGACAAAGAACGCGAGCTTTTGTACACGCAGTTTAAAAAAGGGGAAATTACACGCCTGATCGTATCCAAGGTAGCCAACTTTGCGGTTGATTTGCCTGACGCCAACGTCGCGATCCAAATTTCCGGGACGTATGGTTCCAGACAAGAAGAGGCACAGCGCCTGGGACGTATCTTAAGGCCCAAAACAGACGACAACACCGCCCATTTTTATACATTGGTAACGCGAGACACGAGAGAACAGGAGTTTTCGCTCCATCGCCAGCTTTTTCTGGTCGAACAGGGCTATCCATACGATATTATAGAAATCGAAACGCTGGTCTGAAACGTTTACTAATAACCAGCGTCTCATAGAGGGAAGGGAGGCCAAAGATTCAATGCAATCCGACGCCGAAATCATTCAGCGGATTCTTCAAGGCGACATCGAAGCGTATCGCGACCTCATCCAGCGATATCAGCATATGATATACGTTTTCATTTACAAAATGGTAAACAATCGCTCTGATGCAGAGGATCTCACTCAAGAAGTATTTGTTAAAGCGTATGAAAAATTGTCCACATTCCGTGGGGACAGCCAGTTTTCTTCTTGGTTACATACGCTTGCCCGAAATAAGAGCATCGACTTCTTGCGTCGCCGAAAGTATCATGACTCGGATGAACAATTGGCCTATGTGCCATCTAATACACGGGACGAATCCCCTCAGGAATCGCTCATGACAAAAGAGCAACGTCGAGAAATTCAGGAAGCCTTTGCTCTACTGTCAGATTCTTATCGTGAAGTGATCGTCCTTCGCTGTACGCACGAATATCCGTTTGAAAAAATAGCTACACTCCTCGGCATCGCCGAATCTACAGCTCGCGTCCGTTACTTGCGTGCTCGTCAGGAACTCGCAAAATTGTTATCCCGCAAGGAAGGGGGGCTCGTACATGAACTGCCAGGCATTTAGAAAAGCATGGCTAGATGACACAGATAGCGATTCATACTCACATATTGAAACCTGTGACGAATGCATCGCTTGGATAGAAACGCAAATGACAACAGAAGAGGAGGTGCAGTTCTTGAAGGAGGTTCCACTGCCTCAAGCGAACCTGGAAGACAGAATCATGCAAGCAATCTACCAGACCGCCGGAAAAGGTGTACCCCCTCACGCCGCTACTGCATCTTCAGAACAACAAACGAGTACAGTGATTTCAAAGCCAAACAAGCGTTGGACCAAAGGCTTCCCTTCATACGCCTGGGTTAGCGCAGCGGCAGTCTTGCTCGCAGTCGGTTTCGTCGGTTACCAACAACTGACACCAAGTAATATTCAAATGGCTGCCATACAAGAAAACGGAATGAAAGACACCAGGAACACGATTGCATACGACGAAACGGAATCAAAATCGGAACCGCAAGCTCCAGCACCTGCTATCGCTTCCCTACCAGCAGCCGCTGATAGTCCGGCGATGAAAAAAGCAGAAAGCAATCCAGAGTCTGCGGCTACACAATCGCAAGTCGCTCCGACTGCGCCTGCAAAAGATACACCTCCTGCCTCACCTGCCCAATCGAACAATGCGATTGCAATGGTGAAACCTGAGGAAAAAGCAACCACACCAGAGCCACGTACGATCAATAAAGACGGGCAGAACAGCGTGGCATCTCGCGGATTACAGGGGAACTCAGCTGATCAAGCGGCAAAAGCGAAATCAGAAGTTCCAGCGGAGTCAGCTAATACGGGTAACCATATAGCCGCTAAGGAAGCCAATGGCGCTGCTGCTGAGAATCCTACGACATTTGGGATCGCTTCCCAATTGGAACCAGACACAGCTGATGGCGGTTCGACTGAGAACGCATTGGTCGGTCCAACGTTGCCAACGGCAGCGAAGCAGCCCATTACGCTCTCTTCCTTCACAGATTTGAACACCGCTGTACAAGCATCAGATATGCCCGTTCCAGCCCTGTCGCAATCACCGAATGGGTTCTCGATGAGTACGGTATCGGTCCAATATGAATCCGAAACCAGCCAGAAGGTGACTCGCTTAACTTCAGATTACAAGCGAAACAACGACTGGATTCGCATAGATGTTGTGCGAAATACTGAAGGCAAGCGCAGCCTCTCTATCCCAGGTACTTTCTCGGCTACTCAGTTGTTCGCGGTCAACGGAGAGCAAGCTATTGCTGTTTCTTTTGATCAAACGGATTCAAAAGCATCAACAGCCCAGCACTCGGCTCATTTTAACGCTCAATCCGACAACCAATCGTTGTATGTAGTCATGACGGCACATGGTGTCACCTTAAATGAATTAATGGATGCTGCCAAACATATCACATGGAATCCGTAAAAAGATCCCTATGATTAGAAAAGACACGACTTGATTTTCAGGATCGTGTCTTTTTTCTGTTCAGTCTTTTGATCAAATCCAATTTACGATATATTGAAGGAAGATAATTCTGAGGAGCTAACAAATGGACAAATTTCACATCTGCTTCGGCCTATCTGCCTACGGTACACTTCGATCCGTCTTCCGCAAACAGAATCTACTACAAACGGAAAGCATCATCTGTATCGAGGATGATTTTTCAGTTGGACCACCTCTACGCTGGTTAGAGATTCGATTGAAGTAAAAAAACGCTGTCCTCTTTCGCAAAGTGACAGCGTTTTTTCCTACTTTTAATGCTTTTGATTTTTCTCCTGATTCCACTGCTTGATCTGCTCGATGATTTCCCGAATTTGATTGCGTGCTTCCATATGCTCAGGCTCGCTTCCCCAATGCTGAATCAGCGGTGGCATTGCTTTTGCCATTGTCGTGTACAGGCACCATATTTTCACCATCTCTACGCGCTCAGGGGTCGCTTCTCCTGTCAACAGCTCTGTAAATTTATGAACTAGATCCTCCAATTCAGGGACCAACGCTTCTTTTTTCTCGTCCATGTCAGTTACCTCACTTTCGGGAACTTTTCTATTTGTATCCTTGGTTTATTTTACGAAAAAACACCCACGCGGAAAAGGAAGATTTTTCAGGTGGAATCGGTTACGCTTAAGCTATCAGAGGATCGAGGTGAAGACTTATCAATAGCATTCGTATTCGACTGGTGCCAACAACCAGAGATAACTGGCAAGATGCATTACGCTTGCAGGTACAAGATGAGCAGCAGCGCTTTGTTCCGTCTGTTGCCGTTTCACTGGCGAAGGTCCATATCCGACCTGATGGTGACAACTGCGAATATGAACCATTTTGCTTGTATGATGCTGATAAAATGGTTGGGTTTGTCATGATTACCTATGACGCCTCAACAGATTGGTGTTACTGGTTCAACGGTTTTTTGATCGATCACCGGTACCAAGGTAATGGATATGGCAGAGCGGCTCTCGTAGCGATCCTGGATACGGTTCGGAACCGTTTCCCACAGAGCAGATTTATCAACCTGACCGTATGCCCGGACAATGCAGGTGCTAGACATTTATACAGTCAAACCGGTTTTGAAGAAACGGGCGACGTATACGATGGAGAGATTGTCTACAGACTCACATTATGAACTGCATGAACAAAAACCGCCAGAAATTGGCGGTTTTCATGCGTATAGCTATTTCGTTTCTGGTACCATGAATTGCAAAAGACCAAATGCCACTCCTGCCGTCAATAGTGCACTCCAGATAATAATGCCCACCGACATCCACAGCATGAGCTTTTTCGTAGGGGCTCCTAGCGAGATACCGATAGCAGCACCCAGCGGGGCTCCTGTTAAGAGCGGCGAAGCGAGACCAAGGCCAACCACTCCGTATTTATCCCATATCTGCCACATGCGCCCCTGACGATTGCTCCGTTTCTCTACACGCTTTAAAAGCCAGTTGCGCAACGAACCTCCCACAAAAATAACAGCACCTGCGCTGATAATCGCACCCACCGCACTAAATATTCCGATCAGAATCGGTGGTAGCTGCAACATAAAACCTACAGGGATCGCTGCCCACAGTTCAAACATGCCAGATAGTGTCACCGAGCCTGCTTTCCATAATACATCCATTCTATTTCGCCTTTCTCCTCTCGCTGTCTATTTCATTCGTCATGATAAAGACGAGCCGCCTTGCGATAAAGTAACGAAAAAGGTCAAATTAGGATGTGACATCCCTTCGGATAAAGGTTGCGTACGCAATGATCAGCGCTGCGATCGCCCATACACTCAACACGGTCAACGAGAAGGGCAACGTCATCCCCTTAATCGGAGGCAGTGTTCCATTGAGATAATCCGTCAACTGCAAATTAACCACGAACAAGTATTTGGACGATTCCCAGGAGGATGCCATCTGCGTCAGGATCGTTCCGCTAATTAACGCGGCCATCATAATTCCCATCCCCGCAGCCGCACTCCGAACCAAAACAGAGACCATAAGTGTTACCGTTGCAACCACGACGCAGACGAACCAGCCTAGACCATACTGCATCAGCAAAAATTGCCATTGTGGCAGCATGAAAGCCCCAGATGTCTCCAGTTCTCCTCCCGATACTTCAAAGCCAGTCAAAATAGGAAGGTCCCAACCCGAATAGCCAAACACGACCCCAGAGAGCAAATAAGCGAGAATTAGTGTCGTGAGAACCGTTAGAGAGGTAAATAGCAACAGGGTGATGTATTTGCTGGTCAGCACCTTCCAACGCCGTACAGGCCGCGTCAATAGCAGCTTGACTGTCCCCTCGCTAAACTCAGAAGATACGAGGTCAACTGCGAGTACAACGATAATCATCGGCAAAAACATCGAAATGGCTTGGTCCATAAAGCCACGGGCAAAAGTAGGTCCACCTGGCGCCATCGGGTTAATGTCGTGATCCAAATAATATTGCTGCTGTGCGATCCGGACCTTGATAAAATCTCTCCACTCTTCTGGAAGACGGCTTGATGCCAGCCTGTTTTGCATATCGACGATTTGTTGGGTTAAGAGCGGGCGCCAGTCGGTCGTCCCCATTCGTTCTTGTGCAGTGACAACCGAGCGGTACTGTGCGTATGTAAAAATCGGAATCAGAATCGCCAAGATGAGCACAACAACGAGAAAACGGCGCCTGCGCAGCAATTTTATGGTTTCATTCTGTACGAGCCCCACCATGCTCTGCTCCATGACTTCCCCCTCCTCCCGTCAATGTAAGGAACAGGTCTTCCAGTGTAACCGTCTTCGTCGCAATTCCCATCACAGGTATGCCGCCATTGACCAACGCTTGGTTAGCCTCGCTTACTTTTTCAATATCCATGCGGGATTTCAGACGCTCTTCACTGACCACCCACACTTCTGTCACTGCTGGTAGGTTTCGCAAGAGCTGCTCGGCCTTTTGTATATAAGAAGACGGGATTGTCCAATCGACCTGATCAGCAAACTGCTCCATCAGTTCTTTGACTAATCCAACCGAGATGACTTTTCCTTGGCTGATAATCGCCACCCGGTCGCACATCATCTCGATTTCACTGAGAAGATGGCTCGAAATAAAGACAGCGAGCCCTTCCTCCTCGGCAAGCTTGCGAATAAACTGACGCAACTCACGAATTCCTGCCGGGTCCAAACCGTTCGTCGGTTCGTCCAGGATCAATATTTTCGGCCGGTGCAAAAGTGCCTGCGCTATCCCAAGGCGCTGTCTCATTCCGAGTGAGTACGTTTTTACCTTATCATCAATCGCCCGTTCCAAATCAACAAAGCGAACAATTTCCTCAATACGCTCAGGCGTAATACCACCGCTCATTCTCGCAAACTGCTCCAGATTTTCTCTGCCCGTCAAAAACTTGTACAGCTCCGGGTTTTCGACGATACAACCAACCTGGGCAATCGCTTGCGGAAACTGTTCCTGAAGGGAGATGCCTCCGATGCGAATATCTCCCCCATCCGCTTTTGCCAATCCAACGAGCATGCGGATCGTGGTCGTTTTGCCTGCGCCATTCGGTCCGAGAAATCCAAATACCTCTCCGGCGAAAACGTCAAACGTAATATCATGAATGATCGGCTTTTTGCCAATCGCTTTTTGCAATCCTTTTACTGAGAGGACCGTTTCGGCCAATGTGCGCCCTCCTATCTGAGTCTCCCCTCGTCAACTGACGATGGCGTTCTGTTTATGGTACACTGTCATAAGATGTCCATCCACATTATACCATGACCATACACTTTACAACGAATAGGAGGATACCCGATGCGCACATCCGGCCAATTTCTTTGGCGCACGGCAGGTCTCTTGTCTTTACTCTCCTTTCTCTTATTTGCGACAGGTTTTGTCCTGGCGATGAATCCGCAGCAGCTGGCCCCATCCACAGCTAACCCACCTGCGCAAAAAGAGCAGCCACCCTCTCCTTTGCCAGAAAAGGGTGTCCACAAAGTAGTCGCTCTAGGGGATTCCCTCACGCGCGGTGCCGGAGACGCAAACGGCCAAGGCTATGTCGGACTCGTTCGCCAAGCATTGGAGAAAAAATCGGGACAGTCGATTACGTTCACAAACCTCGCGATAAATGGACAGGAATCATCTGAGCTGCTCAAGCAAATGTCCCAGGAGCAAGTGAAGAAGCTCCTCGCTGAAGCCGATCTGATTCTTTTTACCATCGGCGGCAATGACTTGTTCAGGCAGACAGGCGGGCTGTATACCATTGAAAAAGAAAAAGTGACCACGGCTCTTAATAAGCTCGCAGTCAACTATGAAGAGATTCTCAAACAAATTCGCAGCGTTAACAAGACCGCGACGATCGTTTACACTTCCCTGTACAACCCTTTTGGCAATACGGAAGCATCCGTCGACACCATCGGGCCCGTGCTCGATTGGAACAATCAGGCGTCCCAAATCGCCTCACGATACCCGCAAGTATTCGTGGTGCCGACCTACGACTTATTCTTGCGTAAGGAACAAAACTACCTGTATACAGACCACTTCCACCCAAATGCCGAAGGCTATAAACGGATGGCTGATCGCATCTTGCAAGCCCTAGAGTGATTCAACCCTCGCTTCATTCAAGGATTTGCCCCGGGTTGCCTCAAAAGCACGAGCACCCGCCCATTGGAAGGCACTACTCATCATCGAAGTCGCTGCTACCACCAGGAACAAGGTCGTACCTCCGTAATGTGCCAACAGCAATCCGCCCATCCACGGACCGATGAACTGGCCGAGGTTGCTGAAGCTTTTCGCACCGTAATAGCTGCCCCGCATATTCTCCGGGGCCATTCGGTCGATCAGGACGTCTCCTGCGGTAAATGTAAGGATTTCGCCAATCGTAAAAAACACCATTGCCACAATGAATATCAGCCACGAATTGGCAAAGGCATACCCAACGTCACCAACTGCATACATGGCGTTTCCCACCAAAATGGCGGTGAGAGGCGTCTTTTTTTCTGCCCAGGTCGTCAACGGAAGCTGCATCACAACGACGACAATCGCATTGACTGTCATCAGGATGGCAAACAGCTCTGTTCCATTCACGACCGTCATTTCTGCGAATTTGGCCAGCGTAGAAGACATTTGCGAGTAGCCAATCGCTCCTAAAACACCGGCGAGCATGTACAAACGAAACGCTTTATCTTGCACCACCACACTGAATGCTCGGCCGAATGTAACAACTTCTTTCTTTTGGCCTTCAATTTGCTTAATGCCGAACTTGTTCAATAATCCTTGCAAGCTAATCACATAAATGAGATATATCAGTGCAGTCACCAGGAAAGGTAGAGCGACAGAGCTTTTCGCAAGCACTACCCCTGCGATAGGCCCTACCGCTACCCCAACATTAATCGCCATGTAGCGGATACCGAATACACGAAGCCTCTTCTCTTGTGGCGTTACATCTGCCATCAGCGCCTGTGAGACCGGTTCGTAGAAGGATCGACAGAGTCCCCCTGCTATATTGAGCAAAAGCAGAATCCACGGGTCTTTACTAAGCGCAAATCCGACGAACACGAGCGTCCACACGTACAACGCACCTAGCATGACTCGTCTGCGCCCGATTCTGTCCGACCATGCTCCCGCAATAAACCCCCCGATTGTACCCGCGAGCGGTCCTGCTCCAATCGTCAATCCGATCATTGCCAAGCTCATATCTGTTTGATTGGACAAGTATAAAAACAAAAACGGCATGCTCATCGAGCTGGCAGCCCGGACGAACACGGTCCCGACGACTAATGACCAGACGATCGGGTGAAACTCCTGTAAACGCATCTTGATCCAGCTCATTTTCTCTCTCTCCCCACGACTGTTATGTACTCCCACCTCTGCCAGAACAGATGCTCTGTGATGTTCCCATTGTAGAGAGGCAATGGTCGTTCGTCAATGAGCATTCAAAATTTTTTGATTATGAAACTTTTCTATGAGAGTAATCAAAAATTCGATAAGGTTGGACACGCTAACCCTGGACAACGCAAAAGACCGCCAGAAAGCGCTGACGGTCTTTGCCTCTCCTTTTATAAAACAACTTCGATACGATCAACTATTTCTCCCTGTTCGTTCCATTTCACCGCACGGTAAACGCTATCATGGTAAAACGTGAACCAAGCGCCTTGCTTGATCCCGTTGATGATCCATTCTTCTTTTGCATAGATGGAGGTCATCGGGTAATCGTCGTAGGCCATCACCCATAATGGATTTTGGTGAGCGTGTGTAGGCATGATGTCCGCCAGATGCAAAAGCACCTGCCCCTCTGTCTCCATCCGGACGATAGCATGTCCCTGGCTGTGACCACCTGTATGATGAAGCGTGATTCCTGGCACAACTTCGTGCGAAGCTCCGTACGTCTTCACCTGATTCTCAATCGGACGCCAGTTTTCTTCCCAATATGTATTTTTCGAGCGAACATTCGGCTCTCTCATCTCCGCCCATTCCTGCTCCTGTACGTAGATGACGGCTTTTTGAAATGTAGAGACAAGTTGTCCTTCACGAATAGAGACAAGTCCGTTGGCATGATCGTAGTGCATATGTGTCATGATGACAATATCAATATCGGCAGGAGTCAACCCTTTCGCGGCAAGGGATTCCACCACTCGAGACTCTTCTTCCAAGCCAAAATTGCGCTTCTGTTTTTCCGTTAGCCGATCATTCCCTATACCTGATTCAATCAAAATACGCTTGCCATGAGCCTGTACCAGGATCGGGTCGGCACGCAAAGGGATTTGATTGAGATCATTCGATGGGTATCTTTTGCTCCATAGCGGCTTGGGCACCACTCCAAACATGGCGCCTCCATCCAGCTTCGTGAGCCCCCCTCTCAGCCAAGACAATTGAAACTGACCTACCTGCCACTCGTTCCCTACCATGATCCTGACGCCTCCTCGATTGCTCGGAATGATGATTGAAGTTCGAAAGCGAAAAGCACCCCGTTCAGGGTGCCTACAGCTTTTCTGCTACACTTACAGTTCTAGTCGCCGGGGCGATTTCTAACAGGAGATCACTCGATACAGCCTGCACTGTGACATCTGAATCACTTCGTCTATGATGAAGCACGAGTTGCGCTACCTTTTCAGTCTCTCGGTAAACGCTGATTAATGTCTGTAATGGATTGGCACTCCCGCCCGCGATCAACTTAAACCCCGGGGCTATCGTAAACGTCCATCCCTCCACCTCTACTAACGGTGCTAACGAGTACAGGAAGTAACGTTTCCCTAAGAGAATGCCATTATGGTTCATCAAGGCGAGAGCCCCCAATCAAATGAATTTGAACAGTATAACTTCATTTTGCAAAAATTAGCGGTGGTTGAAAAGCGATTCGACAAAACTTCTAAAAAGACGACATACTTTTCTTAATCATATCCGATTCGCCTTGTTTTCGAAATAGAAAATCTTTTCAGCACCTTAAATCGCTCTTCCGACGGTCGCACCCTCCAAAATAGCTCGCTTGGCATCGAGCTCTCCCGCTTCTTTCGCCCCGCCTATGAGGTGCACAGGCAGCCGATCAAGCAATGCGTGGTATAGAGCATTGTTGGAGGTCGCTCCAGCCGCTACAATGACCGTATCAGCGGGTATCATGCGTTCCTCGCCGTTCTGAATAAAATATACCCCTTCTTCTGCAATCCGGCTATATTCAATTTGTGTCAGCATCTCCACGCCACGTTTCTTCAGGTTGGCGAGAACTGCCCAGCGCGTCGTCTTGCCCAAGCCCGATCCGACATGCTTCCCACGCCGCAGCATGCTGATTTTTCGTTTTCGCTGTTGTAGTTGCTGTACAGCTTTTCCATCCAGTATTCGATACTCCTGCAAGTATTCCGCTGCCTTCGGTGAGATCGTTTCGTCGTGCATCAGCAAATGGGACAAATCACACGCGATTCCTCCCGCACCGACGATGACCACTTGTCTACCTACCTTGGCGCGCTTTTCAAATACCGCATCATATCCCTTCACATGTCCGAGCTCCATACCTGGAATCTCTGGACGCCGTGGAATGACTCCCGTTGCCACCACAACTTCTGCAAAGCCCTCTTCGATCAAGGCTTCTGCCTCTGCCAGTGTTCCCAGCCTGATTTCGACACCAAGACGCGCAAGCTCTGTCTGATAATAGCGAAGCGTTTCATTAAATTCCTCTTTACCAGGCACCTGTTTGGCGTAGTTTAATTGTCCACCGATCTGTTTTTTGGCCTCCATGATGACCACCTGGTGCCCTCGTTCAGCCAGCACACGAGCTGCCTCCAAGCCGGCAGGACCCGCGCCGATTACAGCTACCTTCTTGCAGTTTTCCGCCGGAACCAACTGCCACTCTGCTTCTCTGCCGACGAGAGGATTGACCAGACAGGAGGCTACCTTCCCATCAAAAATATGGTCGAGACAAGCTTGATTGCAAGCAATACATGTATTTACCTCATCAAAGCGTCCTTCTTTGCTTTTCTGAACGATATACGGGTCCGCTAAAAATGGACGGGCCATCGAAACCATATCACTGCATTCTTCATACAAAATCTTTTCAGCCTGACGTACGTCGCTGATTCGATTGCTGGCGATAACCGGGATGTTCACGACCTGCTTGACTTGCTGGGCTACCCATACATATGCTCCACGCGGCACCATCATGCCAATCGTCGGTACTTGTGATTCATGCCAGCCAATTCCGATATTGAGAGCATCAACACCTGCCTCCTCCAGCATTTTGGCAAATTGCAATGTCTCTTCCATCGTCGTACTATCTGGCATCAAGTCCAATCCCGACATACGGTAGATGATCGGATAATCCGGTCCCACTGCTTGGCGGACACGCTTAGCCACCTCAATGCCAAAACGTGCTCTGCGTAAAAAGTCCCCACCCCACTCATCTTCTCGCTTATTGGTCACAGGGGACAAAAATTGATTGATCAAGTATCCTTCCGAACCCATGATTTCTACGGCATCAAAACCAGCTTTTTTGGCGCGGACGGCACCATCAGCAAAACATTGGATCGTAGATTCGATCTCCTCTGCGCGTAACTCTCTCGGCTTCCAACGGTTAATCGGCGCCTGCAATGGCGATGGGGCTACCGGGTCTAATCCTGTCGCTTCCTTGTACGCATAACGCCCGGCATGGAACAGCTGCAACGCAATTCTTCCATTGGCTTGATGAACCTCTTTCGTGATCAGGCGCAATTTCTCGATATCCTCGTCTTGGTATACATTGCAATACTCGTCGCCCATGCCGCCTTCTGGATGTACGGCAGCCCCTCCAGTCACGATCAGACCTGCCTCTCCATTTGCACGCTCTGCGTAAAAGGCAGCAAGCCGCGCTACACCATTCTGCAGCTTTTCAAATCCAACGTGCATGGACCCCATCATAATCCGATTTGGCAACGTCATCGAACCAATCTGAATCGGTTCCCATACTTTTGAAAGTTCCACGTTAAACGCCTCCCAACGAGTGAATGCTCATTCATTTTCATTATCTATACGATTCTCTCTCTCCTCCTCATATTCCTCCTTACTCGCCTTTCATGCAAAAAGCTCAGGACATTACGCCTGAGCTTTCCTTATGTACAACCTATTTTCTTATGTGCCGAGTTTGACGAGCATCCCCAAATCCCCGGAAAACCTGGCGATGGTTTCTGTAAATGCCATATCCTCCGCTTCTGTTTGCGGCATCTGCACGATAAAGTGATAATCCAGCACGACATTCGCTTCTGCCTGCATGCCAGACTCCACAAAGCGGCGCTTTTCTGTCAGTGAGCACTCAGCTACCAAGCTTTTTGCTTGCGTCCATAATTTTTGAATCTCCTCATCTTGCAAGCTATAAGGATAGACAATTTCCACCTCAATTTCACAGCTGTCCTCTTCCGCAAGCGGAAACAAATGAATGGTAGCCGTTGGTTGCTTCTCGTTCTCCGCCTCGGAAAATGTGATCAGAACCTCTTGCCCTTCCGATTCTTCCAACAAAGAATGATCAGAGCGCAAAACGATATCTGAGATCATTCCATGCAGATGTAACTGTTGATTTAGTTTTTCCACCATAAATTGTAGCACGTACTTCTTTCCTCCTGTTTCACGATATCCTCTCGTAGCAGTATAGCACGACTTCTACAGATGCGAAAAACCCCTTCACGAGGAAGGGGTCGGTGTATTGTTCATATTTTTTTGATTCATGAATTCTGACAGCCACGCACGACGTACTTCTTTGTTTGGACAGTAGCCTAAAATGTAGCTTTCTCCGCGCATATATTTTTCCTTAATCCACTCTTTATGCTTGCGGAAAAAGGCGTGCTGGAAATCAATCGGCATCTGCTGATATTCTTCCAAAGCTGAAGGATTCTGGAGGAAAAAATCTTCATCGTACACAAACTCTTCATTTTGTTGGCGGCTGATCAGGTATACAAAAGCAATCACCAAGAACAGGTTCACCAAGAAAATCGTCATAGAAATCCCTCCAGTCAGTAATAATTATCTGATTAATCTGTCTTATCAGCATATTATTATTGTACCACGAAATTGGTGTTTTCTAAACCTTTTCCATAAACGAATTTTTAAAAATTTATATGAATCGACAAATAAAAAACACCCGCTCGTGATGAACGGGTGCTTTCGTACTTGTTAGGAATTCGTGCTCGGAGCATCTGTAGTTGAAGGACCAGCATCCTGATTGGACGGCGGGATGTCCGGCGGTGGAGTAGAGTTGTTGCCGTTATTACCTGCTGGTACAGTTTGTGTTGGATCAGTCGCAGGCGTCTGTGCTCCCTGACCTTGATTTGTCGACTGACCTTGCCCTTCTGGGTTTACGACATCAGGTGGCGGCATTGCGCCTTCATCTGCTGTACCATCTTGATTGCCTGTTGAATTTGTCGGCTCTTGTTCTTTCGGAGCCTCCGTTTTATGTTTTGCTGACGTTGACGCAGCTGATTCTGTCGTTTTCTTCTTAACGCTCTTCTTGTTGCTTGTCGCAACCGCTTCACCAGAACCGAGTATCGGGGAATTGTTAAACGCTACTGCACTCCCGGTCACTCCCATCTCAGACTGCAAGGAATCGCGAACAGACTCAAGCTTTTCTTTTTCGAGATACGTATATCCTCCCTGCCAATATGCCCCATTATCCAATGCAGTGACCGTAGAGGAATTAAATCCTTTGAAATCGTAGGCCAATCCTTTGATCTGATCTTTGGAAAGATCGGTATGTATATTCTTGGCACCTACGTCCATAACGTTAAATATCTTCGTCAAGCCTTCAAGAGAAGCCGCTTTGTCCACGACAGCCTTGATGACCTCTTGTTGGCGGCGGTTACGGTCGAAGTCACTGGAATAGTACTTCGTTCCACGGTTGTCATGACGATGTCGTACATAACCAAGGGCTTGCTCGCCATTCAATTTTTGAAGTCCTGGCTGGAGATTGATGTGTGTATCGTCAGTTGGATCATCGTATACCAGTCTGCGATCCACATTGACTTCTACTCCACCCAATTCATCAATGACCGCTTTGAAACCATCAAAATCAATGGCTACAAAGTGCTCAATTGGGATACCCAGTATTTCATTCAACGTTTTCTTTGTTAAAGAAATACCATCTTCGGTAACCGTCTGGTTATTGCGCTCTGCTTGCCTGCGTTCTGCTTCGCCATTGGCATAGACAGAATTGATCTTATGGTAGTCGCGATAGCCTGGGATCTTGACGCGTGTGTCCCGCGGAATCGATACCATGGTAACTTTCTTCGTCTTCGGGTTAGCAACTGCCACGATCATTACGTCTGTATTCATGGAACCTGTTTCAGGACGGGAATCAGAACCAAGCAATACAAACGACATTGGCTTATCCGAGTGGTAAACAGGATCGACATTTTGGGATACTGGCGAAGTAAATCCACTGTTTGTAGGGCTCGTTACTTCCGTCAGAGTGTCTTCAATTTTCCAATAAATTGCTCCAGCCACACCACCAACCAGCAGCAAGGTGATCAATGTGAAGGATATCACGAGTTTACGTATTTTTCGACTACGGCTCGGCTGTTTCTTTCGAGAAGCTGAAGCGCGTGTTTTCACAACAGTATCTGGCATATGAATCAGTCTCCTTGTTCGCGCACGCTTTTTGACAAAGTAAAGGGAGGCACGATTTTGAATTGTGCCACTCGACAATATGCACCACTTTTTTCTTCAGTTGGCAATACTCTGATTCAGGTATTGTACCATAACGTTGTCTGCATTTGTAGAAAAATGTTCCTTTAAACGAAAAGTCCCCCATCTTTTTGTCGATAAGGGGGACTTTAGTTTCACATATCACTTTTGGCTTATTGCAAGCCGCGTGGTGCCTGACTAAATCCCTGCACAGGACCTTCAGGACGTTTGTTTTTGGAGCGGTGTGAATCTCCGCCCTGTCGAACATGGCTCTCTTGTTTCCCGTTCACATCATTCGATTTCTTTTCCATGATATACACTCCTCCTCTGTACCAACTAACGGGTAGTGTACGTCAAGCTATGTATTTTCATTCCCTGTCGAGGAACTGTCTTTCTTTAGCGGCATAGTAATCTTTTCGTGCCAAAAGGACATCGATATCGTATCGTCCATTTCCTTTTGTTCGCATTTCGGCCAGAGCAACGCCGAAGGCTGCTTGTTCTGCAAGGGACAACGTTTTGTTTTGCGCATAAATGATCCCGGCAGCAAACGCATCTCCCGCAGACTCTCGAATCGGCATAGCCGGGGCAGCAAGCCATTTTTTCTCCCGTTCAGTGCACAGCCACAGCCCTGCCTCCCCACAAATGACCATGACCTGATGAATACCTTCAGCCACCAATTTTTTCGCGCATACTTCTACATCATTATAGGAATGAAGGGTTTGGCCACCTAACACTTCCAGTTCATCAATGCTCGCGACGAGTATATGAACGCCTTCAAGTAACCCTTTCCATTTTTCTGCTTTTTTCACAGAAACAGGGTCTACGATGACCTTTTTGTCGAGTCTCCTCGCTTCCGCCAAAAATGCCCGCATAACCTCGACGGGAAGATTGGCATCAAGAAACAAGCCTGCAGCCTGAGGCAAGCACTTAAGACCTTGCTGGACAATCTCTGCTGGCCACTCTTCATTTAGTTCCATATCAGCAACAGCCGTGTACAATTCACCATCACGATCACGAATAGCCAAGTAGCGCCCAGTCGATTTCCCTGCGATTCGCAACATGCCATGGGTAGCCACTCCACTACTTGCTGTGACCTGTCTTAACCACTCGCCATCTGCATCTTCTCCAACCAAAGCAAACAGCTGCACTTCTTCTCCTAGCCATCCCAGATTTTCCGCCACGTTTCGAGCTACGCCGCCTGCCGCTTGATGCACTTCACCCGGATTACTTGTTCCGGGCAACAGTCTGGCAGAAGTGACTCCCTGCACGTCAACATTGGCTCCACCCACGCATAGCCAGTATTCTGTTATACCTTCCAGCATTCCAGCATTCCCCCTAGCCTTCTGCTCATGGTCTAGTCCATTGTGCTTCTCTCTTTTTTCGACAGCGTCTTCCTTTTTACCTACCTTTTTAAAAACTTCCTGACAGATCAAATCCTTTATATCCAACCATCATATTCCCAGCATTCATGGATGACGTCCTGTAGAATCCGTGCTACATTGAAAAAAATGAAAAAGTAAGTTACGAAAGAAAGGTTGGGATGAACTGACATGAGTGCCTCATCGACACCCATTCAATCTACACCTGCAGGGACTGCGGCACCGACTGTCTATCGCATGCTCTTTGCCATTAGCATTGCGCATCTGTTAAACGACAGCTTGCAAGCAGTCATCCCTGCATTGCTTCCTATTGTAGAGAAGAATCTAGCATTAACGTTTACACAAGTCGGAATGATTTTGCTTGTCATGAATCTTACTTCATCTGTTTTGCAACCATTCGTCGGTTACTTCTCCGATCGCAAATCGATCCCTTTATTGCCACCTCTGGCGTTGATCGTATCGGGATTGGGGATGCTTGCACTCGCTTTCTCTGGCAATTACTATTTCGTACTCGCAGCAGTCGCCTGTGTTGGAATTGGTTCAGCCATCTTCCACCCAGAAGCCTCACGCTTCGCCCACTTGGCATCTGGTCCTCGCAGAGGGCTGGGTCAATCTATTTTTCAAGTTGGGGGAAATGCTGGTCAAGCACTCGCTCCCTTGATGACGATCTTGGTCTTTGCGAACCTGGGACAGACAGGAGCTGCCTGGTTTCTGCTGCCCGGGCTATTAGCTAGCGGCATCTTGCTCTATGTTGCGCTCTGGTATCGTGGACAACAGCGTTTGAAAAAGGCCACTGCCGCACCTCTCACGTATACCAATCGAAACAAGCGGCTGATTGCTCTCGGCCTCCTGATTGTCATCGTCAGTGTGCGTTCCTGGATGAATGCTGGCTATCAAAGCTTTTACCAGTTTTATTTGATGTATGTGAAAGATATGGATTATGCCAACGCACAGCTTGTCATTTTTGGTTTTCTTTTCGCAGGAGCGATTGGGACATTTTTTGGTGGACCGCTGTCGGACCGGTTCGGAAAAAGGAATTTGCTCATCTTCTCCACACTCGGTTCACTGCCGCTGACATTGCTGACCCCTTACGTCTCCGGCTTTTGGGCCTTTCCATTACTGGTGATCAGCGGCTTTATCATGCTTTCCAGCTTCTCCGTCACGGTCGTATATGCCCAAGAGCTATTGCCTGGCAAAATCGGTACCGTATCCGGGCTGATTATCGGACTTGCCTTCGGAATGGGAGGCATGGGCGCTCTCGTATTCGGCTATCTCGCCGATCTCTACAGTCTGAGCTTTGTCATTCTGTTATGTTCGTTCCTCCCGTTGATCGGGTTTATGGGCTTTTTCTTGCCGAAAGACAAAACACTCCGCGAATGGGCTCACTAATCTATACCAATAAAAAGTCAAAACAAAAACCCGAGGACACACATCCTCGGGTTTACTTCATGTTAGGGAAGCTAGACCAATACACCTGTTGGTGCGCCCAGCACTTGGGCAATGACTGGCGGATACACTTCAGGCGTACCATACAGTCTCCAAGTACCATCCTCACCTTGACCGAACAAGCCATGGATCATCCAATCTGCTGACAGCATAGTACCCCAATCAACGCCAATAGACAGCTTGATTGTCTCGCCATTCGCACGTTTTGCCGTACAACCAGATGCAGTGATCTCTTGCACGAGCAAGGATTCTTCCGTGATATTTTTGAGCGCCACCGTGTTGCTGTAAAGATTTTGAGTCGCTTCTTTTTCCAGCACACCACGCAAGCGATAGGATTCCGGCAATGTTTCCTTCAACTCGGCGAACAGTGGCTGCATGACAGGATAAAGCGTGTATGGTCCTTGCTTATCCAGCCACTTGAAGAACGCCGTCAAAACAGATATCAGATTAGTTGCCAACGTTTTGGTCGTTACGTCCGTGCGCGTGAAAATGTCGTGGACGAGGAAGTATACCAAGTCCTCTCTGCGCAACTGCTCCCATGTGAAAGATGGGCCAAACGCTCCTCTGACGAATGAACGGAAGTTGTTCATGACCTCATCGTACTTTTTGACGGTTGCTTCCGACTTGCCATCGGTCATCTCTTGCACGAAGCGATTGATGTCCGCAAGTCTGTCAGGATGTACAGTGTACACACTCTCCGGCAATCCCTCGATCAACGGACGGCGCAGCAGGTTATGCACATGCAGGCTGTCATTTGACAACGAGAGACGAGGACGAAGCATGTCCATTCGGATAAAGCGAGCCAATCCTTGTCCAACTTTATGATCCTGTTCCATTTGCTCCATCAGTTTGTGGAGTTTTTCATGCAGCTCCTCGTTTTCAGTAGCCGCAACCAAGAGAGGAGCCAAATCATCGAGCTGTTCATGGGAAGTAACCAGCCATTTTTCAGCAAAATAAGTTTGGACTGCCCACTGCAACACTTTTGGTGGCAAGGTAGGCTGACTCGTGATAAACAGAGTTCCTTTGGATAAACGAGAGCCCGTTGAAGTAAGAACGCGGATCTCCTCTTCGTTCTCAAATGCAAGCAGCAGCAAAAGCTCTGCGACTTCGTCCAACTGCGGTGCATACCCTTCCAGAATCAGGCTGTCATCCTGCAAAATCACTTCTGCTTGTACTTCGTATAGCTCCAGCAAGGCATCCTTTAAATTCGGGAACAAATGCTCTTCCTTGCGTGTCGCATATACCCATGTCTCACGAGCACCATCCCGTTTTTTCAGCTCAAATGAAGGATTCGACTCGATTACTTTCAATAGCTGTTTACGGTTTGGCATAGCATAGGTACGACGCAGAAGCGATTCTTGCTTCGGCGCTTCCGACTCACTTGCCGCTTCACCAAATTGAACGATGAAATGATACAGCTCTGTCGTATAGCTTCTCTTGCCCGTATCTGTCTTCGCAGCTTCTACTTCTGGATGCTGTTGTAACCACTCGAGCAGGCTTTCCTTGACATGTGGCTGCAAGATGATGCTGCCAGAGAAGAGCATATCACGCAGACCCAGATTCAGCAGGCGCCCTACGATCAATTGTCCAGGGACAACATTCAACGTATTGGCACGAAGCAGATAGTGTTTTTCTTCCGAAATCGGGTGTTGAACCGTGATGACATCACGCTCCACTTCCACGATTTCATAAACATTCAGGTGCAATCCAGCAAACGCACGGCGAAGATCAGGCTCCATCCGACGTCCATGCTGTTTGATATAGTTCTCAAGCAGCGTGCTTCCACCTGTTTTGACGTCCAATACACACCAGTTGAAGAAATGGGCAGCCCATTCAGGACGTGCGACGCTCTCTTGGGTCAAGCCTACTTCTTCGGCAAAACGATTGCGTGCTTCTTGAATCGTCTCACTGGTTACGTTTGCGCCGACAAAATGATTCAGTCTTTCGACCCAGCCAGCGTATTCTTTTTGCAGCTTTTGCTCGTGGCGGCTACGCAGCTCCGTAATAGGAGTAACAACCCCACAGCATTTTTTGTATTTTTTTCCGCTCCCACAAGGGCACAGTTCGTTTCTTCCTACCGACATAGAGGGTTTGGATCTCCTTTCCATCCCACGCGGCATGCGCGGGGAATCATGCACAATCCCCCTATTTTACCGCATTACTCGTCATGTGTTCAAGTGTTCTCGCTTTGGTTCATGTGCGATACCCACATCCGTGTTGTTGCTTTCCCATTGGACAATAAATTGTTCCAGACGATTCATCAACCTGACGATGCGCTGCTTCTCGCCCATGCATGCTGAAATAGCAGAGAGTTGGTTCGTGGCAAAAAGCTCGACCACTTCCTTCTCCATTTCTTGAAGGCGAATCCGATAGCCCGCGATAACCTCGCGCAGGATGGCAAATCTCTGCTCTAACCGGATCGTAGCCTCAAGTTGACTCATTGTTGCTCACTGGTCGCTAGCACCTGTTGAATGCCAAGTACGATCTGCTCATGCTTATGTTTCTCTTTCATGAGCACTTCTATAGCTTGCATATTGCTTTGTTGAAAATGAGCGACAACTTCTTGGGACATTTCTTGGTTTCTTGTCTCCAAGCGACTGATAGCTTCTTGCATCAGTTTTTGTACTTCCTCGAGAACTTGCTGGTTGGTAATGGTAGACATAGTAGCTTCCTCCTTAGTAAATAATCGTTCTTGTTGTTCTTCCACCTGGTGTAAGGGATTCGCTGGTTCTTCCGATGCAATTTCTTCTGAGACGGACTCGCTGTTTCCTATCGATACAGAAGGGGCAGCAACAGCAACCTCGAGGGCCGCCTGCTCTTCCTTGGAATCTTCGCTACGAGCAATGATGTACATGGTATCACCGTCAATGCGGAAGCGGTCATCTTGCGCTGGGAGAAAAGCAGCATCTGCAGCAATGCCTACTTCCTGCTCCAGAAAATGGACTAATGTGCGAGCAGAAACCTGCGTAATGCCATTGTCGCGGCAAAACTCATACACTTGGTCATTGCCCAAAGTCCACTCTGCCAAAAACCATCTGCTGTCGCCTTGATATTGCACAAAGCGAGGATCGCGTTCCAATTGCAGCATACGAAGAATCTGATTCCAACCAAACTGCGTTTGACGACGCAGCTCTGCGACAATTTGCTCAAGCTTTTTTGGTGTTTGGCTATCGCGCAAATAGCGATGAGCCAAGTCGTACACTTGATGCGGCTGGTGAGTGACCTCTACGATCGCCTCTGAGCTTCCAACTCGCACTGGAGACTGCTCCATGTTCAACACTTTATCCAGTATTGTCTTGCAGTCCAGATCCAAAAAAGCATTCAGCTCATTCGCTTCCATCCGGGAGCAGATCTCCGTACGTGGAAGGGAGCGCTCACCGGGCCGGAATACCTTTTTTACAATACTTGGTAGGGTATAAGTTGGCCGTTTCATTGCACTTTCTCCTTCTCGTGATCGGCATTGTTTGCCAAATCAAATGGGAATCAAGAAGTTATTCTACAAAAAGAAAAAAAATCCTACCTGCCTTGAAGTGTTTATGAATTCCGATAATGATGAAAAGGAAAACCCGACGTGGCTTCTACACCATATCGGGTATTGGTTATTGGGTAGCTTTCCATTCCAGCCAGGTTTCCTCCACCGCACCCGTTGCAGCATCAATCTGCAGAGACTTGGCATCGGCTGTCGGTAAATAGGCCAGCTGCGGCAGTTTCGCAGAATGCGTCCCTACCTTCGGATACCAGTAAGCCAAGCGCAGATTTGCTTCTTTGACATACGCATCCTTTGCTTTCTCACCCTTCACAATACCGTCTTTACTGAAGGTAGCAGGCATGGACGGCAGGTCATTTACTTGAGCAAGGACTACATTGCCCTTCTTTGCGTCCACTTCCAGGTAGAACAGTGGTCTCTTGGTAGGGATACCGTCAATCTCAGGGTGAAAAGCAAAGCTACTGATCGGCCGCACCAGATTTTGATCTGCCCAACCTGGCAGATTTTCTACAAGACTCGTCTCCTTTACAAAGAAGGATTGTTCTTTGGACGATAAGTATTTCTCCACAAATTGTACGGCGATGTTTTTTGCCTCATCATGCGTGAGCGGCTTCTCAAGCTCCTTTTCTACGGGACCGTCCAGTTTGAATTCAATAGGTGATTTTGTTTTACGGTCGAGCGTAATCCACGCGCTTTGATACGAATTCGCATTCCATTCATGGCGATCGATATCACTGTTTTTATACTTTTTGTCCGCTTTTACATTTTTGTACGTGCGTTGATTCAGCTTCAGGCCAAAATCCTTTTCGAGCATCTGCTCCATTTTTTTCGTATCTCGCCAGACTCCCATGTCTGCTGTTCCTTTGATTTTCATCGTCTTATTCGCTGTTTTATAAACAGATGGAACTTCTTCACCAGACAGAGCATCTATTGTTGGCAATTGGTCAGGGACGTAAACGAGCTTGCCCGCTGACTCATCGTAGACCAATTCCAAGGATACCTTGTCTTGCCACTCCTTCATTGCCTTCTCTAGCGGTACAGCCTTGCTTGGGTCCGCTACTTCTCCTGCAGTTGGAAGCTTTAGCTTTTCTTGCTGAAAATGGACAACCTGACCCTTTGCGTCAACCATGACCCGCGCTGTCTCTTTATCCACCCATGTATTGTTCAACTGTGGGTAGACACTGACAACGGCCAGATGATCCAGCTCAGATGCGCGATCGAAAGAAAGCATCGCTTGCGGGGAAATAACATGATCAACTGTTATGTAATTCCGGATAAAGTCCACAGCCTTTTGATAGGCTTCCTTTTGATTGATTTTGGTTGTTTTGTCCCGATTCACATCATACAGGACAAAACTGGTCAAATCTCCTTTTGCATTTGTGGAGATAGTGAGCGTTGTATTCGTGGTAATGACACTCCTTCGGTCCGAAAGATTAATGACATACCCCGAGTTGCTTGTCCCTCCGTATGAGTCCACATGAAGGTCTTTCATGAGAGGCACATAGTCCTCTTTCAATTCTGTTAACAAGTGGACGATGTCTTCTGGCAACTCAATCGGTTCCAGACTCGATTTGCCATCATACGCATAGGAAGACAACGGATGCAGAAGTGCCACTGGTGTCGTGACCATGCTGACTGCCAAGACAAGCATGGCAGCTCTGTTTCGCTTTTTCATAGGAATACCTCCTCATTACAAGACATTACTGTTAAGACGAGCTTCCTGCAAAAACGTTTCTGATTTATCTAAAAAAAGCCAACTGCTTCGTTTTGCTTGGCAGTTGGCTTTTTGTTCCATGGATTAATACCCGCGCCAGACTTTTCGTCTAAGCACGCCAGCATACGCCCATTCCTCTTCTTCCGGCATGTCCGCTAGTGTTTGGCTCAAAGCGTTCATTTTGCTGTCGATCTGGTCCAGGTAATGGAACATGACAGCTGTAGGCGTTTTTCCGGATACAGCACTTCCCCAGCCGTTCTCTACCTCTCCATGATGACTCAAAATGCAATGCTTCAAATGCAGAACCTCCGCGTCCCCTAAAGAAATATCGAGCTTGCGGCAAATGCCGCTTACCATCTCGACTCCCATGACCAAGTGACCAATTAGCTGACCTGGCGTGGTGTAATCCGGAGCGATGGGATCAGATAGCTCGTACAGTTTTCCAATATCGTGCAAGATGCAAGTCGCAATCAGTACATCCCTGTCTACTTGGGGATACAGTGGCAAGAGGCTCTGTGCCGCTGTCAACAGAGAGACGATATGCTCGAGCAAACCGTGATAATAGTTGTGGTGCATACGAACGCCAGCCGGATAATGGCGAAGGCGATCCTGAATCTCCTCTGTTGCCAACGCTTCTTGAATAATGGCCTTGAGCGTGGCACTCCGCAGGCTTTCGACTGCATGGGTAAGCTTTGTCCACAGTTCATCTACTGGAACGGGCGAGATCGGAATAAGCGACTCCATCTGAACTTCGTCTGAAGCGGCAGCCGGTCTGATCCGTTGAATCACTAGTTGCTTTTTCCCACGGTACATTTGGACGGCAGCGTCGATCTTCACGACAGACTTGACGTTAATCCATTCCTTCATTTCTGCATTGACATCCCACAGCTTTGCCATGATCGTACCGGAGCGGTCTCCCAGCTCCAGATTTAAGTATTCACTCTGATTACTCGCTACGCCCGCTTCCTTGTTTTTGATCAGGCAAAAGGCGACAACACGCTCTCCCTCTTGATAATCCAATAAATATTTCATCTATTTGCCCATCCTAGCTTATTTTTTTCGGAACAGGGTTTCTTCCAGCTTTTTCACTATTTTTTTGCCGACCAAATCATCCGCTGATCGAATCACCTTCGTAATGACGGCCAAGAGGTCTTCTTCGCCATTCCAATGCTCGCGTACAATCGACTCATCGATATCCACCAAAATCTTGCGCAAAGCATAAACAGCCAGAATGACGTCGTCCAGAAGTCCGAATCCGCCGACTAATACCTCTGGAATAAAATCAATCGGCGTAATGAAGTAGGCAACCGCTACACCCGCTAACGCTTTTGATTGAACACCTACGCGCTTGTCCAGCAGAAGGCGGGCCAAGAGAACAAACAAATCTGGTGCAAGCAAAATAAAGTTGGCTACAGAATCATTGACTCCCTTGTCTTTAATGAACGCTTCGATTTTTTCACGCAATTTATCATAAAATCGCTGATGTTTTTCCGGTAATACTACAGGAACCAGTTCGGTTGGCTTGTGAACCACAGGCAGTAGATTTTCGTTGCGGTTTTCTTCACTCATTCTGATCCCTCCGTAATTGCTTTTTTACATTTGCCTTGTGCCTGAAATACGACCAGGCTGCGATCAATGCCAGCAAAGCGATAAAGAAGATCGCAAGGTTACGGGCAATCAAATCAAACAGCTCATCCCAGCGTTCTCCTAATTGCCAGCCCAGCGTCACGAAAAGCAAGCTCCAAAATAGCCCACCCAAATAGGTATAGAGGATGAAAGTCGGAAATGGCAATCGCGTGATCCCGGCAAAATAGGCCGTAAACTGGCGAACACCAGGGATGAAATAGCCTAACGGAAGCGCCCATTTACCGACGCGATTAAACCATTCTTCCGTTTTTTTGTAAACGGTATAGCCCATCCCCAATCGTTTTCCATATCGTTCGAGAAAAGCGTAACCTAATGTTCTGCCGATCCAGTATGCCACCGTCATCGCCGTGACAGAACCGAGAAAGCAGACGAAAAAAGTAGGCCAATAATCCAATTTTCCCGTTGAGACAAGAAATCCGGAAAAAACGAGCAGCGTTTCTTCAGGCAAGGGCATTCCCAAAATTCCTAGAAAGAACAATCCAAACAAGGCGCCATACCCATATTGCGAAATATAGTCACCAAAGGTTCCCATTACACCTTCCACGAATGTCACCACTTTTCCAGCAAGCTGCCCTCTTCCATTATGCCAAAAGAAAGGCGCATTCACAAATCAGAGCTCCTATGGCAACTATTAATTTTTGCCAATTGGGAGATACTCTACAACAACAACCAAAAAAACGAATCCAGCTTCACCATTCGCCATACCCTTAGGGAATTTTGCGGACAAATGACTTGGGACAAACGAGGGATAGCACGGATGTGGAAAAAAGCATATCGAAAGCTAAAATTCGAATACTACAAGGTGCTGAGAATGAAAGGGGCTCCAGCTTTTGTCGCCCGCGGATTTTCGCTCGGAATCTTCATTGAGTTCATTACTCTGCCTACTTTTGGCATCGCGTTTCTGTTGCTTTTCCCGCTATGCAAGCTGTTTCGTGCCAGTTTGCCTGCTGGTTTGGTTGCGTTTGTCATCGGAAAGCTCATCTTACCGCTTTTCATTCTTTTCAATTACAATATTGGATACGTGTTGATCGGCAAACCGTTACAAGGGCATTCGAACCATCACGAGTCTGGGATGCAATGGCTTGTCTGGGTGAGGGAAAAAGGACTTGTCTTTTTCACCGGGAGTGCCATCATGGGGCTTTTTGTCGCGTTCGCGAGCTACTTTCTCGTTTTAACTGGCCTTCAATGGTATCGCCGCAAGAAACTACGGCGCTCATTACCTGAGGAAAGTCCTAATCCCTAGTTGCTCGAACGAAAAAGACCGGTCCGACAATCGATGTCAGTCCGGTCTTTTTTGCTCGCAATGTTATGCAAAGTAGCCTTTATCGTGCAGGTGCTCCATGATTTCGGCAACAGTTTTGTCTTCTTTCAAGAGCTCCACGGTTACTTCCACTTGCTCTGGGGACAAACCGTTCGCTCCGAGGCTTTCCTTGATCAACACGTCGTTAGGGCGACGGAAGTACGTTTGCAACGTACGCTTCACACGTCCTTCCAGACTTGTTCTCAGCATCAATTCAGTCGTAGACATCTGTTCCACCTCTTTCCTAGAAAGATTTGCGTAACCCCTATTATCTTATAAAACCGTGGAATAATCAACCTTTCTGCGAAAGAGCTTCCTTGCATAGTTGATCCCAGTTTTGCTCATGGGAAGAACGGAGATGTTCATCGATCGATACACCATCATACGTCAGTTGGGAAAACTGTTCTTTGAGTACATCTTCCTCTACGTTATTGGCGATACCCTCGAAAACAACTGCACGTGCATCCAACAAATACTGGCGATCCCGTTCAATCCGATGCAGGATTTCCTCGCGTCCTTTGGCAGGTACTCCGTGCCCAGGAATGACTTCTTCCACTTCTCCTTGGAGAACCAACCGTTCGATCTTTTCCAGACTTTCTAAATAGGCACCGCTGTCATCGATAAACGGAAACTCCAAATTGGATAGCATGTCACCGACAACAAGCAGCTTCTGCTCCCGGAACAAGGTCGCCATCTGATCGGCTGTATGTCCTGGTACAGGCAAGAAAAAGACTTCCTGCCACTCTTGTGCATCGTCCACTAATTTCGTGAATGTCGGCATTCCTACTTCATACGATCTGACCACGTAATACGACCCGTCAAACTTTTTCGCTTTGTTTAGCTTACTCTCGATCCGTCCATCGGTCAGGATTTCCTTTTGCGCAATGACTGTGGCATCCGAAAACTTGCCTACTCCGACAACATGATCCCAATCTCCGTGAGTGAGGACAAGTACGAGCTCTCTTCCATTCCTCTCACTTTGCACATAGTCAGCAATCGCCTCTATCTCATGAGGAAAATAGGCCGGATCAAACAAGTAGAGACGTTGCTCGGTTGCTACGACTGCACTGGTCGTTTGCCATAGACAACTTGTAAACAGCTTGTAGGATTTTGCCATATCTATATGCCTGGCATGATATTGCGCTTATGCTCAGAGATTCGATGCAGGTAATCGATGCGTTCTTTGGCTTCCGGTCGAGTTTCCCCTGTAATCAGCAAACGATCCAGATCCTCATAAGTGAAACCCATCTCCTGTTCATCCGTCTGTCCTTCCCACAAATCGGCAGAAGGCGGCTTCGTGATGATTTCTCCAGGCACCCCGAGCTCAGCAGCAAGAATTCGCATCTCATGCTTCGTCAAGCTAGCTACTGGATTAAAGTCGGCAAGACCGTCTCCGCCTTTTGTCATATAACCAACATGAATCTCGCTGCGGTTGCACGTATCCGCTACCAAGTATCCTTTTTGGTTAGCGATGGCGTACAGCACTGTCATGCGCAAGCGAGCCTTTGTATTTCCCTTTGTTTTGTCATCAAGCCCAAGTACACCCTCGATCGCAGGTACCAAAGCATCGTAGGCAGGCCCTACATCTACCGTGTGCAAATTCAATCCAATCGCTTCAGCAAGTCGCTTGGAATCTGTTTCATGAACGGTTTGCGAGTAAGCAGGCAACCAAATGCCAATGACGCGTTCTGAACCTAATGCACGCACACACAGCGCTGCTGTAACGGCACTGTCAATCCCACCAGAGATACCAACGACTGCACCGCCAAGGCCATTTCCGTCAATTTGCTCACGAATAAAGGCAATACGTTTTTCCACGTCTTCTTTTACATGAATCTGGTAGTTCGCCAGATGTTCTTGAAACTTGTCCACGCTACCTACCCCCAAGGTTGATTATTTCTTCCTCATCCTACCATGCCGTTTTCGGTGTGGCAATTGGCGCAGAACAGGACTACACTATATACTATAGAGAGTTCTTGACTAACGAGGAGAAGGAGAGAGTCGATGATTATCCTCAAGACACCTGAAGAAATTGAACTCATGCATGCAGCAGGTCAGATTTTGGCTGCTTGTCATCGTGAGATTGCCAAGATGATTCGTCCAGGCATTTCTACCTGGGAGATTGATCAATTCGTTGAAGAATTTTTGGCTGAAAATGGCGCGACCCCTGAGCAAAAAGGGTTTCATGGATATCCTTATGCCACATGCGGTTCAGTAAATGATGTCATCTGCCATGGCTTCCCGAAAAAAGAGCCTCTGCGTGATGGCGATATCGTTACCATCGACATGGTTGTTCGCAAAAACGGTTGGCTGGCTGACTCCGCTTGGTCTTATGAAGTGGGAACCGTGTCTCCGGAAGCGAAAAGACTGCTGGAAGTCACTGAAAAATCGCTGTATCTCGGTATTGAGCAAGCTGTCGTAGGCAATCGGATCGGCGATATTTCACACGCCATCCAAACGTATGCGCAAGCACAAGGCTACTCCGTCGTGCGCGATTTTACCGGACATGGTATCGGTCAGGAAATGCATGAGGAGCCGTTCGTTCCTCACTTTGGCC
This sequence comes from Brevibacillus sp. M2.1A, assembly GCF_013284355.2. NCBI lineage: Bacteria > Bacillati > Bacillota > Bacilli > Caryophanales > Paenibacillaceae > Brevibacillus > Brevibacillus sp. M2.1A. The sequence goes on from NZ_JABSUY020000001.1 coordinate 4,806,479, forward strand.
CTCCCGGGAGAGGTCAACGCCTCAAAGAAGGCATGGTCATTACCATTGAACCCATGCTGAACATCGGGACGTATCATGCAACGGTCGATGAAGATGGTTGGACAGCACGTACTCGCGATGGGAAGCTGTCCGCTCAATACGAGCACACCCTCGCTATTACCGCGAATGGACCTCTTATCTTAACAAAACAATAAGGATGTACGAAGAGCCCTTACATTGTCAGGGCTTTTTCTTTTTCTCCCAATGTGCTCTGTCGCACATCCAAACGTTGACATCCCTTCTGCCGCTCCGTATGATTCAAGTACGCTTTGTTACTACTCAGTAACAAACTTATCCGACCAGCAACCGCTAAGCACAAGGAGGGTTCCATCCCATGTCCGATACAATCTCATCTAAGCAACTGCGAGATATCCCATTGTCTGTTCTCGATTTGGCACCTATTACGGAGGGTAGCAACGCTGCTGAATCGTATAAAAACAGTCTCAATCTGGCGCAACAAGTGGAAAAATGGGGCTTTACACGTTATTGGCTCGCCGAACACCACGCAATGCCCAGCGTAGCCAGCTCTGCCACCTCCGTTCTCATTGGTTACATTGCCGGCGGCACCAGCAAAATCCGTGTAGGTTCAGGCGGCATTATGCTGCCCAACCATGCTCCACTCGTGATCGCCGAGCAATTCGGGACATTGGAGTCCCTCTATCCAGGCCGGATCGACTTAGGTCTAGGACGGGCACCCGGGGCGGACCAGCGAACAGCACGTGCGCTACGCCGCGATTTGCGGGTTGGCGGAGAGGATTTTCCAGAGTTATTGGAGGAGCTGCGTGAATATCTTCGTCCACGAACAGACGAGTCGGCATCAGCCATCCGCGCTATCCCTGGCGAAGGTCTGAACATCCCGATCTGGCTGCTCGGTTCCAGCGATTTCTCAGCGCGACTCGCGGGCATGCTCGGATTGCCGTTTGCTTTTGCTGGGCATTTTTCACCGAACTTCACCTTGCCCGCCTTGCAGACGTATCGCCATTGTTTCCGTCCATCGGAAGTACTGGATCAGCCATATGCCATGGTTGGGGTCAACGTGATGGCAGCCGATACGGATGAGCTCGCGAATCGACTCGCCACTTCCCATTACCAGGCATTCTTAAATCTCGTCCGCGGTGATCTCAAGCCAATCCAACCACCTGTGGACAATATGGATGAACTGTGGAGCGAATTCGAAAAACTGTCTGTCCAAGCTCAACTGCGTTCCTCCATCATTGGTAGCCCTGTTACCGTGAAAAGCAAACTGCAAGAGTTGCTCGATGCCACAGGAGCAGATGAGCTCATGATTACAACGCAAATGTACCATCATGCCGACCGTGTGCGCTCTTTTGAAATTGTCGCCGACGTCTGGAAGTCCTGAATGGGGGATGGTATATGACGGAAGCAAAACGGCCTCGCGTGCCTCGTGAAAAAGCACAAGAGATCATCTTGAACGCTGCTGAAGAATTGTTTTATCAAGAAGGGATCCATGCCGTCAGTGTAGACGCCATCGTTGAGCGTGCCGGAATGAATAAAATGAGCGTCTATCGGCAGTTTTCCTCGAAAACAGACCTGATTCTCGCCTACATGAAGCGCAAGCAAGACGTTTTTTGGCAAGAGTGGGAAGAGAGCATCGCCAAACATCCCAATCGGCCACGAGAGCAACTTATTCAGTTTTTTGCTGATCTGGCTGCGCGCGCGTCCAACGAGCAATTTCGCGGCTGTTGCTTTATTAATATAGCTGTCGAGTTTCCTGATCCGGTTCATCCAGTTCGCGAGCTGGTATGCTCCCATCAGAAACGAATCCGCGACGCTTTTTTGGAACGCACGACTGCCCTTGGCGCAGCGAATCCATGCGAGTTGGCCTATACGCTGATCTTGTTGATGGAAGGTACTTACGCGGATAGCCAGACGTACGGAACCGATAGTGCAGCGATCCGCATGGTTCCTGGCATCGTAGAAAAAGTTTTGGACCAAGCGCTTCCCCATTAAAAAAGTGGCTCCCTGCCTTCTTCCGGCAGTTGCCACTTCCTCTTTTTGTCGCTCATGAAAGATGCTTTAGCGCTGAGCACTGGTCGCATACTTTTCTTGTTTCGCCGTCATTGCTTCTAATTCTTTGACGTCTTGTTCCAAGTCATGGATGTCTTCTTCAATCAGTTTTTTCAGATGTTGCTTTTCCCGCAGGATTTTGCGGGTTTGCTCCAAACGCTGATTCAAATCGAACACGCCGAGATACACTGCTTTTCCCTCCCTATGTAGGTTTTCCACCTTATATGTTATGCAGCGATTTCCGGAAGTTGCCGACCATTTTTTTGGTAGGATCAAAATAGGTAAACGTGAAAAGAGACTTCCCGTGAGCGTAATGCCCAGGAAGTCTCTTATTTGCTCTAAAGCCCTTTGTATTTGCCCAATTCTTCGCGCAGGCGATACACTTCCTGTACCAAAGCACGCTTTTCCAGACGGTCAATCTCTTGATCCAAATCATTCATACGTGCATGTCCACTATATGGCGCATCATACATTGGGAAGCTGTCAGAAGCGTATGACCACTGCTGTTCTTTTGGCATGATCATTGCCATCAGCAAGTAAAGCAGAATCGGTACTCCTGTAAAAACAGTAAGAACGACAACTCCTATACGTACCAGCGTAGAGTCAATGCGCAAAAACTGCGCAACCCCACCACAAACTCCAAATAACCGTTTATCATGATGCGAACGATATAGTCGTCTTTCCATCATTGCTTCCACCCTCTCTACAGTATCCGCTTGCCTTGTATCTACAGGATACCCGATAGGCGATTTCGGTAAAATGGTCCGTAGAGGGATTTGTCCTCCGTCGCTGGACGGAGATCAATCATTTGACAGGTGGCTCATAAACGGGACGTGGACGATCAAACTGTTCGCCCAGCGTCGCATACGTATGACCCGCTAATCGGCTGACGGGTGCAAATGCTGTAGCATCAATCCGTCCTGCATGATACAACTCATCCACTACATGTACATGCACCACTTCCCCGATAATCAAATCCGAAGTCGTTGGACTCCCTAATTCCACAATCTGATGCAGCTTGCACTCAAAATGGATGCGGGATGCACGCAGCCTTGGCACCTTGACGCGAACGGATGGTGCGACTTCCAGCCCCAATGCCTCTACCTCACTGATCTGCGGTGGATAATCAGCAGAAGTCTGATTGACTGCATCCACATTGTGTACGTCCACCATATTGACCACGAATTCTCCCGTTTGCATGATGTTTCGTGCCGTATCTTTTGGGACACTTCCCGGCTTGCGCATGACCGCAACCGAGACCATCATCGGTTCAATGCTGGCAACATTAAAATAACTGAAAGGAGCGGCATTGACGATTCCTCCCTCCGCTAACGAGGTAACCCAAGCGATCGGCCGCGGGACGATACACCCGATCAAAAGCTTGTATTTTTCCTGCCGCTCAATCTCATGAATGGCGATTTCCATTGCGTTTTTGCACCTCTTTCTATTCCTTCGGTGGCAACCAGCTTGCCATGTATGCGTCATCCTCAATTTCCAACGCTTGCTTTGTGACGTGTAGCGGGTGGAATGTGTCCAGCATGACAGCCAGCTCCTGCGTTTCTTTTTTCCCAATGCTCGCCTCTACCTTGCCTGGATGCGGCCCATGTGGAATCCCCATTGGATGCAGGGTGATAGACCCCTCATAAATCCCTTTTCTGCTCATAAAATTGCCATCTACGTAGTATAACACCTCGTCACTTTCTACATTACTGTGATAGTAAGGCGCAGGGATCGCTTGCGGATGATAGTCGTACATCCGCGGAACGAATGAGCAGATGACAAAGTTTTGACCGGCAAAGGTTTGATGGACAGGTGGCGGTTGATGAATGCGTCCAGTAATCGGTTCAAAATCATGAACACTCAGTGCATACGGATACAAATAACCGTCCCACCCCACCACATCGAACGGATGGAAGTCAAAGAAGTAGCTGTAGACCACGGACTGGCGTTTGACTCGCACCTCGAAGTCTCCGCTTTCCACATGCGTCACCAATTTTTCCGGTACACGAATATCACGTTCACAAAACGGCGAATGTTCCAATAATTGACCATGCTCGTTGCGATAACGCTTTGGTGGCACGATCTCATTCTGGGACTCAATGACAAGAAAACGACTCTGCACAGACGGTACTATCCGGTAGGTCGTGCCAATCGGAATGACAAGGTAGTCGCCAGGCTTGTAAGTGAGCGTACCGAAAATCGTTTGCAGCTCTCCCTCACCTTGATGGACAAAAACAACTTCATCCCCATCTGCATTGCGATAAAAGTAATCCATCGGTTCTGTTGGTGCGCACACAGCCATGACGACGTCGTTATTCCCCAGCATGTAGCGACGTCCGAAAATCGGGTCTCCGCCCGGCTGAACATCAAACGTTTTAAAATGCTGATGCTTCAAATCAACCTGCTCCACATATTCCAAGCGGACATCTGCATATTTGCGCGTCTCCCTCACTTGGGTAGGCGGATTGTGGTGATACAGAATGGATTGAATCCCGGAAAACCCTTTTGTTCCCATCACTTGCTCGCGGTACAGTCCCCCATCCGGCTTGTAAAACGTCGTATGCCGCTTTTTTGGAACTTCCCCCATTCGTTGATAAAAAGCCATACGTTCCTTCCTCCTTTTTTCATCCTTATTCACAAATCGTATTGCGAAGCACACCGAGGCGTTCCACCTCTAGCTCCACTACATCACCTGGCGCAAGCCAAGCATACTGCTCTGTTCCCAGCTCCAAAATGCAGCCAGTCCCTACTGTTCCCGATCCGATAACATCTCCGGGATACAAGAAGCAATCCTCCGAAGCACGGGCAATCATTTCTGCGAATGTATAGTGAATGTCCTTGAAGTTTCCTTTTGAATACTCTCTGCCATTAATGCGTGCCACCATTTCCAGATTGTAGCGGCTGCCCTTCTCGCCTGTGATGCGTACATCCGCAAGCTCCTCCGGTGTAACCAGCCAGGGACCCATGGACGTTGCGAAATCTTTGCCCTTGGCTGGCCCCAAGCCAACCTTGACCTCCTCCCGTTGTATATCCCGGGCGCTCCAGTCGTTTAAAATACAATATCCAGCGATGTGCTCTTCCGCTCGTTCTACTGGAATGTTTACTCCAGCTTTTCCAATCACGCAGGCAATTTCCAGCTCATAGTCCAGCCACTCGGTTGCTTTGGGTCTGCGAATATTCGCTTGCGTCCCCGTAAAAGCTGCTGCATTCGAAAAATAAAAGACGGGGAAATGGTACCATTCGGGCACCATCGGAAGTCCGCGTTTGGCTCGCGCTGTCTTCACATGAGCCTCGAAGGCGTAAAAGTCACGAAAGCTGGCGGGACGCGGAAGTGGCGAGCCTAGCTCGACTTGCTCCAAATCCCAGCCTTCCTCTGCCTCGTACGCGGTTTGAATAACGGGTAGCCAGTTTGCCCACTCCTCGAGCAAACCTAGCACTGTACTCGGCGCCCCCGGACACGCATGCGCAATATCTTTGACTTTTCCTTCGCGCACGAGCCCCGCTCGCCAAGCATCCCTTTCCCTTTCTCGATAGGAAACCAGCTTCATGAAACCCTCTCCTTCTCTTGGGCAATAAGAAAACCTATATCGATGCTTGCTCAAGGATGAGCGACCGCGTATTAGCGGAATGTTTTCCGTACTATCGGGAAGAAACCCGAAGAGGTGTATGCTTTCCGATATGACAAGAAAACCCAGCTCACCCCCAAGGCATTTCCGGCGCATGACAAATAAAAAAGGAAGCCCTCTTTGTCAAAACGATCCGAAACAGGCATCAGGCGCAAGCTGGGTCTCGTCTGCTACTGAAAAAAATCTTTGCGGGATTTTCCCCCGCAGACAGCCAGCTATTCTCTGTTATGTTTCCACATATTTGAATTGAATTTCTTCTATCATATCGAAAACGCTTACAGCTTTCCAGAGGGAAATGACGAAATTTTTCGCCTAAGTCATTTCCTTGCATGGATCATCGGGAAAAAATTGTTGAACTAGCTGTTCCATATCACTTGGCAGCGGCTCCTCCCAGCTCATCGCAAGACCGCTGCGCGGATGGACAAAAGATAGCCCCCATGCATGCAAAGCTTGTCTGCCGATATGCTCCCGTTCTCCTCCGTACAGATCATCTCCGGCGAGTGGGTGCCCTTTACTGCTCATATGTACGCGAATCTGATGCGTGCGCCCCGTCTCCAGCTTTACCTCGACAAAACTCATACCTTCCCCTCGGGCAAGCACACGATAATGGGTAACAGCCGTCTGCCCATCCGGTCTTACCTGTCTGGTGATAAACGAATTTTCCGCAAGGCCAATCGGCGCATCAATCGTACCTTCGTCTGACTCCACGATTCCTTGAACAATTGCTCGATAAGTCCGCTGCAACGTCCGGATCTGCTGCATACGACTGAATTGTTCATGTGCCCATTGATTCTTGGCTACGATCATCAAGCCTGATGTATCTTTATCCAAACGGTTCACCGCTCGGAACTTTCTGTTTTCGCCACGACTTTTCCAATAAGCGATCATCCCGTTTGCCAAGGTTCCGCTAGGATGATTTCCTGTCGGATGAACAACCAATCCCGCTGGCTTTGCAATGACCATCAAATCCTCGTCCTCGTAACGGATGGAGAGCGGCATATCCTCTGGCGCGACGGTCTCTTCCGCCTCTTCTTCAACCATGACTGCTATTTTATCGCCGGCTTGCAATTTTTCGTTTACAAATACGAGGACGCCATTCCGTGTAATGGAGCCTTTAAACTTGGCACGAATGAGCAAGCGCCGCGATACACCATACCGCTTTTGCAATACTTCTCGCACGGTTTGCCCTGCATCTGCCTCATCAACCGTGAAGCTAATTAATTCTTCCAGCATGTTGTCTCTCCTTTAAGTCTTCCCTTCTCCTCAGTATAGCAAAAAACGATCAGGCTGTTTGGCCACGACCGTTTGGATGTCTATCATATGTTGTCTTTCACTTCGATAACAAATGCATGACCTGCATCGCCTTGGGTCCACTGACCGCGAACATCGAACAAATACCAGCCCGGCTGTTCGGGTGCCTTCCACTGATTGCCGTTTTCCACTGCTTGCTCAACTTCTTTCACGCCGTCCCATTGGGTTACCTTGAGCGTATTTGCAGTTGGCTGCTGGGCAAAAGTGACAGTCAGCGTCGCCCCGGGCTTTACTTGCAGGGGTGCAGGCTTTTGCTCTGCGACGAGTTCCGGTGGTGCCGCCGTATCCTTGCAGATCGCCTCGCTATTATAGCTCCAGCAGGAAGATGCCGGCACCGTCGCAGCTGTTTTTCCGCGCCATTCAATGACTGGCTGTGGTGGTTCCGCAAGCTGCGCAGTCCCTTGCGCGGACGATCCATTCCCACACCCCGTCAATAACAGTGTCGCTATCAGAAATAGTTGACCAAGCCATTCTACCTTTTTCATCCAATCACCTCAAACCTATGACGCGAGAAAAAAGGCATTCGTTTCATCCGACTTGGCTCCGGTCGATCATTTCCTTATGATTGCCAAACACTTGTTGGAATCGAAAAAGAAGTAGAGACCTCTTTCAAATAATCATCGAGCTGCTCTGCCGGATTTTGGATTGGCTTGCCATGGCATACTTCCAAATGCCGTGGTCGCAATTGGCGGACGATCAGACTGCTTTTGAGTGCTTGCGCCATATCCGCCGTAAACATCGGCATGGGACGATGCAATCTGCCGTGTTTGGAAGTAAACAAATCTCCCGCCAAAAGCACTCCATCCTTTTCGTGAAAATAAACCACATGCCCCGGAGAATGACCGGGTGTCAAATAAGGTTGCAGCCCGCCAACGGCAGCTATATTTCCTTCGGCATCCTCTGGCAAAGGCTGCGCCAAGCCAGGCTGTACGTTTGCTTCCAGCTTTTTACGACGAGGATATAGCTCTTTCCCTTCCATATACGGAATCTCGATTCGATGCGCATAGACTGGTACAGATTCTGCCTCCGTGATTTTTTTTAACGCCCCAACATGATCCGAATGACCATGCGTCAGCAAAATTCGCTTGAGTGGGCCTGCATTCAACTGCTTGATAAAAGCCATAATCCGTTTCGCCATAAATGGCATTCCTGCATCGATAAGCGTAACGCCATCCTCCTCCCTGACAATCCAGACCCGCAAAGAAATCAACAACCACGCTTTGATACACCAAATGTTCGCTGAGATTTGCTCCACTCTGATCATTCTCTCGTCACTCCCTGTTCATTATTTTTTGACTGCCTGCAAGAAAAACATCTATGGATAAAGCGAATGTAGGGGCTAGCCTTTCCATTAAGCTGTCCAATGGTTCCTCGGAATGTGTATACGTACCGACGATGCCATGCAACATGTAGAAGTATATCCGTGCATGGGCAAGCGCTTTTTCTTCCTCTATCTCGCTTGGCAAGCAACGTCTTACAGCCTCCCTCAACAAACCAAACAATTGATTGCGCAGCGTTTGCAATTCTTTTTCCGGTTCCTCTACATCAATACGAGAGGCTTTGATCATGAAGAATAAGGTATACATGGTTCGATTGCGCAAGCAAAAGTGAATGAACTGACTGCTGATTTCCCGCAGAATCTCTTCTGGTGTTCTTCTTTGTTTGGACAGTGTTTCTTCCATTTGTAGAGCCAAGCTCTGCAAAGGTTCTTTAGACAGATGATGAAGCAGTGCTTCTTTGTCCTTGAAATAAATATAGAGGGTTGTATGGGAACAGCCGGCTGCTTTGGCGATTTCCCTGATAGATACCGTATCAAAGCCTCGGGTAGCGAAAAGGTCTGCTGCCGCCGTCAAAATGGCCCGTTTCGTTTCTTCCGAGCGTATTTCCTGTTTGCTTGCCATGCGAGATATTCAGCTCCTTACCTCTTTAAAAACTTTATAACCGATGGTTAGTAACCGTTGGTTATAATATAACCACTGGTTATAAAATCCGTCAAGACTAATTTTCCCACTTGCTGCAAATAAAAAAAACTCCCTTCTCGTCCTTGGACAAAAAGGGAGCTTACTTATGAAAATTGCTTATTTCGCAGCTTGTGCAGCAGCAATCGCAGCTTCGTAGTTTGGATGCTCACCAGCGGCAGCCACATACTCAGCGTGTACAACCTTGTCGTTTGCGTCGATTACGAATACAGCGCGAGACAAGAGACGGAATTCTTTGATCGCTACGCCGTAAGCTGTACCGAAGCTCAGGTCTTTGTGGTCAGATACTGTTTTCACTTTGTCGATGCCAGCAGCACCGCACCAGCGGTTTTGCGCGAATGGCAGGTCAACGGAAACAGTCAGCACAGTAACGCCTTCCAATTTCGCAGCCTCTTCGTTGAAACGGCGAGTTTGTGCATCGCACACGCCAGTGTCAATAGAAGGGATTACGGAGATGATGCGAACAGTGCCTTTGGAATCTTCCAAAGTTACAGGGGACAGATCGCCACCTACTACAGTAAAGTTAGGAGCAGTATCTCCTACTTTGATTTCAGGACCGAGCAGTGTTACAGGACCACCTTTGAATACAAACGCGCCTTGACGCTCAACAGCAGTTGTCATGATTTCTTCCTCCTCACCAAATCTTTCAGTATGTACATCAATTATCATACCCTATCATTCACTTTTTTTCACTATGCCAATAGTAGAAATTACAGATTCACTTGCACTTTCCCGCTTCGCTTGGCTTGGACCTCAGCGATTCGCTTCACTTCATGCTCATACTCCCAATCCGTTTTCGCATTCAGTTCATGACAGCGCATCAGCGCGTGATAGAGGGCAAATGCAAAGGTCACCTGCTTCATTTCGTACCGCGTTCCATAAGCTTTCGGCAATGCCGTGTTGATAATCTCAATTTGATATGTGGCTTTTTCCCGCTTGTCCCTGACTGGCACGATATACCCCATACGCTTTAGGACATGACCGTAATCGAATTGTCCTTCATCGTCAAAATCAATGGTGTCGTCCGATGTTGCCAAATACTCCAGCAAGGTCCCCATATCGAGCGTATCGAAGCAAGCGGGCTGTGGCATGGACAAAACTGAGCCGTCATTGTTTACAAAATAAATATGGTCGCGATAATGAAAGATCAGTTCATCTTCTGGAACTTCGTCGGCAAACATCCAGTGATTTTGCGGAATTAGGTAACGCCAGATTTGTGCGGGTTCACAATGGAGTAATTCCATGGCAGGGTCCCTCCTTTTCCCTACCAGTTTTGGCAAAACTAGCACTGGCTATTCAGGCAGCTCCTGCATGTAGCGTCGCCAATTTCCATCCGCAATGTGCACCCCTGTTTGCTTGACCAGGTCTTGATCCAAATAACGATAAACAAAGACATTCACGACCTGACCTGTTCCTTCCATGGTCGCTGGAATGATGATCCGTTCATATTCATTGCGCGGATCACCCTCGCCATACATAGTACGTCTCCAGCTCGTCCAGTCCAGCTAGCGCTTGCTCGTACACGTCAGGGGCAAACGTAACGATCTCCCCCACAACCTCCTGCTCTCCTTTCAGCAATCCCGGATAGCCTGCCGGTAAATGATAGATCTCACCTTGAATCGTCGCAGATGTTGCCTCATGTTGATACGGTTTCACGTAATTCCTATGATTTCCAAAGCCCGCCAAAAGTGTGCCGTACACAAATACAGGCAGCTTGTCGTTCTGATTGTTCACGCTCATCCATCCTCCTGTGATCGAAAAAAGTGTGTCTTGCGTCGAGAAAATTTTGTATATTTGTTCTATATATAATTTTAATACGTCTTTTTTTCCGAGACGTTAGGGGGAGAGAATAATGAAAAAGAGAAAAATCAATCGCCTACTGGTAGCAAACCGCGGTGAGATCGCCATTCGAATCTTTCGCGCAGCAACGGAGCTCGGCATACGTACGGTAGCCGTATACTCCGAGCAGGACAACGTTTCTATCCATCGCTTCAAGGCTGACGAGTCTTACTTGGTCGGAGCGGGAAAAGGGCCTATCGAGGCTTACCTCGATATCGAGAGTATCATCGAAATTGCCAAGCGCAACGATATTGATGCCATTCACCCAGGCTACGGATTTCTTGCTGAAAATGCTGATTTTGCAAAGCGCTGCCAAGAGGAAGGCATTATTTTCATTGGACCATCCCCTGAGCTGATCGACAAATTCGGGGACAAGGTAGAAGCACGTCGTCTGGCGATTGAAGCGGGAATCCCAGTGATTCCAGGCACTCCTGAGCCAATCGAAACACTCCAAGAGGCGCTTCTCTTTGCCAAAGAATACGGCTACCCCATCATTATTAAAGGCGTATCTGGCGGCGGGGGCCGTGGCATGCGCATCGTTCGCAGTCAGGAGGAATTGCAAGATTCGTTAGATCGTGCCCGTTCCGAGGCCCGCTCTTCCTTCGGCAATGCCAAGGTGTATTTGGAGCGATACTTGGAACAGCCCAAACACATCGAGGTCCAAATTCTCGGTGACAACCACGGAAACATCGTCCATCTGTATGAGCGCGATTGCTCTGTTCAACGGCGCCATCAAAAAGTGGTCGAAGTAGCACCGAGCCTATCTTTGGATGACAAGCTGCGTGAAGATATTTGCCAGGCTGCTCTCACACTCATGAAAAAAGCCGGCTATTCGAACGCTGGTACTGTCGAGTTTTTGTTAACGCCGGACAAGCGTTTTTATTTCATAGAAGTCAATCCACGCATTCAAGTAGAGCATACCATCACGGAGCTCATCACTGGAATCGACATCGTTCAGTCGCAGATTCGTGTAGCCGAGGGTCATGCCCTCTCCGATGAAGAGATTGGCATCAGTGGGCAGAACAATATCCAAATGAGTGGTTTTGCCATCCAATGCCGTGTCACGACAGAAGACGCAGAAAACAACTTCCTGCCAGATGCTGGTCGCTTGTCCGCTTGGCGTTCCGGTGGCGGTTTCGGAGTAAGGCTCGATGGAGGCAATGGTTATCCAGGCGCGATCATTACACCGTTTTATGATTCGCTACTGGTCAAAATCTCCACGTATGGCGCGAGCTTTGATCAAGCCGCTCGCAAAATGCTCCGCACATTGCGAGAGTTCCGTATTCGTGGCGTGAAAACGAACCTGCCGTTTTTGGAAAATGTCGTGACACATCCTGATTTTTTGAGTGGCAACTACGATACGTCGTTTATTGATACCAAACCAGAGCTGTTCGTCTTCCCTGGCCGTCAAGACCGGGGTACCAAATTACTATCTTATATCGGAGACACGATTGTCAACGGATATCCCGGTCTCCAGAAATCGGAGAAAAAGCCGCACTTCGACTCGCCCCGCATCCCGCGGACACCATTTACCCAGCCATATCCGGACGGTACGAAGCAAATTCTGGATAAAGAAGGTGCCGACGGTCTGGTACGGTGGATTCAGGCGCAGAAACACGTGCTCGTCACAGACACGACTTTCCGCGATGCCCACCAGTCTTTGTTTGCTACGCGTGTGCGTACCTACGATCTCGCTTCCATTGCAGAGGCGACAGGCAAGCTCGGTTCTGGCCTCTTCTCGTTGGAGATGTGGGGCGGCGCCACTTTTGACACAACGATGCGCTTTTTGCAGGAATCTCCCTGGGAACGGCTGCAAATCCTTCGCCAGCGCATACCAAACGTCCTGTTCCAAATGCTCTTGCGCGGAGCAAATGGCGTAGGCTACACCAACTACCCGGATAATGTGATTCACGCTTTCGTCAAAGCCTCTGCTGAAAATGGCATTGATGTCTTCCGGATCTTTGACAGCCTGAACTGGCTTCCCGGGATGCAAACAGCCATTGAAGCCGTTCGTGAATCCGGCAAAGTGGCCGAGGCAGCGATTTGCTACACTGGAGATATTCTGGACCCGACCAAGACCAAGTACACCTTGGCCTACTATGTCGATCTGGCAAAGGAATTGGAAAAAGCAGGTGCCCATATTCTCGCAATCAAGGATATGGCAGGTCTTTTGAAGCCGTATGCTGCTTATTCGCTTGTCTCTGCTTTAAAACAAGAAATCAGCATTCCGATCCATCTGCACACGCACGATACATCAGGGAATGCTGGCGCCATGCTTCTGAAAGCCATCGAAGCAGGCGTGGATATCGTCGATGCTTGCGTCAGTTCCATGTCTGGACTCACTTCCCAACCAAGCTTGAACGGATTGATCGCAAGCCTTGCCCACACGGAGCGTGAGACTGGTTTATCTCTTGAATCGTTCAACAAGCTGTCTGATTACTGGGAGGATGTACGTCCGTACTACCAAGGCTTTGAAAGCGGCATGAAAGCGAGCAACACGGAGGTCTACGTACACGAAATGCCAGGCGGACAATACACCAATCTGGAGCAGCAAGCCAAAGCGGTTGGACTGGAAGGTCGTTGGGACGAAGTGAAGCACATGTATGCCGTCGTCAATCAAATGTGCGGCGACATTGTAAAAGTGACCCCTTCTTCCAAGGTCGTCGGTGATATGGCACTGTTCATGGTCCAAAACAACTTGAATGAAGAAAACATTTGGGAGAAAGGAACACGCCTCGATTTTCCGGATTCCGTCATTCAATTTTTCCAAGGGTATCTTGGCCAACCGCCTGGCGGATTCCCTAAGAAGTTGCAGGAACTCGTGCTAAAAGGTCGCGATGCCTTTACTGCTCGTCCTGGTGAATTGCTCGCACCCATTGACTTTACGCAAGTTGCTGCTGAGCTGGAAGGCAAAATCGGACGTGAGCCCAGTCATTTAGACGTCCTGTCTTATATCATGTATCCGCAAGTCTATTTGCAATTTGAACAACGCCTGAAGGAATACGGTGACCTGTCGGTATTGAATACGGGAACATTCTTCTACGGATTGCGTCCGGGTGAGGAAACCGCCATTACGATCGAGCGCGGTAAAACGTTGATTATCAAACTGGTCGCAGTCGGAGAGCTTCATCCAGATGGCCGACGCATCATCTATTTTGAACTGAATGGACAGCCACGTGAAATCTTCATCCGAGATCAATCGGCAAAAGTCTCTGAACTGATCCGCCGAAAAGCAGAAGCGCAAAACCCTGCCCACCTCGGTGCCTCCATGCCAGGAAAAGTGCTCAAGGTGCTTGTAGCAGAAGGTGACAAGGTTCGTAAAGGCGAACATCTTTTGGTGAGTGAAGCGATGAAAATGGAGACGACGATTCAGGCTCCACTCGACGGAAAAATTAAAGCCGTCTATGTGAAAGCAGGTGAAGCCATTCAAACTGGCGATCTGCTCATTGAAATGGAGTAGGCATCGTCTATAATAAGAGATAGTAAATTGTTCCTGGGGATTCATTCCATTAGCTTTTGAGGAGGTGACCGACATGAAAACGAATCGAGTCAGCCATGTTCCATTTACGCAGCGGGTAGGCCGCTATCATTCCCATATGCTTCAGGCAAAATTAAGCACGCCAGTCAATCCGATTCTCAGTTTTAATTTGCAGCCGTTCTACACTCGTCAGCAGCAATGGACAACGGAGCTTTCCGATTCCTTATCTCGTCTGTACCGGTTTTCCTCAGATTTGGAGAAGAGTGCACGAGAATTTATTGCCGCGGGGAAAGACAGCGAGGCTGAAACTGACATTGAGCTATTACAGGAACGCACACACTCGTTAGTAAGTAAATACAATCGCCTGCAGCTATTTCTTGCAGAAAAAGCAGATACCTTGGCGACGCAAAAGCTGGACGCATTCGCTCAAGTGGCAAAAAACGCAGAGGAAAAACTCCAATCCTTTGGAATCAAGCTGTTACCAGATGGACAACTGGAAATGGACGATGAGAAATGGTTGGAAGCTGTACGGACCCGCTATGTGGACTATACAAATTCAATGGAGCGTGTAGCTCAAGCATTCAGAGCAGGTATATTGGGATTGCAAAGCAAACCCTTTGGCTCCTTTTCACGTTACTACGAGGAAGCAATGGCCCTCCATCCTTATATCGCCTCCTCCAGCTCAAGCCTTCATTATCAGCATGTTGCGAAGACAGGTTTGTATGTAAACGAAGTCTGGTAATGCCATACGCCTACTACCGAAAAAACAGGTATGCCCCTTTTATGGAGCATACCTGTTTTGTGCTTTTCTTACTTTCGATCCATAAGGTCTTCCAAATCTTGTTCTTCTGCTCCGGCAATAATCGTATTAGAATAAACAGTGGGTTCATCTGATTTGGTAAACATCCCCTGAACTTTATCCACGATTTGCGGAACAGAATCCAAAATCCGGTCGTAGAGATGGGTCGTATTTTCAAGCGGAATCGAACGAATTCCTTGTTTGCCAACGACCAAAAAGGCTACAGGTGTGATGGAGACACCGCCCCCACTACCCCCGCCAAACGGGTGACTAGCAGGTTCAAATTGTTGATGGTTTTGATGCCCATTATGATGGTGATCGTATTGGAACTCACTACCCCCGGCCGCGAAACCAAATCCTACCTTGGAGATTGGAAGAATGACACTACCGTCAGGTGTCTCAACGGGATCACCAATGATTGTATTCACGTCCACCATTTGCTTGAGGTTTTCCATCGCTGTTCTCATCAGGCCTTGAATCGGGTGGTCTGCCATTTTTGTCGCTCCTCCTTCCTGTCTGTGTCATGTTTTATCATTCCCCCAACAAATCCGGAGCATGTACCTTGCACAAAGGAATAAATATGTTTGCTGCCACATTTGTATTTAGGCGCGCGTAGGCGAAGTCTGCCATTTTCGTTGCTTGCTTTTTCGAATCCGCAGAAATACTTTTAGCGAAGAGAAAACGAAATGACCCAAATAAAAATGCAACACCGCATGAACCTTCGTATGTAGAAGTGCTTGGTTCCAAACAGGTTGTACACTGATGGCAGGCATCGTCTGTAAAGAGATGGAGTGGGAGAGGATCCCTACAACCAGGCTTTTCACTCCCCAGACTATTCCTGTCAGCGCCCCTGTTTCAGCAGCCTGACCTGTTCCCAGCAATGTATGCCATTCTAACTTCGTACAACGAATTTGTCTGAACAAATCTTTTATCAAAGGCAGCAAATCACGTACTCTTTCCAGCACATCCCGATAATTCCGATACCATATTTTCACTTGCCTCCGTGTAAAATCTTTGACCCTCTCCCGAAGCTTGCTTCCCTGTTGGATGGTTTCTACCTTCGCGACAAGCTCAGGACCAGCTTCTGTCATTTTCACAAGGAGAATGGGTATTTCGTATTTCCTGCGAATGATTCCCCAAGCTGCTATCGTAATATCCAATTGATCATTATCGCCCTCGCGACTGTACAAACACGTCAATTGTATTGGCGTGATCACTAATAGGACAATGAAACCAAGCAATCCTAACAACACCCATACCATCAAAAAATCCCACCCCTTCCACGTTAGTATGAGTGGAAAGAGCAGGAAATATGTTCAGTATTTTTATTAATCAAGCACGTATACTTTGACGCCTTTTTGCAAGCCGTGATTTTCAGCTTCGTTCAACGTTGGAAGATACAGATCCACATGTCGTTGCTTTACCGCACCACCGATATCAGCTGCCACTGCATAACCGTAGCCATCGATGTACAAGTGTGTACCAAGCGGGATGACATTTGGATCAACCGCGACAACACCTTCGCGCAGTGGATACTCCAGATACGACATAATCTTGTCGTTCTTGTAGCTGTAAGCAGTCGTCTGTACCGTTAATTCCTGGCGAAAAGGTGTACCGTTTGCGAGGGCTTTTGATGTTCTCGGCTTATTCGGAAGCAAGTGAAGGGCAGCGTATGTGGCTGCTTCGGCTCTCGTCATATACTTGTTCGGCTGTAATGTACCGTCCTCGTAGGCACTCATTAGCCCGTTTTGCATGGCGTAAACGAGTGGGCGCTGCTCTTTTTCTTTCACGTTGTTCCCATCCGGGTATTGGTTCAATGTCTGAATCGTCGTAGACCACTTCAAGTTATTGACTGCTCCGCTGTCCCCCATCGTTCTTACCAGAATAGAGGCGAGCTCCGCTCTTTTTACTGGGGCATCTGGATGCAAATACAGGTGATTCCCCTGCTTTTGCCCATGGACAATTCCCAGTCGATAAGCTGTCTCGGCATAGGACGACAGCCAGCTGTTTGCTGGTACGTCCGCAAAGGATGATTGCTTGTTACCCAGAGGTTCAATTCCTTTCGCATTCACAAACATCGTGAGCAGTTCACCCAATGTCACGTTGTCATCAGGTCGAAAATATTCGTTTTGACCAATTACGTCGGCTATGTATAGTTGTTTGATTTCTTTTTCTGCCCAATGGCCACTAATGTCTACATAAGGTGTTTCGTTCATGTGAGCTGTTTCTGCCTCGACAACTGGTGTAACTGGTGTGCCTATAAGCAAAAAGGCTGCCAGCGAGGCAAGGATCATCCGTTTCTTCATCATCAACCTCCATGGGGAAATATGCGATTCCTTTCGTATCATTTTATCGAACTATTTTGCAAAAACAATGAACAATAGTTTCCAGTAAAAAGGAAAGCCCTCGAACAGCAACATGACGAAGACTGTTTCAAGGGCTGCATGAACAATGGTTAAATGGCAAAAATGTGTTTGCCGATCTTCTTCACTTGGGTACGAGACCAAATCCAATCGGAGGTCGCCGTAACAGGGTTAAAGTAGTAAAGAGCATGGTTGGTTGGGTCCCATCCTCGTACAGCATCCCAAGCTGCCTGGTAAGCAGTCTTGTCAGGAGTCAACCAGAATTGTCCATCATCTACAGCGGTAAACGCTAATGGCTCAAAGATGACACCCGCAAGTGTATCGGGAAAGTTTTTGGACTGGACACGGTTCAACGCGACCGCTGCCACAGCTACTTGGCCCTCATAAGGTTCTCCACGAGCTTCGGAATAGACCAGCTGCGCCAGCATCTGCATCTCCGCTTTATTTACTGACACTTTCTTGAGAACGCGCCATGTATTTGGACCAGTGATACCGTCAATCTGTAATCCGTATGCTTTTTGAAACTGTCTGACGGCCTTTGCTGTATATGCTCCGTAAATGCCATCCAATTTGCTATCATAGTAGCCCAGCATCTGCAAGCGATACTGCAAATCCCATACATCCCCGTTCACACTACCACGCTGAATCTGTGTGGCTGCCAGGGAGTCGGCCGGGAAAATAAATGCTACAGCCATAAAGGCAGCAAGCAAGGTTGTTACTACTTTCTTGCTCCACCACATAAATTGTACCCTCCTTTACCCAACCCATTCTACAAGTTGGCGAAAGTAGGTTCAATTCAAGTATTTTGGCATAAGTGGAAACATGTACCTGCTGCTATCCTTTTGGTCGGAACAAGACTGCCGTGATAAATCCAAAGACGATGGCAGCCGAAATCCCCGCGCTCGTCACTTCAAAAATGCCAGTGATGATGCCAATCACTCCATGCTTCTCGGCCTCCGCCATTGCCCCGTGTACGAGTGCATTTCCAAAGCTCGTGATAGGTACGGTTGCTCCTGCTCCAGCAAAATTAACTAGTGGCTCGTATAGACCGAGTCCGTCTAGCACTGCCCCTGTGACAACAAGGGAGGACATCGTATGGGCAGGTGTGAGCTTGACGACATCCATGAGAAATTGACCGATTAAGCAAATCGTTCCTCCTACGAGAAACGCCCACAAAAACATCATGGTATCACTCTCCAAGTTGCTCCGACTCAACAGCCACGGCATGCGCGATGCAAGGAATGCTTTCTCCCTGCTGGAAGGTCAGCGGGGATAAGAGGGCTCCCGTGGCAACCAGCAAGATCCGCTTCCATTCTCCTTGCTTCATCCGCCGAAGTAGATGCCCGTAGGTCACTGTCGCGATACAGCCACATCCGCTCCCCCCTGACCACACATTCGGATTTTCTCCATAAATGAGTTTCCCGCAATCGACATAACGCTCTAGTGGGATGTGCATGTGATGCTTGGGCAACAGATCAGATAAAATGGCATGGCCCGTTCGTCCTAAATCGCCTGTTACGATCAAATCATAATGGTCGTGAGGGAGCTGAAAGTCACGGAAATGCGACTCAATCGTGGATAATGCGGCTGGAGCCATCGCCGCTCCCATATTAAATGGATCTGTCAATCCCATATCGACGACATGCCCGATGGTAGCTCCCGTAATCCGCAGCCCCTTACCCTGACTGGCTACAACAGCAGCCCCTGCACCTGTCACTGTCCATTGTGCTGTTGGGGGCTTCTGGGAGCCGTACTCCGTTGGATAACGATATTGCTTTTCCGCAGCCCCATTGTGACTGGAGGTAGCAGCCAAGACGTAATCAGCAGCTTGACTATTCACCATGAGAGCAGCCAAGGCCAAGCCTTCCATTGCTGTTGAGCACGCGCCGAATATCCCCAGAAACGGAATCGAAAGCGTCCGGGCCGAAAAGCTGGCAGATATGATCTGGTTCATTAAATCCCCGGCAAGCATAAAGTTTATTTGCTCTTTGGTGAGCCCCGCTTTCTCTACCGCTTTCGAGCACGCTTCTTCCAGCAGGACCTTCTCTGCCTTTTCCCAGCTGTCTTGCCCAATCATCAAGTCACCGTGCAGGATATCAAAGTCGTCGGCTAGCGGTCCCTTAGCCTCAAAAGGCCCACCAATTGCAGCGTGCCCGAGAATGACAGGTTTTAAAGGAAAGACCCAAGACTGATGACCTTGGCGCATCCGTCAGCCTCCCATCGTAAACAATGTTTTGATCAAGCCAACGACGAATGCCGCCGCCACTCCAAACACAATCACTGACCCTGCCAGCTTGAACATGTTACCACCGACCCCCAGCACAAATCCTTCGCTGCGGTGCTCGATGGCCGCAGAGGCAATCGAATTGGCAAAACCTGTAACTGGCACACTCGTTCCTGCCCCAGCCCATTGGGCAATCCGGTCGTATAGTCCTAGACCGGTCAAAAGGGCAGAAAGAATAATCAAGACAGCTGCTGTAGGATTCCCAGCGGTTTTCTCCGTAAAATCGAAGTAGTGAATGAACATTTCTTGTATCCCTTGTCCGATCACACAAATGCCACCACCTACTAAAAAGGCACGGGTAAAATTGCGCAAAAGCGGTCGCGGAGGCTCGTGCGTTTTTGCCAATTGCTGATATTCTTGCTGGACGGGGGTCAGCTTTTTCTTTTTTTGATCCGCCATGCCACTCACTCCTTTTTACCGTATCATGAACGGTTTTACTTGATCGATTATCTGTTGGAGCTTTTCCGAATCGGTTTGGTAGGTACGTTTCATTTGTTCATTTTTTGTATTGAGTGCATATAGTTCCAGATCCGCCTGGCATTTTTTCAACGTAGCAAAAGCCAGCTTCGTCGCTTGGGCACCAGGAACCATCAGTTTATCGTCATACAGGTCGAGATAGAGCTCTCCACCTTTGTCTACTTGGCCGAGGAACACATTTTCCAAAGCCACTCCTGCTTTTTGCAGCTCTGTGCGAACCCATCTGCGATTTAGACCTGCTGTTGCCAGGGGCTCGTCCATGATTATCCCATCCATAATGACCACTTGATTCTCTTCCGAAGGAGCCACTGTCAATTCAAGATGTTTGGGGGTTACGGGCTGACTCTCTGATTTTAAGAGGACACTGACCTCCCCGCTTGTTTCCATTAATGCAAACTCTACATCGGCTACTCGGAACACGTTTTTGATTCGTAATTGTTCCATCAAGTCTTCCGCGGTCAAGCGTTCCTTTTTCAGATTGTCTTCCAAAATCTTGCCTTCCTTGATAAGAACCGTTGATTTCCCTTCAAATAGGTCGCGGAGAAACTTGCTCTTGAGTGAGAGCCACTCCATTAAATAAGGAAAAAGCGCAAAAATCCCCATGGCGATTAAACTATGGTAGACCGGCCCATCCATTTCGGTTGCCATAAAAGCAGCAATCGAACCGATGCTGATACCGACGATATATTCGATGTATGTAAGTTGTTTGATTTGCCTTTTCCCAATGATCTTTGTCAAAAGAAATAAGTAAGCAACAGCGCCTATTGAGCGCAAAAGGATTGATAACCAATCAGGCATAAGCCACCTCCATCACCTGAGGTGATTTTTTGATTGTAAAACCAAGAGAGAGGAAGTCCCTCTCCCTTTCCCAACACTTCCACTAGAATCCCTTAAACTGTGGTTCTTCCTTTTCCAGCTCCGTTACACGCTGCTGGAGGTTATCTACGATGGATTGCGTTTGCTCTGCTGCTTGCGAATACAATTGCTTCGCTTTCTTGTTTTGCGTGCTAAGAGCAAACGTTTCAAAATCTGCTTGTGCGCCTTTCAAGCTGGCAAGCGTTTGTTTCACTTGTGCTCCTACTGTCATATCCACTCACCTCCTAACACATATAGAATCCGCCTCCACCCATTATTTATGCGGTGCTCTCCCTCATTTTCTTCTGTCAATAATTTCCCTTTTGCTGGAAAAATAAAAAGAGAGACACCATGGGTGCCTCCCTTCATCCAGCTTATTAGATTAGCCACGTCCAGCCAATTGTTGCTCAGCAAAGGAGACAAGACGTTTTGTAATCTCTCCTCCAACTGAACCGTTTTGACGGGAAGTGGTGTCTGCTCCGAGCTGAACGCCGAATTCGGATGCGATTTCGTATTTCAGTTGATCCAGAGCTTGGTTTGCTTGAGGAACCAGCAAGTTGTTACGAGATCCGCTGTTGTTGTTAGCCATCTATATCACCTCCTCGTCGTTGGTAAGTTTAATATGTGTGAAGTTTTGCTTGTTCATGCGTCCTTTTTTTCTTCCAATTTTAGTCTGTTCATTGAAGAAGGGCTTGTGCAATTTGGTAAGCTGCGTCTGGTCTCCCCAGCTTGTCCAAACATCCTGCAAAAGCGTCCCTTTTTTCAGGCTGACGCCATGATCTGATGATTTCTTTGATTTCAACCGGTGTTTCAGCCAAGATCGCTGCTTGTTGCTCGAGTAAAAAGGAACAATTATGCATTTCCTGTCCGGGCAATGGGTGGAATAAAATGAGCGGTGTCTTAAGAGCAAGTGACTCCGCGCACGAAATGCCGCCTGGCTTCGTTATATAGGCGTCAGCTGCTCCAATCCACTGCCACATTTGCGGCTCAAAACCTTTCAATATAAACCGATGGCCTTTGCTCTCTGTACTTAGCAAGCCCGCTAGGCGTCTGTACAGGCTTGTATTCTTCCCTGTCACGACTACCATCTGCAATGGTTGCTCTTCCAACAGCAACTCTCGTACGACCTGCTCCACTCCACCATGACCGCCTTCTCCTCCACCAATCAACACGGTGAATTGATCTGGCACGAGTCCAAGCTGTTTTTTCCAAGCCGCTTTGTCGGTATGAAGCGCTGTAGTAAAGGCAGGCCGAACTGGAATGCCATAAACATGGATTTTTTCAGGGGAAATCCCATAGCGCTCGATTAGCATTTGTCCAATTTGCTCATGTGCCACCATGTACGCATCAATTTCTGGATGAACCCAAAACCGATTAATATGGAAGTCCGTGGGTACACAAACGAGCTGGAAAGGCTTGGACACCCTTCTCTTCGCTTCTGCCAATGCGGACAAGCAGTATGCATGCGTAGCGATGACGACATCCGGCATCTCTTCTTGCAACAGTTGATTGATTAATCGAGCGGATAGCCACCATCCGAGTGGTTTAGTCAATGCACTGCCCAGCATTTCTTCTTGTTCATAGATGCGTTGCCAGACTGGTTGGCCGTAGCGAAGCATATTGCGATAAAAAAAATGAGAGAGTACACGTAAGCCTGGACTGGCGGTTTTCAGTCCTCCCACCACTCGTGCCGATCGTGCACCCTCACTTTCCAGTAAAACCTCTTGCAAAGCTTCGGCAGCCATGCGATGACCACTTCCTGCCCATTCCTCTGTCACTAACAGAAACCGCTTTGCCATTAGTAGGACTCTCCTAGAGGCTGCTTACCGTCAGCATATCGATTGAGTAAAAATTCCTTGGACATATAAACACGCTTTAGGGGCATTTCATAATTCAATGTTTGCAATCGTCGCTTTCCATTGGGATGCACGATTCTGAGCATGAGACGCAAGTACCATCGCTTGTATCGAAAAAACCAGGTCATGGGTACATCCGAGATCGAGAAGCCCAAGGGTGTTACCCCTTTATGTAGCATAGTCGTTCCCACTATCCCTTTTATTTGATCCTTATTTTCCATCGAATTCAGGAACGCGGCCAGCTTCGGCAGGGATTGGAGGATATGTCTTCGCAAAAGAAGTGCCACGCGCAGTTCATCCTTCACTTCTTTGCACAGGGTAGCAAAGTAATAATTGTGTATATGTAACTTCAAGATCAAATCCCCGTCATGAATGGTGCAATTATCGGTAGTAACGAGTGGCTCTCCCCGATAGCGTAAAACCACAACCCGAAATATATTTTTCCCTTTCTCAATATAGGTAAGTCTGGTGCAGCGCTGGTAGATTTCATCCCAGTATCCCCATAGCATCAAGAGGCTTGTATTCATTTCGAAAAAGTTCCTTTCCCGCTATGTTTTCATTAAGCTGGATGTGACCACTTACATTTTCGCAAAACGGTCATGACCTTTGTTGTAGTATGCCCAAGAATGGGCAATCTTCATCACCTTTTCACGTCCTTTTCATGCGCCCCCAAAACATGACCACGACGGCAGCAAATACGGGCAGCCACATATGGTTGAGAAGCAAAGGATTCACCCACTTCCAGACATACGGATCCTGAAGACACATCTCCACTGCTGTAAAGGTAAGAATTCCGCCCCCAATGATGACCATACTGGGAAAACGATTCATCATGCGGGCAATCCACACACTTCCCCACATTAATAATGGAATGCTCATCGCTAACCCTAGCAAAACTAACCATAAATCGCCATGTGCCGCGCCACCAACTGCCAAAACATTGTCCAAACTCATGACAAAATCTGCTACTATGATGGTCCTGACTGCCTGACCAATTGTCTGATTATGCGATACGTCTGCGAGCTCTTCATTCTCACCCAGCATCAGTTTACACGCGATCCATAGCAATAATATTCCCCCGATTGCCTTCACGAGAGGAATATCCAACATCCAGGTAGTCATTGTCGTTAGCACAATCCGCAAGAGGATTGCACCCATTGTCCCATATAAAATTGCCCGTTTTCTCTCATTTCTCGGGAGTCCGCGGCAGGCCATACCTATGACCACAGCATTGTCGCTGCTTAATACCAGATCGATCATGAAGATGTGTACAAGACCCAGCCAAAAATACTCGCCCATCCCTGCCTCCCTGGTCCAATAAAGTTCGTCCATTCTACTTTATGCGACTGGAATCGGACTCATGATTGAATATTTTTCCGAAAAAAGGCGGTTTTCAGCGGATTTTGTAGATAAAAACTTCCGAAAAAAATACATTTTATTGCGAAATCAGGCTAATTATACCTTGTCTAAATTAGGCATTTTCCCTTACGATTTTAGTGGGGTGGATAAGAGATGGTGGAGACTGTGACGCTAAACCTTTATGACGTTTCAAGAAAGATTTTAGACTTAACACCAAGTATCACCACAATATGGCTGCAAGAAATTGTTCGCAGCATGGAAATTCCTGTAACCATTCCTCGCGATTTTGCAGAAAAACGAACAGTGCTCTTGGCTCGCTATCTGGTTGAGGATGTAGATCATGACATGCAGACTTGGGCATTAGATATGGGAGAGTGGCTTCGTTCTCAGGAATTCCCCTTCTCCTCCATTTTGCGCACATATCAATTGTACCGGAATGTATTCTGGCGGGTTCTCCAACCAGAATTACAGAGATGGTCCCTCTCTTCACAAGAAATGCACTATTTGGAAAGCCAACTGGGTAAGGCCATGGATGAAAGTGTCTTCTGGGCTGTCTATCACTTTGAACAAATGATGAATAAAGAGCTCGTCCAGAAGGAAGAAACGATCTCCTATTTGCATAACGACAAACTGACCATGCTCGGAAAAATTGCCGCCAATATGGCTCATGAGCTGCGCAATCCATTGTGCGCCATTGAAGGGTTCCTAAAGCTGATCGGCGAGTCTACACGGGAACAGGCCCAGCTTCAGACGTATATCCAAGTCGTCATGCATGAGTTTGAGAATTTACATCGGCAACTGACCGGATTCCTCAGCTTTTCCAAAAAACCAATTCTCGATGAAATTTTTAAAACCGTTCAAGTAGAAGAACTGCTTGAAGAAGTAGAGATGCTGATTACCCCTCGCCTCGTGGGAGAAAACATACGTTTTGAAAAACAAATCCACCCCTGCTTACTCGCATGTTATGAAGAAGGCTTGAAGCAAGTTGTCGTCAATCTATTAAACAATGCCATTGACGCCGTGCAAAATCGCACAGACAAGTATATTCATGTCATTTCCACTTCTTCTGATGGATGGCTCTATTTGAGTGTGGAAAACAACGGCGAAAGGATTCCACCCGAGATCGTCGAGAATCTTTTCCAACCATTCTTTACGACTAAACAAAATGGGACGGGTATTGGCTTGTCCATCTGCAAAAATATTATCGAAAAGCATCAGGGCACGATCCATTGTGATTCCAATGAAAAACGCACACGCTTTATCGTTTCTCTGCCGATTGCAAATGCCCAGGAAGTTGGTCCGCGAATGGAAGCTCTCTAGGTCGCTCTTTTTTGAACCACGCAAAAAAGCCCCCTGACAATGCAGGAGGCAAGGCAAGAGATCCGTTACCAACTTCATCGGTAAGCGATCTTAGTTTTACTGTACACGAAAACATATGTTGCTACCATAGAAAACGTCAGACAGCTTTCGACAAACTTTTATACCTGTATTGAACAAAGGCTTATCTATTCAACTGTTGGATAAGCCTTCATACTTTTGCCTCAAGTAAAAATAGGCCTGCTTTCCTAGACACAAAAAAACAGAGAACCTATTGGCTCTCTGCTTTATGTATGGAGCGGGTGATGGGAATCGAACCCACGCGACCAGCTTGGAAGGCTGGAGTTCTACCATTGAACTACACCCGCATCAAAATAGATGCTGGTGCCGAGGACCGGACTTGAACCGGTACGGGAGAAACTCCCGACAGATTTTAAGTCTGTTGCGTCTGCCCATTCCGCCACCCCGGCAAACCTGTAAAACGTGGGCAAATCATGGTCGGGAAGACAGGATTCGAACCTGCGACCCCTTGGTCCCAAGCCAAGTACTCTACCAAGCTGAGCTACTTCCCGACAAATTATCATCTTCACTTTTGTAGTAAAGAAGCGTGCCCTGAGAGATTCGAACTCCCGACCTTTTGATTCGTAGTCAAACGCTCTATCCAGCTGAGCTAAGGGCACATGTTATGGAGCGGACGAAGGGTCTCGAACCCTCGACCTTCGCCTTGGCAAGGCGACGCTCTACCAATTGAGCTACGTCCGCATTATAAGAAGAAGTTGATTGGTGCGGTCGAGAGGACTTGAACCTCCACGGTGTTGCCACCACTAGAACCTGAATCTAGCGCGTCTGCCAATTCCGCCACGACCGCATTTTCCCATCCAAGTAGTCAGAGGTGTTAACAAGCTGACTTTCACTTTTCGGGTTTATGAAAACTGGTGAGCCATGAAGGACTCGAACCTTCGACCCTCTGATTAAAAGTCAGATGCTCTACCAACTGAGCTAATGGCTCATGAAAAATGGTGGGAGAGACGGATTCGAACCGCCGAACCCGGAGGGAGCAGATTTACAGTCTGCCGTGTTTAGCCACTTCACTATCTCCCCAATTTCATGGTGCCGGCAATAGGACTTGAACCCACAACCCCTGATTACAAGTCAGGTGCTCTACCAATTGAGCTATACCGGCATATCTTTAATTATGGCATATCTTTCATGAAAATCAACGTTTTTTTATTCCGTTAAACCTTTTTCATGTTCATGAACTATGCCATCTCATTAAGAAAGATGGCGGAGCTGACGGGACTCGAACCCGCGACCTCCGGTGTGACAGACCGGCGTGAACTCCAACTTCACCACAGCTCCATATTTGGTTGCACCCACTGGGTACTCCGATCCTACTTGTTCAAGAAGATTACTCGATGTAGAGCAAGTAGAAAATTTGGTTGCGGGAGCAGGATTTGAACCTGCGACCTTCGGGTTATGAGCCCGACGAGCTACCGAGCTGCTCCATCCCGCGATAGTCAGGACGACTGAGTGTCAGTGTTGCCACAAGACGTGACGTTTTTAGCTGACCTTCCTTGTCCATTTATATAAGTGGTGGAGGCTGACGGGATCGAACCGCCGACCCTCTGCTTGTAAGGCAGATGCTCTCCCAGCTGAGCTAAGCCTCCAAATCACCTACAAATATGTAGGGATTTTTCTAGGTGACCCGTAGGGGATTCGAACCCCTGAATGACAGCGTGAAAGGCTGCTGTGTTAAACCGCTTCACCAACGGGTTCAAGATTAAGATTACTTCTGGTGCTCCCGACAGGAATCGAACCTGCGACCTCTTCCTTACCATGGAAACGCTCTACCGACTGAGCTACAGGAGCATATTATGGCTCCTCGGGACGGACTCGAACCGCCGACCGATCGGTTAACAGCCGATTGCTCTACCAACTGAGCTACCGAGGAACGTAGAAGGTTTGTTCCTTCAAAACTGAATACGCATGATTGCTAAGAATGTGTGGATAAGTCCTCGACCGATTAGTATTCGTCAGCTCCACGCGTTACCGCGCTTCCACACCGAACCTATCAACCTCATCGTCTATGAGGGGTCTTACCAGCTTGCGCTGTGGGAAGTCTCATCTTGGAGGGGGCTTCACGCTTAGATGCTTTCAGCGCTTATCCCGTCCGCACATAGCTACCCAGCTGTGCCACTGGCGTGACAACTGGTGCACCAGCGGTGCGTCCATCCCGGTCCTCTCGTACTAAGGACAGCTCTCCTCAAACTTCCTACGCCCGCGACAGATAGGGACCGAACTGTCTCACGACGTTCTGAACCCAGCTCGCGTACCGCTTTAATGGGCGAACAGCCCAACCCTTGGGACCTACTTCAGCCCCAGGATGCGATGAGCCGACATCGAGGTGCCAAACCTCCCCGTCGATGTGGACTCTTGGGGAGATAAGCCTGTTATCCCCAGGGTAGCTTTTATCCGTTGAGCGATACTCTTCCATGCGGAACCACCGGATCACTAAGCCCGACTTTCGTCCCTGCTCGACTTGTAGGTCTCGCAGTCAAGCTCCCTTCTGCCTTTACACTCTACGAATGATTTCCGACCATTCTGAGGGAACCTTTGGGCGCCTCCGTTACCTTTTAGGAGGCGACCGCCCCAGTCAAACTGCCCACCTGGCATGGTCCTCTCGCCCGATAAGGGCGACGAGTTAGAAACTCCGTACATCAAGGGTGGTATCCCACCGACAGCTCCACAGAGGCTGGCGCCCCTGCTTCTCAGCTTCCCACCTATCCTGTACATGATGCACAAAGTTCCAATACCAGGCTACAGTAAAGCTCCATGGGGTCTTTCCGTCTTGTCGCGGGTAACCTGCATCTTCACAGGTATTATGATTTCACCGGGTCTCTTGCCGAGACAGCGCCCAAGTCGTTACGCCTTTCGTGCGGGTCGGAACTTACCCGACAAGGAATTTCGCTACCTTAGGACCGTTATAGTTACTACCGTTTACTGGGGCTTCGGTTCAAAGCTTCGCTTGCGCTAACTCATCCCCTTAACCTTCCAGCACCGGGCAGGCGTCAGCCCCTATACTTCGCCTTGCGGCTTCGCAGAGACCTGTGTTTTTGCTAAACAGTCGCTTGGGCCTTTTTCACTGCGGCTTTCCTCGGGCTATTAACCCTACCGAGGCGCCCCTTCTCCCGAAGTTACGGGGTCATTTTGCCGAGTTCCTTAGCAAGAGTTATCCCGCGCACCTTAGATTCTCTCCTCGCCTACCTGTGTCGGTTTGCGGTACGGGCACCTTGTTCCTCGCTAGACGCTTTTCTTGGCAGTGTGAAATCAGGGACTTCGGTACTAAAATTTCCCTCGCCATCACAGCTCATGCTTCACGGTGTGCGGATTTGCCTACACACCACACTTGCTTGGGACGCCATCCAGTATACTCACCCTATCCTCCTGCGTCACGCCATTGCTCAAGCGGAACAGAGGTGGTACAGGAATATCAACCTGTTGTCCATCGCCTACGCCTTTCGGCCTCAGCTTAGGTCCCGACTAACCCTGGGAGGACGAGCCTTCCCCAGGAAACCTTAGGCTTTCGGTGGACAAGATTCTCACTTGTCTTTTCGCTACTTACACCGGCATTCTCACTTCCAAGCGCTCCACCGCTCTTTCCAGTACGGCTTCACTGCTGCTTGAACGCTCCCCTACCCAGTCCGTAAGGACTGCCATAGCTTCGGTGATACGTTTAGCCCCGTTACATTTTCCGCGCAGAGTCACTCGACCAGTGAGCTATTACGCACTCTTTAAATGGTGGCTGCTTCTAAGCCAACATCCTGGTTGTCTGGGCAACTCCACATCGTTTCCCACTTAACGTATACTTGGGGACCTTAGCTGATGGTCTGGGCTGTTTCCCTTTTGACGATGGATCTTAGCACTCACCGTCTGACTCCCGGACATAAGTCATTGGCATTCGGAGTTTGACTGAGTTCGGTAACCCGATGAGGCCTCCTAGCCCAATCAGTGCTCTACCTCCAAGACTCTAAATTCCGAGGCTAGCCCTAAAGCTATTTCGGGAGAACCAGCTATCTCCGAGTTCGATTGGAATTTCACCGCTAGCCACACCTCATCCCCGCACTTTTCAACGTGCGTGGGTTCGGGCCTCCAGTAGGTGTTACCCTACCTTCACCCTGGACATGGCTAGATCACACGGTTTCGGGTCTACGGCAGCGTACTATCGCCCTATTCAGACTCGCTTTCGCTGCGGCTCCGTCTCTTCAACTTAACCTCGCACGCTACCGTAACTCGCCGGTTCATTCTACAAAAGGCACGCCGTCACCCTTTAACGGGCTCCGACTATTTGTAAGCACACGGTTTCAGGTACTATTTCACTCCCCTCCCGGGGTGCTTTTCACCTTTCCCTCACGGTACTGGTTCACTATCGGTCGCTAGGTAGTATTTAGCCTTAGCAGATGGTCCTGCCAGATTCACACGGGATTTCACGTGTCCCGCGCTACTCGGGGTTGGTCTCGGAGAGACGCGCGTTTAGGTTACGCGACTATCACGCTCTATGGTCAGCTTTCCCAAGCTGTTCACCTACGCGCGTCTTTTGTAACTCCGTGTGAGACGCCCCACAACCCCGCCAGGTAAACCTGACGGTTTAGGCTCTTCCGCGTTCGCTCGCCACTACTGACGGAATCACTATTGTTTTCTCTTCCTCCGGCTACTTAGATGTTTCAGTTCACCGGGTCTGCCTTCTCGTACCCTATGTATTCAGATACGGATACCATCCCATTACAGATGGTGGGTTTCCCCATTCGGAGATCCCCGGATCAAAGCGTGCTTACCGCTCCCCGAGGCTTATCGCAGTTCGCTGCGTCCTTCTTCGGCTCCTAGCGCCAAGGCATCCACCGTGTGCCCTTAGTAACTTAACCACGTTTGGTTAGCACTAAAAAGTACTTACAGTTAATATCTTAGCAATTTCATGCAGTATCCAGTTTTCAAAGAACAAATGGATAGTTACTCGCAAGAGTAACTGCCTGGCAACGTCCTACTCTCCCGGCTCCTGCGGAGCAAGTACCATCGGCGCTGGAGGGCTTAACTACCGTGTTCGGCATGGGAACGGGTGTCCCCTCCGCCATCATCACCAGACTATATGAAGGAAATACTCCTTCAAAACTGAACAGCGAATGTTGCGTTACGGTCATATCTCCATAGAAAGGAGGTGATCCATCCGCACCTTCCGGTACGGATACCTTGTTACGACTTCACCCCAGTCATCTACCCCACCTTCGGCGGCTGGCTCCTTGCGGTTACCTCACCGACTTCGGGTGTTGCAAACTCCCGTGGTGTGACGGGCGGTGTGTACAAGCCCGGGAACGTATTCACCGCGGCATGCTGATCCGCGATTACTAGCGATTCCGACTTCATGTAGGCGAGTTGCAGCCTACAATCCGAACTGAGATTGGTTTTAAGAGATTGGCGTCCTCTCGCGAGGTAGCATCCCGTTGTACCAACCATTGTAGCACGTGTGTAGCCCAGGTCATAAGGGGCATGATGATTTGACGTCATCCCCGCCTTCCTCCGTCTTGTCGACGGCAGTCTCTCTAGAGTGCCCAACTGAATGCTGGCAACTAAAGATAAGGGTTGCGCTCGTTGCGGGACTTAACCCAACATCTCACGACACGAGCTGACGACAACCATGCACCACCTGTCACCACTGCCCCGAAGGGAAACTCTGTCTCCAGAGCGGTCAGCGGGATGTCAAGACCTGGTAAGGTTCTTCGCGTTGCTTCGAATTAAACCACATGCTCCACCGCTTGTGTACTCGTCAATTCCTTTGAGTTTCACTCTTGCGAGCGTACTCCCCAGGCGGAGTGCTTATTGCGTTAGCTGCGGCACTGAGGGTATTGAAACCCCAACACCTAGCACTCATCGTTTACGGCGTGGACTACCAGGGTATCTAATCCTGTTTGCTCCCCACGCTTTCGCGCCTCAGCGTCAGTTACAGACCAGAAAGCCGCCTTCGCCACTGGTGTTCCTCCACATCTCTACGCATTTCACCGCTACACGTGGAATACCGCTTTCCTCTTCTGCACTCAAGCTACACAGTTTCCGATGCGAACCGGGGTTGAGCCCCGGGCTTTAACACCAGACTTACATAGCCGCCTGCGCGCGCTTTACGCCCAATAAATCCGGACAACGCTTGCCACCTACGTATTACCGCGGCTGCTGGCACGTAGTTAGCCGTGGCTTTCTCGTCAGGTACCGTCAAGGTACCGCCCTATTCGAACGGTACTTATTCGTCCCTAACAACAGAACTTTACAATCCGAAGACCTTCATCGTTCACGCGGCGTTGCTCCATCAGACTTTCGTCCATTGTGGAAAATTCCCTACTGCTGCCTCCCGTAGGAGTCTGGCCGTGTCTCAGTCCCAGTGTGGTAGGTCACCCTCTCAGGTCGGCTACGCATCGTCGCCTTGGTGGTACCGTTACCCCACCAACTAGCTAATGCGCCGCGGGTCCATCTCCCAGTGATAGCCGAAGCCATCTTTTCTTTTCGGATCATGCGATCCAAAAACCTATCCGGTATTAGCATAAGTTTCCCTATGTTATCCCAGTCTGAGAGGCAGGTTGCCTACGTGTTACTCACCCGTCCGCCGCTAGGGTCCGAAGACCCTCGCTCGACTTGCATGTATTAGGCACGCCGCCAGCGTTCGTCCTGAGCCAGGATCAAACTCTCCAATAAAGTTTGTTACTGGTTCAAAGCTGGCAAATCATTTCATGATAGACTCATTAACGCTTTCGCTGTTCAGTTTTCAAGGAGCAATTTGTTTCATTCGCCCGAAGGCGACTTTCCCATTTTATCATGTAGCAGCTGTTTTTTGCAAGAGGTTTTTTTAACCATTTCGCTTACTTCAGCAGCGACAAGATCTAATATAACAAAATCACCAGATATAAGTCAAGTATTTCTCTCACTTTTTTATTGATGATTTTTTATGTGTATTGATTGTTTCGAGCAGAATTTAAATATAAATGAAATAAGTCACGGAGTCAATAGGAAAAACGAATAGCGATTCTCTTTTTATTTCACACTATAAACGCTTGGCGTTTTAGCTCCATGCCCATGAAGTATCCAACAAATAAACGGCGGTGTTACTATGGATCCAAAACCAACCTATGAAGAATACGAAAACGATCATTACAGTGAATTATCTACCGTAGAGTCACAACGCAATGAAATCCTTCAGGAAGAATTCCCTGAGGGGCCATTTGGATCTGCCACAAACGAAGCTCGCTTAGGGAAAGCAACAGGCTGGGAGCCGGGACAGCATTCCACCACCACTCGATTCACTTACGAAACAAGGCTAATGCATCAAGACCTTCCTAGACAAGACCCATCCGCGCACCCCATTCATGATGATCCGAACGAAGAAGAATAAAATAAACAAACCAAGCCCCCACTTCAAACAAGCAGGGGGCTTGGTCCATCTTATCAAAGAATGTATGACTACTCCTCAGCCACTACATGAGTCGTTAAGGTTCCGATCCCTTCAATGGTTACCGAAACTTCATCACCCGGAACAAGCTCACCTACACCAGATGGCGTCCCGGTTAAAATAACATCGCCGGGACGAAGCGTCATGACCGCTGACACAGCCTCGATCAACTGCGGAATCGAAAAAATCAATTGGTCTGTGCGAGCATCCTGACGAACTTCCCCGTTTACTCGTGTCACGATACGCAAATTATGATAATCAAGTTTGGCTGCAATAGCAGGTCCAAGCGGACAAAACGTATCAAAGCCTTTTGCCCGAGTCCATTGCCCATCGCTCATCTGCAGATCGCGAGCGGTCACATCAATCGCACAAGTGAATCCCAAAATATAATCGTCTGCATCCGCAGCCTTGATCTTCTTGGCCTCTTTCTTAATCACCACGGCGAGTTCGCCTTCATAATGAAGGTTCTGCGTCAGCTTTGGATAGACGATAGGCTCGCCAGGTCCAATGACTGTTGTTGACGGCTTCAAAAACATCAGCGGTTCTTTTGGCAGGTCAATCCCCATCTCAGCCGCATGGTCCCGGTAATTCAATCCGATGCATACGACCTTGCTTGGATCACTTGGCGCCTTTAACGTGACCTCATCCAAAAGCAGCTCAAGGCCCGTCATGATCGGTTTTGCCGTATGGATTTTGTATATGTCCCCTTCAATCACGCGTACTTTGCGATCCTCTTCCACCATCCAGCCATGCTTCACCTTACCATTGCGCTCATAACGGATTATCATGGTTCCTTCTCCCCCGTGTCGCGAGTTTCTCTATACTTGTAGTTAGAACAAGTCGGTTGTCGTTTCTTTTGGCTTCGTTGTAATCTCTTCGATTTCAGTTCGCGCTACAGCATCCTCCACTAACGCTTCTACATCCAGCGCTTCCTCAAATTTTGCAGCGAGGCGAGGCTTCGGTCGCGTTACAGGATTTTTCGGTGTAAACACTGTGCAGCAGTCTTCATACGGCAAAATCGAAAGCTCGTACGTATCGATTTGGCGAGAAATATCCACGATGTCTACCTTGTCCATGGCGACGAGCGGTCGCAGGATTGGAATTGAAATCACCTTGTTGATCGTGTCCATGCTTTCCAAAGTTTGCGATGCGACTTGACCGAGGCTTTCTCCTGTTGCGAGTGCCTTGGCATTGGTATTTTCCGCAACACGCTCCGAAATGCGCATCATGAAGCGACGCATGATGGTGATCAAATAGTCTTCTGGACATTTTTCACGAATGGCGGTCTGAATTTCGGTAAACGGTACAACGTGGAGACGAACAGTTCCTCCCCATTTCGTCAGCTTATGAGCCAAATCACGTACTTTTTGCAAAGCGCGCTCGCTCGTAAACGGATAGCTGTGGAAGTGGATTGCTTCAAGCGTCACACCACGCTTCAGCATCATCCAACCTGCTACGGGACTGTCGATACCCCCAGATAGAAGCAGCAGTACTTTTCCGCTCACCCCAACTGGCAAGCCACCAGGTCCCTGGATGGTTTCACAGCTAAGGTAAGTACCCTCTGTGCGAATTTCTACATTCACGATGGTGTCCGGCTCATGCAAGTCTACACTGATAGCTGGCAGTGCGCGCAGGATATGCGTTGCTACCATTCGATTGACTTCCATAGAAGGAATCGGATAGCGTTTATCAGCCCGGCGGGAAACCACGCGGAATGTACGCGGCTGTGGATTTAATTGACGGACCATCTCCAGTGCTTTTTCCTTGATTGTTTCAATATCAGGATCTACCTGGATCGTCGGACTAAAGGAAGAAATACCAAAAACGCGCTTCAAACGCTCCATAACCGCATAAGCGTCCTCGCCGTGCAGCTCCACATACATCCGGCCGTAATTGCGTCGAACTTTTACTTTAAAAAATGAGCGCAGTACGTTTCTCACACTCTTTACAAGGGCTTCTTCGAATTGATCCCGGTTTTTCCCTTTAAGCGCCAACTCACCATAACGAATTAAAATAACATCGTAGTTCATGTTTATCTCCTTTTAGTTGTCCACACTATTTTCTGTGCGCGGGGGCAGGTTGTTGTTTGATATAAGTACGAAGCAGACTGACGCATTCCTCTAACGCCTTTAAAAACTGCTGAATATCGTCCGTTGTATTTTCCCGGCCCAGACTGACCCGCAAAGACGACAATGCGCAATCCCGCTCGATGCCAATCGCAGTCAGTACTCTGCTCGGCTCATTGACTTTGGATGAGCATGCGGACTTGGTGGATATCAGAAAACCTTTTTCCTCCAAAGCATGCAACAGAACTTCCGCTTTTACTCCTGGAACTGACAAGTTCATAATATGAGGAGCCGTATTCGCTACTGGGGTATTCACGATGCAACCTTCAATGGTTGCAATCCCTTCACGGAGCTGTTGATTCAATTTTTGCAGCCTGATCATCTCGACGCTGCCCAGTTCTTCTAGAATCCGGATTGCTTTTGCCATACCGGCGATGGCCGGGAGGTTTTCCGTTCCTGAGCGAACACCACCTTCTTGACCGCCACCCATCATCAACGGGTGGATGATCAAGCCTTCGCGTTTATACAAAATGCCGACTCCTCTGGGGCCGTAAAACTTGTGAGCAGAGACGCTCAACAAATCAATCCCTGAATCCTTGATGCGCAGAGGAACTTTCCCAATTCCTTGGACAGCATCGACGTGAAACAGGACTTTCGGGAATTGCTTCAACCATTGTCCGATTTCCAAGATCGGTTGAATGGTTCCCAACTCGTTGTTCACATGCATGACCGAAACGAGAATCGTATCTGGACGCATTGCCTTTTGAACAGCTTCTACTGACACGCGTCCTTCACGATCTACCGGCAGATACGTCACAGCAAACCCCAGGCCTTCCAACTGTTTGCAAACATCATAAACAGCCGGATGCTCAACCTGCGTCGTAATAATATGTTTCCCTCTGCTTTGATATTGAAAGGCTACACCCTTGATCGCCGTATTATTGCTCTCCGTACCACCTGAAGTAAAAATAACTTCACTTTCTTTACAGCTCAAGTACTGAGCGGCAACCTTTCGCGCCTGCTTCAGTACATTTTCCGCCTCTACTCCTTTTTGATGCAAAGAAGACGGGTTTCCATAGTAGCTTTCCATCGCGCGTCTAACGGTTTCAATCACTTGAGGATGAGGCCGGGTAGTCGCACTGTTGTCCAAGTAAATCACCAGTACACACCTTCCTAAGGGCAAAAGGCCCGAATACTACGCTTCATCATAACATGACTTTTCGTAAAGAACATACAAAGTATTACACTTCTCGACCTTATTTTTCCCAGAGTGCCTTGCTCTCAAAAGACCAAATCAGACAATCTGAACAACCGTTCACAGACTATTCACCGATAAAGCGCTTACATCCAGATATAGGCTATTTACATTGTTTTGGCCTTTCGTTAGAATAGTCAATAAATTTAGATAAAAAACAACAAGGAGAGAACCACCATGACAGCACAAGCTATGCAAGAAGAAATCAAGAAGATGGAAGCGGAATTGAAAAGACTGCAAGCAGAACTTACGAAGATGAACAAGAATACCCCTCAATACGACCGCACGGAAGTCGCATACCTAAATGAGGTGTACAACGCGTGACACTTATTCGAATTCGATAGCGTGGTGACGGCATGTAGGATTGGCCGTGACCACGCTATTTTTTGTAAAAAAACCGCTCCTGTCGGTTGCGACGGAACGGTTTTGGATTTGCTGTTATTTTAAAGGGATCTCCCCCAAATACGCACCAGAAAAAACTTCAGTTGCCGGGCCCGTCATATAGACGCGGTTATCCGCTTCCTTCCATTCAATAAAGAGATCGCCTCCTGCCAGGTGGACAGTGACCTTTCTACCTGTCTTCCCGCTCAAGTGGGCAGCTACTGCAGCAGCGCAAGCTCCCGTCCCACAGGCAAGCGTTACACCTGATCCCCTCTCCCATACACGGAAAAGAATTTCCTCGTGATTCAATATTTGGATAAATTCGACGTTGGTTCGCTCTGGAAACCATTCGTGATACTCGATCAATGGTCCGTAGTGACGAACATCTTCTTCCTTCACTTCATCCACGAAAAGGATGGCATGGGGATTGCCCATCGAAACAGCCGTCATCGTAAACGCCGTTCCACCGACCTCGATTACCTCTTCTCGCACTTGCTCCTCAGGAATGCCAGTCATCGGAATTGCTGCTCGCTCAAAATGAGGCTCCCCCATATTGATCGTTACTTGATCGACCTTACCATCTGCTCCTAGCGATACGACAGGAGTGACGGTCCCTCCCAACGTCTCCACGGTAAACGTTGTTTGTTCCGTCAAACCGTGATCGTATACGTACTTGCTTACACAGCGCAAGCCGTTTCCGCAGTTTTTTGCTTCGCTGCCATCATTGTTAAAGACCCGCATGCGAAAATCAGCTCGCTCCGATGGCATAATGAGGATCAGTCCATCGCCCCCAATCCCAAAATTCCGATCACTCACCCTTCTAGCCAATTCGGGTAAATCTACACGCGACAAGTCTTCCTCAAAACAGTTGACGTAAACGTAATCATTCCCCAAGCCATGCAGCTTTGTAAATTTCATCGTCCACTCCTCTTTCTCTTTCGTATGCTGGGTCTGACTCTTATCTATGCCTATTATCTTAACACAACCTAGAGAATCGCGGTCGAATCAAAAGGTGGTATACTACCACTAGCATCGATGATGGAAAGAGGTGGAACAAGCCGTTGGATTACCATATTTTCCGCTATGCACTCGGAACGAAAAATGAAGCTAAGCGTCTCGCTGTGCAAAAAGCAACCGGAACGGAGCCTTTCTGCATATCCGTCCCCTCGGGCGTATCGGCTCAGCCGATGAGTGAAGAAGAGACGATTACAGGAGCGATCAATCGAGCAAAAGCTGCACGTAGTCAAACCCCTGAAGCAGACATTGGGCTAGGCTTGGAAGGCGGACTTATGTACGATGAGCGTTTTACAAAGCAGTGGTATTTGATTTCCATCTGCGCAGCCTGGAATGGAAGTGAGCTATTTATTGGTAAGGGGTTGGCTTTTCCTATCCCGAATCAAGCCGTTCACCGAATCCAGCAGGAGCAAATTGAGCTCAGTACCATCATTGATGAATGGGGGAAAACCGTTGGCAGTAATCATCGTGGCGGCGCCTATTCCCTTTTAACGGATAATCGCGTACGTCGTTCCGATGTGTTTTGTGACGCCGTGATCGCAGCCATTACGCCTTTTGTTTCCTCTTTGTACAAATAGCAGTAGCGCAGCATAAAAACCCTCTCCGGCTTTGAACGAACTGGAGAGGGTTTGCGGTTTGATGCTTTTAGCGAGCCGTATAATACGGGTAGATGACTAATGCGCCCAAAATGGCAACAGCACCTATGATCATCGCCCAAACTCCCAGCGTCTTCGAGTTGCGTCGATACGCCAGATAGCCAAGCACCATACCAATTGGAGCCACCAAGTACGGCATGAGAAACAGGGACAGGATCGATAAGCCCAAGCCAGTCATCCCGATACCGCTGGCCCCTTTTTCCCGGTTATCCTCGTCTGTGTCGATCTCACTGGCAGCACGACTGGTCGGAAACGGCTCGGCGATTTCTGCCGCCGCCTCGATGTCGTCATCTCTGACTTTGGCAACCGGTGAACGGTCTTCTTTTGTCAAAACAACGCCATCCAAGCGCTCCGAAAAGTCCTTTCTCTCCTCATCCAGCTCGCCTGTATAGCGCTCTGTCAAAGAGTGGGGGTCGTAGTGAACCCTGCGCCTAGACCGATTTTCCTCTTCGTCAAAGACGGCCTGTGTCCAAGTATTCGCTGCAAACTCCCTGTCGTGCTGATCAACCGTCTCGGAAAAACCGGTGTCTTCCTTCCGCTTCGCATCATTACGTTCATGTCGATCCAACATAGCATGCTCAGCCCCTTTTTTGGTAAAGGATTAATTAAGTGAAGGAAGTAGCCTTATTGTCTGCCTACGTTGTACAATTTAAACGGGAGGCGAGAGAATGAAACCAGACAAAATCCTAACCATTGGCATTGATATTGACGGTACAGTCACATCACCTAGCAGTATTGTTCCGTTGATGAATGAGAGCTTTGGAAGAGATTTACGATATGAAGATTGTGTGGAGTACAATTTAGCCAACGTGTATCAAATCACGGACGCAGAGTTTGAAATGTGGCTGGATCAAAATGGGGAGCGCCTTTATGATGGTGCGCCTGTTCATGGAATTGCCGATCAGGTTTTGCGCGATTGGTTTTCCTCCCACAAGCTGGTATATATAAGTGCTCGTGAGGATCGTCACCGCGATGTGACCTTACAATGGTTTGCTCGCTACAATATCCCTCATCATGAAGTGGATTTGATTGGGAGCCACGACAAGCTGTCAGCTGCACGCAAGTGGGGTGTGGATCTCTTTTTGGAGGATCGTCTGGAGAACGCTTTGCAATTGTCAGAAGCACTGCAAATTCCGGTGTTCTTGTTTGACACTCCGTATAACCAAGCTTCCCTACCTCCGCTCGTCCATCGAGTCACTTCTTGGGAAGAAGTTGCCCAAAAAGTCAACGAGCTTTTTCCGGCTAAGACAAGCGTATAGGTTGAATAGCAAAAAGACGTATCACCATTAAGGGATACGTCCTTTTTGCGCCGAAGCCGCGTTATTTCTTTTCGGATGTCCTCGGCTTAAACGTCAGACAACAGGTCTCAGACGAAGTGGAAGCCTGATCCTTATGCTGCGTATTTTGACCATACTCACCTGCAAACTCTTCTTTCAAGTTAACAGTTGCGTGTGCGTCAATCTCCACCATGATTTCTTCGGCGCTGCAAAGATTGCCCTTCGCCCAGTACTCACAGTTTGCAACAGAACATTTTACTGCTGGCATGTGCATTCACCCCCTAGAGGCTAGCCTTCACATCAACTTAGGGGCTTATACTTTGCCATTTACAATGGAAACAAACTCTACAAGGAAAGAAGAGAATGACATGTCGACTGCCCGTATTGTCGTCATCACCGGAGCTTCTGGTGGCCTTGGTCTAGCTTTGACACGACTTCATTTGGAAAAAGGAGACTGTGTCATTGCCACAAGCCGGAAAACGATTACCCAGGAACTCGTTTCGTTACAAAAAGTTTATCCTGATCGTCTCCATCATTACCCGTTAGACGTCAGCAGCAACGAAGACATTCGGCAGTTCGCTGCATGGGTGCACATCCGCTTCGAACGTTGCGATTTTCTTTACAACAATGCCGGGATGGCCGTCTTTGAACCACTGATCGAAATGCGCGTAGAGGAGCTGGAAGAAACACTGCGAACAAATATTTCCGGTGTTCTTTACACGACCCGTGCCTTTTTGCCGATGATGCTCCAACAAAAGCAAGGTCATATTATTACGGTTGCCTCCCTCGCTGGACAAGTCGCAACAGCCAAAGCTGCAGTATATGCAGCAAGCAAAGCAGCCGTCATCCGCTTTAGTGAAGGATTGCGCCACGAGCTGCAAGGCAGTGGTATCGCTGTAACGTGTGCGATGCCAGGGCCGATCGACACACCCTTTTTAGATAAGGCAGACAAAACGGGCAGCTATCGTAGCAAAGTGAATCGGTATTTGCTGACACCGGAACAAACGGCAAAGGCTATTTATCGAGCGGCGGAAGCAAAGCGTCCGGAGGTTGCCATGCCATTTCGTCTTCATGCGCTCTCCCGCATCTACTTCTTAATGCCTCAGTGGCTAAAACACCTCGTCTCACCGCTCCTCAACAGGAAGTGAAGAGGAATCCTCCAAGTTTTTCAATGCCCCGAATGCAAGGAGACCGAAAATGATACATACGGCTGCTCCGGCTCCAATGATCCCTTGAACGCCCAGAAAAGGGATGAGGAAGCCGGAGACAGCCGCTCCCGCCGGCATCCCTGTCCCCGTAATTGTGCGAACGCTGGTTAATACCCTCCCCAAGAGAGCATCGGGCACCTGCTTTTGCAGATAGCTTCTGTACATGATGTTATAGGGAGCAAAGCAAAAGCCCGCCACAACCATCGAAGCCATTGCGATCTCCAGCCTCGAGAATAAAGCGATTGGCAATGTGGTCAATCCCCACGCCACAATAATTCCTGCCAGCGTCGACCCCAACGGTAGTTTCCACGTAACCGTCGAGAAAAAGAGTGAGCCTAATAAAGCCCCAACTGCCAAAGAAGACCACAGCATCCCTAACGCAACAGACCCTCCTGCCAAATCCTGATTCGCATACAGGGGTAGTGCAATTTCAATGGGGCCATACGACATGTTAAACAAAAACGTAAAGAAAACAAGAATGATCAATTGCTTGCGTCCAAATATGTAGCGATACCCTGTCCGCATGTCACTCAAGAGAGAACGCAAGAACACTCCCATTTGACCTTTTACAATCGCTGCCGGATTCGCACTTTTCGTAAGCTCACGCGGCAGCCTGGAGAAGCAGAATGCACATACGAAAAAGCTGGCCGCATCAATCAACAGAACATAAGCTTCCCCAATCACCCCGATTAAAACACCCGCGAGTGCCGGTCCAAACATATAAACAATTTGCCATTGCGTTTCCATCACGCCATTCGCTTTGACCAATTGATTTTTGTCCGAGACGATTCTCGGCAATAAAGTCTGTGCCCCAGCAGTGCTCAACGGAGAAAGGATTCCTGCAATCACAATTAGTATGTATATCACAAATAGTGGAACCTGATCGACCTGCAATAATGCGACCAACGCTATAAAAATAAGCCCTCGCGCCACATTGTCCATCATGATGAGCTTGCGTCGATCAAATCGATCCAGCAAAACTCCCGCTACTAAACCAGCAAAAACAGCAGGGAGCATATACGCAAGAACGACCCCACCCATTGCAGCAGGTGAGCCTGTTTTATTCATGACAAACCACGTCAATCCCATCCAGCCAAACTGATCCCCCAGACTAGATAAGAACATCCCCACCCAATACCAGCGAAATGAACGCTGCCGCCATAATTCCTTCATGCTGCATCTTCCTTTTTCTCTATTTTCCATTCATTGTATATTCAGATTAATACTTTTTCAACAATTATATTTATTAAATTAAAAAGTCTTATTTTGTATATAAAAGAACCTCTGCTCCAAATCAGCAGAGGAACCTCTCCTATGTCATCACTGAACGTCTGCGATCTTTTTGCAACTTACGACGGCTCCAAAGCCACAGAAGTCCTGCTGCTACCCCAAAGAAGCCAAGCCACACGGAGACAGCAGCACTGCCGACCTGCTCCGCACTGAATCCGAGAATCAAGCAGCTCGCAGAAAAGCTCCCCATGGTCGCCATTTCCCGAATGGAAAAAACGCGAGCCAAATAAGCAGGATCAGAGAGTCGTTGTAGCTTTGTCACAGACAATATCGATGAGCTAAACTGAGCCGTTGATGCAAACAGGATGGCGATCGCCAGTCCAAGTAGTGGTTTTGCATGAAACACGGCGATAATTGAGCATCCCATCGCTACGAGTGCCCATCCTTGGACACGCCATGTTGCTTTTTCACTCAGACTATCAGACAGCTT
This sequence comes from Brevibacillus sp. M2.1A, assembly GCF_013284355.2. Lineage (NCBI taxonomy): Bacteria > Bacillati > Bacillota > Bacilli > Caryophanales > Paenibacillaceae > Brevibacillus > Brevibacillus sp. M2.1A. Next base: position 4,849,149 of record NZ_JABSUY020000001.1, read on the forward strand.
GTTCACAGCAATCCCAGCGATCACACCTCCGAGTCCCAACGGAATATCCAAGAGTCCGAATACATACAAGCCCTCTCCCCGCTCCGTAAGAACATAGTACATCAGCATAATGTAATAGGCGCCACACACCCGTTCCGCCATCTGATAGCCGATGACACTGGCAATTTCCCGATGTTTGCCGATATAGCGGAAGCCCTCATTTAGCCTTTCCATAAAAGGTACAACCGCTTTCGAATCAACAGAATTGGCGATATGCGGGAGCGGCAGCAAGACGAACAGCGACAACAAATAACAGGCGGCATCGAGCAAAAAGTTGTAACGATAGGAGAACAAGTAAACCAGAACTGCTGCCATACCCTGACAAACAATAATGAGAAACGAAGTCGTCCCCTGTAAAAGGGAATTGGCAGCCAGTCTGTCCTTTTCCTCCACGGATTGTACGATCGCTACTTGCATGGCTGGTTGGAAAAAAGCACTGCAAATATTAACCAGGATCAATAACAAAAAAGCCACCCATAAGTAGGTCGCAGAAGTGATGAAGAAAAACAAACTGACGAGTATGCCCCGAAGCAGATTGACGACAATCATGACCCTCCGTTTATCCCAATTCTCCACAAGTGTCCCTGCGAAAAAGCTGGCAAATACATAGGGGATCATGCGAAACACAGTACCTGCCGCAAAGGAAAGACCCGATCCACTTAAATCATGTAATAGTCCAACGACCGCAATAAATGTAAATTCATTTCCGATGATGTGTACAATGTGGGCCGTATACAAACGGCGAAAGACGGGATGTTGTAAGATCGCCACAGGAATGCATCCTCTCACCGTTTTTAATATTGTAGCATTTGTCGAAAAATAGGCGCAATTCATTCTTGCGAAACGGATCGTTTTGTTGTTACAATACGTTCAAATAAAACTGAACGTCTAAAAAAATATCCACGTTCAGCGAAAGAGGTTGATCGACTTGAAACGATACGTAGTTGTGGAAACTTTGGATCAATTAAAAGCTGTCAGCGATTCCTTGCGCCTACAGATCATCACGATGCTGGTCAAGGAGGAATACACAGGCAAGCAGCTCGCTACCCTTCTCTCCCTTTCTCCCTCTAAAGTGCATTATCACCTAAAGGAATTAGAAAGCCACGGCTTCGTTGAAGTCGTGCGTACGGAAGAAAAGAACGGGATCGTGCAAAAGTTTTATCGGGCTGTTGCTTACGACTTCAAAGTAAGTGATGATTTGCTGCCCTCCCTGCGCGAAGACAGTATCCTGTTGCAGGAAACGATGCTTAATCACCTGCGCTCCAGTATGAATCGCCTGTATAACGCACCAGACGAATCATTTATGCTCTTTTCGGATCAAGAGGATCGTCCTCCTGCAATTGCAGTTAACTCCGAAGTAAAAGCACCTAGGAAAGAAATATTTGCTTGGCTCAATAAATATAAGGCTTTACTTGAGGAGCTATCGGAAATGGAAGATCGTTACTTGGAGAGGATTGCTGCTGGAGAAGAGGAGGATACGGTTGAAAACTTTTACATGGTCACGGTCGGGTTCATGACGAATGAACGCTACTACGTCGCAGAAGACGATTCCTTACCTGATAACTATGAGCACCAACCATCTGAATTCAAGCATATCACTGGCAAGATTGTGGTGAAGAAAAAGAAGGAGGAGAATGGAGATGAGCACGCTGGCAACAAATAATTCCCTTTGGAAAAATGGATCGTTTGTCCGATTATGGTGGGGCACTTTCTTTTCGGCAATGGCTGACGGAGCTTTCTTCATCCTGCTCAACTGGTATATTGTGAATGCCCTGGGCTCAGGGGCAATCCTCGGCACGACTTTGATTTGTCTGTCCATCCCCCGTCTTCTCTTTATGCTGGCAGGCGGGGTGGCTGCTGATCGTTTGAATCGAAAATGGATTATGTTTTCCTCCCTTTTGGTTAGGGGAATTATTTTAGCCTGCTTCAGTTTGCTTATGCTTCAAGGAAATGGCGCCTGGTTCCCGGTGAGCCTGTACGTCTTGGCAGCTTTATTCGGAACAGTCGATGCATTTTTTTGGCCAGCACGCAGCTCGATTCTGCCCTCTCTAGTCTCTCGAGAACAACTTGCGCCAGCTAACAGCTTAATGGAACTATGCCATCAGATTAGCTTGGTTGCCGGACCCGTAGTTACTGCCTTATTAATTGGAACCGTTCGTTATCCGATCATGTTTATGATCTTGGCATGCACCTTCTTCGTAGGAACACTCTTTATTCTCTCTCTCCATTCACACTCATACATCAAAGACACGATTTCAGAGTCTACAACAGAACCAAGAGCAAGCTCCTATTTCAAAGATATCGTGGGAGGAATTCGTTATACGTATTCAATCCCGATCCTCGCTCTTATTTTAACAACATCACTTTTCACCAATATGATGTTCTCTGGCCCAGTTAACATGATCATTCCCATTCATGTGAATAACCTCGGATGGGACGGGAGTGCTTTTAGCTCACTTAGTACCTCACTTGGAGTGGGCATGATTGTCGGCGGTATTTTGACTGCATTGTTTAAAGGATTCCGTGAAAAATTCATGTTACTCCCTATCATTCTCGGATGCATGGGAGTCAGCATCAGCTCGTATTTTTTCATTGAGAAGCTTTCCTATGGACTTGTCTCTCATTTTCTCATCGGAATGGCACTCAGTATGACGAATATTCCGTTCATCACCTACATTCAAAGTATCGTCCCTGCCAACATGCTCGGTCGTGTCATGTCATTGCTTTCCCTGATGTCCGTCGGCTTCGGGCCTGTCAGCTATGCACTGTGCTCCTTTCTTCTCGCCAAAAACATCGCAACACCGGGGCTTCTATTGTTCTTTGGCGGTATCATATTTGCAAGTATCAGCCTTGGCCTGTTCTTTTTCCGCTCGTTTCGCCAAATGGAGCAGCATCCGAACTGGAAACGACCTACCGTAGAGGAGCAACAGCTTCCGGCCACCCTTTCTTCGTAACGCCTCTCTTATAAATAGAAAGAACGCGCACCATGCAAGCATGAGCTCTTGCAGGTACGCGTTTTGCTTTTTTATACAGTTTGTTCTTTTTCGGCAAAGACCTTTATTAACTGACGAGCGCCAAAGCCCATCCGCGTAACTACTCCTGCCTCATCGCGGACGAAGCGGATAAACGCATCCGTTTCTCCCCGCTTCATGACGAAGCTGTCTTCTCCCACTGAACGCAGTGGAATATTCGTTCCATTACTCTTGGCTACCAGCTCGTTCTCTTCGATTTCTACCGATACAGTCGCCCCTTCAGACGAGCGGTACTCCCCTGTAAATGCAGCGAGTGCATCTACAGAAATTTCATAATCCGGATATTGGAACGGCACTGTATTCGGAGAGTGTCCATTAGTTGCGTTTAAAATGCCATGCATCAAATCGGCCATTGGCCCGCCATCTGTGTTCATCAGTACGGCTCCTGTCAGGCCCCGCTCCGGTAAAACAAAAATTTGTGCCGCAACTCCCTTGATCGCTCCACCATGCTCAATGAGTGTTCCATCATGGCAATTGGCTACAAACAATCCATAGCCGTATGCTTGAAACGGCGAAATCGAGAAATGAGGCGCCGTCATGGCCTGCACACTCTCAGGTGAGAGCAAGCGATTCTCGCCCACCATTCCACCCGTTCTAAAAATTTCCGTATAGCGCAATAGATCGTGAATGGTCGATTTCAGAAAGCCAGCGGCCCGCATCGATGGTGAATCCCACCAGGAAGGGGAACGGTATACCTCACCGCCATCCTTTGGGCTTTTTCGGGTGAATAGCGTAGCCACCTCTGCTTCCTCTGGCAAATCTTCGACGAGAAAAGCACTGTTCTTCATCCCGGCAGGCTCCAAAATATGGTCATGCACAAACTGCTCGTAAGATATTCCGCTTACTCGTTCAATAATCAGTCCGAGCATGGCGTAACTGTCGTTGGAGTAGCTAAATTCCGTTCCAGGCGCACCTAGAAACTCGTAATTCAGCTTGCCGATATAGGTCATGAATTCTTCCTTTGTATTGATCTCTTCCACTTTATCGAGATCAAAAGCAAGACCGGAGCTAGAGGACAGGTCATCCCCTCCCTCTACAATGCTTCTTTTCATTGCACCCGCTAATGTATCCAAAGGAGGAAAACCTGCGGTATGTGTCATCAAATGATGAATCGTGATCTCCCGGGTATAAGCTTCATTGGGTGTACGGAGCTCAGGGAGATACTTGATGACCGGATCATGAACGGATAACTTTCCTGCGTCCTGAAGCTGCATGATGGCTACACATGTAAAGGACTTGGTCACAGAACCGATGCCAAACACCGTATCAGCGGTTAATGCTCTTGCGTCTTCTGTGTTGTCTGCCAGACCGAAGCCATGGAAATACCTCAGCTCTCCTTGCTCTGCCAATCCGACTGCTGTTCCTGTTACTTTTGCCTCTGCAAGCAGCTTTTGCGCGTATTCCTCAAACGACTGTACCCAATCCGCCATGTTCCTTCTCCCCTTTTTCATTAAGCTTTGGTTTAAGGCCGGAAGTTTGCCGTGCGAATCACATAGTTGCCGATCGCCTTTTGGTTCAGGGTATAACCGATACCCGGGCTATCTGGAACTGCCAATTGACCGGGAGCCATCAGCTCTACACCATTCTCGACGATGTCTTCCTCCCAGTAACGGCTGGAGGCGGCTGTATCACCTGGGATCGTAAAATTCGGCAATGAAGTAATCGCAATGTTGTGCGCGCGGCCAACCCCCGACTCAATCATGCCTCCGCACCAAACCGGAATACCGTGTGCCTGGCACAAGTCGTGAATGCGCTTGGACTCTGTCAGTCCACCGACCCTCCCCACCTTGATATTAATAATGCCGCAACTGCCTAGCTCTATCGCTTTTCTGGCATCATCCACATTGTGAATACTTTCATCGAGGCAGATTGGTGTGGACAGCTCCCTTTGCAGCTTGGCATGATCAATAATATCGTCATGAGCGAGTGGCTGTTCGATCATCATCAGCCCATATTGATCCAGCTCCTTCATCACATCCAGATGCTCCATTGTGTAAGCGGAGTTCGCATCTGCCATCAACGGGACACCCTCGCCAAAGCGTTCGCGGATTGCTCGAACCACCTCTACGTCAAAGCCCGGCTTGATCTTTACCTTGATCTTCTTGTAGCCCTCACCGAGATGGCGCTCTACTTTTGCCAAAACTTGCTCGACAGTCGGTTCGATACCGATGCTGATCCCAACGTCGATGACAGATTTCTCGCCTCCTAATGCTTTGGCGAGAGAGATTCCTTTTTGTTTACTGTAGAGATCCCAGATTGCGCCTTCTAAAGCCGCCTTCGCCATGTTATTGCGGCGAATCGGGGCAAACAGCCGATCCACATCCTCAGGGGTCTCGATCTCATTCGTGAACAGCTTCGGTATCATAAACTTTTCCATCATGTGCCATGCTGTCTCTGTCGTTTCTTCACTATAATAAGGGGCCGACATCGCCACACTTTCCGCGTGCCCTACCTCTCCCTCTCCATACACGCTAACCAAAATGAGCTCCTTGATGGTCGTATATCCAAAGCTCGTTTCAAAACGGAAACGAAGTGGCATGTGTAGTTGCTGCAATTCAATTCGTTCGATTTTCAATGTACTTCATCCCTTCTGTTCCATATAAATGACATGCGACATAATGTTGCGGCGAAGCTAATGTAGCGACAGGACGCACTGTGCGGCAAATTTCCGTAGCATATGAGCACCTGGTATGGAACGCACACCCTACGGGAACATTCGCCGGTGAGGGAACATCCCCAGAAAGAACGATTCGCTCCTTCTTCCGAAACGGATTGGCTTTGGGAACTGCTGACATGAGCGCTTCTGTGTACGGATGTAACGGGCGCGTAAACAAATCCTTTTTGCTGGCGATTTCGACGATTCGTCCGAGATACATCACCGCAATTCTGTCACTGATGTGGCGAACGACACCTAGATCGTGTGAAATAAACAAATAGCTCAAACCTAGACGTTGCTGCAAATCCTGCAAAAGATTCACGATCTGCGCCTGAATGGAGACGTCAAGTGCTGAGACCGGCTCATCGGCTACGATTAATGAAGGTTCCACTGCCAGTGCGCGAGCGATCCCGATCCGCTGCCGCTGCCCACCGCTAAACTCATGAGGAAAGCGAGTAGCGTATTGAGCATTCAGCCCGACCATTTGAAGCAGTTCCCTTACTTGATCGCGCCTTTCTTTCGCCGACATCTGCGGATTTTTGACGCCTAACGCTTCCTCCAAAGCCCCTTGTACAGTCATTCGTGGATTTAACGACGCATACGGGTCCTGAAACACGATTTGCATTCGTTTGCGGAGTGGACGAAAACGTGCAGCCGACATCTCTGAAATGTTTTGCCCTTCAAATTCAATCGTTCCACTCGTCGGCTCAATGAGTCGCATGATACTGCGACCAGTCGTTGACTTGCCACAGCCGCTCTCTCCTACCAATCCAAGTGTTTCTCCTTTTCGTAACTGGAAAGAAACCCCATCGACTGCCTTGATCACTTCGTCGCTATTGCGAAACAATCCTTTGCTAATGGGAAAATACGTCTTTAAATCGTTTACCGATAACAAGATATCCCTCATACCGCCATCTCCTTGTTCTCGTACAGCCAGCATCGAACGGCCTGTGTGCCTGTGCCCGTTGCCATCAGCGGCGGTTTTTCTTGGTAACATCGCTCCTCGGCCTGCGAGCAGCGGAAGCGGAATGCACACCCTTGTGTCACTTCACCCAGCAGCGGGACACTGCCTTCAATCGGATCAAGGCGAAGCTTCTCCTCCTCATCCAGATCGGGGATGCAGCGTAAAAGCCCAATCGTATACGGATGCTTCGGATGCGAAAACAGACTGGCAACATCAGCTTCTTCTACGATCTCCCCGTAGTACATCACAAGCACACGATCAGCCATTTCAGCCACGACACCCAAGTCATGCGTAATGAGCAGCAGAGAGGTATGATCGTTTTCCTTCAGATCGTTCATCAGTTCCAAAATTTGCGCTTGAATGGTCACATCCAGCGCGGTGGTCGGCTCGTCCGCGATCAATAAATCGGGGTTGCAAGCCATCGCCATCGCAATCATGACACGCTGCTTCATCCCACCTGATAGCTGATGGGGATATTCCCGCATGATGTCTTCTGCCCTCGGCACGCCCACTTTTTTGAGCATCTCAATCGCTTTTGCTTGGCGTTCTTTTTTCGATAAATCGGTATGCAGCTGATACACTTCCTCTAGCTGTCGGCCAATCGTATGCACCGGATTGAGCGACGTCATCGGCTCCTGAAATATCATCGCGATATCTTTTCCGCGAATGTTGCGAAGTTCACCGGTACTCAACTGGTTCAATAAGATATCACGAAATCGGATGCTTCCCTCCATCTGTGCATTCGCCCGGGACAAGAGTCCCATAATCGCCAAGGACGTCACGCTTTTACCGCAGCCAGACTCGCCTACCAACGCTACCGTCTCACCTTTTTTCAGTTGAAAGGAAATGCCTTGCAGCGCTGGCAGCTCGCCCTTGTCCGTCTTAAACTGCAGGCGCAAATCCTTTACTTCCAAAAGTACCTCTTTCATCAGCTCGTGCCCCCCCTTCATCCATTACCTCGTTTTCGGGTCGAATGCATCCCGTAATCCGTCACCTAACAGATTGAAGCCAAGGACAACCAGCATGATGGCCAATCCAGGAAAAATGGACATCCACCAGGCCTGACTCAAGAATGCCTTGCCGACAAAAACCATGGCTCCCCACTCAGGCATCGGCGGTTGCGCGCCCAGTCCGAGAAAACTCAAGGCCGCAGCTGCTAAAATACTCACACCGAATTGAATGGTGGAAAGCACGATGATCGGGGAGAGAATATTGGGTAAAACGTGTTTCAGCAAAATCTGCCAGTCCCTGATCCCCAGAGCGCGAACAGCCTCAATATACTCTTTTTCCCTTATGGATAAGACCGCAGAGCGAACGACCCGCACATAGGATGGAATAACGGCAATGACTACCGCGATCATGGCATTCGTTAAACCTGGACCCAAGACCGCAATGACAGCAATCGCCAGAAGCAGTGCAGGAAGTGACATGAGAATATCCATGCCCTGCATGATAAACAGATCCACACGACGATAATAGCCAGCGATAATCCCGAGCGTAACTCCGATCAAGGTAGAAAGCACAACTGTTATCAAACCCATCAGCAAGGAAATTCGCCCCCCGTGCAACAGACGGGAAAAAATATCTCTGCCGAAATCATCCGTTCCGAGAAGATGAGTCAAATTCGGAGCGCTTAATCGGCTATTAAAGTTCATTTGTTCGACAGGATGAGGGGCAATGACTGGCGCAAGAAGCGATCCCAGTGTAAAGACGATCAAGATAACCACACCCGCCATTGCTGTCTTATTGCGCCTCAGGCGTTTGCCCATCCCTCCCCAATACGACTCCGGACGATTACTGTTCACCATCTATCCGCTCCTTCCTTAGTCGAAATGGATTCGCGGATCAATCCGGCTGTAAATCAGATCCACGATCAAATTGGTTAAGGCAAAAATCAACGCCATGAAAAACACCATGCCCTGTATGGTCGGCATATCCCGTTTACTGATCGCCTCAATCGCCAGACTGCCGATCCCTTGCAGAGAAAACACGGTTTCCACCACCACAGCTCCAGCCATGAGCGCACCGAACTGCAAGCCTAACATCGTGACAACAGGAATAATGGCATTCGGCAGACCATGGCTCAAAATGACTCGGAAAAGCGCCGCCCCTTTAGCCTCGGCTGTCCGCATGTAATCCTGCCTGATGACTTCCAGCATGCTGGAGCGGGTCATTCGGGCGATCATCCCCGCTTCCGCCAAACCCAACGTGATCGCTGGCAGCAACAGGGAGTGAATCCCCTCATAGCCGGAAATCGGAAACAAGGCCAGCTTGTAAGCAAAAATCCAGATGAGAAACAAGGCAATCCAGAAGCCGGGTGCCGAAATACCGAGTAACGAGGCAAGCACCACAAGCCGATCGATGATGGTGTTTTGCTTGACGGCAGCAATCGTGCCCAGCAAGATACCGAATATTGCGGCAATGATTACACTAAGAATGGCAAGCTGCATAGTGATCGGGAAACGGTTCATAATCTGATCCCATACCTTTTCACCAGTGAATAACGATGTTCCCAAATCGCCAGCGAACAGGTTTCCGACAAACCGCAAGTACTGCTGCCACAGTGGTTGGTCAAGACCAAGCTTCGCTCTCATTTGACTGATAGCCTCTGGTGTCGCAAACTGTCCGAGTATTTGTGTTGCGGGATCGCCCGGAATGAGATGCACCATCAAGAAGATCAGGACGGATACGCCAAGCAGTGTACCCACCAGGGAAAGTAATCTTTTTATTACATATCGGCGCATGCCTTCACCTCCGTTGTCTATTTTTCGAGCGTGACATCATGCAACGTAATGCCTTGCGTGTACGGATTGACCGTAAAGCCTTTGACGCCGCGTGTGGCTATCACCGTCTCACTTACCCATAAAGGGACCCACGGCAAATCATTTACCAAAATCTCCTGTGCCTCTTCGTAAATCTTGAGACGCGACTGCTCATTCATTTCCAAACGTCCTTTATTCAGTAAAACATCCAACTCAGGGTTGTTGTAATGAGTACGGCTTGTTGAATTGCTCTTTTCAAAAATGAGGTACAAGATATCCGCATCAAACCAGCCGTAGTACATCAAAGCCATGTCATACGACTTTTTCGAAATACGCTCTTTGATGGTTGTCATTTCTTGCACGCTGATTTTCATATCAATACCCGCTTCTTTCAGCTGGCTCTGCAAAATCTGCACCGCTCGCTGAAATGCTGGCTCTTGAGAGACGAGCATTTCTACAGACAACGGTTTCCCGTCCTTATCTACGATGCCATCCCCATTACTGTCCGTCCAGCCTGCTTCCGCTAGCAACTGCCTGGCTTTGCCTAAATCTCTCGTATATAACTGCTTCGCCTTGCTTTCAATCGCTTCACTGTAGCCATAAATCGTGGGTGCCAAAGGACCATAGACCGGCTTGCCGAAGCCGTTCAACGCTACCTGAACAAGTGGATCGCGATCTACGGAGAGGGCTACTGCTTTGCGCAGACGGACATCTGAAAACAACGGGTGCTTATTATTCAATGCGATGTATTTGTTTCCAATGTCCATCACTTTCTCAATCTTGACTCCGGGCAGTGTCTCCAGCTCCGCAACCGAGTTCGGTGGCGCATCATACAACACATGGACCGTACCCTTTTTGAATTCCATCAGGCGTGTATCGTCGTCTTTCATAAACCGGAACATCATGCTGTCGAATTGCAGAGGACCTTTGTTGGCAGCGTACTCCGGTCCCCAGTTATAATCGGGATTTTTCTTGTAGGTGAGCGAAGCACCCCGCTCGCGTTTGTCAAAAATGATCGGCCCCGTTGCAGATGGGTTATCTGCGAAGCCATCCCCTAATTCTTTTGCCTTTTTGGCGTCAAGTGGCGAGACTAATCCACCGACAATGACGTTAACAAACGGAGCAAACGGTTGGCTAAAATGCACCTTGAGCGTATGCTCGTCTGTTGCTTCCACTTTTTCAATTGGACCTGCAAGCCCCTTGACAGGCGAAATGGCGAGCAAACGGTCAAAGGAATCTTTTACGGATGCTGCCGTCATTGGATCGCCAGAGTGATAGCGGACATCTTTGCGGAGGATGAATGTCCAAACCTTGCCGTCCTGCGAGATTTCGTACTTCTCTGCCAAACCCGGATGAAGTTTGCCTGTTGCATCACGGGTCAATAGAGGCTCGTATATTAAACTGTTTTCCATACTCAGCCAGCTCGTTTTGTGCATATCAAGCGAGTCTGGGTCCGTCAAGGAAGCGATGACTAATGTGTTCCCTTTGGCCGCCGTGTCATTCCCCGTTTGATTGGTCGGCTGTGAGGAGCAGCCTGCAATCAACGCCGTTGCCACAAATACACTCATGGCCCCTTGCTTCCACTTGTGAATTTTCATTTCCCGTCCCCCTTATCAATTGCCGTTACACTTCGGTCCCTTCCGCAAACGGGTATATTTGTCGACTTGTCTCTTCGTATTCTTTCAGTCTTTGTTGTACCTGTTCTCCATCAGCCTGAACCACACCACTGATCAAAATATTCAGCATGGAAAAGATCGCCGTCATTCCTTTTAAAGCAGTAGGAGCAGGTGCGCTGACTTTTAAAATTTGATCGGCTACCGGCCCAATAGGAGATAGCTCATCGTCTGTAATCCCGATGATTTTGGCGCCTCTCTCTTTGGCTGCTTTTGCAAACAGAATCGTTTCACTCGTATAGCGGGGGAAGGAGAGTGCGATCACGAGCCACTCCTGATTGATCTGGGTCAACAGATAGTTGACGTCATCAACTGGCCCATTGTACAGATGCGCGTTTCCTCTGACGACATTCAATGTAAAGGCGAGCCAATGGGCTGGAGCATAGGAGCTGCGAAACCCTACAACGAGAATGTGTTTGGCTGCCATAATACTTGAAACCGCTTGCAAAAGATGGTTCTTTTGCAATTCCCCTAACGTTTGCCGAATATACGCAACATCCTGTTCCATGTTATAAGAAATCAGGTCTTGTTTTCCCTTCATCTCAACAGCCGCTGTTCGAAAACTGTGGATGGCATCAGCTTTTGGGACTTTTTCCAATAAGGAGCTGCGAATCTCATTTTGCAATTCGCTGTACCCGGAGTAGGCGAGAGCATAGGATAGTCGGATGATTGTCGTTTCGCTTGTGCCGCTCAATGCCCCAACAACTTTGGCTGGTTGCAGTGCAACGGTCTTCGGCTCGGCGAGAATATATTTGGCTGCTAGTTTTTGTTGGTTGGTCAATTCCGGATAATGCTTGCGGATGCGCTCCTGTACGGATTCCATGATCATCTACTTCCTTGTCAATTGATGTAGGTTCCACTCTGTGGCTGGGTCTAACGGATAAATCGGACGAATGGCGCGCTCGTATTTGAAGAAGCGGAAGTTGAGCGTCGTCAATCCAGGAGAATCGACGGTAATAACGCGTGCGCTAATCGGTTCGAAGGATGCCCGGAAGTGTGTGCTCGATTTCAAGGCCACGATCTTGTATTTGGTCACATCAATGCCGTGCAACAGAAAAATTTGCTCATCCAGCACTTGCGATTTCACGGAGCAAACCAGTACATCAACCCCGTCAATTTGCAAACGAACGGACTTGCCAAGATTCTCATGGCCCCCTTGCCCCATCGGCGTTGTCGCAATGAATTTTCCATCTGTCAAAGCTTTGACGTAGGCTGTTACTTCAAGCGGTTCTCCATGCAAGTAGTCTGTCTTTCCACCCAGTGATAGTTGTATGGTAGCGCCTACTCCTGCCTGATGGGCAATCTGGACTACTTCGGGATCGTAAATGAAACCAAAGCATGCATTCGTCAGCTTGGCTTCCAGCATCGCCCGCAGCAAATGAGTTCCATCTCCGGGTGTGCCTCCGCCAGGATTATCTGAGGTCTCATTGATTACGATGGGCATGCCTTCCGTTTGCAGTGCCATCGCAATTCCCTCGGCAGGCGTGGGCATGTTCAGCTCGAATTCATCCCGCTTTTCCCAAATCAGACTGGCGACATCCTCGCTCACTTTTTTGGCGAGCTCCTGATCGTTATTCGTAACGCTCAAAACGGAGACGCCCAACTCAGGAATGTCTGTGTACGGAAAACCGTGGAAGAATGCACAGTCGATGACGCCTTCTTCCTTTTCCCACGCCCAGCAGGCTTCGTTTATTTCACGTGCTGGGGAATGATGGGTAGCCGATGTAGGAATCAATAATGGCAGTCGGGTCAAATGCATGGTCGGCTTGATACCTTCTGTAACCATCTTATGGGCCAGGTCGATTGCTTCAATACCACGTTCATAGCAATCCACATGCGGGTAGAGGTGAACACCCAGGAGCGCATCGGCCTCATCCACCATTTTTTGTGTCATGTTTGCATGGAGGTCGAGCGTAACAATTAAGGGAATGTCATAACCGACCAACTGACGCACTGATGCCAGAATGTCGCCCTCCAGATCATCTATTCCTTCTACAACCCCCGCTCCGTGAAGCCCCAGACAAATGGCATCTGCACCTTCTGTCGCAGCAATTGTGTCAAGAAGCTCCTTTTTAATCCGGTCATACGCTTCTCGCACAATCGTCCCCGCTGGATACGTAAAGGTGAGAAAGGTCGGCAAAAGCTCGATGCCCAGCTCTTCGGCGCGATCCACCATCCCTCCAGGAAAGTTGCGAACGCCCCGATTGCGATTCACAATCGTTTCATGATAATCCCACTCATAGCTTTGAAACATCTCGAGCGTCGTGGGCACATTGGAAAACGTATTCGTTTCATGCGCAATCCCACCAATTATCACCTTCATTCTTAGACCCTCCATCCGCTTTTGAAGTATGAACTTTAATTTTTGAATTTTTTGAAGTTTAAACCTTTGTGGACATTATAAAGGGAAGAAAATCATTTATTCAATCGCTAAATTATGAACGTTTTATCGTTTCTGCTATACTCGTTGATTCATAAACAAAAGCCCTCCCCGTACAGGGAGAGCTTCTGTGTTGTTCGTGCAAATTATGAGGTTTTCCATTTCGCCAATTCAGAAGGGAATTTGTCATTCAACACTTTGATATAGGTACCCTTCATTCCTAACGAACGGGATTCCAGTACACCCGCGCTTGCCAACTTGCGAAGAGCGTTCACGATGACAGATCGTGTCAGACCTGCTTGATCTGCAAGCTGACTAGCTACCAGCAAACCTTCGCGTGCATCCAATTGCTCCATAATTTTTTCAATCGCGATCTGTTCGCTGTAGGACAACGAAGAGAGTGCGATTTTGGCAAATGTTTTGTCACGGACTTCATTTTCAATCTGTTCTGTGCGCTGACGAACGATTTTCATACCGATTACGGTAGCACCGATCTCGCCCAAAATCAGATCTTCTGTTTCAAACTGACCGTAAGCACGCAGCAGGACGAGTGTGCCAAGACGGCTTCCCCCTGCATTGATAGGAACAATCGTCGTCATCATTTGCGGGAAGATCGAATTCAACTCTTTTGGAACCAGGCTGTACGGGCTGGTAACCGGCTCGTTGGCCAAGGTTTGTGACACTTCCAGCAGCTTCTGATGTACACCTTCCTGCAGTTGCGTGGATGAACGACCCTCTTCTTGCAGGGAGATCTCCTGATTCATTCCACTTCCCAGGATCGAACCATCTGCGGTAATGATGTAAACATTTGCAGAAATCACTTCAGATAAAAGCCTTGCGAGATCTTGGAAACCTACTCCGCTGCCACCCATTGTTTTTTGAAGCATCACATTAATTTTTCTCGTTTTTTCTAACAAATTCATAATAATATCCTCCTCTGGATTCTTCATGCTCACAGTATTGTCAGAAAAATCCAGCCCTATACATGCAAATCGAAAAAGTAGAAAGAGAATTGTGTACAGGAATGGAGGTAGAAGCCTCGACTATCGTAGGCGTTGGCGATGGTAAAACCTCCAAAAAGAAAAAAGGCTGGCAGAGTGGTTATTTTCACTCCGTCAGGCCTTTTTTGAATCACACTCTAGCGAAGCTGCTGCTTAATGAGCGCTTCAATCGCTTCGGCAATGACATGCGTATGTTTGTTCACGTCTGCATTCGTTAAGCGGAAACGAATATAGCGTTCATCGAGATTAAACGCTTCTTCAAATGCTCCCATAAAGCCGCGCGCACGTTTGTCCAGTTCCAATAAAACTTCCAATTCGCCATCACGAAGGAAGAAAACTACTTCGAGCTCCTCCAATTGGCTGCGATATGGCCCTGTTGGACGGAATTCAAATTCCTGTACAAACGGATGGTTGCGACCAAGGTGGCGATTGTATTCGCAGTCTACCTTATACAGCTGGAATCCGATCTGTTGAACAGCATCCAACACTTTGGTCATTAACGGATGTGGGCGAACCTCGATGAAATCGGAATCCCCTGGGTCAATCGCATTTTTAATATCGAGACCTGTCCGCAAGTAAACGGGTTGACGCCCCATTGTCAATGGCGTCTCATAAGGCAATTGAAAAGCGAATGGCAGAACGGTTTCTTCTTTCGGTTTCAATTGTACCCGCTCAGACAAACGATATTTGACAAGTGTGCATTCTTCCTTCGTCTTGTTATCGTTGATTTCTCTTTCATAGTGTGTAACGACATACATGTAGATTTCGTCGATTTCCTGGGCCACATCTCCTCCCTTGATATGGACTTCACCTCTGACCATATCGCCGGGAATGAGTGAATCCTGCTCAAGACGTGCATCTACTTGGGCAGAGCCAATACCTACACTAGCCAACAATTTTTTGAACATGGACATGCGTTCGCCTCTCCTTTATACCGACCCAGACCTACATGATCCGGCTATCAGATATTCTATATAGAAATATACGGCGGAAGAAATAGAAAGTTTCGCGCAATCTTTTGCCATACATCATCGGGTATAACGTCCGCTGTCACGAACACATGCAGCGTTCTACTAATCACAACCGTTTTGATTCGTACCTCCACGGTCGTTCGATCTGACAAAATATATTCGCGGCGTCGCAGCATCTCATGCAAGACCTGATGGACCTCTGCAACCTGTTCAACCTTCTTCCCTTTTAACGAAGCGAGATCCTTTTCCACGCGATCGACTACTTGAACCACAATGGTGGCATGAAGCGGCTGCTTCTGATCGGCAGTGAGAACAGAGGCGCGTACGTCTTCGATAACGGTCTCTTGCTTTTTGCGATAAACCCGCTGATTTTGCTTCAGCTCCAGATTTTCCTCGTACAGTTTTTTGTTTTGCAGTTCCAAGCTTTTTTTGATCAGCATCATCTGCTCCATCTCGCGTCCGTATGTAAATAAAATCACGGTTCCGCCCAACACGCACCCCATGAGCAAAAGAGCGAGGTAACGTTTCCAAAGAATTACCTTCATGAGCGCACCTGTACCAGCCAATGCACGCAAATCGTTCCGATATGGGCACCCAAGAATGCAACGACGATCATAACAAGCTGTTTAAAGACCGGAGTCAAATTTCCCATCAGTATTTTTTCGATCTGCAAAAACGAATCAAATGTTCCGCCCAATGCCCCAACCAATCCCCATATTTTGAGCTGGTCAGCCAATTGGGCCATCGATAACAGAGGAGGCTTTTCCGTGAGAAATGCGCCCACCCCACCTGAAAGAGCGCCGCCGACCACAATGCCATAAGCCACAAAAAACGTCAAAATGACTTGTGCCATGATGTGCTTCATCCTTTCTTCGAACAAGCAGCATATGCTTATCCCTACGCTCGTCGTCCCGGTTTTATAACAGGACTTGACAGCGTTCCAAATAAAAAGCGGCATGCTATATTGGGCAGCATGCCGGATCAATCAGCGTTGGTTCCTTCTCCATTTCTTCAATTTCTTTTCAATGCTAGGCGAGTTCATGATCATGAGATCCGTAAACAGGTTAACCATTTTCGGATTGCGCAGCATCTGGTTAAAAACCTCTGGATTTTGCTTGAACCATTGCTCATTGGCACGAATCCATTTCTTGAAAGCGTCGTTTGTTTTGTAATAGTGATTCAATTGCCGAACCGGTCGACGATATCCACTCATCTTAATCTATCCCTTCGTCAAAAAATATAACGAGGAGAAAAACGATCACGATGATCCAGATGATTACTTCGAAACCTTCCTCGTTGAAGAAACCAAATCCTCTCACGTCAGATCCCCCCTTCATCCTGCCGCGCTCCTCGCACCATTCCATACGCCCATGGTACCTTTCCCTATAGGTATATGTCGTTCCACGCTTGTTGGATTGGACGCTTGCCTGCCTTCATATTAATTTTGTGTGCTGGCCTACTTTGTTGTGAAAAACGACGCATAGGGACAATCCTTTTCCACTCATACTAGAGAGGACTGAAGCAAAGAGGAGACGAACATGATAGCCTCTACTGGATCTCTGTTACGCAACAAGTCTTACTTGTTGTTACTGCTAGTCGTCTTTTTCATGCACATGGCCTCTTACCTGGTCATTCCCGTCTTCCCAGTCTTTTTGCAAAAGGTACGGGTTCTTTCACTCTCCCAAGTCGGCATCATTTTGGCAGCGGGAAGCATCACATACCAAATCGGAAGCTTGGCAGGCGGCTTGATGTCAGATCGCTGGGGCAAACGCTCTATCCTAGCCTTAGGGGCATTCCTTCAAGGATGTGCCATGGCAGGCTATCACTTCAGCCATTCCTATGGTTTCTTCTTGTTATTTTCCGCTGTCAACGGCTTGGGTCTTGGCCTGCTCGCTCCTACCATTAAAGCCATGATCGCAGATGAAGTGGATGAGAGCCAAAGAACTGCTGCCTTCTCGTGGAGAGGGATACTCGCTCACAGCGGGATTATTGTCGCAGGCTTGATCATTACATGGATGACTGCGGGTGGGAAACAGCCGTTTCTCGTGGCTGCCTCTGTATACGGAGCACTTGCTTTCTTTTCTCGCTTCATCCTTCCCGATGATCGCTGTGTCGGAACAGATTGCAAGCAAACGCCAATCAAGGAGTATCGTCACATCTTGACCCATCGCAGCTTTCTGCTTTTTTCCCTGATCTCGCTCTTGATCTGGTCGCTTTACGCTCAATTCGCCATGATCCTGCCGCTGCGGGGAGAACATGTCCTGCATTCGGCTACGATGATTGGTCTCATTTGGACGATCAACTCGCTCAGTGTCGTCGTCTTGCAAGGGTTGATTTCACGTTTTGTACTACAGCGCATCAATCCGTACTTGTCCGTCACAATGGGAACGATCTTGTTAGGTGCAGGGCTAACACTCATGGGATGGGCAAACCACTTCCTCACACTGTGCGGGGCTGCGATTCTTTTCATTTTGGGCGAGATGCTGTTTATGCCGATGCTGGACAGTCTCGTCACCCATTTCGCAAAAGAAGAATGGCTGGGGGCGTACTTTGGCTTTTCCAATTTCGTCTCTGGTCTTGGGACAGCTCTTGGGACGGGTTTGGGTGGAGCAATGGTTGAAAAGCTAGGGGGAGTCGGCAGCATCAATCCGTGGATTGGCTATGGAGTGATTACACTGTTTTTGGCGGCTATTCTTGGTCTGTTTGCCCTATACGCCATTCCTCGCCACAAAAATGCTGTACTTGACTCCCCCTCAAAAACTCCCAGAAAGGAAGGGGCCACATGAACGTAGAGGAAAACGCACAGCATCAACTCGAAAAGCAGATGGAAGTGCTTCGGCGAGTGCCGCTCACCTCCCTGTTCATCCAACTGGAGGACCATGTATCCTCCCGTATTCGCCAAAAAACAAATTCGCCTTGGCAGCCATGGCTCTAAGAAAGGGGTAGTTACATGACCAAGCAAAACAAGGATTCCTCTGTACAGCAAAATCGACCAGACGAACGCAATCGTCAGCCCAAAAACGTTCAAAACGATGCGCCGGGCTATGGAGACAAAAAACTGGAGGGGCCAAATCGTCCTTCCACCTAACCCTTAGGTAATCAATGAAAAAAGTCATTTTGCGCCTTCATGCAAGGGCAAAATGACTTTTTTCGTTTCCTTTACGCAATCGGTACGAGCTTGTACGGCAAAGAAAATTCTTCTAATCTGTCCAAAAATGCTTGGCGGGACTTTTCATCGGGCGTAATGAGTTGGAGATAGCGTGTGAAATAAAACACGATGCGATCTTCTTTGCCCTCCTTCAAGCGATAGTGTGACAGTTGTGCGATGTCCGTCAGGTTGTAGAAGTATTCATAGTGCTCCTGTGTAAAAGGCGCATGAAAGATCCGGCTGACAACTACACCATTGCTCTGATTTTCCCTCATGTTCTCTTTTGTTGCCCCAAGAAAACGAAGCAGTTCACCGGCACGCTTCGCCCCGACCTTTTCCACCAGTAGGCTGTCGTTGTATTCCACTTCCAGATCGGTCAATTTGTTGGAAACGGCTGCAAGCATTGCCATCAACACCTTGCGCACTGCCAGATTCTCCGTAGCAAATTGATTATCAAACACATTAAACTCAAAGGACGTAGCTTCGCCCTGACGCCGTGTATACAATATGATCGCGTTCAAAAGCATTCCTCCGCTTTCTACTCACTCAACAATATTCTTCCTACCGTTTATCTGGGCAAAATAGATTCCCAGGTCGCACGATCCAGCTTGCGAATGACACTGAACAAGAGACGCTTGGCTGCCTCGTAATCCTCGCGATCAATGATCGAAGCATGGCTGTGAATGTAACGGGACGGAATTCCAATAACGGCAGACGGTACTCCCTTGCCATGGTACTGAACGACACCTGCATCCGTCCCGCCTTTTGCTACATAAATCTGGTATGGAATGTTCTCTTCTTCGCACGTGGAGATAAGAAGCTCACGCAATCCTACCGGCATGACGTACATCGGATCGTAGATGCGCATCAACAGTCCACCGCCGAGCTTGCCGCCATCATCTTTTACCCCTGGTATGTCTGTGGCTGGACTCGCATCCAATGCCAGGAACAAATCCGGATCAATGGACGCAGCGGCAGTTTTCGCACCGCGCTGCCCAGCCAATTCTTCCTGTACAGTAGCCCCGACGTAGACGACATTCGGATGATTTGGGTTTTCATGCAGCTCTTTTGCGAGCTCCACTGCCAAACTGCAACCATAGCGATTATCCCATGCTTTAGCCATGATACGGCGCGGATTGGCCATGACCTGCAACGGGCAAACCGGTACGATTTGCTGGCCAGCCCGTATTCCTGCCTGTTCGGCTTCCTCTCGTGAATCCACGCCGATATCAATGTACATGTTGCGTACATCCATCGGACGATTACGCTGATCGTCGCTCAAGACATGCGGCGGGATCGAGCTGATTACGCCTTCGACTGGTCCATTGTCCGTAATAATATGTACACGTTGCGCGAGCAGGACCTGCCCCCACCAGCCTCCCAGCGTCTGAAATGAAATAAATCCTTTATCTGAAATTCGGGTCACCATGAAGCCGACTTCATCCATGTGACCCGCTACCATAATTTTGGGACCGTTCTCGTCACCACGCATAACGCCAAAAATACTGCCCAGATTGTCGTACATGAGTTCACTCGTATAGCTGCTTATGTATTCTCGCATAATCTCGCGTACCGGACCTTCGAAGCCAGGCGCTCCTGGTGCCTGCGTCAAACGGTTCCACAGTTCAGCTTGAAATTTATTTTCCATCGCCAAAAATCCTCCTCGACCCTAGTTTCATGCCAGTTAACCTTCTCTATTATCCGCGAGAGAGAATTCAGACGCAACCACCTCCAAGCAGGAATGCAAGATCTTGTCCCGAATGAAGAAAAAACACGAATCGTTTTGAGGGGGAAAAAGCAGATGGCAATCACATTGCGAAAGTTGACCGAATTCAGTGAAATTGAGCAATTAGAAGGAATGGAAGGAAAAATATGGGACCCTTCTAGTGCTATTCCTCACCATATGACACTCACGATGCAAAAGTTTGGCGGTCTGTTTTTAGGGGCATTCGATGGCGAGGAAATGATCGGCTTCTTGTACAGCTTCCCGGGCTTTACCAACGGAGAACCCCATCTTTGTTCGCACATGCTCGGCTTTTTGCCAGAGTATCGCAAGCAAGGGCTAGGTGTACAAATGAAATGGCTGCAAAAGGAAGAAGCGGCAGCAGCAGGCTATTCCAAAATTACATGGACGTACGACCCGCTTGAGACGGTAAACGGTGTTCTGAACATCGCCAAGCTCGGCGGAATTGTTCGAACCTATTTGCCAAACTGCTACGGAGAGCTCGATGACGACTTTAATCGCGGACTGCCGACAGACCGTTTCCTCGTGGAATGGATGATCGGAAGCGATCGTGTGGAATCCCGTCAGGCAGGAAAGAACCTTACTCCCTCTTTAGAACAGGCGCCAGACCTGTTGCGTCTGGAAATCAAGAATGGTATTCCATATCCTGTCGAAATCGACTTGTCACGCGAAGAGCCTATCGTGCTGCTGCCTGTCCCTGCCTTCTTCCAGGATGTTAAACGAGCTGATATGACCGTCGCTTCCATGTGGCGAGAGATGACCCGCGAATTGTTTACGGTCTATTTTGCCAAAGGTTATGTCGTTACGAATATCATCCGAGATGAATCCATCGTTCGTTACGTCTTAGAAAAGCAGCCGTTGACTGATATTTTAGGTGTCTCATCCTCTCTATCCTAGCTAGAATTGCGCGCCGGGTGCGCAGGTTGTGGTAAAATGGTGGTTGCCCAACCCTACACAACAAAGGACGAGAATGAAATGAATCGATCACAATACAAGTATGACGTTATCATCATCGGCGGCGGCCCCTCTGGGTTGATGTCTGCTATTGCTGCTTCTGGCCAAGGAGCAAGAGTTTGTCTCGTGGAAAAAGGCTCAAAGCTCGGACGCAAGCTCATCATATCTGGCGGCGGTCGTTGCAATGTAACCAATGCGAAGGAACAAGATGAATTGATCAAACAAATGCCGGGAAATGGCCGCTTCATGTACAGTGCTCTCACCCAATTCGGCAACCGAGAGATTATCCAGTTTTTTGAGGAGTTGGGGGTCTCGTTAAAAGAAGAGGATCGCGGTCGCATGTTTCCGGTCACAGATAAAGCCGTGACAGTCGCCCAAGCGTTGATTGATTTGTTGAAGCAAAGAGGTGCCAGTATTCATTTAAATGCCCCTGTAAAAGAAGTGCTCTATTCGGAAGGCAGAGTCGGTGGCATCATGCTCCAGTCTGGTGAAAAAATTACCGCACCTTGTGTGATTATTGCCGTTGGGGGTTGTTCTGTACCACAGACGGGATCTACAGGCGATGGCTATGCTTGGGCGAAAACAGCCGGGCATACAATCACAGAACTGTATCCTACTGAAGTACCGCTTACAGCCAATGACTCTTTTATTCGCGATAAATCGATCCAGGGTCTGTCGCTGCGTGACATCACGATGACGTTGTACGCGCCCAATGGGAAAAAGATAAATACACAGGAAGGCGACATGATCTTCACTCATTTCGGAATATCAGGCCCCGCCTCTCTGCGCATGGGACATTATGTCTCTGTGTCGCAACGAAAATACGGAGTGGTTCCTCTATCTCTGACGATCGATCTCATGCCTGACAAAACAGCCGAGGAAATCATGTCGGAAAGCTGGCAACTGATCGAGGAACAGCCAAAAAAGGCAGTAAAAAATGCAATCAAAGGCTTCCTGCCCGAACGGATTATCCCACTCTTGCTTGCCATGGCAGGAATTTCGGATGAAACGACCTACAGCCATATGAAGAAACAGGAGTGGAGCAAGTTCACGAGCTTGATCAAAGCTTTTCCACTTACCATTACGGGGACGCTCTCTCTCGAGGAAGCGTTCATTACAGGTGGCGGTGTGAGTGTAAAAGAGATCGATCCACGTACGATGAGATCCAAACTCATGGATGGGTTATATTTTGCTGGAGAGGTCATGGACGTCCACGCCCATACCGGCGGCTACAACATCACCATCGCCTTTTCGTCTGGCCATTCTGCAGGTACGCATAGTGCGCAGGAAGCATTTGAATTTTTTTACGAGAATGACGTTTAGGTTATGAAGGATTGGGGAAACTATGAATCAGGTTCTCTTTTCATGAAAAGAGAAATCAGCACATTACTCCCCCCTAGTTGTAATGTGCTGGTTTAACAGACCTTACTCCCTTTATCTTCCTAGATGGGGCATCGCCTGCGTGAGCGATGCTTCTTTTTTTTGCCCACCAAAAAGCACCGGCTACAAAAGACGGCAAGTCCATCTTTTCATAGCAGGTGCTTTATCATTGATTATCGGTTTATCCAACAAGGCGGAACAAATACGCAAATCCAGCGAGCAAAAAGCCTAGACCCAACAGAAAGAACGTATTGGCACGCTGCTTGACGCGCCTTTCGTCTCCCTGAAAATAAGCGTTCATCCGCGATTGCCAACGTTTTGTCCGCGGCTGCACCATGACGAGTATGCCAACTGCCAGTAAGAAGAGAGGAAAGACCATCATCTGGCTCATCCCTTTTTCTTACGACGGAGAAGCCAACCGTTGTCATCTTCGGTTGGTGCGCCTTCGATTACCAGACGTGCCTCCTCCGCAAGCTGGTAGGCTTCTGCGAAAGCCAGTTGTCGAAATGATATCTCTGCCTTCGTCAACAAATCATTGACCTGGCGATTTTGGCGACGATAACGGTTTGTATACTGAATGGCACCCTCAGCCATCTGACAAGTTGTGATAATCCGTTCTGCCATCCGCTCTGTTTCGCCGACCAAATCACTCGCGTCCTGGATCAACATGGCCACCTCTTCCAGATCATAGCGGTACTGTTCCATGATCATTTGCACGCGGCCCAACGTTTGCACGACTTCTTCAAACATGTATTTCAATTGATCCGGAATGCCCGGCAAGTAGCTGCGCTTGATTTGCTGACGGAGTCGGACTAATGTGTTAGAAATTCGCTCCAGTTCATCCAGCGCATCGTCTTCCGTTTCGATGACCAAATACGCTTGCTCTTCTTCTTCCAGAATCATCTCTTCCTGTTCAGGCTGACTCTTCGGCATGACCAGTTCATACTCTTCTTCTTCGTACACAGGCTCCTCCGCTTTGGCTGCTGGAGCTGGCTTTTGTGCTTTTTTATTGAAAAGCTGAGGAATTGCTTGCAACAACACGGAACGTTCAGCTTCACTCAGCTCAGAGGCTTTTCCTCGAACCGCTTGCTCTTCCTCCACTTTCGTCTGCTGGAAAGGCGTCGGCTTTGCAGGATCTTCTTCGCTGTTAGAATGCGCGGTCTCGCTAGCCAGAGTCGGCTCAGGTGTACGAATCTCCGGCTCCACAGGCGCGGATGTCGCAGCTACTTGCTGTAGGGAATCATCCTGTTCCGCCTCTCCTACCTCTGCTCTCTTTTCTTCCTGCACAAATTCTTTTTCATCCTTACCTTGATTCACTTCTGCTTGTGGTTCCGATTCAACTTCTGCATACACCGTCGCTGCGGCTTCATCACGAGCAAGAACACCATCTTCTATCGCTTGATACGTCGCATCAATGAGCACTTCGAACGCTTTGACATGGGTCAACACCATTTCCAGGCTTCCCTCTTCCAAAGCGCTCTTCGCAGACATGACCAATTGCTTTGCCTGCAAAAGAGCATTGTCAAAGGAATCCTGCTTTAATTGAAAGCCGTCACGAACGGCCTGCTCAATTCCTTCCTCCAGATGCTTGAATTCTTCCGGCAATTCCTTTTTCACGCGTTGCACAAGCTTTGGAATGAGCTCCATCGCTTGTCCTACCTGCTCCAAGACTTGCTGAGCTTTTTGTGTGGTTTCGTAGGCGGCAATGTCATCCCCTGCCGCCCGCGCTGTTTTCACGAGTTTTCGCATCGTGTCTACTTCATCCAGCGATGCTTTCAATTCATGGAAAGACAATCCGTACTCCAAGCGCAAATCGGACAAGCGTCGTTCCATCTGTTCCACTTGTTTTCCGATCTCAGGAACAACAACCTTGTTTTCTTGCTTGGTAACGGCCACTTTGGAAGTGTCAGTTTTCAGCTCATCAAGCTCTTCTTCAATTTTTGAAATGGCCTCTCTCGCCTCATTCAGCATGCCAAGTGCCAATGTAAAACGGAAACGATCGCAAGCCTCTTCTGCATCGAGAATCATCATTTCCACATCTGGGATGCGAATGCGCAGCAGGTTTTCTTTTTTGTCAGCCAAGTGGTGGTAACGTACTTCTGTCATGCCGCTGGAACGGCGAAGCGGTTTTTCCACCTCAATGACATTGATCTTCTCAACGAGCTCTTCCTTCCAATCCTCTACATCGTCTACTTGGGCAAAAATAGCACGACGTCTGATCATTGCGTAAATCAAACCGATCGATAGCCCAGCAAATACCGCACCAACCAGATAGATCCACCAGGGAATCCCTCCGAGTGTGCTACTGCTTTCGCTCTCTCCCGCTTTACTAGCGTCGGTCGCATCCGGTTTTGCTGTTGCTTGCTTGCTTTCAATACGGCTAAGCTCCCTGTTTACTTCCGCGATTACAGTTTGTATACCGGTCAAATACTGCTTTTGTGTGCGGAATGCGTCATAAAAAGACGCGATCTTTTCATGCAGCATTGCCATCGTGGCACCTTTTTCCTGCAATGAAGGACCGGCATAAATCCCCAGCTGCTCGGTGTTCATGTCAAGTACGATCATCAGTGCATCATCGGCCAAATTGTAATTGTCAAACAGCTTTTGCGCGTAAATATCTGGAGATTCAGCTTCCGGTGCAGTGCTTTCCACTACCACGACTTTGTAGCTGCCGGGTATCCCGTTCAAAGAATTTGCAAAGGCCGTTCTGTCTTCTTTTTTCAAATAGTTGTCAGCGTCCTGAACAACTTCGTCTTTTTTATCTGGAAACGGCGTTGCATAAGCCGGATTCGTATATAACAACATGCCTGCCAAACAGAGCATGAATAGTTTTCGTTTCACTTGTCATACATCCCCTTACTAGAATCATTCATTGGGAGAGGCCACGCCTAAGCGGGCAGCAAAGAACCTCGCAGATAACACATAATCGAGGTTTGCAGCCATTGGACGAAATCCTCGGAAGATGGCTCCAGATCATAGACCTGGCGAACCATTTGTGGTTGCAAAAATGGATATATCATCTGGCTCGTCATAGCCAGTACTGTACGATCAATAGAGACGGGCAAAAACTCACCCGAGACGACACCGCCCTCGATCACACGCGAAAGCCCGTGCTTCCATCGGCTCATATACAGTGTCATCACTTCACGTGCAAGCATGGATTCTACGCTCAGCTCACGGTGAATCAAACGTGTGATAGGCGCATGCTCACATTGAAATTGCAAATACAGCTGCACAACTTGTTCCAATCGTTGATAGGCAGGGATGTTTTCCTGCTCGTTTTCCAGTTCTTCCAAAAGGCGAAACAACGTCTCAAAGTAGGAAGCAATCAGCGTCTCCAGGACTCCTTGCTTCCCTTCAAAGTGATAGGAAATCAGCGCGGAATTTACTTGAGCAACAGAGGCAATTTGTCTTACGGAGGTTCCTTTGTAGCCATGAACATCAAAAAGCTTCGCTGCTGCGGATAAAATACGCATTTTCGTCTGATCCATCAGGCATCTTTCCCATTGTACAGATTATTCGACGAAAAAAGATAGTCTTGTTGTAAGTTCGACAATGTTTTCCATGATTCCTTCTCACAATGCTGATTCCACCGAAAAAAACCGCTACCGCATAGATTTTCTTCCACATAAGAAGTACGTAAAAAGTATCGAGTACGTTACCTTATCTTTTTAATTTTCCCTGACAGAAAAAAGACGCTCCTGTCTGTTTTGCAAGAGGAACGTCTCACTTGATTACTCTTACTTCCTATTTGCTTTTTTCCGTTGGAGCTATGATGGGGGCTACCGTTCCATATTGCTGCAAATATGTTTCTACTTGCGTATGCTCTTTTACACGCTGATCGTTCAAATCGTACGAAGATCGGATTGACATCGTCATGTTCGTGGGGAGCATCGTTTTTTTGTTGTAGTGAATCGTGTACTCTGCCTCCACCTCCATCTGGTTCACGAGCTCGTTTACGTCCACCTTCTTCTTGGACTGAATCGTGGGTCCGGAATGATGGGCAGGCGTTCCTCTCCAATTGCCTTCCGAGAGTGACATCGCTATCTTCAGCTTCGGTATGTAGGGTTTTTCTCGCCCTGCTATCGATTGGACTTTTGCTCCCGACTTTGTTTGTTCTTGCATTTGGGTAACAAGCCAGCTCTTTAGTTTGGCAGAATCCAATACCACTCCGATCGCCTCAAAATCGTCTTTTGGATTGTCATCAGGCAACATCCGGACGTTTCGTTTCATATCGTCTATTTGCTGAAACGAAGCAATGGGGTTCCAGTTGTTCATTTCTTGATGCAGGGCCGGACTATCTCCTGCAACATGGTTCCAGCCTTCGTTTTGTCCATCCTTGGTGTACAGCTTGTCCCCTTGGCTGAGCAAGGATAGGTTGTCCACTCTGTTTTCCTCTGGTACGGAGAGCTTCACGTTCATGTAAACAGCCTCTCCGTCTTTTCTTCCCGAAAAGTTAACCATGTTCGCATTGGCACTGTTCGCCGTCAACAGCTTGGTTTGGCCGTAGAACGCATACGATTTTTGTGCATCGAACTTGTCACGCACCTGCTCAAACGTTGTATTCGCATCCTGCTTCACTCTCATTTGGTTACAGCCACCCACAGCAACTGTACACGCTAGAGCCATCACGCAAATGGGCCAATACTTCTGCATCGATGCTACCCTCCCTCGGTTACCCTTAGGTCAGCCTCATGTGAGGTCCCAGGGTAATAGTCCCTTTTAGCGTTTCCGGGGAGGAATAGGCTTATTCTACTTGCAAGCCTCTCTTGCGCGATTAGGTTTTACAGGTGGTAATACAAGACTCGATCCTGCTCTCTCACTTCAATCTGATGGAGAATCATCAACAAATCGATGTGCCCCAATGTCTCGGATAGCGTTAATGGCAATTCTTTTTGGTACAAGCCCGGAAATAAGAGAGCATTCAGTTCAAAAGCTGTCTTTTCTCCATCTGCAAGAAGCCTGCGGAGCATGTCTGTTCTCTCCCAGTTCTTTTGCAGACGAGTGAGTATGAGCTCTCGATGATTGTAAACCGGTTCACCGTGTCCACTCAGGACTTGTTCGATCTCCATGTCCGCACACATTTGCAGCGCTGTGCGGTATTGGATCAAAGTCAGTGGTCTTGTACTCGTACGATTCCGGGGTGGTTCAATAAACGCATTGGATGAAATGCGCTTAATGATATGGTCTCCACCAATCATGACTTGATCCTTTGCCCGATACAACGACAGATGGCTTTGGCTGTGTCCCGGCGTATACAGTACTTGCCAGTCCTCCAGGTACGGCACCTTTTGCTCATGCTTCAGATGAAAGTCAATCTGGCTTGGCGCAGAAAACGTCTTCATCAGCTTGTGGAATTTCGAGATAATGACCATCATTTTTTCTGGCACACCGCTCTGGATGTACAGCTCTTCGAAAAACTGATCATGAAAAGTCATAAACTGCTCATCCTGCTGTACATAAGGTGTTGCCTGCGGATGGGCAAATGTCTTCGCTCCCGATCGCTCCCGTACTTTTTCTAACTGCCCGCAATGATCCACATGATGATGCGTCAGTATGACTTGATCGATCTCTTGCACGCTTACCCCAACCGATTCTAAGCCTTCTGTTAAGGCCACCCACGCAGCGTCGGTCAATGGGCCCACATCAACTAAGGTCAAGCGCTCCCCTTTTAGCAAGTAAACGTTTACTGCCCCCACATCAAAAGGAGTAGGTATTTCCAGACAATAAATATCAGGTGCTACTTGCATCGCGATCCTTTGCTTGCCATCATTTGTTGTCATTTTTTATCTACCTCTCAAGTTTTTTGCCTTTTTTTCCGAAAAGAGAAAAGAGCCATTGTTTTGGCTCTAGGCGAGAACAACTTGATTTCTACCTGAATTTTTGGCTTCATACAAAGCTATATCTGCTTGATGGAACAGCGCTTCTACACTCAGGTTTACATCCATCTCCCTGCTCCATTTCGCTAGTCCGCAGGAGATCGTGACCTGTGGAGACGTCTCCTGCTCGACGCATTCCCGTATGCGCTCTGCCACGGAATGCGCGGTGTTTTTGTCCACACGCGGCAAATAAACAGCGAGTTCCTCTCCGCCCCATCTTGCCGCGATATCACTGTCTCGAATGCTATGTCGAATCAGATTGGAGACCTGAATCAGTACCTCGTCCCCTACCTGATGACCAAACGTATCATTCACGTTCTTAAAATAATCAATATCGATCAAGATCAACGAGCCATTGTTGTCTTTTTGTAATGATCCTCTTACTCGTTCATTCAAATGTCTTCTCGTGTACAGACCTGTCAAATTATCCGTAATGACCATTCGTTCCATTTCATTATGCAGGACCGCGTTGGTCATTGCCAAGCTCGCGTGCTGGCCAAAGATTTCGAGGAGTTTGTAGTCGTCAAAACTAAAAAAATGATAACGGGAATCTGCGACTAAAAGGACTCCACTAATCTCACCTTCAACAACGAGTGGAACCCCCATGAAGGAACAGCACGAAAAGAGCGAAAAAGGAAGCGGTCCTGCCCCTGGCTGAGCAAGCAACAATGCCTGCTTGTTTTGCAAGATTTGCTGAAATGGCTTTTCATTAGAATTGATAGCCTGGCCATTGAATGCTGGTATGGAGGAAGAGAGCACATCGAAGCAATCTTCTCCTGGCGTTTTTCGCAAAATAGCACAAAACTCCGCATCAAAAGTAGCCCGCATCATGGTTGTAACAAAATCGAGAATTTCCTTTAAATCAAGACTTCTGTTCAACTGGCGTGCCATCTCATTAATCAAACGCAATTCTCGAATTAAATTGCGCGATTGCTGATAGAGCTGTGCGTTTTCAAACGCAGTGCCAGCAGTATCCGCCAAGATCGAGATGTAATCCTTTTCATGCTGATTCAAGGTGATTCGCTGATCGGATGTCACTTGCAAAACTCCGTAGATGCCTTGCTTGCCCAAGAGCGGCGCTGCGATCACCGTCACCTGTTGCTCCCCTTCTCCCACTTCTTCGGCAATGAGACGTCCTTCCAAATAGGCCTTGGTACTGGTCGACGGCTCTACTTCTTGAAAAGATAGCTGTTTGACCGGGGTGGTTGCATTGGGTTCAACCGTCAGGAAAAGCTCTGCTGACAAGTACGGATAAAGGCTGGGAATGCTCGTCACGATTTCATGCAAAACATCATTCACATCAATCGATGCCTGAATCTTAGACATCAACTGATACAACAAGTCTTTTTTGCTCGCTTCACGACGCAGGTCGTCCGACATGATCGAACGCCAAAGCGCAACGCTTGCCTTCGCGCCTACTTCCTGCAAAAAAGCTACATCCCGTTCATCGTACACGCAATCTGTTTCTTCGGGTGGCAGATGCAAAAACAATGCGTAGAGCGGCGTTTGGTTCAAGGAGACAGGCACGACGACAAGCCTGTGGTCATCCAAAATGGATGGCATGATTGGCGCCGTACCGAATCTCGAAACCAGTTGGGCAATGTGGGTTTGTCCACCTTCGGCCACTTGCGTTGTTACGCTCTCCTGTGGAATCAATGTGGCATTGTCAGCGAGCTTAACGGCCGAACAATAGCCTTTTTGGATAATGTCACTAATCTGACCCGTCAAGCTTTGCAGCAGCTCTTTGGCCGTATCATGCAGCGTCAAATCCATGACAATCTGGCTGGTCACGTGTTGAATATAAGCATCATATCCCATGCGAATCAACGGCTCTAGCCCGCGCATGTAGGATGACAAATCGAAGTGGATCTGATCTGTGGGCGCTATTATGCCAATGACAGCTCGAACCCTTCCATCTTCTTCACACAAAGGAAAGGCTCCACACACATTATTTGTTTCACTTCTCGTTTTGACTACGATCTCTTTGGAAGAAAGTGCCTCTACAACAAAATCAAAGACTTTACCAATCGA
This sequence comes from Brevibacillus sp. M2.1A, assembly GCF_013284355.2. Classification (NCBI taxonomy): domain Bacteria; kingdom Bacillati; phylum Bacillota; class Bacilli; order Caryophanales; family Paenibacillaceae; genus Brevibacillus; species Brevibacillus sp. M2.1A. Next base: position 4,879,763 of record NZ_JABSUY020000001.1, read on the forward strand.
TACATCGTGTTGCAGGGTAAGCCCTTGAGAATTCCGAGATGGACCAACCTGCATTTCCATGAAGTTGATTACGCGGCCCCCGGAATCTGTCAAGAAAAGGATGCCTGGGCGCTTTTCCGGCCAAGATTGTAAGATAAAATGGGCCGTGTAGGAAAAGACCGTCTCTAACTTCCCCAACATTTTACTTGACACGAGAAACTCCCTCTCTCAGCATTTTCTCAAGCTTTCAAATGGTCTGTATCATTAACGGATAGAACTTCCCACCTGCGATCTACATACCGAAATATCGTAATACCGGTATTATCGATACGTGTAATCCCCGTTCCTTGTTCTCCTACCGTCACATAATGCAAGAAGCTATTAATGAGACCGCCATGCGAGACAACGACAATCGCCTCACCTGGATGGCTTCCTGCTATTTCTGTCATGGCAGCTACCGCTCGACGCTGCATGTCTTCGAATGTCTCGATTCCACAGGAGGCCTCATCCTGATTCTCAAATCGCTCACGTATTTCTTCATAGGTGAGCCCCTCCCACTCCCCATAGCAGCGCTCTCTCAAGGTTGGCCGCGTTGAAACAGAGGATTGGAAGTTATCAGCAATCTTGGCAGCCGTATCGCGCGCACGACTAAGATCACTCGAATAAAAAGCGTGAATCGTCTCGCCTTGGAACCTGTCTGCTACTTGCTCGGCCTGGCGTACCCCGAGCTCGTTCAATGCGATGTCACTGTGGCCTTGTATACGGCGAACCTGATTCCACTCCGTCTCTCCATGACGAATGAGATACATGATGGTTTCCAAAACGATTTATCTCCTTACCGTTCTGTATTCTTATGGATAGTATTTCTTATTATATAAGATGCATGTTCACAATTCTAGATTGATAAAAAAACATTTGGTACAAAATTCCTATATTTCATTCCTTTCTGCAAATACCGGGAGCTTTTTTTTATGGATTTGAACTGAAACGAACTTTTACTTCCCCTCGTCAGAGGTGATAAGAAGAATATGACATCGTTGGAGGGGTTCCTATGAAACCGTGGATCATTCGGTCTAGCTCATTTGTTCTATCTGCCAGTCTGTTGCTGCCTGTCGCACAAGCGCATGCACAATCACCTCATGTGAGTACCAATAATATGGCGACTACTGTGTCACAAGCAGACTCCGTGGCACAAGCCAAAGCAAAGCTCTCCAAGGAAGCTGCCTTGGCACTCGCTACAAAAATAGTGCCTACCGCCGGGATGACAGTGCAAGATGTATCATTTCGTTCAGCGGATAGCTGGCGCCCATTTCCTGAATGGTCGTTTAGTTGGGTGAAGAAAAATCCGGAAAACGGCAAAGTCCTTCTATCATATAGCGTCAGTATCCACGCCAATACAGGCGAGCTGACTTCCTATTCGCGTCATGAGCAGGGAGCATCTTCGCTTCCCTATGCAAAGCGAATTTCCTATACAGAGGCGCAAGAGCAGGCGAAGCGTTTTTTGGAGAAAAACAATGCAGGAAAAGCAGCGGAAACAAGACTATATACTCGCGACATGCCAGAGCCAAAAACTCCGCTGAACGCAGAAGTCTTCTATAATTTCCGTTTTGTTCGTGACGTGGATGGCATTCTCTTTCCCGACAACGGCGCAGAAATCACCGTAGATGCTTCCGGTACTGTGACCAACTATTCTCTGTCCTGGAACGACGTGACTTTCGAGGATACGGATACGAAAATCTCAGAGGACGAAGCCGAGAAACTGTTTAAAGAACAAGCGAATCCAAAACCAGTTTACCTGCTGCCGTGGGAGCGAATGGAGACGCAAAACAACAAGCCATCCCTAGGTTATATGAATCCCTTCACCTTTTATATTGATGCGGAGACTGGTAAAGCAATGACACAATCGTTGACCTCGTATCAAGCACCGAAAGATCCTGAGCCTGTAAGCAGCAAAGTCCTTCCTGCACGCCGCAGCGGACAACCGCTCTCCCAAGAGGAAGCTGTACAATGGGCATTGAAAACATTGAATTTGTCCAACTACGAGCTTCGTTCTGCCAATTACAATGAAAAAGACTTCCGTGGCAATCGCCCTGTCTGGGATCTCGAATTCGGCGAAAAAGGCAATAGCGAAGACGGATTTGCGTATGTCTCCGTGGATGCTGTAACCGGCGACATCTACCGATTGAACAAGGACTTCCGCGGCCATAAAGAAAAAACAACCGCTACTAAAAAACCAGATATGGAAAAATTCAAAGCAAAAGCGATGGAAGCGATTCGCGAACTGGCTCCAACCATGGCCCACCAGCTTTACTGGACAGAACGTATTGAGGAAGAAAATCAACCCGTTGTTGATTCCGAGCGGACGCAGATCCGATTTGAGCGTTTTATCAATGGAATTGCTGCAGCTAGCGGCTCTGCCCATTTCACGTTTGACATAGAAACAGGCGATCTGCTGAATTACAGCGCTGATTTGGGCAACGAAACATACCCGACACAAGTTCCCAAGCACCTGCCTGCTGCCGAAGCGAGCGAGAAGTGGTGGACCGAGACAAAAGCAGAGGAAGTATACGCCCTCGTCCCTCTTACTCCTGAGGATGCCAAACGCGCAAAAGAGCAGCCTTCCTACACACCGAAGCGAACCGCCAAGATCGTTTATCGGGCGACCATTACGCCATTTGAGCAGCCGTATTACCTTGACGCTGTAACAGGCGAGTGGAGCTCCACCTCTACTGGCAAAACGATTGCACTGCATCGTCCGGCTCCTGCCGATTTGGAAGGACATCCAGCAGAGAAGGAACTTTTGCTGATGTATGAATACGACGCACTCACACTTGAAAACGGCAATATTATGCCGCAAAAACCGATCACACGTGGCGAAATGATTGAGATGCTCATGATCAGTCTCAACCAAGGCAGAAACTATCCACAGTACTCTCTGGAACGCAAGGCCACCTATAGCGATGTGGCAAATGGCTCCCGCTTCTTCTCAGCCGTGGAAGGTGCTGTTGATCGCGGACTTCTCGATAAAAATGCTTCCAAGCTGAACCCAAATGAGACGATTACACGTGAAGAGCTCGCGGATATGATTGTTCGTGCACTCGGTTACAAAAAACTGACGGACTTCCCTGGCATGTTTCAGTCCGGGCTCTCAGACATTGCCAATTCGAAGTACCGCGGTTCGATCATTATCGCGACTACACTCGGTATTGTGCCGACCGATAAGCAGAAGTTCCAGCCGCAGAGCCTCGTCCCTCGTGCCGATGCAGCCATTACCTTTACCCGTTTCCTCGAAAAACGGGATAATCCAGACGGTCCGGTTACTTTGTTGCGAAAATAAAACCCAAAAAGCGCCATCCATCCCACTTCTTGCGGCGGATGGCGCGCTTCTTTTCCCTTGACTTTACTATGACGCGCCTAGTATTATTGAATGTATGTGTACAGGGTAGCATTGATTGTAGGTAAAAACGGAAGGATGTACCCTCTTAGTTCCCTCCCTTTACAGACTGCGGCTGATCATCTGTGAGGAGCACGATGCGGAAACGCTACCGTCCGAAGTTCGTGTAGATAAAGTAGGAACTAACCTGCCGGAAGTAAACACCTGCGAATCCATATTAAAGGAGAATGAAAACATGTCACGTTACACAGGACCTCGTCACAAACTGGCTCGTCGTCTGGGTATTTCCCTCGATGGTACAGGAAAAGACATCAAACGCAACTTCCCTCCAGGTCAACACGGTCACAACAACCGTCGTAAACTGAGCGAGTACGGAATCCAGTTGCAAGAAAAGCAAAAACTGCGCCACATGTTTGGCCTTAACGAAAAACAATTCCGCCGCACTTTCGACAATGCTAGCAAAATGGCTGGCGTAGTGGGCGAAAACTTCATGAAATTGCTGGAATCCCGCCTGGACAACCTGGTATACCGCATGGGCTTTGCTCCAACTCGCCCAGCTGCTCGTCAGTTGGTAAACCATGGTCACTTCCTGGTAAACGGCAAAAAAGTAAACATCCCATCCTACCGCGTACAACCGGGTGATGTAATCTCCATTCGTGAAAAGTCCCGTGGTCTGCAACTGATCAAGGACGCTCTGGAAAGCCGCACTTTCCTGCCGAACTACGTTACATTCAACGATGCTGCTGCTGAAGGTACCTTCACTCGTCTGCCAGACCGTGAAGAAATGCCAGCTGAAATCAACGAAGTTCTGATCGTTGAGTTCTACAGCCGTTAATCGTCTGAGGATAAAAAGAAAAAGAGTAGTGCCGCTTGTCGGCCTGCTCTTTTTTATGTATTTGCTTTACGCCACGCTTTCTCCAGCTCCAACACCTCTCGGATGAATTCATCTTTCTGATTGCTGTGTTCAATTGTCTCCTCCTATGAAATCTATTTTCTCATGCCACTCTATAAGCTTAATAATGTCTGTAAAACGCAATCAATCACATGCCGTTGACAACTTCCAACGTTTTTTGACACATTTTGCTATCTCCTGCGCATTTTCTATCCTCTAGGTTCCTCGTATGGTATAATCAGGGGGTATGCTAGGGGGTCGTAGATTATGTCGAATAACCACACATCTTCCTCTGAACCGACGAAGAAAAAGCGACGCAGAAGCCGCGGTAGAACGTTCTGGATCATCTTCCAAATCGTCTTCGTGCTAGGGCTTATGGGAGCTGCAGTCGCGGGAGGAATCGTGACAGGTTATGTTGCCGCACTCGTGAAGGACGAGCCTGTGCGCAGCAAGGAGGAACTGGAGAATAAAATCTTCACCAACTATCTGACTGGATTCGCCTACTACAACGACGGCTCTCTGATTGGCCAATTGCGGGCCGAAGAAGGCGATCGACGTTTAGTGAAGAAAGCAGACGTTTCTCCCTATTTGATTAATGCCATCATCGCAACTGAAGACAAAACCTACTACCACCACTCTGGAGTTTCGCTTCAATCTACCATGCGCGGAGCGATTCAGGAAATTACCAACCAGCCTGTCGTCACAGGTGGTAGTACGATTACACAGCAGCTTGTAAAAAATACAATCCTTTCTGCTGAAGTTAGCCACACCCGTAAGGCCCGTGAAATCTTTACCGCGATTCGAATCGAGCGCATGTTTTCCAAAGATCAGATTCTGGAAGCCTACATGAACGAAATTTACTTCGGAAAAAACGCCAACGGATCAAACGTATACGGCGTTCAGGCTGCCGCAAAAGGGATTTTTGGCAAAGATGTAAAAGAGCTGGGGCTTGCTGAGGGCTCATATCTTGCGGGCATGATTCAAAACCCAGGTGCCTACTCTCCGTTCCGTGCAGAAAGCTATCAGCGCGGGAAGGAACGCCAAGAAATGGTGTTGGATCGCATGCTGGAAAATGGCTACATCACACAAACCCAATACGATGGAGCTCTCGCCAGTGATTTGAAGGCACAGCTAGCAAAACCGACGCAGCAAGCTTATCGGGAAGTACCATTCTTGATGATGGAAATTGAAGATCGTGCCGCACGTCAACTTGTGGATGCAGACCTCTTGGAAAAAGGACGAGACAAATCAACCATCGGCCGCAACGAATACCGACAGCTCGTTGAAGAGAAACGTCGCGACATACTGCGAAAAGGGTACAAAATACATACCACAATCGACAAGAGCGTATATGACATCATGCAGGCTGTTGCAGCCGATCCGAAAAACTTCGGTAAGAATCGCACCTATACGATTCGCCGCTCTAACGGCAAAACAGAGAAAATCGAAAATGCTCTGGAAGAAGTCGGTGCAATGCTGATTCACAACAAAACAGGAGCCATCCTCGGAATGATCGGGGGACGTGACTTCAAGGTGGAACAGACAAACCACGCCACTGTACCTCGTCAGCCTGGTTCGGCCATGAAGCCACTTGCCGCTTATGCTCCTGCTTTTGAACTGGGATTGCTCCAGCCAGCATCCCCAATCGATGATGCTCCCGTGCTACTCGCTGACGGCCAGAACGGTTCTCATTTACCTAAGAACTGGAACAACAAATGGCAAGGGATGATGAGTGCCCGCGAAGCGCTGCGGATGTCCTGGAACATTCCGGCGATCAAGACGTATTTGAAAGTTGGCATTCCAACGGCTCTCGAATACGTAAAGAAAATGGGAATCACTACATTGGTAGAGGCTGACAACTATGCAGCAACTGGTGTAATTGGCGGTCTTACCTACGGAACAACTGTTGAGGAAATTACAAACGCCTATGGGACATTCGCAAATCACGGTTCTTTCGTGGATGCCTATCTGATTGACCGAATTGAAGATAGCACCGGAAAAGTCATTTACCGACATGAGACTAAACCAGTGCAAGTGTACAGCGAGCAAACAGCATACTTGATCACGGATATGATGCGTTCCGTTGTCAATAACGGTACAGGCACACACATCCGCAAATACGTGCCGCGCAAAGTCGATGTGGCAGGTAAAACCGGAACAACGAACAACAGCAACGACCTCTATTTCGTCGGTTACACGCCAGAGCTGTCCATGGGGGTATGGGTTGGCTTTGACGAGCCATATCCAATGCCAGACGCGGACAAATATGTTCCGATGGTCGTATGGGGTAAGGTCATGAAGGATGTCATTGCGAAGCATCCGAACCTTTCACCTCCTGATTCCACCTTTAAAAAGCCGGCAGGAATTGTCAGCGCGACTGTTGACTCGAAATCAGGTCTTTTGCCAAGTGAGCTTTCGAAAGAAGCTGGCCATTTGATCACTGATTTGTTCAACAGCAAATTCGTTCCGAGGAAGGTGGACGATACCCACCAAAAAGCACGCGTCATTACTTATAATGGCGAACGGTATTTGGCGAAGGAAGGGACACCTGAAGATTTTGTTACTGAAGGCGTCTTCTACCGCTCACCTGATCCGCTTCCTACCAAGGAGCAAATTCAAGCGAAAAACAGCAGAGTCGCCACCCAACCACCAGATTGGGAGCAGCGTCTGCCTGACAGGGAAGATCCTCGCACAGAGACAGGTGGCGCACCATCTTCGCCAAGCGGTGTAACAGCTACAGGCTCAGGCAAGCAAGTTACGCTTACGTGGCAGTCAGCCAAAGAAGCTGACTTGGTCGGTTATCGCATCTACCGTGCTGATGTTCAGAACGGCTTTGTCAAAGTAGCGACTGTGAAAGATCCATCGGAATTGACTTTTGCCGATACGACTGCAATCCATCGAGATTTAGGCTATTATGTCACTTCTGTGGATATCGCCGGCCATGAATCGCAGCCTTCCGCAATCGCTTCTGTCGGTTCATCACAGACATGGCAGTTGCCTGATCCAAATCAAGGTTCGGAAACAGGCATCCCGAATCCGATAAACAATAACGGGAATGGTCAAACAGATCCAGGCGGAACGGAGACGAACCCAGCAGATGGATCAGGAGGCACGAATACAAACACAGATTCCACTTCACTACCTGCTGCTCCAAAATCCTTGTCTATCAAAAATACACCTAACGGTTGGCAGCTAAAGTGGAAAGGAAGCAGCTCGTCTGAGCAGATGTACAACGTATATTTCAGCCCTGACTCAGCAAGCGGCTATTTGCTACTCGGCACTGTCTCTAGCACAAGCTTTACACACGCGGCAGAAGTACCGAATGGCAGCAACTATTACATTACCGCAGTCAACAGTTACGGAGAATCGCCACATTCTAACATCGTAACTGCCAACACCACAGAATAAACTGGAATGACAACTGACAGAGATGGTTAGACGCCATCTCTGTTTTTCTACAAACGTAAGGGGGGGAACTGATGGAGCACGTCAAACGCTATCATTCATTGAGCCTAATGGTGAACAACAAGGAGCTGCTCGTCGAAGGACCGATTACAGGAAGTTATCTAGCCTCATTACGCTTTGATGAAGGACTGAAAGCTTTTCGTATCCCTGAACAGCAACACGAAGCTCTCATCGAAATCGCTGATTTGCCTGAAGGGCGCATTATTATTGCACGCGAAGGAGACCTCGTCCTCGGTTACGTGACCTTTCTGCACCCCGATCCACTGGAGCGATGGTCACAAGCCCAACTGCCCGATTTACTGGAGTTGGGTGCGATTGAAATCAGTCATAAAGTGAGAGCAGGTGGCGTAGGCAAAAAGCTGCTGGAAGTCGCCTTCTTGGACGACGCCATGGAAGACTACGTCATTATTACAACGGAGTATTATTGGCATTGGGACCTGAAAGGAACAGGACTCGATGTATGGCAATACAGAAAGGTCATGGAAAAGGTCATGGGTAGCGCAGGCCTGAGCTGGATGGCGACAGACGACCCGGAAATATGCTCACATCCCGCCAACTGTCTGATGGCCAAAATCGGCAAGCGTGTACCGCCAGAAACAATCGTTGCCTTTGATGCTATGCGGTTTCAAAATCGTTTTCTTTACTAGTTTGGATGCCTTTTGATTCCAGGAGGTCACTCTTATGCGTATTGAAGAGATTATGCGGAAAAAAATTGTCACGATCCAGCCTTCCACTACAATCGGAGAAGCACTTCTTCTCCTCCGTGCAAACAGAATCAGGCATTTGCCTGTCATTGAAAACGACTCACTCGTAGGCATTGTCTCGGACCGCGACCTGCGAGACGCTCTCCCCTCTCGCCTGCTCACACATGACGATGATGACACCGTCCTGCACAAGCCTGTAGCCGATATCATGAATCAACAAGTCATCACAGCCCATCCACTGGATTTCATCGAAGACGCAGCCCTCCAACTATACGAGCACAAAATCGGCTCTCTACCCATCGTCGAAGGGAATCGGCTCGTAGGATTGATCACGGAATCGGATCTTTTCTCTAGCCTGATCGAACTTTTCGGCGTTAATAAACCTAGCTCCCATATCGAAGTAGAAGTAGACGACCGCGTCGGCATGCTGGCAGAAGTCAGTCAAGTGTTTCGCGATGCACAGGTAAATGTCACGAGCGTCGTGGTCTTTCCTGGGAAAAAGCCGGCGAAAAAGAACCTTGTTTTTCGGGTACAGACCATTGATCCGCGTATCGTGACGCAATTGCTCCTTGAAAAAGGCTTTTCCGTAATCGGCCCTACGGAAGGAGGGATACCCCAGTGAGCCGAAATGCTCGTCTGATCTACTCTCCAGACTACACGCAATATTATTTTCATGATGATCATCCGTTCAACCAGCGTCGTCTGCTCCTCACACACGATCTGATGAGCAGTTACGGAATACTCCAAGACTCAGACATCCTGACTCCCCGACCGGCGACAGATGAAGAACTCGCCCTGGTGCATGACCCACGCTATATCCAATTTGTTCGCGATCAGGGCCATAGTGAACACGAGCTTCCGCAGGCAGCCAGTTATGGCTTGGGAACAGAGGATGTTCCCTGTTTTTCAAACATGCATGAAGCGTCCTCGCTGATCGTCGGAGGTACGTTAAACGCAGTGGACGCGGTTATGAGTGGACAGGCAGAACACGCCTTCAATCCCGCCGGTGGACTGCACCATGCCTTTCGTGGGCGCGCCTCCGGATTTTGTATCTACAATGATTGCTCCGTCGCGATCGCTTATTTGCGAAAAAACTGGAATGCGCGCGTGTTGTATATCGACACTGATGCCCATCATGGGGATGGGGTACAGTGGGCGTTTTACGATGACCCTCATGTATTGACTGTATCCATTCACGAAACAGGAAAGTATCTCTTCCCGGGAACAGGCAATTTGTCTGAACGTGGTGATGGAAGCGGTTACGGTTATTCTGTCAACGTTCCGCTCGATGCCTTCACAGAAGACGATTCTTTTCTGGAAGTATATGAGGAACTTGTGTCAAAGCTAGCGGCTGGCTTCAAGCCGGATGTCATCCTGACCCAAAATGGTTGTGACGCTCATGCATACGACCCCCTCACCCATTTGTCTTGCTCGATGAAAATTTATCAAGCGATTCCTCGCCTTGCTCACCGTCTCGCTCACGAATATTGTGACGGTCGTTGGATAGCAGTAGGAGGTGGGGGTTACGATATTTGGCGGGTGGTGCCACGGGCGTGGACACTGGTATGGAGTGAGATGAGTGATCAGCCTCTTGCGGACGGTGATCTTCCCGAAGCCTGGCTCAAGCGCTGGCAGCCTGAGACGGATTTGCCCTTGCCACCTCGGCTTTTTGACGAACCATTCCCAACAATCCCACGACGAGCAGAGATCACGGAAAAAAATCGGCTTACGTTAGAACGTGCGATGCTGTACGCACCTACTGGATCAGAGAAGTAAGAAAAAAAGCGTCCTGTCCTCGTACCTTTGGGTACTGGTCAGCACGCTTTTTCTATTCCAAACTCTATTTCACCAGCTCTTCCAGCTCAGACGGTGCAAAGCCTTTTACAGCTTTATCACCTACGACTGTAACAGGCACACCCATGAAGCCAAAGCGCTCCACTTCTTCTTGATAGGCACGACTCGTCATGACATCGCGCACTTCAAAGGTAACACCTTTTGCTGTCAGCCAATTCTTAACCATGTCGCAATCCACACAGTTTTTCGTCGAGTAGACAATCACTCCGGCAGTTGTCGATGCTTGTGTTGCTGTCAGCATATTACGGACAATCGCGTAGGAGCGCTGGGAAGCCAGCTTGGTAAATTCCACGAAGTTTACATGCGCGGAGCCGTCTGCTTTATCCGACATCGAACGAACCACGACAAACGGCACGCCATTCATCGCACATACTTGTCCAACAGATGCCCCTTCCATTTCGGTGCAGTGTGCTGCAAATTGCTCATACAGCCATTGAACCTTTTCCCGACTGGCAACAAACTGGTCACCGGACAAGATGCGCCCGCTCACTACTTGAACTCCCGCTTCCAGCTCCTTGCCCGCATCGATCGCTTGCTGCATCAGCCCAGCATCCGCTTGCCAAGTCCATTGCTCTGTAAACGGAATCTGTCCTGGCTCAAAGCCAAGTGGTGTCACATCGATATCATGTTGGATGCAATCCGTCGAAACTACAATATCACCAATATTTAATTCAGGGTGAACGGCTCCTGCTACACCTGTGAAAATGACACGTTCCACTTGGAATGAATCGATAAGGATTTGTGTCGTCACGGCAGCATTCACCTTGCCGACACCTGATTTGCACAGCACGACATCCTTGCCTTCCATTTTACCTGTGTAATAGGTAATGCCTGCTTTGGTGGCTGTAGTCGTCTCTTGCATCGCTTCCAAGTAAAGCGCGATTTCTTCATCCATCGCGCCGATAATTCCGTAACGCATTTCCCATCCCCCTCTTGCTGTCAATTACCTACGTCCCTTTACCGATCAGGCTTGATCGGGTTTTGTGCTCTCCCGATACTCAATTCGATGCGGCAGCAGCACGACATGCTCTTCGACATTTTCGTTATTCATGTACTTGGTCAACAGGCGCATCGCCACCGCACCAATATCGTACATGGGCTGTACGACAGAAGTCAGTCGTGGACGTACCATTTCAACCAGACGAATATTATCGTGACCAATGACTTCGATGTCACCTGGCACGTTCAGGCCAGAATCTTGAATGGCATGGATCGCGCCAATGGCCATCTCATCATTTGCTGCAAAAATCGCCGTCGGCGGATTTTTAAGGGCAAGAAAAGCTTTTGTAGTGGACAAGCCGGATTCATAAAAATAGTTGCCTGTCGCAATCAGCTCTTCATCCAGCTCGATACCCGCATCTTTCAACGCCTTTTTATAGCCTTCATAGCGCATCAACCCTGCCAATGGATCGTTTGCAGGACCTGCGATCATCGCAATGCGCTTGTGCCCGCGTGCAACCAATGCTTCCGTCGCATCATATGCGGCTTGGAAGTGGTCAATGCTAACCGAGGGAAGTACGTTATCCGCATCGCGAGTCGCGGCGAGTACAGTCGGTACGGAGGTGCTTGTTAATGCCTGCAAATGATCTTCTTTGATTTCTGCGCCCAGGAACAGAAGCCCGTCCACCTGCTTTTCGAGCAAAGTATTAATGAGCTGTAATTCCTTTTCCATCCGTTGGTCAGAGTTACACAGAATGATGTTGTATTTGTACATGGTAGCGATATCTTCGATCCCTCGCGCCAATTCGGAGAAAAACAAACTGGAGATATCCGGGATGATGACACCAACTGTAGTCGTTTTTTTGCTAGCGAGTCCACGAGCAACCGCATTTGGTCGATATCCCAAGCGCTCAATCGCAGCCAATACCTTTTTTCGGGTCAAAGGCTTTACGTTGGGATTCCCGTTGACTACGCGGGAAACTGTCGCCATCGACACCCCCGCTTCTCTTGCTACGTCGTATATAGTAACCGGCATCATGCACCCTCACTTTCCCTATTTTTTGGTTTTCATAAGCGTTTTCATAAATATATGCACCTATGATACGACAAGCCGTATGCCGTTGCAATCGTTTTTGACGGCTTGCGCACCCGTTACTTCATGAGTTTGTTCATCGTTTTCAAAAGCTCATCAATCACTTCATGATCGCCTTGCTGAATGCGATCCATCACACAGCTTTTCATATGTCCTTCGAGGAGCATTTTCCCAACCGCATTCAGTGCGGACTGCACAGCCGCAATTTGATTGAGAATGTCGTCGCAGTAGACATCCTTTTCTACCATTCCGCGAATTCCACGAACCTGTCCCTCTACCCGATTCAGACGGGAGATGAGATTCGACTTGATTTTATCAGGTCTTTCAGTGGACCGATCAGTCGAGCAGCATTGATGGTTGTCTTCCATATGGCCTATCCTCCTTCACCAATATCAGCACGTAATTCTAGCTTACTTGGTCGCCAATGGTTCGTCAAATGAGAAAGGTCCTCCCGCGCGCAGGAAGGACCCTTAAAAGATACCTGAAAGATATTCTTATGCTCTCGTTGCCACAATCTCGCCTTTGTACAGGCCAGAAGCGAGCAGTTCATCAACGAACTCATTGAACTGTGGAATGTTCAACTGTTGCTTCGCATCAGACAGTGCCACATCTGGATCTGGGTGAACCTCTACCATGATTCCGTCAGAGCCGACTGCGAAACCTGCTTTCGCGCAAGGCAAGAGCAGATCACGGCGGCCTGTAGAGTGCGTCACGTCTACAAACACCGGCAAGTGCGTCTCCTGCTTGAGGAGTGGTACAGCAGAAATATCGAGCGTATTGCGTGTCGCTTTTTCATACGTGCGGATTCCACGCTCGCACAGCATGACTTGTGTGTTCCCTTCGGACAGGATGTACTCTGCCGCGTAGATGAACTCTTCAATCGTAGCTGAGAGGCCACGCTTCAAGAGGATCGGCTTGTTCACACGACCTGCCGCCTTCAGCAGCTCGAAGTTTTGCATATTGCGAGCACCGATTTGGATGACATCGATGTATTTCGTCGCCATCTCAAGATCTGCTGGCGTCACGATTTCACTGATCGTTACGAGGTTGAATTCATCCCCGATGCGCTTGAGAATTTGCAAGCCCTCTTCACCGAGACCCTGGAAGTCGTATGGCGAAGTACGAGGCTTGTACGCGCCACCGCGCAGTGTGCGCAGACCGCGTTTTGCGTGATTTTCTGCTACTGCTCTTACTTGCTCGTAGCTTTCCACGGAGCAAGGACCTGCGATGAGGATCGGATTTTTTCCTCCGAACTCTACGCCTTTTACCGTGATAACCGTATCCTCTGCCTGTTTCTTACGGCTGACGAGGAGTACTTTTTTCTTATCATCGTCTTGCAGATCTAAAGAAACTTGGAAAATTTGCTTGAACAAATGACGAATAGCATTGTCATTGAAAGGACCTTTATTGTTTTCAACGAGCAGATTGAGCATTTGGCGCTCACGCTCTGGGTCAAAACGGTTGCTGCCCTGTTTTTCTTTTTCTTTGCCGAGCTCTTGAACCAAGGTAGCTCGTTTGTTGATCAATTCAAGAATTTGCAGGTTGATCTCGTCTATCTGCTTACGCATAGTTTCGATTTGATCGTGTGCCATCTCTCTCCACTCTCCTCTTTTTATATAGGGATTTATCGATAAATTAGGGTAATTATAATCGATTCAAACACCCTTGTCAGCAGTTTAGCGCCAAAAAGCGCGAAAGTAAATTTTTTCTGTTTTTTTATCTTTTCCAATTATTCGTCAAAACGAAGAAGATTCCTTGATTCGACAGGATTCTTTCCTTTCAAATCGAATAGTTTTGGATATATGTTCTAGCTAAAAGTGATTGTTCCTTTCCGATACAGACCAAAATCACCGATAAGTATTGTAAAGACTTCATGAACAACCTCTTACAAGGAGTGACCTACATTTGTCTGACATCACAGCCCCTGAGCTTATTTTTTCATTAGATATTGGAACGCGCAGCGTCGTCGGCCTGATCGTGGAAACGACCGGCGAGCAGTACCGCGTATTGGACTGCGCAATTCGAGAGCACGATGAACGCTCCATGCTCGATGGGCAAATTCACGATATCGTCGCCGTAGCTAAGGTGATTCAACAAATAAAAGAAGAGCTGGAGGGGAAATATGGCAAGCTGCATCAAGTAGCGGTCGCTGCTGCCGGTCGGTCATTGCGCACCCGCCGTGTGCGTGTGGACATGCCGTTAGCCAGACATGCCTTCATTTCGCGTGAAGATGTTGTCGCTTTGGAGTTTTCCGCTGTACAGGAGGCTCAAGCCGCATTAGCCCAGGAGCTAAAGGATCAAGACGTCACTCGCTATTATTGCGTGGGTTACAGCGTCGTCCATTACCATCTGGATGGAGAGTTGATCGGGAGTCTGATCGACCAGCGGGGTGACATAGCAAGCACAGATGTGATCGCAACCTTCCTTCCACGTGTGGTTGTCGACTCGCTGATCGCAGCACTGAAACGATGTGATCTGGAAATGCAGGCATTGACGCTTGAGCCTATTGCGGCGATCAATGTCCTGATTCCAGTGACGATGCGCCGACTGAATATCGCATTGGTGGACATTGGGGCAGGTACTTCTGACGTAGCGTTGACTGAGGAAGGGGCAATTACCGCCTACGGCATGGTGCCCGTTGCAGGCGATGAAATCACGGATGCGCTCATGAATGCCTTTCTCATGGATTTTCCGATGGCAGAAGAGGTGAAGCGTCTCTTATCCACCGAGGAGTCCGTCACCTTCACGGACATTCTCGGAATGGAGCATACGCTGAGCGCTTCTGAGGTAACGAGTGCGATTGAGGCAGACATCCAGCAACTCGCCGATAAAATTGCCTTCAAAATATTGGAGCTCAACGGAAAAGCTCCCCAAGCTGTCATGCTGATCGGCGGCGGCAGCCTCACCCCTGGGCTTACCGGAAAAGTTGCTCAGGTCTTAAATATTCCTGCCGCCCGTGTTGCCGTTAGAGGCGGCGATGCGATCAAACAGTACGTCGGAGACAATCCTGCGCTCAGTGGACCTGAGTTCGTAACGCCGGTCGGTATTGCTGTTGCTGCGCGCCGTCATCCGTTGCGCTATGTAACCGTTACGGTCAATGATGCTCCTGTGCGCATATTCGATCTGCGAAAAATGACGTTGGGTGATGCCCTCATTGCATCCGGACTGGATATCCGCCGTCTGTATGGTCGCCCCGGATTGGCGATGACTGTCACGGTAAACGGACGGATGAAAATGATTCCGGGTGGTCACGGTACGGCGCCGGTGATTGAGCGCAACGGGGAGGGCGTCAGTCTCGACACGCCAATCAATGACGGAGACCAAATCACTGTAGTGGCAGGTACAAATGGCGATGATGCACGTGTGTTTGCCAAAGATTTATTCGATGAGCTGGACACGCTTGAAGTGATCTGCAATGACCGTCCCTATTCGCTCGGTCCAGTCGTACATGTTAATGGAGCGGTTGCTACTCTCGATACCTTGATCACTGATCGTGCCGAGGTGGACATCCGTCTTCCGCGCACTGTCTATGAAGTACTGGCGCTCGCTGGACTGAAAACGTCGGCGGAATCGGGCTTGCGTTTTTCCGTGAATGGACAAGATTATTCGATTCCGTCCCGTATCGAGGTGATCGAGCTGAACGGAAGACTAGCGGCTTTGACAGATCTCGTCCGGCAAGGAGATGTCCTCGTATACCGGCTGGATGAAGTCCCCGCCCCTTCCATACAAGATGTCATCCCCTTGGAAGAATGGGTGCAGGAGACTATGATCGTACACTTCAATGGTGAACGGGTCGAATTGCCTGTTGCCCAGGTAACGATTACCGTAGACGGAAAAGCGGCGAATGCCTCTGATCCTGTGAGCGAAGGTGCCGACATCACGGTAAAATCCTCACCTGCGACTACACCTGTGTTTAGCGATGTCTTCCGTTTTGTCGATGTTTCCTTGGAAAAGCCCGACCGTGAGAGTATCTCCGGATTCGTCATGCTCGTCAACGGCGAACAAGCCAACTTCCAGACAGAATTGAAAAGTGGAGACAAGTTGGAGCTATTCTGGGAATAGTCTCTCCCGCGCTCTTTTTCTCCATGCAAAAAGCCGGATTCACCTCCTTATAGGGTGTTCCGGCTTTTTGATTACGCGTTGAGCGCCTGTCCGATCGCGTCCTTCGTAATTTTCCAGTGAGATGTGTGCCATTTTACTTCCCCGTCCTCCAGCAAAAAGATTTGCGGAGATTCGTGTTTGATGGAAAAACGATCCGCTACGGCATTGGATACAGGGCGATCCTCCCTTACCAGAATGACCGCAGATTCCACTTGATTGTCCTGCAAATACGCTTGAAACTCTTCATAAGCGGACGTACTGATTGGGCAGATTGTGCTATGCTTAAACAAAAGCTTTTTCCCATTTTTCGCTACGAACTCATCCAGTTCTTCTATGGAGTGAAGCTGTTTTTGTGACATGATTCATCTCTCCTTATCTTATGTGCCTATCAGTATACCTAAGTCCAAGCAGCAAAGTCTACATTTGCGGTGCAGTGGAGAAATGAAAAAGAGATACCTTTTTCCTAGGCATCTCTTTATCCTTACACCATGATTTTCGTTAGACGTTCGCGTAGCTCCAGCATCCATTTTTCATCGCCAAGGGACTGCGCCAACAAAAACAGATCCAATAGCTCGTTGACTTTTTCACCAAGTAATTCTCTTACGGTCGAATTCACCTTCTCATTAGCAATCAATACCAATAAGTTGGATAACTCTGACATTTCTTCGAATTCGATTGCCTGGCGCTGCGGATGTTGGCCCAGTTCCTCCATGAGTGACTTCAAATCATCCTTAATCACATCTACCACTTGGGAATGGTCACAGTCTTCGTCCACGCAGACGTGTACAGGTACATTCATGATTTTAACCCGTTTCCGGTACACGACATTGCGTAGCTCGATCTCCATTTCGTTCCCGCAGCGGTTGCATCTCTTTTGCAAAATGTTCACCCCTACCTATCTATGTATGTCTCTCATAACTATTCGAGGAGCGTCCTTTCAATCCTGCTAGAGAGCAGGTGGTACTTGGTGGATATAGAGTCAGATATAGACTAGAGTCAACATAGTGGAGGAGAAAAAAAAGCACAGTTCTCTTCGACTCTGACACGCTCACAAGGGGGATTGACTGTCCGTCTCCACTTCAAAAAGGGGACCGTCGATCCAAAGCCACCCTATGGGCGGATGTTTCTCAGGGAAGAAGTGTTCGACAACCGGGTCCCCTTTTTGAAGTTCCGACTGGGTAGGCGTTGTCAAGGTCTACGAGCCCTATGCTTTTTCTTCTCACCAGCTAAGTGCGTTTATCGGTAACGCAAAAAAGACGATGCTTGTAAGAAACATCGTCTTTCCTTTGTGATCAAAACTTCAATCTCACGCGTAGATTGCGTTTACTTTTTCACAATGCGGACAAACAGCGACTTTCCCCGCTTTTCCGTCTTCGTCTTCTACACGATAGCCAGTAATTTGCTCGGAGAAACAAAAGAGACATTCTGTATTGAAGTCCATATCGTACTGCGCTTTCCACACAATGGATTTAAAGTCTTCTCCAACATTAATCGTAATTTGGACCAAATCATGCTGCAGGCTCGATAATGATCTTTGCATCACATAAACATCCTTTCATACTTGCAAAGTCTTTTGGTATCCTCTAGCTTTTCCTGCTTTTCAGAATAATAAACATCGAGAATTGCAAGAGTATGAAAAACGAGAGATTATCAAAACAATTTTCTCAAAAATGGGCGGATGCCCGGTTCGGTCCTATGTGATCACCCATATGTTGTAGATGTAAGCACAAGAGGCTTAACACACACATGAGGAGGATGTTTATTCGATGAGCGGCATCTTTAATGGAGAATTCGACGGCTTCACTCTGGTTTTGATTCTTTTCATCCTGCTGGTTATTATCGGGTGCAGCTGCGATTAATCTTTCTTCCCCGAAGATATAGCCATATTCAGCAGGCCGTTGCATATACATGAAGTACCGAATCCTTCAAGCGCGTTTCCTCCGCAAGCTACCCTCGCCAGTGGGTAGCTTTTTTCTGTTTGAGTTGTGTACAATGGATAAGAATGATATGGAAAGCGAGGGATCCCCTTCCTATGAAAGATCCACGAATTGAAAAACTGGCTGACGTACTCGTCAATTATTCGGTGACTGTCAAGCCTGGTGAAAACGTTTTAATTTACTCCATTGGCAACGTTACCGATCTGACAAAAGCCGTAATTGCCAAGGTATACGAAGCTGGGGGAAATCCGTTTGTCCAACTGATCGACCAATCCGTTCAGCGCGAAATCTTGATGGGTGCCAACGAAACACAATTGGGTATCATGCGTGAAGCAGATGTGGCTTTCATGAAACAAATGGATTGCTACATAGGCATCCGCGGCGGCGACAACATTAGTGAGCTCTCTGATGTACCTGGAGACAAAATGCAGTTGCATTCCAAGCTGCTAGCGCGTCCTGTACTGGATATTCGCGTACCGCATACCAAATGGGTCGTGCTACGCTATCCAAATGCATCCATGGCTCAGTTGGCTAATATGAGCACCGCCGCTTTCGAAGATTTTTATTTCAAAGTGTGCACGCTTGATTACGGCAAAATGGATAAAGCCATGGACAGCCTGGTCGAGCTGATGGAGAAAACCGACAAGGTACGTATCGTAGGACCAGGCACTGATCTGACCTTCTCTATCAAAGATATTCCGGCAATCAAATGTGCTGGTGAAGCCAACATCCCTGACGGAGAAGTATTTACTGCCCCTGTCCGTGATTCCGTCAACGGTACGATCGCGTACAACACGCCATCTCCTTATCAAGGCTTTACATACGACAACATCAAGCTCACCTTCAAGGATGGCAAAATCATCGAAGCAACTGCGAACGACACCGAGAAGATCAATGAAATCTTTGATACGGATGAAGGTGCGAGGTTCGTTGGGGAATTTGCGATTGGCGTGAATCCATACATCCAAAACCCGATGAAAGACATCCTCTTCGACGAAAAAATTGACGGAAGCTTCCACTTCACACCGGGACAGGCCTACGATGAAGCATTTAACGGAAACAAATCCTCCATTCACTGGGACTTGGTTATGATTCAACGTCCTGAGTGGGGCGGTGGAGAAATTTGGTTTGACGATCGCCTGATCCGCAAAGACGGACGTTTCGTTGTACCAGAGCTCGAATGCCTCAATCCAGAAAACCTGAAATAAATGAAAATAAGCGAAGGGCTCATTGTTCACAAGACATGAGCCCTTCGCTTTATTGGCTAAACGGAATAAGCTGGTTGTTTCAACAAGGAAGTCATTTTTTGTTCCATAAAGGAAATCGTTGACTCCAGATGATGAATGGTATACTCCCAGCAAAAACGTTGATAATCGTCAAAATTTACTTCCAGCTTTTTATAAGAAGCCTTACTTTGTTGGAGCAATTGACGCTGCGTATCCAAACAGCCCTCTAGCAAATCCTTTTGTTCGTCGATCGTGCGGCTCTTGCCGAAGAAAATTTTAACCAGCATGTCTGAACGCAATACTGGCGGCAAGATAGGCGTCTGGATTTCTTGACGGAAAGATTGTTTTCCGGCTTCTGTAATACGGTACAAAATCTTGTTCGGCTTGCCAGACTGAATGATTTCTTGCTTCGTCACGAAGCCTTCTTCCTCCAGTTTGCGCAATGCTGGATAAATAGCACCAAAGCTAGCGTCATAAAAGAATCCAATACTGTTTGTAAACGCTTGCTTAATATCGTAGCCACTCATTTCCCCATAGCTCAAGAAACCCAGTATGATCGTTTTAACATCCATCTCTTCGCATCCTCCGTTACCGTTCTTTTTCTCTCTCTAGCGGCTAGGACTTAGCCTTTATGTTCAAAATATTCTTTAACTACATGTTATTATAAATGCATTTAAATAATTATACCAATGCTATTTCTTTATTATATCAATCAAAATTAATGATATAACCATACACTCGACTAGAAATTGGGCGTCCCTTCCCTCTCCACTCCCCATAAGATGATACATACCTATCTGCTGTAGGGGGAGAGATCGGTGAAAAGTAAAAAATGGTCCCAGTATACGCGGGTAAAGTACCCTGTGAGCAGCAGCAGTCTGCACCCATTCAATTTCTTCGTTCCCATTGTCGAGCGAGTTCAAGAGGGAGTAGTCTCCATCGTGACCGAAGATGCTCCCCATTCCAAAGACGTGGATTCGTTAATTCGCAGCCTCATTGATCATGAAGATAATTCTCCACCCATGGAACGAAGCTTTGGCTCCGGATTTCTTTTTCATCCGAAAGGGTATATCTTGACGAGCGAGCATGTCATCGGCAAATCCAAAAACATTTTCGTGAAGCTATATAACGGTAGAGTGTTTGAAGCCAAACGCATTATAGCCGATCGAGTCCGGGATTACGCCGTCATCAAAATTGATGCAGACTGCAAGCTATATCCGCTGCCACTAGGCAACTCCTCTCATACAAAAGTAGGAGAATGGGTCATCAGCGTCGGTTCTCCATCTGTATTCAAAGAGACAAAAAACGAGCCTAGTTCCGGGCCAAATACAGCGCAAATTGAACGGGACGGGCTATCGCCTTCTTGTATAATGCCATGTCACCCATCTGGCGAAAAACCTCTCTTCCCGGCTTGGGATTCACTTCGATTAACCACGCACGTCCGTCCACATCCACCCCAATGTCCAGCCCGAATTCCATCATGCGGCCGAAATAGTCCTCGAGCGTGTTTGCTACATCAAAAGCAAGCCGATAACATTCCTGTTTGATCAGCTCTCCACGCTCCCCGCCAAATCGCCTGAACATAAACCATTCAAAGGGAATCGCTTTGCCTCCTCCATGTAAATTGGAAGTAGCACTGCCATTCTCCCCCATACGTACTGCGCACCCAGTCACCGCCCACTCCCCACGCTCGTCCTTTTGAATCAATAACCGTACATCAACGACATGCTTGCGTAGCAGGCCCAGGTCCAACCCTTGCTGCACCAGGAAATTGCCGTCGCGAATGCGCTGTTCCTCTACCCACGTTTTGACCCATTTTTCCACGCCATCCACCGTATCAATTCGAGCTACATGATGCTTATGCTTTTTGTCACGTCCAGAGAGGTTATACTCCTTGCCACTGCACTTCACTCTGAGAATGCTTCTTCCTCCTGTGCCATTCCCTGGCTTGACATAGACGAGCCCATGGCGTGCGAGCATGTTTCGGATCTTGCCTTTTTCGTAAACATGCGTCTCCGGAATCCAGCGTTTAACGCGTTCATCAGAAGCGAGCAGATTCGTCACTCTCCATTTTTTACTGAACGGACTGTTTGCAAAGAAAAACAGATCGCTATTTCGCAGCCGGATATACTCCTTTACCCTGCGCCGGTACCGATCGATTACGACTTCTGGCCAAGGGAATGTTTTACTCATCCAGCCCCCGTTTGGTTTGGGAATGAAGCCTTTGATCTTTCTGGCGGAAACATTGACGTCCTGATGCGAAAACAGGTAGATTTCTGCGCCTAGCTTTTGCCCTGTTTGAACCAGTCTTCGCAAATAAGCTGGTTCCTCAAAGCGTAACCCCTCCCGCCAGGTTAAAATGCCGATTACCCGTTTTGGAAGCATCGCAACACCCTCTTCGCTTCTTTTCTTTCGCGATTAGTGTATGTGTAGACACCTTATAGGGAAACATTTGTCCATGAAAACGGGCTTGACTTCTCAGCATTGTCAAAGTGTCATTCCAACTTTTCGTTACTTACTTTTTTCAAGCTAATCTGTTAGAATAAAGGGCAACAATAATGATGCTAGATAGAGGTGACGCCGATATGAGTCATGATTTTTCTGGCGAACACATGTGTCCAAAATATGAATGTGCAATGAACGTCCTTGGAAAACGTTGGACCGGCCTGATTATTCATGTGTTGCTACGCGGGACTGTACGATTCAAAGATATCCGGGAAATGGTTCCACATATGAGCGATAAAATGCTCTCGGAAAGACTGAAGGAGCTGGAAGAGCTCGAGATTTTGGAGCGCAAAGTGTACCCAGAGATCCCGGTTCGCATTGAATACGAATTGACCGAAAAAGGAAAAGATTTACGTCCTGTCATTGATTCCATTCACGAATGGGGCCAAAAATGGATGTAGCATAACCCCACTTGTCCAAAACGGATAAGCGGGGTTTTTTATTTGCGGTCAGGCATAAGCTCCTCCCTTTTGCTGTACACTCTAGCAACCCAAGATGAAGGGAGGACGGGCGATGCGAACGGCCGTCTACATTCGCGTCAGTACGGAGGATCAGGCACGCGAAGGGTTTTCGATCCCCGCTCAAAGGGAAAAGCTGCTCTCGTACGTTCACTCCCAAGGATGGGAAGTCCATGCAGTTTACGCAGATGAAGGCGTGAGTGCCAAAGATACGAATCGCCCCGCACTTGGTCAGCTCTTGCAGGATATCCGAACGGGTCAAATCGATGTCGTCCTCGTCTATCGACTCGATCGGCTCACTCGCTCTGTCCTTGATCTGTATCAGCTCCTGCAGGAGTTCGATCGACATTCGGTGCATTTTAAAAGCTGCACGGAGGTATACGATACGACTACGGCAATCGGGCGATTGTTTATAACCTTAGTGGCTGCCCTCGCACAATGGGAACGGGAAAACTTGGCAGAACGGGTCAAGCTGGGGATGAGCCAGATGGCAAGAGAACGAAAACGACCAGGAGGACCTGCACCGTATGGATACAATCTGGTACGAGGAACGCTGGTCGTGAATCAAAGGGAAGCAGCAGGCGTACGAAGCATGTTCGAGCGCTATGATCGAGGCGAATCTCCGCGTCAAATCGCTGAATGGGCAAATCATTCCGGATTGCGCGGCAAAAATGGCGCTTCATGGAGTGCAAGTGCCGTGCTTCGCCTGTTAAAAAATCCGGTCTATCACGGTGCGCTGCGTTGGAATTACACCGACGCCGATCAACAACGCAATGACCCTGAGGAATGGATTATCGAAGAGGCGACTCACCCGGCCATCATCGATCAATCCTGTTTCTCCCGGGTGCAGGAGCGGATGAGTTTTCGGGCAACAAGACACCCCCGCGTTCTCAGCTCCCGCTACCTTTTTTCCGGATTGCTGTACTGCTCGCGTTGTGGCTCCGCGATGCGCGGGAAAACAACTACGATCACAGGAAAAAGGGAAAAAAGCTACACGCACCGCTACTATTTATGTAAAAACAAGTTGGCTGGTACGTGTGATGCTCCTGCCATACGTGAGGATCGCTTGGAAAAAGCCATTGTGCAAGAGCTGATGCAGTATTCGCCAGAGTCAATCGCTGTAATGAAGGAAGTGTATCAGACTGTGTTGCAGACGAATTCCCGCGCTCCCGCAAAAGAAACCGAGCAGCTGCTAATTCGAAGGCAACGTTGGGAACAAGCTTATGAAGAGGGATTCCTTACTCTCCCTGCCTTGCGAGAGAAAATAAGTGCGTTGGAGCTGGCTGCAAAAGAACAGGAACGGGCTTACTCTGCTTTTTCACACGTACACCATCTTGATTTAGATGCCCTTTCCAATTGGAATCTCATTTGGACGTATGCAAATGAAAAAGAACGGCGATTGCTCGTGTGCACACTCATCCAACGTATTGACGCAGAAGCAACAGACGCTGCCTCTGGTCAAAAAAATAGAGAGGTCTGTTTGCGTCTGTTGTCCTTTCATTAAAAATTGCTACTGATTTTGTTTGTATGGATACAGGTGGTTCCCCACTCGGGTTGGAAAATTCTGTGACAGCGGGAATCATCAGTGCTAAAAACCGCCGCCTACAGGTTGCGAAGCGAATGTACGAAGAAATTTTTCAGACGGATGCTGCTATTAACCCAGGAAATAGCGGAGGCCCACTCATTAATTTGAATGGAGAAGTCGTTGGTCTCAATGCATTCATCATTCAATCCAGCCAATGCTTGGGCTTCGCCATCGGAATTGACGCCCTCAAAATGCAACTGGAGCAATACGTATTCAAGTGAGAAGCATCGCTTCAATAAAAAAACCCCGTCTAGGAGGACGGGGATTGCTTCTCTAGTGCAATAAGATATACATTTGGACCTTCTGTGTTGATTTGTTCTTCTGCCTGTTTTAGTTGTTGCAGCTGAGCGGCCGTAAGCTGTGCGATAGGCAGTTCACTCAGACGATTCTGTTCCATGCGCATTCCTCCGTTGGTGTCAGACTCACGATCGTAGTCTGCCCGATCCGGAGAGTATGTATTTACGCAGTGAGGTCAAAAGCTTTGGCAATCGCAGAACACGAACGCTTGCAGAAAACGATGGGCAGCTCGCGATCTTTGGCTTGGTTTTTCACAGTTTTGGCCAAGTTGTGATTGACGAAATCAGTCAACACCAGAATCATGTGGATACCAGCTGGAATTTTCACCCCGGTTTGCGAGCTTTTCCGTCCAGTTACGTGGTGAATATCCTTGAAGCCTTGACCCTGCAGAAATTCGATAATATTGCCCAGACGATCTCCGCCTATAACTAAAATGGATGACATAACTTGTTACCTCCTTAAATTTAGGTGATGTAGGATTTATGTTTTCTTCTCTGAATGCTAATTGATAATGAATATCACTCTTATTGATAAATATTATCATTCCCATTTGGCTTTGACAATACTCTCCATGATAACTTTTTTGTCAAAAAACAAAACTAGATACGATGCCGATAAGAAAAGCCACGGCGCTCTAGTGTTCCGGCCCTCTTTTCCAAATTACACCGCACCATATTCTTCATAATCATAGGAAAATGTACATAGGTGTTGCCCGGGTGTTTTTTCCAAAGGTATAATGAAAAAATAGATTGTGAATGAGGAGGTGGCGTAGGGTGCAAGAAATTACACAGCTGCACGCCATTTTTGATCGCACCAGAGGTTACATCAACAGTTTCATGGGCGTTATCCAGCCGATTATCGACGCGGCAACGGACGAGCATACTCGTCTTTACTACCATCATATTTTGGAAGAAGAAGAACAGCGCATGGGACGCTTGCAGGAATTGGTTCCCTACCTGGAGAAGCTGTCAGCAGGAAAAAGCCTGGATCAGCTAAGTGATCGCGACCTCTCACAAATGCTGTCCGATGTGAATCTGGAACGTTTTGGACTGCACAATTTCCGCGAGCATCTGGAGCTCTCTCTGTATGAATTCAAGGATGACGAAACACGTCAGCTCCTGGATGGCATGCGTGAAAAGACGCATACAGACTATTTGACAGTCAAAGAGATCATGGCGAACATAAGCCAACGCTTCTCTGATGCGGCTCATCCTGATCTCACTGATCACGATGAGGGGCATGACATTCACCAGGTTGATCATTTGAAAGCCTCGGCTTCCGCTCCTCACGGTGTTGCTTCCGTGATCAAGCATTCCGCCCCTGCAGTTTCTGGCAAAAAAGGACTGACTGTTGGC
Source organism: Brevibacillus sp. M2.1A (assembly GCF_013284355.2). NCBI lineage: Bacteria > Bacillati > Bacillota > Bacilli > Caryophanales > Paenibacillaceae > Brevibacillus > Brevibacillus sp. M2.1A. The sequence goes on from NZ_JABSUY020000001.1 coordinate 4,905,547, forward strand.
AGCTTGAAAGGAATGTAAAGAATCGGAAATCCTGAAATAACATGGAGGTTACACTATGGACAAGCTTCGTAAATACCCAGACTCTCCCTTGACGACCGAAGAATGGAACCAGTTGGACGCAACTGTCGTTGACATGGCTCGCCGCCAGCTGGTAGGACGTCGTTTTATCGATATTTATGGACCATTGGGTGAAGGCATCCAAACCATTACCAACGATGTATATGAGGAATCTCGTTTTGGCGGTCTCTCCCTGCGCGGAGAATCACTGGAAATGACACAGCCTAGCCGCCGTGTCAGCATGACGATTCCGATTCTGTACAAAGATTTCATGCTCTACTGGCGCGATGTTGCCCAAGCACGCACACTGGGTATGCCTTTGGACATGAGCGCGGCTGCGAACGCGGCTGCGGGTGGTGCACTGATGGAAGACGATCTGATCTTCAACGGCGCTGCGGAATTCGACCTTCCTGGTCTGATGAACGTAAAAGGCCGCCTCACTCATCTGAAGAGCGATTGGATGGAATCTGGCAATGCATTTGCCGATATCGTGGAAGCACGCAACAAGCTGCTGAAAATGGGCCACAGCGGTCCGTATGCACTGGTTGTTTCTCCTGAGCTCTACTCTCTCTTGCATCGCGTGCACAAAGGCACCAACGTGCTTGAGATCGAGCACGTTCGCAATCTGGTTACAGATGGTGTCTTCCAATCCCCTACCATTAAAGGCCGTTCCGGCGTATTGGTAGCGACTGGCCGTCACAATCTCGACCTGGCGATTGCAGAAGACTTCGACTCTGCGTTCCTCGGAGACGAGCAAATGAACAGCCTGTTCCGTGTATATGAGTGCGTTGTATTGCGCATCAAGCGTCCAAGCGCCATTTGCACCTTGGAAGAAACAGAAGAATAGGATGCTCAATTACACACCCATTGACGATTCTCGTTATGGGTGTGTTTTTTCATACTTGAAATATGTAACAGATCACTTATAATAAGAACATACATTCGGAACTTTCGAAACAATCTGACACAAATGTCATTTAGGGGGCTTTTTATGAGATGTGAAGTCAATGGCGTCAACCTTTATTACGAGGAGATCGGAAGTGGTTTCCCTGTCGTAATGATTCACGGCTTTTCACTTGATCACCGCTGCATGACTGGCTGTCTGGAACCAATTTTTGAGAAACGTCCGGGATACCGACGACTTTACATAGACCTGCCGGGAATGGGACAAACGGAAAACTACGACCATATCCACACCACAGACGATATTCTGGAGGTTGTCCTCGCGTTCATTGATCGACTTATTCCAGGAGAGCCCTTTTTCATTGCAGGTGAATCATACGGCGGATATCTGACACGAGCAGTGATCGAAAAGCGCCGGGATCAAGTGAAGGGCGCCCTTTTCATCTGCCCGAACGTCATTCCTGATAAAGAAAAGCGCACACTGCCGGATAAGCCCGTCTTGATAAAGGAGCCTTCTCTCTGGGAGCAGCTAAGCGTGACGGAACGGGCGGAGTTTGAGTCGATGGCGGTAGTCGCTACTGATTATACGTGGAATCGCTATCGAAAAGAGATTATCGATGGCTACATGCTGTCTGACCCTTCTTTCCTCACGAAAATCAGACAAGCGTATGGCGTGTCCTTCCCATTAGATACGGCCCCCTTCCCCCATCCGAGCCTTTTTCTTGTCGGCAAACAAGATCATTCTGTCGGTTATCGCGATATTTGGGATATCATCGAAGGCTACCCGCGCTCTACCTTTGCCGCTCTCGATTGTGCCGGCCACAATTTGCAGATCGAGCAGCCGCTTCTGTTTACAGAGCTTGTGAATGAATGGCTGGATCGTGCAGAAAGAGAGATCTCCCTGTAAACATGCATAAAAAAGACAACCAGCTCAAGGAGAATGGTTGTCTTTTTGCTTCCATTAAACATTTGTCACCAGTGATTCGCTGTAGGCGTGAAATGCTTTGCCCAGTCGTGAAATCGCAAGCTCCGTGTCTTCCCGGTTCAAAAGCGTATAGTTCAAGCGCATCGTATTGAGATGCGGCTCAGCTGCATAAAACGGCTTCCCTGGCACGAATGCCACGCCTTCCTGTACGGATTGGGCCAGCAGCTTCTCTGCATCGAAGTGCTCAGGCAGATTCACCCAGAGGAACATCCCGCCTCTTGGTTTTTCCCACTGTACGCCCTCCCAGTTTTGCGCAATCAAAAGCTCATGCATCCATTCCATGCGCGCCTTGTAGGACTCGCGGATTTTCTCAATGTGGCGCTCCAGATCAAAGCGGGACAACAGCTCATACAGCGCGTACTGGTCGATTGTGCTCGACTGCAAATCAACTGCTTGCTTCGCCTTCACCATCATTTGAATCACGCGGGTATCTCCAATGGCCCATCCGGTACGCAAGCCTGGCGCGACAATTTTGGAGAAGGTACTAGTGTACACCACACAGGAATCGGTCGGATGCTCATCCAGTGAGAAAATCGAACGGTACGGAGCTTCCCCATCGAATTGGATCTCTCCATATGGATCGTCTTCCAGGATGAGAATGTTTTGCGCCTTGCATTGACGAAGCAAGCCTAGACGACGTTCAAGGCTCCATACCTTTCCTGTTGGGTTGGCAAAGGTAGGAATGACATACACCATTTTCGGGCGATACTGGGCAATTTTTTTCGCCAGATCGTCCAAATCCATCCCATTGGCATCACCGTCTACGGGAATCGCTTTGATTCCCCGGAATTGGAACAGCTGAACGGCTGCCAAATAGGTAGGGTTTTCGACGAGAACGACATCGCCTTCGTCTAAATATACACGGCACAACAAGTCAACTGCTTGCTGAGAGCCAGTAGTGATGATCATATTATCTGCACCGACGTTCATATGCTTTTGCTTCATGCGGGATGCAATCCACTCACGAAGCGGCAAGTATCCATCGGTCAATCCGTACTGAAGAGCTTTTGCCCCTTGTTCGAATGCGCGATTAAACGCTTCACGCATCTCTGCGATTGGAAAAGAATCCTCTGCTGGCAGTCCACCTGCGAGCGAGAGCACTTGATTGCCTTGAGTCAGCTTCAAGATTTCCCGGACAGCCGAGGAGGATAGTGCTTCAACAGATTTTGAAAACGAGTACTCCATGTTCCGTTCCCCCTTGATTTTGCTTATCCTTGTTTTATCACTGTCAACAGCGTAAGTCCAATCCTTGCTAGCTATGAGCAGATAGGTTTTGACTATGTCGAGCGGTTGTTCAACCATTAGTCTTGACACACTCCATGCAAAAAACCCCTCCTCGTATCAAACGAAAAGGGGTCCATATGTATCGCTATATCTAGGCGATGCGGAACACACGCGGTTTTTCTGTATGTGGGAGGAAAGAGAGGTCGACATGATTGGACGCTTCTTCCATACCGATATCGCTTGCCAACAGCAATGCCTCTTCCTGGAAGGTCGGCGTACAGCTGCCTTCATTTAGCTCACAGAGTCGCTTCAATCGCTTCAGTCTCTCTGCTGACTTTTCTATTCTCATGCATTCGTTCGTCAGCTCACATACGTTGACGTGACGAGCATCAGCGATCATGCTGATATCATTCACATGGACAATCAGTCTTTTGCCTTCTTCTGTAACAAATCCGATCGAGCAAAAATGCGCACCTGACATTTCCAAACGAGTGAGAACAGCATTGGCGTAAACTTCTCCCGTCCGCAAGCGAATCTGGCCTGCTTCAATGGCTCCGCCGATTTTTCTCTCGTTGGCGATCACCGTATACATATCCGTGTAACCGTTAATCTGATAGCGCATGGTACCCTCCCGCTCTCGCTGAGACTAATTATCATTAACAACAATGACATCGTATAATGAAAATCATTATCTGTCAATAATGAGAATGATTTTTATTCTAAAAGGAAAAAGCCACACTCCATTTATACGGTAGTGTGGCCAAATTGTCTCGCTTTTATTTTGTTTTCGTAAATAACCCCAGCCGCTCAATCCGCTGGACCGCTTCCGCAAGACGCTCTTCGTTGGATAACAAAGCCGCTCGCACATAGCCCTCACCTGTGGGGCCAAAGCCATTTCCCGGCGCTACGACGACATGCGCTTTTTCCAAAAGCAGGTCAGAGAACTCCACGGATGTGAAGCCGCTTGGAACAGGAAGCCAAGCAAAAAACGAACCTTGAGATGGTGGCGCCTGCCAGCCAATCCGATGCAGATTGGAATACAAGGCATTACGGCGGCTTTCGTAGACAGCGACGAGATCGCGGACGCACTGCTGCGAATCCGTCATCGCTTTGGCTGCTGCCATCTGTACCGCTCCGAACAGGCTGACGAAGTAATGGTCCTGAATGAGGTTAATCAGACGAACCAGCTCGCGATTTCCTACCATGGCACCCACACGCCAACCTGCCATATTGTACGTTTTGGACAAGGTATAAAATTCTACGCCTACTTCTTTTGCACCCGGAACCTGCATGAAGCTGACCGGCTTTTTCCCGTCATAGCTAATCGCCCCGTAAGCGAAGTCGTGGCAGACGACGATTTCATGTTTTCGGGCAAAACGAATAGTTTCTTCATAAAACTCAATTGGTGCGTTGACTGCTGTCGGATTGTTCGGATAGTTGAGAAACATCAGTTTCGCTCGATCCAAATCAGCTTGGGAGAGCTGGCTGTAGTCGGGCAAGAAATCATTTTCCGCCTTCAACGGCATCATGGCCATCCGTCCGCCTACGACCGCAACCCCCGACCAATAATCCGGATAGCCTGGGTCTGGAACTAGTGCAACATCGCCTGCGTTCATGAGGACTTGGCAAATCTCTACGAGTCCGGTTTTGCTACCGAACAAAATCGCTACTTCTTCCTCTGGATCGAGGTCCACATCAAATTCTTGCTTATACCAATGAGCCACTGCCTGCTTCAGTTCCACGCGTCCCTGAAAAGGCGGATATTTGTGATGGAGTGGTTGTGCCGCTTGCATCTGTAATTCTTCAATAATGTGCGGCGGTGTCGGCAAATCGGGATTGCCCTGCCCCAGGTTAATGACGTCATGGCCTTGCGCAATGACCTTGTTTACTTTTGCCACCAGGGTCGCAAAAAACTGGGTAGGGAGTCGATCAATCATATCGGAGGGTTGAATGCGCATCTTTGTTCCATTCCTTTCTTGGGCCCAATACAGTAAAACCCCCTTTTTCCAGACAGAAAAAGGGGGAGATCAGCTTGGTCACGTCCTTATCTGTCAGGAAAAAATCCTGCTGGAATTGGCACAGCATCTGTCCATCACATGGAACAGATCCGCTGCCGGGCTTCATAGGGCCAGTCCCTCCACCTCTCTGAATAAGTCAAACACACGGAATATACTGTTTTTTCGTCTATATCATACTACTTGAGCACGTAAACCGTGTCAAGATGCTTGGTTCTGTACCGGCATTTGATGCCTTCTTTTCTGAAAAGAGCTGTGGAAGGCAAAGAAGGCGACAGACAACAAACACAAGCCTGCCATCACGAACAATAGTCCCTGCGCGTGAATGGATTGGAAAATGAATGCGCCAAGCAGTGGACCGAGCATCCGCCCAGCCGATCCAGTCCCTGCAATCAGCCCTTGGATAAAGCCTTCTCGTCCCTCAGGCGTAAATTGTGCAGCTACTGCCGGCACCGCTGGCCACACGAGCATTTCGCCCAGCGTCATGATGAACATGCCTGCCACAAAGCCTGCATAAACCGTTGACTGAGACAAAATCAACATCGACAAGGCAAAAATATAAGCGCCCAAGAGCATTTGTGCTTTTAGCGTACGAGCAAAGCGTCGAATGACCCACGCAATCAATGGCTGACCAAACAGGATCAAACCGCCGTTCAGCGTCCACAACAGACTGTATTGACGGAGGGAAATGCCCAGGGTTTGCATATAGGTCGACAGCACCGTCGTCCATTGGACATAGACAATCCAGCTAATTAACAGCCCTCCGCATAATAGCAGCAATGCGCCCCATACCACTTTTGTCTCTTGTTGTGGTTGTCGCAGCACATCACCAGCTACTTGCTCAGGCATGCTTTGTCCAGTCGTCGCGTTTTCGCGTTGTTGTTCCACCATTTTTAGCTGACGCGGCAAAATGAGCATGAACATCGCGAGGACGATCACTTGAGAGATGGCATTACCGAAAAACGTCCAGGCAAACGATACACTTGCCAAGAAGCCGCCCAACGCAGACCCGGCAGCTACCCCCACATTGAGGGAGACATAAATCAGATTGATTCCTTTACGTCCTCCGTCCGGCCATAAAACGACGGCCAATGCATTCATCACAGGAGAAAGTGTCCCGTAAAACAGTCCATTCAACAGAAGCAAGACAACATAAATCGTAAAATCTTGCGTTACACCTAATCCGATCGAAATCAGGATAACACCGATGGAACCTACAATAATAGTGCGCATTTTGCCCCAGCGGTCAAACATCATCCCGCCAACAATACTTCCGATCAAAAATGCGCCTTGATTTAAAAGCAACAAGAAGCCGGCTACAGTCAGCGGCTTTCCGAGATGATTGTGAATATAGATCGTGACTAGCGGCCAAATACACGCCATTCCGGTAGAAAAAATGACGGCAGCAATCGCCAATAAACGAATGCTGCTCGGATAGGATTCCCATTTTTGCCTCATGGCTTACTTCTCTCCCCGATGGAAATCGCCGCTTTTTCCGCCTGTTTTGGATTGCAAACTGGTCGGACCGATTATCATTGCTTTATCCATGGCTTTGCACATGTCATACACCGTCAAAGCCGCTACGCTGACAGCGGTCAACGCCTCCATCTCGACGCCAGTTTTCCCTGTCGTCTTCACGGTTCCTGTAATCGCAAGCGTCGTTTCATCTACAAATGCAAATTGTATGTCGATGCCAGTCAATGGCAGCGGATGACACATCGGGATAATTTCCCACGTCTTTTTGGCAGCCATGACACCTGCTACCTGCGCAACTGCGAGTACATCGCCCTTTTCGATTCGACCTTCGCGGATTCGGGCGAGTGTTTCGGGTTTCATGCTGATTTGGCTCTCGGCTACAGCCACCCGTTTTGTGACGTCCTTCTCGGATACGTCTACCATCCGCGCTCGATTTTGTTCATTAAAATGTGTTAATTGATCTGTCATACTAGAATCGTTCCTCCTCTATCTCCTCCTACCTTACTCCCGCCGCTGGATAAAAGCAATGGGAATGTAGAAGACATTGTTTCGTTATCTTGCTCATCCACTCCTAAAAACGTACGAAGAACAGGTGCTGGAGGTATACTGTGCGTACACAGTTCAAAGGAGGCGTATGGAAATGGAAATGAGGAAGAATCAGACGGTACATTGGTCCATGCTTGTGCATGGTGATTGGACCATTTATCTAGCTGCAACGGCTGCCGGGCTTTGTTATGTCGGCTCGGTCAACCAGCCTTTTGCTGAATTGGAAGCTTGGGTTAAAAAACATCACCCACAAAGTTCGCTGGTGCAAGACGATCTATGGCTAAAGCCTTTTGCAACAGAACTGATGGAGTATTTGCAGGGAACGCGCGAGCATTTTTCCATGGATTGCGACCTGTCTGGAACGCCTTTTCAGCTCGCTGTCTGGGAGGCACTGCGCCAAATCCCATACGGTCAAACGGTATCGTACACCGACATTGCAACCATTATTGAAAAGCCTGCTGCTGTTCGTGCTGTCGGTGCAGCAATCGGTGCCAATCCGGTTCTCATTACAGTACCCTGCCACCGCGTCGTCGGTAAAAACGGTTCACTGACTGGCTATCGTGGAGGACTGCCCATGAAGACAACTCTGCTTGATCTGGAGAAAAAGACAAATCGGGGTGTGAAGCATGGCTAAATCAGTGGCAGAGACGATCACTGCACTTGACTGGCATTCCTTGCAACAGGAGCTAGACAAACAAGGGTATGCGACTTTTCCTTCCTTAATAAGCGCCGATGCGTGCGAAGAATTAATCGCTACGTATGGACAGGATGACCTTTTTCGCAATACGATCCAAATGGCGCGGTACCGTTTCGGTGAAGGGGAGTATCGCTATTATCAAGCTCCCCTTCCCTCGCTTTTGCAGGAGCTTCGCGAAGGCTTTTATCCAATGCTTGCGCAGACTGCGAATCGGTGGCTGGAACTGCTGGGACGCGAAGCTATTTATCCTGCTACCCTCCCTGAATTTTTGGCGCAATGTCACGAGCAGGGTCAGTTGCGCTCTACTCCACTGATTTTGAAATACGAAACAGGTGGCTATAATTGCTTGCATCAGGATATGTACGGCGAGGTGTTCTTCCCGTTTCAAGTGGTTTTTGCCTTGAATCAGAAGGAGAAGGACTACAGGGGCGGAGAATTTCTACTGATGGAGCAACGACTGCGCGCACAGAGCAGGGGATATGTGATAACCTTGGACCAAGGCGCTGGCCTGATTTTCCCGACATCCTACCGTCCAGTGCAGGGAACGCGAGGCTACTATAAAAACACGCTGCGCCACGGTGTCAGTACGATTACCTCAGGAAAGCGCTACAGCCTCGGAATTATTTTTCACGATGCAAAGTGAGGAACGCCCCATATGAAAAGCATCCTTTCCTATAAAATGCCGAAAACCCTCCTTAATAAAGGAAGCGGATTTCTTGCTGATTACACTCACTCGCTCAATCCCTATACGGGCTGTTCTTTCGCCTGCTCTTATTGCTATGTTCGGCAAATGCCTGTCTCTTTGTTTCGCAACGAGCAATGGGGCACGTGGGTTGACATTAAGCAGCAAGCTGCCGATTTATTGCGCAAGGAGCTTTTGCGGGCAAAGAAAAAAGGAAAGGTAACCATCTTCATGTCTTCGAGTACAGACCCGTACCAGCCCATCGAACAAACGGAAAAAGTAACGAGGTCTTTACTCGAAGTCATGGTAGAGAATCCACCCGATTTTTTGCTGGTGCAGACGAGAAGTCCCTTGGTTTGGCGGGATGCAGATTTGTTGCTCCTGCTGGGTGATCGCGTCCGCGTCAGCATGACCGTCGAGACCGATTTGGAGGTAATTCGCCGGTACTTTAGCCCGCAAGCTCCCCCCATTCAAGCGCGGCTCAAAACACTCCAGCGCTTGGCGGAAGCAGGCATCCCTACACAAGCAACGATTGCCCCTGTTTTGCCGAGCAGTGAGTCATTCCCGGAGATTTTGCGCCCCTTGGTCACCCGTGTCTGTGTCGATGACTTTTATATGGGAGATGGCAGCGGCGGTAAACGAACGAAAAGAAACGGCATTCCCGCTCTCTATGAACAGCTGGGACTGGAACAATGGTATGATCCTACCGCCTATCGGATCGTCTATGATCGGCTATTACGTGTTTTTCCGCCGGATCAGATTTATTTGAGTCAGGAAGGCTTCGCCCCTTAGAATCTACTGTCGATTGTAACACCCCATTCATTGGCAACTTTGATCGGTTTATGATATCGTCTAGCCTAGAGAGTAGTATCATCCAGGGAAATGAGGAATTGTCTTGACCATTACAATCTTGTTATTTGCCGGACTCGCCGAACGTGCGAATGCCCGGGAAGTACAGTTGACCTTATCTGAAGGCGCGACCGTTAGCGACCTTCTGCAAGCAGTGGAAAAAGAATATCCTGCGCTCTCTGCGCTTTTGGGCAGTTGCTTTGTTTCTATCAACCACGAATATGCAACGAAAAATCAGATCATTTCAGCCGATGACGAGATTGCCCTCTTACCTCCAGTAAGCGGCGGAGAAGAAGACCCGCGCTTTGCCATTACCGAGGAGCCTATTTCTGCGGACAAGCTCGTTCGATTGGTGAGCAACCCGCATGCGGGCGCAATTCTTACTTTTGTCGGAACTGTTCGGGAATTTACCCATGGGCAGCGCACCGTGTATTTGTCCTATGAAGCGTATGCCCCTATGGCTGTTGAAAAAATGAAGCAGGTGGCAGCTGAGATCGAGGAACGCTGGCCGGGAGCCCAAGTCGCGATGCACCATCGTATCGGTCATTTGACTGTGGAAGAGATTGCGGTTGTTTGTGCCGTGGCAACAGCGCATCGTAATGAATCATTTGAAGCAGGCCGTTATGCCATCGAGCGACTCAAGCAGATCGTTCCTATTTGGAAAAAAGAAATGTGGGAAGATGGAAGCGAATGGAAGGGCCATCAGCAAGGACCATGGAATCCTCTTGCGATGCCAGAAGGAAAGGTGGAGTAACGCCTTGGATACTCGCTATTCCCGTCAAATATTGTTTCATCCAATCGGGCGCAGTGGACAGGAAAAGCTCGGGCAAAGCCGTGTTGCGATCGTCGGCATGGGAGCGCTCGGAACGGTTCTCTCCAATCATATGGTCCGTGCTGGGGTAGGTTTTGTCCGCATCATTGACCGCGACTTCGTCGAGCCGAGCAACCTACAGCGTCAAATGCTCTACGACGAATCCGATGCAGCCGAGCATTTGCCAAAAGCAATTGCAGCCCACGCCAAGCTGACAAAGATCAATGCAGCTGTTACGATCGAACCGATTGTCGCAGACCTCACCGCTTACAATGCGGAGGAATTGCTGGCAGACGTCGATCTTGTTCTGGATGCGACAGATAATTTTCAGGTGAGATACCTCGTAAACGATGTTTGCGTCAAACATGGCATTCCGTGGGTGTACGGTGGCGCTGTGAGTGCGACCGGAACCTTTACCGCGATTCGTCCGGGGGTCACGCCTTGCTTGCGCTGTCTTTTCCCTGAAGCGCCAAACCCGGGTGAGATGCCTACCTGTGACACGGCTGGCGTCATCGGACCTATCATTCACATCGTCGCCTCCTATCAGGCAACAGAAGCATTCAAGCTGTTAGTGGGCGCAATCGATGAACTCAATCCGAATTTGGAGCACTTTGAGATTTGGCATAACCGCCATCAGCAAATCAAGGTGGTCAATGCCCGCCGAGACGATTGTCCGACATGCGGGCAGAAGCAATTTTCGTTTTTACAGCCGGATACCCAAGATGGACAAGCCGTTTCGCTTTGTGGTCGAGACACCGTACAAATCTCGCCCGCCGCTGCAATGACACTTGATCTGAACGCATTGGCAGCAAGACTTTCCCCTTTGGGACAAATTGAGCAGAACAAGTTTTTGCTGCGTTTCCGTGTCGATACGTACACGCTCGTCATTTTCCCAGATGGTCGCGTCCTCGTGCAAGGCACAGATGACGTCAGCCTGGCACGTTCGCTCCATGCCAAGTATATCGGCGCGTAACTGGTTTACCCGTAATGAAAATAAGCTGTCCCAGACCGTCACTCGGACGAAGGGGCAGCTTTTTTACGCCGTTTGAACAAATGTAATCGTAAACGTGGTACCTTTCCCTACTTCACTATCCACGACGATCGTGGCATGATGCAAATCCATTATTTTTTTCACAATCGCCAGCCCCAGACCACTGCCCGAATTGGCTCGATTCCGCGATGGGTCCGCCTTGAAAAATCTTTCGAAAATGCGCTCCTGATTTTCCTTGGATATCCCGATTCCCGTGTCGGTTATTTTCACGAGTACTTCTCCGTTTACCTTCTCCAGCTTTACGCTGATTTTCCCGCCTGCCCCTGTAAATTTGATGCTGTTCCCAAGCAAGTTGGTCCAGACTTGACTCAGCATATCCTCGTCGGCCACGATTTCGACTTTTTCCAAGTCTATGTCCATTTCAATCTCTTTCGCCACCCATTGGGGCTCGCATGCAAGGATAAGTGCGCGTAGTTGCGTGTCCAACCGATATGACTTCCGCTCCAAATCATGCTGGATGCCCTCTAGTGCAGTGAGCTTAAGCAGGTTGTCGCTGATCTTGGACAGTCGCTTGCTTTCCGACTCGATAATCTCCAAGTAGCGTTTACGCTCTTCTTGGCTAAGTCTTTCATTATGCAGGGCGCGAGCAAACCCGCTGATGGACGTCAAAGGCGATTGGATTTCGTGGGAAACATTGGAGATGAACTCCTGCCGCAGCTTCTCCATTTCATTTAATTGTTCCGCCACATGGTTGATGCCGTCCACCAACTCCCCCCATTCATGCGCCAGCTTGATATCCAGATTGACCCGAAAATCCCCCATGGCAATCCGTCTAAGCGCATCAATCAATGGTTGAAACCTGCCCCGATGCCTTGACATGGTGAAGAAAGAAATAATTATTCCTACCCCAATAAACAGGATGCAGTTCAAAACGGATTGGACCAACGTTTTTACAAGATTATTGGGATGATAGCCCGTATAGCTATAAAAGAGAGTCGTAATCCCGTATGCACCTAGGCCGCACAAGGCAAAAACAACACATAAGCCCACCACACTGACGATTTTTTTCAGCAAAACATAGGAATGTTCTGGACTTCTCTTTTTCATACGACGATCTCCAAACGATAACCAAGTCCTCGGACCGTCCGGATCAAAAAGCCGTACATCGCTTCCGGAAAACGTTCCCGCAACCGGTTGATGTGCACGTCTACCGTACGCTCATTCCCCTCAAAATCATAGCCCCATATTTGTTCGATCAGCTGCTCGCGGGAAATGGTCTGCCCGGGATAGCTGGCCAGTTTGAACAACAGCTCGAACTCCTTTAGTGGGATCGTCCAGGTTTTCGTGCCACTCGTGACTGCAAATGTTTTACGATCAAGTAACAGTTGACCTGCTTGAACCTGATGCGAAGCGGCAATCCGGTAGCGCTTGAGCAGCGCTTTTACCCGGACGACCAGCTCCTGCGGATCAAACGGCTTCACCAAATAATCATCTGTCCCCAGCTCAAAGCCTTTGATTTTTTGTGATGTCTCTCCCTTGGCAGTCAGCATGAGCAAGGGAAAATCATAATACTCACGAAGCTTTCGACACAGCTCCCAGCCGTCCATGTTCGGCATCATGATGTCAAGAATCACCAGTTGTGCGGCAACTGATTCCAATTTGTCCAATGCCTCCTGTCCGTCAACGGCTTCCACTATCGTAAAGCCTTCATTGCGCAAGAAGACGCTGACGAGCTCGCGAATATGCGGATCGTCGTCAACTACCATAATCGTGGTCACGTTCTACACCCTCTCTTTTACGAGCAATTGCTGACTAGCCAATTCCCGGTACATCTCATGAGTTTGAAAAAGCTCTTCATGTGTACCCATACCTGTGATTTTTCCCTTTTCCAAAAAGATGATTTGGTCTGCCTCCACCACGGTAGACAAGCGATGGGCAATCACGAGGGTGGTGCGTCCCTTCATCAAATTTTGCAACGCCTTCTGGACGATCATCTCGGAATTACTGTCCAAGCTAGAGGTCGCTTCATCCAGCATCAAGATTTGCGGGTCCCGAAGCAGTGCACGGGCAATGCCGATTCGTTGGCGTTGTCCACCCGATAGCTTCATGCCTCGCTCCCCTACTTCTGTCTCATAGCCATTCGGCAATTCCTCAATAAATTGATCCGCATAGGCCATCTTTGCCGCTTCCTTCAACTCCTCGTCGGTAATCGTCCGTGAAATCCCGTAGCAAATATTCTCTCGGATGGTTCCGGCGATCAATGGACTTTCCTGGGAAACGTAGCCGATTTGACTTCTCCATGACTTCAAGGAAAAATCCGTGATGGGATCATTGCCTAGCCTGATTTCTCCAGTCAGTGGCTGGTAATATCTTTCAACCAGGGAAAACAACGTCGTCTTGCCGCTGCCGCTCGGTCCGACAATCGCATTTACTTTTCCGGCCCCAATCGTAAAGCTGACATCATCGAGAATGGTTTCCCCGTTCTCATACGCGAAGCTCACATGGCTCAAATGGATGGGCAGTCCTGCGTTTTCAAGCGTCCGTCCTGTCAGAAGATCTTCCTCTTCAGCGTTCAGTGTCGAGATGATTCTTTCGGTTGCCCCCATGGCTTTTTGTAACGAGGTGAAAAACTGTGTGAATTGCCCCAGTGGGATGACAATTTGCACCAGATACAAAATAAATGCGACCAGCTCACCAGCTGTCAATGCTCCCATGGACACGCGCATGCCACCATAGCCGATCACAACCACGAGCAGCACCATCAGGATAAAGGACATTAGCGGTCCAATGACGGCTTGGACTTTTCCTTCTCTCAGCCCGAATCGGAACAAATTCCCGATTGCCTTTGTTCCCATTCCCAACTCGTGGGTTTCGGCATTGGAAGATTTGACGAGCCGCATTTCTTGGAGCACTTGATTCATAATGGTTGTAAAGCTGGCGGTTTCATCTTGCAATCCTTTTGAAATTTTGTACATCTGACTGCCAAGCGGCATGAGAATCCCGATGCACAGCGGCACAGCAACGAGCATGGTTAACGTCATTTGCCAATCGAGGTAGAGCAAGGTCACCACAGAACCAACAATCGTGATCAATCCTGTGAAAAAGCTGGACAGGTGCTCCGTAATCAGGCTTTTCACAACGCCGGTATCGTTTGTCATTCGACTGATCGTATCACCTGTCCGGTTGTTATCATAATAAGAGATCGGCAGGACGAGCAGTTTTTTCCATAGTCGTTCACGGAGTGAGGCCACCACACTCTCGCCGACATGATTTAATAAGTAGATGGACAGTCCTCCTGCAATGGCTTGTGCGACAAAGGCAACGATCATTAGAATGATTTGTGGTGTTGTGATCGTAGACAGGGAAAAGCTGTCCACCAAATCCTTCGTAAACAACGGTATCACTAAGCTAACTAGTGTAGTTGCGATGCTCATGAACAACGCGACACCGATTTTCAGCTTGGATGGCTTTGTGTCCCTAATTAATCGAAAGAAAGGTCGCCAGTTTCCCCATTTCGCTACGCTGTTGGTTTGTTCCATTCGTTCATTTCTCCCCTTTTTCCTCCACTCATTTTCACTTGCAAGTGATAAGATACTGCATGAATGTAAACGAAATATAAACGGGATAATAATTCAAGTGCGTGCAATTTTCTTCTTTCTAAGTAAGAAGACGTTTCTGATCCAATTTTCTTTACCTATGATTTTTGTATATAAATGATGAATTTGGGGTAGAAGCCGGGAAACAAATCGTATATAATAGGTTCGTAATGAAGAAACGAAACAACGTTTCACCAGATGAAACTCCAAGTTATTATAGGGAGGTTGTATACATTGGCTAACAAAGATGCTTACAAAGTAAAGTCTTCCCTGCAAGTAGGCGACAAGTCTTTTGCTTACTATCGCCTGCAAGGGTTGGAAGAACAAGGATTGGGCGATGTTTCCAAACTGCCGTTCTCCATTAAAGTTCTGCTCGAGGCTGCTGTTCGTCAGTTCGACGGCCGCGCGATCACCAAAGAACACGTACAACAATTGGCGACCTGGACAAAAGGCCGCGACGAAAACCAAGAAGTACCTCTCATGCCAGCTCGTATCGTTCTGCAAGACTTCACCGGTGTACCGGCTGTAGTTGACTTGGCAGCGATGCGCATCGCGATGAAGCGCGCTGGTGGAGATCCAAAACGAATCAACCCGTTGGTTCCAGTTGACCTCGTTATCGACCACTCCGTCATGGTTGACGATTTCGGTAACGCGTCCGCTCTGGACAACAACATGAAATTGGAATTCGAACGCAACCAAGAGCGCTACCGCTTCCTGCGTTGGGCACAAACTGCGTTTGACAACTTCCGTGCGGTTCCTCCAGCTACTGGTATCGTTCACCAAGTAAACTTGGAGTACCTCGCAACTGTAATCGCTACTCGCGAAGTAGATGGCGAATTGGTTGCTTTCCCTGACTCTCTCGTAGGTACTGACTCCCACACCACTATGATCAACGGTCTTGGTGTTCTTGGATGGGGTGTTGGTGGTATCGAGGCAGAAGCAGGAATGCTCGGACAACCTCTGTATTTCGTAACGCCAGAAGTAGTTGGTTTCAAACTGACTGGTACCCTGAGTGCTGGTGCGACTGCAACCGACCTCGCTCTGACTGTTACGCAAATGCTGCGTAAAAAAGGCGTTGTAGGTAAATTCGTGGAGTTCTACGGACCAGGCCTGTCCAACATCTCGCTGGCTGACCGCGCTACCGTAGCGAACATGGCACCTGAGTACGGCGCTACTATGGGCTTTTTCCCAGTAGATGCTGAGACACTCAACTACATGCGTCAAACCGGTCGTGAAGAAGACCTGATCTCCTTGGTTGAAACTTACACCAAAGCACAAGGCCTCTTCCGTACTGACGAGACTGTTGACCCAGTATTCTCCGAAACATTGGAACTGGATCTGTCCACTGTCGTACCTAGCTTGGCTGGTCCAAAACGTCCTCAAGACCGCGTAGAACTGACTGCTATGAAGGAATCCTTCAATAACAGCCTCGTGACGCCGATCGACAAAGGCGGATTTGGTCTCTCCGAAGAGAAAATCGCAGCTAGCGCACCTGTTGCTTATCCAAACGGTGAAACAGCTACGCTGAAAACTGGTTCGGTTGTTATCGCAGCGATCACTTCCTGTACCAATACATCAAATCCTAGCGTAATGCTGGGTGCAGGTATCCTGGCGAAAAAAGCTGTGGAAAAAGGCCTGAAAAAGCCTCCTTTCGTAAAAAGCTCCCTGGCTCCAGGTTCTCGCGTAGTTACCCAATACCTGAAAGACGCTGGTCTGATCGATTCTCTGGATGCTATCGGATTCAACGTCGTAGGTTATGGTTGCACCACTTGCATCGGTAACTCCGGTCCATTGCCAGAGGAAACCAGCAAAGCTATCGCTGACGAAGATCTGACAGTTGCAGCAGTACTCTCCGGTAACCGTAACTTCGAAGGCCGTATCCATGCACAGGTAAAAGCGAACTACCTCGCTTCTCCTCCATTGGTTATCGCCTATGCACTCGCAGGTACTGTAAATATCGACCTGACTACAGAGCCAATCGGCACTGGCAAAGACGGTCAACCTGTATTCTTGAAAGACATCTGGCCAACTCCACAAGAGATCGCAGCTGCTATGGACAAAGCTATGAATCCGGCTCTGTTCCGCGCTGAGTACGGCCAAGTGTTCACACAAAACGAAGCTTGGAACAAAATCGACGTTCCAACTGGCGACCTGTATGAGTGGGATGAAAAATCCACGTACATCCAAGAACCGCCATTCTTCCAAAACCTGGCTGGAGAAATCGCTAAAATTGCAGACATCAAAGCAGCGAACACCATCGCACTCTTCGGTGATTCTGTGACAACTGACCATATCTCCCCAGCTGGTAACATCTCGCCAACTAGCCCAGCAGGTCTGTATCTGCAAGCAAACGGCGTAGAGCGCAAAGACTTCAACTCCTACGGTGCTCGTCGTGGTAGCCACGATGTCATGATGCGCGGTACATTTGCGAACATCCGTATCCGCAACCAAGTAGCTCCTGGAACTGAGGGCGGCGTAACGAAATACTTGCCAACTGACGAAGTAATGTCCATCTACGATGCTTCCATGAAGTATCAAGCAGACGGTACTCCACTCGTTGTACTGGCTGGTAAAGAGTACGGTACTGGTTCTTCCCGTGACTGGGCAGCAAAAGGTACATTCCTCTTGGGTATCAAAGCGGTTATCGCTGAGAGCTTCGAGCGTATCCACCGTGCTAACCTGGTTGGTATGGGCGTTCTGCCTCTGCAATTCGCTGATGGCCAAAGCTGGAAGTCCCTCGGCATCGACGGTACTGAGTCCTTCAGCATTGTGGGTCTCTCCGATGATGTTCAACCTGGCCAACGCGTAAAAGTAGAAGCAACGAAGAAAGACGGCAGCACTTTCGAATTCGAAGTAATCGTGCGCCTCGATTCCATGGTAGACGTAGACTACTACCGCAATGGTGGTATCCTGCAAACGGTTCTGCGTCAGTTGCTGGATGAAGGCAAACCAGTAAACGCGTAAGCAAACGAATAAAAAATAAGTTCGTATCAGCACCCACCCAATGAAAAGGGCAGGCTCCGAGTATCTCGGCAGTCTGCCCTTTTTACGTTCCCAGTCAGAACATGGTTGTCGTTAAACAGGCCTCTCTACACTTGGTCTGTTTTTTGTTTTCACTTCCTGATAGTGATAGGCCACGCCTAAGAAGAAGAAACGGTGAATACGCATGGAAGAGGGAATTGTTTCCCACAAAAAGGGAGGGATTTTCGTGATGAAACAGTTGTTTCGCGAAACCTGGATCGAGGTCAATCTCGATGCCATTAAGAAAAACATTCGGGCCATACGCCGGCATATTCCTGAACAGACGAAAATCATGGCAGTTGTAAAAGCGAATGCCTATGGCCATGGTTCTGTTGGAGTAGCCCGCCATGCCCTCGAGTACGGGGCTACTTCTCTCGCTGTCGCCATCCTGGAAGAAGGCATCGTCTTGCGAAAGGCGGGCATTGTAGCACCTATTCTCGTGCTGGGATTCACTCCTCTTTCACGTGTCAAAGAGGCGGTCGCCTGGAATATTGAGCTGTCTGCTTTTCAGGCCGATTGGATCAAAAAAGCCGATAAAATTGTCAAAGCAACCACTTTCTCCAATCGTTTGAACATCCATATCAATGTAGACACTGGCATGGGACGTCTCGGCGTACGGACAAAATCTGCGTTGCTTTCAGTCGTGAAGGCGTTAACTTCAAGCTCTTCCCTTGCATGGACCGGAATCTTCACTCATTTTTCCACTGCAGATGAACCTGACCACACATTGACCAAAGCGCAACACGAGTTATTTGTTGATTATCTTCGTTACCTGAAGGAAAAAGGCTTCGAGCTTCCGACCGTACACATGTGCAACACCGCCGCCACTATTGCTTTTCCCGAATACAGCGCCGATATGATCCGCCTCGGAATCGGCATGTACGGGCTGTATCCATCTGCTTATATCCGCCAACTCCATCGTGTGAAGCTCGTTCCGGCACTCAGCTTGAAATCGCGCTTCTCCTATGTGAAGACAATGCTGACGCCACCGTATACCATCAGTTATGGGGCTACATACATAGCAAAGCACGGAGAGGTCATCGGGACGGTTCCAATCGGTTATGCCGACGGATATTCGCGCGCACTCTCTAACCGGGGATTTGTTCTGTATCGAGGCAGAAGGTTGCCAATCGCAGGGCGAGTGACGATGGATCAGATGATGGTCAGCTTGGGAGAAGGCAGTGGAAAGCAAGGCGATGAAGTCGTGATTTATGGCAAGCAAGGAAACGTCGAGATTACTGTCGATGAGATTGCTGAAATGCTCGGAACGATCAATTATGAAGTCGTTGCCACCCTCAGTAATCGCATCCCTCGTTTATTTTTGGAAAAAGGGGTGGTAGTAGAGATCTCTCATCTGTTGCCGGAAGGGTAAATGAGGTAGGCTTGGAGAATAATTTTTCCCCGAAAACGAAAAATAGGGAAAACCAAATTCGCATAAAAGGAATGGAAACATGAAGCCGCGATTCACATACGCCACCCTTCTCCTGTTGGCGCTGAGTCTGACTGTGATCAGCTGCAAGCCAGACTCAGCTTCCCAAATCCGTCAGCATAGCCTTAAGGCTCAACCCACGGCTGAGAAAAACGAATCACAAAAGCCTGTCCTGCTCATTCTCATTGATTCGTTAATGGACAAACCATTGCAAGAAGCAATCCGGCAAGGCCGCGCTCCAGCTTTGGGCTATTTGCTTGCAAACGGGCGCTATTACCCGCAAGTTGTGAGCTCATTCCCCACCATGTCGGTGGCGATCGACAGCACCCTTCTTACAGGGACGTATGCCAATCAGCATCATGTACCGGGATTATCCTGGTTCAGCAACAAGGAAAAGCGGATGATTTATTACGGGTATGGTCCCAAAGAAGGGCTAAAGATCGATCAGCCACAAGTGCTGTTAGATATCCTTCATCAATTAAACCTGGTCCAGCTCAATCCGCATACGAAAACCATCCATGAAGAATTGGCGGAAAAAGGCAAGGATACCGCTTCCATCAATGCGATTCTATGGCGAGGCAAAACGCCCCACACCTTACAAATCCCCCGTCTCATTGATTTCGGCACACGTTTGCCAAGTGAACTGAATGTGACCGGACCAAAATTGATGTCGTATGCAGCATTTGCCCAGCTTGATCCGAATCAAAAGCGTGAAAAGCGCATTTGGCGAAAATACGGGATGAACGATGAGTTTTCCGCGCAGGAGGCTGCCTATCTCATCGCCAACAAGAAGCTTCCCCCTCTTACCATCACCTACTTGCCGGAAAATGATATGGAAGTACATAAGAAGGGACCCGCTACGATCGAAGGGATTGAAAAAGCGGATAAAGCGCTTCAGACCGTACTCGATGCATTTGGCTCGTGGGACAAGGCAATCAAAGAAGCGCGGTGGATCGTCATGGGAGACAGTGGACAGACCCCTGTTCTGAATGATCGCAAGACCGCTACCATTGACTTGCGCAGCTTATTGACCGACTATCGTATAGCCAAAATCAGTCAGCCTGTCACCCCTACTGATCAAGTCGTGATTTCGACCAACGAACGGATGGCTTATATTTACGCCTTGGACTCACGTATTCCGTTATCGGATATCGTAAAACGCTTGCAGCGTGAAGCTAAGCTGGACATCATTGCGCGTAAGGAAGATCAAAAGATTGTCGTAACAGCAGGCAAGATCAGCCGACAGTTTTCCTACCAGCCAAACGGTCCCTATATTGATCCATATGGTCAAACATGGACCTTCGATGGCGATCCGCGTCTGCTGGATATGACCATCAAGAACAACCGGATGACATACGGGAAATACCCGGACGTTCTAGCGAGGCTCTATGGCGCAATGAATTCGCATGAAGGCAGCTATGTGGTCGTTACTGTTCAGCCTGGGCATGAGCTCATTACCGAAAGCTCTCCCACCCATATCGGCGGAGCGGCACACGGTTCCTTGCACGAGATCGATTCACTCGTTCCCCTGCTGGTAACCGGGACAACCACGAAACCCAAAACCTTGCGTATCGTCGACTTGAAAGATTGGCTGCTACGCCTGACAACCGAGTGAGTAAGGCAGTTTTTTAGAGAAAGGGCGGGTTTCGGAAAACCTGCCCTCTACTCTTTTTATTCCGTCGTTTTATTGCTTCCCCTTATCTTGATCCTGCATCGGAATCATCCTTTTCTCTTACATCCGGCAAGAAACAGACCTGCGAGGCTATGTGGAAGAAAAACGCTGGGCGCATGCTACCGCTCATGCTGCAGACGCTCTCGATGACCTGACTCAATGCAGTGAGCTGGATCAGACTGACCTGTCTGGAATCGTGATGAACTCTCCTTGGATGATTTGGATGGATGGGTTCGGAGTTTTGCGAATCGTTTGGATAGTAGCTATTCAATCGAATCGTATAAGTGGATTGCAGCGACCTTGCTTCCTCTAAGTTCACAGCGAGCATAGTCACCGAAAATCAAAACGAATACATGTTCTCCCCCATTTTAGGCACCCTACTGATGAGGAGGAATGATGCATGGATCAACGAAACTTTGAACAAATTTATGAAACGTACAAAAATGCCGGAGAACAACAGGCGATCCAGGAAAATGAAGACAACAGCCCACTGACTAATACGGGAAAAGAGCAAATCGTCGCCGTCAGGAAAAATGACGATGGAGACTTGATCGCCTTTAAAACAGACACAGGCCGCGAGCTCGACTATATCACTGCACTCAACGACGCAAAGGCTGGCAAGCTGGCTCATGTAGACGTATTTCACAAGTATGGGAGAGACATTCTGCGGAGTGAGCCAGACGGAATCAAGGAAAACAATTTGGATAATCTGCCTGACTTTTGACGGCAAAAAGGTCGCCCACAGCAGAATCGGGGCGACCTTTTTTGTATCGACGCGCATTGGATTAGTGGATAAACTTACCGCTACTCAATTCTTTTGTGGCTGCCGGTCTCTTCTGTTATTGTGCAGGGGTAGGAACTGCTGGCTCGTTCTCACCGCCCAAACGCCGGCGTGCCGTCTCCCTTTTTCCCACTGCCGGTAGATGCTCTCCTGCCATGGCCAATCCCCAGACAGGCATATTTCCGTAAAGACATTCGTATTTTCCAGCATCGACCAAATACGTCTCGTGAAAAATCCCAACCGTTCCATCCATTCCTACCGCTTGGTTGAACTTCTTCCACGCGCTCAGATGATTGTGGCTTTTTCTCGCGTAATTTTCCAGGTGCTCATAGGATCGCCAGTACTGGATTTGGGTGATTTCACGGAGATTAAAATGCGAAGTGTGCCCCAAAAGTCCGAGCTCAGGATGCTGATACAACTCTCGCATCATGCCACCCATGGCGTTGGCTACTGGCATCCACTTATGAACCGCAAGCATACGGTTGATTCGCATCCCGATGATAAATACGACGAAAGATCCTTCCATTTGTGCTGTAAAACGCCCCGGAACTACTTTTGCCATCCGACTCCCCTACCTTATCAATGATTTGAGGTGCAGCTCATAACACGCCATATAATCAGACACATGAAACAAATGTGCCGTCAGATAGGCTCCGTAAAATATCGAGAATAACAGAATAACGGCTTCCCTCTCCGGCAGGTGAAGGGCGAGTTGACCATCCTCGGCTGCTTCTTGTACGCACTTTTGCAACATTTGATGCAGATCAGTTGCTCTAATGGCTTCTCTCTCCTCTTCCTCGGGGAAGCGCAAGTACAATTCTGCATCAGATAAAAGCGGGACACACGGGTGCATTTTTTGCTCGGCTAAAAAGCTGATAAGGCTAAGCATGACCCCAGGCTGCTTCTCGCTATCACGCGTAACCTTGGCAAAAATATGCCGAACAGCTTCCCAACCTCTCTTGTCAGTACTCCGCAACTCAACAAAGCACTCTGCCTGCCATATGCTCATGTAATAAATCAAGAGCTCTTCTTTTTGCGGGAAAAATTTAAAGAATGTAACCTTCGACACCTCTGCTCGTTCGCAAATGTCATCCACAAGTACATTGCGGAAGCTCCCGTCTCCTATCAGCTCCAAGGCAGCGTCCAGAAGGGCGAATTTGGTTTTTGCTTTCTTTTTCTCACGTAGTGATAATGCTTCTGCCATCTTGTACTCCTTTTTCCATATTTCCATTTTCGTTTATCATAGTACATAAATTAACTTAAGTAAAGTTTTTATTCGAGTAACAAAAAACCAGCACCTCCATGGCGGTGTGCTGGCTTCTTCGTTACTTCATCATTTTCCCCATCCGATAGGCTGCTTCCATGATGTAAGGAGCATATTGGCTCATTTTTTCAGGAGTCAGGCGGTTGGAAGGACCCGACGCCGCTATTGACGCTACCAATTGTCCGTTGCGGTTGAATATCGGGACGGCTACGGCTGCTGTCCCCAGCTCCCGTTCCTCTACGCTAGTTGCGAAGCCTTGCTTCCTGATTTGATCCAATTGCTCAATGAAAGACTCCTTGTTCACATAGTCAGGCCAATTCGGATCGCTGATGACTTCCTGCAAAATGAAAGGCTCTGCGTAAGCAACGAGTACCTTGCTGGATGCCCCCACCGCAAGTGGCATACGCGCTCCGATTGGCGCCACCCTGCGAATCGGCTGCTTGCTTTGGACTGCCTGTACGCGTATCCGCTCGTTTCCATCCCGCACGTACAAACTAATCGTTTCCTCCACCAAATCCCTCAATCGCTCCATCTCCGGCAGCAGCAAAGTCGCTGGATCATCGTTTTGCGACAAATTGGCGGATAACTCCCAAACGCGAAACCCAAGTCGATACTTCTCCGTCTGGACATCTCGTATCAGAAACCCTTTGTTCTCCAGCGTTGCCAGCAAACGATGCACGGTACTTTTATGCAAGGAGAGTCGACTCGCTATCTCGCTCAGGCCCAGATCCGTTGCGTCCGTAAAACAGAGCAGGATATCCAAAGCCCGATCGACTGCTCGAACGTTTGCTTTTTGTTCTTCTTCCATAAGTGTTTGACACCTGCTTCCTACTTTGTTCCGATCGTTTCATCTGATGAAACGAATATGCTACTTTTCAGTATACGAAAAAATAAAGCATAGTAAAGAGCGAATCCAAAGGCTCCCCTACCTATTTTCTATTTATGAGGTCATTCCCACAGACGCGGAAACCAGATAGGACATACACTGACAGCAAAATAGCAACGTTTCCATTCTCGATTGGGGGAATGACCTTCTTGGGCAAAAAGAGCAAATCAAAACTGACCAAGCATAACCTGCTCCGAGCAAGTTCTGCGCTTGGCTCGGCCTTACCCCGGACAGCTCGTTTTTCTAAACAGTCTTTGCATGCATTTCTGGATCAATACAAAAAGGTGATCGTCAAACCAGCAACAGGAAGTGGTGGTGCTGGCGTCATGCTCATCACACGGAAAGCCAAGGGCCGTTACCGCGTCCAACGTGGACCTGCACACTACACG
The DNA here is from genome assembly GCF_013284355.2 of Brevibacillus sp. M2.1A. Classification (NCBI taxonomy): domain Bacteria; kingdom Bacillati; phylum Bacillota; class Bacilli; order Caryophanales; family Paenibacillaceae; genus Brevibacillus; species Brevibacillus sp. M2.1A. Next base: position 4,929,821 of record NZ_JABSUY020000001.1, read on the forward strand.
TTGCGTGGCAAGTTGGAGACTTACAGGTATTTGCGCAGAAAAATAACGACCTCTTATCTGATTCAGCGCGGTATCTCACTGGCACGCGTCAATGGTGCCTTGTTCGATGTAAGAGTGATGGTCCAAAAAAGATCAGGCTCTCCCTGGGCCGTTACCGGAATCCTTGCAAAAGTAGCAGGCAGAGGCTATATCATCACCAATGTCAAAAGAAGCAAGGGACGGGTGCTGCCGATCCGTTCAGCCATTCAACACTCATCGATTCGCGGTGCTTCTACCTCCACGATCATTGCTCGCCTGCGAAGAATCGCCATCCTCGCTGCGAAACGATTGGCACGCTATTACACGAGCCAGAAGGTCTTCGGACTGGATATGGGGATTGACGCAAGTGGCCGCGTGTGGATTATTGAAGCCAATCTCCACCCCGACATTACCCTGTTTCTGAAGCTTGCCGACAAATCAATGTACAACAGAATATGTGCTTATCGAAGGCATGTATAAGAAAAAGGGGAGCCGTTCTGACGCGGCCCCCTTTTTATGTGTGTGATTGTCCTTTTAAAAATCAAAATGATCCGGGTCTGGCCCAAAACGCTTATTTTCATTTAGGGCAGTGATTTTTTCTACATCCTCTGCACTGAGGGAGAAGTCAAAAACATCTGCGTTCTGGCGAATCCGCTCAGGTGTGATCGACTTCGGAATCGTTACCACTTGGTTTTCCAAATCCCAGCGAAGCACAATTTGTGCAGGAGACTTGCCATATTTTTGTCCCAATTCCACCAAGAGAGGATGATCGAGATTTCCTTGCATCAACGGGCTCCATGCCTCTAGTTGAATGTGATGCTCTTTGCAATACGCATGCAATTCTTTTTGGGTAAGCAATGGATGATACTCGACTTGGTTGATAACTGGAATGATCTCGCTATGTTGACGCAAATCCTCGAGGTGGTGGCTATGAAAATTACTGACGCCAATCGCACGTACATATCCATCGCGGTACAGCTTTTCCAAGGCCCTCCATGTATCGACATACTTGTCTTTTACGGGCCAGTGAATCAGGTACAAATCCAGCGTATCGGTACCCAATTTTTTCATACTTTCATCAAAAGCCTTCAGCGTTGACTCGTAGCCTTGATCCGCATTCCATACCTTGGTCGTGATGAACAATTGATCGCGATCAATCCCGGCTTGACGGATTCCTTCGCCTACGCCTGCTTCGTTGCCATAGATAGCTGCCGTGTCTATACTGCGATAACCCGCTTCAATCGCGGATCGGACGGCCAACGTTTCGTTTCCGTCTTTTGCCTTCCAGACACCCAGACCCAGCCAGGGCATCTTCACCCCGTTGTTCAAAACGGAATGATCTGTGATATGTGTTGCCATTGGATCTCCTCCCGTCTTACGCTGATATGTACTTACATTAAGAAAGTGTAGCATAAATACAAAATGAAGCAAACCTTGCTACTCTTGCGAATCTGGATACACTTCATCCTCTGTCCCAGCTACCAGCGGTTTGATCGCCCACCATCTGATCCTTGCCCGATCTGTCTGAACAGGTCCCTTCACCTGGACGCCGATCCGAAACGTTCCTTTCTGCGGATAAACGATAACCCCCACGGCAAAATGCGCTGCATCTGTCGCATACTCCGAATCATCAAAAACACTGCTATGCCCGTACATCACTTGCTCATGCTGGGAAAGCAACTCATCGATCACATCTGCATGAAAATCCTCGATTCCTGCACTGACATACACGTTACCTTTTCCGAGAGAATGCTTGAGCTCCTCAGAAAAATAACGATTGCCAATCTTGACTCCAAACGGCCAGTTGGAGGAGTATGGCTCAATCGGTATTTCTACCACCCCAGTTGCTACTTGTTCATTAGTCTTTCCTGGTCGGGGCAGTCCAAGCTCAAACTGGTAGACAGACGCCAGATGATCGTAGCTCACATCGAACTGCGGCTTATCGCCTGCCGGGATTTCTTTCACACGCGTGGTCACCCGGAAGGAATCCCCAGGGGACCCTTGCTCGACTGGCTTTCCCTTCTGTACACGCAACGCAAGCTTTTGCAAAAGCGCTGGCGTGTACACGTACTCCCCAAACGGAACAGGAACAACCTTCTCAATGACATAGGTCGCATTCATTTGCAGCAAGCATACTTTTGCCAAATAAAGAAAAGGCTGTTCGTTTGCCTGTGTCACCTGATCTAGCTTGCGATTGTAGTAATCGGACACAAGCCGCTCTACCAGATCGTCTGGCGTGATTTCAATTTTCCCTACAGAGACGAGATCGGTATGCACCAAGCGATCGCCGAGTCGAACCTCTGCCTTGCCACCCAGCACTGTCAGCTCCACCGTACCGCGATCCCAGCCAGCCTTGATCGGAATGGAGATGACGTAATCCGTCTCTTTCGCGTCAACAGGCTCTAAGAAGGATACGCTACCGTCGCTGCTTTCCAAGACTGTCAGCCCTAGCGCATTCAGCTTGTAGTGGAATTGCACGCGTGAGGTTTGTACCGTCTTCTCGATGTGCAACTGCAAGGTAAATACTTCACCCGGATTGACGTATCGCGGAGTTGCCTGCCAAATGCGCACCTGTTGATCTGCATAGAGGAGCATTCTTTGCTCTACCAGTTGCACCCCTTCGATGGAAGCGGGATGTGGTGCTTCCTCTTTAATAAAAAGCCGGTATCCTTCTGCCACCCGGTTGTATTCAGCCATTTCCTGCTCGACGGTTTCGGAGACGGAGAAGACCTGTTCTTTGCCTTTTTCATCATAGGCCAAGCAGACGTACACATTTTTCGCGTAATCGTTGTTGCTAAAGCCTTCCATCATGGACAGCTTCAGCTTCACAGGCTCAGGGAGCACGATTTCCCTCCCGAGATAATCGAGAGCGACTCCAGCTTCGACCGAAATCTGCTTTTCGTCCACAGCGATCACCTGCAAACCGCATACCACTCCACCCCCGTGAAGCAACCGATTGGTGAGTCGACGCTTGTCATTGAAATAGCGCTGTTCTGTTTCGAAATCTCTGACGGTCAACAGCTTCCCTTTGAAATACACATTCCGTTCATGTGGAAAATAACGCAGATTCTTCATCTCGAACACCCCACTTTGCGTAAAAATCTCGGCTTCTTACTCCAGCTCTGCATCCAGGCCAATCCTCGTGTCATAATCGATTCGTCTGCTGCGGTCCTTTCCGCTTAGCACCGTGTTGTACGGCATGGATAAATTTTGATCAAGCGTAAGGAACGACGGCTCCGTCAAATAAGAATTAATTCCTACGTAGCTATGGAGGTCGGCGTAGATGCCCGGTCGCAGGACGATGAGCTTCGCCTCTGTAAAAGCAGGCTTTTGATCTTCCAAAATCTTTTGCAGAACCGACTGCTCTCGCTCTGTTTTCGCGCATTCCTGCGAAACGATCAGGCAAAATTGATACGGATGATCCATGTACAAGGAAGAGATTAGCTCGTGCAGCTCCGGAATCGCCTTCATGTCCCTGATTTGAAAATACTCAACGATCATCGGGCGCTCCCCGGTATACAGCTGTACCATCTTTTCCAATCCCGCACGAGTACCCTGCTCTGCGTACAGCTCCGGTGCGCGACGAATCAGCTCTCGGCGCTGTGCCTCTGTCCAATGCTCTTCCCTGCCCATCCCTAACCAGGAAGCGAGCCAAGGGACGAACTCTCCAGGTGTCGTATCAGGATCGAACAAACGTGAGATGGTATCAATCTGTTCCTCCAGCTCCAAGTAAAACGTCCCGAAAAGGGAGAGGAAGCGCTCCAAGAAATCAGCACTGGCAGGTTCACTTTGATAAGTCGCTGGCAGATAACGCAAAAATGTGTCGCGCGGCGAGTAAATCCGCATTTGCCTGAGGAGCGGCGAGTGGCGGTCAGTACCGAGCCATTCGATTTTGAGCCATAAATAGCGGCCTTGTGCGGAATGAAACAGTGCATCTGAAGCATTGATTACCGGCTCTGACCATAGAGTAGCCGTCCGTTGCAGCTTGGTTTTCCAGTCCATGCCGGGTTCCAGCAAAAAATCATCCAGATTGCGTACGGCTCCATCAATCACCTGCTCTTTTCGATCAGAAGAAAACGTCGAGATGAGTAACTGCGTTTCTTCCGGTATGTCTGCTTCCAGCGTGAATTTATGCCACACCGTTTCAAATTCCGTGCTATCCAATGCACGAGAGAAGTAGATGCCCATCGGTATTCCCGTCGCATCCAGGTTGGACGTCCGCGAGACGAGCCTCATCATAGTCAGAACATTTTTCTGCGCATCCCAAACGTACAATCGTTGCTGGTGATCAAAAACAAGCTTGTCTGCTCGACCGTGGTAATTGGTCAATGGCGCAAGTGCTTCTCCCGTAGGTTGAAAACGCAAAATGAATCGGGTATGATCATGGGCCGAATCGATGGAACGACTATCACCCACATAGAGGATGGGACCTGGACCCACTGCAAATCCCGCGGGCTTGGTGCCTGACGGAATCGCCAGAGTGCACACATCGGCGCCTTCCGAAGAGAACCGAAACACTTGATTCGTCTGTGCCAAAAATAGATAGGCCATGCCCGTTTCGGCAACGGACAGACGAAACAACCTTCTTCGCCTGATCTCACGGAGTGCAGATGTCTCTGTTACTTTCAATTCCTCATGCACGTATGTAGCGTCCACTTTGCCTGCCCGATTCAGCCGAAGGACGATGACTTGTGTTCCCGCTGCGATTTCCTTCCGTACATTGTCTCCATCTACCACCACAGGTGTCGCGATGTAAAGACGTCCTTCTCCATCCAGCCCTGCATCCAAAGGAAAAAGCCGCGGTTCCTCCCCCTCTTCCCAGCTCCAAACGCACTGGCCATTGGCTATGGAATACGCTCCGACTTTTCGCCTCGCCTCGGGGTCGATGATGTACACGTATTCATCGTCAGCGACGAGAAACGAATCTCTGGAAAACAACCCGCGTCCAGCCCGAAACACCGTCTCCTTGAAGTTGTTGCTGTCATCGTAATGCGTGATCTGCCCGCTTTCATCCAGCCAAAGCAACGAACCAACGCGTGCCATGGCAAAATCCAAGAGTCGAGAGTGATGTGTCGTCCCAGCCTGATGCACATGATCGATCACATATTCGGGCGATTTATTTAGCGCGATCCCCTCGTTGGAGACGTGAAGGTTATACCAGGCCCCCCGCTGCCAATCGGACGGATTGTTCAGGGAAAAGAAACGATTCATTGTATCCACGCCCACTCCTCCGTTTGTTCACGTCTATCTTTCTCTATCCAAAACGAGCTCCAGAACATGCTCTCCTGAGTACACCAGCGCATGGCGCGGAATCTGAATATCGCCCCCTTCGTCCCTGACGATGCCTGTGCCCTCTGCGGAAACCCACAAATCCGTCACGTACAGCACACCCTCGATCTGGTTTAACACCTCGTAGAGATCACTTTTATAAACAGGTCGGCCAAACTCCCATCCTTTTCCTTGGTGAGTCGAAGGATTGTGCAGATCCAATGGTGTCAAATATCGCTGCAATGCTTGTAGCACCACTTGCTTTTTGTCTGCAAATGCAGGCTCCACCATGATTGTCGCAAAAACGGTCACCTTGATATAGGCAGGAGCTGCTACATGGACTTCTGTCGTCAGGAGCCTTCGCTGTTCCAAGTGATGGCGAACAGTACGCAGGAAGCCTTCACTTGGCAGTGGTGTCGGCTGATCGCTGAATGGGACGATGACGACGGTCATTTGAGCGGCTGCATTTTGCTCGGAAGCTCCCATTTCCCCAACTTTGTACAGGGGGATTGCCTTCGCCCGGGCCACTCGCAATCCGGGAGTCGATAGCGCGATGGCCTCATAATCTTCTGCTGTAACGGCCCGCTGCGGTTTTTTCCATTCCGTCCTCATCCTGCGCTTGGCTTCATCAATCGTTTCCCGTTCGCTTCCCCCACAGGCTGGACGGGGATTCGTCACCTGCGCAGTGGTTCGCTGCCGGGCGAGCGGCAGGAATCGGGTAATTTGACCTCCTTGCACATTCCCCCTCGCACCTTGACCTGTCTGACACGATATGATCCGAATACCCGCCATGCCTTCCAGTCTTTCGGGAATGGCTCCGTGCTCATTGTTGCCAAACGCAATTTCTGCCCCGTCTGCATCAATCAGCATAAAATGGCGGTCCTGTGGTCCTGATCGGTCAAAATCAGTGACCAGCGACCAGTCTTCCCAGACGGGCAACGGACTGCCTTCATCCTGACGCGCTACCTGAATGACAAACGTTTCCGGCAAGATCGATTGGACATTCAGCCGAAACACTTGATGTGGCAATCCATTGCTTTCTCCAATGAACCGCTGCCCTGCAAAGTCACTCCGATAGGCGATGACCCGAATATTTTTGCGACCTTCTGGCGTTGCACTTCCAAATCGAATCATCGTTGTGCCCTGTTCTGGGTCACGCGAAACACGAAACGAAAATACGCCTGTATCGGCTTGGTCTGGTTCATCTTGATCCCATCCACTTTGCCAATATTGCCCCTTTTTGTATTGAACCTCCACAGTGCCGTCGTACGATAGCGAACTGGAAAGGACGATCGTCTGATCCGCTTGCCCCGTTCCATCGAACTCCCATACTTGACTGAAGGTTTCTCGTTGGATGACACTCACGGTGTTCAGCTCGATTTTTTCCATGCGAGGAGCCAATTCGAATCGACCTGCTCGCAATGTCGCACAGAGCCAAAAACGCGGCCGATCATTGGCAGGGTAAAGCATGAGCGGCTTCATTGTTCCTTCCAGCTCGATCAGGACTCGTCCGGAGAAGGAGAGATTCATCGTTTCATCCGAGATTGGTGGCAACGGACTCCACCCCATTTCCTGCGTTCGTTCGTTCTGTCCGTAGTACTCCCACTCGAGGCTGGCCGATGGAACGAAAAGCGATGTGGGCGTAAGCGGGGCAATTGGGACAGGATAGTCCTCAAACAGGCGCAATCCGATGGAGACTGCTTTCCCCACTGGCAGCGGTCGATCAAAGCCCAAGTAAATCTTGTTTCCTGTCTTCGGTTCCTGGCCAAATGCGTAGTAGGAAACACCGTTATGCGCATTCGATGAACTCACATCCGCCGTCCCGCTTTCTGTATGAACCAGCACTCGCTCCAGGCTGGCCGGTACCAGAACAAGCGAATGTTCCGTCTCGAAAGGAAGATTCCCCGCGAACAATCTCGTCTTCTCCGGAAGGATCGCTTCTTCTGACACGTCGAAAAACGTTACATCTGTCATTGCACATGACTGGTCCTTTGGGTGTACACCCATGAGCTGCAAAAATTTGCGTTCGTTCTTTTCGGTTATCCGGTTGAGATAATATTGCTGCATTTCCATCAACCACGCGAACATCTCCAAAAGCGTAATGCCGGGATCGTGATGACGGTGATCCCCCCACTCTGGCTGCAGCTTGGGGATCGCGTTTTTTGCTTGTTCGACGATCTCTTCAAAGTGGCGATCATCCAGATTCTTGGATGGAAGCATAGTGCACACTTCCTTTTTCAATGTTTGGGTGGGAAGAAAGCCTAGCCTTCGTGAACGCGGACGCTGATTCGATGTGCTCCCTCTGTGACGATCCCATGTACAATCGTTTCGTATTCAGAAGCGAGTATTTCTTTTCGGTGCCCATTTTCTGTTCGAAATACAGCCAAGGTCAAATGATCCACAAAGCGGACGCCCTTTACGGATTTCAACAAGGCAAACAAGAGCGAAGGGTGTACACGCTGGCCTATTTCCCAGCCCCCACCATGCAGATTTCCCGAAATCGGGTCAAGGAATCTCGCGAGCTTGCCGAGTGTCTCCAGCTCCACTTCAACGATTTCCTCCAAAGCCCCCACTGCCAGCTCTGCCGTCACCGCAATTTCCAAGTAGACAGGCTCCCTGACATGAATCCGTTCGGGAGAGGCTATTGTCGCTGCCGCATGTGTAAGCAAGTAGTTCGTGACAGAACGCCGGAGCTCCAAAAATGGTGTCCCGAAGCTTCCCACTGCGGGCAATACGATCACAGTGACATGCCCTGCTTCTTTTTGCAGTCGGTTGTTCCGATTCGGCAAACACTTCACTTTGACTATCCCCGGATGCGCTTCGCGGACGAGCCATTCGAAATCTTCAGCCGTCACCGCTCGATAACGATGCTTGATTGTCTGAGGACCGCGCTGCAAGGCTTTCGTCAGCAATTCCCGATTACTTCCCCCAATCGCAGGCACCGGATTGCTGACAGCTTGGACAAACGGAATCGATTGTTCCAGTTGATTCAACTGTCCTGCTGAAAGATTCCCTGCCGCTCCCCCACCAACCTTATACGTCACCCTTACGGAACCGAGTCCGGTTTGTGGAAGCTCCCTACCGTGTCGGCCATCGCCAAACAAAATTTTTCCGCTAGCACTCTCCAGGCAGTAATGGCGATCATCCGGGCCAGAATCGTGCAGATGCTCTACTCGCTTCCACAGAACCCAGCATTTTTGTTCGTTCCCTTCAGAATCATAGAGAAGCTCCACCCGATTTTCTGGATGTTCCAGCCAGCTCTTTCGTTCACTCGGCAAAAAGAAGCCTGTTTCATCTACCCATACCTCTTCGCCCATGACGGGATGTCGGATCAATCTGTACTCGGCTTGTGGCCCCTCTGTTATTCGCTCTGCCATTTCATTGCGAATCGTCTCCTGTTGAATGGCTCGTATCGTATTCGGATAAAAGCCGCTTAGCACGGGATGTCGTGCATCCGAAGTGCCTCCTCCAAGACGATTGTCTACGTTGACGGCGCGAATCCAATAACGCTCCCGTTCAAACATTTTGCTTTTTTCCATATCAAAAGGACCAGCGAAACGCACGGTACCACTTTCCGTAAAACCAGTGGTCTGATCAATCGTCTGCAGCTTGGCCCAAGTCGTTGCTCCTGCTTCTCCCCGCTTGTACTCCCATTGCACTACCGGAGCAGCCCCTGGGGATTCTTCCATTGGGAGAAAAGAAAAGTAGAAAGAAAGCGGTCCTTGTAATGGCGGCTGCTCAAATCCAAAGTAGACGGCGGGGTGCAGGCATTCGGGCGGCAAAAACGGCTGGAAGCTCCCCTGATAATTGCCTGTACCGACAGGTTGCTGCCAATCCAAGTCGTTCTGTATGAGAATCGCTTCCGGCTCATGCAGCGACTCTCGGTACGAGTAGCTCAGACGCATATCTTCCAGCCACGGGGCCATGTATACAGGATTTGGGCCGTATAAGCCTTCCACCTGAAGAATTCTCACACGAATCCAATAACCATACTGGGATTGCACGGTTGTCGGCTGCAAGTCATCTGGACACGTAAAGGCAACCACAATCTCCTCATCCGAATCGGTGCCGGCAAACAGCTTCTCCCGATCCTCTCCTGACAGAAGCACCATCCATCCACTGCCATTCCAGTATTCCCATACCACCTTGCTGACCGTGACGGGTGTCGTCGCAGGAGGGTCAAAGGAAGACTCCTTCATGATCCATTTCCATTTCGGTTCCGGTTGTGAAAGATGCGTAGCGGGATAGGGCACTGTCTTCATTCGAAAACGAAGGGCAACCGTACTTCCAGGCTTCGTCAACGCCTCTTCACAGGACAAAAAAAACATGCCATAAGGTGCAAGCTGCTCGCCAAACGCAAGGTAACCACTCCCAGAAACCTGTACATCATTGGAGAAAAGCATGTCGGGTGCAAGGCCCTTCGGATCATCTGTCGGCAAATAATCCGTCTTCATCTGGATTTGGGTCAGAGAGGTGCTCCCGCCATTTTTCATCCACTCATGAATCATGCCTGACTTCACTCTACAGCGGAGCCAACGGTTTTCGATTCCTTGCACTTGACTAGGCTCCCATTTTTTCCGCTGCTTTTTTTCCAAGCGCAGCCGATTTAGATCAGCTTCGATCTTGTCGAACAAAACCCATTCGCCCTCTGACTGATACGTCCACTCGACCAGCTCTGGATTCGCCAGCTTCTCGGTCAGCAAGGATTCCAGATAGCGTTCCTGATTGGACACCATCGTGAGCTGGATCGAAGCACTCTCCCCTAAACAAAACAAGTCCTCGTGCCCCAAATACCAGCAATGCTCCTGGTGATTAGGCAAAGCCTGGCAGTCCAATAGCGGGAGCGGTGTATTTGTTCCAAGCCAACACGTTACATCTGTTAAAAAGTCTCGACTGCCATTGGCAAACAACAAATCTGTCGGGAGAGAGGGGGTAGCCAGCATAGGCTGATCGGTTTCAAAAACCACTTCATCGCCAAGGGCAGACTTCCCCGAAACCTTTGTACCCGCCGGAATCCACACTGGCTTTTGCACGCCCGTACTCAATTCAAATGCCAAAAAGGTTTCTGCCGGTCTTGCCTGAGCCATCCCGACACCAAGCATGTTGAGAAAAGCGACAAAATTTCGCTCCGGCACTTGATTCAAGCGATCACGATTATTCATCAGCATGTCTGCGAAAAGGAGAAATAATGCCGTACCCGCATCAGGATCTTCTGGAGTGAAGCGCCACTCCGGTGTGTAGAATGGCACCATTTCACGCATTTTCCGGATGACTGCCTGCATGTCCCGCGGATCGACCAAAGGTGGCTTCACATTACCCACCTCCCTTCCTGAATTCTTCATACGATTGTGACTCTTGTGCTATCCACGTGGATCGAGACGATGGACAGGATACAACAGCTGATAGCCTTTGTTTGTCGCACGTACGGTATAGCTGATCGTAACATTCACCGTTTCGGAATGAGTCTTGTCGACCTTGGCCTCCACTTGGACATCCCGCACACGCGGTTCCCAGATCATGATCGCTTCTGCGATGTCTGATTGGAGCAAAGCTAGGCTCGTTCCATCCGTGCCATCAAACATAAAACCTTGCAATCCGCTCCCGAATTTCGGTCGCATCACACGCTCACCCTTTGCTGTGGAAAGAATGATGCGTATCGCTTCAGCGATGTCATCCTCGTAGTCGGACAAGCGAATACGGCCTGTAGCCTGATCCACCTGAATAGGGAACTTCCATCCTTTTTCACCGAATGGCTGCTGCATGGAATCCCCCCATGAATTAATTCAATTTGATCACCGAGCCGTTGATGGCAACAATGCCGTCAGATTTGATGTTCAGAGACGCTCCTGCTTTAATCGACATGGCTCCCTGCGCCTCCAGATTCAACTGGGTGGACTTGATTGTCAGCGATGTGTCTGACTGAATGATCACTTGCCCTTTTGCATTCAACGTAATCGTACTTGAGCCGCTCTTCACCGTAACTTCATTGGTGCTACCGCCTTTAATAGCGATTTGGTTGTTTCCACTGCTCTCCGTAAGCACAATACTCTCATCCTTGTCCGACAGTTCCACCTGTTGTCCTTTTTTCGTGGCAATCGTGATCTTCCCGTCATTCGGATCATCGCCGAAAATCACTTCATGGCCTGCACGGGTCGTGATTTTTCGGATGTTGTTTTTCTCCGCCATTTCCGGACCTTTGTTTTCCTTATTCCATAACATCCCAATCACAAATGGTTCGCGTACATCTCCCCAGTGAAAAGCGACCAACACCTCGTCGCCTACCTCCGGAATAAACAGGCTGCCGCGATCTTTTCCTGCAAAAAGCGTGGCAATTCGCACCCAATCTGTCTCCCGCTCGTTATCAACCAAAGGCAGCTTCAGCTTCACACGCGAGAGCTTTTCCGGGTCTTCGTTGTTCGTCACAATCCCGACAATGACACCATGGATTTTTGCCCGTTCTTCTTCTGTTATTTCATCCTGGTAGAACCAATGATCAAAGCTCATATCGTATTTCCCTTCACTTGAAACGTCGTGACATAGCCAGATGCCACATCGATGGTGTGTGTAACAGATGTGATGTAATATGGCTGACTCAGCTTTTTCCCCATGCCCTCTAGTGTGATATAGCGGCCAGCACGAATTTCTGGCAAACCGATGGCCTCGCAGTTGCCGTCGAGAAGGTTCATGGCGAGTTGATTCAGGCGTGCCTTGGCGACCGCCTTTATCTCCTCAGGTGAGTCCAGCTTTTTCGTAGACTCGTATTTATCAAAATAATCACCGATTGCTCGTAGCAGATCAGCGCTTGTCTTCGAATTGGTCCCGAGCTTCCCGATATCTGCGCTCGTTGCTTTCGCTTCCTGGAGCACCGTTGTTTTGTCCTTGTCTACCCATCGCACCGTATAGGAGGAGGCTTGAGAAGCAATGTTCACATCGACGGAAAAGCTGCGCAAGGAAACTCCCCAGATCAAGGTAAGGACCGGCGTCGTGTTGCTCAGTGGCTTACGGAAATACAAGTTCTTCCCGACGATAAAAAAGTCGTAGTTACAAATTTTCGCAAGACGATTGATAAACTGAAAGTCAGTCTCGGCCACTGTCTTGGTAATGGTCTCGATTGTCTGAACCGTATCATCCACATGCGTTGACAAGCCGTATTTTTGTCCCAGCTCTTTCACGACATCACTGTATTTCTTTTTATTCCAGGAGGTAGACTTGTTATCGACCATAAGCAGGAACGATTTGTCCATCCCTTTTACCGTTATGGTAGGCGTCTCCTCGCATGCAAACGAAACGGCTGTAATGTGTCCGTAAAAGAGACTGGATAGCTCGGTTCCATAGCCCATCTGAATTTCAATTTCGTTGCCAGGAACCAAATAGTCATCTACCCAGCGGAACTCCCACGCTGCCGTATCAAAAGCATTGGTTACTGAAAACGAAAACGTATCTGCTTTGCCTTCCAAGCTAGAGTTGATCGTTGCTTTGGTAATGGCGACACCTACCTGGCTGATCAGCTTTTTCCCTCCAACGAGTATTTCCAGGGCTGGGGAATGAAAGTTGTTGTACGTTTGGCGCAGGTCATCGAAGGAATGGCGGTCTGTCGTCAATTTCAATTCGCTCATGCCCTCGTCACCTCACAAGTGGCACATGCAGGGTAGTAGCCGGTTTTAGAAGTCTGGGATTGTCGATCCGATTGGCGTTCGCAATGTTTCGCCATTTCGACGCATCATTGTACGAGCGATACGCCATCAAGTACAGCTGATCTCCTTGGTTGACTGTCTGTTGTGCGACCTTTTCTCTTGCGGCCCCGATATCGTCCGCGGACTTTTTCACGCTCGTGCCTTTAAATGTGACGCCTAGCGTGGCTCGTACCGGTGTGCCTTGATCGAGAAACATCGTGAATCGCTGCGAAACCTTCTCGACAACACCAGTGAATTGAAAGCTGTCCCAGACGAATTTGCATAGGGGTGGTGTACTGATTTTCTTTTCTACGGCCATCAGTCCCAGCACCTGATTGGTGAATGCACGCACATCCACTCCTGCCTCGTATGTATCAAAAAACAAGTCGACCGATAATGTCTCGATATCACCGCTCGTAAACATTCCGACTGGTACAGATTGCCCCAATATCTTTTGCCACGAGTAGTTATTGGAAGCATCTACCTTGTATTCCGAAGGGTTAAAGAGAACAGAAATACTCTCCTTGAAGTCACCTTGCCCATTGCGATCCACTAAAATTTTGGCCTTTTTCTCCTGACCCATCATTGGCTTTTGCCTCTCTTTACCGAAGAAATAGTCGTCTGAGCATGCGGCAAATCCTGCTTATAAACCTCGTCGCTGCCGCTCCTGAGTGAGGCGCTTGTCCAGCTCCTTCATCATTTTATCCATCAATCGATCCACCTCTTGTGGGGGCAGCGACCTCTGATTGCCAGCCCCCTCTTGCACGTGTAAGTCGACCTGTCGCTGGGGTGGAAGTGTTGTCGTCTGCTGCACAGCGGTTTCTTGAGGCTGAATGCTTTTTCGCAAGTACTCCATGGACGGCGGCGACTGAACGGTAGCCACAGGGCTTGTGTGGCTGTCCGCTGTGCGTAATCCTCGTCGATGAATATGGGTTGCGTTTTCGGACAGGGAAAGCAGCCCCGATTCTTCTGACGCTCTTTGAGCTTGTTGGATTCGTTGCAGGAGTGGAGGCAGCATCGTCATTGCAACCATTGGCTTTGGAACAAGTGTTAGGGATGTGTTTTTTTCCGCCTGTTCTACTTTTTCCGTGAATAGCCCTGTTTTTTGCAGAGGAGTGAGACGAGCGTCTCGAATCTCGGCCTCCTGTGCCCAATCACTAGTTAGCTGTTTGATCGTCTGCATCTTCTGGTTAACCGTCAGAATCTGTTCATAGTTCGTTTGTTGAAAACGGCTGCTGCGACTGAACTGTCCAGAATGCAATCTGTCCATGGTTAAATCAATGGATTTTTCTCTCGCGAATGGAACGGAGCTGATTGGATGGTGGCGAGAAAATGGCTCCAATCTGTTGACTCGATCTTGTCGTTGGAGTGGCTCGATTGCACGTCTGTTTCCACTCTCATGCACGATACTGCGGGGCATCCCCACGATTTGACCATGCACAAGGCTATGGAATGGTCCCCATTGTTTCTGGACAACCATTTGTGCATCGTGACGATTCAGAATAGTCGAGAGTGGGTGATGGCTTTGGACATATGTTTCCGTCCGGAAATCAGTTTGGATAGCTTTTCTGATTTGCTCCATGACTTGAAGAAAGGAGCGAGCACGTAGGGCAACGGCGTTGGTCCGCAAGTTGGCTGTCTGCTGCAAGAAGTGGGAGCGACGGCTTTCTCGTAATGGATTGCTTTCGCCCTTGCGAGACCTTGACTGATCATTCGATTGCTTTTCACTGCTCGGGGAAGCTTTCCTACTTGTGCTTGTTGAGCCTACCTTTGCAAACCCACTTGTTGACGATAGCTTTGCAAACTCGCTCATCGCTGCCAGCTTCGCGCTTTTTTGCAAGAGGATCGTGAGTCCTAGTTCCACACTCCATCCAGCAGCTAGCTGTCGCAATGAGTTTCTGTCAGTGACGTCCTCGCTGGTAGAAAACGGCTTCGCAGACGTACTTTGCAATTGCTGATGATCTGCTCCTCCAAGTCCAATCCAATCTGTGGCACGAAGCTTTGCAAAACCAAAGCGGTTCAACCTGAGGAAAATGGCTTCCCGATCATGACGATGTGAATGCACGAATGCTTGACTTGTACTCTGTTCATTTTTTAGGAAGACGGTGTGCCGTAATGGTCTATGCACATGCTCGTGTACCATCGAGATCGTCGCTTTTCGTCCCAATAGGCTGAGCTTTTCTTGATTCTTGGAGAAAGGGAAAGCAACATTTGTCTGCTTGCCCCTCTCACTCTGAAACGACAGTAGCTGACGTACCATCTCGTTTGACATCTGAGAAACGTGCTGATTTTGCAGAAAATAAATAGCTGGCTGGACATGATTACTGACCGATGTACTCTCTTTCGTTAGAACATTCAGCAGGTGTATCAACCATCTACTAGGCGTACCTGCCACAGGATGCAGAGATCGATTCTCCGGTTCATTCAAAAGGTTCCTTGGCGCTTGAGTTCTAGTAGCAAGGAGCTCCCTTGCTCTCAGCTGTTTTACCGCCATCTGTTGAAGATGCACCCACTCCATCACAGACTTCTCGTTCGTCTCGTGATGGGTAGAACTTACGATACGATTCTGTAGTGTCTGCCAGAGTTGGCGATTCACACGGAAGACAGGCACGAAGCGATTCCCTACAAATCGTGCAGCACTTGCTGTACCTGCTGGCTCACGCTCGATTTCGTTATGAGTTTCAAGATATTGCTTGACCCACGGTTGGTTCAACCATCCTCGTTTTTCAAAGAAAACAGGATCATTGGCGGACTGGTAGCTCTGAATCCAATAAGCAGTGATCGATTTCCTGACAACTGACTGTGAGAGAAGCGGAAATGTTCGGGAGCTATCTGTGGTACGCGTTATACGCAATGGGAACGGTAGACCTTGCATATAGTGTAAAACGTGTAACGGCGAACCCGTCCTCCACTCTTGCTGTAGCATGTCAAGCTGCTGATACGAAGCACGAGACACAGCTGGAATCACATTCTTGTTACCAAAATGAGATTGCCCATGGCTCGATCTCAAGCGAATGGACTGCTCCCTAGCAATCTGATTCAACCCAGCTTCCTGTGAGATTCGCTGTTGCAGCCACTCGTATGTCCGCTGATTCCTTTGATTCTTTGTTGCCATCGTTTCAAATGGAAGCAGTTGCAGCGTATGTAATGGTATGCTAGGGGGTTTCTGCTCAACCCGAGACACCAACATGGTTGCCAGTTGCTCTTGGCTTAGGACAAGCTGACGCAACCAATGTAAAAAAGTACTCGACTGTTGTTCCCGCCAGCTGTCTATCTGCTTCGAGCTCTGTCCAGAACCATGTACGGCAAAATGCACAGGATCACTTTCTGCCTTCGAAAACTGTTGAGCCAAATGGAACAGCTGTTTAAAGCGTTCCCTTACAGCCTGCTGTTTGGTCCGACCAGTATCCGCTCGATGAAGTATGCGAGGCATTAAGGACGAGAACATCTTCGAAAGCTCATTGCTATGAAGTATCTTCCGTTCCAATGGGATTAAAGAAACATCAGACTGCGTTTCTATCATCCACTCGCTTTTTACTTGTAAATGTTGACGGCTTCTCGCGAAAACAATCGGCTGTAATACACGTAGACGTGGATGCGCGTTCATCGTCCTTGGACTTGTGATATCTCTGCCGTCATTTCCGGCTTTCTCCGTCCACACCGAGCGGTCCAAGAAAGAGCTCGCAGCCCGTCCTTCTACTCTTTTTAAGAAAACTGGAAAAAACCACGTCCCAATCGTTGGATCCATCCCTCTGTGAATCAACTGCCAAAAATGGCGAACTCCAATCTGTTCGAATCGGCCAGTTTTAGAAAGTGTCGATCTGACACGTGAAATCGAAATTGCATCTACTCTTGCCGCGAACCGTATCCGTTCAAGTTCATGTTGCAATCTCCTGCGTCCACCAGGATCACCCATTCGCACCGTGTGTACTAAAAACTCCGGTGAAACATAGGGAGTCTCAGGCGTCCAAAAACTTCCGCGTACCGTTTCCTTGCTGTCTGAAACCATTGCTTTCAAAAGAGGCGCGGCAAAATCGGCTGGGTGTATCTGCTCTTTTAACCGCCACTGCGGGAGCCATTTTTCAAGTGAGCTTCCTCGCTGAACCGAAGATTGAACATAGCTGGACCTGCGATATCTATCTCTTCCATTTGAGATAACCGTGATCTGCGGCAGGTAAACCTTCTCGATTATTTTGGATGACGCCCACTTCTGAAAAAGCTCATGTATCAAAGTAGCTGGTCGTACTTTTCGTCCTGATCCCGATGCTTGCGTCATCACCACGCGCTCTTTTGCCCCTGGTGAGCCAGCCTGTCCGTTCGGCAACCTTTCGCGATTCAATCCGAGGTAGGAGTCCACTTGTGCACGCATGCGCACATGAATGAAGGTCTGATGAAAGTGGTTTTCCTGCCCTCCGATACTCGGCGAAAAATCACGATGGATCAAAGCGAGGTAGCCGGGATCGCGACCTTCCCCGTGCCGATACTTTTGCATGATGCCCTGTGCAAAGCCTTGGTTGGACGCTCTTGGCAGCAGTGATGGACGGCGCGAAGGTGGGAGCTGCTTGATCGTTATCATCGTTTCTTTTGCTCCTTGCAGACGGGATACAGCTTAAAAATACGATTTTAAGCCTTGGTGCACGATTTCCAATGTCTCGACCGCCACTTCTCCATGCGTGGCCCGGAACTCCGGTCCAACCCACTTGACCGGATACGCCCCTTCAAATGCCCAAGCCCCCACGTCGTTTCCGTTTGGGTCCATAAGAATGATTGCCCCTTGCTTGCGCTTGCGCTTTTCTGGCGGGCCAAAGTGGAAGTCCTCATACCATCTCCACAGCTCGTTTGATCTCACAAACCCCCGTTTGAAGACCAGATTGGGAAACTTGCTGCGTTTCGGCAGCTTGTGAACGAAATGATTCACGCCGCCCTCCTGGTATTCCTCCAGCTCTGTTTCAACCGCCAATCCGGACACTTCACTAAATCCAGCAACCCAGATACCATCCATCTCCAATCCAAACGGAAGAAAGTCCACACGAAATCGGAGGTTGGTGTAATATGGATTCTCATTGCCGAACACCAGACTCACCTCCGCTTGAACACATCAAAAACATTTTCCGGTTCGTCATTTTGCTTGCGATTGATGGCGGATATTTCTTCACACCAGCGCCGTCGTTCCTTGTGTTCCATCGACATGATCTCGTCGTGAGGCCAGTGAAAATAGTAGGCGATGAAGGCGGCTTCTTCATAGATCTTGTCGACGGGATACCCACTCATACTCCCTCCAGCGCCCCTGAAAAAGCCATATCTACCTGAAATTCATGCTCGCATTTCGGGCAAGATGTCTTGAACATCGAACTGTCCAATTCATTGATCTGTCTGTACAGGTTTTGCAGGTACGCGAGATCCGCTGTAAACAGTCGTTCCACCACTCTTGTATCTATTCCCCGTACATCTCCCAGTTTGGTAATCACTCTCGTCAGCAAAATAATCGTCAGGTAGCCGGGATTTTGCTGGACACGCGGATCACGCATCGGCAAAATCTCGTCAGCAGCCGTCGCCAAGCGCATGACCCCCCGCTTGTGCAGGTTTCCTTCTTCATCCACATAGCCGCGTGGGAGCTCAAATTCGTATTCCGTTTTAAATGCCATGGTGTCATCCTCCTCATCACCCGAGACCAACAAGAGTGACAAAGAAAAGCCTTTTCCTTGCCACTCTTAGGCGTCGGGATTTTCTATTATTTCGTGCGTGTCATTCCTTCGTGGGCAATTTCCAACTGCTCAATTGCCACCTCTGAGGACGTACCGTTAAAATCAGGGGCCGTGTATTTGGTCGGCCATGCTTCGATGACCTTCCATGTAGCGACATCATCTCCGGCTTCGTTAATGGCAATGATCGTTACCGTTTTGCGTGCGACCTTGCCCTGGATGGTGTCCTGCATCCAGTTGTACAAATCCATCGAATCCGTCACGCCCCATTTCAGCGTGATGTTCCCGTATTTCGCCAAGCCCGGGAGCTTGCGTGGAGTAATCACCTCATTGCCTTCGCGATACTCGACTACGTCCACAGACGCATCAAAGCCCGATACCTCACTGAAGCCTGCCTGCTGAATGCCGTCCATCTCTACCCGATACCGAAACTTGCGGTATGGATCCTTGCGATCTGCCATACTGTACCCCTTTCCTCACACCGTTTTTCTCCGTGAATTATTGCTGATCAGATGTTTTTTGTGTAATACGGAAGATGACGAACTCTGCTGGTTTGACAGGAGCTACACCAATCACGCAGATCAGTCTGCCATTGTCGATATCATCTTGCGTCATCGTGCTTCTGCCGATTTGGATGTAAAAGGCTTCCTGAGGGCTTGAGCCCATCAACGCGCCATCTCGCCAGACGCGCGTCAGGAAAGAATCAATCGTGCGTTGGACGCGGGCCCACAGCCTCTCATCATTTGGCTCAAATACCACCCAGTTTGTCCCGTTTTTGATCGATTGTTCTATGAAAATGAACAGGCGGCGCACGTTTATGTACTTCCATAGCCCATTGGATGACATTGTACGCGCGCCCCAGACGCGAATTCCTTGACCTGTAAACGCACGAATCAGGTTGACTCCCTTCGGATTCAAAATATCCTGCTCGCCCGTATTGTACTGGCAATCCAGTCCTGTGCAGCCACGTACGACCTCGTTAGCCGGGGCTTTATGGACGCCGCGGGTGTTGTCCGAGCGCGCGTATATACCAGCCATGGAGCCTGATGGCGGAATGTAGATGTTGCGCTTGTCCAACGGATCGAACACTTGCAGCCAAGGATTGTAGATGGCCGCGTATTGTGTATCGAAAATATTGCGATGCGTCAACACATCGCTTACTTTTTTCTTGTCGCGTGGGATATCGAGGATGGCGAAGCGACTTTTCAGGTTTTCACAATGAGCCACAAGCGCAAGCTGCACATTCGGGTCTGTCACGCCCGGAATGGCCATAATGCTCACTTCGTCATTATCGATGAAGGCTTGGATTCCCGTACGTTTTCCCGGTCCGTGGTCCTCCCCCATGTATTCGCCTGCTGACAGATTGGCGACAGAACCGTCGCTACCCCCTGCCAATGAGATTTGATACAGACCGAATTCCGTCTTTCCGCCCTCGGATTGCGTTTCTTCCGCCATCCCTGAAATGACGGTAAAAGGAGGGATGACTTCTGCGCTCGCTGGGGCAGCACCTGCTTCGACCTCGACGATATTGCTCTTGGACAGCAGCTTGCTGACATGATTGGCAGCAGAGACATTGAGCGAGCATTTGTCGAACTCTTCGGCCTCATCGTTGTAGAAGACTTGCACCGTAAATTCGCATGTGGACAAAATCTTGACCGGCAGCAGATTGTTATCGATGACGTCTCCTGTAAGCACGGTAGACAACTCGATCACATTGTCCTGCGAAGAAACCACTTCGCTGTACTGCTTCGTTTCACCGTCGTAGAAAGAAACAACATCACCTGCTTGAAAGCCTGCACTGTTTTTCACGCGGTATTTAGGAGCTTCGCCTAGCTGCTCGTAAATCTGCGTTTTTGCCTTGCTCGACGGAATCAAATTTACGCGGATCTGATTTCCCCATGCCCCCGGGTTTTTTGCCATAATCCGAAGGACAGCCCCTTCGCTGTTGCCCTCATTGGAAGCCGGCTTCGCATCTGCTGGCGCTACCCGCATCACATAGCAACGAGAGCCACCATTCAGAAAGAAGTGATCCACCGCATAGGCAAGATAGCGGTATTCGCCAAATGCATTTTCAGACAAATAGGAACCGAACAACTTGCGGAAGTCATTGACACCTGTAATCAGCTCAGGCAATCCCGCAACGGGTCCTTTTTGGGCCAGCCCGATAAAGCCGGCCGTGCTCGTACTCGCTCCCTCCATGGGAACGGGGCCACTATCAAACTCCTCGACATACACCCCTGGTGATAGGTACTCTGGCATCGTAACCTGATTGGAGAGTTCCGCATGTATCAGCAGCAGAAACCTGCAATCAGTCCCTCCCTCCGATTAATTTCATCACTTGCTTGACCACTTACAAAAATGCCGTTTTGATACGTGAGCCTTGCTCTATAATCAGGCAGCAGGATGTCATGGACCGACGCCAAACAACTGCCGGATCACCCTATTTAGGTCTGTTCATTTGGATGATACCTATGGATTGGTTCGTACCGGCTTGAATGGAAAGCTCGGCAAAACCAGCGGCTTCTTCCCGCCGCACTTCAATTTTCATACGCGCATGAGTTTTTTCCAGAAACAACGGAAGGGCAACTACGAATTCTCCTCTGTCGTCGCAGTGCGTTTCGAGCAGTGGGAGTAAGACAGTGCCTCTTGGGTAGGCAAAAGAAAGAGGTTCGGTCAAGGGATAAACCCGACCTTTTGGGGGACTTGCAAAACGAATGATCGTCCCTTTACATGTGGGTGTTTCGAGAAGAAAAGCGTCAGCCAAATCGACTTGGCCCTTTTTACTGGCTACGATTAGCTCCGTGGCCTCTTTGTCAGCATCCTCGGCCAATCTCACCGGGGCATCTCGCTCATACGAGATGACAGCCTGCACACAGGCACCGCCAGCTGGGGAACCATCCGCCACGCAGGCTCTCCCTCTAACAAGGGAGTCTCCTGGCCGGAATGGATAGGCTGGACTCGGATGCAAGTAAACGATTCGTTCGGAGCAAGATGTGCTCCCGGTGATCACGGAGAAGGTCACAGAGTAATCCATATACTCCCTGCTGCTTATGTTGAGTGTGTAAATCCCATCGGGCAAATCAGTAAAGATATACCATCCGTCCCCTTTTTCTATGGGCACTTGTGGATGATTCGCCAAGCGAACAGACAAGCTCGAGCGAAAAGGAGCTCCTCTTGTATACATGTCCACCAGACGGACGGCATACGAGAAGACGGAACGAATGCGCACCTGGAAATGCTGCTCCATTAACCATGACCTTCCCCTCGTATGCGAATATCCCGTTCCAGCACGCGCTTCGTTGAACGAACTCGGGTGGAATCGATATGAACCGGCCCGACCGAGTAGCCGATGGATAGCTTGTACGGAACATGCGGAAAGAGTTGGATGAGTTTATCAACGGGAGGCTGCTCCACGACGACACGAAGCTCTGTATCCATGTTTGCAAGGGAGCCTTGAAGCTGATCGCCACGCAAAATGGCGTTGTCGTAGAGAACCTGCATGGCACGCCCGAGGATGCGGTGCTCGTCCAGCATGCGGGTATGCTGTTCCGCTGGGGAATGGGCGGTCATTATGTAGGAGAGATTGACCGTCATTGGGGGATATCGCAACTGATCAGTACCTTCACTGATCATCATGTGCTGCCTCTCCTGACTTTCCCGGATTTCGTATAAAAACAAGGCTAAGGCCAAATCTCCTGGCTGAGCAGGCGAGCTTAGACCAATCAGTTCGGGTTGGCTAATCGGCTCCGGCGTCATCTCTTTTCGCAAAAGAGCGAGCAGCGTCTCTCCTACTTCAGCAATGGCGGTGTACTGACTGATACCCGCTCACCTCGACATTATTTGACAGAATATACTTATCATAACATTCAAATTAATGGTTTTACATGAATTTTTATCTAATTTTGTAAAATTACACACTTTCTTCGACACGCTACCTGCTGGCGTACTCCCCCAAATCCTCTTTCAATAGCAGCTTACCCGTCTTTTTTAACTCCTGCTTCGCAGCCGCAATCAAATGACTCATGGAAACGGGCGTGCCTTCCGATGCAGCCAAGAAGGATGCAGCGAGAACCACATTTTTGATCCCTCCCCCAGCAATGTGCAGCTTGGACGCGAGAAACTCAAAATCGATATCAGCAGTTCGCGGCGTATCGGTCGGGAACATGCTGCGCCATATTTCTTCGCGATAGTCCGGTTCGGGAAAAGGAAACTTCACCACGTAGTTGATTCTGCGCATGAAAGCCTCGTCAAAATTTTGCAAGAGATTCGTCGCCAAAATGGAGACCCCCTCATACTCCTCCATCTTTTGCAGCAAGTAAGCCGTTTCCACATTCGCGTATTTGTCATGCGAATCTTTCACTTCTGAGCGCTTGCCAAAAAGGGCATCGGCTTCATCAAAGAAGAGGATGGCATTGCCGATCTTCGCTTCTGAGAAGATATGGTGGAGGTTTTTTTCCGTCTCCCCAATGTATTTGCTGATCACCTGCGACAAGTCAATTGTACAAAGTTCCAAACCTAGTTCATTTGCCACGACTTCCGCCGACATCGTCTTGCCCGTACCCGGAGGACCTGCAAACAACATGCTGACGCCCTTGCCATAAGAGAGCTTTCGCCCAAAGCCCCACTCTCCCAAAACGACATTTCGGTAGGTCACCTGATTGCAGGCGTTCCGCAACAAAGTCAGTTGCTCCTCAGGCAAAATCAAATCTTCCCAGCTGTATTTGGGTCTCAAACGCGTGGCGTGCTTTTCTAGTGCATGCCTCATTTGCAGGAAGCAAGCTTCATGGAGATGTGTTTTCGTAATGATCCCGTCTTTCGTCTGCATCGCCATCTCGTTTGCTCTGTGCAGCGCCTGGTTGATTTGCCCGGCATTCAGCTTGAATTTTCCAGCCAAAACGCCTACATCAATCTCTTGAGAAAAGCTCATGCCAGCACGGCCCTTCTCCCATAATCGCCTCCTTTCCGTTTCATCTGGACCAGGCACCTCCATTTCCAGCCAAATCCGCTTCCCCAGAGCGTTTTCCGGCTTCCATTGACTTTTCGCCAAAATGGCAATGGGGCCCAGAAAGCTTTCGAGTTCATCCATCATCAGTTGCTTTCGCCCAACGGTTTGGACCTCTTCTGTCTTCAAAACCTCGAACTGATGCAAGCACAGCACCCCCCGACGCAGCTGCACCTCCCGCAATACCTGCTGGAATCTGCGTGAAAAAGCTTCCTCGCGGATCAAACGCTCTGCATCGACGAACAGCACTGGTCTCCTGACGCGATGAAACAGATGCTTGACTCGCTGCCTTTTGCCAACGCCAGTCGGACCATGCAAATGCAGGAGAATCCGCTCTGAATCTGCTCCTGCCGTTTCCCACAATGTGTCAAAGCGCTCCTGCAAATGAATCGCACTTTCTCCTACCAACGGTTCCAGCTCTTGATCTGGCAAGCTCCAGGATAGCCAAGGCGGCAGACTGGCATCACCTCCATCCCTTGTCGTCAAAAAGTGCAGCATACGTTCATCCAGCTTTAACGGCCGAGAGAGCCAAGAGCCGCTGCCCCCCATGTCCCCCTCGGTAAAAAGCAGCAATCGGCCCAGCTTGCTTTTTTGCGCAAATGCTGTCCAGGCCTCTATTCTCTCGGTCGCTGTCCGGCAAAATAGCTGCATCGCCAATTCGGGAGTAGGTGACTTGCATGTAATATCATCGAGGAGGTAGCCAAACAGCTTTTCGTACTTCCGATCCAGCTCGACTGCCAGGCAAAGAAATAAACATCCCAGCTCGAAGCGGTTGAGTGAAAAAGCGTCTGCCACTTCCAAAATCGGTACGCTACCCGCTTCTTGCATGTGCAGGGCATGAAGTCGTTCCTCGCATGCTGCCACCCGCTCTGCGAAGGCTTCCCATAGCAGCGTTGCCGGCGGAGCTGCCTCGAGCAATTGCACGACTTCTTCCTCTGTGACAATCACCCCCCTCATTTGATCCAGCGGATAATCATCCCCCTGCTGTGCTCGCACGGCCAGCAAGCGCATCAGATGAATATCCAGCCATCGAAGCATCTCTTCGTAATAGTTCCACTGGTTGTGATTCGGTTCGGGACTCGTCATTTCGCTTTTTCACCGCTCCTACGATATTTTCAACTCGCCAGACCAATCTCGCTCGGCCCCTTTTTGCGCGTATTCGTCACATAAGTAGAAATACTGTCGCGCCGCCTGATCCCAGCGGTTTTGCTTGATGACGGACAGAAAAGCGGAGCGTGCATCGTGAAACCTCCCATTCTGATACATCGCAATCGCTTGCTCAAACAAATCCTTCGTCTCATCCTTGTGCGCACGAATCTGTTCAGCGTCCCCCTCGTAGACGTCGTACAAATGCATCGGCTGAGCCTCCCCCTCGATATGCACCCAGCCTAAATCACGATATCGATACGGCGTGCTCTCTCCCATCTTGGCAAACAGCGAATCGGACATCAGGATGCAGGCCCCGAGCGTTTCCGCCATTTTTTCCATTTTCTCCACCACGCGGACGTGATCCGATATAATCGCAGCCTCTAACCGTGTCGCCTCGCCAATAATCCCCAGCATCAGCGGACCATGATGCAGAGCAACTCGCAACTCAATCGGATCGTATCCTTTTTCCGCCCGTTGCTCGTTATAGTCTGCTAACGTACGGCGCATCTGTACCGCCGCATCCAACCCATCTTTTGCCTCTTTTGGATAAACAGCAAGTACCCCGGGATCGAGATATTCGGTAATCATCCCTTGATTCTCGTTCACAATCGGGGCGAAACGTTTGAGAAACGCATTGATGACACGGAAGGTCGTCTCTGGTTGCAGGCGATGAGAGATGGCATGAAACGATTGCAGACTCATCCGCATAACGGCCATTTCCCGCTCCACTTGATCGCCCAGCTCCACGTCGAGTATGCTTTCCTTCCCGAGAAAATGGATAAACTGCTGCGGCACAAAGCGATTGTTCGCCTCGCTCATCCTCGTGATATTCGAAATGTACTGACGAATGCGCTTTGCCATTTGGTTGAAGCTTTCTGCCAGCTTTTGAATTTCATCCATGGAACGAACCCTGGCCACCACACTGTAGTCGCCTTTTCCCATATCGGAGACGTTCGTTTGCAGATTGCGGATGTTTCGGTAAGTCAGCCACGAGAAAAGGAAAAATAGACTCGCACAGATCGACCACACTAGCGCAGCGCCACGACCGAGCTCACGGGACATTTCGTTGTGCTGTATGCGGACCCCGTTCATTTCTCTGCCTAGCTCCAACACACCGGATAGCTTGCCTGCGGAGTTGTAGATCGGGGCCATCGCGTACATCCAGTAGCCTGTCCGATCCTGGGCTTTACCCGAGACGATCTCCCGTTTCATGACCACACTGCGGAACTCATCATCAATGGACACATTCTCAAACACTTCTGCGCTGTCATTGTCATCCATCATGAGAAACAATTCGCCATCTTTGTATTTGTAAATCGTTTTATATAACCCCCTGTTCACATTTACATCGTCTGGGACCTCCAGTTTTTTCAGGTTGGCCTGTATGGCTTGATAGTCCGCATTCATGTAGTCAATCGCTCCATTGATTCCATCCAGCCTGTCCCCTTCGATCAGCGTAGAAATAACATAGGCTTGGAGACGAAGATCGGTTTGATTTTCCTTCTCCATAAACGAGAAGGTCAGCTTCGTTCCCTCCAGTTGAAGAAATACAGGGACAACAATGAGTGGGGCGATCACAATCGTTTGCTTGATAATCAACGGAATCCGGAAGAGGCGAAACAACAGAAACTGAATGACACAAAACAGGAGAACTGCCACACCCAATCCTGTCCACCAGGTCCATTCCTTCAAGCGGTCTTCTCCGGATACAGACGGGGACGTGAGCTTGGTCATCACATTTCCTTGTTGATCCAGGAAGGCGAGTTGACTGTCTGTGGCGACTACGATCTCATACTGGGGAGTTACAGCAAACGCCGTTAAGGCACTGCTATCGCTCGACTTGATCTGCTCGAATGTTTTGGAAGGCACCATCAAGGCGATTTCATCTGGATGTGCGGGATCGAAGCGTTCAATGACATTTTGATCAGAATTGTAGAAAAGAAGACGACCTGCTGGCCCCACTTTGACATGATCGGGGACGGTACGATTCGTTTCCGAGCGTTCAGAGTGAATGTAGAGCGGACCTTTCACTTGAGCTTCCCCGCTTCCCTGGGGAACGTCGACCTGAAAAAACTCTCCGCGCTTAGTAGTGACATAGGTATTCCGTGGGTCTACTCCTGTGATTTCATTGACGTACACTTCATTAGGCAATTGGATTTGATAGAGTTGTGTGGGGGGTGAATCAGAGGGTACAAATTGATAGGCAATTACTTCAGGATGTTGATACACATAAAAATAAAGGCGATCTTTCGCAACTTGCAGGGAGCGTACCTTGCCAATTCGCTTGTACGAGCTGTTCGCTCCGTATGAATCTTCATACACGATTTGTACGATTTCTCCCTCTGGCGACATTCGCACGATTCTCTCGGATACAGTCCGCAAGCCAAAGCTGTCGAGCTTTGTAATCAGCACGTACGCATATCCTTCTTCGTCGATGGCTACCTCTGTGAAATTTTCCAAGCCTTCCTCTGGATTTTGCTCTAGGACTTGCTGGTACCGTAGCGTCCGATCGGGGTACAGGCTAGTCAGCTTTTGGTGTCCATCCGTTATGAGGACGACATCCTTTTGACTATTGACCGCGATGCTGTTGATCCCTTGAAACGGTTCGTCCTGCTTTCCGCTTCTATCCATGTTCCAAACGAGCAGCAAGCCGATCCCAACAAATACAATCAGCAGTCCGGTCAACCAGGAATACTTCTTGTTATTTCCCATCGTTTGCGGTTCTCCCATCTCTCGAAAACGTATTTTCGAAAATGATACCAAGCAACATTATACTAAAAATTACAAATTTCGCTATACATCTTCTCTATTTGACATTTATACTACTATACAGATTGATTTTCAATATCTTACCAGATGACTTATGAAAAGGAGTTGGCTTCATGGGACAACTTGTCTGCGGAGGAGCCATGCTACAGTGCAGCTTTGGTGCTGCTCCCAGTTCACTTATGGTGCTCCCGGTGAATCGCGTCACAACCAGTATGCCGATTGCAAACATCATGGACAATAAACCGATGGTAAACGTCCTTCCATTCGGGATGTGCAATACGATGTCCAACCCTCAGGTCGCAGCAGCCACAGCGGCAAAGCTGGGCGTTTTCACTCCGGTCCCCTGCGTTCCTGTCACAGCCGCCCCTTGGGTTCCTGGCTCCCCTACTGTTCTCGTCGCCAACATGCCTGCCCTCAATCAAACCTCCAAGCTCAAGTGCAGCTGGGGTGGCGTCATTTCAATCACGAACCCCGGACAAGCGACGATTCAGGTTCCCTGACAAGTAGGGAGGTTACGATATGGACAAACAACTCCAAAAGCTAACGGAACAAACGATTGTCGACCCGCTCACCCATCCGCTCAAAAAATGGGGGCAGGATTGGATAAAAAAAGGAGCCGCCCTCCCCAAGCAAGCCCTCGATTGGATCAAGAACGGCATTGCCGGATTATTCACAAAAAAAGAAACTTCACTCAACGATTACGTGCATATCGGCCGTTTTTACATCGCCAAACGCTTTCTCATTTTGACAGGACTATTCCTCCTTGTCCTGGCCTACTTCCTGTTCATCAATCCTCCCGATGCGCTTAACCGCTTTTTGCAACGTCCCATCGTCATTCACTTAAAAACTCCCAATCAACAGATTTCCGACACGGGTTTGGCGATCATCTACAACCCGGAAGGCACGATGATCTATTCTGGTCAGCTCGTGGATGGTCTGTATGACGGAAAAGGCGAACTCTATGATGACAATGGCAAGCTTTTCTACAGCGGCGAGTTTAAAAGCGGCACTCCGCAAGGCTTGGGCAAAGGATACCGGAAAGGCGTTCTCGTCTATCAAGGCGGGTTTGACAATGGGGTATACGCTGGTCAAGGAGCGTTGTACAACGACAACCAGCAAGTTGTTTTTCGGGGAGATTTCAAAAATGGGAAGCTGGATGGAGCCGGTCAGGAATTGTACACAAATGGTGCAATCAAGTACGAAGGTGCTTTTCAAAACGGGGTGTACAACGGAGCAGGCCGACTTTTTACGAAGGATGGGAAGCTGCTCTACGACGGACTTTTTGACAATGGCTTCTACGGCGGCGAAGGTACCGATTACTACGAAAACGGGCTCGTGCAGTATAAAGGGCAATTTGTGGACGGCAGATACAACGGGGCCGGGAGTCTTTTTGATCGGGATGGCAAGCTCGTGTATGAAGGGCATTTTCGCAATGGGCACTTCAATGGAACCGGAACCAAATTCTCCACCAGTGGCAGCATCGTTTATCAAGGTGATTTTTTGCTGGGCGTGTATCACGGGCAGGGCGAGCTGAAAGATGCAAGTGGCGTAACGCTGTATAAAGGCGGCTTTGCCGAAGGGCATTATCACGGAACGGGAGAGCTTCGTTCTGCCGAAGACGCTCTGTTGTATCAAGGGCAATTTCGGGCAGGTGCCTACGACGGCATCGGGGTACTCTACAACCAGGAAGGCTTGCCTCTATATACAGGTTTTTTTCGCGAAGGGCGCATTCATTTGCCAGGATTCATTGGCATCTCCCGGAGCAAGCTGGAGGAAATCATGGGCAAGCCCGACGATGACACACCGAAGGAAGCCGAGGGTGCTGTTCCTCCTCCTGCCGATCAAAAAGCACCCGAAGTTCCACCAGTAAAGGATACCACCTTATCGCCGCAAAAACTTTCATATCGTGAAATGAACATGGCTTTTACACTTGAACCAGCACCAGGACTCCCTGACAAGCAGATTGTCACTGCCGTTCACGTATATCACCCACAGGTCATCTCGATTGTCAAAGAAGATCGGAACGAGCTCGACAGCAAATCTGCCATTTTGCCCAAGACATCCTCCACATACTCTACCCGTACTGGCGCTATCACGAGCTATTTGGTCGACCCGTATCTGTATCTCTATTTCTATCAGGCACAGCAAAAGGAACCCGTTCAATTGGACGTGTCAAAAGCAGAGGGGGTGTAATCATGCGACGCTATGAATCTAGCAAGTCGTCTATGGATGCGATTCAGGAAAAACCGAAAGCACCTGTCTCCAAGCCCATGCTCCAACCGAGCCAGATCCAAAGAAAGGCGAGTCACTCTTCCCACATCCTTTCGCTGCAAAAGACTCTTGGCAACCAGGCCGTCCAGCGCATGTTATCGAATACTCCCCTGCAAAAATCGGAGAATTTCTCTTTCGGCAGCGGCCGCTCGCTCCCCGGTTCCGTCCAAGCAAAAATGGAAAAGGCTTTTCACACTGATTTTTCAGATGTACAAATTCATCCAGAATCGTCTGTCGCCTCCCAAATCGGGGCTGTTGCCTTCGCCCAAGGGAATGACATTCACTTTGCTCCGGGGACGTATCAGCCAGAGACGCATAGCGGCCAACAGCTACTCGGTCATGAGCTGACACATGTGGTCCAGCAACGACAAGGACGGGTACAGGCGAACGTTCCTGATTCCAGCTTGCCCATCAATGATGATCCGGCTCTGGAAGCGGAAGCTGATCACTATGGGTCACTGGCAGCAGCAGGAACCATGACGGATGATACAGGTACGGATGCTTCTGGTTCTGTATCATCCCCCATTATCCAAGGCACTTGGGATGAAGCTTTAAAAGATGCACGAAGAATGTGGGGTAAGCATGTGGATAAAACCAATGACTTGCATGACGGCACAGTCAGTGAACTTTTTGACAATGTTGACTACTTAACCTTCAATGACAAAGTGCGCTTCAGCTATAGTCTGCATTCCAAAATATCCGATATTTTTTCAGTTACAGGCGGGAACTATACAGAACTTGAAGAGGCACAGCGCCTTTTGGGAGAGGAAATCACGCCTTTTTTCGGTCAGGATAAGGACAATGATCCTGACATCGATTACAGCTATTGGGAGGAGCAAGAAAACGACAACGATGAGAGAGTCGACATGATGGACGAAGACGAGGAGAATTCAAATGTTTTACACGTGGAAAAACGCGTTGCAATGGAGATCAAGACGATCAGTTCCCATGATGATTTACAAATTAACGCACGTATTCACGAGGCGATTGGTCAATTGGATAAACGACGAGATACCGATCAATATGATGAATACGTCATCGTCATTCAAAAATATCATCCAGAAAATCCTTGGCCGTACACCAAAATGGAAAACCGGGCGGCTGCCGAACTAGGCGATCTCAAGCAAAGGGTTATTCAAAGATTGGGGAGCATGACCAATCTGCCCAACTATAATATCAAGGTTATATTCCGCGGCATCACCAGAGGTACACCCACAGGCGGAACCGGTGGTGTAAATCCTGCATTCATTATCCCGGAACACATCCGTTATTCGAATATGCCATCGTATTCGTTGGAGTGTTACTACTGGGGTGAAATCGGGGCAGGGTGGCTGGTAGATGATCCTGTTCGCGAATAACATGATAAAACGACAGCCACGCTAAATAAATGGCTGTCGTTTCACTTTTGACATTAGTACAATCGATTCGTATAGCTGTCTTGCAAGCCCTCTGCCACTTCTTTTGCCGTCACACCTGGAAGCTTCACATGATCCGCCAGCATTTGCGCGACATTAGGAGTGGTCCCCTCTGCCGGCCAGGTCTCTGGCTTCCATAGACCGGAGCGCATAAATGCCTTCGCACAGTGGACGAAGCACTCCTCTACCTTTACGCCGATCCCGAGCGTTGGCGCCTTCCCGTTTACCGCCATTTTCGCGAGTATTTCTTCATCGCGAATAATGCAAGCCTTGCCGTTCACGCGAAATGTCTCTTCTAGCGTAGGAATCAAAAAGATAAGCCCAATATGCGGGTTGACCAAAATATTCGTGATAGAGTCCATTCGCTTGTTTCCTGGGCGCTCAGGGATGACGAGATGGTGATCGTCGATGACATGCACAAAGCCAGGCGCATCTCCGCGTGGCGAAGCATCGCAATGGCCATCTTTGTCTGCTGTGGCAATGATGAGAAATGGCGCTTGGGCAATGTAATTGCGGCTATGGTTATCCAGCTGGGTTATCGCCTTGTTCTGTACGAGACGACTTGGCTCTCCTACCATTTCGCGCAGTTGCTGCTCTGACGTGATTACATTCCGGAATATTCCGAATCCTGACATGACTTCCCCCTCTTTCCTCTGCTTGTTCGAATCTGCCACCATCATACCATATTTGCCCATTCTCTTTTCATGATTATGGCAGGAGCAGGAAAGCTAACGGGGTAACAAACAGCAGTGTTAAGATCGTACGCTCTACCCAAATCACCAGAAGCTTTGGAATACTAATCGGAATCTCGGTAGACAAAATGCAAGGAATCGTCGCGGAAAAGAACAGGATGGAAGAAACTGAGACAACTGCAATGACAAACTTGGTGACCAGAGGCGCTTTTACCACTAATAGTGCGGGCAAAAACATTTCGGCAATTTCGATTGCTGACGCTTTTGCAGCCAGCATCGGCTCTGGAATTTGCAAGAGCCATGTAATCGGATAAAACAAGTAACCCAACCAGTCAAACAAAGGGGTAAATTCAGCCAGCACCAACCCGAGCAAACCGACCGACATAATGGACGGAAGAATACTCATGGTCATAATAAAGCCATCCCGCAAGTTCTCCCAAATGTTTCGTTTAAGCGGCAGTGCTTTTCCCGCCGCATCCATTGCTTCCGTCCACGCCTGGCGCAGCCGTTTTTCCTTGATTACTTTTTCAGGATCGCCGTTGTCCTGATAATACGCATCGCTCATGCTGGACAGCGGCCAAATACGAACCGTCACTGCGGTTACGAGAAACGTCACGACGAGCGACACCCAGAAGTAAAGATTCCAGTAATTCATCAAATCCAATGTTTTCGCGATGACGATCATAAATGTCGCAGAAACGGTGGAAAAGCCCGTTGCAATAATGGCTGCTTCTTTAATCGTATATTTGCCTTCTTTGAATACCCGGTTCGTGATCAAAAGACCGATCGAATAGCTTCCCACAAAGGAAGCCACCGCATCTACCGCAGAGCGGCCTGGTGTTTTCCAAATCGGGCGCATGATCGGTTGCACCAGTACCCCGATAAATTCCAAAAGGCCGTAGCCAACCAGCAACGCCAAGAACACGGAGCCGATCGGGACCACCATGCCTACGGGAATCACCAGTTTTTCAAAAAGAAATGGCCCCATATTCTTGTCCAGCAGCCATGCTGGACCCGCCTGAAAATAGATTAACAGAGCGATAGGCACACCCAGTACTTTTAGTGCAGAAAAGACGAGATTTAATTTGCTCTGCTTCCAACTGCCCGTTACAAACGGATAAATGGCCCCAAGCACAATCACAAGCAAGGCATATATCGGTATTACACCCGGCATGATTTGCCGAACCCATGTCACGATGTGATCGAGCATAATCGAGCTTGTGTCATTAACGGTAACTGGAATAAAAAAGACAAAAATACCAATGAGGCTAAAAACAAAAAACTTCCAAGCATGTGTGGTGGATACGGCTTGCTGATCAGGATGAGGTGCAAGATTGCTGTTCGAAATATTTCCCATACATGTCCCCCCATTTTAAAGACAAGCCGGTCTCCCCCACTTCTATCCGTTTTTCTTTTGCTCTCTTTCGTATTACGCCAGTCTGCCCCCAGCAACGACAATTGTTCCGTTTTTGATGACCGTGTTTACGTGATTAATCCCATACCGATATTGCAAGGTCATGAAATCAGGAACGTCAAAAATCGTGACATCTGCTTTTTTCCCAACCTCAAGGCTGCCGACTTCATGCGCGCAGCGGATTGCGTGAGCGGCATTGATGGTAGCTGCTGTCAGCACCTCGGCTGGCGTCATCCCCATTTTCAGGCAACCAAGATTCATGATGAGTGGGAGCGAAACCGTTGGAGACGAGCCCGGATTGCAATCCGTTGAAATCGCGACAGCCACGCCACGATCAATCATTTTCCTGCCATTTGCTGACTCAGCCATCAGGAAAAACGCCGTACCGGGCAGTAACACAGCGATGACACCCGCTTCTGCCATCTGTTCAATCCCCTTGTCGGAGGCACGCAACAAATGATCCGCAGATACCGCCCCAACCGAAGCTGCCAGCTCTGCCCCTTCATACGGTTCGATTTCGTCCGCATGAATCTTCGGCAGCAGCCCATGTCGGACCCCAGCTTCGAGAATGCGTCGGGACTGCTCAGGGGTGAACACACCTCTTTCGCAAAACACATCGTTAAAAACAGCCAGCTTGCGACGAGCAACCTCCGGGATCATTTCCTCGATGACCACGTCTACAAACGCATCCGGATTTTCCTTATATTCACGCGGCACCGCATGTGCACCCATAAAGGTACTAACGATGTCGATGGGATGTGCTTCGTGCAACTGCTTGGCGACCTCGAGCTGCTTCAGCTCATCTTCCAATGTCAGGCCGTATCCGCTTTTCGCCTCGACGGTTGTGACCCCATGCAACAGAAACTGGTCAAGACGCTGCTTACTCTGGGCAAACAGCTCTTCGTGGGTGGCTGCGCGGGTCGCTGCAGTGGTCGAGTGAATACCACCGCCATTGTTCATAATCTCCATATAGGTCGCACCGTTTAGTCGCATATTAAACTCGTTTTGCCGACTGCCCGCGTGCACCAAATGTGTATGAGGATCGATCAGCCCTGGCGTGACCAGTTGGCCCGAAGCATCGATGATTTGCGCCTCATGCGCACGATCTCGATAGTGAAGTGCCAGCTCTTCATCTGTTCCCACACGCTGGATCACGCCGTCTTCCAGCCAGATGCTTCCGTCCTCGATGATCGACAACTCGTTCATTTGCGCTCCAACTACTGGGGAAGAGGAGCCGCCAGCCAGCGTGGCAAGCTGACTGGCATGGCGAATCCATACAGGTTTTGTCATGGCTCTTACTCCTTCATCATCGGAATGTGGACGCCTTTTTCCTTGGCTGTTTGAATCGCGAGGTCGTACCCTGCATCGACATGTCGGACGATGCCCATGCCTGGATCGGTCGTGAGGACACGCTCCAGACGACGTGCTGCTTCTGGTGTTCCGTCAGCCACGATGACCATTCCGGCGTGGAGGGAGTAGCCCATGCCAACGCCTCCTCCGTGGTGCACAGACACCCAGCTCGCTCCGCCTACTGCATTGATCATGGCATTGAGAATTGGCCAGTCTGCAACCGCATCGCTGCCATCCTTCATCGCTTCCGTCTCACGGTTTGGCGAAGCAACAGAACCGGAGTCCAGATGGTCACGCCCAATGACGATAGGAGCCGATAGCTCGCCGCGCGCCACCATCTCATTAATGATTTGACCAAAACGCGCACGCTCGCCATAGCCTAACCAGCAAATGCGGGAAGGCAGTCCCTGGAACTGAATGCGCTCCTGTGCCATGCGAATCCAGTTGCACAGATGCGTGTTATAGGAAAACTCGCGCAGGATGACTTCGTCTGTCTTGTAAATATCCTCCGGATCGCCGGATAGCGCTACCCAACGGAACGGCCCCTTGCCCTCACAAAACTGCGGACGGATGTAGGCTGGCACAAAGCCAGGGAAACGGAACGCGTCCTCCACACCCTCGTTTTTTGCCACCTGCCTGATGTTATTGCCATAGTCGAAAGTGACTGCTCCTTTTTCCTGCATGGCGAGCATCGCGCGAACGTGTTCAGCAATACTTGCTTTTGCGCGAGATTCGTATGCTTTCGGATCGCGCGCCCGCAGTTCAGCTGCTTCCTCCAGTGACATACCGATGGGAATGTAGCCATTGAGTGGATCATGCGAGGAGGTCTGGTCCGTCAGCACATCCGGGATAAAGTCGCGAGCCAGCATGGCATTCAGCACTTCGGGTGCATTGCCCAACAAACCGATGGAAATGCCTTTTTTGTCGCGTTTCGCGTCTTCCGCCAAACGGATCGCTTCATCCAGACTCTCTGTCATCACATCCAGGTATTTTGTGTCCAGTCTGCGTTGGATACGAGTCGGGTCCACCTCGATATTGATGCTCACACCGCCATTGAGCGATACGGCTAACGGTTGCGCCCCACCCATGCCGCCCAAGCCTGCTGTGACGGTAATGGTTCCGGTCAGCGTTCCTTCAAAATGCTGGCGTGCCAGTTCTGCAAAGGTCTCATACGTTCCTTGTACGATGCCCTGGCTGCCAATGTAAATCCAGCTTCCCGCTGTCATTTGTCCGTACATCATCAAACCCTTTTTGTCCAGCTCGTGGAAATGCTCCCAATTCGCCCAGGCAGGCACCAGGTTCGAGTTTGCCAGCAGCACACGCGGCGCATCGGTATGCGATTTGAATACAGCAACTGGCTTGCCAGACTGGATGAGAAGTGTTTCATCGCTCTCCAACGTTTGCAATGTTTTGACAATTGCATCGAAGCATTCCCAGTTCCGCGCCGCCTTGCCAATTCCGCCGTATACGACCAGATCCTCTGTACGCTCCGCTACATCGGGATTGAGGTTGTTCAAAAGCATGCGCAGCGCAGCTTCCTGCACCCATCCCTTTGTATGTAATTGGGTACCTGAAAAGGCTTGGATCAATTGCTCAACGGATTGTGTCGTCGTCATCATTTCCACCTGCTTTTCTAAAAGGATGTACTTCTTAGCTCCATTGTAAAAAAGCAAGGAAAGACAAAAAAGGCACCGCGCTTTCGATTTGGTGCCTCTATTTTCGATTCAGTTGCAACCGCATTCATGGTTTGACGAAAAAATCTGTCTTTTCTTTCGATTTCTATCTTTTCTTCTGATTTCGTAACAAACGTGGAGTTGTCCCTGTTTTTTCCTTAAAAATTTTACTGAAATAATTGGCGTTAATGAATCCGCATCGCTCTGCTACCTCTTGAACAGACATCGATGTTTCAAGAAGCAATCGACGTGCCTCTTTTACCCGCAACGAAGTGAGTATTTGGCGAAAAGAGCTTCCTTGCTTTTGCGCGAGCAGCGTACTGAAATAGGAAGGGCTACGGTCGATATAGCGTGCAACCTCCTCCAGACGCAGTGCCGGATCGGTATAGCGGCCCTCTATATAACGAATCGCCTGTTCCACGACATCGACACGGGACTCGTCGATGGGATGGTGAGCAGCATCCAGAAGCTGATTGATAAACAGCAGCAGTTCCACTACGATCCGATACAAGATCGGCGAGTAAAGAATCGTTTCGAAAACCCGGTGATACTCCTCTTCCAAAGGTCCAGAGTCAAGACCACGTGATATCATGTAGCGTCTGACTTGGGCCAAAATACTCGTCAGCCGAATACGCAACAGCCCGGGCTCTGGATAGGGCTCTTCCTTGTAAAAAAAGTGTGTATACAGCCACTGCTTCAACTCTTCCCGATTGCCTTCATCCAGCATTTCTACCCACGTGCGCTGTTCGGCGGGGGTCAAAAATGGGTCAATCATCGTCCAATTCACGCGATTGTCCACGACCGTCACTTGCCGATATCCTTTAAAAAAGCGGACTTGCAGGGCTTGGCTCGCATCCGCATAATTTTCGTTCAAGCTCCGCTCATGGTTGCTTGGGTCATACATGACCAAAAAGAGCGGCGCGTCATTGTTTGCTTCCCAGTCCATCAGCAGACGCTTGCCCATTTGGTGGAGCGTAGAAGGCGAGACCACAGCATCCATTGGAAAAACCCCCACAATGGTCTCCCCTAACGGCAAAAGAGCGGGTTTGTCGCGAAACGGATATTCTTCAAAAAAGCGCAGCAGCTCGGGGTGGCGCTTCGGATCCTCCAATTGAGCCAGCATGAGCGAATAAGACTTGGCTTGAACATGCCCGGGGAAAAACAGGTCAAGATACGAGACATCCCTGTCATTGTCCGATCCTGTTCTCTTCTCTTCGTTCACTCGCTTCCGATCCAAGCGCTCCTGGCAGCATCTCGTCAGGATTCTCCTGATGTATTCCGGTGTCTGTGGCTTCAGCCATAGATCGCGGGC
Organism: Brevibacillus sp. M2.1A; assembly: GCF_013284355.2. Taxonomy (NCBI): domain Bacteria; kingdom Bacillati; phylum Bacillota; class Bacilli; order Caryophanales; family Paenibacillaceae; genus Brevibacillus; species Brevibacillus sp. M2.1A. The sequence continues at coordinate 4,967,529 of NZ_JABSUY020000001.1, forward strand.
AAAAAGTCCAATTCCCTGCATCGCCCGCTCGAACGTGGCTTCTGATGTGGTCACCACAACGGTCGGACGATACTGCTCCACCAGGAGCTTCAGCCGATCCCACTCCCCGCGCCCGATCATGTCCAGTTCAATACAGAGTACTTCCGGTGTATGCGCTTCCATCCTTTCGAAAACGTCTTCCATGGTCCCGGCATTATGCACCTTGTCATACGGAATGGCATAGCTGTTGACGAGCCATCCGATCCCAATTCGTTCGTTCTGGTCCCGATCCGCTATCAAAATGCTGGGCATAAGCCGTCCTCCTTTTTAGAGCGATCAGAAAAGTGGGACATCTTTCACTATGAAACAAAGGTTGCCCATAAATGGACAACCTTTTCTCCTTCACGTTCCTTACTTCTTGAGAGGGTTTTCGATCATGGTTCCCATCACATGATCCAGCGGAATAAAGCCAATATCGCGGGAATCTGTACTGTGATTACGGTTATCTCCCATAACAAAAATATGATCGGCTGGAACCGTGATCTTTCCGTCTGCTACATATTCCATCGTTTCTTTGATATATGGTTCGTTCAATGCCTCACCGTTTCGATACACCTTGTTGTCTTTGAACTCGAGTACGTCGCCTGGTCTTCCAATGACACGTTTGACATACATCGTGTGATCATCGCCTTGGCCTGTGACCAGCGACACCAAGGGATGCCCCATGATATCGTCCATCAATGTACGGTCTCGCTCTACCCTACTGTCGATCACGACAATGTCGCCGTAATCTGGCAAATAAGAAAACGTGTGTGATAGTTTAGACACATATATGCGCTGTTCGTCTTGTAAGGTTGGGTCCATGGAATGCCCATCAACCTTGAACGGTTGAAATACAAAGATTCCGAGGACAAGAGCGAAAACGACAGCAAAGGTTATCGACCGAATCCATCCCAATACTTCTTTCATTTTCTTTTGGCACTCCTTCCTTATACCATTCTCTCTTCCTGTATCGAAACCATCATACCACATTATCCGCCCAATCCCAAAAAATCGACCGGAAGCAAAGATCAGGTGAGACCGTACTCGCGCAGTTTCCGAAACAGCGTTGCCCGGCTTATGCCTAATAGCGCAGCTGCTTCTTCTTTTCGTCCGTTTCTATCCCGAATTTGTTGCATCGCGGTATCAATTGCTGCTCGTTCCAGCTCTTTCAGCGTAAGCCCTTGCTTTTGCCAGTCGAATGACCCCTGATTTTCTTTTACGAAATGTGGGGAAGATTCACGCAGCATTCCCGTTCGAATGGGCAAGCTCGCAGGCTGAACCCAAGGGCTTGCTTCCATATTGACCGCGTACTCGATTACATTTTCCAGCTCTCGGACATTTCCTCTCCAGCCGTGATGAAACAGGACGTTTTGCGTTTCCTGGGAAAAGCCGAGCAGCTTCTTCCCCGCTCTATTCGCATGCGCCAAAAGGATATCGTTCGCCAAAGGCAGTATATCCTCTCTGCGTTCGCGCAGCGAGGGCAAGTGGATGGGAATTACATGCAAACGATAGTACAGGTCCAACCGAAACAACCCCGCGTCTACTCGCTCCTGCAAATCCAGATGGGTCGCTGCAATGATCCTCGCCGCTAAGCGTATAGGCTTGCCGTTTCCTCCGATTCGGTACAGTTCCTTTTCTTGCAACACGCGCAACAGCTTGCTCTGCAGAGGCATGGGCATATCCCCGATTTCATCGAGGAACAGTGTGCCTTTTCCCGCGACCTCAAACAAGCCCGGTTTTCCACCCTTTCGCGCTCCTGTGAATGAGCCTTCCTCGTAACCGAACAACTCGCTTTCCATCAAATGCTCAGGGATTGCTGCGCAATTAATCGAAAGGAACGGCTCGTCACGACGCGGGCTTGCCTGATGAATGGCTTTGGCAAAGAGCTCCTTTCCGGTTCCACTTTCACCTTGGAGCAGGACAGTCGAATCACTGGCTGCCACACGTCTTGCCACTTCCTTTGCCTGCACAATGGCAGGACTGTTTCCACCGATCATCCGAAAAGGGTCGGGCTCCGAATATCCACTCACCTGCCTTGCGATTTGCACGACTTCCTGTACATCATCAAGCGTAATCACCCATTCTTTGACCGTTCCTTCCAGTAGAATGGGCTTGATGGCAAACAAAAAGGTCTTGTCTTCCTGCCCGATGGACAAAACGACCTGCTTTGGCGCAGATTGCTCAGCATCTGCACGGCGAATGGCATCTATCCATTCTGCCGTCTGACTGTCGTCGTGATCGAGCTGCAAATATTGACGGGCACGCTGGTTCGCTTGCATGATCCGATTGTCTTGATCGACGAGAAACATAGCCTTGTCCATTTCATCCATAACGACACGCAGCTTTTCTACCGTATGCAGCTGCTCGACGTACAAGTAATGCTCTTTTAACTTAATGGCGATCAGCTCAGCCATTTTTTGCAAATAGGTCAATATCGCATCCACATCTGCAAACAACCGCTCGCGTTGCTCCTCATCGAAAGCGAGCAAGCCGATCACACCTATGTTTTCATTATCTAATTGAATCGGGCAACAAATCTCTCCCGTCTCCCTGCAATTTCCATAATGCATACAAGGACGGCACCGCTCATCCTGCCCGGGATGCATGATCACAACAGGATGCCCGGCGAGCAACGACTCCCGGTAGATATGATCCTCTCCTGCCATCGTTCGCAAAACGCCAGCCTCATTCTTCCCCGTCCCTGCGATCCGCAAGAACTGACTGTCCGCAATCTCTACTTCTACGCGTAGAACGGATGCAACAGCCGAAGCAATCTGTTGCACACTTTCTTGAATATCTCGCAAGGGCATCTGGCTTCCCCTCCCGTCAATCTCTTGCATCCATTATAACGCATCACAGGAGAAGCCAGCCCTCTATGCAATTTTTACCGGCAAAAATCGCAAATTGTCTCCACCAAGATGGCACTCATGTCTACCAAGCTATCCACCTCTACATATTCGACTGCCGCATGCAGCCCAGCTCCCACTGGTCCAAACAAAACTGTAGGGATTCCCGCTTCCTGCAACAATGCTGCGTCCGTCCAACCCGAGAATCCGCACACTTCGGGTGTTTTTCCCGTCACACTCTTACACGCTCCCTGAAGGGCTATATAAACAGGCTCATCTAACCCGACTTCAAACGGCTCCCGCAAAAATGACAGCTCGGCGCTTGCTTGGAACGTCTCATCTTCTGCGCGCAGCTTCTGAAGTAATGCTTCTATTTCATTGGCAATGTCTGCCTCTGTCTCGCCCGGCAACGTCCTTCTCTCCCAGTCGATCCGGCAATAGTTTGGATAGGTGGACAGCTCCGTTCCTCCTTGAATGAGTGATGCATGGACAGATGCCGCACCGAGAATCGGATGAGCGGGACCTTGAGCCAACCTGTCCGAGAGGCGCTCCAGCTCTTGCAGGACTCTGCCCGCCCGAACGATTGCATCAATCCCTTCTGATGGACGGCTTCCGTGAGCTGCCTTGCCCAGCACCTCGCATTTGACCCAGGAAAAACCTCTGTGTACGACACCAATCGCCAGATCGGAAGGCTCGCAGCATATCGCTGCATCTGCTTTGTACGCCTTTACCAACTCCTCCGTGCCGATGCTTTTATACTCCTCGTCAGCGACAAAAGTCAAAATGACATCTCCTGCCAATGGAACCTTTGCTCGTGCGATCGCCTCTACTGCGGCAATCATGGCCCCCAGACTGCCCTTCATGTCCTGACTGCCTCTGCCGAAAATTTTGTTGTCCACAAAGGTAGGCTCAAACGGCGGAATCTCCATACGCTTGGCGCTTACCGTATCCATATGTCCATTTAGCATCAAGGATTTGCCGCCGCCCGTTCCCCGTAGGATCCCGACGACATTGACCGCTGTGTCGCTAATAGGCGTGACGTGAACCTCCAGTCCAGCCGCCTCCAAACGCTCTCGAATAAAAGCGGCGATCGCTTTTTCGCCTGGGCCATCCTCGTCCAGGTATGGATTCACCGAATCAATGCGTATCAAATCCTGTACGAATGAAATCAGTTCATCTCGATTGATCGTCACGTTCATTTTGTCAGACCCTCCTCTTCCCGGCATGCGCCCTCCCAGATGATGCGTTTGTAGATATCCCGATCCGTGTCACCCTCCGTACTAAAGCATAAAACAACGGAATTTTCATCTAAGCCGAGCTGCTCACGCTGTTGATGATTCATTGGCTTGCTCATCAAGGCAGCGAGTAGCCCTACCCCGACTGCTCCACTTTCCCCGCTTACAATAGAAGGGTCGGTTCCAATCGGTGCCGCAAGTATACGCATGCCGTTTGCAGCCACATAATCGGCACAGCTAACGAAGAAGTCCGCATGCTCCTGCAAGATCTCCCATGCCATCGGATTCGGCTCGCCACATGCCAGACCTGCCATGATGGTTCCTAGCTCTCCCGTAGCAGTATGTGGCTGTCCGTCGTTCTCTTCTGCTGAGAGGACCATGCAATTGGCGCTATGTGGCTCTACGATCACGGTTGTTAGGTCTTTGTTTACTTGCGCCGCTACGAAATGTCCCAAGACTGCGGCAGCCATGGAACCGACACCAGCCTGCAAGAAAAGATGCGTCGGCTGTTTGGCGTCAGTAAGGGCTGAGAGTTGTTCCATAGCCTCTGCTGCCATTGTCGTATAGCCCTGCATAATCCACATGGGAATAGTCGTGTAGCCTTCCCATGCTGTATCTTGAATCACTTGCCAACCACGTTCTTTGGCCATTTGTTCTGAGAGTCGCACGGCTTCATCGTAGTTTCCATGGATCACGTGAGCTTCTGCGCCGGCCTCGCGTATCGCATCTACCCGTTGCTGGGTGGAGCCTTTGGGCAAATAAACAACGGCATGTTGTCCGAGCGCCTTCGCAGCCCATGCAACGGCCCGTCCGTGATTGCCATCTGTTGCAGTGACGAAGGTGACTTCTCCAATTCGCTCTTTCACTTCTTGGGAGCACAGTGCTTCAAAAGTCATGTCTTCTGTCGATTTCCCCAGCTTCTCGCACAAAAAACGCGCCATCGCGTAAGAAGCTCCCAAAACCTTAAAAGCATTGAGACCAAATCGCTCGGACTCATCTTTTACAAGTACCTGTCCTACCCCCAGCTCACGTGCCAGTGCAGGCAATGTAACAAGGGGAGTTGGCTCGTAGTTTGCGAGAGATTGGTGAAAAGCTTTGGCAAAACGGGATTCTATTGTGGTCAAATAGGTAGGAATGCGAGAACTCTCGCTATTTTTTCTCTTATTTTTTACGACGTAGATTGGTGGTTGATTACGTTTATCCATTTGATGTGTACCTCCTCCGTTGGTTTCATCCTGAATGATAGAGCAAGGATCGTGCCAACGGTGGGAGGCGTGGGTGGCTTATTGTTTTGGTGGGAATCGTATCATAATGAGATGAAATCGTATCATTTTGATACTTTTAGTCTTTTTTTGAGACTTTTTATCCCGACTGCTGTGGTGGGAGGAAACAGAAGAAAACGCTCCAGCTTCTTGGGTCACCAGGATCTTCGCTTATTTCTCCTGTTTCCTTGCGAGCGGATGTAGTTTCAAGTGGCTTTTAAAGATTGAGAATCATTGGACAGCTTCGCAGTGATTTGCGGACAACAGAAATGCAACGTGCCCACGCTACGAAGCGGCTACCACTTTTGCATTTCCCCGCAAATCGCTGCGGAGCGGACAGTCCCCACTTCCCAGCAGGACGTAGCCCGGAGCGTAGACTGGAAATATTCTTCTCTCCACTACAGCAACTACAAAATCAACTTGGCTTTCTATGCTATATTTTTATTAAGCTCCAAGGTATTGAGATGTATTGATACATAGCGCAGAAGTCAGGAGTTAAGAAGGAAGGATGAAGGAAATGACAAATCATAAGCAAGTTCGTTCTCCTGCTGGTTCTATAAGAGAAGATGGTCGATATCCCATCGACCTGACTGGCCCTCACAGCCATACACTTGTTATCAAGCCCGGCGTAGGCAGTCTCTCCATTGGACCCTCACAATTGGGCAATAAGGCAGATTTGCACGTCGATCCCTATGTGCCCATCAATTGGAACATATTCGATTCCTTTGCCACACCAGCTGGCTCTCCCTGGCCGCGGTTTCTGTACTACACAGGTAGCGACGCGGGCTTCTTCGACTGGGCCAAAGAACGCCCCATTGAAGAAATGGCATGGGTTCCGATCCTGTCAAAAGACATGGTCGTTGACGCCAGCCAATCCAAATTGCACAGCTTGCATATCGAACTGGACCAGTTTGAAAGCTGTTTGCATTTGAAACTCCCGAAACGCCAAGTCTCTGAATATTTCCGTCTGAGTGTGGCTGGAGATCTATCACGCTTCTCTGTCAATGGCGACATGCCATACTCCCTGACACTCAAGCCGCGAACCAGCCGCCGCAAGAATCATGCCCCCGTCTTGCTACCCGATCTGGGCGAGCTGCACCAGGTCACGAGCCTGACACTTCGAAACGAACCGCTGGCGCAGCCTGTCTCGCTGACGTGTTTAGAGAGATTTCAAAATCTTACATCATTGAGCTTGTGGGGCAATTTCTGCGACTTGGAGCTGTTAGCTCGTCAGACGCAGTTAACAAATTTGGAGCTCCGCTTCATGCCTGATCTAGGTGACCTGCCGCCATTAAATGTGTGGCCGTTGCTTGACAGATTTATCGCCTTTAACGTGGAAGAGATTACAGGCAAGCGACTGAGGCAGCAAATGAAAGCCCGAGCCAACACCCGCCCATGGACTGGCCACGCTTCCGTGAGCCAATTACGGAAGCCCGAGTGGTGGACGACCGAGTTTGGCCGCCCATTTTCGTCCTGGCCGAAACGTCTGGCCAAGCTGGCTAATGAAGCCTATGACGTTGCACAAGCGGCCTTGGCGCAAGCCCGCAGCCTTGCTGATGCGGAGGCAGCCTTTACGGCCTTTACCGTGCGTTTTAACACCCTCAAAGGTATCGAAACCATCGAACGAGATGACCTGGGTGAAGCTGTCTGGCAACTAAGCCAGTCTGACCACCAAATCGGCCAGCCTATTACGGAGGAAATGGCTCAACGCTGGTTCGACGCCGCACGCGATTACTGATGAAAGTGAAGCAATGTTACTAACAAGGTTTAAGGCCATCCTTTGCGGGAACCTATTTTTGAAAAAAAGCCTCCGGTTTGGAGGCTTTGCTTAGGACAATTATTCGCTTCTCAAGATATGCTCGATTCGCTTTTCCGGCACGACCCAGATCACAGCAACGAGTACATAAAAGAAACCGGAAACCCATGGACCCACATACGCGGTCAATATTGCGAGCAAGTAGAGAAAAGGAGATACTTTCACCTTCCAGTCTCGGCCCATTGACTTTACGAATACGGAATCGCCAGAATGCTGGCTAATAATTGCAAGCTGGAGAAACCTGTAAGAAGTAGCTGCAAGCAGAAGAACGATCCCGTACAATGCCATCGGGGCGGGAGCAAAATGACTTTCCCCCATCCAGGCGGTCGTGAAGGGAATAAGGGATAGCCAGAAAAGCAATATCAAGTTGAGCCACATTAGCCGCCCGTTCATTGTTCGAATCATGTGCAGCAGATGGTGATGGTTGTTCCAGTAGATGCCGACATAAACGAAACTGAAGATGTAGCTAAGCACTTTTGGTCCTAATTCAATTAACGAATACCAGTCTTGGCCTTCCGGTACTTTGAATTCTAGCACCATGATCGTAATGATAATCGCCAGTACGCCATCGCTGAACGCTTCCATCCGGTTTGCTCTCATTTGGTGATCACCTGTTTCCTCTTTACGTAATTTGTTGATTGATAGATATTTGTAGTTATTCTATATGTTCTGCATAATGTCAAGTACAATTGTTGCGAACATTCCCTTGCGTTTCTGGCCGAATTGAACCGCAGCTGAGCCATGCATATGTAAATAACAACCTGTGGTTATGAATGGAAAATATTTCTTGACACGCTTTATTTACGTTTGTAATATTAACCCGACAGATTATATTTACATCTGTAAATCAAAAGATGGATTAGGAGGTGAGTACATGCACAATCTCCCGAAAATTTCTGAAGCAGAGTGGGAAATCATGAAGATTATTTGGAAGAACAACCCTATAAACGCCGAGAATATCGCACTCCTCTTGCCTGATGAAATCGAGTGGACCGATCAAACCGTTCGTACCTTTATCAACAGACTTTTGAAGAAAAAGGTGATCGGTTTTGAAAAAGCAGGAAGAAGTTATAAGTACTTTCCATTGATTTCCGAAAAAGAATGCATCAAGGCAGAGAGCCAGTCGTTTTTGAAAAGAGTCTTTAGCGGGGCGGCAGACATGATGATGACCAATTTTTTAGAAGACGTCAAGTTGTCCCAGAAGGATATCGAGCATCTCCAAAAGATTCTGAATGAAAAACAGAAAGACAAGGACAAAAGAGGCGATGACAGATGTGAAGAATGACAAAGCAGCAGAACTCACTGTAAAGAGGTAGAAAGCATGGATATGTTATGTGATATTTTTTTATGGGTTTTTGATGCCACCATTGGAGCTAGCCTCGTCGCTTTGATGGTGATAGCCACCAAGAAAATCTTTCATCACCGAATAAGTGCTCGACTTCACCACGCACTTTGGCTGATTGTGTTAATACGGCTTCTGTTCCCTTTTCTCCCTAACAGTCCGGTAAGCATCTTCAATATCTGGCAAGTAGGCGTAGACAGCATAAAAAATGCTGTTTCCCCCCACTCCCCTGTTGCGAATGACGCGTCACAAAAAGAGATAGAGCAAAACAGCAAACAAACAAACTCACCTCAAAATAATAAGACAAACCAGCCAGAAAATCAAAAACTTCTGGATCCCTCCCTATCCCACCAAATCAAAATCGATCCAGACCCTGTCGAGAACAATCACATCCTTGGCGTAAAAATAGCAGCCATCGTTTGGCTTGTGGGATGTTTTTCACTGCTTGGATTTATGTGTGCCTACATGTTGCGAACCAGAAGCAGAATGAGCAGCCTCAAGATCGAAACCGACCCGCAAGTCATTTCCATCCTAGATGATTGCCGAAAAAGATTTGGCATCACCAAACCAATCCCTATCTATTCAGGAAGCTATAGAAAAAGTCCGCATATCTCCGGGGTGATCCATCCATGGATTTACTGTCCCGAAGAGATATGCAAGGAATCGAACGCCTCTGCGCTTACCCACGTCTTCTCCCACGAGCTTGCCCACTACAAAAGAAAAGACATCGCGTGGAACCTGCTGAGTCTACTTGCTTTGGCCATTCACTGGATGAACCCTTTTGTTTGGTTGTGTGTAAAACAGATGAAAGCCGACCGGGAGCTTGCGTGTGACGCTTATGTGTTGAACGTTCTGGGTGAAGATGAGTCTGTGCCCTACGGGATGACGATTATTCAATTTTTGCAGCGTTTTTCTGCCAACCGCCAGCAGCTTCACTTGCTTCACTTTAACGAAGCAAATAACAAGAATCAACTGATAAGGAGAATTCAGATGATAAAAAGCTTTAAAGCAGGATCTTACAAGCTTTCGGTTGCTGCCGTTTTGTGTGTAGCTTTGATGAGTTCGGTGACCCTTACGAATGCCGCGGTGAAGGTGGGGAGCACCGCCCAGCCAGTCGCCTCCGATAAAGCTAATGCAGGGCAAGAGGCTAGATTTTTATTTGACTCGGATGAGCGAACATACGACCGTTTGTCAAAAGGAATACAGACAACTGGTTTTGATTTTAAAGTTCCTGATGTGCTTGCTATGGACTATGAGTTTAGAGGGATGTATATCGATCAGAAAAAGTTGCGTACCAATAAAGAAACGCACGTTCAGATTGAATTTAGAAAAAGAGGTCCATCATCCAAATATGTGCGTTTTTCTGCAAGGAGCGGACTAAAAGGATTGGAGGCGGCTTACAAAATAATCGTAGATGAACAAAAAAAGGGATATGGGGAACAAAAAATAGCGAAGCAAAATTTAAATGTCCAAGGGCTAGCTGTAATGAAAGTGACTTTTAATAGCGAACACTCCGGTGAAGAAAACAACATTAACTACGTTTACTATCTATGGCAAGATAACGGAATACAGTATAACATTAGTAGTTTCGCTAGCGATCCTCAAGAAGACATTGTGAAAATGATCTCGAATGTGAAATACCCGGATCAAGCGATGAAAGAACGTTATGTAGGCTATTCCAGTTACGTCTTGGGCTTATATGATACGGAAGATGTACAGCACGGCTCAAAAGCTATAGGGTTTACTCCTAAATTTCCTTTGGAGCTGCCGGGACAGTTCAAAGGTACAGCAGCAGATATAAGCTCAAAAGTAAATTTCAGCATGCCGGCAAATGAGGAAGATTATAAGACTATGTACCTTGGGATTTACTACGATGTTGCTGAGAAAAACAAAAGATTGAGCGGAGAAAATAGAATCTCATTTGATCAAATCAAAGACACAAAAATATACGAAGATATGAAAAAGGATGGAAATGTAGCATTTCACCTCGGTATGGACGATAAGCACATAGTTAAGGTAAACATGCTGAAAATCGCTGGAAATGAAGTGTTCAAAACGGCGAAATACAAGCGTTTTGGAGAGGCGAGCAAACCAGAGGATCCAACTCTCATCTCCTATTTCTGGAGAGAAAATGACGTTTGTTTCAAAGTCACGTTTATGGACGAAGTGTCCAATGAGGAGGAGATTGTTTCCTACCTGATGAGCCAAAAAGCGGTGGACTTTCAGAACTTGAAGTAGTAAGGACGTACTAGTACTGTGCGGTAGAAGGGAAAATGATTTTGGATGCCACCCCAGGAGCAAGCCTAGTTGTTCTGGGAGTGGCATCCTTCAAAAAGTACGGTTGTTAACGGGGGAATCAAAAACGCTTAAAAGCTACCACTTTCTATGCGTTTCTCTCTTCATCCTCAACAGAAGGCCAGCCACCCCATAGGTGGTTCAAATGCCCATCTGGATCACGAAATCGAAAGCTGTAGCCTCCGCCTCGCTTATACGTCATTTCACTTACTTCGATTCCTTTGCTTTTCAACTCCTCATAAACCTCATGGATTTGGTCTACCTGCAAGGAGATGATCGGCTGGGCTTGTCCGGCCATATCGGTAAAGTCCAATCGCGGAACCTCCGGGCAACGAATGAGTCCGAGACCTACTCCTCCTACGTTCAACCAAGCCTCATTGTCTCCAGGTGTATATTCAAACGTGAACGGAATACCGAGCACATCGCGATACCACTTTATGGATACCTCCAAGTTTTTGACTGGCAGCTGTACAACCGCAAAATTACGCACATGAATACTCATTTGTGTTCGCTCCTTTCTTTGAAATATGTATTTTCACCCTCATGAACGAAAGAAAAGAACAAAAAGAAACGGGTACTTCTACCATTTCTGAAAAAAATGCAGCAAATGTCCATCCGGGTCACGAACCGCAAAGAAAAGGCGATCGCCTGCTACCGAAAGCTTTTCCACGCTCACGCCCAGTTTTGCGAGGCGCAGGTACGTTTGACAAATCGCGTAGGCATCCCCTGCACGAAAGGCAGTCAAAAATTGCTCGAACCCTTCTTTTGATACAAAGCCGGACGAATCACGACGGCCAGCTTTGTCGAATTTCTTTTTGTGGAATGGGCTTTCTCCCTGTCTGGATTGCTCTGCCAACACGAACAAGCGCTGGCGTGCCCTCTTCACTCCTTCCTTCACTGCCCCTACGGTCGTATGGAGCAATGTGGCTGTTTCCTGCGCCGTAAACGAAAAAATGTCCATCATGAGAATCAGCACCATCTGTCTGGCATTTAGTCGATCCGCCAGTTGCTCGAACACCTCTCTCTGCACAAACGCATCAGATACACTGGACTGATGCAGATAGATCGCTTCATCAAACAAGGCGGGATGCTCATTCGCCTTTACTTTCCTGCAATGATCGATCCAAGCATTCGTAGCAATTTGCTTCAAAAATGCCTTGGTTAGTTCTCTGTCTGGAGTCTTCTGCAAGGAACGATACACCTTCGTCAATGTTTCCTGGAAGAGATCCTGCGCATCCCACTCGTTTTTCGTGAGGGACAAGCAATGCTTTTGGATATCCGCAAGGAAAGGTTTTACGCGCAAAAAGGAAGCCTTATCCTGATCAGCCCCCATACTATCCCTCCGAAACTTTTCTGAGTATTCATGCTTATTTTCAAAAAAATAAAGAACGCTGTCAACAACGACCATCTACAAATAGGAAAGCGACTGTCCCAACGGATTTTTCCGCTCAGGACAGTCGCTGCTTTATTTCCTGCCAATCAACACAGCCAAGTCTATCGTTATATCCACTCCTGCCAAGTCAGACACTCGCTTCAACTGCTCAGGTGTCGCTCCCCACGCCAACGGAGTCATCTGAAGCAGGGAAACAAGACGCTCTTCCTCCAGTCGGAACTGATACTGAACCCGTTCCTTACCAATTAGCTGGAAGCTGGTTTTGAAGTGCTCGATCGTACGAGTATTCTTATATTGTGTTTTGGGAGTTTCTTGATACAAGGCTTCTCTTAGCTCTCGCAAATAGTTGGCCTCCGGAATGACTTTGATCATCCTTCCATCATCAGCGAGGAGTCTATGAAACTCATCCGAATTGGATGGAGATAATAGATTCAAAATGCATGAAAACTGTCTGTCGACAAACGGCGCATTTGTCAAATCGCCAACGCACCAAACTACTTCTGGATCGCTCTTCGCCGCGAGCATAACCCCCTCTTTGGCGAGATCGACACCCACTCCGACAAATGGGACTTTGCTTGTTTGCATCACTCTCTGCCGAGCCTGCGTCAGATGATAGCCTTCGCCGCATCCTGCATCCAGCACGTACATCTGGCTTTCCTCAGCGTCTGTCCTATGCAGGATGACTTCGCTCAATACGTCATACAATGGATCAAAGAAGCCTTGCTCCATGATTGCCCTTCTCGCTGCAAACAATTGCTTGTCATACTTTGTTTTGTAGGTTCGCGTAGCCAAGTGAACATAGCCGTGCTTGGATAAATCAAAGCAATGATGATTGTTGCATACCAAGCTGGTGACAGGTACGTTGCGCATAGCCGACTGGCAAATTGGACAACGAAAAATCTCCACATACTGGGAAATAGCTGTAGACATCAAAAAAAGCACCCCATTCATTCGTATTTCGGTGAATGAAAAAAGGCACAGTCAAATAAACCCCAAGCATTTTCAAAAAATGCGGGATTCTGTTGAGCTGTACCTCACATTACCGATAACGAATGAACTGGATGATCATGGTCTGTAACACTCCTGCACTTTGATTAAGTAGGCATCACGTGGACGCTCAACTACAATTGTAGCATATTTCAGCAATACAGCCACTGTACAATATGGGGCAGGTACGCAATATTTATCTTGTTTTTCGCTTCCCTGCCCTTTCCCGCTTCTGAGGGATTTTTTTCCCTTCACTCCAGAAGCATGACCTCATCGTATTTCATCATGATGCTTCCTTCCTTGTACTCCCCTACTTTCGGTACATTCACCAGACCCTTTACGTTTTGGAGAAGCGCACGGACGCTGTTCACTCCGCTTTCGTGAGCATGCGGATACCCTCCGCCAAAGCGGGGATTGATCTCCGACACAACGTACTGATCTCCCACCAAAAAACAATCGATGTCAATGGGCCCACGCGGCTCCAGGACACGAATCAGTTCCTTCGCTAGCGATAGCAGACGCGGATCTTTTACCGCGAGTGAGCGATCCGTCTCCCCTGCCCGCATGCGCAGCTTTTTGCGGGTGAATAGTGTCACCAGCTCCCCCGAGATCAGATCCACATAGCCGTCCACTCCGTACTCCTCTGCCTGCAAGAACGGTTGAATGACGACATCCTCCGTGTTTTCCATGAGCATGGACCATTCTTGATCATTCTCCACACGTGTGATGCCTAAACTGGCACTTCCATACCGCGGCTTGACAATCAATGGATATGTAATCTGCCCTGCTGTAAGCGCTGCTTGTACCTCATCCACTTTTGTAAAGGTGGGAATGGCGGGAATCTGATGCGCGGACAAAAAATCATACGTAGCCATCTTATCCAAGCACATCTGGATTACATCCCGATCGGACACGATCACCTCGATGCCCTGCATGTAGAAACGATCTGCATATGCAGCCAACAGTGTCAACTCCGGGTCTATTAAAGAGAGGATTGCCTTGATCTCGTAGCGTTGGCAAATGTGCAGCAGGGCATCGAGATAACCAGGATCGTCGATACGCGGCACCTGCTCATGATAATGGGCAGCGTACAGGGCCGGGGCTGTCGGATCGCAGTCGACTGCGATGATTTTGCCAGTGTCACCCCATTCGCGTACAAAATAGTGGAGCAGCTTGACTCGTCTGCCTACACTGGTCACAAGTACGTTCATTCAGTTCACGACCCCCTGCTTGTCAACGTGAAAACGATAAACCGATTCGGGTATGAATTGTTGGAGAGTCTCTTTTCCCCTGACAATGACTGTATCTTTTCCATCGATAGCGAGAACCGGCGGCCTCTCCCGAATAAAAGGTGGATTAAAGACAAGCGTATACGCCCCTACGTGTCCGAAGACAAAATAATCCCCGCTATCAGGCAAAGGTCCCGTATAGCTTTGAAGCAAATAATCTTTTTCCATGCACGTATACCCGACGACATGATAGCTCGCTTCGGGAACTGGCTTGCGGTTGCACACATGTCGGGCTGGCAAAGGGTGCGCGTGCATCGTCGGCTTGACATTGTGAATGCTGCCATCCACGAGAACAAATCGCTCTCCTCTGTTTTCTTTTACATCGATGACCTGGCAAACGAAATCAACGGCATCTGCCACAAGTGAAATACCCGGCTCCAGAATCAGCAACGGAGCGTGATCCAGCTCTGCCAGCTCCTCCTTCATGACTGACGTAATCGCTTCGGCGTACTCCTCAAAGGTTGGTGCAGCCGTCATCCCGAATGAGGTCGGGAGCTCGCCAAAAAATCCGCCTCCCATATCGATAAAAGCAAGCCGCTCACCCAAATGCTGTTTTCCCAAACGGCATAAATAGCGCGCAATTTGGCGATACACACCGACACTGCGATTGGTGGAAAAGTGTCCATGCAACCCGACTACATGCACATTCGGGGCGACAGCCAATTGACTCAGGGCTTTTTCCAAATTGCCGTTTTCGACGCAAAAACCAAATCGGCTGACCTCGTACCCATTTTGCAGAGGACTCACGCCACCCCTGGCCAAATCCACATTAATCCGCAGCCCGATCCGAAACGTCTGCTCGGGATACTGCTTGGCGTAGGCCACCACCCACGGGATTTCCGAAAAAGAATCCAGATTGATCAGGCTCCCCTGCTCCAAGACAAAATGAATGTCCTCTTCCGTTTTGAGCGGGCCGTTAAAAATGATGGACGCAGGGTCGACGCCGAGTTTCCGTGCCAATTCGTATTCCAGTCGAGAGACGACTTCAGCATGCGCCCCTAGCTGATGCAGCTTTTGGCATAAAAACGGCAAGTAATTGGTCTTATACGAATACGCGACGACTACATGCTCATACCGCTGGGTAAAAGCCCGTTGGAAACGACGATAGTTCTCGGAGAGCTTCACGGTGTCCAGCACGTAATAAGAAGACGAGCAGAGGCTACGCCATTTTTCTAGCTGCTCATAACTATACATGGCGCACCCCCCGTTCCTGGTTCAGGAGGCAGCTCATGATCAGACCGATGACCCGCTCCTGTTGTTCAGCAGTCAAGCTGGAACCCGACGGCAAGCAAACACCTTCGGCAAACAGCTGATCTGATATACTCTCATCAGGTTGGTGCGGATAGTATTGGCATTGTGCGAACAACGGTTGTAGATGCATCGGCTTCCACACGGGACGGGCTTCGATATTTTCTCTACCCAGTGCATCGATCAATTGTGCAGCAGAGAGTGTCGTGTCAGCTGGATTCAGTCTCATCACCGTTAGCCAGCGGGTGGATCGCCCTGTCGCCGGCTCGGGCATGAACGAAATGCCAGGCAATTGTCCGAGGGCTTGTTCATAACGCTTATAAATCCCTCGCCTTGCCTCGATTCGCTCCTCCAAGACGCGCAGCTGCCCCCGGCCAATTGCCGCCAGTACGTTGCTCAACCGATAGTTGTAGCCCATCTCTTCATGCTGGTAATGCCTCACTGGCTCCTTCGCCTGCGTCGACCAGAAGCGCGCCTTTTCAATCGCCTCAACGTCATCGGAGACGAGCATTCCACCACCTGAAGTCGTCATGATTTTATTGCCATTAAATGAAAAAGTCCCAACATGACCAAAGGCACCGCTCATTCTCCCTTTGTATACAGCTCCTAACGATTCTGCTGCATCTTCCACCACGCGCACCCCATACTGCTCACAAAGCGCCATCAACGGCCACATATCTGCGCTCTGCCCATATAAATTGACGATGACGACCGCCTTGGGCAACTTGTCCGCTGCTGCAGCTTCCTGCAAGGCTCGCTCTAATGCCTGCGGAGACATATTCCAGGACCCTTCCTCGGAATCAATGAATACTGGAGTCGCTCCCTGGTACAGAATCGGATTGGCACTGGCGACGAAGGTGAGACTGGAGCAAAACACCGTATCACCCGGAGCCACACCGGCTAGCCTAAGGCCGAGATGGATAGCAGCCGTTCCAGAGGATACAGCCAGCGCAGCTTTTACGCCGACATACTGGGCAATCTCCCGCTCAAAAGCATCGACGTGTTCCCCCAATGGTGCAATCCAATTGGAGGCAAAGGCGTCTGCCACCAACTCCTGCTCATCCTCCCCCATATGTGGCGGTGATAAAAAAATCCGCTGCTGCGCACTCATTACGACGTCCCTCCATTGCGATAGGCAGGAAAGAAATCTTGCTCGCCAGCCTGATCGACCTGTAGTTTTTGGCACAAAGCCAGATACACTTCCTCATCGTGAACTTTTTTGCCCATCCAGTACGGAAAATGATTGCCGTTTGCAAACGAGGACTTGAAACGGAACAAGCCATCCCCATCCAAATTCCCTCCTCCAAGGAGAAGTAGCTGTGCTCCATCTTGCTTTGCCTGCTGGATCATGGCGTCGAAGAGGAGGTGGTTGACGCCAAGCGCCATGTCTTCCGTATGGGATGCCCCTAGCTGATAATGGGCGAATTGATTTCCACTGAGCAAAAGTACTCCCGCCACCGGCCGATCCTCATGCATGGCAAGCAGAAGCCGCGGCTTGCACAGCTCTGTTTTTTTCATGAGTCCCCAAAAAAATTCAGGTGCATAGTAATAGATCGCCGCGGCTTGATTACGGTCCATCGTCTCCCGATGCAGCTGGATAAAAGAAGGAAGCCAATCGGTTCCGCCCAATGTAACCCGGACGTCGTTTGCCGCGGCCTTCCTGATATTTCGTCCGACGTTTTGCGTATAGTGAGCACGAATGTAGGAAAGTGTGGGGCGCAAATCGACAGCCGTTACCATCCTCACCAAATCCAGTCGCATTTGATCCGCAAACAGCTCCGCATTTCCCAGCAACGGATGAAAGCGGACCGTTTCTGTCAGATAGTTTTTGTACCGACAGTAGACGTGGAATTGCTCCTGGAACAA
Organism: Brevibacillus sp. M2.1A; assembly: GCF_013284355.2. Lineage (NCBI taxonomy): Bacteria > Bacillati > Bacillota > Bacilli > Caryophanales > Paenibacillaceae > Brevibacillus > Brevibacillus sp. M2.1A. The sequence goes on from NZ_JABSUY020000001.1 coordinate 4,985,129, forward strand.
TCGGGCAGCCGTCTGTCCTCCCACGACAAATGGCCCTCCGTATCCAATCGAAACCAAATCCGCATAGCCGGGAATCCACCCATCCAGACGTCTGACCAAATACGGGTAGAAAACCTCGTTCTCCCCACTCTTGAAAAAGACAGCTTCTGGCGTGCCCTGCTCCATTTTGGCGTATAGCTGCACAAATTCTTTCGTGTAGGACACGTCTAATTTGAAAAACCGTCGCAAATATTCGGTCCAATCATCCTGTTCCGACAGTACGATCAGGCTCACATGCTTCCCTCCCAGCGCGCTCTGTGTTTTCACTCCCTCTGAAGTCTTCTACCGTGACGCTGCCCAGTTGATTTATGCCTGTCGATTGAAAAACACGCTTGATCGTCAGACCGATAATCCGCATATCCAGTAAAAAGCTGCCATTTTCTACATACCAGACGTCCAGCTCGAACTTTTGCTCCCAGTCAATCGCATTTCTTCCATTGACCTGCGCCCAGCCTGTAATCCCCGGCTTTACGTCGTGTCGTTTTAACTGCCGCGGCGTGTACAACGGCAAGTACTCCATCAGTAGCGGTCTCGGCCCTACGAGGCTCATTTCACCGCGAAGCACATTCCATAGTTGTGGCAATTCATCCAAGCTATACTTGCGCAAAAGCGTTCCGAATGAACCCAGCCGCTGCTCGTCAGAGAGAAGCACTCCACTCTCATCACGCTCATTGGTCATCGTGCGAAATTTGTAGATAAAAAAAGGTTTTCCGTGCAAACCTGGTCGCTCTTGTACAAACAAAACCGGAGACCCCAGCTTCCAACGGATGAGCAGACTCACCAGCAAAATCAGCGGGGACAGCATGACGAGCATCAGGAAGGATACGCCACGATCAAACAAGGACTTCATGCCGCACCTCCTGTTGATTCCACTTCGCTGCCGCTTCCTCCATACTGAGGCTCTGCATGCCGTACCTCTCGCGTAACATGGAGTAATGCTGGAGGATTTCCTCCAAAAAGGACAGATTCTCTTCCATGTGGTTCCCGAAGTTTTCCGGATGCCACCATAGATGGTACAAGCGATTGTGCTCTGCCGTATGAGTCAGGTCGCGTTTGATTCTTTTCATGCGCCATTTTTCCAACCTCTGTAGTCGAGGATGATAAGGACGCAAAAACCGACTGGATGGAACATCGACCATTCCCTCTGGACTACGCTGCAATGAAACATAATTGTTATGACCGGAGAGATTCACATACGCATCCATCAGTCGCATGGCTCTTTTGAACAATGTCTCTTCGGCAGCCCCTTGTGTGTGATACATCCAAGACTGCTCGTTGCCGCGATAGGAACGAAACCCCTTTTTCTTGCACAAAGATAAATAGGCAGGCTGTACCTGATTTCGCGGAAAAACGATGCTGGTAGGGGAGTATCCTTTTTTGTGAGTCACTCGATGAAAAGAATCAAGGTCAGCAGCAAAAGCTTCGGGAGTCTGTCCCGGCTCCAGACAATAGTAGTGGGAAAGGGTGTGGCTTCCGATGAATTGATGCGGGTAAGAGGATATCAGCTTGATTAAGGAAGGAGCAAAATGATACGGGTCGACCTGCTCATGCTCTCCGATCGCATCTGTGTCCATATAGGGATAGGGTGACAGCTTTTCATCGGCATACGCCGGGAGATGCCATGGGACGACACTTGCCAGCTCCTTGCGCGACTCGCAAAACAAAAAACCGACAGTCGCCCAGGTGACGTGCATTTCATACTTGGCAAACAGCTCCAAAAGTGCGGGGATCACTTGACGAACGCCTAGCAAATTTTGCTCATAGGACTGAATGGTTCTCTTGTCTCGGACGCCCCAGTAAAGTTCAAAGTCTAGGGAAATGACGAATGCTCCCGTCTTGTCCAATCTTCTCCGCTGCCTCCTTTCTCCTGCTCTCTTTCTTCTCTCAGCTGACCAGTCAGTTGGGCAAATAACGCCGCCTGCTTCGCGAGGACCGTTCGCTCATCAAAGTGCTCAAGCGCGATACTGCGGCTGTTCTGCCCGAATGCTTCTCTGAGTCTCGAATCCACTACGAGCTTTTTTAAAGCTGCATACAAGGGACATATCTGTTTTGGTTCTACTAAAAATCCGTTGACCCCGTCTCTGACTTCTTCCCGACATCCACGGATATTCGTGGCGACGATCGGTTTTGCCATCGCCATTGCCTCAATGATGGATCGAGGCAGCCCTTCGCGATGAGAAGGAAGGACAAAAATATCACTGGTGGCCATCAACTCCGGGATGTCTGTGCGGAATCCAGCCAAAATGATTTGCGGATGCTGTCGACAAAGCTCCACGAAGTTTTGCCCCCGCTGATCGCGTTCACTGGAAGACACGTCCCCCACCAACAAGAGGCGCAGACGTGGAAATTCGCCCGCCAGCTTGCGAAAGGCCTCCAACAGCTCAAAAATTCCTTTCTCCGAGACCATACGTCCTACATAGGTGATCACCACATGATCATCCCGCAGCCCCAGTGAGGACTTGATGGACTGGACCTTTTCTCTCGTAACGTGTCGCGGGTGAAAGCGTTCTGTGAGATCAACACCGTTGCCAATATGCAGAATCCGCTCCGCCTGAGAGGAGAAGCCATCCTGCACGCTCAACTCGTAATCCTCCCGACTTTGAAGCAAAAGATAGTCAGTCATATGCCGGGCAAACCATTTTTCCAGCGTGTAATACATCCGATACGTTCTTTTGCTCATGCCCTCATGAAAGAAGTAGCCATGTGCTGTGTAAATGACATGCGGCACTCCTGCCAACCTTGCTGCCACACGCCCGAGAACAGCAGCGATCGGTGTATGAACATGCACGACATCATACTTCTCCCTTTTCATTAACCGATACAATGCCCCAATCGTGACCAGATTGGAAATCGGGTCGATCTTTCGCTTAATGGGGATACTTCTGAGCGTCAATCCCTTTGCTGTTAGCACATCAAAGCGCCCTGTATCCGAACACGCGGTATGCACCTCGTAGCCTTCACCCATCAGCTTTTCAATCAGGGGAAACAGCAAGCTTTCTACAGAGCGGTCAATTGCGCATACTTGTAAGATTTTTTTCAAGCAGATCACCGCCATTTTTGATCTGACGCGTATTGATTTCGGCTGTCACAAAATACAGCGCGAGCATGATCCAGAAAAACGTTTCGCGAATTCCATTATGAGTGAGTCCGTACAAAATTTGGAAAAAAAGCGGATACCAAGCAACCAATCGATGCCCACGAACCGCCCCATAAATCACGAGAATGAACAACACCGTGCCCATTACGCCGTAGGAAAAGAACAGGTTGGCTAAGGTAGAATGGAGTTCCAACGAAATGCTGCTGTTAAATCGCTCGTACATCCCTTCCCCTGCTCCGAACAAAATGTACTCCGGATGGTTGGCAATCCGGTCATAGCCCCGCGCTGCCCAATTGTCATCCGAATCTTCGCCGAGTGTGACCATTCGTTCTTCGATTTGTGTGTAAATAGAAGCATCGCTCAGCACGTTTTCGTTGGTGTACAAATAGATGAAGAAGACAGTGAAGGACGAGACGAGCACGCAAAGGAGATTCATCCAAAACAAGCCCGTGCGTTCTTTGATCGAGAGGAGCAAAAAAACGAGGTACATCCCTACGGCACTAATGATCGCTGCTTTTGACAGGGACGCTGCAATGATGCTAAACGCCGTGCCGATCGCAACAAAGAGAGGAATGGTCTTCACAGATACGAAGCGGGCACACAGCAGGCATATCCCCATGCACAGAAGCCCAAAATAGCCGAGCTGGTTCGGATTGTTGAAGAACAAGGACTGCCTGAACTCGTCACTATCCGGTGACAGTCCTGACACGAGAATGAATGCCTGAACGAGCAAGGAAGTGGACGTAGCCAGGAAGACCCATTTGACGTACTCTTGCGGGTTGCGCCTGAACAAAATAACCAGGGCAAGCATCACGGCTCCGTTGTACAAATACCACTTGGTCGAGCTGAATACATCCATTTCCCCGCCGAGTGCAATCGCCCATATGCCGTTCACCATCATAATGTCGTACAAAAACAGAAGGGTAAGGAAGAGAAAAAATCCGAGTCTGCGGTTGACCCGCCCCAAGCGAAACAAGAAGCTGTAGGCGATCAAGATCAGCATAATAAAATCGGCGATTTGCGGATTGCCACTTGGGAAGAAGTAGAAGGGCTTAAGTACCACATATAGCAAAAGAAGGATCTTGTCCGGTGAGAGCTTTTCCTTGATCATCATTTACCTGTGCGCCAGATGGTTGGTGAATTGCAGGATTCGCCGATAATCCTCCCACGTATCAACCTCTGCCCAAAACAATCCCGATGGTATTTGTGCGACATACACATTCCTTTCCCCCAAAAAAGAATAGAGGACATTTTCCCACCACAAATCATACTGCTTCTCCTGAATCAACCTTTGTACTCGCCGCAAAAATATTGGCAGAAAGCTCTCTTGAAGCTTGGCAATTCCAACGTATTCGCCAGTTGTCTCTTCCAGTGAGAGCTCCTTTCCATGGCGGAGCAAGAGTCCGTTTTCATAGCCAAATTTATAATCCCCCTCATAGCGACGCACTGGATCAGCAAACATGACAGGGCATCTGGTCTCTTGCAACACGACCTCCAGTACCTTCGACTCAAAGTAAACGTCGGCGTTCAACAGCAAGCAGTCGCTTCCTTGCAAAAACTCGCGGGCGAACCAGAGGGACACCATACTATTCGTCCGATCATAAAAAGGGTTGTGATAAAAACGAATCGGTTCATCTCCGAGCAACTGGGTAATCACGTTGGCTCGATAGCCCACCACCATCGCGATCTCATCAATTCCGTGGCGCCTTAGCTCCGTTATCGTATTTTCAATGAGCGCCTGGTTTCCGATGTCCACTGTACACTTGGGAATACCGTCAATTTGCTCGTTGATTCGTGACCCGAGACCTGCTGCCATGAGCAGTGCCTTCATCCGACTCCCCTCCTTCTTTCAGAGATGGCATGACGTATTTGATGTTCAGCTTCAGCTTGTACATCGATCTGGCCAGTCCGACGAACAGGTGGTAGAAGGTCCATAGGAGCAAAAATAGCATCTGACCGCTGATTGCCCACAGGAACGCGGTAACGAGCACGCCCAACTGATAGCCCGTTTGGGTAAGAAAAAGGAAGACAAAAGCATCGATCCATTTGCTGCGCTTTCTCATAGAGACTGTTTCGTGAGAGATTTTCCCTTGACTAAAGACGAGATCGGAGCCATTCGTCGCCAAAATCTCTGCAAAAATCGTCAGCAGAATCAAATAAAGCAACCACGGCCCCAACATCGCGTGATGATTGATGATGCCGTATATCACACCGAATGACACCAGGTAGAGTGCATAGTTGAGCCCGATGTCCAGCCATTCTCCTCCCTTGCTCTTCTGGTTGCGCATGCGGGCCACTTCCCCGTCGACGCAATCCGCCAAGTAGCACACCTGACAGAAGAAGCAGCCGAGCAGAAAGGATGCCGCCGTTCCATACATAAATGCTGCAGCGCTTAGGAGCCCGGCAACAATCCCCCCCATTGTAATCGCGTTGGGGGAAATGCGTGTTTTTCGGGTCAGCAATAAGCTCACGTAGATGGAGATGCGACGAGTGAAGTAGTACGACCAAAATTCCTCCCTGCTCCACGGCTTCTGCACCTGCAGACGGCAATGGCGTGTCTCTTCACTATCCCAAAACATAGACGGATACAGCTCATCCTTCACGGTAAGCCACCTTCTTCATGACCTCGTCTCCTGGAGCGAGACGGAATATTTTTCGGACAAAAACGGGATATACCACGTGCGAAATCCAAAATATTTGGATGCCCAATACGAAGCACAAAGATCTCGACAGATCAGGCTGATTGATGTAGCAATGGCGGCCCCGATAATTCCATACAGCGGAATGAGGCAAGCGTTTCCGATTATGTTTAGTGCAGCTGAACAGACAAGAATATTGCGGGCCGTTTTCTGATGCCCGGTCATCGTCAATAAGGGGATAACACTCCCTGTGCAAAAATTGACAAACTGCCCCATGCACAAAATCACTAGGACGAGGCTCTCACTGGCAAACTCTTCGCCAAAAAAAGTGAGCAACGGAACGGCGAATAGCGCCACTAGCAGATTGAGAGGAGCAGAGGTGAAGAAAATGAGCCGATTGGCAAACGCAATCATCTTTTTCAAGCCGTCCATATCATTACGTGCGTACAGCTCAGAAAACTTCGGAGAGAGGATCGTATTGATGGAAATCAACGCAAAGCCCGTCACCATTGCCAGACGAATGACCACACTGTATACTCCGACGGTTTTGGCGTCCGTAAAAATCCCCAGCATGATCATATCTGTCCACGTCATAATCAATTCCATCGACGCACTGAGATACATCGGGAGTGCGACTGCAATAATTTCCCTCAACCTAACACCGGGCTCTCCCGCAGTCGGCTGTACACCGCTACGAAATCCTCGGCTCGTCGCATACCACTGCCCCATCCCATAGACCGCATTCAAGATAACAGCAGCTGCGAGCAGTTGAATCAAGAGCATCGTACTGGGTTCGAAAAAAGGAATGGCGATGAAGAGAAACGCCAAGTGCAGAAAACGCATACCGACGATATCGACAGTGATCGAGATGACAACCCGATGCAGTGCCCGAAATGCAGATGCATACAGCCTGGCGAGCGACACAAACGGAAGCATCCACGCGACGACTCTTAGTGCCTCTGCTGGCAGCTCCCCTGCAAACACGTAGGCGGACACCTGCTCTGAGAACAGATGCAAAAGTACCCCAAGCACAATCGAAATCAGCGTAGCCCACAGCACTACTTTGTTGAAGACTTCGGAAATCTGATAAAGTGAGCCTTTCGCGCGAAACTCCGAGAGAAAGCGGATGATGGCTGTATCCGTCCCCAAAACGGCCAGCACCATTCCGATATTCATCAGGGTGATCGTCAGCGAATAGATGCCCAGGCTCTCGGCTCCATACTCTCTGGCAATGTAGAACTGCAAGAGATAGAGTAGTACGAAGCCAAGGAGCCGAAACAAAAACGTGAAGGCCGAGCCGCGAATCACTTCGTGAACGTCGCGATCTTTATTGAGACGGCTCCATTGTCGTTGCCAAGCTATTTTGAGGGCATGCATGTCTACAAACGCCCCACTTTCTGCTATGCGTTGTACCCGTATCCGTAGTAGCCTTCTCTCTTTCCTACCTTTTTGTTGTTGAGAACAACACCGAGCAAGTTGGCGCCTGCTGCTTTTAACTGCTCTACCGCCTTGACAGCAGAATCCCGCTTCGTCTTGCTTGCATCCACAACCATGACACAGCCGTCCATTTCCCTCGCCAGCACCATTGCGTCGCTTACGATTAGTGGCGGACTGTCGACAATCACAAAATCGTAGTTGTGGCGCAGATAGTCCATCAATTCCAAGAGCCGTGGCGTCCCGAGCATTTCCGCTGGATTATGCGGGATCGGCCCTGCTGTAATGATCGACAACTCTGATACCCCAGACGGTTGGATGATATCGGGAATCTGGCACATATCCGAAAAGTAAGAACTGATCCCGTACAGATTCGGCATATCAAAGGTGAAATGCACCCGGGGATTGCGCAAGTCAAAATCAAGCAGCACCGTTTTCTTGTGATCCTTTGCCATCATCAAGGACAGGTTGGCAGCGGTGATCGTTTTTCCCTCAGAAGCCCCTGGACTGGTGACTAAAATCGTTTGCATCAGCTTGTCGCCCATGGAAAACTGAATGTTCAAGCGAAGAGTACGGTAGCCCTCTACCAGCGGAGACAGCGGCTCCCAATGGGCGATCAGCTTTTGATAACGATCATCAGGCTTCTGCCTTCTCATACTCATTCCTCACTTCCTCCACCTTGGGCTGGCGAAATGCCTTCCGTGTTTTTTTGTCAATCACCGCAATCGTTGCCAGTACAGGTAAACCTAAAAACTCCTCCACTTCTTTTTCCGATTGAAGTCGAGTATCCATCTGCACAAGCAAGAAGACGACGACCATAGATGTTGCCAACCCGAGGACAAAAGCGATCACCGAATTGAGGATCGGTTTTGGGCTCACGGGAATGGCCGCCGGATTGTTTCGGGCTTCCGCCAAAATATGCACGTTGTTCATGCTAAGCATTTTGACGACTTCTTCCTGAAAGGTCTTCGCGATGGTATTGGCGATGAGCACAGCTCTGCCCTGATCCGGGTCTTCTACCGTAATGGAAATGACCTGCGAGTCCTTGACTGGCTCCACTTTCGTTTGAAGAAGCAGATCCTCCATCGTAGCGCCGGCCCCGATCACTTCGAGCACGCGTTCCATCACCCGTGGACTTTCAATAATGACGCGGTAGGTCTCAATCAATTTCAGATTGGAATCAATTTCTGCGACAGATAGCATGCTCTCTACGGTTGAATCCAGCGAGCGATTCACTAATATTTCCGTCTTAGCCTGATAAATCGGTGTCAGCAAATAGAAGCTCACGAGCGCTGTTCCGATGGTGCACAAAGAAGTAATCAAAAGGATCAGCTTCCATCGCTTCAACAACATCAAGAGTATTTCACGAAGATTAAGCTCCTCATTCATCCTGCTTCCCCCTTTGCCCCGCCATGCTGTCACTTCCTTCTTTCGGCAGTTGTACGGGAGGTTCGATTTGTTTTTGAAAAGTTGAAAGACTCTCGGTCAATCTCTCACGCTCTTGCGGGCTGACGATATAGTAGTAGATTCCATTGATCATTTGACCCTTTCCTTCCAAACGAATCGTCTCGACGGAGGTAACTGCCGTGCTGTAGCTTAGGGCAAGCTGTTTCATCACATCAAAGGTCATGTTCGTTTTCACGTATTTCCCCATCGTCGTAAGGACATCATTCAATCGGGTAGGCGATGCAAGAGTTACCCCTTTATCCAGCAATGCCTTGATGATTTCCTGCTGTCTTTCGTTGCGCCCGAGGTCGCCTCTCGGATCTTCGTAGCGCATGCGAGCGTAGACCAAGGCTTGCTTCCCGTCTAACTGGATGGGACCTACCGGAAAGGTGTAATCGGCATAAGTAAAGGCAAGCTTGTTGTTGACTTCCACTCCGCCCAGCGCATCGATCACACCTGCGAATCCTTCCATATTTGCGGTCACCACGTAATCAATGGGAAATTGGAGAAACTGCTCGACGGTGTCTACTGCCTGCTGTACGCCGCCGAATGCATAGGCATGATTGATCTTATCCTGAGTACCTTTGTGAGCGATAGCGGTTCGCGTATCACGCGGTATGCTGATGAGCAGCGCAGATTTCGTTTTCGGGTTGACGGAGAGTACGAGGATGACATCTGAGCGTCCCTTGTCATTCTCTCTCTCATCAACGCCTAGAAGCAGCAAGGTGATCGGTTCTTTGGGCAAGATAGCGGAATTCTCCACTTCAGCCGCAAGTGGTGTTGTTGCACCTTGGGAATTTAAAGCCGGTGTTTGTCTCACAGATGCTGGTTCAGTCGCTACAGGTATCTCCACAGATTTCTGCGTGCGGATAGGGAGGTACATTTTGCTGGCGGTTTCTTTTAACGACAGATAGACGTACACACCATAACCACTCAAGCCGATGAGACAAATCAATCCTCCCCATGCAAGCATCCGCTTCCACTTAATCGTGGCGATCTTTTCCTTCCATTTGCTGACGCTCATCCGATTGCCACTGGATAAGGGACTGGCGTAGACTCTTCCTTCACATAAGAAGTGGATTGATAGCCTGGAACGATCCCTTGCAAAATCTCGATAATGGATTGTTTGTCCTCCATCGTCGCTCCCTTGTCTGCAATTTGCTCCAACCGGGCGATCCCTGCCAAGAGCTCATTCCAGGAAAAATCGAGCGGCTTGCCTATGAAGATGCGATTATGGCAAGTAGACGACAAGCCTTCTTCCGCCGTCAAAATTTCTTCGTACAGCTTCTCACCCGAACGAATTCCTGTGAATACAACCGGAATATCCTTACCCGGCTCCAAGCCTGCCAAGCGAATCAGGTCGAGGGCCATATCAACAATTTTGACCGGTTTCCCCATATCGAGAATGAAGATCTCCCCTCCCTGAGCGAGTGCTCCCGCCTGGATGACGAGCTGGGCAGCCTCAGGAATGGTCATGAAAAATCTCTCCATATCTGGATGTGTAATAGTAATCGGTCCACCTGCCCGGATTTGATTGAGAAAAACGGGAACGACACTCCCCCTGCTCCCCAGGACATTTCCAAAACGAACAGCCGCAAACCGGGTAAGTCCGAAATGGTTATACCCCTGGATCAAAAGCTCGGCGATCCTTTTCGTGGCACCCATCACACTCGTTGGATTCACTGCCTTGTCCGTCGAGATCAGGATGAAATGAGAGACGCTGGTTTCCAGTGCGCATTCCGCTACGTTTTTCGTACCCAGAATGTTGTTCTTTAATGCCTCACACGGGTTGTTCTCCATTAACGGCACATGCTTGTGGGCTGCCGCATGAAAAACAACGGCGGGACGATATTCATGCATAATCGAAGCAATTCTTTGTCTGTCACGAATATCTGCAATCAAGCTGACTGTCTCCTGCTCAGGAAACAAACGCGAGAGCTCCAGGCTCATTTCAAAAATCCCGTTCTCTTCATTCCCCAAGAGAAGAAGTTTCCTTGGGCCAAATCTAGCTATTTGTCTGCAAAGCTCGGACCCAATCGAGCCGCCCGCTCCTGTCACGAGTACGACTTGCTGTCGCAAGTAGCCTGTAATCTCTTCCAGATTGACTTGAACAGGCTCCCTTCCCAATAAATCCTCCAACGCTACATCCCGAATCATGTTCATCGTGATTTTTCCACTGATGATGTCTGCTACGTGCGGCAAAATTTTGACACTCGCTCTCGTCGTTTTGCAAATGTCGAAAATCTCCTTAATTGTCTGTCGGGAAGCGGATGGCATGGCAATCACGATGTCTGAAATGGAAAGTCGTTGCACGACACGGGCGATATCAGCCCGATTCCCTACGACCGGCAAGCCGTACACGCGCAGATTTTGTTTGCTGGGCTCATCATCGATAAAGGCCACTGGACGCAGTTCCGACAAAGGTGAGGTTTTCATCTCTCTGGCTACGAGCACACCTGCGTTGCCTGCCCCGATAATCAATGTGCGCCTGCGATCCTGCGTTCTTTTCTCCCGCTCTTCATTCCACCACTTCCATACAAACCGGGAGCCTGTGATGCCGAGCAAAACAAAGGCTAGCGTCATCAGAAAGAGTGAGGTGGGAAATCGGATAGACCAACTAAGCAGGTACGTCATTTTGAGTACCAGGTAGAGCGCCAAAACGGAAAAGCTCGTGGCAAAAATGATCGAGACCAGCTCGCGAACACTGACATAGCGGAAAACAGGTCGATAGAGTTGAGCAAAGTGCATGCCTGTCACGACGAACAGTACGTGGCCAATCATCAAATACATAGGTTGATATTCGCTTATCTCCGTGAAAGAAAAATCAAATCGAACCAGGCAGGCTAACCAGACAGCCAAGCTGATAATTCCTGCGTCCGATAAGCTTAACCAGAATCTTCTCTTCCGGTAGCTCATATTCATCCGCTCCAGGTGATCTTTATTCAAAGAATGGTCATCATAAACGCCACAGGCTAATTTCTGCCGGGCATGTTTCGCGATTTAGCACGCTTTTCACGTCTGCGATGACACCTTGCCCCTGATACAAGAGCCCGGCAAGCTCCTCCCATCCCAGGTGCAGATATCGCTCATGAGGTACGGCCAATACGATTCCGTGGGCAGGCTGCAGGTCTTCCCACTCTCGCAATTGAATGCCGTATTCCTCTCTCGTCCGCTCTGGACAAGCCAATTCATCTGTCACTTGGACCTCTACTCCGAACTCCTTCAGTTCCTGGACAATGTCGATGACCCGACTATTGCGAATGTCCGACACGTTTTCTTTAAAGGTGATGCCCATAATCGTGATCCGCGAGCCTTGAATCGCAATATTTTGCCAGATCATTTGTTTCACGAGTGAGGTCGCGACGAACTTGCCCATCCCGTCATTGATCCGTCGTCCAGCGAGTATGACCTGCGGATGATAACCGACACTCTCCGCCTTGTATGTCAAATAGTACGGATCGACGCCAATACAATGACCACCGACGAGTCCCGGAGAGAACGGAAGGAAATTCCATTTTGTTCGAGCGGCTTCGAGCACATCTGCCGTTGAGATGCCCAAACGGTCAAAAATAATCGAGAGCTCATTGATCAAGGCGATATTGATGTCGCGTTGCGTGTTCTCAATCACCTTGGCTGCCTCAGCCACCTGAATCGAGGGCGCTTTGTGAATACCTGCCTCTACAATCAGCCCATACATCTCGGCAATCGTTTCACACGTCTGGCGATCTTGCCCAGAAACGACCTTGACGATCTGGGACAATCTCCGCTCCCGATCCCCCGGATTGATTCGTTCAGGTGAGTAGCCGACATAAAAATCAATCCCCGCCAGCTTTCCAGACGCTTGTTCCAATACAGGAATACAAATCTCTTCTGTTGCCCCTGGGTATACTGTCGATTCATAGACGACGATAGTCCCTGAACTCAGGTGTTGCCCAACGCTTTCAGACGCGAGAATGAGTGCCCGCATATCGGGCCGTTTCGCAGAATCGACAGGAGTGGGCACCGTTATGATGATAAAATCGCACGCTGCGAGACTTGCAGGGTCATCTGTATACATGATGTTGGCTCGCTTCAGCTCATCTGTCGACATCTCTCCCGTTTCGTCCATTCCACTCTCCAGACTGCGTATGCGTCTTTCGTCTATGTCAAAACCAACCACTGGAAGCACTTGGCCAAAAGCAATCGCGACAGGCAGTCCTACATATCCAAGACCTACGACTCCCACTTTTTTACGCATGAGCGACACCATAATAGCTGACGTACCAGTCTACAAATCGAGATATCCCCACGTCGACTGGTGTTTTTGGGCGAAAGCCTGTCGCCTCATACAGAGCTTCTACTGACGCATAGGTAGCAGGAACATCCCCCGGCTGGATGGGCAAATAGTCGCGAACAGCCTTTTTCCCCAGCTTCTCTTCCAAGATTGAGAGAAACGAAAGTAAATCGATCGGCTGGTGATTCCCGATGTTGAACACCTCATGCGGCGCTTTATCCCCCTCCCTTTGCGGGATTCGATTCATCAGTCGCAGCATCCCTTCGACGATATCGTCCACATACGTAAAGTCCCTCGTCATGTTGCCGTAGTTGAAAATGCGGACAGGCTCTCCCGACAAAATCGCCTTGGTAAACGTATAGAGCGCCATATCTGGTCGGCCCCAAGGCCCATATACCGTAAAGAAGCGAAGTCCCGTCGCAGGCAAGCCGTATAAATGACTGTAGGTATAGGCCATCAGTTCATTGGCTTTTTTCGTTGCTGCGTACAAGCTGACCGGCTCATCTACGGGATCGTACTCCGCAAATGGTAGCTTTGTGTTCCCTCCGTAGACGGAGCTTGAAGATGCGTAGAGCAACTGCTTGACCCTCGACCGACGGCATCCTTCCAAAATGTGCAGAAACCCGGTGATATTGGAAGTCGTATAGGCGTGAGGATTTTCCAGACTGTACCTGACGCCCGCTTGAGCGGCCAAGTGAATGACAATTTCCGGCTCCATCTCTCGGAACAACTCGTCCATTTTGCTCTGATCTGCAATATCCGCTTTGACAAAACGAAAGGATGGATACGCTTGGAGGATTTCCAGTCGGTTGCTCTTCAAGACCGGGTCGTAATACTCATTGCAATTATCTACCCCCCAGACCGTCTGTCCTTGTTCCAAAAGCCGTCGTGCTACATGAAAACCGATAAATCCAGCTGCACCAGTCACCAAAATCGACATACTATCCACCTCTTTGCTTATTCATACGGAGGTTCTAGGACAAATATGCCAGTGGCTGCCCAAAGTTTATGGAACACATTTTTATGTAGTCCATGCCCTTTTTACTAAATGGTTGTCAACATTTGAGAAATGGTTGAATGAAATGAAATGAAGACAATCTTGTCTACCAATTACTGGAGGAGAATGCTTTTATGTGGATTGATGTAAAAACACACGGAGCAAAGGGGGATGGAGTGACCGACGATACCCAAGCAATCCAGGCTGCATTGACTGCTGCTCTGAACCTGCAAATTCCATTATTTTTTCCTGCTGGCACCTATATCATTGAGCCAAACAGACTGGAGGTCATCCTAGGAGCAGGAAAAAGCCTAGTGATGCAGGGAATCGGTCCGTTTTCCGTGTTAAAAAGGAAAGCCAATTCATCTGGCGCAGATTGGCGCTGGCTTTTCTCGATTACGTCCTCGGGTGGTGATGCTGATTCTTTTGTGGTCTCCAACCTGAAGATTGATTCCAATGCAAGAGCAAATCCGCTGCCACCCGATCCTTACGATTACGAACATAGCGCTGATTTCTACATTCGTGGTGGAGGTCCTAGTAGCTATATCAATTACGTAGCGCTACAACAAGTATGGTGTACGGATGGAGTCGCCGACCATTTTTACTTTGCCGGGGAAACGAACTGCTATGTCCGCACGGTGCAAATTACCGATTTTTATAGCGACAACCGCAAGCGTACACGCTCAGACATTACCGTGACGGGTGGCCTGGAGCGGCTGAATGCAACGAATGTAGCTTGTGATCGTTTTGAAGTCGAGCTCAATCAAGGGTACGACGGAGCCACACCCATGTTCGTAAACCTGAGCAATATCTCTTGCCGTCAACAGCTCGACTTGGAAGGAGATTTGTCCTCCCCGATGGTCGTGCAAGGTAGTAATCTGGTTTCGCTCGCCAGCTTCAGTCTTACTGGCATGACAGGCTGTATCAGCTCCTCGGTTTTTTATACGGCACCTGATCAGAAAAATCGGGTGAACTTTATGAAAAACATGACTTTCAGCAACTGTCGCTGGGTACTGCATACAACCGCGCAAGGAAGTACAAAGACGGTAGGTACTGGTATAACCGTGGATTATTCGGATGTAGGACTTGTATTTGATGGCTGTAGCTTCGAGGCCAATGATACAGCGGCTTCCATCGGCGGCTACGCCTTGAGCTTGGAGCCATGGGATGTGCTCGCCGAGCGGCATGTTACCGTGAGAAGTTGTTCGTTTGACCCTCGACTGACCCAAAACATTTCATTGAACCGCTGCGGAAACGTCTATCTCATAAACAACCGTTATTCCGGATCTGACCACGCGATCATGCTCTACGGCACTGGAACGTACCCATTGGTAGTCACCGTGGATGGTGGCGACTTCAGCCAGGTTACCGGAAAAATGTTTTATCACAAGACTTCGGATAAAATAACCCTCTCCATGAAAAACCTCCCTGTTCCTGTCTCCCTCACTAGCGGCTACAAATCCGAAAACTCTTCCTATATCCCAACTGTTTCCATCAACGAACGTGTGGTGTATGTCGCAACAGCCCCCAGCGCCTCCGTCAAATACGGTGGTCTCAAAGGCGATACTCTGCGCTTGATCACTCCTGTAAACAATCAACCATGCGAATGGATTGCAACTACGACAAATAAGACTGCCTGCACTTGGCTTGTGACCAAAACAGCCAAAAGCTAAGGGGAATGAAAAACATCCATCTGCCCCTCGTCGTGGGATAGATGGATGTTTATTATTAGGCAATACGCTCTAAATCCGGATTGTACCGTTTCACGTAGGTAAAAATTTCTTCTCCAAGCAATTGCGTTCTCACTAGCTCATCTGCCCGTTCACTCAAATGCCGGGTGAGTTGATTGGTTCCATTTTCGATGCGTCTTTTGGCAGCCTCAGGCAGTGTCAATACATGCGGTACGAGCAATTGCAGGTACCAAACGCCCTTTTCTTCCTCGGAGACATCGATCTCCAGTTCCATGTCCGGACTGTCGAAATCGTACAGCTGGTTAAAGAGCCATTCTCTTTTTTCCAGCGTCATTGCGGCAATGTCGATTTTTTCCACGCTCAAATAATACTCTTCATTGAACAAGACAAGTTTATCGTCAATTTCCTGATACTTTTTCGCCAGCGGATTCATCGTCATCGATCCTTTCCATCTCACATCTATTTTATAGCATACTACCTTACTGAATATTTAGGCAACTCGTCCGTTTAGAAAGGGCCTTGCTCCATGCAAGACCCTCGTTTTCTACAGGAGTGTCGATCCCTCCACTACGGCTTGTGCGTCCTCCTTGGAAATAAGGACAGCGCGAGCCTTACCGCCGCTTTGGCCTGCGACGTATCCATCTGCCTCCATCATTTCGATGAGACGGGCAGCACGGTTATATCCGACGCGGAAACGACGTTGCAATCCAGATGCAGAAGCTTGACCCTGCTCGGCCACGAACACGAGCGCTTCCTGATACAACGGATCGTCTCCACTGTCAAACGATGCAACCTGCTGCTCCAAATCCTCTTTGCTGAAAATATACGCAGGCTTTCTTTGCTTTTTGATCATGTGCGTGATTCGCTCGATCTCGTCATCCGAGACGAAGTTCCCTTGCAGACGAACCGGAGTCGTGCCGCTCTCAAGGAACAGCATGTCCCCTCTACCCAACAGTCGTTCTGCCCCAGATTGATCGAGAATCGTACGCGAGTCAACTTGGGAGAATACGGCAAAAGCAAGACGCGTCGGTACATTTGCCTTGATGTTTCCGGTAATGACATCCACAGATGGGCGCTGTGTCGCCAAAAGCAAATGAATACCGCAAGCACGTGCTTTCTGAGCGATCCGGATAATGCAATCCTCGACATCCTGCGGCGAGACCATCATCAGGTCAGCCAGCTCATCGATGATGATCACGATATAAGGCAGCTGATCATCTGTCGTCTGATTGTAGCGATCAATATCGCGAACACCCGCATCTACGAAAAGAGCATAGCGCTTCTCCATTTCTTCCACGGCCCACTTGAGAGATGCCGTTGCCTGCTTGGCCTCTGTCACGACAGGCGTAACCAGATGAGGCAAGTGATTGTAAGGCGCGAGCTCCACCATTTTCGGATCGATCAAGAGCAATCGCACCTGCTCAGGAGTCGCTTTGTACAGCAGACTGACGATGATCGAGTTGATGCACACACTTTTACCCGAGCCTGTCGAGCCGGCAATCAAACCGTGCGGCATCTTTTTAATATCCGCAATAATCGGCTCTCCGCCGATGTCCATACCGAGTGCGACCGCCAGCGGAGATGAATGCTCCTGAAACTTGTCTGAACTGATGATCTTCTCGATTAATACAGGTTGGCTGGACATATTCGGGACTTCGATCCCAATGGCATTGCGTCCTGGAATCGGTGCCTCGATGCGAATATCTTTGGCAGCCAAATTCAGCTTAATATCGTCAATCAATCCCGTAATCTTGTTCACTTTTACCCCGGGAGCCGGTTGCAACTCAAAGCGTGTCACGGATGGGCCTTTGACAATCCCTACGACCTGAGCGCTGACATTGAAATTCGCGAGCGTCTCTTCCAATAACAGCTTTTGAATTTGGGTATGCTCATCGTCATCATCGCTGACCGGCGGGCTCGGATTCAGCAGTCCCAAATCCGGCAAGGCGTATGGCGGCTGTGTGGACTCTGCTCCTTGGTCAGCTTCATTGGACGAGTCTTTTACCGGAGCTGACGCAGGCTGCACCGCCCTGGATGCCTGGGACATGTTCACGGGCTGTGCTGTGGATGAAGCAGGGACTGGGGCTGGAACGGTTTCTGCAACAGAGGTTGCAACTGGTACTACAACCGGTTCCACAACGGACTCCACAATTGGTTGAACAATGGATTCAGGCTCAGTTGGTTCTGTTGGTTCTGTTTGCTCTGACGTATCTTCGGAGACCGAACCCACTCCTGCTGAACTGAGCTCCAGTGTATCTACCTCTGCTCTCTCTAGCAAACGACTGATAGCAGGTGCATAGGCAGGCTCTTCGACGCCATCGCTCTCTAGGGCCGTATCGACTGCTTGATTCTCCTCACCAACAGAAGGAACGTTAACGCCATCATGCTCGCTTTCCACCTGCACAACCGCACTGAGTGTAGTAATCAGTCTATGCTCGGCTTCTTCATGTGCTTGCCGCTCTTCCATCGTTTGAGAGGAGACTGTAGGTTCTGGTTGCCCAATAGACTCCGATACCACTTCTTCCTCATGCACATCAGCCACCGTCTCTTCGACTTTTGGCTCGAATGCGTCAGAATCAGAATCTTGCAGCGCCGTCGCTTTTATTTCTTCTACTACCGTCTCTTCCAATTGTACGGAAGCAGCAACTTCTTGTTCTGAATCAAGAGCATCTGCCACAGCAGTCTTTGCAACAGCATTTTCACCTTCGTTATGTACAGAATCATTCGTAACAAAAGCATGCTGCGGTTCATTTTGCTCAGTAGATGCAGACTCTTGCTCCTCTGGAAAATACCGCTCGCTTATCTCTTGTTCCCACTGCTTCATCTGCTGCAAATGCTCTTCTTGTTCCAAGCGCGGGTAAATGATTCCCGCAGTCGTATGGATGCGATGTTCCGCCTCGCGCGTCGCCGGAGTAATCTTCCCGTAAACAGGCGAAACGATTTCAGAAGGCTGATAGGCACGCTTTTCTTCTGTAGAAAAAACGGTTCTCGTCACTTTTTCCACTTCTTTTTGCGGCGTACGGACGGGACGCTGCGGTATCTCGCTGTTGTTTTTGACAAGCTCAGGTTTCTTTTTCTCGAAAACGGGCTCTGTCTTTGTTTCTGGCACGCGATCATTGGCTGGCCGCATCGTTTCACGCTTCGGCTCGAATCGCTCACGAGGTGCCTGTTGGCGACTGCGTTCATTCGATTCGGAAGAATTTACGCTTTGATTGCGCTTCCTCTCCAAATAGTCATCCGGGACAACCGGAAAACGAAATTGACGCTCTCTTCTTTGACGCACATTGTCTTCTGTATCTCGATTGTCTACCCGCTCTTTTGGGTATATGTTTTTTGTTCTCGCCTGAGGCTGAGGCTGACGGGGAACGGGATTACCTGTTGGGTTACCGGTACCTGCTGGACGGCCTTCTTCCTCTATTTCTTCTTCTCTTTCTCCCTGAAAAAAGTTCATCAGCTTTTGAAGCCACGACCACATGTTGCAACGCCCTTTCTTCACTAACCATCTTCTCCCCTTCATTTTACCACGAAAATGAGGCAGAATTAGCCGGATTGTGATTTTTTTCCGTTTTTGCGAAACCTTTTCTCTATTTGTGCGTAGAACAAAGGGGGAATAAAAAATAATATACATAGGGGAGGAACACATCATGTGGAAAAAAGGTAGCGCCCTTCTGGTAGCAGGTACAGTACTGCTGACCGGTTGTGCAGGAGAGGCATCCCTGGTGCGTGATTCTATCGTAGCGACAATTGACAAGCCTAACTATGATTTTGAAGGCACTTTGAAGCTGACAGGCGACGTTGAGAAATTGCCTGAAGCATTCGGAGAACCGGTTGACAAAGAAGGGCAAGCATTGTTGTCCGCTTTGAAAGCAGGCGTAACAGTAAAAGGCTCCCAGCTGGATCTGGACACTGTGAAGTTTGAAGTGGAAGTAAAAGACGACAAGCTCCTGCGCGACAACAAGCTCTGGACAGGTGACAAAAAAGCATCCGTTGAAACCATCGTTGACGAGGATAAAGTCTACGTGAAGTCTCCACTGGACAGCAAGTACTTGGTAATCGATTCGAACTCTTCCAATCCTTTCATGGCTGAGCTTGGCGGCTCCGATGCTGCTAACGCTGCGAAGCTGAAAGAATACCAAGACAAAATGAACGACCTTACTTTCAACTTTGTGAAAAAGTATGTGAGTAAATATGGCTATACATTGGCTGACGCGAAAAACCATGGCAAACAATCCGTAACATTGCCGAACGGTGAAAAAGTAGAAGCAACTCATGTAACTGTAAAAATCGACGCAAAAGAATTGGTAAAAATGTTCTTCTTCACAGCTAACGATGCAGTAGCTAGCAAAGAAGTAAAAGATTTCGCGATCGATATGATGGTACTGACCACTTCCATGACAGAAGATCTGTATCCGGAACTGGGCAAGAAAACCACAGAAGCTGAGAAGCGCGCAAATGCGGAAGCGATGGTAAACGAAGGCATGGCTGAAGCGAAAAAATGGTTGGATGAAACAGGTAAAGCATACACACCTGAAAAAATCGTAGAAGAAATGAAAAAAGAAGGCTTCCACAAGCTCGCTTGGAACCTCGACTTCTACATCGACAGCAACAAAATGCCTGTGAAACAAACAAGCGATTTGAGCGTAACTTTCCAAGCTCCTGAAATGAAGCAAGCTGTAACAATCGGTCTGGCTGCTGATCAATATGCATACAACTTCGGAAAAGCAACCAAGTTCAGTGCGCCAGCAAAAGATGCTGGTCTGACTGTAGAACAGCTGGTGAAAGATGAAAAAGCAATCAACAGCTTTAGCGACAAAGGCTTTGTTCGTCCAATCGCTGAAAACATGGTTGATCAACAAAAATGGATGGAAGAATTGGCTGAGGATCTGGAAGTTGAAGAAGCAGCGACCACTACGAAGTAATATTTTTCCTCACGAAGAAAGCACGGCGCCTCTCGCGTCGTGCTTTTTTACCTATCCATAAAACTAGAGAATCTTGTGCTTTTCCAGGTATGTAAGGACAATCTGGACAGCTTCTTCAATGGTCTGCTTGTCGCTCTCAATGACCAACTCCGCTTGAACAGGCTCTTCATACGGTGCTGATATCCCCGTAAACTGACCAATCTCCCCGCTTCTCGCTTTTTGATACAGTCCCTTTACATCTCGGCGCTCACACTCATCCAATGAACATTTTACATATACCTCGATGAATTCCCCAGCTTCTACCAGATTACGCGCAAGCTCCCGGTCTTCCCGATAGGGAGAGATAAATGCCGTCAAGGTAATCACGCCTGCCTCTACGAACAGCTTCGCGACCTCGCCAATTCGGCGAATATTTTCCCGTCTATCCTCTGCCCCAAACCCCAATCCCCGGTTTAAGCCGTGACGTATATTGTCACCATCCAGCACGTAACTGGCTACCCCTCTTTGATGAAGCTCATGCTCGACTGCATTCGCCAACGTTGATTTGCCAGCACCAGACAGCCCCGTAAACCATAAGACACAGCTTTTGTGGCCCGCACGCTTCTGTCGGTCTTGTTTCGTTACCGTCGTCGGATGCCATACGATATTCGCGGTACCCTCTCTACTCATCGTCTCTCCCCTCTCGCACAACCGATTTTTTCAGCGGATTAGACGGACACCGGGCGCAGCCCTTCGATCAATACCCGTGCAACCTCAGGACGGCTAAATTCAGGTGGCGGAGCCTCACCACGCGACAGCATTTCCCTCACCTTGGTCCCAGACAGCGCGATATGATGCTCGCTATCATGCGGGCACGTTTTGGTAGATGCCATGTTTCCGCAGGTCTTGCAATAAAAGCTGTTCTCGAAAAATAATGGTGTAATTCCTAGCTCCTCTGGCTGGAACTGGCGGAAAATATGCTGGGCATCGTACGTCCCGTAATAGTTGCCAACGCCAGCGTGGTCCCGGCCTACAATAAAATGAGTGCAGCCATAATTCTTCCTCACCAATGCATGAAAAATCGCTTCACGCGGTCCTGCATAGCGCATGGCAGCCGGGAACACAGCCAACTCTACCCGTGTAGCCGGATAGTATTTTTCCAGCAATACCTGATAGCTGTTCATCCGCACATCAGCAGGAATGTCATCTGCCTTCGTTTCGCCCACAAGAGGATTTAAAAACAGACCGTCGACGATCTCGAGAGCTGACTTTTGGATGTATTCATGCGCGCGGTGGACTGGGTTGCGTGTCTGAAAGCCGACAATCGTTTTCCAGCCCTTCTCGGCAAATCTTTCTCTCGTTTGTGCCGGATCGAAGTGATAGCTGGCAAAACGCCCTTTTTCGGTGCGCTTTACCAACGTAATTGGGCCAGCCAAATAAACGGCGGGACGCTCCAGCAGCTTTTTCACCCCGGGATGATTCGTATCATCGGTGCCATAGACGAGACGAGCTTCTCGCTCCTTGTCAGGTGAATAAATATCGGTAATTGCAAGAATACCGTAGACCGACCCCTGATGACTCAAACGCACCTTGTCTCCGATCTGCAACGCTCCTGCGACAGTGGTCGAGACCGGAAGTGTAATTGGAATGCTCCAAACGGTACCATCTGCCAGCCGCATCTGCTCAACGACAGAAATATAATCCGCCCGATTCAAAAACCCTTCAAGCGGACTGTAGCCTCCAATCCCGATTAACTCCAGATCTGCGAGTGCAAATGCATCTATCTCCACCTCATGCGTAGTCACCGACAGGTCTGCCTGTGGATCAAAACGGTTTACCAACTCTCCCCCGTGAGGTTTCCCACTCATACAAAAGCCCCTCCTATCCTTGATTTGTTCTTCTCTTTCTCCTTACCTTGCGAGATGAAGACCACATTCCGTTTTCCCTGCTTGCGCCCAGCGCCCTGCTCTTGAATCCTCGCCCTCTTTTACAGGACGCGTACAAGGAGCACAGCCGATGCTCGGATAGCTCTGGTCGTGAAGGGGGTTGTACGGCAACTCAAATGCTCGGATGTACTGCCACACTTCTTCCGACTTCCAATGAATGAGCGGGCAAATTTTTAACGACTGGAATTTTTCATCGCGATTGATAAACGCGACATTCGCTCTCGTAGCAGATTGCTCTCTGCGCAGCCCTGACATCCATGCAACCGTTCCAGTCAGCACACTTTCCATTGGCAGTACCTTGCGGATATGGCAGCACATATCCGGCTGCCTGCTCCACAATTCTTCGCCATGGAGGTCTGCCTGCTGTGCCAGCGTGATGTCAGGCTGCTTGACTGTTATACGAAGCGCAGGATACCTCGCTCTCACCTGGTCAATCAAGCTGTATGTCTCGGAAAAGTGGAGATTGGTATCCAAAAAGGTGACCTTGGCATCCTTTTTCACATCGCTGATCATATCGAGCAGCACCATGGCCTCGGCTCCAAAGCTACACGAATAAATCAAATCATCCGAAAACGTGGTGTAGGCCCATTTGATTACTTCTATGGTGTCGCCCTTTTCGAGACGATTATTGATAGAAGCGAGTTGTTCCTCTGTCGCTGACGCATAATTTAGCTGGCTCATGTGCCCCCTCCTTGATCATTTAGCGTACGACTCTTTCAGCTCGTTTATATTGATCGCGTTATCTTCTTGGCTGCTCACGAATTGCCAGCCCATTTCTCTGGCTGCATCCGCTGTTTCCTTTCCGACACATACGATCGGTGTCTTTGACCAGGCATCGCCAGCGAATTGGGCCAGCGCTGACAGCGTATGGACATCATCCGTGGCTAGCCAGTCAAATGAGCATCCTGCCATCTTTTCATTGGGGTTCTTCCCATCCCATTCGAACGTGCCCGCTTGCATCACTTTAATCGCTTTGCCATCGTCCAACCTGATTTTTTGCGGCTTCCCTTCCCCTGCGTAAAGCACCTGCTCTTCTTTTTCCAAGGCGAGCAGGTCAGGGAATGCCAGCAGTGACGTGTTTTCATCGAACACCAAGTCCGGATATATCCCCTGTTTCTCGAAAGCCGCATATGCCCGTTGTCCACAAACAGCCAGCTTGCTCGTTAAGCGCCGTACATCGTAGCGCTGTTGTCGCAGGGCAGAAGTAAAAAAGGATACCTGCTGCGCATTCTGGAAGACGAGCCAACGATAAGTGGCAAGCTCTGTCAATGGGATGTCAAACGTGCAGCGTTCGATCAAAGAAATCGGCATGACTTCGGCTCCCAACTGTTCCAAGGCAATCAAGAGCTCGCTATTTCCTTCATCGCTTGCTCTTCTTGCAACAGCTACTCGTTTACCGAACAAGGGGCGGGATTCGTACCAGTTCAGCGATTCCCGCAGACGGACGACCTCCCCTACGATAATGATAGCGGGTGCGGCAAAACGTGCCTGCTCTACTTCCTTATCTATCGTCCCAAGCTTGCCGATCAGCGTCTCCTGCTCACGCACCGTCCCCCAGCGCACGAGAGCAACGGGTGTATCGGCGTCTTTTCCATGCGCAAGAAGGCGCTCCCTGATCCGAGGCAGATTTTTCACACCCATGTAGATAACCAACGTTTCCATCGAGGCGAGGGCTGCCCAGTCCGGCTCCTTTCCCGCATTTTTTTCACACAAGTGACCAGTGACAAAAGCGACGGAAGAGTTGTAGTCACGATGCGTCAGCGGAATACCCGCATAGAGCGGAGCCGCCATCCCAGAAGTAATCCCTGGGACGATCTCAAACGGAATAGAATGGTCACGGCACATCTGCGCTTCTTCTCCTACCCGCCCGAACATGCTCGGGTCCCCGCCTTTCAGTCGAACGACATACTTCCCTTTTTGGGCTTCCCGGATGAGCAGGAGGTTGATCTCTTCCTGCGGCAATGTATGATGATCGGCCTCTTTCCCGCAATAGATGAGGCTGGCGCCCTTTTTTGCGTACGAGAGAAGCTGCGGGCTTGCCAGGCGATCGTACACAATCACATCCGCAAGACGAAGCGACTCCATGCCGCGAATTGTCAGCAGCTTGGGGTCACCCGGCCCTGCTCCGACAAAAACGACTCTACCTGTGTTCATTGCGAATCCGTCCTCCTTGCTGCTTTGTTCCTTCACAGGAAGAGCCTTGGCTGTATCAGGCAAACGTAGAGGTTTCCACTACGTACCCGACTCCTTGGCGTCCGAGCGGCTTCTTTTCTACCAAGCTCAGCTCTTTGATGCGAGGTGGCGCTATGGTATGTCGCAAGAGATTGTTCTCGGCTGAAGTGAAAGCTCGCTCATCCGTTTGGGCGATCACAACAATCGTCAGTAACCGCCCTTCCTCTAGCACGGCTTCCAGCTTGTAAAGGTAGCTCTCTGCTTGTTCCTCTCCCATGACATTCCCCCCCTAATCTAACGCTACCCGCCCAAGCATTACGCTGGTTGCAGAATGGAGTCAACCTGTGCTTGAATATGGGAAAGTCCTACCCGCTCCACGTAGCGCCAGTACGGTTCGTCTTCCTGACGATCCACCTTGTACAGCGTGATCAATTGGGCAAGGAACGGCCCGAGTCTGTCCACAGTAATCCGTGCGTTGAGCTTGCGGTTGAATTGCGGCTCCTCCAATGTCCCGCCTACGAAGATGTCAAACGCCTCTACCATTCCGTCCGCTGTCTTGACCAATGCACCTTGCAGGCCGATATCCGCAATTTGGCGCTGTCCGCAAGAATTCGGGCAACCGATCATGTGAATGCGCAGCGGCGTTTCGAGAACGACCGTATCATCCAAATATTGAGCCAGCGAACGCATCCGCTCCTTGGTCTCCACGATAGCCAGATTGCAATATTCCGTACCTGTACACGATACGGCATACCCGACAAACGTATTTGGCTGCAATTTGAAACGATTCACAATCATCGGCTCATTGCGGAAAGCTGCTACTTTTGCTTCAGGAATGTTGCGAATCAGGACATTTTGCGTGTTACAGGTGCCAATCGTCCCATCGCCATATTCGTCCGCCAAACGGGCAAGTTCATTTAGTTCCCTTGCATTCATCCGCCCAACGGGAACAGACAAGCCTGCGTAGTTCAGTCCTGCTTGACGCTGCTCGTGAATGCCATAAAAATATCCACCATTCCACCCCGCGGTTAAATCGATACCACCTGGCTCTAACTCGCCAACCAGCTCCAGTAATTGCTCCTTGAACTTTTCCGGTCCCCAGTCAGCGACCAAGAACTTTAGACGTGCATGCGTACGTTTTTGACGGTAACCGAAATCACGGTATAAAGTCGTAACTCCTGCCGCTACTTTGACGACATCCTCTGGTCGCACGAAAACATCCAGTTGCTTCGCCAAGAATGGCTTCGCTGACAAGCCGCCACCCACCCATACATGAAAACCGATCACTTCCTCGCCAGCTATGACTTTTTTGGCCGGAGTGAAAGCCAGGTCGTTGATTTGCGCATGCGCGGCGTTATGGATGTTGGCAGAAACCGATATTTTGTACTTGCGTGGCAGATTGGAAAAGTCCCGATTGAGCAAGAAAAATTTTTCTAACTCCGCTACGATGGGGCGCGTATCCAGCACTTCATGCGGATCAATTCCTGCCAGTGGGTTCCCCATGATTTGCCGCGGGCAGTCTCCACATGACTCAAAAGAGGAAAGTCCGGCTGATGCGAGCCGCTCAAAAATGTCAGCGAGCGATTCTACCGTGAGCCAGTGAAATTGCACAGCCTGACGCGTGGTCACATCCACCAGATCACGGCCATAATCTGCTGCGATATTGGCGAGCACCCGAGCTTGTTCACTGCTCAAAATGCCTCCAGGTATGCGTACGCGCATCATGAAGTGTCCGTCCTTTGGCCGCTGCTGATAGACGCCTGCCCATTTAAATCGATCCATGTCAGAAGATTCAATCGATGCAAATCCTTCTTTGGAATAGGTGTTTACGATCGTCTCGATAACATCCAGTCCGTCTTTTTCCAGCTTCGTAAACTCCATTTTGTTGAGGGATGGATCAGCAGCCCATTTCCACTGCTTTCTCTCGGCCATGCTCGTACATGCTCCTTTGTGTGAAGATGTCAGTTACCAATGCCATTCGAATTGATTGGCTCATCCAGTCCGCAATCAGTGGATGGGGCAAGTACGCACTGCCCTCATAACGATAAGCCAAGCCCACAAGCCTTTTCGGGATTGCTTGTCGCGTGAAGTAACCTTGGCTGACAAACAGAGGAAGCACGAGAACCTCCCCTTTTTCTGCAAGTAAACAGGCTTGATCGTACAGTGTATCAGGCCTCAGTGTAGCATATCCGGCAGCGGCAAATGCATAGCGGTTTTGCAAGCGGAATGTCAGACGCAAGAGCAGCTTTTCCCAGCGCTCATGACATCCCGGCAAGTCACTGCCGTGCCCGACGAGCAACAAAGCCTCCTGATTAGGCAAGCGTGATAGACTTGCGATTCGCTCTGCCACAATCTGCTCGACGTTTCCGTGATCCTCCAATGGTGGACACCAAAGAATTCTTGCCTGAACGGGAACGCGAATCAGGTCTGTCTCTCCTGTCGGCCATGGGTCTAGTCCAAGCATCGCACGGATTTCCCCTACGTGATTGCTTCCAGCCGTAGCGAATAGCGGAACGACGACAATCGTTGTCGCTCCTGATGCTTCCAGACGATTCACTTCCTCGCTGATGCTTCGTCCTTCCACTCCTCCCAAGTAAGCTACCCGAATTGGCAAATCAGTGCGGCACTGCCAAACGGCTGATTCCACCAACGCCAACCAGTCAGGATCCGGTGAACCGTGAGCAATTACCAAAACCGCTGTTTTCGCCATCGGATAATCCCCTTATCCAAACTTATTTTGTAATTCATATATGTTTACTCGGAATTATAATTGGGTTGGATTGCCTCGTCAATAACAAAATGATATTTCGCTTGAACATAGTAGAAGCCGCCCTAACCCTGGCGGCTTCTTGCAAAGTGGAGTTTTCTATTTTTTTGCAAATACATCCTTTAAATAATTCGAAACTTGATTACGTGCTTGAAGCCCTTTATCCAAAATCCCTGCCATCCAGAAGAAGCCATGGACCATTCCTTCATAACACTTGTATTCTACGGGAACCCCTGCTTCCTTTAGACGCTCAGCATATGCCGCACCATCGTCTCGTAAAGGATCGTATTCTGCTGTAATCATAAGCGTCGGTGGTAAATCCTTTACGTCATCGTTCAATGAAGGTGAAGCAATTACATTGTATCTGTCGATTTCGTCACGTAAATAGGTTGAAGCTGCCCAGAAAACGCCCTCAGTCGTAAGCAAATAACCTTCGGCATTGTCGCGGTATGATTGTGCGTTGAAGGTCAAAGTAAGATCGACCACCGGATAGATTAATACTTGAGCCGCTAACGAGAGATTGTTGAACTTTTGTGCCATGACGGCAACTGAAGCAGCAATATTTCCACCAGCACTGTCCCCACCAATTGCAATTCTTGTTTTATCTGCGCGCAGCATGGAACTATTTTCAGCTACCCATTTGGTGGCTGCATAGCAATCCTCTAGTGGAATCGGGAATCTATATGCAGGAGC
The DNA here is from genome assembly GCF_013284355.2 of Brevibacillus sp. M2.1A. Lineage (NCBI taxonomy): Bacteria > Bacillati > Bacillota > Bacilli > Caryophanales > Paenibacillaceae > Brevibacillus > Brevibacillus sp. M2.1A. Next base: position 5,013,221 of record NZ_JABSUY020000001.1, read on the forward strand.
TAGGCGATACTCTACCGAAACAACGATACACTCAGCATCATGTGCGATGTTTTGACACAAGATATCCACAGATTGAATATCTCCTGCCACCCATCCACCACCATGCAAATAAACAAAAACAGGTAATGAATCCTTTTCATTTGGAGTATACATGCGAACTTTAATTTCACCGTTCTTTACAGGGACTAGAAAATCCTCTACTTTCGATACAGCTTTGGCTTCCCCGTGCTCCTTCCCTGTGAGGGAATTAAGATCCCCCCCTTGTGCCATAAATGATTGTACTTGTGGATCTAAGGCCATAAAATAGTCCTCCTTAAAGTTTTTATCAAATATTGATCTGGAAATAGCGACGAGCCGCTTCCTCAATCTCGTGTCCTTCCAGTTTTTCTTTTGTTTTTTCTTTGCCATCGACGATAATCAACGTATTTCCCAACAAGGTGATACGCCCATTTTCCGTCACTCTTGAAAGGAAATACATCTTGTTGAACATCGATTCAGGAGATGTTTCCGTTAGCACACAGATTGGATGGATGTTTTCTAAATTCCATTGATGGGAAGGTGTCTCAAATCGATATTGATTTTCCCACTCCTCGTCCGTCTTCTTTTGCAAATAGTAGAGCGAATTGGTCTCATCCTGGTATACGCGGTAAATTCCATCACTATCAACAACTTCACCGCCACTCATTGGAACAGGAAGCCGTGGCGAATTACCGCCCATGCCTACATCCACCAAGTATTCCTCGTTATCTAGCGGTACGATGTTGAATAAATGAGCGTTCTCAAGAGCCCAGACTCCATTTCCTACATAGACAGTCCCTGCCATCAGATAAGGCGCAAATCCCAGTTCTTTTAGCAGAAAGTAAAATATTCCGTTTAACTCGTAGCACACGCCACCCTTTTTAGCATGGACAATTTTTTGATATAGGTCTTCTTCACGCAAAGACAGAGGTTTTTTTGCGAGAATATCAAGATTCTCAAAGTGAACTTGGAGGACATGCTGTTTTTGGAGATGGGACAAATAACCGAGACTTAGCTCACTTCTTCTTTCAGCCTTTATATATTCTAAATATTTTTGTGTATCCATGATATGATTCACCTCTTTTTATACTTAATCATTTACAATGTTTCTGTTTACGTTTTTATTATAAAGTTGATCATCCATAAATAAAAATATATAATTCATTATCACATTAATAACACTGAATATATCAATATAAGGTGGAAATGTACTATGGAATTACTTCAACTCAAGTATTTTCAGACAGTCGCCCGTACGGAACATATGACAAAAGCGGCACAGGAACTCCGTATAGCCCAACCAGCTTTAAGTGTTACCATAGCTCGCTTGGAGGAAGAATTAGGAGTCCCCTTATTTGATCGGATTGGGCGACAAATCCGCCTGAATGTTTTTGGACAAGCTTTTCTCAAAAAGGTGGATATCGCTCTTGGAGCATTAGAAGATGGGAAACGCGAAATTTCAGACCTGGCTGGATTGGAACGCGGAAGTGTTTTGTTAGCCACGACAACCTTGAATCGGGTATCTGAATTGCTAGCACCTTTTCTATCCTTATATCCTCGCATTAGCTTTCGCATCACCCAAGCGACGACAGAAGAATTGAAGGTCCAATTGCTCGAAAAGGGGGAAATCGACTTTTGCCTCACTTCTTCCTCGATTGATCGACCAGGAATCTGTAATCTACCCTTATTGACGGAAGAGATCGTACTGGCTGTGCCAAGTACACATCGTCTAGCGGGCCGCCAGCGTATCCATCTCAGTGAAGTAGCAAATGATCCGTTCATCAGTTTAAAACCGGGATACAGCTTCCGTGAAATCACCGATGCTTTCTGTCGGGAGGCTGGTTTTATCCCCAATATTGTATGTGAAGGGGACGAGCCTGCCGCCATCAGCGGCTTGGTACGAGCTGGTCTTGGCGTTGCTTTTATCCCCATCGATGCCAAAAGGGAATTGCCACCGCTTACGCTCCTTCATATAGAGGAGCCTGTTTGCCAATGGACTCCTCATTTGGTGTGGCATGAAAAACACTACTTGTCACTTGCTGCACAGGCTTTTCGCGAATTCGTTATCCAGCATTACGCTCAAGCAAAACAGTAAGTGTACATCCTGCGTTCGAGGCACTCGCACGAAAAAAGCTGCCAGGCCTAATGCCTGACAGCTCTCCCCTTATTCCTCACTCTTTTTCCTCGTTCGGCGATACAGCAAATCCATGCTTTCTTTGAGCGTTTCATACTCGTGCTCGGTCAAGTTTTCGATCTGTTGAATATTTGTGATCGCCTGCTTTTTGATCTCTTCCGTCAAGCGATCTTTCTCATCCAGACTTTTGCTTTCATGTGTCTCTGTCCAATGCGTAGCAAAATTTGCCGTCAATGCTCCCAGCATTCCGATCCCCGTTATCATCAAAATCGTCGCCATGATCCTTCCACCTGCCGTCACAGGCGAAATATCACCGTAGCCGACTGTCGTAGTTGTCACAATCGACCACCACAACGCATCCGGGAAGCTTTTGATATTCTCGTTTACACCGTATTCGAGCAAATAAATCGCAGTCGAGCTCCACAGCATGATGATCGTGACGACACCAAATACTTGACGCATCGGGCCAGATCGAATGATTCCCAGCAAAAACGGCGAAGCACGCACGATGCGCACCAGACGAAGCACGCGCATGATTCTGGCTAAATACAAATAAGAGTCCAATGGAATCATTGCGATCAGATCGAACCAGTTGGCATAAACGAATTTTCGTTTGTCCTTCGCCCTCCACAGCCGGACCAAATACTCGACAATCAGCAAAATGATCAGCCCATTGTCTACCTTGTCCATCAGTTCATCCGTCAACAGCGGATGATTGGAGAAGTCTGCGAACAACAGAATCGCATACGTAATCACAAGCATAATGATAAAAATCTCATACATGACGCGCCAGAACAAAAAGACTCCTCCCTGTGCCCGTAAGTACCTGTTCAAAATATGAGCGGTTCCGCATCGAAAAAGAGGCGAGAACCTGAAGCGGGAGGAGCCAAATGCAGAGAACCTACATGAGCACCAGACTTCGAAGGTGAACGCCTCTTTCCATGCTTAGTAGCTGATCAGCGCAGCCATCAACAAGCCCGCTGCAATACTCAACCGCGATGCGAAAATACCGACGGATACGTTCCCGTTCGGAATTTCAGACACGACTTTAAATGGTGTGATCCATTCGAACAAATAAAAAATGATGACTTGAAATACCATTCCTACAATACCCCAGATGACCAAATCCCACAAGTTAACGGAGTGGTAAACAGCCGAAGCGAGGACGATTGCCAAACCGATGATTTTTCCTCCCAAATCGTGCGAGGCTGCTTTTGCCGCTGCCATTTTCTTCGGATCGTCAGTCTGTGCTCCCTGCTTGATCAGATCAAACTCCTTGTAAGGAGTCGTAATTGTAAACACAAAAATCCCTACAGCCAATATCGGAATGGTCACTGCCAAATATGCCAAAAAGTTTACTACGTAATCCAATTGTCCCAACATGTAAGTTGTCCTCTCCTTTCGCTACTTGTCTATGCCGACCGGCAAATAATATGATAGGTTGTTTGTAATCGGTCCACCGACACGAGCTACAATTGCCGATGCCTCTGTGCCGATCCAAAAGGACCCCCAGAGCAGTCGTCCAGCATAAGCCCCCTTCATCGTCTGAACCGTAATCTCCGGAAGCTCCACCCGTTTCTGATAAATCATCGGCTGCTCCCAGTAAAACTCTTCCTGATCTTTCTCTTGCAGCGTACCATCTGATGCAAACAGCATGACACCGCCACCTTCTCGCCCAAAAATCGGCTTCGTGACGTAGTCCTCTTTGCCTGCAAACCGATTTTCAAAATAAGTAGGCAGCATGTAAGCTTCGATGATCGCGTGCTCCTCTTCGGTGAAAAACTCATTCGCCTCATGCAAGTTCCAGATGAGCGCCTGCAAAGCCTTCGTCTGAATGAGAAACGCAGAAGGAGGATTAATAATGGCGAGCTTTTTGCGGGCAATCAGCGAAAGCACATGCTCACCAGTCGGGTAGCCGTCTTCATCTTGTTCTACCGCCAGCTTTTCCAAAGCATGCAGACGGTACAGCACATCGACTGGCAGTAGCTCCTCATTCTCCTTTACATAGAGCCGATCTTGCCAAACACGCAAATGTTCCAATGCGGCAAACCGGGCAGAAAGACCCGATTGGTTCAGTAAGTACAATGTCGTTCCCTTGTCTTCCTCATGCCAGTCGAGCGAGCTAAACCAGATAGAATCCGTATCATAGCCTTTCGCCCGATACGCGTCGACCACCTTGCTGAAAGCCGAACGCAACTGCCGCTCCATCCCTTCATTCGGGTCCTCACGCAGGAAATGGCGACAGGCACGACCGTTCACATAAAAAGCCTCGACGATTCCTGTAGGGGTGTCGCTGTTGCACTCAAGCATCTTCAAACCTTCTGTCGTCTGGGCAAAATCAAAGCGTCCAATCACAGTCGGCACCGTTTGGGAAACGACGATCCTGACTGCCTGCAATGCCTGCTTTGGCACTCCTAGTTCCAACAACAGGGAGTCCTCTGCACGCTGCAATACCGGAACGACCTTGGTAAAGATTTGCCCCAGTCGCTCGGTTGCCATCGCGATTTCCTCTCGAAAGGTGGGGGAGATCAGGTGAATATCATGGAGCGCATATTCCTCGCCATACATCCAATCCCAGGTAAATACGCCCTCTTCCCGCATCGGGCCGTACAGCGCCTCTCGTTCTCGTCGGTTATGGTCCGCCACTTTCCTCACCTCACCCGGAGCTGGAATAGCCCGAGCTGCCGATACCGCCCTTGGAGCTGCTCGTGCTTATCCCACTCGATACTCCGGATTTGCTCTTGTAAGACCTGTAGGTAGAGCTCGAACCCCCACTGCTGCTGCTATCGTCACAATAGCCGTCATTGTCATTATCGTAGCAATCATCATAGTCGTCCCCGGAAGAACAACCGCTGATCGCAAGTGCAGCTACGACGAACAGACCGACTACTTTCTTTGATTTCGTTTGTGCCATTTTTCTTCCTCCTACACTGGCTTCGCGTAGTAAACATAAACCTGCCGATCTTCATCCACCTCGGCCGATGTCTTCTCCCATTCGCGTCCATTCACGTACAAGTAGTCGCTTTGCAAATGCAAGAGAGCATCGTCATCGTCCTTGAAATAAAACGTGTGGACGAGCGGATAAACGCTTGCATTTTCTTGAAATTCACGCATTTCGATCTGGATGCTGCCCCAGCGTGCAGACACAGCCTCCGCGTAATCGACAGCTTGTTCTTCTGTTGAGCGCTTGACGTAAATGACATACGTACCGTTTTCGATTGCACAGGACGTTTTTTCATAAACGACATGCCCCTTCACCAAATAATCGCAAGCAAAACGCAAGGAGACCTCATCTTTGTTCACGTGGTCGTAGTAAAACTGAACTGGGTATCCCCTCGCCTCATCCAGCAGCCGATATTCCATTCGTGCCATTTTTCTCACCTCTTTACCTATCACAGAATAGCAAATCTTTCGCACAATTTTATACGTGCGCCGAAACATTTGGTTGCCAATAAATGAAAAGAAATCCAGCAGAGCCATAAACCGCTACATAAGTCCTGCTTCTTTTGTACCCGTTACTGTCGAATCATACCGCGAATGGTTTCATGCAAATGTCCGTTGCTCGCCATTAAGGAAGGGGTGTGATCTTGTTGGAACGGCTCATGCTGATACGGTTTTCCAGACCAGTCCGTAATCGTTGCACCCGCCTCCTGGGCGATCACAATTCCGGCGGCTACATCCATAATATTGGAGCGTTGCATCACGATATAATCGAGCCATCCGTTTGCCAGCAGGCACCAGTCCAGTGCAGGCGCAATATTTCGCATGAGACGCTTTGTCTGGAATACAAACGGTTCCGTAAAAGCCATCTCTTCCTCCTTCGTTACTGTGTTGCGTCCACGGATGTACGTTCCGACTGCACGTGTGAGGTCTTGTCGGTTATTGACGTTCAATCGTTTTCCGTTCAAATAGGCTCCTTTTCCTTTTTCCGCCCAAAACATTTGACCTGCTACCGGATTGTAGACGACGCCCAGCACCAGCTCGCCCTTGTGCTGCAACGCAATCGAGATTGAGAAATACGGATAGCCGATAAAGTAGTTATTCGTTCCATCTAACGGATCGATAATCCACAGATACTCTTCCTCGCGGGAAACCATTCCGACCTCTTCCGAAAAAATGGTATGTGTCGGGAAGTGGCGATGCAGGACCTCAATGATGCGCTGTTCACTGCCTTTATCCTCTGGCAGCTTCACGTCGTTATGCAATTCCTCATCGGGCACGAGCTGTTCAAGAAAACGTTCCTTCAAAAAGGCACCCGCGACACTTGCTGCTTCTTTTGCAATTTCGATCATGATATTTCGCTCCTTTATAACGTTTGGAACACTTTTTTGAACAACCTTCCACTTGCACTTGCATAGGAAAGATTACTATCATAGAGAGATACCCGAAGGAGGGGGATAAATATGAACACCGACTTCATTCGGCTGAAAAATATGGAAGGTGAACTCAAATTCACCCAAATGAACAATAGCTACGGCTTCTCCGTCACCACAAAGGAGCTCGTTTTTTTCAAGCCCCATATGACCTACCATTTGTTTTTACAGGATATCATCAGTATGATCCCGATGAAGCTGGACACAAGCCCTGTCACGTTTCGGCATCAGAGTCAGACGGTACACGCCTCGTTTGGTTCCGATTACTACAAGCTGACCGCCAAGTGGGCGCGGATTGTTTCACGTTCTGGTATCGTCGAAAAAGAAAACATGGAGTTTATCGTACCGCTTTCCACCAAAATGCTCACCTATATCTCGGAATACAGCGGTCTCGTTGTCATCAAATAACACCGTCACCCCTCGTTCTCACCTTTTTGATGTGGAGCGAGGCTTTTTTATTTCCGACCATTTCTGGAGAGCACAATGAACGTTCCTGTACCGTGGGCGATCCGCCTATCCCGATCATCGTAAACACTACCCTCCATGACGACCAGCGTGTGTCCGCGATGCAAAAAGCTCGCTTCAGCGCGCAGCCGCTCTCCTGTTCCCGGAAGCAAATAATTGAGCTTCAGCTCTGTCGTCACTGCATACTGATTGGGTGGCAAGGATCGATTGATCAAGGAGCCCATCGCTGAATCGATCAAGGTCGCAAGAATTCCTCCATGAACAACTCCCCCTGAATTGTGCATAAAAGGGGTCAGAGGCAATTCGAAGCGATATGACTGTCTTTCTTCGTCTATGAACTCTCCCTTTAATCCAAGAAACCCGGAGATAAACGCACTATTCCGTTCCCGCTTTTGATGAATGGCAGCAACAGCCAGCTCGAGAATGCGGCGCTCCTCTTCACTCCCGTCCGACCAGATGTTTTTTAGCTCATCTAACATTTCGTTCACTCCAACCGAAATAGAATCGATTCTTCTATTTTATCCCAAACAAGCTGATTTCGCTATGATTCCTAAACTTATGTCATTCGAGACTGAGCAAATGTTCAGACTTTTACGGTTGTTTCTGTAATTAAAAATTGATAAGATAGTTCAAAACATAAGACAGGCATGATCCGTATTGGAAGGGAGTTTTTCAAATTGGCCAGACAACGAAGTGATATGATCAAAAAAGGATTCGACCGCGCACCACACCGCAGCTTGCTTCGTGCAGCAGGTGTAAAGGATGAGGATTTCGATAAACCGTTTATCGCCATTTGCAACTCGTACATCGACATTATTCCGGGTCACGTGCACTTGCAGGAGTTTGGAAAACTGGTCAAGGAAGCCGTTCGTGCTGCTGGCATGGTACCATTTGAATTCAATACGATTGGTGTTGACGACGGAATCGCTATGGGACATATCGGGATGCGCTATTCCCTCCCTAGCCGTGAGATTATTGCAGACAGCTTGGAAACCGTTGTCGCTGCTCACTGGTTTGATGGCATGATCTGTATTCCAAATTGTGACAAGATCACTCCTGGGATGATCATGGGTGCGCTTCGTGTCAACATTCCAACCGTCTTTGTAACCGGTGGTCCTATGAAAGCCGGAAAAACGAGTGATGGCCGCTCCATCTCGCTTTCCTCCGTATTCGAGGGTGTCGGAGCTCACCAAGCAGGCTTGATCAACGACCAGCAACTCGAAGAACTGGAGCAATATGGATGCCCGACTTGCGGTTCCTGTTCCGGTATGTTTACAGCAAACTCGATGAACTGTTTGCTCGAAGCCATTGGTTTGGCTCTCCCTGGCAACGGTACCGTACTCGCTGTCTCGCCTGAACGTCGCGAGCTGGTACAAGCATCTGCTGAAAAACTGAAAAATCTGATTGAACGCGACATTAAGCCACGCGACATCGTGACACTTGAGGCAATCGACGATGCATTCGCACTCGACATGGCGATGGGTGGTTCAACCAATACGGTTCTCCATACTCTGGCTATCGCACAAGAAGCAGGCATCGAATACCCAATCGAGCGCATCAACGAAGTAGCGAAGCGCATTCCACATATTTGCAAGCTGGCTCCTTCCTCCGACTATCATATCGAGGATTGCCACGAGGCAGGCGGCGTATCAGCGGTTCTGAAAGAAATCGCGAAAAAAGCAGGCGCGATCCATCCAGACCGTATCACCGTCACGGGCAAAACCCTTGGCGAAAACATCGCTGACGCCGAAATCAAAAACGATCAAGTCATTCGTCGCCTAGACAATCCGTACAGCGCTTCCGGCGGTCTCGCTGTTCTGTTCGGCAACCTGGCAGAGCAAGGCTCGATCATCAAAACAGGTGGTGTCGATCCTTCTATTAAAAAGCACGAAGGTCCAGCTATCTGCTTTGACTCCCAAGAGGAGGCTCTGGCAGGAATCGCTGCTGGCAAAATCAAATCCGGTCATGTTGTCGTCATCCGCTATGAAGGTCCTAAGGGCGGCCCAGGTATGCCGGAAATGCTGGCTCCTACCTCGCAAATCGTGGGTATGGGTCTCGGTAAAGAAGTCGCGCTCGTTACAGACGGACGCTTCTCCGGAGCTTCTCGCGGGATCAGTATTGGTCACGTGTCTCCTGAAGCCGCAGAAGGCGGTCCAATTGCCTTCGTACAGGACGGAGATATCATCTCGATTGATCTCGAGGAGCGCACGATGCAACTGCTCGTGGATGAAGCCGAGCTGGCTCGCCGCAAAGAAGGCTGGAAAGAATTCGAGCCGAAGGTAAAAACAGGCTATTTGGCTCGTTACTCCAAGCTGGTAACGAATGCGAGCATGGGTGGTATTTTGAAAATCTAGCACACTGCTAGCATACAGACCAAAGCCCTTGTCTTTGTGGGAGACTCCACAAGACAAGGGCTTTTTTTACAAGATTTGCATTCCTCGATTCTCGCAACAAATTGCGCTGCCAGACGTATTAGTAAGTAGAGAGCCAGACGAGTAGATTACAAGACTCGCCGCGCCGAAACAAAGCGCTTCTCCCAGGACGTTCCCTTAAAGGTCGAATACGTCACTCCTGGTTTTCCATATGTATGAAGGAGTTTGTTGTTACCTGCATAGATCGCCACGTGTGTGATCCGTTTGGACGTCGTCGTTTTACTCGCCTTGAAGAACACCAGGTCTCCTTTTTTCAGGTTCGACTTGGACACACTTGTTCCTACCTTGGCTTGATCGCGAGAAGTGCGTGGCAAGCTCTTGCCGACTGCGACTTTAAATACGCGCTTTGTAAAGGAAGAGCAATCAAAAACGGCTGTGGTATTGCTGCTCGCACCGAATTTATAAGGTGTACCCATATACTTTCTTCCCGTGGCAATGACCTTGTCCGCCTTGGATTGCGTCCACGCTGCCTCGGCTACATTTTGCTTGCCTGGCAGTGGAGCGACCATCGATGTGATTCCCAATACTGCTCCCATTACGATTCCTATGAGGGTTTTATGTAATTTCATGCTGTTCATCCTCCCTTTTCTTTTGAAAAAGATCCCTGCTCAACTAGGGACCATTTTATGCAAAGTTTGGCTGACCTCTCACTTGTTCTCTACTTTACCAAAGCTCACACTCTATGAAATTACCAAAAACTTACCAAAAACTATTTTTCCAACTGGATACGATTACCGCTTGACGCCTTCGCGCTTGATTTGACGGGCATTCCTCAAATTTTCAGTCTATTTTCCTGCCATAATGTCCCTCCCAAATTGGCAAATTTTATCCAGCTGCCATTTGTCCAAATCCACACTCCATGCGACTTTCGTCCTAGTTCCATTTACAAAAAACCCCTTTTCCCTCCTTTTTCACGTAATCTGCCTCTGGAATCTCGCTTCCCTTTCTTCTCTCTCTACTTGCAACTAGCAGGGAGTCATCGTAAAGTAGATAGGAGTTCGTTTTGAAGGAGGCACATATGCGACTGCGTAACATTCCAGGTGCCGAAGCGGCCCTGAGAGAATATCCGACGTTCGTAGACAATCCCCTTTCCTATAAAGGAAACTGGAAGGAACGCTTCGGGAATAACAATCCGATTCATGTGGAGATCGGCTGTGGAAAAGGACGTTTCATTAATACATTGGCCGAGCGTCACCCTGACATCAATTTCATTGCGGTTGAACTGAAAGCGGAGGTTGTTCTGCGCGCTGTTCAGCGTACAGAGTACAAAGCTGTTCCGAATCTGGCCTTTGTCCAATACGACGCTTCCAAGTTGACCGACTTGTTTGCCGATCACGAAATTTCTCGCATCTATTTGAACTTTAGTGATCCGTGGCCAAAAACTCGTCATGCGAAACGCCGTCTTACTTACAAAAGCTTCTTGAACACCTATCGTCAGGTGCTTGTGGCAGACGGTGAGATTCATATGAAGACAGACAACGAGAACCTTTTTGAGTTTTCACTCAACCAATTCGCTGGGGAACGCTTCCAGATGCGCAATATCACTTTTGACCTTCACCAGTCCAAGCTGGCGGCGGATAATGTGATGACGGAGTACGAGGAGCGCTTTTCTTCTCGTGGGCAGCGTATTTATCGGGTGGAAGCGAGCTGTGTGATTAAGTAGAACCGGGTTTGAGTCAACATAGAGGAGGAGAAGAAAAAGCACAGATCTCTTCGACTCTGACACGCCCGCAAGGGGGATTGAATGTCCGTCTCCACTTCCAAAAGGGGACCGTCGAGCCAAAGCCACCCTACGGGCGGAAGTTTCTCAAGGAAGAAGTGTTCGACAAGCGTGGTCCCCTTTTGGAAGTTCCGACTGGGTAGGCGTTGTCAAGGTCTGCGAGCCCTGCGCTTTTTCTTCTCACCAGCTTTTGTTGGTTCGTCGGAACATTTTAATGCTTAACAGAAATCTTAATATGCATAAAAAAAGACCCTCTACGCTCTCAAGTAAGCTTTGAAACTACTTGACTGCGCGGAGGGTTTATTATTCTTTTTGCCGCCCGACGCTCTTGTATACGCGCTCTGGACGTCCGACGACTCCGTACGAAAGGTCTGCGATGGCGTCTCCTTTGGCTACCAGATATTCGAGGTATCGCCTTGCTGTTGAACGGCTAATGCCTGTTTCTTTACTGACCAAATCTGTCGTGGCCTCCTGGGTCTGCATGAGAAAGCCTGAAATTTTGTCCAGCGTGATTTGATCAATTCCTTTGACTGCCCTTGTCTCGGTTGTCTTCTTTTGCCCAGTCCGGGAAATAAGCTCATCGATTTGGGCTTGGCTGATTTGATCGGTGTCTTTTTTCCAATCACTCACCTTTTGCCTGAACTCCTGATAATTCCGCAACGTTTGTTGCAAGCGTGCAAAGATAAGTGGCTTGGTAATAAAATCGAATACGCCATAGCGGATCGCCTCTACAACCGCATCTACTTCTTTGGCGGCTGTCAGCATGATGACATCCGTTGTAGGGAACTGCTCCTTTATGATCGACAAAAAATCGAGGCCGTCCATATCCGGAAAATAAATGTCGAGTAAAACGAGGTCGGGATGTAAAATTTCCATTTGGTCCTTGGCCTCTTGCCCATTCGTGGCAATGCCAATCACCTCGTACCCCTCTACTTTTTCCACGAAGCGTCGGTTTACCTCTGCGATTCTCAGGTCGTCTTCAATAATGAGTACCCGTATCATCTAGTACGGCCTCCTTCCGTTCTGCCGTGCGTGCATCCTTTGGTATCGTCACAGTAAAAATCGTTCCGCCTACCGGATTACCCGTATGCGTAATATTGCCGTGTACATGTAAAACAGCTTGTTTGACCAAGTGCAGACCGTAGCCATGATTCGGATGTTGTTTGGTAGAGAAGCCCAGCTCAAAGATTCGTTCGGCATTTTCTTCGGAGATGCCTGGCCCCCGGTCCTCTACCTCTATAAGCAAGACCTCTTCCATGTTAAGCAAAAAGATCGTGATTTCTGGAGCAAATGCATCTCGAGCTTTTACAGCGTCCATCGCATTATCTATCAAATTGCCGAGAATGACAATCAGCTGTGAGCGATCAATCGAGGCAGGAATGTCACGGAAGTTGCTTTCTGGATCTATTTTCAATTCCACTTTGCGTTCGTTGGCTTGATTCAGCTTCCCAAGCAACAAGCCACCTATCAGCGGGTCGGGAACTTCTTGCATAATAAACTTCGTATTGTGGACATGCACATTCAACTCGGAAGAGATCGTTTCAATGGCTTCCTGATACGATTCAAGCTGGATGAGTCCTGATATGAGATGCAGTTTGTTGGAATACTCGTGCGTCTGGGAACGAAGGACTTCCGCATACTCCTTCACTCGTGACAGCTCCTGTGTGACCTCGAACAGCTCGGACCGATTGCGAAAACTCGCTACAGCACCCATTACATGGCGCTCCTTATCCATAATCGGGACCCGGTTCACGACTAATACATGCTCGTCCACATTCGTTTCGCGGTCAAATTCGGCTTTCCCTGTCTCAATCACCTCATGAAGACCAAGCGAACGAACCAGCTCGTCCTGTTTGTCCATGATCCTGTCTTTATCCTTCGCTTGCCCGAGCATGTGGAGAGCGGTCTGATTCGCCAGCGTGATCGCCCCATCCTTATTGACTGCCACAATACCTTCGCGAATCGATTCCAGCACCGCTTGATTTTCCTGATACAATCGCCCGATTTGTTCTGGCTCCAAACCAAATATCGCTTTCTTTACATTTTGTGAAAGAATGAGCGTAGCCACCACACCCAGAAGCATGATGATGATGCCGATGACAACGATTCGATTGCGATACGATTCGATTGTTTCATTTATATCCTCAAACAAGAAGCCGACAGAAACGACCCCCATCACTTTTCCTTCCTCATCATAGATCGGTGTTTTTCCTCTCAGCCCAGGACCAAGCGAACCGACTGTCTCAGAGATGATGGATTGTCCCTCAAATACTGCCTCATTGTCGCCTCCCACCATCTTTTTGCCAATCTGCTCTGGATCGGGATGTGAGTAGCGGATGCTTTGCAAATTTCCTACGGTGATAAAAGCCGCATTCGTGTCCACGCGTATTTTTTCCACGATTGGATTGATAATCTTGGCGGGATCTTCTGTGTCAAACGCCTGTTTGATCTCGGACATCTGCGCGACGGTCTTGGCGGTGTGCAGTGCTCGCGTCCCGATCTCATGCTCTAATACGCCCGCCAGCATCTGTTCAAACATCGTACCGAGTATGACAATCACACCAAAAAGGAGCGAGCAAATAATCAACATCAGCTTGCTGTGAAAACGCACATCGTTCCCTCCTCTTCTTCTCATTGTATCTCATTTCGCCCGATGACGAAAAAAGAGGCCATGAGCAGGCCTCTTTTTTTCTTCCTTCTTTTCGTTGATCAGAATGAGATGACTCCGGTAAGAAGAGCAAGCGCAATCATCACCATCGATGTTCCAAACGCCCATTTCAGGACGAACTTTTGGGTTTCCGCATAATCGACTCCAACCATTCCGATCAACAGGTACTGTGCTGCAAACAACGGGCTGAGTACATGCAGCGGCTGACCCAAGATGGAAGCGCGACCAATTTCCGCCGGATCGATTCCGTAAGCGGCTGCTGCATTTGCCAAGATTGGAACGATCCCGAAGTAATACGCATCATTCGACATGAAATACGTGAATGGCATGCTTGTCAGCGCTACGAGTAGAGGCATATGGGAACCAAGTGAATCTGGAATCCAGGAAACGAGTGTACTCGCCATCGCATCGATCATTTTCGTTTCAGTCAGGATGCCTGTAAAGATTCCCGCAGCGAAAACCATGGACACGGTAGCCAGTGCGTTAGCAGCATGGGCTGCAATTCGCTCTTTCTGATCTTGCATTTTCGGATAGTTCACAAACAGGGCAATGGCAAAAGCGAGCATGAACATCGTCGGCAGTGGCAAGAAGCTCGTAATCAGACCGACCATCAGGGCTGCGGTCAACAACAGATTGAACCAGATCAGGCGCGGACGTTTCAGTGCAGCAGTCTCATCTGTCGCCGCCACTTCTTCTTGTCCTGCAAGCGATTGCAAATCTTCATCTGGTATCTCCATAATCCCCAGACGCTTACGCTCTTGTTTGCCCAGAATACAGGCTACGATCATCACCCACGCAATTCCGCCAATCATTACAGGAATAACAGGGACGAAAATCTCGGAAACATCCATATGAAGTACACTCATGACACGTGCTGTCGGTCCACCCCAAGGCGTCATGTTCATGACACCGAGTGCGAGCATCGGCATGACTGCCAGAATCATCGGTCTAATTCCCAGCTTGCGGTACAAAGGCAGCATCGCTGTAACCGTAATCATATAAGTAGTAGTTCCATCACCATCCAGCGCCACCAAGGTAGCGAGGATCGCTGTACCTACAATCACCTTCAGTGGGTCACCCTTCACCATTTTCACGATTTTCTTGATTAATGGATCAAACAGACCTGCATCCATCATGACTCCAAAGTACAAGATGGCGAACAACAGCATAATTCCCGTCGGCGCAATTTTCTTGATGCCTGCAAGCATCATGTCGCCAATTTCTGTACCAAATCCGCTAATCAACGCAAAAACAACAGGAACGACAATCAAAGCAACCAATGCCGAAAGCCGTCTCGACATAATCAGGTACATGAAAACGGCTACCATGAGAAATCCAAGTAATGCCAACATACGCTAGTTCCCCCTTGCAAGAATGCGCTTACAATGATGTTGTAGCAACCATGACGAATGCGCTTTCATATTGTGCTGTCATTATAACAATGTTCGTAAAAATCCGAATAGAATATGCGCATAAACTGTTTTAACCGCATTTCCTCTATTAACATCATAAAAATCACGAAATGCGCATATGGTGATCGGCCATGCAAGGGAGAAAAGAAAAAGAACGGCCGAATTAGCCGTTCTCTCGTCTTTCTTATACATCTCGCTTTTGAAACACCCGAATGGACAGCCCTAACGCTACGACGCCATAGAGAATGGTGTAGATGAGCATGGCAGTACTCGGAGGTGAAGTCGTACCGAAAATACCTTGCGAAGCGAAGGACAACGGATCGTCAGCTGTATCAAATAGCGAGAGCGTCGTTTGCCTGAATAACGAATCGGTTGGAAAAACCAGACTGGAAATAATCCCGATGTTCGTGAGTGAGCTGTTGCTAAATGCAACACCAAGCTGCTCGATAAAGCCACCAATAAAGCTGATCCCGTACAGAATGATTAGGATAATACCGCCCGTTACTGTTGTAGTCATACTACTCAAGAGCATGGCTACACAAACAAGAATGATCGGCATACTTACGAAGAAAGCGGCTGCTTTCAGGATTTGGTCTCCTCCTACCTGAACAGCCAACGCACCGCCGCCCACCCATTGGTTGATCGCCAAAAGTCCGAGGAACATCAGGAGTGCGTATAGCCCCAACATACTTGCCAACCCGAAAAATTTCCCCAATAAATATTTGTAGCGAGGAAGGGCGCGAGCCAGCCACGTGTCGATTTGGTGGCTCTCGATTTCAGATGCAATACTCCCGACACTGCTCAAAATCGCCAAGAGTGCCGTAATGACGGAACCAAAGTACAAGCCCATCCCCAAGAGCTGCGTGGAAAAGAAGTTTTTTTGCAGCAAAGCTTCTGTACCTGCGCCCCCGAACGATTCCTTCATTTCCTTGACCGCATAGCCTGTGGCAAGCCCAAACAGCAGCAGGAAGGCCAGCGACATGATCAGCGTAATCGTGAAAATACGCTTGGAGATCATTTCTCTATACGTGATTTTGATGATCGGCCACATGTCGTTCTCCCTCCTTTCTCTGCACCCAATACAGGAATACGTCTTCCAGTGATTGTTGCTTGCGCACGACTTCATGTACTCCAGCCCCGGATGCAACCAATTGTTGCAACAGAGCGGGTACCCGATTGTCCTGATCCATCGTCATTAACCATGTATCACGGTCTTTCTCTTGTCTTACGAGACGACTCTCTGTGACAAAGGAAGGAAGCTCGTTCTGAAAGCCTGCGCTACCCTTGTCCACTGTCAATTCAATTTGTGGTTGGACGCTGCTCAGCTTGCGCCAGTCGCCATGTACGACCAACTCACTGCGGTGAATGATCCCGACGTAGTTGCACACGCTCTCCATTTCACTCAGTAGATGACTGTTGAGAAAAATCGTCTTTCCTTGGTCACGCAGCCGCGCGATCAGCTCACGCACTTCTTTCCGCCCGATTGGGTCCAGTGCGGAGGTCGGCTCATCGAGGAAGATCAGCTCTGGATCGGATAAGAGGGCGCAGGCAATCCCGATACGCTGCTGCATGCCTTTGGAATAGCCCCGGATGCGTTCACGCTCTCGTCCAGCCATTCCGACCAGCTCAACGACATTTTTTATCACGGATTTGCTCTCACGATATGTTAATCCGCACAACTCAGCATGATGCTCTAGGAGCTGCTGGCCCGTCAACCAATCAGGATAGCGAAACAGCTCTGGCAAGTACCCTACCTTTTTTCGCGATTCGACACTGCCAATCGGCTGCCCAAGCATGACCGCTTTGCCATTCGTTGGGTGCAATAGCCCGAGCATCGTCCTGACAAAGGTACTTTTACCCGCTCCATTTTGACCGAGGAAACCAAATACGGAGCCGCGTGGTACTTGTAGCGTAATATTTTTGCAGCCGGCTTTACCGTTATATTGCTTGGTCAATTCCCAGGTCTCTATCACATAATCTGACATCGTTTACCTCACTTTCTCCATCGCAAAACGGGACAAAGCAGAGCCCTCCTTTTCCAGGAAAACTCTGCCAATATCCTACTATTTGTTTACTTATTTCAGTTGATTTGCAAAATCCAACAGCCCGTCAGCGTTCTTTTCGCTGCCTTCCAGCATGTGAATTTGTCCATCCTGCTGCCACATCAGATGCGAATTGTATTTACCTGTGATCAGCATTCCGTTTTGACCGTTCACTTTAACTTCCTTCATCTTGCTCTCGCCGTCTGCCATGTATGGCACAGGGAGGGTATGCTGCCAGTCTTCGATGCTAATCATCTGCTTTTTCACTTGATCCGGAATGAACGGCAGGGCCAAGATTGTCTCGCGAAGCTGTGCCAGATCGACTCCCTCTGGTGCGCTTAGCTCAGGAGCATCCATGACAGAGTAGCCATAGCTTTCTTTTCCTGCGGCCATCCTCACGTTCTGCATCTGTGGGATTTTCAAGGAAAAGCGTTTTCCACTCAGCTTTTCATCAAAGCGCGCCTCTACCTGTAATTGCCCCAGTAGCTTGTTTGCACGATCGGCATCGATTTCCATGTGCATGGTGTAAGGAGAATTGACATCTACGCTATCCACCGTAACATCTTTCGGTAGCGCAGGCAGCTTCACTCCAGCCTTTACAGCAGCTTCTTTGCTGTTATAATACTGGTTTCTTTGTTCGAGCTTCTCTTGATCGTTTTCATCAATCCAGATTTTCCCGATCCCGTTCAGCTCCATCTCGCCCACATTGCCGTTAGCGATCCATTGTTCCAGCTCTTGCATATCTTCTTGCGTCACTTTGACGAACTCTACTTTATCCATACGGAAAATGGACAGAAAATCGTTCGCTGCTGCTTGTACTTGTGGGAAAGACAGGGACACAGCCAATACTGCTGCTGCCGAAGCACCTGTCACCCATCTTTTTGTTTGCTTATTCATCTGATTCCAGCTCCTTCTGATTGTTGCTCGATTGGTTGTCATTTGTCGCTCTCGTACATATGTGTCAGTCGTTTTTTCGATAGATTGCGAAAATCGCTGCCACGCTGCTTCCGTATTGACCTTCACATTGTTTCTCTCGGAAAAAGCATGCTCCATCTTCTCACCAGTCCAGCTATCCAACGCGGACAGTTCGTCAAAACGTGTGCGGCAGGTTTCACAGTACTCCAGATGAAGCAGGAATTGCTTACTTTCTTTTGAGCTGCATTCCCCATCCAAGAACGCCTGGATAAAGCCTGTATCGGCACATTTCATTCCTCTTCCCCCCTCATCCGGCCATATATGGTACGAAATTTACTTTTCGCTCTCGCGAGGAGTGTTCCCACCGAGCTGATCTGCGTGCCAGTCGCTTTCGCCAACTCCGCATAAGGAAATCCGGAATATTTCATGACCAGCAAGGTTCGTTCCCGCTCGTCTAGCTCCTCTAGCACATCGCGGACGATACTCTGGGACTCTTTTGCAAGCCACATCTCTTCTGACGAAGGGCTGACGTGTTCTTGCTCGGATGCACTTCGCTCTTGTCTTGCGTACCTGCGTTTTTCTGAACGAAGATAATTGTACGCTGCGTAGAGCGCGGACTTGGACAGCCATGCCGGAATATGTTCGATCCCTGTGCGATCGGTATGGTAAAAGGAGAGAAATACATCCTGCGCAATATCTTCTGCAGTTTGTTGATCTTTCACAATTCGCATGATCTGTCGGACTACAAACGGATAATACGTCGTAAACAATTCTTGAAAGGAATCTGTATGATCCTCTACTCGAGCATGGTTCATCACCAGGTTTGCTTGCACCTCCACTGGATTCCTCCTTCCCGCGTGCGCTATTGACGAATGCCCCTACTGCTTCGTTCATCTAATAGAAACCGCCAAGCCGTTTTTTGTGACAGGAAGAATGAAAATTATTTTTCATCTAAAAATAGATCGGGCTTCTCCAGGAAACGGCGCGTCAATTGATAGTGCTCCGTATCGCGATAATTCACCTCTTGTACCGGCGATTCATCAAAATTGAGGATAGTTGCTCCGGGATAGCCCAATAGAATCGGCGAGTGCGACGCAATGATAAATTGTGCTCCTTCTTCCACCAAATCGCGCATCAAGTACAAAAAAGCGATTTGACGCTTCGGTGAGAGAGCAGCCTCAGGCTCATCCAGCAGGTAGATTCCCCTGCCGTTGAAGCGATTGGCAAACAACGAGAAAAAAGATTCTCCGTGCGACTGCTCATGCAGCGAGCGTCCGCCGTAATGTTGAAAGCTTTTCGGGCCCATCTCATCGATATGGCTGGCAAACTGATAGAAGCTCTCCGCTCGCAGGAAAAAACCATTCGTTATTTTAGGCAGCCAGGAAAGACGTATGTAGTCACCCAGAATCGCCTCCGAGCGATGCACCTCATAATAGTTGTGACGCGATCCTCCAGCTGTGTTAAAACCGCATTGATAGGCAATTGATTCCAATAAGGTCGATTTACCCGAGCCATTCTCTCCTACAAAAAAAGTGACGCTGCTAGCAAGCTCAATCTCTTCCAGCTTGCGCAAGGACGGCAAGTGAAACGGATATTCTTTCATGTTGGGAAATTTCTCCCGCAGCAGCTTGATCGTTCGTAAATAAACCATTTTTGACCTCCACTCTCATTATTTTCCCGACTCCCGCCGATACATCCTTATAAGGGCGCCTTTTTGAACGCTCATTTATTTGGGGGAGAAGTATCCGTGGACAAGGTTTCCTTTCTTCAGGAAAAAAGTACATTTCATATGAAATATCCGGATCAGAGCGACCTCGCTTTTTACCGGTGGTATACGACGCAGTATCCAAACGAAGCCATCGGCTGGTTTCACCTTGGCCAAGAACGAGAAGCACAAGGAAACCGGGAACAGGCTCTCGAAGCGTACAGGCGTGGCCTGGTATCCAAGCAAGGCTCGTATTACAACGAGACGCGTGACGCTTATCAACGACTGCTGCGGGAGCGACAACGAAATTCCTTGGGCAATCGAACGCGTTTACTCTTGGCTTCACTCTTGTTTCTCTATTTTCAATTCGCTTTTTCTCCCGGACCGTTGCGAGATGCGTCTTCCAAGACAACGCCGCAGGCTGCTAAACAGCCCGTACCGACATCTGGGCAAACGCAGCCACATGTAGAGGTCATTGCAGTCCCTCCTACACTCAGTGCCCGTGAGCTATCTGAACAGGTCCGGCGGTATGTAGAGTCTCGGCGCCCTGCTCTGACGCAGCCTTTTTCGGTGATGGTTGTCCCGGAAGTACCTGGTTCGCCGTTGTTCCGTCCCTTGCTGTTTTATCAGCCACGTGAAGTCCGAGGCATCTTGCGTTACAATCCGACGAGTCGAACTGTTCTCAGTGAAAAATGGTGGGATAAACCTGTGCAGTTGGAACGAGAACCGACACTTGCCACAGTAAAGGCAGAACTCATAGATGAGCAGCTAACCCTCCAGCATGTACTGATTTTGCGAAACGCCTTGTATCGCTACTATCAGCAAACCGGTACATTGCCTGCCCAGCTGTCTGATCTGGCTGGCGCATATCCAGGCAATTATTTGCCGCAAGTTCCAGTACCGCCGAAGAGACTTTTGTTAAAAAGCTATCCGTATCATCCCAAAGCCTTCTTGCCAGAGTCCGCATGGGACAGCTTGCGCAATGTGCTGCCGCTTCCCGGCTATCCGGAGCCAGTGGCGCCTTTCGAACCGTTACAGCTTCACTTGTCTACCTCGACACATACGATGAAGCTCATCAGCGGTTCCCATCTGGTACGCAGCTATCCCGTTGCCATAGGCAAAAACGGTTCTACACCCGAAGGCTACTATACCATTCAACAAAAAATCAATCAGCCGCGCGGACATGACAATATTTATGGAACGAGGGGCATGGTCTTTCAGGAGAACGGGTACGCCCTCCACGGGACAAACCATCCCGAGAGCATCGGCTCATCCGTTTCGCTCGGATGTGTTCGCTTGTACAATGCCGCTGTCGAGGAGTTGTACAGCTTTGTTTCCTTGGGGACAGAATTCATGATCTCCAATGCACCGTCCCCTGCCCAGCCTTGGAACAATCCTGTACCATTCGTTCTCCCGGCTGGTCCTGAGGAAGAGACTCCACAAGTCATTTACAATTGGCTCCATTGATTCCTTAGGCTTCGTAAAGAAAAGACGTGTGGAACGTCATAGCGTTACGCACTGATTTTTAACAGACGCTTATCAAACGAAAAAAAGCCCTTCTATCCCTTTTTAAAAAGGGGGTAGAAAGGGCTTTTCTTCCTATGAATGGGGGATTACCCTGCGTTCACGATAACTTTGTACGGAATCTTTGTGTAGTTAGTGTTATAGACTAACAAGTAATATTTCCCTGGTTTTGCCTCAAATTCTCCCGTCAGTTTCTTACCTGCATTTTTGGGGTAGGCGAAATACGTTTCGAGATCATCTTCATGGAACACCACCCAGTTCAAGCCTTCGTCCTTCTCGCTACTTACCGTAACTTGAACGACCCCTTCCTCTTCAACCTGAATGATGTACGTATCCTTGTCATCTGTACGATCAGTTTGACCACTTATCTCTTCGCCCAAATGTAGTGCATTTGCGTCATCGAATGAATTGTTCGGCTCCGTTTCGATTGGTTCTGATTCTTCTTCCGGCAATTCCGCGGTTACTTTGTATGGAATGGTTTCACCGTTAAAGTTGTACACGGATAAATAGTAGGTACCCGGAGTTGCTTCAAACTCACCGGAAAGCGTTTTTCCTGAAGTTTTGGGGTAAGCGAAATAATGATTCAGATCATCCTCGTGGTGAACGACCCAGTTCAAACCAGTATCATGCTCGCTCGTTACGTTGATTTTCACCGTTCCATTACCCAATACCTTCAAGGCAAAAATGTCCTTGTCATCTTGTTTGCTTGTTTGACCACTCAACTCCACATTGCTTTTCAACGGATTTGCCTCTGAAAAGCTGTTGTTTGGCTCTTGTTCCTTTTCCCCGATTTCTCCACCCTGCTCCTCGATTGTGATCGTCATCGATTTCGCAGTAACCGCTCCTTTGTCATCCGTTACTCGCAGTTTCACGGTATATTCTCCCTGATTTTCGTAGACATGCGTAGGATTGGCATCACTGCTGCTTGTGCCGTCTCCAAATTCCCACAAATAGGATACGATGCTTCCATCCGGATCGGAGCTTCCGTTACTGCTGAATGCAACCTCCTCGTTTACGGCCGCTTTTGATGGTCCGTTCATGACAATAACAGGCGGCTGGTTCTCACCATCTCCCTGTTCTGGAAGAACCCCATGGAACGTGACATCATATTCAAACTGATTGGATGCATTTACTCTATAGTTGGTAAAGTAGGCCGTTACGGTTTTGTAGCCGTTCCATGGCTGGGAAGTAAGTGTAGTTAGAAACTCGTCTGTCATGCGACTCATCGTTTCCCAGTCTCGCTTCTCCCCTTGTGCCTGCGTACCCGTGTACGTGCCTGTTAACGTAAAGGTTTGGAAGAACGCTGAATCGTACTTGTTTGTAGACACATTTTGCAATCCAGTAACCTCTTCAATTTCCCCAAAGATTTCTGCATTTGCTTTGGGGTCTGGCGCGACCAGATAATCATCGGATACCAGCGGTACAGTCAGATCGGGATAGCTGTCTACCAATGATTCCATTGTTCGATGGTAATCCCGATTTAGCTCTGAATCATTGCTGAGCGTACGGATTAACTGGTCATAACCATCCACGTTATTGGCCTCTATGTAATCCATGATATCGTCCAGCTTGTTCCAGTCCTCTTTCATCATGTGATACTGCAGGGCGTATGAATACGTATAAAAGTCCCACGAGCCATAGCGTGCGTGCAAAGTTTGAGACGCCGTATACCAATTATTTTGCCCAAAGCGAATGAGATTGTTGACCATGGATTTTCGAGGCAGAACACCCGTTGTTCGCGTGGAGCCTGCAAAGAGTTCCGCTCCTCCTTCTTCAAACCACGACAGTCTCTCGTCTCTGTAAATCGGCCCCTCATTCCACAAGCCAGGTATGGCATAGCGCCCTTGCAAATAGTGCGTAAATTCATGGCGGAACAATTCTTCCAGTGTGTACGTGCTCTGCTGCGGTGTTCGTTCGTAGGTGAAGAAAGTTCCTTTTCCCTCGATATACATGCCCCCGTTGTCCGTTTCATAGCCATACAGGGGGTTGTTCATCTTGTACTCTGAAGGACTATTGTAAAGGACAATGGTCAAAATATCGTCGGGGTTCCCTTCTTCCATCGGTTCATCTCGTCCTACCATCCGATGAAACTGCGCTTTGACCTCTTTTGCCGCCCAATACAACCGTTTCACTTTTTCTTCCGTGACATCTCCGCCTGTTTTCATGACGATGCTTCCGTCATCAAATGTGTATTCTTTGGGCAAATACTTTTCCATGGCATCCTCACGAATCTTGTTGAACTGGATGTCTCTTCCCTGCGCGTCTTTTCCTCCATAGACCGTCTGGATCAGCTTCGCTGCTTGCATATACTGAAGTCCCACATACGGATAAAGCTCTAACGCTTCTGTGAGGACCTCATTCCCCTTATTCGGATTGGAATGGTATTCTCCCAAATACGCACTATGATAAAATCCATTGTCGAGGACCCATTCTTTTGCCTCATCCGTATCGCCATGCAAGGCGAGTTTTCCCAACTCGTTCAGATACGAATCGATTTTGCCGTAAAACTCCTGCTTCTTCGTTGGTTCATCCACTTTCCACATTAGAATATAGCTAAACTGGCTCATGATACGGAATACAGCATCACCAGCACTCCGCTGCGTAATGAAAGTATCCATTTGTTCCTCGTATTGACGGATGATCGGGGCAGCTTTCTCCACGAGGGAAGCGTTTACAAAAGTGTTTCCGATGAGTCCACCAAATGCACCTACCACCTCATTTTGAGCATCTGTCCCTAATTTGAAATTCGGATTGTCTGCAATGGCTTGAAGAGCAGGGAACACTTTTTGATGCTCGCTTCTCTGATTGAGATAGGATAATTCCTGATGGTAGTAGCCAAGGTAATATCCAGAGCGAAGAACTTCAACCAAGGTGTCAATTCCTTTGGAATCGCTGCCGGAGTATTGCGTACCTCTCACTTGCAATGCGTCAATGATGGCCTGAACGCGCTGCCGATCGTTGTAAAAAGCATACGAATCAGGGGTAAAGTCGAATAATTCAGGAATCTGCTCCCAGCTGACCGTCACCAGTACTTTGACTAACTCGTCATAACTGAGTTTGTTCAAATCGGACATCGCGTACTTTTCGGCATTTGCCTTTATGCTCCACTGCTGTTCGCTAGAAGAATCTTGCTCCTCCACACTCCAGGTCGGCTCCACTGGATGCGGATATTCTTCTGATTTGTCACTGGATTGATGCTGAAACGAGGTGACTGGGTCCAGCTTTCTCCCCGCATATTTCCCAGAGGGCGGAACGTTTTGATGCGCATCCCTTCCAATCGCACTCGTGTAATCCTTGACCGCCAAGGCTTGGGCAGGGGTACCAACCGTCCCCAATAGAAATGATGTCGAGAGAAGGACACCAGCCATCATGCGGCTTGTGTGTACCGTGTGACGCTTTTTCCTCATGAATGAGCAAACCTCCTTTTGGAATGAAATAACGTACACGCTGTTAAAATTGCAATTATGGTGCCAATACATATAACAGAAGAGAAGAGTGAATGTGTATACATTTTTTTACATAACTACATAAACATGTATGTTGCATTAGACACTGTTACTTTCCTAAGTGAGCCTAGCTTAGCGCACGCAAAAAAGCGCGTTCCCGCAAATGGGAACGCGCCATGTTTTTACAGTCACATTTATTTTTCTTCTTCCAATTCCCTCATCGACTCTTCTTGTTCTTCTTCTGGGTTCCAATAATCGAGCACTTTTCCTTGCAGAACCTTGCCTTGAATGAATTCTACCTGCTGCTCACTGAAATCCTCTGTCCACTCAATACCCAATTGTTCAGCTAGACGTACGACGGTCAACAGTTCTGACCAAGCCACATAACGTTTGTACCAGAAGAACTGTGGCTGTTCGTTCATGTATGGGTAAAGATCATCGAAATCGGTGTGTTTACAGTCAAGTGCTCGCTCAAAATTCAACTTGGTTTGGCGTAACTGTTCTTTGAAAAATGTGGGTAGATCCCTTTGTGCGTAGCCAGACATGGACTGTCCCCCCTGTCTCCCGATTTAATGGTATTGTACCACGCGAAAGAAGTTGTGCAAATAGTCGAATCGGTTTTGAATCGTTCCTGCTGGGCTAATCTTTAGCCGTTTGAAGCATCCGGGAACTGGTTCTGCCCCTCCTCTTGTGGAGGTGGCGGTAATTGAATTTCATTGGAAGAACCATTTGTCTGACCAGGAACTGGATTCATGATGTCCGGTGGAACCTCACCTGTTCCCTGATTTGGCGGTTGGCTACTGCCTTCATTATTTGTATGCTCACCAGTCTCTCCGGTACCTTGGTCAGGTGGAATTTCACCGTTGCCATTTCCCGTACCATCCGGATTTTGTCCCTGATTGGTGCCTTCCTCGTTATGACCCGGATCTTGATTAATCAGATTCTCCAGCTTCTTGGAATCGATTGGGACTTCTTTTGATGGTGTCCCTTCCTCACCTTGCGCATTTCTCGGAACGACTTGATAACGATATTGTTTGGGACTGTCCAACACATCCAGGAACGAGGTTTCCTTCGTACCCGCAGAGATGAGTTGTTTTTCGCCGTTTTCGCTAATGCGGTACAAATCGTACGTACTGCCGTCAGCTCCACCGATCCAGCTAAGCACGACCATCAATTTATTGGTACTGGTATCCAATGTCATGTCAGCAGCCAATTGAATTTCCGGTTCAACTTCCTCTTGTTTATGTTGTACGACGCCCTCTGGTCGAACGAAGTCTGATGACGGCACCCCTTTTAAGGCTGTTGCCAACACTTTGGAGAACATTTGCGCCGTCATGCTACTACCTTGGTGCATCAAATGCTGTTTATCCTCTGGATCAAAGCCCATCCAGACTGCACCGACGTATTCCGGTGTATAGCCTACAAACCAAGCATCCTTGTTTGCTTTGCTATCTCCCGCAATCGATTGTGTCGTTCCTGTTTTCCCTGCAACATGGCGGCCAGAGATACGTGCTGCCTTCCCTGTCCCTTCCTGTACCGCTTTCTCCAGCATGGTGTGAATCTCCCAAGCTGCTTCCGGCTTCAGTGCCTCCGATTGTTTTGGCTGGTATTCACGGACGACACCCTCAGTCTTGTTCTCGACCTTGGAAATGGCGTGCGCTTCGGACACTACCCCTCCATTTACAAAAGGTGTATAGGCCTGAGCCATTTGCATCGGAGATATACCTGCATCCAATCCCCCGAGGGCAATCGCCAGGTTCCGGTCATTCGGTGTCAGCTCAATGCCGACCTTCTTGAGGTACTCCAAGCTTTCCTTTACACCGATTTCATTTAGCAGCCATACAGGCGGGATGTTTGCAGAGTCGATCATTGCCCGGCTCATGCTCATTGTTTCACTGTAGCGGTTATTGTAGTTGCGCGGCTCATAGCCATTGAAGCTCTGCCTTTTATTGCTCAGTTGCGAATTCGCGTTCCATTTGTTGATATCTTTATTTACTGCTGGAGCGAACACGGCAATCGGCTTAAAGCTGGAGCCCGGTTGACGCTTCATGTCTGTCGCATAGTTAAAGCCTTTTGGCGCATAGTTGCGTCCGCCCATCATCCCGGCAATTCCGCCCGTTTTCGCGTCGATGACAATCATCGATGATTCTACACCGCGCTTGGCACCGTCTTTCGGGAAGTTTTTGGCATTCGCATATTCCTCTACCATGGCATCCTGTACTTTCGGATCGAAGGTCGTGTAAATGTCCCAGCCTCCGCGGTACAGTTCTTCTTCCGTTACGCCGAACTCAGCTTCGGATTCTCGAAGCATGTGGTCAAAAAACGCGCGATAGCCTTTTTTCAAGCTCGCACCCGCCACTTCATGCGGTTCTTTCGGCAACGCCTCTGCTTGAGCTGCGTCTTTTTGTTCATTGGTAATGATTCCTTGCTCATACATCAGACGAATAACGGTGTCTCGACGCAGTTTTGCTTTTTCCGGATTGTTAAAAGGTGAATAAGTGGTCGGTGCTTTTGGAATGGCCGCCAGCATCGCTGCTTCTGCAACGGTAACATCGCTCGCGGACTTACCGAAGTAATACTGGGCAGCGTCCTCTACCCCAAATTCCCCTTCGCCCAAATAAACGCGGTTCAAGTACATCTCTAAAATTTGATCCTTGGAATACTTACGCTCCAAGCCAATCGCGATACTCATTTCTTTTGTTTTGCGCCAGAATGTTTGGTCTAGGGTGAGAAAGACGTTTCTTGCCAGCTGTTGGGTAATGGTACTTCCCCCTTCAGCTAACGATCCTTTTTTAATGTCATTAACAATGGCGCCACCGATCCGAACCATATCCACGCCTTTGTGTTCATAAAAGCGCTTATCCTCTACGGCGAGGAAGGCATCGATCAGAGTCTTTGGCATTTCGTTAATCGGTTTGTATACACGGTTCTTCTGACGAATCAGGCTCGTCATCTCTTTCCCGTTTTTGTCGTAAATGACAGTTGGTTCTGCTTTTAAGTCCTGTAGCTTTTGCACGTTTTGCTCAATCATCCGGTCTCCCGCATACAACAGAGCAAAGTAGCCCCCAATCACACTAAGGATAAGGAAAATTGCAAACGATACGGCAATCATCAGCAAGTTGTTCTTTTTCTTCTTGACTGTCTTCTTGGCCTTTGCTGCCATTTTTTACCTCCTGGTCTTCTCTCTCTCCCCCACATCTTATATAGACGGTCCCATTTCAAAAAAGTTTCTGTTTTGGGTCGTAGACTATCATTCCATACAAAATTCCGTTTGTCACTGGAAAAGCCTATCTCCTGAAACAGAAGATAGGCTTTTTCCTAAAGGTTTACGATTTATTTCAGCAGTTTTTCTGCTTCAGCTACAACATTTTCTACCGTGAAGCCGTATTCCTTCATAATACGCTCACCTGGTGCAGATGCGCCAAACTGATCGATTGCGATGACCGTACCGTTATCGCCAGCATAACGCTCCCAGCCCATTGGAGAGCCCATTTCTACCGCCACGCGTGCTTTTACAGTTGGCGGAATCACAGCGTCGCGATACTCTTTCGGCTGACGCTCGAACAGGTTCCAGCTCGGCATGGAAACAACGCGTGTTTCAATACCTTTCGCGAGCAATTGCTCACGCGCTTGCATCACGAGTGATACCTCAGAACCAGTTGCCAACAGGATGAGCTGCGGATTGCCGCTTGGAGCGTCTGCGAGAACATACGCACCTTTGCTCACGCCTTCTGCCGCTTTCTCAATGGTTTCAGGCAGAACTGGCAGGTTTTGACGAGTCAGTACCAGGACGACTGGCTCATCTGTACGGGATACAGCGTATTTCCAAGCCTCGTTCGTCTCCACTGCATCAGACGGGCGAAGAATGGTCAAGCCTGGCATTGCACGCAAGGAAGCGAGCTGTTCAATCGGCTCATGTGTCGGTCCGTCTTCACCAACAGCGATCGAGTCATGTGTAAATACGTAGACAACTGGCTGCTTCATCAGTGCAGAGAGGCGAATCGCCGGACGCACATAGTCGGAGAATACGAAGAACGTACCGCCGTATACTTTAACGCCACCGTGGAGAGCCATACCATTGAGGGCTGCACCCATCGCGAATTCGCGAACACCAAACCAAATGTTGCGGCCATCGTAAGAGCCTGGCAAGAAGTTGCCCGCTTCTTTAATCACCGTGTTGTTGGAATGTGCCAAGTCAGCAGAGCCACCTAGGAAGAACGGAACGCTGTTTGCCAATGCATTGATCGCATTACCGGAAGCAACGCGTGTCGCCAGCTTCGCTCCAACTTCATACGTCGGCATATGGTTGTCCCAACCAGTTGGTAGATGACCTTCCTGTGCAGTCGTAAATTGCAGCGCCAGCTCTGGATACGCTTTTGCGTAAGCAGCAAACAGGTCGCGCCAAGCCGCTTCTGCTTTTTCTCCCGCATCAGCCAAGCCTGCATAGAAATCCGCCACTTCTTGTGGTACGTGGAACTCACTTTCATGGTGCCACTCGTAGTTTGCTTTTGTCAGCTTCACTTCATCTTTTCCAAGCGGAGCCCCGTGGGAAGAACTGGAGCCGCCTTTGTTCGGGCTTCCGTATCCAATGACGGTTTTTACTTCGATCAAGGTAGGACGATCCAAATCTTTTTTCGCTTCTGCGATAGCCGCGTCAATAGCAGCCAGATCATTGCCGTCTTCTACGCGAATATATTGCCAACCATACGCTTGGTAGCGACCCGCTACGTTTTCAGAGAAAGAACGGGAAAGCTCGCCATCCAGAGAGATATCGTTCGAATCGTAGAGCACGATCATTTTGCCCAGTTTCAGGTGAGCAGCCAGGGAAGAAGCCTCGCTGGATACACCCTCCATCAGGTCACCGTCGCCGCAGATTACGTATGTGTAATGGTCAACGATGTCAAAATTGTCACGGTTGTAAACAGCTGCCATGTGCTTTTCAGCCATCGCCATACCGACAGCCATCGCGATCCCTTGTCCCAAAGGACCCGTTGTCGCGTCAACACCCGCCGTGTGCCCAAACTCAGGGTGACCAGGCGTTTTGCTGCCCCATTGACGGAAGTTATGTAGGTCTTCCAGTGAAACATCGTATTTCATCAGATGCAACATCGAGTATAATAGCATAGAGCCATGTCCTGCCGAGAGGACAAAACGGTCACGGTCAATCCATTTTGGATTGCTCGGATTTACTTTCATAAAGCGGCTCCACAGTACATGTGCCATTGGGGCTGCACCCATCGGCATTCCCGGGTGACCGGAATTCGCCTTCTCGATGGCATCAATCGCCAGCGTGCGGATGGTATTAATGGATAACTGATCAACAGACGTATGCTGAGTCATCTCGCAAAATCCTCCCTGCGTTTTCTAGAAATTACTACCGAGAATCAGGTAAAAACACACTGTGCCATTATAGCATAGTTCCCATTCATAATCATGTTCGCTTTGCATGAATTAAGGAGGTCTTTTTCAATGAATTGGCTTTATCTTACTATCGGGATCATTTTAGGTGTTGCTGGAATTGGCATGCTGCTCTTGGCGATGACCAGCTCTCCTATTTTGAAAAAAAACAGACTGGAACGCCGAAGACAGGCTGCCGAAAATCATCGCCCGGAAGAATATCATTAAATAGAGGAGAATTCGCATGCAGAAAGAGCGCTTCGCGATGCAGGTAGCCGTTCACCTTTTCCTGGTAAAAGATGCGCAAGTTTTGTTATTACGCCGCTACAATACCGGCTACGAAGACGGCAATTACAGCGTTCCCGCCGGACATCTCGATGGGAATGAAGAAGTGAAGACAGCCGCGATCCGCGAAGCCAAAGAAGAATGCGGAATTGACATCGATCCAGCGAGCTTGGAGATGGTAGGCGTCATGCATCGTCGCTCCGTTGATGAACGCATCGATTTTTTTGTCGCTGCTACTGAATGGCGCGGAGAAATTATCAATGCCGAGCCGAATAAATGCGATGAGCTCGTATGGGTGAACATGGATAAATTACCCTCGAACGTCATTCCTTATGTGAGGCAAGCTCTCTCGAACTTTAGACGAAAGCAGTGGTTTGACAGCTTTGGCTGGGAGCCTGCTTTCGAGCAGAAGAAGTCATAAAAAGCAACCAATCCGCCAAAAGCCTTGTGCTCGCTTTGGCAGTTGGTTGTTTTTTTTACGTTACCCTTCGCTTACCGAATCTCAGAAGAGGACCTTTTCCCCCTGATTAGCCAGACCTACTGCTTCCACCTGCTCAGGTTAAAATGGAAATCTAAGACACAATGACATTTGGTAATTAAATCCGCATAAAAAAGTCGCCTGCCATCCGAAAAGCTCGTGGATAGTAGACGCCGCACTCTAGGAATTCGTATCGATCATGACACAGGTGGTTGCTTATTCGTTCGAGGTTCTTTCATTCCACCCAGACGCTGCAACTGGCGAATCATGAGGAACGAAAACCCCGCGAAACAAACGATCGTCAACGTAATTTTGCTATATTGATAAACACCCGCAACCAATATTTCCAGTTGATCGGAAAACCAGTAGCCTGCCACAAAGTAATGCAAGGTCCAAACCATACTGCTCGGCAAAAAGAATAGAAGGAACTGCCGAAACGGCATTCGGCTGGCACCGGCGAGGATCGGCACGATATGACGAATAATCGGAAGAAAGATACCAAAAGCAAGTAGCCAGCCCATTGACCCGCGCAATGCCGACAGTAAATCAGCACGCAAGCCCAGCTTCCGGGTCATCCAGCCAAATGCCTTCGCTCCCAGCAAGTACCACACGCAAGAAACGATGAAAAAAACGGGGTATATGACCGCAAATGCTATAAAAAAGTCCGCTCCTGTATTGGCAATCTGCGCCCCCATGGACATGACCGTAATCTCATCAGGAATAAATTTTCCCAGCGTGCCTGTAACCATCTTCCCGAATAGCTCGTAATACCCTGTAAACTCCACCTGCGCCGCCTCCTTTCTCTCTGCACTCTATCCTAACGGGTAAACCTTTCAAAAGAAGACAGAAATCCTTAAGAAAAGGAAAAGTGTTTCTGAAGAATTTCTTACAAAATAGAATTCGAGATTCCCAAACAAAAAAACGTGTTCACCAACTACCGCATACACACGGCATGGCAAACACGTTCTTACTCTTATTCTCTTCCCTCTGCCTTACGCTTGCTGCGCAACGCTGACATGGCTTCAATGAACTCTTCCTTGTCAATGACATTCAGCTCATATAGCTCCCGAATTTCATCTTCTATCAACAGCAAATCCCCTTCAGGATCACCTGTATAAATAACCAATCCGAAACGGTGCAGAAACGCCTTCAAATCGAATTCATTCGGGTTTATTTTCAATGAGCTCCCTCCAGATCGATTTCCATCCTTGCGAGGACGGCATCGTAATCAAACTCGACAGCAAAGCCGGTAATGACGATGATCTTCGCGTGTGGATACGCTTCTTGCCACGCCTCCTCCTCTTCCGGTTTCAATCCGACGATATACAACGGAGCCGCGGACAACTGTGGATGTTCTTGACACAAGCGTAAAAACTCCTTGCATCTCTCCTGTTCGACAGCCGCATTCAGAACGAGGACCGCTCGCTCAACTTCTCCGGACTCTCTTTGTTTAGCCAGCAACTCAAACGTTTTGACCGAAGGCACAATGGCATTGATCTCAGGAAAACGATCGAGCACTTCATCCAGCCAATCATCTTCATGCCAGGCCAGGTAGTAAAGCATCGCAGTAGACATGTAACAAACACCTCATGGATATATACTTGACAAAATAGGTAGCCATTCTTATTTCTTTTCTATTATAGCACGTCTTGGTATAACTGCCCACGCTGCTAGCTTGACTTCACCTTTTCCTTCACGTAAGGTGGAAAAAGCAAACAATCCGCTTGAACAGATTTTTGTGCGAAAAGAGGTAGACGTAGTGAATAAGAAGCACCTTGCCCTCTTGTTCTTTATTGCTTTTTTCATCATGCTCGGTTTTGGCATCATTATCCCCATTCTTCCCTTTTTCGCGGAAAAGTTGGGTGCGACTTCGTTTCAAATCGGTGTCCTTTTTGCCAGCTACAATATTATGCAACTGGTGTTTGCACCGATTTGGGGAGCACTTTCTGACAGAGTCGGGCGAAAACCTCTCATATCATTCGGGCTGTTCGGCTTTTCCATCACCTTTATCCTGTTTGGACTCGCTGACAGTTATACAGAAATGCTTCTGTATCGCATTTTGGGTGGAATCGTCTCGGCTGCCGCATTGCCAACCGTAACCGCTATGGTAGCGGATCTCTTCCCTTCAGAAGAACGGGCAAAAGGAATGGGGATCATTGGCGCCGGAATTGGTCTTAGCTTTGTCTTTGGTCCGGTCATTGGTGGACTGCTCAGTGAATTCGGCTTTGCCGTTCCCTTCTACGCATCGGGTATCGTGGCGTTGCTTACGTTTTTCCTGATCCTTTTTGCCTTGCCAGAGAGCTTGCCAAAAGAAAAACGGGCAAATCTGCAAAAAGAACAACGGCAAAATCCGCTTGTCTCTTTGTTTGGTTCCATGTCCTTGCTGTACGGTATTTTGTTCACCGTCTCCTTTGCTTTTTCGGGTCTGGAAACGACTTTTGCCCTGTACATAAGTGATTTGTACGGTTTTACCTCCAAAGACCTCGGTTATATGTTTCTCGTCATGGGCTTGATCGCTGCCGCGGTACAAGGCGGACTCATCGGGAGAATGGTCAAGCAGCTAGGGGAAGCAAGTGTCCTCGTCATCGGGATGATTCTTTACGGCATTGGATTTTTTGCCATTCCGCTGTCGGGTAACTTTTGGGTGCTGGCGTTGATCCTCTCCTTATTCGGAGCAGGACAAGGAATGATCAGAGCGACAGCCACAGCAATGATCACCCAGCGAACGATGCAAGGCCAAGGCGTGACGAGTGGGGCAATCAGCTCGATGGACAGTCTTGGACGCATCTTGGGTCCATTAGCTGGTGGAGCGGTATACCAAGTCTCCCACAGCGGTCCGTTCTTCCTTGGAGGAGTCTTGATGGTATTGCTCCTCCTCTGGTTCGTCAGCGGCTATCGTCGCCTGCCAGAACCAAGCACACAAGCACAATCGTAAGCCAACCAAAAGGAAGCACCGTCAGCATCAACACTTTGCTGAAGGTGCTCTTTTTATTGCCGTCTACTGCTCCTGTAGCTCCATCCACGCCGAAAAGGTTACCTCTATCTCCTGCTGCACCTGATCGATCGCTTGTTGCCAAGCCACTAATTGCTCGTAATCGGCCCCTTCACTTTGGAGCAAGGCCGTCAGTTCGCCTTTTCTTCCTTCTAATGATGTTATTTTTTGTTCAAGCTCTGCCAGCTTGTATGGATTCGGACGTTTGACTGTCGCATTCGTCGCGGCGGTCTCTTGGACTTGCTTGACTGCTGGCTGCTTTCGCTCTATTTCCTCCGGCTTACCCGCACGAGCAGCGATCCGCTGTTTTTGCTTTTCCCTTGCTTCCTCATAGGAACCCACATCGTGAACCAGCCGCTTATTTTCTACCCAAAACACACCATCTACCATCTTTTGCAGGAAATAGCGATCATGCGAGATGATGAACAACGACCCGTGAAAATCTGCCAACGCTTCCTCCAATGTTTCTCGCGCTTCAATATCCAGATGGTTGGTTGGTTCGTCCAGAATGAGCAGGTTGATTTCCTGATGCATCATTTGGGCCAAGCGCAGTCGCATCCGCTCTCCGCCGCTCAACTGCCCGATCCGCTTGAAAACTTGTTCGCCGTAAAACATAAACCGTGCCAGCAAATGTCGCGCTTCCGGCTCCGTCACTCTGGCTACCTCACGGAAAACGTCAATCAACCGCTGGTTTTGGTCCCCTTCCAAAGCTTGCTGGGACAAGTAGCCTACTTTAACGCTGCTGCCAATTTTGAGCGTACCTGCGTCTGGCTCAACCTCTCCCAGCAGCATGCGAATCAGCGTAGATTTCCCGCAGCCATTTGGTCCAAGCAGCGCTTTTCGCTCCCCGTAACGCAATAAAAAGCTGGCGTCCGCAAACAATTGTTTTCCGCCAAATGTTTTCTGTACCCCCGTCGCTTTCAGCACATCCTGTCCGCTTCGGTCGGTTTTCATAAACTGCAAGCCCATGCGATCCGCTTCCATTTTCGGTCGCTCGATACGCTCAATCCGTGCCAGTGCTTTTTCCATGCTTTTTGCCCTTCGGTGAAAAGCCTCATTCGGCGGATTGGAACGATTCCCCCACTCCTTGAGCCGTTTGATCGTCTCTTTCATTTTTTTGATTTGCTTCTGCTGTTCCTGATAAGCGGCAAACTGGCGCAGCAATCGCTCTTCACGCTCCGTGGCGAATGCGCTGTAATTGCCGATATAGAATTCGGCTTCTCCTCCGTCCACATGATAGACAGACGTGACGACAGCATCCAAAAAATAACGGTCATGAGAGATGATCAGGATCGTGCCCTGATAATTTTTCAAAAACTCCTCTAGCCATTCCATCGACTCCACATCCAAGTGGTTCGTCGGCTCATCCAAGAGCAGAACATCGCTTTGTTGACACAGTAGCTTGGCAAGGCCAGCCTTCGTCTTTTCCCCACCGCTGAGTTGGGCAAAAGGTGTCGCTAACAGTTCTGAACTAACTCCCAAGCCTTGTGTCACCTGGGTCATTTTCGTCTCCCACTGATAGCCATCCAGTTGTTCAAATTCATCTTGCAGCTTTTGATAGCGCAGCATGAGGCGGTTTAGCTCTTGTTCATTTTCGTAAAGCAATCCCATCTGCTGCTCGAGCTCGCGCATCTGCTCCTGAAGCTTGATGACATCCGCAAAAGCGCTGGCTACAACATCCGCCCCCGTCCACTCAGCCGGATACTGCGGCGTTTGCGGCAGGTACGCCCATATCGTTCCTTTTGCCCGAAAAAGCTCACCAGAATCGGGGCTTTCGATACCTGCCAACAGCTTGAACAACGTGGTTTTGCCTGCTCCATTCGGTCCGACGATCCCGACGCGTTCTCCTGTTTTGATTTCCAATGTGATATCTTGTAATACCGGATCTGCTCCGTACGATTTTTGCAATTGCTGTGTCGCGACAATAATCATGATTGTTTCCTCCTAGAAATGTTGGTAACGGTTCAAAATAATGGATTTCCTGGTGGCCCCGGCACAATTTTGAGACCACACCGCACGTGCGAGTGGACGCAAAAAAGCCGCAGGCCATTACCTGCGGCATCGTGAAAGGGACCGACCTTACGTCAGTTACCCATTATAGTCAAGAACAAACCGCCCCTGATCGATGCATGGTACGCCTATGGAAACTCCGTTCAGTTGTATGCGCAAAAAAGGACAGACTGGTCCCGTTGAATGCAAAATCATGCGTCATACTGGAAGTTTCTACCACAAACCATGCTTGCAGAGTTCCGAACACGTACACACACCTCCATTTCTCAAGGGATAGGAAATCACAACCATATCTTACATCAGGAATCACCCAAAAACAAGAGGGCCTGCTACGTGCTTATCGCTAGCAGACCCTGTACTTCTTTACCCGATTTTCTTATCGACTTCCGTTGCCCTCTGTGGCAAACAGCGGCTTCTTCGTCTCTGCATCCAGAAAGGAAATCGTCGTGTAAGGTGGCAGCTTTACTTTTGCCGCCAAATACGGATAGGAAATCACTTGCGGGTACATTCTACCCGGATCAGGGAGCGTTTGTTTGACATACACAAAAACCTGCTCCAAGCTCTGCTCGACTTTGGTTACTTGCAGTCCGTAACCGGGATTCGGTGATGGGCCGCGAGCGATGACATACAGATCCCCTTGCTTGTGAATACCTTGCTGTTCTTTTACCGAGTCAATAAACGTACGTTCCTGTTCTGTCAGTTTATCCGCATCGACAAGCGTAAAAGCACTCTCTTCCCCAGCCATCACAATTTCCACCGCCTTTTTCTCGGCATTCCACGTGATTTGATGTCCGGCCTGCTCTGCCATCCATCTCAGCGGCAAATACACTTGCTTGTCACGCACGATTGCGCCCTGCCCATCTAGTAGCCACTTGCCATTCAACGCTACTTTTCCTGTAACGAGGTGGAACGTCAGCGTACCTTTCGCCAGCTTCATTTCCCCATTCGTTGCATCCTGTTTCCAAGAACCTTCCAAAATCCTGCTCGCATCCTCTGCGGAGACATACGTACGCTGCTGGACGAGAAGCGGTGCTTTTACCAAGGGAGCTTGCTCTCCGTTTACCAGTATCGGAGCTGTCGTTGTTTGTGGTGTGCTAGACACTGCCGCCTGCACAGGATAAGCCGCCAACACTTGCAGTGTGAGGGCAACAGCCAAAATCGATTTGCCTTTCATTGATGTTCCTCCATCCCTGATCATCATTTTCGTCATTCTTTACTTGTTAGACATAGGTTACCTCTGATTCGTTTCACTATGACTGAGATTGGCGAGAGATTAATGCAAAAGCCAATTTCCCATGACCAGAACAACCGGGATGGACAAGAGCGCCAGCAAGGTAGAACAAACCGTCGTCATGGCACCCATCTCCTCATCCGCCGCATAGCGCCCGAACAAGATCGAGGCTAATGTCAGGGTGGGCATTGCTACTTGCACGAGGGAAACACTGACAATATCGCTGTCGATTTGAAAAACGGACAAAAGAAATGCCGTCATCAGCGGAAAAACAACTAGTTTAAACGTAAGTGGCATGCTCAAAAGCTTCAGGGATACTTGCGGTTTGTTGCGCAAAAACATGGGCAAGAGCATACCAATATACATCATGGCTAGCGGAGAGGCGAGCTTGGACAGCGTTCCAAACAGCTGCTTCACAGGCTCAGGCGGCACAAACCCGATGATGGCAGAACCGAGTCCGAATACAATCGCGATCATCGGAATGTTAATGAGTGTTTTGAGCCCTTTCAAGGAAAAGCTTCCTTTTTCCTGGAGCATCATCACACCCACTGTCCATAGCACAACATCCACCCCTGCGTCGAAAATAGCCGCCAAGAGCGCCCCTTTTGGCCCAAACAATGCCGCACAAAGCGGCAAACCGATGAATCCAGTATTCCCCAAGCCGGACAAAAGCGCGATCTCCCGACGTTTTTTCACAGGAAGCGGTAGTGCACGCGCACCTAACCAGCCGATAAAAATGCCCAAGCAGTTCAGGATAATGGAAATGAAGAATATTGCAAAAATTTGGGTTAACATATGTTGATCAATGGTTGTCTGAAAGATCCCGTCTAAAATAATGCACGGCATGGCAACGTTTACAATAATCGTGATGACGAGTTGGCGGGAGTCCGCAGTCAAGGGTTGCCGGTAGCCGATTAAGCTACCGATCCCAATGATGACGGCCATGATGAGGATGGACTGCTGCAACGTTTGTAGTTCCATGCTGCCCTCCTGCCTACATTTCTACCGGAAGCCATTCGAGTTCGCTCGGCTCCCCTTTTTCACATGTTCGCAGCAAATCCCCGCATAAAGGAACAACCTGCTCAAGCGGAACACACCAGGAAAGGGGAAAGGCAACCTCACTACCCTCGATGACGAGCGTGGACATCACCGCCGATTGCTTGTCTGCCGCAAGTACAAAGTGCTGCTCCGCCGGCTCGTGTTCTTTCCATTGCACCAATACTTTGCCGTTATTCCCGCCTGCGACGACCAAATCCACATGGTCGCCATACGCTGCGTGAACCAACGTCCGCGTTACTCCATCCAACTGAGCGATTTCCTTCAGCACTTCATGCCAAGCTACATGCTTTTGCTCCATTCCACTTCCATCTGTATACATACGCCAGTCGTTTAACATGTTGATTGACTCCTTTTGTCGGTGCGCTCTCCTATGAAGAACAAGCACGTCATTGCTTGTAGGCCTTTCAATTCGTACTAATTGTACGCTTCTTGACGAGGAACCTCAACCACTACTTATGCGCCAAGTTTTCGTCTCAAGCACATAGCTACTGCATGAATGGAGAATCTTAAAAGGGATAAAAAGTGTAAACGTTCTGTAGTGGTGGGGAGGAAACAGGAGAAAACGCTCAGATTCTTGTCCCACCCGCTGGGGGATTCACTGCCCGCCTCCATGCAAAAAGCGAAACCGCGTCCAAAGTGGTCCTTTCAGGATGTATTTCAGAGGTGGACGCTTAAAGGCGTGTTTCGCTTTTTGCATTCCGTCTCGGTCGGTGTACCAAAGATCTTCGCTGTTTTCTCCTGTTTCCTCTGCGAGCTTTCCATGTGTTCCCGAATTTTTAAATCCTAAAAAGTAATGAAGAATCACATCTGTTACGTTAGAGAAGAATATTTCCAGACGTAGCGACTTGTGGAGTCCTACCGAGCGGAGAAGGGATTTGCGGGCAAAAGAAACGCAACGTGCCCGAGCGACGAAGCGGCTACCACTTTTGCGTTTCCCCGCAAATCCCTTCGGAGCGTACAGTCTCAGCCCCCAGCAGGACGGAGCCTGGAGCCTAGACTGGAAATATTCTTCTCTTCACCGCAGCTACATAGAAGCTTATCCTTTTCAATTCATAGTAATCAAATGGGATTTAACAATTTAATCATTGACAAAGGCATGAACGACCACTACTATGAATCCATGAAATCCGATTAACATAAAGGGGATTACAACATGAAAAAAGTCATTCTGTCTACTTTACTTTCTTGCCTGCTACTGGGAATGGTTGGCTGTAGCACTTCCGGTTCTCCTTCTCAGCCGAATAATACGACTCCGCCTGCTGATCAAGCAGCTTCGCAAAACTTGCTGGAAAAAGTGAAAACCGAGAAAAAACTCGTCGTTGGTACGGAAGGTACATACTCTCCGTTTACGTACCATGATCAGTCGGGCAAATTGACCGGATATGATGTGGAGGTTGTCACGGAAGTTGCCAAGCGACTCGGTGTAGAGGCTGTATTCCAGGAGACCCAGTGGGATGCCATGTTTGCTGGTCTCGACTCCAAGCGCTTTGACGTCATTGCCAATCAAGTAGGAATCCGTCCTGATCGTCAGGAAAAGTACGATTTCTCCAAGCCATATACGACTTCCCGTGCGGTTTTGGTGACTCACAAGGACAATAACACCGTAAAAGACTTCAAGGATATCAAAGGATTAAAAGCCGGACAATCCATGACCAGCAATTACGCTGACCTTGCACGTGCCAATGGGGCAGAAATCGTCGGGGTAGACAACTTCAATCAGGCGATTGACCTGATCGCACAAAAACGCGTGGACGTCGTGCTCAACGATAATTTGTCAGTGCTTGATTTCCTGAAACAAAAGCCGGATACACCAATCAAAGTCGTGGCGAAAAATGCAGAAGGCCAACCAACCGCTTTCATGTTCCGCAAAGGTAGCACGGAATTGATTGATGCGATTAACAAAGTGCTCGATGAGATGCAACAGGACGGCACCCTTTCCAAAATTTCCGTCAAATGGTTCGGCGAGGATATCACGAAGTAATTCTTAAACCTGAAGAAAACCATTATCGAGGAGAACTAAAGAGGGATCGCCCGCGTTTATACGGTAAGTTTTCATGCGCCTACGAATTTAAATAAATTCTTAGGCGTTGACAAAATTGTCTGTCCCTTTTAGTATGTTCCTATTCAAATTCACATCGGTTTAGTGGGGGTTAATTTATGAAAAAACTATTATTTTCCCTTCTCGCTTCCACTCTGTTAGTCGCATTGGCAGGTTGCGGGTCGTCTTCAACGGGACAGCCACCGCAAAATAGTGCCGCTCCTGCCCCAACAGAAGAGAAAAAAGAACAAAACTTGTTGGAAAAAGTAAAAGCCGACGGTAAAATTCTGATCGGAACCGAGGGCACATACGCGCCGTTTACGTTCCATGATCAGTCTGGCAAGCTGACGGGCTACGATGTGGAGGTCGTGACAGAGGTAGCGAAGCGCATCGGTGTTGAGCCTGTGTTTCAAGAAACACAATGGGATGCGATGTTCGCTGGACTTGACTCCAAGCGCTTTGATGTCGTAGCGAATCAGGTAGGCATTCGCCCTGATCGTCAGGAAAAATACGATTTCTCCAATCCATATACTGTATCCACAGCGGTCCTTGTCACCCATAAAGACAACACGACCGTAAAAGGCTTTGAGGATATTAAAGGTTTGAAAGCAGCGCAAACATTGACGAGCAACCTCACCGATATCGCGAAGAAAAACGGAGCGGAAATCGTCGGTGTGGAAGGCTTTAACCAAGCGATTGACCTGCTTGTTTCCAAGCGTGTAGACATTACGATCAACGATGGGATTTCCCTGTTGGACTTCATGAAGCAAAAGCCTGATGTTCCTATCAAAATTATCGCAAAAGATCCGAACGTAGCGAAAAACGGTTTCCTCTTCCGCAAGGACAGCGCAGAGCTGGTTGATGCATTCAACAAAGCACTGGATGACATGACGAAAGATGGTACCCTCGCAAAAATATCAGAGAAATGGTTTGGTGCAGATGTCTCTAAGTAGCTTCTTTGAAAACCCAGAACGCCTGAACCGATGGATCGATATCGCGCAAAGCTCCTTTCTTCCCCTGTTGAAAGGAGCCTTGCTCTATTCTTTAACAATCGCCATCGCTGCCTTTTTCATTGGTCTAATCTTAGCGGTTCTCACTGCGCTGGCACGTCTATCCGGCATAAAGCCGCTGATTGCCATCGCCCGCTTTTATGTATCGATCATTCGCGGTACTCCTTTATTGGTCCAGTTGTTCATCATTTTTTACGGATTGCCGAGCATCGGCTTGATGATCGATCCGATACCATCGGCAATCATCGGCTTCTCTCTCAGCGTAGGTGCCTACTCCTCCGAGGTAGTACGTGCCGCGATCTTGTCCATACACAAAGGACAATGGGAAGCAGCCTACTCCCTGGGGATGACCTACTGGCAAGCACTGCGCAGAGTCGTGCTCCCTCAGGCAGCTCGCGTCTCCATTCCTCCTTTGTCCAATTCGTTTATTAGTTTGGTCAAGGATACTTCGCTGGCTTCGGTCGTTCTGGTTCCGGAGATGTTTCGCAAAGCCCAGGAAGTCGTTGCTGCGACATATGAGCCGCTGCTCGTCTATGTGGAAGCGGCCCTTATCTACTGGGTGATTTGTTTCGTACTCTCCATTATCCAGGATCGCATCGAAAACAAGCTGGACCGTTATGTCTAAAAAGCAGGTGAAAACGAATGATTACGATCACGGATGTGCATAAACAATTCAACACCTTACATGTGCTCAAAGGAATTTCCCTCTCGGTGGAAAAAGGAAAGGTAGTCGTTA
Organism: Brevibacillus sp. M2.1A; assembly: GCF_013284355.2. NCBI lineage: Bacteria > Bacillati > Bacillota > Bacilli > Caryophanales > Paenibacillaceae > Brevibacillus > Brevibacillus sp. M2.1A. The sequence continues at coordinate 5,055,311 of NZ_JABSUY020000001.1, forward strand.
TCATCGGTCCTTCTGGCTCCGGGAAGACAACCTTGCTTCGCTGCCTGAATGCACTTGAGGTTCCGACCAGCGGCAGCGTCCAAATTGGCGACGTCAAGCTGGACTTTTCCAAAAAAGTAGAGAGAACAAGTATTCCGAAGCTGCGTAAGCAGACAGGGATGGTGTTCCAAAACTACAATCTGTTCCCTCACATGACAGCCGTTGAAAATGTCATGGAGGGGCCTGTCACTGTCAAAAAGGAAGACAAAGAAAAAGCACGCACGAAAGCCGTTGCTCTCCTGAAAAAGGTCGGTCTCGGCGACAAGCTGGACCATTTTCCGGCACAGTTGTCTGGCGGACAGCAGCAGCGCGTAGGGATTGCGCGGGCATTGGCGATGGACCCGCAAGTCATGCTATTTGACGAGCCTACCTCCGCTCTCGACCCGGAGCTCGTTGGCGAAGTGTTGAAGGTGATGAAGGAGCTTGCCCAGGAAGGAATGACAATGATCGTTGTCACGCACGAGATGGGGTTCGCCCGGGAAGTGGCCGACGAAGTTATTTTCATGGACCAAGGCGTCATCGTGGAGCGAGATACACCTTCCCATTTGTTTGCAAAGCCGCGTGAGGAACGCACACGTCAGTTCTTGCAGCATTTGAAGTAGTGACCAGAAAAAAGACTCTGTCTCTCGTATTAAGAGCACAGAGTCTTTTCTTTGTACGATTGCCTTAATCATCAATGAAACAAATCACTAGAAAAATAATAATGAGAATCCAAATGAACCCGCCACCAAAAAAGAAGCCACCGCGATTGCAACCCATAATCTTCCTCTCCTCTCATTGAGATCAGATGGAAGCACCGATCAGCTGACAAGGATCAGTACTCCATTCAGCTTATGAAAACCGCATCTCTCCTGTATGGATGCCTGTCTATCCCAGCGATCAAAAAGAAAAAAAACGGGTGCCTGCCCCTCGGCCTTTATACAAAACCTAAAATTAACAAATGCTTCATGTTCTCTCTACTCTTCCTTAACATCAGACATCTATCATGAATGTGTCAGACCCTACGATGGACATTACGTCCTCCATTTCCGCCCGAATAGCCCCCTTCTACATCGGGCGGGCTTTTTTTCTTTGCCGCAAACCTATAAAATATGGATAAATAGACCATTTTTTTTAGCGGAGAGAGGGATTTACTTCATGGAAGAGTATAAACGGGCGTTAGCGCAATATATTGACGCTACCAATACACATGACTTTGCCAATGTAGAAAAAGTGCTTCATCCGAATGCCATTTACTGGTTTTCTGACAAGACGTGTACATCCATGAGTGAGATCCGCGCTTACTTTGAAAATGCATGGCATCTGATCAAGGATGAAGTCTATGCAGCTACGGATGTCCAGTGGATTGCTGTCGATCAAAGATCCGCTAGCTGTGTATATACGTATCAATATCAAGGCTATTACAACGGGGAATTCGTCAAGGGAAGTGGTAGAGCCACGAATATTTTTACGAAAACAGAGACAGATGAATGGAAGCTCATTCATGAGCATTTGAGCGGCAAAGTTGAGTAAGAAAAAAATAAAAGCCTCGCTAGGAAGCAAGGCTTTCTTGGTAAGTCGAGACCCCTTTTGGTAGGGGTCTCATTTCTTTTTTTATCCATTAAAAAGGAATTCGTTCTGAATGAATCACATACTGATGCTGTGCAGCCCACTCTTGGAGACCATCCCAGAATGCTTCGCAAGCGGTAACGATTTTTGCTGGATCAGTCAAATCCCCCGCCATTACCAAGCTGGCTACCTGATCGAATCCAGCCGGACGATGCGGCAATTCCAGCGCTTCTGGCAAAACCTTGGCCCCTGTTGAGTATAGCTGTCGGTTATGCAGCCCGATCAACATCGCACCGTATTGGGCAAACTCCATAGCCAAATAGGGCAGATAGGTGTGGGGGCCGTTTAGATTTACGTTTCGCAGCTTGCCAATAAACTCATACATTTCCCCTACGAGAATACCGTTGATATTCTCTGTGAACGCTTCCTGCGACGGTGATTCTGCTGCTTTTTTGAGCGTTTCAAAAAAGCCCTTCGGATCGTACAGACTGAGCGGAGAAAAGAATGGGCCATGTGTCAGCGGCCAATCATCCTCGACAGTAGCAGCAGTGTTCAGCAAAACATCTGCACTGCACACATTCACTTCCGCCTTCCAAGGTCCCGCTGACCATTCGTAGCTAAATTCTATTTCTTCCCCTGTTTCTTCTAGTACACAAAACATCTCGATATCCGAATAAGGGCCGTCTGTCCCGCGAGAGATGGAACCATACACCCCAATGGCCAGAACCTTTTTTTTGTACACTTCATGCAATCTCGCAGCAATTTCTTGGCAGGTTTGAAATCGTTCACTTCGAGAAATTTTTACAGGTCCATTCATGTTCATTTACGTACATCTCCCTTGAAATAATGTGAGGTGAGCTGACACAAATACATGAATGGAGGACCTCGGGATTAACGGGGGACTTTTTTTGGATGCATGTGAACTTCCTCCCATCGACCAGATCGTACTGTTCGTCATGATATGCATTTATTTTACCAAGGAAAGGAAAATCTTACGAGTGATTATTATTGATGGCGGAAGCCTGGGCGTTGTCGATGGCCGATTGAATATACGCTTGTAGCGTATCGATGAAGGTACGAGCCGCGAACCCCATATATTTGTCCTTGCGATAAACCAGACAGATGTCTTGGCTGGGTGTCGGATGCAAGAGATTGATGATCGCAATCTCGTCGTCGTTTACGTTTTGCAGCAGTAAGCTAGGCAGGATACAGCCCCCGATTCCCTTTTTTACAAGAGTCAAGAGAGACTGTAGTGTGGTTGTTTCGATATGAGGCTGCAATCGAAAGCCTTCCTGCATGCAATTGCGATTGATGAGCTGTCTCACTTGATGATCCGGCGGAAACATCACCAGCTTTACCTCTTGAAGCTGCCCAAACTTGATTGCCTTTTCCTTGGCAAGAGGATGTGCGGTATGAACCGCCATTGCGAACTCTTCATGAAATAGCGGAATGACAGTGATTCTCTCATCCGGCTCAGGTAACACAGTCACGCCCAAATCAATCTCGCCGGATGTGATTTGCTCCACGATTCTTGTAGACTCTATGACGGATAAAGATGTTTTCGGATACAAGCGGTGGAATTCTACAAGAAGAGCATCAAACAATAAATCGGCATCGCCAGGCAAGACACCGATCGTAAGCGTGCCCCCTTCGTTGTTTTTCATGGCAGCAATCGCTTCGCGTGCGTAATCGATATGGGAAAAAACATGCCGACTCTGTTCCAGCAATACCTTTCCTGCTTCTGTCAGTGTGATTCGCTTGCCTAAACGGTCAAACAGCGGGACACCCAGCTCACTCTCTAAAAACTTGATTTGCTGGCTGAGATTGGACTGCGAGGTACACAGCTTTTCTGAGGCCCGGGAAAAATGCATTTCCTCACATATTGCCATAAAATACTCCAATTGCCTGAGCTCCATTGCTTCACCTCTTGCGTCCATTATCATTTTTACTAATCATTCTAATCGGAAAAGCATGATTGTTCCGTTTTCCCCTACGACGTACACTTTAGTTGACGGTAAGAGCGCTGTCAATCATAGGAAAATGATAGGGAGGTTTGTCTCATGTCTCAAAGCATGATCGCTACAGCCACATCCGTTCGTCAAATTGGCCTGCAACAGATTCCATTGATTCCTGAGGAGCTATTGGATGTTCAATCCCCCGCTTTTTCAAATACACTTCGCTGGAATATCGGGCATATCGTCTTTTGTTTTCAACATTTCCTGTCCATCGGCTTGCCTTACCAATCTGACCTGCCCGCTTCTTACGCGACTCTTTTTCAGACCGGAACGAAGCCTGCTGACTGGACGACTGCACCACCCTCGAAAGATGAGCTGATTCACTACCTATCCGTACAGCTAGATCTGCTGGCCTCTGTCACCCCTGTCGAGCTAGAAGCAGCTTTGCCTGCCCCCATTACCATGGGTCCCTTCCAGTTTACGACGGTAGGAGAGGTCTTTAACTTTGCCGTCATGCACGAGTCCATCCATCTAGGGATCATCTCCAGCATGGTAAAAGTCGTAGCGCAGGAAGCATCCAAATAATCATGAAAAAACGAGACCTTTCCATGGTCTCGTTTTCCCATTACCTCGCGATAAAGTACTCGACGCTTTTGACGTTAGCTAGATTTATTTTCCCCGTTGTCCCTTGTAACTCTCTATCCCCATCTATATCCCAACTGGAGTCTCGCTTTCTATCCCATGCAAAGATGCGTTCCCAGCTTTCCTCTTTTGAAATCGTCCCTTTCCCCTGATGGTATTCTTCATACTCTTGTTCACTGTTTGCCAGGTAATCATGATTTAATACCATGTGCCATTCATCGTAGTCAGACAGTAAAACCTCTTGTTCATCCAATTCAACTTTGATTCTGACGAACTTTACGCCACTTTCAAAATAGCCTGTATTCCTCAAATCAGGTTTGTTCACCCACAACCATACCGGATAATCGCCCTCATAGTTTGACAATCGCTTCTTCATCTGGTGGATCATCCATTCGTATTCTTCTGGGAACATCGCATAATTTCGTTCGCTCCGTATATATCCCCGATCTTGAGCCAGATCCCATGCTTCTTGGTTTTGTAACGTCCAAAAAACTCTCATACCATACACCCTGCTCCCATATTTCAACTCGAGCTCATTAAACCATGTTCAAGCACTAGTGTAACCGAAGTCGTGCAGCCTACACAAAAAAAACGAGACCTTCTAATGATCTCGTTTTTTCCATTTATTCGAACCGAGTGAACTTTTCTTCGGCAGGTGTGCGTGTGCGTGCTGCTGGTACATTTTCCTGATCGAAAAAACCGAGGTGCAGGAAGCCAACGATTTTCTCTCCTGGCGCAACACCCAAGATAGCGTGTGCCTTCGGGTCCCAGTTGTGGGCGTTTGTTTTCCAGACGACGCCTAATCCACGCTCCCATGCGAGCAACTGGAAGTTTTGAATGAGAGCAGCCGTCGCACTGAAATCTTCTTCCCATTGTTTTTGGCGCGGATCTTCTTTCATGATCACGACCAAATAGGCTGCCGGCTGGTTGTACATGTCTCTGCGCGCCTGATGGGCTTCTGGAGGATAGCAGGTGATCAGCTTCTCCACAAACGCTTCTTTTTTCTCTGAAGATACAAACAAAAATCTCCACGGCTCACGAATACCATGGTTCGGCGCGTATACGGCGTCATTCAACAGCTCCAGAACAAGTTCTTCGGACACAGTATCTGGTTTATAGTCTTTTTTAATAGAGCGGCGCTCTCGAATGATTTTGGCAATGGACACAACGGTCACCCTCTTCTTTTAGACTTTGCACTTTGATAATGGTTATCAGTCTTATTCAGAACATATGTTATCGTGTACACTCGTCAAAATCAAGTAAGAAGTAAACGAAACTGCACACCACGCTTTCAAGGATATGGTAAACTTTTGGACGAGGAGGGATGTAGCTTGGACAGACAGCGCCCAGCTCTCATAAAGCCCGGATTTTTCAGTATCGATGCGCCAGCAGACAGGCGACGCAACGAATTTGACTTTCATAATGAAGCGTTACTTTTCCACCAGCAGCCCGTCGATTTTGTTTTTTTCGGCGATTCCATCACACATTGGTGGGATCTCTCTACCTTTTTTGGCCGGCCAGATCAGACGATCGTCAATCGTGGAATCGGCGGTGACACAACCGAACAAGCACGCAGACGTTTTGCCGCGGATGTCCTTCAATTAAAGCCACGTTATGTGGTGATCATGATCGGGATTAACAATACGTGGGCACTGGATACATTCTTGCCTTCCGACCGACTGACACCCCAAGAGATTTGCCAGCAGGTGACCAGTGATGTAGAAGCAATGGTGCATGCGGCTCTCGAGCAAGGCATTCAGCCCATTCTTTGTTCCCTTTTGCCTACATGCATGGACCGATACGCACGCAACCGTGAACGAAATGAGCTCGTCATCACTATCAATGAACGTTTTCAAGTGATTGCTAACCAAACAAACTGTCTCTATGTCGATTATCACTCCCGCATGACGGACGCAGATGGCATCACACTGCGCAAGGAATTGGCTGACGACGGGCTTCATCCGCATGTCCTCGGCTACCAGCTCATGGCGACCGTTCTGCGCGATACATTTTCTGCACATGACATCCCACTTGGCACACCATCATAAATGAAAAAAAGGATGCGGCTACTGATGCCCATCCTTTTTTGCTGCTTATTCCGGTCGACGGTCCGTCAGCCAATGTCCGCCTGCGATTTTGCCCACTGATGCCATCAATACAGACAAATGAGACGTGCCATCGATGCCTAAATATTCGTTCATGTCATGATCCATCCAGTGACCAATCGTCGTTACCCCAAGCCCCAGTCCGTTTGCTACCAAATGCAGGTTCTGCGACACGTGCCCGGAATCCCACCAAATATAGCGGTACGCACGTTCTTTGTATTTGTCTTTCGTGCGATCCACCATCGCTGTCCAAACGAAATTGACAGCAGCCCGTCTCGTCACCTCTTGTTCTTCCGTGAACAGATACGCAATCTCGGATGTGTCTTCTCTCTTCAGTCCCTCCAGGCACCAATTCTGTACATCCAGGTGGTACAAGCCTTTCTCGAGTCCCTCCACATTGTTGATCATCAGGTACGTCTCAATCGGATACAGGGCCCCGGCAGACGGCGTCGTGCGTAATTGATAGTCTCCCATATCTTCTGTGATGCCCTGTGTCCCCCATAGCAAGAGATTCAATTCGTTAAGCGTCATGGGCTGCTTCAAGAAATTACGCTTGGATCTTCGATTGGCGAGAACCTCCCACAAATCGACGGACGCCGGAAACTGCGGCTTGCCCAATTCTATGCGGGCAAATACCTCTTCATAGCGCAAATACGTCGCCGGTCTTTTGGAAAAATCGTAACGAGAGGCCCAGCCTTTTTCCAGCTCGCCTACCCGGTAAGAGGTCGCCTCGATAAATTCATTTGCAATTCGCTGCCATTCGGGATGCATCTATGTTCCTCCTCGTATGTTCTTGGTGGTGATGTCTTTTACTATACGAAGCTCTTTTCCATTAGTAAAACAATGATTTATAATATCTTTCATAAGATAAAACTAATGAAAAGGAACGTGGAGACATGACGCTTACCCAACTGCAAGTGTTTGTCACCGCAGCAAAAGCTGGTAGCTTCACGCGGGCAGCAGAAGAAATCGGCTTTACGCAATCCGCCGTCTCGCAGATGATTCAGTCCCTGGAAAAAGAGCTAGGCGTCAGTCTTTTTCAGCGTAGTCGCAGCGGGATCACTCCGACGAGCATCGGAGAACGGATGCTTTCGCACGCTCGCGACATTTTAAACATCACATCCTGCATGACGGAGGAAGCAAACGTGGCCCGTGGGATTTCATCCGGCACCTTGCGTATTGCCTCGATCCCCAGCGTCGCCTCCCGCTTTTTGCCCGGACTTTTGGGCAGCTTTCGCAAGCGGTTTCCGGCTGTGGACATCCTGCTTTTGGAAGGCGACAGTGATGAAATTAGCAACTGGCTGCACAGCTCGGTTGTCGACATTGCTTTTACCGTTATGCCTGATAAGGAAATGCAAACGTTGCCGCTCCTGCAAGACGAAATGATGGTCATTTTACCAGATACCCATCCGTTGAAGGACAGTCAGACCCTTCGTTTTTCCGAAATTGCAGAGCGTTGTTTTATCATGCCAAAGGATGGCTGCATCCGAAAAATGCTGCAAGAGAATCACATCACCCCAACAGTTACGTTTGAAGTGCGTGAGGTGTATACGATTTTGACCATGGTGCAGGAGTATATTGGCGTCACCATCATGCCTGAGCTGTACATGCCACCTGTCATCCCCAAAGTCGTCGCGATTCCTCTGTCGCCGCCGATTACAAGGGAAGTGGTGCTCGCGGTGCGCAACTGGCAGTCGATCTCCCCACTCACGGCAGAATTCGCCGTTCACAGCCAGCAATATGTAAAAGGCATGGATTTCACGCCAACGAGCAAGTAGTCACACGAACAAAGCCCTCGCCTATTGGGATGGGCGGGGCTCTTGGTGTGCGAGAAGCTCTGTTAGCCATTTTTCAAATTTATTGGCACTCATAATTTCATGGGTAATAAATTCGCCATCATAAAACAAGCCAAAGGTCGTCCATATGGCAGGCGCGTTCTGTGCTGCTTCCCTCGTTGTCAGCTTGTAAGTATGAAAGGGAACACTTTTCGCTTCCGCTACTTTACTCAGCTCTTCCAAAACACCACCAGCAAATGGACATTGCGCTGTGTAATAAATGGTGACGCCTTTGTACTTTAAAGAAGTTGTTCCTGTTTTCTTAAAGGACGGCATAGCTGCTTGTCCATTCCATTTCCATGTCACTAATTGAAAATAAGGTTCTGCTTGGTCTGCCAGCTCAAACCCCATATGTTCAAAAAAGCGTCTCTCGCTCAAATATGGGTACTTGTTCTTCCCTACGATATGAACGATTCCGTCCATACCACGTTTGATGGCATCTTCCTTGCAATGATGCAACAATTGCTTCGCATACCCGTTCCCTTTATATCTGCCGGACACCCACAAACAGTTGATATACATATAATTGGGTGCTTCAATCGGCACCCATGCCATTTCCGCAGGCAAGTACTCAATAAATACTTTAGCCCGGTCATCCAAGCGATAAAAAACCAATCCTTCATCCATTCGCTCTGTCAGCCACTTCTTCTTTTCAGCTACTGCACTCTCGTATTGTTTTGCACCTAATGCACAGCATATGTGCTCCGTTTCCATGTTCTTTTTCGTGATTTCTATATACCCCATTTTTTATCGCCTCCACCTTTCCTCTGCTTTTAGAATAAAATCGGCGATTCTGGATAAAAATGGTTGTTCTTTTAGTAGCCGAATAGTTGTGTATATTTTACCACTTCCTTACTGCTATGGAAAAGAAAGCAGAAGCATTTGTAGTACCAGTAGCCATCGAAGGCAATTGCGTGCGAATTTAAAGCTCTATTTCACCTGCTCTATCTTGCTCCAGATGAACAAGTGGAACAGGAGAGTAGATAAACGTATCCCCGTCGTTTTCAAGCTTGTACATGATACAAAATAAAGCTGAACCTCTATGATCGCCACTCGGTATGGAGAAAATCATGGCTGGACAGCGCAGCTCAGCAGAATGAACGCTTGCACACAGATCTTTATAAGTCACAACAGCAAGGTTGTCGACATCAGCGAGATGCTGTTGACAATCCCCGATAACTTGCCTGTAATACTCTATATTCTGATGATACTTATTCGCAAAGCTCTGCTTATACTCCTCAATGCTAAGAAAGCAACACTCCCAATCCAAAGGTGGGATACTTAACACATAGCGATAGAACTTCAACTTTCGGATTCCTCCTTTTTTGAAATCGAGCTATTATACGCGATCATTAAAGCATATCTACTGGTGAAATAAGGCTATCACAACAATAGCTCCATGGCTGCGCGTTCTTTATCCGCAATCTCGAGCAACAGCTTAGACGCGTGCACGAGCTCTTGGTGCTCACCTGTTCTTCCTGCATGGTCGATTGAAGCAGACACGCTAACCCACATTGGAGCGATCTCTGTAAACATAGAGTGGGCTTGTTCGATCCTCGGGTCCTCCAGCCGATCAGCACATTCTCTCAAATAATCCCTATACAGATTCCGAAATAAAGCGCCGCCAGTTCCCGCCCGCTCCATTAGCGTCGCGGTAAGACATAAATCATGTTCGAAATTGTTGCTGCGAGAAGGCCATTTCAAGATTTCATTGCTCATTTTAACAACGCCTCTATTACCAATATTCTGAATGGGCGGGTTCAGATAGTCATGCGCATTCATGGTCAAGGATTCGCGCATAGCAGAAACAAGCGGAAGCAATGCGTCGTTTGGCTCGATCGTAAAGGAACGATTCCGGGAGCTCATGGGTCCCTTTGCATTTCTGGCAGCGGCCAAGCTTGTCAAACTCGTCTTCACTAGTCCACCCTGTTGTCTGGTGTCCGCCAAGTAGGCGTATTCGTCATCTATACCGTAAAGTACCGCATAGTGACCGGCGAAGTGCACTTTGTTCGTAAAATAATCCAAGTAATAGGCATCTAATTTAAGCCCAACCGGAATCCCGTGTTCAATGCTGCTTCGGACGTTCTGCCACGCCTTATTAACGGACGAGGTTTCTTGATATCTGACGTTCAAGCCGAGTCGTTCGGCGAGATAAGCGGTCAGTTTATCCGGTTTTATCCTTCCTCCGATGAAGGGGAAGTCCATTCCCTTCGAATCCCAGTATATGAATCCAAGCCCTTGCCCGAGTCCGAACAACATCGGCTCAGACAGGTGGACTCCCGCATATTGCATTAAATTGCCCATGGCGGTTGTTTCGCAATGTTCGCCTTGATAAGGGATGAAACCTTCAATAAATTTGACCATGGCTACTTGCCTCCTCCAATAATTCATGTATGAAACGTCTAACGAACGCTTGCTCGCTCTCGATTAAGCTGAATGGATGCAAGAACAACGCCCTTACGTTCAGCGGCAAGCTAGCTCCGCCTTGTGATTCGTACTTCTGTCTTATTTTTATCGAGGCTTGTTCAAGAAAATCCAGTCGTTTCCGTAAAGCAATGACGGCCTCTTCCTTCCCGATATGGGGCAAAGCGGCCAAACCGAGATCGAAGCGGTTGTCACGTTCCCGTGTAGACGACAGACTGTCAAGAATTTCATTTCTCAGCTTACGTATACCCACTTCGGTGAGGGCAAACCGGGTCGGCGCTGGCCCCTTGCCGGACTTCTCGTCGGATGTCTCGGGTGAGATCCATCCTTTATCGCTAAGTTTCTTCAATCCTGTATATATCGAGGTTGTACCGATATTCGCCCATTCTTTATAACCTCGCTGTTCGACTAACTTCATAATATCGTATCCGGAAGCTTGACGATGTTCCGCGATCATTTGCAGGAGCATGAATTCGACATTCGATAATGTATGCATAGAGAGACTCCTTATCTTTAGTATTTCATATATGGAATATAACGCAGGTGTAATAAAAATTCAATAACCGAATCAGCTAGAAAACTACACGGGTCTTGAGGTTGATAATGAAAGCGCAAGATCTTGAAATGTACATTCCCCTATACTAAAAATGGCAATTAGTTGTAACGAAAAATGGGGGAGCGAACATGGGTAACAAGGTGGAAGGATTGTTAACTAACGCAGATTTTCGCAGGCTCTGGATTGGGCAAACTGCATCACAGTTCGGGACTCAGGTTGCATTATTAGGAATGCCATTAGTGGCAGCTCTCTATTTAGGGGCCAGTCCCATGCAAATGGGGTTTCTTGGTTTTGCCGAGTATGCGCCATTTATCATTTTCGGTTTGCTCGCTGGTGTATGGATAGACAGATTTCCCCGGCGACCAATTCTTGTCGCCGCTAACTTTTTCAGGGGTGCATTACTGCTCATTGTGCCGCTGACAGCCCTAACTGGATTCCTGAATATGACGGTACTATATTTGGTTGCCTTCATAGTGGGGATCTGTACTGTCTTTTTTGATGTTGCTTATACATCCTTTTTGCCTTCCATTGTGAGCAAGGAGCAGCTTGTTGATGGGAATAGCAAGCTAGAGACAAGTAAATCTACCGCGCAAATTGCTGGGCCGGGTTTATCAGGTGGACTGGAACAGTTAATAACCGCTCCTTTTGCAATATTGTTCACGTCGGTATCCTTTTTTGTATCCGCTGTGTACATAGCCCGGATTCGCAAGTTGGAGACAGTCGTGACAGATGCCAACAAACAAAAAAACATGTGGCTGGAAATGAAAGAAGGGCTGCATACGGTTTACACAAAACCGTTGCTGTGGGGAGTGGTGCGCTGCTCAACAATCTTTAACCTTTCCTGGAATGTTATTTTTAGTGTTTATGTTCTTTATGCATCGCAAGAACTCAAAATCAGTGCGAGCATTCTTGGCATCATTTATGGAACGCTAGGACTAGGGTACCTATTTGGCTCTCTGCTTGCCCAAAGGGCTGTACACCGTTTTGGAGTAGGTCCAACAATTGTGGGTTCCGCTACGATCGCAGCCAGTGGCGGTTTGCTTGCTCCATTAGCAGTAGGATCAGAATTAAGTATGGCGTTGATTATGATGACGGGACAGCTTCTTTTCGGAATGGGTGTCTCCATGTTTAGCATTAGTACCATCAGTTTACGTCAAGTAATTGTACCCGATGCCCTGCAAGGTCGCGTGAATGCTACGTTTCGATTTATCTCGTGGGGGTCTTTACCGCTTGGTTCGTTAATTGGAGGGATGATAGGGGGCACAATGGGTTTACGGTTCGCTTTATTTGCGGGTGGCATTGGATTGTTAGCTTCGGCTTGTACATTATTGTTCACCCCATTTTTACAACTACGTATGAAATCATTTCATGAAGTAACATTGGAAAAAGATGTGTCTATAAAGAGCTAAGGAGTGCCTTAAGAAGTATGAAACTAATGGTATCAATCGTTGTCAGCAATAAGAAAAACCAGGAAGACCATCTTCCTGGCTAGTACCGAATGCCGAGCTCTGCCGCCAACACGAGAAACATCGCATGCGACCAAAGGAGCGGCACAGCGGGATGCCCTGCCCTCTCCACCCACATCTCATAATGAGTCGGAGAAAGCAAATGCTCCTGCACTTGCTCAGGCAGTCCGCTCGCTTGCCGCTGGGACACCATCCACGCCGCTATCTTTTCGGCTTCTTCACGCCTGCCCGTTTTCACGTAATACCAGCCCAGCCACGCAAATAACAACAGCCACTGCCCTACGAAATGATGGTCATTTTGCCAGATATCCATCCGTTGAAGGACAGTCAGACCCTTCGTTTTTCCGAAATTGTAGAGCGTTGTTTTATCATGCCAAAGGATGGCTGCATCCGAAAAATGCTGCTAGAGAATCACATCACTCCGACGGTTACATTTGAAGTGCGTGAGGTGTATACGATTTTGACCATGGTGCAGGAGTATATCGGCGTCACCATCATGCCTGAGCTGTACATGCCACCTGTCATCCCCAAAGTCGTCGCGATCCCTTTGTCGCCCCCGATTACAAGGGAAGTAGTGCTCGCGGTGCGCAACTGGCAGTCGATCTCCCCACTCACGGCAGAGTTCGCCGTTCACAGCCAGCAATATGTAAAAGGCATGGATTTCACGCCAACGAGCAAGTAGTCACACGAACAAAGCCCTCGCCTATTGGGATGGGCGGGGCTTTTGGTGTGCGAGAAGCTCTGTCAGCCACTTCTTCTTCTCAGCTACTGAATGTTCGTATTGTTTTGCACCTAATGCACAGCATATGTGCTCCGCTTCTATATTCTTTTTCGTGATTTCTATATACTCCATTGTTTACCACCTCCACCTTTCCTCTGCTTTTATCTATGATCGCGGACGATTTGACCAAGCCTCTCAATGCCAGATTCAAAATCGGCGATCGAAGCGTACCCATACGAGAGCCGCACATACCCTTCTTTCGTCTCCCCGTAAATGTTGCCCGGATTCAGCAGAATGCCCTGGCGTTTGGCTGCTGTAAAGAGCTCCATCGTCGAGAGCTTTCCATTCATTTTCAGCCAGATGAAATATCCTCCGTCAGGTACTTCCCACGTCGCGAGCTCACTCATGTGCTTCGTAAGTGCCTGGATGGCAGCCGCTCGTCTTGTAATGAGCTGCTCTCTGACCTTGTACATATGCCTCTCATACAAGCCACTTGCCAGCCACTCCTCCGCCACACGTTGTGATAGTGAGCTGACTCCGTAATCCGTCTGCATCTTGATATCGGCCAGGCGTTCGATAACTGGCTCTGGCCCCACTACCCATCCAATCCGCAAGCCGGGGGTCAATGTCTTTGACAGGCTCCCGATGTACAGGACATGTCCGTGTTTATCTCTAGCCTTGAGCGGCAGCGGTGGAGGCTCTTTCGTCCACAGCTCGCGGTAAATGTCATCCTCGATAATCGGCAGACGCTCTTCTTCACATACCCGCAGCAGCTCCAGCCGGCGTTTTTCTGTCATCAGGATGCCTGTTGGATTATGAAAGCAAGGATTGGTGTACAGAATCGCCCCATGCTCCTCTTTTCGCCTCGCATAGATCGCCTGTGCAATCATCCCCTGACGATCCATCGGCAATCCGGCAAGCTCCATCCCCGCCGACTGGAACACATGCAAGGAATTGAGATACGAAGGCTGTTCCAAAAACACAGTTGAACCTCGATGCAATAACCCAACCGAAATGAGCTGGAGCGCCTGCAATGCACCAGACACGATTAAGACAGAAGACGGCGAAGCTGTAATTCCTTGTCGTCCGACATATTCACTGACCGCTTGGCGCAGGGGAAGGTACCCTCTCGGCTCTTCATATCCAAATCCGCTAAGGTTCCTCGTTACCCGCTCCATGACTTGCTTCATCGTATCGACTGGAAACATGTCTGGGGAGAGCTCTCCCTTGCTCAGCTGAATCAGGTCTGACTGGAATTCACGCTTATTGATTTCTTGCACCGACGTCATGCTTGGCTTGTGCAATCCAGATCTGACGTACTCACTCCAATCCGGCGGTGGTGTCGTAGCCAACAGCGTCCAGGTATTATTGACAACGACAGTGCCCATTCCCAGCTTGCCCTCGATCAACCCGTCTGCTGTCAACTCCTCCAATGCCGCAATGACCGTGCTTCGATTGACTTCGAACGCTTGTGCCAAGTCGCGTTGGCTGGGGATTTTGCTGCCAATCGGCCATTCTCCTGTAGATATTTTTCCTTTGATAAAATCAATAATTTTCCGATATTTCGGCAACCGTTTCTCTCTGTGCAACCTGATCGATCCCTTCCTCTTCCTCATCTTCATAGGTAAAAGTGGTTGGTTTTTTTGATAGCCGAGTGGTTGCAGATATTTTACCACTTCTTGTTTACCATGGAAAAGAAAGAAGAAGCAGAGAATAGCAGGTTGGTTTTTTCATTCGAAGGAGGGAAGTTATCTTGTTTCATCCTGTCAGAAGTCGTATTTTCGCTGCACATGCCATCAGCATTTTGTTATGGGCCTCGGCCTTTGCCGGTATTCGCGTTGGGCTGCAAGCATACTCGCCGGAGCATCTCTCGCTGCTTCGCTTTCTGATTGGTTCTCTTTTTCTCGGGATACTCGCACTGTTTTTCCGCATCCGTCTGCCGGAGTTAAAGGATGTCCCAGCTATCCTTCTGCTTGGGGGCTTGGGTTTCGCCGTTTACCATACAGCGCTCAACTACGGGGAGATGAGCGTAAGTGCAGGTGTAGCCAGCCTTTTGGTCACGACGACGCCGATCTTTTCCGCTCTCCTCGCTCTCCTATTCTTCCGGGAGCATTTCGGTGTGAGAGGCTGGTTCGGTGCACTGATCAGTTTTCTAGGAGTCGCCATCTGTACGATTGGCACAGGAGAGACCCTCCAAATAACAGACGGAATATTCTTGATTTTATTGGCAGCCAGTAGCGAAAGCATTTACTTTGCGTTTCAGAAGCCATTCGTAGAAAAATACGGCGTTCTCGCGTTTACGGCCTACACCTTATGGGCAGGTACCTTCTGCATGCTCTTCTTTCTGCCCGGACTTGGAACAGCGATAGCTCAAGCGCCTTGGGATGTGACACTCAGTGTTGTGTATTTGGGCATTTTCCCTAGCGTTGTTGCTTATTTGTCCCTCGCCTATGTGACTTCTGTCGTTGGCACCTCGGAGGCTACTACCTCCCTTTACATGACGCCAGTGCTCGCTTTTCTGATTGCTTGGGTGTGGCTGGGTGAAGGTCCTACGCTTGTGACGATGGCTGGTGGCGTTGTGACGCTTGTCGGTGTCCTGCTCGCAACGATGAAGCCTCGGTTATCCAGAAGCACATTCAAACACCACCCCTTTTAGAAACGCCAGTATTTCCATGCTTGTCGCTATAGGCGTATCGATCGGAATCAATATGCTTGGAGCTTGGAATGACTACCGTTTTGCTTTGCGGATGCCTCGTAACCATTTGGATCAGAGAGAGCTTTACATCGAGCTTTGACTCAGTCTCCTCCGGGAGAAACAGAACCGGGCATCTCATTTGTGCGCAGGCATCCTCAAAGTGCAAATCACAGACTGTCTCTATTCTCAGCGAGGCAGGTGCTCCCTTGCAAGGCCCCTTGCCCTCACGACAGAGGAAGCGGTTGCTCTGATTTTGTCCTATGAAGCTCTCCCCTCCTTCACGGACAAGCCATTTGCAAAAGAAACCCTGTCTGTGATAGCCAAGCTGCTTGCGAGTATTCCAACAGAGTCCTGAGCTGAGCATAGCAACAAATGGTGTCAATAGATGTCAGCAATAAGAAAAACCAGGAAGACCCTCTTCCTGGCTAGTACCGAATGCCGAGCTCTGCCGCCAGCACGAGAAACATCGCATGCGACCAAAGGAGCGGCACAGCGGGATGTCCTGCCCTCTCCACCCACGACTCATAATGAGACGGTGAAAGCAAATGCTCCTGTACTTGTTCAGGCAGTCCGCTCGCTTGCCGCTGGGACACCATCCAGGCCGCTATCTTTTCGGCTTCTTCACGCCTGCCTGTTTTCACGTAATACCAGCCCAGCCACGCAGATAACAAGAGCCACTGCCCCCCGCCGTAATACGTATCGGTCGGATAGCGATGTACGCCGTATCCTGCGCGCAGCTCTTCTTCTATAGCCTGCACGGTTCGGATCATAAGCGGATCAGCCACGTCGACGATCCCATACGGCAGTGCCAGCCAGAGCAGACTAGCATCCACAGAATGATCCCCAACGGATTTTATCAATCGTCCGTTGGCTGTGCCGTGCTCACATATGAATTGACGAATGGTCTCACCTGCTTTAGCCAGTTCGAAAGCTCGGTCGGACAAATAAGGCTCCATCGCCTTGATCCCGGCATAAATGGCTCCAAGCGTCACCGGGTGGATGCGGTCTCCTCCCTCTTCCCAGCAATCAAAGTTAGGGAGCTGCCAGCACGCCACTACATAGTCAATCGTCAGTTCAATAGATGGCTTCAGCTCGTGAACCAAGTCATACTCCCCACTCATCCGCACATGCTCAGCCAGCCCCCACAGCCATGTCCCGTAGCCATCGAGCTGAAAGCTGCCCCATTCACCTA
Organism: Brevibacillus sp. M2.1A; assembly: GCF_013284355.2. Lineage (NCBI taxonomy): Bacteria > Bacillati > Bacillota > Bacilli > Caryophanales > Paenibacillaceae > Brevibacillus > Brevibacillus sp. M2.1A. The sequence goes on from NZ_JABSUY020000001.1 coordinate 5,072,489, forward strand.
TCACTTCTTCTCCGTCCGCAGTATAGCGCGTATGCAAAAAGCGGTCGTTCCCCGCCTCATTTTTGTCTAATCCTTTTTTTACTGCCGTAATGGCTGCTCTTGCTTTTGTCTCATGCTTTCGGATCACAGAATCGCACCACTGGTAAAACTTGCGGGCACTCCCATGGTTCCCAGTACGGTTCATCGCGTATGCTGTAAATGTTCCATCGCGGAGCCACGCATACTGATAGTGGACAAATGCGGGTGAAGCGAGATACGCCCCGGTACTCGCTTGATGCTGTAGGATCAACTTTACACTTTCCTCGATCAGGGTCATGATTATCCCCCCTTATTCGGACAAGCCGACTTCGTAACAAAAACAGTCGCTGCTCGTCTTCCGGCTATGCTTTTATAGCATATGCAACCGACATCCAAACGAAAACCCAATCTACATAGCAAAAGAAAACCCACTGGATGCGCATATCCAGCGGGTTCGGTGCCACTTAATTTTGTGAAGGTACATCGGTATGTTCCGATTTCAGAAAATGCTGCAGCTCCTCATAAAAAGTCGGGTTGCAAGCCATCACGCTGCTTTTTTGGTCGTACGGCAGTGGTGTCCCCGTCATGGTCGTCACCCGCCCACCGGCTTCCTCTACAATGATGCGAGCTGCCCCGAAATCCCACGCATTGAGCTGCATACTGACGTAGCCATCCAGTCTCCCCGCAGCCACATACGCCATCTCCAGAGCGGCGCTTCCCAAAAGCCGCATTCCGCGAACCTTACCAGCAAGCTTTTTCACAATCAAATCGATGCCGATCTGCTCAGCACGCTTGTTCCAAAATACACTCGTGCATAACAAAGCTTGCTCCAGGCTCACTTCTCGATTCACCTGCAAGGGACGATCATTCAGAAAAGCCCCTTCCCCTTTTACCGCATAAAACAACTCGTCTCTGGAAGGATCGTAAACGGCTCCGACTATTCCCTCTCCCTTATGGTAAACGGCAATGGAAACGGAAAAATTGATTTGCTGATGCACAAAATTGGTCGTGCCATCAATCGGGTCGATGACCCAAAGCGTGTCATACTGCTTGTAATCCTCCGCATGTGCACTCTCTTCTCCAAGAATGCCGTGATCAGGGAAGCGTGCAAGAATCATCTGGATGACGTGATTCTCCACTTCTTTATCTACGGCTGTAACAAGATCGGAGGCAGATGTTTTATACTCGACGGTAAAAGGCTCCTTCATTCGCTTCAGACTCAGCTCACCCGCTGAACGGGCGCATTGCAAAGCGAGCTCCTTGAGAGCCGCCAGTGTTGATGCTTGCACACGTATCGCCACCTAAAACTTGACTTATTTTTTCTCAAAGCACACCCTTTTCTTCTGGAATAGAGAGGCTTCGACGTTTTATTTGAAAATGATGAGACAGCTCGTGCTAAAAAACGGTCATGCTATATGATTTAGTGTACCATACTTTACCTGCTGTTACACCACACGTTAGCCATGAGGGATATGCCTTAAAGTGCGCGGATTATTGAAAAAGGGCCTCTCCCTCGTCATTTTCTGACCGGGGAGACACCCTTTTTTACATGACTACTTTAGCAGCAGCGCGTTACGCCGCCTTTTTCAAATCGTTCGGTCAATGCGTACATATAGTACTCACGCTCTGTCATCGGAAAGATCCCCGGTGCCCCATGTGTCTCGTACCAATGGGCGAGATACCGATCATAGTCGGGCATTCCGAAAATGGTTTTAATAGCAGAGCTCACTTTGCGTATTGCCTTTCGCATGGCTCTTAGCTTGCGCCTCATGCTACGTGATGTCCTTTCCCGTCAAATACATTTCCTTTGGACTTGATGTACGGCGACTCCTGCAACGGATAGTGCTTGCCGCGAAGAATATTGATCCATACCCGCGCTCCGTCGAGAATGATCCCAACCGTAATGACCATGAAGATCGCACATACCACCGCATCGATCTGGTCGTTGAAGATCATTTTTTGTGCAGCTTCCACCGTTTTTACCCCTTTGGGCAGCGTACCGGCATCCAATGCCTTTTGGAATGCTTCTGCGTGTGAGAGGAACCCGATTTTTGGATCAGGATGGAACAGCTTTTGCCAGCCTGCTGTCAGCGTAGCCGTCGTCAGCCAAGCCATCGGTACAAGTGTGATCCACGAGTAAGCCGCTTTGCCCATTTTGAAAATAATCGTCGTTCCCACTGTAAACGCAATCGCGGCGAGCATCTGGTTGGCGATACCAAAGAGCGGCCACAGCGTGTAAATGCCTCCCAACGGGTCCATGACACCTTGAAGCAGGAAGTATCCCCATCCGATGGTAATGATCCCGGAACCAATCAGATTACCTGGCAGCCAGTTGACTTCCTTCATTTTCGGAATGACGTTGCCGAGCATGTCTTGTACCATGAATCGTCCGACACGTGTTCCCGCATCGATCGTCGTCAAAATAAAGACAGCCTCAAACAAAATCGCAAAGTGATACCAGAATGCCATTAATGCCTTGCCACCCAATACACCGGAGAAAATCGTCGCCATTCCGATAGCCAGTGACGGCGCTCCGCCCGTCCGGGAAAGGATCGTCTTTTCTTGAATGTCGTTGGCAAGAGTGGTTAATTGGTCAGGGGTGACGGTATAGCCCCAGCCCGTTATCGTCGTCGCAACCTGGACCACATCCACGCCAATTGCTGCAGCAGGTGAGTTGATCGCAAAATAGACTCCGGGAGTCAGCACGCATGCTGCAATCATCGCCATAATCGCGACGCCAGACTCCATCAGCATCCCGCCATAACCGATCAAAGGCGCATGCGATTCCTTCGCGATCATCTTCGGTGTCGTTCCGGAAGACACGAGTGAATGGAATCCCGATACGGCACCGCACGCGATAGTAATAAACAAGAAGGGGAACAAATTTCCTGCAAAAACAGGGCCAGTACCATCAATGAACTTCGTCAGTGCCGGCATTTGCAATGGTGGCAGTGTCAGCACGATTCCTACCGCCAATACCGCTATCGTCCCTACTTTCAAAAACGAGCTGAGGTAATCGCGCGGTGCCAATAGCAGCCACACAGGCAAAACCGAGGCAATAAAGCCGTACACAATAATCATCCAGGCAAGCTGTACCTTGGAGAACGTAAAGGCTGGTCCCCATGTTGGCGATGCAGCAACGATTTGACCGAGCCAGAGGGAGAAGAACAAGAGAGCAAGCCCGATAATCGATCCTTCCAATACCTGCCCGGGTCGTATATACCGCATATACAATCCCATCAATATCGCGATTGGCAGCGTCATGAATATCGTAAAGGTAGCCCACGGTGATTCAGCTAGCGCGTTAACTACAACCATCGCCAAGACTGCAATCAAGATGATCATAATGGCAATAATTCCGACCAAGGCAAGCGCTCCGCCAACAGGACCGATCTCTTCCTTGGCAATCTGACCGAGAGACTTTCCATTGCGACGCATTGATCCAAACAGAATGATAAAGTCCTGCACCGCTCCACCGATCACGACCCCGACGATAATCCAGATCGTTCCCGGCAAATATCCCATTTGCGCAGCCAGCGTAGGACCTACGAGCGGACCTGCACCTGCAATCGCAGCGAAATGGTGCCCAAACAACACCCATTTGTTCGTTGGCACGAAGTCTTTGCCGTCGTTGTTCACTTCTGCCGGAGTAGCGCGATTGTCATTGAGCGCCATTAGTTTTTTGGCTATGAATTTACTGTAAAAACGATAAGCTACAGCATAAGTGCAAAATGCGGCAGTCAGTAACCAGAACGAGTTGACTGATTCCCCTTGCCAGAGGGCTATCATCCCGAATCCGACAGCACCCAATGCGGCTATCCCGCCCCAAATCAAGAGGGAAAGAAACCATTTCTTCACCCGAGTCGCCTCCTTCTATTTATCAAATATTCAGGCAATGAACCTTAGAAAAACGTATCACATCGGACAACTTGTCAACATAAAAAATGGCTGAACCGTACAAAAACAGGCACAAGCTGCACCATCCTCGTTTGAGTGCAAGCGCATTCAATTTTGGGACGTAGAAAGTCTCCGCCCAGAGTCTGATACAAACTCCTCCACAATATGTTAAAGTTATACATAAATTGGTATGGACATCAAAAAGGAGAATACGCACATGCGACGAATCGCGGGTTACATCATTATCGGAATCGGAGCGATTTTTGTTCTGGCTACCTACCTGAACGTACCGCTCGCACTGGACTTGCTATGGCCAGTCTTCCTTCTCATCCCAGGAATCGGGTTTCATATTTTCTTTTTTATGAACCCAAAGCCAAATCGCGCTGGATTGCTCGTACCGGGCGGAATCTTGCTCGTTTATGCCCCACTCTTCTTTTTCAGCCAGCTATTTTTTCATGGGGATATGAGCACGACGTGGCCCTTCTTCCTGCTCGGTCCTGCCGTGGGGCTTACTGAGCTGTACCTATTCGGCAATCGCAAACCCGCTCTCTTGATCCCCATTGGCATCCTCACGGTTCTTGCTATCGTATTTTTGATCGCGAATCTGGCGTCTACCCAGGTAGGCGGCATCCTTGGCTTGATCCTGATCGTATTAGGCGGGATCATGGTGACACGTAAGAAAAACGATGAATATCCCATGTAAGCTGTCGGAAAAAACAGACCAATCCTCCCCCCAAACGGGACGCAGGATTGGTCTGTTTGCTTAAAACCCCAATCGTTTCTTCAATTCCTTCACGACATTGCGACTAACAGGCACTTCTGTTTTGCGGTGATCTTGCATGACTAGATGAATCGAGCCTTTGAACCAAGGGACGAGCTCAGCCGTTTTAGATAAATTGACGATAAAAGCCCGATGCGTCCGAAAGAACTGCTGGCGTGACAGCCTGCTCTCCAGCTCCTGCAACGTAAACGTGGTCGCATATTGCTCACCTGCTGTATAAATGTTCGCATACCTTCCTTCCAAGGTGGCATAGACGATTTCGTTTGGATCAATCAGCATGATCTTGCCGTTTTTTTCTACGGGGACACGACGCGGCTGAGTATCGACCAGCACATTTTGCAGAAGGGACTGTAGCCTTTCCTCCAGCAGCGGTGACGCGTCCAATGCAGGTTCGCTTTTCCGCCTCATTTTTCGTACCCGATTCATCGTCTTTTCCAGACGCATTTCACTGAACGGCTTGACAATATAATCGACGGCTTCGGCCTCAAATGCTCGAACCGCATGAAAGTCATACGCGCTTGCAAAGATGATAACAGGTGGATTGACCATGGATTCGAGAAGCTCCTGTCCCACATCAACTCCATCCCTGTCCTGCAAATGAATGTCCAAAAAGACCGCGTCTGGCTCTGTCTGAAGCACCGCTTCCAACGCCTCTTCCCCGCTGCCCGCCTCTCCTACTACGGACACTTCCGAAAACTGCTCCAGCAAATACCGCAGTTCTTCTCTGGCAGGCGTCTCATCATCGACGATGAACACTTTGAGCACTGACGTTCACCCCTATCGGTAATTGTATGGTGCATGTTGTACCGCTCCCGCTTTTGCTCTCGATCACGATTCCATACGGTTCTCCGTAGATCGACTGGAGACGGCTTTTTACATTGGCAAGACCGATCCCGGATAATTGCCGCCCTGCACGCTTCTCATTTAGGGCTGGTTCGAATGGGTCCATTTCCATTCCGACCCCATTATCTGCCACTGTCAGTTCGACGATTTGCTTTTCTTTGCGGCGCGCACGAATCACTACCGTTCCCCCTTCGCGTTTGGGCAATAGCCCGTGCTTGACCGCATTTTCTACCAGAGGCTGCAAAATCAGTCCTGGCACAGTAATCCGCTCTACACCATCCTCGATGTCGTACTCTACATGGAGCTTGTCCCCGAACCTCGCACGTTCGATGGCCAAATACGCTTCGATATGCTCCAGCTCACGCGCCAGACTGACATATCCGCCAGAGTCATGCAAATTACGCCGGAAGTACTCCCCTAAATGAATCAACAGTTCACGGGCCTGTTCGGGGCGGAAGCGAATGAACGAAACGATCGTATTGAGCGCATTAAACAAGAAATGCGGATTGATCTGCGCATGCAAGGCTCTGATTTCTGCATCTGCCAACAAACGGGATTGCTTCTCCAGCTCAGCCAGTTCGAGCTGACTCGAGATCAGGTTCCCCAATCCACGCACGAGTTCCAGGTCCACTGCCGACAATTTGCGAGACCGATCCTGATACAGCTTGAGCACGCCCGCCACTTCACGTCTTCGCATCAGAGGGACAAGGATCGCATAGCGCAAGGAACAATTCGTCTCCCTGCACCCAATCTCTTCTTTCGTCTGAGCAATTTTTACTTCTTTGGTCGATAAAACTTCACGGGTCGCCTTAGTTGTTATGCCTTCTCCAACTACGTGATGGGACGAGCCTGCGCCAACATGCGCAAGCACAGAGCGCGTATCGGTAATTGCTACCGCTGCTACACGCGTCGTCCGTAATATTTCCTCCGCTACCTTTTGGGCAGAATCATACGTCAGTCCTTGACGCAAGTAAGAGAGTGTCTTGTCCGCTACTTGCAGCGTTCGCTGGGCTTGGAGCGCGCCAATCCGATCCTCTTCCTTTTTGGCCAAATCAATTATAATAATCAAAATAGCAATTCCAACCGAGTTGACGACTGACATCGGCACACTAATGGCCTGCACCAATGCCAAAGCGTCAGCGTAAGGCCGTGCGATTAGAAGAACAATTCCCATTTGCAGCCACTCCGCCAAGAAACCAACGAAGAGTGCTGTCGTCCACCCGATTTTTTTGCTGCGATTACGGAGGAACTGATAGATTAATCCCGCAAACAAGCCCTCGCTAATAGTCGAGATGGCACATGCCAAATCTGTAAAGCCCCCCAATGAATAGCGATGAATTCCCGCAATCAGCCCTGTCATCAGCCCTACCCAGGGACCAGCCAGCAATCCAGCCACGACAGTCCCGATCACACGTGAATTCGCAATCGCATCCTGATACCAAATGCCATTATAGGTACCCAGTATGGAAATAGCAGAAAAAATGACGACCATCAGTGCTTTTTCTCGCCATGTCGCTTGCTGGTTCAATATGCTGCGGAATGCTCGTACACGTGTAAACAACAAGGCCGCCACTATCAAAACAGCCGTCCGCTCCGTCAACGGAACCATTAATGCCATATTCATTGGTTGATCCCTCTCCTGTCGCCGCCCGATGGTTCCTGCTCGTTTCTGTAACTAATCAAAATATTCACTCTCTACTACGTATTTCCCTTTTGTTTCTCTTCCTTTCCTAGTAAAAAAGGTTGCCGAAATGATTTCGACAACCCATGGATATCCGTATCGTTTTAATACTCGAACTCCAATATTTTGCACTTTTCCTTCGGCTCAAATCCTAGCTTTATCCCCAAACGAACTGATTCCTCATTCGTTTCCAGCATGGTCCAGTGCGGTGTCAGCCCATGTTCCACGCAATGCTCCAGGTACGCCGCACAAGCAAGCGTAGCAAAGCCTTTGTTCATATCGGCTTCCTCGTACGTTTCCACGCTAATTTCATGGTCACGCTCATGGACACAGCAAGACAGGCAAGCACTCACAATCGCATTTCCTTTACATACGCAAAAACCTACGCCCCACTGCAGAAAATCATCCACCGAATGATAGAATTCCTCCACAACCTCGAGCAAGATGTTGTCCGGATCGTTTTCAATGACGCCTGCATCGATTCTTTTCAACGTGTATCCTTCGGGCAGAGGGCGATAGCTGATCTTTCGCGCTTGGAATTGCTCGGGATTGAACTGGTAGTAATACTCCCAATCCGTTTCGATCTCTCGATGCGAGATGGCTTTGGTCACTGCTTTTTCCCACGTCTCATCTGGGACAACTGCCAGAAAATGAGTGCCCCCGCACGATTCGGTCGTATATGTGCGCAATTCCCCCTCAATAAAGCCCCCCAGATCCGCTGTGAACGCTTCATTGGCAGCATCCCCTACGAAAATGCTGATCACTCCTGTTTGATCGACCAAGGCTGTCCGGGGCTGCTCCACATCGTCTACGTAAATCGCTCCTCGATTTGTCCCATTGATAATCGCATGGATGGTCAAAATGTTCACATTATCAGGCGAGAGCAACGTTCTGATTTTTGCATAATCATTTGGTTCCAATCGATGAATCATCCTAATTTCGGCCCTTTCTCTCTCTTTTGGACATCTGTGTACTTATGCGGCTAATAGCGGAGCGAAGTCGTCCAGACTCAGCTTCCGCACAAAAGTCGGGTCATCGTCCACGTTCCTTTCCTGGGAGGATTCCAGCTCTTCTGCAAGCAGTAGGCGAGCCCGGTGCAGCCGGGATTTCACTGTGCCTTCCGGGATGCCTGCTCGCAGGGCGACCTGCTTGATTGGCAAATCCTCGTAATAGTGAAGCCAAACGACGATGCGCAGCTCTTGCTCCAACTTCCATACTGCCTCTGTTAATTCAATCGCTTCGTAGGGAGCCTGTACCGCTTTCTCCTCTATTTGTAGTGAAAACAGCTCTACGGTTGTTGGGCTTCGTTTCTTTTTTCTCTGCCATTGTCTGCATTCGTTTATGAGAATTTGAATCATCCATGTTTTGAAATAAGCAGGCTCTCGTAGCGTTCGGATGGCTCTGAATGCTTTCATCACCGCATCCTGCACCACATCGGCACAATCCTCGTCCCGCCCGACATAGGTTCGTGCCAAGCCATACAAAGTCCGCTCGTACGATTGAATGACTCTGGCAAAAGCTTCTACGCTGCCGTCCTGCGCCAGCTGAATGTCCTGCTGAACTTCCCTCTTGATGCTCACATCGCATAACCCTCCTTTTATATCCAACATTTGGTTCTCATTAGTATAGATGATAGAGACGGGTAAATGGTTCATGAGGCATTCATTTTTCTGCTTCGCAAAATAGAAAAAGACCATCCCTTCAGCTTTATCAGCTTGAGATGGTCTTGTCATGCCGTTACATCAATAAATTACAGGTTACCTCTACGCTCTTGCTCGCGCTCCAGCGCCTCGAACAGTGCCTTGAAGTTGCCATTCCCGAAGCCACGCGCACCTTTACGCTGGATAATCTCGATGAACAGCGTCGGACGGTCTACAATCGGCTTGCTGAACAGCTGCAAGAGGTAGCCCTCGTCGTCTCTGTCGACCAAGACCCCCAGCTTTCTCAGCGCCTCGATGTCTTCGTCAATTTCCCCTACACGCTCTTTCAAATCTTCGTAGTAAGCATCTGGCACCATGAGGAAATCCACACCGTTATCACGCAGCTTCGATACAGTGTCGATGATATCGTTGGTCAGGATAGCAATATGCTGTACCCCTGGCCCTTTGTAGAACTCCAAAAACTCCTGAATCTGCGACTTGCGGCGTCCTTCTGCGGGCTCATTAATCGGGAACTTGATGCGTCCGGTTCCGCTTTGCATCACTTTGGACATGAGCGCAGAATACTCTGTCGAGATGTCGTCCTCACTGAAATTTTGTACAGCTGTAAAGCCCATGACCTTTTGGTAATATTCTACCCACTCATCCATGACCTCGACGTTTCCAACGATGTGGTCGATGCCGATAATACCCGTACTCTCTCCTTTGACAGGAGATTGGTAAGCTTTATAGCCTGGGAAGAATGGTCCGTTGTAATTTTTTCGTTCGATAAAGGAATGGATGTTTTCGCCGTACGTACCGATAATCGCTTTTTTGACCGTCCCGAATTCATCGGTATACTCAGTCGGCTCCATGATCGGAATGGCTCCGCGAGAAACTGCCTCCCGGTAAGCCTGCTCACAATCCTCTACACGCAGGGCAACGTCTTTGACGCCGTCCCCATGCTTTTTCACAAAATCCGAGATCGGGCTGTCAGGCGTAAGCGCCCCGCTGATCACGAACGTCATATGCTTCTGCTTCAAGACGTAGGAAACCTTTTCCCGAGAACCTGTCTCCAAGCCCGCATAGGCTACTGCTTCAAATCCAAACGCTTTTGTGAAATAGTGCATGGTTTGCTTGGCGTTCCCTGTATAAAACTCCAGGTAGTCCCAGTCCTGAATCGGGAAAAAATCGGTATTGCTCATTGCCTACCCCTCCGCTTTCCTTTTCGATTATTGACATTATTTTGTGAATTGGGATTATTTTGTCGTTATCTTGAGAGTACATTGGAAGCGCTTCCCCTTGCAAGAACACGGAACAACGCGAAAACGCTCAAACGCTTTCATTCATTAAAGTACGCATGCGAGTAACAACTGGATACCAAAAAGCCACCGATCAAGTTGACCGATGGCTTTCCCTGAGTTTAGCTACTTACCTGTGTTTGAAAACAAATTGTTTCAGTTCCGCCAGAGGGGCCGCTCCTACGACTTTGTCGATCAATTCCCCGTTTTTGAGCAAAATGGTCGTTGGCAAACTCATAATGCCATACTGATTGGCAATCTCCGTTTGTTCATCGACATTGACCTTTAGGACTCGCACTTCGCTGCTATGCTCTCCGTCAAACGATTCGAGTATCGGCCCAAAAAAGCGGCATGGCCCGCACCAAGGTGCCCAAAAATTGACGAGAGTATAGCCTTCGCTTTTTACATCATGTTGAAACGTAGTATCTGTCGTGTGGCAAATGCTCATTTGTACTTTCCTCCCTTTTATAAGTTGAACAGCTAATCAAAATGATCATTAAAGATCTTTAATATCCTTAATGGAGACAAAAAAATAACTCTCTGTACTTCGATCATTTCAAATAACTCATTCACAGACTTGATGCATCTATAATATCCCTTAAAGATTTTTTGTGTCAAGTTGCACCATCTAAATATGGGCATCGAAAGTGCAGGATGACAGCGCGAATCACTCTTCCCCTTGCTCATGCTTCCCATTCACTTTATGATGGATGTATTAAGTCCATGATTGAGGTGTCTTATGAAGTATTCACAGGCAACAGACTATGCCCTCCATGCGATGCTCTATCTGGTAGCAGAAGCCCCTGATAAACCCGTTAGTGTTCAGCTTTTGGCAGAGAAGCTGGGCGTTTCACAAACGTACCTATCCAAAATGCTGACCAAACTGGTCAAGGCTGGGCTGATCCACTCGATCTCCGGCGCAAATGGCGGATACAAGCTCAAACGCAACCAGGATGATATATCGTTTCTGGATGTTATCCAAGCCATTGAAGGGACCACCTCCTTGTTTGAATGCAGTTTCCGACATGATAGTGCCTGTCTGATTCAACAGGTTGTGACTGAGGCCGAGCAGCAAATGATGCAGACGCTAAAGAGTAAAAAAATTGCTGATTTGGTCCCACATATCCCCAAACCATGATCAACTGACGTAAAACAACTTCCATGAAAAGCTCCGGCCCCCTCGACCGGAGTTTTTCTTCATAATGGTATCACTCAATCGAAGAGAAAGGCGTGAACAAGGATGAGCCAATGGACGGAACAAGCGGCCAAGCAATGGGATCAATTTGCAGAAGACTGGCAAAAAAGAAGTGAGCACATGTGGGAAAAAGGGAGTCGAAGCACCATCCTTCCCTATTTTATGAAGCATGTACCTGTCGGATCTGGATCTGTTCTCGATGCAGGCTGTGGTGACGGCTATGCCAGTTGCAAGCTTGCAGAGCACGGCTACCAGGTGGAGGGCATCGACATTGCCGGGGAAATGATCCGCCTCGCTCATGACCGGGTCATTTCCTTCTCGGGATCCGTTCATTTTCAGACAGGAGACATCAGTGAGCTTCCTTTTGCCAATGATTCATTCTCCGGTGTGCTCTCCATTAACGTAGTGGAATTCACTCCGTCTCCGCTCAAGGCAATCCTAGAGCTTCACCGCGTGCTCGCACCCGGAGGAATTCTCGTCTTGGGTATCCTCGGTCCTACAGCTGGTCCACGTGCGCATAGCTATCGCAGACTATATGAAGAGACGACGATCCAAAATACGATGATGCCCTGGGAAGCCAAGCAGTTGGCGAGCGAAAATGGCTTCACACTGCTGGGTGAAGAGCCGGTATACAAAGAGGGAATTACGCCAGATATCGCGGGCCGCTTAAGCGTAGAGCTGCGGGAGGCTGTCAGCTTTTTGACCTTGTTTGCATTGCGGAAATAGATCAGAATGCTCTCAACTTTAAGTGAAGTATGCCGGTCACACCTATGAGAGGGAAAACCGGCAATTTTTTATGATCAATCACGTCAAACAGAGTCCCGTTAGTCTAGGCTTTGCTATTCCATAACTGGGCAGTTTACTAACCAATATTTCGTTGTTAAAATGGGTCGTGCTATTAAAAATTATTTATTTTTCATTCTTTTTTAATTACTTCTACTATAACTTTGTGCGACACACATCTCGGAAGGTGAGTATCATTATCAACGAATACAATTTTACAATTATTGCCCCTATCATTTGCTTTCATTGTGGGAATGGGAGCTTTCACAAATCTGATAATAAACACCAAATATACAAAGATCTCATCAATAATGAAATCATTGAGATACCGGTAAAGCGTCAACGGTATCGATGCACTGCTTGTGGTACGAAAGAATGGGACGTTGTGTTGGGAGCATCAACGCATTTGAAAAAAACGAGAAGATTACTCTCCTTTGAAAAGCAAGCGCAACACATGATTAAGAAGCCGCTTCCCTGAAGCTTACAGGGAAACGGCTGGTTTTTTTCACATACTTGCTCATCAATTAGCGCTTAAATTCAATGACATCCTCCACTGTGCCTGTTCCTTTCTCCAAATTGACGTCGGTAAAGTGTACATTGTATTTCGGCTGCGGATTTCCATTTGAATACCAGTAAACGTCAATAAATTGCAAAACATCGTCAACTGTCACACCCGTAGCAGAAATTTCGTATGCACTTTCAGATGGGGTAAAATTTTTCGCTTTCATAGCCTCTTTTGCTTTTTCAATAAAAGGGGCAGCTTGTTCTTGTGGAAGATCTCGCATAACGACGCCAAGCTCATTGATCACTCTTGCACTTTTTACTGTCGCTGTGCCTTTCTCGACATCAACATCAACAAAATGGACAACATACCCTTTCGATTGTTCTTCAGCACTCCATAGAAGCTGTAAGGTCTTGTCTTTCTTGCTCCCGAAATGCGTCACCTCATATCCACTATTTGGAAGTTCGATCTTCTCTGCTTGCAAAGCCTCTTTTGCTTTTGCAAGAAACGGAGCCACCTGTTGATCTGTCAATTTCAAGAGATCCTTTTTTTGTTCCTTGTCCTCCTGTTTTCCTTTTCATCCTCCTCTTCCAAAGCGATGAGCTTATCATAATTGTCTACATATACATCATCGATTTTCCCCGTTCCTTTCTCCAGATCGACATCTGCAAAACGCACGGAGTAGTACTTACCTTCCTTTTGCCCCGTCTCAGGACGCCAGGTAATATGAACGCTTTCCAGCACATCGTCATAAGCACGGCTGCTGCTTGACAGCTTGTACCCGCTCGCTGGGAGAGCTATATTTTTTTCTTGCAAAGCCTCTTTCGCTTTTTCGATAAACGGAGCGGCCTGTTTTTCTGTCAGTTTCTCTTCGAAGTAACCTGGCCGATTAATGACCTTTACCGTTTTCACCGTCCCTGTTCCTTTTTCTGCATCGATATCCTCAAATTCGGCGACATACGCCTTGTCCTTCACGTTAGTTTCAGATCGCCATACGACAGTCAAAGTATTGTTTTTCTTGCTGCCATAATTCCGAGCTTTGTAACCACTTTCCGGAAGGGAGATATTTTCCGCTGTGAATGCTTCTTTTGCTTTTGCAAGAAACGGAGCCGCCTGTTTTTCTGTCAGTTTCAAGAGATCGAATTCCTCGTCTGTTGCCTCGGCTGCAACGTTATCCTTCGTATCGTTGAGTGCGGCGCTGGCAGCTACAGGCGAGAACATGGCCGTCACTGTCAAAGCACTCATAACAGAGAGATTCAGCCATGCAGCAGTTTTTTTCGTTTTGGACTTTTTCATCGTACTACCTCCAAGGTTTTTGCGTTGGATCGAGTGTTTCTACGCAAACGAAAAAACGACAACTGTCAAATCCGCTTAGATCATCGATGGAATTCGCGATGTGACGTACACCACTTCTTTCGTAGAGAATATCGAAGGAGTATTCCAGTGGGAAAATAAAGTAGATGCGGATGTTGTGATGGATGGACAATTTATTACGGCAGTTGGAGGGGCATACGTTGAATTTGCGGTACTTGTATTGCAAGCCCTAAAGCTGGAGGATGAACACTCGTGATTTGCCTATCGAACGAATATTGAGCGGTTCATGTAAATCCTCCGTACCCCTTCGCTTTCGTTAGCTAAGGGGTAAGTTTAGTGTGCGTGTAAATGTAATGCTTTCCTTATGGATGCATCAGATTTTGCTTTGTCACGAGCTGCTTGCAGCTATTCTATTATGTGAATGGTTTGGGAAGATATCGTGAACGATCAATCTTTTGATTGGTTTTCCCAAGATGATTTTTCGTTAATTTTGGGGGGAGATTGCAATATTATCGTCGGTACTTATCAAAAACTAGTACATCTACATGGTAATTCTGCTTATATGCTTATTGCTTTCCGAAATACCTAATGATGCCAAGATATTATCCATTTCGATGTGGATGCGATTTGCAAGAAAGAAATGCCGGTAGCGTACATTCCTAGCGAGCAGGGATTTTCACTAGACATATGCCAAGAAATCTTGCAATTGCTCCTTGGAGATCGTCGTGTGATTGGCTTGGAAGTAACTGAATTTTCCGGACTCCGGGATGTAGATCATCATTCGTCGAAAATGCTGGCTCAGCTGCTGGTTAATAGTCTTGCGGCGAAGAAAGGGTTAGAGAAATGAAAAGAGTAGAAATCAAGGCTAGTGGCGGGAAAATTGATTCTCTTGTTTTTAACGGGGAATATTATCATACAATGCGCCTAAAATTAGAAAAGTTCGAGCTGGAGGGAAATGAACTATACGATAACCCTATTCGTGTGCGAAATTTTCGAGTCAACATAAAAATATCTCAATCGATCATAAGGATTTATTGATCAATTCGTTCCCAAAAGGAAAGACAAAAAGAGCCGCATCAGCGACTCTATAAAGATTGGGGGGAATTAACATGTATCCTGTGCCTCATTTTACGTTTTGCGAAAGTTCAATGCTATTCGTCGTCGTTGTCATCAACGAATACATCGTATAGAGTACCAGTTCCCTTATCTACATCGACATCTCTAAAGGACACCTCATAAACCTTTCCTGATCTTCCGTTGGTGCCTTCAGGAACAAAGGAAACTTCAACCGAGCGAAGTACATCATTGGTAGTGAATGTGACAGCCTTAATCTCATACCCGGTTTCAGGCAGCTCGATATTCTTTTCTTTCAAAGCTTCTTTTGCTTTTTCAATAAAAGGGGCAGCCAATTCTTGGTCAAGTTTACCGATTACGGTACCGAATTTATTAATGACCTTTACATCCACCGTACCTGTTCCCTTGTCCAGATCGGCATTTTTAAACTCGGCAAGATACACTTTCATCGTACGTACTTTTTCTTTATCTTCTGGAAGCCATATCACAATTACAGTATTTGAATTTTTGCTGCTGAAGTCAGTATTAATCTTGTATCCACTTGCAGGAAGTTCAATATTCTTTTCTTGGAAGGCATCTTTTGCTTTTTGAATGTAATTGGCTTCCTGCTCTGCTGTCAGCTTACTATCAGCCTTCTTGTCTTTCTTGTCGTCTTCGTCATCCTGCTGTTCTTTGTGTTCTCTAACAAATGATTTGAATACTTTACCGGTTCCTTTATCCAAATCGACATCTACAAAATGCACATAGTAGACCTTTCCGGATCGCCCATCAGTACCTTCGGGTAAAAAGGACACTTCAACCGAGCGAAGTAAATCATCAGTAGTGACTTTGACACCTTTAGCTTCATACCCAGTTTCAGGAAGGTCGATATTCTTTTCTTGTAAAGCTTCTTTTGCTTTTTCGATAAAAGGAGCGGCCAGTTCTTGGTCAAGTTTACTGAATACGGTGCCGAATTGATTGATGACCTTTACACTCACCGTGCCTGTTCCCTTATCCAGATCGGCATTTTCAAACTTGGCTCGATACACTTTCATCGGTTTCTTTGCTTCATCTTCATCTTCATCTTCAGGAAACCAACTCACATATACGGTCTCTGTCTCTTTCATGAAATGGTATGCTTCAATCTTGTATCCACTTGCAGGAAGTTCAATATTTTTTTCCTGGAAGGCATCTTTTGCTTTTTGAATATAAATGGCTTCCTGCTCTGGAGTCAGCTTAATATCTTCCTTCTTGCCCTTCTTGCCCTTCTTGTCCTCTTCGTCATTCTGCTGTTTTTTGCTATCCGCTTTTTCCACTTTTTTTACCTGCGCGACAATACCATCTTTGTTCCCGTTCATGGCCGCCTGTGCAGGAATTACAGGGAATACGGCAGTTACCGCCAACGCAGACAGAGCGGAAACGCTCAGAAATGATCCCAGCTTCGATTTTGTTTTTTTCATAGAAAATCCTCCATTGGTTCGGTGCTTATCGAGCCAAAGTACTCGATAGCATTGATAGAGTATCAATCCAATGTCATGGCTTCGTCATTACGATGTCATGGATTTGTAAATTCCATCCATTTATCCACTAATTGATCAATTTCCAAAAAAACGAAAGGACGGCTTCTTCGCCGTCCTCCCACTCGTTTATTTCACCGATTCTGCTATTTTCACATATTCTTCGATCGGCTTGGTTCCGAACGTTTTGTAAATGACACCTTTGCTCGGCTCCCAGAACAGCACCTGCAAGGCTGTCAGGTTCGGATCTTGAGCGCTCCACGCCTTATACTGGCAAGCATACGCAGTCGTTCCGTTTGCCAGCTTGATTTCCTTCACGGTGCTTTTGCCTTCGATGTACGGGACCTTCCCTACCTCTTTTTGGATGTCGCCTTTCATGATGTCGATGAAAAAGCGTTCATCCGGATTGGTCGGGTTCTGGAAATTGACAGTTACAGACTCCTCATCCTCTGATTTCGTCAAGCTGTACGTGATGACGGCTCCCACAGGCAGCTTCGTCGGCATTGGGATCTTCGAGCCAAGCCATTTCTCGGCTTCTTCTGCGGTAATTGTTTTTGTATCGGATTCGATTTCGTATTGATCCGGTGGCGTGGGAGGTGTACCCACTCCGACAGACTCTGCCATCTTTTTCAGTTCATCCACAGCGAGGCCGCTTGCCAATTGGTACACAATTCCCTTCTCTTCTTCCCACAGCAGACTGGATTCGGAAAGTAACGCTTGCAGCTTATTCTTTGATCAAGCAACAACCGAGAAAATGAGTTAACAGAACAAACAACTCATACTTTTCAACCCTTAGGGAAACCTAAGGGTTTTTTACGGTATTAACTCTTTTTTTAATCACAAGTTTCGCATATACGTAAGCGTCACATAGACTTAGGCCTCATCAAGAATTTTGATGTAATACGACACCTATCCCATCACGCGACAAGTGCTCGGAAGCGAAGATGACCATGGCAAATAAGGCTCGATCGCTTCTGGATTTTGTGGATTCGAAAGCTGCGGAAGCTGCTCGAACAGATACTTTAAATATTGAAACGGAAGAAGTCCGTTTTCCTTCGCCGTCTCGATCACGCTGTAGATCGCCGCACTTGTCTTCGCGCCGCGAGGCTTATTCGCAAATAAACAGTTCTTTCTTCCGATCACGAACGGCTTGATCGAGCGTTCACTTCGGTTGTTATCGATTTCGAGTCGGCCATCCTTCAGGAATTCGGTCAATTTCTCCCACTGATTCAGGCTATAAGCAATCGCTTGTCCGACCAGACTCTTCGGTAGGGTTTGAGAGCGATGTTGCTTGAGCCACACCAAATAAGTCTCCAGGATTGGAAGGCTTTGCTTCTTCCGCTCGGCATATCGTTCTTCTGGCGAAGCATCCTTCAGTTCGCGCTCAATGGTGAAGAGAGCATTGCAGTAAGCCAGTCCTTGACTGGCTACCGAATCCTTGTTATCTCTCGTCGCCGGCGGAGCTGCTTTCAGCGCTTCGTCATATTTACGCCGCGCATGTGCCCAGCATCCCACAAGAGTCACACCAGCAACCTTATGATAGCCCGCGTAACCATCGACATGCAGGTAACCATTGAACCCGGATAAGAAGCTTTGAGGATGCTCGCCGCCACGTGTCTTCTGGTAATCATAGATGACCGCCGGCGTTACGCCGCGTCCGGTGCGATACAGCCACAAATACGAGGACGATTGGGCAGACTTCCCGGGCTCACGCAGCACTTGCAGCGTCGTCTCATCTGCATGAAGCACATCCTGCCTTAGCAGATAAGCTTTCATCACGGAGACCAATGGCATGAGCCATTTCTCGGCTCCGTAGATCATCCAATTCGCCATCGTCTGACGAGATAACGTGTATCCAAGACGACGGTGAAGCCAAACTTCCCGGATAAACAGGTCTTGGCATCGCAGTTGTGACGATCGGGGTTTGAATATCTTCACGTTCACAATAACGGCAAGCATACACATTCCGCACGTGACGGATGACCTTCACTTGTGGTGGTACAACGGCAATTTCACTGCGTGTCTCGGTACTCATCTCGTGAAGAAACCCACCGCAGCACGCACATATTTGCTCGCCTTCAGAAAGTGTATAGGTAATGGTCTCTACAGGTAGCTTGGAAAGATCCTCTGTTCGCTTGCCGGATAACTTGCGCCGCTCGTAGGTGATTTGTTCAGACAGCGGCTCTTCATCGGCAGGCGATGCAAGCATTTCGGCTTCGTTGAACAACGGGATTTCTAATTGATCCGGATGCGTCTGCTCGCTGGAAGCACCGAAACGCTTCTGCTGCGCTAAGCGGAACTGCTCTTCGTACCATTTGAGCTTGGCCGATAGTTCGATGATTTGTTGTTGTAGAGATTCAATGGTTGGCATATCTGCATGTTTTTCCATACTTTACACATTAGATAATAAAAACCCAATTACTGTAAGTGCCTCTGACAAAGTGATTACAAAGATGTGACTAAATGACGGAAACGGCATTAACCTTGGGATGCGCTTGCCGCTGGCTGAGTGAAAGACCATCCAGCAGCCAGCGAAGCTCCCTGCTCGAAATGGCTACTACTTCTTCTTTACCTGTCGGCCATTGAAATCTGCCACGTTCCAGACGGCGATAATAAAGCCAGAACCCATTATGATCCCAGTAGAGAATCTTGAGCTTGTTACATGCCCGGTTACAGAATACGAACAAGCCGGAGGAGAACGGATTCAGACCAAAGCTTTCCTGAACGATGGCGGCAAGTCCGTCGATCGACTTGCGCAGATCGGTAGAACCACAGGCGAGAAACACACGCTGATTGCTTGGAAAGGTTAGCATGATGAAGTAAGCGCGTGAATTACTTCGCGCAGAAGCTTCGGGTCAAAACCGGAATGAGAGAAGGAACAGGAAAGGTGCTACCAGGCAGATCTACGGCGGCAAGCGGTACAAACTGAACGGGAGAAGTCTTTGGATCTGGAGTAGCCCTGGATGAAACACGATTTATTTTGTAGAGCCAATATTTCAATTGTTCGACAGAGCATTGATTTGCGGTGCACCAAGCTTTCATCGTGAGGCCACTTGCCCGATAGGCTTCGATGCGTACATACCAATCTTGTCTGCGTTGTTCTTTGGCATTCATGAGATACCCTCCGTATTCAGGTTAATCTCATGATCTCTTAGCTAGCATAGTGGTTGAAGGTGGGAAGAGTTTGGCGCTTACGTTTAATCGGTAGGTTGTCATGGTTTTGTCAAAGATCGTCTCGAGCATTGGGGCAAGCTGGAATCCGGGTATGAAAAAAGAGCCGCCATACGCGACTCTCCATCTTCTTCGTCCACCCTGCTATGTGAAACTTGTTACTAAGGAACGGTTCTTCTTACCCAGATATCCCATAATTCACCAGTTCCTTTCTCTAAATCAACTTCATCAAAATAAGCAAGATAAACTCTTTCCTTTATAGAAGCGATATCAGTCCCTTCAGCAACGCCGTCGGGATACCAGTAAATTCTCACCTCTGGTAGTCGTTTCGGTTGATCATCGTGGTACCTAATCTTGCTACTAATCCAATAGCCACTTTCAGGAAGTTTTACCTGCTTCTCTTGAAAAGCGTCTTTTGCCATCTGGATAAACGGGGCTGCCTGTGCTGGTGCCAGTTTCACACTCCTGATAATCGGCTCTGGTGGTATTTCGTCCACGATTCTCGTTTCTTCTTCGTTCGTTTCTACGTTCTCAACTGTACCTGTTCCTTTTTTTAAATCAACATCTGAAAATTGCACGTAATAAAGCTTGTCATGAACAGCTTGATAAACGTTATTGCTTTTCGTATATCTTGGGTACCAGTAAAGATCGACAAGCGCTATTGTCTCTTTTTCCGTGATGGGTTTTACGACCAAGCATCCCGCCAGATCGTAGCCGATTTGCGGAATTTTGATGTTTTTGTCTTTCCAAACTTTTGTTGCCTTGTCTATATACGGGGCGAACATCGTGTTTGGTTTGAACGATACGATGTCCCTGCGTATACAAATCTTGATCTCTTTAATTGTGCCCGTTCCTTTCTCCAAGTCCACATCGGTCAAATTGACAAAATAGCTTTCGTGAAAGCCTATCAAAGGTGGTTCGGCTCCTTCCTCTCTTTTTGGATGCCACCATATCTCAGCGGTCGTTGTATCCTCGCTCGTTTCACTGGAAAATGAAAGCCTGTAATTATTATCAGGCAGGTCGATATGATTGGCGATAAACGCATCTGTTGCCAACTTGACGAAGGGCTCTCGCTCTTCTTTACTAAAGTCAGTGCGGATTAACTTCACTGAACTTTCTTTGGTGGGTGTCGGATTATCGGTTTTCTTCTTGTCCTGATGCTCTTCACCTTCATTCGGTTCAAGCGTGTTTGACGCCGTTGTTTCCGTCTTAATGACATCTTTGTTTTTATTGATTTCAGCCAAGCCAAACGTTGTCGGGGAGAAGCTCAAAGCAAGGGCTAACACGCCCATCACTCCAATACTTAACCATAACCCCAGCTTCATTTTTGTATCGGTCAATTTTTTCACAATTCTATCTCCTTACAGTCCTGCTTCTTATTCTGCGTTTTCGCCATACCAATGGGATTCACCGTAATTCCAAATAACCTCAAGTTCAACCATTTTCCCTACGCCTTTATCCACATCGGCGTTGTAAAATAGTGCGTAGTAAACCTTTTCCTTGATCTTGCTCTCTTGGCCAAAAACAACACCATTGGGATACCAGATGATATCCACATGATTTTTGCCTTCCGTCACGGTACTGCTGATCCAATAACCGGTTTCAGGTGTTGGCATGCCTTGCGCATCGAACGCTTCTCTTGCCATCCGAATATAGGGGGCCGCCTGATCCTTGGTCAACGGATCAAAGGATTTTTTACTCTGCTCGTGGCTTTGCTTCCAAGCGATTTCTTTGGTTTCAAGGTTTGCTGGTGGAGAGGTTTCCGTCATGATGGCATCCTTTTTACTGTCCAGAACAGCAGGGCCGAAAGCAGCCGGAGAAAAGAAGGAGGCCAGACCTAGTATGCCGATAACAGCAAGGCTAAGCCTGAAGCCGTGGGACTTTATCTTTATTTTTTGGATAGTTCGCAATACATGCCTCCATAATTACCTCGAAGTTTGATCTGGAACCAGGGTGTAAACCGATGTTCCGCCGTTCAATCTGCTTTTCATATAAATACTGCCTTGGTGTGCCGTAGCAATCGCTTTGCTTAGAGACAACCCTAAACCGTGACCGTTCTTTTTCCGATCCCTCGCGCTATCCAGCATAAAAAATGGTTGAAAAACATTTGTCAGATGCTCTTCCGGCACCCCACAGCCATGATCTTCCACACAAAAAACAACAAATGAGTCCTCTGTGTAAACAGTAAATCGAATCACTGCATCGTTTTCAGACGCTTTGGAGGCATTCTCCACGAGATTGTTTAATAGCACCAAAAAAAGCTCCGGATCGACGGTAACCGTAGAGACTGAATATATGATTTCCAGCGTTTGGCCCTTTCTGTCTAACGAAAACTGGGAGATGATTTTCAACTGCTGCATAAGGGAAGAAACATCAACTTGCTGCTTGTTCAGTGCCTCCCCATTTCCAAGTCGGAAAAGCTCCAACAGCTTTTTTGACATCCCGTCAAGCCGTTTGCTTTCCGAATGAATGAAGCTCAGGGCCTGCTCGACGTCTTTTTCTTCCAGGTCATAATGCTGAAGCAAACTGGCATAGCCCATGATGGATGTAAGCGGCGTTTTGAATTCGTGGGCCAGACTTGCGATAAACGCCTCTCTTTCCGTTACGCCCCTCTGCAGAAGCTCCATGTTGGCTTGAATCGCTTCTGCCATATGATTGAAGTCAACCGCAAGCTGGCCAATCTCATCGCCGCGCTGAACCGTTATGCGATGCTGATAGCTTCCTTTTGCAATCCCTTGAGCCTGTTGGCTTAACAGGCCGAGTGGACGCAAGGCTTGTCTAATCAGGACAAACAAGCCAACCGCAAAGACCGTCAAGCCAACCAATACCCAAAAAGAGATCTGTAAGGAGAGTGACTTCTGGTCATCGATCAGACTTGTTATGTCATGGGCGTAATCCAATCGAAGCAGTTGGCCATCCATTTTCATCCAGTTCGAAACAAACAGTACGGTGCGCGCATCTATGTTTCGAATCACATAGCTTCTTCTCCCATCTTTGGGTGGGACTAGACTCATTACCTTCTCTTCTTCATTCGATATACTGCTAAAATGCTTCTCGCCAGATTCACCCGTTATGGCAAGATGGCTTCTCTGATCAGTAAAATACTGCCCATAATTTTGAAAAGATTTCGGCAAAATGTCTTTCAGCAACGTCGGATAGTAATCATCAATCGTACTTTCATACATTTTCAGCGAGTTCCCGATCATGCTATGGTTCTCAAGGGAACTGCTGATTTCCCTTTGAAGATTGTACTCAATAGAAACCTCGATGATCTGGTAGGAAACAAAGACAATGACCACTGTCACCAATCCGAACACCATGAGATAGATTCGCATCCACAGAGGAGTTTTCTTCATCCTCTCACGCATCTTAAAACTCCATTCGATAGCCAATTTTGTGCACCGTATGAATATGATCGGACAAACCTAGCTTTGTGCGCAGATTCAAGATATGTGTATCAATTGTCCGGGTGCTGCCATAAAAGTCATAACCCCAGACCTGATTCAGCAAACTTTCACGAGAAAAAGCAATATTCGGATTATGCAACAAAAATTCAAGCAACTCATATTCCTTCGGGGTTAACGTGACGAGCTGATTACTTTTGTACACTTTTCGGCTATGATAATCCACTGTCACATCACCTACGGTCAATGTTTCCAATACAACCTGATGACTTCTTCTCAGAGCGACTTCCACTCGTGCCAACAACTCCAACAAATCAAAAGGTTTTGTAATATAATCCTCAGCACCAAGACGCAAACCTTGTACTTTGTCCATTACACTCGTCTTGGCTGTAACAAAAATGACCGGGATATTCTTTTTCTTAAAGGATTCCAGCAGTGTGAACCCATCAACTCCAGGCAGCATGATGTCAAGGAGCGCCAAGTGATACTCCTTTTCTTCGAGATCGTTCAACGCCGTGTTACCGTCGGATGAAACTTTACAGACATAGCCTGAGGCGCCTAATGTCATTTTGATTAGTTCGGATATGGATGGATCATCTTCAGCGATTAATATTGAATATGCCATGCTGTATAACACCCCCACCATCATTACACATTTTTAGGATTTTATTGTCAACGAAATGTAAAAAGTATACAAAAACAAAAAACCCTCAATAAAATCACTTTAACTTGATCTTATTGAGGGTCACATTCATTATCATTTAGATTTTTTACTTACCGATACGAAACATTATTCAACTGCATCCACATCCATTTACTGTCAATTAGCATCGCAAGCGTCATCTCATCCATTCCGTGCAGTTGACGGTACAAACGCTGCGTTTCGACCAAGTCATTGTAGGTCAAGAACGGATAGTCCGGTCTGCCGAATGTTCCATCGGGAAAATAAGCGTAATGCAAATCGCCATTTCCGAGAATCCACTGCGATCCGAGGTTTACGACACCATAAAGCATCATATCCGCTAAATCTTTGTCAGTCCGGTCGCCGAATTGCAGGTAGCTTTTGTAGAGAAAATTGATTTCCGCCAACTGATGGTTCAAAGAAACATGTGTCTGAATCATCGGATTCGTTGCTGTCGCGTAGTCAGAAACCAGCCAGCCTTGCTGTACACCAGCGATGACAAAACGGTTCATGGCTGCATGATTGTGAAAGTAAGAAGCATATTTTTTCGCTGATTGGCAAAAGTCCTTTTCTTGATACTGATCACAGCCCCGCAGCATCAGATCAGCCGCTCCTGTGTTGAATCTCGTATCGTAAAAGCCCTCTGGTATCCCGTAATCGCCACTTAGCCACAAGGAGCGCGGCTGCGTCTTCCAGTACCCCTCAGGCTCCTGCTGTTTCAAGCTCGCCCTCAGCATCACATAGCCCATATCTCGGGCAGCCTTGCTTCCACCTGTATATAAAAAGGAGCGAAGGACATAGTTTTCAGGAATCCGCCAAAAGGAGGACTCCGAAGTCGGCTCATACGTGGAAGGGCTTTGATAGTAATACCCATCGTACAGCCATTTTGCCTTTTCCGTCACGTCCAAGTTAATCCAGACGCTGTCAATCGATTGTTCTCCCCAAGGAACGAGCGGATCTCTCGAATCGAGCGCCCACATTTCGCTGATAAGCCCTGCTTTCATCGGCAGCTTGATCACGAGCTCGACACCATAAGCCGTCTGTTTGACTTCGACTGGCAACGCCAATGCCGGCTTTTCTTCAATCGTGGCTCTGCCTTTATCCACGTAGGTAATGGGCTTACCTAACCAAATATACCTGCCCTCCGTCTCTACAAAACCTGAGGAGAGCGGAAGGGTCTGGACTTGATCAAGCGTGACAACCTTCCAATACGGTTTCTTCGATTCATCATAGGCACGATAGCGGAACATCATGTTCTGACTGTTGCCCTGAATCGGAATGGTGAAAACGTGGGGCATCATATTGCGCTGACCTGTCATTTTATGGGCCCAATACGTGACACCATCGGAGAATCGAAATTCTTGTTTTTGGTGAATCGCGCCATTCAGGTGGTCAACAGTCTCTGTTTCTGTTGGTTTTTTCCATTCGTTTGCAGAAATATCGCTCGGAAAGAAACTACTTACGGCGATGGCCGTCATCAAAAGGAGCATTCTGCTGATTTTTCTGACCATGTCATCCCCCTATTCTATTAAAGGAGAACCGAAAGTCCTACTTTAAAATGAATATTTCGTAGTGATTATTATTTTTATAATAATCTGATAAATTAACCATAGGTGTCTACTTCTATTTCTCAGGAGGGAATTTATGGACAAGAAAGTACGCTACGTTGTTTCTACAGCACTCGTAATATCTCTGTTCACCAGCCCCTCAATCATCCATGCCAACCAAGCTGAACCACAAACCCACATTCCTTATTACGGAATAGGGCCAACCTATGTACAGCCTGCACAGATTGAGAGCTTGTTTCCCAAGCCAACTATCCAGTTTGGGACACCCGGCTTCCAAGAAGGAAAAGAAGCTTTTACGTCCCAGGAAGAAATGATGGCTTACATAAGCAAATTGGCTGCAGGCAACAAGGAAATCCAGCTGCTATCCATCGGTACATCCCTGGAAGGTCGCGATATCCCCCTGCTGTTATTCAGCAAAGACCACGGCAAGCTCAAACAAAACAAAGAGAAGCCACTCATCTGGCTACAGGCACAAATCCATGGAAATGAACCCGCATCCGGTGAATCTGCTCTTTTGATCGCCAAATGGCTGGCAGAAGGAAAACTTGGCGCCGATCTCTTGGATAAAGTAAACATTGCGATTGTTCCCCGCATCAATCCAGATGGCTCCTACCAGTTCAAACGCTACATCGCGACAGAGCTGGATGCCAACCGCGACTACATGAAGGTAGAATATCCAGAAGTGCAAGCGGTTCACCAAGCCATTAATGCCTATCAACCTGATGTGGTGCTTGACGCCCACGAATACGGCGTCTCTTCCAACCAGCTTCGCGATGTTGGAGAAAAAGGCGCGATCTCTTCCTACGATGTTCTGATCTCCTCTGCGAAAAACTTGAATATCCCCGCAAACCTGCGAAAAATGTCAGACAACCTGCTCTTGGCTGACGTTCAAAAAGCACTCGACAAGGAGCAGCTTTCTCATCACGCTTACTATACGCTGGCAAAAGGCAAGGACGGAAAAGTGACCGCAACAGAAGGCAGCACAGAGACAAGAATCGGACGCAATGCTCTTGGATTGAAAAACACATTGACGTTTTTGGTGGAGACACGCGGCATTGGCATTGGACGCGCCGATTTTGAGCGCCGTGTATTCAGCCAGGCCATGACTCACGCTGCTGTCATTCAATCAACAGCGGTCAACGCCAAAGCAATCAAGTCCGCCGTGATGCAAGCACGCGAAGAAATCACGGAAAAAGGCAAAAAGGCAAACGACAACGACAAACTCGTCATCCTGAGTGATAATAAGCGCGTACCAGATCAGTCTCTCGAAGTGGTCGATCTAGCCACCGCAAAAAAAGTCTCTACCCCCATCGACTGGGTAAGCTCCACGGATGCCTATCCCATACTCGAACGCGAGCGCCCCACTGCCTACCTCATGCCTCCTGGCTACCATGACGTCGCGACCAAGCTGGAATTGCTCGGTGTTTCGGTAAGCAAGCTATCAAAAGAAACGACCATAGCGGTAGAAAGCTACACCATTTTGGAAAACAAGGTGAATACGATTTACGAGAATGGGCATTTCACCAACCAAGTGACTGCAAATGTAACAGAAACAACGAAAACCTTTCCTGCGGGTAGTTACGTGTTCAGCATGGCCCAGCCAAACGCGAACTTCATTGCGTTAGCCCTGGAACCGGAATCAGTGGACAGCTACGTCACGTTTAACTTCTTGCCCGTTGAAAAGGGCGATGAAGTCCCGGTGTATCGCTATATGCTGGAGCAACCGCTACCCACCACACAAAAGAATTAAAGGAAAAATTCCCCTCTCTAAAGTTAGACTCCTGAGAGGGGAATTTTGTTACAT
The DNA here is from genome assembly GCF_013284355.2 of Brevibacillus sp. M2.1A. Lineage (NCBI taxonomy): Bacteria > Bacillati > Bacillota > Bacilli > Caryophanales > Paenibacillaceae > Brevibacillus > Brevibacillus sp. M2.1A. The sequence continues at coordinate 5,099,640 of NZ_JABSUY020000001.1, forward strand.
GTATGGGCTTACTTTATTTCAAACACTTCTTGGGCAAGCCCTGCCAGCTTTTGCGTATTGCCGCTCACTTCGACCATCGTCGCGGAAATTTCCTCTGTAGCGGCTGCCTGACTCTCCATGGTTTGATTGATCAGTTCAATCGAGTTTTGCAGAAGGGTTATCAAATCCCGGATGGAATCCGTGGTTTGCTTGATTTTGTCTGCATTCGCCCTGGAATCAGTCGCCATATTGCGAACCTCATTCGCAACGACAGCGAACCCACGCCCTGCATCTCCTACTCGCGCAGCCTCAATGCTCGCATTTAGTCCCAAAATGTTACTTTGATCAGCGATTTTTTTCACAGCGAGTGTAATTTGCTCGATCTCGGTCGTACTTTGGCTGACATCATTGGCTTGCTCTGAGATCGCCTTCATTTGCTCGTTCAAATTCCCGATCTGCACGGCCATCTCGTGTGTGGTGGCACTCACCTGCTCGACGACACTCGAGAGATTTGCAGCGATTTCATACAGCTCATTGGCTCGCTCCATACTCGAACCAATGCCGACACCGCCAATGACTTTTCCCGTGTGATCATGCAGGGGAATCGCCCGTGCGACGAGAGGGAAACCAAACAATTCCTTGGGGACCATCATCGCCTGCTTGGTGTTTTTTCGAATCGCGTTGGTGATCACATCTCCTTCCTGGAGTGGATCACCAGGCTTGACTTGCAGTGCAAATGTTTGGGCAGGTACATTGCACAATAGCTTTTCCGTGTCGTAGACCCCAATGGTAATGTCATCGGAGAGCAAATCATTTAAATAGGGGGCAACCTTGATGAAAGCCTCAAGCAGTTCTGCGTTTTTCCCCTTTTCGGAAGCTTCTGTTTCGTTCCATTCTTCGTATCCGTTCATGACCCTCTTCACCTCTATATTTTGCTGGCATTAGTACGGAAATTGACGCTTCTTGTGCTGAACCGAAATCCATTTCAGCGTAGTAAACTCTTCTAAGCTCCATTGACCATTCAATCGTCCCAACCCGGAGTGCTTTTCACCGCCGAACGCCACGATTGGCTCGTCATTGATCGTTCCATCGTTGATGTGAATCATGCCGGTCTCAATGCGCTTGGCCATCTCGGCACCTCTCTCCAGATCGCGGGTGTGAATTGCCCCGGACAATCCAAATGGTGTCTCGTTTGCCATGCGAATCGCTTCTTCCTCGGAAGCAAACGACATGATGCAAACAGCCGGACCAAACAGCTCTTTGGATGTAATCGACATGTCTGTGGTCACTCCTGTCAAAACAATCGGTTCGACCACGTTTCCTTTTACTTCCCCTTTCAGTGCAGGAACGGCTCCTTCGCGTATCGCCTCATCGATCGTTGCCATCAGATTGGCGACTTGCCGTTGATTGATGAGTGGACCGATTACCGTGTCAGGATCATTCGGGTCGCCTACCTTGAGTCCAGATACTTTTTCCACGTACAGATCGAGGAATTTATCGTATACATCTTGGTGAACCAGAACCCGGTTAGCTGACATGCAAATCTGACCTTGGTGGGTAAAACGGCTGAATACTGCTGCATTGACGGCATACTGGAGATCCGCATCCTCCAAAACGATCAGCGCACTATTGCCGCCCAGCTCCAAAATCGCCTTTTTGAAATGCTTCGCTGCCACCTGCGCGATATGGCTCCCAACTTGGCTAGACCCTGTAAACGAAAGGATGCGCGGAATCGGGTGGGAGACAAAACCATCGCCAATTTCAGCGATGTCCGTCACTACGACGTTAATCAAGCCTTTGGGCAGACCTACTTCTTCAAAAATTTTCGCGATGAGAGTCCCACCCGTGATTGGCGTGTGCTCATGCGGTTTGAGGACGACACCGTTGCCCGCGCCAAGAGCTGGAGCCACAGACTTCATCGACAGATAGAACGGGAAATTGAACGGACTGATGACGCCGACAACTCCTGCGGGAATCCGATACAAGCGGTTTTCTTTTCCGTCAACGGGAGAAGGCAGAATTTTTCCTTCCATCCGCACTGGGAAGGTAGCCGCCTCGCGAATAATATCCTTCACAAGCCCGATCTCAAAAAACGCCTTCAATCGGGTTCCGCCCAATTCACGAATGATGATCTGAATGATTTCTTCTTCATGCTCTTCGATATAGTGAACAGCACGCTCCAACATTCGAGATTTGGTATAAGCATTCACTTCGTCCCACTCTTTTTTCGCGTGGGCTGCCGCCTTGTAAGCCGCGTCGATATCCTCCAGATTTGCCATTTTGAATTCTGCGATGACTTCCCCGTTGTAAGGGTTGATATCTTGCAATGTCTTCACGCCAAGCCCGTCGCGCCACTCCCCATTGATGTACTGCTTGTCCAATGTTTGCAGGATTGACATGCTACAACCTCTCCCTTTTGTAAAGTAAAATAGGCCCCTTTCGCATGAAAGGAGCCGTAAAACTAAAACAGCAAAATACACTGCTCGTTGGCAACCCGGCTGCCATCGTAACGTGTACATTAGGCCCGTGGCTTTGCGTCCCCAATTTTCAATGGGTTTGCCCATTCATAGCGAATGCTGATAATATTTTGTCGAAAAAAGGAAAGATATGGAGAATCATACTTAGATTATAGTACTCTATTCCTAATAGTCAAACGAAAACATGTAAATATTTCGTGAAAGGAAGTAACAAATATCAAAAAGCCCGCATCGCTTGGATACGGACTCCTGGTTCTTCTTCCTTATGCTCACAATAACGATTTGACATTCTTTACGCTCGTCGCGAGCATTTGCTCCGTCGCGTTGGCGTCCCTTATGTGCTTGGTCAAGCCTTCATTCAGCTCGTCCAGCAAACCCTTTGCATCACTTACCTGCTGGGACACATCATCAGCAAATCGCTTTTGATGCGCGATGATTTCCATCACACCCGACACTTCGACGTTCAGTACCTGGAAAGCGTTCACGATCTGATCTGTCTTCTGTGCAGCATCCTTGCTGATAGAAAGTCCATTTTTGATTGCACTGCTGCTTTTTTCACTGTTAGACAATGCTTCTTTTGTTTCTTCCTGAATCTTGCCAATCAATTCTGCAATCGTCTTGGTCGAGTTCGCTGTCATCTCGGCCAGCTTCCGTACCTCATCCGCTACGACGGCGAAGCCTCGGCCTTGTTCACCTGCACGTGCCGCTTCTATCGCTGCATTCAGGGCGAGAAGGTTGGTCTGATTCGCAATGTCGCTGATCACCTTGACGATGCTCGTAATTTCCGAAGAGCTCTCTTCCAAGCGGCTCATGGACTTGGACGTATGGACCGATTCTTTGTCGAGCAGGCTCATGACCTGCACAACGTCCGTCATCGCCTTCTTGCCTTCATCTGCACACGCTACCGATTGTTTACAGATGTCTGTCAGGCGCTCTCCTCGAACCGACAACTGGCTCGCAGATTCATCATCCCGCTCGTTAATGGCCTGGATATTATCTACGACACGCTTCATCCTTGTCACCAGTCGCACCATTTGATCGGATTCGGCGTTTATCGCCTGGTTTGAACTGAGGATCGCACCCATCTGTTCGTAAAGATCGCGAAGCTCATGTTTCCAAGCGTCTTGCTGTCCTGTCATTGTGGTTGTGGCTGTCGTCGCTGCTGTCTCTTTTTCTGCCAGGCCTTTGTCTTTTTTCCAAAACATCCGCTTCCCTCTCCTCTGTACCCATCAATTGTCACCTCGGCGGCTATATACGCGGGACTCGATTATTCCCGGATGTTGTTTCGCCAAGCTCAGCAAGTTTTCCAAGAAATAATAGTGACCCTCCAAGAGCTCCACGTCTTTACGCTCAAAATGCTTCGCCTGCAAATACTGCTGCATTTCCAAAGCATAGCGCTCCAGTTTATCGTGAAAATCGTTGGCACGAAGCATTTGCTCCACTTCTGGATATTCCGTTTTCAGGCGACTTAGCTCGCTGTATACACGCCCACCCTCCAGAATCATCTGGTAGGCCGTACGCTCAAGCGTAGCTGTCGTAGCTGCCTCCTGCTCCTCACGCTCCTCGCGCAAAGCTGCCAAGTACGTGATAAAATGGTAGACAGTTAAAAACAATGGTCCTAAAAATAGAATGATCCCTGCCTTGTACACATGCTGATTGGACAAATTGCTGATGAGCAGGAACAAGTGAAACAAGATCGCACCCAACCATACATAGATGATGATTTGGTGATTGATCTTCCCTGCCTTTTGGTGGCGTGAAAAGGCAAAGGTAAGTCCGAGCAGATAAAAGGCAAGCAATGTAAAGCTGGCAGAAAACAAAGCCATCTCCATATCGATCAGCCAATCTGCGTCGGCGGGTATTTCGATAAAGAATTCAAAAGCGAGCACCAGCAGTGAGAACAGCAACCCCATGATCCAAAACCGGCTTACTTCCGAGTCATTCCTCCGCCGGGAGCGGTAGCGTTTTGCACGGGATCCTTCCATAATGCTCTCACCTCATTCTCTATGATTCGCCATGATTCTATCTTTTCCTTTCACATGGGGCCAAAATCTGACATCGGAGGCTGTTATGACAAAAAATTTACCGACACCATTTACCGAGCGCATGCAAACCTTGCTCGGGCACGATTTCGAGGCATTCGTTTCCTCCTATGATCAGCCTGTAACACACGGCTTACGGGTCAATCCGTTGAAGGTAGGGCGTGACGTTTTTTTGAAAATCTCGCCTTTTGCTCTGGAAGCAGTCCCTTGGTGCGAAAACGGATTTCGCTACAAAGAGCCAGCTCGTCCCGGCAAGCATCCTTTTCACTCCGCCGGCATGTACTATTTACAGGAGCCAAGCGCGATGTCCGCTGCCGAAGCACTCGGTGCCCAACCTGGTGAGCGCATCCTCGACCTATGTGCAGCGCCAGGAGGGAAATCGACGCAGCTTGCAGCGTTTTTGCGTGGACAAGGAATGCTTGTGGCAAACGAGATCCATCCTGTTCGAGCAAAAGCCTTGTCAGAAAATCTGGAGCGCTGCGGCGTTACCAATGCCGTCGTGACCAACGAAACGCCTGAACGTTTGCAAGAGCGATTCCCCCAGTTTTTTGACCGAATTTTGGTAGATGCTCCATGCTCTGGCGAAGGAATGTTCCGCAAGCTACCCGAAGCAATCGAAGACTGGAGTCCTGCAAAAGTAATGGAATGCCATGTCATGCAAGGTGATATTCTCGAGGCGGCCGCTGCAATGCTGAAGCCAGGCGGGACGTTGGTCTACTCCACCTGCACATTTGCTCCGTTGGAAAATGAACAGTCCCTGGTTAACTTCCTGGACCGTCACCCGGAATTTGAGATCGTCTCGCTGCCACATGCAGATTGCTTTTCTGCTGGCCAACCCGAGTGGGCGTCGCCACAAAACGAGCAGCTCACCCAGACAGCCAGATTGTGGCCGCATCGTCTACAGGGAGAAGGTCATTACCTCGCCAAGCTGCAAAAGAGCGAGAGCGCTGAGGTTCATGAACCTTCCGGGAAGCGTAAAGAAAAGCGTGCAGCAAAATCAACTCCGACGGGTCGAAAAGAAGCACTGGCAGCCTGGCGTACGTTCGCAGTCGAAGCGCTCCCGGCGCTCTCCAAATCATTCGAAGATGAAGCTGCTTTTCTTTTATTTGGCGAGCAGCTCTACTACTCACCTGCTCCCGAGCTCGACTGGGACAAGCTCAAGGTCATGCGCGTCGGTCTGCACCTGGGAACCGTAAAAAAGAACAGATTTGAACCTGCACACGCCTTGGCGCTCGCCCTCTCTCCTTCGGAGGTAGCCCGTGTCGCTTCGTATGGCGCGGACGATCCTGAACTGTTGCGGTACCTAAAAGGAGAAGCGCTCACACGTGATGGGGAAAGCGGCTGGACGCTGGTTACTGTAGATGGATACTCCATCGGTTGGGGCAAGCAATCAGAGGGGCAACTCAAAAATCATTATCCAAAAGGTCTACGCTGGTTATAAGATTACATCAAAAATAAAAAAGCTCACAAAGCTACACGAAATGCATTCGTGACTGCTTGTGGGCTTTTCTCTTTTTTCTCATGATCGCCCTCTGCGGGGCGGACTGTCTACTACCGTCAACGAGCCATTTCTTATATAACGCAATATTTTTGAAACAGATATCCCTGTTGCATTGGCAATTTGCATCGCATTCGAATTCGGATAAGTTCTCACGTAATTGCGAATCATCTGGTAGTCTTGTATTTCGTTTTCTCCGCAAACCTGGCAACTGTACTCTCCCCGGCCCATCGGACTGCCGCATTTCAAGCACGTATCCGTCGTCATCACTGGTTCTCCTCACACCCTGTACTATGGTACTTTCACAAGAAAGGGTTCTATCTTCCTATCTATTACCCAATTCACATGGGAGGAAAACACTATTTTCTCTCACAATTCCTGTATCCTATTAAAATTCGATGCAGTCATTCCGAACTCCTTTAAAAAGGCCAGTATCGCGGCGGCAAACAGCTTTTCGCGTAAAGAGCAATCGCAAACCCAATGAGAAAGACACCACTAAGCCCATGAAAAACGTTGAGCCAACCCGGGCGAAAAAAGCGAGCCAAATACGCGGCCAACAAAGCTACCAACCCCAGGAACAATACAGTCGATAACAGACAGCCCGTAGCAAACAAGAATAACTCCGTTGAATGAACAAAAGTGCCAGATGCCAATAGCGAGCCAAATACTCCCGCCCAAAACAGAACGGTCAGAGGATTTGCGAGCGTCAGAAGCACGCCGTGCCAAAAGCTGCTTCGATCCGACCGAGGATGCTGGACTGGTGTTTGTTCATGCTCTCCTCTTCCTTTTATGGCACGCAAGGTTTGAATCCCAAACCAAGTCAAAATCAGGGCTCCCATAATCAAGACCATCTGTTTGACCCATTGGATTTGTAACAGCAGCGACAGTCCCCCAATTGCCCCTACCATATACACCGTATCCACGAGTGCCACACCCAGTACCATCATAAGTGACTCCCGCAATCGCCGAGTCATTGAGCGATGCAACACCGCCAGACAAACCGGACCAACGGATAGCTGGAGCATCATCCCGAATAATAGACCGTTCCAGATCGCCATCAGATTCATATCTCCTCTTTCATGGAAGACAGGACGATCATCGTATTCGTCTTGCTTACCCCTTCTACTTGCTTTAATGTTTCAGAGATGAATCGTTCCAGATCAGCCGTCCCTTTTACGGCGACCTTCAATACATAGTCGTAAGCTCCCGCAATATGATGGCATTCAAGGACACAGTCTGCCTGCATGACCGTTTCACGGAAGCCAGCGATATGCTCCGGTTTCTCGATTTGTACCATCACAAACGCAATCAGGTGAAGCCCTAGCTGCTCCCGATCCAGCTTCACCGTGAATTGCTTGATGAGTCCTGTATCCTCCAGCTTACGTATTCGCTCGGAGACCGCAGGCACGGACAAATGAACCTGCTTGCTGATGTCGGAGCTGGTGATTCGGGCATTTTCCCGCAATAAGCGGAGGATTTGTTCATCGATCCGGTCCATAGTGGTACCCCTCCTTTTTATCAAGATTATACCAATTTCTTTAGAACAAAAAGGAGTTCGGCACTATTACCGTATTTTTTAAAGAATTGACGCACTATCTCTTTTGTTTTTTCTGTAGCACAAATAATCTTGGGGCGTTTTCCTAAAATCATGCTGTCGAGAGAGACGAAAAGGCATCTTTCGCTATCTTCTACGCTGATAATTGCTCTTTCTCTTTCTTTAACGAAAACAAACGGATCGCGAGCAACAGTGACAGCAACGCAATAACAAATCCGGACCAGCCTAGATGCTCCACAGAGGCGTTGCTGATCACCAGTCCCCCAACCCATGATCCCAAAGCGAAGCCAAATTGAATAAAGGATGTATTGATGCCAAGAGCGATATCCGGCGAACGGGGCACTTGGGTAACCAGATATAGCTGTTGGGCCGGAGACGTTGCCCATGTGGCGAGCATCCACAGCATGATGATCACAATATGGACAGTTATCACTCCATCCATGACCGAAAGCAAAAGCAGCATGCTTGCCTGAAGGGAGAGTCCAAAATAAATCGAAAATTTCGGTCCCTTGCGATCTGCGATAACCCCTCCAATTTTTGACCCCATAAAACTGCAAATGCCTGCTAAAAACAGAATCGCGGAAATCTCGGATGCCGAAAGCTCTGCCCGGATTAGCAGGAAAGGCGCAATATAAGTAAACACTGTTGAATAAGCGCCGATGTACAACAGCGTGATAACAACCGCGGCCAGAATTTTTTTATTTTTTATAACAGCCAACTGTGCCCGCGGTGTTACAGTCTCCTGCGCTTTTATAGGCGGGACTTTTTTATAAATGACAAGCAGCGGAATTAAGCCCAGCAGTCCAATGAAAATGAACAGCAGTCTCCAGCCAATCGCTTCACTTAAATAAGTGCCAACCGGGAGGCCAAGTACAAGCGAGCTGCTCAATCCCATCAAAATGATACCGATTGCTCGCCCACGATTGCCCTCTTCAACTAGCTGTGTAGATACCGCCATCGCAACAACAGTAGCAACTCCTCCACTGAGTCCTTGGATCATACGTGTAACCAGCATCATCTCAAAGGAAGGACTCACATAGACCAGCCAGTTGCTCAACATAAAAATGCCAAGCATCGTGAGTAATAATTTTTTTCGGTCAAGATAGATTGTAGCAGTGATGATTATGGGAGCCCCTATTGCCGCTGAGAGGGCAAAAGCAGTGACAAGCAATCCGGCAGACGATGTCGTGACACCCAGGTCAACTGCCACGATTTGAATAATGCCGCTGATCAAATACTCCACTGTCCCAATCAGGAAAACGGCCAAAGCAAGAGTATAGACGACCCATTTATTTCCCATGCTCAATTAGCCCCCTTGCTTCAATTGGAATCTGGATTTCTATGAGCTCAACTCCAGGTTCTTCTGATAAGGGAACATAGATTTCTCTGCCGGGCTGTTCGCTTCGAATACAGTAGCCATGCTGTTCAATCCACGTAGCCAGATCCAGGCAAGCTGATTCCTTAAAGGTCGAATCCGAACGAAATAGCAGCGAAGCCATTGTCTCGGCAGGCAAGAAGCTTCGTTCCATTTGCTCGGGCAGTGTGACAGAATCTGTTTTAATGGCGTAGCCCACCCCAAATTCGAAAAGCTGATCCTTTGTTCCGCTTTCCTTCCATAGCACTGTTTTGGGACCAGTCAAGGATGATTTCAGGCTGGCATCAAGCAAACTGTCGAACATTTGAAACAGCCAAGGAATATCTTCAGCAGCACCTCGTGCTGAATAGGAAATCAAGTGCATACTATCTACCTGCTTCAGAACAACCTCTTGCTCCTTCTCGATCCTTCCCTCCCGTTCAACAAGCTGCACCCGTTCTTTAATACGGGCAAGCTTTGACATCTCCATCTCCAGCAGGGATTGGATTTCATTTTCTTTGAGCCTCAGCATGCCCCGAATTTGTTCGGCTGGTATATTCTCATGAAGCAACTGCGCAATCTGCTGCAACGAGAACCCCAATTCTTTGAAGATGACAATTCGATTGATCTGCAGAAGCTGTTCGGCACAGTAATAACGGTACCCGGTCGTATCATCGATTTTTGCTGGTTTTAGAATCCCAATCTGATCATAATAGCGCAACGTTTGTAACGGAATTCGACTCAGTCGGGAAAACTCGCTGATTTTGAACAATTCCACACCTTCTCTCCCATTATTTCGATCCGAGTATAAACCTTCTAGTCGAGTATAAAGTCAAGAACTTCCTTTCATACGCCAAAGGCGTTTCTACAAAAAAACCGCCCAGATCCTTTTCGAATCTGGGCAGCCTCTTCATTTCTTATCTTCCTCTTGATTTCCCGGCAGATTGACTAAACGGTCTTCCACCCTTGGCAGAGCGAGCCGCTCCACCTTTCCCTGCTTTTTTGGCATCGGCAGGCTTAGCAGATTTACCCGCTTTGCGTGCTGCAATTGCTTCTGCCTTCTTGCGATTTTTCTCATACTGGGTCTGCATTTCACCCAGTTCACGCGCCATCTTCTTTTTGTAGCCTGGTTTTACCTTCGTCTTTTTCTTCAAGGCTTCACGTACAGGAGAGAACTCTTTGTCTTTTTCCTTCTGTTGCTCTTTCGCCTGTTGCGCCCGCAGCTCAATGAAATGAGCTTCCCGTTCTTCCGCACGTTCACGGCGACCCGCATCCAGATGGCGACCTACCTGCAAAATTCTTTCCTCGATCGATGCCTTCGTGGCTTTGGCAAAACGCCCCATCAAATTCTTCTGACGAGGAGAGATGAGGGAGATGGCTTTTCCTTTTTGTCCCGCACGACCCGTACGCCCAACGCGGTGAATGTAACTGTCCACGTCATTCGGCAAATCGTAGTTGATGACATGTGTTACGCCTTCTACGTCGAGTCCACGAGCTGCGATATCTGTCGCGATCAAGTATTGGAAACGAATCTCACGGAATTGCTTCATCAGTTGTTCCCGCTTGTTTTGAGACAAATCACCGTACAGTGCTTTCGCAGCGAGGCCATTTTCCTGCAATCGGGCTGTAAGCTGCTGCACACGAACTTGCGTATTGGCAAACACGATAGTCAAGAACGGCTGCTCCTGCTCCAGCACATCGACGAGAGCGTCCGTCTTATCGCTTTGGTTCACCACATAGTAAAATTGTTCAATGCGCTCCACAGTCTTCTGCTTGCCCTCGATCTTGATATGCGGTGGCTGCTTCATGAAGCGGTGCGCCAGTCTTTTCACCAAATCAGGCATCGTAGCAGAGAACAACAGCACTTGACGCTGGGAAGGCGTGTGGACGATCACTTGCTCCACATCTTCCAAGAAGCCCATTTCCATCATTTTATCTGCTTCATCCAGCACTAGTGTAGAGATGCGTCCGAAATGGAGCGATCCGCGCTTCATATGATCCAGCACGCGCCCTGGTGTTCCGACTACAACATGAACCGTTTCTTTCAGTTTACTCAGTTGCTTGTCGATATCCGTTCCACCGTGCAGAGACAGCACGTTTACATTCAGGTGCTTACCCAGCTTTTCTACTTCTTTTGCAATCTGAATGGAAAGCTCACGTGTCGGGGTGAGGATGAGCGCTTGAATGTCTCGTTTTCCCTCTTCCAATGCGTTGAGGATCGGCAGCATGAATGCAGCTGTTTTTCCCGTACCTGTCTGAGCTTGTCCGATCAGATCTTTGCCTTCCATAATGAGAGGAATGGCTTCCTCTTGAATGTGTGTCGGTTCTTTATAATACAGGTCTTGAATCCCTTGCATCAGCTCCGGACGAAAACCAAAAGACGCAAACGATTTTGCCATAACTTCCACTTCCTTTCACAAGCGATCCGATTCGTACACCATAACTGCATGGACAGTGAATGCGATAAAATCGGCTCTCATCAATCAAAATTCATCCTAGGCAGGTTGTTGCCCTTGCGAAATCCTATCCTACCTATACTAAAGGAGTCCTTTCGAAAAAACAACTAAACCGTTCAACTCCCGGGTATTTTTCTTCAAGTCTCGCGACGATGAAGCAAGCCTAGCCGAAATTTTTGCTTACATAATGTGACCATGTATCGATTTCGCTGATCTAATTACTGTCAATGTGAAAAACCAACACAGAAAGGAGTGAAAAAGGTGAATCTAAGAGAACAGGTTCTCCTGGCAAAGCAAGGAGATCGCGAAGCTTTTATCGCTGTTGTCAAACAAGTGGAGAGCTCCTTGTACCATACGGCTAAATCCATCCTGAAAAAAGAGGAAGATATTGCGGATGCTCTCCAGGAAACCATTTTAAAAGCATATAAATCGCTGCATTCACTTCGTGAGCCCCAATTTTTCAAGACATGGATGTTCCGAATTTTGATCAATGAATGCAACAAGATAGTAGCAAATCGCTCCCGTAACGTTCTCGTGGATGAATTCCCTACCCAATTGTCACTCTCACCGAAAGACGAACATATTGATCTGCGGGACGCCGTTGAGAGGTTGGATGAACAGCAGCGCCTTGTTATTGTGCTTCACTATTTTGAAGACATGCCTTTAAGACAAGTAGCAGAGGTACTGGAAATTTCGGAGAGTGCCGCGAAAATGCGACTCAGTCGGGCACGGAACAACTTGATGGAGAAATTAACTACATTTCGGGAAGGGAAGATACATTATGGATCAATCTAAATTCGATTTCGAACTAAAAGAGTACAAACGTTCAAAGGAAACGATGATGTCACCATTGGTACGAGCACGACTGGATGAAACATACGCTGCACTCCCAGAAATGTCTCGCGATCGAAAAGTCCAACGATCACGCAAGGCACCTTATGTTGCGGCCGCCGCAGTCATTCTGGGTGCAACTGTATTCACCTCCGGTTTTATCTCGCCGGTCATGGCGCAATCGATTAAACAGATCCCAGTGGTGGGGAGTCTCTTTAGCTTAATCGAGGCGGACCTCGGCTTACGAGCTGCAGGCGAACAAGGTCTTTCTTCCAAGGTGAACAAGAGTATTTCTCATCAGGACATGAAGCTCGAGGTAACGGAGACCGTCTTCGACGGAACACGCGCTGTCTACCTACTCAGTGTAACGGCTCCAAACCTGAAGGACGGCATGTTTGATACGGGAAAAGAGGTTGTCAAACTCAGTGACGCTATCGAGAATGTCACTTTTAGTATCGATGGAAAAGGTCAAGATGCCCCAGATAGTTTGGTATCTGGCGGTGGTTTTTTCTCCTCTGCTGGCGAATCGCACCCAAACATGCTTGTCTTCGAAGAAATTTTGAAGACACCTGACCACAATTCAACAGGCAAGATTCCAGACTCTTTCCAAGCGGAAGTGGTTGTTAAGCTTGCTGGAATTGATCAAACCTTCAAGCTGGACATTCCGTTCCAAAAAGCGACAAGCAACACCATCCAGCTAAAACCGAATGCTGTTCAATCAAACGATGGGATTTCTTTCGAAGTATCCGAGGTCAATGTGACGCCAGTGACGACGCGCTTGTTGTATTCGGTCAAACTGGATGGCGAGACATCAGATAAGTCCATCAGAGCTGCCCTGTTTGACGACCAAGGTCGTCAACTGACATCCCTCCACGGAGAAGGGGAACAACGCAAGGATAGCACTCTCACATTTGACGCCCGCTATGCTTCTGAACAAGGACAGCCGAAGTATTTCATAATCAAGCCTTTTGTCGTAAAAGATCATTTCGCTGAAACAGTCACAGACGATCAGTTTATTAAGGGTCTGGAAATAAAGGTAGACCTCCCCGAGCAGAACAAGTAACCAAACGAAACCCTCCCCAATGCATTCACACCTTGAATGGGGAGGGTTTTGCTTTCCTTACCTTATCTGTCTATCAATTGTTGTACTGTTTCCTTATCGAGCTTCTTGATAACAGCTGTCAGCAGCTGGGCAGCCTGCTCGAAATCGCTTTTGGACATAATCGCATTATGGCTGTGAATATACCGTGTCGCAAAACCGACGACAATCGACGGGCAGCCAATGCCGCTTGTATGGAATTTTGCGGCGTCTGTCCCGCCTCCAGCGAGTGCATCCACCTGGATATTGATGCCGAGCTCCTCTGCTGTGTCGAATACGAGATCGCGCAATCCGGTATGCGGAATCATCGTAGCATCAAATAACATGACGAGCGGACCGTCCCCCACATTGCAGGTCATCGGATACGATTCATTCCCAGGAGTGTCATATGCGAGTCCAACATCAACAGCAAAAGCAATATCCGGTTCAACCAGCCTCGCTACTGTGCCAGCACCGCGAGTTCCGACTTCCTCCTGCACAGTTGCACCGGCGTATACCACATTCGGATGCTCTTCCTTCTGTAAACGTTTCAGTACTTCGATTGCCAGCGCACACCCCGCACGATTATCGAGTGCCTTTGCTACCCACAGCTCACCGTCGCGCATGGTCGTAAAATCACTGTCAGGAACAATCCAATCACCTGGGCGAACACCCATTTCCTTCGCATCTGCTTCATCTTTTGCCCCGATATCAATGTACAGCTCCTTGAGCTTCATGACCTTTTCCCGTTCTTCTTTTTCCAGCGCGTGTGGTGCCTTAGAACCAATGAGTCCCAGATACTCACCTTTGCGTGTCTTGACCTTCACACGATGTGAGAGCATATTGTGCGTCCACCATCCGCCAAGCTGGATGAAACGCAAGTACCCTTTTGGCGTGATATGCGTCACCATGAACCCTACTTCATCCAAATGTCCCGCGAGCAAAATTTTCGGGCCGTTTTCTGCACCCGTCTTCTTTCCGAGTACCCCACCCAGCCGATCCTTTACCAACTCGTCGCTGAGAGGCTGCAAGTACTCCTCCATCTTCACCCTGACTTCGCGCTCGTGCCCAGGTACTCCGTCCGTTTCCGTCAAATCCTTGATCAATTTCGTAAGATCGTCCATCATTTATCTCCTTTTCGATACTGACATATTCCCATATGAGTTCGAGAAACCGCCTACAGAATCCTTTCATTTCCAAATTGCCTACACCCTACTTATGATTGTTCCCCCAACCCCTGTCCCGAATGCGCCCGAGTACTTCTTATGCTGTCACATTTGAGTGGGTTGCCTTCGCAGCATTTCCCAAAGTCTTTTGTCTCGCCTGATTCAGCAAAAATAAAAAAACGGCTGGCGCTTTGTACCAGCCGTTTGCTATTTCTACTTCGCTAATTCATAGATCGCTTGCGCGTAAATCGCGGTCGCTTTGATCAGGTCATCCACGAAAATATATTCATCTCGCTGGTGTGCACTGTCAGGACGCCCTGGGAAAAGCGGTCCGAATGCTACCCCAACATCCAATGAACGGCCGTAGGTAGCGCCGCCAATGGCAATGATGCCAGCTTCCTCGCCTGTTTGTTCTGTATACACGCGTTGCAGTGTCGTCACCAAAGGGTGATTTGGATCGACGCGGTGCGGTGTCAGGTGCTCAGCCACTTCGAGCGAAAATGCCCCTTCGCTGAATCGTTCAGCCAGAACAGCCGACCATTTTTCGAAGGAAACAGAATGTGGGTAACGGATATTCAGACGGAAAAGCGCATCCTGCTTTTCATCATACTCGATCACACCTGTGTTCAGTGTGAGCGCACCCATTTCTTCATCATCATGCGCGATGCCAAGCTCTTCCCCGTAGTGTTGCTTGTGCAAATAACGATCAGCCAAGCTTACAAATGCAGCTCCGCGTTCATCCAGGGACAAGGTGCACAAAAAGTGAATGAGCTCGGTACCCGCGTTGACGCCTTTGCTCGGATCCATTCCGTGAACCGAGACGCCCTCCATGTGCAGCACTACGAGACCGTCCTGCTCCTCCGCCTTGCCTTTCAAGCCAGTTGTATCCAAGTGCTGGCGATAACTTTGTGCAATCGCCTCACTATTCAAACCGATTGGCGCAAGTGTTGCTACAGCCTTGTCTGGAACCATGTTCATCCGCAAGCCAGCCTGTAAGGAAACGAGCTTTGCCTCCACGTTTTCCGCTACAGGCATTCCGAGGCTTTGGAAGGAGTCAAGCGTCTGACGCAACGACAGATCAGTCAAGCCTTTTTCCGCATAGATCAGCGGGAAGTCTGCATCCGGCGTAAAGCCCATCGTCGGCATTTCTTCCGTTTCAAAATACGTGTTCACACATTGCCAGCTCGATTCTTCATCCGTACCGAAAATAAAGCGCACGCGCTTCGAGAGCGGCAATCCCAGCTCCATCACGATCTTCGCGGCGAAAATGGCAGCCATCGTCGGGCCCTTGTCATCAATCGCTCCACGAGCCACGATGCGTCCATCCACGATCTCGGCTGCATACGGTGGCGTACTCCAGCCATCGCCTTCCGGTACGACATCGACATGGCTCAGAATGCCGATCAATTCCTCGCCTTGCCCGAATTCAGCATGCCCTGCATAGCCGCGGACGTCTTTGGTTGTCATGCCTGCCTTTTCACACACGTCTAGCGCAAAGTCAAGCGCTTGCCGAATCCCTTCTCCAAAAGGGGCCCCTTCCCGTGCGGACTCAGGGTCCAATACGCTCTTTATTTGCAAAAATTGTTGCGTTGTCGCAATCAGTTCTTCCTTGCGTTTATTTGTTTCTTCCAGCCAATTAACGCTTGTCATCCTCTTCTACAGTCCCCTCACTTATACTTCCTTCGTCCATTGCCGCATCGACGTCGAGATCCAGCTCCACCAGCGATAACAATGACTCCATCGGCACTTCTTTTTTCGTAAACTCTGCTTGGGCGTCTTTAATTTCGTCCCGGATATTGTTCATTTCGCTATCCAGCTTGTAGGACGCCTTGGCAGCCTCAAACAATCTTTGCCGTATATCAGATGGGATAATTCCCTCGTATTTATAATTCAGCGAGTGCTCAATCGTCGCCCAAAAATTCATTCCCAACGTGCGAATCTGAATTTCTACCGGAATGGTCACTTGTCCACCCGCCATCATGATCGGATACTCCACAGCAAGGTGATAGCCGCGGTATCCGCTTTCTTTTGGGGTAGAAACATAATCCTTCTCCAAATAGACACGCATGTCTCCGCGATTGCGGATCATCTCTACGACTGCCGGTATATCATCAATAAACTGACAAATGACGCGGATGCCTGCGATATCGCGAATTTCCCAGCAGATATTCTCATCAATCGGAAACTGCAAGCGGTTTGCCTTGTTGTAAATACTCGGGATCGATTTGACCCTGCCTACCGCAAACTCAATCGGTGAATGCTCCTTGCGTTTGCGCAGCTCGTTACGGATATTTTTAATTTTGACTTTGATTTCTTCTACAGCTTGTTCGAACGGTAGCAGATATAGTTCCCAATCTAGTTTGTGCACGCTTACGTCCCTCCGGCTTGAAACTCTCCATCGTCCTTATCATTCAACATTTTGTGTGAGATATCCTTCCAAAATACAAAAAGAGACGGGAGAAAAGGCAGTTGTCACCGGCCTTTGCTCCGTCCCTCTTTTCTTAATTTTCGCGCGAAACAAAGGTTGCAAGGGAGCTTCTCAGCTCTTCTGCCAGAATAGCCAGCTGATTCGCAGCATCTGCGATGAGCTCCATCGCTGCACTCTGCTCCTCCACCGCAGCCGAGATGCTTTGGACACCTGCAGCCGCTTGCATCGAAGCAGACGATACTTCCCCAGCGACTACAGCTACCTGTTGGGTATCTGGCGCCATACGCTTGAAGGCTTCGCTGACGCTGTTAATTTCTTGCGACACCCCGTGGATGTTTTCCTCGATGTGCTGGAACATCTCTTGCGATTGGTGTGCTGTCTTCATGCCACGGGCGGTCGTTTGGGCACCCTCTACCATTCTGGATACTGCTTCTCTCGTATCCTTTTGTACGTCTCCAATCATGCCTACGATCTGCTGGGCAGCACTGTTGGTATCTTCCGCGAGCTTGCGCACTTCCCCTGCAACTACGGCAAATCCCTTGCCATGCTCTCCTGCTCTGGCCGCTTCGATTGCAGCATTCAAGGCTAGCAGATTGGTCTGGCGGGCAATTTCTGTAATGACAGAGATAATTCTCGAAATGTCCTTCGAGCGACCTTCCAATACATGAATGACATCCGTGGCAGCTTCTACCGAACGATTGATTTCGTCCATGCTTTCCATCACATCTGCGATTGCGCGTCTGCCTGCGTGTGCATGCTGCTTCATTTCTTCCGCAGATAAGGTCACTCGTTCTACATTTTCCGTTACCACCGCCACATCCTTCGTCAAATCCACAGCAAGATTCAAGGTTTGTCCCATTTTCTCTACCTGACTGTCAGCTGCTGCAGCCACTTGATCGACGACGAGGACAATTTGCTGGCTGGAAGCGGCAATCTCACTGGTGTTTCCCTGAATATTTCGCACGGCACCGGAAACGGAAGCAGCTGCCTGCTGAATTTGAAACAAGATTTTGCGCAGTTGCTTTTGCATCGTAACGAGAGACCCTGCCAGCTCCCCTAATTCATCTTTTCGTTTTAATAGCTTGTCAGGAATCTCACGCGAAAAATCACCATGCCCAATCCGCTCTGCGACAGCAAGCATGCCGCGAAACGAGCGGCGAAGCCAGTTTGCTGTAAGTAATGAGATGATGACAATGAGCACGAGTACGGCACCATTAAAGGCAATCATGGCATCCCGAATGCGGGTTGGGCCTTCCAGTATTTCTGTCATATTTCTCTCTGCCAAAATCGCCCACGTCTTCTTCCCCACTTTAACCTGATCGTAGGCTACGAGCACTTGCTGCCCTAAGTAATCCACGCTTTCGGCCGTTCCTTCGGATTGTTGGGTGAGCAAGACTTGATCGACGATGGGCGTATCTACTTTTTGCTGTAACAACGTATTTGGTCCACTGCCCAGTTGCGAGCGCATGAGCTTGTCCGGGCCGCCAACCAAGTAAATCTTCCCGGTTTCCCCCAGACCTTCTCGTTGGTTGAATATTCTTGAAATATAATCCATGGAGACTTCGACTGCTATTTGCCCGATGATGTAGCCTCGTTCGTAGATCGGCGCTGCAATGTATACCCCTGGCGCCCCTCCAGATGGTTCGTAAATGCCTAGATCCGACATTTCTGCGCTTTGGGTTTTCTGGACTTGCTGCACAGTCTGGCCAAGTACAGAGTCAGCGTGTGGGCCCGTCAGGAGATTGGTACCAAAATCGGCCTGCGGCTTTGTCTCGTACACGATATCCCCTTGTGCATTCAACAGAAAAGCATTTACGAAGCCGTAGCGGGCAACCTCCATCTTCAATTCGTTCGTATATCGCGCTTGCACTTCTTCATAAGCAGGCGATTCCAGGCCTTGCCGCCACACGTCCTCAAACGAAGAAAGGGCGGACATTACTGTTCCCGATGCAGCCAACGTATCCACGTTCCTGGCTCGCTCGCGAAAGTAATTTTCCACCTGTTCCTTGTTGCTTTGACGTAGTGCTTCCAGTGTAGCGGCACTTCCATTCAACAATTCCTGCTTGGATTCCTGATAAGCAAACACTCCCGCTGCCGTCAGCGGTACACTTCCTGCCAATAGTAGTACGAGCAGTATACGAGCGCCCAACTTCATGGAAAAGCCCCCCATTTTTGCCAATCTATTTTTCTGGTATACTAATAGAATATTGTTTATATTTCTACTATTCATATGAATATAGTACCAGAAAAGGAAAAAGGAAGGCTAGACCAAATGTATCAGGACGTTTCGAAAATCATAGCAATTTCGTCGCACATCGGCAGCTTGGAGCAGTTAATACAATCCTTCCAGGCTTTTTGCGGCAGTGTTTCCTTGGCGACCACCCAAAATCCGCACTTTTCAAAAAACACTTGTTGATAGGTCAGCGCCAGTACACGCTTAATTCCCAAAAGGCGGCATTGCTCAACCAAATGAAGAACCAGATGCTTCCCAACGCCCATCCCCTTTGCTTTTTCCGAGATAGCCAAGGAGCGGATCTCCGCCAGGTCCTCCCACAAAATATGCAAGCCTGCGACACCTACGACCGAATCTCCATCATGAGCGACAATAAAGGATTGCAAGTTTTCCAAGAAAGACAGCTTCGTACGTGGCAGCATCAAGCCCTGCTGTGCATATTCATTAACAATCTCCAACATGGCATCCACGTCTTTCATCGTAGCCTGACGTACTGCCAGCGCCTTTGCAACACCCATTTTACTCTCCTCCACCCCATGCATAACGAGCCTGGTATGATTTAATATTTATTCATTATAGTATATAAATATACATTCGCACTGCGCAGAAGTCTATCCTTTTTTCACCTAAATTATGCTCAATTCCATGAACTATTCTTTTGTTAGGTAACGGTTGTGTTATAATCAAGCGTACGAGTTCTTAAGGAGGTGCTACATAACTTGACGACGAGACGGGAACGGAAAAAGCGCGAAACACGCGAAAAAATCTTCAATGCTGCCATCAAGCTTTTCAAAACGCACGGCTTTGAAGCAACCACCATCGACATGATTTCCGAAGAAGCCGATGTTGCTCGCGGTACGATCTTTTTGCATTTCACTTCAAAGGAAGCCATTCTCGCTAACTGGGGATATGAACGTCTGCATGAAATCGAGGAGCGTCGGGAAGAGTGGGACTATGGTAACGACTGCAAATCGAAGGTACTGCGGATCTACAAGATCATGAATGAAGTCACCATTACCAATTTCGATTTCATCAAAGTCGTCGTAGAATCCTCGATGAAACATCGAAAAGTGCTTGAGAATGAAAAGAACATGTACTTTGAATTGCGCCAACTATTCGCTGACCTGATTGAAGAAGCGCAAGAAAAGAATCAATTGAAAAGCAAATTCAACCCTCTTGTCGCTGCAAATATGTTGGAAAATATTTACTATAACGCTCTTTATGATTGGGTACGCAGCGAAGGCGCCTGGGCACTCGAAGAAATCATGGAAGAGAAGGTCTCTATCGTATTCGAAGGGCTGGTCGTGGAATAATCCGACTGACCAGCCCTTCGAATGTGACTACATATGATTTATTCGAAATAGGCCCATTTGTACTGCGCGTATCCCAGACCAGAAATGACTACGCCTTTCAACTTGGGGTTTTGCGCATACACCGTAGACTTAAAGTAAAACGGAATAACTGGCATTTCGTCTACCAAGATTTTCTCAGCCTCTTGCAAGATCGCTTTTCGTTTGGCAGCATCCTTCTCCTTGGCAGAAGCCGCCAATAGATCGGCAAATTGACGATTCTCCCAACGAGTATGGTTGTTGCCTTCCTTCGTCCGGAATATTTCCAGGAAGTTGATCGGATCGTTGAAATCCCCCGTCCACCCCATCCGCGCTACTTGATACTTCCCGTTTTTCACGTTTTCATAATAGACATTCCATTCCTGATTCTCCAGCTTGACGTGCACACCCAAGTTTTTTTGCCACATGTCCTGTACGGCTTGGGCGATTTTCGTCTGTGCTTCCTCCGTATTATAGGACAGTGTAATCGGCGGGAGCTGGTCGATGCTGGCATACCCTTCTTCCTTCATGCCTTCCGCCAACAGTTGCTTGGCTTTTTCCATGTCGTTGTCTATAAACAAGCCTTGCTCGTTCTCAGCAAACATCGTAGGCGGCACTACGGCTGTCGCAACCAATTCCCCTCCCTGGGTGATATTCTCCACAATGTCTTTCCGGCTGATCGCGTATGAAAAGGCTTGGCGAATTTTTTTGTTGTGGAAAGGCTTTTGCTCTGTGTTGAATTCATACCAATACGTCCCTGCTTTTGGCGTGATCACCAGCAAACCTTTTTCCTTCAAGGTCGGCATCGCGTCGAGCGGAAGATTGCCAGTCGGGGCGCCTGCCCAATCGAGATCGCCGCCCTCCAGCATGGACAGCTCTGTATTCGCGTCATTGATCATACTCATTTCGATTTTGGTCAGCTTGACAGCGTCTGCGTCCCAATAATGCTCATTTTTCGTAAGCGTCAGCTTGTTTTTATGCTCCCACGCAGTGAGTTTGAACGGTCCATTCGAGGTGTAGGTTGGTCCTGCTTCCTTCGCCCAGTCCGGATGTTCTTTCACCACTTTGGTATTTAGCGGAAAGTAGCTGTAAAAAGCCGTCAGCTCCAGGAAAAACGGCGTCGGGTTTTCCAGTTGAACAACCAGTGTCTTGTCGTCTGTTGCCTTGACCCCGATCTCTTCGGGCTTCGCTTTGCCAGCAAAGGCTGCCTCTGCATTTTTTACATAAAACAGCTGGTAGGCATACTGGGAACCGTTTTTGGAATCGAGTGCCCATTTCCAGGCATTTTCAAAATCGTGCGCGGTTACGGGATCGCCGTTCGACCACTTCGCATTGTCGCGAATCGTGAAGGTGTACGTCAACAAATCATCTGATGCCTTGATTTCCTGGGCCATCGCGGGCTGTGGAACGCCCTTGTCGTCAATTCGCGTCAGCCCTTCAAACGTCTGAAAAATAACATTGGATGACCAAACATCCGAAATGAGTCCGGGATGAAGAGAAAGCGGTTCTGTAAAGTTATTCAGCCTGAGTATCTGTTCAGGTTGCGCAGATGCACTAGCTGGTGTAGCTTCTGTCGTTGGTTGTGTGGCAGGCTTTGCTGCTTCCTGAGGTTGTCCGCATGCAGCAAGCGCGAAAGCCAAACCTGCTGCGAAAACAACTTTTCCTGTCTTTTGCCACCATCGTTTTGCGGAACTTCTCATGGTCTATTCTCCTTCGTTTGAGAGCCTTCGCTGTTCTTCACGCTGCTGCCATTCTTTCAGCTCGTTTTTGATTTGATAGAGTTCTGCACGTGTTTCGAGCTTGAACGCTTTTAATTCACTTCTGATGACAGCCAACTCATGAAAGAGTCGCTCCCACACCTCTTGATCTTTGTCCATGTTCGCCTCCTTTTTCGGTCGTATACACTGCAGGCAGTTGAATCGTCACCTGCGTTCCGTGCCCGCGTTCACTCTGAAAGTGGATCGTCCCCCGCATCGCCTCGATAATCCGGCAGGTTACCATCAAACCGAGACCTGTCCCTTTTTCCTTCGTAGAATAAAAAGGTAGCCCAATCTGTTCAATCTGCTCCGGCGTCATCCCCTCTCCCTCATCCTTGATGGAAATCACATGATAGTTCCCGGCTGCTCGTACGGTGACATGGAGTATGCCACCTTGTCCCATCGATTCGATACCGTTTTTCATTAGATTCATCAATGCTTGCTTGAGCTTAACGGCGTTGCTCTCAACGAATAGGCCCGGCTCGGTCTCACAGGCGATTTCCACTCGATTCATGACGCTGTACGAGGACATAATGGCGCTCACTTCTTTTACGGTATGCGCAATCTCCAGTCGCTCCAGCGTCTCAGAATGAGGCTTGGCCAGATTTAAATAGTCGGAAATGATAAATTCAGCCCGGTCGAGTTCATTTAAGACCAATCGGATGTATTCAACGTTTTTCGGATTCGTCTCCTCACGCAACAATTGGACAAAACCTCGTACCACCGTGAGTGGATTGCGCACTTCGTGGGCGACACTGGCTGCCAGCTCGCTGATCAGATTCAGCTTTTCCGAGCGTTCGACCTGCTTGCGGATAATATGAGATTCTCGAATAAACTCGATGAAATAAACGGCTCCACCTTGAACGATCAAAGCGAGGTAGCCAATCTCCACTAACGGCTCCAGATGATCGCTAATGATGGACAACGGGAACCCTCTCCAGATCAAAACAACCATCCCTCCACCGATGATGGATAGCTGCTTTAAGCATCCGATCAAGAGAACGGTCGCTAGTTTTTTTCGTAAAGAGTAGCCATACCAACGATTGACCAACAAAAACGGGATGATCGCGTAGACCATCGTTCCAAGAATCGTTATAAGAACGCCATCGCCTCCCAGAACAATCTTTACAACAAACATCATCAAAATCGTTAAAATGCCCGGGATATACCCGGCGTATAAAATGGTAATAATGATCGGTATCGAGCGTAAATCGTACTCCATACCATTACTGAGTTGTACTGGAAAGCTCATGGCAAAAATGACACTGATCGAGCTACAAACGATAACCATGGATGATTTGACGCTCATCTTGTTCGAGGTTGATCGCCCCAGCCAAACGTTTCTATACAGCAAAACAGGGACGATAACGAACAGCAACTGCAGCAAAATGTCTTTGATGATTAACATATATCGGTTCCCCTGGTTCGTAGAATATTTCGATTTTTCTTACAGAATACCATTACTATGTATCTTTCTGGAAGGCACATTTTCAACATCTGGCAGAAAGGATGTTTTTGTTGCGGTGACCAGCACATTTCCCTATGATGAAGAAGAGCTTGTTTGAAGACCTTGGAGGTAAGACATACACATGCGAAATGGTATAAAGCGTGAAGATATTGAGCTGTTGGCACCTGCTGGTAACTGGGACTGTTTGAAGGCAGCCGTGGCCAACGGTGCCAATGCCATCTTTTTTGGGGTAGAAAAGTTCAACGCGCGTGCTCGTGCTGAGAACTTTCAAATGGCGGAACTGCCTGAGATTATGGCTTATTTGCACATGTACGGGGTAAAGGGCTTCCTTACTTTTAATATTCTCGTATTTGAAAATGAACTGGAGGATGCACGCGAGCTGATTGACGCCTGTATTCACGCTGGAGTAGACGCGGTGATCGTACAAGACCTCGGTCTTGTAAAGATGATTCGCGAGATTTCTCCAGACTTCCCGATTCATGGCTCTACACAAATGACGATTACTTCGCCGGAAGCGGTGGAGTTCACGAAGCCGTTTGATATGGAACGCGTCGTGCTCGGTCGTGAAAATTCATTAAAAGAGATCAAAAAAATCGGAGAAAAAGCGAAGCTGCCGATGGAAGTATTCGTCCACGGTGCCTTGTGTGTTTCTTATTCCGGTCAATGTCTGACCTCGGAAATGTGGGGGGGACGCTCGGCAAACCGCGGGGAGTGTGCCCAGGCCTGTCGCTTGCCGTATGACCTGATGGTAGACGGTGTGCAAAAGGACATGGGAAACATCGCTTACGTGCTGTCCCCGAAGGACTTGGCTGCTATCGATTTGGTTCCTGAGTTGATCGAGGCTGGCGTGACTTCCTTTAAAATTGAAGGCCGCCTGAAAACACCTGAATACGTGGCAAACGTCGTGAGCAAGTACAATGCCGCCATCGAGCGTTATTTTGCCGGACAAGATACGGGACCAACCGAGGTAGAAGTACGTGAGCTGCAACAAAGCTTCTCTCGCGGGTTTACGCACGGATTTTTGACCGGGACAAACAACAAGCAGCTCGTAGATGGTTCGTTCCCGAAAAGCCGCGGTGTGTTTTTGGGAACCGTGAAAAAACTGCTGCCTACAGGCGTTTTGGTGGACATCACTGCTCCTGTCAAACGCGGAGACGGTATCGTGTTCGACGCGGGTGACCCTACGCAAAAAGAAGAAGGCGGTCGCATCTACGATATTTTGAGCCGCAGTAAAAAGGTAGAAGGTGAAGTTTCCAAAGGCTTGTACGAAATCGTCATGGGACGCAATGACGTGAATCTGAAGCGTCTTCACGTCGGTGACCGCGTATGGAAGACGAGCGACCCTGAGCTGGATCGTCGCCTGCGCAAAACGTTCGAGACCGAAAAGCCTTATCGCACCTTCCCGCTGTCCGTTCACGTGAGCGGAAAGCTGGGTGAAAAACTCAGTGTCACTTGGGTGGATAAACAAGCGAATCACGCTGTCAGTGTTCCTTCCGAGGTACTGCTGGAGACTGCTTTGAAGCGCCCTCTGTCGAAAGAGTTACTGCACGATCAATTAAGCCGTCTGGGCGGAACCATTTTCCACCTGGAAGCTCACGATCTGACTGTCGATCTCGAAGGGGATCTCATCGTACCTGTCAGTGAGTTGAACCGGATGCGCCGTGACGCAGTCGAACAGCTCGTGTTCCTGCGCTCCAAGCCGCCGATTTACCACCATCACGATATCAACGTATACGCGGATGTTCCGAAGAGCCAGCCAGTGGAAAAGCCGCTCCTGACAGCGCTGTGCCGTTCCCTTGAGCAATTGGAAGCAGCTGCGCAAACCGACGTGGACTTCCTCTACGCTGACTTTGAATTCGTCAAGCAGTATCCAGAGGGTGTCAAGCTGGCCCATAAGTACGGCAAAAAGATCGGGATTGCTACGATGCGCATTCATATGCCGGATGAAAACGGGGTCCTTGCCCTGATCGCGAAAAGCAAACCAGATGCTATTCTGGTCCGCAATACGGGAGCACTCTATTACTACTTGTCCCGTCGTGATGAAATCGACATTCCGCTGATTGGCGATTTCTCCCTGAATGTCGCGAACCACAAGGCAGTTGAGCTGTTCCTTGCAACAGGTCTTGAGCGCGTAACGCCATCGTACGATCTGAACATCCAACAAATGGTCGATCTGCTCAGCCGCTCAAACGCTGCGAACATGGAACTGGTTATCCACCAGCACATGCCGATGTTCCACACGGAGCACTGCGTATACTGCACATTCATGAGTGAAGGTACTGACCATACGAACTGCGGAACTCCATGTGAGACCTCCCGCATTTCTTTGAAAGACCGCGTCGGCTTCTCACACCCTATACGTGTGGATACCGGTTGCCGCAATACCGTTTATAACGCGATTGACCAGTCTGGTGCTGAGTATTTGAGTGAGTTCCGCTCCCTGAATGTCGGTAGCTATCGCATCGAGTTTTTGGAAGAAGAGCCAGAGCGCGTGAAAGAGGTAATCAGTCTGTATCGCAAAGCATTGCGCGGAGAAGTTAGCGGTACACATGTATGGCGTACCCTGAAGGCAACCAACCAGTTGGGTGTCACACGTGGGCAACTGACGAAATAAAAACCAGCTTTGTAGAGAGGAGCGAGAAAGCATGGCTGACCTGAATCAACCGACTGTAGAAAACTTGGCCATTATCATTGAGGGCATCAAAGCAAAGCTGAACATGGCGAATACGGCGGTGATGCGCCCGGAGGATTTCGATCTCGTTCATTACGAGGATTTGCTGTACCTGTACAACATGGTGCAGAAAAAAGCAGCGTTTGGCATCAATGAAATGACTGCCATCGTTGAAGAGCTGGGTGCGATGAGAAAACAATCCTAGTTTTTGCCCTAACAAGAGAAAAAAGCGTCGCTCCTGTACATGGAGTGACGCTTTTTTGCGTGGACTTTATTTTTTCAACGTAACGGTAAACGTTTTGAACTCAATGTCTTTCCCTTGTTTCTTTATCATGTCGATGGTTGTTTGGATTATCGTTTCTTTTCCATTTCCATCTATCCCAACACCACCACCTTGAGATGGCAATGACAGATATGGAGTG
The DNA here is from genome assembly GCF_013284355.2 of Brevibacillus sp. M2.1A. Classification (NCBI taxonomy): domain Bacteria; kingdom Bacillati; phylum Bacillota; class Bacilli; order Caryophanales; family Paenibacillaceae; genus Brevibacillus; species Brevibacillus sp. M2.1A. The sequence continues at coordinate 5,126,383 of NZ_JABSUY020000001.1, forward strand.
ATCCTTAATTCTTTTACATCTGCTGTCACCGGATCGAAACGACGGGTTCCTGCAAGGTATTCTTTACCATCAGATTTTTTGCCTTGGCTACCGCCTGAGTAGGCTCCTAGCTCATTTCCTTTATCATCAACGACCTTGAATTCCAAATTGCTCGATAAATAGCCGATTTCCTCCGTTACCGCCTGGAAGCTGACCACCAGTCCTGCTGGACCCATTGTTATATCCGGAACAGTGAGGTCAATGCCTCCAGCTTTTTGCTGGTGATTGATCGCAATGCGCTTGGTTTCTGTACGGGAACTGATTGGCAAGGAGAAGTTCCACTGCTTGCCGTCCTCCCCATGAAAGCTCAATCCCAGCTTGAACTCCTCTGGCAAGCCATTGATCGCATCGATATCGACAATCCCGGTCGCTAGCGTCGGCGTGATCTGTGTATGTTTGCTGCTTCCTGCGTATCCAAATGCTTTCCCATTTACCGTCAGATCTGGGGAGGAGCCTAAATAATGCTCTCCGACTGCCTGCTTCGTTTCCAATGTATAACCAATCGTAAAACGCGTGCCGTCATAGTACACTTCATTGACAGTAATTGCATGACCATCCACCTCCTGCGACTCGCCAATGACAGTTGTTAAGCCTTTTTCACTCGCTAGCTTCAATCCGTTGTCTCCATATGCCGAGAAAATCGATCCAATCAAAGGCACCTTGGACACCAGATTGGCCATCGCCGGGGAAACTGCTGCTGAGCTAAACAAGACCCCTAAAGCTACGACCGCTGCCCCTGTACTGTACACCAGCTTTCGTTTGTTCAGGCGTTTTCTCTTCGGTACAGCCTGAACCGTTTGGGCGATAATAGCGTCCAGCTTCTCTGTCGGGACTGGAATGCGATCTACTTGCTCTTTATAGGCATGAATTTTTTCTCTCATCGAAATACTCCCCTTTTAGTTTCTTTTTTAATAGCGTCAATCCTCTGTGAATATTCGTTTTTACAGTGCCTTCCGGACAATCCAGCGTTTCGGCGATTTGTTTTACGGAGTAGTCCTTGTAAAACCTTAGCAGCAGTACCGTTACATACTTTTCTTCCATCTCTTCCATTGCTTCCAGCAGATCGATCCGTTCCTCGAGCCTTACGCTTCCTGTATCCCGCACATTTTCAATCATGTCTTTGCTAAGTGAAATTACCTTGCGTTTCCTAGCCAAATAGGCAAGCGCCGAGTTGATCAAAATGCGTGTCAACCATGTGGTAAAATACTGCTCTTCCTTTAAGGTTGAAATGGAGAGCAACGCCTTATAGACCGTTTCCTGAAAAATCTCAAGTGCATCCTCTTCGTTGCGCGTATACACGAAAGCCATCTTGTACAAATTGGTTTTTTCCTGATGAATCAGCATTTGGAACGCGTCAGCATCACCAGCCTTGGCACGAGCAACGAGACCAAGTTGTCTATTCAAACAGCTCCCCCCTCCTTTTCTCCCCTGTTAGAGAAATCAGGGCGACAAAACGTTTCATTTTTTTCTATCGAAATAAAAAAAGCCTGCTCTCACAGTCTACCTGAGACTACGAGAACAGGCTCTATCCATTACATTTTTTTCAGCACAATGACTGCGTTGTGACCGCCAAAGCCAAAGGAATTGGACATGCCGATGTCAAGCGTGGCTTTGCGCGCTGTATTTGGCACATAGTCCAGATCGCATTCAGGGTCACGCTCCACCTGATTGATCGTAGGGGGAATGATTCCTTCCTGCAAGCTCTTGATCAGAGCGACCGCCTCCGCCCCTCCTGCTGCACCAAACATATGACCCGTCATCGATTTGTTGGCGGTGATCGGTACACGGTACGCATGGTCGCCAAACAGCTTTTTGATAGCCAATGTCTCGGAACGGTCTCCGATTTCTGTGCTGGTTGCGTGCGCGCTGATGACATCCACGTCTGTCGGTTGCACCCCTGCTTCCTGGAGGGCCCATTTCATCGCACGGTAGGGACCGATTCCTTCCGGATGTGTCGCCACCATGTGGTAGGCATCAGAGCTTGCCCCATAGCCAATCACTTCGGCATACATGCGTGCGTTTCTTTTCTTGGCGTGTGATTCCGATTCCAAAATCACAATTCCGGCACCTTCCGCCATGACAAACCCATCCCGCTTGGCATCAAATGGCCGACTCGCTGCTGTTGGATCATCATTTCTTGTGGACAATGCCGTCGCATTGCTAAAGCTGGCGAGAGATATGTCCGTCACTGCGGCCTCAGACCCTCCTGCGATGACGACATCCGCTCCGCCTGCCCGAATGAGCCGGAAAGCCTCACCGATGGACGTATTCCCAATCGAGCACGCCGTAACAGGTGACATCGTCGGCCCGTACAGACCGTACTTGATGCTGATCATCGCTGCTGCCATGTTGGAGATGAGCATGGGAACCAGCGTCGGACTGACCCGCTCAGGACCTCGTTCACGAAGAACGTCATGCTGCTCAAGGAGCGTCCCTACCCCACCGATGCCAGAGCCTACATATACCCCGATGCGCTCGCGGTCCAACTCGTCCAGCCGAAGCCCAGCATCCTCTAGCGCTTCTTCTGCAGCAGCAAGGGCAAACTGGCAAAAGCGGTCCATTCGCCGCGATTCTTTGCGCCCAAACCGCTCTACCGGATCAAAATCTCGCACCAAACCTGCGATTTTCGTTTTATTGCGTGCTGTATCAAAAGTATCAATAGGCGAGATACCAGACTTCCCTTGCACGAGACTGTTCCAAAACTGATTCACTGTATTCCCTATCGGGGAGATTACCCCCATGCCTGTGACAACGACTTTTTCCATGATTAGCCTCCCATTGAGTGCCTTATGAAAACCATCTTGTCACACGGGTTATCCTATTACAAGTTGTTGTTTATCCTAGTATAATGAGTACTAGTCTAACAAACTTAACCAGTTGAGGAAACGGAGAGTGTACCATGAATCAGCAAACACGCTTGCAGGCACTGTCTACTTTTTTGAAAGCGCAGCGCGCCAAAATCCTGCCACAATCGGTCGGGCTGGCTCCTGGGACACGCAGAAGAACACCTGGGCTACGAAGAGAAGAAGTTGCTCAACTCGCGGGGGTTAGCTCCACCTGGTATACATGGCTGGAACAAGGCCGCGATATCAAGGTCTCGCCATCCGTTCTGGATGCGGTAGCGAGAGCCTTGCAGCTTACCGTCGATGAGCGAAAATATTTGTATGCGCTGGCACTGGAGACAGGCACTGGAGTAGGGCAAGACGTGCAAAAAGAAGATGAACCGCCGAAGATCAATCCTGCCCTCAAACGAATCTTAAAAGAGTTGCGCTCATGTCCAACCATCATTTCAGATCGGCGCAGTCATATAGTCGGCTGGAACGAGGCAGCGGCGCATGTCTTTCTCGATTTTGAACAAATCCCTTATGAAGAGCGCAATTTGATCCGCCTGGTGTTTACGCGAAAGGAATTACGGCGGCTGGCCGTGAACTGGGAGCATTTCGTCAGCGGCTTTCTCGCGATTTTTCGCGCCAATTACGGTCAGTATGTAGAGGACGAGTGGTACGAGCAGTTTTTAAGCGAAATGCGACAGGTTCATCCCGACTTTCACGAGCTTTGGGAGCAAAGCCGCGTCAGCTCAGCACCGGAGGTTTTACTGGAATTCCGTCATGCGAAGGCAGGGAAAATGCTCTTTCATCTGACCTCGCTGCAAGTTTCCGGGAGCGCGGATTTGCGGTGCAGCATTTACACGCCTGACCCGAATTCTGCCACGGAGACAAAGCTGCGGCAGTTGATTGATCGGCCTGTTACTTCTAGCAAACCTTGACCCAAGGTCTTTGGGGTTTGAGTCAACATGGTGGAGGAGAAGAAAAAGCACAGTTCTCTTCGACTCTGACACGCCAGCTTGGGGGATTCACTGCCCGTCTCCACTTCCAAAAGGGGACCGTCGAGCCAAAGCCACCCTACGGGCGGAGGCTTCTCAGGGAAGAAGTGTTCGACAAGCGTGGTCCCCTTTTGGAAGTTCCGACTGGGTAGGCGTTGTCAAGGTCTACGAGCCCTGTGCTTTTTCTTCTCGCCAGCTTTGTTGGTTGATCGGTACCTTTTAAAACTTGCATACCAAAGGAAAACCAGCCCGACGACATCTGTCTGGGCTGGTTCACTTTGTTAATGATTCACAATTCCTACGCGCGTCCCGGAGGAAGCAAGGCTTCCGACTTCCTCGCAGCCTTCTTTCCACAGCAAGTAACGGATACTGTCTGCCAGCGCTTCCCAGCTCGCTTCAATGACGTTGGTAGAGACGCCGACTGTGCTCCACTTTTCCCCGTTGCTCGAGGATTCGATCAGGACACGTACTTTTGCGGCAGTCGCGCCATTTTCGTCCAGGACACGCACTTTGTAATCTTCCAGCTGCATTTTTGCAATGCATGGATAGTAGCCTTCCAATGCTTTTCGCATTGCATTGTCCAGTGCATTCACCGGACCATTGCCATCAGCAGCCGTATGGACAGACTCCCCGTTCACCCGCAACTTCACGGTCGCCTCCGACGTGATCGATTGGACGGCTGCCTTTTCCAGCATGATTTTGAAGGAGTCTAGTTTGAACAGGTTCTTCAGCTTGCCGGAGGCTTCCAGCAGCATCAGCGTCAGTGAAGCCTCTGCTCCCTCGTATTGATAGCCTTGGAATTCGCGCTCTTTGATGTGTGTGATGATTTCTCTCGCCTTTTGGCGATCCAGCGAGAGGTCGATCTCGAGCTCTTCCATTTTGGCGAGCAAATTGCTTTGTCCTGCGAGTTCTGAGACGAGTACACGGCGTTTGTTGCCGATGTTTTCTGGCTCGATGTGCTCGTACGTTTTCGGGTCGCGCATAACGGCGCTTACGTGAATACCACCCTTGTGAGCAAAAGCACTGTACCCGACAAACGGCTGATTGTTCGGCATGGTCATGTTGGCAATTTCCGCTACATAGCGAGACAGCTGTGTCAGCTCCTGCAATTGATCAGTGCTCACACAATGATAGCCCAGCTTGAGCTGCAAATTCGGAACCACAGAGATCAAATTGACATTCCCGCAGCGCTCACCGATGCCGTTAATCGTTCCTTGCACTTGCTGTGCGCCAGCCTGAATCGCAGCTAGTGCATTGGCAACTGCCACTCCACTGTCATTATGCGGATGAATGCCTACAGGCGTCCGCAGATGGCCCACAGTCGTTTTGACAATATCATAGACTTCATGCGGCAGTGTCCCGCCATTTGTATCACAGAGAACAATCCAGTCAGCCCCAGCCTCTTCTGCTGCTTCCAGTACCCGCAATGCGTAGCGCGGATTCGCCTTGTACCCATCGAAGAAATGCTCAGCCAAAAAGAGAGTCGTCAGTCCGTTTTCTTTTAAAAATGCGACCGAATCAGCGACCATGCGCACGTTTTCTTCCAATGTCGTCTTCAGAGCATCTGTCACGTGCAAATCCCATGATTTCCCGAAGATCGCGGCTGCCGAGGCTCCGCTTAAGATCAACGCTTGCAGATTGTCATCATCCGGCGCTGCTACATTCGGTCTACAGGTACTGCCAAAAGCCGTTACCTTTGCGTGCTGCAGCGAAATCTCCCGGATACGCTCAAAAAAAGCCATGTCCTTTGGATTGCTGCCCGGCCAACCGCCTTCAATAAAATCGATACCAAACTGGTCCAGCCGCAGTGCGATCTTTATCTTGTCTTCTACTGACAGGCTGATCCCCTCTCCCTGCGTACCATCTCGCAGGGTCGTATCATACAGATACACCTTGCTATTCATGTTTCTTCTCCACCTGTTCTTTTATTTTTCTGAATAATCACATCATTCCAACCGTTAGAACGATTCCCAGTATACCACAGCCCAAATGGAAAGAAAACGCGGGAAAATAGAGGTTTTTTCTATGTCCGTGGGGTGCGGACAAATGCGACGGTTTGCTTGATTGCAGCTTCCAACGGAGTCGATGTTCCCGCAAACGGATGACGCGTGTTAAATGTATGATCTCCGCCTTCTATCCAGTGCAGCTCGCTGTTTTTGGCGGCCTGATGAATTCTTTTTGCACCCTCTACCAGACGGACATAATCTTTTTCTCCTGTGATGATGCACAGTGGTTGCTCCATCGTAGAGACAAGTTTCAAAATATCGTATTGCTCTCGATTGTTATCCACGTCCTCGATCACGACTCTCGTGATTGGCATATCTTGACCAGTCCGCGCATTCGCTATGTATCCGACACCAGTCTCTTCTATTTGTCTGCGCAGCTTCTCGTCGAACAAATCGACATGAGCGATTCCGTTCCAGGTCACAATCCCTGCCACATGCGGGTTGTTTGCTCCGAATAAAATCGCGTCACCGCCGCCCTTGCTGTGTCCCAATACATACAGCTTCGTTTTGTCCACGTAATCGGGTAACGGTAGCTCGCCTGACAAAATCCGTTCCGTCAACGCTTGCAAATCAGCCAGTTCGCGGGCATATGTATTGCGTCCGAATTTCTCCAGCTCGTCGAACTCCGTCAAGCTCTCCCCTACGCCATTGCAGCTAAAATTAAAGCGAATCGTGGTAATGCCTTGCTTGGCCAGCTCATCGGCTACGTAGGGAAAGCTTCCCCAATCCTTGAAGCCTTTAAAGCCATGGCAAAACAGCAGTAGTGGCTGTTCTGAGCCTGCCGCTTCCTCCGTATGAATATCGCCGCGAAGCGTCAACTCCTCATCGAGTGCGATGGAAAAGGATTGTTTTTGCATGTACGTTTCACCTCTTGTGCATTTTTTTATTATTATGCCGTGTCCCCCTCCTAAAAGAAACGAAAATACCAAAAAAAGAGATCTTCCTCTTTGGAAGATCCCCTTTAGTTCACTGCATTGTTTTTATTAACAAGGTACAACGCATACTCCAACGGCCGCCGAACCGCCGTCGCATATCGCTTGTGCTGACGCATCTGCTTGAAAATTTCTCTCCCTGGCTTCGGATTGATTTCGATAATCCAAACCCTGCCATGAACATCAATCCCCAGATCAAAGCCAAACTCCATCATCAGGCCGAAATGCTCTTCAATGCGTTTGACAGTCTTGATCGCGAGCTCCCTGCATTCCAGCACAATCCGCTCTGCCGTTTCCTGACCAAATCGTTTGACCAAAAAGGAAACAGCAGGCAAAGCGGTTCCCCCTCCATGCAAATTGGAGGTGGACGATTGTATCGGCCCAACGCGAATGCCCATCCCGGTCAAACACCACTGACCTTTCCCGTCCTTTTGCACAAGCATGCGAGCATCTACTGTTCGCTTGGGAACCAGTGACAACCGTAGCCCCTGTTGAAGAAAAAACTGCTCGTTTCCGCTCTTCTCCTTGTTCATCCAATGCTCCAGCCGCTCGCACACCTCTGTGAGCGTCGCCAGTTTTTCGCAGCTTTTGGCTTGCTGCTTGGTCCTGCCATGCAAAAGGTAGCGACCTGCTTGTTTCTCCACACGCAGTATACTTCTGCCACCAGTGCCGTTTGTCGGCTTGAGATAAACCAGACGATGATCGGCAAGCATCGTAGCAAGCGTTTTTCTGTCGTAGGGGAGTGTTTCGGGAAGCCAGCGCTGCAGATCAGGATCTTGTATCAAAATCTGATGTACGACATATTTGTTCGAGAAACGGTTATTCGCATAACGAAACCAGTCTTGCTTGCGAAATGGCAAATAGGCACGATGCTTGGGCAATGGATAGTAGCGATAACGATCAATGACGATGTCGGGCCAGGCAAAACGCTCTCGTCTCCACTTCGTACCATCTGGTACATAACCGTTGATCCGCTTTTCTTCCAAACGGACATCTTGTGGGCTAAATAAAAAAACCTCTGCCCCCATTTCTCTTCCTTCCTTAACCAGCCTTCGCAAATAGCCGGGCTCGACAAAGCCTGATTCTCCTCGGTAGGTCAGTACGCCTATCCGTTTTCTCACCGAAAGGCCACTCCCTCCCTTGTTCGATTTTCTAGCTAGCCTTGTATAGCTTATGGTTGAAAGCAAAAAAAAGCGCCTTTGTCCTATGTAGGCAAAAGCGCATCTTTCATACGTTTTCTTATCGTTTATGTGTTTCCAAATAATGCAGTGCTGTTCGTCCCAAGAGCTCGCCTGCAATCAGCATGGCATCCTCGTCGATATCGAAGCGGGGATGATGGTGGGGATATGTCGCCAGCTTTTCCGGATTGCCTGCCCCTACGAACAAGTAAGCGCCGGGCACCTTTTCCAAGTAGTACGAAAAGTCCTCGCCACCCATCAACGGCTTCATCGATTCCACACGACCAGCTCCAAATGCGGCAATGGCTGCTTCCCGGGCGATAGCTGTTTCTCTTTCATGGTTAATGACAGCTGGATACCCTCGCTCGTAGACAACTGTAGCGCTTCCTCCCATCATGGCAGCTGTCCCTTCCGCAATTTCTGTCAGGCGCTGCTCCGCTCGATCGCGGACGTCTGGCAAAAAGGAGCGGACAGTCCCTGTCAAACGACAGCTATCTGCGATGATGTTCGTACTGTCTCCGCCGTTGAACGTTCCCACAGTCACGACCACACTTTCTAATGGGCTGACGTTGCGGCTGGCAATCGTTTGCAGATGACCGACGATTTGCGAACCGATCACAATGGAGTCGACAGTTTCTTCTGGAACAGCACCGTGTCCCCCTTTACCTTTGATCTCGATGGAAAAGTCGTCCGTATTCGCCATGAGCGGACCCGCACTAATGAATACCTTTCCTACAGGGAACATCGACCAGAGATGAACGCCAAAGATCGCATCGACGCCATCTACAGCCCCATCCTCAACCATTTGGGTTGCTCCGCCCGGATTTTCCTCTTCCGCATGCTGAAAGACAAAGCGAATTTCACCGGCAAACTGCTCACGATTTGCTGCCAAAACAGAAGCGAGTCCTAATAGCTGGGACGTGTGCGCATCATGACCACACGCATGCATGACACCAGGTACAGTAGATTTATACGGTACTTCTTTTTGATCTTGAATCGGCAGCGCGTCAAAATCCGCACGCAACGCGACGACCCTACCCGGGCTCCCTCCGCGCAAAACACCGATGACTCCTCTACCGCCAACGCCTGTGCGAACCTCATCGAAGCGAAGTCCTCTTAATATTTCGGCAATAAGCGCTGGAGTCTTCTCCTCTTGAAAGGAAAGCTCGGGATGCTGGTGCAGATGACGCCTCCAGCTAATGATTTGCGGCTCCATTTCTTTGAGCAGCTCTTTTAATTGTTCCTGCAAGCTCATGGTTCTTACTCCTCCCCTGGATGCACCATTCTTTCTCCCATCATAGCAGAATCATGGGCCAAATGGGGAGCTTGACTAATCCAGAGCGAGCATGCTGCGTTTTCGTTTTTCAAAAACGGCAAAGCTCGTATAGCCTACCCGTTTCAACTGCGCTCGAGCCTCGTCCAACTGCTGACCGACTTGATCAGGCGCAGTAGCACTAGATGCCAAAGTGATGGGCACCTCATTCTGAAACAAAATTTCCAGAAAACGATAGCTGGGCGAAAATTCTCGGAGCTGACTCGCCAAACCGTAGCCTGTATTGATTTCCGTCGCAATCCCCATTCGTCCAAGAGTCCGGGCCACACGCTGATAATAGGGTAATAGTGCAGTTTCATCCGGTCTTACACCAAACGCTTTGATGCCATCGATATGGGCGATGACATCGAATAATTGAGATTTGATCGCCTGCTCCAGCTTGTCAAAATAAAGGCTATACAATCCGATGAGCTCCTGTCTTCCAAAGCGTTCTCGTGCATCGTGGATCGGATAGCCCCAGCCTTCCAGAAAATGCACGGCTCCTATACATACATCCCAAGGATATTGATTGATGACATGCCGTAGCGTCTCTTCTCCACCTGAAAAATAGTCCAATTCAATTCCCACACGCAGCTCAATCCCATCCTCCGCCCAACGAAGCCGCTCTTTTTGCAGGAAAACAACAAAGCTGTCCAGTGAGTCGTTTGCGACCTGACTCAGCCATTTGCGCTGCGCTGTCCCCAAACGATCAGAGCCGATGTGCACATGCTGTTCGTAGTACGACTGGTACTCAAGAAAGCGGTATAAGTGCTCGACCACACAAACTTGCTGAATCCCAGCCTGTTTAGCACGTAATCGATACAATTCAAGCCAATCCCGTGAATACGGTCCTTGTTGAAGCCGCTCTGCCAACCCATTGGTCAGCATACTTGCCCATTTTCGACTCCCACTCACTTCGGCATGCTCCACGAGGGGGCGCAATGATTCCGCTTGCTTCAGCAACCAGTCCAGCGAATACGGCCCTTCCTCCAGATGGACGTGAAAGTCTACCTTCACCCGATCACCTCCTTGGGTTCGTCCCTGCTATTTTCTATCGTTATATATGCGTTTGGTTCCATACATATGTCGAGTATTCACATGACGAACGACCTAGCAGAAGAGGTGACAAAAGAACAAAAAAATGCCTCCGCAACGAGGCATTTTTGATTTTTAGCTATTTTTTCGCTCATACACGTAAAACGCATGCGGATGAACGTTCTTCTCATCCACGATACCCTCACGCTTGTCTACCAAGGTATAAGCATCGCGATCCCATGCCGGGAAAAACGTATCGCCCTCCGTTTCCAAATCGATCTCTGTAATGTACAGACGATCAACGACATCGAGAAACTGGCGATAAATTTCCGAGCCGCCAAAGATGATAACATCACCCATGGCTAGCACTTCTTCCTTCGTATGGACAACATCTACACCTTCAGGGTGAAAGTCATGGCTGCGCGTCAGCACGACATTTCTGCGGTTAGGCAGAGGCTTGCCAATCGATTCGAACGTTTTGCGTCCCATCACAATCGTTTTGCCTGTCGTTAATTCTTTCACATTTTTCAAGTCGGCGGGAAGGTGCCACGGCATGTCGCCATCTTTTCCGATGACTTGGTTGCGAGCATAGGCAACAATCAGGCTGATCATACGGCCACCTCACCTTTGATGTGGGGATGGGATTCGTAGCCGACGATTTCAATATCTTCGTATTTGAAGTCAAAAATGGAAGTCACTTCCGGATTGAGCACGAGCTTTGGCAGTGGTTTCGGCTCGCGGGTGAGCTGGAGCTTGACCTGCTCGATATGGTTGAGATACAGATGAGCGTCTCCAATCGTATGAACAAAATCGCCCACTTCAAGCCCGGTGACATGCGCTACCATATGCGTCAGCAACGCGTAGGAAGCGATATTAAACGGCACACCCAAAAATGTGTCGCCACTGCGTTGATACAGCTGGCAGGACAGCTTGCCGTTCGCTACATAAAACTGGAACAGCAGGTGACAAGGCGGCAATGCCATCTTGTCCAATTCAGCCGGATTCCACGCGCTAACGATCAAGCGGCGAGAGTCCGGATTGCGTTTGATCTCATCAATGACCCATTGAATTTGGTCCACTGTTTTGCCGTCGCGCCCAGTAAAAGAACGCCATTGGCTCCCGTATACCGGGCCCAAATCTCCGTTTTCATCGGCCCATTCGTTCCAGATCCGCACGCCGTTTTCCTGCAAATATCTCACATTGGTATCTCCCGATAAAAACCAGAGCAGTTCGTGGATGATCGATTTCATGTGCAGCTTTTTCGTCGTGACCATGGGAAAGCCTTCACTCAAGTCAAAACGCATCTGATGCCCAAAAACACTGGTCGTTCCGGTGCCTGTCCGATCCTCTTTTGTGACACCCTCATCCAAAATGCGCTGGCATAAATCCAGGTATTGTTTCATCGTCCATCTCTCCTTCCATCTCATCTATTTTACCTGACCGAGACAAAAAGGAAAGATCGGAATGTCATGATATAATAAATGGATAAATGTAGAAAGCGGGATTCGTGATGGATGGCATATCTCCTGTGGCTACAAAGCCCTTATATAAACAAATAGCAGAGCAAATCGAGCAAAGAATCAGCAGTGGTGAATTCGGTCCTGGCAGCTATTTGCCCTCGGAGCGCACGCTGGCCAAAGAACTGAACGTCAACCGTTCTACCGTCGTCGCAGCGTACGATGAGCTGCAAGCAGCAGGTATGATCGAGCGCATACAAGGAAGTGGCACGATCGTCAGTCAAGATATTTGGGGACTGGCACGGACCCGCGTTCCGAACTGGCGACATTTGACGGAGTCAGGTTCGTTTCGTCCGAATTTACCGTTGATTCGCAAAATCCGTCGTGAAACACAGGAAAATGACTTGATCGATTTGGCGAGTGGCGAGCTCTCGAGCGATCTCGTCCCCAACCAAACGCTCCAACAGCTCATGACCCCCGATGACTTCCCTGCTCATCTCGGCTATGAGCATCCGCAGGGCAATTGGGCTTTGCGAGAGACATTGAGTATCCATATGAAAACTTGGCGAAGCATCGAAGCACCTGCTACCTCGATCATGATTACGTCAGGAGCCCAGCAAGCCCTTCATCTCGTCGTTCAATGCTTGTTAAAGCCAGGGGATGCGGTTGCGATTGAGGAGCCGTCTTATTGTTATTCCTTGCCGCTTTTTCATTCAGCTGGCTTGCGTACGTTTTCGCTGCCTGTAGACCGGGACGGAATCGATCCGAAGCACTTAGCCCAGCTCCATCGCCAGCACCGCATCAAAATGGTTTTTCTCAATCCGAATTATCAAAACCCGACAGGGACACTGCTTTCATTGGAGCGACGCCATGAATTACTCGCGTTTTCCTATGAAAATGGGATTCCCATCATTGAGGATGATCCATACAGCTTGACCAGCTTTTCGAGAGAGCCCGTCCCAACCTTGAAATCACTGGATCAACACGGAACAGTACTCTACATCAGCTCTTTGACCAAAATCGTCGCCTCGGGTCTGCGCATTGGCTGGATTGTCGGGCCCCCTACTGTCATGGAAAGACTGGCAGATGCGAAACAACAGTTTGATTTTGGACACAGCATTTTTCCGCAATGGCTGGCGAATCGCTTTCTCGGATCGCCTCAGTTTGCGAGTCATATTGATCTTTTACGAACAGAGCTATCCTTGCGGCACGATCAGCTTGTCTCCTCGCTTCAAGACAAGTTCAATGATCAAGTAGAAATAGTCGGTTCAGAGGGAGGCATTCACCTTTGGTGCAAATTTAAAGGGGTATGGAGCGGCGAATGTCTTCTCACAGAATCAGTCAAACGAGGAGTTGTCTTTGTTCCGGGACATCTTTTCGGCGCAGAGCAAGGGTATGTCCGCTTCACCTTTGGCAGAGCCACCCTGGATCAGATCCCTGAGGCAGTCTCGCGCTTAGCGGATGCATTCTCAGCAAGTGGATGGGCAAAATAATCCCCAAGTGGATGGCAACATTTTTGTGCGGTCGGTATATGATCGAAGTAAGCTACCGTATGCATCCTCGTGTATATCCAGCAGGATGACTGGGCCATACAGAAAGGACTGGCTGTTATGAGTATTTTGCCTTTCATTATTGCAATTATTGTACTTGTTCTTATAGCCCTCGTCGTTACGATAAAAATCGGAATCAACCCATCCGAATCCAAAGTGCGGGGCTTTAAACAACGCTCCCGAAATCTGTTGATCATTTACGGCATCATTACGATCGCTCTGGTCATTGCACTGTCAGTCTTTCTCTACAACAATCTTTGATCAATCCCGACGCTACGTGACATAAATAAGACGCCGTCTGCCTTTTACAGGTATGACGGCGTTTTTGAATCGAAGGAAGTCCTTCGTCATGTGTTTGTAGAAGATGTTGCCTCTTTTACACGACTTTCTTCGCCACATTGGCGGCTTGCAGCCCACGCTGCCCATTCACGATTTCAAAAACCACCTGCTCGCCTTCCTCCAAGTTCCGGTAACCGGACCCCGTGATCGCAGAATAGTGTACGAAAACATCAGGTCCCCCATCACGCTCGATAAACCCATAGCCTTTTTCTTTGCTGAACCATTTTACTTTCCCTTGAATCATTGTGTTTCCTCCCTGTAATCAGTGCAGCTCTTACGCTTACCTCATCATATGCGGATGCGAAGTCAGTGGATATACGGTAAAATAAATAAAGTATGAATCGTCACGCCAGAAAGGAGTGAATCACATGAAAAAAGTATGGATGATTGCATGCGCGTTGCTGCTCACTGCCTGCTCCGATCTATCCGAAGGGGTCCAAACCGCTCAGCAAGCAGTAGAAACAGGTCAACAAGCGATTGAGACAGGTAAACAGGCTGTCGAGGCGGGCCAACAAGTACTGGAAGCCGGCAAGCAACTGGCTGAGTCTGAAGTCGCCAAACAGCTGCAAACATACCTCCAGCAAAAATACGAATCCTCTGAAGCATTGCGTAATGCCATGTTCAGTGGAGATGGTCAGTTGCTTGTAGAACAATTGCAAAAGACCGAGCTTGCGAACTTCAGCTTTTACAAATCTGACATGTTTGGTGTTGAATATACAGGCACGCTCTCTGCCGATGGTACTTTCAAAGTGCTCAAGCACGATTTGAACAACCAAGGTGCAGAGCCTACAGTCGTAAAGGAATTCAAAGTAACGCTCGACGGAAACGGTCAGGTTCAGGTTCAGTAATTCGGAAAACATTTCAAGAAAAGCCTGCGATCAATCCTCGCGGGCTTTTTCGTGTTGTAAAAAACTTTTTATTGGATTTCTACGAAATTTTCTGTGTTTCCTTATAGATTTTTATAATTGGGCATGATAATGTGTAAGATGTTCATATAAATTTCACAAATACTAAACACAACGAGGTGATGCCAATGAATATGCTGCTCGCATCTATTATTGTGTACATGGCAGGTATGCTCCTGATCGGCTATTATGCCTACAAGCGTACCTCCAATCTGACAGACTACATGCTCGGCGGTCGGTCGCTCGGTCCAACTGTAACCGCTCTCAGTGCGGGTGCATCCGACATGAGTGGCTGGTTGATGATGGGCCTGCCTGGCGCCATGTTTGCCCAAGGTCTTAGCGCATCCTGGATTGCCATCGGTCTGACTCTCGGAGCTTATGCCAACTGGCTGTACGTCGCTCCCCGCCTTCGTTCGTATACAGAGGTTGCCAACAACTCGATTACGATTCCTGCTTTTTTGGAAAATCGTTTCGGAGATGGGTCACGGATGCTCCGTCTTGTCTCGGCTCTTGTTATTATGATCTTTTTTACTTTTTACGTCTCATCCGGGCTCGTTTCTGGAGGCGTGTTGTTTGAAAACACTTTCCACTTGAGCTATCAAACGGGGCTATGGATTGTTGGATTGGTCACCATTGCCTACACATTGTTTGGCGGCTTCCTCGCTGTAAGCTGGACGGACGCTGTACAAGGACTCATCATGGTCATCGCGCTCATTCTCGTTCCACTCGTGACCGTTCTTACAGCAGGCGGATTGGGAGAAACATTTACCGAGATCCACACTGTCGATCCCTCTTTGCTCGATATTTTTAAAGGGACGAGCCTGCTCGGCATCATCTCCTTGTTTGCATGGGGTCTCGGCTATTTCGGACAACCGCACATTATCGTTCGCTTTATGGCGATCACGTCCACGAGTGAGATCAAAAAAGCACGTAGCATCGGTATGGGCTGGATGATTTTCTCCGTCATTGGCGCCATGCTGACAGGTCTGGTCGGTATTGCCCTGTACTCCAAGCAAGGCTGGACGTTAAGCGATCCTGAAACGATCTTCATCCAGCTAGGTACGATCCTGTTCCATCCACTCATTACCGGATTTTTGCTTGCGGCGATTTTGGCAGCGATCATGAGTACGATTTCCTCTCAGCTGCTCGTAACCTCCAGCTCCTTGACCGAGGATATTTACAAAACCTTTTTCAAGCGTTCTGCAACCGACAAAGAACTGGTCAACTTTGGTCGCCTGTCCGTCTTAATAGTATCTGTCGTCGCCTTTTTGCTCGCCTTGAATAAAAATGACACGATCCTCGATCTCGTCGGATACGCGTGGGCCGGATTCGGTGCTTCGTTTGGGCCTGTCATTTTGCTCTCCCTCTATTGGAAGCGCATGAACAAATGGGGTGCTCTCGCGGGTATGGTCGCTGGCGCGCTTACCGTTATCATCTGGACTCGTTTTGATGTGCTGAAGGACTTCCTCTATGAGATGGTTCCGGGCTTTGCCATTAGCCTGCTCGCCATCGTAGTTGTCAGCCAACTGACCAGCAAGCCTTCGAATGAGGTCAGCGCTCAGTTTGATGAGTACCAAAAAAGCATGAAATAATCCTTTTCGAAAAAAAGCCAAGTAGCCTATGCGCTGGACAATTGCCCTGTCCCACGCCGTAGGCTGCTTTTTTCTGTTGAAACGATTTGGGACCCTCATCGGAACGAGAAGATCCGGCAAAAGCGCAGATCATAACGAAAACCAAGCTTCTGCCAAACGACTGATTCCTACCGCAATATCTTGTTCCTCCACTCCACCAAATCCAACGATGATTCGCGGCCGTGCATTCGTCGGATCATTGGCCCAGTTGTGCCCACTCGGATAAATGCGAACATCGGCCGCACGGGCCAGCTCGATCAGCTCCTTCTCCGTTCGGGAAGTATCCACCTCCAGCAAAATATGCAGCCCTGCTGACTGTCCCAATACTCGTACTTCCCGGGGCATGTACGTCTGTATCGCCCGAAGCAATGCATCGTGCTTGCGGTGATAGACGGTGCGCATTTTTCGGACATGCTTTTCCCAGTAGCCCTTTTGCATGAACAACTGCATGCTCCGCTGCAAATGGCGGGAAACCGGAGAAGGATACGCCTGAAATGCTTCCAAATAACGCCCGAGCAATTGCCTCGGAAGTACCGTATAATCCAAGCGAAGTGCTGGAGAAAATGCTTTGGAAAAATTGCCGATATAAACAACGCAACCGTCCCGATCCATTCCTTGCAAAGATGGCGTAGGGTGTACGTTGTAGCGGAATTCACCATCATAATCATTTTCGATGATGATTCCGTTCTTTCTTTTTGCCCATTGCAGCAATTGTTGGCGCTGACCGACTGGCATCACCATCCCATACGGAAATTGATGGGCAGGCGTCGTGTACACGACCGTTGCTTTGCTTTTCTCCAAGGCTTCAATGGACAGCCCCTCTTCCGCTAGCGGGATGGACACGACCTCATAGCCGTGATGGGAAAAGACAATCCGTGCATCTGCATAGCCGGGCTCCTCGATCGCAACCACACGATGCCGATCTGCCAAGAGCAGACATAAAAAGCTGAGAGCCTGCTGTAAACCCGTGCCGATGATAATTTGCTCAGGCTGACAAATGAGCGTACGTGCTCTGCGCAAATATTTACTAAGTTCTTCTCTGAGTTCCCTCTCTCCTTGATCATCCCCGTAAAAAGCAAAGTCCTCCGGATAGACATCTAGCGCCTCCAGCATGCAAGAGCGCCATGCAGCGTAAGGAAACGACTTCGTATCGATGACAGAACCGTGAAAATTGTAACGACAGGTGAGATGCTCCCCTTTTTTCTTTTTCAAGATGGACGAGTACAAGGCCATCTCCTCATCCTGATCCACTGGCTCTGACCATCTCTCGATCTCGGCAGCGTAAAAGCCACTTCGCTCCCGGCTCACAATGTATCCTTCTGCTAGCAGTTGCTGATAGGCTGCTTCAATCGTATTTTTTCCGACGCCGCTTGCTTTCATCAACTGACGGATCGACGGCATCTTGGTTCCGGATGGTATCTCTCCTGATGCAATCCGTCTGCTCAATTGCTTGTATAGCTGCTGATACAGAGGTTCTTTGCTCTGTGCATCCATGATCGGTATGTACTCCATCAGCGGCCCTCCATTCTGTCCCCATCTAATTCTCCCAAACTGTCACTATGTATAGGAGCAGTTCTCTTATACAATGATTGTACCAGATTCACCCAAACGAAAGGAGAACAAGTCATGCCTATTCATTTGCAAGGAGAAAAGGTCGTTCTGCGAGATATTCGAGCAGAAGATTTGGATACGATCTACTATTGGAAATACGAAGCAGAAGATCGTGAACATCTCAATTGGAATGGCCCCTACAAACCGCTTGATCCGTACACAAAAGAAGAGTATCGTGCCCTCCCACGCTACCAGGAGTCTCTCGCTCTCGTCGGGACAGATGCACCAAGAACTGAGCTGATCATTGAGATTGACGGCGAGCTAAAAGGCAGTGTCGGTCGCTACTGGGTATCTGAGGAGACGAACTGGTGCGAAATCGGAATCGTCATTTACGACTCCCGCTACTGGCAGAATGGTTATGGTCGGGAAGCGTTTCGGATGTGGATCGACTACTTGTTTACCCATATGGATACAGTCCGTTTAGGCATTGGTACGTGGTCTGGCAATGAACGGATGATCAAGCTGGCTGCTCACATGGGCATGGTGGAAGAAGCGCGGGTACGCAAAGCAAGGATTGTTCGTGGTGAATATTACGATGCGATTAAGATGGGGATTTTGCGGGAGGAATGGGAGATCGGAAATAAGACTTTTGAATAACGGTTGTTTTTAACATGAGCATCTTCCATCTGTATAGGAAACTCCCTATACGAGGAAACTGTATGCCCAATATGGAAGATATCACCGTCCAAAAGTCGAATGCAGAACGAAAGAGCTATGTGTTTGTTGGTGCCATTTATCATGCAGCAGCGGAAGTCTGTTCAGTCGGTTGTCGGGTACCGCAAAAAACAAACTCCCTTCTATCTGAACAAAAAAGGGAGTTTGTCTGCGTTTCACATCCTCTTATTTCACTTCTTTCGTTTTTTTCAGCTCTGCTAATTGCGCCTCCACTGTTTCTGCCAGAAGATGATCAATATATGGCTTCCTGTCGACAGCTTTCGTACCGTAAACGTATGAACTCGCAGCTACTTCAGCTTCCAGCTTCTGGACAAACTCTTCTACCCTCGCAAATCCTTTCATTGCATAGTCGCTATGAAACCCTGACAACATTTCCTGTCCTTGCTTGATAGATTTTGCAGCGTGGGCTCTGGATGTTAACACCAGCTTTTTGTATTGGAACTCTTGATAGGTGTTTTTAAGTTTATCTATTTGCTCATACAGGATCGCTGTCTGTTTTTTTGTCGCGTCATATTGATTCTGGTACAAATTGCGCTTATTTTCATGAATTACTCTTTCCTGTAGGGCAAGCTTTGCCATGTTATCTTCATTACAATCAACAGCAAGGTTGGCTTGTTTCGTGCGCTTTTCTATGTTTGCTTCTTCTTCTGCGATGAGAAGATCATATCTTTTCTCAAGAAAGAGTTGATAGGAAAGTGCGTGGTTAGCTTTTTCGATTTGCTTGTCCATGTCTCTTATATATTGATCTAACAAAGTGATTGGATTCTCTACTTTATTTAATACCTCATGCACATCTGCAACAACAATATCTCTTACCCGTTTAAAAATACCCATCTTATTTTTCCTCCTTCGACATCTGTTTTTCCCATTTATCTAAAATGGCTGAATTACTATTCTCACCTGAATATGGGGAGTGAAGTGGTACATCAACGAAAACGATATTCCCTTTACGCGGTCTGATTCGTATACATAACCAGTAAATGACGAACGCAATGACAAGTAATGGTAAAATGGGAAGAACCCCAACAAAGATCAGAAGCCAGCCTGTCCATTTTCTCCAGATACTCTCATTTGCATGTTTGCGAACAAACCAACCACTGATGACAAGACCTGCTGCAATCAGGAAGAATACCCAAACATCTGCTTGATGTTTTCGCTCACCATGTTCTCGTTTGATATCCTCTTTGTGGAATCGCCTTCCTTCAGATTTGGGTTGTAATCGCTCGGAATGTTCGCTTTGTCCTACCAATTCCTTCTCGCCTCTGTCTTGCAAGCTTACAAAGATTTGATTAACATGCGGATAAGCGAGCATCTCCTTATTCATCCAGCCTGTTGCATGTAAAGCCCGGAATCCACCAGCAAGAATGACAGCTGAAACAGTAGCAACGATCAGCCACCTCCAGATTTTCCGCTTCTTTTTTTTTTCTTTCATCCATTCTCCTCCTTTTTCGATGATGAGATGTTTTGTTTACAGGTACGATTATGGACCTCCAGTCTTAACTTTCCCTTAAGAACTACAAGAGCAGGAAAAAGAAAAAAGAGTACCAATGGAATCGGTACCCAATACTTTGTTATTTTTGATTCTTAGGGAACGTAATTTCAAAGCAAGTTCCTTCCCCTGCTTTGCTGCTGACCGTAATTTTTCCATGATGCTTGTCAATAATCCACTTGGCAATAGATAGCCCTAAACCATAGCCTTCTGCCATCGTCCGTGCTTTGTCGCTTTGGTAAAACCGCTCAAAAATGTTTGGAATTTCTTTCTCGTCCATTCCAATCCCATCATCTTTCACCTTCAGTTTAATTGTGGAGGCAGTTTGTTCACATATAAGTGAGATTTCGCCTCCTGCTTCTGTATATTTCATAGCATTGTCTAAGAAAATGAGAATCAACTGATGGACCCTTTCTTTATCTCCTGTGAAACTGACATTTACTGGCGTATGAAGAGTGATCGCTTTCTCTTGATATACAGTAATTTCTTCATAGTTAGCTACAATATCTCGCAGAACTTCATCAAGCAAAAAGGGCTGTTTCTTCATTTCCATCTGATTGGAATCAGATCTCGCTAAGGTAAGTAAATTGGTGACCAGTTTGGATAATCTTCTAGACTCATTTGAAATCATGGAAATATCAATACTTTTTTCTTGAATCGTTGCAGCAGGCGAGCGAAATAATAAATCTGTTTTTGCTTGTATGACAGCAAGTGGTGTTCTTAACTCATGAGAAGCATCTGAAACAAACTGTTGTTGTTTTGTCCAGGAATTTTGTATTGGGACCAATGCTCGACCTGCAAGAAAATAACCGGCAATCACAGAAGATACGACCCCGATACAGCTTCCGATGATAATAATGACGAGCAATCTGTCCAAAAGCTCCTGCTCTGAATTTACATTGCGGAGATACTGTACCGTTATTACCCCATTCGGGGAATGAACTTTCAAGGTTTTCACGTGAAAAGCAAAGCGCTTAACATGAATTTCCTGAATCTCTCCATCATCCAAGTGCCTTGGCTTCTTGACGAAATTCGCTTTTTGGAAGAAATCTACTCCTGGCCCAGTATTAATCAGTTCATTTTTATCATTCCAGACAAGCGTAATGACACGCGGATCATTTTCAAACAAGAATTCCTCGAGAGCCGGTCCTTTTTCAGGTCCTTTTTTTGCTCCAGCGCCAGGCTGACTCCCGGGCTTACTTCTAGGCTCATCGCTTCTTTCAGGCCTAGGCTGCGGGTTTAACTTCTCAGCTGTTTTTAACAGGGATCGATCAACATCCTTATACAATTGTACATAGGTGAAAAAGTAGATCACAGTAGCTAGCAAACCGATAAGCATTATGAAAACAACTGAATTCATAATGGTAAGGCGCATATGCGTTCGTCTGAACATATTCTTCCCCTTACTGTTCTTTTAACATATACCCAACGCCTCTAATGGTTTGAATATCTTTATGGTATCCGAAGGGCTCCAGCTTTTTTCGAAGATGATGCACAAAAACCTCAACAACTAATATTGTTGTATCTGACTCGAATCCCCATATGCGATCATAAATCTGCTCTTTTGTCAGAATGATGCCCTTGTTTTGTACGAGGTATTCCAATAATTCGTATTGTTTTAATGTCAATTTTACAGGCACCAGATCTACTAGGGTTTCCTGTTCTTTACCAACTAACTGGATGCCACGGTACTTTAAAGTATGATCAGTCGTCAAACTGCCGCTCCTTCTTAACAGCGCTCGAATGCGTGCTTTTAATTCAGCCATTTGAAAAGGCTTGGTCAGGTAATCATCTCCTCCCAACTCCAGACCTTGCACTCTATCCTCCAATGAATCCCTCGCTGTCAAGAATAATACTGGCGTTTTAATTCCCTCCTTGCGCATGCTTTCTATAATTTGAAAGCCATCCATTCTTGGTATCATCACATCTAGCACAATAGCATCATAAATATTTTGCATGGCTAGAAAGAGTGCTTCCTCCCCTTCAGATACTCCATCTACTTTAAACTCATCCACTAATATTTGAATAATCGATTCTTTCAACGGGAGATTATCTTCTACAACTAACAAACGCAACATCACTTCACCCCACATCAATACATCTATTTTCATACTGAGGATCAATTATGTCTTACAACCCTTAACTCTTCCTTAAAGTTCACATCCTCGCAACTTAAGGATTTGTTAAGTTTTCTACGCTACTATTTATCCAACTTAAAGACAGAGGTGACTTTTGTGAAAAAAAATAAAACCTTGGCTACCCGCGGTCCTTTTCGTAACGGTTATTGCAATGTTTATTCTTTATTCATTCTATACCACACCACAAAAAATGCACCAAGTTCCTCCTATCAGTGGCGGTCATCCGAATATGGCGAGCGGTGATTATCGAGATATCTTTCATTTACTTGGCCCGCTCGTCAAACATATCTTCCATTTTCATCTGTTTACAGGGTGGGCAGCATTAGTATTTAGTATATTACATTCGTACCTAAGCTTTATTGGTCTTATCTTTTTGTTCATTCATACAGGTGGTCATTTTATAATCACCGTGACCGGTACGATACTCGTCTTGATTGCGGTTTGGCTCATAGGTTTTTTCACCAGACACGCGGATCCTCACACAAAATCAACCGTCATTCATTTAGACGATCAGCTATGAGGGGAAAAAGGAGATTTGATTAATGGAACTACAAGAGGAGAATCTGATGACTCCTTTACTCCATTTAATCATGTGACATGCTCTATTTAACAACAGAAAAAAGGCAATCCCCTCGTCGTTACAAGATCCGGGAACTGCCCTTTTCATTTTTCACTCTCAAACCTCTCTATTCCAACTCAGCCGCCACACGACTCACTTTTGCAGCCAGCTCGTCGAGATCGACGTTCATCTCAAGAGCCGCAAACAGACCTGTGAAGTACTCGTTGATCTGGTCGATGACGCGATTGCGTTCACTTGCCACCAGCTCTTGGAACAGCGTAGAAAACTGCTCATCCAATTGCTTGTTTCCGATTTCTACATATCCGCTCACTGGTTCTTGCATCCGCTTCTCCAGCTCGTCACGCATTTTTGCTTTGCCATCCTGCTCGAAAAAGTCTTTCGTGTTTTTGAACAAGGAAATCGCGGAAGCAAATGCGGATTCGGCTACTGGCAGCTCGTTTGCAAAGGACAATGTTTCCACCTGTCTCTGCTGATAAGGTGCCAAGGTCAAACCTGCTGCATAACCTTGTACATCCTTTTGCCACGCCGCAACAAGCATTGTGCCCTGCTTGTTCGTGAATTTCTCCAAACGAAGGGTAGTGGCACGCAGCTCCTGCGCCAAGTCGTAGCTGATCGAACGCAGAAGATCAGTCAAGCATCCTTGCAGTGCTTGCTTCATGTTGCGTCCATCGTCCTTAATCACAGCCGGGTTAAAAGCCAGATTAAACAGCTCATTGAAACGGAAGAACAAGCGCTGGCGAACGTAGTAGAGCAGCTCCTCGCGCTCTTTTGCCAAGTCGCGTTCGAACGAAGCGGTAGACAGTGCTTCAACAGCTGACAGAGCCTGTGTCTTGGCGTTGCTTGCTGCTTCTTTGCGCAATAGACGCTCGTCTTCCCCGGACTGTGCCATACGCATGAATTCAGTCAAGGTATCATGGGCGCGACGGATTTCACCGATTGCAGCATTCACAGCAATTTGCGTCAGCTCTTCAATCGTAAAGCGGAGGAACTCTGCTTCAAACGACGCCATTCCAGAGAACTTGAATGCTTCATCTGCTGGCATTAGCGGCTCGCCTTCAGCCGTATTCGTGCGCTGGCGGTATACTTTCTCAGCAGAAGCTGCCAGCTTGCCTTTTTCATGCATACGTGCCAACAGAGCAGTCTGGCTCGATACCGGATAAATACGTGGGAGGCGAATTCCGCACGAGAGGAGGTTTTTCTCTACGTGGGTTAGGACACCCTGCAATTCTTCTTCATTCGCTGCGAGGTCACAAGCATTGACGATAAAGAACATTTTGTCCATTTCAAATGTATCCTTGACGCGACCCATTTGCAGCAAAAACTCGCGGTCAGCCTGTGCAAAGGCGTGGTTGTAATACGTCACAAACAGAACCGCATCCGCGTTTTTCATGTATTCAAACGCCACACCTGTGTGACGTGCGTTAATGGAGTCAGCACCAGGGGTATCTACCAGAACAATTCCCTGATCAGTCAGCGGACAAGAATAGAACAGCTCGATGTACTCTGCGAAACAAGCTTTTTCTTCTTTTGCCACAAACCCTTTAAACGCTTGCATATCAACCAGCAGCTCGCCGCCCAGATGAGCCGACATTTCTGGCAAGCCTTTTGTAACAGCTTTCAAAAAGGTGTAGTGAGGTTTTGCCGTTGGCGGGATTTGGGCGACGTCGATCTTGCCCAGCTCAGCCAGTGCCCCTTCGAGATCAGTAGCGGTCATACCAAAGACAGCTAAGGAACGGATCACGTCCTGCTCAATGGCTTCACGCTCTTTCATGACGACACGAACCGTGCCATGCGGATGTGTATCTGTCGGCGGCATGATTTTGTTGATAGCCGCTGTTGTCGGGTTCGGTGACACTGGCAGCACGAGATCGCCCATCAAAGCGTTCGCAAAAGACGATTTCCCTGCACTGAATGCGCCAAACAGTGCAACGGTAAAACGATTGGCAGTCAGGCGATCTGCTCGATCCAGCATCGCCTGTGCCTGTGCTTGCATCCCTGGTACAGATACGACTTCTTCACTTGCGCGTCGCAGACGCTCTGCTGCCGCAATTAGTTTGTCTCGTAGTTGATTCATGCTACCTGTTCTCCTCCACGCATAATCGCCAACAGACGACCCTTGGTTTCTTCTTCTCTCGCTGCCAGTCCAGCCAGCTTTTGATGCAGTGTTGCCAATTCACGCAATACGCCAAGACGCTCGCCTTGAGCTGCACTTTCTACACGCACTTTCTCCTTTATCATCTCGACCACTTGTGCAATGAAAGAGAGACCCACTCGTCTGTACTCCAGCTTCATCCCGCTGGAAATATCCGCACAGTAGTTCAGGACGTACTCACTCGAAGCAGCACCCTCTTTGATGTGCTTGCTCAGGAACTCTCCTGTAATCTCAATCTTGGTCGCGTGCACGCTGGCGTGATATTCTTCGCTCCGCAAATCAAACACTTGCGGCTGCTTGCCAAGCCATTCTTTGAAATGGAAGTCGAGATTTCCCGCCACTTTTTCGCGGAACTCAACGAGAAGCGCTTCTTCACGACGTGCGCGTTCTTCCTCCGTCTTCTTGCCTGCAAACAACAATCCCACCTTGAAGCCCGGCTTACGGCTCTCCAAGTAGCTTCGTGCTGCTTCGTTTGTGCTGAAATAAGTCAAACGAGCATTGTCCAAGAGTACACTCAGCTCTTTTTCCATCTGAAGTCGGGCATCCTCAGCGCGCTGCTGTAGAGCCGCTGCAGTCGCTTCCTCCTGCTCAAGCGCTTTCTCCACAGCCGCTCTATTACGACTGTCGATGCCTTCTACTTCCAGACCATCCAGCTGGGCTTCCCACTGCTGGCGTTGATCTGCCTGGCTTGTTCTTACTACTTGGATGTGTTCCTCGATCAAATGCTCGGCAGCACTGCGAACGCTCGTGCCAACCAGCTTTTCACGATCAGCGATCAACTGCGAGAGCATGCCCTTAAAATCCGCATACATGTTCTCAGGATGATCTGGCTCCGCAAGCGACGTGTAAAAAATACCATCGGGATGAATGTTCCAAGTCGCGAATGCTTCCTCGACACTTTCCTTATAGCTATCGAAATCCAATTCGAAATCAATATGTTTATCGATCATGTTCACAACCAGATAGACTGGCTTTCCTCGGTCCTTCAACGTCTTCGTAAAATTGAAGTTCTCTTCGGCTTGAACATGGTTATAGTCCATCATGTAAATGACGACGTCCGCCAAATGCAGAGCAGATTCCGTAGCGATTTTGTGTGCGGCATCCGTTGAGTCAATGCCCGGTGTATCGAGCAAGCTGGCGTATTCGTCAAGGAATGTTCCCGGATAAGAGACCTCTACGGATTCAACCGTATCTCCGTCAACAGCAAACTGCTTGAGCTTCTCCATCTCTGTATCTGGATCAAATGTAAGGACTCCGCTGTTCATGGTGAAGACGCGAGCCGCTTTTTCTCCGCCCCGAATCTTCACGACATTCGCACTTGTCGGAATCGGATTGGACGGCAACAAGTTGACACCCAGAAGCGTGTTAATCATCGTTGATTTTCCAGCGGAAAAATGTCCGCAAAACGCAATATTCAGTTCAGCGTGTTTTGTTTTCGCGGCCAGTTGAATGAGCTTGTGCGGCGTGGTTTCGTCACCCTGCGATTTCATTACTTCTGCGAGTTCTTCCCATGTATGTGCCAGTCGGGAAAAGTCCGTTTCCCGGATCAATACTTGACTGTCAAGCACTTCTATTCCACCCTTCTCCATCGTTCCTACTCTCTCTACTTGTGCCTGTTCAAAAGAACTTCCTTTATCCTACACTCTATTCTACCATGCCGAATGTACCATAGGTCACAAATGAGTTCAATTCAAAACTATGAAAGATTTAGCATTCGCCTATTCTTCCGCATAATTTTCCTCTCATCTGGAAAAAATCGCACTAACATGATATTCGCAATCTGAACGGGAGGAACTTAAAATGATGCGCAGATTTTTGTCACAGCGTCGCAAAAAGAAAACTCCCTCTCTTATCACACAGCGTTTGCAGCAGCGAAATGATCCTGCACTTGCACTATCGACCAGTTTGCAACAAAACATGGAGACATTTAAGACTGTGCTCGGCAGCCCACACGATTTATTAATTCGTTCCTTTACGATCGGCAACACCACACATTCCTGTGCCGTGATTGCGATTGATGGATTGGCGAACTGCGATATGCTAGATGCGCAAGTCCTTGGACAAATCCAGTTGATGATCTCGACTGCTTCCAAAGTAGTACCGACTGAACCTGATGAGATTGTCCGGATGCTTTATGAGGAAGTCCTTTCTGTTGTTGAAATATCGAAAGCAACGGATTTGACAAAAATACTCGAAGGCATTCTTTCCGGGGATACAGCCATTTTTGTAGATGGAGCGACCGAAGTCATTATTATCGACAGCAAGGGATGGAAAACGCGGGCCATTGAGGAGCCTGTCTCCGAAGGCTTGGTGCGAGGTCCGCGGGATGGCTTTACGGAGAGTATCCGGGACAATACCGTCCACATTCGCAGACGCGTCAAAGACCCAAACTTGCGCTTTGAAGGGTCTATCATAGGCAGACGCAGCCGTACAGATGTGATTATCGCCTACATTGAAAACATCGTTGATCCAGAACTACTGGATGAAGTGAGACGGCGAATATCTACGATCGATGTTGACGAGATAGAAGAGTCCGGTTTTATCGAGCAATGGATTGAAGATGATTTTCTGTCGCCTTTTCCGCAGATTCATAACACAGAGCGGCCCGATAAAGTGAGTACAGCATTGTTTCAAGGCCGCATTGCGATATTGGTGGACGGCACTCCCATGGTGCTTATTTTGCCGGTGACGATTGGCTTGCTCCTCCACTCACCTGAGGATTACTACGAGCGTTGGATTGTCGGTTCATTAGCCAGGCTGTTGCGGTATTTGGCAGCATTTCTGGCCGTCTATTCGCCCGCTTTCTATATCGCTCTCGTCACTTTCCACCCCGGCTTGATCCCGTCAGATCTCGCCTTCTCGATTGCAGCCACACGTGATGGGGTTCCGTTTCCGGCATTCGTAGAAGCAATCATGATGGTGACGACGATGGAGCTGTTGCAGGAAGCGGGATTACGCTTGCCGAAGCCGATCGGCCAAACCGTCGGAATCGTTGGCGGTCTCGTCATCGGTGATGCTGCGGTTTCTGCGGGCATCGTCAGTCCAGTCATGGTCATCGTCGTCGCCCTCACTGCCATCGCTTCTTTTGCCATCCCTGCTTATCACCTTGCCATCGCCTTTCGGATGATTCGTTTTTTCGCCATGTTTATGGCGGCCATTTTTGGTATTTATGGCGTGGTGCTTAGCTTTATTGCCATCATGATTCATTTATCCAATCTGACCAGCATCGGGTACCCTTATTTGGCGCCTCTTGCTCCACAGATGCCAAGGGATTGGAAGGATATGATTTTGCGCGCACCTGTTACCTTTTTGAAAACCCGACCAGATGCCCTTCACACGAAAGATGAAAACAGAATGAGTACAGGAGGGTCGTAAGTGAGTGCAGAAACCTTGGCGGAGAAAATGATCAGCAAAAATCATATGGGGATTAATATTGCCTCAGTCACAATCGGCGTCGGCATCCTGACCTTTCCCCGCTCCTTAGCCAAGGCAACCGGAGCATTCGATGGATGGATTTCCGTCGTGATTAGCGGTCTTTGCGCGTGTCTGGTTGGCTGGCTGCTTGCCAAGCTGGCTGCTCGGTTTCCGAGACAAAGCTTCTTTGAATACAGCTCGATCATCGCAAGCAAACCGATCGCCTACATCTTGACCTTTCTCGTCTGTATTTACACGATGCTATTTGTTTCATTTGAAATCAGGGCAATCGGAAACATCGCCAAACAGTATCTGTTCTACAATACCCCGGTGGAAATGATCACGCTCTCGTTTCTCTTGATCGTTCAATATTCCGTGATTGGATCACGCATTGCCATGCTGCGGCTCAACTTGCTGTTTTTGCCTGTAGTTCTTGTCGTCATGTTCATCGTCCTGCTGTTTACTACCCAGTTGTTTGAGATCGATAATATCCGTCCCTTCTTTTCATCAGACTGGCGCTCTCTCTTGGAAGGCTCCAGAGTAGTCGGACTGTCTTATTCGGGCTTTGAGATTATCCTTTTTTACACCATGCTGATGAAAAAGCCTCAGGAAGGGGCAAAGGCCGTGACGTTAGGTCTCTCGATCCCCATTCTGCTCTACATGACCATCTACATGTTCGCCATCGGAGTATTCTCTGCGGAGGTTGCGACGAACCTGACCTATCCAACCATCGAGCTGGCAAAAGAGGTCGAAATCCCCGGCGGTTTTTTTGAGCGGGTGGAGTCCATTTTCTTCACCATCTGGATCATGACGATCTTCAACACATGTGCGATGTGGCTCGATATTACCGTGCTCAATTTATCTTCCATGTTCCACAAGGTGCGCAAAACGTTTTGGGTGCTCATTCTTTCTCCCATGATTTATTTTGTCGCGATGCTTCCGCAAAACCTGGTTGATTTCTTCGCATTTGCAGATAGCATCACTTATTTCGGAATGATCCTCGTCTATTTATGTCCGATTTTGCTGCTCCTCATCGCTGTCATACGAGGTGTAAAGGGTCATGAATAGACAGCTCACTGCTTTCTGCATCTTCCTGCTTTTATCGACTTTGCTGGCTGGATGCTGGGATCAGGTTCAAATTGAGGAACGAGGATTTGTGGTAGGCGTAGCGGTTGATAAACCTCGTACAAAAGAAGCCGAGCAGCAAGCCAAACAAGAGGCACCAGACAAACCTCAAGTAAAAGAGCGCTTTCTCGTCACCCATCAATTCGTCGTCCCCGGTGGATTGATCTCCGGCGGCCAAGGAAGCGGCGGTGGTCAAAACACAGCCAATGAGGCTTACCTCAACCTCGTATCCGAGGGAGACTCTCTTTTCGAGATTTCCCGCGAATTGGCTACCCGGACCAGCAGAACTCCGTTTTATCAGCATATGAAGATCCTGATCGTCTCCGAAGACGTTGCCCGTACGAAAAACGGTTTTGCCAGAGCACTCGATTTCTATCTACGTGATCCAGATTCCAGACGAAGCAGCAAGGTATTTATCTCAAATGGCCTCGCTAAAGAAGTACTGGAAGTCAAACCGAAAACAGAGAAGCTGCCCGCTATTTACGTCAACTCGATTGGAGAAAACGTCAAAAAAAATTCCCGCATGCTCCCAGAGGCCCGATTGGGCGATGTCCATGAGGAGCTTCTCAGTTCGTACAGTTTTGTGGTTCCGCGTATTAGACCCGAAGAGCAGGAGGTAAAATTAGCAGGCGCCGCTGTTTTTACCCATGACAATCAGTTGGTTGGTTTTCTCGGGGAAGAAGAGACGGAAGGGCTGAATTTTCTCACGGGAAAAGTTAGCGGAGGTATGGTAAAAGGCAAGTTAAAAAACAATCTTGTCTCGATGAACATCCAAGGGATCAAGCATAGCATTGAACCAGATTTACACGATCCGCAACACATGAAATTCAAGATAACTATCGAGTGTGAAGGCACATTAGCCGAGTCTTACGCCACAATGGATTCTCTGAATAACACTACGATGGAAAAGCTTGAACAAGTGTTTGCCGAAGAAATCGAGCGAATGAGTAATGATACCATCAGGAAGGTCCATAAGCAGATGAAAGTGGATGTCATCAAGCTTGGCAACTATCTGAAGCAGCATTATTTTTCGCTTTGGAAAAAGATTCGGCGGGATTGGGAAACAGGGCAGCATCTGTATGAAAAAAGTGAAATAAAAGTTCAAGCAAAAGTCTATTTACGCAATATCGGTGCAATCAACCGTACCGAACGCCAAAACAACAGGTGATTCCATGCTCAAATTTTTAGGCGTAGTTCCTCCCTATATGACCTTCGCAGGAACGATCATGGCGTTTTTGATTCCCTATCTTTTTTTTAAAATCAATAACAAAATTCATGAGTTAGGCGATCCGCCGTGGAAGAAACGGAATAACTCCGGTTCATAAAACACCAAGCCGAAATGTACCATGTTTCGGCTTGGTGTTTATCTCATTCGATTTCAAGTTCTCGCAATGTAATATCCCCCTTCAAATATCCGTCAAATGTCTCGATTCGCCTGCAATTGTTTTTGTTCCACTCGAAGTCTCGTAAAATTTGTTCCTCACTCCGCGTTTTTCTTCTTTTCATCTTCATGTTTTTCAATCTTTCATGTGCGTCAATCGATTTTTTGACCGATTTTTCCCATTTTCTTTTATAGATAGGACGTGTTTTTTTGACGATCTTTGCATACGTCATTCTTTCCCGTCTATGATTGAGGATGACCCGTAAAACGCGGCTTTGCTTTTGGAGCAGGGCTTTGCATTCCTTCAGCAGGTCTGGGCTTGAATCTTTTGCGTTCATTTTTGTTTCAATGTCTTTCAGATGATCCTTTTCCAGTTGCAAGCTATTCAAGTCATCATCCTTCATGGAAAAGGATTCCAAATAATTTTCATTTGCATATTTCAGCTCATCGTATTCCGTCTCAATCTCAGCATCTCGCAACTCTTGGATAAAACAGCTTCTGTATCCTTCATCAACCATTTTGTCCATCACAACAGCAGGAGCTAGCTCAAAGGCTTCTGGTTGGTCTGCATCCTCCATGGCTTCAAACTCGATAAAATCTTGTCTATTTTTCTCGTACATTTTCTCGATTGCTTTTCGAATACCCGCAGACTCTACCACCAATCCGTCTTGTACACTCCCGTAGTCCGCTACCCTTTCCCGTCCTTTCCATGCTATCGGATCTTTATTTTTCGCATGATCTGACATCAAGGCTTGATGCATGGAAAAGCGAATACCTGAAACGCCCTTCGTATCTTCCAATTCACTGGACTTCTTCGTATAGTCTTTGTCTTCTCCGCGATTTACGGAATACGACAAATGGTATCTCGCCGTATAATCACTCTCCGTATAATCCAAATTACTTTCGTCCATATTTTCTGAATATTGATCATAGGAGGAATCCCCTACCGTCGGACGACCAAATTGCCCATTGTTGAGCATCTCTGCCTTTGCCTCCCATTTGAAGGGTATTCTGACAGGAAGCTGAATTTCCCACGGCTTGTCCGCGTCTATTTTTTTCAAGATCCCCAATTTTAATAGCTGATCCTGGTCTACACTGAAGTTCAATTGATCGTATTTTACTTCTACCGTGTACTCATACTTTGTTCCAATTTTCGCTTCACGAAGCATTTCCTCGATTGTATTATTATAGGATTGTTGATTATTTTTTGTATCCTGCGGGGCTACATTCCATTCTTGATCGGCTCCTTGTCCTCTGAGGATCTGATAGCCAACCAAATGACCTCCGTCGTAGCTAGCCAATAACCCGCTGATCGCGCCTTCCCGTATGAGAATCTCTTCATTTCCAAGATTTCCAATGGCTGTTACCAACTTTAAGCCTTCACGGTCATTTTTAGAGGCACTTTTTGTAATAAGAGCGGTAACAGAATGAGGACGGTCGCATGTATCTCCCAATTCTTTTTTTGTTTTGGCAAATACCTTTGCATTCAAATTTTTTTCCCCGTACACTTCCTTTAACATCCCCCAAAAAGTAGGAAGTCCTTTATCTGCTTGCACATCCGTAAACTTCCCGTCATCTCCAACGGCTTCTTCAAAATCTTCTTGTTCGAATACATCTGGATGGTCCGCTTTCATTTTATTGAGATTCTCTTGTTTGAGTTTCCTTTGGATGATTGGCATTCGAGGTTGCTTTTGATTTTGCAACAGCTGCGTCATTGCTTTGTTTCCTACTTTTTTGGCGAGCTGTAAAACGGGTGGCAGATTTCGGGGGGAATTTTGTGGGGAACGTACATTGTCAGATAGATTTTTGCTGCTTGGCCTATGATTTTCTTTTGGGAGTAGCTCCCGATTATGGAACACCCTATCATCCCCTATTCGATTGGAGTTTCTTTCAAGAAAGGACTCACCCGTCTATCCGAGCAAGCCCTTTTCCACTTTTCCTATTGTTGTGCCAGCAAATCAGCAAACGCTTTGGCGTACGCAGGCAGATCAGGCGGTCTGCGTGAACCAACAATATGACCGTCTACCACAACCTCTTCATCTATCCAAATCGCTCCTGCATTCTCCATATCATCTTTAATGCCCGGCGTAGATGTAGTCGTTACCCCGCGTAAAATTTTTGCGGAAGCAAGCACCCACCCCGCATGGCAAATATGCCCAATTGGTTTTTTCGCCTCGTGCATCGCAACCACAAACGACAGCACTTCTGGATAGCGACGCAGCTTGTCAGGTGCCCACCCTCCTGGAACGAGTACACCTGCATAGTCGGCAGGATTGACCTCTGCCATCGCTTTGTCGGCCTCACACGGTACACCGTACTTCCCTATGTAGACGTGATTTGCCTTTGGGCCTACAAAATGGACCGTAGCGCCTTCCTCTCGCAATCTCATCACCGGATACCAGAGCTCGAGATCCTCAAATTCACTTTCGACGAAGCAAACCACTTGTTTTCCTGCAAGTCTCAATGTTCTCGCCTCCTTTTCCTTCTATACTACGCTATTGTAGCAGGTACAGAAGGAAAAGACAGTAGGTTCATGGATCAAGCATTCATTTCCTCAGGAGTAGGTATGTGCATGACGACTTTTGTCCCTTTTCCCATTTCAGAGGTGATACTCAAGGTAGCTCCAGGAATGGTATCCAATCGTCTGCGGATGTTTTGGATGCCGATGCTTCCTTTTTGATTTTCTCCTTTTGATATTTGGTACAAGAGATCATCTGCTATACCGACCCCATCGTCTTCGATCATGACCTTGATGTAATGACCTCCGTCCACAATGGTAAGCGTCACATGACCTTTTTCGTCCTTTTCGAACAATCCATGCCGGATCGCATTCTCTACGAACGGTTGGATGCTCAAGGAAGGAATCTCTTTTTCAAGAATACCTTCGTCCACGTGACATACAAAGTCGAAGCCTTCTCCAAAACGAGCCTTTTCGATCTCTACATAAGCATGGATAAGCTCCATTTCCCGAAATAACGGAACGAACAACGTCGTCCGATCCATATCCAAAATATAGCGCAAGTACTGACTGAGCATGGTGATGAGATACGCTGCCTTTTCTCCATCGGTATAACAGAAAGAAATGACACTGCTTAAAGCGTTATAGAGAAAATGCGGCTTGATTTGAGCCTGATGAAACGCGTGTTCATTGCGAATTGCCTCCTGAATGGAGGTCTTCATCGAGAGCAATGTCTGCACGCGGGCAATGAGTGTCTCCGCATCAAACGGTTTGGTCACATAGTCATTCGCCCCTGCTCTATAGCCGAGTGCAATGTCTTGTGGGGTATCTCTGACGGATGCAAACAGGATCGGCAAGTCAAGAATCGAATACTGCGTTCGCAACAAATGGCACAGCTCAATCCCTGATACTCCTGGCATCATCACATCCAGAATGACGAGGTCAGGTTGGGGTTGCTCCTTGATTTTCGTCATGGCTTCTCTTGCCGAAAAGGCGGAAATGACATTATAGCGATGCTTGGAAAGGATGTTCAGCAAGGTGTGAATGTTGGATGCCTCATCATCGACAATCATGATGGTGTATTGGTGGTTATCCAATATGTTGAGAGGAATCTGCTCACTTGCCTCCCGAAGCCTCTCCTGAGCCGTTGCAGCAAGCTCCTGTGTCACCATCTGCTGCTGCCCCGTCGCTAGCGTAAGTGTCATACGGGTGCCTTTGCCCAGCTCCGAGCTCTCTACCCAAATCTCCCCTCCCATGAGTTCAACCAGCTTGCGATTGATGTATAAGCCTACGCCCATGCCTGTATACCCATCCTGTGGCAATAGTTGGTCCACCTGCTCAAAGTAATCAAAAATGGCTTCGTGCTTATCCGGTGAAATTCCTATCCCCGTGTCCTCTACAGAGATACGAACCTGTCCCCCTGCCACGCCCGCCGTTACCTTAATCGAGCCTATATTCGTATGCTTGATGGCATTGTGCACAAGATTATACATAATTTGACGAAGCCGATTCTCATCTGCATACACCCAAATGTTAGCGGGGACCTCATTTTCCAGCCGGACATCTTTCCCCAGCAGTTCGAATTGCAGTACGTCAAAGACAATTTGGGTGATGACCTTGATATCTACAATCGAGAAATGGAGGCGTAGCTCCCCGTGCTTCAAGCGAGTAACATCGAGTAAATCACCAACTAGCATGGACAGCTTGATCGATGTATCCTTGACGAGCCAAAGATTTTGTCTTTGTTTGGAAGACAACGCATTGCTCTCATCTTCTAGTAAATGGGACGTAATATTGATAATCCCGTGAAGCGGTGTCTTCATCTCATGCGAAGTATGCGTCAGAAACTCATCTTTGATCTGATTGGAAATCCTCAATTGATGGGAGAGAATTTCAGTCTTTTCATACGCATTCGTGAATCGAACGGCCAAAAGAATGTTGATGAAGGTAATGAAATAGAGGATGCCGATTTTTCCTGCAAGATCAGTGGGCACGATGTTTTCTGCGTATAAGAGACCGTCAATGAGAGCGATCGACATGGAAACACTCGCCCCAATGAAAAGCAGCAGTTCTTTTCGGTCGGACGAGTCCCTCTGACTCTTGCCAGATAAATAAATCAGCCTACCCATTATGAAAAAATGAATGATTTGCACATAAATCAAGAGAGGCCCTTTCAAATTCGTATAGAAGGAGTACGGCAAGACGAGAATGACAAGAATGTAGAGAAAAATGGGCGCTGTCAGCTTCACCAGCCAGTTGCGGGATAGAACCCTTGTATCGATGGAACAGAAAAATAGGGCGAGTAAGATTGAACTCGCAAATAGGGAGGCATCCTGTGCCTTATATGCAACTGTGAAAGGAATCGAAGGAAAGAGTTGCAGCAGCACCTTCTCACCAAAAACCATGTGATAAATACCAAGAAGAATCATATAGCTGCCGCTAAATAAATAGGTTCGCTCCCTCAAGCGGAGAAAATAAAAGCTAAGATGGTACGCAGCCATGATCCCCAGTGTTACGACAAAGGCGATATCTGTTCCGAGCAAGGTGCTGTTTAAAATGGCAATATCCTCATCCAAACCTAGTTGGATAGAGCTCGCAATCCCCCCGGTGAAAAACATGAAATTCGCCACTTGAATGACAATCTCCAGATCCTTGTCATCTGCGGAAAAAAACACGGTATAGGGCGTATTTCCTGGTTGATGGGCTTCACTCACTACAGCAGGCTGTCCACTCGCACCCTCTTCGTTTCCGTTAAGGAATAATCGGTGGGACATCCGAATGCTTTTTGTTTTCAATCCGTAGATTTGCCCGTCTTTTGGGAGCTTTACTTGTAATCGATAGGTTGCAGCGCCTTTCCTGTCGATACTATCGATGACACGGTCTCCCTTCCACGTCCCAGGTACGACCAGATACGAGACATTTGCATGTAGCCCTCGTCGAAAATCTTCAGGTGATAGCAATTCCCCCGGATATATCTCCCATTCCCCATCTAAATTGACCAAGCCTTGGCTTTGAAAATCCCAGCTCGACAAATCGAGTAATCCCCGCTTCGCCATGGGCATGTCCCGACTAGGAAAGGTTTGTATATAAATCCCGATAAATACTGCTATAGAAAGTAAAAAAACCAATCCAATCCCGGCAGGCATCAGGAAATTTCTTCGCTCCAAAAATGTATCCCCTTCCCCTACAGAGCTCGAATATAGTTTCAAGACTCCTTATGCCGATTATCAACTTCTTGTTGAACGAGACTACCGAAGCGGCTCTCCCAAGCTGATTCGCAGTGCTCTGTACAAACGTTCCAGCACGACCAAACGCGCCAACTGATAGGGATATGCTTTCTTTGGGAGTGCCAACCGCTCATTTGCCCTTAACAAGACTTCCTCTGATAAGCCAAATGAGCCGCCAATCACAAAGATAATCTCATTTTGACCCTCCGCCGACAAATCTTCAATTTGCATAGAAAGTCGCTTCGGGGTCCACAGTTCTCCTTCTCCAGTGAGGGCAATAACATACTGTTCTTGTTTGACTTGCGCGAGAATTTTTTGTCCTTCCAACTGCCTCACTTGTTCGATTTCAGAGCTGTTCATCTTTTCCATTCGGTCATCTTCTGGAATTTCGACGATGTTCATTTTGCAATACACGGCCAAGCGTTCGCTGTATGCTTCCACTCGCGGCAAGATATCATTTTTGATTTTTCCCACAGATATTATGGTGAACTGCATGAAACTCGCCTTCTTCCTTTTTCTTGGAATGATAGCAATTCGTTCTCCCAAACTTCTCACAGGATCTGTGGTTGTAATGATATCTTCCTGCTTCTTGTCTCACTGCCCAATCACGCGCGTCACCCACTCGCTTATCTCCTGAGGCGGATCCATTTCCCACTCTTGGCGATAGGCATTAGCGAATTTGGCATAGTGCTGGACGATTTTCTGTTTTTGTTCGCCCCTTGCGTAAATGCTCATCAAAGCGACATTCATTTCCTCGTGCAAAGGGTACACCGTCAAGTACTCTTCCAGCCTGCGCACTGCTTTGGGCAACTCCTCTGAGGCAATGTCTAGCTCTACCAGTTTGCACACCAGCTCCGTATACTTTTTTCGATACCGTTCTTCCAGAGGGGCTTTCCACAAGAAATCCTTGCGATCAAAAAGGGCTCCCTTGTACATTGCACACAAGTTTTCGGCTCCTCTTGCGCTTTGCCTATCCTTTAACGAAGCAAGATCGAATTGCTGGAATGCCAATAAATCGTACGTCTGATCCAACGGGTGAAATAGATAACCTTCACCCGTTTTTTGTATATCGATGCCGAGTTCTTGCTCTTTCATGATTTTCTTCAGGCGGTACATGGTATTGTGCAGGTTATGCGTGGCTCTGCTTTCGTCCATCTCCGGCCATAAAAGATCAGTCAGATGCCACTTGCTGATATCCTCCCTGGGATGACAGAGAAAGTAGGCAAACAGCTCCTCACTCTTTCTCGTTGGCCATCGCACAACTTCGCCTCCTGCATTGCGCACGTCCATACCACCAAAGCATTGGATGGAACTATTCTTCATGGGATGTTTGATCGGAGTCGTCATTTGTAGCTGTTTGACTAACCGATTCGTCACCCGTTCAATGGCAGCAGGCGTAATCGGTTTTAAAATATAGTCAAACGCGTATACCTTAAACGCATCCAACGCGTACTGCTTATAGGCAGTCGTAAAAATAATTTTTGTGTGCTCAGACAACTCGTTTATTTTGGAACCTAGCTCAAGTCCGTTCATTTTTGGCATTTCTACATCTAAGAACGCCACATCAGGGCATAGATCGGGCAGACAAGCGAGAGCCTCTAGTGGATGTGTGAATGCTCCAACGATCGTATAGTGATCGTTTTGTCCGATGACATGCTTCATGAGATCAAGGATAGGCTTTTCATCTTCCACTATCATTACCTTAATCACTGTCGTCCTCTCCTTTGGCAGGCTTTGTTTGTCCTGATGCTTCCATACAATCTTCCCTATCTATTGTCGGTATAATGGACAATGATTGTAAGAACAAAAAAAAGTGAGAAACAGGCCTACTCACTGTTCCCCACCTTATAACGAAAACCATATGTATAGATTGCTGGTGCCGGTAGAGGGACTTGAACCCCCACGGTTTCCCTCACGATTTTGAGTCGCGCGCGTCTGCCAATTCCGCCATACCGGCTTATTCAAAATGAAAATGGTCGGGAAGACAGGATTCGAACCTGCGACCCCTTGGTCCCAAGCCAAGTACTCTACCAAGCTGAGCTACTTCCCGATTGCCAGCCATATCGGACCTTCTCTCATTCGACAACTTCCGATAAGTATCGCAACACTTACATACTATACAGACAAATTGAACCAATATCAATACCGGATTTTTTTGGAATATAGTCATTTTTTCCTAGTATTGAACTTCTCTCTTCTTGGAGGACAGATTTTCCCACATGGTATTTGCCGTTTCAAGAAATCTTGCGGAAGGTTAAAAGGATAATCCAGCGGATGACGCCCTACAATGATCCAACGCCCATTTGGAAGCTTTTTCAACTGATACACACGGAAAAATCGATCACTGGAATCGAAGGCAAACCATACCACAAGTGTCGCACGCTTGCTGCCCGAAGACAGGACCTGTGATTTTACAATCGGTGGCGCCCCTATCGTATCCCCTACCGGGATCGCGAGTCGTCCGTTTATTCGCCGCAAATCAAGATTGCCGATCACTCGATTTGCCAGACAAGGGGTCATGAATTTTTGCAGGAAACGGCGAATTTTCAACTTGGAATTGAACCGCTTTGGCAAAATGATTCCGCGATCCCCCACCCGCTTATGGGCTGAAAAGATAATCGTAAAGAATGCTTGCTCTGCCAATCGAATGACCTGCACCCATTGCTTTTTCATCTGACGTCCCTCCCCTTGTCAGACTATGCATCACGGGAGGAAAACGGTTGGACGCGTATCCATATACATAAACCGTTGCATGAGGGACAAATTAATACGGTGTTCCCATCATCAAAACCCGCAGGAGGTATAGCAATGCCTAGCCAAATTAACACTGACTCACTAAAAAAAGCAGAGGCAGCAACCACGCTGGCAAAAAATATGATTACGCAAGCGATCGAGCAATCTGCAGCCAATCCACAGCTCGCCGAAGAAGCCTTGAAACAAGCGTCACAGGAAATTGCCCAAGCGCAAACGATGGTGTCCCAAGTCCAATCCTCGCTGCAAACCCAAGCGCAAGCTCAACAAAGTCAATCCTAAACACATGCAGGCAGACCCGGAATGACTGGTGGTTTGCCTGTTTTCCCCATACAATAGCAATAGTTGCAAGATGAATGCTAAAAAGGTGGGGGACGTATTGCCGCAACTCCAAGGATTGAATCATTTGCTTTTCTCTGTCTCTAATCTGGAAAAATCTTTTTGTTTTTACCGGGATGTCCTGCATGCCAAACCACTCGTACGAGGTCGCAAGCTGGCTTACTTTGACTTAAATGGCTACTGGTTGGCGCTAAACGAGGAACCTGACATCCCACGCAATGAAATTGCTCACTCCTATACACACATGGCCTTCACAATAACAGAAGAGTCATTTGACGAGTGGTACGCTCACTTGGAAAAGCATGGCGTTACCATTTTGCATGGACGGGATCGTTCGGAGCGGGATAAGCGCTCCATTTATTTCACCGACCCTGATGGGCATAAGTTCGAATTACATACAGGCACTCTCCAGGACCGTCTCGCTTACTACCGGGACGAAAAGCATCACATGAACTTTTTTGAATAATCGATGATGTTGCCCATTTCTTAACATTCTTTTCACAAAATCATAATAGTTCCAAAGATTCAACCCCATACGTGAATGCTATAATCTATAAAGTACTTATGGCCTATTCCCCTTATGAATAGGCCCGTTTTTCGTAAACATATGGAGGGATTTTATGTTTGGTAAGCGTGGCGTCCAGACCGTTACCGCCTCAATTCAAAAAAGCGATGTCCAAATGTCCGATCAGCTAACGGGGAAGGTTCATTTTTTGCAAATGAATCAGACAGACCTTGATCGGCTGAAACAAATTGAACCACTCCTAACAGAACACCTAGAGGCCATTACAGAACGTCATTACCACATGCTTCGCCAATATTCCCATCTTATGCAGACGATCGAAACGCATACGACGGTTGACCGATTGGCCGTTTCCTTTCGTCACTATTTGCAATCGCTTCCACACGCCAAACTAGACGAGGCCTATGTTGCCGGGCGCAAGAAAATCGGAGAGGTCCACAGCAAAATTGGACTTGCGCCAGAATGGTATACGGGCTCTTACTTGCGGGTCTATGAATATTTGATTCCCGCAATCGTCAACACCTATTCGAAGCGTCCCCAGGAACTATCTTCTGTCCTGTTGGCACTCCTGAAGATCATCACGCTTGATTCGCAAATTGTCCTCCAATCGTATCAGGAAGACAATGATTACAAAGTCATTGATCGCCTGGGCGAAGTTCTGGAGTTAGTGATTAAGATCGATAAATTCAAGCATGTGCTGGACACGCTTGAGGATACGACTGAGGAAGCCGGCAATGTGGGATCTGCTGCTGAGCAACTAAGTGAATCTGTGCAAAAAGTGGCTCAATCAGCCGTCTCTGTCGCAGAGAGTGCTTCTACTACAATCGAGCAAGCGGCGATGGGCAAGGATATTATCCAAGAGTCATTAACCAGCTTTCTTTCCATGGCGGAGGAGTTCCAAGAGATGCAAACAAAAACTTCTCAATTAATGACATCCATCGCAGAAGTTTCTCAGGTTGTCCAAGTCATCCGCAATATAGCCGATCAAACCAATCTGCTTGCATTAAATGCGTCTATTGAGGCAGCTCGTGCCAACGAACACGGGCGGGGCTTTGCTATCGTGGCAGATGAAGTACGAAAGCTCGCAGAACAGACCAAGCAATCCGTTCAAAGCATTACAACCACAATCACCAACGTTCAGAATGAAGCTGTCCAGGTAAAAGAAACGGCCACTCTCATGAGCGACCATTTTAACGATAAAATGATTCAGACACGGGATGCGATAAGGATACTAGGAGATATTGTGCAAAACATTGAGACTGTCGGGCATTCCACCGGACACATCGCAGCATTGGCACAAGAGCAGTCTGCTGCCACAGATGATATTTCAATGCGCATATCGCAAGTCCTGACGAATATGGAGCAGGTCTCTTCGCACGTCTCAAATGTAGGTAAAAACGTCTATGATGTTGGCGCTGGCATTAACAGCCTTCACAAGCTGAGCATCACACAAACGAGCCAATTAAAGACCAAGCATTATTTGCGAATCGTAAAAACCGATCATCTCTTATGGAGATGGTGGCTGTACAACTTCATGCTTGGGTATCACCACATTGATGAAAAGGAAATCGTCGACCATCATCAATGCCGCTTGGGGATTTGGTATGACGAGGCCCTGAACAATCCTTCCTTGAGCACCTTGCCCTCTTTCAAGCAATTAGAAGCACCTCATCGACAGTTCCACGAAACGGTTCGGCGGATTTACCACTTCGTCAAGCAAGGAAAACTAGAGGAAGCAGAAGCTACGTTTGATACGCTAGAAGATATCTCACAACGCATTCTCAACGTACTGGATCAGTTAGCCGAAGAAGTTTCCTAATGCTATTATCTATTTCGCTTTTTCTTGCCAGGCTGCCTTTTGGAGGCAGCTTTTTTTGTTTGGACACGGTTTAACTCCCCGGGAGATAGCGGTCTAGTGCGAGCGTTTGTTTGCCTGACTCTTTTGGCTTTAGGAACCGACCTGCCGGCTCTCCCTGCTGCTCTTGCTATCCCGACGCCAAACGCTTGCAATGCCCAGACAACCGGATACGAAATCGAGAGCCTCCCATTGGCTGAACCAGCAAAATTCACAGCCGCCGCGTAATTGCCCGCAGTCAGCCAAACAGAGCCGGAATCTCCAGGCAAGGAGATGGGAACCGTACTTCTGATGACCGTCTGATTCTGAAAACGGATGGTCCCCAGTCCTCCGTAGTTCCCGTAACTCACATCAATATCAGTGTGGATCGATTCAACCGTTCCCCATGCCAGCCCTGATGAACGGCCCACCTTTTTCAATCTACGCCCGATGCCATACGAGCGAATTACACCTGGTACTCTGCCCACTGTTGCATAACGAGGGGCAAGGAGTCGATTGGAAGTAGGGATACTAATCGCTGCATCCATTCGATTACCTGCATTTTTTCGAAGTCGAACATACCGATACAAGCGTCCGATTCGATCTCTTCCTGAACGGCCTCCGTCTGCTCCACCTGGCTGGATGGTCTCGGTATAGCCGCTCGTATTGTTACGATTCAGGACATGATTATTGCTCAGTACAAATCGCTGTCCTCTTCGCGCAACGATTAAACCAGCCGTTCCGGACGCCCCTGGGTAGCCGATACTATATCCAGCGATCACAGGTCTGATTCTTCTGCGATAATTCGTTGCAGAGGGACGTACAGCAGGATGACACTGGCACGGTCCAGAGGTGACGGTACGAACAGGAACAGATACACGGGCTGTCGCCACCTGCCTTTTGACAAGGACGCAACTTGGGCATCTCTTCTTCACGGCGTCACTTGCATTTACGGTATACATCACAATGCAGGCGCCGCCTTTTTTGTTTTTTCCGTTTGCGTAGCCAATCCCGATGCCAATTACGCCCGGCATCCGCTTCCACCTTTTGAGCAAATGCTTCTTGGCCAGGAGCGCTTCCTGAAAGGTTGCCATGGCACCCCTTCCTTTCGGGAGATAAGTTTGTTTTACATGGTCATCGTATGTAAAACTTGGCCAGCACTGTTGGACGCTTGTCATTGCCGGGAAGCCTTTTTTAAAAACCTCTCGGTCGGGCTGTAGTAGTGGGAGAAAACAAGAGAAAACGCTCAGATTCTAGGGCCACCCCCTGTGGGATGGACTGCCCGGCTCCATGAAAAAAAGCGAAACCCGCGTCCAAAGTGGTCTATTCAGGAAGCTTCTCAGAGGTGGACGCTAAGAGCTTGTTTCTCTTTTTTTCATTCCGCCTCGGTCGGCGTCCCTAAGATCTTCGCTTTTTTCTCCTGTTTCCTCTACGAGCTTTCCGTGTTAAACGGGTTTTAAAAGCCTGAAAAGAATGAAGAATGGTATCAGTTACGACAGAGAAGAATATTTCCAGACGTAGCGACTTGTGGAGTCCTCCCCAGCGGAGAAGGGATTCGCGGGCAACAGAAACGCAACCGTGCCCACGCGACGTAGCGGCTACCACTTTTGCGTTTCCCCGCGAATCCCTTCGTTGCGGGCAGTCTCAGCCCTCAGAAGGACGGGGCCTGGAGCCTAGACTGGAAATATTCTTCTCCCCACCGCAGCCACATACATAGAAATCTTAAGTAGTTGCTGTAGTGCTGGGGAGGAAAC
Source organism: Brevibacillus sp. M2.1A (assembly GCF_013284355.2). Taxonomy (NCBI): domain Bacteria; kingdom Bacillati; phylum Bacillota; class Bacilli; order Caryophanales; family Paenibacillaceae; genus Brevibacillus; species Brevibacillus sp. M2.1A. The sequence continues at coordinate 5,170,041 of NZ_JABSUY020000001.1, forward strand.
AGGAGAAAACGCTCAGATTCTAGGGCCACCCCCTGTGGGATGGACTGCCCGGCTCCATGAAAAAAAGCGAAACCCGCGTCCAAAGTGGTCTATTCAGGAAGCTTCTCAGAGGTGGACGCTAAGAGCTTGTTTCTCTTTTTTTCATTCCGCCTCGGTCGGCGTCCCTAAGATCTTCGCTTTTTTCTCCTGTTTCCTCTACGAGCTTTCCGTGTTAAACGGGTTTTAAAAGCCTGAAAAGAATGAAGAATGGTATCAGTTACGACAGAGAAGAATATTTCCAGACGTAGCGACTTGTGGAGTCCTCCCCAGCGGAGAAGGGATTCGCGGGCAACAGAAACGCAACCGTGCCCACGCGACGTAGCGGCTACCACTTTTGCGTTTCCCCGCGAATCCCTTCGGAGCGGGCAGTCTCAGCCCTCAGCAGGACGGAGCCTGGAGCCTAGACTGGAAATATTCTTCTCCCCACCGCAGCCACATAATAAAAAACCACCACTCCCCTATCAAACCAGGAAATGGTGGTTGGTTCATTATCTAATGATGTTATGACGCTTCCGAAACAGTTACATTTGCCGGAGCAGTCTGAGATGCTTTTTTATTCGTGTGAACAAGCACGATATTCAAGATGACTGCCGTCAAAGAACCTGTCACAATACCATTTTGCAGCATCATTTTTGCCAAAGTAGGCAGTTGATCAAACATCGTCGGAACTGCAGCAGAGCCTAGACCCACAGCGATACTGCAAGCAGCGATCAGCAGATTCTCGTTTTTGCTCAGGTCAACCTGCGAGAGAATATTGATACCTGATGCAACAACCATCCCGAACATGGCGATCATCGCTCCACCCAATACCGCGTTAGGAATGACCGTTGTCAAAGCAGCCAGCTTCGGCAGTAATCCGAGAACGACAAGGATTCCACCGGCACCAATCATCACATCGCGCGATTTAATGCCAGTCAAGGAAACCAGACCAACGTTTTGTGAAAAAGCCGTGTAAGGGAATGCATTGAAAATGCCACCCAGTACGATTGCAACCCCTTCTCCGCGCAAACCTTTGACAACGTCTTGATCCGTTACTTTTGTATCCGTCACTTTACCGAGTGCAAAGTAAACGCCTGTGGACTCAGCCATGCTGATGATGTTAACGAGAATCATGGTAACAATGGCCACAATACTGAACTGTGGTGTACCGAAGTAAAACGGTTCAACCACGCTAAACCAAGAGGCTTCCGCAACATTCGCGAAGCTGACCATCCCCATCATGTAAGCTACAGCCGTACCGACAATCAAGCCGAGCAATACGGAAATCGCACGAATAAATCCGGTAAAGAAACGATTAATAAGCAAAATGATAACCAACGTTCCTAAAGCCAAAAGCAAATTGTGCGGTTGCCCAAAGTCCGGCATACCTTGTCCACCAGCCGCGTTGTTCATCGCAACGGGAATGAGCGACAGTCCAATGATTGTAACAACTGAACCCTGTACCACGGTTGGGAAAAAGCGCAGCAGCTTGCCGAACAGTGGAGCTGCCAAAACAACGAATATACCCGATATGATGATGGCACCGTAAGCGGTCGCTAGATTACTCGTAGAAGCAATCGCAATGATCGGTCCTACTGCTGTAAACGTACAGCCTAGCACAACGGGAAGGCGAATCCCCGTATACCTTGTGCCAAGGACTTGCAAGAGCGTCGCGATTCCGCATGTGAAAAGGTCAGCAGCAATCAAATAAGCGATTTGCGTAGGAGTCAGATTCAAAGCACCACCGATAATCAACGGTACGACGACGGCTCCTGCATACATGGCAAGAATGTGCTGTAAGCCCAAAGTAACAATTTTATGTTTGGCTAGCATGAGTGAACCCTTACCTCCTATTGATTTTTTGATTATACGCGTGCAGGCTCTTCTTCAATAAAGTGAATGCCTTCTGGTGACATCGATTCAATACGTGCCAATGATTCGATTCGTACGCCAGCTTGCTCCAAGAGACCGCGGCCTTCCTGGAAGCTTTTTTCAATAACAGCGCCAACCCCTACGAGATGAGCACCCGCATCTTTGACAATATTCGTAAGACCCACCAGAGCAGCTCCCGTAGCCAGGAAGTCATCGACAATCAATACGCGGTCTTCTTTGGACAAATACTGACGGGAAACACTGATTTGATACGTTTCCTGACGGGTAAAAGAATGAACAGGAGCAGAGTATACTTCCTCTGTCAACGTGACAGCTTTTTTCTTTTTCGCATAGATAAAGGGAACACCCAAAGCAAAGGAAGTCGCCATCGCAAAATGAATTCCACTTGCCTCAATCGTCACGACTTTTGTAATGTTTTCACCAGCGAACAACTCGGCAAAACGCTGTCCGATCTTCATCGTCAATTGTGGATCTACCTGGTGGTTCAAAAACGCATCCACCTTCAAAACGGATGCCGACAGTACCTTGCCGTCCTGTACGATGCGCTCTTGTAATTCTTTCATCAGTTCTTCCTCCTCGGATATGGTTCCGGCCACTTTTTACCTGCGGCCTGCTGAAAATATAGAAAACCCAGAGTGGACAGTGTCACAAGCGGGCTACGTAATAAACCAACGCCAAGTGAAACTGTCCCTCTGGGCTTTTATCCCTTAGGTGTGACACATCATTCGTGCCTGCGTCGCTCGGACCAGCTTTCTTTCAACCTATGATTGGAATAGGAAAGAAAAAGACGGAACCCTAGACGCACTTTCACTCGTAGTCAGGTGATTTACGGTCACCTGGTAGAAACGGTTGGGCCTTATTCCCAAAATTATACGAGCTACCTATCTATTTTTTTCGAAGTGTAATAACGAGTATTGACCAAATCTATCATAACTCCCTCGTTGTGAGCAAGCGTTAATTTTTGAAAGGAAAAGGAAGCGCTTACTTGCTCAAACAAAGGAAAGAGCCCTGATTTCTCAAGGGCTCTCATACTTATCTCTTCGGTTTTTTCTGCCGCATTTGAACGTTGAGCTTCTTCCATTTATCCCTTTCAGCCGCTGCAAGCCTTGCATCTTCTTTACGCGCTAGATGTGCCAATTCGCGTTGAAGCTTCAGATAACTGTCAAAGCGTGCCTTTTCCAATGATCCAGCTTGGATGGCAGCTTGAACAGCACAGCCAGGCTCGCGCATATGCTTACAATCATTGAAACGGCATGTTTCCGCAATGGACTCGATATCGTCAAAGGCACCGCGGAAGCCTTCATCTGCCTCCCAGAGCTGAAGTTCCCTCATGCCTGGTGTATCGATCATCAGAGCACCACTCGGCAAGCGGAACAATTCACGATGTGTCGTCGTATGGCGGCCACGGTCATCACCTTCACGAACGCCACTGACTTTTTGCATCTCCGCTCCGCTCAATTTATTAATCAACGTGGATTTGCCAACACCAGAGGAACCCATCAAGGCAATCGTCTGGCCCTCGCCCAGATACGGTGCGAGTTGATCCAGTCCTTCTCCCTGCTCAGCACTGACTACGTGAACAGGTACTCCGATCGCAACTGATTCTACCTCTGCCATGCATGCATCCAGATCGTCACACAAATCTGCTTTGGAAAGCACAATTACCGGATTGGCTCCACTTTCCCACGCGAGAATGAGATAGCGTTCTAACCTGCGCAAATTCAAATCATTATTCAAGGAATTCACGAGAAAAACGGTATCGACGTTCGCGGCCACAATCTGCTCTTCCACTGTATCCCCAGCTACTTTGCGGGAAAACTTGCTCTTACGTGGAAGAAGTCCGTGGATGGAGGCTTTCTTTTCCTCTGGGCGAGCACTGATCACTACCCAGTCCCCGACAGCCGGAAAATCTTCTCGCCCGATGGCTTCATAACGAAGCTTACCCGTTACTTCGCCCAAGAGCTCGCCATGCTCACTCCACAGACGATAAATACGTTTATGTTCGAGTGTGATACGTCCCACACTGTAGCCTTGCTCGGCATAAGGGGCAAAATGATTAGCAAAATACTCATTCCAGCCCATAGATTGCAATACTTGTTGATTGGTTAGTTGATTCACTGCGGATTCCCCCTGCAATTGGTTAAATATATGGCTATCAGCCAGAACCAGTCACAGTCGAATCCTCATTTGGTGAACGGTATTACTGTTCGCTTGAAAGGAGGATTCCTGTGACCCCGACTACGACACTCTGAACAAATTTGATGACTACCATAAAACATCTCTCCTTTAGCAAACCTACCATTCAGGTTTGGAATCATATTTCCCAATTATTGTACCATAATGAAACAAAATGCAACAGCGTCAATCTCCCCCGCCGCCGCCTCCACTATCTCCGCCACCACCGCTGTCTCCACCACTACCGCTATCACTTCCGCCGTCATAGCTATCCCAACGATCGTTTGAGTCGTGATCTCGATGATGATGATTGTGAGAGCTGTCTACAAAGAAGGCTCCGCCCCCGCTGTCTGAAGAGGAATGAGAGCGACTACTTCCGCCTTTTGCAGCTTTGGACGCCAAGACAAATACTACGATCAAAAACATGATGACGATGACAATGAAGAACTCCATTGTTGTCCCCGCCCTTCCTCTTTTTTGAAGTTGTTTCCTATTTAGTATAACATAGTGTAGCTGGAATAGGCTGGGGGCGTGGAGGATGATCCCTTTTCATCCGGCAAAATGCCCTGACACGGGTACGATCGCCAAAATGTTTTCCAATACAAATACACGATACGCCTTCCTCATATAACAATATGCTTTTAAGCTCCCTTTGTTCTCATCAATCTGTACCAGACGGCTCGTGCGCCTGCTAGTCTCTCCATCCTTCTTCAAATAAATGATCTCCACTGCTTGCTGCCGCGTTGCGTACCTTCTCAACTCCTGAATCATCAGGCTGTCACCACCACATAATGTGTCTTCTTGTTGTTGAGATCATCATATCAAAAGAGAACATTTGTTCGCAAGTTCTGTTTGCAATAACCAACGATTGCCACAACAAAAAGACATGCGCCCTAAAAATGGACACATGCCTTATACTTGTCACACTTTGTTTGACTCAGCGCCTTCTAAGCGCACGCCCGAACACAATCAGAATCGGTGCCAATAAAATAGCCGCCGCAACAAGAGAAGCTCGAATCGAAAAACGGGTTCCGATCCATCCGACAGCCGGACCGCCTGCCGTTTGTCCCAAGGCATTGGACTGGCCCATCATCGATAAAACCGTCGCTCGCACACTGCTCTCAATGTTTAGATTCAGCCACGTATCATACAGCGGACTGCTTAAAGACTGAATCACACCGATTAACAGCAATGCAACTAATGCCCAGCTAAAGCTAGGGGAAAAAGCAAAAGCAATCATCGCTGCAATTTTGAGCCCCGTCAACGTGAACATGCCCACAAGGACAACCCTCTCATTGTTCACATCCAGCCTTTTTTCTACAACGCCTACGACGATGAGGCCGAGTAAGCTTGCGAGTGCGGCAATGATCCCGAACCACATTGGCATTGAAATAGCCGCTAGCTCCGGAAAGCCAATTTCTGTGATCAAATGCGCTTCCCACAAACGGTCATACCCTTCAGAAGCTGCACCCGTAAATAGGGTCACGAACAAGATCAGCATGAGAATCGGCTGACTGCGAATCACTTGGGCACCCGAAGTCCACGTCTGAATCATTTCCTTCACGTGGGAAGCACCTTGCTCACGCTCACGAGGAATAAATCCGGTCTCCTTCATGAACAGAATCAGAAAGACACCAAGCCCTAGATACATAAGGCCACCTATGAGGAAAGGCAAATGGGGTGCGATTGTTGACAAAGCCACACTAAGTGCAATCCCGAGCAGATTCCCAAACAAGGAATAGCGCTTAGCCTTCATGAAAATCGTACCGATCTTCTCTTCTCCAACCTCATCCACAATCCATGCAGTATCCGCTCCACTGATAAACGTATACCCGAGACCACTGATGACTTGCGAAAACAGGACCAAGCCGAAGACAGAAATCAACGGTATCCAAGCATCAAGCACGGGAACGATCCCCTGCATCGAAAATCCAATTCCCAGAAAAAACATCCCAATAATGACGGAGCGACGGCGACTGTACGTGTCCGCAACTACTCCTGTTATCCCTTCAAACACCAACACGGATAACTCCAATACCGTCCCGATCAATAGCAATTCAAACGGGTTAAAGCCCAGTGTCACAATATAGTAAAGCGCATAGGTCGTGAACATGGTTGTATTGGCAAGGGAAGTCAAAAAACTTTTGATCGTATATACTTTTGTCGCATTCATAAACATGGAAGCAGTATCCACCTTTTTTTAGGCAGATGACGCGTCCCGTTTTCACATACTGATCGCTACTCTACAATCCGCTACTGTGCAAAATGCGTACGCGTCATGCTGCCGTTCCTATTTTTCCTTCCTGTGTACTTGCTTGCTCTGAATAGTGTTTTTAACATGTGATACACCTCCGAAAGTAATTACAACTATTATAGAATGATTTTAATTGCCATACAATGGAAAAAGCTGTGCAGTGTGATTGGACACACTGCACAGCTTAATTATGAAGAAGCACTTACGCTTTTTTTCTAAACAGACCTACGATGGAGATCAGCAACGCCAAACCGGAAAGTACCAATGGCAAGGTATTGTTGCTGCCTGCACCCGCTGCTTCCCCGGCAGGAGCAGTTGCCGGCTTTTGTTCTTGTCCATGCTCATGCCCTGCTTCACCTACACCAGCCTTAATGGTAGTGACAGACGCTGGCGTTTTGGAATCCTTGTCCCCTGTCCATTCCACAACCTCGCCATTTGCATAGGTCTGATAAGCCTTCCAAGCCAATTGACCCTCTTCTTTCGGGTTTGCCCCGACAAACGTGAATTCTTGGAACTCATGCGCCTTGATTCCGCCTTCTGTTGCTGTCCAGACAAGCGCTGTGTTCACACCGTCTTTATCTTTTTCGAACTCGTAGGACCAGCCCGGAATCGGTTGTACGGAATTTACCTTCACACCTGCCGGGAATTCCAGCTTCACTTTTGTCGTGTTGACGTCTTTTTCTACAGGGACACGCACGGTGTATTTTTCATAGGAGCCTGTAGTAGCCTCTTTCGGATATACGTTCACATGTGCTTGTGCTGCTGTCGCCAACGTCAAAACTGCACCTGCTACCAGTACACTGCTCATCCATTTTTTCATTTTCATATTATGAAATCCTCCCTAATTTGAATCTGTTTGAATCACGGCTTGATTATTTGTCGTCGCAGTCGGGTAGTTGATTTGGCTCATCCAAAGTCCTGCCAGAACCGCGATAATCCCGAATATGATTTCCCAACGCAAGTAAGCGGGCTGCAAAGAATTTTTCGTCCGCCAACGTCTGGTTTGCCTAAAGGCCAGAAGAAGCATGAGGCAGACACTTGCTATTTTTCCATATAACAGATAGCTCCATGTCGTTGCACTCTGGAAAATGCTCATGACATCCGTTTGCACGAAGAGCATGACAACGCCCGTCACGACGGCAAGCACTGCCGCCACCGCAACTGTTTTCAAAAAGAACCTCTTGAACGACTCCTGTCCTCGTTCAGCCGCTTTGACTGTAAGTAACAAGTAGACAAGTGCCCCCATCCACACGGCGACCGTCAATACATGCAACAGTCTCAGCAAAATGGACAGCCAGACAGGAGCAATGCCCCATGCATGACCGCCAAAAGCTTGCGCGCCGATCAAGAGAACCCAGATTCCCACATACCAGCCTGACACCATATTGGGGATCGCGATCAATAACAGTAGAGCAAAGGACACCAGCAGCATGATCGCAAACGGAGACTGACTGAGCAAGTTCCCGTCCATCTGCCACAGTGCTTGCGTAAGGGATACAGCGGTTAACGATTCGTCATACAAGAACCACAAAAATATAAGTCCGATGATCGCCAAACTCCATCCGATTTGTCTGCCAATCCCGATGAGCTGGGCAAGCGAAGGCAATCCATGACGTTGTGCTGCCCACGCTACCAGATACAAGCCGCCACCGACCAGAATAATTCCTTGCGCCAAATAGCGGTACATGATCAAGTAGCTTGAATCTACTTTTTGCTCATTTGGCGGAACCACAACCACACTTTTTTGTCCGATAGAAAACGTGAGCTTCTCTTCGATCGGATGTCCGTCCTCGGATACGACAGACACGATTACCGAATACGTCCCCTCAGCCAAATCGCTCGGCAGTTTCGCATTCAACTGCGAGGCATCACCCGGCTGCAATGTCGGCCGCTCCACTTTTATTTCCTTGCCATTCCAGTCAAATAAACGCACGTTAACAAGATCGGGCTCCAATGTTTCGGTAAACCGCGCAGATATTTGTCCCGGATTCGCCTTCAGTACCTCACCATCTTGTGGGGAGCTGCTCATCAAGCCAGCATGGGCGTAAGCAGTTGTCATACCCGTTGTCAGTACAAGTAAGAAGGAGAGCAAAAACACAACCGCATATTGTCTGATGTTGTATGTCACGCTATCACCTGCTTCCTTATTCCGTCCTTAATCCTATCAAAATAGTGCGAGAATCTATATGGCTCCATCGGGCTATCTGATGTGGCAAAGTGTTGAAAACAAAAAAAGGCATGTTCGGTAATTCTCTCCGATCCATGCCATTTCAAACTGCATTAGGATGATTTTACAGTGTTTTGTGCGAGAAATTCATGGACGAGCTTGTTGAATACCTCTGGTTGATCCATCGGTGGGATATGCGCTGAGTCAGGCAGGATGACTTTTTTTGCGCCGGATATCCGTTCAGTCAATACATCGGCGATCTGTAGAAAATCTGGATAATCCCGCGCTCCTGCAATAACGAGAGTCGGCGCTTTGATATGTTCCAAACGCTCGATTGGTGGGGGAGATAAAACCTCCAGTCCGGCTCCAAACTCCGGCAGCGAAAAGGCGTGTCTGTTTATTTCTTTAAAACGATTACGTGCTAGACGAGCTTGCTCATTTACCGGCTGACCAGGACCGTCAAACCACATCTGTGTCGTCATTTCCAACGCTTCCTCTGTCGTCCCACGCTGACATACTTGATTGAAACGTTCCACATCGTGCAGCCTCTGTTCACTTCTTGGGTGACCAAACAAGCCGGATGCGACCAGAATCAAGCTGTTCACCATCTGCGGGTAAGCAAGGGCGAACTCCTGCGCGACCATTCCCCCAAACGAAAGCCCGGCCACATGCGCCTTTTCGATCCCAAGCCCTTGCAGAACCGCTTTCACATCATCGTACAGCGTAAAAGGAACGTCAGTCGCCAGTGTTTTACCGAACCCGCGGATATCAAATCGAACGACCTTATACGTTTGTGCAAATGCTTGCAGCTGGGCATCCCATAGCCTTGTATCCAGATTGAAGCCGTGGATTAATAAGAGCGGTTCGCCTTCCCCTGCTACTTCATAGTAAATACGTGCACCATTTGCTTCGAGAAAGCCTGTCTGTACAGCTTGCCCGTTTTCCATCTTTTCTCACCTCGCCCTCACTATCTCACCCCGGCTTGTTGCTTGTCTATGTATTTTTTGTTCCGACTACCCAATGACGCCTGTACGCAAAATCATGATCTCGACATCTACATCAAATTTCGCCCTTTTGATGATTTCCCGACATTCCTCTTTACTCAATTTCTTTTTCCCACTCTTTTGACTGGCTATATTGTAGATTTCCCCAAATCCTACCGGGTCTACATCGTGCTTTCTTAACTTTTCCAGTAAATGTTCCGTCTCTTTTTTAACCGCCAGTTCGATTGCTTTTTGGACCTTTTTCAACTGCTCAGGCTTGGATAAATCAATTTTTTCAGCCATTTCCTGAATCTGCGCTGACATATTGACTTTCACAGAAAATCTTGGTTTCTCCAAATCTAAAACTTTTATTTGCTTTTTGCTTGAGATATGTTCAATGACAGTAAAAAGACGCTTTTTATCGAGGGAAATATTTATTTCCAATTCCCCCTTATTGTAACGCTCCCGTAATATCTTGAGGAAAAATCCATCCCTTGAAGTAATCTCTGCTACCAGTTTTTGATCTCGAAATAAACCAATTTGATTAATATGCAATTCATTCTTTACTCTTTCAATATAAGGCATCACGGGATCTCTCCCGATTGCATAATAATCTTTCATGAACTCATGAAGTTTCGAGGAAATCATATTCTCCCCTTCGACGTTCTGCCGTATGGCTTGATAGAGGTAAATGCCAATGTTGCTGTTCTCGGGGTAGCGATGTGTCAAAATATCATACGCCCGACCTTTCGCTACCGTTAAATAGACATTACTTCCTATGGAGGCATCACGCGTTAAGTTTTCCACAAGAGACAGGATCCCTTTACGCGCTAACTCATCGTGATAGACCACGACGCGAATTTGACCTCCTACAATTTTTTTGGAAGACTCCCTGTTCTGTGAAACGGTGAGTCCTTTGCTTGTATGTGCTGTGCCAGAAATGACAGTGACCAGCTCACGTGCCTCCGGGTCAATTTGATAAAATACCGTGGTACCCAACAGCTTTCCGTCTCTGCTAAGATCGTACCCCACCGCAACCGCCAGTCCCAATTTTTCTAATACATGTTGCTCCCCACAGCCGTTCAATAACACGACCACTAAAAGATAGTGTAAAAGCAAACGCAACCTTTTCATGTCCGGACCGGTCCCTTCCGAAACAGCCGAATTACTACATAAAGCACGATGGGGTAAACAAAAATGATATAGAAGCCTACACCACCGAAAATATCCGTGATGAGATTAATCGACTGGCGTGTTTCCAAAAAATTGCTAGCCAAAAACATGACACCAACAATCCCGATAAGTGCCATTCTCTCCTTGAGCCCACTAATATGATGAACCCCTCGCATGGCTACCCACAGGTTCATCAGCAAATTATCCAGCATGATGAGCATCCACAGTGAGATGGACACAAACTCAAAACGCTCCAAAAACGGAAACTCTACAATTTTCATCATCATTAGCGTTGCCCAGATTAGATGCTGAAGCTGTTCTCCTTGAAAGTACAAGAGTGTAACCAGCATGACTACCACATACAAGCAGGTGGTCATAAACAATCCACCATGTACATACCGCGATAGCAATTCCTTTTCCTTTACAAACGGATAGATGAACAAAATGATCTCAAATCCGATGATGGAAAAGGACATCTTCTTCGCACCGTCCATCAGCTGTACAAGATCATGATGAAAGACTGGCTGCAACAGATGAAAATCAGCGTATTGCATGGGATAAACCAAGAGCAGTAGCTGCCATATCGTCAACCCTACAGAAAAAAAGCTAATTCCAGCCAACACCCGAATACCACCTGTTACTCCATAAATGGCCAGGCAAAGCAAGGAGGCATTTAATATCCAGGAAGGTACTTCCGGAAACATCCATGACTGAATAATCTCGATGTACCCTCTCAAGATCGTTAAGGCCGAGCCCATGATATATACGATGAAGATGAAATTAAGAACACGGGCAGGCCATTTCCCAAATACACGTTGATGAATGTCATACAAATCCATGTCTTTGTATTTCGCTAAGATTTTTAGCATGAACCACGCCGCAATATGGGTCATAATGCCTGCTATTATGACCGCAATCCAGGCGTCTTGTTGTACCCTATCATAAATAAAGCGTTGTACGCCTGCTATGCCGATTCCAACCTGATTGCTATGAACCATAAATAGCGCAAGCGATACGCTGATAGCCATATGGCTATTCCGACGAAAAATGGACCGTGACATTCACACTCAACACCTAACTACTGAACTGGTCTTTTTTTCTCGACTTTATCAGGCAAACGGGTATCGTCAGGAGAACGTGTCATAACCGGACGCTTGCCGAGAGAGTAAAAAGGAAACCGGATCAGACTGTTTTTAAAATCCTGCGAGCGAAAAGGAAAAAAGGGGAGAAAAAACGGGCGTCCCAGACTTGATTGACGCAGGATGTGTATCAATAAAAAAGACGCGCCTAGCATAATTCCAAAACCTCCCCAAATTCCAGCTAACAGGATAATCGGAAAGCGGAGGATGCGGACTGCCGTACTCATCATGTAGGAGGGAAAAGTAAATGAAGCTAGGGCACTGAGCGCCACAATCATGATCAATATGTTACTGGTAAAACCCGCTGCAACGGCTGCCTGTCCAATTACGATACCGCCCACGATCCCTATCGTTTGCCCAACTTTAAAAGGAAGTCTTGCTCCAGCCTCCCGCAAGAATTCAATAATCATTTCAAGTAACAAAGCTTCAAATAATGGGGGAAAAGGTACCTTGGATCGAGACTTTACGAGCGATACAAGGAGAGCAGATGGAATCATTTCATAATGAAACGTAAGCGCAGCCACATAAGTAGCTGTAAAAAACAGAGAGACAAAAAGAGCCGAGAAACGTAACAATCTTATAAAAGAAGCCATTTGCCACCGGATATAGAGATCTTCATTGGACTTGAAAAAGTCCACGAAGGAACTGGGGCCGACGATAGCAAACGGGCTCCCCTCGACAAATACGACTACCTTTCCTTCCAACAAAGCTTCACTTACATGATCAGGTCGCTCTGTCAGGATTAGCTGCGGAAAAATAGAGAACGTATTGTCATCAATCAGTTGAACCAATTTTCCGCTGTCAATCACGCCGTCTATATCTAAATCGCGTAAACGCTGCATGACGGTTTGAATATTTTCAGGAGCCGCCAGTTCCTCCATGTAACATATTTCCACATTCGTCCTGCTCCGTTTCCCAATCGTAATGGATACGTTGGTAAGCAAATCAGTCGACAGATACCCCTGTAGCACCCCTAAATTGGTTTCCAAGTCTTCAGTAAAAGAAACCTGGGGACCGAAAATCTGGGTTTCGACCTGAGCCTCTCCCAAAGAACGACTCGGTATTCTTGCTACGTAGAGAAGAAGCCCGCACGCCATTCCTTCTATTTGAAGGTAAATCCATCCCCTCACGAGATAATCGCTGACTTGACTGTAATCCATGGTTTTGGTGACATGAGCAACAGGAACATTCCCCAAAATCGTATCAGGATCGATCTTTTCGTCAGGTAACCTTTCGAAATAAGGAAGCAACACCTGCTGGAGAATGACCGTATCAACTAGATAGGGGAGATAGGCTAGCAACAAGCTATTGGTTCCACAAGAAAGGTTACGAAACACCATTCGCGGATTTCGCATCTGATCCCATAATTTTTCACGCGTCTCGCTAACGGATTCAGAAATCATGTTGGTTGTCATTTAATATTTACCCCAATATATGGTGTCCCCTTATTATTTTTCCAATGTCTTCGCTCTATTCCCCCCTTCCAGCCGAAGAGTAAGATCCCAGACAAAATGAACACAAAAAAAACCGAGACGGAAATACTCCCTCTCGGTTTGTTCACCACTTTTTATCTGCCGCTCTTCATTTCAGTCCAGTAGCGGTCGTATTGCTGCAAGGTTTCTCCTACATCGACCAGCCACTCCGCACGGGCAATGTCTGCTGTATCCAGGAAGACCATCTTGTTGGAACGATATTCTTCACTGTGCAGTGGGTATGCTTTTTCGTTCGGGTTACTGTAGCCAATCGATTCGTAGTTTTTCACACTGACCTCTGGGTCCATCAGGTAGTTGATGAACTTCTCAGCCATTTCCTTGTTCTTAGCGCCTTTTGGAATCGCCAGCGTGTCTGCCCAGATCGTTGCGCCCTCTTTCGGAATAACGTACTCCACATCTGGATTTTGTGCGTGAATGAAAGCGGCGTCTCCGGACCAAACCGTTCCGATCCATGCTTCTTCCGCAATCATCTTTTGCTTGATGTTGTCTGTATCAAAAGCAACAACATTCGGTACTACTTTTTTCAAATCAGCAAAGGACTTTTCCAGTTCCTCTGTGTTCGTCGTGCTATTGGAGAAACCGTTCTTGATCAGTGCCATTCCCATAACCTCACGAGGATCGTTCAGCATGATGACACGGCCTTTGTAAGCTTCATTCCACAGATCGTTCCAGCTTGTCGGGGCTTCTTTTACATATTTCTTGTTGTAAGCGATCCCGGTAATTCCCCATGTATATACGAGTGAATACTTGTTTTCTTTGTCAAAAGGAGGTGTCTTGAACGTAGACACAATATTGCCCATGTTCGGGATGTTCGCTTTGTTCAACTCTTCCAGGAGACCCAGCTGAATCATAGTGCCTACCATGTAGTCGGAAGGTTGAATCAGGTCGTAACCGGATGCACCCGCTTGAATTTTTGCCAGCATTTCTTCGTTGCTGCCGTATACATCATAGTTGACCTTCACGTTGAATTTTTGCTCAAAATCTTTGATGACGTCTGGGTCGAAGTTGTCTGCCCAGCTATAAATATTCAATACTTGTTGCTCTTGCTCAGATGACGATGAGCAGCCTACAGCAGTCACCGCAAGTACGGCGGTCAAAGCGCCGATCATCAAGGACTTGAAACGTTTCATTTTTTCCTCTCAACCTCCAAATCAGTTATGGGATTGCCTTTATGAAAACTCCATGATGTTTCTAAAAGATGGATTGATTATTTTTTGAGTCTTTGCGGCGGAAAACCTCTGCCACCACAACCAACAGCACGGTACTCACGATCAAAAGCGTCGAGAGTGCATTCACTTCTGGCGAGACGCCTCGTTTGACCAACCCATAAATGTAGAGTGGCAATGTAGTCGAATTCGGACCAGCCACGAAGAACGAAATAATGAAATCGTCCAACGATAGGGTAAACGCCATCAGGAAGCCTGCGATGATCCCTGGCATAATCAGAGGCAACGTCACATAGCGCAATGTCTCCCAAGGAGTTGCTCCCAAATCTTGAGACGCTTCTTCCAGTTCCTTGCCCATATCAGCCAAACGTCCAGAGATAATGACCATCACATACGGCATGCTAAACGTGACATGCGCCAGAATCAGAGTCACTTTCCCCAGCTCCATCTGCACCTGGCTAAACAACACGAGCATAGCCAACCCCATCATGATCTCCGGGATGACGATCGGCAAGTACATCAGCCCGTTAAAGATATTGCTCCAACGAAGCGAATAGTGCTTGACCGCCAGAGCGGCAGCCGTACCCAAAACCGTTGCGATGACGCTGCTGATAACCCCAATCGTCAAACTGTTCATCAGCGCTTGCATGACCTGCCTGTTTTCAAACAAAGAAACGTACCACTTCCACGTAAAACCCGTCCACGTAGCGTTGATCCGTGAATCGTTGAACGAATAAAGGACAAGGATCAAAATTGGCAGATACAAAAAGACCAGCATCAGCCACGAGTATCCAGATAGTGCGTTTCGACGTAATGTTTTCATGCTGATCCCTCCTTTGTCTCGCTCGCTTTGGTAGCGCGGAAATAAAGAAGAATCAACAGCATGGACAATAGCATCAGCACGATGGACAAGGCAGAACCGAACGGCCAGTCACGCGCGGACAAAAATTGATTTTGAATGACGTTTCCGATCAGAGCCGATTTCGCTCCGCCCATCACATCCGGAACGACGAACATCCCGATGGAAGAAACAAAGACGAGGATCGATCCAGTGACGACACCTGTCTTGGTCATCGGCAGAGTCACGTGCCAAAAAGCCTTCCAAGGCGTTGCGCCCAGATCATACGCGGCTTCCAGCTTGCGGCGATCCATTTGCTCCAGCGACACATAAATCGGCAGTACCATGAACGGCATAAGAGTGTACACCATCCCGAGCAGGACAGAGCCCGAATTGTACAGAAGCGGCAGCGGCTCCGAAATAATGCCCAGCGATTGCAGGAACGTATTGATTACGCCTTGCGAACGCAGGATGATTACCCACGCATAGGAACGGACCAAGAAGTTGATCCAAAACGGAATCATCACGAGCAAAAGCCATATTTGCTGAGTCGATTTTTCCAGCCGTGAAATGTAATACGCCAACGGATAGCCGCACAAAATCGAAAAGACAGTTGTTAAAACCGCTACGACCAGCGTATCCCCAAAAATTTGGCCATACAGCGGATCGAAAATACGGATGTAATTGTTCAGCGTAAACTCATAGACAACTTGCCCGTACGTGCCTCTTTTGAGGAAAGACAGTATGGCAATCATAAGCATAGGCAGGACGAAAAGCGCACCCATCCACAAAAGGGCGGGAAGCGCGAGCAGTTTTACCGGCTTCTTGTTTAACAAGGAAGAATCACCTCGTCCGTCTGTGCCCAGCCAATGGCCACTTGATCTCCCACCTGCCAGTCCAGACCGTCACCTGCGTACTGGTGTGCCATTACGGTCATATCCTGCCCCTCAAGGCGGATAAATACCTTGCGCAGATTGCCGAGGAACACCGCGTCAGCAATGGTACCCAGCTTCTTGTGCTTGTCCTTGTCAGAGTCAACCGGGTACAGCTTGATCTTTTCCGGACGTACCGCTGCATTCGTTCCGTTTTCCCGGAAAATGTTGTTTTCCCCAATAAAGGTAGCCACAAACAAGGTTTGCGGGGAGTTGTAAATCTCTGCTGGAGAAGCAATCTGTTCAATTCGTCCCTTGTTCATGACTGCGATTCGATCGGACATCGCCATCGCTTCTTCTTGGTCATGGGTAACGTAAATGAACGTTATCCCTAGGTTTTTCTGCAAGTTTTTCAATTCGAGCTGCAAGCTTTTTCGCAATTGATAGTCCAAAGCACCTAGAGGCTCGTCCAGAAGCAGAACGCGTGGGTTGTTAATAATCGCCCGTGCGATTGCTACGCGTTGCTGTTGTCCGCCAGACAGCTGCTTTGGCGTGCGCTTCCGCAATTCTGTCAGTTGGACATACTGAAGTACTTCCTCCAAACGCTTCTGTTGTTCGGCTGCGTTCACTTTTTTCATTTTCAAACCAAACAGGATGTTTTGTTCCACGGTCATGTGTGGAAACAAAGCATATTGCTGAAACACCATGTTCATATCGCGTTGATACGGCGGCACAGCGCTAAGTGGCTTTTCGTCCAGGAAAATTTCCCCGGTCGTTGGCTGCTCAAATCCAGCAATCATTCGCAGCAGTGTCGTTTTCCCACAGCCACTGGGGCCGAGTAACGTCAAAAACTCCCCTTCTTCAATGGAGAGAGAAAAAGAGGGGACGACGACAGTATCTGCAAATCTCTTTTCAATCGAATCCAGATGTATAATTTTTTTCATTCCGTCATCTCACCATATGTCATTATACTCACAATCTAGGTAACTATATCGTGTATGATACGATTTGTAAACAGTTTCACGAACGATTCCTCCACAAAAACAAACAGAGCCAATGAATAAACATTCGCTCTGTTGTGTATCCTTTTTCTTTTCTCACAAAGACGTGGATTTCGGTTGAGGCGTGTTCTTCTGTTTAAATTTTGCCCCCAGGAAGTTCGTCCCAATCACCCCGATAATAATCATCACTGCGCCAATGAGATGGTAGTATGCCAGTTGTTCCTGCAAAAAGATAACGCCTGCCACGATGGTAACCAGCGTAGACAAATTGTTAAACACGCTGAGTTTGGATGCCTCCATCTTGGACAAGGCAAAGTTGGTCATAAATGACGTCATGAGCGAGGACAGTATCCCCAAAAATACAATCGAGATGATAAAGGCCGAGCTGGCGAAAGGGGCAAAATACGTGGATAAAGTCCCCTCTGTACTATGGCGAATAACAGACCAGCCATTAAAAAACACAAATCCGAGTAACGCCACCATATACGTCATGTCTATATAATGAAAGGACTTGGTCATTTTTCTCGCCAGAACACTATACCCCGCCAAAGAAAACGCGGATAACAGGATGAGAATGGTACCGATACTGCTCCCTGAGCCTGCGCTTACACCCAGCCCCTTCATTGCAAAAATGTACACGACACCTCCGACGGATAAAAGCGTGGACAGCTTTTGCAGCCACGTAGAAGACTCTCCCAAAAAGAATGCCGCCATGATCATGGTAAAAATCGGAACGGTTGCTTGAATAATCCCTGCTTCCGACGAAGTGGTATACACCAGTCCAAACGCCTGAAGGGTAAAGAACAGAATGGGGTACAGCATGGCGAGCGGTATAATCGTGAGCATGTCTTTTGGTTTGATGGACAGCTTGATCCACCCAAACACGATCGGGATGGATGCAGCGATAAATGCCACGGTAAAACGGTGTGCCAAAGTATCAACCGGATTGGTTACAGCAAGTGCCATTTTCAGAAACAAAAACGACAAGCCGGTAATCCCTGCATTCAGTAATGCCGCAAGAATCGCTTTTTGTTGGTCTTTCATCGCATGTATCTCTCCTACTGGGGACTTTTTACAGACGGCCGTCTTAGGTTAATAGTAATGGGGGAGCAATCGTGCTACAATGCAAAAAAGGAGTAACTGTACCGATACAAATTCGGGGGTAAGGGAAGGTTTCTAGATGCACAAATATTTGCAGCTTCAAAATGAACTTGAATCGTTGATTGAAAGCCTCTCCTATCGAGACGGAGACCGACTTCCCTCCATTCGGGAGCTCGCCTCTCGCTACCAATGCAGCAAGAGTACTGTTATCCGCACCTTGGATGAGCTCGAAAAGCGTCATCTCATCTACTCGGTCGACCGAAGTGGCTACTACGTCGTGAAAAAGCAAAGGAAGATACAACCCGCAGATACGTCGACAATCGATTTTGCGACCTCTGCTCCCGATCCTGACCTCTTTCCTTACATCGACTTTCAACATTGCATCAATAAAGCGATTGAAACCTATAAAAACGATCTTTTCATATACGGAACCACCCAAGGCTTGCCATCGCTCATTGCTGTCGTTGCCAAGCTGCTTGGGAATCATCAGGTTTTTACGGACCCGGGCAATATTTTCATTACCTCCGGTGTCCAACAAGCTCTATCCTTGCTATGCAGTCTTCCTTTTCCAAATGGCAAAGAAACGATTCTGATTGAGCAGCCCAGCTACCATCTTTTCATTGAAAGCTTGCAAGTACGCAAGCATCCTGTCGTCGGGATCAAGCGCACTGCCCAAGGAATCGATTTAGAAGAGCTGGAGTCTATTTTCCGCACGGGAGATATCAAGTTTTTCTACACGATGCCTCGCTATCATAGCCCGCTCGGTACGTCGTACAGCCGAAAGGATAAGCAGCGTATTGTGGAGCTTGCCCAGCAGTACGACGTCTATCTCGTAGAAGACGATTACATGGCAGACCTTGAGCATGACAGTAAAGCCGATCCCCTCTTTGCCTATGACCGCTTTTCTCGCACGATTTATGTAAAAAGCTATTCCAAGATTATTTTTCCCGGGCTCCGTCTGGGTGTAGCTGTTATACCGGATGTGCTAAAGGATTCCTTCAACCAACACAAACGACTCATGGATATCGACAGCTCCATGCTATCTCAAGCAGCGCTGGAAATTTACCTAAAAAGCGGAATGTTCGAGCGACACAAGCAAAAAATACGCAGTTCCTATCACCGGCGATCCAACCTGCTGATGGCGTCCTTGAACCATTTTGCGGCGAATGAAGACCATCTGTTCACCTTTCAGCCCCTTGCATACCCAGGGATTCATACGCACATTGTGTTGACCGATTCCATCCCGGTTCCTGCTGTTATCAGCCAGCTCAAAAAACGTTCGATCCTTGTGGATACTGCCGACAAAAATTATTTGGAGGGCTTTCCGCAAGAAAATATGTTGAAGCTGAATGTGTCCTATGCCAAGGAAGCAGTGATTGAGCAAGGGATTGACGTGTTGATGGATGTGTTACGTCGCATGCACCGTTAACCTATCCGCCTTAAGTCGTAGATCAAATCCGACGAGAGTGCGTTTTTGGACAACAACGAAATCTCGATAATGAAGCTATTGAGTGTATTCAAAAAAACCAAGGCGAACGTGAAGAATTGTTGAGTAACCAGAAAACGATCTACATCGTATTATCAGATAGATACAGGAACATGGTTTACCGTTGCATAGTAAGTGAATCCCAATTCAAAAAAATTCGTTCCAAAGTCAGCCAGTTTGAAGTAGAATCGCATCTATACACATAAAATTTACCTGGTACGATCCGACTCGATTGAGTTGATGACTGGCAGTTAACGATAGAATGACAAAGGAGAAATAGATGTTTCAGAACATTTTAGATTTCTTAATGGAATACGGCTATTTGGGAATGTTCATTCATTCTTTTGCAGACGCAGTCATCTTCCCCGTTCCTGCCTTCTTTCTTCAAGTGCCACTCAGCCTCGTTGATCCTTCGCAGGCATTGTGGATTGCAACGGTAGGCTACATTGCTTGTCTCATAGGGACTCCCGTCGGTTATTTAATCGGTAAAGTACTAGGCAAATCCGTTCTGTACAAAATCCTCAAAAAGGAATGGATTGACTCTGCAACAGAGATGTTTCAAAAGAAGGGCGAAGTCGCGATCTTCATCGGTTCGTTTACACCGATTCCGTTTAAAGTATTTACAATCATGTCGGGTTGCTTGAAATTCCCGTTGTGGAAGTTGATCGGGTATGCCGCAATTGGACGGGCTGTCAAATTTTACGCAGTCGGATTCTTGTTTTATTTTTACGGTAAAATGGCGGAAAATATGGTCCATAACGTTTCTCTCTATATCTTTCTCACCGTGGTGCCGCTCATCTTGATCGGGTTATGGGTGAAGAAAATCGTCGCCAAGCGCCGCCAGCTGAAAATTGAAAGTGCTGGCATCAGAAATGGCATCAATGAGAAAGTCATGAATAAATAAGACGATTTCAAAAAGCAAAGAAACCCCGATCGGGGTTTCTTTTTTTACGACTGTTATCCTTTTTTCACACGAATTACATTGTCCTCGACATCAATGACCATAGCTGTCACATTGTCTTCTTCCATCACTAGGTCCGCAATGCCATCCTCGACGTATTGCTGAATCACGCGACGCAATGGACGTGCCCCGAAGGAAGGGTTGTAGCCCAGCTCTGCCAGCTTTTCTTTTGCGGCATCTGTCACGCTGATCTCCATTCCTTGCTCAGACAGATTGCCCTTGACATCTTGCAGCAGCAGATCGACGATTTTGACCAAATCCTGTTTTTCCAGATGGGCAAAGGAGATGATCGAGTCGAAGCGGTTCAGGAACTCCGGCTTGAAGTACGCTCCCAGAGAATCCAGCACGGTAGCAGGCTCAGGCGCCTGTGCTCCAAAGCCAACGGAGATTTTACGCTCGCTCACACCAGCATTGCTCGTCGCAATGATAACCGTCTCCTTAAAATTCACCGTACGGCCTTGACTGTCTGTCAGACGACCATCCTCCAGAATTTGCAGGAACATGTGCATCACGTCTGGGTGTGCTTTTTCAATCTCATCCAGCAGGATAATGCTGTACGGATTGCGGCGTACGCGCTCTGTCAATTGACCTGCTTCTTCATGACCGACGTAGCCAGGAGGAGAACCGATCAATTTGGATACCGAGTGCTTCTCCATGTACTCGCTCATATCAAGGCGGATCATCGAATCGCGGGTACCAAACAGCTCCTCTGCCAGCGCTTTGGACAGCTCTGTTTTCCCTACGCCAGTCGGACCGACGAACAGGAAGGAAGCAATCGGTCTGTTTTTCGGTTTCAGGCCTGCACGACTGCGTCGAATCGCCTTCGCTACTTGTGTGACTGCCTCGGATTGACCAATGACTTTTGCTTCCAAATGGGACGCCAGGTTTTTCATTTTCATCTGCTCATCACTTTGCAGCTTGGTTACCGGAATCCCGGTCTTTTGCTCGATCAAGGCTTGGATGTCTGTGACGTCAACCTGGACGCGTTGCTCCGTGCCTTCGATTTGATCCAGCTTCTCTAAAATACCCGCTTCCTCGTCTCTCAAACGGGCAGCTCGTTCGTATGCTTCTTGCTCCGTCGCTTCTTTTTTCTCCTGATTGATTTGCGCCAGCCGCTCATGCAGCTCTGTCGTATCAACCGCGGAGGATCTCAGGTTCAAGCGCGAGCCCACTTCATCCATGAGATCAATCGCCTTGTCAGGCAAGAATCGATCCTGGATGTAACGATGGGAGTATTCCACGGAGGCACGGATGACATCATCCGAGTAAGCGACTTGGTGGAATGCTTCGTATTTCGGACGCAATCCTTTTAAAATCTCGATGGCTTGTTCTACGGTTGGTTCCTTGACCATAACTGGCTGCAGGCGGCGCTCCAGAGCAGCGTCTTTTTCAATGACGCGATACTCTTTTAGCGTAGTTGCCCCAATCAATTGCAACTCACCGCGAGCCAGTGCAGGCTTCAGGATGTTCCCTGCATCCATGGAGCCTTCCGCAGAGCCTGCTCCCACCAAGAGATGAATCTCATCCACAAACAGGATGACGCTTTTGCGTTTCTGCAGCTCGGCAATTACTTGCTTCATTTTTTCCTCGAACTGTCCGCGTATTCCCGTCCCTGCCACCAGAGAGGCGACATCTAAAATGTACACCTGCTTGTTTTTCAACTTGGTCGGTACTTGCCCTTCCGTAATGCGCAGAGCGAGGCCTTCCGCAATCGCCGTCTTCCCGACGCCTGGCTCCCCGATCAGAACCGGATTGTTTTTGTTGCGTCGGTTCAAAATCTCAATCACACGCTCGATTTCTTGTTCGCGTCCAATCACAGGGTCAATCAGTCCGGCACGTGCCGCATCGTTTAGATTACGGCCCAGGTCATCGAGGATGCCTCCACCGCGCTCTGGTGATTGTTGCTGCGGTTGGCCTGAAGACTTGCCTGGATTCACCCGACCTTGGGCAAAGCCTTGCAGGAACTCATCCAGTCCAGAGAAGGAGGAGAAAGGACTAAAGCCCATGCCCACTCCCATTTTATTAGTTAGCTTTGTTTTGCAATCCTGGCACAGATCGTACTTTTGTTGCTGATTTTGTACACGTATATGAACAGTCACAGTTGCTTCACGTTGTTTGCAGATTTCACAATGCATATTCAATCCCCCCAAAAGCTTTGTTTTGGAATTCAGAAGATCTTTGACCTTTTCTGACCTTCGTTGACTTTATTATAGTTTGACCTTCTTTGACTTTCAAGAGGGATTGTATGGTTTTTTACACTTTGCTCTTTTTCAGGTAGGGAACGATTGAAAGTAACCCGATTACAGCTAAACAAGCACCTACCCACAATGGTGAAACAAGTCCATAGCCACTGCTGATTCCGATCCCACCTAAAGAAGAACCAATGGTAACTCCCAATGTAATAAAGGAAGTATGTACCGTGTTTACCATCGTCCCACTGCCTGCTGTTTTCATAACGCGTGCAATCATGGCCGGATTCATCGCTACGCCCGTCAACCCAATCAGAACAATGGACAGCACTGCGATCCATTTATTTTCGGCACCTACCGCAAACAGAACCAATGCCCCTAGGAGTATGCTTATTCCCGTTACAAGGATTCGCATGGTAAAACGATCGGCAAGTCTGCCAATCACGCTATTTCCGATCACGGTCGCGATACCGTAAAGGGCAAGCAAATACGGGATACTCGCATCCGAAAATGCCGTTACACCGGTAAGAATCGGAGTAAAATAACTAAACGCTGCGAACGTACCACCAATGATCAGCATACTCGTTGCATACGCCGCCCAAAGGTGTGGATTTTGAAAACTGGCAAGCTCATCCTTTCCATTCATCTGGTCTCTTTGTGCAGAGGAAGGGAGCATCCATTGAATCAAGATCCCTGATAATAATACGGCTACCGCAACAGCCCAAAAGCTCATTCTCCAGCCGAAATATTGTGCAATCACGGTTGTCAGAGGGAGCCCGATGACAGTAGCAATCATTAAGCCTGCCAAGACAATCGAAGCAGCCTTTCCCCGTGAATGAGGGGGAACCAAGCTGGCTGAAATACTGACGGAGATACCAAACGCTGCGGATGAAGCGATACCCGTTAGGATACGAGCAAGCATCATCGACTCGTAATTCCAAGCTATTGCCCCTAACGCTTGACCAATAAAGAAGACGGCAACCAAAGAAAGCAGCGCTTGTTTTCGGCGAATATGCAAGAGAGTTGCTGTCAGGACGGGACCTCCTATCACCATTGCCCCCGCATACGCCGTAATGAAATACCCGATGGATGGGATCGACACGCCAAAATCATCGGCAAGTTCATTCATCATCCCAGCCACCATAAATTCAGAAGTCGTCATCGCAAAAATCGCTACCGCTAACAAATAAATAATCGACGGCATTAAGGAACACTCCTTATCTAATTATTGTAACAATCGGTACAAAAATCACTCAAAAAAAGAGCGCATTACGCGCCGAAGATAGATTCTATCGTGCCATTCATGATTTGTTCAGCCAATGTCCGATTCTGTGTGGATGTATTCAACACACGAAAGCCGTAGTAACTGCTTAAAAATAAGCTTGCCAAATCCACCGCAGATCGTTTTTTGGAGATTTCGCCCGTTCGCAAGCCTTCCTCCATCACTTTTTCCATGGTCTGCTTCAGAAGTTCAACATGTCTGGAGACAATTTCTTCAATCTTGGGATCTTCTTTTGCCCGTTCCAATCCCGCATTGATCAGCAAACACCCCTTTGGATTCGTAGATTCAAAGTCTTCCACCAATGCCCAAGCCAAAAAATTTTGCAACCGTTCTTTCACAGAACCCGGACTCTCCAATAATGCCCGCTGTTCACGAAGCCCGGTATCGTGATAGTGTTCCACCACTGCGAGATACAGGTCCTGTTTGCTGCCAAACGTATTGTACAAGCTGCCTTTCCCCAGTCCAGTATCACTGCATAAATCATGTGTAGAACAACCATTGTAGCCTTTTGACCAAAATGTTTTCATAGCCACATCTACGATGGACGCGTAATCAAAATCACGAGGTCTGCCGCGTTTGCTCACCGGAATCCTCCTTTCGTTTCCAACTGTTATGGAAATCTTACACATTTTGTACCGCTCGGTCAACAAATGAACTATCCGCAACTGTAACTACGCATAAAGAAAAAACCTATTTTGAAAATCATTTCTCAAAATAGGCTTGCTCATTGATTATATTCTCTCTAAATCAGTTACTGTTTTTTCGTTTACTTGATCTCCAGTATTCAGCGTCGACTTTGGTTCAAGCAATAATACATGAACCTCTTCCTCTGCAACTGGCATATGCTCTACCCCTTTTGGAACAATGACAAATTCCCCTTCGTTTAACCAAATATCTTTATCCCGAAACTTGATAAGCAGTTTCCCTTTCACTACTAAAAACATTTCATCCTCATTTTCATGCTGATGCCAGACAAACTCTCCTTTTAATTTGACTAGCTTTACATAGGAGTCATTGATTTCTCCTGCAATTTTGGGACTCCAATGCTCATCGAATAACGAAAATTTTTCAGCTAAATTGACCTTTTCCACCATTTTCCCCTCCATTAAAAAGAGTATGCCTGTACTTCATCAAAAGTAGGCAGGGATGGCTGCGCACCATTCCTTGTAACGACAATCGCTGCGACTTTGCTGGCGAAAGTGGCCGCTTCGGTTTCGGTCATTCCTTGTGTGATCCCAACCGCAAAAGCTGCCGTAAATGAATCGCCTGCCGCAGTTGTATCCACTGGCTCTACGCGGAAAGCAGGGATATGGGTCGCCTTATCGGCGGTGACTAAGAGAGCGCCCTTTTCCCCCAACGTCACGATGACGCGCTTTGGTCCACCAGACAAAAGCTTTTTGGCAGCAGCATGCACTTCGTCTATCGTGGATACAGGCATTCCTGTGAGAATAGAAAGCTCTGTTTCATTTGGGGTTAAGGTATGTACATGAGTTAATAGCTCGCTGGATAGCTTGCGTGCAGGTGCCGGATTTAAAATGACCAGCTTGCCGAGTCGAGCCGCCTCTTTGACTGTATATTCCACGACAGGCATCGGGATTTCCAATTGGAGCAATACGACGTCGCTGTCCTTTAAAATAGACAAATGGTCTGCAATATGCTCTGTGCTGACGAGCGCATTCGCTCCTGGAACAAGCACGATGTTATTTTCCCCATCGTCACTTACATTGATAAAAGCCATGCCTGTCGTACCTGAGCATTTGATCCCCTCTATGTGAACGTGCGCATCTGTTAGCCCTCCCAGCATAACTCGGCCGTTCTCATCCTCTCCTACCATTCCAATCATGGAGACATGCCCACCCAGGCGAGACGCTGCTACCGCCTGATTCGCTCCCTTTCCACCCGGGATCAGCTCGAAGTGATGGCTTGCGATCGTTTCTCCTGCTTTGGGTAAATGATGTACATGGGTTACGAGATCCATATTGATGCTTCCTACTACTGCGATTTTCACGACGAGCCCTCCTAGCTAATCTCGAACATGATGATTCGGTCGGTTACAAAATAGTGCTTTTCATTCAAGAAGTCAACGTATTTTCTCGGGATTGTTCCTAAGACTTGGAGCATAGCACATCTATTCGATATAATGAACCAATCTTCTATCATCCGGAGGTAACCAGATGGAGCCGATTATCCAACATCCTTGGAACATTGATGAGCAAGAGGCCATCAACTTACAACGACAGCTAGCCCAGCAAGTAAAAAAAGAAGATCAACTAGCGGACGTACGCTTTATCGCCGGGGTAGATGTCGCTTATCATGCCGAGTCTGATTTGTTAGTTGCTGGTGTCTTGATCCTCGACGCCACTTCCCTGCAAGTCGTCGAGTCTGTCGTCATTCAAGACACCG
Organism: Brevibacillus sp. M2.1A; assembly: GCF_013284355.2. Classification (NCBI taxonomy): domain Bacteria; kingdom Bacillati; phylum Bacillota; class Bacilli; order Caryophanales; family Paenibacillaceae; genus Brevibacillus; species Brevibacillus sp. M2.1A. Next base: position 5,196,635 of record NZ_JABSUY020000001.1, read on the forward strand.
TCGAATTCCCGTATATTCCCGGCTTATTCTCTTTTCGAGAGCTGCCTCCGTTGGTACGTGCATTCAAGGGGCTCAAAACAACACCACAGCTCGTCGTCTGCGATGGGCAAGGAATCGCTCACCCGCGAAGATTCGGACTCGCCAGTCATTTGGGCGTCCTGTTTGACATTCCTACCATTGGTTGTGGAAAAACGAGACTGCTAGGAGAATACGAAGAACCAGCACAGGTAAGAGGTGCGTATTCCCCTTTGCTCGATCAGGGTGAAATCATCGGCGGAGTCTTGCGCACACAACCGAATATCAAACCGATATTCGTCTCAATCGGGCACGGAATCTCTTTGCCAACCGCATGCGCATGGATCACCACGCTCTCACCCAAATATCGTTTGCCCGAAACCACACGCCAAGCGGATCAACTCGTGAATAAAGTATCAGCGGAGTTAAATAGCAGCCGCTAATGGAGTGTCGGCCATACATTCACATCGTGCTCGTCCAGAACTGCTTCAATCTGATCTCCTTGGAAAACGACAATGTAGCCTCGTGGCAGAGCCATCGCCTGCAAAAGAGAGGGACGTAGCTCTAGCAGTTGGTAAACGTAGTATGACTTTAGCTGGTCACTGTCTACTTCGCCTTCCACAGGCCCAAGATACCACCCGGAGTCACCTTTTCGAACATCCTCTGCACGCTGCAAATAGACGTGTTCTTGTTCAAATGCACCTTTTGCCACCACAATTTTATCTTGGAACAAAGCAGCTTCCCCTTCTGCTCGCACCGTTTGCAAGCAGTTGTTTTGCGCCATTTGCACGACCAAGGACACAGTCAGGTCAGAAGTTGTTTCGGAAAAAGGGTTCGCCCCGTAGTCGGGTGCCATGATCTCCATACACCCATCCCGTTCGAAAACCAGCAGGATGGTCCATCCTACCTGAATTTTCGCACCGTTCTTGATCGGACCCATCTCGTCTTCTACATCAGAGAATACGTCCAACAGAAAGTCTGCTTGCTTCACCAAAAAATCTTGGCAGGTCACGACAAATGTACGGTTATGAATCTGTTTGGAGCGTTGGCAGAGTCGGGTCTCTTTCTCAACTGACATGTACCTCTCCCTTTCTGCATGATCGGAATTGCTACTATCTTCAGGATAACACGAATAGGAGAAAACCTCCGTGTAAAAAAACAAGGCATGTTCCTCCTCGGTGATTCGAGTTGGAATATGCCTTGTAGTGGCCTTTGTATCGTCCCTTATTGCCCTTCCATGCCGATTAAAATAAACGTGATAATTGCGGTTATCGTACCAAATACGAAATATAAACCAAAAAGAATCGCCATTAACAACAAGCCGGCTTTTGCCCAGTTTTTACGATTCAGATTCCCATCTGAACCAAAAGCCCACACAAATAACAAAACAATATTCGCGATCGGAATCATCATGAACAACGAGACGATTATCCAATCTTTCATCGTCATGACCTTTTCGTTTTCCGCTACGCTTCCTTCCACATGCGTTTGGTGATCCATTCTATACCCTCCAGATTTTTTGCCAATCCACCGTTCTCGCTATTGTTCAACCGATGCTCCAATGAATGCCAAGATCAGAATAAAAAAGAATACGCATAAGTACAACCCGATGCAAACGCCCATAATCAGCAAGTTCGCTTTTGCCCAGTTCTTTCTGTTTAGATTGCCTTCACTGCCAAATGCCCAAACGAAATACATCACGAGATTGACCACGGGCACCATCATAATTAAAAAAGTAATCAACCATTCCTTGACCGACATGACCCGCTCATTTTCAGGCACGCTCACTTGCATTTGCTGTTGATGTTGCTGCTGTTCCAATTGGAAACCTCCCTGTTCTGTCATGATCAAACGTTCTCTACCCGCAGCGTGCGAATCAGCGCATGGGCCAAAGGCTGCCACACGAGCACTTCCTCAGACTCAAAATGAAAACTCCCGAGAAGTGCCCGCCCGTTTACTGATGTCGCGAACAAGATTTGATAGTAGGTTTTGTCCTCGACCGGGATAATGAATTCGCTGCAGGCAACTCTGCATCCATTCAGCTCGATCAGCTCATGATGTACAACCTGCAAGCCTGCCTGCGCCTTTTTGACTTGTGCTGTCATCGCCTGCACAAACGTTTCCACGCCGCTCATCGGCAACGGATGTGCCATATGATTCATGCCAAGCATGACCGCGCTCTCTTCCTCTTTATAGGAAATCTGCTCGTGCTGAGAATTCCCTGCGCTATTTGACCCGCGTCCCCTCGGTATGAACTGCATCGATCGGGGCAGCTGAATGCCAAGCTGCCCGTCAAAGAGGATATTCTCCGCGAATTCGAACCTGCGTCCTTCGTACTCCAGGCAGCCTTTTCGCACGCCATCCAGACACTCGGCAAGCGTCAATTTCACCTGTTGTTCTTCCATTTCAGCGAGTTGACGCCGTGCCTGGATACTGTTCCATACATCCAAAATCTTTTCATCCCAGTAGATCGTCATAGCTCCCTCCGCAGTGCCTGCTCTACTTTTTGCAAAACAAATCCGTTCAAGCTTCTGCGAAGGAAGCTTTCCGCAGCATCCAGACTCACCACGATATACGGCTCCAAGATCCCTTGAACTTTAAAGAAATGATGTGCCTTTATCTTATCGGTATCTAATACAAGTCTCTTTACCGTTCCATTCAAATGAAACGCAGTCTCCATGGAAAGGCAATCTACAGCAGGTACTTGCATGACCCAGTAGACGTTTCGCAGGTTGGTTTCACTGTCAATCAAATCGACGCGCTTCCATTGTACGCTCGGATTGTATTTGGCAGTAATGGTTTTCATCCGCTCCGAAATCATCGGCAGTGGCTTTTCCAACCAATCTGTGTAGGCGTGGGTACCATCCGCGTTGACCTCAAGAACGGATATCGGCGGGAGTTGCTCGAAGGTGTTTTCCTTTTGCAGCCCCAGACCCGCTGGTACAACCTTTTGAGCGATTCGACTGTCATCTGCTAGCAAATAATAATCGCGCATGTCATCCCGCCTCCTTTATTCCGTTTTCCACTCAATCTGCTGCATCTGTGCTTCACTCAACGCAAAACGCCCACGATCCTTTTCGAAAAAAACGGTATTTTGCATATTCGCTCCATGAAAATTCGCATGATACAGACGAGAATGGCGAAAATCCGCTCCTTGCAAATCAGCATAAGCAAATTGGACACCGAGTAAGCCCGGTACACGATGCAGCTCGTCCGCACTGACTCCTTGTCCTTCGGCATAAGAGAAGATGGCTCCACTCAAGTCAGCATGACGAAAATCGGCATCACAAAGAAGCGAATGACTGAAATCTGTGCGTTGAAGCTTGCTCTTTACCCATCTTGTTCCGAATAGGACACACTCACGGAACTGACTGTCTGCAAAATTACTGCCGCTAAAATCGCAATAGCGCAAATCTAATGCTTCTACCATGCTTCGCGGCAAATCCATGTAGGCGAATGTTTCATGGGTGCAAAACGTTCCTTTCGGTTGCCCAAGCAAGCTTCTACTCTCCTTCTCCTCCCGCTTGTTCCGCTCATCTACGTACACCACTTCACTGATGTCTTTGAATTCCCCCACTCGTATGTACAGACGATCTGCTTTCCTAATCTGTTGGTACTCAGGCAGCTTAATGAGCTCCGGAATCGCTACTCGGGCAAGCGCTGTGACAAACTGACCGAATAGCTCCATTTCCTTTAGCACCATATACTCCACATCAGCAGCGTGTATGATCCCCATGTACATTTTTCGGCGTTCGTCCAGTAGCGAAATGAGCTTGGAAGCCTCTTGCAAAGCCCATGCTGAATTGTAACGTGCATAGCATTCCACTGGCTCCCAGTACCATTGCTCCGTATAAGCCTCTATCAAAAGTGTGTACGTGCCATCCAATACGGTTGTCCGCAGCAATGAGTAGTGAATAAAACCGACAGGGGGTAGCTCCTCGTTGCTCTGCATGAACTCAATATGCAGAAGCATTTGCCGAAAAGACTCCACGAACTCCCGGACGAGCTGTTCCTTGTTTTGCTGGAAATAGCGCTCGGTTGCGGCTATGCTTTCAGCCAGTGCTGGCCGGAAGGTGTTATCGTTCAAATGCTGGAGCGCTTCCTCTTTCTTCATCGATGCAAGTGCCCCCTAGTTCATCTTGATTTCCGAACCTTTCAGCTCGATCTTGTCTTCCAGTTTGATCGTATTTCCTTTTCCACTCAGCTCTATTTTATCGGCACTAATATGAAGAGAAGCAGCTGATAGCTTCATGTCCTTATCCGCCGTTATATTCACGTTCTGGCTACTCTTGATATCGATTCCACTCGTATCACTAATCGTGATCGACATATCTCCTGTCGTGATCACAATTTTATCAGGAGCCAGCACGATTTCCTTGCCATATTTGGTACGAAACGTCTTTACAGCAGGGTCCTTCATCCGGTCTCCACCACCACCTCCACCCCCACCTGCATTGCTTTTCGGTGTGGCTTTCTTTTTGGGAGATGGCTTGTCATCGTCTGGGATTTCCTTGAGAACAGAGCTGATCGCGATACCGTCCTCTTCTTTTTTGCTCGGGAAATAAATCCGAATCTGGTCGTTCAGCTCTGGCATGACGTACCATCCGGTTTGATCCTCGGAGGCATAAATGGTGGAGTAAGGGAACCAGTATGCCGTACTCTGATCCTGCTGATCATCCATGTCCAGCTTGGCCCGCACATTGTCTTTCTGGACTTGCAGCACCCGGCCTTGGATGGACGCCCCGATGATCGCATGGTTATACTGTTTTTTTCGCGCCAGACCTAGCCGCGGATAAAGCTTGTATGTGTGCGTGACAATGCCTTCCTTCATCTCTGTGACCGCTTCTCCGACGACAAGTGGTCTGGATTTGAAATTCACCTCATTGCCTACCTCCAGCACTCGTTCGCTCTGCACTTCATACACGGTATAGTCCTGGTCATCGATTCCCGGAACCTTGTTCTCCGCATCACTCTGATAATCCCCGACACGCTTGTGCACCGTATAATGACTAACGGCCAGCTTTCCTTTATCTTGACCTTTTGGCAAACCGAAGTAAAACTTGGGAATGTCAAAAGCCGTTGTCGGGATCAAACCTGTATAAAAACGCGATGCCATCCTCTTCAGAAACTGCCAATCGGTTTCCTCATACTGCATCACAAAAGTATTCAAAGCTTTGCCGTTCGTAACTGAGTCAATAAAGTCAGCTTTTCCGTACCCGGACAGCACCGTTTTCACGAGCCCCGCATAAGTCATCGCCGGGTTTTGAAACGAACGTTTTCTCGTTTTGACATCCAACAAATACGTATGAGAAATAGCCTCCAGCGACAAGTAATAAATATCGCGAACCGCTTTGACATGGACGCGCAAAACGATGCCCTGGAACCATGTTTTCGGCTTGCCCGATTCATCAGCCAGTGCCACGCTGATCAGTGTTTGCGCATTTGTCTGGTTCACGTAGCTATCTTTTCGCTCTTCAGAAATGATCCCCGTGATCGTCAGTCGCGCGTGCTCGTTCATCTTTTTCACGACTTTCATCGTTTGCAAATGCGTAAACTCATAGGGTGAAACTTGTATATCTCCATAAGTGAGTGTTCGATTGCTCATGGTATCCCCTCCCTGCCAGATGAATCCCCCTCCTCCGATGCTCCTAGGGAAATAGATTCACCTTTCCAAATAAGACCATTATTTTACATACAATCTTACAATCGGTATTATTTGGGATTTTTTGAATGGGTCGTTAGTCCTGAATGATATGATTTTGAGGCAAGGAGAGGGGCTTTGTACCTTTAATATCCCTTAAAATCGTCGCAGACCCTTGAATTCGTTTCCTATTTATTCATAACGGCTTCCTGCAATTAAAATGGTAGCAAACAAATTCCAATCTACACCTTCAAGATCAGCTAACATATTATCACAATCCTCAATCCATGATTCCATCCCACTTAGGAACTCTTCAAGGGACATATTCGCCCACTCTTTTTTATTTTGCTGATAATCCTTAATCAAATGAGAAATGAATTGAACCATATCCTCTCTACTCTCAACCGTACTCGCTCTCTCAAGAATATCCATGTGAAACTCCTCCCACCCCATGTCTTTATCTTCCATTTTATTATAGATGTTTTAACGGAGCTTGAAGAATTGGGGAATGAAAAAAGCCCGCTGGCGTGCAACGGACTTTCTGTCTCTTATGTGAAGGGGAACATCTGTCTAGTCAATAACAGGATTCGGGCTGTCACTATTCTCGTAGACGTTCCTTATTGAATAATCTCGGAAATTGCTTGCTTTTGCTCCAAAATCTCGCTTTGTACCTGTATCAGTTCTTTCAACAGATTAGCTGCCTCTTTCAAGGATGTCGCTGCTGGCTCCTTGTCACCAGCCTTGAATGCTTCTTTTGCTTCTTTCACTGTGTTTTTCTCATTTGCTTTCAGTTCTTTTGCTTGGTCTTTGTTCTCTTTCTTTTCAGTGCGGATTTGCTTCAATTGTTGGTTCATCTCTTTGAAGGACGCTTTTTTCTCTTTTACCTGGGTCAACTCTGTTTGGATATGCGCCAGTTTTTCTTCGATGGCGGTATGGTTTGCGGCGATTTCAGCCTTGATGCTCGCCACCTTTTCTTTATTCTTTGCTTTCTTCGCTTCTTTCAGTTCAGCAGACAACGATTTGTTTGCTTCGCTCAGTGGCTTCGTTTCTTCCAGTGCACTTTTTACCTGTTCGCGCACTTCTCTCGTCACATTGCCCCAAAGAACATCCCATGCCTGTTGGTTGATTTGCGATTGTGCTTTCAGTTTATCTTGCAGAGCTTTTTGCTCTACTTGCAATGCTTTTAGTGATTGAACTTCAGGCAGGCTGCTCCACCCTGCTCCTTTTCCTTCTTTCTCCGCCGCAAAAGCTCCTACCGCACTCGTTGCCATCAAGCACGCTGCGATTACAGATACGGAAAGCATTTTTTCATGTGTGAACACTCCCTGTCTCCTATTGTTTCTTGCAAACAAATCGTACCGTATGGGCGCCGGGAATGTTCGGGATAACCTCGTGAAAAGTAAGGGGAAAGTGTGGGATTTGGGGAAAACGCAAAAAGCCCAGGGAAGGCCTAGGCGGGTCTGGATTGTTACTCAGAGAAAGCTATTTGATATAACTGTTCTTGGTGTAATCTGGTTCCACTTGCAAAATGACATCTCCAAATTCAAATTCTTTCAAAGATGGCAGCAATATCAGCTTCATTATCGGAATCAAATGAAATAAACTGTGTACAATCAAACGTTACATATGACATAGCCTCACCTCATACTGCTCGATTAAAATGATGAAAAGTTTACGCTATTCTTCATGATTTTATCTAAAAACTGCTCAAACGAAGATGCAATTTGTTCAACTTCTTCAAATTCAGGTTCATAACCGCATACGATTGAACCAAATTCACTCCCGAGATCTATTGCATAAACGGTATAACCATTTCTTACAGATAAAGCTATGGGCAAATACCTGTCCCAAAATTTTGTAATCTCTTGTTTCCACGAGTCATCGTCGCACGCCGATTCTAAACTTATTTTCTTAAACTCATCCCAACTAAAACGCTATTTCTACTTTTCGGTTATAATCGTTTACACATAGAAACCAAGATTTTTCATCTGCTGTTACACAAATAACTACCAGTTTAAGAAATTGAATAAATTGTTCGGATATTACTGGATATCGATTAACGATTTCATTCGTCAATGTTAGTTCACCATTGATCCGCTTTTGAACTTCCCATCCTTTTTCTTCAGCCCACGTGAGAAATTCTATTATTTTTTCCATTCTTATTGCCTCCTGATTATGATAGTGGAGCATAAAAAAAGAAACCCAAGACGAGCTGACAATATTACTCGCTTGAGGTATAGGTAGTACTTAGTCCACTATCTCATTGTTAATCTAAATCGGTACCATCATATGCATCTCCAAGAGACTCAAAATCATCTTCATACCAATACCATGTTGTGCCTTCACCTTTTGACTCTATAAGTCTATTCAGTAAGTCCGTAAACGAGTTGGCTATAATCGCACAACTACCTGCAATAGCATGACAATCCCAATGACTGTCATAACATTTACCTAATCTATCTTTATGAAGATCAATTGTTAGATAGTCTCCATTTCTATCATCGGCTATGATAAACCAATTAGAAGAGATATCAGATTCACATAACTCTTTTACTATAACGGGATTTGCTAATTCGAATTTTTTTGGAGATACAATGTCTACACCAAAATCTTCATCTTTAAATAATTCAATTCCCCCGCAAAGTTCATAGAACTCTTTCACGTCATCTGGTAATATGTGTGGGTATTCAATCTTAGGTAAACCTAGAGATGGATGTATAATGCAATTATCAAAACCTTTTATTTCGTCGATAATTTCTTTGATATTCATTCATTACTCCCTCCATTTCCATTAGTCGACCACATTTCGTGTCGTCATACCATTCTAGGTCGGTGAGGTGTCCCCTAATCACCTACCTTGGTGTTGGTGGTTCCTTAGTTCCTTCATTAGGAAGGTCGTTATTTCTCGGCCTCATTGTAAGACCTCTAAAACTTCAATATCTTTTTCAATTCTCACTTTGATCTTCTCGGCTTTAGTTTTTACTGCAACATACAAACGGCTATTACCATCTCTAGCGACAAGTTGACCTTTAACATTTACTACACTAATTGGTGGGAAATTTTCACCTGATCTGGCCCTTGTTTTACAACTTTGGTAATTGGGACCTTACCGTTCGAGGTGTCAAATGACTTGTTTATTGATTCTTGTGCAAAATTTACCATTTTAGGGTTAACCTCAATTATGTTATCCCCACGGATAACGTCCCGGTCGAGGTAAATGCTTTAGCCCGGGAGTGTAATACGGTACCCACATGTAATACAAACCATTCGGGTCGGCTATTACTCCATCGAGACGATTATAACTAAACGGCTACTTGTGCCATCCCTCGTTCTTTTCCGCTTAATATCCTCGGATAATGTCCGTCCTTATGGTCAACCAACTGGTCAAACCTCTTAACCCTCTCGAGTAACATCCCGATATCTGTTGCTACCTATTATGTCACTGAAGAGCATCTCAACTCTGCCGCCTGTTACCGTAACTCTCGTACTCCTAGCAATAGTCAATGACATCCTCGTAACCGATAATACTGTGCTCATGCCTGAGTAATTAAACCTACTTTATTCTGCACTTGTTTTAGCCATATACTTTTCTTATTTTAACTTGGATATGAAAAAAGCTCATTCCTTCTAAATGTTCAAGTTGGAATAAGCTTTCTAAGTTTATTAAGTTTAGTGTATGGTTTGAGGGCTTTATTGTACTGCCTTTGTTGTTATTTGATAGAGATTTAGAATAAATCCCATGTGCCTAAAAACTATTACCCGAGATCAATAAATTTTACCATTCTACCTCCTTCCATTCAAAAGAATATGCTAACACATCAATGCAAGAATCATGACCACGCAATACCCAATGCTTTACTCTAGGGGATATGAAACCAAAAGTTTCTTTTAAGTTCGATTCAACAACTTCATAAAATCCTGGATTTGGGCAAATATCGGTTTTGTTCCACTCATCACCTATAGACAAACCTCCATAATAGTAAGAGTCAAATATGCTGAAATCATATCTCTCATAACCATCCATTTTTCCATATATATTAAAAAGACATATTGGAGTAAATTTAATTTCGATGATTACACTTCCAGCTTTATTATATTCTTCGTCTGGTATGTCACCTCCGTATTTCAACTCTAGGTTAGCAATAACCTTATCATAGTGTTTAGTATTATATCCGCACATAACTTGTACACTTACTTCGCGATTTTCATAACCAATAAAACTAGCAAAATCATGAGATGGACTTATCATCCATGGCACCTTAACAGGTACAACTTTCATTTTGATCATATATTTACCTCCGCATCTCTATGGAAGTCTTACAATATCTAGTATTTCCAAATTGTTCGGTCCAACAGTTACTGGAATTGCTCTCCCAGGCATATTAAATGTCTCTCCACGATGCTTTATTGGTTTATTTTCCAACAAGCTTGGGTCCAATCGATTTAAAACATCTTGGCTAGGTATTATTTCTTTTGTTTTAGTTGGTTTTAATCCTGCCATACTTAATACTGCAAGAGTTCTATTACTTTCAGCTACTTTTTGTCCACTGTTAGGGTAAATGAAATATTTAACCTCAAATTGATCAGGATGTAAATTACCAGACTTCAAATCTGCCGCTACATCTGCCAATTTCCGTCCCTCAATATAATCTGGTGCACCACTGTTAATCCTAAATGTATCGGATATACGCCTTTGTCCGAAGAGTATTTCCTGAGTATCACCTGTCCCCTTTTTCGCAGGTGCCCATTTACCTGTTTTATTATTGTAATCATAGGTTCTTTGTTGCTTACGTTTATAATATCCACCATAAGCATCAACACCCGTCTCCTCTTTACACTTCATCAACCCCAACGGATCAATGAACCCAATCGGATCCCCATTTACATAAGCAAAACGGTTAAACCGTCTGCCCGTCCGTCATATCCCCTTGGAGCACATCTCGATTCAGGAACCGCTTCAATCCGGGATGGTAATACCGTGCCCGCATGTAGTACAACCCATTCGGATCGGTCATGACTCCATCCCGGCCGTTATAGCAAAACGGCTGTTTCGTCCTGCCCTCGTGTACTTCCAGTTCCCCATACAATCCGTAGGTATAACGGTCTGTGACTCGACCATGCTCGTCGGTCAACAGGGTCGTGCTTCCGCGCGTATCCGCATGATAGGACAAATAGTCGCCTTGCGCATCCTCACGGCCAATGAGCCCCAGTCCATATACATAATACGCTTTGGCTGCTCCATTTTCCTCCAGTTCCATAAGAACCTGAGTCAGGTCAGCGTTTTGATCGACCACATACCGTGTCGTCTTACCGTTCCAAGTCATGGAGGTACGGACGTATTCGGCATCATAGGTGTAGCGAGCTTGTCCGGCACGGACGAGACGATTGCGGGCATCGTATGCATACGTTTCTGACTGTTGCTTGTCCGGGAACAACAGCAGATTACCGTCCTCGTCATACTGAACCGTTTGACCATCTACGGTGACCAGTCGGTTGTCCTTGGCGTATGTCATCGCCGTAGCAAGACTCGAACCTGAATCTCCAATAGCGGTAATATTCCCGCCCTGGTCATAGGTATAGAGAATCTTGCGTCCTGCCATAGCTCCGCTCGTCAGGCGCCGCAGGGCATCGTAGGTGTACTGCTTTTCTTCCTCTTGGATGATCTGCCCGAGCTCGTTGTACACAAACCGATATTGCTGGAGCATGACGCCTTGCGCATTTTGATCCCAAAGACGCAGAAGCTGTCCGGCTGCGTCGTAATGACGCTGCTCTACCGTCCCGTTCGGTCGCTCTGTTCGGATGAGGCGGTAATTTTCATCGTACGTGTACCTTGTAATCCGACCTGCCCAGTCTGTGACCGTAGTCAATTGACCTGCGAGATCGTAGGTATAGCGAACCGACTTGCCGTCTGGATAGACGAGCGTTGCCAGTCTGCCTCCCGCATCGTAGGTGTACTGGAGCGTTTTCCCATACTGATCTGTACTGGAGACGATTCGTCCCAAAAGATCGTAGGTACGGCGCTTAGTGTCTTTTCCATCTTCTTGGACACTTACCACGCGACCCTCGGCGTCGAAAGTCCTGCGAACAGTCCCCGCTTCGTCCTGCTGCTCAATGAGCTGTCCGGCTGCATCGTAGCGATAGTGCGTTTCCTGACCGCGCGCATTGGTCTTGTCGGTCAGCCATCCGCGCTTGTCATAGCGGTAGGTCGTTCCTTCTCCGGTAGCATTGCGTTCAGCTAAAAGCAAACCACTGGCATCGTAGGCGAGGGTGGTGGCATTGCCATTGGCATCTGTATAGCTCGTTAGACGTCCTTCTCCGTCGTATTGCTGCTTGTAGACAGCTGCTTCGTTTTCCAATACCTCTGTCAGTCGTGCGGCTGCATCGTAGGAGAACTTGGTTTTCTGTCCCGCCGCATCGTATTCATAGCGCTGGGTGTTCCCCACAGGATCGGTGACAGACGTCACTCTGCCCATGGCATCACGTTCGAGTCTGGTCTTCGCCCCGGTTGGGTCTACTACCCCAACGATCTGCCATTCCTTGTCATACTCATAACGAGTGGCTTCACCATAGACGTTCGTAATGGATTCTACTTTTTCTGTAATCGTGTATCCGATCTTCGTCGATACTCCGGTCGGTGTTGTTTCCTCCACGCGACAATCCTGTGTATCGTACGTAAAGGAATGCATCCTTCCGAGAGGATCTATGACACCTACAAGATTATCATTGGCATCGAATACCTGACGCAGCGAACCCCCAAAAGCATCTGTAAAGGTTGTCATCCTGCCTGTAGGGTCGAAGCCAACACGGAAGATACGCCCCTCTGGGTCTTGAGCGGATACTAGCATTCCCTGTCCATCGTAATGATAAGTAGTTTTTGCTCCTGTAAAATCGATATAAGTGCTTCTTTGCCCGTGCTCGTTATACCCGATGGAAGAGGTGCAGCCGTCTGGTCTTGTCATGCTAACCAGCCGATCGTGTTCATCATAGGCGTAGGTCGTGACTCCGCCTTCCGCGTCTTCTTCTGCTACCATGAGGTCATTCTCGTTGTACGTATACGTTGTTGTATTGCCAAGAGGATCTGTCTCTTTTACCAGATTCCCGCGATTGTCATACGTGAAAGTGGTTGTTTCGCCCGCTCCGTTTGTTTCAGATGTCGTTTGTCCCCACTCATTATAGGAGTATTTGGTGACCGTTCCATCCTTCTCAGTCTTTTCCAGCAACTGGCCATTGTCGTCATGGACCATGACCTCGACATGCCCATTGCCGTCTGTGAAGGTCGTGACCATCATGCCCGGGCGGCTCTCGGTATCGTAGTGAATATAACCAGGGATGCCTGCTGCGTCTGTCTGGCAGATGATGCGTCCTTCTTCGTCAAACGTATTCGTGTAGACGATGACGCCATCGGATGCCAGAGATTCCAGTTGGTCATTTCCTGTATAAGACAGGTCAGTGACAACACCATTCGGATTGGTATAGCGAGTCATCCTGCGGTCGGCATCATACGAAAAACGAAGGGAACGAGTCCCATCAGACAATGCTGACACCAAGCCTCCTTCCCCATACTCTAGAGAAAACGCTCGACGACTCCGCTCTTCTGTCAAGCGATTCAGCCTGCCATGCTGGTCATAGTTGAAAAGCAGCGACATTCCGGCAGCCACCGTATGGCGAAGTGCTTGTCCATTTCTAGCAAAATCGTACGTCTCTCTCGTTTCCTTGACCCACAGCGTATAGCCGTCTTGTCTTTCCCACAATTCGTCAAAAAAGACGTCCGCATCACTGGACCGGTATGAGCCGCCTTGACTACGAGTAAAGGTATTGGCGCGGCCAGCATTCCACCACACCGTAATTTCTTCGCGAGTTTCATCCAGGAATTCCAGGCGCATTTCGTAATTGTGCGTCCATGCTTTGCCCAGCGCGCCCTCTTGCAAAAGCAGGGAGTTGTAATGCAGCTCAAACGTCCACGTCTCGGCGCCATACAGATTGAGGGCTGGATGAACAATAAACTGCGCTCCGGTACCACCATGAACCGGGTCTTTGATGCAGCTTTTCGGTTTTACTTTTTTGACGTTCATCTTTCTTAACTTGCCTGGTTTCTTGTGCTTCCCTTTGATTCTTTTCCGAGCCCAGGCCATTCCCGTTACGATCGAGAAGACACCATCCGTCGCATAATCTAATGCCTCAGATCCGGCTTCCTTGATCACTTCTTTCACAACAGGTTTCTGCATGAACTTGCCGACCATGCTCTTCTTCAGCTTCTGCACAGCGGCAAGCTTGTCCATACTCTCCTGAATGTTCCGCGCAGCAGTGACGACCTTGCCTTTCACCGCACTTGCTGCATTGGCCGTCGCTTTTGTTGCCTTCACTGCTTTCGTCGTCAGCTTGGCGCAGTCACTGCCGTACCCGCACCTTCGCTCATTTGATTTTGAACATGCAAAAAAGGCTGACTCCATCTTATTGTTGAAAGATGGAATCAACCTTTGAAAGTTTATCATGTGATAGTAATGTTACTTATTGTACGTGCTTTTTATTGTAATGTACGGTTCTTTTTTAGTATATTGTCCTTATATTTTTCCACCCATTTCTTCGAACCAATCATTGAATATATGACTAGGTAATTTTTCAGGATCATTAGTATACTTTATCTCGTAACTGTATTGAGCTTTTAATTTGTTCTCAGATACGTTATAAACCAATTTCATCTCTGTGGGCATTTCCCTGTTATTTTTCTTACATAAATCACTAATTTCACGTAAGTTTTTATTAAGAATATTGAGTAAAGTTACTTGTCTCTCTTTTGATATATCATAGCTAGGTCTTGAATTACTATTAGTGTCTAATACTGCATCATTAACCTTGTGTTTTTTTACAATAGCTTTGTTAATTTGATAAAATACATCTGTACTAAATTGTCCATATTCATTCGAGGCATATATATATATCATATCAGCTTTATTATTTACATACTCAAGACAAATGGAGACCATATCTGCCTGTAGTTCTGAAAAATAATCTTCAAATACTTTTGTCATAGTCCAATCTCCTTTAATTTACTAAATCAAAAACTTTTAGCTCACCATCTATTATGTAACTTACATTAAAACTAGACGGTCTAAGCGAATCCCCCTCATAATTTACTTTTACATCAACAGACACTTGTTTAGGCGGATTCTCTTTTAAAGCTCTTGCCCATTCATTTTCAATTTTCTTATAAGTACTGAGATTAACCTTACTTGACTGGGATACAAGGTTATCGATATCTGGTGAACCACCAAACCTATCACCTGCCAAATGCCCTGCATGGTCTCCAGGTTCCTTACCTGGCGTATTTGATTCATGTGGTAATCGTTCATCTCTTGCAGTTAATTTTAGATCATCTGTTTTAAAGCTTTCAATTCTGCCTAGATGATCAGTTTCATAGTCATATTTGTGTTCACCTGCTTTGTACTGCACATTCGGTTTAAGTTTTCCTGTTTCATCAAATGGATTATCAACAAATGTTTTATTAGGACCATTTCCGGATCCATCAATTTCAGGCGGCTTCTCCGGCGGCTTTTGATTCGGCTTCTGCCCATTCGGTCCCCCGTATGTTTCGCGCCACTTCAGTTGGTTCTCTGTAGGGGCAAGCTCCACTACATCTTTTTTATTCGAGAATTTTATTGGAAACCCTTCCGCCGATTGTAACTGAGGGCCTAAACTATCCGCTAAATTCTGCAAGCCTTCTTGCATATCATCGCGCAGCTTCCTAACCTTTTGCTTGAGCTGTTCCTTCATCTGTGTTGCCTTGGCTATGACAGCATCTTTTGCGGCCATGACGCTAGCGTACAACTGCTCCTTGATTCGCTGGACGGCTTGCATCACATCCATCTCGTCTAGTGTTTTGCGGGCAGCCGTCCAGACCTTCCCGACGGTGCTTTCGACGGCATTTGCTACCGTCTTCACTACATCCGCCGCTGAGTCTGCTACCTCAAGCACTTTCTGTCCCGCTTTCGTTCCCTTTAGTGCTTTATGCGCCTTTGCTCCCAGCTTGGCTCCGGTTGCCGCCCAGCCTGCAAAAGGGATACACGCCGCCAAAGATAGCGCCGCTCCTGCATAGTCTCCTCGTGCGAGCGAGATTCCCGCATTCGCTAAGTCCGCTATTTCTCCCAAACCCGGAATGAGTCCCACAACATCCAGCGCTAACTGTACACCATCCAGAAATCCACCCCAGCCAGACTCTTCCTCTTCCTGCTGCTCCTCTTCCTCCTCTTCCTCCTCCTGCGGCAAATCCTCTACAACCACAGGCGCCTTCGTCAGCCCGACCATCTCAATCTTCGGCGCTTGAAGATCCACTTCCCCGTCCAAAATCATGCTGCTGGTGCTGCACATGAGGTAGATCGCTTCCTTGGCCTTGATCTCGACCTTGGTGTCTGACGTAATCTCCATATCCTTTTCCGAGGAAAAAACAATGGGATGCATGCTGTGAATCTCGATGCCGTCCTCTTCATGCAGCTTAATAAAAATATTGCCTTCCTTGCTCTCCTTGGCAGTAAGAACGAGCTCCTTGCCGCCCATCATCAGCTCTTTGCCAAAGTTGGTTCCCCAGTACTTGATGCCGGGATTGCCTGTCTTCGCCGTGCTGCCCCCGCCTTTTCGCACGGAGCTGACTGCCATGGCGCCTTCTTCATCTGGTGTGGACTGGATGGCGATGGTCCCAAGCGGCGCTCCGTTCGAAGCATGATCCAAATAATCCGAGCCAGGATAGTCCTTTGTGATTTCATCCAGCAGACTGGCGTACGTCATTTGTTTATACTGAAAAGAGCGCATCTTGCGCTGTCCGTCCATTCGCTGCGTGTGCGAGACCGCTTCGAGCTCCAAATGGTACACGCCGTGAACAAAGTTCACACTGACGGAATCCACGAGTCCTTTGAACAGCGTCTTTGTAATCGAACCGTTTTCCACCAAATTCAGCGCGACTGTATCCTCACTCGTCGCCATTTCAATGTAGCGGTCGCTTTTTTCCTCCGGAATGATACCGGTGACGAACAGCCTGGCGTGCTCATTGACTTTCTTCACGATTCTGACATCTTGTAGGCTTTGGATTTCAAAGGGTGAGACCAACTGAATATTCTCGTATCCAGCCAGCTTCTCTGTCGTATTCATACAATCCCCCTCACTATTGCTCCTGTCCGTCGTCTTCGATGCGAATGCAGCCTCCATATATGCACATGTTCGTGCTGGTGTTTAACAGGGCGGGATGATTTTCCACGAGTACATCTGCCTTGCCATCGATCCAGGGCATGGTGACTACTGGAACGCATGGCATCGGCTTGAGTACACCGTTGTTAGCAGCAGTTGCAGCTGCAACGGTTGGATTTTTCTCGCATTTGCATTTGCCGAACGGCATGATGTTCACTTGCGGCATATAGTCATTCACGTTCATCTGTGCCTGATTGCGAATGTACACGCCATGACTAAACGGTGTTTTCAGCTTGTTCTTCTGGCTCCCGTAGTCGCACGTGAGAATTGCTCCTGCCACGACGTAGCTTTTCTTTGGAGCCGACGACGGTACAACATCGACATCTTCAATCATGGGCATGACTTATTCTCCTCCTTGCTTGCTCTACTTTTTTCAAGCGGATACCGAAAAAGTCCCTGCGCAGCAAAGCTTCCGCCAATCGCAAATCGATGAGGATGTACGGTTCACGAATCCCTTCGATTTGAAAAATCGTATGACGCCCAATCTTTTCTGGATCGAGAACCAGCCTTTTGAGTGAGCCGTCCCTGTGAAACTCGCTTTGCTCGGACAGGCAGTTCACACGCGGCAGGATCATCAGCCAGTACAAATCCTGCTTGATCCGCTCCCTGTCTACCAGCACGACAGATTTGACGAACAGCTTTGGCGCGAACTTATGGATGATTGTCTTTAAGCGGTTGGAATAGAGCGGGATCGGTCTGTCGAGATAATCCAGGTAGTCGTTTTCTCGCTTTTGTTTAATGTCGAACTGGATGATTGCCTCGTCCAGCTCTTCCTGATATTCTGGGAGAGCAAACAGCTACTTGATTTTGTGCATGCAAAAAAGGCTGATTCCACCTCATTGTTAAAAGATGGAAATCAGCCTTTGGAAGTTTGTCAATTGATAGTTAAGCTGCTTATTTTTTCGTTTATTGATTGTACGTTCTTGTTTTTTGGGGATTACATGGATTTACACAAAAATCTTGCCAGATCCTTACTATGTTAACAAACCATTCTCTTCTAACACTTTATACCATTCATCCTCTTTTGAACCAACGGTATCTATACTTCCTCCAGATTCAACAAACTTCAATCCAATTTCTCCATATTGTTCTCCTAGAAAATAGTTAAGTAAGAAGTTATTGAAGTCTCCATATGACTCCAAAACATAATTTTGATCTAATGGATCTCCAAATAAACACGTTACTTGGCCATTTTCCTTATTAATAAACAGGGGATACATTTCAATTTTTCCTATACAAATCCAGTCACCATCAAACCTTTGCATTTCCTCTACATAAAACTGATTTTCGGCAACTTTCCGTTGACCAAAAATATTGATAACTCCTCCAATTAATCTTTCATATCGATTTGTAATCAAGTAATAATCTTTTAAATTACTATTCTGGGAATTTGTGAATTGTTCTTCATTAGTATTTTTAACAATGTCCGCAAAGATCAGACTTAATGGATCGTCACTTAATATTTTACTAATTTTATCTATTTTTCCGATTACTATTTCGATCATATTCCTCACCTTTCTATTTTTATTTTTATTCTAGAACCATACGGAACATCTTTTAATTGTACTCCTAATACTCCACCTAATCTTCTATTTGTAAATTGATCCATAAGTTTTAAATTCCGTTTAACATCTGGTCCATCTAGTCCTAAATCCCACATATGATCCGGATCCAAATCATCTCTAACTTTGTCTATTAACTTTTTAGCTAATTCTTTATCCCTATGATAATAATGTTTAATTATTTTCTTAATTACAGCAGCTTTGTATTTCTTTGTTAACTCTTGATCTCTTACCGGCTTTACTTTCCTTAATAAATTCGCATCGCTCAATTTTTGCAAATATTTAACTTTCCGATTAAAATCTCTTCGGTTCATATCACGATACTCGTCACCCCATTTTACGTTCGTTTCAAAACGTATTGTTGTCTCGTAATATTCCCCTAGCTCATCTACTTTCTTTGTTGCTGGTGTTACTTTCTTTTTAGCCGTTTCATCCTTACACTTCATCAACCCCAACGGATCAATGAACCCAATCGGATCCCCATTCACATAAGCAAAACGGTTAAACGTCTGCCCGTCCGTCATGTCCCCTTGGAGCACATCTCGATTCAGGAACCGCTTCAATCCCGGATGGTAATACCGCGCCCGCATGTAGTACAACCCATTCGGATCGGTCATGACTCCATCTCGGCCGTTATAGCAAAACGGCTGTTTTGTCCTGCCCTCGTGTACTTCCAGTTCCCCGTACAATCCATAGGTATAACGGTCTGTGACTCGACCATGCTCGTCAGTCAACAGGGTCGTGCTTCCGCGCGTATCCGCGTGATAGGACAAATAATCGCCTTGCGCATCCTCACGACCAATGAGGCCCAGTCCATATACATAATACGCTCTGGCGGTTCCACTTTCCTCCAGCTCCATAAGAACCTGAGTCAAATCGGCGTTTTGGTCAACCACATACCGTGTCGTCTTACCGTTCCAGGTCATGGAGGTGCGGACGTATTCAGCATCGTAGGTGTAGCGAGCTTGTCCGGCACGGACGAGACGATTGCGGGCATCGTATGCATACGTTTCTGACTGATGCTTGCCCGGAAGTAACAGAAGGTTGCCGTCCTCATCATACTGAACGGGTTTACCATCTACGGTGTCCAGTCGGTTGTCCTTGGCGTACGTCATCGCCGTAGCAAGACTCGAACCTGAATCCCCGATCGCGGTAATATTCCCGCCCTTGTCATAGGTATAGAGAATCTTACGTCCTGCCATGGCTCCACTTGTCAGGCGCCGCAGGGAATCATAGGTGTACTGTTTTTCTTCCTCTTGGATGATCTGCCCGAGCTCGTTATATACAAACCGATATTGCTGGAGCATGACCCCTTGCGCATTCTGATCCCAAAGACGCAAAAGCTGTCCGGCTGCGTCATAGTGACGCTGCTCTACCGTACCGTTCGGTCGCTCTGTACGGATGAGGCGGTAATTTTCATCGTACGTGTACCTTGTAACACGACCTGCCCAGTCTGTGACCGTGGTCAATTGACCTGCGAGATCGTAGGAATAGTGAACCTTCTTGCCATCTGGATAGACGAGCGTTGCCAGTCTGCCTCCCGCATCGTAGGTGTACTGTAGCGTATTCCCATACTGATCTGTACTAGAGACGATTCGTCCCAAAAGATCGTAGGTACGACGCTTGGTGTCTTTTCCATCTTCTTTGACACTTACCACGCGACCCTCGGCGTCGAAAGTCCTGCGAACAGTCCCCGCTTCGTCCTGCTGTTCAATGAGCTGTCCGGCTGCATCGTAGCGGTAGTGCGTTTCCTGACCGCGCGCATTGGTCTTGTCGGTCAGCCATCCGCGCTTGTCATAGCGGTAGGTCGTTCCTTCTCCGGTAGCATTGCGTTCAGCTAAAAGCAAACCACTGGCATCGTAGGAGAGCATGGTGGCATTGCCATTGGCATCCGTATAGCTCGTTAGGCGGCCTTCTGCGTCGTATTGCTGCTTGTAGACGGCTGATTCGTTTTCCAATACCTCTGTCAGTCGTGCGGCTGCATCGTAGGAGAACTTATTCTTTTGTCCAGCCGCATTTGTTGTGGTAATGACTTGATGAAGCTTGTTGAATTGGTATTGGGTTGTTCGTCCGAGTCCGTCAATATGGGCAAGAATATTGCCTGCGCCATCATAGGTAAGACCGCTCACTTTCTGTCCGGTTGCATCATAGATAGCCAGTAAACGTCCCGCTGCATCGTATTCATAGCGCTGGGTGTTCCCCAAAGGATCGGTGACAGACGTCACTCTGCCCATGGCATCGCGTTCGAGACTGGTCTTCGCTCCGGTTGGATCTACCACCCCAACGATCTGCCATTCCTTGTCATATTCATAACGAGTGACTTCACCATAGACGTTCGTGATGGATTCTACTTTTTCTGTAATCGTATATCCGATCTTCGTCGATACTCCGCTCGGCGTAGTCTCCTCTACCCGACAATCCTGTGTATCGTAGGTGAAGGAATGCATCCTTCCAAGAGGATCTATGACACCAACAAGATTATCATTGGCATCGAATACCTGACGCAGCGCCCCCCCAAAAGCATCTGTAAAGGTTGTCATCCTACCTGTAGGGTCGAAGCCAACACGGAAGATACGCCCTTCTGGGTCTTGAGCGGAAACGAGCATTCCCTGTCCATCGTAATGATAAGTAGTTTTTGCTCCCGTAAAATCAATATAAGTGCTTCTTTGCCCGTGCTCGTTATACCCGATGGAAGAGGTGCAGCCATCTGGTCGAGTAATACTGACCAGCCGCTCGTGTTCATCATAGGCGTAGGTCGTGACTCCGCCTTCCGCGTCTTCTTCTGCTACCATGAGGTCATTTTCGTTGTACGTATAGGTCGTTGTATTGCCAAGAGGATCTGTCTCTTTTACCAGATTCCCACGATGGTCATACGTGTAAGTGGTTGTTTCGCCCGCTCCGTTTGTTTCAGAAGTCGTTTGTCCCCACTCATTATAGGAGTATTTGGTGACCGTTCCATCCTTCTCGGTTTTCTCCAGCAATTGGCCATTGTCGTCATGGACCATAACCTCGACATGCCCATTTCCGTCTGTGAAGGTCGTGACCATCATGTCCGGGCGGCTCTCGGTATCATAGTGAATATAACCTGGGATGCCTGCCGCGTCTGTTTGGCAGATGATGCGTCCTTCCTCGTCAAACGTATTCGTATAGACGATGACGCCATCGGATGCCAGAGATTCCAGTTGGTCATTTCCTGTATAGGACAAGTCAGTGACAACACCATTGGGATTGGTGTAGCGAGTCATCCTGCGGTCGGCATCATACGAAAAGCGAAGGGAACGAGTCCCATCGGACAATGCTGACACCAAGCCATCCGCCCCATATTCCAGTGAAAACGCTCGACGACTCCGTTCTTCTGTCAAGCGATTCAGCCTGCCATGCTGGTCATAGCTAAAGAGCAGCGACATCCCGGCAGCTACCGTATGGCGAAGTGCTTGTCCATTTCTTGCAAAATCGTACGTCTCTCTCGTTTCCTTGACCCACAGCGTATAGCCGTCTTGTCTTTCCCGCAGTTCGTCAAAAAAGACGTCCGCATCACTGGACCGGTATAAGCCGTCCTGAACACGAGTAAAGGTATTGGCGCGGCCAGCATTCCACCAAACCGTAATTTCTTCGCGTGTCTCATCCAAGAATTCCAGACGCATTTCGTAATTGTGTGTCCATGCTTTTCCCAGTGCTCCCTCTTGCAAAAGCAGGGAGTTGTAATGCAGCTCAAACGTCCACGTCTCGGCTCCATACAGCTTGAGGGCAGGATGAACGATAAATTGCGCTCCGGTGCCTCCGTGGATAGGGTCTCGAAGGCAACTTTTCAGCTTCGCTTTTTTGATGTTCCGCTTTTTCAGCCTATCAGTGTTCTTATAAGTCACACGAACTTTTTTACGGCGCCCGGCAATTCCCGTTACGGTTGAGAAGACACCATCCGTCGCATAATCTAATACCTCAGATCCCGCCTCTTTTAGCACTTCCTTCACAATAGGTTTCTGCATGAACTTGCCGACCATGCTCTTCTTCAGCTTCTGCACAGCGGCAAGCTTGTCCATACTCTCCTGAATGTTCCGCGCAGCAGTAATGACCTTGCCTTTCACTGCGCTTGCTGCATTGGCCGTCGCCTTTACCGCTTTAGATACACCCAGTGCTTTGTCTGCTGCCTTTACCGCTTTCGTTGCCTTGGTCATCGCTTTTGTTGCCTTCACTGCTTTCGTCGTCAGCTTTGCCGCAGTCACTGCCGTACCCGCACCTGGAATCGCAGCTGCAAGGGACATAGCGGCACCCGCATAATCGCCACGCGCGACAGATATCCCCGCATTGACGACGTCTGCTACTTCCCCGATGACAGGGATCATCCCCACGATATCGAGTCCAAGCTGTAAGCTATCGAGGAAGCCCCATCCAGAATCCTCTTCCTCCTGCTCCTCTTCAACGACTTCCTCTTCTTCCTCCTCCTGCGGCAAATCCTCCACAACCACAGGCGCCTTCGTCAGCCCAACCATCTCAATCTTCGGTGCTTGAAGATCCACTTCCCCGTCCAAAATCATGCTGCTGGTGCTGCACATGAGGTAGATCGCTTCTTTGGCCTTAATCTCAACCTTGGTGTCTGACGTAATCTCCATATCCTTTTCCGAGGAAAATACGATCGGATGCATGCTGTGAATCTCGATACCGTCCTCTTCATGCAGCTTGATAAAAATATTGCCTTCCTTGCTCTCCTTTGCAGTAAGAACGAGCTCCTTGCCGCCCATCATCAGCTCTTTGCCAAAGTTGGTTCCCCAGTACTTGATGCCGGGATTGCCCGTCTTCGCCGTGCTGCCTCCACCTTTTCGCACGGAGCTGACTGCCATGGCGCCTTCTTCATCTGGTGTGGAGAAGTACAGCTTGACGGAGTCACCCATTTGCGGCATGCAGTGAAAGCCGCTGTTGCCCTCTGCCGAATAGACCGTAGCATACGGGAACCAACTCGCCTCTGCCTTGGGCTGCTTCGGATCGATGTCGAGGTGGATTTTGACGGTGTCCTTCTGGATGTCGATGATCTTGCCTTCCAGAGCAGCGCCGCATATGTCATCGTTGCGGATAGGGTTTTGACGAATGCCTGCTTCGGGCATGAGCTGATAGGTGTGAATGAGAAGGGCATGGTCGATCCTTGTTGTTGATCCCGCGACGACCAGCTCTTTGCCTTGGTAGTTCACGCGGTCTCCGAGTTGGAGGACCTGTCCGCTTTCTACTTCATAGGTGAGAAAATCGTTTTCCGACATACCTGCCGCGTAGCCGTTTTCTGTCGTTTCCATATAGGGAGACAGCCTTTTGCTAATGGTGTAGCTGGCGTCTGTCAGTTGAGCAGTACGTCCCTCGGGCAAGCCGAACCAGAACTTGGGCGTATCTGCCACTGCCTCAGCGACGAGAATGGAACCAAAGCGAGAGGCCAATCGCTTTAAAAACTGCCAATCTGTCTCCTGATACTGGATGGCAATGGTCCCAAGCGGCGCTCCGTTCGAAGCATGGTCCAAATAATCCGAGCCGGGATAGTCCTTCGTGATTTCATCCAGCAGACTGACATACGTCATTTGTTTATGCTGAAAAGAGCGCATC
The DNA here is from genome assembly GCF_013284355.2 of Brevibacillus sp. M2.1A. Taxonomy (NCBI): domain Bacteria; kingdom Bacillati; phylum Bacillota; class Bacilli; order Caryophanales; family Paenibacillaceae; genus Brevibacillus; species Brevibacillus sp. M2.1A. The sequence goes on from NZ_JABSUY020000001.1 coordinate 5,220,671, forward strand.
TTGCGCTGTCCGTCCATTCGCTGCGTGTGCGAGACCGCTTCGAGCTCCAAATGGTACACGCCGTGAACAAAGTTGACACTGACGGAATCCACGAGTCCTTTGAACAGCGTCTTTGTAAGCGAACCGTTTTCCACCAAATTTAGCGCGACTGTATCCTCACTCGTCGCCATCTCAATGTAGCGGTCGCTTTTTTCCTCCGGGATGATACCGGTGACGAACAGTCTCGCGTGCTCATTGACTTTCTTCACGATTCTGACATCTTGTAGGCTTTGGATTTCAAAGGGTGAGACCAACTGAATATTCTCGTATCCAGCCAGCTTCTCTGTCGTATTCATACAATCCCCCTCACTATTGCTCCTGTCCGTCGTCTTCGATGCGAATGCAGCCTCCATATATGCACATGTTCGTGCTGGTGTTTAACAGGGCGGGATGATTTTCCACGAGTACATCTGCCTTGCCATCGATCCAGGGCATGGTGACTACTGGAACGCATGGCATCGGCTTGAGTACACCGTTGTTAGCAGCAGTTGCAGCTGCAACGGTTGGATTTTTCTCGCATTTGCATTTGCCGAACGGCATGATGTTCACTTGCGGCATATAGTCATTCACGTTCATCTGTGCCTGATTGCGAATGTACACGCCATGACTAAACGGTGTTTTCAGCTTGTTCTTCTGGCTCCCGTAGTCGCACGTGAGAATTGCTCCTGCCACGACGTAGCTTTTCTTTGGAGCCGACGACGGTACAACATCGACATCTTCAATCATGGGCATGACTTATTCTCCTCCTTGCTTGCTCTACTTTTTTCAAGCGGATACCGAAAAAGTCCCTGCGCAGCAAAGCTTCCGCCAGCCGCAAATCGATGATGATATACGGTTCGCGAATCCCTTCGATTTGAAAGATCGTATGGCGTCCAATCTTTTCTGGATCGAGAACCAACCTTTTGAGTGAGCCGTCCCTGTGAAACTCGCTTTTCTCGGACAGGCAGTTCACGCGCGGCAGGATCATCAGCCAGTACAAATCCTGCTTGATCCGCTCCCTGTCTACCAGCACGACAGATTTGACGAACAGCTTCGGCGCGAACTTGTGGATGATTGTCTTTAAGCGGTTGGAATAGAGCGGGATCGGTCTGTCGAGAAAATCCAGATAGTCATTTTCTTTCTTTTGCTTGATGTCGAACTGGATGACGGCCTCGTCTAGCTCCTCCTGATATTCTGTGGTGAGCCACTCCTGCCGGATGGCGTCAAAAACGCCCGTTGGCTCTACTGCACTCGCGATTCGCTCGTCCTGTGACAAGATGAAATAATTCATGTCTGACTCCCCTCTCGCCAAATGACATGTCGCTCCTGAAGCTCATCCAACAGAATAGAATCCCTGGCCTCCTCCGAGAATACGGCTCTCTCCAGAAGCGCGCCGCTAAAATTCGCTCCGGTCAAAATCGCATCTGTAAAGTCTGCGCCGCGCAGATCGGCTCCAGTAAAATCAGTCCCGGTCAAGTCCGCCCCGACGAACAAGACACCATCAAAGCCGGGTGTCTCCCACGCATCTGGTTCCAACAACCCCCTTGGCCCGGATGCTTCACGAAAGCTCGCGCCTAGCAGATTCGCTCCAGTAAAATCCGCTCCATGAATGAGACTTTCTCCGAAATCAACCGCTTTTAGCTGGGCACGATGCCATCTCGTTCCGACCAAAACACTTTCGCGAAGGGTCGCTTTCGTTAGCTGACTGTCAGAGAGGTCCGAATAACGAAGATCAAGACCATCGAATTGTCCTTGTCCCAAATCGAGGCCAGCCAAAACCTTGTAGCCGTATTCCAGCTCTTGCTTTTCTTCCAGCCAAGTACGGATCATCCCGGAATCTTTGTGGCGAGTGTCCAGACAATACACGATCTCGCTTTGATCGAGATATTCTCCGACACGCACCTCCAGCTCCGGCTCCTTGTCCACCTGTTGAAAGACTTCCAGCTGAACAGCCTGCACCATGGCATAACGGATTAAGTGAACGACATATTGATGAAACTTCTCTGCTTCCACGAGCTTGATCCGTTCGATATCGGGAAGTCTTACGTGTCCGGCATACGCTCTGGCAGCCTCGTTCCATTCGTCTACAAGCCGATCCAAAAAGTGGAATGCCCATCTCGCATCATAGCTGGTTTGACACTCTACCGGATCGAAAAACCAACTGCTGTCCGTAGCTTCCAGCAAATAATGACTGCTTCCAAGAAGAAGCTCCGTCCGCAGCATGGAATAGGTCAAGTGCGCCAGCTTGCGTTTTTCCCCTCGCTCCTGCATGTCAACGACTCGTCGGCAAATCTCTTCAAATGAACGGAGAAATTCTTTTGCAAGCCTCTCTTTATTCGCCTGATAGTAAGCATCCAAGGCATGCAGGCTGGCAATGGTTCTCTTCGGCACCTCGTGCTCCTTGAAATGCTGCAAGGCTTCCTCTCTCTCCATGCCAATCCCCCCTTCTTCTCACCTTTTTGCATACACCAAACACACGGTTACCCGCGTGGCAACCATGTGTGTCAATTGGTTTTGAGCTCCTGCCCGACGATGCTTGTATTTCCGTCCATTTTGATGTTGCTCTCTTTGCAGGTGAGACTGATCTCCTCTTTCGCAGAGATAATCACCTTCGTGGCAGAGTCCATCAGGATGTCCTTTTCGGAGACAACCTTGATATTTTTCTTGCTGAAAATCTGGATGCCGTCCGCGTCGGTCATGCGTATGAGGATTTCCCCATCCTTTGCGCTAAGCAATACCTCCGACGGGCTGAACATCAGTTCTTTCCCGTTGGCCGTACGGAAGTATTTGATATCGGGATTCCCGAGCTTGTTCGTTTCGCCCTCGTCTGAATTTTTCCGGACAGAGCTAATCGCAATCCCGTCACTCTCCTTGTTGCTCGGAAAATAGACACGGACGTAGTCATCGAGCTCCGGCATACAATACCAACCGCTGTTTCCTTCGGCCGTATAAACCGAGGAATACGGGAACCAGTGCGCTTCGCTCTTGCTTTGGCTCTCATCAATATCGAGGTGGATTTTGACGTTGTCTTTTGAGACCTCAATGACTTTCCCCTGCACCGATGCCCCTACGATGAGCGAATTGTGGAGCGGCTTTTGGCTCATTCCTTTTTTGGACGCGAGCAAATACTTGTGCTTGAGCAAGCCTTTCTTCATCTCGGTATGGGCCTCATACACATACAGGCTCTTCCCTTTAAAATCCACTCCGTTGCCCAAATCAAGTACGCGATCCGTCTCTACCTCGTAAAAGATGTAGTCATTTTCATCCACGCCCTTGACCCCGTTTTCCGAGGAGTGGCGGTATTCATTCAAATTTTTGCGCACCCGATAGTGAAAATCGTCCAGCTTGCCTTTTGATGCACCCTCTGGCACACCAAAGCTGAATTTCGGCTTTTCAAAAACGGATGCCGGCATCAGTCCAGTCTGAAAACGCGAAGCCAGCCGCTTGAGAAATTGCCAATCCGTCTCCTGATACTGCATGGTAAAGGAGCCCAGTTTCCCTCCATTGGAGGCCATGTCCATAATGTCCATGCCTGGGTATTCTCCTGCAATTGTTTTCAAAAGGGCACCGTAGGTCATCGCTTTGTTTTGAAACGAACGGCTCTTGCGCTTCACGTCGAGATTGTACGTAGGCGAGACAGCTTCGACGTACAAATAATAGACGTCCCGTACGGCTTTGATGCCTATCTCCAGAACGATCCCTGCAAAAAGCGGTGTGGCATTGCCTTCGTTATCCACCTGACTGATTTCGATGGGGGTCTGTGCTTCTGTCATTTCTACATAGCTGTCCTTCAATTCTTCTGGTACGATCCCCGTAAATGTCAGGCGGGCATGCTCATTGATCTTTTTCGTAATCGTCAGTTCTACCAGATGCGTTAATTGATAAGGAGAGATTTGCAAATTGTTGTAGGCAATGACAGGAAGACTCATATTTTCCCTTCTCCCTTCCCATTTTCATCTGAATTGGTGGATACGAGCGACAGGGAATCCATGATCCCCCAGCCTACTAGCTTCCAATCTGACAGTTCCTGCTCCGTGCAATTGAACGTGCAGAGAAGAGCGCGTCCCTGTAGGGAGACAAAGCTGATCAGGTTGTAAATGTCTGTATCCAATGCTGGTGCAACAAATTCGAAAAATCCGACACTGGTCCCAGCAATCTCACGTATTCCTTCCTCCTGCCAACGAGCGAGCGGCTGTGTTCTCCGCAAAACCTGCTTCATGACATCCATGAAGGCTTTCAGTTGTGCAGGAGAATCCGTCAGCTTGCTCTCGGTATAGGTAAAAGCCAGGTTAATTGAAGCTGTTTCGTTCGTAAAAATCAGGGAAGGCCTACGTTCCGATGGATACTTCAGAGCTGCTACTTCTGGACTCATGATGGAAAATGTCTTCGGGATTCGAATCTGTACGAGATCGTCGAGGACGCGCTTGTCCTCCATGGGAATTTTCTCTTCACCGACTGTAATAAATGATTTGTTCACCACATCCAGTCGATTTTTGCCCTTGGGACCAAAACGTATTGCTGCTGGCTGTGCATCCTCACCGGAAAGCTCATTCAACATGCCGATAATGCTTTCATCCATGCGCGCCATTTCCATTCACCATCCTCTCGTTAATCAACAATAACCCGCTGACGCCCGCCTGTTTTCCACTCCGTTTTTGAGGACCTTCCGCCGCTCTTGGCGTCATCCAATATACGTGCGAGGTATTTGAGAATCTGCAGGTTCGTGTACTCGCGGTAACCCGTCCCAAGTCTATTGCCTATATAATGAAGAATGAGCCCCCGCTCTACTCTGTCCGCATTCAAGCACTGCATGGCAAAGGTGAGATCATACGGGTGATTGGTGACCGTTTTCAGCATTTCATTCGCAAAATACCGCAGGATGTAGGGGACAAGCGTTGGCTCGTTTCTCCCGGCATGTTCGACATGCACGATATTCCACGTATTGAATTCGGTCGCCATATCGGATAAGTCCTGATAATCACCGCGAAGCCTTGCTCCTTGCTTGAGCTTGAAGCGCCCCAACTCCCTTTCATCAGGGCGTGACTCTAGCTCCTGATCGAGAACATACGACGTCTCGTAAACATAATAGTCGGTCAGCGAAGTCTCCTCGTGAAAGCGAATCTTGAGCACCGTCTCTATACCTGTGGCCTCATAAGGGACACGCTCTTCGCGTTCAAACAAGTAAATCCGTCCTTGATGCTTGATGATCCCTCTGCCGACAGTGAGGTGCCCTTCGCCTATCGTTACATCCATCCCGGAAATAATGCCGTCTGTATAATCCTGAAAGTATAAATCTACAAAATGCCGCGGGTAATCACGCAGATTCTCAAGCATCTCTCGCTTGAGAATTCGCCCTTTATGAAAATTGGGATAGAGATGGGAAAACACCGCTGTTCCCCCTTCCTGTTCATTTAAGCTGCCTGGTTATTTTGATCATTTCATCCCGTCAAAGAAATCCAGCTCGGACAAGTCACTCTCAAAGGCAAAGAAAACCTTTTTCCCCAAAGCAAGCTGTTCATTCAGACGAGCTACTGGCACGACATGGAATCCCCACTCACTGCCGCTTGCAAAAACGAAGTATTTCGACTCGCCATTTTGAATCGAGTCCGTCTCATCCTGCGGGATATGTGTCCCATACTTGCTCGCGATGTCCTCATACAACACGGTTTTGTATTGAGCGGGATCATCTATGTACAAGTACCGCTGGCGCAGCTGTCCGTCATTTTCCTTGAGATAAAATTCAACCTCGCTCACGCCGTAAGGACGCGAGATGGAGCCATGCACGAGACTCAGCTTTTCCTGACTGTGAATGAGTACCCTCTCTTGCTTGTTATGCGTGAAGGCAGTCACAGAATACGGGACGATCGGTGCATGATTCGTAATGTTCGCTTCGATGAAACCCGCCTTTTTGGCACTTTGATAGCGCAGTGCTCCACGCAAGCAAGACAGCTTCAGGTCTGGCACCTTGCCCGCATCCTCCGACTTTTGCCGGAACTCGATACTGCGTCCAGGGACGAACTCTTTGAGCGCTTCACGGAAAACATCAATCCGGCACGACTGCCCAGTCAGCTTGATAATCGAGAAGTCAGCCAGCCTTCCCTGTTGGTAAAAATCGTCCAAAAAAACGCGCAAAATCTCGTAAATATCCGCCTTGATCAGGTGATTGATCTCTTTGGCGTTGAAAACGACATCTGGAAAATCAAACACATCCCGGAAGCGACCATCCTCCCGTATCGACAACACCCATCGCTCGACTGCCGTCAGCTTTAGATCAGGCTCTTGACGATTTTCCGTATCGGATGTGAAGCGATTGCGCAAAATGCCAGTCTGACGGAAAAACTCTTTTTTCATGTGATCAGCGAGGTCCCACAAAAAGTGGAAATTGTTGCGGACACGCTGATACTCGTCCCGGCTCTTGTTCTCGTACTCCTTGTAGCGAGTCGGCAAAATCGCCTCGGCTTCCCGATATCTCGCCTCGAAGCGTTCATAGATGGAGTCGACGCCGTATTCATCCACGTACCGGAATATTTCCGATCCAGGGATGTCGATGATCTGGTCGATGTCGGTCACTTGTCGCCCTTTTCCGTAATAGTCCGCGAAGACGATTTTCATAAATTGCATGATGCGATACGTAATGTTGTTGCCGCCAAAATTGGTGTCGCCATTTTCATAGGTCGTGTCGATATCGATGCGATAAGAGATATGTCCGTCCTCAATCCGGAAATGGCAGGATGACAGGTCCGTCGTTCCTCCGCCGCAATCGATAACGAGTGCTTGATACGTCTCCCCGTCCAGAAAGCTGTTTTTGTCAATTTGATCCGCAATCGTATTAAACAGGACGGCCATTCCTTCATCGAGGGCGTGCTCTGATTCAATGCGATACTCCGGCAAAATCTCGGTGAACATCTCAAGAAACTGCGTTTTCAGCTTGACCGGACTTGTGATATGCAGATGACGAAAGCGGCATTTGAATTGATGCTCGGCCATTTGAATGACGTGAAGAAGGTACTGGCGCAGGATGTCGCTTCGTTTCACAGTCGCGGTATTCCCTTGGCTGTCCATGACTTCTTCGATTTTGTGATAGCTGTTCACCCAGCGCTTGATACCTTGAAACACGGTCGCGTTCGTGCTGTATCCGTTCTTTTTCATGTGCCGAAGTGCTTCATAACCGATGTGAAAGCGAACGTCATGCGGGGAGGAGCAATCCGCCACGCTGACAGCCGTCGGCAGCACCTCGATCCATTCCTCGTTTTTTTGCGTTGTATCAGGAAAAGAGACATAATTGATCGCATTCAAACGTATGCGTCCATTCAGCAAGTCGTTGCTGGAAGGGGCGCTGACATACTGATGGTCGAGAAAAGCACCCGCTGTCGTCGAGGAGGTACCAAAATCAATCGCGAGAACGGCATCTGTTTCTTCCAATTCCCTGATCTCGAGGTCAGTCACCGGTACTTTGTAGTAGTGGAGATTAACAGGCGGCAACGGATGGTCCTGGTGATACGCCTTGTACAAATACTCCGAATCCTGTTTGCGGAAAAAGAGCAGGCTGTAGTTTTGATTGACCGTTTTTCTCAATGGAGCATCTTGGCAAGCGTGTAGCACAAAATGCCCGGCTCTCCTATCGTCTTTGTCCTTGCGCAGATGCAAAATCCCGCATAACTCCATATGGTCATTCACCAAAAGCACATTGGATTCGGACAAGCCTTGGGAGGATTCGACGCGATAGTTGTCCAGCCTGTCAATGGCGAGACCCATGTACAAGCACATCTTCGCTGGAATTTTGATCACATCTACACCTGGCATCGGTGTGTTTAAATATTTGTGGAGTACAGCTTCGAGGCGTTCAACACCACCTGGAACAGCACGCTCAATCAGGAGGTTTTCTTCTGCGCCGCGAAAACGCAGAATCGTGTGCAGCAGTCCCTCCCGATCAAGATTGTTCACGAAAGAGCGGACCAGCTTTTCCTTGTAACAAATATTGCGGAGCTGAAAGGTTGTCATCTCCATCAGCTCGTCCCGCGTATAGGTCGCTTCTCCTGGATGATTGCGTTCTTTGCCATCTCCGCTGCCTTTTTGGAGATGAAGCTTATATGAATAGGTAGACATCCCAACTCTCCTCTCTCCCGACCTTTTGTTGGGGTCAATCGGTCAAAACCCTCTAGTACAGTGCAACACTGTCAATTAGCATCGTTTCCTCGACATCCAAAATGCCGAAATGATTTCGCCAATAAATCTCTGTATGGAACCGAACTGGCAGGAAAATATCCTTGATTAAAGCGAGCTTGGCATGTGCGGTTTCACTCTCCGACTGCCCGACGTAAATCAGCAGCTCGTCTTTTTCTTCGCAATTGGCGTAAATGGTGGAGTGAGAGAAAATTTTGCGCATCGTATCCTTGAGCAGGTACACCGCTTCGCCAGTCTCATACAAGCGCAAAATATTGCCTGCGATAATCTCTCGCTCCTCTTTGGTAAAAAGTCGGATATTTTCCTGTACCCGACTGCCAAACAGCCCCGCTTCCAAATCGCGCAATACAAAGCGGATGTGGTATTCACGCTTGTTCATCCCTTGCGACAGATCGATCTCGGCAAGCAAATGGATGATGATATCAAACAAGGTATGCCGAAGCTCTGCATCGTCCGCGTAATTGGCATCAAAAAGGTCACGGAAAATATCGTCGAAGCGGTAGTACGGATTCACCTCTACTGTCTTTTCCACCATTTTGGCGTTGATGGCCTCATGACTCAGCTCCATGTAGGGCGAATACACTTTAGCCGCTTTGAACTGGATGTCTTTTTTGGCGATCCCGGCGCGTTTTGCACGAATAACCAAATCCCAGATGTAATTCAAGCCCATTCTCCTTCACACTTGTATTCCGGAAAATACATCTGAACCTCGGAGACGAGAAAGCTCATCATGTCTTGGAGAATAAAGCTGTTCGCCCCGCGTCTCCGAAAGCCGAGAGCCATGATCTTCTTGTCATTTTCTACGCGGACGTTATCGCTAATGAACGGATTCAAACCGTATGTGGCGGAAGGCCGATTGTTTTTGTCCCGGATCTCCACATTCACTAGCTCCAGCTGCTCAGCGGCCTCAAAGGAATGGACGATTCGGATAATCTCTCCTTTGGCCCGGACAGTCATCGCTTGCTTCCTCGCATAGCTCCCAATAAAGCTGTTTTTGCGACGATTGGATACCAATTCGTAATCGAGTCTTCCGATGCGGGTCGTGACAGGCTGCGTAATTTTGCATACGTTCCAAACTCCCGACTTCTCCTGAGGTGAGACAATCGTCAGCTCTTCCGGTGACCGCTTGATATAGCGAATCAGCTCTTCATCTCCATCCACCAAATACCCGTGCTCGCTGCCTGTCTTGCGTAACGACAGAACATGCTCGAAGTTCACCCGGTCAATGGCAGGTACGGGAAAGCCGATGTTTTTTAAAGCCAAACGTTCGATGTTCCACAACGGGATCACATCCAGCTTTTTGTAAGGCTCCCACTCATCGAGGGTAATCGACATTTCCAGTATCTCTTCGTCTTCTGTAAACGTGCCCTCACAGGCAACCAAAATGACATCGAAAAACTTGCTCGCGTAAGGGTGATTCACCGTTTTCCACGGCATCCCGTTCTTTTGAAACATGTTGTACAGCTTTTCCAGCTCATCCATATACACACGACTTTGTTGGAGGCGCACCTCGATTGGATAGTGGTTGCCCCCCGTGTTCAAACGCCCCTTGAAGGTCCGCTTGCTCATTATCAGCGCCTGTATCTTGTCGTACTCACACTCTAAAAAGATCGTCATCATGACCGCTTCTTCCCGGTTGCTGAGCTTGACTGCCAACTCTTTGCGATCACATATTTTCTTTTCTTCATCACCAGGGATCATCGGGTACAAATACTCATGGATCGGGTCAAAGTCATCGCGATGGCAGAGGGTCACATAAATGTCATGCTTATCTTCCTTGTCCTCGATCTCGGTAAAAACACGCTCCTCCAGCTTTTTCTGCATCTCCTCCTGATACTCGACCAGGTTGAGGAAGACGCCGTTCATGATCTGCTTGAGCAACCTGCGCTGCTCCAGCTCCTCCATTTTGTTCAAACGATCCAGTACGATCTCTTTCATGGCGTTTTCGCTGCCTCCTCCTGTGTCGGATTGGCTGTAGCTGGTGGATTAGCTTGCGGTGGCTGAACTGGCTGAGTCGCCGGAGCTGTCGCGGCTGGCGGAACTGCTTGATTGGTCGGCACTACTGGAGGCGCCTGAACTGGCTGGTACGTTGGAGCCGCCGGATTTACTGGGACTGTCTGGTTAACCGAGGGCGTTTGGTTATTCGGTGCCGTCTGATTCACCGGTGCCGTCTGATTTACGGGAGCCGTCTGGTTAACTGGTGCCGTTTGATTCACCGGAACTGCCGTTGGTTGACTCGCAGCACTCGTCCCTTGCACAGGTGGCTGTCCTGCTGACGCACCTGCCGACGGCGGAGCAGCAGGAGGATTTAGCTTCTCCTCTGCCTTTGTCACCTTGCGCTCCATCGCCAAAACTTTTTCCAGCACACCAATCTCCTGATAAATTTCCTGGGCCATCGTATATGATTGGATCGCTCCCTCGAAGTCTTGCGCCGCATAGCTCTCGTCGCCTTGCTTCTCCAGCTTGTCGCCATCAAGCGTCTTCTTTTCCTTATCGATTCCGGTCTTTTTGGAAGCTACCTCGTCCAGCTTGGTGCGAAGCTCCTTTTCTCCTGTCACAAAGGACGTTTCCAACGCCAGCTTGCGCGCCTTTTGGTAATAGGCCTCCGCACCAGCGTAATCCTGTGCCTCAAACAAGAGATCGCCTTCCTTTTTCCACTGCATGACGAGCACATACGATTGCGTCTTTTCTTTTTTCTCCAAAATCTCCGGTTCGTTAAAATCATCGCGCCCTTTCATTTCCTTGAGCGCCTTGTCGTACTTATCCAATGCTTTGGCGTACTGCTCATCCTTTACAGCCGTATCTCCATCCACGATCAACTGTGTAATGCGGATCTTTTTGGCCAAGAGGGCAGCCTGAACTTTGTTTTTCACGATATTTGCGGCATTTCGGGCATCGCTGTACGCCTTGAGTGCCTTCGGATAATCTCCCTCCGCAATGAAAGCGTCTCCGGCTGTTTCATACTCAAACATCCCTGTCGCAGCATCCGCGATGCGCTCCGCTTCCTTCATCTTGTACAGCAGAGCTCCGCCTCCAGCCAAGGCAAGCACGAGAAGGATGAGTGCCACCCGTTTGATAATTCGCCATTTTTTTTGTGGGTCTGTCTTAAAAATTTTGTTCGCAAAAATAGCGGCTGCCGTGTAGTTTTGAACGACATGCTCTTGCTTGCTCAAAAGCACATCTTCTAGCGTATCGATCCAGGCTTCAGGATCTTTCGCCTCTTGAAGCCCGTCCTGCATTTCGGCCGGATTTACTTTCTCCCACAGACCGGGGGTGGCAAGTAGAAAAACATCACCGTCATAGAGCGGAAACTTTTTGGAGACAAACGGACGAAATTCATTGGGTGTCCCCAAATAGCTCAAGAGATTATGTCGCTCTTCGTGCTGATCAAGCGCGTCCTCTGCGATTTCCTCCCCATCCACCATCTGTTGGGCAAGACTCTGATCCTTGCTCTGCCATTGCAATCGGCCATTGCGAAACTGATACAGTCGGGTGTTACCAGCGACCCCATACCTCACTCTGGCATAGTCCGTTACGACTACGGTCAAGCTCGCTTTTAGCCTGACGCGATGGCTCTCGGCTTGCAGGACACGATGGGCTTCCTGCAAATAGCGGCGTATGCGATAACGCGAAATGGATGGCTTCTGCAAAAAGTAGCCCAGAACGCTTTTGGCCGCCAACTCCGCACTTTCTACTTCCTGATCATTGTCCAATCCGCGGGCGATTACCCAGCACGCGATATCATCCAGCTCCGTGTAGGCAAAGTAATCCTTGTTGCGAACGAAGCTGCCTGATTCGGATAGAAACCCGGTAATGAATTCACTGTTGTCCTTTCTCATTCGTACTACCCGCTCCCCCGTTACCAGCCTTTTTCCAGGATGAGAATGGTTGCGTTGTCCTGATTGGCTTTTTGCTTGCTTTCCACCGCTTCAATGATTTGGTCAGCCGCGTCATGGGCAGCGATATTTTGGAACAAAATCTGCTCCAGCTCCATCTCAGTTAACGTATCGTAAACGCCGTCACTACAGAGGATGACCTTGTCTCCCTTCTCAAGCGGAAACGGCTCACGACCAATTTCGATATTTTGAAAGTTATCGTAGCCCAAGTAGTTGATTAGCTGTTTTTTCTGCGGATGGTCCAATGCCTCGTCCTTCGTAATCTCGCCGGACAGAAAACGAGCCTCCAGCACCGACTCATAAATGTCTTTTTGATTGATCGAGATGAATTCTCCATTCCGGAAAACGGTAATGATACTGTCTCCAACCGCTCCCCAATACAGCTTGTCCTCTACGATTACGCCAGCGACCAGTGTAGTCCCACCCCGACTTCCTCTCAGCGCCTGCAAAATCTCCGAATTGGCAAGAGAAGCGGCCCGGGAAAAGAAGAGGGACAAATGCTTCGGGTTGTCCAGCTTTGTAAACTCACGGATAAATGTAGTCACGGCAAGTGTTGAAGCAAGTCTGCCGTTAGCCAGTCCACTGATTCCATCAGCCAAGACTGCAATCGTCCCATGAGACGATGTTGCTGTCGAAAAGTAATCATCCTGTTCTTCTCGTCTGCCGATCGTCTGTCCATTTCCGATCTGGATGACGGGATTCATTTCTTGCCGGATCAAAGCTGCACGCAGACGAAACAAAAGAGTAATGGCAATGATCACGCCAAGGACGACCAGATACGGGATTGCGCCCTGTTGAAACATGCTCATCATTCCTTGCCTTTGTTGGAGTTGTCCCACTCGAAGTGAACACCGCATAGCGGGATGAATATAAAGGTACTCTTTCCGAGCTGAAGCACATCGTACGCAGTAAGCTCAACTGGCGTGTACACCGCTTCATTGTTATGATAAGCAAGCCCCGACGCATCGCCCGGGAGCAAGTAAAAGTTGCGTTTTTTCGGATCGTAGACAATCACCGCATGATTGCGGCGGGAGATCGCGTTGTCCCCGACGATTCGGATATGCATATCCTCTGCGCGACCGATGAAGTTCTTCTCTGCCATAATGCGGTAATCTTGACCTTGTTGCGGCCCCTCAATACATACCAGCCATCCGGTAACAGGCTCAATTCCTTCTGTTTCCCCTAGATACGGCATCGTCTTATCGTCGTCTGCCACTCTCGCTGGTGCTTTGTTGTCCGGTTTCGCCCCAGGCTCAACGACCATACTGCAATAAGGGCAGGTGCTTCCGTGTTTTCTGGTGCTAAACATGTGACCATTCGCGCATCTTGTCAAACTCATTCTTCTGCTCCCCCGTTTCGTTCCGTGCAAGGACGATATGTATGTGTAAAAGCGATGTTTCTCCCGTTGTTATTTCAGCAACAAGCGGGTATTAGCTATGTAAATGATGTCGCCAGCCTTCACTTTATGCGGCTGTTCAATCTCCAGCTTGCTCTTGTCGCGTTTGTTCGGCTGCTTGATGCCTGTGCCGTTTTTGGAATGAATATCCTCGATGAACCAGTCCCCAGACGCTTGATTCAGAACCGCATGCTGCTTGCTGATCAAAGCGGCGTATTCCGCGTCCGCCAAGTCGATGTCGACCTCGTTTTGCGCAGAGCTTTTGCCGATCAAAAGGGATGTCTCCCCTTGGATGAACCACTCCTTCACGCTCTCTCCCTCTTCATCCAATAAAACCAGTTTGGTGACGCCATCCTCTTTTTTTGGCGCCGGTTCGTCGGGGCTTCCGAATCTGACGATAATGACCCCGAACAAAAAGAGTCCGAAGGCAATTCCTGTAAAGATTTTCAGAGCGTTGCTGTCCGTATAACCAAAGACATAAATAAGTGCACAAATCACAAGAATGGAAATCAGCAACTCTATGAGCTTCACTCTGACGGACTTTTGGTACCCTTTTTTCTTCGCCACATTTTTACCCCCAATCAACTACCTCAACATGCTCTTGTTCAAAAATTTGTCTTTTCAGCACCGAGAAAGTTACGTGAACCTGAAGAAGGAGGAGCGCAGTGTAGGGGACCTACATGAGCACCGGACTTCAAAGGTGAACGTAAATTTCGATGCCGAATGAACTTCGAGAATGACTTCGTGATCAATAGACGAATTTTTGAACTTCCTCTTATGAAAAATGCTCCGAGCTTTGGGCGAATGGTGTATGTATGGACATCCATCCAAAGACAGGAGCAGGTTGCTACTACCTCTATGTCATGAAAGAGCTGTCATCCAAGCCCGATTTTTCCCTCTTATTTTTTCTTCATGCGGAAAAACTGTTCAAACATATCCGTTGTATCCAGTGGATTTTTCTTCTCGGATTTCATGGTGTTTGGATTAATCTCGCCTGTCTTTGGATGAAACCCAAAAAATCGTTCAAAGGTGCTCCCCAAGTCTTCGAAGTTTACACCCGGTGCAGACTGCGCTTGCTGTTTGCTTTGTCCTTGTTTTGTACTGCTTGTATGACCACCAGTTTGTTGTTTCTTCTGCTGAAAAGCTTCGTAACGTGCGTCGTACGCCTCGCGCAAGGCCTGGTCCTGCAATGTCTGATAGGCCTCGGTAATTTCTTTAAAAATTCGTTCTGACTCACTGCTCCCGGCATTGACATCCGGATGATGCTGCTTTGCCAGTTGACGGTATGCTTTTTTGATGTCATTCGTGGAAGCCTGTTTGGTTAGCCCCAGAATCTCGTAATAATTTTTCATGCGCGCACCCTCTGTCTGGCAATGATTTTGGTTATTTTGTAGAGCCGTACCTCGAACACGGCTTTCGAGGTACGGCTCTTCCTACCTTACTTCTCCCAAAACCTAAACAGCGTAGCCGCCTTCGATTTTGGTAAGTTCGGTTTTGTCTTTCTTTTGCTTGATGAAGATGCTGAATGTTCCTACACCCTCGGTATCACCGAAGCTCTCGTTGTAATCTACTACGAATGCGTTCGGGAAGTAGATTTTGCGGATCACTTGATCAGCAGCGATTACTTCCAGTGTTACTTTGCGGTAGCAATCCGCTTTTTCTGCTGGTACCAAAGACCAGAGAGCCAGCTTCATGGTGTCATCCGCACTGTCACCATCAGTTGCAGTGATGATTTTGCCAGTCAGTTTCAGTGTTGCACCCACATCTGTGGAGCGCGCGTTGGAATCGTCTGGCGTGTCAGTGTCGTACTTCACTGTTTGGATGTTGTCCATGCCCAGCTCAATTGTTTCAGAACCTTCTACTTTGAGTCGAAAACCCATGAATAAAACCTCCTTGAAATGAAATCTTGCTCTCGAAGTACCTGATTGGCTTCGAGGCTTATGTGTAAGGGTGCGTTTTGGGAAACACACCTCAAACCACCTGCGTAATGTGTCAAAAAGTTTCATAAACAGCTCTCCAGGGGATCAATGCTATGCCTTGACCGGAGTCGTTCCCTTGGTGATGGTGACCTCCAGGTTTTTCACATTGCCGTTGAACACCAAATCGATATGGCACAGATTGCTCTTGTCATCGATGATGTAGCTCATATCATCGCCATCTTGAATGATGGAGTTCACGAAGCCACGCGTGCCCAGCCATTTGCTTTTTTGGCTGCTCGGATTGTTACTGAAGAACTTCACGATGTTGTCGTGTTTGAAATCACCCGTCTGGAAGCGGAGAATCCGCTCGATATAGGTGCTGACAAGTGTTTTGTAGATGGAATCAAAGCCGTCCTCTGCCATAGCGAGGCTGCGTGCCTTGTACACCGTAATGCGCTTGATGTCTTTGCCTTGGATTTGTGCATTTTCGGAAGAGAAGACGAATCCAAAGTTTTTGCGGTTGATGGAATCTTTGATGTTGTTGGTGAAGCCGGAGATTTCTTTGGCCATTGTGGTAACAGCGCGCAGTCCGTTTTCACCTGCTTCGATGTCAAAGCGCACACCCGGATACTCACGGCTAACCACTTTGAATGTTTCGCGCAAGTACTCTGGACACTGGTACGCTGCCACGACACCAGCAGCTACATAGCTGGCACCAACATAGACACCCTCGATCCACAGCTTCAAGATGTCTTCTTTTTCCTGGGACAGCTTCACGCCGTCTTCGGTTTGCAGCATTCTGCTGTCGATGACAACTCCTGATTTATCTTTCGGAATAATCGTGAAGTTCGGAATGCATGGGATAGCGAATTCACTGAATTCTTTGCGTACCAGGATTCCGCACTTGTCGATATATTTATCAATGCCCGCTGTCGCCATGCTGTTGAAGGTCGTTTCTTCACCTGTACTGAAGCTGAAGAACACTTGCACCTTGAAGTCCTTGACGACTTGAAGCAGCATGGTGAGCGATTCCATCGTATTGCCGTCCTGCTTGACGACTTTTTCGTTCCCACGGAAACGCTCGCGAGTCACTTTTGCTTTTCCCGCAGAATCCATATCCACAGATGGAACGATTCCGAACCAGATGGTATCCGTGAAGTCGTTTTTCGCGTTGACCGTGTTCAGGTATGTCTCCAGACGTGGAATGTTGCTGGACTTCACGAGCATGTCGAGCTTCGTATTCGTGATCAGCATCGCTGGCTGCATGCCTTTGTTCTTGGTCACGTATTGATCGAAGAACATCTTCACGCCCAAAATTTTCTCAACCAAAGGCTTCACCGTTTTTACGAAGTCGTCCTTGGCGTTTTTGTAAAACTCCAGATACGTATTGTAGTTCTGTACTTCTGTCTCAATGTTGACTTCGGTATGTACCGTAGGCAGCGGGCAGAAGGTGCGCACCACGAGATCTTTTACATAAGAGGATGGCGTCTCTGTGATCGACTCGTAATCCTCTTCGAAAACGTTCATCAGTCCGTTTCCGCTGTTTTCATCGAGAACCATCAGCTCGCGGCTGTCACTCTTTGGTGCCTCGATGATCTTCAGTTCTCCGTCTTCCCCAATCGTCAGCATCCCGATCTGAATCGCTTCGGATTGGTTCTCCTCTTGAGCGCCACCCAAGAGCAGTCCTGTTTTGATATCTTCAATCGCCAGCGGCAGCATCGCCATGACGTTGTTGTAGTTTTTGCTCGCATCCTCGAACATCGTGTTCAGCTTGTCACCGAGATCGAGCTTCTTCGGATCGCCATCATCGAGCTTTTCATAATGGCCGTACAAGTAGTGAATCTCTTTGCGCACCTGACGGATGTCATCCATCACTTTTTTCGGGGAAATCATATCGAGCAAATTCTCGAATTTGAAATCCACGTTGGTGATCCCTTGGCTGCGCTTCGTATCAATCAGGGTAAACAGCATTTTCAAGAAGTCATTGCTCTGATCGATCTTGATTTCAGAAATCGCATCCTCTGCAATTCCGTCAGGCTTTTTCAAGGTGTACATCACTTTTTGGTTCGCTGCATTGTAGAACGAATACACACTCGGGGAGAACTTGTCCAAAAACTCATCGAAGCTGCGCACGAGAAGATGCTCGTTGATCTCCTTGATCTTGTCGTCGCTGAGACTGTCGATTCCTTTTACATCTCCAACAATAGTGATCAGGTCCAATTTTTCCGGGTTGATCTCTTCGAACAGCATGGTTCGGTTGGTCTGGTTAATAATGTCCATAAATGGCCCCTTTCTGTTGTCTGCATAACCACTTAGTCCTACTTGATAAATGATGAGTCCTACTTCATGAATAGAAATACAAATCGTGACATTTATACCAAAAACAAACAAAAAATCTTGCCTCTAAATTAAACTTTGCCCGCATTATTTGTCAACATTCCGCAGATTGTGACAATTTTCCTATACCTGCACGACCATTCTCAGTATTTAGACCCATTTTATTCCACAAATCTTCCTTTTCTTGGATTCCCGTTTTATGCTGAAGACACAGAGTCTCCTTTCCTAGGTCTTCGAAAAAATAGGGATAAGCCTCGCCTTGTCCACTCTCTTACTAGGAAAGAAGCACAAGGACTGATAGATAATTCTCCCTAGTTGCCGCTGGGGAGGATTATACATTCACCTCATATTTACAAAAATGGGTGCAATTAACTTTTATATACATCGGCAATAAGAAACCGATCTTTTATACGAACAACCATTTATAGGTAAATCGTCCCATTTTAGTAAGTCATGAACTTTTTTAAAATTTTTTTCAGAAAAAAGGTGAATGTATGTACAAAAATCGTCAGTCAACCGTCTCTATGCCGCCACTTTTCCGAATGGTGGTCATTGGACTGCTCCTCCCCATGCTCTTCTTGTCCGCCCCACTAACTGCTGGGGCAAATGGAACAGCAGATGCCGGAGTAGACGCGGTCTTTGTCGTTGATACGAGTAATTCCATGAACAAAACGGACCCTGGCAAAACAGCCGCAGAGGTCATGAGTATGTTCATTGATATGAGCGAAGCCACGCGTACCCGCATTGGCTTTGTTGCCTATAATGATCGAATTGTACAAGCTCAGTCTCCAGCGAGCATGGCCGAAGCAAGAGATCGGGAACAGCTCAAGCGAACCATTCAAGGGTTGCGTTACTCTGGGTATTCGGATTTGGGACTCGGTTTGCGCAGAGGGGCAGAGATGATTGAAAAAGCAAAGGACCCGGCTCGCAAGCCATTTTTGATCCTTTTGTCAGACGGGGGAACAGATTTGCGGCAAAACGCGGGTGGCAGGAGTGTGGCAGCATCCAACAAGGATGTGGAGACAGCTATCTCGAAGGCAAAAGCGCAAGGCTATCCGATCTATACGATTGGTCTCAATAGCGATGGCTCCGTCCAGAAGGAACAATTGAAAAAAATCGCTGAGGCAACAGGCGGAACTTCCTTTGTCACACAAAGTACGGATGATCTGCCTGAAATCTTCAATCAGATTTTTGCCAAGCATATTCAATCTCAGCTCGTTTCGGTGGCAGCCATGACAGCGACCGGCGGCTTGCAGGAAGTGACCGTAACCATTCCTAACTCTAGCATGCAGGAAGCAAACATTATCCTGTTGTCCAACAATCCGCTGTTGGAATCGCAAGTGTACTATCAATCGCAGAATGTCCATTTTATGAAATCAAAAAAATACTCGCTGATGAAAATAGAAAAGCCGAAGAAGGGGAACTATCTCGTTAAATTTAGAGGCAAACCCGGGGATTTGGTGAAGATCAACTTACTGGGGAATTACAGCTTGATGGCTGGTGTGGAGGTCAAGCCTGAACCTGTTATCAAGGGGATTCCTGCCACGTTTACTACCTATCTGAACCATCTGGAGGGACGACTGGATGACAAGGATGTGTACGCATCCATGCAAGCAGAACTGATCGTAAACGATCTCGTGGGGAAAAAAGAAGAAAAGGTCCCGATGAAGAATCTTGGCGATAGCTTTACGGTCGACTACGTCTTCCCTCACACGGGCAAGTACCAGTGGAAAATCTTTATGAACGGCCCGGACTTTTATCGCGAAACGGCTACGAGCGTTTATGACATTACGAATATCTCGCCAGTTGCTGCTTCGGTCAATACCTTGACAATCGAGAAGGAAAACGGTGAGCAGGCTATCGATTTGGGTTCGTTCTTCACGGACGCCAATAACGACAAGCTGACCTATACCATCGTCACCGCTGATCCCGAAGAACGATTTGTCGCTACGATTCAAGACGCGGCTCTGAAGCTGACACCCGAGAAAAGCGGTACATCAGAAATCACCATCACCGCCACAGATGCAGAAGGAGCAAGTGTCACAGGCCCACTGGTCATTACCGTACACTCGGTATGGGATCGCTACATCACCATCGGCATGATTGTGTTGCTCGTAGCTGCGATTGGCTACGGTGTTTACTTGCTTACACGTCCCAAGCCTGCGTTTGTGGGTCGCCTGGAGGGTTATTTCCTGCACACGGCAAGCGGCAATGACATCCCTGTCAAGTTTTGGCCTCTCGCCTCCTTTGGCAAGAAGCAGCGGATCACGTTGCAGGAGCTGTTCACCAGTTTGGATGTGAATGAGCATTTGCCCGAAGCGCAGAAGATTTACTTCCAGCCGGGAAAAAATCAGACGCTCCTCTTGGTCAATCATAGTCACTGCACAATTGAACGGGGCAAAGAAACCATGCCCCGGCATAAAAAGCTCGTCCTCCAATACAACGACAAGGTGTATGTGACCTTTGAGGATCGGATGACCGAGATCGAAATTCGCTTTAAGAAATCGTCGTCTAATGAGGAAGCTTCCTAAGAGAGAAGCGCGCCTTTCCCTTCCAAATCAGATGCTCCGCACGAATCGCTGTCGCAAACAGCTTGAGGGTGGGGCATCTTTTTTTCGAGTCGACGGCCAATCCCCACATAATGACATTCGCCAGCAGCAGCGGAACATCAGGGTTCCGTGTTCGAATCGCTGGCAAGGTATCCTCAATGACTCTTGCCGCCACTTCAACGGGACGCTCTTTGGTCAGACAGTAATACAGGGTGGCAGCCAGGCTGTAAATATCGGAGACTACTCCTTGCTTGGATTGACCCGAGTAAAACTCAAGCGGTGAATATCCTTCTGTCGTCACAATCGGCTTGGGTTCATCACTCTCGAAGTAGATCGCGGAGCCAAAATCGATCAGCACAGGATGGCCAGCTTCAGTGACCAGGATATTTTTGGGCTTGATATCGCGATGAATAATGCCTTTTTTGTGCAAATAGTCTAATCCGTCAAATACCGGAAGTACCGTCTGATGCAAAAATGCTCCCAGATCAAGCTCAGTTTGGGCGAGTACATACTCATCCAGCGTCTTTCCTTTGCAATAGTCCACGACGAGATAACCTGTGCCATTTTCCGCAAAATGGTCGATGTATCCGATGATATTGGGATGATTCAGTTCCTTGTGCAGGGACGCCTCTTGCCAAAAGCTGTCTAGCAACATGTCGAATTTGTTTTTTAACGTTGGTCTGCGACAAATGACCTTCACGTGATCCAAATCTCGCATCGCCAATGCTTGAGGGAAAAACTCTTTGAGAATAAGTGTCCGCTTGCTTTTCATATGGTAGACCACATACACATTCGACAGCTCACTTGTGGAAATGGTCTTTTTGATCCGATAAGCTTTTTGCAGGATCGTGCCTTTTTTCAGACCTCTTTCCCGTTCTACCTGTCCCATGTCATGGCCTCCCCTATCTTTCCTCTCAAAAAATGATAACGAAAGATGGGGGATTCTGGCAATATAAAGAATAAGAATGGAGAGGGGAATGATAGATCATGGCACATTTGGAATCGTTGCTTCACGTACAAGTTCCCGTAAAAAATTTGGAAGAGGCCATTGTCTGGTACTGCAATCACCTTGGCTTTTCCTTGCAGGCGCGGTATTGTACTTCCGCTTTTCTTGCCCTGTCTGCGGGACCCACCTTGATGATATGGGAAACCGATGAGCAGACGTCCACAACCTTTACCGTTCATCATCAACCCATGCCTGTCTTTTTGTACACCACTTCCGATGTCCATGCACTCCATGATTATTTGCAGGCCCATGAAGTCTCGATTACCCACTACCAAAACGATGGCTTCGGATGGGTGCTCAAGTTTTTTGACCCGAGCGGAAACATGTGGGGAGTCATTCAAAAGAACAACTAGTCAGTTGGATATAGAAAAAAGAAAAAGAAGCATGCGTCAACAGCGTGCTTCTTTTCGATGTTTTGCACCCTATTCAAATGATAGCTTGAGAAGATTTTTCGCAGCTTTTTCTTTGCTGTTGTTGCTGTTCCCATAAATACTGGCCGCGTTGATAGAACGGAAGCGCGATAAAGGTCAACAGCATGAGGATCGCGAAGATGAGCGACCCTTGTCCAAAGCCGAGTACCTGGAGCAACACGCCACCAATCCACGCACAAACACTCTGTCCAAGGAAGGCAAAGCCGCTGGCCCCGTAATACGCTCCACGCAAATGCTGAGGAGCAATCTCCCCGATCAGGATATCTCCAACGACAAAGCACAAGATTTCACCGATCGTAAACACCACCATCGACACAGAGAGCCAAAACAAATTCGTAAATAGCCCGAAACCGAACAGCCCCAGCCCAAACAATAGACAGCCCAGCTTCAATGCAGTCATTGAGGAGTACCGCTTCATAAACTTGGCGAGCGGATATTGAAGCGCTAAAACGGAGATGGTGTTCACTACAAATAAAAAGGAATACGCCTCTATCCGATCATGCCCAATGTACAGGGAGAGTGTGGTGTCCAGATGCGAGTAGGCACCGGCAACGAACAAATTCCCGAGCAGCAAGTAAAGAAATACTTTGTCCGTAAATACAATGCGTGCCATCTGATTCATGGTGACCGGATTAGCAGCCATATCCTTCTTCCACTGTTCCTTGAACATGATCATAAATACCACCAGCACAGCTGCGTACACGGCAAAAATGATGGCTGTAACGAGGAACGGTAACAAAGAAGTGCTTCCGGCTCCCAGTTGCAAACCGATTAACGGACCGATTGCTCCACCCAGGTTGATCGCGAAATATCTGGCGTTGAAAACAGCTGCCCGCTGATCATCCGACGTGACATCCGCCAGCAGGGCACGGGCCGTTGGCTCAAATACGTTTCGAAAAAGACCGTTACAAGCACTTAAAAAAAAGAACATCCACGTCTCCGTCGCAAAAACGTATCCGATCAAGACGATGCTCCAAGCTCCCATCGCAGTGATCATCACTGGATATCTGCCCAATCGATCTGACAGTGCTCCCCCAGCAAAGCTGCTAATTGTGCCAACCAGCAAGCTGAGTGCGAGGATCGAACCGACGATCGCAGGATCAATTCCTTTTACCTTTCCTAAATAAATCCCCAAAAACGGAAGCGTCATAAAAAAACCAGTGCGTGACAAAAATGTTCCGATAATGACACCCCATGCCACCGGATGAAATCTCATTCTCCCCATCTCTCTTTCCCATTCCCGTTTGTTATCTCTCGTGTTATCTTCAGTATATGGAACTAGAAAAAGGGGAAAAAGGGTTCGGTTTAAGTGAATCCGATCACCTTTTAAAGTATGTATTTTATTTGAGAAATGGGGGCCAGCATGGTTACCGTTCTGCATTTTCTAGAGCTTCGTTCGTTTTTTCATCAAGAAGAAATCGGGAAACCGTTCCCTGTCACCATCGAAAAGCTGGCAGGAATTTGGCACTGTACGCCTCGCTACGCCAAGCTGATTGTCCGTAAGCTAGTCGATCTGGATTGGGTCGAATGGAAGGCGGGACGCGGACGCGGGAATGTCTCGGTCATGACGCTTTATGCTGATTCCGATGAAATCCTCCTCGCCGAGGTCAAGCTGCAGATAGACAAAGGCGACGTCAAAGAAGCGATGGAGCTCATGAATCGCTACGGCAAAGCAGCCGTCAAAGACCAGATCATGGATTGGCTCTCGGAAGGAATGGGCTTCTCCAGCTACTCGGTATCGAATCGTACCCAAGATATCATCCGCTTTCCGGTATACCGCACGATTGTGACGCTGGACCCAGGTCTGGTTTACTACCACTTCGATGCACATCTTGCGGGACAAATTTTCAATACACTCGTCCATTATGATCAGAACAGTCGGTCTATTTTGCCCTCTATCGCTCACTCGTGGGAAAGCAGTCCAGATGCAACAGCATGGACCTTTTATTTAAAAAAGAACGTGCAGTTTCATCACGGACGGGAACTGACTGCTCATGATGTTGTTTTTTCCCTGAATCGGCTTCGTTTGCATCCAGACACGTTTGAGGCAAGCTGGATGTTTCGTGACATAGATCAGCTCATCGCCATTGATGACAGAACCGTGCGCATCCTGCTTAAAGAACCGAATTACTTGCTTCTGAGGCTGCTGGCGACGATCCCCGCAAGCATTGTTCCAGAAGAAATCGTTCAGCAGGATGAGAAAGGTTTTGGAGAAAAGCCAATCGGAACAGGCCCCTTTCAACTGGTCCGCCTTAACGAGGGGATCTGTATTCTTGAGGCATTTCCTGCTCATTTTCTGGGGAGACCGCAGTTGGATCGTGTGGAAATTTTGATCTTTCCCGAGTTGGACATGGGTCGCCTAAAAGAACCAAATTGGGCGTCTGTGATGGTGTCGCACGGGGTCCAGTCGAAAGCACTAGCATTGAAGGAAGCAGTCATTCAGGGCGGTCAAGACTGGTACGATACGGAGGCATTTTTTTCCTGCTGTAATTTGCTTGTTTTTAACCAGTGGAAGAGCGGTCCGCACAATCATTTCAAGTTCCGTCAAGCGCTTGATCAGCTGATTGATCGGGACCAAATGATTTCCGATTTAGGCGGTGATCGCATCTACCCGGCAAAAGGCTTCCGCACATATCACCCTGTTTTAAGGGAGGTAAGAGCGAGAGAGAACGAGCAGCTCTGCCATGCGAAAATCATGTCCCTGCTACAGGAAAGCGGCTATCAGGGAGAAACACTCCGACTCGTGACCACAGCCTACCATGAAGAGGATGCGCTATGGATTCAACAACGATGCGGCAATTATGGCATACATCTGGAAGTCGATGTGAGAGAACCATGGGAATTTTCGAATCGCGAATGTTTGCCCGAGCATGACTGCCAGCTGTACGGCAATGTGTTTAGCAGCGATCAAATCAGCGAGTTGGAAATGTATTTGCAAAGAAATTACTTTCTCCCCGCATTTGATGAATCGTTGGCTTTGGCTATCAACAAGGAGATTCGCTTGACGTTTCAGGAGCCAGACCGGCTTGCTCGGGAATGCCATCTCGCCAGAATCGAAGCCATGATCAAGGAAAATTATGCTGTCCTGTATTTGGTTCAGAAAAAGACTCTTACGTCGTTCCACAAATCACTACGCGGTGTCTCGATCAATTCGTCGGGGTGGTTGGACTTTCATAAAATATGGTTTCAACCGGATGCGTTGCAGCAGCAGATGTAAGGAGGAGCTGTGGAGAGGGAAGAAGTGCATTTCCAGTCTACGCTTCGGCCTCCGCCCCGACCACAACCCTCGGGTATACCTTTATTCTTTCATGCAAAAAAAGCAATCCAGGAGCGACCTTGGACTGCTTTTTTCTATTAAGTAACTATTTTGACTGGTGATAAACTTCTTTACCTGCTACAAAAGTCATGATCACGTCAAATTGTGTATTCAATACCGTAATATCCGCATCATACCCTGCCGCCAACCGTCCTTTTCGCTCGCCAAAACCAAGGATGCTTGCTGGTGTCAGGGAAGCCATATCCACTGCATCTGGCAAAGAGACACCGCTCAGCGTCACCATATTGTCGACTGCTCGATTCAGCGTCAGGATACTTCCAGCAAGGGTTCCATCTGCGAGCTTTGCCTGATTGTCTTGGACGTGAACCTCTTGTCCCCCAAGGTCATAAGTCCCTTCGCCCATCGCGGCTGCCCGCATGGAATCACTGACGAGAGCGAGCCGTTCAGCTGTTTTGACCCGATACAAAATCTTCATGACTGCTGGATGCACATGGATTCCATCTGCGATCAGCTCTGTGCTCAACTGCTCGTGATACATCGCGGCACCGACTACACCTGGCTCCCGATGATGCAGCCCTGTCATGGCATTGAAGCAATGGGTAAAATGGCGCACGCCCGCATCTACCGCTTCTGTCGCTTGGGCGAACGTAGCTCCTGTATGTCCAGCAGATACGATGACATCGCGTTCTTTTAACCAGGCAATCGCTTCAAGCGCTTCCGGTTGTTCTGGCGCAATCGTCACGACCTTGATCAGACCTTCTGATAGCTCGTATAGCTTTTGCACTGCATCGAGCTTGGGTATCGCGATGTTTTCTTCTTTTTGCGCCCCCTTGTAACGAGGGTTGATCCACGGACCTTCCAGATGGATGCCGATCGATTGTGCCCCCGGAAGCCCTTCCCTGCTGTTCTGCGCGATGTTTACCAGCACTTGCTCCAATTGAGCATAAGGAGCCGTCATCGTCGTCGCCAAAAAAGACGTCACCCCATGTCGCGCGAGTGCAGTCGAGATGGCCTGAAGTGATTCCGGCGTCCCGTCCATCGTGTCG
The DNA here is from genome assembly GCF_013284355.2 of Brevibacillus sp. M2.1A. Taxonomy (NCBI): domain Bacteria; kingdom Bacillati; phylum Bacillota; class Bacilli; order Caryophanales; family Paenibacillaceae; genus Brevibacillus; species Brevibacillus sp. M2.1A. The sequence continues at coordinate 5,246,730 of NZ_JABSUY020000001.1, forward strand.
TATCCGTCAATCCCATGCATATGCATATCGACAAATCCGGGACAAATCCACCCATCCTCTACTGTCACCACATGATCTGGCAAAGCTTTTCCATACTCATCAGCCTTGCCTGCATAGATGATCGTTCCATTTCCCACGACTACGAGACCATCATGCAATTCCTGTCCATCTGCGACAAGTTTCCCCTTGAGAGCGTATTCCTGGTTCAATTTGATTTCCTCCGTCTTTGGCGTGGCTTTCTTTGCCCATTTATTCTACTGGGGTTGCCCCAGATTGCTGCAAATTCTCGTCGTCTCCGCCGCCAGCTTTTCAACGAGCTCACTCGCGCTGATTTCCTGACTGAGTGGAGCTGCCTGCCCCGCCCACATCGACATGTACGCAATTTGCTGCTGCTTGCCCGCTGCGGCTCGAATGTCTTTCGTCAGAGCATTTTGCACCGGATAGGTCGGGAGCTCGTGATCAAGTGGGGCGAGCGTTGTCATAAACTCATTTTGAATGCCCCTTGCCCATTTTCCAGAGAAAGCACGTGTCATCACAATGGACTCTTCGCTCGTCTCCCAAATAGCTTTCTTGTGCAGGGCATGTGCTCCGCTCTCCTTGCACGTCAGAAAAGCCGTTCCGAGCTGCACTGCCTGTGCCCCGAGGGCAAGTGCTGCTGCGATCCCACGCCCGTCCATGATCCCACCAGCCGCGAATACCGGAATCTTGACCCGATCCACGACTTGCGGGACGAGCGCCATTGTTCCAATCATATTGCTTGGTGAATCCGGCAAAAAGGAACCACGGTGCCCGCCTGCCTCACTGCCTTGGGCGGCAATCATATCGACTCCACTCGCTTCCAATGCAATCGCTTCGCGAACGGTTGTCGCTGTTCCAATGACAGTAATTCCCCGCTGCTTCAGCTCTGCCATCAAGCGATGATCCAGAACACCAAAGGTAAAGCTGAAAACGGAGGGCTGTTCCTCCAGGACGACAGCCATCTGCTCAGCAAACGGCTCTGTAAATTGCGTCACCTGCGGGTTAAGCGGAATGCCCAATCGATCTCGCACATCATTCATTGCCTGAGCAACGCCTTCTGCGATCGGCTGGTCGGCATCGAAATCTTCGGGAATAAACAGATTCACGCCAAACGGTTTGTCCGTTAACGCCCGAATGGACTTGATCGCCTCACGAATTTGCTCAGGAGACATATATGCGGCACCGAGCGTCCCGAGTCCCCCTGCTTCTGAGACAGCGGCTACCAGGGCAGGTGTGGTCGCTCCCCCTGCCATTGGCGCCTGAATAATCGGCCATTTCAAATGTAAACGCGAAGTGATCGGATTGTTTGGCCACATCGTTTTTTCACTCCTCCACTTTTTGAATAACCGCTTTTATTGTTTACTCATTACTTGGTCGTCGTTGTGAATCCATTCGAGAAACTGAGCCAACACCCGGGCAGTTAACCCCCAGATGACACGCCCGTCCACCTCGTAAAACAAATGCTCGACTGTCCCTATTTTCCACGGATATCGCTTGCCACCTGGGATCAGATGATAAGGAAAATCCTCTTCGGGCTCGGTCATAACAGAGGAAAGATACTTCGCTGGCTGTGTTGCCAACAGACGATCGAGTGGAAGGATAAAGACCTCTCCGACCTCGTCTGGGTTCGGCTCCATATCTCGAATTCCTTCCACGTATCCAATAAAGGGCGTAATGATAGAGGAGCCTGGCCCAATCACCTGATCGAGCTCGCCTACATAATGAATCCGATCAAGTGGAATCCCCAGCTCCTCGCTTGTTTCCCGAGCAGCGGTCGCCCAACGTGATTCGTCACTCTTCTCAGCTCGCCCTCCCGGAAAACAAACCTCGTTCGCCTGTCGCCGCATCGTACTGGCTCTTTTTTCAAATAAAATGCCGAGCTGGTTGTCAGCCATTTTGACGAGCGGAAGCAAGACACTGTACGCGCCGCTCGTCCCACGTTCACGTTCTTGCAATCTCTTTGAAATCTCCCTGATGGCAGGAGCAAGGGAATCCTCCCCTGATTCCTGTGGCAAGTACTGAGAGACCTCGATTAAATTTTGATCCGGGTCACGAAAATACACCGAACGAATCGGTCCGATAGCCCCTGTTTTTGGAACAGGTCCTTCCACCAATTGGACGCCGCATGCATGAATATGCTGGATGACTTGCTCCAGCGGAAGGGATGTGATAAGACACAAATCAGCGGAGCCTGCGACTGGATGCATCGCTTTTGGCTCCCATTCTTGTCCGATTTGATGCAAATTGATTTTTTGCTGGCCGAAGTGCAGAGCCCTCCTGCCATCGCCAAAGGTAACTGCCTTCATACCCAGGACTTTTTCGTAAAAGTGACAGGTTGCCTCGATGTCTTTTACCGTCAAAACCAAGTGGTCTAATCGATCGATCATATGCCTTTACTCCTTCTCGTCCCGATACATGCTTCATGCTGTTATTATAACAAACACAAGGCGGTTGCTTCTCCTCCCCATTGTCCTCCAACATTTCCCTCTTTTCAATTCCCAAATTGCCTCATCTCCACTTCACCAAATACAAAAACGAGCGTCTCCCTCGTAAACAGACGGGAAAACGCTCGCTATATCCACGCTTTGCGAAACTATGCTTTTGAACGTGCCAGCAAGTACAAGAAATACGGTGCACCGATAACCGCTACAACAATACCAGTCGGAATCTCTGACGGCTGCATGATCCAGCGCCCGATAGTATCCGCCACGATGACCAGTAGCGCACCCGTCAGCGCTGATGTTGGCAAAAGCATCTCATGTTTTGGCCCTACTAATCTGCGAGCCAAATGCGGACCGATCAACCCGACAAAACCGATGCCTCCACTCACTGCCACGGAGGAAGCGGCAAGCCCGACTGCGGCAGCCAGCAGCTTCAATTGTTCTTTGGCAACGGGTGCACCCAAGCCTTTCGCCAACTCTTCTCCCAAATTGAGCACATTCATAACACGTGCTTTGTAAAAAACATAAGGGATTAAAATGGCGATCCAGGGCAAGAGCGAAAGAACGAACTTCCAGTTGGTCCCCCAGATACTACCTGCGAGCCAAGTCGCCACAAACTGGTACTTGTCCGGGCTCAGCTTCAGCGTCAAGACGATCATCGCGGCACTCATCCCGGCCGCCACGGCAATCCCCGTCAATACAATACGGGTCGGAGACAATCCCTTGTGTCTTTTATAAGACAATGCGAAGATCAGCGCTGCTGTCACGCTGGCTCCGAGCAACGCCAACACTGGCAGCAAAAAAACAGGTGCCGCAGACGTCGATGGATAAAACGAAATGAACAGCATCACCATCAAGCCAGCACCAGCGTTGATCCCCAAAATACCAGGTTCGGCCAACGCATTGCGGGAAATTCCTTGAATAATACAACCGGATACGGCAAGTCCTGCCCCGATCAGGAGGGAAATCACAATCCGTGGCAAGCGGAATTCAAACAAGATCAGGCTTTGTTTGTCTGTTCCAGAACCGATTAGCGTCATCAGAAGATCGCTTGGTGACAACCGGATATAGCCTGTGTTCATACTGATGATAAACGCGATGAAAATGAGGATAGCGAGTATCGTCATAACCGCAAAGGCTTTATTTCTTTTGCGGGTTTGGTATTGGGAAAGCATTTGCTGCATCATTACATCTCCCTTCTTTCTTTACGCGCCAAGTAAAGGAAGAACGGTACACCAATTAGCGCAATAAGTGCCCCTAACGGCGTCTCATACGGCGGATTTACCATTCTTGCGGCCAAATCGGCGAAAACGACGAGCAAGCTGCCCAAAATAGCAGAGCAAGGAATAATCCATCGATAATCAACCCCAACCAAAAAGCGGGTCAAATGCGGAACGATCAATCCAACAAAGCCTACAGCCCCAACAACGGCGACTGCAGATCCAGCCAAAATCAGGACGATGATCATGCCTGCCAGTTTGACCAACGCCGTGCGCTGCCCCAATCCTTTCGCTACATCTTCTCCAAGACTGAGCATCGTGATGGAACGCGACAACATCATCGCCCCAATAAGAGCTGCGACAATCCATGGAAACATGACTTCAAGCTGAAACCATTTGGTTCCCGCCACACCGCCTGCATACCAGAAGGCCAAATCTTGTCCAATTTTAAAGTAAAGCGCAATCCCTTCGCTTAACGCGGACAATAGTGCGGTCAATGCGGCACCCGCTAAAACAAGGCGTACCGGAGTCAGACCGCCTTTTGCCAAGGAGCCAATCCCGTAGACCATACCTGCCCCTACGCCAGCACCCAAAAAGCTGTAGAGAATCAGGTACATGAACGGCAGACCCGGGAAAAAAGCGAAGCAGAGAGCCAAAACAAATCCGGCACCTGCATTCAAACCAAGCAGCCCAGAATCCGCCAACGGGTTTCGTGTCATCCCTTGCATGATGGCACCTGCAACAGCGAGGCTGGCCCCGACCATTGCACCGCCGAGCAGACGCGGCAAACGAATCTCCTGAATAATTTGGTGTTGGGTAATATCTGGATTAAATTGAAAAATAGCTTCCCATACGACAGCAAAGTGAATGTCGGCTGCTCCAAATGACACAGACAAAAACATCCCCAATATTAATGCGAATACTCCGCCGGTCAAAATGAGTGTCGCTGCCCAAGGGCGAGAGCGAAACGCAACCGACTTTCCGTTATTCCCCTCTTTCAGGGAATGTGCGTGTTGACTCATACGTGCCACCTTTTTTTCGTTAGTTTGGAGCTGAGTTGCTAATAGTGATATTGATTCTTATTATCACATAATGATTTTAGGCGATGCGTGAAAACAGTGTCAATGGACAATCGCGAACTTGTCTTTTTTGTGAAAAACGTCTTGACGTTTTTCATTAAACAGGATGTGACCGCTTGCGGTCTACAAAGAACGGTCATGACCGTTTCTTTGTACATTTACGCTAATACTTTAAGGACTTCGTCGACCTTTTTCCCGTTGGCGATCACACCGTGATTCATCCAGGTCATGAAATCCACCTGGTACGCCCGCTTTTTTTGGACAGCGGGAAGCGCTTGCCACACGGGATGGTCGAGCTGAAGCTGTTCGGCACCTGGTTTTCCGTCATGCCACTTGTCAAAGGCGAAAAAGATATGATCAGCATCCAGTGTAGACAGCTCTTCCCACGACACCCCTTCTCTCACTTGCTTGGCAAATTGTTTTTTTACGAGCGGGGCCGGCTCCATTTCCAAATCTTGAAACAACACCTGCGATGTGTAGTTTTTCTCTACGAGGATTTGATCGGCCGAGATGCGCAAGAAGGCTACCTTCTGCCCTTTGAGACTCCGTCCTATTCCATTTTTGGCAGCTCTTACTTTTTGTTCATACTGCTCGATTGACCGCTCTGCCAATTCACTTCGGCCCAACCGATCACCGAGGGTGCGCAATGTTTTTCGCCACTCAGGACCGAACTGCCGAATTACGAATGTAAAGGCAATCCGGGCACATTGGTCATACACATCCGCCTTCCAGCCTGTACACTCCCGAAGCATAATGACATCTGGGGCACGACTGGACAATAGCTGCACGTCATCGGTCAGCACATCGTACGTCGGTACATCATGCAGGCCCAAGTAGTCTTGCTGCCCCCAATATGTATGCGCCCATTGAACGACGGGTCGAATACCAAGAGCCAGCAAATAATCCTCCATATAAAGAGAGACGACTCGTAAATCATCCCGATGAATGTTGCGGTATTTTCCTGGCGCAAGCCCTACACTCTGTTTAAAACGACGATTGAAATAATATTCGCTGTTGAATCCGACGTTTTGGGCAATCTCGTTGATCCGATCACCTGTCATGAGCAGGAGTTGCTTCGCCCGATTGATCCGCAGTTGATTCATGTAATCGAGCGGTATTTCTCCCGTCATTTCCTTGAAGAGCTGCGTATATCGCCAACGTGGAACGTTCGCTTCCTGTGCTAGCTGGTCTACGGTCAGCGGCTCCTGATAGTGCTCCTCTACATACGCAATCGAACGTTCAACTGCTCTCCTCGGGTCCAAACTTGTTTTGCCTGGCACATTTTGCTGGGCCAAAACGCATAGCAATTCCTCAAAGCGCACGTGATTATAAAATCGTTGCAGCGACTCTGTGGCATCGCGATGCTTGTAAATCTCTGCAATCGATTCAACGACACGAGAAAAAGGCGTGCAGGTCAACTCCCCCATACAGAAAAAAGCCTCGGAAGCTTGTTCCTGCGTCGGAGCTCCCGTGTGGACGACACGAAAAGTCAGATAATAGTAGTCGAGAACATGACTGGTGCAACTGATCCGAACGTTCTGACGCGGTGCTGCAATCCAGCATCGCTCCCGAGTGAACCGATATGTCGACGATTCGATTTCCATGTGCCCTTCTCCGTCTGTTGCTACAATCATCGTGTAGTCCTCCGGCTCTTGATAGTCCTGCCATCTTTCCACATTTACTTTTTGGATGGCCGTCATGGCAAAGAATGATGGTGGAGATAGCTTGGCCCCGGTTGCTTCGTTATTCATCTCCCTCACCTTTCTCGTGAGAATGATTATCATTTCTATTATAATGAGTAAACATCCCGACTACAAGCTCTACTGTTCCCAAATGTATGTTACAAGACAATATAGGAGGCAAGAAATTGATCGCAAAATAATGAATTCGTTTAGCAAAATAGCAAAAGATTTGGAACAACTGTGGGGGCATTTCGAACAGAAGAAGATGGATAAAATAATTAAAGGAGCCCCCAGAGGCTCCTTATGCTTAGAACAAGTTACAAATGAACAAAAGCGTGTTTTGATCATCTGCGGACTATTATCGAGACGGTGGCGGTATTGTACCTCCTCCAGGGCCAGGCTTCGGTATTATACCTCCTCCAGGCTCCGGTGACGTTGATGTCGTAGGTGTCGTAGGTGTCGTAGACCCTGTCGAAGGCTCTGACTTTGGATCCGGTTTCCCCGAGCCGCTGTTATTATTATTATTATTATCTTCCAAGTAAATCATCTCCTTTATATAGGGGTAGAGCCAACCTTTAACTGTTTTATACGCTTAGCATTAGCGGACATAACAACCTGTCGTTAAAATGTTGGTGGTCGCCCATAAAGTCAGGATCATTATTTACATGGCACAAGCATGATATTCCCAATAGCAAGTTGGAAAATATAAGGACTGATGCTGCGCTTTCTCTACTAAACTCGATTACTTTACAATCGCTTTGACCAAATCGTCTGCCTTCTTCATATTGGCCAGAATGGCACCAGATTGCCAATGCGTTCGCTCCATTGGGTAGACATGACCTTTTTTTACTGCAGGAACGGATTTCCAGATGGGGCTCTCCAAAATCTTGAGTGCATCCTTGTTTTCTTCGGAAGTCCACGTGCCATTCGACGGGAACACAATGATATGGTCTGCATCGATAGCCGGGATGGCTTCTTCTGATAATACCACGTGCGTTTCCTGATTTTTGGCAGCGGAATACGGCGTAAGTCCCAACTCCTTGTAGAGCATGCCTGTGTAAACATTGCCATCTCCGAAGAGGGCCAAATTCGGCTTATTTCCCACGTTCAAACGAATGACGGCCACCGTTTCATTGCCAATCGCCTTTTCCAGCTTCGCCTTGGTATCCGCTATTTTCTCATTGTACTTTTGGATCGCTTCGTCTGCTTTTTCTGGAACGCCTAACACCTCGGCGATTTTCTTGAGTCTTCCAATCGTGTCGTTACGGAGTTCATCCGGCAGCTTGTACGTAGGGGCTACCTTGCTGAATTCCTCGTATTTCTTGGGATCAGCGTAGCCATCCACAATGATGATATCCGGATTGGCTGCAAGCAACGCTTCCATACTTCCTGTAATATCAAAAAGCGGCACGTCCAGCCCGAGGTAATCCTGTTTGCCCCACGCCGGGTGATACCACTGGACAACCGGAGTCACACCCAATGCTGTCAAAAAGTCCTCCTGATAAATCGCCGCTACCCGCTCTGGCTTTATCGGAATTTCTACATCGCCATAGGCGTCCTTCACCACTTTGGTTTTCACAGCGGTGTTCTCAGTCGTTGCTTTCTGCTCAGTGGATGTTGGCTCCTCTGCTTTTTCTGCACACGCAGTTAACACGAGCATCATGATCAATAATAATGCCATCCATGCCAATCCTGCATTCCGAACCGTTCTGACCATCTTTCTACCCTCTCTCGCATCTGTTGATGATTATCCAATTGATACTCATTCTCACCTTTTGCATCCTGATCATATTTGTTTCCACTCTATCTGACAATGCATTTTCTCCATTATTTTTTGTCCAAACTCCACAACCGTCCGTGTGAAACCCTTCCCTTTGCACAAAATCAATGAAGGGTATCTGACGTTTGTCCATTGAGCTGGTAAGCTGTATATGATAATGATTATCAGTGATAGCAAACAGATTCAAACGAATACTGGAGGAAAATAGAAATGAAACACATGCGCAACATAAGCGGAACGCTAGGAATCTTCGTGCTGGCTGGTAGCTTGCTCATCGGATGCAGTCCATCTGCTTCGCAAGCAACGAGCTCCGCGAGCAGTGAGGCAAGTCAGAAAAGCCAGACGCGTCCCTATACGGATTATCTCGGGCATGCAGGCAACATCCCGGTCTCCCCTGCACGAATCATCTATTCCGGTGAGACATTTGGCGATATGCTCGCGCTGGGCGTGAAGCCGATTGGGGGATTCGGGTATTCCAACCAAATCTTTGAGGACCAACTCCATGATGTCGAGAATGTCGGTTTTCCCATTAATCTCGAAAAGGTCCTGGAATTACAGCCCGACCTGATTATCAACGCAAATACGGAGGAAAAAGAATATGAACAGCTAGCCAAAATCGCTCCTACCGTCATTTTTGATACATTCGCGCCGTTGGAAGAGCGGATGACCCAGCTCGGTGATATTCTTGGGAAACCGGAGGCAGCTAGGAAATGGCTTGCTGATTACAAGCGGAAATCGGAGGAGATGTGGAAGAAGCTGAAGGAGTCTGGCACTATGAAAGAAGGGGAAACCGCCTCTGTCTTTACCTATTATCCGGGTGATCGGCTGTTTGTCATGGCTAGAACAGGGCTTTCCCAAGTGCTCTACGATACAAACGGATTCAAGCCCACCGCGCCCATTCAGGAAATACTCCATGCACAAAAAGGATTTGAGCTCATTTCCGTGGAACGTTTGCCCGAAATAGCGGGAGATCGTATCTTTATACTGAATACGCCGAGCGAGGAAGCTGAGAAATCAACGCAGAATCTGCTAAAATCACGCATCTGGAAAGACGTTCCGGCTGTTAAAAACGGATCTGTCTACTTTATCGACATCGAAAAATCTAGCAGTGATGCGACAACAAGAGAATGGCTCCTGCAAAAGATTCCTGAAATCCTGGCGAAGCAATGAAATAGAGAAGCTTTTCAATAATGATTGAAAGGCTTCTTTCTTTTGTATACGAATGATAAAATAAATGATAATGATTCTCACAAAAAGGAGGGCAAAACCGATGCTTCACTCTATACCACCTCTTCCTCCGCTCGGTTCCCTTCATTTTCAGTTGTGTAAAGTAGAGCGGACGGCTAGTCCTTCAGCCACTCCCTTCCATTCCCTGCTCTTCTTCACAAAAGGGTACGGCAGCCTCCGTATTCACGACCAAACGTTTTCACCTTTGGCAGGAAAGTGTTTTTTGCTTTCACCGTCTACTCCTTTTGCTATCGAATCCTTATACGACAGCGCGATTGAATGCTACCAAATCTCGTTTACTGTCATCCAGTTCGATGCAGACAATAGGCCCCTATCTTATCCATACGAACTGCTTGATGGTCGTATCGAGCTGTCCGCTCACCCCTCTGCCCAGCTCTTGCGCTTATGTGACGCTTTGCTCTTGGGGCGTTCAACTTCTTCTGAAATGGACAGCTTTTGGCAGCAATTGCGGTTCCAGAAGCTGATCGGATTTTTGCTGGAGCAAAATCTCTCTCCTAGCCTTATCCCCAACAAGAGCAAAGAGGTCGAGAACAGCATTCGTTATATCCAGCAAAATTATCAAGAGAACATGACGGTCAAGCAGTTGGCAGATCTGGCCAATGTACCGTCGTGGCAGTACACACAGCTCTTTCGCCAGTTGACGGGTAAAAAGCCTTTGGAATATTTGACAGCGCTGCGTATTCATCATGCGAAAAAGCTCTTGAAAAGCTCGAACGATTCACTGCGGGACATCGCCTCGCAGGTCGGCTTCACGGATGAGTATTATTTTAATCGTCGCTTTCGAAAGACGACCGGTTACACGCCTAGGCAATATTCCAGGCTGACTCAACGCATGGAGCTCGTGCAGGACTGGACAGGGCATGAGGTAGAAATCCCCCTTCTCCCACAACGCATCGTCTATATTGGGGAGACATTTAATGATTTGCTCGCGCTCCATGTGGAAAATATCGTCGGCGGAAATTTTACCTGGGTAGAACGAACAATCTACCGGGACCGAGTAAGACACATGAAGGATATTGCGTTTCCCGTTGACTTTGACCATTTGACGGCATTGAAGCCAGATCTGATTATTTTCGCGAACGCAGAAGAAGACAAATACAAGCAGATGAACCAGATTGCCCCAACACTCACGTTTAATTCATTTGCTTCGCTGGAGGAACGGTTGCATACACTCGGAGATTGGCTAGGGAAGAAGAACGAGGCGCGGGAATGGCTCAGGAAATACCACACGAACGCTGCCACCATGTGGAATCAGCTCCGCTCCGAGCTTGTGCCCGGTGAGACTGCATCCGTCTTTATCCATGAGCATGGCTGGCGCCTGTTCGTAATGGGTACTTCCGGGCTTTCCTCCGCCCTCTACCATCCAAACGGTTTTACTCCGGTGGATAAAATTCAAGAAGTAATGCAAGCTGGCTACGGTTTTATCGAAATTCAAGAGAAGGACATCCACCTGTACGCTGGCAATCGGATCTTTATGCTGCTGTCCGAAGACCCCGAATCGCGTCAGGCTGCTGCTGCATTGATGCAAAGTGATAGGTGGCACAGTCTGCCAGCCGTTCAAAATGGGTATGTTTATTTTGTAGAAGCGCAAAAATGGAATGGCGGCGCTGCCCTTACCAGAGAGAGATTGCTGCATGTGCTGCCACTTTTGCTGCGCCATTCTTCCTGAAGCAAACAGGCCAGCTTCCCTGTCGTGGGGAATCGCTGGCCTGCTTACTACTCCTCTGCTACCATCCATGCTACATTTTTGGCTTGGAGTCCTTTATTCCATTCTGCTGGTGCTGGCGTATCGCTGATCACGATGTCGACCTCTCCTAAATCTGCGATCTTGCACAATGTGCTGACCCCGATCTTGGAGTGGTCCGCTAGCACAATGCTTTCATTGGCATTTTCGATGAAACAACGGGCAAGTTCTGTTCGATCCGGCTCATAGCAGGTCAAGCCTTTATGGAGCAAGATGCCGTCAGCCGCGATAAACGCCTTGTCCACATAAAATTGTTTCATCATCTTCTCTGCATAGGTCCCGCTTACCCGATGATGCTTGGCGCTCACTTTTCCACCCAGGAAGTAGATGTCTGCCGCAAGCATTCCACTGTTTTGGTACTCGATTAATCGATTCAGCGCCGTGATCGAGCTAGTGAGGATCGTCAAATCTTTTTTCGTGACGAGAAAGCTGATCATCTGCAAAGGCGTTGTCCCTTCATCGATGACAATGGTATCGCTGTCTTGCACCAAGTCTGCTGCCAACCGTCCAATCCGTTTCTTTTCTTCCGATCGCAAGACTTCACGGGTAATATGAGAGGGCTCGGAGCGCTCCACTGTCAGCTTTACTGCCCCGCCATAAACGCGCTTCAGCTTTTTCTCCGCTTCCAGCTCTTCCAAATACCTGCGGATCGACTCAGACGAAACCTGCAGCTTTTCGACCAGTTCATTGGTCCGCACCTTGCCATTGGAATTGATCAACTGCAAAATGATTTGCTTACGCTCTTCCCCGAACAACGACACGACGAATGTCCCCCTATATCGTACTTTACGTCATTTCGATTTTCTCTCCATGGATGTAAATCTGACGTTTTGCCAGCTCGTGAAAAATCACTGCCGGATCGAATGCCTCTTCTGGAGTAATGACGCCAGTAGCTTTTACGTTTCCTTTTGCGATCTGCTCAGTCGCAATCGCCAGCGGGATTCCTACGTTGCGGGTATAGGCGCGCAGGCCAGCCCAGTCAGCTACAGAGCCGTCAGATGCCGGATGTGTATGGTACAGGACGTGTCCTACTTTGCGACCGTCCTTGGTACCTGTTACCTCGACATGGAGAGAGTACCCGTATAATTCCGTCTCTTTTCCCTCCCTAGAATTGTAGAGGTATTGGGAGATACAATCAAGGATTCCCACCTTTGTTTCGCCTACCGTGATGGGATCGTTCCGTAAAAAGCCATAATCGTAGAGGGCTTTGACCAGCTCCATGTTTTGCTTCGGCCATGTTCCCCGTACTTCGATCAGCTTTACCCCTTTTGGAGACAAAGCTTGTGCCAGCGTCTTCGTTTCTGCATGAGGAATGATGTACTGAATGGTTTTTCCATACGGCTCGGGAAGCTTTATTTCGCGTGGGCGAGCAAATGGCGGGACTTGAATAAAATCCCCATTTTCATAGACGACGCGCCCTGGCAAGTCTGGATCATACTCATAGGTCGTCGTCTCTGTGATCGATTTGGAAAAGGCAATCGGGCGAAAGGAACCGTGGCTGACGCGGACTTCGTCGACTTCATCGAGCTGGTTCGCTGCATGCATCGCCATCATTTGGGTCAATCCAGGTGTCATGCCAAAGCCTGGAAGGCAGGTCTTCCCATGGTCGCGGAAGATCGCATCTGATGCGTTTTCTTCCCCAAAACCGTTCAAATTGATGCCATGGCAGCCAGCCTCCGCAATTGCAGCAGTAGACAGGCCGTTCAGTGTGATCGTGGTTCCGTCCATTACGATGTCGTAACCGCGCATTTTTTGGACCGTATCCGCATGATCGCGTACGTTTACCGGAACAAAATCTACGCGTGGATCATTCAGCCACTCGACTACCTTGCGACCTTCTTGTTCGTTAAAATCGCCGATCGTGATCTGCTCAAAATCCGAATGCATCACGAGATCGAGCACAGCTTCCCGACAAATATTTCCCGCTCCACCCAAGCAAAACACTTTCATCACAATAGCCTCCCTTTATTTACTCCAGCCAGAAACGATTGTTTTCCATTGCCGTTATTAATCTCTCGATATCCCCTGGGTAAACCTCTCCGATATTGCCAATCCGAAACGTGTCCGCTTGCGAGATTTTGCCCGGATAAATAACAAAGCCTGCCTGCTTTAGCCGCTCATACAGCTGTGCGAAGGTAAATGCCTCGCTTTCGGGATAATAAAAGGACGTGATGAAGGGCGATTGCGATTCTTTTGGCAACAGGATGCGAAAACCGATGCGATCCATGCCTTCTGCGAGTAGCTGCTGATTGCGCTGGTAACGCTCGTACCGTTTTTCCACTCCGCCCTCAGCCTCAAGCTCTATCAGTGCTTGATAAAACGCTCGCACGACATGGGTCGGAGAAGTATAGCGCCACTTTCCGTTTTGCTCCTCCATCGTCTTCCACTGGCTGTACAAATCAAGGGACAACGTACGGGCAAACCCTTTGCATTTAATGAGCGCAGACGTTTTCGCAATGACAAAGCCAAAGCCAGGCACGCCTTGGATGCATTTGTTCGCGCTTGAGATCAGGAAGTCTATCGAGAGCTCTGCTGCATCCATTGGAATGCCTCCGAAGCTACTCATCGCATCTACGATATAGACTTTTCCGTATTTCTTGGCGACCTCACCGATTTCTTTTATGGGATTGAGCATGCCCGTAGTCGTTTCTGAGTGTACGACAGCCACATGCGTGATCGTTGCATCCGCCGCTAGTCTCTGCTCCAATACCTCTGCATTTGCTTGTGTCACTTCGCCAAAATCAATGACCTCCGTTGCAATTCCATGAATTTGTGCCATTTCCACGATCCGATCCCCGTATGCACCATTCGTCAGGACGAGCAGCTTGCCGTCTGCGGGAATCGCACTGCTTATCACCGCTTCCACACAAAAGCTCCCGCTTCCTTGTATCAAGACGCTCGTATAATCCTCTACCTGCGAGGTTGCCAAGCGGACGAGCTTTTGGCGGATTGCCTGTACCAGTTCATTGTAATCACGATCCCATGTGCACCAGTCCCGCAGCATCGCCTCGCGGACGGTTGAGGAAGTTGTCAATGGTCCGGGGGTGAGCAACAAGTACGGGTTGTCGGTTGGTCTTGTCTGATTCATGGTCTCTCTCCTCCTACATGACGCATCTCGATCTTTTTCAGCACCTCATCCAAGCATCCAATCTCCTCGATTACGTAGTGCGCGCCCGCCGCCATCAGTCGTTCTGTTGCGATAGCAAGTTTTTTATCCAGCTCTTCCTGTGGCATGCTCGTCACTTCCTCCAAGGACAGACCGAGCTCGCTTCCACCCTTCAGAACGCCAACGGTCCACATTCCGGCGTTTCTGCCTTCTTTCATATCGCTCGTCGTATCACCGACCTTGACCATCTCGTTCATTGGATATACGTCCAGCAGGATCGCATTTTGATAGCACATCCATGGATATGGACGTCCAGCAGGCACTTCACTCGGGGTGATCAGTACGTCCGGCTCGTAGCCCTGTTGTTTAGCCGATGCTGCTACAACATTCATCATTTCCCTTGTGTACCCTGTAGTTGAGCCGATTTTGATGCCTTGCTCACGCAGTCGTCCTACCAATTCGATTGCCCCCGGTATAGGAGTAGCATACTCGTGCAGCGTAGCCATCAGCATCGGTTCGAAGTCAGCGTACAATTCGTCCACATCCGCTTCATTCGGAAGTCGACCGTAACGCTCTTGCCACAGCGCTGCTACCCGCTCCATTTTGCACAGCGCCTGGATATGATCGCGCTTGAGCATCCCCATCGGCTCGCGTGCTTCTGCTGCTGTCAGCTCGATCCCCCGTTTTTTGAACACCTGTAAAAAGACCGCCAAAGGAGCGAAACACCCGTAATCTACCATCGTTCCTGCCCAATCAAATACTACTGCTTTCATGCTTTATGCCACCTGACCTTTCTCTTGGTAGGACCTTGTTGTCCGCTTGCGAAGTTTGGATGCAATCCATTCTGCACCAGCACGTGCGAGGATGTTGAGGAAGACGATCAATACCGACATCGCTGCTGCCGGAGCCACATCCCCGGCGTCATCCATGTTGACGATGGAGACAGATGCCAACTTGAAATCCGCTGCGTACAGAAAAACAACCGCCGAGATCGTCACCATCGAGTTGATGAAAAAGTAAACCGCCATCTCGACAATTGCTGGCATACAGACGGGAATCGTGACGCGCCACAATAGCTTTGTTTGCGAGATCCCCATGGACTCTGCCGCCTGCTCGAACTCGGGATCGAGCTTTTTCAACGCGCTGGTTGCTGTAATAAAACCGACTGCGAAAAAATGAATGACGTTCGCCAAAATTAGAATCCAGATCGTTCCGTACATGCCGTGAAATGGATTCGATGGATTATTGAAGAAGAAAATGTACGCTAGCCCAATGACCATCCCCGGCAATGCCAGCGGGAGAATCGACAGGAAGTATCCAGCTTGGCGAAGCCCCTTCCACACTTGGGACTTTTCAATCGTGTAGGCCGTAATAAACGTGACCGCCGTCCCGATCACTGCCGTCAGCAAGGCGACGAGAATGCTGTTCCACAGTGGCTCGATCCCTTCTCCGGCTACATTGGAAAAGTCGTAATGATCCAAGCCAAAAGTCAGATTATACGGCCATACTTTGATGAAAGAAGCCAGTACCACTGCAGCCATGAGAAGCAGCAAAAATCCGCTGACGCTCACACAAATAACGGAGTAAAACAAGTCGCGCAAACGATTTTCCTTGATTCGATACGGTTTGGACTTGGCTGTAACAGCCGCATGTTGCTTCCGCTCAACAATCCGGTCCACGACAAACGCCACGAGAGCTGGAATGATCAATAGCAGCCCAACCGTTGCTCCCATCGTCATATTTTGCTGACCGATGACCTGCTTGTAGACGTCTGTCGCCAGTACAGAAAACTGTCCGCCGACAACCTTTGGTGCTCCGAAGTCAGTAAACGAGAGAGTAAAACAGACAAAGCAGGCGCTGACGATACCGTATTTCACACTGGGAATCGTCACTACAAAAAACTTGCGCAAATGGTTCGCCCCGAGCGTATCCGCCGCTTCGTACAATTGATAGTCGGCAAAAGCAAGGGAAACAGCGAGAATCAAATACGCTTGCGGAAAAACATAGACGATCTCCGCCAAAATTATCCCAACAGGGCCGTACAGATCGATGTCCCATTGGAACGGGAGCAACCCGAAGATTCCTGTCGTCACCAGCCCTTGATTCCCAAAAAGGTAAGTCAGGGCGATTCCGTGCATCATCGTGGGTGCAAACAGCGGTAGCAGCGCGATAGCCCGAAAGACTCGTTTTCCGCGAATCCCGCTGCGCGTCAAGGCATATGCGAATAGAAAAGCGAGTGTGACTGCAATAAGCGTGGTCATAGCAGAAATATATAAAGTGTTGTTCAGCGACCCTGCCAGTGCTGGGGTGGAAAAGTACGTAACGAAATTGTCCAGGCCGATGAACTGACCGTTCTTGTTATAGAATGCTTTGGAAAACAGCTGGCCAAGTGGCAACAGAACACTCGCTGACAATCCAAGAACGACAAGGCCGATGAGCCACTTTTGTATGGCTTTTCCATCGAAGATCGATGTCATTTCCTTCATGCTGCTCACTCCTGTCCCTCTATGGTTGGCGCATGCTCAAATGACAGCAAATTCTCCAGCGGAAACTCCAGCCACACCTTTTTGCCTCGGGCAATTCCAAGCCTTTGTGCCTCGGCCGCTATTAAATCGATTGTCAGAAGCTCTTTTTTTATCTGACCTTCCTCTTGCCACTCCAGAAAGATTCGATAAAAAGCACCGCGAAATTCTATTTCGGAAATAGTCGCAGGCAAGGTGCATTCGGATTCTTGCTGCAAAAGCCGCACATGCTCCGGTCTGATCGCAAGTAAGCGATTCGGATCAGATTTCGCATTCTCAAAGCGACTGTACTCAAAAAAGTTGATCGCTCCGATAAAATCAGCAACAAACGGAGTCGCTGGTCTGTTATAGATCTCCTCGGGTGTACCTACCTGAACGACCTCGCCGTGATCCATGACGACGATCTTGTCAGCCATGGTTAATGCCTCATCCTGGTCATGGGTGACCATCACGGTAGTCATGCCGTACTGCTCATGCAAACGCCGAATCTCCCGGCGCAGCTTTTGTCTTACCTTTGCGTCCAATGCTGATAATGGTTCATCTAAAAGCAAGATATCCGGCGATAGTGCAATCGCTCGCGCCAAGGCAATTCGCTGCTGTTGACCGCCTGAGAGCTGGCTGGGATATTTGGCGGCGGCATGAGACAAATCAACCATGTCTAGCGCCTCTTCTACTTTGGCTGCGATCTCTTTTTTCCCTAGCTTCTTTTCTTGCAGGCCAAAGGCAATGTTTTCGGCAGCCGTCAAATTGGGAAACAAGGCGTAAGATTGGAACATCATCGCAATGTTTCTTTTTGCAGGAGGCAGAGAAGTAATCTCCCTGCCTCCCAAGATCATCTTGCCTGTTGTCGGCTGTTCCAATCCAGCCAGCATTCTCAGTAATGTCGTTTTACCGCAGCCACTGGGACCGAGCAGACAAACAAATTCATTCTTGTCAATTTCGATGGAAATGTGCTCCAATGCGGCAAACAAACCAAAGCGTTTACTGACCCCTTGAATGGATAGATAGGATTGTGTCATGCTGTTCTCCTCACTGCTTACTTGGGTTCACTCTTGGTCGCGTATCGTTTTTCCCACTCCGCCAAGACGTTGTCACGATTTTGTGCGGCTTGATTCAGGTCGAGCTTGATTAATTGCTTGATCGGATCTACTGCGTAGCCTTCCGGGAGCGTCGCGCCTTCTTGCTTGACACTGACGATGGCGAAGTTCTGGTTGTAGGCTTTCATGACTTCATCCGAGATAGCCCAGTCCAAGAACAGCTTGGATTCTGGCTTGATCTGACTCTTTTTGATCAAGGCATTCGCCTCTACATCCCAACCCGAGCCTTCTGTTGGAAAGACGACTTCCACGGGCGCGCCTTTTTTCTTCTCAGTAATCGAACGGTAGCCAAAGGAAATGCCGATTGGATATTCGCCAGATGCGGCCATTTTCGCTGGCTTCGAGCCGGAATGCGTGTAGATCGCCATGTTTTCATGCAGCTTGTCGAGGTACGCCCAGCCTTCTTTCTCCCCTTTTAATTGCATGATTCCGTTGACGGTGAGAAGCCCGGTTCCAGAAGACGCTGGATTCGGCATCACGATCAGCCCTTTGTACTCCGGTTTGATCAGGTCTTCGTATGAGCGCGGGATGGGCAAATTGCGTTTTTCCAGCTCCTTGGTATTGACCGCGATTGCAGTCTCCCACGCATCGATTCCTACCCAGCTTGCAGGTTCCTTGGAATCCTTGAACTCCGGGGATACCTTCTCGATTCCTTTCGGTGAATAGCCTTCGAGCATGCCTTGCTGTTCGAGTACAAGCAGGCTTGTTGCTGCCGTTCCCCATACGACGTCTGCTTGTGGATTGTCTTTTTCCGCCAGCAGCTTTGCTGTGATGATCCCTGTGGAATCGCGGACGATATTGACCTTTACATCTGGATATTTCGCTTTGAAGGATTCCAAATACGTTTTGATCTGGTCATCCTCCAACGCTGTATAAACGGTAATCTCTCCGGAGGCGTTTGTACTTTCCTTTGTGGAAGTTTGTGTGTTTGGTTGTGACCCTGGTGCTTGTCCACATCCTGCTAAAAACGCAATTGATAGAACGGATGCAAGTAAAGGATAATGCCACTTCTTCATGAGAACCTCTCCTCTTTGCGGAATGTTCATTTCTTGGTTCCTACGACACCAATCTTACGGGGGAAATATTAAGCGAATATGAACGCAACGTAAATTGATTGTTTTTATGTGCGTTTAGTTGTGTTTTATTGGTTTTATAAACATGTACGTTTGCACAAAACAAAAGACTGAGTCATCCATTCCAATAGCAAATGGGATGAACTCAGTCTTTTGTTTTTAGCGTATCAACTACTGCAAAGCAGCCTCTACAGCCGCCTCTGTATGAATCGCAGTCGTATCAAATACCGGGACCGTGCAATCCTGCGCTGTGATCATTAGGCCGATTTCCGTGCAACCGAGGATGACTGCCTCAGCGCCTTCCTTGACCAATCGCTCAATAATTGCCTGGTAGGTACGTTTGGATTCTTCGCGAATGATCCCGACACACAGCTCATTGTAAATAATCTCATGGACGAGTTTTCGTTCTTGTTCATCCGGCAGCAATACCTCTAATCCATGAACATCACGCAGACGCCCTGTATAGAAATCCTGCTCCATCGTAAACCGCGTCGCAAGCAGTGCCACTCGTTTATGTCCGTGGCTCGCGATCGCTTGCGCTGTCGCATCCGCGATATGAAGAAAAGGCAGGCTCGTCGCTTCTTCGATGGCATACGCCAACTTGTGCATCGTATTTGTGCAGAGAACAATCAGGTCGGCTCCTGCCGCTTCCAGACTTTTCGCCGCAAGCGCCATCCGCTCGCCGGCTTCTTCCCATCGTCCTTCTCGTTGCATTTCTTCGATCTCGGCAAAATCAACAGAATACATAATGCTTTTTGCCGAATGCAAACCGCCCAGCCGCTCCTTGACGGTTTCATTGATCAAACGATAGTAGACCAAGGAGGACTCCCAACTCATGCCGCCAATTAATCCGATTGTTTTCATTGTTCTCTACTCTCCTTTGTCGTTATCGTTTTCATTATGATCCAATATACCACTATCTCTCATTTAGAGCGACGCATAAATAGCCCTATCACCTGATTATTCAGACCGGTATAGCTGGCCGCATGCCGCGTTAATGTCCGAACCGAATTGAGTTCGGACCGTGACGCTTATCCCCTTTGACTTCAGGACACGAACAAATGCTTTAATCCCAGAAGGATCAGATTGCCGATAGCTGTCTGGCGTAACTTCGGTCGAATTGAATGGAATCAGGTTAACGTGGTAGAGATGTTCCCAAGATCCCCTTCCCCGTAGCAACTCGGCAACTGCTTCCGCATGCGCCGTCGAGTCGTTTACTCCACGAAGAAGAATATACGCAATATATACCTTTCTCCCTGTTTCCCGGATGTGACGATCCAATGCCATCAGTACGTCGCGGACTGGGAATCGGTCGTTGATCGGCATCAGCTCGCTTCGCTGATCGTCAAACGGCGAATGCAGCGAGAAGGTTAGATTGACCTGGGGAAACTCCCGCGTCAGCTTGTCAATCCCCGGCAACAGGCCGATCGTGGAAATCGTAATTCGTCGATGTCCTAAACCGAAGAGAGAAGGATCGGTCAATATCGCCATCGCATCAAAAATATGCGGGTTTGCTAGCGCCTCCCCCATGCCCATAAATGAGATGCTGTCCAAAGAGTGGCCGTTCAAGCGAAAATACAGCAATTGGTCGGTAATCTCATCTGCGGTCAAATTTCGTTTCAGACCAATGGTACCGGTTGCACAAAACTTGCACCTGAATCCGCAACCGCACTGTGTGGAAATACAATACGATTTCCACCCCCGCTCATAAGTAAGTCGTACGGCCTCGACCTGTTCGTCGCCGGGAATCGCAAACAGCACCTTGCTAACCTGTTTCGACGTGAGTTCCTTTACCGGAGCGATATTGCAAACGTTCGGTCCAAGTACCCGGTTCAACTCGTCGCGCAAAAATTTGGGTAGTATGGTCATCCGTTCGTATTCGCCGATGTTTTGCCTGAAAATGGCGTCCATAATCTGAGCATACCGATACTCGGGCTGCTTGCATTCAGACAATATTCGCCGAATCGTTTCATATTTAGAGGTTAGTTTCATGTCTTCTCCTTACTGCCGGAGAAACCATATAAAGCAACCGTCAATTGGCGCTATAACACGTTATTCATCTATATAGAAAAAGCGCATACGTTTGCAGACAGATGACTACGTGCATCTGTCGATAAATTGGTAAATCTCCGGCAACCGATTAGTTTTTTTGTGAACCGCTTCACACAGTAAGAACCGGTTCACATAATCATCTACAACCTCAATCTCCATCGCTTTCATCCTCCTAGAAATGGCTTATCTCTGTCAGAATAAAAAAAGAGCTACAAGAAAGTTACCTTTCTTGCAGCTCAAAAAATACGGCACATCCAACCCGTTGCAGGGTATAAACAGGATATATTTTCTGAGTGAAAAGAATAAGGTAACGATCTTGCCAATAAAGAATAAGACAAATGCTGCTTTATTCTTTAAAAAAGTGGCAAGAATGATTACATTATCCTCTTCAACTCCTATCGTTAATTGTCAGAACGATTTTAACATACCAGTTTCTGCATGACAACATCCGTGAGTCCTACTCTTCGACCTTACCTGTCAGGGCATTGATATTGTTACCATCAATGGAATAGGCCAGAACCGGTTTGGCCAATCTCTTTCCATTAAGAAATGGGTAGATATATAGCAGTTCAGTGGGTTTCTCTAACAAGGCCTTGGCTGCTGCATCTATCGAGACAGCCTTCCTCTTATCCGGGAGCTTGGCGGGCTTTTGGTCGAGCTTTTGATAGTAGTCGGTGATTTTCCCCGTGACTCCATTCACACCAATACCAATGCTTCGTCCGTATATCAGCGGAAGTCCCTGAACAGATGGCACAAACTCTACTACATACTCATGTGGATTCTGCGTATCAGGATTCACCATGTAGTAGAACTCCTTTTCTTCTTGTTTGAGATATGGTTGCAGGAACTGAACAGCTTTCTCAAGAGCCTGCTTTTCCGACAATGTTGGCTTCCCTTTTTGGGGTTCGGCGTTCGAATTGCTTATAAAACCGATGACAACGCCATCCTTCGTAAACAAAACCTCATTTTCATCAGGGGAAACATAGACTCTTTCCTTCTCGTCTCTGACGCCGTTGAAGGTACTTCCCTTCAACCTGATACCAAACTCGCTTTCATAAATCCGGGTTGCCTCCTGCTCATTCTTCACCTTTACTACCTTTCCACCAGGTGTGAGGGAGATTGGTTTCCACCTCCAGGTTATGTATTGCTGATTAGGGATCAACTCAGCTCCGGTTACTGCGTCCAAATAATGGGAGCCTACAGTGTTGTAGACGAGATCGGTTTTATTTTCATCAAGGATGTACATGAGTTGCAGTTGAGGTGGGATAAAGCGACTGAGCTGATCTTTCTTCATCGCTTGGGCTGGGGGGAGGAAATCAGCTGGATCGATGCTTGTCAGCGCGTTTTCTCCTGCCGAAACGTTGGTTACCTCTCCCGCACTGTTTACTGACAACCGAAACTCATCGCCAACTACCTCGATGCCATTTACATAGCGGCTATAGATGACATCCCCTGCAGGAGCCCGCGTTACCTTGTACAGGCTACGCATTTCACCGATCCACCCCTCCATGAAGGTATCGGCGCTCTTATAGGCCAGCTTGTCATCAGGATTTTCAAGATCCTTGTCATCCCAATAAAACGTAAGCAGTTTCCCTGTTTCTGCATGGATATTGGCTATGGCAAAGAATTCATTATTTTTTTCATAACGGATCTCGTACACAGGCTGGTCTTTCGTGACTAAGGTAACATATCTTGATGTGTCATCGAGCGCTGGGAAGAGCATTTGCAGCTTTTGCTCCGTTCGTTTTGCCTTTTCGCTAAGCTGATTTTCCTGAAGGTGAACTACAGCTTGTTGGTTGCCTGTCTGATTTGCCGTGACTGTGCCCGTGGCTGGTGACAGTAGCAGTGTGGCTGTTAGGAGTGCGCTCCTTGCCAGTACAGGATAACGCCTTTGAGAGGTCATACGTGTATCCTCCATTTTCTCTTGACGTTGAAGCTCACACAATAAGACGATGTTAGGAAAAAATTGTCACCTCAACTTACGCGAGACAAGCCTACGCACCTTTATAGAGAAGAAATCATGGCGTAAGATACAGGGAAAATAACAAAGAGAAAAAGGGCCCTTATAAGGCTCTCAGGCTGTCGAGAAACCCCCATCCTAAATTTCGCGTACCTTCTCGAATCGCTCCTAACGCGTTTTACGAGGGTGGGGACTTTCTCTACACTCTAAAACTCTACTTTGTAGTGATTCATTCCAAATAAACTCATTTTTCGCATTTTTATATATCGATATTTCTCGAAAAAATTTTTCCTTTTTATAAAATTTAGTGTAAAAATGTAAAATTAAGTTATAATTCACCATAAATGGATAAAAACAGGAAGGTGTTCCGGTTGATTGGTGATCTTGTAAAGGAATACAGGGGTCGTGCAAATTTGACTTTAACCGAATTATCGGAGAAGACTAATCTCTCTCATGCTACCATCAGTAAGATCGAAAATAACTGCGTTCAGAGGCCAAATCCACGCCATCTCCTTACACTAGCTGAGGTTCTGGGGATACCCTTCGACCAAATAATAGGCGGTTGTATTAACTATGTAAGAAACCCTGAAATGCTGAACTTCTTGCTGGATAAGGCTATCACTCATAAGCATCATAGATTAATTCAGAAAATATCCGAAAAAATATTAGAGTGTACCAGAATGGATACATTTCAGACGTTAGACGGCCTTTACCAATATGCGGGTCTAGTGAAAGATGTAAAAATTCAAGTGTTGCTTTACGATGCAATTTTGAAATACGCTCGTGAGCATGGAACTCCTGTTTATCTTGCCCGCGCGCTTTTCCAAAAATATTTGATTAAGCGTAAAGACTTAGCTCGACGGGAACAGTCCTACAACGAAGGAAAAGAGCTATTGCACTACTTGCTTTACCTCCATGAAAATGATCAGGTAATTGCTCTCTACCGGCTGGGATTACAAGCGTTTAGTTTGAAACTTTACAGTGAATGTATTGAATTTTGTCGAAAGGGATTGTCCAAAAACCAGGAAGTGAGTGAGTTACAAGCGTCAGCAACTTTGGCAACTTGCAATTCCTATTTATTTTTAGAAGATTTCATACTTGCTAGCGTCTATCTAAAGGAATATGAAAAATTCAATTATACATATGTACAAGAAAATGCCGAGTATCTACGGGCCATTATTTATTCCAAAACCGAAGACTATAGAAAGGCAATTCCATTATTAGAGAAGTGCTTGGAACGATCAAAAACAAATGCACGAATCCCCATTGCAAACGACTTACTGAACATTTTTCTTAAAATGGAGGATGCTAACGCGGCACGAAATATTTTTCATCAAGAGGTCGCTATTTTACCCGCTAAGATCGAAACACCATATATGTTCGATCAAGTAGGACTTTACTACAGCTTAAAAGGGAAATTCTTGATCGAGCAAGGCATGTTTGATGCGGGAATAGAGTGTTTACAGAAGAGTATTCAATATTACGGTGAAATCGGTGCTTATAGCGAGATTATCGAAAATTCATCACTAATTATTCGTTCTCATGTAGTTCACGGAAAAATGTTGAATTTAGAGGTGTTACAGGAGCTTGACAGCCTATACAATGTAATTATTAGAAAAAAATGAGAGGTATGGTGATTACATGAAAAAGAAGGCATCTTTCCTGCTTGTAGCATTATCAATGACGCTTGGTTCTCTTCTAGCAATTGATGTTCCTTATGGAATTAGCAAGGAAAAGTCTAACTCTCCCCAAAGAGTTCCAGACCCTGGTTATTAAAGTGTGCGGCCTATCTATACTTGTTGGTCCGGTGAGGTACGCTAGCCTCACCGTTTTTTATTGTGGTCCGCTAATATCGTTACGTACATATCCGTCATTCGTGATAACTCCGCTAACGTTAAATCAGCTCGTTCTCTATGTTTTTTTAACTCACTTCCAAATGATTTTGTTTCTACTACAAAACGATAAAATCCCTTTATTTCCCTTTTATGGATATGATAGCATGCTGATTTAGTGGTCTTGATTATTTATCTTTTTTCTTGATTGAGATATTTTTCAAAAAAAGGAAATAAGTTATTTGAAATGTTGTTATAACTAGGTTTAATCAGAACTGCTATGGTTACTGATGTTTTAAAATTTCGAAAAGAATGGAGGCTTTTGTCAACTTCCTTTACGAGAAGTGATGGAGACTGGATTTTGTAAAACTATGAAAAAGATAGGAGGATTCTTTTAATGCTAAAGAAATCAATCTTGGGATTGAGTATCTGCTCATTAATTGGAATGTCTGGAGCGACAGTTGTTTTGGCAGACACACTAAAGGACACAGATACAAACCGTCAGTCTGTTTTATACTCTGGCCAGTACCCATACCATACGGAGACTTATATTCGATATTCAGAAGATTACGAGGACACTGGATCAAAATTGAGATTCGATAACCGAAAGATCTATATGCACATGGAAGATGGCGAGGATCTCCCTTTTGGAGAATTTAAGACCTTCAACACGACCGTGTACTATGGTGACGGTAAGGAACGTGGAGAAGTATCCAATCGCGATTGGGATCGCGATGATGATGATATCATGATTCCTAGCGGAGTTACGTATAAAGCTCTTAGAAATGATTCAACCAAGTATTTGAATCTGTCATATGATAATAAAAAGGTTGAACATACAGCCACGTTCTTGCTGAAAAATTGCTACCCAAATTCACTGACTCTAAAGGCCAAGGAAAGACTGGATTAATACAAAGGAGGCTTAGACTATGAAGAAGTTAGTCGGCTTGGGGTTAATGACCATTGCAATTTTGTCTAGTGCAATAGTAGGCTTCGCCAGTGAAGACAATTCCTTTTACAAATTTGGGCAAAGCAACTCGGCCTATGATAAAGAAGTTCAAAAGTCACCCGGTTTAGCAAATGATGAAGTCATTAACGCTAAAGAGGTTCATGCTTTACAGATGTTTTATGAGCACATCGAGAACAAAGATAGTCAAGCTGCCAGAAAAGAAGCCATTAAGCAGGTTGTAGAGGATACCATTTTATTACAGGAAGCAGAGAAACGAAATTTGACTGTCTCAGAGGATGAAGCTAGGGAATTTGCTAAAAAGCAACGAGAGGAATTAGACAAAAGCTCAAATGCCGAAGAAATCCAAAAGGCAATTGATGGTCTGATTCAAGGTCTGGGAATCTCTGAAGAGGAGTATTGGACTGACTATGTCGTTAAAGGATACATGAAGCAAAACACGATCAGTAAGCTCCGTAGTGAGGTTTTAGAAGGTATTGAGGATCAGGCTAAGAGAAACGAAACTTGGGAAGAATTTGTAAAAACATTAACAAAGTCATCTTCAATCGATCTAAAATCGATTGAATAAATGAAAGTGGAAACCCGTCTAGTTTTCCTTATTTGTTTCACGGGTTTCATCTGAGCGTACTTTTCCAGACATTACATCATCGTAAGGGGTATAGTTAGGCGGCTTTGGAAGTCTTTTCTCCTTGATTGATCGGAAAACAATTCGGGCAATCAGGGCAACAAAAGTAAATATAATCAGAACTACAATCACTTGTGTCATGGTACAATCCACCACCTATGAGTTTTTAGTCTTCACGACACGCGCAAAGTTTCTCTCAGCCGATTGCTTATGCAATCGGCTTTTTGTATACAGTAACGCAGCCAGCCAGTGAGTGGCAACCCCCCATCTCTGTCTGTCAAAACATTATGCAATTTCTGGTGTATTGTATGACACTGGGTACATAGGGTGGTGAGCAAGTTAAACATTTCTATAAGAAATGTTCTTATATACCGCGTGCGCCAAGTTTCACTGGGCTTTTTTGCACTCACTTGGCGGAGATCTCCAAGATCATGGTTGCAGAGGGTCCCGTCGAGCTCCGCGCGCCGGCGGCGCATCGATCCGGAATGACAACCAGAGCAGCCCCCCAGATGACTACCTTGATCAGTATAGTTAGCTAATCAGTCTTAATCAGTTTATTACATTATTTTTCAGTCTAAGACTTTATTTTCTAGTCTATTATGTAGTGTAGTGCTTTAGGGGTTACGGACAACTAATTTCCACGTTGAATAAATCCAAAAACTTAATAATATGCGGTCATTATTGACTAATTAAAGACTTGTAGGGTATTTGATAATAAATAAACACAACAGATTATTAATGCTAACTGTTGTGTTTATTGAACCATTTACCCGGCTAATCTGCTAAAAACGGCAAAAAGTGGGTTCGTTTTTCATGATCACTTTCTTTAGCTAGATATTCCCTAAAAGTGTGGACATATTTTTATGATTGTTAGCTAGCCAAATCATTTCCTTTGCAAAACGAGCCGGAGGTACACTATGCTGGTCCATGTTAGAATTAATCCACCATGGGCTTTCCATATACCACAACAACTGCAATGAATTTGTTAAGTAACCATCCATCACGGTGCGTTCCTCACTGTATCCCTCAATAAACGCTGAAGCCAGGGAAACGTCAAAATAATCATCTAAGGCACATGACATAACTGCCCGTGCAACATCAAGTTGAGGATAATCATATTTCAGTCGATCAAAATCTAGTATTGCAGTTAATCGATTATTATCAAATAAAATATTATCGACCCAAAGGTCACGATGTGCCCACCCAGTAGAAAGTATTTCGAGGTTTTCAATATTTATTTCTTCAGTTGCTTTAAGTTGTGTCTCTATATCATCAAGCAATTCGATCTTCCCAGCTTCCTTCGCCTTTTTCAAAACTGATTTCCAATGTGCTAAACGCTCTTCACGGCTTGGAGGAACAAACTGGGGAGTATCTTTAGAACCAAGTGTCCCGTCGTTTAACAATCGATGCATTTTTCCTGTTGCCCGACCTAGATTGTATACTTGATGTGCATTAGCTTTACCTGGCGAGATTAGTTTGCCCTGGCAATATTCCATGACAATAAAGAGTTCTCCTTCATCTGATTCAAGCAGTATACTTTCATCGTGTGATAAAAGATTAGGACATTCAAGGCCTTGGTTATTTAATCTAACCTGTTGAGAGAATGCAAACTTTAGATCCTCAGGATTATACAGCTTAAATCGTTCTTTATTGTATTGTTTAAGTAAGAATTGCCCTGATTTAGTCGTGACTCTCCATTTCAGGTTTAACCAACCACGTTTTATTGGACTGGATTCAATTACTTCCAATCCGAAAAAATGATGTGAAGCTCTAATTAAGTCTTCCAATATCAATTCCTCTGTCAATATTGACTCCATTTGACCACCCCTAATTACAGTTTAAATGTTTACATTTCTCTTTTTTAATACTGAATATCAAAATAACGTTTGGCTTTAAATTTCTATTTTCTCAGCCATTTCATCTGCATTGTTTTCAAATTCATCAACATTATCGGGCAATTTAATTACGTTAACCATGTTATGCTCCCAGGAAACCCCTAACTGTTTAGCATGAACAAATGGATCGTACGAGGAGTTGTTTTTTAAACAAGAATACATAACTTGAGCTATCTTCCCACATACATGTCCAATTGCTTTACGCTTGCTCATTCCTCTACCATTTACAAGTCGATCGTAATACTGTTTAAATAAATTTGGCTTAGTATTCGGCGAAATTAAAACTAAGACCATTAAGAACAGTATGCGTCTGGTATCTCGTACTCCTTCATACGTCTGCCTTGTTTTAGCAACAGAAGTTCCTGACGTTTTGTTTTCAGCAGCTACTCCAAGGTACTTTTTGAATTCCAAGTAGTTCGAAAATCTGTCTACATCACCTATTGCACCAATTAGGGTACATGCCATTACATCACTCATAATTGGGAATGATTTTAAAATTGTTGTGTAAGGGTGAGGTTCGATACCTTTGCTTTCATCACCGTGTAATAAGACTGAGATCTGACGATCTATACTATCAATGGCTTCCTCAATGCGTAATGCTTCTTGAATAAGCCATGTTTGTCTCTCAATTAAATGTGGAACTTCAACTGCTAACGTATGTGGTAAATACTCAGAGAGCGTCACTGAGGCCTTTGTAGCTATTGTCTTGGCTCCCACTGCAATTAGAGCTTTCCTTAGCTCCTCTTGGGTAACCTGAGACATTTCCTTGGCAGTTGGGTATTGTAGTACAAATTTCATTACAGTTGTAGAGCCGGGCCTCTTAAAAGCTCTTTTCAGTTCCGGATTTGTAACAGAAAAGAGTTGCTGTACCTGATTTTTTCGCTTCGTCAGCTGTGTTGAAAGGAGCCATCTATCCCTTGTAAGAGTTCGAAAAAGAATCTGAGTAGGGGTAGCAGGTTTTACGAGCCGTACACCTTTCATATCTGGATGTAGCGTTTTATGCCAACCCATATAGGCCATAATTCTAGCATCGATTTCGTCTGATTTTTCATTAAGGCCCAGTTGGCGTTCACGGAAATCCTTAACGGATTTATTCTCAACTTGAAACAAGTGATAACCTTCATCTAGAAGGACCTTCATAACCAAGTAAGAATAATGACCGCCTGTAGGCTCAAGTAAAATAAAAAAGTCCGAAGGAGTTAATCCAAATGTTTCCCGGATTTTTCTTAGTTCACTAAGAAAATCAATAATCCCTTTACTATCTGAATGGAACTTCATTGTTTTTTGTCGCTTCCATTCCTTTTCGTTACGAAACTTCCCAAAAGGAATGCAAGCCGCAACATGAAAGTCAGCACCAATATCTAAGCCTACATAAAATTCGTACCATTTGTTTGATTCAAATCTCTGTCTTGAATGTTTCTCCTCAGCAATTAATTGGTTATCCATAAATCCTCCATAGGTAGCAGTAAAAGCACTATCAATCCAAGTTTTCTTTAGAGCTCCAAAGGGCCCAATGTAGCATGTCAGGATTAACGATAGTGCAGCGTCCCCACATTGTACAAAGAGGTCATTAATGCCCCAAATATTTCAAGAGGTTACTGCAATAGTCTTCTATAAGGTTCTTTCGATATGTTGGATAAATTTTCCTTCTATAAGGTTCTTTAATTTTGAAAAATAAAAAAACTTGCACCTTGGCAAGTTCTCAATACGAAGATATTGTGCAGTGCCGTTAAAGCTGGAGTGCCCCAATTCTATAATAGAAGTCCAAGGAATAAGCTGGCTTCATGCCCATAACAGTTGGCTTCCCTAGAGGTCACTGCACAAATATCATTTCAACATATTCAGCTTAAGTTCCTGCAAATAGACAATGAGGAACCAGTTTTCCGCAAACTATATTCAGAAGTACCTAAGCGGTCTTCACGTTATAGACAGGGGTAAAACTGGCTCATGGTTATTTAACCACAGTAAGTCCACTCACTCAACAAAAAATGAATATCCAGCTACGAAATAAAGCTCATACGTATTCAGCATGTAGTCTTTAGCTTTTAGACTTAAGAACTAAGAAAACTAAGAAAACTATATTTTCACAGAACACCTTTACTCATCTCCACTGTAATCTTCACTAGGCCCAATCCCCTTATTCTTTCGTTTGTTCAATTTGATCCTACCAAGACTAAAATTGTTAGGCATTAACAAACGCGATTCCACTTGACATGCCTATTTCCAGTTTTTTCTGCTATAGTAATAGTTTAGAGCCACTTACTAAGCGGTTACATTAGTACGTCGTAAAGTAAGGGAATACAAGTATCATATCCATTTGATCGTTATCGCGGGAGGTTTAAAATTGAAAAAAGTAAGTATAACCGCCATAATATTGGGCATCGGAGTTATTTTTTGGGGGCTCAGGCTTCAACCTGAAGAGGAGCAACAGGTGACCAATAATTCTCAACTAGTTTCAGTCCAACAAGACAAAACTAATTCTCCTGTTCAACAACAGGAGACTTCTACGAAGGACTTTTCTCGTATAGTAAAAGGTGCGGTTTTCACATATGAGGCAAATAGTGACCAGGCACTCGATTTATTGCTAAATGGGAATATGACGACAGAGGAAAAGAAAGAAAAGTACGATGCAATCAAGGCTGATGTAGTAGATGCAAGAAATACCGTTATTAATACTGGTAGTCACTCCTAACGGAGTGAAAATCACCAAGCTATCCCTGTGTGTCCCACAGTTTAGTTGACTACGGTACCCCGAAAGTACATCTACAGAAGCCCAAAATTTAGCTTTTCACCTAGCAAAATAAATATAGCCCCTTTTCAGAGGCCACTTTGTAGTCTAACACGGTTGACGTTCTAATGAATTGCGTACCTGTTATGGCCCTACCGAGCTAATGGAAGCCATTTTCACAGTAATTAGACTTTTACTCAGCATATGCATTGCCTGAAACTGGAACTGATGAATCAGGATTTCTTAGTACAAATTTGTAGTAGCCTTCCTTTACAGTACCAAATGATACAGTATGGTTCTGGTTTTTGTAAGTCCCCTCAACTTCTTGCGACCCTACTGTTTCATTATTAGCATCTACAAGTACATAATTTAAAACTGGCTTATTTATCCAATCACTAGCTTCTGACCATTGAACAACAGTAAGTTTTAGTTCTTTCTTTGATGGTACTTTAAACCATTTGTTAGTATCAAACTCTCGGTTTACATCCTCGAATTGAAAGGCCACAAGAGCTTGTGCTGCAAATTCATTTTGCCCACTCGAAGTTCCAGTTTGATTAATCGTACTTGCAGAAGCATCATACGCTACTGTAGAAAGTGTAGTGCATAAAATCAGGGTTGCTACAACAGATTTCAAGAATTTCATACCTAAGTAACCTCCTAATTTTAATGGTTTACATAAGTAAAATATTACCATTAATACAAATTATTTGCAAATTACTATCATTGGAATCTTTACCAATTCGTCATGTTCTTGAACACGCAAAAAAACCCCTATCCAAAATAGATAGAGGTTCAGAGTGTAGAGAAAGTCCCCTTCCGAAAAAAGGATACTTTTAGCTTGATTTTAGAGGGTACAAATATGCCTCCTCACCCTCGTAAAACGAGTTAGGAGCGATTCTAGAAGGTCAAATTCTTTCTGCCAATCCGCGAAATTTAGGATGGGGGTTTCTCTACAGTCTGAGGCCCTTTTAAGGCCCTTACATCCGTGTTTCTTATCTGCTATTCAGTTACTTTCTATGCTTGGTTCAGCTTGTGATAGTACGTAAACAACTGATCGCAATCCTCACGCTTCTCCACCTTGATCATGTTCAAAACGCTCTTATCCTTACCGGAAAAATAGTCGCGAAGATGCTTATCCGAAAAACCGTTCTCATGCGCATCCTCCGCAGTTGAGCAGTAATGAACAACCTTGATCCCGGACCAAATGATAGCCCCCACGCACATCGGGCAAGGCTCGCATGTCGCATAAATTTCGCAGCCTGTCAGGTCCATCGTGCCCAGCGTCTTGCACGCTTCGCGAATGGCTACCATCTCTGCGTGCTGGGACGGGTCCATATCTGCCATCATGCGGTTGCTGCATACGGCGATGATTTCGTTCCCTTTCACGACAGCCGCTCCAAAAGGTCCGCCGAGCTTGTTGTTCATGCCTTCCAGCGTTTTTTCCACTGCCAGCTTCATGTAATCCATAGACTTGCTTCCTCCCTCAAGAGGCCTTTATTTTACGATGTGTGTCCCTGCTTTGTTCGTAATCGCATCCTTTAAGCTCTCCGGGTTCGTAATGATCACGCTTGACCCGTTTTTCTCCAAAAAGCTCAGGCTTGCCTCAATTTTTGGCAGCATGCTGCCTTTTGCGAAATGCTCTTCACGAACGTATTGCTTCGTTTCCTCTACCGTGATGCGCTCCAGCGCCTTTTGATCCGGCTTGCCGAAGTTAATGCATACCTGCGGAACACCTGTCGTAATGATCAGTGTCTGTGCATCGATTTGCTCTGCCAGCAAGCTGGTGGCAAAATCCTTGTCGATGACAGCATCAATCCCATCGTACGTATTTTCGCCCGATTTCACAACCGGAATACCGCCTCCGCCAACAGCGACTACCACATATCCCGCTTCGATCAACGATTTAATTGCGTCTTTTTCCACGATGTCGATTGGCTTTGGAGAAGGAACCACTCTTCTGTAGCCGCGACCGGAATCCTCGATAAATACCCAGTCCGGATGCTCTTTGCGCATCTCTTCCGCCTGCTCCAGCGTGAAGAAGGAGCCGACTGGCTTCGTTGGATTTTGGAAGTTCGGATCATCCTTGCTGACCTCTACCTGTGTGATGACGCTCGCAACCTTTTTGTTGATTCCTCTTTTGGCGAATTCGTTGGTGAGTGCCTGCTGGATTTGGTAGCCGATTCCGCCCTGTGTATCCGCCACGCAATTGACCAGCGGGATCGTAGGCATCCCGGACACTTCATTGGCGATTTCGCATCGTTGCAAAGCAAATCCAACCTGCGGTCCGTTGCCATGAGTAACGACTACGTTGTACCCTTCTTGCACCATATCTGCTATATTTGCTGCGGTTTCACATACGGCTTCATACTGGTCTTGAATCGTGTTTCGACCATTATCCTTAACCAATGAGTTGCCGCCGATTGCAACAATAACGAGTTTTTCCACTGGGCACTTCTCCCTTTGTTAAGATACTTTTGCAGTTGTTTCACTCTGCGTGATCGTGCTTGGTTTATTCCATTTATAGCACAGCGCGTATAAAACGCCGGATATGATCGACCCGCTAAGGAATGCTGACTTGCTGATGTTTGCCAATAGTGGCACATTTGGCAAGAAAGAGCCGGATAACGTAATCAAGAAGCTGACGATCAGTACGCCGCATGCCACCATATTAAAGCCGTTCTTGAATTCTCCATTTTCACCCGGTTTTACGTAGATCGCAGATAAATCTAGCTTTCTTTTTCTTTCAATGAAGAAACTGACCAGCATGATCCCCGTAATTGGACCGTACATGGAGCCGATAAAGCTATAGAACATATACAGTGCAGCCGTACCATTTACCAGCTTCCAAGGTAAAATGACAGTCCCCAATACAGCTGTCAAGATAGCCGCTGATTTCACTGTAAACATTTTCGGAAGAAGCGCTGTCATTTGCAGTCCAGATGGAAGCAAATTCCCAAACACAACATAGCTCGTCGAACCTATATTCAGTGCCAGCAACAAAATAATGACGGCAACCGGATTCCCAATTTGATCAATGGCAACGACTACATTAAAGTCTTTGATGCCAAACGCGATTTGCGTCCCAACCAACAATCCTACACACGTAATTCCAAACAAGATGTAGGATGCAATCATTCCAAGCGGCAGACCAATCATCGGAGCTTTCGGGTGTTTTGCCCTTTGCGTAAGGTCTGCGATATTGACAATCGGGCCACCCCAGTTCGATACCAAAGCACTTACACACGCGATAAATACAAGCCAATTCTCCATCGGTTTGGCAGGAGCATAAGCAAAGATTGGACCAAATCCGCCAGCAACGCTGATCGCCCAAATTGCTGCACCTACGATGAAAATATAGATGATCGGTGAAGACCATTTACTAAACAGACTGAGAATTTTCATTCCACCTAAAAACAATCCAACTGTAATGACCCAGAGGATCACATAAGAAAGCATCGTCGGGAAATCTAATCCGAGAAAATCAAAGCCTGGAACCATATTCATATAGCCAGGGAATATTTTCTCAAAAATGACATTAAAGGATTGTGCGCCAATAATTGTTTTTGTCCCAAAAAACACAACACCAGCGATAAGCCCGCGACATATAGCAGGAATGACCGAGCCTTTTACCCCAAAGGAGCTGCGCAACAGCATCGAATAGCCAATCCCGTACTTCGTTCCCGCATAGCCATTCAACACATAGCCAGCCGAAACAATCAAGGCAGCAATCATGACTGCCCACAAGACTTGCGGAACGGATAATCCGAGGACAAAGAATCCGGCTACCGTCATGTACGACATGAGATTGTGCACAGCGCCCATCCATACGGTCACGTAGTTAAAGGTGCCCCAATCTCGATTTTCGGAAGTCTTTGGCAAAATATCGTCCGCGTATCCATAGGACTTGAATTCTTCATATGATTCCTTTACATTTGCCTGTCCCATGTTCATTCACCTTCCTCTTTCAACTCAGCTTTCGCAACCTTCTTTTGCTGCGAAAGCTGAGTCACCTAGGATGAAAAGCTATTGGCTAATCGTTTCCGTCACTGCGAGCAATGCCTTTTCAAAAGCTTCCATCGGCGGATATGTAATACCCGCACCGATCATGCCGATACCTGCGTCTTTATGCGCAATGGCGGTGTTGATAATCGGCAGAATGCCTGTCTGGATCACCTGGCGAATATCGATTCCTGTCGGTACTCCGCTAAAGTCCAAGAGCGGAATCGTGACGTTTGGATTTTCGGCTGTGGTGATTTCTTTCATCGTGGTGGAGAAGCCGATCGCTTCTTCAACCGTTCCGCCTACGAGCGCAACAATCGCTGGAGCTGCCGCCATCGCGAAGCCACCGATCCCATATGTTTCGGTGATCGCACTGTCCCCGATATCCAAGCCGGAATCCTCTGGCTTGTAGCCTGCAAACATCGGACCAATTACCTTTTGTGCTGGTCCAGTAAACCATGTGTTGCCAGCCATGCCGCTTACACGAATACCGAACTCTACCCCATTGCGCGCCATTGTGGTGACAATCGTGCTGTTTTCGATTCCATGTGCTGCATCCAGCGCGCATTTGCACATCGCCATCCATGTCGGGCCAGAGAAGTAATCGCTGCTCGCTACGAATTCGAACACTTCGCGCTTTTGCTCTTTTGTGAAATCTGTCTCCAAAATGTACGGAGTCAGCGCTTGAATCAACAAGCTCGTACCTGCGTTGTTGCGGTTGTGGCATTCATCACCCATGTGCAGTGCTTGCGCCAGCATGAGACGCAGATCGATTTCACCTGCAATTTTCATCGCATCACGCAGCATTGGTCCCAATACATCGCGCATCCAGTTCAGACGAGCGATGACACTTTCATCGTTGGCACCCATGCGCAAAATTTTAGCCATTTGCTCACTCAGGTTGGTGTAAGCGATGTTGCCATACGTCTTGTTTTTCACCACATGCATGAACATTGAAGCGGATGTCACACCTGCCATGGAGCCTACGCAGTTGTGTTCGTGGCATGGAGAGAACGTGATTGCGCCGGAAGCAGCTACCTGTTCAGCTTCCTCGATGTCTTTTGCCAAGCCCTCGAATACGATTGCTCCGGTTACGGCACCTTTCATTGCTCCGCACATTTTGTCCCAAGTAATAGGCGGACCTGCGTGCAGAATCGTGGTTTTCGTCATGCCTGGTACCACATTGATCGCTTGGTCGAAGCCAACAAGCATTGGCTGGGAGTTGATGATTCGCTCTACCGCCAGCTTGTTTGCCGCCGCGATTTTCTCCGCAACAGCTGCATTTTCCAGTCTGTCGAGAGCTTTAATCAGCTCAGGCTTTCCGCCGCCTGGTGGCTTCCAATCCAGATGAGACGCATTCGCATTTTGCTTGATGATATCGTCTTTGAAAAACTCGATCCCTACGTTGATCGCATGAATTTTCCCGTTAAACAGCTCGTTGATTTTGCTCATGATTATTCCCCTTTCGCAACAAATTCTCTAGCCAGAAGACCTGCGTTCGTGCTGCTGCTCGCAATCGTTACACCCGCATCCATCAGCTTTTTCACTTGCTCATCGAAGTTCGGAGTATCGAGGTCAGTACCCAACACATAGCCCAGGATTTCCAGATGTCTGCCTTCCTTGGCAGCCTGCGCTTTTGCTTCAATGATCGCTGGCAGCATCACGCCGACAGGATCTTCGTGGGAACCGAAGCCCAAGATGAAGTCCATCAGAATGACGCCGACGGAAGGATCTTTCGCTTCTTCCAAAAATCTCGCGATGCGCGTGGAAGGATCGATCATTGGATGCGGCTTGCCATTTGTAAAGTCGTCATCACCCATGTCGAGGAAAGTATGAGCCTTGCTCTCATGGATGTTTTTCAGCTTGTAGTCCGCTTTCTTTTGGATGTTGCTGTATACGTCTTCATACTTGTCCATTGCGAGGTACATGGCTTCGTCGCACAGTGTACCGCCGCAGAACAGCCCCCGAATGTATTTTTGTTCAGGTGACAGCTTTGCCCGGACTTCTTCAATCAGCGGCCAGTTAAGAGCGCGCTTGTTGAGCTCGTCTTCGTTGGCACCAGCCAGCACAACTGCTTTGATGGCAGCCTCCTTGCTCGTCTTGGCAAAATGTCCGCCTGCTTCCAGAACTGCGGTTTCTTCTCCACCAATGAAGTACACAACGACAGGCTTTTTGCAGCTTTTCACTTGGGCCAACACTTTTTCTTGAACACTTGGTGCTGGCGGTTTGGAAATGAGCACGATGACCTTTGTCGCCTCATCCTCTTCAAGTGCTTTGATTCCGTCGAGCATCATGATGCCGCCGACTTGCTCGGAGAGGTCGCGACCGCCTGTTCCGATCAGCTGCGTGATACCGCCGCCGAAGTCGTGAATACGCACGCTCACCTCTTGGCTTCCTGTACCAGATGCACCTACGATCCCGATGTTGCCTTTTCTCACAGCGTTTCCGAAGCACAGTGCCACATTGCCGATAATCGCCGTACCGCAGTCAGGTCCCATCATCAAGAGGCCTTTTTCATGCGCAAATTGCTTGAGGGCGATCTCTTCCTCGATACTCACGTTGTCGCTGAACAGCATGACGTGCAGATCGTTTTCCAGTGCTTTTCTTGCTTCTCTCGCCGCAAATGCGCCGTTTACCGAGATGACAGCGAGGTTTGCCTCTGGAATACTGGCTGCCGCAGAATCAATCGTGGAATATTTGATCTCTGTTGCGGATTTGCTGCCGCCCTTTTTCTTGAACAGTTCTTCGATGGCGATAAGAGCACTCTCGCACAGCTCGTCTGTCGCTGCCTTCACCACGATCATCAAGTCGCTCGTTTTCGCTGCTTCCAGCTCAGGTGTGAGCAAACCAACGTTTTTCAATACTTCTTTGTTCATGTCGGTGCCCATTGCGATAACCGCTTGTTCGACACCTTCAATTTGATTCGCTTTTGTAGATAGAGACATCAGGGATACCGAGTCAAAATACGTGCTTTGCTTGATTACGACTTTGGTAGACATACATTACCTCCAGCTTCAAGATTTCGTTCCAAACCACATAGGATGCCAAGTAGGATATCCGTACCCGACGACGAGCCGATCCCGATGATTTTGTCTAAAACAGGGACAAGCTCTTCCGTGGAGCCAGACACCATACATGAAAGTAAGTCATTTAACGACTCTCTTACTTGTCCATGTGCTGCTTTTTTCAGCGTGATCGCACTGATTTCGTTCGTTAATGCCTGGGACGAACGGACGATTTCATCGAAAAATGGGCATGACAAACAAGAGGAAATGTTCTGCATTTTGTATACACTGCACAATCCCACTAAAAAATCGTCACCCGATGGCGTTAAGCCCGGCCCCAGCCCGATTAGACTGATCGCATGCTGAGTGGCTGACTCTATGCGTTTGTTTGCCAGATCGTCGGAAAGCTTGCCTGCACGCTGGATCAGCATACGGGACATCTCTTTCTCAAACGGATTGGCAGGTTGGGAGGACATTTTCATGCCCCCCGTCTTGCCGTATACGTCCACGTAGTTCTTCGTGAACGCCACATTTCTGCGCAATATGTCTACGCCTTCTATGTCACAAGGATAGGAAGGAAGCTCTCCTTCCCACTTTGTTGCTTGCTGAGTCCATATTCGTATATTCGCTCCCATAACGAGCGAGCTATCTTCTTTTGTAATGACCGGAGCGTTAACGGACAGCCCCAGCTCTGAAAAGCCCTTTACATTAATGATGAGCGTGTTCGGTGCATTGTCTAGCTGATGGTTGCCAATGGTGTACAATTCCCCGTTTTCGCTGCATTTCAGATTGATCGTGCGCTCAAAAATACTGTGTACGGTCCCGCTAAAGTTTGCTCGTGCCAAACGCTCAAGGAAACCAGCATCGCCCGACAACGCCTGGATGTACATGGGACGCTTTACTTTGCTCCTGCTTCCAGCAAGATTTTCTCGATCTCGGTGTAGCCTTTTCTTCTCGCAAGCTCAAGCGGTGTTACTCCGTATTTATCTACCATGTGAACATTGCAGCCATGCTCAATCAACAGTTTGATGATCGTTTGTTGCTTTTCACCGCCATCGCCTAAAATGATCGCTTCGATGAGTGGCGTCCAACCTACAAAGTTCGTATGGTTTACGTTGATGTCCGTCGTCGTTACGAGCTCACGTACGATGTCCACATGACCTTTTTCGCACGCTGGTGTAATCCCTACGCCACCAAAACGAGTCAAGAGCTCCAGGTTTGTTCCTGCCTTGATCATCATTTTGACGAGCTCCAGCTTGCCGTTGATGCAACCGAACAAGAACGGGTTGAAGCATGTCTCATCCTGCAAATCTACATCTGCACCCGCTTCTACCAAAAACGATACCGCTTCCAATTTGTCGTTCATGGCAGCAGTCAAAATCGCTGTACGCTTTTGTCTGTTTCTTGCGTTAATATCTACGCCCTGCTCCAGATGCTTTTTCAGTGCCTCGATATTCCCCTCAGCCGCTGCCTCGAGAAATGCTTGTACTACGCTTTTGTCTGTCATAGTAAGCCCTCCATGATCTCGTGATGGAACAACCTGCCAAGATTGGCTGAGTGCTTGCTTTTTAAAAAACAATTAGACAAGCCCCCGTACTTACATCATTATTTTAGACAGGGTGAATGGAATCGTCATTGTGTATGGAAACTAAAAAAATCGAGGTTCACTTGTGCACATTGCACAATTACAGGAATCCCTTTGTGGCAAAGGAGTGAACAGGGTGCTGACCATCAAAGATTTGCTTACCATTCAATCCATAGACGGCATCAAAATCATCGCGGGAGAGCAAGGCATCAATAACGTCATCTC
Source organism: Brevibacillus sp. M2.1A (assembly GCF_013284355.2). NCBI lineage: Bacteria > Bacillati > Bacillota > Bacilli > Caryophanales > Paenibacillaceae > Brevibacillus > Brevibacillus sp. M2.1A. The sequence goes on from NZ_JABSUY020000001.1 coordinate 5,286,613, forward strand.
CATCGTCAATATCATGGAGAACCCGGATGCTTTTGACTGGCTGTCTTCCAATGAATTACTGCTCTCCACCGGATATATTTTCAAGGACAATCCCGAGCTGCAAAATAAAATCATCAAGGAACTGGCGGAGATCAACTGCTCCGGGCTCTGCATCAAGATGCACCGCTATTTCGATCAAATCCCGCAAAACATGATTGATCATGCCAACAAATATGGACTGCCGCTCTTGGCCCTGCCTTTTGAATACACGCTGTCGAAAGTGATTGCCATTATTAATGAGAAAGCCTCCGGGCGCTATGATTTGTTGAACCGCAAAACATTGGACATGCATAACGCCCTGTTTCGCATTGCGCTGGAAGGTGGCGGACTGGATCGCATCGCATCCGAGCTGTCTGAGACGATCAACAACCCTATCCTTATTCTGGATCAGGACTGGCATTTGCTTCATTACACGGAAATCTGGCACAATCCGATTCCGCTTGACTCCTGCCTGACCTTGATCAAAAACAGACCTGTTTTTACCCGTGACTTCACGGAATCCGTCCCGAAAAATATTAGCCAAATCAAAAAGTCTATCAAGCGTATCTACCAGGCGAAGGATTATGAGGTTAAATGCAGGATTTTACCCGTTGCCGTTGCCAACCACATCTACGGATACATCGTCGTCTGGCAAACCGTGTGGGAGCTGACTGAATTTGACTACATCGTGCTGGAACAGGCATCCACCATCGTGGCGCTGGAGCGGATCAAGGCGAGGGAAATCGAGGAAGTGAAGCTAAAGATCAGACAAGACTTTTTCGATGACTTGCTCACAGGTAAAATCACTTCGGCTGACTCACTGCAAACCTTATGTGATTTGCACGGACTGCAATCGAGCTACATGTATTTTTGTACGGTTATTAATATTGAGCCAGTTGAGTTGGAAAATTTGGAGGATATAATCGATCGCAAGTACGAGCTGGACCGGATCGCAAAAAAATGCGTGGATCTTGTGTATGATTACGCGAGCAAAGCACCGGGAGAGGTGACCTGCTTTTATCGAAACAATCGAATCATCATTCTCATCGGACAAAATGAACATCGTCCTGTGGTGTCTGCAAGTGAAGCCAAGCAATTCGCCAATGAGCTGTACAGCGCTCTCGTGGATAAAATCAAGAAAACCTTGTTCTTTATTGGGGTCGGACGTCAGTATAAAAACATCGCTTCGCTGCATAAGAGCTTTACCGAAGCACATGAAGCGATCCGCCTGATGCAAAAGTTCAACAGCAAGGGCGACGTCTCTCATTTTGATGATTACTCCGTCTATCATTTCCTGGGTTCCAACATTAAGGACATCGAACTGGAAGACTTCTTTTTGAAGCGTCTCGGGAAACTGTACGAGCATGATCAAGAGTTAGGCACCAGCCTTATGGTGACCTTGGACAATTACTTTCTGTACAATCAAAACGTCAGTGAAGCGGCGAAAGCGATGTTCATTCACCGCAACACGTTTATTTACCGGATCGAGAAGATCAAGGAGATTTTGAACATGGATTTGAAAAACTCGGAGGAGTTGCTCCAAATCCAGCTGGCGCTCAAGATCGGCAAGCTTTTGCATAAGGAGTAAAAGATTGAAAGAGCTTGGTCATCGGGCTGTAGTGGTCGGGAGGAAGGTGTTTGGATTGCTCGTTTTGAACTACTCATTAGAGTAGGGGGCTTGACGAAGATTTCGCTTGAATATAAAAGAGCCTCTTTTGAAAGAGGCTCTTCTTTTTTAGTTATGAATGTATTTTTCAAAGACTTTCCCAAAATCTTTGACGACATACTTGTATCGGATGTCCTCCAGCCAATCGAAGGTGTATTGGTTGATCGACTTGAATTGTGAAGCTACGTCCGCTTGCTGGCCAGTTACGCGACCCAGTGTGCTTTGGGCGACGTGGAGGCTTTCTTTTGCATGCTGAAGCGCAATTTCGTTATCGTGCATAATCGAAGCGATCTTCACAAGGGCTTTGTAGAGGTCTTTTAGCTCCTCCAAATGCTTTTTGTTAACATCGATCGAGTAGTGCTCATTGCCCATCGTGAACTTGATTTCTACATCCAAATCGACGGTTCCGGCTGTTTCCAGATACACGTTAGAGATCGGATGTGTATGGTAGGAATAGCGGCGCAGCATGCGTTTTTTGCTGGTAGCACTCGTTCCATCCAGATGAACCAGCCCCAGATTGGTGAAGCAGTACTCATCGGACTTTGATTTGATCAAAAAATAGATTTTCTCATGGTCCTCGTGCAAGATGTAATCATCCGCGTCTACCTTGTCGTAATCCGCTGGTTTTACCACGATTCCCACATTGCTCAAGCCAAGAGCGTCTGCCGCAAGCTTTCCAAACATTTGAAACAGCTCCTCTCAATATGTACGGTCTAACCTTACCCCTATATACGTGCGCGAGGGGACTTAGTTGCAAACAACTAGGGTTTCTTTTCCGTTCCGTATTTTTCAAAGAAGCCAGCTGGAGCATTACAGCCAGGTCGTCTTTTCTTCCGCTGCCACCCTACTAGTTTCAGGAGCATCTGCCTCAGGATAGCCAACAAACAGCGTGCCCACGACCTTTTTATTTTCAGGCGATCCAAGGAATTGCAGCAAGCGCTCGTCGCGAACCAAGCCGACTCCTCTCGTGCGCCATACCATGCCCAGTCCCAGTTCCTTTGCTGCCAGCCACATCGAGTGAATCGCGCAGCAAACCGCATATTCGTTATCCTCTGAGGATGCTTCATCTCCTGGGATCACATCAGCAGTCGCAACAATGACGAGCGGTGTTTTTTCCAGGACGGCCAAGGAATCCTGCACGAGATTCGGCTTGGTCGGAAACCGCTCCAGCAAAAATTCCTTCGCGATTGCCTCGAACCGCAGCTTCGCTTCTCCTCTGATTACGTAAAAATGCCACGGCTGACGCAAGCGGTCGTTCGGGGCTAACACTGCACAATCTAGCAACGCTTGGATTTTTTCGGTTTCTACTTCTTTTGGAATATAGTTACGCACAGCTCTTCTGCTTTTGAGTGCCTCTAGTACGGACATACTGGTTCCTCCTCGGTTGTACCATTTTCTTACTGATCCCAATCATTATATCGTATAGGTATCCATCAACGGGAATGAATCGCCAAATGTGCTTGGTGTTCATCTTCTTTTGCCACGTAGATATCATATTGCCTACGGTCTTCTTCTTGGGGCAGCCCCTAAATAACGCAGCGTATGAGAGTGACTGCGTGTCCGAAAACGAATGCCGTGAGCCTCCAGTTTATATGCCACACGCACGTATTCTTCATGAATAATTGAGGAGAGGCATGTAAAGTGGCATGTGTTGTTATTGTAGAACCCAATACTCTACAGCTCCAAATACAGAGGCTTATGAATTCCTTCAAAGAATTAATGGAATTATAGGTGAAGAAAAACTCTATATTGATTCATATCAAACTATCCAAAAATGGGACTGTTTCGCAAAAAAGAGGTAATGAATTATTTGATATGTTGGGAACTGGGCAATTATAAGTGCCAACGCTTGATGCCATTCACATCATTAGATATTCAGGACATTAAGTGTTACTTATTGGAGTTGTTAAACGGATTAGAGACCAAAAACCAAATCAAATGATGTTTTTGTCTAAATAAGAAAGACACTTCTTTAACGAAGTGTCTATATAATAATTACTTCAATGACTCAATTGCTTCAATCAAATCTGCTTCATTGATGGAAGGCAACTCATGCGCATCAGTTATATTTTCGAATTCAGCATTTGATTGATCGGATATTAAGCCCTTCGAGCTGGTCATTTTAAAAAGCTGGTTAGGTGTATTTGGAATAAATGTATATTTGTTAAGTTCATTGTCAAATGCACCGTTTAAGAATAAAAGGTATTCGCCTTTTTCCAATTCATGATAGTTCGAGTCAACGATGTTAGCAACGTCTTTATTGTCGCCTAAATCAACGCCAATTAGACGATAAACCTCGATGCTTTCACCTTCAGTTATGTTAGCATCTGTAAGGTTGTTGTACAGTTTATTAACTTTCACTTCATACACATTATAGACAAGGGCACCAACTTTTTCTTGTTTGAACTCAGAAGGAACTGTCCCTTTAATGATAACATTAGAATCGTTAGTAATCTCTTCGGTTGATTTGAACGTTTTGGCTAGAGCATTACTGTGAGTGTTTGTTTCACCAAACTCTTTGAATGCTAAGGCAGATCCAACACCAAGAGCTAAAGCTGAAACAGTTACAATTGCAATCAGTTTTTTCACGATAACTCATCCTTTCTAAATTAGTTGTTGTCGTCGTATAGACCCCTGAGTTCTTTCTTATCATATTTTGTAGGGCCGTGGATATCCCAATCAAAGACATCTTTACCATCCATAATAGAATCTACACTAGTATCTTCGGGATGAGCGAGACCCAGAGTATGTCCAAATTCATGAGTAATTGTTTTAATCGTGTCATCAGTATCAAGATCATCACATAAATACTTCACAATGATAATATCGGCAGATGCATAAGGAGAGCGATTCGGTCTTCCCCTGTCATCATATGGGATACCAAGTCCATATGTACCACTTCTACCGAGATCATAGTCATCTCTTGAGCTTAGATGTTTTACTGCAATGTAACCAGTTTCATTGTCTGCTGGGGAAAGGTTTATGTTACTAATAGCATTCCACTCATCAGCCGCAGACCAAAGCACATCAGAATACTTTGAATCTAGATTAATATCTTCATAAATGACATCGTAAATATCCCATTCACCACCGAGATAATCAGCAAATGCACTTGTTGTAAAGAAAGAAAGTGAAGCGACAACAGTAAATAAACCAGCAGCAACTTTTGTCCTTTTGCGCGACATAAAATATCCTCCCGATCAAAATATTTAACAACATTTCCAGTATATAGGAGATGTTGAATTTTGTAAATATTTGTTATATTTTGAATGTACGGTTGCTTCATTGGATAAATAACTACTTTTATTGAAAGCGAAAGGTGGACATGTCATGAAACAGTATGATAAATGGATTTATGAAAAATGTGGTGAGGAGAAGATTCAGAGAACTACGAGTATAAAATTGGTGGAACACATTTCCAAGTGGGTCAAATCTTATAGTATGTTTCCCACATTAATGCTGAACATATTATGACAACTGCGGAGAATGGGACGAAGATTATTTGTATGATGTGAAAAGTGATCATCAAAAAGAGTTAGAAGAGAAATTGGATCAAGTGGCTAGTGAACAGAGAGTGGATCAAGCACTTGTACTTGGAAAAAAGGGTGAGAAAAAAGTCCATAAACCGCTCCACTCCCTTTCCTTTTTGTAGTATATTCCAATTATTGCGGAAATGAGAGGGGACATTCTACTATGAATCGAAAGAAAGTATTCACGGGTTCACCTTGGGAGCCTGTCGTGGGCTATTGCCGCGCAATCCGAATAGGGGACCGAATTGAAGTAGCCGGCACCACCGCCATGAAGGACGGAGAAGTCGTTGGCGTGGGCAATGCCTATGAACAAACAAGATTTATTCTGGAAACGATTGAAAAAGCATTGCAAGAATTAGATGCTGATTTGTCTCATGTGGTCAGAACGCGGATGTTTGTTACGGATATCAGCAAGTGGGAAGAGATCGGAAAAGCACATGGGGAGTTTTTCCGCGAGATTCAGCCTGTCGCTACGATGGTCGAGGTCAAGGCATTGATCGACCCGCGTCTGCTCGTTGAAATTGAAGTGGAAGCTATTGTTTAAGCATGCTTATTAGTTGGAGCGGACCGACGACTTTTTCTGTCGATCCGCTTTTTGCTTTTTCTACGATTGTGTGAGCTCCTCAGGGATATCAAGACCTGCCTTCTCTGCTTCTTCGAGGTGATGTTTCGCCAGAAGCTCGTCCACATGTTGCGCTTCATTCAGGTAAATTCTTGCCAGTTCGATATGTGCATGCGGGTAATCTCTTTCCAAAGCAGCATGAAAATAAGTGATGGCGGCGTCGATATTTTTGGCTGTACCATACCCATTACTGTAGAAAATCCCCAAATTATAGGCACTGAAATCGCTGCCTGCTTCGTAATCCTGCTGATAATAATGCAGCGCCTTTTCGTAATTCCCTTTTGAATCATGCAAATAGCCAAGCCAATCAAAAACCGGAGAGCCTAATAACTCTCCCTGTTCATAATGCCAGAGAGCTTTGTCCAAATCTTGCGGCACCAGCTCCCCGTCATAATAGGTGGCACCAAGATTGTTGTGAGCCAGCGCATGACCGTGTTCTGCCGCCTTGCCCATCCAGTACATAGCCTGATCGGCATCAGGCTCCGTGCCTATCCCATGTCGATAGCAGCAGCCTAATCCGTTCATAGCATGGTGGTTGCCTGCCGCAGCCCCTAACTCATACCAGTAAAAAGCTTTATCAGCATCCTCGAAGCCTTCCAGATTGTAATACATATGGGCAAGATTGTTCATGGATGGGGCAAAGCCCTTTTCAGCAGCAAGCGTATCGTACAGAATGGCTTTCTCATAATCACCTGCTTCATACGCTTCCATGCCCAGGTTGTACAACGTTTCTACTGGCGTGTACTGATCTACGCTGTCAATATCGGATTGCTCTCCTTTGGCATAGGCCAGCAGTCGCTTGCGAACCTCGGCATCAAAATAATAGCTGTAATAACGATCGCAGGCATCCTCCAGAACGAGCGTTTTATCTGCCCTCGACAGCCCGTACTCGCTTACTAAATAAACGTCGTGATCCTTGAAGGCATAAGCAAAACCCTCGACCAGTGCCTTTTTCACCACCAGATCGAATTCGAAATCACTCCATCGCTTTTCCGGCGATAAGGCAATGCTCCATAATCCATTTTTCTTCAAAGCATACGCATCCTGATGCAGCCAAAAAATGTTCTCATAATCGTCTAGGGGGAATAACCACGCTGGTTCATCGGCATCTCCATGAAAAACGCCTAGCTTCCCATCTTTTTTCGCCAGCACCTGATTGCCCTGCCCTGCCTCCGTATACACCTGCAAATCAATCAGTTCATCGTATTCATACGACAACAAAAGGCTCTCCTGCTGCTTGCCATAAGCGGCGTACTTCTTCCCCTTGCGCAGAACGAGCAGATTCGGAAAATGGGTTTGCCGATTCAGTTTATCGAAGCCGGATGCCCCGACAGTGCCGTCTTTTTTGTACAAGGTGCTATGATTTGTACCCTTGTGTGGTTTGACAAGGATTAGCCCTTCGTCGATCTGTTCCACAGCCGCCAGAGGGAATTCTCCGACGTATTTCCAATATTCGTTAAAGATTTTCCGATTTTTCCTGCCTTTGACCGCCGTATGGTAAAAGCCGACCCCACACTTGAAAGCCTCTTCGTGCTCAAAATCTATCGTTACAGAACCAGATTCGTCCAGAACGCCCCATTTTCCGTCTTTCTTTGCCGTGTAAAATCCTTGGTAATCAAGCAGTTCTAACTCTTCGTAGTGGGTAGGGACAAGCGTTTGGCCTTCCAGATTGATCAGACCATATCGACTGTTTCGTTTGACAATCGCACCAGCAGAGCCATATTCAAAATCGTAGGCGTCCTCCCACTCCAACGGAATGACGATTCTCCCGGATTTATGTACATAGCCGTATTTGCCATCTCTAGCGACTACGGCGAGATCTTCGGAAGCGAAATCGTAAAAGGCATCGAACTGAGGGGCGAGCAATACGTTTCCCTCTGCGTCTTTGAGACCAAACAAGCCAGCTTCCTCAAAAATCTCTACATCAGGATGTTCTTCATAAGGCTGCCAGATGTGTCCCCAGCCGTATTGGTAGTCCTCATAATTGAGCAGCTCGGCAAAAGAACGAAAGCCCGGGTTCACATCCACCAATTCGGAGTAGTTCAATAGCGAGATGTCATCGTTGTCCATTGCCTTTGTCATGATCTCGTTGTTATGGGCAATATTTGCCCGCAAAGTTTCCGCCTGCTCGTCATGAGGGATGTCATCCATATTGAATACGTCCCAGGCATCAATGTGAAAATACGGAAGCGTTCGTTTTTCCAGATAGCTCAGAAGCTGATTCCTCGCTTCCAAAAATGCTTCTTCGTTACGGATTAGTCCTTCCTGTCTCTCCAGGAAATCGTAGAATCGCTTCACGTTTTCGATACCTGCCTGCGCATCGTAATAGAGTCCGGAATTGTCCGGTTCGGTATGATTGTTGTAATTGTTTCCGGCGATTACACCACCTTCTATGAAGAGCGGCTGCAAGAGTAGTGGGACCTCATAGCCCCATTCCACCATCATCGTGTCGTTGCCTTGTGCTTGAGAAGGTTCACTGACGTTATATACATAGACTCTATGTGACATGTCTTCTCTCCCTTTGATTTCCAATTGCTTCTTGACCACATTGTAAGCAATTCTAGCACGGTAAAACAATCCGACTGATGGTCTATCCAATGAAAAAGGCTGACAAGCGAAAATCATGCTGGTCAGCCCTTTCTACTTTTTAGACTATAGCTCAATGACAGGAATACTCCCACCCACACTAACCGGCTCGATCGCCTTGCCCGCTGAGCGCACCAAAGTAAAATACTCATAGCAGCCAATGACGCCAAAGTCCCCATCGATCACACCCGGATAAGCGCGGTTGACGGAATACTCCTGACTGAGGTGAGCTTTCAGCGCCTCTCCTTTTTGTGTCCGATAGCCTGAAATATCGACCTTGCCTGTGATCGGAACCGCTGGCTTTGGACCATGATCCGGGCAATGATCGTAGTAGTGCGGGATCGAAACATAGTACAGATCAGGATATTCTGCCGGAGCCAAGCTCGCTTCCGCTTGTTCCACCGCTCTCGTCGTCGCCTCACACGTGACGATATGATCGGGATGACCCGTTACCCCGTCCGGCGGAAACGTAACAACGACATTGGGCTTCCATTCCTCTATCGCTTCCCGAATCTTGCCCACCAGCTCGTTCAGGTCGGCATTTTGCAAAGAACCATCCGGGTACCGGAACAAGTCGAGACGACTGATTCCCAGCACTTCCGCCGCTGTTTTCAGCTCTAGCTCTCGATGCTTTGCCAGCTTTTCTCTGCAATCGATATCGAATGGACCGCTGCGACCTTTACAACCGGAGGTAATGCACAAATAACATGTTTCGTGTCCAGCATCCTTGCACTTTGCCAACGTTCCCCCGCAGGCAAAAGACTCATCGTCCGGATGGGGAAAGACAACCATTACTTTTTTCATATCTGCACCTCACTTGCCGCCCGATTGGCGTTCTAAATAAGCCAATCCCTTTGCTATGACACCGTAAATCGGATCGTTTTGCGCTTTTTCGATGACGACCTGCGAAGCGTACTCTCGGACGCGCTCTACGACGATCTCTCGCACGCGATCATCGTTTTGCAAAACGCCTCCCTGCATGATCATCTGAAACGGCTTGGCTTTCATTTGCAACGTATCAATGACCGCCCGAGCAGCATCGAAAAGCTCTTCGCCTGCGACCTGCAAAATAGCTGCTGCCACCTCATCTCCGGCAAGTGCCGCTTGACTGACCAACGGCGACAGCTCTCCTACCTTCTCGACGGAATAATGCTCACTGTACGTCCAATTAAACAATTCATCTACGCGTCCCAGTCCAACGTGCGGGAGGAGCAGCTCCTTCAATACGGTCGGCTCGCCGCGGCCATCCGCTGCTTTTAATACTGCCATAATCGCTTGCTTGCCGATCCAGTAGCCGCTGCCCTCGTCACCGACCCGATGCCCCCAGCCTCCTGCTCTCGCCGTTTCCTGATCATCATTTACACCAAAGGCAATCGAGCCTGTGCCTGCGATGACCAGAATGCCTGGTTTGCCTCCGGTCGCACCGAGCAATGCCGCAAACCCGTCGTTTTCCACAATTAGCTGCTGGACGCGAATACCGAGCTGGTGCAGCACCTTGCTCACCATTCGCGAGATCACCTGTCGATCATACTCCGTATCCAGGCCAGCGATCCCGAACACCGCGCACTCGATTTCCCATTCGATTCGTCCATCCGGGGTCGGCGTGCCGCTCATAAAAGGGGCAACTGTTTGACGAGCGACCGCATCGTCCAAAGCTTGGCTGATCGCTGCAACCAACTCACGAGCTGCCGCTTCCTCCCCGATCCCTTGATAATTGCATGAACCGGAGCGGCCTGCACCGATTTCATTTCTGGAGCGGTCCACCAGTACCGCCAGACACTTGGTGCCCCCTCCGTCCACTGCCAGAAGAGGTATTCGCACCACTGCCATTACCCCACACTCCATTCAGCTGTCATCTGATCTAACCCTTTCATCACATTCGCAATCGCCTGTTTTTTCTGTGCCAGCCATTCTGTTTCCTGCTGGAGAACCCCTTGGCGAACAGCGATCATGCGCTTCATTTCCTCTGGGTTTGGTCCACCAGGAAGCTTGCGGATCATTACGAAATGGACCGGGTCAAGTGCCAGTCTGAGCTCTTCTGCTGTGAGCGACAGCTCCCGCCCGATTACTTCCAAGGCTGCACGGTTTACCAGCTCCAAGCTGATTTGGTTTGCAGCGAGTTGCTCGCTCATCGCTTCTTTTACCACACGACTCACGATGTGATGAGATTTGCGGAACGAAAGCTGATCTGTGCGCACCAATGTATCCGCCAGCTCAGTGACAGTCGCAAAGCTGCCCTTCGCCCGCTCCAAGAGAACGTCCTTGTTCACTTCCATCGTACCCACAACGCTCGCCATCAAGCGATACATCTGCTCGAGTACTCCCATGCTCCGCCACGCGTATGGCTGCATGTCATCCTCGGTGTCCACGATATCGCCAAAAGGCGTATTGTGCATCATCGTAAGCACTGTCGTCGCATTGCCTGCCGCACTGGACAACAGAGAGCGCATATGCTCAAAGGAAACCGGATTTCGCTTTTGCGGCATGATAGAGCTGATCTGCACGTATGGACTCGCGACTTTTAACCCCGCAAATTCTTGTGTGCACCACAGCAGCATATCTTGAACCGTACGCCCCAAATTGATAGCTGCCAATTGTACGGCTGTCGCTACTTCCCCTAAATAATCCGCTCCGCAGACTGCATCATAGGAATTTTCCACCAACTCATCAAATCCGAGCAATTCGCGCATCCGCTCCCGGCTGATCGCAAAGCCAGAAGTCGTCAAGGCCGCTGCCCCCATCGGTGAGCGATTGACTGTGTGATAGGCCTGGATCAGTCGCTTGATATCACGGCTGAGCATGTCAGTAGCCGCCATGATGTAATGCGCCATTGTCGTCGGCTGTGCCTGCTGTGTATGTGTGTAGCCAATCATGATCGTATCCACATGCTCATTTGCAAAGAGGAGCAAATGCTCTTTCAGATAGAGGGCAGAAGCCAAGGTCACCAACAATTTTTCACGCAGCACCATGCGGTAAATCGTAATCCCCATGTCGTTGCGGCTGCGAGCCAGATGCAGATTTCCTGCCACATCAGGAGCCAGTTCCAGCAAACGGCTCTCTACCTGAAAGAACAAATCTTCAAACTGTCCGGTGTAATGCGATTGGCGCAGCTCTTCCATTTCGATCCCACACAGTGCACCAGCAATTCTTTTAGCCTCGTCGTCTGTGAGCAATTCTTGTTCACGAAGCATGATCAAATGTGCCTTGTTGATCGCCATCATCGGATGCAGCAGATGGTGCTTCGCTTCATTAAATGCAGGCTCCAAAACCGCCTCCACGTATGTCTTGCCAGGGAAGCTGGCTCCCTCCTGTTGAAAAATTCGCTCTCTGTAATTCATCTTTCTTGCATCTCCTTCCCTACCCATTCGTAAGCTGCTTCTATTTTTGCGTCTGTTCTTCTTTTAGGGAGGGGGGCGACCGCCTGAACGATCGCCTTCCCTTCTACTATGATTACTGCTGTGGGCTGATCATGTTGACAAACAATCGGATCGCACCCGGTACGAGTGACGGAATTTCGCGATACCACACGAGTGAGCTGTAGGTATACGTTCCTTTACCATACTTGGCAGTGAGGTACGTACCCGTAAATTCCTTCTCGCCTTCGTCTCCATTGGAGATAAGCTCTGTGTATTCCTTGCCCCACTCGGATGGGTTGTAAGCGGAACGATCCTGAATCCAGTTGTCCCAATCTTTCTCCGTGATTTTGTTTGGCGAATGGAACAAAGCATGATCAGGCGCCAATACTGTCACTTTGGAGTTTTCATCTGTGACACGCCATTGAATCAGCGGAGCACCGATTTTAATCGGATAAGGAGCCAGCTCCGGCTTCCATTTATCCTCTGGCTTGTGGTATTGCACGACCAGATTTCCGCCGTTTTCCACGTATTTCAGCAAGCGTGCATTCGAAGGAATCAGCTCAGGCCGGAAACCATAAGCGCGAATGCCCAGCACGATCGTATCGTATTGATCCAGATCACCAGACTCGATATCTTTTGCCGACAAATTGGTCACATCGACTCCCAATTGGGACAAATACTGATCGATATTGTCAAAGCCACTGGATACGTAACCGACCTTCAATCCTTCCGGCACCTTCAAGTCAAATGCCTGGATGGCAAGCGTCGCTGGTTGGACAAAGTACGTCGTGCCGATATGCGGGTAACGGATGACCTGGGCTCCGTGTCGGCTCTCTTTTCCACTGCCAGACGCTACTGCTGTCACCGTGTACTTATCCGGTTGGACGGAAGCATCTGCTTTGACTGTAAAGGCAACCGACTTCGTTTCTCCCTTGGCTTCAAAGGCGAGCGGTGCTGCTTGTGGTTCTACGCTCCAGCCTTTTGGTACATCGAGAGAGATGGTTGTTTTCGCTGCACCTGGATTGTAGTTTTTCACCGTAACCTTGACCGGAATTGGCTCCTCTGGCTTCTGCGTATTCAAAACCGTCGCATTTGGACTCAGCACCATAGAAAAAGATGGAAGAACTGCAATGGCATCTGCTGGTGTCACATGGCTATTCGCCGTCGAGCCTGCAAAGCTGTAGCTGACATCTGCTGTAATGGCAGGAGCGGCATACGGTTGGAACAGAGCAGCATTAGAAGGAACTGAGACATCAAAAGTCGTTTTCACCGTCTGATTGTAGCCGAGCGATGAGAAACTGGTGGTCGATTGCGGCTTGGCTTGCCAGCCTTTTGGTACATTCAGCGCGAGATTGATCTTCCCGACTTTTGCTTGGCCGCCGTTGTAAGCCGTGACCGTTACTTTTGTCGTTTGCCCTGCTACCAGTTCGGTTGTCTCAGGCTTTACTTTGGTTACGAGCGAGAGCGCTTCGGCACTAGCTTTGTTCAGCTGGGATTTCTTCACTCCCAAACGATGGCGCAAGTCTGTTTTCGTGTCAGTTGGCAAGGTGGAGGCTTCGACTGCTGCCGTCGCTTTTTCCACATCCGCCAACATCTCATGCGCTTCCTTGGCTACGGAGGCAAAGCTTGGGTACGCAGCAATGACCTCTGCGGCATCCTTTTGCAGCTTTTTCAGTTCACCCTCGACTTTTTCCCCGCCAGACTGGCTGGCCACTTCCTTCGCTAAATCGTCAAACGAATAGGCGATTCCCTCAAAAAAGTCTGCTTCCTTGTCTTTTGTCTCTACGATGGATTGATCGAGCTTGTAATAATTGAAGCTGGGTCCCTCGTCATAGTGACGTCCCATCCCCTGACTCTTGTGCATAAACCGGGATTCTTCGCCGAGTTGGACGTAAGAGGCCCCATAAATTTCGTCATAGTCGCCAACAGGCACTTTGACCGAGTAATCCTGTTCCTTTGCAGGCAGATACAGCTTCTTCACCTGCCAAGGAGCCAAGCCTTCTTTTGTATGCTGTGGAAAAATGTTTGGATCTGCGGCATCCTTGAATGCCCGTACTGTAATGACATTAATCGCGCGATGATGACCGTGAGTCGAAGGTTCGTTCAAAAATGCGGGAATCACGACATCAGGTCTCAGTGTCCGGATACGGCGGATGAGCTTTTCGTACGCGACATCCTCGCCCCATTTTTGCAAGGTTTCATCCGGGCTTTTGGAAAAGCCGAAGTCAAAAATAGGGTCGTCGATTTTTTCACTGAGGTTCTCCAGATGGATGTTCGTGATTTTGGAAGCTTCCTGCAATTCGCGGGTACGAATGATCCCCAGCGCATTACCCAGCTCGCTGCCTATCTCGTTCTGTCCTCCCTCGCCTCGGTTCGCAATGACACTGGATGTGTCCACCCCTTTGCCAAGCGACAAGTACGCGAGCATCGAACTGTGCTCATCGTCCGGATGTGCTCCGGTGTTCATCGCACTGGCAATCGTGGTGAGCGGCTTGATGGCTTTCCACAGGTCGACAACCCCGCGGTCCGCATGGGCGGTCTCGGGTGCTACCGGCATAATCAGACTCGTGGCTAGCACCGCTGCAGTCGTAATCGTGTACAGCTTGGCAAGTTTCCCCTTACTCAATGAACAACTCCTCCATTCCATTCAGATTGATGTCTATATCAATCATGGCGGTCTGTACGTATGCATTTCATTGATGTAGCCATGGATCGACCCACGGTTGGCCCGGAGTGGATGGGGCATTACTGCTTCTGACTGATCATGTTGACAAACAAGCGAAAAGCGCCAGGGACTAGCTGTGGAATCTCGCGGAACCAGGCAAGCGAGCTGTAGGTGTACGTCCCTTTTCCATAGTGCGCCGTGAGGAAAATGCCGCGGAACTCCGGTTCTCCCGGATCACTTGTCGCAATCAGCTCGGTATACTCGCTTCCCCAGCGAGAAGGATTGTAGATGGAGCGCTCTTGCACCCATCCATCCCAGTCTGCTTGGGTAATGACGTTTGGCTCCTGGAACATCGGATGGTCAGGGGCCAGCATACGGACGTCTGATTGCTCATTGGTCACCCGCCAATCGATCAGCGATTCACCGATAAAAATGGGGTAAGGTGCCAAGTGCGGCTTCCATTTGTCCTCCGGCTTATGATATTGAACGACGAGGTTTCCGCCGTTTTCTACATAGTGCAAAAGACGCTGATTGCTCTCGATTAATTCGCGCCGGAATCCGTATGCACGAATACCGAGTATAATCGTGTCGTAGCGGGACAAATCGCCCGATTGGATTTCGTTTGCGTCGAGATTGAGACAATTCACCCCGACCGCGCGCAAGTATTTATCCATATTGTCAAAGCCGCTGGATACGTAGCCGATCCGTTGGTTTTTCGGGATGGCCAGATCAAAGGCTTGAACAGTCAGCGTAGCCGGCCGGATGAAATACGTTCGGCCAACATGCGGGTATTCAATGACCTGCACATCTTGCGCAATCTCTGCCACACCGTCTGTCCCCGCGACCGTAGCGCTGATCTGATATTTGCCGTTCGTCACCTGCGGTGTGGTATGAACAGTAAAAGCGATCGTTTTCGTCTCGCTACGGAAAGAAAACGGAACATCGACAAAGGCTGGCTCCGCTGTCCAGCCTGCCGGGACAACGAGAGCGACCTTGGCTGTAGAGCTTCCCGGACGGTACTGTTTCAGTGTTACCTTAACCGGGATCGTCTCATCCGTATGCAGCGTATTCCGCACCACATCGGACGGGGTCAGCGTCACGGCATACGGCGGAAGCACAGCTACACGGCTATCCGGCTCCACGCGAATCGTACTGGCTGTCTCGAAGGCGAAATAGAGCACCTCGACATCGAGTACAGTCGGCTTGTAAGGATGGAACAGCTCCGTCTTTGCAGGAATCGATACCTCAAATACGGTGCACACCGTCTGATTGTAAGCAAGTCGTGGAAAAGCCGTTGGCGTGAGCGGTTTCGCAGTCCATCCAGCGGGGACACGCATACGCAGCTGCACATGCTCAACCTCCAGCGAGCCGCCGTTGTAAGCCGTTACGGTAACCGTTGTTGTCTGGCCCGCCACCCACTCGCCCGTCTCCGGCTTGATTTTCACAACCAGAGACAGAGCCTCCGCACTGGCACGGTTTAGCTGCGCTTCCTTGAGTCCTAGCCGATACATCAAATCGACCTTTGTTTCTTCATCGAGTGAAGCCTTGCTTACTTCTTGTTGTGCAGCCGCAAGCAAAGCCTTCATGTGATGAACCCTTTGTGCCACCTCAGCAAAACGCGGGTAGGCATTCAATACATCTGTAGCCGCATCATGCATACGGTGAAGCACTTCCGCAAGTTCTTGTCCGCCTTTTGCAGCGATGCTCTGCGCCAGATCAGCAAAACTGACGGGCAGTCCGGAAAAAAAGTCGCGCTCTTTTTCCGGTGCCGGAAAAACCGAGGCATCCAGGCGATAGTAATTGTAGGTCGGGCCTTCATCGTAGTGAACTCCCATGCCCTGTGTCTTATGCATAAACCTCGATCGCTCACCAAGCTGCACATAGGATGAGCCGTAGATTTGGTCGTATTCCCCCACGGGTACGGCGACGTGATAATCATCGTTGTCCATGATAGGCAGATACAGCTTTTTCATTTGCCACGGCAAAAGTCCAGCCTGTCTATGTTCAGGAAAGATCTGTGGATCGGCTGCTTCGTGGAAAGCTCGCTGTGTCAGTAACGTAATCGCCCGGTGATGTCCGTGTGTCGTCGGTTCATTTTCAAAGCAAGCGATAACGACATCGGGGCGCAGCTCCCTGATTTTTCGAACCAATCGCTCGTACACGACCTCTTCGCCCCATTTGCGGAAAGTTTCTTCGGCGCATTTGGAGAACCCGAAATCATGGATGGGATCATCCAGCTCTTCGCTTAAGATGCCAAGCGTCACATTGCTAAGAGATGAGGCTTCTTCCAGCTCACGCGTGCGGATAATCCCCAGCGCGGTACCTTGCTCGCAGCCGATTTCATTTTGTCCGCCTTCCCCTCTCGTCGCGATCACACTGGTGGTATACACGCCTCTCCCCAGGGCCAAGTAAGCGAGCATGGCACTGTGCTCATCGTCCGGATGGGCACCTGTATTCATGGCACTGGCAATGGTAGCGAGTGGCTTGATCGCTTTCCACAGATCGAGCAGTCCATGTTCCCCCTGCATGGTGCGAACAGATGCGGGAATAGTCGGGCAGGGTAGTTTGGTCGGCTGCACTTTCGGTGATTTCTTGTCCATCGATTCACTGACATCCACGTGAAGCCCTCCTTTTTCACGAAGGCATCCAGCTTTACACGGCAGTTCCCGCCTTATCTCCGGTCAGTTTTCTGGAGATGAACAACACGATGATGATGACCACGATTTGCAAGACACCATAGGCGCAAGCGGTGCCAAATTCATTACTGTACATGCGTTGGAATACAGCGACAGACAATGGCGTTGTCTTCGGTGTGAAGATCAGAATCGAAGCCACGAATTCCCCGATACACTGGACGAATGCCAAGAGCGTACCTGCAAGAATTCCACCCCAAGCCATCGGGAACACGACACGCCTGAAACTGTACCACCAGGAAGCACCCAGATTTCGCGCAGCCTCCTCAACAGATGGGTCCATCTGCATCAAAGTCGCATTGGTAGAGCGAAACACAAGTGGCAGATGTCGGACAAAATACGCCAACGGGATAATCCAGAATGTTCCGATCAAAACCTGTCCAAAGCTGAATGCATTCGGCTCACTGAACGCTGCAATCAGGTTGATCGCCACGACTGTCCCTGGCAATGCCCATGGCAGCATGATCAACACATCCAGAAGCGTTTTCCCGCGAAACTTGAGGCGAACCATGGCATATGCCGCAGCTACACCGAAAATGACGATCCCGATTACCGCGATCGCAGACAACTGCAAGCTGTTGAGAATCGGACGCCATGTCTTGCTATCCGTGAACAAATCCATGTAATGCGACAAGGTATACTCAGGAGGTAATATTTGCACCGTCCAGGTACCATCTACCGAGAAGGAGATGAGTACCAATACGAGAATTGGCAGCATCAGAATGATTGTACCGATAAAAGACAGCACAATCGTGGTGTAGCGTCCCGCTTTGCTCTTGATCTCGGTACGATGCACGCTGACCCCTTTGCTCAAGTTCTGGTAGTTGCGCGCGCCTTGGTACCAACGCATGATCAAAAGAAAAGCCACAGAAACAATCGAAAGAATCGTAGACTGTGTCGCAGCCATGTCCAAATCTCCATTGGTGCGAGACAGATAGATCTGCATCGTCATCGTCCGGTCAATGCCGAAAATGAGCGGTGCCGTATAAGAAGCCATCGAAATCATGAAAACCAACAGAGAAGACGCGACCATGGCTGGCGTGAGCATCGGCAAAATAATACGCCGCCAAACCGTAAAGCGATTCGCTCCAAGACTGGCTGCCGCCTCTTCCAAGGACGGGTCGAGTCCCTTGATTGCTGCTGTAGCTGTCATGAAGAAGTAGGTGTACATCGTAAACGTATGAACGACGACCACACCCCACATTCCTTTTAACGAGAAAGGAACCTGGGCAAGCCCGAACAGCTCTTTGATCGCCCGTGGGATGATTCCGCTCTCTCCGTACAAAAAAGTAAACGAGAGAACACCAATCAGTGGAGGCAACGCCATCGGAACCAAAGCCAGCACAGAAAGAATTTTTCGTCCCGGAAACTCATAGCGCTCCAATAAAAACGCCATCGTAACCCCGACAATTCCGCACGTAATGACACTCAGAACCGATATGTAGATACTGTTCCACAACGCTTCCAGGTTGGCAGTATGCTCCAGACTGAAGAAGCGAATGTAGTTTTTCCACGTAATTTCCTCATCGATTTTGATACTCGCAACGAACGTTTCGAACAATGGATAAACGACATACGCCAACAATATTAAAAAGAGTGGCGATACCAGCACGTAGACGAAGGCGGGTGAAGCGGTGATGGACTTTCGTCTGGCTGCTGTCGGCGCTTGCTGCAACTCTGCTCTCAAAAGCTTCTTCCCCCTTATCCGGCAAAATAAATGCTCTCTTTCGGTATATGTAGGCCGATGGCATCGCCGCGCTGTTTAATCGGTCGTCCCAGGTTGATGGACATGCTGCGCAGGCTCTCACTTCCTACTTCCGTGACATAATTGACACACGCCCCTGTAAATTCAGACATGACAACAGAGCCTGTCACTACATTTTGTCCCTCATTGCCTGTACTCTCCAGAACGGATTCAGGACGAATGGACATCGTTACTTTCTCCCCGACAGACAGCTGTGCACGTGGAGAGGCATTTTCCTTCAATCCGCTAAGCATTTGTCCAGAAGCTGTGCGAACCAGCACTTCATCGCCGTCAAATCCTGTAACTGTCCCTTCCCACAGATTCGTCTCGCCGATAAAAGAAGCGACAAAACGGTTTACAGGACGATGGTAAATCTCATGCGGTGTTCCGATCTGCTGCACTTCTCCGCTCTGCATGACCATAATCCGGTCTGACATCGACATCGCTTCTGCTTGATCGTGCGTGACGTAAATCGTCGTAATTCCCAGCTCCAGCTGGAGTCTCTTGATCTCGAAACGCGTCTCTTCCCGAAGCTTCGCATCCAGATTGGACAGCGGCTCATCCAACAGCAGAATCTGCGGCTCGATGACCAGCGCCCGTGCCAGTGCTACCCGTTGCTGTTGTCCCCCGGAAAGCTGATCAATGCGGCGTTCGCCATAGCCCTCCAGACGTACCAGCTTCATGATCCGTTCTACGCGCTCCTTTGCATCTGTTTTGTTCACCTTCCGAACCTGCAAGCCAAACGCGATATTTTCAAAAACAGTCATGTGCGGGAACAACGCGTAGTTTTGGAATACCATCCCAGTATTGCGCTTGTGGGGAGGAAGAGATGTAACTTCCTGTGATCCAAAGCGGATATGGCCTTCTGTAGGATAATAAAAGCCGGCAATCATGCGCAGGGTAGTCGTTTTGCCGCAGCCACTCGGACCGAGAAAAGTAAAAAACTCTCCTGATTCGATATGAATGTGCACATCTTCGACCCCTTTTGCTTGGCCAAACCTTTTGTAAACGTGATCAAGTGTTACGCTGCTCATCGGGTTGTGTTTCCTCCTTCATCGCGAGTCATTTCAAGCTGACGGCCGTTTTCAAACAACTGCTATAAGTGACTAGACGGAAAGGACAACGCCTTCCCGCCTAGCTGCTTGAAAAAATCTTCCTTACTTCTTGCCTTTTCCCTTGATGTTTTCATCCCAATGCTGCATCCACTCTTTTTCTTTTTCAGCCATGACAGCCCAATCGAGTTCCATTGGCTTTAGCTCGAGATTTTTCATGAAGTCTGGCAATTGGTCCTTGCTGATGTCTGTACGAGATGGGAACTGGAAGCGTTCCTTCGCCAATTGGGCAGCCATTTCAGGACTCATCAAGAATTCCATAAACTTTTTCGCCGCATCCAGGTTTTTCGCGCCTTTTACGAGAGCCACGCCGTCTACGAGAATCGGTGCCCCGCTCTTCGGATAAATGAAGTCATACGGATGATTGTTCTTTTTGCTTTGGATCAGAACGTCTTGGAGGTTCCACAAGGAGATGACGCCCTCTTGACGATCCAGCTTCAGATACAGGTTTGTCGGGTCTTGTGTGTACTCTTTTGTATTGGCATCGAGCTTGGTCAGCCATTCAAAACCTTTTTCAGGAGTATCCGCCCCTTGACGGAAGATCATTGCGGAATAAATAGTACGCATGGTGCCGGACGGCAGTACGTTTCGGATCACGATTTTGTCTTTGAATTTCGGGTCGATCAATTCGTCCCAATCTTGTGGCGCTTCTTCTGGCTTCATTACCTGCGAGTTGTACATGATGACCTCTGGCAAAAGCATTTCGCCGTACCAGCGATCTTGCGGATCTTTGTACAAATCTGGAACCTTGTCTGCAAAAGTCGGCTTGTAAGGCTCCAGCAGATCTTCATTGGCTGCTGTCGCTAGAGCAGATTGGGTACCGCCCCACCAGAAGTCAGCCTGCGGGTTCGCCTTCTCTGCACGGACGCGCTCCAAAATTTGTTGGGCACCCATCTCAAGTGTTTCTACTTCAATGTTCGGGTACTTTTCTTTGAATTTTGGCAACACGATTTCAAAAATGTTTTTGTCCCGTCCGGTGTAAATCACCAGTCTTTGTGGGTCACCCGATGAATCAGCAGGTTGAGCAGCCGTGCCAGATTGGCCGCCTGCGCTGTTGTCGGCAGGCTTTGCTTCCTGTCCTCCACTGCCGCACGCAGCTACAGTCAGAGCCAAGGAGCTGACAAAAACGCCCTTCATCCATGTTTTCAGCTTGCTAGTTGTCTTCTTCAAAATGAACTCCCCCTCTTGTTCTTCTCACTCTTTGTCAAGCAGTCGTGTGAAAGGAAACGCTTCCAAAACGCTGTGGACAGCACCAATCAAACCAGCTCGCTCCCCCAGACTTGCTTTTTCAAGATTAGGCACCTCAGGCACCCATTCTCTCAGCCATTCGTGAATTTGCTTCACCCCTTCACCATCGACGTGGACCATCTCCCCGCTCAGGATCAATATTTCCGGGTTCAAAATACTGATGATGTTCGCCATTCCGTACGCCCAATGTCGATACACATCCGCAAGAAGCTCCTTTGCTTGTGCATTTTGTTTGGCGTGCCGGATCAGCTCTTCTATGACACTCGACCCTTCCTGAAGGTCAGAGAGAAATCCCTTTGCCTGCTCTTGGATGCCCGGAATCGAATAATGCGTCTCAAACACGCCTGACGCGCCATTCGGGCGATTATGTACCGGGCCGATCATCATGAAGCCGATTTCTCCTGCTGCCTCACGACTCCCCCGATAAAACTGTCCATCCAAAATAATCCCGGCCCCAATTCCAGTTCCTACGTACATGTAGACGACGTTGGTATGGCCGACCCCTGCTCCACGGACGTACTCGCCCAGTGTCATCATATTCACGTCATTGTCGATAATGACGGGCAGTCCGAGTCGCGCTTCGATGGTCTGTTGAATCGGTGAACCCATCCACCCCGTGCTGGGTGAAAAGCTAACGGTTCCACTGCCACGCTGTGTGACGCCTTGCAAACCGACGCCCATTCCGAGCAGGCGCTCTCGCGGGATGCCGCTTTCACACAACAAGCGATCCAGTCCGGCTGCCAAATCTTCAATGACAGTTTCGCCATTCGCTGGTTGTGCCAGCCGTTTGCGATAGCGAGCCAAGAACTCGCCTTTCATATCTGCGATAGCCATGTCCAGGGTAGAGCCTTCAAAAATCGCGCCGGCAATGGCGTACGCCTGGTAGTTGTACTCCAACAAAATCGGCTTGCGGCCGCCTTTGGAATCGCCCATTCCTACTTCTTGCAGGAGTCCTTCCTGGATCATTTCATCTACAAGGGCGGAAACACATGGACGGCTCAGCTGGGTCTGTTTGGAGATATCCGCACGGGAAATCTGCCCGTGCAAGACGACCTGCTGTAATACTTCTTCTTTATTCAGTTTTTTCACGAGTTTGCTATTACCTGTTTTTTTGGGAGCTTGCACGCTTCATCGATCACCGCCACACAGTTAGTTAACATTACTAACAAAGATAACCAAATTATAGACACGGCAGCACCCAATAGTCAAACAATTTACATTTGTCTTTCATATATTTTTTGGTTTTTTAGTGTATATATCCCTTGTTAAAAAATACTAAAAAAACAGAGTCGTCACGCTGTTGTGGTGGGGAGGAAACAGGAGAAAACACTCAGATTCTTGTCCCACCCGCTGTGGGATTCACTGCCCGCCTCCATGTAAAAAGCGAAACCGCGTCCAAAGTGGTCCATTCAGGATGTGTTTCAGAGGTGGACGCTTAAGAACGTGTTTCGCTTTTTGCATTCCGTCTCGGTCGGTGTACCAAAGATCTTCGCTTATTTCTCCTGTTTCCTCTACGAGCTTTCCGTGTTTAAACAGGGTTTAAAAGCATTAAAAGATTGAAGATTGTACTCCGTCACGACAGAGAAGAATATTTCCAGACGTAGCGGCTTGTGGAGTCCTACCGAGCGGAGAAGGGATTCGCGGGCAAAAGAAACGCAACGTGCCTGGGCTACGTAGCAGCTACCACTTTTGCGTTTCCCCGCGAATCCCTTCGGAGCGGACAGTATCAACCCTCAGCGGGACGGAGCACTGAGCCTAGTCTGGAAATATTCTTCTCCCCACCGCAGCTGCATATTTAGGGACCTTGAGTTGTTACTGTAGTGTTGGCGAGGAAACAGAAGAAAACGCTCAAATTCTTGTCCCACCCGCTGTGGGATTCACTGCCCGCCTCCATGCAAAAAGCGAAACCGCGTCCAAAGTGGTTCTTTCAGGATGTTTTTTCAGAGGTGGACGCTTAAGGGCGTGTTTCGCTTTTTGCATTCCATCTCGGTCGGTGTACCAAAGATCTTCGCTTATTTCTCCTGTTTCCTCTACGAGCTTTCCGTGTTAGACGGATTTTAGAAGCCTTAAAAGATGGAAGAATGTACTCAGTCACGACAGAGAAGAATATTTCCAGACGTAGCGACTTGTGGAGTCCTACCGAGCGGAGAAGGGATTCGCGGGCAAAAGAAACGCAACCGTGCCCCTGCGACGTAGCGGCTACCACTTTTGCGTTTCCCCGCGAATCCCTTCGGAGCGGACAGTCTCAACCCCCAGAGGGACGGAGCCTGGAGCCTAGACTGGAAATATTCTTCTCCCCACCGCAGCTGCATATTTAGGGACCTTGAGTTGTTGCTGTTGTGGTGGGTAGGAAACAGGAGAAAACACTCAAATTCTTGTCCCACCCGCTGTGGGATTCACTGCCCGCCTCCATGCAAAAAGCGAAACCGCGTCCAAAGTGGTCCATTCAGGATGTATTTCAGAGGTGGACGCTTAAGGGCGTGTTTCGCTTTTTGCATTCCATCTCGGTCGGTGTACCAAAGATCTTCGCTTATTTCTCCTGTTTCCTCTACGAGCCTCCAGTGTTAACCGGGTTTTAGAAGCCTTAAAAGATGGAAGAATGTGTTCAGTTACGACAGAGAAGAATATTTCCAGACGTAGCGACTTGTGGAGTCCTACCGAGCGGAGAAGCGATTAGCGGGTAAAAGAAACGCAACGTGCCCGCGCGACGTAGCGGCTACCACTTTTGCGTTTCCCCGCTAGTCGCTTCGAAGCGGGCAGTCTCAACCCCCAGCGGGACGGAGCCTGGAGCCTAGACTGGAAATATTCTTCTCCCCACCGCAGCCACTGCATTCAGAAATATAAAAAAGCACATCACCCTCTACGGGGGAATGTGCTTGGAACGTCCTCTATTCGTCTATGTATCCAGCGACTCCTTTTTTAATCAAGTATTCCATCTCTACATCCAGGATCTTCTCGACGGTGATCTCATCCAGCTTCACATCTGACTTACCCATGACATAATCTACGAGATCATCAAAATCAACGTCGACATCACCTTTTGCATCTGCCTTCGCACTGTTCATGTACGCTTGCTCATGCTTGAGTACGATCCTGATTTTTTCCGGGTCTACTTTTGTTTTCGAAGCTACATGCGAAACGAGTTCGGTTTCGTTTACTTGCTTACTCATTTGTTGTCATCTCCTATTTCTCTTACCTTCTGTCATTTTACACTATCATTGCGGAAGAAAATATTGTTTCCAAGAGACAATTTGCCCTTATGTCGAGTTGGGTATTCGGGTAATCACTTTCTGTGAACCAATAAAATCGAAAAAGAAGTTGGGAAAAACGAAACTGTTTTTCCCAACTTCTTTACTTTTGAAGGACTTCTTAGGCTGCCTACTCTTCTCTTACGGATAACCAGATGTCTTTGACGAGCTCCATGAAGGTCTGGATTGCAGGTTCTTCTCTTCGGCGCCCCAGACAGACCAGTGATGTTTCTGCTTTCTTGGAAAAGCGGTACAGCTCAATTAGTTCTCCTGTACGAAGCTCTTTTTCCACTAAAACCGTACTGAGCAGGGCTATGCCTGTTTGATTCAGGACTGACCGTTTGATCGTTTCTTCGCTGCTACATTTAATGACAGAAGGTGGGATGTAGTTTAACTCCAACAGGCATTGGGTAATAAATTCATCGAGATTGCACCCCTCCTGATAGGACAAAAAAGGAAAGGTCACGAGTGCATCTGCCAGAGTTTTGTCCTTCATCAAATCAGGAGAAGCAATCAAAGTGAATTGTTCTAAGTCCACGACACTGGAATGAATACCTGGGTGCGAGGTGGTGCCCGCAATGATCCCAATATCCGCCTCGTGGGCTTGGATTTTTTTCAAGGTCTCCTGACTGGTGCATGAAATCACCTGCAGATTGACCTGTGGGTGTGTCTCCACATATGCTTTCAGAATTTGAGGCATGTATTGGATGCAATAAAACTCCGGGGCCGCCACGACCAGCGGCCCTACAGGCATGTCTAAGTAATTAAGTCCCTCCGCCATGTGCTGGAGAACGTAGAAAAGCTGATCCGTATGCTGTTTCACTATTTTTCCGGCCGGTGTCAAAAACGTGCGCTTGCCTACCCGATTGAGCAAAGGATGTCCCAATTCCCGCTCCAATGCTTGAATCTGGAGAGTAATCGTAGGCTGGCTGTATCCGAGTTGCTCTGCAGCCTTCGTCAAGTTCAAATGCTCGGCAACGACCTGAAATGTCTTCAGATTTCGTAACTCCATAATTGATTATCCACTCCCTCACCGAACGACACCCATTCTTCCTGTAAGTGCGTGTTCAAAAAGTCGGCTTTTTGAACAACCTCTGTTAGAAAAAGTGTAGCCGAGAGTGGCTCTATGTTCAACCGATATACCCTATGCGTGCTTCTCTATAATCTCCGCCAGCTTGCTAGCATCTACGTTACTGCCGCTCACGATCGTCAGTACCTTTTTGCCAACCCACTTTATCCCTTATTTCCGTGACTCCAAAAACTCCGATACTTTTGCCAGACCTACTTGAAGCACTTCCGTCGAGCAGGCGTACCCGATTCGTACCCACCCTTCCATGTCAAAGCAACTGCCTGGTGTCAAAAACGCCCCTGTCGTTTTAAACAGGTCAATGCAAAACGTTTCCGAAGGGATATCCAGCTCGTACTTGAGCATTGCGGTTGTTCCTGCCTGCGGCTTTACGTAAGAGACCAACGGCTCCTTCGCCACCCACTCATCGAGAATCTGCAGGTTGTCGCGCACGATCTTCAGGCTGCGCTCCATAATCTTGTCACGGTTTTTCAGTGCATGGACAGCCAGCATGTCATCCAGCATCCCGCAGCTGATGGTCGTATAATCGCGGTGCGTAAAGCAGCTTTTGATCACATCCTGAGGTGCTGCAATCCATCCCAGACGCAAGCCCGCCAACGAAAACACTTTGGACATGCTGCTTGTCGCAATCCCTTTTTCGTACAGGTCGACGATGGATGGTACCACAACCTTCGGGTCTTGGTGCAAATTTCGATATACCTCGTCACACAACAGGTAGGCATCAACGGAGCGGGCAATCTCTACGATTTCTCGCAGCAACCCTTCACCCATCAAAGCTCCGGATGGATTGTTCGGATTGTTGATACAGATCAGCTTGGTCTTGTCTGTAACGAGCGAGCGCAATTCATCCAGATCAGGCAGAAAATCATTTTCCGGCAAGAGTCTGAGCAGCTTGACCTGCGCTCCGAACGACTCCGGTACCGAATAAATTTGCTGATAGGTGGGATGAACGGTAATGACTTCGTCACCAGGCGCAACGAGCGAGAACAAGGTAAGAAAATTCGCTCCAATCGCCCCGTTCATCGCCAAAATGTTCTCGGGCTTCATCGTTTGATACATACTCGCGACGAGGCTGCGGAATTCCGGTGAACCCTCGATATGTCCGTACGTCAGCTTCTTCTGGGCCATCTCGCGGAAAAAATCCTCCGGCTCATCGGAAAGGCGAATCAACTCTTCTACCGTCAGTGAATCAACGCATGTTTCGGCAATATTGTAAACTGCCTCCATCTCGTAGGCGTTCATCCATTCTTCTACTTTAAAAGGTGCAATTCTCATCGTCGTTCCTCTCCTTATCCTTTCACTCTTACAGATCAACTATCGTACCTACACCGCGTTTATCCGCCACTTTCAAAATGTGTGCAGCTGTAAGTAAATCTTGGAACGCGATCCCGGTGCTATCAAAAATCGTGATTTCTTCTACATGTTGTCGTCCTTGGGCATTACCGGAGATGACATTGCCGATCTCTGCTGCGATATCGCCTTCTGTTAACAGACCCTTTTTTACAGCTACCTTCGTCTCTCCCAGGCGTACAGCCTGTCCAACATCATCAACGAAGACGCGCGCTTTTGCAAAAAGCCGTTCATCGATTTCCTGTTTTCCTTCCATGTCTGCCCCTATGCAAGTAATATGCGTCCCCGGCTTTACCCACTCCGCTTGGATCATCGGTTCACGTGAAGAGGTTGCGGTGATGATAATATCTGCTTGTCTAGTCGCTTCTTCGAGGTTCTCCACTGCAATAAACTGCACGTCACAACGGCTGGCAAACCGCTCGTACTCTTCTCCTGCATATTTGGAGACGAATCTGGTCAATAAGCTTTCTTTGATGTTGGCGGCAAAGCTTTGCGCCTTTTCTGGTGATCGCGGATTGCAGATGTACACCCGCTTGATCTCTGTCATCGTCATCAGTGTCGCCATGATTTGAAAAGGAGCCTGATGTCCCGTCCCGACAATCAGCAGGTTCTCTGATTCGGGACGTGCCAAATACTTTGCCCCGATTCCACCGGCAGCTCCTGTACGCATACAAGTGATGTGCTCTCCACTCAAAATCCCCTGCGGTACGCCAGTTTGGCTATCCAATACCATCACCGTACCCACTAATTGTGGCAGGCCTTTCTTGTCATTGTCACCGAACCACGAGACGAGCTTGAGTCCAAATATATCGGCTTGGGGCAAATGACCGGATTTGATATCCATGTCGGCTTTCCCCTCTACGAACTCATGAAAAATGAGCGGAAACAACGTCGCCTGCTGACTCGATTTCATTTGATAGGCTTGCTCGACCACTTCAATCACGCTGGCCATATCCAGCACATCTTCCGTGGTTTCCTGATTGATGACGCGAAATGGAAACATGTCTATCTTCCCTCCCCACTGTTTCTTTCACACTAACACAGTTTTTCAGGGCGAAAAAATTGAAAGATCCAATGGTTCCTATTAAAAAAAGCAAACCCTCCACCAACAGATGCTGGAATGGAGGGTTTGCTTATGCTCCGCCGATTCTTGCCGAAATCGTCGCAGCCTGACGCTTCACTTTTTCGATGAGTTGGGGCAATCGATCTTCTGTCACCCGAAAGCACGGAGCATTGATCGAGAGCGCTCCGACGAGTTGATTTCCGTAGCCGATGATCGGTGCGGCAACTGCCATGGTGCCTTCCGTCTTCTCCTCGTAGCTGATCGCATAGCCACTTTTCTTGGCTTCACTCAGCTGCTCCAAAAATGACGGCTGCTTGTCTCGGGCAAGCTGGGCGGAAACGACTTTTGTAATCGCATCCTGTTTCAAATACGCGAGAATGATTTTACTGGGGGCGCCGATTGTGAGAGGTATCCGCTCCCCCAGGTTCTCGTCGATGCGTATCTTCAGTGGACTTTCTACTTTTTCGATCGGCATCGAATCCGTCCCCGCCAATACGTTGAGGAAGATACTCTCCTCGACTTCATTCGCCAGCTCCTCCATGAAAGGTTTCGCCACAGCCCGCAGGTTCAGCTTTTCATGCAGGATAAAACCGATTTCCATCCACGTATATCCCGGTTTGTAATGCTTGGTGACTGGATCCTGCTCAACCAATCCGAACTGGATCATGGATTCGAGAAAACGGTGGAGCGTACTGATTGGAAGACCTGTTGCGCTCGCCAGCTCCGAAATCGGCCAAGCATGTTTTTCGTCTGAAATCAGTACCCGAATAATTTTCATCGCCCGTTCGACTGATTGAACCATCCTTCTTTCGTCCTCCATGACATAAAGTTACGCTGCAACACTCGTGTTATCTTTCGTTTGTTTAGTGGGGGCTTTTCCTTTGGCAAGTCTTGCTTCCAGCTTGTTCACGAAATACGAGAAGATCATGATCAGCACGAGATAGTACAACCCGACGACCATATACGTCTCCAACTGCTTGTAGTTGGAAGCTGCTTCACCGAGGCCCGTTCCCCATAAATCCTGCATCCCTACGTAGGCGACCAACGACGAATCCTTCAACCCGATAATGAACTGGTTGCCAAGCGATGGGATCGCCCGACGGAACGCCTGTGGCAAAATGATTCTGCGCATCGCCAACGGATACGACATTCCGAGTGATCGGGAAGCCTCCATCTGCCCGCGATCGATTGACTGGATGGAGCCTCGGAAGATTTCTGCAATATACGCACCATTATGAACCGCAAGCGCGATGGCCCCTGCCCAAAACTGGGACAATGTCACCATATTCGCCAAGCCGAAGTACAGAATACAGATTTGCACAATCAAAGGCGTTCCACGAATGACGGTAATGTAGGTGTGTGCGATGTAGTTCAACACTTTGGAATCGGATATTCGGAAAAAGGCAATGACAAGACCTACCCCACAACCGAGGATCAGGGCAACTGCCGTCAACTGAACCGTGAGCCATGTCGCTTTTAGAAAAAGGGGATAACTGGATAGAAAAATATCAATAATCACGTTCAATCCTCCTCACATGAAGCGTTAAAAAAGGGGGCGTCCATCACGGACACCCCGTTGCCCACTCACTGTTTTTGCAAGATATTGCGACCAAACCATTTTTGGCTGATCTTTTCATAGGTACCGTCTTTGACGATCTCATCCAATGCCTTGTTGATCCGCTCCACTGCCTCCTGGTCACCCAAGCGCACAGCAATCGCTTGCTCGTCAAAGCTGAGTGGTTCACCTACATCAATCACTTTTCCGCCGCCTTCTTTAATGAAACGCAAGCCTACTACCTGGTCGGTAATCACAGCATCGAGACGTCCTGTCGGCAAGTCCAGCAAAGCGGTGATATCGCTATCATACTGAGTAATTTTGTCTTCATCGGTCAGCTTTTTCGCCCAATCCAAGTAGTTGGATGCTTTCACGACGCCGATCTTTTTGCCTTTCAAATCCTCTTTGCTCTTGATCGCTGTATTGCCTTCTTGCACGAAAATTTGCGAACCGGAACGGTAGTATGGATTCGTGAACAGAACAGCTTTTTGGCGTTCAGGTGTGACGGTCAAGCTCCCGATGACAGCGTCGTATTTTTTCGCGTCCAGACCGGGGATGATCGTTTCGAATGGATTGGTGATCGGCACTGCATTCATGCCCATTTTTTCTGCCAGCGCTTGTCCGATCTCTACGTCAAAGCCGGTCAATTGCCCGTTTTCCTTGAAACTAAACGGCTTGTATACGCCACTCATGGCGTACGTAAAATCTTTCTTTCCCCCGTCTCCAGAAGCTTGTCCACCTGCTGCTGGCGCACTTTCCTGTGATCCACAAGCCGAGAGCAACAACGAGCCTACCAGAACAGTGGACAACAAAATTCCAGACCATTTTGCACGTTTTTTCATTGGTGATTCCCCCTGTATTCATCTCTATTATTCGTGATCAAAAGACGCCTTTTTGAACTAGCTTTTTCGTGGATTTTAACGGATGCTGCCTAAAAATTGCTTGGTACGATCATGCTGCGGATTTTCAAAGAATTCTCTCGGCGGTCCTTGCTCGAGGATTTGCCCATCGTGCATGAACACCGCCCGATCTGCTACTTCACGAGCGAAGCCCATTTCATGCGTCACGACGATCATCGTCATTCCTTCTTTGGCGAGCTGCTTCATGACCTGTAACACTTCACCGACGAGCTCGGGATCGAGTGCAGAGGTAGGCTCATCAAACAGCATGATCTTCGGCTTCATCGCTAGTGCCCGTGCGATGGCAACCCGCTGCTTTTGTCCACCGGAGAGCATGTCCGGGTAGACATCGGCTTTGTCCTGCATATTTACTTTTTTCAGGAGCTCATACGCTAATTGTTTGGCCTCTGTTGGATTCATCCCTTTGACGTGAACAGGTGCCTCGATCACGTTTTCTAACACGGTCTTGTGCGGAAACAGATTGAAGTGCTGAAAAACCATGCCGACCTCGGCTCGGAACTGATTCAGATTCGTCTTGTGTGGATCAATCTGCTGACCACCGATTCGAATCTCTCCGCTGTCATAAAATTCCAGAAAATTCAAACATCGGAGTAAAGTACTTTTGCCTGAACCACTGGCCCCAAGCAAGACGACAACTTCCTTTTCTTCCACCGTGAGCGTAACGCCCTTCAACACGGTTAACGGGCCAAAAGATTTGACAAGCTGCTTAACCTCAATCATCCTGCTATCCCCCATTTATCTCCCGGATGAATTGCGTATTAGTTTTTCCGAATACCGGAAATGATTTCTGATTTAAATTATAATTATATATTTTCTGATATTCAAGAAAAATATGTTTTATTGAATAAATATTCATGATAGGAATATGGAATAGTTTTCCTCCTTGCGTGGAATGAATAAACGGGAGTGTTTTATACATCAAGGAGGACCGTGATGAAAGCAGCAACGTATTTCTCTGTAGGACTCATCATCATTTTTCTGTTCTCCGCCTGTTCACTGCCAGGTCCACAAGCAGCACCACCGCCACAGCAAACGGCTCCATCTGACCCTGAACGAGAAGTGAAAAGACCTGCAACCGATGAGATCAAAGGTCGAACCATAAACAATCAGTTCACGGTGCCGATCCCGATCACCGAGACATTTACTTTTACCATTCCGCCCTCTTGGACAGGAAATTACATCGTGAAGGAGTTTTCATCAACACCAAAACGTCCGCCTCGCCAACAGCCACTGGAGGGCAAGCTGGATGTGCCGACGAAATACGAAGTGCATTTTATGTTCGCTCCCAACCAGCGAAAGGAGGAACAATCCTCACTCCTTACCATTTTTGTCATGACGGTACCCCATTGGAATCACCTGTCCCAAATGGAAGGACCTCCGCTGGGGGATGTACTGGAACAAACACATGGGCTTGTCTACGCTGTTTCCTTGCCCCAGTCCAATCCGTATGATCCCGCAACTCCAGACGGGAAGCTGTATGGGCAGATGGTCATGTCGCTTGATCAGGTAAAAAATGCATTTTCCGTTCAGTAGATAGAAAAAAGTGGTCGACAGCACAACGTCTGCTCAACCACTTTTTTTCGTAAAGACAAATAGCTTCCCATCCGCGTTTAACACTTGTGTCCCTTGGGCAAGCTCGATCCAAGACCGCTCCCAGTGAACATGCCCACAGCAGACGAGTACTGGAGGATACTGCTGCAAGCACTCACGAATTTCAGGCAAGCCTTGCAGATCGAATGAAGGCTCATCCGGACCTTGATGAAGTAACAAAATGTCAGGCTGCTTCCGAAGCAGTTCCCGCATTCCATTCAGGAACTCCTTCCTTTCCCTCCGATTCGGTTTATCCGCACGACCTACGATTCCACCCAGGCCCGCAATACGGAGCTGGCTGATTTGCACCATTTCAGGATCATTGATTACGGTGATGTCTGCCATGCGTTGAAGCTGTGCGAAGGAACCCGAGTCAAACCAATCGTGATTGCCAACAACCCCGACCACCTCTCCAAACTCGCGTTGAAAGGCCTGCCATACGGAGGAAGGGTCCCCGCTACTTCCCCGTTTCCAAGGATCGGCATACAAGTCTCCGCATAGCAAGACCAGAACGCGTTCCCTTGAAATGGATGACTTTTCGATCTGGAGTAACAGTGATACTATCTCTGGCAACGCTTCGCCAAGCAGTACCTGCTGCTGCCCGTGCCAAGACTCTATCACCCCTTGCAGATCGGAAGTAATGATGATCGCCTCATAAGCTTCAGGAATATTCGCCATTTCCCCAAAAAAGATAGGCAACATGCTCGGAACAACACCTTTGCCATTCGCGCCTGCTGCTAGATAGGGAACCTGCTCGACGGGTTCTTCTCCGATTTTGGTAATCCGAATCACGAACGCAACTGCTCCCTGACTGCCATCAATGCAAAACCGAGCAAATTTTCTCCCCGCCATTTCTCGGGCTGTTCCGCATGCGGATGATCTTGGGCCATCCCGATTCCCCATATCCGATCATAAGGACTCGCTTCGACAATAATGCGGTCACCTGTGTCCAAGAGGTATGCTTTCAAATCGGCATGCTGGCTGAATTTTAACAGGTTTGCCTGACGTACAATCGCCGTCTTGTTCGCATTCCACACAGCCTCGTCAAAGGAATGAACCTTTCGTCCCAAATCCTTCGCTTGTTTTGGATGGCTTTTCTTGAGTATTTCATCACGGATGGCAAGATCGCCGAACAGCTCAGCCTTTTTCGCCATCATGTAATGCTCAGCGGTCAGGTACGTGATACCGTCCTCTACAAATGCGGCCGGATACCATTGGCTGAAGCAAGATTTATCGATCGTGCCAGACTCCTTCTGTGTATGTCCCCAAAAGAACAAGTATTTCACTCTGGTCTTTTGCGATTCTTTGATTAAGGTTTGGACGTCATGTATGTGCGCCATCGTTGTATCCCCATCTTTCTTTTATAAACAATCCCATGTATACGAAGCCTTTGAAAAATCCAGACGAAGCAGATCCTCCCTGCGAACGAAGAAGTTGCCCACTCCGCTATCTCCCCACGAGACATAGTAGTCGTAGTTGTCGCCTTCCATATCCAGTTGAAGGAGCAGCTCCCATCCATCCTGATTCACATACTCCTGGGTAAAGTAGGGATATCCTCCGATCCGTGACCCGCTTGCATCGGCGAGGTCCCAATATTTTGAGTAGGCCACTTCATCCTCGTCGGTAGGAAGCTGAAAATTCACCGCCTGTGGATCTCGATGAGGGACGTACTGCGACTCTAGTTTTCCTGTCAGCTTGTATGGCCCACCTAGTACCGGACTGTACACATCAGGATCCTCTGGTGTAAAGGGGGGTTATTTGCATCTAAGAAGTTCAAGGAAGATCACCTCGGATATTGAACCATATGGAAAATGGTTACATTCATTTTATCTGAACCATCTACCTATCCGCAAATTTCTTACATCACTTGCGCAGCAGGATGCCAGCCTGTGGTATACCAAGCCAGAAGCCAGAGGTAGGCATGGCAATTACCCCGACCACACATATCCCGAGTAACGTCCACCCAAAGGCAGCTGGCGTCTCCATTCCCTTCTTTTTCATCAGCCAATCCGCCATATATCCGAGCAACATCAACAAAAAGCCAAACATCAGAAACCAGAAAGCAGCACCCTCTTCTTTCCCTACCGCATTCCAAAAGCCGTTTACGACGATCTGCTGAAGCGGCTCCGCGTATAAAAAGAAACCAACAACCGTATGCAGCAGTCCTGTAATGATTAGAGTGAAACCCATTTGGCGCTTGATCCCACTTACCATGTCAATTCTCTCCTCTCAAGTTGGCCTATTCCTTAGAAATGTTGATTTTATGAGCTCTCGGACGGTCTTGTTCATCCTGTAACACATCAATCATGCTGTCGATCACTGATCGCGATGCGAGTAGCCATTCTTGCCAGGCATTTTTCACATGGCGCTCTGTTCCGTACTGTTCCATGTTCGTAAGAATCGTCAGCACCCGATTCAATCCTTTACCTCTCAATGCTGAGCAGCCCCTTCCCTTGCGCTAAAACGAATGATCAGCCGATCTTCCGCATATTTCGCTCCTGTAACCCGTCGTCCCATTAATACGCGTGGCAAGATGACTTTTCGTTTGTAGGCACCTGCATTTACGGTCAATTCATCCCCTGTTTGCGTTAAATCCAAGGCTGCTTTATCCACAAAAGGAATCATCAGCTCCAAATGCAGCTCGCCGTCCACTTCTCGAATCAGTTCCGTTCTGCCCTGATAAAGCCTGGCCGATGGGTCTTCTGTTCCAAAAACGATATCTGCCAATTCTTCTAAAACAGGAAGCCCAATCACTTCTTTTGGCATCATCGGTGCTTTCAAAATCGGCAGCGGCTGAAAGTTTTCCACGATTTCGTTCTCATACTTTCGTTGCAGCTCTCGCCAGTGGGCAAAAAAGCCTTCTCCTGCTTCGTCCGGAAGCACCCGATTCACGATGATGGCATCCGTATTGAACCCGAACAGATTCAAGTACGTGAACGATCGCTTTGCTTCCGCAAGCACCATTTTCTCCGGGTTTACTACGATCCTCACTGATGTAATCTCCGGGTCCAAAACAATGTGTTGCATTTCCTCCAGCCCTCGAGCGAGCTGCTCGACACTGTCTAGTACATCATCAGAAGGAAGCTCTACTTTGTTGACGATCTTGGCCACTGGGCGAACCAGTTTGATTAGCTTGCGCTCGGTCGGAAAAATTTTCTCCAGCCACCAATTCAATACATTCGGATAACTAAGCAGGCGCAGTGTTTCCCCGGTTGGGGCACAATCCACTACCAGGACGTCGAACTTCCCGCTCATAGCGTGTTCCTTGATCTGTAGTAAACTGAACATTTCCTCCATGCCAGGAAAAACGAGCATCTCTTCCGTTGTAATATCAGTCAGCTGTGCTTTGTCGAGCAGTGTTGTCAGCCATCCCTGAACGGCTCCCCAGTTGCGCTCGGTTTCCCGCAAGCTGTTTACTTCCTGGCCCCATAAATTTTCACTGATTGGTACGGGATCTGGACCGATCACAGTCCCCAATGAATCTGCCAAACTGTGTGCGGCATCCGTACTGAGTACGAGTGTCCTCTTTCCCTGCTTTGCCAGCTTCACAGCCGTTGCTGCTGCAACACTCGTCTTCCCAACCCCACCTTTACCGGTGTAAATGACGATTCTCATCTCGACTCTCTCCTTCACGATCCATTTAATACGATTTCGTAGTAATTAGACAAAAAAAGAAGCAGGCTCGATCAGACTATTCCTCAATGTTGATCTTGATGGAACGAACCTTTGTTTCACGAGGCTTGACAGGTCCTCCGTCCTGAAATACCTTGGCGGCTTTGAGTAAAAGGGTAGTGAATTGCTCCATTTCTTCCGGCGTAAATGCCTCTTGAAGCCTTCCCAGCATCGTCAGCATCATTTGCTCCGATTCTTTGGCGAGCTGTTTGCCTGGTTGTGTTAGCGTGACGAGCTTCACCCGTTGATCCTCTACAGAGGTAGCCCTCGCGATGTATCCCTTGCGTTCAAGCCGTTTCGCGATGCTAGTCATCGAACTAAGCGGCGCCCCCATCTCCGCAGCCAGCTCTGACATCGTCAAGTCTCCGCGGAAAAGCAGGATGAGGAGGGTCGACAAATCAGAGCGAGTCAGTTTTTCTTCCAGCTGCATCGTATCGGACATAAAGGCGAACGGACGTAAACCGGTTTTCAGAAAGAGGTCGTATAGTTGATGCATACCGGCGAC
Organism: Brevibacillus sp. M2.1A; assembly: GCF_013284355.2. Taxonomy (NCBI): domain Bacteria; kingdom Bacillati; phylum Bacillota; class Bacilli; order Caryophanales; family Paenibacillaceae; genus Brevibacillus; species Brevibacillus sp. M2.1A. The sequence continues at coordinate 5,322,843 of NZ_JABSUY020000001.1, forward strand.
TCCTTTTAGTACGATTTCGTAGTAATTTCTATCTTCAATTTATTACATATTTTAGGGAATGTCAACAGGCGTAAAAAGTATACCATGCTGGGCTGACGTACATATTAAAACTGTTACAAATGACAGGAGGAATCAAAATGAATATACAGCGCGCGAAAGAAATCGCCGCTTCGCCCGTTATGGCGAATGTTACCTGCGACGGAATACCTGTATACATCCAGCATATCGATGATGACAACGACATGGCGAGGATTTACCCGCTCAACCAGCCGGATCAGGAGATGAGTGTTCCTGTAGCCAGCTTGCGGGAGCATAGTGAGTACTGATTTTTGTCACGACAACGATGGAGGGGACCTGTAGCGAATATGCAGGTCCCCTCGTCTTTTTCTTTTTCATTGTACAAATGGCCTTACAGCAAGCCTTGGATGAACGGCAGCTCCAAATTCTCGATCATTTTTTTCTGACTCGCCGCCAATTTTGCTGCGATCTGCTCCTTGCGTGCGATTGCCTCCCAGGTGCAGGAAAGAATTCGTTCACCTAATTGCGGCTCGCCTGTTGACACGATGAGCTCTGGGAGATCCAGTGAATAAGCGAAGTCAATGCCCTTAATGCGGTACGCCAAACAAACGAACGGAACACCCGCAGCGGCACTCAACACATTCGCATGCAACTTAAAGTTGATCGTCGCCTGAAAGCCTTTCATCAGTTGCAGCATTCGTTTATGATCGTGCAGCTCCAGGTCGAGGATTGTATGAGCTGGATCGTCGATTTTTTTGTACAGTCTTTTAATGGCTTCCCGATCCGGTCCCCACATGGTGAGCAAGTGGATATCGTAGCCTGCCTTGATCAGCTTCTTGGCTGCATGTACAAGCCCATCCTCTACTGCGGTCTCGTTTTTCCCATAAATCCGGTTATAGGACGTACCCCAGTTGATGCCAATCGTGGATCGCTTGCTTTTATCTACCACTGTTGGCAATGATGCGGGGAGAAGCAGCATCCCCGGGTCTCCGCTAATCGCTGCCCTTTCTCCCACTCCCGCTTGCTGGAGGTATTGGAGTGTAAGTGGTCCGCGTACACCAAAAAACGTGGCGTGCTCAGCGATTTTTTGCAGCATGTGGCTCATTTTATCTTGGCCAGTAATCAGCTTGTTCGTCAATCTGCCGGAAGAATCCAGCTCGACTTGATCTTGCGAATCAAATCCGCTTCCCCAGACCCATAGATTTTTTTTCTGTTCAACAGCACGATAAGCTACATCCACATACCCCGGGATGAGAAGCGATCCTCCCCCCAAAACGACGGTGTCATATGGGCTTAAATCCTTCAGATCAACCCCGGGCAGGGAAGGTATTACCTTGTATTGTGTAGGGTCGAGGTATTTGCATGACAAATCGTAAAAGGCATGCCACATCAGCTCATCGCCCAAATTGTTGAAACCTAACCAGCCAACGTACAAAATTTTTTTCATGCTTGCCGCCCCCCCTCCATTCTTTATTTGTGCATAAACGGTAAGCAAGGAGGCACATTTTTGCGTGATATGAAAATGGTTTTGAATCCACGCTCTTCCTTTACCTCCTATTTCCTTCAATTGACTCCGGTCGCTACATGCTTGACGCAAAGCACTATCAATCAACGAAGGAGACGGCTTCTGCACGGAGGAATGGTCACCGAAGTAACAGTCCCAAGCCAACTCGTAAGACGAAGGTTCGACCAAACCGACGTAGCCATGATTACCGATTGCAAGCACAGGCTTTCCACACGCCATCGCTTCGAGTGCGACCCTCCCTGTTCCAATCACCAAATCACTGATTTCGTAATACGGCCGGACATCTGTTTGCTCCCCCACAATGTGAATATAGGGCTCCCCTGCGGCTTTATTCAGAGCTTTGGCCAACTCATGAACATGAATGGCCTGGGCACCTGAACCCACCACCACGATATGCAGGTTGGGGATTTCACTCCGCAGTGTTTTGGTTGCCCGCAACACCATGTTGCACACCGTCGCTTTTTGCCAAGCCAACCGGCTCACGTACGTAACCACCATGGCATTAGGCGGCAATGACGGCACATCAGCCTTACTTGCAGAGCCAGACTGAAACTCTTCCACATCAACCCCATTGGAAATGAGTGTGGTTTTTACCCCTCGCCTTTGCCAGAATAGTTGGACAGGCTTACTCACACTGATAACAGCGGAGCAGAGCTGGGCTACTTTTATCGCCTCATCCTTTGGATAGTACGTTCCATGCAAGGTGAACACGACAGGAATGCCAAGCTCATTGGCTGCCGTAGCAGCAAGAAAACCTGATGGCGTCTGGTGCACATGGACGATGGTAATACGATGCTTCTTCATACATGCACGGTAACACTCGATCAGATGCTGTCTGCGTGCCTGGAGCGGCTCACGTGCGGATTCTATTGGTTCTATCAAAAAGCCTGCATCAACAAATTCTTGGTAAAAAGGGCCATTGCCACCTGCATAAAACAGTTGCACGCCTTTTTTCCTCAATGCTTTACCCATGCTAAGAACATATGTCTCCGTTCCGCCTGTCCTCAAACTGTCCAGCACCATCAATATCCGATCATTACTGCTAGTCAACTTTTTACCCTCCCTTCTTCCGATAATAGTGGGCCGAACGCTGCTCAGCGTGGGTGCGGTAATAATACAATGCTTCTGCTATATTGTTCACGCCTGCTCTCGCATTCAAAGCTTTGGCGATAAATTCGTAGTCTTCTGCACCCTCAATCCGGCGTGTCGGGCCACCAATCTGGTCAAACAATCGCCCTCGAAACATGCAGGTTCCGTGACAGACGCAGTGTCCCCCGTTTCCGTATACTTTGCGAATGTCATCGCCGTACTTGATCCATCCAGCAAGCTGCTTATTTTCCGGCTGATCGGACGAAAACGCGTAGTAATTCGTACCGACCAAATCGACCTGGGGATGATTTTTCAAGTATTCAACCTGCCGCGAAAGACGCAGGATATGGGAGAAATCATCCGAGTCCTGAATCGCGATGAACTCGCCTCTGCTCAGGTAATGCCCGACGTTGATGGCACCCGAAAAGCCAATATTGCGAGGGAGCTCATGAATCAGCACCTGATTCTCTCTTGGAAAAAAACTTTTACTCTCTTCCAGCCATTCTCTGGCCACTTCTACGGAATGATCTGTCGATGCATCATCGATCAGGACAATCTCCCAATTCTCATAGGTTTGCTGGAGGATGCTGTCCAAGCATTCACGTATATAAGCAGCCCTATTGAAATTTGTAATGACAACACTTACCAGACCTTCTATTCTCTCTCTTGCCACTTTCATTTCCTCCTTCCAGTCTTCTTGTTTCCAAATCGCATCACGTCACCGCTCTTTTGCCAGAAACTGCAAGGCTTCCACGTGGTCACCCGCAATCTGTTCGACGGCAGGGGGCATTCCAGAGCTGGCGAAGTGTTTTTCTGGCCGGAGTCGGTTGGAGGTGAAGCTGTTCACCTGATGAACCAATTCCATCTTTACACCTGCTTGTGCGTATGCTGCTTGGGCTTTTGGCGGGCAGAGCAGTATGGACCACCCGAGCGGAGCAACTGCTTCCCTTCGTAAGGCAAAGGGGACGGTCACCATAGACCCGATCCCCAAATCCTTACGATTTAAAGCCAAGTTGAGAGCTTGGCGACAAGCCACAAAGACATTGTCTGCGCAAGGTTGATTCAGAAATACAGAAACGTCATTTAGGGCCACATCCACGCCGCACTCGCATGCGAGAACAAATGGATACAGATCATGGGCGGTTATAATCGTATCCGCATCGACAAACAACAGGATGTCGCCTTTCGACAGACTTGCTCCAATTGCCCGTCCTGTATCTACACCCAATGCATAGGGGAACTCTACGGTCGTCGCTCCGCATTCACGGGCAAGCTGTGCCGTTTGATCAATCGAGCCATTGACGACCACGATAATTTCAACAGGCTCCAGCCGAAGAACTTCACGGATCACTTGCTGGATCGTCGCTGCCTCGTTTAGGGCTGGAATGATCACCGATACCGTCTTCCCACCGTAAAGAGTTGTTCGTCGCAAGGGCCATTTGCCTACCTGCATCACAGGCATACCCCAGTTTTTACCGCCCACATTCTCTGCTACATCTCTTCGCCGACCTCCATCGGACAGTCCGCCGCGAAAAGGAAGACGCGAGACGAGATCAAGCTGTTCGGCAATCACCAGCTTTTCATACAAAGAGAGCTCTTTGAGCAACGAACCGTGAAGCTGTGGCAAAAACATCCGTTCTTCCGTCCCTGTTCCCATGGTTTGCGCGGTAATGGACAGCCCGCTCATGACCGCCCGCTTGTGCGCTTCGGCAGGCTGTGCCAACTGTTCCACTCCGATTTTGGAAAGTGCCTCTCTGGTTATTGCGTGAGGTGTGTCAAGCAAGGAAGCTTCGCGCAGATCAGCGCGACCGAAGAGGTTATTTACCAGCAGGGAAAAACTGTGGATGGGCCTTGGTTTTGTCATCCTCCTGTGTCGCAGATCATGCTGGGGCAAAACGACCTGTGCATTGCCATATAAAATCGGGAACAAGAAGCGCTGCAATCCAGACAGCATTTCGATTTGTTCTTCGCCGAGAAAAAGCAGGACACTCCCTTTTGCATGCTTGGCAGCCTCTCTCCGCCATGAGAATAGATTCTCGACTGCCTCTGCAAGAACGACGCGCACACCTGCTTCATGTTCCAGTGCCCTTTTCGAAATCACGATGATCTCCAGAGGTGCAAGCTGTTTACATACCGCAATCAGCTTTGGCAAATGAGCTGTCCCATGCACGGCAGGAATTAGAATGGATAGGGGCACTAGGCCCCTTCTCCCTTGCTGCTCTGCCATTAGAGAACGCGCACATACGTGATGCGATCGAGTTGAAATACCACTGTTTGGCCACCGCCATAGCCGGGCTCACTTGCTGCAAGCACGGTTAATGTCGAATTGGTCACGCCGAGCAACTCACCGGTAGTCACGTCCAATCCGGTTATGACTTGTACACTATCGCCTATAAACGTTCTCAATTTCTGAACATAGTTCATTTGTCTTCTCCTCCTTACACCTCATGAACATAATTAATTTGCGTGAAACGAATCAGCACACGTGTACCGCTTGACTCTATGATTTCAGCATAGTCCCGGCCAACCTCGTTCAGGACCCCTGTGACACTTCCTGCATCTGTTCCCAGCTCGACGGTTTCATGCAAATAGCGCAGCAGCACTTTACGAAAAGAATCTTGTCGCAAATCACTGTGGTTTTCTTGCAGAAACGCGGCGAATTCTTCTGCGTACAGCTCTTTGCGAAGCGAACAGCGAATAGCTTCTTCCTTATCTTTTTCGACTTCTTCGTCTCTTTGGTCTTTTCCCCAAACGAGACGTCGCAGCCCTTGAAAATACTCTTTCAACTCTTTTGCATTCACAATTATTTTCATCTGGTCACTCTCATCTCCTTGATCCTACTCTTTTGATTTTTTTTTCGCCGCTTGTACACGGTATACAAGTAAGTTCAAAAACGTACTAGGACAACTGTGTAATTTTTTGGTTTTAATGAAAAGTTCACAGGGTTTTTACCGAAAAACAAAAAAAGACTGCGAAAAGTATTCGCAGCCTTCCTTCTGTATTCTACAACTCTTTCATTGTTACGTACTGTTCTGTCTAACTCTTTGCCACCTGTGCCTTTTCGTCCCTGTTCTTGCCTAGCTCATGCTTGATGAACAAATAGCTCTCAATTTCCCGAAGGAGGTAGAACAGCGAGGCACGTGTCTCAAATTCCTCTCGCGTTCGCGGCAAATCTGCTGCCTTGATCTCCTCTTGCATCACGCGCAGTTGGTCGATAAAGCGGTAGGCGGTATTGCCCGGATGTACCGAGTCGCTGATTCGCTCAAGAAAATCTGCGATCCGATGGCTCTCCGCCACCTGATTGTCCAAGGAAGAGACGATCGGCATCATGCGTTCCAGTAGCTCGAACTGCTTTTGCCGCATCACAAAATACTCGTAGTACGAATCGTTACGACGGCCCAATCGATTGCCAACATCTCGTGAAGCCAAACGAATCGCCGTTTCCAATACACCATTTGTTTCGATCAATTCTTTCCCGTCCCACTCACTTTCCCCGTGACGCAAGTAGTAGCAGAACTCCCGCAAGATTTTGCTGAACAGCTTCTCCACCTTTACTTGCATCCCTTTTAGCTCTTTATCCAGGCTCGGCATGTACAGATTGACCAGTAGGGCTACACCCACACCGATGACGAGCAAAGCGACCTCATTTAGCAATAGCATCCCGTCGATTCTCTTTGAAGAATACAGATGCATAAGCACAACCATGCTGTTGACGAAGCCTTCCTGAATGCCAAAACGTACCGCGAGCGGCAAGAAAAGCAAAATGAAAAGGAGAATGGCAATCGGCGTATAGCCCATAAGGGAAAACAGGCAGACACCGATTCCCAGACCCAATAAACTGGCCAGAATCCGATTCCACGCTGTCTGAAACGATTGCTTGACTGTTACCTGAATACACAAGATCGTAATGATCCCCGCTGAAGAAGCAAACATCAAGCCTAGCTGCTGGGCGATCAGAATCGAGATAGCCGTTCCAATGGCTGTTTTTAACGTACGATAACCAATTTTAAACTTGAGAAAGCCCAGTCTTGTTCCCCTCCGCTGTCAAAAATGCTTTCCTGTTTACTTTAACAAAAAGTGTCCGCGAACCAAAGACAAGGTTTCATAAATTTTTGCAGGAATGTCGGCGCGGGTATTTATGCGGTCTGGCTTGTTACCCACTGGGCTACTGCTTCCGTTCCTTGGTAAAACTGTGCCACTTGCCATCTGCTGTGACGAGCCCTTTCTCTCCCACATAACGGTAGACGAGGAGGGGTTGTTCGAGCATTTTCATTCGTCCATTACTCCCTCTTACTTTTGGCTGAAAGTAAGTGAGCATGAGCTTTTTATTCTCTTTCACGACTTTTTTCGCCGTACTCAGATCGTTACCATCTTCATTTTTTTGGGGAAGAGATGAATCCCCCGCATGATTAGACAGATGGTTATACAGATCCACTACTTCCCCTGTCTCAGCGTCAACATTGACTTCAAAGATCGCACCATCTACCGGTAAGCCGTTTATCAGATAGCCGAATTCGACCTCATACGGTTCATCATTTTCCCAGATTTGTTTGATCTTTTCCTCACTTGGAGCATTGTCGACTGCGTAAATGATCCCTAACTGATCGGAGTAGAATGTTTGTACGAGTTTTCGTGCACTCTCTTGTGCTTGTTCCCAGGTAATACCCTTTTCTACTTTCTTGCTCTCTTCCCTGAACCTGTTTTTTTGATTCAAGTTGTATTGGACTAAATAGCCACTGGCGTTAATCCCTATTTTCACAGTATCTGACTTTTTGCCATCCCCTGGTTGGGAGGTAAACTCGAAAAACCAAACCTTATCATTCGCTCCTGAGCCAGATTCAATAATCCTGTTATTCAAAAGGTATGTACCAGGGAGCTTTTTGAGCTGTTGCTCTGCTATTTTTTGCGCCTCGTCTTTCGTAATGAGCTTTCTTTCTGCGGTGGATGGAGGAACGGTTTTCCCTAACGGCTGTATCTTCCTTTCATGGGCAACCTGTCCGTATGAATCGAGCATCTTTCCTGTGATGGCATCGACATACTGCGGGTCGTTACTCTGGAATTCATACACGAGCTGGTATCGTTCAGTTTCCTTATGAGAGACGGACGCCATATCCTTGTCTAAAAATGTTGGAAATGCCCCTTCATCCCATTTCCTCTCAGCTTCCACTATCTTTATGACTTTCGAAGCATCTGGAAGTTTCCCCTCGGACCAGCGCCGCTCAAAATAGGTCACCTCCCCATCATTGCCCACTATCAGTCGAAACCCATTCTCCAGAAAAGGAATCCCGTTTTCGATACGAGTAAAATTTACATCTATTCCCTGTTTATCACGCGTATAGAAAATCTCCGAATCAGGATATTCATTGGGCTTGGATAAACGGCTCCGTTCTTCTTCTGTCGCTACCTGCTTAAGAAATTGAGTAGCCACTTGAAACGCTTGATCTTCCGTAAGCTTCTGTTGATTTGCTTCCAAGTTCTGTTCTTCCTCAAGATACTCGTATTTCCATATTTGCCCTGAGGTTGCATCCTGTTGCACACCTAAACTTCCACCATTCTCTTTATTCCAGCTGGTATACCATATTGATTTTCCCCATAACATTTCAATGCCGTCTACAAATTCGGCATCTCTCAACTTATACTCACCCAGCATCGCCAACTGCTTCTGGGCAAGCGCGATTGCCTCTTTCTCCGAAAGTGTCTTCTCGGCAGCATATACGACTGGCGTCAGAATTCCTCCCCCTACTGGAGCAAATACAGTTGTCATCAAAAGGGTAGATGACACTCCTAGTGAAAGTCTCCACGATGAAGTACGTTTTAACACAAATCAACCTCTCCTCTCCAATTCAAAACAACCTTATTTTACCATTTTTGAATAGCAAAGGCTGAAATAAAAAAATCCGCCAATGCGACGATCTCGCACAGCGGATTTTTGGTCATGTTGTTTATACTTCCAGCTTTTTCGCCAGTGTTTCTACGTTCAATACGTTTCCTACAAGGAAGTTACCGAATTCACCGAAGCGCGCACTCACCTCGTCAAAGCGCATTTCGTAGACGATATGCTTGAATTCCAGCGGATCGTTGGCAAACAGGGTAACGCCCCACTCCCAATCGTCGAAACCAACGGAGCCACCGATGATTTGCTTCACGCGACCAGCGTAGGAGCGACCGATCAAGCCGTGGGAGCGCATCATTTCTTGGCGCTCCTGCATGGAGAGCATGTACCAGTTGTCTTGCAGATCACGCTTTTTGTTCATTGGATAGAAGCAAATGTGCTCCCATTTTGGCAGGATCGGATAGAGGCGGTCGCGCACATGCGGGTTCGCTTTTGGATCTTCGCCTGGGTTATGTACATAGTTGCTCAGCTCTACTACGGATACATACGAATAAGGAGCTTCTGTATAAGCAGCAAAGCGGGTTTTATTGAACGCTGTTTTGATCTCATCGAGTTCTTGCATAGTTGGACGCAGGAACATGAACACGAGGTCTGCTTTGTGTCCGAGGATGGAGTACATAGCCGTGCTTCCTTGGTTCTCGCCCTCATTCGCTTCCCATGTGCGGATCAATGTATTCAGCTCGTCCAACGCTTCTTGGCGTTCTGCTGCGGACGCTGCTTTCCACTTTTCCCAATTGATGGTGCGGAAATTATGATACGTATACCAACCTTCTAATGTAAGCAACGCTTCGTTTGCGCTCATTAAAATCAGCTCCTTTGAAAAATCTGGTGACCTTCTTGCAACATTCCCAGTATAGCATAAGGGACAAGTGCGTATTCGGAACAGATTGGTGAACAAGCAAAATGAAAACCAAGCGGTGCATTAGCTGCCGCTTGGTTTGGTTCCTGCCAGTACGGAGGTGGTCAGCTTGCTCGCTGCTTCCTGATCTACAATAACGGTTACATCTCTATGCAATTGCAATAAGGAGGCTGGGACATCTGCCGTAGGCTCTTCTTCTAGCATCAATCGCACTGCCTCTGCCTTTGCCTCTCCACTTGCGAGAAGTACGACTTTTTTAGCGCCAAGAATCGTCTTGATCCCCATAGAAACGGCCTGAGTCGGCACCTGATCCACACTATCAAAATAGCGGGCATTTGCTTCGATAGTGCTGTCAGTGAGCTGGACGACGCGTGTCAATGAGTCGGCAGGGGAGCCAGGCTCGTTGAAGCCAATATGGCCGTTGTTGCCGATCCCCAGCACCTGGATGTCGATCCCACCTGCCAAACGAATCGCTTCCTCATAGCGTGCACACTCTGCCAAATGATCTGGCGTATTCCCAACTGGCACATGTGTATTCTCCGCAGGAATGTTGATGTGATTGAACAAGTTTTCTTGCATATACGAGCGATAGCTTTGCGGATGAGTCGAGGAAAGTCCGACGTATTCATCCAGATTAAAGCTGCTCGCTTGCGAAAAATCGATGCTCTGTGCTTGCGACAGCTTGATGAGCTCACGGTACATACCTACTGGCGTGCCTCCGGTTGCAAGACCAAAGACGGTTTTCGGATTTGCTTTTACTTCGCTCACGAGTATTTCAGCAGCTTTTCTGCTGAGCTCCGCGTAATCTTTCACGATCACGAGCTTCATTTCCAACCACTCCTATTCCATATAAGGTAAACCACTTAATATTTTCTCTCCAGGACAGCCTTCGCTGTTCTTTCTTTATATAAAAGGGCCTTTTCCTTGTTGCGCATCGTGATTGTCGTACAAATGACATCCAGTACATGCAACTGTGCAATTTTGGCTGCGAGAGAGCCTCCCTGCAATGGACCTTCTTGCGCTGCGGTCAATAGCGTAATGTCCGCTACATTCGTAATCGGCGAGCGTCGATAGTGCGTCAGGCAAATGCAAGTTGCGCCTGCCTGCTTGGCGACTTTCAATGAATCGATCGTGTCTTTCGTACTGCCTGATACAGACAAACCGATCGCAACATCCCCCGGTCCCAGAGTAGCCGCAGCCATCGCTTGCAGATGCGATTCATTAAAAGCGTCCACGCGAAGCCCGATCCGCAAGAATGTGTACTTGGCATCCTGGGCTGTTACCGCTGACGTACCTACCCCGTAAAAATGGATCGTGTTTGCTTTTTGCAAAAGGTCTACACAACGCTCCAGTTGTTCGATCTGAAACAGGGACGAGGTATCCCCGATCGCCTGTTGATTGGCTGCGGTTACTTTGTGCGTGATGATGTCCAGAGAATCGTCTTCTCCTACTTCGCCATGCAAGTTTTTGACTGGATTGACTAATTCCTGTGCCAATGCCAGCTTGAACTCCTGATAGCCATGGAAGCCTATTTTCCTGCAAAATCGCAAAACGGTCGTCTCGCCCACTCCTGCCTTTTCGGCAAGGTCAATCACCGATGAATAAATCACGCTGTCTGTCTGCTGTAAGACGATATGGGCAACCTTTTGCTCCGATTTCGTAAAGGAGGGAAGGAGACTCTGAATATGCAAAAGCGTATTTGTCTTCGTGATGGTAGCTGTCAATGGATGGGCCAGCTCCTCCTGCTGTTTCACCATATGGCTCGCTCCCCCTTGTTGTTTTTCCCCAAAACAAAATAGCTGTATTTCTACAGCCATTATATCAAAAAAGGAGTTATCCGCCATATTTTTATTTTTTAGTGGAGCGATTCTCCAGAACATCAAAATGGGGTAAACAAGATGGTCGGACATGTTGCGACTCGAAAAGATCCACTCATAGCTGCTGGAACCAGAACTAGGTCGAGCGTCACGATTTCCCCTGCACCTAGCGTCGCTGTCCCTCTCGCTTCTCCACTCCCCAACGCATTAGCTACAACCAAGTAGGTGCCAGGGGCAAGACCAGTCACCTTGTACCTCCCGAAGCTGTCTGTTTGGACGACCACAGTCGTTCTGTTTGGTTGATTTACCGTTTGCACATATACGGTCGCTCCTGCAACTGGCAAGCCTGTTAAACCAGATCGAACCGTTCCTTGTATCGTACCCGTTTGAGAAAGGCGGATGATGATAAAGGTTGTTTGGTTCGGCAAAACGACTGCTTCTTCCTGACCGGTACCAATGCCCGGGATGGTCCCGATAACGGTATACGTCCCCGGCGCCACATTGACAAAATGGAATGTGCCATCCGGCTCAGCTAGGATATTTTGCAGGCGAATCTGGTTTGAATGAAATAACGACAATTGAATATTGTTTCCGCTGGCTTGACTTCCGTCTGGCAAGAGGACAATCCCGGATATCGTTCCAACGAATGGCAATAGCTCGACTGTCGTTACGGTCGTCTGCCCGCCTGCGACCGTAACTGTGCTGTAATGTGTACCGAAGCCATCTGCACTTGCTATGACATTGTAAACTCCGGCTGTCAAGCCATTCACCTGGAATTGCCCGCTCTGATTTGTTACGGTGTTGGCAATAAATTGGCCATTGGCAAACAGTTGCACGTTAACAGCCGCTCCCGTGATCGGGAGTCCCGTCAACTGATTGGTCACCTGTCCCATGATGTTGCCTGGAAGAGGAGACATCGTGAGAATGACTCCGCTTATTGTCTGTCCAGTCGGCACTGTTATGCTTTGTGTTGCTGTTGCGTAGCTATCTTCACTTGCGCTAATCAAATAGGTCCCAGGCGGAAGGTTACCAACAGAGAAATTGCCCGAGTCATCCGTAATTGCACTTCCGAACAATGTTCCATGTGAATCCTTCACCTGTACCAATGCATTGGGAACAACGCCTCCGCCAGCAGCCTGTACCTGACCTGTTACAGTAGCTGGGAAGGGGGGAAGCCCCACATCAATCGTAGTCGTCTGCCCGGAAAAGATCGTCGCACCAACAGGCTGGGTGGTGTAGTTTTGAGCGCTTATCGCAAGTGTATAGGTTAACGGAGCCAAGCCGTCGATTTTAAACTGGCCGAGACCGTCCGTAACGGTACGAGATAACAAGTTGTTTGTACCAGGGAAAAAGATCAATACTTCCGCTCCTACCAGCGGCGTACCATCAAGTGCATCCCTGACAGTGCCCTGCAAAATACCAGGATTCGGGTCCAGTGGGATATTGACTGTAGCTGTTCCCCCGGGAGCTACATCAAAGGAGACACTCTCCCTCTGATAGCTTTCGTTCCTTGCCAAAATCGTGTAATTGCCAGCCACAAATCCATCAATGAAGTATATCCCTTGAGCGTCTGTCTGGGTAGAAAAGAGAATCGTGTTATTGTTGCCCAGCAAGCGGACAAGTGTATTCGGCAAAGGTGTGCTGAGAAGGGCGTCACTAATTTCGCCTGTGACGTTCGCAGGCAGATTCTGCAAAGAAAAATCAAGGCCGGTAGTCGCCCCCAATCCGACCATAGCTGTTGAAGCCTCAGCAGCGAATCCCGTAGCACTTGCGATCAGTGTATAGCTCCCAGGAGACAGTCCACTCACCATATACTGACCCTGCGCATTCGTCAGGACAATAGCCAGTATCGTTCCAGACGGACTTCCTTGTCGTACAGTAATGACCGCACCGGCAATCGGCCAGGCCGAACCTTCCTCTCGCACTGTACCAGCTATCCCACCGGGCAACTCGTTTAACGCAAAGCTTAATACAGACACCACCCCTGATTGTATCAGTGCGCCAGCTACATCACTTGCATATCCAGTTGCATTGACATTGACGGTGTATCCTCCAGGAGCCAGCCTATCAAGCGAAAAGTTACCATTTGCATCTGTCAGTACGGAGCCCACAGCGGCACGAGTACTGTCGTAGACGATAACTGTTGCGCCAATGATCGGCAAGCCCGTCTCCAGATCAGTCACAACACCGGATAAAATGCCGGGATTGGGAACTAATGCCTGCTGATAGTTGGTGGTAATGCCCCCTTGCAAAATAACCGCCTGCGAAACGGATACAAAATTCGACGCAGAAACAGTTACATTTACGACACCCGGCGGAAGCTTCTCTGCCAAAAAATTGCCTTGATCGTCTGTCAATAATTGAGCAAGCACAACTCCTTGGCCATCCGTAATGAGTACGGTGCTTCCCGGAATCCCGAATCCCGACATCTGATTCGTCACCACACCCGAGATAGCCGCAGGCAAGTCAGGTAATGTGACGGTCGTTGAAGTTGCGGTATTGGCCGTCACGATCACGCCGATACTTCCTAAGGCATAGCCAGGCGCTGACGCGATCACGGTGTAAACGCCGGGAGCGACACTCCCAATGAAAAATACACCCGATTCATTCGCGAGCAGGCTCTGTTTGACGGCTTGATTGCTGTCCAACAGCTTGACGTTGATTTCGCTACCCGTTACAGGTGCCCCCAAGCTGTTTATGACGCTTCCCACAATGGACCCAGGCATTGGCAAGAGCGCCACACTAGCCCCCGTCGTTTCTCCACTGACTACATTGGCCCCTACTGATTGATCAGCATAGCTAGGCGCACTTACCGTGACGGTATAAGCACCAGGCAGCAGATGTTGAATGAAATAGCTGCCCGTCTGGTCGGTACTTGCTGTAGCCACTACATTTCCGTTACTTATGGACCGTATCAGTACAACGGCGCCTGCAATGAATACCGCGGGATTCGTCGCGTCCGTCACCTGTCCACTAACCCCGCCTGCATTTGCCTCAAGAGTGAAGTCTACTCCGGTCTTATTTTCACCGGGTCCAAGTGTAACACCAACCGAGCCTGTAACATATTCAGGGGCACTTGCCACCACGACAAATGATCCGGAAGGCAGGTTGCCAATTGTATAGGCTCCGTTTGAATCTGTATAACCAAAGCCTATTGTCGTCTCATTCAAATCCAGCATACGGACAACGGCATTGACAATCGGCTGCATACCCGTGTCTTGCACAGTTCCAGATATACTGGCCGGATTCGGGGTAAGCGTAAATGAAGCGCTAACCGTCTGCCCAGGCTGTACAATCGCCCCAACAGATTGAACAGCGTAGCCTGGGGCCGTAGCTATAAGGATATAAGAGCCTGGTGCGACTCCTAAAAATGAAAATGCCCCATTCCCATCTGCGACGACAGTACCGACCAACAGGTTATTGATATCAAACAATTGAATGGTGGCTCCCGGTACGACAGGTGCTACTGTACCATTAATAAAACCGATATCCTGATTGAGCTGGAGCTGGACAGGAGTAGTGGTATTTGCGTGCACAATGGCTCCGACATGATTGGACTGAAAGCCATCCGCTGATGCACGGATAACGTATTGACCTTGAGCCAAGCCCGTAATAACAAAGCTTCCTTGACTATCGCTGTATACCGAATGCACGATGGAGCCATTGAAATCGAGTGCATTTACTTGGGCACCGGCAATCGGCTGTAACGTCCCTGAAGCGAGCACCTGCCCTTGGACCTCACCCGGACTCGCAAACAATGATAAGTTGACAGTCGTATTCGTATTCGCTAGTACAGTGGCGGAAGCACTGTTCGTTTCATAATTGGCAGCACGGGCGGTAATGGTGTAAACGCCCGGTGCAAGCCCTGTGATCTCGTAACCGCCAGAAAGATCGCTGCTGGCATGGGCGACGATTGCCCCCGCTTGGTTCAACACACTAACTTCTATCGAAGCACCTGTGATCGGAAGACCCGAGGTAGCATCAAAAATAGAACCTGAAATACTTCCCGGCAAGTCTGCCAGCCGTACATTCACCGTTGTTGTCGTTAATGAGGCGACGATTGCCCCTGTGATCACTGTCGTTTGATTCAGAGCAGATACGATGACGACGTACGCCTGCGGTAGCAGATTAGGTACCACATACTGTCCGTTCCCATCAGTCAATACAGTAGCGACAACAGCACCTGCTGCCGTATTTTCCCTAATAATGACAGTGGCCCCCTGAATCGGCTGATTGCCGCTGTCGACTACCTGTCCTGCGATTGATCCCGGAGAAGCTTGCAGGACGAAGGTAAGGGACGATATTTCCTGAGGCTGTACAGTTGCCCCCAACACAACAGTGGAATAACCAGAAGCAGAAGCGGTTACGGTATACGTGCCTGGGGCCAAGTGTGGAAAGGAAAAGGTACCAGCGCTATCGGTAATGGTCTGCGCCACAGGAACAATTCCCTTCATAACAATGACAGTGGCATTGCCCAGCGGATTACTCCCTGTGTCCGAGACAGTCCCATTCAGTACCCCTGCCAGTTTTTCCAATTGGAGGTCAACCGGTGTAGTTACTCCAACATTGATCCCGATCCCAACTGTTTTCCCCGCATACCCCTCTGCAGAAGCCGTAAGGACATAGTTTTCTGGACCAAGCAAGGATAAAGTGTAGTCTCCATTCGCGTCGGTTAATGTCTCTCCTACAGCAATCCCCGAGCGAGTTACCACCTTGATGCTGGCATTTGGGATTTCCTCACCCGTTTGCGCATCGGAAATGGTTCCACTTACCGTTCCAAATGCAGTCGTCAAAGAAAAATTAAGAACCTTGGCATCGCCCGCTTGCAGACTGATTCCAGCTAATTGTGTGGAAAAACCCGCGGCACTGACACGGATTTGATAAATACCTCCTGCGAGCTTGGTCAGCAGATACGTGCCAGCTCCATCTGTAGTCGTTTCCGTCAGCGTAATTCCTGTCTGGTTCAGCACTTCCACCAATGCCCCGGCAATCGGTATACCGCCAGGACCTGTTACAAGTCCGGAGAGCTGGGCAACGGATGTTTGGAGCGCTACATTTTGTGTAGTCGTCTGGGCTCGAATAACATTGATTGCAACGGTTGCTGGTTGGAATGTATCCGCACTGACTGCCAGGGTGTAGGCACCCGGCACGACATTCGTAAACTGATAGGTCCCCCCGCCCCCAGTCACTGCCTGGTTTACTGTCACACCTGTCGTATTTATTAGCTTTACCACTGCTCCTACGATGGGGGCCAAACCGGTATCTGTTACCGTCCCGTTCACCTGACCCGGACTCGGAGGAAGCAAAATGTCCGCTCTTGTGGTCTGCCCTGCCAAAACGCTCACGAATTGGATTTTGGGATCATAAGTCGGCGCGGTCACCGACACAGAATACAGACCAGGAGCCAATCCGGTAAACGAATAGGCACCATCTGTGTCTGTTGTCGTTGTTCCGATTAGGACAGGAATCGAATCATACAGCGCGACCTGCGCACCTGCAACAGGCAAGTTCGTGGATTGGTCAAGCACCACCCCAGCAACACTACCAGCCAAGTTAACCGTGATGACGATATTATCCTGGACAGGGGAAAGCGTCCCGCCAGAAAAGCTGTCTACACCCGTGACTGTCGCTGTGTTTAACCGCCGTGTTCCGCCGGGAGAGACCGCGAAAACTCCACTAACCGTAAATGACAAGCTGGCAGTAGAACCAGCAGCCAAATTGCCGATCGTCCAGCTGAGCACCTTCGTAAGGGAATTGTAGATCACAGAGCCGATACTTGTTGCGTTTACCGTAAAAGCCGTTACCTGATCCAGCTCGATCAAATCGTTGACAACAACTGTCGTTGCCTGGCTCTTCCCGGTATTGGTGACAGTGATCGATCCTGTCCATTGCGATAGTTGTCCTGTGGTAACGACGGCTGGTCCTGCTGTTACTTGCTTGTCGATGGCAAGGCTGGCCCGAACGTCTCCTGTCGCCACCGTAGTCGTATTGCTCAAGGAATTTTCAAAGCTAAAGCCTTCACTGATTCGCAGAGAATCTTTGTTGTAATTGTTGTCATTTGCAGAAGTAAAAGGGAGGAAGCGAACGGAAGTAAGGGAGGTAACACCGATCGTTGAAAAAAAAGTAGCTGCCGGCATGACGAGATCGATGAAGTAATCGGGATTGCCGCTAAAATTTGAGCCATCATTCGTTAAGCGCACACGAGCCGTGTCAAAATTGATAATCGGCGCTTGCCAGTTGGGTGCTCCACTGCCGTTTGTGCCCTCTGCCGGATCATTCCATGAGTTGACTTCTATGACCGTGTTTTGAATCAGGGCAATGCGATTGCGCAAGCCTTGCACGCCCAGCATCCACTGATATGTGCCTGTCACCCCGTTTGTATTGATCAGGTAACCCCAGGCAAAGTTTTGAAAGCCTGTTTTTTGCGAATTTCTTGGATCTTCATTGACTCGCATCCGAAAGTAGAGATACGTTCCATCGTACGCCAAAAAGGCAACGGGAAACGTAGCGTTTCCTACCATGTCAGCAGAGCCAGGACTTTCATCGTTTGGGACGTCTGCGAATGGACTTCCCCCGAGCATAAACGGGATGAATTGACTGTCAGAAGGATAGGCCATTTTTCTTCCTCACCTCTCCCCTCTAACATATGTACACAGAGTGATATGGCCCCAGCCCTCCCTTTGCTAATTGCCTTGTCCGTGCCCGTCCAAACAAAAAAAGGGCTTTCGCCCGCAGATATTTCTTGCGAGGAAACCCTCTTCCTTCCCGTATTGCCTATCTTACATAAATACGCGATAGCCAAGCAGAATAACCAGCACCAAAACGACAATACAGCCGATAAAGAAGCCGATGCTGCCTTCTTGTCTCTTTGCTTTGCCCAGGGACATTTCCATCAAACCAAAGGCGATAACCGCGATGATGCCCTTCACGTAGTAATAGAAATCTGTTGCGTGACCCACGAAAAGCATCCAAGCTCCGGATACAAGAATGATGACCATCATGAGTCTGAGCAGCATATGTACGATCTTGCCTGCTTTTGCTTTGCCCACGCGATACAGGATGTAGGCAACGATCAAGAGCACGAATGCGACTTCCCAGCTACCCACATGCGCTTCAATTAACGCTTTGTACGGCAAAAAATTCAACCCCTTTACTCCTAAATTCAATCTCGTCCATTATACCAGAAGAAGGGAAAAAATGCTGATGTCCCAATGCGTGGCAGTATTGTGACCAGGCTTTTTGAGGGATGAAAAAGAGGCTGCCCGTGATCGGCAACCTCCTTTTTCTCGCAAACGATCCTATCGCAGTAAAAATCCGTCTTTCAGTGGGTCGGTAGGGTCAACGACAAATTGATGCAGACCTGTGATAAACGCCTTTCCTTCTATGCTCGGGATGACAGCCGGATAACTCCCCACCTGCGTGGTTGCTACCACCTTGCCGATAAACTGGCTTCCGACAATTCCTTCATGGACAAACGATTCTCCAAGAGCCAGCTTGCCTCGTGCATGCAAGGTGGCTACGCGAGCCGCAGTACCTGTACCGCATGGGGAGCGATCGATCTGCTTGTCGGCGAAAATCGTCACGTTGCGCAGGTCTGATCCTTCCACTCTCGGCTTATCCGAGATAATCACCCCGTAAATTCCTTTGAGCTCAGGCTCCAACGGATGAACGACCTCCATTTTCGCCTCGATTTGTTCCTTGATTCGTCTGCCCCACTCTTGCAGCTCTGCCAATTGTTCAATATCCACCTGAACCCCGAGATCATCCGCTTGTACTACTGCATAGAATGCTCCGCCAAAAGAAATGTCCACAGAAAAAGTACGTCCTCCCCACTCAATAGAAACGTCCTGTGCCAAAACAAAGGAGGGGACATTTTCAAACGAGACGGAATGAACCAGCGATTCTTTCACAGTGGCGTGTGCAATGATTCTTCCTGCCGGACTGTCAATCACAATACGCTCTGTTGAATCTTTTCGCCGAAGTATTCCAGTCTCAATGGCGGCCGTCACTACTGCAATGATTCCATGCCCGCACATTGTACTGTAGCCCTCGTTATGCATGAACAGCACTCCAAATGCCGCATCCGGGCTGACGGGCTCTGTCATGACACACCCGTACATACCATGATGCCCGCGCGGTTCATACATGAGTACCCGCCGGATATGATCCAGCTCCTCCCGAAAGTATCGTCGCTTCTCCAGAATCGTCTTGCCCGCGAGCGGTGGGATGCCGCCTGTTATGATGCGCAGCGGCTCCCCTCCGGTATGGGCCTCGATCGTCGTAAACAACTGATTGATGTGCATGACATCCTCACCTTTTTATGCGATTGGCAATTATTTGATGGATCACCACGCGTATTTGATCGCGCATGTTTTCGTCGTACTGTAGAAATCAAGCGCCGCCTGACCCTGCTCCCGTGTATGTGAGCTGGACAGCTTCATGCCGCCAAATGGAGCCTGGTATTCTACACCTGCCGTCTCCTGATTGACCCGAACCATCCCCGCCTGCGCCACATCCAAGAAGCGGTGGGCACTCGCCAAATCTCGGGTGAACAGCGAAGCGCTCAGTCCGTACACGGACTGGTTGCACAGCTGCACTGCCTCGTCAAAACTGTCTGCTGTCAAAAGCACAGCCAATGGTCCGAACACTTCCTCCTGAACGAGGCGATGATCGGCAGCGACACCCTCGACAATTTGGGGACGGATGTAATAGCCTTGCTCCTCTTTTGCATATGAGGGGCTTTGGGCAATGACTGACGCTTCCTCATTCGCCAAGGCGATGTATTGCCCAACCGTCTCAAACTGTGCAGCCGAGGCAACAGGACCCAAATACGCTTCCAGATCACTGGCATCTCCTACCCGGCATGTCTCCATAGCTGATTTCAATCGCTCGACCAGTGGCTGATAGATCGCCTTCTCTACAATGATCCTGCTAGTTGCCGTACATTTTTGACCAGCCGATCGAAACGCGCCACTGAGCAAAATCGGAACAGTTTTATCCAGATCAGCATCAGCCAAAACGACTGCCGCATTTTTTCCGCCCATTTCGGTTTGATATTTCATATTGCGACCCGCGCATGCGATAGCAATCTGTCTGCCTGTTTCCGATGAGCCAGTAAAGCTGACTGCATCGACTTCGGCTTCATTCGTGAGTGTATTTCCGATCTCTCGGCCCTTGCCAATCACCAGATTCAGCACACCCGCAGGCAGCTTCGTTTCCGCAAATATTTCAGCCAGTCGTGTCCCCGTGAGCGAGCCATTTTCTGCTGGCTTCCAGATGACTGTATTCCCGCAAATGAGTGCAGGGGCGATTTTCCAGATGGGGATCGCAACAGGAAAGTTCCATGGTGTGATGACCGCCACGACTCCGAGTGGGACACGACGGCTGTATTGCAGAACATTCGTATCTGAAGAAGGAATCAGGTTGCCGTTGGAACGCATCCCCTCTCCAGCATAATAGCGCAACAGACTGACCCCGCGCGCCACTTCTCCGCGCATCTCGCCAAGCTGCTTGCCCATTTCCCGGCTTGCCAGCTGTGCCAAGCTATCTGCATTTGCTTCTAATGTGGCAGCCATTTGAAAAAGGATTTCGCCACGAGCCGCCCCCGTTTGTTTTGCCCAACCGATCTGTGCCGCACGAGCTGCCTGTTCAGCGGCAAAAACATGTGACCGATCAGACAGATGCAGAACGCCGACTTCTTCTGTGATACGCGACGGGTTTTTGACCGTTAGTTCCTTCCCTGACGGCGTCATCCATTCGCCGCCAATCCAGTTTTTGCTGTGCATCCTGCCCACCTCCCTTATCGTCCACTTGCAGCGCCGACTGCGTAGTCAAACGCCTTTTTAATGCCTGCATAATATTCTTCAGACAGCGGCAGACGTGGCGGACGAGTCGGTCCCACCGGGAAATTCGCCAGCTCCATCATGTATTTGATCGACTGTACCAATTGTGGACTCGCATCATAGTGGAACAGCGGCAACAAACGACGATAAAGCGCTTGTGCTTCGCCGAGCTTGCCTGCCCGTGCAAGACGGAACAGCTCCACACCTTCTTTCGGCAGCGCATTCGGCACACCCGAAATCCAACCTGTCGCCCCAATCAAGCCGCCCTCCATGACGAGATCATCTACACCGACCATAACTTCCAGATCCGTCTGGGCGAGAATGTCCTGCATGCGGCGCACGTCGCCGGAGAATTCTTTCACAGCGACGATATTTTCGAACTTCGCCAGTCTTCCCAAAATGTCCGGTGTCAGGTCGATTTTGTAGTCGTGAGGATTGTTATAGGCAATAATCGGAAGCCCGACAGTGTTCAGTGCCTCGTAGTGAGCAAACACTTCATTTTCCAATGGCTTGTAGTTAATCGGAGGCAAGGCCATCACGCCTGCTGCTCCCGCATCCTTGGAGAATTGCACCCATTCCACTGCTTGGCGGGTAGACGGTGCAGCAGATCCTACGACTACCGGAACTCTACCTTTTGCGGCAGCGATCACGGTATGAATGACTTTTGCCCGCTCCTCTCCTGTCATTGTCGCGTATTCCCCCAGCGAACCCGACGGAACCAGTCCGTCTACTCCCTCCTGAATCAACCAGTCACACAATTCCGCCAAACGTTTGTAATCCACCTCATAATCGTTTGTAAACGGCGTGACAATCGCCACGTACACTCCTTCAAATCTTGCCATTTTCATTCTCCTCTCCCATTTGGGTTTTGTTTTAATGATCAGTGGCGGCTGGGATGAGCAAAAAACCATTCGCCAGCTCGTCTTCCGGATTGTAAAAAATCGTATGTTTGCCCATCAGCCAGGCCGAGCCTGCAATTCGGGTGATGACAGCAGGTAGCCCCCCTTCCTCCGTCACCTGTAGCACTCTTCCTGTAAACAGAGAACCGACGATACTCTCGTGCACAAACGGTTCGTCTATCCCGATCTCCCCTTTGGCAAACAAAGTCGCCAGCTTGGCGGAAGTGCCTGTTCCACATGGCGATCGGTCTATTCCGCCCGGCGGTACGACGACGGTATTTTTCACATCCGCTCCCGGATTGTCTGGAGCCGTATAGAACTCCACATGGGTCAGTCCGCGAATAAACGGCTTCGCTGGATGAACGATCTCCATCGCTTGATTAATCGCTTTTCGAATCGTAACAGCCGTATCGACAATGGTGGATGCATGGGCTGGCGTCAGTTCGAGATGGAGCTTGCGTGCATCGGTGATGGCATAAAAGTTTCCACCGTACGCAATATCGCAGGTCACCGCTCCAATCCCTTCTACTTCAACAGTCACATCTTTTTGATAGAGGAAGGCTGGAATGTTCACAAATGATACTTCCTTTGCTTTCCCTCCCTCTACCCGTATATCTACCTCGACCAATCCTGCTGGGGTATCGAGCGTTAGCCTTGTCAGCGGCTCCGTCACGGGGATCATGCCTGTCTCTACCAGAGCGGTACATAGACCGATCGTATCGTGGCCACACATCGGCAAGTATCCGCCTGTCTCGATATAGATCACTCCTACATCCGCATCTGGATGGCATGGATCAACGATCAAGGCCCCGGACATCACATCATGCCCGCGCGGCTCATACATCAAAAACGTGCGAATCCAGTCGTACTCGTCCTTCATCTGGAGCATTTTTTCTCCCATCGTGGTTCCGGTAAGCTTTGGCAGACCACTGATTACCGTGCGGGTAGGGTTTCCCCCGGTATGTGTGTCAATGGTGGTAAACACCCTCGTTGCTTTCATGGATGCAACACTCCTTTTTTCGTAAACCGGTCCAAGCGCAGCGGCTCTGTCGGAATGATGGTGTCTGTCTGATCGATCAGCATCTCGGACACCAGCTTGCCTGTGACGGCAGCCAGACTGATTCCATCTCCTTCATGACCAGCCGCGATAAAGTAACCGGGTACTTCCTCTACGCGAGAAATAATTGGCAAGTGATCCTCTGTCCACGGGCGCAAACCGCAATAGGTGCGGATGATGGCAAAGTCTGCGATCTTCGGGTAAAAGCGCAGTGCTCTTCTCGCCATGCATCTGATTACATTCAGATCAATCCGCGTGTCAAAGCCTGCAAACTGACGACTGGAGCCAATCAAGAAGTTCTGGCTTTCTGTCGGTTCAAAAACAAGCGCGACTCCGTACTTCTCTGTCTCCTCGTCTACTTGTCGCACGCCGCCAAACTTCGAGATGAGA
Source organism: Brevibacillus sp. M2.1A (assembly GCF_013284355.2). Taxonomy (NCBI): domain Bacteria; kingdom Bacillati; phylum Bacillota; class Bacilli; order Caryophanales; family Paenibacillaceae; genus Brevibacillus; species Brevibacillus sp. M2.1A. The sequence continues at coordinate 5,346,232 of NZ_JABSUY020000001.1, forward strand.
TAGCCGAACTCCATCACCTTTCGTACGCCGACAGGCATCTGTCTCGAGGCGACGATCAAATGCCCTTTGCGCGGAACAATCGGAATGTCCACCCCGACCATTTGGCCAATGACTGGCGCCCACACCCCCGCTGCGTTGACGACCTGCTTGGCTGTCATGCTGCCTGTACCAAGCCCGATGTGAAACGTTCCCGTCGCCTGATCACGTCTGAGCGACTTAACCTCTGTACGCCGCATAATCCTTGCTCCATACTTTTTCGCTCCTTCAAATAGGGCAAAGGTCAGCATGTACGGATTGACGGTGGAATCGGTGGCGCACTCCAAGCCTCCCAGCAAGTCGTCGGCAAAGTAAGGCGACTCCTGCCGAATATCCGCCCTATTCAGCATCCGAAACGGCAATCCTGCTTCTTTTTGCCGTCGCACCCATTCATGAGCGGCTTCCATCTCAGCCTCTGATTCGCAGACGAGAATGCTCCCCGGTGCCCGATATTCAAACGTATGGCCCAGCTCCCGGCTTAGCTGATCAACGAGCATCTGGCTTTTCAGGGACATCTGACTGTCAAAGCCGGGGTCCTTGTCGATCGCCAAAATATTCCCGTCACAGCGCGAGGACGTCCCCGATGCCAGCTCGCCTTTTTCCAGGACAACGACATCCAATCCAGCCTTCGCAGCGTAATACGCAATCGCCGCGCCGATGATGCCACCGCCGATTACCGCAATCTGCGCATGGGTTTGTACTGTCATGCTGATTCTCCTCAAATGCGTATTCTGCTACTCTCTTACTTCTTTTTTGTTTTTGCAAAAGCCATGCCAATCGTTCCAAGCGAGATTCTCAAAATATTTCGTCTAAATTCTTTGACAACGAAAAGAGCGAATGTATAATAAATGAGAAAATGTTCAAAATTTTATACACTTGAACGACCTCTTTTAAAAGGGATGATCACGTTGAATCACAAACTTCCTGCCTTAACCGAGTTGATACAGACAAACATGCGGATTTTCAACGATCAAGAGCTTCTCCCTCCTCAGTTGGACGAAACCATTCCTGTATTTGCCCAGCGTCAAACCAACTGGTATGTCGCCGATTCCTCTCATTTCACCGCCCATTTGACGATCGATTGCACACAAGCCCCTTGGGAACCAACTGCTGTGACGATACTGGATTCAACATTAGCCGATGCCATCCGTCTGCTAGCTACTCACAACTACCTCCTGATCGAAAAACAGCCTGGAGTCCCTGTCGGCTACCTTCATCGAGGTGCAGTCATGCAAGCCATTTTTTCCTCGTACGAGATCTTGGAAGCGTATTTCGAGACGATGATCAAAACCATGGATGCCTCCATATCGGTCATCGATGAAAAAGCGCGTGTGATGGTTTGGACAGAAGGCGCTGAACGAATCTTTTCCTTGAAAGCAAAAGAAACGATTGGTCGCCCGATCACCGAATTTTTCCCGCTCGAAATGCTCGAAACACTCAAATCTCTGCAAAGCGGACAGTCTCTCTACCGTCATCAGCATCAGCCACGTGAGGATCTCGTCGTGCTCATCAATACCAATCCGATCTATTTGCATGACAAAATCATCGGTGCTGTTGCGGCGGAAACCGACATCACGAGCCAAGTCCGACTGAACCAGGAGCTGTTGAACGCCAATAAAAAAGTGAATCACTTGCAACAAGAAATGGCGAAGCTCAGTCCGACGCCCGATCCATTTGCACAGATCAAGGGAACGAGCCTCCCCATTCGCCATATCAAGTCCATGATCCAAAAGCTCAGTGCTACACAAGCAACCGTCCTGATCACAGGGGAAAGCGGCGTCGGCAAGGAGCTTTTCGCCAAAGCCGTGCATGATGTGCGGGAAGGCTCCAATGCGCCCTTTATCGCCATCAACTGCGGCGCAATTTCGCCTACTTTGTTTGAAAGCGAGCTGTTCGGATACGAGAAAGGTGCCTTTTCTGGTGCGGATCAAAAAGGAAAAAAGGGAATGATTGAGCTGGCACGTGGAGGAACGCTGTTTCTCGACGAGGTAGGAGAAATGCCGCTCGATATGCAAGTGAAGCTGCTTCGCGTGCTTCAAGAGAAAAAGTATTATTCGGTCGGAGGGACCAAGCAGATTGAGGCGGATTTCCGCGTGGTTGCCGCCACGAATAAAAATTTGGAGGAGGTAGTGAAGGAAGGGAAGTTTCGCCAAGACTTGTTCTATCGGCTCAATGTCGTGACGCTAAAAATTCCTCCACTTCGAGAACGCATTGAAGATACGATTGAGCTCGCCCACTTTTTTCTCTATGAATTCTCTTTACGTTACAACCGACCCATTCATGCCATCTCGCAAAATGTGATGCAAAACTTGCTTCAATACGACTGGCCAGGCAACATTCGCGAGCTGCGAAATGCCATTGAACGATTGGTAGTATTTGCGACAGACGGCATTATCAAAGAAGAAGATTTGCCGTATTCCTTGCAAGGTCAGACGAAACAGGTACCGATTGAGCTCCCGCCTGATCTCTTTTCCTTGCAAGAGGAAATCGAGGCACACGAGCGCCGTGTCATATTGCGCGCCATCGAGCTGGAAAACGGCAACAAGCAAGCCGCTGCGAAAAGACTTGGCATATCGCGGGCAACGCTTTACAACAAATTGGGGAAGTAAAAAAGATAAAGTCCTTCAACGGTTGTGCATGGGGAAGCCCTGCCACATGTTTTCCAGTCGCCTGTATCCTCTCTTCGTTCGGGCGGTCTCCGTCCAAACATGTGACAGGGCTTTTCGAGTTGTTAATGTTCATCGAGCTTTTTAAATCGTTTTTGGGTTGATCAAGGTAGATTTCTTGTACTAGCTGATCATCTTGAGTGATCGAATTACGATCATGAAGCATTTGTAGTTCATTTTGAAGACTCAATGATCATGAGTTGCCCCTCGATCTTTATGTGGATTGTCAACTGTATAATTTGGATTTCATCCATAAAAAATAAGCTTGTAATAAAATTACACCCAATATTGTGTGTAATTTATAATTGGGGCACAGTACTATCTGCTACGTGTCAGTTGGGTATGCTACTAACTCTTGGTTGCGACAATTGGCGGGCACAAGAAGTGTTGCTTTAAAGAAGTTCGGCTTCGATAACTTTCTAAAAAAACTTACCCCGCTTGCTTAGTCTCTCGGGGATTTGGGTTTATCGCCGCTGCAGCTCGTTTATAATATCCCTCATATGCCGTCCCAACTTCTCGCTAATAACCGTCCTTGTTTGTTGGTGGTCAATTTCAATCTTTTCTTCAATAGCAGCCAGATCATCCGTCAATCGGACGTGTATCACCTTGCGGCCGAGGTATACAACCGTCGGATCGGGTCTAGCTGCAGAAGTTTATCCGCATCAGCGTTTCGCGGGCGCAGCGGGAACAGATCGACGAAGGGGTCCGGGCGATCGTCGAGGAAGTGCGGCTGGGGAACGGAGGGTAGAGCGATTGGGGCAGCTATTTTTTACTCGGTCAGTAGTTCATAGGGCCCAGCGTCAAATAGCCCCCAGCGCGCATAGCCAAGCTAGGTACGCATGAGAGCATTTGACACTTACTTTAGTGTAATGGAGATTCAGTCTTTAATCGGAAATTCTTTATCAAAAAATACGACAGATGCGATTTCCTTATCATTGATAAGATTTTGAAAAGATTTGGTCGTGATCATTTGGCCAGTCATTAAATCCATTCTAGTTGATCCGCTAAAAAAGTTTGTCGTTTCTGAGGTACCGTCTTTATAGTTTATCGTGATTGGGAAATGATCCAATTCGGCACCTCTACCATCTTCTTGCCTCAAGCCGAGAGTGAAATTGTAGATTTCTTTCAAGTAATTGCTGTCAATCTTTAAAGTTATTGAAATGGGCGAAATCGAGATCGTTTTGAAAACGGCCTTATACCCATACAGGGTGATGTCTTGATCAATCTGATAAAGACGAGAAGTATCCTTGAAATCCAGCTTAAGCGCTGTTCCCCAAGAACCCGGTATAACTGTTTCAAAGATTTTCGTAAGCGGATTGACTGCTTGTAAATTTTCGACTGAGAAATCAAAGGTTTTGCCTTTGCCTGTTATGGAATTGTCGGTCCCGATACTCATAACCAAGCTAATTTTATTGTCATTAGGATTGCCATCGTCTAGCACTTGGAACTCGTAACTCCTCTGGAATTTATCACGTCCCGCCCCATCATAGGTAAGATCGGGAAACTCAAAACGGTATCCTTCCGCATTTAACACCGTGCCTTTCGGAGCAGTAAAGTCCATTAGGATATAGGTCGTATTACTGTCGCCGATCGCTTGCTTAATGGTAAGCGTTCCATTTTCGTTTTCCACTTGCTTGTTAATTACATAAGCGCCATTTGACAAATATTGTGCCTGCTCCTGATTTACCGGCTTCAAAAATTTTAAAAATGCTTCATCCAATCCCATATATGCCGCTGCCAAAGCAGTTGAGGTTAAGCAGCCAATCAGTATGGCACACAGAATGGCAGGTCTCCAACGTTTCACGGTAGTAAGCTCTCTCCGTCTTTTATTTTCATTCCGGCTCTTTACTAAAATGCTCTGAAACATTTTTTCTTTTTGCTCCGTGTTTGGCGTAATTGCTTCAAATAGCCGATTAATATGCTTGTCACTCAAGATAATTCCCTCCCAGGTCAAGTTTAAGGAGTTTTCGGCCTCTGGATAGCTTCGTTTGGATCGTGCTTTCCTTGTGTCCTAACATCTCTGATATTTCTCTTACCGAGTACCCCTCGAAATAGTAAAGATATAACACGGTTTTGTATTTTTCGGGAAGTGAAAGCAATCTTGCAAGCACCTTCCCTGATGATTCATAACCGTTCCAAGAAGGAACTTCCGGCAAAGTGTCTAAAGCCACACGGCGGGTTTTCCACCAACTTTTTAAAATGTCCTTGCAGTAATTTCGGGTAGTTACCGTCAACCACGCCTTTTCATGCTTATAATCATTAAAAACCATTTGAGATTGGATGAGTTTTATAAATACAGATTGAACAGCGTCTTCTGCATCAACAGGGTTTTTCAAATAGATATAGCACAACCTATACACTAGATCTGCATGCCGTTGATAGAGTTCAGCCAATTCTTTATCCGTACGCGCTAAAGAATTGCTTTCCATGTTTTCGCCTCCTACATACAACACGATCGGTAATTCGAAAATATCCCATTTCCGGTTAAATTTTTTCAACAGTAAATACAGAGCGCCGCGTACCCAATTACTAGGGAACGCGGCGTTTGGTTTTGTTCGCCTTTGCTTTTATTTCGGATCGCTAGGCTCTAGCAGCTCCCGCAAGATGCGGTACGCTTGGTGCTGCTTTTGTTCGTTATGTTCAAAAGGAGCAGGATGCTTTCCCATACCCACGTTTTCCCTTGCAAGAATGCTCCTTTTCGTCACCAAATAGCCACGCAACGCTATCCCTCGGTTTTCTATAAATTGTTTGGAGACATACGCCTAAAAATGCATAAAAAAATCTAACGATTCTGGTGGTAGACTACATTCACTACAAAGTTACACATTTAAATTTTTTTAATTGTATTTATTTATAAGGATTTTTTTCTTGATTATACATTGGAATCACGTGTAATCATAAGTGATACTATGACCAAAAAAACACCACCATCAGATTACACAGATGATAGTGGAAAATCTACTTATTTATCAAGACATTTCCTCCCTTTTCTTTATTTCTTATCTTTGTCATTATAACTTCCTTCTTGGATCGACTTGCAATCATGTTTTACAAAAGCCGCGTAGGAAGAAGCGGATTTCCAGTCCAAGCGCCTCTGGAGCCCATCCCAGCGTAGGAATGAATGGCGGGGAATTTAAGCTTCACTTATGGAATACTTCTTCGAAACTTCTACGTTTGAAGCGCTCCCGCCATTCATTCCGGAGCGGACAGTCAATCCCCTTTGCAGGGCGTAGGCCGAAGCGTAGACTGGAAATACGCTTCTTCCCTCCACTACAGCCGCTTTTTACACAAAAACACACGCCAACGCAAACAAAAATCTGGAAACCTTCGCCCCTCTTTAGGCGGCAACACCTCAGACAAAATACGGATCAATTCCATGCTTGATACCTCCTTTGTCGTCGGGTATGTAAGCAGTGCACGAGGCCTACGCACCCAAATACGCCTTGACGATCGAATCGTCTGCCCTGAGAACGTCTGCCTTATTTTCCATGACGATTCGCCCTGTCTCCATTACATAGCCGCGATGAGCAAGCTTCAACGCTGCCTTGGCATTTTGTTCGATCAAAAGGATCGTCGTGCCTTGCCTGTTTATTTCCCTGATGATATTCATGATCTCAACCACAATAATCGGGGCGAGTCCCATCGACGGCTCATCTAGCATCAAGAGCTTTGGACGTGCCATAAGACCGCGACAGATTGCGAGCATTTGCTGCTCGCCTCCGCTCAGCGTTCCTCCCATTTGTTCACTCCGCTCCTTCAATCGGGGGAACAGCGTGAAAGCCTGCTCAATCCCCTCTGCCATAACTGCCTTCTCTTTTCTCTGTGTAAAACCGCCTAGCTCCAAATTTTCACGCACGGTCAAACCAGAAAAAATCCGCCTGCCTTCTGGTACATGGATGATGCCTGCCTCGACAATTTGGTGAGGGGCCCAGCCCACGAGACTCTGTCCATGAAGCAAGACGTCTCCACGGCTTGGTCGAACGATTCCGGAAATCGTTTTGAGTGTTGTGCTCTTGCCCGCACCATTGCTGCCTAGCAGTGCGACAATCTCTCCTTCATGCACGTGCAGGTCGATGCCTTTAAGCGCTTCAATTTTACCGTAAAACGAATGAATTCCGCTGATTGTCAAAAGTGGTGTCATATCGCCTCGTCCTCCTTGCCCAGGTAGGCTTCTACGACACGCGGATTGCTGAGCACATCCTCGGGAGTTCCCTCTGCGATCTTCTGTCCGTAGTCGAGGACGATTACTTTTTCCGAGATTTTTTTGATCAACCCCATATCGTGCTCGATGATCAGCACTGTCAACTCGTAATGGGTGCGGATTCGCTTGATCAAAGCAATCAGGTCTTCCTTCTCCTCATAATTCAGCCCCGCAGCAGGCTCATCAAGCAGCAACACCCGCGGCTTGGTAGCTAAGGCCCGCGCGATCTCCAAATAACGCTGGGCGCCGTACGGCAAGTTTTTCGCAATGCGCCAGCAACTGTCTTCCATCCCCACGAAACGAAGGCAGTCCCTTGCCGTATCCTCGATCAACTGTTCCTCTCGGTGCTGTTCCCTAGTCTGCCATAGTGCTCCCCAGACGGTTTGGCTCGTGCGGCTGTGCATGCCTGATTTGACATTATCCAAGACCGTCAAATTCGGAAACAGCCGCAAGTTTTGAAACGTTCGCGCCATACCGAGCCGTGTGATTTGGCTTGGCTTTTTTCCCACGAGCTGGTTGCCTTCAAGAATGATCTGCCCCGCTGTCGGACGGTAAAATCCGGTGATCATGTTGAAGACGGATGTTTTCCCCGCTCCATTCGGGCCAATGAGACTGCTGATCGAGCCTGGGCTGATAGCAAAAGACAGATCGTTTACCGCAGTCAGACCGCCGAATTTAAGCGTTACATTTTTCACTGTCAAGCTTGACGTCATTACTGCTGCCCCCTTCCGTAGCCTCCTCGGTCTCGCCACGTCTAGCTCCTTGTTTCATCTCATAGCGTGCTGGCCACAGTCCTTGTGGGCGAAACAGCATCATGGCGACCAGCGCTGCACCGAAGATCAAATACCGCCAATCTTCCACGGAACGCAGCAGCTCCGGCAAGGCAATGACCAGCACGGCGCCCAAGACGACACCGGGAATGCTGCCCAAGCCCCCCAGTACCACTGCCAAAAGAATCATGATGGACTGGGTAAAGCTAAAGCTGAGCGGCGCAATCGCACTCATTTTGACAGCAAAAACAGAACCAGCCAGACTCCCGATGACAGCTCCGATCGAATACGCCAACAGCTTCATATTAATCCGGTTAATGCCCATCGCCTCCGCAGCATCCTCGTCCTCACGAATATACATCCACGCCCTGCCGATGCGGGATGTGCCCAACCGTTTGACAGCCACCACCACCAAAACAGCAATGATCAAGATCAAATAGTAAAAATCGGTCTGGCCGCCAAGCACATAACTCCCAATAGAAGGACGCGGGATTCCGTAAATACCTGAAGCTGATCCGGTAATAGTAAGATTGATCGCTAAAATACGAATAATTTCCCCAAAACCGAGGGTGACGATTGCCAGGTAGTCACTGCGCAACCGAAGTGTCGGCGCTCCGATGATCACACCCACAATAGCCGCAAATGCCATGGACACAGGCAAGGTCAGCCAAAACGACCATTGATATACCGTCATCAGAATGCCTGTCGTATAAGCACCTACGGCAAAAAAGGCGGCGTAGCCCAAGTCGAGTAATCCAGCAAAACCGACTACCACATTTAGCCCCTGGGCCAAGACAACGTAGAACAAAGCAAGCGTCGCAACATCCAGCCAGTAGTTATTGGACAGAAACGGGAGTACGCACGCGACGGCGAGGAACAGGACAACAGCGATTTTTTTTCGAGATGGATTCATCCGCTACATCCTCTCTGTCACTTTCTCACCCATGATGCCCGTTGGCTTCAATACGAGAATCAAAATCAACAGGGAAAAGGCCACGACATCCTTCCATGAACCGCCGAACATAAATGTTCCGGCTGTCTCCATCATCCCAAGCAACAGCCCGCCCAGCATCGCTCCCGGAATGCTGCCAATCCCGCCCAAAACCGCTGCGGTAAACGCCTTGAGCCCAATGATAAAGCCCATCATGAAATTGACGGTTCCGTAATAAGCACCTGCCATCGTGCCCGCCCCTGCTGCCAACGAAGCACCGATGAAAAAGGTCAAGCCAATGACTTTATTCACATGGATACCCATTAGTTGACAAGCCGTCTGATCGAGCGCAATCGCCCGCATAGCCTTGCCGTACAGCGAGCGATTGATGAATAAATGCAAGCCCAGCATCAAAAGTGCCGAGATGATGACCAGTCCGATTTGGACATACGTGATTTTGGCCCCTAGTAGACTAATGCCGTCGTGAGAAAGCTGCAAAGGATACACTTGATACTGCGCACCCCAAACAATCATCGAGCCATTTTCCAAAAAGAGAGAAACACCAATTGCCGTAATCAGGATAGAGAGTCGTGGAGCCAACAAGAGCGGCCGATATGCCACCCTCTCGATCCCCATCCCGATGACGCCGACAATCACCATCGTCAGCAATAAGACAAACAATATTCCCATCAAACCTGCTCCAGATGAATCTCCGCCAAGCACGCTGAGCAAGGTATAGCCAACAAATGCACCGAGCATGTAGAGATCGCCATGCGCGAAGTTGAGCAGCTTGATAATGCCAAAAACCATCGTATAGCCCAAAGCGATCAAACTGTAAAAGGCACCAATAACCAGTCCGTCCGCCAGTGTTTGGACGAGAATATCCATTCCTCCACCATCCTTACTTGAGGTAATGATTGACATATACCCTACTTCGCTAACGTGAACTTGCCACCCGTCACTTTCAAAACGGCGAAGTTGGAGGTATCCAGCGTATTTTGCGCATTGAACGAGATCGTTTGTCCGAGTGCCTTGAAATCTTTTGTTTCTTTGATTGCCTTTTTGATGGCGTCACGGTCAGTCGATTTCGCCCGTCCGATCGCATCTGCCAGCAGATTGACCGCATTGTAGCTCAACGCTGAGAAAGGACCAGGTGCCAAGTTGTTATACGCCTGCTTGTAGGCAGAAGTGAACTCCTCTGCCCCCTCGATGAATTCCGCTGTAGGGGTCGCAGTAATCAAAAGGCCTTCCGCATTGTCTGCGCCTGCAATCTTGATGACATCCTCACTGAATGAGCCATCGCCTGCGAGGAACAGACCCGATACACCTTTTTGTTTAAATTGCTTAACCATCAGTCCACCAGCCGCATAATAGCCAGTAAAATACGTCGCGTCCGGCTGGAGGCCTTTGATTTTTGTGACCAGCGCGCTGAAATCTTTTTCTTCGGGGTTGATCGCTTCGTACGCGATGACTGTGCCGCCGGATTTTTCAACGGATGCTTTGGCAAAATCGGCCAAATCTTTGGCGTAGGCAGAATTATCATGGATGAGTACGACTTTTTTCGCTTGGTTCGCTGCCATGTAATCTGCTGCGGTTTGTGCTTGATCTGGGGTTAGGCCATTAATCAAAAAGAGGGTATCATAGCCTTGCGCGGGCAATTTGGCTGAGTTGGCTGCGGGAACGATCATGGGAATGTTGGCATTTTTGAATACACCCGATGAAGGTAGTGTCGCACCTGAGCAGTAACCACCGATGACAGCCACTACGTTTTGGGAGACCAGCTTATTGGCTGCCGTCGCCGCCATTTGTGGATCGCAGCCATCATCAGCTACTTCGATCTTCAATTTTTTTCCAAGAACTCCACCGCTGTCGTTTATTTTTTTAACAGCCATTTCAATGGCGTTTTGCATGTCTTTTCCATCCGTTGCATTGTTACCAGTTACTGGTAAAACTACACCAACGAGTATTTCGCTAGCATCTGCGCCTCCAGTAGAAGCTCCTTGATTGGCACATCCCGCTACAGCAAGTGAAAGAGTCAACATCGCCGCGACCATCACACTTCCCCATTTTTTCATAGCCCATCCCCCATTCGAATATTATTCGATTGATGCCCATTTCCAGTCGATTGCGCCTAGACCATCCTGGAAGATTCCTTTTACCTTGTCATTCTTCACCCATGTATGCGTGTAGAAGTAGATCGGCATAATCGGCATTTCGTCCATCATGATTTGCTCGGCTTCACGCAAAATCGCCTTGCGTTTTTCTGGATCACTCTCGGTTGCGGACTGATTCAGCAGCTCTTTGAATCTCGGATTTTCCCAACGCGTATCATTGTTTCCTCCGTCCTTTTCCTTGAACAGCTCCAGGAAGTTGATCGGATCGTTGAAGTCACCCGACCAGCCGAGACGCCCGACCTGATAGTTACCCTCGTGCATGGTCTCGAGGTACACCTTCCATTCCTGATTTTCCAGCTTCACATCTGCACCAAGGTTTTGTCGCCATTGGTCCTGAATCGCTTCTGCGATCTTTTTATGTCCTTCCGATGTGTTGTAGCTAAGCTTGATCGGCGGCAGTTTAGAGATGCCCAGCTCTTTCATTCCTTCTTCTAACAGCTTTTTGGCCGTATCTTGATCATTGTCTTTGAAATAACCGCCCGTATTGAGTCCCATTGTCGGAGGAACTGCTGCCATCGCTGGCTGCTGATTCGCTTGGAGTACGTTGTCAATCAAGATTTGACGGTTAATGGCGTAGGCAAAAGCTTTACGAATCTTCACGTTATTGAACGGAGGTTTCTCTGTATTGAACTTGTACCAGTAGGTAGCACCGACAGGCTTCACTTGCAGCTTTCCGCTATCTTTAAGCGCTGGCATCGCATCTGTTGGCAGCGAGCTTAACGGACTGCCTGCCCAGTCAATCTCGCCGTTTTCGAACATGGACAGCTCTGTATTTTCATCCTCCACCATCGAGAACTCAATCTTGTCCAGCTTGACACTCTCTTTGTCCCAGTAGTTGTCGTTTTTCACGAGTATCATTTTGCTTTTGTGTTCCCAAGACTCCATCTTAAATGGACCATTCCCTACGTGTGTTTTGGCTTCTCCAGCCCATTTTTCATTGGCCTCGACTACTTTTTTATTTACCGGGAAATAAGTTTGGAAGGCGGTTAGCTCCAGAAAAAAGGGGGTTGGATTCGTCAACTCTACTTGAAGGGTCTTGTCATCCAATGCTTTTACGCCGACATCATCCAAGCTGCCGGTCCCTTTGTTCGCCTTCTCCGCATTCTTGATGTAATAGAGTTGATAGGCGTAATTGGACGCTGTCTTCGGATCGAGAGCTCGCTTCCACGCGTATTCGAAATCGTGGGCTGTTACCGATTCTCCGTTGCTCCATTTGGAGTCTCTCAGCTTGAAGGTGTATGTTTTCATGTCACTCGATACTTCAATTTTCTCGGCTACTGCTTCCTCTGGCTTGCCCGAAGGCCCGATGCGTGTCAGCCCATCAAAAACTGCTTTGACGATAGCTGCAGAAGTCGTGTCTTCCGCAAGTCCAGGATCACCTGTAGGAGGTTCGGAGTGAAGATTCCAGCGGAGGACTTGTGCTTTTGCTGATTCTTTCGCCGTGGTGGCAGGTGCTGGCTGCGTGTTCGACTGACCACTCTGTGCCGCTTGCTCGGCTGGCTTCGCTGCAGGCTGTCCGCCTCCACATCCTGCCAACGCTACTCCCATGACTGCTAGACTACTCATTACTGCAAACATGCTTTTTTTCATTCGATCAACCCCCATTGTTGAGTCGTTATGCGTTTGTTTTCAGAATTATCAGAATGCAAAAGGTGTGCCAAAAAATGAAGGCGGCTGTACCTTCGTTCTAGCCTTGGTTGTTGTAAACTTTTTTGTACACTGTATACCTTGTCGTGTTTCAAATCTTAGACACCGCTGTTAGACAAAAAAAGCCTCAGCCCATTTACTTGGCCAAGACTTTTGTCTCTCGATTTACAAAATGATCAATTCGCGCGGTGAATGTGTCAGCACCTCATTGCCACTCTCTGTGACAATCAGATCGTCTTCGATACGGACCCCACCAAGCTCTGGGATATAAATCCCCGGCTCTACGGTCAAAATCATGCCTTCTCGGAGGACAGTCGTGCAACGTGTGGACATAAATGGCTCCTCATGAATATCGAGACCCACTCCATGCCCCATCCCATGTCCAAATCGCTCGCCATAGCCGTGCTCCGTGATGTAGTCCCGTGCGAAGGCGTCAGCCTCTTTCCCGGTAATGCCAGGACGAATGCCTGCAACAGCCCGATTGCGTGCTTCCAAAACGATCTCGTAGATGGCTTTGAGCTGTTCATCAGGAGTTCCAACAGCAACCGTACGGGTAATATCAGAGCGATACCCTTGATACAATGCACCAAAATCCATCGTGACCATATCGCCCGCTTCAATCGTTTTTTCACTCGCTACGCCATGGGGAAGTGCGGAACGATAGCCAGAAGCAATAATGATGTCAAAAGCAGAGCCCGACGCCCCTTCCTTTCGCATGAACATTTCCAATTCGTTAGACACCGCGAGCTCTGTGATACCAGGACGCAGAAAAGAAGTAATATGGGAGAATGCCGCATCGGCGATTTGCGCAGCCGTTCGAATGATCGCCAGTTCTTCCTTTGTCTTTATCATCCGCAATCCTTCAATGACACCTGACGTCGGAATGAATGCTGTTTGGACCGCCTCACTGTATTTACGATGCAAGGCAAACGAGACATTCTCCTCCTCAAAGCCGAGATAGTTGATCCCCATCGCTTCCGCCTGGCGCGCTACTTCGCTGTAAATGGATTCTTTTGTCGGCAAATAAACGATCTCAAAGCCTGTTGCTTGTGCTTGCGCTTGGGCTGTGTAACGGAAATCTGTGAAGAGCTTGGCCTGGTCCCTTGAAATGAGGACAACTCCGTATGTACCTGTAAAGTTTGTGAGGTATCGGCGATTTTGTCCATTGGTGATCAACATCCCGTCAATCCCAAGTGAATCGAATTGCTCACGCAGTCTTGTTACTTTTTCCATCTCTGTCATCCCTCTTTTGTTTGTCATGATTGGGCTAGTTCTTTGAGAATATTCAGCAAGTATTGTGCCAGCCTGGACGATTTGACTCGCTTTCCCATGGCACGACACTTGCATTTTCATCAAGCAAGAATGAAAGGAGGCTTCATCATGGAATCGCATCTATTGATTATCTGCCGTTGTGAAGAAGTAACTCTCGCTGAATTGGAAGAGACCGCCCAAACCTACCAATGTACCGCACGCGAGCTCAAGCTACGGACCAGAGCCGGCATGGGCTGCTGCGGTGGGAGAACCTGCCGTACATTGATCGATCAGGTCATTCAGCAAGTAACTGGCCAAGCGCCTTCTCATACTGTACCTCTTGGGTACCAACCGCCTATCCGTCCTGTCTCATTTCAAACGCTTGGGGGACAACGGACATGAGTCAACGAATTGATCACCATCCGGTTCTCGGTTCACTCGGGGATAGAAAGCAGCTTCGTTTTTATTATAACGGCTCTGTCTATACGGCTTACGAAGGCGAGACGATTGCGGGAGCCCTATTGGCCGCAGGTGTCCGTACGCTTCGGGTGCATGAGGAAAAAGGAACACCGCGAGGAATTTACTGCAATATCGGTCATTGCTATGAATGTCGCGTCCATGTAGACGGTGTCCCTACCGTGCGTGCTTGTATGACGCTTGTGCAGGAAGGCATGCGAGTGAATGCGGGTTCTGTCCTTCCTACTCCCTTGAAAAAAGGAGGGCATGGTGCATGATCGATCTTCTCATCATCGGGGCTGGACCCGCGGGCTTATCCGCAGCAATTGCAAGTGCCAAGCAGGGATTGGCTGTTCGTGTAGTTGATGAGTTTTATCGTCCTGGGGGCCGCTTGCTTGGACAGCTTCACGAAGAACCAAACGGCGTGTGGTGGAATGGGCTGGATGAGGCAGCCCGGCTCACGGAAGAAGCGATTGGGCTTGGCGTAGAGATCCGTTGCGGCGTTTCCGTCTTCCATTTGACCCAATCTCAAAATGGCTGGATTGTTTCTACCACAGTGGGGGAAATGATAGCCCCGTTGCTCCTGATCGCTACGGGGGCTTCTGAAGCAGCTGTACCCGTGCCAGGGTGGACGTTACCTGGCGTGATGTCCATCGGAGCTGCTCAAGTCATGACGAACGTGCAGCGCGTGCGAGTAGGACAACGCGGAGTCGTCATTGGTATCAATATCTTATCGGTGGCGATATCCCGCGAATTGCAGTTGGCTGGAATTACGGTGGATCGAATGATTCTCCCACCTCGTACGACTGTCAGTGGCACTGCGGGGCAACCGCAAGCAGTGATGCAATCTTTATTGCGTGTCGCCCATCTTGCCCCTTCTCTGATGATTCGGCTGGGGAGCAAACTGATGGGAAATTCATGGATGCAAAAGCTGGCAGTGTCCCTCTACCCCTCCAACGGTTTTTCTATGTGGGACATCCCGATTCAACTGCGAGCAGCAGCACTGGAAATCGTCGGAACCTTTCAAGTTGAGGGTGTCCGTATCGCCCGAGTTGATGCCGATGGTTCACCAATAGCTGGAACCGAACAATTCATTCCGGCTGATTTCGCCTGTATCGCAGGCGGATTAAGTCCACTCGCTGAATTAGCGGCGATTGCCGGGTGCCCTTTTGCCTATGTTCCCTCCTTGGGTGGGCATGTCCCCTTACACAATGAAAGCATGCAAACAGCAGTCCCCGGACTCTATGTTGCTGGCAATATCACGGGAATTGAAAGTGCCAAAGTGGCAATGGCTCAAGGTACAGTCGCGGGACTTTCTATCGCAAAAGCTCGGGGAAAGCTGAAGAATGAACAACCATTATCGGATGCCATTCAACAGGTGAAAATCGTCCGCCAAAACGCAACGATTCAGTTTCATCCAGACATTGTGGCCGGGCGAGCACTGGTAGGGCAAATGACTGCAGAATGGATTGCGCACTAATTCATTCATTTAATAGGGAAAAGGCAGCCTGTTATTCCTTCACGGCAGGCTGCCTTTGTTTTTTTGAATCTACAGGAAACGTACCATCTCGTTTCTCTGCTTGTTCCCGATAGTAAGTAATGAGCTCAGGGTATTCCGCGATTTCTCTTTCTCCTGTCGACGTGATCGCATACAGCCCTCGTTGCACACGGGTAAACCACCCATAATGATTTTGGATAAGAATCGACGAGGTTTTCTCCCCTGCCCCTTTACTCTTGAGTAATTTCGGCGATAACGGCCCATATTGCTGAAGTAACGTTGCAATTTGAATGCAGTTCTGCTTGTAGGCCGTCATGAGCTTGGTTTGATAACTGCCGCCAACATTGTAATCGCCGTATCTTCCCCGCATCTCTTCAATGATGCGGCTTCGCTTTTTTTGATTGAATTGCTTGCTTTTTACCCGATCAAACGGTCCAGGTGAAATATTCACTTCCATGACTGCGGGCCCTCTTTTTGGAAAGGACACAAGTATGAGACCGAGCTCGAGACGTCTAACCAAGTAGCATATATCTTGCCATTTTTTCGAAAACAATTTGTATTTGGGCTTCGGGATTGCCATATAAACAAAATCGGTGTAGCGTTGTCGCTTGGTGGCCTGTATGAGCAATTCCACACTTA
>NZ_JABSUY020000001.1:5370000-5845000 GCF_013284355.2 Brevibacillus sp. M2.1A
AATGAGGTACAAGTCCAAGTATTCCAGTCCGAGTTTTTTCAGGCTTGTCTCATATGCTTGCAACGTGGATTCATACCCCAAATCCGCATTCCATACTTTCGAGGTAACAAAAAGATCTTCTCGAGTGATGCCCGCTTCCTGCAAACCTGCACGGATTCCACGGCCAACACCTTCTTCATTATTATAAATAGCAGCTGTATCGATACTGCGGTAGCCATGCTTGATTGCTGTTTTTACCGCTTGCTCGAGCTCCTGGCCTTCCTCTACTTTAAAAACACCTAGACCCAACCAAGGCATTTTAACTCCGTTGTACAGTGTAGTCGTATCTTGCAAATTTTTAGGCATAACTTGTCTCCTCCATTCTTGGACTCTATGTTAGTATGACTGTTTCCAGTCACCTAATGTGCTTCATGTCGTTTGACAAGTGTTATTATGAGATAGACTAACGAAAAGGAAAAGTACGCACTTTTTTGTGTGATAGGCACTAATAAGTACCTATCATTCAGGGGGAAATCAACAATGAAGAAGAAGTATAACATTTCAGTGGAAGCTACACTTGAGGTCATCGGCGGTAAATGGAAATGCGTTATTTTGTGTCACCTGACTCACGGAAAAAAACGTACAAGTGAATTGAAACGACTAATGCCAGGCATTACGCAGAAGATGCTGACGCAGCAACTTAGAGAGCTTGAAGAGGATGGCATCATCAACCGGATCATTTACAATCAAGTTCCGCCAAAAGTGGAATATGAGCTCAGCGAGTACGGCTGGACCTTGAAAAGTATTCTCGATTCGCTCTGCTTATGGGGCGAAAAGCATATCATTAAGGAATACGGAGACAAGTATGCTGTATTGGAAGAAAGTATCTTAAATCGATAATCGAACGGGAGTAGGTGGAGTGCCTTGGGAGCAATCGAAACGCCTGTCTTGCGAAAATTGGGAAGCTCAGACCTGATGCTTTCTCCTCTCGGCCTCGGCTGCTGGCAGTTCAGCAATGGACACGGAATGGTGGGGAAGTTTTGGCCTGTCATTGGACCTGACGATGTTTTAAAAATTGTGCAGACGAGTTTGCATGGGGGCATTAACTGGTTTGATACGGCAGAAGTATACGGCAAAGGTCAATCAGAACAGATGCTGGCAAAAGCCTTAAACGACGCCGGCCCACTAGCCGATTTCGCTCATATTGCGACGAAATGGTGGCCTGTACTGCGCACCGCCAAAAGCATCGGGAACACAATCGACGAGCGCATTCGTTTGCTCGACAACCGTACCATCCATTTGCATCAAGTCCACCAGCCCTACTCCTTGTCCTCGGTTGCAAGCGAAATGAATGAAATGGCCAAGCTCGTCAAGCAAGGCAAGATTCAGAACGTGGGCGTCAGTAATTTTTCCGCCAAAAGCATACGAGAAGCCGATCGCGTATTGCGCGAGCATGGTCTGCGTCTCATCTCCAATCAAGTGAAATACAGCCTGCTGGACAGACGAATCGAACAAAACGGGATTCTGGATACAGCAAAAGAGTTAGGTATTGCAATTATCGCGTATTCTCCGCTTGAGCAAGGGATTCTAAGCGGCAAGTTTCATAAAAATCCTGCCCTTGTCCAGTCCATTACAGGACCCCGAAAATGGACAGCCCCCTTTCGTTCCACCGGACTCAAAAAATCCCAGCCGCTTATCACGGTCTTGGAGGAGCTTGCACGCAAATACGATGCATCCGCTACACAAATTGCTTTGAACTGGTTGATCCACGCTCATGACGAAACGGTCTTTGCGATTCCAGGCGCGTCCAAAGTCCATCATGCAAAGGAAAATGTCAAAGCCATGCGATTTTCTTTGACCTCGTCAGAATTGCAAGAGATCGATGAGGTTTCCAAACAAGTTCTGTCCTTCAACAAGTAAAAAAGCTGCCGATCTAATCGACAGCCAAAATGGTGTAGTCATACACAGCTCTTCCCAGTAATCCCAGTGTGTTCAGAGCGGATTGAGCGGTTACATCTTTGGATAAGGCCGTAATGGAAAAGCAGCGATTGTTCGTATACAGCAAGCCTACATCATGCTGTCTTCCGGTATCCCAGCCCGATTTACACGGCATTTCCCATGCAGGATAATTGGATTCTTCCTCATTTGGCAATTGGGACGGCAGACCATTACGGACTTGCTGCTTTTTCATAATGGCAATCATCTCTTTGCAGGCACGCTGAGACAGATAACTACCCGTTGCCAAATGACCTAGCATACTCGCAACATCCCCAGCGGTTATCTTATTGTTTTCTGTGATATCAAGTGGATAAATCATAAGTTTTCGTGAATAGCAGCTTTGGCGCATGCCCAAATCAATCATGGTCTGATCAATCTGCGCTTTTCCTACTAAATTAATCAGCATGTTTGTCGCCGTATTGTCGCTCTGAATAATCATGAGGGTCACCAAGTCGCGAATCGAAAGCTTCAAGCCTGGAGATAGCGCGTACAACACCCCTGATCCCCCCACCAGATCCTCTTGGCGTAAAACAAGCTGATCATCCAATTGAAAATGCCCCTGCTCACTTGCTGCGTAAACGGCAGCCATGATCGGCACTTTAATGACACTCTCCGCAATAAACAGCTCGTCCGGTGCATATTCAAAACGGATTCCTTTAGCTGAACCCTGTTCCTCCACAACGACGCCCCAAGTACCCTCCGCTTGTCTGATAATGGCCGACAACCTTTTTTCCAGCTCCACAGTTTTTCTTCCCTTCTCCCGTTGCTCGTAGTTTCTTGACGCTTCCTTATTATCATACTATTGCGAAAACAACTCAAACAAGAGACGGTACTAGCTTACGGTTCGTTTATCCATCCTGAACTTGGAAATAATACGTAAGATAAACCTACGGACAAGGTGAGTCATCATGCAGAACTCCGATAAGATTGGCAGCCGTCAATTTGTCATTCTCGTCACATTCATCACCATAGGCGACTCCATCTTGATCTTGCCTTCCGTCCCTGCGACTGAAGCGAGTCACGATGGATGGCTATCAGGATTAATCGGCATGGTGCTGGGGCTGGCCATCGTATACTTGTTTTGTGTAGTCGGTCGCATCTACCCCGAACAAACGCTAATTGAAAAGAACAAGCTCATATTTGGACGGTGGATCGGCGCGTTCTTTTCTCTCTTCTTTTTGGGAGCTATATTAATAAACGGCGCTGTCTATATACGGACGATCGGAGAATTCATGACCACACACATAATGAAAGCAACACCCATCCACGCTGTCATGTTTTTACTCGTTGCCTGCGCCATATACGCCGTTCGATTAGGTCTTGAAGCTTTTGCGCGTACCAGCGAAATCTTTTTCCTCTGGTTTGTCCTTACGTTCGTTACATTTTTTCTTTTGTTAAGCCCTCAGTTTCAATTCGAGAATCTTTTCCCCTTCTTGGAAAATGGCTTTAAGCCCGTTATAAGAGGTGTATTATCCGTGACCGCTTTTCCCTTCTCGGAGCTGGTTATTATCCTCATGATTACTCCACTCCTGGATGCAAAGCAAAAGCTCACGTCTGCTTTTTTGCGAGGAGCTATATACGGTGGAGTTTGTCTGCTTGCCGTCATCTTCTTATCACTATTGGTACTCGGCCCGGAATTGGTTTCTCGTGAGACTTTTCCGAGCTACTCCCTCGCCAAACGAGTCCAAGTAGGAGAGTTCTTTCAAAGGCAGGAAGCGATGATGGCTCTCATGTGGTTTGTCTCCATTTATTTCAAAGTCGTACTGTATATGTATGGTTTCTGTGTAGGTATAAAGCAGCTTCTCCATTTAAAGGAGCATCAGCCGCTCACCTTGCCCATATGCATCTTATTTGTCGCCATCGCGATTATCGTCGTTCCAAACGAAGCTTTTTTATACGAAACGTATACGTACTGGCCGTTCTTTGATTTAACAATAGGGTTCTTGTATCCGCTGATTCTCCTCGTCGGTTACTGGATACGAAAGCAAATGAACAACAAGCCGACTCCCCTCCAGAAGTAAGGTGTCGGCTTGTTTTATGCTTACAGTAGTTGTTTGATGGCTGCCACCCGCTCTGCATCGACGTATCGGAGAGCCTGTCCTTCTTCTCGTACTGCCGATCCAAAATGAACCTCTTTGACACCCGTACGTTTCACGAGGTCTCCCACGTTAGCCAGCGACAATCCGCTTCCTGCCAAAATCGTGAGCTGTGTGTTCTCTGTCAGCTTGACGAGCTGCTCGATGCAATCAGCTCCCTCAACAGCCGTTTTTTTGCCCCCAGAAGTAAGAATGGTACGGACCTGGGGATATTCCATGAGAATACGCGCTGCTTCCATTTGATCCACCGCATCATCAAACGCACGATGGAACGTCACATTCAACGCACCTGACTCTCCAAGCAACAGCTCCAACCCCCGCTGATCGAGCTTATTTTCTGGAGTCAGCATGCCGAATACGACACCTGTAGCGCCAAGTTCACGGATGATACGTACATCCTGTCGCATGACCGCAAGTTCTTCTGCTGTATAGCAAAACGATTGGCTATGCGGTCGTACCATGACGTTTACCGGGATAGAAACCGCCTTGACCACTGCCTCAATCAATCCCCAGCTCGGAGTAATACCTCCCTCCAAGATTCCCGAGATGAGCTCCAATCTGTCAGCCCCGCCTTGCTCTGCACGCTTTGCATCCTCAACTGAAGTCGCAATCACTTCCACTAGCATGATTCTTCGCCTCCGTTTTTAGCATTTGTTCAAAACAAAAACTGGTCGTTTCTCCCCAACCACCAACTGATTGTCGTTTTTAATGGCTTTTGGAGCCAGCGCATGCAGTCGGTCGATGGTTTCCAGATTTTCATACTGAATCTGCTCCAAGATCGATGCGATAATAAGCGGCCATACTAATTCAGAGCCATTCAGTACCTTAAGCGAGAAGCTGAGTCTCTCTTTTTTCAAAGCAAAGCCGTATACGCCCATCGCTCCGCCTTTGGCGATTATATTTTCATCCATTAAAAGCGCTGTACAGACGAAGTTGTGACTGGCTATGATCTCGGGACTGCTAGTCATCCAGCCCGTGACTCTCTCTACTGCCTCACGCGTCTCGTGATCCTCGATCAGATCCGGGCACGCCAGCTTTAGATATGCGATCGCCAGGTTCTTGAGCGGCAGCGCAAAAACCGGGAAGCCACAGCCGTCGACGCTTAGCTGAACCTGCTCTTTTGAATAGTCAGCCAGGTCGGCAAACACCTTCAATGCCTCCTGTTGCGCTGGATGCTCTGCCTTGAAGTAATCATGAGTGGAATATCCTTGATCCTTCGACAATGCCAAGTACCCCAAATGCTTTCCCGCACAGTTATGAAAGAGCCTACGCTTTTCTATGCCTTGGGACAAGCAAGCAGACTTCGGCTCCTCGTTGAGCGGATATGTCGGGCAAGTTAGCAATTCGTCTTCCTGAATGCCGGTCTTTCGTAAAATCGACTCCAAGCCTTCCATATGATAGACTTCACCACGATGTGAGGCCGCAAAGAGTGCTGCTTCGCTGTTATTCAGTCCGAATTTTTCATCAATTTTACGTTTGGCGATGGGAATGGCTTGAAAGGGCTTAGCTGCTGAGCGCAATAAGGTGATATGATTCACGTCGCCCGCCCGATAAGCCACCTCTCCTTTTTCATTCACGCCACACACGATGCCGTTATGTACGTTCTCCAGAATGCCACCGCGATATTCTTCCACTAATGGGACGTCTCTCATCAAAATTACCCGCTCCACTCCATGTTGATCGATTATGAAAAAAACACTAGCAGTAGCACCCTCCATCCGTCAATCTTTTTCCAAGCGATAATCCCCCACTTCGGCGCTGATTGTTGTATAATGTCTCAAGGCGCCCACTTGGGCTGCACAAATAAGAAATCCGTGCATCTGCACGGGAGAGGTTCGCGAACTCCCTCTATAAAAAACTAAGCCGGATAACAGTACCTTTCTTTGGTATTGTTATTGTTTTTTTGCAGGAAAGTTCAAGAACTCTCTTTCTTCGATACTTCAAAAGGAGATGGAGAGCAATGATGAAAAAGGAAAAAGCCGTTGTCGTCTTTAGCGGAGGTCAGGACAGCACTACCTGCCTGTTTTGGGCGAAAGAGCAATTCGGCGAAGTAGAAACCCTCACGTTTGACTACGGGCAGCGACACAAGCTGGAGATCGAGTGCGCCCAGCAAATTGCCGCAGAACTCGGCGTCAAAAACTCCGTATTGGACATGAGCCTGTTAAACCAGCTCGCGCCCAATGCACTCACCCGCACAGATATTGACATTACCCAGGAAGAAGGCCAATTGCCATCCACGTTCGTTGACGGACGCAACTTGTTGTTCCTTTCCTTTGCGGGCGTTTTCGCCAAGCAACGAGGAGCACGTCACTTGATTACCGGTGTATGCGAAACGGATTTTAGCGGTTATCCCGACTGCCGTGACGCCTTTATCAAATCACTCAATGTGACATTGAATTTGTCGATGGACTATCCGTTTGTGATTCATACGCCGCTGATGTGGCTGAACAAAGCACAAACGTGGAAACTGGCGGACGATCTGGGTGCCTTCTCTTATATTCGCGAAAATACCCTCACCTGCTATAACGGCATCAAAGGAGACGGCTGCGGCGAATGCCCTGCCTGCCACCTGCGAAAAGCCGGACTAGACACGTATCTTTCCGAGAAAAATCAACCTGGAGAACAAGCCTGATGAGCGCGAACTTTGATTTTCGTATCGTCGATCGCATGCAGGCACTGGGTACCCATATTCAAAAATCACAGCTTCGCTACCATAATAAACGCGTTTTGGTAAGCAAGGAATTTACTTTTGACGCTGCACATCATCTGCACGCCTATGAAGGAAAGTGTAAAAATCTCCACGGCCATACGTACACGGTCGTCTTCGGCATTAGCGGTTTTCCGGATGAGATTGGACTCGTGATCGACTTCGGTGACATCAAGCAAATCTGGAAAGAGCACATCGAAATCTATTTGGATCACCGCTATCTGAATGAAATGCTCCCACCGATGAATACCACTGCCGAAAACATGGTCGTGTGGATTTTTGAAGAGATGGAAAAGCAATTGCAGTCAGATGCCTACCGCGACCGCTACAATGGCGCTCGTGTGGAGTTCGTTCGCCTGTTTGAGACACCGACCAGCTATGCTGAGGCAAGACGGGAGTGGATGACGGAATGATCCCGGTCTTGGAAATATTCGGCCCTACGATTCAGGGCGAAGGAATGGTTATCGGACAAAAAACGATGTTTGTGCGAACAGCTGGCTGTGACTATCGTTGCAACTGGTGCGACTCCGCTTTTACATGGGATGGATCTGCCCGTGATGAAATCAGGCAAATGACGCCCGAGGCGATCTGGGAGGAGCTCACTCGCTTAGGCGGGGACCGTTTTTCTCATGTCACGATCTCCGGGGGAAATCCTGCGCTTTTGGCTGGCATTGGCGACTTAATTGCCCTGTTGAAGGAGCATGGCATTCGCACAGCAGTCGAAACACAAGGCAGCAAGTGGCAAGCATGGCTTCCACAGATTGACGACATTACAATTTCACCGAAGCCGCCAAGTTCCGGGATGGAAACAGATTTTCAAGCGCTTGATCGAATTGTACACGAGCTTTTGGAACAAAAACATCCAGGACTTAGCCTGAAAGTGGTTGTTTTCGACGACGCCGACTTTGCCTATGCACGCACTATTCATCAGCGTTTTCCAGAGGTTCCTTTCTACTTACAGCCAGGAAACAGTGATCTGTCTGACGCTGATACACCTCGGCTTCGGGATAAGCTTTTGGAGAGCTTTGAATGGCTGATCGATCAAGCGATGGCGACACCTGACATGAATGACGCGAAGGTTCTGCCCCAACTACATGCGCTTGTCTGGGGCAATAAACGAGGCGTTTAAACGATATTTTACTCTCATGGAAGAAAAGAGGATGTACTCATATGGCACATCAACAAGAACGCGATTTATCCTCCCTCACTCTTTTGGGGAATCAAGGCACAACATACAACTACTCCTATGACCCGAGCGTATTGGAGTCTTTTGACAACAAGCATCCGTACCGCGATTATTTCGTAAAGTTCAACTGCCCGGAATTCACCAGCCTGTGCCCGATTACCGGACAACCAGACTTTGCGACAATCTATATCAGCTACATTCCTGACATCAAAATGGTAGAGAGCAAATCGCTCAAGCTGTACCTTTTCAGCTTCCGCAATCACGGTGATTTTCACGAGGATTGCGTCAACGTCATCATGAACGACTTGATCAAGCTGATGGACCCGCGCTACATTGAGGTATGGGGCAAGTTCACTCCACGCGGCGGCATCTCGATCGATCCGTATTGCAACTACGGGAAACCGGGGACGAAGTACGAGGAGATGGCGAGCCATCGGATGATGAATCATGATATGTATCCGGAGAAAGTCGACAATCGGTAGAGCGAATAGACTATGAAAAAGGAAAAGCCCTTATTTATTAAGGGTTTTTCTTATTTTTTCTTCGGATTCAAAGTAGTTACTTCCTCAACCAATTCGTAAAAAAGACTTGCTTTTAACCAAACAGGTGTTGTGTAAAAGAATGGTCCCTCCGCGGTATTTTCAAATCCGCAAATATAATGTCGGTCTGACTCGGTATCGTGTTCCTCCTTTATGGTAACGATACATTTTAGCTGATTGATAATAGGAGGAGATTCATACGACTGAGAAACATCGCATGTCCGTTAATGGCCTGCCTCCGAATGCGCATATTTCATTTCGTGAAAATGTGACGCAAACCGAACTACGTCAGGCCGCTGAGCGCTCTATTGCCACACTCATCGCAAGCTTCGAAAAGAAAATTGAACAAACCCTTGCCACTGATACATCGAAGTCGAAAGTACAGACAAGTGTCTATGCACAAGGTGATCGATCTAACCTACAGTCTATAGACCTGAACATTCCTGATACTGCCCACATTCGGACGCTGGCTATTGTCCCCCCTTTTGATTTCACATGGAGCTGGTTTCTCCCAGATGGAAGTCCTCCCACTTTCCAGAACCTCAATAACGAAACAGGTGAAGTCGGTTTAATCGCCAGATCAGGAGCTGTATCAGGAGAAGGTGGAATGGGTGCCCCAGGCTTCATAGCGGCACATGCGGGTTTTGGCATAATGCTCTCCACAGATCGCGAAGTGACCGCAACTGGATACGCCTCTCGACGTTTTGTGCCCAAGTGGCACCTGTCTAGCATTGAATCTGCGGATAGTGTTATGGTTGAGGCAGGCACAGAGCTGACCGTACTGAAGGACGGGCAACTGGTCAACAGTGCGAGTGGGAAGCTGTTCAGCGAAAGTGTACATGGAAACGGTGGCGGTCGTTACGAATCATCCGGTTACGTTGATGTGACCAATCCACCAAGCCTCAGCTTCGCAATGTCTCCCGGGCACCAGTACACCTTTAACGTTGGCATTTGGGTATTCTCGAATAAATCGGGTAGCCAACACGCTTTTGCGGAATCATGGTTAAGTGGAGCAGTGCTCTCGATGAGCGTCGTACGATGAGTACACCAGAACCCTTATTGTAAATAAGGGTTTTTTCCTTTTCCAATTGGAAATCAAAGTCTTGATCGTTGGTGTGATTCTACTCCTTCTGCTACGTTTTAGTGCGGAAGGAGGTGATTACCATGACCAAGCATCTGTATTTCTATGCAAGTTTCGAAGATGCGGCACGACTCAATCGGGAGTTGATTCAGCTCGGCTACAGGAATTACTATCTGGAGCCACATGAACATCTGGTTGCTTTTGTTTTTGAACCAGTGACCGACGTGAGTCATGCGATCTTGAGACACTTGTTTCATGCAGATGGTCCATCGCACCTAGACAACTAGCTTTGCAGTACTGGTGCTCCTCATGTGAGGGGCATCGGTACCTCCATCTACACGGTCGTTCATCTTATGTTCATGTTCAACGATTACACTTACAAGCGTAGTCAAAAGAAATGAACAGGAGATGATCTTACTTGTTAGCAGCAGCCGTGATTTTTATAAATCTTGCTCTCATTGCCTATACGATTGGGGTATGGAGCGAAAAACGTTCAGGAGAGCTAAAGAGGAAACACCTTATCTTTTTTGGTCTTGGCTTGGCATTTGATACTATCGGAACTACGTTTATGAAATTACTTGCTGACAACTCCAGTTTAAATTTGCATGGCATTACTGGGCTGATCGCTCTGATCTTGATGTTTCTCCATACAGTGTGGGCCTGTGTCGTCCTATGGAAAAAGAATGGACATCAAATCAAACAGTTCCATAAATTTAGCTTGATCGTATGGATTTTATGGCTTGTACCTTATTCCATTGGCGTCGCTTTAAGCTTTATGAAATAGGATCCCACCTTCCCTCAACCCTCTCAACTGATGAGAGGGTCATTTGCTTTTCTCGCGGCTGTTCAACCTATCGTCAACTTTGACTACCATTCGACAATATCTCCTAAAGTAATCAGAACAATAATCGTATAAAATGTAATAAATTAGTATTTTTAGAAATATACAACTTTCGACTGACTCGATGATCGTTTCCAAACAACTTTTATCATGAAAGGTTGATGCTCATGTTTAAAAAAACACTTATTATCCTGTCATTAAGTTCAGTCGTCGTAGTACCCTCTCTAGCCACACAAGTCCAAGCGGCAGCGCTCCCTACACAGGAAAAGGCAACCACCTACGCTTCCAATAAAAAAATCAGAAATGCCATGTCTGGTGAAGAAATCTGGGTATCACTTACCTCACCTATTCCAGCCGGATGGGTTATCGTTAGAACTTTAGGAACGCAGAACCTGATCAGGAATGTGAACGGTGCTTCTTATGGCACGGAGGTAGAGGTGCTGCTCGCTTCGCCTATCCCAATCGGATGGGTCATGGTTCGAGCCTTTAGAGGATCGAATGTAATCAAAAATATGAACGGTGCTTCTTATGGTACGGAGATAGAGGTGATGCTCGCCTCCCCTATTCCTGAAGGATGGGTCATGGTTCGAGCCTTTGGAGGATCGAATGTAATCAGGAATGTGAACGGTGCTTCGTACGGCACGGAGGTAGAAGTGATGCTCGCTTCGCCTATCCCAAAAGGATGGATCATGGTTCGAACCTATGGAGGATCGAATGTGATCAGAAATGTCAATGGGGCTCCTTACGGAACACAGATTGAGGTACTGCAAGCCTCGCCTGTTCCTGAAGGATGGATCATTGTCAGTTCAGGTGGAAATTCGAAAGTGATCAGGAAAGTTGGCTAAAACAAAGCCCACATAGCATGCATCTAGTCCGCAGGCTGACGTCGAAACGCAATCGGCATCAGCTTGCGGGCTTTTCTTTAATAGGTTTCCAACAATGGAGGAATATATAAGAGAAGAAAACGTCCTAAGGAGGCCAATAATGAGCACGTTTTACGAGAAATATGGTGGGGAAGATACGGTCGCGAAAGTAGTGGACTACTTTTATGATTTAGTTTTAGCTGATGACACCGTGAACCACTTTTTCAAAAACACCGATATGGAAAAACAACGTAAACACCAAACAAAGTTTATCAGCTATGCCCTTGGTGGTCCGAATCAATATTCTGGCCAGTCCATGGCAAAGGCTCACGAAGGAATGAATCTGCAACCCGTTCATTTTGATGCTATCGTTGGGCATCTGCGTGAGGCCTTGACTCACTTTGGTGTAAGCGAAGAAGATATTGCCGATGCTCTCGGCAAAGTAGGATCACTACGGGATGATATTTTGTATAAATAACCGCGTATCAAAGCGCCTGATGCAATGGTTCAGGGACCCCCTTCCGTTCCCGGATCAGTTTCTCTCAGTGGCCCTCGTTTTCGAGTGGCCATTTTTAGTTTGTTCATACACATTTTGTAAAACTCTTAGCAACTCTATATAATAGGAGCAATATTTCAACAATGGAGGCAGATTCGCAAATGGAAGATCAATATTTTGTTGGTTGGGGTACATTGGCCCTCATCAACGCTGGACTAGCTCAAGGAAAAAACCGTAGCGGTCTTAACTGGTTTTTTCTCTCTTTATTTATTGGCCCTATCGCAACGTTAATCATTGTAGTCTGGGAAAAACTGCCTGAGCAGAAAGACTTGTCTCAGTGAGGCATATTGATAAGGAGGCAATCATGTTGCAAATTCGAAATGTGCAAGAGCAAGACTACCTCAAAGTTATTACGGTCCTCAACGATTGGTGGGGTGGGCGACAAATGTCTGATATGTTACCCAAGCTGTTTTTTATCCATTTCCAGTCAACGAGCTTTATTGTTGAAGAGAATGGAGAAGTCATCGCTTTCCTCATCGGCTTCTTGTCCCAGACGTTGCCCGGCGAAGCTTACATTCACTTCGTTGGTGTGCATCCCGACAAGCGAAAAGATGGATGGGGGCGCGAATTATACCACCATTTCTTTCAAACCGTAAAACAAAAAGGATGCGATACGATTCGATGTATTACTTCTCCTGTTAATAAAGGCTCAATCTCCTTCCACACGAAGCTAGGTTTTGCCGTTGAAAAAGGGGATAAAATGGTGGATGGAATCCATGTGACTTCTAATTATGATGGAAAAGGAAACGACCGGGTTATTTTTGTAAAACAGATTTAAACTTACAGCCGTCTACTATTGGCTGATATTTGAGATTTTGAAACGTTTCGTCCCTTTACACGTAATTACAGTTAAAATATCCCAAAAGTAGGTAGTTACATGCTCAGAGCACTTGGTTTTGGCGTTGCTTTGCAGATTCTCTGTATGATCATAGCGATAACGACTGGGAACATCGATCAAGCTGGCAATTATGCTGAGTATCTTGCGTTTGGTCTCCTTACACTGGCTGGATTAATGGTCTATAACGCCCTTAGCAGTCCCTCAGCCTATTACAAAGAACATGAAGTGCAAGATTATAAAAGCAGATGGAAATGGACCTTTTATTTCCTGCTCGCCTCTGTTCCCAGTGGCATTTTTGCTGTCATCTTTTTCAGCTTTTTTGCTTAATTCCTTTTGTTTCACAAGCTTCTCTCTTCAATTACGTAACCAAAAAGCACCGTTTCACGTACTAACCAATAGCCACACCAAAGTAATCTTTCACGTGGAAGGATGCGGTCTGATTTGAAAAGCGCAAAAGAAATATGGGGCTGGACCAAAACATTGGGTATCTCCCTTTCACTCGCGATGCTAGTTAACATATTTGTCCTCCAACCTTTTAAAGTGAATGGACAATCGATGGAGCCTACACTGCAAAACGACGAACGCATCTACGTGTCGAAATTGTCCCACACATTCTCTTATCTCCCTGAGTACAACGACATTGTCGTGATCGACAGTCGTGTAAACCGAGATCGTACGTTAAAAGATGACGTTCTTGAAAATCCTCTGCTCATGCTCGCCATGGGGAAAAGCGAAGCCAAAACATTCTGGGTAAAAAGGGTCATCGGCAAACCTGGTGATACTTTGGAGTTTAAGAACGAGAGCCTATATCGGAATGGACAGCCGTTAAACGAGCCGTACATAAAAGAAAAAATGGTCGATGTACCTGATGCCAAAATCGTCATACCAGAAAACCATGTGTTTGTGATGGGAGATAATCGTAACAATAGCGATGATAGTAGAGTCATTGGCGTGATCCCACTCGATCATATCATGGGAAAAAAACTGTTCTAATCAGACGAGAGCCTTTTTCAATGAGGAAGGCTCTCGTTCTTTTTCAACGCATAGACGAATGTCCGTTTCGAAACGCCTGACAAACGCATTTACTAGTAATAAATGCATACAAAGGGGCGTTTCCTGATGAGCTCTCGGCACTCTCATTCATTACGCTTTATTCGATTTGCCGATCGGCCCGGGCATTTTCACGGGTATGACACACTGACAAGCATTTCGGATCGTCATCGTCACCGAATACGTGGCAGGACATCGCCTCCAGAAGGAATGAGAGATCGGCACGTCCATTACTACGAAGGTACCACCACGTTTGATGATGGACATGTGCATCACTACAGGGGATGGACGAGTCCGCCTATTCCGTTGCCAGACGGAAGTCATTACCACGAGTTTTCAGGGCAAACCACTTATGATGACGGGCACACTCATTATTACCGGGGTGTAACCAGTGAGGCCCTATCTTAAGCGAAAAAGGCTGTCCTTCTCCGGAACAGCCTCTCTTCCTCTTCTTATTTTTCCAACACGGACGCCAATGGACAGTCCAAGGTATACAGGTTGCGATACCTTGGACTGTCCTGATACAACTGCTCATGTGTCCCTCGCATCGAGATGACTCCCTGTTCCATAAAAATGACCTCGTCCATTTGCTCTACACCGCTCAAGTGGTGAGTCACCCAAATCAAGGTTTTCCCGTGCAAGACACGGAAGATCGTTGCCATCAGATCGCGTTCAGTCAACGGATCTAATCCCACCGTCGGCTCGTCAAGGAGAACAATCGGCTTGTTTTGCAGCAAAATCCGGGCTAGAGCTATGCGCTGCCTTTCTCCGCCAGAGAAGCGTAAACCGGTTTCCTGCATCCGGGTTTGATAACCATCCGGTAGTGATTCAATCAGCTGATCCAGACCGACTTGAGTGGTTACAGCATGCACTTCTTCATCGGACGCATCGGGTCGACCAAGCCTGATGTTATTGGCTACCGTTGTGTCAAATAAATACGGCTGCTGATTCAATACGGAAAACAAACCAGCAGAAGCCTCCTCTGACTGGACAGGCTGCCCATTTATGGTCACCTGACCTGCCTCCGGCTGTATGGCACCTCGAATCAAGTTCAGTATCGTCGATTTGCCAGCTCCGCTGCGACCGAGCAACGCCATTTTGCCCCCTTGAGCCACCTCAAAAGACACGTCCTGCACACTCCAACTGCTGGCTTGCGGATAACGAAAATGAACATGATCGAGCTTCAACCTGCCCCCAGCTTGATCAGGCACCTTTTCCTGCTGGACTTCCACTATGGATGGACGACCGCTCTCGATCTCCCGAAGCCGTCCCAGAGACTCCTTGTATTCTGGCATTCGCACAACTGCGTCAGAAATACGGGCAAACGCATCCATCAAAGGAAATGCGACCAGCCCAATCGCAGCAATCAACGTAACAGGAATCTGATTCGCAGCGGCAAGTCCGCCTGCCCAGATGACCAGTAAGACTATGGCTCCACCGATTGCACACTGCGACATCCACTGTATTCGCCATTCTCCGCGGCGAATGGCGTTTTCGATCTGGGAAGCTGTCATTTGCCGTCTTGTAAACGACTGGAGAAACTCCTGCGTACGACCACTGAGAATCCAGTCACTCATGCCAAAAACAGCATCAGTCAGCTCTCGGTATGCGGCCTGTCTCTCCTGCTTGAACCGACGACTCTTGGCAATGGATGACCACAAGACTACTGCCGGTGCAACAAACAGCAGAAAACCACAGTACAACGCCATCAAGAGCGCGAACATCCCGTCCATTCTCCCCAATGCCACAATACCTGCCCCGTAGAGGAGGACCGCCGAGACGGCTGGCAGCACAAAGCGCAGATAAACATTCTGTAGTTGCTCGATGTCATCCGCCAGTACACCAAGCAAATCTCCCGTACGAAAACGAGTGCGGAGAAGCTGCGCTTGCGGTTCGATGGCCTGGTACAATCGCACACGCATACGCGATAACACACGCAAAGCTGCATCGTGTCCGACCAGACGCTCCAGGTACTGAATGACTGCTTTGCTAAAGCCAAAAGCCCGGACAAGTACGATGGGAACATAGACCATTAAGACGTTTTCGGGCTTGAGTGCGGAGCGAGAAATTAGATACCCGGACGTATACAGCAGAGCACCCGCACATGCCACTGCCAAGGTTCCCAGCAAAGCCGCTGCGGCAAACTGCCAGAAAAACTGGCGAAAGTATGGAAAAAACCACCCCTGATTGCCTTCTCGCGCTTCCTTCATCCTTTCTCCCCCTTGGCACCAGCTGTCAACAACCGATAAAATACGCTTTTTTGTGCAACGAGCTGTTCAAAGGTGCCCGCTTCTACCAGTCGACCCTGATCGATTACCCAAATCCAATCCATGTCTCGCATCCAATGCAAACGATGCGTGGCAAAAAATACGCGCCTGTCCCCCAACACCGACAACATGGTCTGTTTGAGCTCCCATTCCGTTTCAATATCCAAGTGAGCGGTCGGCTCGTCGAGCAAAATCACTGGTCGATTGCCAAGCAGCGCACGTCCCAACGCAACCCGCTGTGCTTGTCCGCCGCTTAACGTGCGCCCCCCTTCGCCAATGATTTCGTCACAGCCATTTGGCAAGCTGTCCACCAGCTCTCCCAGACCGACATCACGAATCACCTGCTCCACCTGTTCCTGGGTCGCTTCCGGTTCATAGAAACGAATGTTATCCGCCAACGATTGATTGAATAAATACGGATGCTGCGGAATGTAAGCGATTTGCCGCTGCCACTCCCGCTTCGCATCCCCCGTAATGGGTTGCCCATCTACGTGTATCACGCCAGCTTCGGGATCAGAAAAACCGCCTAGCACTCCGAGAAGGGTTGATTTTCCTGCCCCGCTCGCCCCTACAATGCCCACTCTTCTCATGTTGCTGCCCAGTTCCGCAGATATCTCACCCAGTACCTGTCTGCCATCCTCACCGACGACCCGAATATCGGACAAGGTAATCGTTCCATTCCATACATCTTTCAGAGACGTCTGACTATCTGATGCTTGTGGTTCCGCCTTATGATCATCAGTGGCGGCATGATCGATAATGGAACGAATCGTCCCCAGCGCTTCCTTTCCATCCAATGAGGCGTGGTAATCCGATCCAAGCATCCGTACTGGCAAAAAGTACTCCGGTGCAAGAATCAGGATGACCAATGCCGTTTCAAAGCCAAAGCTCCCTTCAATCAGCCGCAATCCAAGACCAACCGCCACAAACGCGACAGACAGCATGCTAAAGAAGTCGAGTGCCAAAGAAGACAAGAAGGCCACGCGCAACGTGCGCATCGTAGCGGATCGATATTGATCGCTCACTCTTCCTACAGTCTCCCCATGGTCTTTGCTGCGTCCCAAAAACCGGAGCGTCGCAATCCCGCGAAGTGAATCGGTGAAATGATGGGACAGCATTCGATACGAACGCCATTGCTTGTCTGCCTGTTTACGCGCCGCCAGACCGAGAACGATAAAAAATCCGATGAGAACAGGCATCGTCACCGTCAGGATCAGTCCAGAAATAACATCTTGCGTGTAGACAAATGCCAGAAGCGGAAACGTAACAAAAACCATATCCAGCGTACGCGGAACAGACAACTCCAGGTAGGTACGTACACGATCTACACCTTCCAAGACAAGCGTAACAAGCTTTCCGCTTCCTTCACTGGCTGCAAAACGTGGACCACGCTCGAACAATCGGGATAAAACTCGCCCTTGCAAAGACTCACTGGAGGCTTCAGCAAAACGACCAGCGATTTTCTTTTGCAGCCAAACGATGGTATGACGAGCGGCTATCATGACCAAAAACAGGGCAAGCGACTGATACGCCATATGAACCGCTTGACCTTCAAACAAGATCGAGATCGACTTCTCCAAAAACACTGCCTGACCGATAATCGCCGCACTTTGCAGGAGGGAAAGACCGGCTAGCAGCAGCATAACCGGTCGGATTCCTTGTAATCGGAACAATTCCTTGTCCATTAATACTCCAAATGATCCTTTTCAGTGACTCGTTTGTGGAAAACGAAGTAGCTCCAAGCCTGATAGGCTAGCACGAACGGTAAAAGCACTGCTGCAACAATGGTCATTGCTTTTAACGTGTATGGACTCGAAGCTGCATTATAAAGGGTCAAATCAAACGCGCTATCAATCGTGCTGACCATCACCCGTGGGAACAAACCGATAAACATCGAGACGAATGTCAACAGGATCATCGCGCCTGTCATCCCGAAAGCCCAACCTTCCCTGCCTTGTCTCAGGTAGTGACGAGCCAGTACAAAGGCGATAACACCTAAGAGTGTGGCTGCTGTCAACAATACACCCTGACGTTCAAACAGATCGGTTACCATGAATGTCCACCCTACAAGCACTGCCATGAGAACCGCTTGCACAGGCAACAACTTTGCTGCCAGTACACGTGATTTTTCACGCAGCTCGCCTACTGTGCGCAGCGAGATAAAGTTCAGACCGTGCAGCAAGCATAATCCCGTGACTGTCACACCTGCCCACAACGAGTATCCATTCACAATATCAGAGAAGCCCGCAGTCATTTCCATATTTTGATCAATCGGCACACCCTTCACCAGGCTGGCAAACACCATTCCAAACAACATCGGCGGTACAAAGCTTCCAATCAGAATCGCTGCGTCCCACGTCTTTTTCCAAGCCTCGCCTTTCCCTTTGCCTCTAAATTCAAATGCTACCCCTCGCCCAATCAACGCAAGCAGAATTAGCGTAAGCACAAGATAATAGCCGCTAAACATCGTGGAATACCACTCTGGGAACGCTGCGA
The DNA here is from genome assembly GCF_013284355.2 of Brevibacillus sp. M2.1A. Taxonomy (NCBI): domain Bacteria; kingdom Bacillati; phylum Bacillota; class Bacilli; order Caryophanales; family Paenibacillaceae; genus Brevibacillus; species Brevibacillus sp. M2.1A. Next base: position 5,388,498 of record NZ_JABSUY020000001.1, read on the forward strand.
ACATCGCACCAGCGGCTGTAATCAGCCACACTTCATTGGCATCCCAGAACGGGCCAATCGTATTGATCAGAACCCGGGTTTGCAAATCATTTCGTGAGAGCAGGCGCGTCGCCATGCCGACACCAAAGTCGAAGCCTTCGAGAAAGAAAAATCCGGTAAACAGAACGGCAATGAGCAGGAACCACAGTTCATTAAGCCCCATAACGTTCACTCCTTACACGATCAAATGGATCTTGAAGCTGTACATTCTCTACTTCCTCATGACTATCCAATTCCGGCCCTTTTTTGGCCACACGAGCAAACAGATAAGCCAAGAGGCACAGCAGGATAAGATAAATCGTCGTGAAGGCGATGAGAGAGAACCATACCGCTCCTGTGCTAACGCTTGGGGAAACCGAATCTTCAACACGCAACAGCCCGAATACCGTCCATGGCTGACGACCTACCTCCGTCATGATCCACCCAGCCGAGTTTGCGATGAATGGCAACGAGATACCCGCAACCATCAACTGCATGAACCGCTTGTTTGGCTGTTCCAGCTTTTTGCGCAAAGCGAGATATGCCCCGTACAAAGCCAGCAAAATCATGGCACTACCGCCCGCTACCATGATGCGGAAGCTCCAGAAGGTCGTCCGAACAGGGGGAATATAGTTTCCTGGACCGTAAGTTTTCTCATACTCCGCCTGCAACTCCAACATGCCCGGGACAGAACCTGAAAGTGAGTTGTACGTCAGAACACTAAGCAAATATGGAATTTTTATTTCAAAGCCGTTTTCTTGTTTTTCTGGATCAATCGTTGCAAAAACCGTCCAAGGAGCCGGGTCCGCGCTTGTTTCCCACAGCCCTTCGCTCGCTGCCATTTTCATCGGTTGGGTAGCAACCAAATATTGTGCCTGACCATGACCGAATTGAGCAATCGCAAGCGAGGAAATCAATGCTACCACGATCGCAATTTTGAAAGATTGCGCAAAGAATGTAACGTCTTGTTTTTTCAATAGCTTCCAAGCACTGATACCTGCTACCAGAAAGGCTCCTGTCGCAAATGCCGCAAATACGGTATGCGGGAATTCATATAGTAATTGTCCATTGGTAAGAAGAGCGAAGAAATCGACCATCTCTGCTCGTCCGTTATTGATTGCGAAGCCGACTGGCTGCTGCATGAACGAGTTGGCTGCAAGAATCCAAAGAGCCGAAAGAATCGTTCCAATGGATACGAGCCAAATACATGCGAGATGCACACCTTTGGACAAGCGATCCCAACCGAATACCCATAGTCCAATAAAAGTCGATTCGAGGAAGAATGCCAAGAGAGCCTCAATCGCTAGCGGTGTTCCAAATACGTCGCCGACGAATCGTGAGAAATCTGACCAGTTCATCCCAAATTGGAACTCCTGCATAATCCCTGTCACAATCCCGACAGCAAAATTTATGAGCAAAAAGGTTCCCCAAAACTTGGCCATTTTTTTGTACAAGTCATTCTTTTTTACCACATACATCGTTTCCATAATGGCTACTAATAAGGACAGCCCGATGGAAATCGGCACAAAAACAAAATGAAAGATCGTTGTTATCGCAAATTGAAGTCGTCCCAAATCCACTATATCCATGTACAAGATCCCTTTCTATTCGCGTTTTGGCCTTTATGTACCGGAATTATACCAGTGGGGAAATCCGCATTTATTACGACTTTGTGAAAAATATCACAAATATATGTGAAAGAATTCACAAACAATTCTCTCTCCTGTAACCCCCTTTTCGCATTCACCTTCGTGAGAGAGTTTTTGGTTTTACCCTGTATATTTCCGGTCATGTGTAATTGTAGCAGGACTTTTGACCCTAGAGGGTGTCCGATTCGTTACATGATTTTTAACACTCTGTGACGGCACATACAAAAATGGGCCCCGTTACAAGGCCCATCTTGAGTGGAATACCCAGATGATCCCCGACCTCGAAAAATCGAAGTCGGTGTGCCTGGGTACGTGGTTAAGTGACAACTGCTTATTTTTTGACGGATTTCGTTGACAAGGATTCGATGATGTTGCCGATAGTCGCAGCATCGAATCTCTTCTCTGCCATCTGGTACAACTCGTACGTGAATCCTTCATGCTCCCAAATCACGATCCCGTTGGCGAAATACACCTTTTTCCCGCCAATGGTTTCGATCTTGACACCCTCTGTCGTGCTGATGCCGTTTTCACCACCGTTTGAAATCAGCAAGGAAATAAACTCTTTCTCTTTTTTATACTGAACTTCTACCATATGCTCGCCTTGAACGACCGCGTTCACATAGGAATAATGCTCTGATAACCATGTCGGTGCGGGAAAGTCCATTTTGCTGGCTGCGCGTGCTTCTTCCAATGTCATCTGTGGGGGGGCCTTGGGTTCTACAGGTATCTCGATTACTTGGGAATTGGACTGAGTAGCAGGCTGTTCTTTATCGTATTGGGTAATTTCCATGTTCCCGACCTGAAAGCGTGCCAAGATCGTCTGGAGCATTTCTTGGGCAAACGATGTAGTCGAAAATGCGCCTAAAAGGCAAACAACAGCAACAGCACTAACTGAGACAGCTTTCCATTTATTCGTTTTCATAGAGATCCCGTCCTTTTTCCTATCATGTAATTGTATGTTTCCTGATTCCAATTTGAATTTCAGCCGATTGTATATGCTGGCTTTTGGAGTGGCGTCATCTAATTCCAGATCAGTAAGCAAGTCGGTGAGTTCACGAAAATCGTTTAGATCATGCTCACTCTTCATAGCGGAAGCCCCCTTTTTGCAATTCCATTTGCAGCTTTTTCAAGCATCTGTAGAGAACGACGCCAATATTTGAACCACTGACACCAAGAAGTTCTGCAATTTCCGCGTTTTTAAGACCAGCCGCATATTTCATGGCGATGATATTGCGTTCCTTGTCACTCAGCTTGGCCAGTGCTTGAAATAAGGCTCGATGATTATCGTCGCGGATCACAATGTCCTCCGGTGACGACTTCGGCAAGACCAGATTCAGAATCGAATCCAATGAAAAGCTGATCCTTTTCTTCTGTAAGCGAAAGTAATCTGTTACTGCATTTCTGGCGATCGCAAACAACCAAACCTCAAAGTTTGATTTATCCGGCGAGAAGCTGCTGTATTTTGAAATCACCATTTCAAACACATGACTGCATATTTCTTCCGCTGTGTAGTGATTATTGATACGATAGCAAATATATTTGTAGACGCGCTTATAGTACGCACCATAAATTTGAGTAAAAGTTTCGGTCGACATGCTTTCCGCTTGCTTTTCGTGTTCTTCTTTATGGCAGATGCCTGTGTTCACTTGGGCAATCTCCAATTACTTCCCCTCCCTTCTGGATGGAATAAACAAATTGCGCAATTTGTTTGGTTGTGAGCCTCACGCTAGTTAATACGGCAAAAGTAGAATTGTATTAACAACCATTTTTAAAGAACGGAGGAAATGACATGTGGACACCCTATGAAGAAATAAGGAAGCATCCCGCTGATTTTCGAGTAAAATATCGATTTTACTCGGAAAATGAAGGCGGCAGAAAGGTGACACCGTTTCAAGGCTATCGAAGTGATTTTTCTTACGAGGGAGATGACATAAGCCTAACAGGCATCTTTGCCATCCATACTGAATTTGAAGATGATCACGGAGAAATCATTTTAGATAACACAAGCCCTGTTCCTACAGAAGGAACTGCACGCATGTGGATTCTTTTCCCCCAGATGCGTAAAGAAGTCCACACAAAAAGAATGGAGCTTGGGGTGATCGGATATTTTATGGAAGGTTCGAGAAGAGTAGGAGTAGTCGAAGTAATAGAAATAGTTGGGTTGCATTCCAATCCAGACTCGTAATCTTGGAGGGAACCATATAACTTGAGAAAAAGCAGGCTGTCAACGAATGACACCCTGCTTTTGGTTCTTTTATTTAGCCCAGTGCGGCGGACGCGTAAACAACGGTGGCAGCTTGGTGCTGGCATCACCCTTCGCCGCGTTGAGCTGAACCTGCGTGAGAAACAACGTCTCCGTCAAGTTCGCTCCACTTACATCTGTATCGCGAAAATCCGCACCAATGAGGTCGGCTCCCCGCAAATCCGCTCCCCTCAGATCAGCAGCAATCAAATAAGCCCCGCGTAATTGGGTGCCTCGTAAATCAGCGCCTTTGAGCTTGGCACCGATGAGATCAGCTCCTCGGCCATAGGATTTTCCTTGCTTGCCCCCTTTGTACTTGGCAACCGCGTCCTTGCGTACCAATTCACTTGTCTGTAGCAATAGTTCATTTACTTTTGCTCGATGAAGTGCGATGTCCAGCTTCAAGATTTCCTCAGGACTTTTATCTGTCAGGCACTGTGTCTCCTCCATTGCTTCCTTCAATGCAGGATGGAGCGGCTCGGCAGCTTGCTTGGTCAACGCATCCGTTATATACCAGAGCAGCTCGTGAAGCTGCCACATGATCGGAAATACTTCGTACATTTGCTTCGCTGATCCGGGTTCTTTCCGCCAATCTTGGCCGCCATAAGTGACTTGAGACACCTTTTGACCAGCTCCAAAGCAATCGTAGACCGTACAACCCCGAAAGCCGATGTCTCTCAGCTTTGTGTGAACACCGCACCGGAAGTCTGCCTGTAAGTTACTACAGGGCTTGCCTGCGTCTTTATTGATGGCAAAGTCAGAGGAAGCAGCAAAAGGCAATGCCACACAGCACAAGCCAAAGCAGCTTTCACAGTCACCTTGAAGATGACTGCGACTGTTATCGTAAGTCGATTGTATGTGTTCTTGATGCGTAGCCATATAAATGATCCTCCCGGAAAAAAACACGATTCTCTCGCGCGTGGCGATAAGAATCGTGCTACTTTTATTAACCGTTTAATTGAATGCGATTTGAGATTCGATCAGGTAATTCCCGAAAACTTCGGCAAAGGCTTCTGCTGTATTATAGCCTTCTTCCAAGGTGTTGTTCGTACCGCCGAATTCCAAAAGCAGGGCGCCCTCGGAAATGGACTGATTGTACACCCCGTTTCCTTGATTTGAACCTTTCAGGATAATCCCCCGCGACAATCCGGGATAAGAGGCTTCCAGACGGGCGTTCAGCTCTTCCGCCAGCTTTTTGTTCGCCAGATGGTTCGGGTTCGCTGTTCCGATTACAAACAGCATCCGGGAATAGGTTTTGCCATTGATCGTGATCGCTACCTTGCTGCGTGGCTCATCACTGTCCCGATGAATATCGAAAATGTACTGCAAGTGCGGACTGGTTGCAGCCGCTGCAGCTACCGCCTTGTACGACTCGGAATAAGACATCGAGTAGCTTTTATTTTGTTCCCTCAATCTCTGAGCGAAATCGTCCTGGCTCGCCATTGCCGAAATGCCTCTTGCTTGCAATAGCTCGCCCAGCCGTTTCCCAACAAGCGTGATGTTAATCTCTGGATCATCTACCGAGCTCCCTTGTTGGTTCCGTGCAACATTTCGCCAAGACTCACGGTTATGGGTGTGATAGATATACACTTTCTCGTTTCCAATCATCCCACTGTTGTACTCGTACGTTGCTCCTGTCGGTGGCAGAGTACCAGCTGGTTGAATTTTCTCTACGATCCACCCCGCGATGTAGGCGGTCGAATTGTCTGCCAGTCTGATGAGGTACCAGTCTCCTACTGTTTGCACAACCGGGAATACTTGTCCGGGTTGAACATTTCCAATTATGGCATGTTCGGTTGAGGGACCGTTGCGGATATTGGAATCAGGATTTTTGACACGAACCTGTAGTTCTTGTACAGAGGGCGGCGGTGTTGTTGGCAAAGTCGCTGGTACCCCCGGTGTTGAACTCGGCAGTGATGGAACTGTCCCCGTCTGTTCCATAGGTTTGAAAATATAGGCATAGGTACCGTTGAAGTTGATGGTATACCAACCATTTGCATATCCGTAATGGTTGATCGTCATCCCGCCATGGATTTGACCAATGACGGTACCAAGAATATCTGGCTGCGCATAAACTTCATAGCCTTCCGTCAATACGATTGTCCCTTGTTCGAATCCACTCCCCGTACTGGATGGGACTACAGGAGGGGGCGGTGCTGGAATTGTTGTCGGATCCGGGATTTGTGCTGGTACCTGTGGTGGTTTTGGTGGTGGTGGTGCCGCTGTCTCCGTCAAGTAATTGGCTCTCACCCAGCCGTTCTTTTGATCAGACAGCTTAATTTGTGCCCAATCCCCCTGCTTTCTCATTTGCAAAAACACACCGTTTTTGTCGATGATCTGCAAAATTTGTGCAGTGGCATTTGGTTCTGCCCGAACATTCAGCATATCCACATTGCTTTTGACATATTTGATCTGTGGAACTTCTATCATCTTCACATACTTATTATTGACCCATCCGGTATTGCCGTTCGGCAGCTTTACCTGGGTCCAATCTTTTTGCTGTTTGGTGATTGGCAACCGCGTCGCTTTTTTGAGGGTTGCGACGATCTGGGTAGTCGTACCTGGCTCGCTTCGAATATTTAACTGATCGACCGCCACTTCTACATGGGTGGCCGCTCGCGCAATGGACAGAGGCATCAGCAAAATCAGGAAGAAAACAGCTAGCAAGCTGACATTTACTCGTAAAAGCAAGTTCCTCGTTCCCCTCTGTTTTTCTCTTATTTTTGGAAAATCCAGCTAATAGAAAGAACTTCTCGATTCGTCCCCATATTCCTTCATGTTTTGACATCTTTTGCTGTCAAAACAGTAATAACGTCACGATTATTCTATCTCCTGAAAATATTGACGTTTTTGCTAGAAAAAAGTTACAGAAAAAAGGATGAAGCGAAAAGCTTCACCCTTCTATTTCCTCCCTACCATTTCGCTGCCCAAGCTTCTATCTCCACTTTGAGCGAAGGGACTGCCAATGCCGGGACGTAAGACATGGTCATCGCTGGCGGTGTCCCCCCGTGGAACTTCTCCCATACCTGATTAAAATGCTTCCAATCCATTTGCTCGGTTGCCCATATATTGATTTTGATGATATGGTCCGCGCTAACTGATTCACTTTCAAAATTGCGCAGTATGTTCTGTAGCGTGTTTTCTACTTGTTCTTTCATACCTGTCGGCAACTCTCCATGAATGTCCATTCCTACCTGCCCAGAAAGCACGAGCAAATCGGCTCCTTTTGGAACGACCGTCAGATGTGTATAGGCTCCCATAGGCGGAGCAACTGATCCAGGATTTTTACGTTGAACCTGGGGCTTCACCTGGTCGGTTTGTTCTTCCTTGACGATCGCCAGTGTTTGATGATCTTCCCACCGACCATTGATTTTCACGTTTTTCTTGGCAATCCCTTCCTTGTGGAAACCAGCTTTTAGCAGCACCTTGATCGAACCTATATTATGCGGCATCACGCCTGCTTCCAAACGGTGAAGGCCTAATGTCTCGAAGGCATAAGCCACGACGAGTTTTACCGCTTCAGTCATGTAGCCTTTTCCATTAAGCTCTTTGTCCAGGAAGTAACCGATCCAGCAGCTTTGCAGATTCTCCCTTACGACCTCCGAAAGGATCACTTCCCCAATGATTTCATCCTGTCCTTTTTTCGCAATGACAAAAAAGTACCCTCTGTCCTCTTCTTTTAACGCCAACGCGCTCTTGATCCTGTCGATTTGTCCTTCCAGCGTGTAAAACGTCTCTTCTCTCGTCCCTGTGAAGTTTTGAAAGAAGTCTCTGTTTCTCATTTCAAGCGCCAAGAGGCTCTGTGCATCCGATTCTTGTACCAGTCTTACGTAAATGTTCTCTCCGTTTCCTTGCATACAATCCATCTCCCTTTTTCGAAATAAAAAAACACCACAGGAAATCCTGCGGTGCCCTAAAAAGAAAACCACAGGAATGCGACCTGTGGCGTTTTTCCACTGTATCCTGATGAATCCCACTACATCAAAGGATGGTCGCTATATCCGTTTTTGGACATACTTCTCCCGTGATGTAGCCAGATCAAAGAAAACAGCGGTGGAGTATCCAATTCCTTTTGGCAAAGACAGTAATGATCTTTTTTTCATGTGGATACCCTCCTTTCCGCTGTTTTCTGCGCATACCATTCGATATAGAGACGGTCGTAGCAACAACCGTTACATTTTTATCCATAAAACTACTCCACAAGTATAGCGGCAAATGACATTCGTGGCAACAGCATCAGTGTCACTTTTTTCAAGAGGAATAGATCCATTTTTTTGTGGAACAATGAAAGGAGAGAAGATTGTCATCATTCATAATCCGATTGCAAGAAAGAAGGGAGCTACCTGTATGACGATTCAACGTTTTGTTCGGGAGTCGCGCACGTTTAAAGCAAGCCATGTGCTGCCCCCGGATACGAACAATCACAATACGCTGTTCGGCGGCAGGCTGATGGCGCATATCGACGATGTTGCTGCTATCTCTGCCATGAAGCATGCCCGGGGGCCAGTTGTGACAGCCTCCACAGATTCCGTCGACTTTTTGCAGCCAATCCGGGTGGACAATGAGGTTGCACTCGAAGCCTTCGTCACATGGACGCATAATACGTCGATGGAGGTCTTCGTCAAAATTGTTGCGGAGGATTTGCTAACGGGCGTTCGATGCGTCTGTGCCACATCATTTCTCACGTTTGTAGCGATTGGCGAGGATGGGCGGCCTACCCCTGTACCCAAGGTCGTGCCGGAGACGGAAGAGGAAGTATTCCTGCATAATGGTGCTGACGAGCGAGCGGCGGCACGAAAAATCAGGCGGAAGGATAACAAGCATCTCGCGGATATGCTTGGAACGAGACGTCCGTGGGAGTCATTATTGAACACCCCGTAACGCCCAAAAGTCCCCTTGCCTTTTTACAGGCAGGGGACTTTTGGCTGTAACTGCCTAATTCCTTCGTCCCTCCCAGCCACTAGCTCTTTAGACAACGCTCAAGCGATAGTGGAGAAAGTCATCCGTTGTTTCCGGCTCCATCTCATAGGGTTTGAATCCATTTTTCAGCAACACTTTTTGCGAGGAGATGTTATCCGGTGTTGTTTTCGCACAGATCATTCTGACATTCAAGTGGGGAGCATGCCCCTCCAAAAAGAGCTTCAGTGCCTGTGAAGCTACTCCTTTTCCAGCGGTATCTTCCCCGACTCGATAGCCGAGATGTCCGATTCCTTCATCTTTTTCGATGTCTACCAGATTCATTCTGCCCAAGATGTCACCTTGGCTGTTTTTGATGAGGCCAAAAAACGAGATTCCTTGCGCCTGCTCGTCGAGCAAGGCTTGCAGACCTCGTAAAAAATGGTCATATTGGTAGTAAGCATCTCCCCGACTGGGAACCGATTTTTCAAAAAAGGCGCGATTGCGCACTTCAAATTGAAACAAGCTGGCTGCATCCTGTATGCTTAATTTTTCGACAGCAATCCTCATGGGTACGTATCCTTTCTTGAATCGAGGTGGAATGAATATGGCAGTTGCTTATTTGGAAGAAGGCACGTTTATCGCCTTTATTGCCTTTACAATATTTTTCTTTGTTGCTTACAAGCTCGACCAGATTTCGTTTGTCTCCTTCATTGTCTCCTTGGCCGTCACGGCTTGCGTTCACGCTGCCTTCTATTGGTTAATTGTAAAATATTGGCCGTTTTTTTAATAGCGCAAAAAAGGCGCAGGATGGAACTCCCGCTCCTTTACGTTGATCTGCTCACAGCTTCGCTTCATAGGCTGCAAGCAATTGAGCTGCTTGCTTGTTGTACTGGTTGACCAAGCCTTGAATGGCTTTTTGCCACTCGGCTTGTGGGAGCGGCACTGGCAGTTGATTCGCCGGCTTGCCGTTCACGATCAGTGCTGTTGTGAGCATTTGCTGTTGTGCGTCACTGAGTGATGTCGTCGTTAACACCTTTGGCTTGAGCACTTTTTTTCCTTTCAGGGAACGCATGAGCTCTGTCATCAAGATGTGCTGATACTCCGCGTACAAATTCATCGTCATGTAGTAGCTCATTCCCTCTCGAAACGGTACAATTCCCCGCTTCTGTGCCCATTCCAATACCTGTGGCGTCGTCATCGCTTGACTAGTTTTGCCCGTCGCCATGAAATAAGCCACTCGGAACATATCTTCGTCGCTCATGACTGAACGATTCTCATCGGCTTTGATGATACCTTTGGACACCAATTCTGAAAGTACCGCCTGCTTACCTGCATCCTTCGGTAGATTCAAATAAAGCGCCAGGTTGGCAAAAAAATGGCTCTCGCTGTTGCCGCCAGCTGGCCAGCTATACGGTTTGCCGAAATCGATCAGCTCAAGTGGGCGTTGTCGCATTGTATCTGAGTAGGCCGTAAACGATTGGAACGTGATCGGACTATAGGAGACCACAGGTTTTTTCGTCAGGAATCTTGTCGCAAACTGCTCTTGCCCACCTTGATCGAGATAACCGAACTGGTCTTTGGTTGTGAATACATAAGGCGTCTGAACGTCTGCCTCGCTCCACACTTGTGGGAATACTTTGCTTGTTGGCAAAATCGCCTCGTATTTGGCCGCTGTCAGTACCTTTCCTTCCAGCGACATAAGGCCGTACAATCCCGTCTTCTTGTCCTGGTAGGCAATGGCACCCGTCTTGAGATCATATACGTGCATATACTTCATGGACTGATAATCGCCCGTGCTTAAGCGGAGCAACTGTGGTGAATAGACATCCCATCCTGTAGTTGACTGAATCAATACCCGATCAAAATAAGATTCCGTGTGAAAACCTTTCACGCTAGTGAGCTTGCTTACGAGCTGGTTCCCTTCTTGCGCCCATACATCCTGCGTGCCGTCCAACCATGCTGTCATCACGATCTTTTGATTTTGTACTATCATTTGGTTTGCATCACGATACACAAAATCGCTCACGGCCTGGAGTTGCCCGTCATCGACCTTGATCATCGCCATTCCGACATTCCCCGCTCTCACACCCATCGTGTATACGGAATCAGCAACTTTGATCAAGGTAAGAGGCGGTCCGTCGTTGCCTGACTTCCACACCGCGACTTTGATCTCCGTAGTCAACAGCTTGCCATCAGGGGTATAAAGATCCGCCCAATCGTGATCCATTGCAACGATGAGATTGGTATCGGAATCCATATAGACATATTGGTAGAGCTTGCTGATTGGTTGGTTCGTCTTGCGGTCCACAATCATCGCGCCGCCTTTTCCCGGCTCATACTTTTTCGTCAAATCATCGGACAACGTATTGGGATTGACAGCTTCTATTTGTTTCCCACTGATGCTGTATCGCAGCACCCTTCCATCCGGCTCTGTTACCAGCACCTCCCCCGTTACTCCCTCGTGGCGAATGATTCGATTCTCAACAGGAGACAGGACCAAGCCTTCATCTTCAGAATAAAGTCCGATTTTGTTTCCGTCCTTAATGCTAAGCATGCTGTAGCTGCCCAAGGTCACATACGAGTCGAACCAAAAATCTGGCTCCTTGACATCTTTTCCCCAGCCTGGGAGGATCGCTTTTTTCCCATCGCTGCGGACGAGAAAGCGCGCCGCTGGCGGACCTTCTGCCCGCGGATACGCAAAGGGGATGACCGTCCCTCCCCCGACTTGGAGGACACCGTACAGATTTGTTTTCGGGTCCTGTCCCAGCACGTAGCTGCCATGCAAGTACTGGGCTCCTTTTTTCAATGGATGCGACGTACCTTTGGACTTGGAATGATACGTGATGACATCTCCAGAAACCGTGTAGTACACATCCGGATTGTTATGCTCGAACCCGACTTCTTTGTAAATGGGCTCTGCCAGCATCCGTCCGTCCTTCCACAGCCCTTGTCCCTTGGGGCCGATCACCTGAAAGTATCCATTGTTCCAAATATAGAGCGCATTGTATTTCGGCTCGAGTACGTACTTGCCATTGCGATCAATCAAGCCTTCTTTTCCACCGGATCGCACCTTGAGATATGCAGTGTCAGGACCGCCTTCGTTTGGAATCAATTCTGCTTTTGGCAGTGCAAACAGCTTTTTGCCGGAAGCAGGATCGTACATGATGAGCTCTTTGGGAGTAGTCGCGACGAAATAACGCTTTTTCTCCGCCTCTTTATTTTCCGTCTGATCAGGAGCAACGAGCTGTACCATCGTCAGCTTGCCTGCAACTGGCGGAATCAGCACCTTTCCATCTACATGGATCACCATCGATGATTTTCCTAAGAACATAATCGCTGTCCCTTGCTCATTGGATAAATAATACGGATGCGCCCCAGCAAACTTCATGGTCGACAGCTTGTTCGTCTTCAAATCGATATATTGGAACCAGCCGCCTTTTTGAACAATCGCAATATTTTTAGACTCCGGAATGTCAATATAATCCCAAATCGCGGGAGTTATTTCTTTCCCTGTCCGCGCGTCGAGAATTCCTTTTTTACCGCCCTTTGTTACGATCATGTTTTTGGATGATCGTTCAAAATCATCATAAATGGCCTGTGTGACCAGCTTGTTACCGTCCGTAAAACCGATTTTGTAGTCTGTTGTATACGGCTGAATCTGGGAAAACGTAGCCGCATGGACAGAAGAAGTCCATGTACTTGCCCCGAGTATGACCGCCGTAACCAGACTCGCGGTTTTTGTTATTATGTTCATTGGTGATTAGCCTCCCTTGTCAAACATTCCCTTCCTTTTGACGCTTCGCAGTGCGAAATAGTTTCGCTACACTTTTTCAAGCAACTGGAACCTTTTCTTTCCCTCCACTCGCTTTTAAGCGTGCTATAATTGTTCACACCGACGCAGTATAATCATCGTATACGGATGGGAGTGCTAAAAAGAGCACTTGGAAAGGATGTTCCCATGAATTTCTTTGCTGCCGCCTTACAAAAGCCGGATGTAAGACGATTTGGGATTTTAGCGTTGTTTTGTTTGTTGCTTTACTCCTTGGGAAGTATGCTGAACATGGTTTTGCTGACCTTTTTAGTTACCTATTTAATGAATCGGCTCCATCAATACCTCACGCGTCTCACACACAAAGTCGCGCCGATCCATCCCAAGCTGATTCTCATTTTTCTCTATATGTTGTTGACGTTCTTTCTCGTTGTGGGTGGGATGAAAGCCATTCCGGCTCTGATTCATCAAACCGGACAATTGTTCCATTCCATCGAGCAAGTGTACCACCAAAATCAGGACAATGAGTTTGCCCCCTATCTTATGTCTATTGTTGGGAAGCTAGATATGAAGGGCATTGTTCAAGGCAGCCTTGATTTTCTCGCAGTAGTCAGAAACGTTGGGTTCAATGTCTTTCTGGCGATTATCTTGAGCCTGTTTTTCCTGCTCGGCAAAGACAATGTGGTTACGTTTACTGCTCAATTCCGCACGAGCAAATTATCCTGGTTATACAACGAAATCGCCTACTTTAGCCAAAAATTTATCCTGACCTTTGGCAAAGTAATCGAAACACAGTTGTTGATCGCCTTATTTAATACGACCTTCACCGTCATCGGTCTATGGATCATGGGCTTTCCGAATCTATTGGGACTCGCAATCATGGTCTTCATACTGGGGCTCATCCCGGTTGCAGGTGTCGCCATTTCACTGATTCCGCTCAGTGCCATCGCCTTCAGTGTCGGTGGTCTCGCAACTGTCGTCTATTTGCTCATTTTCATCATGGTGATTCACGCGCTTGAAGCCTATGTGTTGAATCCTCGCTTGATGGCAACGAAGACTCACTTGCCGATTTTCTACACCTTTGTCGTTCTGATCTTTTCCGAGCATTTCTTTGGAGTATGGGGACTGATTGTCGGGATTCCGTCCTTTGTTTTCTTGCTGGACATCTTGGAAGTGAAGAAAATGGAACAACCCCCAACCAAAAATAAAGCCGTCCCAAAAGATGTACGAGATGTACCAGTCAACACGTGACGGATAGACATAGAGAAGGAGCCCCTCGTGAAAAGGGCTCCTTTTGCCTTTACTTGCCTTCAAACCACTTAATCAAAGCTTGCGTGCCGCTATCTGCCTCGCCGTTTGCTGCCAGTTCTTCATAAAGCGATTTGGAGAGTGCGAGTCCTGGTGTCATCAGCCCCATTTCCTCCGCTGCTTCCAATGCGATTCCCATGTCCTTGATAAAATGTTTGACGTAAAAGCCAGGGGCGAAGTTGCCCGCGATCATGCGTGGCGCCAGATTCGACAGCGACCAACTGCCTGCGGCCCCCGCTGCAATGCTCGTCAGCACTTTCTCCGGGTCCAGACCTGCTTTTTTCGCATACGCGATCGCTTCACATACACCAATCATGTTCGTCGCAATGCAAATCTGGTTGCACATTTTGGTATGCTGACCTGCACCTGGACCGCCCTGCAGCACGACGTTTGTCCCCATGATCCTAAACACAGGCTCCATCGCATCAAATACTTCCTGATCGCCACCAACCATGATGGTCAGTCGCGCTTCACGTGCGCCCACATCTCCACCGGAGACAGGAGCATCCAGGGAATGCAGCTCGTGCTTTTTGGCTTCCTCATAAATATGTTTCGCCAGCGACGGCTTCGAAGTCGTCATATCGATCAAATAAGTGCCTGGCTTCGCATTTGCCACAATTCCGTCCGCGCCGAGATACACTTCCTCAACATCGGATGGGTAGCCGACCATCGTGATGATGACGTTTGCCTCTTTTGCCAGCTCACTGATCTGTTCCTTCCAGATCGCACCGGCTGCCAGCAAGTCTGCTGCTTTTTCCTTTGTCCGCGTGTATACCAGCACTGTATATCCTGCTTGCAGAAAATGGTTTGCCATGCTTTTCCCCATGACACCCGTTCCTACAAATCCAATGATTCTTTCACCTACAGGCAAAGTCATGTGAACCACTCCTTCGTTTCTCTCTTTTCTATGATCTCGACAGTTGTACTTCTCGAATCTATCCGAATATTCCTGCTACGCGTCTTTTGTGTTTAATGGAAAAAAGGACATATGTCGTTTTTTTCGCACGCAAATACCTTTTACTAAAGAGGGTATAACCTGCAAGCAAACGAGCAGGAGGCTTGATACATGAAGGAACTTCACGACCGCACCCTTTTGCATACGCTGGTGCAAAACAGTCCCTTGCCCGATATTTTTGATGCCGCTACTTTCCATGAAATGCGCCTGTATCAGGCTGAGAAGGGTGATATCCTCTGTTCGAAGGGCGATCAGCTTCACCATATGTTCTTCATTTTGAAGGGAAAAATCAAAACTTTCACGACGCTTCCTAATGGAAAATCGTTGTTGCTGCGCTTTAACAATCCACTCGCGATTATCGGAGACGAGCTGTTGGGTACTAGCTACCGACATTTGAACCGGATCATCCGCAATCTTTGCGCAGCATCCGTGATCGAACACAAAAAAAGCGCACTGATTATCACAAATCGAGAAAAAATCAGTGAGCTTGCGAGCGGAAACATCTATGAGTGGTTCAACGCGCAAGCCAGTACAAAGCTCGGACTGTGGCAAACCAATGCGATTGTTCATGCGGTAGGCTTTCTTGTATCGTTCTCGATCTTTCTCTACGTTCGTGATGGCGATTGGAAAAGCATCAGGGAAGTGAACAAAGTATATTTGCTTGGAGGCGTTTTCGGGGCGCTGATCGTTTTTAGTGTGATGAAAGGTATTACGTCCATCGGGCCTTGCATATGCCGTATCGATTCTGCTCATCTCTCAATTGCTCGTCGCTCTGCTCATTGATTCACTCGGCCTGTTCGGTGTGCAGAAGGTCCCGATCACCTTGAACAAGATCATCGGAATCGGCATCATGATCGCAGGCGTAGTCGTTTTCAAACTCAAATAAAGGAGGAGAGCATTATCGCCCTCCTCTACAGAATCAATTGCTCCGGATTCAGCCCCAGCAGCGCCTCATGCACAAACCTTCCGTCTTTTCGAATGAGTACATCGTCAAACCAGATTTCGCCGCCACCGTATTCCGGACGCTGAATGCAAATCAGGTCCCAATGAATCGCGCTGCGGTTGCCGTTATCCGCCTGATCATAGGCACGACCCGGTGTGAGATGGAAGCTGCCAGCGATTTTTTCATCAAACAAAGTATCGCCCATCGGGTGCAAAATGTACGGGTTAAACGCAATGGCGAATTCACCGATGTAGCGTGCCCCCTCATCCGTGTCCAATATTTCTATGAGCTTGTCTGTATGGTTCGCGTACGCCTCGACAATCTTTCCTTCCCGAAAAGTAAACCGGACGTTTTCAAACGTTGTTCCTTTGAAGTTGCTGGGCGTATTGTAGCTGATCGTTCCGTGAATCGAATCGCGTACGGGAGAGGTATACACTTCGCCATCGGGAATATTGCGTTTGCCTACCGCTGTCCGCGTCCCAATTCCTTTGATCGAAAACGTCAGGTCTGTCCCTGGTCCGACAATGCGCACCTTGTCCGTTTTGTCCATGAGGTCGTACAACGGCTGGCACGCTTCGGCCATTTTCCGATAATCGAGTGAACATACGTTGAAATAAAAATCTTCAAATGCTTCTGTCGTCATATTGGCCTTTTGAGCAAGGGCCGAGGTTGGGTAGTTAATGCGCAGTCCTGTAATTTGATTGTCGACATAATGGAAAATAGAATCATACGCTTCTGCGTACAAGCGGTATTTTTCCTGCGGAACATCCTTCATCTCACTGTCATTTGTCTCGCCATGAATGCCGATATAGCCTTGTATGCCAAACCACAGGTCCTTTTCCCACTGAACGGTCTGGGCAAGCTGCTCATCCGTTACCCCTTTCAACCATTCCCGCTGGACCTTTGGCCGTACAAAGCGCAGGTGGGGATATGCTCCCTTCGCATACAGCCGCTTCACCAATTCCATTGCCAGCGCTTCTCCTTCATCCACGACCATGATCATAATATGCTGCTTAGCTTGCACATCCAGGCTGTACGAAATTAAGTTGTCTGCTATTTTTCCTAATCTTTCATCTCGCATCGCGCTCGCGTCCTTTCCAGATTTTTATTACTCTTCCAGCATACCGCGCGTTTGTCAGAGGAATATCATCTAAAAACAAGTGATCACCACACTGTTGTGGTCGGGAGAAGCCCTACCACATGTTTTCCAGTCGCCTATATCCTCTCTTCGTTCGGGCGGTCTCCTTCCAAACATGTGGCAGGGCTTTCGTACAGCAGTAAATTCCTTCGTGTTATTAAAACATTTTGCAAGTTAACGCAAGGAAGCTTGTGAAAGCCAATTCAGTTGAAATAGAACATCTTAGAACCTCTTTCAACGAATGAACGAATAGCTACGTAGGAAGAAGCGAATTTCCAGTCCAAGCGCCTCTGGAGCCCAACCTAGCGTAGGTATAAATGGCGGGGAATTTAAGCTTCACTTATGAAATACTTCCTCGAAACTTCTACGTTTGAAGCGCTCCCGCCATTTATTCCGAAGCGGACAGTCTTACCTCCCCTTGCAGGGCGGAGGCCGAAGCGCAGACTGGAAATTCGCTTCTTCCTCCCACTACGGCTCCTGCAAAAAGTAAAAAGCGATGCTAATGCACCGCTTCTCCATGATTCACTTTCCTAACCGCTTGTGCTGGACATCCTCCACACGCTGACTGATCCGGGCAAGTACAAAGGAAATGATGACCGAGAATATCACAATGCCGTAAAATCCGGCTCCGATCCCTATGCCAATCCCTCCAGCGAAAAAGATCATGGCTGCGGAGGTCAGTCCTTTTACTTTCAAGCCGTCCTTCAAGATGACGCCTGCTCCCAAAAAGCCAAGACCTGTGACAATCTGTGCAGCCAAGCGCATCGGGTCCATCATCGTTCCGTTGCCAGGCGCACTGTATAGCTTTGTGCTGTAAATAGAAACCAGTGTGATCAGCGTGCAGGCTACGGACACGTACATATACGTTTTCAGCCCGGCAGGCTTATTTCTGTGCGAGCGATCCCACCCGATGAACAAACCGAGAATCGCGCTCACCACTACCCGCACATACATTTCCAAGTCATACTGCACATACAACCAGTGTAGAGTCTCCATCCTCGTCACCTTCTTATAGCGATAGAGACATGATATGTGCAGAATCAAAAAATAGACCGTCTTTTTCTAAAGCTTACTCCCTTTCTATCTTCACTTCCGGCCCGACAAAGACTTCAAACAACCGCTCCCAGGGAAGCCTGATCTTCCTATCCGTTAATTCGACGATTTCGCCTTCAAACGTATTCTTGCCTCTCTTTCCGATCATCAGCGATTGATTGGCAAAATAGTTTTCGTACCATTCTTCCGCATGTGGTGTCAGTGCATCCCTCACAAAATCATTGACTTCGTCGTAGTCATCTTCGAGGTTCCATTCATTTCCGTTTAACTGTTTTACGAGGTTTCGTGCTTCTGCCATGACTTCATTTCGGTAATGATGGTCATTTACAAACGAAGACAAGAGCAGATTGATATGGGTCTCTGCCGCATCTACTGTTAAGGGCACACCGAACTGATTTCCTTTTTCCAAAAAGGCTGATCGTTGCAACGCCTGTCCCAACGCGCTTCCCATATTATTTCCTGCCGTTCCCCATGCCGTGTATGCGAACAGCTCAGGCAGCTTTACCTCTTCTTGTAGTCGCTCGATCAGCTCAGGGTCAGCTTTGTTTGTAATCGTCACGTCTGTAATGGCGACCTGCTTTCCTTCCTCCAGAAGATCATTGATTTCTTCTACGAACTCATCCAGAGCTTCGCGTCTCTCTGCGTTGCTCTGTCCTTTTTTCTTCGGCGAGTTGATCATGAGTACGATATCTGCGTCGTCTTCATCCCGAACGGGCTTGCCGCCTGCTGCGATGATATGCTTCTCGACATTTACATCAAAGGTCGTGTCTTCAAACGGCGCTGTCCATTCATCGCCGTCTATACCCGAATACTCGACGGCTACTTTTGGATGGATGCGCAGTTCGTTCAAGGCAAATCTGCTCAACAAAACGGTCCCTACTTCGTCCGCTCCGGGGAAAATCGCTACACGTTCTTCAACATCCAGCTCCTTTGCTTTTTTGACCAAGGTCTCCCGCTCTGCTCGGTGAAGACCATGAGGAGCAGCATCATCCTGAGCCAGCACTAAATAATCAATGGTCCCATCCTCTACCCAGTCGATCAACAGGGAGTTAATCTTGTGATTCCGCTCGCGGGCATTCAAGTAATCTTCCAGCACAGACTCGGGAATCTCCCTTTCCAACTGATCGAGTCGATCCTCTTTTTCCGACATGCCGAGGTTGTGCACCTCATCGTATAAAATCGCCCATTCTCTGATTTGCTCATAGTATTTCAATGTTTCAGGATCAGTCGCCGTCACCGCCAGGCGTTGAATCGTATCGAAGACGTAGATCGGCTTTTTGGAATGTTTGTCTCTCAGTCTCTTAATGGCTTCGATATTCGACAGGGCATCTTCATAGGACTGTTGATCGGTACGGGACGCAACCAGCCCGCCATATGCCAGCATGCTGACAGAGATAACCGAGCCGTCCACTTTGCTTGCCTGTTTGATCAGCCAATCGCCAATTTCTTCCCCATCGCCCGGGGTCATAAAGTGACCGAGTATGTCTTCATCCGGTATAATCGCCTCCACCCCGCCTGCCCGTGCTGTCATTTGCGGAAAATACGTATTGACCGGGCGATCATCGAGGGGGACAAGGGCGACTTTGGCAAGTGACTTGGGTGACGCTTTTTTCGCAGCATCAGCACTCGTCTGCGTAAATGGAACCATGCCTGTTACTAGTGCTGCCATAGCCAATGTCGAAATGACAACGCGCAACTTTTTCATAGATCCAATCTCCTTTCAAAATGAAAAGGTTTAATCGAGGACGGCATTCGCTAGACGCAATTGTTCCTGTAATTTACCCACGTGAATCAAACGCGGAATGGTCTTGTCGTGAAATGCGATAGCGGCTGCTGTACCTGCTGCTTGCCCTGTCGCCATACAGCTCGGGGTAAGCCTGGTCGTCGCCAGCGCTTCATGGGTCGTAGAGATACAACGCCCCGCCGCAAGCAAGTTGTCAATGGACGCAGGGATCAGACAGCGATACGGAATGTCATAAGCGCCCTCCCCTTCAATATCTGCTGCCACTACGCCTTTGCCAGAAGGATCGTGAATATCAACCGGATAGCCGCTACGTGCGATGACATCCGGAAAACGCCTGCCCGCGACCACATCTTTGATCGTCAAACTGTACTCTCCGACGATTCTGCGTGTCTCACGGATGCCAATTTGCGTTCCGACTGCGGAGACGGATGCTTTCGCGAAACCAGGAACTTTATTTTTTAAAAATTCAGACATCAATAAAACTTGACGTCTCCCTTCTTCCTCCGCTTCCGTCAAATCCTCGACATCTGTTCCATCCAGCCCCTGCACCCGCGTGCAATTGATCAGAACTTCATCGCTCTCAGGCCCTGTGAAAAACAGAACTTGATCCCGATTAATCGGAACACCTGACATCTTCCAATGCGTATAAAAGCCTTGGACACCCGTCAGTGGAATGGACGGCAGCTGTGCAAACGGTGTCTTATGATAAAACTCATCTGGATGGTCAAGCATGTACTGCTTCACCTGCTCCAGATCGACGCCGCGCATGCGGAACTTCATGGTCATCGGCTGTGTCAGCCCGTCTGCATCTCGCCCTTTGCTCGTCGGCGCTCCCGATAAATAAGCGAGATCTGCATCTCCTGTCGCATCGACGAACACCTTGGCCTTGATCTCGTATTTGCCCGATTTGCTGGTGAGCGTAACCGAAGTAATCTCAATCCCTTCTACCTTCACCTGATCGACAAAGCTGTGGACAAACAGCTTGACGCCCGCTTCCTTGAGCATTTCCACAGCGACCAGCTTGTAAATTTCCGGATGATACGGCGTGACTGTGCTCACGAATCCTACCGTATCCTGCAAATGTCCAGGCGATCCCCCCTTTTCTTGCAAGCGGTCGACGATTTCCTGTGCAATTCCTTTGATGACTTGCTCGCCTTTTTCCGTATGAAACGTCATCCACGGATAAACAAGCGCAATCGTCGACATCCCTCCGAGAAAGCCGTACCGCTCGATCAGGATTGTCTTGGCTCCCAATCGTCCGCTGGCAAGAGCGGCACTGATTCCTGCCGGGCCCCCGCCTACCACGACTACATCTGCTTCCACTACTCGATTCATCTGCACTCACTCCTTGTAGAACTTCCTTCCCATCCATGCTTCCTCTAGTCTTTGAGGCCCGTCATCGATACGCCCTCGATAAACTGCTTTTGGGCGAAAAAGAACACAATCAAAAGCGGCAAGGTTGCCATGACGGATGCACTCATCAAATGATGCCATGCTGTCCCTACTTCATCGGTAAACAAGGACAAAGCGAGCGGCAGCGTCATCAGCTCTCTGTCGTTGATGAAAATGAGCGGATCATAAAACTCGTTCCAGCTCGTCAAAAACGTAAAAATCGTCAGCGTTGCGATGGCTGGCTTCGCCAGTGGCAGCATGATGCTCCAATAAATCCGCCAACGCGAGCAGCCATCAATCATTGCCGCCTCCTCCAGTTCCTTTGGAATCCCGAGGAAAAACTGGCGCATGACGAACACACCAAAAATTCCGCCTGCCCCGAAAATGGGAAGGACAATTAGCGGTACATGCGTATTGATAAATCCAAGCATGCGCATGAACAAAAACATTGGAATCGACGTCACTTCATGCGGGATCATCATTGTCGACAGCAGCACCAGAAAGACGATATTACGTCCCCGAAACGGGATTCTGGCAAACGCATAGCCTGCAATCGATGAAAATAAAACCGTTCCAACCGTGACCAGAATCGCAATGTACAGGCTGTTCCAATAGAACAGATGAAACGGCGTATTCGCCAAAACCTCTGTGTAGTTCTCCAAGCGAATCGACGAAGGGATAAACTCTGGCGGAAAGACGAATATTTTGGCCGGCTCTTTTAATGATGTAGAAAGCATCCACAAAAAAGGCACCAGCATCAGTAGGGAGATTGCTCCTAACGCGACATAGTGACTGCCAATCCCCAATAACTTGCCCGCTTGTAATCTGTGGCGATTACTCTTCATGGAACACCCACCTTTTTCTAAACTGCCACTGCAAGAGCGTAAATACTAAAATGATAAAGAACAGCACAAAGGCAAGTGCAGACGCATAGCCGAATTCAAAGTTTTTGAAGGCACGCTCCCATATGTAATAGACAAGCACCTTTGTACTGTTATCAGGCCCCCCTTGGGTCATGACGTAAATCTGCCCAAACACCTTGAGCGAGCCGATGATCGTCAACAACGTGGTTAAAAAAACCGTCGGACTAATCATCGGGATCGTAATCTGAAACAATTGGCGCGTCCGACTGGCTCCATCAATGCGGGCCGCCTCGTATAAGTGAACAGGCACCTGCTGCAAAGCAGCGATGAACAGAACCATGTTCAAGCCCACATTTTTCAGGACACTCGTCACGATCACCACCGGCATCGCCAGCTTTGGATTGTACAGCCATGAAGGGCCTGTAATCCCAAACATCTGCAAGATCTGATTGATAAACCCCGTGTCTGTCGCAAACAAATACTTCCACACAATTGCCCAGACGATCAGCGATGTCATGACTGGCACAAAAATCGCTGTGCGGAATATCCCGATCCCCGGCAGCTTGCGCACGAGCAGTAAGGCCAACCCCAACGCCAACACGATGTTTAAGGGGACCAGTCCAGCCGAGAACGCAAATGTATTGCCCACGACCGTCCAAAATTCGGCATCTTGAAAAATCACTCTGTAATTTTCCAGCCCAATAAATTCGGCTTCCCCCAGTAATGGCCAATCCGTAAAGCTCATGTACAGCGCGAGTAAAAGCGGGCCTAACAACAGCACCACAAACCCGATAACCATTGGGCTGACAAACAGCCATCCTGCCAGATTCGCTTCTCGGTTGAAGGATTTTTTTCTTGTTCCACGTGTTCTCTTGTCAGGAGAGAGCGGGACATTCAACTTGCTCTCCATACGATCCCTCCTTAGTTGTCTATCGCATTTCGCAATGCATGGATGGAACGGCGTATTTCATCCTCGGTTTTCCCGATCGCCATCGCTCCAGCTAACAGGACGCGAACCCCCGTTTCACGTAGAGCTTCCACATCCTCCGCCACAATTTTTCGCTGTGTCGGGACGATGATGGGGATGCCTGCCTTCTCTACGATATACCGATAGGCGAGCAGATCGGCAAACGTAAGCCCCGTACCATACTCGTTCCCCGGAATAATCGACGCCTCTAATGCGGTCATGGAAAAATGCTTCACGGCTTCCAATCGGTTCAAATCGAACTGATCATCAATGGCAAACGTACTCGCCACTCCTTCTATTTTCAAAAGGGACGCTGGCAAATGATGACCATAGATGGAGATGAAGTCGATTCCCAGTGAATCGAACTGCCTGATTTCCTCGGGATTGAGCTCCTCCATTGACCCGCCAGGAACAATGCCAATCGGCCCTGCGAACTGGCTGCGTATCTTTTGGAGAAAGTCCGTATATTCAGCCAGAGGCCCGAACCGGTTGCCACTGGCACGATGGTACACATTGATATGCATCTTCAAGCCATCTGCGCCTTCCTCTATCGCAGCTCTGGCCAAGGTCTCATCGTTATGCGGGAGACTGACCATGAGCAGAAACGGCTTCTCTTCCAGTGCCTGTCGAAAACGATTCATCGTAACCTCCCTCTCAATTTCACAACGGCCTGTATCCCAGACCGTTGTGACGAGCTTGCTTACTTTTTCATGATCGGATTAACTTTCTCTTCCAGCGACTTCACGATATCCGCAGGCTGTGCCGTTTGACCAAATAATTGATCAAAACCAGCCAGGATTGTCGTGTCGATTTTTTGCCAGTCCACATGGCCTGGTTGCAGATGTGCCTTAGGCATTTCATCGATAACGGCCTGCTTGATGTGTGCAGGGTCAGGGTTGCCTGGAACATTCAAGAACGGATCGGAATTCAACACAGACAAGCGCGGCGGGACAAAGTAAGTCGAGGTCTCCTGGACACCGTGCTCACTCGCGAGGAACTTGAGGAACAGCTTGGTCTCCTCCAAATGCTTGGTTCCTTTGAAAATCGAATACCCTGCCTGACCGAGCATCGGTGCCGAGCCTTGTGAACCCGCTGGCATCGGAGCAATGTCCCACTTGAAATCCTTGATCGTCCGCGCCTTCGAAACGTAGCTGTACACATCAAAGAACATGCCAATTTTGCCTGATTCAAAGCTAACCTGTTCACCTGCCTTCGGATGTGACCCATCTGTAAACATCATCCGTTGGAGCATGCTGAGTGTCTCCACTCCGTATTGGTCATTCCACGTAAACTGATTCATCTCTTTGTTAAACGGGCCGCTGCCATTTGACCATGAATAGGAAGACAGAATGATCCACGTTTTCCAATCGCGGAAGAAGTTGGCCCCGTAGATTTTGCTCGCCCCGGTTCCGCTCGAGATCGCCTGCGCTGACTTTTCGAATTCCTCCCACGTCCATTTTCCTTCCTTCGCAAGGTCGTTCGGCGATTTCAAGCCAGCCTTGTCAAACAAGTCTTTGTTGTAGAACATCACGGTAGGTGGGGTAGAAAACGGCAGTCCGTACAATTTGTCGTCTTTTTGGAACAACTCAAGCGTCGACGGGATAAAGTCATCCAGCTTAAATGCAGCGTCGTTCTTTACATCCGAGACATCTTCCAATATCCCATTCTCCATAAACTGCGGCACCATTCGCTCAGACACCCAACCGATGTCAGGCAGCTCCTGACCAGCAGCCAGCACCGTCACCTTTTGCTGGTAATCGGGGAATGGCACAGATTCCAGCTTCACCTTGATGGTCGGGTTTTGTTGCGTAAATTTTTCAGAGAGCTTCGTATACAGGTCCAAGTGGGCTTGGTTGCCCCATGTCAAAAACGTAAGCTCGACTGCTTCTTTCTTGCCCGTTGCGGAGTCACCGGGAGTCGTCGCGGTGTTGCTGCACCCAAATGTAAACGCTGTCAAAGCAGTAGACAATGCCAACAGGATTGCCTTTTTCATGGCGTACCTCCTTATCTGTTTTCCCTGTCACCAGTATAAAATTGAGTGAATAGTAAGATAAATCATGCAGGATTTAGATTTGGTATGAGATTTAAAGATCTTTACTGCCGACGAGATCTCGGTAGCTCCCAGGTGTCATCCCGACTTCCTTTTTAAATACCAGCATGAAATGCTTCGCGCTCTGATACCCCACTAAGCGCGCGATATCATATACCTTCAGGCTCGTCTCGTGTAACAGCTGCTTGGCACGGTTCATCCTCACCTGCGTGATGTAGTCAGAGACATTTTCCCCCGTCTCGGTCTTGAACAATTGACTCAAATAAATCGGATTCAAATGAACACATTCCGCTAGTGTTTGGAGTCTCAGATCGCCGTCCAAATGATCGTGAATGAATGCTTTTACCTTGCGAATGATTTGTCTTTCTTCTCTATGGCTGCCGTCGACGGTGTTTTGTTCTTCCCGGACTTTCTTTTTACGATCCAGCACCTCCCTGATTTTAGCGAGCGTGCTCACCAGTTCTACTCGATCAATAGGCTTCAAAAGGTAGTCGGAGACTTTGTACTTCAATGCTTTCTGTGCGTAGTGAAAATCACCATAGCCACTAATAATCACAATGGGCAGCTCCTCGTACATCTCCCGAATTTTCCCGATCAGCGCCAAGCCATCCACTTCCCGCATGCGGATATCTGTCACAACCAAATCAGGCATTTCCGTGCGCAGATATTGCAAGGCGTCCTTTCCATTTTCCGCTTCTGCCATGACGGCAAAACCAGATGTTCCTTTTTCAATTAACGTTCTCAAGCCTTCCCGAATCATTCGTTCATCTTCCACCAGCAATACTTTGTACATGGCGTGATTCTCCCTTCTGAAAATCGAGTGGAATCTTCATCGTAATTTCCGTGCCCTGATCCGGTCTGCTCACAATCGTTAGCCCATACTCATCCCCGAACAATAAGGTCAGCCGCTGGGAAATGTTTCGCAAGGCTGTCCCATTGTGTGCGTTTCCTGTCATCTCATGCTGCTGCATAGGCGTACGCAGACTTGCGAGCAGACGACTCAAAGTTTGCTCGGACATTCCCTTGCCATTGTCTCTCACACTAATCTGCATCACACCCTCCTGACAAAGCGCCGTGAGCCATATCGTCCCTCCCTGTTCCTGATGCTCAATCCCGTGTGCAATCGCATTTTCAAGCAATGGCTGTAGCAGCAGCTTCGGGATACGCTGATCCGACAGGCTCTCTTCTACGTCCATAAACACCTGAAGGCGCTCTCCCAGACGAATCTTTTGAATACGGACGTAGGATTCTAACGACATCAGTTCTTGCGTCAGCGTAACCTGCCCATCCTCTCGCGCGACCGTATAGCGCATGAGTTTTCCGAGCGAAGCAACCATATCGGACACATCGTAATTACCCGAGCGGATCGCCATCATATTGATCGATTCGAGTGTGTTGTAAATAAAATGCGGATTGATCTGACTCTGCAAGGCCGCCAGCTCCGCCTCCCGCTCACGCAAGCTACTAAGATACACCTCATTGACAAGGCGGTTGATTTCCTCGACCATCTGATTAAATTGCTCGCTCAGCTTCCCGAGCTCGTCTTGGGAAGCGACAGGAACTCGTTCATGGAAGTTTCCCCGCTTTACTTGCAGCATTTTCTCTTTCAACTGAACGAGCGGCTTGCTGAGTGAATAGGAAAAATAAATCGCAAGTCCGCCAGCGACGAGCAAAAACATCGCCGCAATCAACATCGTAAAACTGCGCAAGCTATTGGATTCTGCGAGCAGGATATCGAGCGGAATCAGACTAATCACCACAAGCCCCGTCTCTTTTGATTGATGATCCACGAAGAGATATGGCTGTCCCTGAATCACCTTCTGATTCGCATCCCCACGATTGATCGCAGGGGTTTCTTGCAGCAAAGTACGATAACCCGGCGAGCCTTCGCTCTCCCTCTTTTCATAAAACAGCTCGTTTCCCTCGTTGACGATGATCAAGCTCCCATCCTTGGTAAAAGGCATATCAGACAAGATCTGGTCAAACATGTCCATTTTCATATCGATTTTCATGATTCCAAGCGGTACTTTCGTATACGGATCACGCAATAACCGAGCCACTGACATATAGCGCTCCCCAGAGGCATCCAAATAATAGCTGGGTCGATGCTGTGGAATAATGACGGCTGCGCCCTGTTCCTTGATCACGCGCGAATACCATCCCTCTTCTGCCAAATCTTCCTTGCTCTTCATGACAGAGGGGTCCAGATTGGAAAAAATCATGCCATTTCCCGCGATGATTTGAATACCTTTTACTTCCGGTCGGCTATAGGAAAGACTGGAGATAAACAGCGTCATTTTCTCCCTTTTTTCCATGGAGAGAAAAGAAGTAGCCGACGTATTTGTCTGAATTTCTTTTAAAATGGACAGGACTTCCGGATCGTAGAGCGGCATGAGTGATAAACGCTTCATCTCCCGTATATTGCGCTCCAGGTTGCGGTTGATCTGCCCCACAATCTGCCCCGTGTATTCAGCCGTTCTCAATTCCGTTGAAGCCGTAAACTTGCTGTACGTGATGACCCCTTGCAAGCTCAACGGGATTGCGATCAAGCAGAGAAAAAGCGTGAGAATCTTCGCACGCAGTGTTCCGTTTAAAAAAAGCGTCGAGACTTTCCTTTTCATGATGGCCCCTTTCCACTTGTTTGAATAATCAGTATTTTCCTCATCAAAAAATCCGTCAGGTCCAAAATCCTGACGGTCTGTTCCTCAGTCTATTTCGATGCCCATGTAGAGACAATCGTAGAATGTATCCCCAATCAAAAATTCTCTCGTCAACGTACCCATTTCCTTGAAGCCCAGCTTTTTGTACAAATGAATAGCAGAATCGTTGTCTGAACGGACTTTCAGATTGATTTTTCGTATGACTTTTGATTGCTTGGCCCATTCCAGCAAGGATTCGAGTAGAAGTCTCCCAACCCCTGATCCCCAAAATTCTTTCAAGACGCTAATCCCAAATTCACCTACATGCTGCGTCCGCGATCGGATACCCCCTCGAAATGTCATGTTCCCTACAATTCTCCCGTCAACCTCTGCAATCAAACAAAGTTGATTGTGAGCTTCCAGACATCTTTTGATGTTTTCTTTTTGCTCATCAGGGGTGACTGTCCATTCTTGCGGTCCAAATGACAAATTATCCGTCTCTCCTGATACGCAATGTATGAACGCAACCAAGGCTTCAGCATCTGCCAGCTCCGCTGATCGAATGATGACATTTTGCCCAGACTTCAATTTGGATCCCTTCATAAGAACCTCCTCGCATTGGAAACTTTTCATACTATTTAAACAGAAAAACGGACGCCTGTTAACCGTCCGCTTGTAACTGCACTCTAGGTTTTTAAGGTCGATATCCGTACATACTGAAAACAAACAGCAAGCATAGATAGATAATCGCCGCGGGTACAATGGTTAGAGAAATGAAAAACCGTTTCTTCACACTGTTGGCATCTCGAAACAGCCAAAAGTAGATGAACAACAGGAGGAGGAGAAATGGGACAAAATAAAAACCGAGCATGAGTCCCACCCAATCCGAGTTGGTTTTCCAGAACTGCTCCGGCACGGGCAGCCGATGATATTCACTATATATCTGTTCTTTACGAGAGATAAATAGGTAAGATAGCACGAGGTAGTAACCGAATATAACGAATTTCAGCCAAGGCTTAATCTGTTTCGCTGCGAGTGTTATGGAAAAGATGATCCCTAATATAAACCATAATGCCATGTATTCCATCTGGATCCCTCCTACGAAGGATTATAGGGATCGGATCTGTTGGAGATAAGTACCAACTTTTTTTGGTACCTCACCCTCACGTGATTGCAAGAGTCGACAAAATTTGGAATACTTCCTATAATAGACTTGTCAAACAACACGGTATGCGAGTATCTTTGCATATAGAAAGCTCACTACCTGTAGGAGATGGTCACGATAACGTACGCTCTTTCGTTTTTACTGTCGTTTTGTATCGTTATGGTGCTGATTCCGCCTCTGGCTAAATTGGCATTTCGCCTTGATTTTGTGGACAAGCCACGTAAAGACGTGGAAAGAAAAATTCACCGGGAGCCTATCCCATTGACAGCCAGCTACGCTATTTTTGTCGGCTTTGCTGCATCGTTTTTGCTCTTCTCGAAAGAATCGACCGGGCAAACAATCGCAGTACTGTCAGGTTCACTACTGCTGTTGATTATCGGTACCATTGATGACTGGTACAAGACGCAAGGCAAGGATTTTTCCGCCCTGCCCAAGCTGATCGTCCAAGTATCTGCCGCCGTCATTGTCTATCTGTCGGGTATTACTTTTTCCGGCTTTTACAATCCATTGAGTGGCGAATACATCTTACTCCCGCAATGGTTGCAGTTCATCCTGACCATCTTGTGGATTTTCGGAGTAACGACGGTCATCAACTTTTCGGATGGCATGGACGGTTTGGCTGGAGGACTTTCTGCGATCTCCGCAGGCACACTCTTCGTAGTCGCTTTGGTAAAAGGACAAAGCACATCTGCGATTATGGCGATCAGTCTGATCGGTGTTGCCTTGGCTTATCTGCGGTACAACAAACCGCCGGCCAAAATTTTCATGGGAGATGCAGGCGCGACCTTCCTTGGCTTTATCTTGGCCGTTATCGCGTTGGATGGTGCCTTTAAACAGGCAACGATTCTCTCCTTGTTCATTCCGATTTTAGCACTCGGTGTGCCGATTTTTGATAATCTGTTTGTGGTGACCAAACGCTTCCTGCAAGGAAAACCGATCTACCAAGCAGATGCCAGTCAGGTTCATTATCGCCTGCTGCGTTCTGGACTCAATCCAAAGCAGGTCGTCACCTTCCTGTGCTTGATCAGTGTTTGCTTTAGTCTGACGTCTATTATCCTGCTCCTGCTCGGAGTATAGTTATTATCGATCACAATGAAAAATGCCGCTTGGGTCTAGTCCCTGCGGCATTTTTTTTATGAGCGGATTACGCAAAGTCTCTCTCCCGCTAGCTCTGTTGGACGGTTGCTGCTTCTGCGGCATTTTCCAGCTTCTTGCGATGTTGCAGGCAAGCCTCGCACCTTCTGCTTTTTCGCCCAAAAGCCGTGTAGTATTTGCTTTTTTTGCAAGACCGGCACGTAATGTACAACGAGCTCGACAAGTTGTAGTTCTCCACTGGCGTGTTTTCTTTGAGGTGCACCGTCTTGTTGTATTTCATGAGCAAATGAGCTGTGTGGATGGCATCGACCAAGGCCGAGTGCAGCCTACCCTCCTGGATGATTCCTGCCGTGTCGATCGCTTCTTTTAGACTCATCTGTTTGCGATCAGCCAAAAGCATGCTAATTGGCGGTTGGATGTCATTGTAATTGCGCATCCAGTTGAAGTCCAAACCGAACCGCGCACAATGCTCGATCATCAGCCGCTTGTCATCTTGCCCCCATGTGCACAGGTAGTATTCAGAATCGTTGCCGATCCACTTCATAAATTCTGCGAACGCCCGGCGAAACGGGATAAAGGTTGGCATGTTCTCTTTATCGAGACCGATGAACTTCCGTGTTCTCTCCGAGATTCTGCGTTCAATGGCTGGAAAGGTATAGCGCTGAAATGTGTCGACCTCCACGCCATTTTTTCCGGGCACGACTTTTGCCGCTCCGATCTCAATAATTTCCGGAATCTTGTCTCTCTGATATGTCAGTGTCGTTTCAAGGTCAAAAACAATGATCTGCAAGCGTAATCACATCCTGTATGTATTGTCTCTATTATGGCTCGAATCGGGCATAGAAAGCAAAACAAAGACCAAAGCGGCTGTGATTGAAACGAAAAAGGATAAGAACCCATCGGATTCCTATCCTTGTTTATTTGTTTAGTCTGGTGATTTTGTCGATTCCCTCGTCAATTGACGCAATCCGTAGCTCATCCTCGCTATTTGCCCGTCTTCATCCCCGAAAAATTCAATCCAGGGGATGGAGTCTCTTTTTTGGAAAATGAAGCTGTCTTTTTGTACCGGGATCAGCGGAAACGAGAGACCATCCACCTCCAGGAATAGCTTCCCTTCGCTTTTGGCAATCGATGCGCTTACCCATTCCTGCGAAGAGTAGCGACCCTCGTACAATGATAACTGCTCATCTGTGACCTCGTATGGATCATAGGCATAGACCGGAGCACCAGCCGACCTTGCAAAATAACTGTTCAAAAAGCCGAGGACCAACTCTCGGACGCTCACGCCATCGAGATTGACCAGAATCACGCCCGTAATCCCTTGAGCCGGAACCGAAAAAATGTGCGAGCTGATTCCCTTCAACGATCCGCCATGCTCTACCAGCAAGCCATCTGGAAAGGCAGGCGAGACCATCAAACCATAGCCGTAGGAGCGATGCCCGTCCACACGAGCAAAGGGGGTGAGCATTTGCCGGACGCTATCGGCAGACAAAATAGTTGTCGGGTTTCCCGTTGCCCCCAAACGAAAGACTTCCAAATAAGCGAGTAGATCATTCACAGTCGATTTGAGGAAACCGGCCGCCCGCATCGGTGGAGCATCGTGCCAGATGGGTGCTGCAATGATTTGATTTTCGTCATCAATTTTTTTGTTGGTATACAAGATCGTGACGTCAGCCTGGTCAGCCAACTCATCCACAGAAAAAACGGTTCTATTCATACCCAGTGGCTGCAAAATATGCGTCGCCATGTATTGCTCATACGTCTGGTTGCTGACCCGTTCAATGATCGCCCCCAAAAGCCCGTATGCATCGTTGTTGTAGCTAAAGGCACCCCCTGGCTCTGAGAGTGGCTTCCCTTCGAATCCAGCAATGGCTTCCATGACTTCTTCGTACGTATCCAGGTAAGGCACTGTCTTTAGTTCTTCCTCTGCCTTGGTTCCAATGACAGCAGGATCATTCTCCATACTCCGCCTCATTGCACCATCTAAGTAAGGCATGGGCGCTATTCCGGGCGTATGTGTCATGAAATGATGGATCGTCATGCGTGCTGTCAGTTCGTGATCGCCCGCCCGAAACTCAGGCAAATATTTCACGACGGGATCATGAACAGACAGCTTGCCTGCCTCCTGCAACTGCATGATCGCAACGCAGGTAAACGATTTGGTGATGGATGCGATGCCAAAAGCGGTGTCGAGGGAAAGGGGCTGTTGCTGTTCTCTGTCACGAAACCCGAACGTCCCCTCGTACAAAAGCTCACCTTCACGTGCAACAGCTATAGCTGCACCCGGAGCATTCGCCTCGTCCAGCAGCTGCTGTGCATACGCCTGGAACTGTTCCTTCCATGCCGTCATTTTCATCAACTCCCTATCGCTTGCTCATAAATCGCTTTTGCAACACGGGCGATGGTATGCTCTGCGGCTTCTTTGTCAGTCACACCGCGTGATAGTGCCGTGATCGCAATCATTCCTTTTCCTTCGGGCAAATAAATGATGCCAGCATCATTGACGACAGCATTGACGGTCCCGGTCTTATGTGCGACCTTTGTTCCTTCTGGCAGCATGTACGGCAGACGGCTGTTGTAATGCTGACGTCGCATGATGTCCAGCATTAGCTCGCAGGAGGCTTCCGTGAGAATTTGTTTTCGCGCAATCAGAACGAGCAGGCGGTTCAGCTCGGCAGGTGTCGCTACGTTATTATCAAGCGTAGGCATCGAGACATCGTGGATCAATTCGTAATTGCCTGACTCTTCCCGTCGCATGAACTCATCGAACCCTGCCTCCGATGGTGCAGGCTCATTCATACCCACACAATGGTTGAGGAGCTCCCAGCAATTATGCCGCAAATGAATCTGCGAAAGCCCCAGCTCATGCATGTGCTCATTCACCTTGTCGATGCCGCCGATCAGCTCGAGAATTTGGTCTGTCGCATAGTTATCGCTGACAATCGTCATCAGTGTCGCCAAGTCTTTGACCGTTAAAGCCGCTCCGGCATCCAGCTCTTGCAAAATGCCCGACCCTGGGACGCGATCCTCCCATTTCAGTGTCACACGCTGATCGAGGCGGATTCGTCCTGCTTCCACCTCGCGCATCAAGGTGACCATGATCGGGATTTTGAATGCACTCGCCAGTTGAAACAACTCTTCCTCCAGATGTCCTGCTGTCTCTCCCGTTTCCAAATGCACAGCTGCGATTCCAAAAATACCGGGCGCTTCCTTCAATACGTTTTCTACCGCTTGTTGCCATGTCATCAAAATTCCTCCCCCATCTCGCGAAACGGCCCACACATGTATTTTCGTGTCGGCCATTTCTTTTTAGCGCTATTGTTCTTTGTATCCCCACTTGAAGTCGATGTAGCCCAATGGATCGACCGTGATGCCTTTTACTTTTTCATTTTGTACCCATGAATTGACGCTGGAATACACACCAGTGACCGGCATTTCTTCCATCAAGATGCTCTCCGCTTCGACCAGATACTGATTGCGTTTGGCCTCGTCCGGCTCGGCGTACGCCTTTTTCACCAGCTCTACGTATTTCTCGCTAAACCAGAAGGTAGAGTTATTGGAGCTGTACTTCTCCATCATCAGCTCCAGGAAGTTGACAGAGTCGTTGTAATCTCCCGTCCAGCCTGTTCGGGAAATCATGTACTTCCCTTGCTCCTGATCGTCAAACATGACCTTCAATTCTTTGTTGATCAGCTTGACGTCCACACCGAGAGCTTGCTTCCATTGAGCCTGCAATGCTTCGGCAATCTTCTTGTTGAGGTCGGAGGTATTGTAAAGATAGGTGATTTCGGGCAGCTTGGTGATACCAAGCTCCTTCATTCCTTCTGCCAATAACTGTTTCGCCGTCTCCACATCGTTATCCTTGAAATATCCTTCCGGCTTTAGAGAAGAGGAAAGCGGGACGAAGCCCATCAAGGGAGTCTGTCCGGCTTGACCGATGTTTTCTGCGATGTCACTGCGGTTGATCGCGTAGGCAAACGCTTTGCGGATTTTGCTATTCGTAAATGGCGGCTTCTGTGTCTGGAACAAGAGATAGTAGTTGGTGGCACGTTTCATGGTTTGCAGCTTGCCTTCATCACGTAACGGTCCAATGGCATCTGCAGGCAGACCGCTAATCGGGCCGCCAGCCCAATCCAGCTCGCCGCTATTGAATAGCTCCAGCTCGGTATTCGTATCTTCTATCATGGAAAACTCGATTTCGTTAAACTTCACAACGTCTTTGTCCCAATAGTGCTCGTTTTTGGCCAGCTCAATCTTGTTTTTATGCTCCCAATTTACGAGCTTGAACGGCCCATTGGTCACGATGGACTCGGGCTTTTTCGCCCAATCGGGATTGGCTTCTACTACCTTTTGGTTGACCGGATAGTAGAAGGTCGCAAGTGTCAGGAAGTATGGAGTCGGGTTTTCCAAATTGACTTGCAGGGTCTTGTCATTGACGACCTTAATGCCGACATCCTCCGCTTTCGCCTTCCCTTCATAAAAGGCACGGGCATTTTTGATCGGATAATACTTGTAGGCGGACCCGCTGGCTGTCTTCGGATTGAGTACACGCATCCAGCCGTAGGCGAAGTCTTGAGCCGTAACCGGGTCGCCATTGCTCCACTTGCTGTCGCGCAATGTAAAGGTGTACACCTTTTTGTCCTCCGATACTCGAATGTCGGAGGCAACGGAATTGACTGGCTTGCCATCCTTGTCCAAACGAACGAGCCCGTCGTACAGCGAACGGATGAAAGCACCGGAAATCACATCGTTGGACATGCCTGAATCAAGTGTTTCGGGCTCTGCGGCATTCATGTGCAACGTCTGCTCGGCCGCAGTCTGCATAGTTGCCTGCTGCGCTGGCGCGGTTTGCTGCTGGTTGTCTGGTGCGGTTTGAGTCGGCGTATTGCCGCTGCTACAGCCTGCAAATAGTCCACTAAGCAAAACGAAGAGACTTGTCATGACAACTGGTCTTTTCATGCTGTACCCCCTGTTTGAGTCGGATATCTGATTATTGAATAAATATTCTGCAAATTTTATGCCATTCGTATTTTCCGTTGTTCTTTGGTTGATTTTATTCCCTGCTGAATACATTTACCCGGGTCGCTCCGACAAGTTTCTACCAGTAGTCTCTGTCACGCAAAAAAGAAGTATTCATCCTTGAATACTTCTATTCATTCGCGCATATGGGGCTGTCCTCTCTAGCTTATTGCTGGTTCATACATAGCTACCGCATCACATGACCGTCGGCAAAAAACGATCGGGACGTGCTTTTGCTTCGCCAGCTTCTTTATATTTTTACACAAGCTGTGACTCACGAAGTTAATAAAGACAAGAACAAGTTCCGTATCAGAAGGAATCGTCGCCTTCACATCGGATTTTTTGCGACCAGATACGTGATAGACATTGTGGAACCCTTTGTTCTGCAACAAGCTCTCGATTTCTGCTACCCGATCTCCTCCTACCACAAGAACGCCTGCCATAGTCCTTCCTCCTCTCTTTTTTCCACGCCTTTTCTTCTATTTTCCGGTGCGCGCTTGCGAAATCTTTGCCTCAGGTTTTTCCGCCGGGAGTCTGTATTTTTCTGTTCGCTCAATCTGAACGACCTGTGAATCGTGAACCACAATATGTATGGAGCCGTATTCCAAACCGTCCAGTGCGCGTGCGATTTTCTCTAATAAGAGATCGTCCAGGGGAATCTCATTCTTTGCCATGGGGATTCACACTCCTGTTTCATCAAATTTAATGCATATTATTCCTACCTATTTAGTATGTTTTATGATCTGATAATACCTCTTGAGCCCGATTGCTGTCAATGTCAAACAGTTTGGGCATCAAGAGGCTTCTCTCACCTCATTTTCCTTCGATTGACGAAAAGCTCCCTGCGCAACTAGACAGCTTGGTTGTCTTTGTCCTCGCGGGAGCTTTCGGTCGACCGATCAGCTAATCACATAAAAACCGATGCATTTACTCTTATATGAAAATATTACCATACAATTCTGTCATCGGTCAATGCCCCGCGTAATTCTTCATTCCCTCCATTGTTTCCCGTTACACCAAGTGACAGGCGACAAATCTGTCGGTACTGACTTCGCGGAAAGCAGGCACTTCCTGTCGGCAAATGTCTTTCACATACGGGCAGCGCGTGTGGAATTTG
This sequence comes from Brevibacillus sp. M2.1A, assembly GCF_013284355.2. Classification (NCBI taxonomy): domain Bacteria; kingdom Bacillati; phylum Bacillota; class Bacilli; order Caryophanales; family Paenibacillaceae; genus Brevibacillus; species Brevibacillus sp. M2.1A. The sequence continues at coordinate 5,424,523 of NZ_JABSUY020000001.1, forward strand.
CACCCTGCCGGAGGATTCGCTGGACTTGGCATGTCTCCCTGCAGGACGATGCGTTCGCGCTTCTTCTTTGGGATCGGAAGCGGCACAGAGGAGAGCAATGCTTTGGTGTACGGATGGAGCGGCTCCAAAAACAATTCATCCCGAGGTGCCAGCTCCAGCAATGACCCCAAATACATGACCCCAATCCTCGTGCACAGATGCTCCACGACGCTCAAATCATGCGAAATAAATAAGTACGTCAGCTTCCTTTGCTCCTGCAACTCTGCGAACAAATTGATGATTTGCGCTTGGATTGACACATCCAGAGCAGATACTGGCTCATCCGCGACGATAAAATCAGGGTTCATCATAATGGCCCGTGCGATACCGATCCGTTGACGTTGACCACCCGAGAATTCATGCGGATACCGATCGACATGATACGATGCCAATCCACATAAAGCCATGACCTCTAAGACTCTTTCTCTGACCTCCGCTTGTGGGAGCAGCCCGTGATCAAGCAGCGCTTCACCCAGTGCTTCTCCGATTCGGACTCTTGGATTCAACGAGCTGTACGGGTCTTGAAAAATATATTGCATCCGGGGGCGCAAAGCTCGGAGCTCTTGGCGATTCAAAGCGTGCACATCGATACCCTGGAAACGGACTTCTCCCTCTGTTTTTTCCAAAAGGCGCAAGATCGTGCGACCTGTCGTGCTTTTCCCGCTGCCGGATTCACCGACCAATCCGAACGTCTCTCCTTTTTGGATGGAAAAGCTGACGTCATCCACCGCTTTCACATGGCCGATCGTCCTGCCTAAAAGCCCTCCGGTAATCGGGTAATATTTTTTTAATCGGCACACTTCCAGCAAATTACTGTCCACGGGCGATCTCCTCCTCATACAGCCAGCACGCGACCTTTCTGCCGTCTCCCCCATCACGCAAAGGTGGCTGCTTCACCCGGCAAATGTTCAAGCATTGATCGCATCGGTCAAGAAAATAGCACGATTCACCGAGCGTCGTCGGATTTGGTACTTGACCAGGGATGGAATACAGCTTGGCTCTGCGTTGATTCAGCACAGGCTTGGAGCGAAGCAAGCCTTGTGTATACGGGTGCTTCGGCTCCTCGAACAGCTCGACGACAGGAGACACCTCTACCACTTTCCCTGCGTACATCACGACGACATGATCGGCCATTTCCGCTACGACCCCCAGATCGTGCGTGATAAAAAGAATCGCAGTTTGGGCTTCGTCCTTGATTTTGCGCAGCAGATCGAGGATTTGCGCCTGAATGGTCACATCCAAAGCAGTCGTCGGCTCATCGGCGATCAGCAGGCGGGGATTGCAGGATATTGCAATGGCAATCATAATGCGCTGCAGCATGCCACCGCTCAATTCATGGGGGTACGATTTGGCGATTTCTTTTGCCCGGGGGATTCCGACCAGCTCGATCAGCTCGATGGCTCGCGCTTGGGCTGCTTTTTTGCTTAATCCCTGATGCTCCATGATCGGCTCCATGATCTGCTCACCGATGGTCAGTACGGGATTGAGTGACGACATCGGCTCCTGAAAAATCATGGCCAGCTCATTGCCGCGGAGCTTGCGCATTTCTTCTTTGCTGACTTTTCGCAGGTCACGGCCTGCAAACCATATCTCACCCGAAACGATACTGCCTACCGCCTCTGGGATTAGTCCCATCAATGACATGGCTGCCGCGCTTTTGCCGCAGCCTGACTCGCCTACGATGCATACGGTCTCTCCTTCATAGATGCGCAGATCGAGGGCATCGACTGCTTTGACCACGCCTTGTTCGGACTTGAAGTTGGTGCTTAGATTTTGGATTTCGACTAGAGCATTCATGCTTGGCTCACCTGCCTTTTCGTGTATTTGAAGGAGCTGTAGTGGAGAGGGAGAAGTGATTTCCAGTCTACGCTTCGGCCTACGCCCCGCAATGGGGTCATGACTGTCCGCTTCGAAAAAAATGGCGGGAGCGCTTCAAACGTTGAAGTTTCGGGGAAGTAGTCCATAAGTGAAGCTGAAATTCCCCGCCATTTTTTCCTACGCTGGGGCGGGCTCCAGAGGCGCTTGGACTGGAAATCACTTCCCCTTGCGCTGCTTTAGCTATCCTCTTGAAAGTAAGTTCAAGAAGGTAAAAACAATTCAAAAGAACCCCTCAACGCTTCTGCTTCGGGTCCAAAGCATCCCGCAGTCCATCCCCTAGCAAATTAATCGAGATGACAGTAGCAAAAATAGCAATTCCAGGAGGAACCCACAGCCACGGTCTTTTCTGAAAATCGATCAAGGTATTTGCCGCATCCATCATGTTGCCCCATGTCGGCGTTGGCGGGACGACTCCCAGGCCGAAGTACGATAATACGGATTCGCTCAGGATCGCACCACCGACATTCAAGGTGGCAACGACAATCAAGAGCGGTGTGAGATTGGGCAGCAAATGGAAGAATAGCTTGCGTCTGTCGCGCAGACCGAGGACTTCTGCTGCTTGCATGAATTCACTTTCACGCAGGGTGAGCATCTGGCTGCGGACCATTCGCGCCAAGCCGGGCCAGCCGATCAAACTCAGCATGACCATGACGATGTAAATGCGGTAGTCGGTCGGGATTTTCCACTCGGAGAGGACTGCGCCCATAATAAACAAGAGCGGCAGACCAGGAATGGTCATAAGCACGTCTGCTACACGCATGATTACTTGATCGACCCACCCGCGGTAAAAGCCAGCCAGCGCACCAAGAAGGGCGCCAATGGAAACGGAGAGCACCATAGAGGCGATGCCGACTGTCAATGAGATTCGGCCAGCCTGCATCAACCGCGTCAAAATGTCTCTGCCCAAACTGTCCGTCCCAAGCCAATGGGCGAAGCTCGGCGGCTTGTTGATCATGGCCGTATTGATCTTGCCGGAGGCGTACGGAGAAAAAAACGGACCGATGAAACACATCACTGCCATGACGAGTAAAAACACAAGTCCAACCATGGCCAGACGCTTCTTTTTCAATCGCAAAAACGCCTCGTGCCACAAGGACGAACGCAACGCTACCTGCTCCGGTCTCGTCACCTCCGCTACTTCACTTACCGTTGATGCCATCGTTTTCCCTCCTATTTCAACCGAACCCGCGGGTCAGCCACTCTGTACAGCAAATCAGCAGATAAGTTTCCGATGACGGTGAGAATCGCCAGGAACATCGTAAAGCCCATCAAAAGCGGGTAGTCCCGTACAGAAAACGCCTGCATGTACAACTGTCCGACACCGGGCCAGTTAAATATTTTTTCCGTGATGATCGCCCCACCGAACAATGCTGGCAGCTCAAAGCCTAACAGTGTAATGGCGGGCAGGAGCGCATTGCGCAGCGCGTGCTTGTGCAGGACGACTTTTTCCTTCAGCCCTTTTGCCCGAGCCGTACGCACGAAGTCTTGTTGGATGACCTCCAGCATATTCGTGCGGAAATAGCGAGTCAGCGTCCCCACGCTCAGCAAAGTCAAAACAGTCACAGGCAAAAACATATGCTGAACCACGTCCCACGCATAGGCGAGCCCTGTTTCCTTGCTGCCGATCATCATCATGCCCCCTGCGGGAAACAGCTTGGCGTCGACGGCAAACAACTTGATAAACAGCAGTCCAACGAAAAAGACAGGCAGCGACATCGCAGCAAAAACACCGATCGTCACGAGCGCATCGAACCAGGAATGCTGCCTTGCAGCTGACAGAACTCCGATTGAGATCGCGATTACCCACGTAAAAAAAGTGGAGGTAATCGCCAGTAAAAACGAATTCCAGATGTAATCGTTCAACAGCGACATCACCGGCTGCTGGTATTGCAGAGAGTAACCAAAATCGCCTTGTAGGGCGTTTTTCATCCAAATGAAATACCGTTCGACGATAGGCTTATCCAGCCCGTACATCGCTTTCAGCTCCAGCTTTCGTTCGGCTGTCAGCTTGGGACTCGTATCGACGAAATCACCTGGCGTTAGGGCATACAGGAAAAAAATCAAAATGGATGCGCCGAAGAGAGTCAACGCCATGTAAAAGACCCTTTTCAGGAAGTAGGACGTCATCGTTGGCCTCCTTTCATGCTTGGGGAAAAAAGAAAGCCCAGCCCCAGGGCCGGGCACAACATTCGTAAATCAGTTACTCGAACCTGTTACTCAATTCTGATACCAGGCAGGCTGGTCGAAATACCGGTGAACGGATTCGGTTCCAAGCCCTTGATCTTGCCGTTGTGCGCAGACAAAATTTTGCGGTAGCCGAGGAAGATGTATGGTGGGTCATCGCTCAACTCTTTGTACAGGTCTTTGTAGATTGCTTTGCGCTTCTCGATGTCCAGCGTAGATAGACCTGCTTCCAGCAATTCGTCTACTTTGGCATTGGAGTAGCCGTTCGTTCCGGTAAATCCGCTCTTGCCCTTTTTCGTGGAGAAGGCGTCTACACCGTCATCTGGATCGATCAGCATCGTGGTCGAGAACGAAGCGAGGTCGTGATCGCCTTTTTCCGTCCGTGCCAAAACGGCGTTGTAGTCCATCATTTCTGCTTCAAACTGGATGCCCAGCTCTTTGTAGTTTTCTTTGGCAATCGGGATCAGAACTTCTCCCAGCTTTCCTTTTGTCGTGTAGTAATGCACGATCAGCTTTTGTCCGTCTTTCTCGCGGATACCATCGGCGCCCGGCTTCCAGCCCGCTTCATCCAGGAGCTGCTTCGCCTTTTCCGGATTGTAGGCGTACGGATTGACATCCTCCGTATAGGCCCACGAAACAGGGCTAATCGGTACGTTGGCGACTTGCGCGTAGCCTTGATAGGTCAGGTCCAGAATCTTTTGGCGATCCAGTCCGTAGATGAAGGCTTGGCGGACGCGCTTGTCTTTAAAAAAGGGCTTGGAATGATTGAACTTGATGTACGAATAGGCACTGGAGGTGTACAGATTGATATTCACGTATCCCAGCTCTTGCAACTGCTCAATATTATCCGAGTTGACGGTAAAAGAGTTGTAATCCATTTCCCCTGTCTGGATAAACTGCAGAGCGTCGCCCTCTGTCGTCTTGTAGATAAAATGCTCGACTTGCGGCTTGCCCGCGTAATAGTGCTCGTTTGCGAGATAGCGGACTTCTTGACCAGGAATGTACGCCTCAAATTTGTAAGGTCCAGCTCCCAATGGCTTGCCGTGCAAGGTGCGGAGATACTCCAGATCGCCTGGTTTGTACTCCTTGCCGTAGTACGCCTTGGAGAGCACCTGCCCGCCTAACAGGACGAGAGACTTGGCGTTCACTTTCTCCGTCGTGATCTGGATCGTCTGTGGATCAATCACCTTGATCCCTTCGATCGTGTTCGCTTTGCCTTCCTTGTATTCACGACCACCCTTGATACTTGCTACGAAAATATCCGTTTCGCCGTCGTACGTTTTGTCGTGCAGAATCGTCAGTGTAAAGGCTACATCCTCTGCCGTCAGCGGTGAACCATCGCTGAATTTCAGATTCGGTCTCAGGTGGAATGTATACGTGAGCTGGTCAGGAGATACGTCCCATTTTTCCGCGAGCTTGGGTACTGGCTTTCCTGTCGCATCGACATCGACCAGTGATTCGAAAATCGCTGAGGTGACGTTGCCATCGTAGCCGTTGTGGTAAAAAAACGGGTTAAACACGCCGCCTGGCTCCGTCAGGCCAGCAATGAAGGTATCGGTCCTCTTGGCGGCTGCTTCCGGCAGCTTGGATAAATCCGTAGCCAAATTGATGCCGTCTTTTATGTCTTGCACCTTGCTGGCAGCAGGTGCTGATGCTTCTGTCGACGGAGTCGCCGTTTGTGTCGAGGTAGCCGGCGCACTGCCCTCGGAACTGCAACCTGTGACCAGTAGCGTCCCTAGCAGCAAAGTTGAAATGATTTGCGAAAGCCTTTTTTTCATGGTGATCCTCCTTCATATCCACTCACTCAGTGAAACCAGCTCCTCCGGTGGTCCGGTCGGATCAAAAAATATACCTTATAATTCTTACCTGTTTACTATGAATTAGATTATAGGTATCTACACCTGATCAAGTCAACATTTTTTTCCAAACAAAAAAAGCCCCGATTATTCGAGGCTCAAGTTAGTTGCATGTCGGTTATACGGAATGCCTAGTTTTTCACACGCCTGCATCACGAATAGAGCATGTCGCTCACGCATGGTTTTCTCTATCCTTTTTTCCAATCCCCAATCAGATAGATTCGAAGCTGGCCGCAGTGCGGCACACAAATCCCAATACGGAAGCTGGGTGTAATCGAGTGTCTTGCTGGCAGATTGATAGTGAAGGGTAAAATCATTCATAGCCTCCACGCCAAATGCCCACAAAATCTCCAGTCTGGCATTGCCGAGATCAGACAAGGGGTCGCCGATCGCAGCGTCTTCCCAATCGATGACAGCAGCCAGTTTTTCTTCCTTCCACATCGTATTTCCCGGCCAGAAATCGCCATGCAAAAGTGATGCTGCATTCGCTTGGGGCAGCGGCCAAACGGACTCCAGCACTTCGCGAATGAGTCCTTCATCCAATGATTTGTCCAGAATCGCAGGTCTTTTGTGGAGCTTTTCTGTTAGCGCTTCTTCTTGTTTCGGCAAATAAGTGCCTGCCAGCCTAGAAGCTTCTATCGAATGGATGCGAGCCAGTACCTCAGCTACTTGCTGTAAATAGCTGAACAAGTCGGCTGGATTGGTGACTGTCTGGCCTTCTATGAATTCGATGACCAGGCACGGTGTGGGAAAAATCTCGCTAGATGCTTCGAGATGATAAGGCGTTGGAGTCGGCAAGCCAGCGGACTTTAGAATTTGCAAAAGTTTGAATTCATCCGATGCGATCTGCGGGTTGCGCTTGCGGTCAGCCTGACCGTGCTCGCGGACGACTACTTTTTTCTTTTTGCCGTCAGGGGCCTCCATTTCAAGCGCGGTGACCTGTGCAGAAATCCCCCCTTTTAGCTCCCATGCACGAAGGAGCTTGGCTGAAGGGTGCATGTTATGTACCAGGCGTGTCCATTTCTCATCCATTGCTTTACCCCCTTTATGCTCCACTGTCTGATTGTTTGTACAGCCCTACTTTCATCATTTCCATATACGATTCTAATTCCGCAAAAAAGGATTGGATATGTGCAAAGCCTTTGTCGCTGGCTTCGTAGTTTTCGCGGACATACTTTTGCGTCAATGCCTCTACAGCCGACAGCAAAAAATGTAGCGCCTTCTGTGGATCGAACTGCACTTTGATCATTGATGTATCGACATGATCCAAAAACAAGGGAAGATATCGCGCATTGAACTGGGCCTCTCTGTCCTCGATCTCAGCCCGGCATTCCTCGGGATAATCGAAAAAGGTCGCAACTGCCATTTGATAAATAGCTGGTTCCTCGGCAAAGAGCGCCATTTTCGCTTGATGGACGTGAAGAAATCGCGCAAAAAAGTCCTGCGGCGCTGCTTCCATTCGTGCTTGTATAGAGGCAAAAAAACGTTCAATACAAGCATCGACAATCGCTAGGAACAGTCCCTTTTTACTCCCGAAAAAGTGGAACAGCATCCCCTTTGATACGCCTGCGTTCTGCACGATTTGATTGGTGGAGCCTCGTTCATAGCCTTTCACGGAAAATTCAACAAGGGCCGCATCCAACAGCTTTCGCTTGTTCGGCTCCAAATTTTCGTCCTGCCAAATTCCTTGTATGTCCGTCACCTTCTCTCCGTTCTTCTTTTTCCTATCATAACGCTTATTGACCAGGTGGTCAAAGCGGAGTTATACTTTCCTCGAAGACTTCATCATCCCTATTCCACCACAAGGAAGTGATGCCTGATGACACGGATTTTGCCCGTATTCGCCCGTATTATCCTCGGAGTGATTTTGCTTGGAGCAGGTGTGAATGGGTACATGGTCTTGTTTGGATTCGAGCCTATCTTTCCAACCAGTCCTGCTGCCATGAAGCTTTTGCAAGGGTACCTGCTCGTTTTGGTCAAAACCGTCGAAATCATCTGTGGATTGCTGTTCCTGACCAACCGCTTCGTCCCACTGGCTCTAACCGCCACCGCTCCTCTTGCTGTCAACATCTTGACGTTCCACCTGTTTGTCGATTCCGATATGCTCGCTATGGGACTGATGGTCGCGATATTGGAAGTGTATTTGTTGTGGAGCTATCGTCGTAGTTTTCGTCAGTTGATGACGATGTAGACAAAAAGACACTATATTCCATCTGTTGTGGTCGGGAGAAGCCCTGCCACATGTTTTCCAGTCGCCTATATCCTCTCTACGTTCGGGCGGTCTCCTTCCAAACATGTGACAGGACTTTCGAACAGCAGTGGATTCCTTCGTGTGCTTAAAACGTTTTTCAAGTTAACGCACGGAAGCTTCTAAAAGAAAATTCGGTTGAAAATAAAACATCTTAGAACCACTTTCAACGATTTAACGAATAGCTACGCCGGAAGAAGCAAATTTCCAGTCCAAGCGCCTCTGGAGCCCGCCCCAGCGTAGGAAAAAATGGCGGGTAATTTCAGCTTTTATTACATACAAAAACGCCTGCGTGTTTTCAGGTTTGAAGCGCGTTCCGAAGCGGACAGTGATACCCCTTGCAGAGCGTAGGCCGAAGCGTAGACTGGAAATTCGCTTCTTCCTCCCACTACAGCTACTTCATAAAAACGAAAAAAGCCGGTACCAAGAGGTGTACCGGCTTTACAGATATCATCTTTTCGGTAAATGAATCTGCCATGATATTCCGTAACGATCTTGAACCCATCCGAACTTTTCACTGAACGGATATTGTCCAAGCGGCATGAGTACTTGTCCATCCGAGGAAAGCTGTCCAAAAACCCTGTCAACCTCTTCCTCTGTATCGCAGTCCACAAACAACGAAATCGCCGGAGTAAAGGCATGATAGTCACCGTTCGTATTGTCGATACACATGAAGGTTTGGTCTTTTAAGGTGAAGGTGGCGTGCAGGACTTGTCCATTCTCGTGATGCATGATCTGCTTGATTTCGGAGCGATCAAAAATAGAAGTGTAAAACTTCATCGCTTCTTCCGCCTGTCCGTGGAACATGAAAAACGTAGTGATAGCTTGCACTGACAATCACTCCTTTTCGTGATGCTATACATCTCCATTCTTCCCGTTCCTCAAATATGCATAACCACTAGTTTCACACGCAGAGAAATGATGCGGCGACTCGCTATTGAGGCTTAGACTCGGTTACCTCCCCTTTTTCGGATATACTCGCCCCATAGGAAATGCGGTTGAGCTTGTCGATGATCCGCTGTTTGTTTTTCTCGTCCATCGGAGCAGGCTGACCATTCGTGAGCTTCACCGGGATCACGCGGCTCTTGCTCCCGTCTTTTGTAAACGTCAGTTGGACCATCATGGCTTCCCGACCTTTCGGATTGCGCGAGGTGGTAAACACAAAATTCCCTACGCTGTAGTAGATCGGCGCCTTTTTATAAAACTCAACGCCCATAATCGAATGGCTGTGCGACCCGACAATGGCATCCACACCGCTGTCGATCAGCTTTTTCGCCATCTCACGCGCATATGGTTCTGGGTAATCCTTATATTCCCGATTCCAGTGCATGACCGCAATTGTAATATCTGACTCCGCCACTGCCTTTTTTACATGGGACAGCATCGGCTCATACGAGTAGGCATGTGCCAGACCTGGCTTGTTTTTTCGCGCATACCAACGCTCATTTGGAAGGACTCGGCTGATCCCGATGACTGCCACGCGTTTTCCCTTGATTGTTTGGATATAGGGAGTGTATGCTTCTTCCTCGTTCTTCCCTGCCCCCACGTAACCGATCTTTGCCTTTTTCAGATGCTCCATTGTGTCAAAGAGCGCGTCCATTCCATAATCCAGCGAATGATTATTTGCCAGGTTGACCACGTCGAAGCCAGCGTTCACGAGCCCCTTCAACGACTCTGGCTTCGCACGATAAGTATATTCCTTTTTCTCTGGACGTCCACGCGTACTGACTGGTGTCTCCAGATTGCCAATTGTCAGGTCTGCCTGCTTGAGAAAATCCGCTGTTTTTTGAAACGGATAATCTACGCCGTGACGACCGATCTGATTCCCGACACTCTTATCCAAAATCATATCCCCGACAAACGCTACCTGAATGGAATCCTGGTCCTGCACATCCCCTGCGCCGTTCGCCTGGACGACGCCAGATTCTGTTCCCATCGCAACACAGAGCATCACTGCAGTTAGCACGATTACAGCGTGTTTCCATCGTCCAATCTTCATCCCTCTTTCGCCCACTTTTCTTTTTTGCTTCCATTCTAGAAGCCGCGGGATGTGAAGCCTGTTGAAGCATGTCTGGCTTCTGTGGAAAATTCTCGCCGAAAAGTGACGGGCACGCAAAAGATGACGGTTTGGGGCCTGCTCCTCGAGTCAAAATATTCCTTCTTTTTCCAAATGTCGATTATTGCCGATAACAAGTATAATGGTTACATTAGATTCTAATACATAGGACGGTACAAATATGCTCCATCATTCCATTATGCTGAAAACCAAAACAGCAATGCCCGCCGTTCGGCCGAATAGCGTTCATAGGAGCCGACTGCTGCAAAAAATGGACGCTGGTCTACAATGCAGACTAACCACACTATACGCCCCAGCCGGTTACGGAAAGACGACCCTGCTCAGTCAATGGGCTCATCAGTACGGCGGTTCCACCGTATGGCTCTCACTCGATGAGATGGATAATGACCTGATTCGCTTTTGGAGATACATCGTATTTACGCTGTCTGAATCTGGCTTCGCTGAACTCTCCGAGCGAATGGAACCAGCCATGAAGGCAACCAGTCATACCTCGATCTTTACCTTCATCGATTGTCTGCTCAATGAAATCGCTGCTACGACACAGCCCCTTGCTATCATTCTCGATGACTATCATGTGATCTCGGATGAGACGATTCACAACAGTCTTGCTTATTTTTTGGAATATGTCCCGAGCCACGTCCATCTGTACATCGCCAGTCGCAACACGCTGCCTTTTCCTACAGCCAAATGGACCGTACGCCATGAAGTATGTCACATTGAGGCGGGACAGTTCCTTTTCAGCCATCAAGAGACGGACAGCTTTTACCGGCAGGTTCACGATTTACCACTGACCGAAACACAAATAGAACAGCTGGTGAAAAGTACGGAGGGCTGGGTCGCCGGTTTGCAGCTCGCAGCCATTTCACTCGTGAATACGGAGAATCACGATCAATTTTTTGCCGGATTTACTGGGTCTCATCGGAATATTTCGGAGTATTTGTTTCATGAAGTGATCATGCGCCTTCCGGAAGAGGAGCGCAGCTTCTTGCTCAAAACCTCTGTGCTGGCGAGAATGGACGCTCACGTGTGCCACGCTCTGACCAGCCTGCCCCAGTGCCAACAAATGCTGACCCGCTTGCACCGTCAAAACATTTTTTTAATTCCGCTGGATGATTACGGGACATGGTATCGGTATCATCACTTGTTTGCCGATTTTTTGCGCAGTCAATTGGAGCAAACAGCTCCCGGAGAAGCACGTGAGTTGCACCGGCGAGCCAGTGAGAGCTATGCGGATCGTGGAATGATGGACGAAGCGATCGATCATGCGATTGCCGCTGCCGATTACATGCTGGCTGTAAGCTACCTTGCCCAACATATTCCGGTATTGCTCCAACGAGGCGAATTTTCCAGCTTTCTTAGAACGCTGGACAGCATCCCTGATCACACGAACCATTTCTCACCACTTTTTCGCCTGATTTATGTGTTCCTCTTGGTTGCTTGCGGTTATACGGATCGGGCAGAGCTTGCCCTCACCCAATTGGAGAAAAGCGCTGCGAACTTGGAAGACTCGACGGAGCATCAACAGTTTTTGAGCGGGCTGTTTTTTGTGCGAGCGAATCTAGTGTTTGCAACCGGAGATTTTGAGAGCTGGATTGCCAGTTCATCGCAGTTAAGCGTGCTGCCAGAGAGCCCGTTGTTTTACCATTTTAATTACAACACGACTGAGCCCTTTATTCGGCGTACGCGATTCGGCTTAAAAGGGATGCTGTCCGATCAGACAGAGGCTGTTGGCAAGCAGTTCTCCGACATACTCGAAGCACATGGCTGGAAGGATTCCTTGATCAATCTGTATGTCGTTCAAGCATTGGCGGAGGGGCTGTATGAGGAAAACAGGCTGGAAGAAAGCCTCGATCATCTTCAACGCGTTCGTTTGGTCGCACTGCAAAAGCAAATACCTGGCCTGCTCGTCCCCTATGCGCTGACATACTCCAAGCACAAGCTAGTGGAGGGGAATTTTGTTGCGGCTCGAAAAATCATTTCAGAGACACGGGAGACAGTTGCAAGCTGGGGTGCTTCGTATTGGATAAACCCATTACAAGCCTTTCTCGCACACATCGCGATTCAAGAAGGGGACATCGCTTTGGCGAAAATGGAATTGTCCAAGCTTCCTCCTTCCATTTTGAATCAGCCTAGCATTCAGAGAGAATTAGAGGTTTTGACCTATGTCCGTCTGCTGCTCGCCCAGCAGCAGGAACAGGAAGCCTTGCGTATTTTAGCGATCCTAAAGCCATCCAGTATTCGCGAGGAGCTATTGATCAGTCAGGTAGACATCGCCATTCTGCAAGCGCTCGCCCACCAGCAATGTGGCAACAAAAAAGAAGCGCTGGCTTTCCTCCACGAGGCACTCTTGATTGGCGGAAACAACTGCTACGTCCGAAGCTTTCTGGACGAAGGTACCGCGATGTCTCACCTCCTGCACGATTACCAGCTTCGCTTGAAAAAACGATCCCAACAGCCAGGTCCGTCCGTATCGGCTGCGTATGTCAATCAACTGCTATCCCTTTTCCCTAAGAAAATGGAGAAAAGAAAGGCTCCTTTGATCGAGCCGCTAACCGGAAAAGAAATCATCATCCTTTCCATGCTGGCCAAAGGAGCATCCAACAAGAAGATTGCCGATGAGCTAGGGAATACGCTTGGGACGGTCAAGGTGTATTTGCATCGGATATATGGCAAGCTAGGTGTCACCAATCGCACGCAAGCTCTTCTGAAAGCCCAGGAAATTTCGCTGCTAGAAAATAGCTCTGTTGATTAACGAAACTTTTCGATATGTTCATGGAGAAAAGCGTCCAGCTTGCGAGGTTCTCTGCCGAGGACACGCCATACGTCATCTGTCGGCTTTTCCGGGATCGCTACTGACATAGCTTGAATTTCAACGACATGACTGGCGAGCCACTCCGGCATGTTTCCGTACTCCATCAGATCACGCCGGAGTGCTTCGCTATCCTTGTTGATGTACATAATCGGGCGGTCGAGCAGCTCGGACAGCTTGCTCGCCATTTGCGGGTAGCTAAAAACTTCAGAACCTGTCAGTGTGTAGACACGACCTGCCTTTTCAGGATGGGTCAATGCCTTTGCAGCAACATCGGCGATATCCCGGCAATCGATAAAATTGCAGGCAGTTTCGCCCATCGTGCCGAAGAAAACATGTTGCGACTGGATCGTCGGTGCGAAACGGAGTAGATTCTGCATAAAGGCGTACGGTCGCAATACAGTACTTTTTATACCCGATTCTGATAAAACTCTCTCGATTTCCTGGTGCCATCCCGCTACGGCGACTGGCGCCTTTTCGTCGTAGGCTGGACTGGATATTTTCACAACGTGTTGGATTCCAGCCTCAACTGCTATGCGAATGATCGCTGTTTCCAGCTCGACCTGATTGGGACTGTTCGAAAGGGAAAGGAAGAGCTGATTCGCACCTGCAAACGCCCGGCGCAACGATTCAGGGTCAGAAGCTTCCGCTGCTGCGACTTCCACCGTATCTCCCATTCGCATCTGAAGTTTTTCTGGCGTTCTGCTCAATGCCCGAGTTGGGACACCGATCTCTATCAATCGTTTCAAAAGTGCACTCCCTATGGTTCCTGTCGCTCCCATGACTACGATCATATTCTATCTCCTCCGTCATTCATTCCATTTTATGATTGCTACTACGCCACCGCCATGTGATTAACGTACTGGCGATTATCGCTGATAGCGGGAAGTCGATCCAGACACGACTTAGCCAAGCCAACGCTTCACCGGGAGCAAAGATGACGAGTAACTCCGTTGTTAGCCATGCTGCCAGTAGACCGATCACTGCCATTGTCATCCCCATAACCGCTACCAGCGCAAAATGAGGCGTGCGGGTGACCCAGCTCTTATGTACACCACGGCTCTGTAACCATCGTCCAAGGAGCGCGGCAATGAATGCGGATGTTCCGCCAATCGTGGTGAATGCACCTATTTGCAACCCATTGTCAGCGGTAATCCATCCTCCAATACTCGCCATGATCGCAGGAGACAAATAAGCCATGATTACCTCTCTCCATAAAACAAACCCCGATTTTGCAGGATTACGCATGTTTTTCACCTCCTTTCCCCTGTTTCAAAAAATAATTAGGAACCTAACTATATAAGGATGAAAATGGGCTAGTTGCCTAGCCCGTTTTACTGCCTGCTGCTTGCTATCCTTCTGTCAGTGCCGAGATGCCTTGTGTCACGCGGCCCAGCAGGTCGAGAAACACACTGCGCTCCTCGGTATTGAGCAATCCGACCATCGCTTCCAACCTCGCAAAGTGCTCAGGCGCCATTTCACGCAGCTTGCTAGCTCCGAGCTCCGTTAAAATGACTGATTTTTGCCTGCCATCTTTTGCGCTCGCTCGTCGTGAGACTAGGCCATCGCGCTCGAGGATGTCGATCAGACCGGTAACAGTAGCGCGTGTTACCCCCAGGTGCTCTGCCAATTGTGACGGCAGTACTTCCCCTCCGTTATCTTCAAGGTCTGCCAATAACCGATATCGTCCCGTTGATAAGCCGAATCTGGCAAAATGCATTTCGGCCGCATGCCCAAGCTTGGCTCCTGCCTCCATCAGCCTGGCGGCGACGAGTACAGCTTGTGCATCAACATCGAGACCATACCGATCAATCTGGCGCTGAGATTGAATTAGCGATGGGATCGCGTCTTCTTGTTTTCTTCCGTTTAAATGGTTTGTCATGGACATAGTATGGCACCTAACTATCTTCCTGTCAACACGTCTTCTCTATTTCGGTGCCATCCTGATTGCCCCATCCAGCCGGATCGTTTCTCCATTCAACATCGGATTGGTGATAATGCTGTTCACGAGCATCGCATATTCTTGCGGGTCACCCATGCGAGCGGGAAAAGGGACAGTTGCACCCAATGCAGCTTTTTCAGAGCGCGGGAGCTGATCGAACATTGGCGTGTCAAATAGACCCGGAGCAATCGCCATCACGCGTATGCCATACCAAGCCAGATCTCTTGCTAGCGGCAGGGTCATGCTTACAATTCCGCCTTTGGAGGCGCTATAGGCAACCTGCCCCACCTGCCCTTCAAAAGCCGCCACCGATGCGGTATTGATGATGACACCCCGCTCCCCCTGTTGGTTCGGCTCGTTTCCTGCCATTTGTTCCACCGCCAACCGAATAACATTAAAAGTACCGATCAAATTGACTGAAATAACTTTGCTGAAAGATTCCAGTGGATGTGGCCCGCTTCGCGACAGCGTTTTTTGTGCCAAACTGATGCCCGCACAGTTGACCACAGTGTGAATCGTTCCGAATGTGCCAGCAGCCTGATCGATTGCCTCCCTAACACTCACTTCACTCATGACATCCGTATGCACGAACAAAGCATTTTCGCGCCCCAGCTCATTCACCAGTGCTTGCCCCTTCTCTACCGTCAAATCAAGAATGGCTACTTTTCCCCCGTGTTGAACTACATTCCTCACAGCGGCTTCTCCCAAACCGGAAGCACCACCCGTTACAATGGCAACCACTTCCCGCATATCCAAGCCATTCTCTCCCTTCCTTTGCACTTGCATCCGCATTCAGAAAAAAGCTCTGCAAGTTGGATACCAACCGAGTTCCCCCTTATCGTACGTGGTTTTTGCGAGTGACAATCAGGTCTGCACGTTCTCAAATCCAGACAGCTATGAGACATCTGTGTCCGGGCAAAGGACAGTTGGGCTTATCCATCTCCAACATTTTAGGGCTTGCTATTTCCAATCCATCCCACTATATTTTACTTACCGGTAAGTAAATAAAAGTGGAGAGGAAAGAACCCGGATGAAAGTGTCTTCTACCAGAGTCATTGGTCTTGATTTTGCGAGGGCGTGGGCCATGCTGGGGATGATGATCGTCAACTACGTCGTCATCTTGAACGCAGAGCATAACGGACCCGACTGGCTTATCGCTTTATCCAGTTTGTTTCAAGGCAGAGCATCTACTGTATTCGTTGTTTTAGCGGGAATTGGCATTGCGTTTATGACAAAAAAAGCGAGGACCTCAGGCGACCCGGCCCTCTTGCAGGCTAACCGCCACGTCCTTTGGAAGCGCTCCTTGTTTTTATTTGTAACCGGGATGTTGCTTTATCTCGGTGGTTGGAGCGGCGACATCCTGCATTACTACGGTGTCTATATGCTTATCGCCTCCTTCCTCCTCGTCGTATCGGGGAAAACACTTCTTGTCGCCTGTAGCGGCATCCTGCTCACAGCTCAAACGCTACAATTGTCGCTTAACTATTTGCAAGGGTGGGACCCGCGGCAACCATTTATCCAGTACCTTGATTTTTGGACAGTCGAGGGATTCCTGCGCAACCTGATGTACAATGGCTATCACCCGGTTTTTCCATGGATGTGCTTTTTCCTTCTCGGCCTGTGGCTTGGTCGACGAAACCTGCTTGATCGATCTGTACGCAAAAAAATGTTGGGCTGGGCAACTGCCCTGTTCGTCAGCTTGGAAGTTTTATCGTATGGGTTGATCAAGCTCTTTATTCCGGTTGTCGGAAGCGAGAGCGCCCTATTTTTATGGGGAACAAAACCAGTTCCACCAAACCTGTTTTATGTGCTGTCCAGCTCAAGCACCGCTGTTATCATCATCCTGTTGTGCGTCAGCTTTGCGGAAAAATTCGCAAACAGCTGGTTTACACAGACATGCGTAAAAACAGGTCAGCTAACACTGACACACTACGTCAGTCATATCATTGTCGGACTCAGTTTCCTTGCCTTGATTGGCAGACTCGAAAATCAATCGCTCGCTTTTGCGATGCTCTACGCCGTAGGATTCTTCCTCTTTTCCATTGTGCTCTCGCTTTTATGGAGACGTTGGTTCGAGCGGGGACCGTTGGAGTGCTTCATGAGAAAAATAAGTGGGTAACCATTCTGTGGGTTCATCCGTCTGCTATATAGGAGAATTTTTCTAATCATTCATACACCAAATTCGAAGTAGTCAGACGAACTGGAGATGATCTCATGAGTCCTATGGTTTTTTTCAAAAAGGCTGTCCCCGCGAACGCAGAGCAACTCACCCAAATTGCTATTCGCTGCTTCGCAGATGACGTCCAAAAGTACGGAGAGGGCCCTGCCGGACATGACCAGCCTGACCAGCATATTTTGTTCATGCAAAAGGCCCATTACTATACGATCTTGCTGGATGACCAGATCGTCGGCGGTTTTTGCCTCATTCCAGTCGATCATGAGCATTTGGAGCTGGGGATCATCTATGTCGATCCTGATAAACAAAATTTGCGTATCGGCACCCAAACCATGCAGTTCATGGAGGCCGCATATCCACATATCAAGAAGTGGACGCTCGATACTGGCTATGAAGCGGTACGCAACCAACACTTTTACGAGAAATGCGGTTACAAAAAAGTCGGCGAGACTGAGCCGAACACAGTGAATGGGTTTTATAAATTCAGGTACGAAAAACGGATACCTAAATAGATAGATGGAAAAGGGAGAACAGCTACTGGCCATTCTCCCCTTTTTCTTTTGTCGCCCTTATTTTCGAATGCCCTTCTTGGTCGCCAATTCCAAGTAGTACGTCGTTTCTGCCTGTGTTTCCTTTGTAAATGCTTCACTTGCCGCATATGCCGGCTCCACTTGGATTTCACTCAGCTTTTGCAAAAAGGCCGGGTCCTTATCCATCTTGGCAATCGCTTCTTCCCATTTGCGGATAACCGACTCTGGCGTTCCTTTAGCAAAAGACACTCCGGTCCACCAGAAAACCGACAAGCCTTGTATGCCTTGCTCTTCCGCAGTCGGGACATCAGGAAGGAACGGACTTCGCGTATCACCGGATACGGCGAGGATTTTGACCTTGCCCGCTTGCAGCATCGGCATGATCTCTCCTACTGTATGTACCGCCAAAATCGCGTGCCCTCCAGCGACTTTCGGGACGGAATCAGAGGCTCCTTTCGTCACGATCATTCTCGTCTTGGCGAAGTCAGCCCCGATCACATCCAGCCATTCGGCTACCCCAAAAGCGGAAAAACCTGCTGGCCCTACAGAAGTCCATGTTAACTGCTCCGGATTCGCACGCACCCACGCGGAAAATTCAGCGAAATCTTTCCAAGGCGCGTCGGCTTTCACAGCAAAAGCAAGCGTCCCTTTGCCAATCCTGGCTGTATAGACTTGATCTTCGTTTGTAATCGGCGGTGTTTTCATCCCGGCAGCGAGCATCGTCGTATTGGATACATTGACAGCAAGAGCTGTGTAGCCATCGTTTTTGGCTTGCTTTAAAGCATACTCCGCTCCTACCGCCCCACCACCTCCCGCCTTGTTGACGACGACGATGGGCTGCCCCCATTCCTTGCTCAAATAATCTGCTGCCGCTCTGGCCACGAGATCGACTCCGCCCCCGGCAGAATACGGCACGATATACTCCACCTGCTTCGATGGATAGGCCGACTCGGCTGTACCTTGATTTCCACATGCGCTAACGGTTGCCGCCAAAAGCAACGACATCATGACAGCCGCCCATTGTTTATATCCTTTCAATGACTCTTCCTCCCTACGCGACATCTACTCCCCGGTCTCGCTCTTCTTTTAGCCGTTGCTGTGTCCGGCGGTTCAGCATCATGGAGATGATCAAGAGTGCTCCAGCTACCAGTAAGATGGTCAACGATAGGGGCCGAAACAAAACAATACTGAGATCACCCGCGCCCATCGCCATCGTTTGAATGAAGGATTCTTCCAGAAGAGGTCCCAGAATGAAGCATAAAACCAGCGGAACAACTGGCCATTTATACTTGGAAAAAACATACCCAAGTCCGCCAAACAGAAACGCTACCCACACATCAAACATGCTGTTCCGCACACTGTATGCCCCAATCGTGCAGAACATCAGGATGATTGGAGCCATGATGCCATATGGTACCCTCGTCAATTTGACCCACACCCATACCATCGGGAGGTTCAGCACGAGAAGCATCGCATTCCCCACGAACATCGAGGCGATGACCGTCCAGACAAAGCTCGCATTTTGTTCAAACAAAACAGGGCCTGGCGTCAATCCGTAGATCATCAAGCCTGCCAACAAAATCGCCAGTGGCGGTGAGGATGGAATTCCGAGCGAAAACAGAGGAATGAAGCCAGCACTGCTGGTCGCATTATTCGCTGCTTCTGGTGCCGCTACCCCTTCGATCGTTCCCTGACCGAACTTCTCGGGATGCTTCGATAGCTTTTTTTCCATATCGTACGCCAAAAACGACGTGATCGCAGCAGAACAGCCCGGCAGCAATCCAAGAAAAAAACCGACAATTCCGCCCCTCAGCATAGGCCCGGCACTTACCCTCAGGTCTTCCTTTTTCGGGTAGACACTGCCTGGCTTGCCAATCAGAGTAGCTGCGCGTTTTTCATCAATTCCTTTGAGGACTTCTGTAATCGCAAACAACCCGATAATGATGCTAATCATGTCAAAACCGCCTACCAATGCGGGGACGCCGTAATCAAAGCGCGGCATTCCTGAGGATGGTCCCAGCCCAACTAAAGCGAGCGTATAGCCGAGTGCCCCCATCAAAAACGATTTGACCAATGATCCTCCTGATAGACTGACCATCAGCGTGAGAGCCAATATCATCAGCGCAAAATATTCAGGCGGTCCGAATTTTAATGCTTGATCTGCCAGAATCGGAGCGAAAAAGACGAGACCGATTACCCCCAGTACCCCTGCACCAAACGAAGCCAGTGCAGATATCCCCAATGCCGGTCCACCTCTCCCTTTTTTCGCGAGCGGATAGCCGTCCAGACACGTCGGGACTGACGATAACTCCCCCGGGATATTGAGCAGAATCGCTGTCGTCGAACCACCGTACATGGCACCGTAATAAATCCCTGCCAGCATGATCATCCCTTGTGTCGGCTCCAGTACGGCTGTCACCGGAAGCAGAATCGCGATGGCAGAAGTGGGACCGAGACCGGGCAATACGCCTACAAAGGTGCCAATAAGAGCGCCGAGTGCTGCCATGAGCAGATGCTCCGGCGTGAGGGCTGAAGCAAAACCAGCCAGTAGTAATTGGAACGTCTCGATGATCAGCACCTCCTTATCATGCTTGCTCTAAAACCAATCGCCTCCAGGCAGTGTGATATGCAGCGAGTAGATGAACACCACATACAGTCCCCCTGTCAAAAGGACGGAGTACACGATGGACGTACGCCACCGATAGCTGCCGATCAGTATAAAAAAGGCAAAGGAGACAAAGAGCGTCGCCATTGTGTAGCCGATCGCGCCGAGCAGCCAGACATACAGCAACAGGAATAAAAAGCAAAGCAACAGGCGCAGCCTTTTTCCAGGAAAAAGCGGTCCGGGGTTTGGCGAAGAGGCTTCCTCCGTCACACGGAATGATTGGACCAGCAACACACCTCCTAGCAAGAAAAACAATAAGCCGAGAATCGCAGGCAGCGTGTGATCCCCTACGTACAAGGACGTCGAAAATGCCTCCAGACGATAGGCCTCGAATGATAGGACGACTCCAAGAAACATACTTAGGAGGGCACCGATAAAATCTGGCTGATTATCCGGGCGTCTCATGTGTATCACCTCAGCAAAAAAGCTACCACCAGCCTATGGCACATGCGCCCATTGTGTGCGAAAGCATAAAAAAACTACCATAGCCAGTCCGCACGGGACACAGCATATGGTAGACGTTAGATTTCGATTTGGCTGCTTAGACGAATTATGGCATGGGCGACTTTCGCTTCATACGTCTCATTGCTTTCGAACTCGCTCCAGAGCTCTTTGTTATCGTCGTTCGAAACATCGTGGATCATGAGCATTTTCAAAAGCTTCTCCATATTGGCTTGATTGCGGATCAAATGAGGCTCCATCCGCTTAACTACCATCCATAATTTTTGCGAATTGACCATCGTCGTCGTTCCCATCTGCATCCGCTACCTCCACACCAATTATAACTATATATAACTAGTTATAATTAATTATAACGAATTACTCAAGTAAAAATGTTGTCTTCCGACTGTTGTGGCAAGCGGAAGCCCTGTCACAGGGCTTCTGTACAGCTTTGGATTTCATTTTGTACGTATAAGAAATGCCCTCCAATTGGAGGGCATTGATTGTATGGTTCAGTATGTTGCTTATGTTTCTACTATCAGAGAAAAAAGATAATTACCAAGGCTCCGGCCAGCCATATTGTATAATCAGATTAGACTGCTTGGCTGGTTGTTCTACTAAAACTGGCATTGTAATGAAGGCGGTTAACATACACAAAGACAATATCCATTTCTTCATGACCTATACCTCCTGTTTGGATCTATGATTACTTCCATTATACACGTTTACCAATTTATGGAGTATACCAAAAGGAAGATTTTTTTTCTGTGACACATAGAATTCAAAAAGAACACTCAGACTCTTATCCGCCTGTTTTATCTCATTGATTGCGCGATAGTAATTCACGCTCTCCACAAGACTATCGATTCCTAAGTCTGCTTCGTTTTTTTGAATGTAAAAGATGCCCTTCGTTCGGAAATACTGTCCCATTTGATTGTATTGATTCGGAGTAGTTAAATTTTCTGGCAAGATCGATGCTTCTGCCAAAAATAGTTCACGGATTTTCTCGTCTTCTCCTACCTGGATATAAATCTCCAGCAAATCATTCGCGATCACAATTTTGTCATCCTGTGCTTGTTGCGCCAGACACTCTTGTAATACCGGAATGGCTTTATCAAATTTCCCGGTCTTTCCGTATAGTTTCCCCCGAATATGTCTGGCATGTTTATGCACCTCGGGATAATCGAACATTTCGTATCTCTCCAGATAAAAATGTCCCAATGTATAGTCTTCCAGTTCAAAATAGGAAATGATGATCGCAAGGATCGCTGCTGCTTTTTGCTCACTCTGACTATGATCGATCTCAAGTCCTTGTTTACACAGATGAATACAATCTGAATAGAATCCAAGACGCAATGCATGGAAGGAAAATTTATAGTAGGCCAAAATCCGCTCATTGATATGCAGATAGGATGTATAGTGTAATAGCTCCTTGCCTTCTACATAGGTTTGATCTAGCTGACTTAGATTTTCACGTCGAATCATGTATCGTTGGAAAAGCGATCTTGCCAGATACAAAGGAATTCCATTCTCACGCGAGTAGTCACAGATCACGTCATAAAGAGCCAAGCGCAGTTCTTCATTCGCTTCCGTTCCAGCGGTTTGATACAGATAGTCTAAAGAAAGAAATGTATTGCTTTTGGGGCAATTTAACAATTGCAAAGCGACTTTGTTGGTAAGTACCACATTCTTCTCTTGCATCACTGCCTCTAATAGAGTCCGAAGTGTCGCTTCGCGCTTAATTTTATGTAAATAGGGTACGATCGCTGTATACAGTGGAATATCTAATTCTTTTGCCAGTTTCATAACATGCTGCATGTTTGGTAAAGTAAAGGCATCGGATTCTATCTTACTAATGGTTCCAGAAGCTACACCTGTTCTTTCTGATAACTCAGTCAGTGTTAAGTTTGCTCTATTTCGATATACTCGTAATATGCCCCCAAAGGTCTTTCCCTCTGAAATCACAGCAAATACACCCTCCTGATGATTCCTTTTTATGGATATGATAGCACAATAAACCACGATTGATATAATCGATTTGAATCATTTTTTAAATAGATTACACTTTTTACTGATTCAGTGTTACTACCATTATGCAGACAGCTTTTCTTGGCATTCAAGGGATTGCTTAATCATATCAGGATTTTTGTGTCTATTGGATTTAAAAGTGAAGAAGCGGGAACGGGTAATTGCTTTAATAGTTCTATCAGTAGACTCCCAGGTTCACTTGCAAAAATAAACAAAAGCTACGTAGGAAGAAGTGAATTTCCAGTCCAAGCGCCTCTGGAGCCCGCCCCAGCTCCGGAATAAATGGCGGGGAATTTCAGCTTCACCTATGGATTACCTCATCGAAATATCTACGTTTGAAGCGCTCCCGCCATTTATTTCGGAGCGGACAGTCTTAGCCCCCTAGCAGGGCGTAGGCCGAAGCGTAGACTGGAAATTCGCTTCTTCCCCACACTGCAGCTTCTTTTATAAAAAGAAAGCTGTCGCCCAGCCCATGCTTACGAAAAGCATAACCCGACAACAGCTTCATCTATCCTTCCATTACTCCATCGTCAAAACAACCCGACCGTTGATTTGACCTTTTTCCAAACGCTCTAATACATCGTTGATCTGATCAAGCGGCTGCGTCTCGATGATCGCCCGAACCTTGCCGCGTGCTGCAAAATCAAGTGCTTCTTGCATATCCTTGCGTGTCCCCACGATGGAGCCTTTCACCGTCACACCATTCAACACCGTGTCAAAAATCGGAATCGGCAACTCTGCATTCGGTAAGCCAACAACGACGAGAGAGCCGCCGCGTCGAACGGATTTGTAGGCTTGTTCAAACGCCTTCTTGGTAACTGCCACGCTGATCGCACCGTGGACACCGCCCACCTGCTCTTGAATGGCTTGTACCGGATCAACCTCACTGCCGTTTACTGTCACATCTGCCCCTAGTTCTTTGGCCAAGTCCAGTTTTTCGTTGTGAATATCGACCGCTACGACATTGTACCCCATCGCCTTGGCATATTGGAGGGCCACATGACCCAAGCCGCCGATGCCGTAGATCGCCACCCATTCACCCGGCTTCACGTTTGCTACCTTCAATGCTTTGTACGTGGTTACCCCAGCGCACAGGATTGGCGCTGCTTCTACATCGCCCAGCTCGTCAGGAATGCGTGCCACGTAAGCAGCAGGCGCTACGCAATATTCGGCATAAGCACCGTCGGCGGAATAGCCCCCGTTTAACTGCTGCAAGCACAGTGTCTCCCACCCTGTCAGGCAGTAGTCGCATTCGCCGCAAGCGGAGAAGAGCCACGGAATGCCTACCCGATCACCAATTTTCAACGAGGTAACGCCTTCCCCGAGCTTTTCGACAACACCTACGCCCTCATGTCCAGGAATCAAAGGCAGCTTTGGCTTCACAGGCCAATCCCCATGTGCCGCATGCAGGTCCGTATGGCAGACACCACACGTCTTGATTTTTACCAGAACCTCACCGTGTCCGACCTCTGGAATGGCGACTTCCTTTACTTCCAGCTTTTGATGGAACTCGTTGACTACTGCTGCTTTCATCTTGACCTTCCTCCTCTTTTTTCCCCTTCAGGCATGTGCGCAAAGGGCAGGTGTTCTTCCCGCCTCCTACTACTTGCAAGCAGTATGCCAAAATGAAAGCGCTTCAAAAATAAGTCATTACGCGGATTCTTTTCTTTCAAGCAGCCGATATTGCGGCACATGAGCCGAAAAAACGGCCCACCTGCCAACCTTTTGGCCGAAAAAGGGTATTCCCCCCTGCCTGCTGTATTACTACGTAGTGGAAAAAGGAGGCGAACGCATGCAAATATCCAAGTTCATGACACCGGAAATTATTTTTGGGAATCACTCTCTCGGACAGGTAGGGGAAAGCTTGCGCCGATTAGGAGCTTCTCGGGTCTTTCTTGTCAGTGATCCTGGTGTCGCAAACGCAGGCTGGGTCGAGCGGATCATCTCTTACTTGCAGCAGCAAAAGCTCGATTACCATCTATGGACAAACGTGACAGCCAATCCGAAAGATTACGAGATTCATGCCGGGATTGCTGAATATCGCGCCAAGGAGTGCAATGCCATTCTCGGTGTTGGCGGAGGCAGTGCCATCGATGCAGCCAAGGCAATTGCACTGTTGGCTACCAACGAGGGCAGCATCGTCCAATATGAAGGCGTCGATAATATCCAGCATCCTCTTCCTCCCATGGTAATGGTACCGACGACAGCCGGCTCCGGTTCGGAGGTTTCGCAATTTTCCATTATTGTGGATAGTGCACGCAAAGTGAAAATGACGATTATCTCCAAATCGCTCATACCCGATATCGCTATCATCGACCCGCAAACCTTGATGACCAAGGACAAGCTGCTCACTGCCAATACAGGCATAGATGTGCTGACACATGCTATTGAATCGTATATTTCGCTTGCCGCAACGCCGCTGACCGAAGTGCATTCGCTGCAAGCCATGCGTCTCATCGCTCAGCATTTGCGCCCATCTGTCGCCAGTCAATACAATACAGAGGCCAAGCAAGCGATGGCCATGGCGAGTCTTCAAGCCGGAATCGCTTTTTCCAACGCCATACTCGGTGCTGTGCATGCCATGTCCCATCAGCTCGGGGGATTCCTCGACGCTCCGCATGGCGAGGTAAATGCCATCCTGCTCCCCCATGTGTTGGAGTACAACTACATCGCGGCCCCGGAAAAATACAGGCAAATCGCAGAATGTCTCGGTGAAAACACGGTGGGCTTGAGCACACATGCCGCCTCTCGACTCACATTAAAAGCCGTCAAGGAGCTGGTAAGCGATCTGGAGGTGCCCCAATCCTTGTCGGCCATCGGGCTACATCCAGAGCAAATCGACCTGCTCAGTTCTCTCGCTGTACGGGACGTGTGCATGACGACCAATCCCCGCGACATGACCGTCCACGATGTCGCGACGCTGTTTCGCCAAGCCTTGTAGGAGGTCCGTCATGCATACCAAACAAGAGATTTTAGAAAAATTGACCGGGATTCAATCCTCGCGAAAAAGCTATTACAGCGAGCTCGTCTATCTGATCGAGGAGATGAAAAAGAAAAACAAGCAGCTCGCCGTCATTAACCAGCTGACACAAATCCAGATCAACGCCACCTGGCAACAAACGACGAGTTATATCGCCGCACAGCTCTCGCAAATTCTCATATTCGAGCACTTTGCCCTGACCATCGTGAAGGGAGGCATGCTTTCCTCCTATCTCGCCACGTGGAATGACGGGGATTGGCAATGCCATACGCTGACACAGACCGTTGCAGTGGAAGCCCCTGTGCTCACCGGGCAGGTTCATCTTACCCTTGCCGAAGTGCTGCCGGAGCATCATGCCACCTCTGTTCCACTGCGCAGCCAGTTGAATCAGACCTTTGGTTTTCTGACACTCTTACGCCAAACAAAGCAGCCAGTCGATCGGGACGAACCCGAATTAATCCAGCTCGTCGCCAGCCATGTCGGTGTCGCCGTAGAAAACAGCCTGCTTTTTCAAGACGTGAATGAAAAGATCAAAATCGAAGCCCAACTGATTCAATCCGCAAAAATGGCGGCGATTGGCGAGATGGCTGCTGGCATTGCCCATGAGCTGAACAGTCCGCTCACAGCCATCCTCGGAAACTCTCAATTACTCATGCGCGAGATGACAGATGCAGATGCACCAGAGGCTCCTTTGATGAAAGACATCTATCAATGCGGGGTGCGCTGCAAAAAGATCATTCAAAACCTGCTCACCTTCTCGCGGCAGGAAGAGTACTTGTTTTCCACTACCTCTATTGACGAGGTCGTAGAGGATGTACTGGGGCTGATTGGCTACCAGCTGTCTGTTTCCGGATTGACCATAACCCGGGAAATGTCTGTGCCACCCCTGCTGTTTCATGGGAGTCGTCATCAGATCGAGCAAATTGTGATCAATCTCCTGTTAAATGCACGGGACGCTGTGGCAGACAGGGAATCTCCACACATCGCCATTCGTTCCTTCCTCACACAAGAGAACAACAGCTCTTACGTTGGCTTATCCGTTTACGATAACGGCACAGGGATTTGTGCAGAACAGCTTTCGCAGATTTTTCAGCCCTTCTTCTCGACGAAGGAACGGACAAAAGGGACTGGTCTCGGGCTTTCCGTCAGTCTTGGAATTGCAGAAGCACACGGCGGGAAGCTGTTTGCCGAAAGCGTAGAGGGAGAGTACAGCAAGTTTACGATGCTTTTGCCACTGTTAGCTGACGAGGAGGACAACGATGGAGAAAAAACGGATTTTGATCGTCGATGATGAAACAGAAGTGACTACCTTTTTCACCTATCTCCTCAAGAAAAAAGACTGCGATATCGTCGTCGCCAATTCTGGCAAGGACGTGGAACGGCTGCTTCATTCGGATTCTACCGGATTTCACGCTGCACTCGTGGATCTGAAGCTGCCAGATGCCGACGGCTTGACGCTACTCAAACAGATCAAGGCCGTATTTCCCGCCTGCGAAGTCTTGATTATGACGGGCTTCAGTACGATTAAATCGGCTGTGACAGCGATGCAATGGGGCGCGCGCGATTACTTGGAGAAGCCGTTCGACGATCTGAACAGTCTGGAGCAGGTCATCGACGCGGTGCTCTCCTCTTCCAGCAAACACAGCGATCACCTATCCCAAGAAGCCGCCCAATATGGTATCGTGTATTCATCTGACAGTCCGATGGCCAATGTGACGGCAATTGCCAAAAAATTAGCAAAAAAGGCGATCCACGTGCTTATAGAAGGCGAAACGGGTACAGGCAAGGAGCTGATGGCCCGTTTTCTCCACGGAGCAAGCAATCGCGCCCAACAGCCTTTTGTCGCTTTTAACTGCGGGGCCGTGCCGGAATCCTTGCTGGAAAGTGAGCTGTTCGGCTATGAAAAGGGCGCTTTTACCGGAGCGCTCAAATCCCGCAAAGGCTTGTTCGAGCAGGCTCATAACGGAACACTGTTTCTTGACGAGATCGGGGAGGCTCCCCCTTCCATCCAAGTAAAGCTCTTGCGGACATTAGAGACGGGAGAGTTCATGCGCGTCGGTGGCGAGCAGATCGGTCAGAGCAATATTCGCTTTATTTCTGCTACCAATCGCGATTTGGAGCATGAAGTCGAAATGAATCGTTTCCGAAGTGACCTGTTGTATCGTCTGGAAGGGATCAAGCTGTCGATTCCACCTCTTCGCGAACGGATTCAGGATATCCCGACAATCGCGCACTACTACTTGCAAAAGCGCAGTGGAGGGCCATGTGAAATCGACCAGGATGCCATTGAGCTCTTGCAGCGCTACGATTGGCCCGGCAATGTCCGCCAACTGATCAACGTACTGAATCAAACCATCGCGTTGCACGAATGCGAACGACTGCGTGCCGAGCATTTGCCAGCGAATTTGCGGAGCCGTACGGTACAAGCGCATCCACCCACTGTCGCCAAACGGATCGAGCAGGTCATCGATCATGAATGCGAGCGCTTTGTCGATACGATCAGTCGCCTTGTCACCTCTGTAGACGGGATCGACTTCGACTATTTGATCAAGCGGGTTAAACAGCTCGAAGGCGAGATCGGGCGAACGATTATCGAAAAGGGCTTGACCGAAACGAATGGAAACAGGCAGCTTTTGAGCAAAAAATTAAACATCACCAAACGGACGATTCGCTACATTTTGAACGAAAAAGCATAACGTCTGCATTGGCGCATCTAGGAGGCATTCACGTCGTGGTTCCCGAAAAACCTTTCTCGACCCTGAAAAAAATCCCTGCTGACTTCTCTCTATCTGCCGTTATTGTTGGACTCATCGCCACGATGGTTTCCTATGCGGGACCATTGCTAATCGTCTTTCAAGCAGCCAAGGGTGCAGGACTCAGTGATGCTGTCCTCGCTTCTTGGATTTGGGCCATCTCGATTGGGAGCGGCTTGACGTGCATTGTGCTAAGCATCTGGTTTCGCACCCCGGTCATCACGGCTTGGTCGACGCCGGGGGCAGTCCTTTTGGTCACCAGTTTGACCGTATACTCCTTCCCCGACGCGATTGGCGCATATATTTTTTCAGCCGTAGTCATTACGCTTGTCGGCGTTTCCGGTTTGTTTTCCGTCTTGATGAAATACGTCCCGCAGTCGATTACGACCGCCATGCTCGCGGGGATTCTCCTGTCTTTTGGCGTAGAAGTCTTTGTTTCCATGCAGCACCTGCCTGCCTTGGCTCTGCCGATGATCTTTTGCTATTTATTCGCAAAACGCTGGTCTCCGCGGTATGCTGTCGTGCTTACACTTTTGGTCGGCTTGGGTGTCGCCTTTCTTTTGGGGCGTTTGCAAATGGACAATGTTCAGATGTCCCTTGTCCAGCCTGTCTTTACGATGCCGACGTTTTCTCTCGATGCGATCATCGGCTTGGGAATTCCATTGTGCATCGTTGCGCTCGCCTCTCAGAACGCCCCAGGAATTAGCGTTTTAAAAGCAGACGGGTACGATACACCTGCTGGACCGCTCGTAACGACTACTGGCATCGCGTCGCTGTTGCTCGCTCCTTTTGGTTCACCGGGAATCAATCTGGCAGCGATTACGGCGGCCATTTGCACAGGAAAAGAAGCTCATCCGGATCATACCAAGCGCTACATTGCCGGGATTGCCTGCGGAGGTTTTTACTTAATCTTCGGGATGTTTGGGGCTACGATGGCTTCGGTATTCGCTGCCTTGCCCAAAGAATTGATCGCCGTCATTGCGGGCTTGGCGCTATTTGCCTCACTCAGTTCCAGCCTCGCACAGGCGATGGCAGAAGCGAAGGAACGGGAATGCGCCTTGGTTACGTTTCTCGTCACGATTTCCGGCATCTCCATTGGCGGAATCGGCGCTGCCTTCTGGGGCTTGATTGCAGGGGTGATCACCCATCTGATTTTGAATGGCAACGTGAAAAGCTGGTTGGGGAAAAAGAATAATAAGCAGCCGTTGGCATAGCTGCCTGAACGTGAGGATAGAGTCCCGTGAGAAGATGGTTGGGTATCATCACTCTTTCAGCTTTCCTTTTAACGATCGGCTCTGCTTGCACGACGAAGGAGTCTACACACTCCTCAATGGCGGGAGATACGATCAAGCTGTACCGCATCGTAGGTTTCAACCTGATAAAGATAAAGAGATCGCTCTGATTGCGGACCATAAGTAGACTGAAATTCCAGAAGGCGAGTATCTTCTGTTTCTCAACGGTGGTTATGATGAAGAAGTTGGTCACGTGAGATGGTTTCCAAATACCCCCAACCAGTTATTTAAGGCGACAGGTGGGGACAGCGACACCGCGTATAAGAACGTGTTTGTGTCAGACAAGATTCCCTCTATTACGGAAGAGGATGTACTGGATGCAATTTAAGAAACGGCTCCTCGAATGAATCTGAGGAGCCGTTTGGTATGTTCCCTGAAACTAGCGGTAAAACCCTTGTTCCTCGGCGTAATTTCCCCAATGCGGGCGACTGCCGTCTCGATCCGTGAAGGGGTACTCGTCCGACAAGCCCCATGTACTGAGCGTTTTCCCTGTTTTTTCTGCGACAGCCGGGTCCGATGCCAGCGCAACCACCGCTCGACCGATATACGCGGGTGTTTCCGACATGAGGAAGTGCTTATCTTGCTTCGTTGCCTCTCTCCACGTCTCTTCTGTCACGCCAAAATGATCGAGCATCGCTTCTGAGCGCAGGAAGCCTGGTGTTAAAGCCAACGCGGTAACCCCGTGTGGGCGCAGGTCCTCTGCCATCGACACCGCTAAATGAATTGTCGAGATTTTTGCCAAGCTGTAGTACAGATTGCCGCGGTACCGATAGTCGATTCCGTCGGTTATTTCGACGATCAACCCTTTTTTCTGCGCCACCATGAGTGGAACCGCATAGTGACTGGTGATCATATGGGTACGAATGGCGCGCTCTTGCATCAATAGGCCGTCTGCCAATGGCTGCTCCCAAAACGGCGTCCCCCAGTGAGTCAACGGATCTCCACCCCAGATGTCATTGACCAAAAGATCGAGTTGACCATTTTGCTCCGCTTTTACACGCTCAAAGAACGTTTTTACCTCATCTTCCTGCGTATGGTCGACTCGAACAGCGATCCCGTTTCCGCCGCTTGCCGTCACGAGTTCTGCTGTCTCTTCAATCGTCTCCTGTCGTGCCATATCAGAGTGTTGACCACGCACCGTGCGTCCCGTCACATATACCGTCGCCCCTGCTTCTCCCAGACTGACCGCAATCCCCCGTCCTGCTCCTCTTGTGCCGCCTGCTACCACCGCAACTTTGCCTTGTAATGGTTTCATTCGTCATGCCTCCTCATCGATTCATGCATCAAGAATAACGAAGTAAATATGACAACCGCTGTCATATTCGTTACGATACAATCAAAGTAATGTTGTTCTTACTCTAGGAGGGAATTTTATGCGGGCAGATCGACTCCTTACGATCCTGTTACTCTTGCAAAACCACGGTCGCATGACATCCAAGCAATTAGCAGAAAGGCTGGAGGTGTCCGAGCGAACTGTTCACCGTGATATGGAAGCTTTGAGTGCGTCAGGTGTTCCCGTCTATGCGCTTCGCGGTGCAGATGGGGGCTGGGCTTTGGCAGAAGGGTATCGCAGTAATTTGACCGGAATGAAAATAGATGAGCTGCAATCACTGCTTGTAGCGTCCCCCGCTGCCTTGTTGAATGATCTCGGGCTGCATGAAAACTATGAAGCTGCATTTCTCAAGCTGCTGTCCGCACTGCCAAAACCTGTTCAGCAGGATGCCATCCACGTGCGCCAGCTCCTGCATATCGATGGGGCTGGCTGGCACGAATCGACGGAGACGTTTCCTTTCTTGTCAGTGGTTCAAGATGCCGTATGGCTTTCCCGCAAGCTGTTCATTCGTTACATGCGCGAGGATGTGGCCGTAGAGCGAATTGTCTGCCCGCTCGGACTCGTCGCCAAGCGCAGCATTTGGTATTTGGTCGCGCAAGTGGACGAGGACATGCGGACGTACCGGATTTCACGACTGTTGGATGCACATCTGTTAGATGATGGCTTCATCCGCCCAAGTGAGTTCGACCTCGCTTCCTATTGGGAACAATCTACCTTGGACTTCAAGTCCAGCCTCCCGCGTTATCCTGCGCGGTTACTCGTCAAAAAAGGGACGTTGCCTGCCGTAAAACAGGAGCGTTATATAAAAATAGCTTCCACCCAAGCCTCAACAGACGACTGGATGGAAGCAGAGGTTGAATTTCACACACTTGCGTCAGCATGCTCGCTAGTGCTCAGCTTCGGCCCGCACATTCAAGTGCTGGAGCCACAAGAGCTGAAACATGAGGTCATAGCGCAGGCGCATGCTATACTTGGCCAGTACGAGGACCAGAATTAGCAAGGACTTTTGTTTCTCGTCCGTACATGAGCAGTACGATTGCTCCCACGATCAGCACCGCGGTAAATACACTAAAAATGAACGTGTAGCTGTAATGATGTGACGAGTAGTAACCGACGAGATACGGCGCGATAATACTGCCGATTCTTCCGACACCGGATGCCATACCAGAACCCGTAGCGCGCAGCGGTGTCGGATAATTTTCCGGCGTGTATGCGTACAAAGCACCCCAAGCCCCCAGATTAAAGAAGGACAAGAAGGCTCCTGTCACCAACAGCTCCATGGTGCCACTGCTTTGTCCAAAAGCGAAGGCCATCACTCCGGTCATGAACAAGAAGGTCGCCAGCGTCCATTTCCGTCCCCATTTTTCCACGAAGTAGGCTGCCGCGAAATAGCCTGGCAGTTGGGCCAACGTCATGATCAATACGTACTGGAAGCTTTTGATCATCGTAAAGCCTTTGTCAACCAAAACAGATGGCATCCATAAAAACATGCCGTAGTACGAGAAAGCAATCGCAAACCAGACGACCCACAGCGTAATCGTCTCTGTGCGATGGGACGTTAACAGCTTTCCAACCGGAATCTTTTCCTCCTGCTTTTGAAACTGCGGAGATTCAGGAATGCTCCTCCGCGCGAACCAGGCGTACACGACGGGCAACGCCCCGATCATGACAGCCACGCGCCAGCCGTAGTCCGGAATGATGAAATACGATATGACGGCTGCCGCGATCCAACCGACCGCCCAAAAGCTCTCCAGCAGCACAACCGTACTTCCTCGCTTCTCCGGTGGCGCAAATTCGTTTACCAGCGTCGAGGCTACCGGCAGCTCGGCACCCAAACCGAGTCCCATCAGGAAGCGGAACAGCAGCATGGTCGCAAAACCAGTTGCGAAAGCGCTCGCAAAGCTCGCCAAGCCAAACAAGATCAAAGTCAGCAAAAACACTGGTTTGCGGCCAATCCGGTCAGCCAAATAACCACCTGCAATCGCCCCAATCGCCATGCCGACGAGATTGCCCGTCCCGAGCAACCCGGCCTCTTCCCCCGTCAAACCCCATTCTTGTCGTAATGCCACCATAATAAAAGATAAAAGTGCAACATCCATGGCATCGAACATCCAGCCAAAACCGGCTGCCCAAAAAATTTTTTTGTAAGGCTTTGACATTCTCGTTCCCTGCTTTCCTTTCTTTTGCGCATGGTATTCACGCCTAGTTATCATTTCGCTTTTCCGTCCAATATCCTGCTCGCGGAAAAAAGTTCGACTATTGTGATAGTAGGCTTTCCCAAGAAGCTCTATTCTAACCAAACCACGCTGAAAAGGCAGTCCAAAGGATTCTTGTTCTTATTGAGGAAGCCGCTGAATGAATCTGTTCATGAGCAAAGAAAGAGAGATCAAGATGGGAGGGTCGTCCGGATGAGGCACATGAAGAGTAACTTGCTGATGAGGGACGATCGTAGTTGGTGTGACAATGATCGGTTTCTTGGAACGTGTGCGCAAGGTCTCGTAAGGCAAGAGAAAATCCATCGCCTGCATGCCCCAGGCAACAGACGTCGCCATCAAGTAATATGTGCCTGGCCTGACATTGGTAAAACAAAAATTGCCTAGCGAGGGCAGCAATGTTCCGTATAAAGGAAGACCTTCCGGAATCGGCTTGGCAAACAATCCAATCAAAATGACGCCTTGAAAAGGCTCTGTGGACTCGATTGTCCCTGCAATGGTCATCGGTCGCTCGGGGGCCGGATGTAACCGAGTCCACTCTGTCAACTGCTGCAAGGAACGGAGGCGGTCTTCCGCTAACTGGGCCGTTTCCCGAAATTCGCTAGGCGAAACTCCGACACGCTCCGTAAAACGGGTAGAGAACGTACCTAGACTCTGCTGGCCAATTTCCAGACCAATGTCGCGGACACTCATGTTCGTGCGCAGCAGTAAATCTTTTGCCCGTTGGAGTCGCATGGTCGATACGTAATAAAGAGGTGGGAGACCGATTCTTTCTTTAAAAATCCGCGCAAAATGATACTGACTATACGCAACATGATTCGCCAACCGGGAAAGTGGCAACGGCTCGTCTAAATGCCGATGTATATAAGCGATCACTTCGTCAATTTCAGTATACCTGTCCATCAATCGAACTGCTCCCTCCCTCTTCTGCACAGCAAAATACAGAACATTTGTTCTGAAATAAAATTTACCATATTTTTCTGAACGATGGAAGAAGTAAATTGCAGGAGTTACGCTTTCGTTTTCTGCAAACGGATTTCGTTTAGAAACGCTTGCATCGTGTTCGTTACAAAGGAATCTTTTCGACGAATAAAAACGGTTGTCACCTCATGATAAGGCTCCGGGATGCGATGAATATGAACCGTTCCGCTCTTGACCAAGTGATGTACGGCCGACTTCGGCAAAATGGTGATGCCGATCCCCGCTGCTACGCCCCCGATAATGGTCTCAAACGTACCGAACTCCATCACTTTTTTGGGAATCAAGCCCTCAACCTTCATCCAGGTCTCTAACCGTTCTCGATACCCGCACCCCTTTTTGTAGAGCAAAAGAGCTTTTCCTGTGATATCACTGGCAGTGAAGGAACTGTTTTTCGTTACTAACACCAGCTCCTCTTGAAACACTTGCTCCTGCTCGATCAAAGGATGGTTGATCGGCCCACTCACGAACGCTCCATCCAACGCGAGATCCAATACCTTCTGCAGCAATTGCTCTGTTACGCCTGCCTTCAAGGAAATATCCACATGCGGATACTGGCTGCAATACGAGGATAGCAACCTCGGAAGGGCATTGATTGTCTCGACCATCCCCACCTCCAGCACTCCAGACGGCTCGGAAGCTCGATGGAAGTACTTTTGCATTTCTTCGAATTTGGCAATGATCTCCCGCGAATATTCGAGCAGGCGCTTCCCTTCTGTATTTAAGGTCATGCCTCGCTTGTTGCGATAAAACAAAGGTGTCCCCAGCTCTTTTTCGAGCAGCTTGATCCGTGCTGTCACATTCGACTGAACGTAGCTCAGCTCAGCTGCGGTCTTGCTCACGCTGCCCAATGTGGCGACCATCTGGAATATTTTCAAATCATTGATCTCCACGTTTCTCTCCCTCTTTTCATCTATCACTGAAAATGATACATAAAGTTATTATCAATCATTATACTAACATATTTCCATCCAGTATGATGTGGTAAGTCAACATCTAAGAGGAAGTTCAAAAAAAGGGAGAAATCGCATAATGAACAAGCAACTACTTTTGGGGTCTATTTTCTGCATGGTCGCCAGTATGTCATGGGGGGCGATGTTTCCGGTTGCGCACATCGCACTGCAAGAGATCGATCCATTTTACTTCTCATTTCTTCGCTATTTTTTCGTAACAGTCATTTTGTGCGGTTTGCTCTGGGCAAAAGAAGGCTTGTCTGCTTTTCGTTTTGAGGGCCGCGGGAAGTCTCTGCTGTTTTTTGGAACAATGGCGTTTACCGTCTACAATATGGGAGTATTTCTCGGGCAGGATTTGATGGGAGAGCCGGGCACGATTGCCGCATCCATTATGGAAGTGCTCATGCCGATGATCTCGATTGTACTTTTGTCCATTACCACTAGAAAGCTGCCGCCGTACTATACCTTGGCGACGATTCTGGTTGCTTTGGTCGGCGCTGTCCTTGTAATTACCAATGGCAATCTTACCTTCTTTACTACAGCAAGTGAGCATTTGATCCCGTTGTTCTTCATTTTCATCGGCGTTGTGGGTTGGGTTGTCTACTCGATCGGCGGCGGGCGTTTTAACACGTGGTCTACACTTCGCTACTCCACGTTGACGTGTCTCTTGGGAACAGGAGTGAATTTCGTGATTGTCACGACTTCCTCACTCTTTCAATGGCTTCCGGTTCCTACCGTCGAAACGGTGATGTCTATCAAATACGAAATGGCATTCATGGTTCTTTTAC
Source organism: Brevibacillus sp. M2.1A (assembly GCF_013284355.2). Lineage (NCBI taxonomy): Bacteria > Bacillati > Bacillota > Bacilli > Caryophanales > Paenibacillaceae > Brevibacillus > Brevibacillus sp. M2.1A. Next base: position 5,460,686 of record NZ_JABSUY020000001.1, read on the forward strand.
CCGGCTTTGTAGCTCTTTTAAGCTGGAATGCAGGCATCAAGCTGCTCACTCCGCTCAACGGCATTTTGTTTATCAACCTGGTTCCGATCACGACCTTTGCTATGATGGCGTTTCAAGGTTATGAGATCAGCCGTTACGAATTGTGCGGCACCTTGCTCGTGATCCTGGCCCTGATCGGGAACAACCACTTCCAAAGAAAGCAACTGCCATACCGTTCAATCGCCAAGCAACAGCCAAGTGGAAGAAAAGTTCCGTCCATGTAGTCTAAAAAAGTAAGGATAGAAATTCAGGAAGCCCTGAATCTCTATCCTTTTTTATATCGATAGTCGCCGCTCCCCTTGCGTGACAAGCATACAATTTTAACAGAAGTGATCCGAATATTGTCCGACTAGTACCTTCGTCGTTTCAATCCAGAGCTTCCGTTGCAAAATCGTCGGACCCAGCCTTCTTTCCATAAACCGCAGCATAGGCTCGTTGTCATGCTCGACAAAACACATGCCAAAGGGAAACGTCGGCTGCGCTTGTTCAATGGTTTTCATCAAAAGCGTAATTCCTCTTGCCTGCTTCTGATACTTCTCCTGGACAAACATCGTTTTGTACAAAAGCAGATTACCGGCCATTCGCTGTACGATCACCCAGCCAATGACTTTCCCTTGATAGCGCAAGCCTGTACTGTATTCGGGATCGAATTTTCCTTCTTCAAAAAACGGAGACAACAGTGACGGGTACCATTGGCCTCCCCCTTGCTCAATTTCCAGTCGCTCTGCTGGCTTCAGGTCTTTCCAGGGAAAAAGGGTAAAACCTTCGGGGAGAGCCAGCCTCTGCACCCACTGGCATTCACCCAACCGCATCGAGCCGAGTGTGTACAAATAGGTTTTCACCTTCGGCAACTGCCAGTCTTCCCTGATCGCAATTTTGGAGAGCCATGGAAAATCTTGCGCTTTGATGAAGCCTGCAAACTGTCCATCGCTGATGCCTTGTTCTCTCATTTTTTGCTCAGCGTGCCACAGCAACTTCATGCCTATTCCCCGCCGTTGATGCCCCTCTGCTACCACAAGCTCGATGATCTTGGCCTGTCCTTCGTTTACAGCGGATCGCCCCAACACGATGCCCGCAGGCTGATTGTTGTTAGAAGCCCCAAATCCCCAAACAGATGAGCCGTTGATCTGGTCCAGCCACTCCATGTGCTTGGGGTGCACCAACGATTTATACGCCCGTGCAGTGCTAGCAGTCAGTTCCTCTAGTTGCAATGTTCGTACCTCCTCGATGGACTTTGGCTTTCTCATTGCTTGGGTTTTACTGGTGCTGTTGCTGTACCTTGTATAATGTTCCCGGCCTTATCCCTTATAAAGCCTGGTTCAAAGGAAACCTTGCTCTGTTCCGTGATGAGGGACCCGAACGTGTTGTAGAACGTATCATTGAACGTTACGCGAATAGTGCTTCCTGACACCTGGAATTTGGCATACCCCGTCACTTCTCTCTTGTCGTCAAAATTCCCTGAAGGTGAGAATAACAACCGCAAATTGGGATTTGGGTCATTGCGAAGTGGCTCTGACGCCGACAATGTATAGTTTCCTCCCTCTTCAGTAACGTCTGGGGACAATTGTGGGTTTGTAGCATCAAACCCGACACCGATCTCTTCTGTATCCAGCAAATCTTGGCCGCGATACAGCTTGAACACTGCATAAGAGTTGTCATCTTCTGTAACCGCTGGTTTGGCCTTAAACGTCACTCCATAGTCTCCATGGGTCATTTCCAGTAAAGACTCGTCGACTTCGACGGTGATGTACTCCTTTTCGTTGATTACAAAACGATCCAACTGCTTGTCATAGTTGTACGAGAGAGGCTGGTTTTTTACAGATACCTCCAGATATTCGCTCAATGCCCTTTTGTCCATTGCCGGCTCCCATTTGTCGCCAATCGTAACTTGACGGTTCTGGGTCGGAGCAATTGGCAGCTCGATCTTTGCATCTGGCAAACGATCTACACGTGGATTGTTGAACAACATTTGTGCTTTTTCTACATACGACATCCAGTGTGTTTTTTCTGGACCTTCACGCAGAAGCTCGACCTTGGAATAGGCTGCATCGATCATTTCCTGCGTGACCTTGGGCCTTAGTTCGATCATATCATTCGTTGTAAAAAGTCCCTCAACTGCTCGCTTCACTTCCTCCGGGAGATTATTCCCTAGATCAAATAGCTCCTGTGCTTTTTGGATGTCTGCCAACAGCAATACCTTTGCCTCCGAACCATCCTTTAGCTTATCAACTTTTTCCTTCGCTGCATCGATTGTGCTTTGTGTCACTTCCGGTTTTAGCGCAGTATGGTTTTCATCGGTGAACAGGTCGCGAACGGCTTTTTTGGCTTCAACTAGCAGCAAGTCGTCATATTGGTCCTGTGCCTTCTCGATATCGGCAAGCAGACCAGGCTTTTCCTGCACGCTATTATCCAGACCTTCGACCAGCTTCTTGGCATCATCGATCTGTTTCTGGGTCGTTCCTTCCCGCAGCTCCTCTTTCTTCCCATCCGTAAACAGCTCTTCGACAGCTCTCTTCGCTTTTAGCAGAGCCGGGATCGGTGGAGGATCGCTTGGGGATGGAATCACAATGACGGGGTCTCTGAAATGGATGGAAAAACTGTCACTTGTGACATCTTTCTGTGCGCGCTTGATGTTTCGCTTGTCGATCGTGAAGCTGACCTCTTTCACAGTGTCCGCGACTGTATGCTTTCTGGCTTGTCCCGTAAACCAAATCGTGAGCTCGTCGTCGCTCTCTTGTTTGACCTCAATATCCAGTCCGTCAGGCAGATTATGTATTTCGATATCATCGGCAGAAAGTTCACCAAGGAACTTGCCATTAGACAGCTTGAGCGTTTGTTTTGCCGTGATGCTGCCATCATTTGCTCCTGCCTCTTCTATCACCGTCTCGCTGACGGAAAGCGCGGGCAAATCAGGCAACTCGGCTCCATCTACGGCGATCTCAAAGACGGCTTCTGCATCGTCCATTTTTGCCGTAATTTCTACCAATCCTTCGTTTTTGGCTGTTACCTTGCCCTCGATGTTGACGAAGGCAATTCGTCTATTGCTAGAGCTCCACAGCAGCTCCCGTCCAGTAACGATGCGATCATTTTCATCGAATGCAACGGCGATTAGCATCAACGATTTATCTGTATGATCTTTGGTAGATAGCTGGGCATCCTCTGCGACCGTTACCAGCTCGATCCGCTCTGCTTTTGTCCCTCTTTCGGCAATGACGAATGGTTCAAATTCCTCTTCTTCACCGTCATACTGCAAGCGCAGGGAAACCGTCTGTTCTTTTTTCGCGGCACGAATCGGTGAAAAACTGAGCAATACAAGCTGCTCTTTCTCTAGCCAAATAAAGTTTTTGATTTTGATCCGTGTAGGATTTCGATCATCTATGGCGGCCGTCAAACGGAAATTCTTTGCAGCAGGTGCCTTGTCTGGAGCATTCTCCAATCGATAGGCAATAAATCCATTCGTCGCTGTGTGCCCCTCTGACTCTAGCAAGGACTCCTTTGACTGGTTATCTTCTTCTACTGCTTCCTCTGAAACCTCTCGGACTTCCTCATCCATTTGCTCTTGTGTTACTGATGCGCTGGCTGTCCCGATTGTCTGGATTTCTTTAATCGGATAGGAAACCGCTGCATAGGCATTGCCGACAAAAGAAAGCAAAAAACCCGTGGATACAACCGCTGTTAGGATTGTTTTAGCTTTTGGCTGCTGTTTGCCCATATGTAAATACCCCCTCTTTTTCTTTTGTATGACAAAATCATGCAAACTAATGCTATCAGAGGAGGAAATGAAAAAAACCTAACAAAAGTTAGGTTTTTTGACGTTCTTTTTTAGACGAGTAACAGATCGACAAAAGATGCTTGATCCAGCTTTCCGAAAAACTCCTGAAGATTGATGTCGGCGAGTCGCTCACTGATGGACGAGCGATCGTACGGCGTATCTCGCAACACCGCTTCAAGCTCCGCTACATCACGTACACCGAAGAAATCTCCGTATATCTTTACTTCTTTCATTTTGCCTTTTTCAATATCAAGCTGGATCTCCACGGTGCCGATATCGAAACGTTTCGATTGACGGTAATTGCTTTTCGGTGACTTGCCGTAGTTCCACTCCCAAGTCTGGTAACGGGAACGGGAAAGCTCGTGAATGTTCTCCCAATCCTTTTCACTCAGCTTGTATTCTTCGATCTCCCCTTCTCCAAAAATCGAACGGAGAATCGCCAGACGGAACTCTTCAATAGTCATCTTCGTCTCCAAAAACTCCGAGATGTTGGCGACACGGCTGCGAATCGATTTGATCCCTTTGGACTGGATCTTCTCTGCGTTTACCTTCAGCGCAGATACGACATTTTCCATCTCCGAATCAAAAAGGAGCGTGCCGTGGCTGAACATGCGTCCTTTGGTCGAATACTGCGCGTTGCCAGAAATTTTCCGTTCCCCGACCTGTATGTCATTTCGTCCTGTCAGCTCTGCTTCTACCCCTAATGTTTTCAAGGCTTGTACCACAGGCGCCGTGAATTTGCGGAAATTGTGGAAGGACTCACCGTCATCATTCGTAATAAAGCTGAAGTTGAGATTGCCCAGATCGTGATAAACAGCGCCGCCTCCAGACAGTCTCCGAACGACATGAATATGATTTTCCTCTACATAAGTTGCATTAATCTCCTCAATAGTGTTTTGGTTTTTTCCGATAATAATAGAAGGTTCATTGATATAAAACAGCAAGTAGTCGTCACTATTGGGCAAATGCTTCAGGGCGTACTCCTCAATCGCCAAATTGATGCGGGGATCTGTAATCCCTTGATTATCGATGAATTTCATGAGATAGCCTCCATCCGTAAACGTTCTATCTTCCTAATCATACCATTTCCTGCTTGTCTGTACTGTTTTCGAATCTGCTCATGTTAAGAAGCATTGTTTCCTAATCTAATATTTTTTGTTGATTTACTGAAAATCCTCTATAAATACGTTTCCATATTGTCGATAATTGACGTAATCTAGGGGCAATCATCTTGGTGTTTTCTTTTTTAGATAAAATACTATGGATCAACGAGGTGTTCTTTATGAAAACAGCCAAGTTCTCCCGTTCAAGATCTCTTCGAACCAAGCTCGTCCTGCTATGTCTCCTGCTATTGGCGCTTCCTTGCCTTAACATCGGAATTCAGGGCTATTATTCTGCGAGCTACAGCTTGGACGACTTGGGCAGCCGCATCTTAAAAAACAACGTGAACTTGACGATTGAAATGATTGATGTTCTCCAGAAACAGGTCGAAGCTGGAAAAATCAGCAAAGAAGATGCACAAGAGCAAGTAAAACTTCACATCCTCGGCCCCAAGCAGTCGGATGGAACCCGCTCGATTAACAAAAATGTCGATTCCGGTGCCAGTGGATACATGTTCGTTCTGGATGAGAAAGGTGTCATGCTCGCCTCTCCTACCATTGAGGGGAAGAATCAGTGGGATGCAAAAGATCCTGACGGTATCTTTTTTACCCAAGAAATGATTAAGCGCGGTCAGGAAGGTGGCGGCTTTACATACTATCAGTGGTCGAAGCCAGCGGAGCCAGATGTTCTCTATCCGAAAATCGCCTATTCCAAGCTAGACCCTCACTGGGGATGGATCGTTAGCGCAAGCAGCTACATGGAAGACTTCAATGCCGCTGCTGAAAGTGTACTGTCTGATTTAATGATCGTGCTGGGAATCTCCTTGATCGTCGGATTCGTCGTCTCGTGGTATGCCTCCGGGTTCATTTCCAGACCTATTGCCCTGGTTGCCGAGCGCGTGAAAGAAATTGCCGGTGGTGATCTGTCCGGGAAAGACATCGTCGTAAAAAACCGTGATGAAATCGGACAATTGGTCCATGACGTGACCCATATGACAGAGAATTTGCGCGAGCTCATCTCTCGTGTCCGCACCAGCTCTCTGCATGTCGCTTCTACCTCTGAGGAGTTGACGGCGAGTGCAGAACAGACGAGTAAGGCAACCGAGCAAATTGCCGTCACGATGCAAGAGATCGCCGTTGGAGCAGAAGATCAGTCCAAAACGATCGATGGAACGGTCAAGACGATCAACGACATGTCCTCGAGTTTGCAACAAATTGCGTCCAGTTCCGAACAAGTCTCTTTGACAGTCGATACAACGAACATGCTGGTCTCAAACGGCAATGAAGCAATTGTCGGTGCCATCGCTCAAATGAATTCCATCAACACAACTGTCCAAGAGCTGGCAGAATCAATCAAAATGCTTGGTCACCGCTCTTCGGAGATCAGCAATATTGTCGAGGTCATCACCTCGATTGCCGAACAAACGAACCTGTTGGCGCTAAATGCTGCAATCGAAGCGGCCCGTGCTGGAGAGCATGGACGTGGATTTGCTGTCGTCGCCAATGAAGTACGTATCTTGGCTGAGCAATCAGCAAAATCTACCCAGCAGATTAAAGACCTCATTAGCGCGATTCAGGTCGATACAAACAAAGCCGTATACGTAATGCAGACGACGACTTCTGAGGTTTCGGCTGGAATCGAAGTCGTACATGAAGCCAGCAAGGCCTTCCAGGAAATTTTGTCTGGAACGACAGAAGTAGCACGTCAGATTCAGCAAGTTACCACTGCTACTCATCACATGACAACCGGAGCAGAACAAGCCGTCCATTCCATTGAAGCGATTGCCACGACTGCGGAGACAACGGCTTTCGGAACACAGAACATTTCCGCTGCCGCTGAACAGCAATTAGCCTCTATGGAGGAAATTTCGTCCTCTGCTGCTTCCTTGTCAAAAATGGCGGACGAGCTGCATGAATCGATTCAACAGTTTAAGGTGTAACCATAAACACTCAAACGAAAAAAGGCTGCGTTTGCTAGTCACCTTTGACCTCGCAAACGCAGCCTTTTCCTCTCCCTATCAGCCTATTTAAACTCGAGGCGGTTGCTCTGCTTCCCACGTAATCGAAATCGTCGTCCCCTGCCCGACAGCTGTTTTCACTTCGATTGAACCACCAAACGCTTCCACCAATGCTTTTGTAATGACCATCCCAAGTCCAGAGCCTTCCGTCCGAGACTCGGTGTCTGTGCCACGATAATACCTCTCGAAAAGCCGATCTGCTGTTTCTTCATCCATCCCGCTACCATTGTCGCTAAAAATGAGCAAAGCTGTAGCTGGCTCGAGTGCCTGTACGCTGATGGACACAATCGTACCGCTCTCGTTATGAATCAAGGCATTGGCAACCAGATTATCCACGATACGCTGAAACCAAGGCTTGTAGACGAGCATGTAAACAGGTTCGACAGAGGGGGTAAACCGGATGCAGCCTTCCGGGTACAATGGATGTTTTGCTGCTTCCGTAATGGCATTAGCTGTGCAAACATTCAAGTCAACGAGCTCGACTGTAGGGGCACCTTGTCCGTTCCGCAATCGATACGTCAGCGCCAAATCGTTAATCAAGTCTTCCATATACGCTGACTTGTCCAAAATAATGTTGGCGAAAGCATGTACTTCTTCTGTCGTCCACGTATACTCGGCATTTCCTAACAGATGCGCGTACCCTTTGACAGAGGAAAGCGGCGTTTTCAGATCATGGGAAACGCCTGCGATCCACTCATTTCTCAATTGCTCCGTTTCTTGGCGAAGCTTTTCGTTGCGGTAAAGCGTTTGCGACAAGGAGTCCATCGAATCGATTACATCTTGGTAGATACGGTATTTTCGCTTTCTCTTCCCTCGCTTGTCTTGGCTGAGCGGAACACCTTCCGCATTGGCAGGCTCCTCGTACTTTCCTCCACGCAAAAAGGTCAGCCACCTTAATACGTGAACAATCGGTGCACCAAATCGCTGTCCGAACAAGTAGGACACAATCCCGAAGACGAGCATCGCCGACAAGAGCAACATGCCCATCCCGATAAAAAGGGCCTTACTTTCCGGTGTCAAAAGCGGCTCTTCCCCAGGAGTCGTTCCTGGCAACGGATAACTGAGTACCCATGTTTGGCCGCTTTTTTGATCATAATGCGATACGATTGTTGCTCCGTAGCGATCCGGGTATACCGAGCGCAGCGCCAGTTCTTCCACGGTGAAATCCTTGATCGCTTTTGCAGGCTTATTAAAGGAAGCCAGCTCTGCTCCTTTCGGGTCCAGGAGCTGCACCCAACCCGCTTTACTCTTCAATTGATTTTGGATACTTGGCGGAAGCATGATCTCGCTATTTTTATGATCAGCCTCCTTAATCACCTGTTGCAAGAAATCGTGATCGCGGTTCGTCATGCCATACAACAAGGTGTGTACCACGCCATCTTTTTCCTGTATCCATAACGATAGCTGATAGGGAAACGGGCTTTTACGGAGCCAATAAGCCGTTAATTGGCCAGGACCGTAGTAGCTGGGTACGTCAGGCGGGGTAAAGAAAGAGTCGGTGACATAGCCCTTTTCATCAATCCGCTGAAGCCACCCACCGCTATCTCGCACCTCCTCCAGCAGCTCCGGGTCAAAGCGGACATCCTCTCCCTCTACTTCTATGGTCTGGATCAGCCGCTGCAAGCCGACACTCTCAAATTGACGTGAGGACTGCACTTTTGACATTTCTTCAAGTGTCCAATATAACGTAAACCCGGCTAGCACAAAGAGAATGAGGCCAACCAGCACCAACCACATAACCAGATGGAGGGCGATTCTGCTCTTAATATTCATAAGGAAGGCCCTTTTTCACCAATTTGTACCCGAGTCCCCTGACGTTCACCAAGAACTCTGGCTGCGCTGGATCAGGCTCGATGCGCTCCCGAATCCGGTGGATATGTACCATGATAGTGTTGTCGTCACGTAAGCTATTCACACCCCATACTCGTTCGTACAGCTCGCTTTTCGAAAATATTCGATTCGGATTTTTGCACAAAAATAGCAAGAGTTGAAAAACAAGGGACGGACAAGGAACGGCTTTTCCCTCCACATAGAGCTCCCCTGCAGCTTCATAGACTTGAAAACGTCCAAAATCATAGACCCCTTGAACGGGTGCAATCGGGACAACCGAGTCCGGTTTACGCGTACGACGGAGCAACGCCTTGATGCGCGCGACGATTTCCATCGGGTTAAACGGCTTCGTCACGTAATCATCCCCGCCAACGGCAAATCCGGTTAGCTTGTCAAAATCGGTATCTCTCGCACTCAAGAATAAAATCGGCGCATCCGTCAGACGGCGGATGAATGGACAAGCTTCTGTGCCGCTCATGTTTGGCAGCGTTACGTCCAGGACGATCAGGTCATAGCTTTTGCGTTCGCATGCACAGAGCGCCTCCTCCGATGTTTTCACCTTGTCGATCGAGTGGAATCCTTCTTTGTGCAGTACGGTCTCAAGCAATTGAAGAATAGCTTGCTCATCGTCCACGAGAAGGATAGCTGCATCTTTCACGATCACTTCGCTCCTTTTGCGCTTTTGCGTTATCCTCCATTTTATCATGCGTAGTGTCGGCACGGTGACCGCAACAGCCTTAACGGAATCATAATTTTGCCGCGACAGATTTAAGTATCCTGTAAGCCAGCGTTTCATATCTGATAAGAGTGGCTTTCTATAATGAAACTAGCGCGAAGAACAGGATAGGAGTGGCGACATGAAAAAAGTTTGGATTTCACTCGGTGTAGGAGCGATTCTTTTGACAGGATGTGCTGCGCAATCAGAAGCAACCGCAATCCCCTCTACTACTGAATCCCCTACAAAGAAAGAAGAAGGTGGAAAGACGATGACGGTTCAAGCGGAATCTATTGTGCAAGCTCTCCTTCACGGAAAAATAGAGGAGGTCTATGAGCAAACAAGCCCGTCATTCAAACAGCAGGTTTCAAAAGCGCAGTTTGTAGAAGGGTATACTGCTTTTAGCGCGGGGTTGAAGTCGTGGAATCACCATTCCCACACGTCCGTAAACGGCAGCTATTATGGCACCTGGGTGGATCAGGACGCCAAACGGGGCCTTGTCCTTTCGATGGATGAAAAAGGGATCATCACGGGCGTTTTATTAAAGCCGCTGCAAAGCTACCCTGACACCGACAATGCTTTGACAAAGCTGGCGTACAGCGCACCGTTTACAGGTGAGTGGTATGTGTTCTGGGGAGGTCAGAATGTCCTTTCGAATTATCACTACGAGGTAGAGAGCCAACGCTATGCATACGATCTGATTCAGGTCAAAGACGGACTATCCTACAAGGGCGATCCTGCGAAAAACGAAAGCTACTTCGCATTCGGGCAAGAAATACACGCCCCCCAGGCTGGAACCGTCGTGCATGTCGTCCATGATATCAAGGATAATGTCCCTGTCGGAGCAATGAACGCACAGCAGCCCGCTGGCAACGTCGTCATTCTCGATCATGGTAACGGAGAATACAGCTACTTCGCCCATCTGAAGGAAGGCTCCGCCAAGGTAAAGGTTGGCGATCGTGTGGAGAAAGGGGATTTGCTTGGGCTATGCGGCAACTCTGGCAATTCCAGCGAGCCTCATCTGCATTATCAGGTCTCTGACGGCAAGGATTTGTTCCATAGCAAATCCATTCGCGTGCAGTGGGAGAACGGATTGAATCCGCGTCAAGGTGACAGCATTCCTGCGAAATAAATAGTGTAGCTGTTAAACAGCGGTAGTCCATCCTTTTGTCTTGTATCCAAAGAGATGGACTGCCGCTTCCTTTTAGAGGACAATATCATATTCCATTATCTTGGCAGTTTGTTCTGCTACTTCCGCACCTACAAATCTTTTGATGATGTGAAAGGACATATTGATACCCGCTGAGATTCCAGCAGATGTCACGATATTTCCTTCATCCACGAATTTTACTCCTTTTTGCACAACGACTTCTGGAAATTCCTTTTCCATTCGCTCGAGACTGGTCTAATGAGTCGTTGCCCTTTTGCCTGTTAATAAGCCTGCTTTTGCAAGTAAAAAGACTCCTGTGCAGACAGAGGCCATCAGCTCCACCTGCTGCATTTGCTCACGAATCCATTGGATCACCTGCTCATTATGGACTTCTCGTTCCCTCGCACCTATCCCACCTGGAATGATGAGAATATCAAAAGCAGGCATATTGGTCATTTTCCATAGATGTTACCGAGAATACTTCAAACGGACCTGCAAAATCCAACACCTCCACATCGTCAAACAAAAAAATTCCTACTCGCCATTGCTTGGTTTCCATATGGATCTCCCCTCTTTCATGTTTGGATATATTTTACAACTCCTTATTGGGAACATCTCTAGTTTTTTTAGCTGTAAGATTCTGCTAGAGTCATTAATAGAAGGTACAAAATGCTGGAGGAGGTCCGCTGTCTGATGAGTACCAGCCCGAATATTATAGAGGTCGCGTCCCTCATAGGAGAGCCATCCCGCGTCTCCATCCTGATCAGCCTGATGAACGGCAAGGCACTCCCCGCCAGTGAACTCGCACGAAACGCAAAAGTCACCCCCCAAACGGCAAGCACGCATTTGGCAAAGCTGGTGGAAGGAGGTCTGTTGATCAGCGAGTCACACGGCCGACATCGTTACTATCGCCTAGCCAGCCCTGATGTCGCCCATGCCCTTGAATCGTTAATGACGATCGCAGCACCTAAGCCGGTTCGTTCCTTGCGCGAGTCTGACCAATTGCGAGCCATACGCTATGCTCGTACCTGCTACGACCATCTCGCAGGAGAAGTGGGCGTTGCCCTGACGCAGAAAATGCTGGAAATGCGGTTGATCGAGGCATCCGATCAAGACTACGTGCTCAGTGAAGCTGGGAAAACCAAGCTGCAATCACTCGGCGTAGACCTTGTGGCCAAACCAAAGAGCAGACGTCGCTTTGCCCGTCCCTGTTTGGACTGGAGCGAGCGTCGCCATCACTTGGCAGGTAGCCTAGGAGCCTCACTCACCAACCGATTTTTTGAGCTTGGCTGGATCGAGCGAGTGCCAGGAGGGAGGGCAGTCCGTGTAACGCCGTTAGGCAGCTCTGGTTTTATGACCGAGTTCGGACTGCATGTAGATGAATGCAAAAAGCACAGCTAGCTACTCTGCCAGCTGTGCTTTTTCACTGACTTGCCTGCGTGGGGCAAACGTCCAGTTCACCAGGAAAATCCCTGCGAAAATCAACAATCCTCCCACATACACATGCCATTGCACTACCTCCCCCAGCAACACCCAACCCGACAAAACACCGAAGAACGGAGCGAGGAACAAAAAAGCACTCGTCCTGCCCGGATCGCCGTGATTCAGCAAGTAAAACCACGTCGCAAACTGCACAATGGAAGCCATGATCGCGAGCCAGAGGACGACGAACACAGCGGTCGGTGTCACAATGAGCTTCGGCGTTTCCAACGTGAACCCCATCACGAGGAGAAGAATTCCTCCGAACAGCATCTGATAGGCTGTCATCACCCACACATTGAAGCGGACTCCCCACTTTTTAACGAGAATCGTAGCCATTGACCACGCAAATGCGGACCCGATACCAAACAGCGTTCCCGTCTCCCATTGCAGATGGAAGCCAAGCGTGATGAACACCCCAGCCAGTCCAATCAGAACCCCCATCCATTGCGTCAGCCGATAGGATATTCCTAGAAACAGCGTTCCCCATATGACCACGAGCAGTGGGTTCATAAACGTCAGGATCGAGGATTCACCCGCTGTGATCGTACGCAGACTCAAAAAGATACACCCCATGACAGCAGCCGTCTGCAAAAATCCGATCAAACACAGCTTCCCCCAGTCACCCGCCGACTTCGGGAGCGGCTTTTTCCATACCCACGCTCCCATGATCAGTCCTGCCAGCGTAAAACGCAGTCCTACCAGCAGCAATGGTGAAAAATAGGCCAATCCAATCTTTCCTACCGCAAAAGACGAGCCCATCAATGATGTCGTCAAGACGACAAGTATCCCGAACAAAATTTGATTCATCGCATTGTTCCCCCCGTTTCAGGCAAGCTACTTGTTTCTTCTTACATGTAGTGTACCTGACGGTTAGTTCGATGAGGGTCGAAGTGTGCATATGGTTTACAGCCGGTACTTTTCCACCATCTTAATCCCGATTTGATTCAGCAAGGCGGCGAGCACCTTCCAGACCGCCTGACGATAAAACGGCAAATGTTTGACATACACCGCTGTAAATTCTGGTTCTCCCTCCGCTCCCCTGTCCGCTTTGAATGCGCCTACGCCCGCACTTTGATGGAGCAGGATGCCTTTGCTCTGTGCTTCTAGCACCAAGAGGCACGACAGCATCCGATACAGCCCGGTCTCTTTGGGGAGCGTCGTATCATACCCGAATAGCGGTGTCGTCATCACACCATATCGTTCAAAATAGCCAAGAATGCCGTCCAGCCGTCCGTCTTTTTCCAAGCCGATGAGGGTCAATGTCCTCTTTTGCATCGCCAGTCGGACGAACTCCATCGAAAACTGCGGATTATGCTGGGAGTATTTATCCAGATACAGCGCGTTATATAAAGCAACGATTCTCTCGACATGCTGTTCTCCCAGTTCCTCATGACGCAGGATGCGATAGCCGGATTTGGCAAGCATTTTCCGATCGCGATTGAGTGTATTTCGGACCCGCCACTTTCCCTGCGCTGGCCAATCGGGGTGAAAAAGGTAGACGTAACGACTGGGAACCATGAGATAGCCCTTCTCGATGAGCCCCTTGTGGAAATCCGGATACAGCCTGCGACAAACAGATCGAAACGCGATGATATGACCAGGGAACTTTTGAATGCAGCTTTCCGTGATGTCCTTTACTTCATCTGCACGCACATCATGGTACAGATTCGTTGATAGCAGCCAGTTGTTGACGATGACCATTTGGTTGCATTGGCTTTTTTTCATCCAGCGTCCAAGGCCTGTGAGTACGGTCGACAGTGCCCACCTCAACACCGCAGAATCGAGCATGCCTAGCTCTTCCTTCGCATACGTCACGTAATGGGTAAACACCGAACTGACATACGAATTGTCGTACTCGGTATCGTTCACCGTTACGGGCATGATCCGATCGCCTACACGGAGTGCATGCATCTGTGTCTGGACATTTTGCACATAGCGGGATGGCTGTTCCGTCATCATGGGCAGCAAGTAGCTTTTGACGTAGTCTGCATCCTGCGCCTGTTCCCAAGGGATTTGCCCCGCTGAGTTCCCTTCATACCATTCAATCAATGGCCTACTCACCTGGAACAAACATCCTCTCTACCCGCCGCAATTTTTTCGTACCCAGATTCAACCCGTACGGCACAAAAACAATCGCAGGCACTTTTCCTTGTTGATCGGCAATGGCTCGCTCAAGACTTTGGCGTACTCGTTCCTGCTCTTGCGTCGACGGTCCTTCCCCATCCTTCATGAGCAGTGCTACCTCAACTTGCTCGTAGCTTAGCTGCCGTACCGTATACTCTTCTATCGCATCAGACGAGGTAATGACAGCCCGACGGATGAAATCAGGAAAGACCGATATCCATCGCGCTTCGTGTTCATGGCGAAAAACAAACAGATCATCTGCCCTGCCCTCAATCGATTCCAGTGCTATAAACACCGAGCCACATGGACAAGGCGTACGCTTTTCCGTCAAAATGTCGTTCAATCGATAACGGATAATCGGCTGTGTCGTCCGGGAAAAGTCTGTGATGATCGGAAAGAATCGCTCCTTTTGCTCATCGAGATATTCCTTTTCCACCACCACGAGGTCTTCATTGACATGCAACGTCCCGTGTGAGCAGCTCACCGCAAGCAGCCCTTCTGTGCATTGATAAATTTGATGCACGATCTGCCCGAACACTTCTGCGATGTACGCTTGATCCAACGGGTCCAGCACTTCAGCCACCGAGATCACCTTGATTGGAGATATCCGCAGCTTCCCTTGACGCTGGGCGGTCGCGAGCATTCTCAACATCGAGGCTGGCGCAACCAACACCGTCGGCTGATACTGATTCAGGTGATCAAGATGCTGATCGAGCGGTATTTGCAGATCAAAGAACGAAAATTGAATGCGACGCCTGTTGACCGCCGTATACAGATTGCTATTCGCTCGCAAGAAAAAAGCAATCCGATGTGTCGACCATAGCTGGCCAGGCAGTGCTTTCGCCAAAATCACACCTGCCCATTTCGCCTGCTCCTGCGGTCCCACGAGAAAAAGCCCGCGATTGCCAGATGTCCCAGAAGATAAGCCCACGGTCACGCCGTTTAATTGGGGAGTGAAATCGCGTGTCGTTTCTGCTTTCAGTGCAATCGCAAATGCTTCTTCTTTCTTGACCCCGCACGTATTCAGCTCGTCAAAATGGTCCATCATGCGCTTTTTATCAATCGGCTCCATCTGTCTCCATTGTTCTGGCATTCCCAATCTCTTTCGGTAAAAAGGAGAGGTTGGCAAAATGCGTGACAGCATCGCTCTGACCTGCGCGTCTTGCCATTTCACCAGCTGCTCGCGCGAGGAAAACCGACGGGCAAGCCACTTCGTTTTTACATACTGCTTCAAGAGCGTCATGATCTCCATGTGAATGCTCCTCTGCTGGCCTGCCAGACTTCCCCGCAGTGAGTCGGCATGATTTTTATGTCGGGACATTGGCGGGATAGTACATGCAGCTTGTGCAAATGCTCGCGATACGCCTGTCGATCCGCCATGATCAACATAGCCAACAGATGAGGCAACAGGTTGCCGCGGTAGGCTTCACTCGACCAAGCCGCATCCGCGCACAAAAATACATCCCCATGATCCCAATCGCGCAGGAACACACCAAACTGCCCGATTGCATGTCCGTTCAGATCGACGATGTACAGACTCTGATCGGCGAACAAATCGTAGCCTTCGGTGTAAGGCGCGTAAGCTTCAGGCAATGCCACCAGCGCTCCTCGATCAATGAAAGTCACCCGTTCTTCAAAATCGTCCGGCATCAAATCAGGCAAATACGCCTCCCGCAGCGCGGCCCAACCCGTCTTTCCCTTTACATGGTTGTAGGCACTCTCGAAGCAGTATAGTCGCGCATGCGGAAAATCACGCAAACCGCCGATATGGTCGGCATGAAAATGGGAAATGAGAATACCCGCAATGTCTGTCGTTTTGATTCCGCGTGCCGCGAGCTGCTCAGCAATACTCTCATGTGCTTCTGAGAATACGGGCGTTATTTTGCCGTACAGCGAATAAGGAAGCTTGCTCGTGGCTTCAAAAAAGCGCTGTGAATAGCCCGTATCAAAGAGGAGCAAGCCGTGGACGGGATGCTCGATAAGCCCTGCGATGGCGTGAAACGGAATATTTTTCATCCGACCGCCCTTTCGTGAAAACATCTCGAGCTGCTGGCAGTAGCCTGTGTCCATCAGCGTCAGTTTAACGTCCTTCATGCGTTCTCCACCAATCTGTAAACGTCTCGATGCCCTCGGCAATGCTCACCCGGGGTTCATAGCCCAGATCGCGCTTCGCCTTTGAGATATCCAAGGTTTGTGATTTGGCGAGCACACCGACCGAGTAACGCGTCAAAATCGGCTCGCGATAGCTCAAAACGGTCTTGGAGAGTGCCTCAAGCACCCATGCTGCCGCATACGCCTTCCAATATGGCAACTCGCGCGTTTTCAGAGGAACTCCCAAGCGACGAAACACATCTGACAACACCTCGATCATCGTCACTGGCTCCCCATTTGTAATGTTGTAAGCCTGCCCCAATGTGTGCGCTTGAGAATCCATGCACAAGATCAGCGCATCCACGACATTTTCCACATACGTCAAATCAATGATCGCCTTGCCTCCATTGATCAGCGGAACGAACTTCTTTTCATTGGCGCGGATCAATCTGGGGAGGATTGCATTGTCCCCAGGACCAAACAAGGCACGAGGACGAATCGTAATCGTCGGAAGCCCTGCAAGATACGCCTTGTCGACCTCCAGCTCCGCCTGGTATTTGGTCTGTGCGTATGTATTGGCAAACCGTACGGGCATCGGTTCATCTTCGCGGATTCCCAGCTTGTCTTCAAAAGCAAAATAAATACTCGGCGTCGATACATGGATCAGACGCCGGATACCGTGCTGCTTGCAACCCTCGATGACATGAATGGTTCCTGTCACATTCGTCTCGTACATGTCATGGTACGTCCCCCACGGGGAGGAAAAAGCAGCCGCGTGATGCACGATATCCTGATCGCGGCAAGCCTTCACCACGGCTTCTCTGTCTCTTAGGTCTGCCCGAAGGAATCGAATGCCTCGATCCTGCAATTGTCGGCCGACTCGCTCATCTCGTCCTTGCGCTGTTACGTCATAGCCCATTTCATGCAGTCGTGTAGCCAGCTTCTGTCCGAGAAACCCCGTCGCCCCTGTTACTAGAACCCGCTTGTTCATTTCTTCCTCACTTCCTTACGCCTCTTCTCCGTTCCATTCGATATCGCTCGTACTGCAAGCGATCATGCTTTTTCCCGTTCGAAAACTCTGCCAAGCCAAATCAGCCAGCATGGAAAACTGATCAAAAAAAGGCCGTGGATCCTCCCATCTAAACAGAACATCCCTTGCAGAAAGCAAGTCGCTCACCCAACGCTTTGCCTTCATTCCATTCTTCATGCCAAGAAGGCCGTATGTCAGCATCGCCATCCCTAGCATGCTCGCTTGTTTTCCAGCAGGAACAACGGTTTTTCCCCGATCAGACAAATAGGCAGTAGCAGCTTCCTCCTGTCCTGCAAACAAATGCACACCGCTTGTCAGGCGTGGATTGCACTCGAGCACGTACAGCTCTCCCTGCTCATTCTCAATGAAATCAAATGCGATTTGTCCGCTAAACGCATGCCGTTGCACGAAACGACTAACAAAATCTCTTACTTGTGGATGATCTGAATAGGCGAAGTAAATCGAGGCACCCTGTCCTGCTGTATGTGTTGTTTCGTAATCGGCGTACAAGGTGAGCTGTCCATCCCGAGCAACCGCGTAGCTGCACACCTGTTTCCCTTTTATAAACTGTTGGACTAGCCATGGTTCCCTGACCGTCGGCTCGGGCAGCGTGGACTGCCCTGCCGCTGATGATGGGTCTGCGACGATTTTTACATGAGCGGCGAAACGAGAATAGACGGGCTTCAGCACCACAGGTCCCCTTGCTTGCAGCATGGCCTCCCGCAACTGAGCCGAAGATTGTACCCGAACTGTCTGTGGGACCAGTCCTCCCACCTCGCACGCCATTTCGGCAAAAAGCCATTTGTCATGCAGCGAACGCAGTACCTCGATTCCTTCCACGAGCACTTCACCATAGTCAAGCAATTGATCCCGCCCCCGCGATACGTAAAAGATCTCCTCGCAAGTCGGGATCAACAGATCGATGCGCTCATGCTGCATGATTTCACATAGCTTTTCGATATAAGCACCGGACTGCTGTCGGGGGGAGGGTACTTGGTAGGAGCGCTCTACATAACGAGAGTGCTGGCATAAATGTCGCCGCGCACTCTCCGCTACAATGACTCGATGTCCCGCAGAACCCAGCAAGCGCGCCAACTCCAACGTAGCTGGCGCTCGTCCTCCTGTCAGCAAGACTGATTGTTTAGTATTCAAGCACAATTCCTCCGAGAGACAAGCCAGCAGATGTACCAAGCAGCATCAGGTAGTCGCCTCGCTGTACCCGCTTCTGCCCAATCGCTTCATGCAGCGCCATCGGGATTGAAGCTGCGATGACATTGCCGTGCTCTGCCAAAATGTTCACCATTTGCTGGTCGCTAAACCCGAGCTTGCCTGCCATGATCCGCATCGCCATCCCACTGGCCTGATGAGGAATGACGGTACGGATTTGCTCCTTGGTTACGGAGGCAGAGGACAGCAAACGATCCACAAATCCGGTAATCAACTGCGAGGTCAGGCGAAAAATTTTCCGTCCGTCCATATCAAATGCAAAGTCTGCTTCTCTTCCTTGCGCAAATTGGCTTGGGTGGATCAGCGTACCGCCACCCCTTATTTCGGAATAGTGCGCGCCTTCACTGTATGTCTTCATGCTTGAACCCAAGATACGGGAGCTTTCTGTTTCTGGCGTCCTGCCGATGACAACAGCCGCAGCCCCATCTCCGAACAGCACGCAGCTCTCTTTCTGCTCCCAATTCAAACCTCCCGAGGATATCTCTGATGAAATGATCAAGACTCGCTCGTAAATACCAACTGCCATTTGGCACGACATCACATCCAGCGCAGTGACAAAGCTTAGGCATGTCGCATTTATATCAAAGCAAGGAATCCCTGATTTTCTTAGTTGAAGCTCTTCTTGTATCAAAGCAGCCGTGCATGGGATTTCCTGCTGGGCCGTCCCGCTTGCACATACGATACAATCGATATCGTGAAGGGACAGTCCCGCCGCTTCCAAGGCACGCCTAGCAGCGATGGCTCCCATCTGTGCTGCCGTTTCGTTCGTCACAAAATGCCTGACGCTAACCCCGGACTTTTTCTCTACCCATCCTGCCGCAAGTCCCAGCTTTTCTTCCAGTTCTGCCGCTGTCACTTGCCGAGTGGGCAAATATTTCCCTGTTCCGAGGATTTTGATTTTTCTCTCCATAATCTGTGTCTCCCTTAGCTCGCTCGCATTACTCACACACTTTTCGACATCTGCCATTTATTTTACCTAAGTTTGTCGATTTATGGTAAACAGAATAAACACTTGGTACGAAATACCCAAGTGTTTATGTATGCCGCATTTCTTCTGTTCGTTTCCACCTGCTATAGTAAAAAGCGATAACCGACACCCCACACCGTCTCGATGTATTGCGGCTTAGCCGGATCACTTTCTATTTTTTCCCGCAGCTTGCTGATATGCACGGTCACCGTCGCGATATCCCCGTAAGAATCGAGACCCCAAATTTTTTCAAACAGCTCTGTTTTGCTAAATACCCAGTTGGGATGGGTTACCAAAAAGAGCAGGAGGTCGTATTCCTTGGAAGTGAACGCCACTTCGTTTCCGTTGATATAAACTCTCCTTGCCAGCTTGTCGATGCGAATCCCACGAAGCCTGATCTCCTCTTTTGCCGTCTGCGGTTTGGAATCGGAAACGAGACGGTCGTAACGGGCCAAATGGGCTTTGACCCTCGCTACCAGTTCTCCCAAACTAAAAGGCTTGCTGATATGATCATCGGCGCCGAGACCCAGTCCACGAATCTTGTCGATGTCTTCCTTTTTCGCGGAGACGAGCAGGATCGGAATATTTTTGGCTTTCCGTACTTGCTTGCAGATTTCGAAGCCATCCACGATCGGGAGCATCAGGTCAAGAATCAGGAGGTCATACTCCTCTTGCAGCGCCTTTTCCAAGCCCATATCGCCGGAAGTAGCAACATCGACCGAGTAGCCGTTTGCCTCCAAGTAATCCTTTTGCACCTCTGCAATCACCGTGTCATCTTCAATGATTAAAATGTGCTTCATTTCGTGTCACCCCCGACTCTCTTCAAATCTGGCAAGGTAAAACAAATGCGGGTCCCGCGTCCACTCTCACTCTCCGCCCATACACGACCACCATGCCCCTCCACAATTTGTTTGACGATGGCGAGTCCGAGACCAGTGCCGCCCATGGCCGAATTACGTGAAGGGTCCGCCCGATAAAAGCGGTCAAAAATATGGGGAATTGCTTCATTTTCAATCCCGGTCCCATTGTCGGAGATCGCCACGATCACTTCACCGTCGGCTTTCTCCACCTCCAATCGGATCAGCTTCTCGTCCTTGTTCAAGTACTTCAGGCTATTGTCTACCATATTCATGAGCACGCGATGGAGTTTTTCCTGATCAGCCATGACTGGAATCGGACTCGTATTCTCCTCGTCATAGCGAATAGAAACGTCGTTCATCCGCGGGTCTAGCCGCAGCTCCTCGGCAAACTGAGCCATATATGCTCGCACATCGACTTCTTCAAAGTGAAAGGGAAGCTTGTTCAAATCCAGTCTCGAGAATAAAAACAGCTCATCAATCAGGCGGTCCATCTGCTCTGATTTGATGGCAATCATCTTCATATATTTTTCCCGCTTCGCTTCCGTATTGGCAATCCCTTCCTGCACCGCTTCCACACATGCTTTGATTCCTGTTATGGGTGTTTTTAGATCATGCGAAATACTGGAAATCAGTTGTTTACGATTTTCCTCATACTGTAGCTGCAAGTGAATAGAAGCATGCAATCTGCCGCGCATTTCTTCAAATGCTTCTCCCAGCTCCCCCAGCTCATCCTTGCGATGGAGTTGAACAGGACGCTCCAGATTGCCTTCTTTGATTTCGTTCGCTGCCTGCTTTAAAGCGTACAAAGGTCGAATGATACTTCGTGAAACAAGAAACGTTAATACACCGTTCGTCAGCGCCACAATCGTTAGAAGACTGAGAATTAATGCGATGAAAAAATAAATGCCAGTCTGCATAAAGGGGAAAGAATTCGCAAGGAAGTAAAGCATTCCTTTACTTTGATCAGCAAAAGTGAACTCGTACGTATCAAACGTGTAGCCGTCTTGTTTAAACTGCTTCCAGCTATGCATGCGCCCCTGATCCGGTTGTTCCTGCAAATAATCAGGCACGTCAGCGCTATCAATCGACGGGGAAACAAATAGCACATGATCGCCCTTTGTCAGAATCAATGCTCCGCCAACTGCTTGTAGCTGCTCATCCGTCTCTGTCAGCATCTTCTGGTTCGTCAATTCGTTGGGAGCGTATTTGGCCATGAATGAGACACCAGCAAATAACTCGTCTCGTTTATTGAGCGTATCACGAATGAATGGTTTGCCTGCCTCCCGTTCCTCCCAAAAGTAATTCGCCAATCCTGATGCCACCAATCCAAACAAAACAAGGGGGATGATAATCATGGCAATATAAGAGAGCAAAAGTCTTGTTTTGATCGACATGGTTCATTACCCCCTTGCAGTCATGGTTTACTCGGAATCGGAATGCTTCGCCCAGCCTTTTCTCCATTTGTTCTTCATGTCCTCACGGGAAACCTTCTCGACTTGCTTGCCAGTAAGTTCGATGCGGTCAGGTGTGGTCGTACCCAAATCAGACAGGCGGATATCCAAAGAAAGCTGGAGCTTGTGCTCTTTTCCAGACGCATCCGTTCCCGAGAGGTGTATCACAGCGGTTTGCTGTTCGATTTGATTTTTTTCGTTGATCTCGGCGTTCAGTAATACTTGGTCCACTTGAAAATCCTCTTGCAAACGTGGAAGCTTGACAGCTAGATCGCTTTCAGAGGATGACGCTTCTTGACTATGCTCAGCAAGCTTATCGTAGAAAATAGGCCCCGCTGCCTGAATAAATGCCGGAATTTGCTCTTTGGAGAGCTGAAGCGACGTACGCTTGCCTCCATCCGGTAGATTTTCAACGGTCGCGTTTTTTCCGAGATCGCCGAATACCGTAGCAAACAGCTTGTGCATCATGGCCCCGCGTTTGTTATCGGCATTATTTTCTGGTTGTTGTCTACTATCCATTTTTTCCATGACCCGATAAACGTTACTATCCCCTTTTTTAACCACAACTTTATCCTTTTCCAAAAAGGCTTGCATGCTTTTCTCGCCCAGCGAGTCTGTAAAAGTCGCATTCACATTTCCGATGTGCTGGTTGTGATCGATCTTTGCGACTCCCTCGAATGTGAGCAGCTTCGCTCCGTTGTCTGTGAGCGCTAGCTGCGCGTGGGCCGTCATGCTCTTCGCTTCCTTCGTTTGATGCAGGGCTGATTCATACACGTCCATCGTCGTGCTATCCGCACTCGCTGAAGCCCCGTATCCCCATATCAATGCCCCTGTGATTCCAACCGACAAGCCGATACCCAGCCATTTTTTTCGCATGATGATCCCTCCTATTTCATCGAAAGCAACTGTCATCGCTTTCTATACTCGTGATGATAAAGAGAGGGTCTAAACACGCTCTAAATCAATTCTAAAAAAAGTGTAAAAACGATTCCATATGCTATATTGAAAGGAAGAAAAATCAGTCTGAACCTGAAGTGGAGGCATTATCGATGAGTATGCAAGAAGGCTATATTGACGTTCCTGGTGGAAGAGTATGGTACAGTCGCGTCGGCGAGGGGGAGAAAACGCCTCTGATCGTCCTTCACGGCGGACCTGGCAATACGCATGACCCGCTCAAATCAACGCTCCATGTCTTAGGCAACGACAGACCCGTCATTTTCTACGATCAGCTGGGTTCAGGAAATTCCGATCGCCCGACTGATCTGACTCTTTGGAAAACCGAACGCTTTGTGGAGGAGCTCGCTTACATCAGACAAGCCCTTGACTTAAAAGAGGTTCACATTCTGGGGCATTCGTGGGGTACGATGCTGGCAGCAGCTTATTTGGTAGATGCCAAGCCGGAAGGGGTACAAAGTATCATCTTCTCCAGCCCATGCCTGAGCGCAGAGCGTTGGAAACAGGACGCAGATCGTTTAATCGAGCAATTGCCAGTCGATGTGCAACAAACCATCGCCACACACGAGGAGCAGGGTACAACTGATTCACAAGAATATCAGGATGCCATGAAGGAATACTACAAGCGCCATGTGTGCCGCCTTGATCCAATGCCAACAGTCATGACAGAAAGCCGTCCAAAAGCGAACAAAGAAGTGTACATGACGATGTGGGGACCGTCTGAGTTTTGCCCAACAGGGAATCTGAAAACATTCGACTACACACCCCAGCTGCATCAAATCAGCATCCCTTCCCTGTTCGTTTGCGGCCGTTATGATGAAGCGACACCTGAATCGACAGGTTATTATCAGTCTCTGGTGCCAAACGCCGAGCTCCATGTCTTTGAAAACAGCTCGCATGTCGGCTATTTGGAAGAGACAGACGAATACGTGCAAGTCATCCGCCGCTTTTTGCAAAAAGCAGATACAAAATAAAAAAACGGAAAAACTTCGTATCGCCGACGATGCGAGTTTTTCCGAACCCTCATTCTTTTTTTAAGTAAAGAAGGAAATTAAGGATGTTTAACCCTACAATGATTAAAAACATATAGGTAGACATAGCGTCTCCACCTAGGTTCAATTCATCAGCTATATAGCCCATCATCATAAGATTCGTTCCAGAAACGGTTACTGAAATTGCTGAAATCATGCTCAGTGTGAATCCATTGACAAGATTACCTTGTTTCTTTTGAAGCAACAAAGCAACGGAAATAACTGCTAAACTTATGATAAAAGTAATCAAAACGAATCTTAATAAATCGTTTATCTCCACCCCCGCCATAATCATCCCCCTAGTCTGTCAAATGGCAAAACGCAGCTGTCCGAAGTAGATCCTCGGCAGAATCACTTCGAACAGCCTATTTTTCTCCCTATCTAGCCTGTTATTTCAATCCAATATACTTGTCATACACATCGTAGACGGAACGTGAGATGATCGCAGCCGATCTTCCCCCATAACCACCCTCTGGAACGATTACGGCTACTGCCAGGACCGGATTGTCGACAGGCGCATACGAAATGCTGACACCATTCGTAATGCGGGCATGCATTTTCCACTTTGTCTTTTTCTGTCCTGTTTTCTCATCTGTCACCGTTACCGGTACATAAATGTCTTGCTCAGATGTACCCGTTTTTGCAGCTACCTGAAACGGCATTCCCGCATACGCGCGGACTGCTGTTCCCCCTGGCTTCGCCACCATCACCATGCCTTGCTCCAAAATGTCCCAATATTTATCTGGGTGAGGAAAGGTACTCATCGTTTTTGGCGTGTGCGTTTTCACCAGTTTTCCTTTTGCATCTGTAATCTTATCTACCATCTGCGGCTGCAAACGTACCCCTTTATTTGCAAGTGTCGCTGCATACTGAGCCAATTGCATCGTCGTCGCCCGAACTTGCTGCCCGAAGGAAGCCTGCACCATCGCGGCTAATGGTCCGTAGTTTTCATCCATCACCAAATAGTCTTCTTTGCCTTTGTTTTCATTCGGCAAATCCACACCAGTCTGAACGCCTAATCCGAACGCATGATAGTACGATTGCAGTACAGACGCTGACTCTTTTCCTTTTCGACGGGACAGCTCCTCCCCGATTCTCGCCATGTACGTATTCGATGATTTTTGCAGGGAAATCGGAGGGGTAATGATGCCATGCGCTTTGGAATTGTCGTTCTTAATCCGATCTGTACCACGTCCATAGTGATACACACCTCCATCATTCCAACGGTCGTAGGGAGTAATGATGCCTTCCTGCAAACCGAGCAAAACTGTAATCGGCTTGAGGACAGACCCTGATGGCACGATTGAGCCCGGGTGCTTGTAGCCCTCCTGGATGGCCGACTCGCCATTTAATGGCCGCGTGTCGTAAGGGGCTTCCCGAATCGTCCCATTCGTCACCGCCAGCTTGATCTGGTCATACATTTTTTGATCGGGTCCCTCAATCCATACGTTTGGATCGTATTCAGGATAGCTGACCATCGCGACGACCTTGCCTGTCTTAACCTCGACCGCCACGACGTATGCTCCCTTTGCCCCCCTCGCCTCAGGGATGGTTGCACGCATCTTCGGAAGAAACTCTCGGATCGAATCCCGGATACCTAGCTGTACCCGTTGATCAATGGTGAGATACACATGATTGCCCGGAATAGATGGAACTTCCTCCACTTGCTTCACTACCGTTTGATCTGCTGCGACCTCATACATCCGGTAACCGTTACTCCCGCGAAGCTCTTTTTCGTAAGACAATTCAATTCCATCCAGCCCGACTAACTGGTTCGGTAAATACTGCGTACTCTCATCCTTATAGGAGGCGAGCTTCACATTTTCAGCAATGTGAAAGGGCCGGACATACCCAACCGCCTGTACAGCGATTTGCTTCGGATCATATTTTCTGATCGGTTTTGTCACGACTTCAATCCCCGGCAAATCGCCGCGATGCTCACCCAATACCGCGATTTCTTTATTCGTCAAATCCACCTTCAGCTCTTTCTCCAAATAGCGCGGCAATTGTCGCGCCGCTTCCACATACTTGCCTTTCTCGTAGGCATAGCCGACATCCATCTTTTTTAACAGCGTGGCCTTGTCGAGGCTCAGTATTTTCTCCAGCTTTTCCACCAGGTCAACGTACACTTTCTGCTCCATGATCTCTTGTTCACGGAAGACGGCGAGATGGGAAGGCCGACTTTCGGCAATGACATATCCGTTGCGGTCATAAATGTTTCCACGCATAGCGGGAATGTAATCTTTTTTATACGATCTGTCTGCCAGCTCATTTGCATAACTGCTCCCTTGCTGGATTTGGATTTGCGCCAATCTCAAAATGATAACCACAAACATCAGAAATACGACGATATAGACGATTTGCAGCCGTTTCACACGATCGTTTTTTTCTTCCTTCATACTTGCTCTCCCTAATTTTTCAGTACCTTCGTGAAAATCCGTTTGATACGTGCATCGAGTACATGACTGCCACCCCGACCACGGACATCTTCTATCATCATGGTAACCAGCAAACGCGGATCATCTACATTAAAAACGGCGTACCAACCGTTTTCCAGCCCAAGCTCGCCTTTTTTCTGCTTTAGCTCAGCTGTTCCAGTCTTGCCCGCCATGCGAATACCAGGCACGCGTGCTCCTCGTCCTGTGCCGCGCGGGTCTTCCATAACCTGTATCAAATGCTGCTTCAACGTACTCGCCACATCAGCAGGTATGACATCCGTCTTCCAATACCCGTCTTTTTTGTCTTCCTGCAACAGTGATGGATGAACGATATTCCCGTCATTTGCAAAAGCGCTGTACACCAACGCGAGGTGAAGCGGCGTCATCGTTACCTCGCCCTGACCGTAACCGGAGTCTGCCAATTGAATTTCGTTTTTGAAACCATCGTTATACAGCTTCGACTTTTCCAGTGGATATGGAATCGGGAGAGCTTCATGGAATCCAAACAGCTCGCTCTTTTTCACAAATTGCCCCTCCCCCATGGAGAGCGCCGCTTTCGCGAAATAAATATTGTCGGAGTACACCAATGCTTTTTCCAAATTGACAGGTCCCCCGTAATCGCTGACCCGCGTTACCTCGTATCCACCCCAGGACGCATCCTTTTGCCAATGCAGTCCGCGGACGTGGATACTGTCCGAAGAGGTAATTGCACCTGACTCAAGGCCAATCGCTGCCGTAATCGGCTTGAAGGTGGAGCCCGGCGCAAACCCGCGCACGAATCGATTCAGAAACGGCTTTTGCGGGTTTTCATTCAGTTGCTTCCACTCTGTAGCCGACATCCCAAGCACAAACGCATTCGGATCAAAGGAAGGAGAATTGACGAGCGCCAGTATTTCCCCGGTCTTTGGTGAGATGGCCGCAGCCGTGCCTGCTTCGTTTTTCAGCTCCTGGTAAATCGTTTTCTGCACTTCAGCATCTATAGTTAATGCCAGTGGCTGTCCATGCTTGGCAAAGCGTTCCGCCACGGTCTTTTTTTCCGTTCCATCTGCATCCGTGATGATAATGCGCCCACCTGTACTCCCTCTTAGCTTCTCCTCAAAAATCTGTTCCAGTCCTGATTTTCCAATCACATCGGACGTTTTATAGCCCTGATTCTTTCGCTTCTCGTACTCTTCCTGATTGATCGCTCCTACATAGCCAACCAGATGGGCCGTCGCGTCCTGATAGGGATAGTAACGGACCTTCTTTTTGTGCAATTTGAGCCCTTCTGTTTTTTCTAATTGTTTGAGGCGTTCATCGTCCTGTGGCAGCGTGGCGATCCGGATAAACTTTGCCGACTTGCTTGTCGTAGCTTGTACCTTCGAGGTGAGGTCATCCAACGGAATTTGCAAAAGCTTGCTGACCGCCATTTTCCCGGTCTGTGACGTCTGGCTCCATTCTCCCGGATTTATCCCGATATCTACCACGATACGCTCTGTTGCCAATGGCCGCCCTGCCCGATCCGTGATTTCACCTCGTCTGGGATACACCGTATTGGCTCTTACTTTGTCCCCTTCTTTCATTTCTGGAAAAATAAAAGAAGGATTCCAATGAATGTACCAATCCTCCAAGTCGTTCTGCGTTTCTTTGACTAGCGTCGCTTTTCCCGTAAAGGAAATCGGTTCAATGAAAGTTTCCATTGTCAGCCGGTAATGAAAGTTGATCTGCCCATCCTCACCTGGCATAACGTCGCCATTGTACATCGGCTCGACCACAATCGCTTTGGCCTCGATTCCTCCGTAAATGTTTTGGTAACGTGAAACGAATTCTTCTTTGTTGATGGTCCTTTTTGTATGTAAAGAAAGCTGTTCGTACATGTCAGAGAATTTCTGTTCTCCCCATTTTGTCGTATACGCGGTGAATGCGGCCTTTGCTCTCTCGCCTTCCGACTGCGTAGTGTCCTTCCAAAAGTCCCAGAAAAGATAGAAAAACCCTGAAAGAACAACGACAAAAACCGTCCAAAATACTATCCATGTCTTTTTCACTAGTCATTCACCTTCCCTATCACACGATATTACAGTCGGATACCATAATATATGGAAAAAAGATGATGACATGATGAGACTATTCTCATAGTACGATGATAAGTGTCAGATAGTTACATCAAATGCAAAAAAACACAGGAAATTTATCCTGTGTCTGTCGTACTGCCTACTATTCTTCCCACATGTAACCAAAGCGCGGGATCGTGGTGACATTCTTGCCATATCTGCCCAGCCGCTTACGCAATCGATAAACGAGAGCGTTGATCTCGGCTCGTCCAACATCGGGAACACTGCTCTCTGCATTCAGCAACCGCTCCGGCCAGACGAGTACCATGATTTCCTCATAGCTAACCGCCTGATTCGCACGTTGGTACAAAAGCATGAGCAAGTCCATATCTTTTCCGGTCAAATGGATTCTCGCACCATCGAGACGGATTTCTCTGCGTTCCAGATTGATGACCAAGCCGGAAGTAGAGGTAGTTTCTTTTGGATACGTCAAAGGGAATGAGAACTCCCGTGTCACATCCATCTCGCTACCCTCTGCGAAAAATATCATTTCTATCACGCCTTTGGCCAGCGTAATATGATCACCATGATAAAGAAAATGGGGTGCCTGCTGTATCGGCATTCCGTTCACTTCTGTCCCATGCTTGCTTTGCAAATCAGAAATCGTATATTGGTTATTGATTTTCCGTATCACTGCATGCCTTCTGGATATATACGGACTGGAAAAAGCAATGTCTGGTTGTAATTGATTGCCCCGTCTCCCAATCGTACACTCTTCCTTATGTAGAAACTGACGCTTTTGAAGCTGTTCGGGGTCTCCCTTTTTGATCAATACATATATGCCGTCGTCCAACATTCATCACCTCGAAAAGAGTTGGAGCTATCAGTATTTATTACAGTACAAATTACGTATAAGTCAACACTTTTTTGAACATATATTAATAGCAAAAAAGCCGCCAATTGTCCAGCCAACGAAAGTGACCGGTCGATTGACAGCTCTATATCATCGCTATCCACAAACGAATAGCGCTTGATTTTCTATGTTGATCGTCTTAGGAGCAGCGCTTGAGAGCAGCGAATTTTTTCGGTTCAATCGCCAGTAGATGACAATCGCCGTTCGGAATAAACAGTTTATAGGAAACTCCCTTTGGCACAACGATAAACTCTCCGGCTTCGACCCATATATTACGCTCGTGGTACATCAGCAGCAGTCTGCCTTTGACGACAAACAGCAGTTCATCTTTCTGGTCATTTTGTTGCCAAGGATACTCACCTTGCAGCTTCTCTAGCTTAATAGACGTATCATTCATCTCTCCGACAACCAGAGAGCCCCAGGAATCTTGCAAGCGTGATAAATGTTGTGCGACGTTCACCTTTTCCATGATGATCCTCTCCCCTTTGCCTTCTACGATAATATAATTCGCAGGAGAGAGACATAGTAGCGAAATGATAAATCATCTCATAAGACGATGATAAGATACTGAAATTTCTGATACGGGAAACAAAAACAGGCAGTTACCTTGAAGGCCTGCCCGTTAAATAGTCTATTTCTCTTTATCGTCTTACTACTCTGTCGTGCCAAACCGTTTGGCGTTTCTCGCGCGAGCACGCTCGATCTCGACTTCTCGATTGCGTGGCTCTGCATTCGTCACGAGCGAATCCAGGAGGTTTTTCGCAACAACGGAGACCTCTTGGACCGCGCGGTGAAAAGCCTCTTCATTGGCCTTCGAAGGCGTGTTGAAGCCCGAGAGTTTGCGCACGAATTGCAGGGCTGCTGCTTGAACCTCATCTTCTGTCGCAGGTGGGTCGAAGTTGAATAAGGTTTTGATGTTTCTGCACATCGCTTACACCTTCTGTTCCCTTTTTTGTATCATTCTACTATACATGAACGATGAATCGCTAGGGTTGCTGATTGCGCACGAAAGGGCCGTTTAGCACAGCATTCATGTATAATGATTTTTAGATATTGATATATTGTCATTGGGGAACAGGTGGTGTGAACGAAGGTGGCAGACAACAAAAGAACGATAGTAATTTGCAATGATGTGGGTCTTTATTTTGACGCTCTGACACGTGGTAAGCATTACGAAGTTTTAGCTGAGGACGAAGCAAAAGAACAGATAAGGGTTGTTGGTGACAATAACCGAGCAAGATGGTTTAGAAAGTATTATTTCGTACCTGACGGGAATAGTGTACCAGTATTAGTTAACTGGACATTTGACGATACGATTCAAGATTCAAGTGAAGAATCTTTAGAACATATTGAGGTCACAGTCACCTTTAGTGAAGGTGACAAGAGATGGTGTTCCCTTTGCACTAAGGCTGGATTGTTGGGTTACATTGAGCGGAACATGGACGATAATGTTTTCTTAATAGAGAATCAGGTAATTGTGAAAAACTTTTCAAAAGAAGTAGTCACTGACGCATTAAAGCGATTAGACCAACAAAATCAACTACTAAGTTCAACCAAACCGTTTACTAAGGAGGTCAACCAGTAAAAACTGGCTAACCTCCTAATACGAAAGGGCAGTAGTACGAAGATTCGCCACAGAGAACCTATTTAAAAATACGATCAATTTCGTTGATTTCTTCTTCTGTCAGGTGGACGTCTACTGTTTTTAAATTATCCAGCACTTGCTCTGCTCTTTGTGCTCCGGGAATGACAACATCAATTGAATGATGTGTGAAATACCAAGCAAGGACTATATGAGCAACTTCGGCATTTTTTTTATTTGAAATTTTACGGAGCTGCTCTACCTTTTCTAGATTTCTTATAAAGTTATCGCCCTGGAAGTGAGGCATATCTTTGCGTAGATCATTGAATGTCATATCCTTATTGTATTTACCGGCAAGCAAGCCTGATGCTAGTGGAAAGTATGGAATAAACGAGATATTATTCTCTGTCGTATATGGAAAGAATTCTTGTTCCGCTTCACGCTGCAGCAAATTGTAGTTTCCCTGTACTACATCGACATAACCATCCTTATTTGCTTCTTTCAATTGTTCCAGTGAAAAGTTAGAAACGCCAATTGCTCTAATTTTACCTTCGTCCTTTAGCTGTTTTAAGACTCCAACCGCCTCATCTTTTGGTGTATCCTGATCTGGAGCATGAATATAAAATAAATCTATGTAATCTGTTTGTAGCCTTTTCAAACTATCTTCAACGGTTTGTTTTAAATAAGCAGGCGAATTATCCATGGTAACATCATTGCCGACAAGTGTAAGGCCACCTTTTGTTGCAAGGATGAGTTCATGACGCTTTCCTGCTTCTTTTATCACTTCACCTATTAGCTCCTCTGAACGTCCTGTTCCATAAAAAAACGCTGTATCTAAAAAATTCACTCCATGGTTAATCGCAGCCCGCACCAAATCTTTCCCTACTTCTTCATTTAAATCAGGATAAATATTGTGGCCACCTACAGCGCTTGTTCCAAGTCCGATTGGATTGACAACTAAATCTGTTTTACCAATTCGTGTTTGTTTCGTCATTCTCTTCAACTCCCTCTCATTTTAAGCTTAGCGTACGTTTTTCGCGTGAGGTTTTTACCGGGATCTACATCATAATTCATTACGTTACGTAAGTTTCAAGTGCAAAATGGATTTTTTTGAATATTCGCATGAAAATATTGTTTTTCTTTAGGGACCTGGAGCCTAATGGCATGTTGCCGCTCGCCCTATGCCGAGGATGAGAATAACCTCTTGTCCGAACAACCGCTCTGCTATAAACGATATATCTGTGGAAGACGTATAACACGGTCTGATGGCTTGTAAAACTAGCAAAACCTCCCCCGCTTCACTTCGGAAGGATTGAGTCCATACTGCTTGCGAAACGCCTCGGAAAAATGACTGAAGTTGGAGAATCCGACGATGAGTGCAACCTCACTGACATTCAGATCGCCCTCCCGCAGCAAGCCAAGCGCTTTTTCCAAACGCCTTTCCCGCAAATAGGCAAATGCACTTGTCCCAAACTCTTCTTTGAAGCCGATCTTCAGCTTGTATTCATTGAGCTGCGCCAAACGCGCCAGTTCGATCAGAGAAGGGGGAGACTCCATATTTTCGAGTAAAATGTCACGAGCGTTGTGTATCTTTTCCCGATCACTCCGAGATAACTGTGATCTCGGTCGATTCACTTCCCGCTCGTACAAAAACGCATCCAGCGCCGACGACACAATCTCAAGAATCTTGCTTTCTGTATACAATCTCCGCAGCTTCTGATGGGAGGATGTAAAATCGTTCAACTGCTGGAGCATCCGAGCCATATATGGTTGCAACGGCATACGAAACAGACGATAGGCTTGATTGCCTAGCAGCCCTTGAAAAGAATAGGCTGCTCCCACATCGCTCTCGGCCACCCAATCATTAAATTGCTCCACGGATATACCGATGCCGACAGATTGATGAGAACCATCCGCCCGGTACATAAAATGCGCATGAAAGTCGTTCATCAATTGAAGAGAACAGCTCCCAGGCAAAAACTCGTGCTGA
The DNA here is from genome assembly GCF_013284355.2 of Brevibacillus sp. M2.1A. Taxonomy (NCBI): domain Bacteria; kingdom Bacillati; phylum Bacillota; class Bacilli; order Caryophanales; family Paenibacillaceae; genus Brevibacillus; species Brevibacillus sp. M2.1A. Next base: position 5,493,480 of record NZ_JABSUY020000001.1, read on the forward strand.
CTTCCCGAAACGACGAACTCCCCGCTCCCCTCCAAACAAAAGCTAAGCTCCACCATGGCTGCCTGCGACTGTATATCCATGACGCGGTTTTCCTGGAGGGAATAGTTGGATTCAACCAGCTCCAATCCCGGTCGGGGAATCACTCTCCGAAAGTAGCCGTCATTATTCGTCCGTGTATACCGATTCGCTTCGGACACAATGCAATCACTCTTCGTAGAAGGCAATGCATTGATGTAGCTATCATATATGGAATGTACAGATGCTTGCTCCATGACCTTCTCCCTGCCTAATCATATGTAGGATAATTTTGCAAATGATTCTTATTCTCATAATAGTTACACAGGCGACGATCTGCAACTACAAAAGCTGCCCCTCAGAGCATTGGGCAGCTTCCATTTTCACGATACGATACTATTTATACTCATAAAAACAAGGATAAGAATAGGCGAGAAATTCAAAGCCTTTTTTCTCCAAGATCGGTCGACTCATCGGGCTCGCATCCACCATCAATAACGGATACCCGCGTTCCTGTGCTGCTTGTACCCGCACTGCCACGAGAGCCGTATAATAGCCTTTATTTCGAAATTCAGGTAAAGTAGAGCCTCCCCACAGACTGCCAAAGGACGTATCCTCATGCAAGTACATCCAAGCTGCACTCACTGCCTGATCGCCACTGTACGCAGCGTACACGAGCAGGTGTTCAGGATCTTCCGCCAAATCCCGTTTTAATCTCGCAGCAAGCTCAGCACTCACACTCCCCCATAGATGCTCCTTCAACTGCATGATATCATCAATGCCCGCCGCGTCTGTGATTTGCCGTATCTCTGGCGGAATGACAAGGCTTCGCAACTCCTTTGCCTGCGCCACCTCCAACACAAGCGTCGCTTCCTCCTCATCAACCGTAAAACCATGAGCTTTCAGCCTCTCAAGCAAATGAGCGGGTTGGTCATAGTCAAACAGCTTCCACTCAAAGGATTGCTGAAGACTTGAGAAATACTCAAGCTCCTGCTTGATAACTTCCTCTGCATTTTCTTCAGACAGCCTGGAATACAAAACGACTCCTGAATCATCCGAGGTGGGTGAGACGTGGCGAACGAGGTGTTCTGTCTCCTCCCGCCGGAGTGGCGGATAGGTGATTTTCACCCTCATCTCCTTGTCAAAAAGCCGCAATACTTCTGCCTTGTTCAAGTTATCTTCCTCCCTTGTCTACATCAGGACTAGTGCAAAATGTTCAGCAAAAACGTTAATGTACCTATACTGATCACCGTCGTAACCAACACGCTGCTGGAGACGAATTGTGGTCGCATGTTGAATTGGATCGCATAGATCGCAGTCGTTGCAGCAGAAGGCATGGCTGCCAGAACGACCAGCACCTTTTGCAGCAGCGGATCAATCGGGAATAACAGGCAGATGAGGTACGCCAAAAGTGGTGACGCCACGAGTCGAATGACACTCGCAGCACTGAGTCCCTGCCACTCTAGCGCTTTGGTAGATACATTGGCGAGCTGCATGCCCAAGATGAGCATCACGACTGGAATCGCCGCCTGTGCAACGAGATCAATTGCCTGGTAGTAGCTTTGCGGGATGACGATTTGCAGCTGTTGCAGCAAAATCGCGAGAACCACTGCGTAATTCGATGGCTGCTTGAAAATCGCCTTGATGGCCGTCCCCATCCCATTCCCGCCTCGGGAGGCAAAATACACGCCGAATACGCCCATCATGATCGAGTGGAAAACCATGATTTGCACCGCATACGTAAAGCCAGCGTCTCCAAAGGCAAACAAGATAATCGGCGTCCCGTAGTTGCCACTGTTCATGAAGGCGGTCGCGAGCATCAGTGCGCTTTCCTGTTGCTTGTCGTATTTGAACATGCGTGCCGTCAACTGCGTGATCACAACGAGAGCTGCCAGCAAAAGCAGAGAAATCACCACGATATAAAATAATTGCAAGTCGAGCTGTGTTTTGTAAAAGGTACGAAAGACGAGCGCCGTCGACAAGATGTAAATCGCCAGGGAAGAAATCGGCTTCAAATCCATTTTGAAAATGCGCTGCAAAATGTAGCCGCTGAGAAAAATGAGCAGGACAGGCAGGATGACTTCCACAAAAATCATGACTCTTCCCTCCTACCGTGCTGCTTCCATGAAGCTTTTGACCTCAGACAGTGTAGGCATGGCGGGAATGGCACCAGATCTTGTTGTCGCGAGTGCACCTGCGGCATTCGCAAAACGCACCATGTCCTCTAACGTGGCTTGTGAGATATCCAGCATACTTTCCCCCACCTCAAGAAGCTGATAGAGCAACGCGCCCACAAACGCGTCTCCCGCGCCAGTCGTATCAATCGCGGTTACTGGAAATCCACCGACTGTACCGAACTGATTTCGTGTGCGGTAAAAACACCCTTTTTCCCCCAAGGTGACAAAAACAGCTTGCAGATCATATTGCGCAAGCATCCACGCTGTCGCTTCCACGACATCCTCGCTCCCAATGAGAAAAGCCAGCTCTTCTTCGGACAGCTTGACGATATCGGCCTGCGTCATTCCTTGGAGAGCCAAAGCCTTTGCTTCCTCCAGATCCCCCCATAAGGACGCTCGAATATTCGGGTCAAATGAAAGGAGCCGCTGATGCTTTTTCGCGTACTGGACGGCTGTCCAGGTTGCTGATCGGGCTGGCTCATGCGTCAAGGACAGCGTACCGAAATGAAAAATCGCTGCCTGTGCAATCAGCTCCTCGTTCACGTCCTGCTCCCGCAGCATAATGTCTGCACCCGGATTGCGGTAAAAGTGAAAAGCACGATCGCCTGTCTCATCGAGATGGACAAAAGCCAACGTTGTAGGTGCTTCCTCCGTGAATACAAGTCCTTCTGTGCCAATATTCTGTCTGATCAAGGTTTGCTGCAAAAAACGCCCAAACATATCGTTTCCCACCGCACCGATAAAGGAAGTCCGCTTCCCAAAGCGCGACAGGGCGGCAAGCACATTGGCAGGCGCTCCTCCAGGGTTTTGCTCAAATGCAATGCTGCCCGGCTTTTCCTTTTGCTGTACAGGTGTAAAATCAATCAATAGCTCACCACATGCGACCACATCTATCATGTTGATTTCCTCCGATGACCGTGATAGCTCCAGTATGTCACAGGTTCTTTTTTTTGCCAATGAAAGCCAGCGGCTGTACGAGTATTCGTCAAAAATGTTAAAATAAGGAAATTAATTAGCGTAGTTTATCAAAAAGGGGGAGTTATTCCATGCAGGAAAAAAACTCTTTATCCACTGGTCCTTATAACACACTATCGACATCTGCTTATCAACAGTTGAACAATCTAGCTAGCAAGGCAGACGGATTTGATTGGGAGCAATTATTAAAAGATGTTTGGCATGATGTTTACAATGGACAAATCACGCGAGATTACCTTCAGCTCGCAACAGACAATAATATCGATTATCGTGCCTTAGTCACAACAATATTAAGCTATGCTTCTTCTTACATACCTTTTGTAGGGTCTGTAATAGGCTTCTTTATTCCTATTATTGATTTAATTTGGCCCCCCTCACAACCCGATTTATTTGATATTTTGCGGCAGCAGATTCAAGATTTAATTAACCAAGCGTTAACAACAGACACATTGAACAAATTACAGGCACTGCTGCAAGGTTGGAAAAATGAACTTGATGTTTTAGCCACAGAAGTTAAGAATTTAACCGATCCGAAGACCTCGACTATAGGAAGCACAGTTAATACGATTCACCTCCAATTTGTTCATGATATACCCCAATTTACACTAAAAGACTATGCAGCCTATGCACTTCCTTTATATGTTCAAGCAGCAACCATGCATCTGGGCCTTTTAAAGGAGGCTATTTCTAAACAAACAGATTGGGGAATTAGTGATTCAGATAAAACGAACTTTCTGACTTATCTAAAACAGTGGATCGTAAAGCATAGTGAGAATGTTTATACTCTTTTTGTAACAGGGTTACAAAACATACAGGACGATGAATCTAGTCAAATTAGCTCCGCCGACTTTATCTACACGTCAACATTATACGGGTTTGATATTGCTGCATTATGGCCTACTTTTGATAAATGGCCTACTAATGACAGTCCAGAAGTTTATCCGACACAAACAGATATAGAACAAACGAGATTCTTATTTTCTGATCTAGTAGGAAGGGTTGACTGGCGAGGCTATCCATCCGCTGGTGATCCAAGCACGTACCTGTATGGGAATTTCCCTGGTGAACTGACGCAAATTTCAACGAGAACATGGGATCGAGTGGATCAGATTCAACAAGTATTAGATAGAGGATACAATCAATCACAAACATATACTTACGGGGATTCCGGTGGAGCTGCAAATGACCCTATCAACATTTCAAGAGACAATCCATTAATTGGAGTAACACCACGGGTTATGAGCCCGTATGTTGGAATCATGATGGATTTTGCAGATGGGACTAGTATTACCAATGGAGGAAATTATGGCTATGACAAGAGAGTTGTAGCACCTGATAACCATAAAGTTCATTTTGTCTTTCCATGGACAGACGAGCTGGGTGACCAAGATGCAGTGATAAATGCATTTGTTTTCAAAAATCTACATCCTGAAAATGTAATAGGCCAATCAGATCCAACAACAGGAGTATTTACGATTAAAGGAATTCCAGCTGAAAAAGGTTATATTGAGGATGGCAGTCCACTTAAAGTTGTACAGGAAAGATTGAACGGGACCAACGCGGTTCAACTCCCACTCGGCCCTTCCCTCGTTGTACCTATTACCAATAAACTTGCTGGTCAGTATCACATTCGTGTACGTTATGCGAACCCTTCAGATTCAAGCATCGATATTTGGCAATCAGTCAATGCAGGAAAGCAGACTCTTCAAGGCGGTAATTTTACATTTCCAAGCACCAAAAACGTTCAAGATCAAGGATACATTCCAGGACAAAATGGAAACTATAGGTTGCTTACAATCTCTCTTCCTGATCCTATCTCCCTACCTTTAGGAGAAATCGATGTACGTCTCGGACAATACACCAGTCAAACGCAGGGTAATCTGTTTATTGATCGGATTGAGTTTGTTCCGGTTCAAACTCTATTTTCAGGCCCATACTACCTATATGCTCCGGAAGGTTATCCTTTTTCAAAAACCCTTTGGAAAGGGAATACAATTAACCGGCCTATTTCTATAGTAGGAACCGCAAATTTTTCTAGTGAACCAGCCGTACTCCAATTTTATCAAGATTCAGCTTTGCGAAAAGAAATTTCTATACCTGGTTCAGGTCAAAATTACAATTATCCTAATACATCCATTCCAAATGGTTTTAATAAAATTGTACTTCACACAAACCAAAGTGCTGGTAAAGGAATAAGAGGAACAATGACAATTTCCTTGAGTAATTAGTTGTTTATAAATGAATCAAGGTACAATGGACAAAAAGAAATGGCTAAAGATCCAGACATGATCTCTAGCCATTTCTTTTTAATAGATCGTCAAATCCCACGCATTTGCCATATGCTTGAGCAGTGCTACCCCTGCCACACTGTTTCCGTACTGGTCAATCGCAGGGCCATACACACCGATTCCACAGCCGCCAGCAAAAGGCAGCTCACCAAAACGCCCACGCGGAGGGACGGCAGCCATAATGCCTCCTGAAACGCCGCTTTTCGCTGGTACGCCCACAAAAGCGGCAAAATTGCCGGAAGCGTTGTACATGCCGCATGTGACCATCAGTGCTTTGGTTACACGAGCCAGCTCTTTGCCGAAAAGCAGTTCCTTGTGTATCGGATCATAGCCATCATAGGCCAGGATCAAGCCGATTTTTGCAATGTCCTCCGCCGTTACCTCCAGAGAGCATTGCCGAATGTACACATCCAAAGCATCCTCTACCGGACAAGCCAAAAAGCCAGTAGCTGCAAGATAGTAGGCGAGGGAACGATTGCGGTTGGCCGTTTGCCACTCGGAGTGATACACTTCCTCGTTGATCGGATGCTTGCGTCCTGTCATGTGCTCGACCATGTCTTGGAAGGAACGAAATTTCTCCTGGACTCCGTTCCCCTGCAATAAGGAAGAAACCGTAATGGCTCCTGCATTGATCATCGGATTAAACGGCCTGCCCGGCTTATGCATTTCCAGCCGAACCATCGAATCAAATGCGTCTCCTGTAGGCTCTACATCCACCTGCTCCAATACATTCGAAATCCCGTGGTGCGTACAAGCTGCGAGAAAGCTGATGACTTTGGAAATGCTTTGCAGGGTGAAAGGAGCATCGTAGTTGCCTGCCCTGCTGATTTGTCCATCTGGTCCCATCACACAAATCCCTAGCTGTGTTGGGTCAGCCTCTTTCAAAGCGGGGATATAAGCAGCGCATTTGCCCTTGCCGGACTCCCCGCGATATTGCTCGATCCATTTTTCCAAGCAGTCTGTTTCAATCGTTCTTGTTTGCTGCGCCACTTGACTAACCAACTTCCTTTTCACCGTCGATTTACGCTTTTTGAGGCGGTTGAACATCGTCAGGAATGAGCGAGAAATATTCTTCTCCTTCCAAACGTTCCTGCAATTCGGCTTTTGCCTGTTCGATCAGCGCCGGGTTTTCCATCGCCTCAATCGCTGTAGCAGCCATGACTTTACCTGCCTGCACCATCCCCTTGTGTGCGATTGGCATGGCCCCTTGCGAGACGACCTGCCACGTATGGAAAGGCGTACCCAGTGCCCAGCACGTCGTCATGCATTGCATCGTTGGAACTTGCCAGCTGACATCTCCTACATCTGTAGACCCGGCAAGCGTAAACTCGTGCGTAGGAAGTGGCCCGATCACATCCGCAATCGCCTTGTCCTTTAGTTGCTTCGCCGTTTCACGATCCAACCCGAACAATGATGCTCTCATATCCTCAGCTGATAACGTTGCCTGAATTTGTTTGGCATATTGTTGATCTGCTTCATCGTACGTTGGCACGCCGACTTCAACCAGATTTTTGTGCATGAGCTTTGCTAATATCGTATTCGGCACGAGATCAGAAGCTGTACCCTCAAACACCGCATCCATAGTGGTTCCCGTCATCAAGGCGGCTCCCCTTGCGATGTCGTAGACTCTTCCATACAGCTCCTTCACTTGCTGCTTTTTCGGAGCGCGAATCAAGTATACGACCTCCGCAAACGGCTGGACGACGTTTGGCGAAATTCCACCTGTATTCGTAATCGCGTAGTGAACCCGTGCTTCCGGAATCATATGCTCTCGCATGTAGTTCACGCCTACGTTCATGAGTTCCACGGCATCCAAGGCACTGCGTCCCAAATGCGGAGCGGCGGCTGCATGCGCGCTTTTTCCGTGAAACTGAAAACGAACGGAGTAATTCGCAAGCGAGCTGATGTTCATGATGCTTGGCGCTGTCGCAGGATGCCAGGAGAGCGCAAAATCTACGTCAGCAAATACGCCGGCTCTTGCCAAATACGCTTTTCCCGAGCCCGCTTCTTCTGCTGGGCACCCATAGTAGCGAACTGTACCTTGTAAGCCGGTTTGCTCCATGTAATCCTTGATGCCAACCGCTGCTGCCAACGCTCCAGCTCCGAGGAGATTATGTCCGCACCCATGCCCATGACCGTCAGTGACAATTGGATCATGATTGATGGCGCCTTTTTTCTGGCTCAAACCTGCCAGCGCATCATACTCGCCCAGAATGGCTACGACAGGCTTGCCGCTTCCGAAGCTGGCAACAAAGCCAGTATTCAGTCCAGCGATTCCTTTCTCCACTTCAAAGCCTTCTGCTGCCAGCGCTTGACACAAGTACTCGGCAGAACGATGCTCCTCGAAGTAAATCTCTGGTGTTTCCCAAATTTTATCGCTAACGCGAATAAACGCGTCTCTTTTTTGTTCAATTAACGCAGAAATGATCTCGGTTCTGTTCATTTCATACGCTCCTTTCTCTCGATGTTCAGGCGGATGCACTGTCGGCGTTTTGCTTTAACAGCTCGCCTTTTTCATAGTTCAACGATAATAGTGCGCCAATGCAGATGACCGCGAAGCCGATCAGCATCCAGAACGCTGCATCAAATGAACCGTTAAACGCTTCGACGATAAAACCAATCGCCATCGGCGTGATAAAACCAGCCAGCTGTCCACCTGTATTCACGATGCCCATCCCTGTTCCCGCTACGGCAGCCGGAAAATTTTTCAGGACAACAGACGGCAACAGAATGATCACAAAGGAAAGGAACAGCGACACAATGGCTTGATACGTAATAAACATCGTCACGCTCGATGCAGTAAACATGAAGTACAAGAGGACCGCCACTACCACACAGGAGAAACTACCAATGATTTTTTCGCGACCTTTAGGCAGCTTGTCCAGTACATAGCCGCTCACATAAATACCGACCAACGTAGCGAAGCCTGGGATCGTTTGCAGCCAGCCGAGTGAAATCATGTCCAGTCCGCGTACCTTGCTCAAGTAAGTTGGCATCCAGGTTACGAGGCCCCAGTTTACTGCATAAATGCTGAAGTAAGCGATTAACAGACTCCAAAGCAGCGGTGTTTTAAACAGCATAGCCACTGAGGTTTTTGATTGCTCGGAGCCAGTTGTATTCGTTGCAGATTCTGCTTGTGGAAGTTTAATATAGCGCCAGAACAGGAAAGCAATGATAGCGCCAATAGCTCCAATGACGAGGAACATGGTTCGCCAGCCCATGGTTTGAATCATCCAAACGGATAAAATCGGAGAGAAAAGTCCAACAATGGCACTAGAGGAGAGCATCACGGACATGGCTCGCGAGCGTTCCTTGATAGGAAATATGGTAGCGATAATCTTCGAGCTGGCTGGTTGGAAACCACCTTCGCCGATCCCGAACAGAAAACGGATGAGAATCATCGAAGCCATAGACCAAGCAGCTCCGGTCAGCCCCGTAAAAATAGACCACATGACAACAGAAGCAATGAGTACTTTTCTGGCACCAAATCGGTCTGCCAGCCAACCTCCAGGCATTTGCATGAGTGCATAACCAGCAAAAAAGCTACTGAGCAATAATCCCGTGGAAGAAGCACCAAGCTGCAAGTCTTCTGTGATCGACAAAATGGCATAGTTCATGACGTATCGATCCAGGTTCCCTAATGCCCAGCCTAAAAAGAGTAGCGCTAAAATCCAGTTTCTCGTTCGTGCTGATACCATATGTGTGGATACCTCCTTCTAGTTGCGTTACTAAGCTAGTCTTTCATTTTGGCGAAAGCGCATTCATCTCGTTCGATGACCGACAATCCGCGCCAATATGGTCCAGCCCTCTTATTTACCGCATATATTGCGACATGTCGTTATATATACTCTACGAAATGTTGAGACTATTGGCAACGGTTTTTTTAACATTTCGATTTCTCGGCAATGAAAAAAGCACCCGTAACGGGTGCTTACAAAAGTCGGTATCGTTTGGTGGGCCTTCCTCGGGTTGATTGCGATTCCTCCCCCGAGCTCTCCGCCAGCTCAACGGCACACAAATCCGCGACGATTCGCTGTGCATTTCGCTCGCTCATTTGCAAATATTTGGCCAGGTCCTTTGTCGTGAAATCGGTCCAACCCATTTTTTGCAGCAAGGCATCGAGCTTTTTATAGCTTTTGACGCTGATGTTCCCCTTTTTTAGCTTTTCCAAAACCTCATCATCGTCGGCACGATACGAGTAGACGAGCTCCTCTTCCTGCCCGACCCACTCCACGATCGTTCCATCATCCTGAATCATGACAATATCTCGCGCTGCTTTTTCCTTCGATTGGCGCAGGGCGCGATGGGCATTCATCTCTGCTGCAAAAGCCGTCTCTCCAAAACCGATTCCGACAGCGACCGTCGTATCTGCTTCCTTCGCCAAAAACTCCACTGTGTTTTGCAAGGTAGGGATCTCTCTGTGAATCGTCCCACGGGTACTGTAGATAACGTATCGGCCATTCCCCTGCTCCAGAAGTGATCCATCCACCTGCTCGCACAGCTTGATCAGCGCTTGCTTTATTCGCAGCTCCAAATATTGCAAATGATACGGGGTCTTTGCGCTTTCCTTGATTCTGTCAAATTGCTCGACCTCAATCATCTCGATCCCGATTTGTGTATCCTTGAAATACGACGTCCGCACTTTCTCCACAAACACGCGTATCGTTTGCTGGATCTCCATATGGCTAGGCGAGATCCAATAGGCTGGGATACCTGCTTCTACTAGCGTTTGATAGACTGTCGGATAGCAGGTCATGGCAGCGTCTGTCTTTTTCTCCTTCCATAGCGCAAGATGAAAATCCAGCAGTTCCTGCGGATCGATCGTAGCTTCGAACGTCTTCATATACATATCGCTCACAGAGATGTTGATGTTGTGAAGGGAATCTTCCATGAATTTTGTGGATAAAAGCATATCAATGCTGACGCGATCAATTAATTTCCGATGAGTGTAGACCATTTCCAAAAAGCCTTTATAGATGCTGGACTCCGTCGGGTAAATATGTTCCATCCGCTTGTCATCATCCAATGCTTGCCTGGCAATCAAGTACGGAATCGGTCCGGAAAAAAGCCAGTGATCCACATACTGATCATTTTCCAAGACGATTTTCTCTGTCTCTTTTGTCTCTGTATACGGATACGGAACAAAATTCATTCCTTCCTCGAATTCCTTTGCAACCGCCAGAATCCTTTCTACTGATTGCTTGGGACCAACCACGCCGATTTTAAACATCCATCTATCAACCTCTGCGTTTCTATTTAGACGAGCCTTGCTTACGACCATTCTATACGTAATCACGCAAACAAATCCACCCTTCTCCAAACAAATGGGAAGGGATGACGTTAGTGAAAGGCGAATAACTCCGGATTCCATACTGAAAGGAGTCGTACCATGAATTTTAATCTGGATGAAGCGATTGAGGTTCTAGCGCGTACGCCACAAGCATTGGAATCCTTGTTAACAGGCTTATCGGATGGGTGGTTGCTGCACAACGAAGGCGACGGCACCTGGCATGCTACCGAGGTCATTGAACACCTGACCCTGGCGGAGAAAACAAATTGGCTACCACGTCTGGAGATCATTCTGGAAGAGGGAGAAATGAAACCTTTTCCTCCATTTGATCGATACGCTCACTTACAGGACAACTCGGTTAGATCGTTCGAGCAAAAGCTGCTGGAATTCAAATCGCTTCGTGCCCAAAATATCGCCAAGCTGCGAACACTCGTGGAACCGGAAAAGCATCTGGAATTAACCGGGCTCCATCCCGCTTTTGGGATCGTAAAAGTACGGGAATTGCTCTCTACGTGGGTCGTTCACGATTTAACGCACACGGCGCAAATCGTACGGGTCATGGCCAAAAGGTACACGGATGATGTTGGACCCTGGCGGGAATATTTGGGTATCTTGAATAAGTAACGCTTGTTCTCCATCTTGCTGACTTAAGAAAAAAGTGATACGATTTAGGTATAAGATTTCATAAAAGAGCTCTCGGAACTTCCCGGAGCCTGATTATTGATGAAGGGCAACCCTCGTGAATAATTAGGCTCCTTTATGTTTGTAATAGGGCTGCTCATCTGCCCTATTAACGAAAAGGGAGTGACGAGAGTGAACGAGATTTTTCGCATTCGCAATTTTCGCAAGCTGTTTCTTTCCAATTTGTTTTCAGGCTTTGGCCAGGGGATGACCATGATCGGGATATCTTGGTATTTGGTAGAATCCACAGGCTCAGCCAGCCTACTTGGTTCCACCATGCTTCTCTCCTCGATAATGACACTGCTCCTCGGACCTTATTTTGGTACATTGATTGACCGCTTTTCCCGCAAGGCCATTCTACAGCTGGAACAGCTAGGAGGCTTCTCGGTCCTCGCTCTTGTAACAGCTTGGGGATTTTGGGGGACTTATCAAGAGTGGATGATGGTTCTCGTTTTTTTGGCGTCGATGTTCATGTTTCAGATTCACGAACCTACACAGTCAGCCTTCATACAGGAAACCTTTGAGCAAAAGGACTACAATGTGATCAATTCTACCATGGAAATTCAAAACCAGACCGCTTTGGTCCTCGCAGGAGCTTTCGCAGGTTTTTTATTGGGGAAATACGGATTACATATCGTGCTGATCCTTACCACTTTGACTTATCTGATCGCTTTTCTCACCTTAACCGGAATCGATTATGTGTTTACACAAGAAAAACAAGTAGAAAAACACCTCCGAACATCCTGGGTGACACAATTTCAGCAAAGTTGGGTCTATATCAAAGAAAAACCAGGGTTTATTGTATTCGGAATTGCTGCGATGATACCATTCCTCGCCGTTATGCTGACGAACCTGCTTAACCCTATCTTTGTTAGCCAAGTTTTGGGGGAAGATGTGAGGATCTATTCCATGGGAGAGGTTACGTATTCCATCGGTGCAGTGCTGGCGGGATTTCTTCTTACCTGGTTTCGTGGAAAAATCGGTGCTTTTCCTTATATGGTAGGGAACTTCATCTTGATGGCGATTGCTCTTGTAATGACCGTTGTGATCCCAATGGGCTCGGTTTTTGTGTTGCTCTCTGCTTTTATGGGCTGGTGCAATGTATCAACCAGACTGATCCGACAGACCATCTATATGGAACTGCTACCTAATCGTTTTATGGGCAGGGTCCTGAGCTTTTTTCGGTCGATTGGTACATGCATGCGGCTGTTATTGCTCGCTCTATTTACGCTCATGTTAGATTCAACAGGCGCATCAGTCGGTTACCTTGTATTGGCAGGTCTTCTGGTAACGGCCACACTAGGAATCGTCTTTTCCATGCGTATGCTGATGCAGCAGGTAGACACCACCGATGTTGTGACTGACCAAGGCACTGTGAAGCACTAGGTCTGTCAGCTTTCTTCTAAAAAGACAGCGGTAGCTATGGAACTGAAAGTACATCCTAGACTACCGCTGCCTGCTACGCTATTTGGATGGCAAAAACAAATGCGGAACGGTATACAGCGCTGGGGCACCACCCGTATGCAGGAACAGCACGTGATCGTTCCGATTAAAACGCCCTTCGCGAATCAAGCCGATCAAGCCTGCCATTGCCTTACCCGTATAGACCGGATCTAACAAAATCCCCTCTGTCCGAGCGACCAACTGAACAGCTTCGATCATACCATCCGTCGGAATCGCATAGCCTGGCCCGACAAATCTGTCGTCGCAGAGCACAGCTTCTGCTCGTATGTCCCCTTGCAAATCAATCAATGCAGCTGTACTGCGCAGCAACCCCATCACCTTTGCTTCTTGTGCAGCCCGATCGCGGCTGACATTGATCCCGAGTACTTTTGTGTTGGACTGGCGCACCATAAAGCCGGCAAGCAGACCCGCTTGCGTACCGCCACTTCCCGTTGCCGTCACGACATAATCGTACGGAGTCATCGCTTCCCAAGCCTGCTGCTCAATTTCTTCCGCGCACGCCATATACCCCAAGGAGCCGACTTCATTGGAGCCTCCTACAGGGATCAGGTATGGTTTTCTCCCTTGTTTTCGCAAACTTTCAGCGAGTTCATCCATAGCTGCAAGCAAATCTGCCTCTGCGGGAATGACCTCGATTTTTTCTGCTCCGAGCAAGTGGAACAACAGATGGTTGCCGCTCGCTTGCGGTTGGTAGTCGCCCGTCTCAGGCGCGGACAGCACGAGCTGGCAGTGCAGACCTTCGCGAACTGCCGCCGCCAGAGTCAACCGGCAGTGATTCGATTGGACAGCTCCGCATGTTATCAACGTATCTGCCCCTTGCTCGATTGCCTCCGCCACCAAATACTCCAGCTTTCGCGTCTTGTTTCCCCCTGCTGTCAAGCCAAGCATGTCGTCTCGCTTGATAGAAATGCTCGGTCCGCCTAACTCCTTGGACAAACGCTCCAGCCTTTCGATTGGTGTATGACCCTGCGAGTATTTTCTGCGATGGTAACGGATTTGGTTCATGCTTTTCTCCCCTTCTGCTTTGCGTTATGTGACTTTGTTACATGCAACCAAAAAGTACTCCGGTACAATAAGTCTCATCAATCACAAACACCATAACCGGAGGGATAAGAATGAAAAACGTCGGTCGTTTTGATCAAATGCTTCGTATCGTTGTTGGATTAGCCTTTCTGTCCTTGTTCTTCTTTCTGGACGGAGGCTATCAATACCTTTCGTTGATGGGCATTCCGCTCCTGTATACAGCCTTGACCAAACAGTGCTTCTTCTATCGTATCTTTGGGATTAACTCTTGCCAACTTCCTTCGCAAAAATCTTAATTTTTGCATTTGACCTTACCTCTTTGATTATATACCATTATCTGGTATCGATATCATTACGATCAGAGAGGTAAGAAAACACGAATGAATGTCCAAACAGAAGCAAATGTAAATAAGCCAAAAGGATTGGGCGGCTGGTTAATCTGGCCGACCATTATTGTCGTTCTGAGCCCACTTTCCTTGCTTGTATCCGTTATCGGCATTTTTCAGGATTATACTGAAGCAATTGAAGGGCTCGCACCGTTTATGGAGCAAAGTCTGTCATTCACTTTGTATTACTACGGCAACATTTTGTTAGAGATAGGACTACTCGTATTTTCGCTGTTCCTTCTCGTTTTCTATTTCCAGAAAAAGAAACGTGCTCCGCATTTATTTGTTGGTCTGATTCTTTTTTATATCACCTTGAACATGATCGATTTGTTCGCTTGGACGAGCTTTGACAATCTTTTCGGAGACACAAGTCAGTTTGTCAAGCAATCGGGACTAAGCTTGCTTCATACTTGCATCACCGCAATGATCTGGATTCCCTATTTCCGCTTGTCCAAACGAGTGAAGAATACATTTGTGAATGAATGAGAAATGGAAATCCCCTCTTCTTGAACGATAGAAAATGCCATTGTAAAAATAAGTAAATAATTAGATAATGTACTAAGTTTGGAAAATTACTATTTTGTTTAGGGGTGGAAAGATGAAGACTTTTTTACGTTTTGCAATGGCAATTGTTCTGCTATTTACCTTGTCTGGCAACGCCTTCGCTTCTCAACCGATCGACCCAAAAGGATATGTAACCAAGTTTACCAGTTTGAAAGAAAGCTATAGCATTGGGGAGCGTGTGAAATTAACGGTGAACACGCAAACAGGTGGTGAGCTAACGAATGTAGTATTTAAAGTGGCCTCTGTCGGAGGCGATAGTATAAATAATGCGATCACCAGTGTTCAGACTACATACCGAAAGTCTAATGCAACGTATACAACAACAGGTAACTTGACACTATCCTCGGAAGGTGTGTACTTTGTTCAGTTCCAAGCAAAACTAAAAATGAAAGATGGCGAAATAACAATTAAAGAAACCGCCACTATCGAAATACTAAATCCAAATAAAATTACAATGACTGTCACTCCCGGTTCCGTACAAGTAAAAAAAGGGACTGAGGTTCCTATTCTGATCAATTACTCTTCGAAGTACACACCTAAATTTACTTACAACACAAAAGTTACAGAGCTTTCAACAACCCGAACCAGCAATGGAAACAAAAAAGTAATCTTATTCAGTGCGGATCAAGCTGGTGAATACATGCTTACCATCGAAGCAAAAAACAAATACGACGCTGTCTCTGACACTGTCAAAATCATTGTCAAATAAGCTGCTTCTACCAACGAAATCCCGTTCCCTTTTTGACAGGGCAACGGGATTTTGTTGGTTTACACCTGCCCCAATGCTTCCCTCAACCGCTCCCGATGCACCCATAACGGCTTTCGCAGTCCCGCCTTCTTCACGATACCTTCTACTGTTAGCTCATGGAGTGTCTCTGTTACTGTTTCACGAATACACCCCATCATCGTCGCAAGCTCCTGATGCGTCAGGATCACTGCCAGCTCGATCCAATCTGGTGCGTCAGCCTGGCGCTCTCCTCCGTATTTCTCGCACAGCCTGCCGAGCAAATATACTAAACGCTGTCGCACACTTCCATACGCCATGAGCTCCATCATTTCTTCTACCTCTTGCAAGCGATTCGAGACAATCTCGATAAAATGCAAGGCAAGCCTCGGCTTCTCTAGCATCAGCTCTTCAAATTGCCCTTTATCAATCGAACAAATCACCGAATCTTCCCACGCTTCGGCGTACATATTGGTTGAACTAATCGTAAACGAGCCGATCTCGCCAAACACATGGCCCGTGCCGAGCAAATCAATCGTCAGCTCTTTGCCGTCAGCCGAAAGCTTGTATAGGCGAACCTTCCCAGCCTTGATCAAAAACAGCCTTTTTAGGTCCAGGTGAGGAGAGGAAATTATCGTTCCTTTTTTGACTACTTCCATAGGAGTCGCCGGTTCCAATTGGGCTAGCTCTGCTTCACTTAACGACTGAAACAAATTGATGCGGGATAAAAACTTCTCCTTTTCGATCACCGTGCACTTCCTCCTGCTCACTGTAGGCTGGACTACATATTGTATGGATCACACCCATTATACTCCTTGTTAAGCAATGGATTTCGAATGAACAAAGGAGTGTAAATCGTTGAACACATTCATCATGATTCTTTCACTGATTTTGGCTTTGATGTTTTCCATCTCTGTGTTAATGAAATTTTTACGCGCAAACTCTATGCTTCAGCACTGGAAGGAGTATGGGTACCCCCTTTGGTTTATGGACGTGATTGCCTCACTTGAGCTGGTCGGAGTCATCGGTGTAGTTAGCTCCTTTTGGATTCCTGGAGTATTAACATTCGCTTGTATCCTGTTCGCCATCCTCATGCTCGGTGCTATCCATGCCCATCTTTTTCGGGCAAAGCATAAACCCGTCATGGCGATAAATGCAGGAATTATGCTTATTTGTTCGTTGCTTCTCCTTTGGCTTTAATCGGTTCCGGGCGCTTTCCAGTACGTTTTTTGTCCGTTACTGATCAAGATTGCTTGTCTCGGAACTTGCTTCATCACCAGGAAAAGATTCAGCATATCGACCGAAGAAGCGATTGCGTTTATCAAAATCATAAATTTTAATACAGTAGTGAACAGCCCCAAAAAACCTAGAAGAACAGGCAACATAATCGAAATGAGAATGAATGGAGCGATGGTAATCAGAATGTATCTTGCTTTTGGAATCTTTTCTTCCGTTGCTACAAACCCGCCAAACAACGTTAGCCCCATCCATGTTTTTTCTGATCTCAAGAAATTCGGGATAAAAATCAAATGCAAGCATTCATGAATAATGACCAAGGCGAGTAGAGAGAATATCGCACTGAAGTCAATGGATATGGATAGCGAATCTGATGTCAGCCCCAATTCCTCCAAGGTTATTGGCGAAAAAATATGGATGATCCCAAAAACGATGAGTGCGTTAATCAGCATGAAAGGAATCGATAAAAGAGTTGCCCTGCCCAAACTCTGTGGTTCATTCAGTGGAACCCATTCATTTTTCATCAACTCAACATGTACATTTTCATGATACTGTGGCAATTTGGTTGTGATTCTCATAAAAAAACCTCCCCTTTCTAGTAAGACGTTCACCCTATGTAATCAGTTTCTTTAATGGGGAGATAAATAAAAAAAGGCTATCTCCTGAGCTTGCTTGGAGAATAGCCTTTTTCTCATGATCATTATGCTTGCTTAAGCAAAAACTGCTTGCCATATTCCCCGTGATCCAGAATCGTCGGGTGCTCGATCTGAATCGTCGAATGGTCAATTCCGTACTTCGTTTGCAAAATGTGATTAATCGCCAGAATGACACAATACGGCTGGATGCCTTCACGAACGAACACATGCGCTGTCAGGGAGTAATGTTCCGTGGATACTGCCCACAGGTGCAGCTCATGAACATCCTCCACGCCCTCTACTTCACCAAGGTCCTGACGAATTTGATCAAGATCAAACTGCTCTGGAACAGATTCCATCAACACGAGCAGCGACTCACGAATGATTTTGGCACCACCTGTAAAAATAATGCCCCCAATCACCAAGCTAATCAACGGGTCGAACAAGTAGTAGCCGGTCATGTAAATGAGAATCGCCGACGTAATCACACCGACGGAGCTGAGCAAGTCCCCAATAAAGTGCCATAACGCGCTCTTTACATTGAGGTTGTCTTCTTCCTTCATACTGCGGGAAAGTACGATGGTCAGCACGATGTTTACAACCAAACCGATGGATGCAATAGTCAGCATCAACTGCAAATCAACGTCTTGCGGATTGATCATCCGTTTGATCCCTTCAATGACAATCCCGATCGAAATCACGGCAAGAGCCAAGCCATTCAAAAACGAAGCAATAATTTCAAAACGGAGAAATCCAAACGTATACTTCTTAGTCGGCTTACGTGTCGCCATATAAATAGCGGTCATACTCAACCCTAAAGCAAAGACGTCAGAAATCATATGGGCGGAGTCAGACAGGAGCGCGAGTGAATTGGACATCAAGCCCCCCACAACCTCCACGATCGTAAAAAACAACGTCAATAGGAGCGTAATCCACAATGTTTTCTTCGATGTTTGCTGTTCTTTCACATGATCAAGATGGTGAAAATCACCCTTTTTCATACCTATCACCTCTGTCCATTCAAATTATAAAAATTATAATGTAAGAATTAATGTAATCATATCCTCTTTTTCGTCCATATTCAAATGAACATTTTATGGATCATACAAGTGATTTTCATTACCAGTCATGTCGTACCAAGACAAAAAAAGCCTCATCCAAAAGGATTAGGCTGGTCATTCCTGAGTGTGATTCGCTTCCAAAATTCGCCGGATATTGCCCTTGTACTGGGTGAGCAAGCGGCTTGCGTCCTCTGCTTGCAGCCCTGTCTTTTGCATCACGATTGCCAGTTTGGCGTCACCGTCTGCCTTGTGCAACAGTACCTCTGCCTCATCGGTAGAGATGTTGGTCGCTTCTGCCACGATTTGTTTTGCCCGTTCCTTCAGTTTCTCATTGGTTACCTGCACATTGACCATCAAATTTTTGTACACTTTCCCCAACCGTACCATGCATCCGGTCGTAATCATATTGAGAACCATCTTCTGCGCCGTCGCTGCTTTTAAGCGGGTAGATCCGGTCACTACCTCTGGCCCTACTACAACATTAATCGCCACATCCACACCTTGGCTGATCTGCGCCGCCTGGTTGCAGGACAACGAAATGATTTTTGCCTCCTGTCTTCTTGCTTCCGCCAATGCTCCGATGACATAGGGTGTCCGACCACTCGCTGCAATTCCCACCACGGCATCCCCTGCCTTTACGCCATAGGCAATCACATCTTCCCTGCCGTTCTGCTCCACGTCTTCGGCTCCTTCGACAGCTCTGACGATAGCTTTTTCCCCGCCTGCTATGACTCCCTGCACCAATGTGGGGTCCGTCCCAAAGG
The DNA here is from genome assembly GCF_013284355.2 of Brevibacillus sp. M2.1A. Taxonomy (NCBI): domain Bacteria; kingdom Bacillati; phylum Bacillota; class Bacilli; order Caryophanales; family Paenibacillaceae; genus Brevibacillus; species Brevibacillus sp. M2.1A. The sequence goes on from NZ_JABSUY020000001.1 coordinate 5,512,763, forward strand.
TTGGGGGGCATTCAGCAGCATCGAGCAAGCCCAATCTCCCACTCGTTCCCGCTCCAAAATAAAAGAGTCTTCCGCCGTTTTCCAGACATTCTGCGATCAAATCAACGGCCGCTGCAATCGAAGCCAGCTCCTTTTCAACGGCAAACGCAACTGTTTTATCCTCTTCATTCATAATCTGGACAATTTCCATCGTAGAGAATTTATCCAGCTCTTCCGTATTTCGATTTCTTGTTTCTGTCGTTAAATCACGAAGGTGAAACTTCATCCAGTTACCTCCCACCCATTTGCACTCATCTTCTCTTTCTACCCCACACCATGCTGCTTTTTCTCCGACGGAAACAGGCTGACCGGAAGATGTCCAACGGCCTTTCGTTCCCCGAACAAAATGTCTGCCACAAGCTCTATGGCATGATACGTATGGTCGTAAACGGCGAGATACGCATCGACCTCTGGCATTGCCAAGAGATCATACGGGTTTCGCAGGGCGACAGCTACGACCTTTTTCCCCTGTTGAACTAGCCGATTCACCAGCAGCGATTGTCCTTTAAAGATATGGGCATTGTACGTAAAAACGACGATTTGCTCCGTGGCTGACATCACGTTTGCCACCATCTCCACTTCATCCTCTGTCGGGTTGAGCGTCGACATCATATGGTATTCAACTTCACGGTATTTTCTCAATGGTTCGACCAAATCACCAGAAGCTGCTTGCCCATCCTCTGCCAAAGTAAGGTTGGAAATCCCCGGAAAAATCGCGCCTAGCGGTTGCGTCCCGCTCTGTAAAGGAAGCAGCTGATGTTCATTTTTCACCAAGGTTATGGCTTGGGCGAGCGCACTTCTCGCCATGTCTGCATGCTGGAGACGGTCAAAGGAAGGGCCTTTTGTTCGCAAGCAATGCTCCCAGGACAGAAATCGTTTCTTTATTTGAAGCACGCGATTTACGGCTTCGTTGACCCGCTCTTCTGACAGCTCCCCCGAATGAATGGCCGCAACGAGTCGTTCGTACGTTTTTTGCTGAACTTCATGCGTGTGGGATACCAGAACAAGATCGATCCCAGCCTGCACACAACGCACCGCCGCTTCCGCAACCCCGATGGTATCCGCAATGGCAGCCATCTCCATGCAATCCGTAATCGCAACCCCATCAAAGCCGAGGGACTCACGCAATATTCCCGTCACGATTTCCTTGGAATACGTAGCAGGAGAGCCTGACTCATCCATACTGGGCAAACTGATATGTCCAACCATTACCATGGGGACTCCTGCCGCAATGCTGCGCTGGAATGGAACCAGCTCGACCTGATCCAGTCTCGTCCGATCATGTCCAAGCACAGGAATGGCTTCATGAGAATCGGTGCTCGTATCACCATGACCGGGGAAGTGCTTGATAGAGGGAATGACACCACTCTCAAGCAAGCCTTGAATGGCGGCCTCACCAAACCGCGCCACCTGCTCTGGCGCTTCTCCAAAAGAACGCACCCCAATGACTGGATTGTCCGCATTGTTGTTCACATCGACCGTCGGAGCGAAATTGACTGAAATCCCTGCTGCACGCAGCTCCTCACCTGTTGCCTGGTAGATGCGCTTGGCTTGATCGAGATTGCCTGTGGCCCCCAAAGCCATCGCTCCGGGAAAGCGCGTCGCCCCTTTTTGCAGACGGGAAACCACGCCATTCTCCTGATCAGTCCCGACCAACAGCGGATAGGGATGCCAAGACTCATACGCCCAGCTCTGGAGTTTCTGTACACGTTGATAAGTCTCTTCCGGTGTCCCGATATTGCGGCTAAAAAGAATCACGTTGCCAATCTGTTTTTGTTTGATCCACACTTCCATTTCTTCGGGAATATCCAGCGTAGGGTAACCGATCATCAGCAGTTGCCCGACCTTCTGTTCCACCGTCATATGTTCGGCTTGCATGGAATCCTCCTCCCTACCGAATTGCTCTTGTTAAGAGAATGCTTTGCCGTACTTCGCATACTGCTTCCATCTGTGATACCCGAGCCTCCCATAGAAATCGACCAGCGTCGTCCAATCGATGACAATGTTTGAAATACCGCGATTCCGCAAAGCCACAATGCCCGCTTCCACAATCGCCAGTCCCAAACCCCGTCCTCTATATTCTGCATCTACGCCCAACGGACCGATGCCGCCAAGCCCATCTGCAAACAAAGGTGCCCAGTAGACGTTTTGAGCAATAAACGGAGAATCGGCATCATTGATCCGGCAAAAACCGACGATCTCTCCGCGCAGCTCCACCACGACGAATTCGCGTCCGGTTCCTCCCCGCTTAAAATAGTGAATGGCTTCATACTCCCAGCGTCCGGGAAAGCATCGATGCAAGAAGGCCAAAAAGGCAGCTTGGTCCGCCTTCGTCAACAGTCGAAAGCGACCATCTGGTACCTCTGGCAATTCCAGCTCGGCTGGTTCGAGATACCGGCCTAACAGATCGTTTTCCAACCGATCCTCCGAGTGATACCCTTGTCGCTCAAACCACGCTTTTACATCCGTAGATTCATCGGGTATGCCTGGGAAATAATGATACGGATCGCGTCCCAGCAAGACCTTTTCCACCCCTTGCTCTCGCAACGCATTCTCTGCCCTTGCCAGCAATTCACGCCCGACCCCCTGCCCGCGATGTGCGCTAGCCACGAGCAAGACCTGTATCCAGCCAATGTCTTTTCCCAACTGAATGTCGAGCCTTTCCTGCCAGCATTTGGCCACCACAAAGCCGACGGGACGCTGCGTCACAGCATCGATCGCAATCCACGACCCGGCTTTGACTACATTCTGATCCTCAAAGCTGTTTTGCCGCATGAGCTCCGTCCGCATGGGAAAGCGATCACCCAACTCCTGATTCCACAGCTCGCACAGAGCGTCCGCATATTGATCGTCCCAAGGTACGTATTGCATCGGATGCTTCCCCCCTTACGTCCTATTTCAATCCGGAAGTTTTGGAGCCTTCCACAAAATATTTCTCCGCAAACAAAAACACGATCAAAATCGGGATCAAGCTGATCAATGCCCCTGCTACTAGCAGTTGATCCTCTGTCTTGTACTGACCGCTCAAAGACAAAATCCCGATCGGCAGCGTAAAGTTCTCGTCCGAAATGAGATAAATGACTGGCGCCAAAATCTCATTCCACTTCCCCATAAACGTAAAGACCGCCAGTGTTGCCAAGGAAGGCTTGCACATCGGCAAAAACACCCGCCAATAAATTTGAAACGGATTGCAGCCATCCAGCTTTGCCGCTTCCTCGTAATCCTTCGGGATATTTAAAAATGCTTGCCTCATTAAAAAAATGGCAAACGGCTGTCCGAGCCACTCCAAAATCCAAAGTGGAGCCAACGTGTCTAGCAGTCCCAAATTTTTAAAGATAATAAACTGCGGGACTATCGTGACGATCCCCGGGATCATCATCGTTCCGAGCACAATCATGAACAGCGTGTCGCGAAATGGAAAACGCAGCCTGGCAAAAGCAAAGGCAATCATCGAGCTGGACAATAAGGCCCCGATAACCGAAAGAATCGCGACAATCAGACTGTTGATCGTATAGCTGCTAAAATTCGCCTGTTCCCACACGGTTGTATAATTGCTCCACTGTGCAGGATTGGGCAGCCATTCCGGCGGAAATTGCATGTACTGCTTGTAGGTTTTCAGCGAGTTAAACACAGTCGTCAAAAACGGCACCAGCATAATCAACGCACTGGCTATGACAAACAGGTATCCGACGATTTTATTGAGAGGAAAACGCTTTTGCATGGCTACCTCCTTGCCTCTTAATCATAATGAACCCATTTCTTTTGCAGCTTGAATTGGATGAGCGTAATGGCAAGCAGGATGAGGAACAACACCCACGCGATAGCAGAGGCATAGCCCATTTTGAAAAAGCTGAATGCTTGGCGGAACATGAACAGCATCAGGACGAGGCTGGCGTTGTTCGCACCACCTGTCGAGCCTGCTTCCGTAGATCCCCCGGTCATGACAAAAATCTGCTCGAAGTTTTGGAAGGAGTAAATCGTATTCAAGATGATGACCAGAAACGTCGTGCCGGAAATCATCGGGACCGTCACCCGCCAAAACTTTTGCCAAGCGTTCGCTCCATCAATCGAGGCTGCCTCGTACATGTCAGAAGAAATTCCTTGCAGCCCGGCGAGAAAAATAATCATCATGTAGCCGACTGATTTCCAGATGGCGATGAGAACCAAGACCGGGATGACCCAAAATTCATCAATCAGCCAGTTTTGCGGGGCGATGCCCAGTTTGGACAGAAAAGCATTGGCAAAACCGATCCGCTGGTTAAATACCGCATCCGCTACATACGCGATCACCGTCCACGAGGAGATGACCGGCAAAAAGTGAACCATCCTGAAAAATTTCAGGCCCTTCAGCTTTTGATTCAGGGCAACGGCTAACAGCAACGCCAAAAATGTTTTGGCCGGGACGTACAGGATCGTAAAATAGGCCGTATTCCATAACGAGCGATAAAACAGCGGGTCTTCAAACAGCTTTTCATAGTTGTCCAAGCCCGTCCATTTAGGCGGATTTAAAATATCGTAGTCCGAAAAGCTGAAGTACAATGACGCGACCGATGTTCCCACGACGAATACGAGAAAGTGGATAAGATAAGGGGAGACCAGGAGCAGTCCCCATCTCCCCTCACTATCCAACCATTTTCTCTTTTTCACAGCAGGCTTCGCCTGTTGCTCGGTTTGCAGCTCTAGCATGGTTGGCACACATCCTCACTGATAGATGACTACTGCTTCTTGAAGAAATCATCCAGAACTTTTTGAATGCCTTGGTCTGTTTTCGTAATGAATTCATCTGTTCCGTATTTATCCATGAACAGCTCCGCCAGATTATCCGTGAACACCTTCACCCACTCGGTAAAGACAGCGTTGGTATCAATCGTGCCTGCGAACTCCAGGGTGTCGAGGAACACTTTTTTGTTTTCCGGTTTCGTGGCTGGGTTTAGGAACATTTCGGAATTCGCCACTGATTTTTTCACCGGGATCGCTTCCCCTACTTCTGTCCATTCCTTTTGTGCTTCATCAGATGTCGTCCAGTAGGTGATCCATTCTTTAGCAGCCTTGACTTTCTGTTCCTCTGCTTTTTTGTTGATGACCCATGAGTTGGCGATGACGGGTGCGAAGCGTTTTCCGTCCGGTCCTTTTGGCATAGGAGCGACATCGTAATTCAACCCTGCACCATTCATCGAGGTTGTTGCTGCATAAATATCGATTTGCATCGCCACAGCCCCGCTCAAAAATGCTTTGAAGTTGCTTTGGAACGCCTTTAGATCAGCCGGATTCGGGAATAGCTTGCGCTGCATACCGTCGACCATCCACTCGACCGCTTTTTTGTTCTCAGGGCTGTTGATAATCGATTTTGTCAAGGTCGGGTCCAATACCCCGCCACCATACGCTTTCAAGATGTTAAACGCCCCGCGTGAGCTACCGAAAAACGCGAAGCCGTACTGCTTCACTGATTTTTTGTCAAAGGCAGGATCGTCTGCATTTTTCCCGTTGGCATCGAGGGTCAGCTTGACGGAAGCCGCCTTCAAATCATCCCAGGTCCAGTCAGCCGTTGGGTATGGCACGCCCGCTTTGTCGAACAAATCCTTGTTGTAGAAAAGGGCTCCGACTTGAATGCCCTGTGGCACGCCCCAATACTTCCCGTCTGAGTCTTTGTTGAACTCCAGACCGTTGAGCTCCTCTTTGTTGATTTCTTTTGTGACGTAGTCGGTGATGTCGAGAATCGCGCCACGTTGGGCGTAACCAAATACTTTTGTCCCGTCGCTCTGCCATAAATCAGGCGCATTCCCGGCCGCGATCTGAGTCGTCAGCTTTTGATAAAAGTCATCATAAGGTGCTGTCATCGTTTTGATTTTGATATGAGGATGCGATTGTTCGAATTTTGCAATAATTTCTTCCATCTTTTTCTTCGTGGGTGGATCAGAGCTGTAGCCCATATACAATTCGACTTTGTCCCCCTGCTGTGTGGAGGACTGGCTGCTACATCCAGAAATAAGCAATGCCGCTGCTAAGCCAATCATACCGAGTACTGAGAGAAACCTTCTCTTTTTCATGGAAAACCTCCCCAATTGCAATAAGTGGAAAACTTGCATAGCTAACGATATCTCTAAAAGCCTCACGTACATCTAGCTCCATGTAGATACTTTGAAGATAGGGACTCTTTATTGACTGATAAGGATAAAAGGATAAAGGCAGGAGTTTGTGTAGTCTAAGGAGGATTTGCTTATTTGTATTGCTCTCGAACAGCTTTACGCGTCTGGCGCAAGTACGCAGCAGAGACGTCGTAATTTTTGGCAGCAACACCTCTAAACAAGATGTCGATCACATTGAGTTGTGCGATCCGTGAGGAAGTGGCGGCACTGCGTTCATCCGCTTCTGTTGAAAACGTGGTTAAGTGAATATCCACGCATTCCGCCAAGGAGTTTGTGCCGTATTTGGTCATGCCAATGGTCACAGCTCCCGATTTGCGGGCTTGTTTCATCGTGGTTATAATCTGCGAGGTTTCCCCAGAATTCGAGATGCCGACTGCCACATCTCCAGCCGTCAAGGTGACTGCCGAAGTAAGCTGCAAGTGGGAATCCGAATGGGCCGTGCACATTTTATTGATGCGCAAAAATTTATGCTGGGCATCCTGGGCAACCAATTGCGAAGCACCCACCCCGTAAAAATCAATCCGGGTGGCTCGGAACAGCTCACCAATCGCCCGCTCTACTGTTTCTGTATCCAAAATTTTAATCGTTTCCCGCAAGGAGAGGATGTTGTTGAGCGAAACGGATTCAATCAAGGTATACATATCAGCATCGGGAAGAATCTCTTTGTATTCATCCTGAGCGGTAGACGATTGCAAATCACCCGCTATTCTGATCTTCAACTCCTGAAAACCATCCACACCGATACTTTTGCACATGCGTATGATGGCAGCTTGGCTGGATTCGCTTCTTTCCGCGAGTTCCTTGATGGAAAGACGAATCACCTCATCCGGATTGGCTAAAATGTAATGCGCTGCGTTTTGTTCAGAACGCTTGATATTGTGCAACGATTCGCGGATGCGCAGCAACCCGCCATTCAACACGATACCACCCCTTTAGTCCATAAAGTTATTAAGCGCTTACATTCTAGTGTGACTTTGGTAATTGATTACATATTTTGTATTATAGACACTTGAAATAAAATATCAAGCTTAATTGTCAGATTTGAAATAAAATTTCAAAACTATTTTTCGACACTTTCTCCTTCTCTTCGTTCTGTTATAAATTTTTCACAATTTTTACCGTTACTAATACGAATCTCTTTTCGTATTAATCCATGTACACCCGACTGACAAATAATGGGGATGATCAAAATGACCAAGCGTAAGGCACTCGCATTCACCCTGATAGCGGCACTCCTTTTGCCAATCACACCTGTTCTGTTAAACGAAGCCGCAGCAGCCTCTTCCTACAAAGCGAAAGCAACTGTAACTGCGACCAAGTTGGAGGAGCTTTCCATAAACGATCTGAATAAAAAAACAAAAGCGACTCTGAATCACGTCAAAGAAGTCATCCCAGACCTGAAGGACTATCCCATCACCTCCATCGTAAAGGAGAATGTCGACACCACTTCTGGTCCGATCGAACGTCTGGAAGTGATCTTGTCGAGCACACCAGAGGGTACTACCCCAGACTTTGGAGTTGTCCATGTAAACGCAAGTACAGGAGAGCTGATCAGCATCGACATTCAAAACAGACTCTCGTCTTCGAAAGAAGTGTTAGGTGATGAGGAAGCGATCAAAAAAGGCAAGGAGTTTCTCAAACTTCTGTTTGGAAAGCAAGCAGAAAAATACAAGTTCTCACAAATTAACTCCTCTACTGTTCAGGATAACAAGACACAGATTCTCGTGATTTACACTTCCCCGGATCATTCCATCAACGTGACCCTGGATCGTGTCGGAAAATTAAAGGCTGTCAAAAAAGACATCTACCCCAAAGCAGCGGGCAAAAGAAAATAGCATGAACCTTTGGTCCAATGAAAAAGAGACGGTTCTGCCGTCTCTTATTTGATGCTGCGAAACCAACCTTACAACCCTGTAATATTTCGTAAGGTAAATCAATTTCCCATTTTTCTCTTATCGTTTACGATTCTCCTGTTACATGTAAAGGAGGATCACCAAAAATGAATGGCATGGAAATCAACATTCACTATTTTCGCTTGATTAATGACTTGGGAAAAGAGTATCCGGCTCTCAATCCCGTATCTTTTTACGTAGCGGAATATACGGTGTTTATTTTGGCTTTGAGTGCTTTGGTGTATTGGTTTACGAGAAAACATGAGAATCGCATCATGGTCATTTGTGCGACGTTTACGTTTGCCATCGCTGAGCTTTTCGGGAAAGTAGCTGGAAGCCTTCATGCGAATAATCAGCCATTCGCTGAGCTTGCGAACGTCAATCAATTGGTACAAAAAGCAGTCGACAATTCATTTCCCAGCGACCATACGATCCTGTTTTTTTCCTTTTGCATGACCTACTGGCTTTTTAGAAAGACGACGGGGCCACTCTGGATGCTGCTTGCTGCTTGTGTCGGGCTTTCTCGCATTTTAGTAGGCGTTCATTATCCGGCAGATGTCATTGTAGGTGCCCTGATCAGCATTGGGTCTGCCTTCGCCGTCTATATAATCGTGCCGAGATTGAATTTTGTCCATACTCTACTTGCTCTCTATGAAAAAGGAGAGCAAGCGATCTTGCCTACGAAATCGAAAACGAGAGACTTTTGATTACCGCTACGTCTCTGTCATCGTTCCACCATTGACATGCAATACCTGGCCCGTTACATATCCCGAATCATCCGAGGCCAGGTAAACATAGGTCGGAGCCAGCTCGAACGGCTGTCCTGCACGACGCATCGGCGTGTCGACACCCAAAGTCGTGATGTATTCTGCCGAATAGCTGGATACTTGCAGCGGTGTCCAGATTGGTCCAGGAGCCACTGCATTCACCCTGATGCCTTGCTTGACCAATTGAAGGGACAAGGAGCGGGTAAAGGAGACGATGGCTCCTTTGGTTGCTGAATAATCAACCAATTGCGGATGACCAGCATAGGCAGTAACCGATGCCGTACTAATGATGGAACTGCCTGGCTGCAAATACGGCAACGCCTCTTGTGTGATGTAAAATAAGGGGAAAAGGTTGGTCCGAAACGTGTCTTCCAGTTGCTCGCGGCTTATCTGGAGGATGCTTTCTTGTGGAAACTGTACGCCTTGATTCAAAACGAGTACATCTAACTTGCCAAAACAGCCAATCGTTTGGCGTACAACCTCCCGACACCAAGCCTCGTCACGCAAGTCTCCCGGCAGCAGCAAACATTGCCCTCCGTAATACTCAACAACTTGCTTGGTCTCCTCGGCGTCGATGTGCTCATCCAAATAAGGAATCGCTACAGATGCCCCCTCCTTCGCAAAAGCAACCGCTACAGCACGGCCAATCCCGCTGTCTCCACCTGTTATAATCGCTACCTTTCCCCGAAGCTTGCCGCTTCCTATATAGTCAGGATTATCGAAAATCGGTCGCGGAACCATCAAGTATTCCATCCCCGGTTGTCGATCCTGATGCTGTGGCGGAAACGTAAGGGGCGTCTCTTCGCAAGTAGTCTTGTAACTGTAATATGGGTATCTCGGATACATGGAAAATACCTCCTGTACAGATTCAGTCGATATCGCCATGATATTCGCCTACCCTTTTTGGTGTGCGCTGTGTACGCCATCAAGGGCACAACATAGAAGGAAAATGACATGTATGTATGACATGACCTTTTCCCAAGGTGGAAGCTACCATTTATGAGGTAATCATCTTGATGAACTGAAGAATAAGAGGAACTCCTTGTACAGGAATGTCACTCAGAATCAAAACTCCCGGCTGGACAGCGTATACATTGGGAGGTTGTAGCATTCCATTGATGAAAAGATTCACAATAGAAACTTCATTCGGGTCCAGAATCCCTGAAGTACTGAATAGCATGACAGCATCACTGTTGGTATACATGTTTTTGACTCCATCTGAAATTGCTGTATACTGATAGGTTTCTGTTCGTATTAAACCAGGCGTACATGGGCATGGGGGGCAGGGCGGCACGATTTGCAGACTCTGTCTCCTCACTGTGTATGACTGTGTGACATAGTGCCTCATGAAATCACTCGTCCTTTCTCGAAATGCTTCAACCCTTCACTAATCATTTACACATATGAGTAACCCCAGACACATTTCATCCACCTGGGGCCACCATCCTATTCATCTTAGTTAACGACAAACTCTACAACTATGGGTGTACCACCGTTTTCGACATCTCCATCTGGAATCGTGATCGCTGTCGTTGTGATTGTGGAAGTATTACCTGCCTGAAGCACCCCATTGATGTAGAGATTGTAAAAAGCAAACGTACCAGGAAATGCTGTCGCAGCAGCACCAGCGTCAGTGGTAAATGCAGTTGCCGCAATGGCAAACGTTGCACCAGTACCAGTTCCAGCACCCATGGTGGACGTAAATCTCAATGAGGTTAGATACGGTTTAACAATCGGCACTTCGAATCTCCTCCTCTAATGAATCCCTACTAGTAAATGATTGGATTCATCCGATTGAAACCGACAAATGACAGGAGAATCACGCACATTTTCCCTCAAAAGAAGCTATTTGGAAAATAAAACCACCCCCCTACTTTTACCAGTAGGAGGGCTACATGATTTCTAATCTTGAAACAGTACTCGCAACTGCTCTTTCTCTGCGTCACTCAATACGTATTCTGCCATCGGGAACAGTACACTCTCTTCTTTAAAGAAATGTTCCATGAGTATTTCTATTGATTTCAGCAAATGGGTGTGGACAGCTTCTACTTCAACAGGTTCAGATTTTTCCTTTTCTACGATTCGCATGAACGACATCAGACTTTCATGAATAAGATCATGCTCTTCCTCCATGACAGCAATCGGTCCCATTTCCCGTTCGATATAGTTAGCCATCAGGGGATACAGGTCTTCTTCCTCGCGTCTGGAGTGTTTCTCCAGTTCCGCCCGAAACGAGGACGCCAGCTCATGAAGCTTTGTTAAGCCTTTCTTTCTTTTCGTTGGTTCGGCAGTAGATTTCAGGTTATTTGCTAGATGTACAAGCTCATTCATCTGCTCAGCTAATGATAGGTGTTCTTCTTTCAGTTTTTCCAGAGCCGGACACAGCTTTCTTCTCCCTTCAAACTCCTGCATCATCCCCATACATCCTATAGGCGGTGGTCCCATTACAATCCCTCCATCTACTAGTGGGAGTCAGTTACCAAAAGAAATATGATATGCTAGCTGTCCCCGGTTGTCCCTAGCAACCATTCGAATACAGTCATCGTCTTGCGAAAAAACAACCGGTCCATTCTGGATGGGAATCGCTACAAACTGACAAGGATTAAAATAGAGTCGCAGATGCTCCTCATCCTCCGTGATCTCCCATTTTGCCAGCTGCCTTTCCAAGAGAGCCTGACTGTGTGGTTCGGCATCATCCGCCAAATCGTGAATGAGTATCCCCATTTTTTTATCCACTAAGGCAGGCAGCTCCTGGTGAAGCTCGGCAATCGTTCGCTTACTAGGATTCATGGCAACTGATCACACTTCCTTCCCCGGATTATTTCCCTTGTTCTCTTCGGTCTCGCTGATCTTTTCTCAATACCATCCATGCCAGTGGGAACAACACTACCGTTGCACCGCTGAGCAAAAGCACCTCCATATATCGCTGGGCAAAATACATATTGACTGTGTACTGGGTGCAAACAATGCTGGCGAACAAGATCAATGCTAATAGGATGACACCTCTATAGCTGCTCTTCATAACTCTTCACCCCTACAGCGTATACGGCTCCATCTTTCTCTTGAAGCACAATTTCCGGAAGTGGTCTTCTTGGGGGACCAGCGAGCGGCTTACCTGTAGCGATATCAAATTTCCCATGATGGCAAGGACATAGCAGCTCTTTCTCATCTCGATCCCAAAATACCGGACAACGCAGATGGGTACACGCATTTTGATACGCCTTGTATTCCTTTTCCTTCACATATACGAACAACGCGCTGTCATGCTCTCCTGGATAAGCAAACTCGATCGCATCTCCGGGTTTTATATCGCTGAGATTCGCAATTTTTTGTGTGGGATACGACTTGCTGGATGAACTCATCAGCTCTTTGGCAGCTAATGCCCCCCATGGCAGAGTAGATGCCGCGAAAAGACCTGCTGCTCCTACCATTGTTTTCATAAAACTCCGTCGATCCAGACTGCGCTCATTGGAACGATTGATGTTATGGGTATAATTGTCATCCTTCAACGGAATGGGGCGGGTTTTCTCGTTCTCCATAAGGTATATCTCCCCTCTAAAATAGCTTCTGTTTGCCCTGCAGAATGCCAGGCAGGCTAATTTTCACATTGGTTTCGCCTTCGAGCACATCCGGGTCGTGGCTGGCAGTCCATTTGCCATTGGCCAAAGGAATCTGTGCCCGTTTTTCTTCCAGCTCTGCTTCCTCAATCCACTGCAAGGTGTTTGTCGGGCAAACCGAAGCACACATCGGCGGGATTCCCTCTTTCGTACGGTCGTAGCATAGATCGCATTTGTACATGAGATTCTGCTCTTCATCAAATTTAGGAATCCCATAGGGGCAAGCAATCGTGCAATTTTGACAACCGATGCATTTCTCTACCAAGGCTGACAATACGGCCCCATTATCTGCGATTTGAATCGCCTGAGCAGGACAGCTGCGGGCGCAAGCAGGATTGACACAATGGAAGCACATCAGCGGAATCGTTTGTCTGCTAATAAACGGGTCCACATCCAGTACGTAGTTTCGGTTTCGGTTGTCATGACCTCCACACTGTGTACACGCCGCCAAGCAGCTTCGACAACCGATGCAATTATCCATTTCGATGTATAAGACTTGTTTACCCATGGCGAACTCCTCCATGTTTGTGCTTGATGATTTTCGCGGCGCACGCTTTAAACTCAGGCATTTTGCTGTAAGGGTCCAATGCCGGGTTGGTCAACAGATTGATAGACTGCTCTTTTCCCCAGTGGTATGGAACAAACACCGTATCCTCTCGAATCGCCTCGATAACTTTCACACGGTACTGCGCCTCGCCTCTTCTCGTTTTCAGAGTGACCAGCTCATCGTGTTCAATACCGTAACGTGTCGCTGTTTTTGGGTGAACCTCTAGCAGAGGATCAGGATACATGTCCTTCAAAAACGGGATTCGTCTTGTCTGGTTCCCGGACAAATAATGGAACACAACTCGTCCCGTCGTTAACCGCAAAGGATATTCTTCATCCGGCTCCTCCGCTGGCGGGCGGTAAGGCAGCGCACATATTTTGGCTTTTCCATCCGGGTGATAAAATTTTTTATCCAGGAATAAATGCGGCTGCCCCTCGTCGCCTTCCTCGCGGCACGGCCAGAAGACACCATTGTTTTGATCAATTTTTTCGTAGGTGACCCCATAATAATCAGCTATTCCGCCTTTGGAGACCTGACGTATTTCATTGAAAATATCCTGGGGAGACTTCAAGTGAGTAAAGAATTGTCCGCGCCCCATTCTATTGGCGATTTCTATCTGAATCCACCAGTCAGGCTTGGATTCGGCAAACCATTCCTGTGCCTGACGGTGACGAATGATGCGTCCTTCGAGATTGGTTGTCGTTCCATCGTCCTCTGCCCAAGTCGTAACGGGAAGAACGACATCGGCGTATTCAGCCGATTCGGACAAGTAAAAGTCGCAGCAAACCATAAAATCCAGACTTTTCAGGGACTCCCGGACATGGTTTAGATTTGGCGCACTTACAACCGGATTGGAGCAGAGTAAGTATAAGCTGCGAATGGTTTTATCCTTCATGAGCTGGAACATCTCGTAGGCAGAGACGCCTTTCTGCGGCATCTCTTCCACGGGAATGCCCCAGGCACACGCTATTTCACGTACATGTTCAGGATTGTCGAGCTTGCGGTAGCCAGGCAATTGATCGGCTTTTTGCCCGTGTTCCCGCCCCCCCTGACCGTTTCCTTGACCAGTAAGGGTTGCCACACCTGATTTTGGTCGGCCAATCTTGCCTGTGACGAGCGACATGTTGGTATAGGCCGATACGTTGTCTGTCCCTTTCGACTGCTGTTCCACACCACGGCAGAACATCACAATCGCATTGGGTGCCCTACCGAAAATGTCGGCAGCCCGCACAATCTTCTCCACCGAAACCCCTGTTATTTCGCTGACATACTCCGGTGTGAAGGTAGCAACCACTTCTTTTGTTTCTTCAAAACCATTCGTATGATTTCGAATAAAGTCTTCATCGATATGCCCGTTCTTGATCAGGAGATGGACGATTCCGTTTGCCAGCGCCAAATCTGTACCGGGCCGCAGATCCAGATGGATATCAGCGCGACGTGCCAAAGGTGTTTCCCTTGGATCGGCTACGATCAGATAGCCGCCCCGATTTTGCACTTCCCAAATACGAAACATGCTGGTTGGGTGACACTCAGCCGCGTTTGATCCGGCCAAGAACAAGCAGTCTGTTTGGTGAATGTCCGTCCAGGGAATGGTAGAACCTCGGTCAATCCCCAAGCTTCGATTCAATCCTGCCGCAGCCGAGGACATGCAGAAGCGGCCATTGTAGTCGATATAGCGGGTTTGCAAGGCGACCCGCGCAAACTTACCCGTGAGGTAGCATTTTTCGTTCGTCATGGAAACGCCAGAGTAAACAGACAAGGTATCTTTGCCATAGTTGTGCTGCAACTCCTTGAACTTGGAAACGATCAAGTCAAGTGCTTCCTCCCAAGACGCTTCCCGAAAACCTTCCGCCGTTCCTTTTAATGAAGCATCTGTTCGAATCAACGGCCGCTGTATCCGATCCGGATGATTCACTTGCTGATAAGCCGTTACCCCTTTTGGGCACATCTTCCCCAGATTGACAGGGAAATCGTACCGTGGCTCCACTCCGATAATCTTGTTCGTCGTTGTATCTACACGCAGGTTCATCCCGCATTGCATACCGCAGTAGCTGCAGTGTGTGCTGACCAATTTCTCATTGGGATGTACCTTGTTTTCAATTACTTTTAAAAATTTATCCTTTGGCATGTTGATTTGCCTCCCTGGCATTGATCTCGTGCGTAGGAACTCCTGTGAAGCGGAACATCCGGTATTTTCTGCGGCACGGCAAGCAAAGTTCAGCCAAGTGGAAACCTTCTTCCATTTGAAAAGCCATTTCGTTTTTACCCAGCACGTTGATTACATCTGCCGACTGTTCCGCAGAAACAAACTCTTTGCTGCACACTTTGCACTTTTTCATTTCCTGCTCGCCATAGTGCTCGCGATAATTGCGAGCGAACACACTCATGGGACGGAACGGTATGTGAGCCAGTTTTCCGAATGGCAGATAAATCAATGTCACAATCACTGCAAATTGATGAGTGACGGATATGACCGGGTGCCCAAAGCCCCCTAAGAACATGTTGCTTGCAGTTAGCATCAAGCCTGTCACGC
This sequence comes from Brevibacillus sp. M2.1A, assembly GCF_013284355.2. Taxonomy (NCBI): domain Bacteria; kingdom Bacillati; phylum Bacillota; class Bacilli; order Caryophanales; family Paenibacillaceae; genus Brevibacillus; species Brevibacillus sp. M2.1A. Next base: position 5,528,304 of record NZ_JABSUY020000001.1, read on the forward strand.
TGATAAACAGCAGCAGATATAATGGCAAAAAGTCGTAGACAAAGGATTGTTCAGCCCGTGCCTGCATATTCTTAAATCTGCGATACAATGCCATGACTGCTCCACCGATGACCATAAAAGCCGTAATGTTCAACGCGTTGTAAAAGAGAAAGGCAACCCAGCCATCCGCTTGTACGGTAAGAACATCCACACCCATGAACACGACCTGATAGTAGCCATTGTCTGTCATCGTGAAATACATCCAGCCAAACACTAACGGAAAGGTGACAAACGCGGCCAAGATGCATCCCCATCCCAGCAAAATGTGCTGTGTCCAGCGATACCATCCCCGATTCCAAATAAAGCGATAGATGGCCAGATGATCCACGGCTGTATTCGCCGTGCTTTTACGAAAGAGAAGACGCAGCCCCTTTTTCAAAATGACATTCGTTGGCGGGCGGTCTGCCCACGCAGAAAATCGATAAAGGAAACCTCCGATAAAGACAAGAGTCCCCACCATATACCCGTAAAGCGCCAAATCAATATGCGTGAAAAAACGTGTTCCCACGTAACTTAGGACGAACAAGCAAGCAATGATGATAAAAGCACGCTTCGCCACTTTGGAAGCAAATAGATAGTTCATACAACACCCTCCCTGCTGCTGCTCATTTTTTCCTTTCGCTCGAGACCATTGTAGCAACGGCTCGTAACCCGGGTTGTGATTTACCTCACACCCTTGCCACAATCAGGACGATTTTCCTACCCCCAACCTTCGATTTCGGATGATATAATGAGTTACCTTTGTATCCTTGTTGTAGGGGGGACCCACATGACCGGAAATGGCACAACGTTTGTGGAGCAGATTTCTTCCGATTTTGTGAATAGCCTTGAAACGTTTTCTGTTCGGAAAAAATTCGTCCCCGGAGCCGTTCTGTTTTTGGATGGTGAAAGAGCCGATCAGCTATTCTTAATTTCGTCTGGCCAAATCAAGCTCACAAAAAACACGAACGATGGAAAAGAATTAACACTGCAAGTATTTGGTGCAGGAGAGCTCGTCGGCGTCTCCGGTCTCTTCGAACAGGAATTGACGTACACCTCCACAGGCACCATGTTGATGGAGGGTGAGATATGGATCATCCCGCGACAAGAGTTGGAAAAAATGCTCATCAAAAACGGTCAATTTTGTGTAGACTTCCTGCGTTGGATGGGATTGATGAACAGGCGGATGCAGTCCAAATTTCGCGATTTGTTACTCAATGGCAAAATCGGCGCCTTGTATTCAACGCTCATCCGCATGAGTAACACGTACGGCAAGCCACACCCCGACGGAATCCTCATCGACCTTTCCCTTACCAATCGTGACTTGGCACAATTCATTGGTCTGACACGAGAAAGTGTCAACCGAATGCTTTCCGATCTAAAAAAACAGGATTCCATCGATTTGCTTCCGCACGGGCATATCTTGATTAAAGACCTTGCCTATTTAAAAGAGGCGATTTATTGTGATGACTGCCCTCCAGATATTTGCCAAATGTGAGCAAAGTCTTCATACCTCCTGTATAAAAAAAGTCCTGGACTTGTCCGTCCAAGACTTTTTTTCATGAGTGATTCAAGCTTCTTTATCCATGTCTTTGCTCTGCGAGCTCGCTGAACATGCCAGCATAGTACTCGACGTCTCCTGCATCGTCCAGTATCGCACTGATCGTTAGCCATTGGAGATACTGATCTCCATTCTTCCGGCGATTCCAGATCTCTCCTTGCCAATAGCCATTCTTCTTGATCGAATCCCACATCTTTTGATAGAAATCGGCATTCTGCCTGCCAGATTTTAAAATATTGGGAGACTTGCCAATCACTTCATTCATTTCATAACCGGTCACTTTCGTAAAAGCATGGTTCGCACTTTTAATGACTCCACGTGTATCGGTAATCAGTATCGCCTCTCCCGTCTTTTCCATAATGGTTGCGGCGAGCTGCAGCTTCTCTTGATAAAACATCCACATTACCAAGACCAAGCTTACCAGCGCAAACTGAGATAACGCCATGAAACCAATCGCGTAATGCCCGGTCAGATTAAACAGCATCGTTAAGATCAACGGCGGGAAAAATCCTCCTAATCCCCCCATGGCAGATACGATTCCGTTCACAATCCCCGCTTGTCGTGAGAAATACATCGGCACTAATTTAAACACGGCACCGTTACCAATTCCGGCACATAGCGCTACCAACAAGCATCCTACCGTATACATCAAGATCGATGGCGAAAACGATAAGACAATACCAGACAAGGCGAGCCCGGCAAACACAATCATCAATGCCTTGAAGGGGTTCCACTTATCACCTAGCCAACCTCCCACTGGTCTCGCAAGTGTCGCCAAAAGAATGAACCCTGCCGTTCTCATACCTGCATCTACTTTATCCAGTTGGAAATGGCTCACTAAAAAATTCGGGAGATACACGGTGAAAGCGACGAAGCAACCAAACGTAATAAAGTAGAACAAGCTGATTAACCATAGCTTTTCGTTTTTGTAGACACTCTTTATCTGCTGACCGAGAGGAGTCACTACCTTAGGTTCGTTTTTATCCCCCATCAAGAAGGTTAGAACGGCGAATCCCACAAGCAATAACATGAACATCTGTACAGTAGTTGCCCATCCAAACGATTTAGCCAGAACTGGCGCTGAAAAAGTGGTGATCGCTGTACCAATATTCCCCATACCGTAGATTCCGTTTACAGAACCATGCTTTTCTTTCGGATAGTATTTAGGTAGAGACGTAACACCAACAGAAAACACCGCTCCGCCTATCCCTATAAATAACCCGCCGATTAACAAATCTGTATAAGTGGTCGCCTGACTAATATAAAAAACAGGAGCCAGCAGCAAGAGAAAGCTTATGCTAAATAATATCCTCGCCCCAAATCGGTTACTCCAATATCCAACAGGGATTCTCAGCAACGATCCTAAAAGAACAGGAATCGCTGTCACCCACGCCACTTCGCTTGCACTCATGGGTACGGTTTCTTTGATAAAAGGCATAAGCGATGACAGAATGACCCATACCATGAAACCGACCGTAAGACTTAACGTCTGTAATGGCAACTGCCATTTTCGTACCATAAACAACACCCCTCACTTGGGAAATCTTCTTCATCCACTATGATAAGAGGCAAAGTTTGGTTTCGTTGTGATTTTAATCACAGCTCCTTCCAGGCAATCCGCTTATAATCAAAGCGAAATCTTGAATCGAAGGAGTGAATTATACATGTTTTGTTATCAATGTGAACAGACTCCATCAGGTGGTTGTAAGGTCATCGGCGTTTGCGGAAAGAATGAAGATCTTGCGAGTATTCAGGATACAATTATTTTTGCTTTAAAAGGAATTGCAGCTTATGCCACACATGCTCGACAACTGGGATATATCGATCCTGAAGTGGATGGGATTACACAGGAAGCACTTTATTTTACATTGACGAATGTGAATTTTAACTTGGATGAACATTTGCAAATGGCTATGAAAGTAGGGAAAGCCGCGATAAAAGTCATGGAGCTTTTGGATCGGGCCCATACAGATCATTTCGGAGTGCCACAGCCAATCACCGTCTCGCAAAATAAAATAGAAGGAAAATGCATCGTTGTTACGGGACACAATCTGTTTGCTCTCGAAGAGCTGTTAAAACAGACAGAGGGCAAAGGAATCAATGTGTATACGCATTCCGAAATGCTGCCTGCACATGGCTATCCCGCACTGAAGAAATATCCTCATTTGAAAGGGAACATCGGGAAAGCATGGTACGATCAACGCCAGTTGTTTGAGAAATTTCCAGGCGCCATCCTGGCTACAACAAACTGTGTGATGCCTATTCGAGGCAGCTACGCAGATCGTTTCTTTTCGTATGATATAACCGGTTTGGAAAATGTGACGAAAATTGTAGAAAACGATTTTGCACCGCTCATTGAAAAAGCATTGTCTCTTCCTGAGGTTTCCATCGAATCGGAACTGACATTGACGACCGGGTATCATCACAAAACGGTCCTCGGTATTGCCCCTGAAATTATTCAGGCAGTCAAGGAAGGAAAGATCAAACGCTTCTTCGTCATCGCTGGTTGTGACGCTCCTGGCAAGGGAGGCGAGTATTACCGTGAATTGGCTACGTCCTTACCGCCAGAAACAGTCATTCTTACGACCTCCTGCGGAAAATTCCGTTTTAACGATGTAGATTTCGGCACCGTGCCAGGTACCGACATCCCACGATATATCGATTTGGGACAGTGCAATAACTCGGTTTCTACCATTACGATTGCGGCTGCATTAGCCGATGCCTTCGAGTGTGAAGTGAACGAGTTGCCGGTAAGTATCGTTCTTTCCTGGTTTGAACAAAAAGCGGTTGCCATTCTGCTTGGTCTGTTTAGCCTGGGGATACAGGATATACGGATCGGTCCAAAATTGCCTGAGTTCATTCAACCGGGTGTTCTGCAAGTATTGCAAGACTTGTTCCATATTCAGTTGATTGGCGATGCCCAAGAAGATATGAAGCAAATGCTCGGAATCACGCAATAAGCTATCACCTGTGGCCACAAATCACAAAAGGAGGCACCTTCTTCTAACAGGAAGGTGCCTCACTCTTATGGAATTTAAAAAAAGGCCCTATCCATCGGTAGATAAGACCCTCCTATTTCCTTACAGCGGCAAATTCGTAACAGCCGTCCATGTTCCCACTTCTCCTGCCCGCACAGATGGGGGCTTCATTCGAACCGTTCCTCGTAATACATAATGTCGCAACCCAAGTGTTGGCTCGTCTTTGTAAGCAAAGGTGCCAACAAAATTGGCATAAGGTGATTCAATCGTGATTTGCCTGGACCTCTCATCCCAACTTCCTTGTATGGGAATCGGAGTACCACGGAAATTAACGGTTCCACTGACCCTGCCATTTACGACATTGGAAATCATCAATGTGCCCAACGTAGTGGGTCTTCCACCGAAGCTCGCTTGAATTTCCCATGTTGAGGGGTACGGCAAACTGACCCGAGTCGTCTGTCCAATTGCCACGGTCGACCTCTCCTTTCGATTGACTTAAGCGCGAAGTCAAAATAGTACGTTACAGTATACGTAGCCATGATGAATCTTCCCGTAGGCGGAAGCACAACTTTATTTTTGACGAAAAAAGAGACGGTTCCCCGCCTCTTCTCTATTACTTCCATTCTGTTTCCGTTTTGTGTTCAATTATGGGTATGATTTTTTGTTCACTGCTTTTTATCATTTGTTTCAGTAATTCATCGCTGATCGTTACTTTATTTTTTCCGTCTTGAAGTTGTCCTTCAGCCATTGTTCTTCCAATCACATCGATCACTTGTTGTCTCGAGACATTTTTAGATGCTGCAATCTCAACAACAGTTTTCCCTTTGGCTAGTTCTTCTTTTAACTCTGTCGCGCTCATTTTTAGTAAAGCAAGCAGTTTTTCATCGTTTAAAATGGAATCAGCGCTATAATCAGGCTTACCATTCAAAGAGAAAAAGCCCTCTACTTTATTGTTTGATGGTTCAAAATCTACTCGAGCAAGACTAATTGTATTCCCCTGAACAAATACTTGGTAACCCTCTCCCTCTAATCCCTTCTTGGTGTAATTCAAAATAAATGTTTTTTCATCTGGATTCTCCATTTGCTCCATGGCAACCTCGTAATCTTTGATGTTGCCGTACAATTTATCAATAAGCTGATCTACCTTCCCCTTGATTTCCTGATCGGGTAAAGTAATGAGCGGTTTCTCCTTAGGCTCCCAATTCTCTTGCGTCAGGTCTTGAATCTCATCCGTAATACCGTTTGTATGGAGGGTAATCTTTTTGCCAGTTCCCCCTTTTTCCTGAAGGACGATGCTTAGTTGGACCTTTTTGGTTGAATCATTGGGGTCTCCAAGGTAGCTTGCTTTCATAATCTCAAACGATTTCGTTTCGGGAATGGCCAGATACAGCTTCTCAAGTGTCGCTTTTCCAGCCTCATCCAGCTTGACTTGTTCAGAAGTCATTGGTGCTCGAGTAAGCATGTCAATTACAACAGGGGCCGCAAATGCTGCGGTTGGAATCAAAATCGCAGCAGCAACAATTCCACCAATCAAGCGTTTTTTCATCGTTATTTCACTCCTTTTTCGTTGCAAATAGTGAGAATAGGATTGTTCGATTCGTTTGGAAATGGCCGGCGGGCACTCCATCGTTTCTGCCTCTTCGTGCAGATGTTCACGGATTTTGCGTTCAATAGTCATTGATCTTTTCCATCCTTTCCAGGGGGAGATTCCCTAAGTATTTTCGAAGCGCCTGGAGGCCAGCATGATATCTGGACTTGACTGTACCTAGCGGAATATCGAGCAAAGTCGCAATTTCCTCAAGAGTATAGTCGTGATAAAAGCGAAAGATAATCACTGCCCGCTGTTTGTCGGTCAGCTTTCGTATGGACTGGGATATCATTTGGTTTGTGGCATCCATCAACGCGGTATGTTCATCCCAATAAGACTCTTCGTGGGAGAAGGCACGGATGCGTTCAAATATGCGGAATCTCCTCCAGCTCTTGACCCGAAATCTCTGTACTTGACGGATTACCAGGCCATGCAGCCAGAACTGGAAAGGGCGGTTCGTATCGTAATTTGGAAGTGAGGTCCACATTTGCATATAAATTTCATTCATGACATCTTCCCGATCCTGCTTGTGATCCACCAGAAAGGAGACGGTCCGGTACACGTCCTGAAAAGTGGCATCATACATCGTATGAAACGCCTGTTGATCACCCTCTTTCATTTGTATAAGTAATTGGTACATCTCTTCATTTTTCATTCAGAGGGCCCTCCTGAGTAAGCAGCTTACACCCTATATTGTCTCTCGATCGGAAAAAGGTTCGGTTTTCTTACTATTTTTTTTGCAAAAGGCAACGACCTGTATGGCGAAGCACGAAAAAGAGGCGGTAGTTTCCGCCTCTTAATCATTTAATCCCTTTCCCTCGAGAATTTGCTGCATACATTTTTCAACCCTTGCCTCGCGCGTTTTGGCTTGTTTGGGTGCTGAAAAATAGAGAAGGTAGGCTCTTTGCCGTCCCGGAGTCAATGCTTCAAAAGCAGTTTTCAAGGCAGGCATTTCATCCAATTTATTTTGAAATTCTTCAGGAATGCTGTATTCTTCATGCTTTTTAAAGTTCACTTCCAAACCGGCTTTTTCAACTTCAACGGCTTCTTGAATATAGGCCTTCAAAATAGATTCCATTTCCATGATTTCTTCCACATTGGTGAACCGGATCTGGCGGGCAGCCTGTACATTCTCCGTTTGTTGAATGAGAATCCCGTGTGGATCTTTTAACAAGGCACCTTTTTGAAACAGTAGTGCACAATATTCTTTAAATCCATGTATTAAAACGATGTTTTTTTTCTCAAACGTGTAACAGGGATGCATCCACTTAAAATCTTCGGTCAGCTCACAGTCAAGCACAATACTTCTCAACTTCTCGTATTCTGCCCTCCACTTTTTTGCCTTGCTTAAAAATTCATCAACCTTCGGATTCGTTTTACTTGTTGTCATCAGGAACACCCCTCATCTAGTTGGTGTCATGTCAATTTTTAGTTTTGACATTATGGTATTTGAATTATTCGATCATCAAGTATACAAGTTCCTTCTGATTAGGTTGAGTAATTTTATTGCGGGAGAGGGAAAACTAACGAGAAATGGCAGATAGGGGAATACACATGATCTCAGAATTCAAGCGATTTTTACTCGGTAGACCTATGAAATCAAGTGAACTTGCTGCAGAAAAGTTAAATAAAGTAAAAGCTTTGGCGGTTCTTTCATCTGATGCTCTATCTTCTGTCGCTTACGGAACAGAACAGATTCTCCTCGTGTTAATTACTCTGGGTGCAGTAGCAATGTGGTACTCAATTCCCATTTCCATTGCGGTTGTTGGTCTGTTAACCATCCTCATTATGTCTTACCGCCAAACCATCTTTGCTTATACAACTGGTGGTGGAGCATACATTGTCGCAAAGGACAATTTAGGAACCACTACGGGACTGGTTGCTGGTGGCTCGTTGCTCGTGGACTACATTCTAACGGTTGCTGTTAGTACTTCTGCTTCTACAGACGCTATTACTTCGGCATTCCCAGTCCTACATGAACATCGCGTTCTTATTGCTCTGTTCATGATTGCTATCGTAACGGTATTAAATTTACGTGGAATCACAGAATCGGCAACGATTTTAATGTATCCGGTTTATTTGTTTGTTGTCGCAATTCTCGTCTTAATTATTAGCGGCGGATATCAATGGATGGTGGGAAATGTTCAAGCTCATCCCCCAGAATATGGGGCGGTTGTTCCAGGAATAACTTTATTCCTTCTATTGAGAGCATTTAGTTCAGGGTGTTCGGCATTAACAGGGGTAGAAGCCGTATCCAATGCCATTCCCAACTTTCGGGACCCCGCACCGAAAAATGCTGCATTAACGCTTATCATGATGGGACTTATCCTCGGAGTTATGTTCATGGGCATTAGCCTTTTGGCTTATTTGTATGGTATTTCACCGACTCCAAAGGAAACAGTAGTATCTCAAATTGCTTCTACAGTTTTTGGACGAGGAATTATGTATTACGCGATTCAGGCTGTTACAGCGCTTATTTTATTCCTGGCGGCTAATACCGCTTTTGCAGCCTTTCCTTTACTCGCCTTTATGTTAGCCAAGGACAGATTCATGCCAAATATGTTCATGGTTCGAGGAGATCGTCTTGGGTTTTCAAACGGGATTATTTTCTTGGCCATTCTTTCAGCACTATTAGTGATTGCGTTTAAAGGAGAAACGGAAAACTTAATCCCTTTATATGCGCTTGGTGTTTTTATCCCGTTTACCTTGTCACAAGCAGGAATGATGAAACGCTGGATTTCCAAAAAGCCCCGTGGATGGTTCACACCTTTTGTTATTAATACGTTAGGAATGCTAACGACCCTTACGATTTGCCTGATCTTTTTCATTACAAAACTCTCGCAGGTATGGCCGATTTTTGTGTTCCTTCCTATCGTCATTTTCATTTTTAGGAAGATAAATCAGCATTATAGAGATTTGGCAAATGAGCTACGACTTGATATGGAAACAGACAAACCCGAACCCAAAGGGAGTGTCATCGTTATTCCTGTGGCGGGGATTTCGCAGGTGGTGAAAAACACCATTAGTTATGCGCAATCCTTGTCAGACGACATTGTCGCAGTCTACATCGGGTTCAATGATGAAGACATGAAAAAAATGGAGGAAAAATGGGAGATCTGGAATCCCGGAGTACGTTTGATTGTCTTGCGTTCCCATTATCGCAGTATTATAAGACCTTTGTCTAAGTTTATAGACACGGTTGAGTGGAAAAAAGCAGAAACGGATCATGTTACCGTCATGATACCGCAGTTTATTACCAAGCGCTGGTGGCATAACTTACTTCATAACCAAACGAGTTTATTAATCCGGGCATATTTATTCGCCCGCCAAGATGTAAAAATTGCTACGGTTCCATACCGATTAAAGAAATGAAGCAGGATCCAGTAAGCCATAAACAACGAAGAAAACCCGTCCCTTTGTAAGGAGACGGGTTCCATCATTTTTTACCTTGATCATCACGACTGTTATTTAGATCCAGTATGAGCCTAAAATTAGATTGAATGACTACCCAATCATACACTTTTTTTACGCGAATGATTTCTGGCTGAATACTATTCGAGACTCCAGAAGTGACGGTAACCACAAAGCTGCAAGAGGCCGTATTTCCTGACTGATCCCTTGCTGTACAGGTGAGCATCGTCATCCCTACAGGAAAGTCCATGGTAAAAGTGGCAACTGCAATTGGGGCAGGAGGGGAAAAAGGCCGTGTCATCCCATGGCAAGTAATTGAGGTTACCCCACAAGTATCAGTGGCAGTGACTTCATAGGTAACAGTAGCGGAGGTTTGCCCAGGTAAAACAGGGACTGTGATATCCTCAGGGCAAGTGATGGTTGGAGGTTCGTCAATCACCGTGATGGTAAAGGAACATGCTTCCGTATTCCCAAATATATCTTGTGCCGTACAGGTGACAACAGTATCTCCCACTGGAAAAAGCGAGCCAGAAGGCGGAGAACAGGTAACAGTGACTCCGGGGCAGGTCGCAACAGGTGTTGGATAGTTTACAATAGGGCAAGGTACTACCATGTCAGGTGGGCAGGTTGGTGGCTGCACGCAGCCATTGAGCAAAACAGAAACATTGCTCGAATCCTCGTTTGCAGTAGCGATGTCAATTCTTCCGTCTCCGTTAAAATCAGCTACTGTAATGCTGAGCGGACCTGCTCCTGTAGGGAACTGAAAGGGAGTCGAGAACCCTCCTGACCCGTTGTTTATGAGAATAGAAACGTTATCAGAACCTGCATTTGGGGTAGCCAAATCAATGACTCCATCACAATTAAAGTCAGCTGCTGTTATATCAAAAGGAAACGCATCAGTACCCAAGGAAAAGGGACTTCCTGCTGCTTCTGTAAAAGAACCTAATCCATTGTTTAGAAAAACGGTTACATTACTCGTTGCGTTATTTGCGACAGCAATATCAATAAACCCATCACCATTTAAGTCAGCAGATACAAGGCTACTGGGGGATGAGCCGCCGGGAAGTACAGAGAAACTCACTCCAGGAGTTTGAAACGTACCGTTTCCATTCCCTCTAAAAACTGTTACATCATTGGTGTCTCGATTGGCAGTGGCCAGATCAAGGTTGCCATCTCCATTAAAGTCAGCCGCTACAATATCAGTTGGGGCCAATCCTGGGTTTGTGTCAAAAGGACTCCCTGGAGCCATACTAAATACACCTGATCCATCATTCAACAAGACAGTAATAAAACTAGTTCCTGCAAGTTGGCCCCTATTTGCTATAGCCAAGTCCAAACCGTTCACACCATCAAAGTCACCTACAGCAATCGCAAAAGATTCGGAAACAGCAGGAAATACACCGGTACTATAGGCTACAGGTGCAGCAAAAGTGCCGTCCCCCATATTTAAAAGGATAAAAACCCGGTTATTGGAGGATTGATCTGTAACAGCCAAATCGATAGAACCATCTCCATTTAAATCAGCTGCTACAATTTGACCTAGTAAAGACCCGGGAAACAAAGTACTGAAGGGGATCGTTTGTGACACGGAAAATACGCCGGACCCATTGTTCAGAAGAATAGAAACATCATTGGACCCACTGTCCACTACGGCCAAATCGATGCGACCGTCTTTGTTAAAATCGGCAGAAGTAATGCTGGAAGGAGATGTTCCTCCCGTATTATATTCGACTGCGGGCTGAAAAAACGGGCAGGCCAAATTGGATTCACCCTTTCTTACAGGAATACAGGCAGTCATTCCTGATCGAAATGCTTCACTCAAAACATAAATACAGGTTAAAAAATGCATGTGATGTATACATTGCAAATGTCTTTGATCATGATATGGCTGCTTAGGTGTGAATGTGAATCTGCTCTTCTTGTATGGTCAATCCCAAGCAAACCCGTTCCCTTAAAACAGGGACGGGTTTGCTATTTTTTGAACATGTAATGAATTTTTTAACCGATTATTCCTTTGATTTGAATTTATTCCTTTTACTGTTTTGCTCAATTTAACGAACTGTAATATATTTCTATGTGGAATTATCCATATTTAACAGTTCAAGGAGGTTTTTATGAATTTTGTAAAAAGAAGATGGAAAGGTACTCGAAATGTTTTAGCACTGGTTTTAATGTTAGGCATTATTTTTTCTGGTCATAGTTTCGTACAAGCGGCAGATGATGAGTATACAGATAACGTAATTCCCGTTATGACTGGGGAAACTACACCTTCTGGTCATGCTTCTTCTACCTCCAAACTTTGGGATGCTTTTTATCCATGGAAAGCCTTTGACGGTAATCCTAATACAGCTTGGTATGCTACTGTACTTCCTGGAGCACTAGAATATGAGTTTCCAACTCCCCAAAAAATCGAAAAGTACTCCATTACTTATTGGAATGAGAATACTGCGCCAGCAAATTGGACTTTTGAGGGCTGGGATGGTACAGATTGGGTTCAACTCGATAAGCAAGTAAACATCAAAAATTGGTATACTATCCCATCCAAAAAGCAAGAATTCTCATTTAGTAACGATAACTCCTATATTAAGTACCGCCTCAACATTACAGCATCTGTATTTGCCCAAGGTAACGCTAGCATTATTGCTGAACTGGAGATGTTTGAGAAGAACAATTCTGGCACTGATCCAGGCACCGATCCGGGTACTGATCCAGGTACTGATCCAGGTACTGATCCAGATCCAGAACCAACTGGGGACAATGCACTTCTTGTTATTAAAATGATCAGTGGACTTGAGAAAGAATTTGATTTAACTGCATCCGAAGTAAAGGACTTCATCGACTGGTATAATGGCCGTGCAGACGGACGTGGCAAAGAAACATATATGTTCGATAAGGATTTTAACAAGGGGCCATTTACTTCTAGAAAAGATTATGTAGCATTTAGCAAGATTCAATCCTTTGAAGTGATGGAATATACTAAATAACGCGATGAGGCCCCCCTAAAAATAAGGAGGCCTCTCCACTTTTTACCCAATCAATCCCAAGCAAACCTCTGCTCTTTCTACGGGGCACCGTGCATATACTTGTGTAACCATTAAGTGATTATTAAACAATCAAACCCGTCTCCTTAAAACAGGGACTGGTTTTTACTTTTGAACTCTATAAGAACATCTTAGCTTACTGTTCCTTTATTCCTTTTACTATTTTGCCCAAATCATCTAATTGTATATATATCACCAAGTTGAATTATCCATTTTTAACAGTTCAAGGAGGATCTTATGATTTTTGTAAAGACGTGCAGTAAGCTTATTGTATGTATGGGTCTAATCACTGCCATTTTATTTGCTGGTCAAAGCATTGGTCATGCGGAAGATCATTATACCAATGATTTAGTTCCTAAGATGACGAGTAATAATTCACCAAGCGGTGTAGTACGTTCAAGTAGTATATGGAGCGTGAACAACCACCAACCTTTTAATGTTTTTAATGATTCAGATGCAGACTATGGTTGGTCTAGTGCTCAAAGTACGCTTTATGGATGGGTTTCATATGAGTTCTCTGCTCCAACTAAGATTCAAAAGTATACGATAAAGCCTCGGGTTAATAATACTGATAACCTATTGGAACTCCCTACAGATTGGACTTTCGAGGGTAGGAATGGCACAGATTGGATAATTTTAGATACACGTTCTAACATTAAAGATTGGGTAATGGGTCAAAAAAAGGAATTCACTTTTGATAACGACACTGAGTATCTCGAATATCGCATAAACGTAACAAAGAACAACGGTTCCTCCAAATTTGTCACAATTGGAGAAATGGAAATGATGGCAAAAATTAGTGAATCACCAGAACCAGAGCCCAATCCTGAGCCTAACCCTGAACCTAATCCAACCGGCGACAAAGCTCTACTAGTTATTAAAATGATCAGTGGTCTCGAGAAAGAATTTGAGCTAACTGCACCCGAAGTACAGGACTTCATCGACTGGTACAATGGCCGTGCAGACGGACGTGGCAAAGAAACATATATGTTCGATAAGGACTTTAACAAGGGGCCATTTACTTCTAGAAAAGATTATGTCGCTTTCAGCAAGATTCAATCCTTTGAAGTTATGGAATATATCAAATAATACGCCGAGGCACCTCCTGTAAAACAGGAAGGTGCCTCGCAATTTTATGACGCTTGTTGATGCTGATGGAAAACGAGATAGTGGCTTGAATCCTCCGTGGCAACGGGTTTCCACTATCTCAGCCGGGGGTGCCCTGAGTGAATAGGGGGACGTTCACGGGTCTCCCTTCGGCCGCGAAGAAAATTAAAAAAGCGGACGCCCGTAGAATTCAGACGTCCGCTATCTGCCTAAAGGCCAATGTCTACCTAATTGGGGTCTTATCCAAAAAAAGGATGGGTTATTTTGTAGCCAGCTAAAATAACCCCTTGTTTCACGAAGGATTATACACTTCACACTTTATGGTTTCGTTTCAATGATATCATTGGTGCATTTTCCTAAGCGAATCGATGGCTTGATGTAACATTATTAGAGCCAATACAATATAGGAAAATACTTCCTTTTGATTCTTATATTTTTTAAAAATTAATAATGATACAAGCAATAAAAACACCAAGGTGCATAGAACAAATATGATGGCTACCATATTGACTCACCATCCTTTTTTAAGTATTAGCCTTTATCCTTCCTAAAATAATTATAATCTAAGAACGTGACGCAGAAAAACTACTTAACTGCGGATCGTTTAACTTTGAATTAATTAGTGATTTCAACCCGTAAGGAGTAAATATTTTCCTCCCCATTACCAAATCCTACACTTCCATTTACCGATTATTTTTTACTCACTGAAAACACCGAAAGTGTAAACTTGTGTCACGAAGTGTAAGCTCAATGCAACCTCTGCTCTTTCCATGAATCACCGTACATATCTTTGTGTAACGATTAAGAGGTTAGTAACCAAGAAAACCCGTCTCCTTAAAAAAGGTTTCCTAGAAGGGTGTTTGTACGTTTCGGGAAGAAAACATTACGCATTAAATAAAAAGTGTAAGGTTTTTCCTTACATTACCATTTATAGGAGTTGGTTGAATGCCGATTACCAAACCATTTATGACGTCGCTCAGGTTCACTTCAACGATGGGGGCTGGAACAGGGACTGGAGCAACATTTGCCATTGCCGCAACATCATTTACGAATGATGCAGGTGCTGCTGCTACAGCATTCCCTAGTACGTTTGCTTTTTACAACCTCTACATTAATGGGGTGCTTCAGTCAGGAAATACTTCCACAATTACAACGACAGCGATCACGATTCCTAATGGTGATGCCGAAAATGGCGGAACACCATTGATCGTAGAATTCGTCATCAACTGACAACCAGAAAGTAAATAAGAATTTCCCCAGGAGAGGATACACGCCTGGGGAATATTCCATAAAAGAGTAACATGTCAAGAACATGTTGTAGCCTCAGATTCTTGTACATCTTCATTACTATGAGAAAGGGCTGGAAACCATGCAGCAAAAAACCAGTAAAAGAATAGTAGTGACTCGATCTAATAATCTGAGCACCTGTTACCCAATAATGCCGCCACTCGGGTGCCCTGATATTTTTCCCGGGCAACCTTGCCCGACCTGTCCACCCTGTCTTCCCTGCCCGCCGTGCCCCTGTACGCCTGGACTGCTAACGACAGTAATTTCTCAATACACAACTTTTTCAGATGGTCAAAAAAATGTATATACAAATGCCGACGCCTCCCTACAATTTAGTACTTCCGGAATTCTCGACCCCAGCACCGTATCGATTATCAATCTTTTTATCAACGGCATACTCCAGCCTTCAAATACGTATGTAGTCCAGCCGGGCGTCTTGATGCTTAGTGATATCCCGTTCCAAGGTGTACCTATAATCCTTCAATTTATTCAAATCTCCAATTCCTAATAAACGTGTCTTACATACGGGTAAGGGACTACGAGTACGCTTGGAAGCCTTTCATCTGAGGGGATGGACGGTATCATTTTTCCTTTTAATTGGGACGAAACAAAATATTCCGAGTAGTTACAAGAATCACTTATGTAACTATTTATAGATTATTAATTAAACAAACCCGTCTCCTCAAAATAGGGACGGGTTGTTGATTTTGGTTACTTCTGTGGATTTCGTTCTCTATTTCTTCCCCTCAAACCAAAAAGACCAGCTAATCCAAGCAACCCTATCCATTCCCAGTCTGAATCAGTGTCTACTGCTGTCGTTCTGTACGTGTTGTTATTAATACCCGTGTTAGCGGGTGCCCCATTTCCTGTAACGCCTACACCTGTATTTGGGGTGTTTGTTCCTCCTGTGTTCCCTGCACCTGTACCACCAGTCTCAGCAAATGCAGTTAAACTCATTGTTACAGTTAACATTAAAGCTAACATAATTACCCTCAACTTTTTCACTTGAAGAACCCCCTTGCTGTATTGTCAATCTGAGAATAATTTTTCAGACCGTCGCATTTTTGTTTGCAGGCCTGAAGTGGAACCATGATGTTACTTTGCTCTTAATACGATAATCTTATCCAAGGCAACACTATGCAGACGGAATGAAATCTACAGCTACTTCCTGAAGATAATCGGAAGTAGTAAAATCGCTTGTTACCATGGATTTCTCCACGGGGGAAGGCTATGTTAATTTTGTAATCTTGAAATTGATTTATTGTCCTAAAACTTGAATGGGTATGATTTTGCGCTTTTGCCGAAGTGTAAACTTGTGTCGCTAAGACTAAGCCCATGAAAACAAAAAAGAGGCGGATAATCACCGCCTCTTTTCCCCAATCAATCCCAAGCAAACCTCTGCTCTTTCCAAGGATCTCCATACATATTATACCCATTCTTCTCCCAAAACCCTTGCTTGTCTTTCTCCATAAACTCAATCCCACGCACCCACTTGGCGCTTTTCCAGAAGTAGAGATGCGGGATAACAAAACGCAGCGGCCAGCCGTGCTCTGGGGTCAAATCCTCGCCGTTATGTTTCGTAGCGAACAGGTTGCCGCTTTTCATGAAGTCAACAAGCGGAATGTTCACCGTCCATCCGTGCTCGGCGTGCAGCATGACGTACTTCGCTTCCGGCTTCACCTTAACCAGCTTCAGAACTTCCTCGACCGGAATACCTTCCCATTCATTATCCAGCTTGCTCCAGCCTGTAACGCAATGAATATCGTTGGTCGTGCCGCCTTTTGGCAAAGCCATCATTTGTTCGTAGGTCAGTGTTACTTCTTCTTCGACGAGACCGAAAAGACGAAAGCTCCACTCGGTGGACAGGTCTGTATATTCAGGAACCTCCCCGTAGTGCAGGACAGGAAAACCTGTCGTCTGCTTCTGATTAGGGGGAATACGGTCGCGTTTGGTGTCTGATGATGGATTAATAAACATGTTGTTTCCACTCCCCTCGCTGATCAGTGTTCTCGATTATTTCCCAACCCGCAGCAAGGCGTGATCTACCTTGATGCACATGTCCTGCACAACCTCAATGCCTTGATCGGCAACCAATTTAGCCGCTTCTTCGTTGGCAATGCCTTGTTGCATCCAGAACACTTTTGGCTTGTTCTGCATTTTCAATGCATCCTCGGCAACAGGCATCATGTCTTCGCTGCGACGGAACACATCGACGATGTCGACTGGCTGATCGATTTCAGACAGGCTGGCAACCACTTTTTCACCCAAAACCGTTTCACCCGCGATGACAGGATTGACCGGAATGATCTTGTAGCCCGCGTTCTGCATGGCTTGCGATACCATATAGCTGGTGCGGTCCGGCTTGTTGGACAGACCTACTACTGCGATCGTTTTTGCATCCTCCAGCAGTTGACGGCGTACTTCATTGCTTGGATTTTGTGCCATGTGAAAACACTCCTCTTTTATATTGAAATGAAATATTGAACTACCTTTTATTCACTACGGCTGGAAACAAACTCAACAACGGTGCGGGTCATCGCTCCGGTACCGCCAGCTGGTTGCATGTCGCCAGCACTTGCTGTGTACGCCGTACCCGCGATGTCCAGATGTACCCATGGTGTGTCGCCAACGAATTCTTGCAGGAAAACACCGCCGATGATGCCGTGGCCATAACGTCCACCAGAGTTTTTCAAATCGGCAAAACGGCTCTTGTTCAGGCTGCGGTACTCATCGAAGGTCGGGAGTTGCCACAAACGCTCACCCGCCACGTCTGCTGCGTTCATCAGCTCATCCAACAGTGCTTTGTCGTTGGTCATGGCGCCAGAGCAGAAATGACCGAGTGCGACCACGATACCACCTGTCAAGGTAGCAGCATCCACCAGGCAAGACACTCCTTGCTCTTTTGCATAGGTGATGCAATCAGCCAGTACGAGACGACCTTCTGCATCTGTCGTAATGATCTCTACCGTTTTGCCGCTCATGGTTGTGATGACATCGCCCGGACGGAATGCCGTTCCGGATGGCATGTTTTCCACGGTACCGACGACAGCCAGTACGTTTACTTTTGGTTTAATCTGTCCCAGTGCCTCCAATGCGCCGATCATCGTTGCCGCTCCACCCATGTCCGACTTCATGTCTTCCATGCCTGCTACTGGTTTGATGGAGATCCCACCTGTATCAAATGTCACGCCTTTACCGACCAAGCCAATGACATCGTCCCACGTGTCTCTTCCTTGATATTTGACTGCGACTACATAAGGCTCAAGCTCGCTGCCTTTTGCTACAGAGAGCACTCCGCCCATCCCCAGCTCTTCCAGCTTCGCTTTCTCCATTACTTCCACAGTCATGCCATGTCGCTCTGCTACCTCGACCATCGCATCCTTCAAAGCGCGTGGAGTCAAGTAGTTGGCTGGTTCATTGACGAGTGTACGAGCCAGATTCGTCCCGGATACGAGCGCTGAACCACGTGCAACACCTGCCTGTACCAATGAAGCATCGGCATCTGCTGCCAAAATTTGCACCGTCGCAATTGGGTCAAACTCACGCTTTGCCTTTTGACGGTAGCCCTCGTAGTTGTATTCGGCAAGGCCAAAGGCTTCTGTCACTGCCTGTGCCAAACGATCAGCACTCAGATGCTCTGTTGTAGGCAAATCAATCACCACTGTTTTGCCGTTGCCTTTTCCCACAACCGTTTTGGCTGCACGTCCCCATGCATTTCGGGCTGCGACGAAATCAAATTTTCCTGGTTCACCCATCCCGACGATCACCAGTTTTTTTGCAGCTACGCTGTTCATTCCGTGGACAACCGTAATTTCCTTCGCCTCACCTGTTACTTCTTTGTCCTGCTGCAAGCCACTCAGACTGCCACCAAAAGCTTCGTCCAATTCCGGGTATACTTGCGAAATTTCCTCGCCCTTCCATAGCGGGACAATCAGCTCATCACATGAGATATTCACAAGCTGTATGCGTTTTTCTACTGCTACTTTCATATACTCTTCCCTCTTTCTGTGTGGTAGGATACAATATGGGCACATTTGTTTAACACGATGTGTCGACATATAAGCGCAAGGGTGGAAACGTCATGGCTTTTGCCTCTGTGTAAGAAATGACATCCTTTTCCGGCAACAATTTCTCGCATTCATCTATGTAGCGAAGAACTCTTGTTACGTCTAGTCCCCAATGAACTGGCTGGTAACGAGTCAAATACTTTCGTGCATTGCCTAACATCCAGCGAGCACCTTTTATATTGCCGTACTCTTGGTGATACAGTCCGACTGACAATTGCAGCAATCCTTGCAAAAACTTGTCTGACTTGTCTTCCATCCAGATGTCTTCCAACAGATCGTGGCATTCGTAGTATTCTCCATCATTGAATTTTTCAATGAACTGTAAATACTGCTCGGGATACCCCATGGATGCATGCCTCCGTTTCGAACCTTCCGTCTTCATGGTAACACAGATTGGCAGTGACTTTACATCCAAACAAAAACTTCACGGATTAAGACAACGCCCTTCTGTTACAATAATCCTAGAGATAAGCGCACAGTAGAAAGGAATGGATTTTCCGTGGCGGATTTTTTTGAAAACTTCCCCTTATGGGCAGCACTGCTTGCCATAGGGATCGCCCAATTTATTAAAATTCCCCTCCATTTTTTCGCAACGAAAACGTGGCAATGGTCACTGCTCATGAGTACAGGCGGTATGCCCAGCTCTCACTCTTCTGCCGTGACAGCATTATCGACAGCCGTGGGACTGCGTGAGGGCTTTGGCAGCAACATGTTCGCTATTTCCGCCATTCTCGGTGTGATTGTGATGTTTGATGCCGCAGGTGTCCGCCGCCATGCCGGTATGCAAGCCGTTGTCTTAAATAAGCTGGTCGATGAATTCAACCATCTGTTAGAAGGAATGAAATCATTAAAAGTACGTCCTAGCCAGGAAAAAGCGAAAAAATTGAAAGAACTGCTCGGTCATCAACCAATCGAGGTATTAATCGGCGGTTGGTTAGGCGTCATGATTGCGTTATTGCTCCATCCGTTTTTTTAAAGGAGGGCTCCCATGCGCATTGTTTCCATCTGTCCCAGCAATACCGAAATCCTGTATTATTTAGGCCTGCATGAGCATGTCGTCGGATTGGATGATCACTCTGACTGGCCGCAGGAGTGGCAGCACCTCCCCCGGGTTGGACCCGATTTGACAATCGATATGGACCGGGTCGCTGCCCTCCAGCCGGATCTGGTCGTAGCGTCGCTCTCTGTTCCTGGCATGGAGAATAATATAGAAGCTCTGCGCAACAGAGACATTCCTCATATCATCCTGAATCCTTCTCGGATCGGGGAAATCGCTCATGATATCCGACTCGTCGGTGAGGCGACAGGAACACAGAGGCAAGCCGAGCAGCTTGCGATCCAATTTGACGAAACCATTGAAAGCATCCGACAAAAGGCAGCGACATACGCTCAACGCCCCAAACTGTACTGGGAATGGTGGCCGAATCCCATTTACACACCCGGTCAGGAAAACTGGTTGACGGATGTCAGTGAAATTGCGGGTGCCGTCAATATTTTTGCAGACTATCCTGTCGCAAACGTCAAGGCTACGCGGGAAATGGTCATGGAACGTAATCCGGATCATATTTGCGTCGTCTGGTGCGGAATTGAATTGAAGCGAATCAAGCCTGACATGATCACAAACCGCCCAGAGTGGATCAACATGACCGCGATTCGAAACAATCAGGTCCACTTGTTGGAAGAAGGCCTCTATTGCCGCCCTTCTCCTCGCATTTTGGAAGGACTGGAGAAGCTGGTTGATTTGATTCATACAAAATGACACAAAAAACGTTCAAAGCCTGTGCCTTGAACGTTTTTTCTTTTTTTCTTCCATGCCACCTATGCGGCATCCATTCGTTTTCGTTACTTGCTATTCAATTTGTTGTTGACCGCTGACGGGTTCCGCCATGGCTGCGATTCCTTTTTCATTCAAGCTATTCAGAAAAGCTTCCGTTACTTTGCCTTCACCTTTTTTTACGATATACACATCCACCGATTTTTTCCCCCATTGCGAGAATACGTCCTGCTTGGTCTCGAAATACAGGTCAATCTTGTGGCCGCGAATCGCTCCACCCTTGTCAGCTACGACGCCATATCCGTAACCTGGGATGTACAAAATGGTCCCCAGCGGGAAAACGCGCAAATCAGCTGCAATCGTGGAATAGTCGTCTCTCCGTACTTTCACACCTGAATAGGTAATGCCATAGGACGGGTGAGATGGATTTTTGCCCGTCGACTCGTATCCTGCATAGTAGCCTGTCGCTACTACACGTACTTTTGGATATTGTTCGTGAAATACATCCGCTTTATCAATCACTTGAGTAAGAGAACTGGCAGATACCGTCCGTTTTTTGACGACACGTTGCCCCTCTTTCGTTTCCTTGATTCCAAAAGTGGATGAGACACCGTAGTCTCCCACAACATTATAGCTGTATCCATCGCTTGCGAAGGCCGTCAAGACCAGGATGAACAGCGCGATGATACTTACGAACTGCTTTCCATTCATTTCTTGGTAAACCTCCTCTCGTTTCTAGTCATGTCCCGACGAGGAGGAAAGTATACACAAATTTTGGTTGATTACAGAAATATTCAGTTAGTTGCCCATTTTTCCAATCAAATGCCAAAAGAAAAACAGGCCCGAAACAAAGGCCTGCTTGTACTTGTTTTAAAACATCCGATATCCTTTTTTGCGAAGCGTTTGAATGGTCCAGCCACTCGCCACTGTACCTGCCATGCCGCAGCCGAGAATGAGTGAATCCCAAATTCCCGGAACGATTTGTTGATAGACAAGTGCACCTACGACTACACCAACCCCGATCACAACTGGAAACCATGTTGTTTTCAAAATCATGTTTAAAATAAACCCAATGCCAAACCCTAGCACGGAGAACAGAACAATGGATACCATAAATTGCATCAAGTTCATCGACGAAAAAGACCTCCTGCCACCTTCTCCACCTTTTGCCACCTTTTCAGCAAATACAGGAAAGACGGGCTATTTTCGGTATTAAGTGTAGCAAAAAGGCGAGGGATCGGTCAATACGAGAAGCCTAGCCTATGTGTTGCATGCCTGACAGAAAAAACCGCCGATGCATTTGCTTCGACGGTTTTCTATGCGAGGTTAGTTACTCATATGGATGAGAAGAAACAGCTTCCTTCTGAGCGTCCTGTATACCAGCTCCGTCACAGTTAGGGCAATTCTCCGAGCCCCCCAGGAGCAGTTGGAAATACCCTTGGCCATGGCAGTACGGGCACTGTTCTTGTTTTTGTCTCATGTTGAGCTCCCCTTTCGGCATACATGCGTGAAAATTAATTGCATGTATATTCAGATTATTTAGATGTATCTAACTATATCAGAATCTCCCCTTGGTTCACAATGCAGTTCATTGCGAAAAAACATAAAAAAACCGCAATGTAAGCGGAAACATTGTGGTTTATCTAGCTTATTCGCAGGATTACTTAAAGATTTTATAGGAAGTGTATTGAAAAACGGGATCGATAGCAAATGATTGACCTGTCATTCCCTGCTCCCGTTTGATATAGTCCGGCAATATGATTTTCAAATAAGTCGAAGACAGCGGATCACGAAGCAGTTCTTGTATCGGCATAAATTTCGCCTCCGCAATCTCACCTTCCTGCGGACGTGGTTCTCCCCCTATGTAATCCATCCAAAAAACGACCATGTTGTCGCTAATGGACTCACGAATGACGCCCGAACGAATTCCCGCTACTTGTCGCACGACCGCCTCGATACCCGTTTCTTCCATCACCTCACGCACTGCTGCTTCATCTACAGTCTCGCCCTCCTGCACGAATCCTGCTGGAAACGACCATTGTCCTTTTAGTCCGCTGTACGTTTTTTTGACAACCAATGCTTCTTGCCCGCGAATAACAATCCCGCAAGCGCCTAGCCAAACCTTTCCTTCGCGCATCCAACTCTCTCCTTCCACATCTAGCTAAACGAAACCCCCGGCTCTACTTCGCCGGGGGTACCTATCAATCATCCTCGTCATCTAGGAGCCCATTATCGATCATGTATCGCAGATTTTCCCGATCCCTCTCGCGGCCCTTTTCCTTGAGCCGTTCGATGGCAGGCAGGATGAGAATATCTACTTCACGCTGTACATGCCATGCCAAATCGTGTCGCCCCTGCTCCTCCAGATAAAGGCCCACTTCCATCAAGGCATTGTACCGATCCATCTCTTCGCGGACCATGAGCCCCCGGACTTGAATGCTCGCGTGTCGCATCGTTTTACAGCTTTACTTTCTTCAGTGCGAGACCGACGCCGCCAATTTTGTACAAGTAGCGCAGGTCGCTCGCTTTTTTCATCATGGCTGCTGTGCTGCCGAACAGCTTTTTCGAACCAACTTGCCCGATACCCTCGCCTTTTCCAAGAGAGGCCAATGTCCCTTGCAGATGCGGAATGAATTTTTGTGGAAGATCGCCACGGACCAAGGCAGCGAGATTCTCACCCAGCGTCTCGCCTTCCTGGACCGCGATTTGCGCAGTTGGCGGGTACGGACGTCCTTCTTCGTTGAAAATCAAGGCACAATCTCCTACGACAAAAACATTCTCGTGACCAGGCGCACGCAGGTATTCGTCTACCTTGACGCGACCGCGCATGACTTCGAAGCCTGCTTTTTCCACGATGCTGTTGCCGCGGACACCTGCTGCCCAGATAACGGTCTTTGATTTGATTTCTTCTCCAGTGTTCAACAGTACGCCATCCGGGGTGCACTGCTTGATGGGTGTTCCAATTTTGAACTCGATGCCTTTTCTCTCCAATACATCTATTGCGTATTGGATCAGCTCTGGGTCAAAGCCAGGCAATGCAGTGGGTGCTGCTTCAATGCAGTAGACTTTCACCAGTTCTGGATCGACATCAAATTCCCGGCACAGCTCTGGCAGACGGTCGCCAAGCTCTCCGCAAAACTCAATGCCTGTAAAGCCAGCTCCACCCACAACAAATGTGAGGTAGTCCGTACGATCCGGCTCATTTTTAAATTTGGAGAACATGTATTCAATATGCTCGCGAATATTGCGGACCGCATTGATGCTGCGAATGCTAAACGCATGCTCCTTGAGTCCCTCAATTCCGAACGTTTCCGGCTCGCTGCCCAATCCGATGACGAGATAGTCGTACGACAGCACCTCGCCGTTTTCGAGCGTGACGGTCTGCTCCTCTGGCTGAATGGCTTGCACCGTTCCTTTGACAAAGTTGACTTTGTCCTTGTTCAAAATGCTATCCAAACTGACGCGGGCGTGATCCGCTGGTGCGGTGCCTGCAGCCGGCTCATGCAGCCAAGTCGTGATGTAATGATAGTTGTGCTTGTTGACCAAGGTGATTTCTGCCTCATTGTAGTTGAGCTTTTTCTGAAGCTGCAACGTTGTGAGCAAACCACCGTATCCAGCGCCAAGAATCAGGATTTTGGGTGTACCCATCAGTATCCCTTCCAATCATGTATGATTTCATTGTTCATGGTAACTTAAGGAAGATTGTGCGATTTTTCACGTGGTCTGGTACAAATTAAGATGCCCCAATTCATGATCCGGGTAGTATCGGAATTATTGCCCTGTGATGCCATCCGAACCACTCTGTGAAAAAATGCACAAAGTCAGCCATAGAAAAATGTGACAATTTCTTTACAGTCATCCTCATCTTATCGACAACCGATTGGATTTGCAAGGTTTTTTTGCCTATCATCTTTCGAATTTTTCTCCTGTTTTTCCACTTGTATGGGTTATAATGGTTGAGGAGTTCGCTTACGATTAATTCGGAGGTGCTTTGGATTGAATTTTCTGCAAAAGGACGAGCAAATCTACGACATTACAATCATTGGTGGAGGCCCTGCCGGGTTATTTACCGCTTTTTACGGCGGGATGAGGCAGGCCAGTGTAAAAATCATTGAGAGCATGCCCCAGTTAGGCGGGCAATTATCTGCTCTTTATCCGGAGAAGTACATATATGATGTAGCCGGATTTCCAAAGGTTTTAGCACAAGATTTGATCAATAATCTGAAAGATCAGATTTCCCGCTTTCAGCAGACCATTTGCCTGGAAGAAAAAGTGGAAAATGTCGTAAAAAAAGTAGACGATGTGTTTGAAATTACAACGGACAAAGGCACTCACTACTCCAAATCCGTTATCATCACTGCTGGGGTAGGAGCGTTCGAACCTCGCAGACTGGAACACCCAGATGCCGTCAAATATGAAAAATCCAATCTGCACTATTTTGTTACCGATCTGAACTCCTTCAAGGGACAGCGTGTAGCTGTTATTGGCGGCGGTGATTCCGCTCTGGACTGGTCCCTCATGCTAGAACCTATCGCAAAAGAAGTACACCTCATCCACCGCAGAGACAAGTTCCGCGCACATGAACACAGCGTAGAAATGCTTATGTCCTCCAAAGTAAACGTCACGACACCTTACGAAATTTCAGCTTTGCACGGCGAGGAGCGCATCGAAAAACTCACACTGGCCAATTGCACGACAAAAGAAGAAATCGATCTGGAAGTCGATGCAGTCATTGTCAACTTCGGCTTCATCTCCTCTCTCGGTCCGATCAAGAACTGGGGGCTGGAACTCGAAAAAGGCTCTATCGTAGTAGATACACGCATGGAATCAAACATCCCGGGTATTTTTGCAGCAGGCGATATCGCAACCTACCCCGGTAAGGTCAAGCTGATCGCTGTCGGATTTGGTGAGGCCCCTACCGCTGTAAACAACGCAGTTTCCTACTTTAATCCGGATGCAAAACTGCAGCCTGGTCATTCTTCAAGCATGGACAACTTCAAATCGTAAAAATGTTTCGTCCCTGTTGTTGCCTCCGATGGCTGCGACAGGGATTTTTAATTCCTTGCATAACGGCTTTTGTTGGCGCGCACAGTAGAAGCAACGAGGAGGCGATACGCTTTGAATCATCTCTGTCCAGTCTGCAATGGCTTTACGCCGCTCCAACAAGCGTGTTCAACGTGCGGTCAAGCTATGCAAGATGCAGGCCGACTTTATGACTTTTATGGGAGCTACAGCCCGTACCGGGAGATAGACGATGCCAAGATGGACAACGGTTACCTAGATCGGAAGCGCCACCAATGCATTCATACAGGCTGGTGTCCCTCCTGCCAATCCGAAGAGATGGTCTTTCTGGATGAATGGACCCCCGTTATGCTTGTAACCGATATGGAAAAGGACGCGTACCAGTAAGTTGGTCACGTCCTTTTTTGTTCGAAACGTTATTTTTTCTTCATGGCCAGCTTTTCCGCCATGCGAGAATTGTTTGCTTGCATTTGCTCCAGCATTTGTTGAAGTGACTCCTTAATCTTGGCTGTATCACCAGATTCAATCGCAGAGTCAAAAGCTTCGTGTGTTTTTTTCATTTGCTCGATCCGAGCTTTTCGGGCGTCACGCTCTTCTTTTGGCCCCATGTTTTTGTCTTTCCATTCCTTGAACTGCTTTTCCATCTGTTCGTTGGTGATTTCGCCCTTTTTGACTTTTTCATTCAGCTTATTGATCAGTTGCTTCCGTTCTTCACGCTTCGCCTGCCACTTCGGGTCATCACTCAACGTCTCGAACTCGCTCATTAAACGATCTCGTTCTTTAAACGCTGCCTGCCATTTCCCCACGCTATCCGGTGCATATTTTTCCGCTAGCAAGAGCATGTACATTTTTTGATGAACGCCTCTGTTTGAGCTGTGTCGCACCTTCATGTGCTTCTCCCCATGCTCATCATGGCTGTGAGTCGGCTTGATCACCTGGGCAACTGTTGCAGTCACATCTTGGGCCAACGCGACACCTGGCATGGTGAGACCCATTAGCAACGCTGTTGTCATCATTCCTTGCTTCCACATCTTCATCCTATTCACTCCTTCTAGTAGATAACGTCTATGATTGATCCGTTAAAAAGGACGCAACTCTTCTCTATCCAGCCCCAATAGCTTTACGAGGCCCATTTGCTCCAGATCGCTTTTCGTTTTTTCGGTGCCATACTGATAAATAAGCTGGTAGATGGCCCGCAGGTTGTCATCGTATTCGTCGTTGTCCCGATCCGGCATGTCAGACCATAGCGTATGCCCATGCATCCACATCATGAAATCGCCGTGAACACAGTTATTGAACAGATCGCGCATCATGCCCACTTGTACGTCGGTCGCTTCGATCTCAAAATCGTATGTGGCGGAGCCTTTTTCATCGCGGATTTCTGCCACGGTCGTTCCCGCTTGCAAGGTCACGTAGTAGTGTTTCTTATCCAGTGTCACTCATCTCCTTTTTGGATCGTATCACCGACTTGAAAACTTTTCCTCCTTACCATGTGCAAAAATCGCAAAAACATGTATTTAACAAGCAAAAAAGCCCTCCATCAGGGGAGGACTCTTTCCTGCTTTCAATTTCGCCTGTACGTTATGATCGATCTTCTTTCCGCAAATTATGCCCGGTGTTCTCTCCTGTTTTCGGAGGAGTGCTGCGTGAGCCGGCGGATGCTTCCGTTGGGCGCTTGTCTTTGTTGTTGTGCTTGGACATGTAGTTCCCTCCCTTACTCGATGAGTAGCTGCCCATGTAGTATGTCCCCACCCGTGAAATGAAAAAACACCTTGACCCGCTAAGCAGGCCAAAGTGCTTGTTTGTTGATCTATGCCAATAAGAAAATCGAATTATTTCACGACTAATTTTGCTACCATCTTGGCATGATCTGGTCCACAGATCACGTTGCAAAAGATGGTGTACTCGCCAGCTGTATCGATTTTCATCGTTTTGCTGCCATCTTTCTGGAGGTCTACATCCAGCCCTTGGATACCAATACCGTGAAAGCCTTCTGTCGACTTGAAGTTGATCGTGAACTCTTCGCCTGCTTTTACTTCATAGGTTTCTTGATTGAATTTCCAGTTACTAGCTTCGATATTCACTTGTGTGCCTGTAGTCGCTGCAGTAGTCGCTGCACCCGTGCTAGCAGCTTCCTTGTCTCCACCGCATGCTGTCATCAACATTGCAGACAATGCAACTGAAGAAATCAATAGACCCCACTTCTTGTTCACTTTTGACCCCTTCTTTCTTCTTTTTCTACACTTCCATCTTACTCGATGAGATCAATCCAAAATCTGACATCTTGTGAACGAACAGTGACGAATTGGGGAACGATTGTTGAACATGAGCGTTCATGTTGGATTGATCATGTATACCGTGATCTCTGGAAAGCAATTCAGCCGGATTGGCAGCCTGGAAGTACCTAGTCCGCGACTGATACCAAATACACCAACGGATTGATCCTCTTTTTGCCCGACATGAAAATGCTTGTAGGCGCCAACAGTCCGATTGAACAAGCGAATTTGTCCACCATGGGTATGTCCGCTCAAGAGAAGATCAGCCTTCAAATCCTCGTTGTGAATCAATGAGATTATATTGGGGGAATGGGCCAAAAATATCGTCATGTTCGCCTGCTGGATCTCTTGTTCCGGACGCTGTTCATTGCCGTAAATCGAATTATCGAAGCCATATATCCAAATGCGACGGCCGCCCTTTTCTATCACGGTACTCTCGTTTTCCAACACCTTCATTACCTGCTCCCAGGCCTCTTTTTGCGAATGGTAGGCAGCATCGGAATAGACCTTTTTGTGAAGTCTCCCCGCTTCTCTCTCGTAATTGCCAGGAACGAAGAATATTCCATCCCTGCTCTTTACTTTCGCTAGCTCGCTCAACACACGCGTCAACTGCCCGCTGTGCTGTGTCAAATCTCCCGTGACCATCACCAAATCGGGATCGTGGACATTCACCAGCTTGTGCAGCTCTCCATTCCAAAATCGTATTCGTCCATGAGGATCGGAAAGATGGACCAATGTAAGTGGAGGGACAGAAGGAATTGTCAGCTTCACTGTCGATGTTTTGACGTAAGTCGTATGGTAGGCGAGAAAGATTATTCCCACCAGGATACACATAATTGTCGTTGTCATCATTTTCGGAACAATCCTCGCTTTCTTCCGTCTTATGGTTTAGAGGAGTGGATCAGTGATGATTTTGAGGAACACTCAAGGTATTCTTACCGTTTTCTCGTTCATGCTTCTTTTCACCTTTTTCGTCCAACCTTTTCCTGCGTCTGCCTGTAGTTGTGCCAGACCTCCTGACCCTTTAACAGCAAAAGATCAGTCTGCTGCTGTATTTACAGGCAAGGTGCTCCAGGTAAATGAGCGAACAGACTGGCTTCGTTGGCTCCCCTTTTGGGATAAACCAGAGCGGGGAGGCTTTGATGTTATTTTCGAGGTGCAGTCCACGTGGAAAGGAGTAGATCAGACACAAGTTCAGATCGTCACCAGCGGCCTTGGAGGTGCATGCGGCATTCCTTTTCAACCGGGTCAAGAATATCTTGTCTATGCCTCTTATTGGGAGCTAAATGAGCTAGAAACCAATATCTGTACACGAACAGCCCTCAAAGCGGATGCAGGAGAAGACTTGCAAGCATTGGGGTCTGGTACAGTGCCTGTCCGTTCAGCAAATCTCGATTGGAATAATTATTTATCCACTGGAATTGTCATCATCATCGCAGGAGGAATCTTGTTCTATCTCTTTTTGTTTCAAACAAAACGGAGACGATAACTCCATCGTCTCCGTCCTCTAAATTCATTTCAGATAAGCTTTTGCCCGGTACTCCGAGAGATTAAAGGATTGCCAGGTATTGTCCTCATACAAAATCTCTTTCCGCTCTTGCAGCATCTCTATAAACCTTTCTTCTACCTTTCTATCCCGAACAAGCTCCATAACTACTGGTATGGCATCATAAGACAGCTCGCTCAAATACTCGATGTCGATATGTCCAGTAGCATGATAGCGCTGTACATTGTTTTTGGCGATAATGACGTCCATATTCATGTAATTCAGAATAACGTAACTCACGAGTGTCACAATCGCGTAATACTTGATCAAGGAGAAACCGTCTCTCCAAATTTTCAAAAGAGCAATGATAAACAACACAAACAGAAAGATCATGAAAACGTGAGCTAACAGCCGCGTATGCGTATACCCGTAAGCATCCTCATACAGCGAGAGGCGAAAATAGGCGGACACAAGCATGAAGCCCGTACAAATCGTCAGCATACTCAGCAGAATTTGAATGATCTGGTAGAGCATTGGCTTTGCCCGTGATGCAAAGTGCATCGTACATAGGAGAATCAAGAAATTAATGACAGTGACGGTCACCAGCTCATTGAATCCATTTCTAGCATACTCGGCGTACGTCAATTCATCTGGTAAAACTCGCTTCGCCCCGATGAACAAATACGATATCTGAATGTATGTAAACGCTGTATACACAATATTGATGATCGCCAGAATCGTTACAAGGATAACTCCATCCCAGACAATCTTTTTGTCATGTACCGGCAGTTCCACTACTTCTTCTCGTTTCCCGAAAAGAGAATACATGTAAGCAAACACAAGGATCGTAATGAGCCCGATTAGCATCATTCGAAAGATTGCTTCAAGTGAATCGACATCAATCACTCTTCGCGGGATTTGCCCCAGAAAATGTCCAAACACACTATCCGCATTCGAAAGCAAGGAGAGTACAATCACCAGAAGAGGCACCGAAATGGCGATTCCGATGAAAACCTTCTTCATTACGCCATACTTCTCCTGGTCCACCCTGTCCTTGATCCGTTCCTTTGTCAGCCTAAATGGCAGGCGCGTATACTTCGGGGTGTAAAGGAGCAATGTCTCCACCATCTCCATGAAAAAGCCTGCTTCGTACCATTTCGCTTGATGACGCTTGGTGATTAGAATCGTTTGGATCACAAATAAAAACGGAATCAGTACCAGGTTGAACAGATGAAAATGAGGATTGGAAAATAGAAAAAAGGTTAGCGCCAGTAGAAAAATCGGAAGCGTCCATATCCAGTCGAATACTTGCTTTCGAGAAAAGCGTAAATGAATGCGTTGCCTAGCCTGCCAAATAAAAAGACCGTACAGGCCCATTACGAACAACAGATAAGAGATGCCAAAGCCTTTCCCGTAAAACATCCAGTCAAACAGTATGCCGATCCCAAATGCCCCTAGCAAAAGCCACTGCAAGCCTTTTTGTTCTTGCGTAACATCAGCCAAGCTCTTCACTCCTTACGACTTTTTGCCCCCAAAAATAACGTAAGAGCAGACTCCATAAAAGAGCTGCTCTTGTAAGTACGTGCGTAATTGGTTAAATGTTACAATTTTTACCCAAACTGTTTTTACTTTAAATTCTCGGCAATCAACAGCAATTCTTTTTTCGTCAACGCTGGATTCATGGCACCCACTTCAATGAGCCTGTTTTTGTCCTCTTGATAAACCTTTACAAGTTTTTGTTCGGTTCCATCCAATAGCTTCTGAGCTACATACATTCCCTCATATTTCTGGACTTTCACTTTTTCTACAATTGCATCCTCTCCTGCTGCTTCTTCGATCCATTTCACACCTTCAAAGTTCGTGATGGCAATGTACACGTCCCCGTCCGTCCCTGCTCCTTCACTCCCTTTGTACAACGTAAAGACTCTATTTATTGTCGGCTTAGGAGATACTTTTCGCATGACGATTTGTTTCTTGTCCTTCTCCGCCTCCTTGTGCATTTCTGCGAATAATTCTGGTTGGCTATAATCAAATGGATACTCGACATGTCCTTTTAAGAATTTGTAGCCACCCGCTATCTCTGCTGGTACCTCATAAAAGCTGCCCACTTCTTTCTGCAACGGTGGTGTGGCCAAATGTTCAACAGGAATATATGTGAAGGAAACACGTTTTTTCGGATTGTCCGGTCCAGGTATATAAATAGCTGCCCCTTCTCCTTGCTTAAGCGAGTTTCGTGCGTCTTCAAAAGTTTTCATTGTTTCAGCGCTGCTTTTTTCCTGTGGAGTCGTAGTCTGCTCCACTTTCACTACTGCTTCCCCTTTTTCATTCTTCAATTCGTATACCTTCATGGCTGCATATGCAGATGTTCCTCCAAATACAAGAATAGCAGCGACCAGTAATCCCAATCTTTTTTTCATCTGTTTTCCCTCCGATATATTTTTTCGTTCCTTGATTTTTTGAAGGACTTGATCCTTGACATCGAAATCATCGGCGGCTGCAAGTAACTGCTGTTTCCATTCATCGGGTTGCTGAGATCGAGTCATGTCTATCACCGCCTTCACTCACGAGCATGTAAGATTTACATTTTTTCAATGCACGCTCATACTGTTTTCGCAGCGTAGCTGGCTTTGTATCGAACAACAAGGCCAGCTCGTCGTAGCTGCGTTCTTCCACCACCCGCAAGATCAGGAGATTCCGCTCCTTTACGGATAGCTTTGATATCGCTACATGAAGAGGGTTGTTCAAGTACTCGGTATCTTCTATCTTCTTTTCACCCTCATGGCGACTAACCGTCTGAATTCCCGCTCGCAAAAAAGTGACCACGCGATTGAGCTTCGCCCTGTTTAACAAGTTCAAGCAATGATGATACGCGATCTTATACATCCATGCTGAGAAAGAAACGTTGTGTCGATAGCTGTCCAACTGCTCGAATGCCTTCAAGAAAACCTCCTGGACAGCATCCTCCGCTTCCTGTCGGTGTCCCAGCATGTGATAGCAATACACGAACAACGGCTTTTGCATCGCATCGATGATCAAACCAAATTGGTCGATATCCCCGGATCTGACCTCCTTTAGCACTTGCTCCATTTCCCTATGATCCAAGCCCTCTCACCTCCGATTCGCACGTATAACAAACAAAGGCGTCATTTTGTGACAGATTGCCGCAAAAAAAAATCCATACCGAAGTATGGATTCCTTGTGTTATTTCCACTGAACCTTGTAAAGCTCATTGTTCGTTTTGGCATAAAGAATGTATTGTGCGGGTACGTTTATCTCTACAATCGCATCGCTCTTCAAGTCCATGATTTTCTCTGTTTGATCTGAAGCGAGCTGTGTCCGGTATAAAGCTTTGTCGCTGTCCAGATAGAAAATGTTTCCACCTACGACATCGACGATTTTTCCCTTGATCTGCTTGCCATCTTGCAAGTGTTTACCCTCTTTTGAAATCAGTACATGCCGAAAGTTGCTATCTACGTAGGAAATCGCGTCGGTATAAACCTCAAAGCTGCCGCCTTTACTTACATCTATTTTCGTGTCATCTTTTGTAAGCTTCGTTTTTTCTGACCCATTCAGCTTCATTTTATAAAGTCCGTGATCAAGGCTGTCATGGAAGTAATACCAGCCATTCGAAACCGTTGCTAAGTCTACATTTTCAAGCACTTCCTCTATTTTGTCCGAATTGGTTTTCGCTTTATACAGCATCGCGCGGTTGTCGTCCGTATAAGCCGTAAAGTACATATCGCTTTCATCCAAGACAAAGGACGTAATCTTGTCTCCCACAAATTTCACAGCTTCCGGCGTGCTGCTACCTTGCTTTACTTTGTAAAGAGAGCTTTGCTGCAGCCCTTTTTCCGCTGCTGGATCGTTGACCTGCAAGTAATAAATCTCTTGATTTCCTCGATAGATTTTACCGGTCACCTGATTGGCTGGAGTCACTTTCATCGGACTCTCATTGACCAATTTATCCTTGTAGATCGTACCCTTCAGCTTGCTGTCAGCATCTGCGACAAAGAAGAATTTCCACTCGTCTCCTACCCGAATGATGCCAGACGCCGCACCCTGTATCTCCTGCTTGTCCTCGCCCTTCATGGTTAGTGTGAGTTTAATCTCATATTTTCCTTTTTCCGAGGGAGTAAAGGTTCCTGTTATCTCATACTTCTCTTTTCCTTCCGTGACCTTCACGTCTTCCATCACGAGATCCTCATCAGGACCAGTGAAGTGAAACTCCGCATCCCCTTTTATCTTCCCGTGTTTTGCAATCGTTGCTGTTACCGTGACTTTCTCACCCACATTTACATCGAGTTGTGGAAATAACGTCAGATTGCCTGCCACATATCCTTTTGACTTCATCTGTGGTGCCGCGTCAATGGTAGCTGGAATAGCCGTACACAAAAGGATAGTCGAAAATACGCAAGCAGTAAGCCATTTGAATTTCTTCACCATAACAATCCTGCCCCTCATCCTTTCATTTCACTTCCGATTATTACCAACTATAAATGTCAGTTCATATTTTGTAAATTTCTTTTATTTCGTACAAAAAAATACCCCTTCAACTCGTGCGCAATCATTCACACAAGTCGAAGGGGTTCTGTCCTTATCCTTCTTAGTCGTCACATTTCTCCGCTTTTCCTTCAGCCAACGCTGTTTTGAACGAAGATCCACAGCCACAAGAAGCGACTGCATTCGGATTCTCGATGGAGAAGCCTCCACCCATCATCGATTCCTTGAAATCGATCTCTGTACCTTTAATGTATGGGTAGCTGTCCTTATCGACAACAATTTTCACACCGTTTTGCTCGAAGGTCTCGTCGCCTTCTTTCATCTCTTCGTCCCAGCCCATCCCGTAGGTAAAGCCGCTGCAACCACCAGTTCTGACACCTACCCGCAAAAACACATCGGGCTTGCCTTCTGCTGCCAGCATTTCTTTTACTTTCAGACTGGCGCGCTCTGTCAATGTAATCATGCTTCTTTCCCTCCTTCACAGGCTCATCATTCCTGCACTTGTTACAACCAGTATATTCAGTTTACTAAGAAACGCTTCTTCCCACAAGGTTCCCCTGCACTTTACGCGTTCATTCTCTCTTTCCAAATAAAAAAGAAGGGTTTCCCCTTCCTATGCAAAATGTGCATTGTTTTCCATTAAATAAAATCTATACGCTTTCTTCCGGTTCCCTGCCTTAGACAGACTATGATCGATCTGGTTCAGTTCGTTGTGTAGTTGATCAATTTGTATACTGTATTCTAGGACATCTGGATGATCTAACCCAAACTCTAACCCCATATATACCATACGCTGTCGAAGGAGTTCGATTTTCTCGAGCAAAACGTCCCGCATTTGAAGCTCCTCCTAATAATAGATCAGGCTTTCTTACTATATTTTACAAGAACAGCTAGAATTTCGCAAACGGAAAATTCCTACTTTCCCCAATTAATGCCGATATTTGTTAGTTTTTTACAATATTCCGTACATAGAAATAACGACTTTTCATGAACAATGGAGTGGAAAATCGGGCGAAGAGGAGCCGAGTGTAGAGTTGGAGAACTTATGATATTGTTCGTACTTACCAAGAGGTTTATAATATAGGTGCTCTTGTTGCCCGAGATTCGCTTTATTCCTAAGAGCTTATCCACTCCCATGGAACGAATATCGATTGGGTACGACTGGATTAAAGCTCTTTCATCTAAGAACCATTGACTTTGAAAGGAAGTGTTTGGAATGGCGCTTGAAACGATTGCCATACAAGACAAATCTCTCGCCGGAATTGCAGAAAAAGTTATGCATGGCGAAAGACTTACCTTGGAAGACGGTGTCACCCTTTTTAATTCCAACGATCTTTTGACGATTGGACAATTGGCTAACGTTGTTAACTATCGCAAGAATCAGGATAACGTTTACTTTTTGCAAAATCTGTACATCAACCCAACCAACGTATGTGAAGCTCATTGCAAATTCTGTGGCTTCCGCCGCGATGAAGGGGATGAAGGTGCCTACACGATGAGCATGGAAGAGTTGCTTCATTATGTAGAAACGCGCTTCCATCCGGGTATCCGTGAATTCCATATCGTTGGCGGACATAACCAGCACAAGCCATTTGAATACTACCTCGACACCCTTCGTACCTTGAGAAAAGCGTACCCGGATGTGACGATTAAATCGTATACAGGTGCTGAGATCGAGTTCTTCTCCCGTATTTCCGGTCTATCCATCCGCGAGGTTTTGCAAGAGCTGATGAAAGCTGGTCTGCAAAGTCTTACTGGTGGTGGCGCTGAAATTTTGACTGAGCGCTATCGTATGAAAATGAGCCCGGAAAAAGCAAGCACAGACATGTACCTGCAAGTACACCGCACGGCTCATGAGTTGGGCTTGAAAACACATACCACCATGCTGTACGGCTCCATTGAGACGTTGGAAGAGCGCGTGATTCACATGCTCCGCCTGCGCGAGCTGCAAGATGACACAAACGGCTTCATGGTTTTCATTCCATTGGCTGTTCAACCGATCAAAGCAACAGCTGGCATCAAACGCCGCAACTCTGCCATTGATGATTTGAAAACAATGGCAATCAGCCGTCTGATGCTCGATAACTTCCAACATATCAAAGCATACTTCATCAACATCGGTACCCAGCTCACACAGCTTTCTCTGCAAATGGGAATTTCCGATGCTCACGGAACCTTGATCGAGGAGCGAATCAGCCACTCAGCCGGTGCACTTACCCAGCAGGCTCTGACAGTAGATGAGTTGGTTTGGTTGATCAAAGGCGCAGGAAAACGCGCCCTGGAACGCGATACCTTCTACAACGTGATCAAAGAACATTAATCCATAAAAAAGCTGATGCTCCAAATCACTTGGGCATCAGCTTTACTATTTTGATACGTGCACGGTTGATCATGCTCCCCGATGAACATCCTAAGAGAACAATCTACAGAGGAAAATCTGCATCCAGCAGTTCTTCTTCCTCCCGTAATTTATTCTTGATTTTCACCAGTAATTCATCCGCTGTTGGAGCTTGTACCAATGTGCCGTTTACAAGCGCGAATGGTTCCATGTAGCATTCACCGCAATACCCTAGACAGCCGTACTCGAGTACGTCCACATCCAGATCAGGATCATTTTCCAATGCATCCACGACGGATTGCGTATAAGAGGAAACATTGCTCGCGCAAAATTCTACTAGTGGTTTCATCTATTGTCACCTACCGATTATTTCGACATCATCACGTACTTTATTGTACCGCGACTTTGATAAAAATCCAGCGGAGAAAACGGGAAAAAGATTCTGCTTGCATTTTTAGTGAAAGAGACTAAAAATAGAGTGGGTGCTGTAAAAAACGGACAGAAGAAAGGACTAGACCTTCTATGAAACGACTTGTGATCCTTGGAGGAGGATACGGGGGTCTTCGTATTATTGAGCGAGTCCTGTCCCCTGATTTACCAGATGACGTATTTATAACCCTCGTAGACCGTATGCCGTTTCATGGCTTGAAAACAGAGTATTACGCTCTGGCGGCAGGTACTACACCGGAATCCCACCTGCGTGTTACTTTTCCAAATGATCCACGCCTGACCGTCAAATACGGAGAAATTGCTGGCGTGGAATTGGACGAGCAGGTCGTCAATTTTGCTAACGGGGACACCCTCTCCTACGACTGGCTTGTAATCGGATTGGGTTGTGAGGATCGTTACCATGATATCCCTGGTGCTGATCAATTTACGTGTTCGATTCAAACCATGGGAGCTACTCGCAACACATACATGGCAATCAATAATGTGAACCCATACGGCACGGTTAGCGTTGTAGGCGGTGGTCTTTCCGGGGTGGAAATGGCTGCTGAGCTGCGCGAGAGCCGTCCCGACCTGAATGTACGCATCATCGACCGCGGTCAAAGCATTTTGAGCCCATTCCCGAAAAAACTTCAGGAATATGCTTCTCAATGGTTTATTGAGCACGATGTACAGCTTGTTTCCATGGCGAATGTCACTGGTATCGAGCAAGGGATCGTGTACAACCACAACCAGCCTGTTGAAAGTGATGTTATCGTATGGACAGCAGGTATTCAAGCGAACAAAATCGTGCGCTCTCTGCCGATCGAAACAGACAACATCGGACGCGCCAAACTAAATCAGTATCATCAAATCCCATCCCATACGAACGTGTATGTGGTAGGCGACTGCGCAAGCACCATCATTGCGCCGAGCGCACAAACAGCTGAGATCCAAGGCGATCAAATTGCCCTGATGTTGAAAAAAGACATCAAAGGTGAGGAGTATCCAGCCTCATTGCCTGTTCTCAAGCACAAAGGCTTCCTCGGTTCCCTCGGCAAAAAGGAAGGCTTTGCCAGCATGGGGAAAATGTCTCTGGTCGGTCAGATGGCTCGTGTCATCAAGAGCGGTCAGCTATGGATGTACAAAAAGCATATGGGATAGTGTACAAGCCTGTTGGCCGGATGGTCTAACAGGTTTTCTTTTTGTATATAATCTCCAAGCTGAATCGGCATAATATCGTAGACCGTAATAACCAGCTTGGAGGTTTTTTTAGTGGAATCAAGCACATATGAGGATATGAATGATACGCTGGCTGACAACTACATGCCGATGACTTCCTTTCGAAGTGGAGTCGAAGAGACAGTCAGATCAGATGTAGCATGCTACACCATTCAAATTGTGAACATCGCGCTGGTCGGAGGTTCACATTCATGGGTTCTGATAGATGCGGGGATGCCGCAATCGGCGGAACAAATCATCGAGATTGCCCGGGAGCGCTTTGGTGAAGAAGCAAAGCCAAGAGCCATCCTGCTCACTCACGGTCATTTCGATCATGTCGGGGCAGTCGTCGAGCTCGTAAAAGTGTGGAGGGTTCCCGTCTATGCCCATTCGCTTGAAATCCCTTATTTGACAGGTCAAAAATACTATCCGGAGCCAGATGGAACGGTTGAGGGCGGGCTGCTTGCGAAGATATCACCGTTGTTTCCAAATGAACCAATCGATTTGGGCAGCCATGTTCATCCTTTGCCCGAAGACGGGAGTGTTCCCGGAATGCCTGGATGGCGCTGGATACATACGCCTGGACATTCGCCCGGGCACATTTCGTTCTTTCGTG
This sequence comes from Brevibacillus sp. M2.1A, assembly GCF_013284355.2. Classification (NCBI taxonomy): domain Bacteria; kingdom Bacillati; phylum Bacillota; class Bacilli; order Caryophanales; family Paenibacillaceae; genus Brevibacillus; species Brevibacillus sp. M2.1A. Next base: position 5,567,021 of record NZ_JABSUY020000001.1, read on the forward strand.
ATGAAGACAGAACTCTTCTCGCAGGAGACGCTTTTGTTACGGTAAAGCAGGATTCGTTGTATCAAGTCGTGACTCAGCAACAGCAATTGACCGGTCCCCCTGTTTATTTGACAACCGATTGGCAGGCAGCTTGGCAATCCGTCGAAAAGCTTGCCAATCTCGCCCCTGCGTATGCAATCACTGGTCACGGTCCACCTATGTATGGCCAGGAATTGGCCGATGGATTGGTCCAATTGGTTGCTGAGTTTGATCGGATAGCTGTTCCCAAGTATGGACGATACGTGGATATGGAGATGTAGACTGGTACAAAAGCTGACGTCGGGATCGTATGGACGTCAGCTTTTTATGGTTGGTAAGAAGATGCCTTTTCCTACTCAACCAACCTGGGCTGGAATCGCTGGGCCAATAATCGCGTAGCTTTCGCAGGATCAATCTCGAACACAAGCAGCTCTTCGCTCCCTGAAACCGCCACACAAAGCCGTTCCCCGGTCGGTGAGATCAAAGCTGTCGTCACTTGTTGATTTGGAATCGCGTAGTTCACACTGGCGAAGTAGATGTTGTTTTCCAAGCTTCGGCAAACCATTGCCCCGTTGTAAAAATCGGGATTGCTGACTTCTCCTGTAAACATCGGATGGAAAACGATGCTCGCCCCACGGCGTGCCGCCCACCGTACCGTCTCTGGATATCGCCATCCTTCATGGCAAATGACAATGCCAAACGCCACATCCTCTATCGTAAACATTTGCCGCCCTTCGCCGGGAATATAGTCAAACTGATCCTCATCTGGATCGATCTGATTTTTTATTTGCAGCCCAAGGTCTTCTCCCTGTTTCCCCACCACAAAGGCGACTAGATGATAGCCGCGCTCATCCTTCCATTCCATCGGTAAAATGACGGCGAGCTGGCGTTCCTTCGCCAGAGCACGAATCTCTTCCAAAGCTCTCCGTTGTACCTCATGATCGTATGCTTCCACTTCATAGCCAACACCGCGCAGCCCCGGAATCATCGATTCAGGAAAGCAAATCAGATCGCAATTGTTTTGCGCAGCATTTATCATCTGCTGCTTAATGATTGCAAGCCCCTCCGCCGCTGATTGGGGGAACCTCGTCTGAGCCAGGCCTATTTTCATGGGAAATCCCTCTTTCTATAGAAAATTTCTTTTTAACCTCGTGAAAAATTCAAATCTATCAGCCTGTTCAGGCAGAGCAGACACCTGTGCATCCCCTAGCTCAAGGATGGTCCACGAGCCATTTTCCAGCTTGGCGATATCCATAGTAAAAAAGCGGCTCTTGATTTTTTTCGCTACCTCTAAAAATGGCTTGAGATCTGGCAGCGTTTCGTCATATTGTCCTTCCTCCCAGTAATTTTCCATGTACATGGGTTCACCATCCAAAAAGAAAACGCGATATTCCTGGGATAATGGCATGTTGCTCTGCGAGTGATGGGTCAAAAATTGAAGCTTCAGAAATTCTCGAAAGACGACTCCCTCATTCAACTCATCCTGTTGCAGCTCCAAAAATCGGCTTGTCACTTTCTGTACCTTTTCATTATCGGAGGCATCGGGAATATAGCAGGCCTCATTCCAATCGTGTTTTCGAGATTTCACAAAATCTTTGATCATGATCGGAGCCTGTCCAAATCTCTTTACAATCCGATACACGTTTTCAAATGACGCGTCTATCTCTTCTTTGTGCAGCCAGACCGACAGCGGGGTGAAATCTTTGATGATCTCATAAGATTCAGGCAGGTAATGGCAATGCACGTACTTTTCGGGTGTATTGATTAACTCTATATTTTTGGCTAGCAGCGCGTCGTACAATTTTTGGTACAGGAACGGCTTTAGCATCCATCCCCTGTAGATAGCCGTTACTTTTTCAGGAGAGGGTTGGATTTGTTTCACTGCCCCTAACGGGTTGTCCTGGTATATCAGTTGTTCCAAGCTGATCAGATGAATGTCCAAGCCGAGTTGTTTTGCGCACGTATACTCATATTCATAGGTTTCATCGACTTTGTTTTCTTGAAATGGTTGACCGCAAAATAGGACTTTCATCTGCACGATCCTCCTCTCAGAAAAATTGGAAATATCATCCCATTATACAAGATAACTCTTTGAACGTAAAAACCGTCAAGACTAATCCTGACGGTTTTCTCATCTTGCTATTTTATCTCTTTTGGACACGTAAAACAGGCACTTTTTTCGGTTCAAAGGTGTCTGCCAGTATCTTCTCTTGAATGACATTCAGCTTGAGCAAGCTCGAAATTTTCCCGGTATCCGCCTTCGACATGAGGCGCCAAAGCGAAGGATCGGGCAAGGCGTTGTAAAGGCGATCATCGTTGTATTCTCGCCGCTCCTGATAGGAGATCAGCAGCTTGTATTCGCCTTCTTCTGCGCTGCCTGCTTCGCTGTAAGCTTCAATCAGTTTACTCCGCAGCTCGTTCAACTCTTCCTCTACCTGCTTCTGAATTTCCTTCAACTCGTAGTAGCGAGCAATCGGTTGGTCCATCCGCTTTTCCTCCTTTAGTTACCCCTGTACCCAAAATCCTTATGAGGAAAAGTCCGTTGGCAGAACCATTCGCTGGCAACGAAAAACAGCCTCCTTTTTTATAGGAGGCTGCGGTCAAGCTCTGCCATTATTATTTTTCAATTATCGTGTTGATCGCTTCACCCGGGTGTTTTTTCAAGAAAGTAGAATACTCTACTTCCCATGGATTCCATTTGCCTTCCCCTTGGTAGCCCCATACGGAATTGATGCGGGAAACGGTATCTGTGTTGTTCATCCCTACAAGTCGTTGCTCCCCGACGAGCTCAAATGTGCCGTTCGCATCCATATCGACTGGAGTCAAAGAGCCGAATGGATAGGAGAATACAGAAACAGCATCTTCTGTTGGCTGCACTTTGCCTGCTTTGTCATACAGCTTGGCAGCTACGTATACATCCTGGTTCGCACTTACGTCAAGCGTCAGGGGCTTATCCAGGTGGGAGCCTTTGCCCTCTACTTTAAAGCCATCTACGAATTTCCCCTCGTAACGAATTCCTTCGTTTTCCTTTTCACCAAAAATCACGGCTGGTTTGCTGTTTTCAAAGGTAGCGATTACGTGATTGTAGACACCGCCGCTTCCGCCAGTCGCTGTTTTCACGAAAGCATCCGCAACATGATCACCCGTGAAGTCTACGAGAGTCAGCTCGCCTTCATAGCCGCCCAGCTCTTTGATATCGGTTTGGCTATAAGCGCCTGATTTTCCGTCTTTCACTACAATGTTCATATTGGAGGAATAGATGTCATCCGCTTTTTCTTTTTCACCAATCAGATATACGACATCATCCTTCTTATCGCCATTCACGTCAGCCGTTTTTTGATCGATCACATAGGTGTTTTTCGCGAGCTTCAATTCAGTTGCGGCAGAGAACAGCTTTCCTTTTTCAGAGTCTGCGTGAGCTACTTGTGTATTCATTGCAGAAAATCCAGTAACGCCTACAACTCCTGCGAGCAGCAAATATGTAACAGGCTTCATCCATTTTTTATTCATCGTTATGGCCTCCACTAGATGGTAAGTTATTGGTTACATTTACTACTATAGGACGAAGCCTGCTCTAGTTCGTTACAGAATGTTTACGAATGATATACAAAAAGTAAACAGCACGTTATTTGTCGTTATCCAGCACACTTTTGGTATTGCTGTCTGACCGCTTGATAGACGGCATCTACGATTTTTTGCTTTTGGTGGATGAGATCGCGGCTCCAGTCCCATACGCAATTGAAAAAAGCGACCAGGCTCATGCATCTGGTCGCTGTAAAAGATAATTGTCATTGCTCTTATGCTGTTATTCGGCATCTGCTGTCGAAGCAATCGGCTGCACGCCCATGCTCTCCAGCTTTTCATAGATATCCTTTAATTTCGGATTTCCCTCACCGACAATTTCCCCGGAAATTACGACAAGCGGATACCATAAATCTTCCTCGATAATGCGATTCGCCCAGCTTTTGTCATCGTCTGTCTGCGGCTGTTGAAAGTCACTATAAACGATGCGGATGCTGTCACTCCCATACTTGCGAGAGAGTGCCGCCTCCAGCCACTCGGCTGTTTCCTTTGCAGATGGCAATTTGACGCAGCTCGCGCACAATTGCTCTGTCCCAAAAACCTTGATATCGACAGTCACTATATCCGCCCTCCCCCGGGTCAGCTAGCTTAGGACAATGCTTGGTCGAGGTCCTCGATCAAGTCCTGAACATCTTCAATACCAACAGAGATGCGCACCAGGCCATCCGTAATGCCCAGCTCAGCACGACGCTCTGCCGGGATAGAAGCATGTGTCATGCGTGCAGGTACGCTGATCAAGCTCTCCACCGCACCCAGCGATTCTGCCAGCGTGTAGTATTTTACCTTTGCCAACACTTCGTCAGCACGCTCTGCGCTGCCTACGTCGAAGGAAATCATGCCACCAAATCCACGCGCTTGTTTTTTAATCAGCTCATGACCGGAATGGCTAGACAAACCAGGATAAATGACGCGTTTGATGTCGCTGCGCTCAGACAGCCATTTTGCCAGCGTACGAGCATTGTGCTCATGCTCTTCCATTCGAATACCCAGCGTCTTCATACCGCGGAGCAAGAGCCAAGAATCTTGTGGTCCAAGCACACCGCCGATTGCATTTTGTACAAAATGGAGGTCTTCGCCCACTTGCGCATCTTTTGCTACGACCAGACCTGCTACTACGTCGCTATGTCCACCCAAATATTTCGTTGCGCTGTGGAACACGATGTCAGCACCGAGATCCAGCGGATTTTGCCAGTATGGCGTCATGAACGTGTTGTCTACCACGAGAAGCACGCCTTTTGCTTTCGCGATGCCTGCCAGCGCGCTGATGTCGCTCACTTTCAGCAGAGGGTTTGTCGGTGTTTCCATGATGATTGCTTTGGTTTCCGGGCGAATTGCCGCCTCTACTGCTGCCAGATCGCTCGTATCTACGTAGGTTGCTTCCAGACCCATACGGGAGAATACGCGTGTAACGACGCGGTAAGTACCACCGTATACATCGTCACCTACCACGAGATGGTCACCTTTGTTGAACATGGAGAGGATGGTAGAGAGTGCCGCCATACCAGAACCAAATGCAAAGCCGCGTGCGCCGCCTTCGATTTCGGCGATGTATGTTTCCAATGCGTGACGGGTCGGATTCCCGGTACGGGAGTATTCAAAGCCCTTGTGAACGCCAATGGCTTCCTGTTTATACGTACTTACCTGGTAAATTGGAACGGATACGGCTCCTGTATGTGGATCTCCATCGATTCCGCCGTGGATCAGACGAGTTTTGATACGCATCTTAAATTCCTCCCTGGTAAATTTTCTTGCTTAGATAACGTTCGCTGCCGTCGGCAAACAGTGTAACGATATTCGTCCCTGGAGCTGCTTCTCTTGCTTCGCGCAATGCCGCTGCCATGGCTGCACCTGAGGAGCTGCCTACTAGCAAGCCTTCCTTGGCAGCCAACTGCTTGACCAGATCGAATGCTTCCACATCGAGAATCGTGTGAATGGCGTTGAAGTAGCTCGTATCCATGAACGGAGGCAAAAACTCCATGCCGATCCCTTCTGTTTTATGCGGGCCGGATTCTCCCCCATTCAAGATGGAACCTTCTGGCTCGACAATGACCGTTTTTACGTTTGGGTTTTGTTCTTTCAAGTAGCGAGCAGCCCCCATGAAAGTACCGCCAGAACCCGCGCCTGCCACAAATACGTTTACTTGTCCGTCCATTTGACTCCAAATTTCCGGACCTGTTGTTTTGTAGTGTGCGTCTGGATTTGCCGGGTTAGCAAATTGCTGTGGAACAAAAGCACCTGGAATCGATTCTGCGAGTTCTTTTGCCTTCGCAATTGCACCCTTAATCCCCAGCTCTGTCGGTGTATTGACGACTTCTGCTCCGAGGGCGCGCATCAGCTCTTGTTTTTCTTCGGAAAACTTCGCTGGTACGCAGAAAATGACTTTATAACCAGTTCCTACAGCGGCCAGCGCTACACCAATTCCTGTATTTCCTGCTGTCGGTTCAATAATGGTACCACCTGGGGCCAATTGGCCGTTCTCTTCTGCGGCACGAATCAGCTCCATGCCCAGTCTGTCTTTTACGCTGCCCCCCGGGTTAAAATATTCCAGCTTGGCGAACAAGCGGACACCCTCTGGAAGCTCAAATTGAGTAATTTCGACGATCGGCGTATTACCAATCAGTTCCTTCACATTGCGAAATACGTTCACGAAGATCTGACTCCTTATATTGAAGTACTTGCTTCTTTCTTTTTCATTATAACATGCAAAGATTACAAAAAGTCCATGCTGCTAAACTTCGGTGTGCCAACTGAACTTCAAAGTGTCAACAGGGCATGTAAGCCATGGATTTCTCACCATGGTATGATTATAATAAAGGAGAGGTTGGAAAGGAGTGAATGTAACATGGATATCATGGATCAAGTACAAGAAGTTCTCGATAAACTGCGCCCTTACCTGCAACGTGACGGCGGAGATGTACAACTCGTTGATGTAGAAGATGGCATCGTGAAGCTGCGCCTGATGGGTGCTTGCGGTAGCTGCCCTTCCTCTACCATCACCCTGAAAGCAGGAATCGAGCGTGCACTGGTGGAAGAAATACCAGGCATCAAAGAAGTTCAACAAGTATTCTAATCCAGTCACATCGACATGAAAGCAGCTACAGCAACCGCGTAGCTGCTTTTTTCATTTTCCCTTTCCCATTCCTTTTTCCAAAAAGGCAATGACACGATTCTCATACTCTTCAGGAACTAACGCATAACTGCGGACGTGACCCGCCCGCGGTACGATCCAAATCTCGGAATCGTCGTCTTGGGTCAGCTCATACAGTCGTTCGCTGTTTACCATAGGAATCGTCGTATCGCCTGTCCCGTGTATAAAAAGAATCGGTTTTCTCGCTTGCTGGACTGCCTGATACGGATTGACGTCTCGCGGATTGGCTCCGAGCAAAACGGGGCACAAGGTCAGAATGAGCCAGTTGAATGGAAACCGGGGCAGGCCCGTCCACTGCGGCAAGTTTTCAGTCAAGTATTCACGCAAGGAATAGAACGGTGAATCTGCCACAATTGCTGTGATGCGTTCATCCACTCCACCAACCATCAAAGAGGTTGCCGCGCCCATAGAAAATCCGACGAGACCGAGTCTGTGCTCCGGCTTCTTCGCTGCTGCAAAATCGATGGCCCCAAGGAGATCTTGCTGTTCTCGAAGACCAATTGTAGTCAGTGCTTTGCTGGACTCTCCCGCATTGCGAAAGTCGAACATCAAAACATCAAAGCCGGCCTGAACCAGTTTTGCAGCTAGTGACAAAGCAGGCAGATGTGGCTCTAATCTGTTTTGACTGTACCCGTGAGCAAAGACCAGCGTACTTCCATTTGAAACCTGCCCATTTTTTTCTGCCGACACGTACCATCCAGCCAACGAAATCGTCGTTTCCCTGCTCGAAAAAACAACAGGCTCCACCTGTTCGATTCCAAAGTCTTTGGGTTCCATGTGAATCGGTTTTCGTACAGGATGCGTCAAGCGCCAGGTTACGTGAAACGAAACGGCTACTGCTGCAATCAAGAGAAGCACGAAGAGTCCTGAAATCAAAACAAAGAACGTGGTCATACCGCAGTCAGTGGTCCCCTTCCACTTAGCACCTCTACGATGTTAGCAGCAGCCAGCCTCGCCATCTCCGCCCTTGTTTGCACAGTTGCACTACCGATATGTGGCAAGGCGACTACATTCGGCAGTTGCAAAAGCGGGTTATCCATCGGGACAGGCTCGACCGCAAAAACGTCCAGGCCAGCCGCCCATATTTTTTTATCTACCAACGCCTGATACAGTGCGGACTCATCGACTGTCCCACCGCGAGAAACATTGATAAACACAGCGGTTCCTTTCATGAGCGAAAACTGTTTTTCCCCCATCAACATGCGCGTGTCCTCTGTCAGCGGTGTAAGCAGAACGACATAATCGGACTCTTGCAGAAGCTCCGCCAAATCGGCATACCGTGCTCCTGTCTCTTGCTCAGCCTGCGTTTTGCGATTCCGGTTGTGATACAAGATTCGCATGCCAAATCCTTTGGCGCGTCTCGCCACAGCTTCTCCAATTCGCCCCATCCCGATAATCCCCAGAGTCGAACCATATACATTTTGCCCAGCCATGAGGGTCGGACTCCACGATGTCCATTCCCCCTGCAATAAAAATCGGTTGGCTTCCGTCAATCGGCGGCCTGTCGCCATCAGTAAAGCGAAAGCCAAATCGGCTGTAGACTCTGTCAGCACATCAGGCGTGTTGGTTACGATGACCTCGTGTCGTCTGCACGCTTCCAAATCAATATTGTCGTAACCGACAGCCATGTTTGCCACGATACGGAGTCGTTTTGTACTTGCCAAAAATTCTTCGTCCACTCGTTCTGTCAGCATGGTCAAGACGGCATCTACATGTTTAATCTTTTCCAGCAACAACTCACGCGGGATCGGCGCATTTTTTGTCCATTGCTCGACCTCGGCTACTTTTTCAAGCATCGCGATCACTTCAGGATTGAGTTTCCTCGTTACGAAAACTTGTTGCTTGATCATCTTTTTTCCTCCACAACCAATCAATTTGTGGAATGGATACGTCATAACGCTGGGCAATGAATAGCGGGTACTTTCGAAGTCCGTCTTCCATTTTGGTTAGCTCGTCTTCCAACTGCGTTTGCCATGCTTGGATGTTGACTTCCTGGCGCTCTTCTATCGGCAACTCCATATAAGTCTCCACGAGCTTCAAAAATCTGCCGGGGTAGAGCATGAGCGCATAAATCACGGCATATTCAGCTGGCAGCAGAGCAGAGACGCTGTTGTAGCCGTCGAGAAAGCTGGATACAGCCTCTTCATTCCAGCCGTTTCGCTTTGTCTCGGCTTTGATCCACTGCCCCACATCGCGAGTACGCATGTCAAGAACCCAGTTCCATTCACCGGCCATTAGACGTACATCCTTCTCTTTCCATAGCATATACCCTTGATCAAAATTTTGGTAGGCTACTTTACCGAGACCAGCTGTTTCCTTCACGACTTTATCGTATCCAGCATCCAACAAATATTGAACGGATAATTCCCCGAGCTGAGTAATGTACGTGAAGCAGGTCAACAAATATTCATCCATTGGCGCGAGCTCTACATTTTCCTCATCCATCTCATCCCGATACTCATGAAAATTCCGCAGCTTTTTGCGCCACGTGCTGGGCCAGTTACCAAGAGAGCTGTAGGGGATAAACATCTTGTCAGATGAAAAATCACTCGTAGCCAGATGGAACTGTGCGAGCGACTGCCCGCTGGCATAATGTGGATTATCAGGAACCGCCTCTCGTACGCCTCTGTATAAATAGTAAAGCTGCTCATCATCAACGATGTGAGCCTGCCCACTTGTTGTGTTCACCAGCTTTAACAAGCGAATGTTTTGCTGTTGGCTTAAATGCGTTTTTACTTTCTCAATAAACTTGCTTTTGTATTTATATCCGGCTGGCGCCTCGAACATGTAGTAAAGGCCTCGATCCGTTTCCAGTATCTTGCTTGCCCCCGACGTGCGATATCCCTGGAGTTCAAAACCGTACTTCTCCTGAAGTAGCTCTTTTTCTTCCATACAGTTGTTCACCCTCCTTGCATACTGCTCTTCTGGCATTGTATGTCGGTAGATCGGGATAGGTGCCTATCTGTATGCAGATACTAGATACATTCATGCCGAAAAGGAGGAGCGACAAGCATGAGCGAGCATCCACTAAATAGCGAGAGTTGTCTGGATTTCGTTATTGAGCTGTTGGAAAAACGAGGAGTCAGCTTGAACGACATTGCTGAAATTGTCATGTTCCTACAGTCAAAATATATCCCGGACATCACCTTGGACTTGTGTCTCGACAGTGTGGGGTCCGTCTTGAAAAAACGTGAGGTCCAAAACGCATTGCTGACCGGGATTCAGCTCGACATCCTCGCCGAACAAAAGCAGCTGCTGCCCCCGCTCCAGGCGATTATTGAAACAGACGAGCCGCTATACGGCATAGACGAGGTACTCGCCCTCGCCATCGTCAACCTGTACGGGAGCATCGGATTCACCAACTTCGGTTATGTAGACAAGCTGAAGCACGGCAAACTCGCTGATCTCAACGACAAGCGTTTTGGTGTCCATACTTTTTTGGACGATCTCGTCGGTGCGGTCGCAGCAGCTGCCTCCAGCCGCATTGCCCACCGCCAGAAGCAGCAGGAAGAATGCGCTGAATCATAGGGAGATTCGCTGCTGCCATTCCGGCAAATTTTCCGCAATATGGGTTGGCGCAACGTGATGCTGGTCTGCTTCTTCGCGGGTGGAATAGCCTGTCAAAACGAGCAAGCTGTCCAAGCCGCTGTTGGCACCTGCCTCAATGTCTGTATATAAATTGTCCCCGACGATCAGCGTGTCAGCCGCAGCAGTACCAAGCTGATTCAGAGCGTAACGGACGATAATGGACTCTGGTTTGCCAATCACGATTGGTTTGGTCGCGGAGGCAACGGAGACGGCTGCCACCAGTGAACCATTGCCAGGGAACAGACCAGCATCCGTCGGCAGGGCTGCATCTGCATTTGTAGCGATAAAAGCTGCTCCTGCACGGATAGCACGTGCGGCGATCGCCAGCTTTTCATACGTGAAAGCACGATCAATCCCGACAATGACATAAGCCGGATCTTCTTCTGTCACCACATAGCCTGCATCCGTCAGCTGATCACGCAAGCCTGCCTCTCCAATCACGTAGACGCGTGTACCCGCTGGTGCCTGCTCTTGTAAATAGGTAGCGGTCGCCATACTCGTGGTATACACGTCCCGAGCCTGTGCCTCTATGCCCATTGCTACCAGCCGTTCTGCGACGTGCTGTGCAGAGGCAGAAGAATTATTTGTCAGGAACAAATACGGGATCTGGTGAGTTTTTAAGTGGGTGATGAATGCTGCTGCTCCCGGAATCGCTTCTTTTCCCCGATAAATTGTCCCATCCAAATCTAGCAAATAGCCTTTATATTGTTTCACGTTGTTCCATCTCCCATCTGTTGTCGTAAGCTCTCCTCTCTTAGTGTAAACCTTCGTCCTTCCTATCGCAAAAAGCAGGAAACGGCCTTCTACCGCTCCCTGCTTTTTGTCTAGCTGCTCTTCATCTACTGGTATGAATACTCGAACGAAGTTGAGTGGGGCACAAATAAAAGAGGACCCGATCGGCCCTCTTATGACGAACAATACACCGCAGTTCCGTTATTTCTTGAATTTGACCATGATTGGCGTGCCGTCTTCCAGGTTCATTTCCCCTTTATGACGGACATACACGACCTGGTTTCCTGGAAATGTCGGTGGATTTTCGGGATCAAAATCCCGCCATTTTTTTTGGTTCCCAACTGCGTACTCCATGTATTGGGTTGCGTTGACAAGCACATTGTTATCATCATCCGCCTGTACATCAGGCGGCAACTGCTCGATTTTTCCATTACGGATACTGAGCTTCTTAATGACTTTATCGTGTTGGTAGTCATACGCTTGGATGACGACATCATTACCGTACACCTGCAAGCGCAGCCCTTGCTTGAAAGCCCCTCCATCCGGCGTGACTTTTTCTCCACCGTCTGGACCTGCTGACATCCATCCCGTTTCAATGCCAGCCGTGTTTACGACGGTAAAGCCGCGTTTGTCTCCGCCTTTGACTTTCTTTTTGCCTGCCCAGTCCGGCAGATTCAGGTCCCAATGGGTGTGGCTTGAGAAGAAAACAACTTGCGGATAGTCTTTCAAGATGTCAAGGAGCTTGTCCACATCCAGGTAATCGTTCGTGTATGGACTTTGTCTGGAGCCCGAGATACTGTCCGGGAGCACATGGTGGGAGAATACAAAAATGGGCTTATTCTTGTCCTTCTTGCTATAACGCTTCAGATTATCTTTCAGCCAATCCAGTTGCTCGTCACTCATGTATACTTCATCCCACAATTTTGGATCGTGGTATTTCATGTATTTTTCTGTGCCGAGGAAGAGAAAGGGATATCCGTTGATTTCTTTTTGGTGATAGACTTTGTCTTCTCCGCTGAATTGGTAGAAGTTATCGAACAACTCTTCTTCCGTTGTCCCGTTTGGCCAGCTACTTTGTGCAAGCGTTTGGGGATTCTTCCACTTCGGCACATAAAACTCATGATTACCGATGCTGTACCACACATTTTCAGGATGAGGATTTTTATCGAGCACATCTTGTACGGCTTGATATTCAAAATCGTAACCGCGAGGAGTAATATCACCGTTAATGATTAGCGCTTTGGACTTTGGATTTTCCTCATCGATGTCTTGCAAAACGTGACTAAAATCTCTGAGGTCTCCCTGGATGTCACTGATCACGTCAAATGTCATCGTCATCTTTTTCTCAGAAAATTTGTCTTTTGCATGAGCGGAATCAACGACTGGCAGAATTCCACCCAACAAAATGGCAGAAGCAGCTATACTAGATACCATTTTTTTCATTACGGATTTCTCCTCATCTGTTTTTCGTCAAGACGGCTATCCGGTTTTCTAGTATTTTCCTGATATCACTCCACCTTTCAATTGTTTTCATGTGTGTTTGGTTGTTTTCTTACACCACAAATAATAAATGTCCAACATAAAGAAAACATTAAACCAACATTAAGATTGCGAGAATAACGAAAAAAGGTACTTAATGCCTGCTTGATTATAGAAAAAAAGGCACAGGACCCTAACCCAATCCTGTACCTCCCTTGTTTTTGATTCTATAAAATATCATTTTCTTATTTTGGGAATGCCTGAATAACAATTTCTAGATCTTTCTTAAATGAATCAACCTTTTGCTTATCTTTACTGAAAAGCCGATCATCATTTATTTTCCCCATAAGTTCACTAAGTTTCTTGAATTCATCTTGTTTCCCTTGGATCTCCATAAGGTTATTCTCATTTACTAATGACTGAATCTTTTTTAGATATTCTTTTTTATTCCAGTACAACGTCACGAATCAAATAGCTATCAATCATTCCTGATAAATATGCCAACCTCTCTTTGTCTTTTACATTGGAGAGTTCTTTCGTAATAAGTTCAAACTGATAGACAGAGGATGTGTGTTGATGTTTGAATACGTCGCTCAAAGTAATTTGGAATTGATTATGCGTAGGCTCCGACGATGTTGTGCTACAAGAGGCCAAAATGAGGGATAAACCAAATATGATGGAGAATGATCTCTTCATGAGGTGTTTTCTTCCTTTTTTAAATTTCATATTACAATACCACCAATGTATTACACCATCCTCCCAATATCAGGAAAATCCAGTAAACAAAAGAAAAAATCCACCCGGACTTGAGTGGACCTTCGCTATGGCTATTTATTTCGCTTCCTTAATGTGAAACACGCATTTGTCTCCGCCTTTTGCCATGCACGTGGTTTGCTCGACATTGGCTTTCAAAACCCGACGGAACAAGGAAAGCTCACAGCTACACGCTTGGTTGAATTCACGGGCTACTTGCGAGATTGGGCAATTGAACTCCTGAATCCGATAGCCGTCTCCATTTTCGTCCTTTTCCCATTCCACCATGTAGCCTTTATCGTTTTGCAGCTCGGCAAGCTTGGCTACACGGTTTTCCAAGTCGCCTTGCATGTGGGAGCGATAATTCTCCTCCAAGCGATTCTCGCGGCGTCTAAATAGCATTTCGATTTTGGACAAACCATCGATTTCCTTTATGTCCTGTAAAAAATCTAATGTCAAATGAGAATAATTGCGCGGGAACAGTTCGTCTGCTTCCTGCGACAATGAATAAACATTCGTTGGGCGTCCCATCGCTTGGCGAACAAGCGTAGACTTGATCAAATTATCTCTCTCCAGGGTGTTCAAATGACGCCGTACCGCCATTTCAGTAATCCCTAGCTCGACGGCCATGTCGCTGACAGGGAGTGAACCTTTGACCTTGAGCATGTGCAGGATTTGATCACGAGTGGACGTTCCTTCGTTTGTCATACGTATCACCGTCCTTTCTCCCTATTGTAGTGGATGAAGACGTTTTAGTAAACAAACGAAAGTCTTTTGTATAAAATATCCGCTACGTTGGTGATGGATTGAAAACACTTTTTAAAACAGTTCTTTTTTCAAGAAGGCTCTCACCTGTGGCTCAAACTGACGAATGGTACCAGCAGCTTCTTCTACCAGGCTGTACATTTCATTAGCCGGCACACTTGTATAATCATTGACCAGATGCTTGCGGAAATCGGTCACACGCGTCAGGATCAAAGCCTGTTCATCCGTGATGACTTGCTCATCCCGCAAAATTTCCACGATGTCGCTGTAGCTACCTGGATCTCGCATAATGAATCCATCGATCAGTGCATTTCCGACATCCACTATTCCTTCGATAGACAAGTGCAGGGCTCGCTCCATCGCTGCAACAGCTACTTCATCTGCCAAAACCGCTTTGGCCCCTCGTTCGCTGAGCTTGTCCAACAGATCCAGCATACGAGACATATGTTCCAATACTTGGTCGATTCGTTTTGTATTCACGTCGTACATATATTTCTCCTTACTTTCGCTTTTTTGATTTGCGTTTTGAGTAGTAAACGGTAAACACAAATGTTAGCACCAGGACGAGAAGCACCAATTCCCCTTCCTGCAAATAGGAATTGCTCACCGGTTTCACCTCTTTTCATCCCTCAGTATACCAAATTTGTACGACCTGTCACGAATCACGTTCGGTGCTGAAAAGACGACTTTTTGATCGTTCACTTTATGTTACAATGATGGGGTGAATTTTTGTCGGCAAGCATAAGGGGAGGAACACACTGTGGAACGCGAATTGGCTCTGGAAATTGTGCGGGTAACGGAAATGGCTGCACTTGCCTCTTCTCACTGGATGGGACGCGGGAAAAAGAATGAAGCAGATGGAGCAGCGACCAGCGCCATGCGCGCCATGTTTGACACGATCAACATGAGGGGTACCGTCGTTATTGGCGAAGGTGAACTGGATGAGGCCCCCATGCTCTATATCGGTGAAAAGCTCGGTAACCCGGAAGCAGGCGGGCCTGAGGTAGATGTGGCGGTTGACCCGCTGGAAGGAACGACGATTGTCGCCAAGGGTCACAACAATGCCATGTCTGTTATCGCCATCGGGGACCGTGGAACACTGTTGCATGCACCAGACATGTACATGATGAAAATGGCCGTCGGCAAACGTGCTGCCGGACAAATCAACCTTTACGATCCCGTGGATAAAATGATAGAGGTTGTAGCAAAAGCAAACAACAAGCGCGTGCAAGATGTGACGGTCATTATTCAGGAACGCGACCGCCATCAGGCGATTATTGACGCCATTCGTGAAAAGGGTGCGCGAGTGAAGCTTTTTGGAGATGGCGATGTGGGTGCTGCGATTGCTGCCTGTCTGCCGCATACAGGGATTGACTTGTTCTTGGGTATCGGTGGTGCACCAGAGGGTGTGATCAGTGCCGCAGCGATCAAGTGCCTGGGTGGCGACATGCAAGCCCAGCTCAAGCCGCAAAACGACAGCGAGCGCGAGCGCTGCATCAAAATGGGGCTCGACAATCCAGAGCAGCTCTTGACGCTGAACGATCTGGTAAAAGGCGATGATGCCATTTTTGCAGCAACAGGCGTTTCTGATGGAGAGCTGTTGCAAGGCGTGCGCTACCTCGGTGATGATATGGTGGAAACTCACTCGATCGTCATGCGTGCCCAAACCAAAACCATTCGCTTTGTCCGCGCTGTACACAATACCGAACACAAACCAAATCTTTTATGGAAGTAGAGGGACACCCATATGGCAAACGATTTGTTCTACTTGTACGACGAAGCGGAGGATACTCGAACGCGCTTCGTCAGCTTCACGGGCGAAGCTACTCGTTTTGACCTGGCGATTACAACGACTAACCGTTTTTATGGAAAGGCGATTGTCATCAACATTCAAAATGGACGCTCCGCTATTATTGGACATGATGATCTGGAAGAAGAAGGCTATCTGGAATTCGCGTTCAACTTGAATGAGCGTGAAGCCGAAGAATTGAAAGCATTTTTGGAAGCAGCTATCTAATTCACCGAAAGGAAGAGCTATTGCGGGCTCTTCCTTTTTTATTTGAAGCCCCCGCCCATTTCCTGCGGGACAATGCTCCTTACAGGCGTATGCCTCGTATACTGCTACTGCACAGATGCACAGACAGATAACGAGAGGAGTGCGAATCGCATCATGCAATCTTATCCATACGACCAAACTTATGAACAAAACCAATACGATCAAACTCAATATGATTCAAACGAATACGATCAAAACCACTTTGTTCCTGCACAATATGACCAGCCACCTTATTACTCAGCAGACCAGGATTTTCAATACATTCCAGAAGATCAGGCTCATCCAGTTTTTTTCCGTAGAAGACGCGGTCCTGAGGTCGTTGTCGTCCCACAGCCATATCCTTGGTGGGGATGCAGTACTTGCTGGCCTGGTTATTGGCCCACATGGGGCTGGCCTGGTTGGGGACCCGGTGGTTTTGGTGGACCTGGCGGTTTCGGTGGACCCGGCGGTTTCGGTGGACCCGGTGGTTTCGGTGGACCTGGTGGTTTCGGTGGACCTGGTGGCTTCGGTGGACCCGGTGGTTTCGGTGGACCCGGTGGTTTTTGAACCCCTGAAGGTTTTGGCGGAGGTTATTAAATCGAAAAACGAAAAGAGCCCTAGCATACAGGGCTCTTTTTAGCGTTTTTAGGAATCGCGCTTCGGTGCGTTTGGTCCTGTTGGGACTTTATCGCGTTCACGATTGGGTTTCAATTGATTGGGACGGCGCTCTCGCGAGTTGGAGTCCTTACCGTTTTTATCGGGGCGATCCTTTTGGAACTTTGGCTTCTCCCCGCGTTCGTTCCTCCCTGCCCCATTGCGATCAGCGCCAGCATTGTTCTGGCGATCCTGTTTATTTTGACGCGGGTGATAGCGTCTGCGTTCTTTTCGTTCTACATAAGGCGAAGAGCCACCCTCTTCACGAGGAATGTCCTGACGAATATCAATGATGACATCAAAGCCAGCTTCGTCTTGCCCGCTTTGGTCGTCACTGTTGCCGACGTTTGCTTTTACCTTGCGCAAAACGAAGTACGGACAACCAAAATTGCAGAACTCATGCAGGTACTCATCCAAAGCGGCGATCCGCTGCTCGAACGGTACTTTGCGATTAGCGTCAGTATAAAACCCACGAAGACGAAGCTGACCATAGCCCCAGTCCCCTACAATATAATCGTACTTGTCGAGGATGTCGCTATAGCGCTCCTTGAACGCTTCAAGGTTCCAGCCGTCTCGATTTACTTCCATGACTTCATAAGTACCGGCTTGCGTGCGAATCAAACTCGCTTCCTCCTTACGCATGTATACTATGTCCATCTTATCATATTTCGCGTAACATGAGCTAAATTTCCCACGATAACTGACCTGTACCTTTGGACATTCTATCGTGTAGGGGGTGTTACCATTGAAAAAGACATGGTTGTATCCTGCAATTGCAGGTATTGTGCTCTTGGCTTCTGGTTGTAACAACAATGCTGCGCCTAATTACACGCATCCGAACAAGACGATGTCGTACCAGTCTGCTCCGCACGTTCGAAATTTTGATGGAATGCACGTCCGTAACTACGATGGCATGCGCTCGACGAACTTTGACGGGTACCACCATAATCGTAATTACACCACTGGTGCTGGAACCACTAGTTTCGACGGGCTCCACGTCCGCAACTACGACGGCATTCGTGATGGACTTCACGTCCGCAATGGCATGGGACTGACCAACAATGCTGGGTATAACTATGGTGCATATCCAAATGGTACTTACCCGCATGTAAACAACTACAATGCCTACACGAGTGGAATGAGACCGTACAATGCCTTTACGGATCATAAAGCTGGTATGGGTACCACAGGTGTTTACAATGCGCCAACTGGTACACACCATTCTATTTATCAGCAGCATGGTGTAAACCGTGGTGGAGCAGGTGTCATGCAAACTGGAATGCCACGCATGGGCTATGTGCAGACGGATCGTCAGCATGTGAGAACTGCCAGTGTCGCCAACGTCTATGTAGACCGTGAAGCATTGGCAAAAGCTGTAGGAAATGTCACTGCCAGCTGCCCTGGCGTACAGCGTTCTACCGTCTTGGTAACGGACAAAGAAGTTTTTGTCGGCTTACACACACAAGGAGCAGATGCGCACACAGCGAAAAAACAGGCAAGAATGAACGCCGAATCGGTGTCACCACGCTATTACAAAGTGTATGTCACCGATAATCCGAATGACATCCAAGAAATCGCTCGTGTAGCAAGTCGCTCCAGCAACGTGAGTACAGCGCGTACAGAAGATGCGAAAAGCATTGACACACTCGTCAAGCGTATGGGTGGAACATCTCATAACGCAAAGGCAACAACCAGTCGCTAAAGCCCTTCCCCCGGTAGTAAAAAACCCCCTCATTTCCGCTCGAATTGGGCGGCTGAGGGGGTTACTTATTATTGCGCTTTCGGCATGGATTCTTTCGCAATCGTTTCCTTCGCGGCACTCGCCTGCTCGTGAGCGTGATACGAACTACGCACCAATGGCCCTGACTCCACGTGGCTAAAACCACGCTTCATTCCTTCATCCTTCAAGCGAGCAAATTCATCTGGGTGGTAAAATTTCTCTACGTTCAAATGCTTCTTGGTCGGCTGCAAATACTGACCAATCGTCATGATGTTGACATCGACAGCACGCAGGTCATCCATCGTTTCGATGATTTCCTCCATCGTCTCGCCTACCCCAATCATCAGACTGGACTTCGTCGGAATGCTCGGCTGGAATTCCTTCGCCTTTTTCAACAGTTCCAGCGTCCGATCGTATTTGGCTCTTGCCCGTACGCGATCTGACATTCGGCGAACCGCCTCAATGTTGTGGTTTAGTACGTCAGGCTTTGCATCCATGACCACTTTTAGCGCATCCCAGTTCCCCATAAAATCGGGAATCAATACTTCTACGGAGGCAAACGGCAGTCGACGACGAATCGCACGGATCGTATCGGCAAAAATCTGTGCGCCTCCATCTGCCAAATCATCACGAGCAACGGAAGTCACAACGACATGCTTCAAACGCATTTGTTCGGCTGCTTCTGCTACACGTTCTGGTTCGGCTGTATCCAGCTCCGTAGGTAGTCCAGTTTTTACTGCACAAAACCGACAGGCACGGGTACATATATCACCCAAAATCATGAAAGTTGCTGTACCGCTTGCCCAGCATTCGTGAATGTTGGGGCATTTTGCTTCTTCACAAACGGTATGTAGCGTCTTCGTGCGCATGGTTTGCTTAAGCTCTTTAAAGCTGGCTAGTTCTGATCCTGAAACAAGGTTGATCTTGAGCCACTCCGGCTTGCGTTGCGTCATAGGGCTCACTCCTCATGTGACATCATGGTACAAGACAATAACAATCTCCATTATAGAGGTTGGATTTCGGAGGGGCAACCTCTTTCCTCCCCCGGAAACAATTACCCGATCCGATGCACGGCATGGCGGTTCCCTTTATGAAGCAATGGCCCAAGTATGCGCAGCTCTCGCTCATGACAGGTGAAAAGAAACACTTGATGTTCTTGTGCCAGCATCGCGATATAGTCAAGCGTTCGATGCAGACGCTCTTCATCATAATGGACAAAATGATCATCGAAAAAGAGCGGCAATGGCTCCGACTGCTTGGCATGATGCACCAATGCCAAGCGCTGGGCAAGGTATAGCTGATCGGCGGTCCCAGTGGAACATTGAGCCTGTTCGAGCACCATTTGGTTGGTCGGATCAAGCAAACGAACGGCAAATCCGTCACGCGGATCGAGTCTGACATCCCGATACGCTCCCCCTGTAATATGCCCGATGATCTCCGAAGCCTGCTGATTCACAGCGGGTGTGCTATCTCGTTGCCATTCCCCTACTGCCTCCTGCAACATTTCCCGTGCCAGCTGAAGAGCATCTCGCTTATTTTGCAGCTGACGAAGTGCTGCCTGCGCTTCCTCAAGCTCATCTGTCGCGCGAGCTAATGACAGGCTCTCATGAACCGCCATCTCCCCATGTCCTCTGGCCATGTGTTCTCGCAGCTCCTGTAGTCTCTCCTCAATCTCCACTATCTCGATGCGTAATTTTCCTTGCTCGGTCTCAAGCGCGGTTTTTTCCTGATCCAGCAAGTTCCGAAGTCCCTCACCCCAGATTGCAGACAGATCAGCCTCCCGCTTCGTTTTCTCCATTTCCGATAGAAGATGCTCAGATTGTTGTTTGCTTGTGCTTTTCAGTAGCTCTTCCCGTCTTTCCAAAAATGTATCCCAATTACTCGCCCCCCATCTCTGAACGAGTATGGCGATTTCAGCATCGATGGAGGCGATCTCTTCTTGTATCCTTTGACTTTCCTGTACCGCATCATGATCTTCTGTCTGTTTGGCTCCGCCCGTACTTGCGCCTACTCGCAACAAGAAAACCCCAAAGCCGAACAGCAACAAAGCGGCAGTCGCAGAAATTCCTCCCAGAATGGGATGTCCACTCACGAAGCCGATTAACCCGAGAACAGACAATATCCCTGCGCCGCCCCACATAAGGGCAGCCCCGCGCTTCCTTTTTGCCTGATTGCCTTGTCGGGTGCTGCGTGATGCTGATCTTCGCGGACTTGAAGAAAGGGCGGATACAGCCAATGTCGCCAAACGAATATGCAATGCTTCTCGCTGTCTGAGCAATTGTGTTCCTTTTTCATAATCGTGTTGTAAGGGAATGAGCTGGTCATCCCCCTGGTGTACAGTTACCGTCTGCATGTTTACCTGAGTGAGAGCTCGTCTTGCCTCTTCATGAATGGCCAACTCGTCCTCTGAACGAGCTGTTTGCTCCCACCACGACCAGTCTTGTTGACTGACGGGAGCATAGCTTCGTTGCCATCGTTCCTGCAACGCTTTTGCTTGTCCAGTTGAGCGATCCAGACGCTGCTGCAATCGTTCGCGGCGCAGTTCCAATTGCTGGCATTCTTCTGTGGCTTCCGCTATTTGTAGCGTCAGTTGGCTGATCGTTCGCCAAGCTGCCTTTGCGTTTTCCTTCTCCTGCTCTTTTTGCGCCACCTTCGTAGCGGCTTTTCCCAAAAGTGTATTTTCGGCCCGTTCTTTTTTGCCGATGAGGGCAATCTCTCGATCCAGCTCCGCCAAAATTTGTTGGACAGCCGGATTGGCTTCTTCCGCAGTCGTAAAGGTCGGAATCAAATGCTCAGCCGCTTGAAGCGGTTCTCTCCTGATCCACGTCAAATCCGTAAATAGACTGCGTGTAAGGCCCGTATGCTTTTCAATAAAATTCCTTTCCTTGCGCCTGTCTTCCAAATAAAGATCAGTCAGCTCCGTCCATTCCGGGTCCAAAAAGAGGCGCGCCTCCTCTCGTTCCTTCGTCAATTGACGGTGCAGACGATAGGTTCTGCCCGCTAATTTGTATGTAATGATCGTTTCATACGAGCCACTCTGCCACGGACGGTACTTTTCATATTCGGGCAAGTATCGCGACGATTTGACGTAATCGCGCTTCATCCCATACAAGGCAGCGAATATCCCATGAAGGATGGTTGATTTTCCTGACTCATTCGGGGCATAAAACAGATTGATGCCTGGAGCAAAACGGAAGGTAGCATCCTGCCATTTTCCGAAGCCCCTTAGCACTAGCTCCTCCATTTTCATCGAATGGTTCCTCCAATCCGAGCCAAAGCCTCTTGCTTCGCTAACCTGACGATTTCTCGTTCGTCCTCATTTTGCGCACGGGCCTCCGCCTCTGCCAGCTTGGAAAGCCATCTCCCCCAGACGCCACCATCTGCGATCAGCTTGTCCTCATCTACATCAGGCCAGGTCCGGTCTGTCAGCTGCAGCACAAAAAAACGTGAAAATCGCTGTTGAAGGACAGACAAGGGAGGCTGAAAATGGGCTGCGCGTTCCCCTGTCAGCGTGATGTGCATGATAGCGGAATCCTTTTCCTCTGCGAGTTGCTCCTCCATCCGATCAATGAGCTGCTCAGTCGTTTCGACTCCATTCGCTTTGATTTCCAGCTTTTGAATTTTGCGTGACTGGACAGGAATCGCCGTGAGCTGCAATCTGCCGTCATGATCCAGTTCTCCATACAAAACATGTCGTTCTCCCGCTTCCTTGCTCGTCAGCCCTTCCGGAGAGCCTGGATAAGCGGCAAGCGGTTGTTTTTTGAC
Organism: Brevibacillus sp. M2.1A; assembly: GCF_013284355.2. NCBI lineage: Bacteria > Bacillati > Bacillota > Bacilli > Caryophanales > Paenibacillaceae > Brevibacillus > Brevibacillus sp. M2.1A. The sequence goes on from NZ_JABSUY020000001.1 coordinate 5,589,260, forward strand.
AGGATGCATGAATTGTTCCGGCTTGTGGATGTGTCCCATCGCAACATAGTCCATGCCCGTCTGTACGAGCTGCTGCAAGGTGACAGGCGCATACGGATGATGCTCTTCATTTCCTGAATTGGAAAGCACACTGGCATGCAAAACCATCAGATGATGGGCATACCCTCCCAATTTGCCTGGAAACGTATCGAGTGGCGACTCATACACATGTGGCTGTCCGAAGCCCCAGCCGTAGATCACGCATGACTTTTCGGGAAATTCATACACGCCCCACTCGGGTGTAAACCAGTAGACGTTCCCCGGCCATTCCAATGTTTGATAAAACGAATCCGCTCGCCACGGATCGTGATTGCCAGGTGCGATCACGACAGGGATTGGTGCGATGCTGGAAAAAAGATCGCGTAAAAACATCGCAGTGGATCGTCTTCCTCCGTGGTATTCCAGCAAATCTCCGGCTATGAGCCAGAAGTCTGCTTCCTTTTCGCGAACGAGGTCACGGATTCTTTTCATCGTTTGACGAAAATCATCCTGACGCAGTTCGTAACGCTCCCCCAACATTTGAAGCGGCGCATCCAGATGGACATCCGCTGTATGGATAAATGACAGCACAATCAATTCCACTCCTCACATAAAACAGACGAACATACTTTCCCTTTATGATACAGAGGAAAAGGCTGGATGAAAAGCATCTGTCAGAACGAAAAAACTTCCGCCAGCAATGACGGAAGTTTGGAGGACTGGTTGTTTACTTGAGCAAATGGAGGAATTCACGCATGAAGCCTGGAAGGTCTGGCCATGCATGTCCGGAAACAAGATTGCCATCGACATGGAGCGTTTCCGTTTGGTAGATCGCTCCGCACGCTTCTACGTCGGGTCTGCAAGCCTGGTAAGCTGTGATTTCACGACCGGCTAAGTGCTCGCGAACGATGGTCAATACTTGGGAGCCGTGGCAGATGGCTGCGACTGGCTTGTTCGTCTCGAAAAAGTGCGCCACAATCGGCTTCAAATGCTCATTGAGCCTGATATGCTCAGGTGCTCGTCCCCCCGGGATAATCAAGGCGTCAAACGCCTCCGGGTTAATGTCTGAGAATGCAACATGGGCGGGAAGCTGATAAGCTGGCTTTTCAGTGTACGTCTCACTGTGTGCTTCGAAATCATGGCAAACGGTGTGCAAGGTTTTCACGCTGGGTGCTGCAATAACCGTTTCATACCCTTCTTCCAAGCAGCGGTAATACGGATAGAAAACCTCCAGTGCCTCTACAGCGTCGCCTGTTACAATCAACACTTTTTTGCTCATCACACAGCCTCCTCATGACGATTTTTAAGGAATACACTCCTCCTGATTTCAATTCTTTGACGATATGGTGTGCTCCTGCCTCTTTTTGCCGCAAATTTACAAAACTTTCCTCAATAACAACCAAAAGCTCTTCCAAAAGTATCTTGGATAATCCACTCCAACTGGCAGAAACTACAACAAAAGACTAGAAGCTGGAGGGAGACGGCATGCGAGTTTTCCGCCTAATCATTCAGATCAGCTTGTGCGTGGTTGCAGCTATTTCGCCACTAGAATCCGCCGCCGGAATCGCTCCGTCCGCCAAAGGACAAGACCCGGTTCTTCAAGAACGTTTGCAACTCTTTTTCCGCTTGGAATCGATGTACGGCATCCCGTGGAATTATTTGGCAGCCGTTGATCAATACGAGCGAACCATGAAAATACGCAAGAAGAAGCAGGAGCAAGAAAACGTCTCGCGACTAACAGCCGTGGACATTCCAGGCGATCGTTGGGCAGGTGCGTTCAACCCCGATGCAGAAGATACGAATCCGGTATCCATTCAATTTTTTCAAGGGGTCGGGATGGATGGCGACGGCGATGGGCTAGCGGATCGGCACAACGATCTCGATGCACTCACTACTTTCATTCATTACCTATCTCAATACGGCTTCTCCGATGAAGATTGGCAAATTGGTCTCTGGTCTTACTACCAGCGGGATCGGTCCGTGAAGACGATCAGGCAGTTCGCGCAGGTGTATGCAAAGTACCAGCACCTGGCCCTAGAAGAGAGGCATTTTCCTATCCCCACGAGGTACGAATACAGCTACCGCAGTACATGGGGAGCGCCACGCGGCTGGGGTGGACGTCGCATCCACGAGGGGACCGATATTTTTGCCAGTCACGGCACTCCCGTACTCAGCACAGCATACGGAGTCATTGAGGTACTCGGCTGGAACAGGTATGGCGGATGGAGAATCGGCATGCGTGACATGGGCAATGTGTATCATTACTTCGCACATCTGTCCTCGTTTAAAAAGGGATTGAAGCCGGGTGACATCGTGGAACCGGGTGAAGTGATCGGATATGTCGGCAGTTCTGGTTATGGGAAGCCTGGTACTTCAGGAAAATTCCCTCCCCATCTGCACTACGGGATGTACAGAGAAACAGGTGGCGCGGATTGGTCATTTGATCCTTATCCGTATTTACGACGCTGGGAGCGGCAAAAGAAGCGGTAATGAAGCCGCTTCTTTTTTATGGGCAGCTCTCTCATTGACAGACATCATCCGTAAAAATACAATAAAAACAGAAAAACTGGACAGTCGTCCAAAAACGAGGTGAGAAAGTGACTACCCCAAAAAAAGCCGAAGCAAAACGGGCATTTTTGATTGAGCAAGCGACTGCTTGTTTGGCTGAAAAAGGGTATGCTCATGTTTCCTTGCGCGACATTGCCAAGGAATCTGGCGTCTCACTTGGCATTCTGCATTATTACTTTGCAAGCAAAGAAGAGCTTTTGCTCGCTGTAATCTCTAGCTACAAGGGACGTTTTATGGAGGAGTTGGAACGCGAAGTGCTCGCAGCTCCATCTGGAAAATGGTCAGCAGCTCTAGCCCGTGTCCTGTGCCGTAGTCTACAAGAGGATCGAAATCTGCATCGGCTCTGGTATGACTTGCAGGTACAGGCCATGTACGTTCCCGCCTTTGGTGAACAGGTAAAAATCATTCGAACCCGTCTGCATCAGCTCATCTCTCGTATGCTCGTACGGTTGCAGCGCGAAGAACAATCACCGTTGACCATTGACGAAAACTCCGCAATCTCACTCATCTACTCTGCAATCGACGGATTCCTTTTTCAATTTTTGCTCGATGACTTGCAGAAGCCGGAAGAAGCGATTGCTCATTTTGAACAGGCCTTTGCCCATTTGATGGATACACTCTTCTCTTCTGAATCTTTATCTCCTGAATCGAGGTGAATTAGGATGGCAGTCCTGTCCATGCAAAATCCCGCCACTGGAGAACTGCTTGGCGCTTTACAGGAAGCGACTCCAGAACAAGTAGAAGACGCGATGGCACGTGCGCGTCTTGCCTTTCCAGCTTGGTCCACGACATCGTTGGCCGAGCGTCTGGACTATTTGGCACGGTTGCGGCATTATTTAGTCGATCACGGCGAAGAAATCGCCCGAAAAATTAGTGAGGCTACCGGAAAAGTTACATTGGAAGCGTATATGACCGAAATTTTCGTCACTGTCGACACGATCAGCTTTTATGAAAAACATGCCTATCAGATGCTGGCCGATCAGCCAGTACCAACCTCTATCGTACTATGGCCGAAGAAATCGTATATCCACTACAAACCGATGGGTGTCGTCGCGGTCATTTCTCCGTGGAATTATCCGTTTCAGCTTGCTATCATTCCCGTATTATCTGCGCTGGTAGCAGGCAATACCGTTATTTTAAAACCTTCCGAGGTGACTGCCTCTACCGGACTGCTCATGGAAGAGGTTTTTTCCGCTGTTTCTATGCCAGATGGAGTCGTAACCGTCCTGCATGGAGGACGCGAAGCTGGACAGGCGCTGGTAGCTGCGCGCCCAGATAAAATATTTTTCACAGGCTCTGTTGCGACAGGCAAAAAAATTATGGCGGCAGCTTCGGAGCATTTGATCCCTGTTGAATTGGAGCTGGGCGGGAAGGACCCGATGATCGTATTTGAAGACGCTCATTTGGAACGGGCAGCAAATGGCGCGGTGTGGGGGGCTTTTACGAACTCTGGACAGGTGTGTATGTCTGTTGAACGTCTTTTTGTCCATGAAAAGGTATATCCTGAGTTTCTCAAGCTAGTCACTGAAAAAACAAAAGCATTGCGCCAAAGCTATCCGAATGAGGCCGAGGTCGGTTCGATGACGTCTTCCCAACAAATCGGCATTGTCCGTGAGCATGTGAGCGAAGCGCTGGCTGCGGGCGCGACTTCAGTCACCGGAGGACTTCCTTCCTCTGACAGCATGTATATCGCGCCGACCATTCTCACAAACGTGACGACTGAAATGAAAATCATGCGGGAAGAGACCTTTGGTCCAGTGCTGCCCATCATGACTTTTTCCACCGAAGAGGAGGCTGTCCGCCTGGCTAATAGCTCACCGTACGGACTGAATGCCTCCGTATGGTCAGCCGATAAAACAAAAGCGGATCGCGTAGCTCGTCAGCTCGACAGTGGCAATGTGTGCATCAACGACGTCATTATCAGCTACGCCAATCCCCATCTTCCTTTTGGCGGGGTCAAACAGAGCGGTATTGGCCGTTATCGTGGACCTTCAGGACTGCAAGCCTTTACACACAGCATCTCTGTCATCCACGATCCGGGCAAGCGCAAACGCGAGTTCAACTGGTATCCGTATACGAAAGATCAAGAGCTCACCTTCATCGGTTTGACGAACCTGTTATACGGCAAGCTCCAAAATGTAAATCGCCGGACTTTGGGTGCGATCTGGCGCGAATTCAAGCGTCTGTTCTAACCACACCGGTATCCTGCTGCTCCTTATTTCAGTGTGCCAAAACCGACTATATCCACATGAACTCTGACATTAAATTTCGCTTTTTTATATAGGGCGAGACCCGTTTCGCGTGTCCATTTGCCATAATATTTTTGGCGAATGCTCTCCTCTAGCTGCGCCGGGTCAACCCCTTGCTTTTGAAAACGCACCAACATCTCCATGCTTTCCTTTTTGATCCGTTTCTCAAGCTCTTGAATCAAGGTCCGAAATTGAGCCCGCTTTTCCAAATCCTTGTTGCCTGAATAGCCTACCAGCATTCCTCTTACCTTAAGATCGATGTGGATAACAGGCTTTTTCAGGCTGCCTTCGCTTCTTACTTTCGTTTTTGCCCGCACAAAATCGAAGACGACCTTTTCCCTTTGTTTTTTACCTGTTTTCGTCTCGTGCTGGAACTCGAAGCTCATACGTGGCAAGCGTTCTCTTCCCAGAAAGCCCTGAACCAGCTTCCCCTCTCGCTGTGAGTACATTCCGATCATCCTGTCCACTCGAAAAAGGGCAGCCTTGGTGATCTGAATCTCTCCGTCACTTTGAATGAGATAAGGAAGATTGGGGTCCATCGTGTTGCTGGTCATCATAAAAACAAAATCGTGAATGGTCGCAAAAGACGAAAAGGCCGTTTCCACTCGCGGACGAAGCAAGCTGTTCAAATACGTGTTGATTTCCGGCCTATGGTTATAGGTTTTTTTGATGACATCTTTCGCTTTTCCTTGTACGACGGCAATGTATACATTTTCTCCTACAATCGGATTGCGGTAGAGATCAAGGATGACTTTTCCGATCCCTACTTTGCGGGCGTATTCTTCACTGAACAAAATCACACGCAATTGAGAGAGAGACATGCTCCTCTCTGCTTTTGTCGCGAGATTCAGCATCGCCTCGCTCGTCATCGAAGCAAAAGTCGAGTACACCTGCGTGGATTCCTTATTTTTGGAGGGAACCGGTACAGATACGGTGACATCTATTTTTTCACGATCTACATAATCGAAGCCCATAACCCCAATCATGGCCATGTCTTCCAGTGCTGGCCGTTCGAGTTCGCGTCCGCACCCGCAAAGGCTGAGTAAGAGGATAACCGTAACAATGAACCAGCTTGCCCTCTTCATGATACCCGCTCTCCTCTACCGAACTTCAAGGAATGAAGCAATAACAAAAAAATAGGCCATAAGATCAATCCATAGGCTATGTAAACAGTCACCTTGTCATAAATGTAGCGTTGTTTTTCTACAGATAATGGCCCCACAATGAATAAAAACGAAATGATGGTCGGTAAAAGCAGATGCCACAGCCGAGTCTTTTCTGCCATTTCTTCAAGCCCTGTACGCGCAACCCACAAATATCCCGTACTCGTGCTGAGAATGAGGAAGACCCAGAGACCAATCCCGAGATTTTCGATCCGCTCCAAAAAAGACAGCTCTACAGCCTTAAACAAATTCAAAATGGGATAAATGAGATTTTCCATTTGCCATTCGGAAAAATAAGCTACGCTTGTGAGCAAGACCATGACATACAACAAAACCACGATCCATACCCCAATCAGCACATGCTTGTGTGCCTTGTTCTTCTCTTGGATATACGGGTAGAAAAACAGAACCAATTCATACCCAAGCATACTCGCGTAAGAATTGTGCACGGTTTCGGCTATACTGCGCCAATCTGTATTAAATAGAGGAAAAATATGTGTGAATCCTCCCTTTTGAAATCCGTACTGCAAAAGAAAAACCATCCAGCCGGTAAAAAAGAAGGTTAGCAGGCAAAAACGCGCGATTAATTTGATGCCGCCATTTGTAATGTAGACCATCGTCAAAGTCAATCCGAGCAACGGCAATGTGGCTGTCTGATTGCTCAGCATGGAGGTTTGCACCAGCCTGACATATCCTTCATTGGCGGTAGATACATTCAGAATGGCGTAGACGATAATCAAGATATTGAAACAGCGTCCCAGCCATTTTCCCAACAGCTTTTCGTGAATCCGAAACAGATTATCCTCTGGATAGCGACGGCACAAGGCCATCATCGGAATTAACGTTAAGCTGACGATGCATCCCAACAAAATCGGAGACCACCACAGATTGTAGCCTAGTTTGCTGGCAGAATGAGCCAGTCCAAGTAAATTGACCCCCACCATCGTATTCATAATCAATCCGATTACCAGGATCGGATTCAGGCTGTGAATTCTCCCTCTATCCATCTCCCTAGTCCTCCCCAACTGGCCGGACATGCTTTTGCTTTGCCCGGGACATGCGGTTTCGATTGACGATAAACCTCAATGGCGCACGTACGAGACTATTCATCAAATCGGTCCATTGACGCGGAACTCCCGGGGTCATGTACGGAGTCCCGAGCGAAGTCAGATTGAGCAAATGCGCGAATAAAAACGACAGTGCCAGCATCTGGCCGTACATGCCCAATACGCCTGCCATCAAGATAAAACCATAGCGAACGAGCCGAATCGCATTACTCATCAAAAAATTGGGTGGCACAAAAGAAAGCAGCGCTGATACAGAAACAAGGACGATCAGGATATTACTGGCTAACCCTGCTTGTACGGAGGCTGTCCCGATCACGATACCGCCAACGATACCGATTGTTTGACCGATTTTAGTCGGCATGCGTATCCCTGCTTCTCTCAAAATCTCGATGACGAGCTCAATAATGAGCACCTCGATCACTGGCGGAAAAGGCACCCGACTGCGCGATTCAGACAAAATCGTCAGCAAAGCGGGTGGAAGCATTTCCGGATGATACGTCAAGACAGAGACATAGCTGGAGGTAAGCATGATGGTGATAAATAAACCGAAAAAGCGAATCATCCGCAGCAAGCTCGCCGTTGACCATCGATTGTAAAAGTCTTCGGGGCTGCTAAACATCTCCAGAAAGGAAGTCGGACAGATAGCAGCATCCGGACTGCCATTCAGCATGATCACGATTCTGCCGTCCAATAAGGCTGCTGTTGCATTGTCAGGCCGACCCGTCAAGCCAAATTGCGGGAACGGAGAGTACGGCTTGTCCTCCAGCATTTGCTTTAAGACAGGCATCCCGACAAATCCAGGGTAAATGACATTGTCGAGCCGTTTTTTCACGCGCTCCACATTTTCTGCGCTCGCGATGTTGTCCAGATAAATCACAGCTACCTTGTTGTGCGCCTCGGTGCCAATCGAGTAGCTCGATACTTTCAGATGAGGCGTAGCCATTCTTCTCCGAAGCAAGGACAAATTGATCTCCAGCATTTCAACAAAGGAATCTTGCGGTCCAAGGACGGTCGCCTCCGTCTCGGATTTCGTAATGGAACGATGCGCGACCTGAAATGTATTCACATGCAGAATGAGATCCCTTTCCAGGAAAAACAAGATGGTATGACCGCGTAGCAAGTTACTCATCAACGTCTCCATATCGTCAAGAAGACATTCCTGTGAGAAAGGGAGCACCTGCATCGGGTCTTTCCCGTCGGAACGCTGCAACGGAAGAAAGACATTCTCATAAATCTGGGACACATCCACCAGCGTATCGAGAAAAAAAACGTGTACCTCTTCGTCATTCATCTTCAATGACAAGCTGCTGAGGTCATCCACGTTTTGCATGCACTGTTTTACCATTTCAGGTGTAATTTGTTCGCTTCGCCGCGCTTGTACCGAACTGATGCGCCGCTTTGTTTGTATGGCCTCTACCTGCGCTCTCCACCAATCAGTCGGCTTCACGTTAGATCCCCCTTTTTTTCAGGAAAATCTTTCTTACTTTGACCTACCCGTGGTGATTTTATCCAAAAAAATAGAAAACGGGAGCCAAAGCCCCCGTTGAACTATCTCGCTACCCATATGAAATGATTAGGCGAACTGCTTAGATAAGTTAGCCATTTCGATCGCTGCCGTTGCGGCTTCCCAGCCTTTGTTGCCTGCTTTGGTTCCTGCTCGCTCGATGGCTTGCTCGATATTGTCTGTCGTCAAAACACCAAAAATAACGGGTACCCCAGTGGATAAAGATAGGGACGCGACTCCTTTTGCGGTCTCATTGCAGACATAATCGAAGTGTGGAGTGGAGCCACGAATGACAGCTCCCAATGTAACAACTGCATCATAGCGACCGGATTCCGCCATTTTTTTGGCGATCAACGGAATTTCAAATGCCCCCGGAACCCATGCCACGTCTACCTGCTCCTCTTCTACGCCATGACGCTTCAAGGCATCAAGGGCCCCTCCGACCAGCTTGCTTACGATCAATTCATTAAAACGTCCTGCCACAATCCCTACACGCAAACCTGTTCCAACCAAATGTCCTTCGAATGTTCTCATCGCTTATTCCCTCTCCTTATCTGTGCAGATGAAGCAGGTGGCCCAGCTTCTCTTGTTTTGTTGTCAGGTACTGTTTATTGTGCAGATGCTCCGGCATTTGAATCGGCACCCGTTCTTCTACTGTCAAACCGTAGCCAGTAAGCCCACGGATTTTTCGTGGGTTATTGGTCAAAAGCCGCATGCGTTGCACACCTAAATCCCGCAAAATTTGCGCACCAATACCGTAATCTCGCAGATCAGCGGCGAATCCTAGCTTTTCATTGGCCTCAACCGTATCCAAGCCTTCCTCCTGCAGCTTGTAGGCACGGAGCTTATTAATCAAGCCAATGCCTCTGCCCTCCTGGCGCATGTACAATAAAATGCCGCGTCCGTTCGCTTCGATCTGTTCCAATGCAGCGTGCAGCTGTGGACCGCAGTCGCAGCGGTATGACCCGAAAATATCGCCTGTCAAGCACTCCGAGTGCACGCGAACGAGAATGGGCTCATCCGGTCCGATCTCTCCCTTAATGAGAGCCACATGCTCTTTGCCATCCAGCTCGTTCGTATAGGCCGCTATTCGAAAATCACCGTAGGCGGTCGGAAGCTGCACTTCGATTTCCTTTTTCACCATGGATTCCGTCCGCATCCGATACGCTATCAGGTCTGCAATCGTAATCAGCTTGAGCTCAAAGCGGCGTGCAATCTCTACCAATTCCGGCAGACGTGCCATGGAGCCATCCTCGTTCATAATTTCGCAAATGACTCCCGCTGGAATGCCCCCCGCCAAGCGAGCCAAATCAACTGCCGCCTCCGTGTGACCCGCTCTGCGCAATACACCGCCAGACTTCGCGATTAACGGAAAAATATGTCCCGGTCTGCGGAAATCTTCTGCGGTCTTCTGCTCATTGAGCATCGCCAAGACCGTTTGAGAGCGCTCGTGAGCGGATATCCCTGTGTGTGTGCTCCCTTCATCGATAGACACGGTAAAAGCCGTTCCTTGCTTGTCTGTATTGGCATTCACCATCGGAGCCAGCTGCAAGCGAGTTGCGTGCTCTTCTGTCACCGGCACGCACACGAGTCCCCTGCCGTGCGTGACCATGAAGTTGATCATTTCAGGCGTAGCCGCTTCGGCCATGCAGACAAAATCTCCTTCGTTTTCCCGATCCTCATCATCTACCACGATGACTGCCTTGCCCTGACGCAAATCTTCCAATGCTTCTTCTATGCGATGAAACATACTTTCTCCCTCCTACTCACGCGAAGCCATTTTCCTGCAAAAAGGCTAGACTGAGCCCGCCAGATTTTTCTGTACCGCCATGGTTTTGATAACCTAACAAGCGCTCCACATATTTGCCGATGACATCCGTTTCGAGATTCACCAAGTCCCCAGGTCGTCTGTCTGCAAGACTTGTATTCGCCAGCGTATGCGGAATGATCGAAACCGTAAAACCGTTATCGTTTACGTCCACCACGGTGAGACTGATGCCATCTATGCAAATCGATCCACGGGCAATGACGTACTTCAACAGCTGCGGTTTGGCCTCAATCCGGAACACAACTGCATTCGCATTCACCTCTCGTGAAGCAACTATTCCGGTCCCGTCTACATGTCCGGAGACGATATGCCCGCCGAATCGATCCCCCAGCCGCATCGCCCTTTCCAAATTCACTCGCTGTCCACTGCGTAATTGGCGCAAGCTCGTCTTATTCATTGTCTCTGGCATCACATCGACGCAAAACTGACGATTGGTATAAGAAGTAACCGTAAGGCAAATGCCATTGACCGAGATACTGTCGCCGAGCTTCACCCCTTCAAGTACCTGCTGTGCGCGGATGACCAGTCGGCTCGCCTGTTCGTTCCCTTGAATCGATTCCATCACGCCCACTTCTTCGACCAGTCCCGTGAACATGCTCTCTCCTCCTCACCTGCTACGTCTGATCCTCCCATTGTGGGTACCCGCTAATCTGTACATCGCCTTTCCCAATCGGAGTTATCATGACATTTGTCAGCTGCACTGCTTCTCCCATCGTTGCAAAGCCTTGACCACCGAACGGCGAGGGCGCACCGCTTCCTCCGATCAGCTTTAGCGCGATATGGCTCACGACCTTCTGAATCGCTCTCGCCTGCAAAAAGGAGCCGTTTACTTCCTGTCCGCCTTCCACAAGCAACGAGGTAATCCCCAGCTCCCCCAACGTATCCAGCACCTTTTCCACGCGAATTGGCCCTACCATTGTGATGACCTTAACTCCTCTTGCTGCAAGCAGCTCCTGCTTTTCCCTTGGGGCTGCATCTGTCGTAAAGATCCATGTCTTCGCATCTGTATTCTGAACGACACGGGCATCCAGCGGCGTACGTAATTGGCTGTCCAAAATCACGCGAACTGGCTGGCTCCCAAAACACTGCTCTCCCTTGCGCGCCGTCAACAGTGGGTCATCAGCGAGAATCGTCCCAACTCCAACCAGGATTGCATCATGCTGCCTGCGAAGTTCATGCACCTCTGCCCGAGCCTCTGCACCAGTAATCCACTGACTGTGTCCCGTGACCGAAGCAATTTTTCCGTCCAATGTACTGGCCGTCTTTACCGTCACAAATGGACGTCTGGTTTGGATGTAATGGAAAAAGACTTCATTGAGCGCCTTCGCTTCCTCTTCTCTCACGCCCACCGCCACTTCTACTCCTGCTGCCCGCAGCATCTCGATGCCTCGTCCCGCCACCAATGGATTCGGATCGAGCGTAGCTACAACCACACGACGTACATCAGCTGCGATCAACGCTTCTGCACACGGCGGTGTTTTCCCATAGTGACTGCAAGGCTCCAGCGTCACATATACGGTCGCACCTTGCGCTTTTTCCCCAGCCATCCGCAGTGCGTGCACCTCAGCATGGGGCTCTCCTGCCCGCAGATGCGCTCCCATTCCGACGATGGTTCCCTCTTTCACAATCACAGCTCCGACCATGGGATTCGGACTGGTTTGGCCTCGTGCTGATCGTGCCAGCTCCAGCGCCAGATCCATGTACTTGCTGTCCTGTTCCATACCGCACTCCTTTCTGTTCCATCATTCCAGCCAAGCACAACGCAAAAAGCCCTTGAAACCTCACAGCGTTTCAGGGCATAGGGAAAGAAGCCTTACCTCATCTGTTTTTTGAAAAAACAAATGAAGAAAGCAAAAAATCTTCTTCCATCCGGACTGTACCGTCGGCTCTGGACTTTCACCAGATCAGTCGCTGCAAGCGTGGTCAGCGAGTCGCGGGCTCAGACGTACGTACGCCATTACCGCCGGTCAGGAATTTCACCTTGCCCTGAAGATTGTCGCTATGAAGTTTTATGAAAAATAAAAACGCCCATGAATATTATGCTCAGGGCGTTCAGAAAGAAGCCTCGCTTCTACCGTTTTTTGAAAAAAACAGCGAAACAGGCCGTTCCAAATACCTTCTCCCATCCGGACTGTACCGTCGGCCTTGGATTTGCACCAAGTCAGTCGCTATCAACTGCTTCGATAGCGAGTCGCGGGCTCAGACGTGCGTTCGTCATTACCGCCGGTCGGGAATTGCACCCTACCCTGAAGGCTGGTATTCAGTTAGGCAAAGTATAGCATATTTTTCGCTATTGTCTGTAATCATTTATTGGAGAAGTGCACTTTTACTCTTGCTCGCACATTTCGAGGACCGTCAGGAGTTCTTTCAAATCATTGATGTACGCTCTTGGCACAACACCATTTCGCTCCATGTCCAACTCATTCCCTTGATAGGCAATAAAAGCAACTTGTCCATCACAGGCCGCCTTGCCATCGATCCACGAATCCCCGATCATCGTCCAGGCCGAAACAGGCCAATCTGGCTTTCGGCTGCGAATATAGTGAACGCCAGAGGGAGATGGCTTCAATGTCGTCATCTGCTCGCGGGCGACGATTTCAGCGAAGTAGGAGGCGATTCCCGTCTCGTTCAAAGCCTCCATTGCAGCAGCATACGCGTTGTTGGTCAGGATATACAACTGGTAGCGGTTCTTCAACTCCTCCAGCACTTCTACCGCGTGTTGCTCCAGAACGGCACCATGCATCCCTTCCTTCTCGATCGTGGTTACTGCATCCCACATCGCTTGCTCCAACTCTGACGTCATCTGCTCCGCTTTTCGCCCGATCTCAATGAGCTGTGATGCGGTATGCTTTTCCCATTCAAATGTTGGGGAAACGATCCCATTGTCCACCCATAGCTGAAATATGGCCCGCTTCATCTCGGTAAAATCGATCCTGGATTGCAACAAGGTGTTGTCCATATCGAAAATAATGCCTTTTTGAAAGGTTCTGCTCATTTTGTGCCTCCATTTTTGACAATAGTCGTGAATGATCCTTCCATTTTATCAAAAAAAGGACTATCCCTCCGTCATTTTATAACTTTTGGGACAGCCCCCTTTTTGGGGTTCGATATTGAGTTCCTATTGCTTCTTCTTGGCGCTATCTACTTCATACGGCACATCCTTTGGAACTCCTCCGGCTGGCCAGTCTTGTGCCTTTTTGGCAAAGTCCGGACGTGGCTTGGACAAAATATAGGCAGCTAGGTCCGCTGCTTCTTGATCGGTTAACGAGCCTTGCTTGATGCCACCCATTTCCCCTAAAGGCATATTACGCTGAATGTAGCCAGCCGCTTTGGAAATTCGAGCCATGCCTGCACCAATATTGAAGGAGTTATCCCCCCATAGTGCTGGGCCAGAGTTTGGACCTGTACCTGAACCATCAGCAGCATGACATTGTAAACACGATTTTTGGAAGAGGGCTTCTCCATTTGCCACATTCGGTTGAGGTACGGTCTTCATATCATTTTTCTCTATCCACGGGCGCTCTTTAATTCCTACTGGTACATCTGTTGAGATATATGTCAGATAGGCAACCATCGCTCTCATTTCGTCGCTGTTGTAAGGCAATGGCTTTCCGTTCATGCTTCGTTGAAAGCAACCATTGATCCGATCTTCAATAGTAATCACTTTTCCAGACCTTGGAATGTACTGGGGATAGACTGCGGTGACACCCGTTAATGGGGAGGTCGCATCCATTCCTGCATTACCGTGACAGCTGGAGCAGGAAAGCTTATTTCCTGTGTATTCAGGGATCACTGTGCTCGTTTCATTCATTAACTTATGTCCATACTTAATCGATTCTCCCAATGGCCCTTCTGGTACCTTGTCCATACTAGGCGGGGTGTAAGAATCTAAATTGATTGCTCCCGTTGCCCCACTCGCTGTTTTATCTTTGGCCTCATTCGCTGTTGAGGTGGGTTGAGCGGACTGCTGTGTAGCGCAGCCTGCAAAGACCAGCATCGCCACTACAACCATAGACAGCTTCTTCCAGCCTGTCTTCTCTTTTTTGAACATAGGTCTCACTCCTCCATGTTGATCGTGCATTCACACCATGAGAGTAGCAAGAGGCGTGCCAAACCATAGAAGCAGGAAAACGAACGACTTGGCGCTTCCAAACAGCAAGAAAAAGAAAAGACCATGCCAAAATGTCATGGTCAGTACGCGACAAAATGTCACGGTCAGTACGCGACAAAATGTCACGGTCGCAGCTCGTACTCTTCGATTTTTCGGTACAGATTACGCACGCTGATCCCCAGCTTCTCAGCTGTCTTGGTCTTGTTCCATTGCAGAACGTCCAGCACATGCTTGATATGTTCTCGCTCTACGTGTTTCAGTAAAAACGCCTCTTCCTCCCCCGATTCTGCAGAGAAAAGGAGCTTTCGATCTGACGGGTTGTGATGCACTGGCTGTTCATGAGGAAAGAGATCCTTGTCGTCAATCTCCTCTCCTTTTGCCAAAACGACAGCGCGTTCGATCATATGAGCCAACTCCCGAACATTCCCCGGAAATGAGTAGGCCAAAAGAGCTGCCTGGGCTTTCACAGAAAGCGGTTTGACTGGATACTTACGCTTCAGTCGATTCAAAAAGAAAGCCGACAATGGCAAAATGTCCTCTCTTCTCTGGGCGAGGGGTGGAATCGTTAAATCCATGACATGCAGCCGGAAATAGAGATCGGACCGAAACGTTCCTTCTTCCACTTTCTTCTCCAGATCGGCATTGGTAGCAGCAATGATCCGAACATCCACCTTGTGCAAAATCGGGCTCCCTATTCGGCGAAATTCACCCGTTTCCAGAAAACGGAGCAGCTTGACCTGCAAAGGAAAAGGCAAATCCCCTACTTCATCCAAAAAGAGCGTCCCCACGTGAGCAATCTCTACCAGTCCCTTTTTTTGGGCAGTTGCGCCTGTAAAAGCTCCCTTTTCGTGTCCGAACAGTTCACTTTCCAGCATCGTTTCTGGTATCGCCCCCAAATTGATCGGTACGAATGCCTCTGCTGCTCGCTCACTACATTCATAGATGAGTCTCGCAATGACATCCTTCCCTGTCCCACTTTCCCCTTTCAAGAGAACGAGAAAATCCGTACTGGCTACTCGCTTGGCAGTTGCTAAGACCTCTTTTAGCTTCGGGCTTTCCGCAACGATTTGAAACGTCGTTTTCCCATTTGTCGACAGCGCTTCTCTCAACTGTTGGTTTTCCTCGGTCAACTGCTGTTTTTCTATGGCCTTGGAAATCAATACCTCCAATTCATTGAGGTTGTAAGGTTTTGTCAAATAATCATAAGCACCGCGTTTCATCGCTTCGATAGCTGTTTCGATGGTTCCGTGTCCCGTTACAACAATAATTTGAATGGCAGGAGAGGCTTCCTTGCACCATTGCAGAAAGGCGAGACCGTCCATCCCGGGCATTTTCAAATCAAGCAGAATCACATGAATCGTTTCGCTGGTTACTAGCTGCTGCGCGCTGATTCCGTCAGGTGCTTCCAGCGTGGTATATCCCTTTCTCTTTAATCGACTGGTTAATAGATGGCGGAAATCTGCTTCGTCATCAACAATGAGTATCCGAGTGTCAGTGTGCATCTTTTGTTCATTCCCCCTTTGCCGACGGCAGGATGACCGTAACAGTCGTGCCTATGTTTGGCGTACTTTCGATCTCGATTTCTCCGCCTAAATTCGTCACAATCCCATAGCAGACCGATAACCCGAGACCAGTCCCTTTTCCAGGAGGCTTGGTTGTATAAAAAGGCTCCAAAACATGCGGCAAATCTGCTGCAGGTATACCGCATCCATCATCTTTGATATACAGACGGAGCCGATCATTCGATGGAGAATCAGTTGCTATCTCAATATTTCCCCGCTCCTGGGTCGCGTACAGTGCATTGGTTAACAGATTGAGCAAGATCTGCTGAAGTTGTCCAGGGGTAGCGAGAAGAAACGGAGCAGAGGCCGACAGAGACTGGTTTACCGTTACCTGTTTGACACGTATTTCATGGGATAAAAGAATGAGAATGTCTGTTAGGACTTGATGAATATCTACTTGTTCTACGGTAACGGGTGATTTTCCCGAAAAGTGCAGCAACCGGGTCGTGATTTCCTTGCAGCGGTTAATTTGTTTGTCCATCGTGTCCAAGTATTGGGTAAGCTCTCCTGTGTCCTGTAAATCTCGAATATCCTCTTCCACGAGACGGTCCCGCAAGTCTTGTCCATACAACGACAGAATGCCTAATGGATTATTGATTTCATGGGCGATGCCCGATGCCAAGAGTCCAATAGCAGCGAGCTTGTCTGCTTGTGCGATTGCGGCTTCCAGCTCTCGTTTCTCCGTGATGTCTTCGATGACCTCCAGAAAAGCCGACGATTCTTTCTCCGGATGCAGAGGGAAAACCTGATGTCGATAAGAACGGACACGTCCATCCTGATCGACTCTGGAGGAAATAAGGTCAGTCTGATTTTGGTTTACCATTTGTCGTGTTCGGAGCATGCAGCCACTGCATGAGCTGAAATGCTGACCAATCGTCTGATGGCAGTCCTTCCCCAGGAGATTTGCCGTATCCTGAAACCACGCCGACGCTGTTTGATTAATCCAGCGAATACGAAAACATTCATCTACGAGAATCAGTCCCATCCCCATGCCACTGACGACGAGATCAAGCCGTTTCTTTTCTTCCAGAAGTTGATTGGTCTTCGTCTCCAGACTCTGTGCCATTTCATTGCAGGACGCTGCCAGCCTGCCAATTTCATCTGAGGTCGTCACTGGTATTCGTACGGATAAATCGCCACCTGCGATTTTTTGCACAGCGGATTCGATCTTTTCCATTAATCGGCTAAATGAGACAGAAAACACAATGCTAATCCCCAACACGATAAGTGCGATGAATAAGGTCGTGAAGAGCAGAGATTGTTCCAATTTTGAAAAGGCAGCAAACGCCGTTTGGCTTGACTGTTCCAGCATAATGACCCAATGGGTGACGGAAGAACGCATGGCATAGTTGACCATGACATCTTCATTGGAAGCCTGATACGTACGGATAACAGGCTTGTCAGTTCGATCTGGTAGTGTCCAGGAGGGAGGAACCGCTTGTTCATAATAGGTCAAGGAGCCATCAGAAGGCTTGCCCAACATAAACGGATCTGCAAACCTATCGCTTTTCCCATCCGTGACGAACAAATAGGCCTCGTTTTCATATCGAGCTCGCAGTGTGACCTGTTCGAGCAACTGTTTTACATTGAGCTTTGCGTACATGCCGCCTTTTACACCGTTGGCAGATAAGTGAGGGATCGCGACCGTTACCAGCAGCTTCCCTTCCGCTGATCGGACAATGCTTCCGATGTATGGTTTTCCCGACTGGATGGTCGGAAGAAGCTGGTTGTCTTGCTCACTGACTGTATCCACTCTTTGGTGTTTCCAGCGATTCAGCAAAAACTGCGGCCCTCCATCCTGATGAAAAAGCGCGACCTCCTCCATGTAAGGGGAGGTTTTTAATAACGTATTCAACAAAAAATAAGCATCATCATCGCTAGGGCGCTCTTTGAGAAAACGCTGCTGAACCACCTGCATGGATTGGGTCGTATGTAAAAAAAGCATATCCAACTGCGCCAATGTGTTTTCCACGTAGATCTGATTGGCTCTGTCTACCTCTTCTCGAACCTTATCTTTACTCGTTTGCAAATTGATATAACCAAGAATCAGAAAAGGGATGATGGACATGCAAAGCCCAAACAGGAGCATCTTTGTCTTTAGTCGATTGATGCGCGGTAGTCTGCTCCTCCTCATTTGTTCTTCACTCCATACCATTCTTGTGCCAATGACCACTGTTGATCGGTTACGGTAATAGGCAGCTTGGACAGGGAAGCAGCATTGACAACCAGCCGCACGTCATCCGGCCATTCGATTGACAGATCGGTTGGAGGGACTCCATCCAACACCCGAGCCACCATATGAGCAGCCTGCATGCCTTGTGCATGAAAAGAAACGCCGTAAGCGGCAAACAAGCCAGCCTTCACCTGCTCGGGGTATGCGCCCATGACAAACAATTGCTTCTCGATCAAAAGAGGCAAGCAATCAGTAATCGCGTCTTCCAGAACATAGCTAGGTAAAGGAAGCATGGCGTCGTATTCTCCTGGTGAGAGCCTACTGAGCAATTGCTCCAAATCTCTTGGGGAAGCAACCTGCTCCACCTGCAAGCGAACACCAAGCAAGGAAGCGGCTGACCCTGCTTCTACGATTGCCCGCTCTGTCGTAGGAGCATGAGAATCGGCAATGATCAGAATCCGCTTGGCATCAGGCAACAAACGAGTTGTCAGCTCCAACCTTTTCCCAATCACATCCATTTGGCCATTGCTGATTCCACACGTAACTGTCCCCTCTGTCTCAACAAGCGGTAGCTCGACCAGTGAGGCGACACCGATAAAAACAATGGGAACCGTCGTTGTCTCCTGTTGAATCAAAAAGGTCTCGTGCGCCCCTGTCGTGACGACTACATCAGGCTTTTTGGAAATCAAGTCCTGGACAAGGGAGCGCTCCTCTTCAAGGGTTTGAGCCGCATTCAAATAGACAGGTGCATACTGAACACGTACTCCTTCACCTAGACCCAGCGATTGCAATCCCGCCTTCAATCCCACTACTTTATCTTTTCGATCCTCATTGGCAATCACAATTCCTATCGTATATAGCTCGACGTCCTGTTTTTGCTGACTACTGGACCAATCGAGCAAAGTTCCTGCCACTAACAGGATGAGAAAGAGGATTTTCCTTTGTTTTTTCATAGGTATCACATCCAACTCTCATCATAGCGGCAAATGATGGCAGAGAATGTGAATATTTAACAAACCTTGGTCAATGAATACGGACTTCCCTAAATAATATGTTTTTCCTATTAACGGTGATAGTTATATATGTTTTCCATATTTAATTATACTTGTTAAAATCAGCTTACATTTGGAAGGAGGAAGGACCTCATGGAATATCGGAGTCGAGAGCAGAGTCGATTTGGGGTGAGACTTTAAAGGGGATTCGTCGTGAAAGGATTGAGTTGTGCACGAAGGTTTTTCATCCGACTGGTACCGGAAAAAATGATCGGGGTCTTTCCCGCAAACACATCAGGGAAGCCTGCCACGCTTCCCTTTGCCAAGTTCTTCCCCAAGACTTTGAATTTGTTGTGTCAACGCAGTTTTTTCAAGTCCATGCTTACGCTATTCCTTCTTTCCTAAGCCTTATAAAAAAAAGCGACAGCTACGCGCTGCCGCTTTTTCCTATTCAGCGATTACGGAGTGCCGTCCGGTGTTTCCCCAGGAATCCGCGGCACATCCGGCTTGCCTTCCGGGTTGTTATACAAATACGTCGGTACATCGCCAATGATCAAGGAGTGGGTGATCGGGATTTTCGTCGTGACCGTCTGCTCCTCAGTTGCAAAAGGGATCACGATGCGCAGATCGACCTCCACAAAAATATATACTGTCGCCAGCACCATATTGATGCCTGCTTCCTTCAGCTCTGTCTCCAGCTTGGTTTTGACCGAGCCGATGGGCACGAAAGTCACCGGCAAATTCGGCCCCATTGATGCCAAAAAGGAGTTCCCGGTAGCCAAACCAAGCGGAATCGTGCGGTCTACTTTTTCTTGCTCGAACTCTTGGAGCTTGTTCTGGACTCTCGCTGTTGTTTCACCCACGATTCTTGCATATTCCTTGAAGTTGAACTGATACGCCTGAATCTGTCCCTCGTTGTTCTTCTCGATTTTGACAATCTGATTAAAGTCGACGCCCTGCTGCGAAATCCGCTTGGTTACGGCATCGGTTATCGCTTCTTTCGCCAATTGCTCGGCTTTTTGCGTCGCCAGGATCAAGAGAGTAGGCTCCAACCGATTTTGCAAAAACACAAGGGTCTGTATCGTCAAAACAAAAAAGATAACCAACGCGATCAAAAACGCTTTCGTACGTGAAAGCGGGTTTCTCCAACGCCGACGGGGTCGAAATACGGCCAATCCCGACACCTCCCAACTGGTACATCCTATGGTTAGGAGGTGGAAAAAAGACTACGTGTATCGAGAGCCCGGATTTCTATTTTTTTGAAAGAAAAACAAGATACAAGCCAAATCCGATCAACCCTGCGACAAGCATCAATTGGGCAAAGACCAGCATTCCGAATAAAGTGAAGGCACCCGCCAAGAATGGAGCCATAAGAAAACCAGCGAAATACCCGCTTCGACTCAAGAGCCCCTGCACCCCCATCACCTTGCCGCGCAGCTCGTTTTGGGCTTGTTGCAAAAGGGTGCTCTCATATACCTGTGCTGCCCCGGAAAAAAGACCAGCAAATACCAGAAGCATAAGCACAGACACAGCATGGTTTGCCGCGAATGCCCCTACAATCCCTACGGAAAAAACAGCATAAGCGATGAGCATCCCATTCACGAGCTTTACCCGCAAACGAGCTGCCACGTATGAGCCAATCAAGCCTCCGATACTCATCGCCGTCCACATCAATCCGTGCAGGGTAGCGTCACTACCGTGCAATTGATCCGCCAAAAAAGGCAACCCGTAATTATACGCAGACGTACTGAGCGATACGAGAAAGGCTAACAAGCTAATCGTCAATAGCACAGGCGTTTCCCGCAAGTAACGAAGGGTGACACGAAAGCTGCTTGCTGCTTTTGACGTAGCTAGCGCATTGTCCCCCTTCTCCTCCCACCGAAGTCCCGTCAGAATCCATGCTGAGAAAAGAAAGCTGGCGGCATCCAAAGTGATCACAATGGTATACCCATAGTGATCTGTCAGCCATCCTCCCAGCATGAAGCCCATGATGCCTACCAAAGACTCCAGCCTGACCTTTAATCCATTGATCTGAACCAGTTGCTCACTCCCAAATATTTGTGGCAAGGATGCCTGAAAGCTAATATGAAACAGCGTATACAGCATTCCGTTGAGAAAGGCCGCAGCGATTAATACATACGGTGTCGGATAAAAGGCGATAGCCAAAATAGCAAGACCGGCTCCCATGTCGCTTGCGATCATAGTGCGCCTTCTGTCCATTCGATCAGCCAACATGCCTGCCAGGGGACTAAACAGCATCCCCCCTAGTTGTCTTGCAACGAAAAAAGCGGTCATCCAATAAGCACTATGTTCAAATGTAAAAATCAACGCGCTACACGCGATCAAATTCATCCGTGATCCCAAGGATGACAACGCATTGACATACAAATACCATTTTATATTCATCTGCATCCAAACCTCCCGATCATGACAGGTGGTTTGAATCAACGCCCCCCTCTAGTGGGTGCGTACACTGATTATGGCAGTTGACATGCGCATGCCTCCTCTTAAATGAAAATCAGAAAAAAGCTCATGTTCTCGAAACATTTCGATGGGGGACGTTTCCCCAAATCGTCCTGTACGGCACTTGTTGCCGTACCTTCATAATAGTTGGTGGGTGCGCTGATTGTCGATAGCACAAAAAAGGACGCTTTTTCTCCAAAAGCGCCCTAAACTCAAGTAATCCTGTTGATTTACAATGTAAGAATAATGGTAAATAATTTCCTTTTGGACAAGCTCATGCTATCACTACTCTTGAAATTTGATCATATGGTGTAGGGAGTATGACTTTCGTTTGGGAGGTTATTTATGAATCTGGAACGTTTGGAACAAGCATTTGGCTCCCTCGTTTCTCCTACTCCTGCCCAGCTTAGACACGCTCTCGTCTCCCTCTCTCCTTGCATGGAACAACTTGGTCCATACATCCCGGAGCCGCTAAACCTACCCTATGGACGCAAAGTATTATTCTCCACGCCACATGTAGAAGTTGTCTTGATCCATCTGCCGACAAATCAGGAATCCATCCCGCATAATCACGGTGATTCTTTTGGTTGGGAATTGGTAGTCTCAGGTACGCTAACGAATATGCTTTATGTCCAGACGAATAATGAAAATGAAGTTCAACGAGCACAAACAACTCATGTCAGCACAGGTGAATACTATTTTGTAGAGCCTGGGGAAATTCATGCCATTCGCAACAATGGACAAAGTCCGGTTATTTCCGTGAACGTTTACAGTCCACCATTGCGTAATTGCCGCCAATATTGTCCCTTTGAACCACCATCGCAATACTGATTTACAGGTTTTCTGTTATTTCCGACAGCTCATCCGCAGAGCTGGCTACCTGTGCCACCGCTTGGTTCATATCTTCCATGACTTTGAAGAAGTTTTCCAGCTCCCGCTGAATCCGTGAGCTCTGTTCTTTACTGTCTGAGACAGCGCTCATGATTCCTTCAAAAAAGGCATTCGTCTCGTTTACTACCGCCGTGCTCGATTGGACTAGCGCCTGAATTTCTACCACGACAGATGAGAGGACTACTGTCTGTTGGTTCGTCTTCTCAATCAGCTCACGCACACCGAATACGGACTTTTTGGTCTGTTCTGCCAGCTTGCGTACCTCATCGGCTACGACGGCAAATCCGCGTCCCTGTTCGCCAGCACGTGCTGCTTCAATCGCGGCATTTAAAGCCAAGAGATTTGTCTGCTCAGCAATCGCCGTCACGACCTCTACAATCCCTTGGATTTTTTCGGCGTTTTCCTCCATCGCGTTCATTTCTTCCGAGATTTGCTTGACGCTACTCTGAATCAAGCGCATTTGTTCCTGTTGTTTTTCCAGCTTTTCTTTGCCTTCCCGGGACAGCTCTTGTGCTTTCGTGGAAAAGCCCGTGCCATTTTCAGCAAAACGAAGCACTTCTCTCGACTGTTCTGTCAATTGCACAACAGACGCGCTGTTTTCTTCTGAGACCGCTGCCAGTTCATGCGCAGAATTGGTCAGGAGGATTCGCAGCTCGTCCTTTTTGTCTTGATCCAATTGCCGCGCCTTTTCATGCTCGTTTTCATATTCCTCCAGCACAATTTGCTGTTCGATGTTGAGAATCTTCGTGACGGCCGTGACGGCTTGTACGAACTCGTCCTTGTCCGCGATGTTTTTATGCAAGAGATCAATCAAGGTAACCAGGATGTTTTGGAATGCGCTCAAGTACCATTTTGGTTCTAAGCCAATTCGCATATGAATAACCGCAATTCTACTACGCTGTTCAATGTAGGCGCTGTCGATGCGTCCGCTAAACATTTCACAGATATGGCGGTTTAGCGTTAATTTCAACCGTTCAATCGTGCTGTTTTGGTTTACAATCTTCATTAAAAGCGGTTCATTTTCAATACTGGCATAAAAATAATCTACAATAGCGTCAATATTTTGAATGATAAGTGGCTGAAGTGCTTTCACAATGCTCAATTCTTCTTCGGTCAGGTTGATCATTGCTAGTTGCTTCGCGAGAGTGCTTTTCCCTACAACGTTCACTTCCCCCTTTTCCTTCACCCCCTGAAAAAAAGATTCACTTTTTCCTTTCCCTTTCAAACCAAAAAAGGTGGAAAACGGACATGTGCTCATAGCCTGAACTCCTTTTATCCGAGTACATATATCTCTGGAATATCCTTTCAATTATATACTCCTTTACAAACGGGTGTAAACCGCCCACCTTGACCATGGGCGGTTGAATATGCCTAGCTAACTAACAGCTACATTTCCGCTTTTCTCACAACGACTCGTTGCAGCTTCCAGCTTGTCTTGTCCCATTTCCAGTACGACTCCACATGCGCGATCGTATCAGCGTTGGCAACACCGCTGACTCTCTGCTCCCCTTTTAATTCACAGATGCCATCGCGGTTCTCATTGATGGGCTTGAGTACGCTAAACGTATTTGGCAAGACCTCTACTGGAGAAACCAGCTTCCCGTTCTTGTAGACACCATTTTCTTCATAGATTTTTTTGCGATCAGACAAATCGAGAACGACAGTCTCCCCCGTCTCCTTGATCGTCAACGGCACTTTGTATTGGTCCTGATAGGAGCCCGAAATCGTCAAGGGCTGCGGGACAGGCAAAATCGCCGGCTTATTGTCCTTGTCTGCGAACAAATAAAACTCAGACGTCCCTGCACTGCCCCCAGTCGGCGCCTGAAGCAAAATTTGTTGCACACCCCCTCCGGTAAAATCACAAAAGGACATCTCCGGCTGATAAGCGCCGTACGGTGTTGTAAAAAAGGTTGTTTTTTTCGCAACGGGGTCTTGAACCATGATTTTTAAGTGTTCAAAGTAAGGGCTGTCTGCCGCAAACCTCTTTCCTAGCAACGTGACGAGATCCGGTCGACCATCGCCTGTCACATCCTGCCGTTTGACCTGGATTTCCTCAAACACTGTCGGAGGAGGCTGTACATCTCTCGCCTCCAAGGCAAGAGCTGCTTGTCCCCACCCGGCTCCTGCCAACATCCATACGATACAGCCAATCATACCTGCCCTCTTGCTTGTCCACATGTCGCTACATCCACCTTTTCATCTGTTCAGCTTATCTGTAGTATGCAAAAAATGGCTTTGGTCATACCGTCCGAAACGGTAAAATAAGAGAGAGGGATCGAAGAAAGTGAGGAACACTAAGGCAATGAAACGAGCGGTATTATTTGGAGTGACCGGACTCGTCGACCTTGGCCTCTCTTGGACTGGCAGGTGCGCATGAGTACGAATCAAAAGACTTACCATAGCTAGCCGCAGCGGGAAAAAGGACGAGTTGACGTTCATACATATAGGATGAAGGCTTTCATCGAGGAGGCGAACTCGCATGACGACTCCAAAACAACAGCGCGCATCAAAGGCTCCGCCTAGCCGTCGAGCACTTCGCTCCGCTTATGAACTGATTCTCACACAAATCTGGCCCCGCCTACCCGCCGCAACCGAATCCACTTGCAGGAGAATCAAACATGAAGATCAGACTTGTACAAAACGGAATCATCACTGAGATAGAAGACATCGAAGAGACTGCTACTCCACCTGTAAACGGGTTTTACTGGATTCATGCTGCTCCATTCGATTTGGATATTTTACAGCCGCTGTTCGGACTGCATCATCTGGCTGTCGAGGACTGCATCGACGAGGAAGAACAGCGGCCCAAGCTGCAAAACTACGATGATCATTACTTTATAGTCATCAATGGCATTACCTTCCACAATCATGATATCTTCTTGCGTGAAATCAATATTTTTTTGGGCAGCAGCACCATCATCACCGTAACGAAGCAGGAGGCCCCCGAATTTACTACCATGTTTTCGATCATCCGGGAAAAAGAAGTCAATCGCCCCGATGCGTTTCTGTATTACTTGGTCGATCAAATTGTCGATCGTTATTTTGATGTGACTGAAAAAATTGAAGACCTGCTCGAAGATCTGGAAGAACAAATTTTGATGCACACGAAAAAATCCCATCTGGATCAAATTATCGGGCTGCGCAGTGAAATCTTGTACGCCCGTAAAATGCTTGTTCCCCAGCGGGATTTGATTGATGCCCTACATAAAAAAGAACTCCCGCTGATTCAACCTTATCTGCGGAAGTACTTTGGCGATATTGTAGAGGATGCCAGCAAAATTGTAGAGAGCTTTGAAGCTTTTCGCGAACTCATCGGGAACTTGCGCGAAGCATATCAAGCAGCGCTTGCTGGTAGAGCCAACGATATTATGCGTGTTTTTACCGCCTTGACAACGATTTTTATGCCATTGACAATTGTGACCGGTATATACGGGATGAACTTTGATGTGATGCCTGAGCTGCGTTCACCCTACGGCTATTACATCGTTCTGGGATGTATGGCGGCGATAGGCACGACGATGTATATCATTTTTAAAAAGAAGGACTGGCTCTGATTAGACCAAATCGCCACAGGCGATGATCATGAGCGTCAGCATTTTGGACAAGTCACACTCATAGGGATGCTCGATATCCCGCCCTTCCTCATCTACCAGAACTCTGACGATCGGGCGGCTCGGCATTCCTTTGTTCGAATCGACAACGACACCAGACAAACCATTGTTCAGCGTGACGGTCAGACCAACAGGGTAGAGTGCAATCGTATTTCGCAAAGCCTCTACATACGCCTGGTCGAACAGTTTGCCTGAACCGGAGTAGAGCACCTCCATCGCTTCATGAGGAAGCATTCCGCGACGGTACACCCGATGCGACGTCAGGGCATCGAAAACATCAGCCACTGCCATCAAGCGACCAAACGGGTGAATCTCTTCTTTTTTCAGGTGCCGTGGATAACCGGAGCCATCCCAGCGCTCGTGATGCTGAAAAGCGCAGTGGGCTGCAAGCAACGGAATGTCGTCTTGCCGACGAAGCATCTCAAAACCGATCTCCGTATGTCTTTTCATGATTTCAAATTCTTCTTGCGTAAGGCGGCCCGGCTTTTTCAAAATGTCGTCTGGGATATGCACTTTTCCGATATCGTGGAGCATACCGCCAATACTTATCTCCAACACATCTTTTTCCGAGCAGCCGGTATTTATGGCGAGAGCTGTGCTGTACAAGGCAACGTTAAATGAGTGCGTGAATATGTAATTGTCGAAGGCACAAGCATCTGCCAATAAATTCATGGCTGAATCACTGTTGTTCAATTCATCCGCAACGATTTGCATGACATCCCGGAGCTTACGTCCCAAACCCTTGTCCGAAAAAAGCTGCTGCCATTTGTCCGGGACTTGATGAACGGTTCGGAATGCATCGTGAATCATGGACATTGCTTGTCTGCGAGTATTTTCGGAAATGACTGTCTCCACGATAATATCATCGGTGCGCTTGTCTTGGATGTAGAGACTGTTCACGTTTTTATTTTTGAGTCGAGCTATCATTCGTTGGGTCAGTTCTACTCCAGCTCCAACGAGAATCGTTCCATTCTCTGTATAGATGGAACGAGCCAGTTTATCACCCGGCTGGCATTTTTGAATGGATTTCAGTCGCATTTCCTTTCCTTCCCTTTCCTCAGGGTATCCCTATTATAGCGTGATTCGACTTGATTCTACATGAAATTTTTTCTAGATATTCTTTTCGGAAGAATCCTTGTTTGCAAGGGAGATGATCGTATGCCGCTTATCGAAACAGAATTAACACAGCCTCTTTCATTATGTGACCAGGATGGCCGCTTGCTTCCCGAAGCGATTGGCTGGTCCCGCTATCCGTTGCACGACTGCCAATTTAGCGGGCATTGGCTTCGCCGGAAAAAATGGAATTTTTGGTTTATCACCGCGCCTGAATGTGCGATGTCGATTGCGATGGTCAATCTGGATTACGCTGGCATTGTCTTTGTCCATTTTATTGATCTGACGACAGGGGAAACCGCGGACAGTGCTGTTACGGTTCCTTTTGGTGCAGGGATTCGGCTTGGTGCCACCGTAGATGAGCCTTGCCATTTTGCGAGCCGCAAGCTCTCCGTCTCCTTTCAACCAGGAGCCAGCGGAACGAGTGTAGAAGCGACTGCCATTTGCCCCGGCAATAAGCCTCTCTCGCTCGACATCGTGATTGATCCGCCAGCCGAGTCCTTAAATGTCGTGATCCCGTGGAGTGCAGAGCGCTTTCAGTTTACATCGAAGCAAACGGCCCGACCCGTGCACGGCACCATTGCCTATAACGGGAAAACCTATGTGCTCGATCGGCAGAATGCTTTTGCCAGTCTGGATTTTGGACGTGGCGTTTGGCCGTATCACACTCGCTGGAACTGGACGACCTGCTCTTTCCGTCACGCGGAGGGTGTCGCAGGCTTTAACTTTGGCAAAGGCTGGACGGACGGAACCGGTATGACGGAAAATGGCTTGATGATTGATGGTGTCCTCTACAAGCTGAGTGAACAAATTCGTTTTTCTTACAATCCTGACAACCGGATGCTCCCTTGGACGCTTGCGAGTGAAGAATCTTCTGCGGTACGCCTCACCTTTACGCCGCTCTTTGCCCGAACCGAGCATAAAAATTTTGCGGTGGTGCGGACCACTCTGCATCAAGTAATCGGCCGATATGACGGGACACTCTCAACACCTGATGGAAAAACGATTGCGGTGCAAAGCAAGATCGGAATCTGTGAAGAACAAAATGCCCGTTGGTAGACAAGGCGCGAAAAAACTGAAAAACCTTTGTCCCGGGACAAAGGTTTTTTCTATAGGCAAACCGTTTGTTGTTTTACAGCATTTTCACGACAGCATCCCGCCCAATCATCCCAGCAGTAATCCCCTTCTTCTCCGCCGTCGTCGTCACGGACTCCAGCGGTGCATCCAGCAATTCCTGTATGGTCTTGACCCCCACCGCACGACCGGCAAGAATTTCTCTCGCTGCTAACCTTTCGTTTAATAGCCCCACATCCAGCGCTCCACACATGATGTATCCATGATCGGTCGTTACAGCCAATAGCGTCGTCTTGGGCAAACGAACGGTGACAGCAATAGCCGTCCCCTCTGGAAAGTGGATTGGCACTACCTCGACCATCAAGATTCCTCCCTTTTCTCTCCTGTCTGTTAGCGTTACCATCCTATGACATTTAGCAGAGAAAGGTGAGGTTTCAATGAGAGCTCCCTGATCGAATTTTAATGCATGATGCCTGTCGGAAAGTGCTCATCCTCCATCGCGACTTTCCGTTTCATGACTTCAATCATATACGTTGCAAGCATGTGAAACAGCTCTTCCTCGTCCATTTCCTCGACCAAGTCCAACAAATCATCTCGAGACTGCTCAGCGAGAATGCCAACGACAACTGCTGTAATGTCCTCTTCATCGCCATTAAAATGTCCTCTGTACAGCTCGTAAACTTCATCAATGAAGCGCATCACTCGTCTCCTCCCGTTTTTCGATAGCATTCCCGAAAAAACGGTCTCTACGATTGGTTTTTTGACGTGGGCGATATCTTTTCCCACCGAGGAAGAAACGCATTTTGCAGCATCTGCTGGTCCTGTATCGTGGTGGCGAGCACTTCACGCAGCATCTCGGGTAAGAAAAACGTAACCTCACTGCCGAGCAGCAATTCAGGAAACATGCGATTGTACATAAACATGTCGATCGTCCCGACTCGATACAGACGTTCGCGATCAAGCGGTTGCCCGTTGACTTCAATCTGGATAATTTGCGGTTGGTCATTCTCACTGTAGCGGATGTGCAATCCGTCCACACACATCCAGCCTTCTATTTTGCCGCGAAAACCGTACCCTCGCAGCTCCCGATGAACCATTTCCGGTTGAATGGCTTGCTCCAGAACAGTGGTGAGCTGCGCCCCTGTAATCGTGACAGCGC
The DNA here is from genome assembly GCF_013284355.2 of Brevibacillus sp. M2.1A. Classification (NCBI taxonomy): domain Bacteria; kingdom Bacillati; phylum Bacillota; class Bacilli; order Caryophanales; family Paenibacillaceae; genus Brevibacillus; species Brevibacillus sp. M2.1A. The sequence continues at coordinate 5,618,806 of NZ_JABSUY020000001.1, forward strand.
AGGCATTGATCGGGTGGGGAATACTGTGCAGCAAATCGGCAAAAGACAAGCTGCCCCGTGGCAAATCGGCAAGCAACAGCCCGCCATTTGCCATGCCGATCTCAGCACCCGTCCATTTGCGAATACTCGCTGCGATGAAGGAGCCATAGGGGGTCTCCTCCGTCCAGCCTATGTGCATGTCTTGCTCCAGTTGAGCAATTGGCTGAAACAAACGAGTTTCTGCCCATACTTTTTCACTCTCGATGAATTGGCTCAATGATTCGTCTACCTGATACTGTTCTGTGTGAAAAAGCTCTGCACGCACGTCTTTGATGCCATTATGAGTCCTGTCCCAGACGAGCTCTACATGACCGACATACTCGCCAAACCGCCCAGCTTGTGTGATCAAGGTGCCTCCCAGGTGTTCTCCATGAAGCAGTGCCCGGTGAGAGTGTCCGCCCAAAATGATATCCAGCCCATCGACTTCACTAGCCAGCACACAATCTGTCTGATAGCCGAGATGCGATAGCAAAATGACAACATCCACTGACGAGCGCAGTGCCGCAATCTGCTCACGCAATATCGGAATCGGTTCCTTGATTTCCCATCCCATACTCTGATAAGAGGGTCCAAAGGGAATCGTCATTCCCAAGATCGCCAGCCGCAGCTCGCCTATGGTATGAATTGCGTATGGTACAGCCCAAGACGGGACAGAATTGGTTGTCGGTTCAAACAGATTGCCCGTAATGATCGGGAAGCGTGCATCTGTGTACAGTTCATTCAGCTTGTCTTTTGGGAGTGTGATGCCTTCGTTGTTTCCGATCGTCGCGTATTGAATCCCGCTGCGGTTCATGATCTCGACGTTTGTTTTCCCAAAGCTCGCTTCAGATCGGATATCCATTCGATCCATATGGTCCCCAATATCGACCGTCAGCACATGCTCTCCCCTGCCCTCCCACTCTTCTCGGTGTATGCTCAGGCAGGTTGCAATTCGCGGCATCGTATCAAAATGGCTGTGCAAGTCATTCGTGTGCAAAATGTGTAAGGTACAGGTGTCAGCCACGACTTTCCCCTCCCTCTCGTCTCATTATCCAAAAATCGCTTCTCCGATCATTTGTATGGCAATTCCCAATATCAGAACACGCAAAAACAGCACGATGGTGCGACCTTTCATTTTACTGGCAATAATCGCTCCGAGCTTTCCGCCCGCCCATGCCCCCGGCGCGAGCATCGCTGCATACAGCCAGTGTACGTTGTCGTGGAAGATATTCGTGATTGATCCAACCACCGCTGATAAAAAGATGACCACCATAGAAGTAGCCGTGGCAATGTGTGGCGGGAAACGAAACAAAATCATCATGGCTGGAACCATCAGGATGCCGCCCCCCACACCAAATAGCGACGAGGTAATCCCTACAAAGAAGGCAATCGTAATCACGGACCATTTGCTATACCCGTACACATATTCATTTCCTTCGTTGTCGACGAAGTGGCGTTGGACTTCCCACTTGATGCTGCGTGGTTTGATCTTGTCTTTGACCATCAATACGACAAACATACAGAGCTGAAACAAGCCAAACAGCAGCGAAAAGCCCTCCACTGCTAGTAATGTATTAAGATACACGCCCACAATAGCACCTGGGGCACTCCCGATGAAAAAGAGCATAGCACTCTCTTTATCTACTTTTTTTTGTTTGAAATAAGAAAGGGAGGAAGACAGGGCCGTTACCGCAATCACGATTAGCGAAGTCGCCGCTGCTACTTGCGGGTTCATCGATCCAGGCATGTACCAATTCCCAAAATACAGCAGAGCAGGCACGAAAAAAATCCCACCACCCAGACCCGCGATACTGCCAATGACGCCAGCCACGACTCCAATGATGACAAACAAGATGGCAATTACTGCAAGCATGATACTCCCCTTCTTTCTTGCTACGTGGAGAACAGGTCCATCTGACGAGGATTCAGACCAGTTGGTGCAAGGCCAAGCATCTCCGAAAACTGCTTCGCATTCGCTGCTGCATCTCCTCCAGAGTTATTGTTGAACAAAATGCAGACTTCATCCGCTTCCCTTTCGAGTAGTCTGATGTGTTCAACCCACTCTGCAAGCTCTGTCTCACTGTATCGATATAAATAACGGACATCTCGCCAATTTTGTCCCTCTCCGGGATCTCGCCAGCCCGCTTTGTTGCGCCCATGAAAGCGTACCAACGCCAAGGATGGCTTCGTTACGGCAGGAACAATCGGGACGGAGCCTTTTCCGACCTGCGGTTCATCACATACCACATGTGTCGCTTCGATCTTGTGCAAGAAATCAAGCGTTCGCTCTGAATACCGTGGTTCAAACCAGCTTTGATGGCGAAACTCCACCGCAAACGGATACGCCTGCATGGCTTGGCGGCAAGCAGTCACATACTGGACATGCTCCCGGGTACAATCGAACCACGGCGGAAACTGAAACAGCAATGCTTTGAGCTTGCCTGCCTCCACGACAGGCTGAATACTCTCCTCAAACAGACGAAACAATTCCCGTTTGCTTGCCGAAGCGTCCCCTCGTTGATGTCCCGTCATCCCTTGATGAGGCTTGACGATAAAGCCAAATCGTTCAGGCGTATCCTTCACCCACGATTCGTAATTTCGCTGTGGTAAAATAGCGTAAAAAGAACTATCCACCTCTACAATTGGAAAGTGGCTGGCATATACGGACAGCTTGTCTCGATTGCGCACACCTTGTACGTACAATTCGTGCTGATCTCCCCAGCCGCAAACTCCCACTTGTATTGTAGTCATCAAATGCTAACCTCCAAATCATAGCCGAATAGAGAAGAAGGACGTAAGCCGAATGAAAAATCCCGCTTGGTTGGGTGACCCCTTTGCGATTAAGGATAACAAAATATTCCTGACGAAAAAAGTAGCGAAACGCCTCCTGGCCGAAGCACAAGAGGCGTTTCCTTATGAGTATTCTGCTTTGCTCGCAGGTCATGGAGCAACGATTACGACCTGTGTACCAATGCCCATCTCCCCTGACAGGCACGTGTTCGCTTGGGATGGGACAACGTTTCTTCAAGCCTTGCAACACATCCGCAAGAACAATCTTCAATGGCTAGGTGTCTTGCATACACACCCACATACACTGCCAATCCCTTCTGCACGCGACATAGCAGGCTGGCATTATCCCACGCTCAGCTATTGGATTGTGGGACTCGCATCCGCACAGCCAGCATGGCATGTCTATCAATGGGTACAGAATGGCAATAGCGGATCATTTGAAGCACGCAGCTATACACTGACAGAAGCGGCTTGTGACGATGGGGAAACCACTGGTTCCTCTCCTCCAAAAAACTCTTGATACAAAGCAATCACAGCACGGTCTGCCTCTTCGGCTTTTACACCGAACATCATGCTTACTTCCGATGACCCCTGATTGATCATTTCCAAATTGATTTTCGCAGCAGCCAACGCCGTAGTGGCTCGCGCAGTTGTCCCCACAGATTGACGCATGCCCTCCCCGACAATCATGACGAGTGCCAGACTATGCTGAACAGCGACATCATCAGCGAGCAGCTCTCGGCGGATGCGCTCTACAATCCGCTGTTCCTTCTCTTCCGTGAGATCTCGCTCTCGGAGAATGACAGAAATGTTATCAATTCCAGATGGCGTGTGCTCATACGAAAGCCCTTCCTCCTCCAGAATTTGCAGCAGCTTGCGACCAAAGCCAATTTCGCGGTTCATCAAATACTTGCTGACGTAAATGCTGCAAAAGCCGCCGTCACTTGCAATCCCCGACACTCTGTTTGTAGCAGATCCTCTCTCCGCCACAATCATCGTACCAGGCGCAGACGGATTGTTTGTATTCTTGATGCATACTGGTATATCTGCTTGATATGCGGGAATCAACGCTTCCTCGTGGAACACACTAAAACCGGAATAGGACAGCTCCCTCATCTCTCGGTACGTAATCTCTGTCACTTTTTTTGGATCGGCAATCAGGTTTGGGTTGACCACATACACCGAGTCGACATCTGTAAAATTCTCGTAGACCTCTGCCTGAACTGCCGCAGCCAAAATCGATCCCGTAATATCCGAGCCACCTCGTGAAAAAGTAACCAGATCACCGGCACGCGAATAGCCGAAAAATCCTGGGAAAATGACGATTCCCTCCCGCTCTCGCAATGTCGCCAATTTGGTATACTCTTCAGGGAGGATATGAGCATTACTTGCTTCATCTGTAACCAGCATTCCTGCGTCCTTTGGATTGATGTAGGTCGCGACCTCACCCAGGCTCTGCAAATAACGAGCGACAACTTTGGCGCATGTATCCTCTCCGGCAGCTTTGACCGCATCCATGAATCTGTCTGCGGACAAGCCCGCCTTGTTTGCGAGAACCTCCTCGAGCTCCGCTTCGATCGCTTGGCCGATCTCGGCAGAAAGACCGAGTTCGGCCACAATCTCCCGGTAGCGCAGGAAAATGGCTTGTTTTGCTTCCTCTGTAGGCTCCCCAGCCAAAGATCGCTCAGCATAGGCAATTAACAAATCAGTAACCTTCGTATCTTCCTTGTTCCGTTTCCCAGGTGCCGATACAACAATCAATCGTCTGTCCCGATCCGCCATAACAATTTGGCATACTTTTTTTATTTGCTCGGCATTCGCCAGAGATGTTCCCCCAAATTTTGCTACCTTCATGATTGATTCCTCCACCCAACTCTCACGTCTTATGCTTTTACTAGCTTAATTTATCCACACAAAAAGAACAAGTGTCTTTTCCACAGAGACACACAGGAATATTCATCAAGATTTGTCGCATAGTAACGGTGAGTACATCATCACGTACAGCTACCTAGCACCATAGTCTCTGCAACGAGGTGAACGAATGAAAAAGCTTATCCTCTTTTTCCCCCTTTTGCTCGCTGTCATTCTTGCTCCTTCCTTCAGCGAGACAGCCAATGCCATTCGGGGAAAAAATCGCGAGTATTACGAAACAAGAGGAGATATCGTTTGGGAAGTGCCGACAGAGAGCAAGGTGATTGCCCTTACCTTTGACGATGGTCCTGATCAGGTATACACTCCTCAGATCGCAGCGCTGCTGAAGCAGTATCAAGCGAAATCTACCTTTTTTGTCGTCGGCAATCGTGTGAGCGAGTACCCGGAAATTGTCAAATCTCTCGCGAATGATCAACATGAGATTGCCAATCACACTTACAGTCATCCTGATATACGAAAGCTGTCAGCGAAACGACTGTTAGAAGAGGTGCAAAAAACACAGGAGACGATTTATTCGGCAACAGGGGTTCGTCCCACCCTCTTTCGTCCTCCGGGGGGATATTATGACGAGACCGTAGTCGATACAGCCAAGCAAGCCGGTTTTCTCGTGATCATGTGGTCATGGCATCAAGACACACGTGATTGGAGCGACCCCGGTGTAAAAAAGATCGTCAACAAGGTTTTGAACAACGCTCGGAATGGAGACATCGTGCTATTTCACGATTACGGAGGCAATCGAAAACAGACTGTACAAGCTCTCGAGCAAATATTGCCTGAACTGAAAAATAGAGGGTATAAATTCGTCACGGTCAGCGAATTGTTGAGAGGATACGGACGCGCGAAACAGGTAGACTACCCTTGATTTTCTGCATAAAAAAGTGCCCCTCGCTAAAAAGGGGCACTTCTCCTCTGATGGATTTGATTATTTCTTTTCGTCCTCCGAAATAGAATCGGTCTCAACCTGAACTTTTACAGGTACAGGCGGTTGCTGCGCGGGCACGTTACCACCCTTTTGCATAAAGTCCGAGATCATTTTATTCATATCCAAACCAGACACGTCTTTTAACATCTCCGGCAGTTGGGCCATCAGCTTCGTAACATTCCCGCTCAGACGATTGACGCCATCTCCCTGACCGCCTCCTGCATCCACGATTGTTACTTTGTCAATCGCTTTCATTGGCTCGGCAACTTTCTCAGCCAGCTCAGGGAGCATTTTCGCAATAATATCGAGGACAGCCGCATGACCGAATTTTTCAAATGCTTCAGCCAGCTTCTCTTTCCCTTCTGCTTCGGCTTCGAGCTTGAGTCGCGTGACTTCTGCCTCAGCGCTACCACGGGCTTTTTCAGCCTCGGCAATCGCCAAGCCTTCCAGACGCTTCTGCTCGGCATTTGCTTTTGCCTCAGCTTCAATGCGGTACTTGATCGCGTCTGCTTCTCTCAGCTTCTTCGCTTTTTCCGCTTCTGCCGCCTGTTCCACTGAGTAGCGGTCGGCGTCGGCCTTTTTCTTCACTTCCGCATCATATTGCTTTTCGCGGCGAAGAATTTCTTTTTCCTCCAGCTCGATTTCCTTCTGCTTGCGGACGAGATCGATCTTCATCTCTTCTTCTGTCACCTGCTGCTTGGCGACAGCTTCTTGCAGCTTGTAGGCTTGGTCCGCGCTCGCCTTCGCTTTGTCCTGCTCTTGCTTAAACGCCGCTACCTTCAGTTCTTTTTCCTTTTCAGCTTCGGCAATGTTCGTTTCCTTCAGCAGCTCTGCCTTGCGTGCCTCTTCCTCTGCCTGTGCCTGCTTGATCCGCGCTTCTTTGTCCGCATCAGCCTGTGAGATGGTCGCATCGCGCTTCACCGCAGCGATTTGCGGTATTCCAAGCGCAGCTAAATAACCGTTTTTGTCCCGGACATCCTTGATCGTGAAGCTGACAACGGACAGCCCCATTTTCTTCAAATCCTTTGTCGCTACCGCTTGCACCTCTTGTGCGAATCGCTCACGGTTCTTGTAAATTTCCTCTACCGTCATACTGCCGAGGATTGCCCGCAAATAGCCTTCGAGAACCTCCTGTGCTTCTCCGCGCAGCGCCTCGTCACTCTTGCCCATAAATTGCTCGGATGCAGTCGCGATATCTTCAATCGAGCCGCCTACCTTGATGATTGCAACGCCATCTGCCATGACAGGAACGCCCTGCTCGGTGTACACCTCAGGAGTCGATACGTCCAACTTATGAGACAGAAGACTCAGAAAGTTTGCTTGTTGAAAAATAGGGAGGATAAATGCGCCGCCTCCGCGGACGATCTTCATCTTGCGCCCGGATTCGTCACTGAGTACGTTTTTCGAGCCGAGATAGCTACCCGTCACGATCATGGCTTCATCTGCACCCACTGTTTTGTAACGGGCCCAAAAAGCAATACCCAAAACGAGAAAGACTGCGACGACAACACCTACTATCGTCAAAATGCCAGGATCTACCATCATTTCCCATCTCCTTCGCCAGATTCAGTGTAAAAGGGGATCACATACAAGACATGGTCACGGACCTCGACTACGACGACACGGGTTCCTTGCGGGATAATCTGGCCCTCCAGACTCGCTGCCATATGGTAAGTGGTTCCACTAATCATCGGCAGCAGCACCTCTCCCAGTCCTTCTGCCGGAATTGTCGTCCCGACTTCTCCCAGCTTTCCTCCTAGTTGACTCATGGAATAGCTCGTGGAATTTTCCGCATGACTCATCGGCTTTACCCACAGGAAGTAAGAGACAAGAGCCAAAGCGAAACCAATGACAGTAGCCAGCATCAATCCGACAAGCGCACCAAGAGAAGTGTACCTGGACAACAGATACCCCGCTCCGCCAAAAGCAGTCATGCCGCTGACCAACAAAATGGGCTGAGCAAAAGGCAGATGCAGATGTCCCAGCCAATCCGAGAGCGTATCGCCGAACAACAGTGAGATGACCGTGTAGAGTAGACCAAGTACAAGGCAGACCATGTAGACGGTTTCAAGTACGCCCACGACTGTCCCCCCTTTCTAAAATTGCCTCTATAGTGCATACGAGTGAGGTGGAAATTAGTTTCATAAATAAGGAATTAATCCCTTTTCTTATCGTTTTTTCTGCTGTAGGACTCTTTGGATGCGTCGAATGCCTTCCTCGATATTCGTCGGGCACTCCCACGAATAGGTCAGGCGCAGCCAGCCCGCTTCCGCTCCATAGACGCTACCGGGTGTAAAGACAACGCCCTCTCTGATCGCATCATCAAGCAATTCCCTTTCGTCCCTGGGAGCCAGCAACCGACACCAAATATGATAGCTGCCACCCGGCTCCTTCCATACGGCGAAATCGGAGAGATGATTGTGCATAGCGCGTACCATTGTTTGTTGCTGCTCCAACAAGTAACGAGACATCCGCTCCTGCTGATTGTTCCAGCTCTCTCGCTCAACAAACCGCCGGGCGAATTGCTGGGAGACGCTGCTCGTGCCAAAGTCCATTTGCTGCTTGGCATCGGCTAGTCTTTCTACAACAGATCTAGGTCCCACCAGCCAGCCAATCCGCAAGCCTGGCGCAATCGTTTTCGAAAGACTCCCGACATACAGAACAGCCCCTGTCTTGTCGATGGCTTTGATCGGCTTGGGTGGTCTAGGGCTTCCAGCCAGTGTCAATGCGCCGTAAGCGTCGTCCTCCACAAGTGGCAGGCGCAGTTCCTGACAAATATCGAGCAACTGAGATCGCCGTGCCTCACTTAAAATCGTCCCGGTTGGATTATGATAGGTCGGGTTGGCGAAAACCATGCGAATGCGATGCTCCCGCTGCAAGTCGTAGACAGCCTCGGGTATAATTCCGTCCTCATCCATCGGCAAGCGAAATAAACGCAGCCCGGCTGAACTGAATAAGGGCAAGGAATACGAATAAGAGGGTCCCTCCATTGCGATTGCATCTCCTGGATTCAAGAGACACAGTGTAATGAGATGCAATGCCTGCTGCGCTCCTGACGTCACCAAAATTTCGTCGGGAGAAGCGTGAATGCCGTAGTTTTCTTGCAAATGCACAGACAGTGCCTCACGCAGACGCGGCTCCCCCTTTGGGTGCGCGTAGCCCAGCTCAAGTTTGATCTCGTTTTCTTCCCTCGGCGTCGTTGGTATCCATGACGGGATCATCGTCGTTGCCAATTCTGCCTTTGCCAGATTGATGATTGAAGAATCGAAGCACGCATCCTGAATTCGTTTCGCGAGTGGATAAGCTGGCAAGAATGCCCCGCCATTCGTGTAGGTATACCAGTTTGGCATTTGTTTGACGCCCCACAGATCCCGACTGACCCAAGTACCGCTCCCTTGCCACGATTGTAAAATCCCTTTTGCCCGCAATTCTTCGTACGCTGCCGATACCGTCCCACGATTGACGCCAAAGCGACGTGCCAACACTCTTTCCGGCGGCAGAGATGTACCGGGGGACAGCACTCCTAGCACAATCTGTCGTTCCAGCTCTTTGGCGATTTGCAAATAGATCGGAACTCCCGCATCTTTGTCCGGCTTCCATTCCATCCTGATCCGTCCCCCAAATTTCCTGTTTTCGTTTTCCTCACTTTCGACAAATTGGCTTACTGCTCCTGCTGCCAATTGGCTCTACCGTTTATGCTCGGTCGCCTCTAAGATAAAACAACAGAAACTTTTATTCGATAAAGGATGGGATTCGGATGAGTGCACAGCTTCCTATCGAGAAGCAAGCCTTACAAAAAGAGCAACCAATCACTCCTGAGCAGCTGCATACAGAGAAAATGGGCTTGCTGTATGGCTTCATCGGGGTGCTTAGCTTCAGCTTGACCTTGCCAGCAACGAAGGTGGTTGTTACCGTGCTCTCTCCCCTCTCGGCAGGGTTGGGACGAGCGTTGATCGCGGCTGTACTGGCTGCTTTGGTGCTCCTAATGAAACGTGTACCGTTTCCTACCTGGCAAGAGACCAAGAAACTGTTACTCGTATCTGCCGGAGTAGTAGCAGGCTTCCCGCTTTTCTCGTCGTGGGCGATGGAGAGAGTGCCCGCTACGCATGGTGCAGTCATCATCGCACTATTGCCATTGGCCACGGCAGGCGCAGCGATATTTTTTTCAGGCGAACGCCCCACCCGGAAGTATTGGATTTCAAGTGGGATCGCCTGTGTGACGATTATCGCCTACGCAATCAGTTCTGGCTTTGGTGCCCTCCAATGGGCGGATCTCGCCTTGCTCGGGGCGGTCATCAGCGCGGCGATCGGATACGCGGTCGGCGGTGAGCTCTCCAAGACGATGGGTGGTTGGCAGGTCATCAGTTGGTCGTTGATCTTTGCCTTTCCTTTTCTCGTCATTCCGCTCGCAGGGCCTCTGCTTGCTGAGTTAAAACAAGCCACTTGGACTGTCTGGATCGGTTTTGGTTACATTAGCGTAATCAGTATGTTTCTCGGTTTTTTCGCCTGGTATCACGGCCTGGCACTCGGTGGCGTCTCCAAGGTAAGTCAAATCCAATACCTTCAACCCTTTTTATCGATCATCGCCGCCTGGCTCCTCCTGTCAGAGACATTGACACTCGGTGCTGTTCTTTCCGCTGTCATTGTCGTGTTTGCTGTCGCAAAAGGAAGAAAAGCTTCCGTACAGCAAAAAGCGTAAGGAAAAAACACCGCTCCTCTTCACTAGGAAAAGGGCGGTGTCTCTTGTTTTTATTCTGCTTGTTTCAGCATATTTCCCAAGTACATCGGTTGATAAGTGGGATCAGACAAGACTTGCTTGACTTGATCCGGTCGTGTTTTGTGGTCATTCGGCAGTTGCTTCCACTCGTCTAGCGTGACCCAGCCCGCCCATTCGATTTCTTCATCGACGATACCACCTGGCGTAGGGTTTGTCTCTTCTCCGACGAGCTTCGCCAGAACTCCTACTCCGACTGTATGCTTTCCATTCCCTTCCTGATCGATCCGATCGTCTATCCAGATCAATCGCTCCATTTCCACGAGGAGTCCAGTCTCTTCCATCACTTCTCTTTTCGCCGCGTCTGGAATCGCTTCCAAATATTCTACGATTCCCCCTGGCAGATTGTAAAAGATGCCTCGTTGTGTCTGCTCACGGATGAGGAGGACCTTCCCTTCGTGTTCCACTACTACGGTGACTCTCAAGCGAATCGCTGACATTTCGCTCGCTCCCTTCTCAGATGGCAGGCGTACGCGTAACATTCAGGGAATCGACACCGGAGTGCGCTAACCATTCCTGTAATGCCATAAGTCCATATTGTTCCAAAAACTTTGCTTCAGAATCCGCGATTGCATGAAGCATCATGAACCTGATTACGTCCTTGCCGTTTGTATAATATTCAAGTCCAGCCTCTTCATAATAGGCAGGGGTCAGTACCATATGATTCAAAACCGATTTTTCCACGATTGTATCCCCGAGCGAAAAGATGCTCCCAGACTCCATACGGGTATATTGACTCTCCCACTGACGAATTACCTGGGCTGCTACTCTTGCCAAATGCGTAATCATTCTCTGCTCAAACTGATAGGAATAGACGAGGTACTCTGTGGCCCCCATCTTGTGCAGCTCAAGCGTGGCATACGTCCACCATCCTCGCTTGCGCGTAGCCGGATAGACGGCAATCAGGATATCCGCATCTTCCGATTGATACAGAACGCCTTGGCTCCCAAAAAAGCGGTGGCAATGATCCATTAATTCCTTCACCACTATCATATGTGCAACCCCGCTCCAAAAAGTATGAAAACCTCTACGGCTGCCTGCTCATAGAAGAGCAACTGCGCATTTGTGAAAAGGTTTGTGCTCGCCCGAAAAAAAGCATGCCTGGATACGTAGGCATACTTCGTTGATGCTGGGTAGCGTAATCTTGTATATACGAACATTTTATCATTGTGCGGAGTGAATGTACATGTTTGAACACGCACAAAAAAGCCACCGTTATCCCGAGGGAACTGTTCTAGTTTATTTCGTGACTTTTACCGAAATCGTCATGCTTTTTCCTTGGTACTTCACCTTGAGTTTCGTTGTTCCTTTTGTGATCTCTTCCTCTTCACCTTCTGCAATCGTGACAGATCAGCTCAGCCCCACCGACATAGACTGTCAGCTTGGATGTTTTTCCGGCATATTTGGCTGAAATAACGGTTACACCTGGCGCAAGCCCGATGATTTCTCCGTTCCCATTGAGCGTATCGAAAAAGTAACCATTATTATCCATTTGCGTAATAAAACGTGAAGGAGTGAATTCCGCATGACCGACTTCGTATCCATCATATTGATAACACTCCCCCTACTTAGTTGGGGTTTTATCGTGAATTCCCAGTCACTTCGTAAAAGATGGCTGTATGTACTGTTCACATTTATCCTTTTTTGGGGGATTGTCGGATTAGAATGTTACTTTGACCCTCCATCCCCTCACTATGAGTAACCGACTCAATAGTTAAACAGCGTGATAAGTGAAAACTGCTCGACCATTACGACTTTGACATGGTACGATTTAGGAAACGCTTTTGGTGGTGTTCCCGTGTTTAAACTCGATTGGATAGCTTCATAAAAGGATTTCTTTTGCCCGATCTCATGGTCGGGTTTTCATTTTTTCCTCGCTGTGCTTGATCCACTATTTACAGCTCAGGTGCAATAAAAAATACGTATCTGAACGAATCAGACACGTATTTTTCTAAGGCGTTATTCCTTCGTCAAGAACTGTTCACTACTTGTCTTTATGAGCTTTTGTCTCTGCAAGGTGCAAGGTTCCTTAAGATCATTACTCCCTCGTTCAAATGTTTTCGTTCTTCAACGAATTAACGATACTGTATTCTTTGTATTTTCTATTCGCATAAAAGATCGTCAACCCCACAATAAAAAACACACCTATCCCAGCAATGATAAGATCCGCCCAAGGCAACGTAAAAGCAAATTCAAAATTACGGTCAAGGATCTTGTAGATGAAAAACATCACGCATAAACTAATCGGTAGTCCGTAAATAAGCGACTTCATTCCATAAAAAACCCCTTCGAACCGTAGCATTTTCTTCACGCCCTTTGGCGTCATGCCGATGGAAGCCAACATCGCAAACTCACGTTTTCTCAAGGCCATCCCTGTCGATATTGTGTTGATAATATTTGCCATACAAATGAGTCCGATGAGAACCACAAACCCATAAAGGAATACGGATGTGACTGTGGCGCGATTCATTGCATCCTGACGCTCCTCAATCAGATTGGTCGTATAGACATGTACATCTGGATATCTGTTAATAATCGGGTTTATTTCATTTTCCAATGCCGCAGACTGCTCAGTTGTAAATTGAACCTCGCTAGTAACTTGCTCAGACAGCATATTGTTCCCACGTTCTCTTAACTTGTCAAAGCCTCGTTCAGAAACAACAAGTGTAACCATAAAAGCATCTTCCTGGTAGCGTAGCATAAAAGGTGGACGTTTATCCGTGATAGAAGCAATTCGGACTTTAGCTCCTTCAATCAAAGTGAGAGGCAGTTCTGATCCTTCTTGGACTGTTAATTGAGAGATATCTGTAAAATTATGTTCTTCTTTCAAGGTGAACCGATTGACAAGTATTGCAGAAATCTCGTCACCTTCCAATTTCTTTGCATCAATCCCAGCGGATTGCAGGTACGCTGCAAAAGAGGCCTCATCCAGAGAAACAATGTTTGCAGACATGAAGTATTTCCCTTCTGGATTAAGAGTATGGCGACTGGAGATGTCTGTGGTAACCTCGTTTTCGTTGAGTAATAGATCTGCACCGATAAGTTGGGTCCGCACCTTTGTTGTTGCGTTTTGGACAGACATCAATTCATTTGTTAATGACCTTACCCTTTCCAGATCGGCTCCCCTTGCGTTTACTGACAGATCATATGGTAGCGGTGCTTGTGCCATATTGTAGGACTTATCCATATACAACGAAAAGGAAGAAGCTGCTAGGTACAAGATTACACTGATCGCAAGAGAAAAGACAGTTGAGCGATAGTGATGTTTATTCCTTTTCAGATTTTTTAATCCTAATTCCGCTTCAAATCCAAACAACTTCCGGATCATTTTGGATGTACGAACATCTTTTCCTTTTATTTCGATATCCTTTGTCTGGCGGATTGCAGTTATCGGTGTAATTCTCGAAGCCCTCACTGCTGGTAACCATGCAGAAATGAGCAATGTCAAAACGGAAAACAAAACGACAGCAATCATACTGTACGGCTCTATCACCAGTCGCATCGGTTCACTAGCGACAAACATTTTTTGAATGAATGGGCTGAGCAAATGGAGAGTAACTCCAATGCCAATTGACCCAAAAAACAACCCGGCTGGAATAGCTATGATCCCGATTACCGTAGCTTCAAAAAATACAGAAGCCCTTTTTTGTTGTTTGGTTGCCCCTACGCTAGATAACATCCCTAAAGTGCGACTACGCTCTGAAAGTGAGATCGCAAACGCGTTGTAGATTAGTGAGACAGATCCAATCAGAATGATAATTCCCACGGAAAGAACTGCCAGATACATGGTGTTAAGAAAGTGGGAATCATTCGAAATCCCGGAATAAAGCAAAAGGTCCCGATTGTACTTGATTTTTACTCCATTCGATTTAACTTGATCCTTTACTCCGCTTACTTTACTAGCAATCGTGTCACTCGTTTCATAAATGTTATTTCCTAAACCTTTAAAATCCTTATATTCAACACTTACCGTATAGGGAAAACCCTCCTCTAAATCACCCTCGGAGAGTCCACTAAATGCACGGTATGCGGCCAGTGCATCCCGCTCTCTAGCTGGCGCTTGAACAATCCCGGTAATTGTGTATGTTCTTGTCTTTGTAGGCGTAAAGACTTCCTTTGATTGATAGACATAATCGGTGTCTAATGTCTCGCTCTTACCATCTATATTCAAGCTACGTTTACCAAAATCTAAGGTGACTACATCTCCAACCTTCCAGCTTACCCCTGCGGTTTGGAGAAACTGTGATGAAAGTGCCAGTTCATTTTCATTTTGAGGCAAGCGCCCATCAATTAGGCTCACCCCAATTACATCATGCTTACTGTGTCCAGTAATATACAAATAAGGCTTCACGCTGCTTGGAGAGTTAGAAAGTCGTGCAAATCCGAGTTTCTGTTCAATGTCGTACCTTTCAATTCCTTCTGCATTTGTAATAACCGCAACATCTTCTCCTGCAACATCGAGAAAAGCTGCCTGCCATTTACCAGAGTAGGCAATCGCGTTTCTCTGCATCATTTCCATGAAAGAACTGCTAATCGAAAATACTGCTGTAAGCATTGCGACAGAAATGACAACCCCAATGATTGTAACAAGGGTACGGCTCTTATTCTTCTTCATATAACGTAAAGTGAGCTGATTTACGATATTCATCGCCTGATCACCTCATCTCTGGAAATCCTGCCGTCCTGAATGCCAATAATACGGTCCGCTTGCAAGGCAATGTTTTCGTCATGTGTAATAACGATCAGTGTTTGATGCCGTTCTTTGTGTAGTTTTTTCAAGAGCTTCACAATCTCAGCACTATTTTGGCTGTCTAAATTCCCTGTTGGCTCGTCAGCCAATACAATGGCGGGACTGCTAATCAAGGCACGGCCAATAGACGCACGCTGCTGCTGTCCTCCAGAAAGCTGGTTTGGCAGATGCTTTAATCGCTGTTGAAGGCCTAGAGTCTCTACGATACCGGAAAAGATATCTTGATTTACTTCTCTACCGTCCAACAGCAATGGCAGGGTGATATTTTCCTCCACAGTAAGGACAGGGATCAGGTTGTAAAATTGATAGATAAGCCCAATCTGTCTGCGCCTGAAGATGGCCAGTGCCGTTTCATCCATCGCGTACATATCAGTCTGGTCAACGATCACTTTACCCGATGTAGGCGTATCAACGCCCCCCAGAATATGCAAAAGGGTAGACTTACCTGAACCAGATGGTCCAATAATCGCCACAAACTCCCCTTTTTGTACGGAAAATGAGATATCGTTCAATGCAGTAACAGCTGTTTCGCCATCACCGTACGTCTTTGACAGGTTCTCTACTCGCAAAATCTCCATCATGATCCTCCCAGATAAGTTATTACGTTGAGAATAGCTGCCAAACATGTCTCTTCGGTGACATTCATTCTTACAATTTTGTCATCTAAATGATTTGCTTGTAAAATTTGATTCTGAATGTTGTACCTGCACCAATCTGACTTTCCATAAACACATCGGCGTTTTGACTTTGCAAGATTGTTTTAGACATCGCTAGCCCTATTCCAATACTATCCGCTCCCGCATTCTTCCCTTTATAAAATCGTTCAAAAATGTGTGGGGCATCTTCCGGACTAATCCCCTCTCCACTGTCGGCAATGACAATTTGTGTATACAAGGGTGTTTCCTCACACGAAATAGCAATCTGTCCCCCGACCGGCGTATGCTCAATCCCGTTTTTAATTACGTTCAAAATGGCTTCTACCGTCCAGTTTTCATCTCCATACACGAAAAGGTCTTCTTTACAGGAAAAAGAGAGCTCCTGATTTTTTAATTCCATGGGGACAAGGAGTGGTTCTACTGCCTTGTTTATCATTTTCTTGACAGATACGAGTTCCTTCTTGAAAATAACACTTTGCACTTCGATTTTGGACAGCTTGAGCAATGAGGTCACGAGCCATTCAATACGCTTCAACTGATTGATAATTTTGCCCAAGAATTCCTCCCTCTTGTCTGGGGGCAGACTAGGGTTGTTTAACAAATCAGCCATGACAAACATAGAGGTAAGTGGCGTTTTTAATTGATGGGAGATGTTCGAAAGAGTATCTGCCAAGTATTGTTTTTCCTTTTTCAGTAGAGTAGACTGCTCGGACAACGTTAATGTGACTTTATAAATATCATTTTTCAGAATGCTCAATTCACCTTCAACGTTATCCCTAATATCCATCGTGGGTTGGCCTGAATATACAGAAGCCAAATAATAAGCGAGCTTCCTGATGTCCTGATAACGTTTGCGGGTAAACAGGAAAAAAATTGAAAGGAGCAGAAATACCATTGCAACTCCGACAATCCCCGCTTTCCAGTCGATCATCCATAGAATAGTGATCCCAATGAAAGAAATAAACATGCTATACATGCATAACTTCCGTATTTCTTTGTTTTTAAGCATGGCTGCCACTCATTCGATAGCCCAGTCCGCGTACGGTTTCAATCACTTTAGGATTCTGGCTATCATCCTCCAACTTTTCTCGAAGCCGTTTAATGTAAACAGAAAGGGTATTGTCATTGATAAAGTTACCATCTATATCCCAAATGCCCTCCAACAACTGATTCCTGGACAGAACTTGTCCTCTATTATTTAGGAATGCTAACAGCAAACGGTATTCTAAGGCAGTCAGCATCACTTCCTCGGTTCCTTTGTACACTTTAGCCAGTTTTGTATTTACGACAATATCTCCAATCTTGACTTTGTCAGACAAGTTGGGTTCTTTTTGGTAATGTCTAAGGGATGACTTCATTCGGCTAATTAGCTCCCTGATACGAAACGGCTTTGTGATATAGTCGTCTGCCCCCATATCTAACCCTCGAACCACATTGATTTCATCATCACACGCCGTCAAGAAGATGACAGGTGCATCCTGATTTTCTTTTACATATTCGCAAATCTCATAGCCATTACCATCTGGGAGAGTCAGATCGAGTAAATATAGATCAAAACTGTGCTGTTTGATTGTTTCGAGTGCAGTTTGTTTTCCTTCGCAAAGAACTACTTCATAGCCCTCACTGGAAAGCGAATAGTGCAAACCATCTGCAATGGTCTTGTCATCTTCCACTATTAAAACCTTCATGGTTCATCCTCCCTCTACTACCATAAATCGCAATCAGCAACTCTTATCTTCCCATTTTAGTAATTATAATCGGTGTTTTCATAACAATTGGTATTAACCTAATTTACTTAATTGGTAAGATACTTTGCAAGTTGGGCTAACAGAATCGTATAAAATGGTTACCTTTTTCAATCTGCTCTCGTCTTGTTTGTTAGCAATTCCACTTTTTGGGAGGAATCAGGCACTTATGAAAAACAAGACAGCTTGTCTCATCCTTTCTATTACTCAAAGCATATATGCCATTTTCTTATTGGCTTGGGCCATTTCTGTTATTTTTACCATTGTGCTTCTACCTGAAGATAAATATGATACTGGAGCACCAGGGGTGTTCTATACGATCCTATCGTATCCGCTTGTACTACTTGCCTCAACGTTGGGCAGTTGGTACTACTATCACAAGTTGAAATTCAAAACGAGCTACGCACTCAACGCCATTCCTTTACTTTGGGTCATTCCGATGGCGTTATTTATGATCTTATTATGGAAATTTAGTAAGTCCTCATAAAAACAGCCCTCTGGCGAATTACCGTCAGAGGGCTGTTGCGTTTTCCTTCATCAAGCAGGGCACAAAAAATACGTGTCTGAACGAATCAGACACGTATTGTAACGTTATCGAAACGCTTATCCGATAGAGCCTTCCATCTCGAATTTAATGAGACGATTCATCTCTACCGCGTACTCCATCGGCAATTCTTTTGTGAATGGCTCGATGAAGCCCATTACGATCATCTCAGTTGCTTCTGCTTCTGACAAGCCGCGGCTCATCAGGTAGAAGAGTTGATCCTCGGATACCTTGGATACAGTCGCCTCATGCTCAAGCGTGATGCTGTCGTTCATGATCTCGTTGTACGGGATCGTGTCAGACGTGGACAGTTTATCCAGAATCAGCGTATCGCATTTGATGTTGGACTTGGAGCCTTCCGACTTGCGTCCAAACTGCGACAGACCACGGTACGTTACTTTTCCGCCATCACGGGAGATCGACTTGGAAATGATCGTCGATGTGCAATCTGGCGCCAAGTGAATCATTTTCGCACCTGCGTCTTGGTGTTGTCCTTTTCCTGCTACTGCAATGGAAAGAACGGTACCTTTCGCGCGAGGTCCTTTCATGATTACTGCTGGGTATTTCATCGTCAGCTTGGAACCGATGTTACCATCAATCCATTCCATGTTCGCATCCGCGTATGCAACCGCACGTTTGGTAACGAGGTTGTATACGTTGTTGGACCAGTTTTGGATCGTGGTGTAACGGCAACGCGCGCGTTCTTTTACGATGATTTCTACAACAGCGGAGTGCAAGGAATCCGTGCTGTAGATTGGAGCTGTACAGCCCTCTACATAGTGAACGAAGGAATCTTCATCGGCGATGATCAGCGTACGCTCGAATTGACCCATGTTCTCGGAGTTGATGCGGAAGTATGCTTGCAGCGGAGTTTCCACTTTTACACCTTTTGGTACGTAAATGAAGGAGCCACCGGACCATACTGCCGAGTTCAACGCAGCAAACTTGTTGTCTGCTGGCGGAATCACTGTCGCGAAGTATTCTTTCACGATTTCTGGGTGAAGCTTCACCGCAGAATCCATGTCACAGAAGAGAACGCCCAGTTTTTCCAGGTCTTCCTGCATGTTGTGATAAACTACCTCAGATTCATACTGGGCAGATACACCTGCGAGGAACTTTTGCTCTGCTTCTGGAATACCCAGCTTGTCAAAGGTTGCCTTGATTTCTTCCGGCACCTCATCCCAGCTACGGCCTTGCTTTTCAGAAGGCTTTACGTAGTAGGTGATGCTGTCAAAATCGAGGTCGTCCAGATCGCCGCCCCATTTTGGCATCGGCATGCTGTTGAAGATGTCCAATGCTTTTAGACGGAATTCCAGCATCCATGCTGGCTCATCCTTGATCTTCGAAATTTCTTCGACGATCTCGCGGGTCAAACCCTTTTTCGTACGGAATACAGAAACGTCCTTGTCGTGAAAGCCGTACTGATATTCCTGTATTTCTGGGCCTTTAACAGCCATCGTTGCTCACTCCTTCGTGTTCATTTCCCTTACCCATCACTAATCCTGCTCCGCCTGTTTGACACCTTGCTCCAATGCTTTCCAAGCCAGTGTCGCGCACTTGATACGCGCCGGGAACTTGGCTACGCCAGACAAGGCTTCGATATCACCAAGGTCAATCGAATCATCGATTTCTTTGCCTTGCATCATATCGGAGAATTTTTGCGACAGCTCCATTGCTTCTGCTACTGGCTTGCCTTTGACAGCATCTGTCATCATGGATGCAGACGACATGCTGATCGAGCAGCCTTCGCCGAGGAACTTCGCGTCCACCACTTTGCCGTCCTCCACTTTCAAGGAGAGCGAGATGCTGTCGCCACAGGTCGGGTTATTCAAATTCACAATGAGTCCGTCGGATTCCTCCAGCTTGCCGCGGTTGCGCGGTTTCTGGTAGTGATCCATAATGACGCGGCGGTATAAATCATCAAGAGAAGACATTGCCGAAATACTCCTTCGTCTTCTTCAAGCCCGCGATCAGCACATCTACTTCTTCTTCTGTATTGTACAGATAGAAGCTCGCCCGAGCGGTAGCTGTCACATTCAGCCAACGCATCAGCGGTTGTGCGCAGTGATGCCCGGCACGAACTGCGATTCCGTAACTGTCCAGCACCGTCGCCAGGTCATGCGGATGTACTGTATCCAGGTTGAATGTAATTAAACAGCTGCGGTCCTGCTGTGGGCCGTAAATCTTCAGTCCTTCTATCTCGCGCATTTGTTCCATCGCGTACTTGACGAGATGTTTTTCATGACGCTCGATATTGTCCATACCGATCTCTTCCAAAAAGTCGATTGCTGCTCCCAATCCGATAGCACCTGCGATGATCGGAGTTCCTCCTTCAAACTTCCAAGGGAGCTCCTTCCACGTGGAATCGTACATATCCACGTAGTCGATCATTTCTCCGCCGAACTCCATCGGCTCCACACGCTCCAGCACCTCACGCTTGCCGTACAGGACGCCTACGCCTGTCGGTCCTGCCATCTTGTGGGCTGAAAACGTATAAAAATCGCAATCCAAATCCTGGACGTCGATTTTCTTGTGTGGAGCACCCTGCGCTCCATCAACAAACAAAAGTGCGCCATGCTGATGAGCGATTTGGGCAATTTCCTTGATTAGAGTAGTATCCCCCAATACGTTGGAAACATGGTGAATGGCAACGATCTTGGTATTGTCCGTAATCGTTTCCTTGACCGCCTCCAGAGTAACGGTACCGTCCTCTGCCAGCGGAATGAACTTAAAGGTCGCTCCGGTCGCCTTGGCTGCCTGCTGCCATGGAATGAAATTGGCGTGATGCTCCACCAATGTGGTCACGATTTCATCACCAGGCCCCAGGTACTTGCGAGCATAGCCGTACGCTACCGTATTACAAGCAGAGGTCGTACCACGCGTAAAGACGATTTCTGCGGCTTCACGGGCGTTGATGAAGGCGCGAACTTTCTCACGCGCGCCTTCGTACCCATCTGTCGCTATGTTACCCAAGGTGTGCACGCCACGGTGCACGTTGGAGTTATACTCCCTGTAGTATTTATCCATCGCCTCAATAACCTGAATCGGTTTTTGAGAGGTTGCACCATTATCCAAATAAACGAGCGGATGTCCGTTTACTTCCTGGTGTAGGATGGGAAAATATTTCCGAAGCTCCTTGGCGTTCATTAGCCTAACTTCCTTTCAAGCGCCTGACGGAGTCTGTTCTTCACTTCTTCTACTGGAATCTCAGCGACAACTGGCTCCAGGAAGCCGAGAATGATCAGACGTTCTGCGCCTTGACGGGAAATACCACGAGACATCAAGTAGAAGATAGACTCTTCACTAAAACGTCCTACCGAAGCTGCGTGACCCGCTTTAACGTCATCCTCATCGATCAACAGGATCGGGTTGGCATCACCGCGAGATTTATCGCTCAGCATCAGGATGTTTTCCGCCTGTACGCCGTTTGCCTTTTCAGCGCCTTTTTCGATTTTCGTGATACCGTTCAAGATACTCACTGCTTCATCCGTCATAACAGCCTTGCTCACCATGTCAGACTCAGTGTGCGTGCCGATATGCTGAACTTGGGAAGTGAGGTTTTGGCGTTGGGAACCCGTACCTACAGAAATGGATTTGGTCTCTGCAATCGAAGCAGTTCCCTTGAGGATGGTGGTGTTGTTGGCAACGGTATTGCCATCGTTCATCTCACCCAAAATCCATTCCATTTTTCCATCGCGCTCAACCGTTGCACGACGGAAGCTGTAGTCGTGAACGTCTACAGACAAAGAACGTACAGAAGCTACTTGCACAGATGCGCCCGCGCCTACATATACTTCAACTAGGCTGTTCGCAACCATGCTTTTGCCCTCGCCAGATACATATGTGTCCACGTAGGTTACTTTACTGTTCGCTTCTGCCACGATCAATACATGTGGAGCCAACAGAGCGTTGTCGCCTGCGATTTCATACACAGCTTGCAGGGGAACATCTACTTCCACGTTTTTCGGAACGTAGAGGAATACGCCACCATTTACAACTGCCGTATGCAAAGCAGTCAGCTTGTGCTCATCAAGTGCGATAACGTCCAGCAAATATTTTTGCACGAGATCGCCATGTGATTGCAGAGCATCAGCAAAAGTCGTGAATATCACGCCTTGTGCCTTCAACTCATCGGATACTGCTTGAAAAACGGTAGAAGCATTTTTTTGTACCAACAGGTTTTTCACGCTGTCGACATCGATTTGTGCTTTTACCAAATCGCTGAGTTCATTCGCCGCTGCCACCTTCGCAGTGGTTTGGAACGGATCGAAATCAACGGTATTCCATTTATCAATCTTCGTTTTCTCCAAGGCAGGGAGCGCCAGCTCTCCCGCCGCCTTCAGTCCAGCGAGGCGCTTTTCCAGGAACCAGGCAGGCTCCTGATTAGCTTTGGAGTACTGGGTGATCGCCTCGGAATCGAAGCGTAGCTGTACATCCACACTCATTTCACTGCTGCCTCCTTCATCCTACACGTTGGCGTTTACGGTTTCGTCCTCGATGCCGAGCTCTTCCTTGATCCAGTCGTAGCCTTCTGCCTCCAGGCGTTCAGCCAGCTCAGGACCACCGGACTTCACGATACGACCTTGCATCATGACGTGTACGAAGTCAGGCTTTACATAGTTCAGCAAACGCTGGTAGTGCGTAATAATCAAGAATCCGCGGTCTGCGGAGCGCATTTCGTTTACACCAGCTGCAACGATTTTCAATGCGTCGATGTCCAAACCGGAGTCGATTTCATCCAAAATACAGATGCTTGGCTCCAAGAGCATCATTTGCAGAATCTCGTTACGCTTTTTCTCACCGCCAGAGAAGCCTTCGTTCAGGTAACGGTGGGAGAAAGATTCATCCATTTCCAGCGTGTTCATCTTTTTGTCCATCTCACGGATGAATTTCATCAGGGAGATTTCGTTTCCTTCGCCACGGCGCGCGTTGATTGCGGAACGCAGGAAGTCAGAGTTGGTTACACCGCTGATTTCGGACGGGTATTGCATCGCCAGGAACAGACCTGCACGTGCGCGCTCGTCTACTGCCATTTCCAACAAGTCTTCGTCATTGATCAGCACTTCGCCATCGGTTACCTCATATTTTGGGTGACCCATCAGCGTGGATGCCAATGTCGATTTACCGGTACCATTTGGTCCCATGATCGCGTGCACTTCGCCGCCCTTGATCTCCAAATTCAGGCCTTTGAGGATCTCTTTGTCCTCGATCTTGGCGCGAAGGTTTTTTATTTGCAAATGCGGTACTGCTGTCATCTGAATTCCCTCCATACACGTCAAAAGTGAGTTGGTAAATTCTCAATCCATTCTCAATAACTATCTTATAATAAGAATAATTATAAATCAAGGAATGAAACATATCTGTATTTTTTATATCATTATATTTAGAAAGTCCGATTTTGCGCATGAATCCCTTCCTAAATATTCTTGCCTCCGCAGCATTTTTCCCTTTGTAACTTTTGGACATACATTTCCGTCCAAATTGCAGGTGCTTTTTGTAAAAAACACCAATGGATAACTCGAAATGGAAGGATCATTTTGAAAAAGAGTAACAAGAAACTTATGTATCGCTATCACTCTATTTTTGAAGGGTTCCCTTCGGAAGCTTACCTGACTCTATTCCGTCAGTCAAATGGAAAAGTTGTACCAATCCATACTTCGAAAGTATTCGATGGCAACAAGTAACGGATAAGCTCAAAACCGTCGGTCATACGTTGACGGTTTTTTCTGTTTTCACGAAGAAAAAACGGATAGACCTTATCGTCTACCCGTTTCTTTCCTGTTCGATTACTTTACTTTTGGACCCGCATTCGCGATATCTGTTGCATTCGGGAATTTCTTCTCGAAATTCTCAATGAAGCGTGCAGCCAGATCAGCCGCTTGCTTGTCGTATTCTTCCTTGTTTGCCCATGTATTGCGTGGTTGCAGAACTTCAGCAGGAACGTTCGGGCAAGCAGTCGGCACTTGTACCCCGAAAATCTCATCAGCTACATAGTCTACTTTTTCCAGCTCACCGTTCAATGCTGCTGTTACCATCGCACGTGTGTAGGACAGCTTCATACGTTGCCCAACACCTACCGGGCCACCAGTCCAACCAGTGTTCACCAGGTATACTTGAACCTTGCGCTCGTCAATCTTCTTACCGAGCATTTCTGCATATACTACTGGATGCAGTGGCAAGAATGGAGAACCGAAGCAAGTAGAAAACTCTGTTTGCGGAGCAGTTACGCCACGCTCTGTACCTGCCATTTTGCTGGTGTAGCCAGACAGGAAGTGGTACATCGCTTGCTCTTTATTCAGCTTGGAGATTGGCGGCAATACACCGAACGAATCGGCTGTCAAAAAGACGATGACATTTGGTTGCCCGCCCACGCCTGGAATCACAGCACCCGGAATTGCTTCTACTGGGTACGCAGCGCGTGTATTCTCTGTATATTTGGTGCTGTCGTAGTCTGCTACACGAGTCGCTTCATTTACGTCTACATTTTCAAGTACGGTACCGAACTGGATTGCTTTCCAGATTTGCGGTTCGCCTTCTTCAGACAGCTTGACGCATTTTGCATAGCATCCGCCTTCGATATTGAAAACGCCATTGTCAGACCAGCCGTGCTCATCGTCACCGATCAAGAAACGGTCCGGGTCAGCTGACAGCGTTGTTTTTCCTGTACCGGACAATCCGAAGAACAGGGCAACGTCTCCTTCTTTGCCTACGTTCGCAGAGCAGTGCATGGAGAGTACGTTGCGCTCTGGAAGCAGCATGTTCATTACGCTGAAGATCGACTTTTTCATTTCGCCAGCATACTCGGTGCCACCGATCAACACTGTCTTTTGCTCAAAGCTCAATACGATGAAGGTCTCGGAGTTCGTTCCGTGCACCGCAGGATTGGCCTTGAAATTAGGCGCATAGATCACCGTAAATTCTGATTCGTGCGCAGCCAGTTCTTCTTCAGACGGACGGATGAACAACTGACGTGCAAACAGGTTATGCCAAGCGAATTCGTTCACTACGCGGATTGGCAGGCGATAGGTTGTATCTGCACCCGCAAAGCCATCGAAGACAAACAGTTCATCTTTTGATTGTAAGTATTGGAGCACGTCTTGTTGAAGTGCTTGGAATTTTTCAGTACTGATTGGTTGGTTAACCGGACCCCAGTTGATTTTATCGTGTACGGAAGCTTCGTCCACCACAAATTTGTCCTTTGGCGAACGGCCGGTAAACTTCCCTGTTAGCGCATTGAGCGCCCCCTTGTCGGTCAAAATCCCTTCGCCACGCTTCACTGCCATCTCAACAAGATTAGCTACAGGCAAGTTATGATACACTTTCGTAGCTCCAAGAATGTCAGTAAGCTTTTGAACCGTATTGGTTTCCATGTGTGAACGATCTCCTTCCCAAAATGTGTATCATTTATTGTGACTTTCTAATTGTCGCTCGATTTGTAATTAGTATATCACATTTAGCTAAATAAGCTACATAATTTTATAATCTCTTATGGAGAATGTGTGAATAACCCTCCTCATGCGTATTATTCCCCAACAGCAGTATTTTGTCCACAAACCAATCAGTCTATCGACTATTCGTGGAGTACGCAGAGACATTTTCCCCACAAAAAGAGCAACACCAAGAGTTTACTCCCTTAGTGTTGCTCTCACAAGGCATAAAGATTTACGTATTTTCAAACGTTTTTACGACTGTCTGACACAAAATCGCCACACCTTTTTCCAATGCAGAGCGGTCAAAATGCATCTGCGGATGATGCAGCCCCGGTACCAAATCGCATCCAAGAGCCAGCATCGTCGCCTTGATATGAGGGCGCTCCACCGTATAGTAGTGGAAATCTTCCGCTCCCGGACTGACAGGCGCCGCTCGCAAATTCTCTTGACCGAGCACATCTACGATCGCCTGCTCCATAAATGCCTTCGCTTTCTCATCGACCTCTGCCGCTACCATGCGAGAACCGGACTCTACCTCTATGCGTGCCTGGAAAGACTCCGCGACTCCGTTAATCATTTGACGAACGCGATTCTCGAGGGTCTCCATCGCCTCATTCGTCTGCGCTCGTAGATCAAGAGCAAAACGCGCCTTGTCCGGAATAATGTTGTAGCTCTCTCCCCCGGCCTGCAGCATAGTCATTTTGACAGTGGCTGGCACCATCGGGTTGATATGTACTTGCCCGAGACCCGAAATAATCGCTCCCGCTACTTCAATCGCATTGATCCCGAGATGTGGTCTCGCACCGTGCGCCGCTACTCCTGTTATTTCTCCATAAAGGAACATAGCTGCTCCGTTGTAGATGGCGGGTCCTGCCGTGCCATTTGCCATCTCCTGAATCGGTCTTAAATGAACACCGTACAAATAATCGATGTCATCGACGACACCCTTCTCCACTAGCTTCAATGCTCCCGTTCCTTTTTCTTCTGCTGGTTGGAACAAAATTTTTAACGTTCCCGGCGGTTGATATCCAGCGGCAACCAATGCTTCTACCGTTTCCACGATCAATGTCATGTGGGCGTCATGACCACAGGAATGATTCGCGCGCCACTCACCGTTCACTTCTTGCCAGAGAGCATCGATATCTGTGCGCAAGCCGACAACTGGCTTTCCTTCGCCCCATTCAGCCACTAATCCTGTACAATCGTCAAAAGTCGTAACACGCAGTCCCAAGGCACGCATGCGCTCCGCCAAATAACGAGTCGTTTCTACTTCCTTCCAGCTTATCTCCGGATTCTCATGCAGATGACGGAATGTTTCGGCAATAGCATCTTTACGTGCAGCAACCGTCTGTTGCAACGACATAACAGTAGACATCAAAGCGCCTCCTCCAAAACCGTTTCTTCCTATTATATCACACCGCCCCATTGGACAGTTCACCGACAGGTTAGTCGCAAAATGGCATCGAGCTTCAATTGATCGCGCAATGTCCCTGCTATTTGCACCTTTTCTTTGGCTAAAACATAGACGAGCTCATCGCCACCAAAGAGCATGTGCATTTGTTTCTCCCCTCCTCTGATGATCAGATCGGCAGGCTGCTCTTCTGTCCATACATCCCAGGATGCAACGCCTTTTGCTATCGTCAATTGCCACTGTGACGGTGAATCATCCACTACAATTCCGATCCTGCGCTCCCATCCTGCCGTTATGAATCGCAAGTGTGCTTTTCCTTGCAGTCGCTCGCCCAGTTCAAAAAGCAGTCTGCCCATTCCGATCATCTGCACGCCACCCCTCTCTTCCCAATTGGGTTCGTGGCCTGTGAAGTCGAATCCTTTGGCGAGGAATGAGAGTCACTGTCGGCTGTTGTCAGGGGGAGCATCTTTTTCTCGACATCGTTAGAAAGGCCGTTTGAGCCAACATAGTGGAGGAGAAGAAAAAGCACAGTTCTCTTCGACTCTGACACGCCCGCAAGGAGGATTGACTGCTCGTCTCCACATAAAAAAGGGAACCGTCGAGCCAAAGCCACCCTACGGGCGGACGTTTCTCAGGGAAGAAGTGTTCGACAACCGGGTTCCCTTTTTTAAGTTCCGACTGGGTAGGCGTTGTCAAGGTCTACGAGCCCTGTGCTTTTTCTTCTCATCAGGTTTTGTGTGTTCGTCCCGCACCACAGCAGTAAGATGGCAAAAACAAAAAGCATCCGCTTTACGCAGATGCTTTTCGGAAACACTACTCATCGAACTCGTCTTTATCGAGTCGCACCTCAAGGTGGTGACCATCAGGTGTCTCAAAATACAAATTATAGCTGGTAGGCTGTGTAATTGGGCCACGATAGCAAATATTCTCTGCCTCCAGCTTATCAACCAGATAGTCCAGCTCAGCACGGCTCTGCACAGAGAAGGCGAGATGATCGACTTGCCCTACGCCGCCTTTCCCAGCTTCCCCGCCATGAGGATGAAGACCGATCCGTGTGTATGTGCCAATTTGAAAGTAGACAGGTGCTCCTTCCGTCATATTCTCTTCCGGGATAGGGACTTCCAAAATGTCCTTAAAAAAACGAGCTACCTTCACAACATCACTACAATTCAATGCGATGTGGTGAACGGCTTTCAAATGAAACATTCACACTGCCTCCCACGTCAACTCAGGTCATGCGCTCTTGTGCGACATTAGCTTTTCTTTTATTGTACTGCTTCAATCGCTCGCTTAACCGTCTTAAACGAATCATCAATGCTTCCCGCCAATCGTCATCCTGTAACTCCTTGGCGATCCCGAGCAGATCAAGTGATATATCAATCTGCTGCTTTAACACTTCGGCGAAGCTGGCTGCTTCATCCGTCATGGTACAATTCTCAAACAACTCGGATGTATTGTCAACACTCACAAAGTCAGCAAAATCCACTTCTGGAGCCTGATCTCCCTGAGCATATTCTACTAAAATTTCGTATTCTCCCTCAATACCAGGATGAACCTCAATTCTGTCACATACAGGACAAAACATGATCGGGACATTGTGTACAAGCGTTTTATAATGACGGACTGAGCCTACGGAACCTACCATTCCAGCACCACAACAAAAACTCATATAGTCTCCCTCCCTATTCGCCAAATGAAACGTCCATGTCCGTTTTTTGGTCGAAACTTTGTCTGTATCCGCATTGTAGCGTATATGCCCACTAACTCTCCACCCGCAAATGCTACCAATAAAGGAATCGAAGTAAGATTTGGTTTATCCATTTTACTCGATTTGTTTAGATTCCTGCAACATTTTCTGACTAGTATGAATACTTTACCTCATTTGCCTAAATCCATCATAAAAGGTAGTCTGAATCTATCCGATAATAAGGAATAATAATCATTTTAGCAAAAATTCAAAAAGGAGAGCGGTTTCATGCTTCGTTTTAAAAGTCTTCGTGCTCGAACACTAACCATTACTCTGCCTGTCATTATCTTGACTCTTTTGCTCGTCGTGGGCATCGGTTTCTGGTTCTCTGTCGACCAACTGAATCGGGAAATTGAAGACAAAATGAACTATCAACTAGATATGGTCGCCAGTAATGTGGAAAAGCAACTGGAAGCCCATAGCAAAGTAACGTTGAGTATGGCTCGCTTTATTGAAATGGGTCCTATTACAAATTCGCTGGAGCAGTTAGATTCCCTGCTGTCCAAAACCGTTCTCATTAATGATACGACGGTTGGAATGGGAATTTTCATGGAACCTTACGCTTTTGACCCAAACAAGAAACTCGTTGCTACCTACGGGGCTAAGAACGACGGCAAGGTTAACATTACAGGTGAATACAGCAGCGATTCTTACAACTATCCCAATCAAGACTGGTACAAGGTCGGTATTTCAACCAAGAAGGAAACCGATTATTCCGAGCCGTACTTTGACGAGGTTTCCAAGGTCTCCATGGTGACGGTAGTCGCCCCTTTTTACACTCCGGATAAAAAGCTTCTGGGTGTGGCCACAGACGATATTACACTCACTGACGTGGAAAAGCTCGTCTCCAGTACAAAAGTAGGCGAAACAGGCTGGGCCTTTTTGGTGGATCAAAAAGGGAGATACCTCGCTCATCCTCAAGCGGACAAACTGATGAATCATTCCGTTCAATCTGACGAGAATGCTTCCTTGGCAGCAATCGGTCCTTCTCTTCTGGAAGAGAAATCAGGGATGAAGACGTTTACCGATGAAAATGGCGCCAATCGTGTTTATTTTCAAGAGCTCGGAGATACAAACTGGACAATCGCTCTCGTGATGCCAGAAAAAGAAATTGCTGATCCACTCTATGACTTGTTCTTTGAGCTTTGTACGGTGAGTCTGATCGGTCTGTTGATCATGATTGCTGTCATTTATTACTTCAGTAAATACTTGACCAAACAAATCGATCGCGCGAACCAGCTGGCGCATGCCCTCTCCAGTGGCGATTTTACCGCTTCCATGGATATTCAGACAGCAGATGAGATGGGGGTTATGGCAAATCGCTTCAACTCCATGACGGCAACCTTGCGCGAAACGCTTGGGCAAGTCAGCTTCAACGCTCAACAGGTTGCTGCTACGTCAGAGCAATTGATGGCCAGTGCGGAACAGACAAGCAAAGCAACAGAGCAGATCGCTCAATCCGTTCAAGAAATTGCCTACGGTACGGAGCAGCAAGTGGATGCAACTGTTCAAGGCTATGAGGTCATCAACGAGATTGCCGTACACATCGAAGCAATGGAAAAAGGCATTGAGGATGTCAATCACTCTACACAAGAAGCGAACCGCCAAGCCACAGATGGCAATCAGATGGCAGCCAAAACGGTCGAGCACATGGATGTGATCCATAGCCAAATGGCCAAGACCTCTACCATTGTCAATACGCTAGGCCAACGCTCCCAAGAAATTGGAGAAATGATCTCACTCATCACGACGATCGCCAATCAAACCAACCTGCTCGCTCTGAACGCCGCTATCGAAGCAGCTCGCGCCGGAGAACAAGGACGAGGCTTTGCCGTTGTAGCTGACGAGGTGCGCAAGCTCGCTGAACAGTCCAGCTCCGCCGCCGAGCAGGTCAGTCACATCGTCACAGTGATTCAGCAGGACACAGGCTCAGCAATTGCGGCAATGAATCATGGCGCTTCGATTTTGGGAGAAGGCATGACTCTCGTTCGCTCAACAGGCAATGCGTTTGAACAAATTACCGACTCCACGTCCGGGTTGCTCGTTCGCATGAATGAAGTGACAACGGAAATGAGCAAGATCAGTCAGCAAATGCAAACGATTGTATCCGCCATTACACATATTACACAAATCGCAGAGCAATCAGCTGGCAACTCTCAAACGGTTGCAGCAGCAGCGGAAGAACAAACCGCTTCCATGGAGGAAATCTCTTCGGCTGCAACGATGCTGGCGAAAATGGCAGAAGAGCTTAATGATGCAGTACGAACATTCAAGTTGGAGTAGCCCGCCCATAAAAATAAGAAAAGCCGGAGCACAAAAGCCCCGGCTTTTTTGTTTCCTATTCTTTTACCATCGCTTCGTATTTGTCTGCATCCATCAGCTTGTCCAGCTCAGCTGTATCAGACAATTCGACGACGATCATCCATGCTTGCTCGTATGGCGAAGAGTTAACCAGTTCAGGTGCATCTTCCAGTTCGCCATTTACTTCTACTACTTTACCAGTTACAGGAGCGTACAGTTCAGAAACGGTTTTTACCGATTCCACGCTGCCAAACGGCTCATCCTGTTGGATTGTCGCGCCTACTTCAGGCAATTCGACAAACACGATGTCACCCAGCTCTGATTGAGCAAAAGAAGTGATTCCGATGTACGCCTTGTTTCCTTCTACTCGCACCCACTCATGCTCTTCACTGTAACGTAGATTTTTCGGGAATTCCATCGTTTACATATCCTCCTATCGGGTACAATCCATTACACATACATAATTAGACGAACATTCTAGGATTCCTCTTCGATCCCCAAAATTCTGAACAAGCGTTTTTTTACCAGTTGGAGACCCTTCTCTCCTGCCTGAAAATGACGTAACTGAAGAGCCTCGTCAAACAAATAAAAAGCGGGGACGTATTCATTCTGGAATGCATCGACTGTCTTTCTATCATTATCGATTGCAATAGGGTGTGTCAAATGTTGTTCTGCAATCGCTTTTTTGATCAGCTCGATATCAGTATCTTTTTCCGAATGAGGCGTATGAATTCCTATGACCTTCAAACCGTTAGCAGCGTATTGGTCTCGCCATTCATTTATGCTTGGCATCGATTCCTTGCACATGTAACAACTGACGGACCAGATATGCACCAAAACAGGACTTCCAGCCAAATCAGCTTTGGTTGTTTGCCCGTTGATCCACTCCGTAATCCCGGAAAAGTCAGGCATTTCTTCGCGCAAACGCATGAAAGCTCATCCCCTCTTTTTTGACTTCAACTGTTACACACTTGTGTTCATGCGGAGAATCCCAGATTGATCGATGGCAGCCACCGCCTCTAACAGAATATCAGGAGGTTGGACGAGAGCAATTCGTACATACCCTTCTCCTTCTTCGCCGAAGGCACTTCCCGGAACGACCACGACACCGGCTTTCTCCAGTAATGCGAAGGCAAACTCTCGTGACGTCCAGCCGTCCGGTACAGCTGCCCAGACGAACATAGTCGCCTTTGGAGATGGAATGCTCCATCCCGCCTTTGCCAATGCCCCCAGCAGCACATCACGTCGTTCCTGGTAAACGGAGGCGACTGTATTTGTCCTACCCGATTCCCGATCATTTCGCAAAGCCTCAATGGCCATTTGCTGCACAGGCAAAAAGACGCCGTAATCGATATTCGATTTTACAATCGCAAGCGGCTTAATGATGTCTGCGTTCCCTACAACGTAAGCGATCCGGCAGCCTGCCATGTTGAAGCTCTTGGAGAACGAATTAAATTCAATTCCCACTTCCTTCGCCCCTGGCACTTGCAAAAAGCTCGGCGCTTGATAGCCGTCAAACACCATTTCCGAATAGGCCAAATCATGAACCACGATAATGTCAAAACGCTTGGCAAAAGCCACAACCTCTTCAAAAAAGGCAAGGGTAGCGACCGCGGAAACCGGATTATTCGGATAGTTCAGAATCATAAACGTTGCACGAGACGCAATCTCCTCTGGAATGTCTGTCAGCTTTGGCAAAAATTCATTTTCTGCCCGCAGAGGCATCCGGTAAGGTACCGCTCCCGCCAAATAAACACTGCCTTCGTAGATCGGATACCCAGGATCGGGTACAAGTACGATATCTCCAGGATCGGTCCATGCCAAAGCAAAGTGAGCCAAACCATCCTGTGACCCCATCAAGGAATGAACCTCCCCATCTGGCGCCAGCTCCACTCCAAAACGATATTGATACCAGCGGGCGACCTCTTCTCGGAAGGCCGCCGTTCCATCGCTCAATGGGTAGCGAAAAGCGCTTGGTTGCTGGATGGCATGGATTAACGTTTGCAGAAGCTTCTCGTCAGGCTGCTGATCAGGACTGCCGATGCTCAAGTCGTATACCGTTTTTGTTTTGGCAACTTCCCTTTTGCGAGCCTCCATCTCTGAAAAAATATCGGCGGAAAGATGGTTCAGTCTCTTGGATGGTTGGCGCATCATGCCTTCCCTCCCCAAGCCTTCTCCAGTTCTTCTTCTTTAAAACCAAGAGTTACGGTACGATCACTTGCGATAAGAGGCCGTTTGATCAGCTTGCCATTGGAAGCCAACAACTCAAGCATTTCATCCTCGGACATCGTAGGCAGCTTGTCCTTCAAGCCCAGCTCGCGGTATTGGACACCACTCACATTGAAAAACTTGCGCAAATCGAGGCCACTTGTCTGCCAAATTTGGCGCAGCTCTTCTTTGGACGGCGGTGCATCGACAATCGGAATTTCTTCGAAGCCAATATTTTGATCCGTGAGCCATTTTTTTGCTTTGCGGCATGTATCACACTTGTTGTATAGGTAAGCTTTCATCGTCATATGTATTTCCTCACTTTTGGTTTATGTCGTCGTTTCTTTCATTGTAAAAGAAGTAGACCTAGCGGACAACGGTTACCGTATTGTAAAACGTCACACCAGATTCTGCAGTTTCCGGTACTTCAATCAGCAAGTAGTTATTAAGTATGGAACGATCTGCCCCTTCTCCAAATTCATATGTTTGATAATAGACGAGCATTTCTTCCACCCAGATTCTAATTCTCTCAATCTCCACCGAATCTGTTTCACTCTGCGATGTTTTGATCAAGAGATAGGTTTTGCCGTTTAGAGCGGTGTTAAATGTATGACCCTGACTGTTTTGAATAAGCTGCTTCGCCCACGCTTGGATTTGCAAATCTGCTTCGGCTAGCTCCATCACACGATAGGTTGGATACATATCTTCCGGCAGGTCTTGCTCTTGCTCCACATCCGTTCTATATCCAGCCGTCATGTTGTACCCTTCTACCGTCCACATTTGCCGATGATTACTCCTTTTTTTCATCGTCACCTCGTACAGCATGCCGTCTGTCGTCGCTACAAGAATTCTTCTGGGATTTAATTGACTGCCTATCGTTTGAAAGCTCTCGATTTCCGTTTTCAACTCACTCTGCACAAAACGGCGGAGAATTTTTTTGTAGTTATGGTTGTCCGGATCTTTTTGCATTTGTAACAGCTCAGCTTCGTTATACTCGAGGCCTACACCCTTGTCGTCTGTCCAATCAAACGCTTCAACAACAGCGTCACGGTCCACCAACTTCTGACTCGCTTGTGTGGAAGTAACCGGCGTTTCAAGTGCTGCTTTTTTCGTATTCATATTACCAATCTGCTTTGCCCCGATTTCGTACATCCCCCACATGCAACCGATTAGCACCATCGCTACCCAAAAAGAATGCAACCAGACTTGCATACCTCTGCCTCCTCACGTATTCACCGTGCTAAACAAAAAAGACAGCCATGACTGTCTTCTGGCTGTCGTTCATACGTGCTGCTATTGCGGCAAGTTGCTTTCATTGTGCCTGCTTTTCACAGTCTCTTCTTCATTCGTCCGAGCATCCGGATTTACCTGCCACATTTGCGAAAGCGGCGAGAAGGGCACCCCTAGTTGCTTGGCATTCTGGTCTTCCACAGCCTCAGCCAGTGTCCCGGTTAAAGGCATGGTGTACTCAATGTTCTCATCCATCTGCCATCCTCCTTCACTTGTCCTAGTGTGAGGAGTTTGCAGGTCATTATGCAGACGTTTTAGCTTTAATCTCGACTTGGTATCCAGCGTGCTTTCTCACCTGAAATACTCCATTTTCAAAAATCAAATACTGTGCTTTCACACCGATCAATCGTCCGCCGAGCTGTTCTTCTTTATCGAGCGTTTTGGAATTAATTTTATCCAGTGACTCCAAGATCGGATAAGCAATGTCTACCCATTCGTCTTCGCGATATTGGAATGCTTTAAACTGTTCAGGAAAATGACCGTACACTTCGTCCCGCATGGCGAGCAAGTCGATTTCCTTCACATCTCCCTTGAGCATTTTGCGCCAGTTGGTCTTGTCCGGCAAAAACTGACTCAAGTGAAATTCAAGCTCCCCAGCCATTCGACGAGTCGGAACCTCCGCAATCGGAATCGCGCGAATTGCGCCTTGATCTACCCAGCGTCTCAATTCATTATGCTTGCGAGTCAATCCTACCTTTATATCACTCGACACTGCCAGATAGACAAAATGAGGAATCATGCAATATCTCTCGCCAAAGCTCTCGTCCCGGCAAGTCCCCAAGTCAAAATGACATTCATGCGGCTTGACGATGCACAGGTCATTTTCCGGCAGTTTGGTAAAACAGGGATAGCAATACCCGCTGTTAAACGTCTTGTTTGTTTTGCGGCCACAGGCAATGCAGTTTTTTTCGCCTAAAAACGAAATCGTCAATTCACTGCCCAGCCATTCGTTAAGCGGAAGGCGATCGTCACCGATATTCAAATAGTAGTCTACCGGCTTGTCCCCTCCATGGTACTCGTGTGTTAGTCCTTGCAAAATACCGCGGAGTTCCACCAAACTCTCTCCTCTCCTATGTACGGTTCTTCCATTTTAACATAATCGCCACCTACTCTGACCGCTGTTTTCTTTTGGTAGCATGTTTTCCCTGGCAGGAGGTGAACCTAATCACATCCCAGAAGAAGGAGGCGATTGTTCATGCGCAAATGCATACGGTACGCCTTGCTACTCGCCTGCCTTCTTGGCTACGGCACCCTACCTGCTTTTGCCCAGCAAACACTGCCTTCATATGAGCCGATCCACAGAATCGACACAGAGAAAAAGGTCGTCGCTCTCACTTTTGATGATGGGCCAGATGCTATCTATACGCCCAAAATTCTTGAGGTGCTGCATCAGTACAACGTTCGCGCTACGTTTTTTGTCCTTGGCTCCCAAGTGGACAAGCATCCAAAGGTCATGCAGTGGATTTACAAGGCTGGGCATGAAATCGGCAACCACGGCTACCACCATTTTGATCTGAACAAGCTGACCGAGCATGAAGTGTACGAAGAAATCAAGCATGCAGAACGCTCCATTTTGAAGACGACCGGCATTTTGGCGCAATACTACCGTCCTCCCTACGGCATCCTGACACATGACGTCATGAATGCGGTTCAATCCAGTGGCTACGACATCATTCACTGGTCGATTGATCCTCGTGATTGGTCTTTGGCACGCACGGCTAACGTCATTGCCAAAAGCGTCAAGAGTAATGTCTCCTCCGGCGATATCATCCTGTTCCATGATGGGGGCTTAAACCAACGGCAAACAGTCGCTGCACTCCGGGAGCTCATCACGGATTTGCGTTCGCAGGGCTATCGATTTGTCACGGTTAGTCAATTGTTGGATGCTGCAAAATAATACGGCACCAGTGCCTCGTTTTTCATGATACGAAACGAAGCAACTGGTGCCCTTCTTTTTTACGCCAATACCTTGCCCAAGAACGAACGCAAGCGATCGTTGACGTTATTGCCAAATACCTCACTGGGATGACCTTCTGCCATGATGATACCTTGATCCATAAAAATGATTCGGTCGCCCACTTCCTTGGCAAAATTCATTTCGTGCGTCACAATCACCATTGTCATGCCTTCTTTGGCTAAATTTTTGATGACGGCAAGCACCTCTCCCACCAGTTCTGGGTCCAGGGCGGATGTCGGCTCATCAAACAGCATCACCTTTGGATTCATGGCGAGCGCCCTTGCGATTGCCACTCGTTGCATCTGCCCCCCAGAAAGCCGCTCGGGATACACATCGGCCTTGTCCTGAAGCCCTACCTTCTGCAAAAGAGCCAACCCTTGCTTGCGGGCTTCTTCCTGAGACATCTTCTTTACTTTTACAGGGGCCAGCATGACGTTTTCCAGCACCGTTTTATGCGGAAAGAGATTAAAGCGCTGAAAAACCATCCCGACCTCTTCTCTCACTTTATTGATATCGGTTTTGGGGTCTGACAAATCATGGCCGTTGATGACAATCTTTCCGTTGCTCATGTCCTCCAACTGATTCAAGCAACGTAGAAACGTGCTTTTGCCCGAGCCTGACGGTCCAATGACACAGACTACTTCCTTTTCTGCTACCTGAGTCGTAATGCCCTTTAATACTTTCAGATCGCCGTAGTTCTTCGTCAAATTCGACACCTGTATAATCATTTGTCTGTCCCCCTATTGCGATAAAACAAGCTTGATTGTGATTCTTGCTCTCTATTTTACCGCAATAGTCTAAAAATTGCATGAATTTACTGTTCAGTTGTTGGAAGCCAGCCTTATGTACGATTAGCTCCATCCCATTTTTTCCAGTGCTTGTCGCATGCGTAACTATGCTCCCGGCGGCTCATTCTAAGTGTGAGGTGGTTTTCATGCATCGAAAAAAATGGATCGCTCTTGTAATTGTACTGGCCGTTTTTCTATTAGGTCTTTTGGTGGAAGGGATTTACGGGACTTATACAGATCTCGTCGACCATCCGGGGTTCGCTTGGGAAGAAAATGTGGTATCGGGCTATGGCAACAGCAAAATTGTGCAGCTGTTTGTGAACGGCGTTATTTCGGGGCAACAGAATAGTGCTGGGGTACCTTCGATGACAGAGCTATTAACTGAACAGCTGCGCCGAATTGAAGAGGATGATCTGGTGAAAGGCGTGGTCCTTCGCATTGATAGTCCAGGTGGAGAAGTCGTCGCTACCGATGAATTACACAGACGCTTGTTGCGGCTCAAGCAGGTCCGCAATCTTCCCATCGTCGTCAGCATGGGTTCCACGGCAGCCTCTGGCGGCTATTACTTGGCCACGACAGGCGATGCGATTTTTGCCAATCCCAACACACTGACCGGCAGTCTCGGCGTGATTTTCAATCTGTTTAACTATAGTGAAGCCGCGAACAAGCTTGGTGTGCATCAATACGCAATCAAAAGCGGACGCTTCAAAGACATCGGCAGTCCATCCCGGCCGCTGACGGACCCAGAACGGCAAATTTTCCAAACACTCGTCAACGAAAGCTACAACAATTTCGTCGACGTCATCGTCAAGGGCCGCAACCTCTCCCGTCAACGCGTACTGGAAATCGCTGACGGCCGCGTTTATTCCGGTGAGCAAGCAAAACGCCTGGGACTCATCGATGAATTCGGTGACTTGGAGGAAGCGACACGCTACGCGCTTTCTTTGTCTGGAGAAAAAGAAGCCATGGTCATCCGCTATGCAGACCAGCTCTCCATCAGCAAGCTGTTATTCAGTATGAAGCAGTACTGGTCGAATCCTGATCCGCTTGGTCTCAATCGAATATGGGACCGCCAAAGCTCCCCTCGCCTCCTGTATCAATTCATGCCTTAGCCTGTTATTACGGAAAGGAGTGGTTATCATGAACCAGCTTCCCGACGAAGAAAAAGCACGTGAGCCTGATTCCTTTGAGCCATATTCAGAAGCCCATCCACAACATTTGTATGCTGGCTTCTGGATTCGTGTGGTGGCCTCGCTCCTTGATTCGATGTTCTTGATTGGGGTTAGCTACCTCATTTTCAATCCGTTGCGTCGTGTTTTTGCGGTTCCTTACGCCTCTTTTCCGTTCATAGATTTGTTGGAGATTTTGTTTGATCTCCTCTATATGATCATGCTGACCTGGTGGACCGGACAAACCTTGGGAAAGCTGATCACAGGCATCCGTGTCATCAGTGCCAAGCAGACGCGAGGCAATCTGACAGGCGGACAAGTATTATTACGAGAAGTCATCGGCAAATTCCTCGCTTCGCTCGTATTCGGACTGGGCTATCTATGGGTTGCATGGCACCCACGTAAGCAAGGCTGGCATGATCTGATCGCCAAAACGTATGTCATCCGGGATCGTCGACCATAACCTCCGCTCCATTGCGGGGGTTTTTATTTTTGCTTCCTTGGTCCCTATTTTTGTAGAAGCTTCCTGCCGATACCATTACCAACAAGGCAGATTCTATCCCAACCGAGGAGGAAGATACATGCGTAAACACAAAGTAACCAGCATCCTCGCCATGAGCCTTTCGCTGGCTCTGCTCGGCCACGTTGCCCCTGTCCTTCCTGTTTCAGCTGCAACGGCTGCCCCTCAAGCAACAGCCGTTAAAACGAATAATGTCTATAACCTTCAACTAGGAATGAGCACAGCGCAGGTAGAACAAACATTAGGCAAGCCTGCTCGCATTGATCCTAGTCATACGGGTGTGGAATGGTGGATTTACAATCAGGATTTGAACAACTACATTCAAGTCGGCATGCAAAACGGCAAAGTCGTAACATTGTTTACCAATGGCGCCAAGCTGAATCTGAATGGTGTCACGATTGGATCTACTACTAAAGACCTACAAAATAGCTGGGGTGCACCGCAAGAAACGCTGACGATCATCCCGAGTCTGCGTATCCAAAAAAATACCCTTGCTCACCCGACCTATATCCAAAACAATCAGGCGATCACCTTCTCTATCGATCAGCTGGGTGGAAATAAGGTCGCAGGAGTGCGCATCTCTACTCCTGAGCATTTTGCCACCATTGCGATTGGCTTGATGTATCCCATTTCCTATACAAAGTTACCTGAACTGCCGAAACTGGCAGACGTACAAATAAAGCAAGCAGCGCTTGCATACGAGAAACAAAATTTGGACTTGCTCAACGTCGCAAGGCAACGTGCCAAGCTGTCGGTTGTCACTTGGGATGAACAAGTTGCAGCAGTGGCCAGAGCCCACAGCCAAGACATGGCCCAGCATAACTTTTTCAACCATACCTCCCCATCTACGGGTAGTCCGTTTGATCGTTTGAAGAAAGCCGGCATTCGTTACAGCTCAGCTGGTGAAAATATTGCCTACGGACAGCTAGACGGGGTCGAAGCCCACATAAGCTGGATGAACTCCGCAGGTCATCGTCAAAACTTGCTCTCTCCAAAATTCAAGCAGCTCGGTGTCGGTATCGTTATGAAAGACGGCCGCCCGTATTTCACGCAAAATTTTGTTACTCGCTAAGTTTTGGGTAACTGATACAAAAGACGACCCTGTCCTCAAATTTTGGGGAATAGGGTCGTCTTTTCTCTGTTCCATCTAATATTTCTATCCAAGCACCTATAGATGTACGGTACATTCGAGACTTTCTATCTATTGTTTGTCACCACTACACATCCGATATCTCAATATATGGGCATTATTCCCTTTATTTATATAGATTGGATATCAGTCATCATCTTTCAACACAAGCATCTTCCATCTGTATAGGAATCTGCCTGAGAGGAGGAGACTGCATGCCCAATATTGAAGATGTCACCGTCCAGAAGTCGAATGCGGAACGAAAGAGTTACGTGGTTGTTGGTGCCATTCTATCATGTAGCAACGGCAGTAAGGTAAGTCGGTTAAAAATGCCATTCAGTCATGGTGTTTTTGTAAAAGGGAAGCCCCAAATGAACATCATGGATTTTGTCCCCAATGTAAACATCATGCCTTTTGGTAAATGCAGTAGCTTGAAAAATCCCGTAGTCGCTTGGGAGCGATCCAAATAATTTTGTAAATGAGCATGCGAAAAAACATATGTACGATCCTAGTAAACCTTCCACAAAGAATAGATCCCAGTATGGTCAGGATGTTGATGTAAAAGAATTGAGAAGGGAAACCATGACCAATCCAGATAAAGCTTATACAAATTGGCCCAATCCTAATAATCCAAATCCAAATAAAATAACGATATATTATAAGGAATTTGACGGGAATATAAGCACAACTGACACACCGACAGGAAGTCACAGGGTCTTCGAAAATTTAGATAATCCGAAAAACAGTTCCCACTTTCCGCATGTTCCTAGAAATAAAGAATAGAAAGCAGGTACACAAATGACTATGTTTCTATATCATGCAATATTGCCTGAAGATCATGATCATCATGTTTCAATCGAAGAAATTATGAGTCGAGGGATAAACTATTCAACAAAATCTAATAACTGGTATGGAAATGGTGGGGAGATTAAGTCACAGATAGCTGATAAGTTAAAACCTCTTAATGCACCTATCTGGGTGAACTTTCAGACAGCTATAGGAGTAAACTTAGAGCCTCACAAGCCGAAATCGTTTTACTTTCCTGTCTTTACTGAAAAAATTTTAGTTTTTGATGGGAATATTAAATATATATGACCAATCTTTCTATGAAGATAATAAATTCACCTTTGAAGAGGCGTTGGATTTTGATACTGGTGAATCTCTTGAGCATTGGATCAATTTGTATTGGAATAGTATGATGACACTAGAAGAGTACTTGTTAAAAAAAACCTTACCTAAAACC
Organism: Brevibacillus sp. M2.1A; assembly: GCF_013284355.2. Taxonomy (NCBI): domain Bacteria; kingdom Bacillati; phylum Bacillota; class Bacilli; order Caryophanales; family Paenibacillaceae; genus Brevibacillus; species Brevibacillus sp. M2.1A. The sequence goes on from NZ_JABSUY020000001.1 coordinate 5,660,130, forward strand.
AGAAGTATTGGTTTTTGAGTCAATACCTAAAGAGATCATAGGTGTATGTGAAAATTCGTAAATATGTACATATGTCGATTTAACCTCTCAAAATTTCAGAAATACTTCCTTATTCTTCTCGCTTTGTCACCTGCATGCCCTTCAAATCTATAGGAGTCTTGGAAAAGATATCAAATAAGCACAATCGCATTTTTTCTAAAGGAAAAAAGGTACAGTCTCCTCATCTTTTGTGAGTGACTGTACCTTTCTCAGATCAACCGGTCTTTTTTTGTAGCCTCTTTGTCAGTTGCTATGGCTGCGAAGTTGCATTTGTAGTAGCAGGTGCAGACGGTTTCGGAGCCTGATCGTCATCTGAGAAAAACGGGATGATTACCAGACTAAGCACGAAAAATAAAATCCAGGCAATGCCTCTTCTGAAAATGCAAGGTGTCAGCATCGGGTAACCCCTTCCAATCATGCTGTTCTACTTACTATTCATACGCTTCCCTCCTTGGTGCCCGTTTATGCTTTTTTGGGCAAAAAATAAAAGCCTCGCCAAAAACTTGGCGAAGCTTATCCCTCATGGTTCTTACCCCTGTTTTTGCAACGGCATTGAATACGCCTGTTCCTGGGTTGCTTTTTGCTTGAAAAACAGGCAAGCTGCCGCGAAAACAATGAGCAGCGATCCCATCAGCCAAAAGATCGTCCACGGCTCCCACACGTCCATCAGCAAGCCATTCACATTCGGAGCCAAAATACTGGCGACACCAAAATTGACGCCCGCGATGATTCCTGCGGTAGGAACCATCGATGCTGGTAAAATATCTGCCGAAAAAGCCAATCCCAGCGAGTAAAAGGAACCGACAGCCGCTCCTGCTATGGCCAACAACAGCATCATCAGCCATACGTTTTCACCTGCAAACGGGAACAGGAAGAAGGCCAATCCTCCTACAAGCGCACACACGAGCATGACCTGCTTGCGTCCTACACGGTCACTCAATGCCCCCAATGGCATCTGCAAGATAATGCTTCCCACGACAAACGACGGAAGGATCAAGGAAACCCATTCAACGGACAAGCCGGTACGCAACGCGTAAACAGGAAAACTGCCGTTGAGTGACGTCTCCATGAATCCGTACAAAAACGAAGGAATCAGCGCCAGCCAGGCAAGTCGCAAGACAAACGCATATTTGTTTTGCTTCTTTTCCGTTTGTTCGATCTGTGCCGGGAATTCATTTTTGATCCGGGATAATAATAAGAAGGCAATCAGATACAGAACAAGCAAGCCGCCAAAAGGTACCCAAATCCCCAAATGCAGCACGCTTAAGCCTAGTGGACCAACACTAAAGCCCACGCCATATGCCAACCCGTAAATGGAAAGATCACGTCCACGATTCTCCGGAGCTGCGATCTTGGTCACCCACATTTGGCTGGCGTAATGTAAACCACTATCGCCCACACCCATCAGTAAACGCAATACGAACCAGACCGCCAAATGACTGAACAGCGGGATGAGCGCTGTTGCGATTGTCACTAACAGCAATCCCCATAATATCGTGGCCCGGTATCCAATGCGCCGCAGTGGGATTTCCAAAAATGGATTGACCATGACCATCCCAATATACAAGGCAGCGGCGTTGAGTCCGTTCATCACGGATGAAACACCTTGTTTTTCCAATAAAACCGTCAGCATCGGGATCGTCAAGCCTTGGCTCACCCCCGCAATACCGACAACCAAAATCAACACCCAAAAGGTGTAACGTGACTGTGACATGGTGTTGTTTCTCCTCCCCAGCCCCCTACTAAGCACTCTCTACGGAAGCACTCCCCTGCTGAAGCTGATACATTTTTTGATAAAGACCATTTTGCGCCATGAGTTCATCATGGGTACCTCGTTCCATGATTTCTCCACGGGACAAGACAAGAATCTGGTCGGCGTGCTGAATCGTCGACAATCGATGTGCAATGATGAATGTCGTCCTACCTTTTGATAGTACATGCAACGCTTCCTGAATGGCTAGCTCGGTTTCACTGTCAATGCTTGCCGTTGCTTCATCCAAGATCAACATCGCGGGATCAGCAGCCAATGCACGTGCAAAAGAGATCAATTGGCGTTGACCGGCAGATAGTGTCATGCCTCGCTCGACGACTGGCTCGTCATAACCGCCCGGCAGCTTGGAAATGAATTCATCAGCACGGACGGCTTTTGCAGCCCGCTTCACTTCTTCATCCGTAATCGTATCCTTGTACATACGAATATTGAATCCAATGCTTCCCGTAAACAAGAACGGGTCCTGCAAAACGAGACCGACATGACTGCGCAATGAGTGCGTATCAATCTGTCTCATATCTTGTCCGTCGATCAAAATGCTCCCTTTCGTCACCGGATAGAACCCGAGCAGCAAATTCATCAAAGAGCTTTTTCCCGATCCGGTGTGCCCTACCAGCGCAATCGTTTGACCAGGCTGAGCCGTAAAGGAGACGTTTTTCAAGATATAATCGTCACCCTGATAGGCAAAAGAAACGTTATCAAAGACAACCTCTCCACGCGGGCGCTCGATTTGTGCACCCGTTTCTTTCTTCTCTGGCATCTCATCCATAATCTCGAAGACACGTCCCGCCGAAATAGTCGCCTGCTGCATTTGCGACAACCGATTCATGATCATGTTGATTGGTTCGAAAAAACGTCCCATGTAATCGACAAAAGCAAAAAGCGCCCCGAAGGAAATCGCGCTATGGAAGGAAGTTGAGCCGTAATACCAGACGATCAGGGTCAAGGAAACTTTCCAGATCAAATCCACCGCTGGGCGCAAAAGCAAGGATTCGAGGTTGATTTCTTTCATCCGCACCTTGAAGTAGCCTTCGTTTACATCAGCAAACTCCTTTTGTACACCTTTCTCCCGACGAAAAGCCTGCACGATCGTCATGTTTTGGATCATTTCATTGATCGTAGTGTTCATATCACCGAGCTTCGCGCGAATCACGGCATAGTAGCGAGAGCTGTACCTTTGATACACGTAGACTAACAGGACGAGCACTGGCACCGTCAAAAAGCAGAAGAGGGCGAGCTCAGGCTGCAAAAGGTAGAGCGCGATCAAGATTCCAATCAAGTAAAGACCGTTCTGTACAAATGTGGCGAGCACACTTACATACAGCTCACGGATGGCTTCTGTATCATTGCTCACACGGGAGACAAGCGCACCTACTGGCGTTTTGTCAAAAAAGGCAACCGGGAGCTTTTGCAAATGGATAAACAGCTTCATCCGCATTTGCTGAATGATGCGCTGGGCGATCTTTTGCAGCCACAAAATCTGGACGTAGTTGAAACCAGCTGAGAGCAAGATCAATGCTCCATAACCTACGGACAGCCAAACAATGGGCAAGACATCCCCCTGATACATCTCCTTGACTTCCTCTGCGGTCAGCCGAATGCCTGTGGAGGTCATCTTTTGACCTGATTGATCCTTCGTTGTTACCTCGAAGCGTTCCCTGCCGTTTTCTGGCGTAATCGGGGTGAATTGCTTCTCCGTGTTTGGATTCACTTTGCCGGACACCAGGTAATAGGTCGTGCCCTCAGTCAGTACCGTTACTTCTTTTTGATTGATCCTGTCCAAAGCAAGACCCGTCTTTGCTGCGACATCTTCACGAATATAGTTCGTACCGTTCAATGAGGCGACTTGCCCCGCTGCTTGTGGTGGCACTTCGTCCAGTTGATACCAAGGTTTTTGGATCGCCAGAATGTGATTATCAATCATGACCTTGGCTAAAAAAGGACCCGCCAGCTCTGCACTCGTCCCCAGCAAGAGCAGGAACAGCGCGCCCAGTATTTGCTTTTGAAATGGCCTGGCGTACTCGGTCAAACGCCCCCATACATTTTCTTTGCTCATGAAACGCTTTCCCCCTCTCTCAACCAGCCACATCCTGTTCCATTTGCTGACGACGGTACTGCTCTGCATACCAGCCGTTGCGTTGCATCAGCTCATCATGTGTCCCCCGCTCGACGATCTGCCCCTCATCCAGCACGAGAATCAGTTGAGCGTGCTGTACCGCAGACAGACGATGGGCCGTAATAATGGTCGTTTTATCCGCGCGCTCCTGTCGCAAATGACGAAGGATGCTTTCCTCCGTCCGCGCGTCCACAGCCGATAAAGAATCGTCGAGAATCAGAATACCCGCATCCATCAAAAGCGCGCGTGCAATGGAAATGCGCTGTTTTTGTCCCCCGGAGAGGGTGACCCCCTTCTCTCCAACCATGGTTTGCAATCCATCTCTGAATTGCTCCAGATCTCTCTTCATCTCCGCAAGCTCCAACGCATGCATCACTTCCTCGGTCGTCGCTTGTGGTTTTCCGAATGTAACATTTTCTGCAATCGTCCGTGAGAACAGCAAATGCTCCTGAGGCACGTAGCCGATTTTTTCCCGCAGCGTATCAAAAGCAAGTTCTTCAATCGGGATGCCCCCGATAAACAGGGCATGTTCCTTCATCTGATATTGATGCAATAAGGCACGGCACAACGTCGACTTGCCGCTCCCTGTCCGTCCGACAATCCCAAGCGTCTCTCCTTCACCCAAACGAAACGAGATGTCGGTGAGTGCCGGCTTGTCAGTGCCCGGATACGTAAAGGAAAAATGGCGTGCTTCCACGGTATTGGCTATTTGACTCGTGACCGGATTCGCTGCCTCTGTCACATCTGGCTGCTCCACCATTAGCTCTGTAAAACGCTTATGGGATGCGCCACCGCGCTGCAACACATTGACCAGCCAACCAAAGGCGAACATCGGCCAAATTAAAAGTCCCAAGTATAAATTGAACGCAACCAAATCCCCTAAGGAAATGGCGCTGGTGAACACCAAATACGTCCCATAGCCTAGCCCGATCAAAAAGCTGAAGCCAATAATAATCGCGATCGTCGGCTCGAACAGGGCGTCGATCCGCGAAACGCTCACATTTCGCTCCAACGTTTTCTCACTAACCCGGCGATATGCCTCGATATCGGCCTTTTCCTGAACAAATGCTCTCAATACCCGAACGCCAGATACGGATTGTTGAACATGATCATTCATCTCTCCGAAGGCTTCCTGCGCCAAGTAAAAACGCTCATGCAGCAGTCTTCCATAGTACGCCGTTGACCAAGCCAAAAACGGCATCGGGATCAGTGCAGCCAGCGTCAGCTTCCAATCAATTGCTGTTACCATGACGCCTAGTGTTAACAAGGTCATGAACAACGCATCGACAAGCGTAAGCACCCCTGTACTCGCCGTTTGTTCGATGGCAGGAATGTCGTTGGTGGCGACAGCCATCAGATCACCACTGCGTTTGCGATGAAAAAACGACGGGGTCATTCTGGTCAAATGGGCAAAAAGTCGCTCGCGCAACGTCCTCTCGAGAATTAAAGCTCCTCCATTTAACAAATACCGCCAGAGAAACCGCAATCCATACAAGCTAACACCCAATACGAGCAAGATGACCACTGTTTGCGTCAAATCAGCGTCCGTCAGGGAACTGTTGCGAATCGAATCCACCGTGTCCCCGATTAATTTCGGCGGCCAAAGCATGAGGACGTCGATGATAAACAGCACAGCGATTCCAATGACGTACCGTTTCCAATAGGCGCGGAAAAACCAAGATAATTGCCGAAGTGTCTGCATGTATTTCACCTCTATTTTTTTCAAGCCTAACAGCACGACTAAAAAAGGGCTTGCGAATCACACGCAGCCCTCTTGATCTGTCTTCACCATCGTAATTTACAGAATTTTCATTGTCAATCGAAGCATACAGTTCAATCTAAGATTTTTTATCGGCTTTCCAGTCAAGCCATTCCTCTTTTAGCAAGCTGTAAGTAGCATGATCCACGTAATGATCGTACAGGAATTCATTCCGGCGCAGTATCCCTTCCAGTTGAAAGCCTAATCGCTCCGGGATCGATCTGCTCTTATAGTTTTCTGTAGCAGCCTGAATCGTTACTTTTTCCAAATCCCATGACCCGAAGATTAATACGTCCAAGTAGGTCGCCACTGCTTCTGTCATCAGACCCTTGCCCTGAAATTGCGCACCCAGCCAATAGCCAATGGACGTCTTTTTGTTGATCCAATCTATCGTATGTACGCCGACTGTGCCAGCCAGACGTCCTTGGTACCAAATGCCATAGTTGATGCCGCGATTATCGTTGTACTGATGGATCGTCGCTTGGATGAATTGACGAGAATCCTCTACCTTCTTCGTATAATTCAGCCACGGCAGCCATTCCATAAGACTTTCCCGGTTCGAATCCGTAAGCAAAAATAACTCCTCAGCATCAGCTAATTCTAATTGTTTCAAGTACGTATCTTCATTGATGGCTATCCGTTGAATCGTTTGCATACGAATCTCCCCTTTTCTTGGATATTTTACTGGAAAACACCAAAATGAGCAAAAAGCGCCCGCCAGCAACAAAAGGCGAACGCTTATAAAAAGTTCTTTTATTTTTTGCTATTGCCGATCTCTTCCGGCTTGAAAATGCCTGTCTCCGTGACGATCGCTGTAATGTACTTCGCAGGCGTTACATCGAACGCAGGATTGTACACTTTGATATCGTCTGGAGCTACCTGTTTGCCCAAGCCATGGGTAATTTCCTCGGCTGGACGTTCTTCAATCGGAATATCTGCGCCTGTCGGTGTCTCCAGATCGACGGAGGACAAGGGAGCTGCCACGTAAAAAGGAATGCCGTGAGCTTTTGCCAATACCGCAACCCCATACGTACCGATTTTATTGGCGACATCTCCGTTCGCTGCTACGCGGTCTGTACCCACGATGACAGCCTCTACTTTCCCTTGGGACATCACCATCGCCGCCATGTTGTCGCAGATCAGCGTCACATCAATCCCTGCTTGCTGCAATTCGAATGCAGTAAGACGAGCGCCTTGCAGGACAGGACGAGTTTCGTCCGCGTACACCTTTAAGTTCCAGCCGCGTTCCTTTGCCAAATAAAAGGGAGCGGTAGCCGTACCGTACGCTGCCGTAGCCAATGCTCCTGGATTACAGTGCGTGAGAATTCCCATACCGTCATGCAACAGAGTCAGCAAATGCTCTCCGATGGTCCGGCATACTTCAGCGTCTTCCTTTTGAATCGCCAGTGCTTCATCGAGCACGGACGCCTTCAACTCGGCAATCGACGCACCGCTTTCTTTTTCAACACGAGCCTTGATGCGATCCAACGCCCAGAACAGATTCACGGCTGTCGGACGGGAAGAGCCCAAGTAGTCTGCCTGCTGGTTCAGTTCCTGCCAAAACTCGTCGTAGTTACTCGCTTCACTGCCACGAATGCCCAGGTAGAGCCCGTAAGCCGCCGCCATGCCAATCGCTGGTGCGCCACGGACTTCCAAGCGTCGGATGGAACCCCATACTTGCTCGGAGGTGGTCAAGTTCAAATAGATCGTTTCTACTGGCAGACGCGTCTGGTCAAGCAAGACCAATGCGTCATTCTCCCACTTAACAGGTGCCAATTGGGTGCTGGTTGTCATACTGTTGTAGCCTCCTGATAGTAACGTTCGGTCACAGTGCGTACGATGTCCGTGATATCTGTCGATTCGTCGATGCCGCCGCGACCGAGAATCAACGCTTCTCCTATCGAGAGCGCCAGACGTTCTGCTTCTGCGCGAGTCTGGTCGTCTTCAATGGCATTCAGGTCTGCTACGCCTGCCAAACCGATGACACGGCGCAAGATTTTGCAGCCGGCATAGCCTGCTGTATCCTGAATCAAGCGCTTCACGTAGCTTTGCCACAGCCCTTCGACATGGGCGCTGCGCTCTTTGGCGTGCTTGTGCCAGAGTTGAACGAATTGCGAAACGAATTCATTCCAGACATCCTCGACCGTTTCCAGTAAGTATTCGCGGTACGCTTCCCGTTCTCCTTGATCTTTTTGCAAACCGTGCTGGCCTGCGTAGTTGAGCAGCAGATTGGCAATGACCGCCCCGATGTCAAAACCGATTGGGCCGTAGTAAGCAAACTCTGGATCGATTGCTTTCAAGCTGTTCTCCGTGATGAAAATACTTCCGGTATGCAAGTCGCCATGCAGCAGCGCTTCCGAGCGCGTAAGGAAATCGTATTTCAGCTTGGCGATTTCCAGCTTCAGCGGCCGGTTGTTCCAGATCGCCTCGACTTCGCGGCGAATCAACGGATTGAAATCGTTGGTAGGCGCATTTTCATATGGATCGGTAAAGACGAGATCTTCTGTGATTTTGCATAATTCTGGATTTATGAATGTTCCGACTAGCGCTTTTTTATCGTACGGATGCGCGCCCAGATCGGATGTGAAGAACAAGGTTTGCGCGAGAAAACGGCCAATTTGCTTCGCGAATAGTGGGTACCGCTTTCCTTCGATCAAACCTTTGCGCATGATGATGTGATCCCCGACGTTTTCCATGACAGTCAACGCAAGCTCCCCGTCGAAATGATACACCTGCGGCACCAGGTCTGGAACGTATTTGTGCTGAATGCGGAGTGCCTCGCTCTCGATGCGAGCCCGATCAATCGTAAGCGGCCAAGATTCTCCCACGACGCGGGCAAAAGGCAGTGCTTGCTTGACAATGACGCTCTTACCGGTTGCCGGCTCCAGAATGTCAAAAACCAGATTGAGGTTACCATCCCCGATTTCACGGCTGGTCAGCTCTGCTCCTTCGCTAAAAAGATCCGGTATTCCTTTTACGTACTCCACTGCTTCCTGTTCAGTCAATGCGCGATATGCCATGATGCCAAAACTCCCCTCTACGTATTTTTCCTCTATCTCTACTTGTTTTGTTTGTGTCCCGAGAGTATTAATTTTAAAATTCTTATCGACGAAAAAAGACCTCTTTTCCCGAAGAAAAGAGGTCGCCGTCGTCACGTGTAAGAACCGTGTTGATGTCCCCCTTATCTTCCAGACCACTTTTGTTTCTGCAGGAATTAGCACCGTGCATGTCGCCTGTCAATCAGTCGCTTCCTCGCGTCTGAATGGCGTCATGTCGGTTGCCGGGTATCATCGGGCCAGTCCCTCCACCTTCTCTGGATAAGGTATCCAAAACGTATTCGGTTTTTGATTTAGTTTGAATCATACAACCAACGCTTCCACGATGTCAACACCCTTTTGTGCAAAAATTCGCACCTTGCTATCAATAGCTGGATTGTGTTCCCGATGCCGCAGGGTGATCCCAATTCCACCAGTCTACTTTGCCTAAAAACGCTGCTGTTATCGACTTTTCGGCCTTGAGCTTCAACAGTTCTTTCGTCGGTCCAGTGAGGACGGCGCCGTAGATTCGCACTCCGTTTTGCTGCATGTAGTTGTATCGTTCGGCTATCTGAAGGTCGCTACGAAATAGCAAAGATCTGCCGACATCGCGAGCCAGATCTTCTTGCTCAGATAAGTACTTCATCTCTTCTAAGTAGGCGGCCATTCTTCTGTTCCCTTCCCCGTTTACCCGAATGGGCGCATCTCCGTAATCCAGTTCATGCTGCGCAAATCCCCACACGTACCCGGGACCGAGAAATCGATTTGCCCCATCGTCTTCTGCTTGCTTTCGCTCCACCCCTGTGTCTACCGCAAACCAAACCGTATCTTGTCCCGAAGAGGTGACATGGCGGGAAACCAATTCATAGTACTCCTCGTATGTTAGGAAGTGATCGAAGGAAATCGCGAGCTGAGAAACGGTCCCCTCAGGTAGCTTCTCCATCGTTGTCCAGGCAGGTGCAGTGCGAGATTCCGTATCCCCCATTTCCCCGTCTGTCGGATAACGGAAATACAGCTTCTGTTCCCTAACCCCGTTCGTCCATTGCGGCTTCGTATTTACGTTCCATAGCACATTCGTACTCTCAAAACGACCAGCGACCTTTTCTTCCCCCCCAACCCGCTCACGTAGTTCCATGCTGATGTTTCCGTACAGCAATCCGACCTGCGAGCCACTACTACCCACTCTCACACCTGGCTGAGTAAAATTGACTATCGACTTCGCAACGCGGAACAGATCTTCATGCATCAGCGACCCGACCCAGCCATTCAAAATCAGCAACACAACTCCGGCCAAAAAGGGAAGCCCTATGGTGAACCCAGCGTTGGACAACCGATTTTTCCATTTCCCCCGGCGCACAATGGCACGCTGTTTTTCAGCCGACAGTGCTTCAGGCTGGTTTATTTTCACCTTGTCCTCCCCCGTTTCTTCCCCCAACAAAAGCCTTTCCAACCGCTGTGCGTACTCCACGTCAGCCGCTATTTCTTCCTCGAATAGTTTTGAATCTTCTTCCGCCATTTCCCCACGCAAATAAGCAAGCAGCCTTTGCTCGCGATGATTCTCATCCTTGTTCATCACTGGCTTTCCTCCCTCCACAACTGCCGCATCTTTTGTCGTCCCCGAAACAAGGAACGCTTGACGTCTGCCAGCTCAATCCCGAGTACCTCTGCCATCTCCGCATAGGAAAACTGCAATGCAGACAACAAAATGACCTGTCTCTGCTTTTCCGGAAGCTTCTCCAAATAGTCGTGGGCCACTTCCCACAGCTCCTGATTCACGACATGCTCAGCCGGATCAACAGCCGAATGATCAGGTCTTTCTGGCAGGGCTTCTACAAACGCAAATCGTTGTTTCGTCCTCTTACGATAACCATCCACGAAAGCGTGATAGGCCACCTTGAACAGCCAGGGCCGTACTTTTTCCCCACGGTAGTCGTCCAAGGAAGAGAAGGCGCGACAAAAGGTTTCCTGTGTCAAATCCTCTGCCAGCTTCTCATCTCGTGTCAGCCGGAAAAGATAGCGGTAAATATCGTTTACATGCAGCTGGTACACATCCTCCAGACCTACTTTCCCAAACCGTTCACACCCCTTCATCCCTTACCACGAAGGAATTGCCAAAAAGTTTCACCTTAGTCTCATTTTTCTCATAACTTGCTGCACATTCTCTGCAAAAACAAAGATTGACTCCTGACAATGAACGTCATATCATGGGGGAAACGAATAACTCTTATCGCGAGCTGGCTGAGGGACTGGCCCTATGATGCCCGGCAACCGGCGCTATACCATGATTCGTACGCTCATAATTGCGTACCTTGGATAGCGAAACGGTGCTAATTCCAACGGATAAGAGTCGAGATCGAGCACTTTGGGCTCGTTTCGGCTACTGACCCGAGAGATGAGAGGAGACGAGACGCTTTCATAGTCGACAACCGCCTCCCCGCTCAATGGGGAGGCTTTTTTAATAATTCAAGGAGGATTAGGCGTACCATGAGTGAACAACGTATCCTCGTCACCTATCTCACACAAGCAAAAGACTTGAACAAGAAAGCGCAAGCCATTGCTGTCGGCATGACAGTCGGTTCCTGGACGGACCTGCCGCTTGCCAAGCAAGCTGAGCTAGCGCCTTATCTCGGTGAAGCCGTGAGCGCGACACCGATTGCGACACTGGAAAACGGAGAAACACGCGGTCTGATTACCGTTAGCTATCCGACTCGCAATTTTACAGCAGACATTCCATCCTTGTTGACCGGAATATTCGGTAAACTGTCGATGGATGGCAAAATCAAGCTCGTTGACGTTGTTTTCCCTGACTCATTCCTTCAGGCCTTTCCTGGACCGAAGTTCGGCATTGATGGTCTGCGCGAACGTTTAGGGGCACATGACCGTCCACTCTTGATGAGCATTTTCAAATCGTGCCTGGGTCTTCCTTTCGACGATTTGAAGACACAATTCCGAGCACAAGCCTTGGGCGGAGTTGATCTCGTGAAAGATGACGAAATCTTCTTTGCAGACGACCGCGCTCCTTTTATCGAACGGATCAAAGCGTTTAAGCAGATCTCCCAGGAGACCGAAGCCGAAACAGGCAAGCCCGTCCTCTATGCAGCCAACCTGACTGGACCTGTGCATGAGCTGAACGAAAAAGCGAAGCGTGCGGTAGAGGCGGGTGCTGACTGCCTTTTGTTCAACGTGCTGGCGTTTGGCTTCGATGCTCTGCACCGTTTGGCAGCCGATCCTGATGTACACGTACCGATCATGGCACATCCGGCTTTGGCAGGGGCTTACTATCCTTCACCTGACTACGGTATCGCCACCCCGCTTCTACTCGGCACGTTGATGCGTGTAGCTGGGGCAGATTTGGTACTCTTCCCGTCTCCGTACGGCAATGTCGCCCTGGACAAAACAGAAGCGTTGCAGCTCGCCAAGCATTTGACTGACCCACTGAATGGTGTACGACGTTCCTTCCCGGTTCCATCTGCCGGCATTCATCCGGGGCTGGTTCCACAGCTGTATCAAGACTTCGGTATCGATCAAATCGTCAATGCAGGGGGCGGAATCCACGGTCATCCTGGTGGAGCAACCGCAGGAGCAAAAGCTTTCGTTGCCGCGATTGAGGCAGTCACCGCAGGTCGAACATTGGAAGAGGCTGCTGCTGAATCACAAGAGCTGGCGATCGCTCTGGAAAAGTGGGGTGGCGCACGATGAGCAAGAAGCTCGTCCTGTTCTGCGATTTCGACGGAACGATTACCGAAAAAGACAACATTGTAGCGATTGTCCGCAAGTTTGCTCCCCCTGAGTGGGAAGGCTTGACGGAGCAAATCCTTTCGCAAAAAATAAGCGTTCAGGAAGGGGTTGGCAAGCTGTTTCAACTCTTGCCCTCCTCCTTGCGCCAGGACATTATCGATTTTATTGTCCATGAAGCGACCATTCGCCCGGGATTTGCTGAATTTGTGAGCTATTGCCGCGCAGAAGGCATCGAGCTGTTGATCACGAGTGGCGGCATCGACTTTTTTCTGGAGCCTATCCTGGCACCCTTCGATCTTACCGATGTGCCGATCTACTGTAATGGCAGTGATTTCAGCGGCGAGCGTATCACCATTACGTGGCCCAACGCTTGCGATGAACATTGCACGAACGGCTGCGGCATGTGCAAGACGACCATCATCCGTCGTTACGATCCAACAACTCATTTCCGCATCGTCATCGGCGACTCCATCACTGATTTGGCTGGAGCCAAAATCGCTGACTATGTGATTGCCCGTTCCTTCCTCGCTGACAAGGCGGAAGAGCTGCAATTGCCGCATAGCAAGTTTGCCACGTTCCACGATGTGATTCGCATTTTACAGCAAGTCCAACAGGAGGTCGTCTAATTCATGACTGCAACACTCGAACAACGTCTGGATGCCTTTCGCCGTCTGGATGACGCCAAGCTGACATTTGCCCGCCGGGACTGGTTTCCCGGCACCAGTGGCAATCTCTCTATTAAAATACAAAACGATCCCTTGCAATTTGCTGTAACGGCAAGCGGCAAAGACAAAACCAAGCTGTCCCCCGAAGATTACCTGGTTGTGGATCAAGACTCTCGTCCAGTGGATGAAACTGCTCTCAAGCCGTCCGCAGAAACACTCATCCACGCCGTCGTATACAAAACGTTCCCGAAGGCAGGGGCTTGCTTCCACGTCCATACCGTATGGAACAACCTCATTTCCGAGCTGTACTTTGGACAACGGGCTTTCTCCATACAAGGACAAGAGCTGATCAAGGGACTCGGAATCTGGGAAGAAAACGCACGCATTACTGTTCCGATTGTTGAGAACTTTGCTGATATTCCGACCTTGGCTACCGAAATTGAAAAAGTGATTACACCAGAAGTTCCCGGCGTACTCATCCGTAACCACGGTATCTACACGTGGGGCGGCAATGACTTCGAGGCTAAGCGCCACCTGGAAGCTTTTGAGTTCCTATTCGAGTATCACGCCCGCTGGCTGCAATTGCGCCAAGCAGTCGTGTCCACTACAACCACCAATTAAGGAGGAATAAACGATGGCACAAATTCGTTTTCACGACAACAATGAGTACATTTCCGCACCCGAGGAAGTTGTCTCCTTCCTGGATACCCAAGAGATCATTTATGAAAAATGGGGCGTGGATCGCCTTGATCCAAAGCACCGTGATAACTACAGCCCGACAGACGAGGAGAAACAAGAGATTCTCGACACCTTTAAACCGGAAATCGATGCAATCAGCCAACGTCGCGGTTACTTGACAGCGGACATTATCGTCCTCTCTGACAAAACACCTAATCTCGACGAGCTGTTGGTGAAATTCAAGGGCGAGCATCACCACACCGACGATGAGTGCCGCTTCTGCGTCGATGGTCACGGTATTTTCGCTATCAAGGGCAAAGACGGTCGCTACTTCGACGTCGAGCTGGAGCCGGGCGATCTGATCTCCGTACCACCGAACTACCGCCACTACTTCACCCTGATGGACGACCGCAAAATCAAGGCGATTCGCCTATTCGTCACTCCAGCAGGCTGGGAAGCGATCTATTAATAACGACCCCCTGGCATTTACTGATTGCCAGGGGGTTTTGTCTTTCACCCTTCATTTTATGACACCATTTCCCTTGATCGATACGTCTGGCTTGATTTCAACAACGGCATTGGAAAACGCCTTCGTCCAATCATCCTCTACCTTTTTGTATTCCTTATATTCATGAGCACGCGCATAGAGACCAAACCCAAACGGATCTATACCGGTTTCCTGGCATTTCTTGATTAACTTCATGTAATCCTTCTGCAACTCGTCACTGATCATTCGCTCCATCTTTTTGTAGTCCTTTTCCATGTTGAACGGAAACATGCGCTCCGATATGGAAACTCGCAACCTGAAATGAACGTCAAAATGAAACCGACCGTTCTGATAGGTTGTTTTTACTTTTTTTTTGACGCCCTTGATAAAAAAACTGATCCTGTCTTTCGTAATTTGTTTTTGATCGTCCGTCTCTTTAATCGGGATGGTGACAGACAATTCCCCTTGTTTTTCATGGATCAGCGTTTGCAAAAGAATCGTATCCCGCGGTTCTATCGAGTCTACGTACGTTCCATTTTTTTTTAACAAAGCTGTCCCCATTACCTTGACCGCCCGCTTTTCTTTCTTCAACTCAGTCAAGCTAGGTGTCATCCCTTTTTCATACATTTGTCGATGGAGCTCCTGCGCCCTCGTCTTTACTGTCAGATTTCTTTTATTGGCTGTGTCAATCAGCGTTGTTACATGAATGGACAGACGAGGCTTGTCCTTTGGTTTATAATCAAACAACTCATGCAACGGACCATCAAGCATAGCCACGCGGGCGTTGACACTGAACTTTGCATCCCGAAAAACGACATCCAGCAACCGAAACCAGTCCGGGTGAGCCAGTAGCTTTTTCCCAAACACGAGCACCTGAATTTTGCCTGCTTGGGTCAAGCCTGTTACTCGCTCATCAAACCCCATTCTTGACTCTCTAATCGTAGATGACCGAATGCCGTATTCCTCAGATTTTTCCTTTGCCTCACGATTGAACACCGGGCTTGAGATATAAAAGAGAAGCTCGTTTTTTTCGTTCAAATCAATTCCGACCATCAGCGATAAAGTAGTATCCTCCAAATTGATTTGATCCCTGCAACCTGCCAACATGGTTACCAGCAAGCTCAATAACAGTACCTGAGCAAATGCCCTCATGCTTTTTTCCCCCCTTCTGCTCGTTTCGATAGCCTGATCGGCCCCCAAGCCAATAAAGGAAGTGCATAAGCAAAAACCAAGCCTGCAAAGCTCCAAATTTGTATCGATTTCTTCAGATCAATAAAGGATGGCGTATAAAACCATAGCGCCACTGGAACCAGAAGAAGGAACAGGCGCAAATGCTTGCGGTGATCCTTCATGCCGAATAACTGACTGGATGAAAAGACACAGAAATAGATGTACGGCAATGCAGTCGTTGACAATATAAACATATAAGTAGAGAGAAAAAGAATATCGACACGTTCTAAAAAGCGGAACTCAATGGCTTTCCATAAATTGAGCGTAGGCCATGTATACTGCGTGATTTCATCGGGGCTAAAGTATGCAAAGGAAACGACAACGACAGACAGATACACGAACAACGTCAATGTATTCGCAATGACAATGCCAAGAGGCGCATATTGCTTTTTTTGAAGAAAAGGGTAGGCAAAATAACCAAACTCAAATCCAAGAAAGGAGAGTACGGTGGATTTGCTCGCTTCCCATATCGGGTGCCAGCCCTCCTTGATCACTGGCAGCAAGTTTAGCCAATGAACCTCTCGATAAGCCGTCGTGAGAACAAAAGGTATCCAAAGCGTAAGATAGAATACGAGCTCGGCGTACCTTCCGATGGCGCGAACCCCTCCCTGGAGAACAAAATAAGTTGGCAGCGTAAAAAGGAACACGACGACATAGGCGGGTGTCTGAGACAGGAGCCAAACATTAATGATTCCCGTGGCATTTATCAGCAAAACGAACGCTGCAACCCCGCAATAAATGAACATGAGAACAATAGCGACTCGACCGAGCCACTTCCCCAGGATCAATGGGAATATATCGATGATCGTCTTCTCGGGATACTGCTTCATCATGTTCGTGATGACGAGACTGACTAGCGTTGCCGCAAGCCATCCGATCAAAAGCGATATCCATCCATCGGTGCTCGCCTTCTCCGCCAAATCTCTGGGAATCGTCAACACGCCGATCCCTACTTGTGCCCCATGAATGAGGAGAATGTACTGAAGGACGCTCAATTGGTTGTACGTGTACTTTTTCATCACCCGTCCTCCCTTGGCCGATTATCGCCTTGTCTTTCCTCTTCAATCGTATGGGTTGACAGGGGACGCTCTTTCATTTTCCACAGTGGCAGGCGGATAAACAAATCCTTCCAATCGCCGAAGCGCACAGGAGCAAGAGGGCCTCCATAAGGAACGCCTAATGATTCCAGCGTAATCAAATGGCCAATCAGTGCCATTAATCCCACAATAATTCCAACGAACCCAAACATCGCAGCGAGGATCATCATCAAAAAACGAATAAGCCTGACTGCCGAGGCCATATCGTAGTTCGGAATAATAAAGGATGAGATCGCTGTAAATGCAACGACGATCACCATAATATTGCTCACAATCCCTGCTTGCACAACCGCTTGACCAATCACGATACCTCCCACGATACCCACAGTTTGTCCAATAGGAGCCGGCAAGCGAATACCCGATTCCCGGAGCATTTCCAGTGTGAGCTCCATAATAAATGCCTCTAACAAGGGTGGGAATGGAACCCTTTCGCGGGACTCTCCGACTGACAAAATCAAATCGAGTGGGATAACCTCATAATTGAAAGAAATCAACGCAATATAAATCGCAGGTAAAAAAGTAGCAATCAAAAAAGCTAAATATCGAAGCAAACGAATAAACGTGGCAACAGGCCAGCGAGTACCATAATCATCCACACTTTGAAAAAAGGAGGCGAAAGTAGCTGGACCGATTAATACGCTCGGGGAGCGATCCACAACGACAGCAATCTTCCCTTGCAAGATGTGAGAGGCGACTGTATCCGGCCGCTCTGAGGTCAAAAACTGCGGAAACAGTGAGTAAGGATTATCCTCGATATACTCCTCCAGTTCAGACGCGTTGAGAATCGAGTCAACCTTGATCATCTTGAGCCGATCCTCCAGCTCCTGTAATATTTCCGGATTCGCCACATCAGCCAAGTACATGAGCGAGAGCTTTGTAAGGCCTCGTTCTCCCAACCACATTTCTTTTATTTTTAATTCACGGTTGGGAATATAGCGGCGAATAAGGGCAATGTTATGCGTGTCCGTTTCGACAAATCCTTGGTGTCCGCCTTTAAGCGCAGCCTCCAACTGTGGATCTTCTATCGCCCGCTGCGGCCATCCATTCGTTTCAATCACAAGCACTTCTTTTCGACCCTCGATAAATAAAAGACTGCTCCCAAGCAAAATCTCGGTTTCTACTTTCCGAAAGTCGTAAGCAACGGATACCTTTCCGACAGATAACAGGTCAAAAACAGTCGATTTCTCACCCTCTGGGTGTGACAAAAGCGGACGAAGCACATTGTTGTTTATAGAGTTTTTGTCAACCAAGCCATTCAGGTAGACGAGAGCAACCATCCCCTCTATATGCTGGCACGCAAACGTCCGAATGACCAAATCGGGTGTCAGCGTAAATATTGCATTCAGCTCCGCAAGGTTATCACTTAATCGCTCACTGATCTCACGGACACGGATAGGCTCACTCGAGTGGCTCATCCTGTCTTTGACAGATGTCTTTTTTCTTCTCAGCCACCCTCTCATCGCCATCTGCTACAGCTCCCGCCCTTTTCCGAAGTATGTTCCATTAGCGTTCGTGAGAGCCTCCCAAAATATGCATGCAACTTGGCACATCTTGCCGCTGAATCGAATAAATCCCAATACCCTGCAAATCGCAAATAACCGTAAGAATGGCAGCTAAATGGAGTACTACCGCTTTAGCCATCTTCTCTGGAGGCGGTGAACGTCAAAGTGACGATTCACCGGGCGAGATTTCGAAGGTGAAGAAAGTGCGTGAAATGCGAAAAGAGCAAAGCATTGAGCTTTGCTCTTTTTCCCATTTCCTTTTTGAAACTACACTATATATGCTCCTGCTTCGATCACGCGATCAGCAATCGAACGTTTGAGTGCCACCGTGTTGATCGGTGTGCGGCGGGTCAGCTTTTTGAGGATCGAGAGGCGCAGTCGAAGCTCGTCGCCCTCTTCCATCGCCGCCAATGCTTCTTTTGCCCAGCCTTCGATTCGATCGAATGCTTCATGCACATAGACAGCGGTCATTTCCAGCTTTTGCTGCTCAGCTTCGATGCCATTTGCCGCCATTGCTTTCTCTGTCCGCTTCACGATGCTGTCCATAGCATACAGCTCGATCAGCATGTCAGCCGCAAATGCCAAGAGCTCCTGTTCTTTGGACATTTCCTGTTGGTATTTCATCAACGCAGATCCTGCCACCATCAAAATGATTTTGCGCGTGATGTTGATCAGATGCTTCTCCATTGCCAAAGGTGCATCTTCAATCTCTTCTGGATAATAGCTCATCAGATCTGCTTGCAGACTGCTCGCTGCTTGCATGAGCGGTAGTTCGCCTTTCATCGCCTTTTTCACGAGCGTATCCGGGATGAGCATGCGGTTGATTTCGTTCGTTCCTTCGAAAATGCGGTTAATCCGTGAGTCACGGTACATGTTCTCGATCTCATACTCGGACATAAAGCCATATCCGCCGTGGATTTGCACGCCTTCGTCCACGCAGTAATCCAAAACCTCGGTGGCAAATACTTTATTGATCGAGCATTCGATTGCATAATCCGCAATCGCCTTCGCAACCTCGGCGCCATCATCCGCTTTTTCACCCAATCGAGTCAGCGCTGTATCGAACAGACCGACTGTCCGATAGACGGAGCTTTCTGCCGCATACGTTTTCACTGCCATGTTCGCCAGTTTGTTTTTGATTAAAGTAAAATTGGCAATGGGCGTTTTGAACTGCTTGCGTTCTTTTGCGTAGTTCGTCGCGAGTTCCACCGCTTTTTTCGAGGAGCCGACTGCGCCCACCGCGAGCTTGTAACGACCAACGTTCAAGATGTTGAACGCGATCACGTGACCTCTTCCAGGCTCACCGAGCAGATTGGCTACCGGCACAGGTACATCTTGCAAAATGACCGTGCGCGTCGAGGAGCATTTGATCCCCATCTTCTTCTCTTCCGGTCCAAACGAAACACCTGGGAATGTACGCTCGACGATAAAGGCAGTAAATTTCTCGCCATCAATTTTCGCGTATACGATGAACACATCAGCAAAGCCAGCATTCGTGATCCATTGCTTCTCTCCGTTGAGAATATAGTGCGTGCCATCTGCG
Source organism: Brevibacillus sp. M2.1A (assembly GCF_013284355.2). Lineage (NCBI taxonomy): Bacteria > Bacillati > Bacillota > Bacilli > Caryophanales > Paenibacillaceae > Brevibacillus > Brevibacillus sp. M2.1A. The sequence continues at coordinate 5,679,790 of NZ_JABSUY020000001.1, forward strand.
GAGAGCGTCGCTGTCGTTTTCGCTCCCAATGCATCTGAGCCAGAGCCTGGCTCTGTCAAGCAGTAGGCAGCGATTCGTTTTCCAGACGCCAGATCAGGCAGATAACGCTGTTTCTGCTCCTCGTTTCCGAAGTACACGATTGGCAGTGATCCGATACCGACATGGGCGCCGTAGCTGAGCGCAAAGCCGCGAGCCAGCGAGAACTTCTCTGTGACGAGTGCAGTGCTGACTTTATCCAGCCCCAGTCCCTCGTATTTCTCCGGAACGTCACCAGCCAACAAACCAAGCTCCCCTGCTTCCTTCAACAGCCGAACCGAAATATCAAATTGGTGGTTTTCAAGCTCTTCCAGATGAGGACGAACTTCATTGTTGACGAAATCCTCCGTCGTCTTGGCAATCATCTTTTGCTCTTCAGTGTACTCTTCTGGCACGAATACATCATCAGCTGAACCTGCATCGATCAAAAAGCTTCCACCGCGGATCAAATCTTTTGTTTCTGCCATTACTATCCCTCTCCTTATTTTAAAATTAGATCATCTCAAAAACGCCAGCGGCTCCCATTCCCCCGCCGATACACATCGTAACGACTCCGTATTTGCCGCCTCTGCGCTTCATTTCATTCAAAAGCTGGACGGTCAGCTTGGCACCACTGCAACCGAGTGGATGCCCTAATGCGATAGCTCCACCATTTACATTGACCTTTTCAGGATCGAGTCCCAGCTCGCGAATGACGGCAATCGATTGAGAAGCAAACGCTTCGTTTAGCTCAAACAGATCGACATCCTCCAAGCTGATCCCCGCCAGCTTCAATGCTTTTGGAATCGCAACAACTGGACCAATCCCCATGACATCAGGGTCTACGCCGCCAACCGTAAAGGAACGGAACTTGGCAATCGGCTCGACACCCAGCTCGGCTGCTTTTTCGGCAGACATCACGAGAACTGCTGCCGCACCGTCGCTCGTTTGCGAGGAGTTTCCTGCTGTTACGCTGCCTTGCACGTGAAAGACTGGTCTCAGTTTGGCGAGTGCCTCCATCGTCGTGTCCGCGCGTGCTCCTTCATCCTTGTCGAAAACACGTTCCTGGACGTGAAGCTTGCCTGCTTCATCCACAAAATGCTGCTTGATTGTCAATGGTACGATTTCATCCTGGAATTTCCCTGAAGTAATCGCAGCCGTCGCACGCTGATGGCTTTGCAGAGCAAAAGCGTCCTGATCCTCACGAGAAATGTTGTACCTCTTCGCTACTTCTTCAGCCGTATGCCCCATGCTCATGTACGCTTCCGGCTTCGTTTCTACGAGAGTCGGGTTGAGTGCGATTTTGTGACCGAGCATCGGCACCAGACTCATGCTCTCCACCCCGCCAGCGACAATCACATCGGAGCTGCCGACCATGATCTGCTGAGCAGCGTAAGCAATCGTCTGCAAACCGGAGGAACAAAAGCGATTGATCGTGATCCCCGATACATTGGTCGGCAATCCGGCACGCAGTCCGATCAAGCGAGCCATATTCATGCCTTGCTCAGCTTCCGGTACAGCCGTTCCCATGATGATATCCTCGATATCAGCCGGATCGAGCTGTGGAACGCGGCGCAACAGGTCGCTTACAACTGCGGCTCCCATATCGACTGGGTGAAAATCCTTGAGACTTCCTTTTTTCGATTTACCGATAGCGGTGCGGGCGCCCGCGACAATAACTGCTTCTCTCATCGTTATCCCTCCCTCTCCCTAGTTACGCAAAGGCTTGTTTTTAGTCAGCATGTGCTGCATACGTTGCTGGCTTTTCGGCGTTTTGATCAGTTCGAGGAACGCTTGCTTTTCCAGCTCGAGAATGTAGCTCTCTGTCACTTCTGTACCTGCTGGCACGTTACCACCGGACATAACATAGGCAACTTTGCTTGCGATCAGCTCATCATGGTCTGAAATATATCCACTCTTTTTCATGGCGTAAATATTTTGGCGCAGGTTCGCATAACCCGTTTCGCCGATAACGCGAATTTTGCGTGGCGCAGGCGGTGTGTAGCCTTCTTTATCCATCGTAAGCACCAGTTGCTTCGCATCGTATAGCAGATGATCAGCATTCACGCTGATGCGGTCGGTCGGTCGCAGGTACCCCAGATTGATGGCTTCCTGACCACTCGTAGATACCTTTGCCATGGCAATGGCTTCAAACGCCTTCGCAACGAACGGGAACGGATCAACTGGCATGCTGCCCCCCTCCGGAACGTTTTCCATTGCTCGGAACAGCATCTCCTTCGTTCCTCCGCCACCTGGCAGAAGTCCTACTCCCACCTCTACCAATCCGAGGTACGTCTCTGCCGATACCTGCACACGATCCGCGAGGTAGACCACCTCCACACCGCCGCCCAGCGTCATGCCGAACGGTGCTGCGACGACTGGACGATGCATATAGCGCAGTGCCCGTGCGGTTTTGTGGAAGTTCGTGACAAGCATATCGAGCTCCAGCCAATTCTCATCCTGTGCTTCCATCAACGCCATCGCGAGATTCATCCCGACGCAGAAGTTTTTGCCTTGATTACCGATGACCAGACCGGCGAAGTTTTTCTGCACTTCCTCTGCGGCCTGACTTGCCATGTGCAAGACATCCATTCCGAGTGCATTGTGCGGGGAGGTGAATTCCAGACATGCGACTCCATCGCCCATATCGATCAAAGCGGCACCCGCATTTTTCTTGATCAGCTTGCCTTGTTCCTTAAGGGCTGCCAAGTTGATGTTTTCCTTGCTCTCTTCGATGTCCTTGTATGTGCCTCCGATGGAAAACACGCTGCGCTTCCCTTGCTCTTTTTGATAAAAGGAAGTTTTCCCGCTCGTGAGCAGCTCCTCGACAAGTGCCGGAATCTTCTCGTTTTCTTCACGCATTTTTGCCACTGACTTTTCGAGACCAATGGCATCCCATGTTTCAAACGGCCCCATTTCCCACCCGAAGCCCCACTTCATGGCCTGGTCAACAGAGACGATATCGTCAGCGATCTCATAAGCCTTTTCCGCAGAGTACAGCAGTACCTTTTTGAAGACATTCCAGACAAACTCACTGCCCTTGTCCTTGCCATATGCGAGCGCTCTCAACTTCTCAGGCAAAGTCTTGGCTGTTTTGGCCGCTTCCAGGGAAGGGAACTTCGGCCTTACACTTGGACGGTATTCCAGCGTGTCAACCGACAATGCCAAAATCTCTTTGCCTTTCTCCGTTTTCACCTGCTTGAAAAAGCCTTGACCTGCCTTTTGCCCGATCCATCTTTTCTCCACCATTTGCAGAACAAATTCTGGCACTTCAAAAACGGAGCGCTCCTGCTCATCCGTGCTTTTGTTCCTGACGTTACCCGCCACATGCACGTACGTATCCAGTCCGACGACATCGAGTGTGCGGAAAGTCGCGCTTTTGGGACGGCCGATGACCGGACCTGTCAATGCGTCTACCTCATCTACTCCAAGCCCCAGTCGCACCATTTCGTGGATCGACACCTGCAACCCATATGTACCGATGCGATTGGCGATGAAGTTAGGCGTGTCCTTGCAAACGACCATTCCTTTTCCGAGCACGTGCTCACCAAAATGCTTCATGAAAGAGATGACTTGGGGGTCTGTATCAAGACCCGGGATCAGTTCCAACAGTTTCAAGTAACGCGGTGGGTTAAAAAAGTGCGTGCCAAGGAAATGCTTGCGGAAGTCATCGGAGCGTCCCTCTGCCATTTCGTTGATAGAAACCCCAGACGTATTGGAAGACACGATGGTTCCTGGCTTGCGATGCGCTTCTACCATAGCGAAGACGCTTTTCTTCACCTCGATGTTCTCGACAACTACCTCAATAATCCAATCGACCTCGCTCAAGCAAGTAAGATGGTCCTCGAAGTTACCAACTGTAATCAGGTCGATGTTCTTTTTATCGTAGAGCGGCGCCGGCTTCTCCTTCAAAAGTCGGTCACGGCCCGCTTGTGCTATCCTGTTTTTCACCACGCTATCAGACAAAGAAAGTCCCTTTTTACTCTCATCTGCTGTCAATTCACGCGGCACGATGTCCAGTAAATAAGTGGGAATACCGACGTTGGCTAAGTGTGCTGCGATCCCGGCGCCCATGACGCCTGAACCGAGAACTGCCGCCTTGCGAATTTTGCGTTCCATCTCCAAATCCTCCTTTTTAAAACCCTAGTCATGGCTTATTCATGGTCAAAAGAATGGCCTCGCAACAGTGAATACCTAATATTCAGACGAGCAGAGTATTTTTAAAACTTCTACTTTCTCCATAGATATTCCTGTGTGCCTCAACACATGTCTTATGTTGAATGAATGCTCATTCAGTATGTGGGTTAAAAAATGACATCCCACTTTTTGGCTGTCTTACAAGCCCGGAGATGCTACGCTCCCACCAACTGAATCACCGTTCAGTTTTTATTGTAATCGAAAATTCTGTCAGTTGCAATCGTCACTTCACGAAAGAAATGAAAAAGGGCACACGGTTGTCCAGTGCCCCCTTTTCTGTGCTACTTTTGCGAATAAATCAGCGCTGTGATCTTGCGTCCGTAAGCGTTGGACGCGTCTTCTTCCAATCGGTATTCAATCTGGAAGTCTCCGTTTTTCGGGTCTGGATAATGAGCAATCACCCAGAGGGTTTTCGAATTGTTTTCGTCTGCCTTGACCGATACTTTTACCGGTCCGTTGTATGCAGGGACTTGCTCCAGCTTTGCCATGCTTTTTATCGCATCGTCTGTAAAGAGCGCAGACAGCTGTTTCTGATTTTTGGTTTCGTACGCCAAATTCGCAGCTCGTAAATACACCTGCGCGATGTGCTGCTGATTCGCAGGTGAACCACGGAACTGCAAAGCTACATCCGTCCGGTAATAATCAATCAGTCGATCCATCACAACGATGTATTCTGCACGCGTCAGGATCTTGTTTGGAGAAAAGTTCTTGTCCGTCAGAAACAAATTGAATTCCCGGATCGCCAGTGGGTATGGCGAATATGTATCCCGATAGAATCGGTCGCGCTTCCATTCATAATAGCTGTTAAAGAAAGAGACTGTATCTTGTGGTTTTATATTGGCCGTTCGGAATTTTTGTGGTGCGAGCATATGAAACATGATCAAGCTGGCCTCTTCTCTTGTCAGTGGCCACTGCATCCCGCCATTGGACATCCACCAGTCCGGATTTTCCTTTTCTTGCTTTTTCATCAAGTGCCCGGTTTCAGCCAAATATAGATAGTACAGCATCCGGTCTCCTGGATCAAACTTGCCCAGATCGTCCGTTTCGATTTTCATCATGGTCTTTAGATTGCTCAGCAGTTGCTCTACTTCCCCCCGGAGTAGATAGCGATGATCCAGGTTTGGCTTGCGTACTGGCTTTTCTATCGGTCCGTATACGGTTTCAAATACGCGATTCAGCATAGCCAAAGCTTCGCCTCGAGTAACTGGCTTGTTTGGGTAAAAAGGCTGATATCCCTGTCTCTTTATGATGCCCAAATCCGCCATTTTGTCGATCTGCTCACGTGCCCAATGTCCCTGTATGTCCGTATACATACCAGGCGTAGCCGCATTCGCACTCCCTGAAAAAACGCTTTGCACTACTAGCAGTGCCAAGAGAAAAACGATAGCAAAACGCTTTACCATGACTTACGATGACTCCTTTCTTTTCATGATCGTTTCCTTACTCCCTTTTTTTGGTAATTCGACCCCAGTAGCATCCATTCCTGCCATATTGGTCTATTTTCCTGGGTCTGATCTCTCCTTTTCTTGTATCGGGAGGAAGACCGAACTTTGTTATACTTTTTCAAAATAAATGAAAAAGAGCCGCACTTTGTATGAGCGGCCCAATTATATCCTTTTTCTCTATGCGCTGACTATCCTTCAATCTGCTCTGACCAGCCTGGTCCCTTGGTCACAAGCAGCCGAGATAAGAAAATGTTGATGAGGGTGAACAGGACGATAATCCCAAGAGCGGTCCCTAACAAGGATGTCCCTAGCGAAAAACTGTAGAACGACTAGGCCTCCTGCCATAAGGCCTGTAACCAGAGGAAATAAAAAAAGAGCCGTCGGTTATCCCAACAGCTCTCATGATTAGTTTTGTGGTACAAAGCTACCATCACGCAGCATAGTCAATTCGCCCATGATGAATGCTAAATCTTCGTTTTCGTCCAATTTGCCACTTTCTTCCAATGCTTCCAAACGACGCAGCAGCATATTAGCAAAATCTTGAATTTGTACCGGTTGTCCTTCCGTATCCGCATCATCCAAAATTACAAAACCAGTCAAGGCTTCCAAGTGGGTCACGATACGGAAACCGCCGATTTCCCCCAGGAACTCTGGCTTGTTCATTTTTGATTTCTCCAATTTTTGCAGCATGGACAAAATATCATTCGCTACCACGCTCGGAAAAGCAACCTGATAAAAGTTGCGATTTTTCGCTTCATCGGTTTTGATAATCAACACATCAATACCGTCCGGTTTTTTTGCTTTTTTGCCAAACCCAAACATATATTCCACCTCAATCGTTCGATCTGTCCAACTCTCTCCATGATAGACATAATCCGAGAGTCAGACAACCCCTATCCATATATTTACTAGGCTATTTGTCTTTTTTGACACACACGCTAACGTTAAACCACTGCTCCCAAGTGAGGTGCGCCATGAAAGTTAACTGGAAAAATTGGATGTTTATTCTCGCTCTTTCTTTACTCGTCACAGGATGCCTGACGCAAGTAAAGCAGGATCAGCAGGCAAAAATCAAGGCCAAAACACAGAGTAAGCCTGCCAAGCAGTCTGCCATCCAAAAGCTTGGCGACAACAAGATGGATGTCGTCCTTTTTTTGAAACAAGCCGAGCATCAGCTGGAAAATGTATATTACGCTGCTGCGGACAATGCGAAGGGCAAATCTGTGATTGAGGATGGTCTCGTCTTTCGGGAATTGCCTAAGCGCTTCGACAGTAAAGACAAGATAACGGGGTACTTCGGTCGTTTTTGGAGCCGTCCACTGGCAGAAGCCATGTACGACAACATGACAACCAAGCTGGTGAAGGAAAAAGTATACGTAGCTATCCCACGCGTCGACTATCCGACTTTGATCTCTGTACGAAACACGACTGTTCAAAAAAACAATGGAGAACTCAGTGTGACTGTAGAAGATGTAACCGATTCCTCCTTTGCTTCTGACCGCACGCTGCGCTACCGACTCGTACGCGATCAAAAGACAAAACGGTTCGAAATCAAATCACGGATGGGCGCTTATGGAAATGAACAATTTCAATAAGCCTCTTGACATTTCTTATGGACCCAGCGAATAATAGTGAATTAATAAGCACATAGTGAGCGGCAATGACGGGGAATAGTAAAACCGCCCTTCAGGTCCAGAGAGCGAAATCCACCGGCTGAGAGGTTTCGTCCTTGAATCGGTTTGAACCCACCCCAGAGCATCCAGGGAAGACCTGGACAGGTTTCTTTCACCTGTTATCAAAGAAAGAGAGCCGGGCGTTTCATGGCTGAAGTATGCCTTCAGTCCAAAACGTCAAATAAGGTGGTACCGCGTGAGGTCTTCAAGCCCTTTCGTCCTTATCAAAGAGACGAGAGGGCTTTTTTCTGTGAAAAACGTCTCGACGTTTTTCATAAAGGTGGATGCGACCGCTTGCGGTCAACAAAACGGTCATGACCGTTTTGTATGCAAGAAGGGGGTTTTGAACATGAAAAAGGGTAAGTTGCGTTTGGTAGTAAAGGTGGGGAGCAGTTCAATTGCAGCAGCTACAGGCGGTGTTGATCCGGCGAAAATGTCGCTGCTCGTCTCTGCTATCAGCCAGTTGCGCGAAGCGGGTCATCAGGTTGTCTTGGTCTCCTCGGGAGCTGTCGCCAGCGGCTATCAAAGTCTCGGCTACCAGCAGCGACCGCGATCCTTGGCAGCCAAGCAGGCAGCGGCAGCCATCGGGCAAAGCTTGTTGATGCAAACCTATACGCAAATGTTCGGCGCCCATAACTTCAGCGTGGCGCAAATCTTGCTCACACGCGGTGACTTTTCTCACAAGGAACGGTATCAGCACGCATTCTCCACGCTGTCACTGCTTTTAGATAAAAACATTTTGCCAATCATCAATGAAAACGACACGGTATCTGTAGCGGAATTGACTTTCGGCGACAATGATATGCTGGGCGCACTCGTCGCTGGTCTCATCCATGCCGATTTGTACATGATCCTGACTGATACGAATGGCCTGTATGACAAAGACCCGCGTTATCATGCGGATGCCAAACACATGGGCTGGCTCGAATGTGTGACGGACGAAATCGAGGCACTTGCAGGCGGAGCTTCCCAACTGGGAACAGGCGGTATGCGCTCCAAGCTGATCGCAGCCAAAACCGCCCAATCATTAGGAATTCCCGGCTTTATCGGAAAATTGACGAATCCCACTGATTTGCTAGATGTCCTTACTGGCAACGGGAATGGCACCTACGTCAACTATCATCCAGAAGCACCTGCAACGAACGGCGTTCCTACACGTAAGCAATGGATTGCGCTTCACTCCCCTACCCGCGGAAAAATTACGGTGGATAGCGGTGCAGCAGAAGCGATTTTGGAAAACAGCAAAAGCTTGCTCTTGGCAGGTGTCCGCGATGTATCCGGCATGTTCGAGCAAGGTGAAGTTATCGAGGTTTACTGTGAGGGTACGTTGATTGGTCGCGGCATCAGCAGATTCACTGCAGCACAGCTAAGTGACTTTCTTTCCCCTGATAACGTAACGCGACACAGCGGTACTGTTATACATCGGGATGAATGGACACCTGTCATCTAAACGAATCCATGTAGATAGAAAGATAGGAGTTGGAGAAACCATGGAAAACTTGAAGGAAAAAGTGCACACACAAATAAGCCTGGCCAAACAGGCTTCACGAAAAATGGCAATACTCTCACGCAAAGAAAAAGACGAGGTACTCGTCGCAATCGGCAACCAGTTGCTCGCTGATGAGGCCGTCATTCTCTCCGAAAACGCCAAGGACATCGCCATAGCGGAAGCAGACGGTCAGCCTGCCTCCTACCTGGATCGTCTCCTGTTGACGCCGGAGCGAATGGCACAGCTAGTAGATAGCCTGGCGCAGCTGGTATCTCTCGATGATCCGGTCGGGGAACGGATGGACTCATGGACGCGGCCAAACGGACTTTTCATCGAACAAATCCGCGTCCCTCTCGGCGTCATTGGAATGGTGTACGAAGCCAGACCGAACGTCACCGTTGACGCAGCAGCTATCGCCATCAAAACAGGCAATGCGATCGTCTTGCGCGGCAGCCACAGCGCTGTTCATAGCAACCTCGCGTTGGTGACCAGCATTCGTCAGGCGCTTACTGCGACCGGACTTGACGCGGAAGCGGTGCAGTACTTGCCTTTTGCCGAGCATGCCTCAGTCGATTACTTGTGCACCGCCAATGGTCTCGTCGATGTCATCATCCCTCGGGGTGGCGCAGGACTGATCCAGCGGGTTCTGCAAATCGCAAGTGTTCCCGTACTCGAAACAGGCGTCGGCAATTGCCACATTTATGTGGATGAGGCGGCTCACTATGACATGGCTGAAAACATCGTGATCAATGCCAAAACAGGTCGGCCTGCCGTATGCAATGCTGCCGAAACACTACTCATGCACCGCAGTTGGCCACAGGAAAATCAACGTGCCTTGCTCCAAAAGCTCCTGGCGAAGGGCGTTGAGCTCCGCGTTTGTGAGCGTACGATAGAGCTGCATTCCGACCTAGCCTCTCAGTTGCACCATGCAACATCAGAAGACTGGGATACGGAATACTCTTCTCTGATTCTGGCGGTTCGCACTGTCGATAGCCTGAGCGTGGCCATTGAACATATTACAGCGCATACTTCCGGCCATTCCGAGGCAATCGTAACGGAAGATGAAGTCGCTGCCCGTCAGTTTTTGACTGCGATCGATGCCACAGCGGTTTATCACAACGCCTCTACCCGCTTTACAGATGGGGGAGAATTCGGCTTCGGTGCTGAGATCGGCATCAGCACGCAAAAGCTTCACGCTCGTGGGCCAATGGGCTTGTCAGCGCTCACTTCTTACAAGTATGTCGTACGCGGAAACGGTCAAATTCGATAGTCAAAAGGGAGGGAATCACCATGGGTAACCAAGCAACAGCGATTACAGAAGGACGGATCGGTTTTCTCGGTGCAGGCTCGATCGTGGAGGCCATGCTTTCCGGTATCGTAAAGAAAGGCTTACTCCCTTCTGAGCGTATTTCCGTCACCAACCGCAACAACATGGAGCGTTTGGAGCAGTTGGCAAATGACTACGGGGTAACTGCTACCCAGGACAAATTTGAAGTAGTCCGTTCTTCCGATATTTTGATTTTGGCCATCAAGCCGAAGGATACAGCAGAGGCTTTGCAGGATTTGCGTGGGGTCGTTCGTTCCGACCAATTGATCATTTCAGTGGTCGCTGGCGTCTCCACCAGCTTGATCGGAGAGTGGCTCGGCGCAGAGTGCCCGATCATCCGCACGATGCCCAATACATCGTCTGCCGTTGGTTTGTCCGCTACCGGACTGTCCGCGAATCCGTTTGTCCAGGAAGAGCACCGCGAGCTGGCTACCAAGCTTTTCGAAGCAATTGGTACCGTATATGAAGTCGCCGAGGAAGAGCTGGACATCATTACTGGATTGTCTGGAAGCGGTCCTGCTTATATTTACTATTTAGTAGAAGCCATGATGGGGGCGGGTGCCACAGCGGGACTGGATCGGGAAATGGCACGCCAATTGACGCTGCAAACCGTGATTGGGGCGGCACATATGCTACTCGATACACGCGAAGAGCCTTCTATTCTCCGGCAAAAAGTAACGAGTCCGGGTGGAACGACTCAGGCAGGACTGGAAGTATTGGAGGCCTATCAGTTTCAGGAGGCCGTTACTGCAGCCATCTTGCGTGCTGCCGAAAGATCGCGGGAGATGGGGGCACAATACCAGTAAAGTCGTTTTGTCCCCCCTTCTTGTCATGTATAATAAAAAAGATCAAGCATAATCGAGAGAAATGACGAAGGAGGTCCCATGGAAATTTACGCCTTGTACGGCACCAGTGGAACAGGAAAAAGCACCAGTGCATTAGAACTTGCTCACCGAATGAACATCGACGCCATTATTGATGATGGCATCCTGATTTACCAGGGACGCAAGGTGGCCGGAACCTCTGCCAAATATGAGAAGACAAAAATTCAGGCGGTCAAACGAGCAATTTTTCATTATACGGAGCACGCTGAAGAAGTACGGCGAAGTCTTGGCCAGATTCAACCAAGCCGACTACTCGTGTTAGGAACTTCGCAGCGGATGATTGGTCGTATCGTCGAAGCGCTGCATTTGCCTTTTCAGGTGGACTTCATCCCGATTGAATCCATCAAGCCTCCGCAGGAAATCGAGGCTGCCCGCTACATTCGGGAAACAATGGGCAAGCACACGATACCGATTCCGCGTGTGGAAGTAGAAAAAGATTTCCTTCAGCGCCTCATCTCTTCAGCCCAACAGATTTTCAGCTCGAAAAAAGAAGTCATTGGGGAAACAACCGTGGTTCATCCTCCGTTTTCAGGTGGACGCATCATGATTCATCCTCAGGTGTTGCGAAAAATCGTGGAAGCGACCTGTGACCAGTTTGACGAGGTCCATCATGTGGTCAAGATCGTCTCCAGCTTTGAGGATTTGCCTCGGTTTCAGGTTTCGATTGCTCTTAAACTGCCTTACATGACAAATATTCCAGCACTTATCCATGCCCTTCAATCTACGTTGTACAAAGAAGCTCAATATTGTCTCAATATCGCTCCCGCCAGCATCGACATTGTCGTTTCTTCTCTGGAGCTAACCTAATCCGGTCCTTTGCGACCGGATTTTTTTTTGGCTGCAATCCTCAGGGGTTACATCCTGACTTGTTGCTCATCCTATACATGATTCCATCTGAAAGGAGCAACCCGATGCCATCTATCCTGTCTTCCAAGCCCTTTACACAAGCTCCGATTCCCGAACCGCCGAAGGTCATTTCGACAAAGGACTTGAGCTATCTCAAAGATGCTTTGTCTTGGGAACTGATCGCTTTCAAAAAGCTGCATGCTTTTGCACAGCAAGCTACTGATCCCCAGGTCAAGCAATGTCTGGAACAGCAAGGACAAATGCACCAGCGACACTACCAAAAGCTGCTGAGTCACCTGCAAAACAACAACACCGCAGTGATGGCGACCATTCCGCAGATGCAGTCCCAGCAACAGCAATCACAACAGCAACAACAAATGCAGTAAGGGAGGAATCGGGATGCCAAACCAAAATCAGATCGCCAATCCGCAATCCGGTCAGCTGCCACAAGTAAAAGGTCCGCAAATGAACGATCGTGATTATCTCAACGATTGTTTGGCTACCTGCAAATACTTGACAGATAACTTTAACATTGCCGTTCGTGAAGCCAGCCACCAACAGCTTTATGATGACATGCTGCAAATTTTGAATGAAACCCATCAATCAGCCCGCGATGCTTTTAATCTCATGTTTCAAAAGGGATGGTACAAGCTGGAGGCTGCCGAGCAGCAACAACTTCAGCAAGCTTATCAGCAGTTTAGCGGGTACTCCACCCAGTTCCCTTATCATTAAACAGCAGCCAGACACCTGACCCAAGCAGGTGTCTTCTTTCTTTTATCCCTTTCCACGCAGGAGCTGCGATATTACAAATAGCGCCTTTTCCATATCTGCTTCCTCTGCGTACACGTAGGACAAGCGAAGATGATGACTATCCGTCTGATCATAAATAAAGCCGGGATTTAACAGAACCCCTTTTGCCAGTGCTTCCGTAAAAAGCTTGCGCATGGAAACCGCCTGATGCAGACGCAGCCAAATGTAAAAACCACCATGCGGCATACGCCAATCTGCCAAATCGCCAAACCAGCGAGCAAGGCATTCGCACATCCTGTCCCTTCTATGTCGCAGAGCTTCTCTAAGCTGATCCAGATGCCGGGAATATCTATCGCTTATGAGCCATTCTGTCGCCACCCATTGGGAAATAGCACTCGCTCCGTAATCCGTCTGCATTTTCACATCCGCAAGGCGTTCAATGACAGGCTCAGGACCTACAATCCAGCCAATCCGCAGTCCCGGACTGAGTGTTTTGGACAAGCTGCCCAAATACAGCACCAACCCGCTCTGATCCCTCGCCTTCAACGGCAATGGTCCCGGCTCATCTAACCACAATTCTCCGTAAACATCGTCTTCCAACACAGGCAGTCTCTCCCGCTCACATGCCGCCAACACCTGCTCCCTTCGGTTCTCTGACATACTAATTCCTGTGGGATTGTGGTAAGCCGAAATTGTATAGAGAAGCGCCGCGTTATGCGCCTGTTTTTGTCTCGTTAGCACTTGGGGAGAGATTCCTTCCGCATCCATCGGTACACCAACCAGCCGCATTCCCGATGATTGAAACAAAGGCAGTGAGAATAAATACGAAGGCTGTTCGAGCAAGATGGCAGATCCACGGTGAAGGATGCCAATCGATATCAACTGCAAGGCTTGAAGGGCTCCCGACACGACCAAAATAGATGCCGGTGAAGCTTCGATCCCCCTGCTCCGCAAATGATTGCTGATCGCCTGGCGCAAAGGCAACAGCCCTTTTGGCTCCGAATATCCGAGCTGAGTCATTTTGCCCTGCAAGCTAGCCATGACCTCTTCCATCTCCGCAACAGGAATTAAGCTCGGCGACAGCTCACCAGTCCCCAAACGAATGTACCTCGGGTCTGGCTCATAACGATTGATATCCTGAATCGTCGGCGAATTGGGGAGATGAGCTCCGGCCTGTACGTAGCCCAGCCAATTTGGTGGTGGTGCGGTCGTCAATAAGGACCATGTATTGTTGCTAACGACGGAGCCACTGCCTACTGTTGCTTCAATGAAACCATCCGCTTTTAGCTCTTCCAAAGCCGTCACTACCGTGCTGCGGTTTACATCAAAGGCTTGTGCCAATGCTCTTTGTGTTGGCAATTTACTATTGATCGGCCACTCTCCGCCTGCTATTTTCCCCTTCATATAAGCCACGATCTGCACGTAGATCGGTATATCTGATGATTTGTCAGGCTTCCAGTCTATCGTCAGCACAGGCACATTCCCCCTCGTCTTATCATTGTACAAATTGGTTGGTTTGGATGTAAACCAATTGGCTGGAGACAACGGATTCACAACCATGAATAATGACAGTAATGCAAATGGTCTTTGCATCGAGAGAGAAACGGGGAGGAAATGATCATGCTGGAAGCGATTTTGCACGGTTTTGTGCTTGCTTTTGGACTTATTTTACCGCTCGGCGCACAAAATGTTTTCGTTTTTAATCAGGGGGCTCTACAACCTACATTACTTCGCGCCATGCCCGTCGTACTGACTGCGGCACTCTGCGATACCCTGCTCATTTTATTGGCGGTATTAGGAGTTTCTTTGGTCGTATTGACAGTCACATGGCTGAAAACGGTTCTGTATGTGGTCGGCTTCTTCTTTTTGGTGTACATGGGATATTTAACGTGGCGTAGCCGTCCGAATACGGAGGCTGGAGAGAAAGAGCGCTTTTCCGCCAAAAAGCAAATCATGTTTGCTGCCTCTGTCTCTTTGTTGAATCCGCATGCGATTCTCGACACGATCGGGGTGATTGGTACCAGCTCACTGAGCTACACCGGAACAGAAAAATGGGGTTTTACGATTGCCTGCATCCTCGTATCCTGCATCTGGTTTTTTGGCCTTTCTGTAGCTGGTCGTACGGCAGGACGATTGGACCGGTCTGGAAAATTGCAGCGTGGCCTGAATATGGTTTCAGCCGTGATTATGTGGGGAGTGGCCGTCTATATGGCAGCCCAATTACTCATCTCGTAAAGAGTTCATGAAAAAGTGAATAATCCCCATCCCCTCCACTCAAAATACTCCTATTCGGGTTTTGAAGTGGAGGTTTGTTTAATGCTTTTTACCAAATCGGATGCACTCTTGGATGACTTGTATGAGATTGCGAAAAATGTGCATCAGACGGCGATCTATTTTAATGAATACAAAATCACTTCTTTAGAGACAGTCAAAACCTTTGCTACAGAGATGAAGGAGTACGAAACAACGGGCGACAAGCTCATCCATGAAATCATCGTGCAAATCAACAAGACATTTATTACCGCCATCGAGCGCGAGGACGTTCTGGACCTTGCCGTCAAGCTGGATGATGTGCTGGACGGATTGGAGTTTTGCGCTTCGCGACTCTATATGTACGACATCATGGAACCAGATCAAACGATGGTGCGATTCGGTCAACTCATCGAAGAAGCTACCAAACAAATTCTTCTCGCCATCGAACTGCTCCAAAAGCAAAAGTTGTCCGCTATGAAGGAGTACATCATCCGCATTAACGATTTAGAAAGTGAAGGGGATGAATTGGTGCGGGGCAGCATCCGGCAATTGTTCAAAACCTCAAGCGATCCGATTCACATTATGCAGCTCAAAGAGGTTTACGAAGTGCTCGAAGATGTCATGGATCATTGCGAGGATGTCGCGGATGCGATGGAATCCGTGATCATGGGCAACTCTTAAACAAGGAGACCTACTTTCATGTATACGAGCCTTCCCCTTGTTATTGCCGTTATCATTTTGGCTGTCTTCTTTGATTTCATCAACGGGTTTCACGACACTGCCAATGCCATCGCAACCACCGTATCCACCAAAGCTCTCCCGCCTAAGATTGCCATTGGCCTGGCGGCTATCATGAACTTTATCGGTGCCCTGACGTTTACCGGGGTCGCCAAAACGATCGGTGGAGATATCGCCGATCCAGCCAAGCTGGAATTCGGTGTGCTTGTGGTCATGGCTGCTCTCTTGGCTGCGATCCTTTGGAATTTGATTACGTGGTGGTACGGTATCCCCAGCAGCTCGTCTCACGCTCTCATCGGCTCACTCGTAGGGGCAGTCCTCGCTTCCGCAGGGAGCGCGCAAATCAACTGGGCTGGTTTTTTGAAAATCTTCCAGGCGCTTATTGTGTCACCGGTTATCGCGCTGGTTGCCGCTTACCTCATGATGAATTTGGTTTATTTCATTTTCAGTCGGATCATGGTTCCCCCTTCCAAGGTCAACCGGGGATTTCGCTTCTTTCAGATTTTCACGGCGGCCCTGCAATCCTTTACACACGGAACGAATGACGCACAAAAAGCGATGGGCATTATCGTGTTCGCTCTCGTAGCCGCTGACCTGCATGCAGATACAAGCACGATTCCTTTCTGGGTGCAGTTCATTTGTGCCCTCGCGATGGGCTTGGGAACCTCTATCGGAGGCTGGAAAATCATCAAGACTGTGGGGGGCAAAATCACCAAGATTGAACCGATTAACGGAGCCACTGCCGATCTCACTTCATCTTCGATCATTTTTACCTTTACGCAGTTAGGATTGCCTGTGAGCTCTACCCATGTCATCTCTTCCGGGATCATGGGGGTCGGTGCAGCCAAACGGCTGAAAAGCGTCAATTGGGGCGTTGCCAAACGCATCGTGATCACCTGGTTTATTACGCTGCCGATCTCTGCCTTGCTCGCTGCATCCATCTATTTGTTGCTACATGTATTTATCTAAAAGCAAAAGGGACGAGTAACAGGCTCGCCCCTTTTTTCTTTTATCCGAATGAAAAGCCCAAGTAAGACTTTGTTACCATCGTTCATTTCTCCTCTTCCGTTTTACCTCTTTTACCTATGTACTCTCTATTTCCACCATACCCTCTTCAACAAATTGATCATCCCGCAACTTGTCCTGTACACCTGTACGCCACTTTTCTTTTGTCAAAAGCGATGCCAAATCCTCACCGAAGAGGCCTTGTATGGCACCTCGTGTGGCAACAATCGTAGTATCTGCAAAACGATATTCGACAGTTTGCAAATTGTCTACCAGTGCAAAGGCTGCCACAGAATTATACAGCATCGCTTGCTTGAACAATTTCGCCTCGATATCGGTCGTCTTGTCCTCGTAATGGATCTCAATCGTAAACTTCTCCGGACGGAGCTGAAAGGTCCGCTTAAAATCACTTAACGGCAGATGATTGAACATGACCAGATTCGAAGTTGCGCCCATGTACTTGTTTTTGTATGGCAAAATGGATTCCAAATCGTGAGTCAGCGGGTTTTGCTGAGCCAATTGATATTGCTCGGATTGCGCTTCGTTCTGAGGAATAATCATGATCTGAATGGCCATGAACAGGACAACCCCGATGAGAACCAAAGCAAGTATGATTTTATTTCGCATGGAGATCACCCTCCCCTGCATCGTATTTTAAAATAAGTCGCGGAATGGCCTGGAGCCACAGCGGTATGAGGATGGAGAGAAAAGGTAGCGCATACGTTACAGCAATGTTCGCGAATTGATATGGTCCAGTAAGATTCACTGGCGTTGAAAACCATAGATTACTGCCAAAATAGAGCGCAGTCGTAAACACGAGTGTCCCGACAATATAAAGCGCCCACAGCATCCAGCCCGTTTTTCGCAACAAAAAGGCAAATTGCACATTCATGCTGGTCAATTGACGAGAGGAAGCCGGTCGGTTGAACCTTAGCAAAACCAAATAGACGATCCCAATGAGGATACAAATCGCAAACAGACCATAGTTCAAAAAGATACCCTTTCCCCAGATTCGCAAGGGCATAGTCACAATCCAGGCAATGAGTCCGTACAGCAATCCGAGCTGCAACAACTCTTGCAGAAGTGGAAGCATGTATACTTTACGGCGTTCTCCGACAATCGAATCAATCGATGGCAGATTAGCCTTTGCTTTTTTCACCGCTTCACCCAGCGATAGCCCATCTGCAACTAAGTCGGCGACCTTTGCCTCCAAATTGCTCAATACTTCCCACTTGAGCTCCTCGATTTGTTTACTTCCTCTATATTTTTGAAACAATTGATCGACATGGTGCTGCAAACTCTCCATCACACTTCGCCCCGCCTTTCGATTAGCTGGTCAATCAATTCTTTGGCCAATTTCCAGGATGCCAGCGATTTTTCGTACGCTTTTCTCCCTGTTTCTGTCACCTGATAATATTTGCGTCTGCCCCCCTGGCTCTCATCTCCCCAGTACGAAACGATCAGCTTGTGTGACTCTAATCTTTTCAGGCTGGTATACAGGGAAGGCTCTTTCAGTTCGTATCGCCCGCCGCTGTTTTTGAAAATGGCTTTGATGATTTCGTATCCATAGTTATCGCCATCACACAGGACACGGAGAATAATTGTATCGATATGACCGCGGATAATGTCACTGCTGATAATGCTGTCACTCATTTCGTTCACCTCGCAGCTATAGCATAACAGATATTACTATGTGTGACAAAGTAATATGTATTAAATTCCTTCTACTCACACAAAAAAACAAGACCACCCAAAAAGTTGAGATGGTCTTGAACAAATAGGCAGCCCGGTCGCATTATTGTTTCACCTGGTACACCAGATAGGGTGCTGGCGTCCGTTTTCCGTTTATTTCTGGCCAAACATAAAGCAGTTCCAGTGAGAGACTATTCCACCCAAACCTTATACTTGTGACTCTCCACTAATGCTCCATGTGTAATGGCAATGAAGTCTAGCCTGATTGCTGAGTCTTCCACCGCCGCGCCCTCCATTGCTAGCTGTGTGATTTGTCTTGGCAAATAGTACGCCAGTTTTTTGACACCGATTTGGGCTGCTTCTGCTTGGGACATCTCCGGGGAAGTATGTGACTCCGTATTTTTTTCAACGTTAATTAATCGTAAGAAATAGATCATACCCGAAACTTCAATCGAATAGGGAAAAAGTGTTTATCCCCTTCACTCCGGGGACAGGATAATAGTAACTTCCCATGCTATTGTCCTCAAAGGAGTTGAAAGCAAAATGTCTCGTCACTGGTATCGGCAGCTTCGTTATCCAATCATCGCTCTGGCTGTGACATTAACGCTACTTTGGACACATCATCACCATCGTCTGCCCGCTTCGTACGCTGTCGCGACGCGGACACATACCGTTACGATTTCTAGCGCTGGCTTTTTGCCCAATCAATTGACTGCGCACGAAGGAGAGCGAGTCTCGTTGATGATCGTCAACACCGATACACGCCCTCACAATCTATCCATTCGTGATCTAAACCTTACATCCACAGAATTAAAGCCGACTCAATCGACTCTCTTGCAGTTTTCAGCCGCCAAACGTGGTCGGTATTATTTCGTATCAGACGCACCGGGCTATCCGGAAACAGGGTTCCAAGGCATGCTCGTCATTGACTAGCTTGCACCTCTTCGTCTGGTGAGATTTGCTTCCACCGTCCGAATTTTATTATGAGCAGAGGAATGATCCCGATCGCGGTGATGATTCCAAAAAACAAATAAATGGCTAGCACCGAAAACGAATCTTTGATCCACCCCGCTACCAAATTGCAAAACATCGAACCAAGCCCGCCTCCCACTGAAAAGAAGATGGCCAGTGCCGTCACCTGAAGGGATGCGGGCGTATTTTCGCGCACAAATTGGGCTGCTGTTGCCAAATAAAAGCCCACTGAAATCCCCTGCACAAAGAACATCGTAATCACGGCAGTGGTACTCGGAGCGGAGCTGTACCAGAACCAGCGCATCGCGCAAAAAATCGCCGATAGCAAGAGCGTCAACTCCAGTCCCCACCTGCGGACAATATAACCCGCCAGCTTCATAAAAGGAGCCTCACTGCCTGCAAACAACAAGAAGGCTAGACCGATCCCGGCAATAGTCCCTCCGATATCCTGATAAAACAGGGAAAACCAAATATTATTGGCATTGACAGAGCCCATCATGCAAAATGATGAAATCAAAAACAACGCAAATCGCGGAATTCGCGCCAAATCCCTTATCCCCGCAAGCATACTGACACGAAACCGCGAAGCCTCTGTCACTTCTTCCGGAACCTTCTGAAGAAACAGAATGGCAATCAGAAACGCCAAGCAAAACGAGTAAAAAAGAACATGTGGCCCCCACTGCTCAACGAGAAGACCGGTGATAAATGCCGCTAGCGCAAAGCCGATTGCTCCCCACAAGCGAATGTCGCCGAACTGAATGCCATGTCCCTTGGCATAACCGAGAGCCAAGCTATCTGAGATGGGCACGACGGCACTTTGAAAAAACGACAACAGGATGTAGAGCAAGAAGACGTAGACAAAGGTGGAGACACCCGTAAAGAGAAGTCCCACCAGCCCGGTGATGGTCAATGTCAGAATCAGCACAGTTTTGCGAATTTGATAGCGATCACAGATCATCCCCCACATCGGCTGTGCCACAATGGAAACGATCGGCGCGACTGCACTGATGAGACCGATTTGAGTCCCAGTTAGATGGATGGATTCGTAGTATTGCGTAATGAGAGGAGCAAAAGCACCAAGCCCGTAGTAAATAAAAAGATAAAGGGCGCAAAGACTAACGTATCTGCCTTTTGCGCCCCCCAGCCCGAAACCGGAGTGTGATTCTGGCATATAACTCTCCTATTTTGAGGTTAATTAACCGTGTAAGAAAACATAACACAAGGCATGCCTACATGATTTATTTTACCGTCGGCAATATTTTCGCCATGTTGACGGTCCGCTTTTTGTCCCATGTAGTCGGGTTGAACTCATCGAACTGCTCCAGGAAGGAGATGACTTCCTTCGTCAATGGAGTTGGCGTCGAAGCACCAGAAGTAACCGCAACATTTTTCTTTCCACGCAGCCATTCAATGTCCAGCTCAGACAAATCAGCGATTCGGTACGACGGAACATTCGCGATTTCTTCCGAGACCTGTGCCAAACGATTAGAATTGTTGCTGCGCGGATCGCCTACGACGATGCACAAATCTGCTTCTCCCACTTGCTCCGCTACAGCTTCCTGACGAACCTGCGTAGCGAGACAAATTTCATTATGCACTTCCACGCCGGGAAAACGTTTAAGAATGGCGTCCATCAGATGCTTAACATCCCATTGACTCATCGTCGTCTGGTTCGTAACGATCAGCTTGTCTGTTGGCAGTTCGAGCGCCTCCAGCTCTTCCAGCTTTTGAACCAGATGTACGTGATCCGGCGCGATCCCCATAGCGCCCTCTGGCTCTGGATGTCCTTTTTTCCCGATATATAGCACATGGTAGCCTTCCGCTACTTTTTCGCGGATCAAATCATGTGTTTTCGTTACATCCGGGCAAGTCGCGTCGACGACAGTCAAGCCTTTTTCGCGTGCTTTCTTGCGCACCTCAGGAGACACCCCATGGGCAGTGAAGATTATCGTTCCCTCATGAACCTGATCCAAGAGAGCCAGCCGATCCTCTCCATCCAATGTTTTTATCCCTTGTTTTTCAAACGCCTCAACGACGTGAGCATTGTGTACGATCATGCCCAAAATATGAATCGGGCGGGGCAAGTCAAAGTTTTGCGCTGTTCGCAGTGCCAAGACCATGGCATCGACTACACCGTAACAATATCCACGGGGGGAAATCTTGATGACTTCCATCTTTACCCCTCCTACTTTTTATAATGCGTGAGCAAAAGACATTTCACCCCGTATTATACCTTATTTGTCTCCTGCACGCTTCTGTTCGTAAACCTTCAGATTATTGTAGACAACTTTTAAAAGCGGCGTGGACAAGCCTTTTTGTTCCGCTCGCTCCAAGAGGTAGCCTTGAAGATGATCCGCTTCCACCGGAAGACCTTTTTCCATATCACGAAGCATGGACGATTTCGTTTGAGGACGCTGATTTTGGAAAGTCTCCATCTGTTTGTCGACGATATCCGGCTTAATTGGTGCCTCCAAAGCGTTCATGACAGAAGCGATTTCGTCTGCAAGCTGACGTGTCAGCTCTACACCCCAAGCCGATTCCCGGATCGGTCCAACAGCAGAATTCATCAATGTGGTAATACCGGAAAATGTCGCAATAAACAAGTATTTGTGCCAGGCTTCCCGTTGAATATTTGTGCTTGCGCGCATCGTTCCGTTGATCTTGGAAAAGGCTTGCTCCATTCGCTCTACACGCTCACTTTTGCCGCCTTCCCACTCACCGAAAACCGCATCATGAATAGGACTTGTCTGCACGACATCCCCATCCGCATTCAGCGTCGTCTCAATAAAACACAGACCCCCGAGCACGCGATCCCGGCCAAAACGATTCCACAAAAGTTCCATATGCGCGATTCCGTTCAGCAGCGGAATAACGACTGTGTCCTCGCCTACGTACGGAGCGATGGCATCCGCGCTATCTTCCAGCGTGTAAGCTTTGTTGGACAAAAGCACAACATCAAATGGTCCCGCTTTCTCTCCTGCTTGAATCAGTTGTGGCTGCTCCAAAAGCAAATCTCCATGAATGCTCTGAATGCGCAAGCCTCGCTCCTGCAGTTGTTTGTATCTACGCTCGCGCACAAGAAACGTTACATCTACTCCCGATTCAACCAGCCTGCCACCAAAATAACCGCCAATGCCCCCCGCTCCCAGTACGAGAACCTTCATCTATATCGCCTCCGCGTTTATAAGTCTTGATTTGTCTACATTTTATTAGAAAGTAACCAATTTCTAAACCCCGCAATATAATGTTAGAAAACTTAACATTCAACGTAAGAAAACCTCTTGACGAACAATAATAATTGTCGATATAATTCGGAATATAGAAACCAAGGAAAAGCCGAACGTTGATAATGAATTCTTAACTTTAATTCGTGAATGGAGTGAATCATGTTGGATATGAAAACAGTCTTGTCCATAATTGACGCAGAAAAAGTGGAATATGTAGATTTTCGCATCGTTGACCTGCTCGGCCGCCAACACCATGTCACCGTTCCTGCCTACGCGGTAGACGAAGGAACATTCCGCAATGGCGTCGCATTTGACGGCTCCAGTCTAATCGGCTACAAGTCCATTGAAGAAAGCGACATGGTAGCGATGCCCGATCCGGCAACCGCCTTCATCGATCCTTTCGTAGAAGCCAAAACCATGAATATCATCTGCAACATCGTCAATCCAGACAACACCGTCTACACACGCGATCCTCGCGGCATTGCGCTCAAGGCCGAAGCCTATCTGCAACAATCCGGCCTCGCTACCGCTGCTTATTTTGGCCCAGAATCCGAATTCTTCCTCTTTGACAATGTACGCTATGCCTCTGGTCCGTCTGGCTCCTTCTTCCACATCGATTCAGAAGAAGCTTACTGGAACACAGGGAAAGAAGGACAAAACCTCGGCTACAAAGTACGCAACAAGGGCGGATACTTCCCTGTTCAACCAACCGACTCCCAAATGGATATCCGCAATGAAATGTGCACGTTGATGACAAAATGCGGCTTGCATGTCGAGCGCCATCACCATGAGGTGGCAACAGCCGGTCAGGGTGAGATCAATTTCCGCTTCGATACACTGACTCGTACAGCAGACAATCTATTGTTGTTCAAATACATCGTGCGCAATGTAGCTGCGAAACACGGAAAAACGGCTACTTTCATGCCAAAACCAATCGTTGGTGACAACGGATCTGGAATGCATGTTCACCAAAGTCTGTTTAAAGGCGACACCCCATTGTTCTACGAGCAAGGCGGTTACGCAAACCTGAGTGAGACTGCGCTGCACTACATTGGTGGTATTTTGCACCACGCACCTGCGTTAATCGCTTTGACGAATCCGAGCACCAACTCGTTCAAGAGACTCGTTCCAGGCTATGAAGCACCAGTGAATCTCGTCTTCTCCAAAGGCAATCGCTCTGCTGCCGTTCGGATTCCGATTGCTGCCGTTACGCCAAAAGCGTCCCGCGTTGAGTTCCGCACCCCGGACTCTACTGCAAACCCGTACTTGGCATTTGCCGCCATGCTGATGGCTGGCCTCGATGGCATCAAGCGCAAGCTCGACCCGCGCGAACTGGGCTTTGGACCAATGGATAAAAACATCTACGACTTGTCCGATGCGGAAAAACACGAGATCAAGAGCGCTCCCGGTTCTCTCGCAGAAGCACTTGTAGCACTCGAACAAGACCATGATTTCTTGCTCGAAGGGAATGTCTTCACAAAAGAAGTAATCGAAGGCTGGATTGCACAAAAGCGCGGTGAGATTGAGCAAGTCGAACGGACAGTGAATCCAAAAGAGTATGAACTGTATTACGACCTATAAGCAAAGAAACAGCCCTTCTCTGATGAGGAGGGCTTTCATTTTCTCCCGAATAAAATGCTGTTTCCATTCACAAATTAAAGTTGTACTGTGAAAAAAAACAGATGATCGGATGAACGTTGACAATGGTGAATCGAACGATAACTCACTTGCTCATTTGTTTTGCTGCAATTCTTCTCCTAACCGTAAGCTTTCCTGCAGAAATCGAAATCGGTCAAAAAGTCGTTTACGCCGAGCATTCGTTACCAATCATAAGCGACCAAGGGATTATTACAATTGAGGTTTATCCCAGAAAACACAAATTAATTGTCAAAAAGCATGGAAAAACAGTAAAAACGTATCCCGTTGCCGTTGGTAATCCTTCTACACCTACACCAGTTGGAGAATACAAAATCATTTCCAAAGGAAAAGATTGGGGACCCTCATTCGGTCCACGATGGTTAGGTTTAAACGTCCCTTGGGGAATTTATGGCATCCATGGCACAAACAAGCCACACTCCATCGGACAGCATTTGAGCCATGGTTGTATCCGCATGCGAAACAACGACGTCATTGAACTGTTCACGATGATTCCACTCGGAACAAAAGTAACGATTTATGGTCATGTATTGGGGGACCCGAGCCACGATCCTAGAGATTTAGCCGAGGGAGACGTTGGTGGAGATGTACAGCTCATTCAATCCCGATTAAAGAGCGCTGGTTATTATCACGGAATATGCGATGGGAAGTTTCGATCCTCGACAACTGCAGCTCTAAAGAAATTTCAACGGGATCGAAAATTAATACCGAACGGTGTCGTGTCCAGCAAGGTTTACCAAGAGCTGGGATTGCTGGAATAACTCTCGACAAGATTTGTAATCCACTACATGAACCTTTTAAACATACTTCCAATCCCATTTGTTCCTTGGAACGTTCTGAATACCTCGTTTGCTATGCGTACACCATTTAAAATGGTGTCCATATCAAGGTTTAGATTGGAAACCCTTGGCGGTCGGGACTCTTTTCTCGTCTTACGGCTTGTTTTTGCCCACTCTTGATAGTACTGGCCAAGGGATTCAGGATTTTTTTGCAGCTTTCTGACCGAGACCTTATTTGACTTGAGCCAGTCAGAAAACTCAGGGGTAAAACCATGGATTTTTCTAGCCACTTTTCACCCTCCCCTCCATTCGTAAATGAATAATGCAAAGGGATTGTATGTCCCTTTGCATTACTTTGTTTCCCTAACAATCACAACCGACAATTACCAGCAAAACGAAAAGGACCAGGATCAGAGCAAAGTCATCAAAGCCATCAAAGAAACCCATTCTGTCTCCCCCTTTCCTTAGACACACTACTGTATGCGCTTTTCTCATGATTTGCCTGTACCATGACCTACTAAACAAAAAGGACGCAAGCATTTGCCTGCGCCCTTTTTGCAATTACCTCCGATTTTATTCGTACATAAAAATAGAGCCCAGAACTCTACTTATCAGAGTCTGGGCTCAATCTATTACTGTTCTAATTTACTTTATGACCACTTTACCTCTACGGAGTCAATGATCGCTTGTCTTAAGAAGGAGGTGTTGTTATTGTTACGGTTCCATTGGAACTTGATTGTTTGGTCACCAGTTCCAAGTGCCACAACTTGATCTACATACCATGTGGTGGCATTTGCAGGGAGTGTAAGTTTAAGAGAGCCATTAACGAAAACCTGGAGGTCACATAATGGAGTTGTATTTTTGGAAGAGTCACATCTTGCATTGAACTTCAACTGTGCAGTAGTTGCACCCGCTGGTACGGAAACGGTAAATTGAGTCGAAGAAGACGCTCCTACAGCTGGTACTGTACTGATAAAAGCGTAGGTGGATTGATATCCTCTAGTTACTCGCGTCCAATCTCCAGAGAAATTAAAGTTCATGTTCGCATCTTCAAAATCTTCAAGAATAGTTGTTGGTGTCACTCCACCGCCACCACTCGACAAGGTTGTGCCGTACACTGAGGTACTAGTTGTAGTTCCGTAACTATTAATCCCTATTACAAAATAGCTGTAGGTCGTATTTGCAGAAAGACCCGTGTCTTGATAACTGGTTTGAGTAGTTCCTGCTACGATACGAACACCATTACGATAGATATCATAGCTCGCTGCTCCAGAAGCAAAGAAGTTCAAGGTTAAGCTAGATGCTGTTGGAGAACCTACTGTCAAGTTAGGAGTTCCAGGAGCAGATCCAGAAGAAGCTGGTGTAATGTTCAGTGTAATTGAACCGTATTTTCCTGCTCCATGGTTATAACCGTAAACTTTTACGTACACCACTTGGCCAGCGGAAAGCGCATATGTGATTTTAGGTTGCGAGCTACCTGCGCCATCATCATCTTGAGCCAAGATGTTTTGGGAACTATCTAATAGTTGCATATAAGAATCAAACGATGCGGATGTAGTAAATGTATAACTACCAGCACTTGGCACCGTATATCTGAAAAACAAGTCCTTGGTATCCTTCAAAGTTCCATTAGCAGATGTACCTGATACAACAATTGGATTTGTAAAAGAATCTCCAGGAGTACTTCCTCCACCTGTACCATTTGTATAACTGAGTTTGATATTGTCAACATACACACAATCTGTCCCACTTGAGGTACTACCATCTTTTTGATATCGTAAAGTGATCGTGTGTGTTCCAGCGGATAGTGGCATTTCAAATGTTTTGTTAGTCTGGGTGCCACCGACAGTCAACTTAGTTGAACCATTATCCAACACGATGAATTTATCGGAAGACTCTGTATTCATTTGATACCAGAACGATAGTTTTCCATCGGTTGCTCCTGCTGGTACTGTGACGTTAAACGCCATATCCGTTTTTTCGCCATGACTAATGGGAGCAGAACGAATTCCGTCGCTTCCATTGTAGCCGGTGCTACCAGATGTACCCCAATTACCTGTGAACTCGAATGGTGCAAAGCCAACAAATATTTCAAAATCAGCCATAACAGAAACCACTTCACCATTTGCAGGTCGGTTTACATTTAATGTGTAGCTAGCGGCTTCTTGTCTTGAGTAAGTGGCAACTTCCAAGTAATACGCTCTTCCAGCAGTGAGTTCCATCTCGACAAGGTAGTCACCTCCCCAGTTCGCATTGGCTAATCCACCATCTGAAGTATATAAAGAAAACATTAATGAATTCGGGCTCGCTACTGTGAATCTATACAAACCACTTTCAGTTGGAGTGAATTTATAAGTATCTGGCATACCGGCAGTTAAGGTATTTGATACAGATGTTCCTGTGAAGTTGTATCTATAACCTTTCGTAACCCACGGCGACACCACTTTGCCTAAACCATATGTGATGTCCTTACCTTCTGCCCCCATTTCCTGCACGTTTGTTTCAATCAGATTTCTGATTTGTGCAGCCGTAAATGTCGGATTCATTTGCCAGTAAAGAGCAGCCATTCCCGCGACATGTGGACAAGCGGAAGAGGTGCCACCGAATGTTCCGTATTCCGTACTGATCGATGAGTATTCCCCATTTTTGTTTGCAATGGAACGGTGTGTTGTCATTACGTTTTCTCCTGGGGCACTCACATCAACATAAGAGCCTCTGCTAGAAGCATGGACAATTGCACCTGTTTTGTCTATGTTTCCAACGGCCACAACAAAATCATATCCGGCTGGATACTTCATGTTACTTGGGTTATTTACTGGATTGTAATCGGTCACATTGTTTGCTTCATTACCAGCAGAGGCAAAAATTATCGCACCACTATTGTAAGCGTTTTGATAAGCTGTTCTTGCTGAAGAAGATTCTTTCTCTGAACCAAAACTACAGCTGATAATTTTGACTTTTTGAGATACAAGCCACTCGAGTCCTTTAATAATAGCAGAATTTCTCATGAGCCCATCACCACTATTATCGTCAACTTTTACACCATATAATTGTGCATCAGGTGCAACGCCCACATAACCTAAGGAGTTGTTTCTTCCGGCGATGACGCCCGCTACAGCCGTTCCATGTCCGCTGGGGTCTGCTTCTGGGGGAACTGTATTGCTGTATGCATTGTATCTGCCAGCATACACTAGGTCCTCGTGATTTGCTGCTCCACTGTCCAGATAACCAATCTTCACACCAGCCCCTGTGTACCCTCGTTTGTGGAACTCTGTAATGTGAGAACCAGCGGGTGCTACGTGAGTCCAAGATATAGTTTGTGCCATGTGTGCTTTATACACAAAATCTTCTTCTACATCCAAAACATTCGGGTCATTACGCAAGTCGTTCAACATTTCATCATTAGCATCTTCAATAATAAACAACTGAGGAAACTGTTTTAGTTCTGCGTGAATCTTGGGCTGCTTTACTAGTCCTTTTCCCGCCAACTTCATGGTATTCTTCTCGACTTGCTTGTTGAGTTTCTGCTTGTTTCTACCGTGGTCTTTGTCTTTGAAAGTAATAATGTGAAGTTTACTCAATTTAATTCACTCCTTATAATTTTTCGTTTATCACAGACCTGATGATAATAAACAAAATAGAAAAGCCACCCGGCGTCCCGAGTGGCTCAGCTCCTATTTGCTTATCTCCATTTTATCAAAGAGTCATGTTCACTTGCAGAATCCTCTTGTAGTGTAAACTTTTGTAATGAAATGTCATTTTACATTTTCTTTTTAGTAAATATTTCCTAAATTTCAATCCATAAGAATAATATATGAGTGTAATCTTTTCAACGTGCCATCGTAGCTCCCATCTTATATTTAGCAGCTATTTTGTTTTTTTAGAAGTCGTTCTTACTTAAGCAGAGACTGACTCTGGCTATTGCAATCCAATTTGCGATTTCACTTGCAGAATCCCGCCTTGGAAAGAAAAATTCGCATTAGCCCCAATCGCCCCTTCTCCCTTATACATGTAGACGATCGTGTGTCCTTCCTCTCCCTTTTTCCCAACCTCAGCAAGCAGTTTGCCTTCTCCGCCCACTATTTTTTTCACTTCCTCCAAGCTCATCCCATTTTCAATCTGTTCAAATTCACTCTTCGTGATCGTTGCTTTCTCTGTCGCTGCAGGAGCAGTCGCTTCTTGTGTTGGTGTAGCTGGCGCGGTTGCTTCAGCTTCAGCTGGAGCCGTGCCAGTTGGCGTTGTTGGCACAGGTGCTACCGTATTTCGTTGATTGCCCGGAGCTACATCCAGCCAACCTGACAATTCTCGACAGAGACGAATGATACCTCCAAGACTTTTCGGGCATAAACATGCAAAAAGAGCCTCGTACAAGGCTCCCTTTGCGTTTCCATTACTCTTTTACATAAAGCTGATACATCCCGGTTTCTTCATCCGTTGCCTTTGCAATTCGAAAAGCTGCTTCCACGCTTTTCTTGTTTTGAATTACCTCGTAGAAAAAGCGCAGGGCGAACATCAGCGCAGAATTTCCGTCCGGGTAATCATCTGGCCCGATATACGTATGGCAACCACTGTCCAGAAAGGCCTTCGCTAATTCGGGATCACCAAGCGAGCATCCGTTACCTAACACGATTTTTCCATCCAGCTTGGCAAAACGTCTAACCTCGTCAGAGCCAAAGTCACCCTTTGGTTCTCCTTCCTCGTAAACGTCCTCGCCTAGCTCTGGCATAATGAGGCTACCCTCATCTCCATGGAAATTCAGAACAATCATATCGGTATTTGGGTAAAGGTCGGTGCCATTCAATACATCAATCAAATCGCTTGGTCGACCAATCCAGTACGTAAAGACTCGAGCTCCAAAATACTCAAGTGTATTTCGGATTGCTTGGCTATCCAGATCCGTATCCGGACCAATTACTAAGGCAACATTCATTTCAGGTTTACTCATCGTGATATTCCTCCATTTGCTTGTAAGTGGTGTTTATTTGTGGGTAAACAAAACCATTTACGTGGAGGGGGTCGGGCCAACTGGTGAATGGCAAGACGTTACTTCCTAATCATCAAGTAGGAAAACTCCTCTTCAATTGGAATATTTTATAAATTTTCAGTAGTATATCACCCAAAACTTGGCATGTAAAGTTTCCCTCATTACGCAAACCCTTTTTTGATTTTGGTCTTCATATCACGATACAGCTCTCCGTATGTGATCGCATGCTCGATATGCGAATAGGAAAGCACGGAATCGCCATCCTTGCTCTCGCAGCACGCAAAGAATAGGCTTTCCATCAGATTGTGATTCTCGATGGAATTGGTAATATGAACGCAATCCTCAATCGAATCATGAGCGTCATGCTTGTAAAAAAGAAACGTCCCTTCTTTGAATGCCCCTTTTTTGTTGGCGTCTTTCCAGATGAGCATGCCCAAGGTAATAAAATACCCTTCCTGGAAGCGGATGACGCCTGTAATGACAGAATTAATCGTGGTCGGAATGATCGCAATCGAGTCATTGAGCTCATTGACGTATTCATACAACGCTTTATTGGATTCTCGAAGATCAGCGATTGGTACATGAAGAAGCTGCTTGTCTCTTAACTTTTCTACGAGTTGCTGAACGCATAGCGTCTTATTCAAAGTTGAAATCACAACCTCATCACTTCTCCCATTGTAAGTAAGTGCCTTCTTTACGTTATTCGTGATGAAATGACATATCCCTACAAAATCCGCACAAATCTTCTTACTTTTTCAGCGAGAATCAAATCCCTCTCTTACCTAAGACGTCCAAAAGCCCTTCACGCCTTTTTGTGACGAGAAGGGCTTCTTGGCGCAAATTTACGCCTTTCCTTTTAGGTAATCATCCTTTATCTTCTTTTCCTGTTCAGCGGTGGTCATGTCTTTCTCCAACACCTGATACATCAATTCATCCTTTACTTGGCGAGGGACTCCTTTTTCCTGATGATTTGGGACAGATGAACTCGAGACAGAGTCATGTTCCATACTGCGTACCTCCATGGCTTTTTGGGGTTAGCTTACCCGAAAGCGCCCACTCCATTCACCACACCCGCTGAACACGGAGCATTTCACGTAGTTCATCGACCGAACGCGGAATATGTCCGCCCAACTCGCGCTTCCACTGCTCAGGCAGTGCCTCCCACACATCAACGAGCAACGGCATACCCAGATGAAGACTCTCCAGCATGGCTCTGTTTTCCAATGCCTCCTGCGGATCTCCCGCGAACACAAGCCTGCCTGCATCCATGATGCAAATCCACTCGGCCCATTCAAAGGCAATATCCATATCGTGTGTTGCCATCAAAACAGTTGTTCCTTGCCGGTGAATGGCATCGAGCTCCCGCAGCAAATTTTTGGTCTGATAGCGATCCAAATACGCAGTAGGCTCGTCCAATAGCAAAAGCTCTGGCTCCATGACCATGACCCCCGCGAGCGCCAGCCGCCGTTTTTGTCCCAGGCTCAAATGATGAATCGGAGCTTCTGCCAGCTCTCTCAACCCGAATGCATCCAGCACCTTTTCTACCTTTGCCCGGATTACTTCCACAGGCAGCTTCTGATTGCATAAACCGTAGGATATATCTTCTGCGACCGTGCTTGCGATCAACTGATGCTCGGGATCTTGAAAGACCAAGCCCACCTTTTGCGTCATCTCTTGCAATGCGGCTCGCTTGTAGACAAGCGGTTTTCCCTTCCACAGCACTTGTCCCTGCTGTGGCTCGATGATTCCGTTTCCATGCAAGAACAAAGTCGACTTCCCACAGCCATTCCGTCCCAAAAGAACACATTTCTTCCCCTCAGGAATCCATAAGGACAGCCCTGACAGGACAGGTCCTCGCCCTCCCGGATACGTGTACTGCAAATCGATGAACTCCAACAACCGTGATGTCATAACCGCCAACCTCCTGTCCACCACTCAAGCAGCACCAGCAGCATACAGCCTGCGATTGCCTCCCACTCATAGCGGCGTGAGCGGGCATGGGTATGAAACGAGAGCACCTGCATGCTCTCCCCAAAGCCCCTAGCCGCCATTCCTTTGTGCAAGGCTTCGTATTTGCGCATTGCTCTGACAAACAATTGCGCAACGAGAACCCCTGCATCCCGAAGCGTCGCTCGGAAGCCGCGATGACCTCCGCGCGAACGTTGGGCAATCCAGAGCTGATGAGAAATCGTTACCAACACAAAAATAAACCGATACATGATCATTAATAAGTCAGTTACAAGGACAGGCATACGTAGCCGGCGAAGCACCTGCAAAATATCAGCAAACGGCACGGTAAACAAAATGAAAGCAAAGCAGGATAAGCTCGCCATGGTACGCCAAAACAAGATCCAAGCTTTACTGAAGGACGACATCGGCACATAGAGCACATAAGAACCCAGCTCCCATGCTGCCGCGACCTGGACCTGCACTTCTCCTGCTCTCGCCCCTTCAACTAGTAGAGCAGGAAGCCCCGCAGCGAAAAACGAGAGCGACACGATCATAAAGGTAAAATAGATACGGACAGGAATCCGGGCATACACCACTACCCATACCGTCATCCACACAGCGACAGCCATCTGCATCCATACATGTCCTACCAGGACGAGCAGTAACAATGCGCTCGCCAGTAATAGCTTATGAGCAGGCGGCAGACGTTTCAGCCTGTTTTGATAAGAGAGAGAATCAAGCTGCAGACCGTTCATTTTTTCCGCTTATCCAACCGGCCTTTGTACAAGCCCACGGCGTAGCCAACCACTCCCGCTCCCAACGCCGCCTGCACCGCAAACAATAGACTCTCCGTCTCTCCCCCTGGCGGCTCTATCAGCGGCTGGAACCACGGTTCGTAGTTCGGGGCGATTTCCTTGATCGCTTCCTCTGCCACGCCATCTGCGCCGCCAAATTCCGAATCCTGAACCAGCAACAGCGGGACAATAGCCAGTACGATTACTCCAATGAGTAAAAGCCAGTTCCATCCTTTTTTCACAGCGATTCCTCCCGTTTGAGCAAACGAAGCTGTGTAAGCTCTTTTGCGTTGTAAGATAACAACCAGTTCCAAACAAGAACGGTCAACAGACCTTCACTGATGGCGAGCGGTACTTGCGTGAATGCAAAAATTCCTGCGAATTTGGCAAACGAGGCCAACACTCCGCCAGATTCAGCTGGAAATGCGAGTGCCAGTTGAAGCGAAGTCACTACATAGGTAGCGAGATCAGCCAAAGCCGCCGCCGCAAAAACCGCCAGTCGCTGGCTTCCTGCCACTTTCATGATCAACCGATAGATTCCGTATGCCACCATTGGTCCTACCACTGCCATAGATACAGCATTCGCCCCTAGCGTAGTCAAACCTCCATGCGCCAATAGCAGGGCTTGAAACAAGAGCACCATGCTCCCTAGCACAGACATCGCAAAAGGTCCAAACATAATGGCACCGAGGCCCGTTCCAGTCGGGTGAGAGCTGCTGCCTGTAACCGAAGGGATTTTCAGTGCAGATAAAACAAAGGCAAACGCTCCTGCAACGCCAATTAGGAGCTTCATTTCGGGATGTTCTTTTACAATTTTGTTAATCGAGCGAATCCCAAGAATAAAAAATGGCAAGAAGACAGCCCACCAAAATAAGGCCCAGGATAAAGGCAAATACCCTTCCATGATGTGCATCGCGTGTCCTGTCTCAGGTTCATTGAGCAAAAAATACAGGACGAAGCCCGCGATCATCAGACAAGTAGATACGAGACGAGATCGATTCATGTTCATTCCTCCTTCACTCACTTTCGTTCTTTCCTCCAAACAAAAAAATCCCATCCATCAATGGACGAGATGTGCACACAAAACAACAGACTGACTAGACAGCCTCATTGCCTCGTATTCACCGCTCCTTTCCGCGAAGGTTCTGTGGGTGTGGCTACTAGGTAGGTCTCCTGGCTTCCAGATCCATGCGCTCCTTGTCCTTCCCCATACGAAAATGAGTGGTTTCCTTCTCAAAGAGAGCTCCCTGGTTACAGTGGCGGGACCGCTCGGGACTTTCACCCGATTCCCTGTTACCCTTTATGCGTCACATAAAGGCACCTAACGCCGACTATATGCAATTGACTGACAATTCATGTTTGTCCCACATCATTATACCGGATCACTACATAAATCGGAAGAATATAAGCGAAAACGCATAAGTCGATGACCCTTACAAACGGAGCCATCGACCTATGCATACTTTGTTTTATCTATTCTTTTGCGTCTACGCCAATCACTTCACTAATATGTTTAAAGCCATCGCGTTGCATGAGCTTCAGCAGTTTTTTGTTGATTTGCTTGGCGATACCTGGGCCCTGATAAATCATCCCTGTATACACCTGAACGAGACTAGCTCCTGCCCGGATTTTCGCGTAGGCGTCTTCCCCGTTATAAATACCGCCGACACCAATAATTGGTACCTTATCTCCTACTTCTTGATAAATCTCCTTCACCCAAGCCGTGGAACGCTCTGTAAGAGGTCTTCCGCTCAAGCCGCCCGCTTCCTCGGCAAATCGATGTCCGGAAACCGCCTCGCGTGATAGTGTCGTATTGGTAGCAATAATTCCGGAAATGCCTTCTTCTACAGCAGCGTGAACCACATCGCGCATGTGCTCATCTGACATGTCTGGCGCTACTTTCAACAAAATCGGCTTTTTCTTGATGGAACGCGCTTCCATTTCGGTTGCCTTTTCCCTTACTGCACGCACCAAATGACGCAAGCTCTCTGTTTCCTGCAAGTCACGCAGATTCGGGGTATTCGGAGAGCTGATGTTAATGACGAAATAGTGACCGTATGCATAGAGCATGTCCATACATTTGCTATAGTCGACGGCCGCTTCTTCATTGGGCGTTACTTTGTTTTTCCCAATGTTAATCCCAATCGGAACATCTGAGTATGCGTAATCGACCAAATGCTGGGAAGCCAAATACGCACCGTGATTGTTGAAGCCCATTCGGTTAATGACAGCTTGATGTTCCGGCAATCGGAACAATCGGGGCTTCGGATTGCCTGGCTGCCCCTGCGGCGTCAATGTCCCGATTTCCACAAATCCAAAACCAAGGGCACCCAACGCATGGTAGACTTCTGCATTTTTATCAAAACCGGCTGCAAGTCCGACTGGATTCGGAAACGTCATTCCCCACAGCTTATTCTCCAACCGCTGGTCTTTTACCTGATAGATCATCTTCAGGATGCTTTTGCCTGGAGCAGAATCCTCCACCAGCCTTAAGGCACCAATTGTCTTTTCGTGAATCTCTTCCGCATCTTGCTGGAACAGATATTTTCTTATGAGCTGATACATCGGCTGCACTCCTTACTCCGTTTCTACCTTTTTACCTCATAGTAGAATACCATACTTTTTCGGGAGGATGTAACCTTTATACGTGATACATATTTCCAGCCAAGCAGGCAAATCCTAACAGCACCACCACGCACAGGGGGATAAGTCTTTCATGAAAGTGGACGGAAAAATCGGGATTGGTCAAGCCATTATGGTGATGATGCTGACGATCGGCATTACGAACCACGTAACCGTTATCCCCCTCTTATTGAGTAAAGCCGGAAGAGATGCTTGGTTGAGCGTGTTGATTGCCGGTATCCCTTTTTCCTTCTGGGCGTACTTGCTGTTTGTGGTTAATCGAAGTACGAAGCAACAGTCTTTGCATGAATGGCTTGCGCAACGCTCAGGAAAAATCGTCAGCCATCTGTTGCTCACCCCGATCATGGTCTGCCTGTACATGATGGCCCTAACCAACCTGATCGATACCCAGACATGGACGACCGTCAACTACTTGCCTCGAACACCCGAGTGGGTGACCGCATTAGCCTTAATGGGTTTATGCATACTCGCGTCAATCGGGGGAATAACGTCCGTAGGAATCACAGCAGGAATCTTGTTGCCTGTCGTGGTTTTGCTCGGATTTTTCATCGCTTTTGGCAATATTCCTAAAAAGGATTATAGTCTTTTGTTGCCGCTTTTCCAGCATGGGTATCGTCCTCTTCTTCACGGGATGCTCTATGTAGGCGGCGGTATTTCAGAGATGTTTCTGCTGCTATTGCTCCAACCTCACGTACGTAAGCCCTTGCGCCTCGTACACTTTTTGGTCATGCTCGGCATCACGCTTCTGCTGACACTCAGTCCGTTGACAGGGGCTATTGCGGAATTTGGACCTATAGAGTCTGCGCGCCAACGCTTTCCGGCATTTGAGCAATGGCGGCTACTCACGATTGGAAAAGACATCGAGAACATGGAGTTTTTCTCCATTTTCCAATGGCTCGCTGGGGCTTTTATACGCATCACGATTTGCTTGCTGCTCTTGGGAGATTTACTCACCATCCGTACCCAAAAAGAACGCAGATTCATGATGATTTTTCTAGGCGGAAGCATGATCGCCTTTACCAGCCTCCCATACAGCGACATGCAGTTCGTATCATTTCTGACGCACGTATACTATCCGCTTTACCTAGTCATTATCGTTGTGATTACTCTCGCACTCATGCTGGTTACTCTGCGCAAGCCATCCAGACAGGAGGGAATAGGCCATGACCCTTGAAGAGGAACTGCGGGAAAAATTCGCGCATTGTGCGGACGTCGTTTTTATGCGAACAGTCACAACCGAGGACCAGCCTGTATTGATGCTTTATTGCGAAGGACTTGCAGACGTTCGTCAATTACAAGATACGGCATTGCCGCAATTGGAGCGATTCCTGGCTATTGGTGATTTGCGTTCCTTGCCTCTTTTCCCGCTCTTCACGAATCCAGAGTTGTGGGTAGAGCGACTGTTTGCAGGAGATTTGCTGATTTTCATTGGAGACTCTCCTCCATTCGCCTGGGATATCTCCAATCGACCGGAGCGCGGCCCTGAGGAAGCCAATACAGAAATATCGATCAAAGGTCCACGCGACGGCTTCGTCGAGGATCTCTCCACGAACGTAGCTCTCATTCGCAAGCGTATGCGAACCATTACCCTGGCCTATGAGCCTTTTATTCTCGGAACACGCTCGCGTACAAGAGTTGCGATGCTGTATATCACAGATGGAGTATCTTCGGATCTCGTGGAGATGATGCGCGAGAGGCTCCTCAATTGTCGGTCAAAAAAAATCTTGAATAGCGCTATCCTGGAGAAATTACTCAGTGACAATACTCATTCGCTGTTTCCGTTAGTTGATTATACGGGACGTCCTGACTATGCAATTTACATGCTACTGCAAGGGAAAGTGGTCATATTGGTAGACGGCTCACCTTTGGCAATCGTGGCACCGGTTACCTTGCTCGAACTCATCAAATCTCCCGAAGATGATCAGTATCCGGTTTCTTATGTATGGTTGGAACGCATTCTGCGTTTGGGTGGATTTTGGATCGCGATTTTTCTTCCTGGCTTCTGGATTGCGCTGTCCGCTTATAACGTAGAGCAATTTCCTTTTCAATTGCTCGCTACCGTTACACAAGGCCGAAAAGGGCTGCCATTTTCCGCGCCAATGGAGCTATTTATCATCTTGTTTATCTTTGAATTTCTGCGCGAAGCAGGTGCCCGCTTGCCCAAAAACGTCGGGCAGACGTTGGCATTAGTCGGCGCACTGATTATCGGGGATGCTTCCATTCGTGCAGGACTGACATCGCCCTCAATGCTGTTTATCGGCTCCTTGACAGTCGTTGCCTCCTTTACACTGGTCAACCAGGCATTAAGCGGAGCTGTTACCGTGGCACGTTTCGCTGTTTTCTTCCTTTCCGCAACCATCGGCATGTACGGCTTTATCCTCGGGATGATTGCCATCGTATACTATTTGTCCACCTTGACCTCCTTTGGCAGATCGTATATTTTGATGGGTTCATCCAACTCCTTGTCCACCCTGTTCATTGTTTTATTCAAGTCCATGACCAGTTTTTTACGGACGAGATCGGCTAAGGGTGGCGATCCCAAATGAAATGCATGCGGATTGCTTCTGCTATGCTGCTGTTGGCAACGACTCTTCTTAGCGGCTGCTGGGACCAGAAATCGATCCAGGATCTTCGCTACTTATCTGCCATGGGCATCGATTACGTCAACAATGAGTATGTTCTATACGCCCAATCCACCGATCTGTCTACCGTCGCGAAGCAGGAGTCATCAACTACCCTTCAAGCACCACCTGCGACCATTTCGATCGGAAAAGGGAAAACACTTCAATCTGCCTTTGATAACCTGCAAAAAAACGCGCAGGTGCCCGTATTTCTAGGCTTTGTATCCTCCCTCGTATTTCATGAGCGTCTCTTGCAAAAGGGCATTATCACCTCCCATGATATTATGAATCGATACGGTCTGATTCGTTACACCAAATGGGTATTCGGAACACGGGAGCCGATTGACAAAGTGTTAAGCTCTCATTCTTTGGTCGGATTTTCTCCATTGGACTCTCTGTTGCATCAGCCAAAGGATGTTTATGAGCAACGTTCGTTTATCGAGCCGATCCAATTTTTTCGGTTTATCTCGGACTTTTGGGAGCCAGCAAACACCGTGTTATTGCCAAACATCACGCTGTACGAGCGTTCCTGGAAAGAAAATAACCGTTTTATTTCTCGTCTCTCCATCGATGGCATCCACGCCATTCATCGTGGAAATTGGCAGGGTTACTTCCCCAATCGTGATTTAATGGGGATTCGGTGGATGAATCCTGACACAAAATTTGCTGGCCTCGTTGTGAGACAAAACAACATTCCCAAAGCAACAATGCGTATCGAACACGTCCAATTGGACATCATTCCGATTACCACCGGAGATCATCCTCGTTATCAGGTCAATGTTCGGCTTAAGGGGTTCGTTCGTGAAATGATGAGTACGGTTACACCTGCTTTCGTAGAAAAAAGCTCCGAAGAACAGGTAGCCGAGCAGATTCGCGGGACGTTTCTGAAAGGAGTCAAAGCAGGGGTTGATCTATATAGCCTGGAGGAAGCTTTGTTTAAACAAGACTACCAGGCTTGGCGAAAGTACGAAATACGCAAGCGCAATAAGCTCACACCTGATTCCCTGACCCAAATCCAGGTGCATATGTACTTAAGTGATTCCGGAAAAATGAAGATGGATTCGGTCAAATACCCTGACCCGCTTCGGCCGAATGAATAAATAATAAAAAAACTGCTTGCCGTAAGCTCGGACAAGCAGTTTCTTCTATCATCTATTTACCGTTGAAGCTAGTTTTTCACCAGCAAAACTTCTTCGATAGAAGCATACGGCAGGTTATGCGCATCTGCGACAGCCTTGTAAGCTACTTTACCGTCGATGACGTTTACGCCTTTCGCCAATGCTTTGTTGTCGCGAATCGCTTGTGCGTAGCCTTTGTTTGCCAATTGTACCGCGTAAGGAACGGTTACGTTGGTCAGGGCCAATGTAGATGTACGAGCGACTGCACCAGGCATATTGGCTACCGCGTAGTGAATCACACCGTGCTTCTCATAGGTTGGCTTGTCATGAGTCGTGATGCGGTCAACGGTTTCAATCGATCCACCTTGGTCAATCGCAACGTCTACGATCACAGAACCAGGTGACATCTCTTTAACCATGTCTTCTGTTACCAGACGCGGAGCACGAGCACCTGGAATGAGTACAGCGCCAACCAGCAAATCTGCTTTTTTCACAGCGTTTGCGATGTTGAAGGAATTGGACATCAGTGTCTGAACGCGGCCTTGGAACAGGTCATCCAGTTGGCGCAGACGGTCTGCGTTTACATCGATAATGGTTACATTTGCACCCAGTCCAAGCGCCATTTTCGCTGCGTTTGTTCCGACGATCCCGCCGCCGATTACGACTACCTCGCCTTTTGGTACGCCTGGTACGCCACCGAGCAGAACGCCTTTTCCACCGTATTGCTTTTCCAGGAATTGCGCGCCGATTTGAACAGACATGCGGCCTGCTACTTCAGACATCGGCATCAGCAGAGGCAGAGCGCCATTGTCTAGCTGAATGGTTTCGTAAGCGATTGCAATCACTTTTTTATCGATCAATTCACGAGTCAATTCAGGCTCTGGTGCGAGATGCAAATACGTGAACAGAATCAGACCCTCGCGGAAATATCCGTATTCAGCAGGGAGTGGTTCTTTTACTTTCATTACCATGTCAGACGCCCATGCCTCTGCTGCTGTTTCTACGATCTCAGCGCCTACTGCCTTGTAATCTTCATTCGTAAAACCACTGCCTTGCCCTGCACTTGTTTCTACACGAACGGAATGTCCGTTTTGTACCAGAGCAGCTACACCTGCTGGGGTAATGGCTACGCGGTTCTCATTATTTTTAATTTCTTTTGGAATTCCAACGATCATGATAAGTATGTCCTCCTTGGAAACGCCAATTTCTTTGCGGTTACTATTATTGTACAGCGTATCTTCGGGCATACTCCTTGGAGATTCCTTTAATTTTAGCGTCTTTTCATTTGTGAAAATTCACAAACAAACTACTGTTCCCCATCTAATTTGGCTATTTTCAACTCTAAATATAAGGCAGCCCGCTGGTTCATATTGTCGAGGTCGACACGCATGATCTCTTCAATTCGTCTCAGCCGGTAGCTCAACGTATTGATGTGGATATGCAAACGCTCTGCTGTCTTGTTGACCTTGCCAGCGGCATCCAAAAAAGTCTCCAATGTCGTCAAGAGCGTGGTCTGGTTGTCGCGATCATACTGTCTAAGCTTTTCCAGCCGTTCATTCTGATAGCCCTGCTCCTCCTCCCACTGTTTCAGTTGTAGTAAATATCGATAAATCCCAAGCTCGTGGTACCCGTGAATCCCTTCATTTTCCTGCGGAAACAGCTTCTTGATCTTGAGTGCATGCAGCGCTTCCCTGTAGCTTTTCACAATATCCGTATAGGACTTGTAATCTCTCCCGTACCCGGCAATCACCTGGCGTCCTTCCGTGACATGTGCTTCGAGCTTGCCGAGCGAGTCGGCGAGAAACTGTTCCACCTTGCGAATGAGCACGTCGCTCTTCTCTTTTTTCGCATCGGATAGACCGATCAACAAGATGATTTGCGAGCCGTCGACAACCCAGAGCAGCTTGTCACGCATTAATAACGGATACAAGTACTGATCCAGACGGGCTCCCGCCGCTTCAATAATACAGATTAAATAACAGGTCGGAAGCTGCATCTGCAAGGTGTCCGCTTTTTGCCGAATGACAGCCTCACTGCTGTGATTCCCCAGCAACAGCTCCCACAGAAATTCCTTCCGTCGCTGTTCCTCCGCCTTGCGTTTCCCCTGCCGCTGGATGAGACGCGAGACAGCTACGCGAGCTGCTTGACGAAGAATTTCGTCATCGTCCTGGGTAATCGGTCGATTCACCTCTTGTGCCCAAATGTAACCGAGCACGTCGCTCCCTCTGCGAATGGCAATTGCCACGCGCTTCCCCAAGCCGATTTCGTCCTTGGCCGGGATGTGTACGGGGTCGTCTTTCGTTAACAGCTCCTGGAATACGCCGTCCTTCCAGAGGCGCGTCAGTACTTTTTCCGGTACCCGTCGCCCCATGATGGTAGACCAGCGCGCTTCGTCTGTGCTTTCTCCGTGTGAACTGTAAGCAATCAGTTTATGATCGGCATCTTCAACCGTTATCGGATTTTGCAAAAGTTCACCAATGACATCAGCTAATTCGTCGATATCAGCATGCTGATACTGTTGAAAATAGTTAGGCTCTACGGGCACACTTTCACCTCTTTACCGCTCTTTTCTACGCGTTCCTCTATTATAGTAGAAAACATGACTTCGCTAAACGCTCTCGCTCAATTAATGAGGAGCGGTCGGAATCCTGTCACTGTCATGCGAATTGACACAAAGGAATTTAGTGACCTCGCCTGTACGGTTCACCCAGTTGTGCGGTACGGAGGATTCCATGTGAACGCTGTCGCCAGGGAACAAATCATGCTCCTCTTCCCCGAG
Source organism: Brevibacillus sp. M2.1A (assembly GCF_013284355.2). NCBI lineage: Bacteria > Bacillati > Bacillota > Bacilli > Caryophanales > Paenibacillaceae > Brevibacillus > Brevibacillus sp. M2.1A. The sequence continues at coordinate 5,721,627 of NZ_JABSUY020000001.1, forward strand.
CAAAAGTGTCAGCACACCTTCAAGGACGTAAATAAACTCTTGCCCCTTATGTGCAAAAGGCGTGCCTTTCTCTCCGTGCGGTGAAAGCGTGACGAGAATCGGTACGAGCGACGGATTTGCCAATTGACCGGACAGGTCCTCATACATAAATGGCGCACGCTGAAGCTGGGATCGCGCTCTGCTCGCCCTGCGCACCCGCTCATTTCCTCCAATCGACTCGCCCGAAAAGAAATAGCCTGGGCTCACTCCCAAGGCTTCCGAAATTTTTTTCAATGACTCCAGCGTAATGGAAGACTTCCCACGCTCTACTTGGGACAAAAAGCTGATCGACAGCTGTGTTTTTTCCGCAATTTGTTTGAGTGTCTTCTTTTTGCCGACACGAAGCGATTTGATCAATACACCAATGGTAGGTTCCATTTGCATACCTCGCCGTAAAAAGGATAGGTCTATCATACTCTTTCCTGAAAAAAGCTGTAAAGTTAGCATAAGGATCAATTTTTACTATTGCTCGAAATTATATTGCATTTTATAATCTTTACTATTATCAGATTTGTAATCGTTTTATTTTTAAAAATTGAAGTAGTACTTCACTTTCTTGAATTGAAGTGACACTTCAATATCTACTGACAAAGGAGGATTACCCGATGGCATTACAAACACAAGCGGGCGTTTCTAAAAAGGTTCAAAACAAAGCGTTGGTCGCGAGCCTGATTGGCAGCTCCATTGAGTGGTTTGACTTTTTTCTGTATGGAACCATGGCATCGCTCGTATTCAACAAGCTATTTTTTCCTTCTTCTGATCCAACTGTAGGCTTACTGCTCTCTTATCTCTCATTTGGTCTTCCCTTTTTCATCCGGCCCTTGGGTGGCGTGATCTTCAGTCATATTGGGGACAAAATCGGCCGTAAAAAGACGCTTGTCTTGACGTTGTCGCTGATGGGAGGCGCTACCGTCCTGATCGGTTTGCTGCCTGATTACAATGCCATTGGCATCTGGGCTCCCATTCTTCTCGTGCTGATGCGTTTGATTCAAGGCTTGGGGATCGGCGGTGAATGGGGAGGTGCATTGCTTCTCGCCGTAGAGTACTCCGGCAAAGGCAGACGCGGCTTTTTTGGAAGCATCCCGCAAATGGGGGTAACGATCGGCATGCTGCTCGGCACGTTGGCCATTTCTTTAATGAGTGCGCTTCCCGATGATCAATTCATGTCTTGGGGCTGGCGAATTCCATTTCTGTTGAGTGCAGCGCTTGTCTTTTTAGGACTCTGGATTCGCAATGGCATCGATGAAACACCAGCTTTTCAAGAAGCAAAAAAGACGGGGAACATTGCGAAGGTTCCCATCGTAGATACATTTCGTTACCACTGGAAAGCCGTTCTGATTGCCGTCGGAGCCAAAGTGGTAGAGACGGCGCCGTTCTATATTTTCTCGACGTTTATTATTGCCTACGCGACGAACTACTTGGGCTACGACCGAATTACGGTACTCAATGCCGTGACGATCGCCACATTGGTGACAACCATCGCGATTCCGTACATGGGCATACTGTCGGATAAAGTGGGAAGAAAGCCTTTGTATATCGCGGGAACGATAGCGATGATGCTGTTTGCATTCCCTTACTTTTATATGCTGTCATGGAAATCAGCCCTCTGGCTTACCGTCGCTACCGTCATCGGACTCGGGATTCTCTGGGCTCCAGTCACAGCCGTATTGGGTACGATGTTCTCCGAAATTTTCAGTACGAATGTACGCTATACAGGGGTAACGGTCGGCTACCAGCTCGGTGCTGCTTTGGCGGGCGGTACTGCTCCACTGATCGCTACTGCCTTGTTAAGCTCCTTTAACTCCTGGGTGCCAATCGCTTTGTACATCGTCATTTCCGGGGTTATTTCTCTTATTGCGGTTTCTGCTACGAAGGAAACAAAGGACTTGGATTTGGACGAATCCTGATGGAAAGGAAGAATGTCATGCTTATATTAAGCCGTGAAAACATTGAACAAATTTACACGATGAAAGATTGCTTGGAAGATGTGGAGCAGGTCTTCCGTGAGCATATGCTGGGGAACGTCACCACCCCTGTTCGTACTGCCATTGACCATCCGAAATACGGAGCAACCAGTCTATATATGCCGTCCTATTTGGAAACGGACGATTATGTAGCGGTAAAAATCATCAGCATTTTCCCCGAGAATCACAAGCATGATATCAAAGCCCTCCAAAGCGTGATCGTGTTGACCGAAGCAAAAACAGGGCAGCATGTAGCGATGATGGACGCAAGCCTGTTAACGATTATGCGCACAGGTGCAAGCAGTGGCGTTGCCACCAAATACTTGGCAAAAGAAAATGCGCAAAGCTGCGCTGTATTGGGCTGCGGGGCACAATCGATCGGACAGATTCAAGCCGTCATGGAGGTCCGTGCGCTGACAAACATTTATCTCTATAACCGCACTCGTGAGAAAGCAGACGAAATGAAACAAACACTCCTCTCCCTCTACCCGGAGTGGCAAGGCGAAGTCACGGTTATGGATGATGCCAATGAAGCGGTGGCAAATGCCGAAATCGTGATTTGCAGCACCAAGGCTACCAGCCCGTTGTTTGATGGAACACACTTGCGTCCCGGTACGCATATCAATGCCATCGGTGCTTTTCTTCCTCATATGCAAGAGGTCGACTTGACTACCGTACAAAACAGCAAAGTTGTGGTGGATACACTGGAGGGAGCTCGGCACGAAGCAGGCGATCTGCTCATTCCGATCGAACGCGGAGAATGGAGCTTTGAACAAATGCACGCTGAGCTGGGGGACATTCTGATTGGGAAAAAGCCTGGCCGAGAAAACGATGAAGAAATCACGCTGTACAAATCTGTGGGGATTGCCTATTTGGACACAGCGGTTGCCAAAACGGTCTTTGAACGGGCGAAAGCCAACGGCATTGGAACAGAAATCAGCTTGTAAATATCATGAGCTACAGAAAAACAGCCGCCCTCCCACCCGGGATTTGGCGGCTGTTTGCTTTTTCCTGTTTACAAAAGTCGTGCGATTGCATCGAGAATCTGCTCTTTTTGAAAAGGCTTTACGACGAAATCACTCGCTCCTGTCCTCATCGCTTCCAGCACCTTCTGCCGATGCCCGACTGCTGAGCAGATCAAAATTTTGGCATCACAGTCAAAATCCAGGATGTGACGCATGGCTTCAATCCCGTGCATGTGCGGCATGGTAATATCCATGGTCACAATATCTGGCTTGAGTTCCTTGTACTTTTCAATTGCCTCCAAACCATTGCTCGCTTCTCCACAAACTTCATGTTGCTCGCCTAACATATCCGTCAGCACCCTTCTCGTGAAGGCTGCGTCATCTACTATCAGCAATCGGGCCATGCAGTCTTATCCCCTCGCATCTCGCTTGCTATTCTACTTCCTACTTTTGCAGAAATCGCAAGTCTTGTCCACGAGAGAAAATGACTTCTTTTGTCGAATAGCGCCAAATCCGATCGGCATTATGAAATAAATCCGATTCGCTCGCTGCTCTCATTCGAACCGCTGTCGTTGGCGGGGTCGGCTGTCCCGATCGACGCCAAAGGGCTATCTGGTTTTGGGTGTGGAGTGGTCTCTCCAATCTCCGGTCGATCGACCTGTGTAACCTCATCAGGAATATGAATCTGGGGGATTTCCACCATATCGTTTTCCATCGCTTCTACGCCTCCCTTCTGTTCCCTCTTGGTAGGGGGATATGTTCTCCATATGCTTAGCCTGTCCGTATCCCTTTTTTCCATGCACAACCCTGAGAGAACCGATATAATAGGCATGACGTGTATCTATATTTTCAAGTGGATTATGCTTTTTTTCTATGGAGGAATCCCGCATGCCAAAGCTGCTGCCATTTCCCGTCTTATTTACCGGTTTGGTAGTCGGGCTGCTTCTGCTCATTACCAGTCAATTCGTTACAAGCATGAAGCATCTCGATAAAGTCATGAATAAAAGCAGCCATTCTTCTGACAAAGTGCGTGTCGCCCTATTGCTGGAGGGCCCCACTTATGATCAGGGCTGGAACAGCAGTGCACTGGAGAGTATGACAGAACTGCAAAAAAGATTTAACTTTTCACTCGAAATCGCCAATAATATAAAACCGGAGCAGATCAAAAAGGTGGCTGAGAAATATGCAGCCAACGACTATGATCTCATACTCGGTCATGGCCTCATCTTCTCTGATCCTTTTACAGACGTGGCGCTTCGCTATCCGAAATCACATTTTGTTTCCTTTAATGGAGAGGCTCCGCATCCAAATCAGACGACGATTCGTTACGATATGAAGCCTGCCGGCAAGCTTGTCGGTATCCTAGCCGCGAAAATGACGAAATCGGATAAAGTCGGATACATCATGGTAGATAAGCCCACAGAGTTAACTCAAGTAGAAGGCTTTATCGAAGGAGTGAAAAAGGCATCGCCTAAAACCACTATCGTTGTGGGAAAGGTTCCTGATTTTAATGATATTGCGGGGGCCATTCGCACGACTCGCGACATGATTTCACAAGGGGTGGATGTCATCTACACCACAGGCGACAGCTTCAATCTCGAAGTGATTACAGAAGCGCAGCGGGCAGGAGTATTTACCATCGGATATATTGCCGATCAACGCTATATCGCTCCGGAATACGTGCTGGCCTCCATGATGCAGGATGTTCGTCAGTGCTACCGCATCATCATGGAACAGTTTATTCAAGGGGATCTCCCCAATGGAAAAGTCATGTACGGCCTTGCCGAAGGGGTCAACCGTCTCAGTCAATTCGGACACATGGTTCCAGATGATGTACGTGAAGATTTAGAACGGGAACTGCAAAATCTCATTCCTTCCCGTGGCTCGTATGGAGGTTAATCAGCATGCCCCTTTTCAGCAATCTCGGATTTCAGAAAAAAATCATGCTCAGCTATCTCGTAATGATGCTTCTCATCGGCTGCATAACGACCCTGTTCAGTTATCAAATGACAAAGGTCACCTCTGATGAAGTGTATTTGACACAAAACCTCTTACCGCAAACGAGTGCCTTGTTGGAAGTCAAAAACCAGATATACACCAAGACCTATGCGTTGAACATGTATACATTGACACGCGACGAGTCTTACCTGGACCAGTACTATACAAATCTGATCGATACGGCTCGCTTTTCCTCGCTTCCCAAAACCGAGGCGAACAGTGGCTTGTTTACCATTATTGAATCGATATCAAAACTGGACTTTATTTTTTTGAACAAAATCAATCCGTTGCTGCAAGCAGGGAATGTTCCTGCCGTCAGCTATGTCCTTTCCAATGAAGTACAGCCATTGCTCGATCGGTTGGAACGAGATCTGTCTTTTTCACTCAATCAGCTGGAGTATCAGACGAATAAAGAGTTTCAGAATTCGAATGAGAGTATCAAAGTTTCGTTGATCCTGACGTATACGGTTTCCGTAGCCTCTATCTTGTTTGGGCTATTCTGCACGTTTTACTTCCGCAATGAGCTTTTGCGCCCGATCCAGTCTCTGATGCAACAAGCCCGTGAAGTATCGAAGGGAACATTCGGTCAGCAAATTGTCTATACCCATCAAGATGAATTCCTAGAGTTGGCCCAGGAGTTCAATAAAATGTCGAGTAGCATCGCCAATCTATTCGCACAAGATGAAAGGCAACGGCAAATTTTGACCGAAGAAAAAAACATCCGGGAGCAAATCTTAAACTCTCTGCCTGTTGGAATTATTACTCGCTCCCACGCGACAGTCGGTCTTCATGTAAACCAGTTGGCACAGCATTTGGTCAAGCTCGACGATCACGGCTACCCCGTGTCCAAGGATTCCTTTGAAGCACCCACAGGCAATGAGCCGACTCCCTGGTTCGTCAATCGCAAAATGGCTTTGTACAAAAAAGACGACACACCATTCATTGCTCTGGTCTCTTACATCCCTTTGCACAATCATCACCACGATCAGGAAACCGGGTGGATGGTCGCCTTCTTGGACATTACGGAGCAGGAGCAAATTCAAGAGTACTTGAATCAATCCGAGAAGCTGGCCATGGTCGGTCAGCTGGCAGCGGGGGCCGCTCATGAAATTCGCAATCCGCTAACAGTCATCTACGGCTTTATTCAGCTTCTGGAACAGCGTTTATCGAATCAAGAGCGCGATTTGTACTATTTGCCCTTAATCTTGCAGGAAATTGAACGGGTCAACCGCATCGTGACGGAGTTGCTGATGCTCTCCAAACCATCCAAGCCCGATTATCGCGAGGTTGCGTTAACCGGTGTCATTCATTCGATTCTTCCCTTGATGAATGCCGAGGCTATGCTGCATGGGATTGAAATCGTAGATCGCTGTGATCCCGGCATTCGCATTCATGTCGATGTCGAGCAATTAAAGCAAATCCTGCTTAATTTAATGAAAAACAGCATTGAAGCCATGAAAGACGGCGGCATTCTCTCCATTGAAAGCCGCCTGGATGATCAAGCTGTCCATATTCATATCAGAGACACAGGAGAAGGCATTCCCCAAGAATATTTGGTGCGGATATTCGATCCGTTTTTCTCCTTAAAAGAGGATGGGACAGGACTGGGGCTGCCGATTTCGCGGCGAATGGTCGAAAACCACGGTGGGGAGCTGCACGTGAACAGCAAGCTGGGGAAAGGAACGGATATCATCATTACGCTGCCGCTTACACCAAAAGAAGATTAGACTTGCGCATCCAGCCAAGCAAACATTTTGCGCGTATACATCTCCATATCTTCCCCGACAAACAGATGGCTGGCCCCTTGCGCCAGCCATTTTTCATACGGTTTGCCTGCCCGTGTCAGCGCATCTGCCAATTTATGAGCATGCTCCACCCCCACATTCTCATCTTCCGTTCCATGTATGATCAGCACAGGGCAAGAAATCTCGTCCATCCGATACAAAGGTGTCCGATAGCGGTAAGCATCCTCCTGCTTTCGCGGATGACCGATGATTCTGCGCAGCATCCTTCTCAGATCAACCCGCTCCTCGTAGGTCAAAAACATGTCGCTGACACCACTCCATACGACGCAAGACAGCATGCTCTTGCACTCCATTGCGGCAAACAAGGCCATGATGCCACCTCGTGAAAAGCCGTAGACGCTGATTCGCTCCTCGTCCACCTTCTCCATGCTGCGGAGCAATTCAAATGCGGCAAACACATCATGCCTGTCTGCCCCACCGAATTCATCCCGGCCCTCTCCGCCTTCGTTGCCACGGTAATGAGGAGCGAGAATCACGTAGCCAAAAGCAGCCATCTGACTGATTCTCTCTGGTCTGACGCGTCCTACACCTTTAATCCCGCCTCGGCAATACAGGAGAGCCGGCAGACATGCTGTCTCCTGAAAATAAACCTCCGGCACAGCCAATGCAGCTTTTACCAGCAAGTCTTGACTGTAGTAGCTAACGGTATAGAGCCGCACTCCCTGATGGACTGTCTCCTCAGGTGTACATGCGACAAATGGTGAAGTATCTAGCTGCATCCTGTTCACGATTCCTCTCTCTGTGATCTCGTAATCGTATCCACAAGCGTCACCATGGAAGGTGATAGCCATTTCTTTTTATGATAAACAAGCTGAATGGAAAACGGCGCCTTATTTGACTGAAACGGGATGGCTCTGAGCACCCCTTCTGTTAGCTCTCTCTTGACCGCCATGAGCGGCAGCAATGCCACACCCAAACCACAGCGTACACACTGCTTGATCGCTTCCGGATTGCTGAATTGGCAGGCGATTCGTTGGGTCATCCCAACCTCACCAAAAGCCTCCAGCAGCATGCCCCGATACGTACAGCCTTCTTCGGTCAATACAAGCGACTCCCCGCTCAAGTCATGGACAGTGAGTACAGTGGCTGTTGTGAATCGATGAGCGGGTGGCATGACGATCACCAATTCTTCCTCACGAATGACGTGGGTGACTAACTCAGGGTCTGTACAAGGGCGATCGAAAATGATCCCGAAATCGAGATAACCATCCCTGATCTGTTGCACAATTTCTGCTTCGCCAGCCGTCCGCAATACTAAATCAACCTGAGGATATTGCTGGCAAAAAGCCTGTAAATACGGTGGCAGAAAGAACGCCGCCAGTGTATCAATCGTCCCAATGGCAATGGGGCCTGTCGTCTGTTGCTTGATCACTTCTTTAGATTCCCCATACAGACGAATCAATTCCCGTGCGTACGGCAGCAAGGCTTCTCCTGCTTGCGTCAGTCGCAGCTTGCGCCCGTATCGTTCAAATAGCGGGGCTCCATACGACTGCTCCAGCTTTTGCATTTGTGCCGTTACCGTTGGCTGAGCATAGCCCAGTTCTTCTGCTGCCCGTGTAAAACTCCCATACCGGGCTACTTCGCGAAAAGTATGTAAATAGACCAGCTCCATCCCGCTTCCTCCCATAGAAATCAGTAATGATCCTCATTGAATAGTATAGATAACTGTGATGATTACTTCAATGCTATGCTGTGTACATCACCATCACATGTACCGAGGAGGATTGGATATGTCCCTTGTATTGCAAACACCCGCCGCGTCACCTGAAGTAGCCCGCACTCATTTTCTCGACAAGCTGTCTCTTGAGACAGATGTCTCTGATGTATGGAATGACATCCAGAACCGCGTGGAAGGCTTTTACATCCTGGATGCTCGCAGCGAGAAAGCGTATCGGGATGGTCACGTTCCCGGTTCTTTGAATCTCCCTCATTCGCTTATTTCCGCTGAAACGACGGCTGCGCTGGACCCGACCAAGCTCCTGATCGTCTACTGCTGGGGTCCCAACTGCAACGGTGCTGCAAAGGCTTGCGCGAAACTGGCCGCTCTCGGCTTTCAAGTAAAAGAGATGCTCGGCGGGATGGAATATTGGGAAAAGGAGGGGAATCCTCTCGAATAGGAAACGCAAAAAAGGACGGGAGCTGATCCCGTCCTTCTTAGTTATCGCAAGGCTTAGTAGCCGCGTTTTGCGTTCTTTTTGTTGATTGTCGCAAGGTTCTCTTCGCTGTGCTTCAACCATTTTTTCATTTTGTCTTCGAAAGAAGCTCCGCTTTCTCGTTTTGCATTCCCTCCGCGGTCGCCTCCACGATATCCACCACCACGGCGTTCTTCACGTTCCGGACGCTCAGGCGCTGGGAGTGCTGCGCGAACCGAAAGCGAGATTTTACCTGCATCATCAATGGAGAGTACTTTTACCTTTACTTGTGCCCCCACGGTAAAGTGATCATTGATATCCTTAACAAAACCGTTTGCTACTTGGGAAATGTGGACCAGCCCCTGCTCCGTTTCGCTGACTGCTACGAACATCCCAAACGGTTTAATCGCTGTCACTTTTCCTTCGATGATGCTTCCCACTTGTACTGCCATCCAGTTTGCACTCCTTTTATTTTTTCAGAAAAATGGTGAGAACCTCAAACCAGAAGCCTCATTCTCTTAGTATAGCAGAGAAATTCCAATACTGAAAAGCCTATTCTTTCTAGGTGCATACTCCAAGCTAGTTATGTCCCAGTTCGAATGCATCCATTGCCATAACAAGTTCTTCATTTGTTGGAATTACCATGACTTTTACCGGGGAGTATTTCGTGCTGATGAATGTCTCCCCTTTGCTGGTGCGGTTTACCTCGCGATCCAGGTTTACCCCGGCAAATTCCAGACCAGAGCACACCAATTCACGCACGGCAGCACTATTTTCTCCAACACCTGCTGTAAAGATAATGCCGTCGACTCCATTCAGTCGAGCAAGGTACAGTCCCACATGCTTATGCAGGATAGTGGTGAACAATTCCAGCGCAAGCTTGCTGCGGAGATGCCCCTCTTCTGCTTTTTTCATAACGTCGCGCAAATCATTGGATACACCCGATACGCCCATGAGACCGCTCTTGTTATTCAGAATCTTAATAGCGCCAGCCGTGTCGGTCTTTTCAATTTCCTCAATGTAAGGGATGATACCTGGGTCAATGTTTCCGCTGCGCGTACCCATGGACAAACCTGCCAACGGTGTCATCCCCATCGACGTATCATAAGATTCACCATTTCGGATCGCTGTGATACTTACCCCGCTTCCGATGTGGCAGCTGATCAGACGAAGCTGCTCTTTCGGGCGACCCATCATTTCTGCTGCACGGCCCATTACATAGCGGTGAGACGTTCCATGGAAACCGTATTTGCGAATACCGTATTGTTCGTAGTATTCATAAGGCAGTGCGTACAAATATGAGGATGGTGGCATCGTTTGGTGGAATGCTGTATCAAAAACAGCTACGTGAATCAAATCAGGAAACAGACTTTGAGCAACTTCAATCCCGGTTAGGTTAATGGGGTTATGAAGCGGGGCGAAACGGGACAGGTTACGAATTTCTTCTTTTACTTGGTCGTTGACAATAACAGACTGCTTAAATGCTTCTCCTCCGTGGACAACACGATGAGAAACGATATCTATCGAATATTGTTTGAGGGATTCAAACACTCCCCGAATAGTATCTTCATATTGGCCACGCTGGATTTGCTCCAAATAATCATGCGCGATCAATGTTTTGGAAGGCATTTCATAGAGCTTGTACTTCACTGAAGAACTTCCGCAGTTCAGTACAAGAACATTCTTTTTTTCTACCACGATCTAATCCACTCTCCAATCGTTCATCACAGCCTTCTCATCCATAGGATGGATAGGCTTCCTACATTTTATAACGATATGCTCTTCGTGAATACAGGTAATTGAGAGCAATTATCAACAACATCGTGACAGATCCAGATGCATCGAGCAATACATCCTGCACCATTCCGGTTCGATCCGGTGTAAACGTCTGGTGCCATTCATCCAAAGCAGCCGTCATCACACTGCAAAAAGCGCTCCAGGGCAGTGCTTGCCCAAACGAGAGATGATTCGAAAACACGCGATACCAGCTAAAAGCCAAGAGGGCAAAAACAGTAAAATGTGTCCCTTTCCGTATCAAGAACTCTATAAAACCAGCGGCTCCCTTTTCTTCCAGGCTCACATCTTTGCCTCCGTAAGGAATGGATATGTCGCCTATACGGTTCTGCAAGCTCTGTTCGTCCACTAGCTTGTCTATCGTCCCTCGCATGTCTTGTTTGGCGTATGGCTGTGAAGAGGAAATAAACAACCCAAGCAGAATGGCAATCAAAAGCAAGTAATCCCATACTTTCCGATATCGACGCACGTGTTTGCTACCCCCTGCTTTCGATTCTCTTTCCTATCTTACCATGACGCATACCTGGTTAGTCGGTTACAGCTACGTGAACGATTGAAAAAGAAAAACGCCAACCTTTTTTAGCGGTTGGCGTCATGTGTAGAAGAAGAAAGAGGCAAGAAGTCCTCTTGTTTAGGAACATACTCCCGGGAATGGTGGTTCGAGGCTTCGGCTTGCCCTGTTTTTGGTGAGCAGGCTTGTTCCCGTTTTCTATCTTTGAAATCACGGCGACGTACCTGGTTGTTCTCCCACCAAATCCGCAAATGACGGGCGAGGATCGGCAAGGACATCTCAGAATGAGCAGCCTGTTTTTGCACAGCTGCATGTTGCATACCAGGAAGAAGTGCCATAGTGGCAAAAGCCCCCATTAGTATGCCAAACAACAATACGCTGGCGAAGGACGCAAACGAATCATTCCCATTACCCAAGCCCCCAGCAAGTGGAAGGCTGGCTAACGCAATCGCCAAATATATCCCAGCTTGATTGACCATGGTGCGTTTGGCCCCCAGCTTGATACCGTCCCAAACCCGGTCCTGTTCGGCTTGGGCCTTGTACAGCTCATCCATCGTAAGAAGTGCCTGCAACACGATGACGGCAACGGCAGCCACCATACCGTAGAAGCTCATCACGTTCATGGGTCGATCCAGCCACAGCAATCCCAACGCAAAGCCTCCAGACAAGGCTGGCAAGAGAACGAGGGCAAATAATCCATCGCGCGTTCTGCGTTGCAAAAGCAAGCTCATGATAAGTACGAGGGCAATCAGACTGCCACTCGTCAAGAACCTGCTGCTCCAATCAACCGTATTGAGCTTTTTCTCCTCCAATTTCTTCAGCTCATCATCGTTATATACCGTGTAGCCTTCAGGTATCGTCATTTTTTCTTGCATGGAATATGGAATGATGTAAGACCACAGCTCAATTCGGCTTGGGTCTGAGACGGCACTGCTTACCTTGAAAACATACAGTCCGTCTTCCCGTTGATAAATGGGCGGTTCGCTGCCGATCGACCAATCTACCAGCTCAGATAATCGCACCGTACCTTGTGAGGTTCGAATCAAAATATTTTTCACCTGATCCGGATAGTCCATCCACCCGTCAGGGAAACGGACGTGGATAGGTACCTGACGCTCGTTCCAATAGACACTGCCAGCTGTTTTTTCTCCCAAATAACTCTCCAGTTGTCTCTTGATCTCCTCTTGCGTAATCCGGTAGCGTGCCAGCATCTCTTGTTTTGGACGAATATCGATAAAGGTTCCCTCTGAACCTGAACCGATTCGTTCATCTGTTACAAGTTCTCGTCCCTCTTTATCCTTCGCACTCTGTTTTTCCATAAATGCCAATACTTCATTGGCAATGTTCTGCGTCGTTTGCAAGGATGGCCCCATGATCGTCAAGACGAGACGAGTTGCCTTATCTTTATTAATGACCAGCGCAAACGGATCTGTCTGAGGAATATCTCGCAGGTCTTTGTCCAGTACTTTTTCCAAGTCCGAAACCGATTGCGTCCAATCGTATTTGTCCACGAGCTTTAGCTGAAAGCTTAGATTTTCTTCGGAGGCAATCGTGTAGACATCTCGGACTTCGTCAATGGCGAGCAAACGCTCCTCAGCTATTTGTGCTGCCCGCATGGCCTCATCGATGCTGCTTCCCTGCACCATTGGCAACGAAAGCGACTTGTCAGCATAATCAAGCTTGGCGTACGGATCTACCAAAATAAACGACTTGAGCAAAAAGACAAAGACAAGCGAGGCAACCAGTGTGATTCCATAAGGCAAATACCCTTGTTCCACCAGTCGTTCCCAACGATTTTGAAAATAACTTGTCACTTTATTGGAAGCCCGTGGTGTTTCCTCCACTACTCGTTCGGAAGCTTCCAGCCACGTTCCTGTCAGTACCGGCGTGATAAATCCATAGATAAGAATAAGAGCAAACGTCCCTAGCAAAAGAACGGGCCAAGCATCGTACAAGACAACCTTGTCTTCCGCCTTGAGGAAATCAGTAAAAACGACACCTGTCCAACAGGCTGCCACCACCACAACCGTGAGCAAAAACGGCTTCATCAACCCCCATGCCACTTGCAAACAACGAACAAACGAGTACGAGGGCAAACCTGAAAACTGATGAAACAACGCAGAACCTGCTCCTGTGAACAATAGCGAAAACAATACGAGTGGGCCCAGCGTGGAGAGCGTCAATGGGATTCCCCATAACCACATGCCTCCAAGTACACTGCCGACCGCAAGTACGTTTGCCAAAAGCGCGAGTACAGCCCCTGCCCATTGTTTTCGGGTCAGATACAAAAAGAGCGAACAGATGACAGCGGATAGAGCCGCCAGTATTCCAAGCTGTCTCAATGCACTGGTGATTGTCTGCGCGTCGTCATGAAACAAATCGAGGCGGTATTTTCCGCCCGAAGCCTGATTCAACTCGCCAACCGCTTCCTTTACTTGCTTGCTGATTACAGGCAATTGACCGACATCTGCTGCATACACTGTGATGCCTAATGCAGGCGAGCCACGATACATCCCGATTTGTTCGCCTTTGCTCCCGCGTCGATCACGAATGTCAGCCAACATATGTAATGGCACGTATCCTTTATCGGTGGAGATCAAGTGCTTGCCCAGATCTTGCAGCCCTTCCGATTTACTCGTCCATTGAATCATGGTTCGATCCTTATCAGCTCCAACAGAGCCTACCTCTTCCCCAACCACATCTGTCGGCAGTTGCGACAGAACATCAGCAGGTGTGAGCCCGTAGGCGAGCAGCATGGACGGTCGGAAAATGATATCTACCTGCTCCTTCAAGGCTTGCTTGTCCATTTCGATACGAGCGATTCCTGGCAGATTGATCAATTTGTCGTAGACAGTATTTCTGGTAACGTCAGACAAGGTCTGCAAGTCTGTGCCGTACAGGACATAAAAACCAATTTTACTATCTGCCAGATTGCTTTGACTGACGCTCCACTCCTGCACGGGGAGCTGCTTCGTGATCTCTCCCAGCTTCTTTTCCAACCGTTCCTTGTAATCCGAACCGATTTGTTCCGATGTTTTAACAGTAATAACCGCCGACCCTGTCCGAGATTCGGTAGCTATCGTAAGCACACTGCCTAATGAACGCACCGATTCCTCTACTTTTCTCGCGACCGATTCGTCTACTTCCGCAGAAGAGAGTTTGGGGGCCGAGAGACTGATTGTATATTCTGGCACAGACCGATCTGGAAACGTCTTGATATCCAGCCCGAACCAGGATCCTGTCGCAAGTAGACAGCAAATGACCGCCAGAATGCGGGCAAAGGAGGGGACAGTCGCTAAAAATGTCTTGTTATTCATCCGCCACCTTCACCGCCTCACCATCCACTACATACGACAAGCCTGCAGCAACAATCTGGTCACCAGGTGCGAGACCTTCCACTACCTCGTAGAAGGTTCCTTGCAAGGCCCCCACTTTGACAAACGTCTTTTCCACTGAGTGTTCATTGATTTTCATGACGTAATATTCTTCATCAGAGACACCGATGCTGCTAACAGGAACGAGCGCAACATTTGACGCTGGCAGCGGATACTGACAAGTGACAGTCATGCCACCCTTCCACGCTACATTCTTGCCGTCTACGGTCACCTCGACTGGATAAGACCCCAAGCCGGTATCCATAACAGGTGAGACAAATGTCACTTTTCCTTCTGCTTCACTGCCGTCCGAAGCTTTCACCTTTACCACTTTACCTGCCTGCCAATGGGCGACTTGCTCCCTTTCTACCTGTAGCTTGACAAGCCAGGAGCTCGTATCGACCATTCGAATGACCTCTGTCCCAGGCCCAGCTTGCTCCGACGCTGTCTTGGAGATCGCTGCAACCACGCCTGTAAACGGAGCTTTGATCACTGCGTCAGCCGCTTCCTGCTTCGCGCGGCTCAATTGAACATTGGCCTGCTGGACACTTGCATTCGCTTCTTCGATATCCAGTGGATCGGCGCCCTTCAGCAGGTTGTTGTACGCCACTTGTTCTTCTTCCAGACTCAGCTCGGCCTGTCGCAGCGCCGACGTCAACTTGTCTTTTTCATCCTTCGAGATGGCTCCATTCGCATACAGAATCTCCGCTTTGGTGAGCTCGTCACGAGCCTTTTGCATCTGTTCTCTCGCTTTTTCTACCTGCAGCTTCTTGGTCTGCACCTCATGGCTCTCCGGTCCCTTGGCAGCCTTTTCCCGCTTGATCGCAGCACTTGCTACCTGTCCCTGGGCTGCGTGAATTCCTTGCTGCAAGGCCGTACCATCTAATGTCGCCAACGTCTGCCCTGCCCTGACAGTGGCTCCTTTTTCCACGAGAATGCCTGAAATTTTGCCTGAGGCGCCAAATGATAATGCCAGCTCCTGACGCGGTGCCACCACACCTGCTACTTCCATCAGTCGCTCACCCTTGCCATTCTCCACCGTATACGCACTTACCGTTTTCACCTTGATGACCGTTTCTTCTTTCGTCCGCTTCAGACTTGAGACATCCTCATTTAGCTTTTCGCACCCTACGAGCAGCAGGACCACAACCGTGAGACTTATCCATTTATTCGAATTTTTCATTCCTGCAACCCCACATTTCCACCTGAATCTTCCTATGCTGATCAAAAAAACGACGAATATTGACAAAATATATTTTACAGAAAAAAATGGTATAGTTGTACTACTTTTCTGTCATTTTACATTATTTTTTATAATCCAAATGTCTCGTCACTTGTTTGTAACTCGTATCTAGTATGATAGAAGGGCAGGAAAACGGGGCAACTGCATCGCCCTATTGTTAGCGCTTACAAAAATCCTTTATTTCTTCATGGTGGGAGTGATCGTCATGGCCAAAATTTATACGTCTTACACGGACATCGTGGCTGATATTCACGATGGTGCCACTTTATTAGTGGGCGGCTTCGGACTGGTAGGAATTCCGGAGAATCTGATTATCGCCCTGCGGGACAAAGCAGTGAAAAACTTGACCGTTGTCTCAAATAACTGTGGGGTCGATGATTGGGGACTCGGTCTCCTTTTACGAGAAAAGCAAATCAAAAAAATGGTCTCCTCTTATGTGGGAGAAAATAAGGAATTCGAACGTCAATTTTTGTCCGGTGAGCTCGAAGTCGAGTTGACGCCACAAGGGACGCTGGCGGAGCGAATTCGTGCAGGCGGAGCTGGCATTCCGGCATTCTATACCCCGGCTGGAGTCGGCACACCTATCGCTGAAGGACGGGAAACGCGCGATTTCGCAGGGAAAGAGTACCTGCTTGAATATGGCATCACAGGTGATTTCGCACTGATCAAGGCGTGGAAGGCTGACAAGATGGGCAATCTCGTCTTCCGCAAAACAGCCCAAAACTTCAATCCGATGATGGCAGCAGCGGGAAAAATCACTATCGTCGAAGTGGAAGAAATCGTAGAGACAGGTGAACTGGACCCTGAGCATATTCACACACCAAGCGTCTATGTGCAACGTGTGATACAGGCACCTTCGTTCGAGAAACGCATTGAACGGCGCACTGTCCGCTCATAGAGAGCAAAAGAGAGAACTGGATTACATTCAAGGGAGGAAAACACAAATGTCGCTTACACGTGAGCAAATCGCCACTCGTGCCGCCGGGGAAATAGAAGATGGCTTTTACGTAAACTTGGGGATTGGAATGCCCACGCTCGTCGCCAACTACATCCCGGAAGGAAAAACAGTCGTTCTGCAATCGGAAAACGGCTTGCTCGGAATTGGCCCTTACCCGACGGAGGAAAACCTCGATCCTGATCTCATCAACGCCGGAAAAGAAACCGTGACGGCTATTCCAGGTGCGGCCTACTTCTCCAGTGCTGAATCGTTTGCGATGATTCGCGGTGGCCATATTGACCTCGCTATTTTGGGGGCGATGGAGGTTTCTGCTGCGGGTGATCTCGCCAACTGGATGATTCCTGGAAAAATGGTCAAGGGCATGGGCGGTGCCATGGATCTCGTCCACGGCGCGAAAAAAATCGTCGTCATTATGGATCATGTCAACAAGCATGGTGAGACAAAAATCTTGAATGAATGTGCTTTGCCTCTTACCGGAAAGAAGGTTGTCAACCGGATCATTACGGACAGAGCTGTCATAGACGTGACACCAGACGGGCTCGTCCTCGTCGAAGTAGCAGAAGGTTATACAGCGGAAGATATCCAAGCCTGCACGCAGCCTACGCTCCTTATCTCTCCAGAACTAAAAACGATTGGGTTGTAACCTATTTTTCAGGTACAGAACCCCTTTTAGTAAATAGCCGACTTCATCGCAGCCGCGTGAAGTCGCTTTTTCTTTCCTTTTTTTGCTTGGTGTGGGCACACTTGCGCGGTCGCCTCCTTCTGACCTTTTCGTATATAATATGGATGATCCATCAAATTTCCCAATATCTGAGAGGAAGAGATTCCATGTCAGGAACAGTCGGTTGCTTACTCATCCATGGATTTGCCGGAGACATCAACGATATACTCCCACTCGCCAAAAAGCTTCGCGAGGCTGGCTATCAGGTGGAATGCCCTACCTTGGAGGGACATGGGACCACTCGTCGTCACATGGCAAAAAGCACCCGCCACGACTGGCTCCGCTCGGCAGAAGAAGGCTACAAGCGACTGTCCATGCGCGCTGACACCATCGTGGTTATCGGATTTTCCATGGGGGGACTGCTCGCCTTTCACTTGACGACGAAATACCCCGTCGCCCTGCTGATTACCATCAACACCCCTTATAAATATTGGGATGTCAAAGAGGCGATGCATTATTTGCGTGAGGATTTCTCTACCCACTCCAAACGCTACATACATGGCATCGGCAGAATCCCTATTAGCAGTATGCTGCAATTTCGCAGGCTGTTGGCAGAAACGAAGCCGCTTTTGCCTCAAATTACAACCCCTTACGTCCTGCTGCAAGCAAGGCGAGACGATACTGTACACGCCGTAAGCGCCCAAATACTCGCAACCAGTGTAGACGAATCTGCCTCCCCGCAAATCACCTGGTACGAGCATTCGAACCATATGCTGCTACACGGTCCGGACAAGGAGGCAGCCATTGCTCACGTCATGACAACAATTAAGAAGCGCTTTCCATCTTGATCAGCTTCGGTCGGCCCAACCATACCAGGCCGACCAGAAGCAAGATGATCGCTATTCCGGTGTACATTGGACCCAAACCAACCTGTTCATCCAGCCAGAAGGCCAAGAGCGGACCCAGAGCCGCGCCCAGGTCACTTACAACTGAGTATTGTGTCATTACTGCCTGGCTGTTGGCCTGTCTCGCAGCTTCATCTGCCGCAAGAGTATCCATGACGGTCGTGATAATCGTCGCGCTCAGCTGGATGCCGAATAAAATCACAAACCATAGCACAAGCGAAGACGTTGCCTGCAACGAGCCAAACAGAACAGAAGCGACTAGCAACGTCCCGATAAATAGATTCGTCCGGCCATGCCTGTCCGACAATTTGCCTACCAATGGGGCAGCCCACGGCTCCCACCCCCAGCGAATGCCTTGGATCACACTCGCAATCACCGCTGCCCCCAACACGACTTCCCCAATCATGATAAGCGGTTCGCGGACTTCGATCACTCTGCTTAGCGTGGAGGTAAACACTCCCTGGTACACCATCGTGACGAGCAATCCCGTCATCAGCGTCAACAGCACCTGCGCCTGACTCCACAAGCGTTTCCCTGTATCCATCTGCTTCATGTCATTCGGATGCTGATTGGTAAAGGAAGGACGTATATAGCGAAAAACAAGAATGAATGCAAACAAGGAAGGTACCGCAAGTGCAATAGAGGTAACAGAAAGCCCATACCAAGTGGCAAGCAGCGCTCCGACCAGCATGCCGCCCAGACTGCCCAATCGATACAATCCATTGTACAAGCCCATGAGTTGCCCGCGATTATGCCCTTCGGAAACACTTACGATCAAGGAATACGCACCTAGCCTTAAAAATGTCCAAGCGACTCCCCATAAGCATCGCATCAGAAGCCACAGCCAAAAGCCTTCCAAGCTGTACGAAAGTGTCGTCAGAAAAGCCAGCACCACTGCCACAATCAAACCTGTGCGTCCACCCGAGCGTTCATACCATTTCCCAACAAGAGGGCCGATTGGTACACGGATGAAGCGGTTCACCGCAAGCAATACCCCCACTTCCCACAGCGATGTTAATCCTGCCTCCTTCCAGAAAAGAGGAAGCACTACATACAGCATCGAATCTCCTATCATGCATAATGCTGTCACCAGTGCGACTGCCACGACTTGTGTCTTTCCACTGACTTCTCTCATCTCCTGATCCTTCTCTCTGCTTGTTTTTACGTCTTTCTGAGCTATACCTTACGCGCAATCAATCATCATTTCTAATACATCTTTATCTATCACTCATAAATAAAAGTTATGAATCGAGGTACAAGATGAACTTACATGCTCTCCGCATTTTCGTAGAAGTAGCGTCACGAGGCAGTGTCACCGAAGCAGCAATCGCACTCTCGATCAGCCAGCCTGCCGTAAGTGCCCAAATCCGCAGGCTTGAAAGTGAATTGGGCATGACCTTGCTCATCCCGGATGGTCGCGGCATTGCTCTCACCTATGAGGGGCGCTTTCTCTTTGAAAAGTCACGCCGCATTTACGACTGGGAACGCGAAATCGAATCACATCTGACAGAAATCAAACAAGGGAAGAAAGGACGGCTAAGGATATCTTCTACCTATCTCCCCTCCCATTATCTCGTGCCACAGTGGCTGGCTCAGTACAAGCGCGATTATGAAGGGGTTGAGGTAGAAATTCGCACGCGTAATTCCAAGCAATCGATTGAACTGCTTCTTAGCTGTGAGGTCGATGTGGCCGTTATTATCAAGGAATCGTGGGATGAGCTGCCTATCAATCGGCACCATATGATGGACGTACCCTATTGGTTTATTTTGCCCGCCCATCATCCGCTTGCAGGAAAAGAGATCCGTATGGAGCAACTCGTGGAGGAACCATTTTTGTTGCGGGAGCAAGGCAGCTCTACCCGCGATTGGCTTTTTACCCTCTGTCGCGAGCATGGTGTGAAACGTCCGCAGATCGGTATGCAGTATCACGGACTGGTCGAATCTATCCACTCCGTTCGTGCGGGATATGGGACGATGTTGGCTCCTGCTCTGGCCGTTAGGGAAATGGTAGAGCGTGGGGAGGTCGGGCGCGTAACCGTGCCAGGAGTAGAGATCAAGCGACCCTTGTATGTCTGCACGCGTGACGATGAGACAGAGCAGCGGCCTGTTGTTGCTCAGTTTCTGGAGTTGGTAAAGCGTGAAAGACTGACTTGAAAATAAGAGAATCAAAACGAAAAAAGAGGCTTTTCCGCAAAGGAATAGCCTCTTCTTATATGCACCGCTTATGGGAACACAATCGTCTTGTTGCCGTACACCAGCACCCGATCCTCCAGATGCCAACGAACTGCACGTGCCAGCACTGTACGCTCTACCTGACGTCCAAGCTGTTTAAGTGCCTCAACGTCTTCCTGATGCGATACACGTTGAACGTCTTGCTCGATAATCGGTCCTGCGTCCAGTTCTTCCGTGACGTAATGCGCAGTCGCTCCGATCAGCTTCACGCCGCGACGATACGCCTGCTCGTAAGGCTTCGCACCGACAAAGGCAGGGAGGAAGGAATGGTGGATATTGATAATCCGCATCGCATAGTCCTCCAAAAAGCGCGGGGACAAAATCTGCATGTAGCGAGCCAGAACGATCAGATCAACGCCCTCTGCTGCTGCAATCTGCTCTTCTTCTGCCTGCGGCTTGTTATCCTTTGTGACTGGGATGCAACGATATGGAATACCAAAGGACTCGACAGTCTCCTGCATGTCAGGATGATTGCTGACCACAACCGCGATATCTGCGAACAGCTCCCCGGACTTCCAGCGCCACAAGAGCTCCAAAAGACAGTGATCTTCTTTGGAAACAAACAACGCAACCTTTTTGCGCTTGTTCGCTTCGACCAGCGACCATTCCATCCCAAAGCTCTCGGCTACTGGGGTGAATGCTTGCTTGATCTCTTCACAGCGCTCCTCCAGATTGATGAGATCGAATTCAATGCGCATAAAAAAACGGCCTGTTTCCGGATCAGTCGTATACTGGTCAGACTGAACGATGTTGGCTCCTTGTTGGAACAAGAAGTTCGATACAGCCGCGACGATACCCGCGCGGTCCGGGCAAGAAATCAGCATGCGCGCACGATCTTTGTTTTTCTCCCGATACGCGAGCCATTCTCTCTCTGATAACAATTGCATGGTTTACTCTCCTCCAAAAAACAGCAAAAAGTTGTTTGCAATTATACCATTCCCAGAAGGAATTTCTATACCCAAATAGAGAGAAAAATGTTCACTTATCGATAAAAAATTTTAGATAGAGTGATTTCCAATCCCATTTAGCAAAATATCTACGGTCAATGCGATTTGCTCGTCGTCACTGAACTGCGTAAATTCATCGGTATCCAAGACTTGCCGGAACAGGACGAGCCCGATCATCGAGGACAGGATCGCCCGAAAGACAGCCTGTGTCGGGAGCGGACGCAATTCGCCTACCTCTACCTTTGCCTCGATCAGTTTATTTGCCATCTCCTTCACACCCGTGAAAACCGTAGCAATCAGTGCTTCCCTGATTTCGTCATGGAAAAAAGCTTCTTGCAGCAAAATCCGAATATGCTTTTCATTCGCCAGCACCAGGTCGATCCGGTTTCGGTACAGCTCTGTCACGATTTGGGAGAATGCTTTATTATTCTGCTCTTTAAAAATCTCACGGACATCTTTCAAGATAAACGGCGCCGCGAATTTGACCAATACAGGTGCAACGACGGCGAGTAAAATATCCTTTTTCGATTTGTAGTGGCGAAAAATCGTTCCCTCTGCCACACCCGCTTCTTTGGCAATTTCAGAGGTGGAGCTGGCATGGAAGCCTTTTTCAGCGAACAGCTTCACTGATGCACGCAAAATATTGCGCTGCTTCTCTGTCATCTCACTCTCATCTTTCAACTCTTCTACATATTGCAACAGGCCTTCTACAAATGTTGGCGGCTTGTTCATCACCCATTACGCTCCTCTTATTCGATCTTCTTGCGGAATCGCAGGATAGCGACGGTCAGGATCAAGAGACAAAAGCTGCTCATTCCGACGACATCCTTCCAGAGCGCATCGATGCCCACGCCCTTTAAGAAAATTCCCCGCAGGATTTCCAGAAAATAGGTCAACGGGACGAGCCCGCCTAACCATTGTATCACGAGCGGCATCGAATCGCGCGGGAACATAAAGCCGGAGAGAAGCACGCTAGGCAGGATAAAGGCGAATGCCATTTGCATCGCTTGAAGCTGGGTCTTTGCCACCGTGGAAATGAAAATGCCCAAGAGAAGCGTCGTCACCAAAAACAAGACAGACAATGTCACCAAAAGCGAAATGCTGCCTTTGACGGGGACTCCAAACCAATACGTTCCAACCAATAGCACCAGACAAAACGAGAAGAGACCTACACCTACATAGGGGGTAATTTTGCCGAGCATCAGCTCCAATGGGCGTATCGGCGTCACGATTAACTGCTCCATCGTTCCCCGCTCCTTCTCACGTACGAGGGAAAACGCCGTCAGAATCATCGTGACGTTTTGCATAATCAAGCCGATCAAGCCGGGAATATTGAAGACGATGCTCTCCATATTGGGGTTAAACAACACGCGTGTATCCAAACCGAGTGGCTGTTCCAGCTCCCCCAAGCCTTGTTTTTGCAGCTTTATTTCCTGCAACGTGATCGCTTGATGCTGAATGATCAACTGAGCTTGAGAGGTCGCAGTCCGGGCGATATTCGGATCAGAGCCATTAATGAGCATTTGCACGTCTACCGGCTCGTTGCGATCACGCTTGCGGGTGTAGTCTGGCCCGATAATGAGCGCTACATTTACGGAGCCATCGTCTAACATGGCTTCGATCTCCTTGTAGCTACTTACATGTGCTGCCACCTCGAATACACGCGTATTGACGAATTGATCTACCAGCTCTCGACTGGCAGCAGATGGACTTTGATTCCAGACTGCCATCTGGATGTCATTCACGTCTGTATTGACAGCATATCCGAACAAAAACAACAGCATCAGCGGCATGACCAGTGCAATCGCCAAACTGGGACGATCCCGTTTGATTTGGATGATTTCCTTCTTCACGACAGACCAGTAACGCTCCCAGACAAAGTGCCTCATCGGACTCCCTCCTCCACCGCCTGTCTAGCTTCTTCCTGCCTAACCAGCTCGATGAAGACATCCTCCAGATTGCCTACTCCCATACGATCGATCAACTCTTGTGGAGTGCCTTCCGCCAGCAGATTGCCGAAAAAGATAAAGCCGATCCAATCGCATGTCTGCGCCTCATCCATGTAGTGTGTGGTCACCAGCACCGTGATCCCCTTTCCCGCCAGCTCATGAATCACGTCCCAAAAAATTCGGCGGGAAACAGGATCGACCCCTGCTGTCGGTTCATCCAAAATCAACAGCTCCGGCTTGTGCAAAAGAGCGCAGGAGAGCGCAAGGCGTTGCTTCCATCCCCCTGACAGCGATCCGGCAAGCTGCTTTTCCCTGCCTGTCAGGCCTGCCATCTCAATTAGCTCTGCTTTTCGCTCCTTGCGTTCTGCTGCCCCTAGTCGATAAACCCCAGCATAAAAATCGAGATTCTCTTCCACTGTCAAATCTTCATACAGACTGAACTTTTGCGACATATACCCGATCCGTTGCTTGATTTCCTCGCTCTGTGTCATGACATCGAAGCCAAGTACCGTCCCCTTTCCCGTCGTCGGGGTCAGCAAACCGCAAAGCATTCGGATTGTGGTCGATTTCCCTGAGCCATTCGGACCCAAAAAACCGTAAATCGAACCTCGCGGAACTGTGAGTGTCAAGCTGTTCACGGCTACTCGATCTCCAAAACGCTTCGTCAACTGCTCGCATTGGATAGCGGCGTTCATTGACCTCCCTCCCCGTCTGCCAGCAGGACATCGGCAGGCATACCTGGTTTGATTTTGTCGAGTCCATCTGTGATGTGTATCGTAACAGCGAACACAAGCTTGGTGCGTTCATCTGGCGTCTGTACATTCTTCGGCGTGAATTCTGCTTTTTCCGAGATGCGACTGATCGTTCCTGTAAACGTCTCTTCCGAATAGGCATCCACCTTGATGCCAACCTCTTGCCCTTTTTTCACCCGATTCAATTGTGCTTCCGGAATGTACACGACGAGCTCAAGCTGATCTGGCTTCATCATCGTAAACAAAGTGGCACCTGTTTTGGCTACTTCCCCCTGTTCGATAGAGGAGCGCAAGAGAGTCCCGTCGTCTGTAGCTGTAATCTTGGACTTTTCCAGCTGTAATAAGGCTTGATCCAGTTTCGCTTTTGCCTGCTGCTGAGTGGCAAGCAATGCCCGAATCGCGTAATCGGTACTTCCTTCCTTTACCTGATCAAGATCCGCCTGCGCTCCGGCTTGCGCGGCTTGTGCTGTACCGATTTGGGCCGCAGCAGCAGCGATGTCTTCTTGTGCAGAACGGTACTGTGCCTGTGTCTGAGCTACTTGTGCTGCCCATTGATCTGCCTGCGTTTTTGCCTGGTTCACTGCTTCTTTTTGTGTTTCGAGGTCTTTGGCAGAGATCGCTCCTTTTTCGAAAAGCGCTGTTGCTTCCTCGAGTCTTTTTTGTTGATACAAAAGGGTCTGTTTCGCTCCCTGCCATTGCGATTCTGCCTGCGTCATCTGTTCAGCAGCACGTGCTTTTCCTGCTTCCGCCTGATTTTTTCTCGCTTGTGCCAGTTGGATATTCGCATTTGCTTGCTGGACATTGGCTATGCTTCTTTGGATCGTCGTGTCGCGTGATCCAGCCCTCGCCTCTTCTAGTTTGGCTGTCGCTTGATCCAATGCTGCCTGTGCTTCTGCCACAGTCATTTGGTAGCTTCGTTTATCGATTTGGGCCAGCACTTGTCCTTTTTTTACTGCATCTCCCTCTTCTGCCGTAACGTTTGTCACCAATCCGCCTACTTCAGCTACGATCGGCAACTCAATGGCCTCGATTGTGCCGGACAGTGACGAATGATTTTCAGATGTCCAATTGCAGCCCGACAAAGCCAGTAAGAGTCCCCCGATACAAATGGAGCGAACAACTGGTTTCATAACGCTTCCCCCTACCTACGTAACGAAGTGAGTAATCACTTTCTTTTTATGAGTAAAAAAAGCAAGCCTCAGAATCAGGCTCGAGATGAGCTTTTTAGATTAGCGAGTGATTACTCACTTTTAATTGTGAGTATATGCTCCTCTTTTACGAAATGCAATTCCTTTTTCTAAAATGCGCAATTGAAAAGAAATCCTATCTGATTATTCATGCTATGATGAAGACAAGCTAGACCACGTCCGTTGGCATCGGGTATCAGATACCGTCGGGATGGAAAGGATTAAAATCGTCGGGTTATAAACTACCATGTAGGGAGTGGAACATGTCCATGATGATTAGCAAAGTTGGTCAAATCATGTTGTATGTCAATAACCAGGATCAAGCAGTGAGCTTTTGGACCGAAAAACTAGGGTTTCGCGTGGTTTCAGAAGAGAAGAACGGTGAAATGAGATGGATTGAAATTGCACCAGCTCAAGGCGCTGAAACAAGCATCGTTCTGCACAATAAGGAATTCGTTGCGAAAATGTCGCCCGGAATGAATCTTGGCACGCCTTCGCTCCTGTTCTTTTCGGAAAATATCGAGGAATTGCGAAACGACCTCATGAATAAAAATGTAAAGGTTGGAGACATTGTCACGATGCCTTCGGGCCGTGTTTTTAACTTCGCAGACGATGAAGAAAATTACTTTGCTATTCTGGAGAAAAAGTAAATAGAAGGAGGCGGCTGACAGGAATGGTCGGCCGCCTTTTGTTTCACGCTTTTGTTTCATGCCTATTTAGTCGAACTTTAATTTGGACAGTGCGTCTTTCAACGCTGAGTTGATTCCTTCGTCCTGCTCCTTGTCTTGCCCCTTCAAATACTTGGCTACTTCTTTCTTCGAAACCTTGCTGCCCTTTTCCTTATCGCGACGTTCCTGGAAGGTCTTCAGTTTTTCCTTGTGCCCACAAGCGCAGACAAAGGTTTGTCCTTCCCCTTCTCCGCGTAGCTCCAATCTTTTATGGCATTTTGGACATCTGGCATTGGTTTGCTTGGCAATGCTTTTGCGATAACCGCATTCCCGATCCTGGCACACCTGCATTTTGCCACGCTTTCCGTTTACCTCCAGCAAAAACTTGTTGCACTCCGGGCATCTGCTTCTGGTCACGTTGTCGTGCCGGAAAGTCTGATCGCTGTTCTTGATCTGTTGGACGACTTCTTTGGCGTACGTTTTCATCTCTTCGATAAACGCTCGCTTGTTCAAGCTTCCCTTGGCGATGGCACCGAGCTTTTGCTCCCATTGGGCCGTCAAGGTCGGCGACTGCATTTCATCTGGGACGAGCTCTAGCAATTGCTTCGCTTTTGCGGTGACAAAAATATGCTTGCCGCGCTTCTCTAGCAAAAAGCTGTTGAACAGCTTTTCGATCACATCCGCGCGGGTGGCTACAGTACCTAGTCCGCCTGTTTCCCCAATCGTTTTGATCAAATCCTTGCTCTCGTTTGCCATGTATTTCGCCGGGTTTTCCATCGCGGACAGCAGACTCGCTTCTGTGAAAGGCTCTGGCGGCTTCGTCTCGCCCTTGGTCTGGGATATCGACTGGATTTGCAAGCGATCTCCTTTGGCAAGAGAAGGCAAGATTTGTTCCTTTACGCCGTCCTTCGCATCGTCTTCTTCTACATCGTGGTCGTACGCCTCTCTCCAGCCTTGGGAGAGCACGGTCTTTCCTTTTGCCAGGAAGGTTTCATTCCCGATTTTCGCCTGGATGGTTGTTTGCTCATATTCGAAGGCAGGCAGTAGAACAGCCAGGAAGCGCTTCACGATGAGGTCAAAAATTTTGCGTTCCTTATCACTCAAATCACCGAGAAAAACAGCTTGCTCCGTCGGGATGATCGCATGGTGATCCGATACTTTACTGTCATCCACGAACGATTTGTTCGCTTTGATTGGCGAACGCAGAATTCTGGCGGCGAGGGGCGCATATGGCTTCATTTGGACAGCCTTGATTCGATCCGGCAGTGTCTCTACGATATCGGCAGAGAGATAACGAGAGTCGGTTCGTGGGTACGTCACTGCCTTGTGATGCTCATACAGCCCTTGCATGATGGACAGTGTCTGTTTTGGTGAATAGCCAAACATCCGGTTGGCATCCCGTTGCAGCTCCGTCAAATCGTACAGCTGTGGAGCATACGTCTTTTTGTGTGCACGAGTAACCTCGATGACTTCTGCGTTTTTCTCCTGTTTGAGAACGGCTATTAGCTGATCCGCTTTTTCCTTGGAAAATGTTTTGAAATCCTTCGTTTGCTGATCTTGCCATTGGAGCTGAATCGGACCTTGGGCCACCGCAGACAGTCCGTAAAATGGCTTGGGTGTAAAACGGCGAATCTCCTCTTCTCGCGTTGCCACAATCGCAAGTGTTGGCGTCTGGACGCGACCGCATGAGAGCTGGGCGTTATGCTTGCACGTCAAGGCGCGTGTGGCATTGATTCCAACGAGCCAGTCGGCTTCTGCACGAGCAGCTGCGGAGGCAAACAAGTTTTCATAGTTTTTGCCGTCCTTCAAATTACGGAAGCCTTCCCGGATTGCCTTATCTGTCACGGAGGAAATCCACAGACGCTTGATTGGCTTATTCACGTGAACCAGCTCGAGAATCCACCGGGCAACGAGCTCTCCTTCACGTCCTGCATCCGTCGCAATGACGATCTGCCCGACATCGTTGCGTCTCATTTGTTGTTTGACGACCTGGAATTGCCTGTTGCTTTCCTTGATCACGACCAAGCGTAATGGGGACGGCATAATCGGCAAATCCTCGATTCGCCACGAGCTGAATTGCTGACCGTACGCTTCAGGGTCTGCGAGAGTGACCAAATGCCCGAGCGCCCACGTCACGATATATTTATCTCCTTCAAAAAAGCCGTTTCCTTTTTTGTGACACTGCAATACTTTGGCAATGTCGCGTCCAACCGAAGGCTTTTCTGCCAGTACAACTGTTTTACTCATGTACGACATCCTTTCAAACCAATTCAACAATCTGTATCCATTG
Organism: Brevibacillus sp. M2.1A; assembly: GCF_013284355.2. Lineage (NCBI taxonomy): Bacteria > Bacillati > Bacillota > Bacilli > Caryophanales > Paenibacillaceae > Brevibacillus > Brevibacillus sp. M2.1A. The sequence goes on from NZ_JABSUY020000001.1 coordinate 5,750,001, forward strand.
TAAACAAAAAAACAGGAAGAAGGGGCTTCGAAATGTTTCGAGAAAATAAAGTTTTAAATTCTTAGGGTTATGAAACGCTAACGGGCAAGCTCATTTTCGGTATTGGGAAAAACTTCAAAAGCCTCCTTGACCATTACGTAACGTAACGGTTTATAGTGAAGTTACCGGTGAAACGCTAGCGATCAAGAAAGGGGCTGATCATGAAACAACATTGGAAAGTCGGAGAACTTGCGAAAATGGCGGGAATTACGATACGAACTTTACGTTTTTACGATCAGATAGGCTTGTTTTCTCCATCCGGCTATTCGCCATCCGGATACAGACTCTACACCGAAAAGGACATTTCACGCCTACAGCAAATTTTGTCCTTAAAGGAGTTGGGACTATCTCTGGAGCAGATTAAAGCCGTTATGGCCGGAGACCAGCTCAGCCTGTCAGACATTGTTACCATTCAAATAGACAGCCTGAAAGAAAGTATACGCATGCAGCAGAAACTCTTGGATGAGCTTGAGAATGTTTCGAGTCGGATGCAAAGGAACGAACCGTTTACTGTTGAGCATTTCATGAACATCATACGAACGATGAGAATGAAGCATGAGAAATTTTTCGCCGAGAGAAAATCGAGTATGGATCGCCATCTCGACCGACTTGGTGAATATTTAGATGAGCATCCGGAAGAACCCGGACCTGGAGGTTTCGACTATGAGTGATAGATCTGCCAAACATTCCACATTTGTCATCGAAAAGAACTATAAGCATTCCCCAGCTCGTGTATTCGCTGCATGGGCGGGTCAAGCAGCCAAAGCTAGTTGGTTTCCTAAAGCCGACGAGTTCGACTTCCGCGTCGGCGGCCGCGAATTCAATCGCGGTGGTCCACCAGAGGGACCCGTTTACACATTCGATGCCTGCTATCAGGAAATCGTTCAGAATGAGCGAATTGTATACTCATACACGCTGGACATGGAAGACAAGCGGATGTCTGTCTCTGTAACGACGGTGGAATTCGATTCCGTGGACGGCGGCACACGCTTGATCTATACCGAGCAGGGCGTTTTTCTGGACGGTCTCGATACGCCTGAACAGCGTGAGCACGGAACAAACTTGATGTTGGACCGGCTCGGAGAGGTTCTGGACGCCCAATGAAAGATGCTGCGCTTGAATCGAATACCGGGGCCAGTTTGAACGAATGGATTGGACTTGCCGTGCTTTCATTGCCTGCACTGCTTGTTTCGATAGACTTGTCCGTAATGATTCTCGCACTTCCTCACATAAGCGTCTCTATCGGCGCTGACAGTACAGAGCAGCTCTGGATCATGGACATATACGGCTTCATGCTCTCGGGATTTCTGATCACGATGGGCTCGCTCGGAGATCGGTTCGGCCGCCGTAAGCTGCTGATGTTCGGCGCAGCGGCATTCGGTTCGGCTTCGCTGTTGGCCGCTTACTCCAGCACCTCTGGAATGCTGATTGCAGCACGGGCGTTGCTCGGCATAGCCGGGGCGACGGTAGCGCCTTCTTCCCTGGCATTGATCAGCAATATGTTCCGTGATCATAAGCAGCGCTCCCTCGCTATAGGCATATGGTTCATGTGCTCCATGGGAGGCATGGCGCTTGGCCCAGTAGTCGGCGGGATGATGCTGGAGCATTTTTCATGGGGTTCGATCTTTCTACTCGGCGTTCCCGTCATGGCGCTGCTGTTGCTGACTGCGTCCCATCTTCTGCCCGAATATCGGGATCCCGCACCTGGTCATTTGGATTTGACTAGCGTCGTGTTGTCGATGTGCACCATTCTACCGGCCATATACGGCCTAAAGGAAATGGCTAAGGAAGGTCTACAGACTCTGCCGCTCATTGCCATTGCGGCTGGATTTGTTTTTGGGGCGTTATTCGTAAGACGGCAGCAACGGTTGGACAGTCCGCTAATAGACTTGCGCCTATTTGCAAACCCCGCTTTCAGCACAGCACTGGGCGGCTTGTTCGGTATCACTTTGACAGGCGCTTCCATGCTCTTTATCGCACAGCATCTTCAGTTCGTGGAAGGACTATCACCTCTTGCGGCAGCGATGTGCATGCTCCCGGGAGTGGTTGCGTCGATGGCAGGCATGTTGTTGTCGCCGATCATCGCTCGGCGGGCCCGACCGTCGCACCTTATCGGGGCTGGCCTTGCCGTCTCGGCGACTGGTTGTATCCTACTCTCCCAGGTAGAGGCGGGGGCCGGACTCTCTACCCTGATCGTCGGTTATATCTTTTTTAATGTGGGAGTGGCCCCGTTTGCGAGCTTGTCCAGCGATCTAATTATCGGGTCGGCACCGCCAGAAAAAGCGGGGTCGGCAGCGTCCTTGCTGCAGACGAGCGGTGAATTCGCATTTGCACTGGGTATCGCTGTATTAGGGAGCATCGGAACATACGTGTACCGCACTCAAATTGCCAGCTTCATACCAAGAGATGTTACGACGTTAACATCCGCAGCCTCCCGCGAAAGTCTTGTTGGGGCAGTCTCGGCGGCCAAAGCTTTACCCGAACCTATTGCTTCAACACTTCTTCATGGCGCCCAGATAGCATTTACCGACGGCATGCATGCTGTTGTGGGCGTGAGCGGCGGGCTCATGATCGCTATCGCCATACTCACCGTGATCAAGCTTCGGCATATCCCCCCCATCGGGCAGAAAACGCCAGGTGAGATGTAATGATCCGTGGCAGTCTGGGACTTTATTTTCCCGTCCCAGACTGCCGCTGTCTCATGTATGCGAGACATCCTTTCAAACCTAGTCAAACATCCCTGTAACGATTGTAAACAAAGAAGTCGTAGGAGGGATTCAGGAATGAATGAAAAAAGGGCCGTCTCTGGAATAGAGACAACCCTTCTATCTTTAACATTTCACCCTATACACTTGTTGCCCTTTCCAGTAACAGTCGCAACAGAGGTGTCAGAAGAAGATGCTTTTTCTACTCAACCTCTGTTGAAAGGTCACCAAATTCTAGATCATCCCATCCACCAGATGGGGTGCCTGTTGAAAACACGGAAAAATATTTATAGCTTTCATTCCCTGATGTATCCTTTACTGCTCCTTGGGCTACATCTATGTAGTACTCTACATTATTTTTTAAAGGCGCTTTCGGTTGGATCGTTACAGTGTCATTACTGACAGTAAAAGTTGCAGGAACCTTCGCACCATTGTCATTCATTAATAGGAATTTCTTTGTTCCACTTATCACTTTGCGATCATACTTAATTGTAATAACCGCATCTACATCCACTTTTGTTTCCTCTCCATACGGCTTTACATCGATTACTATAGGCGCTTCGTTGTTGCTGGTCACAAACTGTAATAAATACTTATCGATCGATTTAGTAGAATCAATGGTGCTTACAATTGCTCCTTTGTCAATCTCGATCGCATATTTCGTATTGGATTCCAAAGTCTTGTCAGGACGAATATAGAGTGTATTATTTCTAATCTCCAATTTTCCGCTGACTGGTGATTTTCCTTCAACCTTATAGAGCGATACTACTGTTGACGGATCATTGTCAAAAGTAATTGGCACCGGGAATGTTAGCGCAGGTCGAATGTTTGTAGGAACATCTGTCTGCGCAATAATAGGATTAGAAACTGATACGAACACATCCCCAGGCTTTGGATAACTGATTAGGTCGTCGGAAATATACGTGCTATCAAGTTGGTATTCACTTTTGAATTTCGCGTCAATTTCCTCTAGCTGCTCATCATCATGGAACTGATTCGGTACACCAAGCTCTTCTTTCTCCGATTTTGCTGATACGTTGTTGCTGTTTAGGGTTAGACTGAACATGAGTGTTACTGCGAGTAAGGCTTGAAATAAACTCTTCATACTTCTCCTCCAAAATAGTTTGTGTGTTCATAAAAATCGTATTTGATTTTTAAGGCGTAACATACAGTTTTTTACACGAAATAAAAATACAGTTATTTTGGACTAGGAACTCTTTCATCCATCGTGACCTTCCTAAATTAGAAAACTCGGAGCAAACTCCGGGCCTCCTCCGTCTCCACTCCAAAAAGCGGTACGTCTACCAAAAAAAGAACGAAAGCAATAACCGCCTTCGTTCTTTCATACGTTTATACAAAAAAATTCGGAAAATCAAAGTCATCCCGTTTGCCCGCCAAAATATTTCGTAATAAAAGATCAGCGGTCTCGGAGGCAAACTGGTGATCCTCGCTCGTGATAACGCCTTTTTTCAATGCCTCATCGAGCTCATCCTGATCAAGCAAGTATATTTCTCCTGTCGGCAATACCACGATGTCGAGGTACAGATCGTCATACCAGATATGTCCGTTCTCATCCTTGCCATGTCCCCGGCAAATATCAATATACCATTGCACGGTATTCCCTAACTCATCCATCATTTTCGTAACGGCATAAGCTTGACCATGTGGAAAATACTGCAAATACACATATCCTCGATCGCCCACACATAACGTTTGATCCCCGACATGCATGTAGGCAGGCTCACTTACTTCATCCAGAGTCAGGCGGACAGCGTATCCAGAGAAAGATAAAGATTCTACCCATTTTTGCTGGTAGCCCAATCGTTTCACACGTCTCCAACCAGGTCGATCTGCTCTTTTTCGCTTCATAGCCTGCCCTCCCTCGTCGTTTTGGTTGTTTTTACTCTACCATGAATGGGATCGCTTTGTCAGATAGCAAACAAAGACATGCTCACGTAGAACATGCCTAAACGGATGAACCTGCCTTTTATGTTTGGGAGGAGTCGTCTTTTGTTGCCAATCGACTGTGTTTTCGCCCATATAGAAAATAGACGATCGCCCCTACCGACAGCCAACCGAGAAAACCGATCTTTGTCAGCGTAGGCAGGTTGAAAACGAGATATCCGCAAAAAAGAACCGAGAGCAAGGGAACAAGCGGAACAAATGGGACCCGAAACGCGCGTGGTAATTGGGGATGAGTGCGACGTAGTACAACCAGTCCAACCGAGACCAAAATAAAGGCAAACAGCGTGCCGATGTTAGTGAGCTGAGCCAAGCTGGAGAGGGGCAATAATCCGCCGAAGGTTGCTACTAATGCAGCCACGACTAGCGTGCTCTTTTGTGGTACCTGTGTGCGGGGATGTACGTGCGAGAAGACCTCAGGAAGCAAGCCATCTCGGCTCATCGCAAAAAACATCCGGGCTTGTCCATACATCATGACTAACAAAACAGTCGTGATGCCGACGATGGCTCCCAACGAAATGAAGCCTGCTATCCAGTCCTGGTTGACATAGTTGAGGGCAAACGCGACAGGATTTTTGACATTTAACAAATGGTACGGAACAATCCCTGTCAATGTCAGTGAGACAGCAATGTACAAAATTGTGCACACGAGTAAGGACGAGATGATCCCGATTGGCATGTCGCGCTGGGGATTGCGCACTTCTTCGGCCGCAGAAGACACCGCATCAAATCCGATAAAAGCAAAAAACACCGTTGCGGCACCAGTTGCTACTCCTGCAAAACCAAACGGCATGAATGGACTCCAGTTTTCCGGCTTGACATACATGACCCCAACGACGAGGAACAGGACAACTACCGCTACTTTTACTAACACCATGATGGTATTCAAACTCGCTGACTCTTTCGTCCCTTTCATCAATAAAGCTGTAATGATGACAATGATGAGGACCGCAGGTAAATCAATGATTGTTCCTTTCGATACATCAAAGGCACTTGTGAGCGCATGCGGCAGGTGAATATTAAACCCGGCTAGCAATCCCTGGGCATACCCCGACCATCCACTTGCCACCGCAGCACAAGCCACTCCGTATTCGAGAATCAAATCCCACCCGATCATCCAGGCGACAAATTCGCCAAATGCCGCATAGCTGTATGTATAAGCGCTTCCCGACACGGGAACAGTCGAAGCAAATTCTGCATAGCAGAGCGCGGCAAACACACAGGCAAGTGCTGCAATAACAAAGGACAAAACAAGTGCAGGTCCAGCGTGCAAGGCAGCGGCAACGCCCGTTAACACAAAAATCCCTGTTCCCAAGATCGCGCCGATGCCCAGCATTGTCAGGTCAAAAGCACCTAATGATTTTTTGAGGGAGCTTTCATTTTTATCCACCTGCTCCAGCATTTGCGCAACTGACTTTTTCCTCAGCAATTGATTTTTCCATGACATCATGTGCGACCTCCCAAGCGGGTCATTCACTTCCAACCGTGATAGAAAACAGTTGGAGTATGATCCGTTTGGAGGAAAGTTATGCACATGTGCAGCTAGGATCGCGTTTGTCAGGGCTAGCTACCCGTTAATCCGCGCCCAATGACATTGGCGGAAACGGGAGTAATCCCGAGCTCTCTTGCCCAAATGGACAACTGCCCCATGTGATGAATCTCGTGGGCGATGACATGACGAAGCAGCTCGCCCTTCGTGTGAATCTCATTGTCCCACTCCACCTTTACAGGCTCGTTCTCCCTCTCGTCTGACCACTTCTCGATGAAATCACGCAATTCTACGCGCCAGGCATCTGATAGCTCTTTTACTTTTTCCAGCGTCTTGTACGCTTCGAATGTCACCTGAACATCCGGCCTTCCTTGCACGCCCCGAAGCCAGCTATACTCGACGTCAGCAATATGAAACAAGGTGTACAAAATCGTGCCAGCTCCACCTGTACGCTTGCGTAGCAATTCTTCTGGTGGAAGCTGCTTGCACCATTCCATCCATTCGTCCCGTACCTGCCAGTTATATTGAAAAAGCATCTTCATTGAGTTCACCCTTTATTTGATGATTATGTATAGTAAGGAAATTACAACCGATTATAGCACGTACGTTCGTGTGTTTTGTAAAATTCTCAGTTGATTTCTAACGGTAGTGGTCGGGAGAAGCCCTGCCACATGTTTTCCAGTCGCCTGTATCCTCACTTCGTTCGGGCGGTCTCCTTCCAAACATGTGACAGTGCTTTCGTATGGCTGTGATCCTCTTCGGGCTTTTAGATCATATTGGTTGGTCAGTTCAAAGTAGCTTCCTTAAATTCTTTTTAGTCAAAGCAGCGTAGGAAGAAGCGCATTTCCAGTCAAAGCGCCTCTGGAGCCCACCTCAGCTCCGGAATAAATGGCGGGGAATTTCAGCTTCACTTATGGACTACCTCCTCCAACTTCTACGTTTGAAGCGCTCCCGCCATTTATTCCGGAGCGGACAGTCAATCCCCCTTGCGGGGCGTAGGCCGAAGCGTAGACTGGAAATGCGCTTCTTCCTCCACCACAGCAGCTCTAATAAACAAAAAGACCGCCAGAGCTATTATCCCTGACGGTCCAACATACTAATCTATGCTTTCATCTGAAAACGATAGTGAGAATCCACCTGAAAGTAAATAAAGATAACTAGACACGTTCCCTTTTGGCTTGAGAATCTGCTTGATCGCTCGGACGTATAGCCTGATCTGTCCTTCGTATCTTCTTTTCATCTCTTCGATAGCTACGGCAGTCGCCTCTTTTGCCATCCAATCTGTCTTGAAGTCGATCAGGACGAGGCTTCCATCCTGCTCCTCCAACAGGCAATCAATGACCCCTTGGACGACAACCTGCTCGTCGCTCTCTTCACCCAACTCCGCTTCTACTTCATATGCAGGAAGCACGAGGGTAAATGGCAATTCACGATGAACGACCGCCGCAGCCTTCATTCGCTGCCCCAAAGGATCAGCGAAGAATCGGGCAATTTGGGAAACATCTACTGCTTCTACCTGTTCGTCAGTCAAAAAGCGGCGTGCTGCTAGTTCCATCACCTGCTCCCGAATATCCGCTTCATCCAGCGGACGCTTTAAATCGAGATGCTGGAACACTAAGTGAGTGATTGTCCCTTTTTCAGCTGCTGTCAGCCGATTGGATTTTTGCTCAGATAAAAATTTTGGCTTTTCCGTAATGGACGGCAGCGTGAGTGGCTGTCCGCCTTTGCTGACTTTGGCATGTCGCTTGAGTTCGCTGACACTCCATTTCGCAGCTACACGTGGCGCGATTGGATGCGGGTCCTGCCATCCTAATCTCTTGTCGACAATCTTACGTAACGTGTCATCAGACGGTCGTTCCGCGATCGCCTCTCGTCTGGTCATGCGCTCCCACAGAGATACCTCGTCGTTGGTTGACTCTCCTTGGGCACGGAGCTCATCTGCCTGATAGAAGTGAAACGACCAAACCGAATCATCCGGCACACTTCTGACTCTCACGACTTCTCCTGAGCCTTGTTGCTCTGGGTATCCCCGCAGCAATCCTGCCCCAGGATGTCGCAGCATCGCACGCCCCACCCAGTCCAGGTATCCCTTTGCCTGAATCAAGTCTTCGTCACTGAGCCGCTCGCTGTCATCCTGTCTGCCCCAATCTGTCACACTTTTTGCGAGATCCTTGGATGAACCGACAAGAATGAGCTTCTCGCGTGCACGCGTCAAAGCCACATAAAGCACACGCATTTCCTCTGCCAGCATATCCCGACGCAGCTTTTGCCGGATGCCCAGCGCAGCCAGACTCGGATAGCGCAATTGCATGGAGGGCTCAACAGCCATCGGGCCAAAGCCCAGATCTTTATGCAGCAAAAACTGGCTTTTCAAATCCATCGTATTAAACTGCTTGCCCATGCCCGCCACAAATACAACCGGGAACTCCAGCCCTTTACTTTTGTGGATCGTCATGATGCGTACGACATCCTCGTTTTCCCCGATGGTTCTAGCTTCGCCCATATCATTGCCCGCTTCTTGCAGACGGTCGACAAAGCGCAAAAAGCGGAACAAGCCACGATAGGAGCCTGCTTCGTATTGTCTCGCACGGTCATAGAGCGCACGCAAGTTGGCCTGTCGCTGCTGACCGTTTTCCAGAGCCGCCACATAATCGAGATAACCTGTCTCCCGGTAAAGCATCGTCAACAGCTCCGATAAAGCACCTCTGCGAGCCTCTGTCCGCCAAAGATCCAATCGGCCAAAAAACTGTCTGAGCCTTTTCTCCCACGGCTCTTGAGCTGGGCGTTCCTCTGCATATTGAAGAACAGCTTGGTGAAACGGCCCTGTCGCGTAGTGAATGCGGATTTGAGCAAGTTGCTCCTCCCGCAAGCCGACGATGGGAGACCGCAATACGGCTGCCAATGGAATGTCTTGGAGCGGGTTGTCAATGACGCGCAGCAAAGAGAGCATCGTTTCTACCTCTGTCGCCGCGAAATAACCCGCAGTCTGCTCCGCATAAACAGGAATTCCTGCCGCGTGCAGTTCCTCTTGCATCGTCTGCCCCCAGCCTGAGGTCGCACGAAGCAAAATAACGATATCGCGATAGGCGAGCGGGCGCATTCCCCCAGCCTTTTTATCGAAAACGAGCAGTGGCTCTTCTCCCTCGCCCGGCTCCATCCAGCGACGAATACGGCTGGCGATTAGTCGAGCTTCCAGCTGCGCTACACTCGCTTCCTCTGTGGACTCTCCCTCGGGTATACCAGCTTCGCCCTCATCTGTCCCCTCTGCAACTACCGCCTGACCTTCTTCTGCTATTGCTGTATTCCGATCGATCAGATGCATCTCTGCCTGCAAACGGTTAGGCTGTGCTTCAGGATAAGATGCACGGTTGATCAGCTCCGCCGAAGGATCATAGCCAATCTCACCTACCCCGTGAGACATGATCTGGCGAAACAAAAAGTTAACGGCATCTACAACTTCCCTTCTACTGCGGAAGTTCGCCGCCAGATCGATACGCCGACCGATGCAAGCTTCGTCGGTGTCACCATCTTTTTGATAGGTCACATATTTTTCGAGAAACAGCTTCGGCTCTGCCAAGCGGAACCGATAAATACTCTGCTTCACATCCCCTACCATGAAGCGATTCGCTGGCTGACCATTCGCTCCGTCTCGGGAAACCATTTGCAAGATTGTCTCTTGCACGAGGTTGATATCCTGGTATTCGTCTACGAGTACTTCAGCGAACTGTTCGCGCAATTGAGTGGAGATTGACGAAGGAACAGTCTCCCCGGACTCATTCGTTTCGGTTAGAACGCGCAGAGCCAGATGCTCCAAGTCGCCAAAGTCGACCAACCCACGCGAGCGCTTCTCCAATTGAAAAGCATCCGAAAATGCTGTCACCAGCCTGGCCAATGTCTGCATGTGCGGAGCCATCCGCTGCAAATCCGCAACGTACTGCTCGGCTGTCGTAGAAAAGTATTGCTCGATTTGTTCGGCCAGTTCCTTCTTCACACTGTTTCGCAGGTCTTGTACCTGTTCTTTCAAAAGCGGATCTGTCCCTTTCACTGGAGGCAGCTTGGCAAATACAACTCCTCGAACAGCTTCGACGGTAGCTTCCCAGCCATCTCTGCAAGCCGCTCCTGCACGTTGCAGGGCAGCCGCTTCCGCCTCAAGCAAAGGCAAATAGCCAGCAGGCCCTTCCGGTGAGCCTGCCAGAAGAACTGCCCTGCGCATCTTGGCGGTCATTCCACCGAGTGCCAGCTCCACAGAACGCAGCACGCTTCTGGTCCACTCCAGCCCGTCCAGATCGTTTTTATCGTGAACCGCAAACATTCCAGCCGCTTCCCCGAGCCATTGTTCTGGTGCCGGATGACTTCGCGAAAACTCATACAGCCTGAGTAGTAGTATGGTGAGGGCATGATCGTCCTGACCATCCAGCATCACATCAGCTAATGCGTGAAAATCCGCGTCATTTTCGTACCAGCTCTCCAGCTGTTCCTCCAAGACATCCTGCCGCAAAAGCTCCCCTTCCATCTGATCAGCAATGCGAAAATCAGGATCGAGATCAATCAGATAGTAATACTGGCGCAAAATTCCCAAGCAAAACGAGTGAAGTGTCGTAATCGTCGCCCGCTGGAGCAGTGCCAGTTGTCGGCGCAGATGAGAGGAGTGCGGGTCATCTTTCAAGGCCTTTCGCAAGGCATCGCCAATCCGGTGTCGCATCTCTGCCGCAGCCGCATTGGTAAAGGTCACCACCAACAGCTGATCAACGCCAACCGGGTCCTTCTCGTCCATGATGCGTCGGATAATCCGCTCAACCAGGACGGAGGTTTTCCCGGAGCCTGCCGCAGCGGCCACCAGGAGATTGTTCCCGTGCTGGACAATCGCTTGCCATTGCTCGTCCGTCCATTGTTCAGGCTTGGCCTGCAACTGTTGATCCGCCATCGGTCATTCCTCCTTCTCCTGCCATCTGCTGCTCTGCCAGCATGCTCCATATTTGCTTGTTGTTCCACTTGGCAAGCTGTCGGTGCTCATTCCCGCCTGCATCTCCGTCGAACTTGCATACCGGCCTGTATGAACAGTAATCGCAAGCGGTCATCGTCCCGTTTGTGTACGGTTCGATTTGGATTTCCCCATTGGTCATACGCGTACTGATTTGCTTCACAGTATCGCGAACATAAGAAGTCAAGGCTTGGAACTGCTCGGCTGTTGCCACAGATGATCGCGACGAAAGCGTACCATCCTTTTTGATTTCAAATGGCACCAGCTCTGACGCCCCTTGCTCTACATAGCCATCCATCATTCTAGCCAGCTCTGGATCTGCGAGCATCAAGCCTTTCATGCGCAAGCGCTTTGCCCGCTCCTTTGCCGCTTCGTCAGCCGTTAGCAAGCGTTTTGCCGTTACAAAAGGATCCGCTACCTGATAGTAGAAAACGCCTCCCATTTCGGCTTTTTTCCCCAGCCATTCCTCCGCATTTGCCACGACGACATCGAGATAGACGAGCAATTGCAAATTCAGGCCATTCCAAACGTCGGAGAGGGACAACTGCTTGGGACTGGACTTGTAGTCAATCACGCGCAAATACGGGACCTCACTATCCAGTGATTGGTCAACGCGGTCAATTCGTCCGATTAACTGAAGCTCCACGCCATTTTCAAGCGTTAAAGCCAATCCCGGCAAATCTGAATTCGGCCCAAAGGAAACCTCCAGTCCTACCGGGGCAAAACGGCTGCGCTTCGCATGCTCCCCAAGTACATAAATCGCGCGGCCAACTGCTCGCTTCAGCTTGCCGGACAAATAACGATACCGGGCTGTCCGCGTCAAAATGCTGCTGCGAGTCGCAGGAACCAGTTCTTCTACGACCACGTTTGCAAGCTGCATGCTATTGTCTTCCGTCAGCTTGCTCCACTCCAGATTGTCTTCGTTCATTTTTTCAACGGCTCGCTTGAGTGAAGCGTGGAACAGTTCTCCCACATCGAAACGCTCCAGCTTGTACATCGTTCTCTCCGCCAATCTGAGGCCGTGAGAAGAGAAATGCGAGAACGGACATGACTGGAACCGCTCCAGACGAGACACGCTCATTTTCAGTTGTTTGCCGTACAACGTCGTGCTCGTTTCCAAATCCAGCTCCTGCGGCCGATTGAAGTAACGCAAGCCGGACAACAGCCACTGCTCCCGTTTGACATCGGGAGAAGAGCGAATATACCAATCGTATACCTCCCACCAGAAGTCTGGCAGCTCACCTGTTTTCTTCATCGATCGTAATAGCGTCAAAAGATGGCGGAATACACGTCTCGGATGTCCGAGCAGGAATACGTCTGTCTCGTGCTGCCCCGTCGGTTCATTGTAGAACACCTGATGCGGGATATCCGGCAGTACTTCCCGAATGCGGGTAAACACTGAGGAAGGCAACAGGGCCTTGCCCTCTTCATCTGCCAACGCACAGCTCAGGATCAGCCTCTCCGACGGTCTCGTCATCGCCTGGTACAGCAGGTAAGGCTCTGCCATCAGCCGTTGCTTCGCACTCGGTGCCAGAGACATGCCCATTTCAGCCAGTCGCTCCCGTTCCGCCTCATCCAGAATTCCTTCTTCTTTTGGACGCAACGGAATAATGCCTTCGTTTACACCAAGCAAAAACAGAGCTTTGACATCCGGTTGACGGGAGCGCTCCATCGCCCCGATCAACACCTGATCCAACGCCGGGGGAACGAGTCCCAGTTCAATCGTCTCCAGACCGCTGTCGAGCACACGGGCAAATGTCGCCAGGTCCATGCTCTCGTCGCCCATGACCTCTACGACCTGATCCATCAGCTCGATCAATCCTGTCCATACTTGTCCGTGCACCTGTGCTGCATCGAGATCGCCGTCATTTTCTGCCTTTCGCTGCCAATGCTCCAGCTTGTTAGGCACATCCAGCGCGATCAGAAGGTTGTACAGGGAAAGGGTCATTTCCTGTACGTTTAGACCCGCTGCTTGCTTCATCTCTTTTTCAAAGGACAGGAGCGGCGCTGCGTATTTGCGTCTCAGCTCATCGATTTGCGCGTCTTCCTCGGCGCCTGCCTGCCCGCGGAAATGCCAGGCAGATTCTTCTGCCCATTGATAACCAAAGACACCATGAGCCAGCACGTAGTTTTCCAGTCGATCGATTTCCTTCCGGGCTGTATGCTCATCGGTGATATCCAAAAGGAGCAGGTCTGTTTTCAAGCAGCGGAAAACAGCGTCGTACCGCCACCTCGTAACAATGACCTCCAAAGCCGAGCGCACCAGCTCCACCAAGGGATGGTGCATGACGGAGCGCTTCTGGTCCAAGAAGTGCGGGATGCCGTATTCGGTAAATACAGCGGAAATCTCATCGGCGTACGTCCCGATTTCCCGAAGCAAAATCGCCATGTCCTTCCAGCGATATCCCTCTTCTCTCGACAGAGACAGGAGCCTCAACGCCACAGCCTCTACCTCTGCGCGCCTGTTCACCGCTGAGAGCATCGTCACTTCGTCCGCTCGTCCAGGCTGATCCGGGATTGGCGGGTCTCCCCATTGGAAATACACTTGTTCGACCTGACGCAACCACGGACTGCTCTTGAAGCGCTTTGCCTCGGTCAATAAAAGCGGCTTGGCGATTGATACACCCGATTCACGCGCCATCAGTGTCAGGGCTTGGTATGTTCGCAGTGTAGGGTGGAACAGCCCCAGCTCATCCACAGAAGCGTCACGTTCATTCGGGTCAAGCGTCAGCGCAATCGTCACCTGCTTGGCGTGCTGCATCAACTGATCGATCAAGCGCAGCTCTTGATTCGTAAATCCGGTAAATCCATCGATAAATATTTCAGCCTGCTTGATGTAGGTGGAATCACGCACCATCGTGGCCACTCGGTTCAGGATGTCGTCCGCATCACAATATCCCTCTGACAAGTAAGCCTCGTACGCATTCATAATCAAGCGGAGGTCATGTATTTTTTGATTGAGATTGGCTCCTCCCCATTCCAGATTCTCGGAATGGGTGAAGGATACCCCATACGATTTGCACTCACTAATCAAGCGACCGAGCTGAGCAGCAAACCCAGGCTGTGTCGCCGAGCGCCCGAATACGTTCAACTCTTCCTTATGCCGCTCCAAAAGCATGCGCAAAACCATATGCTTACCCAGATCGTCAACAGGCACGGTAGTCAGATCGCCCAGCTCCTGCATGAGCCTGTGAGCCAATCGACCGAAGCTGAGCACCTGCGTCCCCATCACACCGCCCAGCTCTGGCAGTGTAGCGAGCGCATACTCTTCCTGAAAGCTGGCCTGTTCCGGCACGAGCAGAATCATAGGAGAACCCAACGGCTTTTCCCGCAGCCGGGCTTGCATCTGCCGATGAATCGATTCTGTCTTCCCCGTTCCTGCCCGTCCCAGTATAAATTGGACTGCCATGATTTTTCCCCTTCCCTACTCCATTTCCAGATGCAGCATGCTTCCTTTTCCCATCGGTTCTGCAGGTGTCACGACCAGACGACGCGGCATGCGCACACGTATTTCCGGGACGTGGCTAATGACCCCAATGGTAAAATCGTCCATGCGCAGTCGCTCAAGCGCATCCATAACGACCTCCAAAAGCTCCGGATCAAGTGTCCCAAAGCCTTCGTCCAGGAAGAAAAACTCCAAGCGTCCGCCACGCATTTGAATCTCCATTGACAGGGCTAGAGCCAGCGACAAGGAGGTCAGGAATGTTTCCCCGCCAGACAATGTGCTTACTGGGCGGCGCATTCCTCCAGCTCCCTCATCCCGCAAAACAAATTCGCCCTCGTCCCCGATTTCCAGCCCGTAGCGGTTGGCGGTCATTCGCTTGAGGTGATAGGAAGCGTCTCTTGCGATTGATACCAGTTTTTCCTCCGCAATGAACTGGACAAACGCCTTGGCTTCGAACAATTTTTTCAACTCTTCCAAGCGGCTCTGCTCATCCTGCTGCTGTACCATCTCTTTATGGAGTTCTTGCCATTTGTCATGATTTTTTTCCATGCGATCCACATGCTCTTTGGCGACAGCGACTTGCTTTTGCGCCTCCTGGAAGGCTTGCTCCCATTGATCCCACGCCTCTTTTGCGGTGGTGAGTTCTTCTTGTGTAAACGAACGGCCTGCTATTGCTTGTTGAAGCCTTTCTTCCTCATAACGAAGCTGCCCAGCGACTCGCGTGTAAGCCTCGACTTGCTCCTGTGCCTGAGGCAATTGCTCGCGCTCTGCATACCGCTCTCGTACATAATCGACAGTACCGAGACCTGTTTCCTGTAAGCCCTGATACAATGTCTCATGAGCTTCCGTGCGTTGCCGTGTGAGGATCGCGAGCGTCTCCGAATACTTGACCAGATTGTTTTGCACCGTTTCCCGCGCTTCGGCAGTTTCTTTGCGCTTTGTCTCTGCCAGCGTAACTGCCTGACGTAAACGGAGTAGAGTATCCTCTACCTGCATCAGACACTCCTGCGCAGTAAGTCCACCCGTGCGTTCCAGCCATTGAGCATGCTTTTGTTCCCACATGCGCTTTCTATCTTCCAGCTTTTCCTTCAGCGCCGCTTCCCGTGATTTGCCCTCTACCTTGCGCGATTTGGCGGCTTCTACCTGCATCATCAGCTTCCCGCGCTGCGTTTCTTTCTCTGATCGCACCTGTTGGAGTTCCGCCAATCGGCGATCTGATTTTCCGATTTCCTCGTACCGCTGTTCGATTTCCTCGATGGGAAGTTCATTGCGCTTCGTGTCCAGCTCTTCTCTAGATTGCTTTTCTTGTGTGAAAGCAGCGTCCAGGCGAACTTTATTCTCATCGATTGCCTTCTGTGCCTGCTCGAGCAACAGCGCGCTCCGCTCCATCAAGCGTTTCTTTTCCGCCTCTTCCTCACGCAAGACCTCCAACTGCTGCTGCAATTGCTCACGCTCTGCTTTTAGCCGCTCTCTTTCCGCTTGCTTGGCAATCAGTTCCTTTTCCTCACGCTGATAGACGGCGAGAAGCTCTTCAAAAGAATCCACGATCCAAGGCTGTCCATACCCGTGGCACTCTGCCTTGATCGCGTCCAAGCGCGCTTCCAGCTGTTCCTGTTCAGCCTTTACACTTGCTAGGCGCTCATCAAAAGCAGCAAGCGCTCCCTTTGCTGCCAACCAGGCTTCCTTGGTCTTGCCTGCTTCTTGTTCAGCCGCACGCAAAGCCTCCTCTGACGCTTTGATTCGAGCACGCAGGGCATCACCCTCCGTTCCCGCTTCAGACGCTTTTATATGCTTCTGGTGGCCGTGTGGATGGTGTTCGGAACCACATACCGGACACTCCTTTCCTTCCTCTAAACGTTCACGCAAAAATCGCGCCATATTTTCCTGCTGCCATCTTTCCCATTCCTGTCGCAGCTCATCTCGTTGGGTCAGTTGACTTTTCACAAGCGCTTCGCTTGCCTCTACTTCCCGAGTCAGCTCCTGATTCCGCTCATCCAACTGTTTGCGCTCCTGGATGATGTGCTGAGACTTTTCCTGCCATGATGAGAAAGCCTGCAATACTTCCCGCCACTGGCGACCTACCTGCTTCATGTCTGCCAGTACATTTCTTGCTTTCTCCCATTCCGCTTCGCTCATCAAAGCCGTGTCGGATGGTGCTGCCAGCTCTTCTCTTTTTTGTGCCAAGCGATTCGCACACGCTTCCCAGCTACGCTTGTGCTCATCAGCTGTATGGGCTGCCGCCTGAATCTGCTGCTGAGCTGCGAGTTGTTCTTTTTCCAGCTCACGTACCTTGGCATAGTCACGCTCCCACTGCTGCTTCGCTTCTCTGGCTGCCGCTATTTGTGCTCGCCATTCAGGAGAGATCGTGACCTGCTTCATCTGTTCTTGCAGGTCCGCCCACGCAAGCTCCCAGTTTTTTAAGTCGGCTTCATCCTTTTCCAGCTGTTGCTCTATGTTGGTCAAGGCAACTGACACTTCGTTCCATTCACGTTCCAGACCTGTCCACTCTTCCCGGATCGCCTTTAGCTCCTCTTCCCACTCCTGTGCCTGTACCAGCCTGCCCTTTTGCTGAATTAGTAACGGCTCTTGTACAGCCAACTCGGCATGGACCTTCTGATACGCTTGCTCTGCCTCATCTACGGCTAAACGAGCACTCTCCTGTTGTTCGCGGCTGCGTTCCAATGCCGCACCGGTCGCATGCCATTCCTGATCCAAGCGCTCATATTGCTGGAGTAATGGCCACAGCCGAATACTTGACTCCCACTCGCGAATCTTTGCCGTTAGAGCTGCTATTTCCGCTTCATTTGCTTCCTGCTGCTGTAGTTGCGCCTGGACATGCAATAGCTCGTGATGCCACTGGTTAAGCTGCTCCAGCTCCTTGAGCTTCCCTGCCAGCTCCTGTTTTTGCTGGGTGAATTCCTGCTCTTTTTGCGCAGCTTCCTCCCACGTTTGTCTCGCCAGCTCCAAGGCTTCCGGGCCTGCGTCACCCAGAGCTGCACTCGCCAGTTGCAAGCGATGCATCTGTTCCTTGACCTGCTCCAACGCGTGCCGTACGCGCTCACTCAGCTTTTCCCCATAAATATGTAGGCGGAACATCCGTTGCAGCATTTCATTGCGTTCACTGCCCTTCAGCGTCAAAAAGCGGGAAAATTGACCCTGTGGCAAAACAACCGCCCGGGTAAAGTCCTGCAAAGTGAGACCAATCAGTGCCTCAATCGCGGCTGTCGCGGACGTGGCTTTAGACTCCAATACGACATCCGGCTCTCCGGTCAAGGCGCCCGACTGAATCAGCCTCACTTCCGGCTGTCGCTTGTTCCCCTTTTTATCCAAGCCAAATTCCCGTTCCACTGTATATTGCTTGCGCTCATCGCCAGTCCCCAGCTCAAAGGTAAAGGAAACGAAAACGCGCTGCTCGAGCTGATTCAGCACTTCTTTTGGATGGTTTCCCCCGCCCAGCCGGACGACCTGCCCGTACAACGCGAGCGTGATCGCGTCCAAAATCGTCGATTTCCCGCTTCCAGTCGGGCCAAATATCCCAAACAGTCCCGCCTGACATAGCATTTCGAAATCGACCTCTTGCATTTCTCGGTAGCTGTGCATCCCTGCCAGCTTCAATCGTATCGGTCTCACTCTTCTTCCCCCTCTCCTCCGGTTTCTGCCAATAGACGCTGGAACAAGGCCACGAGCTGCTCATCCGGCTCTGCTCCCCTCTTTCGTTCATAGAAGCGTTTGAACAATTGATCGGAGGTCAGCTCTGTCAACTCGACACGCTGTTCCTCTTCTTCCTCACGCTCTTCTCTCACGACAACACGCTGTATTTTCAAGAAATCATCCGAAAGCTTGCGGACACGCTGAAATTCTGCCGGGTCGATCACACCAGACACATGCAGCTCCAAGTCAATCCACGCCCCTGCATCGCGTCCCTCTTCCAACCAGCGCTCGACTTGCTCGATTCCCTCTGTCGCCTTCCAACGTGCCAATGGCCGTGCGCTCGTCAAATAAATAATCTCCTCACGCACTTCTTGTCCCGGCTCCACCTCGACCAGTACGACTGCCTTGCTCTGACCTGCTTCAGAAAAGCTGTACGAAATCGGTGAGCCGCTGTAACGCACCAACGGCTTGTCACTGAGCTTTTGCAGTCGATGGAGATGGCCGAGCGCCACATAATCAGCGTTCTTCGGAAAAGCCTGCGGCGATACCGTCAACGCTCCCCCAATTTGAATCGGTCGCTCGGAATCTGTTTCCTTACCGCCCATGACAAACAAGTGACTCGTGACCAGGTTGACCGTATCCTCGCGAAAATGAACAGACAGATCAGCAAGCAATTGCGCAATACGCTCGGAAAAAGCAAGCTGCATCTGCTCTTGGGTAAAGCTTTCGCTCAACAGCTCCTTTAATCGCGATTCAGAAGGATAGGGCAATGCCAAAATGACCGCATTCGCGGCGCAGCCAGGAATCTTCATTTCCAGCCAAGAAGGGCCTCCCTGCACAATTTGCACGCGATCAGGCGAGGCTTCCTGTGTCAGCAATGGCGCTTCCTTCGGCAACCCCAACAAAACGATCCCGTGCTTTGTGGCAAGCGGAGCTGCTGCCCGCACCCGCTCAGGCTGGTCATGGTTCCCCGCGATCACGACAACACCTCGCCTGCCTTCCGAAGACAAGCGCTCCAATGCATCATAAAAAAGCTCTTCCGCCCAAGCAGGCGGATTGACAGAGTCGTACACATCCCCAGCAATGAGCACCAAGTCCACTTCCCGCTCATCAGCTATGTGACAGAGCTCGTCCACAAATGCCACTTGCTCAATGCGGCGGTCCCGCCCTTCCAGTTGCCGCCCGAAATGCCAATCGGCTGTATGTAAAATCCGCATAGCTACTATCACTCTCCACGATCATGTGTTTGCTTTTCATTGTAACAAAAGACAGCGCTGTTCGCGGTTGAAATTTACTCCACTTTTCCGTAACTTTTGCTCCTGACTGCTCGTCTTCCAACTGAAAGGATCGTGCTTAATCGATCTCTTCCCGGAAAGGAGCTCGTTACCGTTGCGTAATTCCCACCTGTTGCTCAACCTGACAGTAGGACTTGCCGCCTCCAGTCTCGTCCTCAGTGCCCCCTCTTCTCTTGCCTCCAAGGAGCCTACCAAGACCCAAGTAATAGAATGGATTAACAAGCAAGCCAAAGATCCAGTTGTTTCCGACTACTTTGATTTTCAACTCGTCAATCTGGATGATGACCCAGAACCAGAAATTCTCGCCAAGCATAACGGCAGCGTACATATCGGAAATTTTTACATCTTGGATCAAAAGCCAGATCGTACGTATGCCCTCATCGCGGAAGAGCAATGGAATCCACCGCACCTGCAATTGGATCATTGGGACTATACGCGTGAAGTGAATCACTCCGAGATCGACAAAAACGACGACGCTGAACCACGTTTGCTCGCAGAAAAACGAGTATTTGAAACCATCCACCATACAGGCGGCTCCGGCATATGTATCTACGAGGCGAATCTGTGGTATTTGGACAAAGGGCGTCTAGTCAAAGCATGGGAAGGGCTGCTGCGGGAAACGGTTTCCATGCCGGGTGGTCAACTTTTCCAAACGGTTGGCAGTTATCAAATCCTTCATGACGACACTGAAAAACCCTTGCTCTACTACTGGCAAACGCAACAGGAGCTAAACCCGGATACAGGTGAACCACTTCCGGGCAAACCTGAGACTACTTTGCAAATGTATCGTTGGAAAAATGGTGTTTTTGTTCCTTGGAATGTAGGAAAACCGCCAGGGCAATAGCCTGACGGTTCGGAATGTCTTCTATCCGTTGTGATGGGGGCGAAGCCCTGCCACATGTTCTCCAGTCGCCTTTTTCCTCTCTGCGTTCGGGCGGTCTCCTTCCGAACATGTGACAGGACTTCCAACAGCTGTGTACCTGATCCGATGCTTTTACATCATTGTGAAAGTAGGGCAGGTAGCTTCTTGAATTTACTCGCAAGATTTTTAATAAAAGGTCACTTAGGAAGAAGTGCATTTCCAGTCCAAGCGCCTCTGGAGCCCTACCTAGCGTAGAAATGAATGGCAGGGAATTTCAGCTTCACTTATGAGATCCTTCCTCGAAACTTCAACGTTTGAAGCGCTCCTGCCATTCATATCGGAGCGGACAGTGAATCTCCTTGCGGGGCGTAGGCCGAAGCGTAGACTGGAAATGCGTTTCTTCCCCACCACTACAGCTACATAATAAAAAGCCGCACTCCCACGAATCAGGAGCGCAGCTTTTCATTTGTCGGTGACTTCAATGTCTGCAAACACATGTAGCTGATGATCCCAAACAAGATCGTGATAATCATCGAGTGAGTCAGCGTAGCGTACAGGTGAAGTTTGTAAATAATCACGAAGCCGCCGCTGAACACCTGCGCAACGCAAAGAATAAAGCTCAGGATACTTGCACCGTACAAGTCACGCCGTTTTTCCTTGAAATGACGTATACAGTAAATCATTGTCCCCAA
Organism: Brevibacillus sp. M2.1A; assembly: GCF_013284355.2. NCBI lineage: Bacteria > Bacillati > Bacillota > Bacilli > Caryophanales > Paenibacillaceae > Brevibacillus > Brevibacillus sp. M2.1A. Next base: position 5,771,122 of record NZ_JABSUY020000001.1, read on the forward strand.
CAGCAAGAATCCCAACACCATCGCAGCGATTCTGTGGGCAAAATGAATACCGGTCTGTCCGTACAACTCTGGGATGACCTGTCCCTGACACAGAGGCCAGTCACTGCATGCCAAACTTGAACCCGTATGTCTGACATACGCTCCGAGATAAACGACAGCGTACGTATAAATAGCGACGAACCACATCCAGTTGCGGAAGCCTTTTGAGACGGTCGTTTTCACCAGACTTTGCGTTTTTTCTCGCTGATAAACAAACATACTCAACAGGAACACGCCTGAATAAGCAAGCAAGGAGAATCCGAAGTGCAGAGCCAAAACAGATGAGGACTGTGGCCAAATGACGGCAGAAGCGCCGAGAATGGACTCCACTACGATGAAAAACAAACCAAAAATAGCGAGATTGCGAACTTCTTGGTTGTCTTTGTAATAACGCCAGCAAAGTACAGAAAAAATCGCGACAACAATACCGGCAACACCCGTAATCAGGCGATGAGAATATTCAATAATGGATGCCAACGTGTATTCAGGAACCCATTTACCGTTGCACAGCGGCCAGTCATTTCCACAGCCGAGTGCTGAATCTGTCTTTGTAACAAGCGAACCGGCTACCATCACGATAAACATGATCAAGGTAGCAAGAAAAGCTAATGGCTTCAGCCATTTTCCCATAGTAAGTCACCCTGTTTCTTGTGAGGATCAAACAACACCTCGTTCTATGTCCTCTTTTACGATAATGAAACATCCCCTGCTAAGCAAGGGATGTTCCGTGAACATTTAGTGAGTGTTTCGTGTCAATAATAGTTGACCATGGTACTGATGACGATCGCTGCACAAAACACTGTCAAATAAAGGATGGAATACCCGAACAGTTTGCGTGCCCATGCAAGATCATCCTTGGTTTTGAACCCTTGGAAAAGCAAAACCATGTACACAATCCCCATCACACCCATGACGAGCAAATACACATAGCCTAGACTAGCATGGACAAACAGCAGCAAAGAAGCCGGGAGCAACACCGAACCCCATAGCACCATCTGTCGCTTGGTCTCGGCAAAGCCTTTTACTACCGGTAGCATCGGCAGATTACCTGCACGGTATTCTTCTGTTTTCAACATGGCCAACGCCAAAAAATGGGGAGGCTGCCACAAGAACAAAACCAGGAATAACATCCATGCAGTCATGTCCATGGTCTCTGTTACTGCTACCCACCCAATTACCGGAGGAGCTGCACCTGAAATACCGCCAATCACCGTATTGAGAGTTGTCACTCGTTTCAACGGCGTGTAAATCAGCACGTAAAAAATGTGACCGATCAATCCCCAAACCGCCGCCAAAGGATTCGCATATACAGCCAACACAGTAACTCCTGCCAACAGCAGACCAATTCCCAAGAGGATCGCGCTACGTGCAGAAATTCTTCCGGTTGCTACCGCCCGATGTTGAGTCCGCTTCATTTTTTTGTCCAGATCTCGGTCGTAGAAATTATTTAAAGCCGCCCCCGACATAATGACCAAAGCCGTTCCCAGCATGGTGAAAAAAGCCAGTTTCCAGTTCGGATAACCGTAGGACGCTAACCATAAAGCAGCAAAAGTGGTCATCAAGTTTGACAGGGTAATGCCGGGCTTCGTCAGTTGTACGTAATCCCGAAAGGTAGCTGGCCCTACCGGCTGTGTCTGCAAAGAAGCATCGGCATCAAGCGATTCCTGCACGGTTATTTGCTGGTCCACGTTTTGTACCTCCTGTTTCCTTCTATCTGAACATCCGAATCATGACTGGATAAACTACCTACATTGTATCCAATGCCCCAAAAACTACTAAAACGATCACTTACCAAAAATTACATCCAGCACGCCAGAGGTCTCGCCACCTGGATAAATCCAGTACAGCAGCAGATAAACCGCAGCTCCTGTAATCGAAGTGACAAACCAGACAATGGACGTCCAAGGACCGATCTTCCGATGAGAAGCATAGTTTTTCGTGTAAGCGTACCTGAGTGTAATCAGACCCATCACACCACCTACTGTTGCCAGGACGATGTGGAAGAACAAGAACGTCTGATAGATTGGTTTGATGCTGTCAGGTCCGCCAAAATGCGTGTTTCCAATAAAAGCCGTTCTGGAAACATAAGTGATAAAGAAGATCGTGGCACAGATCGCAGCCCATTTCATAATCTTCATATGCTTTTCTACTTGCTTTTTCGCAATGGCGTACCAGCCAATCGCAACGAGAATTCCGCTAATGACGATAAAAGCCGTACTTACTGTAGGCAATATAAGCCCCATTTTTTCACCTCATTCAACAAACGTTTCTGCTGTTCGCACATATTTAAAAAGTCGGCTTTTCAGCACCGAAAGATTGATCCATCGGCAGGTCGTCCTGCTTCTCTGCCTTGTACCAATGGTAGAACACATAGGCCAGCACACAGCCGTAAACAAGCTCCTGTACCAGCTTCATAATGATCCCGCCAAGACGCTGATCATTAAACGCGTCAAGGCTCTGGAATAGTTGTGGAGCAGCTATATACGTAGCGTACAGCGGTTCCGAGGCAAAAATAATCAGCGCACAGGCTGGCGTGATCAAGACACCGTTTGCAAAAACGTACGACAGTTTTTTCAATCCGGCCAGTTGTCGCTTGTTATCAGACAACGGACTCACAATTGGCCACCACATTGCAAATGCGGCAATCACGAGAATGACATGATAAAACGTCATCCACTCATGGTTGATCGCGACGGCATCAAAAATAAACGGAACATGGTAAAACGAAAACAGGGAGTTGAACAACAGCGCTGCCACTAACGGATGTGTCAAAGAGTTTAGGATGAGCTTCAGCGCTTTCGGACGGAAAATCTTGGCCAAAAGCCATTCAGGCATTGCCAGAAGCATGAGCGGTGGCAGAGCAAAGTACAAGATCGATTGTTGGAGCATGTGTAAACTAAACATGTAATGATGGCCGTAATAACTGATAGGGCTTCCTTGTGCAATGTAAAACAACACGATTGCCAACACAAAAAGCAATCTTTGCTTGCCAGTCGCCGGTGTAGCGTTTTCAAAACGTTTATGCATGGGACCTGTTACGAGAAAGTAGACAGTAGTCACAAGCAACGATAGAAGCATCACATCCGGACTCCATAAATCCGAAAAGGTTGCTGATCCGGTAGTCGGTGACATCTCGTGCATTTGATGTGCATTTCCCAAGTTTATATCCTCCCTTCCGAATGTGAAATCTTGGACGATGCCACTCTCACTTGGCGTCGTCATATGTAGATTTTGTGTCAATATGAAATACCAATTTTTATCTATTAAATATTGCCCTTGATCCAATCTCCATTATACCGTTTATTCCCTTTTTCTTTGAAGATAAAAATGAACAAAGTGTTGAACAATACAATTCGAAAAATTCACATAAAACCTATTGTGAATTGAGTCATCATGGTGGAGGAGAAGAAAAAGCACAGTTCTCTCCGACACTGACACGCCCGCAAGGGGGATATACTGTCCGTCTCCACTTCCAAAAGGGGACCGTCGAGCCAAAGCCACCCTACGGGCGGAAGTTTCTCAGGGAAGAAGTGTTCGATAAGCGTGGTCCTCTTTTGGAAGTTCCGACTGGGTAGGCGTTGTCAAGGTCTACGAGCCCTGTGCTTTTTCTTCTCACCAGCTTTGTTTGTTCATCGGTACGTTTTAAAATCTTTCCCATATGAAAATAAAGAAGAGTCCAGATCTTGTCTGAACTCTTCTTCTCTTCTTATCTTACAAACCAAAGGAAACGAACTTCGTCTCCAAATACTCATCCATTCCGTAGCGGCCACCCTCACGGCCGATTCCGCTTTCCTTGAAACCGCCAAACGGTGCTTGTGTCTGGGTTGGCGATCCGTCATTGATTCCAACGATTCCGTATTCGAGGAGCTCAGCCATGCGGAAGCAACGTTGATTATCGCGCGTGTACACATAAGCAGCCAAGCCGTAACGTGTATCGTTTGCCATCTGTACGACATCCGCTTCTTCTGTAAAACGTACGAGTGGAACGACAGGACCGAATGTTTCCTCAAAGGAGATTTTCATATCCGTTGTAACGCCAGCAATCAAAGTCGGTTCGCAATAGAAGCCCTTTGCATAATCACCTTCAACCAAACGATTTCCGCCGTATACCACTTGCCCGCCTTTGTCTTTGGCGTCTTCGATATGCTCGAGCACCTTGTTCAAGGCACGCTCATTTACAAGTGGACCGATCTCCGTCTCTTTCTGGCGGCCATCCCCTACCTTTGCACGCTTCAGACGCTCTACCAGCTTTTCTGTAAACGAATCTGCGACATCCTCATGGACATACAGGCGGTTCGTGCAAATGCACATTTGACCGGAGTTGCGGAACTTGCTCTCAAACAGACCTTTTACGGCTGCATCCAGATCGGCATCCGGGAATACGATGAAAGGTGCGTGACCACCAAGCTCCATGCTGACGCGCTTCACTTGCTTCGCCGCGCCCTCCATCAGCAGCTTGCCGACACGAGTGGAGCCTGTAAATCCGATTTTGGAGAGCTTCGGATTGTCGATGAACTCCTTCCCAATCGATTCCGGATTTCCAATGACGAGATTTACGACGCCTTTTGGAAAGCCAGCCTGCTCAATCAGCTCAAACATGCGAATCGCAGACAGCGGTGTGCTTTCTGCTGGCTTTAAAACCACCGTGCAGCCCGCAGCCAAAGCCGGAGCGATCTTCCGTGCAACCATGTTCACCGGGAAGTTCCATGGGGTAATCGCCCCTACTACCCCTACAGGCTGACGCAGCACCATGATACGCTTGTTCGGAACCGAGGATGGGATCGTTTCTCCGTTGACACGCTTGGCCTCTTCTGCGTACCAGACAAAGTTATCTGCGGCTCCCAGCACTTCGCCTTTTGCCTCGCCCAAAGGCTTGCCCATTTCAGCAGAAATGATGCCCGCCAGTTCATCCCGATTGTTTTTCACCAGCTCGGACAAGTTGTACAAATATTTGGCGCGCTCGCGAGCAGTCAGTCGAGACCAGCTGGCAAACGCCTGATGAGCGGCATCAATGGCCTTGTTGGCATCGCGACCATCGCCGAAGGTTACAGTTCCAACTGTTTCACCTGTAGCAGGATTCGTAATCTGAATGGACTCGCCACTCTCAGCATTCACCCATTCTCCATTAATAAACATTTGCTTGTACTCTCCCATGACTTTCGCTCCTCTCAATCTCTCTCAATAGATTGGTTTTAGGGCCTCAAACGGATTTTTGCAGTGCCGGCAATACAAAATACTTCGACAAGCAGCAGGACCAAACAAATTTTCTATTTGTGTATAGGGGGAATCACAGTAGGGACAGGCTACTTCCCATGTGTCTCCCGGTTTAAAGTCAAGCGGTGGCGGCGCGATGCCAAAGCTTTTCAACTTATCGCGAGCATCCAAGGCGATACGATCAGATGTCCAGGCTGGATCATAGACAAACACGACCTGAACCTGATTGATTCCTTCTGCCTCCACCAGCTTTTCTGTGATGTTCTTCTTCATGATCTCGAGTGCCGGACAGCCGACAAAGGTAGGGAGCACCTCGACGTGAACGACGTCTGCCTCGACGCGCACTTTGTGAATCATCCCCATCTCCACCATGCTGATCACCGGAATTTCGGGATCCGTTACTTGCTGCAGCAGTTCCCAGCATGTCGCTTCAAGCCCTTCATGCAGTTGCAGTTCTTCTTGCGCCATGAGAGAATCACTCCTTTTTACCAGCCTGCAGCCGGATCAATGCGATACACTTCAGACAAGGTAGCCAAAGCCTGCACGAGATCAGCAGTGTGTTCACCGTGACGGCCTCGCTCTTGTGGCATTCCTGGCTCACCCGGCCAGTCGAGTCCTGCTTTTTCGAAAATGTCTTTGGTCAGCGTCAGCCATTTTTGTTTCAGTTGCTCTTCATCTGCAATAAGACCAAATTGAACGATATCACCCTGGTTTGGTCCAAGATGAGGCAGCTCCCCGGCATCCTTCCAAACTTTTGCAATGGCTGCCTCCAGCCTCTGACGGGCATCAGCCGTACTGTTCGCCAATTGCTTCAACCAAACTTGCCAGTGCATCAGATGATAGCGATGCTCTGTCATCATTTTGCGACTGACCAGCGCGAGTGGTGCGTATGACGACTGCATAAGTGCCTCCAAGCGAACCTGCTTGTATAAGCCATAAACATAGCTGCGAACAATCGCATAAGCCCAATCGTAATGGGGATGATCGTTGTATTCGCCGTCGCCGTTTTTACGCTCTACCAGGATCGCATTGGAAAACGCCTTCGCCTCGCGAAGCTGTGCGAGATCGTCTGCTTTGCCCACCCCTAGCTGCTCAAGCATTTCATAAAACATTACGGCATGGCCCATCATGTCTTGAGACATTGATGAAAAGGCCACATCTTCTTCAATATGCGGAGCCAGCCCAAGCCATTCCGATCCACGATAAGCCAATATAAAATCGTCATCAGCAAGCTGGAACAACAGGTCGGTCAAGGCTTTTGCGAATGCCGGGTTTTGTTTTGCTGCTTCCACTGTTTCTACATGTAAACGGTCGCCCATGATTGTATCCCTCCTGCTTAACTGCCGTTGCCTGCATGCTTCTGTTTTTCTTCGTACTGCTCGCGATGGTGGCGCCATCTCGACTGCAAGTCGCCGTATCCTTTGGTCTCCCGATAGCTCTTGTTGTCGAGCCTTTCCAGGAAAGGACGCTCCTCTGGCGGCAGTCCAAAAATGTCGTCGCGCTTGACTACCCACAAATTAAAACAAGGCTCGCGGCGCAGGAAGTTCTCCCTCGCCATGCTCAAGGCAACTTCTTTATTGGGTGCCAACAAACTGAACTGTTGGACGAACGGAGCATTTACGCTTTTTTGGCTGAATACTTCGTATATGAAAAAGTTTTCATTGCTCATCCACATTCACCTACCCTACTTGTCGGCCGTACGACATAATCGCATCGCGCACCCATTTGGTTTCCTCATAAGACATTACCCGAAGATTCAGACGGTGAGCGGAGCGAGGTCCGTTCCCCTTGACGATTTGCTTGAACTCTTCCCAGTCAGGCTGTTGGTAGACCCATTTGTCTTCTGCCTCGTCGAAGTAAATCGTATCGTCTGGCACTGTGAAGCCAAGGTGGAAAATACGCGGCAAATACTTTTTCAGGAACACTTGGCGCAATTCTTCATTGGTCTGTGTACGAATCTTGTAACGCATGTTGGCTTCCTGATTGCTTGTTATATTGCCGTTTTCCGGTGGTCCGAAAAACATCAAGAGCGCTGGCCACCAACGATGGATAGCATCTTGCAGCATTTGACGCTGTTCATCGGTGCCTTCCGCCAACTCCAAGACGATGCTCTCCCCGTGCTGGGCGTGGAACTTTTCCTCCGCACAGATCCGATGCAGAGCGCGGGCATAAGGTGCATAAGATGTATCGAGGGACATCGATTGCGTAATGATAGCCGCTCCGTCAACCAGCCAGCCAATCACACCAGCATCAGCCCAGGTAGGCGCTTCCATGTGAAATACATTGTGAAATTTCAGTCTTTTTGTAAACAAATCATTCATGATGTCCTCGCGCGTCTTTCCCAATGGCTCAAGTAAGTCTTCTGCGACGCGAAGCAGCAATTGACCATGCCCCATCTCGTCCTGGACCTTCGCCATAATCGCCAGCTTTCTGCGCAGTGTCGGCGCCTTTGGTACCCATTCTTTTTCCGGCAAGGCACCCATGATCTCACTGATGCCATGCATCGAAATCAGCTTGATCAACTGGTTGCGATAATCGTCTGGCATCCAATCGTCTGCCTCTATTTTTTCCCCGCGATCGATTCTCGCTAAAAACGCTTCCAACTTTTCGTTTTCAGTCAGATCGGTATGTTCGAGCCTCATTTGCATGGAGAACGCCCTCCTTTTATCAGATATGCATTATGATAAAATTATAATACGTTTTTATAACGCAATAATAACATAACGTCATACGTTTTTGCAATACGCTTACATAGCGACTCTCCTATTCCCCGCGCCCAGTTATTTCTGCTGTCTTTTTCAACTGCTCGGCCATATGTCGCAGCTCTTGCATGACTGCATCCAGCTCCTGTATTCGCGTCGACTGCTGTACACTGTGATTCATCGTCTTCTCCATTTCGCCAGTAACCGTTCCGACGAGTGCATTCATTTCATCCAATAGTTGGAAAATACCCTTCGCCGAAGTAGCCGTCGTCTGGGAAAGCTGACGGATTTCCTCTGCGACCACGGAAAAGCCGCGACCAGCAGCCCCTGCACGTGCCGCTTCGAGGACGGCATTCAAGCCGAGTACATTGGAGCGCGTCGAGATATTCCGGATCAATTCGTTGATCTGGGTCGTTTCTGCAATTTTCATCTCTAATTGACCGGCTGCATCACTCAAAGTGTGACTCGCTTGTGCCAAATGGTCTGCATCCTTTGCCAGACTTTCTGTGTGCGAAGCGATATTTTCCAGCGCGTCCGTCAAGTTTTGAGCCAAGCCATGCAAGCGATCCTCTTGATCAGTCGTCACGCCTGTCGCCAAGCAACCGACCACTTGCCCGTTTTCCACAAGCGGATAACCGACTGCGATATAAGGGATGCCGTACAGCTCTTTGGAAATCTTCTTTACAACCCGCTTGCCCTCTTTTACCGCCGTCGCATTGATACTCCCCGGGCGCAATTCGTCTCCTACGCGAATCCCCAGGTTCAAGCCCTGTGCCGGATAATAAGCGAGAAACTTCTCTTTGTCAGTGACTCCTACCATACATTCGGACAAAAATGCCTTTTGTAAAATCGGTGCGACCATTAAGACACTATTCAGCAATTGAGACATGCATGATCCTCCTACCCTTGTGATGAAAACAACGATTCCCCCCGCATTCTTTTTCACAACGCGGAGGGAACGAACTTTTTTCACTTATTTAACGAGCTGGAATTTTCCATCCTTCACTTCAACCATGATCATGCTGTCTTCTGTCAGACCGTTATGATCATCAGCCGTGAACTTGAATTCTCCGGTTACCCCTACGTATTTCACCTTTTCCAATACCTCGCCCAGTTTGGATGTGTCGCCGCCTGCCTGCTTCAAGCCTTCCACGAGCAGATTCAAGCCGTCGTAACCATATCCCGCGAATCCGTCTGGCTGTGTATTGTAAGCAGCTTGATAGCCATCCACGAATTTTTTGATGATGGCAGATTGCGGATCGTCCGCCGCTACTTGTTCAGGAATGAGCAGTTTTCCCGCTACCATCAGGACACCCTCGCCCGCGTCTCCAATCAGTTCAAGGAATTTGCTGTTCGCAGAGCCATGGCTGCTGATGATCGGAATAGTGAGGTTTAGTTGCTTGGCTTCCTTCACAATCGTAGCAGGTCCAGGGTTCGTACCTGCCACAATCAGAGCCTGCGCATCAGTCCCTTTGATCTTGGTCAATTGGGAGCTCATGGACGGGTCTTTTGTGCCGTACTTTTCTTCAGCTACAATCGTGATGCCGTATTCAGGCGCATATTTTTGCAATTGCGTCGTCCAGCCACTTCCGTATGGATTGCTGTCATTGAGCGTAGCAATTTTCGTAATGCCTTTTTCCTTCAGATATTTGAAGATGCGCTTCGTTCCGTGTACGTCCGTGTGCGGTGTTTTGTAGATGCCTGCACGAACCGGATTGGTGATTTGGTCTGCCGCTGCCATTGAGATCAGCGGGAGCTTTTCTGCTGCAGCATACTCAGCCATCCCGAGAGACGGACCACTGCCTGAGGAGCCGAGTACAGCTACGACCTTTTCTTTCGAAGAGAGTTTTTTGATCGCTTTTACCGCTTCTGTATTGTCGGACTTGTCGTCTTCAAAAATAACTTCCAACGGTCGACCATCTACTCCGCCTGCGCCGTTGATTTCTTTTACCAACAGCTCTACCGCTTGCTTCTCCGGTACGCCGAGCGGACTGTTCGGACCCGTTAGTGAGAAAATAGCGCCGACCTTGATCGGGTCCTTGCTGGCACCACCAGTGCCCGACTCTGCTGCTGGCGTGGCGCCGCCTCCACAGGCACTTAAGAAAACAAGTGAAGCGACTGCTGCTGGTAATAACCAATTCTTGAATGATCGTTTTTTCATGGGTGTACCCCCTCATGTATGTGGTTGATCTTGATCAAACTGCTATGTTGGCTACACTGCTTCGTGGGAGCTACCCAAATAAGCAGATTGAACACGCGGGTCATTGCTAATCTCGTCTGCCTTCCCTTCCAGCATGACGGTTCCCGTACTGAGTACATATGCCCGGTCGGAAATTGCGAGCGCTGCGCGAGCATTTTGCTCGACCAACAGCACTGTAGTGCCCCACTCCGAGCGAATCTCCTGCACAATCGTCAGGATTTCTTTGGCAATCAATGGAGCCAATCCTAGCGAAGGCTCGTCCAACAAGAGGAGCTGCGGTCGAGACAAGAGCGCTCTGCCAATGGCGAGCATCTGCTGCTGCCCTCCGGAAAGCGTTCCTCCGAGCTGCCATTTGCGCTCTGCCAAAATGGGAAAACGTTCATACACCGTCTCCATTTCTTTGGCAATTTCCTTTTTGCTCGTCTTGGGCATCCGATGCGAGGCACCCAGCCACAAATTGTCCTCCACGGTCAGCGTGGAAAAAATTTGTCTGCGCTCCGGTACATGCGCCATGCCCCGAGGTACCACCAGCTCCGCAGGGACACGCGTAATGTCCGCGTCACGAAACCAAATCTTGCCTTCCTTGTCGCCGTGCAGACCGCAGATACAGTTCAAAAGCGTTGTTTTGCCCGCCCCATTTGCGCCTAACAGGGAGACGATTTCTCCCTCATTCACCTGCAGGTTAATGCCGTGCAGCACTTCTACCGGGCCGTAGCGAGCCGTGATGTTGTCTACTGTAAGGACTATCTTCCCCATCATGTTCCACCTCTTTCGCGCTTCATTCTGCACCCAGATACGCCGCAATCACTCGCGGGTTCTCCTGAATTTCACGTGGGGTTCCTTCTGCGATTTTTGATCCTTGATCCAATACAACGATGCGGTCTGCAATCGTCATGATCATGTCCATGTCATGCTCCACTAGCAAAATAGCCGTTCCGTTGTCGCGAATCTCACAAAACATACGGCTCATCTCTGCCGTCTCGGTATGATTCAGACCCGCAGCAGGCTCGTCCAACAAGAGCAGCCGTGGTTTGGCTACCATCGCGCGGGCAATCTCCATCAACCGCAGCTTCCCGTATGGCAAGCTCCCAGCCAAAGAGGTCGCTTCCTCTGCCAGACCTACATTCTCTATCCACGTCTGTGCCTGCTCCTGCATCATCTTCTCTTCCTTGCGGGACTTTGCCAGATTCATGCCGCAGGAAAAGAGACTCGCGCTAGTCTTGGTATGCATGCCGACCATCACGTTTTCCAAGACGGTCATATCGTCAAAGGTCTGGAGGTTTTGAAAGGTTCGCGTGATACCCAATCCGGCATATTCATAGCCTTGCACACGTGTAAGCGGCTGGCTGCTAAAGCGAATCTCTCCTTCCGAAGGCGGGATCACACCTGACACCATGTTGAGCACCGTGCTTTTTCCAGCGCCATTCGGACCGATCAGCGCGAGAATCTCTCCTTCCCGCACCTGAAAATCTACTTGATTCACTGCCCGTACGCCGCCAAAATCACGAGAAAGCTTTTGCACATCCAAAAGTGTTGTCATGTTGCAGCCTTCCTTTCCACCTGCTGCTTTCGCTGTACTTCGTCAGCCATGGCCTTCGCCTTTTTGGCCTGCCCTTTTTCGAAAGCAGTCCGGATGCGCGGAACCAATCCTTCTGGCATGAACATGATGAACAGCACGAGAATCGCACCGAATACAATCGTGTCCACATCTCCCTGCAAGCCTGGCACCACTTCACTCAAGAGAACCAGCGCTTCACTGATAAAACCAATCAGGATCGTCCCGATCAACGCGCCCCAGATGCTTGTCATCCCGCCGATGACGACCATCGTCAGAAACTTGATCGACTCGTGCAGTCCAAACGGCTGCGGATCGAGAATTCCCATGTAATGGGCGTACAGGCCGCCGGAAATACCAGCGAACATGCCGCTTACCACAAAGGCATTCAGCTTGAACTTGCGGACATCAATTCCCATGGAGGTCGCGGCAATTTCACTTTTGTGAATCGCCCGAAACGCTCTGCCGACACGTGAATTCAAGAGATTAAGTGAGAAGAGCAGCACACAGGTGACGACTCCCCAAATCAGAAAGTACATGGATAGCTCGCTTCCACCAAAGAAAGTCATTTGCGGAATGCTGATCATCCCATTTGCTCCCCCTGTGACCGGCTCCCACTCTGTAATCCCGATCTGGACGATGTAGCCAAATGCGAGTGTCGCCATCGCAAGGTAGTAACCTTGCAGCCCTGCTATCGCCCGCCCAAGGATAAAGGCGAATAACCCTGGAACAATCGCAGCAGCTATCAGGCCGATAAATGGGGGTAGACCGTACTTCGTCGTCAATACTGCGGAGGTATAGGCGCCTATCCCCCAAAATGCTGCTTGTCCCAGCGAAATTTGTCCCGCGAGCCCCATCACGAGGCATAACCCGATGGTTACGATTGCTTGAAGACCGATAATAATTCCAACAGAACGATAGTATTCATCTGGCATCACGAATGGGAAAAGAATCATCAAAAACAGGTAGATTCCTATGCTTTTGCCCCACTTATCGATGATCTGCTTCATCATAGCCCTCCTTTTCCAACGCTGCGTTCTCCAAAGATGCCGGATGGCTTGATCAACAGCATGCCGATCAACACCAGAAAGGCGATCGCGTCCTTCATACCGGAGCTGATGTAACCAGCTCCCAGCGACTCGACAATCCCGAGTAAAAAGGCGGCTACGGCTGCCCCCAGTGGATTTCCCAGTCCGCCAAGAATGGCTGCGGAAAAGCCTTTGATTCCAAGCAACACACCAATATCATAGGACGTTACGGAAAGCGGCGCGATCACGATTCCCGCTATCGCTCCTGTCGCTCCACTGATGGCAAAGGCCAGCATACTCATCTTTGTCGGGCTAATCCCCATCAAGCGAGCTGCCATCGGGTTTACCGAACAGGCGTTGATTTTTTTGCCGAGAATCGTCTTGTCCATCAAGTACCACAGTAAAAAAAGAATGATAAGAACAGCGGCCAAAATCCAGATACTTTGTTGTGCAATCATCACGCCCCCGATTGAGATCGGTTCATTGCTCGTAATCGGTTCGAGTGCAAACGCATCTTTTCCCCAAATGAAGCTGGCAATGCCACGAATCAGTGTGGAGATTCCTATCGTCAAAATAATCAAACTAATCGGATTAGCCTTTTTGACGTAAGCGATTACATATTTCTGCATCAAAACACCGATCAAGGTGACCATGAGGATCGCGAGCAATGCCGCCAAGCCATACGGGAGATTCATGCCAATCAAGGCGACTGTAACCATCCCGCCCAGCATCAAAAATTCACCCTGCGCCAGATTGATCACCTTGCTTACGTTGTAAATCGTGATGAAACCAACCGCTACGATCGCGTAAATCCCGCCACTGACGAGGCCGTTTGCAACGTACTGCAGCAATTCCGTCATATTCGTGCTGTACCCCCTTTGTTTCGCGTCCACCAAACTACACCCAAGTAAAACGCTTACATTATAAATAATGGAAAAATATTTATGAAAAAAGACCCTAGACGTGCTAGGGCCTTTCCTTCGCAGCTTTCGCCTATGCGGATGGCGCAGCTTCATACACGGTCTCGAAGAATCGTACTGCCCCTGGATTTAATAGCTGGTAGTAATTTTGGAACAACTGATCCGCCTCTTTGCCCAACCACAGCTCTGGCAACAATTCCTGCGGCAAATCAGGATCGATGAACAAGAACTTGCGGTATTGGTGGACGAGCTTTGTCTTTTCCACGAAGCAATGGCTGTCTGGAACCTCTTCTCCATTGCCCAGTTTTGCTGAAAGCTGCTCATATTCTTCTCGGTAGTCATCGATGAAGGCCTTGTACTTCTCATTGATTTCATCGATATCCCAGCATTTCTGCACGAGCTGCTTCGGATTGCTCCAGCCCATATGCTCGGATGTAAAGATCTCCACATACTCTGTAATCTCGTGCGCTTCCGTCAGGTCCTTCACACGATCACTAAGATTATTCGGACTGATCCATGTGCTGGTTGTCAGCATCCCGAAGCCCATCCAGCCCAGCTCCTTGCGCAATTGATCACGCAGCGCTCGACGCTCCTCGGGGATATTGTAGCTGGCAATGCACCATTTCCCGTCCCACACATCTGTCTCGACCTTATAAATACGTGCCGCTGCCTCTTCCAGCCGCTTTTTGCCGCGCTCAGATACCGAGTAGAAGCTGCGGTTCCCTACTTTTCGCGATTCCAGCCAGCCTTGGCGAAGCATCCGGGAGATCGCTGCACGAACAGCCGGCTCCGACAGTCCGAATTCCCCCATCAGCTTGGTTAGACTACCAATCCAGATTTCGCTTCCATAATGGCGGACGTATTCACCGTAAATTGTAAAAAGCATGGATTGTGGCTTCACGTTTCTTCTACCCCCAAATCGATTCATACCTATATGCTGTGTGAAATTGTACCATATTCTGTAGGAAGTGCGTGAATCGATCGAGAGTATATGACGATAAAATCATATAACGTTATTTAAACGTAATTATAGTAAAACATTTTAAAAGAGTCAATTTATTCTGTCAAATTTATGATTTCCCATGTACTTCCTCGTTGATCTCAGCTTGCAAGGCCTCAAAACGCCGCTTGATCTCATCCTTTTTGAAGATAGCCTGGACGAACGTCCCGAGCCCTACACGATTGCGCGTAGTGTCCGCCGTAACCTCGCACACTACGCGTTTTTCGGTAACCTGCACACAGGTAGCCCGGAACGTGACCTCCTGACCAATCACAGCTGGTCCGACATGCTTGATGTCGACAGCAAATCCCGAGCCCTCTTCATCAGCTTCCAGGTACGGCAAAATGACGCGCCTTCCCGCCCATTCCATGTAATAAATCATACTGACTGTCGACATCACAGGGTGCACCACTTGGCCTTCAAAAACAGGCAGCATGTCCTTTGTCACTGTGACAGTAAATTCTTCCGTCGTACCCGGCTGCAGTCTATCTATCAAGAGTATCTGCCTCCCTATCTGCGCCCAAGCTACACACGCTCGATAATCGTCGCAATCCCCTGCCCAACTCCAATGCACATCGCAGCCAACCCGTAACGGGCATCCCGACGCTCCATTTCATACAAAAGAGTAGTAAGGATGCGCGCTCCGCTACACCCGAGCGGATGCCCCAAAGCAATCGCTCCGCCGTTTACGTTGACCAGATCAGGGTTGACCCCCAGCTCGCGTACGCTTGCCACTGCCTGCGCCGCAAAAGCCTCGTTGAATTCGAACAGATCAATCTGCGTAAGTGACAAGCCTGCCTGCTTCAGTACTTTTCGCGTAGCAGGTACTGGCCCAATTCCCATCACGGATGGATCAACACCTGCTACTGCGGAGGCAACGATTCTTGCACGAGGCTTCAAGCCAGCCGCAAGAGCCGCTTCCTGTTCCATGATGAGCAGAGCGCAGGCTCCATCGTTTAGACCGCTGGAGTTGCCTGCTGTGACGCTACCATCTGCTTGGAATGCTGGTTTCAGTTTTTGCAACTGTTCGATAGTCGTCTCTGGACGTGCATGCTCATCCTGAGCAAACAGCGTGACCTCGCCTTTGCGCCCTTTCAGCTCTACCGGAACGATCTCGGCATCCCACTTTCCTTCTGCCAAGGCACGTGCGTAATTTTGCTGACTGCGCAAAGCAAACTCATCCTGCGCTTCGCGGCTTATGCCGTATTGCTCCGCTACCTTCTCCGCTGTTTCTCCTAGACTGATCGGCGGATACATCTCTTTCATTTTTTCGTTAACCAATCGCCAGCCCAACGTCGTATCGACTAACTGCTGATTACCGCGCTGAAAAGCCGTGCCAGGCTTCATCATCACCAGCGGAGAGCGTGTCATGCTCTCTGTCCCGCCCGCGATATAGACGTGACCTGCTCCGGCTTTGATTGCATTCGCGCTTTGGTTCACAGCCTCCAGCCCTGAGCCGCACAGACGGTTTACTGTCACTCCCGGCACCTCGACAGGCAATCCCGCCAATAGAAGTGACATACGCGCGACGTTGCGGTTGTCTTCCCCAGCCTGATTGGCACAGCCCATGATGACATCATCTATCGTCTTCGGATCGATGGCGTTTCGTTCCAGCAACTTTTGAATCACCAATGCGCCCAGGTCATCCGGGCGCACATCCTTCAACGCACCACCAATACGGCCGATTGGCGTGCGCACAGCATCTATAATGACAGGTGTACTCATTCTTCCACTCCTCTCATGCACGAGGGCTTTTTTCTATAGCGCTTCTACTAACGTGGCCAATCCTTGACCGCCGCCTATGCACAACGACACGATTCCGTATTTCTTTTGGCGACGTCTCAGCTCGAAAAGAATCGTACCTGCCAAGCGGGCACCGCTCATTCCGAGCGGATGGCCCAAGGCGATTGCTCCACCGTTTACATTGGTTTTCAAAGGGTCCAGCCCCAGCTCGCGTATGCAAGCAAGTGACTGGGAAGCAAAAGCTTCATTTAACTCAAACAGGTCGATTTGCTCGACGGTCATGTTCGTTTCGGCAAGCAGCTTGCGAATCGCAGATACTGGACCAATGCCCATGATGCGCGGATCAACACCAGCACTGACGAAATGAACAATGCGCCCCAAAGGAGCGACGCCTGTCTTTTGCAGCATTTCTTCGTTCATCAAGAGCAAAGCCGCTGCGCCATCATTGATACCGGAGGAGTTGCCTGCTGTGACGCTACCATCTTTTCGGAAGGCAGGTCGCAGCTTGGACAATGACTCCACACCAGAATCTCTTCTTGGGAATTCATCCGTATCAAACAGCGTCTCTTCCCCTTTTTTCCCTTTTAACGTGATGGGAATGATCTCATCGCGGAACAGACCTGCATCTATCGCGTTGATAGCCCGAGACTGACTCTCTGCTGCAAAACGATCCTGATCCTCGCGACTGATGCCGAATTGCTCCGCCACGTTTTCTGCTGTATCTCCCATGGTCAGATCGCCATAGAGCGAGACAGGAGCAGAACGAGGTCCGCCAAAAGACTCGATCAGCGTCTGTCCGCCGCGTTGATACGGCTGCTCGAATTTTTCCATGATGTACGGTGAACGAGTCAAATTCTCTACACCGCCCGCCAGCATGACCTGACTATGTCCTGCCTGGATGGACTGTGCAGCCAAATTGACTGCCTCTAGCCCGGATGCACACACCCGATTCACAGTCAATCCAGGTATGGTGTCAGGAAGCCCTGCTTTCAACAAACCAACGCGTGCAATGTTAATAAACGGTCCAGCCGATATGACGTTACCCATGATGACCCCATCGACAATCTCACCGGATTGTCCTGCCTTCGCAAGCGCTCCATTCAAGACAATGGCTGTCAGGTCGTCGATAGGGGTGTTTTTCAGACTTCCACCCAGCTTGCCGATTGGTGTACGTACTGCTGCTGCTACGTACACCTCCTTGTTAATCAAGCTCATGCCTCTACACCCACTTTGTCCTCGTACGTGTAAAAGCCTTGCCCACTGCGTACACCGACTCGCCCCGCCAGCACCAGCTTTCGTAATAGCGGCGCTGTGCGATAGCGTTCCTCGGCCAGGTCGCGTTGCAAGCCTCTCGATATCGCAAAAATCTCATCCAACCCGATGCGATCTGCCCATTCGAGAGGGCCGTATGGGTAGTTGGTGCCTTTTTTCATTGCGATATCGATATCAGTAGCGGTTGCTGCTTTTTCCATCAGAGTAAAGGCAGCCTCGTTGATAATGAGTGTTAAAATGCGTGGGAACACGAGACCTACCTCGTCGTTTACGTTTTCTGTCGCTTTCCCGAGCGATTGAAAGAAGCCTTCCGTTGCTTGAATCGTTTCCAGCTCCGTTTGCAAGGCAGGGGCAATCTCGATCAGCTCCCGTTCAACCAAGGGCACGAGCGTTCCAAATCCGCAAACGCGTTCAGGATGCTGTGTCCAGGACGCTACTTCTGTTGCTGTAATCGCGAGCGAAGTCGTGATGATCGGTACGTTTGGTGGCAATAGGTCATCCAGCTCGCGTATTTGCCTCTTCTTCGCCTGCATATCGATGCTATTTACCTCTATAGCCAATTCAACCAGCTCAGGTTCCGCCATCGCTTCTGCAAGCGTAAGCACCTGATAGCCTCTTTCCACCATCAAATCATTCAACTCTGCGTACAGCGGGCTTGTGCCCACGAGCAATACAGCTTTATTTGTTGTAGTCATAGAAGCCTTCCCCCGTCTTTCTGCCCAGGCTGCCGGATTGAACCATTTGTTGCTGAATCCGGCTAGGCTTAAATCGTCCTTCATGGAAGAAGTCGGTATAGACCGATTTGGTGGTGGCAAAATTGATGTCGATGCCAATCATGTCTTGCAGCTCAAACGGTCCCATTTTGAATCCGCCAGCCAGCTTCATAATCCGATCAATCTGCTCCACACCTGCCACATGATCGCCCAGGATGCGCAATGCTTCATTATAATAAGGACGTGCGATGCGATTGACGATAAAGCCAGGAGTGTCCGTCACCAGAACAGGCACCTTGCCCAACTCTTGCGCAAATCGATACGCCACCTCCACATTTTCCTCGCTCGATTTTTTCCCGCGAATTACCTCAACCAAAGGCATAACGGGTGCCGGATTGAAAAAATGAAATCCGAGAATGCGCTCGGGATGCGAAAGCCCTCCTGCAATCTCCGTTATTGAGATAGAGGAAGTATTCGTTAGTAAAAGGGCATCCTCTCTGCAAATCCCAGAAAGCTGGCTGAAAATGCTTTTTTTCAAATCAAGACGCTCTGGCACTGCTTCGATGACGATATCGCAATCGGCCAACTGCTCCATTTCCGATACGAGATGGACCAGCTCTAGCGTCTCTGTCATTTCTTGTTCACTGATTTTGTTTTTCTCCACGTCTTTTGTCAGGATCGATTCCAAATAGACAAGCGCTTTGTCCAGCACCGCCTGATTTGCATCCAGCAGCATGACCTGATGTCCTTTGCGAGCACAGACGAGAGCGATTCCCGCTCCCATTGTTCCCGCCCCGATGACGCCTACTGTTTTCGTACTCACTTGGGCTTGCCTCCCTTCGCCTCTAACGGCCTGTAAAACGAGGCGCACGTTTTTCCATGAAAGCGGTGACCCCTTCTTTATGATCCGCTGTGCTGCCAGCCGCTTCTTGTGCAAAAGCTTCATATTCCAAGGTCTCTTCCAACCCCAGCTCAAGCCCTTTGTACATCGTGCGCTTGATCAAACCAATTCCCTTCGTCGGCAGTAATGCCAGCTTGCGCGCATACGCCAACGCATCTTCCATGAAGCTCTCCGCTGGGTACACCTGATTGACCAATCCAATTCGCAGTGCTTCCTCAGCGGAAACCTTTTCCCCCGTCATCGCCAGTTCCAACGCCTTGCCGATCCCGACGATGCGCGGCAAGAAGTAGCAGCCTCCTGAATCAGGAACGAGCCCGATGTTGACAAAAGCATTGACGAAGGATGCCTTTTCCGAAGCCAGACGAATATCGCACGCCAGCGCAACACTCATGCCGGCACCAGCCGCTACCCCGTTTACCGCTGCGATGATTGGCTTCTCTGTTTTTTGAAACTGGAGGATCATGGGATTATAGCGATCCCGCAAGAAACCACCGTAATCCACATCTCCTTCTCCAGAAACGTCACCAAGATCCTGACCCGCATTGAACGCCCGCCCAGCTCCGGTAAGAACGATGCAACGCACGTCCGCATCTTTCTGGGCTTGCTTTAATGCATCGGTGATTTCCTTGTTCATGACGGCTGTAAACGCATTAAATTTGTCCGGACGGTTCAACGTCAACACTGCTACGCCTTCTGACACTTCATAAAGAATCGTTTCGTACATGACCGCCTCCTAATGTCCCGTAAAACGGGGTTTGCGCTTCTCCAGAAACGCTTGCATGCCTTCTTTTCGATCTTCGCTTGCCAAAAGAAGATAAAAGCTGTTTCGCTCGTAATCCAATCCCTCTTGAAGGGGGAGATCACCAGCTTTGTACACGGCTTTTTTGATGACCTGTACCGCGAGCGGCGGCTGTTGGGCGATTTGCTTCGCCAGCTTGAGTGCTTCCTGATAGTACGCCTCCACTGGCACTACCCGATTGACCAGGCCGTATTTCAACGCTTCTTTGGCCGAAATCGGTTCACCTGTGAGCAGCATCTCCAGTGCTTTTCGCTCACCTACCACACGCGTCAGACGCTGTGTACCACCAGCCCCAGGCATGACTCCCAGCTTGATTTCCGGTTGACCAATGACGGCTGTCTCCGAAGCGATCACAATGTCGCAGTTCATCATTAATTCACAGCCACCACCGAGCACAAAGCCGCTGACGGCACCAATAATCGGCTTGGAGATGAGTGAGATGCGATCCCAAACCGCAAACTGATTGCGCTTCATGATGTCGATGGCTGATGCTTCCGCCATTTCATTAATGTCAGCACCCGCTGCGAACGCCCTCGCGTTGCCAGTCAGGATGATCACCCGAATATCCGGGTCGCGGTCCATTTGCTCCAGCTGGTCAACCAATTCGTCGACGAGCTGCAAATTCAGTGCGTTTAGAATCTTCGGTCGATTCAGCGTAATGATACCGACACCATCTTCACTGGCTACGCTAATATATTCATAGGCCATGAACTGTCACACCCTTTTTTTACAGGAGCTGGTTTACATAGCTGCCTGTGATTTGTTTCGGTTATCCACGACTCGTATCGCTTTGCCTTCGCTGCGCGTCAAGAAATTTGGCGGTTGCACCCGCAGTACCACGGACACACCCAACGTATTTTTGATGTGATGGCAAATTTCTTTTACTAATGACGAGAGAGCAGAGCTGTCATTTCCACTGAGCTCTTTTGCATATGCTGGTGTCAGCTCGCAGTGCACCTCAAATCGGTCGAGGGCACCGTCGCGTTCGATGACGACCTGGTAGTGTGGAGCCAATTGGTTGAACGTAAGCAACACGGACTCGATCTCTGTCGGGAACACATTGACCCCGCGAATAATGAGCATGTCATCTACGCGCCCTTTGATGCGCGACATCCGCATGGTTGTCCGTCCGCACTTACAGGGCTCAGGATTGAGGGAAGCGATATCACCTGTGCGATAACGGACAACCGGGAATGCTTCTTTCGTCAGTGACGTAAATACGAGCTCGCCTTCTTGTCCGTATGGGAGCACTTCCCCGGTATTCGGATCGATAATTTCTGCGTAAAAATGGTCTTCTGCGATATGCAGACCATCCTGGACCTCATGACATTCAATGGAAACACCTGGCCCCATCACTTCGCTCAGCCCGTAAATGTCCACCGCTTTAATGTCGAGCTCATGTTCCAATTGCACGCGCATTTCTTCCGACCACGGCTCCGCACCAAAAATCCCGTATTTGACACTCGTCTCACGTGGATCGATTCCTTGCTTTTTCATCTCTTCTACGATGTTAAGGACGTAGGATGGCGTTGCTGCAATGCCACGTGGCTTGAAGTCCTCGATCAACGTAATTTGACGGGAGGTATTGCCACCGGATACTGGCACTGCGACTGCGCCCATGTGCTCGATGCCATTGTGCAGACCCAAGCCGCCTGTAAAAAGTCCGTAGCCATACGCGTTATGGAAAATGTCTCCCGGCTCTCCACCCGCACAGCAAATGGCGCGCGCCACGATCTCGGCCCAATTCTCCAAGTCTCTTTTTGTGTAGCCAACAACTGTAGGTTTTCCTTTCGTCCCGGAAGAACCGTGAATACGTGCTACTTCTTTCATTTCGACTGCAAATAGATTGAATGGATAGTTTTCTCGCAAATCAGTCTTTTTCATGAATGGAAGCTTCTGTATGTCTTCCATCGATTGGATATCTTCCGGTTTCACACCAGCCTCATTGAATGCTTTTGTGTGGAAAGGGACGCGCTCGTATACGCGTTTGACCGTTTCTTTCAAGCGTTTCAATTGCAGTTCCGTCATTTTCTCTCTTGGTAGCGTTTCCATTTCTGTATTAAAGATCATGTCGCTTCCCTCATTCCCTTGCGTTATGACTCGGTAGGAGTGCTTATTTGAAAATGTTACTCGCCTTTAAAAACCGGTTTTCTCTTTTCACGAAAGGCTTCCAATGCTTCCAGACGATCTGTCGTAGGAATAATCACTTCATAGCACATGGCTTCGATATCGAGACCTGTCTGCAAATCAACACTGCTTCCGCGATCAATGGCTGATTTTGCCTGATAAACCGCCAGCGGAGCATTTGCCAAAATCTCGTTGGCAAGCCCCATTGCCAGCTCACGCAGTTCCTCTGTATCTTTTGCAACAGCATTTACAAAACCGATTTGATACGCTTCCTGTGCTTGGATGCGTCTGGCAGTCAGAATCAGCTCCTTTGCCTTGGAAGGTCCAATCAA
Source organism: Brevibacillus sp. M2.1A (assembly GCF_013284355.2). NCBI lineage: Bacteria > Bacillati > Bacillota > Bacilli > Caryophanales > Paenibacillaceae > Brevibacillus > Brevibacillus sp. M2.1A. The sequence continues at coordinate 5,793,667 of NZ_JABSUY020000001.1, forward strand.
GCGAGACAACCGCTGCGTACCACCCGCTCCAGGAATGATGCCCAAGCTCACCTCTGTCAGTCCCATTTTGGCATCTGCGACGGCATAGCGGAAATCACAGGCCAGCGCAAGCTCAAATCCCCCGCCAAAAGCAAATCCGTTGATCATGGCAATCGTCGGCTGCGGAAGCCTCTCCAACGCAGTAAATACATCACGGATTTTGCGGACATTGCGGCGCACCTGCTGTTCCGTTAGTGTACGGCGCTCCTTCAAATCTGCCCCTGCACTAAATGCTCGCCCTTCTGCCTTTACGATGACCACGCGAATCTCTTTTGCATCTAAACGCACCTGCTCAATCAAGTTCCCCAGGCGCTCCAATGTTTCGTAGTTCAGCGCATTCAGCTCATCTGGACGATTTAACGTAATCAGTCCTATATGTCCTTCACGTTCAAAGCGAACGCTCTCTTCCATCATCAACGTCCTCCTTGTGCAGGCGGATTCACTCGCGCATACGTGCCGGTAGCAAAAGCCACTAGCTTGCCATCACAAGTCACGCGTGCTTCCATCACGATCAAGCTTTTTCCTTGTTTCAATACATGAGATTGTGCCTCGAGTACCTCACCGCGAGCAGGGTGCAGGTATTGAATCTTGCTCTCCACCGTCACACATTGCTGTACACCATCCACATGAGGTGCTGCCCCATGCCCCATCGCCACATCGGCTAATGTCGCCGTAACGCCTCCGTGTACGACACCTTCGATGCTATTGAACAGCTCGGGGCGAATTTTCAGTGCTACCTTACAGCCCTGTTCATCTCGGTGCACGACTTCTATGCCCAGGTAGTGGTTGAATCGATTACGGATCTCCACTGACATCTTTGCCCCCCTTCTCGTATCGTCTTGAAACAGTGAAAGGAGCCTAAGCACGGGCTTTTGGCATCCTTTCTCCGTTTTATTTTCGCTGTCAGTTATTCGTTTTCGTCGATTTCAACGAAGTAATCATTTTTCCGGTAAGCCAGTGCATCCAGTGTCGCTACCAAGCCATGCTCCGTTTCTACGCGGATGCGGTACCAGGCTGTGCGATTGTTTTTCTTCTCTTCGGTCGCTGTTGCCACCAAGCGATTCCCTTTCATGGCTGCAGCCAAAAAACCGATATTCATCGACAGTGCTACAGACGTTTTGCCATAGGAATTACAGGCCGCTGCAAAAACAAAGTCTGCCAGGGAGAAGATGATTGCGCCATGCGCGGTGCCGTGGGCATTCAGCATATGCTCGGCAACTGTGACTTCCGCAGTCGCCGTTCCTTCTCCCAGCTCAATCAGCTTAATGCCCAAAAATTGGGCAAATGGATCTTGCTTTAGCTTCTCACAAATCTCTGCGTAATGCTTCTGATGGAGCGCTTGTTCGTCTATCAATCTTTTCGTGGTCATGATTAAACTACTTCTGCAAAATGCATGGACACAATGGGTCCAGCGAAGCCACGGAGGTCTTTTCCTGCTGCGCGACCTTCAGGGGATGACAACGCTTCCATCAAAGCTTCTTTTGATTCAAAGTACATTTCTGCCATCAGATGCAGGTCGGATTCTCCCATTGGTGTTCCGTAGATTTTGCTCACTTCCATTTTGATTAAGCCAGGCATTTTTTCTGCCAATGGGCCATGTACCTCGAAATAATGTTTGTCAAAAGCATCGATATCTTCGGGCTTGCGATAAATTGCTATCAATTTCACCATCATGATCCCTGCTTTCCTCAGATTATAGTTGCAATGTGTGACGACTAATTCATATAACGTTATTTTAACGCATGTTAATATTTTTATTATATAAAGCCTTTGTTACAGGTGCAAGTATTTTTCAAAAAGCGAGAAAACTCTGCCAGATCGTATCCTCCCTTCCCTTCATGTTTATGACTGGGAAAAGGCTGACAGAATATGCTTCGATGGGGTGATTTCGACTTCTGTTTTCGGGAAAAGCCCTCACTTGCAGGAGTATCCGCTTCATAAGAAAAACCCCGTTGAATCCAACGAGGCTCTCGAAGTAATATTATTGACCATTCAGTCCGGAATAGGCACAAAAAAATGGCTTAGTCTCGCTTCCAATGTTGGGAATGGGTTGATATGAAGTCCGCCATGGATCGTGGTTTTCTCCCTGTTACTCGTTCTACCGTATCGGTTACGCTGTTTTCGGCACCATTGCGAATATGTTTATCCAAATCTGCCATGAAACCTGCATATTCCATCGTCAAACCTGCTGTGACCAGCTTATCCTGCAATGCTTCCGTGCTAATATGTTCATGCTTGATAGTACGTCCAATTGCTGATTCAATCATGGCCGCTACTTCTGCATAGCTTAGCGCCTCTGGTCCCGTAATAAAATGATGGGTGTTATGTGGAATCTCGTCAATGAGTGCATGAACTCCAACTTCGGCGATATCATCAGCGTCTACAAATCCAATCCTTCCATTTCCCGTAGATGTAACAATCTTGCCCTCCTCTTTGATTGAGGTTCCATGTTGCCCATGAATAAAATTTTGCATGAAATAAGAAGGCTTCAATATTGCCCACTCTGGACTATGCTTGCTTACTGCTTCATGGAGCCTTCCAAACACGGGTCCATCCTCAGGAATAATCAAAGCACTAAGCATGACAATCCGTTGCACGCCGGCTTGTAAAGCTCTATCCAGAAATGGAAGTACGAGCGGAGATGGATCAAAAACACCCACTGGTGCTACCAGATATAGCTTTTTCACATCTTTCAATGAATGCTCGAAGGTTGCTACTTCATTCCAATCAAAATGTACATACTCGATGTCGGCGAGAGATGGTTTAGTACGACTCGCTATACGGGGATGGTAGCCTAGTTCTGTTAGCTTTTTGGCAATACGGCTTCCTGTTGTACCCGTTCCACCTGTGATAAGTATCTTATCCTTACGTTCCATATGATCAGCTCCTTATCCAATCTTAGTTCCCAAACTGATGATCTCTGTTCAAAAACGATTCGATACTGCCACCGAAAGCCTCAATTGCCACCAATGGATTCCAATAATCCTTGTAATGGATAATTTTCTTGTCTTTGATTTGGATGACACTCACGTATTTTTGATTGTACGGCAGTCCTGTAGCAATTACTTGACCTTCACATTCAAATTCCACAATGACGTGGTTTGACGCTGCTGCATGATGAATGTGGGGAACACTGAATGTAAATAGGTCCATCTTTTGCGGAAAATCCTTGATATAGTTATAAATCGCTGACTTCCCTTCAATTTTTGAGGGATAATTTTGGGGAGCATACGGGAACTCAAAAACAGCGTTGTCATCCCAAAGTTCAATCCATTGATCCATATCCTGCTCCAGCATAAACAAGAGGAAGTTTTTCACAACTTCTTCTGCCTCCTGGCTGAGTTTTGTAGTAGCGTCAGTCATAGGTAGCACCTCACTAATCCTTTGTTATTATTTATCCACATTCCAGTTATTTTTAGATCGATCAGTCTATAATCGAAACAAAAAAACACTCACCTCCTTTCCAGATCGATCAGTCTAATATGTGTAAAAATAGAATGAAGCGTCTACAGTCGCTCCATTATCAATCAAGCGTGGACAGGGTAACGGTTAAAATATGGTCTAACACTTCTGGATTCGTACTTAACTTAGCTGCTTGGGTTAAAGCGTATCGTGCATGATTCAAATACTGTGCAAGTGCACGCAAATTTTTCTCACGATGACCCAGTTCGCCTTGTTCTTTCGCGCGGACCAGTGCAGTATAAAATGCTTCTTCTAATCGTGCCATATCGTCTTTAAAAAAATCTGCAATTTCCGTATCATGTGGTACTTGATCAATCGCACTAAGCAAAATGAAACATTCCTTGCAGCGACTCTCATCCTTGAGTACAGTTACGATTTCGCGGAAAATCTCCGCAATGCTTTCCTTCACTGAACCCGGCCGCTCCAGATGCGAAATAACGGCAGTCGTCTTCTCGCTCGCGTAATGCTTTACGGCTAATAGAAAGAGATCTCTTTTCGTGCCATACGTATCATACAGGCTTTGACGGGCGATCCCTAATCCATCCAACAAATTTTGCAGAGACGCACCTTCATAGCCATAGTGCCCAAATACTTCCATTGCCTTATGCAGGACAAGCGTCGTATCGAATTCCTTGCTTCTTGCCATGTTATGAATACTCCCTTCTGCGTTTAGATTATCTTTTCCGGACTGTTTAGTCAAGATTTTTTTCGGATCGTTTAGTCAAAAATATTTATTGTTGTATTCCTTCGCCAATAGCCTCGTGGGAAGAAGCGAATTTCCAGTCCAAGCGCCTCTGGAACCCGACCTAGCTTCGAAAAAATGGCGGGGAATTTCAGCTTCACCTTTGAACTACTTCATTGAAACTTCTACATTTGAAGCGCTCCCGCCATTTTTTCCGGAGCGGACAGTTGGCCCATGAGGGGCGTAGGCCGAGCCACTTAATAAAACAAATACACAAAAAAAGAGGACAGACCCAATGTCTGTCCTCTTCTATTCGCTCCACTTCCTAGATCCAAACCCAGAAAATAAAGACGAAAATTGCTAACAGGATTACGAATAACCCTGCGAAAATACTGATCCGTGCAAACTCATGACCTTTTTGATCCATGTGCATCCAGACATACAGCTGGAAGAACGCTTGAACAAAGGCCAGTGCTACGATGAATGGTACGGTAAAACCTGATGGAATTGCTTCATACGCCACAGCAATGAATGCCAGTGCGGTCAATACGAGAGATCCGATGAAAGCAACAAGGTGTCTTTTCGGACCCTCGTGCTTCACTTTCGGTTTGCGTACCTCTTCATTATGAGCTTGTGCTCCCATAGATTATCCCACCTTTCCACCGATCATACCCATGAGATATACCACGGTAAAGATGAATACCCATACAACGTCGATAAAGTGCCAGTACAGACATGCCAGGTAGAACTTCGGTGCAGTTACTACCGTCAGGCCCTTTTTCGTCGCAGATAGTTGTAAAAGGGTGATCCAGCAAATCCCGAACGCTACGTGAGCTCCGTGGAATCCAACCAATGTGTAGAAGGCAGATGCAAATGCACTCGTTGACATTTTCAGTCCTTCATTCACATAGTGTACGAACTCGTAAATCTCCAAAGCAAGGAAGCCGAGACCGAGTATTACTGTGATAGTCAGCCATAGCTGAATCTTCTTGAGGTCTTTCTTGTGCAGGGCCAGTGTTGCCATAACACTTGTCATCGAGCTGGTAAGCAAGAGAAGTGTGGCCACTGCAACGAGATTCATGTCAAACAACGCTTGGGACGTTGGTCCACCATTTGCTTGATCACGAAGAGCGATAAATGTTGCAAACAAGGAACCGAAGAGAACTGTCTCTCCACCGAGGAAGAGCCAGAAGCCAAGAACCTTATTCTTACCTTCAAGGGTGGCTTTTTCCGGTTCGTCAGGCAATACTGCATGTGCGTGATGGTTAGCCATTAAGCCTTTACCCCTTTCTCTTCGAGTTCATCTTCATGAATGTGATAACCTGGATCGTCTTTCACTGAACGGGTAAACATGCAAGCGAATGTAGCGAGCACTCCAATTACTACGACCACATAGTTGTGGTAGATAAAGCCATAGCCTGCCACGAACAATCCGAGAGACATCAGGAATGGCAAGAACGAAGGCGATGGCATATGAATGTCGCCAATTGGCTCTGCAGGCGTCATGCCCTTGTTACCAGCCATTTTCTCGACCCACAACGCATCCAAACCGCGAACGAGAGGCGTTTGAACGAAGTTGTACTCCGGCGGCGGCGAAGGAATCGCCCATTCGAGAGAACGTCCATCCCATGGATCGGCAGGAGCGCGTTTTGAGCTTTTCGCTGCGACGACTACGTTGATCAAGAATAGGATGGTACCGATCGTCATACCAAATGCACCAATCGTACTGATAAAGTTCCCCATATCCAGGTTCTGATCTTTGAGGTAAGTAAAGACGCGGCGCGGCATCCCCATCAGACCCAGGAAGTGTTGCGGGAAGAAGGTAAGGTGGAAACCAATGAAAAACGTCCAGAAGTTCCATTTACCGATTGTTTCGTTCAGCATTTTACCGAACATTTTCGGCCACCAGTAGTAAAGACCAGAGAAGAGACCGAATACGAGACCCCCTACGATTACGTAGTGGAAGTGAGCAACTACGAAATAACTGTCATGGTATTGGTAGTCAGCCGGCGGAACCGCAAGCATAACCCCTGTCATACCACCGATTGTAAACGTTGGGATAAATCCTACTGCAAACAGGTTTGCGGTAGGGAAGCGGATTTGACCGCCCCACATGGTCAACAGCCAGTTAAAGATTTTGATACCTGTAGGCACAGCAATCAACATGGTTGCAAGTCCAAACAGCGTGTTGGCAATTGCACCCAAACCTGTTGTGAACATGTGGTGAGCCCACACCATGAAGCCCAAGAAACCGATCAGCGCAGTTGCAAATACCATGGAGCTGTAACCAAACAGACGCTTTCTTGAGAATGTAGAAACTACTTCAGAAATGATACCGAATGCCGGGAGAATCAAAATGTATACTTCGGGGTGACCGAAGATCCAGAACAAGTGCTCCCAGATAACAACGTTACCACCTGCGTCAGGGTTGAAAAAGTTTCCGCCGAACAAGCGGTCAAACATCAACAGAACCAAACCAACCGTAATCGCAGGGAATGCAAAGAGGATCAAACCGGATGTAATAAAGGACGCCCAGGTGAACATTGGCATACGCATGAATGTCATACCTGGAGCACGCATGTTGATGATGGTAACCAGGAAGTTAATACCACCAATCAGCGTTCCAAGACCGGCAATTTGCAAACCGAGCACGTAGAAGTCTACGCCTCTTCCACTGTATTGATTCAAAGCCAAAGTTGTATACGATGTCCAACCAGCATCAGGTGCGCCACCCAAGAACCAGCTTGTGTTCAGTAGCACTCCCCCGAAGAAAAATAGCCAGAATCCGAGTGCGTTAACAAACGGGAATGCTACGTCGCGTGCACCGATTTGAAGGGGAACAATCGCATTCATCAAAGCAAAAATGATCGGCATAACCGCCAAGAAAATCATCGTAGTGCCGTGCATCGTAATTAATTCGTTAAACGTCTTGGCACCAACGAATTCAATCTCTGGGTACATCAACTGCAAACGAATCAGCAGGGCTTCCAAACCACCGGCCAAGAAGAAAATCCCACCAGCAATCAGATACAGGATCGCAATCTTCTTATGGTCCACTGTCGTAAGATAATCCCACAGCCCCGAGCGATTTGGTGCATGAGAAGCATGTGCAGACACGGGTTTACCTCCTTTTTAAGCGTCACTGCCTATGACGATTGTCAATGCAATAAGTTTTATGAGGTTTTACTTTACTTTTTCTCGCTTACGCTCAATGTCTCCATGTACTCAACAAGCGCTTTCACTTGGGTGTCATCGAGGTTGAGGTTAGGCATTTTGTTGCCCGGCTTGATTTTTTGCGGATCTTTCAGCCACTCTGCAATGTTTTCCGGCGTATGTGCTTTGATACCTGCTACACGTTCGCGATCTGCAAAGTTAGTCAGGTTTGGCCCCATCTTACCGCCTTTACCTGCCACAGCGTGACATCCCAAACAGCTCTTATCGAAGATTTGTTGACCTTCTGCAGCCAGTGGAGAAGTTGCTGTTACAGGTTCTTTTGCCTGAACACCCTTCATGTTAGCTACCCAAGTGTCAAAATCTGCTTGTTCCATTACTTCTACCTTGAAGTCCATCAAGGCATGGGATGCTCCACAGAGCTCCGCACATTTACCGTAGTAAATGCCTGCTTTGTCTGCCTGCAACCACATTTTGTTTTCTTGCCCTGGGTTCGTATCGATTTTACCGCCCAATGCAGGAATCCAGAATGCGTGCTTAACATCAGACGCTGATAATACGAATTGAATCTTTTTGCCAACTGGCAATACCAAGTCTTGTGCAGTCGCTACTCCAAGATCAGGATACTCGAATTCCCACCAGAATTGGTGAGCAGTAACCTTTACTTGAACTGCTTCCTCTTTTGGGTACTCCTTGTGCAGTGCGAAACCGGTAGTAACAGTCGGAATCGCCATGATGATAAGAAGCAAGAAAGGAATTACCGTCCAAAGAATTTCAAGTGCATGATTTCCTTCGACCTGCTTAGGAATGCCTTGCTGTCCGGGACGCTTACGATAACGGATAAGGACGTACGTAAAGATCGTCATAACGACAATGAAGACGCCGATCATGATAGCGGAGGACAGCTTCATCAGGTCAAACTGCATAGCAGCTACCGGACCAGAGGGCTTGAGCGCTGAGAGCTCATCTTTGCCACACCCGGTTAACACTAGCGCCAGCAGAGCAAACAGGGAAAACTGACGCCAATACTGTTGCCAACCCTTCATACCAATGAACCCCTCTTTCTTCGTGTTGGTAACGTTCTAGCCACGCCTACAACTAGAAGTTTTCGTACTTTTCTATCTGCTTGAAGAAATCGCATACAATACCATTTACAACTATAATGCCCAAACTTGAAAGGTATTAGCAGCCATTCCAGAAACAAACAGGAAAGTAAGGGGCAGTATTGCACACTTCTACCCAAGCGTGGTAACCATTTAAGTATACATAAATTTTCCTTAATACAAAGGCTATTTGTTATGATTTTGTTAACAAATTTATGAACAATTTTGTGAACATTGCAGTTAAATTATGACAACACATACAATTAAAAGGAGAATTCCATGCAAAAAAGACCAATTGCACTAGTCACTGGTACCTCAAGTGGCTTTGGTAAGCACGCATCAGTCGCTTTAGTCAAGGCTGGTTTTCAGGTAATTGCTGCTATGCGTGATCTCACAAAAAGAGACCCTCTTGACAAATTGGCAAGCTTGCTAATAGAGCCTGATCATCTGGAAGTCATTTCCCTTGATGTTACGCATCCGGAACAAATTCAGGATGCAATCACCTCCATCATTGCACGGCATGGGCGCATTGATCTGTTGGTGAACAATGCTGGTTACGCGTTGGGCGGCTTTGCTGAGGAAGTCTCTTCCGAACAATGGCGCAAACAGTTTGATGTAAATGTATTCGGGCTGATCGAGGTCACTCGGGCAGTCTTGCCTTACATGCGGCAGCAACAAGCTGGGCGTATTATTAACGTAAGCAGCATCAGTGGCCGATTTGGTTTCCCCGGTCTCTCGCCCTATGCCGCATCCAAGCATGCAGTCGAAGGCTTCAGTGAATCGCTTCGCCTTGAAATGCTGCCCTTTCAAGTCCAAGTCGTCCTTGTTGAGCCCGGCTCATTTCGTACAGCAATCTGGGAGAAAGGAATGCAAGACCAACAGCTTGATGAAGACTCTCCTTACGCCTCCCAAATGAAACAACTGATGCGTCACGTAGAATCAATCATAGAAAAGGCACCTGCTCCCGACGCAGTCATTTCAACGATCGTCCATGCAGCCACCACTCCCAACCCGCGATTTCGCTACCCGGTTGGCCGGGGCGTGGCACTTACGATCGCCGCAAAAAATTGGCTTCCGTGGTCATGGATTGAGCGAATCGTGACAAAGCGATCATAATGATTTTTTCATAAACAAAACACACCCCCAAGGAGTGTGTTTGCACGTTAAACAACTATACACTTTCCGTTCGTCCTGTGCGTATCAGCCAAACATGCTGGATATATTCTGCTACGCCATAAAATATCGCAACAAACCCGGCCCCGATTGCAGCGATTTGAGCCGTCGGGAAAAACACAATACTTCCATAAACGATCAAAAAGCCGATAATCAAGTCAAACATCGTCGTAAGCCAAAGACTCCCTGCCGTAAGGATCGCCCTATCCAAAAAATATCCGGCGACTGCCAAGACAAATCCGACTCCAACAGACTGATATAGATTAGCGAAATTCACTTCTGGAAAGAGAGCATCTGCCAAAACGACCAACAACGGACTAACGAGGAGCTTCATCAAAAGACCGTCCACGTCTATTTACTCTCCTTTACTGGGGGTGTACTCAGTATGCCCCTTGTTTACTTTAGCCATGTCATGACACCGTCGTATACAGGCTTGTAAACCATTTCCACCCAATATACAGGATTGGGGACAACCCCTTTCTCGGCTCCTGCGTACAAGCCAACACTGATGACAAGCAACCCGAGAAAGACAGCAATCTCTTTGCGCTGCCGCTTCCGAATCAATCGGGGCAGCTCATATGCACAAACCATTATAGATACAACGATGACAGCAAATGTCGACATACAAACTCCCTCTGCCCCTGTCACACAATCACTTTTCTTCAAAGGCATTATTGATGGTTCCTAAACGTCTGATTTTCACATCAGCAACCACATGTACAGGCAGCTTGGCAAATTCCTTTTCCCAATTCGCCCCTATCTTCTTCCATACTTTCGGGTACGTTCGATGAATCGCTTCTCCGAATCCATATATGTCTACTCCATGCTTCTTGGCATTGGCAATTGCTTTTGTCGCCAATGCTTCCATTGATTTTTCCGCCTCTTTTTCCAGCTCCTTGATCGTATTCTCCTCTGTCAGATCGAGCTTGCATTGCACTTCACCAATATCATTTTCCAAACCGATATGAACGATGACTTCAGGCGCGCCATTTTTCATGGTAGCCTCGATTTTCGCGTCAGCGTGCATGACTTCCATTGTCAAGAGCCCTCCCCCCTTGCAAGGCATACTTCCGACGGTGCTTTTTACTTTGCCTGTAATGTAACTATAGGCTTTGCTGTCCGCTTCACTCAGCCAGTTGATCATCTTGTCCCCCCGGAAAGTAGCCAATGTCGTATATTGAAGAAGCACGGGGGTATCTATTTGCTCGACATTCTTCCGTTGGTCACCCTCCCTTGCAGATCCGGTTAGTCGCACGCCTGTCAACACCGCTTGTTTCCCTTTGATGGTAAAGTCAGTAATTAATTGATCCATCGTAACCGCTGCGGTTGGTGCCCATACTTTGGAGGATGTCTCCAAAGAAGCAAACATTTCTGTAGAAGGGATTTGCTCAAGCGGTGTGATCACTCTCAGGATGTTGCGTGCCGTCGTTCCTCTGGCGATGGCAATATAAAAGTCAGTCCGAAATTCATGGTCTCGCGAGACAAAATCGACGACAGGAGCGATCCCTTCTCTCGCGACCTCCTCGCCAAATATGAGCATCCGCGTGTGAGCCATATAAATTTTCCGGGGAGAGATCGTAGTCATTTTCCGCACAGCCTCAAAAATCGTTGGAGCCTTCATGGTAAAGAGTGTAACAGGCGCACGTCCAGGCTTTCCCTTGTTGGCCGCGACCTCTGCAGGGTCTACTACTTGAACCGAAACTTGATAGCCTCCTTGCACTTTATCAATGCCGATCCCAACCGCAATCGCCAAATCGTTCAGTTCTTTTCGATCCCAACAACCAGCTAGGATAATAACGAGCACGATGCAGAGAAGAACTTTTATCCCTTTCACTGGTGCCCACTCCTTTCCATGCTGTGGAAAACCTCTTACTTCTGCGGTGGTAATGGCTTTATCCCTTTAGATTGGCGGCGCAAATTGTTTTTGGTAATCGATTCAGGCCGTTTGTCCAAGGCCCAGCGAGGCAAGCGAAAAATCGTGTCTCTTTGCTCTTTCAGGGAAAACGGAGCAAACGATTCCATATACGGTACGCCAAACGAGCGCAGACTGCATAAATGCAGCACCAAGGCCAGCATCCCTACAATGATTCCGTATATGCCAAAAGAAGCAGCCAGCACCATCAGGGGAAAACGAAGAATCCTCACGGTAATCGACATATTGCTCGCCGGGAAAATAAAGCTGGATATCGCGGTAATCGAGACCACAATGACCATCGCTGCCGATACAATCCCCGCTTCCACCGCTGCTTGTCCAATGACGAGCGTTCCCACGATAGAAATGGCTTGCCCTACTGCACGTGGCATGCGGATTCCAGCCTCTCGCAATATCTCAAAAGCGACTTCCATCATGATCGCCTCAATGAAGGCTGGAAAGGGTACTCCTTCTCGCTGTGCCGCCAAGCTGATCAGAAGCTGTGTCGGGAGCATCTCTTGGTGAAAGGTCGTAATGGCGATATAGAGGGAGGGAGCCAGCAAGGCTATTAAAAAACAAGCAAATCGCAGCATGCGAATCAACGTACTAAAATCAAAGCGCTGATAGTAGTCTTCCGCTGAATGGAAAAATTCCACGAAGAGAGAGGGCACGGTCAAAACAAATGGAGTCCCATCTACAAGAATCGCTACGCGCCCCTCTAATAGATTTGCGGCCACTACATCAGGGCGCTCCGAGTTAGAGATAGTGGGGAAAGGTGTGTAAGCTTCGTCCTGGATCAGCTCCTCAATCATGCCGCTTTCCATGATGCCATCGATGCTGATTCGATCCAGTCTATTACGGACCTCTTCTACAACACCTTCTTCCACAATCCCTTTCATATACACAATCGCGACTTCTGTCTTGGTTTCTTCGCCGATTCTGTTAATTTCAATCCATAGCTTTTCACTGGAAATCCGTCTCCGCAGTAGCGTAATATTGGTGCGGAGTGTCTCCGTGAAGCTTTCTCGTGGACCACGAATGACTGTTTGCGATGACGGCTCGGTGACCCCTCTATCCTTCCACTCCTGCAAACCAATATGAATTCCTTGCGAGCAGCCATCCACGAGAATGATGACACAGCCAGACAACAAAGCTGTAAACAAGGTGGGAAAATCGTATAAATCCCCCATATCCCCTACAGTCAGGATGGATTCTTTTAAAAAGGGTACAAACGCGTCTTCGCGTATTCCTTCCCATTCCTTCAGGCGCATTTTGTATAAGAGGCTGTCGATTAATACGGCTTGTACCAGATACGAATCAACCATACCGTCCGCATACATGACAGCTGCCCGAACAGGTTCCAGGCTATCTAGGACTACCTCTCGAATCACGATGTCATTGCTGTATCCGAGCGATTCTTTTATATAGTGAACGTTGTCGTCTAGGCTGCAACCAATCTGAGCCATTCGGATTGCTCCTCACATCGGCAATTATGAACACAGTTTCTCCGATTGCTCTCATTACTAAACAAAACGTTCATGACCGTTTTCACAGAAAAAGACCTCGCACTCATGTAAGAGGACAAGGTCTTTTGGTATATGTTCTACACTATGGAGCAGGTGTTTGTGCTTCCCCTGGCACTGCAGCATCGTCAAAGGACGGGTCGTGCCAATCTACTTTGTGTTTTTCCTGAAGCGTATTTAACCAGGTGCCGTAGTTCTGACTGCGATTTTGGTCAGTCAGCATCATCTTGATATGATCTTTAACTTTATCAAACTCAGGTGTCGGTGACCCCAGCTGTGCTTTATTTGTATTGTAGTAGGTTTTGATTTGCTCCTCGGTAACCGGGAATGCTTTATCCAACAACTTATCCCGTGTCATGAGCACGTTCAACTTATCCCGCAGCTGGGCCTCGGTCATTCCCATACTCTTCAAGTAGTTCTGGAATGCCTCAGGTGAACCTACCTGTTGTTTCATCGAATCAATCTCTTTATTCATATCTTCTTGCGTCACCGCGACGTTTTGCGCCTTGGCTTCCTGCTTGATTAACGCTTCCGCAACAAGTTCATGTATCGTTTGTTTTCCGTACGTTTTCTTCATTTCACCGTAAAGCTGATTTTGTGTAATCGAGGTATCGCCAGCCGTTACCAATACAGGGTCATTGCCTTTTGCCCATGATTGATAAAAACCTAATACAGCTAACCCCGTTAATAATATGGCAACCGAAAGCATGGAAATATCAAACTTCTTCACTTGGATATCCTCTCTTTCTATAATCTGCCCTCCAAGTATAGAAAGAAGTTATGGTAGAAAAATGGAAAGCGTATTACACAACTTTTCCACATTCTAAACATATTATGCGCTACATAAAAAATCGGGTAAAAAAAGAGGAGAGAACGGAGGCGATGACAGGACCTAAAACTGCCCAAACCTGTAAAAAGCGTTCTTGTTTTCTGTCTTTTTCTACTTCCATAAACTGAGCAAGTGCTTCCTTGTCCCGATTTTCGTTTGACAGTAGTTGCAAGATAATGTCTTTGTCTTTTTCCGTCTTCTCTGCTTTCGTTTCTAACTCAGTCTGCAGCTTGTTCAAAACTTGCAGTACATCATAACGCACATCCTCCATGCGTCCCAACCGATGTTCAATTCGTTCCAACCACTTCGTGACGACTATCATTTGTCCCTCAAGCTGATCGATTCGTTCTTCGAATTTGTCTAATTTCAAATAGATACGTTGGATATGCTGATCTATATCTTTCTGATTTTCATATGGTCCCGCTGTCATAGATTCCACCTCCCCCGTCCGTCCTTTATACTACTTGTTTATGTAGCGGAGAGGAGCATTGCTTGTACGGTTATCCCGCTTTGTTCAGTCTCGTGTAAAAAAAGGCGGCAAACAAATGTATTTCCAAATCCTGAATTCAGCTAAAATAGATGAAAGACTATCTAGCATTTCTCTCAAATAAACGGGGACAAAACCGTTTATTCATTAAGGAGGATACCATGACAACCTTGTTGGAGGTAAAAGGGGTAACGGGTGGGTACTCTTACAACCACGCTGTAATCAAAGACGTCTCCTTTCACATACGCGAAAAAGAAATCGTGGCCCTAATCGGGCTGAATGGCGCAGGCAAAAGCACGACAATCAAGCATATTTTAGGACTCTTGGAGCCCACCGCAGGTGAAATCAGCATTGCAGGGAAGACCTTTCAATCCGACCCCGAAAACTATCGTTTGTCTTACGGGTATATTCCCGAGTCTCCCATTTATTACGAAGAGCTTACGCTATGGGAGCATATCGAGTTAATGGCCATGAGTCACGGGCTGGATCAGGAAGTTTTTTATGAACGGGCACGTCCTCTCTTAAAAGAATTCCGCATGGAGGAAATGAAAGACCGATTTCCTCAGCAGTTTTCCAAAGGGATGCGCCAAAAGCTCATGATTATGATGGCGTTGCTCGTACAACCGCCTCTGTACATCGTGGATGAACCGATCCTGGGTCTGGACCCTCTGGGGATTCGTTCTCTTCTCACGTGGTTGAACCGTTGCAAGGAGCAGGGGGCTGGCATTCTGATGTCTACCCATATTTTGGCGACCGCCGAGAAGCATTGTGACCGATTCATTATTTTGCACAAAGGCGAGATTAGAGCCCAAGGAACGCTTGAGGAGCTTCGGCGTATAACAGGGCTCCCGGATAGCTCCTTGGACGACATATACTTGCATATCGTAGAGGATGACGGCCAGTGAAAATAGACGTAGATCAATTATTTCGCAAACGGTTCCATGCCTTTTCCGTAGAATTCATTCGGTATGCCCAGTACATGGCGAATGGCGGTTTGGCGTTCGTCGGAATCTTTTTGATGGGGTTGCTCGCCTTCTACTACCGCAGCATCATCGCTATGATTCCAGCCTGGTTCCCTTTACCGTATGCCATGGCGCTCGTGATTGCAATCGTCGTGGTGAGAAGCCCCCTGCGCACGTTTTTGTTGGAAGCGGATTTGCTTTTTTTGACTCCGCATGAAGTAAGACTGGATCGCTATTTCCGCAAGGCGCTTGTTTACAATTTTGCGATCCAGAGCATGGTAGTGTTTATCGTCCTGCTCCTGCTCATGCCTATGTATACAGGGGTAGTAGGCGCTCAAGGCGTGCAGCTGTGGGTTTATTGGGGCATTCCCTTGCTCTTGAAGGGCTGGAATATTTACAGCAATTGGACGTTCTTACGTGTGCCAGATCAGAAGAAGATCGGATTCTACACACTGGCTCGATTTGTCTTTTCGTACATCCTCCTCGCTTGGGTATTAAGTGAAGGACATTTCTTGCGCGTAGGTCCTATCCCATTTGGCGTTCTGATCTGCGCTGCGCTTTTGATCTGGCTCCATTCACGAATGTTGACCTACAAGAAAAAACATTCTCTACAATGGTATCGCCTGCTGGCCATCGAAAGCGGCTTGCGTCACCGCTTTTATCAGTTTGTGAACAACTTCAGGGATGTCCCTGCCGTGCAGCACCAAGTGAAGTCACGCTCGTGGCTTATTACCCTGACGAAGCTGCTGCCTTATCGTCAATCAACAGCAGGACATCATTTGTTTACCAAAAAGTTTATTCGCTCTGGTGACTTTGCGGGCATTTATTTCAGACTCCTCCTGCTGTCAAGCTTCGTCGTTCTCATATTGCCCGGCCCGTATGCGAAAATCATTGCCGGTCTGCTCTTTCTCTTCATGACTGCCAGCCAGATTGGTAGCCTTTGGCGGCATCAGCAAAAGCGCAACGGGTATTCAATCTTTCCGATTCGGGATGGTCAGTTGAAACAGGCTTTTAGCTGGTTGCGTATGGTTCTTTTAGGGGTACACGGTTTAGTGCTTTTCCTCATTGGAATTTTGTAGTGTAAGCTTGCCGTTACATGAAAAGCCGCGTGGAAGAAGCGCATTTCCAGTCCAAGCGCCTCTGGAGCCCGACAAAGCGGAGGGCTGAATGGAGGGAGTTATTTTAGCTTCAACTCTGCGAATTCCTCATCGAAACTTCTACTTTTGAAGCGGCTCCCGCCATTCAGACCGGAGCGGACAGTCTTCACCCCTTGTGGGGCGGAGGCCGAAGCGTAGACTGGAAATGCGCTTCTTCCCCCACTACAGCCACAAAAAAACAGCTCTTCCCGGCATCATCCTGCCAGTAGAAGAGCTGTTTTTTATTTATTGATAAAGTAATTCATCTACAGTCGGAACGTATCCACCTTGCTGCGCAACTCCTGAATGCTGTTTGTCACCTGCTCCGTTTCAGACACGAACTGATCAACGTTTCCACTGACCTCATGCATCGTAGCAGATACTTCTTCGGTGGCTGCTGCTGTTTGTTCCGAGATGGCAGTAACCGTCAACACGGATTCATTCACCTTGTTCTGACCGTGCTTCATCGTCTCTACACTTGCCATCACATTCGCTAGCGACGTCTTCAAGGTATGCGTCATGTCAGACAGCGCCGTAATGCCTTGTGTGACGGAATCCAAACGCTCTGTACCCGCATTGTAGCGATCCAGTGTCGCATTTGTCTTTTCCGTCGCTTGTCTTACCTGATCTTGAATGTCTTTGATGCTCTCCTGAATGACATGAGTTGCCGCACCTGTCTGTTCAGCCAGCTTGCGAACTTCCCCCGCTACCACAGCGAAACCTCTGCCCGCTTCGCCAGCACGCGCGCTCTCGATGGCTGCATTCAGCGCCAGCAGATTGGTTTGTCCGGCGATTTGCTGAATCGTTTCAATCACGTCGTTAATTCGGCTCGATTTTTCTTCGAGAATCGCCATCGTATTTTGCACTTCATGAAATTGTTTGTTCGTTTCGGTTCCATCTGCCAAAAACTCTTGCAATACTTTATAGCTGCTCTCTCCGATATCAGACACACGATTGGATACTGCATCCATCTCGTCAATCGCCGTATTCAATTCAGACAGCTCGCTCAAGAATTCTTGAACCGTTTGCACTGTCATCTCCATCGCGTTTGCTGTCTGCTCATTCCCTTGGGCAATCTCTTGGCTGGTGACCACGATGTTTTTGTTTTGCTCGCGGACAGAGTGGGCACCTTCCCGAATGGAATTCGCCATGCTGTCGATATGCTCCGTTGTCTCTTTTACTCCACCAATGATTTGACGCAGTTGTGCCGTCATCTCACCAAAAGCAACGACAATTCGGCCAATCTCGTCTTTTTTGTTGGAAACAGAAATCTCTGTAGACGTGAGATCACCGGAAGCAATCCGCATAGACGCCTCTTGTACAACTTGCAGTGGACGAAGCATCTTTTTGATCAGGAAGAATACAGCAACCAAAGAAATGATCGTTACGACAATCATAGCGATAATGATGCGTGGCATGGTTTCATCCAAAACCTGATCATTAATCAACTCTACTTTGTCTGCCGCAGTATCTACACCTAGCACAGCAATTACTTGACCAGATGGATCTTCAATCGGTACGAATGCACTTAGGTAGTCCCCGTACACAGGGTCTTTGACGATTGGCGTGCTGTTCGAACCGCCTGCCAGAGCAGGAGCAATATCAGCCATGCCGGTAGAGGTCGTCTCTTGACCGATTGTAGCTGCTCCCTCAGCTCCTTTCGCCGTTCCATCCACCATAATCTTTACTTTTTCACCGTCTGTATGAAGAATATAAACATAAAGGGCACCTGTTTTTTCGGTGTACTCAAGCAACAAATTTCGGATTGACCAGTAGTCGTCAGATTCTTGTGGCTGAGATATAAATTTCGCTATCTTCTCTGAATCAAGCCCTTGGGAGATATGCAATGCTGTGTTGATGCTTGAGCGCGAGAGTGTCTTTTCAACAGTGGTTACGCTGTTTTCGTAAATCATGATAATATTAATTGCCATCATGACGGCAATGATCACCGCTACAAGAGCAACGACCCGTGTTGCCAAGCTCTTACTCATCCTGCCTCACTTCTCCTTCGCCGGTTACGATATGTGTATAAAAAAAGCACCCAAAAAGGGTGCTTTTCCTAAACACTCCCTACCAGTCTTATCGACAATCGGTAGTGATTTAATTAGGACTTTTGTTGGACAATCATGAGAAATCGATGGGTAGGAATATCGATGTACCCGACCGCTTCGATTTTCTGGTGCAGATCGAGCAAGGCTTGAGCGTACTTTTCTACAGTAAAGTCGCGAATCTGCCATTCGATAGCCTTCAAGTAGTAAACAATGGCACCAATGTCGTAGAAACGGGAAAAGCTCATTTCCTCTTTTTGCTCCACAATTGTAAGACCAGCTTCCTCCAGTTCGTTGACTGCATAGGCAAGATTCCAGTGCAAGTAATCTGGCGGAATTGGAGCGCCCAGCAATCGATTCAGCTCGAGATTGTCTTGACCGCCTACTTGCTGGGTAACAAATGTGCCCCCTGGCTTCAACAGGCGCTTCATTTCAGACGGCAAATAAGCTTCATGCCGATTGATAATCAAGTCGAGTGACTGATCCTCAAAAGGCAATATTTCTTCTCCGTCTACCGGAAACACACGAACACCCAAGGGCTCCAGATTGGCTTTTGCCACCGCTACATTCGGCTCATAGCCTTCTGTCGCATACGTCTCCTGAGGGAATGGCGCAAGCTTAGAAAACAGTTCTCCACCACCTGTCCCCATTTCCAGCATAGAGCGAATCCCTTTCATGTTCTTTTTCACGATGTTTACATAGTTCCAGCCAAGTGGTGCATCCCGCATCCTACCTGTCGCAGTCAATCTGGCAAAATCCCACCCAGCGAATGGTGCCTCCACTTCCTCTTGAAAGCTTTTGATCCAATCCTTATTTTCCATGTCTGCTTCTCCTCTCGTTTATACCAGTCTGTTCGCGTCCAAACCAGACGAGGCAGGAGGAGCCCGAGCGCGTTGTTACGTTTGTACAAAATCAAAGGACATGAGATAAAGTTCCCTTCCCAATATTTGGCTAATCAAAAAAGAATACCAAAATTGTAATGGATATCCTGTATGTAGATCAAGTGTACTTCTCCGACTTAAGACGGAGTGAAAATACTGCCCCGGTACGTTTGGTCATCAGCCGTTTCTCTATATCATTAGTATCGAACAGGTAAACAGGAGGAACTGATCATGGCTGATTTTGAAGTGCTTGCCGGGATTCATCAAGGATTGTTTCTGGTCCTTCTCATCGTCATGCTGGTCCCGACAATCATGGCAAACCAACTCGTTTTCCGTCCGACGAAACGGGCTTTCATAAACAGTGCTCGCATCACCTTATGTTTTTCATGGTCGGCCCTTTTTGTATTTGCAGGTCATTTGGTGATGACGTGGGTTTTGTTTGAAGCCTTTGGCTGGCTTTACATAAAGGATACGCTGCTTGGCTTTTTACCTTTTATTTTTGTTCCATTGTTATGCAGCCTGCTCTCTACTTTTCCACGACTGTGGGAGTTGGCCGGGAAAGGGGGCAGAGAGTCGAGGCAGTCAGAAGTAGATACGGATGATACCCGAATTTTGTTACAAGAGAAAAAGGTTAGGCCTATAAAAACAAACTCCCCTGACCTAGACGACATGTTGGATGCAGAGTGGCGAGGAGACGCATCTTGCCCCGAATTGCTCGTTCCGTTGCAAGCTAGCGTCTTGGGCTGTCTGATTGCACTCTTCCTACAAGTCTTTTTTCCTGCTGTTACGTTGGAGCCGTCCATTTTGTTTCTCGCTTGGGGTGTATTATTAGCCGGTGTCTCCCTTCTTTGGATTCAGCAATCGTGGCAGCATCAATACCACTCCACTGCGGAAAACTGGGTAAAACCGCGCCGTCTGTTCCGCTTTATCCGTTTTGCCGCGTTTCTTCTGATGACTGCTTTACTTGCGACGGTCTGGGGAAATCAAGCGATGATAGCGAGCCGCCTTCCCAATCATTCATCTTTGGAAGGCGAGAATCAGGACGATCACACTCTCCCCGATTTCGTTTTCCCTGTAAAGGCAAGTGCACATTCGATGCCTGCTACAGGGAAATCGAAAAGTGGCGATGTATCAACGAAATCAAAACAAGAAAACCCTGATCGAACGTTTTCGCTGACTGCACAGAAAACAACCATCCAACAAGCATCAGGCCAAACCGTAGAAGCATGGACCCTGAATGGAAAATATCCTGGACCTGAGCTGCGTATGAAGCAAGGTGAACTCGTCGAAATCACCCTGCTGAACAAGGATATCTCCGAAGGGGTAAACATCCACTGGCATGGCATGCAGACTCCCGCTAGCGATAATCGCATTGCAAAAGGAGAAAAATCTGTTTTTCGTTTTCGCGCAGAACAAACAGGAACGTATTGGTATCATTCTCATCAGCAAATTCCCGGGCAAGTAGTGAATGGGTTATTCGGTGCCCTTGTGATCGAATCAGCCGATGCCGCCACTACAGGCGTACCCATCCGGGACATCGCCCTGATTCATCACAAGGACGAAAAGGCAGGCGCGACGTTAAACGGCTCAGATACGCGAAAAATCGAAACAGTTACTCCTGGCACAACGGTTCGCCTTCGCTTTATAAACGCCGAAAATGCTCCTGTCACCTACTTGCTGCAAGGAACTCCTTTTCAGGTAGTAGCGATTGACGGAACCGAGGTCAACGAACCGAATCTGATTGCCAATCAAGCATTGCAGCCTGGGTCAGGCGGTCGATACGACATTCAGTTTACGATGCCGAATCGTCCCGTGCTATTTGCTCCAGCTGTAAACCAGCATGACAAAGGGCTGCTCTTAAGTCCAGACGGGTCCAAAGATGCTGTACCCTTGTTACACGCAGAGCTTTCCGTCTTTGACCCTGCACGTTACGGCAGTCCGACTGCCCTTCCTTTTGATCTCTCTTCCCATTTTAATCGGGAGTATCAACTGCTCATTGATGATCAGTACGGGTTTTATGACGGTAAATTCGAGCGATTGTCGACTGTAAATGGCGACTTGCTTCCTGAAACACGGATGATGCTTGAAGAGGGTGATCTCATAAAGCTGACCTTCGTCAACCGCAGCTTTCAGGATCAATCACTGTATCTGCACGGTCATCACATGCTCATCTTGAGCCGGGACGGCAAAAAAGTTACAGGAAGTCCATGGTGGACGGACACTATCCAGATAGCGCCAGGTGAAACCTATGAAGTTGCTTTCCGCGCGAATAATCCTGGCATATCGATGGAAGGGAGCCTTCCTAAAGATGAATCTGCTTTTGGTATCGCAATCCCGCTCGTATATGAAGAGCATCTCTAAAAAGAAACCAGCAGTCCGTAGCGATAATTCGCCAGGCTGCTGGTTTCTTTTTATCTATTACTGAGACTTTTTTCGGTTCTTGGCCGCTAATAGTCTGTTTAGCGTTTCGTCAGGCTGTGTTTGCTTCTCCTGTTTCTCTTTGGCCTGCTCGTGTTTGACTGCTGCTGGCTTCACCCGATTTTCGGCCGTCCCTACCGGATGAATGATAGGAGCAGATACGACTTTCTGGTCATCTGTCCGCTCTTCGCGTGTCCGTCTTGTCACGGAGCGCTTCTCACCGAGGCGAGACAATACTGCCTGTTGTTCAGAATCGGCAGAAGTGGACTTGCGCAATCTCCATAGACTAGACAGCCTTGCCCACCATTGATCCGGCAACTGCAGACGACGAACAGCGATATCGATCGGCAGTAGCAACGCCGCCAACATGAGTAACCACTCACTGATTGACTGTGTGTCCCATTTAGCGGGAAGCGTGCCACCAAAAGCTTCTTCCGGTTTGGTGATCTGATTCCCTCCACCGGCACTTAGCCACTCTTGAAGTCGCTTGTCACCATCAGCATGTATTCCGTATTCGGGTGAATAGGAAACAGTCAAGCCTGTCGTTTGGCTCGCCGTGACTCGGCCTTGATTTTTTTGAGAGATCTGAATCATGTACGTGCCCGGATCAGCCGTCTCGAATTCACCCTCCATGACGCCTGGCGCAACCGGCTTAAGCTTGATGATCTCTCGCTTCATCTCTTGATTGAGAACGACTGCCTCCATCTCTTGAGGCAGGCTTCCACCAGCTGGCATCGTTACCCTCACATTGCCTTTTGCGCCGTTCACGCTCGTGGTCGTCTTCCAAGCACCTTCTGTAATTTGTGGGAAAGTCCATGCCACGATTTCGTTCCACAGACGGCTGTTTCCTCCCCAAGCCACCCAGTCCGGTGACCACTTCCCTTCCAGATCACTCGTCCAGGCGACAGAACGCCCCAGACCGTACTGCCAACGGGTGAGAATCGGATCATCGTCAGCACTCATCAAGGATGATTCGGCTGTTTGCTTCGGTGTTGTTGCAATATACGCACGCACCGGAGGCAAAGCTTGCTTCAGCGCAGGCCAAGCTCCCACCCCTGTATAGCCTGGTACTTGGGGCTTCTCCACAATAAACGTGCGACTGGCTAGCGCTGTTTCTTTACTGAATATTTTCGGGATGGATTCAGCATCGTTGGCAAAGTAATATCTGCCTTTTCCTAACTCGGCAATCATCTCAAGCAACGACCTATCCGAATCATCACCCAGCGCCACTGTTGAAACGGTAATATTTTCAGCTGTCATTTGCTGTAGCAGTCCCTGGTAATCATCGTTGAGCCCAGACTGCCCATCTGTGAGCAAGATCACGTGCTTACGCTGCGTGTTCATTGCTTTTACACGTTCGTAGCCCAGCTGTAAGGCAGGGAAAATATCGGTCCCGCCATCCGCTTGAATTCTGCTGATCTGCTGTTGGATTTCATCCAGCTTCGTGACAGATTGTGGAGCCACGACATCCCATGGCGTGTCGTCAAATGCGATCACCCCGATGGTGTCTTGGGCATTCATCATGGTTGTCGCTCGTATGGCGGCTTCCCTAGCCAGTGCCATCTTATCCGCACCTCTGGCATCGGAGCTCATACTGCCCGACTTGTCGATGACCAGCTGAAGTCCGAGCGAAGGGAGCTGTTCCTTCCCTTTTAAATCCATGTGAACAGGTAAGGCCTCTTCGATTGGTGTCTGGAACCAGCCACCCATACCGAAGCTATCTTTGCCGCCTGTCATGATCAAACCAATGCCCAAATCACGTACAGCAGTCCGCATGCGTTCCATATCCGCATCAGTCATGCTGGTAGCGGGCACATCTGCCAGTACAATGGAGGCAAACTGCTTGTAACCCTCAAGCTCCTTTGGCAGCAATGCGAGATCGCGTAGCTCTACCTTGGTATTGCCCGCTTCCAGCGCTTGAATGAGGTTGGTAGCGGCACCCGGATGCCCTTCGGCTACGAGTACGACTGGTGCCCCGGCTACCTGCGTATAGGCTGTAGCTTGATTATTCGCTGCTACGGTATCTTGTCGCGGTTCAATTTCCACGCGATAACGATGGAACCCCTGCTGCATCGCTTTTTGCGAAAAAACGAAGCGGTTGTTGCCCTTGCCGATCTGTACCGTTTGCTGGCCCGCCTCGCGATTGCCTTCATACAGGCGAAGGGTTGCCTCGGTCGCTATCGTACTCTCCACATCAACGGTGATGCCGTATTCCTCTCCCGCGTACAGCCTTTGCGGCACCTGTACAGATGTAAGAACGACCTCATCCCCGTTTGGCTGCTGCAAGGAAACAGCCTCCACTGCGATTCCTCGCTCCCTCGCCAGTCTCGTCTGCCGTGCCGCATCTCCGTTTGTTTCCAGACCATCTGTCAACAAGACGACTTTTCCTCTGGCATTGGTAGGGATCATGGCAGACGCCAATCGGATTCCTTCTGCCAAATTGGTTGCATTCCTGTTGACATCCACGCCCAAGGGCTGTACTTCTTGGCGTATCGTCAACGGTTGATCGACCGCCGCCTCCGCCCCTACTGCAATGACAGCATACTTATCCGCTGCCTGCTTTTGACCAATCGCCTCCCGCAAAAAGGAGAGAACTCGCGGATCGTCCTTCATGGAAGCAGATCGGTCTACAACAAACACAATCGTTTTCGCCTGAACAGGTGTCAGCAGCTGCGTCCCTGCCAACGCCAAAACCAGAAGGAGGAACAAGAGCGAGCGAATAGTAGCAATTGTCGCCTTTCTGCCGATTGGCATTTGCTTTTGATGTCGCCACCAGCTGATGACCACGTAGGCAACAGGAAGCAATAGCAACAGGAATAGCGGCTGTATAAAGTTAATACCCACGCTGATACACCCTCCATTCCACCAATAACACCAAGAGAGCAAACGCCGCCAACCAATAGGTCAACTCCTTCGTTCCCAGTCCTCCTGTTGTGCCAGTCGCTGTCGCTTCCTCACTCTCCTTTTGCTCTTCGGCATTCTTCCGGGCAACGCTCAAAGACTTTGGCGTAATGTTCGATTCTCCCTCATTCATTTGGACAGGAAAATACGTACTTTTGGTGCCTGTATCTACCCCTTCGTCAAGACGATACAATCCGGTCAGCTCCGGTAGCTGCATCGTTTTGGACGTGGCGTCCTCTGTAAGAGACTGCTGGTGTCCATTCGGATACGTCAAGGTACGTGTTGTCGCTCCCGGTGAGAGTGGGATGGTCAAGACCTCTCCCGGATGGGCCATTGGGATTGGGGCTGTCTGACCAGGAGACAGCCAGTTGACGACATTTTGCATGAAGATCGGAAAAGCAGGACGCAACGGGAAGTCCGATGCATGCAAATCAAATCCGATGATGACCACTCGACGACCGTCTATGATCCCCGCTCTGACCAAATCGACATCGCCTGCGCGTACCAATGGCTTCATACCAGGCATCTCGTCCAATGCGTATCCTTTGGCGACATGCACGTCTCGCCAATCTACATGCTTGAGCAGCGGGTCATCGGGGGAAACTGGCCTTGGCTGTTGATCCAGTTCTTTTTCTCCAGCGAGCGGCAACCACTTTGTTTTCTTGTTCGGGGCAATCAATAAAATGTTTCCTTTTGGCAGCTCGTCTGGTACGACTCCGTCAAAAACCCACAGGTCACGCGCAGCCGCCGCTGCATCCGGTGCCTGCTGAATCGTTTCCACCTCAAGACTTCCGACTGTCTGCAATACTTGATGGAGGAAGCGATTGCCCTCTGGCGAATACAACGCTGCTTTTCCTTTCCCTGTAGCGAATGGAACACTCCACTTGACATTATCCTGGGAAAGTCCATCCTGCTCCGGTTCGATGACTGCACGATAGACGCGAGACACCGCCAGCCTCTGAAACGAAAATGTCTGGGAGCTACCTGCCCCCACCGCAAAAGAATCGGTATCCAGCA
The DNA here is from genome assembly GCF_013284355.2 of Brevibacillus sp. M2.1A. Taxonomy (NCBI): domain Bacteria; kingdom Bacillati; phylum Bacillota; class Bacilli; order Caryophanales; family Paenibacillaceae; genus Brevibacillus; species Brevibacillus sp. M2.1A. The sequence continues at coordinate 5,819,411 of NZ_JABSUY020000001.1, forward strand.
GCTTATCTTGCTCATCGAAAACCGTTACTTTTCCTTTCGCCGTCATACTGCCATGATTGTCCACCCGCAGCAGTCCCTCTACCCCTTTTTCCGTAGGCTGGGTCACAAAAACACCGATTGCGGTATTCTCGCGGGTGCTCCCCATCTGCATGAACTGAAAGCTCCCGGAAAAAGCAGGGACTGCGCCTCCATCCAGCTTGCGTTCCCCGCTTCCGTCCCCCATCCAAACCACTCCACTGCCTGGTTCATTCTCTGCAATGGCTCCTGCCAAAGACAAGGCTGCGATTTGATCGGATGTCCCGGAAAAAGGCGCAAGCTTTTCGATGGCTTGCAAGAGCGGCTCTTTTTCTGCACTTTTGGAAACCAAAACATTCGGCTCACGCCCTGCCTCAATGAGGGTCATCGTCTGGCTGCTTCCCAGCTTCTCTACGAGTGCTTTTGCCTGTGAAACGGCTCGTTCCAGCCGCGTCTCGTTTCCTTCCTTGGCCATCATGCTCCCTGATGTATCCACGACCAAAATGGTATGGTCGGATGTGATTCCCTCAGTGGGCACAGCCGGTCGTACCAAAGCCAGCACGAGCAAGCACGCAGCGAGCAGTTGCAGCAGCAAAAGCAGGTTGCGCCGCAGCCTTTCCCATGGTTTCACCGCTTCCCAGTTTTGCAACGTGCGCTGCCACAGGAGTGTACTTGGTATGACACGATCCTCTACTTTTCGCTTGAGCAGGTAGAGGACGATGATGGCCGGGATCATCAGCGCAAACCACAAGTTGCCCAAACCCATCCACTGCATGTTGTCTCTCTCCTCTCTAGCGAATCAAGCCGGCCTGACGAAAGACATGGAAGACAATCGATTCCAGCGATTGTTCCGCCTCTACAGACACGAAGGCGATCCCTCTTCCATAAGCAAACGCGGACAGTTGTTGTTGATAATCTCGCAAGCTCTTGTGGTACTCTTCCATCAAAAGGCTGGTCAGGGATACTTCTTTTGCCTGCCCCGTCTCTGAATCGATCAACCGCAGCTCTCCTGCATACTCGGGCGCAAGCTCTTCTTTGGAGAGCACCTGGACAAGCGTGACCTCTTGTCTGGCCGCCTGCAAATACGCGATGCCTTCCGTATAGCCTGACTCGAACAAAAAGTCCGACAGCACGATGGATGTACCAGCTTTGCCGCTCACAGCACCGGGCTGGCGCATTGCCGTTTGTATATCACCTGCTCCCCCTTCTTGCAGGGAAGACAGGAAGCTGAGCAGGCGATGCGCCTGGCTCTTTCCTTGCAGACCGGTAAGTGCTGCCGTAATGCTGCTGTCAAAAGCATAGACCGACACATGATCGAGATGGCACAGGGACAAATAGCCAAGAGCCGCGGCAATCTCGATAGCACGGGCCATTTTATTCGGGTGCCCGTAGCTCATCGAACGACTGCAATCGATGTACAAGTTCACATGCAGCTCTGTTTCATCCAAGTACTTTTTCAAAAACAGCTTGCCTGAACGGGCATACGCATTCCAATCGAGCTGCCGCAAATCATCACCGGGGACATACGCCCGAAAATCTGCGAACTCCATGGAACTGCCCAGCTGTCTCGCCCTTCGCTTTCCTGCCTGGCTGCCGCTGACCGCTTTGCGACTAGCCATCTGCATTCGCTCCAGTCTGGCGAGCCATGATGGATCAAGCAGGTGTTGATTCATGCCTTCTGCGTCCCCAGTTCATCCAAAATATCCATGATGACGCGGTCCGGTCGGATGCCGTTTGCCTCTCCTTCAAAATTGAGGAAAATGCGGTGGCGCAACGCTGGCAGAGCAACTGCTGTCACGTCCTCGTACGCCAGATTGTATCGCCCGGCCAATAACGCACGTACCTTTGCCAAGGAGACAATCGCCTGCACACCACGTGGACCCGCACCGTTGCGCACATATTTGTTCACCGAAGCAATCGCCTGCTGACCCGGATGCGTCGCTAAAAGCAGCTTCACGGCGTAATCAAGTACCGCATCGGCAACCAGCACTTCTCGTGCGGCCTGTTGTATGTCAGCAATTTGTTCGGCTGAAGCCACTTTTTCCACGGTGATCACTTGGCTCGTAGTCGTTTGCCGAACGATCATTTTCAGTTCTTCTTCTGTCGGGTACGGCACGTCTATCTTCAATAAAAAGCGGTCCATTTGTGCTTCTGGCAACGGGTATGTCCCTTCCTGCTCCAGCGGGTTCTGTGTCGCGAGAACGAAGAACGGCTCTGGTAGCGGACGAGTCACTCCGCCGGCTGAAACGGTTCGCTCCTGCATGGCCTCCAACAGGGCACTTTGCGTCTTTGGCGTCGCCCGGTTGATTTCGTCAGCCAGCACGACGTGAGCGAAGATCGGCCCATGTTGGAATTGGAAGGACTGCTGCCCCTTCTCGTCGACCAACAGGATGTTCGTTCCAGTAATGTCTGTCGGCATCAGGTCCGGTGTGAACTGAATCCGCTGAAACGACAGCTCGAAGGCTTGGGACAGTGTCCGAACAAGGAGCGTTTTGCCCAATCCGGGTACGCCTTCCAAAAGCGCATGTCCTCCTGCAAACACGGCCCACAGAAGCTGCTCGACCACCTCTTTTTGTCCTACCAATACCTTTCCAATTTCCTGCCTGACAAGCTCTACTCGCTGCAAGCAGTCCTCTAGCGTTTGCTGCGCCATCGCCGTGTCTCCTTCCTGTTGTTGAATGATCTAAGGCTCTATTTTGCTGAAATAATCCTTCACGATCTGTTGATAATCGCCGGGAATACTGCTTTTTTCCATACTTTCGCGGGCAAATTGCTCATACTGGCCGTACACTTCCTCGTACGGCAGCGTCCCACCGGAGGAGACTTGTGTGTTTCCGCTTTGCTGCGACTGAGATGGGCCTGAACCGAGTGAGCCTCCGACTGTATCAACAGGTCCGTTTTCTCCACCTATGCGATCTGCCGGAACGGTAACGAGCTCGTGTCTGCCTTTTCCTAACCCGGCCCCGCCGCCTTGACCGCTTCCTTGACCGCCAGAGCCATTACCATTGCCGCTTCCATTGCCATTTCCGTTGCCGTTGCCATTCCCTTGCCCCGAGCCATTGTTTCCATTCCCAGGCTGGTTTGCCGGGTTCGCCCCTTGATTTGGATTGGCACCTGTTCCCGGAGTTGCGGCACCTGGCTGATTCCCGGATGACCCAGATGCTGGAGTCGCCTGTCCTGTTGCTGCCGTTCCTGTCCCAGCCCCACTCGCTCCAGCATTTCCTGCTTGTGCGCCTGCACTGGCAAGCGTCATTTGCGACTGATTGAGCGAGGACGCGGCATGTATAGCAGCGAGCATGGCTTGCTGAGATTGCTGGATACCCGTCATGGCTTGCATCAGGCTGTTCTCGAGCGCAGTCATCGCTTGAGGCACTTGTCCTTGGGCTGTTTGCTGGGCTGCCTGCGCCAATTGTTTGGCGATATCCTCCAGCTCCTTCGAGTCGGCAGACTCTGCCTCTTTTTTCAATTGCTCTGCTGCGCTAGCGAGTTCACGGGCGATCCCTTCCCGCTCTTTTTGCGGCATGCTTTCCATGGCTTTTGCCATTTGTGCCAGAGCCTTGGCCATCGCTTGTCTATCTTTCGCTTCCATCGCCCCAGCCAAGGCTTGTGTCCCTTCTTGATTACCCAAGCTGCGCTGGAGTGCTTGCAATGCTTTTTCTTTGCGCTGCTCGGCATCTCTGACCTTCTCCAATTGTTTTTCCGCAGCGCGCAATGCATTTTGACGTTCTGCCGGGTCGCCTGCTTTTGCCAGAGCCTTTTTTGCCTGCTCCAGCATTTCGTCCAGCTGCTTTTTCTGCGCGTCGGTTAAGCCTGTATTCTTTTTCACGTCCTGCTTGATTGCCTCTACTTCTTCCTCGACCTGCGCGATTGCTTTCTTTTCCTCTGCCATCTGGGCCAGTCGCAAGTCTTGGGGATTCGGCCAAAGAAACAGCACCAGGCACACCAATAACAAACTGCTGGTAACATACACCTTTCGTTGGACCAACGACCAAATGCGGACGCTCTCTACGATTTGCGGCAAATTTTTACGCAGATGCTGCAGGGCGTCTTCCCTCTGCATACCGGCTACCATCGACTGATTCTCCTGATTCTCCCATGCTGTGACAACTCGCTGGGCCAAACCATTACCGTCTGCCACTTGTGCACATTGGAGCCAGGTAGGGCGCATCCAAAGCGCACGCACCAGACCTGTGATGACAACAAGCACTGGCAGCATGATCACAATCCATTGGTAAAACGGAATCGGCCAGATGCGGGCAAGGAGAAGAAGCACCAGACTCGCCCCCATCCCCCACAAACCATAGACCGTTAGCTGCTGTATCCATACACGCAAGCCCAGTTGCTTTCGAATGGGTGCAAGCAGTGACTTCAGCTCGTCGTTCGCTCTCGAGGTGAACATGGCTTATTGCTCCTCTTTTACTTTGCGAAATCTCGGTTTCACTGGCTGAATGAGATAGATGGAGAGTAACAGGCAGAACAGTGTAATAATCCCGAAAAACAGGCAGTAAACCGCGTACGGGTCCACATTCCCAATCCTGATCTGCGGCCCTTCCTCAAAAATGTTCAACATCGCAAACAACGGGTTAAAATTATGCAGGAGATGTGGCCAGTCTGGCATAGGCACGGATGACATGCTACCGGACCGACGCTGGTACCGAATGAACTCTTTGATAATTTCCGCCAGTATGCTCGACCCTATCGCACATCCGAATACCACGGCATAAGTGACAACCGTAGCGATCCCAGTCCGTTTGATCAGCGTGGACATGAGCACACCAATACTGCCGATACCAAACATCGTAATGACGTAAAAGCCAAACACCTTGATCACTTGTGCAGGTGAAATTCCTCCATACAAAAAGACGATGGCATAGAGCGGGATGGTCGCAATGACCAGGAAGGTCATGAAGCTGAGTGACGCCAGCCATTTGCCTAAAATCAATCGTGTGGCGCTGACATTCGTGGTCAACAGCACACTTAACGTCTGGCGTTCGCGTTCACCGGAAATCACACCTGCCGTCAGTCCCGGCACGACGAAGCAGATCATCCCGAGCTGAAACACAGACAGCATCATGAACAGCTCGCGTGTATCATTCGGGTTGTAGTAGCTGCCACCATTTGTCATAAAGAAAATTATCGTGAGCGTCATTGCGCCCAAAACGAGCAAATAGAGCAGGATGATCCACGGTGACCGATTGGTCCGCATCCGCATTTTCCATTCATTGAACAAGACAGGGTTGTGAAATCGTCTCAAGTCGCTCATGAGCCCACCCCTTTCGTAATTTCCAGGAAGATTTCTTCCAAATCACCTACTGCCTCATTAAACGCGGCAACAGGATAGCCTGACACCGCAAGCTCCCGCAGCAGCTCCACCTGTTCTTCGTCATTGCCTGAAAAGCCTGCAACGACCCAGTTCCCTTCACGTGTCACCCTGGTAATGACGGGCATTTCACGCAGGCGCGTCATTGCTTCCTCAACCCGATCCAACAGGCGGATGCGCAATACCCGCTGTTCTTGCATTTTCGAGTAAATCTCATCAACTCGTCCAAAGGCAACCAGATTGCCTTCCTCCACAATCCCGATGACGTCGCACATCTCTGCTAGCTCAGGTAATATGTGCGAGCTAATGATAATCGTTTTGCCCATGTCCCGCAGTTCCTTCAAAATCTCCCGCAGCTCAATGCGTGCACGAGGGTCCAAGCCAGAAGCAGGTTCGTCCAAAATGAGCACTTCCGGGTTGTGAACCAGCGAGCGGGCCAATCCAAGGCGCTGCTTCATCCCCCGCGACAACGAGTCGACGAAGGCATCTCGCTTGTGCGTGAGATTCACCAGCTCTAGTAACTGTGGAATGATTTGTTTTCGCTCTGCTGCCGGAATATCGTAATTCGCACCGTAAAAATCGAGGTACTCTTCTGCTGTCAAATTGTCGTAGACACCAAAAAAGTCAGGCATGTAGCCGATCAGCTTGCGTACTTCCTTTGGATGCTTGGTCACTTCGTAGCCACCTACGTATGCTTTCCCACTGGTTGGCTCCAATAAAGTCGCCAAAATGGACATCGTCGTGGATTTTCCTGCTCCGTTCGGACCGACAAAACCAAAAACGGTACCCTTGTCAATTTCGAGTGAAAGTCCTTTTAATGCTTCCATTTTGCCGTAGCGCTTGCGCAAATTTTGGATCTGGATCACTTCTTGCTCACCTTCCCTTCCACACTGACACTTGGAACCCCAATGTGGCGATCATCCTCAAACTGGTGGGCAAATTTGATGCGGACAATGCCGTCGCCCGAAACATAAGTAGTGGTCTTATCGCTTGTCATGACGTTGTTCATGAATGCTTTTTCAAATGGTTCAAAAGCTTTGGTCTTCCAGTTGTAAACCTCTTTTCCAAATGTCGTATTGTCCTCTGACCAGGTGTACAGATACAAATTGCTGATGGCAAGCTCCTGTCCTTCCTGATTCAAATTGATGTCAAAGGTAATATCCCCAGCAGGGAGCCTAAAGCCATCTCCGAAGTCATCTACTGGCACTGAGCTGCCTGACATCGTCACATCAAATGATCCCGTCGGATAATAAATGTGTCCGTCCTTGGATGGATTCACTTGCAGCGTCGAAGTGACCATCGCAATGCTGCTGTTCTCCGTATTTTCGTTTGGTACGACAGCCTCAGCAACTTGCGCATCGGTCCAGCCCACGAGTTTTACTACTTCAGACGGACCACTACGTCTGTCCATCATGTCCAGCATTTCCACGATGAGTTGCTCACGCGTTTCTCTTTCATTGCCATTCGATTGCATATACTGCGGCAGCGCATGTCCCATATTCATCCGATGTTGATTCCGCCTTGCTTGTTGTTGAGGGGCAAACGGCAAGTTCACTTCGATACTGCTGCCAGCCGCCAACTGTGGAAACTCTTGTACCTGCATTCCTGTCGAGATCGTCACGTCTCTTAGCGAGTACTTCGTATGGTTCGTCACGGTTCCTTTCAGTGCGCCGTTTTCATACGATAGGTTCGATTCTATTTTTCCTACGTCCGATAAGGATTGCTCCGTCGCAACCTTGCGCATCGACCAAAATTCTACATCGCGGAAATCAATATGGGTCTGATCTGGCTGTATGGAAATCCACGTTCTCGGAATTTGATCGATATAGTCTCCTTCAGTGACGGGTTGGGTTATGCCCTCTCCCTTTATAGTCAATCGATAGTCGTCATTACTCGGTACGAATAATGCGGTTACGCTCACTGCATTCGCCTGTCCGTTGTTTTGCAGTTCAACATAACCTACCTGATGCAGCTTTACACCCACCCCCCGCTGGATGGCACCAATCGAGAAGATTCCGATTCCCGCCAGCACCGAAAGGGCAGGGACAATCACCCACATGTAGCTTTGCTTGCGGCCTCTCCGCAAAATATAGAAAAGAACTGGCCCGACAACCAGGGCATAAATTCCGAAAAATACTGCGAACCAGCCAACCTCCGGAATTTTCAAGGATGGGACGCGATCAGCAGCATCGTGAAGCGGCCATACGTTGTCGATCATGCTCCTATTTGAAGTGTTGATGAAAGAACCAAAAGCCTTTACTAATGTATCTGCCCAAAAGCGACTGTTTCCAGCCCAACTGGCTACTGGTTCGGCCGCCAAATCATAGGCGACATACAACACTTTTCCGGCTCCCACGTTATGTACGACCATCAGCGGAATATTTCCTTCGCTGTACAGAACTTTCCCTGCCTTCACTGTCCCATTGCTTACAGTAAAGGGGGATGTCAGTGCAATCAGGTTGGTCTTATCCGCTTTTAGACTGGAAAGTGTCTGTACGCTCGACACTCCAGTCACTTCTACTGGCGACAAGTCACTCAAAACGCCTCCGGCTTTCTTGTACTGCGCTCCTCCGGCTAAAATCATCATCCCGCCAGAATTCGTCCAATCCCGAATCGCTTTAATCTGCTGTTCATTCAATGAATCCAAAGCAAAATTGTTGATCACGAGCATATTAAGCATCTGTAGCTGTGTACCTGTCACTGGCATATTGTCTGCCTTCATCGTCAAGAGCTGGACTGGGTTATGAATGGAGCCTTTCGGCAGTACACCAAGGAAATTAGCTGTGTCGGGATTTTCTGCCAGCACGCCAATCATCAATGTATCTTCGCTGTATGAAACGCCTGTTACCGGAGTTTGCGCAATGATCTTATTATTTTGCATCAAAGCTACAAAAGAACGGCTATCCAGCTCTGATCCAGGAACGAGAATGGTTACCTGCTTGGTCACTCCGCTTGCAATTGAAACCGGCTGATAATTGGCAACTTCGAAGCGACTGTCTCCCCGTTCCCCCGTGGCGACATAAAGATCTCCTTCGATATCCGCCCCTCCATTTCTCACCGTGACCACAACGGGAACCATCCCCATCTCCCTGTACTTTCCTTCAATTCCGACTGTTACTCCCAGCTGAATGCTTCCCTCTGCCAAGGCTGTCCCCGTTAATCCTAAAGGAACACCTGCTACCAACAGGAGGAACGCACAGAAGGCCAGGAGCCATCGCTTACACTGCGCCGTTTTCATTTGTTCAAAACCTCCACGGACCATTCTTTTTTATTCCTATCTTTTCTTCTCATACAGTTATTGACGTTATTTCCAGACAAATAGCTACAATTTTTTAAAAATGAAATCGATGAATCGACAAAGGCGAAAGGATTTTTCACAGCCTGTGGTAAATCATATCTAAAACATAAAAGGCATGAACAAGGAAGAGTGGTGAAATGTAAGTGTCTACGTTTTCTTGGAATTTGCGAGATGATTTGCATGAATTTGATCTCGGGGACTCACAGGCAAGCCAAGGTATATGGGGAGACCGGGAAGCGCTGTACTTGGAGGGGATGGGATCTCCTGTTTTCCTGCGTCAGGCCGTTCCCTATCCCTGCTTTCGACTGCAAGCGGAAGTCGCCATCCCCAAGCAGGTAGGCTTTGTCGGACTCGTTTTTGGTGCACGAGATTCGCATAATTATGAGCTAATCTACCTCGCCCCGGAAGAAATTCAGTATGATCCGATCATGAATGGGTCTATGACGTGGCAAATTTATAATGGCCCTCAGTATCAAAAGCCGTTGTCTTACACAATTGGGGAATGGAAGACGCTTGCTGTGGAGGTTCAAGCAAACCAAGCTGCCGTATATTTGGGAGAAGACCCTGCGCCTCAGTTGTTCATTTCCCATCTACAGCATGGAACTTCACTTGAGAAAATCGGCTTCTGGAACTACTTGCCTGCCTACATTCGGAATCTATCGGTAACAGAAATCGTCCCGGCCGATGACTTGCCTACCAAGACGGATCGCCAACAGCTCGCAGCGGAGGGTTATCTAACGGAATGGCTCATTTCAAAGCCGTACATCGCTAGTGATCAGTCTGTTGTCTTGACAGATTGGACAAGTGCAGTCGTCGAAGAAAATGGGACACTCAATTTCAATCGACTCTTCCCAGCAAAGCCTGGGATGACTGTACAAGCCAAAAGCACGATTACGGTTCCCCATGAGACTGTGACTCAACTCCATTTTGGCTTCAGCGATCATCTGCGACTTTGGGTGAATGAAGAGGAAGTGCATCAGGGCGTGTGGAGATGGAATCCACCAGCGAGTGACGGACGAATTCGAAGCAAGTACGACCAAGTATCTGTTCGCCTCCACGCAGGGGTAAACACGGTTCGGGCAGAAATCATGAATCAAGAGCAGTTTGGCTGGGGAATTTGTGTGAAGGCAAGACAGAATGAAAAATAGAAAAAGCGTCAGGATCATGCTCTGACGTTTTTTCGTAATCCTTCTATGACATGCCATACCCTACATCCTGAAGTCTCGACGTATCAAACATATCGGCTATCGCCTGATGCACATGAGGCGGATGCTCTGCCAGTCGATGACACAAGTATAAGTACCACTCTGTCCCATATGTGAGGTACAAGCGCACTGTAACCCCTTTTTCTCGCAAAACATGAGCCAGATCAGGGCGAACCCCGTATAACAGCTCGACCTCTACATTCGGTCGATGCAAATAGTCTCGACCATCTAGGGCGTCTACAATCGCTTGGTCGTGCGTAGCGAGTGAGCATTCACGCCCAGCTCGTACACACATATCAGCCAGCTCCAGGTATCGTTCGTTCAACTCCACTGAACGCCCCAATGCGATTTCCTGAGGTTCCTTGAATGCGCCTTTAACCAAACGAATTTTCCCCGGGAGTCCGAGCACCCGTTTCACATCATCCAGCGAGCGGTGCAAATGTGCTTGAATCGTAATGCCCACATTTTCATGTCGCTGTGCCAAGCGCTCATACATGCTAATGATCGCCTCTGTTTTCGTCGACTCCTCCATGCTGATCATCAAATAGTGACCGCTATGTCTCGCCCGCTCTGCCAACTCTTCTACGTGGGCAAACGCCAGTTCTTTATCCAGTAACAAGCCGAGATGGGACAGATCAAAGGAGATTCCGACTGGTGTATGTAGTTGGGAGCAATCCGTAGTTAGCGCAAGAAACTCCCGCTGCGCTTCATGTACAATCTGCGAATCCAGCGTATTTTCACCAATGTGTTCCATTGATAGACGGTAGCCCAATTTTTCCAGGCGTTGGGCTATTTTTATTGCATCCGCACGCGTTTCGCCTGTCACATAACGTTTCGCAGCAGTCAAAAGCAACGGATATAGCAAGGGCGATGTTCTGACCGCTTCCTTGATTCGTTCATCACGGGCGATTGTACGCAAAATGTCTGCGGTTCTTCTCTCTTCTGGTGTCATCCTTCTCTCTCCTTTGGCAGTGGCATATCTCTTCTCTTCTATCACCCTACCATGGTACGCTTGTATGGATTAGGTCCAGTTTCCCACAATTTCGAGAGGACCAGTTGCGTAAGGAGGCTCACACAGCTTGCTCTGGATAACCATTGACCGAGAGAAACCGATTCCGTTAATCAGACAAATTTATTCTGAATTGCGCACAAAGATTTTGAGCGGAGAACTTGCAGCCGGCTTCAAGCTTCCATCTACCCGAAAAGTAGCAAGCGAACTGCACCTCTCTCGCAATGTGGTACTAGAGGCGTACGAGCAGCTACTAGCCGAGGGCTACATCGAGAGCAGACGTGGCTCCGGGTATTTCATTGCCTCGGGCATTTATTTGGAACAGCACGCCCGGATGACAGGGGCTGGGGCTGGGTTGCCGAAAGTGAACCAGCATTTCAACGAAGACGAGAGCAAGCTAATCGATTTTCGTTCTGGTGTTCCTGCTCTGGAGCGTTTTCCTCGCAATCTCTGGGGCAAAACTGTCCAGCGTGTCTGTCAGGAAGCACCGCTGTCAGTCTTTGGCTATAATCGTCCCGAGGGACGTACGGAGCTGCGCACGATTTTATGTCGCTATTTGTATCGAACGCGCGGCGTGCAATGCGACCCCGAGCAAATCATTATGACATCCGGGGCTACTCAGGCGCTCACCCTGATTGCCAATGTGCTTCTGCGTCCTGATAGTCACGTAGTCATCGAGGACCCGATCACGCACGATATCCAAAGTATTTTCACCAGGACAGGCGCTCGTTTACTGCCTGTTCCGACAGATACCTACGGGATGGATATGGAACAGCTACCGTCATTGTCTGCCCATCGCCCCCGCTTCGTATTTGTCACGCCTTCCCATCAGTTCCCGCTAGGCGGCACCATGCCCATCCAGCGAAGACTTCAACTCATTCGTTATGCACGGGAAGCTGACTGCTACATTGTCGAGGATGATTACGACAGCGAGTTTCGTTACGAAACTGCTCCTATCAGCTCCATTCAGGGACTTGCCTCGGAGCGTGTTATCTACATCGGTTCCTTTAGCAAAATCCTTTCTCCCGGACTGCGCCAGGGATACCTCGTCCTGCCAAAAGCATTGGTAGCCTCCTATCAGCAGGCAAAATGGCTATCCGATTTGCACGCCCCTTCGATTGATCAGCTTGCCCTCGGGGTTTTTATCGAGGAGGGGCATCTAGAGAAATACGTGAATCAGGTAAAAAAGCTGTACAAAAAACGCCGTCAATGCTTGATTGATGCTCTTCAACTGGCTTTTGGTGATGGCATTCGCATTTGGGGGGAGGCCGCTGGACTGCACATCGTAGCTGCTTTTCCCACGGTTCACTTCACACCTGTCGTCCTGGCTGCGCTGGAGCAAGCCGGAGTGCGTGTCTACCCGGTCGAGGAGCACGCCATTGTCAAAGGCAATCATACAGATAAAATCATTCTCGGATACGGCAATACCAATGAAGCACAGATCGAAGAAGGGGTCGAGAGGATTAGGGCTGTTTTAACGAGAATGCTTGCAGATTCTCCATAATTTCCACCCTCTTTCCTTCTCAATTCCCCAAAAGAAGAGCCAAATCTCTCGAATCCATCTCAAGATTTGGCTCTAATTCTACTACTTATCTGTTAGCGAAAGCGTCTGCAGCAGCCAGGAGGGCACCAACGACAGTGATCCGGGCATCTCCGTCTGTGGTCAAACTCCCAACTCCGGTAAGGTCTCTGCCATCCTCCTCCACGATCCCATCCTGGTGGCCGTTCCCGATCTCTTTGCCAAGGGTAATAAGAAGAATGTCCTTCCCGCGAAGAATACGAGGATTGCCATTGAGAGCTTTGATAATTCACGCAACCGCCTTCTTTCCTCTTATTTTTGCTGACTATATGTGTATATGCACGGTGACGTTCATCCGCATAGACTACTGACCGTTATCCAAATAAAAGGGTATCTACCTATCTCCCCTATCATCGTCATCTACCTATTTTCTTGACGGACAAACACCAAAAAACCGGTATTCCTACAAACAGGAATGACCGGCTTTTGACTGCCCTGATGTGCCCTTATGATTTCGTCCACAGCTCTCTGCGGGAAGTGGTTACAGAAGTTGCACCCGCTTGAATGGCGCGATCAACATCATCCATCGTGCGAATAAATCCTCCAGCGATAACTGGAATTTTGGTTCGTTCAGTAATTTCTTCGATCAGGTGGGGAATGATTCCTGGCAAAACCTCGACGTAATCCGGCTTGGTTCTCTCCAACTGGGTAAGGCTGCTATCTAATGCCATCGTATCAATGAGAAAAAGTCGTTGGATGGAAATGAGTCCTTTTTTCTTGGCAGCAAGAATAGCACTGTTCCGTGTGGTGATGATTCCTTCGGGCTGTGCTTCTTGCGCAAGAAACTCCATCGCGTATTCATCAGACTTCAAGCCGTCAATGAGATCAGCATGGATCAGCAGTTTTTTCCCGAACGCTCTAGCCCGTTTTCCCAGTGGCTTTACTTGCGCTACATGGGCATTCAGCAAAATAATGCGCTCGTAGCAGCTCTCCATGAGTTCATCAAATTCTTTTAATGTCCGGGCTGCTGGAAGTATGACTTGATTGATCTGGTTTGCCAATCACGAATCACCCCTATTGAAATGTTTTCGCAAGATGATATTCCTCTTCAAACGCTTTTATTTCATGTTCTTTTCTCTCATCCGACCATTGCAGCTCATGAGCGAGCTCTTCTCCCACCATTCGATACACTGGCTCCAGTGTATCCCTCTCGAAGAATAGTCTGCCACTGCGACGAATCAGAAAATCGCTCATGGTCATAACCATTTCTTCCTCTACAGCGTAGCGCAGTTCTGCTTTCAACAGTGCTTCGATTGGAGACACATTTTGATCATTTTGTGTCAAAAGCTCCTGGCACATCGTTACGATTTGCTCACTGTTGCTTCCATATTTCCCAACCAGAACGCGGATTTGCTCCTCGGTGATTCCCCATTGGCTCAGCCGCTCTGCCTGTGCTTTCACAAATACAGGAATCTTGGCTGCTGAGTCAAATTTTCCGCCAGAGAGGACGATTTTGTCTGTCCGACAAGCTCCAAATGCTCTGCCCTCTTCTTCGGTCAACTGCTTGACCACTACATCGACAATGCGCTCGGCCATCTTGCGGAAGCCCGTCAATTTTCCACCTGCAATCGTAATCAGCCCGCTTTTGGAATAGAAGATCTCGTCCTTGCGTGACAGTTCGGATGGGGACTTGCCATCTTCATGGATCAGCGGTCTGAGCCCTGCCCAACTGGAGCTGACATCCTGTTCCGTCAGCTTCACAGAAGGGAACATCTCGTTCGCGGCATTCAATACATACTCCATGTCTTCTTTCGTCACCGTTGGCCGCTCCAGCACACCTTTGTAATTCGTGTCAGTTGTACCGATATACGTACTGTTATTGCGCGGAATGGCAAACAGCATGCGTCCATCGGATACATCGAAATAAACGGCCTGTTTCAGCGGCAACCTGTTATATGGCACGACCAGATGGACACCTTTTGTCAGGTGGAGGCGCTTGCCGTACAAGGAGTGGTCTTTTTCTCGAAGCTGATCCACCCAAGGACCTGCTGCGTTGACGATTTTTTTGGCATGGAGATTGTACTCCGCACCTGTAAGCAAATCCTTCGCGCGAATTCCGATGACCTTGCCGTTCTCATAAATAAAGCCAATGGCTTCAGTATAGTTCACACAGAGCGCTCCGTGCGAGCTTGCTGTTTTCATGACCTCAACGGTAAGTCTAGCATCATCTGTCCGATATTCGAAATAGAGCCCGCCGCCCTTGAGAATATCTCGGCGCAAAAGCGGTTCTGCCTCCACGGTTTTCTGCTTGTTCAGCATGATGCGTCGTTCTTTTCTTTCGACTCCAGCCAACACATCGTACACATATAAACCAATAGAGGTTGCCAACTTGCCATAGGTACCATTTTTCACGATTGGCAAAATCATTTTTTCCGGGATGACGATATGTGGCGCATTGCGATACAAAATAGCTCGCTCCCGGCCTACTTCCCGCACCAGCTGCACATCGCCCTGCTTCAAATAGCGCAATCCTCCATGAACGAGCTTGGTAGAGCGACTGCTAGTGCCCGCAGCGAAGTCCTGCTTTTCCACGAGTCCAACGCTAAGACCTCTCGTGGCTGCATCGAGGGCAATACCCGCTCCTGTCACCCCACCGCCAATTACCAAAAGATCGAGTTGCTTGTTTGCCATTTTATCCAGACAAGCCTGGCGTTGACTTGAAGATAATGCATGTTGATCGTTCATCGTTCTCCTCATCCTCTCTAAAAGAAAAAGACAGCCAATATCCAAAAGAAGCAATGCAATGTCATTGCCCTTCTGATACTGGCTGTCTCCGTAGTCTCCACAGCATGATTAACTTATCTCTAACTTTAGACCTCTTTTATGCAAAAATCAATGCCTAATCTTGTAACCCATCGTTGCCGTAACAGCTTGCTTCCAACCTGCGTACAGCTCTTGGCGCACTTCCTCTGCCATATCTGGTGAGAAGGAGCGCTCCACCACTTTGTTATTCACAATATCTTCTTTGCTGCCCCAATACCCGACGGCAAGCCCTGCCAGGTAAGCTGCTCCCAGTGCGGTCGTTTCATTGACACGCGGACGCTCTACCTCTGAATTCAGGATGTCGGACTGGAACTGCATCAAAAAGTTGTTTGCCACGGCTCCACCATCTACCGCCAGCTTTTGCAGCCGGATGCCGGAATCAGCCTCCATCGCTTCAAGCACATCCCGTGTCTGATAAGCCAAAGACTCCAGCGCTGCCCGAATCAAATGATCTTCCGTCGTTCCGCGGGTCAAGCCGAAGATCGCGCCTCTAGCTTCCATATCCCAATAAGGCGCTCCCAAGCCAACAAAGGCCGGAACCATATAAACACCATCTGTACTGTCAACAGCGAGTGCGTGCTTTTCCGAATCCGATGATTTTTCGATCAGCTTGAGTCCGTCGCGCAGCCATTGAATCGCCGCACCAGCCACAAAAATACTGCCTTCCAGGGCGTACTCTACCTTGCCATCCACTCCCCAGGCAATGGTTGTCAACAACCCGTTTTTGGATGCAACTGCCTTTTCTCCGGTATTCATCAGCATGAAGCAACCTGTTCCGTATGTGTTTTTGGCCTGACCTTCCGCAAAGCACGCCTGCCCAAACAGCGCAGCCTGCTGGTCTCCGGCAATCCCGGCAATCGGAATCTGGAATTCGAAAAGCTTCTCGTCTGTGTAGCCGTACATTTCGCTGGAAGGACGGACAGCTGGCAGCATGGCTTTCGGAATTTGCAGCATGCTCAACAGCTCGTCATCCCACTCTAGGGAATGAATATTAAACATCAACGTGCGTGAAGCATTGGAATAGTCGGTCACATGCACCAGACCATTGGTCAGCTTCCAAATCAGCCACGTATCAATGGTTCCAAACAAGAGGTCGCCTTTCTCTGCTCTTTCCCGTGCTCCCTCCACATGATCGAGCAGCCATTTTACCTTTGTGCCAGAAAAGTAAGCGTCTATCAACAGTCCTGTCTTTTCACGAACGGTTTGCTCATGACCTTGCTCTTTCAACTGGTTGCAAATATCGATGGACTGTCTGCTTTGCCATACAATCGCATTGTGGATGGGCTTTCCTGTGTGCTTATCCCATACCACGGTTGTTTCCCGCTGATTGGTAATCCCGATTCCTGCGATTTCTTCCGGTTTCACATGATTCTCCAGTAAAACCGCTTTCAAAACATCCAGCTGTGATTCCCAGATTTCCTCGGCATTGTGCTCTACCCAACCCGGCTTCGGATAGATTTGCGTGAATTCCTTCTGGGCAACGCCGATAATAGCACCTGATTTATCGAATAAAATAGCGCGAGAGCTCGTGGTTCCCTGATCGAGGGAAAGCATATATTTATTGTCCATGACAACTTCCTCCTTCACTCATTTGGAATCGCATTCATTCTTTCCTGTATGTCTAGGAACGCGCACTTTCGGATGCGATTCGCTCCTTGCTGCCGATTGATTTTTTGGTTGTCATGCCGACCACGATAGCAATCACCATGAAAGCCGCTAATGCTATTACACCTGTCAGCGAGTGGTCTGTAAACGTCCATTTGTAAAAAAATGCTCCACTTACAGCTCCAATGATAGGTCCAACAACAGGAATCCATGCATAGCGCCAGTTGGACTTTCCTTTGCCGTGGATGGGCAAGAGAGCATGGGCGAGACGAGGTCCTAAGTCACGGGCCGGATTAATCGCATAACCAGTAGTACCGCCAAGAGACAAACCGATTGCAACAATCAGGAAACCAACAATAAACGGATTAAGTCCTTCTGCAAATTTATTCGCTCCGATCGCCAGTAGACCGAGCACCAAGAAAAACGTACCTAAAATTTCGCTGAAGAGATTTGCGACTGTATTGGGAATCGCGGGACCTGTTGCAAATATCCCCAGTTTGGCTCCTGCATCATCCGTCTCACGCCAATGCGGGTAATAAAAGATCCAGACGAATGTCGCTCCCATAAACGCCCCAATCAGTTGAGCCGCTATATAGCCTGGCACTTGCTCCCACGGAAATTGACCGATGCTAGCCAGTGCAATGGTAAGTGCCGGGTTCAGATGCGCTCCGCTAATGCTTCCTACTGCATAAGCTCCGCAAGCAACTGCCAGCCCCCAACCTAGCGTAATCACAATCCAACCGCCGTTTTGGGAATACGCCTTTTTCAAGTTCTGTCCGGCGCAAACACCTGCCCCCAAAATGATCAAGATCATTGTCCCGATCAGTTCCCCTACATAAATGGACATGCCCCATCCTCCCCCTTTTTGGAAAAATTGTAAACCGACTTCCGTAAAGCGCTTACAATTCGCCAACTCCTTTGTGGTTTGACTGGAGAGAAAATAAAAAAGCTAATACCCGCAACCCAAGAGCGAATGCTCTCATTTTGCAAATATTAGCTGATCTCCCAATCTCCACAGCGCTATTAACTTAAGACCTACTATATAGCCACGGCTTAAAATTTGTCAAGAATTCCTTTCCTTCACTTTTGCCAGTTCTCGCATCAAGCTCGGCAAAAAGAATAATGGGTAAATCAACAGGTACAGGTTCGGAATCCACCAGGACCAATCAAAATCTGCCTTGAACGCCCAAAAAGCGATTGCCTGCAAACCCGAACAGGACGTCAAAACGAGTGACAGCATGGCGAGCGGCTTCCAGATGTGCCGCCCTCTGCGATAAGCATACAGACTGGCAAAGCCCGTGATGGAAATGAAAATATCCAATGGAAAAAAGGACAGGTTCCATGCGAGCAAATTGGGGTCGTAGTAATCCTGATACAAGTATTCTACAGGGAGAAGCTCCAAAAATGTAATGAACCAGTACACGACAAAAGCCACATCGGTGACCCAGAAGAACACTAGCATTGTCCTTACATTTTTCTCACTCATTTCGCCTCTGCTACTCCTGTATCTTTAGAAGATTGTGCGTGAGAGCTGTCCCCCAGATTCAACAGCACACAGCCCACGATGATCAGTCCGACAGCAATTACTTTTTTGACAGTGAAGGCATCCTTGAAGATCACCACACCAATAACCGCAATGATCGCCGTGCCGAGACCTGACCAGATAGCATAGGCAGTCCCGACCTCCATTTCCTTGAGCGCCAAGCTCAGCGACGAGAAGCACAAAATATAAAAGATAAACATCATCACACTAGGGACAGGCTTGCTCAGTCCGTCAGACAGCTTCATCGATGTTGTTCCAGCCACCTCTAGTAAAATAGCCATTAATAGATAAACCCAACTCATTATGTTCCTCCTGCTTCCTTGTTTGAAGATGAAGAATCTACGATACCGCCTAGTAAAATGTCGATGACCGCATCCAGTGCATCGCCAATCGTCATATGATGCTGGTTCGCTAACTGTTGATCAATCAGTTGGTTGAGCGTCCCGGTATACATCTGAATCAAGATCGGGAGCCGGATACGACGAAACACGCCCTCCTCTACGCCTTGCTCCAGAATGATCCGAACATGCTCCCACTCCTGTTGATTGAACTCGTCGATCAGCTTCCATTGCTCGGGATAGTAGCGCTTCAGCTCGTACCACACGCGCAGGTCGGTTCGCGAGAAGTTGTTCGGAACCAGAGCCAGGAGCTGTCGCATTTTTTCTACCAAATCGAGGTCAGGATCATGCAAAATCCGATCTTCTGCTTTACGCAAATCCTCGATGTTTTCTTCAATGACTTTAGTGATCAAGGCTTCTTTGGATGGAAAGCTCGTATATAACGTCTTGGTGCTAACACCTGCGCGCCGAGCTAAATCGGACATAGTGAAACGGACGCCCTTGGTCTCAATCTCATGATAAGCGCATTGGAGGATTCGCTCCTGCATGTTCTTATCCCCTTTCGAAAACAAGGAAAATATTATGTTTTTCATATTTTCCAAAACGTACTTTTAGCATAACGGTGTACGCTTGCCTTGTCAATAACCGTCAAACCACGCTTGGCTCAGTGCCTTGATACCGGGATCGATTTTTTCCAATGGAATGCCCGCGAAGCCGAGGAAAAACTCTTTTGGCAGGGGATTGGGTGGTACCAGCCATGTAAACGATGCCGACGAGGCTCTCACACCTGCCTGAATCGCCAGCTTTTTCAACTCCTCTTCGCTTCGCTCGCTGTGTACCCGCAACAGGACATGAAAGCCCGCATCAGCTCCGATGACTGTCGCTCTTTCGCCAAAATGCTTGTGCACAGCCAGCAGCAGCGCATCATGCTTTTTGCGGTACAGCTTGCGCATTTTGCGAACATGCTTTTCGAAATATCCTTTTTCCATAAAAGCTTCCATCGTCCGCTGATGCAGACGGGATGAGGATGGTTCCAGCAGTGTCTCGCGCAGCAGGCTATAGTACGTATCCAGCAGAGATTCTGGCAAGACCATGTACCAAATGCCCATCGCTGGCGCCAACACCTGCGCAAAGCTTCCCATATAAATAACACTCGCATCTGGGAGCAAGCCTTGCATGGACGGAATCGGTCTGCCATGGTAACGAAACTCTCCGTCGTAATCGTCTTCGATGATGTACCCTCCCACACTTTTGGCCCATTCGAGCAATTGCAGTCGCTTGGATATAGGCATGATCATCCCACGGGGGTATTGATGAGCAGAAGAAACGGCAGCCAACCGAACCTCTGACTCATAAAGGTCACTGACGTTAATTCCGTCCTCTTCAAGTGAGATCGGCACCACGTCGTAGCCGTGCTGGCGAAACGTATTGGCAAACAGCAAATACCCCGGATTTTCTACGCCGATGCGTTGGAACTGTGGCTTTACCATCAGACAGATCAGGGACAGCAAGCCAAACTGGTCCGCCCCAATCACCACTTGATTCGGTGAACAAGCGACACCCCGATACCTGCGCAAGTAGTCGGCGATTTGGCTCCTGAGTCCAGCCTCGCCTTGTGGGTCTCCATAAAAAAGATTCTCCTGCTGCTCTATGTGAAGTGTCTCATTGTACAAACGCCGCCAAATCAAGGTTGGAAATAACGAAAAATCATTGCGGGAGAGATGAAAGTCATAGACGTATTCCCGCTCGTCACGCAGTATAGGCCGCTGGACGGCTTGAATGCTCGCACCAGCACCCGGCTTCACCTCAGGATCAGGCAATTTCTCCACATAGTACCCACTGCGCGGTTTGCTTTGGATAAAACCTTCCGCCAGTAGCTGCTGGTATGCCATTTCAACAGGTGTTGTGCTTAAGCCCAGCAGGTCAGCCAGCTTGCGAACGGACGGCAGTTTGCTACTCACCGCCAAGCGTCCTGCGACGATCTCCTTTTTCAAATAAGCATAAAGCTGTACGTATTGCGGCTCGTTGTCGTTTTCCTGCCAGTTTGGGGTCAAGAGCATCTCGATTTCCCCCTCCATCTGTCCTTTTCATTTTTACAAAACTGCATATTTTCAAGTATACACTTGCTCGTTATCCTAAGAAAAAGAAGTTTTGAACGAACAGGGAGGACACCGACTATGTCTATGTCACGACAAGAAAATACAAATGCAGCGGTTCGCTTTTTGGAAGGAGAACGCGTCTTTTTGCGACCGATTGGCACAGAAGATACCGAATTATACTTCCGCTCCTTGTTCAACAAGGAAACGCGTATGCTGACCGGTACCCAAAAGCATTTCACGCGTGAGCAAATCCACCAGTACATCGCAAACAAAGGCCAGGACTCTTCCAGTGTCCTCTTATTGATCTGCCTGCGTGAAAATGATCAGGTGATTGGCGACGTCCAAATTGGCGATATCGATCCGAATAATCGCAACGCTTTTATCCGAATTTCTATTGATCAGAGTGCCTATCAAGGAAAAGGCTACGGAAGTGAAGCCCTTTTGCTGATGCTCGATTATGGTTTTGGCATCCTCAATCTGCACCGCATCGAGCTAAATGTATTCGCCTTTAACGAACGCGCCATCCATACGTATGAAAAGCTCGGCTTCCAGCGGGAAGGCGTACAGCGACAAGCGCTTTATTACAACCATGCCTATCACGACTCCATTCTCATGTCCATGCTGGCAGATGAGTATCGGGCGAAGTATTTGAAATAGCAATTGAAAAACGCACCGGGGGATACCGATAATCCAACCCAGGTGCGTTTTTACATTTCGGCTTGGTCTCCACAGAAAAGGATTCACTGTAGGTAAATATGGCCAGGAAGGAGTATAATTATTTAAATGGTAAGAAAATCCACCCGTATCCCAGTAATCCCTTCAAGAAAGAGAGATTGATATGAAAAGAAAACTCCTGGTCGCCCTAGGCTTGTCCATCGTGCTGAGTGTATTGACGGGTTTCCAATCTGCATCAGCCAACACCTTGCAACAGTCTTTACAATCTACGCTTGTCCCTGTTTCAAAAATGGAGCTTCCTGCAAAAACCATCATCGGGTTTGGAGAAGCTACGCATGGCAACAAGCAATTCACTACGCTGAAGCTAGATATTTTTAAGTATTTGGTAGAAAAACAAGGTTATCGCGTATTTGCCATTGAAGGTGATTTTGGCGGTGGGCAAAAGGTCAATGAATACATTTTAGGCGGAAGCGGAACTGCACAGGATGCCGCAAAAGCCATCGGATTTACGATTTACCATACAGAAGAAATGGCCGCCCTTCTCTCTTGGATGCGCACCTTTAATGACCAACGGGATGCCAAAGATCAAATTCATTTTTATGGCTTTGACATGCAACGCTATCACCATAACAAAAGCGGGCTATTCTCCTATTTGAAAAAAGTTGATCCGACACTCGCCACCAAGTACGAGAAGCTGCTTACGAATCTGAATGATCAGACGGTGTATGATCAAAAGATCGCCCTCGTACAGGAAGCGCTCACTCACATAAAAAGCTTGATGGAGCAGATGAAACAAAACCAATCTGTTTACATCGCGAAAAGCTCTACGAAAGAATATGAGCTGGCTACTGCCTTCGCAGAATCCATCAAGCAAAACGCCACATTGCGCGGAACAAACACGAACTATGGCAACACCCGTGATCGCTATATGGCGGACAAAGCAATGTGGATTTTATCCTTTGAAAAGAAACATTACGGTCGCAATAACATGTTCATCGCCGGACATAATGGACACATTGAAAAGACCTCCACTACCGCAGGAATGACAACCTGCATGGGGGCACATCTCGCAAAAGCCATGGGGGACCACTATTACGCAATCGGAAGTGAATTCTACGAAAGCACCTTCCTTGCAAAGGACACCACTACCAATGAGCGCAAAGCATTTACTGTAAAAAATAGTGGCAAAGATCGGCTGGCTGTTCTGTTTGCACAGACAAACATGGCGGATGGATTCCTTGATTTTGCCAAAGCAAAGCAGCATCAGGATTTTTACACCTATCTGAATAAAGCCCAGTCCATCAGTGCAATTGGTGATGTTTTTAGTGGATGGTACGGAAAAATGGAGAAGACGTATACGTTGCAGATGGTTCCAGCAAAAGCTTTTGATGCGATCATCTTCGTGCGAACGGCTACTCCTTCGGTTATGATAACGGATTAACGGATGGAGATTTGCCTGGTTAAAAAATTACGGCAGCCAATGAAACTGGCTGCCTTTTATTGTGGGTATGCGATTATTGCTCCAATACCTTTTCAAGCTGACCGCACCAATTGCTCCAGCCATACTTGGCTCCACCCAGTGCTTGAGCATTTGAGATTCCGGTTTGTTCGAGATGAAGGTTAACCTTTCCGTCCCCTAAATCCTGCAACGTCCAGGTGACCGTGTGCTTTTCTCCTCCACTGCACCACGTATAGGACAACCGGTGTGGTTCTTCCACGATAAGCACTTCGCCGTCAACAATTCCATCCCAATATTCGGTCGGCTGAGTGCGAAACTGAAAGTGATGTCCGATGACGGGCTTAAAATTATTTTCCATCGCCTGTCCGGTATGGATGTTAACCATCCACTTGGCAAGCTTGTTTGCATCGGTTAAAGCGGACCAGAGCTTCTCCATCGATGTCTTGTACTGAAAATCCAGGGATAATGTTAAACTCATTCTTCTTCCTCCTCTAAAAATTGGTTTAAGCGCAACATATTCGTATTCCAGAACTGGGTATAGAAAGCCAACCAATCTTGAATTTCTCTAAGTGGAGCGGCGTTTAGCCTAAATCGCGTTTCTCTGCCGACTTTTCGGTCAAGTACCAGTCCGGCCTCTTTCAGGATTGTCAAATGCTTGGATACCGCTGTACGCCCCATTTGAAACTGTGCCGTTAATTCATGAAGCGGCATCTCCTCTGCCTCTGCTAACAGGCGAATCAGTCTACGCCTGGTTGGATCTGCAATCGCATCAAACACATCCCGTAACGGGTTGTTCTCGCTCACAACACTCCCTCCAAAATCTGATTTTCTGTAGTATGGTGGGGACAGCCGTTAATTTCTGTAACCTCCCTAAAGTTTGCGGCTCTTCGGACGTAGCGCCCACGAGGCGATATTCAGCGCAGCGTACGAAAGCGGAAGGATCATGTAAAACCCGTACGCTCCATAATCGTTCGCCAGCGCATGAGATAAAGCCGCACCAGTCATTAAAAAGAAGATACCAGCGTGAACCCATTCTTTAAGCCGAGGAAAACCTGGGATGATGAGAGCAATGGCTCCAAGCACTTTCCAAATCCCGAGAATGGTCAAAATGTATAGCGGGTAACCAAGATTCGTCACTAACTCGATGTTTCCCCCAAATTGCATCAGCTGTCCAATACCACTTAGCATAACAGCTACTGCGAGTAGTAATGTGACTGACCAATAGGCAATCATTTTTCCTCGGGGATTGGTTTCTGCTTTCGCGATTGTTTCCACACCGTTACTTTGACCCATATGTTTCCCCCTCATAATGGTTTCAAATGAAACTTATTCAAATTCCAAACTTTCCAAATGACTAATTTCCAATTGGACACCAAATAGTGTCACTTTGATAATACGACACCATTTGGTGTCCTGTCAACAACGTTCTTTACCAAAGCCAGTGTATTTGTCCCCTGACTGCATGCTAAAAAGCCCCGGCGCGTTCATGCCGGAGCTTGGTGATTGTCACTCGATTCTGGATAACTGCCTGTTAACGTAACCCTTGACTAAGTTCTACGAGCTTATCCTTCACATTTCCAGTGCTAAGTCCCCCGTGGTAACAAATCACAGATGAAATGTCGAGGTCTACATACTTTTTCAACGAGAGTCTAGCTGCATTCATATCTGGTGTGGTCGGGACATGGATACCTTCGAGAAACCCATTTACACTGTACATCGAATCCCCGGCAATGAGGGTCTTGCTTTGCTTTACATACAGGCTAATATGACCGGGAGTATGCCCAGGAGTATGGATGGCGCGAATCCCGCCGCAAAACGGCAGTTCCTGACCGTCGCTCACGATATAGTCCACTCTGCCTTTTGGAGGATTCTCAAGGTGCCCGTCTTTTAAAAGTGGGAATTCCCCTTGAATATACGGCTTATCCAGTTCGTGTGCATAAACGTGAACCTGATCCCCATACTCCTGCAAAATCTCTGGAAGACTACCGATATGATCAACATCCTGATGCGTCAAAATCACAGCTTTTAGTTTGTTGAACGGTACCCCTGTCTTTTCCATGGCCACGCGTATATCTTCCATTTGTCCTGGGAATCCGGTGTCTATTAAAACAGCCATGTCTTGATCCCACAAAAGAACGGGATGAATGATATTCCCATGAAAATCTAGATGAAGCATTTCTACTCCGTTTGAAATTTTCATTAATCAGACCACCATTCGTAAAATTTGATTTTTACGTAATTTTATATTATTATGTTGGTTCCGTTTTTGTCAACATCTGTAAACTCTTCTGTATAAAGTGCTCGAGATAGCAATCCAAAAGAAACGAACTTCGGTCAGATTAAGCAGCGGGCGCTCGCGAGGCGAATGCCTTACGCTCTTGAACATGAAGTTGAAGACATGGAAGCCATGATCGATGCCGCTAGAGGTACGGCTTATCTTACGGTCATTCTTCGGGTGCTATATTGGCACTTGAAGCCGCCCTGAAGCCACTCCTCGTTAGTTTAAAGAATCGTTGAATTTATCGCTTTAGTCTTCCGGTGAATACTGGGAACGTGCTTGTTTCGAACCGATCATAAAAAAAAGCCATTCCTTAAAGGAATGGCTTCTTCATTCATTCAAAACTGGATCTGCATGATCGATTGCTAAGAGTGTGTGGATAAGTCCTCGACCGATTAGTATTC
>NZ_JABSUY020000001.1:5852500-6172625 GCF_013284355.2 Brevibacillus sp. M2.1A
CGTGTAATAATCGACCTGTACTTCCCGGACATACGCCTTCTTTTCCTCGTAGTCCAGCTTTTCCACCTGGAATTGCGTCCCCTGATGCAGGTAAATGGCTTCGTCATGCAAAAGCGTCATGGAGCTAAAACGGTCCATTTCTCCGATAACACCCTCATTTCCCCGTTCACTAATGTCGATGATCACGACATTTTCCTGCGAAGCTGACCGTAGACTGATGTTGTGGGCCGGGAATGAATCGTTCATCCAGAACCACTTGCCCCGCGAGTAATGAAGCACCTGCTCCTCGGTCAAGAACTCCAGAATTTCCACGATTTCCGCACGCCCGAATGTATCTCCCTCCCGAAACGGCAGCTCGTACGCCGCACATTTGAGATGATCCACCAAAATAATCAGGTTATCGGGATTGATCCGCGCTGTCTCAGGACTGCGGTCGAAAAAGTACTCCGGATTGGCGATCACATACTGATCCAATGGTGTGGAGCTACCGACCATAACGACGACGGATTCCCCCTGCCGTCTTCCCGCCCGTCCTGCCTGCTGCCATGTGCTTGCGACCGAGCCTGGATAGCCAGTAATGACACACGCTTGAAGCTGCCCGATATCTACCCCGAGCTCCAGCGCATTGGTGCTGACCACGCCCATAATGTCGCCATTGCGCAAGCCGCGCTCGATCTCTCTGCGCTGGCTCGGCAAATAGCCGCCGCGATACCCTTGGATCGTTTTTGGTCCAAGCTTGCGGCGAATCAGCTCCTGCAAATACGTGAGCAATATCTCTACTCGTACGCGGCTTCTCGCAAACAGAATCGTCTGAATGCCATTGGTAAGAAACTGCTCGGTAATGTCCCGCGCCTCCAATGTAGCACTCCGTCTAATATTGAGCTGCTTGTTGACCACAGGCGGATTGTAGAAAAGGAAATGCTTGATGCCCGACGGAGCACCATTGTTATTGACCAGCTCTACCTCTTCTTCTGTCAGGGCTTCCGCCAATTGTT
Source organism: Brevibacillus sp. M2.1A (assembly GCF_013284355.2). NCBI lineage: Bacteria > Bacillati > Bacillota > Bacilli > Caryophanales > Paenibacillaceae > Brevibacillus > Brevibacillus sp. M2.1A. The sequence continues at coordinate 5,853,496 of NZ_JABSUY020000001.1, forward strand.
TCGGGTTGGCGATGGTCGCCGATGTGCAAATAAATTGCGGGTGGCTCCCATAAAAAGCGCAAATACGCTTCAGCCTCCGAATGACATTGGCGACATGACTGCCAAAAACGCCGCGATATGTATGCAGCTCGTCAATTACGATGTATTTGAGATGCTCGAAAAAGGACACCCACTTGGTGTGATGGGGCAAAATGGCGGAGTGCAGCATGTCTGGGTTGGTGATGACGATATTTCCTGCCTTGCGCACCATCTGCCGGATATTTGCAGGTGTATCACCATCATACGTTTCCGATTTGATGGAGAGGCCCATTTCCGTAATCAACTCGTGCAGTTCGGACTTCTGATCCTGCGCCAAGGCCTTGGTTGGGAACAAGTAAAGTGCCCGCGCTTGCGAGTCTTCCGATAACGTCTGGAGGATCGGCAAATGATAGCACATGCTTTTGCCAGAAGCCGTGGGCGTAACCGCTACGATGTGTTTACCTTCGCGCACATGGCGAAAAGACGTTTCTTGATGCGTGTATAAGGAGGGAATGCCTCTATTTATTAGGGCATCTCGAATTCGTCCATCCAGCTCACTTGGAAATGGAACGGACTTTGCTTCACGAGCAGGAATGACCCTCCAATGCGCAATGTTATCGCGAAATCGTTCATCTGTTTTTATGTGATCCAATATGGCTGCGATATTTTTTTTCACATTCATTTTCGTCACCTTCTTGCTACCATTTTACGAATGGACGTTCGGTATGTAAACATGGAATAAAGATCCACACGTTGAACTCAAGTTGTGGACGACAAAAAAATAACAGTGCAAAATGATAAAATAATTGAACTTCTTGAGGAATTGAAAAAGCATTAAAAGCTATTTCTAAAAACGCTATGTATTGCACCTTTTTATCGACAAAATCCCAAAGCATGGCACCAGTGAACGAAGAATACTGAGTTCCCCATATGTGTTCTCGCAATCAAATATTGATAGAGTTAGAGTTAAATCTTGTTCGTTCCCATGTGCGTGCCGACGAAAAAAAGCAATCAGATCAACCTTCCCACGATCCGATTGCTTTTCTTTATAAGAGTATGGGTATGTGTTTCTTAATAGTCCGTTAATGAAACAAGGATGCCAGATGATGCTCCAGCACTTTCGTAATCCGTTCCCCATCGACACGCTGCGGTTCGAGATAGGCATGCAGGGCCAGACCGTCGATGACGGCATAGAGCTTTTCTGCTTCCAGCTCTTTGTCCAGCTCTTTGCGTAATAAATTCAGTTGGTCGGCAGAATCCAACAGCTTGTGGACGCCGGCATAGATTCCGTCATGCTGTGCGTCAAAGCCTTCTTTCTTGTGTCGGAAGTACACGGTAAAAGCAAACCAAACTTCCATTTCGACCATCTTTTCTTGATTCGTAGGGAGAAGCTCCAAAAAGATTTTGGTGATTTTCTCTTTTGGCGCCAACTCTTCATTCGCGTGAATTTCTGCAATTCGAGCTATTGCCCTCTCTTTTACGAGCTGCATGGCATACATTAGCAGTTCATCCTGTGTTGCGAAGTAATGTCGCAGAGCACCTAATGAAAGTCCTGCTTCTTTTGCAATGCCCCTTACCGTCGCTCCCTCCATTCCTTGCTCAACAATGACACGCCACGTTGCTTCTGCTATTTGTTGTCTTCTTTTCTCATGATCGATTATTTTCGGCATAGTTGTATTTTAACAAGATTGGCAAGGGACAAGCAACCTTTAACAATACAGTTGTATTATTTAACTGCCGATGTTAAAATCCTTTTTGTTAGCACGATCGTATTAAAAAAAACTCCTCATGCAGGAGAAGAAACTTCCGAAAAGGGGACCTATAATAGTGAATTTTGTTGCATGGATGATTGTCGCGTGCGAAATCGCCTTTTGGGTGGTCATTGTACTTGGCCTTTTCACAAGGTACGTACTCAAACAAAAAAAGGCCGGGCTTTTACTTCTCGCCCTGACGCCTGTTGTTGATGTGGTTTTGCTCGTTGTCACGAGCGTGGATTTGTATCGTGGAGCTACCGCAACGATTCCTCATGCGCTGGCTGCCGTCTATATTGGGGTATCACTTGCGTTTGGGAAAAGCATGATTCAATGGGCGGATGAAAAATTTCAGCAATACGTCACCAAGGAAGGCACACCTAAACCCAAACTATACGGCATGGAGTACGCCAAGCATTACGCAAAAAGCTGGTTTAGACATCTCTTCGCCTATGTCATTGGGGCGGCCCTCTTAGCCGGGACCATCTACTTTATCAATGATGCAGAACGAACTGCTTCTTTATGGTATATTCTTCGGCTATGGACCGTTGTACTGGGGGTTGATCTGTTGTTTACAGCCAGCTATTTTCTCTTCCCAAAGAAAGATAAGCGAGGCACCGTTTCCAAAAAGGATTGGTGAGAGGCTTTTCTACTAGCTTTCGTCTTCGTTGTCATCCTCACCAAATGCAAGCTCAATACAAATAAATTGAATCACCAGCTGGCATATTTGCTCGTTTTCATCTAACCCAAAATAGACAGGATAGGCTCCATCTCCAAATCCGGTCTGAATCATCGGAATCGATAAATCCGTGCCTGGTATCGTCCAGTTTATATAATCTCCAGTGCTTCTTTGGTATTTTGGACGGTCTTTGTAACTTTGTGCAAAAACTTCCGCGAAATAATCATCGTAAATATTGCCGTCTGGATTCTCTTTTTTCCAGCTATCATAAAAATCCAGATAAACATCCCTCGTTTTGACATCTACCACAGTAGCAAGGCCTGCATCCACATTAAAGCCAAAATATTCGCCTTCCCCAAGATTTTCGAGATCCTCGTCTCCTATGAGGGCTTCCGTAAATCTTTGGGGAGTTTTATCTGTGAACTCTACCTTCGCAGCTGCATAACGGTAATGGTCTTCTTCGACTGTTACCACACAAACGGTTAATGGGAAGGTTCCTGTAGGGACTTTTCGAAAATATGGGGCACTCTCTCTCTCCAGATACACAAGCGGATCACGAACCATGATGTCTCCAGTGGGAATCGTGATTTCTCCCAAAGAAAGCAGGTTGATTGGCTTCCCACTGATGTTCGTTGATGTGAAATAGGTGTGTAAATCACCAAGGGGTGCTAACATCTGTTCTTTTTGTTCATATCGTGCTAACCATTGATCGTCTGGAATTTTCGTCATCCTTATACCCATCCTACTATTATCAATTTGTCAATCACTCCTAAAATTATACAAAATCACCCATAGAAACGATAGTACGGCTTGGATGTTTGCATAACGGGCAAGCCGATGCATAGTCATGGTTAGTGGATGAAGTCCGACCAAATCTATGCATGTCCAAGGATGAAGGAGGTTGCCCCAAATGAATCCACCAGACAAAGGGAATCAGATTCCTCAGCCGATGAGAAGAGACGGGACCGGATGGGTCGATCTCGGCCCACGGAACGTCATGCGTGATCGGCAAAATCCGAATATGCTCGTTCCTCCCGTCACAGATGCGGGCTTGCTGCCCAATCTGAAATTTTCCTTTTCAGATGCCTTCATGACGTTAAATCATGGCGGTTGGTCCCGGGAAGTCACCATTCGCGAGCTGCCAATCGCCACTACACTTGCGGGTGTAAACATGAGCCTGACGCCAGGCGGGGTTCGCGAGCTGCATTGGCATCAGCAGGCGGAATGGGCTTACATGCTGCTTGGTCGTGCACGAATTACGTCCGTTGACCAACGCGGACGAAATTTTATCGCAGATATCGGCAAAGGCGATCTGTGGTATTTCCCACCTGGCATCCCCCACTCGATTCAGGGACTAGAGGAAGGCTGCGAATTTTTGCTCGTTTTCGACGATGGACATTTTTCCGATCTGAATACACTATCGCTCTCCGATTGGTTTGCTCATACGCCAACAGATGTGCTTTCCGCAAATTTTGGTGTGCCTGAATCAGCCTTTGCCGACATTCCTTGCGAGCAAGTGTACATTTATCAGGACGAGATTCCCAGTCCCGTAGAAGAAGATGAGGTAGAATCCCCGTACGGAACCGTCCCCCTTCCCTTTACCCATCGCTTACTTGCGCAACGACCACTGATTACACCTGGCGGCAGTGTGCGCATCGTCGATTCCCGCAACTTCCCGATCTCCAAAACAATCGCGGCAGCACTCGTAGAACTACGTCCCGGTGCCATGAGAGAGCTGCATTGGCATCCCAATAACGACGAGTGGCAATACTACATTTCAGGCCAAGCACGCATGACCGTTTTCACCGGAAATGGAAACGCCCGAACCTTTGACTACCAAGCAGGTGATGTCGGTTACGTTCCTTTTGCGACGGGGCATTATATTCAAAATACCGGGACGGAAACGGTGTGGTTTTTGGAAATGTTCAAGAGCGACCGCTTTGTCGACGTGTCGCTAAATCAATGGATGGCACTTACCCCGCATGAACTCGTCGCTTCCAACCTGTGTGTAGGTCCTGAACTATTAGATGCTTTACGCAAGGATAAATGGCCCGTTGTCAAATATCCTGGATATGGCTATGTCCCGTGAATGCCAGAAAAGACCAGCCCGAATGGACTGGTCTGTTTTTTACTTCTCTTTTTTAGGAGCCTTGTAGCTCTTCGGTTGCTTCAGACCACGCTGCTCCATGACCTCACGCAGACGGTCCGGGTAATCCGTAATGATCCCGTCTACGCCATCGTCGATCAGCTTGTTCATCGTAGGTGCGTCGTTGACCGTCCACGGAATCACCTTCATCCCAACCTTGTGTGCGTCCTCTACCATTTTCTTCGTGACATAGGGCACATAATTCTCGTCGGTGACTTTGCCATTTTGTGGAGAGCCATGCACCGGAGAGATAGCGTCTGCACCAAATGAGTGTGCTGCCGCCACGAGGTCTCCTCCAAAGTCGTCAATGTCAATTCCGCCCAACCATGGTGAAGCTCCTGGTTGACCTGGCTGCAAGAATTGCGCACCGTTCGTTAGGGCGACAATCGGCAATTGCGGCTCAACCTCTTTCATGCGCATGAGCGCCCCCCAGTCAAAGCTTTGGATCGATACCCGATCAAGCATTCCGGCATCGCGCACTTCACGAGCGACGATCTGCACGAAATCTTCACGCGGAGCGGTTTGCTCCGGTGCTCCCGCCTCTACCTTCGTTTCGATATTCATCCATACATGGTTAGCCTTGTAGTCCTTGACGAGGTCAAATACTTCGCTCAACAGCGGCATCTTAGCACCTGGGCTTGGACGCTGCCCTGGGTATTGCGGCAATGTCTGTGTACCACAGTCCAGCGTGCGAACTTGGTCGACAGTCAGGTCCTTTATGTACTTGCCAACGTACGGATACTCAGGATCTCCAGCGAAAAGTGGGCCAGTATCTCGACACTTGGCACCGGAAATCTTGCGGTCATGCGTAATAACCGCCTGCTTGTCTTCTGTGATTTGCACGTCGAGCTCGAGTGTGCTCACTCCTAATTCAAGGGCGTGGGAGAACGACGCCAATGTGGACTCTACCGTGAGCCCGATTCCGCCGCGGTGAGCTTGAAGATCGAACTCTTTTGGAGAGTTTTTTGACCAGTGCGGATTGCCAGCGGCAGAAGCAATTGGTGCTACACACACCATAAGGGCAGCAGTTGCTATCATTACCTTGTTTCTCATCATTTGCTTCACTCCTTAAAGTATGGCTTACCGTATTCACTATAAATGAATGATGTAAATTTCTATTCCCATCTCTATTAAGTAATCATGAAAGTTTTATTTGCCCAAATAATGGAACAGCGGCGAGCTAAGACCTGAACATAAAATCTTAGACTCGCCGCTGCTTTATTCAGCTATCGTATCCCTTCACTTCATCATCCATGAATGGACGCTTGACTGGAAGTCGCATTGGCATCCTTCAGGTTGCGGTTTTTAACTCCTAGTGATAAGACGAAACAGATAAGCAAAATCAAACAAGCTAGCGCATACGGATAGTTGATATCTATATCGAATAAAAATCCTGCTACGATAGGTCCTGCAATATTGCCAAGACTCGTGAAGGCTGAGTTAAGACCTGCAACATATCCTTGTTGATCCTTTGCGAGCATCGACATTTGGGTACTGATGGCCGGACGCAAAATATCGATCGCCAAAAATACGATAAAGGTAACGGCAAAAATCATCCAAAATCCGTGAACAAATAGCGTCAACACAATAAACAAACCAGCAAAGAGCAGACAGACTGAGATGACCCTTTTCTCGCCAAAGCGATTCATGATCCAGCTAAAGGCAGTAAGCTGGACCACTGCGCCTGCTATTGACCCGAATGTAATGATAAACGCGATATCTTTTGGCTCAAATCCAAACTTATGGTCGACAAACAATGAAAAGACCGTTTCAAAATTAGCCAGTCCGAAAGACATGACAAACACAATGATCAAACTGAAAAAATAAGGCTCCCGATACGAGTGCATTAACTGGGAAAGGAGACTGCTTCGTTGTTTTTCGCTAGAATGCCAGTCAGCCAATGCTTCTTCCGTCGGTTTCGATTCCTTTAGGATCAACAACGTGATGCATGCAGCAATCAGTCCCGCAATTCCTGCGGTATAAAAAGGTGCGCGAATACCAAATTCAGCAATGTATCCTCCAATGCCTGGACCGATAATAAAACCAGTTGTAATGGCTGCCGTAATATACCCCATCCCGGCCGCTCGTTCTTCATTCGTTGTAATATCTGCCGAGTAAGCCATTACGGCTGGCATAATCAGTGCGGCACTGATGCCGCCTAACAACCTAGAAACAAACAGCAGGACTGGAGAATTCGCTATACCGAACAGCCCTTCTGAGATAGCAAATACGATCAAGCCAATCACAATGATCTTTTTTCTTCCGAATGAATCAGCCCATCGCCCGGCAATAGGGGAAAAAAGAAGCTGCGTCAGCGAAAAGGCTGCCACTAACAGACCAATGGTTCCCCCGGTAATTCCCAAACTCTCCATGTACTTCGGCATAATCGGTATAACAAGCCCGATCCCCGTAAAGACAAGGAAAATATTGAACATCAGAATCAATAGGGCTCCCTGATTTTTTAATAATAAAGCCACTTCCTATTCCTCCAATCCGTTACCAAAACACTGAATATCCATTCTAAATCATTACGTAAAAAAAGCTAGCGGGATGGTTTGACAATGCCAAATAAAAACACATCCATCGCTAAGCGAAAGGTTGCCAGCGCTTCCTCGCGTTCCATTCGTCGCGAGTGTTGATTTAAACCAAACATCAGGCTGTCCAGGATCATTGCGACTCCGGTTACATTCGTCATTTCAAATTCGCCGTTATCGATCCCCTTCTGGAGCAACTGTTGATTAAAGTCAATATAGCCTTTGATCATTTTGTTGATACGCTCCTCCACATCGGAAGGCTTCTCCGACATGTCGAAAAATTCATCAGCAGCCTTGGTCAGAGGATGGTTCATGAAATCGGTCGCAAAATGTTCAGCCATTCCATACAATTTATCGATCGAGGTCGTGTAGAGATGTTCCTTGGCTAGCCATTCCTCTTCCCATTCGCTATTCCAAGCTTCAATCAGATGCAAGAACAGCCCTTCCTTGCTCTTGAAATGATAATAAATGTTACCGCCGCTGTATCCAGTAGCTTTCACGATATCATCTATTGATGTGGCCTTGTAGCCTTTTTGCATAAATAAAATTCTGGCCGCATCCGCTATTTTTTTCTTGGTCTGCTCCGTTTGCTGCTTCTTTTTATTCAATGCTCCCACCAACTTCCCATCCTACAATACTGAACTTTCATTCAGTATTATAAGCGTTACATACATAGTTGGCAAACTTTCTTTGGTTTGAGTCAACATAGTGGAGGAGAAGAAAAAGCACAGGTCTCTACGACTCTGACACCCCAGCAGGGGGGATTCACTGGCCGTCTCCACTTCAAAAAGGGGACCGTCGAGCCAAAGCCACCCTACGGGCGGAAGTTTCTCAAGGATGAAGTGTTCGACAAGCGGGTCCCCTTTTTGAAGTTCCGACTGGGCAGGCGTTGTCAAGGTCTACGAGCCCCGTGCTTTTTCTTCACACCGGCTTTATTGGTTCGTTTGAGACCTTTTAAAACTTAGGATGATAATGACAGCAATAGACCGTATAAAGCCCCCGTAACCACAACCAACCATGGCGGCAGCTTCCAGTGCTCCAGCATGATAAACAAAATAGCCGCTGCGATAAAATCCAATGGAGCAAGGATCGTACTCGTCCAAATCGGATCGTACAGGGCTGCGAGTAAAATACCGACGACTGCTGCATTCACACCTACCAGCATTCCTTTGATTTTGGAATTTCTCCTCAAGGAATCCCAGAACGGCAATGCGCCGATGACGAGTAAAAAGGCCGGTAGAAAAATGGCAATCGTAGCTACTGCTGCACCGATTCCTCCTGCAATCATCGCTCCCAAATAAGCGGCAAACGTAAACAATGGCCCCGGTACTGCTTGTGTTGCGCCGTAGCCCGTCAGAAAAGCTTCTTGCGTTACCCAGCCTGTCGGGATCACTTCCCTCTCAAGCAAAGGCAATACAACATGACCTCCGCCAAAAACAAGAGAACCTGCACGGTAAAAGCTCTCAAACAGTGCTAGTAAGGAGAAGCCTGTGCTCTCTCGGAGGATGGGCAGCACAAGCAAAAGTCCGAAGAAAGTGATCCAGCACATAATGGCTAGTGCTCGACTGATTGGCACACGAAATTCAGGGAAATCCGAAACTTTTTGCTGCCGGAAGAACAGCAATCCTGTAATCCCCGCTAGAATCATAATTGTGATCTGACTCCATGCAGAATGCCACAATAACGTGATGGCAGCCGCGAGAATCGCAATCGTCACCCGTGCTCGATCCGGGGCCAGCTTTTGTCCCATTCCCCATACAGCATGAGCAACAATCGCGACAGCTACTAATTTTAGACCGTGAATCCAAGAAGCACTGCCACTGTCCAGTCCTTGTAAAGTGAACGCAAATATCAGGAGCGCCAATACCGAAGGCAGAGTGAAGCCGATCCATGCAGCAACCCCTCCCAACAATCCGGCTCGCATGATTCCAATACCGATCCCTACCTGACTGCTTGCGGGACCGGGGAGGAACTGACAAAGCGCAACCAAGTCTGCGTAGCTTTGCTCATCCAGCCATTTTCTACGTCGAATGTATTCGTTGTGAAAATAACCGAGATGCGCGATGGGACCGCCGAATGAAGTAACACCCAGCTTGGCAGAAACGAGCAAAACTTCAAACACTGACTCCCATCTACTTTTTTGGTGTCCTGTTTCTTCTCGGAGATTATTGTTCACTAAGCTGTACACCTCTCCGCTTCATCATATAAGCTATTTTATCGCTTTTCCTACCCTTTCATTGTAAAAAGATCATGAAGAAGGCTCCGCATCGATACGGAGCCTAAACACGGCTATTCCATTCGAAATACTGGTCCTCGCGCTACGAATGGCAGATTACTCCCCTTCGGCAGCATGATGGCATGACTACGAGTTACTTTGATCCGATCACATTCCCCATCGGTAATGATCAAAATCGGTCCGTCCTTTGGAAAATCGGTTGCTTTCTCCAGCATGTCAATGCCCGGCTGCAGGATCGTTCCCCCGCGTCCTTTTACTTTGACGCGACCTGCAATGTCCTCGGGAGAAAGGTAGCCCGCATCATACGCCTGCGCATCACAAAAGACCACGCGCGCATACGGAACATCTCGGGCTTCACTGTAGCTCGCAATCGCCCCCAATGCTTTGCCGAGCAGCTTGGTATCCATCGAGCCGGATGTATCAATCACGACGCCAAATGTACGTGCCAGCCGATCCGTTTCCCGAAAGCTCCAGGCAGGACGGGCAATATCGGGTGTTGAGGACTGTCTGCGGCTTGCCCTTGCATACGTGCGACTCTTTTCCAATGGGGGAAAATGCTCGTCGAACCAACGGGCAAGCTGAACATCCCATGGGATCGGCGGTTGCCCCAAGGCGCGAATCTCTTCTACCAAACCCGCAGGCAAAAGCCCTCGTCCCCTCTCCTGGTGATAGATCAAACCTTGCGACATCGCATTGCGATAAAAGTCATCCAGCGTCGTTCCCGGACCCTTTTCCCAAAAACGCGGATCATCGCCATCCAGAATATCGCCCATGCCGACTCCACGTAAGGTGTACAGCTTGCGATACGTACGCATGTCCGTCACGATTCGATCATAAATCGCCTCCGCCGACAGTCCCTTCAGGTCTGGGTCGTAAAGTCCGCCAATTTGCGGAAAACGTCCGATACCGATCTCCATCAGCCATTGATTAATCACGTAATCACAGCTGACATTCCAGTAATACGGGTCTCGGCCTTGGCAACGCTCATGGTGGCGAAGCCCTGCGTGCAACAGCTCGTGTGCCATTACGAATTTGCATTCCTCTTCATCCAAGCCCGCCGCAGGATTGATGAAGATTTCGTTGGCTGTTACATCAATGGCTGCCACCGAGATTTGCAGCCGCTGACAGAGCTGTGAATCCTCGATAATCGTGAAATGACTCGCTAAGGAAGCCAGTAATGGAAAATGATTAATGAACCAGCGCTTGGCCTTTTGTGCTTCGGACAGCTGGTTCTCTTCATTCCCGAGAGCATCGGAATAACCGCCCGCTACGCTGACAGCACTTTGCACCGCTTGTGCCAGCCCGATCCCCAAGAGACGCTCCCACTTCACATCCCGATTGTAGGTGTACCTGACGTATTTATCCGAGAAAAGCATATCTGCCTGTTTTTCCCCGCCCGTTCCAAACAGCTTCAAATGCTCCGGCACCCCATGCTCCACGAACCAGTCATACAGCTCTTCTTCGCTCTTTCCCGATTTATCTAGCTCAAAGGCCATTTCAGCAGGAGGCTTCCCCAGCTTCATATCTCTCAAGAAGCGCGTAATATAACAATCGCATGCGATGTTCCACAATATCGGCTGCTCTTTTTCCACAAAATGGCCGAAGCCCAAATGCAAGAGCGCGTGTGCGAGAACATAAATCCATTCCCCGACTTCCCCTCTGCGCTTCGGATGCGCGTACAAGCTGCCTTCCCGGGTCACGACTACCCAACCGTTATCCGGACAAATACTTCGCTCGGAACGGATAAAGTGCGCTCGCGATGACAGTGGACCAAACATCGGGTGATGACTCAAAAAATGGACGGCCTGCTCGTAGTTTTGCGTCGACGGGTCGGTTTGAACTCCTCTGGCCATTGCTATTTGCCCTTCCTGTCCATCGCCAATCGCGGTAAATCACGAATGACCTCCACAACAAACCAGTCTGGCAATCCGTCGCCATCCTCGTGCCGCGCCACTACCATCTGCGCCATTTCCAGTGAGATAGAAGCCAGCTCCTTCAAGAGAGCCTTCGCTCGGTGGGCAAACCGTTTATGCTGCTCCCCCACGGAGGCTTTATCCGCTGGCAGTTCTTTTTTGATCTGCGAACGGAAAGAATCGGCCAGAAAATACAGTACGTCTCGATCCTCTGGAGCTGTCGGGAAAGAAGCCTCTCCCTCCAAAATACGGTTGAGCTGGTATTTGCCTTGAATGTTCTTGTGAAAAGCCCGAAATTGAGCCGCATGCTGAGGCGTCAAGCATCCGTAGGCCAGTACCCCCACCATCTCCGTCGTCAAGTTCTCACCGAATTCGTTCAGGGCATCCGAGAGCATGTGCCAGGAACGCGGAGTAGAAAACGGTTCCTCACTCTTCGGTGGCTGCGACCACAAATAGTCCGGGCGCACCTCCAAAAATTGCAGCACGTAGGAATGGATTCCGTTGCTGTACGCCCAATTCATCCATTGTTCATACGAAACTAGCAATTGGACATGGAACATCCGGTTGATCAGAGCAGACGACATCGGTTTGACAATCGCGCTATCCTGCGCGCGGTTTCCTGCTCCAATCACAATGGACCCTTCTGGCAGATGGTAATCCCCGATTCTCCGCTCATGAATCAAACTGTAAAACGCCTTTTGCACTTCTTGCGAGCATGCATTCAATTCGTCAAGAAACAAGCAGTACGGTTCTTCTCGCGCAATTTGCGCAGGTGGGCAAAATCTGCTTTTCCCATCTACGATCTGTGGGACACCGATAATATCCTCCGGTGCCAGCTGACTACCCAATAACGATACGCAAGGCAGGCCCACCTGCTCGGCAAATGCCTCGACGAGAGACGATTTGCCGATTCCCGGTGCGCCCCAAATAAATACTGGACGAGCTACTGCAACGTTTAGCAGCACATCCATCAGTTGATTTTGCGTCACTTGAATTCCTAGATTCATTTCATAACCTCTCTTGTTTGATTGATTTTTGCAGTAATCTACCTCTTTCCATGATTGATTTCCATTGACTAGAGCGACCGTCACACCACAAATATTTCCTAATATTACAAGAAGATTGAATAACGGGCAAGAAAGAAGGCATCACATGGTAAGCCGTGCCCGAATAAAAACATAAACCGACGAATTCCCTTATGTATGATATCGGAATAGGATGAAACGACATAAATAAAGGAGGACGTTTTATTTGTCACAAGCAAATATCCCCAACATTGCGCCGCTGTTGACCATTACTCAAAACCAAGTCGTAAACTTGCTACTCGCATCCTTCGCTTTGGAGGAACTTGGTTTAAGCCATATCATTAACGCAGAGGCGGAGAAGCTTCACTATGTCCTTGGCACGCTTCCTGGATTAACAGGTCCCCCTGCAACCATTAGTGATTTGCTAAACGTGAATTCTAGCGTAGTAAATACGCTTAGAGAGATCACAAAGAAAGACATTCTGCTGAACAGCAAGCTGAATTCCGTATTATCCGCATCGTTTATTGCGAGTCTGACAGGGGCAACGGGTCCTACTGGCGCTACTGGAGTAGGAATAACGGGTGCGACAGGAGTCGGCTTGACTGGGGCGACCGGGGCGACCGGGGCAACTGGAGCGACCGGAGCTGGAGGCACTGGTGTTACGGGGGCAACTGGGGCAACTGGCGTAACAGGTACTACAGGAGCCACGGGTGTAACAGGCGCAACAGGTACTATTTCCAGTGTTTTCGGTAACTTCTGGCTATCCTCCGCTATCGATATTTCTCCCAATACGATCGTCCCGCTAAATGTGGCGAATGCAGACAATTCCCTTGGCTTTTTACTCGCTGGCGGGCAAGTGACCGTACCTGCAAGCGGCATCTATCTCATCAGCTATCGCGTAACTACTGCCCAAGCGAGTGAAGTGTCTTTCATTATCAGAAGGAATGGCGCCAATATAACGGGCTCTGCCGGAACTTCAAGCAGTGCAGATAGTGCAGCGGATGGAAATGCATTCGGCATGGTTACCTCTTTCACCCGATTAGCAGCAGGTGACATCGTAGACATATTCCGCACGGGAGGTATCGCAGACCAGTTCTTGCAAAGCTTCGCAGACGGAACGACGACGGTAACCAGCTTCCTCACTTTAGTGAAGATTGCCGAGTAAACCAAACATATATCATGACGCCACTCGAAGCACAGCTACCCCGGCTGTCGTTGCGAGTGAAGCTCTTGCTGCGGACAAACCTACTTCTACTCTTTATGTAACATTCCTTTTTTTACCACGTCACATAGGCAAAGGGGGAATAACAAAAGATGAGAAAAATCGTGAAAACCAGTGGCATTACCATATTGGTTGCATCCCTGATCGGATGCAGCTCAAGCGTACAGTTCGTATCAAGAAGCGAAAGCGAAAATAAACCAGCAGCAGAGCAAGGTCAAAGCAATCAAGTAGCCTCCAGTCCAAGTCCTCCCAGCCAACTAGCTGATTATGCGCTGAAAAAATCGGTCAATCCCCTCCCCAATGACATGTACTTCAAAGATTACGGCACCAACCAATTTGTTTCTACAGCGAAAGACCGTCTGTCCACTTTTGCCGCTGATGTGGACACTGCCTCTTACACCATAATGCGCAATTTTATTAAAGACGGGAATCTCCCGCCAGCAGAAGCCATTCGGGTGGAGGAATTCATCAACTTCTTCCCCACATCGTATCCTGCGCCAACCGATCAGACATTTGCGATCCAGGCCGAAAGTGGCCCCTCTCCTTTTCAAACAAATCTTCAAGTAGTCCGAATCGGGATCAAAGGAAAGGAATTACGCGCAGAAGAGCGCAAACCCGCTCATCTCGTCTTTGTCATTGACGTATCTGGCTCGATGAATCGCGAAAACCGATTAGAGCTGGTGAAAAAAAGCTTACATGTTCTCGTTGATCAACTCCAACCTACAGATTCAGTAGGGATCGTCGTCTATGGATCAGAGGGACGCGTTCTTTTGCCCCCAACCTCTACCGAAGACAAACAGGCGATTTTATCAGCCATCGAAAATCTGCAGCCCGAAGGCTCCACCAATGCAGAAGAGGGGCTGGTGCTCGGTTATGAAATGGCGGCCCGTTCCTTCAAGCCTACTACCATTAACAGGGTGATTTTATGCTCCGACGGAGTAGCCAATGTAGGCGAAACAGGAGCCGAGGGCATTTTGCGATCAATCGAGGACTATGCGCGAAAAGACATTTACTTGAGCACCTTTGGCTTTGGCATGGGGAATTACAACGATGTCCTGATGGAGCAGCTAGCGAACAAAGGAGAGGGCAACTACGCCTACATCGATACGTTCTCCGAGGCGCGCCGCATTTTTACGGAATCATTGACGAGCACCCTCCAAACGATCGCTCGTGACGTAAAAATCCAAGTAGAATTCGATCCTAAGAAGGTAGATTCGTATCGCTTGATCGGTTATGAGAACCGCGATGTCCGCGACAAAGATTTTCGCAACGACAAGACAGATGCAGGCGAGATCGGCGCAGGCCATAGTGTGACCGCTCTTTATGAAGTGAAGCTTGCTTCCCCTGCCCATACAGATCTCGGGACGGTTCGCGTGCGCTATCATAATGCCTCTTCCCAAAAAGTAGAGGAAATCTCCGAACCCGTAAAGGTGCAAAATGTCTTGTCTCCTGAGGTGACGTTCCTTGCTGCTGTAGCAGAATACGGGGAAATATTGCGGAAGAGTCCGCATGCCGAAAGAAGCTCCCTTGCCGATGTTCTCAAACTGGCGGAAGCCACAGCCACTGGAGAGGAACAGCTCGAATTTGTCCGCTTGGTTAAAGACAGCATGGCAATCAGCAGGAACTAATGCCTGTTCCTATGCTTTAGTGTCTCGCCTGTACCTCATCCAAATATAAACCATCATTCCAATCGCCGAACCGATTAGCAAAAATGTGATGCCATAATGACGTATATAAACGACGACCTTGAGCCACTCTTTCTCAAGCGCCCGTCCCAGCAGTAAAAAAGTGACACTCCAAAGAAATGCACCAGCGTAAGCAAATAAAGCGAATCGTCGAAACCCCATCGTAGAGACTCCTGCCAAATAGGCGGTAATATGGCGGACACCAGGCAAAAAATAGCCGATGAGCAACAAGTATGGACCGTACTTGGCAAACAGCTTTTGGGTCGACTCTATTCTTTTCGGCGTAATATGCAAATACGGTCCAACCTTCATAAGCAAAGGCAGCCCCCACTTCCACGCGATGGTATAGCTGATCGTAATCCCTACTGCCGCTCCCAAAAAGGCACTCAGCACCGTCAATGGCATGTGCAAAACACCGCGGGAAACTGCATAGCCAGCGTACGTCATGAGTACCTCATCGGGTATGGGGAGCCCTACAACACCGAGTGTGAGCGAAAAAAAGATGCCGACATATCCATATTTCATTAAAAAAAGATCCAAATGCTGCTCCACGGCTACCTCCAGAAATGTTGTCCTATTTCATTGTATTCTCTCCCTATTCTTTGACATTCTGGCTTTTTTACAAAAATACATCCCAAAGCGTATGGTATCCTTAAAAAAATCTTATTTCCTTTTTCAGGTGATGCCATGAACTATATGGAGCAAATAACTTATGCCCTCTCTTTTATCGAAAAGCAGTTAACGGAAAAAGTCACTCTTGATGAAGTGGCATCAGCCGCTGGTTATTCCAAGTATCATTTTCAACGCTTGTTTTTTCACGTGACAGGAGAAACTGTGGGCCAATACATTTCGAAGAGACGCTTGACTGAGGCTGCCAAAACGCTGTTACTGGAACAAAAGAGCGTAACGGAGGTCGCCTTTACATATGGCTTTGATTCCCACGAAGCCTTTACTCGTGCTTTTACCAAACGCTTTGGTCTGCCTCCTTCTGCCCTCCGTCGATCTGGAAAAATGCCGCGGTACACCATGCTGGAGCGTATTGAGCTATCATATTTGGAAAATATTCAGCTGCAATCGATTGAGCCCGTCTATGTCCCTGCCCACGAAGAATTGACCCTGATAGGCTGCTCCTCGGCTACCCGTTCGACCACAGATATTGTCCATTGCTGGAACCGACTGGGACAGAAAATCGCCATGCAGAAAAACCAGAAGCGTTATGGGGTTATTCGCTACCCGGACGCTTTCGGGCTTTCGTTGAACTTCGCCTATTTTGCTGGCATAAACAGTACGGAGCATGTTGGCTCAGACGGATTGGAATCGCTCACTCTGCCTGCATCTGGTTATCTTGTCTTCCCTCACAGAGGATCGGTGCAAAATCTCAAGCTGACGTATCAGTATATATACGGGAGCTGGATGACACACGCATCCGCATCCGATCAGCTTTATGCCCGATACGATTTTGAATATTATGATCATCGCTTTCTCGGGAATAACCATCCTGATTCGCTTTGTTTCATTTATATACCCGTTCTTGCACGAGAATAGTCAGTAGCGATTCGCATTTTCGATCAAGTTTTCCTCGTTTTCCTGTCGTACGCTGGACGTGTGAAAAGGAGTGAATCGAATGAAAGAACTGACCTATTTGACAGCAACGGAGATGGGCACTTGGATTCGCGAGCGGAAAATAAGCGCCGAGGAAGTTACCCGGCATACCTTTACAAGAATCGGCTCGCTTAATGGCAAAATAAACGCTATCGTCGCTTATGACGAGCAGGCTGCTCTCGAATCTGCGAAGCAAGCGGACAAAGAAATGGCGGAAGGCAACATTCGGGGGCCCCTTCACGGGGTGCCGATCACAATCAAGGATTCCTTTGCCACAGCCGGACTCCCCACTACTTCTGGCTTCCCCCCACTAAAAGGCTACATTCCGCAGCATGACGCAGCCATCGTCCGCAGACTGAAGCAGGCAGGAGCCGTTTTGATTGGCAAAACGAATGTTTCTACCCTGCTCATGGATCTCCAAACAGACAACGATATTTACGGCAGGACAAATAATCCGTGGAATACGGAGAGGACTTCGGGAGGGAGCAGCGGAGGCTCGGCAGCCGCAGTTGCCGCAGGACTTTCTTATTTGGATATCGGGAGTGACATCGGGGGATCGTTGCGCGTTCCCGCTCATTATTGTGGTGTGTTTAGCTTGAAGCCAACAGAAGGAGCCGTTCCGGCAACAGGACACATGCCCGGCTTTGAGGGAATGTCTGATTATACCTCGTCCCGACACTTGGCCTGCTATGGCCCTGTAGCCCGTTCGATCGAAGACTTGGA
Organism: Brevibacillus sp. M2.1A; assembly: GCF_013284355.2. Classification (NCBI taxonomy): domain Bacteria; kingdom Bacillati; phylum Bacillota; class Bacilli; order Caryophanales; family Paenibacillaceae; genus Brevibacillus; species Brevibacillus sp. M2.1A. The sequence goes on from NZ_JABSUY020000001.1 coordinate 5,871,030, forward strand.
AGTGGCGTTTTCCATCATGAGTGGTGGAAACGGCAACGCTGGCTTGCCTCATGGACCACAAGTCTTGCCCCCTTCCCTCAAGGAACAGCCCCTGCACATTCGCTGGATGGAGGAGCTGCCCGGCTACCCGACGAGTCGAGCCATTCGCGCTCAGTTGCGTCGCTTTGTCAAAGTACTGGAGCAACAAGGCATGCGCGTAGAACAAGTCACGGTACCACCTTTGGATGTACGCAAAGCTTGGGAAACATGGGGAAAAATCATCGACGCGGAGTTAAACTCCACGACGCCTACCCTTATGAGAGGATTGGCTCATCTCCTCACCATGCCGATCTATCGCCAGGTTCCCACGGCTACCATGCTCATCCCGCTGACGTTCAAAAACTACATGCGTGTCTTAACCATTCGGGAGCAGCTCATTCGCAGCTTCGAGCAATTTATGGCCGACTGTGACTTGTTCTTGTGTCCGGTCAGCTGCACGACAGCTTTCCCACATATGGCAAAATCGAAAATGTGGGGCTACAAGCCGCTTTACAACAAACCGCTGTACGTAGACGAGAACCCGCAAAACTACTGGGTCGCTACGACTTTTTATACGAATCTGTTTAATGTCACTGGAAGTCCGATCGTGACGATGCCAATTGGTTTTGATGAGCAAGGTCTTCCTATTGGCATACAGTGTGTGGGAAAGCGATGGCGTGATAGGGAATTACTACAGGGAGCGTCAAAATTGTATGCGACCTGCCCAGAGTGGCGGGCGCCTGAAATTTCTGTGGAGCCGCATTAAGAACAAATATTCCAGTCCAACTTGCATAAAGCCCCTTTCCTATGAAGAAAACTACCAGTGCGAACCCCATTTCTGGTAATGAGGAGGGCTTTATGCTTCCATTATTGAAAAAGCGCCTGACACTGATGCTTTCCCTGCTTTGTATGATGCTTCACCTGTCCGGCCTGTCCTATGCAAAAGAGACAGCAAACCCTCCATCTGTTCAACAGTCACCTCTCCTCCAATCGAAGTCGTTTCTTCAATCGCAGGAAAGGCTAGCCTATTCGCTTGGCATTCAAGCATACATCTACGGCTATCCATTAGTGATGTCCGCCAAAACGATGGAAGCCATGGTTAAAAGTCGTGCTCCGATCAACCAGTTTTACTATGCGGACACACTCGCTTCCCCAGCTTATCGGGATATTGTGACGCCGAACTCCGATACATTGTATATGAGCGCGTGGCTGGATTTGTCGGAGACGCCCGTCCGTTTGACTGTCCCTGCCAATCCGCAAAACCGCTACTACACCGTGCAAATGCTGGATGCGTACACGAATACGTTTCGCAATGTCTCCAATCGTTCCACCAAGCAGCAGGCCGGGCAATATATCATTGCAAGCCCACAATGGAAAGGGCCTACCCCTGCCCATATACCTGTGATCTACGCCCCTACGAATACCGTCTGGCTCATTGGTCGTGTCGAGGTAAAGGGTGAAGCTGATTTGCCGCAGGCTGTCTCGTTCGAAAAACAAATTGCGATTGCCCCAGTCCACCCAAAATTGCAAACGGCACATGTTCCCGAAACGCTTCCCCCAGATGTGCTGTCGTCCCTTTCCTTTTTTCAAGTCATGACGAAATGGATCCAGAGCAATCCTCCGCCCGAATGTGATCGCGTCTTGCTCGATCAATTTGCTCAAGTCGGGATCGATGTCCAAAAAGGCTTTGATCCTTCCGCACTCGGTCCAGCCAAACTTGCCGGCCTACAGCGTGCCTTGCGGGATACACCGTCTATTGTACAAAATGGCTTTCCCGGTTACGCCACCTTCCGTAATGGATGGGGCTCCTTTTCCCCCATCGGCACATATGGAAACCAGTTTCTCGCTCGTTCTTTTATCGCCTATTCCGGCATAGGGGCCAATGTGCCGAGCGAGGAAGCTTATTATCGCGCATTGACAGATGGCTCCGGAAAACCACTTACGGGAGCCAAAAGCTACACGTTGCATTTTACAAAGGAACAGCTTCCCAAGACGTCTGCTTTCTGGTCGATCAACGTCTATGACAACCAGTTGTTTTTAGCCAAAACAGCGGCTGATCGCGCATCGGTTCGCAGCAATACAGGAACGCTTGCGTACAATCCGGATGGTTCCCTTGACCTGTATTTGCAACAGCAACCGCCCAAAGGCAAGGAAGGCAACTGGCTCCCTCTCCCGGAAGGAGAGTTCAATCTCGTTTTGCGGATATTTGCACCGGAGCCTGCAACGCTAGACAATCAGCACGCTTGGCCCGCTGTCATGGAAAGCAACCCAATACCGTAACAGAACGCAAAAGGCACCGCCCCATCGTGAGCGGTGCCTACTATATTGAGTCTGTTACTTCTTCAAATCTTCAATGGAATTGATCTCCATGTAGGTTGGAACAGCCAATCCCAACTTGGTTCCTTGCAGGTTCGGACCGAGGTCCTCTACGTCTTTCCCCAGCTTTTCCATGTAGTCTGCGTGCGTCGTTGGCAGCCAAGCTGCTACCATTCCATCCACATCGCCGTTCGATACACCGACCCACATTGGTCCAGCTTCTACTTGGCTCATTTCCACCTTGTATTTCAACTTTTGCTCCAGGACCGTCTTCACCACATTCGTACTGGCGATCTCAGAATCCCACGCGACATAGGCGAGCGTCAATTTTTTGCCTTCTGCTGGCTGGATGCCTTCTACCCACTTGTTGACGGTAGCCTCATTATTTTTCACCCATTCGGCTGCTGCCTCTTCCGGCTTTTTGCCGCTCTCAATATCGAGCATCACTTTTTCCATGTCCGCAGGTGTCCATGAAAACTTGTCGAGGAACGCATACGCGCTTGGGTGTTCCTCTTTCAGTCCTTTGCGCACGATGGTATGAATTTGTTCATCCTTCCCGAAGACGCCTTTCGGGTCGTCGAGGTATTTCATTTCGAACTTAGAGAACATCCAGTGCGGTGTCCAACCAGTTACAATAATTGGCTTTTTGTCTTTGTAGGCTTGTGTCAGAGCTGCCGTCATCGCTGCGCTGGAACCCTCCACCAGTTCCCAATCTTTCAGATCGTAGTCTTTCATGGCTTTTTCCGTCGCTTTCATCAGACCAGCGCCAGGATCGATTCCGATAATTTTATGATTCACTTGTGCTCCAACGCTATTTGGTGCAGACGTACCCGTATTGCCCTCGGCAGGCTGATTTCCCTGCGGTGTTCCCGCGTTTGAACATCCTGCCATCACCATACTGAGTCCGAGTGCGACTGCCAGCCCTTTCAAGGCACCTTTTTTCATTTTCATGAAAACCCCTCCTACGCGTTTTTTCTCTTTCCAACACTTTGCGTGAGTCGATCCAGCAGAATCGCCAAAATAACGATGGCCAGCCCCGCCTCAAAACCTTCACCGATCTTGATCTGCGTTACGGCACGATACACGTCCGCCCCCAAGCCTTTCGCCCCAATCATGGAGGCAATCACGACCATGGACAGCGCGAGCATAATGCTCTGGTTAATCCCGGCCATCATTGTCGTCTTGGCAATCGGCAGTTGTACCTTCGTCAGCTTTTGCCAGTAGGTAGAACCGAACGCTTCAGAAGCCTCGATCAGATCGGCAGGAACTTGACGAATTCCCAGGTTGGTCAGACGGATTGTCGGTGGCATCGCAAAAATGACAGAAGCGATAACCCCCGGTACTTTACCGAGTCCGAAGAAAAAGATGGCAGGAATCAAGTACACAAACGCCGGCATCGTCTGCATGAAATCAAGCAGCGGTGTGACGACCTTTTGCACAGAATCATTCTTCGCGCACCAGACACCGACCGGAATCCCGATAATCACCGAGATCAACCCTGCCGTCAATACCAGCGCAAGTGTTTCCATTGAGTGCTCCCAATAACCCAAATTCTGAATCAGAAGAAGTCCAATGAAGGTAAAAAGAGCAATTGCCACTTTGCCAGCGCGATACGCCAGCAGCGTAAACAAAATGATCAAGACCCAAAACGGGATTCCTGTTAGAATCCATGAAAACAAGTCAACGGTTCCACCGATTCCAGCTGATATGAAGTCGAACAAGAAGCCCAAATTCTCTTCCAGTCCATCTACAATTGCCTCTACCCAACTGTCGAGCGGCAGCTTTGGAAATAGTTGGTTTTGACTCATGATGGATTCACCTGCCCCTCTTCATTCGTTGCCTCTGGAACTTGTTGATTTACTTTTCCAGCCAATCCACCCAGGACGGCACCTTTTACAATCACGCCCAATAGACGATTTTGTTCCCCGGTAACCGCCACAGGAATATCTGAAAACGCAACAAGGTCAAACATCTCATTGAGCAGTGTCTGCGGTCCGACAGTCGGTACCTCTGTCCGCAGCACGGATTCCAGCGACTGTCCTGCTTCCTTGGCTCCGTTTACCGCGTCTGCCGTTAGCACACCCAGCAATGTTTTTCGTTTATCCACTACGTACAGACTTGATACACCGCGCTCACGCATCATTTGCAGTGCGACGCGAGGCCCTCTGTCCAGTGTGATCGTCTCCGCTCGCTTCATGACTTTTTCAGCGGACAACACCTTGGAACGATCCACATCCTCTACGAAGCGTTCTACGTATTCGTTTGCCGGATTGGTCATGATTTCTTCCGGCGAGCCGATCTGCACGATCGCACCGTCTTTCATCAGAGCGATTCGATCCCCGATCTTCAATGCTTCGTCCAGATCATGCGTAATGAAAATAATGGTCTTCTGCATGGTGCTCTGCAGTTCCAACAGCTCATCCTGCATGTCCTTGCGAATTAACGGGTCCAAGGCACTGAACGCCTCATCCATCAACAGCACATCAGGTTCATTCGCGAGTGCACGAGCGAGCCCCACACGCTGCTGCATCCCGCCACTCAGCTGATCCGGGTAGCTTGCTTCCCAACCGCCGAGCCCGACGAGTGCGAGTGACTTTTTCGCTTTTGCCTCACGCTCGGCTTTTGGCATTCCTTGAATCTCCAGGCCGTACTCCGCATTTTCAAGTACTGTCCTGTGCGGGAACAAGGCGAACTTTTGAAATACCATGCCCAGCTTCTTTCTTCTTACGTCCTGTAACTGCTCGGTGTTCATACTGACGATATCCGTACCGTCAATCAGGATTTTGCCTTCTGTTGGTTCAATCAACCGGTTCAACAATCGAACCAAGGTCGACTTCCCGCTTCCCGAAAGCCCCATGATGACGAAAATTTCGCCTGCATGCACCTCAAAACTCGCTTGATTCACCCCAAGGGTAAGACCCGTTTCCTTCAAGATTTCTTGCTTGGTCTTCCCCTGCTTCACCTGGGACAATGCGCGTTGGGGTTGGCGTCCAAAGATTTTGGTCAAATTCTCTACTTTGATCTTGGGCATATGGTCACCTCCAACTATTACGCCCGGCATCCGGACTGTTCTTTACCCTTACAATTGTAACCAGCCAATTTTTTTACCTCAAACTGGGTGAGGCATGATAATCCGTCATTTTCAGCGTTCAGAAAAAACTTTACGTACTTTACTTCCTGTATTCTCAGTTTATCACGTATATACTGTACAACATCTCCATTTACTTTTTTCTTTTGGAGACGTACAATTCTAGTCAGGTTACTAAGACTAGAGGAGCTGCTTTTTTCAAAATGGATACCAATCAGGAAAAAATCCTCGAAAAAGCTCAGGAACGCGTGATTGAAACGCTCGCTCGCAACATGGATCTGTATGGAATCACCATGTCAACGGGATTGCTGTATGGCACATTGCTCTTTCAGGACAAGTCAATGACACTCGATGAGATGGGCGAAGCACTGGGCATGAGCAAAACCAGCATGAGCACCGGCGTCCGCACATTGATGGAATTAAATATGGTAGAAAAGATATGGAAAAAAGGGACGCGGAAAGATCATTACGAGGTCAATCTGGACTGGTACCAGAATTTCATCGACCTCTTTTCTGTGAAGTGGCGACACGCCTGCGAACATAATGTACACGCCTTGAAAAAGTCGCTCCTGGAGCTTCGCGCTCTTCAGCAATCAGAAGAGCTTTCGGAAGAAGTCAGCGAGCGTGTGGAGCTCAGTATCAAGCGCATTGAAAATGGGTTGGAGTATTATTTGTGGCTGTCCCGTTTGATCGACTCCTTCGAATCACATGATATCTTTCAGTTTGTACCGAAAAAGGAAAATGAATCATAAGACGTTCGCAATTGAAAAAGACTCGTTCCTTGCAATAGGAATGAGTTTTTTTGTGGTACAATTATCCAGAATAGTTTCATTACTCTTCTACGATGAAAGGAGTGGTCAGTTATGAAAAAGGACAGAAATCAACGTTCTTATAAAGCTGTGCGTGTACGAAATAACCAAAAAGGGGAACGCAAACACTAACCCCCTTTCACCTAGGAGGAAATGGATTGATTCGAAAAACAGCTCTACTGATTATTGATGCGCAGGTTGGTATTATCGAAGGGCAATTTGGTCCTGTTTTTCAGCCGGCTACACTTGTCCAAACATTGAAAAAAGTAAGAGAGGATGCCTATAGCAAGGATATTCCTGTGCTGTACGTTCAGGATGCGGATGTCGGAGGAGTCGGTTCAGACGACTTTGCCATCCACCCTGAGATCGCACCTCTGCCATCAGAAACAGTGATTCAAAAACTAGCGACAGACTCGTTTCACGGAACAGACCTGCACGAAAAGCTACAAGCACTCGGGATTAATCATCTTGTCATCATGGGGTGCAAAACCGAGTATTGTATTGACAGCGCCTGCCGAAAAGCGACGACACTCGGCTATGATGTAACGCTCGTCAAAGACGGGCATTCTACATCGGACAATAAGGTATTGTCAGCGGAACAAATCATCGCCCATCACAATACTTGCTTGCATGGATTGGGAAATATTGAGCCATTTATTTTGGTGCGGGAATCTACGGAAGATGTCTTCGCCCCTACCCATGATACTTACCGCTAATATTTTGCTGAATTTCTCGAAACCGTCTATTCAGGCGGTTTCTTGTTTTGTTCTGCTTGCGATTGGGCCTTGCTATAATGAAAGAAATGAATCAGCCTAATTAAAGGAGAAACCATGTCGACGACTATCGCTATACCAAGATTGGGAGTAGGAGCTGTCATCCTAAACGACAAGAATGAGATTTTGCTGGTTTTACGAAACAGAGATCCAGAAAAGAATACGTGGAGTATTCCCGGGGGAAAAGTTGATCCCTATGAACAGCTAGAGACGAGTGTCATCCGGGAAATCAAAGAAGAAGTCAATCTCGATGTCGAGGTAAAGGCTCTGCTTTGTACCGCAGAAACCATCCGCCCGGAAAGTGCCGAGCATTGGGTTTCAGTCATTTACGAGGTCACGATCCTGAGTGGAGAAGCACGCAATTTAGAGGAAGGCGGGGCGATTGGAGACATGCGCTGGTTTTCGTTCGATGCCCTTCCGTCGAATCTGGCTTGCTTCGCCGTACCAGCTATTGAGCATTTGCAAAACCGGAACCGTTCATAAAAAGCAAAACGGACAGTTGCCCCTGTGGCCTGTCCGTTTTTTCTGAAGAAGATTTTATTCCCCTTTTCGGATGATCTCTTGCACTCTCCCAACCTGTCCATCCGTCAAACGAACCTTGATTCCATGTGGATGAGTACTGGAGTTCGTCAAGATATCCTTAACGATCCCGCGGGTGCGCTTGCCTGTGCGTTGGTCCTGCTTCAATACAATCTCGACTTCAAGCCCCGCTGCGATATCTTTTCGATTTTTTCCGTTCATTTTTCCCTTCTCCTTTTTTCGTTCTATGTCCCGCTATGATATAATCGACAAACAAATCCATCTCACCGGAGGAATCCATGCTTACTTTTGAAGAAAAACTAGCGATTATTGAATCTTTTCCACAACTGACTCGGAATGACGTCTCCCTGAAACGGGTTAATTTTCATTATGAGGAAAGCCTTCATGACAAAAAGACGGTGGTCTATCATCTGCATCCGAACGGCAACGGGTTTGTGTTTGCCGCGTTTTTGAAGGGCTACCAAAAAGACGACAAGGGCTATGTCAACATCCGTGATTTCTCGGCGGACGAGCTGCGCAAGGTAGTGGAGGCTTCAATCCAATCCCTCTCTGTGAAACGTGAACCAGCTCCAAAAGCTACCAGTTCAGCTGAACAATTGGAGCAAACATGGGTTGACAAGCAAAACCGCACGCTCTTGTTGCAACAGGAAGACGCGCTGTGGAACGTATACCACGGAATGAATCTGGAAGCTTCCTTTGAATCGTACCTAGAAGCGGAGCAGTATCTGATTGAAGAAGGATTTTCCCTACAACAATAAGCCTTTCCTCCTCCCTGCTACATGTACCATACCAAATCGTAGACGTTTTGATCAAATCGGCGCAGGCGATCCGACTGCTTGCGCCATCCCAACACAGGGAGGCGATACTTCATGATCAAGTACAGAGAAACGCTTCTTGCAAATATCCATAAACAGATTGAGACGTGGTACGACCAGGAGGTTCCCGTCCCTCATGATGATCTTTATCGATTTCTCCATTCGTTGAAGGGAACTGCGGGGACGATTGGATTGAACGACCTATCTGATCTGTCTCAACTCCTTCTGGGTCAAATGGATGACATGCCTGCCAAGGATTGGTCGCTCGGTGAATGGCGATTGTTTTTGCAAGAGTTGATCAGCTTGTGTTACGAACAGCAGCCGGAACAGGAAGTTTTTATCGAGAACTCCACTCTCCAACTGGAATCCCCTTGTGAGCAACAGCCTTTGGTCCTCATCCTGGATGATGACGTCACCCTGCTGATGTATCTAAAGGAATATTTAGAAAACCACAATTGGTCTGTCATCGCAACGGTCTATCCTCATAAGGCTCTCGACTATTTTCACGACATGAACCCTGACTGCTTCATTCTGGATTTGAACATCCCGGAAACGGGCGGCTTCCAAGTGATGCAGACGATTAGCGAAAAAATTAAGAAGCAATACGTGCCTACGACCATCATCAGCATTGATTGCGAACGGGAGACCCGTCTGAATGCCTATCGTTTGGGCGCAGATGACGTCATGAGCAAACCGCTTGATATGGAAGAGTTGGTCGTACGCCTCGAACGCCAGCTTCGCCGGAAGCGCTGGATGAACAGCATCTTGTTTTTGGACGAGCTCACGGGTGTCAACAATCGGAATTCTTTTGTTGATACGTACCAACGGCTTCTTTCTGATGCCCAGCGAACCAACACCCCCTTCTCTCTGGCATTTTTAGATATCGATTTTTTCAAAGGGGTCAATGATACATACGGTCATCTGATTGGAGACGAGGTTCTGACTCGTTTTGCTGCTTTCATTGGGCAGAGCGCGGAAAAACATGATGTAATATTCCGGTACGGCGGAGAGGAATTCATCCTGCTGATGCCACGTACGACTGTAGAGACAGGAAAGATGCGCCTGGAGCAGATGCTCTCTGCTTTTTGTTCGCTTACGTTTGAGGCTTCTGGAGGAACGTTTTCTTTGAGCTTTTCCGGTGGAATCGTACAAGTAGATGATCCTCATAAACCGCATACGTATTGGGTAGAAGCTGCAGACACTGCTTTGTATGCGGCCAAAAATGCGGGGCGGCGCCGGATAGAAACCGCTCAAATCACAGAGACGCATGATCCCCCTAAGGTAAAACTGAAGGTCGCGATTATCGATGACGATCCGATGATTCGCGTGATGCTTGCCGATTCCATCCAAACCTGTTTTGACGGTTGGATGCACGTCGACATCCAGACTTTCGAAGAAGGAGCAGCTTTCTTTGACTCCTCTTGGCATCAGGGACAAGAGCCTTATCTCGTCATTTTAGACGGGATGATGCCACAGATGGATGGCCTCGAGGTTCTAAAGAAAATCCGGAATTTGCCGAATGCCAAGAAATATACGGTGATCATGCTAACAGGCCGTACGGAAGAGCAAGACATAGTCCGTGCCCTTCAGCTCGGTGCTGACGACTATATGACCAAGCCATTTCGTACGCGCGAACTGGATGCTCGCATCACACGACTGGTTAAGCGAATGTTGTAAGGAGGTAGCAAGATGGCAACCATTATGCTGGCCGAAGACGAAGCCGTGTTGCGCATGTTGATTGGCGACACGCTCGAAGACGAGGGACACGAGCTCGATATCGCTTGCGATGGAGAGGAAGCTCTGCAAAAAATCGGCCAAAATGAGTACGACCTGATTATTTTAGATTATATGATGCCGAAGCTGACAGGCTTTGAAGTATTGCAGCAGCTCAAACAGATGGACGATAAAAAGGCAGTCAAGGTCCTGATCCTCTCGGCCAAAAGTCAACATGCCGAACAGGAGAAAATGCGTGCAGCTGGTGCTGATGACTTCATGCCGAAGCCCTTTAGCCCGATGGATCTTGTGCGGAAAGTGGAGGAAATGCTCGCATGACGGGGTTCTTGGCGTTTATCAGAAAAAGCATCACACGTCGCTTCATAGCGATGATGCTTCTTTTTCTGTTACTTCTGATTGCGGGCGCTGGCATCGTTCAAGATTTGAATAGCAACGCATTAACCCATTATCAGACGGAGATATACAATACCAAGGAAAAACAAAATTTGGTCGCAGACATCGCTGAGCACACGAACCAGATCTTTTTTCGCGCAAGGGGTTATTACGCTTTTTTGAGCCCATCTGAATACAATGAGCTATTTGTTGAAAAAAAGAAGCTGGAACAAGCGCTGGATGAATTTAAGAAGCTCCCGCTCAATGATGAGGAGAAAGCGCTTGTCGCTTCAATCGAATCTTTCTTCACGAACTTTTTTGCCAATGTGTTTCCTACTTTTTCGAGTTATGCAAAGAACGGAGACTTTGAATCCCTGCGAAAAGCTTCGGCCAGTGGCGTGAATCAGGAAGTAAACAACCTGCTTAAATACGCCGGGCGGTATCAGGAAGAGCACGATCAGCTTTTGTATACGAAAAACCAACTACTGTTCGAAGAGTTGTCACAGCTAAGCACCTGGTTTCTCGTGTACTCGCTGATGGTGCTGGTGATCATGATAGTAGTCACCATTCAAACTACGCGGGATATCGGCAGGCCGTTGGTTCGTCTATCCCAAAATGCTGAACAGTTCGCTAATGGCGGTACACCTCTTTTGCAGGATTTGAACAGGATTGACGAAATTGGTAGACTCTCCCGCTCCCTCGACTATTTGATCAGGCAAATTCAAGCCAAAGAAGAAGTGCTCATGGCGCAAAACGAAGAGCTGCAAGCCCAGCAGGATGAACTGATGATGCAGCAAGAAGAGTTACAAGAAGCACTCGGCAAGATGGAGGAAAACGAACGGTACTTGGAAAAGAAAAACCGTTTCATCCTCTCTTTGTCGAATACGCTGGATAAAGATGAGCTGCTGTCCAGTATCATTCGCAATATAACTGAAGTCATGGATGCCGATAAAGGTGTCGTCGTCATGTTGAACACTGACAGGGACGCAGCTAGCTTTGGCGTTTCCCAGAACGGTCTGGAGCAATTGCGCAAAGGATTGGATGATGGTCCATTCGTGCGAATCAGGGAAACGGGCCTGCCATATGTCCTGATGCGCGAAAGTACTGACGCTGAGCGCGGCTACACGGAGGAAATGTCACAAACATTTGAGCTTTACCTCCCAGTATTAGATGCCCAGCAGACAATCGTTGCATGTATCATCATCTCCCGGATCGGTCGAAAATTCACGAATCAGGAGCTACAAGTCATCATCGGAATAGCCAAGCAGATTTCCTTGGCACTCGACAAGCTCGCGATGTACGAGGAGACAGAACGGCAACGTAAAATGACGCAGGATATGCTCGATTCTGTTCAAGAAGGCATTCAGCTTATTGATCTGAGTGGAGAAACACTTCAGGTGAACTGGAATTTTTGTGAGCTCTTGTGTTACGACCATCAGCTCGCTTCGCAAGGGTTTGACTTGGAACAGTTCCTTTCCCATCTACAGAGTCGAACCTCTGAGCCTGATCGGCTGATTCAATATGTCAGATCTGTCGTTTTAGACGAAGGTGCCATTCCTTCAGGCAGTATTGTGTTTCAGATGACCGGACCGCAAGTACGCTATATTCAGCTCTATGCAGAGCCACTGTACCGGAACCAAGAGAAATGGAGTACCTTGCTCGTTTACCGTGACTTCACCAAGGAATACGAGATCGACCAAATGAAATCGGAATTCGTCAGTACGGTCAGCCATGAGCTGCGTACTCCTCTCGCCAGCGTACTTGGCTTTGCGGAGCTGCTGTTAACGAAAAAGCTCAAGCCCGAACGTCAACAGCGATACATAGCGACCATTTATCAAGAAGCTACTCGCTTGACTGCACTAATCAACGATTTCTTGGATTTGCAACGCATGGAATCCGGCAGACAGACTTATGAGCTAGAGAATGTTGCCATTGATCAAGTGATTCGGGATATTTTCGAACTTCATCGAGTCCAGTCCCCTCTCCATCGGTTTGAACTCGATTTGCAAACGGAGCAAACCGTTGTTTATGGAGACCAAGCCAAGTTGCATCAAGTATTTTTGAATCTGATCAGTAATGCCGTCAAATACTCCCCGCATGGTGGTCATATCCGGGTGGGTTGTCGACAAGATGGCAATCGCTTGCTCGTGGAGGTCCAGGATGACGGGCTCGGCATTCCTTCCGAAGCCATCCCTCACCTGTTCACCAAATTTTATCGCGTAGATAACTCGGATCGTCGCGAGATTGGCGGTACTGGATTGGGTCTCGCCATTGTTCAGGAGATCGTCCATATGCACCATGGAGAAGTTTCCGTTACGTCCGAATCGGGCAAGGGTAGTACATTTACGGTTACTCTTCCATTGACTGAGCACGCTTTGTCCCCCGGCTATCCAGCGGGAAGTGAGGAGGCAGTTTCTCCAACTGGTCAATGCAAAGGAAACGTTGTGATCGTCGAGGACGATTTGAACTTAACCGAGCTGCTGCGTCATGAGTTAACATGCTCTGGATTCAGCGTCAATTCCTTCTCTACGGCGTCTGAGGCAGTAGAAGCAATCGAGGAGCTGCGACCGGATGCTGTCGTGCTTGACCTAAACTTGAAGGATGGCGAGAGTGGTTGGAAGGTCATTGAGGAGATACGCAACAACCCGGATTTACGAACCATTCCGATCGTGATCTCCAGTGCTTTTGAGGAAAAGAAAAAGGCATTTGATCTGGGGGCAACTGGTTATCTGATCAAGCCTTATCATCCAGATACCTTGTCTAAAGCGATTTTGCTGGCTATCACGAATCAAGAAGCCACAGGACAGATCTTCATTCCTGACGAACAGTAAAGATGGCCATGGGCAAAAGAGGCTGCGACGATGAAAGCGCGGCCTCTTTTTTTACCTTCTACCAAAGAAAATCTTGGTATATTCATGCGCTTTCCATCACACATTAATAGAGGTTACTTTGTGCACTTTTGCCCTGCAAAGGAGGAGTTCATGTGTATTTCTCAAAAAAAGCAGTCGTTCCAATCGAAGAAGAGGAAACAGATGTATGGACGTGCAGTAACGAGGGCTGTACGTGCTGGATGAGAGATAACTTTTCCTTTGATAAGAGCCCGAACTGCCCCTTTTGCCATTCCAGTATGGTAAAGGACACGCGCATGCTACCGGTCCTAACCAATCACAGCAGCAAACGGAACTCGTAAGCCCTTCTTTTCTTTTTTCTTGCGGGTACTCTTCCTCTTCTCTACAATAAGCTCATGACGTACGAATGTTAGAGGAGTATGCCCATGAACCGAAAAGAAATGGAAGATCAAGTGATCCAAGCCTACCAGCGCGACGAGGGCATGATGATTCTTGTTTTTGCCCAATGGTGTGTGAATCACGGTCTAGATGCACGCGAATTATACCGCCGCGCTTATCCCGCTCAAGGGGAAAATGCGTTACTCGCTCAAATGCTGGACAATACCGTACCAAAGGAAGAAGCAGAGGACATTCCTGATGCGACTCTCCTTGGTGTATTGTCGCTGTTTGGCAATGACGATTTGGCGTTTGTGGTCAATGAAACCATCAATGAAATGAAAAAGAATCCGAAATAATGTATGAAAGCCATACTCGCGCGAAAGCTACACGCGCGGGTGTGGCTTTCTTTCTTTTTATCTTTTCCAGAATTCCCCTCCCCTGTCCAAATACGAATCAAAGAAAACTTTATTATCATAAATCCATTCACAGGTTATTGTTTGAGCGACAACGTCAGCCGACAAACGATGAAATGGAGAATATCGAAATGTATACAGATTCAAAAATCTTGAAATCTCTGTTTTACATCCAGCTCTTCTCAAGTTTTCTCGTTGTAGTCGGTCATTTCACGGCTTCTGCACTTTCTTTTACAGATCCGTTTTGGATCGTGGCCCTCAATCAGATCAGTCGCTACGGCACTGTCCTGTTGACGATCGCCACCGGTTATTTGACTGCTTATTCTTTTGAAGCCAAGAGCCCTACTGCTCGCGAGTTTTTTTCAGGGAAGCTTCTGTATATTTTTGTTCCCTATTTAGTATCTGGTGTCCTGTATCATTACTTGTTGAAAAAAGGGATGCCTTATACTGCCCAGGACTTTACGAACATTGTTTTAGGCAAAACGGGTGACCATCTGTACTTTGTGTTTATGATTTGTCAGTATTACGTTTTTGCCTATCTGTTTCGACGTGTGATCACGAAGCGCAACATTTTGTATGCTATTTGGATTCTGCTCGGTATTCAATACGTCTACATCAACTACATCCATCAGGGCTGGTTCGGGCTCACTACGCGTCATATGCTCCCGAGCTGGATTTTTACCCTGTACATGGGGCATATGTTGTATTGGTACCGTGAATCGATCCTTTCCTTTTTGCGAAACAACCGCTCGATCCTGACGCTGATGACGGGTGTTTCCACTGCGGCTGCGATGTTTTTTGTTGTCTCAAACAAGCTGTATGTGGCTGTGCATTTGACTTTTGTCTTCGCTACGCTTTTGTCGTTTCTCGTGCTCATGATCTTCTTTTTGGAACGCGTCGATCGTTTGCACATCAAGTTTCGAAAAGGGCTGACGTATTTTATTTTCTTGTTCCACTCTGCCTTTTTGATCATGTTCAAAGATTATTTGTTTGCGAAATACGGCGAGGTCGCTTGGCTGTTTGAAAACACGTGGTACTCGCTGTTGTACTTGCTCCTGATTATCGGCTGCAGTTGTCTGTTGGCACTCATGCTGGTCTGGCTGGTCAACAAGCTGGAGCGTATCTCCAAAACCATACGGCAAACAAGCAGGCAGCTTTCCACTGGCAAATAAGTAGCCACGTCCTTTTTCACAAAAAAATGACCTATTCATGATGCACGTCTGTTATTGAGCGTGCCTTCATGGATAGGTCGTTTTTTGTGCATTAGATATGATGGCTCATCGACATCGCGCCACTCGTACATATGTCGCAGGGTCTGAATTTCATGGAAAATTTCGTCTGCTCATCAGTAGACTCGCATGTAATCTTTCCTCCGTGCCGCTCAATGATTTCTTTGCAGACATATAAGCCAATTCCAGTACCGAGCTCCTTCGTCGTGAAAAACGGTTCAAAAATAACCGAGAGCAGGTCAGGTGGAATTGGCGATCCATTGTTGGAAACGGTAATCAAGGAACTGTCAGGCGTTTGGGACACGTCAATGATGATCTCCTTATCGCCTGTTTTTTTATGTAACGCATCCAGCGCATTCGAAATGATGTTGATAAACACCTGCTTCATCTCATCCTTGTAGCCTTTTAGTTGAAAGGTAGGATCGATACTGCATTGGATATCCACATTCACGTCAACGATATTCGGATAGAGGAAGGACAGAATCTCATCAAACAACTCCCAAACGCTAAAAACCTCCATTTGCTTATAGACCGCTCCCTTTTTCGAGACCAGCAAAAACTGCGAAACCCGGTAATTCAATTGCCGCAGCTCATTTTCAATAATTTCTACGTAAGGGAGATTCGGGTAATCTTCTTTTAACAAACGAGAGAATCCCATAATGGAAGTAAGCGGGTTTCGGAATTCATGGACGAAGCTGGACGCCATTTGCCCTAGAATCGTGAGTCTGTCTTTGTGAGAACGCTCGATAAATAGCTTCTTCTCTTCCAAATCGTTGTCTTTGAGGTCGGTGTATTTGAAGACAGCGTGTACCAAAAAGACATCAAAGCATTCGTTTATTTTCAATAGGGCAGGCATTAAAGTGGCAGGCGTAAACGGACCTTTTTGGAGAAGATCGATAACCATTTCCCGGCCCATGCACACGTTGGAAACAAAATCGCCAATGTTGGTCTCTGCCCGGTTTCGTTCATATGCGACCTTGTAAGCCAGTTCTTTAATATCCTCAAGAGTGATTTCCGAACGAAAATATTCAATAACCATACGATACAGTGCTTGGCCATTCAGATGGATCAATCCCTTGTATTGATCACTGTCCGAAACGGCAATTCGTCGCTTGAATTCTTTTACGATCATTGCCTCGTGCTCGTCCAAATATACTGCCAAGTCATCCATCGGCATCTATCCCCACTCCGAATAATAGGGCAAATCCCCTTCCAAGCTATTATACTATCATCATCATTAATTAACTAAATATTTTTACTACTTTAACAAAAAGAAATAACAAGGGAAAAGGAACTACTTGTCATCGTAGCTCCTTTTTGCCTACTACGTACTTATTTTTATAATCGTCAGGGTCGCACCAGCCCCTGTCAGGAGGGTAGCTGTTCCCAATAATCCAAACAGTTGCAGCGTGATTGTGGCTCCAGCGGTGAGAGGAGCGATGACGGTATTATTGAACGATGAAAGTGAAATAGCTGGCGAGATGATCGTCGGCGTGTATGGCGTCCCATTTATCAAGATCCTTGAGCTAACCAGTAACGCGGCAGTTGTGTTAATGGAATACGAAATTAAATAGTTGCCTGCTGATGGAACCGTAAACACCGTATTGGCGCCATTCACCGTAATGCCACCTGTTAACACCTGGTTGTTCGGTAGAGGGATATTCGTTCCTCCTAGGACTACTGCTATGAGAGATCCTGAGGTATTGGCCCCGAAGGCGTTGATGTTGGTGAAGACCGTACCTGTTGCTCCGGTAGGGCCGGTATCTCCAGTGGCTCCGGTTGCACCAGTGGCTCCAGTGGCTCCTGTCGCTCCGGTGGTTCCGGTGGTTCCGGTGGTTCCGGTTGCACCAGTAGCTCCGGTGACTCCCGTAGCACCAGTAGTTCCAGTGGTTCCCGTTGCTCCTGTGACTCCGGTCTCTCCTGTCAATCCGGTTGTTCCGATTGTTCCCGTTGTTCCGGTCTCTCCCGTTACTCCGGTTGCTCCTGTGGTTCCCGTTGCTCCAGTTACTCCTGTTGTTCCTGTCGCTCCAGTTGCTCCGGTGACTCCTGTTGTTCCTGTTGTTCCTGTTGTTCCTGTTGTTCCTGTCGCTCCGGTTACTCCCGTGGTACCGGTTGTTCCAATTGCTCCGGTGGTTCCTGTCGCTCCAGTTTCTCCCGTTGCCCCTGTTACTCCGGTTGCCCCAGTTACTCCGGTTACTCCAGTTACTCCAGTTACACCCGTTACTCCGGTTTCTCCTGTTGCACCCGTCGCTCCGGTTTCTCCGGTTTCTCCGGTTTCTCCTGTTGCACCCGTCACTCCGGTTTCTCCGGTTGCTCCGGTGGCTCCAGTTACTCCGGTTTCTCCAGTTGCTCCAGTTACTCCAGTTGCTCCAGTTGCTCCAGTTACTCCGGTTGCTCCAGTTGCTCCAGTTGCTCCAGTCACTCCGGTATCTCCGGTTGCCCCAGTTACTCCGGTGACTCCGGTGACTCCAGTTACACCCGTTACTCCGGTTGTTCCTGTCGCTCCAGTTTCTCCGGTTGCACCCGTCACTCCGGTTTCTCCTGTTGCACCCGTCACTCCGGTTTCTCCTGTTGCTCCTGTCGCTCCAGCTTCTCCTGTTGCCCCAGTTACTCCGGTATCTCCTGTTGCTCCAGTTACTCCGGTATCTCCTGTTGCTCCAGTTACTCCAGTTACTCCTGTTGCTCCAGTCGCTCCAGCTACTCCGGTATCTCCTGTTGCTCCAGTTACACCCGTTACTCCGGTTTCTCCAGTTGCCCCAGTTACTCCGGTATCTCCTGTTGCTCCGGTTACTCCGGTTGCTCCGGTTACTCCGGTTGCTCCGGTTACTCCTGTTGCTCCAGTTGCTCCAGTTTCTCCTGTTGCACCCGTTACTCCGGTTTCTCCTGTTGCTCCGGTTGCTCCACTTGCTCCCGTGGTTCCGGTTGCTCCAGTCGCTCCAGCTACTCCGGTTTCTCCAGTGGCTCCAGTTACACCCGTCACTCCGGTTTCTCCCGTTGCCCCAGTTACTCCGGTGGCTCCAGTTGTTCCTGTTGTTCCTGTTGTTCCTGTCGCTCCGGTTTCTCCTGTTGCACCCGTCGCTCCGGTTGCTCCCGTGGTACCGGTTGCTCCGGTTGCTCCCGTGGTACCAGTTACTCCAGTTGCTCCAGTTACACCCGTTACTCCGGTATCTCCCGTTGCCCCAGTTACTCCAGTTTCTCCTGTTGCTCCAGTTATTCCGGTTTCTCCAGTTACTCCGGTGACTCCAGTTACACCCGTCACTCCGGTATCTCCTGTTGCCCCAGTTACACCCGTCACTCCGGTGGCTCCAGTTGTTCCTGTCGCTCCGGTTTCTCCCGTGGCTCCGGTTGCTCCGGTTGTTCCGGTATCTCCTGTTGCACCCGTCACTCCGGTTTCTCCTGTTGCTCCGGTTGTTCCTGTCGCTCCGGTTTCTCCTGTTGCTCCGGTTGTTCCTGTCGCTCCGGTTTCTCCCGTTGCTCCGGTTGTTCCAGTTGCTCCGGTGGTTCCAGTTGCTCCGGTGGTTCCAGTTGCTCCGATTGCTCCGGTTGTTCCGGTTGTTCCGGTATCTCCTGTTGCACCCGTCACTCCGGTTGCTCCTGTTGCTCCAGTTACTCCGGTTTCTCCTGTTGCTCCGGTATCTCCAGTTACTCCGGTTTCTCCGGTTTCTCCAGTTGCCCCAGTTACTCCGGTTTCTCCTGTTGCTCCAGTTACTCCGGTCGCTCCGGTCGCTCCGGTTTCTCCTGTTGCACCCGTCACTCCGGTTTCTCCAGTCACTCCGGTATCTCCTGTTGCTCCGGTGGTTCCTGTCCTCCTCCCGCTCCAGTTTCTCCTGTTGCCCCAGTTACTCCGGTGACTCCAGTTACACCCGTCACTCCGGTTTCTCCCGTTGCCCCAGTTACTCCGGTGACTCCAGTTACACCCGTCACTCCGGTTTCTCCCGTTGCCCCAGTTACTCCGGTGGCTCCAGTTGTTCCTGTCGCTCCAGTTGCTCCTGTTGCACCTGCCGCTCCGGTTTCTCCAGTGCTACCGGTTGCCCCAGTTACTCCCGTATCTCCAGTTACTCCAGTTGCTCCAGTTACTCCGGTTTCTCCTGTTGCTCCAGTCGCTCCGGTATCTCCTGTTGCTCCGGTGGTTCCTGTCCTCCTCCCGCTCCAGTTTCTCCTGTTGCCCCAGTTACTCCGGTGACTCCAGTTACACCCGTCACTCCGGTTTCTCCCGTTGCCCCAGTTACTCCGGTGGCTCCAGTTGTTCCTGTCGCTCCAGTTGCTCCTGTTGCACCCGTCACTCCGGTTTCTCCTGTCACTCCTGCCGCTCCGGTTTCTCCAGTGCTACCGGTTGCCCCAGTTACTCCCGTATCTCCAGTTACTCCCGTATCTCCAGTTGCTCCAGTTACTCCGGTGGCTCCGGTTGCGCCAGATGTTCCAGTCGCTCCGGTTTCTCCTGTTGCTCCAGTCACTCCGGTTGCTCCTGTTGCTCCGGTATCTCCAGTTACTCCGGTATCTCCTGTTGCTCCAGTCACTCCGGTTTCTCCGGTTGCTCCAGTCACTCCGGTTTCTCCGGTTGCTCCGGTTGCTCCGGTTGCTCCGGTTGCTCCAGTTTCTCCTGTTGCTCCGGTTGTTCCTGTTGCTCCAGTTTCTCCTGTTGCTCCAGTTTCTCCTGTTGCACCCGTCGCTCGGTTGTTCCTGTCGCTCCAGTATCTCCCGTTGCCCCAGTTACTCCGGTGGCTCCAGTTGTTCCTGTCGCTCCAGATTCTCCTGTTGCACCCGTCACTCCGGTTTCTCCTGTTGCTCGGTTGTTCCTGTCGCTCCAGTATCTCCCGTTGCCCCAGTTACTCCGGTGGCTCCAGTTGTTCCTGTCGCTCCAGATTCTCCTGTTGCACCCGTCACTCCGGTTTCTCCGGTTTCTCCAGTTGCTCCGGTTTCTCCAGTGGTACCGGTTGCCCCAGTTACTCCGTATCTCCAGTTGCTCCAGTTACTCCGGTGGCTCCAGTCACTCCGGTTTCTCCAGTTGCTCCGGCTGTTCCTGTCGCTCCAGTTTCTCCCGTTGCCCCAGTTACTCCGGTGGCTCCAGTTGTTCCGGTTGTTCCTGTCGCTCCAGTTTCTCCCGTTGCCCCAGTTACTCCGGTGGCTCCTGTTGCTCCGGTTTCTCCAGTGGTACCGGTTGCCCCAGTTACTCCGTATCTCCAGTTGCTCCAGTTACTCCGGTTGCACCCGTCACTCCGGTTTCTCCGGTTTCTCGGTTTCTCCCGTTGCTCCAGTGGCTCCTGTTGCTCCGGTTGTTCCTCTCGTTCCAGTTTCTCCTGTCGCTCCGGTTGCTCCAGTTACACCCGTTACTCCGGTTTCTCCTGTTGCCCCAGTTACTCCGGTTGCTCCGGTCGCTCCGGTTTCTCCTGTTGCTCCGGTTGCACCCGTCACTCCGGTTTCTCCTGTTGCTCCGGTTTCTCCTGTTGCACCCGTCACTCCGGTTTCTCCTGTTGCTCCAGTCCTCCGGTTTCTCCTGTTGCTCCAGTCACTCCGGTTTCTCCTGTTGTTCCAGTCACTCCGGTTTCTCCTGTTGTTCCTGTCGCTCCAGTATCTCCCGTTGCCCCAGTTACTCCGGTGGCTCCAGTTGTTCCTGTCGCTCCAGATTCTCCTGTTGCACCCGTCACTCCGGTTTCTCCGGTTGCTCCAGTTGCTCCGGTTTCTCCAGTGGTACCGGTTGCCCCAGTTACTCCCGTATCTCCAGTTGCTCCAGTTACTCCGGTTTCTCCGGTTTCTCCGGTTTCTCCGGTTTCTCCAGTTGCTCCGGCTGTTCCTGTCGCTCCAGTTTCTCCCGTTGCCCCAGTTACTCCGGTGGCTCCAGTTGTTCCGGTTGTTCGGTTGTTCATTGTTCCGGTTGTTCCGGTTGTTCCGGTTGTTCCGGTTGTTCGGTTGTTCCGGTTGTTCGGTTGTTCCGGTTGTTCGGTTGTTCGGTTGTTCCGGTTGTTCGGTATCTCCGTTGCCCCAGTTACTCCGGTGGCTCCTGTTGCTCCGGTTGCTCAGTGGTACCGGTTGCCCGTTACGTATCTCCAATTGCTCCGTCCTCCGGTTTCTCGGTTTCTCCCGTGCTCCAGTCACTCCGGTTTCTCCGGTTTCTCCGTTGCTCCAGTCACTCCGGTTTCTCCGATCACCGGTATCTCCCGTTGCCCCAGTTACTCCGGTGGCTCCTGTTGCTCCGGTTGCTCCAGTGGTACCGGTTGCCCCAGTTACTCCCGTATCTCCAATTGCTCCCGTCACTCCGGTTTCTCCGGTTTCTCCCGTTGCTCCAGTCACTCCGGTTTCTCCGGTTTCTCCCGTTGCTCCAGTCACTCCGGTTTCTCCAGTCACTCCGGTATCTCCAGTTGCTCCGGCTGTTCCTGTCGCTCCTGTCGCTCCAGTTTCTCCTGTTGCACCCGTCACTCCGGTTTCTCCTGTTGTTCCTGTCGCTCCGGTACCTCCCGTTGCCCCAGTTACTCCGGAGGCTCCTGTTGCTCCGGTTTCTCCAGTGGTACCGGTTGCCCCAGTTACTCCGGTTGCTCCAGTCACTCCGGTATCTCCAGTTGCTCCGGTATCTCCAGTTGCTCCGGCTGTTCCTGTCGCTCCTGTCGCTCCAGTTTCTCCTGTTGCACCCGTCACTCCGGTTTCTCCGGTTTCTCCTGTTGCTCCAGTCACTCCGGTTGCTCCGGTTGTTCCTGTCGTTCCTGTCGCTCCAGTTGCTCCAGTTGCACCCGTCACTCCGGTTTCTCCTGTTGCTCCGGTTGTTCCGGTTGTTCCTGTCGCTCCAGTATCTCCCGTTGCCCCAGTTACTCCGGTGGCTCCAGTTGTTCCTGTCGCTCCGGTTTCTCCTGTTGCACCCGTCACTCCGGTTTCTCCGGTTTTTCCCGTTGCCCCAGTTACTCCGGTTACTCCAGTTGCTCCGGTTGCCCCAGTCGCTCCGGTTGTTCCTGTCGCTCCAGATTCTCCTGTTGCACCCGTCACTCCGGTTGTTCCGGTTGTTCCTGTCCCTCCAGGTTCTCCTGTTGCACCCGTCACTCCAGTATCTCCGGTTGTTCCTGTCGCTCCGGTATCTCCCGTTGCCCCTGTTACTCCGGTGTCTCCTGTTACTCCGGTTTCTCCAGTGGTACCGGTTGCCCCAGTTACTCCAGTTACTCCGGTTGCTCCAGTCACTCCGGTGGTTCCTGTCGCTCCAATCGCTCCGGTGACTCCAGTTGCTCCCGTCACTCCGGTTTCTCCAATTGCTCCGGTTTCTCCAATTGCTCCGGTGGCTCCAGTT
The DNA here is from genome assembly GCF_013284355.2 of Brevibacillus sp. M2.1A. NCBI lineage: Bacteria > Bacillati > Bacillota > Bacilli > Caryophanales > Paenibacillaceae > Brevibacillus > Brevibacillus sp. M2.1A. Next base: position 5,893,631 of record NZ_JABSUY020000001.1, read on the forward strand.
ATTCCTGTCGCTCCAGTTTCTCCTGTTGCCCCAGTTACTCCGGTTACTCCAGTTACACCAGTCTCTCCGGTTTCTCCGGTTTCTCCCGTTGCCCCAGTTACTCCGGTAGCTCCTGTTGTTCCTGTTGTTCCTGTTGTTCCTGTCGCTCCAGTATCTCCGGTTGTTCCTGTCGCTCCGGTATCTCCAGTTGCTCCAGTTACTCCGGTTGCTCCAGTTGCTCCAGTCACTCCGGTTGCTCCGGTTGTTCCTGTCGCTCCAGTTTCTCCTGTTGCACCCGTCACTCCAGTTTCTCCTGTTGCTCCGGTATCTCCTGTTGCTCCGGTTGCTCCAGATGTTCCAGTCACTCCGATGGTTCCAGTTGTTCCGGTCGCTCCCGTTGCTCCTCTCGTCCCAGTCGCTCCCGTTGCCCCTCTCGCCCCAGTCGCCCCGGTAGCTCCTCTCGCCCCAGTCGCTCCCGTTGCTCCTCTCGCCCCAGTCGCTCCCGTTGCTCCTGTCAGTCCAGTTGGCCCTGTTGGCCCAGTAATACTCCGTACCGGAAGTTTAGAAGCATCCAGCACAGCCTCCAGTTTCTTTTGCAAAAGCATGTCTTGCTTTGTCGTTGCTTCGAGCATGTCCCGCGCACTCTTGTTTAGTGCGAGCAAATCCGAAATGGTGGCTCCTGGTCCAGATAGCCCGGGAATTGTCCCGAGTGCATACTGAATTTTTTCAGCTTCCGCATTTAAAATATGACTAAGTCCCAACTCTTCCATAGCTAAAGAAGACAACATGAAATTGAGCGCTTCATCACGCCCTATATGAATGGTCGGGGTGATATTCGGTATATTTGGAAATGACATGATTCTCCTCCTCTTTGAAAAGGATGTTTCCCCTCCCTCATGAGTTGTTACATAAGAAGCCATGGCATAGTGATTTCCCAATCATTTGAAAATGTATGGAATGAAAAAATCGCGCTTCCAGACAACCACGAGAAAATAGAAGGAGAAAGGAAATCGTTGCTCATTCATTAGAGGAATCAATACGAGGAGTAATCGTTATCGAAGTGCATTACCAAACCGTAATCGGGTCTTATTTTTCATCCATCCTCTTCCTCCAAAAAAGAAGCCATCCCCCTTAATCTAAAAAGGGATTCCAACAAACTGTCGTGCAGCTCTTACCAGTAACGGATGGAAAATCTCCTTCTTTAATCAACGAGGATCGATTCTATTTTGTAGAGAAGACCCGAGCAAAATAACAACATCCCCCATACAATACGGACAACCAAGAAGGAGTATAGCCATCTATTGTTCCACCGAATCCAATTGCTCCAGTCTTGCAAAATAAGCTTCGTTGTACGCTACACTTGGATGTGTCGGGTAAAATAGCTTTGCCATGTCGTGATGAATTTTAGCCTTTCGCTGGTCCCCGATCCGATCGTAGCAGTAGCATAGCTGTATATGAGGCAGCCACGTCCATGCCGATTCATCTACCTTCCCCATGGAATCTTGTGGCCGCTCCAATAATGTCGCTTGCCGGTACCAGTAAATGGCCTTTGGGAAATCCTGCTTCTCCACAAAAAAAGCCCCCATCCTGCAGCAAATCTCCGCACGCGGAAGGTCAATCGCAAGTGTCCTGGTCAAGGATTGGATCTGTTTTTCAGGCTGTTTCAAGTGAGCGTAACACTCTGACTGCTTCTGACACGCCCATATTTGATCCTCGATCCAGCCCAAGCCTCCGTCCAAAAATAACTGATACTGCTCTGCCGCCTCTTCGTACCTCGCATGATCGAACAGTTCATTTGCAAAATAAAATTGGTCACGCGGTTCAAAAACCTCGCCTTTTTCCTTGCGCTTTACATAAATTTGCAAATTCCGGTCTGTGTACGGCTTATTTTTTTGGTGAGTAATGGCGATTTCGCTGTGCAGAATATCCCCCGCAACAGCCAAATACTCGTGAACTGCCCCATGCCAAACAAAGTTACACTTCCTTTTGACGAGGCGATTTCTCCGCAAATAGTGACCGGGCTTCCCTCGTTCATCTACCGTTAAGTGGTACGGCATCGAGACACTGTCGTAATCGAAATTGTCCGAGGCCTTCAGTGCTGCAAAACGTTCCCGATCCGCTTCCAAAAGCACATCGTCCGCATCCAGCCAAAAAATGTACGTCATCTTGGCTTGCGCAAAAGCAAAGTTACGAGCTGCTGAAAAATCGTCCACCCAGGTAAAATCAAACAGTTGTGCACCATAGGTCAATGCAATTTCTTTGGTCCGATCTATCGACCCTGTATCGACAATGATAATTTCATCCACCAAATCGTAGACCGTCGACAAGCATCGACCGAGTGATTCTTCCTCATCCCGAACGATCATGCACAAGCTAACCGTGAACATGCAGATCGCCCCCTCCCCAGAAAATCATTTTCTCAACATCCTATTTCCTTCCATCCCCCTTTATGTATCCGTACTTTCATAACCATCTCCCCGCACGAATATGGTGTAACAATATGTTCTGACAACACCGAAAAGAAGGTGATCATCAAATGAGCCCGCCTCTCCTTTCCCTATGCATGATCGTCAAAGACGAAGCAGACCAGATCGAAGCATGCCTGTCCAGCGTGCATATGGTGGCAGACGAGATCATTGTTATCGATACAGGATCAACCGATGGTACACAGGATATTTGTCGGAAATACGGGGCGAAAGTTCTGGAGATTCCTTGGGAAAACAGCTTTGCGAAAGCGAGAAACGCCGGATTGGAGGTTGCCAAGGGAGAGTGGATTTTATGGCTGGATGCAGATGAAATCGTACAAGAAGAAAAGCCGGGGGTGCTTCGTCAAGCTATAAGTGCCAGCAAAAGCGACGCCTTTTTTATGAAAATGATCCATTACACTGGCTCGCAAAAGGAGCAAGCTTCGCGCCACTCCGCCTACCGATCCGGGCAAGTCCGCTTATTTCGCAACAAAAAAGGATTTCGATTTGTGCGCGACATACATGAAGTGCTTCAATGGCCGACCACCGCTACGAGAGATATCGCCATCCCTTTGCTACCTGTACATATTCACCATCTCGGATATATGGACGATGCCGTTCAACGAAAACAAAAAGCTTTGCGCAACTTGAGGCTCTTACGTCACGAAAGAAAGAAATCCAAGCAAGACCCGTGGTGCGATTACCATCTCGCAAACGAATTTTTTCGCGCCAAACAATTTGAATATGCATTTACACTGGTGAATCAAGCAATGAAAGGCTTTTTAACCACCCAAAAACCTCCCCCGTCCATTTGCTACAAGCTGAAATTCGATATTCTTTTCCAGCATGGCAGCATGCGCGGAGCATGGCCGGGGATTGCACGAGCTATTCAAATCTACCCCAATTACGTAGACCTTCATTTTTACAAAGGCGTTTTCCTGATGGAGCATGGTCTGTATGCCGAGGCTGTAAAAGCTTTTGAGTATTGCTTGGAGATCGGGGAAAATCAGTGGGAGCATTTTAGTGAGCAAGGAATGGGGAGCTTTTACGCTTTTCACTTTTTGGGACGATGCATGGAGCGCATGGGCAAGACACATGAATCCCTTGTCTACGATTACACAGCGAGCTCCATACATGCTTCGCACTTCGGAAAAAAGCGAGAGGTGGTGCTATGAGCGTGAAAACAAGCGTGCTAATTGGCAGTCCAGTTTGTCAGAAACCAGATGTTCTCCGGATGTTTTTGTTTTCGTTAGAAAGGCTGTCGACCTCAAACTCGACGTTGCATTATTTGTTCGTCGATGACAATAACGATCCGCATTCGAGCAATATCCTTCAAAACTTTGCAGACAAACACACGGGCCAGGTCGACATTATCCCCGCTGCTGGCAACCTCCATCCTTACACATGCGATGAGAGGGCCCATTACTGGAGCGAAGCACTCGTATGGAAGGTCGCTGGATTCAAAGACGAAATGATCGCCCGCGCCAAACACCAAGATTACGATGCCCTCTTCCTCATCGATTCGGATTTGCTTCTCCAGCCAGCCACTTTGGAAGTTTTGCTCGCCTCTGACAAAGAGATCACATCTGAAATCTTCTGGACGAGCTGGACACCAGATACCGTCCCCGTCCCTCAGGTGTGGCTCAAAGACGAATACACCCAATTCGAATGCGCGCGCCATGAACAAATTTCCTTGGAAGAACAATACCTGCGGAAATACGCTTTCTACGGACAACTTCGTGTCCCCGGCGTATATGAGGTAGGTGGTTTGGGAGCCTGCACCCTCATCCGCAGAAAAGCGCTGCAAGCTGGCGTCAGCTTTAGGCAAATTTCAAACCTGAGCTTCTGGGGAGAGGACCGTCATTTCTGCGTCCGGGCGCAGGCTTTGGGTTTGTCCCTTTTTGTGGATACTCACCATCCCGCTTTTCATCTCTATCGGGAGAGTGACTTTGCGGAAGCGCGAACCTGGATGAAGCAAATCTATGGCTCCGCTCCTTTACGCGTGAAAACCACTCGTCCTCCTGTCGTCAACAATACGATCCCCCTTGGAAATTAACCCATTATATGGTATGCTGGCGACACGTCTATTTGGATGGAAAGGTACGGTAACTACGTATGCCAACAACTACTTTGTAATGGCCTAAAAAACTGGATAGCTTGCCCTTCGGAAAACAAACGGTTTTTCGCACAGGTGCAGTCTGCCCTTTTTTCCCATTACAAAGGAACGTAACGAAATCTGTAGGTGTATATCCTAACGGAGGTTCGCTATGGGGAATCTCCGTTTTTTTGTGTTCAAAAACAGGCCTGCCCTACAGGACATCCAAATAGAAGATGCGTTCCTTTCACTTTTTAGACGAGGTGAAGGACCATGCATACCATCGAGCATACGTGGGTATTACGTGAAAATCATGAGAATCAGCCAGTGCGGCGATATTGCAGCAATTGTGGGCGAACCGTTCTCTTCTTCGATACAAACATCCGCCGCCACAACGCAAACGGCAAAAACATCTATCGCTTCGCTATCTATAAATGCGAAAAAAATCATACGTGGAACGAAAAGCTCGCCATCTATAAAGCCTTTACAGATCATCGGGAGGTGCCGGATACGGAGTTCAGTGAAGAGATCGCGCCCCTCCTCCCTATGCTCCCCTTGCATGAATACCAGGAAAAGGGCGTTCAGAAAGTGACGATTCGAATTGAGAGCGCAGAGGCCCGCTTCCGCCTAGACAAACTGCTGTCCGAACAGATAGAAGGCTGGAGCCGCAGCCAGATTGTCCGCAAGATCAAGGACGGGCATATTCGCCTGAATGAGCAGGAGACGAAGCCAAGCGCTGTCTTGAGTGCAGCGGATATCATTCAGATTCGGATTGAGTAAAAGTATGTATGGAAAAAGTCGCAGACGGAATCTGCGGCTTTTCTTTTATTTCTTCAATACGACCGCTTTTCTCGGCTCGTCCCACTCCACTTGCAGTCCTAGTAAGGCAGCAAGCTCTCTTGTTTTTGCAAAAGCAGTTCCCTGGTCGTTTACATAGGAGAGTTCCTGTCCGTTCACGGTCACTTTTTGCGTAGAAGGCTCCCATTCCACTGCTCCACCCACTGCCTCCGCAATCATTCGGATGGGTACATAGGAAACATCATCGATTAGTTTTCCTGTGGAGGTAAGTGTCAGTTCAACTGCGCACTTATCCACATCAGGCTGTGGTTTTTGTGGATAAGCTGTGAGAAACCTGTGGACATCCTGTTGAAACTTTGCCCATGCGTCCTTCGCTGGCATTCCCGTATAGGTTTGCGCGGTCGTATTGACGACAAAAAAGGCCGGGCAGTTTTTCCCCGTAATGTCGTAATGACGCCACAGGTGCTCGACTCCCCAGCCATGTCGCTTCAAGATATCCGCGGTCAGTGCCACTGTTTGCTCGTACATTTTCGCAAAGCTTCCATCTGCATTGACGCACATTTCAATCCCAATCGTGCAGTTGTTCGGGTAGTTGCTCAATTTGGTCAAGGCGGCCTGTGAATAAGTCTGCGCCCCGACGTGGTAGCCCATCTCGTCCTCGGGTAGACAGCGAATGATTTGCTTGTCGTCCACGATGTAATGAGCACTAGCTACTGTCGTTGGTTTGTTGAAGTAGTTTCGGTTTGCCGTGGCATTCGACCCACTGCGCTCGTTGGCCGTCCAGTGGATGACGACTCCTTTAGGGACGATCTTCTTTTTGGGACGGGAGTTTACGTTGGTGAGAAGAATCTCGGTGATATTCATTGTTTACTAGGACTCCTTTCGTTTGGCTCGTTCAGCCTTTGCTTTAATTTCGGCGCTGACTAATCTCTCGATGGATTTGGGCATTGGCCAGCCTGCGCGGTGGGCATTGGCGGTCAGGCTTGTCCAGGTGTGGTAGATGAGGCCGAAGGTGACGCCGTAGAACAAGAAGCCCGGGGTGCCCATGACGCGGTCCAGGAGATTGGCTACGGCTGGTAGGGCCATGAGGAATAAGGTGCGGGGGATTCGGGACAGGCCGTAGTCGGAGGAGTAGGATTGGTCTTTTTTGGCGGCAGAGATGCCTGTGATCCAGTCGAGGACGATCATGAAGAAGAGGACGATGAGGATGTCTTGGCGGTTTGTGCCGTATAGATAGTGAAAGGCGGGCGACACGATTGCACCTGCTGTTGTCGCCCAAGCGTTTGCTGGGGTTGCGATGCTTTCTAGGCTGTGTAGGGATTTCATAGCTTCGTACCTCCTCGCCCCTTAAGGGAATAAAAATAGCCCCGCTAGGTACGGGGCTGACTTAATTTCTCTGAGTATGAAGAATTAGTAGCTTTAAAAATCTTGGTTAGTAATTTGCTTGAATTCCTTTGGAGAAATTTCTCCAAAAGGATTGGTTGTTGTTTTTACTGCTAGCCGCAGCTTTTCTACTGTGACCCAATTCATGCTAAATGCCAACTCCCAAAATGCCATCAGTTAGCACCTCCTTTTAATTGGATGAGCTCAAGCTTAACTTGGGCTAGCTGTTCACCCATTGTCTGGATTAACGCATCCTTTTGGATGGTGCTAATTTTGAGTGAGGAAAGCTCTTGTCCCATTGTCATTACTGGATCGGTTTGTTGCTGCTTTCTAATCTCTGAAATAGCTTCTTTATTTTGCATTTTCATTAATCGAACGCCCCCCCATAACCATTTAGAAGTACACGTTCCTTCGCTGTTCCTTTGTCGATTGTCACCCATAGATTAATAGCCCACTCGGGAGCTGTTTTATTCTTATTGGTGAACAAATAGCCTCGATTTCCCTTTACTGCCCCTGTGCAATCTTCCCATGTAGGTACATCATCTAAGTAGTTATTGCAGACTTTCACACTTTCAATGGACGAGCCTTCTGGCAAGTATCTTTCAAGTGTCACTAATACACGTAATGGCATACCGTCCAATGTGAAGTCTGCTTTAATATCTGGATTTCCGTACTCTAGCATAAATTCGATATGAGTCTCTTTTCGAGTGAATGTGTAAATCCGTTCGGATGATATTCCTGCGCTGTCCGTGGCAACGATCTTGATTTGATGCTGCATGTCCAAGTCAAGTCGAATCCATGCGTCATGGCTAATTTCAACTGTGTATTGCTGTCCGGCTACGCCCGCAAACGACCTGATTTGCTTGCCGTTCAGATACTCGGTAAACGTGAAGTTATTGCCCTCTGGATCGGTGGCTGAATAGTTCACGATTGGAATTTGTGTGAACGCGCCGATGTCTTGATTTGTTCCGCTGATTACAGGAGCCATGTTGTACTTGACTGTGTATGCTCTTTGATCTACCAAAGAAGGTAGTCTGTTAGTTGAGTCATAAGCCTGTACTTTGGCGTAGTGAACTCTGTCTTCTGCCAGTATGGGGGAAACGGGTGTATTTCCATCGAAAATCTGTTTGTTCCTGTACTGGAACGTCTTACTGAAATTGTACGGCGTTACTCCATCGGAAATGAACGTGCCTATAGGTATATCTCCGCTTCCGAAAATCGCGTTTACCACTATCACAGCTCCGTTAACTTCACTGCTAGCCGTTCCGGTGAACGTATAGTTCATACCCTCGATAAGTTCTAGATTGTCGGCTGGGCTTGTTAACGTTACTACAGGTGGTTTTCCTACGTCGATAGAACCAAAGTATCTGATTTCCGTGTCCGTTGTTCCGGGTTTTGTGTATCTGAACATACTTGGCGGTACGGTAAATATCGTTTTGAATGACTTATCTTTGAAGGAAACGGCGTTTTTACCACTATTGGTTATAGCTTTAGCGGCAGGGAACGTAATAAACCCATCAGACGAATGCGTATGGAAAATCGTATTGTTGTTCTCGATAAGAACGTGCACAGCGTTGTTCGGATCGACAGATATATATGAATCCGTTGCGATTCCCAAGTCTACAGTAGTGGTGAAATTATCTCCGCCATTTGTCGACCTAGTAAAAGCCGCTCTGTTGGGTGATCCGTTGGCGATACCCACATACGAGACATTAACGACATCATTGGGTGACACCCTGACCACTGAGGTAGGAAATGACGTTCCGGTGCCGTTAGAGAATCTTTGGACAAAGTCGGAGTTTGGCAACCTCCTGAGTAAGTTAACAAGGAAATTAGAGCCGTCTTGTCTAGTAAAAGCTATAAATTCAGTTCCTTGACTATCCACGTCTATGGACGGGTATGTTTGGTGCCAAGAAGTGTTGTTGTTCGTACCGATTTGTTTCACAAAAGCCGTATCCCTAATGGTTCCAGTGGCGGTTAGATTTGCGTCATGTCTGACCAAATTGAACGAAGAAGGGTGACTAGACACTTTTGCAGACGTAACCATGAGTAATTTGCTTCTTTGTGCATCATAAACCAAATCCATGCTATGGATATCAGCGAGCGTTACACCAGTCAATGTCGTGTAGTTTTCTGGTAAATTAACATTGGAAAGTGTCGTTACGTCCAGTGCGTGCAAGCCGAGCGTGTTTGCTGTTCGCGCGAATAAGACATACAACATATTCCCGCTTGCTTCAATAGCGAATCCTTTGGTTACGCTTGCGCTTATGTCACCGCTCCAGTCCCATGTCTTTCCATTATCTTTACTTAATACAACAGATAGTTCCAGACCCGACACGTCTCTCACTACACTACCTAACCAACCGTTGGCAAACCTCACCACTCCAGCTCTGTTTCCGCTGTAAAAACTAGCGCTGGTTACTCGGACGGGTGCAACGATTTGACCGGGTTTTTGTTTGACGGTGAAAGTAGCAGACTCAACATAAGGAGACATCAAACCCTTGTCGTCAACAGAGGCAACCCTAACCTTCGATGCGTTGGTATCTACCATCGATCCGCAAACTATTGTTGCTGGTGGCGTTCCGGTGAACTTAGGGAATGTACTCCACGAATCCAGCTCTGGATAATATTGACCAATGACATATCCACTGACGGAACCGTCTGGGTCTGTCGATGTTCCGAAACTAACGGATATGTTATCTCCGGTTTCGTAAGATGGCTTATCAACACGAACGTTAGTTGGCGGTGTTGGCGGCTCATTTACAATTGGAAGTAGAGCAACTGACATCGATACTCCGGGATACGATCCGGTGTACCACGTTGCGCAATCGTCCCCTTTTTCGATGTACGATTTGTGGACGCACTTATCTATCAGGTGTTGCGTGCTGTCGGCGTAAGTGTTATGTGCTCGTGTTATAAATCCTTTTGGCATCGTGCTTATTGACGCACCAGATGATAACAGATTCATAACGACCATCGTACCGCTGACATTGTTGAACTGCGTGTCCTGTGGGGCGTATTTGTTCTGTGCGCCTGTGTACTGTGTTGGTTCTGGAGCAGATACTCCCTTAGCGTTCCGATACATAGAGACAGTCCCGTACCATCCTACGTAACCCCCGCCAGCATAGAATCTGACATTTGGTTCAGCTCCAGCTATCTTCTTGTACGCTAAGGCGTACCTGTAACTTCCGACAACCTTATCATAAAGCATCGTCCATCCAGCGGTTACCGTAATGGGATTCGCTGTAGAACCAGCGCGAACTGCAATTAGCATGATGTCGTTAGCTTGATGACCAACTGGAGGAGACAGCGTAAATTCGGTTGCTGACGCGTTCGATTGGTATCCACTCACGAAATAAGCATCTTTTCGTTCTGATGGTAGCGTGTAGTCGATAACCAATTTCGGTCTGAGCGCATCGTTAGCATACTGGTCGGAGTAGAAGTGGTAAATTCCGCTATTGTTAGCCTCGCTTTGGTTCTTTATGACAAACCCAAAATTTGCAAAATCAGCATTAACCCATTGTTGCACAACGTTTTTCATTTCTAAGTTTGCGGTTGAATTGGGGTCAAATGCTCCTGTCGCAGACACACCAATTGTTTGTGGTTGAGAATTCCAAGTCACCGACCCTTTAGCTGGCAAGCTGGATGCTAATGCTTTTATTTCGAAGTTTCTGGTTCCTCCGCTGGAACTCTGTATGTTTAGTTGTAATTTAGCGCTATTGATTATCGCCCCATTAGGTATCTGTCCGATGTCGAACAACAAAAAAGATCGCAGCACAACAGTGCCGTTAACACCAAACGTCAACACGCTTGTTGATGGTTCGAACGAATCATTCGGGAATGACGAATTTACATACGTGGCTCTAACTATGCTGTTTGTACTATACAATGTAATTACAGGCATGTTTCTCCTCCTTATCTTTCCGTGATGATGATCGTATGGCGCATGATTGTGTCGGATGGAACGGGTACATATGTGTTATTGATGCTGGTTCTTACGCAAATGTCCGTTCTTGCGCCTCATTCCCGTTTCTACTATCTAAACCTCCAATCGACTCTGAGCCTCGTTATAGTAGCCCCGAATCACCCTGATAAAACTGATAGTAGACAGGTCATCGTTGAAATTGTTGTGTACGAATCCGTCCGGCAATGTAGATTCGATTGTATTCACTCGCACTTTCAGGTTCGAGACATCCGCTTTCAACACAGCCAGCTCCGCGTAGGCTTCTGCAATACCCTGCTCCCAACGGTTAATGTCCACTTCTGTTACCGGATCATCCTGCTTCCAGTCCGTTTTCGCTACATAGGACACTTACACCCCTCCTCTCGCTTCGATAACAAAGGTCAAACTTATAAACTGCGCCCCGCTCATTTCAATGTTTCCTGTCTTCTCAGCAACGACCGCTCCCGTTCTGGTCCTCAACTTTGCGCTCGTGATGACTGGCACACTGGCAACATGCTGGGCAGATACTTGTAATGCAATTCCGTCTTTTATGCCTGCAATCGGATGCGAAGTAATCTCCACAGCCTGGACAGGCACTGAAACTGAGCCGTTTATCAAAATGTCGCCACCCGACACCCTAGCCAGCAAGTCATTCCGGACGGTTTGAAGATAGCTTGGCAGGATCATTTCACGACCTCCTCGTAACGCTTGATTGGTGTCATCCCGACACGAAATTCACTGACCTTGTTATACTCCTTTATCCCAACCACTAAGACATCTCGCAGCACGATCTTCTCCGACACAACTGGTTCAAAAGCGACTCCATTACAATGAACTGGCCTGATTCTCTCAACAGCTTGAACAGCATTCTTTGTATCGAATCGATCCTCAATCGGGTAGACGTACCGAATCACCTTTTTGCCGTAATCCTCGACCATCTGGACATGCTTGAATGACGAGGAACTCAAGCCAATTGCACGCAGCACGCTTGGGGTAAATCCAAGATACGACCAGTGCTTTTGCTGGATATTCTTTCGCCGTTCCTCCACACTCAGCAATTGCTTTCTCCCGAAATAAATCCAATCCCAGACATCCAGCCCCCAAGTAGCTGACCATGGGCTAAACTGCTGTAGGATGTCCTCACGCTCCAAATTGAAAGCATCTACAACTGTCCCTGCACCTTCAAAGTGATATTCCGCCACTTTATTCTCGTACCATTGCGGCGGCAGCATCCGCCGATAGCGTTCTGGAATCATGTTGTCACCGCCATGGTTAGAGTCGATACAGAGTCAGCAGGCACCGTCAAATTCAATTCCGCGCCGTTTAAGGTGTAGCCCGTGAAATCTATTACACCATCCACGAAAAAGAGCGCTCCGATCTGCTGGTACACGATCTGGGAACGCCCTTTTAGGTAGGTTTTGATTTGTGTAGTAATTTGGTCTTTGATCTTCTCGAATTCCGCATCTGGTCGCAAAGCAAGTTTTACAGCGATAGTCACCGGATAAACGTTCGCCGGCAGTACCTGCAAGTCGTGCAAGGCCTTACGTTTGTCTTCCAGCTTAGTTCGTACAATTGTAGCTAATTCCTGCCCCGCTGGGTTTCCTGACAGGTCAGTAATGTACACGTCGATGGATAGGTCGTGTCTCGTCTTTTCGATGGCGACGGCTCCGCCTACCCCGTCAACATTTCGTGCCCACCGCTCGTAATCTTGGCGTCTGCCGTCTCCTTCTTCTGTGCGGGCTCGATCAATGAGGCGTTGTCGGTAAGCATCGTCTGTCTCTCCCTCATTGCGAGACAAGCCGAAGAATACGCCCGTAGCATCCAGAAATTCCCCGTCTGCCCAGGGTAGAAACCGCTGGAGAAAACCGTACTCAAATAACTGCTGCTGATCGCTGATCTCCTCTGCGATCGGATAACCGAGGTCATAAAAGATTTCTCCCTCTTCCGTCGCTGGTGGCGTCTCTCCACGCTTTTGTGCTATCAACGCCATCCGATTTGCCATCCGCTGATAAATCTGATCCGGGGTTTCCCTGAGAATCGGCATTTCTGGTTTGTCTAACGTTGCCATGTACTCACCTCCGTCCTAGTTGTCCCTCTCATGCCCTCAATTTCGAGCGAAAAAATGACCCCATTGTTCTCAAACCGAATGTCTACCACTTCCGCACGCTCTATCTCATTGTGAGCCTCTAGCGCCTCTTGTGCTTGCGTCTTAATTGCTGGCAATGAAATGCCCGAGCGCATCCTTCCAGTATCGTATAGAAAGTCTACGCCGTATCGTTCCGAGTAAATCTCATACCGGAAACGACGCGTATTCAGGATTTTCTTTGCTGTCTCTTCCAAATACTCCGCATAGGTAGTCGTCCGCAAATAACGACCATCTGGCCCCTGCATCAATTGTTTAGTGGTCCAGTCGAATTTATATGTCCATGGAATCGGGTTATCTGGAGATTGAACCAGTTGTATTTCGTCTCCGTTCAGCTCTGGAAACATTACTCCACCACCCCAAGCAGGAGGTATTGTTCGTTGTTGCATCGCAACAAGGCTACTTTTTTGCCCACATCTTCTGGCAACAATCGGGCAGAACGCAGTACAGACAGCTCATACGGCTCCAAGGGTGTAGGGTCCTCGTCCAACTTTACAGACAGAGGCGACAGCGACAAAAGCTTGCCAAACTCCCCTTGCGTATTCTCAATGCCGTCCTGCGCGTGCCCTCTCAGTTTTGCAATAACGGAATGCATCCCTTACGTCCTCCTTTCCAATTGGAGATCCATTGTGTATTGACCGCCCTGCCAGCGTACCTGGCAGTTAGTGACGATCCAATCTGTGATGGTTTTATTGTCTTTTTCCATGATATTTATGAGCCAACCAGCGCGTAGTCTAGCAGCATTCTCATCCTCGTGCCTAACCGAAATGGAGCGTGTCTTGGGAATTTTGGACAACTCTGCAAGCTGCTTGGCTGCCATTCCCGCTACATTTTTGTCCTCACCTGCGTCGATGACTTTTTGCATGCGACCGATTTGTTTGACCAAGCTATCATTAGATTTCGTTGCACTGCTCACGACCCGATCATCCCGGTAGCGCTCTACTGTTACAACGGTGTATACATCCTCGATACTCTCTCCCGTCGAGCTACTTGCGAGTAAACTAGCCTTGAACATCGGGATAATACTGTTTTTCCCCTCAGGCAGTACCGTCAGCTTATCGCGCTGGTATTGCACGAAATAGCGGATGCCCGTCTTTTCATAGGCTTGCTCTGTCAGTGATGTAAAGAGAGACGTGTATGATTGTGATGAGATTCTCTCTTTGACCGTAAAGCCGAACGCCGGGCAGCTAAAATTGATACCTGCCGACTTGATAATTCGCGCAAGCTCTGTCCCTGCATCCCCGTCCAGCTTGAGTCTGGAAATTTCGTTTTTTTGCAAATACCAGCCGAGCTCGTATGCTGTTGCGGATAAATCTCCTGTCCGATCATCCCGGTCAAAACGAACGAGCGGGCCATGGAAAAGCTGCTGGGATTCTTTTAGCTCTGCACCTGCAAAGAGCATCAAAAAACCCGCCGATTGCAACGGCGGGCCTTCCTTGATTCTCACATCACAGTTTTGAGCAATTTGTCCCCTGGCCGAGGACCAGGAGAGCTCGGTAACGGCTGGGGTCAGGTCATAGCGGGTCTGTTCTTTTCCGTAAATGACTTTCATTTCGTCTGCCCTCCGTTACATTCTGTTTTCTCTTTCTAGCTTTTCGTGAATCTCTCTTTTTCTAACTTCCAACTTTTTGCTGTCTATCCGTGGGGCCGCTTGCTGCTTCTTCGTCTTCTTGGCTACCTTCCCGCTCGTGTTCGGGCGAGCTAGCTGCTGCTTCGTAATGACCGCCCCTGGGGATAGAAGCTGCGTCTGATTGCTCCACGTAATGAATTCGTCTTTGACAAACAGCGGCAGCTCAATCGAGCCGTGAAAATCAACGTTTTTCCCTTGGAATTTTCCGTCACATGGCCCGATGAGCACATTCCACGCCAAATCAAGCTCGTCTATAGTCAAAAGCGCTTCAGAGCCCGTTAAGCGATCCAATCCAGCAAGCCACTGTCTAGGCCCTTGATAGCCCTGTACCTCGATATAGGGAGCCGTGCTGTCTCCGGGTAAGATGAAGTCAAAGGAGATAGACTTTGGGCGTCTGGAAGAGATGCGGTTGCCGGACAATAATGTAATCGATGTCGTGCTTTCGATGTCGTTGCCATAGCCCCGAAACTGGATTTCCGCAGGAGTTACAGGAAATGTCAGCCTGTATTTGCCTTGAAGGCGGATCATGTCGTTACCCCTCCCCTCGTCTCTAGTGCATCCAGCAGGGAGCGCTCGATGATGTCTTTGATTCTCTGCGCGACAGATGGATCGTTGAGCATTTTCAACATGGTTGGGATATCCTGTAGTACGCCTTGTACGTGTAATGGGACTGAAATTTGCGGAATGGTGATGGAGACGGGCTGTTTTGGCATGCTGCTAACAGGTGAACGATTTGGCATCGAAGCAACTACTGGGATTAAGGGTTGTATACTAACTGGTTGTGGAGGAGACGTGTCCTGCCACCATGATTTGACCCAATCGTATAGGGCTCCACCTGCCATTGATCCACCGATATTGCCACCGACACCACCAGCCAAACCGCCGACGAATGAACCAGCTCCAGGTGTAGCGAGTGAACCAAGGGCTGCTCCGGCGAGCATTCCCACTCTTCCTCCAGCCCAGCCACCGACGGTCTCCGCCCCAAAACGAGCGGCAACATCAAGTTTGTTGTCCGATGTGAGAACTTCTTCGAGACTTGTTAAGGTTCCGAGGTAGGGCACCTTTTTCTGCCCGAAGTTAAACTTGTCCAGAGGCAAACGCTTGAACTGTTCCATAAATTTGTCTTTGAGTTTACCTGGGTGCAATTCTCCAAGCTTATTCATGAACCCATCCTTGAGTTGGTCGAATGACAAGCCCTTGAACTGCTCCACAAGCTTGTCTTTACCCAGCCACAATCCCTCAAGCCCAAGTCCTTTCATGAGTCCATCTTTGAGCTTATTCGGGTGCAATTCTCCAAGCTTATTCATGAACTCACCCTTGAGTTTGTCTAATGAAAAGCTATTAAACTGCTCCATAAGCTTGTCTTTACCCAACCACAATCCCCCAAGCCCAAGGCCCAACATGATCTTACCTGTCCGCCCACCTTTGAGCTTCCCCAAAGGAAAGCGTTTCATGAACTGGTCTTTTAACTGATCTGCTAACTGGTCTATGACCTCACTCGTACGTCGTCTCCTAGGAGTATTCGTGTTACGTCTATTTTTTGAAGAGGAACCTGATTTACGGTTATTACGGTTATTCCCCTTACAACAGCAGCAGTTTTTCCCGTCAGTTGCTCCTTGAGGAAACTTTTCTATCGTTGTCCGAAGATCTTTGAATTTTTTCAGTTGAGATGTCGTATGAATGTTCAGAGCACTACCAAGGAGTAGTAATCCTCCGGCAAAAATCGCAGTACCTTTTATCGACTCGTCCAAAGAGTTAAATGAACTCATTACTCCTTCAGCTGCTTCCGAAATCCCTGTATTTATCCCAGACATTTGTTCAGCGTACAGAGTCGCGATCTCCATGGCCTCGTTTCTCGCCATCGCTTGTGCCTGCCCAGTTTTATAATAAACATCGTTCTGAGCAGACAGTTGATGCGCATTCACCGCTTCATTCCCGACTTTATATGCGCTCTCTTTCCCCATTTCCGGCACAAAAGCCCCTGTAGCCGTATCTCGTACTTCTCCCAGACCCTTCGCCATGTCATCTCCGGCATCGCCTCTCAAAGCATCGAATGCACGTTGTTGTAACGTTTGATCCTGGATGCTAGAAAAAGTCATCAGGAGTTTTCCAAGGGCGATATTTATTGTTTCTTTCTCCCCTGTTGCGAGACTTCGATTCAGCGTTGCTATATCTTGGGCGGCCTTGGCCTTTGCATCCTTCTTATTTTGAGCCTTGTAATGCTTCTCAAGAATTGCGGCGAGATCACCATTATCCGACAT
Organism: Brevibacillus sp. M2.1A; assembly: GCF_013284355.2. NCBI lineage: Bacteria > Bacillati > Bacillota > Bacilli > Caryophanales > Paenibacillaceae > Brevibacillus > Brevibacillus sp. M2.1A. Next base: position 5,910,328 of record NZ_JABSUY020000001.1, read on the forward strand.
CTTCATTGCATTCTCATACAACGCACCATACGTTTTAAAATCATTCAAAAGGTTCCCTATTGAAACATAGGTAGCGGCCATTTTTTCAGGTGTATTCAGCAATTTGCCATTCTGAAGGTTGAAGTGAGCCATGGACTCCACAAATTTTCCAGTCGCGGCTCCCCCTCCCTTGTTGCTTAAATACTGAACGGCATTTGACTGCCTAACGGTACTTTCATCACCAGTAGAAATCTCAATGGAGCTCATCATTTTCATGATGTCATCTTCCGTAAACCGCGTCGTGTATTTCAGCATGCCTGCTTTTTCTGCATACTTTAAACCATTGGTTGGATGCACAAGTTCAGCTTTGGCCATGAGGCTGTATGCTTGATCTTTCTTTATATCCGGGTTGAGTTCACGTATTTTTATGGAAGTCTCTTCTATCTTCAGGAGTTGCTCATTACCTTTGCCACCAGCTTCAAAAAGTGTCTTTTCTCTTTCTGTCGCCTGAGCTTCTTGGGCAACCGAACTCAGCGTTGTTCCAAGAGCCTTTTCGATCATCGGAGTTAGTGAGCCCAGAAGTCCTTTTTCGAATTCGTCATATTTACCTACTATTCCGCTATAAGCATCAAACGTTTCCATCATTGTTCCTGCCATTCTTTCACCTCCTTGTCCTCTCAGATGTCTACGCCCAGCAGAACCCGAAAAAAGCCGGGAGACCTACCCCCCAGCTCTTTCCTCATCCTCCGCCTCAATCATCTGACAAGCAAAAATAAACAGCTTCTGCTTGTACAAATCGACTTCGTACTCGAGTAGATCCGACGGGCGGCCTCGGCCTTTTAGAAAAGCGCGGCAAATATGCCAAGCCTCACCGTCAGATCGGATTAGTTTTTTGCTTCTTCAATGGCTTCTTCTTCCGTCTGGGTTGCATTCACTTCACGGACCGCATTGAGCAGCTTGGTGTAGCCTTCTGGATTGTCGCGGAAAATTTTCTCGACGAGCTCGTACTTGGTGCCGACCTTATACGCTTTCTTGAGCTCTTCCTGATTCCAAGGGAAATCGTGCTCGGTGGCTTTCACCAGACGTGCATCGTTGTACAGGAACCAGTCGGTTTTCTCGCCTTTGTCAGCCATGCGTTCGCAATCGCGCAGCTCGGACAAATTCAGTTGGCGAACCTTCCACTCGTCACCGTCGATGGTTACGGTAATTTCTTTTCGCGGAGCTTGTTCATTAGCCTTGGCCAAAAATTTCTCGAGTTTGTTTTTGTTCATGTGGATTAAACTCTCCTATTCCGTGTAGGTTGGCAATTCATCGAGGTAGTCCGGCTTTTCGATGGACATCCCTTTCAGGTCGTAGGTCGCGTGATCGTTGCCGTCTGCTTTGGCTTCCCACAGCGTAATTTCGTCTGGGTTCAGCACAATGTTGGAAATGCGGACACGTTCGGAGTTGCCCGCTTCCTTGTCCAGCGTCTCGCCGATCAGGAATGGGAGGACTGGGGTTTTGCCTTGCGTCAATTGATCGACGCAGTAGTATTTCAACGCAGCGTTGGTTGCGGTAATTTTCAATGTCACTTCTACATGCCAGTCGTTGACGGTCTGGATTTTTCCTTTTTGCAGGCGATTCGTGTCGCCGTACTCTACCTTGAGCACCATTTTTCCTTCCAGGGTACCGAAGATCGGGTCCCCGTTTTCATCGTAAATTTGGCAGTTCTTCAGTTTAATATCGCGTGCAATAGCCAATTACAGCACCTCCCAGTCAATGTCAAAGTATTCGATGGCATCAAGCGGCTTCGCAGACAAGAGGAAGCCACGGCGATCCCCGATGCCGTTCTTCTTATCCGTAAATGTCCAGCCCGTATCAATCGCGCCCTGCTGCTCGCGAACGGTCATGTACGCGTTGACGGCAGAGACAAACACCGCGCCTCCCAAATCGTTGTTGCCGAGCTTGCCTTTGTATTTCTTGCCGACTTGGCTGATGTCGTTGACGATCTGATCCAGCGTCATGCTGACACGGATTTTGCCGTAGTCCTCGCGCTCATGCGTACCAAGGACCGCCAGCGTATTGACGGCGCTCTCGATGATGTACACATCCCCGTCGCGGGTTGCGATCAGCGTACCGGAGCCGAGCGCACTCAAAATATCGGTGTGGCCCCAATCCTTGAGCGCTTTTTTCAACGGAACGACGACGGCCGTCAGCGATGCATGCGCAGGTGTCGCTGCGATCATACCCGCTACCCATGCGGCCCACTCCAGACTGCCGTATACTTTCCCGTTATTGTGTTGACCAGCGATAGCACTGTTCACAACAAAACGGGCATTTTGCGCCACAGACCGCTCGATGTGCTTCGCCATGTTCTCGTCGTCCGTCGCTTTTCCGCCGATTACCAGTGTACTGAGCTTCTTGTTTTGTGTACGACGATCGCTCATGAATTGCTTCGCTGCCGCTTGTACAGCCGCATCGTCAAAAGGCAGATACATCGTGTCAAAATCAGCACCGGACACAGCCATGAACAGCTTAGTTGAGTCAGCTGCGGTAAGCGCTACTGTGCCACTTTTCGCTCCTGTCAGGGCTGTTTCTGGCACGATTGTAACGGCAGTCTCGCCCAGTTTTTTCACACGCACATAGTTGGATTGGCTCGTTTTCGCTGCCAACTCATTCGCATCCACAAACGAAAACTTCTCTGTTTGCAGCGGACCTGTTACCTGGAGTTCCTTCTTGCCTGGCTCGGACGTCGAGGCAGTAATCATAACCTTCAGCTCGTTACCTACCAAACCCGGATACAGAGCCTCGACTCTGATTGCATCCGCTTGCTCATACGCTGCTTTTGTGGCTGTGCCATTCGTCATGCGGTACGCGAGAATCGTCGCGCCGCCTTCTGCTGCCAGCTCCACGGTATCGACCTTGCCAAATGTGTGGGCAAGTCGCTCCTCAAAGCTCCCCAGCTTGACGAGCTCATCTGACGCGCCCCACTCTGCTTGATACGGAACCAGTACGACACCGCTCTTCGGTACTACACGTTCTTTTGCTTTTGCGATCAGTTCGACCGTTACACCCGGACGTTCACGTTGAATGGTCATGTTTACACCCCGCCTTTGTATTTGGTCAGTCGGCTCTTCACTTGTCCTTCTGCCAGTAGTTGATCATCTGCTTCAGAAAAAAGAGCACCTGCTACCTCGAACCGTTCGGCTCCAAGATAAGCGGCGCTCTTGATCCACGCTTGTTTGGTTTGCACAAGCTCTGGGGCCTGTGCTTGTTGTTCTTTTCGTGCCACTATGATCGGACCCCCTCTACATCAAATTCATTGATTTTTTCTGTGGCTGCTCTCTGCACCGCCACGTTGTAGGTGAACTGGAACGCGATCTCCGTCCGGTCCTTTTTATCCCGCCAAATACGCAAGGTGGAGCTGTCGATCTCGATGGACAATCCAGACGATTTGCCTTGATAGCTAAATTGATTTTGGCGAAGAAGCTCACGCAGCGGCTCAGCCGAAAGCGGCTGGTAGACGCCTGCTACCCTTGGATAGTGGAGGACGATGGCTGCTTCTGAGACAACCTGATAGGAAGTGAGGCTTCTTCCTTCTTCACGGACCCCTTGCGTCAAAAGAAACGCGATAGGCGGCTGAAATCGCTGCGCCATCCAGTCGTCCACATTTACAACAGTAGCCAGCTCTGGATACGCTTCCTTCACCAGTTCAATGAGAACGGCTAGCTCACGATCCATCCAGCTTCCACCTCCCATACTTGTGGTATTCTCTTCTGTCTTCGTCACATGACTCTTCCCCCCACTATTTCACTTCATTTGGCAAGGCATCCACGGCAAATACCCGCCGAGCAGGGAGCGAGTAGCCTGTAGCTTTGAACTCGCAACATCGTGTGGCGCCATCGCCATTTTCCCCGCTCGCCGGGCATTTGAGCCGTCGGCGTACATAAAAAGCCACCCGATAGCTTCTTCGGATGGCTCGTATCTCTCTTACTTGTTTCGCTTGACTCAAGTATAACTGATTCGGAGGAAAAACCGGGAAAATGACCCGATGTGTCAGGAAGTGTCAACCTTTGTCAACCTCAATCATACTTGTGAAAATGAAAAGAAGCTGTCATCTTCCAGACAGCTTCTCATCTATTAAATCATCATCCGGTCTGCTGAGCCTGATCACCATACATCGCCCATGCCATCTTCATCACCGCACTGCGCTTGATTTCATAATACCGCTGACGGGACACACCGATTTCTTTGGCAATCAGATTGTTCTTGTCGCCATCCAGCAAAGCCTCGACCACCAAGCGTTCCTGCTCCCCCGGAATCGTCTCTACCGCTTTATTGATCCGCTCAATTTTATCCTGCAAATTTTGCAGCCTTTTCCACTTTCGCTCCCGGCGTACAACCTCCGCGTGCGTCTTATCTCCCGTGGTGCCCTTTCCTTTTGGCATGCCTGCATCCAATCCATACTGAGAGACCATTCCTTCCCCCGCCTCGCGCAAAAAACGCTGGATACGAACGATCTCGATTTGCATGTAATTATAGTCGCGGATTTCTTCCTCGGCTTTCTGTAGAAAATCTACAATGGGTGCTTGCTCACTCAGCCGGACGAAGCCTTCTTTTCTAGCGGATACTGTCTTTTGCTGCCCTTTTGCCTCTTGATCCCGCATGTACTTGTCCCACTCCGGGCAAGAATCGATTTTTCCTACGTGCTTATCATGAACCTGGCAATGTGATTTCTTTCCCCAGCACGTTGCCGGACACACCTCGCATACTGCTTCCATGAAAATATCTTTGCTGATCAAGGCACTATTCCCCCTCGGTCATATATATGAAGTCCGTATGATTGCTTATCGGTTTTCGTTGACTCTTGCGTCTTTTCTTAATCTTTGAGACAAACCAATCTGTCCGATAATGACTCCGACCAATAAAACAGCTGCTCCGATTAATGCTGCTTCTATCATTTCGTACGTATCTCCTTTGCATCGTCATTTTCTTGTATAATGAAAGGGGGCAAAGAGGATACTCACCAGTTGTATTCTTTGCCCCAAGCATTCAACGGGGATTCCGATCGTCAGTCGGAGTCTCCTTTTTTTGTTCCAGTTGCTCTTTCTTTTTCTCTTTGTTTGCCTTTAATTGCAGATTGAACAGATTATTAATCCGAATCTGCAAATCCACCTGCTTAAACGTGACGATTAAAGCAAGGAAGCACACGACAACCGCGAGAACCTGAACGTAATCAATCGTCATCATAGCATCACTTCTCCACTGCGGATCGCTTCGAGCATCGCGGTTTTCATTTCTTGCATGCTCTCTTCGCGAGGTAGTTTGATAAAGGAAGCGAGGTACTCCATGTCAGGAAGCAGAAAGTCGAGGATCGTCAGTACAGCCCGATTATCTCCTGACTGTGCTTTTTGGAGGGTCAGGCTGAACGAGTCAGCTTCTCGGCCAATTGGCGCAAATATTTGTTTTTGCATTTACTCACTCCTTGTCTGGTCATATTCAGTTTTTTGGCTACCTGTTCTTCTGTCATTCCTTGTAGGACGACCTGCTTGATAATAATCCGGGCTTTTTCTGGGAGTTGCATCAACACCTCCTGAACATACAGATCCGACAGATTGTCCTCGATCGCTTCCGTTCCCCGCATCTCCTCTTTGATCACCGTCTCCCTGTACAAACGCTTCTTGGCGGCGTACTGCAATCGCCAAGCAATCCTCTTGAGCACTTTTCTGCAATGCTCTTTCAACTGCTCATCTGTCACTTGCTTCACCTTCTGTCTTTTTCATCCGGAAATAGGAACATTCGTTCTCTTGTAGTACAAGTATCTCATACTGATGTAATAAGTTCAAGTTCTTTCTACCAGATTTTTGGAGATGATTTTCCAGGTTGATCCACTGCATAATTTTCAGAAGAAGACATCAAAAAAGCACGTTCCCGAGTGGAGATCGTGCTTGTGTAGAAGTATGAAATTATCCTTATATAACTGATGTTCCTACTCTATAAAAGTACATAATTCTCATACTTTTTTGGTTTTATCTGCCCATCACGCTTGAAATATCTTATAAAAATAAAAAAGCAAGCCCCTCTCGCATCCATAGCAGAAGAACTTGCTTGCTTTTCTATCTTTCGCACTCTCTTAATCCCAAATATTCGGACGTTCAACACCCATCGTTCTCATATAATCAAGCAGTTGACCGGTATGTACCGACTCATGATAAGCGATTCGCAGCAGCATGTCTCCAAGTGTGCGGACATAGCCTACATCGGATCGATCGATGCGGACACTCTCCAAGTCACTCTTGGACAGCCCTCTGACGAAGCGGAGAAACTCTTCTCGATACGGTTTCGCAAAGGCCAAGTCTTCTTCTACGCTCGAAAACTCTTTGGTTTCATACGGATTGGGGATGTCAGACAAGGCGGCGCTTCCCCGTTGGATCAAAATCTGGTGATACAAAAACTCACCCTCGATGACATGGCGAATCATTTCTCCGCACGTGAACGCTTTATCGTCAGGCTTCCAGTTCAGCATTTCTGTAGGGATTGCCTTCCACACCTTGATGCTTCTACGTCTTACTTCCTCAAAGTTTAAGATTAAGAGATCATTTTCGTTCATGCCATTCTCCCCTCCCCGTAAGCTCGTCCTAGTTTTTTTGATAGAGATCACATGTCGCTACGTGATCATTGACCATGCCGACTGCTTGCATAAAGGCGTAGCAAATGGTTGAACCGACAAACGTAAAACCTCGCTTTTTCAGGTCCTTGCTCATCTTGTCGCTGATTTCGGTAGAAGCAGGCACATCCTTCATTTCCTGAAAATGATTATGGATCGGCTTTCCGCCTACAAACGACCAAAGATAGCTGCTAAAGGACCCAAACTCCTCCACAACCCGCAAATACGCGTGGGCGTTCTTCACGACGCCGCGAATCTTCAGCCTGTTTCGAACGATGCCTTCGTCTGTCAGCAATTGCTCAATTTTGGCTTCATCGTATTGAACGATTTTCTCCGCTTCAAAGTTATCAAACGCTCTTCGATAATTTTCCCGCTTCTTCAGGATCGTGTACCAGCTCAGTCCGGCCTGTGCGCCTTCCAAATTCAAATATTCAAAGAGCAACCGATCCTCATAGACAGGAACTCCCCACTCGTGATCGTGATAATCCATATAAATAGGGTCCTGATTCACCCAGCCGCACCGATTCATGGAAAGAAGCCTCCTCTACGAAATGCGAACATATATTCCTATATAAAGAATATACAATCATTGGGTATTCTGCAAGTTTTTCTTTACAAAAAAAGACCTCATCCATCTGAGGTCTCCCTGCAATCAAGCCGTTAAAATAATTGGCTTCCCTTTCGTCACAACGATGGTGTGCTCGTATTGAGCTACGTAACTCTTATCAGGCGTAATGAGCGCCCAACCATCCCTGCCATCGTCCACATATTCCGTCCCCGTTGAAATGAATGTTTCAATGGCCAATACGAGACCTTCTGTGAGCAAGCGTCTGTCCTTTTTGTCATAGTAATTCAAAATGTAAGCAGGCTCTTCATGCAAGCTTTTGCCGATGCCATGACCCGTAAGGTTTTTGACCACTGTAAAGCCTTTTTTCCTGGCCTCCTGATGAACAATGCGACCAATCTGGCTAAGCTTCGATCCCGCCTTTGCCGCATCCAATGCCTTGTACAGCGACTCCTCGGCGCATTCGCATAAGGATTGTTTCTCGGGCTCACCTTCCCCTACCACGATGGAAGCACCTGTATCGGCAAAATATCCATCCAGCTCCGCCGAGACATCAATATTGATGATATCGCCATTTTTCAAGACTGTATCATCAGGAATGCCGTGGGCAACAATGTGATTGACACTGATGCACGTATTCCCTGGAAAATCATACGTGATATTCGGTGCAGAACGCGCGCCGTATTTTGCCAAGATCTCTCCGCCAATCCGGTCGAGTTCTTTTGTTGTCACGCCTGCCCGCACTGCTTTTATCATCGCCTCTCTTGCTTCAGCGACAATACTACCGATCCGCTTCAAACAGATCAAATCATGTTCATTTTGAATTGACATGTGATTCCCTCCTGTCTACGAATGTAATTATTCCCCTTTTCTACTCCTACATTGGAACATTTTTCATCACCAATCGCAACCCGCAGAAAAAACAAAGAACCCCAGAAGCACCCTCTGCGGCTCTTATCTTACGAAGCTAGGCTGGATTCAGTGCATACATTCTGTGTGCTATTGTCGACTGCTTTTGAATAAACCCGATGGAGATTCGGTTAAATTCTTCCGGCTGATCGACATTGACGACATGACCGCAGTCAGCGACTAGACTCAACTGTGCATATTGCCTTTTTTTCACACGCATCTGGACGAATGGCAAAAACATATGGTCTTCGTCCCCCATAATGAACAAGGTAGGGATGGGAGGCTCTTTATCAAAGAGGGTTCCCAGGAAACGATTAATGCCTTTAGTCAGCTTGAACCATCTCTTGAATTCCTTTTGACAAAGCTTTTTGGCTTCGCGGATAAACAAGGAACGCGATTCTTTATGACGCTTGTTCGGCATGATCACCCATGCGAACAGTCGATACAACCACATGTACGGGATGAAATGTTTGACCATATTCCCCAGCGTGATTAATACCTGCGATCGAACGTTCATGTGCGTCACAGCCCCTGCCAAAACCATAGAACGCATTCTGTCCGGGGCCTGCTCCGAAATAATCTGCACAATAATCGTCCCCAAAGAAATCCCCACAAAATGGGTGGAAACGATTTTTAAATGATCCAAAACCTCAATGATATCTCTGCTGACATCATCAAAGGTGTATGTTTTAAACAGCTTGCCCGGGATGTTTTTAGATTTTCCGTGACCACGCATATCTACTAGAAGAACATTGAAATTCTCTTTGTATGCCTTAAGTTGTTTATACCAAATCGACGAGCTGCCCCCTGCCCCATGGACAAAAGTCACCCATTCGCAATCCTCACCACGTATGTATGTCTTATAATGGATCACTTATATCCCCCCACCAGTATTATATAGGAGGGATGTCCCCGGTGAAAGGATTAGCATAATATTGAAATTTTTGTGTACATAGAGGCATATCGCTTCACCCCAGTCTCTCTACCAAAAACCAAACGACATTGGAAATGAGCAAAGACTGTCCGATTCCAAAACTGAACCCTGTGAAAAAGCGCAGTTTGTTATTGCTTGTTCGCCACTTCCAATGTTGGGTAAAGCCATCAATCAGCATGGGCAATAAAAGCAGTCCAATGAAATAGTAAGAGGTCACGATATGCATTCCTGCAAAAACAGGCGCCAGCAAGTATCCAGCTAGGATCGAAACACACCTGGCACATAGCGGCATTTTCTTGCCACCGATAGAAAAGGAACGATCTGCTCGTCGATGACAGGGAATCCACTGCGTATTCATTTTCATCCCCCTCAATCTGGCTTGCAATCGCAATCGGTTGCATCACAATTCGGACAATCAACGGGAAGATGGCTGCAATCTGGCGAGCAATTTTTACGCTTTTTCCGGTTTGTCGAATAATAGAGGATCATGCTAATCAAAACAAGCAAACCAAGTATGATCAAGACTCCTCCTGTAACATAATCCCCTTGATACAGAAATACGCCTCCCGCTATCCATGCGATCATGCAAAGCGTTAATCCAAGAAAAAACAGATACACCCTCTCCCTTCTTCTCTTTCTACGAGAAAGCGTACCTGCAGTTTCACTGTGCGTTACGAAAGAGAGTGAAGTCATCGACCCGGCTGATTGGTTATGGCGTCGACATATTTATACCGCTCTGTACGTGCGTATGTAAGCCGATAGACGGGGATCGGAACAGATGCTTTTTCTCTTCTATTTGTATCTCTGTCCTCAATTTGCACATCGAAAAAACCGTCAATGCAGACACTGACGGCTCCCTCCATATGAAAAATCTAAATCCTAATCGTCATCACCATCATCCAAATCATCGTCGTCGATGTCGACGGAGTTCGTGTCCCCACTTGTTGGAGTATCCGCCGGAGTATCCGCCGGAGCACTGCCGTTTTTATCCGCTGGTGTCTGATCATCATCGTCGTCATCATCGGTAGAGCTATTGTCGATAGTCGTAGTCGAGAGCACTTTTCCGGTAATAGCATGTATGCGTACGTCTACCGTTTTCGAGTCTTTTTCCGTGATCACCCGATAGACGGCTCCACTCTTTGTCTCGATCAAATCAACATCATCGATCTTGCCGCCACTTGTTCTTTCTGTCGCAATCTGTTTCGCTTGCTGTTCCGTAATTTTGGTCTGTGACTGCGCTGGTGGATTCGAGCCTTGATTTGGCTTCGGCTGCTGCTGTGTTGGGGTTGTAGCTGGCTTGGTCGCGTTGCCAGAAGCATCTTTCCCAGCGTTATTAGGTTGCTGTGCTGTGCTGGCTGTCGGAATTGAACCCGGCTGTATTGGATTCGTCGCCGTTTCGTTTGCCTTCGGCTGCGCAGTGGCTGCGACCAAGGATAGCTCCTTCAAATCAATAATTTCGCCCGTATGTGCATTCACCATCACACTATATGTTCCACGCTCATTGAGAAGCTGGAGATTGTAAATGCTGTTTTCTCCTACATCTGTCATGGAGATTGATTCAATCTTCCCCGGGTAGCGGGCCGTCACGATCTGTTTGACTTCCTCCGCTGACAATGACCGCAAATCCATGCTCGCGAAGATCCGTTGCATGCCAAATGCTGTAGTGACCAACAGAAAACTTGCCAGCAGCCCTATTTTCCACTTTTTATTCATACGTACCTCCTGCTATTTCTTAGCCTGCCCTGGCAGAAAAACGGTCACGAGCGTCCATTTCCCTTCTTCGCTATCCAGGGCAATATCGCCTTGATGGGCATCGACGATCTGTTTGGCAATGGAAAGACCGAGTCCTACGCCCCCTGTTTCACGGCTGCGGGCTTTGTCTACACGGAAGAAACGATCAAAAACATGCTGCAAATCTTCCTTGGGAATCCCCATTCCGTAGTCCTTCACTGAGAAAAATGGACGCTCCCCTTGAATCCCCACCTCAACCTCAATTTCATTGGAGCTGTATTTCATCGCATTGTCGAGTAAAACGACGAGCACTTGTTTTAGTTTTTGTTCATCGGCCATCACCGGAACCGATTCGTGGCTTGCGCCCAGTTGAAAGGCTCTGCCATACGCATTGGTCAATTGTGCAATGGTCGTTTGGCACATCGGGATCAAGTCGATTTCTTTGACATCCAGATTCCATTCGGCACTATTGTTTGCAAGAAGGAGCATTTGATTGGTCATATCCTTCATGCGCACGGCTTCGGAATAGATCGCTTCCACCGACTCTGCCAGAACCTCCGGCTTTTTCGTCCCCCAACGCTTCAATAGCTTTGCATAGCTTTCTACTACGGTCAGCGGCGTTTTCAATTCATGGGAAGCATCAGAGACGAACTGCTGCTGCTTCTCGAAGTTTTGCTGCAATAAATCCATCATCTTGTTAAAGGTACTTCCTAACGCATGCAATTCATCCCTGGATGTGTGCTCAAGCGGTATTTTCTTAAAAATACTGCGCGCTTGAATGTCTTCCATCGTTTGAATCATCGAGTTGACTGGTCGCAAAATCAGGTTGCTCAACATACGCCCTGCAAAAAAAGCAGGAATCAGCACGAACAACGAAGCAAATAGCAGAACATTTTGCAGCAGGCTCAAATTTTCTTGCAAACCGGCAATACTTTCAATGACTTCTAACGTGACAATTTTTCCATTCGTCCAAATGATCGGGACCTTGACGTATGCGTATTTCGCTCCGTTGACATCGAAGACACCGTCACTCGTTTTTCTATCAAAAATGGGCTTCGGTGCCGGGATTGGCTGCGTGCTGTCTACTTCCTGCGTGACGATCGCTCGCGATTGTTGATCGATAATCCGGATCATCCCGTTCGGTGGCAAATACGGCTGCAAGAGCGTAGCAGGGTCGAAACTTTCTACACCAATCTGATTGAGTCCACTCTGAATGTGCAGAACTTCTCGTTGCAGACGATCCAGTTCTCCGTCTGTTGTCACTTTGTAGAACATGAAGTAAATGAAGCTGTTGACCATGAGCAACAGAAGCAAGAGTGCGACCGTGGAGAACAAATGAATTTTATTTTTGATTTTCATCATCTACCCCTTCAGCATATAACCAACGCCTCGTACTGTATGCAAAAGCGGGGTTTCATACCCTTGGTCCACCTTTTTACGCAAGTAACGGATATACACGTCAACGACATTTGTGTCTCCGAAATAATCAAATCCCCATACATGTGTAAGAATCTGTTCACGATTCAGAACTTGGTTTTTATTCTGCATCAAATAAAGCAACAAATCGAATTCACGCGGCGTCAGCTCGATCTGGCTGGACCCTCTCGTCACTTCCCGCGATTTTTCATCCAGGCTTAAATCCGCTACTTCTACCTTGGAGCTGGCTTCCACTTTTCTTGTCATCTGGGACAAGCGGAGGCAGGAACGGATGCGAGCCAGCAGTTCTTCGATTTCAAAAGGTTTCGTGATGTAGTCGTTCGCTCCTTGATCGAGTCCATTTACTTTGTCTACGACAGCATTCCTGGCCGTCAACAAAATGACTGGCGTCGCGGAGTCCTTTACCCGAATCCGACGAAGCACTTCTATGCCTGACAAACCTGGCAGCAGTACATCGAGCAAAACCAAGTTCCATCCGCCTTGGTTGTATTGTTCCAGCGCCTCGAGCCCTGTTTTTGCGATCTCACTTTCGTAACCTTCGTATTCCAGTTCTAATTGAATCACACGAGCAATTTTCTCTTCATCTTCCACAATTAATATTCGCTCCGACATGTAATCCTCCTAAGCCTTGCTCCATTATCCAGATGAGTTTAGCAAATATTGGCTGTGGATCAAAGAGTAATCCGTACGAAAGATATCATTTTTTACTTATATCGATAACCCCACCCACTGCCAGTACGCGTAATAAAAGACGATCATCAGAATTGCGTGGGCTGCCCCTGCATACAAGCTCAACCGCAGCAAATCCTTAGGCAAAAAGGTCTCCTTGCCGCTTTCCTGGAACATGAGCAATGCTTTGGAGCTGACATGGAAGGTCAGGCAGTAGTTCATGCCGACGATTCCTAAGAACAAAATGGTCACTTCATTCAAATCAAGGCTGCTCGCAAAGTAGAGAAGCGGTGGTACAAGAATGACGGCTCTCGTTGTATGCGATGTAATGTACAGATGGGAGGTCAGTGTCAGCAAGGTAATAACCACAATGATCAGAAGGGATGATTCCCCTTCCAGATGCTCTGTGATCGTGAACAGCTTTTTCATGATCCACTCTGCCGCGCCGCTCTCCAACAACGACTTTCCGAGTGCAATCGCTGCCCCTACAAACAGAATCAGATTCCACGAGACAGACTGTACGCCATCCTTCCATTTCATGACACCCACATTCGGCAATGTCAAAAGAAAGGCGCCAACGACTGTCGTAGTTGCAATCTCGATTCCGTGAAAACGCTCTGTCAGCCAGAAAATGACCATCGCCCCGATCACGGCAACCGTATATTTTTCGTTGCGGGACAAGGTAAGGGAGAGCTTTTTGCTCGCGAGTGGGCGCTGCATCTCGTCTTTGGTGAGAAACAGAGCCAGAACAATCCGGCAAGTCACGATGCTGGCCACTACTCCAAACGGCAGTCCCCACAACAGCCATTCCGCGAAGCTAATCCCTTCCCCATTGAACTCCTTCAGCATATCGAGCGCGATAAAATGGGAGCCTGCTCCGATCATAGTGGAGCTCGTCGATACTAAAATAATCGTCGGAATCAGGATCGCCATGGCTTTCGTGATTTGCTTGTTCCCGATTTCGGAGGTCAGCGAGTGAAAAACAGGCAGTAGCACCGCTGCGCGTCCAGAAGTAGACGGGATAAAGAAAGCGAGAAATTGAACGACGACCGTCAAGAGCCAAAACAAGCTTTTGACATTCTTTGCGCGACTCACAACCAGATCTGTTAGTTTCCCTGCCAAGCCGGTCACTTGAAGCGCACCGCCGAGAATGAACGAGCCAATCATTAACCAAATGACATCGGAGGCGAGCGAGTCGAACAAAATTTCCTGGTCAGCCGTTCCTGTCACGACGAGGAGTAATACGGAGCCAATCGCTACATAGGCGGAGTTCAGCGAGGTGGTCGTCCACAGGATCACGGCGACACAGAAGCAGAACAAGCTCCATTTGGCTTCCAATGTCAGGGAAGACGGCAGCATAAGCAGTAATTCAACGAACATTATCAGGACAATCGGAAGAACCCAGGCAGGTCTTTCCTTTGCGACGGTCTGTGCAATCACGATACTTGCTCCTTCGCCATTAAACGATTTGCGAGCTGCAAGCCCACCATGATGGTTCGCATGGAGCTTTCCGAGCAATCGGTCAACCATTTCTGTGCATGAATAAACGCTTCTTCCAACGTAGACGGCATCGGCAAAATACTCGTGTACGCGTCAATTCCGTGCTCATAATTAAGTCGGGCACCTTTGCCAACAGTCCCCACCAAAGCCACTACCGGCAGGGCATGCTTCTTCGCCCGCTTCGCCACTTCCACCGGAATTTTTCCTCGCGGTGTTTGAAAATCAATGCTTCCTTCCGCCGTAAACACAAGGTCTGTCTCTTGAAGCATCCGATCCAAATCAATGTATTTCATGATGATATCGTAGCGTGGATAAAGATTCGCACCCGTGAGAGCATGCAGTCCGGCACCCAAGCCACCCGATGCACCACTGCCCGGCATTTCTCTGACGTCGATCCCGAAATCCCGCTTAATGATAGACGCGAATTGTTCGAGTGCTTCTTCCAGCTCAACCACTTGCTCAGGCGTCGCTCCCTTTTGCGGTCCAAACACACGGGCGACTCCATTATCCCCACACAGTTTGTTAAACCAGTTGCAAGCCACATCGATTTGCACCTGCTTGAGTCGTTTGTCCATCCCGGAAACATCGATTTTCGTTACTTTTGCCAGCGAGATACCGCCTTCAATATCGATTTCTTGACCGCTTGCATCCAAAAATCTCGCGCCAAGTGCTTGCGCCATGCCTCCCCCGCCATCGGAAGTACCAGAATCGCCGCAGCCTAGCAAAATACGCTCTGCCCCCATGTCCAGCGCCGCTTTGATCAATTCACCGACGCCATGTGTCGTCGTTTTGCGCGGGTCACGCAAGCTCCTTGGAACCAGTCGCAGTCCCGCTGCTGCCGCCATCTCAATCACAGCCGTTTGACCTGTCGTCTTTGATCCGAATATTCCGAAATGGGAAGGAATCTTTTCCCCTACAGGGCCTGTTACTTCCTTATCGATTATCGAGCCATTCGAAATTTTCACAATCGCTTTTGTAAAGCCTTCTCCTCCGTCTACCATCGGCAGTGTCTGTACTTGGGAGAGCGGGAGCACGCGCAGAATTCCTTCTTTCATGCACTCAGCGGCTTGCTCAGCATCTAAGCTTTCCTTAAAGCCCGAAGGCACAACGAGTATACGCATAAAAACAACATCCCTTCTCTTTATTTGAATTTGCTTTCACATTGGTCTCACTTGAGTAAGACCAATACTAAGCTTCAAAAAAGAGAAGGGAATAATAGGAAGATGAGAAGTTGATGAGAGAAAAGCAAGAAGAACGTTACGATTCTAAGCGTTTCGTTTTCTGCGCAGTTGATAATAGGTCACAGCCAGGGCAAGCGCCAAAACCGTCCCCTTAATAATATCGTAAGCATAATACGGCAGATTGAGCATCGTCATGCCGTTGAGTAGTACTCCGATCAGAATGGCTCCCACAAATGTACCGAATACGTTTGGCTTTCCTGCACCGAAAACGGAGAAGCCTACGAAAGCAGCCGCTACTGCATCCATCAGCATGGAGCCGCCACTGCTCACCTGCCCGGTGCCGATCCGTGCTGCCAAAAGCATCCCGCCCAAGCCTGCAAAAAGAGCAGAAAGCACATATGCCAAGGTACGATAGCGATTCACAGGAATCCCCGACAGACGGGCTGCTTCCAAATTGCCGCCTGTCATGTACAGCATCCGTCCCTGTCTCGTATAGGTCAAGTACACATGCGTGATCGCGACAAGTAGAAAGGTCAGGATAACCGGAACAGGAACGGAGAGAATTTCTCCTTGGCCCAGCCACAGGAACCATTCCTGAAATTTTCCCGGAGCTTGCGAGCCGTCCTGCATCGGCATGTTTGCGTAGATCGAGTAGCCTTGGGAATACGTCATATGAATACCGTTGACGATGTAGAGCATCGCCAGAGTAGCCAGCAAATCAGGAATGCGAATTTTCACGACCAAGAACGCGTTGATCAGCCCGACGAGCAAGCTGAGTACAATCGGAACAACCAGTGTCGGGAAGACTCCCTGTTCGTACCAAACCATCATCGAAGCAGAAACGACCGTGGTCAATGAAACCGTCGATCCTACAGACAAATCAAAGCCTCCGACAATCAGCGAAAACGTAACGCCAATCGCGACAAATGTCACAATCGAGATGGAGCGAAGAATGTCCGTCAAGTTGTCGTACGTGAAGAAATACGGGTTAGTCAAGCTGAATAACAACATGACAATAACGATGACTGCAACCGTTCCGTATTTGTAAACAAAATCAAATAAGCTAAACTTTTTATCTGCCACGTTACTCACCTCCGCTTGCGTAGTACATAATCAGCTCTTGTGTTGCTTCCTCGCGACTCAATTCCTTCACGATCTTGCCCTCGAACATGACGAGAATCCGATCTGCGATCCCGATGACTTCCTGAAACTCACAGGAGAAATACAGGACGCCCTTTTTCTGCTCGGCAAGATTTCCAATCAGGCGGTAAATATCGCTTTTCGCTCCGATATCCACTCCTTTTGTCGGCTCGTCAAACATAAAGAGGTGAGCGTTTGTATCCAGCCATTTTCCGATCGCGACTTTTTGCTGGTTTCCGCCGCTGAGAAAACCGACCAACTGCTTGATATCGGCTGCTTTTACACCAAGGCGCTGCACCAGCTCTTTTGCGTTAGCCGCTTCCGCCCCTCTTTTGATAAAACCCAGCCAGGATTTCTTTTTCAACGAGGCAACTGACAGGTTGTTCTGTACGGACTCCTCTACAAAAATACCCTCTTTGCGCCTTTCCTCCGGGACGAGTACGATTCCGGCATCGACGGCGTCTTTTGGCGAGCGCAGTTGGATACGTCTTCCATGCAATCGAATGGCTCCAGCCTTTGCTTCATCTGCACCGAAGAGCAATCGGGCGAGCTCAGTCTTCCCTGCCCCGACTAGACCGACGACACCCACGATCTCTCCCTCGCGCACCTGCAGGTCGACTCCGTGTACTTTGCCGCCAGCTACACCTGACGCCTCAAAAATCGTTTCGCCAATCGGCACTTCGAGCTTCGGGAACTCCTCGTCAAAGCTTTTGCCCAGCATGTTCGCAATCACTTCGTCCATGTTGGTATTCACCGTGTCTGTGGTCATGACGTGCTGTCCATCGCGCATGATCGTGATCCGATCACAGATTTCAAAGATTTCCGGCAGGCGGTGGGAGATATAAATGATCCCGACTCCAGCTTTTTTCAACTGCGCAATGATTTGAAACAGCCGCTCGCTCTCCTTCGTGCTCAACGGCGCTGTCGGTTCATCGAAAATAACGTACTTCGCCTTTTGGACGGTCGCCCGTGCAATCAAAATCAATTGCTTTTCCGACAGCGTACATTCCTCGACGAGCATCCTCACCGGAATGGAAAAGCCGAAGTTTTTTAAAATCTGCTCCGTTTCGTTGTACAAGCTCTGCCAGTTGATCAGTCCTTTGGTTTTCGCCTGGACGAGCTGGTCCGCCAATATGTTTTCGGCGACGCTCAAATACGGGATCAAGGCGGTGTCCACTTCCTGATATACACATTGGATGCCCTGTGCTTTGGCATCCTGCGGCGAATTGATCGTCACAGCCTGTCCATCGATGGTGATCGTACCGCCATCTGCCTGATACGCTCCCGTGAGGATTTTCATCAGGGTACTCTTTCCCGCGCCATTGGCTCCGAGCAGTGCGTGAACCTCTCCTGCACGCACCTCAAAATTGACGGATCGCAGGGCAGGAACCCCAGAAAATTGCTTCGCCATCCCTTTCATCTGCAATGTGGACATGTTTCACACCTCCTGTTTACCTGCGTGTTCCCACCTCTATAAGGAAAAATCCCGTTGACGGTTACAGCTCAACGGGAAAAGCCAATTTGGTTCTTACTTGCCCCACTCTTTTACGTATTGGGACAGGTCGCCCATCGTTACTTTTTTATCCTTCGGCAGGTCCTCTTGTTTCACCAGCACTGGGGTTAGCTTCACGTTGTCTGGCACCTGCTCGCCTTTGATTTTTTGGAACACGGTTTGGGCATGGATGCGTCCGATATTGGATGGGTCTACTGCTGCCGTCGCTGCCCACGGAGAGTTTTCCGCCTGGATCATTTGCAGATCCTCATCGCTCAAATCGATGGAGTATACTTTGATTTCCGTACGGCCTGCTTGCTGGATGGCGCGTGTCGCCCCTTTGGCAAATTCATCCCATGCCGCCCATACCGCTGTGATGTCGCCTTTGTTCGGATACTTTTTCAAGATTGCTTCCATCTGCGTTTGTGTATCGAGAGCCGTATTGTTGGTAGCAGAACCGAATGCCGCAATCTCTTTCAAATCCGGATATTTCTTCTGGAAAGCTTCATAGGTCACTTGGCGCTTTTCCATAGGCGCAAAGCCAGCTACCCAAATCTTCACAATATTCCCTTTGCCGTTTGTATCTGCCGCCAGCTTCTCCAGGCTCAGCTCTGCCAACTTATTGTCATCCTGCGCCACAACTGGCACACCCGGAATGTTGATGTCTGTATCAAATAGAACGACCGGAATTTTTTTATCCACGGCCTTTTGCGTGCCCTGCTGCAACGCTTCCGCCGTACCATGATCAATCAGAATGCCGTCGAACTTTTGGTTCACAGCCGCATCGAGATTGGACGCCATTTTTGCCAGATCGGTATCTGCATTGAAAACGGTCAACTCGCCGCCGTTTTTCTCCACCTCTGTCTTCACGCCATTGATGTATTGTGCAGAAAACGTTCCTACGTTCTGACGCATGATCAATGCGATTCTCTTCGCCTTCTCTCCCGAAGCACCGCCGTTTGTGCTGCCGGTTCCCGTTGTTGCCCCGCTGCCGCATGCCGTCACAAGAACAGATGCTGCCAAAACAAGTGATGTGATCAGACCGAGTTTCTTTTTCATTGAGATGTTCCCCCTTTTTCTTTTTAAAACACATAACAAAATTAAAAATTTTGTTTCCCCTCATTCGATCGAAGCTTCTTTTGATTTCACTTTCAAAAAGGAAAAAAACTTCGTAGAAGAAGCGCATTTCCAGTCCAAGCGCCTCTGGGGCCCATCTCAGCGTAGGAAGAAATAGCGGCTTCACTTATGAAATCCTTCCTGAACCTTCTGCGTTTGAAGCGCTCCCGCTATTTCTTCCGAAGCGGACAGTCTTCACTCACAGCGGGGCGGAGGCCGAAGCGTAGACTGGAAATGCGCTTCTTCCCCACGACAGCTACGCAAAAAATCCTCTTTCACAGAGAAAGAGGACAAAAATCGACAAGATTCTCGCCTCTTATCTGTCAGGTATTCTACCTGTTGGAGTTAGCACCTTGGCTCGAAAGAACGCATTCTCTCGTGCTAGGTTGCCGGGCTTCATAGGGCCATTCCCTCAGCCTTCTCTTGATAAGAGTTGTTTCTATTTTCAAAACGTTTGTATAAGTATATACAGAATATAATCTGGCAATTACCTATCTGTCAACTAGGTTTACGAAACAATTTTCTTGATAAATATTCCAGTTTCTTCTGTAACATCAAGAGGGATTTTGTTGTGTCTTGTCGAATTATCGTAGATTGATACAAGCCTAGCAAATATTTGCGATGGGGATGCTACATGAGTCTATTAAAAGAAGTCATTCTTCAATGGTGTTTCGCCATTATCCCGTTTGTGTTTTTCAACATTTATTACCGTGACAAAATGAGGAACTACAGCCGTTCCTTTATTGTCATCACCAGCTCAGCCTGCATGTTTCTCGCGATGACCTTCGCCCCGAGTGTCACGAATGGCATGTTTTTTGATATCCGACATGTCATCATTCTTTTCGGACTGGTTTATGGCGGAGTCGAGATTGCCTTGCTCCTTCTGATTGAAGCCTTGGTTTATCGGTACTACCTCGGTGGCGAAGGAACATGGGTTGCCCTGCTGATCCTTACAGTCAATTTTGTCATATCACTCTTTTTGTATCGACACTACAAAGCCAGTTATCGGAAAACACTGTATCTTTTTATGACGAGTGCGATTTTTTCTACGGTTGCTTTAGGGACTACCTATTACTTTTTTCCCACCTATGTAACTCAACACCTCGTTTACTACACCATAGTGATTCCTATTCAAAACTTTTTCGGCCTCTGGTTATTAATGTCGCTTTTCAGCAAATGCGTTTCGGATAAGGAGCTGTTTATCCGCCACGCGCAAAACGAAAAAATCCAGACGATGAGTCATGTTGCTGCATCGCTTGCACATGAGGTTCGCAATCCGCTGACAGCAGTCAAAGGCTTCTTGAAATTAATACAGGAATGTCCGGAAAATTTGGTAAAAGTCGATCAATACATTCGGATCAGTCTCGATGAAATCCAACGGACAGAAGCCATTTTGACCGAGTACCTTGCGATTTCCAAGCCGCTCAAGGAACGGCATGAAATCATTAATGTCAGTGAGCATCTGCATGCCATCCGCGAAGTGATGCTCCCCTTTGCCAATATGCATAACGTGGAGCTTACGCTGCAAGACTTTGAGAGACCTGTGACGATCAAGGCCAATCCAGATGAGTTCAAGCAAGTGTTGGTGAATTTCATCAAAAATGCCATTGAGGCATGCTCAGATATTTCGGACGGAAAAGTCTCCCTGGACTTGCTCATCGAGCGAAACAAAGCCCTATTGGTCATCAAGGATAACGGTGTCGGCATGGATGCAGGACAGATCAGCCGCCTCGGAACGATTTACTTTTCTACGAAAACAACCGGGACCGGTCTTGGATTGACGTACTCCTATCATGTCATCCATGCAATTGGCGGAACGGTCAATGTATCAAGCAAACCGCGAGTAGGAACCAAATTCACCATTATGCTCCCGTATAAGGCACAGTGACTTCATGCAGCTTTTGCAGAGGGACTGTGCCTTTTTCCATTCGATCGATAATGATGCAAATGACGGTCGGTTGCCCTTCCCCTCACGCTTTACTATGCAATTTCCGGGAAGACATTACGCAAAACAAAACACCAGGAGTTTCCCCCTGGTGTCTCTCTTTATTGGAATGGTAGCCATTCTCCCGTAATGGCATCCACATCCCCGTTGCTTTTCAGTATCTCCGCCGAATAGACCAAGATCGGTTGCTCTTGAATCCTATTGTTTTCAAGCGGGAATAGATAACGGGGACTGAGTGATTTATGTTGGAGATAAACCCGCGCCGCCTCTTCTGCTGAAATCACCTTGGACGCATCTGGGAAGGTCTCCTGCTCATGCGGGAATGTTAAATTCACCCCGATAATTTCTCCTGTCTGCCCGTCGATCGTGACCTTATAATACTGATCCGGCACCATTACGCCGTTTACTTCTCGGACAAATTTCAATTCAACCTGTCTGCCCATCACATAAATTTGCTCCTGCATCCGAACAGTCTTCACCCGTGAATCCAGATACGGCTCCAAAAACAAGATCGCTCGCTCCTGCAATTCTGCGACGGCAAGTGTCGGATCACCTTCTCGCAGCTCCGGATAAGATATCTTGAACGCTGCTGCCCGATTGTTGACAGTAGTCAGCTGCATGAATCGCTCTCCTTTTTTGGCCTGGTATTCCCGTTCGTTGTCTCCCATCATATAATCGGGCACATTACTCCCGGTAAATGTGAAGCCCTCCACCTTCTGACCGAAGAACTCCATGGCGGCCGCAGCCTCTTTTGCCGATGCAACCATTGTCTTCTTGCCTCCGGGATTGACGGCAATACTGTCGCGAAACGACTCCCCGCGCCACAAGGTCGTTTTCACTTCCTTGCCAGTACGAGCGTCGAGATACCCGGAGAAGTTTTCCGTATAACGAAGAACGTAGTCCACGTCCTTCTTCCCGCCTCTCTGATACGTCAGTTGCATGACTTCTGCAAGTCCGCTCTCCGTTTTCTTCGGAGAAGGCCGCTCAGCAATTGAAGGAAACTGCCCGGTGTCCAAATTCATTCCCGTTGAATCCCCTGAATTGACATAGCGAATATGCCCGGCATCACTCATGCCGATCCCATAGTTATCTCCCTCTACCTGCACGTCATTCACGTAGCGTTGCAATCGGACGGCTTCATGCGAAACGGTATCTGCTCCCTCTTGCCCATCTACTTGTTCGATCCGATACTGTTCCAGATTTTTGCCCAGAAACGGTTCCATAAATGCCTTCGCCTGTCGCTCTATTCTCTCCTTGGAAGGCACTCCTTCGACTTTCTCTTGCCCTGGAATCTTTTCCAGGTCGAACCCGAGCAAGAGTCCGCTTTTGGCGTCCAATTTCGCTCTGGCATATAGCGACACTTCTGTTCGATCTTTGTTGCTGAACGTGCGAAAATCTATGTTGTACACCTCGCGAGGAGCTTTGGTTACGTAGACCCTCTTTTCCGCTTCCCGAAAAGGAGGATATTTCTCGTACAGCTTTTCCAACGTTCTAATCGCCGCTTGGCTTAGCTCGCTTTCTGTTATTTCTGTCGATGAGAAGGAGCGGGGTACCAGATGCGCTTGTGATTCAAACCGAGATTGCTTGAATATCTCCGGGGTTACCCCCATCATCCATACTGCTGCTGCCACCGTCGCAGCGGAAACTGTCCATGTTGCCAGCTTGAGGACGATTCTTTTCGGACGATTCGTTTTGGTGCGTGCCCGTTGCACCAGCTTTGCTTCCAGCGCTTCGACGAATTCGCTCCTTGGTTCCGCATCCTTTGACCGAGGAAGAGCCGCGAAGAATTGCTCGTCATTTGGAGTATTCATTGGCCAACCCTCCTATCCAATCGACATGCAAAACTTTTTTGAGTTCTTTTGTTGCCCGATGAAAATCTACGCGGACCTTGGCTTCGCTTGTCCCGAGGATTTCTGCCGTTTCCCGAATACTGTAGGCCTTGATGCCACGCAAAATCAGTACATTCCGATGATGCGTCTTCATTTTCTGCATCGCCTGCTCAATTTCCAGCTGTTCTTCCTTGGAAGCCAGCTCCGCTTCCGGCCTTCCCAGAAGAGAAGGCAGCCCTTTTAACAAATCCATGCCAAAAAGCGTTTGCACCCGCCTCTTCCGGTAATCATCGATGGCGACATGCTTGGCAATATGCAAAATCCATGTCTTCACACTGGAACGCTCTTCATATCTGGCCAAAGCGTCCAAGACCCGGATAAACACTTCCTGTGTCAAATCCTCCGCATGCTCACGCTTCCCCGTAAAGTAGTAGAGATATTGATAGACATCACGGTAATGCTCGCGATAGATCGCTTTAATCCGCGCTTCGTAATCGACTGTGTCCTGCACTGGATTTCCTCTCCCTGCTCCCTACTTGATAAATTGACCTGTAACCGCGTCAACCTTTCCGTTTCTTTCTTTCGGCTCATAAACAAGGACAGGTGTTCCCTGGTACCGTCCGTTAAGGGAAGGAAACACGTAGCGCAGTGTAAGCGGATTAGCTTTCAACAATGCTTGTACGGCTTGCTCGGGCCCTACGACATTTGAGGCATCATCATAGGATAATTTACCAGTAGTTATTGGTAAACTGGCGGATACAATGTCTCCCGTATGCATGTCAACTTTTACTGAATAGCCCTGTCCCTCAACCATAATCCCTTGGTGTACAGGGGAAAATAGAAACGTTTGCTTGCCTGCTTCTCTGTTATTCATTTGTGGTACCAGCTCCATTTGTGGTACTAGCTCCGTTACCTCTGCGTCTACAAACGGTTGCAGAAACACCACTGCTTTTTCCTCGGCAGCTGCCTCTGTAATCACTTTCTGCTTTGGTGGGTTTTCAACTACATGGAAGTACGCAATCTGGTCATTCACTGTCCTCACTGAGAACTTTTTGTTTCCAACCACGGCATCATACTCCTTTTCCCCTTCGAGAACTGGCACACCTTTGGTTATTTTAAACTCAATTCCTTCAGGCAATGGAATAAAAGTGGAGAGTGCGGTGGCTATCTCCTCATTTGTTTTGGCGAAGACCCGCTGGTTGCCAGGCGTTATCGGGATTGGTTTCCCGTACTTATTTTTCTTGGTCCATCCGGACTCTACCTCGGCTCCTGATCGTGCATCCAGATATCCGGAAAAATTCAGGCTGTAGACTGGGCGGAAGCCAGCGCTTATGTCTCTTGCTTTTTGCTCATAGCGAAGGTGGAGCATGTCTTCTAATTGTTTGCCGAATTCGTCTGGATTCCTAACCCCTGACGGAGCGGCGAATTTACTTGCGTCCATCTGCAATCCTGTTGTGTTTCCTGCGTTTATATAGTCTAGCTCGCCTACTCCATTGATCCCTACTATGTAAAGATCGTCTTTTACCGGAATCTGATTCACAACCCGAACGAAACGCACATTTGCCACGGCCTCTGCACCCTCACCATCAACTGTTACCTCGTCTATTTGGTATTGCTTGATGGCGTCACCGATGAAATCCTTCAGAATACTCGGCGCTTTTTCTTTTCCCATCGCTTCCGTAGGACGTGCAGTCGGTTTCTTTTTGGGAATGTCGTGTGCAGAGAAGAATAACAGCATACCGTTGTTTGCATCGATTTTGGCATCCGCATACAGGGATACTTCCGTCCGCTCCTTGTTGCTGAAGATGCGGAATTGGATGTGGAAAACATCTCGCTCCTGATTGTTACGCGAAATGGTTTTTTCCGCATTTTTTAATTCCGGGTAGTGTTTGTTCAGCCTGTCTACGGTTTTTTGGGCTGCTTTGCTCAATTGGGGTTGTGTCGATTTGACTGCCGCGGCTTGTACAGATACTTGTGGTTGCGTAATCCACAATGGGCTTGAGAAGAGCAAAGCAGCAGCTCCTACTGTGATCATCAGCTTTTTGGTTGCGTATGGTTTCATTTTGAATTTCCTCCTGGCTTCCTCTTTTTTACGTTCTTAGCCCAATAGTCGGAAGCAAAAGGGAAATGTTACAAGGAAATCAAAATAAAAAAAGGCCAGTCAAGCCTTTGACAGGCCGCCTAGCCGTTGCGAGGTTTTGAGAGCGACATCCTTTACCCGTTCAATCAAATACTGGAGTCGTTCCTCCTTCAAATCATACGTAACAATTCCAATGCTTAACGCCCCGATTACCTTTTGGGTGTAATCAATCACCGGTGCTGCGACAGACGCCGTATTTTCCGTCCGCTCCGCAAAGCTGACCGCATGACCAGCTGCCCTGATCTCCTGAAGCTTCTCCATAAAAGCAGGCACCTGCTCTTCACCCACTAGCTGCACTACGGTTTGTCGTGCTTCCTCCACAGGCATGTGGGCCAGCACGACTTTATTGGCCGCACCGATATGCATCGGAATCCGCAAGCCCAACTGGTCGTAGATGCGGATATTGTGCTGACTGTCTACGCGATCAACGACAATGGATTCGAGTCCGCTAGGCTGACTGAAATAAACACTTTCGTTCACTTCTCTGGCGAGCTCCTCGATCATCGGCTTGATCACCTTCCGATAATCGATCCGATCAAGCACGCGCAAGCCGAACTCCATCCATTTTATCCCCAACGTATATTGCTTGGTCGCAGCATCCTGCTCTACCAGTCCATGGTTCATCAACGTGTACAACAGTCGATAAATGGTGCTGACCGGGAGCTGGCATTCCTTCGCTAAATCATTGATCGTCCACCATTTTCTATGTTCATCCGACGAAAGTGCCGTTGCAATCGCCATTGCTCGATCAAACGATTGAATCACGGTCATCCCCCCTTTTCTATCTATCTTCTCATATGAAACTATGTTAAACCATTTGCTCTAATTTTGTGAATCGCAAAAAAACTCCAAGGAATCACAGATTGACAGTCAGAAATCAGAATGTGTAAACTAATAATGAACATTTCGAAATATGAATAATATTCTGCAATGTGGAAAAAGGGAGGCAACTATGTTCCAAGGCAGCCAATCCATGGTCAAAAAGATGAAAACAGTCATCATCAAGCATCCCCATCAAGCATTTATCAGTCAAGAACATCTCGATCAATCGTGGAAAACCTTCAACTATACAGACCGCCCTGACTGGGACCGCGCTCTGCATGAAT
The DNA here is from genome assembly GCF_013284355.2 of Brevibacillus sp. M2.1A. Classification (NCBI taxonomy): domain Bacteria; kingdom Bacillati; phylum Bacillota; class Bacilli; order Caryophanales; family Paenibacillaceae; genus Brevibacillus; species Brevibacillus sp. M2.1A. The sequence continues at coordinate 5,936,647 of NZ_JABSUY020000001.1, forward strand.
ACGCCAAATTCGAATCGATTTTGCGCGAGCATGTGGAAAATGTCCTGCACTTGCCACAATCCGATAAAACCGGACTGGATTCCATTTACGCCCATGATCCGGTGAAATTTACTTCCAAAGGGGCAATCATCCTCAAATCTGGTAAAGAGCTCCGTCAGGGAGAAGCAGAAGTATACAAAGCTTTTTTAGACGAAAACAATATTCCGATCCTGGGACAGCTCACAGGCGATGCCTTGTCAGATGGCGGCGATCTCGTCTGGCTGGATGAAAAAACACTCGCGATTGGCCTTGGCTTCCGGACGAACAAAGCGGCTATCGCTCAAATTACGGAAATGGTCAAGGATTTCACGGACGAAATCATCGTGGTACAGCTTCCGTATGATCGCGGCCCTGCGGAATGTTTGCATCTGATGTCGATTATCAGCATGGTCGATCATGATTTGGCAGTGGTCTACTCCAAGCTGATGCCTGTATTTTTCCGTCAACTGCTCATTGATAGAGGCATTCAGCTAATCGAGGTACCCGATCATGAGTACGATAATCTCGGCAGCAATGTTCTCGCCCTTACGCCGCGTGTGTGCATGGTCGTGGCAGGCAACCCGATTACCAGGCAACGCCTTCTCGACGCAGGAGCGACTGTGTACGAGTATGAGGGCGAGGAGATTTCTTATAAGGGAACAGGTGGACCTACTTGCCTGACAAGCCCGGTGGAACGAATATAGCTGTTAACAAGCTGAACTGTACCTCCATTGTTAGATACCATTAACGATTGGCGGTGCAGTTTTCTATGACCAAAAAGTTTCCTTAAGCAAAAACTTTGTTGCCTAGGAAAGAATCTTACCTTAAACTAAAATCATGAAGATATCGACTACGCGTACTTTTTTTTACCTTCATTTTTGCCCTAAGCCAACAGTTTGTCCTTAACGAAAAAGGAGAGTGAACATCATGCCATCTATCAGCATTCCTTTGTCTAATGCCTTGATTGGAAGCCACATCTGTCTGGATCGTATTGACGTTCAGGGTATACTGCGCAGGCGATTGCTGGATCTCGGATTCGTCCCCGGCAACATCGTGGAAGTCATGCAAAAAAGTCCGCTAGGCGATCCCATTGCCTTTCGGGTAAATAACACGATCATCGCCCTGCGCAAAGAAGAAAGCTCCCTCATATTCGGCGAGTACGTAGGAAGTGACGAAAAATGAGTTCATACACAATTGCGTTGGCAGGAAATCCGAATACCGGTAAGAGTACATTATTCAACACATTGACGGGACTGCGCCAACATACAGGAAACTGGGCAGGAAAGACAGTCGTAATGGCTGAGGGAGAATTCACTCGGGGAAATACGACTTTTCGGATCATCGATTTGCCAGGTACGTACTCCTTGTATTCCAACTCGGCGGATGAAGAAGTGGCGAGAGATTACATTATCTTCGAGCAGCCTGACGTCACCATCGTGGTCCTGGATGCCACTTCATTGGAACGGAATCTCAATTTGGCCTTGCAGGTGTTGGAAATGACTCCGCACGTTGTCGTATGCGTCAATTTGATCGATGAAGCGAAAAGGCTTGGCATTCGTATTGATCTGGAAAAAATCTCGCAAAGATTAGGCGTTCCCTGTATCGCCATTTCCGCCAGAAATCAAATCGGGATCGAGAATTTACTCGATCAGGTGGAGAAGGTCGCAAACGGAACCATCGTGTCCAATCCTGTACAGATAACTTACAGTGAACAAATTGAAACCAAGCTGGCACAGTTGGAGCCTCTCATTGAGAAAACCTTGGGTAGCCGTTTTCCGACAAGATGGATCGCTCTGAGGCTGCTGGATGGCGATGAGAGTTTGTTGAATACCTTGCGGGAGCGAATGCAAGAGCCAGCTGAGTCTTTCGGAGAGGAGCGCTTGACCCATGGCCAAACCATTTGCCACTAATCCGTCCGATCCACTGGATGCGCTTCTTTCCGTGGCCCGCGCCTCAGCAGAAGGAAGTGAGATTCGGGACACGATTGTAAGTGACATTTACCGCACCAGTCGCAGTATTTGCAAGGAAGCTGTGACCTACGAAAACAAGCAAAAGCTGTCTAGCGCATACAAGCTCGATAAAATTGTGACGTCCAAAATATGGGGCTACCCGATCATGCTGGCGATTTTAGGCGCGGTATTTTGGATCACAATCGCAGGTGCCAACGTTCCATCTGGAATGCTTGCCGACATGTTCGGCGTTGTCGAGGGTTATCTGACTGCTGGCTTTCAAGCTGTGCACGCACCAGATTGGCTGCACGGCATTCTGGTTCTCGGATTCTTTCGCGGTACCTCATGGGTTGTCAGCGTCATGCTGCCTCCGATGGCTATCTTTTTCCCAGTCTTTGCCCTGCTCGAAAACTTCGGATATCTGCCGCGTGTTGCGTTCAACATGGATCGTCTGTTTAAAAATGCCGGCGGACACGGAAAACAAGCATTGACCATGTCGATGGGGTTTGGCTGTAACGCAGCTGCCATCCTATCAACCCGAATCATCGAATCTCCTCGGGAGCGAATGCTGGCGATTCTGACCAACAATTTCGTTCCGTGCAATGGTCGCTGGCCCACATTGATTTTATTGTCTTCGCTATTTATGGCGACCAGCGCGACAAGTGGATGGCAATCTTTGACTACTGCTCTCATTGTAATGGGTATGGTTATTTTTGGAATCGCTATCACTCTTACGGTTTCCTGGACACTATCCAAAACAGCTCTGCGCGGAGTACCGACACACTATACATTGGAGCTGCCCCCCTATCGCCGTCCGCAGATATGGAAAACGATCCTGATCGCAAGCAAGGATAAATCGTGGAGCGTGCTGAAAAGAGCTGTCATTGTGGCCGCCCCTGCCGGTATCATCACTTGGGTATTGGGTAATATCTATGTCGGTGGAGACAGTATCCTCGCCCATATGGCTGCCTTTTTTGATCCGTTTGCGCAAATCATTGGGCTCGATGGCTATATTCTCATGGCTTTCATTCTCGGTTTGCCTGCGAATGAAATCGTGCTGCCGATCCTTCTGATGGGGTACATGTCCTCCGGTGCCATGGTTGATGTGGAAGGGATCGACAATATCAAGGATGTCTTCTTGCAGCACGGGTGGACTTGGTTGACTGCACTCAACATGATGCTGTTCTCTCTGCTTCATTACCCTTGCGGCACAACCTTGTTCAATATTTACAAGGAAACGAAAAGTGTGAAATGGACAGTACTATCCGCACTCATTCCGCTCGCCATTGCTATCGGAGTAACGTTCTTGACTGCCCAGGTGGCAAGGGCACTCGGTTGGGTGTAAAAAACAGCAAAAAGCCTTTGCACAAAACCAGACCTCCTGGTTCGTGCAAAGGCTTTTTCGTGACTTTCCCAGTGGAATCGTACTTTATTTTGTAATAGGTATCACGCCATCCAATCTGACTCTCTCAAACTCTAGCCCGCCCATCTCTACCGTATACGTATCCTGTTTCGGTACCCTGAAAACAATGGAAACAGTTTCCAAATTCTCTGCCACAATCATATCCTTGTAAGCCTGACCCTCTACACGTAAGTTAATTTCTTCTGGTCCCTTGTTTGGAACGACAATGGACAGCTTGCCTTTGTCGTAATTTACCTTTTCAATGTCCAGCTGTTTCTTTTTTCCAAACGGAATCGTTTGCGGATATTTGGCATTCATATCAAGCACGAAGTTATCCTTTAGGGATCGCTTCATCGTCACTTCATCAAATCGCAGCTCCAGTTTTTCCGGGAGAGCCCCATAGAACAGCGACGGAATAAATTGCGCCCTATAGGTATCTGTCCCCTGCACATGCTCCACGTTTTTATTCACCTTGTCGTCTATCGCCTGATACTCTTTCCCGCTTCTATCCACCAATTTCATATTTTCTAATCGATGTAGAACAAACCCATCCTCAAACTTAGCCTCAAGCTCTATCTCTGTCACAGTAGGCGAAGCTATCATTCGGTTCACTTGTAAGCTCGTCACCAAACCATCTGTTTTAAGCACCGCATTTACATCTGAATCCGGTTGGATTACTTTTTCGGCTGCAGTGACAGACTGTGGCAGGGGCAGCAACAGCTCAGCGACCACTACATCATCTCCTGATTTTCGCATATCAACGATTTGCACTGGCAGGACAGGCTTGCTCTGACCCATCAGCGCCTGCATTTCTTTTTCGTCAATTCGATAATCCGACTTGATTATGAGATAATGCACACCATCGATCATTTGAAAATCCCTTGATCCATGACCTCTTTCTGACAGCTTCCCCAACTCTACACGAAGACTCCCATAAAGCATATCGCTTCTTGTCGATTCGTCCGGAATTCGCGCGATCTCCTCCATTTTTTCACCGGAGATTAACAGCGTAAACGTAATCCGTCTATGATCGACCATAGCATCCCTGATTTGATAAACAAAACCGTCCTTTTCCAATTTCACCTCAGACAAAATCGGATAGCCATTTTTCAAAGCATGCATGAAACCTTCATCGGGTGTGATCCATTCAAAAGCTTCCTGACCTTCCTCTGCCCCCGTCAGTCCCCACAAGCTTCTATCAAAGGGCTGTGCAATCTGGAAGAACAACGTCGCAGCAACTGCCACTCCTGCTGCCCAGGAGGTTACCTGCCAACGACGGCGACGCTTCTCACGCTGAATTTTTGTGAGTACTTCCTGCTCGAATTTTTCCAAATGAAACGGATATTTTTCACGAACGGATTGCTTTGCTGATTGACTCCATTCCCTCCACATGCGATCGTCGCTCATCCTTTTACCTCCTTCGACATGGTTTCCTTCAATTGCTTCCTGGCTCGATGCAACCGTGTACGGACGACCTCCTGCGAAACCGAGAGAATATCCGCCACTTCCGCAATCGACAGGTCTTCGTAATAATGCAGGAGGATAACCTGTCTGTATTTCGGTGCGAGGGATTGAATGTATGTGACGATCTCTTCCCGCTTCACCCGGTTCAAAATCTCTTCCTCTACCTGATTGTTTGCCTGCCGATCCATCAGGTCGCCCAAATGATCATCCATCGTCGGAAAAATGTTGCGGAACGACCACGACCGAAAATGCTTTTTGCTCTCATTCATCGCGATCTTGTAGAGCCAATGCTTGATCTCTCCGTCCCCGCGAAACTGATCGAGATGTCGATATGCTTGGATAAACACGTTTTGGGTAATATCGTCCGCCAAGGCATGATTCTTTACGGTGAGACTCACCAGATGAAAAATCTTCTCCCCGTATTGCTGCATCAGCCATTTCAGTCTGGCTTCCCGTGTAACCTCCAGACTCGCTGGCATTGTTTCTGCTTCGTTCAACCCGTTCACCTCATCCGTTAAATGCTTGCTATTAGGTATGATCCATCTCACAGCAAAAAGGTGACAGAAAATACAAAAAGAAACCGCTGTGGCTTCCACAACGGCTACTTCGCTATCGCTCTACAAAAAATGCTGCATCCAAATATTCGGCTCGATATATACCACTTCGTCCTTTTCCACGTCGACCTGCACCGGAACTAATGCGTCAGGAATGATGTACGATCCAGACTCGGGAAATTTCATCCCAGTCCAGCTTTCCCAATCCGTCAGACTTCCTCTGATCAGCATGGATTCCGGCGCTACCTGCATGATCGTCGCTCCCAGTTTCCAATGCGTGCGCACCCACGGATCAAACGGAGCGTCATCGGTTGTTTTCCACTGAACATACTTGTCCATGGGCGTGAGCGGGTACTTGTGCTTGAGCGATGGACGTACAGGTGCCACCAAGTGCACCAAGCTATTTTCCTTGGCGATATCCTTCATCGCCGTAACCATCTGCTTGCTCAGACCGAGTCCGCGATAGCGGGGATCGATGGAGATGGAGAGGGCCGATAACGCGTTAGGCTGTATTTCTTGGCGGTAGTCTTCAATCCCTTGCAGAAAGACATCATCCCAGCCTTTTGGCAGCCCTTCCGCAGTGCCATCCCAATAAAATGGAATCGCATTTCCTACAGCCATCACTTTGTCAGCCTCGTCTGTCAGCATAAATTGATAAGGAGAGAACCAGTCATACAGATGACTGTAATATTCATTAGCCACTTCGTCATTCAGCATGAAGGCAGACCAGCTTGCTTCAATTAGTGCATCAGCTTGATCGTTTAGATCTGATCTTTGCGCGAAAGTGTAGATGTTGTATGACATGCTTGGAATCCTCCTACAAACGCAGATGTCTAGCTTCCCATCTATTCCCTATTCGATTTTCTTCGACATTTTCCTCTTGGGATGTGTCACACAATCACCCCCTCTCTCGTTATATGGTCAAACCAAGCGAGGAGCTGATTGGTATGAAAGAGCAAACATGTGTGATTGTCGGAGGCGGGTACGCAGGTATCCACGCACTAAAAGCCGTTCGGGATACATGCAAAGGACACCCGATCCGCTTCATCTTAATCGATAAAGAACCTCATCACCTTCGAAAAGTCCTGTTGTTCAAACCAGCTGCTGCCAAAACGGATATTTCCATTCCGCTAAAAAACCTGTTTCCAGAGGGCGTCGAATTTGTGCAAGGTGCAGTCACGTCGATAAAAGGGAAGGAGAAAACCCTCTTATTCCGGAACAAAAACAGCCAAGAACAGGCGTTACCCTACGACATGCTCATCTTGGCAGTAGGAAGCGTCATTCGCCAACCGGAGCCAGAACAAGGCGGCATCGCTTTGACGGGCGTAGAGGCGGCCGAGGCAGCTCGGGATAAGTGGCTTGCCAATATGCGCCAAGCTGTCCAAGTGAAGCAGCCATCCGAACGTGAGCGATTGTTGACGCTCGCCGTTGCGGGAGCTGGCATCAGCGGGATGGAGACCGCTGCGGAGCTGGCTTTTGCCATGCGCGAGGAAGCGAAGAACTTGGGCATTCATCCTGATGAAGTCAAGGTCTATCTCGTCAACGCACAAAGTCGTTTGTTTACGGAAGGTCCTGCCAAAATGGGGCGTAAGCTGGAGAGTGCACTCACGGATGGCGGCGTTACCATTCTGCATGGTCAAAAGGCCCTTCATGAGCGGGACGGGGTGCTGACGCTAGACAGTGGTCACACGCTTGCTGTCGGGCTGTGCGTCTGGTCGCTCGGACTCCAGCCTAATCCAGCTTTGCGCAGCATGGGCCTGCCACTGACCACGCACGGACAGGTGGTCGTCGATGAATCCTATCGTGTAGCGGGAACGCCTGGGGTGTACAGTATTGGCGATTGTGCACGCATCGTAGATCCAACCAGCGGGCAAGCAGACACGATGACATGTAAGGAAGCCTCCGGTCAGGCAATACGTTTGGGCAAAATTGTGCTGGCCGACTTGGATGGAACCCCTGCCCCCACACACAAAAGCTACATGGACATGTACTGCGTCGGACTCGGCCCTGAACGCGGAATGGTTTGGACGAGAAAATGGGGACTGGATATCATTTTGACAGGGAAATTGGCGTGGAAGCTTCGCCAGTTCACCTGGAATATTGCCAGCATGATAAAATAGGAAAAAAGAGGGAAGTACGAAGACACAAGAGGAAGTGACACAGACCATGGAGGCTCTGTACAAACAATATAAGGGGCTCATGTTCCGCCTCGCCTATCAGATGCTTGGCTCGGCCACAGATGCGGAGGATATCGTGCAGGACGTATTCGTGAAGGCCCATGATGTCTCGCTGGAACAGATGCTTGAACCGAAGGCTTACCTGTGCAAAATGACCACAAACCGCTGCCTCGATTTGTTAAAATCAGCCCGCAAAAAACGGGAGCTGTATACTGGGCCATGGCTGCCAGAGCCTATCTCTACCCCTGATGCAGACAGCTATGATTCTGTCATTACCAAAGACTTGCTATCTTACGCCATGCTCGTCCTGTTAGAGCGACTGTCTCCCCCGGAACGAGCAGTGTTCGTCTTGCGAGAAGCCTTTGACTTCCAATACGACGAGATTGCTGAGCTGATTGGAAAAACTGAAGCGAATTGCCGCAAGATCGTGAGTCGGGCTAAAAAGAAAATGGGGATTGACCCAGAGGAATCTCATCTCACCGCAGACAAAGAGCTCGGCGAAGAATGGATCAGCCGTTTTCTGTCTGCGCTGGAGCACGGAAATGTCGAGAGATTGCTCACTCTGCTTGCCACAGATGCGGTATTGCTCTCCGACGGCGGCGGCAAGGTCACCGCAGCCCTGCATCCGATCTTATCTGGCAAACGCGTGGCATCCTTCTTACTCGGCTTGATGCGGGGCTTATCGAAGCGTCCAGATTTCGCTGTAGAGTTCGCACCTTTAAACGATCAGACCGGATTTGTAATCAGACTGGACGGCAGAATCGACACCGTGGTGTTTTTGCATATTGAACACGGAGTTATTCGTAACCTCTACTTTGTCAGAAATCCTGATAAGTTACGATTCATAGAGCCGTAGTCGGCTCTTAGCGTAGAACACAAAACCCTCTTTCCTATTTTCGTGAAAGAGGGTTTGATTTCGCGTCATGAACGTTCCAAAAAAGTGTGGTCAAAATAAGTTTTGAAATTCGGGTACAAAAAGACTAGTGACTCTTTCAGCTTGCTCCGATCCGTATTTTCTTCATCCATTTCAAACAAAATTTCATGGTCAATTTCATAGATTCCACACTTCTCTTCATCCAGACTTTCTTGCAAATCGATACATCGTATTTTTCCGTACTCTGTATCCCATGAAAAAGGAAGGTAGCCTAACTTGCAAAGCAATGGATTGTACATATCCTGAATACGATCGAATGGTTCATCAATCCCTTGTTCAGGAATGACGTCGAAAAAATGATGATAAGTAGAAATGAAGGCTTTATACCACTCCGGAAATGTCAACCCAAATTCTCCTTCGAGTGCAGCCACATCCTCCTGACTTACGCTAGAAGGAACCAGCTTCCATCTGGACCATTCTTCATCGACATCAGCTACCTTCATGACATCAGGGACGTCTGGCCGCATCCATCTGCAAAAACCTTCTTCTGTCACTTGGTTATATCGAGCGTAGTAAGCTTCAAAACCATTCTTGATATACTCTCTTATTTCCATATGGTAAGCCTCCTTTTTCCTAATAGGAAGTCAGTTCTTCCATAATCGCTTCGTTTCCACGAGTACTTCATCCTGAAACTCCATCTTGTAAATATCAGGCTTGGACGTCGTCCATAAAAAATCCAAGTCGTACTGACTGTCAAAGTACCCCATCATTAATGTCATAACAGCACCATGTGTTCCGATTACAACTTTCTGCTCTCTGTATTGCTCTAAAATGTTTCGGAACGTTCTTACCACACGATTCCGGCAAATTGTGATGGACTCTCCTCCAGGTAAAGAAAAGTCTGGCTCAGTAAACATCTTCTTTACTAATGGATACAACTCGTTATCGGCCATGGTCTGATTGTTTCCGATAAAAACGAGTTCTCTCAGCTCTTCAAAAACCACGATCTCTTTCCCTACGGATTGGGCTAATTCTTCTATGGTTGCCATTGCTCTTTTATACGGACTTGAAATGAACGTATCTATCGCCTCATCTTTCAACAATTGCGTAATGATACGGGCATCTGACTTTCCTTTCTCAGTCAGTCCTCGTGTTCTTTCGTCCCCTTCGTTTTTTGGTGATTCTCCGTGCCTGACCATGTAAATAAAGGTTTTCATACATACCCTCCGTGGAAATTTTTTATTTTCCGCCCATCATCCTTCCTGCAAATATATTACAACAAAAACCCCTTTCCGTTTTGACCAGAAAGGGGGCACTCTTAGATTTTGAACCGATGCACGATCTCTTCCATCGTCTCCGTCAAGCCGACATTTCGCTCGGAAATAGCCGCGACCTGTTGGTTGTTATCCGCAATAATGCGGGATTGCTCAGTGATCGCCTCTGCCAACAGGTTGATTTTTTCCATCGATTCCTTCGAGTCAGTGATCGCAATTTCCGTTTATTGGTTCCAAAAGTGAAATAGCAGGATTACAGCAAAGCGTTACAAGCAGCGTTGCAACTGCTGCAGGTTCCCGAAGGATATCAATTAAAGAGTGCTCAGGAGCACAAGCAGAATCAGGATCTAGTTTGGGTATTCCGGTACAAAAAAATTTCCAGGGACAACAACGGGCTTGGCGGTGAACATTTTTCCTTGTTGTTGAGAAAAACACACCGGGTTTGTTCGAAAAATTGGAGAACTTGTGGATTGACAATCATGACGAAACAATCGATGTGACTAAAGGGGATAAGCATGAATCGGTGACCATCTCGGGTATGAAATACAAATGCTACCTTCCGGAAGAGAATAATTACGCGTGGGTAATCGTAACTCAATCAACCGATATATGAAAAGGTTTCATCCCGCTAATTAGGATATCTTTTTCGGAGCAAACAGAGTTAAGGGCGTAAAGCAAACCCTTGACGCGTTGGTGTAGAAAAAGACAATCCCTTCTGAGATGAAGCCTTTCTTTTATTGTTAACGGATGTGTAGTCGTGCGCAGTCTTTTTCCCTGTGCTGTTTCTTACTGTGATCTTCTCATCATGTTTGTCGAGCTTATCAAACAATTCGGGCTCCACTATATTTAGAATTTCCCGGGACCTCTTTCTGGTCTCCTCCTTGCATGGATAATGTTCATGGGTACTTGAAAAAAACTCGCTTCCTTAGGGCAAGCGAGTCGCATTCGTATGGGTTAACCACTCAACACTCTACTATAAATCCTTTGAATCTGCATCGTGATGTAGACCAATTCCATCTCGGGGAACTCAAAATCATATTCTTTTTGCGCAAATTCACCTACTTTTTGTGCGCATAAATAAGATTCCTCGTACTGTTCTTTTATGATCTGGGACATTTCCGGTTCTATATCATGAAACGATTCGCCAAACTCCGCCCGTTGTACTGCAAAGCGCAAATGTGTGACTAATCGCTCATAGGAAACCGTTTTCTCCTCAATCTTGATTTTCAAACTGCTTTCGATCAGATCGATCATATCCCGTATCATAGTGGTCATATCCATTGTTTTTGCCATATCTCCCGCGTTTATCCTGGCAGTGTGGATATGCAATGCAATATAACCGACCTCATCTTCGGGAATTTCTATCCCTAGCTTTTCTTTTATCAATGCTTTCGCCCAGCAACCGATCTGAAATTCTTTTGCATACAAAATTTTGATTTCGTTCAGCAAGGTATTTTTAATGACCATTCCCTTCATTAATCTTTCTAGGGCGAAGGACAAGTGGTCGGTCAAAGCGATATGAATATGGTCATGCAAGGTTATCCCTAGTTCTTTTTCCGTATGGGAGATAATTTCCTCAGCCACTTGGATATGTTCTTCAGGAAGTGTTATTAATATCTCTTCGAACTTTCCGTACTCTTGCCATTCATTCATGACAAATACTTTTTCTATCTTTGAAATGTCTACCAGATCATTCTTTTTTTTCTGGAAAGCGATCCCTAAGCCCATAACGATCTTTTCTTCTCCCTGATCCTGGACAACGACCGCGTTGTTATTTAAGATTTTTTTAATTTTCATGGTATCCCTCCTGTCTATCCTCCCGTCACCTTCCCCATTTACTAGGTGAACCATGATGAGAAAAATTACATCTGCGAGGAGCTCCATTACCTTTCATTTTACCGTAACCATCACCCATATAACGCATCCAATTTGGACCAGGAAAACCTTCTCCCGGGTCATCAGAATGATTTATTCCTCTTCGGTAAATCTAAGTATCCATGTCGAGGTGAAAGCGGTAGTAACCGCAATAGCTAGACCAATAAGATAATGGACTGCGTTTGATATTCCTAATGGAGTCACGAGCGCAAGCATGGGGATTCCGGTTAAGCCATATGCGTTGGCAACCACGTGAGCACCTACGACATATGCCCCGCCCACCCCCCCTCCAATGGCCGCTCCTATAAAAGGGGTGACTAACCTCAAATTGATGCCAAACATCACGGGTTCAATAATGCCAAAAAAGGACGAAAGAGCAGCAGGTATCGCAATCTTCTTCAGTTTGTCATTTTTCGATTTGAAAAAAACGGCTAAAGCAGCTCCACCTTGGGCCACGTTAGCCATGGACCAGATCGGCAGCAAAAAATTGACACCAACCTTCGGATCGGCTAGCAACCCTACCTCAATGGCGTGCAAACTATGATGCAAACCAGTAACGACGAATAGCGCATAAAATCCGCCAAACAGGAACCCTGCCACCAGTCCAGCATACTGGTAGACATATTCCAAGCTACCAGAAATCATCTCCCCGATCATCATGCCCAAAGGGCCAATCGCTACGAGGGAGACAATCCCAGTAAACGTAATGGTGATAAAGGGGATGAGCAATAAATCTAATGACTGGGGTATGAATTTTCGCAGGAGTTTTTCAAACCTGCTCATTACGTATACCGACAACAAGATAGGAATCACCGTACCCTGATACCCGATCAACGCGATTTCAAGCCCAAACAAATCCATATATTCCGGGGTGCTGTTCCCCAGCTCTGCAGGGTTTAATAATGACGGGTGGGTTAATATTCCCCCAATCACTGCACCTAAAATGGGATTGCTGCCAAATTCCTTGGCTGCGCTAAAGCCAATTAATATCGGAAGAATAATGAACGATGAGCTGGAAAACATGGTGAGCATCTTCATCCATGCGCTATCCATCGTGATCCAACCAAAAGCCTTCACCATACCAAGAAGCCCCATGAGCAAACCGCTCACTACGATAGCGGGAATAATCGGTAAAAAGATGTTGGATAGTGTCTTTACAAAATGAGTGAATGGATTCATCTTTGGCGCCTTCTCCATCCGCTCTTTGGATGGATTTGTCTGTGCGATCTCGATCGCCTCGACAAGTGCCTTGTACACTCTGTTTACTCTGCCGGTCCCAAAGATAATTTGGAATTGTCCGCGCCTGGAAAATACCCCTTCTACGCCATCCATTTTTTCGATGGCTGATATATCCGCCTTTTCTTCATTTCGAAGAAGCAAGCGTAATCGAGAAGCACAGTGGGTAGCGTCAGCAATATTTTCCTCACCCCCTACCAGAGGCAACAACTCTTGAACAAACTCTTTTGATTGCATCAGCTTTGCCATCGTCTGTTCCTCCTCTTTTGTATAAATAAGGGAATCGACTACGTCCCGCTTATCATTCCATGAAAACGAAAGAATCATGAATGGATGTCCACAAGAATAAAGACGCTCAGCAACTACTGAACGCCAAAAACTTTCTATTGCCAACCTCTCTTGTTTTTTAACGGAACACGCCTTGCTTTTTCTCATGAAGAATCCTAGTCTTGTCATCCGCCATGGAGATTTTTAGAGATGGTGCCAGCATTCCACCGAAATGCTCCTTTTGATAGTCTGGTGTTTGTTCGCCAATTTGCTGGATGTCTTTTCCCTCTACATGGACATAGTTGACAAAGCTAATAACCGTACCGTTTGGCATGACCATCCAAGAGTATGCTTGATACGGATTGTCTTTTGGATTGGAAATCACTAGTCCGCTTCCATTCAGGGGTTTATACCCGCCAAATAAGGACCCGGACACAAAACCGTATAATCCTTCCGGCGCATCGAGACCTGGCGCGAACTTTTCATGGTGGGTTTTTGCAAAAAGATAGTATTGATTGCCTTTTACAATAATGCTTGGACGCTCCAGCTCGTCATTTACACAGTTGGCTTCCAGTAAAGGGGGAAGAGCCTCAAATTCCGTCAGACTGTCAGAAGACGCTTTGGCGATGCCGATACTCGCATTATAAGGTTTTGAACTGTCAGGCTGACAAGCCCGCTCTGACAAGGTTCCTGCGGAGTTGGCCTCAAATAAAATATATTCTTGTCCGTTCTTTGGGTCTTGGAAGAAGTAAGGATCACGGAAGGCGTAAGAAGATTCACCTTGGTTGGACTGACTTTCTGTTTGATAGTATTCACCATCCGGTTCCAGGATAATTTTGTGTTCAGACCAATTTTTAAACGCCACAGAGGCATTGGTTGTTATGATATCAGCGGTAGCCGTAGCCAAACGCTGTTCGTATGTAAGTTTTTTTTCATTTTTACGTCCGGTCGCTGTATAAAAGATATGGACTTTTCCATCTTTGTCAATCATGGCAGAGCCTGCCCATTGCCTTGAACCCAATGCTTTTCCGTCATCAAACAAACGTCCGCCCAACTGCCAGCTCTTTCCGTCCTTTGCGTAGAAATAGCGGATTTCCGCCGTATCGTGGCGTTTGCCAGGAATCACGTCACTTGGCACCGTCAGAGCAAAAATAACCTTATAGCCATTGACAACTGCTGGATGGCCATTTCGGTCTTGCAGCGGCCATGTATCCCATACCAGAAAGTCCTCTGAAAGTTCCTCAAGCTCCTCCTTGTTGATGACAGGTGCTGTATTCTCTTCATTCATCTTTATTTTGCTGACATCTTCGCGCGTCCAATCGAATGTAGCTGCGGTTTCTTGGGCGAAGACGCTTGAACTGATAACCGGGGCTAGAATAGCCGAAAAACCGATAACTGCTGCTGAAAGCATTTTCCCGGCATTTTTTGTGTTCCAAAACATGTGTATGCAGCCTCCTACCGTCACTTGTTTTTAGAAAAGAATAGAAGGTCAACCGACAACTTTCGGTTGACCATTCTAATTTATTGCTTGATCCAACCTGGCTCGTACTCTTGTTCCAATTTTGTGCGATCGTCTTTGATCGACAGCTTCACCGTCGGAGCCAATGTTCCGCCAAAGTGGCTAAATTGGAATTCCGGAGTCTGATTGCCGACATCGCCGATGGACATGTTGCCCAGATCGCCAAAATGGGCGAAACCGACCACGTTCAAGTTCGGAAGCACCAACCAGGAATATGCTTGGTATGGATTATCAGCCGGATTGGCCAAGACCAAACCGCTTCCGTTCAGCGGCTTATATCCGCCGATCAGCTTGTCTGAAACGAATCCGTACAGTCCGTCCGGTCCGGTGAGTCCATCCGCATATTTATTGATGTGGCTGTCGGTAAACAGATAATACTTTTTATCCTTCACCACAATATGCGGGCGCTCCAGTTCTTCATTTACGTAGTTGGCTTCTACGAGCGGAGGAAGCATTTTGATTTTGGAAAAATCGCCGCCCTCCACCTCAGCGATGCCGATGTTGCCGTTAGCGTGTACGGCACCTGAAGGCACGTTTTGCTGCCCGGCAAATTCAGGACTGCCGACATATTCCGGTTTCAACTTGCGGTCGGCAGCAGAGCCTCCAGAATTCCCTTCAAACAGCAGGTATTCTTTTTTCGTCTGCGGGTCTTTGAACCACATCGGATCGCGGAAAGCGTACCCCCCGCCTTCACCCTGCTGCGCTTGTTCTTTGGTCTGATAGTATTTTCCGTCCGGCTCCAAAATGATGTGGTGATTGCCCCAATTTTCGAATCGGACTCCGCTGTTGTCCGCGACGATATCGCCGGTAGCCATGGCCAAACGTTGTTCATAGGTCAAACGCTCTTCGCCTTTGTGTCCGGTTGCGGTGTAGAACGCATGGATTTTGCCGTTATCCATCATAGCCGATCCAGCCCACTGGCGGGAACCGAGCGCGGATCCGCTCGGGAACAGCTCGCCACCCAGCGTCCAATCTTTTCCGTTTTTCGAATAAAAGTAACGGATCGTGGCAATGTCGTGCACTTTGCCCGGCAGCACATCACTCGGTGCGGTAAGCGCGAATATCACTTTCCAGCCTTTGATCGAGGCTACATTCCCGTCACGGTCTGTCAGTGCCCACGTATCCCACATGTGATAGCCCGGCGCCAATTTCTCCAGTTTGCTGATGTCAGTGTACGGCAAGGTATTGTCTTGATTCAGCTCGATTTTCGATGCCTGCTCGCGGGTCCAGTTGACCGTTTGCTCACCGCCCTCGGCATACGCCGAGAGCGCAGTGAGGCCGGAAGCGACAACGCTTGTTGCCAAAGCCAGCGCGGTCAATGCTTTCTTGTTTTTGCGGATCATGTTACCGCCCCTTTCCTTTATGGCTATGCATGCTTAGCGATTCGGGCCGAACGGTTTGATTTCACCTTGTTTTCCCTCTTTGGTAATGACCGATTTGTCGCCTTCCAGATTTACCTTCAACGTTGAAGAGAAGGTACCGCCGAATTTCACTTCCCCGTTCTCATCTTTTGGTTCGTTAATGAAGCTGATCACCTGTTGGTTCGGAAGCACCATCCAGGAATACGCTTGGTAACCGTTTTCCGCTGGATTCCCGATAACCAAGCCGCTGCCGTTCATCGGTTTGTAATCACTTCGCAGACCCTTCCCGACAAAACCGTATACGCCGTCTGGGCCGGTCAAGCCAGGTGCGTAGGTGAAGGTATGGCTGATCGTGAATAGGTAATAATCATCGCCATTCACCACGACGTGCGGACGTTCCATCTGATGGTTGGCCCCAACTGATTCGAGCAGCGGAGGCAGCAGTTTCAATTTGGTGATGTCGTGGTCAAGTACTTCCGCGATGCCGATATTTCCGTTGTACAATTCCGCGCCTGCCGGAACCGAATGGGTTTTACGGTATTCTTCGTCACCGATGTTTTCCGGCTTCAAAGAATAGCCACCGCCGGCCTGGCCTTCGAAAATAATGTACTCTTTGCCGGTGTTCGGGTCTTGGAAGAAGAACGGATCACGGAACGCCGTGATGATATTGCCTTTGAACTGATCAATCGTTTCGTAGTACTTGCCGTCTGCTTCAAGAATGATCTTGTGTTCACCTTCGTTCGTGAGATGCACGCCATCTTTGTCGGCGCCGATATCGAACGTAGTTTTGGCGATGCGCTGCTCAGCCGTTTGAGCCCATCTGGATTCGTCCCAATTGTTTTTATCCCCGGTTGCCGTATAGAAGAGGTGGACTTTGCCTTTCTCATCCAGCATGGCTGTTCCGGCCCATTGCATATGACCTAACGCTTTGTCTTTGTTATAGGGAATGCCGGCGTATGTCCAGTCTTTGCCGTTTTTCGAGTAGAACATTCCGATGCTTGCTTGCGTATGACGTTCACCCCAACCCAGAGAGCGCGGAGCGACCAAGGCGAAAGCGACTCTGTAACCTTTGACAGTTGCAAGGGAACCGTCTCTGTTCTGCAGGGGCCATGTGTCCCAAACCCATTGGTCCGGTGCGACGAGCTTGAAATCCAAATCGACCGGTGGAGCGGTTGTCTCTTTCGTGAGAGCAACTTTTTCCGCTTGCTGGCGCGACCAAATCGAAGTGTGATCATCACTGACATCGGCGGCTAATGCTGGGATGGCTGCAAGCAAATTGGCAGCTATCGCTGTGGATAAAGCTAGATTCCTAAACTTAGGTTTGCTGGATTTTCTCATTTTCTTAAATCCTCCCTTTACATCATGAATTGCAGCAAAGTTACCTATTATGGGAATATTGAGAGATTGAAAACTCTGCTCTTCTCCATTGACAGGACACAAAAAAGACCCAAAACGCGTAAGGGACTGTATAGCGATAGCCATACTTCACCCATCTCACGTCTCAGGTCTTGCCTGCTTAGCAGTAACAATCCTGCGGTATTTTGTTCGCATCCTCATTCTATTGTCTGCGAATTACGATTTCAATAGTCAAAAATACCCTTTCCTACAGATCGAAACAAAGGAGAATATTCCCGGACTGTAAATAGCACCTTTCTAATTGGAACCTTAGTTAATCGTCCGCTTGGATCGGATATTTTTTCTTTTGCTATTACTCTTGATCTACATCTCTTCCTTAATTCTTAACGGTTCAGCGTGACCTCTCTCCTGCATTCTCGCCTCCAGCAGACGATCCAAATGTACGATAACGGAGCTAATAAACATGATGATTAATAAAGAGTAAAAACAGAGAAATAACAATAACCAACAGTAACATCACCACTCGTTCATAATTTACCACATCTTAACTTGTCAATCCTTTCATGAGTTTACTGTACTTTGGCAATATATACACTAGGATTTACCATTAACACCGTGCTTATAGTGTCAATGAACACCGTATGAACTTATGCCCAAAACCGCACTGTACCGCCATTTGTTATGTTAAAATCGGCTCGAACAAAGATGTGCAAAACGTATGTAGGAGGACACCCACATGCAAAACCGTCAAAACGAAATTATTATTCCTGAAAATCCTGTTTCACACTTTCTGTTCACCAGCACAAAATCCGCTGCGATCTGGTTGATTATCAGATTGTATGTCGGCTATTCATGGATTACTGCTGGATGGAAAAAAGTCCAGTCAGATAGCTGGACGGGAGATGCGGCTGGCGGAGCGATTCAAGGGTTCGTAAAAGGCTCCTTGGCAAAAGCAGCCGAAGGAAAGGACGTAACCGGGTGGTACGCCTGGTTCCTGGAAAATATGGTATTGCCAAATGCCAAGGTGTTCGGCTTCCTCGTTGCTTATGGTGAGGTACTCGTCGGACTCGGCTTGATTCTCGGCTGCCTGACAGGGATCGCAGCGTTTTTCGGCGGCTTGATGAACGTCAGCTTTCTGTTCGCAGGAACGGTCAGCACCAACCCACTTCTTTTTGTTTTTGCTACTTGGCTCGTTCTGGCTTGGAAGGTTGCGGGCTGGTATGGTCTTGACCGCTGGGCGCTTTCTTATCTCGGAACACCTTGGACGAGAAAAACGCGCGATGGTGTTTTGCCGATGAACAAGTAATATGTTTTTCCTCTCGAATGACAAAGCCACCTATTTCGGGTGGCTTTTGTTGTCCCTTCAGCTAGATAATTAATAAAGTAACGGACAAATTGTATGAATTTATTCCAACATGTACCCGTGATTTCCAATGAATATTTATACATGATGTTGAATGACTGTCTGATTGCTGTGCATTATTCTTTTGAGGAACTATAAATTTTCTCATTTTTCTAATAATTTAACAGGAGGACAGTATGAACAAGTGGCTACTAGGCATTTCTACTGCTGTTTTGTTGTTTAGTCTCTCGGTCGGCTGTAGCTCGAAGCCCGCCGACAACCTCCCATCCCCTCCAACGGAAGCGACAGCAAAGCCTACTACATCAGAGCCAATGGTCTTGCAATGGAGCATCACCGGGGAGCCGTCTACGATGGATGCCGGCATTGCAACAGATTCGACCTCAATGGACATGATCAATCTCACCTTCGAAGGACTGACCACCGTCGACCGTCAAGGCCAGATGATCAACGCCATCGCGGAGAGCTACACGCATACTCCTGACTTCACTCATTTTACTTTTATCATTCGAAAGGACGCCAAATGGAGCAATGGCGACCCTGTTACCGCTCACGATTTTGAGTACGCCATCAAGCGCAATCTCGACCCCAAAACTGCTTCCGGCTACGCGTATCAGCTCTTCTATATCAAAGGAGGCGAGGATTTTTACTCTGGAAAAGGCAAACCAGAAGACGTCGGGGTAAAGGCAAAGGACGACTACACACTCGATTTCACCTTGCGCTCACCAACACCGTTTTTCCGCGAATTGACCTCATTCACTACCTACTATCCGCTTCATAAAAAAACCATCGAGAGCAATCCCCAGTGGGCAACAGAAGCGAAAACAATTGTCGGCAATGGACCGTTTATCATGGATACGTGGGAGCACAAATCCAAGCTCTCTTTCAGCAAAAGCCCTACTTATTGGGACAGCGCCAACGTCAAGCTGGACCAGATCCATATTGTCATCATCGAGGATAACAACACCGCCCTGTCCATGTTTGAAAATGGTGACCTGGATTGGGGAGGCTACCCTTCCTTTGGCTTGTCTCCGGATGCAGTCGGTCAGATCAAGGAAGAGGGCAAGCTGCTCGTCGCAGATAATCCCGGCACCAAAGCTGTCATTTTCAATACAGAAAAGCCCCCTTTTACCAACAAAAAAATTCGTCAGGCGTTTTCGTATTCGATCGACCGACAGCAATTGGTGGATAACATCCTGCAGACCGGCGTCCCACCCGCGTATGGCTGGGTTCCCGTTTCCATGGGGTTGAACCCGGACGGCTACTTTAAAGAGGATGTAACGAAGGCGAAGCAGCTTTTGGCAGAAGGCATGAAAGAGCTCGGGCTGACTCAATTCCCTAAGGTCACGTATTACTACGACACTGGAGAAACGGACAAGAAATTGGCTCAAGCACTCCAGGACGAGTGGAAGAAAACATTGGGAGTCGACATTGACATTCGCACCTCGGAATGGAAAGTGTTTAACGAGGATGTCCAAAATGGCAAATACGACTTCGGCATCTGGCTATGGGGGGCCGATTTCAACGACCCGATCAATTTCCTCGAAATGTACAAGGACTTGGGTGGCAACAACGTCGTTCGCTTCGACAACAAGGAATACCGCGATCTACTCAATAAGAGCTACTATGAGACCGACGAGCAAAAGCGCAAGCAGTTGATGTTTGACGCCGAAAAAATTCTCATGGAAGAAATGCCACTAGCACCGCTGCACTTCCGCGGCAATGCTTATGTAAAAAACGACAAGGTGAAGGACTTTGTGATCTTCCCTCTCGGCGGTTCCTACTTTAAATACGCGTATATTGAAAAATAACAGAGCGCGGGCATCCTCTCTTTGCGAAACAGATAGAGAGAGATGCCCGCTTCCATCATAAATACCGAGCGATTATCCGAACTAATTTTGCAGGGAACTCATGTAAATTGGTAATATCCAAAAATCTTTCATTCCCATAGATTTCGCTAATCACATCCTTGTCTTGACCGATTGCGGCTGCAAGAAATGTGACTCCTTTTCGTTCATATTCCTGGATGGTCTGTTTCATATCTGTAACAGCGTAACTTCCGGTGTAGTCATCCATTGCTTTCGGTTGGCCGTCACTTATGCTAATCAACAGTTTTGTCTTTTGGGGTGAAGCGGCTAACCGTTCCGCCATTATTCGAAGAGCCATGCCATCGCGATTATTGCTTCTGGCATGAATTCTCATTAATCTGAAGCGATCATTGGCATCCGCTTTATCAAAGTCGGCATAGGCAAAGATCGACATTTGCTCCAATCGGGAAACATCCGCTGTATCGCCGTAGATCAAAATGGGGATATGACAAAGCTGACAATATTCATATACCGCGATCACTGCTCGTTTTGCTGCTTCTAATCTCCCGTAAGCTGACATAGATGCGGATTCATCAACCCTAAGACCAACCACAAGAGAAGGGGATTCCGTTGGAGGACGTTTCTTGGCAAAATACTTGTAATCCCTGTAAGCAACGCTGTCTGCCTGAAATTTGCTGCCATAGTAACGATTTCTCGCAAAGTCGGATGATATCTCATGTTCCAGATACGGAAGTGTCTTTCTCGCAATCTCTTGCACAATCGGCATGAGTCCCTGACAAAGACGAACATATTCCTGTTGGTTTTCCTCATCGTAGTCTGGACGGTGAACAATGAGCTTCACTTTTTTATGAATCGAATCGGAAATGACCCCTCTTGCATCTCGATTCAGCTTTTTACGGAAATCTCGTTCCTTTTGCTTCGCTTCCTCTGACATGGATTCAGGATTTGCCTGATGATAGTTGGGATCGCCATTTTCACCCAAACCTGAACGTTCCATATGGGTAGAGTCATCAGAAACACGGGAAGATCTGCTATCAGCAGATTTTTTCAACGCGATTCCTTTTTCCTCTCGACGGTTGTCCTTGTCAAAATCCGTATCGTCTATATCTCCCCATGTCCTGATCTCTACGGCGTCGTCAAATTTTCGTTTTTTTTTTAGTTCAGTCTCGGCTTCTTCCAGGCTGGCAAGCAAACCATGATTTTTTAGTGCTTCTTCCAGAAGTTTTATTTCTTCCGAATCGGTTGTGATCTTGTAGATGACCTTATGATAAAGAGATTCTTTGGCGGAGGCTCCTGCGGCAATTGCATCTGCCCAGTAGAAAAAGGAACGCATTCCAGCCACGCCCTTGATCGCATTGGCCCGCGCTGTTCTGTCTAAAACCATAATCACATCCGCTAAAATACCCAACATCTTGCCATCTTGAAAACCGGTTTTGGCCATTACACGTTCGATCATGATTTCTTTAGTCGGCAGGTCCATCTTTTCCGTATGCTGAACCCTGTCGCGCAGCGCTTCGTTTAACGGTCTGGTTCCCGCATAACTGCGGTTTGTTGTGATAACCGCGATGAAGTCTGGGTGCCTGCGTATGATCTCAGTAGGAAGATTGATGCTGCCATCCAGCTCCAAGGCAGAGTTTAATGCCATTAACACCGCAGCATCGCGAATAACGTTTGGTTCCTGGATTTCCAGCAGGTAACCCTTTTGATAGGCTCTGACGATCTCCGAAGGGTAAAATCGGTACTCAATCGCTTCACCATCGGTGTTTTCCGCTGCTGCACGCTTCAGTAATTGCTTCATCTTTAAGGCAGCCCGTTCCTGTGTAATCCCCAGTGCATCCATTAAAATTTCAGATATGCTTTGGAGCCCATCGCTTTCATATAAAGCTTTCCATACCGCTTGCTCGGCAGGCTCCATTTTCTCGAGACGTTCAGAAGAAATGACAGGCAATATAGCGCCAATAATATCCGATTTATCCATATCAGCAAAACAAGTCACTTTCGTATACGGCAGCCCGAAATTAGCCGATAATGCTTTGGCTAGTTGTGTTTTCCCAGAACCGGCGTCACCTTCTAACAATATATTGGCGATCTTCATTTCCCCGCGATTCCAGTTGCGTTTGATTTCTTTACTAATGCGCCGTTCTTCTTCACTGACCCTATGCGTGATTGGCTTTTTCCAAACGAGCTTTTTTTCTGCATCTGTCAGCTGTCTTTCGGGTGACAAATGATCGTTTTCATTTTCGGTCATCATATTTCTCCTCCCCTCATAGTGCGGATTCCTTCACATCTTTGCTCCTTTTCTCAACAAGAAGAGGCAACAGCAAAGCCGCACCGATCATAATCAAAACCCCGCTCACCACATATACCGCAACCAGCGAGAACGTCTCCTTTAAATAGCCGGAGATAAACATGCCAATCACCATCATCCCCATAAAAACAGGGGTGATCGCACCAGATACCCGGCCCATAAATGCCCCTTCTGTGTTCCGTACAATCAGCGTCTGGATTCCGCTTTGAATACAAGGGAAAAAGAAACCACTGATCACTAATAGAACAATCATCAACCAAATCGTTGTGGTAGCCCCTACTACCATCGTGCAAACCGCAGAGACAAGCAAGCCTACCATGAGCAGCATCTGTGGCCTTACCTTTTTGGCTATCCCGATAATGATTGCTCCTCCTGCCAACATGGCTAACCCGTTGGTCATAACCAACCACTGCAAAAATTGTTTGTCCTGTCCCAAATTCTCGATGACAAGGAAGATTTGAAGCGGCTGTGTCAGACCTGACGCCAATCCGACAACGAAGAAAGTCAAACAGAGAATTCGCAAGGATTGATTGGACCCGATGTAGCGCAGTCCGGCCTTCAATTCCTTGATGAAGCCGCCAGCATCCTCAGACTTCGGTTCCTCCGCGTCACGGGGAAGCGTCGCTAATATCAGGGAAGAACCCAGGAACAAAACGGCTGTCAAAATCAGAGAGACTGTAATTCCAAACTGGATGAAAATAAACGTGCCGATGACCGGACCTAAAACCGTAAAGACAGCAACAAGCGTTTGGGACATGGCCATCGCGCCCTGCAGTTGTTCAGCTGGCACATGACGCTTGTACAGTTTCATGGCCGAGGGCTGAGAAAATTGAGACAAGCTGGCGGAAATAAAGGTTCCGATGAGCAGTGCTATCCATCCTCCATTCATAAGTGCAAGCAGCACAGCCCCGACGGACACGGCAGACAGCAGATCGCTCCAAACCATTGTCCGCTTCGGTCGCCATCGGTCAGCAAAAGTTCCGCCAATCAGGCCGAATAAAAAAATGGGTGCGAATTCCGCGACCGAAATCAGTGATACATAAACCGGATTATTATTCGTCATTTCGCTAACGAAAAGAAGAACGGCATAATTCCGGATCCAAATCCCCAAATGCAGCAGCACGCGGGAGAGGACAATCGTTCGAACATAAACATTGGAAAACATTTCAATACCCCATATCCTTTAATAGTCTTGATAATGTGCGCAGACGTTCGCCGATCATCTCACCGTCGTTGCTCAGCGCTTGGCTGAACAGCTTAATGTCTTCATGAAGACTCTCATTGTCCGTACATATCGCTACGTTCATTGCATCCCCTTGCAGGGCAACCCGGTCAATGACGGGCTCCTGCGGATCATAATAATGCTCATATCTGTATGCGTCGCGAAAATGGGCCAAAGACCGACAAATCAATATGGACATGTCCAGAACGCGATGGAGAGGCAGTTCCTCCGATTGTTTTGACCATTCTTCTCCCGTGTGTCTCCATACTTTGGCCAATAGATCGACCTTCCTTCTGGAGTTGCCCTCTGCCACTCCCAGAGAAAGTGCTTTCGCATCTGTATTCCTGGCTAATCTGCCATCCACGCGCTCATAGTTATCCGACACCACAACAGGCTTATGGTTCAAGGTAGTAGGTATTTTCATTTTCTTTCCCTCTTTTCGTTTGATTATTGTTCTTTCTTTTTTTCCTGGTGGTATCCGCGCTCTCCGTATGGCTGGAGCTGGTCGAGCCATTTTTGTTCCAGTTTCTTCAGGGCATCCTTTTCATCAAAGAATCCGTCTTCCTTCTTTTTCAAAACCTCCAACACTTCAAAGACGAATGCCTCTTCTCCGTATTCATTCCATTCCTGTTGAAGCTGTTTGTTTATGTGCGAACCCATTTTGAGAGTGAACAGCTTTCCGTTCATCGTCTTGAGGTTGCGGGTGGCGCTGATCCATACTTTTTGGTTTTGGGTGTTTTTGATCTGATACACCCCTGCCTGCGTTTCCGACTCTTTATACTGTTGTTTCAGTTCTTCGCGATTCATTGTGTTCCCCTCACTTTTCAATAACTGATATTAAATAGACAAAATCCGTTTTTGTTTATTATTTAATAAACATAATGAATCATTGTTTTGTAATTGTCAAGCACACAAAAAAACACCGGAACATGTCCGGTGCCTAATTTCTGTTGGGTTACAACGAGTACAGGGCCAATAAATCTCCTACAAACAAAAGAGAAAAATGTCTACGCTTATGTTTGTAGCGACTCCCCTTCTATAGCGTTTTCACCATATAATAGCGATCGTTTCCACTTCCATATTCCGCTATCCGTGTCTCGATAACCGCAAAGCCTGCTTTTTGATAGAGTCCGACTGCTCCAGTATTATCTGGGCTTACCGTCAGGCAAATCTGACGAAACCCATCCTCACGCAATTTCTCCAGCAATCGGTTCAAGAAAGAGAACCCATAACCCATTCCTTTCCGATCTGCTCGGATGTAATACCCATACATGTAGCACTTGTCCGGCTGACGAAAATCCCTCAAGAGCTGGCACACCCCAACAGGACGTGCCTCCTCTGCTTCCATGAAAAGTGCAACGCAGCCATGTCTCGCCAGTGGTACGAGCACCCATTCATCAATCGCTCCATATGGGCCAAAGGCCTCCTGCTCCATTGCCTTGATCATCTGAAGCTGGCTATCTGTCAATGACTCGACAATTTCTATGCGCGTATTTTGCATTCAGTCCTCTCCCTATACGGGTTGCCGCTTCGCTCCGATGACCTGCTCTGACTTATCCGTTATACCGGCAAGCACCGCTTCGTCTAGCACTAATCCTAAGCCCGGCTGATCTGTCACGACTATTTGACTTCCGTGAATCGCAAGCTGAGCTACATCCCGCGAAATGATCGTAGGTCCTGCCAACTCGTTGGAAATGATGTTTTTTTTCGCCAGTGACAAATGTGCACCAGCTGCACTGCCAATCGAGGACTCCAGCATCGAACCGATTTGACACTCCATCCCGGCCATTTCCGCCTGATTCACCAATTTGAGAGCAGGATAAATCCCTCCACTTTTCATCAGTTTGATGTTTACTTTATCTGCAGCTTTCTTCGCGATGACTTCCCGCATTTCCTTCGTCCCGTGCAATCCTTCGTCTACCATAATGGGAATGGTCGTTTGCCTGCGAATATCCGCCAGCGCATCGAGATCATCTGCCAAGACAGGCTGCTCCATCCAATCAATGTGACAATCCTCAATCTGTTTCATAACAAGCAAGGTGTTCGCACGGTTCTCCCAACCTTGGTTGGCGTCCACCCGCAGTCCTACATCAGGGCCAACTGCCTGCCGAACAGCCCGGATTCGCTGGATATCTGTCCGAAGATCAGCTCCCACCTTTATTTTGATCGTGTCATACCCATCTGCCACTGCTTGCCTAGCTTCAGCTGCCATGACCTCTGGCTCTAATATGCTTAACACATAGGGGAAGGAAAGAGTCGTGTGATATTTTCCGCCCAAGAAATGATAAACAGGTTGACCAGCAGCCTTGCCCATCAGATCGTAGCAAGCGATATCGATGGCGGCTTTTGCTGCTGGGGCTCCCCAGACAGCCTGGTTCATCTTCTCGTGGATTCTCTCGATATCAAATGGATTCTCACCGATCACAACAGTCGCCAGGTTTTGAACGAGCATCGTATAGGTAGACTCCCACGTCTCTCCGGTGACATTTTGATCCGGTACCGCCTCGCCTAATCCGACCAAACCATTGTCTGTCTCCACTTTTACAATAATGGACGGCATATCCTCATATGAGGCGTACGCGATAATAAATGGGCGTTTTAGCGGCAACCTGATGGCATGAACGCTTACAGATGTTATTTTCATATTCGACTACCCTCCGTAGCTGCTACTCGTGGAATAATTCGATAATAAAGGGACATGGCTTTTACAGAGCCGTCTTCGCCTTTTACAAAGCCAACTGTCAGCTCGCTTCCCTCTCTATCGGTAATAAATTGATGCTCTCCAATTGGTCGCAATGGATAGTTCAGTTGTTTTCCACCAAACGCATCCGATGTCTTATCTATCATCATCAGGACACCCTCTACCACATATACGATGATATCCATTCCTTCCCCACTGACGTATCGACCGACATACTCTCCTAACTGGGCAAGAGGGACGCTGTATGTCTCGAATTGGTACTGCGGCGTATTCAATGGACGCCCTTCTAAGGCATGCAGTGCAGTCAGAGTGGCTTTTTCGACGGGGCTTCCGACCAAATTGGCCAAAGCCATGGATGTAATACCCCGCTCCGGAACAATCGCTAGATGGGCGGCGACACCTTTGATTGCTCCGCCGTGCTTGATCAAGGTACCCCCATAGTAGTCGGGTTGAATGGATAAGCCATACCCGTAGTACCTGCTGTAGCTGTTCTGGACATGCGGATAAATCATTTGTTTGACGCTCTCCTCCGATAAAATCCGTTCCTTGCCCACACATCCGCCTGTACGGAAAATTTCAGCGTAGTTCAACATGTCATGCACGGTTGAATTCAAATGCCCCGATGCCGCTACGAGTAGCCCATCCTCCCAATTGGGATCAGGGTAAATCTCAGACACGCCATTGTTCTCTTTGAAATGATAGATGGTCGTTACATCCGGCAGGTGTGGCAGATCGCTCAGAAGAAAGGTGCTGCTCTTCATGGTTGCTGGTTCCAAAATATGCTCTTTGACATACTCGTCATACGACTTCCCACTCACTCTGGCTATGACCGCTCCCAAGAGAGAGTAGCAATCATTCGAATAGCTGAACAATTCCCCTGGAGAGCCTACCAGCTCATATTCCGCCAGGGCAAGAGCTTCCATTAGCTCTTCGAATGTGTAGATCGGTTTCTGGTACTCCTTTTTCAAGTACCGGTGAATCGGGTTATCCTCGTCAGGCATGTCATCGAGCATGGAGTTGCGAATTGCCAGATTATCAATCGGCAGAGGCGGTATGCCCGTCGTGTGCGTCATAAAATGGTGGATCGTCATCTGCTCCGTTTTTTGACGATCCGGGGTACGAAATTCGGGTAGGTATTTGATCACCGGATCATGAACAGAGAGCTTCTTCGCTTCCTGTAGCTGCATGATCGCCATGCATGTAAAGGACTTCGTAACGGAGGCCAAACCCATCACGGTATCAGGAGTGATTTCGAGTTCCTTTTCACGATCACGATAGCCAAAGCTCTTGCGAAACAGGCTCTGTCCATTCAAATTCACACCCATGACGAAGCCCGGAACTCTGCCTTCCTTCATTTCTTTTTCAACCAGTTCTCCCCACTCTGCTAACCAGCCTGGCTGTCTCATTTCTTCCACCTCTTTCGAATGTTGTCTTGTCATGCCATGCCCTACTCGTTCACCCACATGTCCTGAATAATCAAAGATGCTAATGGATTTGGCTTGACGCCTTGAATCCGGTTACTGACGACCACGAATGTTTTTGCAGAATAGAGCGGAATCCAATAGGCCTGTTCCACGATTCTTTTTTGAATGTCCGCAAAAACCTGCTGTCGCAGTACTTGATCTGTTGTCGTTCGTCCTTTATTTAGCAGGCTATCGAGCTGTTGATCACTGAGGCGAAAGAAATTTAAGCCCCCGATCTGACTCGAATGCAGTAGCAAGTGCAAAATATCTGGATCGACGCTGCCATGACTCGTTGAGAACAAATCGAACTCGCCCTTCAGTGCCTGTTCAAGAGCTGTCGCAGATTCATACTTTTGGATATGCAATTCGACGCCAATGTCTTTGAACATGCTTTGCACCAGCTGATGCCCAGGATTTGAATCTTCGATGAGCATCGTCAGGCTGAGCGTTTCCCCATTCTTTTCCCTTATCCCTTGCGCGTTTGGCTTCCATCCTGCCTCTTCCAGCAGTTGTCTGGCTTGATCAGCATTGTACTTGTAGCCGTACTGCTCTACTGCCGCATCGTATCCGATCATCGTTGGCGGGATCGGTCCGTAGACAGGCACCCCCTCTCCTTGCAAATCCGCTATGATCAATGCGTCTTTGTTGATCGCCAGGTTCAGTGCCTTTCTCACGCGGACATCTTGCAACGCTTTATTTTCCAAATTCATCCCAATAAAGTACTCTGTAGGCTGCATTCCTTCCAACACCGTAAAATCTTTGTGATCCTTGTATTTCTTCGCATTTTTCGGGGGTACAGTGGCAATATCAATCGTCCCACTGTCGAGAGCAGCCATCATGGTCTGGTCGTCTTGAATAAATTTCAGAACGAACTTGTCGGGTCTCACAGGTCCTTGATTCAGAGCAAAAGGAGCTGCCCACTTATACTCGTCGTTTCGTACCAGTGTGATTGATTCGCCTGTTTTCCAGCTCTCGAATTTCCACGGACCTACCCCGACAGGATTGCGCCCCAGCTCATTTCCGTATTTATTCCGTGCCTCTATGGAAATGGGTTGCTGGTAGCCGCCATATGACAAGTTAGAAAGTAATGAAGCAGAGG
This sequence comes from Brevibacillus sp. M2.1A, assembly GCF_013284355.2. Lineage (NCBI taxonomy): Bacteria > Bacillati > Bacillota > Bacilli > Caryophanales > Paenibacillaceae > Brevibacillus > Brevibacillus sp. M2.1A. The sequence goes on from NZ_JABSUY020000001.1 coordinate 5,965,955, forward strand.
GCTTATCTAAATGAAAGATCAATGTGGAGTCATCAGGAGCTGAAATAGATTTGATCGAAGATACATCCGGTCCCGTAACCGGCGAGGCTGTTTTCGGATCGAGAGCACGTTCATAGCTTTGCTTAAAAACTTCCGCAGTGAGCGGTGTTCCATCATGGAACTTCACGCCAGGACGCAACTTGAACGTCACGGTCTTGCCGTCGTCCGAGATTGTATACGATTCAGCCAGATGCGGCTTCAACTCCAGCGTAAAAGGATCGAGGATCAGCAAAGCTCCCCCCAACATGCCCCCAACAAAATTTCCCGCTGGCAACGACGTCTTTTGTGGGTCCAGCGTATCTGGCTCCATCTGGTAGCCCATGGTGATCGTCCCACCCTTTTTGGGCTGGGAGACTTTTGCTGGTTGATTTGCTTGCTTCTCATCTGTAGCCGGAGTGGGAGCAGAGCTACAGCCAACGATGGAAAAGACGAGTACTCCCATGAGTAAAACGATGCGAATTTGGCTCTTTAACTGTTCTGATAGCATGTCGCGACCTCCATTTTTCGAGTCTTTTCCATTCGAAGCCTACTTACGTCGGTATATAGTCGCTAATTAGGTCGGATTGCTTCTTACATGAGGGGGGGCCCGGATTGCCTTCGCAAACGGAAATCCGGGACAGGTTGATGTTACATGAGGAGAATCATGGATGATTAAGGCGATACACAGCCCGCGGGCGTCCTTGCTGATACGGCTGTTCTTCTCCGACGATCTCTACGACCTGATGCTCGATCAGCTTTTTCAAGGTTCTTTCTGAGCTGCGGCGACTGATCTGGAGGTACTCGGCTAAATCGGAAGCGGTGAAGCGGTTATCGCGGCGAAGCTTGACATACTGCATGATTTTCGTGATAGTAGCGACACTTGCGCCAGTCTTCTCCGCGATCTCCAGCACTTCCTTGTTCTCGCTTTTTAATTGGAAGCTCTTCGATTCGGTGTTCAACGGCCCAATCACTTCTTTTTCATCCGTCACCAGATACGCACTGCTTTCCTTTGTTTTCTGGGCATGATAAATCGCAATGCGCGCGTTGGCCTCAGCCTCTTTCGCGGTTAGGCCAAAACCAAACCCGATAGCAACCGTCACTTTGGCAAGCAGGTCGACATTGCCCACTACTTGCATGATCTTCCCGAATTCAATCATTTGCTCGATGCTGCCTCTCGTACCATAGATGATGAATTGATCCAGTCCCAATTTTTGAATGGAAGCGTCCGTCTCTTTGACTAGCTCCAGCAGCTCTTGCAGCAAAATAATCGTCGCATCCTGCCATTGTGTTTCTACTGGCGGGCCATCATTTTGCTGGATCGCTGCAATTCCCACGGCGATTTGCGAGTTTTTGCTAATTTTCAATTGACCATAAGCAATGGCTTGATTGACGGCATCGCGAATATTTTTATCGGGACTGACGAGCGATGCGGAAGGAATGTTCATCTCACGCAATTGACGATATACGTAATCAACGCCAGTTAAAGCAAAATGACTCTGTTTCTGTTCCCAAAGCTCCTTGTGGAACTGAATAATCTCCTCTACGTCAAATTTCGTCCCGCCTTCTTCGATAATCTCACTGTAGTCTTTTACATACCAAGGCGTAAAAATAATGCCCAATTCATCAGCGACCTTCTCAATATACTCCGCTTTTGGCAAATCTATCGAGATGCGGTCCAGTCCTCCTGGTACGTTCAGCAAGGTATGAAACAAAGAGAGGGAAATGGTATATTCATCGATCGGGATGTACACAGCAGGCAGCTTCTTTTGCTCTACCTTTTCCTTGGCAAAAAAATAAGGAAGTGGGCCAGCAAAAAGCAGCACGTCGCAGTCATGGATTTGATCAAGCAACGCAACGCTCTCTTTTGGATTCTGGTATGTATACGAGGTCAGTTGAATGTAATCGATGGATTGGGTATGCTTCAAGATCCTTGGCAAAAATTCTTCCGAAGAGATTACCGCTATCGTAATGGTCAATGTTCCACTCCCTCATCTCTCTATGATTTCCACACATCCTTGAACACGCGGATGAAGTTTTTTCCCAAAATACGCTCAATCGCTTCATCCTTGTATCCTCTTTTGGCAAGAGCACGCACAAGCTCCAGAACCTTGGTATGTCCTTTTACGACATCAAAATCTTTGCGTCCTGCTTGGATAAACACGCCCGGAGAATCGTATTTCATAAATGGCTCGATAATGTCCAGACCCAGTCCGACGTGTTCAACACCAACCAGCTTCACGATGTGATCGACGTGGTTGATCATGTGCTCAATATCAGCCTGGTCGTCTGTGTCCCCTACGAACAGATTGACGCCATTGATGCCAATAACGCCATTGGTGAATGCGATCGCCCTGATTTGCTCATCTGTCAGATTGCGCATGGAGCTCGCTAATGTCCGGCAATTGGAATGAGAAGCGATGATGGGCTTACGCGCTACCTCGATCAGATCCCAGAACCCTTCGTCATTCAGATGGCTGACATCAATGATGATCCCCATTGCTTCTGCCTCTTCGACGACGCGGATGCCGAACTCGGTGAGCCCGCCCTTGCGTCCTTCCCGTACCGGACTAAAATGACTGCCATCTCCAACGAAATTCCGCCTGCTCCACACGAGACCCATAAGGCGCACGCCCAGCTCGTAAAAAACACGGAGCATACTCAGATCATTATATAACGGTTCCGCGCCTTCCAGAGAGAGCACAAAACCAATTTTCCCCTGTCGCTTCGCGGTCTCGATATCGCTCACACTTTTGCAAACCATGATTTTATCAGGCGATTCATCTGCCTCTGCGTGCAACGCGCTGATTTGTTGCAGTGCTTTTCTCAAGCCCATCTCCGGCAGGAATTTGTTGTCAATAAAAATCGCTGCGACAACCGTATCCACCCCGCCCGCCACGAAATCGGGCAAGTAATCCGTTTCAATAACTTTTCGCCTGCCATGCTCGCGTTGAATAGCGACATCCAGCAAAAGGTCAAAATGCGCGTCGATTCCATGTGTCATGCCTCATGCTCCTCCAGTTACTTCAGGTTTTCCGGGTTAAGTGGTGCAAGCTCCGGTAAAAGAAAGCGTCCGTCTCTGCGAATCAAGTGGTCATCGAACCAAATCTCACCGCCACCGTACTCCGGGCGTTGAATCATGACCATGTCCCAATGGATGTTCGACTTGTTGCCATTGGATGCCTCGTCATAGCATCGTCCCGGGGTAAAGTGGAAGCTGCCGTCGATTTTTTCATCGAATAAAATATCCTGCATGGGCTCCCGAATGAACGGGTGCACTCCCAAAGCAAACTCCCCAATGTACCGGGCACCTTCATCTGTATCCAAAATGTTGTTCAAGCGCTCCGTATCATTGGCTGTGGCGTGAACGATCTTTCCGTCCACAAACTCCAGCCGTACTTTTTCAAAGGTAAAGCCTTGATAAGGCGAGGGCGTGTTAAACGATAGGACACCGTTCACCGAATCGCGAACAGGGGCCGTAAATACTTCACCGTCTGGTATGTTGTAGTGCCCCGGACACGGAATGGCTGGAATGCCTTTGATGGAGAAGGTCAGCTCTGTGCCAGGTCCCGTGATTTTCACGCGGTCAGTTCGCTCCATCAGCTCCTTGAGCGGCTGCATGGCTTTTGCCATTTTGGCGTAATCCATTGTGCAGACATCGAAGTAAAACTGTTCGAACGCTTCTGTACTCTTATTCGCCAGCTGTGCCATGGAAGGCGTCGGATAACGGAGATAGACCCATTTCTTTTTGAGACGCACGATACTTACTTCTTTGAAAAAGGATGTAGCCAGCTTCATTTGCTCATCAGGGACATCAGACACTTCATTGATGTTCAGCCCACCCTCGATGATGATGCACGCCTGCATTTTTTCCATTCGTTCTTTGTCCATCTCTGCCCCTAAACGGAAATGCTCCTCTGTTCCCGCTAGCAATAACTGACGACTAATCGAGGATTCACGCAGGTTCACAAAAGAATGCCCGCCTGCTCGCGAAACTGCTTTGATTAGCTCCTTTATCAGAGCAGCGTCCACCTCCATCGCATCGATCAGCACATTATCTCCCGGCTGCACATTCGTCGAGTAATTTACCAGCACATTCGCCAGCTTCGTAAGGCGTGGGTCCAACATCTATCTATCACTCCTGTTCCCTTATTTTTCATAGAGATGACACGCAACCAGTCTGCCGTCTGCTTCTGTTAATAGAGGGGCTTCTGTCTTGCACACGTCCATGCACGCCCAACAGCGCGGATGAAACTTGCAGCCCTTCGGTGGATTGGATGGAGACGGCAGATCTCCTGTTAACATGATCCGCTCTTTTTTCTCGTCAGGATCCGTGATAGGAATGGCGGAGAGAAGCGACTGTGTGTAGGGATGCATCGGACGTTGAAACAGCTCTTCTTTTTTCGCCAGCTCAATCACTTCTCCCAAGTACATCACTGCTACTCGATCGGCGATATGCTCGACGACACTCAAGTCATGCGAGATAAAAAGATACGTGAGCGAAAACTGCTCCTGCAAATCCTGAATCAAATTGAGAATTTGCGATTGGATCGATACATCGAGAGCAGACACAGGCTCGTCAGCTATGATGAGCTTTGGCCTGAGCATCAAGGCGCGAGCGATCCCGATTCTTTGCCTTTGTCCCCCGGAAAACTCATGTGCGTATCGCGACAAATGACTATTGTTCAAACCGACGATCTCTAGCGTCTCTTCGACCATGGCTGCTCGCTCGCGCTTTGGGATACCATGGGCAATCAACGGCTCTGACAAAATGTGCTGGATCGTCAGCTTTGGATTGAGCGTATCAAATGGATTTTGAAACACCATTTGCATATCACGCCGCAGCTTTTGCATGTCTGCCTTCTGTAAGCCGCGGATATTTTGACCCTCGAACACGATCTCGCCGTCTGTCGGCTCGACCAAGCGCAAAATACATCTGCCCAGTGTTGACTTGCCACAGCCTGACTCTCCTACGATCCCCAACGTTTCACCTGCGTTGACAGTTATGTTCACTCCATGGACGGCATGCACGTAACTCGGCTGCTGAAACCACCCTTTGCGGACAAGGAACTTCTTATTCAGGTTCTTCACTTGTAAAAGAGGCGTCTTCATCCATTCACCGCCGGACTTTCCCTGTTCTCTCGATACAGCCAACAACGGCACTCCGACTGTTGATCCACATCCAGCAACGGGGGATTTTTTTCTAAACAGACAGCCATCACCTTCTCGCATCGCGGAGCAAAGCGGCATCCCTGCGGATAACGATCGGGGGTCGGCACACTTCCCGCGATACTGTGCAATCTCTTCTGACCTTTGGCATTATGCGGCGTTGATTTGATCAAGCCCATGGTGTACGGATGCTTGGGGCTACGCAGCAGTGTGCGAACATCAGCCGCTTCAATGACCTGCCCCGCATACATCACCAGTACCCGGTCACATGTCTCGGCGACGACGCCCAAATCATGCGTGATCATGATGAGCGACATGCCCAACTCTTTTTGGATTGTTTTCATGACATCCAATATTTGCGCCTGGATCGTTACGTCTAGCGCCGTCGTCGGTTCGTCCGCTATCAACAGCTTTGGATGACAGGCAATCGCCATCGCAATCATCACACGCTGCCGCATCCCCCCTGACAGACGATGCGGGTACTCGTGATAAATTTCATCGGCACGTGAAATGCCTACCTGCGTCAACAGCTCGAGCACTCTTTGTCTCGATTGGACTCGGTTCATTCCCTCGTGCTTTTCCAGCCCTTCGCTCAATTGCTTGCCGATGGTCAGTACCGGATTCAATGAAGTCATCGGCTCCTGAAAAATCATGGCGATCTCTTTTCCTCTGATCTTCTGCATCTCTTTTTCGCTATAGCGCAAGAGATCGGCTCCGTCCAGTTGAATACGGCCTTCAATGCTTCCGTTTTTACTGAGCAAGCGCATCATGGATAGGGAGGCAACGCTTTTTCCACAACCTGATTCTCCGACGATCCCGACCGATTCACCTTTTTTGACCTGCAAACAAAGATTGTCCACTACTTTGAAAACCTTTTCATTTTTTGAAAACGTGGTAGTCAATCCTGTCACTTCCAACATATTTGTCACGTTACTCACTCCTTTTTCGGGAACGGAAGCTCGTCAACTATGCTTTGGGATCAAAGATATCGCGCAATGCATCCCCGAGCAGATACACCGTAAAAACGACCGCCGTAATCGCAAGACCGGGAAAAGTAGCGAGCCACCAAGCCTCTCGCAAGTAATTTTTCCCTTCATTCAGCATCGTTCCCCACTCCGGTGTAGGAGGCTGCGCACCCAAACCGATAAAGCCCAGTGCCGAGGTCCCCAAAATCGCACTACCTATAAACATGGTCGTATAGACGATCAGCACATTGGAGATGTTCGGAATGAGCTGGCGCGTAATGATCCACCAATTCGAGCTGCCGATGGAGCGGCTTGCTTCCACATAGCCGGATTGCTTGATCGAGAGTGCCGCACCACGGATCAGAATCGAAAAGGCCGGAATCGATGATATTCCAATCGCGATCATCGCATTTTCCTGACTCGGTCCGAGTACAGCTACAATGGCGAGAGCCAGTACAATGCCGGGCAACGCCAGCATGATATCCATGATTCTCATGATCAGATTGTCGACGATTCCTCCGAGGTAAGCACATGTCACACCAATCAGCGTTCCTGCTACAAACGTCATGACAGACGCCAGCACAGCTACGGTCAGCGTCACTCTAGTTCCGTACAGCATCCGGGATAAAATATCGCGGCCAATCGCATCTGTCCCTAGCCAAAAGTCTTTCGACGGGCCTTGCATAAACGCTTCGTAGTACGCTTTCGTAGGGTCATGCGGAGCAATCCACGGCCCGATGATTCCCAGCAAAACAATGCAGAGCATCATTAGGAAGCTGTATTTCGCTTTCTTTTGCTGCATGATCTTCTGCCATAATTCCAAACGAGGCATGGACCATTGTCTGCTCCAGAACATGCTACACCCCCTCCTTCGCGGCATAGTCAATGCGGGGATCGAGAAGCGCGTACAGGACATCAATTAAAATGACAACGAGGACATACACAGCTCCGATAAACAGCGTCGTTCCTTGAATCATCGGAAAATCCCGCGAGCTAATCGCTTGAATCGCCAAAGTCCCCACTCCCGGCCAGCCAAAAACCTGCTCGATAATCACAGCCCCGCCAAGCAAGCCAGCCAGTTCTAGACCAATGACAGCCACAATTGGAATCATCACATTGCGAAAAGCGTGCCGTAGCAGCACAACTCGTTCATTCATCCCTTTTGCACGTGCTGTTCGGATATAGTCATTGGACAAAACCTCTACCATACCAGCACGAGTGAGTCGGCTGAGTGCCGTCGCCAGCAATGTCCCCAAGGTAAACGCTGGAAGAACCATGTCTTTTAGCCCCGTCCCTCCCGCTATCGGAAACCAGCCCAAATGAACGGAGAATACAAGTATGACGAGTAAACCCAACCAAAAGCCGGGTATGGACATCCCAAAGGTGGAAAAGGTCATAATCGCTCCGTCGATGGGTGTATCCTTGTATTTCGCCGCTAGGACACCCAACCCGATACCGATCACAACTGCTACTACAAGGCTGGCTACTGCCATTTTTGCTGTCGCGGGAAAACGATCCGCAATTTCTGTGCTGACAGGTCGGCCCGTTTTCAGGGAAGTACCGAGATCCCCTTTTAAAACGCCGGAAGCATAGTCGAGATACTGAACGACTAATGGTTTGTTCAAGCCCAGCTCTCCGCGAAGCGACTCGATTTGTTCGACAGTCGCCCGCTGCCCCAGCATGATCCGCACAGGGTCACCAGGGATGAGATGAATGAGCAGAAACGTAAAAACGGAGAGTCCAAACAGGACAATGATGCCCGACAATAGGCGCTTCACGATGTACTGCTTCATGAGGTCTTCACCCAGATGTAAGAAACGGTATGAACTTGCTTCTTCTTGTTGTGTTCCTGCACTTTGCTCTCCTCCCTCTTTCTCCACTAACGACACTTGTCGTTATAGTGTCGTTATTAGTTAAAAATAGTCTATTCCAAATTTACAGAAAGTTCAACTCGTTTTTTTCTTACTTCATTCAAAAAGAGCATGGTCCCTTTCTACCATGCCCTTCTGAAGAATCGTTCCGTCGTCATTCCTTGCCGTGCCTCATCTGTAGCAATACGTTTGCCGTTAGCTGTGGATGGCTGAGCGGAAAATGATGCGCGACGGAGAGCCTTTCGATCTCTATATTTGCTCCCCTGAATGCACCCTCTGTTCCTTTTGTCAGCTGATACGTTTTATCCTGTGTCCCCCATACGATCTTGACTGGAAAAGGGAGAGGCTGTGTCGCTACCGCCATTTGCCGGAATTCGTTCATAAAGTAGCGCAGAACGTCTGTATGCGTCTTGCTGATGCGCGGGGATTGCAGGAGCTTCCCTGCCTTTTCTACATAGCCTTTTGGCATTTCATACGTAGACTGAAATACCCCTTGCTCAAGCATTGCTTTTTCCAATTTGGCTGACGTTAACTGCTTTTGCAAAAAAAGCTGAAGGAGGGCTGGACTCTTCCCCAATCCCGCCTGTAGCCGAGAATACTTCGGGGCATGCAGGGGTGGCTGCAAAAGGTATAGCTTCTCGATTTTTTCCGGTACTCGCTTTGCTGCCTCCCATGCCAAAAACCCGCCAAATGAATGTCCTGCAAGATGAACCGGAGATGGCAGCTGTCGCAATGCCTCGGCCACTGCCTCGATAAAGCCCTCGAGCGGTTTTTCGTGATGGTGATAGGGCGATCTGCCAAATCCGGGCAAATCCAGTAACCATACTTCCTGTTCACCCAGCTGTTCAGCGAGCGGGAGTAAATCGCTCATCTCACTGAAAAGCCCGTGCACGAGCAGCCACGGAGTACCCGAGCCTTCTTTCTTGTACGCGGCCATGCCTGCGATTTGCTCTCGGTGAAAGCAAGGAGGTACTTTCTGATCCTTGACCGACAAACGGTAGTCGAGATCGGCAATCACACTGGGAAGATACGCCGCTACGTCGTATGCATCGATGCTTTTTTTCGCTTTCATTTGCTGAAAGGGAGCGAGCGGGAAGTCTTTCTTTACGAGAAAATCCATCGAATTGGCAGGTACCCCGAGCAAGCGGCTGCCGCCGTTATGGAGAATTTTTTTCAAGACCGATACCGGGAAAGGAATGGTTGGTGGCTTCATCCGTAATTCTTTAGCCATCAACGAAATCAGCTCTGAAAAAGCTGGCGTGGCACTCCGCTCATTTAAGGCGTAATACGTTTGATGCTCGATGTGATTTGTCTCTACAATCCCCACAATGACCTGGGCAAAATCGTCGACGGAAAGCAAGGGCAGCCACCACTCCTTACCACCGGGAAGAACAGGGATCTTACCACGCCGCATGGAGCTGATCACGAGCCCGAATCCATCTGTTTGTTCTGTGTTCCCGGTGCTTCGCGGGCCTATGATCGTACACGGATTTACCACGACCAGCGGCATTCCTTTTTGATACGCCTCTTGTCTGAGGTATAGATCTGCCAGAAACTTGTATTTCTCGTAGCCCCCTGCCTCTCGATAAAAATCGGTTGGCGCAAAAACATCTGTCGCCAGCTTTCCACTCTCATCGTCAAACGGACTCATGTAGCCAACGATATGAATCAGCTTTTGTAGACGCTGTTGTTTATGCAATTCGTTCGCTAGTGCTGCAAGGTGACTTGCTCCTTGTAAAATCAATTCCCTCGCCACCGTTTCATCCAGCGAAATATCCATCGGGGCACCTGCATGGATGATAATAGTTGCGCGCAATACCTGCTCGTAATCGCTCGCTGATAATCCCAAGCCCTCCTTTCGCAAATCACCCCGCACGGCCTTGCAATTAGACCTCTCTGTAGGTGTCATCTGCATCAGCAATTCATCCCACTTCTCGGGCGAACGAACCAGCGCCAGTACGGTATGACCGGACCGGGCCAGCTGCTTTGTTACCTCCTTGCCGATAAATCCAGTCGCACCTGTTACAAAAACGACAGCCATTGTTTCTGCCTCCTTTATATTTATAGAACTAGTCAGTACTAATTCACTTCAAAAAAATCCTACACTTGAATCAAGTGTAGAAGTGTCTGACCTGCGCCTACGAGTACCTGTGCATGACCCTGCGATTCAGCCATGAGCATCGCTCCCTCCATAATGGTCACGAACAAGACTGCCGTTTGCTGAATCGAGATATTTTCCTTGAATTCTCCACGGGCGATTCCCTCCACGAGCAGCTTTTCCGCTAGGTTCTGCCATTCGATCAGGAACTCGTTGATTCGCGCTTTGACCTCTGGTATTTGTGCCGACAGCAAGGAAAGGATAGGACAGCCTCCTACACAGGAGCGGCCCTCCAGTTCTTCTGCGATGGTGGTAAAAATCAGCCCTACTCGTGCGGAAACAGACAGGTCTGTCCGTTGCAAGATGGCTTCCAGTGCTCCTCTCAGGACGTTGATTCTGTAGCCGAGTACAGCTACGACGAGCTCCTCCTTGCTTTTGAAGTGGTAGTAAATGTTGGACTTGGAGACTTTGCTCTGTGCTACGACGTCATCCATGCTGGTATTCATGAGTCCTTTTTGCAAAAACAAATTGGATGCAGTGGCGATAACATGGTCACGGTTTGAGGTTCGTTTCATAATTAGTACTATATAGTACTAGTAAGGGATTGTCAATCAGTGGAGGAGAAGAAAAAGCGCAGTTCTCTTCGACTCTGACACGCCGGCAAGGAAGATTGACTGTCCGTCTCCACTTCAAAAAGGGGACCGTCGAGCCAAAGCCACCCTACGGGCGGAAGGTTCTCGAAGAAGAAGTGTTCGACAAGCGCGGTCCCCTTTTTGAAGTTCCGACTGGGTAGGCAGCTTTGTTGGTTCAATCGCTACCTTTTAAAACCTCGTATAAAAAAGAAAAGGTTGATGCCGTCTAATACGGTATCAACCTTCATTCATTAACTGATCGCAAACCTGTTACATTTCGTTACGGCAGCAAGCATGGCAATCACCAGCTCGTTTTCACGGCTATCTCTTGCCCTTCTGAAATAGAGACAGCGCAAAAAGTTCTTGCTGTTCACCCGAGCGATAACTTGAGTACGACTTTTTGGCAGCTCGGCACAGCTTGCTAGACTATTGATCCAGTCAATGAGTTCCTGTTCTGGAAGCAAGTCTTTCTCCATCATCGTATCTACGATGCTCGCGAGACGTTCGTCCTCTTCGTCATTGAAAATGTGCTTTCCGTTATGCAGCACGCCCTGGATCGCTTGAAGAACGTCTCGCTGTACGGCTTCATCGCTCTCTGGGCACTGCACCAGCTCTACGAATACGTCTGCACCGTGCGCAGTACTGTGAGCCCAGCCTCCCTCGGACAAATAGCCACGCAAATCCTGTTCCTCTTCAAAATAGCGGAGCATAGCATTTTTGACGTGCTGGAAATCGGCAAGCTCCATAAATGGCTTCTGCCTGTGACGGCGTAAAATCAAGGCAATCGGCAATGCAGAGAATGTCCTCGTAAATACAGATGGATCACCCTCGCTGCCGATCTGATAGAACAAATGCTTTTCGTCGGTCAGCTCTCGCAGGAGGCTGCGCAATTGCGCCTCTGTTAGCTTGTCTTCATCGAGAATCCAATAATAAAATGCCGGGTAGATGAGATTATCCCGCAATTCCGGGTCAGGGTCCCCAATGTATTGCAACAATCGTCCGACGAAATCCTCCAGTTGTTCCCCTTCACGCAGCTGGTATTGTTCCTGTTCCAATCTTTGCAGATCCAGCACAAGCTGGGTTCTTGTATCGGTCATGTGTTCATCCCCCTTACCATAATCAAAATTTCCTCAATCACCATTTCCGGTTCATCGTGATGAATATAGTGCCCGCTGCGAGTAGCTATTCTTTGCTTGCTTGAAGTTGTAGTGAAATTGGCCTGCAGACGTTGATCGATTGCTAAGATTTCCTCGTTCGGCCATTCCTCGTCCCACACGTCCGGTAAGCCTCTCGTAATAATCGTGACAGGTATGTCGCTTTGCCGAAAATAGTCAACAATCTCTTGATAGCTCCGTATTTTATCGATCTTCTCGCTGTTTCGCATCGGATTCTCGTAATAGTCTCGATTGGCTGCGATCAGGTTGTCAGGTAAAACCTTTTCATAGGCGAGCTCCTTATATTCAGGAGCAGCGTCCACCAAAACCAGCCCCGAAACAAGCTGCGGATACAGGCTCGCAAACAATCTGGCAACCAAACCGCCAAAAGAATGTCCGACCAAAATACAAGGCGTCTCCACCTTTATCTCTTGCAGCAAGTCATACAGCTCCTCGACCAGATCACGGCATGTCCGGGATACGACTTCTGGCGCTGGACTCCTGCCAATCCCCGCCCGATCATAGGATAAGGTAGACGCTTCCTGCGAGATGCGGTCTTGAACGATCTTCCATGTCTCACCGCTATCGCCCATTCCTGCTAGGAAGATCACACTAGGTGTCCCACTTTTTCGCGAATACAGCCTATGTATCCATCGAGACATGATCCCAGTCGTCCTCCATGTAACGAACCAGCCAATTCAATGCTCTGTGTCTTTCCACAACTACTTCGTCATTCAAACCGCCTGCAACCACACGATTGTTGATACGCGCATCCACACATGCCCAGTCATAGCGGTAGATTAAATCTGCCTGGTCGAGAATCTCTTGCTTGCTCCTCACAACCGCATTGCTGTAGAAGGTGTCATAGTCACCTGCGCTTCTGAGAGCGTCAATCGCCGTATTCACATCACAAATCTCATCCGGGAAATGGAGCTCGTCCACATAGCCGAGTGCCCACAGCAGTACCCAGTAGCATTCGTACATCCAAACCATCTGAATCATATCGGTTCGGTCTGGCTGTGGATCATTCAAGAAGTCTCTCTCTTTTTCCGTAAAGAATTCAGCAGCGCCAAACTGCTCAATAATGCCCTCGATGAACTCCCGCTCTTCCTTGAGTTGTCCGTTTTCGGCAATCCCGCCGGCATATACCGCAATCAAGCACAGGGCAATCGCTCGCTGAACAATCTCATCCTTGCTCCTGATGACAGCGTCCTCATCCCCTACGATGACAGGAAGATGCGGGATGTACGGAATGCCTTGCTCCTGCAATAGCTTGATGCTCCGCTCCTTGCGCGCTTCTCCTGACTGGGATGGCTGAACATGTCCATCGATCAGGTCTACGCTGACCGTCACCAGAAAATCGTCCACTTCGGATTCTCCTGCCGTATTGAGAATCAGCCTTCCTTGTTTATCGAGCATATCTCCGGTAGGGAGAAAGACGATCCCATGTACTTCTTCGGCAATCGCCATAATGGACGCAAACGTCTTCTGATCGATTTCCTTGCTCGCCACGATTCCTACCGCCACATTAAGCGCTGTGATTTGGTACAACAGCTTTTGCTGGACCTTCTCGTGGGTCGTTTCAATCTGTGCGAAGTAGCCGTACATCCCTTTTTTCATCTGGAGAAACTCTTCTTGGTCATCGTCCTCGCGCATAAGATTGAAAGTAATCTTGCTCTTGCTAAACCATTTTTTATCGGTCACGGTCACGGCCCGCTCGTCTGCGGATACCTCTACCAATTGATCACGAAAAGCCTCGACAATGGCATCGACAACTTTCTCGCATTGTTGGATGGAGACATAGATGGTGCATTGATTCATCTGGCAACCTCCTTTGCTGGGCAAACATTTCTAAAGTGCTGAATTTTGTAATCAATAGTCAATTATGGTATCCTAACCCTGTTTAATCAAGCACAAATCTTTTTAGTTATCGGCAAATCTATCACGACGATTGAAGGTGAAACCTTTGAAAAACATCCTATTAGAGGAGTTTTCCCCCATTTGTCCGATTCAAGCTATTGTGGAAGAGGATGAGAACGGCGTCTTTTTTTATTTGTGGGATTATCCCGGTGAGGAGCATGCCAGCATTCGCTCTTGTTGGGTAAGAAATTACGGACCTGCACCGGACTCGATCGATTTCGCTGCCATGGAGGATGGTCAAGCTCCCATGCTTCCACGCGATTGCTGCGCTCATCCGGATGGAGCAGACAGACTGGACCCGGAGCAGCTCTCAATCGTTTGGCTGGAGGAAGGCGATGCAGCGGCACTTTTGTATGAGGATGAGGTGCTGTGTGTAATTCCCGGCTGGGCTGGTCCTTCCCCGGACGGCTCGCACTATCCTTCGTATGCGCGAGATTGCACCGGAGAATCTGATTTATGCTTTCCGCTGGGAACACCAGAAACGAACGCCATGTTTGCCCGCATCGAGGCTGCCCAGCATTTTTGGGCGAGCTGGGATGGCAACCCTTGGCCTGACATCCAGCACCAGTTCATGGACGCGATTACCTCGACTCTTGGCCCAATTAAACAGTATTACGGCATCGACGGCGGACACTGGCCCCCGAAAGCATTGGTGACCATCGAAAAAGGCGACGTTACCTATGCGATGACCCTCGGCGTATCTATTTTGCGTCAGCCAAAAGTCGAGCAGTATACAGAAGAACCGGAGCAGTTGCGACGATTCGAGCTGGCCTTTGCCTGCGAAACCAAATGGCTCGCCCAAAACGAACAACAATTGCTGGCCTACATCAGCGGCCAAACCTCTCTGCCGTGGTCGTATATGACCTTCCTCGCACAAGGTCACACCATTCCATGCCAGGAAATCAGTCAGATTAATAGCCGCTTCTCCTCTATGCTGCTGGCAAAACCTGAGGATGCACCGACCATTCCGTTTCCGCTCATGGCTGGCGATTCTGTAAATCTGTTATGGATGATTCCGATTACCGCAGAGGAACAGCAGTATGCAGAAATGCATGGGTCTGAACAATTGCTTCAGCACTCTGCGGGAGATGGTGCAAGTTGGATTTTTAACGGGGTAGCGAAGTTTATGAAGGAAGCATGAAGTGTGAAAACAGTTTCTGCGGAATACATTCTGCGGGGACTGTTTTTTGTTGTCTCGACACTGTGGATTGGTATCGAATAAAAAGGTTATCAAATGCCGAATGAAACTTTCAGCAGATGATAACCTTTTTGGGTAGCGTATCCCTGATTGCGATAGCTACCCTCACAATACATTATTGCCCAAATACATTGAGTTCAGCAGCACTTGTCCATGGGTTATTGTTTACCTCGCTTAAGGCACGCAGTTTAATGTAGCGACCTGTCTTGGCTGCAAAGCTGACTTCTTTCAACGTGGTATCATTTGCAAAGGTACCTGTGGCTACAGCTGTTCCCCAATTCACTCCATCACTGCTGACGTAGAACTCATAGTTCTTGATCGTTCCGTTCACTTGACCATCTTGTCTGGGCAGGTAACTAAATTTGGAAATGCTATACGTTGCACCCAAGTCAATTTGAATCTCGTGGGGCATTGGAGCTACAGGGCTCCATTTCGTGTGCCAAAACGTGCTGTTGTTTCCATCAAAGGCTTTCGGAGCTTCATTGTACAATTCATCGCTGTCTACGTATTTTAGCGTCCAATTCGTTTTCGGAATCTGACCGGCTTCTCCTGCTGTGACTGCCACATTCATGGCAGAATTACTTGTGCTTGTCGTCGTAATCGTTACTCCCGATTTTTCTCCCGTGTAGGTATTGCTGTTCGGATTGGTGTCTGGACTAAAAGTAGCAGCATGATTATTATTCGTGTAATAGAATGGGTCTTGGTATTCACTCACGGATTGCTCTATGTCAATGAAAGGATGAGGATCATTCGTGCTATTACTCATGGATTCATCAATGTGCCAAACCGCGATGCCTCCAGAAACTGTTTGCAAGCTAGCATCATATCCAACTTTTTCACGATTCTCAACTAAAAAATACGTATTATCCTTTAAAGGAACCTTTAAAACATTATAATTATTCGGGATGGCTTGTAACGTAAAATTGTTTGTGGCATTTACTACAGTTGGTGTTACAAATCCTAATTTTGCTTTTGACCAGGCATCCATATGAGTGGGTGTCGTTCCAGGTTCTTCTCCTTGGAGATTATTCCAGGTTCCATTTGCCATTATACTTAGACCACCCACATGATTATTAGCACCATAGAGATCCGGAAGGCCCAAGGAATGACCCAATTCATGAGCAGTGATACCCATCGTTGCCATATGACCAAATTGCTTTTCACCCTGCGTCGTATACATACCTGATACTGTAACACCATCATGATTGGTGTTGGGAGCATACCACTGATGTGCCCAAATATTTGGCGCTGCACCACCACTAGCCTCTTCATTACCAGCAAGAACAGTTACAATGTAGAAGCTATCTTTAGAGTCGATGACTTGATCATTATTGGTATCAAAACTAGCAAAGTTCACCACAGGATCCGCTTTATCCAGTGCATCTGTTATAACCGTCCTAATGTCTTTTCCCGATGTATCCGGATGAGCGTAATCTAATCTTACTTTCACAACTCCATCATTTTGCGTACCATATATTTCGGATGCTGGGGTGATCTGTGCTTTTCCATTACTCACTTCATTATAGTAATTCTTTACCGACTTTTGATTTACAGAAAAGAATTTGTTGCTCCAATCGTTGTCGTTATATGCGATATCAACATCTGTAAATCCAATTAACAAAACAAGCAATTTTTGGGTTCCTGAAACTGGCGTGATACTTCCGTCAATATTTTTTTCTGGCGATCCCGAAAATTCTTGTTGAAGCTCATTCATGAACTCCTGTTTTTTAGTTGCTTGAGGGTCGTACTCATTTATCCATTCCATCAAATTTTTCTCATTTACCGCTTCTGAAGGCTTTTCGTCAATTTTATATTTTATCCCCGTCGATTGCAGATCATCTGATGTGAGTTCAGCGTAATTCCAATATCCCTCCTGATCTTGTAAAAGTACATCACCATCCTTTGTACTTGCCCAATGGAACCATTCATCCCCATGCATCACGGCTTGAAACGATTCACCAGAGGGTTGCTTCATTTTGACAACTCCATCGTATGCGGGTGCGGCAAAAACATCCGTTTGAAAGTACAAAACACAAATCAAAGAAAAAACAGACGTGAACAGGCCTTTAAAACTTCTTTGCATAAATGTTCCTCCCGATTTAGAAGTTGTTATCCTGTTGGAATGGTTTCCTCTATAGATTCATGAAGATCGCCCCCCTTTTTAATGGCATGCTGAATATTCCGTTGATAAATGGACCTGATTCATACGTAGAATGAATCGACAGATCATCTATACAGAACTACCAGAATGCCCTTACCTACATTATTGGAAATTTTTGGTAACATGTTAACTTTTTCTATAAATCGGGGATTTTTTTTTATCATTAACTAATAAACGCCCCCGTTCGGGACTTTCACCCTAGAGACGACGCCCATGCTAGGCGCACTAAAAAAGCCGATATTGCTCCGAGAGCAAATCGGCTGTTAGTTATGTCATTTATTGGCGGGACACTTTGACGAGCTTCCCTGTCGAAGCATCGATAAAGCTATAACCATTCTTCCATTTGCGTTGATAGACTAGTTGCGGTTCGGGAGCTCTTTGACCATCATACTGCTCCCACACGTAGACCAGCCCCAGGTCAATTTGTTTGACCTTACCAATGGTAAGACGGAGGGAAATTATTTACGTTACATATTATTCTATTTTTTCATATAATCCCTTAGCTCTTGGGTAAATACGGATTGCTATTTTACTTCCCCCGAGCCACTAAAAACCCCGCCCCTCTTGATGAGAAGCGGGATCACCTATGCTTATTTGAATTCCTTTCCTGTTACTGCATCCAGCCTAAAGCCAGAAATCGTGTCCACCGTATAAACCAGAAGCGGCTTTTGTTGCGGCTTCCCATCTGCTATCGGTAGCACATACCCCAATTCAACCGGATGGCTCTGCAAAAATTGCTTGGCTGCTTCTTTCCTCGATATGACTGTATCCAATTCCGGGAAGGATTCAGTCGGACTCGTGAAATAGTCCATGAAATTGACGATCTCCCCAGTTTGCCCATCCACATTGACGAGGTATTGCTGATCAGCAACAATCACCCCATTATGAAGGACGTAAAAGGTGAAGCTGTACGCCGTTGCAGAAGGCATCGACATCTCGGTTTCGTCGGTCTTCAACTCCTTCACACGGCTGTCCAGATAAGGCTGCAAAAACTGAACGGCTTTTTCCTTGGCCTCCTCATAGCTAAGCTGAGCATTTACTGGATTGTTCTGATGCTGTGTAGATCTGGCCGTCTCTGTACCACGACGCACCTGAAAACCTGTAATTACCCCGTTGTTTGAGTAGTGATTGTCCGCAGCTTGTACGGTCATCTTCGGGTGTTGTAGCCATAACGGAGTTGTCGCCAACAGGCTTGCCATTAATAACGTGCTTGCCAATTTCTTTGTATGTTTCACAATTGTTCCCTCCCAAGGAATTTTGTGTTTGTTTTTTGTCCTATGTAATAGTCGGAAAAACCACCGGGAGGTTACAAATAAAAAAACCACCCTTTCAGGTGGCGATTTTCATGACCCGTGAGCAGTAGATAGAGACTCATCTGGTGCCTCTGTATGAAAATGTTCTCCCCATTCTCGCAAATACTCAATGACAGGCCCCAAGCCTTGGCCCAGCTCGGTCAACTCGTACTCTACTTTTGGCGGAACGACCGGATACACTTCACGCTTGACGATCCCTGCTTCCTCCAACTCTCGCAATTGCTCTGCCAGCATTTTATGATTCACACCAATTATATTTTTCTTTAACTCTCCGTACCTTTTTTTCCCTTTGAACAGCTGACAAATGATTGATACCTTCCATCTTCCCGCAAAAACCGAGACGGCAAGCTCGATCGGGCAAGGATATTCCTTGCCATTTAATAGGTACCTCATCGCTGGTTTCTTCTTCATCCCACTCACTTCCCTTTTCGTAAGTATTAACCGAAAAAGTGCGTACTTACTTTTCTTTAGTGTATTCGGTATGCTCAGTTTTGTAAAACACTTTTAAGGGAGAGACCTCGTTGAGGAAATCACCCATTTTCTATCAACGGTTTCATAAACTTATGCGAAAGAAGGACTGACATCATGCGTAAAGATCAAATTATAGAAGCTTATCAATTCAGACATGCCTGCAAGGAGTTTGATGCAGCTAAAAAAATTACGGCTGAAGACTTTGACTTTATTATGGAGACAGCTCGCCTGTCGCCCAGCTCCTTTGGTTTTGAACCATGGAACTTCCTCGTGCTGCAAGATCCGACTCTTAGAGAGAAGCTGTTACCGGTAACATGGGGTGCGCAAAAGCAACTGCCGACCGCAAGCCATTTCGTCATCGTACTGGCGCGGACCAAACAAGAAATGGCCGCGGATTCCGAATATATCCAGCATATGATGAAAGACACGCAGGACTTGCCGGAAAACGTCGTACAACAAAAAGGCGCTGCTTACGATCACTTCCTGAAAAACGATTTCACCCTGTTTGAAGACGAGCGAGTCATGTTCGAATGGGCATCCAGACAGACCTACATCGCGCTTGGCAATATGATGACGTCTGCTGCGATGATCGGCATTGATTCCTGCCCTATTGAAGGCTTTGCAAAAGAAAAGGTCGAGGATATCCTTGCGGCGGAGGGGCTCCTCGACAGAGAGCGCTTCGGCGTCGCTTGCATGGTGGCTTTTGGCTACCGGAAAAATGAACCTCGTGTGAAAACCCGACAAGCGAAAGAAGAGATTATTCGTTTTATCGGGTAAAATTCAGGATTGGTTACACGTAAAAAGCATTCGTATTCCGAATGCTTTTTGGCGTTCATCTTGACAAAAAAAGTAGTCGCCCGCAAAAGCAAGCGACTCTCTTCCCTACCGATTTCCTTACTTATCCGTATACTGAAAACCTACGATGCGCCCTGCTTCATCCACGGAGATCGTGATTCCCTTACCTGTGGCTGGACGGAACGTCACGTCTGCTGTCACAAAGCTATAGTCATAGTCTTCAAAACTGACACCGCCACCGCCCCGCTGCACCTTTGCCTCTACTTTATACTGGCTTGCTTGATCGCCCACCAGCTGTTTCAGGAAAGCGGCTGCTTTCTCTTTTGCCACCTTCTCGGCAGGGAGCTTTTTCGAAACCCAATCTGGATTTTGGATCATGACTTTGCCCAATTCGTTTGTACGGGCATCCATGATAACGTAAGCTTCTGCGCGAGGGGTCGGACTGTACACTCGTTTTTGTGCTTCAAGCATTTTCAAGAGTTGCCAGTTACCTTCGATGCCGTAATCATCATAATCGGAAAACTGTGCCGTGTCCGGGAAAAGCTTCGTCACCTCGGCTACTCCCTTTTCCACCTCAGGGGAAAACTTGCTCTGCTCCACACCTGCTGGAATGCTCACTTCGAATGTTTTCTCATCAAAAACGGGTTGGAAATCCACCTTGTCTACGGTGTACGAAAATGCTTGTGCTTGATTGTGAGAGAAGGTGCGTTTGAGAAGCAGCCCTGTTTCTTTGTCGATCCACAGGTCATCCTGGTAATGATGAGGCTTGCCAATGATTTTCGCCTCTTCTTTTTTCGCGACGTGATACACAGCTCGATTCAACAGTTGTGCTTCCTTCACGGTGATCGCTACCTTCGAATCTGGCAGCGCCACTTTCAATCGACTTAGCTCTCGCTTCGTCCTGTTGATTTCATTATCGTATGTGCCAATCGTTGCGGAGTGGATAAATCCTCTGCCGCCTTCTTGATACGCTGCCACCTGTCCCGCCTTCCCTACGGCATGCTGAACCCTTTTCCCATCTGAGATTTCCTCTCTCCATTCTCCTTTGATCGTGTTATCCCATGTTTTTGCCTTTTGGGTCTGGGTGCCCTGCTTCACTTTCGATGTGTGCGTGGATTCGATGTACATGGAGACAGGCTGTTTTTTATCCATTTCTTTGACGAGCTGATCAAAAGTGATCGCTTGTGCTTTATTAGCAGCGGCTACCATGTTGGTTTGTGCCTGTGCGATCCCGAATGGGGATACTGCTGAGAGAAGGAGTGCTACCATGCTAACGGTAACAAGTGCTTGCTTTTTCATGTCAGTTCATCCTTTCGACTCGTTGATTGCTGTTCACTTGTTACGATCCTCCTCATGCACAGCTTGTGACACATCCCCCAGAAAAAATATATTTTTCAAATTCCTGTAACGTTTTCCTCCCCGGCAGGATCATCCCTTTTAGCAAATCGCTAGTATACATAGGGAGACAAACCACATGAAATTTCAAATGATCAACCACGCTTCGTTTCTATGGGAACACGATTCCATCAAATTATTGACCGATCCTTGGTTTACGGGAACTGCCTTTGATAACGGCTGGGGCTTATTAGCCAAAACCCGCTTCACATCTGAGGATTTTGCCGAGATTACGCATATATGGTTTTCTCATGAGCATCCAGATCATTTTCATCCACAGAGCCTGCGAACCATACCCGAGGAGTATCGCAAGCGAATTACGATCCTCTACCAGCAGTCAACCGATAAAAAAGTGATCGATTGGTGCCGTGCCTTTGGCTTTCAGCAAGTCATTGAGCTCTCCCCGGACAAATGGTACTCCTTGTCCGACGATATCTCTGTTTTATGTCGGCCGTTTCCTGTCGGCGATTCCTGGCTGTGCATCAAGACAGCTGATATGACAATCCTGAACCTGAACGATTGCGAGGTCAGCACCACACAAGAAGCCAAGGATATCCTGAACCGTGTTGGTGACATCGATCTAGTATGGACGCAATTCTCGTATGCGGGATGGGCTGGGAACAAGGAAGACTTCCTGCTCCGCAAAAAACGTGCTATGGAAAAGCTCGCCCGGGTGAAAAAACAGGTGGAAGTCCTTCAACCTCTCTACGTGATTCCCTTCGCCAGCTTCGCCTGGTTTTGTCACGACGAAAACTATTACATGAATGATGCGATCAATAAAGTAGACAGTGTGTACCGCCTATTGCGGGAGGAAACGGATGCCGAACCAATTATTTTGTACCCCAGGGATACGTGGACGCCACATGAAGCGCATGATCCTGCGAAGTCGCTCGCCCTCTACGCACGCGACTATGAGAAGATGGCTTCCTCTCCTACTCTTCTTTCTTCGGTTAAAATCGAATGGGACATGCTACTCGAGGCAGGCTTGGACTTCAAGGAACAGATTCGAAAAAATAATCATTCGCTGTTTCTCTCTATCGTTAGGCCCGTTACCTTTTATTTGTCAGACTATCAAAAGACATTTCGCTTTTCCCTAGCAGATGGGTTGATCGAATCCCCATGCGATCCACTCGATTGTGATGTGGAGCTGTCATCTGAGGCTCTACATTATTGCTTCACCCATTTGTGGGGATGGAGTACGCTACGCATCAATGGCAGACTGCAAGCGCCAAAAGGTCGGAATGCCCGTTTCAAGCGCTTTGTCATGCTCGGTCATGTTGCACAGCTAAACAATTTCGGAATTTATATGGGGTGGAACGGGGCATTTTTGCGTTTTGCGTTAAATTATTTGAGAGAGAAGGTTCGCAACCGTTATATTACGACAAAAAATATATGAAAATAGGTAATTTTACTCATTTTACTACAGTTTAAATAGGTGTATTTTATCCTAGTTCCCTTGGGTATGTAAGAGAGGGTGGTATTATTCGAATATTCGCAATCAACCTCCCGTATTCCCAATATTATACACCTCATGATAGAATCGGAAAGGAAATTCCGCACATTTCCAATTATGTATAAAAAGGTGGATCAATTCAGATGAAAAAACTAGTATCCGTAGCTTTGCTGCTCTCCATGTTGGCTGTTTCTGCTTGTTCGAACAAACCAGCTGATACAAAGCCAGCTGAGCAAAATGCAGCACAAACCACAGAAGCTGCTAAAACAACTGAAGCTCCAAAAACAGATTCTGCTACACCAGCTCCAACTGCAACAACAAACGACAAGCTGGAAGCAAAAAAGGTTCTGAATGACAAAGTGGAAATCTTGATTCCAAAAGGCTTTACTGTCATGTCCGAAGAGATGGCAAAAACAAAATACCCGATGGAAAATCGTCCTACCCTGATTTATACCGATGAAAAAGGTTCCATTAACATTGCGTTTAGTCATACAGAAACTCCTATTCAGGAGGACAGCCTCATCAAAGACCTGAAGGACCCGATGAAACAAGCGTTTTCCAATATGTACAAAGATGCGACCTGGTATCGCGATGAAGTAATCCAAATCAACGGGAAAAACGTTGGTGTGTTCGAACTGCTGACTCCTGCTGCTGATACGAAAATTTACAACCTCATTTTCTTTACAGAGCTCGACGGCAAAATGCTGATGACCACTTTCAATTGCACCGAGGCACAAATGGAAGAGTGGAAGCCACTCGCACAAGAAATTTTGATGTCTTATAAAGTGCAATAAGGAAACAACGATTCCCTCTCATACAGAGTAAAAGCACCCGCCAATGGGTGCTTTTTTAGCTTTTCCTGTTTGCTCCATCCAACTCCTTTTTCCAACGAAGCAAAGCCTCCCGAGAAGGATACGGATTGGGAAACTGCAATGCTTGCTCAATAGATTGAAAAGCTTGAGCATGCATCCCTGCTTTTCTTTGCGCGTCTCCCAAGTAGTACCAATACTTCGCCAAATCGCTCTCTTCGAGGACAGACTCATAGTAGGCAACCATCTTCTGAAAATAATAGGGATAGACATCGTCTGCGATTACCAGATTTCCTGCGTCCCACCTATACACCTCTACTTGAAACGCTTTTCCGCTATCATGTAGCCACAGCGCAAGCTCTGCGTAGCCATCCATTCCATTAACCCCTGACATGTCCTCCACCTCAACCCTGCTTGTTCGTGTCTCTTGATGGAGCATGTGCATAAATCCATTCGCTGACCACTGCAAAATGTCTATGTTTGACCATACCCCGCCTATCTGCCACCCAATCAATAAGCTATTCATGTGGGCGTTGACAATCGGAGCAGCCACTAATTCGGAAACCGTATAGCCTTGTCCTTTGAAATTGCCGATTGGGTGCCAGCGATCCTCATCCTGCTTGGCGACCATGACGTACATTTCGCCCTTGTTGCGATAAACACAGGCAATCTCCTGATGATTATCTCCATCGAGATCAGCGACGATAACCGCTGGTTGATCGTGCGGCTTTGGCATGACCACTAGTTCTGACGTAGGAGGGATCAAGCTGTTTATGGCGCTCCAATGCTGCGTTCCGATTCGCTTCATATTGGTCTCACCCATCTTTCAAGTCTCAACAAAAATATATGCTCCTTTTTTCACCACATGCTCGCAGTATCCTCAATTGCACTTGTGCGAAAATTTAATAGACACTATAACTAAATGTCTATTATAATCAAAACATCATTTCGATACGTTTGCATTACATTTGAAGGAGGCCTATCATGAATCAGTTTGAAAACAAAGTAGCGGTCATTACCGGAGCGGCCAGCGGTATCGGTCGTGCATTGGCAATGCGCTGTGCTGACGAGCAGATGAAGGTTGTTCTTGCCGATGTGGAAGTAGCAGCACTCCAAAGAGTGGAGCAGGAGTTAAAGACAGCAGGAGCAACTGTCCTCGCCGTTGTAACGGACGTTAGCAAAGAAACAGATATCCAGACGCTCGCACAAAAAACGCTAGACTCGTTTGGTTCTGTCCATCTATTGTTCAACAATGCAGGGGTTGGTGGAGGCTCGACAATCTGGCAAAGCACCCTCGCTGATTGGCAATGGGTCATGAATGTGAACTTGTGGGGGGCCATTCACGCTACAAAAATTTTCGTTCCCACGATGTTAAAACAAGGGACTGAATGCCACATCGTGAACACCGCCTCTCTGGCTGGCCTTGATACTGGACCTGGGAATAGCATTTATCGTGTAAGTAAGCATGCGTTAGTCAGTCTGTCGGAAACCCTCTACCACGAATTGAAAATGATCCAATCCAAAATCGGTGTTTCCGTTTTATGCCCCGGCTTTGTTCAGACGCAAATATGTGACGCCCATCGCAATCGGCCAGCCGAGTACAGCAAACCAGGAGATATCGTAGAGCCCTCACCAATGACTACCGCCATTGACCAGTTCATTCGTTCAGGTGTCGAGCAAGGAATTTCTCCAAAAGAGGTAGCTGACCACACCTTCCTGGCGATCAAGAGCAATCGCTTTTACATTCTGCCGGATCCCTCTTATAAAGAAACGTTGCGCCAGCGAATGGAAGATATTTTGAACCAGCATAACCCGACGTTCGTAATTCCCTCGCATATTTAACAAAAAGCCACGCTCTCAAAGGAACGTGGCTCTTGTATTAGCTATCTGTTAATTCTCGATCTCGCAAGGAAACCAAAATAACGAATCCAATCATCACCTCTGTAATGTTAAACGCTACCTGCTGACCATTCCATACTTGTGATTGCCACATAGCGAACCACTCTGCACCTACAATGGCAAATCCGAAAAACCAGATGCAAAAGGCAACCATGTAAGCGATGTACGCGAATGTTTTCGAGTTATTGAACGTTTTCGCATCCTTTTTTACATGACGCAGCATATTTCCTGTAGCGACCCAACCAAAAAGTGAGAATAATCCTTCCGCAATGATAATTCCGATATACGCTATGGTGTGAGCAGTAGGATCAGTAATCGCTCGCCACATAAGTGCGTTCCCCTCAAACGTGGTATCCATGGACAGAACATGTTGAACAAATTGATAGTTGGATTGATAGTCCATAAGATTCCCTAAGAAAATGGATGTTCCAAATGCTGCGGATAATGCTACAACCAAAACCTTTACATATCGTAACGTCAAATTACTCAATGATGCTCACACCTCTTTTCCCTATACTGTCTTTACTCATTCTCGATCGGATTGACTCCCCCTTTCTCTTTGTAAGAAAAATCTATCTATTTTTATCACGAGTATTCATATCCATTAGATGGAAACCTAATCATACTCATTCGGAAATGGAACTTACCCATTCATGATTTTTACCCCATCCATGTTCAACAGTTTGGAACGGTTTTGTCACATGTATTTTTCTTAACAATGTTATGATGAAATGGACTCCCCCATATAACAAACAATGAATATGTGCAAGGTTGTGATTATCATTTGGAAGCCTGATCGGTCGAGCAGTCAAACTTTATACCACCAAATAGCCGATGAGATTGAACGCAGAATTTCATATGGAGAGTTCCCCCCTGGGAGCCTGCTCCCTTCTGAGAGAAAACTGGCTGAGCAATTAGGAGTAAACCGAAGCACTGTTATTCTGGCGTACGAGGAACTTCGGGCATTAGGCATCATTGAGAGCAGAACAGGAAGCGGTACTCGTGTGTGTAAAAATAAATGGGAGGCAACTCCGAAGCATACACCGAACTGGCATCGATATGTAGAAGGTGGTCAATTCCTCCCGAATTTGTCTTATCTGCGTCGGATCAGAGAGGCCTTGCAAAAAGACAGCAGCCTCATCGATTTTGCGAGTGGAGAATTGTCTTCCCAGCTCTCACCAAGCAAGGAGATCAGTACCCAGATGAAGGAAAACCCCTTCACCGAATATTTGGGTTACGACAATCCGCAAGGCTTTACACCATTGCGTGAAGAGCTGGTCTCGTATTTGTCACGATACCGCAATGTGCAGACAACGGACTCTTCCATTCTGATCACGTCGGGTTCTCAACAATCTTTGTATTTGATCACCCAGTGTCTGCTTGCACCCGGCGATGCAGTTGCCATCGAAGATCCCTCTTATTGTTATTCGTTGCCTATGTTTCAATCTGCTGGTCTTCGTCTGTTCCGCCTTCCCGTCAGCACTAACGGAATGAACCCAGAAGATATTCGCGTTTTGTATAAAAAGCATCGGATCAAGATGATCTTTATCAATCCTACTTTTCAAAACCCTACAGGGGTTTGTCTTGATCCCGCACGACGCGCGCAGCTGTTGGATGTAGCAAGCGAGCTCGGTCTTCCGATTGTAGAGGACGATCCTTTCAGTCTCACTTCCTATGACGGCAAGCCTCCACTGCCACTCAAATCATTGGATCAGCTTGGCTCCGTTCTCTACATCGGTTCCTTTTCCAAAATTGCTGCATCCGGCTTACGAGTCGGTTGGATGGTGGCCCCTCATTCCGTTGTCGAGCGTTTGGCAGATGCCCGCCAGCAGATGGATTTTGGCCTGAGCGTGGTGCCACAAAAAATCGCGGCCCAGTTTTTGCATTCTGATAACTTCCTGCCGCATTTAGAGCGGTTACGTATGCATTTACAGTACAGAAGAGATTTGCTTGTGGAGGCACTGCAAAAAGAGTTGCCCAATGAGCTTTCATTCACCATTCCCCAAGGCGGATTACACTTGTGGTGTAAAATTAACCTGGATGTAAACGACAACCAATTATTTGAAGAAGCCCTTCGCAGAGGCGTGGTTTTTGTGCCGGGGAGTGTGTATGGTTCAGACTCCGGCTACATTCGCTTTACCTTTGCGCGACCAAAAGAAGAGGAAATTACGCTTGGTGTCGCTAAATTTGCGGATGCCTTGAAGGCTGTTTTGTCATAAAGATGGTTGTCCACGAACGATTGTGGTCGGGGGTTACATTCGGCTAATTATTAAATAGCTGCGTAGGAAGAAGCGCATTCCCCCTTTCGGGGCGTAGGCCGAAGCGTAGACTGAAAATGCGCTTCTTCCCCCACCACAGCAACTTATAAAAGACGACCTCCACGGCTTTTATCAAGCAATGGAGGTCGTCTGCATTTTACAAAAGGACTTACTTCATCCATTTCACATTCTCTTTTTTCTCTTCATTTACCAACAATGTAAAAACATCCGGTCGCGAGTAATGTCCAACGACATCAAAATCGAATTGGCTATAAGCGATATCGCGCATGTCCAGATCAGCGTAGAGAATCTCCTCCCGACCAAAAACAGGCTCGACGATATAGTCACCCAATGGCCCTACAATCGCACTTCCACCTCTGCTCATCTCGTCTGGTGAAGAGATCAGATCGTCGTAGCAGGCCAAATCAGTCGGATACATATCTTTTGTTACGTACTGATTGCTCGATAAAACAAAGCATCTGCCCTCCAATGCGATATGCCGGATGGTAGCTTGCCACGCATCCCTCGCGTCTGCTGTAGGTGCGATGTAGATTTGAACGCCTTTTGCATACATCGCTGCTCGCGCTAGCGGCATATAATTTTCCCAACAAATCAGGGCCCCGATCTTACCGTAAGGAGTATCAAATACCGGCAAAGTACTTCCGTCCCCTTCGCCCCAAATCAACCGTTCGGATGCAGTCGGCTTCAGCTTGCGATGCACGCCGAGCAACTCACCATCTGGTCCGAAAAATAAGACGGAACAATATAAGGTGCCGCCGCTATTTTCATTGTCTCTCTCGATCACACCAATGATGAGATACACGCCAGCTTTGCGCGCTGCCTCCCCAAGCCTGTCTGTCTCTTCACTCGGGACGACAATCGAATTGTCCCAATAACGAAACCAGTCTTTACGCCCCTCAGCGGAACGACTGCCTACTTTTGATCCAAAAGCAAGGCCTCTCGGATACGCAGGGATAAAAGCTTCGGGAAAAACGACGATTTTCGCTCCTTTTTCGCCTGCTTCCAATGTCAGTGAAACTGCCTTCTCCGTACTTCCCTCTCGATCCATTATGACCGAAGCAGCTTGAACAACGGCTACTCGTACGTTATGTTGCTGAATTGACATGTTACATCCCTCCCAAATAGAGCATCTGCCTTGCTTTCCTATTATTCGGCGTACCCGACTGGCTCCCCTACTCCTGCAACGCTTTTATATCCTCGATAATTTGATTGTAAGGCACGTCCGTCATTCCTTCATAACGGTTAACCACTGTTCCCTTTTGATCGACCAAGTATAAAAACGTGTCGTGGATGATTTGATCGGAATTAGGGTCCTTTTCTATCGGAGTCTTGAATGATTTGAGAATAAATGTTTTGATCTCTTCAAATCCATAGCCAGTCAATGCATGCCAATTGGAGAAATCCGCATTGAATTTACCCAGATAGGACTTCAATGCCTCTGGCGTATCTCTTTCTGGATCAACCGAGAAAGAAACAAACTCCACATCCACACCAGCTTCTTTTGCTTTTTTCTGCAATTCAGCCATGTTTGCTGTCATCGTAGGACAAACGGTTCCGCAATACGTAAAGACAAAGTTAGCAACCCATACCTTATTTTCCAGATCTTTTGATGAAAAAGGCTTCCCTTCCTGATCCGTATAAGCAAATTCATTGACCGGATAGTTGTAATCATATCTTGCTGGACCACACGCAGTTACCAAAACCATCAGGATACTGAGCATGATCAACCAAGCTGTTTTTTTCATTGTACCGCCCCTCTCCTATTCTTTTTTCTCAGAAAGCCACTTCGCTAACTGGCCGATTTCTTCTGGGCTGAGTACATTTTCATAACCAGGCATGCCATTTGCGCCGGCCGTAATGATTTCAACGAGTTTTTCCTCCGTCATTTTCGAGCCAACTTGCTGCAAGCTTGGACCCACCCTACCGGATAAATCGTTACCGTGGCAGCTCATGCAATTATTTTTGTATAGCTTCATCGCACTTTTATCTGCATCTGCAACTTCTGTTTGCCCTTCCGTCGCGCCATTGCTGCATGCAGATGCAACCAGGAACAGCGAACCAATGAAGAGATACTTGATGGCTTTCACAGAACCCCCCCTACCTTTCCTACGGGAATACCGTTACCTTACAAAAAGGGACGGCCTGCTGTATCCGCTAGACCGAGAATCAGGGCGTACAGCAGTACGCCCCCGATTAAATTCGCTCATGATTATAGCGCGACCATGTTGTACATCATGATCCAGATAGAGCCGATCACGATGAGGAATACGATAAACAACCCGAGTAAGAGCGACATCAAGTTGTAGCGTGGTTTATCCTCTTCTTTCAGGTGCATGAAGAAGAATAACTGGACAATAAACTGGAACAGAGCCGCTCCTAAATAGATGATGAGTCGCTTATCACTATCCAGCCAACCGTTTTCTAGTGCCAGAATAGGAATGATTGTGAATACAAGCGACAAGACGAAACCAATCACATACGATTTCAAAGAACCATGACCGCCGTGTTGTTCTGTCGTGCCATGCACAGATTGCTTGCTCAATTAATTCACCCCCATCACATACACGATGGTGAAGACGAAAATCCAGACCACATCAAGGAAATGCCAGAACAAGCTGATGATGTTAACTTTTCGTTTCGTTACGGGTGTAATCCCGTGCTTCGCGATTTGCATGATGACGATGATCATCCACCCCATACCGAGCGTCACGTGCAAACCATGCGTTCCTACCAATGTGTAAAAGGCAGTCAGGAATGCGCTCGTTCCAATCGTTGCCCCTTCACTAACCATATGAATGAACTCGTTGATTTCCAGGAACAAGAAGGATGCTCCCAAAAATATGGTAACTCCCAGCCAGTTCATCAAAGCAAGACGATTTCCCTTATTCATAGCGAGAATCGCAAGACCGCTCGTAAAGCTACTGGTCAGCAAAATAAACGTACTCGCGTAAATCCCATTCATCTGGAACAGATCTTTTGGACCTGGACCACCATCCGTGCTCCCTTGCAGTACGATATAAGTCGCAAACAAGGTAGCGAACAAGATGACATCCGTCATGAGGTAGATCCAAAAGGCAAACGTGCGCAATTCCTCTTGGTCTGGATGATGATCATGATGTCCAGCATTCACATTAGCCATTACGTAATCACCCTCCCTGCTTCCGCCTCTGTACGTTTAATCTCTTCCACCGTGACGTAGTAGTCCGTGTCGTAGTTAAACGAGTGAACAACCATACATGCAATCACACCAATAAACCCTGGTACAGCCATCCATAACCAATCAAAAATCAAACCGAATCCCACAAAGAACCAGAACATGGACATCACAATCGGAATACCGGAGTTTTTCGGCATATGAATCGGTTCCAGTTCTACTTTCGCCGGCTTTTCCAAGCCTTGCTCGATGCGCAGCTTTCTTTCATGCCAATCATCTTGAGACGTTACCTGCGGCATGACGGCAAAGTTATAGAACGGAGCGGGAGAAGGAATCGACCACTCCAATGTACGAGCATTCCACGGGTCGCCTGTTGTATCTCTCTTCATGTGTTTGATGCTGTGTGCAATATCCCAAATTTGGACAAGGAATGCAGCACCCATGATTACGGCACCAATCGTCGATACCAGGTTCATTTCGAACCAGCCTTTGTCCCAGCCGTACGTGTAAAGACGACGTGTCATCCCCATCAAGCCCAATGCGTATTGCGGCATGAAGCACAGGTAGAACCCGATGTTCCACAGCCAGAAAGCCCAACGGCCAATCCGCTCATTCAGCTTGAAGCCAAAAATTTTCGGCCACCAGTAGTACAAGCCAGCGAAGAATCCAAACACGACACCCGCAATAATTACTTGGTGGAAGTGTGCAATGAGGAAGTAGCTGTTGTGATATTGGAAGTCAGCAGGTGCCACTGAGAGAAGTACACCCGTCATCCCACCAATGACGAAGTTCGGGATAATCCCGACCGTCCACAGCATCGGCGTCTCGAACGTAATTTTTCCTCGAAACATCGTAAACAGCCAGTTAAACACTTTCACACCAGTCGGAATCGCAATCAACATCGTCGTGACGGCGAAGAACGCATTGACGTCCGCACCGGAGCCCATTGTGAAGAAATGATGCGCCCATACGAGGAACGAAAGAACGCTAATGATGATCATGGCGAACACCATGGATTTGTAGCCAAACAGCTTTTTGCGTGAGAACGTCGCAACGATCTCGGAGAAAATCCCGAACGCTGGCAAAACGATAATATAAACCTCCGGGTGACCCCACATCCAAATCAAGTTAATGTACATCATCGGATTACCGCCGCCATCCAAGGTGAAGAAGTGCCCACCCAAATAGCGGTCGATAAACAGCAGTGCCAATGTTACCGTCAAGATTGGGAATGCGAAAACGATTGCGATACAACTCGACAAAACTGACCAGGAAAACATCGGCATTTTCATCAAAGTCATACCTGGAGCACGCACTTTCAAGATCGTGACGATAAAGTTAATCCCGGTCATCAAACTACCAATACCTGAGATCTGAATCCCCCAAATGTAGAAATCCTGACCTGGTCCCGGGTTAAAGGCTAGCTCCGAATACGGCGGATAAGCCAGCCAACCTGCATCAGGAGAACCCCCAATGACGAAGGACAAGTTAAACAGCATCGCCCCTGAGAAAAACAGCCAGAAGCTGAGCGCATTCAAAAACGGAAAGGCTACGTCACGTGCACCGAGTTGCAGCGGCACGATAACATTGAACAATCCAAAC
Source organism: Brevibacillus sp. M2.1A (assembly GCF_013284355.2). Classification (NCBI taxonomy): domain Bacteria; kingdom Bacillati; phylum Bacillota; class Bacilli; order Caryophanales; family Paenibacillaceae; genus Brevibacillus; species Brevibacillus sp. M2.1A. Next base: position 5,998,308 of record NZ_JABSUY020000001.1, read on the forward strand.
ATAAGCGGCATCGCCATAAACAGAATCATAATGACGCCATGCGTCGTAAAAATCTGGTTGTAGTGATCCCCACTCAAAAACTGCATCTCAGGCATGACGAGCTGTGCCCGCATCAGGAGAGCATCTACCCCTCCTCGAAACAGCATGAGAACGGAAGCGAGAATGTACATAATACCGATCTTTTTGTGATCGACAGTTGTCAGCCATTCGCGCCAGAGCCATCCCCATTTTTTAAAGTAAGTCAGCACTGATACGATTGCGATGATACTGAGCACAATGCTGACGTCCGCACCGTAAATAAGTGGATCGCCTGTTACGAAAAATTCAGAGGCGAATTCTTTCACACTCTCCCACATCGTTGTTTCTCTCCTCCCTCTTCCAATTCAACCGACTATTCTTTCACCCTCGCTGGCGGTTGCACTCTCGTAGATAAGCCGTGATTGTGTGAAGCAGCGTACTTGGTCACAGTCATCTCGTACAACCCTTCAGGGAAAGCGGAGAAATAACGCACATCCGATGTTCCTTGTTTAGTCAGCTCTTTGTAACCATCCAACGTCAGCTCAGGGGAAGTATGTTTCACCTGATTCACCCATTGATCAAAGTCTTCTTGGGAAGTCGCATTCGCCGTGAAAAACATCTTCGCAAATTCTTTTCCGGTAAAGTTCGCACCTGATCCCATGTATTCACCCTGTTCATCTGCTTGCAGGTAGAGAGTCATAGACATGCCAGACATGGCATAAATCTGACCGCCTAGCTGTGGAATCCAGAATGAATTCATCGGAGCGTCAGATGTCACTTCGAAACGTACCGGCACATCCTCTGGGAACTGCACATAGTTCACAGTGGCAATGCCTTGTTCAGGATATTGGAACAGCCACTTCCAATCCAAATTCGTCACTTGAATCGTGATCGGTTTCTTTTCGGATTCCAACGGCTTGGATGGCTCCAACGAATAGGTGTACCGAACTGTCACGATCCCAATTAACGTAATAATGATGATGGGAATGCCCCACCAAATGATTTCCAGTTTCGTACTGTGTTCCCAATCAGGCGTGTACTTCGCCTTTCTTCCTTTTCTGTCACGGTATCGCCATACAATGACAAAAGTAAGAATTAGTACAGGAACAATCACGATTAGCGTTAAAAGCGTGGATAAAATCATTAAGTCCTTTTGCTGTTCACCAATGGGTCCTTTCGGATCGAGCACGATATAGTTATCAGCGCAACCGGTCGTCAAGAACAGCAGGATGAACATGAACAAAAATGACATACAGCGTACTGTCTTGGACGTCTTCATGTCCTTGTCCTCATCTCCTATCACCATGCACGGGGTACTATTGAAACAAGTCTTACTCTAAAGCCGGACCGATGGAGTGTCACCAGCCAATGACAAAGTGGATCAACCAGCCATGTTCAAGAATCCGCTGCATTTTGGACACTTTTTAGACATAAAAAGAAAAAGACCACCCCAAGGCGGCCCTTCCTCCTATTATTTGGTTATTCCTTGATGACACGTATGGTCTGTAGCGTGGGGTCTTCGAAGCCCTGAACAGGCAAACCTGCCTCGATGTTTTTCTTCGTATAGATGAGGTTCTCTTCCGAAATGATTTCCCCCGGGATAAAGATCGGAATACCTGGTGGATATACCATGACAAACTCCGCGATAATTCTTCCCACGGATTGTTCGACGGGAATCATCTCTGTCGGTGCGTAAAATGCATCGCGTGGGGTGACAGCGAGTACCGGTATTTTGGGAAGCTGCATTTTCGGGCGAGCTTTTCTGTTTCCTTGATCCTCGGACCCGGCAGCCAGCTCCTCCAAGGCATAGACAAGGATTTGCAAATCTTCTTTCGTATCACTTGGTGTGATAATGCACACGATGTTGTACAGGTCAGATAGCTCTACCTCTATGTTATAGCGATCGCGGAGCCATTTTTCAGCTTCATATCCCGTAATGCCGAGGTCTTTTACCGAGATGACCAGCTTGGTCGGATCATGAGCAAACGCTCCATTTGTCCCGATAATTTCTCTCCCAATGCAGTACAAATGATTAATTTTATTGATTTGTGCCCGTGCTTCATTTGCCAATTGAATCGTTTGATCCAATAGCGTTTTCCCCGATGTAACCAACCGCTTTCTCGCCACATCGAGCGAAGCAAGCAGTAAATAGGAAGTGGATGTCGTCGTGAGCATGCTATAGATAGCTTGTACACGCTGAATCGAAACGAGATTTCCCTGAATGTTCAACAACGAACTTTGCGTTAGGGAGCCTCCTAATTTATGCATACTGCTTGCTGCCATATCTGCACCAGCTTGCATCGCCGATAGTGGGAGCTTGGGATGGAAGTGAACATGTGAGCCATGCGCTTCATCTACGAGTACAGGCACCCCTCTGGCATGCGCAACTTGAACGATGCCCTTCAAGTCACCAGCAATTCCGAAATAGGTCGGGTTGATGACGAGAACTGCCTTTGCATCAGGATGTTGTTCCAATGCTTTTTCCACAGCTTGTGGTGTAATTCCATGTGAGATCCCGAAGACAGGGTCTATTTCTGGATGTAAAAAGATAGGAGTCGCACCGGATAAAACAATTCCGCTCATGATAGATTTGTGTACATTCCGTGGCACGATGATCTTATCGCCGGGATTACAAACCGCCATAATCATGGTCATGATGACTCCGCTCGTACCTTGAACAGAAAATATGGTGTGATCAGCGCCAAAGGCTTCAGCAGCCAACTCCTGCGCTTGTTTGATAATCCCTTTTGGTTGATGCAAATCGTCCAATGGTTCAATGTTAATCAAATCGATGGAAAGTGCATTTTTTCCCATGAACCATCGAAATTCAGGATCCATCCCTTTCCCTTTTTTATGACCTGGTATATGGAATTGGATTGGATTCTTCTGGGCATGCTTTCTCAGCCCGTTAAAGAGCGGCGTTTGCCCTTGAATCAACATTTTTCCCACCTCACTATCCTTCCGTGTTGTTTGAATGAGTGATGTTTCTGGGCTGATTATAAAGGAAGCGGCTCCTTCCTTCATGATCCAATCTTGACTTTTATGAACCATCCAATTTGTGTCCTTCCTCGCAATTGGTCTGTTTCATCTTTCGTAAATTGGCTGGTTACAGTGCTGGAGATTTCACTTACAGTGTTGCTACCATGAAGTTTTGGAGGCCATATAGATGAAACAGCTGCCCACGATCCCATCACGCAAAACACTAGAAAAGATACAATCCTATCAACCTGGAATGCCGATTTGGGAGATAAAAAAATGTACGGACTCTCTTCTATCATGAAATTAGCCTCAAATGAAAATCCACTCGGCCCATCCCCCAAGATCATCCGCGCCATTCTCGGTGCGCTCCCGGAGCTGCATCGTTACCCGGATGCCCATGCAACGACGCTGAAAGAGCATTTGGCAGATCATCTTGAGTTAAGTCCGGAGCATTTAATCATCACGAATGGCGGCGACGAACTGATCAAGCTCATCTCCGAGACCTATCTGGAGCCCGAGGACGAAATCGTCGTGCCTTCGCCGACCTTTTCTGAATATGAATTCGGCGCGCATCTCATGGGAGCTGTCATCAAAACGGTTCCGCTTGATACCGATTACGCATTCAACGTCTCAGCAATTTTGGCAGCGATCACAGATCGAACAAAGCTTGTCTACCTTTGTTCCCCAAATAACCCGACAGGCACCTATTTGACTCATCAGGACTTGACGGCATTGCTAGACCAATTGCCAGATGAGGTGCTTATTGTACTCGACGCTGCTTACAGTCACTATGCAACGGCTGACGATTACACAACAGGTATTGAATTTGTCCGCCAAGGATACCCTGTTCTCGTCTTGCAAACCTTCTCGAAAATTTACGCGCTTGCAGGTATTCGCATCGGATTTGGTGTCGCTCACCCCTCGGTGATCCAAAAAATCCTGAAAGTAAAAGAACCGTTTAACGTCAATTCCTTGGCACAAATAGCCGCCATTACCGCTCTTGGAGACGTAGAGCATTTTGAAAAATCCCTCACAGAAAACACCAAAGGCCGCAAGCAGCTCTACGATGCATTCGATGAAATGAATATTCCTTACACCGTGAGTATGTCTAATTTTATCTTGGCAAAATTCGGGCCAAATGCGGGTAGGATTTATCAAGAGTTGCTGGAAAGAGGAATCATTTTGCGGTACGGAGAGACCTGGGGGTTACCGGAGCATATTCGAATCAGTGTAGGTACGCTGGAAGAAAATCAAATTCTCATCCAAAACCTCCGTGAGCTATTGCCTATCGCAGGAAAATGAACAAAAAACACCGGCTAGAAAATGTCCGGTGTTTTTTCTTTTGCAAAGTGTTTATGAAGCTGAATTCCCCTTGTGTTTACCCGTCGCCAATACTATACTGAATGCAAATTCCCCAGTCATTTCCACCGGCAGGAATGACTGAAATTTCATAACTTCACGAAAGCTTGCATTCAATAGAAAGGTGGATCAGATGTCACTCAAACCTGAAAATTTACAAAGCTACATCGACTCCCCAGATAAACAGCAACGACTATACAAACGAACGCTCTGGATTGTCGTCATCTCACAAATTTTCGGCGGTGCAGGACTTGCGGCAGGTGTCACCGTAGGGGCTCTCCTCGCCCAGGATATGCTGGGTTCGGAAAGTCTCGCGGGCATCCCTTCCGCATTGCTCACGCTTGGCTCTGCTGTGGCTGCATTGCTGGTGGGTCGGCTCTCTCAACGCTTTGGACGCCGTTTGGGGCTCGCTAGCGGCTTCTTAGCCGGAGGGATTGGCGCAATTGGGGTGGTTATCGCAGCTGTCGCAAACAGTATTGTCCTTCTGTTTGCTTCCTTAATTCTGTATGGGGCTGGCACCGCTACTAACCTGCAGGCCCGCTATGCAGGCACAGACTTGGCAAAGCCTAAACAGCGCGCGACTGCCGTGAGTATTGCCATGGTCTCCACTACATTCGGGGCTGTTGCAGGACCAAACCTGGTGGAAGTCATGGGACGATTCGCTACTTCCATCGGTGTCCCCGCACTTGCTGGTCCTTTCATCTTGGGTGCCGCTGCCTTCATCCTCGCAGGTCTCGTATTTTGGGTACTGCTTCGTCCGGACCCGTTCATCGTTTCGAAAGCAATCGCCGAAGCGAAACAGGTGGATCAGAGCTCCCCATCCTATCTGAATGAGAACCAGCTTGCAAGCAACAACCGGGGAATCATCGTGGGAGCCACCGTCATGATTTTGACGCAGATCGTCATGGTCGCCATTATGACAATGACACCTGTACATATGAAGCATCACGGACATGGTCTCTCTGAAGTAGGCATCGTCATCGGTTTTCATATCGGTGCGATGTACCTCCCTTCGCTCTTGACAGGTGTTCTCGTTGACAAGATCGGTCGCTCCACCATGGCCTATGCTTCTGGTGTCATACTGCTTGCAGCCAGCCTGACTGCAGCTTTTGCGCCAGTCGATTCGATGCCGCTACTCATCACCGCTCTTGTGCTGCTCGGACTGGGATGGAATTTTGGACTAATTAGCGGCACAGCGCTCATCGTGGATGCAACGCAGCCCGCCACTCGTGCGAAAACGCAGGGAACAGTTGATGTCTTGATTGCCTTGGCTGGCGCATCCGGTGGTGCCCTGTCCGGTATGGTCGTCGCCAATGCCAGCTTCGCAACGCTTTCCCTTGCTGGAGGCGCATTATCGCTGTTGCTAGTCCCTGTCCTGATATGGTCCCACAGAAAGAGCAAACACCGTGTAGAGATCTCCCAAAACTAAAGCCACCCTCATCAGGTGGCTTTTTCTCTATTCCAAGTACCTCAAAACAAAAAATAACACTGCTCACAGGCAGTGTCATTTTCCTCCAACCACTTTATTATCATGTCGCTCATTTGGACTATGCTCATCTACAATCTGTTTTAAGCTAGCGAAGCCAGGAGTAAATTTGCTGTTGGGAATCTTCTTCTTGGAAGAGAGATTTTTCGAGTAAACAGCAGTTTCGTTGCCTCTTTTCGCGAAGAACTCAGCTAATTTCATCGTATCCCACTCCTAACTAGCTCTCTTTAAGGTTTTGACCTTGTTCACAAACTTGGTAACAAATCCTAATAATAACATATACGTAGTCAACCGCTCGAACTCCTGCATATTTTCGGGAGTAAATGTGTCATTCTTGTAAACAGCGACCGCAAATCCAAGCCTGAACTTGCCAAAATTTTTTACAATGGCAAATTGTTCAATGTCCGTGTTTTGAATACGTCCCTTTACTTGTTTATCGGCAATTCTGCAATCCTCTTGAAGCATGGAAGACAGTAGTAGCGTACGTACGGTGTCAAAATCTTTCAACTCGGTTAAGTAAAACACTTCAAACTGCTTGTCATTATTCGTAGGGACGATCCAATAGCAGCATAGCTCGTCCGGTTTCAATCCATAAATCGTCTTTACTTCCATTTCAAATGCCTTCATAAAAGTGATCGCATTCGCATTAATAATAGCTGATGACTGACCACTTCCATCCAAGCTGTAAATCGCATTGGCCAATTCTTTCTCACAATACTTCACTTCCATCTGGAACTCGATCTCGTTTCCTCTAACCTTGTTGCAGATGAACAAAACGATGAATATCATTCCCGCCAAAATAGCGGAATACAAGATAGACAAGCCTAGAACAGAGCCTAACGAAGCTAGTTTGTTTTCCTCATGTGGCGGTGCTAGGATAAACAGCCATTCGATCGGTTGAAACATCCACTTATGTATGACTGCTATCAAATCTGGCAGCAAACCTTTCAACAATTCAAATACGAGCCATGAGACCAGAACGAACAAGATGCCAAGAACAGAAAACACGATCTTTACATGGCTCTGCACGAGATTCTTTAGCACCTGTAAACCTCTCCTTCTGGTAAAGTTTTACATTATTTTAACATTTTATTCAGATTCTACAAATAGGAAAAAACTACCTACATTTAGGTAGTTTTTTAGGCGTTTCTATCGTAATCGTACTGACTTTTTGATTACCTATGTACTGTATCGTCTGCTGTACAATCTTGCTGTTTTCTTCGATTCTCTTTAACGGTTTAAATGAACTCAACAATTGCATATTCCCCCTATCGGTATACTGGGTGTACTTCGTAGCAGAACGTTCCTTTATTGGTCTGCCCATTTTTCACCTCTATCAAACACGAAATGCTCATCATGGCCTTCATCCGTCTTGGTAATACCCCATACATTATGCCGTTCTGATTTTGTTTAGACCCCTCTTCTGGGTGCTGCTTTTCCACTGTTAGTGACGGTTTTGTTACAGACAATGTTGCTCCCATTGGCACAATTGACATCCACAATCGTTGCCATAATAAAGGATAATCCAAGCGAAAAGGAGTTAGTCAGAATGAATTCAATAAGAGCGAAGAATGAAACCATTCTTTCCTACATCATTGCCATCGCGCGGATTTTCGATAGATCAAGTAGACTTGCCCTACCTCGAACCATCCCATGCCACTGGCTTATTACCTCTGGTCACGAATGCGGTTGAATGGTTTTTTCATGCTTGGCGTTCTCGCCTTCAAACTGAATGGCGGCCTGGAGAAGAAAGTGAAGATACCGTATCAGTATATGCTCGTGTTCTTGATTGTGACTTTCGCATGGATTGGTTTATGTTGGATGCTGATTACCCACAGTTAGTAGCTATTCCCATTCTCGTCGTTGTCTATGAATCTCTTCACAAGCCTCTATACAAAAAGCGGGAGAGAAAAAGTCCCCCGAGAATTAGCCCATAACATTAAAGCCACCCGCCAGGGGTGGCTTTTTTATCCTTACTTCGCCTTTGGGGTTACCTTTTCCACTTTGTTTTCGCCTATCTTCACTTTGAATATATCTTGTTCATCGTAAAAAAAGATGAAATCTTCCACCACGTACAATCGGTGTACGTTATTGGGGTCCCCTTCAGTAAGACTACCACTTTTGATAACTGTTTTCGAACTGCCATCTGTCTTTATTTTAAAGAGCTCCATCGTATCTTCATACGTATAACTGATCTCGTAATTGGGCATCTCAAGCTGATAGATTTCTTTCAAGGGCTTATTGCGCGTATAGTAAATCCAGTCACCTACAACATTCAGATTATGGGCCCAATCACTGCTCAACTTTTGAAGAGAGCTTCCATCCTTTTTGATTTTGTATAAGCCATCGTTGTTATAAAAAATCCACTCTCCTTGAACGGCGACAAAGCTTCGGTGTGAATTGATATTGACAGGATCGCTGCCAAAAACGTTTATCACTGGTTTTTTTGTGGGCGCAGTCTCCATTGTTTGCTGATTACCAAAGCCAAGAACTACAATCAGGCATACTGTCATCACAATGGAAATCATCCATTTCCCTTTATGTTGCATCATGCATCGCTCCCGTTCATGGCCTAATAAAGTACATCCGGCAACACTGATTTATATGTACCAAAACGAATTCGTTTTGTCTGTCTTAATTTGGATTATCTAGAAAAACTAAGAAGCCACCCGTCATAGGTGGCTCTTTCTCTCTATGCTAAAGGGAAATGACACGCGACCTGCCGATCCTGCCCAACCTCTATCAGCTCGGGAATCTCCTTGCTGCATCTCTCCTGCGCCATTGGACAACGAGGATGAAAACGACAACCTGACGGCGGATTGGCCGGAGATGGTACATCCCCTTGCAGGACGATCCGCTCTTGTCGCCGATGCGGAGTAGGCTTCGGAATCGCCGACAACAATGCCGCTGTATACGGATGCAGTGGCTGTGCAAACAAGTCATCCGTTCGTGCAATCTCCACCATTTTCCCCAAGTACATCACGCCTACCCGATCAGAAATATGGCGTACCACATTCAGACCATGCGCGATAAATAGATAGGTCAGCCCCATCTCTTTTTGTAATTTCATCATCAGGTTCAAAACCTGTGACTGTACGGACACGTCGAGCGCAGAAACAGCTTCGTCCGCCACAATAAACCGTGGTGAGAGTGCAATCGACCGCGCAATCCCGATCCGTTGCCGCTGTCCGCCGGAAAACTCATGCGGATACCGATTCCGTCTCGAAGGATCGAGGCCCACCAGACTCATCAGCTCGACTACCCGTTCATCCATTTCCTTTGCAGATGCGCGCAGATGAACCCGCAACGGCTCTCCAATAATATCGCTTACCAAAAATCGTGGATTCAACGAACCAAACGGGTCTTGAAAAATAATCTGCATATCCCGTCTCAGCTTCAAATTCTCTTGTCTGTTCACCTGATGGATATTGGTTCCGTCAAACAGCACTTCTCCGCTCGTCGCCCTTTGCAAATTCAACACGACACGCCCTAGTGTCGACTTCCCGCAACCGGATTCTCCTACGAGCCCAAATGTCTCCCCTGCCCTAATTCCGAAAGACACATCATCTACGGCTTTTACATGACCAACGACACGGCTCAACAAGCCCGCCTTAATTGGAAAATACTTTTTGATATGTTTGGCTTCGATCAAATATTCCCGGTTCATTGGCGGTTCACCTCTGCTTTGCTTCCAGCGACTGAATTTGCACGCTGATTTATTCTGAAGTGATTGCTGACATCTTCGTTCAACCAGCAAGCCACTTGTTGTCCCGTAACAACCTCGCGCAAAATTGGCTCCTCTTTTCGGCATTTGTCAATCGCATGCGGACAACGCGGGTGAAAACGGCAGCCCGTCGGCAATTGGGTAATGCTCGGGATAGTGCCTTGGATGGTGTACAATTCTCCGCCGCGCTCCCCTTCAAATCCGGGAATGGACTGCAGCAAGCCAATCGTGTAAGGATGCCGGGGCTCGTCAAATATCCGTTCGACCGTTCCCTCCTCCACAATCGTTCCCGCATACATCACCGCGATACGATCCGCCATCTCTGCTGCTACCCCCATGTCATGGGTGATCAGCAAAATCGACATACCCAATTCCTTTTGCAGCCGTCTGAGCAAATCCAAAATTTGCGCCTGAACCGTTACATCAAGAGCAGTAGTTGGCTCGTCTGCTATCAGCATTTCCGGGTTGCAGGCCAAGGCCATCGCGATGACAACACGCTGGCACATCCCTCCAGACATTTCGTGCGGGTACTGTTTCACTCGTACTTCTGGCGCCGGAATACCAACCAGACGAAGCATCTCGATCGCTTTTTTGAATGCATCTGTCTGGTTCATGTTTTGATGCAGCATCAAGCTCTCCGCAATTTGATCGCCTACCGTAAATACCGGATTGAGAGCCGACATCGGGTCTTGGAAGATCATCGCAATTTTGTTTCCGCGAATGTTCATCATTTCATCCAAATCCTTTGCCGCCAGATCCTGTCCGTGAAACATGACATTCCCACTCTGAATAAATCCGCCCGCATAATCAATCAGTCGCATGACTGCAAGTGACGTCACACTCTTTCCACTGCCGGATTCCCCTACCAAGCACACCGTCTGTCCTTTGCCAACGTTGATGCTCACTCGATCCGTGGCCTTGACCGTGCCGTCATCCGTAAAGAAGCAAGTGGTCAAATTTTTTATTTCGAGGATGTTGCGTTCCACTTGTTCAGCCTCCTTTTCGGGTTCTTCTTTTTCTTCCTTGGGTCAAATGCATCGCGGATGCCGTCTCCGACGAAGTTAACCGCTAGCACTACGAGCAAAATACAAAGACCGGGATAAAGTGCTTGCAAAGGATCGACCAGCATGAATTCCTGTGCCTTGCTCAACATTAATCCCCAGCTTGTTTCTGGCGGTTGAATTCCCAAGCCTAAATAAGAGAGACCGGACTCTGACAGAATGGCCGAACCAACCATGAGAGTCGCGTACACAATAATCGGGGCCATTGCATTGCGTACCAGGTGACGCGTAATAATGCCCCAGTGTGATACGCCGATCGCTCTCGCCGCTTCCACATACTGCATTTCCCGTAGCTGCAAGAACTGCCCGCGCACTAGGCGTGCCACACTTGTCCAGCTCGTCAGCGACAAAATCAGGATCATATAGACAAATTCCGCTCCGAAGAGAGCCAAAACCAGAATGTTAAAAAACAGACTCGGAATGGAATTCATCACGTCCACGAGACGCATGAAGCAGGTATCAATCCAGCCGCCAAAATAACCAGAAATCGCTCCAATCAGCGTCCCGATGACGACCGCAGCAAAAGCAACGCTGAAGCCGACCAGCATAGACACCCGGCTGCTATGAATGAGGCGGGACAAAATATCACGACCGAGCTCGTCCGTTCCGAGCACATGCCCTTCTGTTCCAGGAGGCAGGTTGGTAATCATAAAGTCAACCTTTGCCGGATCATGCGGTGCAACCCAATCGGCAAACACAGCAATCCCAATAAAAAACAGGAGCACGATCAAGCCACTAACAGCATACGGATTGCGCATGAATTTTCTGCCCGCAGTTGTCCATAGCCCAGGAGGCTTTTCGCCAGCAGGGTTTGTTGGAAGCTGTCCACCCGGTCGATTCGTTTCAACAACAGTGTCATCTTGAAGCTGTACTTGACTCATGCTGCCCTGCCTCCTTTGCGTCCAAGCTGCACTCGTGGATCAACCAGTGCGTAGATTAAATCGGCTAGCAGGTTTCCGATAATCACCATCAGTGAAATCAGCAACGTGATCGACATCAGCACAGAATACTCACGGGCTACAGCCATTTCGACAAACAGACGGCCCATGCCTGGCCAGTTAAATACACTCTCTGTCAATGCTGCGCCTGCTACCAGAGTCGGCAAATCCAATCCGATGATCGTCACGACAGGGATCAATGCGTTCCGCAGAGCATGGCGGAAAATCACGCGTCTTTCCTTCATTCCTTTGGCACGCGCCGTCCGAATATAGTCCTGCTCCAAAACCTCCAGCATACTGGCGCGCGTATATTTGACATAGGCTGCGATGTTCACCAGTGTTAACACTGTAACAGGTAGAATCAAGTGCAAAATGAGGTCGCTTACCTGTCCCTCTTTCCCCATCGTGTACATGTCAGATAGTGGAAGGAGATTCAACTGCATCGCGAAATACTGTTGTAGCATAATCCCAAACCAGAAGGTCGGCATCGCGAATCCGAGATAGGCAACGATGGAGGCGATCTGGTCAGACAGACCGTATTGCTTTGTGCTGTTGTAGATTCCCCACGGGATGGCGATCAGCATGGAAAGCCCCCACGCTACAGACATGAGCACAAACGTATTCCAGACCGTCGGCCACAAAATATCACCAACAGGAACGTTATTTTTAAAGGTATGGCCCAAATCTCCTTGCAGCAAATTACCGACCCATTTCATGTATTGAATATAGACTGGCTGATCCAACCCCATATTTTTCATCTGGATGAGCTGTGATTCAGGAGACATTCCCGGTGAGAGCATAACTTTTAGCGGTCCTCCGGGTGCTGCATGCATGAGTCCGAACGAAACCACTGTGATCAAAAATAAAACAAGCACGGCTTGTAGTACGCGGCGTACTAAATATTCAGCCAATCAGCATCCTCCTTTCGTTTGAAAGGGGAAGGGACAACAAGGCTGCCCTTCCCCCTTTTCCTATTGCTAACCGCTACCAGCCGAGCTTATTTTTTGGTATCGTCGATCCACCAGTTCAGGAAGCCAAAGGTCTCCCCATATGGAATCATGGATACTGGTTTAAACTCATCCTTATACTTGACGCGAGAAGTCATGCCTCGTGGCGTTCCGTACTGATACATGAATACGTATGGCAGGTTCGTCGAGATTTCTTTTCCGACTTCTTTATAGATCGCTGCGCGCTCCTCTTGTTTAACTGTGGATACAGCTTTTTCCCAGAGCGCATCCAGCTTCGGATTGTCGTACCAGCCAGCGTTGTTGCCAGGAGGGAATGCCTTTTTCCCGAAAGTAGAAATGCCATCCGGGTCTGGATCAGACAATTGCCATCCGAGTAACAGAACCTGGAATTTACCAGGGTTGGCATACTGATCGACAAGAGCCGAGAAGTCTAATGCTTTTGGCTTCGCTTCAATTCCGACCTCTTTCAGGTTTTGTTGAATAACGACTGCTGCCTGTTCACGACGACTGTTCCCCGAGTTGAAAATGAATTCAAAGGAGAAACGATTGCCGTCTTTGGCAAGAATTCCATCTGCCCCGGCTACCCATCCGTCTTCTTTCAGCAATTGTTTTGCTTTCTCTGCACTATATTCGTAATGGACTGCTGCATCGCCCGGGTCTGCCCATGTACCTGGCAGGAACGGTGCATCCATAATTTTTCCGGTTCCTTTCAAGATATTATCGATAATACCTTGACGATTGATTGCGTGGGCAATGGCCTGACGCGTTTTTTGACCTTCAAACAACCCGTAGTTGTTCGGGAAGTTCTTCTTGTCGAAGTTGAAGGCAAAGTATTCATAGCTAGGACCTGGCTCCGTCGAAATGTTGATCGTTCCTTTCGCCTTCACCGCTTCGAGCTGCGTGACAGGAATGGAATCTACCAGGTCAACGTCGCCTTTCATAAGAGCCTGTACTTGTGTGTTTTGATCCGCATAGATTTTGTACACAACCTTTTGGATATGCGGCTTCTTTTCCCCCCAGTAATCTGGGTTAGCATCTAGCACATGGAATTCCTTTTGTTTCCACTCTGACCATTTGAACGGCCCGGAAGTTGGTGTCTTGGCTGGATCTTTTCCGTAAGAATGTGCTTGCAATTCTTTAAACGGTACGTCTTTCAACACGTGGGCTGGTGCCAACTGTTGCATTAATCCAAAAGCAAATGGAGCGTACAATTGAGTCAATTTGATTTCTACAGTGTAATCATCCAGTTTTTTCATTTCTTTGACTTTATCGTATTTCGTTATTCCTGGTGCGCCTGTCTCAGGAGCTTTGATTGCATTAATGGTATAAATCAAGTCATCAGCCGTGATTGGCGTTCCATCCGACCATTTCGCATTATTTTTCATCTTGATTGTGTAGGTTAATCCATCTTCGCTTACTTTTGGCAGCTCAGCTGCAAGGGACCAAGGGTAAACCGCTAAATCAAAAGACGGGTTCCGATTGTACAAATACGCTTGGGTGTACTCCATAACGTCGCCGGATGCCGTGTCATTTCCGAAAATCGGATTGATCGTGACGATGTCAGACGTGGTAGAATGCGTGAACGTTCCACCGTCTATTGGTTTCTCATCATCCGTACTGGTCGCCTGAGGAGCTACCTGCTCCACCGGTTTTTTTGCTGGTGCTGGTGTTGTAGTTCCTGGCGAAGCGTTGTTCCCGCTTGAGCAACCGACCAACAGCGCGCCGGTTAAAGAGAGCAACGCCAACGGCTTCAACCAACCTTTCCCTTTTTTCAAATCATTTCCCCCTCTTTCACATGTTTTCAAGCCTTTTCCATAATGGGCAATACATCCCAAGGCCTGTCTTTTTAATATTAAATAATTTTCTGTTATTTGAAAATATTTTCCCTTTAAAAGATTTGAAAAAATCAGATCATTTTATATTCCTTTATAAACCTTAATAATAAATCCCCCTTCCACTGAAGGGGGAGCGAGTCTGCCCTATACTGTTTGGAACTGCAACAGTTCACGTATGATGCTTAGCGCCTTGTCGATATCCGCTGTCTCAATACCGGAATGAGTGACCGCTCGAATTCTGCCGTGACCGAGCTCCGCTACGCGCACCCCATGTGCTTGCGCTGCTTCTATGAAGGTCTGCCACGTATGGACTGGGTGTTCAATCCGGAAGAACACAATATTGGTCTCTACATCTTCCACATGAGTCACGATTCCTGGAATCTCCGCCAGACCACGTGCTAAACGAAGAGCGTTTGCGTGATCAACTGCCAATCGATCCGTCATTTGCTGCAAGGCAACCAAACCTGGCGCTGCAATAATCCCTGCCTGACGCATACCGCCACCCAGCATTTTGCGCAGACGATACACTTTCTGAATAAAGTCTTCTGTTCCGACGACAAGGGAACCAATCGGTGCTGACAACCCTTTCGACAGACATATTTGCACGGAATCGGCATAACGCGCAATCTCTGCCGCATCCACGTCAAGAGCAACGGCGGCATTGAACAAGCGTGCACCGTCCATATGAACGGGCACAGCCTTTTCGTTTGCAAATGCGCGAACCTCTTCCAAATAAGACAGCGGAAGGACACGTCCCCCCATCCGGTTATGCGGGTTTTCCAGGCAGATCAAGGAAGGCAATGCGAATTGTGGATCTTCTGGCTCCAACGGAAATACCCGCGCCATATCCGCGATGTTCAACCTTCCATCTGGCTGTGTCGGAATCGGCTCGTACATAATGCCACCGCACACAGCCGCGCCACCCGCTTCATAGATGTAAATATCCGTCTCATTGCCTACGATTACTTTGGAACCGCGAGGACAATGCGCCATTAAGGATGCCAGATTGGCCATTGTTCCACTCGGCATGAGAATGGCTGCCTCTTTACCCAGCTTCCGGGCCGCTTCTTGCTCCAATTGGCGAACCGTAGGATCTTCTCCGTAGACATCGTCACCGAGTACCGCCTCTTGAATGGCTTCCATCATCTGATTTGTCGGCAAAGTGAATGTATCGCTTCTCAATTCTATCAACGGTTTCATACCCCACTCTCCAATTGCTGACCTACTTGTACACTCAGGCAGTCTTTCACCTGCTCGATCAACTCAGCGGTCTCACTGTAATGCTTGCCTTCCACGATGACATAGCCGAGACGATGCGAGAAATTTTGCGGAGGCTGGACGTTTTGTCCGATTTTCGCATGAATCGCCACTTCAGCAATCCCCGGCAGGTTGCGAACGGTATCCATTCCCTGTATCCCGCCATAGGTTCCCTGACGCTCAGACACGAGAAAATGAATGCCTGCATATTGTCGTTCTTCGACTGTTTGAGATAATTCAGGCGCAAGTCCAGCCGCACACCTGATTTGTTGCAAAAGCAGATCAATCCCTGTTGAACGGCGAACCAACTCTGGAATCATTCCACCAGCAAGCCTTGCGTTTACTTCGATGACAACACAACCTGCTGATGTCCACTTCACTTCTGTATGGGCAGCACCGAACTGGTAGTTCACCGCCTCTAACGCCCTTTCCACCGTTCGCTCGATCTCCTGTTTCTCTTCTGCCGACAACGGTGCAGGGAAAATATGTCCTGCTTCCACGAAAAATGGGTATCCCGTTAACCGTTTCTGGGTAATGCCGATGACAAAGCATTGCCCTTGCCACGAGAACGTCTCCACGCTAAATTCAGGGCCCTCGACATACTGCTCGAGAAGCACTGTCCGAGCTGTTTGCTGACCGCGCGCATTGTACTTGATCGCAAGGATTTCCTTTGCCATATGCTCCACTTCATCCCAGCTAAAGCACAGGCGCACGTTATTCGACCCGCTATCGTCAGCAGGCTTCACCACGCAGGGCAGAGAAATGCAAGAGCGTGCTTCCGTCAATGCCTCCATAGAGTTTATTGCCAAAAATTTAGGCTGAGACACTTGATACCCCTGAAGCTTCTCGCGAAATATCGCTTTATTACGGCAGGCTTCAATCGCCTCCAGCGAATTGCCTGTCCAACCGAATTTCCGGGCCAGCTTGGCAACCGCCTCGAGGTAATAGTCGCTTGTCGACATGATTCCGGCTATCTCTCTGCCTTCCTTAATTACTTGTGCTACACTGTCAGTCAGCTCTGCTTGGGAATTCGTGTCGGTCACGACTACGTGACATTCCAACTCATTCAAGCCGTGGTAACGTTCAGGCTTCTCTGTGAAAAATACGGGCGTAAACCCCAATTCGCGCGCTTTTTTAATAGCGAGCATACCTGTCCCCGTCGTATTCGCTTCAACGAACAGAAAGTGTTTGTTCATTCGGATACATCCCCATCAATTTGGAATAGGACCAGCTAGTCACGACTGTCTTTGGTTCCACACATTGTGGCGTGTCTCGCAGGTTCGTTTGCATCAGACCCTTGCTCTCCCGGTAGGAGTGGCTATAGATCGTATCGACATACCGATCCCCTCGATCCGGCAATATGGCCACGATATTGCACTCACTCCCGACCTGGCTCGCTAACCAGTTGGCTACGGCGTATACGGAGCCCGAGCTGTTGCCAGCAAAAATATGCTCATTACGGGCCAACCGCAGTGTAGCCGCAAATGCCTCAGCATCGTTCAACCAATGCACTTCATCGATCATGGAAAAATCTACGTTCTTTGCGATCAAACTGTTTCCCAAGCCACCTTGCAGACGTGTCGGCTGATCGGGTTGTCCGAATATCACACTCCCCGCTGCATCCACCGCCACGACGCGCAGCTCCTTATTATGATGCTTCAGTTCTCTGGCGGTCCCGGACAAGGAACCCCCACTGCCGACTGCACCAACGAGTACATCAATTCGATTGAGGTCCTGCATCAGCTCGGATGCCAGCGCAGCATATGCACGCGGATTTTCCGGATTATCGTATTGTCGAGGCCAGAACGCTCCTGGATACTCCCTCATTAACTCTTGGAGTCGCTCCAGTCTGGCGCTTTGCCACCCTTGTTTTCCCATCTGCGAAACTACGTGAACATGGCAGCCAAGCGAGGTCAGCTTGGCATACGTAATCGGGTCAATTCTCGGATCAGTCACGATGTGTACGTCGTGCCCCAACTGACGCCCAACCAAGGCCAACCCGCAAGCCAACGTTCCTGACGAGCTCTCGATAATCGGCATGCCCTCCTGAAGTTCTCCTGACTCTATCGCTGCCAAAATCGACTGCTTGGCCACACGATCCTTCATGCCGAACGGATTCATTAACTCAAGCTTTGCAAATACGGAGCCCACCGCCCTATCATCAAGTCTCAGCTTGACCAGAGGAGTATCCCCGATTGAATCTGCCAGCTGTTCATACCGCATCTACGCTCACATCCTTCCCTTGCTTGCCAGAAAGAAGCCTCTTCATTACCCTCTCCCGCCTTTCTTCGATCGCCTGCAATTGCCCTTGTCGATCTTGCCACTCCCGTTGCAGCTTTTCTGCATGCTCCCTCTGTGCTGTCAGCATCTGCTGTACTTCCTCCGGGTTCGTGGAGCCCGTTGATTTTTTCGCGTACAAGCCCCCCTGCACATCGAAGGAAGCAGCGAGGAGTGAAGCCGTATCCGGCACTTGAAAGCCTGCTTCCGCGCAAGCTTCATAGAGTAACCGTGGATCTCCCGGCTCCGGCGATACACCGTGTTCCAGCGCGCGAACGATGTACCTGCCTGCGATTACCTGAGCTGTTCGGTACGGAATCTCATGCTCCAAGGTCAG
The DNA here is from genome assembly GCF_013284355.2 of Brevibacillus sp. M2.1A. NCBI lineage: Bacteria > Bacillati > Bacillota > Bacilli > Caryophanales > Paenibacillaceae > Brevibacillus > Brevibacillus sp. M2.1A. The sequence continues at coordinate 6,016,547 of NZ_JABSUY020000001.1, forward strand.
CAAATTCGCAAGAGTAAATCCTCCAAAAAAGTCTCGTTTACATATATGGAGCAAACGATCCTCATTGAATTGCAGATGATCGATCACCGCTTTTAACAGGCGCAAGAGCGTTTTGGTTTGTTGAAACAACGACAGAAGATGAGTGCCTGCCTCTTTAGACGTCTCTACCAAATTCGTGAAGGCTGTATTGCGCTGAGCTAGCACCATATCCATATAAAATCCGGTTAGATGCGCACTCTTCCCCCGGATACGCTCCAGGATCGGGAAGTTTCTTTTCTGTGGCATGGCAGAAGATATGCCTGATAGCTCATCCGGCAATTGGAGGAAGTTCATCTCGCTGCTGCCCCATTGAATCAAATCTGTTGTAAACCGGGAGATCAACACTGAGAAGGTGGACAGCTCTCCTGCCATTCTCAAAACCCATTCCCGAGACGCGACCGCCGACAACGCACTCATTCGAGGCTGTCGAAACCCAAGCAGCTTGGACAACCGTTGACGATCCCACGGCAGTTCTACCCCAGCCATGGCCCCTGCCCCAAGTGGGCACTGATTCATGTCGTCATAGATTTGTATCCATCGATTCATGGCTTGCAAAAATTCGTTGTTAATAGAGGAAAGATAGAATCCAGGGGTAATCAATTGTGCGGATTGGTAGTGGGTATATCCTGGCATGGGAACCGAACGATATTGAACAGCCAGTTTATCCATCGATTGAATAAGCTGTCCCAATTCTCCTGTCGTCGCCAGCCATTGCGCACGACCAAACATTACCTGTGCGCACGCTTGGACATCATTGCGGCTGCGATCCATATGCCAACACGGTACCGGTCTCGGGAGCAACCCTTCAATATAACGCTCGAGGGCAAAAGAGATATCGGACATGTTCTGTCCGGGGTCAGGAGCGATTGTTTCGGGTGTAGCGGCCTGAAGTGCCTGTGCGATAGGCAAAGCGTCTTGTCGTGTAATCAAGCCCATCCTGACGTATTCCAACAGCATAGCGAATTCAATTTGAATATACCCAGGCAGCAAATGATCGACTTCATACTTGAACTGTGGTTCCAATACTTCATCATGCAAGAGGCGGCTTGGTGTCGAAGCTATACGGCCCGTTAATTTTACACTCATGCAAAAATACACCTCGCTTCCGACTGAGTAACGATTCAACCAGGAGTTGCACTAAAGAGAGATTCCTCCTGATTTTTGTTCCACATATTCGTAGCTTTGTTCTTTTTTCATTCTCAAGTGTGGATTCATCAACATGAGAACCACAATAAGAAGTCCCGCTCCGCCAATAATTCCAAATATCGTAAAGATGGAAACAAGACCAGTAGTCAGACCTACCAGAAAGACCGAAACAGGCATTGCGCACTGAACCATTACACTAATCAAGCTCGATGCTCTTCCCAAGACTTCTTTGGGCACCATCAAGGTGATCAACGTGCCCATTTTGATATTCACAAATGCAGAGCCTATTCCATTCACAAATACACAAATAACTTGCCAAACAAGCGGAATGCCAAACGCAAACACTCCGATTCCGATACTAAACAGACTAATGCCACAGCAAATGTAAATAATCGCATCATATCGATTCAAATAATTAATACATAGCGACCCAAGCATAATCCCGATAAAAAAGCTGATCTCGAGCATGGCCAATTCGGTAACATTGGTTACAACCAGTGGCAGCAAGATCGTTTCTGGAGCCGTCAAAAAATTGAGGATGGTAAAATAAATCATGCAGTTTCGCAAAAAATCATGCTTCGTAATCGCATGGATTCCATCCTTCAAATCCGTCATGATCATCTTGGCTGTAAACTCACTGACAGTAGAAACGACAAGCTCCCTCTCGTTAATCCATAAAATAATCAGTGCACCTAACAAATAGGTGACGACATTCAAAATAAAAGCATACTCCATCCCAAACGCGATCAACCCCGCTGCCAATGCAGGAGCCGCTAAGCTGACAATCGTTTGAATCATCTGCGATAAACTTTGGGCTTGCGTCATATGTTGTTCGGGAACCAGCGTCCGTATTGCTACCGTGAGTGCTGGCCGAAAGAAGGCACTGACTGTGGTCAGCAAAACGGCGATGATGATCAGTGCAGCAGGATGTAGCCTATCAAACAAAAACAACAGGACGATGCATAAAATGAGCGCAGCTCTCAATAAATGCGAGACGACCATGATCCTCTTTTTATTTCCCCGGTCAACAAAAACGCCCGCGAATAATCCGAATAGGATCAATGGAATGGTTTCCGCTGCCAATAAAACTGACATTAACAAAGGACTTTCCGTCAAAACCTTCATTAGCCAAATAAGCGCTAATCGATACACGCCATCTCCCATATTCGAGACAAATTGCGAAAAGATTAAATAGCGATAACTTTTCAAGCTCAGTAACGCCCGAAAAGATACCTTTTCATTAACGCTTACTGGCTGTTCCATCTCGATAATCCACTCCCAGTACGAACAGAATCAAATTTGGGGGGAAGATGACTTCCGTGCATGCCAGAAGCCATCTCTTGAATCTGCTCCTCTACGTGTGATACAAATGCACTTCTTTATTCAATTCACTTAAGCATCTATACCCTAGTTCGAGCTTTTGATAGAAGTCAGGTCCTTCTTTCAACAATAAAATGCCGAGGCTGGTCCCACTATGCGCCACAACCGTACCTAACCCTCCAATTTTCTCGTTGATCTCCATGACTTCCGGCAACAGTTTCTTGGGTAGAATTTTTTGATTCAAGATCGCACTTCTGGACGACACGGCACCTATCGTGTGGACATCTCTTTCTCTGATCGCTTTCGTGATTTTTTGTAACAACACGCTGTACTCTATCTTTTCTTCTTCGGTATATGGCTTCGTTCGTTTATTGAACTCAACCGTATCGATGGTTCCTCCCTCATCAATACTTAGAATGCATAATGCCGGCAGTTCCCCGATGTACTCTCGCAATCTGACTTCTTTATGGTAGTAAGAAACGGAACCCTCATACATTACGCCATCCGTCGGCTCAATACTCAACAAAAACCACTCTAGTAAGGAAGGCTCGATGTTTATATGGAAGCAATTCCCAACAGCTCGGGAGGCAGCCACCAAATCTGCTGATGAGCTTGCCAAGCCTTTTCCAACCGGAAGTTCAGAGTTGATCTCCAAAATTCCACCTGCCGGCAATCCATAGTGCTGAATGATTTTTTCGACCAACCTTTTAGACTTTTGCTTGGAGCGTGGCACGACGACGATCTCCTGCAAGGTTGGAATCGAATAAAAAGTAGCGTAGGATGCATTTTTGATAGGCAAAGTAACCAGAAAATCCCGATTATTTTCTTCGAGAATCCCCTGCAGAAGTTCTCCAAAAGTACCGACAGATACACCGATTCCTACGTCATTCGTATTAGGAAAACGACTAATGGAACTAGTCTTTATCATGCTCATAGCGGCCCCCCGTTTACACGAATATGATATGGTGCTGATTTACATGATGATCACTTCCGCAGGACGATAGCGTTTCATGAAGTAATCGAAAAATTCAATTTTGTTGAATTGACTTTTATTTGTACTAACAAAGACTCCCATTTGTTTTTCTGGCAGGAACCACATAAATGAGTGAAAGCCTATGACCTCGCCTGCCTTCGCCAAAACATTCTCATGCACGTATTCCGGATGGAATTTTACTGTAAATCCATACCCTGTAGACGTCCCTTTTGGATGAGGGACTGACTTACTGGAGAACATTTTTTCTATCGAAGCTGCCTCTAAAATGTTTTCTTTGCCATCAGCACCTCCACTTAAGAGAGCCAGCATCAATGTAGCGATATCATTCCCCGTGGAGAGCATGCTGCCGTCTGGTGAGATTGCAGGGCTAAAATCGTACTTTTGCACCGCCTGATTTTCCTGATCATAGCCTGTTGCCATTTTCGCCTCTAATTCGGGTTGTAGTAGAAAACTGCTGTTTGTCATTTCGAGAGGCGCAAAGAAATTCTCACTCGCATAGCGATCAAAGGAAACGCCCGTAACTCTTTCCACAAGATAGCCCGCCAGCATAAAGGCAAAATTCTCGTTCCCAAAATGTTCGCCAGGTTTGTCTACCACGGTTGGCATATAACGGTGAATATACTCTCGTAACGTTAGGGAGTCACGCCCGCCAAAATTATAGCTTTGGTCATTTCCCGCATCTGGCGAGTCAAACCCTGTTGTGTAGCTGAGTAAATGTTCTACCGTTAGTGGTCCCTCCACTCTTCTCGGTATTTCAATATCGAGGTATTGCTGAACATCCTCGTTCCAGCCAATCAGCCCTTGCTCCACTAGCTTCATAATGGCAGCGACTGTTACGAGTTTGGAAATCGAACCTACCCTGACTACGGTATCATCTGCACTCATGGGCACTTTCTCTGATAGATTGGCGTAACCGTAAGCTTTCTTTACTTTTACTTGACCGTGTTGGACTACCACCGCAATTACACCAGGAAGATCATTCATCGTAGAAGAGTCGAAAAATCCGTCTACCACTGCTTCGAAATCTACCCATTCTCCAGCAATTTCGTGGTCAGGACTGTTGCGCAATTTCAGCATGCAGTGCTGGATGACTTCCCTTAGACTATCCTGGAGGCATGCAGTAAGTCGTTCGATGGTTTCCGTCTTATACTGTGCCTCACTGTAAGCGACCATAAAGTGAAAGCTTCCATTCAACACTATGCACTCAATGTCAATCTTGCATTCCCGAGACTGCTCCTGACTCATGGAATCTCCGCCTGAGAATGTGGACAATTGAATGTCGTCATCCTTTTCTTTCCGATCCATATCAAATTGTCCCAAATAATTAAAACTGACATCAGGTTTTACATTCAAGGTGGTACTTGGTAATTTTGCAGACAAATATTTCAAAACGCCGTAGTGAATCCCTTTATGCGGTATTCGTCGTATATCTTTTTTGATTTTCGGAATGATAGCTGACGGATTCATTTCGTTCCCGACGTCTACCATTACTGGATATTCACTCGTGAACCATCCCACTGTGCGGTTAATGTTCAGATCTGGCAGAATCGATTCCCTGCCATGCCCTTCCATATTCAAGGTGACGCTATCGATATTTGCCCATTTTTTGAAGGCCATTCCAATAGCAGCCAACAATAGTTCATCGATTTCCGTCTGATAGGCACGATTGGCTTGTTTTAGCAACTCCTCAGTTTGCTGCTGATCCATCGTGACCGTTTTGGTCCTGGTTGTTTTCCGAAGCGGTTTTTGCTCATCGTAATCCGTTGGCAACGTTTGAGCATCCCTCTCCTCGATTCGATTCCAATATTCACGCTCTTGTTCGAGTCTTTCGCTATTGGCATACTCGTTCAATTGTTGCGCCCACAATTGGAAGGAATCACTTTTTAAAGGCAAACGAATCTCTTCGTTACGAAGGAGCTGCCCATAAGCTGTTTTGAAATCATCGATTAAAATGCGCCATGATACCCCGTCTACGACTAAATGGTGAATAGCAATCAGCAAGTGATCGCCATCCGGGCATCGGAATAACCCCAGCCTCATTAATGGGCCATCAAAAATGTGAAGCCTCGATTGAATTTCACTGCATTTCAAGTCCATCGCTTGTTCGATCTCAGACCCGTTCTTGTTTTGATAGTCCCAAATCTCCAGACTATACATGCCGCTAGTGTTGACGCCTCGATTGTAAGCTTCATAGCCGGTATTGGTCTCGCGGAAAATCATTCGCAGTGCATCATGGTGCTGTACGAGCTTATCGATGACTTTGCGAACCATCCCCTCGTCAAACCGCTCTTTGCGGTACAATACAAAAGATTGGTTATAGTGATGGAGATGCTGACTGTGTTCTTGCATCAACCAATGCTGAATCGGTGTCAGTGGTACAACGCCTTCCATATCCTTCTGGTCAATTTTCCGATTCATTGGTTTCAGTTTTGTACTCAGTTCTGCGATCGTTGGATATTTGAAAAGATCCCGAATTTCCATCTTGTATCCCAAAGCTGCTAATTGCGAGGATACTTGAATGGATTTGATAGAGTCGCCACCGAGCTCAAAGAAATGATCCAAGGTCCCAATCTTTTTCTCATGTAAAACGTCTTGCCACACAGCTACCAGTATCTTCTCGGTGTCCGTTTTGGGCTCCACATATTCCATTTCACTCTGCAAGACGATGTTGATATCCACTAGCGCTTTTCGATCAATCTTTCCATTCGGCGTTACTGGTATTTCCTCTAGCTGAACAAAATGGGATGGGACCATAAATGCCGGTAACGACTTCCGCAACGATTCTCTCAATACGTTCGATTCCACCGAATTTGCCGCTACATAAAATGCAACCAGCCTTTTTTGACCGGATTCATCCACTCTGGCGATAACGACCGCGTCGCGAATATTGGCCATTTTTCGTAATTCCGCTTCGATTTCTTCCAGTTCGATTCGATTCCCACGTATTTTCACCTGATTATCCAATCGGCTTAAAAATTCAATATCTCCACTGGGGAGCCATCGAGCCATATCCCCTGTCTTATACATGTTTTCACCGATACAAAACGGATTGGGAACGAATCTTTCATTCGTCAACTCTGGCTGCTTGAAATATCCTTTTCCTACTCCCACTCCTCCAATATACAGTTCTCCTGGGACACCCACAGGCTGCACCTGAAGATTGGCGTCCAGAATGTACATCTTCACCCCTGGCAAAGGCTTGCCAATCGGCAATAATTTGTAATCTTGCTGGTCTACTCTTTCATAATAGGAGGAATCAATGGTAGCCTCCGTCACTCCATAGCTGTTCAAGATTCTCATGGTGCTTCCGTATCGATCGACAAGCTTGTGAAAGGCATGTAATGGGCATTGATCCGAACCAAGAATCAATATTTTCATAAAGTCTATGTTGAGCCCATTTTCATTGAGATAGTCCATGAAAGGAAGCACCAGGACAGGGGTCGATTCAAACAGATTAATCTCATGCTTTTCCATCAGGTGGTAAAGGCGCTCCAAATCCACTCTCGCATCCTTTGGACAAATAACCAGCTTCCCACCGTTTAACAGACATCTTATATAATCACCAGTAAACACATCAAAAGAAAAACTTGCCCATTGCAAACTCCTGACGGGGAATTCATCCAGCCTGTATTCTTGTTTCCATGCCTGCGCTAGCGAATGCAGCTGCCGGTGTTCAATCATGACTCCCTTTGGCGTTCCCGTAGTTCCTGATGTATAAATCACATAAGCAAGGTGATCAAGCTGAACAGGTAACCCCAGATTCGTATTCTCCTGATGATAGGACTCTTCATCGTCAAACATGATCATTTTTTTGTCAGCATTCACTTTATGGCGTACCGACTGATGCAGTAACAAAACGTCTGCTCCCGAATGCTCCAGCATGTACCGTATGCGTTCTTCGGGATAATCAGGGTCAATCGGGACGTAGGCTCCACCCGCTTTCACAATCGCCAAAACGCCAACGATCATCTCCATGGACCGTTCTGCGATGATCCCCACCAATTGATTTGCACGGACGCCCTCAGCTACCAATGTCCTCGCGAGCTGATTCACCCGTTTATTCAGTTCTGAATAAGACAGTTCTTGCTCTTCAAAAGCGAGAGCAATTCGATCCGGGTTTTTCTCCACTTGTTCTTCGAATAGCTCGATGATCGTTTTATGCTCATCCCCATTGGTAAAAAGAACTTCCTTATAAGCTGAAATCATTGCCTGTTTTTCTTCCACTGACAATAATTCGATATGTTTGAAATGAATATCTGGTTGATTGGCTACCTGTTCGATGATGTTGCCCAAATATCCGAGCATCCGCTGAACCGTTTCTGGCTTAAATAAATCCGTGCGATATTCGACAGTCAGACCAGCGCCATGTTCCAGATCCATGCATACGAGCGATAAATCAAAATTCGTCATGGAATTATAGGATTCAACGGCTGTCATTTCCAAACCGCTTATTATATTTTCCTCTTCTACCTTCTCTATATATTGGAACATAAAAGAAAAAATAGGATTGCGGCTGACATCTCTTTCCGGGTTAATTTTTTCGACCAATTTATCGAATGGATAGTCATGATGCATGTAAGACTCCAGTGCTTGCTGTCTCCAAACGTGCAACGCCTCGATAAAGGTATGCTCCTGATTGACTTCCAGTCTCAACGGGAGTGTGTTAATAAAAAATCCAATGACCTGCTCAATATCCATGTGATTCCGGCCGGCCTCTGGAGTACCGATGATGATATCCTGTTGATTGGTCAGCTTGGACAACCAAATGCTTATTGTTGATAAAATCACCATAAACATGGAGGCATCATGCTGCTGCGCAATCTCTCGCATCCGGCTAAACGTTTTTTCCGAAATCGGATAAGATTCTATTGCCGAAAAATACGTTTGTACAGGCTGACGCTGAAAATCCGTCGGCAAGTCCAATACGGGAATCTCTTTTTCGAACGTCTTCAGCCAATATGCTTCTGATTCTCCCAGCTCTCCATGATGAATCGAATGATTTTGCCAGACTGCGTAATCTTTATACTGGATGTTCAATTCCGGCAATACGGGCTCTATTCCTTGATGCACGGATTCGTAGATGGTGCCCAAATCCTTCATCAATATCCCCCATGACCATTGATCACTGATCATGTGATGCATGTTCATTAGCAATACGTATTTTTCTTCCGCAGCCTTGCATAACTTCACACGAAACAATGTATCCCTGTCAAAATCAAAGCTGGTTTCCGTCTCTTTTTGGATAATCAAATCAATCGCTTCTTGCTTCGCCGCTTCGGACTCCTTGGAAAGATCGACAAATGTATAGGTGAAGTCATTGCCCGGCAACACCTGTTGTACGGGACGCCCGTCTTTTAAAAGGAACTTTGTTCGCAACACTTCATGTCTTTTCACCAGCAACCCGAAGGCCTGATGCAGAATACGCTCCTTTAACGGTCCCGTAATATAATAGATCGTCGGCATATTATAAGCGGTGTTCTCAGGCTCTAGCTGCTGAATGAAAAACAGTCTCCTCTGCGCATGTGACACCGGGTAATACGCTTGCTCTGTTGCCTTGGGTATCGTTGATCGATCCTGTTGTGTATGGAGCTTACCTGTGGACAGCGTCGCCTCGGTATAAAACAGGGAGGATAATTCGCGAATGGTTCGATGCTCGAATAAGTCCTTGATGGTAACTTCTATGCCCATCTCTCTTTTCATGCGCAAGCGAACCTGAATGGTTTTCATAGAGTGCCCGCCAAGCTGGAAAAAGTCATCGTCGATCCCGATGTCCTCTACGTTTAGCACAGTACGCCAGATAGCTGCCAAGCTTCGTTCCAGCTCATTGCGCGGAGCAATGAATGCTCCCGGCTTCTTTTGAACCACGTCTGTCTCTGGCAATGCTTTTTTGTCTACTTTTCCGTTGCGATTCAGTGGCATCGCATCCAGAATGACGATTCGCTCTGGAATCATATACTCCGGCAAGAACGTTCCAAGATAGGCTTGCAGCTCCTGTTCACTCTGCTGTTCATGCATGACCACATAGCAAACAATTCGGTTCTGCCCATGTTCATCTTCTCGTGTTACCGCTACACACTGCCTCACCAGCGTGTGACGTAAAAGGGCGTTTTCTATCTCGCCAAGCTCGATGCGATATCCGCGTACTTTTACCTGAAAATCAGCACGCGTAACAAATACGAGTCTCCCATTTGGCAAATAACGTCCCAAATCGCCTGTCTTATATAACCGTTCTGTTCTGCCCCGCAAAAATGGATTTTCTGAAAAGGCTAGCTCCGTGCGTTCAGCATCATGGAGATACCCCCGCCCTACACCCGTTCCAGAAATGTAGATTTCCCCGACACAACCAACCGGAACGGGGCGCATCCATTTGTCCAGCACATAGTGCTTCATATTGGCGATCGAGCTTCCCAAGGCCACATAAGGATAATCATCATGCGCATACGAACGATCCATGATTTCATGCATCGTATCATCCGAACACTCCGTAGCTCCATACGTATTTACTACGATCACATCGGGATACAGGTCTTGCCACTTTCTGCACAGTGTTACTGGCAATCCCTCACCGGTCGAGATCATGTATTGCAATTGAGGCAAAGCATGCTGTTCCTGTGGAAGAGTCAGGGCAGCATTGTGCAATGCTTCAATCATCGCTGGTACCATCTGAATCACGGTGACACCGTCTCGATTCAAGGCTTGGAGCAATGCATCCGGATCAGCAGCCGTCTCGTTGTCGTAAATCACAAGCTTTCCACCTGCCATCAAGGGAGCGAGGAACTGCCACACCGATATATCAAAGCAATGGGAGGCATTCTGCACTACGATGCTGTCTGAATTCAGTCCAAGGACATCCATTTTGGCGTAAAGATGATTCAACATGCCGCTATGCTCGATCATTGCCCCTTTTGGCATACCCGTGGAGCCTGAGGTAAAAAAGACGTTTGCCAAATCAGCATGCGCATTGATGATGTCTGGATTCGATGTATCCGACGCTTGCAAAGAAGAGATGTCCGCGCTTGACCCGTCCCCTTTATTCAGGCAAAACACGACTGGCTTGTGCTCCACTCTGTCTGCCAAGGTCATGCTGCGCGATTGGAAACGCGACTCGGTCAGTAGGACCTTCGCCTTGCTGTTATCAACAATCGTAAGGAGCCGTTGGTCGGGATGAGCCGTATCAAGCGGGACATAGGCCCCTCCTGCTTTTAGCACAGCTAGAATGCCAATCAGCATGTCGATGCTTCTCTCTGCAAATAGGCAAGCAAGATCATTTCGGTCAAATCCTTGTATTCTGAGCCAATGCGCCAATCGGTTCGAACCCTCATTCAATTCCCGGTAGGTGATGGATTGCTTCCGATCGATAGCAGCAATAGCGTCAGGATTGCGCTTGACCTGCTCTTCTATCACTTGCTGGGCAAATTGCTCCATGCTGCGATTCGACTTCGCAAAATTGCCCATTACCTTTGTCATGAGCTCTTGTTCTTCATCCGTCACGATGTCCAGATCGCTGATGCTCTTGTCTACCTCTCGGCAAATCTGCTCGAGCATATGGATGTAATGGGACTGCAGTCGTTCCAGATCGCTCTTGGAAGACGCATTCTCATGGAACAAATGTATCTTCATCAGCTGCCCGACCGTTACAACTATCTCCACTCTTTGGAGACCACCGCGATAAATCATGGCAGATTCCTGATGATCTTCTGCACTATTCCGTATGGTTAGTGTCGTTCCAAATATAGGATCAGCTTCCCGCACACCTGCATAGTTACGGATCATGTCTAGTGTAGCCATATCATGTTGCTGTAGTTGTTCCCAGCTTTCCTGGACTTCCTTTACGACATCACGCACTTTTTGATTCGCATGCACGGTCAGGAAGACAGGCAAGCTATGAGCCAGTGGCCCAATAATGGTATTCGCCTCTTTCCATGTTTCGGGTCTGCCAGAGACGGTAACGCCTATGACCAGCCTGTCCTCGCCACTGTACATATTCTCCAAGAGGAACCAAGCCGCCTGAAAGATTGCCTCTATGGATACTCGCTGCTCGAATGCCATCCTTTTGATGGACGTGGTTAACGCTTCGGAAAGAACAGCGTCGCAACTGATCGGAAGACTTGCTTCCTTCTGTGCCCCTTGTACCGGAACAAACAGAGGCGCGCTTTCATAGCCCTCGAATTTCTTTGTCCAAAAGCTTTTGACTTTGGAGCCATCTTGGCTTGACTCCCAAGCAATGTACTCTTTGAATGAGGCCCGCTGGTCAACAGATGACTGAGTACCCCGTACCCGTTTCAGCCATTCCGCTACAAGTAGCTCACGACTGGCATCGTCCATACATAATGCATGATGGGTCCAGATAAGGACGGATTGATTGGCGTCCATCTGCAAAATCGATACCCGGATTAATGGCCCCTCCTCATACAAAATGGGCTCCTGATGGGATGCAAGCGTTGAGAGATATACTTGCTCTTGCTTTTCAGGAGATAATTCCCGTACATCCTGCCAATCAATCGGTAGGGGGAGCTCCTTCAATACGACTTGTACCTGTTTGTTTTTGAGCTGGCGGAAAACCGTTCGCATCACCGGCGTCTGGCTGACTAATTCCTTCCACGTTTCTTGAACGCTTTCCAGTTCGAGACGGTGCTCGATGAGATAGCGCATGGTTGTCATCTTGTCAGGGCGTAATAATTGCTTTTGCACCATGGAAAGCTCTATGACTTCTTGTACGTTCTCTTTTGTTAAATGCTTCAAGCCAGTGCACCTCTTTCGCTACAGAAATAATTGTTCAAAATCATCACTGGTCAGGAATTGACTGTTCAGATGACTGACAATCTCGCGGATTCTTTGATGCGGCTCGGCTGTCACATTTTCCAACAAGTATTCATATTGGGTGCAAATCCGTTGCACAGTCTCTCTCTTGAATACATTCGCATGATAGGTAATGGCACCATTTATGTGATCGATAGTTTCATGGATGCGGAATTGAAAATCAATCGTGGAGGGATAGTCGTTGTCACTCATTTCAAATAAGAGTTGGGGCTCATGAGGTATAGGAAAGGACACTTGATGATAATGGGCTTCTTTTAACTTGCTTTGTACTTGCAAAACCAAATCGCCAAATAGTGGATTGCCTGACAGATCCGCTCGTAAAAGCAAGGCGCTTGGGACATCCTCGCACTCGTCCCACCCCGCACGAAATGCCAAAGCCAAATCCTCCTTCTCGGTTTCTGCATACAAAAGTACGAGAAATGCGGTCATGAATATCGCATAGGAAGACGTACCCCAAGCTTCAACCAGTTGAGAGATCCCATTCTTCTGCAAGCATGGCCATTCAAACGTTTCTTGCTCGAACTTTATGGAGGCGGTAGAGAACGGGGTGACGTCCTCCGGCAATATCTTGAGGGAAGGCAAACCATATACAGGGATGGTTTCGCAATCATTTTTCAAAAGAGACAGACTGGTGCGTTCAAAGTCGGCAATCCATTTGGCAATGGTTTCTTCCTCCAAAATATCCGCATTGTATTCGAATCCTGCCAATATGTCATGATGGTTGTCCTTTTCAACGACCAAGCATAAATCATACTGGGATACATCTTTGCCAATCGGATAGGTGCTTACGGTAAGACCATTGCTATCAAACGTATTTTGGGCATTTCCCAGCATAATGGCTGCATTTTGCTTAATCGCTTTTTGATGGACGAAAGCCGTTGAAAAAAAGGACGCATATTTTTTATCGCGCTCATATTGCAACTCAGCTGCAATCAAAGAAATGGGATAGTTTTGATACTGTGAACATATAGACAACTCTTCATGTATTAGCTTGGCCAACTCACGAAGCGAGCTGTTCTTTGGAATTTTGATTCGCAGGGGAAGCATCACCATACACGGTCCCATGATCGTATGAAACTCTCTTTTCGGTCTGCCGTACCTCGGTACGCCAACAATGATGTCGTCTTGCCCAGCTATCCGATAAAGAAAAGCACTAAAAAGAGATAAATAAATGACATCTGTAGGGTATTGATTCTGTTTATGATAAGCAATCAACTCATCCCGGAGTTCGCGGGTAAACGTAAAGAATGATATCCCCCCTTTAAATGAAGGGGTACCAGGACGTTTTTTATCTGCTGGTACTTCTAACCTCTCAAGAGTCCCGCCCAATTTCTTTTTCCAAAAATCTCTCGCAGCTTCGCCTTCTTGGCTGTCTATGTAATTCTGTTCCCACTCCACAAAGTCTGCGTATTGGTGTATTTGTGGTTGCAACTCGTGATCATTGCCCGTTATCAGTAGTTGGTAGATCATCGTAAATTCATCGAGCGTGAGCGAGACACTCCACCCATCAAAGCAGATATGGTGAAACTTGAAGCTTAAAATACTGCCGCTTTCTTTATAATCCAGCAATCTGCAACTGAATAACGGCCCCTCTTCTAGCGTAAAAGGTTTGCTGAATTCCTGATGAAAATACTCTCTAATCCTCGTGTCGTCCCAGGTAGCGGAAGACACATGTTCAAAATCCAATACGGGCTCGCTATATACTTTTTGAATGGGCTCGTCTTCCAAAACAAAAATGGAACGATAGATTTCGTGGCGTTTCACGATCTCATAAAGAGCACGGATTGTAACCGATACATCCAATCGACTTTCGAATTGGAACAGATACTGCTCCTGATAATAAGGACTCATTGGATAGACCAAATCGTGTAGATAGTAATCTTTTTGAGCCTCAGACAGAGGGATGGTTTTGACAAAAGTTTTATCCATCATTCGTAATCTCCCCGATACGCAGTTGCGTAATGGTTGGGCATGCGGCTCTCACCAGCATGCCCCAACAGCCATCATCTAGTTAGCTGAAAAGTTCATTGAAATCATATTCTTCAACCAGGTTTATTTGAGACAAGCGCTGCATTGGATTGTCGATCATTTGGCAGATGACATGCTTTAGCTGATCCAGTAACGTATCCATGGCATTCTCGCTGAATGCTTCCGTGTTGTAATGTGCCGTTAACGTCAGTTGGTCTTGACGCGTGGACAAAAATAACATCATATCCAATTGATCATCTTGAACGAAGTGACTGCCTTCGTACGTTTGGATAATCGCTTCATCCAGAAAACGACGTAACGGACATTCCGTAAAGGTAATTTCAGCTGATTCAGGCGGATTGCTCGATACGTGTTGTCCAATAAAAACAATGGAATACAAATTCTTCTTATCGCCTGTGGCAGTATGTTGATCCTCTACGACCAAATTGTACGGATACTCTTGATTCTCGTACGCACCATATGCGGTTTCTCTTGTTTTGTTCATCATTTCCAGTACGGTCGGGTTGCCAGACAAGTCTGTACGCATGGCGACCGGATTGATTAGCGGACCAATAATTCCTTCAAGGTCCGTCTGCGTACGGCCAGATAAGGTCGATCCGACAGTAATGATTGTTTGATCCGTGAGAAGTGACAGCCAAATGTTGATCGCCGCAAGCAAGCTCGTATAGACGGTACCACCAGCCATTCGGGTCAATTCTAAAAGCGATTGGCCCGTCTCTTGCTCAATGGGAAGCGAGGCTACATTTGAAATTCGGTTGCCGTGTGTAAACGACTGTGTCTCTCGCGGTATGAACGGCGCATCTACATTTTGTTGCAGCTGTTTTAACCAATAGTCCCGTTGTCGGTTCAGTTCTCCATTTTGCAAGCGTGTTTGTTGCCACAAGGTGTAATCCATATAATCCAATGGTTTGGAAAACTCCTTTTGCACGCCGCTCTCTACTTGTTGATACATGTCCGCGAGATCATTGATAAACACATCTAACGACCAGCCATCAAATCCAATATGATGAGCACTCAAGATGAGGAAATGCTTCGACGGTGTCATTCGGTACAAAGTCATCCGGAAGAAAGACTCTCTTGAAAAATCGAATGGCTTGTACAGGGCGGATTGCAAATCGGTTTTGATGCGCTGCTCGCCTTCCGTCACAGATAATGCAGACAAATCTACAAACGCATTCTCCACCTCAAGGTCGTCATGCACTTTTTGATACAATTGCCCTTCGTTTTCTATAATCGTCGTGCGCATGATCCTGTGACGTTCAAACATGAGGGCCATAGCCCTGTGCATAGAATGACTGTCAACGGGACCCGCTACTTCAAAGAGGTAAACACCTCCTACTGCTTCTTGGTCACTGAATTTTGCATGGAACCATTGTCTTCTCTGCCCGTGGGATACTTCGAATAAGGAGACATCTGTCTGATTTTCCACTCGCGACACTTCATGGATGCGTGTATTCGTCTCGCTGCCTTGCTTGATCTCAGATATACGGGCAGCAATCGCTTCAATGGTTGGAAACTCAAATATCGTGCGCAATGGAATGTCCATCCCAAAAACGGTCCGCATGCGGGAAATGACTTGCGTAGCCAATAAGGAATGTCCACCTCTATCAAAGAATGAGTCTTTGATCGAAATCTGATTCACCTGCAATATATCGCACCAGATGCAGTGGATAAGCTCCTCAGGTATCGTGCGTGGCCCGATGATCGAGAAATCGCTTGATTTAACCGATGGTAACTCCAGTCTATTTCGGTCAATTTTCCCACTCGTCGTTTTGGGAATGCTGTCCAACCTCATGAAATAAGTTGGAATCATATAAGCAGGCAAGTGCTCCTTCAGGAATGCCCGCCATTCGTTTACATCCCCGTCCCCCACGATATATGCGGCCAATTCGGTAGCTGACCTGTCGTTTTTAACAGAAATAACGGCTGCTTCACGAATGGACGGATGCCTGCTTAATGTGGATTCAATTTCACCCAATTCCACCCGCATGCCTCTAATCTTGATTTGATTATCTTGTCTGCCTACGAATTTAATGTTGCCCGAAGGCAGGAAGTATCCCTTGTCGCCGGTTCGATATATTCTTTCTCCTGGTACAAACGGATTCTCCATAAATACTTCCTGGGTTTTCTCGCTATTATGCAGATAGCCTCTGGCCAATCCAAGGCCACCAATATAAAGGTCGCCAATGACGCCAATTGGGACAGCCTTCATATTGTGGTCAAGCACATAAACTCTGTTGTTATCAATCGGCTTGCCTACACTCACACAATCCTTTTCCAGCGCGTCCATTGGCGAGCATGTGTAAATGGTGGAGTCAATCGATACTTCTGTGGCCCCCCACGTATTATGGAGTTTGGCATTGAGCTTTTTAAAGAACCTGCCTACTGTTTCGGGTAAGAGCGCCTCACCACTGGAGATGACATTTTTTAATTTGTGCAAGTTGGCTGCATCCTCCGGGGTAAGGGCGTCCACAAACATATTGAGCATGCTCGGTACAAATTGAATGCACGCAACCTGATAGTGAATGGCAGCCTGGATAATCGCCTCAGGGTCCCGATGCAGCCATGGTTCCAAGAGTGATATCCGTCCCCCTACAGACAATGGCCAAAAAAACTCAACAGCTGCATCATCAAATGTTAAGGTTGTTTTTTGCAGAACAGACTCACCCTGCTCCAAGCCATGTTGTCGCTGCATCCATAACATGCGATTTACCCAACCAAAGTGGAGGTTTTCCACGCCTTTCGGGTTACCCGTCGAACCTGACGTGTAATAAATCGAAACCAAATCTGTCGGTTTTACGGTTTGCTCCGGCAATCCCTCTGGCATGCTTGCTATTTTGTCTTTTTCCGCATGAGAATCTATACATCTGACATGAGTGGCTTGTCCAAACAGGTGCATGAACTCCGGCTCAGATAGACATATGTTGGTTTGGGAGCTTTCCAACAGTTTCGCCATCCTCGCTTGCGGCATCTCTGTATCCAGAGGGAGAAATGCTCCGCCAGCCTTTACGATGCCGAGGATCGAGATGACAAGCTCAATAGAGCGATTCATACAGATCCCGACAGGCGTATTGGGTCCAACACCCAGCATCATCAAGTAGTGCGCCAACTGGTTAGAACGTCTATCCAATTCTCGATAGGTTATTGTTTCACTCCCGTATTCTGCTGCGATGAGTTCTGGTGTCTTTTTTGCTTGTTCGATAAACAAATCATGCAGGCATGTATTCTCCGGAATGGCGACTGCTGTATCATTCCACTCCACGAGAATTTTGTGACGTTCCTCCTCGCTCAACAATTCGAGCAAAGCCATCGGCACGTCCGGTGCGTTCACAAGCTCTTGCAACCAATTCGCGAAGTGGTCTGTCATTTTTTCAATCGTGGATGGATCAAATAAATCCGTGTTGTAGATCATGTTCATTACGAGACCGTCCTCAGACTCACCCATGGATAACTGAAGATCAAATTTCGCCACATTGATCTGAACCGGCATTTTCTCTAATTGACCACTGGACGAATGATAGACATCCGCTTTCATTTCTGCCCAAGTGAACACCGTCTGAAATACCGGGGAGTAGCTGGTATTGCGTTCCAGTTGTAGTATTTCGACGATTTTTTCAAACGGGACATCCTGGTACTCCTGTGCCTGTAGCGCTTTTTCTTTTACTTGGGCAAGCAATTGCTTAAACGTTAGATTATCTTGGAGGTTCGCCCGGTAGACGAGCGTATTGACGAAAAAGCCAATCAAGCCTTCGATTTCCTTTACATTTCGGTTCGCTATGGGGCTGCCCACCAAAATATCAGTTTGTCCGGTATATCTGGATAAAAAGCCTTGGTAAGCGGCCAACAGGGTCATAAATAAAGTGGTATTCTCTTGCCGACTGAACGCTTTCAGCTTTTCAAGCAGTTCAGTTGCCAGCACCATCTTGTGCATATTTCCGGCATAGGTTTGAATGCTTGGTCTTGGTCGATCGATTGGCAACTGCAAGACAGGAAGCTCCCCTGACAACTCCGCTTTCCAATAGTCGAGTTGTTGCCCCATCACCTCATCCGTCAGCCATTCGCGCTGCCATACCGCGAAATCCGCGTATTGAATCGGCAATTCTGCCAGTTCCGCACGTACCCCGCTCTCTGCTTCCTCGTAAAAGGCCAGCCATTCTTCCGATAAGATATCCTCTGACCAACCATCAGTTATGACGTGATGCATCGTGCACAGCAAAAGGAACTGATCCTCCTCAACGACGATTAACTTGGCTTGAATCAAAGGTCCCCGCTGTAGATCAAACCTTCTGTCTGTTTCCTGCATGATAAAGTCGTGAATTTGCACTTCTTTTTCGGCGGCAGATCGATCTCGTAGATCAATCACGGGCAATGTTCGATACACATGCGGTTCAATGATCTGAAAAGGTTGGCCCCCTTCATTCGCAAACACAGTGCGCAAGATGTCATGGCGTTGAAGAAGCGCATTCCACCCTTTCTCCAGTGCATGCACATTCCACTGCCCAGTTAAGCGCCACATGTGTGGAACGTTGTACGCCGTACTCTCCGGCTCTAATTGATGCAAAAACCATAGACGCTGCTGGGCATGCGATAACGGCAACTTTTCCCGATACGAGGCTTTCACAATAGCTGGTGTCCGTTCTCTTTTGCCATCCCGGCCCAACTCCATGATTTTGGCACCCAGGCTTGCGATTGTCGGGCATTCAAACAAGATGCGCAACGGGATAGACAACTGGAATGCTTCCTGCAAGCGGGATATGACCTGCGTCGCTAGCAACGAGTGTCCGCCCAAATCGAAAAAGGAATCGTGGATGCTCAATCGTTCCGTTTCCGTTTTTAAAACTTCACGCCAAATCTCCGCGATCCGCTTCTCCGTATCCGTACGTGGTGCGACAAACTCATCCTTCGTCGTACGCATTTCTGGCAACGGCAATGCTTGACGGTCCACCTTCCCGTTAGCTGTAAGTGGGAAAACGTCCATTTTCACAAAATAGGTAGGGACCATGAAAGACGGCAATTGTTCACTCGCATACCGCTTCCATTCATCGACCTCCCCGTCTCCCGCGAGATAAGCAATCAGCCGTTTATCATCCGCTCCATATTCATGTACAAGGACGACGGCGTCTCTTACGCCCTCATGCTGACTGAGGACAGCTACAATCTCACCGAGCTCGATCCGGTTTCCTCTTATTTTTACTTGATTATCTTTTCGCCCGATAAACTCGATTCCTCGCCCCGGCACATATTTCACCAGGTCGCCCGTCCTGTATAATCTCGCTTCGGGGTCCTTTTGAAATGGGTGTGGAATAAATTTCTCTTGGTTCATCTCTGGTCGATTCCAGTATCCGATAGCTAGTCCCTTGCCTCCCACATATAATTCGCCCACAAGACCAACAGGAACGAGCTTTTGCTTATCGTTTAGGATAAAGACCTCGGTATCATTGATGGGTCGACCAATCGGAACAGAATGTTGAATCTCGCTCTTTTGTGTAATGTGATAAAAGCAAGTAAATGTCGTGTTTTCTGTCGGGCCATACCCGTTAATCACCAAAGTATCTGGTAACATATCCAAGGCACGTTTCGCATGCTTGGCGGACACGATGTCGCCACCAGCCAATAATTGACGTACCCCTTTTAAATCTTCGATCCGGTAATCGATCATTTGATGAAAAACACCTGCGGTTAGCCATAGCGTGCTGATTTTCTCGTCACGCAGCACCTGTCCCAACTCTTCCAGAGACAGACTGTGATATGGATAAATCACCAATTTCGCGCCATTTAGCAAGCTCCCCCAGATTTCGAAGGTCGCCGCATCAAAGGAGATCGAGGCGAGTTGCAGCATGGTTTCTTCCGGTGTGAGTGATACATAAGAAGCATGCTTCGTAAGCCGGATGACCCCTCGATGCGGGATGAGCACCCCTTTCGGATTTCCTGTCGAACCGGATGTATACATCAAATAGGCAAGGCTTTCCGAAGTCATACTCTCGCCCAGATTTGCATCTGATTCCTTGCTGATCTTGCTAGCGTCCAGATCGGGACAAACGATTTTCAATCCGTCCGGCAGTCTGGGCACCAAGCTTTCTTGTGTCAGCACAATCGAAATACTTGCATCTTGCAGCATATAAAGCAATCGTTGATCAGGGTAGGCAGGGTCGAGGGGAACATAGGCACCGCCTGCCTTTAAAATAGCGATCATACTGATGATCATTTCAAACGAGCGATCCATGTACAAGCCTACTCGGCTATCTGCTCCAACCCCGCGCGATTTTAAATAATGCGCCAATTGATTCGCTCTGCTGTTAAGCTCTCTATAGGATAGGCTATTGCCTTTGTATACGAATGCAGTGGCGTCAGGATGAAGCTCGACTTGTTCTTCAAATATTGTAGGGATGGAATCTTGCGTGGAGACGGTAGCCTCCGTCTGATTCCATTCCAGCAAGAGTTTGTGACGTTCTTCCTCGCTCAACAATTCCAGCAAGGCCATCGGCACATCTGGTGCGTTTACAAGCTCTTGCAACCAATGCCCGAAGCGGTCTGCCATTTTTTCAATCGTGGATGGATCAAATAAATCCGTGTTGTAGATCATGTTCATCACAAGGCCAGCCTCGGACTCACCCATGGATAACTGAAGATCAAATTTCGCCACATTGATCTGAACCGGCATTTTTTCTAATTGTCCACCGGACGTACGATAAACATCCGCTCCCATTTCTGCCCATGTGAATACCGTCTGAAATACCGGAGAGTAGCTCGTATTGCGTTCCAGTTGCAGCATTTCTACAATTTTTTCAAACGGGACATCCTGGTACTCCTGTGCTAGAAGCGCTTTTTCTTTTACTTGGGCAAGCAATTGCTTAAACGTTGGATTGTCTTGGAGGTTTGCCCGGTAGACGAGCGTATTGACGAAAAAACCAATCAAGCCTTCGATTTCCGTTACATTTCGGTTTGCTATCGGGCTACCTACCAAAATATCAGTTTGTCCGGTATATCTGGATAAAAAGCCTTGGTAAGCGGCTAGCAGGGTCATGAATAAAGTCGTATTCTCTTGCCGACTGAGCGCTTTCAGATTCTCAAGCAGTTCGGATGCCAGCACAATCTTATGCATACTTCCGGCATAAGTTTGAATGCTTGGTCTTGGGCGGTCGATCGGCAAATGCAAGACAGGAAGCTCCCCGGACAACTCCGCTTTCCAATAATCCAGTTGTTGGCCCATTACCTCATCCGTCAGCCATTCGCGCTGCCATACGGCGAAATCCGCATATTGAATCGGCAATTCTGGCAGCTCCGCACGTGTTCCACTTACTGCTTCTTCGTAAAAGGCCAGCCATTCTTCCAATAAGATATCCTCTGACCAGCCATCCGTAATGATATGATGCATCGTGCACAGCAAAAGGAACTGATCCTCTTCAACGACGATTAATTTGGCTTGAATCAAAGGTCCTTGTTGTAGATCAAACCTTTTGTCTGCTTCCTGTTCGATATAGTCGTGGATTTGCTCTTCTTTTTCGTCAGCAGATCGATCTCGTAGATCAATCACGGGCAACGTTCGATACACATGGGGTTCAATGACCTGGAAAGGTTGCCCCCCTTCATTCGAAAACACAGTGCGTAAGATGTCATGGCGTTGAAGTAACGCATTCCATCCCGTTTCCAGCGCATGCACATCCCATTTTCCTGTTAAACGCCACATGTGAGGGACATTATAAGCCGTACTCTCCGGTTCCAATTGATGCAAAAACCATAGACGCTGCTGGGCATGCGATAACGGCAGCTTGTCTCGATGAGAGACTCTAGCAATAACTGGTATCCATTCTCTTTTGCCATCCCGGTCAAGCTCCGTAATTTTGGCATCCAGGCCTGCGATCGTCGGGCAATCAAACAAGATGCGCAACGGGACAGACAGTTGGAAGGCATCCTGCAAGCGGGATATGACCTGCGTCGCAAGCAGCGAATGTCCGCCCAAATCGAAAAAAGAGTCATGGATGCTAAGGCGCTCCACCTTTAAAATTTCACGCCAAATCTCTGCGATCCGCTTCTCTGTATCCGTACGTGGCGCGACAAACTCATCCTTCGTCGTACGCATTTCAGGCAACGGCAATGCTTGACGGTCTACCTTCCCGTTGGCTGTAAGCGGAAAAGCGTCCATTTTCACAAAATAGGAAGGGACCATGAAAGGCGGCAATTGTTCACTCGCATACCGCTTCCATTCTTCGACATCCCCGTCCCCGGTGATATAAGCAATCAGCCGTTTATCATCCGCTCCATATTCATGTACAAGGACGACAGCGTCTCTTACGCCCTCATGCTGACTGAGGACAGCTACAATCTCCCCGAGCTCAATCCGGTTTCCTCTTATTTTTACTTGATTATCTTTTCGCCCGATAAATTCGATTCCTCGCCCTGGCACAAATTTCACCAGGTCGCCCGTCCTGTATAACCGAGCCTCGGGGTCTTGTTGAAAGGGATGCGGAATAAATTTCTCTTGATTCAACTCCGGCCGATTCCAGTACCCGAAAGCGAGTCCCTTTCCCCCCACATATAATTCGCCCACAAGACCAACAGGAACGAGCTTTTGCTTATCGTTCAGGATAAAGACCTCGGTATCATTGATGGGTCGACCGATCGGAACGGAATGTTGAATCTCGCTCTTCTGTGTAATGTGATAAAAGCAAGTAAATGTCGTGTTTTCTGTCGGGCCATATCCATTAATCACCAGTGTATCCGGTAACATGTCCAAGGCTCGTTGCGCATGCTTGGCAGACACGATGTCGCCGCCCGTCAGCAATTGACGCACTCCCCTTAAGTCTTCAATCCGGTAATCGATCATTTGATGGAAAACGCCTGCGGTTAGCCATAGCGTACTGATTTTTTCGTTACGCAGGACTTGTCCCAACTCTTCCAGAGACAGACCGTGAAATGGATAAATCACCAATTTCGCGCCATTTAGCAAGCTCCCCCAGATTTCGAAGGTCGCCGCATCAAAAGAGATCGAGGCGAGTTGCAGCATGGTTTCGTCCGATGTGAGGGTTACGTAAGAAGCATGCTTCGTAAGTCGAATCACCCCTCGATGCGGGATGAGCACCCCTTTCGGATTTCCTGTCGAACCGGATGTATACATCAAATAGGCTAGGCTTTCCGAATTCGTGCTCTCTCTTACATTCGCATCTGATTCCTTGCTGATCTTGCTAGCGTCCAGATCGGGACAAACGATTTTCAATCCGTCCGGCAGTCTGGGCACCAAGCTTTCTTGTGTCAGCACAATCGAAATGCTTGCATCTTGCAGCATATAAAGCAATCGTTGCTCGGGGTAGGCAGGGTCAAGCGGGACATAGGCCCCGCCTGCCTTTAAAATAGCGATCATACTGATGATCATTTCAAACGAGCGATCCATGTACAAGCCTACTCGGCTATCTGCTCCAACCCCGCACGATTTTAAATAATGCGCCAATTGATTCGCTCTGCTGTTAAGCTCCTTGTAGGTAAGGGTTGCATCTTTGTATACCAATGCAATGGCATCAGGATGAAGTTCCACTTGTTCTTCCAATAATGCGGTAATGGAATCTTGCATACAGCACCTCCTAATGATTACTCCACATTTCCAGCAGTTGCTTTTCTTCCTCTTCTGAAATCAGTCGCAAGCCTTCTATAGACTCCTCAGGATATGCCATCACTTGTTCGAGCCAATTCACAAAATGTCCGATCATTCGTTCTATGCTGGACGGATGAAATAAGTCTGTATTGTAGCCAAATGAAATCGTCAACGAGTGCTCTGAATTCACTTCTATGGAAATGGACAAATCAAATTTGGCAACCTTGATGGTGCTTTTCACTGGCTCAATGGTTCGATTTGGCCATTGCTTTACGTTTCTCAGATGGGTCTGCATTGTAAAAATTGTTTGAAAGACAGGGGAGTAACTGGCATTTCGCTCCGGCTGAAGGACCTCTACGATTTTTTCAAAGGGCACATCCTGATTTTCTTGCCCGCGCAACGTTTTTTCTTTGACTTGGGCGACCAATTGCCTGAAGCTTGGATTGTCTTCGACGTTTACTCTGTAAACCAGCGTGTTTACAAAGCACCCGATTACCCCTTCCATTTCTTTTCGAGTGCGATTCGCGACCGGGCTTCCTACCAAAATGTCTGTTTGTCCGGTATAGCGAGAGAGAAAGCCCTGATAGGCAGCCAGCAATGTCATAAACAGAGAAGCACCCTCTTGTTTGCTGAAAGCTTTTAGTTTTTCTAGTAATGAAGGGGCCAAATCGATATGCTGCATATCCCCTGCATACGTTTGAATGGCTGGTCGTGGACGATCGAACGGCAACTGAAGCACCGTAAGCTCATCTGCAAATTCCTTTTCCCAATACGCCACTTGCTCTTTCATCGTCTCATCCGATAACCATTGTCTTTGCCATACTGCAAAGTCTCCGTATTGAATGGATAGCGGTGGCAGATTGGCAGGTGTTCCGCCGATTGCTTCTTCATAAAACGCCATCCACTCGTCCAGCAAGATATCCTCTGACCAGCCATCGAACACAATATGGTGGACCGTACAAAGCAGTATATACTCCGATTCATCCTGCTTAATCAGCTCGGCTTCAATCAACGGCCCTTGACTCAAGTCAAATACGCGATCAGCACTCCGTTGAATATAATGCTGGACCTGCTTCTCTCTTTCATCCGCAGATAGACTGCTTACATCCACGACAGGCAGTGCTCTTGGTTGATGCGGCTTAACGAGCTGTACAGGGACGCCATTTTGTTTTGCGAATACGGTACGAAGCATTTCATGACGTTCAATCAATTGGTTCAATCCTTTTTCTAAGCCGGCAACATCCCATGAACCGCTTAAGCGCCATACATAGGGAATGTTATAGACGTTGCTTCCGGGCTCCAGTTGGTCAAAAAACCACAACCGGTGCTGCGCAAAAGATAACGGGATCGGTTCCGTTCTATCCACTTGCACGAGAGCAGGCAATTGAACCATTTTCTCGCCTTGACGCAATTCGGTTAGCCGCTTCGCCAAGCCCTCAATGGTCGGGCAATCAAAGATCGCTCGGAGGGGTAAATGTTGACCAAACACCGCTCGTATGCGCGATACAACCTGTGTTGCCAACAGGGAATGCCCGCCCAATTCAAAGAACGAATCAAATACCCCAATTTGATTTACTCTTAAAATTTCACTCCAGATGAGTGCGAGCAATTCTTCTGTTGAGTTTCGTGGCGCTGTGTAGTGATGGCTTACCCTATGGATCTCAGGCAGTGGCAATGCTTTACGATCCAATTTGCCACTCGATGTAAGCGGCATTTCCTCCACCCGTACAAAATAAGAAGGAATCATATAAGGCGGTAATTGTTTTTGTAAATGGCTTTTTAATGTCTCGACCTCTGATGCCCCACTGTAATAAGCGATTAATCGTTTATCCCCCGGCTCATATTCATGGGCAATGATGGCAACTTCTCCTGCCCCCTGCTGCTTCCTCATAACCGCTTCGATTTCACCTAATTCAATCCGATAACCGCGAATTTTCACTTGATTATCCATACGCCCGATGTACTCAATATTGCCGTCTGGCATCCACCGCGCGTAGTCACCTGTCTTGTATAGCCTTTCAGATCGATTGCCAAAAGAATTCGGGACAAAACGTTCAACTGTTAACTCGGGCCTTCCGATATACCCTCGTGCAAGTCCAATGCCCCCAATAACCAATTCGCCCATCACGCCTATTGGCTGCAGGTCGCCTTCCTTATTGAGGATATACGCTTGAATATTATCCATAGGCTTACCGATGGGGATTACCTTGCTATCGGCCTGGCAATCATAGTAGGTCACTTCAATTGTCGTTTCCGTAGGACCATACAGATTAATAAGCGTCGTATGGTTCCGTTGCCCGATTAATCGATGAAAACGTTGAACCTGTTCCGTACTCAGAGCTTCCCCGGTTGTATAAACTCGCTGTAAAGTTTTGATTTCCTCTGCGCAATCAACGTTTTCCAAATGATCTAAAAAGATGCTGAGCATAGAAGGAACAAAATGAATATAGGTTACTTGGTGCCGGGCTACCGTTTTGACGATAAGCTCCGGATCTTTCTCTGCATGGGGAGCGAGGAAACAGAGTTTGCTGCCAGTGAAAAACCACAGGACTAATTCCGTTACGGAAACATCAAAACAATAGGGCGTTTTTTGCAAAATGGTGTCATGCTCGTTCATAGGGTAGCGATGGACCATCCAGTTCATCCGATTGACAACCGAGCAATGTTCGATCATGACTCCTTTTGGTGCTCCCGTCGAACCTGAGGTATAGATGACGTACGCCAAATTTTTCGAATGGGCAACCGACTCAAGATTATCGTATTCTACATCCTGATCTGGCCTATTCTCTTCCAATAACAGGACAGGTCCATTGAAATCAATCGCTGTCTTGAATTTCTCCTGCATGACGACGACCTTCGTATCGCTATCCCGGAGAATGTAGGACAGCCTTTCTTTCGGAGCCGCTGTGTCCATCGGCATATACGCTCCACCCGCTTTTAGAATGGCAAGAATACCAATCATCATGTCGGGAGAACGCTCACTCATTAACCCTACTAATGTATCCGGCTTCACTCCCAGATTTCGCAATTTGCTTGCCAGGAAGTTTGCCCGGTTGTTTATTTGCCTGTAGGTCCATTGTTCGTTGCCGAATACAACCGCCATTCGCTCTGGCGTCCGTGCAGCTTGCTCCTCGAAGATTTGATGGAGCGTTTTCTGATCCTCAAACGCAACTTCCGTGTCATTCCACTCTTGGAGGATTTGATTCTGCTCAGAAGCGGTCAGCATAGGCATGGAATGCAGCGTCCGGTCACTGTGCGTAAGAACGCTTTTCAGCAATTCAATATAATGCGCAAACATGCGGCGCATGGTAGATTCGTCATACAAATCCGTATTGTATTCCCAGTCAAGGCTGATACTTCCGTATTCATCCTTTGTTAAAAGGGAAGAAGAGAGCTCCTCGTGATTCGTCACCACGACGTTGATATCGAATTTGGCCGATCCGTTGCTAATGCCTTCGGTGAGTTGAATATTCAGATTGGATACAGGCAAATGAGTGACTTTTGCATCCTGGAAACTAAACATGACTTGGAATAGAGGGTTGCGACTTTGATCACGCTTCAGTTTCAACGCATCGACTACTTGATCAAAAGGAATCTCTTGATTCTCGTACGCTTCCAAGGCTGACCTCTTCACGTCTTGCAATACATCCCGGAACGTCATAGTGTCGGTAAATTGCTGACGGATCACAATATTGTTAACAAACATCCCGATCAATTCTTCCGTGTCTTTCCAACGCCGATTCGCGATACCCGAACCTACAATAATGTCTTCTTGGCTGGAATAACGATGGAGCAAGGTTTGAAACGCAGCCATCATGACCATAAAGAGGGTCGTGTTTGTTTTCATGCAGTAATCACGCAGTTGAAGATACAGCTCTTCCGGTATTAATTGGGTGAACATATTCCCGTTAAAGGTTTGATTGACTGGTCGTGGCCGATCAGTGGGCAGTTCCAGAACCCCATTGGCTCCTTCCAGTAGATTCTTCCAGTACGTTAGCTGCTTGTTTTCCTTGCCGCGCTTAAACAGCTCATTTTGCCATACGCAATAGTCTGCAAATTGAATCGGCAATTCAGCCAATGGGGACGGTTTATTTTCAAGATAGGCACTGTACAGCGTAAACAGCTCTTTTAAAAATTTGCGGAATGACCATCCATCATGAATCAGATGATGCTCCACAAACAAAATGACAGATTCCCACTCAGAAATCTTGTAAACAATCCAGCGCGCCAATGGTAGCTGCGAGATATCAATCGGCTTTTTGATCTCCATTTGAATCAGTCTTTGAACTTTTGCAGCACGATCACTCTCAGGTAAGTGCGAAACATCGATAACAGGCAATTCCACATCGAATGGTTCATAGATCACCTGATACGGTTGTCCATTTTTCTCATGAAAAACGGTTCGGAATATTTCATGTCTGCGCACAATCTCCGTAAAACACTTATTGAGAATAGGGAGCTCCAGCCTCCCACGGACTTCCATTGTGGCTTGAAAAATATAAGCCAAGTTATTGGAACTTAACTGCTCTAAAAACCACACTCTTTCTTGTGAATAAGAAAGCGGCAATTCTCGATCTCGTGATACCCTTTTGATGGCAGGGAATGCATCCACTGCATTTACCTCATCTGCGTTAGCTATGATCGGTACGATGCTCCGAATCGTCGGATAGGCAAACAGAGCAGACAACGGAATCTCTTTCTTGAAAAGAGCACGGATTCTCGCAATCATTTGAGTCCCCAACAACGAATGTCCACCTAATTCAAAGAAATGATCCTCGACTCCAATCTCATCGTATCCGAACAAATCCTTCCAAATATCCAAGAGCTTCGTTTCCCATTCAGTTTCCGGTTTTACATATTCCGTCGAAACATGCGGGCGACTATTGCCTACCTCTGGCAGTGATTTACGATCAATTTTTCCGCTGGGTGTAAGCGGGAAAACATCCATTTTCACAAAATACGCTGGAACCATGAACTCTGGAAGCTGAGCTTTCAGATAATCACGCCATTCTGTTATCGTTCCAGACCCGACCACATAAGCGATCAGCTTGTTATTTTCATAGGCGTCTTTTTTCGCCACAATGATTGCTTGTTCCACAGTCGAATGATTGCCTAACGTAACTTCAATTTCCTCCAGCTCAATTCTGTACCCTCTCACTTTTACCTGGCTGTCATTTCGCCCGATATACTCCAAGTTTCCGTCGGCCAAGTACCGAACCAAGTCTCCCGTTCGATACAAACGCGAGTCTGATCCTGGACAAAACGGGTTGGAAATGAAGCGTTCCTTTGTCAATTCAGGGCGGTTCAAGTAACCTCTTGCTACGCCTGATCCGCCGACATACAGTTCTCCAGCAACTCCGACAGGTTGAATTTGCAAACGGTCGTTCAACACGTATAACTGTGTATTCGCATTCGGTTTTCCAATGGGTATTTGCGTGTGCTTATCATCTGAATGGCATGGGAAGCTGGCCACCTCGACTGTCGTCTCAGTCGGCCCATACGTGTTGTATAAGCTTGTACCATAAGGAATCGTCAATAGATCGATACTTTTCGCAACAACATGAGGCGGAAGCACTTCCCCTCCAACTGTGACGTATTTCAAAGAGGATAATGCAGAAGAAGAACCCTGATTTTCTATATAATCCAATACGGCTTTCAACATTGACGGAACAAACTCAAGATGGGTAATTCGATGCGTCTCGACTGCTTTCACAAGCAAGGCGGGGTCCTTCTCATCGCTACTCGGGAGAATGTACAGGCTAGCACCTTTTAACATCCACCAAAAGAGTTCCCAAACAGAAGCATCAAAGGAAACAGACGTTTTTTGCAAAAGCCTGTCCGTATGTAAAAGAGGACTGCGACTCTCCAGCGTTTGAAGAAAATTCATAACGGAATGATGCTCAATCATTACCCCCTTGGGATTTCCTGTCGAACCGGAGGTATAGATGACATAAGCAAGATTGTGGCCGGTTACTTCAATTGCAGGGGGCTCCGTGCTTTCATTCGAAAAATTTTCGCAATAATCCAACAATTTTACCCCTTTTATTCCGTCAGGCACTTTTGTTGCGGACGCTTCATCCACAATCACTACTTGTAAAGCTGCATCTTCCATAACATAGTGGAGTCTTTGAACAGGATAAGCAGGATCGATCGGTACATAAGCGCCTCCTGCTTTCAACACACCTAATATGCTCACGATCATTTCTATGGAACGCTCTTGGCATATCCCCACCAATCCTTCAGTCGTTACCCCAATCTTCCGGAGGTAATTCGCTAGTTGATTTGAGCGGATATCCAATTCCCTATAGGTCATCTTCTCTTGCTTAAAAACGAGCGCGATGGCATCGGGATTGCGATTGGCCTGGAAACTAAAGGCAGTCATGATTGTATCAGGAACATTCGTGGGTTCGTCATTCCTGCACCAGTCGTCTACCAATTCTCTCTCTTGGGATTTGGCTATCAGTCTCAACAAATCGATAGGCGTTTCGACATCAGTGATTGCTTGTTCAATCCAGTTGCAAAAGTTCTCGATCATTCGTCGTATCGTTTGTTGTGTAAACAAGAAGGAATTATATGTGAATGTTATGCGCATGCCCTCGGCCTCTTCGACATCAACACGCAGCTCTACATTTGCTATTTGGGAGTCGACAAAAAGTCTGTTATCCTTATCCCCGGCTTTTCCCACTCTTAAAAAGGTATGAAATAATTTCGTAGTTTCGGAGTTGCTAGCAAGCTCCTCCTCCAACACATTATCTTTGACCTCGTTCAACAGCTGCTTAAAATTCGACGTTCCACCAACAATTACTCGACTTGTAAAATAAGCAGAGCTATCACCTGCTATCGCACCAATCCGAATGTCGTTTTGCCCCGTATATCTGTAAAGATAGCTATGGTATGCAGCTAAGAGTAGTGTAAACATGTCAGTCTCTTCTTGCATGCAAAGTAATCTCGCTTGTTCCCCCGCCGTTTTTGACAGATCAATCGATTGCGTTTCTTCCGCATAACGAGCATTATTCAGTCTCGGGACATCAAACGGAAGCTGCAGCAATGGAGCCTCTTCTGCCAATTCTGAAAGCCAATGCTTCACATGATCTTTCATGGTCATGATTATCCTCCCTTTTTGAGCTTGATAATGAAGGGGGAACCCTCTAAAATGGTGAAGTTCCTCACCCGCTCTGCTTGATCAGACTTTAAAAATGGATATTGGTCGGTAAGCCTCCCCCTCCTTTACAAAGTAGGCGTTGACTCAGCGAATCGTCCATGATAAAGACCGGACACCCGATTCGTTAAGGTGAAGCAAGTAAGCAGCGTCAAAAAAGGTCAGAATAGTTGACCAAACAAACATGTTGTTTCCTAATTTTATTGGGCATGTTCAAAGCGGCTACAAACGAGATGTGAACGGGAAGGTAAGTGAATCGAATTGCTATGAATTCGTGAAAAAGTGGAGTAGTGTTTGGAATACTGTTGAGTATGAAACACCTATGCAGGACAGTATTGCAATTGAATGGCAAATTGTTCCTTCGAATCGTGGAAAGGCAGCTTCAGATTCTACTAGGAAGAGGGAAATTTTCGGAACTATTTCCTAATCAAAGTATAAAATGTAATAGATTACCAATTAGGTACATTATACCATATCTGAATTTTATGTCAAATCATAGCGTATCCATTGGTTTATTATAAAACAAAAATAGACATGTTTACCTTCTCGGGTAGGCTGGTGTAGAAATTCATCGATACCTGAGAAGGCTGAACATGTCTATTTTTCCATTAACCTTGAAAAAGGGTATACCCTCCTACTACTATCGAGACTGCAAATAATATACCAAAGTACCACTTCGTAAATCGAAGACTGAACCACGAGCCTTCCCACCATAAGATCCCGAAAAAAATTGCCCCAATCAGGATGCTACTTGCAAAAGCAATGAGTGCATTTTCCATCTTTCTTCACCTTTTAAAACAGAATGGAAAAGGGGCTGCCCTCCACGGTAGATCGAACAGCCCCTTTTTATTTACCTGACTGTAATGTGAATCGTAATGGTCTCGCCGCCGTATTCCACTGTAATGGTCGTTTTACCAGATTCCAGTGCGGTCACGACACCATTTTCTACAGTCGCAATCTCAGGATCTTCCACTGTCCATTCGGCATCTTTGGTGACGATCTCCTCGTATCTATTTTCATAGACCGCATACAGGACGATCTCTCCAGTATTGTCTGCCTTCAAGCTTAGCGAAGAGCGCGATACTCGCAAATCTTTCACTTTCTTTTCCTCTACGACGAGCACGCGATTGGTTACCTTTTTACCGCCGTATTTTGCAGTAATGACAGCCTTCCCTTCAGCCAGCGCTGTCACTTTTCCCTCTTTTGTTACTTCGATGACCTCATCGTCGCTAGAGGACCAAGTCGCTTTCTCTGTCACCTCTTCCGTGTTCTTGTCATTGAAGACGGCTGTCAGCGTTAGCTGCTTCTCCTCATCGATCTCCAGCACCAAATCCTTGAAGGAAGTCGTCAACGAACGAATCGTTTTCTTAGAAACCGTCACCGGAATCTCCAGTTCCTCGCCCATATAGCGAACGGTAACGATGTCTTCTCCCTCTTCTTTGCCCGCCGTAATGCGACCCTGCTTGACGGTAACCAACCCGTTTTCCGTGTCGTATTCAACATTTTTGTCTCTCGTGATATCCTTGCGTTTTTTGCCTTCTACCTTATAAACTCGTAAGGTTGTGGTTACTCTCGGCTTCATCCAGAAGGACGGTTCGTTTGTTTCCAACTGGAAGGTAGGTATTCCCTTAAC
This sequence comes from Brevibacillus sp. M2.1A, assembly GCF_013284355.2. Taxonomy (NCBI): domain Bacteria; kingdom Bacillati; phylum Bacillota; class Bacilli; order Caryophanales; family Paenibacillaceae; genus Brevibacillus; species Brevibacillus sp. M2.1A. The sequence continues at coordinate 6,049,233 of NZ_JABSUY020000001.1, forward strand.
GGTGACCTCCACCGAATCGGTTTTGTTCCCGTCCACAGTCGTCACTGTAATCGTCGCAGTTCCAGGAGCTACAGCCTTGATCTTGCCTTCCTCATTTACCTCGACGATCTCAGAGTCGCTGCTTTCCCACTTGACTCGTTTGTTGGTAGCATTTGTTGGTTTTACAGTAGCTCGAAGGCTTTCTGTATCACCAACACGCAGCGTTAACTCCTCTTCCTCCAGCTCAACTCCGGTGACCGGCTCTCCTGTTGGTGGATTCGGCACATTTGGCACGTATAGCTCAATGGAATCATCCAGTTCGACGGTGTTTCCTGCCTGGTCGCGAAGCTGGATCAAAACTTTTTTCATCCCATTGCCATACGTTAAGCTCCACGGTACTGTTCCCGTCACCTTTTCCCAGCTGCTCCACTTGCCTTGGTCATTGGAGATACGCATCTCGACATCTCCCAAGTTGTCCGAAGCAGTAACATGCAGTCTCACGCTGGTGGAGCTGGTTAGACGATCATCATTGTTGATGACGAATGTTCCTGTCGGTGCGGTTTTATCCAAAGTAAACGTGATCTTGGTTTCGTTTCCAGAAGCATCGAGGACCCGCAGTTCATGCTTGCCTTCACTTGTTACCCGGTCGCCACTTGCAAACGGGGCACCGTTCAACGTCGCGGTTCCTTCGTTGAATGTGATTGTCACGTCATCTTTGTAAATGCCTTTATCCTCGACTCCAGAAACAACGGGCGCATCTGCATCCAGCTCAATCGTATCGGACACGGTTGTGATGTGCCCTGCCCTGTCTGCGATCTGCATTTCGACCGTCTTGGTTCCATCACCGGACTTCAACTGCCATGCTTTGGTCGCAGTTACTGCCTCCCAATTGCTCCAGTCGTTGTCACCATTGGCAAAGCGGATTTGTACATCACTCGTACTGTCGTTCGCTGTGATGGAGAGCGTAACATCACGTGACTTGGTGGAATTGTCTCCGTTATTAATCGTGACGGTTCCAGTCGGCGCCACCACATCAAGTTCAATCGTATCACTTAGCTTTGTGACATTTCCCGCTTTGTCCCGCAGCTTGACATAGACCGTTTTGGTGCCGTTTGTACTGCCATCAGCCAGCTTCCATGCTTTTGACTCCGCAAAACGCTCCCACGTACCCGAATTGTCATCGGCGTTAGCGATCGCCATTTCGATGTCGCCTGGATTTCCCGACGCAGTGAGTTGCAGTGTAACGTCTTCTGTTTTCGCAAATTCGGCTCCGTTATCAATGCTGAGCGTTCCAGCCGGTGGTGTTTTATCCAGCGTGAAACGAATCGTCGTGCGATTTTGCGCATCATCTGTGACGACCAACTCATACGATCCTTCCGCAGTGACGACCGAACCGCTCGTAAACGGATTGCCGTTCAGGAATGCTGTTCCCTCGCTGAAGGTAATCGTTACGTCGCTCGCATAGACACCGTCCTGGGCGACTCCTGTGACGACTGGTCCAGTGGAATCCAGCGTGATTTGCTTTTGAAGGGCCACTTGGTTTCCTGCCGGATCTCTCAGCTCGAGATAGACCGTTTTGGTTCCATCACCACCGCTTAGTTCCCATGGAACGTCGCCTTTTGTCGGCGCTGTTTTCCAATCGCTCCACGTCAGGTTGTCATTCGACAAGCGCATTTCCACACCATGAGTATCAGCCGACTCCACACTCAACGTAACCTTGCTCGTGTTGGTATACGATTGACCTTGATTGATCTCAAAAGCCCCCGTAGGGCTGGTCATATCGAGTGTGATCTCATCGGTAAAGCTGGCTATATTCCCTGCTTTGTCCTTTACTTCCATGGAAACCGACTTGGTTCCGTCCCCCGTCAGCAAGTTCCACGCCTTTGTTGTGGTCAGCGTTTCCCAAGCAGTCCAATTGGCTGGATCGCTCGTATCATGGGAAAAGCGCATCTGTAGTTCATTGCTGAAATCGGTAACGGCAATTTGTAATGTGGTTGTAAGTGTATTGGTATAATCGGCGTCACCATTGATCTTGAGACTGCCCGACGGCTTCGTTTGATCAATCGAAAATGCAAGCATTGCTGTATTGCCCGCTTCATCCGTGACAATCAGCGTATAAGCGCCATCGTCATTGACGATTTCTCCGTCAGCTATCGTCTTTCCGTTCAAGGTCGCCTTTCCTTCGTTGAAGCTGATCGTCACACTCTGATTGTACAGCTTGTTGTTCTCTACCCCTGTGACTACAGGCGCAACCGTATCGAGTGTAATTGTTGTCTGTAAATCATGAGTGTTGCCAGCTTCGTCGATCAACTGTAGATAGACCGTTTTCTGTCCATCCCCATTTGTTAGCTTCCAAGACTTGGCGGTCGCCACATCCTCTAGCGCACTCCAGCTGATGTTATCGTTGGACAGCTTCATTTTCACCCTGCTGGAAACGTCAGTGGCATCGATTTGCAAAATGACATCTTGGTTATTCGTATGAGTGGCTCCGTTATTGATCGCAAGTGTTCCAGTCGGCGCGGTTTTATCCAGGGTAAAGGTTACCGTAGTCGTATTCCCCGCTGTATCCGTCACTACCAGCGTATACTTGCCCTCCACACTCACCTTTGTGCCGCTGACAAAAGGAGCACCATTCAATGTTGCTGTGCCGTCGTCGAAGACAGGTGTGACATCTGCCGTGTAGAAGCTGCCATTCGCTACCCCTGTCACAACAGGTGGCGTTTTGTCCAACACGATGGTACCAGATGTATAATACATATTCCCTGCACCATCACGGAACTTCGCGTAGACCGTTTTTTGCCCATCTCCGCTAGCCAAGTTCCATTCCAGCTTGTTGTTGACAGGAACAGGTATCCAGCTACCTGTAAAGCTGTTATCATTCGACAACATCACTTCTACAGGGCCGTTCGCATCACTTCCCAGAATGGTAAGCTCCACCTTTTCTGATGAAGTGGCTACGTTCCCATTATTAATCTCGATAGTCCCTGCCGGAGGTGTTATATCCAGCACAATGCTATCCTGCGCTTTCAGGACAGTTCCTGTTCCGTCACGCAGCTCCATGAAGATCGTTTTGGTCCCTTCGTTTGTCGTAAAGGTCCACATTACAGGTGTCGCAAACGACTTCCATTCGCTCCAAGGACCGCCTTCCACGTTCGTCAAACGATATTCGGGCTGGGCTGCGTCAGGATCATCATGGGCCATGGTGAGCGTCACATTTGGTGAATTCGTAAACGCAGCACCACCATTGATGGTAACCGTTGCTGTCGTTGGTGGTTCATCTACATCCGTCACTTGGATGTTCATCACCTTGGTGAATATATTGCCAGCCGAGTCTGTTGCGGTGATCGGTACAGCGTAAGTCGAGCTCGTTTCAAAATCAAACGTTTCTGTCGCCTTCAGTTGATTTCCGTCAACAGTAAATGGCACCGTAGGGTTTTGAATATGGAACGAAGCGGTGTCTCCTTGATCAGGATCTACTGCCGAAAGCGTACCAACTACCGCTCCTATTTGATTGTTTTCGGGAATCGAATTGGACGATAAGAGGATATCGGTTGGTGGAGTGTTAAGAGCATACGTGATTTCTAGCTGTGAAGCATAGCTAACATTTCTTTTGTCGTAGAAAATGATTTGAGGCTGATACAAGACAGGAACAGGTGGTGCTGTTTGTCTTCCTCTTAAAACAAAGGTAGCTTTTTTGTCTGGAATATTACTCATGACAAAGCTGGTTACATCAAACGATTTCCACCCTGTGAAATTAGTAGGAATAAACTCATTTGTTATGATTCTTTCCTGATACGAAGGTAGCACAGTCGCAAAATCATCGTTCCAATTGTCATCAAACGAGCCCCATAGATCAATGAAAGGCATATCTCCGCCTGTTGCTTCTACCTTATGCACATAAATTTTCAGAACAGCAGACTGAATTTTCCTCTCACTTTTCACGCCGCTCAGGTCAAAACGTAGAGCAGCATTCGCAGCCCCATAATCCCCACCAGAGTCTCGCGCATAGCCGACGATCAGCGTATTGGGAACACCCTGATAATCCAAGCCATCAGGATAGGCACCAAACGCATCCACGAACTTGTCTGCCTCTACTCCAATCTCTAGAAGTTCCGCTGCGTTGGCTTTTTCTTGAATAAGCATAGGTTGGACAATTGCAAACAGCAAAGTAAATACCAACAAACGAGCCATCATTCTTTTCATCAATAACGTTGTCCTCCTTCCTTCTTCATTTCAACTCCCCCTACTGTCGACACATTCCCCCAGCAAAACATCTGGGTGAAACAAAAATATGGTAACAACAGTCTTTTGCAAAAAATACTAACTAAAGTTATGTCTTTTCGTGATTGATTTTTTTCAATAAAAAAACCCACCGTACTGTTGCAAACAAAAAGAACCCCCAAAAATGGGGTTCCAATTTAGCGGGCGTTATTTAAGGATTAGCTCCTTCTCCCATGTCTTTTTATTGCCTTGCTCATTTTGAAAGACCAAGATCAATTTCCCCTTTTCCCCTTTCAACTCATCCTTGTAAAAGAAACCGGTGAACTGTCCATTGCCACTGATGTAAAAGCCATTCCCACCAGAGATACCTTCTGTGTCGTTTTTGATCGCTTGCTCTGTAGTGCTTACGATGTCAGTTTTCTCAGACTTCCACTGCATGCTAGCTAACGAATAGCCGGCAGGAAGCTTTTCAATAAAGAAATCGAAGCTATTCCCCTCGATGGGTTTCGGTTCCTGGTCGACCACGACGAGAATTTCTTTTTCCTGCTGTTCTGCGGCAATGTCTTGTGCAACTTTCTCCGGTTGTTTCTCCGTGTTTTCTTTGTTTTCCTGAGGAACTTGCTGCGGCACTTGACCAGTCGATTCTGAAGGAACCGGTGTGCCACAAGCACTAGTAACGAGTGATAGAACCAATACAGCCAGTAAGTTTTTCATATTATTCTTTTTCAAATTCATTGTCATTTCCACCTTTGTTTTCATTTTCAACCAACGTGAAGGAAAAAGCGACTCCATTCACGGTATTTTCCGCATCATAATCACTACCATGCAGATCGAGGATGTGTTTACAGATCGCTAATCCGAGACCCGTGCCGCCAGTTTTCCGCCAGCGAGAGCTATCTACTCGATAAAATTGCTCCCATATCCGCGTTAGTTGGTCGTCTGGGATGTGCGCTCCTTCATTTTCGATTCGAAACCGGATGCACTCCCGCTCGCGAACCCCGGTAATTCGAATCTCACTTGATGGATTGGCGTGCCGGACCGCATTGCCGAGCAAATTCACAATCACTTGCTCGATACGTCTTGGATCTGCCCATACGTTGATCTCTTCAGGTAAGGCGAGCCGTAGTCGTACCTGCTTGTTTGCCAGCTGTAGTTGAAAGGAAGCGGCTACGCGATCTATTATTTCCGATACGGGAAAAGATTGTCTACGAAGCAAAATGGCTTTGGCTTCGAATTTGGACAACTCCAGCATATCCATAATGAGCTCGTTCATCTTGTCGACTTCGCTTAAAATGACGTCCATGTATCGCTCCCGCTTTTCATGTGCGACATCATCTTTTAATCCTTCCGCAAAGCCCTTCACAATGCCAAGCGGGGTCTTGAGTTCATGAGAGATGTTTGCAATCAATTCTTTGCGAAGCTGCTCCATTTTTTCCTTATGCTCTAAATCCTCGCGAAGAGTGACATTGGCACTTTTCAGATCTTTTAATGTCTGATCCAGCTTACCCGCTAACGTATTCAGATGGCGAGAGAGCTCACCGAATTCATCCCGCGAATGAATCGAAGCAAGTTCTGTGAAGTCCAGATTAGCCATACGTGAAGCGGAATGACTCAACGTAACTAATGGTTGCGTGATGATCTTCGAAAAGACAAAGGACAGCAGCAGTAAGATGACGAGGATGACTGGCGTCGCGTATAGGGAATAGCTGGTCAGCATACTTACCGCATCGCTCACTGGTTGCAACGTCGTCACCGCCAGTATGTAATTCGCCCCGCCCTGATCGGAGAATCGATGAATCACGATGGCATAGTTTACACCACTCCACGGATCAGTCCACTTCCGCTGGATGAATGATCCGCTTTTCATCTGTGTAATCTCGTCGGATTGCTGCGTCAGCCATGGTCCGATTTGATCAGCTACGAGAGAATCCTGATAAAAAGGGTTATGTGCCCGCTGCTGACTAGGCAGCATGAGTTCAGAAATAACTGCCGTAACCCGGGTTAGTCCATTTTCGGTCACATTTGTGGATGGACTTTGCCTCGCAATCCGTATCGGCTTCATGATCGTATTCTTCTCATCCATATAGATTCCGTCGATGGTAATCGTGTCTCCAACATGGAGTCCTTCAGGAAGATCGGTGCTTTTCATTTCTTTTAGCGGTAAGGTAATCACTTGATTTTTATTTGCTACTTTCATTTCCAGAAAATAGGGGTCGAGATTCAATTGCCTGAGCTGCTCATCTACGATCGCGATGCTGGCATCTGTGCGATTCATCAATGTACCCACCAGCTTATCCAGCTTGTGCTTGTCGGGAGGGAGTTTGGCGTACTCATCTGGGAAAGATGCCATTGCTTGCGAGAGCTCGCTTACTTTCGCATTTAGATAAAAGCGCTCAAAGAAAAATTTTTCCCCTATCAATATCAAAGCGTAGAGCAAAAAGACAAAAACAAAAGTGGCGGCAAATAATTTTGTCACAACGTTTAGTCGAACTCGTTTCATCGCTTTGCCTCAAACTTATATCCAAAACGGATCATCGTCTGAATCAGATGCTGCTCTGTATCCAACTTGGCCCGCAGTTTTTTCACATGGGTATCAACGGTGCGATGGTCGCCAAAGTAGTCCATCCCCCAAACCCCATTCAATATGCTATCTCGGGACAAGACCGTCCCTTCATGCTTGATGAAGAACAGAAGCAGCTCATACTCTTTTGGTGTCAATGAAACCGGGACGCCGGCAATCGTGACAGTGTGAGCTCGTTTGTTTACCGTCAATGCTCCAAACTGAGCGATATCATCTCCCCTCCCGATGCTCCCCTCTGCTCTTTTCATCAGAGCTTTGGCACGGGCCACTAATACTTTTGGGCTAAACGGTTTGGTGACATATTCGTCTGCGCCAAGCTCAAAACCCATCAACTGGTCATCGTCGTCTACTCTTGCTGTAATGATCATGATGGGAATGTCGGATTGTTGGCGGATTTTTCTGCACACCGACCAGCCATCCATCTCGGGCATCATGATATCTAACACAACTAAATCGACAGAGTGCAGAGCGAAAAGCTCCATCGCCATTTTACCGTGCTGCGCTTCGTACACTTCCCAAGCTTCTTTTTTAAAATAATCCGATACAAATTCACGTATGAGCTCGTCGTCCTCTACGAGTAACACTTTCCGTTTCATTTCCGCACTCCTTACTCGTGGTTGTGCATTTATTGCATAGATTACCAATTTATCGTGAAACATACGAATCCGTTTCTCACCGTCACCATTCCATGACCGCCAACCTTGGTTTTACAAGATGAGTATAGATGGCTGATGTGACCGTTGTGTGTACATGAGATGGATTTCCAAAGAAAACAAATGACTTAGGCCACTGAAAACATACAAAACGAGCCTTAGAATTGATTCTATAGACTCGTTTTTCTTTCGTTATTTTGTTGGTCTTGAAAGAGTGGACTTTTTCAGTGGCCTCCGTATCGGCGGGGGGATTCTAATGATCGAGCTCACTTTCTCTTAATCTGACGATTGCTTGTGCACGATTTTTTACCTGGAGCTTGCTAAAAATCTGATGCACATGCCCTTTTACCGTCCCTAGTGTGAGATGCAGCTTGTCCGCAATCTCCGAGTTGGACAACCCTTCACCAATCAGTGCCAGTACTTCCGACTCTCTTTCCGTCAATTTTTCCAAGGAAGGGGATACCCGGATTTGAATATCAAGCGTAGGAAATTCCTTCTCCACGCTTTTGAGCAGCATCGAAAGATAAACCATCTCTTGCTTGGATACGTTTTTGCTTTTATAGAGCGAATAAAGCATTTTGGCAACACCGGGACCTTCATCCAAAAAAGTGCGGACATAGCCTTCTGGCGCGGCTAACGTCACCGCCATGCGCATACACTCTATCGCTTCATGCTGCTGTTTTTGGATCATGTAAGCTTGACTGAGCAGAAGAAAGGCTTCAATCCGACTCCCGAGCCGATCCTTTATTTCCGCCTCGTGCTTTAAGCTGGTTAGCAGCATGATGGCTGCACTGTCGTTTTTTAAATAGATGTATACCCGGGCCAACGTCATTCTCTCAAATTCATGCCGGGAAGCGATAATATCTACATTCATTTTGGTATAGGGCTCGGCCCATTTTTCTATTTCTTCCCGTCGATTTTCTTCGATCCATAATCGGACGCGGAACGTTTCTACAAAAGCCATCCAATGAGGAGGCGCATCATGCTGGCGGCATAGCGAAGTGATTTCCTCCATGGCTAGCCACATCTCCTGGCTACGATGCTCTGCTTTTCTCCATCGAGCCAAAGTCAGATAAACCGGTACCAATACACCAAAGTTCAAAGAGATTGTGCCTAATTGTATCGCACGCGGTACGAAATATTTCAGCTGCTCAAAATCATTTTGCTCATAATAAAGCTCACCCAAAACAATAGAACCATAGGCCAATATACCAAGACCACTGTGCTTCCAGATCGCCCTTAGTTTTGGATAGTATTCATTCACGTTGGACAAATACCCGCTCAAGGCCACACGACTGCGCAGGACGTATGGCTCATCCGAATTCAGTTCAATGCCGACGATGAAGTAGCGGCTGAATTTAGGCTTCATGTGAACCGATTCTTCCATATATTTGAGGGAAAGGTCTACATTTCCCCGCATCACTTCGATATAACCCCGAAGCACACACATTTCTACTCGGCAGTCGTCATAGCTCCCATGATTCATCCGTGTTGCTTCGTCAGCCAATTGAAGGAGGATTTCCGCCTGATCAATTTCATTGGACACAGCATGCAGCCAGGCAAAAGCAATGCACAGCTCGGGGTTGCTTTCCAACCAGGACGCATCAAAGTATTTCATCCATCTGCGCAGTGTAATATTTTCGTACTGTTTCAACATCCACGGCGCATGTGTGACGATTAAACGGCTCGCCCGGTTCCAATCTTTTCCGAGAAACGCATGCTCAGTCGCCTCCATGATCCACCCGTGACTTTCAAACCAACAGCTTGCAGAGATATGTAGGGCAGGAAGCAGTTCGTTATATGTTTTCCTTACGTGGGAAAGCAGAAGTTCTGCGAACAAATGGTGATAACGATACCACTCATTTACGCCATCAAGTGCGATAACAAATGAATTCGTCCTCTCCAGCATACGAAGGATGTCGTGAGCGTCCGGCTCTCCGGTAACGGCTGCACATAGATCTCCTGTCAGACGCGGCAGTATGGACGTTTTCAACAAAAACATCTGCACCTTTTCTGGAAGTCTTTTCAATACTTCTTCCGTCAAATAGTCCCCGACATACTTGTCATTACCGGAAAATTGATGAATGACCTTTGATGCTTCTGGTTTTCCTTGCATAGACAAGGCTGCTAACTGCAAACCGGCCACCCATCCCTCCGTTCGTTTGCTCAGCAAGCCAATGGCTTGTTCTGACAAACTCAGACCCAGTTGCTCGCGGAATAAGCGCCGGCACTCCTCCTCATTGAACCGAAGAGTGTCTGAGCCCAGTTGCTTCAACTGTTTCCGGACACGTAGACGGTGTAGGGCAAAAGGAGGTTCCTCCCGCGTAATCAGGACGACATGCATATACAAGGAAGCATGCTGGATCAGTGTCTGCAATCCTTCATGGATGGAAGGCTCCTTTATGAGGTGGTAATCGTCCAATACCAGATAAAAGTCACGATCAAACCCCGCAATTTCCTCGAGCAGCACAGACATCAACTGCTCAGCAGAAGCCGTGTACTGTGGGTGAAGCACCGAGGAAGATTCTTTGCCCGAGCCTTCCTGTGCCATATCAATTGCTCTGGCAAAATATCGCCAAAAGCGCACGGGATCATTATCTGATTCATCCAGGGAGATCCAACCGGTCGGTTTGCCGGAATTTTGCGTCCATTGACTGACTGCTGTCGTTTTACCGAAGCCGGCTGGTGCGCACACGAGAATCAATCTTGCGGCGCCCGCTTCATCGATTTCTTTCAATATCTGACGCCGAAGTAACAAGTCCGAACCATACTTCGGAACATGAAGTTTGGTTGCAATAAGTGGACTGTACGTTAATAAATCCATACGCATCTCCTGCCTAGAAGTAAAATGACATTCATGAAGGAAACATGGAAAGTAGCCTTTCTATCGATGACCGGAAGCGCGATGAGGTTGGCTAACGGGGGAAAAAGAGATCATATTATGATAGGAAATATTGCTCAGATTAAAGATACAGCAAAGTGATCCCTGCGTGGGTATTTTTTTTATGAACGTTGCATCCAAACAGAGAAAAACCCAACTATCGCAGATGTCGGGTTTCCTTTGCGTCATCTAATCATTCTGTTGATTCGTCTGGCTTCTATCGCGACTTTTTTACTGTACAGCCTTTTATCCTGTTTGAGTTGCAGCACCTTGGCACACTGGTGCGCCTTTCTCAAAACATTACTGCTGTAGTTGTTTGTCGATTTCAACATCTGATCAGCCCAGCGGTACGCTTCTCTAGCCAAAGTCTCGTTACTATCCTTTGCCTTCAAGCTGATATCCAACAAGGTCTCGCTCAAGCTTCTGCCCAAACCGGCACTCCTCCAGGAAGAAAAGAGTTTGAGCTCTGGTTCGCACTGCTTGACGCTCGCAAAAGCCTGGACCCAATCCTGCTTGAGCAAATGGATTTCGGCCATTTTTAGCCAAAGGAATACCTTGTTAAACGAATCTTTCTGTTCCGGGAGATCTTGTATGAGATAGTGAAGTGCCTTGTCGTACTCTTCCAATTGTTTTGCCTGATGATACAGCAGAGAATAATTCTTTTTGTCAGAGCCGAGCTGCTCCTCTAGCTTCTCCAGTAATTTTCTGGCTTCTGCCATGTTACCGAAATCGCAGGCTCTGTCCATTAATGTAATCAAGGACTCATCCTCGAGATTGGCTGGGTAATTCCTCGCCTTGGATTGAAACCATCGCTCCATATGTTCAGGCGTATACATCGTTGCCAGCTCCTCTCTCTTATCCTGAAAGAAAGAGCTGGTTCGGCACAGATCGTTCTCTTCGATATACGCGATCGCCTCTTCAATCCCCGCCGAAATGATATACTCGGTATCAAAACCATAGTAGGTATCAAAATTGCTTAATTTTGCCCGTTCAAAAAGTGGGATATGGGTAACATCCTTGCATTTCGCCAACAAATAAGCCACGATGTCCATCGATTCATAAAATCCCTGATACGGATGAGACTTATGCATCTCAATCTCTTGGCTCATCAAATAGTACAGGAGCTCCTTGTCTGCTTCCGTCACAGTCTGATCGTATTGAAGCTGAACGATCAAGGCGTATCTTTTCAGCCCGTTTTTGTCATAACCGTATGCATCCTTACATTTGCTGTATGCAAAAGAGCCCCAGAGGTCTTTGGCATGTTTGATCAATGGCAATTGCTCGGGTATTTGGTTGATTTCCATATGCGATTCTCCTCTCCCTGGAATGGGATAGCCACACCTTGCTCATCTTTTTCCATTCTAACCGTCAACAATTGACAATACAATTTTCAAAATGGTTAAATGTAACATGTTTACATTTCTTCAGGAGGTGCACAAAATTGGAGCAACAACCACCATCATCATCGGTACCGACAGAGTTTTCTCCTCTCGCCCAGCAAGAGCCACCAAAAAACATGGGAGATTTATCGAAATCGTATGACAGGGCGACGATTTTTTTCACGAGATGGGGAGCCCATGTTCTTGATTATATTCTTCTCGCTTGTTTTCTAACCGGCTTTCTCTCGCTTGGGGTTTCCATCACCAAAGACGCCAACAGTCTCTATTTCTTCATCCTAGCCGCCATTATCCTATGTTCTTATTATGTACTGTTAGAAGGACTTACCGGATATACGATCGGAAAATTTACGTTCCGCATCATTGCTGTCAATGAGGAAGGACGGCCACCGGGGTTATGGAAATCATTTATCCGTTCCCTCATTCGTCTATTCGAAGCAAATGTATTTCTTCTAGGCGGGTTGCCGGCCGGTATCTGTGTGTTGGCTTCCGACAAAAGACAACGGTTAGGCGATCTGGCAGCGAATACATACGTCGTGAAAGTGAAGGATCTGAACAACGTCAGCAAAAAGCAAACAACCGTACTCGCTGTTGTCTTTTCCATCGTAGCCGTTTTATCCATCATTGGCATGATTTTTGGGATAATCAGTCTCGCTTCAAGAACGCCTTCCGAAGAAATTTTCTATAGCAAGGATAAAAAGTTTCAAATAACAGCCCCTTCGGATTGGAGCAAGGATTCCACCCTTCACGATGAAGCAGATATAGAAATCTCCAATCGTTTTAGCGAAAAGTATGTATTGGTCCTGTCAGAATCGAAACAGGATCTAGATAGTTCATTCACACTTCAAGATTATGCCCAAGCCATTGAAGCGAACCTTCAAGAGGCAGTAGAAAATGTATCCATTGATAAACAGATTCGTACGGTAGTCGACAATCAGGTGGCCACCCAATTCAATGCCAAAGGCGAAGTAGACGGCATTAAGGTCGCTTATATTGTGACATTGGTCGAAACGCCTACGCATTTTCATCAAATCATGGCTTGGACAGAAGAAAAAAGGTTCGAGTCCCTCAAGCAAGAACTGCAAAAGGTCAGTGCAAGTTTTCGCGAGGTAAAATAGCGACAGAACACAGAAGCCACCTTCATCAGGTGGCTTCTTCCCGGTAATCAGAAACATTTTTCAGTTTTTATTCCTCACTGGCCTTTTTGTTGGCTACCTGATTCCCCCATGGAGGTTCTGCTCTCATCAAGTGCCGTACAAAATACTCCCATTTTCTGCGGATAAAGTACGGTTCCAAAGAAAATCCGTGATGTCGGTTGGGCAAAATCAACATGTCAAAATCTTTATCCGCTTTAATCAATGCATCCGCCATCCGAATTGTTTGGGAAGGATGCACATTTTCATCCATATCCCCACTCACCAACAAGAGCTTTCCTACCAGATTCGCTGCTAGACGAGCATTGTCTTGATCTCTGTACAAGACTGGATCATACAGCCCTTGATAACGTTCTGCCCATGCTGCTATATACAGCCGTTGATCATGATTCCCACTCGCGGAAACAGCAACCTTGTAACAGTCAGGAAATGAGAGCATGGCCCTTGTCGAAGCGTAACCTCCCCCTGACGATCCCCAGATACCTACCCGGTCAACATCCACAAATGGGTAGCGCTCTGCCAATTCCCTAACCGCTGTTACATGGTCAAGTAAGCCTCCTGCTTCCTCCAATTTTCCGTCTGAGATGTCATGGAACGCTTTCGAACGATAAGGTGTTCCCATTCCATCCAGGATCAATACGACAAAGCCCAATTGCGCCAATGATTGCCCACCCCCCAGCGGGTCATGGCTTCGGCCGGGATCGAGTGCGAAAGCTTTTGGTGTATTGATGATCTGTGGTCCCCCGTAAATGTAATCGACAACCGGATATTTGCGGGAAGGATCAAACGGGAATGGGCGCAGCATCACCCCATAAAGATCGGTAACGCCGTCTCGTGCTTTGACGGTAATCCTTTCTGGAAATTGGTACCCCATCTCGAGCAGCATTTCCACATCAGCGTACTCCAATTCGCGAATCAAGCTACCATCTACCGAACGGAGGACAGTAACAGGCGGTAAATCAACTCGCGAAAACGTATCGACGAAATACTTCATAGTGGGAGAAAACACAACATCATGCTCTGCATCCTCTGGCGTCAGCAACGACAGACCAGTTCCATCCAGGCGAACACGATACAGATGTTGATAGTAAGGATCGCGCCCCTCTTCTAGCCCTCCTCCGGTGATATACACCCATCCCTGCTGCTCGTCCACTGCCATCAGCCTACGTACCGTCCAGGGACCCGATGTGATCGGATTGCGAATCTCTCCCGTTTTGCCATCACAATGGTAGAGGTGGCTCCATCCATCACGCTCTGAATGCCAGATGAACGAACCGTCGGCCAATAATCGAATATTCGGATTGGAAGCTCCGAGATTATGCAGGTCTTGGTTCAAAAACGTATCGCTTTCTTCCCGCAGTAACGTGCAAACCTCACCGGAGCAAGCATCCGCTACGGAAAAATCGACAGAGCGGGCATCACGGGACATCCGGGTGATATAGATCTGTTTACTGTCGGATGACCATCCAGCCATTTGCATCCCCGGAGTGAGGGGTGAGACTGGACATGCCAGTAAAGGCTCGCTTTCAATCCGGACTGTGGTTCGCCTTTCCAGATGACAGATGACCAGCTCAGCCAAAGGTACGTGTTGATCGCCAACGAGTGGATAACGGTACGAGTGCAGTACCGGTCTGACTCCTTCCCCTTTCGGAACAGATTGGATCAGGTGCATCTCACGTACCTTTCTTTGGTCAAGACGGTGGGTCAGCAGCATCTTGGAATCGGGTGACCAAATCACCACTGGAGGAGACTTACTGCCATTCAATCGCTCCGCCACTGTCGAGAGCCGACATTCAGGTTGGGTTCCGTAATCATAGTATGCCTTGCCGTCATGGGTTAGCCTGATACGCCTTCCGGTTTCGAGTGAGCGAACATACAAGTTGTGATCATATACGAACGCCACCCATTTTCCATCTGGAGACGGCAGTTCATCCATCGACGGCTTTTTAAAATGATGTAAGGGCTTGCAGTTGTATTCCTGTAAATCACAGCTCCAAACAGTACCGCCCACCTCAAACTGGAATGCCGATCCACTCTGGGTAAACATAAGTTCCCCAAGTGGCAATGTTTCTGCATCATACGTTTTGCCTGCACTATCTGACAAACAGACAGCTAGTCGTTCGTGATCGAATGCTGGCTGACTCGTATTCTGTTCAGCATCCACGATCACATATTGCCTCCCAGTACCCTTTTCCAGACGTATTTCACGGATGTACCAGAACTGACTCCCGCTAATCCACCGCGGCCTGACAAAAGCATTGAATACGGCGTCGTAATAATTGGTGGGATGCAAGCGTTTTGCCCTCTCATACTGTTCCCATGTGACAACATTCTCCATGTCAATCCCCCTCTTTCAAAGTGAGATACAAGAATCATGTGCTTCACATTTTTGAACAAAATTTTTCCTTATTTATCCATTTGCTACATGCATATGTAAAAAGCGGGATAATATATCTCCGAATTTGCTTTTTTAGCACCTGACACGTAATTTATTTTCAAAAAGAAAGAGGCGATCTCTCGCCTCTTCGCTCTAACATAGATTACTCCGCTTCCGCTATCATCGTTTGATTTCTACCTGATCTCTTCGCCTTGTACATAGCCTCGTCTGCTACATGTAGCAGATCTTCAGCAGTAACAGCATGAGAAGGATAGTGCGCAATGCCTAGTGACACGGTTAGCCGCTGTCCGATTGGGTTTGTGCTTGTTTCTAAGGCTTGGCGTATTCGTTCGGCCACCTGATAGGCCTCCTCCAAGCCAGCATGGGAAACAAGGACAACAAATTCTTCACCCCCAAAGCGACAGCTGACATCGTCAGGCCGAATTGAGGAAGAAATGATTTTCGCAAAATGCCTCAATACTTCATCTCCAGCCGGATGGCCATATGTGTCATTAATAGCTTTAAATCGATCAAGGTCCATCATCATAATAGAAAAAGGGATTTGCTCCACCATCCATTTTTGCATGGTTTCCTCGAGCGTCCTTCGGTTCGTTAGCCCTGTCAAAGGATCTGTTCGAGCATCATGGGCCAATTGCTCCGTCTGCTTTTTGATATCGCTCAAGGCAAAGTGAATGGCACGAGATAACAGCTCGGCCTCCCGATTCCAATGCTGGCTACCCTCAGAGAGTTCCACCTCTTCTCTCCCGGCCTTACTCACAAGATTGGCCAAGGATACGAAAGGTTTCGCCACTTTGCGGGCAAGCCCGATCACAACTAACATTAATAATAAAAAGGGGGGCAACGTATACAACAACACGGATTGAATATCACGATTTAATTGTTCTTGAACAACACTGATAGGTGACACGACAACGACACCCCAGTCATTCGCCGGAACCTTTACGTACGCGGCTAATACCGTCTGTCCCCTCAAGTTGACGATCTGTTCATAGCCGCTTTTCCCTTGAATCAGCTTGCGTACGGCTGGATTGGCACTGATATCCTCTCCGATCCGGTTTGGATCACGGTGGAACAACAAATGACCATCAGATCCTACGATGTAAAAAGAGGAACCTAGTTCGTCTGTTGGATTACTTCCAAAGATCGTATTCAAAATGTTATCCTCGTGAAGATAAATCGTTCCCCCGATAAGCCCCCGGTAAATCCCATCTTTATCAAATATGGGTTCGCTCATCAATACAATGAGTCGCTTCGTACTTGATGTTACGTAAGGTTTGGAAATGTATGGCTTTTTTAAAGCTAATGCCGTTTTCGCCGTTTCCGTTTTAACATAGCTTCCTACTGTACCAATAGATCCGGGAGACACACTTTGAACACGCCCCGTTTCATCTACCACGGTAACCGAATTAAAATAGTTGTTTGTACGACGGATCAACTCAAGCTTGGAATATACCTCATCCGCATTCATCTCGTTCCGATTGGAAAAGGTGCTTGCCGAATACTGTAAGCTACTGCGCATGGATTTAATCAAAGCATCTAGGGTATGACTCATTTTGATTGCACTCGTATGATTTAAGGTCAAAGTCGTGTTAATCAGTGCCTGTTTTTTGGATTGATAGAATGAGATAAGGAGGATAGTAACAGTCAAGACAACGGATAAAGAGACTAGTCCTGTTAAAAGTGTCACTAGACTAATCTTTTTCGGGCGGTTTGCTCTTTTTAGTAAGACAGGCATTGGATGCCCCCTTGTATTTGGCATATAGCAGTTAGGCAATAAATAAAAAATAGTCTAACACTTGATAATATTCATTTCAAGTATACAAGAAAGTTCAAGCAACGATCTTGGCTTGGGGACATAAAAAATCCACCTTTGTCAGGTGGTGGTTTGTATTACAACATTATCTAGGAGACCCGAAAGCTTTGTCTTCTCATCCACATCGTTGCAACCCACTTTTCCCCATGGATCACTTGTGCACCTGCATGCAAAGTGAACTCGTTTAATTCCTGATTCCTCGAATAGAATTGACTGAACGATCTTCGCCTATTTTTGAGCGTCGCAATCGTTCTCGAGAATGTTCGATTAGCTCATCGCATTCGTGATCACTAAGCACATTTCCTAACACGACAACCAGCGGTTCCTCATATTTGGCAAGAATTCGAATCTCTCCATCTTCTGTCTTGATCCTATTTCCGGTATGGTCAAATATCGTCCTTTCTTTCCCTGTCGTGTGCCCTATCATCCCTATGCACCCCATATATATGACATCCGTCGCAAAAAATAGAATACCATAAAATGGGTAAATCCAATCAACAAACTTTTGAAAAGCACAAACATTTTTAACTATAGAAAAAGCACCTTCATTATGAACAAAACCCGTCTCCTATATGGGAAGGGACGGGTTTGTAAATACTCTGGCTAAGTAGCATCTGTGAAAAGCTATTCTCATGCCTCTTTTTGTTTTTGAACGTGGTACAAATTCTTCCGGAAAACACTGATCATGTATCCGCAAACCCCACCTATTAGAGAAGGCAGCACCCAGCCCAAACCTACGTCATACATTGGAAGGTACTGAGTAAAAAAATGATGGGCAAAACTGTTTTCGAGTCCAGCAGCCTTTAAGCCATCAAACAGACTAATCAGAAAAGTCAAAAGTAAACTTCCTTGATACACTTCTGGCCGGCCCTTGAATGCTTTGTGCAGAAACGTCATGAAGAGTAACGAGATCGCAATCGGATACATCGTCATTAAGATCGGAACGGAAACCTTAATGAGTTGCGTTAATCCAATATTGGCAACGAGTGTACTGAAAACAGACAAAATAACCGCGAATTTTTTGTAAGAGATCTTTGGAAACAAGGAATGAAAAAACGAAGAGCAGGCTGTAATAAGCCCAACGCTTGTAGTCAAGCATGCCACTGTAATCATTAATCCCAATAAAATGGCACCATAAGAACCAAAGTAGTAATTCGAAACTTTCGCCAAAACCTCAGCGCCATTTTCTAAGTGGCCCAACTTTTCTACACTAGAGGCACCCATAAAGGAAAGTGCGGTATAGAAAAGAGCGAGAAGTAAACCGGCTATCATTGTTGCTTTAGCACACGTAGCCAAAACTTGTTTTTTGGCAGTAACCCCTTTTTCTTTAATCGCATTCACAATGATCATTCCAAAAACAAAAGCGACAAGCGCATCCAATGTTAAATACCCTTCTTGAAAACCCTTGAAAAATACATGGGATGTGTAATCTGCTTGCGGGGCTTGAAGGGCTCCAATTGGATAAAGAATAGCCGTTACTGCAATAATTCCGATAAATGTTAATTTAATCGGAGTTAAGATTTTTCCGACTACATGGATAATTTTCATAGGATTGAGCGATAAGAAGCAGGCAATTGTGAAAAACACGATGGTAAATAGAATCAGCGGTGCCGAACCTGCCTGTTCTGATAGGAAAGGCTTTATCCCAATATCAAACGATACATTGCCTGATCTAGGTATCGCAAAAAACGGACCGATTGCTAGATACAGAACAACGGTGAATACCATTCCGAATACGGGATGCACGCGACTGGCTAAGGAGCGCAAGTCGTCTACTCCCGAATAAACAAAGGCTGTGATTGCTAGCAAAGGCAACCCAACCCCTGTAACCAAAAAACCTGCATTGGCTATCCATACATTTGTTCCTGCTAATTGGCCAAGCATTGGTGGAAAAATTAAATTACCCGCTCCAAAAAACAAAGCAAATAACATGAATCCGATCGTAACTACAAAAGAAACTGGTGCTTTCTGTGACACAACAATCCTCCTAATTATTCTCTATCTCTCATTCTTACATGCTCATGCAGATGGCTGCTAACCCAACCCTCATTTATTCATTCTGATACTATACTCCAAATAAACATTCTTTTCAAACACATGATAACTCAAAGCACCGCTCGCAAGAGAAAGACACTCCGAGTTGTCAAAAAACCAAATTTACATCCCTGATACAGTTTACTACAAGCACCCATATATCGCATCTGGAAGTACCTTCCCTGGAAAGCACCAAAAACTTTAAAAATATTTCAGAAAATATTTATTTTTCTTAACTTGAAATACATTGGCAATTTTCCTTATAATTACATTCAAACCTATTAGTTCCATCACCTAGAAAGGAGGTGTAAACACATGAAAAAAGTCGTAAAAGTAGCAGTAAACAAGAATAAACAAGTGCAAGAAATGAAAGCGTTGAAATGGCGCGTAGTTGTTGATGTTTGCTTGTAAGAGAGCCAAAAGGCATGCATGCTTTCCATAAAATGATAAAAGTTAGGAAGGACGGGATTGCCCATGAAAAAGGTAGTGAAAGCACAACTTTCTAACAATCAAAACGTTCAAGAAATGAAATTGCTTTTCCATCCAATTATGACACTTGCGTGTAAAAAGTAATCAATTGTTCAAGAGCACCTCGTGTGCTCTTGAATTTTTTGTAGAAAGTTCTCGCTTTCCATGCAGTAAGCAAACATGACGGGATGGTGCAGATAATGAGTCAAGCGCATTTGTTGGAAAGATATCATCAGTTGAGAGAGCTTGCCGAGGACGCAGATGCATGGCTAGAATCAGAGATCGGTTCCGATCTTTGGGTGGATGGAATTAACGTATTTTTAACGGTATCAACAGAGGATTTTGTTGAGGGACTTGAGCGATTCGAGGGTAATTACGGATTTAAGAACGATGGAATTGTAAGCACTATACGTCAATTTCAACATTATTGTAGAGATGCATCTGCGGAAGGTGAATTCCCTTTATACCAGGCTCTAGCAGTTGGGATGACCTGGTTGAGCTTACAGCCTCAAATAAACGGCGGCTATTTCAACTTGCCCGTTCAAATTACCAATCACTCCATCGCTTTGTTGTTAAGCCCAACCTATTTAGCTGTTTGGGCACATAGTTACAATGAGGGGATTGGATTATACTTAGATTTACATTCGACGCTACCCACATTATTCCGACCGGAGCATGGACGGATTTATCAAAATGCAGGATCGTATTTGGAGGGAACGCACATCAAGTTTCCTTTTCAAAATTACTTCCACGAAATTGCTCATATCCTCTTCTTCCATGACGTCTATCAACGTGTGCTAGGGAGCGTAGATGAATGTAGAAGCTACTGGACACATATCGAGGCATGCATTTACGGACTTGAGGAACAAGTGCTCGCTGAAATGATGGAAGTCCAACCAGATTTGCATGCCATCGATGATGGATTCGGAAGCAGTAAAGGTTTCGAGGAATTTATCTCTTATCGCTTTGGAATTCTTGGTGCTCAAGAAGATAGGGCTATACCAAAAGACACGGTTCGAACGTACATCAAAAGAAGTATGCAATTAGGCGAAGCTGATGAAAACATCCCTGATAATGAGGTAAAAGCGAGGATTCTTGCTAGTCATAAACTAGATGAGGAACGATTAGAAGAGCTCGATACTCACTGCAAGTCATTTGCTACGGCATTGCAGGTACATAGCTTGTGGGGAATCAAAAGCTATCGACGAAACTCGATTCCAGCGTTTCGTGAAGTGGTAGAGTTACTCTCTCCTGATGCGTACTGTCTGCAAAAACTCGAAGAATCTATGCGGCCAGATTCATGGGGGACATTAGAGGATCTGTTATCGAAAAATCCGTTCGATGAGATATGCTCGCAGACGAGGGAAAAGAATATTCAAGTTTGGAACTGGCGTGATACCCTGTCTCGTTTGGCAGAAATGCGCGGATATTTGGCAAGCACCGATGAATCTGGTCACGGTGAGACCAATCAAGAGCTATTTCAGATAGCAAATCGTTTAGCTAGAGTCATTCACGAGGAGAAACAAAAAGAGGGCCCGGCAGAGCAGCATGAAAGCCAGTACGCGGACATGAAACGAGAAATTAGCGAAGCATTAAACCGATTGCCTAACGTGGAAGTACGCGACCATTTGCACAATCTTCTTTCCAAACCCTATTACTTTGTATTAGAGCCCAATTAATAGCTGACGATGAGTCAAAGACCGGCGATATTTCCTATGCTGGTCTTTGTTTTTTTATGTAACGTATACATATCCCGCGATGGCATTCAGATTTTATCCTTTTTTTAGAAATCGTTTAGGGTTTGTTTTGAACTTGCGTTTAGGATGGGGGTAAGACAAATGATTCAGATGGGAGCGGTTTTTGCATGCTTGAGATGAATAAAAAGATCCCCCTTCCCCCTTATTTGGTTCTCTCTTTCCTTGGAAAGCTGCCCGTACATCTACGTTGGATTTGTCTCGGATTATACCTCATGATCGTTGCGCAGTTCCTTACCGTTATTTATTCCTCTCACTTAGGACTCCTCTCTGCGCTTCACCCGGTTATTGCCTTGTTTCTCTTCTGGGGCTCTCTCACCACATTAAAACATGCTCATAATGTAGGGAGGAAGAAGGCATGAGACTCCCAAAAATTTGGTGGGTATTATTTCTTGTATCTCTAGTGGTTATCGTTCCATTTATGTTTCCTTATTTAACCTTTGATTCTGCAAACAGTCGAATCACGATTATTCCCGGCACTGTTCAGTATCCTTTATTAGTTGCTCATATCGTGTCTGCTTTCATTGCTCTTCTCACTGGCTTTTTCCAGTTTGTCGATCGAATTCGCCTGAAGAACCCAAGGATACATCGTTTTCTTGGGAGAGTTTATGTGTACAGTGTGTTTATCAGCGGATTCCTCTCTTTAGCGAGTATCTTTTATGCAGAAAATTTCATGAAGGCAGCGAGCTTCCTGATTTTATCTTTGGCTTGGCTTTTCACTTGCTGGAAAGGGTACCGTACCGCCATCAACAGACAATATGAGGAACACCGAAAATGGATGATTCGCAGTTTTGGAATGACACTGGTTGCCGTAAGCGCGCGTCTGTTGGTGCCAGTATTACTCCTTCTGTATTTTATACTGCACGGTTTTTCTCTTCCGCATGGGATCGAAACTGTCATTGCAGAGGTATTGAATGTAAACATTTGGGCTGGGCTTATTCTTAATTTTGTTATTGTCGAGTGGGTTATATTGAGGAAATAGAGTTGCTGAGTCACGCCACATGAGTGATGGAGTGGTAGCGCAAAGAAGGACTGTCTCGATCGTTGAATCGGGACAGTCCTTTTTGTAGATCGGTATCCGTCAGACATGGCTTTTCACCCAGGAATCAGCAAACTAACGAGGAAAGTAACCTAGAAGTAAGAGTTTCGATGCAGACTGCATTTGCTTTTTTCTAGTGTCTTGATCAGCAAATACTTCTGTACGCCCTTGGATTCGGCAATAGCTAGTTGACCGTATTGTTCTGCTTCTGCCATGTTTCCTTGATGATAGGCCACTTCAGCATTAAGTAACAACTGGTAGATACGGCTTTTGATCGAGGAGCGGTGTTGGATGTAGGCATCTTGGTTGTTTTTTAGTAGTGCTAAATGTGCGGAGTAATAGTGTCGATGCTCGATTGAATTAATCTTGCCGAGTGCTTTTTCTACCAGATCGTAGTTGCCGCGATGGAGTTCTACCACTATGGTGATGTAGGCGCGAAGTTTATCGGATGTGATTTTTGCTAGTTCTTTCTCGGCTTCCGCCTCGTTGTCGTGTAGATAGGCGTACAAAAAACGGTAGTAAGGTTGTTTTGAATGTTTGACGTAGCTTTCAACTGTATTCATATTGGTGGTGAATTTAAAAATGTACAGGTCTTTGCCCATGAGAAGGACGAAAGCGATTATGAAAAAAGTGATCCATACGATTGGGGTAGGTTCTATGTCTAGGAAGGAGATTGTGATGCCACCTGCGGCTCCGAGGAGGAGCATGGTTAGTAGGTTGCGTAGAGTGGAAGACATGGTGGTGCTCCTTTGATTTGGGATTATTCTTTTAGTTTAGCATAAGAGAGAGAACCTGCACTCAAAAATTGGGCGAGGAGTCTTTAGTGGGGTTTATGGAACGCTTCTCATAGCTGTGCAAAGTTTCTCACATCAATGCGCCCAGCGAGACTTGAATAGCATTAGGTTTAGTTCAATATACTTGGACTGGATCACTAAAACGCTTGCTATATCAAACTGCAATATAGAGAGCAATTCCCTATAAATACATAAATGGAAGCCACCCAAATCATGTGGCTTCCATTTATGTATTTGGTGGAGTCGGGTCGTAGTCACTCAAATCCAAGATATATTAGTTCTATTGACTTTATTGAAACCCATATTTGTTCTCCCTTTGTTTAAATGCCTCTTCTCCACCTTCAAGCAAACTAGCTACTTCCTTCCTTATGTGATTGTTTTCAATTGACCCTGAGGTATACGCTATACTGTTATTAATAAAATCCGCAACAACAATCTGTTCAGCATCTGCATTAACGACAAGGTTTGCATTGTGTGTCGCTATAATAATTTGTCTCTTCTCTTTTGCTTTACGAAAAGCTGCTATTAATTCGTTAGAAATAAATCTATTATCTAAATTATCTTCTGGCTGATCAAGTATAATTGGGTAGTCTCCATCTGCCAAATACAACTTTAAAATAACTGCCCCTTTTTGACCTACGCTTAATTTCGATAGTTCTGTCCCATTAAAGTAAACTTTAGTATCTAGACGGAAATAATCCTGTGTTAACCATCTGTAATAGTCAGGTAAATCCTTATTTCTTCTAAGATACTCTTTTGTTTTTTTATCTTGATAATAATTAAAAGAATCCCCATCATCTAGGAAATCTTTAATACTTTTAATTGTTTTTTCAAGGAAGTCATCTGGTATCTTTCGACCATCGAATACATCCTCAGATAGTTCTATAAATAAGTTTTCATTAAAATATACTTCAGCTTTAAAAGAAATGCTGCTAAGAATTTCTGTATCGATGGATTTGAATAATTCAATTATTCTATCATACGAGTTTTTTTGACTTTTGTAGTAAAGCATTAGTTCTTCATATTTCGCAAATAATTCTTTAACTTTTGAAATATATTCTCTTTTCTTCCTATGTAACTCTGATATTTTTTCCTCTATCTCATGAATAGCTTTTTTAATATTATCTCTGTCCTTCAACAGACTTGCTCTCTCGCTCTGCTTTCCACTAAACTGTTTTATGACCTCAGAATATTTAATTTTTTCTTCATTAAAGTACTCCTTCCTCATTGAAGCATAACTTAAATTATAATTTATCAACTCTATGAGATTACTAAACTCTATATTTGGGATCTGTTTTAAATTTGAATCAAAGTATGCCTGATTTAATTCACAGATTTCAGCATTAATCAAGTTTTCCCATTCTTTAATATGTTCTAAAGTACTGAAACATTTTTCAGCATAATCTATCGTATTTTCATATTCCATATCAAAGTCTTTTAACTTTTCAGTTGCTTCTGTTGCTACCTTTTCTTCTTCCTCAGAAAGCTGACCACTAAATATAGTTAACTTTGTTTCTTTGTCTTTCAATTCCCCTTTTTTAATTTCTAATTGCCTTTCATGCTCTAATAAAATTTCTGAAGAAGATTCCTTTAATAAAACTCTAATTTCCCCTAAGATACTAATAATTCCATTATTAATATCCACTATTTTTTCCTCATTATTTTTATATGCTGTATACTCGTTATTGTTTTTTCCTTGTATGTTGGTGAAAATTAACTGCTGGATTATTTTATGCAGTAATTCTGTATTACCCGCAACCTCTTCAATTTTACCTTGTGGCAAATAGCGGATTACACCATGTTGGAAGAAAATATTATCCGTTATCTTTTTATTAAAGGTTGAGTGTTTATCAATATACTCGAGTTCAACTTCCAAATTTGGACATTCTTTTTCAATTCTTTGTACAAACGAGTTTTTATCTTCGTTGTTTTTTGTTGCCTTACCTTTATTGTTGTACTGTCTACTCCTATCGTGTTCTTGATAACAGTTAGCAATGATATCTATTATTGCGGTTTTTCCTGAGCCTTTTCCACCAATTATCGCAACAAGGTTTTTATTTAGCTGTAATTCTACATTTCTTATAGATAGTTCCTGATTAATATTTGTCGATGGTATGCTAATTCTCTTTATAGAATAAATATTTTTTTGAGCCTCAGGCTCTTCTTTTTGAATTTTCACTCGTGATTCAGGTTCAAACAATATCTGTCTGAGCCCATTAAAAGTGGGTTCTGCTTTGATCCAACAAAATCTGTCCATATCTGGATTGAATAACTTTTCAAAATCATGCGCATCTGATCCGTGGATACAAGCTTTTAATGAACCACATTTTCTTATGATATTTTCAATGGTATCAGAACTTTTCCCTAGAAAGTAATTTCTGCACTTTTCGTTTCCTGAAAAAATAAAGTCTGCATTTCTATACAATTCTTGTCGAGTTGAACCAGTTGAATTATCTCGAAGACCAGAAGCTCCATCCTGGGAATTATTACTGATTACAATAAAAACCTTCTCTTTATATCGTTCATCCTTGTTTATTACTTCTTTTAGATTCTCTACATCAACTTTAAATTGATTTACTCCCTCTTTATAGCATTCTTTATCACTTGTTATATCCGGATTATACGCCCTACCTAACTCAATTAGTTCCTCTTTGTTACATTTATACTTTCTATTTCGATAATCATAGTTTAGTTCATTTAGAAACCTTTTTATCTCCGCAACAGTTAGTTCATCCGAAAATATACAATGTAAATTGATCGCTTTATCTTTTGAGGTTACTGGTAATATTCTAAACTCAACATTAGCAAGTATTAAGTCAAAATTTTGTACTCTGCCTCTTTGTTTATAATCTATAATTTTTTCATATCCATCGACGGAACAGTAATCAGTAATTCCAACTACAGAAATATTCTCTTTTTCGCCTTTTGCTTCTAATTCGTCAATGTATTTATCCCAAATATTATTATTATATCTCTTACAATCTTCGCTATTCTCGAAACTAAATTGCATATTAAGAATTGATTCTGGAGTATGAATATGTAAATCCCATCTACACCAACGGGAACCTCCAAAATGTATCATTTTGTATCAACCCCATTACAAATGTCCTATTTTCCACTTGTAGTTTCGACATACTTCCTCAATACCCTCCAGATCCCCCCAAAAAACACTCATTATTTCCTATCATTATTTTAAGGAGCGCCAAAAGAGCATATACTTAATCCGGCAAGCGGCAGAAGTTATATACTCTCTAAAAATGTGGGTATGTATAGAGGCGAAGGGATTCGAACCCCCGTCCGAAAACAGCGTACATGAGCATCTCCGAGCGGAGTGACTACAAACCCGTTACCTAGCCTGATTCATCTTCTTCCTTCGGCTCCAGGCGGGAGCCTCCGGCGTATCCCACTAAAGTTGAGCGCTAGTCATGCCACATGGGCGATGGAATGGTAGCGTCTCACTGGTTATTAGGTATTTAAATTATCTGGCTAAATTCACTAAATAAAATTAGAGACAATAAACTTCATATGGTATCGTTTAGAAGAATGACGTTGGAATTTTTATTCTTTTTACTCACTATTTCTTCACCAAATACAATCCTGATATTTCTAAATTCAGTATATAAAATGTTACGCTTCGGCAACATTATTCTCTCATCACTATACTCATGTTCTGCTATTAGGATACACCCATCAATACTCGGTCTAAGAATTAATTTATTTTCTAGCTTTTCGTTATTTACTAATGTAATAGTTGCTAGTGTTTTAATTTGGACAATTAATGAATAGACTTTGAATATAGGAATAAGTAATATTCTATACACTACACCAACTAGTAAAAAGAGCGGGTATGCATTCACATTAGCGAATAATGTGAAGAATGTTAAGATCTATATGATTCCCCCCAATATACGCTATTAACAATAAATTTAACAACTGGCCACACAGAATAGAAACCAATCCAATATATACACTTATAACTAGAAAAGTTCCTTTAAAATAAGCGCTCTCTTTCTTCTTACCTTGTCTCTTTTCTGGCTTAGACTTTTTGAATATTGTATTTCTAAATTTTGTATTGAAAATAAAAAACAAAAACAAACTTAAACATACCACCAACACTACATACGTTGGTATTGAAAAGATTACTCGGTAAAATATGTCTGATACATAAGGAAACTCCTTTAAAATTGGTTGTTTTTTTATATCTACATTAAACATTCCAGTAAAGTATACAAGTGAAATTCCAACTAGTATTATTTCCCTCACTATTCTTTGAATAAAACGTAAAGTTTTTCCGATAAATAGGTTTTCTTCTCTTGATGCCATGAAAAAAGCTAAAGGGCCGATCCCCTGTTTAAATAACCCACTTAACAGGAACACGCCTATCCCACTAAAAATTGCTTGAATCCAAGTTATTAATTGTTGTTGCATTGAAACCATCTCTTTCTACTCATTTATTGAATGAAACTCCATCTCCTCAATAGAGTTAAACATTAGGATCAAATTTGAATTATTAGCAGTATTAATGATTACCTTTCTCCATGGCGATCCCGCATATCGATCGAACAATTTATCCGTTGCAAGCTTATAAAATTTTTTTCTAAAAAGTCCGTAATTAAATCTTTTATACTTATTGTAATCTTCTACTAAAATCCCTTAATGTCTCATATTTGAATTGCTGTAACTGTGTTGATACTCTAGGATAATCAGCATTATACACCCACCTAAAATTATACAGGAAAACAAAAGGAAGTTACGCTGAATCTTTGTTAAATAAATAATTATCACTCTAATATTTTGTAATAAACGACCTAATCGAATTTCATTTTTTCTTACACTTAATGAATCCCTGTAAACAAAAAAACCACCCTCATCTGTGACTTGAATCATAAGTTTGCCAGTGTTTGAACCAAAAGCTTGCCAAAGCGCTATCTTATAGTGTTTTGCTAGAATAATTCATTAGATAAATACGTCATTCTTTACAACCTTTAGCTTTCCATTGATGAAAAGATCTTAATTATATGTTCTTTAGGCAAGCTTTTGGTTCAAAAAAGAACTTTCGGCAAGTTTTTGGTTCAATCAATAAACTTACAAGATGGTGACACCAATTCAAATATAAAGTGACTTGTCTACCCTCTTGACCAGAGTATGGTTATTAGAAAGTCCAACAAGCTTTTTTAAACTGACAAAACGACTTTACCATCGACATCGTTTTTCCAGAAAATAAATAAGGCCTCCAGATATCACCTTCAGCAGTACCGGCTTGATTTTCTCATACTTGTAGCGACTGATAATTCCACTGGTTCGTGGTCCCAATATTATGACTTATTCTCACTGCCCTCATTCGGTCAACTCCTGAGCAGGACGAACAACATAAATGCAATGTCCAGAACCTCTTGCCACGCATTCTGTTCGTTCCACATCAGCTTTCAGTAAAGCCCGATAGCCATTGAGTTCAGTTTCACACAAGATATCGAAGCGATTAGCAATTTGTAAGTACGGACAATTATGCTGTTTAATAATATATATTTCTTTATCCTGCTGTTCCCATTCCGCCATGAAGCCATTGTTTTCCTGAATACGAGCAAGCTCAGCTATTCTTTTGGGCAGTTCTTTTCCCTGCATATTTGTTATGTTTTTATCAATAAAGCGAGCTTGTTGTCTTGTAAAATAGGCTTTGAGCCTCTCTTCACCTTCATCGATCATGAAATGAATTAGTAACTCCACTGCTAATTTTCCATCATCACTAGGAAACTGCTTCTGTCCAACCTGTGTCAACGAATAATAGTGCATGGGTCTGCCTAGTTGATGACGTCCGAGTATGTATTGAACGAACCCATCCCTTTCTAAATTAATCATCTGTCTGTGAACAGCCATTTTCGACAACCCAAGCTTCTGTTGCAGCTGTTTTGTGCTCATTTGACCATTAGTTTTTAGTAACAAAAGGATATGATCGCGTGTCGATACTCGCTTATTCATACTCATAAAAAACTCGACTACCACCAATACCTCCTACTTGTGGTAGCCCTCCCTCCCCGTCGAAGTTTTTATGTAATCCCACAGGCATTTCATTTTCCACAACGGAAAAGCGAACACCATCTTTGAAATTAAATTCGCTTATCTATAACCATAAACTTATCACTAGAACAAACTTACTCCATCGGCACTTTGAATGATCATGCGCTACAACAAAAGACCAACTTGCTGTGCTATATCTACAACTTAAGACTTAGAAAGATATCTGTTTTATGTACGAAGAGTTCTTTCAATATTGAAAAACGGTTACCATCGGTGGTAACCGTCTATCTTTTAATTCAAGTACTTAAGGTCTTTAGGTGCCTCTACTTGTGGTGGCTCCCCACCTAAGCTTTCTAAAAAGGCTACGAGTGCATCCACTTCACGATCTGTTAAATGTAGTCGTTTCATTAACTTACTTTTATTTGAATGACTCCCTCCGCCAACATTATAAAACTGGACAACATCCTTTAATGTCTCCATGCTGCCATCGTGCATAAATGGGGCTGTATGGGCAACACCTCTTAACGCCGGCGTTCTGAACCTTCCTTTGTCCGCTTCATTGCCTGACACTGTAAAACGTCCCTCATCACCATTTATGCCTAAGTTATGAAATCTACTATCAGATAAAAGCGGTCCTGCATGGCAGGAAATACAGCCTGCTTTTCCAGCGAAAAGCCGCATTCCATCCCTAGCCTCTAAACTGATAGCATTCTCTTCCCCTTGAAGATAACGGTCAAACGCTGTATCAGTTATTACGATTGTCCTTTCAAATGTCGCTATTGCTTTTGCTATATTGTCCGCGGATATTTTATCATTAAACACTTTATTAAATTCCTCAACGTAGGTCGGAACATTATTTAACTCCATCACCAATTCATCTATGTTTTGATTCATTTCAACTTTAGACTGAATTGGACCCAAAGCCTGCTCCTCTAAGCTTTTTGCTCGACCATCCCAGAAATACTCCTCATAATACCCCGCGTTAATAATTGTTTGACTATTTCTAGAACCATGAACGCCTTCAAAGCCGATAAATTTCTCCATCCCATCTCCAAAACCGGCTCCAGGAGCATGACAGGAAATACAACTTTGGACATTATTACCTGATAAACGCGGGTCAAAATAAAGCATTTTCCCTAATTCTATTTTTCCTTCTGTCATCGGATTATCCTCTGGCACTGGCACCTCGCCAAGGGCTCCAAATTGAACTTTAAGCTCCTTATCAATTACTTCTACTTTAACAGCTTCACCGTTTTTCCGATCCTTTGGGGCAGCTGCATCCTCATGGTTACTACATGCTCCTGTAATAGAAAGTACTGCAAGTAATGAGACAAACACTTTTTTCATCGTACTTTCCCCTAACCCAATTTAAATCAATAAATTTACTAGTAAAACTAAGACAAGAATGGTTCATTACTTTAAAAGTTGATAAGTGATTTCACCAATGTCATTTTTAGAGACTTTGAAATTAATACGTAATTTTTGGCCAGTATACATTTTGTTGTAATAATCCATCCTCTTCTTGGTAAATGCTTCTTCCTTGATATCGAGAACCCAGAAATTGTTTTCCCCTTTTGTAATAAAGAAGAACCTTCCTGTTCCTTCTTGGTATTTGACGGAACTAATACTGGTAACTTGCGAGTACTGTCCATCTTTAAATGATAATTCGCCACACGCAAAACTGCTGTTTGCGAATGTAAAGGGAATTACTGCTGTGATAGCTAGAGTGATCAGACCTTTTGCAATCTGAGATTTAATAGGTGCCATTCTTAACACTCCCTCAAATAACTCTAAAAATACACCCTGTTAATTTATATAGTGATCCATTTTAATCATTTTCTTTTGTTTCCGATGATGGAAGAGATAATAGATCACAAGGGCTAAAATCTCTATAATTCCACCAATCAGGTACATGGTATGATAACTAGTCATTGCCCCAAGAATTCCGAGTAAATAGGAGCCGATTCCATAGCCAAGGTCAAAAAACACGAAATACGTACTGGTTGCAAGTCCACTGCGATGGGTAGCTGAAGCTTGTATCGCAATCGTTTGAAAGCTAGGAAATAGTACTCCGAAACCAAGACCAATAATCCCTCCTGCAATAAGAAAAACTGGTGCAGAGAAAGCTTGGCTTAAACCAATCATTCCGATAATAAAAAGGATCATACCT
The DNA here is from genome assembly GCF_013284355.2 of Brevibacillus sp. M2.1A. Classification (NCBI taxonomy): domain Bacteria; kingdom Bacillati; phylum Bacillota; class Bacilli; order Caryophanales; family Paenibacillaceae; genus Brevibacillus; species Brevibacillus sp. M2.1A. The sequence continues at coordinate 6,080,584 of NZ_JABSUY020000001.1, forward strand.
GGATAAACAAGGACATTTGCTCCTTTTTGATCGTATAATCTCCCAGTAAAAGGGCGAGATACAAGGATCATCGCAGCGAAAACGATAAAAAAGTAACTTGCAACCCCTTCCAACTCAAGTGATTTAGCGTATACGGAGATAAATGTAGATAACGCACCATAAGAGAAAGCAAGTATAAATCCTGCCATCGCTATAGGAAGTGCTGCTGTCTCAAAGTAACGTCTGATCCCTTTTTCAAGTTCATTAGGTGTTGATCGTTCATCGTGTTTTGGGGACCTCGTGACCATCCCACACAAAAAAGCCAATAGAGAAAATACAGTGACCGTAATGAACATAACACGATAGCTAACGTGCGTTGTGATCCATAAACCTACAAACGGTCCTATTACCATCGCAAGGCTCATAAACAAGCTAAAATACCCTACCCCCTCTCCTTTCCGATGTTTAGGGATTATGTCCAAACAAATGGCGGAAGTAGACGTTGCCGCAATTCCATAAGCAAAACCATGAACAAATCGCACAATTAATAGGACTGTGTAATTCTCGATGAACACATACAACAAACTACAAACCGCAAAGACGAGTAAAGAAATTATCACTAAAGTTCGTTTGTTTATTTCGTTCAGCCACTTCCCGGTTAATGGCCTAGCAATAACCGATGCGATAATAAAAAAAGTGGTGACAAGTCCGATGCCTTCTGTACTTCCTTGCAGCTCTTCCAATACGAATTGCGGCAGAGTTACAGCTAAAATATAGAAGGTCATAAATAGAAAAAAATTACTTAAACTAATCGTTACGAAATTCCGACTCCATAATAATCTATCGTTGTCCATGCTGTACTCTTCCTTCACTTTTATTTCTTATATTTCTTATATTTGCTTTACTACATGGTTCCTTACTTTCAAATGTGTAGTTGACTTCACTAGTTGATATACCTTTAGTTATTCATCTTGCTATTTTCACTGTGTCTTTTCCTATCATCAGAGCGGAGTTACTCATTGGTATATCAAATGAACTTGACCAACACGATAAGACCAACAGACGTTGGTCTTTATCTCGTCTAAAGTTGTAGAATCGTTCTTCTATGATCGAATACGTTTCACTACTAAATATGACCGTCCTCTAATGCTCCAGTTCTCCTAAGCACCCACACTTATTAGAAAGTTCAAGAATGCCATTACTTAGTGGCTTTTTTCCTTCCCGGCAGAGTAAGAACACACAAGTAGCATAAGATTCCAAATAAACAAGAGATGAGTATGGTGTGCAACATGCTTGCAAGCAAATACCAGTCCTGTCCCATCATCAAGGTCATAAAACCGCCACTAACTATTTGCAGTAAAGCATAGATCAACATCCATTTACCCGCTTGATATAAATTGTCCCTTTTCCCCACTTTCTTTCTAATGGTGAAAAAGAGCCAAAGTACAAATAACATCATCAAAATCGCACCAAATCGATGGATGAACACGATGAGTGTAGCTCCGGATAGCTCAGGAATGACTTGTCCATTACACAATGGCCAGTCTGTACATCCGCCACCCGAATTTGAATGTCGAACGAAAGCACCTAAATAGACAACTCCATAGCTATAAACTGTGATGAGCCAAATAGCCCATTTGACTCGCCTTGATAAATATGGTCTTGTTTCCGATAGTTTCAGCCCGAATCGCATATATATCATGGAAAGCAGTAACGTTAAGGCAAAAGTAACCAAGGATATTCCAAAATGAAGGGCCAGAACAGCCGAGGACTGCGGCCAAATAACCGCCATTGCTCCCAAAATGGCCTGAAGAATAGTACAGAACATCGCCAAACTTACAAACCATTTTGCGTCTTTTCGCCCACTATACCGGAAGACTAGGATCAGCGTAGTGAGTAAGATTATACCTACAACACCTGATACGAAACGATGACTGTATTCAATGAAAGATTCGATCGTGTAAGCCGGAACGAATTTTCCATTACATAAAGGCCAATCATCTCCACAGCCTCGCCCCGACTCAGTTTTGGTGACCAGAGCCCCCATAATTAATATCAGAAGCATTCCATACATGCTCAAGAAGGTAAATCTTCTCAACCATCTACGCGTTTTCATATTAGGAAACACCTACTTTTTTAGTCTCAACTTGTTGCTTAGAACTTAATAACTCAGTCTTATCTTCGTTATTAAACTGGCGTAAAAGACCATGCAGAAATACACCAATAGCCCACAACTCCCCGCTCCGAATCAAAAGCTATTGTTTGGGTGACTGGCTGGTGCTTACTGCAATAGAATACGTTGTTTGCAAGGTCAGCATCACAATGGGCAATTATTGACCCACTCGCCTTGTAAACAGATTCATTATTTCGTTGTTTCTCTGTTCATAAGTACTAGTTTCATCGTGGGTACAGTATTGGAATCTCCGGAAGTCTGATTGATTTCTTGAAAATCATAAAGCTCTGCTAGTTTATCAAACGGAAACAGGTCTTTTTTGAAATACTCCACAAATTGAGGTATGAACCGCCGCTGCACTCCATCACCTTCGATTACCTCATGCATCTTTTTCCCTTGGCCCCAATTCCCCCCATCAATATTCAGTAGATTATAATCCATACATATTGAAGGGTGGCCAGCACGGCAATTTTGACAGTAGCCACATGAAGTATAGAAGATGACGACATGATCTCCTTGTTCGATCTCCTCTACCAATGCACCTACTTTCTCAACAATTCCAGCGATTTGATGTCCGAGTACCAATAGAAACGGTGTAAGACCTAGTTTTGTGGCTACGGAATCGGTATAGCATACGCCAGTAGCCACTATTCGGATTAACACTTCGTTTGCTTTGAGTTTGTTGATGTTAAGCTGTTCTATGTGAATACTTCTCCTTTACGGCGGGTGACAGATGCAGAAATGTGCATAGTAGTGACTCCCCACTTTGGATGTTTTTTATCGTTTACTCACTGGTTAGTAGATTTTATCCAGTGACAATATAGATAGATGGAAGGAAGAATCGATAAAACAATTGTGACTTAAAAACAGCCTCCCTATCTTAGGATTAACCTAAGCATTGGGCGGCTGTATTTAATATAGACGCCTGTCACTCTTTACTCGACTTTCTTACAAATGTTATGCATTAATTCAAGTCAACCCATTGACGGTTTCTGCAGATGAGTTCAACCTTCAGTCGTTACTAAATACCACCACATCTGGGCTTCAGATAACCGCGTGTTATGCAGATGGCCATTGTTACACAGGATGACTCGGTGAGGCTTACTGTGAAATCAGGTTTTTAATTCGTGATTTCACTGATCTTAAGTACAGGCTTAATCGTAATACCTGCTTTAGAATCTTCGAATGCCTTGTTAATATCATGAAAATCGTAGAACTTCACGAGCTTGTCAAACGGAAACATGCCTCTTTTGTAATACTCCACGAGTTGCGGAATGAACAGTTGTGGTACGGCGTCTCCTTCGATCACCCCAATCATCGTTTTCCCCTCTACCATAATGTCATTGTGTACATCAATGCTCATTTCCGGGGTAATCCCGACAATTGCAGAAATACCGAGTGGACGTAGAGCTTGAAGAGATTGGCGTACTACAGGTGGCACTCCAGTCGTTTCAACTGCATAATTTGCTCCTCCACCTGTAGCTGCTTTAATCTCTTTCACTACATCGACATTCTTTCCGTTCAAAGTCAATGTTGCTCCTAGTTCTTTTGCAAGTTCCAATCGACTGTCATGGACATCAATCGCAATAATCTCTTTGCAACCTGCGATCTTAGCCGCCATGATCGCACTCAGTCCAACAGCTCCGCAGCCATAAACGGCAATAGAACTCCCAAATGATGGACGCAATTTATTTAAAACAGTCCCGCTGCCTGTTTGAATGCCGCAGCCCAGTGGTCCTAACAGAGCCAAATCCACATCTTTGTCTACCTTTACCACATTGCGCTCATTTGCAATTGCATAAGTAGCAAAAGAGGATTGACCAAAGAAAGTGGATAACTCGTGCTCATGTTGATGCAAACGATGTGATCCGTCCTCCATTTCACCACCAAAATTCAATTGATTAAATTCGACGCATGTTGATGGATGACCAGTAAGGCAATTTTCGCAGTGACCGCATGAAGCATAGGAGATGACGACATGATCACCTGGCTCCACATGCTTTACCCCAACGCCTACTTTTTCGACAATGCCAGCACCTTCATGCCCTAGCACCACTGGAAACGGTGCAAGTCCTTGATCTCTAGCTACTGCATCAGTATGGCAAACGCCAGTGGCAACGACTCTGATCAGTACTTCGTTTGCTTGAGGTTCGGTAATTTCGATCTGCTCTATTTTGAATGCTTCTTCTTTTTGATGGATGACAGCTGCAGTAATTTTCAAAGTAATACCTCCATTATTCGGAATTATTCTCTCGTTATCTTTTCTATGTAATTAACTTATCACTAGAACGAATTCGCTCCATCAGCACTTTGAATGAACATTGACTACAAAAAAAGACCAACAGCTGTTGGTCTTGGTCTACAACTTAAGTTGTAGGAGAATCTAGATATGCCTTTAAAAAGGTACCGTCCAAAACGTCGAATAGCGTTCTTTAAAGTTCACAGTGTGCATAGATCTCGATTTATAAAATCATCACACAGGTAATGGAACTCGATACCTTAAATTGTTTATTTTACTATCCTATCTATTAATGTTGCTATCCAATAATTCAAATTGAACGGTTGTCCCATTAAAATACTAATCCAATCGGCAAACCCAAGAAGCATAACGATGATCAAGATCCGAAACTCCATTGGACTTTTTCGCTTTTGCGCCATTACTATAATAGCGAAAGTAAAGATAACAAATAAAAAAATAAAAAACCAGATCACGATTCAGAGCCCCTCTTCGTGTTCCCTATTATCTGCTTCAATCGAGTAATAACCAGAAGGATTACAGGGAAAATAATCGCAAACAGCAACATGTATTCAAAGTAATATTCTCTTGCAAAAGTTATATTTTGTAAGATGTTATCAAATCCTAATGCAAGACCAGCAACTAGAAAGATTAGGGAAAACGCCAACCATGACCTATCTCTTAACTGAAATAGTTGGCTTAGACCTATTACTGCTGAATAGTAAGCAACTGTTAGCTTAATAAAAATCGCAATAACTAGAATGAGTGCAATTGTTGAGTCTAGATGCTCGATAAAAGTACCGATCTGAATTTCTTGCACAATCAAAAATAAAGGATATGTAGTATGCGAGGCGCGAGTTACCCCTAGTACCCCGATCATAAAAAATGTAATGAGACTTAATAATAAAGTAGTAACTATTATGCCTAGTAAAAAAACACCTTTTCTCTGCCTTTGTATATATGGAAACAGCATCATTAAGGTGATTGCCTCCATATATGGAAATCCAAAAATAGATCTACTCTCTTTCATCGTCGACCATACATCAAATTGGAACATTCCCTGAAAGCGATTCCAGTTCCATTCCGGAAGTGCAAGGAGAAAAATAAGCATAAACGTCAAAGTTACGATAGGGAACATTACCTCTGTTGTTCGTGCTATCGCCTCAACTCCCTTAATAACAGCATAAACGGTAACAATGAGCAGCATGAGATGGAACACAGTCAATGGTGTGCGAGGCATAAGAGTCAGACTCATAAAATCCCCCAGATTCCGAGTGATTAAAGAGGACAGATGCACAAAGTACCCTATGTACATCAAAGCCATTACTCCTCCAATCACCCTTCCTCCTGCCTGAGTACAAATCTGTACAATGGAAAGCCCTGGATAATAATCAGCTAAATGCATCCAAAGCAAGGACATAAGAATACCAGCTACGCCTGCCCATAATGGAACAATCCAGGCATCTTGCTTCGCGATGACAATAAGACCACCGGGGCGAAAAAAAAAGGATGTTCCCAGCAAATAGCCGAATACCAAGACAAAGAACTGCCATGCGCTTATTTGGGCCCGTTCCATCATTTTCCCCCTTTATAAGGATTGATGATCTCACCAATATCGATAACCTTGCTATCTACTGACAGTTCGAGCTTCGTAGCCTTCCACCCACCCTTCCGTTTTTGTATATTTTCCCAATCACTCCCAGTTTTATACTTGATTCGATCTTCTAATCCGAATAAATCCCATCCTCTTATTATTGCTGAGTGAAATAAGCCATCTGCTTTTTTTAATACCTGTTGATTAAAGACATCTCTAATCTCATTTAAATTTTCTAAGGTTAATTCCTTCGATTGTTCATTATGGAGAATAGACAAACCGGCCTTAATGTTTACTTTCCAAACGGGTTTGCCAGCGACGATAAACAATCGTTCTTCAACCTTGGGTTTTGCTGTACGCACGTCGACTATGCGCCCATTTACCACCATGGATTCAAATAACACCTCACATTCCTTTCTCAATAAGTTGTAATAGGCCATCTCGTTTAACTTCATTTTTCCGATCATCTTGTCATGTTTAAAAACGGCCCCTCCAGTCAACTTTAAGTTGCCTTGGTTACCACTTATTTGATCATATCGGTCTGTAGATGGCGTTGGCCGTGATCCACTAACGCTTAACATTGGTAATACTGTCAAAATGGAAGACTCCATGTTTTCAACTAAATCCTTTACACGAGACTTCTTACTTACTCTTCCCGTTGTTTCAGACTCGATCTCAATCAAAGATCGTAATGAACGTCCCGATAGCCTCTCTAAAGGTATATAAGTCATCATAATGTCTTCAAGTGGAGAATCAGTAATGAATAAGTATAGGTTGGTCCTCCTGTCATACTGCCTTTCAAAAAAGTTAATAAACGGCTGCAAGCCCCGCTTGGCGTATCGTTCCGTAATTATTTGAGACTGATAATGATCAGGAAAGAGTCTCCGAGGCAATATTTTAGCAGCTTCCATACCTAACGCTGCTATACTGGGTGCTTGAACTCTATACGAATAATAGGGTGCCTTGATTCCGGAACCCTTTTGGTGAGCAACAGCCTCCGGATTAACAATGTGGAAGTAGGCGATCTGGTCTTGTGTTTGTGGATCAATATCTCCTCCTACAAGCTCTCCCACTGCCAATTGATTAATCTCTACCTTATCCCAGCATCCAGTTAAGAAACAGGAACATACACCAATCAAGATGATTTGTTTGGTTATTGATCGCATACAACCTCACCGTCTTTTTTTCTGCACTTGATTCATTTCAGGATAGGTTTTCATCCAAGGCCTAGGTACTCTAACTAAGATATCTTTCCAATCCTTAAGAATGATAGGTGCAATTGGGGAGAGATATGGCACTCCAAAAGATTTCATCGCAGCTAGATGTACCACCGTAAATAGTACCCCGCATAATACACCGAACAATCCCATAAAACCTGCTAGTATCATGTAAAAAAATTGAAGTAATCTCTGTGCAATACCGAAGTTAAAAGATGGTGCCACAAAATTAGAGATGGCAGTAATTGCAACAACAATGACCATCGCCGCCGAAACTAACCCTGCCGAAACTGCTGCATCGCCTAAAACGAGAGCACCGACAATTGAAATTGCTTGTCCTGCTATTCGGGGCATACGCAGACCTGCTTCGCGCAGCACTTCAAATGTAATCATCATGAGCATTGCTTCAAGAAAAGCTGGAAAAGGAACCCCTTCTCGCTGAGCAGAAAGACTAATTAATAATGAATGTGGAAGAAGTTCTTGATGATAAGAGACAATTGCTATGTAGAGAGCAGGCACAAAAATAGATAACATAAAGGAAAAAATTCTTAGCCATCGAAGAAGAGTGGCAATATCTGCCCTTTGATAGTAATCTTCAGGGGCACTAAAAAATTGAAATAAAGTAACGGGACCAATCAGTCCATCCGGTGTTCCGTCAACGATAATGCTAACTCGTCCCTCTAATAGGTGCGAAGCTACAATATCAGGTCGTTCTGTTCGTAAAAGAGTAGAAAACGGAGTAATTGTTTTATCCTGAATCCACTCTTCCACATAAGAAGTATCTAAGACGCTATCGACATTGATCGAGTTAATTCGCTTTCTAAATTCATCAACTACGTCCCTATTAGCTAGGTTTGCCATATACAATAAGCAGACTTTTGTTTCTGTCTGTTCTCCGATAAAAACCTGCTCAATTCGAAAATGAATACTCTTAATTCGTTTTCTTAGGAGTGACAAGTTAACCTCGATGCTCTCTGTAAAACCTTCCTGAGGTCCAAGTACAGTTGATTCCATCAAGGGCTCTGAAACATTTCGGTGATGAGTCTTTGATACGTCTAGAAGAATTACTTGGCTTGTATTAGAACTAACAAGTAAACATACTCCCTTCAGTAAACTTTGGACACAATTTTGCAACTCTGAAGTTACTGAAATTGCACTAATTGGAATGCGGTGTTGTAACACCTTAATAAATTCATTAGATGATTCCCACTCGATATTTCTAATTTCTTCGGATAAGAATTGAAGAACTCCCAGTTCAATTTTATTTTTATCGACTGTGGTTTCAATAAAAACACAACACACATAATCCTTAGTGGATACTTGAATTGTACTCACTACTAAATCTGGAGGATTACCTAACATATCAATGAGCTGACTCACAAAAGGATTAGTGTCTGTTTTCATATAAATACTTCCTCTTTCACACGCTTTTTCCAAGTATTTCCCATAACGATCTGAATATGCATAGATACCTTGGTATTGATGGGGTACATTGATAATTAAGCTTTTGTTATTCTCATTCTTGAAACAAAAAACGCCCGAATATGGGCATTCGGACGTTCATCTATTATTACATCCTCTTTTTGAATATAATACCTTACTGCTCTTATTATTTGACATGCATCCTAACATGGAAAGGAGCCATTCCTTTTTATCTGGGACTTTCAAAAATAGTGTAAACTGGCTTCTTATTTTCTTCTTGGAAGTTCTCTCAGCTTTTGCTTAATTGCGGTCCGTTCTTCAAATAAATCCATAAGGATCATTGCTTTTTGTCTATAATTCATACTCCGCTTCTTAACTTCTTGTATTTCATTTTCTACCTTACGAAGAGAATGATCTAACGCCTCGAATGTATTATCTCCTTCTTGATCGATTCCATATTTTTTCTTCCAAACGGACAGTTGCTTATCGATATCGCTTTTTTCCCTTGCCATTTTGGCAACCATCTTATCTTTTTGTCGTCCGGTTACTGAGCTGCTTTTCAACAGTTCCATTCTCGTATTTAGTTCATTTGCACGAACTTCTAGTTGCTTAATTGTCTTTGTTTGACGCAAATTAGTAATACTGCTTGTGTATTTTGAGGGAATATTATTAACTTTCATATCTAATTCCTCCATTTATCTATACCATTTATATGTCCTGAAAACACGACAAAAAAATGGATCGGCAATATTTCCTCCCGCATATCCATTCTTATGGTGACTAACTCATTGTCTTAAAAATTTCAATTTCCCAATATAAGTAGAATAGCGTGTGTTACTTACAACGATTGAAGTCCCCAAATCAAATCTGCAGGCTCTAACCTTTTTGTATAATCCGGATCGGAGTGGGCAAAACGAACGATTCCACTCTCATCTATCATGAATGTCGCTGGAACAGGGAGTATCCAATGATCTGTCCCATTGTATTCTTTTAGGTCAATATTGGCCTGCAGATACAATTCTTTAATATATTCTGGAACCTCATAGAGTACGTTATATTTTGCTGCTACAATACCTTTTGGATCACTGACTATTTTAAAGGAAAGACCCTCCTTTTCCTCCATAGACAAAGAATGGTCTGGCACTTGAGGGCTTATCGCAATAAGTTGAGCTCCAATAGATTGAATCTTTGGAAGGATTTCCTGATACGCTTTTAATTGACGATTACAAAATGGACACCAGCTTCCTCTATAGAACGTCAATATAACAGGCCCTCGGACCAATTCTTCATAAAGACTGATATCCTTTCCCAAAGTATCTTTTAGTACAAAGTCCTTTGCTATACTGCCTACTTTTAATCCTTTTGCTGTCCCCTTTTCTTGTAATTCGCGAATGTGTTGATCTGTATTTTTTTTGAAGTTAAATGCTAATTTCTCAAATTCTTGATTTAATGATCGGATAGCCATCCTCTTCCCTCCATTTTCATCTATTCATTCTCCTTCGGCCTTTGTAACTTAGGGTGCTTATTGATTCAAAATTCCACGGAAACCTTGATAAATTGCAGGGGGTGGCCGTAGCCATTAATAAGGCACGGTCACCCCGTAAGGCTTATCTTCGTGATAAAGGACTATTAGTCTCTGCCAGCCTCAATTAGTTTTTCTGCAATCAAATCCGGTTTGTTATGCACCGTGCTCATATGGTCACCTTCTGTAACAATGAGGCGGTACAAGCCTAGATGACTAGACTGTGCTGGATGCCAAGCAAATGGTGCTGGTGGAAGAGCGGTATCCTCTGTTTGGTACACATAGCTCTTTGGAATGTTTTCCAAGCTGTAGAATTTTTTCAGATCCAATTTCTCAAACATCGGCCCAGCCGGCTCTTTAGGTGCAACCGCGTAGATCTCTTTTGCCTGCTCCAGCGTGGCTTTGTTTGCGAAGGTCTCACGAAATACAGGGAAAGGCAGAGTGATAGTATTGTCACCAGAAGCGTCCCGCAGAGACTCGAAAATTTTCTGAGCATGCTCTGGTACCTGATCCATCATGCTTTCCCCGTCTTTTGGAATAAACGCATCGAGGAAGACCAGACGTTTGATATCATTTGGAACCTGTTCGGTTACTTTAGCAATGATGGTTCCGCCAAAGCTATGACCCACCAGGACAACATCATGGAGATTGTTCTTTTTAATGTAATCAACCACCGATTTTGTGATCTCTTCATGGGTTACTTTGGCATCGAAATTAGCTCCATGGCCTGCATATTCTGGGGTATGCACGGTATGGCCCGCTTTACGAAGGGATTTGGCAGTCTCCTTCCAGTAGCTAGCGTCTGCCCAAGCACCATGAATCAGTACAAATGTCATTTTCTGCTTCTTCTGTGTTGCATTCATTTCTTGCGTAACTTCCGCTGAAGACTCAGCTTTTGCAATATTCCCATTTTCAAACACAGCATTTACAGAAAATGCCGTGCCAAGTGCGAGAGTCAGGGCCAACATCGTGTTCATCTTTTTCATTTTCGTTATGCTCCTTAAAAGTAGTTTGGGTTGTACTTGATATGTACAGACTTCGCGAGTTGTTTATCGCTTTCGATGTCCTTATCCTATCATTGGCCCGAACCTACTCCATCAGCACATTGAATGAAGTTGGACTACAGAAAAAGGCCAACAAGGCTGGTCCCGCTCTACGACTTTAGTTGTACGTTAAATAGGGAACTTTCTTGTAATACATTCCGATCATTCATATTTCAGTGTAGTGAAAAGTCTTTAAGGTAATTAGGACTTAGAGAATATAAGGACTTTCATAACAAAAGGGCTTCCCCCTCGTCTATCTCGACTTTGGAGAACGCCCTCTTTATCCTTCTATATTGATTTTACACAAGCTTCCTCAATGCTTCTAAAGCAGCCTCGTAGTTCGGTTGTGAGGTCAGTTCCTGCACATATTCCACATATCGAATGATATTGTTTGTATCCAGCACAAAGATCGCTCGATGATCTAACTGAAGTTCTTTAATCAAGACACCATAAGCTTGACCAAAAGAGCGGTACTTGTAATCAGAGAGCACTTCGAGTTTATCGATGCCTGCAGTCGAGCAGAAACGACTTTGGGCAAAGGGCAGATCAACCGAAATCGTCAAAATGACTACATTCTCTACCTGTTTGGCTGCTTCTATATTGAAACGTCGTGTCTGTGCATCACAAGTGCCTGTGTCCAAAGACGGAACAACCGAAATCAATTTCACCTTGCCGTCATAATCTGAGAGGCTAACCTCTCTCATCACATCTTTGTTGAGTGTGAAATTAGGAGCTTGCTCCCCCACTTTCAGTTCTGGTCCAACCAATGTAATTGGATTCTGGCCTATGGTAACTACTCCTGTGCGTTCTTCTTTCATTTGAAATTCCTCCTATTGATTATTTATGTTGTTCGATTACAGCTTTGAGCGTTTCTTTCGTTTGAAAACCAGTCAGTTGTTTGACTACTTTTCCGTTTTGAAACAAGATAATTGTTGGAATACTCATGATGCCATATTTGTCAGTTGATTCAGCGTTTTCGTCGACGTTGACTTTAACAATTTTGGCTGTATCTCCTATCTCCTCAGCGAGGTCATCCAAGATTGGTGATAGCATTTTGCAAGGACCGCACCATGGGGCCCAGAAGTCCAATAGAACAGTACCTGCATAAGATTCTACTTCGCTATGAAATGTTGCATCAGATGCATGAATAACTGACATATTGCATTCCTCCTTATTTGTACGATCATTCATGGGACTCGGAAAGAAATCTTTCGCAATCCAATGCAGCCATACAGCCACTACCTGCGGATGTGATCGCTTGACGGTATATTCGATCTTGAACATCACCACAGGCGAATACCCCTGGTATACCTGTTTGCGAGGTACCTGGTTGCACCTGCAAATACCCAAGCTCATCGGTAGGGAGTTTTCCTTCTAGGAATCCCGTGTTCGGTTCATGCCCAATAGCTAGAAAGATGCCATCCGCCTGAATCAACTCTTCTTCGCCCGTTTCATTGTTTCGTACTTTCAATCCTGTCACGCCATTTGTATCAGCAACGACTTCAAGTGGGGTACGATTGAGACTCCAAGTCACCTTTTGGTTACCTCGGGCATTATCTTGCATAATTTTCGAAGCTTTTAATTCATTTCTTCGATGAACAACACGAACTTCAGAAGCAAATCTTGTTAAGAACTGTGCTTCTTCCATAGCGGTATCACCGCCGCCAACCACGATAATCTTCTTGTTTCTAAAGAAGAATCCATCACAAGTAGCGCAAACACTAACCCCTTTGCCTATGTTCTCCAACTCGCCCGGAATCCCAAGCTTTTTAGCTGTTGCGCCAGTGGAAATGATGATGGAGTCAGCGGTAATCATATCGCCTTCTTCAAGATACAAAGTAAAAGGTCGTTTCGAGAGATCGACTTTAGTGACACGTCCTGCTCGTAAGGTAGCCCCGAAGCGGAATGCCTGCTTACGCATATTGTCCATAAGCTCTGGCCCGGATATGCCATCCGGGAACCCCGGGAAGTTATCAACTTCCGTGGTTGTCGTCAGCTGTCCCCCAGGCTGAATACCCTCTATGACGAGCGGCGTCATATTGGCGCGGCCCAAATAAATGGCAGCGGTTAACCCCGCTGGCCCTGTTCCTATAATGACTGCTCTATGATGCTCCAGCACATAACCTCCCCCTTCAATTCGTCAAGGAGCTCTAGGTTCCATAAGATAATCCATCGGGTTACCGATCTAGTCTTGAGCACCTGTCTTTTATTACTTTTCTTTTTATTGGCTTATCCTATCATTGGAATGGAACTACTCCATCGGTACATTGAATGAACTTGGACTACAAAAAAAGACCAATACATATTGGTCTCGCTCTACGACTTAAGTTGTAGGTTGTTTTTTAGTAAGCAGAATCTCTCTGCCATAGGCTAAATGGCATTCCTATCAACAACGGTAAACTAGTTAGACAAAATACAGACTTAGAATATTGTTTATCAATCTTAAACATTGTTACTTCAACAACAAAGACACCGATTCCGGTGCCTTTTGTTGTCGAAGTATTATCAATACCATAAATAGTTTATATCCCTTAGGCTAGGAAATTTCTGTGATATTTTATCCCTTATATTATCCCTGCCTAATTCAATAACAGAGACTAGTTCAGTAGCTATCTGCACTTGTAATACGTCCCCGTCGATCTCTGCTATTTTAGACTGCCCTGCAACCATTTTTCCTACAATCTTCTCCCACTCACTTTTAACTTCCTCAATATCCACCGGGGTAATCGATATTCCGAATTTTTTCACATCTAGTTCTTCGAATAAATTGACCTCATAAAGATGTGAATCTCCTTGGATCTGAGATAGTAATTCTTTAGTAGCCATCCGAACCTCTGACTTTAATCTTTCTAAATCCATCGCACTGTTAAAGCGAAGGCGTATTAATGGAATGCCACCTGTAGTAAAGATGAGGTTCTTCTTCTTAGTATTTTCTGTTGCTAACTTGGTGTCATTATAGTCGCTATCTTTCTCAAAAGCTAATACCGGTAAATACGTAGTAGTGTTGATGATTACAAAGTCTACATGTGCCATAAAGAGGTAATTAATATGATCTCCGTCTATTATATCTTTCAATTTTTCTATGTCAAAAATTGTCTTAAGACTCATGTTGGGAAAAATAAAATGTTGTGGAAATAATTCAATCAATGCACGATACAGTGAAATTTCAGACTCATGATAGAAAATTGGTCTAAAATATTTCGTTTTATCTATTTTGAGTATCTCACGTTCTAACTTTGGATTAATATAATCACCGACTAATTTTTCTACCGTCGGGTCCATAATAATTCTGGTTCCATTAAAAGAAATTAATTCTATACTAGCAAGATAATCGAGATTTTTCTTAAGGGTGGTTGGGCTTTGTTTTGTTAAACCAGATAACATCTCTATGCTGACTTCTTGTTCTCCAATTCGATAGATAGAGAATAAAATTTGTTTGTGCCATGTTTTTGTCTTTTTAAAATAGTTTTCAGTTACTCTTTTTGGCTTTTCTTTTTCCTCCTTAATTGCTTTTTCAATAGATTTGAGGTTATTGATTACTGTTTTATCTTCTGGATCTAGCTTTAGTGCTTTTTGGTAAAGTACTACGGCTTTCTCTAAATTATTTTCCACTTCCCTATAATAAACACCTAAATTGTTATAGACGGCCACTGATTCATTACCATCAATGATTGCTTGTTCGTATATTTCTTTTGCTTCTTTCCTATAACCTGAATGTGATAGCGAATATGCTGTTTCAAAAAAGTAATCGCCCATCGGAATCACACCAATTTGGTGCATCCTGGAAATAATTTGGTACTGTTTATCTTCATACAAATCCTCAAATCTCTCTACTAAGAAATCTATTAATTTCTCCTTTATCCTAGTATCTGATGCATCAAGAACTTTCAATGCATAATTCGGTAAGATATTTTTCATAGTCTGGTTATCAGCAGACAAGTACAGATCTTCGAATTCACTAATTACATCCCTCTGTAGCTTTTCTTCGATTTCAGACATTCCCTTTTTCGAGTTATAATCAATAGTATTTTTCATCAAACTGAAATAATTATTTACTAACTCCTTAGACTTCGTTTTATTTAATGTTAGTTCTCCTTCGACCTTGTTTTCATATTCCAGCTTGTTAATGTACTGAAAATATTTTATAAAAGGCTGAATAAAAATAATATCATGGGCAAGATTGTTCATGATCTCATAGGTGTTGAAACTTGATTCAAGGGAGCCATCCCCAAAATAGCGTGAAATTTCGTAATGAGTCTTAACACAAGCTATGAGATGGTTAGTGAATAGATCACATTCGTTACTATTGTTTAATAAGTCAAGAAAATGTAGATATGCGTTGACAAATTTATTGCTATCTCCTAATGAGAGGCTACATTCCTTATCCCCTATCTCAAATACATGATATAGACCGTTATATACTACAAGGTCTTCCATAATGGCGGGATCTGTCAATTTTAAAACCTCATACAATTGTTTTTCAATTTGCTGCTGTGAGCAATATGCTGCTAAAAGTTCATTATAAATAAGTAATATTACAAGCGAATCTTCAATTCTTTCTCCCTCTAGAATCAAACTATCAAAAAATTTCAGCACTCTATTTTTAAATACGCTCGAAGCTTTATCGTATTCACCCATACGTATATATATTTCTTTCGCAGTATTAATAAGATAAATTATATATAACCCCTTATTTTCTATTGGTATTACAACTGACTTTTCAAATTCTTTGATAACATAATCCAAAATCGGGGTGATGTTCTCTGGTTCGTAAAATTCCTGAAAAGCCTTACGAGATTCCTCCAAATTTCCTTCAGTTTTTTTAGGAAATAATAGGCTCAATAGATCAGTTAGAGTTTCACTTTGGTCCAATTGCACGAATAATCCCCCTCATACTTTTTCCACATAAAGAAAATCCATACAGATAAACCTAATTTATCATTTCCCCTTCCACAACAAAATAGCCAAGCCTTTAAAATTCAGCGAACCTCAGGGTAATCTGCGAGGGTGTGATAATATCTAAATCAAGATACAATTATATTTTAAGGGATAAGGAGATAATTGATTTAGACTACTTTCAATTTCGACAACTCTATCTAATAGAAGTAGAACTTTTGTTCTGGTTTGTGATGGAGCTAATATAAATGTATTATTAAAAACAAAAAGGGTTATCGGCAAAGATAGCCCTTTACGTTTTTATAGCTTCAACAATGATGCAAAAACGATTTTCCCACTCCTGAATTTCATTAAAATAAAGCCGATCTACTCCAGAACGATATTTTTTGCTATCTGGATTTTCCTTTCTTAATCTCCTCAAATCACGTTCTCTTCGTCTTAAATCTTCTGCACAATTCATCCCCATAGAAGGATCAGAGAGCTTTTCTGTATGATAATTCATCAATTCTTCATGCTTCATAACATAATATTGTTCACTATAGACCTCATCTTTTATTGCGAATGAACGGACAAGAACCCAAAAATCAGGTGTAGGGATACTTGTATCATAGTAGGTTTGAAAAAATCCAGTAGGTACGAATGTCTCCTTTGAAGTTTTAACTTGAATATTAAAACTCTTCTTGTTCCCTGTCACAACAATATCAAATGATTTTTTATTTCCCAAAGTGAGAAAAGCATCAATCCCCCAACGGGAAAGTTTAGCGATAGTTCCATATTCCCCAACACGGTTTAAAAAGTAATTTTTCTCGCCTTTATTTATAATTGATAATATATCTTTTGGAACTTCCTTCTTAGGTCTTGGCATCTTTTTATCCTCCCTGATCGTCAATGAATATACGCCTACCAACTCTCTAATTATATGTTAAAGGGACAATATAGTAGATCATCCTAATTAGAGAGTTAGTTACAATTATTAAGAGAAATGGTTTTGATTGGAACAGAGAAGAAGCAAGGTCACAATCACCTTGCTTCTTCTCTTACTTCCTTATTAGAACGGATATTCCCGTTTCTCTTTTTGAACCGATACCCATTTCATCCGAGTAAATTCGTCCAGGGCCCACTCGCCGCCATAACGGCCCAGACCAGAAAACTTCTCGCCGCCAAACGGAATGGTTGGCTCATCGTTGACAGATTGGTCATTGACGTGGGCCATGCCGCTCTCAATTTCTCTTGCAATTCTTTCTCCTCTTTCCAGATCGCTTGTAAACACCGCCGCACTCAATCCGTACTCCGTATCATTTGCCCAATCAATGGCTTCCTGCTCTGTATCGAATGGAATAATGGACGCCACTGGACCAAAAATCTCATTCTGAGCAATAGTCATTTGATTCGAAACATTGGTGAGGATAAATGGAGTCAGCACGTTTCCTACCCGTTTTCCTTCCAATGCGAATTGAGCACCTTCCTCTTTTGCTGTTTCTACCAGCTTTAGAATTTTCTCGATTTGTCTTTGGTTGATAATCGGCCCGATAACGGTAGAAGGGTCTTTTGGATCGCCATAAGGAAGCTGCGATACTCGTTTCACGAATGCCTCTGTAAACTCGTTATAGACACTGCGGTGAACAAACATGCGGTTGATAATCATACAAATTTGTCCCTGGTGAATAAACTTTCCGAATACTGCAGCATCTACCGCTTGCTTGATATCCGCATCTTCTAGAACAATGAATGGACTGTTTCCTCCGAGTTCAAGAGCAACTTTCTTCAGATGTTTACCAGCAAGAGCACCGATATGACGTCCGACAGGCGTCGATCCTGTAAAGGAAACTACTTGTGGAATAGGATGCTCTACGAAATGGTCGCCAATTTCTGTGATATCCGTAATGATTACATTCAGGACGCCTTTTGGAAGACCAGCCCGTTCAAATAGCTTCGCGATTACAGCTCCACCAGAAATCGCTGTTTGCAAATCCGGTTTGTGGACAACAGCATTTCCTGTGGCAATCGCTGGGGCAATAGAACGCATCGACAAGTAGAATGGGAAATTAAATGGGCTGATGACACTGACCACGCCAGCAGGCTCACGATACACGTGATTCTCCTTTCCTGGAACGATTTCGGATGGGAAAGCTCTCATTTCCATGCGTTTTGGGAAGGTCACGGATTCCTTCATAATGTTAATTGCCAATTGGACTTCGAAATTGGCTTTGACAGAGGAGCTACCTGCTTCCCGTGTAAAGACATCCATGAATTCTTCTTTATGTTCTTCCAAAATACGAATCGCATTTTCCATTACTTTCATTTTTTCTTCTACAGGTGTTTTTGCCCACTGTTTCTGTGCAGCCTTTGCTACCTGATAGGCTTCATCGATGTCATCCTTTGTAGCCAAGGTGACCTTTGTAAAAAGGCTATTATCAAACGGATCGTAAATGGTACCTACCTTACTGGACTTGCCTTCTTTCCATACGCCATTAATGAATTGTTTGTTAATGTCGACAAACAGGCTCGATTTTGTATTCATACTTATCTCTCCCTTTCTGATATGAAGGTATTTTTTATCTGAATGTCTTTCTTTAATTAATCACATGAAAGGTAACATTCATGTTTCCTCTTGTTGCTTTTGAATAAGGACACACTTGATGTGCTGACTCAATGAGATCTTTTACTACGTCTGAAGCAACTTCAGGAATTTTTACATCCATTATGGTTTCTAAAGCAAATCCCCCAAGTGAATCTTCTCCAATTGATACGTGAGCAGTCACTTCATAATCTTTAATCGAGATCTTCTTTGTTCTTGCCACGAGACCTAAGGCACTATGAAAACATGCAGAATATCCTGCTGCAAAGAGTTGTTCTGGATTAGTACCCTCTCCTCCTGGACCCCCAAGTGCCTTTGGCATGGCGAGGTTCAAACTCAGTTGACCATCAGACGAAGTAACATGCCCAATACGTCCACCCTTGGTTGCGGTAACAGATGCTGAGTAAAGAATTTTCATGTGTAAAGCCTCCCTGTTTTATGTAATATTAAAATCTAGCTGCCAGTTTAGCTGCTGCTTCGATGCCTTCAGCAACAATTGCTGCGCTGCGGTCTGTGAATTGTTTATGGCCTTCTACGATGACAGTCTCGATATTCTTGATACCGAAAAAGTTCAAGTGGTGAAGTACCATGTTTACTGCCATTTCTTTGGAAGCCTTTGGACCTTCGGAAAATACACCACCGCGTGCGTTTAAAACAGCTACGTTTTTATCTGTGACCAGACCAACAGGACCTTCTGGTGAATAACTGAAAGTTTTGCCTGCTTGATACAAGTAGTCAAAGTATGTGTGTAAAACCGCAGGAACAGTTTGGTTCCACAATGGGAATGCAAACACCACTTTTTCAGCTTCTAGGAATTGATTTAAATATTTGTTTACTGTATTTGCAGCTGATTGCTCTTCATCTGTTACTTCCATGCCTTTCGATATTTTGAACATGCCGTTGATCATCATGGCATTATAGTATGGTAAGTTTTCAGCGAATAAGTCTAGTTCAACCACTTCATCATTGGGATGAGATTCTTTATAGCTGTCTAAGAATGCATGATAAAGTTGTACACTTACGGCTGCCTCTGCATCACGATCATTAGCTTTGACGAATAGTACTTTACTCATTTTGGGTATCCTCCAGTTATATATCTTGTCTTTTCTATGTCTTTATCCTAACAATGAACTGAACTTTCCCCATCGGTACATTGAATGAACTTGAACTACAAAAAAAGACCAACTCTTGTTGGTCTTTTCTACGACTTTAGTTGTAGGATTTTTTTGTTCTTCCATTATTTATCTATGGTCGAATCCGTCAGTCCGTGCTTAATAGCAAATATAGCGGCTTGCGTACGTGCAGTTAACCCGAGCTTGCTTAAGATATTGCTGACGTGTGTCTTCACAGTCTTCTCGGTGATATGAAAAGCAGCGGCAATTTCTTTATTACTCTTCCCATGCGCAACGTATTGCAAGACTTCCTTCTCACGTGGGGTTAAAGTATCAATATTATTTTCATCTTCTGTTACCGATGGAGTCGCTGGTTTCTGTACAAGATGTGACATTAATTGTTCCGTCACAAGCGGGTGTAACTGAGCTTGCCCTTGATGCACCCCACGAATAGCTTGTACCAGCTCTTTTGGTTGTATGTCTTTTAGTAAATAGCCGTTAGCGCCTGCTTGAATCGCAGATAATGTATGGTCATGATCAGAAAAAGAAGTCAAGACAATGACTTTTGTCTCAGGATACTTCACACGAATTTGTTGTGTAGCTTCGATTCCTGACATACCTGGCATGAGCAGATCCATCAGCACGACGTCAGGTTGTAGTTCCCCAATCTTCTCAATGGCTTCTTCCCCACTTGTTGCCTCGCCCACAAGCTCAATATCAGACTGTGTATGCAAAAAATATTGAAGACCACGAATGACCATCGAATGATCGTCTACGATAAATACTTTAATACTCATCCTTCAGAGTCCTCCCCTTGAATCGACTACGAGCGTAGTGGAATCAAAACGCGAATCGTTGTTCCTTTTCCCACCCGACTATCAATTTCAAACGTGCCACCAAGCGTCTCCGCTCGCTCTCTCATCGTTCGCATACCAAAAGTACTTGTTCCATCCATTTTGTATGGAGAGAATCCTCCCCCTTGATCCTTAATTTCCATTATCACCTGACCATTTTGCTCCTTCAAACTAATATGCACGAGCGGATGTCCTGCATACTTCCTGACGTTATTTAATGCCTCTTGCCCTATCCGAAACAATGCCTCCTCTACAAGGTTCGGAAGTTCTAGTATTGAGTCCACAGAGTTGTTGACAGCAAGCCCCAAAGTTTTGCCGTAACGGAACAAACCAGTTAATAGTCCTTGTTCAAGCCCTACCGGGCGAAGCTGCAAAATAAGTGATCGCATTTCTGTCAGTGCTTCTTGGGTAAGGTCTTTCATATCTTTAAGCGCACGCTGCACGATTTCTGAGGGATTCTCTAACATCGTTTCTAAACCGCCTACGGTAAACTGTAAGGAAAATAACATTTGAGATACGGAGTCATGTAAATCCCGTGCCAAGCGATTACGCTCTTCCCACTTCAACAACTCTACTTGTTGCTGATAGAGGCGGGCATTCTCAAAGGCAAGAGTGATATGGCTGCCAAGTGCTTCGATTACTTCCACTTCAACCTTGTTAAAAGTTCGCCCTTCCGTGAACCCAGCATAGATAACACCAAAAGGTTTATCTCGGAACCATAAGGGGACAGCAACAAAGGAATGCACATTTGCACGATAATTAAGTTCTTCGACATTAGGCTGACTTCGCCATATCTTCGTCTCACCATGCAGAAATGCTTCCCCAGTATGATTCATTTCCTTGAAAGAAAACTGTTTTCGGCGACGGTTAATAGCCCCATCTTCCCATGATGCCCTTCGGGATAACTTCCCATTTTCCTCCATAAAAAATGCCGTATGCTCACACCCCAGATGTTCTCCAATCCACCTACAGACCATCTCGGGAATCTGTTCTGTTATGAGAAGTTTACTAAGGTCTCGGGTAAAATCACCAAGTTGGGAATATAAATTCGCACGCTTCTGTTCGGATTGATATAAATGGTTTCGCTCCAGTGCGATCCCGATGCGGAATGCAATAGACTCCATCAACATCAATTCTTCTGCGGTAAAATGTTCTTTCCCCACTGCTGCTACGTTCAGAATACCAAATTTCCGTGTACCGGCAGTTATTGGTATTGTAGCATGATGCGTAATTCCTTCTATATCCCCATAAGAATAAGGAGTTTTTGGATCGAGACGCTGGCATCGTAGCGCAATGACTGGCTCTTTTAACTCCCCTCTCCAATATTCCTCAAGACACCAGCAAGATCCGGTTGTGAGAGAATTGCAGTTGTTCTTGACTAAAGCCTCAGGCAATTGATAATGGGCTGGACAAGTAAACTGATTAGCAACATCGTCAACCAGAAAAATCCAACCCGCTTGCATTTCAGTCAGTTTGACGATGTCACGTAATGCAGCGTTCAATAACGTCTCCACATCTTTAGATCTATATATGGTCTCGGCAATTGATTTAATGATAATTAGCTCACGAACTCCAAATTGTTTCGTCAATCCATATCCTTCCTTTACAAAACATATTCGCGTGTCCATTGTGATATTATGTCAAAAATCTTTTAACTAGTTTGATACGATAGCGTTAATCTATATAGTTACGAGCCCAACTTCACTTTACGTTCTTAGTTTAAAATTTGATCTCCAAAAATAAAATGATGAATCTGCTTTTATTATATTGGTTCATAGATAGTTAATAAAAACATGATGATTCCCAAATATTATGACCCTACCTTATGAATTCACTGGATCGCTATTAGTTGTAAATGATTTTTTGATTCATGAACTATCAAAGGGTGCCATAAAAATAGGGGCACCCTTTGACTTTGCAAGCCCTAAAATTGAAGTGTGACTTCAATTTTAGATGTGATTTTGTATTGTTTAAACGTCAGACTTTCAAAGTTGTTGACTTCCAATAGTGAACGACATTCTTGTTCTCGAATCTATTCTGTCACTTCTTTAAGAGTAACTTTGATACGAGGTATATAGATACTCGTAGTTGCTTCAAACGCAGAATCTGTTCCGATTAACAGCCAAAGCTCTGCATTTTTATCTGTCTTGACGATGAACGGACGCTGTTCAGTATTAAATGGTTTTAGCTCATACTTATCATTATCTGTTGTCGTTTTCGACAGGTTTCCAATCATGAACGCATCTTTGCCTTCCTCACTTTGATTCCCTTTATCAATATTCATTCTTAAAAATCCAAGCTTCTCTTTAACTGGAATAGGCTCATTCTTAGTTGCCCCTATTTTTACAAATACACTTTCACCGGCCGCTCCGCCTACGCCCATCCCATTCTTTCCTGCATTGGTCGCAATATCGAAATCAAACGTCACACTGTAAGTTGTGTTTGGTTTCAACTGATCCTTTTTATTCAATTTCTTCTTAACGAACATAAACAAATCATCACTACCATTATATCCGCTTAAGTAGAGCCCTTTTTGCTTACTGTTGATCTCTTTAGGTAATGTTTTGAGTGAAGAAGTGAGTTTATAAAAACCTTTATCTTTCTCCGGATAATCTGCAAATCCACCGATCCAACCATCTGTCCCTTTGCTAAAAGCTGATTCAACGATGATACCATCGCCCGTCGAAGCCACAGAGTCTAGATCGATAAGCGTGACAAATGAAGTATTATTCAAAAGCGAAATCTGCTTTTTAGTTAAATCTCCAGCAAATCCATTAATTACACCTTCATAAGTATGCTTTTTGGAAATTTTCCCAATTTCCTTCTCGATCTTTTTATAGTCTTCTTTGTTCAGTGATTTTTCAAAATAAACAATAACCGGAAGCTTTTCTGACACTGAAGCTTTTTCAATCTTTCGAGCCAGCTCATCTGATATTTTGTAAGGAAGAATGCCGACATTCTGGACAGTATTGTATGCTTCAACAGGTTTAGTCAATCCCAATGCTGAAACAGATCCCCCCATTACCAATGTTGTTGCTACCATTAATGCAATTTTCTTCTTATTCATCTTCTTACCTCCTAATAATGTGTGACACATTTCATTTGACGGAAGGGTTTTCCATTCGTTTCATTCTTTTTAAAAAAATATTATCATTTTTAAAAAATTGATTAATCAACATATTTCGCCTCCTCTAACGGATTACAGCACTTCCCCACCTACTCCCAGAACAGTTTCTCTAAACCATAAAGGTGAATGACTAATAACGAAAAAACGGTGGATTTAAAGGAATGTTAACAGATTCTCAAGCCTGCTCAGCTCGATTCTTCAGAAGTGACATCGCTAGATAAACAAATTCACCATAACATTTACATAAAACCATATCGGCATCGTTAAGAGAGCTATGTTTTTGTGCTTTTCTATCTTCACGTTTATTTCACCGGCAGTCGTTGCCAAGAAAAGGGTTTTGTAATGAGCAAAAGACAAACAAGAAAACAAATGTGAAGTAGCCAATACTGCGTTCATAAACAACAAAAAAGTAAGCTCCAGATGGCCGCTATCGTTGTTCTTCACCGAAAAGTACATAACGGCTTAACTCAGCTCATTCTCTTCTTTTGTTATTTAAGTTAGTGCTAATATCAATAACATCAGAATGGTATCTCGTATTCTTTTCTAGTTCATCTTCAAACTCTTTCAAGCGCTGCTGAAGAATTTCCTTACATGCTGAAATTCTCAACGACTCCATCACTTCTATTTCGTAGGACAATGTTCTCCTTAGAATCTCCAGCTGCCTTCTGTTTGCGATCCTAGGATTCAAGCTACTTACCTCCTACCCTATTCGAATAATAGAACAAGCAGGTTTTTTGTTAATGCGAATAAATCAACGCAACAGAACCAATTTGACTGATGACTGCTGCCCTTCTTTGTTTCCTGAAATAGAATCTTATTGCTCTTTTTTTAAACGAACATCTAAAACGAAGTTACCGAATGGAATAAGTGAGGCGATAAAGGCTCCGATCACTTTCAAAATGGACCATCTTTTTTTGAATGCAACATGCGCCAGAGCTAGAATATAAAGTAAAAAAAGCCAACCATGAAGTAATCCAACGACCTTCACAGTAGCTGGTGCATCCAGATAGTACTTCAGCGGCATCGCGATCCCAAGAAGTATCAAATACGAGATGCCCTCTATAAAGCCGATTATTCGAAAACGTCCGATTGCCGTATTGATCATGATGTTTACCAGCCTTTCATTTATTTAGACCATTTGTTAAGTCATAAATTTTGACTAGATAGACTGTGCTGTAAAAAGGAGGGCAATTCGCCCCCCCTTTTCAACTTAACCTGACTACAATTTGACAGCTCTAGCGCCTGATAAATCGGGTCTTCCAGATGCTATAGTTTACAATCTTCGTCCATACAGTTGGGAGCGTGGGTGCCGACTATTGCCAACTCATCCTTGGCAGCCACTTCTTCGAGTACTCGTCGGAAGGTGCCAACATCCTGGGCGCCTTGGACCGCATAGCGTCCATTGAACACCATGGTTGGCACTGCATGGATACCGCGTTCCTGTGCCTGCTTAATTGCAACCTGTACTTGCTCAGTGCCGATGTCCCCAGAGAGTGCTGTACGTACACGATGAGAGTCCATCCCGGCATCTGCCGCGAGTCCAACAAGTGTTTCTAGATCAGCTACATTACCGCCATCAGTGAAATACGTCCGCATGAGTGCCTCATCAACAGTACGCTGGGTATGACGACCATACTCGTGGCCTGCTAACCATACAAGCCGATGCGCAGACAAAGTATTTACCGCAAGAGCACTTTTCATATGAAACTCAAGCCCCTCCTTTGCAGCGACATCGGCAATCCGGGCATGATCGTCTCGAAATTCCTGCCCATATCGCTCCAAATAATAATCGAACAAAGGCTTTGGTTGAGTAGGCATCGATGGATTCAGCTGAAAGGGGATGTAATCAACTTCAACCTGATCTACACCAGGAAACTCGCTCAAAGCTTGCCAGAAACGTGTTTTCGCCACATAGCACCAAGGGCATGCAATATCACTGATGATTTCCACTTTCATCAATTGGATCTCCTCCAGTCCACGAAGATGAGCTAGATATATTACGGGGAGTGACCACAGAATTTTTTTAGGTAGGGTCACCCCGTAATGCTTATCCTCGTTATGAAGAACGATTAGTCTCTTCCAGCTTCAATCAGCTTTTCTGCAATCAAATCCGGTTTGTTATGCACCGTGCTCATATGGTCACCTTCTGTAACAATGAGGCGGTACAAACCTAGATGACTAGACTGTGCTGGATGCCAAGCAAACGGCGCTGGTGGGAGTGCGGTATCTTCTGTTTGGTACACATAGCTCTTCGGAATGTTTTCAAAGCTATAGAATTTTTTCAGATCCAATTTCTCGAACATCGGCCCAGCCGGTTCTTTAGGTGCAACTGCGTAGATCTCTTTTGCCTGCTCCAGCGTGGCTTTGTTTGCGAAGGTCTCACGAAATACAGGGAAAGGCAGAGTGATAGTATTGTCACCCGAAGCGTCACGTAGAGACTCGAAAATTTTCTGAGCATGCTCTGGTACCTGATCCATCATGCTCTCCCCGTCTTTTGGAATAAACGCATCAAGGAAGACCAGACGTTTGATATCATTTGGAACCTGTTCGGTTACTTTAGCAATGATGGTACCGCCAAAGCTATGGCCTACCAGAACAACATCATGGAGATTGTTCTTTTTAATGTAATCAACCACCGATTTTGTGATCTCTTCATGGGTTACTTTGGCATCGAAATTAGCTCCATGGCCTGCATATTCTGGGGTATGCACGGTATGACCCGCTTTGCGAAGGGATTTGGCAGTCTCCTTCCAGTAGCTAGCGTCTGCCCATGCACCATGAATCAGTACAAATGTCATTTTCTGCTTCTTCTGTGTTGCATTCATTTCTTGCGTAACTTCCGCTGAAGACTCAGCTTTTGCAATATTCCCATTATTTAACACAGCATTTACAGAAAATGCCGTACCAAGTGCGAGAGTCAGGGCCAACATCGTGTTCATCTTTTTCATTTTCGTTATGCTCCTTAAAAGTAGTTTTGTACTTGATATGTACAGGCTTCGTGAAATGTTTATCGGTTTCGATGTCCTTATCCTATCATTGGAACGAACCTACTCCATCAGCACATTGAATGAAGTTGGACTACAGAAAAAGGCCAACATAGCTAGTCTCACTCTACGACTTTAGTTGTAGAATAAACATGAATCTTCAAAGGAACTGTATGCTCCGCCCTCATTTCTAAAAATTTCTGGCTTCCTTGTAACAAAAAAGAGACTTCACCGTTAAAATGGTAAAGACTCTTAGAACAAACATAGTTGGGGACTTTGCAAGTTCCTACTTTGTCTAACAAGCAAAATTATGGTTTAACCTTTAAAAAGTTCTTCACCGATAAATCCTCCTTCACTTGCACCGGGTGGGCAAGCAAAAACAGAACTCGATACCGTTGAAAGAAAGGGACTAAGGGCATCAAACTTCGCCAGTAAGGATAACATCGGAACGAACTGTGTATGAACACTTTGCTGAAAACTGATAAAGAAAAGTCCAGCGTTTAGATGACCAGTCATCGGGGCAATGCCTTCGAAATAAGAGTATGACCTTCGCAAAATCTTTGTCCCAACACTACGCGCAAGCCATACATGGGAGTTACGCGGGATTTCTCGCATCGTTACGACATCAAACTCATCTTGTTTTCCTAACGGAGCGCCGCTGTTTTTCAATCGCCCGAATATAGCTTCCTGCTTTATAAGGGATGTTTGCTCCCACTTTTCCATGTCCATACGAACTTTGCGCGCTACCAAGTAAGTGCCGTTGGCCATCCATGCAGGACCTTTCGATGAGTCCACCCATACATGGTTCTTCTTGCTTTTTTCGCTTGCCAACTCAATATTGGCTGTGCCGTCTCTAAAGCCAAACAGATTTCTTGGTGTTTGACCATCGGACCCATCAATAAATCCAATTTGAATCCACCGAAGTACCGCTATCCCACTGGAAACCGCTGCTAATTTGCGAATCACATGAAAAGCGACAGTAGGATCATTCGAACAAACCTGTATACAAATATCGCCTCCCGAATTTTGAGGATTCAACGAATCTCCGGGCATAGATGGAATATCATTCAGCTCATCCGGTCGTTGTGAAGCCAATCCGAATCGGTCTATCCCGTTCCTGATGAATAAAGTCGATCCAAATCCAAACGTAACGGTAAGCTTTGCTGAAGAACTGATTGAACTCTCCCTAACGCTGTTCATTTGCTGCTGACCATTTGTTTCTCTAAGCCCTCTACCTGCTGTCATATCTGCACTATAAGCAGTCCATATTTTAAGTATTTGTTTTAACTTTTCGACTTCTTCGGAAATCATGTCAAAAGCGGCAAAGTACATATACATTTGCTGAGGAGTTCCGATACCCGCTTGCCTTGCTCCATAGAATGGAATTGCGTCCTTGTTCACTTCTTCTGGTTGAGTGTCTTCGGATTCAGGATGAACAAGACCATTAGCTTTAAAGCTGGAGTTAATCGCGAATAAAGAAGCCATTCCGCTCATTCCAACTACGATTCCTGATCCCGCCAAAGCCGCCATTTTTAATACTTCTCTTCGACTATAACTCGATTCGTCACGATTTTCGTTAGTACGTTCATTTTCATGTGTATGCTTCATGTTTAATTCCTCCACCCAAAAAAGACCGATCGATTCCCTGCATTCTTTATCCACTAAAAACGCCCCCGAAAAATTCAGGGGCGTTTTGGATTGAATGTGGGATATGCTCAAGAGTTATCCGTTAACAATTACCCCACCATTTACGTGCAAAATTTGTCCTGACATGTAAGATGCATCATCGGATGCCAAGAATACGTAAGCAGGTGCCACTTCAAATGGTTGACCAGCTCGCTTCATCGGAACATTGTCTCCAAATGTGGTAATCTGCTCTGCAGGTAAGTATGATGGAATTAACGGTGTCCAAATGGTTCCAGGTGCCACACCATTGACCCGGATTCCTTTTTCCGCCAGCGTCAGCGAGAGCGAGCGTGTAAATGAAACAATGGCTCCGTTAGCTGCCGCGACATCAACTGAATCTTTCGCTCCTTGATAGGCATCCACAGATGTCGTATTGATGATGCAGCTTCCTGCATTCATATATGGCAAGGCAGCGTTCGTTAGAATAAACTGCGAAAAAATATTGGTGTGGAATGTATCTGCACGCTGCTTCGATTCCACAGTTAGAATATCGTCCTTCACATACATGACACCGGCATTATTTACGAGAATGTCAATACGGCCGAATTCTTCCACCGTTTGCATGACAGCTTCTATACGAGGCTGCTGATACCCAATATCGCCAGGAATGGTAATGCAACGGCGTCCGTACTTTGTGACGTATTCCTTTGTTTCTTCTGCATCACTGTGTTCATCTAGGTACGAGATTGCAATGTCAGCGCCCTCTTTCGCAAAGGCGACAGCAATAGCTCTCCCAATCCCACTATCCCCACCAGTTATAAGAGCTATTTTGTTCTTCAATTTACCGGATGGTTTGTATTCAGGATTATCAAAAATAGGTCTCGGTGTCATCATTGATTCAAGTCCAGGTTTGTTTTGTTGCTGAATTGGGAAACCCATAAAGTGCACTCCTCTCGGCATTCGCCTACATTATTAGTATAAAAGTCTATTAGACTAACGAATCACGGTTTGTACAATCAACCACACTTTGTTGGATACGATAACAGAGTCATATGCTAAAACACCTCCTTTCAATTTCCTACATGAGCTCGTATCAGTGTTCGTTTTCACGTTTAACGTGCATGAGTAGCCTTCACTTCATTTGGAGAAGCTGTACTTTTCTCCATATAAATCCTAAGTACTGTAATCCCCCAAGTCACAGCCGATAGTAACAGCAGGTTAAGTACAAAGCTCCAAATACCATGTCCGATGTAAATGAGTTGCATAAAACCAGGAATTCCCGAAGGCAAACAGCTTCCAAGATGCTGGTAGATTGGCGTTAACATAGAGGAAGGAACGATGGTTCCACCTGTCATGATCATTAGTGGAATGGGCAGCAAGTTGAAAAAAGGCGCACTATGACCGAAAAGCGTAAGACCCATTTGAGTTACACAAATACCGCTTAAGAAGACGAAACATTCAAACATCCACATTTTCCAAAATGGTGCCGCTGGTTCAACAAAGAGATAAATCACTGCACTTAGAAAAAGCGAAGCTAAAATGGAAATGAGCAGTAACAGAAACTGACGACTCCAAAATAAATCCCATTTTCCATACGTACTTTTCAGCATAAGCGACGAGATTCTCAAATGGATATTCATCGTCATCATGGCAATATACGGGGTGAAACCAAGCAATATTGGTACCATAGTTACAGCAAAGTTGCCTTGTTGATGAGTTTTAATAATTTCAGCCTGTATAGGTTGACGATTTGCATTGCCGTCTACTGATTTTGATATTCCCTCCGTTATTTTTCCTGCTGCTCTTTCTACCGCTGCATGTGCAACTTCCGAGGTACCAGTGTTAATATAGTAGATTAACTTGGCTTGACCAGCTTGGAGATCGTGTGCAAATTTCGAGGGAATAACCACAACCATCGAATAGTCTCCCTGTTCCATTCGCTTATTCGCTTCTTCCACACTACTTAACGTGTCCGAATGAAAAGGAACCCAACGTATCATTTTATCCTGAATGATTTCTCCAGCTGTTCCATCCTGATTGACGATAGCGATTTGAAGTTCACCAATACGTTGCGTCGCATTATGGTAGCCAGTCATCCATGCTACGGTAAAAACAAGCGGGATAAAAAAAGCAAGCGCAATACCGATCCGAGTCGCCGAAATACTCAATAAATGCTTAATCACTTGTGTCATTGATCGATATCTCCTTTTTTATAAAAATTGAGTGGAAACAATAGTAACCTAAATGTAGTCGCCGTAGGCATCATCAAGATTCCCCATAACATACGATTCATAAAAACTACCTCTCTTAATTGACTTGCTTCTATGTCCTTATCTTAACAATGGATCAAACTTCTCCCATCGGTATATCGATTGAACTTCCCCTACAAAAAAAGACCAACGGATGTTGGTCTTTTCTACAACTTTAGTTGTAGCTCTATCTTGTATTTCTCCCCAAATGAGTCAGTGAAAAAAGGTAACGAGATTAGCTTTCGCAGTATTAATCCGACAGCTTCTTTATTATCCTCCCCGAGCGCAAGGAAGTCGCATAACCTTCTTTACACCACGTTGACTTGTTTATCATGCGTTCTTCCTCTAAAGATGAAGTAGTCTCAGGATTTATAAACGGAAACGATATCCCTTGTCTTTTCACCGAGTGAAAATGCGTAGGCTCATGATATACCCCATATATGGTCTGTAAAAGCCTATCGGGTTGAATGTCCTTAAACAAATAGCTGTTTGCCCCCGCCTGTATTGCAGCTAACTTCTTGTCTTGATCAGAAAAGGAAGTTAAGATGATAACTTTCGTGTTGGGATGCTTACTCCGAATTTGTCTGGTTGCCTCAATCCCTGTCATGCCCGGCATAATTAGATCCATCAGCACAACATCTGGTCTCAGCTCTCCGATTTTCTCAACAGCTTCTTCCCCACATGTAGCCTCGCCCACAAGCTCGATATTAGGCTGTGTTTGAAGATAATATTGCAATCCCTGAATAACACAGACATGATCATCAACAATCATTACTTTAATACTCATGTTTCATTTCCCTCCTTTCAATTTGAATTTCTTTCTTCAGAAACGATGCAACAGCAAATTCATAATAGAAAGCGAACCTTCTCTCTTTCGCACAGAAACTTGTTCCAGACACCTTCCTCGATGAACATAATCTTTAACGTCCCCCTCCTGTCATTTATCTAATTACCCTTACATTGATAATCCTATCATTGCAGTGAATTGACTCCATCGTCACATCGGATGAACATAAGCTACAAAAAAAGACCAATCTTTGTTGGCCTTTTTTTACGACTTAAGTCGTAATTTGCTATAGGGGGCTCCCAAACATCGTTTTCACTAGGATAAAGCGTCATTTTGGGGGTTCATATTTCACGTCATATATTTCCTCTCCTACAACTTAAGGTGCAGATCAAAACCAGCATCTGCTGGTCTTTTTTTGTAGCCCATACTCATTCAATGTGCCGATGGATGAAATGCATTCCACTGATAACATTGGGAGAAAGATACGTGACATGTTTTGCATATGATGTAAATTACAAATGTATAGAAAGGATTATTCTTATAATGAATCTTACAGTATCTCTAAAAGCTATCACTTGGTTTAAAGAGGATTGGGGATGCCAGATGGGCGACAGTATCCGATTTTTTGTTCGTTACGGTGGCGCCAGCACGGTACAAGACTCGTTTTCTATGGGAATTGCAAAAGAGCACCCAAATAATATGGGACTTACAACAGTAGTTAGTGGGATTACCTTCTATATGGAGCAGGATGAATTATGGTATATAAATGGCAAAGATCTTCTAGTAGACTATGTGCCTGCCACAGATGAAGTTGTTTTTAAACTCGAATAAAAAAGATAATATCGTTATTGTTGTTCATTGAAAATAATGTTGGAACCGCGTTAACAATGTTATTACGAGAGTGAGAGCAACGGTTGACTCAATACCGATAAATTCCCGGGTAACTCTTACCGGAACCACTCCTTCATTAGTTCGAGTTGATGATGCTTTTGTTTATCCTTCACTCCTGATAATCCAGCGGATTGATCACTAGGTCAAGTTCCGACAACAGTTCAAGAAACTGAATGGCTTTCTTTCTTCATTCATTCGAAACCGGATCTGCATGATCAATTGCTAAGTGTGTGGATAAGTCCTCGACCGATTAGTATTTGTCAGCTCCACGCGTTACCTCGCTTCCTCATCGAACCTATCAACCTCATCGTCTATGAGAGGGCTTCACGCTTAGATGCTTTCAGCGCTTATCCCGTCCGCACATAGCTATCCAGCTATGCCACTGGCGTGACAGCTGGTGCACAAGCGGCGCCCTCTCGTAATAAGGACAGCTCTCCTCAAACTTCCAACGCCCACGACAATAGGGCCCAAACTGTCTCACGACGTTCTGAACCCAGCTCGCGTTCTGCTTTAAAGGCGAACAGCTCAACCCTTGGTCCTACTTCATCCCTAGGATGCAATATGCCGACATCGAGGTGCCAAACCTCCCTCGATTTAAATCCTGCTTAGAGTCAGTCCATACTCGATACTGGAAATTGCCAGCCAGAGTTTGTAACGAAAAAGTCTCCCTGTAATGAATTACGCATGCGTCATATCACATTATCGTCAACGCCAACTTTATCCCTTTTCGGATTTCGTACGCCAACTTTTTTTCCACCCTTTTTCCTTTCGTCTAATACCTTATTACTTTTCTTTTCATCTTCTTGATTTTGATATACATGAGAACCTCCTTTTAACAAAGACATTAAATATTGCTTTTTTTCGTCACTTTCTTCTAACTGTGCTTCCCCTTCACGTGCCTCCATGATCATGGCTAAACACCGATCAATCGTGTGCGCATATAACATAAAATCATCAATTGCTAATTGACGCTTCCCTAGCTTCAACTGAATTTCAAGTGTCTTTAACAACCAGTCTTTAAGAATGCCTACACACCCAATTGATCTTTGATAAAATTCTTCAGAATAACTTATCAGATCTGGTTCTTCCTCTAAGGGTAACAGTTTTTGAAAAGTCCAAAGAATATTGACGAACTTTTCCATGTCCCCTTCCTTCTCCATTCGATAACGAGGAAGATGTACATCGTCACTTCTACGTGACAATTGGGCACTTAAATTTCGAAATGCAAGAATTTCATATGATCCAATTAAAACAATGGGTATATTCGATTCTGACGCAAATGACTTAATGACATCCATTTGGTTTAAAAGTTTTCGGCCACTGGTTATTTTGGCAATGTGCTGTGCTTCATCTATGAGAAAAGCTTTCGTCTCTCTGTACTTTAATGTACTCGCCAATGCTTTTCGATATTTTCTAGTAGGGTCATCCCTTCTCAATGCCGATACCAATCTGTTAGAGAAGAGCGAATCGTAATCCACTTTATAGTCGATTGCAGGTTCATAAAATGCATCGAGTGATTGTAAATAAAAATCCTTCCAATTAAAATTTCCGTTCTCAGGTGCAACTGCTTCAACGCCCATAATAGGAATAATTCCCCGGTTTTTTTCTATCTCAGAGCGAAATTCTTGTATAATTTTATTTCTAATTTTTAAAAATAACGTCGATTTACCTGAGCCACTTGGTCCATAGACAAAGAATATGGATTGGTTCCCCGGATTAAGAAGATTATTGGTCAACTTGTTAAATGCCTCTATTAATAACGGATGAGCAACCGTATATTTTTTGAAATACTGAATCCTATCTTCAATAGGTTGCTCTAGAAGCTGAACTGGGAAAGATCGATTACTTGTTTCCATTACACCTATAGCTCCTCGTAAATTTCAAATTTGGGTATAGGATTCTTATTTGAATTAGAAATATCATTTTTTTGTTTTGTGTTGTCAACAATAAGTGACATCTGAGCATCGTTTTCTGTTTTTAATCGTTCTTTACTATCTGTCTCTATATACTGTCTGCCTCCTTCTAATACAGTGAAGGTCTCCTTCATTTCTGAATCACGTAACCTTTGAAGTAGCAATAATTCCTGGGCTTCAGCTGAACGCAGAAATCGAGCTAATTTAACTGCAGTAATTGTGGTTTCTTGTCCGTGTATTTTCATTCTCCGTTTTAATTCCTCTGTAGCCACTTGTATTTCTCGTAATGTTCGATTATTAAAATCCGAAAAATATTGAGAGTGTATTCGAACCCACTGCTTTTTGATGTAAGCAAAAGCGTCACCCATATTGTACGGGTCAAACCGGACAGGTACTTGCTTATTTTCGATCTCAGGATTTTTAAGTAACTCCGACCAATAATACAGCCCGTTAATCTTTAATCCACGCCCAGGGTCCAGCTTAGCTGTTCCCTTTTTAGTTGAGGGCATTGTCATCATACGGAAGGTTTCAGAATAAGGGACATAGGTAAATTCTCTATTTCCTGATTCAGCTAGTCCGCGTACATACGCATCCCTGGGGCTTTCCCCCAAAGTAGGGTGGTCAATCGTGTCATAAACTTGATACGCCCATGTACGAAGTAATTCTAAAAACTTCCCGAACGTCCATACAGCTTGGTTTCTTGGATTAACCTCAGGTGTAACTTGGCGTACGTTTTTCATTATTTGGGTGTTCCCTAATAAATTTTGCACAAAAGTGGTGTTAGCAGTACCAAACAATCGTTCGATTACAGATCCGTACTTTGGCTTTCCCGTTCTCTCTTTTTTATGTATCTTATTCATAGCTAAAAGCGTTTCGAAGTATGTGCTACCAAATTCGCGACCACCGTCAACAACTACCCATTTGGGCAATCTACTGTGTAGTCTCACGCATTCACGAAACACCATCATACAAGATCGGCTACTTGGGTCTTCGAATGACAAATGAACAGCGTACAATCGTCTGCAAAATGCATCTACTAAAAATGTTACCCACGGACGTCCCAAATTTCGCTTGGTTCTGGAACAGACTAATTCAATATCCAATTGAGTATGGTCAATATGACAAATTTCAAATGGCATCTGCCCGTGTTTAGGCGTACGCAGTTCAAGTTCCAAATAACGTGGCTCACTATCGTATGCAGCTTTCTTCCCCTTCCGTTTTAACTCCTGCTCATGAGTTGACCTTTTGTTAATTTGCAGGGTGAATGTTTTAAAACTAGGCCATACGAGTCCTTCTCTTTGACACTCTTCGACCAACTTTCTCCAAACGGAACTAGCTCCTTCTTGCTTAATGTTCTCGTAGTGATTTGTAATGAACCAACTCATTTTCTCATGAGTTTCGGTTGGTAGCCTAGAGCGCCGGTCCCCCTTGCTTTTATGACTGGGTAATAGCCCAACATAACCATTTCCATATAAGCTTTCTGCTCGCCGATATTTAGACAAATAGTGGCGAACCGTTCTTTCAGATATATTTTGACATTTCTGATTCATACCCTCAATAACGGGCTGAATAATCAGAAAACGACGGTTAGCTTCTTTCAGATCCTCTTCAGAAGCAGCGCTCAGGAATTTTCCAATCTCCTCAAACTTGCCCTTTTGTGATAAACCTGTGATTTTTCCTTCTTTCATTAAATATTTCCAAGATTCGAGTGGTAACTCTATTAATTCATTATTTTCTCCAAGAATAGCAATGTTATGTTCACCAACATTGATGATTGTATATGCCCTGCCATCCCATTGAATTTTACTCCCAGGCGATATCGTAACATTTTCGGGTTGGATACCTTTTTCATGATTCGTAGATTCGTACAAATAGGCATAAGCTTTTGCAGTCTGCTCATTTGTATAAAATCTGACCTTATCCATATCTCTAAAAACACTCTTATTGAGGTCCACGTAAAGATGATTCTGTGCGATCATCTTGTAAATATCATCTGAAGAATAACCATCTTGTTTCTCAATCAATTCTGCTAAAGTTATCCCTGGATGGTCAGCCACCAAGGAAAAAATGCATTTATAGGCAGATTCATTAATAGTAGGAGCGTCTTCTAATAAATAATCTTCTAGAAATCGCAAGTTGTTTTGGAATATCCAATCTATTTCATTTGAAGAACGTACCCGAAAGTTTAATCCGAACTCTTCTGCGTACGCTTGTGCAGGAGGGCAATACCACGTTCCATCTTCTCCCCGATAATAACGGTTAGATTTTACAGATAATTTGATTAACTCCTCTTCTGTCTTCCATTCTTCCCATCCGATAAATGATTCACTAATGACAAAGAAATCAGGTGTATATAGATGGCCTCGATTTGAACCATTCGATTGATACCGAATAGGAAACGAAGGAGGCTGATCATAATACTCCAAGACGTCCTTATCATGTTCCTTTTGGTAAATACTTGGGAGTTCCAAAGTATGACTCTCAAATTGAATTGTGACCCCCATTTTTTTGCTAGAATAAAATCCAGCGATATTCTTCCCCGTACTTTTCGTTTTTCTTGAGGGTTCTGAGGTTCTTATCTTTTCAATGACTTTTATCGCAGGAGAACTTAATTGCATCCTTTGACAAAACATGCGAAATTCCTCATTGGTCAAGGGTATTTACCTCCCCAGCATATTCTTCTCGTAACCATATTCTCCAGAAATACCCTCTATCCTTCTAAATGTAGATAATTCTACCGAGAATAACCCAATATTTTGTATCGACTAAAGGCTGTTCCTCCTTAATTGGTAATACTTCATTCGAACTTCTTTTTCTTTTAAAATGGCTGGACGTTTCATTACCTGTTCAATCCTACGAACAGATGGTATGTTCCCTTCATCAAGAATCTGATAAAACGCTCCCTGGACATGTGAGTTAAGGATACTCCTTCTCTTATTCCGACACTTCTGTTTGTAAGATTTGTTCATGGAGGATTGTACTTTGCAAAGTTTTCCGCAGTATTTGTAAAGCGTCTTTTTATTGCAATTTAATCGATTCGCCATTTGAACTACAGATATTGGTTCATTCTTCTTGCCTACAAATTGACGCACAGTCATTCTTAACTTATGACTGGGGACAAGTGTTAAACAATGATTCTCTTTTATTTTCCTCCTCAACGGAATCGTACAGTGATTTCCGAAATGTAGTTTACTAGAATAAAAATCGATAACCGTAATACCAAAAATGTTGCATATTCTTATCACATCATCTAACGAAGGCAAATTCTTTCCCCTGTACCATCCCCAAAAAGTTGATTTTGGTACAGATATTTTTCTTGCAAACTCTGCTTGGTTAAAGTTCGTATATTTACCTACTAATGAAGTTAAGGTGCTTTTAATTCCTTCTCTTTTGACAAAGCTGTTGCTTGCAGTTGAAATTAGTTGCTCAACATGTTTTGTTTTTGCGAGCTCCCATTCATCTACATCCTGTTGAAAATCAAGACTACCTAGCCATGAATAGCAATGTACACAATAACCGGGCGTACTTCTTCTCTCTAGGATTAACTGCGTTCTTTTACAATGTTGGCATTCGTTCCGAAGAAAAACATGGTGTTTTGAGCAAACTTTTACTGATTGTATAAGCCAGAGCAATGGATCATATACATCACCTGTGTTGTCCTTCATCTCCTGATAACACATCGGACACCAAAATTTTTCTCGTTTCAATAATCCTCTGTTCGGTAAAACATGCTCAAATCGTAATAAAGTTAGTTCACGTAATTCTAGGTTGCCTGTTAGATTACCTAGCATTTCTATAAACTCTACAGCTATACTTGTTATCCCATTTATTGAATGAGCCCAGTCGTAAAAACCGTTTCCCCCTTCAACAATAATATGATTGGTGTAATCTTTATTGAGAATTGGGAACAGGATGTTGGAAAATAAATCTCCTGTTTTTATGCAATGCGCCTGTGCTAAACGTGTAATATAACTCGTCAGAGATTCCATAGCCGCTGTACCCAAACCAAGCGGTTTAAGACAGTAAAGAGAACTGTGTGAAACCATTTTTTGATTATCTTGGTTTATAAAGGGGTAAACCTTTAATTCGGTCTTCTCTCTCATATCCATATGCTCACCCTTTCTCACTTCGAACCATATCCTATGGAAACGTAATAACAGAATGATCACTCATTCACAATATAGCCAAATCCGATAATTTTATAACAAAATATCATAAATGAAATATTCATGTCCCCTATACGATGTGAAATGATCAATTTTCCATGTTAATGTAAGTAGCACAACAAACACCGTTCTTCTCTAGAACGGTGTTTAATTACGGTCAATATGTAAAGTGTTCAGAGTTAGTGTGGTCATTGGATTACAGTATACAAAAGTAGATATAACCAGCAAAAAACTGTGAACAGCTTCTCTTGAAGTTGTCCCATTTCTTCGATAACGGGTTAGCGATACATTTATAAACAATGCACGGCATCTTCCTCAAAAAGAGTATCTTCCTTTTGATGTAATATATCCCTAACACCGGATGACTCCTTCTGTTATCTCATTTGAATTAGAATGTTAATCTTGTGTGTGAGGTCCTCTTTTCCTAACTACTCCCAGTTCATTACATAATTCAATAAGTAATTGTCTATTTGTATTTTTCCAAAAATAGGATTTGACTCCTAGTTCTTCTTCAACATTTTTCTGTGAGGGGTAAATCCCCCTATTATTTAATTGAATAATCGCCATTTTCATTTCATTCCTTTTATTAAGCCTTTCTCTATTAAGATAACTCCGATAATTCTCTACTATCATTTCAGTTTCTATTGGTAGCTTTTTTCGTAATGTTTCTGGTTTTTTATATCCAAGTGATTTAGCCAGTTGGGATAAAGAAGGCGGTAGGCTATTATTGTCATTTATGATTCTTAAAATTGTTTCACGTAGTTCCCCTAAGTCATTTTTGGGCTTTGTTTTATATTGCTCAACATTATAGATAAAATCTGGGATTGGTTTGATTTCTTTATCGATTTCAAATTCCCTTAACAAAAATTTCTTTAAAGGAGTACTAGTCATATAACACAGTTTCAGTAGAGAGTGTAAACTTGCTCTAAAACGCCCCTTTTGCCAGTGGTAATATAATCGATTAGGAATACCGCACATACCTAGAAATTTCGTTATTTCATATTTTTCTGTAATCAGCTTGAAGAACTCATTAATATTATCCTGATAGTCGATCCAATTAGTATTAATCAGTTCTCTTTCATGGTTATTTAATAATAATATATCTTCAATATTTTTGATTACCCACCGCTGCCAATATAAGTGTTGAGTAGAAAGGTCTTCATTAGAACTATTTATACTATAACCAAGCCAGAAGCCACATTTATAGCAATACCCCATTACCCTTCTTCTCGAAAGATGATACTGATCTGTTTTACAAGCGGGGCAACTACAAATTAGTTTACAACTATGTTTTGGGCAAATCTCCACAACATTAAAAACCCACAATAGCTGTTCATATATTGGTAAGTTATTGTCTCTAGCTTCTTGAAAACAACACGGGCACCAATATTTTTTGAATCGCACTTCATAGTTAGATAAAAAGCAACTAAAATCTATCAATGTAAGATAGCTGAGGTTATCAATTGTTGTTAAATCCGTCAAAGCACTTACTAATTCCTTAGAACTTTGGTGAAAGTTATTAAATGTGCAGGATCTTTGAGGTGTAAACCCATCTCTGGGAAAACTCTCTTTACTTAGATAAGGAAAAATTATCTTAGTAAAAAAAACACCTGTTGTTACACAATGTGCAGTACTTAATCTAGATACATAGCTTGTCAAACTTTCAACGTGTATGGAGCCAATTCCAATAGGGGGTAGGTTGTAAAGAATGCTCCTTGGTGAGATTTCTTGTAACAGATTAAGCATTTCGTCTTCATATTCATACATCATATTTCTAGTCCTACTCTCAATCGATATGTAAATACGTTTTTTCCGTATTCCCCCATACTTAAAACTAATTCATCAGAAGATACTCGATAGAGGACAGTTCTCTTTGCTTCATGCAAGTAATTCCAGTGTAATTTATTCTTTTACTATTGAGCATATCCTTCCAAATTCTACTAAATATAACGTTTTTCTACCGTATTGCTCAATAATAAGATCAGTGTAAAGTACGTTATACCCTGTTATACCGATCTCTTTCTTGTTGTGAAAAATACTTCTTAAATCGATGACTAATTTCCCCATTTTTCTCTGCTTCTATAAAATCTTTGAACAGTCTTTCGTATAATAGAGTCCTTTTATCCACCCGTTGAGGTATTGGAAAAAAACCAATCCAAGGAGCGTGATACCTTCTATGCCAGCAAGTTTGATCGATGTATTTGGAGAAACATTCACCTTTTATACTTAAAAAGTAGGTGTTGAGGACAACAACAATTTCACCATTAATGTCTATCCTTTTGATACAAAAATCTCTTGCATTCACAAGTGAAGCATTTTCTAATAAACATCGTTTTCCATACCAAACTGAATAAAAAACATAGTCATCATACTTGATACTATAGTCACCTATTTGTTCAATTAAGATTGGCTTACAAACTTTTGCAAGAACATAGTACATATTATCGCTCCAAATTTTATACTCAGTATCCATCTTTTCCAAAAGGAGCGAATTTATATTGCAATATTATAGGATTTTAGAAAGCCTTACTATATGCATGTTCTTCCAAAAATAGAAAATCATTTCTGAAAATAAAACAGCCTCATCATCTGTGAGGCGGGGACGGTCGGAGAGGAGGTCGTCGCTTATTATCGGCGTCGAGCTCAAGACGGGATCGGTCTAATTATCACGAAAGGCATTACGCCGTCGCCACGAGGAAAGAGTACATTAGGAGAGTCTCTAAATGTTTATTCCACTATTGGGACTTTTGGGATTAAGCAAAACTGCTCGTTAGTTCAATAAAATGAGCAGGCTTCGGTAGCCTGCTCAACAATAAGAGGTATGCGACCATCAGGAACTTTACCAGTATGAGGACATAGATATCTTATGTCTGGCCTATGTCTTCATCGCCAATTACTTCATGCTACAATGAATCTTTGAATGCTTATAACTTTATCATCATAAAATTTAGCTTATATAGATTCAAGCGCCCTACTGTATAAATCAATATCCATAGCAGGTACCGTTCCTAAATTTTGCAGTTGCGTGAATAATTTAATAAAGAAAAAAATCAACGCTTCTTCGCCTGAGCTTGTTTCAATTGTTCCATCCGGCTTCATTATGAATGAGCCACTATTTAATACACAACCGATGTTAAGTTTCTGCTCTGGTTTAAGTACCCCTATCGCCTCACCAAATGGTTTTTCGAACGGCTGATTCCAGTCTGAAGATGTAGTAATAAGCCCAGCTACAATCTCGAAGAGGGGTCTTGGCGGATAAGTACCTCCTGCATGAACGATCGACACAGATGTACGTTGAAGAGCGCGAACCGATTCCGCTTTCGTTGCTGCATATTCTAAGTTCGCCTTATTCAATGCCTGCTTCACTTCGAAAATCGCATATACACTCTCTGCTGGGATATACTTTACACCATCTTGACAAAACACAAATGGCGAGTATTGATTATCGTAAATCACCAGATCAATTTGGTCACTCCTGTTCCCCGTATAGTCGACAATAAAGGCCTGGTCTACACAGTAACGATTCGGCAAGTAAGTTCTTAACCAGTCGATCCAATTCAACTCTGTTGCATTACCCTTGGTTCCAGGATGTGTGACGTGTTTTCGTATTGTATTCAACTTGTATAACATTTCTTGCTGCATTCCTAAAAAAAGCTCCTTCATGTTTACATTATTACTCAAATTTACTCCTCCTAAAAATTGGCGTATTCCAATGATTTGCCGAACTTTTCTTAAGAATCACTTTAGTATATATAGCCTCAAATTTCGATATACTATTATATTTTTGCTCTTTCCCAACTAACGCAATCGTAATCATAAGCTTAACGTGTAAATTTCTAAATCCCTAAAAAAGGGACCATACATTCTGGATCCGAACACAGCACAACTTCTACCTCGTTAAAACTTCTTCCTAAACCACCTTTATACACTTTAACAGTAGTCAAATCTTTGTAAAATATTGCACTGATCAAATCCTGATCAGGGTAAT
This sequence comes from Brevibacillus sp. M2.1A, assembly GCF_013284355.2. Classification (NCBI taxonomy): domain Bacteria; kingdom Bacillati; phylum Bacillota; class Bacilli; order Caryophanales; family Paenibacillaceae; genus Brevibacillus; species Brevibacillus sp. M2.1A. Next base: position 6,122,941 of record NZ_JABSUY020000001.1, read on the forward strand.
GATTCAACATAATTTTTAGTGCACTATGATCTGTGATACTAGGTCTTAAGTCATTAATCAAATGTATATGCCAATCCCCAACATAATAAAGGTAGCCATTAGAAAGCGTTGTAAGGTGGCGGCAAAATTTAGTTGTATAATCACCGTCAATCAATACAGACGTAGTCTTTTTACAGGCACGTGGTCCAGGACCTGATGCATGAGTAATTACAACAGACTCATCAGCATAATATCCAACTAAAGCTCCACCGGTTTCTACTGTTCGTTTTTCCCCTACCTCTTCCCTTATACAAGCCAAGGCGTTTTCTGTTAGGAAAACTTTTTTAATCATCAGCGTTACACAACAAACATGATGGATTTTTGTCATTAGATAAAACTTTAACAGCGTAATCCCAATTCCCTAGTTGATCTCGACTTGACCACACTAAGTAATCTCCTCCGGTTTCCTGATATTTTGGTGTATCATCCAGTAAGGTGTTAACGACCATTTGGCAGGTGAGTGCAGCTGCAATATTAATATCCGAGACGGCACCAACAAAGGTCGGTTGATTACATCCTGGTGCGAACTGCATTGTAGATTCCGGAGCTCCAGGCGGAGCTGTCTGTCCGTATGATATATTCCAACAAACCCAGCACCCCGACTTACCCGGTCGGTATCGTACCACTTCCGTGCTCCATCCTCCATTCGTCACCGAACCAACTACCAGTTTCTTCTCTAAATTTGTACATATAGAATTTATATAATGAGAGACCGAATGATGACCCGTTGTGTCAACGATCACGTCTGCATGTATTAATGCTTTAATAAACTCCTCATACGTATCTCGTCCTTTATCCTCTCCGATATAAATCGCCTTTGAATCTACATTTGTTAAAGGCGAAACCTGTTTGATTCTGTCTTCAACAGCAACTACTTTTGGAATCCCAAACCACGTTTGACCTACTGGATGTCGGATTGAGTTAGCAGGTTCGTATCTGTCTGAGTCTATCAGGGTAATATTCCCTATTCCCTCTTGTGCCAAATTTAAGGCTACCATGGAACCTAACGATCCAGCTCCAACTAATAACACATTTTTATTGTTTAATTCCCCACCATGAGGTGTCCGAACTTCTCGATCGTCCGAGTTAACAGCATAACATCTTATCCATTTATTAATTCCTCTAATGGTTTTTAGTAAGATCCATGTTGCTCGATACCTCCCCCGTATCCCCCATTCATCAGGGAAAACAATAAAAGTCCATGATTCATTGCTTTTATTTGGTTTTATTCCAATGCTATTTAACCATGATTGTAGTTGTTCTTGTTCAAGTGGTGGAGGTTCTTTTACTATTCTTATTGCTGCGTTTATTACTGTCGCTTTTGAAAACCATTCATCATAAGTAGGTACTGCATTGTGGACAAGCTCTCTATTTTCTATGCTACTAAGAATTCCACGTGTACCAAATTTATTTCGTACTATTTTTAATTTAGCCTTAAAGAACCCCTCAAGTTCTTCAATTTTCATGTCACCGAAAGGAGGAGGGATTAGAAAAGTGTTACCGTCTTCGTAATCAAAGTGTGATATCCTCGGTTCCGGTACAATATCATGAACAGGAGGATTACCGTTCGGAGGATAATCTACAATGAGTTGTTCAGCTTCCAAATACACCTCAAATGCTGTAAAATAGGCTTTCCATCGCTCGTTTGAAAAACCAAAACAGCAAAGTACCCCAGTATCTGGGGCGTGATGCCGATTAAGTATTAAATCTGGGGATACTTTACTTATTACAATTGGAGGGAATGAAGGATATCCATTTGGATACGAAAAAATTAGCGGATATTCTTGTCTTACACGTGATCTCCCAATAAATCTCACAATTTTATCATTTATAAGAGAATCTGCATCTAACTGAAATCCTAGGGATTCCATTATCTTTTTTTCTCTATCAAAAAGCTCCGGTAACCTCTTAAACCATGGGTGGAAGAAGTTAACCATGGCGACGATCAGGCTGCCTTCCCGAGTCTTGTGTTTCCTTTACAATAATCCCGAAGGCTGGAGCAGTTGTTCCCCTACTATTGTTTGTACTGTCACTCGATGTGTCTTTAAATACTTGTTTCCATGCGGCTACCTTACTGTCATTGTCTTCCCCAGCTTCCTCAAGAAGTGTTAAGCAATATTCAGCAGTTGTTTTAAATAATGTTTTCCTGCTACTATCAATAATATCTGCAACATTATTATTCGAATTAGCTGGATCGATGAGATTAATTGACTCAACCTCATCCTTTATATATTGCAAAACATGTTTTACCTTATTGTCTAACCCTGAACCTGAGAAGGATTCCATCGCTTTTATAACAAGCAACTCAATTGCAAATGATTTAAATTTAAGTGCCCAACGCTCTCTCCAAATCTTCATTAATTTTATTTCATTTCTTGCACTACTATCTCTAATATGTTTTTTGTGTGTCTCAATATTTGTTTTTATCCGTGTTTCAGTATCAGTACGATACAGATTCACATCGTTGTTAGTAGTATCTTCTGTATCAATTCTGCGGCCAGGAACAACATCTACATTTAATCCGTCTAATCCGATTGAAACTCGTTGGTCAATAATCGTGTAATGTTTTTCAAGAAAATCACTAACCGATTCATACATGTTCTTTAATGTGTCAAAAGAATCGTGTTTGAAGTGTACAGCCAAATCCATATCTTTACTGGACTTGATTGCAGTATGCTTAGCAATTGATCCAGAATATTTGAAGGAAATGATTTTACTACCATACTCCCCTCTTAATAGTTCTTCTACCTCATCTCTTTTCTCCTTAATTTCAGGCTCTTCACTAGTATCAAACTTCTCAGCATCCAACTGTGATTCTAAATATTCATGTCCCGTCATACTAATCCCCTTAATGATTAATTTATTTTGTGATGTAACCCTGAATAACATCCCGGCAAATCTAAAGCTTCTGCAAGAGTAAACCATATTTGCAATGCAACATGTTTTTCCTAAAGAGTTTCTCAATGATTTAATTATGGCATTTCTGATTTCTCGTCAGATAAATCAAGTATACTTATCCTATACAGAACCAATTGGCAAACAATTCAGTCAATGTTCTGATTCTCCTCTATTTCTGCCCATTCAGACACATTAACTTAAATAATATACTTTCATATTAAAATTGCTGCGCAAACTCTTTAATCTGTTGAATTGAGGTTACTTGGTTACGTATTGCAAAACAGAAAGTATATTATCTCGATAAGGTCTATTTTTTAGGTTGATTAATTATTCTAGTATCCAAAATGCTGACAATTCCCTTATCACATTCATTCCGGATGAGTCGCCTAAAACCCTGACGCAGTTTTACAATCATTTCTGGAACTAATACTTCCGCTTCTTTATTCTCTACTTTATCACCCTTAAATCCAAGAATTGGATCCGGTACAGGAAAAGGTAACCTGGTAATTATGACTTGGCTTAAATCTTGCCCTTTAATATCAATCCCTTCCCAGAATACACCTGTCTCAAGAAGTAGCCCTTTTGTTATTATAAATTCCTTGATAACTTCATTTTGATTTGCATTCTTGTCTTGTTTTACCAATGGCCAAGGAAGCTTTCTGACACTTAAATATTCATAAACAAACAATAAGATCCGCTTTAGAAGTAAATAACACTAAGGTTCTTCCTTCTGTAGCTATAGTAAGATCAAAAATTCGTTTAGATATCTGTCGCAAATATTTCTCATGATTGTCTTTCGTCGGTGGAATAATGTCGGTTGAATGTACAAACGTGCGTGGTTGTCGTAGTCAAAGGGAGAAGGTTTTGGTTCCATAATACTACCTGTAAAACCCAAAGCTCTTTTTTGATACTGGTACTGACTCTCCAAAGTATCCCTTGGTTGAGTAATGGTTGCTGAGGTTAGAATGAGAGGAACTTTAATTTGTTGATTATTGAAAAGCATAGATTTTAGTTTTGAATCAATATTTTTAGGGCAGTATTCAACCTTTATAGAGTTTCGTCCTTTTTCTTGGTCATATCTTCCCCCAAAAATATCCTTCTGAGAATCGGGTACTCTACGCAAATCATCGATAAAAGAAATGATTTTTCTAAACGATCTTGGAAGAATTCAATACTATCGTTGCGATTAACACTGGCTTTCTCTTAAGCTTCGATGCAATCAAACCTGGGAATAAATACCCATAAGATTTTCCTATTCCAACTCCTGCTTCAATCATAGATTGGTTCCATTGCTAATAGCTTCAGCAACACTTAATGCCATGTCTACTTGTCCATCGCGACGTGCAATGATATTTTGTTCAAACAAGTGATCAAAAACATTGCACAAAATTACCAACTAATTCTTGAGCAAATTTGCTTTTGAGTTGAAGACGAATGAAAATCCACTCCTTTTTAACATCAATATATCGTAACCAAAATAATTTTTATTACTATATATTGTGTCGTTACTCTATATTACATTCTTTTACCAGCAAATACAAGCATTTGTTCTACTAATTACGAATCATCGCATTTACGGCACATCCCCCTGCCTTCCCGTCCTTAAGTTGCTGTACCTCAAATCGGAAGTACGAACCAGAATTAGCATTTGAAATGTAAACTCCTTAACAACTGAAGAGAACTTTAGTTTAAGTTAGAGATTTGTAACCATAGAAAAAAGAAAGCAAGTCTTATATAGCGGTTAGGTGTGAATCTCGTGAACTTATCAGATTAGCTCCTAATATACGTATTTTACAGGAAACCGTAAAATCAGGATTGTGTTCTTCGAATGTATTAATAAAATCACCAGATGATAGAGAAGCAATTACTAAGGTGTGAGAGACGATTTTCTTAGAAACTGGGTATATGCCAATTGATATTCATACACCTCTATGGTTATGAAGTCGTGCAAAGCTTCCGGGGACTAACCCGTCATTAAACTAACGGATAGAATAGTTTATGTACAATCATAACAACAAAGATATACACAAAAAAGCTTACCAATTGAATTGGTAAGCTTTTTGTAGCTTTTATTGCAACCCTACACCAGGTTACACGCCGGCCGGCCTTCTAATTAACTATATTTTAACATATATATATTTATATTGCAAGTACTAAATGGTTTCCCAGTCAGTAATATCATTAGTTCCCATTCTTTTGATAAGCTCCAAGTTAATATACTCTTTTCCCTTAGAAATATTCTCCGACCAATATGTAACAATGATATCCTTTACCAGATCAATGGCTTGGTACTTATTTAGTACTTTAACTGCATCGAACAATCGAATTTCATATCCACGTCTTGCACAATTTAATTTGAGCTCTTTTATTAAATCACTATTAATTCTTGTAGAACCGGTAGTTCTAAAGCGATTTACAAGTTCAAAATGTGCACAGTGATTTCTTAGTAACTTTATTATTTCTATAGAATTAACGAATACCTCTTTGTGCCTTAAGTCTAAACCAAAATCATTAAGTACTGCTTTTAATACTGGTCGACTTAGATTGTATACTATTACTAAAAGCTCATGTAAAGTTAATACTTTTATAGTTACCCAAAATGGAGGTTTATCGTATCTATCAACATATTTATATTTAGATTTCATTCTAGTTATGAAATTTCTTCCCTTTGAATCAATTTTAAATAGCTCGTGGCTACTTAAATGTAAAGCTAAATAGTTAGTATCTGCAGGATTTCGATAGTAATTTGAAATGTCCGTGTAATTTAATGTATGTTCATCCTTTGAACAGTATGCTTCACAGAAATGATAAGCAATTGATGTTTTTAAACGGATTTCGAAGTCAGATATTATAGTTAACATTGCACTTGAGAGTTTTCTGTCAAAAGCATATAAGCTTAAGAAATCTCCAAAATACTTATCTTCGTACTTTTTATTATCTGCCTTACTGTCAACTAAGAGTAAAGTTTCAAAACCATTGATTAAATCGAAATAATTTTTTTGCATCAATTCCTTTTTAGCTTGCACTTTATCTTCAATGATTAATCCTCTTTCTTCCAAAAGGGCTATTTGTTGATCTATGCTTCTAAACCCCTTATTTATCTGAGTAATCATATATTACGCCCCTAATATTTTTCACGAAAATTATTTTTATGTATCTCAAACCATTTTACACCAATAAATTTCAATTGAATATTAGTTACATAATTATTTACACAGAACATGTTTGTATTAAAACTTGCAAAGGCGACTAAGGATTTTAAGTACTGCATATTATACAAATGTAGTTCCGTTAAAAAACTAGCAATTTATATTATTGGTCTTACTATTATTAAATGGAATTTAAATATGTATCAGTCACTCACACTTCAAAATAAGATAAAAAATAACCCGACCTGGAAATCGAGTTATTTTTTATATCGCATTAATTTTAGTTTAATATAATCAATCACTTCTTCTTTTGCAATATCTTCTAGCTGCCGATAGAAGCTAATCAATTCAACTTCATCTTTCTCTATTTCCTTCGTGTAGAGCATTTCTTCACTTAAAATAAGCCAATGTAAATTGACCTTGTATTGAACTACCAAAGATACTAATACTTCTATAGAAGGAGTCGATTTACCTGATTCAATTTCGCTTAAATTTGCTTGAGATATACCAAGACTTTTGGCGAAATTAACTTGAGTCATATCATGTTTTTTTCTTACAAATTTGACTCGCTCACCAAGGGTTTTTGCATTCATTTTGAACACCTTGTACTTTAAGGCACTGAATGCCCGGATATAAATAAAAAACTTTGAAGCAAAAGCTTGCCAAAAGTTTTTTGAAGCATAAGCTTGCCGTTGCGGCAAATATTTGGTTCAAGTCACATCATCAGGTGGCTTCACTTTATGTATTTTGGTGGAGGCGGGGGGATTCGAACCCCCGTCCGAAAACAGCGATACATGAGCATCTCCGAGCGCAGTCACTCATTTAAATTTCGGTACCGGATTCGCGGAGTGACGCGCTGACCCGTTACCTAGCCTGATTGATCTTCTTCCTTCGGCTCCAGGCGGAAGCCTCCGGCGTATCCCACTAAAGTTGAGCGCTAGTCATGCCACATGGGCGATGGAATGGTAGCGCCTCACTGGTTATTAAGCAGCGAGAGAAAGTTGTTTGTTGCCAGTTAATGGCGTTCCGCGTTGTTGACGAGGTCCGCAGCCCCCCGGCTCGCTTCTCATGCTCTACCATCCCCGTCGAATCCAGAACGCCCCCAGGTAGGTGAGAAAAAGTCTAGGTGAAGAGCCATTAAATCCGCACCTAGACTGTATTGTAACTAACAGTGTATTGGCTTGTTGTTGCTTATTAAATATAGCACAGGCGACAACCAAAACTCAACGTTGATTGCTGCCAAGCCTGCCAGTGCAATCCAATCAACCTTTTTGGCGTTCGCGCAGAGCACGCTCGATATCACGCGCAGACTCTTTTTTCTTGAGGTCTTCACGCTTGTCGTAGTTCTTTTTCCCTTTGACAAGTGCGAGCTCGACCTTGGCCCAACCGCCCTTCAAATAAATGCTGAGCGGGACCAGCGAGTACCCTCTTTCGCGAATCAGACCATTGAGCTTGAGGATTTCCAAGCGACGCATCAGCAACTTGCGAGTCCGCTCTGGCTCATGGTTAAAACGATTTCCCTGCTCGTACGGACTAATATGCACATTGTACAGTAGCAATTCGCCATTCTGCACACGAGCGAAGCTGTCCTTGAGCTGGACACGAGCCGCACGCACGGACTTGATCTCCGTACCGGTCAGCTCAATGCCTGCCTCGTATACTTGCTCGATGTGGTAATCGTGGCGCGCTTTTCGGTTTTGGGCGATTGTCTTGGTTCCGGCCTTATCTTTTGACATGGAGATCACCTCACTTGTACGTACTGCGTTTCGTACCAGTTAGTCTAGCAAATTTTGCCCATTGTGGCAAGTCATTTACCCGGTAAATAGCCAACCCCGAAAAGGGAAACGGATCGTTCCGCGTACTTTTCGGGGTTTAAACAACTGTTTAACGGCGTTTCCGTTTCGCCTGACTGGCTACATTTTTGCGGTTCTTTTTCTTCGACTTGACGAGATCTTCCCAGAATCCCTTCTGGCGTTTCGCTGGGGTATCTCCTTCTCCTGCACCGATTGGCAGCACTTCTTCACCGCTCGATGCTTTGCCCGATCCAGCACGGCGAGGAGGTTTGTTCCCTTCCGTTTTGCGGCGATCCTTGTATTTTTGACGGATTTCCGCTGGATGCTTTTTGTCCTTTTGACGATCTGGTTTGCCTGGACGATCTGGACGGCCTGTGCGTGAACGATCTTGTTTGCCACGTGTCGGCTTACGATCTCCACCTCGACCATCTATTACGCGAGGCGTACGCTCACGGCTGCCGCGGAACCCAGCCTTTGGCATCCCGACGATTTCGAAGTCGATGGTGCGTTCATCCACGTTTACATTGGCTACACGTACCTCGACGACATCCCCGATCCGATACTGCTTGCCTGTACGCTCACCGACCAGCGCAAACATTTTCTCATGGTAATGATAGTAGTCGTCGGTCAAAAAGCTGACGTGCACCAAGCCTTCAATCGTGTTAGGAAGCTCGACGAAAATCCCAAACGAAGTGACGCTGGAGATGACGCCCTCGAATTCTTCTCCCACTCGCTCAAGCATGAACTCTGCTTTTTTCAGATCGTCTGTTTCACGCTCGGCATCGACAGCCAACCGTTCACGTTGTGACGCATGCTCCGCGATTACTGGCATTTGCTCTGCCCAGTACCCCAGACGTTTTTCTGATATTTGATTCCCCAGCTCGATCCATTCGCGAATGCGACGGTGGACGATCAGGTCGGGATAACGGCGAATCGGCGAAGTAAAATGAGTATAAAACTCCGTAGACAAGCCGTAATGCCCCAGACTTTCCGCGTCATAGCGCGCTTGCTTCATCGAACGCAGCATGACGGTGCTGATAATAATTTCTTCCGGTGTTCCCTTTACCTCTTCCAGCAACTGCTGCAACGCACGTGGATGGACAGAATTGCCCTTGCCACGGATTGAGTAGCCAAAATTCGTGATGAACTCCATAAAGGCCATGAGTTTTTCAGCATTCGGATCTTCGTGAATCCGGTACATGAACGGCTGCTTCATCCAGTGGAAATGCTCGGCCACTGTTTCGTTGGCAGCGAGCATGAACTCCTCGATGATCTGCTCCGCAATCGATCGCGTACGGAAGCCGATTTCTGTAGGGGTTCCCTCTTCATCGACGTAAATTTTCGCTTCGCGGAAATCGAAATCAATGGCGCCGCGCTGCATCCGTTTTTTACGCAGCTTCAAGGCCAGCTCTTTCATATCCTCGAACATCGGGACGAGTCTGCTGTACTTCTCAATCAAAGCTTCGTCCTTGTCTTCCAAAATACTGCGTACATCTGCATACGTCATGCGCTCATCTGTACGAATTACACTCAAAAAGATGTCGTACTTGACGGTGTTTCCGTTCGCATCCATCTCCATATCGCAGGAAATCGTCAATCGGTCTACCTGCGGATTGAGACTGCATATGCCGTTGGACAAGCGATGTGGCAGCATCGGGATCACGCGGTCAACTAAGTAGACACTGGTACCGCGACGATACGCCTCATTGTCCAGCTGGGACTTTTCACGAACATAGTAGCTGACGTCAGCGATATGCACGCCGAGTCTCAGGTTTCCATTTGGCAGCCTCTCCAGGGAAACGGCATCGTCCAAGTCTTTGGCATCTGCACCGTCGATCGTAACCAACATCCGCTCACGCAAGTCACGACGACCGCTGATCTCCTCCTCGGAAATCTCATCTGGTGCAGCCTCAGCCTCTGCTAACACGTCATCTGGAAAAGCTTCTGGCAAGTTGAACTTGCGGATGATCGACAAGATATCGACGCCCGGATCGTTCTTATGGCCGAGAATCTCGACGACCTCACCCTCAGGATTCACTCGCCCCTCTGGGTAACGAACGATGTTGACGACTACCTTGTGACCATCTACAGCACCGTTATAGGCTTCTTTTGGGATAAAAATATCCTTGCCGAGCCGCTTTTCGTCGGGAATGACAAACGCGTAATACGTCTCGTCCTTGAACGTCCCTACGACCTGCTTCATTCCCCGCTCGACGATGCGAATAATTTGTCCTTCCAGACGATTGCCGCCCGCTTCCTTTTCCACACGGACCAATACGGTATCCCCATGCAGCGCACCGTTCATATCATTCGCATGAACGTATACGTCCTCCGCGCCCTGTGTTTCCGGGATCACAAATCCGAAGCCCTTCGGATGACTTTGCAGACGTCCACGCACCAGATTCATTTTTTCAGGCACACCATACCGATTCGCTCTCGTGCGGATCACCTCTCCGCTCGCTTCCAGTGCATTCAGTGTTTTCACAAGCTCCTTGAACGTGGCAGAATCCTTGATTCCAAATGCTTCTTCCAGTTCCCTCACCGTCATCGGGTGGTATGCTTGCTCTCGCATAAACGCGAGTATTTTTTCTTGATCTTCCATTCACAAACCTCCTTTTTCGCGTGGCATTCCCGCGTTTCTCCATGACCATCCTATTATGTAGTATTCACCGTTCCCGCATATCGCAATCGGAATAGAGAAAAAGACAGCAAGTTGCACTCGCTGTCTTTCGGCCGTTCGTCTATTACGCTCCTGTTTTCAAGAAATACCCGAGCAAAATCGCAAAAATCATGAAGCCAACCGCAAATACAACGGTCAGTTTCCCTAAAAGTGCGTCAATCCCGCGGGCTTTTTGTTTGCCCATCAGTTGCTCTGCGCCGCCACCAATCGCTCCGGAAAGGCCGGCACTTTTTCCCGATTGCAGCAACACGACGATAATTAAGCCAATACTTGCGATCACAAGTAAAATTTTCGCAGCCAATGCCATCTTCATTCACCTCAAAACGTATTTCCAAGGCGGAAAAAACCAATACAACAACTTTATCACACTTGTCTGGTAACAGCAACCCGCTATCCCTTCCATTATAAGAGAAATTCTTTCAAATAATATTGACCGTTATAAGGTAGAATAAGAGCAACGTGTTTTTACGAAAAAATGGCAAATTGTGTACTTTCTTTGTCTTGTTGGGTAGTCGCCTTGATATTGTCAAACTTTTGCCGTAAAATTACCATGAAACTTTATAATTTGCTTTGGGAGGTCTTTGTCAGATGGCTGGGTCCAACAAAAAAGACATGAATCAAAACGATGTAATTGATTCCGCGAAGGCCTTTTTTACTTCGTTTGGTATCTTGTTTCTTGTTTTTCTCATTGCACTTGTAGGATCAATCATTTTCCCACCAAAACATGGCGAAGAAGCAAATGGTGGCGGCGCACCAACTGCACAAATTGACGCTGCTGCTGTATTTAAACAAAATTGCGCTTCCTGTCATGGTCAAAATCTCGAAGGCATTGCAGGTCCAAACCTGACAAAAATTGGAGCGACGCTTAGCGCTGACGACATTGCTAAAATCATCAAAGAAGGTAAAGGCGGCATGCCCCCTGGAATGCTGAAGAAACAACCAGAAATTCAAGCGGTTTCACAGTGGCTGTCGGAGAAGAAATAAGTACATAGATAGCCTGTAAGAAAGAAACACCGAAGACTTTTCCTCTTCGGTGTTTTCCGCGTTAATGGGGAGGCTTTTCATATGATCATCAAGATTGAAGCTTTGGGGAAACAAATCCACTCCCCTGCACGTACATGGTTGTTCCGTGACGTAAACACTAGCATTATGGAGCCTACGATTATTGGCATTCTGGGGAAATCAGGTCAGGGAAAAAGCACCTTGCTTCGTATTTTGGGTCGTCTTCTGCAACCTGACGCCGGTACGGTTTTCCTGGAGAAGAAAGAAATGACACTGTGGGACGCGAAAGCTTGGCGAATGAAAATCAGTTATGTGGCTCAGCAGGCCGTTATGCTGCCAGGCAGCGTGGAAGACAATCTGCGGACAGTAAGTACCCTGCATCAGCGTCCTTTTGATAAGAAGCTCGCCTCAGCCTTGATGGAACAGTTATATATGGAAGAGATTGATTGGTCAAAACCAGCGGCTCAACTCTCCGGCGGTGAAAAACAACGGCTCGCTCTCGTTCGTACCCTGTTGCTTCAGCCACCTGTCCTGCTGCTGGATGAGGTTACCGCTTCACTCGACACGAAGAGCAAGCAGGCTGCTGAACGGCTTCTCGTCGATTTGCACCACCAAACGGGCACGACCTTAATTTGGATCACGCATGATTTAGAAGAAGCACGAGTCGCTTGCAAGCGCATTTGGTTTATGGCGAACCACCAGCTCGCAGAAGACGCTGAATCTGAAGCGTTTTTCCACTCGCCCCAATCCGAGGAAGCTCGTGAATTTTTGCAAGATGGGAATGTCCACGCTGCCCTCAGTGAGGTGCAGCGATGACGCATACGCTTACGGATTCATACATGTGGCTACTCTTTGCCTATGCATTTGTTTTCATTGCCCTCCTGCTCTCCGTTTGGCAGAAGCTCGGCTTGGAAAAAGACATTTTGATTGGCACCATCCGCTCTACCGTTCAATTGCTCGCGATCGGCTACGTTCTACATTTTGTCTTTGCCGCTGATAGTGTCTGGTTTATTTTATTGATCATTCTCATGATGATCTCGGTCGCTTCGTGGAACGCTGCCAGCAGAGCCAAGCATTTATCGGGGATCTTTTGGCGGATCTCTATATCAATTGCAATAACAGAGGTCATCACTATGGGACTGTTGGTTGTACTCGGGCTTGTTTCTCCTACGCCGCAGTACCTCATCCCGATGAGCGGCATGATTATTGGCAGCTCCATGATCGTCATGAGCCTTTTTCTCACGCATATGAACAGAGAAGTAGAAGCCTCTCGCGGGGAAATCGAAACTCTGCTTTGTCTGGGAGCCACTTCTCGCCAAGCCGTGCATGTAGTGTTGAAGCGAGCCGTCAAAGCGAGTATGATCCCCACCTTTGACACGATGAAAACAATCGGACTCGTCCAATTGCCAGGGATGATGACCGGAATGATCGTCGCGGGTGCCAGTCCCATCGAGGCCGTTCGCTACCAAATCCTCATTATGCTCAGCTTTAGCTCCTCAGCGGCCATTTCGGCGGTTCTGATCAGCATGCTCAGCTATCAGCTCTGGTTTACACGGGATTCCATGCTCCACCCTTAAATACAAGCACTGTCGGACACAGCTTCCGGCAGTTTTTTTGTTTTTGTAATGAAATGCACCCTGAGTCGTCAAATTACATGTAGAACGTACAAAAGGTGGTTCAGCTATGGACAAAAACGGTTTAATTGAGCAATGGTTCCTACGCTATGGCGATGATATTTACAAATTTCTTATTTACTACACAGGAACCCGCGATGTGGAAGACCTCGTTCAGGATGTCTTTTTAAAAGCGCTTCGGTCTCTGGATGCATTCGAAGGCAGATCGCAACCGAAAACATGGCTATTGACGATTGCCAGAAATACCGCCATCGATCATAAACGAAAGCAACGTCTGCGTAATTGGCTGCCAGACAAATGGCTGGCGAATGTAGAGACTGAAGAAAAAACACCGGAGGAAATTTTGCACGTACATGAGGAGCAGCAAGCACTTTACCATGCAATCCGAGAAGTAAAACCCGCATTTCGTGAGGTGCTCATTTTGCGTGGGGTCAAGGGACTGTCCTCCAAGGAGACGGCTGAAATACTGGGGTGGTCCGAAAACAAAGTAAACGTGACATTGCACCGCGCCATGAAAGCTGTCAGAGAAATACTTGAGCGTGAGAAAAAGGAGATGATTGGCGATGCGATCTAATTCAGACCATGATTTACTAGAGAAATTGAAAGGGATGCCGGATATGAAAATGAGCGGAGAAAAAAAGCACGAGATCGTTTCTGCTATTCGCAAAACAAATGTGAGCAAATCTGGGGGGACTGCTTCTTATCGTGGTTTCGCTACGATTGGCAAGGGATTGGCCCTCTGCTCCGTACTTGCTGTGACCGTCTGGCTGGGAGCCTCACTCCTTACGAACCAACAACAGAGTACATTGCCAGATACCGTTGCACCTATTGCTCCTGGCTCTCCTACCGCTTCTCCGGGACCCGGTCCAAACAACAGCGTGACAACACAGCCTATTCCGCAGTCAGAGGAACTCTTGTCACAAATTCGTTCAAATGCAAAAAAAGGCAGAGTCATCTCCCTTCCTTTCGTTCTGGAAAAAACGATAGATGAAGTAGAAAAGGGCTGGGGAAAGCCTGAGAAAACCTACTCAGCAAATGGACTGATCTACTCTGCCTACCCGAAAAAAGAAGTCGTGTTTGGCTACAACAAAGGCATGCAGCTCGTAGACATGCACAGGACAGATTCACGCTTGCAGCAAATCAGCTTGTCTGCCGTCGAAAAGAGCTGGGGAAAACCGAGCCGTATCAGCGAGTTTGGCGATCATACAATTTATACCTATGATGTGACGAGTGAATATCAGGTCAAGCTGATCTTCCAAGGCACGAAAAGCACGAGCAAAGAAGACTTGATTCTTGTGGAATACCAACTGTACTACCCGCAAGGAAACAAAAATCTGATGCTTTATGGGAATAATGCCGAATTGTTGCAAAGCGTGCGTGATCTCGCCGGGAAAGGCCAAATCATCGGCAGTCAGTATCGTTTAGAAAAAGATGTATTCGATGACGCAGAAAAACAGTTGGGCAAACCGGATGTCGTCTCCTTCGTCAATGGCATCACATACAATACGTACCGGGATCTCAACCTAGTCTTCGCCTTTAACAAAGGAATGCAAATCGTTGATATTCGTTCCTATGACCCACGCCTGCAAGCAATTACACTTGCCGAGGTGCGTGAAACACTTGGGGAGCCAGCTAGCAAAACCACAACGGGCGGCCAAACCATCTACACCTACAAGGTAACCCCTGATTACGAATTGAAATTTATTTTCTCAGGCATCATGACCGATGACCCAAACACTATCTTCATCGATCACGTAAACATTTACTACCCACGAGGAACATTCAACAACATGGCGGGATAACCACACAAAAAAAAGACGGGAGCATCAGTCCCGTCTTTTTTCATTATTTACCGATGATGTAGCCTTCCAGCTCATCCAGCACTTTATTCGCTGCGATTACGCCACCGGAAGTATTCCAGATGGTGTCATCCACTTTGAATGCTTTGCCCGCTTTCACGACGTTCAGGTTTTTCCAGAGTGAATCGTTTGTCCACTCTTGCTCCAGCTTGGATGCCTCGCCCTTGCCTGTTTCGTACGTAAAGTAGAACATGATGTCGCCATCCATTTCCGGAATGCGCTCTTTGGTTACTTCTGCTGCGAAATCGTCTTTGTCTTGGGCAGCTGGACGTGCCAGGCCAAGGTCTTTGAAAATCGCACCAGTGAAGGTGTTTTTGTAGTAGATGCGAACTTTGCCAGGCATGAAACGTACAACAGATACTTTTGTGTTCAGCTTGTCGCCCGCTTTTGCTTTAAACTCTTCTACGCGTTTGTTCCAATCAGCGAGGATTTTTTCACCCTCAGCCTTTTTGTTTACTGCTTCCGCGAACAAAGAGAAGTTTTCTTTCCAGTCGCCGCGTGGCTCTTCCACGAATACGGTTGGAGCAATTGCAGTCAATTGTTGATAAATTTTTTCATGACGGAATTTCATACCCAGAATCAAGTCAGGTTTCAGTGCCGCAATTGCTTCCAGGTTAGGTTGTCCTTCTGTACCTACGGATTTTGTACCCTCAAGGAAAGACTTGGTGAAATCGTAGAATTGTGTTGGATCATTAGCTGCACCTACAGCCCCTACCGGCTTCACACCGAGAGCCATCAGAGTTTCAGTACCTTGGTTAGTCAACATGACGATGCGTTCTGGCGTACCTTTAATGGTTGTTTCGCCCATCGCGTGTTTCACTGTGTAGCTTTGGCCGGAACCCTCGGAATTGCCTGTTGCTTGGTCAGCAGGCTTTTGTTCTGCCGGCTTTTGTTCGCTTGCTTGCGGAGTACCACAACCGGTAACAACCAGTAAGAGCGCCATTAAGACAGCAAAAAAAGCTTTACCGCCTGCGGTCCGATATGTACGAGAAAACATGATGAAAGGACCCCTTTCCCTTTTCTATAATGAGAATTCATATCAATGACAGAGTCTATCCTACTCCCCTGCTTGTCAAAAGTCAATCATAAAATGATAATGACTATCAACGTCATTGACACTTCCTTTATGTAGCTCTACACTTAACTATGAAACCATCTAAGAAATAAGGATGTAGCCATCATGAATACTTTTTTAGCTAGCAACTTTCGTAAAATTCTGGGACTGGTATTCGCCCTTCTTCTTCTGACTTACCTCAGTTATGCCAGCCTCATCTTTGGCGTCATTGACACGAGCTGGCAAACTGCGATTGATGCCTATACGAATTTTAACGGCTCCAATGAACACATCGTCATTAAAGAAGTGCGAGTACCGCGTGTGCTCAATGCACTTACGGTCGGTTTCTGCCTCGGCTTGGCCGGAACTCTGCTGCAATCCTTGACGAGAAACCCTGTTGCAGACGTTGAACTGTTCGGTCTTAATGCAGGTGCTTCTCTTTTTGTTGTGTTCGCCGTTACTTTTGTCGGGATCAGCTCCTTGACCCAGTTTACATGGATTTCCTTTCTAGGGGCCGCTGTAGCAGGTTTGATCGTTTACATGCTCGGTTCATTCGGCAGAGATGGACTTTCGCCTGTGAAGCTGGTCCTAGCGGGTGCAGCTATCACCGCCTTGGCTTCTTCGATCCGACACGGCATGATGGTCCTGAATGAAAAGGCTACGGACGAGGTGCTTTTCTGGCTGGCAGGGTCAGTCGGAGGCAGAAAGCTGGAGTACTTAGCCACTGTCTTTCCTTATATGGTCATCGCCTGGATCGCTGCTTTTGTCCTCGCACGTCCGATTCAAACGTTGTTGATGGGTGATGACGTAGCAAAAGGTCTCGGACAACGCACATTATTGGTCAAATTCAGTGTTGGAATCGTCATTGTTCTCTTATCCGGTTGCGCAGTTGCTGTTGCTGGACCTATTGGTTTTGTCGGTTTGGTCACTCCACATCTGGCCCGCTATCTCGTCGGAATCGATACACGCTGGGTACTTTTGTACAGCGGTCTGCTTGGTTCCATCCTGCTGCTGTTAGCAGACATCGGCGCTCGTTATATTGCAATGCCTGCTGAGGTTCCTATTGGAGTAATGACAGCCCTGATCGGGATTCCGTTCTTCATCTATGTCGCACGCAAGGGGCTGGATAAATAATGAAAGACTACCTGTCTCTTCGCATCGGCAAGCGCTTTTCATCGTTTCAGCTACATAAAAGGACGATCTTGTTTTCGCTACTCTCCTTGCTGGTCGTCATCGCAGTAGCGGTTGTCAGTCTCGGAATGGGTGAAATGAAAATCGCCTCGCTCGATGTGGTAAAAGTTTTGTTGGGAATCGGTTCAGAAGAGAATGCTTTGATTGTGGAGCAATTTCGACTGCCTCGCATCGTCATTGCCATTTTGGTAGGTGCTGCACTTGCCGTCGCTGGTGCCATCATGCAGGGGCTCGTCCGCAACCCGTTGGCTTCCCCGGATATTCTTGGGGTATCGGGTGGAGCATCTGTTTTTGCAGTCGGCTTTTTGATCTTGTTTGAAACAGTGAGCATCAAGTGGCTTCCTCCCATCGCTTTTTTGGGGGCAACATTGACGACATTCCTGTTGTACGCCCTCTCTTGGAAAAAAGGCGTCACGCCGCTACGTCTTGTCATGATCGGTGTGGGAATCAAAATCGCAGCAGGTGCCATCGTCACCATGCTGATCATGTTCAGTCCGTTTTTGCTGCAAAATAAGGCATTGCTCTGGCTGACTGGCAGCATCTACGGCGTTGACTGGAACGACGTATTCATGATTTTGCCGTGGGTCGTCGGACTGATTCTCGTAGCCGGCTTCCTGGCTAGACGCGTGAACATTCAACAGCTCGGCGATGATCTGGCAACGAGTCTCGGCAGTTCCTTGCAATTGGATCGTTTCCTCCTACTGATGATTTGCGCGGCATTGACGGGAACAGCCGTCTCTGTTGGAGGAGATATCAGCTTTGTGGCTTTGCTGGCCCCACACATTGCCAAACAAATGATTGGTCCGTCCTTTGGCGGTGCCATGACACTCTCGGCTTTCTTGGGTGCCATTATCGTATTGCTTTCGGATTTGATTGCACGCATGGCTTTTTCACCAATCGAAGTGCCTGTAGGAGTATTCACCTCTGCCATCGGCGCTCCGTTTTTCATCTACTTGCTGTACAAAAACCGAAATCGCTAGGAAAGAACTTAGTCCCGCTGTAGTGGTGGGGAGGAAACAGGAGAAAACGCTCAGATTCTTGTCCCACCCGCTGAGGGATTCACTCTGCCCGACTCCATGCAAAAAGCGAAACCGCGTCCAAAGTTGTTCTTTCAGGATGTTTTTCAGAGGTGGACGCTTAAGAGCGTGTTTCACTTTTTGCATGGAGTCTCGGTCGGTGTACCAAAGATCTTCGCTGTTTTCTCCTGTTTCCTCTACGAGCTTTCCATGTTAGTCCGATTTTAAAAGCCTTAAAAGAATGTAGAGCATATTCCGTTACTCCAGAGAAGAATATTTCCAGACGTAGCGACTTGTGGAGTCCTACCGAGCGGAGAAGGGATTCGCGGGCAAAAGAAACGCAACCGTGCCCATACGACGAAGCGGCTACCGCTTTTGCGTTTCCCCGCGAATCCCTTCGGAGCGGACAGTACACACTTCCAGTGGGACGGAGCCTGGAGCCTAGACTGGAAATATTCTTCTCCCCACCAGAGCCACATGCGGCCCTGAAATTATTTTTTTACTTCCTATGCGTTTGAAAGGAGTCCAGACCATATGCAAGCTTTGGAAACCCAACAGCTTACGTTATCGTACGGAGAACGCAACATCATTGAAGCATTAGACTTAAACATCCCGCGTGGAAAAATCACCGTTTTCATTGGAAGTAATGGCAGCGGCAAATCGACGTTGCTGCGCTCTCTGGCACGTTTACTCAAACCAAAGGAAGGCGCCATCCTGCTGGAAGGAGAATCGATCGCGAAACGCTCTACCAAAGAGGTAGCCAAACGTCTTGCCATCCTTCCTCAAGGCCCATCTGCACCAGAAGGATTGACGATTCTGCAATTGGTCAAACAAGGACGCTATCCTTATCAAAACTGGCTACAGCAATGGTCAGAAGAAGACGAGCAGATGGTCAACAAAGCATTGGCAGCTACTCAACTCACGGATATGGCTAACCGTGCCGTCGACAGTCTCTCTGGCGGCCAACGTCAGCGCGCCTGGATTGCGATGACGCTCGCCCAAGGAACCGAAACCATTTTGCTGGATGAGCCTACGACTTATTTGGATATGTCGCATCAGATTGAGATTTTGGACCTGTTGTTTGAACTGAATCAAACGGAACAGCGCACCATCGTCATGGTTCTCCACGATCTGAATCTCGCTTGCCGCTATGCCCATCATATCGTTGCCGTTCACAATCAGACCGTCGTGGCAGAAGGGTCTCCGAACGAAGTGCTGACGACCGACCTTGTCCGTACGGTTTTCGATATGGATTGCCAAATTACGCAAGACCCCCTGTACGGAACTCCTATGTGCATCCCGTACAGTAAAAGCCGTCTGGGCACTGTGCAGACCGAACAAAAAGCATTCGCCATGTCATAAGCTCCAAACAATAAAAAGACTGTCCATCGAGTGGTATGGGCAGTCTTTTTTCGTAAGCAAAAACGTCCTTCATGAAGCTAACGGGAAGGTTGCTGCAAAGCCAATGTCGCTTGCTCGTCCATTTTTTTAACCATTTCGGGATCTTCGTAGGTTGCTATCTTCGTATCGATGAGCGCAAGGTTTTTCTGGAATTCCTCGATTTGCTTTTCCACTTGTTCACGATGAGCGATTAGGAGTGCTTTTCTCTCCTCCAACTTTTGACTACCTTGCTTACACCAATCACTGTATTCTTTGATTTCTTTAATGGGCATACCGGTATTTTTGAGGCAGCAGATTAAGGCTATCCAATTGAGATCCAATTCGCTAAAGAGACGGTTGCCGTTTTTGTCTCTTGAGACAAAGGGTAGCAGGCCTTCTTTGTCATAGTAACGCAATGTATGAGCGGGTAGGCCGAATCGGTCAGCCACCTGCTTAATCGTGTAAAACATACTTTTCACTCCCCCTTGACTTAAAGTAAACTTTAACCTTTATGCTCACTATAGATCACATGTTTACTACCATTCAAGTGGTCCAATCAAAACATAAAGGGGATAAATCGCTATGAAAAAAACTCAAAAGATCGTGCTGGTAACGGGTGGTAGTCGCGGGCTAGGGAGAAATTCAGCTATCGCGCTATCTCGAAAAGGATTTGATGTCATCCTGACGTATCATTCTCGCAAGGAAGAAGCGGAATTGGTAATCAAAGAAATTGAGGAGAATGGTCAAAAAGCTGCCGCCCTGCAACTTGATGCGGGTGACGTATCCACTTTTGAAAGGTTCGCATCCCGCCTTGCCGATTTACTGAAAGAAAAATGGAGTACAGAGCATTTCGATGTTCTGATTAACAACGCTGGTTTCGGAGTGAACGCTCCACTTTCGGCTACTACTGAGGAACAGTTTGACAGTTTGGTAAACGTGCACCTCAAAGGCGTATTTTTCTTAACACAGAAATTATTGTCCCGTATTTCTGATGATGGACGAATCATTAATATCTCGACTGGATTGACCCGGTTTGCCCTTGACGGCTATGGAGCATACGCCGCCATGAAAGGTGCCGTCGAAGTATTGACGAGATATATGGCAAAGGAATGGGGAAAACGGGGTATCCGGGTTAATACGATCGCCCCGGGAGCGATTGCTACGGACTTTCAGGGAGGGGCAGTACGGGATAATCAGGATATACATGACTTTATTGGCTCGCAAACAGCGTTAGGCCGTGTTGGGAGAGCTGATGATATTGGTGGTCTTGTCGCGTCATTGTGCACCGACGAAATGGGCTGGGTGAACGCGCAACGAATCGAGGCTTCCGGTGGCATGTTTCTGTAATCCTACAAAAAGAACAGCGGCAGTCCCGGACTTTTTTGCGTCCTGGACTACCGCGTGCTCTTTTTATCTATCAATCATATGAGCTTATTTCTTCAGGTTGTAAAATGCAGAACGACCGCCAAAACGAGCTGTATCAGCCAGTTCGTCTTCAATACGCAGCAATTGGTTGTACTTCGCTACGCGGTCCGTGCGGGAAGGCGCACCAGTCTTGATTTGACCTGCATTTGTAGCCACTGCGATATCAGAGATGGTAGAGTCTTCGGTTTCACCGGAACGGTGGGAAATCACCGCAGTATAGCCAGCCAGCTTCGCCATTTCGATTGCTTCGAAGGTTTCTGTCAGCGTACCGATTTGGTTTACTTTTACCAGAATGGAGTTACCTGTAGAGGTCTCGATTCCGCGAGCCAGACGCTCGGTGTTGGTTACGAACAAGTCGTCACCTACCAGCTGAACTTTGCTGCCCAACTTGTCAGTCAGCGCTTTCCAACCATCCCAGTCGTCTTCAGACAGACCGTCTTCGATGGAGATGATCGGGTATTTGTTTACGAGGTCTTCGTAGAACGCGATCATTTCTTCTGTTGTTTTCACAACGCCTTCGCCTTCGAAGTGGTATTTGCCGTCTTTGAACATTTCTGTAGCTGCTACGTCCAGCGCGAGGAACACGTCTTTGCCTGGCTCATAGCCTGCTGCCTTGATCGCATCCAAAATGGTTGTGATCGCTTCTTCGTTGGATTTCAGGTTTGGAGCGAAACCGCCCTCATCTCCTACTGCTGTGCTCAAACCTTTTTCACCCAGTACCTTTTTCAGGGAGTGGAAAATTTCCGCACCTGTGCGCAGTGCTTCCTTGAAGGAAGTAGCACCTACTGGCATGACCATAAATTCCTGAATGTCTACGGTGTTGTCTGCGTGCTTACCACCGTTCAGGATGTTCATCATAGGAACTGGCAACATTCTCGCGTTGAAGCCGCCGAGGTAGTTGTAGAGAGGAACGCCGAGAGATTCTGCAGCCGCACGTGCCACTGCCATAGACACGCCGAGAATCGCGTTTGCGCCCAGCTTGCCTTTGTTTGGCGTGCCGTCGAGCTGAATCATCGCCATATCAATGCCAACTTGATCCAGGGCATCCATGCCGATCAGTTCAGGAGCAATGATTTCATTCACGTTTTCTACGGCTTTCAGAACACCTTTACCCAAGTAACGGGATTTGTCACCGTCGCGAAGCTCCACTGCTTCATACGCACCTGTAGACGCACCAGATGGAACATCTGCGCGACCCATCGAGCCATCTTCGAGGTATACTTCTACTTCCACAGTTGGATTACCGCGGGAGTCCATAATTTCGCGTGCATAAATGTCAGTAATCATTGCCATTTCTCGTCCATCTCCTTTTTTCAAATGCACTTACAATCTATTTCGAGTTAAACGTCAAGCTACCCTTACAGTGTGTCCCAGTGAAGCCTATTTTGCAAGTAACGATTTGCCTGTCATTTCAACCGGTTGCGCTACCCCCAAAAGCTCCAGAAGCGTTGGCGACAAGTCGGCCAAAATACCGTCTTCGCGCAGAGTAGCCCCGTCTTTTGTCACGATTACAGGCACCGGATACGTACTGTGTGAAGTAATCGGACGTCCCGCTTCATCCAGCATCAGATCCGCGTTTCCGTGGTCAGCTGTGATGACGGCTACGCCACCTTTTGCTACGATTGCATCGACGACTCGGCCCAAGCATGCATCCACTGTCTCGACTGCTTTGATCGTCGGCTCCATCATACCGGAATGACCAACCATGTCGCAGTTGGCAAAGTTCAGGATGATCGCGTCAAAATTGTCTGCCTCGATCTCAGCGACAACAGCGTCTGTCAGCTCTGGAGCACTCATCTCCGGCTGCAAGTCGTACGTCGCCACTTTTGGCGAAGGAATCAGGATACGCGTCTCACCTGGAAACTCCTTTTCACGCCCGCCACTGAAGAAGAACGTCACATGCGGGTATTTCTCCGTCTCGGCAATGCGCAGCTGCTTCAAGCCGTGCTGGGAAAGCACCTCTCCCAACGTGTTATCCAGATTGGAAGGCTTGTAAGCGACGTACCCATTAACCGTCTCGGAAAAATGCGTCAGGCACACAAAATGCAGATCACGTGGTCGCTTATCTCCGCGATCAAATCCACGGAAATCTTCATTCGTGAATGCCTGCGACATTTGAATCGCACGATCCGGGCGGAAATTATAAAAAATAATCGAATCGCCGCTTTGAACGGTCGTCACTGGTTTTCCGTCTTCATCGAGAATCACGGTTGGCATGACGAATTCATCCATAATGGACTTTTCATAGGATTCCTTAACCGCCTGAATTGGATCACGATAAGCAGGAGCATCTGCGTACACCATGGCACGATACGCCTTCTCTACGCGCTCCCAGCGTTTGTCACGATCCATCGCATAGTAGCGACCTTGTACGGTAGCAATTCGGCCAACGCCGATCTCTGCAATTTTGGCTTGCAGTTGTTCGATATAACCCACTGCACTGTCAGGCGATACATCGCGGCCATCGAGAAAACCGTGGATGAACACATCCGTAAAGTCCTGCTTTTTCGCCAACTCGAGCATTGCAAACAGGTGGTCAATGTGACTGTGTACACCACCATCGGACAGAAGCCCGAACAGGTGGAGCTGTTTGCCGTTTTGCTTCGCGTGCCGGAAAGCAGCGATCAGCGTTTCGTTCTCAAAAAAAGCGCCTTCTTGAATCGACTTGGTAATGCGCGTCAAATCCTGATAAACAACACGCCCTGCCCCGATATTGAGATGGCCAACCTCGGAATTCCCCATCTGTCCTTCTGGCAGTCCCACAGCCAGCCCACTTGCCTCAAGGGTCGCATGAGGGTATTGGTTCCAGTAACGGTCAAAATTCGGCTTGTTGGCTTGTGCTACTGCGTTACCATACGTCTCGTTCCGCAGAGCAAAACCATCCACAATCAAAAGGGCAACCGGTTTTGGTCTTTGTGCCATTGCTTTCTCCTCCTATCGCGACGTAGCTCCTGCCACAAGCTGCAGGTAACTGTCCGCTACGAGACTCGCTCCACCAACCAATGCTCCGTCGATATCCGGCTGTGCCATGTAGCTTGCGATGTTTTCCGGCTTAACGCTTCCGCCGTATTGAATGCGCACTTTCTCAGCTGTCGCTTGTCCGAAGCGTTCACCGATTACGCTACGAATAATCGCAATCGTTTCATTGGCATCCTCTGCCGTGGAAGACTTGCCTGTGCCAATCGCCCAGATCGGCTCGTATGCAATAACCGTATCCGCCACTTGTGCAGCATCCACTCCGGCAAAAGCACCTTCAGTCTGCGTACGGACTACGTCAGCTGTCTCGCCCGCTTCCCGCTGCTCCAAACTCTCGCCTACGCACACAATCGGTACGAGACCTGCTGCTAATGCGGCTACAACCTTTTTGTTCACCGTCTCATCTGTTTCGTTGAAATATTGACGGCGCTCAGAGTGACCAAGGATCACGTACTCCACACCGATTTCTTTTAGCATGGACGCGCTGATTTCGCCTGTAAAAGCACCTTGCTCTTCAAAATGCATGTTTTGTGCGCCAATGGCAATATCCGTGCCCGCCAGCTCTTCTTTAAGTGCAGCCAACGCTGTAAAAGGTGCGCAAATGACTTTTTGTACTCCGGAAGTATTATTGCCAGCCTTGGCTTCCTGCGCAAACGCTCTTGCCTCGGCCATCGTCTTGAACATCTTCCAGTTCCCCGCGATAATTGGTGTTCGCATGCAAACTCCCCCTCTTCGCTCTTATTGGTTATCTGCCAACACAGCTACGCCTGGCAGTTCCTTGCCTTCCATGAATTCCAGGGACGCTCCGCCGCCTGTAGAAATGTGTGTCATCTGCTCAGCTACGCCTGCTTTTTCCACAGCTGCTACGGAATCACCGCCACCGATGATCGTCGTTCCGCTGCATGCTGCCATCGCCTTGGCTACACCAATCGTGCCGCCTGCAAAAGCATCCATTTCAAATACGCCCATCGGACCGTTCCATACAACCGTTTTCGAATCTACAATGACGCCGTGGTATTGTTCCACTGTTTTTGGACCGATATCGAGTGCCATCCAGCCCTCTGGAATCGCATCGATTGCCACGACCTGCTTTTCCGCATCTGCCGCAAAACGGTCAGCTACCACAACATCAACTGGCATCAGCAATTGAACGCCGCGCTCTTTTGCCTGATCCATCAATGTACGTGCGAGGTCCAGCTTGTCGTCTTCACACAGCGAAGCACCAATGCCATAACCTTGTGCTTTGAGGAATGTATTCGCCATACCGCCGCCGATAATCAGGTGATCGACTTTGGTCAACAAATTTTCAATGACAGCAATTTTATCTTTTACTTTTGCACCGCCGACAATCGCTGTAAACGGACGCTCCGGATTGGACAAGGCTCCGCCCATAAAGCGAATTTCCTTTTCCATCAACAAGCCCGCAACTGCTGGTATGTACTCAGCGATTCCCGCTGTAGAAGCATGTGCCCGGTGAGCTGTTCCGAATGCATCATTGACAAACAGATCAGCCAAAGCCGCAAAGCTTTTTGCCAGTTCTGGATCGTTCTTTTCTTCTCCCGCATGGAAGCGTACGTTTTCCAACAGAATGACGTCGCCAGACTCCATCCGTTCTACTGCCGCTTCTACGTCCGCACCTTGGCAATCCTCCAGCTTACGCACGTCCTTGCCCAAGAGCGAGGACAGATGGGCTGCGACAGGAGTAAGACGCATCTCTTCCACTACTTGGCCTTTAGGACGACCAAAATGGCTCGCCAGGATTACTTTGGCTCCTGCCTCCATCATGAAACGGATGGTTGGTACAGCAGCACGAATGCGTGTATCGTCGGTGATTACCCCGTCCTGCATCGGCACGTTAAAGTCAACACGGCAGAATACGCGCTTGCCTGCCAGCTCAACATCGCGGATAGATTTCTTGTTCATGAACGATCCTCCCAAATCATTGGCTTTTTATTCGGAAAAAAGATATGGGAAAAGGGAGATTGCTCTCCCTTTTTTCCACAACAGTTCTATTTTACGTGTTAGAAGCCGCGCTGTGCAACATAATGACACAAGTCTACGACACGATTGGAGTAACCCCACTCGTTATCGTACCAGGAAACGACTTTCACCATGTTTCCTTCGAGTACCATTGTAGACAAAGCATCGATTGTGGAGGATGCAGGGTTTCCATTGTAATCAGAGGATACGAGCGGCTCTTCGGAGTAGCCGAGAATGCCTTTGAGTGGGCCTTCTGCCGCTTCTTTCAGGGCGTTGTTGATTTCTTCAACAGTTGCGTCTGCCTTCAACTCAACTACCAGGTCCACTACGGATACGTTTGGAGTTGGTACGCGCATCGCGAAACCGTTCAGCTTGCCTTTCAGCTCAGGCAGTACGAGCGCTACCGCTTTTGCCGCTCCTGTAGAGGTTGGAATGATGTTCTCCGCAGCTGCACGGGCACGGCGCAAATCTTTGTGCGGCAGGTCGAGAATTTGTTGGTCGTTGGTGTAAGAGTGAACGGTTGTCATCAAACCGCGTACGATGCCGAATTTGTCGTTCAGAACTTTTGCGAATGGCGCCAAGCAGTTTGTTGTGCAGGACGCGTTGGAGATCACTGTGTGTTGTGCCGGATCGTACTTGTCTTCGTTTACACCGATTACGACTGTAATGTCTTCATTTGTTGCTGGAGCGGAGATGATGACTTTTTTCGCGCCACCTTCCAGGTGCTTCGCTGCATCTTCGCGCTTTGTAAAGCGTCCAGTCGATTCCACTACGATTTCAACACCGTAATCTGCCCACTTCAGTTGAGCTGGATCGCGCTCTGCCAATACCTTGATTTCTTTGCCGTCAACGATGAGCGTGTTTTCGGAAGCTTCAACGCTCACGTTCAGAACACCATGAACAGAGTCATATTTCAAAAGGTGCGCCAGTGTGTGTGCATCTGTCAGGTCATTGACCGCCACGATTTCTACATTCGGATTGTTCAGTGCTGCACGAAATACGTTACGACCAATACGACCAAATCCGTTAATACCTACTTTTACCATAATGTATACCTCCTGCTCATTAGCTAGCTTTATTCTTCATTGCGAGAAACCTGCCCTCTGGCGAAAACCAGCGGGTCGATAATATCGTAACAATCGGTAATAAGATTGGAAAAAACACAAAGGGCAACGTCTGGATTGTCGAAACACTTAACGTGAGTGCCATCATCATCGATAGACCGTTCCACGGAATCAGTACAGGCATGACAACTGTCGAGTCAAGCATTGTCTTGCCCAACAGCTCGCGCCCTCCCTCCCATTGGGAGAACCGTCCGAGAAGAGTCGAACCGAGAACCAGAATCGGAATGGTTTGATTACAGCTGATGATAACCACCAACAACGACAATGCCGCTGCTTTCGCTACCAATACCGTCTTATTTTTTGTATGGCCCATCATTTTGTCTACGATGGGGGTTAATAAATTGGCTCTGTTCAAAATGCCGTTTAAAAAGCCTGCGAGAATGATTAACGCCAGAACACTGAAGATGGCGAACATCCCGCCCCCATGGACCAGTTGATCCAGCGGCGTTCCTGAATGAAGCTCAAATCCAACTAGCATCGATGTAAAAAACGTCTTCACATCCAAATTCCCATTGATCCCGACTAGAATCGCACTGGCTCCGATACCGAAAAACAATGCCTTCACCGCTTTTACTCTCAGTGCAAAAGAAGCAATTAACACCACGAGAGGCAGCATGAGCAGCCAATGTACAGAAAAATGACTGACCAACAGCTCTTGGTACATTTGAATGGTATCCGTCGAGTTCGCCTGAGGTCGAAATAGATCAAGGATCAGGAAAAGTAACGCACAAATCGCTACCGTAAGCAAAGCAGGACGCCGTAATCTTCTTTCCTGCTCTTCTGTCAAACCGACATTGGAAAGCACCAGTAATCGACTGCTGGATATCGGCGAGAAACGCTCCCCCACCATCGCTCCAGAGATGAGCGCACCTCCTACGATCGCAGGTGATATCCCCGCTGCGTGTGCAATCCCCATCAGGGATAGCCCAATCGTACTCAGCGTACCGATTGATGTACCCAATAAATAACTGACGCCTGCGGTCAACAGAAAAGAAAGAACGAACAAATACTCGACATTCACAATCGATAATCCGTAGTAAATGATGGCGGGAATGGTTCCTCCCATCATTAGTAGCGGAATCAAGAGTCCTACTAAAAACAGAATCGTAAGGACGGGCTTTGCCTTTTGGACACCTTCCCAGCCAAACACGAACTGCTGCTTCCACGGATAACCCAATCTTTTTACACTAACCAGTGTGACCAAGATCGCAAAAACAATCCCCCATGCGATCGGAAAACCGAGCGATAGGCTCAAAATGATTCCAGCGATCATTGCCAAGATGGGTGTTACCGATGTGATAGACATGCGATCGACTTCCTTCCGTTACAATCGTGCGGACAACAGCGTGTAAGCTGCTCCTTCGTCCGTAATGAGTACATTCTGACACGATTGCTTGGCAAAGGAAAGAATCGCTTTTGCCTTGCTTTCGCCCCCCGCAATGGAGAGCACAGTTTCTGCCTTGTGCACTTCCTCTAGCTGTAAACCAATTGTCGGCATTCTGTGGACCGTTTCTCCCGCTTCATTAAAGTAGTAGCCGAATGCTTCTGAAACAGCCCCTGTCTCCACTAATTCTGCGAGCTCTTCCTCCGAATAATTCCGCCTTTTCGCCATCGTGACGGCATCCCCGATTCCATGCAAAACGATTCGAGTCTCTCCCAAGAGCGATAGCACATCTTGTACCTGCGGCTCTTTGACCAATGTCTGCAAGGCTTCTGGATGAAGTCGATCCGGTACGTGAAGAAGCCGATAAGAAGCACCTGTTTTCGCTGCCATGGCGGAAGCGAGCGTATTCGCTTGCAGCTCTACGCGTTCTCCCAGTCCACCGCGAGCAGGGACAAACTGAACGTTTTTGAACGAAGCAGAAGGCGTCAAATGACTTGCTACACTGGCGATCGATGAACCACCTGTTACCGCTACAATGTCTCCTTCTTGCACGACCTGTTTGAGGACCCTTGCCCCTACCCGTCCAAGCTCTTCCTTTACCCAAGGCGATAGGTCTGCATTGCCCTGCACCACAATGACTTCTGCTATGCCCAGCTTTTTTTGCAGGCGCTCTGCCAAGTCAGTAAGGCCGAATAGCTCTCCGACGAGAGGTTCCATGTCGTCCAAGACTTGTTGTCCTTCTTCACTCAGGCTCATTCCCGCAGCCGTTACATGCAGGAGCCCCGTTTCTTTTAGCAGTTCCACTTCTGCCCGCAAAATACGTTCAGTGGCATCCATGGCTTGAGCTAGACCTCTTCTGCCAATCGGCTGCAAATGATAGATGGATCGGAGCAACATGTACCGCTGACGCAAAACCTGAATCAAGTCAGGCAACAATTTTTGTTGCAGTTCCAGTAAACGTCGCATTTTACCTTCTTCCTTGGTTAAAAGTTGTTTGATCGGGACGTTTTATGTCCCTGTATATACATTTTATGTCCCGCTTGATGCAAAAAAAAGATCACTTTCTACAACTTGAATGTATCATATTTAACCATATCTTGCAAGTTCCCCAAAGCCCCTATAAAAAAGTGCCACTCATGACCGAGCGGCACGTCTCTGTAATTCGTTTCGCAGTTCCTCGAGAGTCACTACATGTGTAATAGAACGAAATACGATCTCTCCATCTATCTCGACTACTGGTATGACGAACATCATTTCTTCATGCAAGACCGGATCACTTTCAATATCAACTACGCGCATACGAAGGGGGAACTCCTCCGCCAGACTGCGGATGTAGAGCTCCACCTCGTCGCACAAATGACATTTATTTCGTCCATACAAGACAATTTCAAACGTTTTTTCATTCATTCTCATTAAAACCTCTTTCGTTTGGCCGACGATGGGATCAGCATTTCCTCCCGGTACTTGGCAACCGTGCGGCGGGAGATTTCAATCCCCTCTGTAAGCAGCATCTCACCCAGCTTTTGATCTGATAACGGAGACTTCCGATCTTCTTGCTCGATCAGTGCTTTGATTCTGCGCTTAACACTCTCAGAAGAGGTCGCTTCCCCGCTGGAAGTAGAGAGTGCTGACGTAAAGAAATACTTCAGCTCAAAGATTCCGCGCGGTGTCTGAACGTATTTATTGCTGGTTGCCCGACTGATCGTCGATTCGTGCAGGCCGACCCGCTCTGCAATTTCCTTTTGTGTCATGGGCTTTAAATAATGTATCCCCCGATCAAAAAACTCCCGTTGCATATCGAGGATGGCCTGTGTTACACGCATGAGCGTCAGGCGGCGCTGCTCCAGACTTTTTGCTAGCCACATGGCGGCATTCAGCTTATCGTGAATGAACTGCTTAGCTTCATCCTGACTTTTTTGCTGGCTCAGCATTTTTTCATAGAAGCTGTTGATTTTCAGCCGCGGTGCTGCGACATCATTGACCAATACTACATAATCATTCCCGACCTTCTCTACCGTCACATCTGGAATGACATATCTTGTCTCTACTGAAGAAAAGGCCGCCCCTGGGCGCGGATTCAGCGTACGGATCAGGTCTGCCATCGCCTGTACCTCTTGAGGTGTACATCCGATTTTGTCTGCAATCCGCTGATAGCGATTATCCGCCAAATCTTGCAGATGATTACGAACGACCTGCACGATCTTTTCATCATCGAGTGCCAAATGCTCCAGTTGCAGCAAGAGACATTCTTCCAGGCTGCGTGAAGCTACGCCTACTGGATCAAAATGCTGCAAAACGGACAACACGTCCTCAATCTCCAACATTTCAGCACCCAGGCGCGCACTCGCTTCCTCCAGTGTAATTTCCAAATACCCCTTCTCATCCAGATTCCCGATCAAAAAGAGAGCAATCTGTTTTTGCAGCGACGAGAATCCTTTTACATAGCCGAGTTGACGCTCCAAATGTTCGTACAGCGTCTCCGCACCTTGCTGGACGTAATCCAGCGGATTGTAAGTGCTTTCATTTTTCGACGAACCGTACTCACCTGTCGCGCGATTGCCTACAATTTCTTTCCAGTCAATCTCAGGAGCTGGTTTCTCTGCTTTTGCAGAAGCGACTTCTCCAGCCACTTCAAGGTCGAAAACAGGATTTTCATTGGCCTGATCCTGCAAATAGGAGATGAGATCAATAGCTGAATACTGCAATATGGTAATCGCTTGGCGTAATTCCGGCGTCATCACTAATTTCAGTGTTTGTTCTTGAAATAACCCCAATCCCATGTTCATGAAGCTCGCCTCCTTCGCACATGCTCATGCTGCTCGATGACTCTTTATTTTCATTATATTCGTTCTCTCATGCAATTTTCCTGCCAAATTGATGAAACAGAACACAAATAATGTCGAAAGATCTTCACCGTTGGACTTTTTCACTCTCGCTTACCATATCGCTAGTTTTTTCTGCTGAACTACTTTTTTTCGTTTGCATTGAGATTCTCGATGTTTTATAATAAAAGTTGTCGTCACAATATACGCCTGTAGCTCAGTGGATAGAGCAATGGTCTCCGGAACCATGTGCGGGGGTTCGATTCCCTTCAGGCGTACCATACTTTCAAACCAAAAGCGATCTCTTGAATTTCAAGAGGTCGCTTTTTTATGTTAAACCCTCATGGGAACAAAAAAACAGCCCAAATAAGGACTGTTTTTCTTGTGCTACATTTACTGGTTAAAGATCGCTTTGAAAGAATAAGGGATTGGTGCTATTGGGTTAGTTTCAAACATTGCATTTGGAGCCATCAGTTGAATGTAGTACTGACCCTCTTCAGGGATGTTCACTGAAAATGACGTATTACCTTTAATAACAACTCTATGCACTGTCTCTCCTGTTGACTTCCTCACCCAGATAGTAATCGATTCAGAACTTGTTGACTGTCTGCTGAATGCAAAATCAAACGTTCCTGGTTTTGCATAAAAATTGAAATAATCAACATCTTTATTATGATTAATCGCAGCTGTGTATGAAACATTCGAATTAATATATGGAGCGAATGAAACACTATCATTTGGTTCGTATGGATCGGTCACCGAAGCAGCAGCTTTTTGGGAAGACTTCATATTTTTAGCTGGTTCTGCTGCAAATGCGGAAGCAGATGCGGATAAAGCTACTGCGAGTGTCAACAAACTAACTACGACTTTTTTCATGAATAATACCTCCAGATATACTAGTAGAAATAGTCAGTGATCTTATTGATTAAAAATGGCTTTAAACGCATAAGGGACTGGTTTAATTGGTTTTGGGTTTTCTACCATAACACGCTTGTCAAATATGTAAATCGCATATGTTCCTTCTTTAGTGATATTAGTCGTAAAGTTAACATTTCCGTTTACAGCGAAAAAGTCCTGTGTTCCTGAACCAGGCTCATCAATTTTGTGTAGAATAACCCAAAATTGTCCTTTTTCCACAGTTAAGCTGTTAAGTAAAAATTTCAGTTCGCCTGGTTTTGCATAAAATTTAAAAATATCCTTATCTTCAACATGACCAATCTCTGCCGAATATGAAGTATTCGAGTTTATATAAGAAGCAAATGCAGGATCGTCATTTGGCTCATAAGGATCATTTGCCGCCGCAGCTTTTTGAGATGATTTCGAGATTTTTACAGGCTCTGCAGCCAGTACAGATACAGAGGCAGATAATACGAGTGACAGGCTCAATAGACTTGCTACGACTTTTTTCACGAATAAATCCCTCCAAAAGCTGTGATAGTAGGTACTATTATGTTTTACCATTTTATCTAAAAATTGTAAATATAAGTTTTGTAATTTTTTGTAATTATTTGATGACTTCGCTAGAATGAAGTCTATATTTATCGAATGATGACTGATATTATCGCTCTTTGCTTTTCTCCGTATACTAGGGGTTCCCATGAGCAAAACATCCATTAGCGATTAATCCCATCAGTTATCATAAATGTAATCTATACTAATCATTACCATATTTAAAGCGTATTGTAAATTAAAGTCTTGTAATATTTTGTAATAAATTGACAGATAGTGAACACAAAGACCCCTGAAGCATTCCTCTCCTTCAGGGTTCTCACTAAACTCTCGATAATCACTCTTCAATTTCCTACTGATGATTCCTCGTTTTATACAAAAGATAAACAAAAAACGGAGCTCCAATCGCTGCGGTAAAAATCCCTGCTGGCAAATCATGCGGTAAAAATACCGTTCTCCCAATTAAATCAGCCAAGACGACGAGCATCCCGCCCAAAACAGCGGAAGCCGGCAGCAAATAGCCATATGCAGAGCCTACTAGCCTACGAGCAATGTGTGGGGCCATCAACCCAATAAAACTGATTCCTCCTGCCACACCGACCGCAGCACCTGCCAATGCCACACTGATCGCAATCAAGAGCAAACGCTTCTTATCAATCGCTACACCAATGCCTTTGGCGATATCATCACCGAGCTCCTGGGCATTCAAATAACGGATTTGGAAAATCGTAGCGCCGAGAAACAATACGGTCCACGGAAGCAACGTTATCACATTTACCCAAGACATACCATACACGGTTCCTGTCATCCACCCGAGTGCATTTGAGGCTTTATGGGTTTGGGTAATCACCATAAAAAAAATCGTTAATGCCCCCATGCCTGCGGAGATACATACCCCCACAAGTGCGAGACGAAAAGGGGAGACTCCCTCCTTCCACGCAGTGAGATACGTAAGCGTCGCGGTTACCAATCCACCGATCAAGGCCACCAATGGCATCCATTGCACACTCACATCTTTTGCGAAGGTGATAAATGCTACCGCTGCTGCCGTCGCTCCCGCTGTAGTCCCGATTAAATCAGGCGAAGCTAACGGATTTCGCACCAAGGACTGCAAGATGGCCCCCGATACTGCCAGGGAAGCCCCCACCATGACTGAAACGACAACGCGAGGCAATCGCCAATCGAGCACGATCAATTCATTCTGTTCACTGCCCGCTCCCATAAAAGCTTTGATGACATCCCACACCGGAATATGCAAGCTTCCTAAGCCAATACTCAATACAATCACAGCAGATAACAGGATAAATAGAATGAAATTAATTCCTAACGCCCGCTTATCTACATGAAAAGAAAGCGCTGGCTTTTTGGTCCGTATGACTACATATCTATGCATACGCTCTCCTCCTGACCAGCGGGATGATAAAAGCCACTCCGATCATGGCGGTTGCTACGCCTACCGGTACTTCCAAACGCATAGGCATCAATACAAGGCGTGAAAGCAAATCAGCGCAAACCAGAAAAGCTCCGCCGAAGACAATCGAATAGGGAATCAACCAGCGATGATCAAGGCCGACTAAAAAACGACAAAGATGCGGTATGATGATGCCTACAAATGCAATCGGTCCGGCGAGCGCGACACTCCCACCTGCCAAAAGCACCACGATCAATATTGCTGTAGCTTTTACCAAGATAATCTTTTGGCCCAATCCAGTCGCTACATCGTCACCGAGTACCATCAAGTTTAACGAGCCGGTCAGTAGCATAGCGCCTAACCAGCCTACGAGCAAATAAGGAATGATCATAAAAAAATGATCAAGCTGTCTTCCCTCCACAGACCCAACTAACCAGTAAAAGGCCTCTGTCATCGTCTTTTCTTGCAGCAGCATAAACAGAGAAGTCACAGACGAAGCAAAAGCGGCAACCGCTGCACCCGAAAGTGTCAGCTTAATCGGAGTCATGCCTCCCCGCCCAGCGGAAGCCAACCCGTATACAAGCAGAGCAGTCACCCCTGCTCCGATAAAGCCCGCCCACATCATCTGCGACACGGGGAATTGCGAGCCAAATACAGCAATCGTCGTCACTATGGCTGCTGCAGCTCCAGCGTTCACACCGATAAGAGATGGTGAAGCCAAAGGGTTGCGAGTCAACGCCTGCAACAAAACACCTGCTACAGCGAGACTGCTCCCCACCGCTACCGCTGTCAGTGTACGCGGCATTCGGGAAGTCGTAATAATCAAGTGTTCCTCCGAACCTGAAAATTGAGTGTATGCCTCTACTGCAGTAGTGAGCGAATACCGATTAATTCCGAAAAGGATACTAGCTACCATCACGACTGCCAGGACGACGAGTCCTGCTATGAGTACAGTAGTCTTTTGCAGTCGGCTGGACAAAATCACATTCACGCCTGGTCCCTTCTTTCCGTATGCATTCTACCTATTCTGTTTATTCGCCACC
Organism: Brevibacillus sp. M2.1A; assembly: GCF_013284355.2. NCBI lineage: Bacteria > Bacillati > Bacillota > Bacilli > Caryophanales > Paenibacillaceae > Brevibacillus > Brevibacillus sp. M2.1A. Next base: position 6,158,250 of record NZ_JABSUY020000001.1, read on the forward strand.
TATGTATGTAAGTTTCTCCCACTAATCAGTCTAAGCTTGAGGATAGGGCTAGTCAATGATATTGATTTTTATTATCGATACTGGAAAATTTAGCACATAAATATCTATACTTTTCCTCTGATTCCAAAAAATATATTGACACATTGTCATATATGCATATACAGTAGTGAAGAAAAATGATAATCATTATCAGTTAAAAGGGGGATTTTCCATCATGCGCAAAACTTCCCTGCGTTTGATGCTCGGGGCTATGCTTTCCGCTGTCATGCTCGTAACAGGTTGCGGAGGACAGGCAACGCCTTCATCCGACTCATCTTCTTCTACACCAGCCGCGTCAACAAATACATCAGCACCGGCAGCGTCTGAAGAGAGAGAAGTAATACACTTTATGGGGTCAACAAAAATAAAAGGGACTCCTCAACGTGTCATCACTCTCACCAGTGAAAGCACAGAGGCTGTTCTCGCGTTAGGGATTACGCCAGTTGGTGCTGTCATGAGTGGCCTTGGCAAATCTGGTGACCCATGGCATCCACATATTAAAGAAAAAATGAAGGATGCAGTTGAATTGGGTGATGAGAACCAACCAAACGTTGAGCTGATCGCCAGCCTGAAGCCAGATCTGATTCTGGGAACAAAAGGACGCCAAGGGCAAGAAAAAGTATACACTCAGCTATCCGCGATTGCTCCAACCGTCTTCTCCGAGGATCTCGTAGGCAGATGGAAAATCAACTTTGCCCTTTACTCCGAAGCGTTGAATAAAAAAGCTGAAGGCGACAAGCTGATGGCTGATTTTGATAAGAAGATTGAGGATGCAAAAGGAAAACTGGGTGACAAGACGAAGATGAAAGTCTCTGTCGTTCGTTTCGTAGCTGGTAAAACTCGTCTCTACTTGAAAGACACTTTCTCTGGCGTTGTTCTGAGCCAGCTCGGTTTTGCTCGACCAGCCTCCCAAGACATCGATGAGTTCAAAAAAGACATTCCAAAAGAACTCATGGCTGAAATGGATGGCGACGTCATGTTTTACTGGATCGGCGATTATTCCGGTGATGGATCTGCCAATAAATACACAGAGGAATGGATGAAAGATCCGCTCTATCAAAAACTGAATGTCGCGAAAAACAATAAGGCATTCCAAGTTGACGAAGTGATCTGGAACGTAGGCGGCGGCATCCTTTCTGCTGAACTGCTTGTTGATGACATCGTGGAACGCTTCTCCAAACTGTAGGCTATTTACTTTCCGATACCGTCAAAAAAGCAGGAGTGGTTGAGATAACCACTCCTTTTCTTTTGCCTGCTGGCATTATTGATCGAGTTCCTTATTTCCAGCAGTATCCTTACTGGGCAGGATCGGATCTATTTGTTCAGGTTTACGCGAATAAGCTTTGTTTGTAACCAAAATCGTCGCACCGATGACGACGATAAAAATGAGCACCAACGCAACGATAAAACCCGTTGTCATGCATACACCCCCGACTTTTTTCTAACTCTCATTATAGCTGATTTCCATGCGAGTCAGAACCTTCATGCATGACCAATTCATTATAGAATAACAAACTATTCCAAATTTTGATAGGAAAATGGCTCCTATATCTCGAATAGTTACGACAATACTATCTCATTCAAATACTAGATAGATTATGCGGGGGAAATCTGATGAACAAGCTTAATACCCCTTTCTTATGGAAAAAGAAACGTTCAAAAAAGGAAATCACGCAAGTTTTGTTTCCCGATCAAATATTAAAAGCATTTTTCCACTTTACGACGGATGCCATCTCCATTAGTGATCTCGATAACAATATCGTCTTGGTGAATCATGCTTTTGAGCAATACTACGGTTGGTCCATGGAGGAGATTTACGCTTCACCGCTCTGCTTTATTCCAGAAGAGTACAAGAGCGAGACCAAACAGTTATTTGATGCAGTCAGGAGCATGGGTGTCTTACTAACGAATTATGAAACCATCAGGCAGCGAAAAGATGGCACGAAGATGGATGTCATTCTGTCGGCTGCTCCAATCAAAGACGAAACGGGAAAAATTATTGGTGCTTCCTGCATTACTCGTGACATTTCTGACCGCAAAAAAATTGAAGAGGCCTTGCGTCAAACTGAAGCCAAATATCGTCTTCTCATCGATCATACTCAGGATATCGTGACGATTTATGATTTATCCATGCGACGCATCTATGCATCTCCATCTATCGAGCAATTGGGATTTGTTCCAGCCGAGGTTACTTCCCCTAACAATCTGCAGCTCACACATCCAGAGGATATCCCTATGTTCCGGAACAAATTTCAAGAGATCATGGCAACGAAGCAACCCGTTCATTTCGAGACACGCTCTATGGATAGGAATGGAAACGAAGTCTCCTTTGAAACACGCGGTATCCCCATTTTAAGCGCGGTAGGAGACGTTCAAAACATCATGTTAGTCTCGCGAAATATCACAGAACGCAAATACTCAGAGGCCGCCTTGTTTAAAAGCGAGAATACGAACAAAATCATCTCAGAATACACAGATGATCTGATTCTGATTACGGACAAAAACGGGGATATCCTCTATCTCTCCCCTTCGCATTCACGCGTAATCGAAACGAGTGAACATTGCCGTCAGCTTACCTTTGCCGAGATTCATCCAGAAGATCGCAAAACTGTTATTGACCACTTTCATCATTTGCTGGCGACCAAAGAACCAAAGATATGCGAATTCCGTTTCCAGACGAAAAATAACAAATGGATCGTTCTCGAATCAAAGGGTGCCCCCATCCTGACGAAAACGGGAGATTGTGATGGCTTTATCATCGTATCGCGGGATATTACAGAACGGCGGCATAACGAGGAACTATTACGAAAGGCTGAGAAGCTGTCTGTGATTGGCGAGCTAGCTGCTGGAATCGCCCATGAGATTCGCAATCCGCTCACATCTTTGAAGGGCTTTATCCAATTTCTTTATCCGAGCATGAAAGATAACCAGCAATACGCCGATATCATGCTCTCTGAACTGGACCGGATCAATTTTATTGTGAGTGAATTGCTAGTCTTGGCAAAGCCACATAGCATTCAAATCAAGCCTCTTCCGCTCATCCCATTGCTGGAAAACGTGTTGGTACTTTTGAGGTCGGAAGCCAATTTGAAAAACATCGATTTCCGTACCGCATTTGCTTACCATCCGATCATTGCGGGAGAAGAAAACCAGCTCAAACAGGTCTTTATCAACATCATTAAAAATGCCATCGAAGCGATTGACGGACATGGTGAGATTCATATTGCCACCGCCTTAAAAGACAATCATCAAGTACTCATTACACTCACAGATACTGGCTGTGGAATCTCTGAAGAAATGATTCACAAGCTGGGCGCCCCCTTTTTCACGACAAAAGAAAACGGAACTGGCCTCGGCCTCATGATCAGCAGCAAAATCATGAAAGACCACAATGGCAGCTTGGAAATTAAAAGCAGGGAGCACGAAGGTACAGTGGTAGAAATAACACTGCCGATTGTACAGGGCCAAATTGGGTCATCCTAGAAGGGTGTACATCTCATCATCAGTGGAGGTGCCCTATGGATTTCTCCAAAATGAGCACGGGTGAGTTCGTGGCCAAAATTCGCGAATCCCAGGCGAAAAACCTGCGAAGCAGACAGCATCAGGGCTACGGTCATCCCGAAAAACGTTTGCCTAGCAAGCAAGGTATTTAACAAGCAAAAGCCCTCCCGTTGAGCTCCTTTGGCTAAAACGGGTGGGCTTTTGTCATTGTTATTGTGGATCCTGTTTATTCAGGTTACGATCTCTTTCGGACTTTTGCTTTTGGGTGCCCTGCGTCTTGCTGCTGTGTCCTTGATTGCCGCCATTCTTCGTATTTCGATTGTTTGACATCAGAATCCCTTCCTTTTCATTCTGGTATTCATGCCAAACGTAGTATGTCCCAAATGGCTTGTTCATAATGAAGATTACTTCGCTTCACCCATAAATACTTTCTTGCCGTCCTCATACTTGTACACGTATACGGAAGCAAAGTCGTTGTCGCCTTTTTCATTGAATGTTACGTTAACGAATTTGCCTTTGTAATCTTTGGTTTTGTGAACAGCTTCCAGCACTTGTTCACGAGTTGGCTTTTTGCCGCCGTTTGCTTTGATCGCTTCTTCTAAACCGTTCAGCATAACACCCATGGAGTCATAACCAAACGAAGTGAAGATCCCTACTTTGTTGCCAGTCGCGCTCTCGAAGTCTGTAATCCATTTCTTGCCGTCTTCGGTAGCACCAATATCGCCAACAGTAGAAGTAAAGACTACATTATTGGCATTTTCCGCACCAGCAATTTTCACCATGTCAGCGGAGTCATAGCCATCGCCACCCATGAAGACACCTTTGAATCCTTTTTCACGTGCTTGCTTCACGATGATTCCTGCATCAGAGTAGTATCCACCGAAGTAAATCATCTCTGGGTTTTTCGCGAGGATTTGGGTGATAATCGCACTATAATCCTTCTCGCCTGCTGTTACCCCTTCATAGCCGAGAACTTGTACGCCGTCTTTTTCAAATTGCTTTTTCACTTCTTCCGCAAGACCTTGTCCATATGCAGCCTTGTCATGCATAACGAATGCTGTTTTTACATTCAACTGATTTTTGGCAAAAATAGCAGCCTTGGAGCCTTGTTGATCATCACGCGCACAAATGCGGTGTACGATCTTCTTGCCTTGCTCAGTCAAATCTGATCCCGTTGCGGAAGGAGATACCATCACGAGCTTCTCTTGCTCGTATTGCGCTGCTGCTGTGATGGAAGCACCTGTTGTAGCATGGCCAACTACTCCAATTACATCAGGATTGGAAATCAACATTTGTGCGACTGCTACGCCTTGTTTTGGGTCAGCTTGGTCGTCTTGCGCGGACAATTGAACGTCAAAGCCAAGTGCTTTGAATGCCTCTGCCTTTTCTTTCAATGCATATTCAGCACCAGCTTTTGCTGTGCTTCCGTAATCGGAGTACTGCCCAGACATCGGACCAACTACAGCAACGACGAGCTTCTCAGTAGCGCCACTTGCACCGCCCGTGCTTCCTCCGCTATTATTGCTTGGCTGTGGTGTCGCGCTTTGTCCACCAGTCCCCGCACCTCCGCCGCAGCCCGCGAGCAATGTGCTCAGAGCAAATGTTGCAGCCAGTATCGACAATGATTTCTGTTTTTTCATTGCAAAACATCCCCCTCTTTATTTATGAGCAAACTATGAATCACAATCTTATTGTAGGATATTTTAGAAAATTTGCAATAGAAATGATTAAAAGAAGAATCAATCAAAAAAACCTCTATCGCTGTCTGCTAATAGAGGCGTATACGCGTATTATTGAGGAAAATAGCCACTTCTACGCATAGAAGTGGCTATCTTGATGGGAAGTATCCCATTGATTATTAGGAATTAATTGGAATGCTCAGTTTGTAAGTGAGCGTTTTTGCATCGTATTCTACTTTTGCACCCAATTCTTGGGCAATGAATACGAGGGGCACGAGCACTGCTCCGGTCACTGGACGTGGCGGATTTGCTACACTGGTTTCTTTGCCGTTTTTATAAGCAAAGTTTTGGTTTTCGTACATACGCAGAGCGTACTTGTTGTCTTTGGCAACCAACAGAGATTTGGTCGTGCTATCCCATGCTGCACTACCACCCAAAGCAATCGCCAATGTGCTCGCATTTACATACGCAACACCATTTTCAGTAACGATTTCTTGTGGGAATGGGAACTCCTTGCCGTTTAGCTGAACTTTGATTTTTTGTTGCTGTACAGGAGCAGGAGCAGTTTGGGCGAAAGCAGCCGTTGCCGCTACACTTCCTGTTAGAAGAGCCGCTGTCAGCATCATTGTCGAAAACTTGCGAAGCATAATAAACACCCCTCAAATATCATGAAATGAATTCCAATTTTGTAAGGTTCGACACGAATCAACTTTTTCCTTCTTTTTTATCCCATACATTTCCTATGTAATTCTCTCGCCAAACATGACAAGACTAGGAAAAAAATAAATATCCCACGAACAAATGTTTTTGTGCACAACCTGTGCATAACATTGTGGATAACTTTCGAAAGTGAGGCTTGCCATGGCAGGGGAACGTTTTTTTCTCATCTATCAAGAGGCCAGTGACGAAGAATGCTTATTGACCATTGAACCATACAAAGATCAACAGGAGCTGGCGGAAGCCATCAATCAGCTGCAAGCCAAACAAGTCGATGAATATACGATCATCAAGGGAAAAAAGATGAAAGCCACGCTGAAACTCGCCGTCGATTTAACCGAGGCCGATGAGAATTCCAAGGAATGAATGTTTTCTTTTTCGAGTAGGTTTAGACAGAGGGAAATTGGCAAACATGGTAGTGAGGGAGCGCACTTATGTGTTTGACCTTCATTGACCTTTTGTGTATGATATTGTTACAAAGAGAGGAGGAAGACTAGATGCATATGAATTTAATTCCAACCGTCATTGAACAGACGAACCGCGGGGAACGTGCTTACGACATTTATTCCCGCCTGCTCAAAGACCGCATCATCTTTCTGGGAACCCCAATCAACGACACCGTAGCCAATATCGTTGTGGCACAGTTGTTGTTCCTTCAGGCGGAAGATCCGGAGAAAGACATTCACTTGTACATAAACAGCCCAGGCGGTTCTATTACTGCTGGTATGGCAATTTACGATACTATGCACTTCATCAAGCCTGATGTATCCACCATTTGTATCGGAATGGCTGCTTCCATGGGAGCATTCCTGCTGGCTGCTGGGGCAAAAGGCAAGCGCTTTGCTCTGCCAAACAGTGAAGTCATGATCCACCAACCATTGGGTGGTGCACAAGGACAAGCGAGCGACATTGAGATTGCCGCAAAACGTATTTTGAAGATGCGTGATCACCTGAACACCATCTTGGCTGAACGCACAGGACAGCCTTTGGAGCGCATCCAAAAGGATACCGATCGTGACAACTTCCTCTCTGCCGCTGAAGCAGTAGAGTACGGATTGATTGACAAGGTCATCACTTCCGAACCGTCTTCGAAAAAATAAGAGATAGGTAGTAAAAAAAGAAGCACTCGTGCCTGGATTTCAGGCCGAGTGTTTTTTGTATGCCGAGCAAACCCCAAGAGGCTTCCCCTTGGTTTGCTCGGCTTTTTTCATGGATCATTGTGATACTTCCATTAACTGACTGACATAGACTGTTCGGCTATGTCCTGGATTTTTTTCCTCATGCACACGTGCTGTTGACGTTTTTTCGTCTACAGCATCGATCCAAACGGCTTGTCCTTCGTACTCTACCTTGATGTGGTCGTCGGATTTCATGATGGCTTGTGCTCTCGTTACATTCATATGTGACTGACTCCCTCTATTGATCATCGTCAAGAGCTTGCTTGGCTGAAGTATCACCTGTCATCGTGTCTACAGTCGTTTCTTCAATCAGGCCATTTTGGTCGGAAACAACTCCGCCCCCCAGTCCCTCATTCACCATTCGATCAATGTCCATGTCATAACAATCGCGGCCTTCGTAACACTTATCACGGTTACTCATGTCTCATTTCCTCCTTCATGCAATCTACATAGGTTAGAAATGCCCTGCCCGAAGTGAATTGATACATTTTCATCAAGACGACCAACAAAAAAAGACACCTCCCTTTACGGGAAAAGTGTCTCTCGTGACTCTATTCTTCCTTGCTTACCAGATTCGTAAGGCTGGTGACTGCCTGGGAGGCATCCGGCCCTTCTGCCAAAATGGTAATTTCCGTTCCAGAGCTGATTGCGAGGCTCATGATACCCATGATGCTTTTCGCATTGACCTTCTTGTTGCCTTTTTCTACAAATACTTCCGATGCAAAACGGTTAGCTTCCTGTACGAAAAAGGCTGCTGGACGGGCTTGCAAACCGGTCTTTAACTGAACCACGACCTGCTGTTGAACCATGAATGGACCTCCTTACTTGTAGACTATTATCCTTTAGTATAACATGCATCTACATCGAAATATTTTGTTTTTCTCGTATTTTGTCAGCGATTTCGTTAATTTTTCGCAAGCGGTGGTTAATGCCCGATTTGCTTACTACTCCGCTTGGCACCATCTCGCCCAATTCTTTCAAATTGATGTCAGGATGAGCCACTCGAAGCTCCGCGACCTCTCGCAAACGTTTTGGCAAATTCTCCAATCCCATCTCTTGATCGATGAGCTGGATATTCTCCATTTGTCTAGTAGCTGCATTCACCGTTTTGTTTATGTTGGCGATTTCACAATTGTGTAAACGGTTTACGGAGTTCCGCATGTCCTTTACGATTCGGACGTCCTCGAAATACAAAAGCGCCTGATGAGCCCCTATCAAGCTCAAAAACTCTGTAATCTTTTCGCCTTCTTTAATATAGAGAACATACCCTTTTTTCCGCTCGATGCACTTGGCATTTAGTTTATATCGATTGGCGATTTTGGTCAACGCTTCGCAAAAATCCTGATAGGAAGTGAAAATCTCCAGATGATAGCTGGATGCCTCTGGATGATTCACAGATCCCCCCGCCAAAAAAGCCCCCCGCAAATAAGCAGCGCGGCAACAGGACTTCTTCACGATCTCAGGAGCGATTCCCGGGATAAACGACAGGCTTTGATCCATGATGCCCAAGTTTTGCAAGATCTCATTGGCCTTATTCGGAATACGCACAATGTAGACGTTGTTCTTTTTCAAACGCATTTTTTTGCGAACCAGCAATTCAGCGTGTATCTGAAACAACCTCTTGATTAACGTGTAAATGCGTCGGGCAATCGCCGCGTTCTCTGTCGTCACATCCAGCACCAGTCGTCCGGCTCCAAACTGCAGACTTCCATTCATTCGAATCAAGGCTGAGAGCTCTGCCTTGCTGCAGCAATCGGCACCCTCCGTCATGGTAAGTTCTTTTTTGGTATGCGCGGCGAATGACATCGACTTCACTACTCCTTCTCTATCTTCAGCACCTTCCGTCTTCGTTTGACGAGTGACACAACCTGCTTGCTGACAGCATGTGCATCATGACGTAGGTATCCATCCTCAAATGTGACTAACGGCTTCGCCACCACGTGGAGACCGAGTTGGCGCAATCGCTTTAGGTCACATCGGACGGGAGCTGCTCCTTTTTCCGCGTATTTGTCCAATACATGGGCAGGCAGCTCGGCTGAATTGACAATGATCGTATCCAGAAATGGTCTATCTACATGTTCATACATGACATTCACGTGCTTGGATGCAGAAAAACCGTCTGTCTCTCCCGGTTGTGTCATGACGTTACAAATGTAGATTTTCGGGGCTTGTGCGTGTGTAATCGCTTCAAATAGCCCGCGTACTAATAAATTGGGCAGGATGCTCGTGTACAAGCTGCCAGGCCCAATCAAAATGGCATCCGCGTCGGCAATCGCCATCAGGGCTTCGCTCAGAGGAACAGCGTCCTCTGGATCAAGAAACACCCGCTTGATTTCTTTGCCAGTCAACGGTATTTGGGATTCTCCGATTACGAGAGATCCATCTGTCATTTCCGCTTTCAACTGAATCGATTGCGTGGAAGCTGGCAATACATCTCCACGCACTGCCAAAACTCCGCTTAATGTTTTGACTGCGGTGACAAAATCTCCAGTGATTTCGTTCATCGCTGCAAGTAATAGATTTCCCAAATTATGCCCTGCTAATCCCGTGCCTGTGGAAAAACGATATTGCATGACTTTTTCCATCAACGGCTCTGTATCGGCCAGAGCAGTCAAGACGTTTCGAATGTCGCCAGGTGGAAGCATATCCATTTCTTCTCGCAAACGTCCAGAGCTTCCCCCATCGTCTGCTACCGTAACAATCGCTGTGATATGCACCGGCTCGTGCTTCAAACCGCGTAGAAGGACGGACAGACCCGTTCCTCCCCCAATAACGACTACCCGTAATGGCCTTGACTGTAGCCTCCCGACTCCCTTAGTAGGCATATGTCACCTCATTATTTCTAATACATATACCACAGGTGGCTTTTTATATACGCTTCAGTCTTTCCTGCCATCTTATGCTCATTTGTTCTTTTCCATGTCTCGATGACTGACACGGACAGAAAAATCTTTGCCAAAGGTTTCTCCCAAATGTTCTGCAATGGCGACCGAGCGATGCTTGCCACCGGTGCATCCGATTCCTATCACAAGTTGACTTTTTCCTTCCCGCTGGTAATGCGGCAGGGTGTACCCCAAAAAGTCCGTAAGCTTTTCTAAGAATTCTTTTGTGTCCTTGTGCTTCATCACATACTCTGCCACGTCTGGATCACATCCTGTTTTCGGACGCAATTCCTCCACATAATGCGGGTTGGGCAAAAAACGGACATCGAACATCAAGTCAGCGTCTATCGGTGCGCCGTATTTGAAACCAAACGATAATACATTAATCGTAAGTGGTGATCCTTGTTGACCGTATTGGTTGATGATTTTTTCTCGAAGCTGAACTGGCTTCATTTGACTCGTATCGATAATCTGATGCGCCCAGCCCTTCATTTCCTCCAACAAACGGCGCTCGGCGTGGATTCCTTCCAAAGGCGAACCGTTCGGAGAAAGCGGATGTCTACGGCGTGTTTCCTTATAGCGAGAAACCAATGTCTGATCGTTCGCATCCAGATAAAGGATATGGTAAGATAATCCATTCATTTGATTGAGGCTTTCCATGGTTACGGCTAGATTTTCAAAAAACTCACGCCCTCGCAAGTCAATCACCAATGCGACTCGCTCAATACTCCCACCAGACTGTTTAACCAACTCAGCAAATTTGGGAATCAGTACAGGGGGTAGGTTGTCTACACAAAAAAAGCCCAGGTCCTCCAAGCTTTGTACAGCAACTGTCTTTCCCGCACCTGACATTCCGGTAATAATCAGGAGATTCATGGCCTTGTCGTTTCCCAATTCCGTCACGCAACTCGCCTCCTACGATTCTGACAATAGCATACCATATTGTCGACCTTATTCGCACCTTTTTGAAACGCTTCCCCTGTTTTTCCAATGACGTCTTCTACAGGAGTACAAGCAAATTTAGAAAAAAAGATGCGTGACTGAATGCCAGCCACGCAACAATTGTTTATATAGATAAGGGGGTCAATTCATTGTCTATAGATTACTCTTGAATTATTTCACCCATGTTACAAGCAGGTTAAGAGATTGTGACATTTTGTTCCTTCAGCTTTTCATTTAGCTCTTCAACATAATGCTGAGCAGATTGAGCAGCGATCGAACCGTCTCCAGTAGCTGTCACGACTTGACGCAGCATTTTTTCGCGTACATCTCCTGCTGCAAAAACACCTTTTACTTTGGTGTTCATTTTTTCGTCTGTCAGTACGTAGCCTGCGTCGTTGGTGATGCCCAGTGGGCGCACGCTTGCAGTCAATGGGTCCATACCTACATAGATGAACACCCCATCTGCTGGATATTCTCTTTCTTCACCTGTTTTGGTGTTTTGCAAGAGAACCGCTTGTACTTTGCCTTCGCCACGGATCTCTTTTAGTTCTGTATCCCAGATTACTTCGATTTTTTCGTTATCGAAAGCGCGTTTTTGCAGGATTTTCTGTGCACGGAACTGATCACGACGGTGTACGATTGTCACTTTGGAAGCGAAGCGAGTAAGGAACACTGCCTCTTCTACTGCGGAGTCTCCCCCACCAACAACCACCAGCTCTTTATTGCGGAAAAATGCACCGTCGCATACCGCGCAGTAAGAAACGCCACGCCCGGACAATTCTTTTTCGCCTTGTACACCGAGCAAACGATGCTCTGCACCAGTTGCCACAATAACAGATTTGGTCAAGTATTCCTTGTCACCCGTGATAACGCGTTTGTACGGTTCTTCATCGCGGATTTCCTTGATCTCACCATATGCATACTCTGCACCGAATTGTTGTGCATGCTCAAACATTTTTGTAGAGAGATCAGGGCCAAGAATGGAAGTGAAACCTGGGTAGTTCTCGATATCTTCCGTGTTCGCCATTTGACCGCCTGGAATTCCTCTCTCCAGCATCAATGTGCTCATGTTCGCACGGGATGTATATACAGCAGCCGTCATTCCAGCAGGGCCAGCTCCGGCTATAATGACATCATAAATTTTTTGGTCGCTCATGCTTGTTGCCTCCTCATCTCACACAGTTCTGTTTCCTTATTTAAATTAATTATAAAGTAATAATCTATTTAAAATCAAGTGTCGACAAAACTTTGACGCACTTTGCCAAGGTTGCGGCAGAAATGCCATATTTTTGAGCTAGAAGGGCTTGTGACTGTTTTTCGTTCGTTATCGTTCCGTATACATATTCTAATGCTGCGACCCACGCTACTTCTTTTCGCACTTGTACCTGACTTTGGGCATGTTCATGATGCTTGCGCCATACATCAAGGCACCATTCTCCAGCCTCTTGCTTGCCCTGCGCGAGCAAATAATGGCTTATGCCTTCTTCTATACTGCTCTTTTGCTCTTCCGCCGTCGGTGAACCATTCGATCCATCAGGAGTTCCTTCCGGCATGTCTGCACCCATATCAGCCAAAGCCAGCAAAGCCAACTTTTGCAGCTGTTGGTTATCTGTCTGGTAATAAAATTGACGGACCGCGGTTTCCGCTTCATCGTCTCCGATCAGCGACAATGTTTGCAGCACCGCGAATTTCACTTCATCACGTCCATGCTGCAATGCCCAGAGGAGGGAAGCTCGGATCATCGGGTCTGTTTTAAAATCTTCCACTCCCGTGAACGAAGCCTTTTCCCATGAAACATCACGTTGGGTCGTATTGTATTGGTAGGGGATCGGTTTTATAGTCTCCCCTTCTTGTTCGTTTTTTACCATTTGAATGTATTGATCTGCGATACCTGCTTCTGGATCTAACTGCTTGGCTTTTTGCCACCAGCGCAGTGCTTGATCCTTTTTTCCACTCAAATAAGCCGAGATCGCAGCATAGTGATACGTGCACGCTTCATGTGGCCGTCCATTTCGCAGCATGCGCTGGTAATGGAAATACGCTTCGTCATGCTGGCCGAGCACTCCCATTGTTGTTGCGAGCTTGTAGGTATTTTCCGGATGGAACGGAACGACCTTTTTCAACATATCAATCAAGCTCAACAGCTCTACCGTTTGATTGTGATGGGAGAGCAAAACCGCCAAATTGCACAGTGCATGCAGGTTTCCTTCTTCCTTATCCAGCGTTTGTTCGATTGTCTCCATCGCCTTCTGGAATTCTCCAGCATAATAGTAAGCGAGAGATAAATTGTTCCACGCCGGCAAAAAGTCAGGATCTGCCTCGACGATTTCTTTTAAGGTATCCAATGCCTCCAGGAAACGTCCCTCTTCCAGGCTGCGACGAGCTCGTTCATGCTTGCTGTATACGTCCTCTTTTTCACTTGGGAGGAAGTGTCGCGGTGGCATGTCCAGCTCAAAGTAAATATAGTCGAGAAGCTCTTCGGCATCTTCCCGATACGGTCCGGTACTATCTTCTTGTAAATAACGAACAGCCATTTCTTCTGCCATATGGTAATCTTCTAAGTTGGCATAGTTATTCGCCATGTAGAAATACACTTCTGTCATGGTTGGGTCCCATTTTTCTATCACTTCATAGAGGACTTCATTCGACGCTTCAAACTGTCCGGTTTCAGCTAAGGCACTAGCCAAATGGCAGTGGCATTCTGCATTCGATGGCTCCATTTCAACTGCTCGGCGAAATGAACGCAATGCTTTATCATAGTCGTACCGATTCAAACAACGCATTCCCCGGTCAACAAAAAAAGCAGCATCTTGCTTAAAATCAACGACGGTCGTTTTCTTCAAAATACTTTTGTTATGTTTCATAAAACCTCCAACATCGTAGGAGCTTACACTCCAAGTATCGTACCAGAAGCATCGGCACCCTACAAGCTGACTCGTCTTTTAAAGTGTTCAGCGGATAAAGCAAGAAACACCACTGGCACATAGCAAGTGGTGTTTACGAACAAAAATGGAGCGGACGAAGGGTCTCGAACCCTCGACCTTCGCCTTGGCAAGGCGACGCTCTACCAATTGAGCTACGTCCGCATATCTTATCAATTATTCATATTTTGTCCGATTGAAAAACTGGTGAGCCATGAAGGACTCGAACCTTCGACCCTCTGATTAAAAGTCAGATGCTCTACCAACTGAGCTAATGGCTCGTACATGGTGGCTCGGGACGGAATCGAACCGCCGACACGAGGATTTTCAGTCCTCTGCTCTACCGACTGAGCTACCGAGCCACATACTTTGTTCGCCATTCTTGAGTAAGAATGGCGGAGCTGACGGGACTCGAACCCGCGACCTCCGGTGTGACAGACCGGCGTGAACTCCAACTTCACCACAGCTCCATATAGAAGGTTTGTTCCTTCAAAACTGAATACGCATGATTGCTAAG
>NZ_JABSUY020000002.1:0-92961 GCF_013284355.2 Brevibacillus sp. M2.1A
TTTTACATCTTATCACGTTCGCTATTTGCGAGTCAAGAAGTTTTTTATCGAATCTCGTTTTCTTTTCTCGTATTTTGTCGTCGTTCTTGGCGACAAGGAATAATCTATCATATATAAAAATCAAAATCAAGAGTAATTTTAAAAGTTTTTTTATCGGCAAACGAGAAACAGCTAAAATATCGCGATACGAAAGGAAAAAGAGCGAGAAAAGCATCTCACTCTTTCTATCAAATACCTCTACTATATTCAGGCTTGAACTACGTACCCGTTTCTTTTCTTAAGATGATATTGCAAGATTCCTACTCCAGCGTAGTATGAGCGAACAAAAATCTTTCTGTTGCAGCAGCCAATGCCATAACCGCTAAGACAATTGTTCCCGAAGATCTGAGCCTCTGGAAACAGAGGTGGTTATTACTTTATTTGTTAACGACGCCTCTGAAGCTCCGTCAGCACTTCACCCAGCGGCAGCTTTTGCTCCCGTAACAAAACCATCAAGTGAAAGATCAGATCAGATGCCTCATATCGCAGCTCCTCACGACTTCGATTTTTCGCTGCAATAATGACCTCGGCAGCCTCTTCCCCAACCTTTTTCAGGATTTTGTCTACGCCTTTTTCGAACAAGTAGGTGGTGTAGGAGCCTTCCGGGCGTTCTGCCTCCCGCGCAGCAATTAGTTCCTCCAGCTCACTTAAGATCGCAAATCGATCTTCTTGTACTGACTCATCATCTGTCTCGGTGAGAACTTCCTGCGAGAAACAGCTGTATGCTCCCGTATGACAAGCAGGCCCATTCGGCTCGACCATCACGACCAGTGCATCTCCGTCGCAATCATACCGCATAGAGACGATCCGCTGTGTATGACCCGAGGTCTCACCCTTGTGCCACAACTGTTGTCGGGAACGACTCCAAAACCATGTTTCTTTGGTAGCCAATGACTTTTGTAGCGATTCTTCATTCATATAGGCAAGCGTCAAAACGGTCTTGCTTCCGGCATCCTGCACGATGACAGGAATCAAACCCTTTTCGTCAAAACGCAATTTATCTACTGCAAATGCTCCTGCTCCTGTCATGGTCGTACGACAACTCCTTTGGTTTGCAAATACTCCTTAACCGATTGAATCGACGTCTCGTCATAGTGAAAAATGGATGCGGCCAGCGCGGCGTCTGCCTTTCCTTGCGTCAGCACATCGTAAAAATGCTCCCTCGAGCCCGCTCCACCAGAAGCAATGACCGGAATTCCGACCGCTTCTGATACCCGCTTGGTCAATCCGAGTCCAAAGCCTTTCTTTTCTCCATCGTCGTCCATGCTGGTCAAAAGGATTTCGCCCGCTCCGAGCGCTTCTGCTTCCTGCGCCCAGCGGATGACGTCCTTCCCCGTCGCATTCCGTCCACCGTGGGTATACACTTCCCAGCGATCTTCCCCGACACTTCTTGCGTCTATCGCCACGACGATACATTGTGAGCCAAAGACCGTCGCTCCCTCACGGATTAATTCCGGACGCAAAACAGCCGCAGTATTCAACGAGATTTTGTCCGCACCTGCACGCAAAATCCTTTTCATATCGTCGACGCTGTTAATGCCGCCACCAACCGTGAAAGGAATCGTAATGTTTGCGGCTGTTTTTTCGATGACATCTACCATCGTCTTGCGCCCTTCGTGGGACGCAGAAATATCGAGAAAGATCAGCTCGTCTGCTCTCTCGTCGCTATACTTTTTTGCCAGTTCAACCGGGTCGCCTGCATCGCGCAGTCCCACGAACTGCACACCTTTTACTACCCGTCCGTCTTTTACATCGAGACACGGGATGATTCGTTTAGCCAGCATGCGATTCACGCTCCTCCATACGCTGGAGCGCCTCTTCCAATGTAAAAGCGTCCGTGTAGAGTGCTTTGCCAACAATGGCGCCAGAGACTCCGTCCGAAGCATGGGTAGCCAGTGTCAACAAGTCGTCCAGTTGACTGACACCTCCCGAAGCTATCACCGATTTTCCTGTAGCCATCGCCAAGGCTGCAATTTCTTCTACATTGGGTCCTGTCATCGTGCCATCACGAGCGATATCGGTGTAAATAAACGTCTCCGCGCCATACGTAACCAACCGCTTGGCAAGCTCCGTTGCTTGCACATCTGTCGTGGTCAACCAACCTCTGGTAGCCACCAGCCCATTCCGGCAGTCCAGACCTATCGCAATCTTGTCTCCATCGTTTTGAAGAATTCGCTTCGTAAAAGGCTCGTCTTCGATAGCAGCAGTCCCGACGATCACTCGCGCGACACCTGCTTCCAAATAGTCCGCAATCTGCTCTTCTGTTCGAATGCCGCCTCCAACCTGCACGGGTACAGGGATCGAGCGCGCTATCTCCTTGATGAGCGCTGCATTGGCAGGCTTGCCTTCCTTTGCCCCATCCAAATCTACGAGATGGACCCAGGACGCACCTTGCTCTACCCATCGTTTCGCCATCGCGAGCGGTGAATCAGCGTACACTGTCTCTTGACCGTAATCTCCTTGGAAAAGTCGAACACACTTGCCCCCGCGAATATCGATCGCCGGATAAACGATAAAGCTCATGTCAAAACCCCCTCACATTGAACGGCAAAATTACGTAGCAGCAGCATTCCTGTCTCTCCGCTCTTTTCCGGGTGAAACTGCATACCGTATACGTTGTCACGATTCACAATAGCTGTGACCTCCTGGTGATAGTCACTCGTCGCGAGCAAGACATCAGACTGGCACAAGACATGATACGAATGGACAAAATAGACGTAATCGCCATCCTGTACACCGTTTAGTAACGGTTGCTTTTGCTTTATTATCAATTGATTCCAGCCCATGTGCGGAACCTTGTAATCCCCGCGAAAACGAACGACCTCACCACCAAGTAATCCCAAGCCTGTATGCTCGCCATGCTCTGCACTTTTCTCAAATAAAAGCTGCATGCCGAGACAAATGCCCAAGATCGGGCGACCTGTTGCTGCGTATCCCTTGATCGCTTGCTCTAATCCAAGCTCACGTATGTTGACGATAGCATCCCCGAACGCCCCGACTCCCGGCAAAATCACTCCGCTATATTCTTGCAGACGCTCTGCTTGAGAGACGAATTCGTACGAATAGCCCAATCTTTCCAACGCCTTGCTCAGGCTGTACAGATTCCCCATGCCGTAATCGATGATGCCGATCATGTTACAAAACCCCTTTTGTTGACGGGACCCCTTTTACACGCGGATCGATCGTCGTCGCTTCATCCAGTGCACGGCCCAGCGCTTTGAAAATCGCCTCGATCATGTGGTGCGTATTGTGACCGTAGTGCAGAATCACATGTAGATTGATCCGCGCCTCCAGTGCGAGCTTCCATAAAAACTCGTGCACCAGCTCCGTCGGAAACTGACCAACCATATTCGTAGGGTACGTAGCGCGATATTCCAGATGAGGACGGTTACTGATATCAATGACGACCTGCGCGAGTGCGTCATCCATCGGGACAAACGCATTTCCATAACGCTTGATGCCTTTTTTGTCTCCCAACGCTTCCCGTAGAGCATGCCCAAGACAAATCCCGATATCCTCCACCGTGTGGTGATAGTCGATTTCGATATCCCCCTTTGCCTTTACAGTCAGGTCAAAATGTCCATGGCGGGTAAACAGGTCAAGCATATGATCTAAAAATGGAACACCCGAGTTTTGCTTGCTCTCACCCGCGCCGTCTACACCAAAGGAAAGCGCGATCTGCGTCTCATTCGTATTGCGTTCGATCTGTGCTGCACGTTGTTTCCCTTCACTCATCTCTTTTCACTCTCCTGCTCTTCTGTCTCAAAATCTTGCAATCGCGCAAGGATCGCTCGACCGTGTCCAGACAATCCTTCCTGCTCTGCCAGCGCCACAATTTTATGTCCATTTTCCCGCAAATCTCGTTTGCTGTAGGAAACAACACTCGACTTCTTAATAAAATCATCGACGGATAATGGCGAGGAAAAACGCGCCGTTCCATTCGTAGGAATCACATGATTGGTTCCGGCAAAATAATCTCCGACTGGCTCTGAGCTGTATGGGCCGAGGAAAATTGCACCTGCATTTTCCACTTTTCCGAGACGCTCAAACGGCTCGGCTATCATGATTTCCAAATGCTCGGGGGCGATGCGGTTGATTACGGCAAAACCTTCGTCCAAATCGTCGACGAGTAAAATAACACCGTAGTCGCGTATCGCCGTTTCTGCAATTGATTTGCGTGGAAGATCGGCAAGCTGTCGCTCGACTTCCTGTGATACCTGCTCCGCCAACGCTTGCGATGTCGTAACCAATATAGCGGCTGACATTGGATCATGCTCGGCTTGAGAAAGAAGGTCTGCCGCGACGTAACGCGGGTTGGCCGTCTCATCTGCGATCACCGCAATTTCACTGGGCCCTGCCACCATGTCGATACTGACCAATCCGAAAACTTCTCGCTTTGCCAGTGCCACGAAAATATTACCGGGACCAACGATTTTATCAACCGCTTTGATTTGCTCCGTCCCATAGGTCAATGCCGCAATCGCCTGCGCTCCGCCTACCTTGTATATCTCACTTACTCCTGCAATTTGAGCTGCAACGAGTATCGCCGGATTGATTTTCCCATCCGCTCCTGGAGGTGTTGTAATGACTACTTCAGGAACACCTGCAATTTTGGCAGGGATAGCATTCATCAAAACACTGGAAGGATAAGCTGCCGTTCCGCCTGGAACATACAGACCTACGCGCTGCAATGGACGTATTAGTTGGCCTAGCAATGTGCCACTTTCTTTGGTGGTAAACCAGGACTGACGCACTTGCCGCTCATGAAACACCCGAATATTTTCGGCTGCTTCCGTCAATGCCGCCTTTACTTGTGGAGACACGAGCTCACTTGCTTCAGCAAACTCGCTCTCGCTCACACGGAAGTTTTGTAGTAGCACACGATCAAATCGCTCCGTGTAATAGCGCAGCGCTTCGTCTCCTTGCTGGCGAACCGAGGTGAGGATCGCCTTCACCGCTTCTTGCTGTTCTCTCGTTCCTGCGTCTACCGATCGTTTCCCGTCATACTGACTGGCTGACATGATACGCATAGCTGTCTCCCCTTTTTCTCTAGTTCCCGTGAGGAATGACCTCTAAAAATTTTCCGGCGATCTCATCCACTGCTTCACTTTTCATCCGATAGCTGGCTCGATTAGCAATGAGCCTCGTCGTAATTTCACAAATGCTCTCCAATTCGACCAAGCCATTTTCCCGCAATGTCCTACCTGTCGAAACAATATCCACAATACGATCAGCCAGCCCAATCATCGGTGCAAGCTCTACTGAACCATTCAGCTTGATTACCTCAACCTGCTGTCCCCGCTCACGAAAATAACGTGACGCAATCTTCGGATATTTCGTCGCAACACGAGGAGCTTCCGTCGGCTTCCAGTCTGGCAGACCCGCTACCATCATGCGACAATAGCCGATATGCAAATCCAACAGCTCGTAAACATCTCGTTCTTCTTCCAATAAAACATCCTTGCCAACCACGCCAACGTCAGCCACCCCATACTCGACATAAGTAGGAACATCGGTAGGCTTCGCCATAATGAATTCAAGCTTGGCATTTTCCACAGGGATGATCAGTTTGCGTGAATCTTGTAGATCTGCAGTGACCTGCAAGCCAGCCTGTTGGAGGAAGTGGACAGCCTCTTCAAAAATCCGCCCTTTTGGCATGGCGATCGTCAGCTTTTGATCGTTTCTCGTGAGTGCCATCTCCTACTCCTCCTGTTGTGTTATGCAAATGACTTTGGTAAATCCCGCTTCTTGTCCAACCTGTTTCTCATCTATTTTGGAGACGAGACGTGTCACTACTACGAGCCCGTCCTCACGCAATTGCTGTGCCTCTGCCAAAGCGTCGCTGCGGCAATCTTCCGTGTAAACGAGCAATACGCGGGTAGGTGCTTGCCTTTTTACGGATGGAGTGACCTGAAGTAGCCGATCCATCTTGATCGCAAAGCCTGTGGCGGATGCAGCCCGCCCAAATTGGGAGAGCAATTGATCGTAGCGTCCTCCGCCCAATAGCGGGGAGCCCAAATCTGCCGCGTATCCTTCAAAAACGACCCCTGTATAGTAGTTCAAATTGATGATCAGATTGAAATCGATCAACAAATCTTCCGTCACCCCGTAGGCTTCTAACGATTCCCACAAGGAAGCAATCGTCTCGACTGCCCTCCCTGCTTTTCCGTTGCCTGCCAAATCACGGGCTACTTCGATTTTCCCTTTTCCCCCTTGCAGCCGCAGCAAGGCTTCCAATCGGCTTTTTGCCTCTGTCGGAATGTCTACTGTCGCAAGTAGTTGCCGGAAGCCAACGAAGTCCCGCTCGTACAAAAACTGGCGGAATTGATTGCGAATAGGCTCATCCTCAATCTCCTCCTCCAAAAGACCGTCTACGAAATCGACATGCCCAATGGCAATACGAAACGTTTCCACACCCGCTGCCCGCAAGCAAAAGACAGCAAGGGCAATGGCTTCCGCATCCGCATCGACAGACGCATCTCCGATCAGTTCAATCCCGGTTTGAGAAAACTCTGCATTCCGCCCCGCTTCCTTTTCTTGTGCCCGAAACACATTTGCCTGGTAATACAACCGTATTGGCAATGGAACATCTTTATAAAGGGAGGAAACAACCCTTGCAATTGGCGTTGTCATATCCGGACGCAGAACTACCGTGTGACCTTGTTTATCCAGAAGGCGAAACATCCGGTCTGTCAGTGTCGCACTTGCTGCTCCTACCGTATCGAAGTATTCCAGAGAGGGCGTGGAAATTTCGTCATAGCCCCACCTCTCGATACACTGCCGCAGCTCCCGCTCCAAGTGCCGTTGTTTCGCCAGCGATTCCGGCAGTATGTCCCGCATCCCGAGCGGCTTTTCGAATCCCAAGGGTTTTGCCATCCTTGTTCCCTCCATCACATTCGCTTTACTCTGCTAATATGGTAACAAACTAAAGTGTTATGAAGAAGATTACCACGTCGAGAATCTTAGGTCAACCAAGATAAGAATAGTCGGAAAATTTAACACAAAACAAAAAACCGCCAGGATAAACACCTGACGGCTGATCACAAGGGAAGAGACGCTACATGCCTTCTTCTTCCTCTGAAGCTTTCGTTCGAATGAGTTGCATGGGATTCCCACCTACAAAGGCGCCAGGCGGGACATCTTTATGAACAACCGTTCCCGCGGCGACAATGGCCCCTTTGCCAATCGTTACTCCCGGCAAAATGGTAGTGTTGGCCCCCACCAGGACAGCATCTTCAATAATCACTTCTCCCAAACGGTATTCATCAATTAAATATTCATGGGCAAGTATGGTCGTATTGTACCCGATCACGCAATTACGACCGATCTTGATTTTCTCGGGAAACATGATATCCATCATTACCATCAACGCAACCGCACTATGCTGTCCTACTTCCATACGCAAAAATGTGCGGTACATCCAGTTCTTCCACGAAACGATCGGCGTATACCTGGAGAGTTGGATGACAATAAAATTTTTCATGACTTTCCAGAAGCTTACCGTTCGATACATGTGCCAAAGCGGGTTTACCCCATTTACGGGATAACGTGTTGTCTTCCTCATATGCGTCTCTTTCTCCTACAAGTCAGAATCGGCATCTTCTAAAATGGCATTCGACTGTTTCCGTGTGAAGTGCATCGCTGCGTTGTAACCCATCCGTTTCAAACGGAAATTCATCGCTGCAACCTCAATGATGACTGCCAAATTTCGTCCTGGTCGAACAGGAACGGTAATAATCGGAATCTCGGTATCCATGATCTTCAATGTTTCCTCATCGAGCCCCAACCGCTCGTACATTTTATGAGGCTCCCACAGCTCTAGCTGAACAACCATCTCGATGTTTTTCACATTGCGCACAGCACCTGCCCCAAACATCGTCATAATGTTGATAATTCCCACGCCGCGGATCTCCAAAAGATGCTGAATCAGCTCAGGGGCACTACCGCTTAGCTGCCCGCCCTGTGTCTGCTTAATCTCTACTGCGTCATCTGCTACGAGTCGGTGTCCGCGCTTTACTAGCTCAAGTGCAGCCTCACTCTTCCCGATCCCGCTCGATCCCATAATCAAAACGCCGACCCCGTAAATGTCTGTGAGTACCCCGTGTATCGTCGTCGTTGGTGCAAGACGATTCTCCAGGAAGTTGGTTACTTTCCCGACTAGCGTAGTCGTTGCCAGCGGGGACTGAAGTACAGGTACCCCCAACCGATTGGAAACGTCAATCATCTCCTCCGGCACCATTTGATTACGGGTCACACAGAAGCAGGGAACCTGACTTTGCATGAGAAAATTCATCCGTTCCAGCCGTTCCTCTGGAGTCAGCGTTTGAAAAAAGTTGATTTCCGTCAAGCCGAACAATTGAATCCGCTCTTGCGCATAATACGAATAGTAACCGGCTAACTGCAGGCCCGGACGACTCAAATCCGTAACAGTAATCTCACGCCCCAAGCCCTCTTCCCCGCTCAAGATCGTCATATTGAAATGGTCCACTAAATGGCTCACATTCGTCTTACGCATGAAGCTTCCCCCTCACATGGGATTTTCCGTCCCTATGGTTGTGTCTCTATTGTATCGAAACCTCTGTGCTTACGACAACCTAATAAGACCGAGCATCCTTATTAGGCAAAAACCCCGCGACTCTTTTGAGAGAATACGGGGCTTTTTCGCACATACTACCTCTTTTCTCTTTTCATCCCTACCACAACTTCAATGAGGTAGCCAAAAATACTCATCAGTGCTGCTGCCACGATGACAGTGCCAATGTTGTCAGGCCATGGCCCCACTTCAAATCCATCAATAAAGTAGGCAGTCAACGCAAACGTCACGGCATTAATGACAAACCAGAACAAGCCGATCGTCAATACTTGCAAGGGAAAAGTAAAAAACAGCAGAATCGGCCGAATCACTGTGTTCACCATCCCCAAAATCAACGTAGCCCATAATGCTACTGTGAAATTCGCGACATAAATGGAATGGAACCAATTGCTGATCAAAAGCAGCGCAGCCCCATTTAAAAGCATTTTGATTATCCAGCGGCTCATGGTGCATTCCCCCTGTACAGTCTAGCCTTCGCGCAACGATTAACGAATCCCCGTTACTTCCCATTCCCATTGCTCAAAAAACGTTGTCATGAATCGATGCCTGTCTTCGGCGATTTTCTGGGCAGTCTGGGTGAAAAGCTTGTCTTTGATGCGCTGCAGCTTCCAAGTGTATTCCTTATAAGGTGTATGCTGATTGGGGTCATCCGATTGTATGGGTTGCCCAATAACCCCAGTATAAGCAAAAACCCGAGCTACTCCAATAGCCCCAATCGAATCCAGCTTGTCTGCATCAAACAAGACCTTTTCTTCCAAGGTATGTGGAGGACGTTCTTTACGAAAACGATGGGCGAGAATTGCAGACTGTACACGCGAGATGAATGCTTCCGTCATACCGCGCTCGGAGAGCCATTCCCCTGCTAGTCTTGCGCTAATTTCGGCATGGCACTCTCCTGTTTGCCGTTCTTCTGCTCTCCCGATGTCATGCAGCAAAGCAGCGAGGCGCAGTACTTCCATATCCGCTCCTTCCTCGCTACCAATCCGCTCACACATCGCCATCACACGCAAATTATGCTGCCAATCGTGTGCAGGATCTTGTCCATCAAAGCGCTTCTGTGCTTCTGCCACCAGATCGGCAGGCAGTGCGGCAAGAGAATCTTTCACGTAATCCATCTTTTCCTCCCCCTTAGCTTTCACCAAGCAAAGATGCCCCCCTGATTCAGGGAGGCAGCCTCTCGATTACTTCGCAACGAATTGTTCTAGCTTGGCATTCGTCCGTTCTCTATCGCGTTCCAAAATCGGCTTCAAATAGATACCCGTATAAGATCCTTCCATTTTTGCCACTTCTTCCGGTGTTCCCGTACCGACAATTTCTCCGCCACGGGTACCACCCTCAGGCCCCAAATCTACGATGTAATCAACCGTTTTGATGACATCCAGATTATGCTCGATGACCAGCACTGTATCGCCGTTATCCACCAATCGTTGCAGTACTTTTAGCAAACGATCGATATCGTCTGTATGCAGACCGGTTGTCGGTTCATCCAAGATGTACAGGGTACGTCCTGTGCTGCGTCGATATAGCTCAGAGGCTAGCTTGACGCGTTGTGCTTCCCCGCCAGAGAGCGTGGTAGCAGGCTGCCCAAGCTTCATATATCCCAGCCCCACGTCTACGATGGTCTGCAGCTTGCGCTCGATCTTCGGCAGATTGCGGAAAAATTCTACCCCATCCTCGATCGTCATTTCCAAAACATCCGCAATGCTCTTGCCTTTGTACTTCACATCAAGCGTCTCGCGGTTGTAACGCTTGCCGTGGCAAACTTCGCAAGGCACATACACATCCGGCAAAAAGTGCATCTCGATTTTAATAATCCCGTCACCGCTGCATGCTTCACAACGGCCGCCCTTGACGTTAAAGCTGAAGCGACCTTTTTTATAGCCGCGAACTTTGGCTTCATTAGTGGAAGCAAACAGGTCGCGAATATCGTCAAAGACACCTGTATATGTCGCCGGATTGGAACGTGGTGTACGTCCAATTGGAGATTGGTCGATGTCGATCACCTTATCCAGATGCTCCAGTCCCAGGATGCGGCGATGCTCCCCAGGCTTCACCTTTGCCTTATTCAAATCGCGAGCCAATGTCTTTTGCAAAATTTCATTGATCAGCGTACTTTTTCCTGAGCCAGATACACCTGTTACGGCAACAAAAACGCCTAGAGGAAGCTTCGCAGTGACGTTTTTCAGGTTGTTTTCCTTCGCGCCCTCAATCTTGATCCATTTGTCCGAAGGCTTGCGACGCTCCATCGGAACAGGGATGAATTTGCGCCCGCTTAAATAGGCACCCGTCAAAGAGTTAGGGTCCTTCATGACTTCTTCCGGAGTTCCTGCCGCTACGATCTGACCGCCATGTATGCCAGCTCCTGGTCCAATATCAATAATATAATCGCAGGCCATCATCGTATCCTCGTCATGCTCGACGACGATCAATGTATTCCCCAGCTTGGTCATATGCTCCAGTGTCTTGATCAGACGCGCGTTATCCCTCTGATGCAGTCCGATACTCGGCTCATCTAAAATGTAGAGAACGCCCATCAGACTAGAACCGATCTGCGTAGCCAGTCGAATCCGTTGCGCTTCTCCCCCTGACAGTGTTCCCGCCGCACGGCTCAGCGTCAAGTAATCCAGTCCGACATCAATCAAGAAGTTCAGTCGTGCCTTGATTTCTTTTACGATCAGGTTCGCGATCTTTGTTTCCCGCTCTGTCAGTTCCAGTCCATCGACAAATTGATGCGCATCGAGAATCGACAGCGTAGTCAGCTCGGAAATACTGCGCTCCCCTACCTTTACCGCCAAGCTCTCCTGACGCAAACGTTGACCTTTGCAGACAGGGCACGCCTTCTGGCTCATGAAGCCTTCGATTTGCTCGCGGATGTAATCCGAGCTGGTCTCCAGATGACGTCGTTGCAGGTTGATGACGACACCCTCGAACGGTACGACCGCCTCGCGCACTTGCCCAAACTCGTTCTCATAGCGGAAGTGAATTTTTTCGCCTTCACTACCGTACATCAAGATTTGTCGGTGCGCTGCCGTAAGCTCTTCATAAGGTACATCCATCCGAATGTTAAAGTGGCGGCAAGCTGATTCCAATAATTGTTGATAGTAAGTCGAAGTCTTCGGCTCCCATGCGCCAATCGCCCCGTCATTGAGCGTCTTCGTCGCATCAGGAACGACCATATCCGGGTCTACCTCCAGTTTGACACCCAATCCGTCGCACTCCGAGCAGGCACCAAACGGGCTGTTGAAGGAGAAAATCCGCGGCTCCAGCTCTCCGATGGAGAATCCGCACACCGGGCAAGCATGTTTTTCACTGAACAGCAGCTCTTCTTGCTCCATCACATCGACGATGACCTTGCCATCTGCTAAGCGAAGTGCCGTTTCCAAGGAGTCTGCCAGACGCGCCTGCACATCCGGCTTCACAACGATCCGGTCAACGACAACCTCAATGTTATGCTTCTTGTTCTTTTCCAGCTTGATATCTTCGGACAAATCGGTAATTTCACCATTGACCCGCACGCGGACAAAGCCTTGCTTGCGGATGTCCTCCAACAGCTTGACGTGCTCTCCCTTGCGACCTTGCACCATGGGAGCTAGAATCTGCATTTTCGTGCGCTCAGGATACTCCATCAGTCGATCGACCATTTGTTCGATGGTCTGGGATTGGATCTCGATACCATGCTCCGGGCAAACCGCTCTACCTACACGCGCATACAAAAGGCGCAAATAGTCGTAGATTTCCGTAACCGTCCCTACCGTGGAACGAGGGTTGCGGCTCGTCGTTTTCTGGTCAATCGAGATCGCAGGGGAAAGTCCCTCAATCGAGTCCACGTCCGGCTTGTCCATCTGCCCAAGAAATTGACGGGCGTATGCAGACAGAGACTCGACATAGCGTCGTTGCCCCTCTGCGTAAATTGTGTCAAAAGCAAGCGATGACTTACCCGAGCCAGACAAACCCGTCAGAACGACGAATTTGTCCCTCGGAATGACTACATCAACATTTTTTAAATTGTGGGCACGTGCACCCTTTACGACAATATGTTCTAATGGCATGAAAAAAACCTCTCCTTAGAGTTCCGCCTTCAGCTCGAGAATCAAATCACGCAATTCGGCCGCACGCTCGAACATGAGGTTGCGTGCCGCTTCCTTCATTTCTTCTTCCATACGCTCTATGACAGCTACGCGATCCTTCTTCGGCATTTTTTTGAAGTCTGCATGTGGCAAATAATCCGCTTTTTCCTCCGCTACCTTGGTCGCCTCGATCACGTCGCGGACGGACTTTTTCACGGTTTGCGGCGTGATGCCGTGCTCTTCATTGTACGCCATCTGAATGGAACGACGACGTTCTGTCTCTCGAATCGCAGAAGCCATCGAATCTGTCATTTTGTCCGCGTACATGATAACGCGTCCCTCTGCGTTCCGCGCAGCCCGACCGATCGTCTGAATCAGCGAGCGCTCATTGCGCAGGAACCCTTCCTTGTCTGCATCCAAAATCGCCACAAGCGATACCTCCGGCAGGTCTAGACCTTCCCGCAAGAGGTTGATCCCGACAAGCACGTCAAACTCGCCCAAACGCAACGAACGTAAAATCTGCATCCGCTCAATCGTTTTAATATCCGAGTGAAGATAGCGGACCTTGATTCCGATTTCTTTCAGATAGTCCGTCAAATCCTCAGACATTTTCTTCGTCAGAGTCGTGACGAGAACTCGCTCATTTTTTGCAATCGTAGCCTGAATCTCGCCAATCAAATCGTCAATCTGTCCTTTGATCGGACGTACCGTAACTGTTGGGTCAATCAAGCCTGTCGGACGAATCACCTGCTGCACCATTTCCGGGCTGTGCTCCAGCTCATAAGGACCAGGCGTAGCTGAAATGTAAATCGCTTGTTTCAGCTTTCCTTCAAACTCTTCGAACTTGAGTGGGCGGTTATCGCGTGCAGAAGGCAGACGGAATCCGTGATCGACGAGTACATCCTTTCGTGCGCGGTCACCGTTATACATCCCCCGAACCTGCGGCAAGGTCATATGCGACTCATCCATCATGACGATAAAATCTTCTGGGAAGTAATCCAGCAAGGTATACGGAGCATGCCCGGCAGGAAGTCCCGTCAGATGACGTGAGTAGTTTTCAATACCGGAGCAAAAGCCCATCTCCATCATCATCTCAATATCGTACCGTGTGCGTTGCTCCAGTCGCTGTGCTTCCAGAAGCTTGCCCGCATCACGGAATTCTTTCAGTCTTTCTTCCAGTTCGGCCTCGATGCTTTGGATAGCCAGCTTCATTTTCTCCTCGCGCGTCACGTAGTGAGAGGCAGGGAAAATGGCAATGTGATCACGCTGTCCCAAAATCTCCCCGGTCAGTACGTCAATCGAAGTAATCCGCTCAATTTCATCTCCGAAAAACTCTACGCGAATCGCCTGCTCACTCTGTGAAGCAGGAAAAATCTCCACCACGTCACCCCGCACGCGGAACGTACCACGTGTAAAGTTGATATCGTTGCGTGTGTACTGGATATCGACCAGCCGATGCAAAATCTCGTCCCGTCCTTTTTCCATGCCAACACGCAAAGACAAGAGCAGTTCGCGATACTCTTCCGGCGAACCCAATCCGTAAATGCAGGAGACGGAGGCAACGATGATCACGTCTCGGCGTTCAAACAGCGCACTGGTAGCCGAGTGACGGAGCTTGTCGATCTCCTCGTTGATGCTCGAGTCTTTTTCAATAAACGTATCCGATTGGGGAATGTATGCTTCGGGTTGATAGTAATCGTAGTAGCTGACGAAGTATTCCACCGCGTTGTTCGGGAAAAACTCCTTAAACTCTGCACACAGCTGAGCGGCCAGAGTTTTGTTGTGAGCCATCACGAGTGTCGGCCTGTTCACCTGAGCAATTACCTGGGCAGCCGTATAAGTCTTTCCCGTTCCCGTCGCACCCAGCAATGTCTGGTGTCGCTTGCCAGCCTTTAACCCTGCCACCAGCTCGGCAATGGCAGTCGGCTGGTCACCGGACGGTTGAAACTCCGATACCAATTCAAAACGCTCCATTCCCTCGTTCATCTCCTCATAGCATGACTGTTTCTACTTCCATTATAACACAATTCCGGCTAGTTTAAGCCCAAAATTCGAACAAACGTTTGTCTTCATCTTTCCACCAATTTTTCCGATATAAGATGAAGGAAGCACAAACATACGCAGATACACTCGCCACCTTCAGGGAGGATTGACATGTCAGATACCGGAACAACCGTCAAAAATAACCCTTATATACAACCGCATATGAGCTATAAAGGCAAAAAAGAATTCTCCACAGAGCTCGACCAAAATGCCTTTATGAAGCTCATGCTGGAGCAGTTAAAGCATCAAGACCCTATGTCCCCCATGGACAACTCTCAGTTCATCCAACAAACAAGTATGCTGACCATGGTAGAAAAAATCACAAAAATGACCACGCTGATGGAGCAATCGAACAACAGCATGGTCACTTTGGAAAAGTATGAAAAGCTGGTAGGTCGTACTGCCTCGTATTCCCTTACTACAAAAGACGAGATGACGGGAGAAACCAAGACGGAGAAGAAAGAAGGCGTACTTGATGCCGTCTACATGGATCAAGGCAAAATCTACTTCCGTATTGCAGGCGAATCGACGCCGATTCCGCTGGCAGACGTCTCCGGATTGGAATCGCAAGGTCTGGCCGGCAATACGCTCGACAACAGCGTGAAGTACATGGAAATGATCGGTCGTGAGATTTCCTATAAAGTAACAAAGGAAGTCGACCGGGATGGCAATCCAGATACCAAAAACGACATTTCCAAAGTTGATGAAATCTTGAATGGCGTCATCACTGGTTTTACCACCAAAAACGGTACCGCACAATTCCAACTGGATAATGGATCAACCGTAAAAGCCGAAGAAATCGTAGGCATGACGGTGAAACCTGAAAACAGAACAATGGGCAACTCCCTTGCCTACGCGCAAATGATCGGCTACAACATCACGTACAACCAGTCTCAAACGAATCCGGATGGCACCACTAGCACTACTCCTCTTACCGGAGTAGTTAAGGCTGTCAGCATGAAAAACGGAGTCGTCGAATTCGTCCTCCAGGATGATAAGAAAGTTGCTCTCAATCAAATCACAGGATTCGAAGCAACTGCCTAGAACCTATACAAAAAGCCGCACATCTTCGAAATCGGAGAAGGCGGCTTTTTCTTTTACAAATACCTATTCGTTTACGATCACTTTTCCGGTTATCGCATCCACATAAAACGTATCATCTACTTTAAATTCTCCCCCGCAGAAGCAATGCGAGCGAGTTTGGCGAAACGAAAGGTCATAGCCGAGCTTCCATGTAATCGTGCCTTTCTTATAATCTGGCTGGTGGATATAGGTCAGCTCAAGTGGATAGGTTTGCAGTAATCGGGTCATGGCCACTTGTTCTTTAAGGGCTTGGGAACGGGCCGGGTATTTGACACTGGCCGGTTTGTTTATGCTCACCTGCTCCCATGTACCCGTCCATGAATCGATCTGAATCGTATACATCCCGTTCTCCACACTTTGATTGACCCCATAAACTGGAATGCCGTTTACAAGGGGATCAGCTATGATCGAGGTGTACCTTTCATCTCCATCCTCCGTTATTTGGATCTGATTGCTTCCAGACGGAGCCAGTCTTTTCAAAAGCTTATCCGCTTCCATCCGATCCCGCTTCTTATCCGTTTTCACATTAGACCATTGTGGATTGTTCACCTTTGTGGAAAATTCAAGCAGTTCACCAGTCTTTGCATCTGTCACGAGTAGATGATGCTGCTCGCCGTTATTGCTTCCCTCAGGAAAGGTAGCCATTCGAGATATCTTGTCAGCATCGGGAACCCCTTCACCAAAATTTCCCCATATGAAATAACGAAGGGCTGGACCATCATCGTAACTCGCCTCGTAGATGGACAGCGGCAGCTTTTCTGTTTCGATTCTAAACAACATGCGTAACAAATCACGCGCTTGCGTCTCTGTTTGCGCTACCCACCTCTCACCTGTTCCGGTCACATTGATGATCTGAGAGGGGTTGGTTGTCGCTCGGGAATTCGTTGTGACCAATCGTTTGCCACTAAAGGCATCCAATGCACTACCTGTATGTTGTTGCGTGATAATTCCATTTTTCAGGACATAAGCGAGCTTTGCTTCTACCTGATCGCTTTGATTATGAATGGGCAATAAATAAACGAGCTCCAATGGACGGCTTTCTTGCCACTTTCGAACAGCTTGTTCGGGGGAGATGATGCGCTGCGGAGATGGGAGTGAAGAGGGACTTACTTTTTCGTATAGCCTGCCATCAAACGTAGAAAACCAAACGATTCTTCCCGAGGCATCAAAACTGACGAGACAATCATAATCGTCATCGAGCACCACATTATTCAGGACTCGCACCAACCGAACCGTCAATAGGTCCTTATTTTTAAAAACCTCTCTTGCTTGGTAAGCATTTCCTGTGGCAGTTCCCTGCAATCCAGCGACAAAAGCCAGCGCACGTGCTTTTGCCTGCTGCTCAGTCGGGTAGGCAGGCTTTGTTGCTGCTTTCGGGGTAAGATTCAGTCTGAGCAGCTCACCTGTTTGTCCGTCAAAAATCGCATCATCCATGGACGATTCAGCCTCAGCCGCAGACAGCGCAAACGTGACCGCCACCCCGCTCACACCAGGTCCATCCACATCGCCACCGTAAACGACATAACGCGAAGACAACTCCGGTAAAAGTTTGACTAGCTTTTGGACACCTTTGGTCACATGCATCGGCACAGCCACAACTGATTGTGCCTGTGCTACGGTCACAGAAGTCGTTGCGCCAGCTCCTGATAAGGGTGCGGCAAAAACCGTGGCAGCAGCTAATGTACCCGACAAATACCACGAGACCGTTCTTTTTACCTTGAACACCGACCCCACTCCCTTTTTTTTCCTCCTACATTGAGACGCAACAGCCACCAGTAAGTTTCCGAATGGACAAGCTTTTCTCGAAAAAAAGAAGGTATGCATGTTTGTCTGCATACCTTCTCCCCACTATCCTTAAGCTCCAACATTCAGTTTCTCCAGCTTTTGCTTGATCAGCTCGACTACACTGGAGCGTTTCAAATCAACAAATGCACGGGTATTTGCATCCGGAACCACAATGATCCCCAGTTGGTGATGATTGCCCGCATAGACCGCACACTGTACGAACTTCAGCTCACCTTCACGCGTGAGTACTTCCATTTTGCAAAAGGCAGGATTGGCTTGTAGCGCTGGATACAGATCTTCTTTTTCCCGCACCGCAATGCCATTTACTTTCACGATAATCTCACCAGGCGTGATACCGATCTCCTCTGCTCTCGTACCCGGAATGACACCCATCACTTTTACACCACGCGAAGACTGGATGAAATAAGGCGAACGCTTTCTTTCTTGATACTGACTCCAGAAAAACAGCGCCTCATGACCGAATAGTGCAAAGATCGCAGCCAGCAAGATCAACGGATAAAACCATACTACCAGAGCACACAACCCCAACAAAATAATCGCATACAGCGTCAAATTTTTCGCAACCTGCGTTGCTTTTCTATACGGAGTCATCGTTTGCGTCATGTCAGAGAATCCGGTCACTGTTGGCAAAAGCATCAATCCGAAAGAAGCGACTTCCGGTGAAAAGAACGGCCACCCTGGATACAACGCGCCACTGATAGCACTTGGCTCCATCTGTACGAACAGCACGACTGGCGTCAGCCAAAAAGAATGAAGCAAATAGGCACCCACGATCCGACCACGTTGCCCTTCTACAAACAGCGGAGAAGCATCCCGCCCGCCATTCCAGCGTACGAGCATCGCTTCAATCAGATGCATAACCGCAACTAACGCAAGCAACGGCAAAGGTTTCGCTTGATGAATCAATTCCCAGACATAGCTCAATCCAGGAACATCCGTAACCGGTGGAATGACCAGTGTGATCGCGTGTAAAATCGCCAATACCCCTGCAGCATATGCAAAACAGAGAAACCGTAAACGAATCAGCGCCAAGATGAGCGCCAATCCCCATAGTATCCACAAATCCTGTGCTTGCACGACCACGCCGAGTCCTGCACTAAGAAGAGAAATCAGCAAGCCTCCCACCAAGCCCATCCCTACAGCCCGTATCGTCGAGAGCAAAGGGGACTGAATGCGTGCAGAAAAAAGCTGTCTTTCCAGGTTCATCTGTCTGCGATAATGCAAATAAATAAACACCAGAAAGAGATAGAAGACAGGATTGATAAAAAATGCGGCAAAGCCATATGCAATGGTAAGCATATCTGCCTGTATCGCCAATTGCCTCACCTCAACTAAAAGAAAGAAAAACCACGGCATTTGATTTGCCGTGGTTATCATTTCTACGGATAGAAGGTATTTACCTGCTTCCATTTTCTTGATTATTCATTACTTGCCCGTGACTACATCCAGAGCTTTTTGCAATTGCAGGTCATTCTCTGGCTTCGTCATCGTTTTACGGAGACTTTCTTCCAGCGAAGAGCGTGTCTTCGCATCTACTTTGCCAGTTACCTCAAGTTTGTTGGAGGTTTGGAACTGCTTGATTGCTTCCTCTGTCTTTTCATCAAAATAGCCATCTTCTCGTCCTGGAGACAGATTCAAGCCCTTCAGGATGAGCTGCAGGTTTTTCACATCAGTACCAGCCATGTCGCGCTGCAATACTTTATCTGCTGGCAACAGAGTTGCATTGAAATAGTCTGGTTGCTTGACTTCAAAGTCTGGCTTAATGCCTTTTTTATGGACCCATTCACCACTCGGTGTGACCCACTTGGCAATCGTCAGCTTCAATTGGCTCTTGTCGTTCATTTCCATAGTGCTCTGAACGGTTCCTTTACCAAAGGTCTTCTCACCAACCAGCTTGTAGTTTCCGCTATCCCGCAGAGCACCCGCCAGAATCTCCGATGCACTGGCGCTTCCGCCATTAATCAGTACCGAGATTGGATAAGGCTTGCCAGCTTCTGTAGTCGAGAAATACTCTTCTTTTTGCTGTCCGCCATTTCCATACTCGATCTGCACGATCTTGCCTTTTTTCGGCACGAGGATTTCTCCGATTTCTTTCACAGCTAACAAATATCCGCCCGGATTGCCTCGAACGTCAATTACCAGACCGCCAATCCCCTTCTGCTCGAGAGCAGCCAGCTGTTCTTTGAAGTGCTTAGCCGTGTCTGTAGAGAATTGGGTAATGTTGATCATCCCTACTTTAACACCGTTCTTCTCGATAATCTGACTGTTTACCGTCTCAATCGGGATATCGTCACGCACACACACGATGGTAAGAGGCTCTGGCACCCCGGCTCTCACTACTTTGAGAACCGCCTTCGTTCCTTTTGGACCACGAATCTTCGTCACTGCCTGATGCAGGTCCAATCCTTCAAGGGATTCATCATTTACGCTCAAAATTTGGTCGTTTGGCCGCAGCCCTGCACGCTCCGCTGGAGAGTTTTTGAATGGCGAAACAACCGTTACCCGACCATTTTGCATCGTTACCTCTGTCCCGATCCCTTGGAAAGTCGAGTGTAGGGTAGATGTGAACTCCTCAGCAGAACGAGGGTCCATATAATCACTGTACGGATCTTCTAGCGACCCGACCATTCCGCCAATTGCACCCTCTACTAACTGCTCGTTGGTGACATTTTGGATGTAATCTTTCTTGATTGCTGAAAACGCCTCGTACAGCTTCTGGAACTCTTTCGGATAATCTCCGCTCCCAGAAAACAGCGCCATGCTGGATGCTGTTAAAGCACCACCTTGACTCGAACTGGCGCTAGCCGATGTCTTCATGATCGCCATCGTAATAAAACTACTGGCTACCATCGAGATGAGTACAAGCGCGATTACGGTACGTCCTTTCCATCTCACTGTTACGTCACCATCCTTTGTGCTACCGGAAAAAGATATGCTGCTAGTGTATGCATGTTCCGATCACAATATTTGTCTGGTCGCACGAGGGTCTACTTCAAGTACGGCATTGGATTAACTGCTACGTCGTTTTTATAGACGGTAAAGTGTACGTGATTTCCGGTTGAGCGACCTGTTGATCCTACCTCTGCGATCTTTTGACCTCTCGATACGGATTGCCCAACAGAAACCTTGATACCTCCCTCGCGAATATGACCGTACAGAGTGGTATATTCCGCGTTATGCTTGATCATTACTGTATTCCCGAAGCCGCCGTTATATCCTGCAAAGAGAACGATTCCGTCAGCCGCAGCCAAAATTGGCGTTCCCTTCCGTGCTGCCATATCTACACCATTATGCCCAGCCGAGCGGCCTGTAAACGGGTCTGACCGCATTCCGAAGCCCGAAGTGAAGCGAAATTGTCCGCTTGCAACAGGCAAGGCAAACTTCCCACCCTTGTACCCTGTACTGGATGCGCTCATTGCACGTACTCGCTCCGCGTATTTGGCTGACTCTTGTTTGGTGATAGTCAAAAGCTCCTGTCCATACTGCTCCAAATCCACTTCAAGAGCAGATTCTTTCTTTTCCAGTTCAGCCTTGACCACCATACTTTGCTTGTACTGCTTGTCCAATTCGACTTTGAGCTCCTCAGCCTCATCGAACATCCCGGCGTACACAGTCAGTTGATGATCAATTTCTTTCTTTTTAGTCTCGATGGTTTCCTTATCGCGAATGTTATCCTCTAAAATACGCGTGTCCTGCTCTAAAATAAGCTGCAAGGCCTGCATACGCGTCAAAAAGTCCCCAAAGTCAGAGGAACCGAGAAGGACATCCAAATAGGAGACCGTACCGCGTTCATACATGGAAGTCACACGTGTTCTGAGCAAGGCATCCCTTTTCGCTACGCGATCTTTTGCCTCATCCAGTTTATCCTGCGCGTTTGCTGCTTTTTCCTTGGTTTCATCCATTTGCTGCTCAAGCTTGTCCAGCTTTTTCTGTGTATCGTTGCGACGCAAATCGATTTGCATCAATTGCGTTTCCAAGCCCTTTTTCTCTTTTTGCACGACATTGATCTGTTCTTCTGTCTTCTTCATCTGCTGCTGCTGGCTTTTCTTCTTCTTTTGGATCTCTTTTAGCTCTCGATTAATCTTGTCCAAAGAGGCCTTACTAGGCGCTGCCAAGCTCACATTTGTCGGGAGCACAGTACCGACTACAAGCCCAGTGATTACGAGTGCTAGCAGGATTCTCTTTCTCATGATACTCCTCCCACGCTCTACAAATTATTAAACTCGCAAGAAGCGACGTACGGACACCAAGCTTCCCCAAATCCCGATGAATGCACCAATCGCCAGCAAAGCCAACGCCACTTGGTACACGAGCGGGAATAACGGCAACAATTTAAACAGTTGGGAAGCTTCAAAACTGGAGTGAATGGCATCCAGGAGGTAGTAATAGCCAACCATTAGCATAATGGTCGGAATCAATGCCCCTGCCACACCCATCATGAGCCCTTCCACAAAGAATGGCCAACGGATAAACCAGTTCGTGGCACCAACCAGCTTCATGATTTCAATCTCTCTGCGACGTGCCACAATTGTCAGCTTAATCGTGTTGGCAATCAAGAACATCGCTGTAAAACCAAGTCCAATAATAAAGGCAATCCCGACATTACGGACTGCTCCTGTCAAGGAAAACAGCTTTTCCACAGTGCCTTCCCCATAGGTTAGGCTTTTGACATACTGGATATTTTTAATTTGAGCGGCAACAGCAGCAGTGTCTTGCGGTTGCTTCGTTTTTACGGTAAACGCATCCGGAAGAGGGTTGCTTTCCTCCAATCCTTCGAACAAATACGCTTTTTCACCAAGGCTCTCTTTAAATTGCTTCAGCCCTTCGTCTTTCGGAACAAATGAAACAGACTCTACTTGCGGAAGTTTCTTGATGTTGTTCTCAACCTGTGTGATGTTTTCTTTTGTCGCCAGCAAGTCCATGAAGACCCGAATTTCTACTTGCTTTTCCACGGACTGCGCAAAGTAATTGACGTTCATCGCCAGAATGAGGAAAACGCCCAAGATAAAGAGGGTAATGGTCACGGCACTAATTGAAGCGAACGACATCCAGCCGTTCCGCCCGAGGTTTTTGACCCCTTCACGGACATGGCGCCCCAGCGTCCTAATCTTCATAACCATATTCCCCTCTCTGCTCATCACGGGCAATTTGGCCTGCTTCGATCGCAACCACCCGTTTTCTCATGGTGTTTACAATTTCCCTATTGTGGGTAGCCATAACGACTGTCGTTCCACGTTGATTAATTTCTTCAAACAGCTTCATGATTTCCCAAGAGGTCTCTGGGTCCAGGTTCCCCGTCGGTTCGTCCGCGATTATAATTCCCGGACTATTCACCAATGCGCGCGCCAAGGCAACACGTTGCTGCTCACCACCGGACAGCTCGTTTGGCAGCATTTTGGCTTTATGCTTGAGCTTTACGAGACCCAAAACATCCATCACGCGCGGCTTGATTTGTTTCGGATTGCTCTCGATTACTTCCATCGCAAATGCGACGTTTTCGAAAACGGTTAACGTCGGCAGTAGCTTGAAGTCTTGGAACACGACACCGATACTGCGGCGGACTAATGGAATTTGGCGCTCTTTGATTCTGCTGACATTGAAGCCCCCCAAAAAGATTTGTCCTTTCGTCGGCTTCTCTTCACGGTACATCAATTTGATAAACGTAGATTTACCCGCACCACTGGGGCCTACTACGTACACAAATTCACCTTTCTCAATCCGAATGTTGATACCTTTCAAAGCATTCGTTCCATTCGGGTATGTTTTCCATACATCGAACATTTCGATCAAGCCAATCACATCCTACTTCGTCAGATCCTTGTCTATGTATCTTGATCCTGAATTTTAAAGTAAAAATCGACAAAACCCCTCTACCCTCTAGCAACCGCTGCTATACCTTGTTGAAAAACAGCGGGATTTCCCATCTTATCCATTATACCACCACGATTCACGGATGGTATCCACTAAATCTCTCATTTCTTGTCGAAACAGCTTCGATTGTTAACAACTGTCACGAATTTGGGAGAAAATAAGACTGCACATTCCCAACTAGCATCATGGAAAACAGTTGGCTACAATGAGTGTGACAAGAGGGCATCATAAAAAAGGAGCTGGTTATAACGTGGAAAATTTTGTTTACCATAACCCGACACAGCTGATTTTTGGACGGGGTCAATTGGCCCAGCTCGAGGAAAAAGCAAGACAGCTAGGTCCCACTGTTCTTTTGGTATATGGTGGTGGCAGTATAAAGCGAACTGGTCTCTACGACAAAGTGATTTCTCTGCTGCAGTCTGCCGGCTGCCGCGTGCATGAGTTGGCAGGAGTGGAGCCAAATCCACGTCTGAGTACCGTGAACAAAGGAATTGAATTATGCCGTCAAGAGGGCGTCAATTGGATACTTGCTGTAGGTGGTGGCAGTGTAATCGACGCGGCCAAAGCAGTCGCGATTGGTGTGCCTTACGAGGGAGATGTATGGGATTTTTATACGCGTAAAGCGGTCGCACAAGAGGCTTTGCCCCTCGGTACCGTACTGACACTTGCTGCTACTGGTTCTGAAATGAACCGGGGAAGTGTCGTCACCAATTGGGAGACACAAGAAAAGCATGGGGCTGGCACGACGTTTCCTGCGTTTTCGATTTTGGATCCAGAGCATACGTTCAGCGTGCCTCGAGACCAAACGATCTACGGAATCAGCGACATTTTGTCCCATGTATTCGAGCAGTACTTCACGCATACAACCGAAATTCCATTGCAAACACGTTTTGCCGAGTCGATCATGAAAACCGTCATCGAAAATGCAGAACGCGTCCTCGCCAATCCGGAAGACTACGATGCGCGGGCCAACATTATGTACTGCGGAACAATGGCATTGAACGGCACTCTCCCGGTTGGTGTCACAACAGATTGGGCAACCCACTCCATTGAGCATGCTGTGAGTGCTGTTTACGACATCCCACACGGTGGCGGTCTGGCGATCATCTTCCCGAAATGGATGCGCTATGTGTACCATGAAAACGTCGCTCGCTTTGTGCGGTTCGCGACAGAGATATGGAATGTCGATCCTTCCGGCAAGACAGACGATGAGATCGCTTTGGAAGGGATTTCCGCTACAGAAGCTTTCTTTGCGCGTATCGGTGCCCCTACTCGCTTGGCTGATTACGGTATCACCGACGAGCATTTGCAGCTCATGGCCGAAAAAGCTACTCCTTATGGCCCGATTGGTCAGTTTAAAACGTTAACGAGCGATGATGTGGCACAGATTCTTCGCATGTCTTTGTAAACACAAACAAACGCCGCCTTCCAGAAATGGGAGTACGGCGTTTGTTAATTTGATGGTCAGTTTTGATTCAGCCATTTTTTCCGAATTAGATTTCCGCATAACAGCACCAACGGTATACCGATGCTATAGGTAAAATCATAGAACGGCCAGTACTTCGCAATGATGTCCCCAAAGACGACGATATTGGGCGAGAAAATCGTAGACATCACCATGAGCAAAACGATGTACGGAAGGATTAGAACCTTGAAGTTGTCGATTCGAAAGACATGACGGATTCCCAAATGAAAAAACAGGCAGTACAGCGTAATTTTGACGCTCACCGCGATAAACCAGATCACCGCGATAATTGCCTCCAGCCGCTGAATGAAATCCCCGAGCTTCAGCTGTTTGATGAGAACATAGGTCGGATAAAAATGCCGCGCAGTCTGATCTGCCCCCAAAACAAGGATGCACATCACCATGATGATTAACAGCACAATTCCCCCTAGCAACGTCCCCAGAAAAAAAGCTCTCATCCGTTTTTGGATGGGCGAGACAAACGGAAGAACTGCCATAAAAATGACCAGCTCTGAAAAAGGAAAGGCGAATGCCGCAGTAGATCCCTGCAAAATAGGCTTCCACCCATTTTCAAAAACAGGTTGAATTCTCGACATTTCCGCCTGTGGCAGCAGGGTAATCATGAGTAACCCAAAAAAGAAAAAGAACCAGACAAAATAGATTTCTGCCGATTCTGCGACTGTTTGCAGTCCCAAACGCACACCAAACATAATCACAATGACAAACAATAGCTGTATCGCGAATCTTGGAGTCGAAACTAATAGATGCGTACCAACAAAGTCCCCAATCTCCATGACATGCGCCCCTGCTGAAAACAAGGTATAGCTAATAAACGAGAGTGTAATGATGGTTCCCAGTACTCTCCCGACAGTTTGATCAACGAAGGTGAAAAAGCTTTGATTCCGATACAGCTTCCCCACAGCTATGAGTAAGACAATATTGAGCAGTCCCACCAAAAGCCCGATCAGGACGGATATCCACGCATCCTGTTTAGCGAGTGCAGCCGTCATGCCAGGCAGGACGAGAACCGAGTCCCCAATGGTAACAAGGGTGACGAGCATCAATAGTTGACGGGGACTGATCTTATAGCTCTCTTGCATGATTGCTCCCTGCTCTCTTTAGGCCTTCGATCCTTTTGTACAATTATTTCCCCCATGATTCGGCGCTAAACACATAGGCATTTCATGCTATGATAAAGAAATATATGTAAATTCCGAATTGGACTGGAGGACTGCAACCATGTATAGAGTAAAAAAGCAGGATGTGATTTATGCCATGTCTCCTGAGAATCGGCCGGTCTTGAAGGTGGAAGCAGGCAGTACCGTAACGTTTGAAACCTGCGATTGCTTCGAGGACCAAATCCAATCGGCTGACACCGTGTTTCAAGAGCTTGATTGGAATCGGATCAACCCTGCTTCCGGCCCTATTTATATAGAAGGAACAGAACCAGGCGATATTTTGGTTGTTCATATTCAGAAAATTGAGATTAAAAATCAAGGCGTAATGGTTACTGGGCCAGAACTGGGTGTAATGGGATTCGCCCTGCAAGAAAATGTGATCAAAATGATACCGATACAAGATGGAAAAGCTGTCTTGTCAGACAAGCTTCAAGTTCCGATCAATCCCATGATTGGCGTAATTGGAACAGCTCCTGCCAAAGAAACCATTTCATGCGGTACGCCTGGCGATCACGGCGGCAACATGGACTGCAAGCAAATGCGGGAAGGTACTACATTGCTTTTACCCGTAAATGTTCCTGGCGCATTATTTGCCCTGGGTGACCTCCATGCTGCAATGGCTGACGGTGAAGTAGCTGTATGTGGTGTGGAAATCGCAGGGGAAGTAACCGTAAAGCTCGATGTGATAAAAGGAAAACAGTGGCCGTTACCGATGGCAGTCAACCAAGAGCACCTGATCACGATTGCGTCGGAAAAAGAGCTGGACAAGGCTGCGGATCGAGCGGTCATCAACATGGTACAATTTCTACACGAAGAGCTGGGCGTAGAAAAGGCCGAAGCCACCTTCCTGCTCTCCGCTGCGGGCGATTTGCGTATCTGTCAGGTCGTCGATCCCTTAAAGACAGCCCGCATGGAGCTGCCTCTTGCATACGCAACCGCAGTAGGCTTTGATTCGAAAA
Source organism: Brevibacillus sp. M2.1A (assembly GCF_013284355.2). Taxonomy (NCBI): domain Bacteria; kingdom Bacillati; phylum Bacillota; class Bacilli; order Caryophanales; family Paenibacillaceae; genus Brevibacillus; species Brevibacillus sp. M2.1A. The sequence goes on from NZ_JABSUY020000002.1 coordinate 27,105, forward strand.
TAGTCGGTAGATAAGGATAGAACGCAAAAAAACCCCAAAGCTTTGGGGTTTTTGTTCTTCATTCATGTACGTTTTTATGCAGGTGAACCGACATCGATCAAGGATTCGATCATGACCTTTTGACTGTTTTTGTCCACCCAAGCATGTGTTTCTACCAGTTGCTTGCGGTACCAATCTATTTGGACTTCTACCTGATTACGAGCGGTCCCACCCAGCACGTTGCGTGCATTGACGACGGTCTCAACAGCTAGAGCGTCATACACATCTGCCCCAATAGCCTCTGAGAAGCTCTGGAATTCTTCCAAGGTCAAATCAAGAAGATATTTTTGCTGCTCGATGCAGTACAAGACAGTTCTTCCTACGACTTCATGCGCCTGACGGAACGGCATGTCTTTGCGAACCAAGTAATCTGCCAAGTCTGTCGCATTGGAAAAATCGTTGGTAACTGCTTGACGCATGCGATCTGCTTTGACTTGCATCGTCTTCATCATCGGCGTGAGCAACGCTAGTGCACCATGAATGGTAGCTACCGTATCGAACATGCCTTCTTTATCTTCTTGCATGTCCTTGTTGTAAGCCAGCGGCAATCCTTTCAATACGGTCAACAATCCAAACAGATTGCCGTAAACACGCCCTGTTTTTCCGCGAACCAGCTCTGCTACATCAGGATTTTTCTTTTGCGGCATGATACTGGACCCCGTGCAAAATGCATCGTCTAGCTCTACAAAGGAGAATTCCTGACTGCTCCAGATGACGAGTTCTTCGCACAGACGGGAAAGATGGGTCATGACCAAAGAAGCGTCTGCCAAAAATTCGACGATGAAATCGCGATCACTCACTGCATCCATGCTGTTTTGATAGATTCCGTCAAATTGCAGCAATTCCGCTACAAATGTGCGGTCGATCGGGAATGTCGTACCTGCGAGGGCACCTGCTCCAAGCGGCAGCATATTCACACGCTTCCAAGTCTCGGTCATCCGTTCGATATCGCGTTGCAGCATGGACACATACGCCATCAAGTGATAACCAAACAATACCGGTTGCGCACGTTGCAAATGTGTATACCCGGGCATGACGGTATCGAGATGCTGGCTGGCTTGCTCAAGCAATGCTTCTTGCAAATACATCGCCAATTGGATAATCTCCATCAGCTTTTCTCTGAGGTACAGGTGCATATCCAACGCAACCTGATCATTGCGGCTGCGGCCGGTGTGGAGTTTGCCCCCCACCGGACCGATCTCTTCAATCAGCATCTTTTCAATATTCATATGCACATCTTCGTGCGCAACGAGAAACTCAGCTTGCCCGCGCTCAATTTTCTCTTTTACTTTTTTCAAGCCAGCGATGATCTGTCTTACTTCCTCCATCGGCAGGATGCCGCACTTGCCCAACATGGCAACATGAGCCAGGCTTCCGACGATGTCCTGTCGCCACATTTTCTGGTCGAAAGAAATAGAAGCAGTATACTCTTCTACGAGTTGATTCGTCGGCTTCGTGAAGCGTCCTCCCCAGAGTTTCATTGCTTGATCGCATCCTTTTCATCCAAAATCTTAATGGCTGTGTTTTTATTTTCGTGCAGTACACCTTCGTTCACCTGTGCATATACCTTTGTAGGAAGACCCCACAGCTTGATGAAACCGAGTGCTGCTTTGTGGTCGAATTGGTCACCTGCATTGTAAGTCGCCAGCTCATGGCTGTAGAGAGACGATGCAGAGGTACGGCCTACAACAATCGCATGTCCTTTGTGCAGCTTCACGCGTACGACACCCGTTACGTGTTTTTGCGTTTCTTCAATAAATGCCTGGACAGCATTACGAATTGGCGAATACCAGAGACCCTCGTAAATCACTTGCGCCAGTTTTTGCTCGACAATCGGTTTGAATTGAGCGACCTCACGAGGTTGGGTCAAGAATTCCAGCTCACGGTGCGCCAAAATCAAAGTAGTCGCCGCCGGTGTCTCGTAAACTTCACGAGATTTGATGCCCACCAAACGGTTTTCCACATGGTCGATACGGCCTACACCATGATTTCCAGCAATTTTGTTCAGCTTGAGAATCAACTCAGCCAGTGGGAGCTCTTCGCCGTTCAATGCAGTTGGCTTCCCTTGTACGAAAGTGATTTCAATTTCTTCTGCTTCGTCTGGTGCATCCGTGATCGACTTCGTCAGATCGTATGCACCTTCTGGAGGAGCAGCCCAAGGATCTTCCAGAACACCGCACTCGCAGCTTCTGCCCCACAGGTTTTGGTCAATGCTGTATGGATTGTCCAGATCGATTGGGATCGGGATATTGTTCTTTTTCGCATATTCGATCTCTTCGTCACGCGTCCAGCCCCATTCACGAACCGGCGCAACGATTTTGATATCCGGGTTCAGCGCTGTGAAGGAAACATCAAAGCGCACCTGGTCGTTTCCTTTTCCTGTGCAACCGTGTGCGACAGCTACCGCGCCTTCTTTTTCCGCGATTTCAACCAGCACGCGCGAAATCAGGTAACGCGACAGTGCAGACACCAATGGATATTTGCCTTCGTACATCGCGTTTGCCTTCAGGGCTGGCAATACGAATTCCTCTGCGAATGCATCTTTGGCATCCACTACGATTGATTTCAATGCCCCTACCTGCAATGCTTTTTTCTGTACGAAATCGAGGTCTTTCCCTTCCCCTACATCCAATGCAACTGCAATGACATCGTAGTTATACGTATCTTGCAACCATTTAATTGCTACCGATGTATCTAAACCGCCTGAATAGGCCAACACAATTTTTTCTTTTGCCATCATTCTCTCTCCCCGTTTCGAAGTTTCTCTTATGCGAGTAATTATACAAACGAACTAATAAAAATACAACTATTTTTCTTGTATATTTCTTGTGAATTCGCAGACAAAAACGGAGATGCAGAGAAATTATGCACTTCTCGTATAAAGCTTATCTTGTTTTTATGCATGCTCATCATCTGTTTATGCATAAACGTTTGCGTGATAAAAGGGAAACTTATCCAGGGTAGCGAATGAGTGAAAGGAGGAATTCCATAGGAGAAGGCTCTTGGAGGGATTATGAAAACAATTTATTTGGTCCGTCATTGTCAGGCTGCTGGCCAAGAACCCGATGCCCAGCTCACGGAAAAGGGAGAAGTACAAGCTCGGGAGCTTGCCACCTTCTTCGCAGGTTCCCCCGTTGATCGAATCATTTCGAGTCCGTATCATCGGGCGGTTGCCACCATCCAGCCACTTGCACAGGAACGCGGAATCGTGATTGAAGAAGATACCCGTTTGGTCGAGCGCGTTCTTAGCGGAGTACCACGTGAGGATTGGTTCGAGCGACTGCGCGATACGTTCGATGATCTGACTCTTGAATTCGAAGGTGGCGAATCCAGTCTTACTGCTATAAATCGGGCAAATTCGTTGCTCACTGAGATTTTGGCAGACGAGCATAAAGATATTGTGCTTGTCAGCCACGGATGCCTGCTGGCCTTACTCATGAAATCAATAGATGACCGCTTTGGCTTTCACGATTGGGAGAAATTAAGCAATCCAGATGTCTTCAAACTTACCTGCCATTTAGAATCCAGAGAGATCGTCCGCATATGGTCGTAAACGAATAAAAACAGTTACAAGGGGCAGCTCATCTGATTGCCTCCTGTAACTGTTTTTGTGGGATGGACTCTATTCCGATAATGCTCTGTAATTCTTCGCACGGCAGTCGCTGAACGATTCTGATAAAATGCTCCGCCAATATCGGATCAAATTGGGTACCAGAACCCCGTCTGATTTCTTGAAGCGCTTCCTCCACGGGCAATCCTTTTCGATAAGGCCTGTCCGCAACCATCGCATCGAAAGCATCAGAAATGGCTAAAATTCTCGCCATCAGCGGAATCTCATCCCCGGCTAAACCATCCGGATATCCCCTGCCATCTATACGCTCATGATGGGAGCGAATCGCAGGAAGCAATTCATTGAACATCCCTGCTTGCAAAATGATCTCGTAGCCAATGACCGTGTGCTGCTTGATCTTGTCATACTCTTCGGGAGTGAGCTTTCCTTTTTTATTAAGAATTTCGTCTTCGATACCGATTTTTCCAATGTCGTGCAGGATTCCCCCGATATAAACATCCTCCACTTTTCGTTCGGCCAAACCAATATCTCTCGCAATTTCTCTTCCCCAGTAAGCTACACGCTGAGAATGTCCACTTGTGTATCGATCTCGTGCGTCAATGGAAGCAGCCATCGTCGTTAAGAAGTTGTGATTGAATGATTTGACCTCTTCTACTTTTTGCTGAAGCCTTTGAAGATTGTCATAGTAATGATGAAATACGTAGCTGATCGTAATAAACGCAATCATCATAGGAATTAGTGTTAACGGACCATATAACTCTACTAATCGTGAACCTACCCCGGCAAGAATCAAAAGCAACAAGTAAGTCGAGGTAAAGCCTTTTGCCATCATCTTTACGGTTCGCGCCCAGGTCATTTGATGAAAATAGGAGATACCCAATCCACATAAAGTCAGGTTCACAAACCAATACACAACAGCCAAAAACAAATCGCTAATAATGGGAGAAACAGTTCCGAAGCCCTCGATCCAATCCTTCAAAAACGCTACTGTCCATATTGTCATTAACAATTGCCCAATGTTAATAATAGCTTTTAGCGGATTAAACCTTACCAGGAAAGCAATGATTAAAGATTCAATAACAGCAGCCCATACTCCGACCCAGACTCCGTACAACAAGATACCCGAAAAGATAACAGCATTGTTCACTGTTAAAATCGTATTAGATATACGCACGGGAGCAAAACAGGAAAAAATGGTCAGGAGGGTGTAGGTAGATATTACCCCCCAATGTTCACGAGCAGCCCATTCAGATGAAGATGTGTAAAAAATATAGATTGCTGCAATGACAAAGCCAACCTTGACAACAATCCCTTTTATCCAAACCGCAAAATCAGTTTTTTGTCGCATAACTTTTACCTTCGCGAAGTTGTAGTAATGAAATCGGTTTATTCATCAATCGCTGAACAAGTAAAAAGGCACCTAACATAATAAAAATATCGCCGATGCTAATAATCCGAGGAATGAAAGATGGCATGTAAATGACATCCGTCAAAAACGGAAAATTTGAACTTTCCGTCAATACACTATGCTTGAAATTCGTTCCGTTTATAACTGGCTCTAAATCATAAGGGAGCTTTGCTGCTTGAACTAAATCGATTGGCATTTTTCCATTGTTAGACCAAATTGCAATCGCATTCAGAAACCAGCCGATTAAAAAAATCCGCATATCTTCAAATTCTCGATTAAAAACGAGGAAGGCCAAAATAAACACATACGCGATCGATATGAAAATGCCACCGATCGTAGGGAAGAAGGCTGCACAAGCCTGCAGCAATATGGTAACGATAAGAAGTTTCTTTTGGTTGAATTTAGGTAATTCTTTGATTCTTCCCCCTCGCAGCAATGCTACGAGAAAAGATAGGGCAATTACATCCAATAGCATGTTGTTTCCTCCAAGCTTGAAGAAAAAACACCACTCAGCCAAGCGGTGTTTGTTTCTCCAATACGCTTATTTATCCAATATGGAAGTTTGCAGAAGTAGCTGCTACGATTGCTACCACCATCATAATTGCCGCGAACCATTTTTTCATTTTCTTTTCCCCCCTTCAGGCATAGTGGAGAAAGCTGGCTTCGCTACTGTCCGTGATGCAGAGGCCAAGCGACCAAGTACAGCCCCTGCTCCCCTTTCCTTTTCCATTACGAAAAAGGTTGGATTCGCTACTGGCTCCATACGGACCAAGCGACCAGATACAGTCCGTACTTCTTCGCTTCTTTCCTACCTTTATTTTACACATAAGTGACAAAATTCGGCAATCATAGATTCATAGTCTATTGGATTTAATTCCGGCTAGTTCTATTTAACTAGAACTATGTTCACACCAGCGCCGCCAAAATCGCCTTTTGTGCGTGCAATCTATTTTCAGCCTGATCAAAAATGACAGAGCGCGATCCGTCGATAACCCCGGTCGTCACTTCCTCCCCACGATGTGCAGGCAAGCAGTGCAAGAAGAGATAATCACGATCTGCCGCTGCTACCAATTTTTCATTCACTTGATAGTCGGCAAATGCTTTCAATCGTACCTCATTTTCTTCTTCAAAACCCATACTAGTCCAAACGTCCGTGTATACAGCATCTGCCCCCATGACAGCCTCTATCGGATCGGTGGTCACCATCATTTTTCCACCGCTTTGTTTCGCGTACCCCGTAGCTTTTGCGACAATGGTTGCATCCATTTCGTAGCCTACCGGAGTTGCTACCCGCACATCCAGACCTAGCAGAGCTGCGCCCAGCACCAGTGAATTCGCCACGTTGTTTCCGTCTCCTACATAAGCGAGCTTGACTCCTTTCAGCTTGCCTTTATGCTCCCAGATCGTCAGCAGATCAGCCAAAGCCTGACAAGGATGGTACAGATCGGTCAAGCCATTGATAATAGGAATCGACGCGTGCTCGGCAAGCTCTTCTACATAGGAGTGGGAAAAGGTGCGAATCATGATGGCATCCACGTACCGAGAGAGAACTTTTGCTGTGTCGCTGATCGGCTCCCCACGTCCGAGCTGGAGCTCTTTTCCGCTCATGAACATTCCCAAGCCGCCCAACTGATGCATCCCTACTTCAAAGGAGACGCGGGTGCGGGTTGAAGCCTTGTCAAAGATCATCCCCAACGTCTTGCCTTGCAAAGGCTGGAATGGCTGTCCCAGCTTTTGCAATTGCTTGACGTGAGCAGACAGATGGAGCAGCTCCATCAATTCTTCTCCATTGAATTCATCGACGCGCAAGAAATCTTTTCCTTTATGCTTTTGTAACGGCAAGTTTTGAAAGTGTTCCAATATCTTCACTGGCTGCATGCGAGCCACCTCTTTTCTTCATAATAGACTTCACGTATAACTCGAACGTATCGACAGCGGAGAACAATGGCACACCTTGTTGTACCATCCGGCTTCGCAGAGCAAATCCGGTCCGGCCATGACGATTGCCTTTCGTCGCAGTAACGAGTGCAAAGGCCGCTTGTTCCTCTTGCAACAGATCGATCCACGCTGCTTCATCTGCAACGATATGCTTCACGACAATTCCTTCGTTTTTCAGCCACTCGGCCGTTCCCGGAGTCGCCGCCAGATTGGCACCGTCAGCTTGTATTTGTCCGATTGACTCTCTCACGCCGCCCTGCTTATCTCCATCTGCCAAAGAAATCATGACCAACTGACCTTTTTGCCAGTCGCCGTACAAATTGTCTTTGAAAGCAAAGGCTTTGCCTGCAGCCTCTTCAAAAGAATGACCCAAGCCGAGAACTTCGCCCGTCGATTTCATCTCTGGACCTAGTACCGGGTCTACGCCGTTCAACTTGATCGTGGAGAAAACTGGCGCCTTGACGACGGCAAACGGAATCTCTGGCAAAAGCCCTGTACCGTAGCCCATCTCCGACAGCTTCTCACCCAATTGTGCACGAACCGCCAATTGAACCATCGGGATACCAGTCACTTTGCTCGTAATCGGTACTGTCCGTGAAGCACGAGGATTTACCTCCAGTACATAAACCGTTTCGCCATCAATGACGAACTGAATATTGATTAACCCGACCGCTTCCATTTCCTTCGCGATTGCTTCTGTATAGCTCGCGATTTTGTGCTTGATGTCATCCGTCAGCTGAGGAGCCGGGAACAAGGCTACACTGTCGCCTGAGTGGATGCCCGCTCTCTCCACATGCTGGAAGATCCCTGGGATGATGACAGAATGTCCGTCGCATACCGCATCTACTTCTGCTTCCTTGCCTGGAACGTATTTATCCACGAGGAGTGGGAAAAACATGCTCATGTCCGGATGGCTCAACCAGTCGTGAATGGTAGCCTGCAGCTCGTCGATATTGTGGACAACGACCATACCTTGCCCGCCGATGACATACGAAGGTCGCATCAAAACAGGGAAGCCGATTTCCTCCGCGATCGCGGTTGCATCCTCCAAGGACGATACTCCTTTTCCGGGAATATGCGGAATGTCCAGCTTGCGCAGCATGGCGTAGAACAGCTCGCGGTCCTCCGCGCGTTCAATGGCTGTAAGCGATGTACCCATTACTTTCAGCCCCGCATGCTCCAGCTTGGCTGCCAGATTAATCGCGGTTTGACCACCGAACTGAACCATGACGCCCTCCACCTGTTCACGCTCTGCGATATGGAGCACATCTTCTACGTGAAGCGGTTCAAAATACAGATGGTCGGCTGTTTCATAGTCAGTGCTGACCGTCTCTGGGTTGTTGTTCACAACGACTGCCGCAATACCCCTTGCCTGAAGCGCTTTGGCTGCATGCACGGAGCAATAGTCAAACTCGATTCCCTGACCAATTCGAATGGGACCTGAGCCAAGGACCAGTACTTTGCGGCCAGACAGTGACTCAACCTCATCTACTCCTTGCCAATCCGAATAGTAGTAAGGGGTTTGGGCATCAAATTCTGCCGCACAAGTATCCACAATTTTATAAGTAGGCGTAATGCCAGATTCTTGACGAAGTGATTTGATTTCGGCAGGTGTAGCGCCAACCAGTGAAGCGATGGTTTCATCCGCAAACCCGCGACGCTTTGCTTCCAACAACAGCTCTGGGGTCAATGTTTTGCTATCGTGGCAAGACAGCTCTACTTCCAAGTCCACGATTTTACGCAAGCTCCGCAAGAAAAACGGATCGACACCAGTCAGATTATGCAGCTCACTTTCTGTAAAGCCTTTACGGATCGCCTCAGCAAAAACAAACAGTCTGATATCAGTCGCTTCCTGCAAGGAATGGGCAAGCTCCTCGCGCGTCCAGGATGCCAGCTCTGGTCGAGTCAAATGTGTGCAGCCCTGTTCCAGGGAGCGGACTGCCTTCAAAAGCCCTGCTTCCAGATTGCGGGCGATCGACATGACCTCGCCAGTCGCTTTCATTTGCGTCCCCAGCTTGCGGTCTGCCAGCGGGAATTTGTCAAACGGGAAGCGCGGGATTTTGACCACGATGTAGTCCAACGCTGGTTCAAAGCTAGCGTACGTATAGCCCGTGATTGGATTTAACACCTCATCCAGCCCGTAGCCCAATGCGAGTTTGGCGGCGATCCGCGCGATTGGATAGCCTGTCGCTTTGGAAGCCAACGCACTTGAACGGCTTACACGAGGATTTACCTCGATCAGCACATACCGATCGGAATTCGGATCGAGCGCAAATTGTATATTGCAACCGCCTACTACCCCAAGCGAACGAATCACTTTCGTTGATACGCTGCGCAGCATTTGGTACTGACGATCTGTCAGCGTCTGAGAAGGTGCAACGACAATACTGTCTCCCGTATGAATACCTACCGGGTCCAAATTTTCCATATTGCACACGATTATGCAGGTATCATTTGCGTCCCGCATGACCTCGTATTCGATTTCCTTCCAGCCTTTTACACTGCGCTCAATCAGTACCTGACCGATTGGACTAGCCGCAATACCACCTGCTGCAACCTTTCGCAAGGACGCTTCATCCCCCGCGATCCCGCCACCTGCTCCTCCGAGCGTATAAGCAGGGCGCACAATCACGGGATAGCCGATTGTATTCGCAAACTCGATGGCTGCTTCTACAGATTCGACTGTATCGCTCTCTGGAACAGGCTCCCCGATTTGTTGCATCAATTGCTTGAACAGCTCACGGTCTTCCCCGTTTTGAATGGCAGCCAGCGGCGTACCCAACAGTTGGACGCTGTACTTTTCCAGCACCCCCGCTTCTGCCAGCGAAACAGCAAGATTAAGTCCCGTTTGGCCGCCTAACGTAGGCAAGAGACCATCGGGACGCTCTTTTGCGATAATAGCTGTCACGGATTCCACCGTGAGCGGCTCCAAATATACTTTGTCCGCTACTTGTTCGTCTGTCATGATCGTTGCCGGATTGTTATTCACCAGCACGACCTGCACGCCGGCTTCTTTTAGGGAAAGGCAAGCCTGTGCACCTGCATAATCAAACTCCGCTGCCTGCCCGATGACGATCGGACCAGAACCGATGACCAATACTTTATGAATGTTTGGCAATTTAGGCATATCTCTTCGCTCCTACTACGCGCATCGACTGCAAGAATTGGTGGAAAATGTGGGATGTATCACTCGGACCCGGATGTGCCTCCGGATGGAACTGCACACTGAAAACAGGCAAACTAACGTGACGCATTCCTTCGACTGAACCGTCATTGACATTGCGGTAGGAAACCGTTAATTGACGTTTATCCAAAGACTCTTCCTTGACCACGTACCCGTGATTTTGTGAACTCATATATACTTTGCCAGTCATCAGATCCTTGACCGGATGATTGCTGCCGCGGTGACCGTATGCGAGCTTCTCTGTCTTGCCGCCGTACATCAGCGCCAATACTTGATGCCCCAAACAAATGCCCAACGTCGGGTACTGCTCCACGGCTTTGCGCCATTCACTGCAATACGCAAGCAAGTGCTCCGGATCGCCAGGCCCATTGGAAAACAACAAGCCGTCTGGTGCGAGAGCATTGATTTGAGCAAAACTCGTATCAAATGGAACGACTGTAACACGGCAGCCCTGCTGTAGAAGGGCATCCAAAATCGATTGCTTCATGCCGAGGTCAATCAAGACAACATGCTCGCCTGTTCCCGGATAACGCTCCACTTGTTGTCTGGATACGTTGGCAACTAATGATTTCTTGGCGTGCTTGTAGCGCAGTGACACCACTTCCTCTACCTGCATAGGCTGATCGGAAATGACACCGAATACGGTACCGTCTTGACGGACGCGCTTGGTAATCGTTCGCGTATCAATCCCTGCAAGGATCGGGAAGCCAAATGCTTCTGCGGCTTGGGCCAAAGTCATGTTTGATTCGTAATGGCTTGGCTCCGTGCATAGCTCGCTGACAATCATCCCTGTCAACGCTGGCTTGGCTGCCTCATAATCCTTTTCGTTGATCCCGTAGTTTCCGATCAAGGGATACGTGAAGGTAACAATTTGCCCAGCAAAAGAGGGATCTGTCATCACCTCTTGGTATCCCGTCATTCCTGTATGAAAAACCACTTCTCCGAATCCGTTAATGGGGGCGCCATACAGCTTCCCTGTAAAAACCTCGCCGCTCTCCAGCGTTAAATATCCTGTTCCTAACGATTGATTCTCTCTATCCATCTATGAAGCCACTCCTCTCCAATGGGCACCGGCCTGATCCTCTTACCGAAAATTTATGCAACCTTTTGTATTAATATACATTTGGGATTATAAAAATGCAACGAGTTTTTTGACCTCTTCCACTCGTTGCATTCTTTGCTTTTTCCTCTAAACCTTCGACAGCGCCTCGCTTAATACAGTAATGGCCTGCTTTACTTCATCGTCGGTCGTTACAAACGAAGGCAAGAGTCTCACTACTTGTGGGCCAGCCATCAGCAGAATGACACCTTTCTCCCGTGCATACGCGACTGGCTCACCAGCAGGAATTGTTAGCTCCACACCGAGAAGCAGCCCTTTTCCCCGAACCGTAACCACTTTGTCTGGATGCTCTGCCTTGAGCTTCTCCAGCTCTTTGATCAATACGCCATGGATATGGGCTACCCGCTCCAAAATCTGCTCCTCTTCCATCGTCGCAAGCGTCGCGATTCCAGCGGTTGCTGCCAATGGATTCCCGCCAAAAGTAGTGCCATGCGTACCGGGATCAAACGCTTCTGCTGCTTCTTTGGTCGCGACGACCGCTCCAATCGGGAAACCACTTCCCAAGCCTTTTGCCAATGAAATCGCATCTGGCTTCATGTCATAGTGCTGGAAGGCAAACCATGTACCCGTGCGGCCAATCCCGGTCTGTATCTCATCGATTAGCAGGAGCAATCCATGCGCATCGCACAATTCACGCAGCCCCTTCACCCACGCCTCTTCTGCTGGATGAACGCCGCCTTCTCCCTGAACCAGCTCCAGCATGATCGCGCATGTCTTGTCTGTAATGGCTGACTTGACCGCATCAAGGTCGTTGTAAGGAACGCTGACAAATCCCTGCGGCAGTGGTCCGAATCCGTCCTTCACCTTTTCCTGTCCAGTAGCCGTCAGGGTAGCCAACGTCCGCCCATGAAAAGACTGTTTAAAGCTGATGATTTCGTAACGGTCGGTCCCTTTTATTTTTTGTGCATAGCGACGGGCGAGCTTGATCAAGCCTTCATTCGCCTCTGCTCCACTGTTGCAGAAAAAAGCCTGATCCAGCCCAGACAGACGACTCAGCTTTTCTGCCAAAATCTCTTGCTGAGGAACATGCACCAGATTCGAGCAATGCCACAACGTATCGAGCTGTTCGTGCAGCTTTGCCGTTACTTTTGGCGGAACATGCCCTAACGAGGTCACGGCAATTCCTGAGGTAAAATCGAGATATTGCTTGCCTTGATCATCCCACACCTGGTTTCCTTGTCCTTTTACCAAACTGATTGGCCATCTCGCATAGTTATTCATGAGATGCACAGGAGCTGTTGTTGTATGCATATTCATTTCCCTCCTCATTGAGCATTTTCATACGGACTGTTGTCCCGACTGCCTCCCCGGCACAAACACCGAGCAAATCTTCAGCGGTTCCCCGGCAGATGACAACCTGCTCTACGCCCTGTCCGAGAGCGTCGAGAGCTGCCTGAACCTTCGGAATCATTCCGCCAGTAATAATCTCTGTCCGAATCATTTCCTGTATCTCTTCTGCACTTGTAGCTGGCACTACTGCCTTGGTTCCGTCTGGCTGTGGCTGCATAATGCCCGGAACATCTGTCACCATGATCAGTTTTTCGGCGCTAAGTGCTGCTGCAATCGCTCCTGCGGCTACATCCGCATTGACGTTATATGTCTCTGTGCCGTCTTCACTAACAGAAAGGGGAGCAATCACCGGAACGTAGCCCCTCTCAAGAATCGTTTTCGGAATAGTCGTATCAGCCTTCTTGATTTCTCCTACCCACCCGAGTGGCTTTGACGTTTTTGTTGCCAAAAGGGTCTGACCATCGATTCCACTAACTCCCCAAGCCTTGGCTCCTGCCTGCGTCAGCCTTTTTACCAGCGCCTTGTTTATACTGCCGCATAAGACCATCTCTACGACACGCAGTGTGTCCTCGCAAGTAACACGCAGCCCATCGACAAATTGCGGAGTAATCTGAACTCGATCGAGCATACTGTTAATGGCAGGTCCGCCTCCATGGACGATGACGATCTCTTTTCCTTGCGCCTGCAGTCCGGCAATGGCCTGAAAGAAGGAGTCAGGCAACTGATCCATGGTACTTCCACCACATTTGATCACAACAATTCCTTGCATCCGCTCTCCTCCTCTACGGGTATACAGGTACGAGCGGCAAGCCCGTTTTCTCAGGCAAATCAAACATAACATTCATGTTTTGTACAGCTTGACCAGCCGCGCCCTTCATCATGTTATCAATTACCGACAGCAAGATGACACGCTTCGTGCGCTGATCAACATGGATGGCGATATCGCAGTAATTGGAGCCATGAACTTCTTTGGTACGTGGATGACTGCCTGCAGGACGTACACGCACAAAAGGCTTACCCGCATAAGCAGCTTCGTATAGCTCCTGGATTTGCGCTTGGGTGACGTCAGTTGTTAGTTGTCCGTAAGCCGTGACTAAAATCCCTCGGGTCATTGGCACCAGATGTGGCGTAAATTGAACAAGCGTCTCTTCCCCGCCCTGTTTTTGCAGCTCCTGTTCAATCTCTGGTGTATGCTGATGACTCGCAACTTTATAAGCATGGATGCTTTCATTAATCTCGCTGTAATGAACACCAAGCGATACTCCACGCCCAGCGCCGGACACACCTGATTTGGCATCAACGATCCAACTGTTAGGCTGTACCCAGCCTGTCTTTACCAGCGGAAGCAAGGCGAGGAGTGTAGCAGTGGGATAACACCCTGGATTCGCTATGAGACTGGCACCAGCCACTTGCTCTTGGTTCCACTCGGTTAAACCGTAAACCGCCGCTTCTACCCATTGGGACGGAGCCGGCTCATGTTTGTACCACGTTTTGTAGACCGCACCGTTTTCCAGACGAAAATCCCCGGATAAATCAATGACCTTCACGCCTCTTTCGACCAGCTTCGGAGATAGCCCGCTACTTACTCCCGCAGGTGTAGCGAGGAAGATTAAATCGTTCACACCGCTCATGCTGTCTGCATCAATTGGTGACAATGTGGGCAAGCCGAGCCCAGCTGCATGCGGAAACGATTTTTCCAAGCTATCTCCTTCTGATGAACTTGAATACAAATTGGCAATCTCCACATGCGGATGTCCAGCCAAAAGACGGATCAACTCCGCGCCACCATACCCCGTTGCTCCAACAATCCCGACCCGAACCATGCTCTCTCCCCTTTATCCCATTCTGTATTTTTATACATGAATAATAATAAAAATCCATATAGAATACAACAGAAAAACTTTTTTACGCCCAAAGAAAAAAGCGCCCAATTGCTCGAGCGCTGGTTTGTTGCCCTGTTTATTTTTTGTCCGCTAACCATGCAGCGATGTTTTCCGCATCTTTTCCTTTGACGAGACCCGGAGGCATTGCTCCTTTTCCTTTTTCCAAAATAGCCAATATCTGTTCCTTGCTCAACTCGCTACCGATCTTTTGCAAGTTCGGTCCAACTGCCCCTTCCAATGTCTGTCCGTGGCAGGCTGAACAAGTATTTTTGAACGTGGTTTCTGCAGTTGCTGCATCATAGCTGCCGGATGGAGTCGTCGAAGGAGTTTCTGTCGCTGGTTTTTCAGTTGCCGGCGTTTCTGTCGCTGGTTGTTGGGATGGCTGTTGTGCTGGTTGTTGTGCTGGCGGCTGTGTTTGCTTGCTGGTACCACAGGCACTTAGCGAGAATGCGAGTACAGCCGCTGTTAAAACGAGTGGAATACGTTTCAAGGCTGTTCCCTCCTTTATTCGGATTTCTTCGCTAAGTATGCCTCCAACTACCACTTCTCATTCTTACTACAGCCATTTAGGATAAAGGAAATTCCAACGGACTCCATTCACGTAACTCCAACGTCCGTGCGCCTTCCACGACAACTGGATCAGCCTCAGCCAATTTGCGGGCTTCTTCCAGAGAATCCGCTTTGTAAATGACCAATCCGCCAAGCTTGTCTGTGAAGGGTCCCGCCATGAACACTTTTCCTTGCTTGTACAAATCATTGATATACGTAAGATGCGCTGGTCTTACTTGAGCATTCAGCTCTTGATTCACGATTGGCAAAAATGCGGCATACAACATGGACGGTTTCTCTCCTTTTTCATGACCTTGTTCTTTCATGAAGTATAACATAATTATGAATACGGACTTTGGTCTGGTAGGATTTTTCCTTTCTACAGCGAACGATTCAAAGGTAGCAAGTAGCAACAGAGAGGCGGATAGGTATGGACACGCAGATACAGTTATATACATCTCTCTTCCACAACAATCCTGACGCTGTTTTCATGTTCGACATGCAGGGCAGATTCACAGGCGTAAACGCTGCTGGTGAAGCATTAGTAGGATTCACCTCTCAGGAATTGCTGCGCATGCAAATTTGGGAAATTCTCGCTTCTACTGAGGGTCTCGACAATAAGAAACAACAACAAATCCTCTCTGCAGGAATCAGAAAAGATAAGCATTATCAGTTGCTACATAAAAACGGGCAGGTTGTGGATATTATCGCTTCCAGCTTTCCCATTTTTCGAAACGGCGAAATCATCAGTCGCTATTCCATTGCCAAAAACATCACGCAGCAAAAGAAAGTGGAAGAGGCTCTTCACCAGATGCAAGAGAACTTTCGGTTAATATCCGAAAACATTATGGATTTGATTTTTATAGTAAATGTGGATGGAATTATTACCTACGCGTCCCCATCTGTTCAGGCCGTTACTGGTCTCACGATTGATCAAGTGATCAATCAGCATTTTTCGATCTTGGTTCATCCTGAGCAAGTAACCAACGCCAAGAGCGATTTTGCTCAAATGATGAACCGGAAGATTACACTCGATGCCGAGTACCATTACCTGCACCCAGACGGTCGAATGTTGCTGTTCGATGTGAAAGGGACACCTGACATTTGTTCAAACGGCCATATTCTCAGCACGGTTTTTGTGGCACGTGATATTACGGAACGTCGGCAATCAGAGGAATTGCTTCGTTACTCTGACAAGCTGTCCGTTCTAGGAGAGCTTGCTGCGGGTATTGCCCATGAAATTCGCAATCCACTTACGGCCTTGAAAGGATTTATTCAACTCATGGAAGGGGACGAGTTCGCCAATCAGCAATACTTGCAAATTATGCGATCCGAAATCGACCGGATCACTTCGATTACCAGTGAGCTTTTGATAATGGCGAAGCCGCAAGCGTTGCGCTTTGCTCCCAACGGCCTTTTGCCATTGCTTTCGTCTGTCATTAAGCTCCTGGAACCGCAAGCCCTTCTTAAAAATGTATCCATTCTCACTGATTTTCCACAAGTCACGTCCCTCATTTTGTGTGAGGAATATCAAATCAAGCAAGTCTTTATAAACATCATAAAAAACGGCATGGAAGCCATGCCGTTAGGTGGAAATCTCACAATCAAGGTTGTAGAGCGTTCTTCCGATGTTATCATCCGAATCAGCGATCAAGGACAAGGTATCCCTGCTGAGCTACTTCCCCGATTAGGAGAGCTTTTTTATAGCACTAAAGAAACAGGAACTGGCCTCGGGTTAATGGTAAGCACAAAAATTATTCGCGATCACGGCGGTACAATCAACATCGAAAGCGATGTCGGCAAAGGAACCACCGTATCGATCTCCATACCAAAAGCCTTGAAGCCTACTGTTTCGTTTAACGATTAATCTGCGCGCGCAGATAAGCATCGATAAACGAATCAATCTCACCATCCATGACTGCTTGAACGTTTCCTACCTCCATATTCGTCCGGTGGTCTTTTACCAGACTGTATGGGTGGAAGACATAGGAACGAATTTGGCTGCCCCAGGCAATATCCTTTTGTTCCCCTTGAATAGCAGCCAACGTTTTCTCTTGTTCTTCCCGTTTTTTCTCAAACAGTCGTGCCGTCAGCATCTTCATCGCACGCTCCCGGTTTTTAATCTGGGAGCGTTCTGTTTGACACGTCACCACAATTCCAGAAGGCAAGTGAGTAATACGTACAGCGGAGTCAGTCGTGTTGATATGCTGACCACCCGCACCACTGGAACGATACGTATCGATTTTCAGGTCTTCAGTACGTATGTCTACCGCATTATCGTCTTCGATCTCCGGCAGGACGTTGCAAGACACAAACGATGTGTGACGACGTCCAGAGGCATCAAACGGAGATATCCGCACAAGACGATGAACCCCTTTTTCTGATTTGAGGTAACCATACGCATTGTAGCCCTTAATGAGGAGAGTGACACTTTTTACGCCGGCTTCATCGCCAGGCAAATAGTCCAATGTTTCGACCTTGAAGCCCTTCGCATCCCCCCAACGTGTATACATACGCAGAAGCATGGACGCCCAATCCTGGGACTCCGTACCGCCCGCTCCCGGATGCAGCTCCAGAATGGCGTTGTTTTTGTCGTATTCATCACTCAAAAGCAATTCCAGCTCAAAGCTCTCAAATGATTTCCGCAGCTCCTGCGTACTGTCATACAGATCTTGAATGAGAGAGGAATCCCCTTCTTCGATGACAAGTTCCAACATTACCTGGAGATCCTCGTACTGGGAATCCAGCTTGGCCATCGTCTCCACGAGGCTTTTGATTGCATTCAGTTCACTGATTGTCTTCTGCGCTGCATCGTTGTCATCCCAAAAATCGGGTGCCAGCATACGCTCTTCCAGTTCACCGATTCGTTCCTGTTTTACTGGGAGGTCAAAGAGACCCCCTGATATCCGCTAAACGCTTAGCCATACTAGACATCTCTTGTTTGATGTCCGCAATATCGATTAATGCCATGTTGCGAATCACCTTCTCTTTACGTAAGCTATGTTTTATTGTAACGTAATTTGCCGGATGCGCAAATACGGCAGCTTGTCACGTTTAGAAAAGGGACTTTGCCGCTATCTTTTTCACGTTGCCACTGGTGGTGATGGCGAGGATCTCAGGTCTCGGATTTCAAGTGGTTGTTTATTTTCCGCCTGCGGTGCAGCAACCAGATAGAGATGGGTACGCCGAGCTTCGCTTGCTTTTAGCTGGAATGCTCGTTTGATGATAGCTTGTCGCTTCCAGTTGTGTGTTTTTCGATATTTATTGGCTAGCGGACTTTCACGCGTTCGATCCACCATTCCATTCGGCGGTGCGATCAAAGCCTCATTCCAATTCGGCTCCGGAATTTCCTCCATCAGTCGCTTGTCCTCAAAGACCGGGTTTTGCGCTGAGATGACTCTCGGTAATTCGATTCCCTCCTCCTTTTCAATGAGCTGTACTTTTTTATTTTCTTTTCCTGTCTTTAGGACTGCTTTTAAAGTAACGGCAATGCGCTCCATTATATTTTTTGTTTGTATCCCCATCACGTTCACTGACGTTCTCATTTGTTCATTCCCCCGTCTTCGTGAATTTTTGGTAAAAGTGTTGTACTTACGATTCTATTTATTTTTCAGATAATTACCACCTGAATCGTTCGATCACATTTACCAGTGTTAGACAAATAGATTGTTTTTATCAGACGAGGAAGAATAGATGAGGACGAATACTGTCAAGGCATTAGGAATGGGCAAGAAAAAAACATTCCCCTCGTACCGAATTTGCCGATACGAGAAGAATGCTCTGTTATTGTTTAGTGTTTCTTGTTTTGGCGTTTGCGTTCTTGCTCCTGAGCGCGACGCTGTGCACGGTTTTTCGGATCAGCATCACCGGAGGTCTCCGGATCTGGACGATCAGATGGTCCGGAGGTTTGCAAGTTACTCGGATCGATTCCTTGACCGCGAATGACATCTTGGCGCTCCAGGTTTTGGCTGACTTCAGCCTTCATGATATACATAGCGACTTCTTCCTGAACAGCAGCCAGCATACCTTGATACATTTCGTATCCTTCGAACTGGTACTCACGAAGCGGGTCGTTTTGTGCGTAGGCGCGCAGGTGAATACCTTGACGCAACTGATCCATCGCATCGATGTGATCCATCCACTTGCTGTCGACAGCACGCAGAATGACGACTTTTTCAAACTCGCGAATCGATTCACCGATTTCTTCTTCACGCTGTTTGTATTGCTTATCGACTTCTGCTTTCAACAGCTCGAGAATTTCTTCTGCTTCCTTGCCTTTCAGCATTTTTGCCGTAATCGTTTCTTCATGGAGGAATCCATTATTGGCAGCATCGGCCAATGCTTGCAGATCCCAATCCTCAGGTACCTCTTCTTTTGGACAATGCAGAGACACTGCACGCTCCATCACTGCATAAATCATATTCAAAGCAACTTCGCTGAGGTTTTCCTGTTCCAGAATGTCTTTACGCTGTTTGTAGACAACCAGACGCTGCTGATTCATGACGTCATCGTACTGGAGAACGCCTTTACGTGCATCGAAGTTCGATCCCTCTACACGCTTCTGCGCGGATTCTACTGCACGAGTCACCAGGCGGCTCTCGATCGGCATATCCTCTTCCATACCCAAACGATCCATCATATTCATGATATTGTCCGCACCGAAACGACGCATTAGCTCATCTTGCATCGAGAGGAAGAACTGGGATGAACCCGGGTCCCCCTGACGACCTGCACGACCGCGTAGCTGATTGTCAATCCGACGGCTCTCGTGGCGTTCTGTACCGATAATATGAAGACCGCCCAGCTCCGCAACACCTTCGCCAAGCTGAATGTCCGTACCGCGACCTGCCATGTTTGTGGCAATGGTAACCGCTCCGTACACACCTGCACGCGCAACGATTTCTGCCTCGCGCTCATGCTGCTTCGCGTTCAATACGTTATGCGGTACGCCTTTTTGCTTCAGCATTTGGGACAAGCGCTCCGAGTTTTCGATGGAGATGGTACCTACCAGGATCGGTTGGCCCTTTTTATGGCGCTCGACAATGTCGTTTACAACCGCACGATATTTGGCTGCCTCTGTTTTGAAAACCAAGTCAGGTGAATCGATACGCTGTACTGGCTTATTCGTTGGAATAACCACAACATCGAGACCGTAAATCTTTTTGAACTCTTCTTCTTCCGTCTTCGCTGTACCAGTCATACCCGCCAGCTTCTCGTACATACGGAAGTAGTTTTGCAAAGTAATGGTCGCCAGTGTCATGCTCTCGCTTTGGACACGCAGACCTTCTTTGGCTTCAATCGCTTGATGCAAGCCATCGCTGTAACGACGTCCAACCATCAGACGGCCGGTGAACTCGTCGACGATCACAACTTCGCCTTCCTGCACCACATAATCAACATCGCGCTTGAACAACACTTGAGCCTTCAACGCCGCCGTAATGTGGTGGTTCAACGTGGTATGTGCCGTATCGTACAGGTTGTCGATGTTGAATGCCTGTTCGACCTTGCTCACACCATCATCTGTAAGGCTGACGATTTTCAACTTCTCATCGATAGTGAAATCTTTTTCTTCTTCCAGACGCTTCACAAAATGCGAGCAGATGTAGTACAGCTCTGTCGATTTGTTAGCAGAACCGGAGATGATCAACGGCGTACGTGCTTCGTCGATCAAAATGCTGTCCACCTCGTCGATGATAGCGAAGAAGAGTGGACGTTGCACCATTTGTTCCTTGTACAGAACCATATTGTCACGCAAGTAATCGAAGCCGAACTCATTGTTCGTACCATACGTAATATCACACGCGTACGCTTCGCGTTTTTCTTCAGGGCTCAGTCCATTCTTGTTCAAGCCGACTGTCAGTCCGAGGAAGTTATACAGCTTACCCATGATAGTCGAGTCACGCTCAGCCAAGTATTCGTTCACAGTAACGACGTGGACGCCTTTTCCCATCAGGGCATTCAGGTATGTCGCCAGTGTCGCAACCAGCGTTTTACCTTCACCCGTCTTCATCTCGGAGATACGGCCTTCCTGAAGCACCATACCACCAATCATTTGGACGTCGAAGTGACGCATGCCCAGTACACGGATCGATGCTTCACGTACAACAGCAAACGCTTCATTCAAAATTTTGTCCAGTTCTTCTCCATTTGCCAAACGCGCCTTAAACTCAGCTGTCTTCTCCCGCAATTGGTCATCCGAGAGTGCTTTAATCGTTGGTTCCAGCGCGTTGATGCTTTCTACACGCTTAAACATTTTCTTTACTTCACGTTCATTGCTGTCGCCGAATATCTTTTTAACGAGTCCTAGCATGAGGACACCCCTTCCATATACTGCCAAACAAAAATGCACAAGCCGGCATGAGTCCAATAATAAAAAAGGATACCGATTCTACGAAAATAATACTTTCTAAAAAGATATTTTATCAAATAGAGCATCCTCTACACAAGTAAAGGGAGTTGCCAATAGCAACTCCCTAGTCTTATACGAATGAGAATGTGTAAAGTTTCGTTATTTTGGTTCAATCAATCCGTAACGCCCATCATTGCGGCGATATACCACACTGACGTCATTGGTGTCACTGTTTTGGAAAACGAAGAAGCTGTGTCCCAGCATATCCATCTGCATGACCGCTTCCTGTGCATCCATCGGCTTCAGATCGAAGCGTTTGGTTCGAACGATATCGATGTCGATATCTTCCTCATCCACATCAGGGATCATGACTGCTACTGGCTGACTCTCACGCTGTGCGATTCTTCCTGTCGAATCCACTCGAAGCTTCCTCATCAGCTTCGTTTTGTGTTTGCGAATCTGACGTTCCAGCTTTTCTACTACCAGATCGATAGCAGCATACATATCTTCGTGCGTTTCCTCCGCTCGGATAATGACCCCACTCAGCGGGATAGTTACCTCGATCGTGCCTTCTCCGCGATGTACATGCATGGTGACTTGTACTTCTGTAGGCTGTGGCGTTTCAAAATATTTTTCCAGACGGCCGACTTTCTTTTCGACATATTCTCTAAGTGCAGCGGTGACTTGAATGTTTTCTCCACGAATGTTAAATTTCATGGTTCCAACCTCCTTCCGTCTATACATACTTATTCGCCACCTCTGTAAATAATCCTTCCACTCTGCTTAAAAAAATCTTTGCAAATCTTTTACAAACCATCAATATCCGACATTATTTTACCAATACTTACTAGATTCCCTATGCTATAATAGGAGAGGTAGTCATCCTATCTTATATCGCGGTCGTACATCGCACTGGAGGAATCCTCATGGCCGAGGTAAAACCTTCCCATTCACTTATCGGAACAACGCTCGCTCAAGACGTCTACAATGAATACGGTCTGCTTTTATTACCCGCTGGTGCAAACCTTCATCTTAGTGATATCCGACTGCTAGAGGCTCATCAAGTGGAAGCCGTACACGTTACGACTGACTCGGAAGCACCCGAAATGCCTTTTCCTCTCCTTCATTGGAGTGAGGCAGAGGCTGCAAAGGCCTATATGGTAGCCGTACAAAAAACCGAGTATTTATTTAACCAGCTCGCAAATGGGGATACTCCCAGACTGCAACAATTTAGCGACGCTGTTCATCCGATGCTCGACCAAGTTCTTCATCACATGAGGTTTCTGCGCTTCATTTATTTGAATGAAGGAACAGAAAGTTATACGTATCGCCACTCCCTGCATGTAGGTATCGTGGCAGCCTTAATCGGAAAAATCATAGGATTGCCGCAACGTGATGTTCATTTCTTGGGCCTTGCAGGTCTTCTCCATGACATCGGCAAGATGAAAATTCCCGATGAGCTGCTGTCCAAGCCAGAACGTCTGACAGACGAAGAGTATACGATTATGAAAAAGCATACCGTATACGGCTACGAGCTCCTGCGCACCATGGACGATGCCGACGACTTGCTGGCACAATGCGCTCTGATGCACCACGAACGTTGGGATGGAAGTGGATATCCTCTCGGACAAAAAAAAGATGGCATCCCTTTTGAATGCCAAATCATCAGTGTCGCAGACACATTTGATGCGATATGCACAGACCGCGTGTATCGGAAGGGAACCTCTCCCTTTGAAGCCGCGAATGTTCTGTGGGAGTCAGCTTGTACAGGCCAATTAAATCCGATGATTGTATCTCGTTTTATCCATTACATTATCTTGCTTTACGTCGGCTCCCATGCGCTTTTGAACAATGGCGACCACGTCGAAATCATTATGATTCATACTGATGAGCCTATGCGGCCTCTCGTTCGTAGAGGGAATGATTTTATAGACCTGAGACTCCAGCGTTCCCTACGCATTCAAAGAATGATCAGTTAAACACGTGGAAAAAACGAATCCCCCTGTCCGATCAAGGAACCAGGGGGATTTTGCTATTGTTTCGTTTATAACTTCACGACGTTCGCCGCTTGTGGACCGCGGTCCCCTTCCACAATGTCGAATTCTACAGCCTGTCCCTCATCTAACGAACGAAATCCATCAGACTGAATCGCCGAAAAATGGACAAATACGTCATCACCGTCTTCTCGCTCAATAAATCCAAACCCTTTTTCTGCATTAAACCATTTTACTTTGCCTTGCATGAAACAGCACAACCCTTTCTTTTGTGAAAATAAAAATCAAGCCTAGCTTTCCCCAATTCAGGCGAATCATTCTACACACGCATTACCGCGTGGAATATTTTTTCTCTAGTCCTCTCACGACTACACGGGACAAGAACAGCGTAAGTACCAGGTAAACTGCCGCTTCCGTTAAATACGGGGGGTAGCGCTCAAATGTACTTTTTGCCACGTTCATGGCTGCATAGTTTAATTCCGGTGTCGCGATTACTGCCAAAAGGGATGAATCTTTCAAAAGAGCAATAAACTCATTTCCGATCGCGGGCAGCATTCGCGTAAACGCTTGCGGAAGTATAATTTGGCGCATGGCAAGCCCCTTGTTCATGCCAAGTGATCGTGCCGCTTCCATTTGCCCCGGATCAATCGATTGGATACCAGCTCGAAAGATTTCCGCCATATAGGCAGCCGCATTGAGTGAAAGCGCGACGAAGCCTGAATAAATCGCTTCAGGGCTACTCGCTCCTGGGTACAGAATACCCCAAATCGACGGAATCACCGCAAAATGAATCAGCAAAATTTGGACCAGCATCGGAGTTCCCCGAAACAGCTCTACGTAAATCGAACAGGTCCAACGCAAGATTCGCTTGGAGGACATTTTGCCCAAGCTGATGAACAACCCCAAAAAAGTTCCGCAAACCGTAGCCACTGCCGTAAGTAAAATCGTATTAATAATGCCTCGGATAAACAGTTCACGGTAGTCGTAGATGACACTCCAGTCCAATGGCAAAATCCTCCCTTCTTCATGTCAGCAAGCCAAGCTGCGAACAAACGCCGGCTACGTCGACAGACGCACCCGGCCATTTTGCTGCCTACTTATTGCCAAAGTACTGGGTGTAAATTTCCTGCAGCTTTCCATTTTCTTTTATCTTTTTTAATCCGTCGTTGATTTTGTTCATCGCATCGGCATTGCCCTTTTTCACGATAATTCCGTAAAATTCCTTTTCAAAGGAATCATCTTTTATCAGCTTAAACTTCTTATCTTTTACTTTATTCACGTAGTATGACAAAACGCCATTGTCGCCAATCACTGCATCGACTCGACCATTAAAGAAGTCATCGACGGAAGATGGCATATCGTCATAGCCCTTCAAGCCTTCATACGTATCTCCAAACGCTTTTTTGACCACTTCTTCACCCGTGGTCGCAGCTTGAACCCCGATCTTCTTTCCTTTCAAATCTGCCAGCTTCGTCACTGGAGAATCTTCCGCTACCAGAATGAGTTGATTCGCTTCAAAGTATGAGTCCGAAAAATCGTATTTCTCCTTGCGCTTCTCCGTGATCGTAATGGACGAGATCCCAATATCAACCGTCCCTTTGTCCAGTCCATCAAAAAGCGGGTCCCACCCTGTGTTTTTCCACTCAATCTTGAATCCGCCAGCTTCTGCGATCGCGTTCATCACATCGATGTCGTGGCCACTAATCTTGTCAGCCTCAAGCATTTGGAACGGTGGATATGCCGCATCTGTACCGACTATGTACACCTTGTCACCCGAGCCACCACTTGCTCCGCCACTGCCAGACGTTTGCTGACCACCCGATCCACAGCCTGCGAGGAGTACCCCCACACCGACGACCAACGCGAGCGATTTGAACCAATTTGTCCCGATACGCATTTCGAAATCCCCCTTGTGACTCACTATCTGCCCATTTTGTCCCCAGCTATGTCCACATGGAAATTACGGATTTTTTGCGTTCTCCACAGAGTTATCCACATTATCCACATACCCTTGTGCACAAGCTGGGTATAACTATTTTCCTGTATATTCTGCCACTTTAGTACGAAAGTAAGGGGAACGAAATGGGAGAATAAGTGGATCTAGCAGCAAAAAAACAGGATTCATATATACGGGATATAGTTCTATCCTGCATATAAAAATCCTGCTTTTATCTGAAAATAATGAATTATTATTTTTCCCCCAAAATCACGATCTCTACCCGACGATTTTTCGCACGGTTCTCCGCGTTGGAGTTGTCCACAAGCGGTTTGTATTCACCCAAGCCAGCCACGGTAAACCGAGACGCCGGTAAGGAGTTTGCATCCACCATTTCACGCATGACAGAGATCGCACGCGCCGAAGACAGCTCCCAGTTGGATTGGAAGGAACTGCGCGAGATCGGCACATCATCTGTATAGCCCTCGATTCGCACCTTGTGCTCAAAGCGCTTCAACACCCCCGCTACCGTCCCGACGACTTGCTTCCCTTGGGCCTGTAGGTCTGCCGAACCACTCGTAAACAAAATCGTTTCCGGCAAACGGATACGCAAGCCTTCTTCGGTCTCCTCGTAGTCGAGATTCAGCTCAGCCAAAGCGGAGGATAGCTGGTTGCGTACCGTCTCCATATCGCGCTCACTCGAGTCAGACATGCCCATTGGCGGCTTCGGCACGTTTACGGTGTCTTCGGAGCCTTCTTTTACTTTTTCGCCCTTGAGCTCCTTCTGGCGAGCCTCCAATTGGTAGACCTCTCGCTGCAGCTCCAGCTTTTGCAGGTTGAGCAGGTCGAGACTCTCATGCACCTGCTTCAAGCTCGCTTTTTCCTTTTGGACATCTTCCTTTTGTGACTGAATGCTCTTCGTCTGCATCGCCGCAATAATAATCACGATCACGAACAACAGCGTAATCAAGTCACTGTAGCTAAGCAGCCAGCTTTTTTCTAGCTCTTTTTCGTCGTATAACCGTTCGTCATGCATAGCGGTCCTGCCTTTCAATCGTGCCCTTCATGCTGCCTGCTTCTTTAATCAGCACCAGCTTTTGGTCACCTGGCAAGAATGAGTTCAGCTTTTCAAACAACAAGCGTGGTGTCTCCATGCGCTGGAGACCAACACAACCTTCGATAAAAAGACGCTTTTCAAACATTTCCCGGTCGTACAAGTCCATCAGGCGGTAGTAGCAAGGCAGCGCGAACAAGTTCGCCAAGAGCGCGCCATACAGCGTCGCTACGACCGCTGCGCTCAGACTGTGTCCGGTCAAGGCCATGTCTTCGAGCGACTTCAGTACGCCCGTCATCCCCAAGAGCGTACCGACCAACCCCATCCCTGGTGCCAGCAAACTAATGAGGCGGAAGAACCCTGCTGACTGTTGGTAACGATACTGCTCGCCCTTGAGTTCGTTCTCCAGGATCAGACGCAGCTCTTCTTCCGGAACACCCTCGACCGCCAGCAAGCATCCGCGTTGGACAAATGAATCGGGTTCCTGGTGCAGTTCCTTTTCGAGCGCGATATAGCCCTGTTCCTTCTGGACGAGCGCGTAGTAGTAAAAGCGCTTGATCGTTTCTTCAACGTTGCTTTGCCGGCCGTGGATGAGCAGGCGCCAGATTTTTTTCAAGTCGAGATGCTTGCGTTTGACTGCGTAAGACATGACTACGGAGAGCGCGACTAGCTCGATGGCGGTTACATTGAGGAGGTCCGATAAGGTTCCGTTTAGGTAGACCGCGTGTATGAAGATGAGGAGGACGGCTCCGATTAAGACGAGTGAGCGGCGTTTTGTGGACACAAGTGTTTCACCTTCCTAGTTTTTCAACAAGTTGTTCTTAAAGTATAGCAGATGGTGGTAAAAAGATGAGAGAATAGAGTCATGGTTATAGTGAAGCTTGGTATAGAAAATGTCGATAATGATAAAGAAAGTAATTCTAGTAAAGAGGTGATCATCTGTGAATGCCGTACAATTAAAGCAAGCTGTTACTATTAGCTTGACGAAGCAAGTGCAGGAGACTGCGCAAGCACAAGCTTCCATCATGTTGGAGGGTTTTGCTAAGACGCAGCAAAATGTTCAAGCGGCTCAGGCAAGTCATCCATCTCTTGGAAAAACGATCGACATTCGTGCATAAGTGGTGAAAAGAAAACGGCCGGTTCCCCGGCCGTTTTTACTTTTTGCGGTCGAAAAAGGCACCATAGCCGTTTGGACCTGCTTCGTTGTACGTATTCATTGCGAGCTTGCTGCGTTGGAGGGTGTTAAGTTGTTGCTGGACGCCTTGCTTCCGCCCTTCGATCAAAGGAATTACGCGTTGGTTGATCTCGTGAATCTCTACCATTTGCACACGTTGGGCGGGTGTCAACTCCACCTCTTCTACACGTTCTTTCAAAGTGCCGATCAATACTTCTCGCTCGTCGAGTATCGCAAGCCATTCCTCAGCGTCTGAATCTTTCAGCGTCACAGTCTGCTCTAGGCGTTGGGTAGCCTGAAGCAACTCCCCCAAGAGAGCATTTATTGTCATTTCCATGTGTATTTCCTTACCCTTGCCTTTTTGCTAATTGCATAGCTTCTTTCCATGTATCACGGAATTGGATGAACAAATCTTCCACTTCATTCAGTATATCGAGATCCTTCCGAATGTTTGCCTCGATTGTACGCTGGAGCATATATTCATAGAGCATACCGAATTCTTTCGAGATTTCGTATTCACTTTTTAAGGTAGACATTAGTTCATACAAGATGTTCTGTACTTTGAGTGATGCCTCATGAGCTTTCGCTACATTTTTTTCCTCGATTGCGCTTTTGGCTTGTTTGATAAACTTTAGCGCACCGTTATAGAGCATCAGTGTTAAATCGGCAGGAGTTGCGGTTGTTGCTTGATTTGATTGGTACGCCTGAGCAGCATTCTGTAACATCTGCATCACTCCTTCTTAACGCTGGCCTAGCATTTGTGCAAACCATGAGCCTTGTGATTGTGACTTGGACATAGCTTTTTCCATTGAAGAGAATTGTTTCCAATAACGGTTCTCGATCATTTTAAGGCGATCTTCCCAACGATCTATGTCTTTGTTGGTTTGCTCGATTTTTTTAGAAAGATAGCTATCGTCGTAAATAGATCCAGATGACCCAGCTTCGATTTTTATTTTATCCATGACCTCACTCAATTGACCGTACAAGCGCTCAGCAACGCCACTCTCATTATATTTTTTTCCAAGGTCATTTTTTTCATTGCTGAAACTTGTAAACAGTTTCATTACATCTTCGCCATTGTTCCGAATTGCCTCGCGAAGTTTGGTTTCATTGATGAACAACTTTCCGTTTTCTTGATATGCGTTTTTCCCGCTTGGTGGACCGCCAATACCGATTTCGGATAATGTATCAAAAGCTTTATTTACACCATCGATTTGCAAAGGAGTACTTGTAGCTCTGCGAAGTTCACTTAAGGCACTTGATAGAATGGGATCCCGCAGAAGTATACCACTTTTTGCCATGAGATCCATTTTCTCAGCCGTTTTTTCAGGTAATGCTTCTTTTTCCTCATCCAACAACGGCTGGTAACCCTTGTACTTTGGTTCTGAAATCTTTTTATTAACCGTTTCAAGGACAGCATTGTACTTGTCGACGAAATCTTTCACCATGTTGTAAATCGTATCTTCGTCAGACTTCGTATTAATCGTTATTGGCGCATTTTTGTTGGCTTGCTTCAATGAAATTTCCATGCCATCGAAAGTAATTGTATTTTTATCAGATGTGTAGGATACTCCATTAATTTTAAAGGAAGCAGGTGTGCCATCTGTTTTCGTCGCGGTTGCATCCTTCAATCCTAAACTATTCCCAGCTGGAGCCTGTACAGTAAAATTACTACCATCATCTGAAGACAATACGAATTGATTATTGAAATAGGTAGCTTTCACACCTGAGTTAGAGCTGTTAATTTTACCGATAATCGTTTCAATCGTATCTTTATCCTCAATTTTAACAACTGTACTTGCCGCACTTGAATCCTTTTTGAGTGTTAAGTCAAATGTTGACCCGATAGCTGTCTTCGTATCAGGTAAAGTTGAAGTAAACGCAGCAGTAGCAGGTTTTCCAACTACTGCCGGGTTTTCTATCTCTATCGTATAACTGGACAATGATGTCTGCCCCACAACTTTTACTGAAGCGATAGAGTCATTTTCGGATGTCGCTACTTTTTTGTTAAAGCTACTAGACAAACGCAGATTTTTCACCGAGTTTTGAAAATCTGCAAAGACCGTATTCATCTCTCGGTAAGCATCACGTTTCCACTCAGTACTGTACTTAGTACGTTGCAAACGATTAACAGGCTCTCTTTGAGCCTTCATCAAATCTTTAATAATTTTCTCCGTATCCATTCCTGAAGCCATACCTGACAAACGGATTCCCATCTTACTTACCTCCTATCTTTTCTCGTCCACTAGTATTCCGATCATTTCATGCATCTTCGCAACCATGTCCATTACTTTTTTTGAAGGAATTTCACGAATGACCTCATTTGTTTGATCGTTGATGACCTGCACATAGTATTCATTGAGATCTTCATGAAGGGTAAACTTCACATGCGAGCTAGTTGATTGAAGCCATTTATTTATGCCAGCTATTTCTTGTTCTAGATTCTTATTATTCTGCTGATGTTCTTTTACCGGTACCGATTGCTCCTGAGGCTGACTATTCGTTTGAGGAAAATTATTATGCGCTTTCGATTTCCCGAATCCTTGTACTGATCCAACGTCCATACTCAATCCTCCTTAGGATTTTTTTCCTAAGATAGTTATCGGTTTTTTCGGGAAAAAGCTTTACCTTCTCTATTTATATTATTTTACGTTTGCAACGATTCTACGAGAGCCATCGTATTTACTGCGTCATGGATGGACATTTCACCTTCATAACCTGCATTACCGGAGAAGTGTATTACCTGATTCAAGAAATGCATCATTTGTTCAGCAAATCCTGGCTTTGTATCCCGATCCACTTGATTGGGGGTTAAACGATAAGGCTCTTTATTTCGAAAAGAAACTAGTGCCTCTTCCATATTGGTAAACTGAATTTTTCCATCCTGCAAATACAATTCGTAATTCCAGTTCCCCATTGAATGCCAATACGCTTGGAATGTAATCGGTATGTTCCTCTTTGCGACGATCAATGCTGCATATCGATGATTAAAAGGCTCCTCAGACGATTGATTAGAAAAAGCATGAATGGCATCAAGATCCCCGCAGTAATAGCGTATTAAATCTATGCAATGAATACTATTAGCTGTGAACAGCTTCTCTAATTTCTCTGAAGGATAACCGTTTTCTCGCAATAGTCTATAGCGTTCAAAAACATCCATTCTCATTCCCAGCAGACCGCCTGATTCTTCTATCAGTCGTTTCGCTTGATCGACTACACTATAGAAGCGGCGGTTAAATCCTACCATTACACTTGCCTGATGCATTCTCGCTAACTGCGACAATTGTCGGGTTTGCTCCATAGTTAGACCCGGCGGTTTTTCAATTAGCAGGGGAATCCGCGTAGGAATTAGATTCATAGTTACTTCATAAATGCTAGGAAAAGGAACAGCAACGATAATACCGTCCAGTTTCTCCGCAGAAATCATATCGTGAATACTAGTGTAAGTTTTTGGGATGCCTAGCACATTTCTTGCTCTTTCATTACTGGCTTCTGTGCGATTAACAGCTGCAATTACTTTTATTTCCGTTTCTCTGTGTTGATTTAACCAATGGATGGCTTGTATATAATGGGGGGCTATTGACCCCGTACCTATTATTCCTAGCGATATCATCTGTCTCCCCCCTCACTACGTAAACGAAAACAGTTTGTTACAATATTCTTCATCGGTTATAGGTAAATTGATTACTTTGTTACCTAAGTGGTGAGAGTAATGAATCCCAATGACTGTTTCTAACGCATCGACAGCAAATTGAGGATTGGCTGGTATGTGGTCCTGTAACATGTTCATTAATAGATTTTGGCAAAACTCAATAATGTTTAACTCCAGTTTACACGTTTGCGTTTCATGTAAAGGTGTCCCATAACGAGTGACAGGAAGTTCCCGATCCTGCTCATTCCGCGCTTCTATAAAATAAGATCGTTGGAGCTCGTTAACAGTAATCCGCCCATATTTCCCGTTAATAACTAGCACAGGAGGAATGCCAAGATCTTCGGTTAATTCAAAGAACATACGAGTTCCAGCACTGAAGTGTATAATGGCATATCCACCAGGGTCTTTAAAATTTGCTCCTCTTGGATTCGGTACACCTTCATCATTTAAAAATCCGCATACTTGTTCAACCTTATCGTCCAATAGGAAACTAGCAAGATCAATAAAGTGAGTACCATTACACCCCATTTGACCACCTCCCATAGAAAACATCATGCTTTCTACAGGACCGATAACGCCAGATTTCAATTTTTCCCGTAAAAGTAAGTAGTCAGCCGCCCATCTCCGACCATGATTGACAGCTAGCTTCACTCCTTTTTCACGTGCAATCGACACCATTTCTTGCGCCTGGTGAATTGAAGTGGCAATAGGTTTCTCACAGATAACCCTGTTAACTCCAAATTTTATTGCATCTAAAAACAAAGAGTAATGACTAGGTCCATTTGTAGCGATAATCAAGACATCTAGCTGCTCACTCTTCAACATGTCCTCATGATTGGTGTAGACACTAAATTCCTGTTTCGGATACTTTGCCTTTGCTTGTTCGATCACATCTGTTCTTAGATCTGTAACAGCGATTTT
This sequence comes from Brevibacillus sp. M2.1A, assembly GCF_013284355.2. NCBI lineage: Bacteria > Bacillati > Bacillota > Bacilli > Caryophanales > Paenibacillaceae > Brevibacillus > Brevibacillus sp. M2.1A. Next base: position 59,167 of record NZ_JABSUY020000002.1, read on the forward strand.
AACTGGTTCAGGCAACATTTGAATTGCTTCTACGTACCTATGTCCCATCGGTCCTAAGCCAATAATCCCTATGGTACTCATACTCATGAGTTCATTTGCTCCTTTATCATGTCCACAAGTTGAGGTAAGGCTGGATGCTGTATTTGATTCATCCGAACAAATTTTATATACTCAACTGTCTTTCCCCAGTCTTGCATTTGGTAAGATAAGTAAATCAAATTGTATAAATTATCACCAAAGTACGGAAAAATTTCATACGATTTTATAAAATGCTTGTAGCTAAGCTCCGCATCAGTCTCAAACATCTTGCAACCTGTAACATTTTCTTGAAATGCCTTTATTATCTCTACAAGACGTCTACTGATTAATTCATTGCCTTTCTTATTCAAGTGATGATCATCTGGCAAGAGATAGACATGAGGATTGTGACTGTTAATGTACGACTCCATCTCCATAAAAAATACTTGGTGATGATTTTCTCCACTCTTCAATACTTGATTGTACAAGTTTATCTGCTGCAGGATTCCTGGATAGCGCTTTTCCATCTTAATAGAAGTAGGGCAAATTCCCACGACAATAAGTTTGGTTTCTGGCCGTTTCTGCAAAAGGGTAAGAATAGCACGATAATGCTGTTCAAATTCGACAATATTGACCAGTTGTTTACCACCAAGCTCATCTCTTATCCAGCAATCAACAATGCCTACCTGCATAACGATAACATCTGGCTGAAAGTAAAAAAGATGATCGCCAAATTGGGCAGCTATATCCTTAATGGTTGTAAGCCGTTGCGCACGATTGGTAACAGTAAACCGAACTGTCGGGTATGCGTTCAGTAGTTCGTTCTGTAACAAACAACCGTAAGTTTCATCAAAATGAACGGCCAATTCTTTATCCACTTCAGGATCGAAACTTTTTATTCGATGTGGCCTTGGTAAGGCAAGCGAGTCCCCAAGTATGATTATTTTCATGTTAATCCCCAACTTTGTGATGTAATTAGTAGTGATCGATTACCAGACTGACAAACCGCCATCAACTACTATTTGTTGGCCGGTAACATAACTAGATGAATCTGAAGCTAGATACACCAATGCTCCTACCAGCTCTTCTGGCTGCGCCATTCTTGCTAAAGGTACACGATTCGAATATTTTTGTTTAAACTCCTCATTTTGGCCACTTTCTACACCACCAGGTATGAGTGTATTGACTCGAATCCCTTGTGGTGCCCAATACGTCGCCAAGTACTTCGTCAGCCCAAGAACAGATGATTTCGATGCGGAGTAGACTGCTGGGGTATTAATTTGCCTGTTCAAATAAAACGAGCCATCGTATATTCTATTATCCGGTGCAACAATTCCGTAAATAGAGGCTGTTTGTATAATGGAGCCCCCCTTACCCTGAAGGACCATTTGCTTGCCAACGGCTTGTGCAACTAAAAACATGCCATCTATATTGACAGACATAATTTCCCGCCATTGTTCCATTGAATATTCTTCAAATGGCGCAAAAAAAGCATCTAGATCCTTTGATTTACTAGCAGCATTATTATGCAGAATATGTATCTCCCCAAATGCATTTACGACTTCCTCTACCATCTTATTAACCGACTGCTGAGAAGAAACATCACAAGAGACACCTAAGCACTTTACTCTATACGAGGCCTCGAGTTCTTGAGCAAATGCCCTCGCACCTTCTAAATCAAGGTCAACTACTGCGACATTAGCTCCGAATTCGGCTAATCCTCTGCAGAAGTGCCTTCCCAAGATACCTAGTCCGCCTGTAACAATTGCTGTTTTTCCCTGTAAATCGAACAATTTTTTATAAGAATAAGGTTTCATATAGATCCCTCTTTTGGTTTAGTAAAAAGTCAACAAACATAAAATCAACTTCAGAGTCGATATCAATAGACCGCTCCTCTGGCATTTCAAAAAGCATGGTATCTTCATAAAAAACCGAATTTGCCCCGTAGAACGCATCGCGACTCCAAACATATATCGAAGCATTCATGTCATAGCATTTTGGTGAATCTTGTCTTCTTACAATAGCTTGGTCTAGCTTTTTTGATAGTTGAACAAATCCATTTGTGTTTAACTCCACTAAATTAAAGTAGGGTGATCTTCTAGCTGGTGCAGCCGTTATCACATTGGAGCACTGCTTCCTCTCCAACAATTCAACTGCTCCTTGAATATCCTCAACTATTCGCAACGGGGATGTTGCATCCAAATCAACAAGGGTACCAAACGTGACCTTTAATTGTTTTTCAACTTCACTAACGCAATGTTGAATAGCAGGAAGTTTTGCTGACTCATCCGTTGCCATTTGATCGGGTCTCTCAATAAGAATGTCTGCCCCATATTCCCGTGCTACTTCCAGTATTTCCCTAGAATCACTACTAACTGCTACGCAATCGAACAAGCCCGATTGTTTCGCCTGTTTTATACTAAATGCAATAAGAGGACGATCCATCAAGGGACGAATATTTTTATTCTTCACCCCTTTTGAGCCTCCTCTTGCGCAAATCGTGCACAGCCTTTTCATTTCGAGACCCAACTCCTTTTCTCATTTGCCTCTTCAATTGCGTTTATCATATTCATTACATCCATTGCTTCTTCTGAATGACAGACATCCCATACATTGTCTGACAAAACCGCTTCATGTTGCATTTTATATGTATAATCTCTAGAAACCTCAAATGGCTCTGTCCGTTCATTCACGGTTAATGTATTTCCTATCATATCCACTTTTATCGTATCCTGATCTGTATTCACGATAATAAATCGCTTAGGACTCTTCTCGATATAATTAATATTTATGCTTGCAATAGGACACTTCTTCGTCTTTAGCATAATGGAGTAAATATCATCACTATCTATTTCTAAAGAGCTGAATTTCCCGCCGACTGCGGTTAAGCTTTCCCATCCATCTAATAACCAATTTACATAATCCAACTCGTGACTCAAGTCTCTGAGAACCCCTCCACCCTCACTTTTCTTAGCTGAATACGTCTTTCGGTAGTCTGCGTGAGGGCGCCATTGGGGAAGATACTGACCTGTATAAACATGAAGAGATAGTATTTTTTGACCCTGCATGAGCATTTTCAGCTTCTGAATTGCAGGATGGAAACGGAGATTATAGCCAACAAAAATGTCAAAGCTATGAGGCGGCATACTTGCTTCCAAATGAAAAAGCGGCTTCTCTACAAGAACCTTCCCTCTATAGCCTTGATTTTCTAATTCCAAAAGCGTCTGATAATGCTCAGATGTTTTATTTGCAACAATAACATACTGAGGGTTCTCTTTTTGCAAGGCTTCGGAAAGAGCGTGGTAGGAGCAATCCCAATCAACCTCTCGACTGCTAACCACACAAACTTTGCACCCTAACTCTCTCAATACACGTGCATGTCTCATTCCGATTGATCCAAAGCCAATGACGAGCGCCCTCAACTGAATACCTCCATATACTCTTTGTTCGCTTTTTCAAAATCAGCAATGCGCCCAATATCCAACCAATACTCTCTAATCGGGAATGCGATTGTTTGCTGTTCTTGCTTCATCAATTGCTCAAACAAACTTGGCATATCCAAGTTTTCATTATGTGGAATGTGTTCTAAAACTTGCGGATCCATGACATAAATGCCTGCGTTGACAAAATATCGCTGAATCGGCTTTTCCTCTATAGCTGTCAGTCGATGCTTATCTAACCGGACAACACCATATGGAACTTGATATTCGTACTCTCGAACGCACATTGTTGCTTTTGCTTGATACGTCTTGTGAAAATCTAATAGTTGTTCAAAATTCACCTTTGTTAGTAAGTCACCGTTCATGACAAAAAAAGGTTCCACTGGCTTGTCTGGCAATAAACTTAATGCTCCTGCCGTACCCAATGACTCCTTTTCTTGCAAATAGCAAATAGTAACACCCCATCGCTCACCGGTGCCAAAATAGTCCTGAATCATCTCTGCCTTGTATTTCACTGAGATATAAAACTTATGGAATCCTTGATCAATGAAACTCTGCAAAATCGTTTCCAATAATGGCTTGTTCCCAACTGCCAATAAAGGTTTGGGGCAATCATGCGTTAATGGATGAAGGCGAGTTCCCAATCCACCGGCCATTAGAACCACCCAATTGTCCTTTTTTTTCGGACGCAAAAGGTCATTTAACATCTCTACATGCACAATTCGCCCGTCTTCATCAACAATCGGAATTTGATGAAGATGCTTGATTTTCATGAGGGCAAGGATATTCTCTTTTGAGTCATACGGAGAAGCTACCGTAGGATATGGATTCATAATCGTGGAGGTAGGATCTTGAAGCCCCCTTCCCTTTAACAAGCCTCTCCGGATGTCACCATCTGTTACAGTGCCGAGCAATCTATCATTTTCATCTGCAACTAAAGCAATTTGTCTGGCATTCTTATCGATAATTTCCAATGTATGAATGATAGGCGTTTGCGGTGATACCAAAAGGTCTCTCCAATTCACCACTCCCCACCCCTTTCTTGTTGCTTATCCAATCACGTGTGCAGGCACACCTGCTACTTTTCTATTTTTCGGAACATCCTTGATAACAACAGCTCCGGCCCCAACAATACTTCCTGTCCCAATCTGAATACCTTGAATAACTACAGCACCAGCGCCAACGAATGCACCTTCTTCAATATGTACACCACCGGAAAGAGTTGCCCCTGGTGCTATGTGTACATGGTCATTAATCCTGCAATCATGATCAATAGAGGCTCGTGTATTTACAATAACATTACCGCTTATATGTACATCTGCTTGCACGACAGCGCCAGCCATTATTTGAGCGCCTTCACCAATTACTACTCGAGGGGATATGATCGCAGTTGGATGAATAACACTTGCGAAACTGTATCCCCGCTCTTTATAAAAACAGAATAATTTCTTTCGGATTGAATTATTGCCGACTGCACCGATCCCATTTACTAGTACCAAATCTTTGGGAGAAAATTTTTCGATCTCTACATCATGACCTAGATACGGAATTCCCCATATGCTAGCTTGGGACTGGAGGTCCGTGAATCCCAAGATATTATGACCCTGTAAAATTAACGTATCCAATAATACTTTGGCATGTCCACCGCCACCAAGTACAATTACAGGCTTCATTCCTGAATCAACTCATCTTGTTCGTAATCTTTACTTGCGACTTTCCCAATCAAGTCCCAGATTCGAATCGGAGGAATACCTGTTCCTGGTCGTTTTGCAGTTAGATTGTCGATTGTCAATATTTCACCTTTTTGAATACTACATGCTGCAACCAAGCTCTTGCGGGCGATAAATTTGTTTTTTTGTTCCGAAGGTGTAGGCATTTTATACGCTTTACCCAGCGATAGCTCCACTTGCCGAATTGAATCAATCATTTGCTTGAGTTCTGCCCCCTCTAGGGAGGCCTGATGATCAGGCCCTGGCAAAGTTCTATCCAGCGTAAAATGCTTCTCGATGACCTGCGCACCTCTAGCCACAGCCGCAATCGGAACAGCTATTCCAGCGGTATGATCGGAGAATCCTACTGGAAGTTGAAAGGCCGCAGCCAAGGTATCCATTGACCTCAAGTTCACATCGACATATGGTGCTGGATACTCAGTTGTACAATGAAGTAACGTTACTTTTTCACGAAGAACTTGTTGCCCCTCCTCACTTGCATACGCCTCTTGAAACTCTCTGATAGATGGCGCCTGCGAGAAACGTAAGTAGCCAAAAGCCAAAACTCCTAGAGCCTCTTCTATTTCTCCTAGATTAGACATTCCAGTGGAGAGGATAATAGGTAGCCCCGTTAGAGCTGCTTTTAATAAAAGCGGCGCATTTGTTATTTCTCCCGAAGGTAGCTTAAGTAAATCTACACCGATTTCCTCAGCCAACAGGTCTACACTTTCAAGATCGAACGGGGTGGACAAAAATTTAATGTTACATTGTTTACAAGTTTCTACGAGTTCATGATGCATTTCCAACGACAATTCCAATTTCTGCACCATTTCTAATTGCGATTCTTCAACACCGGTCGTTCTCTTCTGATAATCGGCTTTTTCTGCATATTTACTTATAATACTTTTGGCCCTAAACGTCTGGAATTTCACCGCATCAGCACCTGCTTCTGCAGCACAATAGACGAGCTCTTTGGCCATCTCCAAAGATCCGTTGTGATTTACACCAGCTTCGGCAATAATAAATGTCTTCGTCATAATAGTACCTCCTAGAGATGTTTGCACATCTCTACTAATCCTCGATGTCAAAAAAAGTTTTATGCAGCAAATTGTCCAGGCTTACTTCCTTCAGTACATTTTTCACTTTCGCCGAAACGTATTCCTTACCGTAAGGAGACTCCATACTTCGTAGCTTTTCCTGGAACTCGTTTGAGAGAGCCTGTCTAATCGCTGAAATAATGGAATCTTTTTGTTCTACACAATCAATAACGGATTCCGCTCGAATCCTCCCTTTTTGGCGATCCCCGATATTAACGGTGCCCTTCTGAAAAAAAGGCACTTCGATAATGCCACTTGATGAATTTCCAATTACGGCATCTACATGTTGCAGTGCGCTTAAATAACGTAATTGCCCAAGAGAAGTAAATGAAACACATCTGGAAGAATTAATCTCCACGTATCTATCGATCATTTCACAAATGATGCGTCCCCCCATATCCGCATTTGGCTTTGTGAATATACAGGTTGCATCAGAGAAATGATCAAGTGCTTGTAAAAGCTCGAGCATTGCAGATTCAGAATGGTTCTTCTTCAATGTAACGGGATGATAAGTAATAAGAAAACTTGGCTTGCTTAAAGCAAAATCGATAGACTTTTCAAAGGCTTCCTTATTTAGAAGCGGTAATTTTCGTATATTATCAAGCCCAATTGCGCCCACGTTGAACACTCGATCTGGATTCTCACCTAGTTGAATAACTCTTTTTCTGTATTCATCTGCTGCTACAAAGTGTAGTTGCGACATTTTGGTCACGGCGTGTCTTATCGATTCGTCAATGACTCCTTCGGTTGTTTCCCCTCCATGCAAATGAGCGATGGGTATTCTTGCAATCATTGCAGCTTGAGCCGCAGCCAAAATCTCAAAACGATCCCCAAGCAATACGACCAGATCAGGTCTCAGACGTTCATACGCCTGTGAAAACCCAATTGTCCCTATGCCAACCGAAGTTGCAATTCCGACCGAGGTATCGCTGGATAAAAGCATTTCAATTTTTTCGTCAATAGCAAAACCATCCTGCTCTATCGAGCGATAAGTCAACCCAAATTCAGGAGATAAATGCATGCCAGTTACAATAATCTGTAATTGCAAATCTGTATCTTCTTGTATTTCTTTCATAAGGTGATACAGAAGGCCATATTCGGCACGTGTACCTGTAACTACACAAAGTTTACGTTGTGACATAACTAGCCCCCAGGTTAGAGCTGCTTGGAATATTTATGATTCTTTCTTCTAGCTGTTTTGCTACCACGATATCCATCTTCGGAGCATTCTTATACATTGGCAATTCGTGAAGCAGTTTCCAGGCGGGACGAGTCATCAAACCTTGTTCGTTTGTCATTTCCAGCAATTGATCACGATTTTTCTCCAACTCAGGCGATAGCAAAAGCACATGTAACCAGTAATTACTCGTCGCTAATTTGGGCTCATGAAAGAATGTGATTTCAGGAATAGACGCAAATACCTGGGCATATTTTTGTGCCAGTGCCCTTTTCCGCTCAATAAACATTGGCAACTGTTCTAATTGCGCGCATCCTAATGCTGCATTGATGTTTGGAAGACGATAATTGTAACCGATTTGGTCATGTTCAAAGGCCCATTTATGCGGCATTTTCGCAGTTGTTGTAATATGCTTTGCGTATTTGCCTAAGGCCTCATCGTTCGTTAATATTGCTCCTCCGCCACCAGTCGTAATTACTTTATTTCCATTAAAACTGAGAGCCGACACACGTCCCAAATTTCCCGTATGAACCCCTTTGTAATAGGAACCTAGTGATTCAGCTGCGTCCTCTACAAGTTCAAGATGAAACCTCTCGCATACATCTATCAATTCATCTAATTCAACAGGATGCCCAAATGTATGCATAGGAACGACAGCTTTTATTCTTTTGCCAGTTATTTTATTAAAGCACTCCTTGCCCCTTACCTCTGCAATTTCAAGCAAATAATCATTTAATTTCTTGGGATCTACACCAAGAGTAGTAAAACTGCTATCGATAAAATGTGGGGTCGCTCCACAATAGGCAATTGCATTAGCGGTAGCAATAAACGTGAGAGCCGGCATTAATACTTCATCTTCCGGCTCTACTCCAACTAATTTCAGACATATATGCAAAGCGGCCGTGCCATTCATTACGGCCACAGCTCGCTTCACCCCCGTATATTCTTGTAGCTTTTCTTCAAACTGATCTACGTATTTTCCTACTGATGATACCCATCCAGTATCTATACACTCTTTCACATACTTCCACTCATTCCCTTGAAAGCATGGCTCATGCAAAGGAATAAACTTGTCCGCAAAATGGGTGACTTCTTTCAGTTTGGCGACTATTTGTTCTAGCGAGGTTAGCTGACTCATAGGTTATAAATCCCTGCCTTGTATTGGGATAGATGAACGGGATTAGTGAACCACTCGATTGTTTCACTTAGTCCCCGTTTGAAACCTTCTACTCCCCCATATTCGGGGTGCCATCCAGTTAAATTCTTCGCCTTCGAATTATCCGCCCATAAGCGCTCTACTTCGCTCTTCTCTGGACGAATACGCTGGTTGTCTGTCTCAATGTGTATTTTTTCACCCATTAACTCTGCTATAAACTCTACTGTCTGGCCGATTGAGACCTCGTAATTACTTCCTATATTTATTACTTCTCCAATGGATCTGTCAGATTGAGCGACCGACAGAAATCCTCTAACTGTATCTTTCACATAATTAAAGTCTCTTGTAGGTGAAAGCGAACCAAGTTGAATGGTTTTCTGTCCATTGGCAATTTGTGTGATAACTGTAGGAATCACCGCACGTGCTGACTGCCTAGGACCATACGTATTAAAAGGACGGATTATGGATACTGGCAAATCAAATGAGCTAAAGAAAGACATCGCCATCTGGTCGGCACCAATTTTACTCGCAGAATAAGGAGATTGTCCTTGAAGTGGATGTTCTTCAGTAATCGGGACAAAACGAGCAGTTCCATAAACTTCACTGGTTGAAGTGTGTACCACTTTTTCCACGTTTAATTCTCGAGCAGCTTGCAGTATGTTCAATGTACCTTTTATGTTCGTGTCCACATACGTTTCTGGAGAATGATAAGAATATGGAATCGCAATTAAGGCAGCCAAATGAAGAACAACATCGCATCCCTTCATCGCTTGTTTAACTCCATAGGGATCACGAATGTCCCCGGCAAATACCTCAATTCCTTTCAAGGTTTCTTTCGGTAAATGATCGAGCCATCCCCATGAATTAAATGAATTGTAATAAACGAAAGCTTTTACATCATGACCTTGACGTACTAGTTCTTCTGTTAAATGTGAGCCGATGAAACCATCTGCTCCTGTTACTAGTATTTTTTTGTTTTTCAAATCCATTAGATCATCTCCGTATCAAGTTGCACTGCCTTCCTCAATCACTTTCTCGTACATATCTTCTAGTAATCTTTTAATTGCGATACTGTCATTTTTAGTGGCAAACAAATAGTTTTTAAACTGATCGATAACTCTGCGTGCTTTCATCACGATATCTGAAGAGGATCGTACCTCATCAAACATTTTAAGTATCAAATTAAACTCAATATAATTCATGGATTGAATTATTCTTAGGTAGTACTTATTTCTTTGCAAGCGATCAAAAAGCTTATCAAATTTGTTAAAACACAGATCAAGCTGTCGGGAATTTTGACTAGAGATGTAATGCTCCATCTCATCAAACAACTCTTCAAAGCGCTTGAAAACAACATCTAGTTCCGTACTTTCTTTTGTCATTGTTTTCACAGTCATCTTGAAATGTTCCAAGTCGTAAGAAAACGTATCTTTAATTAAATCTAGCCAATCTTGTTGAACAATCCCCGTTGTACTGAGTCTTTCACGAATGACGGTTTCCAAGGGTAAGAAGACTGTTCCTTCAATATGAGCCCCTTCTTTTGTGGAATTGATGATATCTGGATGTGAGACACGTTCGATCAACTGCTCCATCTCATCTTTCATAGACAAGAAGAGCTTACTGGTGTATGTGTCTTTCCCTTCAACATCCTTTACAACGATAGCCTGCTCTTTTCTCCAATCAGTCAACTCAGTTTCCGTATAATTGATACCTTTTGCATATATTTCATTTCCACGAAAAGCAAGGTTGATCCCCACTAAAATAATCGGTGAAAATTGAATGTGACTCAAAACTTGTAGTGTTAAGGTCGCAATACTTCCAAATCTATCAATGTAATGGAATGCATTATCGTCATTTCTTTTAATAAACATGTCCATGATGTAATCGTCACGAACCAAGAAGTTTGCCATTTTGCCATGATAGTTATTAACGGTTTCAAACCCCATTGTACTACCAAACACTAAGGGAACATTATCGATTTTGCTATCAATCACTTTCTCAAACACCTTGGAGTTCAATGCACTACCATCATAAGCAAAAGTCGCATCCGGTGTAATACCAGCATTAATCAATTGGTTAATGGCTGAACCTACGGAAAAAATGTATGCAAGTCCATTTTCTTTGATGTAGCGCAAGTTCTCAAACTCATCGTTTAAGGATGGACCTGCCCCCACAATGATAGCCGGCTTGTCTTTAAAATGTCCTCCATGACCATCTAAAATATTGGGTGTTTTCATAATATGGGGCATGTTGAACAAGCCATTGATAGCCATCCTTTTCGCAAAGACTTGACCTGTTAACAATCTGTTACGCGCCTCATAGACAACATCTCTAAATGTATCAATAAAAGCTTTTGTTTGTTCTGCAAAAATTCTCTCGTAGCTTGGATGAACGACCACATATACTTCTTTATCTTGCAAATGCGTAAACTGCGATAATTGGCTCTTCACATCTTCTGCCCGTACCTCTAGCATCAAATGGACAAGCTTTTTCGAAGGACCCCAATCCTCCAGCGATCTACTTTCCACTAACTTTGAAAAAATAGCAGCATTAGGCTCATAAATGGAAAACATAGCCGTTGGATGCAATTGTATAAATTCATCAATGTGATAACCGAAACCGACACCATAAAACAGGACATGGCGATCTCCGATATCTTCGAGAGTTTGAATAAAGCGTTGTGCTTCTTGTACCGGATTGTATTTGCTATGTATATAGTTCCATCCGGAATTGGCTAGAACTGCGATCGTGGTTCCACCTGTTTTCGTTTCTTCCACACGTACTTTTTCATTCTCATTTCGATCATATTTCTGAAAGTTGTCCCATAGCTGTGGGTAGTACTTTTTCAAACACGTTAGGTTATCAATTTGCATCATGCTGGCCCACCTCATGCATGGAGAGTTCACCAATTCCTTGATGCAATGCTTCATATTTTGTAATGATTTCATATTGAATAATATCTGCAATCATCGTATGGTCTTGTTGCATAACAGCAGTATTCAAGTCTTCAAGCTGTTGAGTAAAAACAAAGCTATCAACAAAATCAAGGTCAGCGTAATATTGTGAAGAGTTCTGTATCCACTGTACACCCTCGATCATTTGAGATAATTTCGTCCACTCCTCTGAAGAAGGGCTATCAGAATAGAACGCCTCAACAACCCCTGGGAGAAGTGTTAACGCTCTGCTCACATACTCACGAATGGAGATAAGCGTTTCTTTTGCAAGTTGCTCTTTTGTCACCAAAATTAGCTCAATAACTTGAATCGATTCCCTCTCGGATAAGAGCTCTTCAAAATGATCGTAAATTTCTTCTCCATCCACTTTCATCCCACAGAAAACCATTGAGCTTTCAGCAATGATTTGGTTTATAAAAGATATGATAGAGGTAACGCTATTGGTTTGTTGATCTTGTATATGAAACTCTTGATTATTCGCAATAATTTTCATAAGTGCCTCCTTAGTGTCAGTCATTATGTATATCGGAAACTTTTAGACGTTCAATTATATGATAAAGATGGAAATAAAAAAAAGCACGACTTCTGTAAAGAAGTTCGTGCTTTTTTAATGGAGAAAAGATTAACGCAGCAATTGCAGAACACCTTGTGGCAATTGGTTTGCTTGTGCCAACATTGCTTGAGAAGCTTGAGTCAGAATGTTGTTCTTAGTGAACGCCATTTGCTCTTTCGCCATATCTACGTCACGAATACGAGATTCAGCAGCAGTCAGGTTCTCAGCAGTGATGTTCAGGTTGTTGATTGTGTTTTCCAGACGGTTTTGGTTCGCACCCAGGTAAGAACGAGCTGCGGAAACTTGGTTGATCGCAGTATCGATGCTACCCAATACGCTCTTAGCGCCGCTTTGAGTACCGATTTTCCATTTTTTAACCATATCCTCAACGGATTTCAGGTCAAATTTGGAAGTAACAAGAGTCAAAGTTTGAGCTTTTTCTTGACCAATTTGCAAATCGATGTCTTTGCCACCGTTACCATCCAGCAAAGAGATGCTGTTGAACTTGGTGTTGGACATGATGTTTGTTACCTCTTTAGTCAACTCATCCAACTCTTCTTGCAGACGGGAGCGGTCAGTAGTATCTTGGTAAGTACCGTTCGCAGATTGAGTAGCGATTTCTTTAACGCGAACGAGCATGTTGTTAACTGTTTGCAATGCACCCTCAGCAACTTGGATCAGAGAGATACCATCTTGGGAGTTGCGGGAAGCTTGTTCCATACCACGAACTTGTGCGCGCATACGCTCGGAGATGGAGAGACCAGCAGCGTCGTCAGCAGCACGGTTGATGCGGTAGCCGGAAGACAGTTTCTCAACGTTTTTGGACAGGTTGCTGGAGTTTACACCCAGTTGACGATGAGTGTTTTGAGCAGACATATTGTGTTGGATAATCATGTAAAGTTCCTCCTTGAGTTGTCGACAGTCACGTCCCTGTGACTGTTGCAATATTTTGAGACGATTCACAATCGCGCGCTTGTGACTTTGTCTCTACACTATAGTTATCGGTTGGGAGCATTTGTGTGTTTAGTGTTTTTTCTACTTTTTTCTGCAAAAAAAGAAAAAAGATGATCTACTGACCATCTTTTTTCTCCTTGCTGGTTTCAAAAAGCTGTTTCACAGCAGCCCAATCACTCTGATTCTTCGTAGCAAGTCGATTCTCTTCCTGAATGGCTTCAAAAATCTCTTTTCTATGCACATCCAAATTACGCGGTGCTTCGATGCCAAGTTTGATCTGATCTCCATCAACGGAAATAATTTTAATTTCGATGGTGTCTCCAATCATGATCGATTCATTTTTCTTTCGAGAAAGGACGAGCATGCAAACACCACCTACTTTCTATTGACAGCTTGTTGCTCGAACAACGGCTGACGAATGGAGTATATATCTTCCTGTATAATGACCTGCCTTCCCATCCGATTCGACAGGTTGACAACAATTGGAGCCTTTAGGTTTACTGTTGCTTGATTGTTTCCGCGAATTGTAACGATAGAAAACACTCCGATTGGCGAGTCCTCTTCCACTCGTAATGCTTCTTTTGCTACATTGGATAATTCAAACTTGTAGTCTGGAAAAAAGGAAAAAGGATCAATGACCCAAAAACCAATATCCTTCTCTTCTGTCGATTGAATTAGAAAAAAGGGACTATCCTCTTCTTGCATCAACTGAAAAAACTGCAAATGAGAAAACCCTGGGATGCCATCCTCAAAAAAGAGCCTACCCAATTCAACCTGTTGACTTCCACTCATGTTTTCCCCTCGCTTACATCATTTGATCCAGTTGACTTCCTGCCACGCTAATCTTCAGGCTATTATATTGTATCATATAAGGCTCTACCTTACCCGGTGTATAGGAAAGTTCTGGAGGTCTTGATACAGGATCAATGCTCATGCCATTCCGCGTGACATGGATGGAGACCGGGTGTACCTGAAAATTAATATCTACACCTTCATCATTAGATGTTGACGATGGTCTGTATCCACCCTCTAAGACTTTTAAGCCTTTTTCTCTGCCAATTTCCGCGATTGCATTCTCTTTTGTATAAATTTTCATCATACGGTCGCCATCTTGACTTTTCTCAGCGATCGCTTGTAACCACTTTTCCCGCCCATAGGCTGCATTCTTGTCACTAAACTGCATCGAGGTCATGATGCCGATGTTTGCGCGTGCCTGACTAGAATCGATCTGTAGCTCGATCCTTCCTTGTTCAATATTAAGCTCTGCAGGCTTCTGACTAAGGTTCATTTCCGCTTGAGGCTGCTTGATTTCCTGTATCGGTTTTCGGATATTTAGACCAAGCTGCGCAAAAGTGCTTTCCATGCGTATCTGTGGAATCTGCATCACGCTATCCTCCTACTCTCTATCTCAAAAAGTCTAACAGAGTTGGTTGAATAATGCGGGCTCCAGAACCCAATGCTGCTGAATGTACACTTTCCTGCGTTTTTAGATTGGTCATAACTTCAGCCATATCAGCATCTTCATTCTTCGACATTAATCCCGTAATGCTTACTTCTTGGGAATTGAGCCTCTCCGCAATTAAGTCTACACGATTTACACTGGCACCTAATGATGCTCGCTCGGCTAAGAGCTTATCATACTGCTGATCTAATCCTCCAATAAATTGGGAGGCACTTCTTCCGTTATTCAGTTCAGTCATAATGTTATCAAGCAATTTAAACATATTATTTGCATTGTCAGGGAAATTAAATATGTTTTGGGCGTTGATATTCGATGTAACAAAGACATTTTGACTCACTTCTAAATTAATGGGAGAACTATTTGTGCTTACAAAATCTCCTTTACCGCCGTTTGCATTTGAATCATAGGGAGCTTTATTTGTATCAGTTCCTGCAAATATATACTTTCCATTTATTTGCTGGTTGGCAAGAGTCCCCAAATGATTCTTCAATTCCTGAACTTCAGATCCCATTGTTTTCAAGTCGTCAGGCGAAATGGCGCCATCCCCAGAGTACACTAACAGCTCCTTGATACGCTTCATGACGCTGCCCACTTCATCCATGGTACTGTCTGTCATGTCCATCCAAGACTGTGCCTCACCCACATTCCGCTTATACTGGTCATTCTCCATCAACGAAGAGCGGTAAAACATTCCACGCGCTGCTATGACTGGATCATCAGAAGGTTTCTCAATTTTGCTTCCAGAAGACAATTGATCTTGCAAACTATCCATATTCCGCATTGATTTATGCAAATTCCGCAGCATATTACTATTCAGCATGTTCTGCGTCACACGTACTGCCATAATCTATTCCCTCCCAATTAGAGGCCCACTCGGCCCATACCGTTGATGACTTTGTCCAAAACTTCGTCCATACTTGTCATGACACGAGCAGAAGCACTGTATGCATGCTGGTATTTCACCATTTCTGCCATTTCGTCATCGATCGATACGCCAGATACTGATTGACGTTGGTTGTCAACAGTGCCCACGAGCATTTCAGCGTTTAATTGGTTACGCTCAGCTTCCTGGGCGTCAACTCCCAATTGGCTGATCGTGTACCGATAGTAATTATCCAGCGTAGAGCTTTCAGCCAAATCGTTAGGTCCAGTGCCGGCAGCCAGTACCTTGAACTTAATTGAAGCAATAGCCAGAGCGCTCTTGTTATTTCCTACAGGGGTGCCTCCTGCTTCTGCTTGTGCAGCCGCAATCGCATCCAAGCTCTTCATAATTTCCGGATTAATGACAATCCCAGATGCACTCGTTGGATAATTTTTGGTTGCTGGGTTAGCAGCCAGTGAATTCGCATCCACAAAGAACGGCAAATCCTGTACAGTCCCATTGTTAATATCACTCAAGCTTCGTCCTGCCCGATGCAGATCATTAATTTCTTTCGTCAGATTCACCGCCAAAACATCCAAGCGTTTCAGCATGCCCGGCACGATCTGATCACGAGATTGGAGGGTTCCTGCCATGTAGCCGGTTGTCGGCACAAACGCCGCTCCGCCCAGCGTCATGTCACTCATGCCCGTAGCTGGATTCTGTACAGTAGCTACCGGCTGCGATGTAATTCCAGTAACAAATTCCCGACCTTCAATGGTCACGTTAACCATACCCGCTGTTGATTGAGTCGCACGGACCTCCACCAGCTTGGAGAGCTTGTCCAAAAGCACGTCACGCTGGTCGTAGAGATCATTTGGCTGATAGCCGTGAGGTACAACGTTTGCAATCTGATTGTTCAGGTTTGCAATCTGTTGGCCCAAGGAGTTGATCTCCATTGATTTTACATTGACCACGTTATTGAGATCAGTTTGTACTTCCTTAATATGATTGGTCAGCGTATTAAATGTATCCGCTACTGCCTTGCTTCGTTCTCGAACAACTGCGCGAGCTGATGTATCAGTAGGGTCTTTGGCCAAGTCCTGCCATGCTTGCCACATTTGGTCCATAACCTTTTGCAAACCAGTGTCAGACGGCTCGTTCATGATGCCTTCCAATTTCTCCAACGTTTCCAAACGCCCATCCCAGTAACCTTGACGTTTGTACTCATTCCGATACTGAATATCCAGAAACTCTTCCCGCAGACGCTGGATACTAGTAGCTTGAACCCCAGTCCCGAGCAACCCTGGCTCGATACTCGCTTGCATCCCTACATAAGGCAAACCATTCGTAGCCTGCATATTCACGCGCTGGCGGCTGTAGCCTTCCGTATTCGCATTGGAGATATTGTGGCCCGTTGTATTTAGCGCGGACTGTTGAGCGAACAAGCCGCGTTTGCTGACTTCAATTCCATGAAAAGTTGAGCGCATTTCGACACCTCTTTACGCTTTTTTATTGAAAAATGTTCGATTAGCCTGACGATAAGTATCCGAGGTTGGCCTTCCGTAGATGTAGTCGTCCTCGGGCGTATCTGTGATCAGGTCGAGCGTCATGTTGACAAAAGAAAGGGATTGCTCCAGTAACTGCTGATTCAGGTCGTTAGCATCCCGCAGTTCAGTCACAATCCGGCTTAGCTCATTACGACAGGAAGTGAGTCGCATCTTCTCTTCCGCACTGGTCGTCAACTTGATCAATTCAGCCAGTGTGCCTTCTTGCAGCGCAAAGCCCTTCTGTGCTGTCAGTTCTTTTACGACTTGCTGGCGGGCTGCTTCAGCTTCTGTGACGCCCTTGATCAGTTTTTGCTCCTGGCGTGTAATGGCTATAAGTTCATCCACATTTCCTTTTACCAGCACTTCTTTCTTGTGCATGGCTAAGGTGTACAAGGCTTTGTGCAACTGGATCAAGTTGTCGAGCAGATCGTAGAGTCTGTTCATTCCTTGCTTCTCCTCATCTTCCATCGAAACTATTCAAAGAGGCTATTCAAAAAGCCCTCTTCAGATCTGTGTTACAACTTTTTCCAAAAGGACAGGAGCTTATCAGCGATCCGCTCACTTGAGACGTGATATTTTCCTTCCTCCAATTGCTTCTTCAACTGCTCCACTTTTTCCCGACGTTGTGGAGAGTTGACATCTTCTACTTGCTTTTGCATTTCCAGCGCCTCTGTGGAAATGTTTACTTCATCCTTGCCCATCGGGACTTTGCCGCTTTTGCCTACCTGATTGTTTCCTGTCTTGTTGTAGGCATTGATCATCCCGACACGGTTAGGTTCATTAATCCGCATCTGATTACCATCCTCTCATACCAACGGTCTTTTCATAGAAAAAACCGATGACACCTCTTAGTAGTATCATCGGCAATTTCATCATGTACGATTAGTTTTTTTGCACAAAACTATTCGTCACTATTCTGCTTTCTTCGATAAGCTGCATTAGCCAGTTCGGCGCGTTGGAATTCGTCCAAACGTTGCTCTACCTCGAGTTGTTGCGTAATTTCATGCTTCAAGCCTTTTAGACAAGATTCGCAAATGTTGCCTGCTCGAATTAAAAAACCGCAGCGCTCACATGGATAGCCAAGATTGGGATTTCCCGCAACCGAAATACGCCCTTCTTTAATAAACTTCGTGATTTGCCTCACGCTCACGCCGGTGGCTTCGCTCACTTGATGAATATTCGATCCGCGATTTTCACGCTTGCGTAAATACTGGGCGCATGCCTCATATTCTTGTTCCACTTCTTTATAGCATTTGGGGCAAATGTCACGGACTGCTTGTACAAATACAGCATCACACCGCGAGCAGTTTGCCAACTTGCCCATAGACATATCGGACAACCCCTTTTCCGTTCAGAAAGTTCATACGGTTCCGCATCCGTTGTATGCATACATCATAGCTTAATTTTTCCAAACTGGCTATCGGTATATTGTCAAGGAGTACATCTCGCAGCTTGGCCTCAAATGTTCTCTGATTGTCCTCGCGCACGAACGCAACGTCGAACCAGTTGTATAAATATCGTCAAGGAGCAGGATTTTAGCAGCAGAGGGCATATCCTGACCATTCCACACAAAAGCTCCGTGCATGCTTTCGTGACGTGCAGCGCGCCCTTTTTGCTTACTCAGCTTTGGGGTGTCCCTCGCCCGGAGCAGCAACGGTTTTACAGGAATTTTGATTGCTGCTCCTAAATGACGAGCCAGCAAATCAACCTGATTAAAGCCGCGTTCCCGTAATCGCTGCGGATGCAGAGGAACCGTCGTGATACAGGTAAACCCCCTAGACTTGTAATAACGCTGAACGGTAATGGCGAGAAGTGTACCGTAGTATGAAGCTAGCCGCTCATCACCGCGGTATTTAAACAATCCGAGCAAATCCCTCTCTCCCTTTTCGTAGCGAAGCAGGCTCCGATTTGCGACCAAACTCTGACCATCTTCTCCATGAATACAATCCCTGCACAACCCTTCGTGGCTGATATTATCCTGAAATTCCCTATCCCGCCCGCACCGCTGGCAAATATCATGCCCAATCAACGGCAAAGCATCAAGGCAAGCTCCACATAACATAATCCCTTTTAACATGCGATAGGTGATCGGATAGCCCGCCTGGTCTGATAGCTGTCGCGCTTTTTCTCGAGCGACCGATTCCTTTAGGGATGCTACGATACACCCACCACAACGAACACACATCCCACTGGTCATGAAAGGCCTCTTTGTTCCGCGAGCTTTTGAGCCAAGCAGTTCATCTGTGAAATCTGTCTAACAGCCCGCTTTGGAGAAGTAGATCGTTCTGCTTGCAAAAATAGAACGCTACCCGACGTATCATCAACGGATCGTCCTACTCGCCCTGCTATCTGAACCAATGACGCCTCGTCAAAAACGGGTGCCTCCGCACCTACCACTACAACGTCACTCTTCGGTATGGTCACACCCCGCTCCAGAATTGTCGTCGTCACCATGACGGTATACCGTTTTTCTCGAAATGCGAGTACCTTCTCCTCCCGCAAAGGGTCTGCCGCGTGGACTCCTGCCATCTCCCCTGCGTGAGCAGGAAGCCACTTTTGAAGGTATGATAGCATCCTGTCAATTTCATCAACTCGAGGGACAAAAACAAATACTTGCCGGTCTTCATTCAAGGAGTTGTTGACCGTGTCAATTAGCGGTGCCACTGCTCGATTCGTCTGAACGCGCTTATGTAAGCCTTGTACCGTGAGAATCTTGGGGACAGGAAGCGCAGCACCATGATAGCGTCCAGGCAACAGAACATGTGTATCAGAGAATAGCGGTATCGCGCCAGAGGAGCCTAGGCTTGAACGCCCTTTTCTAACGAGCCGCTTTTGCAAATATTCCGGAGGTGTCGCGCTTAAGTAAAGGAGCTTCCCATTCTTTTTCACTGCTCTGGATAGCGCGCGATACAAAATGGGATCATTATGATAAGGGAACGCGTCGGCTTCGTCGAGAACCACCAGCAAAAAACGTCGATGATAGCGCATGACCTGATGCGTGGTCGCAATCGTGATGTCACTTTCTTCCCACTTTTCCGCGCTCGAACCATGGACGGCAATCACTTTAGCCCCCGGAAAGACTCGCTTAATGCGCGGAGCCAGCTCCAACACGACGTCCTTTCGAGGTGTCGCAATCAGAACGCGACCGCCAGCAGCAAGTGCCTCCGTAATCGAAGGGAATAATAGCTCAGTTTTTCCTGATCCACAAACCGCCCAAATCAAATACTCAGACAGCCCTGGTCTCGGATTGGCTACAAAGCTACGCGCTCGGTCAGCTGCCCGCGATTGATCTGCCGAATACTGTCCCACCCACTCCAATCTCGCCACGTTTTGCAAGTGGTCTGCGCTACGGATTAGCGATGACCCTACATCCATTAAAAAATACGGCGTACAACACTTACTCCTGCCCATCCCTAAACAAGCTGTGCAATAAGCACAACCTTGCTCACACGTATGACAATAAGTAATCTCCACCTTCATTCCTGCACTTCCGCAGCGCTCACAGACCAACTCTAGCCGATTGCGCCACCATCCTCTTGTGACCGTAAAACGAATACCAGGTCGCCACTCTGCTTTGTTTGCAAGCACGAATGAATGCAAAGTGGCTGGTAAATCATGCACGTCCACCCCTCGCTTTTTCAGCAAGGACTCCACTTCATCCCATAGAAGCGCACGCCCATCCAAAATCTCGCTCAAAACAGCTTTTTGTAAATTCTCGTACGCGGAGCTCCTTTGGAGAAGTTCACGACCACCCGAATAGCCCAACTGAGCACCCGGCAATTTCCCGGATTCATTGCCACCTTGATACGAAACCTCCACACTCTCCTCAACCGACTCCCAAGAAAACCACCCATGCTCTCGGCGGTCCTGTATGTTCACTGCTTCCCGCCCATATAAGCTGCTCGCTTCGCACACGCTACTTACTGCCAGCGCTCTCAACTCTTTTACATATCCATCAGTCAGTACCCGTCCTTTACCGACTTGATCCGTCAAATACCCGTTCACTTTTGCTCGCAAGGAAAAAGCAAGAGCAAGCGACGAGGTCTTCCCGATGACATGCAAAACACATCCTTCTCTCTCCTGCCAAAAAGACCGATCTACAGAAAAGCTTGGCGTAACATAAGTCTGCACCTGTGGTATGGATCCGCCGCAAGCTTTGATATACAGCAAATACTCACGCATACGCTCACTCCTCCGCCTTCTTGCTCTTAGTGTGCAAAAAGACAGACTGGTCCAGCAAATAAATTTCAGAGCCAAAATCAGGTCGTAAAAAATAAAAAAGCCGCCGATCTATTGTCGACAGCTCATAATATTTACGCTCAGCAAACTTTTATGCTCCCTCTTTATTCTCCCGCAGATCAATGACAATGGTTCCAGCCGCTATCTCTTCCTGTACGTCTCCTAAACAATAGCCGTACGGATAACGATTCAAGACGGCTGTCATCCGTTTCGTATCATCGTCAGATCCATCATCTATCAAGGTAATTCGGATCGGTCTGCCACTCCAATACGAGCGAAACAGCAGACTCCTCACTACACGTTCCAGCACCTGTTCCGAATTGCGCACCAGCAACCGATAATGCTCATGCGGGAGCTCGCTCACGCTATCTGTCCGATTGGTCCAGCGCTCTGCGATCATTACCAGCAAAGAGGAGCAGCCAAATGCTGCCAAAAGCCATACAATCAGCTCTTCCATCACGGTCATACCTCCTCCTATACCAAGGTATGCCGCACGGCTTGAACAGCGTGCAAATAGGAAGCGCTTCCTACAATTTCACCCAGCCGTTTTTAATGGAGATGACAACCGCTTGTGTCCGGTCTTGAACATTAAGCTTTTGCAGAATGCTGCTGACGTGATTTTTAACTGTCTTTTCACTAATAAACAGGAATTCCCCAATGGCACGATTACTTTTCCCTTCAGCCATCAGCTGCAATACTTCCCGCTCGCGACGGGTAAGCGACTCGATCACTTTTGGATCGATAGCTTGTGACTCATCTACGGAGAAGCTACGCTCGGCGGTCCCTTCCTGCTCGCTCAGACGACGGAATTCTTCAATCAGCTTGCCCGTCACCTTCGGATGTATGTAAGCACCACCACTCGCCACTACACGCACAGCGTCAACGAGGTCTGACGTTCCCATTTCCTTCAGCAGGTAGCCAGACGCTCCAGCGCGAAGTGTACGATACACATAACCCTCATCATCATGAATCGAGAGCATAATCACACGAGTAGAAGGGCTAACAGAAATCACATTTTCTGCAGCAGAAACGCCATTTATGTTCGGCATGTTAATATCCATCAACAAGACATCCGGCTTGTGCTCTTCCGCCAATACTGTGGCTTCTCCTCCGTCCGCACCTTCCCCGACGACCTTGAAATCTTCTTCCATTTCCAATATTCGCTTTACGCCTTCGCGAAATAATTGATGGTCATCCACAATTACGATGCGGAGTTCTTGCTGTCTCTTATCCATGGTTCATCCCCCAGTACTTATTTACGTATCACGTCACAATTTTATCGGTATTTGGAATATAACCTTGGTTCCCTCTCCCGGAGCAGATTGCAGCTCGACACTGCCCTCTAAGAGCTGTACACGCTCACGCATTCCCAAGAGTCCAAAAGAGTTGCCATTCGCCATGCGTTTTTCCAGATCGAATCCGACCCCATCGTCTTTTACGACAAGGCTTAACGAATCTTGTACAAATTCCAGCTTCACTTGTACGGTCGTAGCGCCTGCGTGCTTCTCCACATTGTTCAGGCATTCCTGAACCAAACGGAAGATCGCAGCCTTTACCGAACTGCGCAAAGGAGGCTCCACACCAAATACTACCAGATCGATGGAAGACTGAATACGCTCTTCGCACGTTTGAATATATTTTTGCAAGGTAGGTACTAGCCCTAAGTCATCTAATGCCATTGGCCGCAAATCAAAAATAATACGTCGAACATCTGCCAAGCTCAAGCGTACCATTTCTTTCAGCTCGTGAAGTTCCATTTGCGCTTCCAAAATGCGCTCGTTTTTCAACATGCGCTCTACAATTTCCGAACGTAGCACGACATTCGCCATCGATTGAGCTGGACCGTCGTGAATCTCGCGCGCGACACGCTTACGCTCTTCTTCTTGAGCCTGGATGACCTTTAGGCCCATCAACTGATGCTGCTTAGCCGATTCCAGCGCCTCACCTATCTTGCTTAAGTCACCCGTCAAGTAACCAAGCACGACGCCCATTTGAGAAACCAGCTTTTCCGCACGGACGATGGTTTCTTCCAAGGTACGCAGCTGACGCTCCAAATCATTTCTTCTTCGCTTCAAATTGTTTTCCCGCTCGCGGTAAATGGACAGTTCTACCTGAATACGGCTCGCCTCTTCATATGCAACCCGGATATCCTCCTCCGTGTACATATGAAAATTACGACTGACCAGCACGAGCTTGTTGCGCGATTTGCGATACGCCAGTTCAAGCGCATCGACTTTTTGAATTACTTTGGAAATCTCTTGTCGAAGTTCATGTAAATCAAACTTCAATGAGTTGCCATGCTGTCTGGCGTTTTCAGCTATATCAAATATTTGGGTTTTACTCGTTTCTACGGTTTCAATCGTTCGCTTGATCACCCCGTCCAGCACGCTGATGTCTATCGCTTTGTTCATGATTGCTCTCCTTCAAACTCTTTTTTAGCCTTCGTGAACAACTGTTGGAGGTGCTCTTCTTCTACATCTCGCAGTCCCATGTCATTGCGCGGAATGGCAAACGGATCTGTTCCTTGTTTAACGAATCCACGATTGGATGTAAATACATAGCGATAGCCAGCTTGACGAGCTGTCTCCAGTACGATTGGACTTGTGAAGCCAAACGGCAAGGAGATAACTTCGATCTCTTGCTTCATCCATTCGCTTAAACTGACGCGAGATATACTAAAATCCACATAGAGGCGGTCTCTGTACTCTTTCTCGTCCTCTAAACGATGCAAGTCCTTCAGATAGACCGGAGCTGTTTCTGGGCCAAGATCGCCCCACTCATTTCGTTCTTCCTCTTCATGCAGACTGTACGTATGGGACCCGATCGTAACCAGTCCCGAATGAATCATTTCGTTAACTTGTTGACGCGTAAGTGGTGGCGTCATATTCTCCCGTTTTCGGTCAGCTACATCTCTTAAGCGCCCCGCAATCGCGAAGTTCACTGAAGGGTAGCCGTATGTACGTAAGATCGGAAATGCTTCTTTGTAGTAACTCTCATACCCATCGTCAAACGTAATCAAAACAGCATTCTCAGTCGGTAAGGTACCCGTCTCCATAAATCGCAGGAACTCCTCCAACGAAATCGGATTCAGGTCGTTATCATGCAAAAATTTCATGTGTCGGGCAAATTGATCAGGAGCTATGACATACCGCTGATTCGATTGATCCGTGACATGATGGTACGTCAAAACCACAACCTGATTGTTATACCACTTTTTCGTTTGAACCGCTGCTTCTTCAATTGGTGTGACGTTTGGCTCAGCATTTTTTGTCTCACTTATGCTTATAGACGTATCCACTTGGGGAAAAGGTTGCACTTCTTGTTTATTCTTTTTTTCCAGAAAAGATTCGCCTAACAACCCAATAGCCACTGCAAAAAACAAAAAAGTAAGAAACACGATCAGGAAGAGCCTTCTGTTCGGCAAAAAAACCCCTCCTCTACTTCCTCACTAGGAGATTCGACACAGTCCTACAAATTCCTGTGCAACAATTGACCCAATAATTGGATGACTTTGCACCTAACATGAAAAAGAGCCCAGTAGCAATACCAGGCTCTTTTTATGTCATTCAGCAATATTACAGTTGAGCAGCCTCTTGCTTCAGAACTTCTGCTTTGTCTGTTTGCTCCCAAGGAACATTCAGGTCATTGCGTCCGAAGTGGCCATATGCAGCTGTTTGTTTGTAGATAGGACGACGCAGGTCGAGTTGCTTGATGATACCAGCAGGACGCAGGTCGAAGTGTTTGCGAACCAATTTCACCAGAGCTTCTTCGGAAATAGTACCTGTACCGAAAGTATCTACTGCGATGGAAACTGGCTGTGCTACACCAATTGCGTAAGCAACTTGTACTTCGCATTTGTCTGCGAGGCCAGCAGCCACAATGTTTTTCGCTACATAACGAGCTGCGTAAGCACCGGAACGGTCAACTTTTGTTGGATCTTTACCGGAGAACGCACCGCCGCCATGACGAGCATAACCGCCGTAAGTATCTACGATGATTTTGCGGCCAGTCAAGCCAGCATCCCCTTGTGGTCCGCCAATTACGAAACGGCCAGTTGGGTTGATGAAGTATTTGGTTTCAGCGTCCAACAGTTCAGCTGGAACAACTGGTTTGATTACGTGTTCAACCAGATCTTGCTTGATTTGCTCCAAAGTTGTTTCAGGAGCATGTTGGGTAGAGATAACGATTGTATCGATGCGAACTGGTTTGTCGCCATCGTACTCAACGGTTACTTGTGTTTTTCCGTCAGGACGGAGGTAAGCAAGTGTTCCGTTTTTACGCACTTCAGTCAGACGACGAGCCAATTGGTGGGACATGCTGATAGGAAGTGGCATCAGCTCAGGTGTTTCATTGCAAGCAAAACCAAACATCAAACCTTGGTCACCAGCACCAATAGCTTCGATCTCAGCGTCAGTCATTTTGCCTTCGCGCGCTTCTAATGCTTGGTCTACACCAAGTGCAATGTCAGCAGACTGCTCGCCAATTGCGGTAATAACACCGCAAGTGTCAGCGTCAAAACCAAATTTCGCACGGTCATAGCCGATTTCACGAATGGTTTCACGAACGAGCTTTTGGATATCCACATAAGTGTTTGTAGTGATTTCACCTGCTACGAGAACCAAACCAGTAGTTACGGAAGTTTCGCAAGCTACGCGAGCGTTAGGATCTTTGGACAGGATCGCATCCAAGATGGAGTCGGAAATTTGGTCACAAATTTTATCCGGATGTCCTTCAGTTACAGATTCGGATGTAAACAGACGACGACCTTTTTGCAAAGCCATGAGAAAATACCTCCTTTGACCTCATACAAATAGTGTGGTAGCCGAGTCAGGATTTTATCTACGTAAACGCAAATAAAAAACCTTTTCCATTTTTTAGGAGGAAAAGGTTTGAGCGTTTTTTGCTTCCTTCATCCTCTTATCGGCCAGAACAGATGTCCGTTCTGCTGGTTAGCACCGCTCTAGATCGGTTGCCGGGCTTCATAGGGCCAGTCCCTCCGCCTGCTCTGGATAAGAGTATCCATTACGGATAATAGAATAATTGTTTTTTTCAGAGATGTCAATAGGAAAAATTTTACTTATAGTTGATAGGCCTTGGAAAGTACCACTACTACCTCGGCACGAGTTGCCCTTCCATTCGGTTTAAAGGAAGAACCGTACCCATTAACCCAATTTCTTGATGTCAAAGCCTCAATAGCAGGAGAAGCCCAGTGACTCGTTGGCACATCCTGATAATTGGAAGTACCACGGTTATACATCAACACATTACGTGCTCGCGCGATCATTACCGCCATCTCTGCACGCGATATCGGCTGATCCGGCTTCATTTCATTCTTCGGATACCCTTTCAAAATTCCCAATTGGTAGGCTACACCCAGGTTGTGATACGCCCAGTGCCGCTTTGGCATATCCCGGAAGGTCGTTTTTCCTGTATAGGTAGTCGCTACCTTGGAACCGGTCGCACGCATCGATTTAAGCAGCATGGTCGCAAACTCTGCACGGGTCACTGCCTGATTCGGCTTGAACGACGCATCATTAAATCCATTTACAATATCGCGTGAGCTGAGTCTGACGATCTCTGAGCGCGCCCAGTGGTCCGAAATATCGCGATAGCCGGCTATCAATTTTTGCTGCGTCACCGTGAGTCGGTACGATTCATATTTGAACGAAGTACCGCTATTAAGGCGCACATAATATTTTCCTGGCTGCAGACGCAAACCGATAATATCGTTTCCTCGGTTAGACAGCTCCGCTACCTCATTCGTCGAAGCAATCGCATAGTTCATGTTTCGATCGCTGTAGAGCGCGAAACGAAAGCCGCTATCGACAGGAATGTATGGCGCTCGGAACGTCACATACGATTCACTATTCACAGTAAATTGGAACCAGTCGGAATCAGTAGCTGTCGGTATCGTCCCTGACATCACTGTCCCCCCGCTTAGCGGAGACGCTTTTTGGTAGGTGTCATTCGGCTCATTAAAATCTTTTTTTACTGGCGTGTATCCCAGATCCAGCTGATATTCGCCATTCACCGCATTGCGATTGTACTCACTCACACGGATGTAATACTTGCCTGGTGACACTTCTTTTTGAACGCGCTCTGTCGGATTGTCCTTTGTTCCATTATCGTAGTTAGGGTCCCAGACAACCATCTTTTTTCCGACCTCTTGTTTACCGATACTCAGCAATAGATCGACACGCTTGTTATCAGGACTAACGGAGACATCCAAATGCCCGTATTCACGAACATAGTAGGAGAACCAATCCTGATCCCCTTCATCGTGAAAATTGCCTGTTACACTGATTTGGTTGCCTACGAGCGGCCTTGCCGTCTCTTGCGTATCGTTCGGTTCGTTACGGTCCGGATTGATGGTAAACTTACTCGTCAACACGTAAGTAAAAGCGTTGTTGACCCCTCCGTTACGCATTAACCGGATATTCATTTTTCCCGCTTTAACCGGGACCGTTATCGTATCCCCATTCCCGAAGTACTGCGTAATCGGCGGACGATTCTCTGGGTAAAAAGTAGCTGCCATCGCTGAAGAAATACCGGAAGTCACTGACGCTGTGAAGCTGACCTTCCCATCGTAAGGGATGTCCATCTTCAGCCAGTCTATCGTGTCTTTTGGTCCCAAATTTCCACGTATCTGAGATTCGATCGGGAACGCCTTAGCTGAGTACGTCTGATTATTCGGCTCTAAAAAGTCATAGGATAAAGGCGTTCGAACTGCCTTGTCGACGTTTAACAACCCGTAGCCCGTTTTCCGGTCCCATCCCTTTTCCCCTAAGTCGGTAGCCGTTTGATAAAGCAATTGTCTTACATCAAATGGACTTAGTTTGGGATGACGAGCTAGTATGAGCGCCGCTGCCCCCGCAACTTGTGGTGCCGCTGCTGAAGTCCCGCTAAAAGAACCGTATTTTCCTCCAAGCTTGGTCGTATAAACATTGAAACCAGGCGCTACCAGGTTAAGCTCAGGTCCCGTATTGCTTTGATACAGCACTTCATTGTTACTCCTCACAGCCCCTACCGCTATCACCGTTGGATAGGCTGCCGGAAAAGCCACTCGGCTACTCTCATTGCCACTAGCTGCAATCAGAACAGCTCCGCTTCTTTCCGCTCGTTGCACAGCATTCGCCAGCTCCTTGGAGTAGGACATACTGCTAAGAGACATCACAATGACTTTGGCGCCACGATCCAAGGCAGTATTGATACCCTTAGCAAGAGTCTGTACCGTAGTATCTCCATTTTTGGCCAAAACTTTAATCGGCAAAATCTTCGCATTCCACAAGACACCGGATACACCAATGCTGTTATTCCCACTGGCAGCCAGTACACCCGTTACTTCTGTTCCATGTCCGTTATCGTCCTGGGCCGATCTCCCGGGATTGACCAGATTCACACCCGGCAGAAGGTTGTCCTTCAAATCAGGATGCTTATAATCTGCACCAGAGTCGAGCACCGCGATGATAATCTGTTCATTACTATTTACGACTGACCAGGCTTGCTGAGCTCTAATCTGATTCAAGTGAAGCTGGTTACTCAAATAGTAGTCATTCGATGCTGGTGGTGCTGCAGCATAAATTGTTTGGTGGTTTGCCATCATTAGCGCGACACTTATCGCAGTCGCTACTGTCATGTTCACTGATTTTTTCATGTAAAACAGTCCTTCCTTCTCTCCCCTGCAAAATCAGCAGTCTAAAAGGAATTCAGGTATTTATCTTCTCGTCCTAGCATAGCGGATGAAAAGGGAGACACGCAACCCTGATTAGCCAATATTTGGAACGTTATAACAGTACAAAACCCTTTTCACCATGGGCAAAAAGGGTTTTCTCCTTACTGTAACAAACCTTTATTGTCTTCCACTTCAGGTGCTACCTGAGCTTTTTCTTTTTTTCTTTGCTGAGCTTTTGGAATAAAAGCAGTCAGTTCCGCCAGATTTACCTCTTCCTTTTTAATGGAGGAGAACGGAATATCAAATGCCCATACACGATGGCTATTTGCTTCTACCTTCATGTTTTCCAAGGTGAAGTGTACACGTGCAACGGTATCGCCATCCTTATCATGAACGATAATCGGCACTTCGGTAAACTCCAGACGTTTTGCCAGGCCGTTGCGGAAAGCAACGATGACTTTCAGGCCGTTATCTTCACCTGGCTTGATGTCGAGAACTTGCAAATCTACTTCGCCCTCTACAATCGGAGCCTTCTCTGCTGCCTGCTGCATGTATTGCTTGGACTCATCTGCACTCAGACCCAAATTAAAGTTTTGGTTCTCTTCTACTTCGTGCTTTTTCGGCTTGATATAGGTCAGCTTTAGAGGGACCTCTTTTTCAGGAATACGGTCGAACTCATCCCAGCGGAACATGAATTCCATCGGACGGCTGGACATTTCCATCACTGGACCAGATGTAATCAGATCAAAAGTCTTTCTCGCGACTTCCTCTCCATCCTCCGTCACCAAAGACAACGGAAGCTTTTGCAGCAAAATGCTGCGGTCAGTCGCATTGCGAACGTAGGTAAGAACCAAGTAACCATCATTGGTAACCTGTGTGAAGAAAGGAATGATACCTAATTCGTTACGAACAACCGGGGGCATTTCATCATGCGCGTATTGCAAGAGCTCATGCTCCGCTTCGTCCAATTGATCATCCCACGGACCGTTCAGCACCAAAAACAATTCCTTGGATTCCACACGGTTCGCAGATTGTTGCGGATTCTCCAATCCAGATACACCCAAGTAAAACTCTCTATGAAGATTCTCATGAATATCTTCGCGTACTTGTTCCAGGCTCTCCTTGGAACCAAACCAATTTTCCAATAACCAACTCATAAGTCAACCTCCTCTTTCCCACACCTCAAAAGTATTGCGCTCTATTCTACCTCAAGCGTCCATCTTTTCAGGTCGGCATCAGGCTTTTTCACTAAATTTGGCGGGAATACAATCATCCACGGACGGCTGTGGCCCGGCTTCACATTAATGCTGCTTGCGTCCAGTACACCTGTTGCTACCAGATCACCATTTGCATCAGCAATTGTCAGCTTGATTTCATCTGGACGGTATTCGTGAGCCATCCCATTGCGGAAGAGCATCGCTGCTACCAAATGTCCTTCCTTTGTCATACCGATGTCAAAACCAGTAACCTGTACCGTATTAATCGGAATCACTGGCAAAGACTGCGTCAACGCTTCCAGACGATCCTTTTGGCGATCGGTCATGCGCTTTTCCATTTCGGGATCGAGCTCCAGATTACGAGGCCATACATGCGAATTTCTCCCCGCCTTCATAACCACTTTCCAGCGTTTAAAGATGAAGTTTTCATGCAGATAGCTTTCTTCCGGGAACAATACTTCCCACGGACGGCTGGTATGAGGCGGAATTGCGCCCATATCAGACAAATCCACCTTGATCCTTGCAAACGCCTTATCATCAAGATAAATCGCTAACCCAACGTTTTTAATCCGCACTGGCTTATTCGTGGAGTTACGGAAGAACATCGCTACCGTCATGCCGTTTGGCTGGGGAATCATACTGAATCCCGTTACGCTAATCATGCCTTTACGCATCTCAGGCAATTCTTCTTGCAAAAAGCGAAGCGTATACTTTTTCTCGGAATCCAGCTCGCTCTCCCAAATCGGGCTCAGAGACAATTCCGTACGGATTTTTTCTACCCCACCTACAGACTCTTCCTGTTGCTCGTTGCTCTCCATTTCGACCTCGGTGTTTTTCAATTCAGCAACATCGATGGCAGACTCTTCTTGAATATCTTTTTTCAGATCCTGTTGATCCTTACCTAATAAATTCTTCATAAAGGAAAACATAGACTACCTCCTCACACGTCCGAACACGAACGAAGCTCTCTCATCATGATAAACTTTTTTGACTGACCCATGCAAATTTGCTCTCTTGCATTAGGCTCCTTGGGGAACGCTCACTTTCCAACGGGACAAGTCAAGCTCTTCCTTTTGAATGCTCTCAGGCGGGAAAATAAACAGCCATGGCTTGCTCGTATTGGCATTTACAGTCAGGCTTCCTAGTTCAAACAGACCCTCTGCCACTTTATCTCCGCTTGCATCATACAGCGCCAGCGGCAACGTTTCGAAGGACAGCGACTGTGTAGAGCCATTGCGAATCAAAAGCATCGCATTCAGAGCACCACTTTCGGTTCTACGAATCTGCACACTCTGTATATTTACTTCTCCCTCTTTTAGAGCGGGGAGGTTCTTCGCCAATTCAATTAAGGACGTTTTTTGTTCATCAGTCAGCGCCTTAATCCAGGATTCCTCCAACTCCAGCTGCTGTGGAAGGACCATCTTCTTCTGCGCCATTTCAAAGGCAATCTTCCAATTCACGAGAAGAACTTCAACTTGTAAAAAGTGCTCTCTGGCAAATACAAACGACCACGGTCTTGCGGAACGCGGCGGAATTTCTCCGAGCTCACTCAAATCAAAGGATTGGCGAGTAAACAACTCCTGATCCCCAAACAGTACCACCAGTGTCATCTCATTTAGGCTGATTGGACGGTCCGTGCTGTTCCGGACGAAGGCTACCACTTCAATCCCGTCATCATGCGGAACGAGTGAAGTCCCTGCCAAGGAGATATTTCCTGGCTGCAACGGTTCCAGTTCCTGAGCCATAAAGGAGAGCGAGTATTTCTCTTGCGCACTCAGCTGACTCTCCCAAGATTCATGCAGAGAGAGTGTTGTTGTGACGCCAGTTGATTCAACCTGTACCTGTTGTTCTTTCTGATGTGACTGTTCGGTATCAGCAGCGGAAAGGATTGATTCCTCCTGCACCTGCTCTCTTACCTCGTTGGTTGTTGGTTTATTCCCCATTAAATTTTTCAAGAAGGATAACATATCGTCGCTCCCAACTTTTCTCTACATCTATATATAGTTACATTCGTCATCCACTATAGCATAGTGACATCCTTTTGCAACATAGAAAACTTGGCATTCCAAGCAGAAAACAAACGGCTTTTGCAACCTTTTCATTGCCCTATTCGTACTGTTAGTTATGTTAGGATACCCGTACGCAGCAGGGGATGTCAAGGAATGGAAGGATGGGCGGTGGGACAAAAACGGAGAGCCTGGTTTGCTCGCAGCCTCAAGGACCGTTTCTTAGTCCGTCTATACCGTGCCAACACCTTTGAGCGCTCACCGTGTCTTCGTTGCATATCTAATGAAGAAAAAATTTTTATGCTATCGAGATGTCAGAGATTTTGTGTATAACATTTCCATAATGAGTTAAAGTTTACAACGTTGTTTATTATTGATAAAATGTAAGGGTCTAAACAAATAACTTGGGGAATTTCTTTTTGGCCAACTGTCTTGTGCAGTTGGTTCTTTTTTGCTTTCAAAAACAAGAGCCTATCACGAATGCGACGGGCTCTTTCTGATTTGCTAATTTCCTTGTGTTGTTGGATTCATAGTCACATCAATTCGTAATCCTGCAGTAGCATTATCAACGGTAAACCACACATGCACATGCTCTGTAACGGGGTATGCTGTTGTATTCATCTTCATTACTGTAACTCTTCCCGATTCATCTACTTGAAAATATTCCGAGGGTTTGTTCCCTCCGCCCGCCCCTTCTATTTGTTGTACCTTAATACCTACGATCGGATTCTTTTCGTTACCTTGTATCATGCGGATAATCTGATCAGTCACATCTTCTCCTATCTTAGTTGCATCCGTGATCGTTGCTGTTTTGTGGTACTTCTCACTTTCTGCTATGGCCATTTCCATATTTGTTTTTTCGTCTGCAACAGGTTGGGATGGAATAGATACGTCTATGCGCTTGGATGTACTTGATGTGCCTACTGTGAACATCAGGTGCACATGCTCATATACTGTCTGATTTGTATGATTGACTTGAACGAGTTTTATTCTTCCTGAATCTTTTATCTGCAAATACTCGGATGGTTTATTGCCGCCACCCATGCCTTCAATCTGATGTACCCTGACTTGGACAAATGGATTTTTTTCAGTCCCTTCTATTATACGGATGATTTGATCGGTTACGTCATCTCCGGCATTACTTGCAAACACGAGCATTGCCGTCTGGTGGTATTTTTCTGTTTCTACTATCGCGATTTCCATATCGCTTTTATTGCCTTTAGAAAAGGCTACCACCGGTTCGTTTAGCGAGAATGGAACGACCAGTGCAAGTGTAACAATAAAAATGAAAAATTTTGAAACTATTGAATTGAAACTAATGCTTCTGTCCTTTTCAATCATTTCGTTTACCTCCATGACTTTATAATTGATAACATCGTTGTTGATTATAGAAATTTTTTACATTTTTGTATATGTATTTTTCGTACCAACAAAAACAAAAAGCTTATCCTTGGTAGGATAAGCTTTTACTACTTAGTTTAGAGGGCCATTCGTTAATAGAATGGTTCTTTTTATTTTTACCAGTTTTATTTTGCTATTTTTTCAAAACATCAACTTCCAAAGGTAAAACTACACTTCCATATTGTAGGGATTTCCATTACTTAGCAATCAGCTACATCCATATTCCTTTTTTCTACAAATGATGGGTAACATGGACACTATGAAAATACTGGTAAGACGTGATTTGCTGGAATTGGTGAACAATTAGAAATTATTGTAAGGGTTAGTGCTA
>NZ_JABSUY020000004.1:0-8697 GCF_013284355.2 Brevibacillus sp. M2.1A
ATAACCTTAGAACTATTGCAATTAAGTTCAATAAAGCTGTTGATGAAAAAGAAGCGGAACAATCAACAAAAGTTAAACTGTTTGATGGAACAGCACCTAAGTCCATCGACCGTGTACTTTCTGAAGATGGTAAAACATTGTACCTGCTTGTTTCTAACAATGGTAAATTTGACCAAGGTAAAACTTATAAGTTGACAGTTGATGGTCTGAAAGCTGCTGAAGGAACTGCAACAGTTACTCATGAAGCTACCGTAAAGACTCTTGATACTGAAGTTCCAGTAGCCAAGTCTGCTGTTCTAACTTCTCCAAAAACTCTTGAACTACAATTCTCTGAGCCAGTAGATATCCCAACTCAAAGCGGTGTTCTTACTGATTTAGTACAAATTGATGGCATTAACGTATTTGCTTCTGACGTTAAACAAGCTAATGATGGAAAAGTTACTATTACTTTAGGAAATCCAGTTACTGTAGGTGCTCACAAAGTTAAAGTTTCTAACTTGAAAGACTTTGCGGGCTTGCCACTTGAAGCAAAAGAGTTTGATGTAACTCTTGGCGCTGATACAACTCCTCCAGCAGTTACTGGAGTAGAAGTAGTTAATGCTAACACAATTAAGGTTACCTTTAGCGAAGTTGTAGATGAGTCCACAGTTCATGCTGGTAACCAAGCCTTGTATGTTAAAGTTCCAGGAAAACAAAACAATGATGTTACAGTTGTAAATAAAAAGAGCTCAACTGTTTATGAGATGACTCTGCAAACTCCACTTGATCTTGCTGCAGTTGTACAAGCGGAACTCGCTTACAATAACATCAAAGACAACTACGGCAATGAAGTGAAAGAAGAAAAGACATTTAAATTTACAGCTATTGACGATGTTACTTCTCCAACAGTAGCTGGTCATACTGTAGATAGCAGCAACAATGTTGAGATTACATTCTCTAAAGCTGTGAAGAATGTAGATAAGAGTGACTTCCTGCTTCTGGATAAAGATGGCAAGGTAGTCAATGGTGGAATTACGGATGTAGTGGTAAAATCCATTGACAACCAAGCGAGTGATAAGACTTTTGTTATCCAAATTAATGATGCTCTGAACAAGTCCGGAGTATACAGTGTTAAAGTAGTAAAAGAAAATAACATCGTAGATAAGTCTATCCGTGAAAACAAACTAGGCGAAGCTACATTTGCTATTACCTTGGCAGATAAACAAGCTCCAGAAATGATAAGTGCTAAATGGCAAGTTGAAATTGGTGATAATATCATTTCTGATGGCGATTCTTTTGATAGCAAAATCACTATTATCTTTAATGAATCAATGGATATTGCAACACTAGCAAATAAAGCAAACTATCTGTTAGGTGACAAACCACTTTCTGATATTAGTGCTGCAACTGTTACACCTTCTACTGATGGTAAATCAGTAGTGATTACTTTCAATAAAGCAGAAGCATCACCAGAGCAATTTGGAAGTCTAAAAGTATTGGCAGTGAAAGATGTTGCCGGAAATACTTTGAAATCAGGACAATTGAACCAAAACCTCTCTAGCTTGTCTGGTATCTACGGAGCATATAATCCTTCTGTTGCATTTAATGATGCAATTCAGGAAAATGCCGTTCAATTGGTAGCGAAAAATAAGGTTAAAGTCTCCGCTGAAGCAGGTCACTTGTTTACTGCTGTAGATCCAAACAAAGTAACTGTTGTAGTAGGTAACACTCTTGAAGCGCAAGTTACCAGTGTAAATCTGGCAACAGATAAAAAATCTGTTGAACTGACATTGAGCAAAGAGCTGAAACCAAATGCTACAAGCGACGGTACTGCGACTGTTAAGCTTAAAGCAGATAAAGGTGCCTTTGTATTTGAAGGCGCAATCGCAACTGATGCAGGAACTTCCGCTGATCTGGTTGATAAAGTAAAACCAGCTCTGGTAGTACCAGCAAAAGGAAAACTGCTGACAGATGATGCTAAGGATATGATCACTTTAGAGTTCGATGAAGTGGTAGCAGGTGATGATGCGGCTGTTAAACAAGCATTGGTCATTAAAAACACTGATGGTAGCCGTATTCCAACAGCTAAATACTCCATTGATAAAGTACAAGACAACAAGCTGGAAATCACTTTCAGTGATATCAGCATTGACGGTGCAGTAACTGTTGAGTTGCTCAACAATATCGTAATTACTGATGCTATCGGTAACTATGCAAGCGATTTTGCTGCAGTATCTTCAGATGCATTTGTAGTTGAAGTGTTGAGTGATACGGCAAAAGCACTGAATGCAATCAACAGCGGAACATTTGTATTTGCTGACTTGACTAAAGCTGGTGTAATCGGCGCAGTTGAAGCGAAACTTGCTGATTATAAAGCAGCTATTGCAGCAGCAAAAGTAACAAAAGGTTCTGACCTGACACTTGCTCAAGTTCAAACTGAAGTAGACAAGGTAAATACTCCTCCGGTAGTAGCAGACAAAGCAACTTTGACTACAAAAGTTGGAGAGGCTAAAGCTAAGAAAGAAGCTGACTACACTCCTGAGTCTTGGACAGCTGCTAACTTGGCAACTGTGATTGCTAATGCAGAATCAGTACTGAACAAAGCAGATGCAACTCAGGCTGAAGTTGATGCTCAAGTAACTGCTGTCAGCGAAGCAGTTGCAAAACTTGTAGAAAAAACTCCAGTAGTAGCAGACAAAGCAACTTTGACTACAAAAGTTGGAGAGGCTAAAGCTAAGAAAGAAGCTGACTACACTCCTGAGTCTTGGACAGCTGCTAACTTGGCAACTGTGATTGCTAATGCAGAAGAAGCACTGAACAAAGCAGATGCAACTCAAGCTGAAGTTGATGCTCAAGTAACTGCTGTCACCGAAGCAATTGCTAAATTGGTAACTCTTTAATAAAATCACGAAACGTTACTTCATAAACTCATTAATTGAGTGAAAGAAGTGGAGAACGACCCCTAGACAACTTTCATAGCGGTCTAGGGGTTTTCTCTAACTATCTTGTCAAATAGATTGGTGCAACTCCAATCCATGAGAACAGCCTATGACTCATGTGCCTAATCCTCCTGCACGGAAAGCAGTCCTATACCAATTGCTCCCGTGAAGTCAGGTGAAGTCGTACTTGCTTAGAGGCAAGGCGGGGCTCCTTAAAAGTTGGCTATGGTCAGGCGACGAATCCATGGTGACCCAATACGAGATAGCTGTTGTTAGGTAATGAAGCGCTAGGGGTTTAACAACAGTCGCT
Organism: Brevibacillus sp. M2.1A; assembly: GCF_013284355.2. Lineage (NCBI taxonomy): Bacteria > Bacillati > Bacillota > Bacilli > Caryophanales > Paenibacillaceae > Brevibacillus > Brevibacillus sp. M2.1A. Next base: position 3,229 of record NZ_JABSUY020000004.1, read on the forward strand.
GTACGCGAGATCGTACAGACGAAACAGGAATAATTCAGGCTGTTAAACCTGTTTTTCTCGGATTGTATAGTGGGGACCTAAGGTCAGCAAAACAAGGGATAGACAAGGTGGAACGTTTGAAGTCTTATCAGAAGAGGTGGGATAGCACCAGTGAGGCTGATAAGATGGCAGCGGGTTCGTAGTAGTGTAGATGGCTTGCCGTTTGTACCCGTAGTGGTAACACAGGCGGGGAGGAGAAAACTGGCCGGAGCGAAGGAACCCAGTCAGTGGATAAGAAGGATACGAGAACTTACAATGGGCGTTGTAGTTTCTCAAGTCTACAAATGAACAATTTCCAAAAAGGATTGCAGAGAGATCATTTCTGCAGTCCTTTTTTGCGTTTCATCCTGCTTTAAGGCCACTGCCAGTATAGCTCCTTAAGACGATTACGTTTGTGAGAATTTTGTGAGAAGCATTTGATAGGATGAAGATGCCCATTGTAAGACGTAACATTCCCTTCTTCGCTGATGGAACGCCGTATGCGATGAAAGTCGCCCGTACGGTGTAGGCTCGTTATAACCCCAAATTTCAAACGGGATAAGACGAGAATAGCGAGATTGTCTGGAATGCGAAGGAAGTAGTAAAAGGTATGGCACCAACCGGTGGTAGAGAAGAGACGAATCAGTTGGAAATTTTAACAGGTGCAAGTAAAGACGGAAGGATTCAGGTAGTATTTGATGATGGTCAGATTCGAAAAGACATTGTTCAATCGGTGAACATGAATGACAGTGCTTCAACGATCTTTTTCCAGCTATATGATGCGATTTATCAAGAATTAAAAGCGGATTATAATATTACAGGAAGTGGTATGACTATTTATATTAACGAACCAACACAAGAGGCAGACAAAGATATTACCATCACGTTAGAAGATCTAGACGCGACGGGTGTCACTGGAGTAGGTTCAGAATGGAGAAAGGGAGTTGCTGGTACAGGCGGAGTAGCTGAGGTGAATGAACTTGAAATTACTGAGGCTGGTTCTGGCTCGAAGGATTTGAGTGTTAACTTTACAGATGGAAACTATTTGAATGAGACGGCGACTGTTACCCTTCAAGGTACAGAAACATCTGCTGAAATTGCAGACAAAATTGCATCTGCTTTTCAAGCACTCAACAATGGAAAAGGGATATTCCGTCAAAATATCACGGTTTCTGGCGCGAAGGTAACATTTACGTCTACGAAAACAGTAGCAGACCAAAATATTACAATTACAGTTACCAGTAATTAGTTTTCAATCAGAAGCTTTTAAATCCTTAATGCTTCACAAGAGTCTGCCTCACAGAGGCAGGCTCTTTCTTTCGTTAACAAGGTAAGCGAAATGAGTGCCCAACTCCCTTGAGTACTTTAGGTCCAATGCCTCTCCCGTAGCAATACGCTATTCCATTATGATATAAAAATAAAAAGCCTTCCTATCCCGTAGCAAATCACAGGGATTAGAAGGCGATTTGACTTACACTTTCCCAATCAACGTACTAATTTCTCTCTCATACCCATATCGCTTGAAAAACTCAATCAATGCAACAGCGAATATATCTCTCTGACTAATATTTTTTTCCTTACTGTATTCGCGAACCATTTGATCGAGTGTATTTGTCATATGAACGGATTTCGTAACAAAGACTCCAGGTACAGCATATCGAGGAACTTTACCTGATTCCGAGCCAGGAACGATTAGATCGATTAGACGGCCCCTGTTACGCTCCAAAAGCTCAAGTAGGGAAAGATACTGATCCATCTGGTTCGAAGCCGTAAGAGCAGATCTAGACGCTACAAAAGGCTCCTCAAGTTCTTCCAGCGGGATATCCGATTCTGCTTCCTTGTGGACTATTTCCTTATCGGTCAGTTTCCCATATTCCTTCACATAGTTCTTCGTATCAGAACACCACTTGTATCCTTTTGCCCTCATATATGTTGCCAGCTCCCGATGATCCTGAAAGCCCATACGTTTGGCAATCGTCTTCGCATCTGCTCCTTCTTTCTGAAAGAGCGAGAGAATCGTCGACTCCATCGAAGACTTCATTAAATCCTTGCTTGGATCCCACTTCTCAGTACTTGTATGTATTGGTACGTAGGCTTGTTTATAACGATCCCACATAAAATTCTTGCGACGCATGTATATATCTAATGTCTTGTAATTCTTATGTCCCAATTCCTTCGCTAGCTCATCTCTCGTTTTTCCCTCAACCATGCCGCGCAATATCTCATTGACACGCTCGTCATAGATTGGTTTTTTCTCTGTACGTATATCCACTCTCTACACTCCTATATATCTCTCTTTTAAAGTGTTTGGATATTTTATACACTCACCTACAAGTGGTTGATCGCATCTCGCAGCTGATCTAAATTGGTGTGTGTATAAACACTGGTTACGTTCAAAGATGAATGTCCTAGAAGTTTTTGTATTTGAACCAGATTAACATCCTTTTTTACTAGTTGACTTGCAAAGCTGTGGCGGAGGATATGAGCTGTCACTTTCTTACTCCAGCCTAATCGTTTGACTGCTTCTGTAATTTCTCGATTGACGTATACCGGTGATAGTTTACCGCTTTTCTTGGTACAAAAAAATCGATTCGAATCTGAATCAGGTCGATGATGCAATACGTATTCTTTCAGCGTGGGTAGTAAACGGGGAGAGATTGGAATAAATCGATCCTTGTTTCCCTTACCGGCCACTACGTGAATCACCTGTTGATCCCACTTCACATCATCTAAAGTTAGGTTCAGGCATTCTGATATGCGCATACCAGTCAAGAAGAGGACCATAACCACTAGTCTAATTAGGGAGTGGTCGATGGCGTTAACTAAATCGTTTACTTCTTCTTCTTCCAAGTATGTTCTTTCCTTTTGCTGCACCTTAATTTTCTCGACGGATAACGCAATATTGCGAGGAACCCATTCTTTTTTATGTGCATAAGCAAAGAATGAACGAAAAGTATGAAGGTTACGTTGTCTACTGGCAGGAGCATAGGAACGCTCTGATTTCAGATATAAAAGAAAATCTTCGATATCCGTTGCAGTTACTTCATCGACGTAAGGCTCACAGTTGTATTTGCTCTCCAGAAAACGGGTAAAGTAGGTCAAATCCTTTTTATACCCCGTTATCGTTTGTTCACTCCGGCTAATGGAGAACAAGTATTGCAGGAAAATATCTACTGCTTGGGTTAAAACCATTTGTTTCAAAACACCACCATGAATGTCAGCATACTTATACAAAAAGAGTAGCCGAAATATGCGGGTAACACCTTTAGTATATCCGTAGTTTGGTTATTTAAATCCTTTAAAAAGAATGTGTTATCTGATTGAAAAAGTTATAAGCTTTCAGTTAACCTTCCACCATTTTCATCTTTTTACATAATTTTTTCAAACGGCCAGAAAAATACCCCGTACACATTTCTGCGTATGGGGTATTTTCTTAACTGTTCGATTAGTTATGAGCAGTTACGTCAGCTTTAACTCCGTATCCATTTGCATCTTTCAGAGTTTCGCCAGTAGTTTTAACTGTGATTGTTTTAGTTGGATCCCAGTTAGAAGAAACTTGACCATCGTAACCAGTACCGTTAACTTGAGGAGTCAGTGAGATTTTCACTTGTTTAGCGTTACCAGCTACTAGAGATACTGCTGCATCTCCTTCTGTACCACCTGTACCGTTAGTACCCAAAGTACCCAAAGTCAATGCATCGGATCCTACCAAGATTTCGAACTCAGCAGAGAGTTTAGTTGGATCGTCGATTGCTGTTGCAGTTGTGCTGTCAATGTTCTCGTTGAAAGTAAGAACGATGTCGTTACCCAGAACTTGAACAGTTTGCAGAACAGCAGCTGTGTTGTCAGCGATATTAACTCCGAAATCAGCAGCTTTTTCCATAACATTGCCAGCTTTATCAGCTACATTGCTTACAGTCAGAGTTGCTGGAGTACCAGCTTGAGCACCGAACGCTACAGTTTCAGCTTTCAGTTCGATAGTTACGCTATTTTTAGCGGAGCTATTGAAGTAGATGCTAGCTTTTGTGCTATCCAGTGCAACACCATCGAGTTTGTAGTTAGCCAGATCAAGAGCAGAAGCTCCTACTTCTTCGCTAAAGTCTACAACAAACTTGTTAACACCAGTTACTGCTGCATCAGTGGTAGTTTCAGTATCCAGAGTAGCAGTTGGTTTTACAGTATCAGTTGCATTTCCTACAGTTACTGTAGTAGTAGCTGCTGCACTCAAGTTACCAAGAGCATCTTTTACTGCACCTGCTCCGATTTGTACTGTGTAAGTACCGTTTTCGATTTCAGCAGCACCAGCTACGAAATCAACCAGCAATACTTTAGGAGAACCAGCTTTAGCAACAGTAGTTGCTGCGATAGCATCGAAACGAACACCTTCAGCATTTGTGATAAGGAGTTTAGTCTCATCTACGTTTGCATCAAGTCCTTGGAAATCTTCATCGAAAGTCAATTCGATAGTTTGTTTGTCGTCTGCTACTTTAGAAGAAACGAAACGAGGACCTTGAGCATCACGGTTGAAGGTGATTGCTTGTGTATACGCATCGTTACCATTGTTGTAAGCATCTTTAATTGCATTAGCATCAACAATCAAAGTAACTTGTGCAGTTGCAGCTGTGTTGGAAGCATAGAGACCGTAGTTAGGTGCACCAGCTCCACCAAGGTTAAAGGATACATCATAAGTTTTGTTTGTGGTATCATTAGCATCTGGAGTAACAGTTACTGCTGTACCAGCAGCACCATCAGTATAAACGGTAGAACCCATCAGAATCTTGAGATCTGCTGGTTCCAGTGCAGAAGCACCGCCCGCAAGTTCTTCGCTCAATACAACTTTAACTGTGTTTTGACCAGTTTGAGTCACAGAAGTAATAGCAGGTTTAGTAGTATCAACTGCTTTTACAACAGTGCCATTGTATACAGCCATTGTGTTCAGAGCTGTATCTTGTGCACTGGAAACAAATACAGTTGCAGTTGCGCCACCAGCGATTGCTGGCAAGTTAGCAGCTGGTACAGTTACTACCGTATCACCTGCAACAACTGGAGTATGTGCAACTGGAGTGTTGTTTACACGAACAATCGGTTGTTGTGCAGCTGCAAGTGGCTCAGAGAAAGTAATAGTCAAGTCACCGCTAGCAGCAAATTTAGTTTCAGTGATTGTTGGTGCTACAGTATCAGTTACAGTAATAGTTTGAACTTCACTTGTTACTTTGTTACCTTCAACATCAGTTACACCATCAACTTGGAAAGTGAAAGCTGTGTTGTTAGGTTTTTTGTCAGCAAAAGTGATAACAACGGACTTTTTGTCTGCTTCCAAAGCTGCTTTTGCTTGACCAGTAGTTGTTCCTTCTACCAATGCAGTATCATTTACCTTGTAGTTGCCTTCAGTCTCAGCGGAAGTTTTGTCAACTTCTTTGTTGAAAACAACTTTAACTTGAGTTTGGTTAA